>NZ_JAMZEA010000001.1 GCF_024172125.1 Actinomadura rupiterrae
TGAGTGCCAGCGTCAAGCCCCGGCTTGCTGGCCGGCAACCCTTCGTCCGCGATGGGGTGCCCCGGGTGAGGACCAGGCCGGACGCCACCGCGTTCCGGCAAGCGCGGATCCCGTAGATCCAGGGCACGGCCCTCGGGATCCCTGATCCCGGAGGAGTCCAGTATGTCCGCTATCGCCCTCGCCACCGCCCCGGCCCCGGCCCCGCTTGCCGTCGCCCCCTCGGTCATCGGCTCGGACGCGCCCGTCCCGCTGGAGGACGGACGCCGCGTCCCCTATGCCAACTTCGACTACGCCGCCAGCGCGCCATGTCTGTCGGCGGTGCAGGACGCGATCTCCGCCGCACTGCCCTACTACAGCAGCGTGCACCGGGGCGCGGGCTACGCGTCCCAGGTCACCACCGCCGCGTACGAGAAGGCGCGGGAGACCGTCCGCGAGTTCCTCGGCGCGTGGCGGCGCTCGTCGGTGGTGTTCACCCGCAACACCACCGACGCGATGAACCTGCTCGCGCACTGCGTCCCGTCCGGGACGACGGTCGTGGTCTTCGAGACCGAGCACCACGCGACGCTGCTGCCGTGGCGGCGCGCCGTCCGGCTGCCCGCGCCGTCCTCGCCTCTGGAGGCCGTCGCCGCCGCCGACCGCGCGCTGGCCGAGTGCCCCGGCGGGCCGCGGCTGCTGGTCGTCACCGCCGCGTCCAACGTGACCGGCGAGGTGTGGCCGCTGGCCGAGCTCAGCGCGGTCGCCCGGAAGCACGGCGCGCGGATCGCGGTGGACGCCGCCCAGCTCGTCCCGCACCGGCAGCTGGACATGACCGCGCTCGGCCTCGACTACGTCGCGTTCTCCGGGCACAAGCTGTACGCGCCGTTCGGCGCGGGCGTGCTGGCCGGACGCTCCGACTGGCTCCGCGCCGCCGACCCCTACCTCAAGGGCGGCGGTGCCAGCGCGTCCGTCGAGGACCACGGCAACCGCGCGCACTGGCACGCCGACCCCGAGTCCCGGCACGAGGCGGGCACCCCGAACGTCCTCGGCGTCATCGCGCTCGCCGCCGCCTGCGAGACGCTCGCCGCGACCGGCTGGACCCCGCTCGTCGAGCACGAGGAGCGCCTCCTCGCCCGGCTCCGCTCGGGACTCGCCCGGATCCCCGGTGTGCGCGAACTCACGCTGTGGGCGGACGGCTCGCCGCGCGTCGGCATCGTGTCCTTCGTCGTGGACGGCTGGGAGGCGCGCGACCTGGCCCTCGCGCTCTCCGGCCAGTACGGCATCGGCGTCCGGGACGGGAAGTTCTGCGCGCACCCGTTCGTCCGGCACCTCCTCGGCGCGTCCGACGCCACCGGCGGCACCTGCGCGGACGGGCAGAGCTCGGCCGTCCGCGCCAGCTTCGGCATCGGCACCACCGAAGCCCACGTCGACCGCCTCCTCGACGCCATCGCCCGCCTCGCCCACACCCGTTAATCCGTCCGGACCGGCCCGCTCACGCTGACCCTGCGCAGGACGACCCGCTCCTACCGACCCCCGCGCGGGCGGCCCGCTCCTACCAACTCCGCGCGGGACGGCGCGCTCCTACCAACCCGTCCGAGGCGCGCCCGCTCCCGCTTCCCCGTGCGGGAACGGCCCGCTCCTGCCGACCCCGTGCGGGACGGCCGCTCCTGCCGACCCGTGTGGGACAGCCGCTCCTGCTCCCCCGTCCGGGGCGCGCCCGCTCCTGCTGCTCCGTGCGGGACGGTCGGCTCCTGCTGGCCGTCCGAAGGCAAGACCGTGCGGAGCGGGCGCGCTTCGGCGCTCGACGGGAAGCCTCGTGGCGGGCGGTAAGGTTCTCGCCCGGCCGACCGATGGTGTGGCCGGGCCGGGCGGGAAGGCGCACGTCGGCTTACCGTGGGGAGGTACGGGTCGGGCGCGGGGGTCACGGTTGGTGTTCGGGGGCGGGGGTAGGGGTCCGTCGCTTCGCGAGTGCCGGGGGGTTCCCTGGTCCGGTGGGCTTCGGCGAATGGCGCGGAAGAATGTCACCGACCCGCGCCATACTGGCGTGAGGGTCGTCCGCGGACTGGTCGAGTGGGCGCTTTGGCTCTGTTCGCCCATGTAGCGTAAGCAGGTCCGTAAGGTGCCCGACGGGCCCGCCTCCCGGCGCCGGGGTCGGGCGGGGGATGGTCTTGGGCGGGATGAAACAGGGGGTGGCGACCGTGGCCGACGCCTGGCGGCCCACGTCGGAGCTGGAGCACCGGCTGGGGGACGCGGTGCGGAGCGGGGACCAGGAGGGCTACTTCCGCCTGCTGGCGGAGAGCGAGCTCGTCGTGCCCGTCCCACCGGACGTGATCGATGACGTGCTCGCGAACGAGCGGCAGCCGACCTGGCCGACGCAGGCCGAGGACGACCGCACGTTCGTGCTCGTCTACACCTCCCCCGACGCGATGCGCGCGTGCCTCGGGCCGTCCTACCGGCACTACATGCGGCTGCGCTTCACGGACCTCGCCGCGTCCTGGCCGGACGCGCGCTGGTGGCTCGCCGTGGACGTCCCGTCGTCCGCCGTCCAGGACGTCTCGCTTCCGATCGAGGGACGCCTGCCCGCCTGGTTCGTCCAGCAGCTCGCGCAGGGCGACGCCCGCCCGCCCCTCGCCGGCAACCACCCACCCGCGTCCGCGCCGTCCGACACGACCGCGCCTTCAACCCCGTCCGCGCTGTCGAACCCGGCCGCGCCATCGGATGCGGCCGCCTTTGCGGACCCGGCTGCCTCTGCGGGACCGGCTGGCGTTGCTGGTCCGGCCGGGTTTGCGGGGCCGCCTGCGCCTCCGATGCCGCAGGCCGCGCCGGGCTCCTACCCGCCCGCCGCGCCTGGGCAGGACGCGCCGCACGCGCCGCCGCAGCCTTCCGCCTACCCGCAGGCTTCTGCATATCCGCCCGCCCCTGCCCAGCCTCCCGCAGCGGACGCGCCGCAGGGCGAGGCCGACGCGTCCCGGGTGCAGCGCGAGGGCGACGTGCCCTTCCCGCCGGCCGCGCCGGATCAAGGATTCGCGTCCGGCCATCCAGAAACCGGACGTCCCGGTAGGCATGCGGGAACGCCTCACGCTCCCGAACCGGGGACGGCCGCCGGAGACGCGCGTCCCGCCGGGTCCGGCCCGGCAGACGACGAAGGTTCTCGCGAGGACGATCCGACCGCGACGATCCGCGACCTTTCCATATATACGGACGCGGCGCAGGACCCTCGCGTAACGCAGGCGATGCCGACCGGAGACGTCCCGCCGCCCACGCTCGCGGACGAACCGGGCGCCGGCTTCGACACCGAACGTCCGCTGCCGCCCGGCACGGCGAACATGCCTCCCGTCCCCGAGCCGCACGCCCAGCCCGTCCCTGCAGATCAAACCGCGCAGCATCCGCAGGCCGCTGAGCCCGCGAAGCCCGAAGAACCTGCACCAGGCGCGCCCGACGCGCAAAAGCCGCAAGGTGCGGAAGCCGAGCAGCCTGCGCAGCCCGAACGGCACGTGCAAGACGCGCCGGGTTCGCAGAGCACCCAAGCTGTACCGGACGAGCGGCTAGCGCAGGGCCCGCAGAGCGCGCTGGGCCCGCAGGCCGAGCAACCCTCGCAAGGTGCGCAGGGCGCAGCGGGTGCGCAGGACCAGAAGGGCGCGGCGGACGGGCGAGTTGCACACGGCTCGGAGGCTGCTGGGCGAGGGGCGGACGGGGCGCCTGGGGCTACTTCTGTGGACCCGATTCCGGTCGTCAAGCCGCGTTCGGACGCGGACGCGCCGTGGGAGGAGTTGCAGGGGCAGCACCGTGAGCTGCCGCGTCCCGAGCCGCGTCCGGAGTTCCAGCCCGCCAACGAGGTCGAGCGGTCCCTGATGCGGGCGGCGACCGAGAACGACCACGATCTCTTCCTGCAGACGCTCGCGGACGCCGAGGTGCTGCTTCCGGTCGGTCCGGACACCGACTTCACGCTGCGTCCCGGACGCGCCGGGTTCCAGTGGCAGACGCGCGAGGCGGACGGCGCGACGCTCGTCCAAGTGTTCACCTCGCCCGAGCGGCTGGCGGAGGCGACACGTTCCGGCGGCCTCGGCACGGACTCGATCCGCGTGCCGTTCCCGCTCGTCCTGCGCTACTGGCCGGAGGACGCGAACGCGCTCGCGGTGAACCCCGGTTCCAAGGCGGGCGGGACGATCCTGGCCGAGCAGCTGCCGGGCCTCGCGACCTGGGCCGACCAGCGCGCCGCGCGCCGCATGTCGGAGGAGTTCGAGGCGCAGAACGAGGTCGAGCAGCGGCTGTTCGACGCCGCGCTGCGCCGCGACACCGACGCGTTCTTCAAGGTGCTGCTGGGCGCGCAGGTGCTCGTCCCCGCCGATCCCGAGACGCCGTGGGGCATCACGCCGGACGATCCGGAGTTCCCGTGGCGTCCGGCGCGTGTCCACGGACGCGTCGCGATCCAGCTGTTCACGTCGCTGCGCTGGATGAACGAGGCGGTCGGATCGTCCCGGTTCGTGATGCCGACCTTCCTTGAGGTCGTCGCGGCCTGGCCGGACACCGACTGGACGCTCGTCCTCAACCCGGGCACTCCGGTGGACGCCGCGATCCCGGGCGAGCAGGTCCGCGCCCTCAGCGGTCCGGCCGAGCAGCCGATCGACGAGCCGTCCCCACCGGTCCAGGAGCCGTCCGCCGAGGCGGCACCCGCACCGGCTGCGGCTGCGGCTGCGGCCGAGCCGGAAGCGGAGAGCGGGCCTGAGCCGGAGTTCGAGCCCGGCAACCGGATCGACCAGGAGTTGTTCGAGGCGGCCCTCGCCGGTGACTCCGACGCGTTCCTCCGGGTGCTGCTCGCGGCGAACGTGCTCGTCCCCATCCCGCAGGACGCGCCGCTGGAGGTCACGCCGACGCAGGGCGAGTTCCGCTGGGAGGCGGCGCTGCGCGGCGCGTCCGCTGTCCAAGTGTTCACGTCCCTCGTGCGCCTGCGCGAGGTGCTGCCCGAGTCGCGCTTCGTGTACGCCGACTTCCGCGAGCTGATCGCGGCGTGGCCGCGCGACGACTGGGCCATGCTCCTCAACCCGGGCACCCGCATCGGCGCGTCCCTGCGCGGCGACCAAGTGCGCGCGCTGAGCGAATGGGCGGTCCGCGTCGGCCTGATCCAGCCCGCCGCCGAACCGGACCCGGACCCGTACGCCCCGCCGTCCGCCCCCGAGTCCTTCGCGCACTCCCAGGACGCCGCCGACCCGTCCGCCTACGCCGAAACCCTGAACGCCCCAGGCGGACCCGGCCCGGACGGCCCCGGCACGCACCAGGGCAGCTCTACGCCGAGCGTGGGACTCCCGGGCACGGTTGAGGGCGCACCTCGCGCAACCGCAGGCGGCCCGGGGACGAGTGCGGACGCGCCTGGCGCGAACACGCCTCGGCCCGAGGCCGTCCCCGGAGCAGGCGCAGACCTGCCTGGCACCGGCACGGACGGCTCCGGTGCAAATGTGCCGGACGAGTATCGGGCGCAGGCGCCCGGTGAGTATGCGCCTGGACGCTCAACCCCTGAGACAGGCGACAACGCACCGGACACTTCGGCTGGGCAGGACGCGACCGGCGGATTCCGTGCGGGCGCACCCGACGAGACCGCTGGATACGGCTCCCGCGAGGACGCGCCGCACGCAGCAAGCGAAGGCGGCTCCCAGGCCGTAGACGCATTCGGCAACCCCGTCCCCGCGCAGGACGCGCCTGGCCGGCAGACGCCCGGCGCATACGAACCCGGCCGAAACGCGCCAGGAGAGTACGCGCCTGGCGGACAGGAAGCACCCGCCCAGTACGAGCCCGGAACCCCCGGCCAGTACGAGCCCGGACGCAGAGCACCGGGCCAGTACCAGCCGGGCCAGGACGGCGGCGGTTTCGCGCCTGGTCGAGAGGCACCCGGCGAGTACGCGCCCGGACGGTCCGGCGGATTCGGCGCGAGTGCGCCCGACGGCGCTGCCGAAGAGTTCGGCGCGGGTGCGCCGGGCGTGGCCGGGCAGCGGCCGGGCGTCGGAAGGCAGGAGTTCGCCGCGTCCGGTGACCGGCGGGCGGAACCGGGAGCCGACGGCGAGCCCGGAGCCGAGCCGACGATCATGCAGAAGGTCGTCCCGCACGCGCACGTCGCCTGGTACCTGGAGCAGGGATACGACCGGGTCGGCGGGTTCGTCCACCCGACGGCGGACGTCGCGGAGCTCCAGACGCCCGCGCAGCTGTACGAGGCCCTCGGCCTGCTGTACGAGGACACGCCGTTCTCGACGGCGGACGACTCGGTGCACGTGATCCGCTGGCCCGCGTACTGCCCGGACCTCTACAAGGTGCCGTTCGGCGGGCAGACCGAGGCCGAGGTCGACGCCTGGGGCGAGGCCGGCTGGGTGCTGGAGCGGCCGCCGTTCGGAGGGACGGGGTTCGCGCCGGGCAGCGCCGGCTCGATCCGGGAGTACAAGGTCGACAGCGTCCGGCTGCCGTTCGGCGCGGAGATGTACGCGCTCGGCCGGGACGGCTCGGAGACTTTCGTCGCGGTCTACGATCCCGACCGGCTGGCCTGGCTGCGTCCGGAGGGCGCGACCCCGGCCCGGCGGACGGAGGCGGCGCGGTGAACCGGGACGGGTACGTGGCGCGGTGGCTCGGGCGGGAGTTCGAGGCGGTGCCGGGTGCGGACGGGGAGATCCGGCTGTACACGGCCGAGCCCACGGACGGCTTCGAGGAGCTGCGCCCGGACCGCTACCGCCGGATCGTCCCGGCCTTCGAACTGGAGTCGCTCCGGTACGTCCGCACGGCGTGCCGGTGGCGGGGCGAGCCGTTCGTGATCGTCGGCGAGCACGACGGCTGGACGCGGGTGGAGTACGCGGGCGGCAGGGCGCCGGTGGCCGAGGCGCTCGAACTCGACCGGATCGATCAGGGCGTGTGGCAGGCGTGGGCCCCGACCGGGGAACTCGAGGACGTGCACGAGGAGTTCATCTGACGGTAGTGTCCCGGATGCTGTGCCGAATCGGACACGGGGTTGATTTCCGTTGTAGTTCCGTGTTCGCATGATTTCGGGAACGAGTCCTGGGGTACAGCGGGTCTCGGGCGTTCGATGACGACGCGACGGAGGTGGCTCGGGCGTGGCTTCCCGGCTGGCAGGCGTACCGGCGATCACAGGTCTCGGAGCGGCGGCGGTGGTCGCCGTCGGGGCCTGCACGGTCCTGACGGCCCCGGCCTTCGGCGACGACTCCCCGACGCCCACCCCCACCACGTCCCCCTCCGGCAGCACCCCGGCCGCCCCCACTTTCACCCTCACCGTGTCCCCCACGCAGGACGAGGCGGTCGCGGGCAACACCCTCACGGTCACCGCCGTGGTGACCAGCAGTGACCACACCTATAAAGGTGTCCAGGTACGGCTGACCACAGACGGCAAACCGGCCTCTCTCCTGACGACGACCTGCGCCCAGGGCCATGCCCTGACCTCCTCGCACGGCTGTGACCTGGACGGATTCGAAGGGAAGTCCGCGTCTCTCCGGCAACGCGTCTCGCTCGCGCCGGAGAACGTGAAGAAGACGACGTCCGTGACGCTGAACGTCGCGCTGTACAACGGCGCCAAGCTGATCGACTCGGGCACGAGCAAGCTGGTCTTCGACCCGAAGCCGAAGCCGACGCCGTCCAGCCCGAAGCCGACGACGTCGAAGCCGGCCGATCCGGGGAAGCTCACCGAGCCGCCCGCGTCGCCGAAGCCGACCTCGTCCAGCCCCACGCCCTCCCCGACCAGGTCGTCCAACGGCGGCGGGGGCGGCGGTGACGACAACACGACCGGGAACGGCGGCGGCTACACGCCGCCGAGCACGAACGGCTCCCTGAAGAACCCGCAGGTCGCGCTGCCCCCGATCAGCGGCAACGCGCCGAGCCCCTCGGTCGCCGCGCCGGACGCGGCCGCGACCCCGCAGAGCACGCTGCGCGCCAACAAGCGTCCCGTCGCGCAGGAGATGACCTTCCAGCGCGTCGCCAGCACGCAGGTCGCGTGGCTCGCGGCGCTGCTGGTCGCCTGCTCGCTGCTGCTGACCCAGCTCCGCCTCGGCCGCCGCCCCGCCACCTCGGGCGCCGCGTCCAAGCGCCCCAAGGGCACCCACCGCCGCCCCCGCAACGGCGCCCACGGCAAGTAACCCGTCCCGCCCGAAGCAGTCCGTCCCGGCACGGCGGCTCAGCGGGAGCGGACGAGGTCGTGGCAGGCGATGGCCGCCGCGGCGACGACGTTGAGGGAGTCGACGCCGTTCGCGAGCGCGGCGTCGCTCATCGGGATGCGGACGAGCCGGTCGGCCTCGTCCATCCAGTGGGACGAGAGGCCGTCGCCTTCGGAGCCGAGCATGAGGGCGGCGCGGTCGCCGAACTCCGCCTCGTCCAGCGGGACGGCGGACGCGTCGGGGGTGAGCGCGAACAGCGCGAACCCGGCGGCGCGCAGGACGCCCAGGTCGTCCCGCCAGTTGGTCATCCGCGCGTACGGGACGGCGAACACCGCGCCCATCGAGACCTTGACGGAGCGGCGGTAGAGCGGGTCGGCGCAGCGCGGCGCGAGGACGACCGCGTCCACGCCCAGCGCCGCCGCGCACCGGAAAATCGCACCGACGTTGCCATGATCAACAAGGTCTTCGAGGACCAGGACGCGGCGGGCGGAGGCGACGACGTCCTTCACCGGTGGGAGCGGGAGGCGTTGCAGGGAGGCGAGCGCGCCGCGGTGGACGGGGAAGCCGGCGACGGCCTCGACGACGGCGTCGTCCGCGACGAAGGCGGGGGCGTCGATGCCGTCCAGGACGTCGGCGAGCGGGTCGAGCCAGCGGCGCGCCATCAGCAGCGACCGGACGGGATGCCCGGTGCCGATCGCGCGGCGGATGACCTTCTCGCCTTCGGCGATGAACAGCCCGTGCTCGGCCTCCAGGCTCTTGCGCAGGTTCACGTCGCGCAGCCGGGTGTAGTCGGCGAGGCGCGGGTCGGCGGGGTCGGTGACGGGAACCTGGTGGACCATCCCCCCATTGTGCCTGTTCAGGGAAGTTGCAGGCGGGCGAAGAGGGCGCGGTGGTCGCTGCCCGGCAGGTCGTAGATCTTCACGGCGCGGACGGCGCAGCGCCGGTCGAGCAGGACGTGGTCGATGGTCAGCGGCGGACGCGGCTGACCGAGCCCCCAGGTCGGGACGAGCCCCTCGCCGGCGCGGTCGGCGGCGTCCGCGTAGCCGCGTCCGATCAGGCGGCGGAGGGTGGCGTGGTCGAGCGTGGCGTTGAAGTCCCCGGCGAGGACGCGGGTCACGCCGTTCAGAGAGGCGGCTGACGCGGAACCGGTGCCGGCTGACGCGGAAGAAAAGGTGTTGCCGGACGGGAGTTCGCCCAGGTCGCGTTTCCAGTCGCCGAGGGACTCGGCGTTGATCGGCGGGACGGGGTGGACGGCCGTGATCTGGACGCGGCGTCCTCCCGGCAGGGTGAACTCGGCGGACGGCATCGCCATCTGGGTCTTCGGCAGCGGCGGCAACGCGCGGAGCGGGTACTTCGAATAGAGGCCGGATCCGGCCGCGCCCCACCGCGTGTCGGTCACCTTGTACGGGAGGAGCTTCGCCAATCCGGCGTTCTCGTACCTGGTCACGGCCTCCGGCGTGAGTTCCTGGAGGCTGAGGACGTCGGCGTCCGTCCGCTTCACGAGGTCGACGATCCGCGCCGGGCTGCCCTGGCCGAACATCAGGTTCGCGGTGAGGACACGCAGCTCAGGGCCGTGCGCGGCGGGTTCGCCGCCGGGAACCGCGCGCGGGACGACGGCCGCGAGCAGTCCGGCGGCGACGAGGCCGGCCGCGACCGCCGCGCGGGGACGCCGCAGCACCAGGGCCGCCACGATCGGGATCGGCGCGGTCGCCGCGACGTACGGGGTCACGGCCAGCACGGGCGCCGCGAAGATCCCGAACCCGGGGACGCGGTCGCCGTCCGTCCAGCGCATGAGCGCGTAGGCGCCCCAAGCCGCCGCTCCGCCCCAGGCCACCCACCCGCGCCAGCGCCCGCCCCGCGCGTTTCCGCTGGTCAGGCCCCCTGGCATAGCCCGCGCGGCCTCGTCCCTGATCACAGGTCGCGAACGCCTGCCTTCGCCTCCGGGCGGTCCGCTCCCGCCGCTGGTCTCGCTCACGTCCGCTCCCCCGGTCGCACGGCTCCGCGGAGCCCCGTCCTGTGAGGTCGTTCCGGTCCCCCATCCTCTGGGACGAACGGAACCGGACGGGAGTTGCCGCGCCGCTCGGTCACCCCTTCGGAACCCTTGGTGCACGGGCGCTCCGGGCGTCCGCGGCAGGTCGCCGGGGGGCCGGACCGAGCCATGAATCAATGGGACATATGCTCATGACCTGCGCCGTCGTCAAATTTTGAGGTCTTTGTAACCTCTGAGCCGTACTACTACAGTGCCGGGGAACATTGACGGGTTTCTGGTGAAACGAGGACTGCCGTGAACGGACGTCATCGCGACGACTTCCCGGACGGGACGCCGGGCGACGGCGCCCGGCCGCCCCACGGCCCTGCCGACGAGGGCCGGGCGTCCTCCGAATGGTTCGGTCCTCGGGCCGGTGGGCCGGACGACTCCGGGCAGCAGCCCGGCGAGTCCGGCGGTTACCTCTTCGGGCCGTCCGCGCCGCCGGGTTCGGGTGGGTATCCGGCCCCGCAGCCGGGCCAGGGCGGCTACCCGTCCGACCCGCACGCGAGCTCCGGGTCCCCCGAGTGGTTCGCGCCCCGGCAGTCCGGGCCCCAGCAGACGTTCGGCGGCAGCGGCGCCAGTGCCGGCGGCTTCTCCGGCGCGTCCGACGCCGGCGGTTACGGAGTCGGCCGTCAGTCGGCCGGGGACGCGTACGGCAGCGGCGGCTACGGCTCCGGCGACGGCCGCTACAGCGCGGAGAACGCCCAGTACGGGCAGGACGAGCGGTACGGGCAGGAGGGCGCTCCCCGTCGAGGCCCCCTCCGGTCCGGGTACGGCGACTCCGGCTACGGCGACGAGTACGACGCGATCAGCGGCTCCGACGAGCGTCCGACCGGGTTCTTCGGCGGACGCGCCGGAGGTTCGGGCGAGGGCGGCTCGGGCGGCTACGGCGGCGGATCCGGCGGCTACGGCTCCGGTGAAGGGTCGGGCGGCTACGAGTACGGGCGCCGCAAGCGGCGGCGCAGCCTGTCCTCGCTGATCGGCCCGATGGCGGGCGCGGTCGGCCTGGCGCTGCTGCTCGGCGTCGGCGTGTACGCGTTCGCCGAGAGCGGCGGCGGCTGCTCGGGCAGCAACGCGATCAACCTGAAGGTCGCGGCCGCCCCCGACATCGAGCCCGCCGTGACCAAGGCCGCCGGGCGGTTCAACGACGCCCGGCACAAGGTCGGCGGGAAGTGCGTCAAGGCGACGGTCTCCAGGACCGAGCCGTACCAGGTCGCGGCCGTCCTGTCCGGGACGGCCGTGGACCAGGGCGGCGACCAGCGCCCGGACGTCTGGATCCCCGACTCCTCGCTGTGGAACTCGCTCGTCCGCAGCGGCCCCAAGGGCGGCCCGGCGCTCAAGCAGAGCGGGACGTCCGTCGCGATCAGCCCGCTGGTCGTCGGCCTGCCCGGCTCGCTCGCCTCGCAGCTGCGCCAGCAGGGCATCACCGCGACGCCGTCGTGGGACAACCTGCTCAAGGCGGCCGGCGGCACGCAGGGCGGCGGCGTCACCAAGAACCAGATGATCCCGGCGGGCGCGGTGAAGCTGCTGGTGCCCGACCCGTCCCGGAACTCGGCGGGCATGGCCGGGCTGATGGTCACCAACACGCTGCTGAACAACGACCCGAACAAGGACTCGATCTTCACCGGGATCGTCCGGACCGTCCGGGAGAGCACGGTCCCGACCGTCCAGGACCAGTTCAAGCAGTTCCACAAGGGCCAGCGGTCGCGGCAGCCGGTCGCGCTGTCCTCCGAGCAGGCGCTCTGGAAGTACAACCGGACCGACCCGTCCGAGCCCGCCGTGGCGCTGTACCCGTCCGAGGGCACGCTGACGTTCGACTACCCGTTCACCGTCGCCACCTCCGACGGCAACCGGCAGAAGGCCGCCGGGCTGCTGGAGCAGGCGATGAACACCGAGGCCACCCGGGCGGACGTCCGGGACCTGGGGTTCCGGTCGTCGGACGGGAAGGCGCCGCCGTCGTTCGGGCCGAAGCTCGGCGTGGAGGCGGGCCGGATCCGGCAGCTGCCGCCGCCGAAGACCGCCGACGTCGGCGAGGTCATGCAGGCGTGGTCGAAGCTGTCGCTGGGCCTGCGGATGCTGACGCTGATCGACGTGTCCGGCTCGATGGTGCAGCCGGTCGCGCCGAACACCTCCCGGATGCAGGCGATCGCGCAGGTCGCGCAGGGCGGGCTCAGCATGATGTCGAACGACACCGAGCTCGGCGTGTGGCTGTTCTCGACGAACATGGGCCGCGGCGGCGTCCCGTACAAGGAGGCCGTGCCGGTCGGGCAGCTCGGTGAGCGCGTCGGGTCGAGCACGCGGCGGACGATGATCCTTTCGCAGCTCCAGCAGATGAAGCCGAAGCCCGACGGCGACACCGGCATCTACCGGACCGTCCTCGCCGCGTACAAGTACATGAAGCGCAGCTACAAGCCGGAGTTCGGGCAGTCGATCCTGCTGCTCACCGACGGCACCAACGACGACAAGAACGGCCCGTCGCTCTCGGAGACGATCTCCAAGCTGAAGGCCGAGATGGACCCGAACAAGCCGATCCAGATCAACATGATCGGCTTCGGCCCGGACACCAACCCGGCCGAGCTGAAGCAGATCGCCCGCCTCACCAACGGCGACGTCGAGGTGGCGCGCACGCCGCAGGAGATCAGCAAGATCTTCCTCGCCATGCTCTCCCGCCGCATCAAGCAGTAACCCCACCGAACCAGAAGCGCCGCATCAGGGCCCAAGCCCTGACGCGGCGCTTCTGTTCTCCGTCCATGACGCCACCGGCACCCGGGCGTGGGCTGTGATGCGGCCGGGTGTACCGGTCAGGACGCTTCTCCGGCGCCAGTCAGGACGCGGCCCGGGGGCGGGTGCGCCGGGTGGAGGGCGGGGACGGGGTGGGGTGGCGGAGGCGTTGGAGGGACGGGGATGGCGGAGTTCGCGCGGGGGCCGGGGTGGCGGTGGCCAGCGCGAACACCCGGCGCCTGAAATCACCGAAATTTCTCTGGCAACCCGTGTCAACCGGACGCGGGGGTCGACCGTCTTTCTGGGTGGAGGCCCGACGGGGAGCGGGGCCGTCGGGCCTCCGCACACTCTCT
This sequence comes from Actinomadura rupiterrae, assembly GCF_024172125.1. Lineage (GTDB taxonomy): Bacteria > Actinomycetota > Actinomycetes > Streptosporangiales > Streptosporangiaceae > Spirillospora > Spirillospora rupiterrae. The sequence continues at coordinate 13,218 of NZ_JAMZEA010000001.1, forward strand.
CCGGCGGGCCTTCCCCGGGGGTCGTCCGACCTCCGCCCGCCCGCGGCGGGACCGCACCGCCGAGCGATCCGCGCCCCCTGGCGACACGGCCCGGCCGCGACCGCCGCCGCGCTCCTCCACCCCATCCCCTGTGCCCGGCCCGCGGGAGGACCTCGTGTCTGGTTGGCCCACGCTCGACCGCCTGGACGACGAACGGCTGGCGCGCAGCCTGGCCAGAACCGGGGCGCACGTGCTGTCCGGGCCGCCGCCGGGCGACGCGACGGCACCGCTGCCGCCGCCCGACACCGACGCCCTCGCGCGCCTGGTGGACGCCTATGCCGCGCGCCTCTTCGACTACTGCCACGCCCTGCTGCGCGACCAGGACCAGGCCGCCCGCGCCCTGCACGCGGCGCTGCTCGCCGCCTACGCGCACGCCGGACGGCTGACCGACCCGGCGCGGTTCCGCGCGTGGCTGTACGCGCTCGTCCGGAACGAGTGCCTGCGGCGGCTGCGCGATCCGGAGCGTCCCGCCGAGCGGCACGAGGCCCCCGAGGTCGAGGACCTGTTCCTGGACGAGGCGGAGCGCACCCGCCGCCTCGCCACCCGGCGGCTCGTGCACGCCGCGCTCGGCGACCTGCGCGGCTCCGAGCGCGAGTCGCTGGACCTGCTGCTCCGGCACGGCCTGGACACCGCCGAGGTCGGGGCCGTCCTCGACCTGCCGCCGCAGCGGGCGGCCGAGCTGACCCGGCAGGCCCGCCGCCGCCTGGACGACGCGCTCGCCGTCGCGGTGATCGCCCGCACCGGACGCGACGACTGCCCCGAGGTCGCCGCGCTCGCCGGCGAGCAGCCGGACGGCGACGCGCCGCTGCCTCCGGCGGCCGTGCGGCGGCTGGTCCGGCACATCGAGACGTGCCCGGTCTGCCGCGAGCGCCGCGGCCGGACGGTCTCGACCGCGCGCCTGCTGCAGGTCCTCCCGGTCGCGCTGATGCCCGCGGACCTGCGTCCGGCCGTGCTCACCGCCGTGTCCGACCCGTCCAGGTTCGACCGGCTGCTCGCCGCCGCCGACCGCGCCGAGCCGTTCGACGAGGACGGCTGGCCGCTGCCCCTGGACGAGCGGCGGTCCGGCGAGGACGACCGTCCGCAGCGCCCGTCCCCGAGGTTCTGGCCCGCCGTCGCCGCGGCCGCCGCCGTCATCGCGATCGTGAGCATCGCCTTCTTCCTGATGCCGGGCACGTCCAGCACGAACGCGAGCAGCACGCCGCACCCGTCCGGGAGCGGCGACCCGGAATCGACGGACTCGCCGACCTCGTCATCCGGACCGTCCGAAACCCTCTCGCCGACGCTGAGCACGTCGCCTTCGCCGTCCGCGTCGTCCCCGACGCCGTCGCCGCACTCCCCCTCGCCGTCCCGTCACTCACCGCGTCCGCCGTCGCACTCCGCCCCGCCGTCCGGCCCCTCCCAGACCGTCCCGGCCGGACGCCTCGCGGTCTCGCCGAGGATGTGCACCCTCTCGCCGGAGACCAAGTCCTGCGACATCACCGTCGCGGCGGTCGGCGGCACGGTGACCTGGAGCGTCAGCGCCCGGTCGCCCCTTTCGGCAGGAGGCGGCGGCACCCTCCACGCCGGCGAGACCGCCCACGTGACCATCTCGCTCGGCTCCTGCAGCGAGGCGAGCGACCAGACCGTGCCGTTCAGTCCCGGGAGCAGCGTCACCGTTTCGTGGACGTGCGGCTAGCTCCACGGGCCCTTGGATGATCTCCGTGAGTGATCATGCAGGTCGGTTCAGGTGAGGGAAACGATCACGCTCGGCGCGGCCGTCGCGACGTTCTGTGGGTATTGAAGGGGCGCTTCCCGGAAAAGGAGATTTTCCTCACATCGGGGTAAACGCGATGGTCAGCGGGGACGCGGGGGCGCGGATCGCGCGGTCGGGGCCGTCCGAAATCCGACACCGCGCCAAACCGCGGGCCGACGGTGGCAAGATCGGTCAACCAAGGACGCCGGTCCGACGTCGGACCGGCGCGGGATGTGACCGCCGACCAACCCCGGAGGCTGCAGTTGACCGGTCGGGCCGTGCCCGGTGCGAGCGACGATCCGCGGCTCGTGGAGGCGCTCCGCACGGGTGACGTCATCGCGCTCAGCGAGGTGTACGACGCCTTCGCGCCGCCGCTGTTCGACTACTGCCACGGGCTGCTCCGGGACCGCGTCGAGGCCGCCGGTGCGCTGCGCGGCTGCCTGTTCGCCGCGCGCGAGCACGTCACGGCGCTGCGCGAGCCCGAGCGGCTGCGCGGCTGGCTCTACGCGATCGCGCGCAAGGAGAGCCTGCGCCGCCGGGACGACCCGTCGCGCAGCACCGGCCAGGAGGCCCCCGAGGCCGGGGCGGACGAGATGTCCCGGCAGGAGCGCGGCCGGCTGCTCGAACGGCGCGAGCTGGCGCACGCCGCGCTCGGCGCGCTGGACGGCCGCCAGCGGGAGCTGCTCGACCTGGCCGTCCGGCACGGGCTGCCCGCGCCCGACCTGGGCAAGATCTTCGGCCTGTCGCCCGCCGAGGCGGACGCGGCGCTGGCCGACGCGCGCGCCGGGCTCACCGACGGGCTGCGCGCCGCCCTGGTCACCCGCCGCCACTCCCGGGACTGCCCCGAGCTCGGCGCGATGCTGCCGAAGTCGTGGCCGCCCGCGCCGCCGGAGGCCCGCACGCTCAGCGCGCACGTCGCGTCCTGCCGGATCTGCTCCGCGCACGAGGTGCCGGACGGCCCGGCCGACCAGGTCCTCGGCTACATGCCGGTCGCCGCGATCCCGGCCGACCTGCGCCTGGACCTGCTGAACGGCGCCGCCTCGCCGGGCCGCGCCGAGGCGCGCCGCTCGGCCGCCGCGCTCGTCGAGCCCCTCGACTCGGACGGCTGGCCGACGCCGTACCGGCCGTCCCGCCGCCAGAAGCGCGGCCGCCGCGGACGCGCGAACGAGCCCATGCAGGCCGCCCCCGCGATGCCCGCCTGGGAGGCTTCGGCCGACCCGACCTGGGACGACTCCCCTCGCCCCGCCGACGCGCCCGCAGGAAGCCACGCGGACTCGTACTCCGCACCCGGCCAGGACGACCACACCAGGCACTCCGGCCCTGACGTCCTCGCGGGGCCGGGCGGGTCCGCCCCGAGCAGCCTCCCCGAAAACGGCGATGTCTCCGCGCTCGGCAACCCTCTCGCGGCACACGGGCACAGTCCCGTCCCTGGCACGGGTGGAGGATTCGCGCCGAGCGACCCGAACGCAGCCACCGGCGTGGGCGAAGGTTCCGCGCCCGGTGCCCCTCTCGCAGGCCACGCGTCCAACGGCGGCCCTGGAATGGGCGAAGGCTTCGCGCCAGGCGACCCGCGTGCGGGGAACGGGCAGCACGCGTCCGGTGGCATACCGGGCGCAAGTGGGCAGGCCGCCCCGGGCGGGAACGGGCAGCACGCCCCTGGCGGGCTTGCCGGTGCCACCGCCGCAGCGGACGGGCCTTCCGGTAGTGCTCCGGATACGACGCTCACGTTCGACGTCGTCCCCGGCACCGACGAGACCGGCCGTTCCGGCTCGCGCGGGCGCGGTTCGTCCGGCGGCGGACGGCACTCGCGCGACGCCGACGACGGGGACGTGCTGAAACCGACGCGTTCCGGACGGATCCCCGAGGACGGGGACCGCTGGGTCGCCGGTGAGATGCGCGCCGCGCGCGGACGCAAGCGGGCCCTGCTCGCCGGGACCGGCGGCGTGGCCGCGGTCGCGTTGATCGGGGTCGCGGCGGCGGCGTTCGCCGGTGGCGGCGGCGGGTCCGGGCACGTGGCGAAGGGCGGCGAGCCGGTGTCGCCCAAGCCGTCCGGAAGCGTCGTGGAACCCTCCATGTCCGCGGCGGGGACGCCGTCGGGGTCGCCGACGCTGCGTGCGAAGAAGACGCCGTCGCCGAGCAAGTCCCCGACCGAGACGCCGTCGACGTCGGTCTCGCCCACGCGCTCCCCCGCCCCGCCGCCGTCGCACTCGCACCAGCCGCCGCGCCCGCCTCGTCCGGGGACGCTGTCGGTGGCGGGCTGCGCCATCGGCTACGGCGACGGCTGCACGGTCACCATCACGGCGACGGGCGGCTCGGTGACCTGGCGGGTCGTCGGGGTCTCGGACGGGCTGTCGGCGTCCGGCGGCGGCACGCTGGCGGCAGGCCAGTCCGCGCGGATCCAGGTCTCGCGCGAGGCCATGTGCTGGGGTTCGCGCACCGGGCAGGTCGCGTTCTCCCCGTCCGGCACCGCCGTCGTCACCTACTGCTGACCGCGGGGGCTACCAGGGCGAGCGCGCGTCCAGGACGGTGTGGGCGCGGCCGAGCAGCACCGGCACGGCCGCGCCGATCTGGTCGAAACCCTCACCGACCGTGGCGTTCTGCAGGAAGCGGGCGTGGATGCCCTCCAGGATGACCGCGAGCTTGAAGCACGCGAACGCCACGTAGTAGTCGAGATCGGCCAGGTCGTAGCCGGTGAGCGCGGCGTACCGCTCGGCGAACTCGCGGCGCGTCGCGAAGCCGGGCGCCGTCGTGATCGTCGCGCCGACCGGGAGCAGCACCGGGTCGGACGCCTCGGCCCAGTACACCAGCGTCAGGCCGAGGTCGGAGAGCGGGTCGCCGAGCGTGGACATCTCCCAGTCCACGACGGCCGCGATCTCCGGTTCCGGCTCCAGCCGCGCGAGCGCGTTGTCGAGCCGGAAGTCCCCGTGGACGAGCCGGGCGGGCGCGTCGGCGGGCAGGCGCTCGGCGAGCCGGGCCACGAGCCGGTCGTATTCGGGCAGGTCGCGAACCATCCCGGTGGCGCGGATCGCGTGCTGCGACGCGTCCCACTGCTTGCCCCAGCGGCGCAGCTGCCGCTCCATGTACCCGGACGGGCGGCCGAAGCCGCCGAGGCCCGCCTTCTCGACGTCGACGGTGTGGATCGCGGCGAGCGCGGACGCCAGCTCCTCGCTGAGGCCGCGCGCCTGCTCGGGGGTGAGGTCGGCGGCGTCCTCGCGGGTGCGCAGGACGCGCCCCTCGACGTAGTCCATCAGGTAGAACCGCGCGCCGATGACCGTCTCGTCCTCGCAGAGCGCGAGCGCCGCCGGCACCGGAACCCCGCTCCCGTACGTCCCGAGCGCGGAGAGGACGCGGTACTCGCGGGCCATGTCGTGCGCGGTGGGGAGGACGTGGCCGAGGGGCGGGCGGCGCAGCACGATGCGGTCCCGGTCGCCGCCGGCCAGGGTGATCGCGTAGGTGAGGTTGGACCGTCCGCCCGCGATCAGGTCGATGCCGCCGATCCGCCCGGATCCGGGCAGCTCGCGGGCCAGCCAGGCGGCCAGGCGGGGCACGTCGATGCCGGGGACCCCGGCCGGGAGTTCAGCGTGTGCGGTCATGACGCCCTATTAGAACGCGGCTCGGTTCATCGTGGGAAGCCCACCCCCGGATCGCCGCGACCGGGCGGTCACCCTCCGGCCGGATCCGGCCACGCGGCGCAACATGGTCCCCACCCTTCCCACCAGCCCCTCACCTGCGCGTACGTCGGGCGTGAAGGTGCGCGCCCCGGATTTCGGTCGGTTCGGACGCAGGAAAGTCGCCGTCCCAGGTGAGAGCGGACGCCCGTAGGGGTAGTCATCAGCGACACAAGGCACGAATGCCGAAAAACATCCACACCGGCCCGAGGGCGGGCCGGCCGGGCGGCCTGTTCCGCCTGGTCGGGCCAGAAGGCAAGGACCGGACCGAGCGGGGCCGTGACCGCACGCCCCATTGGGGGGGACGCACCGTGGCCGACGCATGGCTGCCCGAAGCCGTCCGGCTGCCCGCACGACAGGACGGTGGCGCCCTCCGGGGCGGCGCCCCCCGGGCCGTGTGGCTGACCAGCGAGTCCGACCCGCGCGCCGTGTCGGCGTGGTCGGTGGCCGCCGACCTCGCCAAGAGCGGACGGCCCGCGCACCTGGTCTGGAACCCGGTGTCCGGGGAGGCGGTCCAGCTGATCCCGATCGTCCGCGCGGCCCGCGCCCTGGCCGGGGACGCGGGCGGCGACGCGGGCGGAGGCGGCGGAGCGGTCGGCCGGGAAGGACGGGTCTGCGCGCAGATCATGGTCGTCGGGCACGCCCGCGACCCGTTCACCAACACGCTGCTGACCGGGCTCGACCCGATCATGCGCTGGCTGGACGCGTGGGGCGTGGCCCGGCGCTGGCCCGCCGGGCCGCCGCTGCCGATCCCGGCGTCCTACGAGGCCCGCCGGGAGCGCCGGGCGTGGGCTCGCGGCGGGCATTACGGCGCGTCCCAGGTGCCGGGCGAGGTCCGTCCGGATCCGGGCGGCATCGACGTCCGCCGCGTCACCGGCACCGACACCCCGCTGGCGCCGATCCCCCGTCCCCGACCCGCTCCTCCCGAGGAGAGCCCCCTGAGCAACGGCGGCCCGCGCAAGCCGCTCCTCACCCGCAAGCCCGCCACCGCGGCCGCGGTGCCCCAACCCGTCCCGGCGAGCGCCCGCTGACAGACCGCCGTCAGGCCGTTGCCGCCGCCCCTCCGCTATCGGTAGCGGTGATGAGGCGGCGGACGAGGGCGCAGGCGGCGCGGAGTTCGGTGCGGCCGGAGACGGCGCCGTAGCCGATGACCAGGCCGGAGAAGCGGACCGGCCCGGCGTGGTGGCGTTCCAGGGTGTCCAGCAGGACGCCGTGCCGCTCGGCCTCGGCGGCGATCGCCTCGGCGCGTCCGGGCGGCAGGGACACGGCCAGGTGCAGGCCGGCGGTGTCGCCGACCAGCGGAAGCCCGGCCAGCTCCTCGGTGACGACGGCGCGGCGGCGGGCGTACTCGGCGCGCATCCGGCGGACGTGCCGGTCCAGGTCGCCGCGCTCCAGCAGCAGCCGGACGGCCTCCTGGGGCACCGCGGCGGTCCGGTCGGCGAGGTCGCTCCGGCGGCGCGCGACGGCGGCGGCCAGCTCGGGACGGGCGACCAGCCAGCCGACCCCGACGTCCGAGGTGAGGCTCTTGGCGGTGGTGCCGAGGTGCACCACGATCTCCGGATCGAGGTCGAACAGCGCGGGCAGCGGCGCGACGTCGTACCGGAACTCGGCGTCGTAGTCGTCCTCCACGACCAGGGCGCCGGTGCGGCGTGCCCAGGCCAGCAGCGCCTGCCGCCTCGGCACCGGCAGGACGCCGCCGAGCGGGTACTGGTGGGACGGCGTCGTGTAGACCATCCGCAGGCCGGACGGCAGCGCGTCCACGACGAGGCCGTGCTCGTCCACCGGGCACGGGACGGGTGTCATCCCGCGCGCGGACAGAACGGTACGGGCCCGTCCCCACCCCGGATCCTCGACGCCGACGCGGTCGCCGGGCCGCAGCGCGGTCGCGGCGAGCAGGTCCAGCCCGTTGCCGATGCCGCGCGTGACGACGACGGCGTCCGGGGTGCAGGACACGCCGCGGCTGCGCCGCATGTGCTCGGCCAGCACCTCCCGCAGCGCGGGCCGCCCGCGCGGGTCCGGACGCGCCGACGGGACGGCCGAGGCCGCCATCCGCCATGCGCGCCGCCAGGCCGGGCTGTCCAGGCCGCCGATCCACGGCGTGCCGGGACGCAGGTCGACCATGCCGTCCGGCGCGACCGGTTCGTGCGGTTCCGGCCCGTTCCAGGCCGGACGAGGCGCGGGGACGATCTCGGTCACGTACGTCCCGGAGCCGTGCCGTCCCTCCAGCCAGCCCTCCGCGTACAGCTGCTCGTAGGCCTCGGTGACGACCGTCCGGCTGACGCCGAGCGCCGCCGCGAGCGCCCGCCCGGACGGCAACCGCTCGCCCGCGACGAGCAGGCCGTCCCGCAGGGCCGCGCGCAGCTGGGCGGCGAGCTGCGCGCCGAGCGGCTCGTCGCGGGCGCGGTCCACGGTCAGCGGCAGGTCGAACGTCCCCAAAGTGGTCTCCCGGAATCCCCTCGAAGTGGCTCTTCGCACCAGTCCACTCGGCTCCTAGCGTAGGTCGTCATGAGCACCGCGAAGCCGCCGACCTCCGCCGACCCGGATCCGTCCCGCTCCGCTCCGCTGTCCGGGACCGGGCGCACCCGGCTCGGCCGCAAGCGCGAGCGCGCCCGGACCGACCGCGCCGACCTGTACGCCGTCCTGGACGAGGCGTGCGTCTGCCACCTCGGCGTGGTGGTCGACGGGACGCCGCGCGTCCTGCCCACCGCCTACGGACGCGACGGCGACACGCTCTACCTGCACGGATCGACCGGCGCGTCGTCCCTGCTGGCGGCCCCGTCCGGCGAGGTCTGCGTGACCGTCACCCTCGTGGACGGCCTGGTCCTCGCCCGCTCGGTCAACCACCACTCGATCAACTACCGCAGCGCGGTCGTCTACGGCGTCCCGCGCCCGGTCACCGCCGACGCCGAGAAGCTGCGCGGGCTCCGCGCGGTCGTGGAGAACGTGGCGCCCGGCCAGTGGGACGCCGCCCGCGCCCCGTCCCGCAAGGAGCTCGCCTCCACCGCCGTCCTCGCCCTCCCCCTGGACGAGGCGTCGGTCAAGTTCCGCCAGGGCGACCCCGTGGACGAGCCCGAGGACCACGCCCTGGACGTCTGGGCGGGCGTCGTCCCCGTCCGGACGGCCTACGGCGAACCCGTCCCCGACCCCGCCCTGCGCGCCGGCATCCCCGTCCCCGGACACATCCCGGCCACGTTCCAACGCGGTTGACCCACCGCAAGCCCCGGGGTCGTAAGGTGAACCCATGAATGAGCGGCTCGTGTGGGTGGACTGTGAGATGACCGGCCTCGACCTGCGCCACGACGCGCTGATCGAGATAGCCGCCCTGGTCACCGACAGCGAGCTCAACATCCTGGACGAGGGCGTGGACGTGGTGATCAAGCCGCCGCAGGAGTCCCTCACCCAGATGAGCAAGGTGGTGCGCGACATGCACACCGCCTCGGGCCTGCTCGACGTCCTGCCCGGCGGCGTCACCCTCGCCGAGGCCGAGGAGACCGTGCTGGACTACGTCCGGCGGCACGTCAAGGAGCCCAAGAAGGCCCCGCTCTGCGGCAACTCCATCGCCACCGACCGCTCCTTCCTGGCCCGCGACATGCCCGCCCTGGACGGCCACCTGCACTACCGGATGGTCGACGTCTCCTCGATCAAGGAGCTGTCCCGCCGCTGGTACCCGCGCGCCTACTTCGCCAGCCCGGAGAAGAAGGGCGGCCACCGCGCCCTCGCCGACATCACCGAGTCGATCGTGGAGCTGCGCTACTACCGCGCCGCCGTCTTCGTCCCCCAGCCCGGCCCCGACTCCGAGACGGCCCGCGCCCTCGCCGCCAAGGTCATCGCCGAGTCCTGAAAAACCGGGTGCGCGACCACCCCCCTCGAACCGCTACACTGATTCTCGCCGGGCAAGCCCGGCCATGGTGGGTGTAGCTCAGCTGGCAGAGCACTTGGTTGTGGTCCAAGATGTCGGGGGTTCAAGTCCCCTCACTCACCCCAGCAGAGAGGCCGGTTCCGCACAGCGGAACCGGCCTCTTCTCTTTCCCGGACGAGCCGCGTGGCCCGCTGAAGGGGACGGCGGCCGATCCGGCACCCGGACAGCCCCGACCGCAGAACGGTCGGGGCTCCATGCGGGCTCGGGCGGTGGTTCAGGCGGCCTGGTCGGCGGGGCGGCGGGGGCGGGACACGGCGAGGGCGACGATCTTGCGGGCCAGCCATCGGACGAGCTGCGCGGCCAGCAGGGCCAGACCGAGCACGGGCAGCGCCAGCAGCAATATCTGCAGGACGGAGACGACGGTCTCCAGCGGTCCCGCGGTCGCGTTCGCGGCGAGCGTCCGGGTCATCCGCCAGAGATCGACGACCAGTCCCGGGACGCTCAGGAACAGGATGCCGAGTTGGAGCACCAGGACGGGGACGATCGTCACGACCCACGCGGTGACGATCAGCTGCGGCCAGCGCTTGAGCACGTCCAGCCGGACGTCGGCGGGACGGCGCAGCACGGTGCGGCTCAGGATCGGCCCGATGTACTTGAACAGGTCGGGGATGCCGACCAGGTCGGACATGATGTAGTACCCGTCGAACCGCAGCGTCGGCAGCAGCTGCTGCACGATCTCCATGTTCACGTACAGGGCCACCACCAGCAGCGGTGCGAAGCCGGTCTGCAGGTAGGCCAGCGTGAGCGCGACGATGTACAGGCCGTTGAAGTAGACGCCGCCGAGGTCCGTCCGGAGGCGGGCGCCGCGGCCCAGCCGGTACGACTCGGTGATGTCGGTGAAGAACGCCGGCCAGACGAGGTAGATGCCGCAACCCATCACTCCGGGCCGTTCACCGCCATAACGGCAGGCGGCGGCATGGCCGGCCTCGTGGAACAGGCACGAGAACACCGACAGCGCCAGCACGAGCAGGATCGTGACCGGCCGCATGATGACCTGGCGCAGCGCCTCCGCGGGCGAATGCGAGCCCAGCAGCCAGATCTCGCTCGACGCGACCGCTCCCATGGCAAGGACGAGCACGACCGGGTGGAACAGCCACGCGAACATCCCGGCGAGCAGCCAGGTTCCGCGCTCGGGCAGCAGCGTCATCCTGAACCGCAGCCCCAGGAAGGGGTCTGCCTTGACCAGCGGGGGCGGCCTGCCATCGCTGTAGGACGTGATGCCGAGCGGGGCGAGCTTGGTGTCGGCGATGTACGCGACTTGCTCCCCCGTGATCCGCACCCCTGCCCTCCTGCTGACCGTGGCCGCCGCCTCGTCCAACGCCGCCGCCACCTCACCGTCCCGCGCGATGGCCGTGCCTACTGCGGGCGATGCATCACCCGTTGAAACCGCGTCCGCGGAAGACGGCGGACTTGCGGAAGGCGGGGGGCTTGCGGGGGGTGGGGGTAGATCGCGCAGGGCCTCGGCCACCAGGTAGAGGAGGGGCGCGAGGCGGACGAGCTGGCGGTTCGGCAGGCGGACGAGCCGGGGAGGTTCGCGGTAGCCGGAGTTGCGGTACTCCCCGAGCAGCTCGGCGCCCTCGGCGAGGGTCGGCAGGACGCGGCGTCCGGCGACGGCGTGCTCACTCGGGGACGCTGGGGTGTTCATATCCCTCCATCGGACTGGCCGACGCCCGCACGGGTCGGCGCCTGCACAGGTCGGCATCTGGACAGGTCGGCATCTGGACACGCTGACGCCTGCCGGATCCACGCCTGGCGGATCGGCGTCTGGCGGATCGGCGTCTGGCGGATCGGCGTCTGGGCGAGGCGGTCAGTGCGTGACGATGACCGCGGGGATGCACGTGGTCGTGGAGCGCGCGGGCTCGGCGAGCAGGCCGGTGTTCAGGATCCCGGGCGTGCCGCTCGACCAGGTGTGCTGGCAGGCGTAGAAGACCTCGGTGCGGGGCAGGCGGGGGCTCTGCGTCACGACCGACAGCAGCGTCCGGGGCGGCAGGGCCTCGGCGGACAGGGCACCGAGCTCGGCGAAGGTGGCGGCTCGGACTGGTGCACTGGACATGGCACCCTTTCGCGGGTGGTGGGGGGCCGCGGACGGGCGGTGAAAAGGGAGCCGCGGATCCGCGGGTGGCGAGGGGCGAAGGCAGATGGGGAAGGGCCTACTCCCAGCGGCCCTTCCCCACCGAGGCTCCGGCCTCGGTCGGACGCGGGCACGGAGAAGCCCGAGTCCGAAGGGAGGCCGGAGCGGATCAGTTCATCTGGCGGGCACCGGAGCCCGGCGCCGGTTCGAGGGTCCGGCGGGCCGGGCTCCGGAGCCCGGTGTCAGGCGGGGACCGGGGTCATCCCGCCCGCGGCGATGACGATCAGTGGCCCGAGACGGCGGTGCCGGGGGCGCAGGTGAACGAGGACGCGTCGTTCTGCGCGTGCAGGCCGACCAGCTGCAGCAGGCCGCTGTCGGAGCGGGTGATGTTGCTCTGGCAGGCGTTGGTGACGACCGTGGAGCCGCCGCCGTAGCCGAAGCCGCCGGCGTTGTTGTTGTTGTAGGAGTCACCGCCGCCGCTCATCGGCAGGGTGGACAGGACCGCGCGCTCAGGCAGGAGCTCACCGGCGAGCAGGTCGAGGTCGGCGTTGCTGTAGGCCTTCACTGGTTTCCTTTCGGTCTTCTTCTCGGATCGGCGTACCGGAAGTGGCACCCCGTCACGGTCCCCTGCGCCTCGTTCCAAGGAGCAGGCGATCCATTTATACGTTGGATCACGGGGCCCGTAACGTGCATTGACAAAAATACCCTCAAGGATTTTTGGCCAGAGAAACCATCACCAACAACACTTTATGTGGCAACAAACCGGCCAGAGCCAGCATGCGGACCAGGAAGCAGGTCTACCAGGAAGTATCGCCCCACGAGCGAGATGGGCCCGGCATCATCGAATGCCACCCTAAACCCAGACATTGCGCGTCACTACGGATGCCGCAGGAGAGTCAATAGCCGCCGGGTCCGGTTTTTGGTACCGCTTCCGACAGTGGTCCGTCAGGTGCGGACATTTCCGGACTCACTGGCGGGGCCCGCCTTCTCCGGACGCCACTTTGCGTCCCTTTCCACGCCACCTTCCCAGCCCTTGGACCGCCTGGAGACCAGCCACGCCCGGCGAACTCCCCTCGGACGCGTCACGCAGGACGCTCCTGACCACCCGCACCCGTTTTGGACGCGGACTGTCAGCCCCGTCCCCGCACGTTCGGCAGGGGCGGCCGCGCACGTTCGGCAGGGGCGGCCGCGCACGTTCGGCAGGGGCGGCCGCGCACGTTTGGCAGGGGCGGCCGCGCGTGTTTTGGGCCCGGTCGGTCAGGGTCGTCCGCGCGCGTTTGGACTGGGGCGGTCGGGGGCGTCCGCGCGCGTTTTGGGCCGGGCGTGGTGGGAATGTGGGGTCCGGACGTCGAAATCCGCTGGTCTGACGGTGTTCGGTTGAAGGTTGTTGCGTTCGCGTTCGGATGCCGCCGGAACGGGTGCGGAAAGCACGAGGCGTCCGTTGATCAGGGAGGACACCGCCGGACCGGCGGGTTCTCCGGTGCCGGAAAGGACGGTCCGCGTACGGGCGTCCGGTCGACCCCGTGGTATCTGAATGATCGTCGGGTTATGCTCCTCCCCTGCCCACGAACGCGACCGCCGGAGACGGGATGAGCGTGGACGAGACGGCCCCCCTTCGCGTACTGGTGGTGGGCGGTGACGCGTCCGCACGCGCGGACGTCGCCCGCCTGCTGTCGGCGAGCGACGAGCTGAACGTGGTCGCCGAGGCCGGTGAGGCCGCCGCGGCGGTCGAGCTGGCCGGGCGGCTGCGTCCCGACGTCGTCCTGCTGGACGCGTCCGCCGCGCGCGCCGGCCGCACCGCCGAGCTGGCCCGGGCCTCCCGGGTGTTCGTCCTCGCCGGTCCGGACGACTCGGGCGCCGTCGACTCGGCCGTGCGCGGCGGGGCCTGCGGCCACCTGGTCCCGGGCGCGTTCACCGCGCGGGACGTGCTGCGCGGGGTCCGGGACGCCAGCCGGATCAGCATGGGCCTGTCCGCCCGCGAGTCCGAGGTGATGGACCTGATCGCCAGCGGCCGCTCCAACGGCGAGATCGCCCGGCAGCTCTTCCTCAGCGAGAAGACGGTCAAGAACCACGTGAACCGCATCTACGCCAAGCTCGGCGTCAGCTCCCGCGCCACCGCCATCGCCCTCTGGCGCGGCCTGGTCAGCGCCCTCCCCGGCCGCGACTGACCCCGCCCCCTGCCCGGCCGCCGCTGGGCGGGATAACCGATTCGCGCAGGGCTCGGAGCCCTGCTAATCTCTTTCTCGTCGCCAGGGAGGCCACGGAGCCGACCGGGACGACGACGCGCCGTTAGCTCAATTGGCAGAGCAGCGGACTCTTAATCCGCGGGTTCGGGGTTCAAGTCCCTGACGGCGCACCCGCAGCGAAAGCCCCGGGCCGCTTCAGCGCGCCTTCGGGGCTTTCGGCATGTCCGCGCTCGGCCGCAGCCGGTTTTTCTTCGCCGAGCGCATGAACCGGCCGGACCGTTCCTGGTTCACTGGAGGGCACTCCCGCCTCGCAGGGAGGCGACCGCCCGCCCATCGCGGTGAACAGGGGCGAAGCCGATGGACGAATACCAGGCGATCGTGGTCCGCAACCCGGACCACCGGGTCGTCGCCCTGTACGGGGACCTCGACGCGAGCAGCATGCCCGCGCTGGAGGCCGAGCTCTTCTGCCAGCTCACCGAGAGCGACCTCCCGCTCGTGGTGAGCCTGGACGGCGTCGCCTTCTGCGACACCGGCTGCCTGCGGTCGCTGCTCCAGGCCGTCCGGCACGCGGACGCCGTGGGCTGCCGGCTGGCGTTCTGCTGCCAACTCGAAGACCTCCTCCGCGTCCTGCGCGCAGGCCGCCTGACCCAGCACATGTGCATATGGCCGACCGTGGAGGAAGCCGTCCAAGCCGTCCTCCGCCCCTGAACGCACCCGCCCCGGGCCGCCGCACGCCCTTGGCCGCCGCACGCCCTCAGCCGTCGCGCGCGCTTGGCCACCGTGCGCCCTTCGCCGGCGCGCGTTCTCGGCCGCGGCGCGCCCTCGCTCGCGGCGCGTTCTCGGGCGTCGCGCGGGCTCGGCAGCCCCGCATTCTCGCCCGCCGCGCGTTCTCGGCCGCCGCGGCTGGCGGGTTGTGCCGTTCTGGGTCAGGCGGGTTGGGGGGTTAGGCGCGGGAGGATGGTCTGCGGGGTCAGGGGCAGGTCGCGGTAGCGGACGCCGGTGGCGTCGTGGACGGCGTTGGCGATGGCGGCGGCCGTGCCGACGATGCCGATCTCACCGATGCCCTTGGTGCCCATCGGGTTGAGGTTCAGGTCCTGCTCGTCCAGCCAGAAGGCCTCGATGGACGGGACGTCCGCGCAGGCGGGGACGTGGTACTGGGCGAGGTCGGTGTTCACGAAGCCGCCGTCGCGGTCGAGGACGGTGTGCTCGGTGAGCGCCATCCCGATGCCCATCGTCATGCCGCCGATGAACTGCGACCGCGCGAGGACGGGGTCGACGACGCGTCCGACGGCGTACATGCCGAGGAGGCGCGGGACGCGGACCTCACCGGTGGCCGGGTCCACGCTGACCTCGGCGAAGTGGGCGCCGAACGCGTGCCTGGAGTAGTCGGGCGCGTTCTCTACCTCGTCCGCCGTGTCGGCGAGGGCTTCGTGCGCGCCGGGATCGGCCAGGAGCTTCTCGCACGCGCGGACGACGGCTGTCCCCCAACTCGCGGTGCCTTTCGAGCCTCCGGCTAGGGGCGCGGTAGGCAGGGCGCTGTCACCGAGGTCAAGCCTTACGGCGGACGGCTCGACGCCTAGGGTTTCGGCCGCGATCCTAGTGAGGGCGGTGCGCGCGCCTGTGCCGATGTCGATGGCGGCGATGCGGACGCTGTACTTGCCGCCGCCGTGGCGCTGGGCCGATGCCTTGCTGGCCATCCGGAAAACCGGGTAGGTGGACGCCGCGACCCCCAGTCCCGTGTAGGGCGGCATGTCCGCGCCCCAGCCGAAACGGACCGCGCCCTCGCGCAGGCACGCGAGCAGATTGCGCGAACTGAAGGGCTGCCCTGTCGTGGGATCGTTTTCGGGCTCGTTGCGTATGCGGAGCTCGATCGGGTCTATGCCGAGGGTGCGGGCCAGCTCGTCCATGGCGCATTCGAGCGCGTACATGCCCGGGGCTTCGCCGGGGGCGCGCATCCAGGACGTGCTGGGCACGTCCAGGCGCGCGAGACGGCCCGCTATGCGGCGGTTCGCCGCCTGGTACATGACGCGGGACGGGTTGGTGGCCTCCTCGGCGAAGTCGCGGAGCGTCGAGGTCTGCTCGTTCGACTCGTGCGCGAGGACGGTGAGCCGGCCCTCCTGGTCGGCGCCGAGCCTGATCCGCTGGATGGTCGGCGTCCGGTAGCCGGTGATGGCGAACATCTGCCGGCGTGTCACCGCGAACCGGACGGGTCGTCCGACCACGCGGGCGGCCATCGCGGCGAGGACGACGTTCGGACGCGGCGTCCCCTTCGAGCCGAAACCACCGCCGACGTGCGGGGAGATCACGCGGACGTTCGGCCGGTCCAGCCCGAGGAGCCGCGCGAGCGTCGACTGGACGCGGGACGGCCCCTGGTTCGAGTCGTAGACGGTGAGCTGGTTGTCACCCTCCCAGTAGGCGAGAGTGGCGTGCGGTTCCATCGGATTGTTGTGTTCCGGTGGGGTTCGGTAGGTCACGTCCAGCCGGACCGGGGCGACCGCGAACGCGGCATCCGGATCGCCCATTTCCACCGGGTCGCCGTGGGGTTTCTCGTCCTCCGTCTCGTCCGGTGCGCGCAGTTCGATTTCGGGCAGGCGCTCGTCACGATACGTGACGCGCAGGAGGCGAGCGGCCTCGCGCGCCGTCTCGGACGTTTCGGCGATCACCGCGGCGACGAGTTGTCCCCGGTAGGAGACCTTCCGGCTCTGGAACACGTTCAGCTCGCCGTCACGCTCGTCCTGCTTCAGGCGCGGCGCGTTCTCGCAGGACAGCACGGCTATGACGCCCGGCATGGCGCGAACCTCGTCGGCGTGCACCGCCTCGATCTCGCCGCACGCGATCGTGGACGTCACGGCGGCGGCGTACGTGACGGTGTCCGCCGAATACTCGTAGGCATACCGAGCCGCCCCGGTCACCTTGTCGTGCGCTTCGACCCGAGTCACGCCAGCTCCCCTCCGCCGCACCTCACCGGGCCCCTGCCAGCTCGCTCAATGTCCCGACGATCAGGTTGCGGGCGAGATCGACCTTGTAGGCGTTGCCGCGCAGCGGTTCCGCTCCGGCAAGTTCGGCGTCGGCGGCGCGGGAGAACTCTGGGACGGTCGCGGGCGCCTGGCGCAAGGCCGCTTCGGCTCTGCGCGCGCGCCAGGGTTTCGCGGCGACGCCGCCGAGCGCGAGGCGGCAGTCCTGGATGACGCCGTCCTTGACGTCCACTGCGGCGGCCAGCGAGACCAGCGCGAACGCGAACGACGCGCGTTCACGCACCTTCTTGTAGGTGCCGGTCATTCCGTCCAGCGCCGGGATGCGGACGTGCGTGATGAGGTCGCCCGGTTCGAGCGTCGAGTTCCTGACCGGATCGTGGCCGTACAGGCTGTCCAGGGGGATTTCGTCGCGTCCGTGGATCACGACGTTGGCGTCCAGCGCGGCGAGCGCGACGGCCATATCGGACGGGTGCGTCGCGATGCATTCGGGCGTGTTGCCGAAAATGGCGAGGTTGTGGTGGTCGCCCTCGCGCGCCGAGCAGCCCGCGCCGAGTTCGCGCCGGTTGCACGGGCGCGTGACGTCCTGGAAGTACGAGCAGCGCGTGCGTTGCAGCAGGTTTCCGCCGACCGTCGCCAGGTTCCGGATCTGGCCGGACGCGCCGGACAGCACCGCCCGCGCCAATACCGGAAACCGCTCCCGCACAACCGCGTGCGCCGCGAGATCCGAGTTTCGGACGGTTGCGCCGATGAGCAGACCGTCGCCATCGACCTCGATCCGGTCGTAAGGCAGGCGCGTGACGTCCACCAATTGCGAGGGCAGCGCGACGCCCAGGCGCATGAGATCGACCAGGTTCGTCCCGCCGCCGAGGTAGGCGGAACCCTCGCCGTACAGGTCGACGGCCTCGTCCGGCGTCGTGGCCCGCGCATACGTGAAGGGCCTCATTTCGCCACTCTCCGGACGGCCTCGACGATGTTCACGTAAGCGCCGCAACGGCATAGGTTTCCGCTCATACGCTCGCGGATCTCCCGGGCGCTCAGCTCCGGAACCGGACTTTCGGCCAGATCGTCGGTGATGGCGCTGGGCCACCCCGACTTGGCCTCGTCCAGCATCCCGACCGCCGAGCAGAGCTGGCCGGGGGTGCAGTATCCGCACTGGAACGCGTCGCATTCGACGAAGGCGCTCTGGATCGGGGACAGCTCGTCCCCCGAGGCCAGCCCCTCAACCGTGGTGACCTCGGAACCGTCCGCGGCGACGGCCAGGACCAGGCAGGCATTGACGCGCCGCCCGTCCAGCAGGACGGTGCAGGCACCGCACTGGCCGTGGTCGCACCCCTTCTTCGTCCCGGTCAGGTCGAGCCCCTCCCGCAGGAGATCAAGGAGCGACGTGCGCGTGTCCACCTCGACCCGGTACGCCCGCCCGTTCACCCCGATCCTGACCTGCGCTTTCTCCGTCATGATCCGGAACGTACCCACCCGGCCCGGGCAGGAACGCCCTCCACGGCGTCCGAATCGCCGGGCGATCGAACCGGGCGGTCGAACCGGGCGGTCGAACCGGGGGCGATCGAGCCGGCCGAGCCGCGTGGTCGATATCGGACGCTCCGCAACCAGCGGGACGGTCTGTCCCCTGCGAACGCCCCGGGACTCCGCCCCGTCTCATTCGATGGCGCCCGAACACCGGACGGAACGGAGGATCAGGCGATGGGGACCCACCAACCGAACCTGACCGGACTGGGCGCCCACCTCGACCCCCAGACCTGGCGCGAGCTCCTGGATCTCGGGCCGCGGAGCAGGCGCTCCAAGGGGCGCGTCCTCATGCGGCAGGGCGATCCGGGGGACGTCGTCATGGTCCTCGTCCGGGGACGCGTGAAGGTTTCGCGGATCGAGGCCGACGGCGCGGTCTTCCCGCTGGCGATCCGCACCATCGGGGAAGTTCTGGGGGACATCGCGGTGCTCAGCGGCAGCGGCCGCACCGCCACCGTGGAGACCGTCACCGACTGCGAGATCCACTCGATCTCCGGCCGGCGCTTCCTGCGCTTCGTGTCGGACCATGCGCTCCCCGGCAAGATCGTCACGCTGTACCAGACCCGGCTGCAGGAGTCCGAGCGGCGCCGGGCCGAGCTGGCCGGCCTCACCCTGGACCAGCGGGTCTGCCTGACCCTGGACCGGCTCGCCTTCCCCGACGAGCGCGGTGCGCTGCGCGTCGACCTCGGCATGTCCCAGGAGGAGTTCGGCCGGATGGTCGGCGCCTCGCGGAACGCCGTCGGCATGGTCCTGGCGCGGCTGCGGACCCTCGGGATCATCGACACGAGGCCGCGCCTGGTCACGATCCGGAACGCCGAGGCGCTCCGCCGCCGCGCCGAGGAGACCGGCCGCGCCGACACCTGCTGAGCCCCGCCGACACGCGTTGAGATACCGCCCGCGCCGGGCCGGCCGCGCCGACACTGTTGAGCCGCGCCGACACCTTTTGAAAGGCCGCCCGCGCCGGTCCGGGCGCGCCGACACCTGTTGAGAGACGAGTGGGCGCGCTGCCCAATGTTGGGCAGCGGCCTCTCCCGCCCCCGCCGATCCTGAAGGCCCAGCAGACCTTCGAAGTGGGAGCCCCTTATGGCGACAGCGGCCCCCGGGCCTCGTTTCAGCCGCGAACTCTCGCCCTTCCATACCGTGCTCGCCGTGGACCTCGAAGGGTTCACCCGGAACGCCGCCGTCCGCCAGCCGAACCTGAGCGAGGCGGTCCCCCGCGTGCTGGAGACGGCGATGCGCCGCTCCGGCCTCAGCTGGGAGGACCGGCGGTTCCCGCAGTCGACCGGCGACGGGTACATCCTCGGCCTGCCCGTGGAGAGCGTCCCGCTCGTCCTCCACCCGTTCCTCGGGGAGTTGCAGGCGGTCCTGGAGGAGGAGACCAGGGCGCTGCGGGCCCTGGACCCCGCCCTTCGCCTGCGCATGCGGGTGAGCGTGCATCTGGGTCCGCTTCCCTATACCGGCGGCGAGAGCCCGAGCGACGGCATCGGCAAGCCCCTGAACGACGCCTGCCGGCTGCTCGATTCGGATCCGCCCCGGAAAGCCCTCCTCCTGACCGATCCCGAGGTGACGCGCGTGGCGGCGGTCATCTCCAGCCGAGTGCACGAGGACGTCGTGGAGGCGGGCTTCACCGCCCTGCGGCCGAGCGAGCTGATCCCCGTTCATGCCCAGGTCAAGCAGTTCTCCGAGGACGCGTGGCTCTTCATCCCCGCGCCGTCGGGCGTGCTGCTGAGCCAGGGCTTCCCTGACGCCCGAACCGGCGCCGAGCAGGACGCGCCGAGCGCCACGGGCCTCCCTGGCCGTCCCATGGGGCCCGAAACAGGGGACGAGCGGTCCCTTCCCGTGCCCGCCAGGGAACTGAACTCGATCCGGACGCGGTACGTCGCCCCTCCCGGCGCCGCCCGCCTGTACGACCTGCTCCGGACGAGGCACCTCGCCGTCGTGGAGGCCGAACCCGGTGGACGGCGGACGACCGCGCTCCACCAGCTGGACAAGCTGTCGCTCGAAACCGGGATCACGATCCGGGACGTGGTGAAGCGGTGGAGCCGTCCCTCGGTCGGCGACCTTCCCCTGGCCACCGGCTGCGGCTACCTGCTCGATCTGAACGCCCCGGCGACCGACTCACCGGACGAGTCCTTCGCCGAAGACCTGGAGACGCACGCCGAGCGGCTCGTGGATCACGGCTCCTACCTGGTCATCACCGCCCGTCCCGAGCTCTGGCGCGACTGCCGCGCCCTCGCCGGTCCCCTGACCGTGGCGCTGGGCCTGCCGGACCCTGACGCGGTGGCCGACGCGCACTTCCACGCGTTGCTCTCCGAGCGGGCGGGCACCGGCGCGCCTGCGTCGCAGGCGGCGGATCGGCGGCCACGCCTCCGTGCCGTGCCGCCCTTCACGCTCCCCCCTGGCACCCGTCCGAGCGAGGCGGTCGCGGCCGCCGAGCGATTCGTCGCGGGACGGTCCGTCCCGGCGCCGGACGCCTCGTCCCGGGCCGTGTTCCTCAGAGTCCGGACGCCCGAGGACGGCGTCTCGGAGATCGTGCTCACCGGGAACCGGATCCGCCGCGACGAGATCCGCGTCGGCCGGCCCTTCCCCGGCATGGCGCCCGACATCGCCGTGGACTGCGACCTGGTGCACCGCGACCACTGCCGCCTGACGCGCCACGCCGGGCGCTGGTCGCTGGAGCCGCGCGGCCGGAACCTGCCCCTGATCCGCCGCCGCGGCCAGGACGAGCCGGAGCCGGTGGCGGCTCCGACGTGGCTGGAGAACGGTGACGAGGTCCTCATTCGCGTCCGTCCCGGGGACGGGCGTGCCGGGGCCGGGCGTGCCGGGGCCGGGCGTGCCGACCGCTTCTGGGTGCTGGAGTTCCACGACCCCCAGCGGACGGCGGAGACCGGACCCGCCGGGGAAGAGGCCGAATCCGCCTATGAGGGGATCGAACCCGCCTGCGAGGAGACCCGACCCGCTTGTGAGGAGACCGAACCCGCCTGTGAGGAGGAGTCCCGATGACGAACACACCCTCTTACCGAACGATGTCCGCGGACCGGGCGATCCCGGGACGGGAGGACTCGGACAGCGCGCCCGGATTCCTGATCGCGGGAGGCTGCGCGATCGCGATCACGCTGGTCGGGTTCCTCACCCACCTGCTCGGCTGGATCCCCTTCGCCGGACGCCTGCTGCGCGAGGACGGCCCCGTCGGGATCATCGCGGCCCTCATCGTCGCGGCGACGCTCTGGGTGGTGTTCTTCGCCCTCGGACGCCTGTCCTACGTGGCCATCGAGCGGAGCTCGATCGTCGCCGCCGAGCAGGGCCCGTCCATCGGCGCATCCGGCACGCAGCGAAGCCTCGTCGACCGGCGGTTGACGCGGATCCGGCAGGCGGCGGAGAACGCGCACGACGAAGGGCTCCTCGCCACCTACTCCGAACTCGACCACGGGAAGAGCGACATCGCCTACGGCGCGGCGCGCGCGCTCGTATGGGCCATGCCCGCGCTGGGCTTCCTGGGGACCGCGGCGGAGATGTCGGCGTCCGTGCGAGGTCTCGGCGGGAGCATCAGGTCGGCCCAGGACTACTCGGCGCTCAAGAACGCGCTCGTCGTCCAGGTCCTCCCGCACCTGGCGCAGGCCTTCGCCGCCACGCTGCTGGCACTCGGCGCGAGCGTCGTCTGCCACCTCCTGCTGACCTGGACGAACGTCCGCGAGCAGCGGCTCCTGCTGATGGTGGAGGACAGGGTCGTGAAGCGCACCGCCGGGATCTCGCGTGCGGCGCGGCCGTCCGCGGGCGCGCCGCCGGCGTTTCCCATCCCGAACCAGGAGATCCAGGGCCTGGCGGAGGGGCTCGCGCGCGCCGACCAAGCCGCGCAGGAGCTCGCCGAGCGGCTGGACGACGTCCGCTGGGAGGAGCTGAACGCCCAGCTCGTCGCGCTGAACGGCACGCTCCTGCAGATCCACGAATCCATCGGCGCGCCCCTCGTCCTCCAGCGGCAGAACGGGGGGCGGGGAGCATGACCGCCGTCGCCCGCGTCCGCCGGCGGCGCTACGCCGGCCTCGGCGACCAGCCCGTCGAGCTGCGGTTCGTGGACATGCTGCTGATCATCATCGCGACGCTGGTGTTCGTCGCCGTGATGCTCAGCGTGACGAGCGCCTTCAGCGCGGCTCCCCCGGCGGCGGCCGGCCCGCGCATCGCCACGACCGCGCCGCCGACGTCCCTCGTCGGCCGGGACTACCGGCTGACGCTGGCCGTCCTCGGCGGTGCCGGGCCGATCCAGTGGCGGCTGGTCTCGGGGTCCCTGCCCACCGGTCTGCGCCTCGCAGCCGACGGCACGGTGGAGGGAAAACCGCTGCGCCGTGCGGACACCGTGGCAACGGTCGAGGTGACCGACGCCGGCGGCCGGACGGATCGGCGCGTGCTGTCGTTCGGCTCCCGCCGCGTGGCGCCCGACTCGTCCCTTCCGCCGGTCCCACCTCCGCCTCTGCGCATCCCCGCGCCGGTCAGCCTTCTCTACGCGGTCAAGGGCCGGGAGTACCGGCACGCGTTCTCCCCGGACACCGGGACAGCGCCCTTCCAGTGGGAACTGCGCGGCAAGCTTCCCGCCGGTCTGGCGTTCGGCGCCGACGGGATGCTGACCGGCAGGCCGAAGCACGCCGGGTCGAGCCGGTTCGATATGTCGATCACCGACGCGGGCGGCGCGAAAGCGCAGCAGAGCGTGGTCCTGGTCGTCGAGAAGGGGCCCAAGACGAGGGCCGACCGGATCTGGGACTGGGTGAAGCGCATCGTTCGGTACGCCGGCCTGGCGGTCTTCGCCTGGCTCATCCTCTTCGGCTTCGGCGGCGAACGCATCCCGGGGCTGCTCGAACTGCTGTCAACGGTCGCGGGCGGACGCCGCGCGACGAGGAAGTGATCTCATGGGACTCTCCGTCGGCAGGGAGCTGCCCACTGGCGAAACGGTCATCCGGATCCACCACGGCGGCTTCGGCGAGGTCGGCGTCCTCCAGGACGCCTTCGGCGGGCACAAGGTGCTCAAGCGCATCCGGGACGAGGTGCTCCAGCACGTGGGCGAATCGGTCTCCGAGGCGTTCTTCCAGGAGTGCCGCGTGGCGGCGAACCAGCTCTGGGGTGCTCCCTACACGGCGCTGGCCGTCCAGGCGATGATCCGGCTGGAGGACCTCGGGCCCGTCCTCTACATGGACTACGTGGACGGCCCGCCCCTGCACGAGCTGATCGGCGGCGGCCGGCGGCAGTCCCTGTGCCAGTCACTGCGGATGGGCCTCCAGCTGGCGACGGCGATCGAGTTCGCGCACGCCCGCGACGTCCGGCACCGCGACATCAAACCGAGCAACATCCTGCTCACCCGCGGGAACGAGATCCGCCTGATCGACTGGGGGCTTTCCAAGGCGCATGACGAGGCCGGGATCCCGACCCGGGTGGCCGCCTACATGTCTCCGCAGCGGCAGGTCGACAACCGGCTGGACGACCCCGCGGACGACGTGTACGCGCTGGGAGTGATCCTCTTCGAGTGCCTGACCGGCGGCTACCCGCGCGAGACCGCGCAGCCGGACGCGCTGCGGGCGAGGCTGACCGCGCTGCTCCCGGTTCCTCCGGCCACCCTGGTGGACCTCCTGGTCGGGATGCTGGACGGGAGCGCGGAGGCACGTCCTTCGGCCGCCCAGGTCGTCGCGGCGCTGTCCGCCCCCGAGCTGGCGGTGGAAGTGGCCGACAGGGAGAACGAGCTGCCGTTCTGCCGGGTCTGCGAGTACCGGTCCGCCGTGCGGGACGCCCGCTGCCCGGTCTGCGGCGAGCGCATGCGGGAGCGGGTCGCGCGTCCGGAGCTCGCGGGCATGCGCCGCATCCCGACGGGGGTCTTCCACCACGGCCTCTCGCCCAACCAGGTGACGACCGCGGTGAACCTGGTGCGGCCGCAGGGGGAGGTCCAGGAACCCGACTGGCTCTCCCCCGAGAACGACCCACCGCGCAAGATGCACCTCCCCACCTTCGACATCGACGAGACGCCCGTCACCAACGAGCAGTACGCCGAGTTCGTCAAGGCGACGGACTACCCGATGCCCAAGGGGCTGGAAGCCGGCGCCCGCGGGCTGCCGGACCATCCCGTGGTGAACGTCACCTGGAGGGACGCGCTCTGCTACGCCCTGTGGGCGGGTAAGCGCTTGCCGACCCCGCTGGAGTGGGAGAAGGCGGCGCGCGGGGACCAGGATGACCGCGCCTACCCCTGGGGGGACGTGTGGCAGCCGGACCGCTGCAACCACAACATGTTCCTCGGGCGCCAGTTCCGCGAGACCAGCCCCGTCCGGGCCTTCGTCTCAGGAGACTTCGACGGGCGGTCGCCGTTCGGCATCGCGGACATGGCGGGCAACGTCGGCGAATGGGTCTCCGATCCGCGGGCGGCGCTGCGCGGCCACCCCGACATGCGGAAGGTCTGCGGAGGCGGGTGGAGCGATCCGGGTGCGCTGTGCGGCATGGTCTCCATCGTCCGGCCCGCGGAGATGGACTACCAGGGCCCGTCCATCGGGTTCCGGTGCGCGGCCGACCCGATCTACGACGAGCGGCTGATCGAGGAGAACGAGGAAGCAGGGCCGCCCTGAACACGATCGACCGCGGAACCCTCCTGAACGCGATCGACCGCGGAACCGCCCTGACGGGGACCACTGCGGCACGCCCTTCACGATCGCGACAGCCGTCGGACTGATCGGGACGGTCGTCGAACTAGGTCGGGACGGTCGTCGGGCTGATCAGGACGGTCTTCGGGCCGATCAGGACGGTCTTCGGGGCGGTCGGGGCGGTCGTCGGACTTGGTCGGGACGGCCGTCGGACTGATCTCTGCGTTCCTCAGACGACGCAGCGGCAGTAGAGGCGGCGGCGGCATTGGAGGGCCTGGCGGGCGAGGGCGCAGAAGTCCTCAAGGAACACGGCGAGCGCTTCGGTGTCGCTGTGGCCGTCGAACTCGTCCGTTTGCGCCCACTGCTCGGCGATCTTCTCGAACAGTTCGGGCTCTCCGGCGGCGAGTGCCCTGGTCAGGCCGTCCGAGAGGGTGACGACGACGGCCTCGCACTCGGGGGTGGCCGCCACGAGCTTCGCCTGGCGGGCGTCGCCCGTCACCTCGTCGTAGCTGCGCCCGGTCAGCAGCGCCTCCAGCGTCCCCAGCTGGACGGCCGGCTCGATCCCCTTGGCCTCCAGCGTCCCCAGCGCGCACAGCGAGGGAAGCTCCAGGGCCGCCGCGGCCGTCGCATCGTCGTCCGCCGCGAAGTACTCGAACACTGCGCTCACGGGGACAGCCTGGCATCCGGCACCGACATTCTCGTGCCGCTCGGGTTCCCCGGACGTTTCCGCAGCTTGTACGGGGTGTGACGGGAGTTGTCCACAGATCGCCGCTCGGCTTTGCGTTCGATTCGCGGGGTGCCACTCTCGAAGAGCGGCGTCAGGAGGACGGCGGCGAAGGTGACGGTTTGGGGGGAAGGGGGTGGTCAGAGGCGGCCGCGGCGGCGTTTGGGGCGGAGGCGTTCCAGCTGCCACCAGGCCAGCACGGTGAAGACGACGCCGAGGCCGGCGAGTATGCCCATGTCCAGGGACCACGTGTCGAGCTTGGGGAGCCAGATGCGGTCGGGTTCCAGGGACGACGGGATGATGTGGCCGAGGTCGACGGTGGCGGCCGTCGCGGCGAGGCCCCAGCGGGAGGGGGCCAGCCAGGCGACCTGTTCGAGGCCCGGCTTGCCCGCGAGCCGGACCAGCGCCCCGCACAGCACGAGCTGGGCCATCGACAGGACGATCAGCAGCGGCAGCGTCTTCTCGGAGCTGTTCACCGACGCCGAGACGAGCAGCCCGAGGGTCATCGAGACCAGGCCGAGCAGCGCGGTCGCCAGGACCAGTTCCACGAACGCGGACGTGAAGGTGCCGGAGGGGGGCAGCTTCACGCCGAGCAGACCGATGCCCACGAGCACGACGGCCTGAACGGTGGTGATCAGGCCGAGGACCAGGAGTTTGGAGGTGAGGTAGACGCCCGCGGACAGCCCGGCGGCGCGTTCCCTGCGGTAGATCGTGCGTTCCTTGACCAGCTCGCGAACGGCGTTGCCGGTGCCGACGAAGCAGGACGCGAAGATCAGCACCATCAGCTTGGACGCGGCGTCGGCGTTGGTGCCGGGCGGCCCGACCAGGCCCTTCGGGGCGGGGATCGCGGCGATCAGCCCGCCCATGATCAGCGGCATCAGGCCGAGCAGCACCAGGTAGGACCGATCGGAGGTGATCACTGACAGGTAGCGGCGGCACAGCGTGGAGAGCTGGGCGAGCTTGCTCTGCCGGGGCGGCGGCGGAGCGGGCGGCCTGGCGTCCGTGGGGCCGACGGCACCGCCCATGCCGTACCCCACGTACCGGGACCAGCGCGGCGACGTGCGGAACTCGCCCGCCCAGTCGCGGTCCGGCTCGCGGTCGAACGCCTGGAACACCTCGGCCCACGCCTTGGCGCCGAAGTGCCGCAGCCCCTCCTCCGGCGGCCCGTAGTACGCCATGCGCCCGCCGGGGACGAGCACCAGGAGCCGGTCGCACGCGTTCAGGTTCTCGGTGCTGTGGGTGACCACGATGACCGTCCGGCCGTCGTGCGCCAGGTCCTTCAGCAGTTCCATGACCGTCTTGTCCAGGCCGGGGTCGAGGCCCGACGTCGGCTCGTCCAGGAAGAGGAGCGATGGCTTCGTCAGCAGTTCGAGCGCCACCGACACGCGCTTGCGCTGGCCCCCCGACAGCTTGTCGATGCGGGTCCCGGCGTGCGGGGTGAGGCCGAGTTCGGCTATCACCTCGTCCACCCGCCGCTCCCGCTCGTCCTTCCGGGTGTCCCCCGGGAACCGCAGCTCGGCCGCGAACAGCAGCGCCTGCCGCGTCGCCAGCTGCGTGTGCAGGATGTCCTCCTGCGGGACGAGCCCGATGCGGTGCCGCAGCTCGTCATAGTCGGAGTACAGGTCGCGGCTGTCGTACCGGACGGTCCCCTCCGTCGCGGGCCGCGTCCCGGTCACCGCGCCGAGCAGCGTGGACTTCCCCGCGCCCGACGGCCCGATCACCGCGACCAGCGACCGCTCGGGGATCGGGAACCCCACCCGGTCCAGCAGCACCTTGCCCTCGGGCGTCCGCACGGTGAGCTCCTGCACGAGCACGGACACGTCCCCGGTGTCCACGAACTCCCGCAGCTCGGTCCCCACCAACCGGAACGTCGCGTGCCCGACACCGAGCAGGTCCTCCTCGGTCAGCACCGCCCGGTCGATCCGCTCCCCGTTGACGTACGTCCCGTTGTGGCTCCCCAGATCCACGATCTCAGCACGCCCGGGCGCCGCCATCCGCAGCTCGGCGTGGTACCGCGACACCACCAGGTCCGGAACCACGACATCGTTGTCAGGCGCCCGCCCGATCCGCAGCGCCGCTACAGCCCCTTGATCAGCCCCTCGCCCCCGTCCGAACCCCCCGACCCGTCCCGTAGCCCAACCACCAAGCCGCGTCCCCCGCCCACCCGCCGGCGCCTCCCCAACGTCCTGCGCGACCCCACCCTGGCCACCCCAAACCTGCCCCCGCCCCTCCCGATACTCAACCCCCCGCGCAGACTCCGCCCCCGGCACAGACCGCCCACCCTGCGCGTCCCCTCCCCCAAAGCCCCGCCCCGCGACCCCATCTCGACCAGCCCCCAGCCCCAGCCCTGCGCCCTGTGCGTCTCCCGCGCCAAAGCCCCCGCCCGGGCCACCGGCTCGGTCGCCCCCCTGCCCGCGCCCAGCCCCCAGCACGCCCCCTGGACCAAAACCTCCGTCCGCCCCTTGGGCCCGGGCGGCCCCCTGCCCCTGCCCTGGGCGCTGCCCTCGTCCCGCGCCCTGCACGTCCCCTGCACCAAGGCCCCGGCCCGGCCCTTCAGCTCGGGCAGCGCCCTGCCCTTGCCCAGCCCGCTGCCCGCGTCCAGCCCCCCGCGCGTCCCCTGCACCAGGGGCCCGATCAGGGCCGCCGGCTCGGGCGGGGCCCTGTCCCTGCCCGGGGGCCTGACCGTGGCCAGCGCGCTGTGCAGAGTCAGCGCCCTGCGCAGGCTCCGAGCCGCGCGCGCTGCCTCGTCTGCCCTGGTCACCCCCCTGCCCGGGCGCGTAATCAGCAGCTTGGCCCCGCCCTCCGCCCAAGCCTTGGGCGGACGCGGGGCCCTGCCTGGGGTCGGCGGGTCGGTTTGCGGGGGCGTTCTGGGCGGCGGGGTCGCGCGGGGGTGGGACGTTGGGCGGGGGTTGTGCGCTGCGCGGCTGGTTCGGGGGGTGGACGTTGGGCGGGGGGTGGGCGGCGCTCGGAAGGCGCGGGGCCTGGCCTGGTGCAGGTGGTGGGGCTTGGGGGTTAGGGAGCTGGATGATCTGGCTGGGGTTGCGGTCGACGCCGGGGCGGTGGTCGGGGGGACGGACGGCGGAGCAGGCCAGAGGGGCGCCGTCGGTGGCGTGGCCCAGCTGGAAGATGCGTTCGCCGTCGATCTGGATGCGCTGGACGCGGTGGCCGTCGAGGAAGGTTCCGTTTCGGCTGCCCGCGTCCTCGATCATCCACCCGTCCGGCCCCGACCAGAGGACGGCGTGCCGCCAGGACACGCGCCCGTCGGTGAGGACGATCTCGGATTCGGGATCGCGCCCGATCCGATAGGTCGCGCCCGGACGCAGCCGATGTACCCGCTCCCGTGTCCGGACGACCAGGAGCGGCGGTGCCATGGACCCGGCCGAGGGACCCGCCGTCATGTCCGGAGTGTAAGACGTCGAAGTCGCCATTGACAGGATGGATTCGGCGGCTTTGCATGAGTCCATGCCGAGCCGGCGGCCGACGGGCCGCACGGGGGTGTCGGCGCAGGGCGGTGGGGCCGGTGGACGCTGCGGTGACTCGTGAGGACCGGCTGCCCAGGAGGCCGCGCCGCCGGCGCTGGCCGCTCGTCCTCGGAATCGTCCTCGTCGTGCTGGTGTTGCTCGCGATCCTCGCCGACCGCGTGGCCCTCTGGGTGACCGAGGACGCGATGGCCGCCGAGATCAAGAAGGAAGGCTTCCCCAGCAAGCCGGACGTGACCGTCGAGGGCTTCCCGTTCCTGACACAGGTCGCGAAACGGCATTTCGGCGACGTGCGGCTGAAGGCGAAGAACATCCCGGTCGGGCCGCTGAACGTGACGCGTCTCGAAGCCCGCGCCACCGACGTCCGCCTGAATTCCGACTACCAGAGCGGAATCCTCGGCAACGTCAACGGCGACGCCTTCGTCGGCTTCGGCGACCTCGCCAAAGCGGGCGGCAGCGGCCTCTCCTTCGAGGCGGACGGCCCGGACAAGGTCAAAGCCAAGGTCGGCGCCTTCGGCCTGGACGCGACCGCGATCGCCTCCGTGAAAAAGGAAGGCAACAACATCCGCGTCAAGGCCCTCTCCGCCGAGGGCCTCGACCTCAGCGACCTGGGCGACGACCTCGACTTCACCGTCCCCGTCAACGGCCTCCCCCTCGGCATGCGCTTCGACAGCCTCAGCGTGACCGCCTCCGGCGTCCTCCTCCGAGTGAGCGGCACCCACGTCACCTTCAGCCAATAGGCCCGCTCCCTCAAGAAGCCGCCCAGGAGTGGTGAGGGCACGGCGGGCATGGGCGTCCGGCCCTTCGGGACGGGCAAGGCGGCAGGCTTCAGGGGTGGCGGAGGGGGTTAAGGGCTGGTGTCGGGGAGGGGGACGGTCGGGGTGCTGAGCATGGGTGGGGGGCTGCTAAAGTTGAGGCGTTGCCGGGGAGGTCAGGCCTCACTCGGGCGACAACGCGCCGTTAGCTCAATTGGCAGAGCAGCGGACTCTTAATCCGCGGGTTCGGGGTTCAAGTCCCTGACGGCGCACCCGTCAATGAACCGGGCATCTTCAGTTGAAGGTGCCCGGTTTTCTTTGTTTTCGGGCGTTGGCACATGCCTTTCGCGGCGGGTGGGCTCGCTGCCCAGCAGGGGGCGAGCGGGCCCATCGACGTCCGTCCGCGCCGTCCGACCTGCTAGGAGGTTCGGGGGGTTGAGGTCAGATGGTCGCCTACCTGGCGGACCAGGACGGCCATTTCGAAGCTGATCTGGGACGGGTCGACGTCGGCGGTGCTGAGGACGGTGAGGGAGGCGCCCTGGCCGGCGGCGGTGACGAAGAGGAAGGCGTCGCGCATCTCGATGATGGTCTGGTGGACGTCGGTGGCGCCGAAGTGGGCGCGGGCGCCCTGGGCGAGGCTCTGGAGGCCGGCGGCGAGGGCGGAGAGGTAGTTGGCGTCGTCGCGGTCCAGGCCCTCGGAGGCGCCCATCAGGATGCCGTCGGCGGACTGCAGGACGGCGCGGGTGACCTGGGGGACGCGGCGGACCAGGCCGTCGATCAGCCAGTCGAGCCGGTCGGTCGGCGGCGTCACGGGGGTTCCTCTCGTCGGGGCCGGGGGTTACCGAACGCTGTCACATGATCGCATCGGCGGTGGAACAAGATCCACGAAACCAGACAAATGATCAAATCAGCGGCTAGGGTGTCCCGAGTTTTCGTCCCCCGCCCGATACTCCCCGACGCTTGAGAGACGACACCGTGAAGAGCTCTCGTCGACGCTCGATCCGCATCTCGCTCTACAGCATGCTCGTCATCCCGCTGGTCTCCCTGGTCGTGCTCTGGGCGTTCGCCGCGCAGAGCGTCGCGGCGCAGGCGATCGACCAGCGGCACATCGACACCGCCAACAAGATCTACGGCAACGCCGTGCAGCCCATGCTGATCACGCTGGCGCAGGAGCGCCAGGAGTCGGTGGTCTGGATCGCCGCGCACGGCAAACTGCCGCGCGCGTCCATGGACGCCGTCCGGCAGAAGATGGACGGCACGGTCGTCCAGATGAACAGGGCCGCGCGGTCCGGCTCGTTCCAGAACACGCTGACGCCGCTGATGAAGCAGCGGCTCGCGACGCTGATCGACAAGCTCAACCGGCTCAACACGATCCGCGGGCAGGTCGACTCCGGCGCGTTCGACAAGCTGTCGGCGTTCAACGCCTACAACGACGTCCTCGACTCGCACTTCCGGTTCATCTACCTGCTGGTCGCCGAGAACGGGTACCAGCAGGCGTACCACCTGACCGGCATGTCCCGCGCGATGGAGCTGGCCGGGCGCGAGGCCGCGCTGGTCGGCGGCGTCCTGGTCAGCGGCGGCCGGATGAGCGCGGACGAGCGCACCGCGATCGCGCAGCTGGTGTTCGAGCGCCGCTACCTGGAGACGTCCAGCCTGTCGGAGTTCAACGAGGCCAACGGCGCGCCCTACAAGGCGGCGCTCGGGTCGGCCGCGGCCCGGAACTTCGCGGCCGTGGAGAACAGGATCCTCGCCGTCCCGTCGTCGTCGAAGCTGAAGCTGGCGCCGGCGACCTGGCAGGGCGCGGTCGGCGGCTACCTCCAGCAGATGGACGGCGCGCTCGGCAAGTCCCGCGTCACGCTGGCCGCCGACGCCAAGAAGACGTCCGACGACACGCTGCTGCGGCTCGCCCTGATCGGCGCCGTCGGCCTGGCCGCGCTGCTGCTGACCGCGCTGCTGATGCTGCGGTTCGGCCGCCGGATCGTCCGCGACCTGCGGGACCTCCAGGGCGCCGCGCACGATCTCGCCGACCAGCGCCTGCCGGACGTGGTGACGCGGCTCAAGCGCGGCGACGCGGTGGACGTCTCGGTCGAGGCGCCGCCGCTCGTCGTCGGCCGGTCGGCCGAGGTCGGCAGCGTCGCGGACGCGTTCTCGACCGTCCAGCGCACCGCGATCGAGGCCGCCGTCGGCCAGGCGGACCTGCGCAAGGCGGTCAGCGGCGTGTTCCAGAACCTCGCCCGCCGCAACCAGTCGCTGCTGCACCGCCAGCTGTCCATGCTGGACACCCTGGAGCGCAAGGCCGCCGACCCCGACGACCTCGCCGACCTGTTCGCGATCGACCACCTCACCACCCGGATGCGGCGGCACGCGGAGGGTCTGATCATCCTGTCCGGGGCCACGCCGGGCCGCGGCTGGCGGCGTCCGGTCGGCATCCTGGACGCGCTGCGCGGCGCGATCGGCGAGATCGAGGACTACGCGCGCGTCGAGGTCGTCTCCAACGCCGAGGAGGGCATCGACGGCGCGGCCGCGGCCGACGTCGTCCACCTGCTGGCCGAGCTGATCGAGAACGCGGTCACCTTCTCGCCGCCGAACACCCCGGTCGAGGTGGACGCGGGCATGGTCGGGCGCGGCTTCGTCGTGGAGATCCAGGACCGCGGCCTCGGCGTCACCCCGGACAAGCTCGCCGCGCTCAACGAGCGGCTCGGCCGCGAGCCGGAGTTCGACCTGTCCGGCGGCGAGCAGCTCGGCCTGCTCGTCGTCGGGACGCTGGCGCACCGGCACGGCATCCGGGTCGTCCTGGAGCCGAACTCGTACGGCGGCCTGAAGGCGATCGTGCTGCTCCCGCACTCGATCGTCGTCTCCGCCGACCGCATCAACCAGCCCGAACCCCCGGAAGGCGCCCCCGAGGACGACTCGGACGCCGCGCCCATGCCCGTTGGCGCGGACGCGCAGATGACGAGCGACCCAGCCTCGTATGGGACGCCGGGGAGCGCGCCGTTTGCACCGTCCGGAAGCGCGCCGCACGGAACTTCCGGAAACGCGCCGCAGGCACCGTCCGGGGGCGCGCCGTATGGAAACTCTGGGGGCGCGCCGTCCTCCGGAGGCGTTCCGCTTGGGGCGGGTGCGGATCCGCAGGGTTCGGGGCCTGTCGCCATGCCGGTCGGGAGTGCGTCCGCTTTCCCGCATGGGCCGTCCGTGGTCGGTGGCGCGTCCAGGGCGTCTGCCGGACCGTCCGGAATCGAGCGCGGGACGGACAGTGCCGCGCCCAGGATGTCCGGCGGCGGCGCGCACGCGGCTCCGTCTTCGGACGCTCATCGGACGGGCGGTATCGGCGGCTGGGGCGACGGCTCCGAAGCGCCCCACCCGCCCGGAGCCCACACCCCAGACGCGCACACCTCACGCGCCCAAGCACCAGGCGCACACGCGTCGGGCGCGCACGCTTCAGGCGCACACATCTCGGACGCGCACGCCTCGGACGCGCACACCTCGGACGCGCACACCTCGGGCGCGCAGGCACCAGGCGCACACGCTTCCGGCGCACACGCGTCAGGCGCGTACATCTCGGACGCGCACAGCTCGGGTGCACACAGTTCGGGAGCGCACGCCTCGGATGCCCAGGCGTCGGGCGCCCATGGCTCGGGTGCGCATGGCTCGGGTGCGCATGGCTCGGGTGCGAATGCCTCGGGAGCGAATGCCTCGGACGTGCACGGTTCGGATGTGCGGGGGTCGGGGGCGCATGTGGGTGGGATGCATGCGGGGATGCCTCGGCGGGTGCGGCGGGCGAGTCTGGCTCCGGAGTTGCGGAATGCCGAGGGCGAGCAGCAACCCGCGTCGTCCGGCGCGTCCGAGGGGACGGGTGGACGGTCGCCGGAGCGGGCCCGGTCGGTGATGGGCGCCATGCAGAGCGGCTGGCGCCGGGGCCGGGCGGAGCCGCCCGTGCCGCGGCGGCCGGAGCGGTGGAACGACGGCGAGGTGGAACGATGAGTCAAGCGGCGATGACCGCCGACCAGGTGCGCGTCCTGCTGGACGGCCTGGTGGCGCGCGCGGCGGGCGGCGGCGGGGGCGCGGTGCTGCTGTCCAGCGACGGGCTGGTGGTCGCGTCGTCCGCGGGGCTGGACCGGGAGGACGCCGAGCACCTGGCGGCGCTGGTCGCGGGCGTGCAGGGCCTCGCGCGGGGCGCGTGCCGGCGGTTCTCCGGCGGCGAGGTGCTGCAGAGCGTCATCGAGCTGGACTCGATGCTGGTGTTCATGGTTCCGGCCGGTCCGCACGCCGTCCTCGCGGCGCTGTGCCCCGCCGAGTCCGACGCGGGCGCGGTCGCGTACGCGATGGCCGAGCTCGCCGAGGGGCTCGCCGAGCGTCCCCCGGTCATCCCCCGGCTCTCGGGCTTCGGCGTGAGGTGAGCACGGGTGAGCAATGACCGCTGGCTCGACGAGGACGCGGGGCCGATCTTCCGCCCGTACACCGTCACGCGCGGGCGGACGAGGCCGCGCGACGACACCCTCGACCTGATCTCCCTGCTGGAGGCGACCGGGCTGCCCGTCCCGCGGCGGACCCGGCTGGACCCCGAGCACCGCCGGGTGCTGGCGGTCTGCGCGCGGCCGGTCACCTTCGCCGACCTGTCGTCCGAGATCGACCTGCCCGTGGGCGTGGTGCGCGTCCTGGTGGACGACCTGCGCGACGAGAACCTGCTCAGGGTGCTCCGGCCCACCCCGACCGGCGACGTCCCGGACGAGCTCGTACTAAGGAAGCTGCTGCATGGACTACGCGCACTCTGACACCGCCGTCCGGAGGCCCGCGGGCGGCCCGCCGATCGCGGCGAAGATCCTCGTCGCGGGCGGGTTCGGCGTCGGCAAGACCACGATGGTGGGCGCGATCAGCGAGATCCGCCCGCTGCGGACCGAGGAGCTGCTCAGCGAGCGCGGCACCGGCGTGGACGACACGACCGGCGTCGCGGGCAAGACCAGCACGACCGTGGCCATGGACTTCGGCCGGATCACGATGGGCGACGGCCTCGTCCTGTACCTGTTCGGGACGCCCGGCCAGCAGCGGTTCTGGTTCATGTGGGACGAGCTGGCGGTCGGCGCGGTCGGCGCCGTGGTGCTCGCCGACGTCCGCCGCCTCGCCGACTGCTTCGCCGCCGTCGACTACTTCGAGGACCGCGGCACGCCGTTCCTCGTCGCGGTGAACTGCTTCGACGGCGCCGAGCGCAAGGACCCGGCGGACGTCCGGATCGCGCTGGACCTCGATCCGGACGTCCCCCTGGTGATGTGCGACGTGCGCAGCCGCGAGTCCGCCAAGCAGGTGCTGATCGGCATGGTCGAGCACGTCCTGGCCCGCACGACCGCCGCCGCAGCCGGGGGCTGATCCGCGCCTCCGCCCGAAACCGCCCGGTCCGGTGCCTTCCGCTGCCCTCGGACACCGCCTGGCCGGACGCCGCCGCCACCGCCGCAGCCAAACGGCAGCGCCGTTCCGCGGTGCCGTTTCCCTGACCCCGCAACATCCCCGCCGAGAAGGAGACAAGCGTGAGCGGAAAGCTCGCAGGCAAGGCCGTCCTCATCACCGGAGCCTCGCAGGGCATCGGCGCGGCGACGGCCCGCGTGTTCGCCGGGTACGGCGCGCGCGTCGTGATCGCCGACATCAACGAGGAGGCCGGGCGCGAGACCGCGGCCCAGATCGGGAAGGACGGCGGCGAGGCGCTGTTCGTCCGCGCGGACGTGACCTCCGGCGCGGACGTCGAGGCCGCCGTCGCCGCGACCGTCGCCGCCTACGGACGCCTCGACGCCGCCGTGAACAACGCGGGCATCGAGGAGCAGGGCTCGGCCCTGCACGAGGTCACCGAGGACGCCTGGGACAAGCTGGTCGCGGTGAACCTCAAGGGCGTCTGGCTGTCCATGAAGTACGAGATCCGGCAGATGCTCGCGCAGGGCGGCGGCACGATCGCCAACATGGCGTCCGTCGCGGGCCTGGTCGGGCTGCCGCTCGGCATCTCGGACTACTCCGCGACCAAGGGCGGTGTGATCGCGATGACCCGCACGGCCGCGATCGAGTACGTCCGGCAGGGCATCCGCGTGAACGCGGTCTGCCCCGGCGTCGTCCGCACCGCCCTGCTGGACGCGGCGATCCAGGGCGGCATGTTCACCGAGGAGCAGGCCGCCGCGCTGCACCCGTCCGGCGTCCTCATGGACCCGGAGGACGTCGCCGAGACCTTCGCCTTCCTCTGCTCGGACGAGTCGAAGCACATCACCGGCCAGTCCATCGCCATCGACGCCGGCATGTCCGCCGCCTGACCCGGACACCGACCGGAAGGCCCCTCGCGGCTCCGGCCGCGGGGGGCCTTCCCGCTTGCCCTCCCTTTAAGCAACCTCAGTTGACAAATGGCGGCAAGCAACCTAGGTTGCTTATATGGGCAGGGAGGATGGCTCGGCGCAGGATCCGGGCGAGGAGCTGGCGGCGGTGGTCGCCATGCGGAGGCTCGCCGACCGGCTGGAGGACGCGGCAGTCGAGAAGGCCATGCGCGCCGGCTGGAGCTGGTCGGACGTGGCGCAGGCGCTCGGGGTGACCCGGCAGGCCGTGCACAAGAAGCACGTGAAGCGGCTCATCGAGGCCGGGGTGCAGTTGCGGAGGAGGAAGTGATGGGCCGGGTGTACGTGGACGCGCTGCTCGTGCGGGCGTCCGAGGAGGCTCGGCGGGCCGGGGCGCGGCTGACCGAGGCCGAGCATCTGCTGCTGGCCCTCGCGGGCGGACCCGAGGGCGGCGAGGTGCGCGGGCTGCTCGATGCCGCGGGCCTGGACCACCAGGGCGTCCAGGACGCGCTCCAGCGGGAGTTCGAGCACGGCCTCAAGACGGCCGGGGTTTCGGGCCTCGATGACGAGGTGTTGCGGCCTCGCGAGGCGGGACGGATGCCGTCCGACATCGGGGAGTCGGGACGGCGCGTCATGGAGCAGGCGATGGCGACGGCGCGGAAGAAGGACCTG
Source organism: Actinomadura rupiterrae (assembly GCF_024172125.1). Lineage (GTDB taxonomy): Bacteria > Actinomycetota > Actinomycetes > Streptosporangiales > Streptosporangiaceae > Spirillospora > Spirillospora rupiterrae. Next base: position 49,866 of record NZ_JAMZEA010000001.1, read on the forward strand.
CGCGCGCCCCACATCCTGCTCGGGATTCTGGGGCTGAAGGTCGGAACCGTTCCGAGGGCGCTCAAGCTCGCCGAAGTGGACGTCGATGACCTGAGAACGCGAACGCGGGCACTCCTGTAAGGCGCCGACACGAGCGCTGCTGCAAGACGCCGACACGAGCGCTGTAAGACGCCGACACGAGCGCTGCTGCAAGACGCCGACGCGAGGCGGTCGGGCCCTGCGGGGTGTAGGGTCCGACCGCCTCGCGCGGTCAGGCGTTCAGGTGTTCACATCAGGTGATCAGAAGGCGCCGGTGCCGTTCGGGGTGCCGAGGCCGGTCGGGCCGTCCCAGCCGGTGCGGGCGGTGCACAGCTGCGACGGCGAGCACGAGCCGTTGCTGCCGGTGGTGACGTCGAACAGGGACGTCTTGTGGCTGTACGGGTAGTTGTTGTCCACCGAGGACGCGTTGCCCGCGAGGGCGTAGACGGCCGCGATGAGCGGGGCGGACGCGCTGGTGCCGCCGAAGACCATCCAGCCGCTCTGGCCCTGGTAGGCGGTGCTGTCGTAGACGGCCACGCCGGTCGCCGGGTCGGCGACGGCGGAGACGTCCGCGACGGCGCGCTTGGAGCAGCCCGTGCTCGCGCCGGCCTGGCCGGACAGCGCGGTGTTGAGGGACGAGCAGCCGCTGCCCGCGCCGTTCCAGGCGCTCTCGGTCCAGCCGCGGGTGTTGCTCGCCGTCCGCAGCGAGGTGCCGCCGACCGCGGTCACGTAGTGGGACGAGGCCGGGTACTCGACGCCGTAGCCGCCGTCACCGGAGCTGACGGTGATCGCGACGCCCGGGTGGTTGTAGTACTTGCCGTAGGAGGAGTCCGAGGCGTCCGAGCCGCCGTAGCTGTTGCTCACCACGTGCGCCAGCTTGGCGGCCGTGTTCTCGGCGGTGCCGAGGTTGGCGAACGACGGGGTCTTGGCCTCGACCAGGACGATCTTGCAGTTCGGGCAGGCCGCGGAGACCATGTCGAGGTCGAGCGAGATCTCCTGCGCCCAGCCGCCGTCGACGCGCGGGTAGCTGGTGCCGCCGGTCTGGTTCACCTTCTTGAAGCAGCCGTTGGCCGTGGTGCAGGCGGGCAGCCCGTACTGCTGGCGGTAGACGTTCATGTCGGCCTCGGCCGTCGGGTCGTCGTAGGCGTCGACGATCGCGACGGTCTGGCCGGAGCCCGCCGTGCCGGACGGCAGCTTGTAGGCCGCCTGCAGGTTGGCGGGGCTCAGGCCGCTCGGGGCCGCGGCGGCGGCCTTGAGGGTCTTGCTCGACACCGCGACGTCGTTGCGCACGATCGCGTTGCAGTGCGCCTTGCCGGCGGTCGCGTTCGCGCACGCGTGGTGCGTGCCGGCGGGGGCGGCCGGGATCGCGGGGCTCGCCGACGCCGTTCCGAACGGGGTGCCGAGCACGGACGCCGCGGCCAGGATCATTCCGGCCATGGTGGTCCGCATGGGGGGTCGCCGCATGGGCTCTCCTTGGGAAGCGGGGGGACAAGGGCGGCGCGCGTGGATGGCGTGCCGCCCTGGAGGATCACATGCGGGGACGGTGCGCGAATAGCCGGGAAACGCACCTTTAATCACTTCTGTCACAGGTCGCCAGCGCCGCGTCCGGCCGGGTGTGGCAAGCCGCCAAACTTGCACGCTTGAGCAACCGCTAGGGATTCCCCTCTTGCCGCGGAAGGGGCAGCATGTTCGGGTGTCCACCCTCGACGACCTGCGCCGCCTGCCCCCCGAGGAACGCGCCGAGCTGCTGCGGGAGCTGATCCGGCTCGCCGACGACGACCCCCTCGCGATGCCGGGGTTCCGGCTGCGCCGCCGCTTCGCGCTCGCCCTGCTCGTCGCCTGCTGCGTCTGGCTCGTCCCCTGGACGGTGATGCTCGCCTACACGCTCCCCGCGCACTACGAGGCGGGCCAGTGGCGGCTCGCCTGGATCGGCTTCGACATCGCGCTGACCCTCGCGATCGGCGCGACGGCCCTGGCCGGGTTCCGCCGGCTCCAGGTCGTCGTGTTCGGCCAGATCGTCTGCGGGACGCTGCTGATCTGCGACGCCTGGTTCGACACGATGCTGTCCTGGGGGACCCGCGACTTCCCGCTGAGCCTGGCGACCGCCCTGCTCGGCGAGCTGCCCCTCGCGGGGCTGCTCTTCTTCGCCGCGCGCCGGGTGGTGATGGAGACCGTCCACAGCATGTGGAAGCGGGAGGGCCGGATCGGCCCGGAGCCGAGGTTCCGGCAGATCCGCATCTTCACCATCGAGAACCGGCGCTCCCGCCGCGACTGACGCCGGGAGCGAACGCAGCGAATCGAGAGCCCCGCGGGCCGCCGGGAGCGCGGTCCGTCCGGGCCGCCGGGAGCGCGGCCCGAGTCAGCCGCCGGGCCGCCGGGAGCGCGGCCCGGGCGAGGGGGTCAGCCGCGCTGGTCGGCGACGGCCTTGGCGACGGCGTGGAAGGCCGGGAGCGTGTCGCCGTCGTTCACCGAGTACAGCGTCGAGCGGACGATGACGACCTTGCGCGCCGGGTCGACGTAGATGAGCTGGCCGCCGAGCCCGCTCGCGTAGTAGCCGTCGTTGCCGTCGATCCACCAGTGCAGGCCGTAGACCGGGCTGACGCCGGACGGCTTGTGCACCGCGTCCACCCAGGACGCCGGGACGACCGTCCGCCCCGCGACCTGGCCGCCGTCCAGCATCATCTTGCCGAAGCGGGCGAAGTCGCGGTCGGTGGAGTAGATGCAGCAGTAGCCGAGCGCGTGCCCGTGCGAGTCGGTGCCGACGTAGTCGGTGTCGGCCATGCCGGTCGGGCCCCAGATCCGGTCCTGGAGGAACTTGGAGAACGGAATGCCGTAGGCGTTCGCGACGACCTGGGCGAGGACGGCGCTGTTCAGGCTCGTGTAGTTGAACTTGCTGCCCTGCGGCCAGCCGGTGTGCCGTCCCGCGGCCCACTGGACGGGCGTGGACAGGCCGAGGCTGAACGCCGGGTGCATGAAGATGTCGTCGGTCGTCTCGTTCCAGTCGATACCGGACGACATCCGCAGCATGTTGTAGAGCGTGACCTTGCCGTAGTCGGTGCTCGCCAGCTCCGGGACGTACTGGCCGACGGTGTCGTCCAGCGAGTGGATCTTGCCCTCGGAGAGCGCGATGCCGACCGCGTCACCGGTGAACGACTTGGCCATCGACCAGGACTGGAAGCGGCTGTCCTTGCCGTAGCCGGGCGCGTACCACTCGGTCACGATCTTGCTGCCGTCCAGCACCAGGAAGCCCTGCGTGCCGGACGAGGTCAGGTAGTCGTTCAGCGTCTTGGTCTGCCCGCCCGACTGGTAGGTGACGTGCAGGTCGCGCTGCGCGTCGTCGAGCTTGACCGGGTCGCTGGACGGCTTGAGCGGGTCGAACCCCGGCAGCATCGACATGATGTCCGGGACGGCGGGCGGGCCCGGCGGCGCGGTGTCGGCGCGCGCCGCGGACGGCACCGCCAGCACGGCGGCGGTCAGGGCGGAGGCGGTGGCGAGGGACAGCATCCTGCGGCGGCGCATGGCAGCTCCCGGGGGGTGGGCCGCTGACTGATCAACGGGGACGCTAGACCCGGGACCTATTGGACGACAAGTACATCAAGTGACAAGACGAGCCCCCGGCGCCACTCAAACGAACATAAACGTTCTTCTACCGGCGCCTCAGCCGCGACCGGCCGCGCCGCCGCTGACCGGAAACGGACGGCGGCGCGCCCCTTGACCGGCTGATCAACAGCGTCTTAGATGCATCTGCGGTGCACGCGGCCTCGCGCACTGGGCGGTGCGCGGGCCACCAGCGGCTCCGGGGACACTGCCCGCACGGCGACCGCCGCGCGGACGCACCACCCTGTCCGGAGTGTGTCCCTTTGTCCCCACTCTCCACCGCGTTCCGGAGCGCCCCGACCGGGCGGCGCCGGTCCACCCCCCTGCTGGCGGCGCTCGCGCTCACCGGGGCCGCGCTGTCGGCGCTGCCGGTCGCGCAGGCCGCCCGCGACGGCGGCGCGCTGCCCGTCCCGCGCCCGCACGCCACCGACTTCGCCTACGTCGGCGCGTCCGAGACACCGCCGGACCAGGCGCAGTGCGCGTCGGTCGGCCGCCGCTGCTTCGGCCCGCAGGCGCTGCAGAACGCCTACAACCTCGGTCCGCTGCACGCCAAGGGCCAGGACGGCCGCGGACGCACCATCGCGATCGTCGACGCGTTCGGCTACGACCAGGCCGAGGCCGACCTGAAGGTCTACAGCCAGCAGTTCGGCCTGCCGCTGATGTGCGGGATGCCGGGTGTCGCCTGCAAGCCGGGCATGCCGACGTTCAGCCGGCTCAAGCTCGGCGACCGCCCGGTGACCGAGCCGCCGTCGGGCAGCAACGGCACCGGCCAGGAGGACAGCAACGGCTGGGCGCTGGAGGTCGCGCTCGACGTGGACATGGCGCACGCCATGGCGCCCGGCGCGAACATCGTGCTGGTCAGCACGCCGACCGCGGAGACCCTCGGCACGCAGGGCTTCCCGCAGTTCATGGACCTGGAGCAGCAGGTCGTGGACGGCGGCATGGCCGACGTGATCTCGCAGAGCTTCGGCTCCGGCGAGGAGGCGTTCCACTCCACCGCGTCCCTGGAGAACCTGCGGCACGCGTTCAAGGCGGCGGCCGCCAAGGGCGTGACCGTCCTCGCCAGCTCCGGTGACGACGGCAGCGAGAACGGCTTCAAGACGCCGGTGAAGAACCCGGCCGAGATCCCGTACGCGTCCGTCGGCTGGCCCGCGTCCGACCCGCTGGTCACCGGCGTCGGCGGCACCTACCTGTGCCTGGACGGCGCGACCGGCACGCACGTGGACAGCACCAGCGCGCCCGCGTCCTGCGGGAGGTTCCCGGGCCAGCGCGAGATCGGCTGGACGTTCGCCGGCGGCGGCTTCAGCCACGTCTTCAGCAAGCCCGCCTACCAGAACACCCTGCCCGCGGGCTCGACCCCGATCGGCTCGATGCGCGGCGTCCCGGACATCGCGGCCCAGGCCAGCTCCGCGACCGGCGTCCTCGTCCGCGACACCGCGCCCGGCGCGACCGGCATCAAGTGCCCGAGCGGCGACCCGTGCAGCTCCGGCTGGTACGTCGTCGGCGGCACCTCCTCGTCCGCCCCGCAGTGGGCGGGCATGGTCGCGGTCGCCGACCAGATCGCCGGGCACCGCCTCGGCCAGATCAACCAGTCGCTCTACGACCTGTCGAACGGCCCGAATTACGGGGCGTACTTCTTCGACGTGACGACCGGCAACAACTCCAACCCCGACTACCCGAACATCCCGGGCTACCCGGCGACCCAGGGCTGGGACCCGATCACGGGCCTTGGCACCCCGAACGCCGCCGCCCTCCTCCCGGCCCTAGCGGCCCATTCCTGACCCTCCCCTAAACGGTCCCGGCGCGGAACCTCCCAGCTCCGCGCCGGGACCTCCCCTTTCCTGACCGGATACGGTCAGGGCCGTCCGTTCATGCGTGGCGTAGGACTCGGAGATTGTCAGGGGGGTGTGTCAGGGTGGCGGCAGGCCGCTCACCCCCGGAGGTTGCCTGTGGATGCTCCGCTGCCTGCCGAATCCGCTGCTGGACGACGGTCCGTCGGGATCGTCGGGGTCGCTCTCGGCGGGCTGGCCGCCGGGGTCGCGGTTCCGGCGCTGGGCTTCCTGGTGTGGTTCTACTGGCGGGAGGTCCTGGGGCTGCTCGTCGTCGCGGCGCTGGTCTCGGGCGTCGCGTTCCTCACGGTGACGAACCGGCGGCGCGTCGAGCGGGAGCGGGCGGCGGAGCTGCGCGGGCTCGCGCGGCTCGAACGGGTGGACGTGATGTCCGGCGACCAGTTCGAGGAGCTCACGGCGCGGCTGCTGGAGCGGGACGACTTCCGGCGCGTCGAGGTCGTGGGGCGGGCGGGCGACCGGGGTGTGGACGTGCTCGCGCTCGCCCCGGACGGGCGGGAGCTGGCCGTCCAGTGCAAGCGGCAGGCGCGCGCGGTGACCGCCGACCGCGTCCGCAACCTGATCGGCGCGGTGCACTCCACCTACGCGGGACGCGTCGGGGTGCTGGTCACCAACAACCACTTCACCGCGCAGGCCAGGGACGAGGCGCGCGGACGCCTGGTCCTGGTCGACCGGGACGACCTCGCCCGTTGGATGGACGGCGAGCCCCTCGCGTTCTAGCGCCGCCCGTTCGCCTACTCGGACATGCGGATCAGGCGGCGGTCGGCGGCGGCGCGGACGGCGGCCGTGCGGGAGTCGACGCCCAGCTTGCCGAAGATGTGCACCAGGTGGGTCTTGACCGTGGCCTCGCTGATGAACAGCGCGCGGGCGATCTGGCGGTTCGACATGCCCTGCGCGAGGTGTTCGAGGATCTCGACCTCGCGGGGGCTGAGCGCCGGGGCCGGGTCGCGGACGCGGTTGACCAGGCGGGTCGCGACGGCCGGGGACAGCGCGGTCTCGCCGCGGGCCGCCGTCCGGACGCCCTGGAACAGCTCGTCCGGCGGGCCCGCCTTGAGCAGGTAGCCGGACGCGCCGACGTCCAGCGCGCGGGCGATGTCGGCGTCGGAGTCGTAGGTGGTCAGCACGAGGACGCGCGGCGGGTCCGGCAGGGCGAGGACGCGGCGGGTGGCCTCCACGCCGTCGATGCCCTCGCCGAGCCGCAGGTCCATCAGGACCAGGTCGGGGCGCAGCAGGCCCGCCTGCCGGACGGCCTCCTCGCCCGTCCCGGCCTCGCCGGCGACCTCGATGGCGTCCTCGCCGGAGAGCAGGGCGCGCAGCCCGGCCCGGACGACCGGGTGGTCGTCGGCGATCAGCACGCGGATCGGCTCCTCGGCGCTCACGGGCGGCTCCTCGGCGCTCACGGGCGGCTCCTCGGCGCTCACGGGCGGCTCCTCGGCGCTCACGGGCGGCTCCTGGGCAGGCGGGCGGCGACGACGGTGCCCTCGCCGGGTTCGCTCTCGACGACGAGGGTGCCGCCGAGCGGGACGACCCGGTCCCGCATGGCGGGCAGGCCGTAGCCGCGGTCCGGGGCGGCGGCCCGGGGCGCGGACGGGTCGAAGCCGCGGCCGTCGTCGGCGACGTCCAGCGCGACCTCGCCGTCCAGGTAGGACAGGGTGATCACGATGGTGTCCGCGCCGGCGTGCTCGCGGGCGTTGGCGAGCGCGGCCTGCGCGACCCGGTGCAGCGCGGCCTGCTCCTCGGCGGCGAGCGGGTACTCGTGGCCCTCGATCCGCAGCACCGCGCCCTCCCGGTCGGCGAGCGAGCGCAGCGCGTGCGGCAGCGACCCGGCGGCGAGGTCGGACGGCGCGAGCGCGCGGACGAACCGGCGCGCCTCGTCCAGGTTCCCGGCCGCCTCCCCCGCCGCCCGCCGGACCAGCTCGCGGGCGGACGCCGGGTCGGTCTCGAACGACCGGTCGGCGGCCTGCAGGAGCATCCCCATGCTGGTCAGGCCCTGCGCGAGGGTGTCGTGGATCTCCCGGGAGAGCCGCTGCCGCTCGCCGAGGATCCCGGCGGTGCGCTGCGTCTCGGCGAGGGCGCCGGCCATCCGGTTGAACTCCAGGAAGATCACCAGGATCATCGCCGACACCGCGACGGGCGCGAGCACGAGGCTGAGGTCGACCGTCGGGGCCAGCCTGAGCTGGGAGAACACCACCGCGACCGTGACCACGACCGCGCCGAGCACGGCCGTCCGGCGGGTCAGCAGGCGCAGCGCGGCGAAGTACAGCGGCGGCGAGCACCAGGCGAAGCTCGGCGCGAGCACCACCAGCGACAGCCAGACGGCCATGACGACGACCAGCCAGACCAGCAGGCCGCGGTGGCCGAGCCGGTCCCACAGGACCGTCCCGGCAACGTAGAGCAGGACGAGCACGCCGCAGAGCACGAGCTTCGGCCACATGCTCTCGTGCACCCCGTGCCGGGTCACGAACCGGGACGCGGACGCCGCGAGCAGCAGGAAGAACGCCACGTGCATGGCCAGGTCGATCCGCGACTCGGCCGAGCGCGCCACCCGCGCCGCGCCGGTCAGCGGCCCGGTCGCCTCGGCGTCCGCCGGTTCCGTGCTGATCACAAGGCCCTCCTCCCCTGCTCACGAACGGTACTCGGAGCGAAGCTCAGCGCAGCCCACCGGGCATCCATCGTTCGGTTGATGTCGGTCCCAACCGTCCTTGCGATGGAAGCGGCGCGCCCCCGGACCAGAGTTGGAAGCACCGCAGACGGAAGGGATTCACCACCATGAAGAGCATCAAGAACGTCAAGACCCTGGTCGGTATGACGGCGGGCGTCGCCCTGGTCGGCGGCGCCGTGGCGATGTCCGCGGCGACCGCGTCCGCCGCCGCCCCGTCCGGCCCGGCGAAGGCCCCGAGCGCCCCGAGCGCCGTGAGCCAGACCCGCGTGCTCACCGCGGACGCCGCGATGAAGGTCGCCGACGCCGCGCAGAAGGAGGCCGCCAAGCAGCACCAGCGCGTCGCCATCGCGATCGTGGACCGCTCCGGCGACCTGAAGCTGGTCGTCAAGGGCGACGGCGCCGGCCCGCAGACCGTCGAGTCGGCCAAGCGCAAGGCCTACACCGCCGTCGCGTGGGGGCAGCCGACTTCCAAGCTCGCCGCGAACGCCGGTGGCAACGGGCCGTCCGTCCGGGACATCCCGAACACGCTGTTCCTCGCGGGCGGCGTCCCGGTCGCGTCCGGCGGCGCCCCGATCGCGGGCATCGGCGTCGGCGGCGCCCCGCAGGGCTCGATCGACGAGTCCATCGCGCAGGCCGGCCTGAACGCCATCGCGAACCAGCTCGGCTGACGCGCGCATCCTTTGGACGCCCCTTCCGGGCGGCCCCTTCAGCGCGCGTCCTCACGGACCATCCTCCTGGGCCTTCCCCTGTGGGCCCGAACCGGCTCGTGGCTTCCCCGGCCACGGGCCGGTTCCTTTTTGCCCGGCTTGCCGGGCTTTACCAGGAGCCGCCGCCTCCGCCGCCGTCCCCGCCGCCTCCGCCGTGGCCGCCACCGCCGCCGAACCCGCCTCCAGCGAAGCCGCCCGCGTCGCCGCCGGTGTGGCCGTAGCCGCCGAAACCGCCGATCGACGAGCGCGTCCTGCGTGGACGGCGGCCCTTCCGGCGCCGGACGGGGGCGACGCGCTTGGGCACGCGCTTCAGCCCGTCGGGCCCCGCGAACATGAAGGCGAGGGAGTAGAACCGGCGCTCGGCCTCGGCGTCGTCCTTCTTGCCGGTGTAGGAGTACCAGGACGGCAGCGAGCCGCGCGCCCGGTGGGCGCGGATGAAGTGCTGCATCCAGGCGAAGTCGGCCATCGCCGCGGCATACGGGAGGTGCTCCTCCGCCTCGGTCTTGTCGCGTTCGGCGGGGAGCGCGTCGACGTAATGCTGGTAGCGGACGCTCATGTCCTGGCCGCGCCGCGTGTAGGGGTTGTTCTCCGGGCGCAGCAGCCCCGCCGCGAAGGCGAGGACGATCAGCGACGTCCCGATCGCCGCCTCGTCGCCGAAACCGCCGTCCCTTCCCAGGCCGTGCAGGAGCACGACGGCACCGGCGACGCTGACGCCCCAGCCCGCCGCGAGGAACCACGTGCCGAGGCGGGCCGTCCGTTTGCGCAGGTAGGGGTCCCGGCGTTGGCCGACCGACCGGCGGATGGCGTGCTCGATGCGCTTGAGCCGCTCCCGCTCGTCCTGCCCGGGTTCGGCACGGTCCCGGCCGTTGAGCAGCTGTTTGAGGAAGGCCGCTTCGTAGCCGGACAGGTCGCTCGGATCCTGGTCGCCGCAGGTGAGGGTGACGCGTTTGCCGTTGTCGGCGATCCGCAGGTATCCCCGGACGGCCAGGTCGAGCGCGACGACCGCCAGCACGTCCGGCGGGGTGTGGCCGTTCGGGACGCTCGCCACCTCGGCCGGGGGCACGACCTCGCGCGGGAGCGTGGCGGGCAGCCTGCGGCGACGCCGCCGGTCGAGCCAGCGCGTCCCGACGGCCGCGAGCACGGCCAGCAGAACGAACGCGAATGCGGAAAGTCCCGGCACGCCGAGGTGCACCGGGAACGGGCCGGGACGCTGGTTCCGGACCGTACCGGAAGGGAATTTCGCGCGGATCAGCATGCCCTGCCCGGCGCCGAGGTTCTGGCCGAACGCCGCGTTCCCGCCGCCGGTGTTCCACGCGCCCTTGCAGGGTTGCATCCCGAGCGCCGGGCCCGCGAGGCACTCCAGCGACGTGAACGCGGCCGGGCCCTTGAGCCGGACGGTCGCGACGTCGATCGGGACCGTCCACTCGCCGCCGATCGCGTTCCAGCTCAGCTTGTCGGACGCGACGGCGTGCCGGACGTCGTAGTCGATCGTGTAGTGCCGCTGCCCGGTCACCGTCCTCGACGGATCGCCGATCCGGACGTCCAGCTCGTTGCCCTTCCGCGTGACCTGGCTCGGGGCGGGACCGTCGGTGCTGGTGGCGCGCACATGCTCGATCTCGATCCGGTTCGTGGGGATGACCCGGTCGATGCCGTGCTTTCCGGACGCGTCCCCGAAGTCGTACGCGATCTCCTCGTGCACGCGCAGCAGCCCGTCCGCGCCGAGGTCCAGAGTGACCGCGTAGGAGCTGATGTGCTCAGCGGAGGGCGCGGCGGCGTGTGCGGGCGCGGGCGCGGCGAGTGCGGGAGCGGGTGCGGCGTCGGCGGGAGCGGATGCGGCGAGGACGGCCAGTCCGGCCACGACGCAGAGGGGGAACCAGCGCATGACGATTGGACCTACCAGACTTCCGTGCCGGTTCCAATCCGCGCTGATGTGGCGCTAGTCGGACGCCTGGTCGGCGATGACCTCGACGACCTGGTGTGCGGTCTCGGTGGGAAGCGGGAGCGGGTGGCCGCGCCAGCGCTGTGCGGCGAGGACGGCGGCGCCCGTCGCGCCGCCTCCGTACACGGCAGCGGCGATCAGCGACGCGATCTCGGGCGGCAGCTTGCGTTCGAGCAGCTGGAGGCTCGCTCGGTAGGACGCGGCGGTCGCGCACGCGCCAAGCAGTCCCGCCACCGCGCCGAGGCGGAGGGCGGGCAGGCGGAGGCGCGCCTTGCCCGCCATCTCGCGCTGCGCGGAGTCCATGACGAGCTGGACGAGTTCGACGTTCTCGGCCAGCGGCCCGGAGGCGACGGCCCCATGACCCGCGACCTTCGGTTGGCGGCTCATGCCGCGTCCGATACCCGAAAAACACCGGAAAATGCGACCACCTTCGGCGTCCGGGAAGGCGAGCGGTGACCGGGCACGCGACCGCCCTCAGCGTCCGGGAAGGCGGGCGGGGGCCGGACATGCGACCCGCCCTCGGCCTCCGGGAAGGCGGGTGGTGGCCGGGCATGCGACCGCCCTCGGCGTCCGGGGAGGCGGACGGCGAGGGCGGTCCATCAGGCCACCGCTGCCGATCGGTTCAGGCGCGGTGCTTCAAGCCGCGCCCGGACCGGGGCGTTCAGGCGCGGGCGCCCGTCTTCGGGTCGAGGAACAGCTTCCCGGCCCGCGGGTGACGGAAGTCGAACAGGCCGCCGAGGCCGTTCGAGCGCGTGTCGAAGGAGTGGTCGCCGATCCGGCCGAGACCCCAGTTGTCCTCGATGAACTTCAGCACCGAGGTCTGCTCGCTGTAGGAGTGGTCGACGTGGTTGACCTTGCTGTAGGGCGAGATCACCAGCAGCGGCAGGCGCTGGGACGGGCCGCAGCGGTCGGCGTAGCCGCCCGCGACGCGGGCCGTGCCGCACAGCTTGGAGTCGTCCACCGACGCGTCCTTGGAGCCGGTCAGGATGGTCGGCTTCTGGTGGTCGTACCAGCCGTCGGAGTCGTCGTAGGCCACGACGATCGCGGTGTCCTTCCAGAACTTCGACTTCTGGATGGCGTTGATGTACTTCACCAGGAACTGCTGCTCGTCCAGCGGGTCGGAGTAGCCCGCGTGGCCGTCCTGGTAGGCGCCCGCCTTGAGGAAGCTCACAGCCGGCAGGTGGCCGGCCTTGAGCGCGGCGTCGAAGTCGGAGATGTCGTACTGGTGGTTCGCCTGGTCCTGGTGGCCGATCTTCGCGACCGAGGACGGCGGCAGGTGCTTCTCGTTGGCCGTCGACTTGTAGTACTGGAACGGCTCGTGGTGCGGGATGTAGTCGGTGGACGAGATGCCGCCGACGTTCGGGTGCGACGCGTCGCAGGCCGCGTAGGAGCCGTTCTTGCCGGTCGGCTTGAAGCCGCCCTGGAACCAGCCCCAGGTGACCTTCTTGCGGTTCAGCAGGTCGCCGACGTTCGGGCCGGTCATCACGGCGAGGTTGTTGGTCGCCGTGTGGTTCTTGGCCGAGCAGTCGTCGAAGGCCGGCTGCGGGTCGTTGATGACCGTCCCGACGCCGTTCTTGTCCGGCGACTGGATCGCGTAGGAGTCGCTGACCTTCTGGTGGGTCTTGGCGTCCACGGCGTAGCCGCCGTGCGTCTGCCCGGAGACCAGGTTGAGCGCGCCGGGAGTGGACGGGCCGAACACCGTGTCCCACGAGTTGTCGCTCATGGCGTAGTGCTGCGCGTAGTTCCACAGCCCGGTGACGGTGTTGCCGTCGTAGTAGTCCATGACCAGGCCGGGCTCGCCGAACAGCACCGGCTGGCCGGTGCACTTGTCCTTCTCGGTGGCCTGGACGAACTGGTCCATCTTGCCGCCGTTGACGGCCTTCTGCTCGTGCCCGTACGTGTGGTCCTGGTCGCAGGTGAGCGCCTGCTTGGGCGTCAGCCGCTTCGGGTTGTACTGGTTCGGGTTGTGCGTGAGCAGGTTCTTGCTGAGGCCGTTCACCTTCGGCGTCTTCCGCGCGGCGGTGAACTTGGTGCCGTCGGTGTTCGCGGCCTTCGGGTAGGTGCCGAAGTAGTGGTCGAACGAGTTGTTCTCGTCGAACAGCACGACCACGTGCTTGATGGGGGTCTTGGTGCGCGCGTGGGACGCGTCGGTGAAGGTCTCGGCCGCGGTCAGGGCCGTGCCCCGGCCCGTGGCCGTGCCGCAGCCCGCGGCGGTGGCGAGCGCGAGCACGCCCGCCGCGACCGAAGCGACCAGGGCGGGGCGCCGCCTGGTCCAGTTCCCGGGGGTCATTCTTTGCCTCCTGAGCGGATCGCGGCGGCCGGCCTTTCGTTCCCGTGGCCGCGCCGGTCTCCGGATTGATCTCGGGCGGTATCCCACCAGCGCGCGGCGACGAACTCAAGGGCCCCAGGTAACAGCCAGATGACCAGCAGAGATCCGCTGGATGATCGGGTTAGAAAGGTTAGCGAAAGGTTAATTAGCCAAGCGGTCTTTCCCCGCGGAACCCCGCCTCGGGATCAGGAGAGCAGGGCGCGGCCGAGGTAGTCCTTGGCGTCGCGGACGCCGGGCAGGACGAGGAAGTAGCCGCCGCCGAACGGGCGGATGTAGTCCACGAGCGGCTCGTCCTTCAGCCGGTGCTGGACGGCCTCGAACTGGGACGGGATGTCGCGCTGGTAGCAGGTGAAGATCAGGCCCAGGTCGAGGTCGCCCGCCGCGTCCACACCGCGGTCGTAGTTGAAGCCGCGGCGCAGGATGCGGTTGCCGGCGGTCTGCGGGGTGCGCGGGTTCGCCAGCCGGATGTGGCTGGTCAGGGGGATGACCTTGCCGATCGGGTCGGCCGCGAACTTCGGCTCGTCGAACTCGCGGTCGCCGTCCAGCGGCGCGCCGGAGTCGCGGGCGCGGCCGATGAGCTGCTCCTGCTCGCTGATGCCGATCCGGTCCCAGAACTCCACCAGCATCCGGATCAGGCGGACGACCAGGAAGCTGCCGCCGTCCGGCGTCCAGACGAGCTTGCCGAGGTCGGCGGGGGCGGGGTTGGCGGTGCCGTCCCGGAAGCCGAGCAGGTTGCGCGGCGTTCCGGACGGCCTGGGCGGGCTGACGAACCCGTCCATCCGCCAGCGGATCTGCGCCGCGCCGCGCGTGTGCCGGGCGATGTCGCGCAGCGCGTGCAGCACGGTGTCCTCGTCGCGCGCGGACAGCTGGAGGCTGAGGTCGCCGTGGCACCAGGCCGGGTCGAGCGCGTCGTTCGGGAAGGTCGGCATCGCGGTCAGCCGGTCCGGACGGCGCGCGGCGAGGCCGAAGCGCCCGTCGAACAGGGACGCGCCGACACCCACCGTGACCAGCAGGTTCCCGCCGGGCACCTCGGGCCCGAGCATCCCGGAGTCGGTCGGCGGCCCGGAGATGCCCGCGCCGTCCGGGACCCCGCCCGCGGTCAGGACCCGCGCCCGGTCGGTGATCGTCCGCATCAGGTCGGTCAGCTCGGCGCGGTTCCGCGCGATGACGTCGAACGAGACGACCGTCGTGCGCGGCAGCGGCGCCTCCTCGATGCCCGCCTGGTGCGCCCCGTGGAACCCGCGCAACGGCCTGGCGGACGCCTCCGACGCGGCCGCACCGGACACCGACGCCGCGGCCACCCCGCCAACCCCGGCCGCAAGCGCCCCCCGCAAGAACGATCGCCGATCCGTCACTTCACCCTCCCGGTAGAGCCGTCGCCGAACACCCAGGCGCCGTGCTCGTCATGCGTACGGTTCGCGCCACGCGAGCAGCCCAGACCATGCTCGGCGCGCGTGCGGCTCAGGCCGTCCTTGTCGTGCGTGCGGTCCGGGCCGTGCTCGGCGTTCGTCCAGCTCAGGGCGTGGTTGGTGTACGTGTGGTTCATGAGGTGCGGCGGGGGGCGGCGATCTCGGCGATCGGGGCGAGTAGTTCGAGTGCCTGGCCGGTCGTGCCGTTGAGGCGGCGGCGGTCAGGTGGGGACAGGTCCGAGAGCGACGAGCGGCCCTTGAGCTGGGCGTCGAGGCGGTCGAGCCAGGCGTCCACCTGGGGCAGCGCCGGGTAGCGGTCGCGCAGGACGGGGCGCAGGGCGTCGAGCACGAGCCGCGTCCCCTCGACGTTCGCCGCCGCCGTCTGCAACGACGTGCCGGAGCCCTCGTCGGACGCGCCGGTCAGCTCGAACCGGAGCGTCCCTTCGAGGATCTCGTGCGCGCGCAACGGAAGGTCGGCCGGGTCGATGCGCTGCCGGGGCAGGTCGGCCTGGAGGTCGCGGACGTCCTTGTCGAGGCGGTCGGCGACGCGGCCGAGCGAGGACGCGCCCTCGCCGTGCCACAGGCCGTATTCGAGGCGGTGGAAGCCCGTCCAGTCCGGGTCGTGGACGCCGCCGGGCAGCCCGTCCGGACGTCCGTTGATCTTGTCGTCGAAGTCGCCGAACGTGCCGTAGGCCGCGCCGAGCCGCTCGTAGGCGAGGTGCGCGGGCAGCCAGGCGCGGCGCGCCTCCCCGACGTCGCCGGACGCCACGGCGGAACGCAGCGTGCCGGTCAGCCCGGCGAGCCGTCCGACACCGGCGGTGACCTTCGTCCAGTAGGACGTGACCGCGCCCGCCAGCTCGTTCCCGTCCACCGCGCGGACGGCCGGACCCCCGGGACCGCCGCCGGCGATCCGCACGAGCGGGCCGGTGCGCGGGTCGCCCGAACTGTCGTCCGAGCAGCGCAGCGCGTACTCGCCCGCGCCGAGCGTCACCCGCATCGGCCGCGTCACGCCGGGCCCGAGCCCCTCGATCTCGCCGTGCACCGCGCCGGAGCGGTCGACGAGCATCACCTCGGCGATCGCGCTGCCGCTGTTGCGGACGAGCAGCGTCTGCGGACCCGCGTGCGGCCCGGACCAGCCCCTGCCGCAGCGTCCGATCGACGCCTCCAGGACCGTCCCGGACGGCCCGGAGCCGTGCCCGGAGGACAGCAGCCGGTCACCGCCCACGGCCGCCGCGGCGACCGCGGCGAGGGCGGCGACGCCTACCAGCGGCATCCAGGGACGCATCGGGGGAACTCCATCGACGAGCGGACGAACGGGCACACTGTAGCCCCCGTCGGACGCGCCGGCGCCTTCGCCTTGTCGCAGGTGAACGGGGTCGGACGGGCCGGTGAACGGCCGCGGGCGTGCTGACCGCGAGCGAGCGGCGGGATGCGCAGCGTGGGGGCCGGGTTCGCGCGCCGTTCCGTGATCATCTAACGTCCTGCCCCATGGCGTGCGCGGTTTTTTCTGCGAATATCCGGTGTCGCACGATCGGGGTGTTGCATCCTACGGTACGTGTCCGATCGCGCTACGCGCCGTCGCCGCGGGCCGTCCGCACCGGTCCCGCGACGGGCGCGCCGCGCGCCGGCACGAGCCGGTTCGCGCGCACGACGTCCGCCTGACCCCGCCCCCCGAGGACCTGATTCCATGCCAGCACCCGTCCCCGCCGGTCGCCGGGGTGATCACGCCCCGTTGGAACGTGCTCTCGCGGTGTGGCTCGTCGCCGTCGTCGTGCTCGGCGCGGCCTGGCTGTACGGCGTGTTCAAGGCCGGGCACGACCTGCGGCCGGTCGTCGCCTGGGCGGGCGGCGGCGCGGCCCTGGCACTCTGCGTGACGCTCGCCGTCGCCGCCTACTACGCCGCGCTCGCCCGCCGCGCCTGGGACGCCGCGCGGGCCGAGACCGGCGGCGCGGCCTCGCTCGAACGGCAGATCGCCGAGGTCGCCGACTCCACGATGCCCGCGCTGCTGCACCGGGTCGCCGCGGGCGCGCCCGCCGAGGCCGTGCTCGGCGAGATCCTGCCGCCGGCCGACCCGGGGCTGCGGCGCGTCCTCCGGCTCGTCGCGCAGGACGGCTCGGCCCGGCGCCGCGACGCCTCGTCCGCGCAGGCCGTCCTGGACGGGCTGGAGAAGGAGGTCGACCGGATCATCGACGAGGCCATGCCGGTGATCGTCGAGCGGATCCGCCGCGACCGGGTCGGGCCCGAGACCGTCCTGCCGGAGGTCGGCGAGCCCGACAACCCGCTGCTGCGCCGGCTGCTCACCCGCGTCGTCACCGACCTGGCCACCGGGGAGCGCGGCAGCGCCGCCGCGATGATGTCCTGCGCGAACGCCGCCGCGCGCATCCAGGCCGCCTGCACCCGGCTGCTCGGCGACCTGCGCGACCTGGAGCACCGCTACGGCGACGACCCGGTCTTCCACGACCTGCTCGACATCGACCACGAGGTGTCCCAGGCCGGACGCATCGCCGACTCGATCGCGCTGCTCGCCGGCGGCCGCTCCGGCCGCCGCTGGACCAAGCCGATCGTGATGGAGTCGATCCTGCGCGGCGCGATGGGCCGGATCCACGACTACCGCCGCGTCAAGCTGCACTTCACCACCGGCTCCGCCATCGCCGGGTACGCCGCCGAGGGCGTCATGCACTGCCTCGCCGAGCTGATGGACAACGCCGCCTCGTTCTCCGCCGCCAACACCGACGTGCACGTGTACGTCGAGGAGGAGGACGCCGGGATCGTCGTCACCATCGAGGACAGCGGCCTCGGCATGCGGCAGCGCGAGCGCGCCCGCGCCGAGCGGCTGGTGAACGAGCCGTCCGACCTGACCGCGCTGCCCGGCACCCGGCTCGGCCTCGCCGTCGTCGGCCGCCTCGCCGCCAAGCACGGCCTGCGGATCAGCTTCCGCCCGTCCTCGCGCGGCGGCACCGCCGCGATCGTGCTGATCCCCCGCCAGCTGGTCACCCAGCCCCGCCAGGACCTCCTGCCGCCCGAACTGCGCGAGCCGTGGGACGGCTCGTCCCGCCCGCCCCTCGCGGGCACCGGCCTCCCCTCCCCGGAGACCACTCCCCTCACCCCGGGCGAACTCCTCTTCGACGCGGCCTCCGACGGCGCCGCCCCCTCCACCCCCACCGCGTCCGCCTACGGTGCCCCCTGGACCGACGACGACGAAGCCTTCATCTCCTCCGCCTCAACGACGCCCCCCACCTCCCCCCGCAACGACACCCGCACCGGCAGCAGCCAGCCCCCAGCCACGAACACCGCCCGAAGCGCCCTCACGCAAGACACGGACAGCGCGCGAAGCGCAGTCCCCGGAGGCACGGAAAGCGCCCTGCCCCAAGCCACGAACGGCACGCCGACGAACGACCCGCTGGCCGCGGAAGGCGCAGGAAGCCGCCCGCCCCGAGGCGCGGACGGCACGGGAAGCGACCCGGCGCGTGGCGAGAACGGCGCGGGCCCAGCGCGAGGCGCAGAGGGAGCGGGCCTAACGCAAGGCGCGGACAGCGCCGGCCTGGCGCCCGGCGCGGACGGCGCGGACGGCGCGGACGGCGCAGGAAGCTACCCGACGCAAGGCGCGGACAGCGCGGAAAGCGGCCCTGCGCTAGGCGCGGACGGCGCGGAGAGCGCCCTGACGCGAGGCGCGAACAGCGCGGATGGCGCGGGGAGTGGCGGGCCTTTGGAGGACGGCGACGAGGACGACGGGTTCGAACTGCCGCAGCGGCGGCGCGGTGCGACGCTCGCGGCGTCGCCGGACCCGATCGCGCAGGCCGTGGGACGGGACGACGAGAACCGGCCCGCGCCCGGCGCGCGGTTCGCCGCCTTCCGGTCGGCGACCGGCGGGCCTCGGACGGTCGCCCGCGACACCGGCGGCATCCCCACCCCGTCGGCATCCGGCGGCACGACGACCGCATACGCCGACCCCGCGACCGAGGACGCCAAGGCGGACGTTCCAACGCGCGCTGAGGCGGACGTTCCAACGCAGATCGAGGCGGACGTTCCGGCGCAGGCCGGGGTGAACGTGGCAACGGAGGCCGAGGCGGACGCTGCGGCAGAAGTCGAGCCTGTCGCCGGAACCGGTGCCCAGACGGCCGCCGAGATCGACACGACCAGCACGAGCGAGCTGGACGGCGCCCACGTCGCCGCATCTGACGCCACCGCGCCGGAGAGCCCCCTCGCCTCCGACTCCCCCGAATCCGACTCCGCAGAGTCCGAATCCGCAGCGGCCGACTCGGTTGCGCCCAACTCAGTTGCGCCTGACTCGGTTGCGTCCGACTTCAGCGCGTCCCACTCGGCTGTGTCCGGCTCAGTTGCGTCCGAGTCTGGTGCGTCCGAATCCGGTGCGTCCGGGCCAGGTGTTTCGGACGGTTCTCTTGCGTCCGGGGACGGCGTGTCGTCCACCCCGCCTGACGGCACGGCTCCGGAGCGGGATCCGGGGCGGTCATGACCGTCCCCGCGTCCCGGCCCCCGCACGGCGGACTGCCCCTGTTCCGCCCGGCACAACAGATTGGAGGCAGGGGCGGACGTCCCGTGGCGTTCCCCCCGCGATCCCGATGAGTCCCGAAGAACGCGACCTGAGCTGGCTGCTGGACGGGCTGCGCGACCGGACCCCCGGCGTGCGGCACGTGCTGGTGCTGTCCAAGGACGGGCTGAAGATCTGCTTCACCGGCGACCTGGACGTGGACCGGGCGGACCAGCTGTCCGCCGTCGCGGCCGGCGTGCAGAGCCTGTCGCTGAGCGCGTCCGCCGAGTTCGGCACCGGCCTCGGCGTCGGCCAGTCGATGCTGGAGTTCGCCGGCGGGCTGCTGCTGATCGTCCCGGCCGGGGAGGGCGCGCACCTGGCCGTCGTCGCGGCCGAGGACGCCGACGTCGGCCTGGTCGGCCACTCGATGAACGAGCTGGTCGAGCAGATGGGCTCGTTCCTCACCGCGCCGCCGCGGCATCCGGCACGGCGATGAGCGCGCGGCGGCACGAGCAGGAGGATCCGGACCGGTACTTCACCATCACCGGGGGGCGCCGCGACGCGTCCCTCGACCTGGTGGCCCTCGTCGTCGCCGAGATCGGCCCGCTGCCCGGCATGACGTCGGAGCAGGTGCGGATCCTGCGGCTCTGCCGGGACCATCCGGTCGCGGTGGTGGAGCTGTCGGCGCACCTGGCGCTGCCGGTGAGCGTGGTGCGGATCCTGCTGCGCGACATGCTGGCGGACGGCCGGATCTCCGTCCGGCACCCGGTGTCGGCCCCCGAACCCGAGCAACTCCCCGACCTGGAAACCCTGAAGCAGGTGCTCGTTGGACTCCAGAATCTCTGACCCCCCTGCGGCGGCGACCCCGCTGCGCGGCACCGCCGCCGACGGACTGAAGATCGTCATCGTGGGCGGGTTCGGCGTCGGCAAGACCACGATGGTCGGTTCGGTGAGCGAGATCCGCCCGCTGTCGACCGAGGAGGTCATGACGCGGGCCGGCGTCGGCATCGACGAGCCCGGCGCCGTCCCGGGCAAGACCACCACGACCGTCGCGTTCGACTTCGGCCGGATCACGCTGAACGACCGGCAGGTGCTGTACCTGTTCGGCGCGCCCGGCCAGCAGCGGTTCTGGTTCCTGTGGGACCAGCTGTTCGGCGGCAGCCTCGGCGCGGTCGTGCTGGTCGACACGCGCCGGATCGAGGAGTCCTGGTACGCGATCGACCGGCTGGAGCACCACGGCATGCCGTTCGTGGTGGCGGTCAACCGGTTCGCCGAGCGCGGCCCGTCGCTGCCGAAGGTGCGCGCGGCCCTGGACCTGGACGAGCGGGTCCCGCTGGTCGAGTGCGACGCGCGGCTGCGCGAGTCCAGCAAGACGGTGCTGATCGAACTCGTCCGCTACCTGACCGCGCTGCACCACCGCCCCGCCGGAGAGGACGAGCGATGACCGACCAAGCCCACGAGCCCGCGCCGCCGTCGGCGTTCGGCAGCGACGTCCCGGCGCATCCCGGGCATCCGCGGCCCGTCCGGCTGTACGGGCCGACGATCGCGGACGACCCGGCCGAGCTGTACCGCTCGTTGCGCGACAGGTACGGGCCGGTCGTGCCGATCCTGCTGGACGGCGACGTCCCGGCGTGGTTCGTGCTCGGCTACCGCGAGGTGCACCACGTCACCGCGAACCCGCAGCTGTTCGCGCGCGACTGCCGCCGCTGGAACGCCTGGGACCTGATCCCGGACGACTGGCCGCTGATGCCGTACGTCGGCTGGACGCCGTCCATCATGTTCGCCGAGGGCGCCGAGCACCAGCGCCGCGCGGGCGCGATCGGCGACGCGCTGGACGCGTTCGACCGCACCGAGCTCGGCATCACCGTCGGCCAGGTCGCCGACCGGCTCGTCGACACCTTCGCCGGGCACGGGCACGCGGACCTGATCGAGCAGTACTCGCACCAGATCCCGCTGCACGTCGTCGCGCGGCTGTTCGGCCTGCCCGAGGCCGACATCCCCGTCCTGGTGAAGGACGTCGCCAACTCGCTCGACGTCGACTCCGACCCGGTCGCCGCGCACCAGCGCATCCACGAACGGATGGTCCGGCTCGTCGGCGACAAGCACCGCGAGCCCGGTTCGGACGTCCCGTCCCGCCTGCTCGCGCACCCGGCCCAGCTCACCGACGAGGAAGTGGTCATCGACCTCCTCGTCGTCCTCGCCGCCGCCCAGCAGCCCACCGGCAACTGGATCGGCAACGCCCTGCGCCTGATGCTGGTGGACGACAAGTTCTCCAACACCATGCAGGGCGGACGCGGCAGCGCCTCGCACGCCCTCAACCAGGTCCTCTGGGAGGACACCCCGACCCAGAACTTCATCGGCCGCTGGGCGGTGCACGACTGCCAGCTCGGCGACCAGCGCATCCGCCGCGGCGACCTCCTCGTCCTCGGCCTCGCCGCCGCCAACCGCGACCCCGGCGTCAAGCCCCGCGAGTACGGCGGCGCCGTCGCCAACCGCGCCCACATGTCCTTCGGCCACGGCGAGCACGGCTGCCCCTTCCCCGCGCCCGAACTCGCCGAGGTCATGGCCAAGACCGCCGTCGAGGTCCTCCTGGACCGCCTCCCCGACATGGAACTCTCCGTCGCCCCCGACGACCTCGAATGGCGCCCCTCAGTCTGGATGCGAGGCCTCTACACCCTCCCCGTCAAATTCACCCCCACCGCCGACCTCCCCATCGGCATGCGTAATTAATTGAGCCTCCGGCAGTGCTTATTGAGCCTCCGGCTCCGCGCCCTCGCCTAGCGGCTCGGGCGCGGCCCGGAAGCTCGTGCGAGTGCTGCATCGCTTCGCGATCAACCGCGCGGGCCTCGCCTCCGGCGTCACCCCGCCCGGTCGCTAACGCACTCGCGCGCAACTGAAGCCCCCGAACGCACACGCACCCCGCCCAGCCCAGCGCACGGCTCGCGCTCCACCCACCCCCAGCGCGGGGTTCACTTCACACGGGGAACCGTCCCAAACGCGCACGCGCTCCGCCCACCCGCAACGCGGAGCCCGCCCCCTGCGCGCGGCTCGCGTTCCGCCCGCCCGCAGCGGGGGGTTCGCCACGCGCGCGGCACCGTTCACAACGCGCACGCGCTCCGCCCCACAGCGCGCGGCTCGCACTCCGCCCACGCGCAACGGGGAGTTCGCCACGCGCGCGGCACCATTCACAACGCGCAGGTGCTCCGTCCCGCGGCGCGCGGTTCACCCGCGGCGCGGGGGCGGCTCACGTAGGGAAGTGGTCTGGACGTGCGTGCGCTCTGCCCCCAGCGGGGGTCGCTTTGTGGGGGGAAGGGGGCTTGCGCGTGGTGCGTGGGGGCTTTGCGCCGGGTGGCGGGGTTTGGGCTAGGGGGACGGGGTGAATTCGAGGTGGAGTTCGGCGGGGCCTCTTGTGAAGAGGCCCTTTTCGGTGGGGGTGTGGCCGTCGGCCAGGCGGACGTCGGGCATGGCGTTCAGGAGTTGGTTGACGCCTACTTCGACTTCGGTTTTGGCGAGGAGGGCGCCGACGCAGAAGTGGCGGCCGAGGGCGAAGGCGAGGTGGTCGGCGGCGGCGGAGAAGGCGGTGTCGGCGGAGAGGTCGTCGCGGAAGACGTTGAAGGTGTCGGCGTCGGCGTAGCGGGCGGGGTCGCGGTTGGCGGCGCCGATGAGGGCGGTGACCGTTTTGCCCGCCTCGATGGTGCCGCCGGCGATCTCGACGTCCTCGGCGGGCTGGCGCATGATCATGTGGACGGGCGGGGTGAGCCGGAGGGTCTCGGCGAAGGCGCGCGGGATCAGGGAGCGGTCCTTGCGGACGGCGTCCAGCTGCTCGGGGTGGGTGAGCAGGTTGGCGAAGACGGCGGAGATCGCCTTGTCGGTAGTCTCGCCGCCCGCGGCGAGGAGCAGGGAGACGAAGGACTTGATGTCCTCGTCGCTCATGGCGGTGCCGTCGATCTCGGCGGCGCAGAGGGTGGAGAGCAGGTCGTCGCCGAGGTTCGCGCGGCGCTCCCGGACGATCGGGATCATGTACTCGGCGAGCTCGACGCGGGTGCGCTCGCCGGCCGCGGCGACCTCGGGGTCCTGGGCGAGGTTGCCGAGGAAGGCGATGATCGAGGTGTACCAGCGCTGGAAGCGGTCGTGGTCGGCCGGGTCCAGGCCGAGCATGTCGACGATCACGCGGATCGGGAAGTGCGTCGAGTACTGCGCGACGAGGTCGACCCGCCCGTCCCGGCGGAAGGCGTCGATGAGCGCGGCGGAGTTGCGCTCGATCACCGGCAGGAAGCGGCTCTCCAGCTCACTGCCGCGGAACGCGGGCGCGACCAGCGCGCGGCGGACGGCGTGCTCGCGCCCGCTGAGCTGCAGGATCGTCCGGCCGTGCACGGGTTCGAGCTGCCAGTCGTAGTTCGCCGTGGTGAACACGGGGTCCTTGAAGACGCGGGAGACGTCCTCGTAGCGGGAGACGATGTAGCTCTGCATGGGCTCGTGCCACAGCAGCGGCGCGTCCCGGCGGTAGGCGGTGTACGCGGCGTAGGGGTCGGCCGCGAACTCCGGCGACAGGATGTCGGGAACCTCCGGGGCGGTGGTCATTCTTCTCCCTCGCTCGCGTCATGACGGTGGGTCGCTGACCCGAGCCTAGGGAGTGTCCTACGCGCCGGTCCATACCTAGATGATCAAGTTTGTCCGGCCCCGGGGCGGCCCGCAGGTCTAGACCAAATTGCGGTCGGGGCGGGGTCATCGGCGAAAATCTCTGCACAGGACTCACTTCCGTCCCAGCGGCGAACCGCGCCGACCGAGGACGGGATCACGGGAGGACGACGACAACGATGAGCGCCGCTCTGGCCAATCCCCGCCGCACCCGGCTCGACACCTGGCCGTCCCAGGGCCGCCAGGACTCCGAGCCCCAGCCGACCGGAGCCCCGCTGGGCTCGGCGGCGCCCGCGTCGGACGAGGAGCAGTCCGCTAACTGAAGCGGCCCCCCGGGGCCCGTCCGCACCGGACGGCCCCCGGGGCACACGGCGCCGTCCGCACGGGACGGCCCGGAGCACACGGCCGAGCCGCCCTTCCCGAATCCCTGCCGTCCGCGGCGGGGATTCTTCGCGTTCGGACGAAAAGGAACGCGATCGTCCGGTATGCCGTCCATGTCTGGTGGAGGCGGTGGCCCGTGGGAGGGGTGGGGGCGTGCGGCGGATCGAGTTGTCGCGGGCGGAGAAGCGGGTCTGGCGGGCGTACGCGCGAGGCGAGGAGGTCGACTTCCGCACGTCCCCGGACGAGGACGCGTCGGACGGCGCGTCCTGGGGCCGTGACCGCACCATCCGCGCCTCGGTACTGCGCGCGCTGGTTTTGGACGGACCGGTGCAGAACGGCGAGATCCCCGCGCTGCGCGTCAATGGCGCGCGGATCGTCGGGACGCTGAACCTGCGCTACGCGACCGTCGACCACGCGATCCGGCTGTGGGGCTGCCACTTCGAGGAGGTCCCGAACCTGTACGGCGGGCACTTCCGGCAGCTGAACCTGAGCCGCTCGTACCTGCCGGGCCTCGAAGCGGCGACGATCCGCATCAACGGTGTGATGCGGCTCACCGACTGCGTCATCTCCGGGCCCGTCCAGCTCGGCGGCGCGCACAGCACGGGCGTCCTGTTCATGGAGCGGGCCCGGCTCGGCGAACCAGGACGGACCGCCCCGAAGGAGATCCTGCACCTCAACCACGGGACGTTCGAGGACGACGTCTGGTGCCCCGGCCTGCGCGCGCACGGGCTCGTCCGGCTGGCGGGCGCGCGCGTGGGCGGGATGCTGAACCTCTCGGACGCCGTCCTGAGCCATCCCGGCGGGGACGCCCTGGACGCGGAGCTGATCTCGGTCGCCAACGACATCCGGGCGCCGAGGCTGAGCGTCCAGGGCCGGGTCACCCTGCGCGGCGCGAAGATCGGCGGGATCATCGGGATGGCGCACGCGCGGCTGTCCAACCCGGGCGGCACCGCGCTGCGGATCAGCAGCTGCACCGCCAACGAGCTGTGGCTGCGGGAGGCGCCGCGGATCGAGGGGGCGGTGAACCTGCGGCGCTCGCGGTTCAACATGCTGCACATCACGCCGGACGTATGGCCCGACGAGGTCAGCCTGGACGGCCTGGACTACGGCGCGCTGACGCCGCGGCTCCCCGCGCGCCCGCGCATCGAGGTCTTCCAGCGGGACGTCGCCGGGTACGTGCCGCACTCCTACGAGCAGCTCGCCGCGTCCTACCAGCGGATCGGGGACGAGCACGCCGCCCGGAACGTCCTGATCGCGAAGCAGCGGCACTACCGGCGGACGCAGCCCTGGTACGGGCGCATCTGGGGCTACGTCCAGGACTGGACGATCGGCTACGGCTACCGCCCGCTGCGCGCGGCGGCCTGGCTCGCCGCGCTGTGGCTGGTCGGCGCAGTGGCGTACTCGCTCCACAACCCGCCGCCTCTGAAGGCGGACGAGAAGCCGCCGTTCAACGCGTTCGCGTACTCGCTGGACCTGATACTGCCGATCATCAGCCTCGGCCAGGAGGACCGCTTCGCGCCGCACGGCGCTTACCAGTGGCTCTCGTACGTGCTGACCCTGTCCGGCTGGACGCTGGCGTCCACGACCATCGCGGGAGTGAGCCGCGCGCTCCAGCGGCAGTAGACTCCGCGAACCCGGAGAACCATGCCCGTTCCCGACAACCTCCCGTCCCCCGGAATGGCCCGTGCGTAACCTGAGAAACGGCCGACCTCGCGACCTCGCGACCTCGCGACCTCGCGACCTCGCGACCTCGCGACCTCGCGAGGGTTAGGAGCACCCCGCCGCCCTGCCGCTGACCTGCGCAGCAGCACGTCCGCCAACTCGCAAGGCGGGACGTCCGCCGCTTTGCACGGCCAGGCGTTCCCCAACCCGCACACCAGCGCATCCGCCGACCTGCGCAGCCGAGCGTCCGCCAACTCGCGAGGCGGACCGTCCAACAATCTGCGCGGCCATGTGTTCGCCAACTCGCGTGGCGAGGCGTCCACCGACTCCCACGCCAGCGCGTCCACACACTTGCGCGGTGGGGCGTCCGCTGAGTTGGGCGGTGGCGGTGGGGGCTGAGCGGGTGGCGGGGCTCTGGGCGCGGGGTGAGCGCGGGCGCTGGAGCACGTGGGGCGGCGAGCGGCTCGTGCTCGCGGTCGGCCGTACGTTCACCTCGACGGTCCGGTTGCTGGACGCGCTGCCGGTGTTCCGCGGCGACCCGCGCGTGGACGTCCTGTTCGCCTTCGACGACACGACCGCCTACTACGAGGGCGCCGGGGAGCTGGTCCGCGCGGCGGGCTGGCGGACGGTCCCGTGGACGGACGCCGGACGGCTCGACCACGACCTCGTCCTGACCGCGAGCGAGAACGTCGACCTGCGCCAACTGGACGGCGGCGCTCCCGTGGTCGTCCTGCCGCATGGGATCGGGTTCCACAAGAACGTCCCGGACGCCGAGGGCGGCACGCGCGTCTCCGGGGTCGTCCCGGATCGGTACCTGCGCGGACGCGACGTTTCGATCGTGGTCGCGCACGACGCGCAGGCCGAGGCGCTGCGGGCGTCGCATCCCGAGGCGGCGCGGCGCTGCGTGACCGTCGGGGACCCGGCGCACGACCTGATGGCGGCGAGCCTGCCGCTGCGCGAGTACTACCGCGCGGCGCTCGGCGTCCCCGAGGGGCGGCGGCTGGTCGTCGTCTCGTCCACGTGGGCGGCGGACTCGCTGCTCGGCCGCCTCCCGGACCTGCCCGCGCGGCTGCTCGGCGCGCTTCCCGTGGACGAGTACGCGGTCGCGGTCGTGACGCATCCGAACATCGCGTCCTGGCACGGCCCGGCGAAGCTCCGGCAGGTCCTGGCGGACGCGTCGGACGCCGGCCTAGTCCGGATCCCGTCGCACGCCGGATGGCAGGCCGCGCTCGTCGCGTCCGACCTGGTCATCGGCGACCACGGCTCGGTCACGCTCTACGGCGCGGCGCTGGACCGGCCCGTGCTGCTCGGACCGTCCGGGCCCACGGCGGCCGTCCCGGGGACACCGCCGGACGAGCTGTCCCGGCGCGTCCCGCACCTCGACGCGCGCCTTCCGCTGCTGCCGCAGATCGAGAAGGCCCTGGTCAGCGGCCCGGTCGCGGACGGCGCAACCGGTGTTTTCGGGAATCGGGGCGGTGCCGCCGAGGCGCTGCGCGCGTTGCTTTACGAACGGCTCGGGCTCGATCCGCCTGAGCGTCCGGTCGAGCTGCGCGCCTATCCCGATCCTGTGCCGGAGCCGGTCACGCGGCCGCGTTCGTTCCATGTGTTCACGCGGTTTGCGGCTCCTGGCCGGATCGATCTGTGGCGGTTCCCGGTCGGTGTGCCGCTCGGACCGTCCGTCGCGGACGCCTACCGGCATCGTTCGGTCGCCGAGGACGAGCGCGATCTGCGCCAGCGCTGGAACGCGTCCGTCCTGGTCAGGCGGCTGCCGGCGGACGCGTCGTGGGTCAGCCGCCGGCTCGCCGAGGACGACGCCCTTCTGCTCACCGCGACCATCACATCGGACGGCGCCTGCCTCGTCGGTCATCGCGACGGGCGCCTGTTCCGCGCCCACGGGACGGAAGACCCGACGCTCGCCGCAGCGACCGTCTACACCTGCGTCCGCGCCGATGTCGCTCCGGACGGGACGTTCACCTTGCCTACGGGACCGGTGACGGTCACTCCGCAGTGAGGCTCTTCAGGCGTTCGGCGATGTCGTCGGCGCGCGGGTCGCCGCCGTCCCGGTAGATCTTCATCGCTCGCAGCAGGTGCTCGCGCGGGTCGTCGGCGAGATCGGCCAGCAGGAGCCGCGCCTCGGCCTCGTAGTGGACGCCCTCAAGCTCGGCCGCCGCCTCGGTGAGCAGCGCGGTCGCCTTCGCCGTGTCGCCGGTGTCGGCGTGCAGCTCGCCGAGCGCGATCAGCACGCGCGGCGCCATCCGGGCGTCCTTGATCGAGCGGAAGTGCGCGAGCGCGGCGTCCAGCTCCTCGGCGGCCTTGCGGCGCAGGCCGTCCGACTGCCGCTCGCGCGCCAGGGCCCGCAACGCCCGTCCCCGGAAGTACCGGACGAGCGCGACGCCGCGCCACTCCCCCGCCTCCCGGTTCAGCGCGAACGACCGGTCATACGCCTCAAGCGCGGCCTGCGGATTGGTCAGATCAAGCAACCGCCCCCGAAACTCCCACGCCGACGCCAGCAGGGTGCGCGCCTTGGCTCGTCCATGCGCGCCCCTCGTCTGCGCACCGCCCGGGTCGCGCACCAGCTCGCCATGCGCCTCACCCACCGTCCCGCCGCGCGCCTCACCCAACGACTCGCCGCGCGCGTCGCGCGTCGGCCCGTCGTGCGCGTCGCGCGTCCGCCGGCCGTGCGCGTCGCGTGTCGGGCCGTCGTACGCGTCGCGCGTCGGCCCGTCGTGCGTGTCGCGCATTGCTTGGTCGGCCAGGCGGATCGCGATGTCCAGTTCCTCGGCCGCGCGTTCGCGCTCGCCCAGGTCGGTGTACGCGCGGGACACCAGCGAACGCAGCCGCACCTCGGCGAGAACGACTCCCTCCGCATGCGCCGAACGCGCGCCCAGCTCGCTCGTGGCGATCCAGTCAGAGAGGTGCCGATGGTTGAGGTAGTACCCGGTCAGCACCTCCGCGAGCTGCCAGGTCTCGGCGTGACGCCCCTGCTCATGCGCCGCTTCTACTACGGCGACCAAGTTGGCGCGTTCGGCGTCCAGCCAGGCGAGGGCTTTCGCCTTGGCGTCTTTCGGATCGTCCGCGAGGAACGGATCGGTGCGATCGGCCAGGAGCGCGTCCAGATTCGTGATGCGCGTACGCGTCCCCATGAGGACGACGTCGGCGAACGCGGCCGTCACCAAGTAATGCTGAATGACCTGCTTCAAAACCGCTTCCCGCTGTTCGCTCGCGTCCTCCTCGTGCGCGCGCTCGCGCGCGTGGTCGCGGATCAGGTCATGGAATGCATAGCGCCCGGACGGACGCCGTTCCAGCAGGTTGACGTTCGCTAGAAGCGCGAGGCCGCTCCGCGCGGCGGCGAGGTCGAGCGAGGCAGCGACGGCGGCCGTGTCGGCGGTGAAGTCGGGTCCGGGGAGCAGGCCGAGCCGCCGGTACAGGTGGCGGGCGTGGTCGGGGAGGCTGTCGTAGACCGTGGTGAACGCAGCGGACACGATCAAGTCCTCCCCCAGCGACAGCGCCGCCAACCGGCGGCTCCGGTCCGCAAGCTCGGCGAGCAGGTCATCGACGGTCATGTCATGCAGGGCCGCCGTCCGGGCGGCGGTGATGCGGAGCGCAAGCGGAAGCCCAGCGCACAGCGACACAATCCGCTCGGCCGGCGCGATCCGCTCGGCGGGCGCGATCCGCTCGGCGGGCGCGATCCGCTCGGCGGGCGCGGGCGGCGCGGGCGGCGCGGCCGGGGCGAGGCCGCTGATGCCGGTGAAGAGTTCGAGCGCGTCCTCGTGGGCGAGGCGTCCCAGCTCGATGAAGCGCACGCCGTCCAGACGGAGTTCGCCCAGGTCAACGCCCGGTGCCGGGGTGACGAGCAACAGGCTGCCCGGCGCGGACGGTTTCAGCCGCCGCACCTGCGCGGCGTCGGTGGCGTTCTCGACCACAGCGAGCGTCGGGCGTCCCGCCGAGCGCGTGCGCAACTGCCCGATGCGTCCCGCGACCGTGGACGGCATCCACCGCGCCACCAAGCCATAGCCGGCGAGGAACTCGCCTAACAGGACGAACGGATCGGCGTCGGCGCCGTGGTCCGCGACGTCCACGTAGAGGTTCCCGCCGGGAAAGCGATCGCGCGTCCGGAAAGCGAAACTGCGCACGAGCGCCCGCCGCCCGACCCCCGGCGGCCCTGTGACCACTGCCGTCCGAGGCTGCGCCTTCGCGTCCTGGACGAATCGCAGCAGCTCATCCAGCGCGTCGGCCCGGTCAACGAACAACTCCGCCGGACTCGGCGCCTGCCACGGCACCGACCACTCCGGAACGGCCTCGTTGAAGCGGCCGATCTGGACGACCGTTTGGGCGTCACCAGTAAAGGTGTTGTCGCCGCCGTCGCGCACGCGAGCCCCTTCCACGCAAGGGTTTCCGATCGCTCCGCTCGGAACGTACACCGATCGGGCGCGCGGTGGTGGACGGCACGGAGGGCATGGTGGACTGGAACCCACCACCGGACGAGTTCAGGCACGGGAGCGCGCTTCATGGATCCGATCACGATCGCCGTCGTCACCGCCGCGGCGGGCAAGGCCGTCGAGCTGGCGGGCGATCCGGTCAAGAACGGGGCGAAGCAGCTGTACGCGCTGCTCCGGGGCCGCCTCAAGGACGACGCGGAACTCGCCCAGATCGAGCAAACGCCGGACGGCCCGGAGAAGGCGGCCGTCCTGGAGGGCGTGATCCGCCGCGCCGCCGACGCCGACCCGGAGATCCGGCGCCAGGCCGAAGCCCTCGAAGCACTGATCCGCCAGGCCATGGACGCGAACGCCGAGTTCCGCCGCGAACTGGACGCCCTACGCGCCGCCGCGCTGCAGGAGTCCGAGCGCGAGACCTACAGCAACACCTTCAACGGAAACGCCAACAACGTCGTCCAGATCAACGAGATCCGCAACGCGACCTGGAACTTCAACGTCTGACCCACCCGAACACACGCCACCGCCTTCACAGGCGCTCCGCCACGCTCGCAGACCCGTCGCCGCGTTCGCTGGCACGTCGCCTTGTTCGCTGGCACGTCGCCACACTCGCGTGCGCTCGCCGCGTTCGCGGGCGTGGCGTCGCGCTCGCGGGCGTGGCGTCGCGGGCGTGGGCGTGGCGTCGCGTTCGCGGGCGTGGCGTCGCGTTCGCGGGCGTGGCGTCGCGTTCGTGGATCAGTCGAACCCGGCGGACTGACGCAAATCGGGGCCCGCCGCGTAATCTCGCTGACGTGAGCGTGGTGCGTCGCGAGGCCCTGCGTCGCTGGGCGGTGGTGGGGGCGTTCGTGGCCGCGCTCTGCGCCACGCCGGTCGCGCTCGCGGCGCTTCCGGCGGCATCGTCCGGGCGGGACGCGGCAGAGCAGTTACGGCGCGTGCTCGCTTCCGGCGGGCGCCCGCATGAGGGGCTCATCGAGGTGTCCGGCTCGCTCGGGTTGCCCGACATGCCCGGGCTGGACGAGGCGACCGGGCCGCTGCACGGCACGTCCAGGCTGCGGACCTGGTACGACGGCCCGCGGCGCTGGCGGGTCGCGGCGCTGTCCACGACCGGGGAGCGCGACTACCTCGGCGACGGCGACGGTCTCGACGTGTGGGACTACGAGCGGAACCAGCTCACGCGTGTCGTCGGACGGCCTGTTGTGCGATTGCCTAACGCGTCCGATCTGACTCCGCCTTCGCTAGGACGCCGGTTACTCCGCCTCGTGCGCGCGAGCGACAAGGTGACGGCGCTGAAGTCGCGCCGCATCGCCGGAAAGTCGGCGGACGGCATGCGCGTCACCACCGGCGACAGCGACACGACGGTCGGCGCGGTGGATGTGTGGAGCGATCCGTCCACGGGGGTGCCGCTGGAGGTGCACGTGCTGGCGCGCGGCGCGACGCGGCCCGCGCTGTCCACGCGGTTCCTGGAGTTCGCGGCGAGGCGTCCGGCGGCGGACGAGGTCGCGCCGCGTCCGGCACGCGGCCTGATGCGCGGCACCGTGGACGCGCCGGACCTGCTGTCCCGCCTGGTCACGTTCACGAACCTGCGGCTGCCCGACCGGCTCGCAGGCCGCGCCGCGATGCCGGGCACCGCGTCCGTGGCGAGCATCCGCGGCTACCAGGGCGGGTTCGCGTCGCTCGCGGTCGCGCCCCTGCCGCCGCGCTACGGCCAGCGTCTGGTCGGCGCGGCCCAGGACGCGGGCGCGGACATCACGCCGCTGCGCCTCCCGGCGAGGTCGGCCGGAGGATCGCCGATCGCGCACAGCGGCGAGTACCTGATGCTGACCACGCCGCTGCTGAACGCGATGCTGTTCCACGCGGACGCGGGCACGACGTTCCTGCTGGTCGGCGCCGTCCGCCCGGACGTCCTGCGGACCGCCGCCGCGGAGCTCACCCCATGAACGCCCGCGCCCCGATGAACGGCCGCGACGAGGACGCGCGGGTGAACGTGGACGGCGCGGTGGTCGTCACGCGGGGGCTGACGAAGCGGTACGGGCGGGTGGTCGCCGTCCGGGACGTGGACCTCCAGGTCGCCGAGGGCGGACGGTACGGGCTGCTCGGGCCGAACGGGTCGGGGAAGACGACGCTCGTCCGGATGCTGCTGGGGCTGGTGTTCGCGACGTCCGGCGAGATCGAGGTGATGGGACGGCCGATCCCGCGCCGCACGGGCGAGGTGCTGCCGAAGGTCGGCGCGATGGTCGAGGGGCCGGGCGCGTACGGGCACCTGTCCGGACGCGCGAACCTGGCGCTGCTCGACGCGTCCGGGCCGGGACGCGGCTCCCGCCGGACGCGCCGCCGCCGCGTGGACGAGGCGCTCGAACGCGTCGGGCTCGGCGGCGTGGACGACCGTCCGGTCAAGGCGTACTCGCTCGGCATGCGGCAGCGGCTCGGCCTTGCCGCCGCGCTGCTGCACGCGCCGCGCCTGCTGATCCTGGACGAGCCGACCAACGGTCTGGACCCGCGCGGCATCCGCGAGGTCCGCGACCTGCTGCGCGCGCTGAACGAGGACGGCACGACGATCCTGCTGTGCAGCCATCTGCTCGGCGAGGTCGAGGAGCTGTGCACGCGCGTCGGCGTGATGGACCGGGGACGGCTCGTCCTGCAGCGGGACATGGCCGACGTCCGCGCGCCGACCGGCCGCGTCGAGGTCCGCACCCCGGACGCGGCGCGCGTCGTGGCCCTGCTGGACGGCCGGGTCGAGCACCGCGACGGCGACCGGCTGCTGGTGCGCGCCACCGACGCCGCCGAGCTGAACGCGCGGCTCGTCGCGGACGGGCTGCGCGTGTCCGAGATCCGCCCGCAGCGGCACACGCTGGAGGAGGTCGTCCTGTCCCTGACCGGCGCAAGCGCCGACCGCTTCGACCGCCCGGGCGGACGTCGCGCCGAGCCGACAGGCGGGCCGGCGGAGGGCGGGGCAGCGGAGGGCCGGGCGGCGGAGGGCGGGGCGTGATCCGGACGGAGTTGGTGAAGATGCTGCGGCGGCCGCGGACGTGGGTTTCGCTGCTGCTGCTGTGCGGGCTGCCCGGCATCGTCGCGGCGTTCCTCGGCGTCACGAAGATCGCGCCGCCGGCGGGTCAGGGGCCGGCGTTCCTCTCGGCGGTGCTGTCGAACGGGACGCTGTACCCGGCGGCGGCGCTCGCGATGGTGCTGCCGCTGTTCCTGCCCGTGTCGGTCGCGGTCGTCGGCGGGGACGCGGTCGCGGGCGAAGCCAACTCGGGCATGCTGCGCTACCTGCTGCTCCGTCCGGTCGGACGGACGCGGCTGCTGGTCGCCAAGCTCGCCGCGCTTGTCGCGTTCGTCCTGCTTGCGGTCGTCGCCGTGACGCTCAGCTCGTACGCGATCGGCATCGCGGTGTTCGGCGCGAAGCCCGCCTCGGCGGTGACGGGCGCGAGCCTGGTGACCTCGATGTCCGGGACGGGCCTGACCACGCACCAGGTGCTCCTGCGGCTGGCATGCGCGATGCTCTACGTCGGCGTCTCGATGCTCGGCGTCGGCGCGATCGCCCTGTTCCTGTCCACGCTGACCGACTCGGCGCTCGGCGCGGCGCTCGGCGCGCTCGCCGCGCTCGTGACCAGCCAGATCCTCGTCTCGCTGGACGCCGCGGCGGCCGTCCACCCGTACCTGCCGACGCGCTACTGGCTCGCCTGGATCGACTTCTTCCGCGCGCCGGTGCTGTGGCACGACATCGAACGCGGCCTCGCGCTCCAGGCCGTCTACGTCGCGGTCTTCCTCGCGGCGGCCTGGGCCAACTTCGCCACCCGCGACATCACCAGCTGACCACTGACCGCTGACCACCGCGTCACGAGCTGAGCGGCGCGTTACGAGCTGATCGTGCGGAGGGCGGGGCAGTCTGCTTGGGCGGGGGTGGACATTGGCTCGCTGCCTAGGGCTCGTAGGACGATGCCGTCCACCAGGGGGTCGGACGGGAGGTCGCCGTGGCCGGTGCGGGCGTCGGGGCAGACGTCCTGGAGGACGACGTTGACCGCGCCGTCCAGGCGGGCGGATTCGGGGGGTGTGACGGTCTGGTCGCGGGTCGTCCAGATCGACATCCACTCGGGGCGGTCGCCGACGCGGTCGCCCAGGCCGCGGAGCAGGGCGCTGCCCGGGACGAGCTGCTGGCACGCCGCCGGGCACGCGCCGGGCGACAGGGCCGCGCCTGCCGCCGAGACGTCCGCGCCCTGGTGCGGGGAGCCGAGCGTGACGATCCGCCGGGCCTTGTGCGCGCCGTCGTGCTCGCGCGCCCACAACCGCGCCACCACGCCGCCCGCCGAGTAGCCGACGACGTCCACCGAGGGCGCGCCGGCGTGCAGCAGCGCGTTCACCTTCTTGTCCAGCGCGCTCGCCTGCTTGCGCAGGTCGCCGGTACCGTCCCCGGGCGGGACGACGATCGCGGTGCGGCGGCCGAGGCGCTCGAAACGCATCGCGAGGACGGCCAGCCCGTCCGTCGAGCCGCCGTACCCGGGCACGAGGACGACCGGTCCGGGCGCGGCCTGGTCGGCGGCGGGGCCGGGGCCGT
The DNA here is from genome assembly GCF_024172125.1 of Actinomadura rupiterrae. Taxonomy (GTDB): domain Bacteria; phylum Actinomycetota; class Actinomycetes; order Streptosporangiales; family Streptosporangiaceae; genus Spirillospora; species Spirillospora rupiterrae. The sequence goes on from NZ_JAMZEA010000001.1 coordinate 84,529, forward strand.
GCCCGGCGCGGGCGAGCGCGAACCGCCCGGCCACCAGCAGGACGGCCGCCGCGACGAGCGCCGACATCCCGCCGACGTACCACCGCCGCCGCGGGCTGAGCCCTCCCAGCCACCACACGAACCCACATATACCCGCCCATAAGCCAGGGCGATCGGAATGCGTCGGCGACCTGCCTGGTTGCCGCCTGGGAGGGCTCCCGAACTACGGAGGAACGACATATGCAGTCGACGGCGATCGTGGTGCGCGAGCAGGGCGCGCCCGAGGTGATGCGGGCCGAGCAGCGGGACGTCCCGTCCGAGGTCGGACCGGGTGAGGCGCTGGTGGAGGTCGCGTACGCGGGGGTCAACTTCATCGACGTGTACCAGCGCGAGGGCCGCTACAAGCTGGAGCTGCCCTTCGTCCCGGGCAACGAGGGCTCCGGACGCGTCGTCGCGGTAGGCGCGGACGTCACCGACGTCAAGGTCGGCGACCGCGTCGCGTGGGAGGGCGTCCTCGGGTCCTACACCCGGCACGCCGTGGTCCCGGTCGCGCGCCTGCTGCCCGTCGCGGACGGCGTGAGCGACGCGCAGGCCGCCGCGCTCCCCCTCCAGGGCCTCACCGCGCACTACCTGGCCACCGAGTCGCACCCGATCGCGGCGGGCGAGACCGTCCTGATCCACGCGGGCGCGGGCGGCACCGGGCTGGTGCTGACCCAGGTCGCCAAGATCCTCGGCGCGACGGTGATCACGACCGTGTCGTCCGAGGAGAAGGCGGCGATCTCCCGCGAGGCCGGCGCCGACCACGTCCTGCTCGGCTACGACGACTTCACCGCCCGCGTCCGCGACCTCACCGGCGGACGCGGCGTGGACGCGGTGTACGACGGGGTCGGCAAGACCACGTTCGAGGGCTCGCTCGCCGCGCTCCGCCCGCGCGGCACGTTCGTCCTGTTCGGCGGCTCCAGCGGCGCCGTCCCGCCGGTCGACCCGATGCACCTCAGCGCGGCGGGCTCGGTCAAGTTCACCCGCCCGACCCTCAAGGACTTCGTCGCCGAACGGGCCGAGCTCCTCTCGCGCTACCGCGACCTGCTCGACTGGGCCTCCCAGGGCCGCCTGACCGTCCGCGTCCACGACGAGTACCCGCTGGCCGACGCCGCCCAGGCCCACCGCGACCTGGAGGCCCGCAAGACCACCGGCAAGGTCCTGCTCCGCTGCAGCTGATCCCTCTCCTGGGCGGGCCCTCGTCAGGGCCCGCCCAGCAGGTCCCACCGGTTCCCGGCGATGTCCAGGAACACCGCGACCCGCCCGTACGGCTCGTCCCGCGGCTCCCGGACGAACCGGACACCCGCCGCGACCATCCGCTCGTGCACCGCGTCGAAGTCGTCCACGCGCAGGAAGAACCCCACCCGCCCGGCGACCTGCTCCCCGACCACGGCCTCCTGCCGCTCCCCGTCGGCCCGCGCGAGCAGCAGTCCCGTCCCCTCACCCGGCGGACGGACCACGACCCACCTCTTGGGCCGCCCGTCATTGGTCAGCGAGGGCACGTCCTCCACCAGCTCGAACCCGAGCACCCCGGTGAAGAACGCGATCGCCGGGTCGTACTCCTCGACCACCACCGTCACAAGATCGATCCGCATCCCGCGAGCGTAATTCGTTTGCCCGCGGCACCCCGCACCCGTTCTCATGCAGGAGATGAGCATGCACGCAGGCGAGGCGGCCGTCACCGCGGAACTCGTGCGCGGCCTGGTGCGCGCGCGGTTCCCCGAGTGGGACGGGCTGCCGGTGGTCCCCCTCGTATCCTCGTCCGGCACGGTCAACGCGATCTTCCGGCTGGGCGACACCATGTACGTCCGCCTTCCGCGCCTCAAGGGCGGCGTGAAGGGCCTGCTCAAGGAGCAGGAGTGGCTTCCGCGCCTCGCGCCGCACCTGTCCGTCCCCGTGCCGGACCTCCTCGGCCGCGGCACGCCCAGCGACGACTTCCCCTGGCCCTGGTCGATCCACCGCTGGCTGGACGGCACGCACCCCGCGCCGCACGCCGACCTGGCCCTTGACCTGGCCGAATTCGTCGAGTCCATGCGGCGCGTCCCGTACACCGGAGGCCCGCCGTCCTATCGCGGCGGCTCGCTGGCCATGGTGGACGCCGCGACGCGCGAGGCCATCGCCACCCTCGAACCCGACCTCGACACCGCCCAGGCCACCGCGCTCTGGTCCGAGTCCCTCAACGCCCCCGCCTGGGACGGCCCGCCGACCTGGGCGCACTCGGACCTCCTCCCGGCCAACCTGCTGGTCCGGGACGGCCGCCTCAGCGGCGTCCTCGACTTCGGCACGGTCGGCATGGGCGACCCGGCGTGCGACCTGATGCCCGCCTGGGCCGTCCTCTCCGCAGAGGCCCGCGAGGTCTTCAGGGAGAAGCTCGCCCCGGACGACGCCACATGGCAGCGCGGCCGCGGCTGGGCCTTCTCCATGGCGCTGCTCGGTTTGCCCTACTACCGCGAGACCAACCCGCCCTTCGCCGAAATGTGCCGCCGGACGATCGAAGCGATCACAACCACGAGTAGTTCGCGTCGGTGATCCCCGGCGCCGCCGCGTCCGGCACAGGGGACGTCGGGGACGGAAGCGACGCCAACCGCGCCGCTACGGGTGGGTAGAGCGAGAGGCCCACGGTGTCCCGGTAGGGCAGCCAGACGATCTCGCCGGAATCATGGCCGTCGTCGTCCTCTTCGGTGGCCAGAGTCCGGCGGACGTCGGCGGTGATGTGGAGGCGGTAGACCAGATGGAGCTTGCGCGGCGATGGCGTGGGCCCCGGGCGCGTGACCATCTGGTCGACGACCCACAGGAGTTGGGGCGGGGTCGCGTCGTCCAGGTCGAGGGCCAGCTCTTCGGCGAGTTCGCGGCGGAGGGCGGACGGCAGGTCCTCGGCGGGTTCGACGTTGCCGCCCGGGAGCGAGTGCAGGACGGCGCCCGCGCGGGGGCGGCGGATGAGGGCCACCTCGTCGCCGTGGAAGACGAGGGCGCCGACGCGGAGCTTGATGCGGTGGAACTCGGGCATCAGGGGTGGCCTGGGGTTATGAGGGCGGTTTCGTAGGCGACGATGATCGCCTGGGCGCGGTCGCGGAGGTCGAGCTTGGAGAGGATGCGGGCCACGTGGGTCTTCACGGTGGCCTCGCTCAGGTGCAGGTGGGCGGCGAGTTCGGCGTTGGTGTGGCCGCGGGCGAGGAGGCGGAGGACCTCCAGCTCGCGGGTGGTCAGCGGGGTGAGGTCGCGGTGCAGGGCTGCGGTGGTGTCGGGGCGGGTGGCGAAGCGCTCGACCAGGCGGCGGGTGATGGCCGGGGCGAGCAGGGCGTCGCCGGTGCGGACGAGGCGGACGGCGGCGGCGAGGTGCTCGGGCGAGACGTCCTTGAGCAGGAAGCCGCTGGCGCCGGCGGCGAGCGCGGCGTAGACGTAGCGGTCCAGGTCGAAGGTGGTCAGCATGATCACGCGCGGCGGGTCGTCGGCGGCCAGGACGCGGCGGGTGGCGGTCAGGCCGTCCAGGCCGGGCATCTGGATGTCCATCAGGACGACGTCGGGGCGCAGCGCGCGGACGGCCTCGACCGCGCGGGCGCCGTCCTCGACCTCGGCGACCACGTCGATGCCGGCGGCGGTGAGGATCATGCCGAAGCCGGTGCGGACGAGGGCCTGGTCGTCGGCGATGACGACCCGCGGCGCGGGGGCCGGCGGCGCGGGCGGCGGGCCCGGCGGCGGGCCGGACGGCGGGGCGGTCACCGGGCCGCCGGGAAGACGGCGCGGACGCGGTAGCCGCCGAGGTGCGGGCCGGCCTCCAGGGTGCCGCCGTAGACGGCGAGGCGCTCGCGCAGGCCGATGAGGCCGCGGCCGCTGCCGGAGTGCGCGGACGCGCCGCCCCCGGTGTCGGTGATCGCGATCGTGAGGGCGTCCGGGGCGTGCTCGATCGCGATGGCGACGCGGGCGCCCTCGGCATGCTTGACGGTGTTGGTCAGCGACTCCTGGACGACCCGGTACGCCGCCAGGTCCATGCCCTCGGGCAGGTCGGACGGCACCCCGCTGACGGTCAGGTCGACCTTCACGCCGGTCGCGCGGACGCGGTCGGCGAGCGCCGGGACCTGCGCCAGTCCGGGGCGCGGCGCGAGGTCGGCCTCGTCGGGCTCGCCGTCCATGGTGAGCAGGTTCATCACGTGCCGCAGCTCCGTCATCGCCGAGCGCCCGCCGGACTCGACGGCGCGCAGCGCGGCCTCGGCCCGGTCCGGTTCGTCCCGCAGGACCATGCGGGCGGCGCCCGCCTGAACGACCATCACGCTCACATTGTGGGTCACGACGTCGTGGAGTTCCTGCGCGATGCGCGCGCGTTCGCGCTCGACGGCCTGGCGCGTGGCCGCCTCGCGTTCGCGTTCCAGCACGCGGACGCGCTGCTGCCAGGTATGGACGGCGTTCGCGACGAGCCCGACCGGGATCAGCGCGAGGAAGCCGAGGAGACCGGGACGCAGCTGCGGCAGCAGGGCGTGCCGGAACGTCACGGTCAGCACGGCGACAGCGAGCGCGCTCGCGATGGCCGCCCGGTGGTAGCGGCTGTAGAGGACGGCGCTGTACGCGGCGATCACGCAGGACGCGAAGGTGAACGCCGAGTCGAGCGGCGGCCCCCAGTGGTACATCAGGGTCGCGATGCTGACCGTCCACAGCGCGGCGAGCGGGTACCGGCGGCGGACGACCAGGGGCAGCGCCGTCATGACCGCGAGCAGCAGGTGCAGGGCCATCGACGCGTCGCTGAGCGCGACGTGTTCCGTGCCGGGCATATACGGGCCCGGTTGACCGGGCGGCGGGGGCAGGGGCGGCAACGGCGGCAGGGGGCCCGGGCCTGGGCCTGGGCCTGGGCCCGGGGGGCCGGTCTGGTCGAGGTTGGGCGTGGCCGCGACGTCCGAGACGTGCAGGGTGCCGTTCACGGTGGCGGCGGCGAGCAGCAGCGCCAGCGCCACGTCCGCCGCGAAGGCCCAGCGGGACAGGCGGGGCGGCGGGACGGCGGTCGCGCGCAGCACGGCGCGCCACCGGTCCCGGAGAGCGGATCCCATCACGCCGCAATCCTCGCAAAACGCCAGGTGCCCGAACATCCTCCGCGGGACGCCCCGGACCCGCCACGCGGACTACATCGCGCGGATGACCCCGCCGCCGGTTCGCCCGCCCGGACGACCCGACCCCATCAGCGCGGCCGACGCGCCGGACGGCCCGCGCTTCCTAGCGTCGGGGCGATCCCCAGACGACGAGGAGAAACGCCGTGATCGAGATCCGCGCGGTGACGAAGTCCTATGACGGCAGGCCCGCCCTGGACGACCTGACGCTGAGCGTGGCGGCGGGCGAGGCGCTGGCCGTGCTCGGCGCGTCCGGCAGCGGCAAGTCGACGCTGCTCAACCTGGTCGCGGGCCTGGACCGGCCGACCGGCGGCACGGTCACGGTCGCCGGGACGCGGGTGGACGACCTGTCCGAGACCGCGCTCGCGAGGTACCGCCGGGCCCGGGTCGGGATGGTCTTCCAGTTCTTCAACCTGCTGGACGACCTGACCGTCCTGGACAACGTGCTGCTGCCCGCCCAGCTCTCGCGCACCCCGCGCCGCGCGGCCCGCGACCGCGCCGAGGAGCTGCTCGGCAAGCTCGGCGTGCTCCGGCACGCGAGGGCGTTCCCCGGCCGGCTGTCGGGCGGCGAGCGGCAGCGCGTCGCGGTCGCCCGCGCGCTGATGAACCGGCCGCCGCTGCTGCTCGCGGACGAGCCGACCGGCGCGCTCGACACCGCGTCCGCCGCGGACGTCCGGGACCTGCTGGCCGAGCTGAACGCCGAGGGGCAGACGATGCTGCTGGTCACGCACGACACCGCGCTCGCCGCGGCGTGCGCGACCCGGACGATCGAGCTGGCCGACGGCCGCGTCACCCGGATGGTGACCCGGTGAGCGCGCTCGGCCGGATCGTCCGCTCGGGCGTCGCGCGCAAGCGGGTGCAGACGCTCGTGCTGACGCTGACGACGATGCTGGCGGTGACCGCGTCGGTGCTCGCGGCGGGGCTGGTCGTGGCGTCCCAAGGGCCGTTCGACCACGCCTTCGGACGGCAGCACGGCGCGCACCTCACCGCGCGGTTCGACGGGGGCCGCGCGACGCCGGAGCAGCTCGCCGCCACCGTCCACGCGCCCGGCGTGACGGCCGCCAGTGGCCCGTTCGCGGTGGTGACGCTGCGCCCGAGCTTCACGGTCGACGGCGACACCCCGTCCGCTCCCCCGATGACCATCGCCGGACGCGCCGACCCGCACGGCACCGTCGACTCGATGGACCTCCTCGAAGGCCGCTGGGCGACCGCCCGGGGCGAGATCGTGCTGGACGGCGACCACGGCGCGCCCGTCCCGATCGGCGAGAAGGTCACCTTCCCGGAGGCGCCCGGCCGCCCGACCCTGCGCGTGGTCGGACGCGCCCGCTCGATCGGCCGGAGCGCGGACGCATGGGTCGTCCCGGCGCAGGCCGCGGCGCTGACCACGCACCCCGAGTACGAGGTGCTCTACCGGTTCAAGGACGCGGCGACCGGCGCGCAGATCAAGGCCGACCGCGCCGCGATCGCCGCCGCCGCGCCGCGCGGCTCGCTGACCGGCGCGGGCTCCTACCTGGAGATCCGGCACGCCGCGCAGCGGGAGACCGCGACGTTCGTCCCGTTCATCGTCGCGTTCGGGGTGCTGGCGCTCGCGATGTCGGTGCTGACGATCGGCGTGGTGGTGAACGCGGCCGTCGCCGCCGCGACGCACCGGATCGGCGTGCTGAAGTCGCTCGGCTTCACGCCGTCGCAGGTCGTGACCGGTTACGTCGGCAAGGCGCTGATCCCGGCCGCGATCGGGACGGCCCTGGGCGTCGTGTTCGGGAACGTGCTGGCCGTCCCGGCGATGAGCGAGCAGGGCCGGGCCTACCAGACCGGGTCCCGGTCGATCGCGCCGTGGATCGACGTCGCGGTGGCCGCTGCCGCGCTCGCCGCCGTCGCGTTCACCGCGCTGCTGCCCGCGCTCCGCGCCGGACGGCTGCGCGCGGCGGAGGCGATCGCGATCGGCCGTGCGCCGCGTCCTGGCCGGGGACGGGCCGTCCGGCGGCTGCTCGGCCGGCTGCCGCTGCCGCGCGCGCTGAGCCTCGGTCTCGCCGCTCCGTTCGCGCGTCCGGCCCGGTCAGTGGCGATGGGCCTGGCGCTGATGCTCGGCACGGCGGCCGTCGCGTTCGGGACCGGCCTCGCGCTGTCGCTCAACGCCATCCAGGACGGCCTGAACAAGGACACGCCCGGAACCGTCGTCGCGCACACCTTCGGACGCACCCAGTTCCAAGGCCCCCCACCCCAGAACAGCGGCCCGCAGAACGGCGCACCTCCCCAGAACGGTGCACCTCCGCAGAACGGCGGGCCGAACCCGCTGCCGAACGGCTCCCAGCCTCCGGGCGGGAGCGGGAGCGGGAGCGGGCGTGATCCGCGGCTGCCGCAGGCGGCGGACCCGGCGGCCGTCGCGCGGACGATCGCGGCGCAGGCGGGAACCCGGCGGTACTTCGGCATGTCCACCGCCGAGGTCGGCGTCGCCGGGCTGACCAGGGCCGCCACCCTGATCGCCTACACCGGGGACGCGTCGTGGGGCTCGTTCCAGCTGGTCTCCGGGCGCTGGTTCAAGGGCGAGGGCGAGGCGGTCGCGCCGTCCGGGCTGCTCAAGGCGGCCGGGGCGCGGGTCGGCGACACGCTCACGCTCACCAACGCCGGGCGGACGGCCCGCGTCCGGATCGTCGGCGAGGTCCTGCTGCTGCGCGAGGACGGCATGGACGTCCTGACCGACACGGCGTCCCTCACACCGCTCCGGATGAACCTCGACCCGGGGATGACCGAGTTCGAGATCGACCTCAAGGACGGCACCGACGCGCACGCCTACGCGACCGCGCTGGACGGCGCGCTGCAGAAGATCGGCGCCTCCGCGGAGCGGACGAACCGGCAGCTGAGCGCCACGGTCATCGCCATGGACGGCCTCGCCGGCATGCTCACCGCGCTGCTCGTCGCGGTCGCGGGGCTCGGCGTGCTCAACACGGTCGTGCTGGACACCCGCGAGCGGGTGCACGACCTCGGCGTCCTCAAGGCGCTCGGGATGGCGCCGCGGCAGGTCGTCTCCATGATCATCACGACGGTCGGGCTGGTCGGGCTGTGCTTCGCGGCGGCCGGCATCCCGCTCGGCATCGCGATCCACGCGGCCGTCCTGCCGCTGATGGGCAAGGCCGCCGGGACCGGCATCCCGGAGGCCGACCTGGCCGTCTACCACGTGCCGCAGCTGGCCGTCCTGCTGCTCGGCGGCGTGCTGATCGCGGTGGCGGGCGCCCTGCTCCCCGCCGGCTGGGCCGCCAGGACCCGCACCTCCACCGCCCTCCGCACCGAATGAACCGGACGCGGGCGGATCAGGGCCAGCGGTAGGGAGTGTCGGCGGGCGGGATGTGGTGGGGCAGGTAGCACATGGTGGTCACGTGCTCGTCCTTGCAGGTCAGGCAGAGGTAGGTGCGGTGGCCGCGCAGCCCCCGCCCGCGCTCCAGGACCGGCGGGCACCCGCACGGGGACCAGCCGACGATCACGCGGCCGGGCCCCAGGCGGTGCCCGCGCGGGCACAGGAACGGCACGTGCTCGGTCGTCACACCGAACACTCTAGTCGAACATACGATCGAACATGAGCGGCGGGCCCGTTCCGGCCGACCACCCCGCGCACATGAGCGGCGGATCCGCTCCGGCCAACCATCCGGGCACGCAAGCGGCGGGCCCGTTCCGGCCATCCGGAACGGGCCCGCCGCTCGATCGGTCGCGCGTCAGCGCTTCCACGCCGGGTCGCGGCCGGACAGCGCGAGGGCGCGGTCGAAGACCGGCGCGGACGCGTCGATCTCGACCGGGTCGGCGAACCCGTCGTACTTGCGGTAGATCTCGGCGTTCTCCTCCACCACCGAGAGCACGAACGCGGCGGCCTCCGGGGAGACCTCGAACCGCTGGCCGGTGGACGCCGCGACGTCCCACCCGTGCACGGCCATCTCCTTGATCACCATGCCCGCGATGGACGCCGCCGGGACGGACATCTCGCCGAGGTCGATGTCCCCTTCCCAGACCGCCGGGTCGGCCCAGGCGGCCACCGCCCGGTCGAGCTGCGCGGCGTAGGACTCGGCCCAGTCCGCCTCGGCGGTGAAGTCGCGGTTCACCAGCTCGTCCGGCAGGGCCTCGCGGCGCGCGCGGTGCTCCAGGCCGTGCGAGGTGTAGAGGACCCAGTGGTTCACCAGCGTGCGCAGGTCGAAGTCGGCGCAGGTGGTCGGGTCGTCCCAGCGGTCCGCCGGGACGTTCCGGGCGACGCGCGCCGCCTCGGCGGCGCATTCCTTCATGTGGCTGTGCAGGTCCTTCATGCCGTCCAGGCTACGGGCCCGCGACCTCCCGGTTCTTGGAGATTTGCGCCAGATACGCTGGTCAGGTGGTGGAGAACGTGGCACGCGGCGTCCTGTACCCCGGGCGGCACGTGCAGGTCGTCGAGACCGCGCGGCATGACCCGGCCCCGGACGCCGCCCGGTTCGTCGAGCTGTACTGGCACGTGCGGTGGCGGGTGGACGCGCCGCACGACAGCAAGGTCCTGTCGTACCCGAGCGTCCACCTGGTGTTCGAGGAGCCGGAGCCGAAGATCTACGGGGTGGTGCGCGACCTGTTCGTCCGGCGGCTCGAAGGCGAGGGCCAGGTGCTCGGCGTGAAGTTCCACCCGGGCGCCTTCCGGCCGTTCGCGGACGGCCCGGTGAGCGCGTTCACCGACCGGATCGTCCCGGCCGCCGAGGTCTTCGGGCCGGAGGTCGCGGAGGCCGGACGGGCGATCATGGCGAAACGCGACACCGCCGACCTCGCCGGGCTCGCCGAGGAGTTCGTCCGCGCGCGCCTGCCCGAGCCCGACCCGGTCGCCGAGGACGTCGCGGGGATGGTCGAGCGGATCAGCGCGCGCCCGGACCTGTTCCGCGTCGACCAGGCCGCCGAGGCCCTGCACGTCTCCACCCGCACGCTCCAGCGGCTGTTCGCCGAGTACGTCGGCGTGAGTCCCAAATGGGTGATGCGCCGGGCCCGCCTCCAGGAGGCCGCGACCCGCGCGGACGCGGGCGACGCCGTCGACTGGGCCGCGCTCGCCCGCGACCTCGGCTACTTCGACCAGGCCCACCTCGTCCGCGACTTCACCGCCACGGTAGGTGTCCCCCCAGCCCGCTACGCCCGCAGTACTGATTGAGACGTGCTTATTGAGCTTCCGGGCCGCGCCCCTCGCCTAGCGGCAGTGCTTATTTGAGCTTCCGGCTCCGCGCCCCTCGCCTAGCGGCTCGGGGCGCGGCCCGGAAGCTCGTGCGAACGCGGCATCGCTTCGCGATCAACCGCGCGGGACTCGCCTTCGGCTTCGTCCCGCACGCTTGGTAACGCGTTCGCGCCGGTTCAGGTCGCGGGGGGCGGCGGTCGCGGGGGACAGTGGTCTCGGGTCAGTGGTCTCGGGTCAGTGGTCTCGGGTCAGTGGTCTCGGGTGGTTACTAGGGCGGCGAGTTCTCGGAGGCGGACGGCGGCGGAGTCGGTGGGGGTGGCGGCGTCGAGTTCGGTGAGCGCCTCGGTGAGCAGCTCGTCGGCGCGGCGGCGGGCCCAGTCGCGTCCGCCGGCGGCCTCGACCAGCGCGGCGGCGCGGGCGCGCTCGTCGTCGCCGAGCGGACGGTCCTGGTAGTACAGGGCGGCCAGCTCGTCCGCGGCCTTGGTGCCGGAGGTGAGGGCCGCGACGACCGGCAGGGACTTCTTGCGGCTGCGCAGGTCGGAGTGCGCGGCCTTGCCGGTGGCGGACGGGTCGCCCCAGATGCCGAGCAGGTCGTCCACGAGCTGGAAGGCCAGCCCGAGCCGGTGCCCGAACGCGGTGAGCCGCGCCGCCTGCTCCGCCGAGCCGCCGCCGGCGGACGCGCCGAGCCCGCAGGACGCCCCGATCAGCGCGCCGGTCTTCCGCTCGGCCATCCGGACGCATTCGGGCAGGCCGACGTCGGTGCGGCGCTCGAACGCCACGTCGCTGGCCTGGCCCTCGACCAGGTCCAGCACCGCCCGGGACAGCACCCGGACCGCGTCCGGGGACGCGGCGAGCAGCTCCTGCGCGCGGGCGAGCAGCGCGTCCCCGGCGAGGATCGCCGCGCCCGCGCCGAACACGTTCCACGCGGTCGGCCGGTGCCGCCGGGTGAGGTCGCCGTCCATCACGTCGTCGTGCAGCAGCGAGAAGTTGTGCACGAGCTCGACCGCGACGGCGGCGGGCAGCGCGGCGCGCGCCGTGCCGCCCACCGCCTCCGCGCACAGCAGGACCAGCGCCGGGCGCAGCACCTTGCCGCCGTCGGCGCGGGCCGGACGGCCCCGGGCGTCCTCCCATCCGAAGTGGTAGGCCGAGATGCGGGCCATCGAGTCCGGCATGGCCGCGACGGCGGCGCGCAGCTCGGGCTCGATCAGGTCCCGCGCCCACGAGAGCGTCTCGGCCCCCGCGGGCGGTGCCGCCGCGCGGCCGCCCCCGGGCCCGCGCGCCCGCCGCGGGGCGGGCGGCTGGGCGGAACTCGGTTTCGCGGCGGCCTGCATGGTCGCTGCGGCGCGGGTCGGCGCGGGGCGTCGGCGGGGCACGGCGGCCTCCCTGGTGTGGATGCGAGGAACGGGGGTCATCTGCTGACTTCGACGTTCTCCAGCACTCCGAGCGCGTCCGGGACCAGGACGGCGGCGGAGAAGTAGGCGGACACGAGGTAGGACGAGACGGCGCGCTCGTCGATCCCGGTGAAGCGCGCCGACATGCTGGGCTGGATCTCGTCCGGGATGCCGGTGCGGTGCAGCCCGATGACGCCCTGGTCGTCCTCGCCGATCCGCATCGCCAGCACCGAGCTGGTGCCGCGGTCGGTGACCCGGATCTTGTCGCAGGGGAAGATCGGGACGCCGCGCCAGGCGGTCACCCGGCGGCCGAACCGCTCGACCACGCCGGGGTAGACGCCCTGCCGCGTGCACTCGCGCCCGAACGCGGCGATCGTGCGCGGGTGCGCGAGGTAGAACTTGGTGCCCCGGCGGCGGCTGAGCAGGTCGTCCATCGCCTCGGGGGTGGGCGGGCCGGAGCGGGACTGGATCCGCTGCTTCAGGTCGGCGTTGTTGAGCAGCCCGAAGTCGCGGTTGTTGACCAGCTCGTCCTCCTGCTTCTCGCGCAGCGCCTCGGCGGTCAGCCGGAGCTGCTGCTCCAGCTGGTCCATCGGGTGGCTGTACAGGTCGGTGACGCGGGTGTGCACGCGCAGCAGCGTCTGCGCGACGCTCAGCTGGTACTCGCGCGGGGACGGGTCGTAGTCGGCGAACGTGCCGGCCAGGGCGACCTCGCCCTCGTGCCCGGACGCGAGCGCGATCTCGGCCTCGCCCTTGGCGTTGGTCGCGGGCGCGGGCGCGTCCGCGACCGACGCGATGTGCTCGCGCAGCTCCGGGTAGCGGCCCAGCAGCTCGCCGATCTGCTCGTTCGGCAGCACCAGCACGGTCGTCGGGGTGACCGCGCGGTAGGCGTGCTCCCAGGTGCCGGGCGCCGGCAGCAGCGCGGCGTCGCCGAAGTACCGGCCGTCGGCGAGGACGTCCAGCACGATGTCCGCGCCGTACTCGCCGCGGCCGACCTTCTCCACCTTGCCGTGCGCGAGCAGGACGACCCGGTCGACCGGCCCGCCGGGCTCGACGATCACCTCGCCGGGCGCGTACTCGCGCTGCTCGAACCGGCCCGCCGCATCCGCCAGCAGCGCCTCGTCGGAGACGCCCGCCAGCTGCGGCAGCTCGCCGAGCTCGGCCGGGATCACGGCGATGTCGGCGCCGGTGTTGACGAACTCCACGACCCCGTCGCCGACGGTGTGCGCGAGGCGGCGGTTCACCCGGTAGGTGCCGCCCTTGACCTCCACCCAGGGCAGCAGCCGCAGCAGGTAGCGCGGCGTGATGCCCTGCATCATCGGGACGGACTTGGTCGTCGTCGCCAGGTTCCGCGCGGCCCTGGTCGACAGGCTCAGCTGGTGCTCCCCGTTGGACGCGGTGGTCACTGGGCCACCCCGATCTCCACGCTCTCCAGCACGGCGAGCGCGTCCGGCACCAGCACGGCGGCGGAGTAGTAGGCGGAGACGAGGTAGGACATGATCGCCTTCTCGTCGATGTTCATGAACCGCGCGACCAGGCCGGGCTGGACCTCGTCCTTGAGGCCGGTGCGGTGCAGGCCGATCACGCCCTGCGCCTCCTCGCCGGTCCGCATCAGCATGATCGAGCTGGTCCGGGTCTCGCTGACCGGGATCTTGTTGCACGGGAAGATCGGCACGCCGCGCCAGGCCGGGATGTGGTGGCCCTGCACCTCGACCGGCTCGGGGTAGACGCCCTGCCGGCTGCACTCGCGGCCGAACGCGGCGATCGCGCGCGGGTGCGCGAGGAAGAACGCCGGCTCCTTCCAGACCAGGGTGAGCAGCTCGTCCATGTCGTCCGGGGTGGGCGGGCCGCTGCGGGTGTGCACGCGCTGCCGGAGGTCGGCGTTGGCCAGCAGGCCGAAGTCGCGGTTGTTGACCAGCTCGTGCTCCTGCCGCTCGCGCAGCGCCTCGGTGGTCAGCCGCAACTGCTGCTGCACCTGGTCCATCGGGTCGTTGAACAGGTCGGCGACCCGGGTGTGCACCCGCAGGACGGTCTGCGCGACGCTCAGCTCGTACTCGCGCGGCTCGGGCTCGTAGTCGACGAACGTGCCGGGCAGGGCCGGCTCGCCCTCGTGCCCGGCGACCATCGCGATCTCGGCCTCGCCCTCCTCGCTGGCGGCCTTGGGCGGCGCGTCGCGGAACGCCGCGACGTGCGCGCGCAGCTCGTCCGAGCGGTCGGCAAGCTCCTGGAACCGCGCCACGCTCAAGGTCAGCACCGTCGCGGCGGTCACCGCCCGGACGGTGTAGGGCCAGTCGTGCGCGTCCGCGTGCAGCGCGTCGTGCCCGAAGAAGTCGCCGTCGGCCAGGACGCCCTGTACGGCCTCCCCGCCGTACTCGCCGCGGCCGACCTTGGCGAGCTTGCCGTGCGCGATCAGCACGACGGTGTCGGCGGGGCGGCCCTCGGCGGCCACGACCTCGCCGGGCTCGTACTCGTGCTGCTCGAACCGGCCCGCGAGGTCGCCGAGGACCTCCTCGTCCTCGTAGCCGCGCAGCACCGGGAGCTCGCCGAGTTCGAGCGGGATGGGCCGGACGTCGGCCCCCGTCTGCACGAACTCGATCCGGCCGTCCCCGACCGTGTAGGCGAGCCGCCGGTTGACCCGGTACGCGCCGCCCGAGCACTGCACCCACGGGAGCAGCTTGAGCAGCCAGCGCGAGGAGATCCCCTGCATCTGCGGGACGGACTTGGTCGTCGTCGCGAGGTTGCGCGCCGCCGCCGTACCCAGACTCTGCTGTTGCTGTTGGTCGGTCTGCTGTTCGGTCACGCTGGACACCACCGTTCCGGTTCGTGGTCGGCTGCCGAGGGGCGCGGACTGGCGCGCGGCCACCTTGACCGAGGTTTTGCCGGTCGTTGGACCGCGTGCAGCTGTGACATTACCCAGCGTAATCATGCTGACACAACGGAAGTGTTTTCTCACCTTCCGTCACACAAACGAATGCCCCAAGGTGACCCTTGCCCGGCCGCCCCGGGGCCGCCCGGCAAAGCGGATGCCAAAGCACCAGCGCATCCGTCCGGAAAGGCGGGCGCCCGCGCGGAAACGATCACAGGGGGTCGTTCCGGCGCGGGCGGGAGCGGGGCGTACGAACCCTCACGGGAGGGACAGGTTTGGCTTACAGATCGTCAGGAAGTTCGGGGAGCTTGTCGGTGCGCTGCGGGTCGTGGTCGACGCTCAGCACCTCGTCCTCGTCCGGGATCATCAGCAGCGCCTGGGTCGCCTGCGACTCGCGGGTGATCACGCCGCTCGTCAGCACCGTGTTGCGGTGCCGGAGCAAGCCGTTCTCCCGCAGCAGGTCGTCGTTCTCCTTGCGGGCGCGGGCGAGCCGCTTGGCCATCCGCGTGTACACCACGAACCCGCCGACCGCCATGCCCAGCACGAACCCCGCCAGCGGCAGGCCCACCGAACGCGGCAGCAGCAGCGCCGCCGCGGCGGCCGCGACCAGCGCCACCGCGGTCGCCAGCGCGCCGAAGTGCTGCTCCGCCCAGTCGAGGGCCGCGTTGACAGGCTTGGGAATCCGCAACTGGACTACTCCTCCGAGGGGAAGGCGGGGACGGGGCTCCCTTGAACGTTACCGTCCCGAGACCGGCGACTCGCCGCTCCGCCCCGAGACCGGCGGCCCGCCCGCGAGTCCCGGGACCGGCGTCCCGCCCACCCGGCCGGGACCCGCGTCCCGCTTGACACTGTGTGACGAACGCCTCTCCGGAGAGCCCGCGGAAGATGCGAGCACTGCCGCGCTCGCAATATCGTCATAGGAATGAGCGAACACTTTGACGTCGTGGTCCTGGGCTCGGGCCCGGGCGGCTATGTCGCCGCGATCCGGGCGGCCCAGCTGGGGCTGAAGACGGCCATCATCGAGGAGCGGTTCTGGGGCGGTGTCTGCCTCAACATCGGCTGCATCCCCTCCAAGGCGCTGCTGCGCAACGCCGAGCTGGCCCACATCTTCACCACCGAGCAGGAGAAGTACGGGATCAAGGCCGAGGGCCCGGTGTCGTTCGACTACGGGGTGGCCTACCAGCGCAGCCGTCAGGTCTCGGAGAAGCTCGTCAAGGGCGTCCAGTTCCTGATGAAGAAGAACAAGATCACCTCCTATGAGGGCCGCGGCACCTTCACCGACCCGCACACCCTGCAGGTCGCGAAGAAGGACGGCTCGTCCGAGACGGTCTCGTTCGACCACTGCATCATCGCGGCGGGCGCGCACACCCGCCTGCTGCCGGGCACGCAGCTGTCCGAGCGCGTGGTCACCTACGAGGAGCAGATCCTCTCCGCCGAGCTGCCCGAGAGCATCGTCATCGCGGGCGCCGGCGCCATCGGCGTCGAGTTCGGCTACGTGCTGCACAACTACGGCGTCAAGGTCACGATCGTCGAGTTCCTCGACCGGATGGTCCCGAACGAGGACGCCGACATCTCCAAGGAGCTGGCCAAGCGCTACAAGAAGCTCGGCATCCAGGTCCTCACCTCCACCCGGGTCGACGGCATCGACGACTCCGGCGACAAGGTCAAGGTCACCGTCACGGGCAAGGACGGCGCGCAGCAGGTGCTGGAGGCCGACAAGGTCCTGCAGGCCATCGGCTTCGCCCCGAACGTCGAGGGCTACGGCCTGGACAAGACCGGCGTGGCGCTCACCGAGCGCGGCGCGATCGAGGTGGACGGCCGCAGCCGCACGTCCGTCCCGCACATCTTCGCGATCGGCGACGTCACCGCGAAGCTGATGCTCGCGCACGCCGCCGAGGCCATGGGCATCGTCGCCGCCGAGACCATCGCGGGCGCCGAGACCATGGAGATCGACTTCGTCATGGTCCCGCGCGCCACCTACTGCCAGCCGCAGGTCGCCTCCTTCGGCTACACCGAGCAGCAGGCCCGCGACCTCGGCTACGACGTCAAGGTCGCCAAGTTCCCCTACAGCGCCAACGGCAAGGCGCTCGGCATGGGCGAGGGCGACGGCTTCGTCAAGCTCATCTCGGACGCCAAGTACGGCGAGCTGCTCGGCGGCCACCTGATCGGCCCCGAGGTCACCGAGCTGCTGCCCGAGCTGACCCTCGCCCAGCAGTGGGACCTCACCGTCCACGAGGTCGCGCGCAACATCCACGCCCACCCGACCCTGGGCGAGGCCGTCAAGGAGGCCGTGCACGGCCTCGCCGGCCACATGATCAACCTCTAGCGGCCGGCCCGCCACGGCGCTCACACCGGCCGTCCCCGCACCCCGGGGACGGCCGCGTGCGTTTCCGGCCCCCTCCCTCCCGTCGTCACTCTGCGTGTTCGCTTCCGTACCTGTGCCGACCTTGGCGGGAGGGCGCAACGAATCGCCGGGTTGGGGGCTGGAAACGCAATGAAACTCCTGGTCAGCGCAATTTCGTGGGCTTGGGCTGCGGGCTCCGCGTTCCTAGGCTTGCGATCACCTGATGGCCCGTGGACTTGAGCAGGAGCGCGCGTCATGACCGTCACCCCGGCTATGGAGCCGACCCAGCCGTCCGCCGCACCGGTGACCCCGGAGCGGACGGCGCTCCGGCGGCACTACCTGATGTGCCGTCCGGAGCACTTCGCGGTCACCTATGCGATCAACCCGTGGATGGACCCGGCTGCGGGGGCGAGCGCGGAGAAGGCCGTGGCGCAATGGGAGGCGCTGCGGCAGGCCTACCTGGCGCTGGGCCACGAGGTGAGCCTCATCGACCCGATCGCCGGGCTGCCGGACATGGTGTTCGCCGCCAACGGCGCGCTGGTCGTGGGCGGGCGGGCCTACGGCGCGCGGTTCACCTTCGCCGAGCGGGCCGCCGAGGGCCCGGCCTACAGCGCGTGGCTGCGCGCGAACGGCTTCCCCGAGGTGCTCGACCCCGAGCACACCAACGAGGGCGAGGGCGACTTCCTCACGCTGGACCGGCTGATCCTCGCCGGGACGGGCTTCCGGACCGACATCGCCGCGCACCAGGAGGCGCAGGAGTTCCTGGGCCGCCCGGTGGTGACGCTGCGCCTGGTGGACCCGCGCTTCTACCACCTGGACACCGCCCTGTTCCCGCTGGACGGCGAGAACGTCGCGTACTTCCCGGGGGCGTTCTCGCCCGGCAGCCGCGCGGTGCTGGAGCGGCTGTTCCCGGACGCGGTGCTCGCGACCGAGGCGGACGCGGCGGTGCTCGGCCTGAACGCGGTGAGCGACGGCCGGAACGTGGTGATCAACGCCGAGGCGACCGGGCTGGCCGAGACGCTGGCCGAGCACGGCTACAACCCCGTCCCGGTGGACCTGACCGAGCTGCGCAAGGCGGGCGGCGGGCCGAAGTGCTGCACGCTGGAGCTGCGCGGCGCCTGACCCCGGTTCGCCGGGGGTTCCGGACATCCGGGACGATGGGGGCATGCTTCACGAGGACGCCCATGGCCACCTGCCGTTCGACGGCGCCGACAACGTGCGCGACCTGGGCGGCCACCGGCTGCCCGGGGGCGGCGCGACGGCGCGCGGCCGGGTGCTGCGCGCGGACGCGCTGAACCGGCTGAGCGACGCCGACGTGCGGCGGCTGGCGGAGTTCGGGGTCCGGACGTCGATCGACTTCCGGACCCCGATGGAAGTGGACACCAACGGCGCCGACCGGCTGCCGGACGGGGTCCGGACCGTCCACCTGCCGGTCGGCGGCGGCAACCTGGGCGTCTTCTACGACGTGATCGGCAGCGGCGACCCCGAGCGGCAGCGCGCCGCGTTCGGCGGCGGCCGCCTCGAACAGCTCATGATCGACATCAACCGGACGTTCGTCCGGGACGAGACCGAGCGCGGCCGGTTCGCGCAGGCCGTCCGGCTGGTGGCGGACGCGGAGGCGGTCCCGCTGGTGTTCCACTGCACCGCGGGCAAGGACCGGACCGGCTGGCTCGCCGCGATCCTGCTGGCCGCGGTCGGCGTGGAACGCGCCACGATCATGGATGACTACCTGCGCTCCAACCACTACCTGCGGAACGCCAACGACAAGATCCTGTCGGCGATCGCGGAGCTCGGCCAGATGCGCGAGCCGGAGCTGCTCCGCCCACTGCTGGAGCAGCAGCCCGCCTACCTGGAGTCCGCGTTCAACGAGGCCGACGATCTGTTCGGCTCGTTCGAGGCGTTCCTGCGCGACGGCCTCGGCCTGGACGACCCGACCCTTACCGCCCTCCGCTCGAATCTGACCTGATTTCCGGCCCCCGGGCCGATAACGGTCTGTTACCCCGCACCCTGTTGACGGGTCGTCCATCACGGTCGATATTCGGCGCGACGACCTGCCTGGCGGAGGAAGGGGCGCGTTGGACCACGTGGGGGCGGGACGGACCGTCGCGGGGCGCTACCACCTGCGCGAACGGATCGGCAGCGGCGGCATGGGGACGGTGTGGCGGGCGGACGACGCCGTCCTGCACCGCGAGGTCGCGGTCAAGGAGCTGACCGCGTTCGCGGGCGGTGACGGCGGCGGGCCGCGCGGCGCGGCGGCCGAGGAGGAGCTGCGGCTGCGCCGGGAGCGGTGCGTCCGGGAGGCCCGCGCGGTCGCGCGGATCGACCATCCGGGCGTCGTCCGGGTGCACGACGTCGTGGACGACCACGGCCAGCTGTGGATCGTGATGGAGCTGGTGCGCGCGCCGAGCCTGGCGAGCGTGCTGGAGACGCGCGGCCCGATGCCCGCGGACGGTGTGGCGGCGCTCGGCGCGCAGCTCGCGCACGCGCTCGCCGCCGTGCACGCGGCCGGGGTGCTGCACCGCGACGTCAAGCCCGGCAACGTGCTGCTGCGCGGGGACGGCCGGGCCGTGCTGACCGACTTCGGCATCGCCGTGATCAGCGGGGACGAGCCGCTGACCCGGTCCGGGCAGCTGGTCGGGTCGCCGGAGTACATGGCGCCGGAGCGGCTGACCGGGGGCGGCGCGGGCCCGGCGTCGGACGTGTGGGCGCTCGGCGCGACGCTGGGCGCGCTGCTCGCCGGGAAGTCCCCGTTCCGGCGCGGCGACCTCCCCGCGACGCTGCACGCGATCACTTCCGGGCAGCCGGAACTGCCGCAGGGGACGGGCCCGGTCGGCGAGGTCGTCCGGGCGATGCTGCACCGGGACCCGGCGCGCCGTCCGGACGCGGCGGAGGCGGCCCGTCTTCTGGAGACGGGCTCGGAGCCGCCGCGCCGCCGCCGGGCGGCCGTCCTGGTGCCGGTGATCGCGACGGCGGCGGCCGTGGTCGTCGGGACGGGCGCGGCGGTCCTGCTGGCGGACCCGTTCGGCCCGCACCACACCGCCGCCCAGCCCCGCGCGGCCGTGACCAGCACGATCACCGTGCCGCCGACCACGGCGAGCAGCGCGCCACCTTCGTCCACGCCGCCGTCCTCGGCTCCGCCTTCGTCCCCGGACACGCCGGAGGAGTCGTCACCGCCGCCGGCGCCGTCGGCGAGCAGCCCGAGCCCCTCGCCGACGCACCGGACCGAGACCGTGTCCGTGCAGGTGGACTCGACGAGCGGCTGGCAAAGCACGGGCCTGACGGTCCGGTCGGGCGAGCGGATCGGCATCGACTTCGCGGGCGGCGGCTGGTCGGTCGACCACCGCTACTTCCCGAACGTCGGCCCGGGCGGCTACGACTCGGCGACCGACGCGCGGATCTACCAGGGTTGCAAGTACGACAAGAGCCTGCCGTACGGGGTCCTGCTGGGCCGGGTCGGCGGCGGGAGCTGGTTCGCGGTCGGCTCGCGCGACTCGATCACCGCGCCGGGCTCGGGCGCGCTCCAGTTCCGCATCCATGACCAGGACCACTGCCTGGTCGACAACGCCGGCAGCCTGCTCCTCAAGCTCACGCACACCACCTCATAGCGGGGCAATACGGTGTGGGGATGTGGAAGCGGACGCGGGAACGGCTGAACGACGACCGGTACGGGTTCGGGCTCGCCGCGGCGGCGCTGTACCCGGACGTGCCGCGGGTCGCGGACACGACGCTGCTGGCACGGCCCGGCTGGATACCGGACGAGCCCGTCCCGCTGTCCGCCGTCCGGACGCGTTGGGAGCCGGTTCCGGAACGTCCGGCCGTCACCGCGCCTACTGAGGGACTGCCGGACGGCTTCACCAGCTATGCCGACGCCATGGCCGCCCTCGCGCGCCCGCGCGTCTTCGAGGACCGTCCCGCCTACCGGCTCCTCGCAGTGGACGGCCCGACCCTGACGTTCGGGCCCGCCCGGTACTTCGACGCTGTGAACGTGGGCGAGGCCGTCGCGCACGAGCTGGCCGCGGCCGTCCCGGGCCTGCCGGTGCGGACGCGGGTCGGCGACCCGACCGACCTGGCGCGGCGCCCGGCGCTGGTGGCGATCGCGACGCTGACCGTCACGGTGTCCGGACGGTACGTCCTGCACTGGCGCGATCCGGCGAAGGTCGCGCACGCGGGCGGGCTGCACCAGGTGATGCCGGTCGGCATGTTCCAGCCGCTGACCGGCCGGAACGTCGAGCTGGACCCGTGGTTCACGATGGTCCGCGAGTACTCGGAGGAGCTGCTCGGCGCGTCCGAGGAGTACGGCGGCGGCTTCGACCAGGAGGCGTGGCCGTTCCACCGGCGGATGACCGCGGCGCTGGAGGGCGGCGAGCTGCGCGCGTCCTTCCTCGGCCTCGGCGCCGACCCGCTGACGCTCGCCCTCGACGTCCTGACCGTCGCCGTCTTCGAGGACGAGGCGTTCGACGCGCTGTTCGGGGAGCGGCTCGTCCGGGAGAACGAGGAGGGACGCGTCCGGATGGCGAAGTTCGACGGGACCGTCCCGGAGCCGATGCAGCCCGCCGGGGCCGCCCTGCTGAAGCTCGCCTGGCGGCACCGGCGGGCGCTCGGAATCAACGTCTGACCTGCGCGGTCACGCCGCGGACCGACGTCCCGGCTGCGCGGCCACACCTCGGATCGACGTGCAGGTCGGTGCGGTCACGCCTCGGTTCGGCGGCTGACCGGCGGGGTCATGCCTCGGCGAGTTCCTTGAGCTCGGCCATCGCGTCGGCGAGGTGGTCGATCAGCTCGTCCGGGTCCGGGACGAGGTCGCGGCAGGACACCAGGCCGACGTGGACCGTCCCGTCGTAGGAGAACACCGTGATGTTGATGCCGCCGCTGACCCCGGTGACCACCGACAGCGGGTAGTAGGCGAGCACCCGCGTCCCGCACAGGTACAGCGGGAACTGCGGGCCCGGGACGTTCGACACGATCAGGTTCATCGGCCGGATCGGCAGCTCGGGCAGCACGCTCAGCGCGAGGCGGGCGACGGGTCCGGCGAGCGGGGCGGGCACCACCCCACTGAGCTCCCGCACCCACACGCCGGACGATCCGACGAACCTGCGCTTCGCGCGCTCCATGTCCTCCCGGACGGCCGCGTACCGCGCGGCCGGGTCCGGGACGTGCACCGCGAGCGGCGCCGACATCAGCGACACGTGGTTGCCCAGGTCCCCGTCCCCCTCGTCCCCCCGGCGCAGCGACACCGGGACGCCCGCGACGAGCGGGCCGTCCGGGAGCGCGCCGCGCTTGTCCAGCCAGGACCGCAGCGCGGACGCGCAGACGGCCATGACCACGTCGTTCACGCTGCCGCCGAGCGCCGTCCGGACCCGCTTGATCTCGGCGAGCGACAGGTCGCCGAACGCGACCGCGCGGTGCGGGCCGACCGGGCCGTTGAACGGCGTCGGCGGCGCACTGACCCGCGGCGCCTCCGGCACCTCCTCGCGGCCGAGCGCGCCCTGCATCGCGTGCGTCATCCGGGCGACACCGGGCAGCGCCGCCACGCCGGGCACCTCGTCCAGGTAGGGCGCGGTGCGGGCGACCGAGAGCGCGGCGCGGAACGGGTGCAGCGCCGTCTTCAGCAGGCCCGTGCCGAGCCGGGACAGCGGGTTCGGCGCGCGCAGCGGCGCGGCGTCGTCGGCGGGCAGCTCGCGCGGCTCGGGCGACAGGTCGAGCAGCGCGGCGAGCGTCTCGGCGGCCATCACGCCGTCGATCGCGGCGTGGTGCGCCTTGACGTAGACGGCCGCCCGTCCGCCCGACAGGCCCTGGATGACCACGATCTCCCAGAGCGGACGGTTCCGGTCCAGCGGCCGCTCGTGCAGCGCGGCGACGGCGCAGGCGAGCTGATCGCCGTCGCCCGGGGCGGGCAGCGTCACCTCCGAGACGTGCCGCTCGGGGTCGAAGTGCGGGTCGTCCTCCCAGTACGGGCGGTCGAGTCCGAAGGGGACCTCGACGAGCCGCTGCCGCAGCGGCCTGGCGGCCAGGTGCGCGCGCTCGCGGATCAGGTCCGCGACCGCCGCCACCGTGAGCCGGCCCCCGGGCAGCGCGCTCGGGTCGAGGATCCCGAGCCCCGCGATGTGCGCGTGGGTGCTGCCGCTCTCGGCGTTCAGGAACGTGGCGTCCAGGGTGGTCAGCTGAGTCATGTGCGTGGTGTCCCGCTCTCGTCGGTGGATCGTGCGCCGGCCCGGCTGGGGTGGGTCGGGCGTCCGTCTCGGCGGTGCCCTGCCTCTAGGAGTTATGCGGTACGGCACGGTAGGTCAATGCGGGACTTCAGGAAGTAACACCGACTTAACGGGAGGTTTCCCCTGGTCCACGTGGGCGGTTGCCGGGGGAACGGTGGAAAGTTACCTGTTTCTGTCGTCCGCATGTGGTCAACTTCCCACCATCGCTAGGCTGGGGCGCCATGACCGGACGACCACTCGCGGAGATCGTCGAGGCGGGCTGGGCCGAGGCCCTCGCACCCGTCGCGCCCCGCATCGCCCAGATGGGCGAGTTCCTGCGCTCCGAGGTCGCGGCGGGCCGCCGCTACCTGCCCGCCGGAGACC
Source organism: Actinomadura rupiterrae (assembly GCF_024172125.1). GTDB lineage: Bacteria > Actinomycetota > Actinomycetes > Streptosporangiales > Streptosporangiaceae > Spirillospora > Spirillospora rupiterrae. The sequence continues at coordinate 107,971 of NZ_JAMZEA010000001.1, forward strand.
ACATCCTGCGCGCCTTCCAGCAGCCGTTCGCCGAGGTCCGGGTGCTGATCGTCGGCCAGGACCCGTACCCCACCCCGGGCCACCCGGTCGGCCTGTCCTTCTCGGTCGCCCCGGACGTCCGGCCCCTGCCCGGCTCGCTCGTCAACATCTACCGCGAGCTCGGCAACGACCTCGGCCTGCCGCCCCCGTCCAACGGCGACCTCACCCCCTGGACGCACCAGGGCGTCCTGCTCCTCAACCGCGCCCTCACCGTCATGCCCGGCAAGCCCGCCTCGCACCGCGGCAAGGGCTGGGAGGAGGTCACCGAGCAGGCCATCCGCGCCCTCGCCGCCCGCGGCCGCCCCCTCGTCGCCATCCTCTGGGGCCGCGACGCCCGCAACCTCCGCCCCCTCCTCGGCGACGTCCCCTGCATCGAGTCCGCGCACCCCTCCCCCATGTCCGCCGACCGCGGCTTCTTCGGCTCCCGCCCCTTCAGCCGCACCAACCAGCACCTCACCGACCAGGGCGCCTCCCCCGTCGACTGGAAACTCCCCTAAGAACCCAGCCGGACCCCGGCGCCTAGACGGCGCCGGGACCCGGCGTAATAACCCCGCCCACACGAGAGAGCGCGCCCCCGCCCGGGATAAAGCACCCAGCCCACACGGTCACCTCGCGCCTCAGCCCGCTCGGCCCAAGCTCACCCGCTCCCACCCGCGCAACCAACAGCCCCACACCCGCAAGCCCCCACGCGCGAGGCAAGTTCCTGTGCGCTGCTGTCAGGGGGTGGGGAGGGTGGTTAGGAGGTCTTGGAATTCTTTGTGGGTTACGGGGGTTAGGCGGCGTTCGCCGTGGGACCAGTAGACGCCGGGGGCGCAGGGGTCGTCGGCGGTGGCGTGCATCTCGGCTACGACGTCGGTGAAGACGGGGAGGACGTCTTCGACCGCGCTGGTGGTGATGGGATAGAGGAGCAGGGTGCTGTGGCTGGGGGCGCCGACGAGGGCGCCGTGCTCGTTCGGGGACGGCAGGAACTGGTGGACCTCGGAGAGCAGGGCCGAGACGTAGCGGCTGCCGGGCTTGGTGATGACGCGGACGTCGCGGCCCGGGAGGAGCGGCTGGTCGCGGACCTCGACGTCGGCGAGCTCGCGGTCGTGGGTGTTGGTCATCACGTAGCCGAGGCGGCGCAGGCCGAGCAGGCCGGCGCGGTCGCGGGTGAGCGGGCCGCCGTAGCGGGGGTGGTCGATCACGACGACGGCGTCGAAGTGGTCGCCGGCCGGGACGACGACGAGACCCTCGCGGTCGCCCGGCGCCAGCTTGGGGACGATGCGCAGCCGCAGCAGCTCGCGGACGTCGCCGAACAGCTCCATCTCGCCGACGGCGCGGAAGGCGCGGTCGCCGACCTCGCGGACCCACTCGTCCACCAGGCGGGGCCAGCGGGTGCGGGGCTGGTCGGCGCAGCGCTCCAGGACGGTCGCGGTGGACGCGCGCGCCTGGGAGTGCCCGATCGGCAGCACCATCTCGGAGGTGGCGGCGTCCAGCCAGGCGCTGGGGGCCAGCACCGGGAGCAGGTCGCGGATCAGCGCGTGCACATCGGACGCCGCGTCGAGCGAGCCGCCGCCCGCCCGGCCGCCGCCGGTCGCCTCTGGGTCCATTCCGCAACCTCCCTTCACCGGAGTCCGCCGCTGTCCCGGACAGCTTCTCAGAGTCGGCCCCTCCCGCGCGATCCATCCGGCAGGCCGGTCGCTGATCTTGGTCGGCGCAGGTAGGTTGCAAGCATGTCGGAATACGTGTACCCGCCGGTGATCAAGACGGCTCTCGGCCTCTTCCGTGCGCTGAACCTGAAGATCCGTCTTGAAGGGACCGAGAACATCCCGTCCACCGGGGGCGCGGTTCTGGTCAGCAACCACATCAGCTACCTGGACTTCATCTTCGCCGGGCTGGCCGTCCACCCGGCCGGACGGCTCGCGCGTTTCATGGCCAAAAGCGAGATCTTCGACCACAAGATCGCAGGTCCGCTGATGCGCGGCATGCATCACATCCCGGTCGACCGGGACGCGGGCGCGGCGTCCTTCAAGGCGGCGCTGACCGCGCTGAAGGGCGGCGAGATCGTCGGCGTGTTCGCCGAGGCGACGATCAGCCGCTCGTTCACCGTCAAGGACATCAAGAGCGGCGCGGTCCGGATGGCCGTCGCGGGCAAGGTGCCGCTCATCCCGATCGCGATCTGGGGCCCGCAGCGGCTGTGGACCAAGGGCCGCAAGAAGCGGCTGTTCCAGCGGAACGTCCCGGTCACCATCCTCATCGGCGAGCCGATGTACCCCAAGCGCGGGGACGACTACGACCAGGTCACCAAGGACCTGCGCGCCGCCATGTCCGCGCTGCTGGAGAAGGCGCAGCGCGAGTACCCCGACATCCCGTCCGCGGACGAGTCCTGGTGGCAGCCCGCCTACCTGGGCGGATCCGCGCCGACGCCCGAAGAGGCCGAGGAGATGGACGCCCGGGAGGCCGAGGAGCGCCGCGCCCGCCGCGAGGCCCGCGCCGCCGCAGCCACCGCCCCCGCGGCAGCGGCCGACACCGCCCCCGCGGAGGCGCCCAAGCCCGCCGCCAAGTCCGAGGACGCCGCCGGCAAGTCTGGGGAAGATGAGCCGGGAGAGAAGTAATTCACTGGACGTGGGACGCCCCGGCTACCGATCATCGAAGACATGACGGCACCACGCGAGGGACGCGGGGAGATCCTGCACCTGGTCGAGGCTCCGGAGGTCGCGACGGCCTCCGGTGACGACCTCACGCTGCCCGTGGTGCTGAACCTCAGCGACAGCAACTCGCCCGCGGACGTGATGGACGTGCTGTCGCTGCGCCCGTTCGCGTCCGGGGAGCAGCCCTGGTCGCGCTCGACGCGGCTGGACGACGTCCGCAAGGACGCGCCGCTTCTGCCCGAGGGCGCCAAGCTGCTGCGGGTCGCGAACGAGAAGGACAAGAAGTCGGTGCTCGCCGAGGGCGAGGGCTGGACGCTGCTGGTGAACCGCTGGTCGCACGGGACCGCGTACGTCGCGGTGTCGGCGGTCGACGACGACCTGGCCGCGTCCGTGCTGGACGAGACCGTCCGGGACGCGACCGAGCCGCCGAAGCCGGCCGAGACGCACGTCGAGATGGGGTTCTGGCACCACGGACGGCACGGTCCGCAGCGCACCGAGCGGTCGATCACGGCCGACCCGTGGGCGGACGTCCGGCGCAACTACAGCGCGGGCGTGGCGTCCGCGCTGGACCGGGTGATGGCGCTCACGCCGGGCGAGGTGGACGGCCGGATCCTGCTGCTGCACGGCCCGCCGGGCACCGGCAAGACGACCGCGCTGCGGGCGCTCGCGCGCGCCTGGAAGGACTGGTGCCGGTCGGACTGCGTCCTCGACCCGGAGGTGCTGTTCGGCTCGCCGAGCTACCTGTTCCAGGCGGCGATGGGCGACGATGACGACGAGGAGCGCGACTGGCGGCTGCTCATCCTGGAGGACTGCGACGAGCTGATCCGCGGCGAGGCCAAGCAGTCGGCCGGGCAGGGCCTGTCCCGGCTGCTGAACCTGACCGACGGGATGCTCGGCCAGGGCCGGGACGTGCTGGTCGCGATCACCACGAACGAGGACCTGGCGCGGCTGCACCCGGCGGTCGTCCGGCCGGGGCGCTGCCTGGCGCAGATCGAGGTCGGACGGCTCGGCCGCAAGGAGTCGCTGGCCTGGCTCGGCGACGAGGCGGGCGAGGCGGAGCGCGCCGCGATCGGCCCGGACGGCGCGACGCTGGCGGAACTGGCGGCCCTCCGCAAGGGAGAGCCGCGCCCCGCCGACGGCCCGGATGCCCCCGGCACCGCGACCGGCTTCTACCTCTGACGATCCGGCGAGGGGTCCGGACCCGGGGCGTCCCCGTCGGGGCGCGCCGCGGGAACGGCCCTCGCTGGACCGTTCCCAAGGTAGAAGGCTTCGGCGGGACCGCCCTCGGAACGCCGTTCTGGGAACGGTGGCCGCACCGTAGGACCGTCGCGCAGGTCGGCGCGCCCGGTCCCCCGAACCGGGCGCGTCCGCTTCCTCCGCCGTGTTCCGGATCCCCCGATCCGGAGCGCGACCTCCCCCGTCCGCCGCGGTCCCCCGACCGCGACGAGCGTCCACCGCGGTCCCCCGACCGCGGCGGGTCTCATGCCGCGGCCCCCGAGCCGCGGCAAACCTGCGGGGCGTCCCGGCCCCCACCGGGACGCCTCCCCCGCGAGCGCTCCGGCCCCCGACCGGCACGCTCTTCCGCCCGACGCCCCGCTTCCCCCGAAGCGGTGCGTCCTTCTGTAGGACGCCCCGAACCCCCGATCGGTTCGTCCCGTTCTCGCCGCACCGGAACCCCCGTTGCCGGCGCGGCGGCCACCCCGTCCGATGCGGCCGCCGAACCCCACTAGTCGACGGCCGCACGCCCGGTCGGAATCGCCCGTTCATGTGGCCGGCGAGAGCGCCCGCCCGCTCGGGTGGAGGAGAGGGACCGCCCGCCGGAACTCCCACCCCGCGAAGGAGCTCCGGCGGCCGGGGCCCGGTCCGCCCGGTTGGGCGGGGCGCTCTCGGCCGGTGAAAGAACTATCCCGCGTTCAGGGTCGTACCTACATCCGGGATTCCACGGTCATCGGACACGTATCCCTACGCAGCGGGACCACGTACCGATCCCGTACTCCGGGCACGTAGGTGGTCACCAACCCCTGACGCCACCGGGCCTCCAGCCCCCACGCACCCGGACTCCACCGGGCTCCGGCCCTCACGCGCCCCGGACACGACCGGACCGCCGCCCTCCCGCCACCGAGCCGCCGCCCTCCCGCCAGCAGGCCGCGGGCCCTCACACCAGCAGGCTGCGGCTCCTCACATGCCCCGGACGCCGGCGGAGGCGAAGAGGTGGCGGTAGGCGCGGCGCAGGCCGTCGACGTCCCGGGCCGGGACGCCGAAGTCCACGCGGTGGTCGCCGTCCGGGGTGCGCAGCCACAGCCCGTACCGGTCCAGCGCCACGGGGCGGACCTCCCCCGGCTCCGCCCCCGGGACGAGCCGGGCCAGCTCGGCGCGGTGCGCGCCGTCCAGGTGCCGGAGCATGGCCGGCTCGACCGCGGTGAACGGGTCGGGCCAGGCGTCCCGGTACTCCTCGGGTTCGAGGTCGGCGGCGCCCCAGCCGTCCGCGATCTCGATCTCGGCGAGGTCCATGGTCAGGATCGTCCAGTCGGATCCGGCGGAGCCCCCGGAGGACGAGAGGTCCTCGAAGGCGGCCGGGACCTCGAAGGTGCCCGGGCCATCGGAGATCGCGAGGTCCAGCAGCTCGGGACGGGGGTGGAGGCGGGCGAGCCGGTCGGCGGCGTCGCGCCGCCCGTCCGGCGGGACCTCGCTCACCCAGCCGTGCAGCCAGGCGCGGCCGCGCACCCGGTCGGCGAACGGGACGGGCGCGAGATCGCTGATCCGCAGCGTCGCGGGCAGGTCGGAGACGGCCGTGAGACCCACCACAACGGGCGACTGCCTGGGCATGAGCAGCAGCGGGGCGCCGTTCTCACCGGTCGTGTGCGCGGGGACGGGGTCGTACGGGACGCCCGGGGCGACGAGCACCGCGCCCGCGATGCCGTAGGCGATGGAACGCGCCCGTTCGGCGGCCGTAGGACCGGCGTGCGGCACGCCCTTCCGCTTGCCGGCGCTCACCTCGTGCATCCCAGCCTCCTTGACTATGTAGGTTAGGCTTACCTAAGTAAGCACGTCCCACGACAGGAGGTCAATCCGTGAACAACACCGGGCCGAAGGTCCGTCTGTCCCGCGCCCTCGGCCTGCCGCTCACGCCCAAGGCCGTGAAGTACTTCGAGGCGCGCCCGTACCCGCCCGGCATGCACGGCCGGGCCCGCAAGAACGAGTCCGACTACAAGATCCGGCTGCGCGAGAAGCAGCGCCTGCGCGCGCAGTACAACATCCGCGAGACCCAGCTCCGCAACGCCTTCGCCAAGGCGGCCAAGGTCAAGGGCGCCAAGACCGGCGAGGCCCTGATCGTGGACCTGGAGACCCGGCTGGACGCCGTGGTCCTGCGCTCCGGCTTCGCCCGGACGATCTACCAGGCCCGGCAGTTCGTCGTGCACCGGCACGTCCTGGTGAACGGGCGCCGGGTGGACCGGCCGTCCTTCCGGGTGCGCCCGGACGACGTCGTCCAGATCGCCCAGCGCAGCCGCTCGATGGTGCCGTTCCAGATCGCCGCGACCGGCGCGAACACCGAGAACGTCCCGCCGTACCTGGAGGTCGTGCACGACGCGCTGACCGCGCGGCTGTCCCGGCTGCCCGAGCGGCGCGAGATCCCGGTCGTCTGCGACGAGCAGCTCGTCGTCGAGCACTACTCCCGCTGACGCCCTTCCCGCGGCAAGGCACTCCAGCCCTCCCTCCGCCGGCCCGGGCCGTCCGCCCCCCGCCGCCCGCCGAACCTCCTCTGAAGCCGAACTCCCCCTGAACAGGGGCGCCCTCCCCCTGGACAGCTGTCCGCCTCCATCGGTTAGAGTCAACCTAGCGATTGCTTGGCACACGCCGCGCCGCCGCCGCACCGGCCGCCGTTCCCCGATGGAGGCACCAGGACATGATCGAGTTCCAGCCCATGACCGCGAACATCGGCGCCGAGGTGACCGGCGTCGACATCGGCAAGCCCCTGGACGCCGAGCAGGTGCAGACCCTGCGGGACGGGCTGCTCAAGCACATGGTGCTGTTCTTCCGCGAGCAGCACATCACCGACGAGGAGCACGTCGCGTTCGCCAAGCGGTTCGGCACCGCGAACCTGCCGCCGATGGACACCTCGGGCAGCGCCGTCCACGTCCTGGACCAGACCGACCCCAAGGGCGAGGGCGGCGACTCCTGGCACAGCGACAACACGTTCATGAAGACCCCGCCGATGGGGTCGCTGCTGCGCGCGGTCATGCTGCCCGACGTCGGCGGGGACACGCTGTGGGCCAACATGTACATGGCCTACGACTCGCTCGCGCCCTGGCTCCAGCGGCTCTGCGACGACCTGTACGCCGAGCACGACCTGACCATGTCGGTCACCAAGGCCATCGACAAGGGCCACCGCATGGACCTGCGCGCCATGCAGGAGAAGAACCCGCCGGTCGTCCACCCGGTCGTCCGCATCCACCCCGAGACCGGACGCAAGGCCCTCTACGTCAACCGGTCGTCGGTGACGCGGCTGATCGGGCTGTCCCGGCGGGAGAACGAGGCGCTCCTGCCGCTGCTGTTCGACGCCGTCCGCGACCCGCAGTTCCAGGTCCGGCTGAAGTGGCGCGTCGGGACCCTCGCCTTCTGGGACAACCGTCCCACCCAGCACTACGCCGTCGCCGACTACACCCAGCGCCGCAAGATGCACCGCGTCACGATCAACTGCCCCGAGGGCATCGACGACGGCGTCCCGAAGGGCCCGGACGGCGTCACCGGCGCCGACGCCCCCGCCGAGAAGGCCGCCGCCCGCTACCTCTGACCCGCCCGCGCGCCGGTCCGGCTCCTGCGGGCCGCGACCCCGCAGGCCGCCTTCCCGCCGTCCGTCCGCCCTGTGTCCACCCCTCGGGGCGGACGGACGGCACCCCTCACCCGCCTGACCGGCCCGTCTGACTCGCACAGGTTTCGGACGGACGGGTTGAACCGGGCGCGCGCGGCTCCCTAGGCTCGTGCTCCGCGCAGTCCCCCAACCATCTCGGGAGCACCATGCGTGCCTGGGGTAAACCCGCCGTCCTCGCCCTGGCCGCCGCGTCGGCGGTCGGGCTCTCCGCCGCTCCGGCCTCGGCGGCCACGGTCAGCAGTTTCAGCGTCCCGTACGGCAAGTCGTCGGTGAAGGGCACCGTGACCTGGTACGCCGACCGGGCCGTGTTCACGTCCACCGAACTCGCGGCGGACGGCTGCCACGTGTTCGCCTACGTCGTCGGCGGGAAGTCGCCGGAGCAGACCGTCCGGAACATCTCCTGCAACTCCACCACCAAGCGGACCGTCACGGTCCGCGTGACCTCGCCGAACGTCGCGATGGTGGAGCTGTTCAGCTTCGACCTGAGCGGGGTCAGCTCGTCCTGCTACCCGACCCGGACGGTCTGCGACAAGCCGGTCATCGTCAAGCCCTGACGCACGCGCGCGTCAAGCCGTGACGGGCTCGCGCCTCACGCCGTGACGGGGGCGGGCCCGGTGCGCGCCGGGCCCGCCTCCCGCGTCAGTTGGACGGCTTCGCGGACGGCGTGGACGACGGCTTGCCGCCGCTGCCCGGCTGACCGTTCTGACCGTTCGGGCTGACCGGAATCTGCCCGCTGCCGTTGCAGTCGGTGCTCTGCTGGCTCACCCCGGACGGGAACTGCTGCGTCACCTTCCACGTGCCGCCGCTCTTCGCCAGCGACAGCCGGATCAGGCTCGCCGGGGCGGACGTCGAGCCCTGGCTGCTCTGCACGGTGATGTCGGTGGCGATCGTCGCCGTCGCGAACCTGCCGTCCACGTCGCCAACGAACACCTTGCTCGTCTGGGACTTCAGCGACAGCCCCGGGTTGGACTTGAAGTTGTCCCCCAGGTTCGGCACGGTGCAGCGCTTGTACAGCTCCAGCAGGTCGCCGGCGAGCATCTCCTGGACCTTGTTCATCTGCCCCTGGAAGTTGGACGCGTTGTAGTTGAACACCGCGTCCCCGTAAGCCGTCGCGACCTTCTCCACCGCGTCCCGGTCATGCTCCTTGCCGGACAGCTTCGACGCCGACGTCCACTGCCAGATGCCGAGGGACGCCAGCACCGCGACGACCAAGACCATCACGATCGCGGCGTTGCGGCTCATCGAGAACCCGCCCGCCCCGGCCCGCGAGTCGAGGTTGACCACCCCGCCGCCACCGGACGCCTTCTGCACCACGACCGTCTCGGAGCCGACTTCGGACTCGTTCTCGTCCTCGTCCGCGTCCTCGACGATGGCGGGCTTGGGCTTGGTCGCGGTGGGCCTGGTCGCGGCGGGCTTGGCCTTCGCGGCGGGCTTCGGCCTCTCGGGCTCGTCCGCTTCGGCGTCCTCGGCCTCCAGGGCCTGGAGGACCTCGTCGAGGTCGTCCTCATCCTCGATGACCTCGATGACGCGGACGCGGCGCTTGCGCTTCGCCGGGGCCTTCGGGGCCGCGGCCCCGGCCGCATCCCCAGCCTGCTCCTCGGCGGCCACCTCCGCAGACTCGGACGCGCCGGCCTCGGGGGCCGCGGCGTCCGCGACCTCCTCGGGGGCGTCGTCCTTACCGGCGTTCCTGGTGGTCTTCGCAGTCACTTTGGGGTACTCCTCGCGGGACTATGAATCTCACTTCCTGCGGCGGCGCGGCCGGGGCAGGCGGGACAGGCGGGACATCACGGGCACCGAGCCCATCATCACCCTGACCAGGATCATCAGCGCGACGACCGGGGGGACGTACACTAGCCAAGCCGGCGGCCCGGATGAAGAGCTCCCGCTGTTCCCGGAGGCGTTCTTCGCATTGATACTGGACGGTTTGTCCAGCGCCGGGTCGTGCGTCGGGATCGTATCCCCGGTGCTCTTGCCCTTGTAGGGCTTCTGCGGAACCGCCCCCGGCACGCGCCCGCCCGGACACGTCGGCGGGGTGGTCACCTTCGGCTGCGGCAGCGGGTACTTGTACTCCAGCGCCGCCTGCGTCTTGAGCGTGAACATGAACGCCACGTTCAGCACGACCTGGCCCTGGTTCTCGCCGATGACGCCGTTCAGCACGTTCCGCAGCGCGGGCGCGCGGGAGAAGACCTGCGCGAGATGCTGCAGGATCTGCGGGTCGTACTGCTTCAGGTGCAGCGTCCCGAGGTTGTCGACCATGCAGTCGAAGTCGTCGCCGCTCTTGTCCAGCAGCGTATTGAACGAGGTCAGCAGGCCCGGCGTCCGGTCCCGCAGCTCGGCCAGTTGACCGCGCATCTGGCTCAGCGCCCCGGTCAGCGTCGCGAGGTTGTCCACACCCTCGCCCAGCGCGCCCCGGTTCTGGTTCAGCACCGTCGAGACCCGGCTCAGATCCTTGACCAGGCCGTCCAGCATCTGGCTGTTCTGCGCGAACGTCCCGGCCAGCTGGTCGCTGCCCTGGATGATCTGCCGCAGCGAGTCCTGCCGCCCGGACCAGCCCGCCGCCAGCTCGTGCGTGATGATCTTCGCGTCCTCCGGCTTGATCGCCTTCAGCGTGTTGATCACCGCCGCGAACAGGTCCCCGTACTTGGGCGGGACGCTGGTCTTCTCCTTGGGGATCACCGTCCCCGGACGCATCGGCGCCGCGTGCCCCATCCCCGGCGCGGGCGTCAGCTCCACCACCGGCTCGCCGACCGCCGACTTGCGCGCCGCGGCCGCCGTGGACCCCTGCGGGATCTTCACCCCGCGGTCGATCCCGAGCCGCACGACCACCCGGTCCTTGGCCAGCCTCACCTGCTGGATGTGCCCGACCCGCACCCCGAGGTAGTCCACCTCGAAGTTGGGGTGCAGCCCCGGCGACGACTCGAACTCGACGGTCAGGTGGTACGGCCGGTCGATCGCGTCGAACCGGACGACGTTGGTGAACGCCCACACCGTCATGACCACCGCGAGGGCCCCGAACACCCCGAGGTTGATCGCGATCCGCTTGTTCATCGGGGCGGCTCCAGGAGGGAGTCGAGGTTGGGGAAGGTGTCGCGGGCCTTGGGCGGGAGGGGGTTGGACGCCTTGGGCTTCTTGCCGCCGCCGGAGCCGCCGGAGCCGCCACCGCCGCCCAGGCCGGGGAGGACGGGAGTGCCGTCCGGCCAGACGAGGCGGAGGACGGGGTACATCATCAGCGAGCCGTCGTAGCTGGCCAGCGGGAGCTTCTTCTCGAAGGCGACCAGGCCGTTGACGAGGTTGGTGAGGCGGGTGCGGTCGCTGCCGAGCTGCGCGACGATCGGGTCCACGTCGTTGAGGAGGCGGCGGAAGGTGGCGACGCGTCCGGCGAGGACCTTGTCGTTCAGCTCGGCCGCCGCGTAGGTGAGCCGGTCGATCGTCTTGAGGATCTTGTCCTTGTCCTTGTTGAGCAGGTCGGTGGTCTTGGCGATCTCGACGGGGGCCTGGCCGAGGGCGTCCTTGCCGGCCGCGAGGGAGCGGCCGAGGCGGGCGAACTGGTCGATCGACTCGCCCAGCTCCGCGCGCTGGTCGGCGAAGAGCTTCACCAGGTCGCCGGTCTGCTTCACGGTCTTGTTGAGCTTGTGGCCCTGGCCGTCCAGGGCTTGGGCGCCCGCGTTGACGATGGTCGCGACGTCGTTGCCCGCCAGGGACTTCAGCAGCGGGCCCGTCTGCCCGACGACCTGCTCGAACGCGGGCTGGACGGTCGCGTCCTGGATGCGGGCGCCGTTGGCGAGGAACGGTCCCTGGTTCATGCTGCCGCCCGGCGGCAGGATCATGTCCACGTAGTTCTCGCCGAGCAGCGACGTCACCTTGATCTCGGCACGGGTGCCCTGCGGCAGGTGGTACTTGTCGAGGATGGCCATGGTGACCTTGGCCTTGTAGCCCTCGCGCTTCACCGAGAGCACCGTGCCGATCTTCACGTCCGACATCTGGACGCTGTGCCCGGCGACAAGGCCCTGCGCGTCGTCGAACACCGCGGTCAGGTGCACCTTGCCTTTAGGCGCGCCGAACGTCTGGAACGAACAGCCGGTCAGCGCCAGCGTCAGGGTCAGCAGCAGCACCGCCAGCGACCGTCCGCGCATCCGCGGCTTCCCTGCGCCCATCCGCGGCCTCTCCATGCGCATCCTCTGCGGGAGCATCAGTGGCCTCCGGTGAGGTTGCCCGAGCCCGGCCACGGGCAGTTGGAGTTCGGTTTCGGCAGCGGGCACCCGACGTTGTCGTCGCGCAGGATCGACTTCAGCCAGGTCCGCAGGAACGCGTCGGTGGCGACCCGGATCTGCAGCGACTTGTTCTTGGGGTTGTAGCCGTTGATCAACGCGCCGCTCAGCGCGGGCAGCGCCCGGACCAGCTGCGCCAGCCGGGACGCGTTGCCCTTGAGGATCAGCGCGACGCGGGTGAGGACGGCCAGGTCGCCCGGCAGCTGCCCCTGGTACTTGTCCAGCAGCTTCTTGCCGTTGCGGGACAGGTCGACCAGGCCGTCCACCAGGTCCTGGATCTCGCCGCGCTCGCCGGCCAAGACGCGGCTGGCGGTGCTGAAGTCCTGGATCATCTCGCCGAGCACCTGCTCCCGGCCCCGGACGACCCCGGCGAGCCGGTGCAGGTTGGCCGCGACGGCGATCAGGTTCTTGTCCTGCCCGGCGACGTTCTGGACGAGCCGGGCGCTCTCCTCCAGCGTCGCGTTGAACGTCCGGCCGTTGCCGTTGAAGGAGTTCGCGGCCTGGTCGAGCGCGGGCTGGACCTTGGTCGGGTCGAGCGCCTTGGCGAGGTTGGTGAAGGAGTTCAGCGCGTCGTCCACCTCGACGGGGACGCTCGTCCGCTCGATCGGGATGACGTTCGAGGTCTCCTTCGGCTCGCCCGGCTTCCACGCGGGATGCAGGACGAGGTTGCGCTCGCCGACCAGGTTCAGCGGGACGATCGACGCCTGCACGCCCTGCGGCAGCGGGACGTCCCGGGCGATGTGGAAGCGGACCCTGATCCGGTCGCCCTCGGACTGGACGGAGTCGACCGACCCGACGTCCGCGCCCATGACCTTGACCTTGGACTGCTTGTAGAAGGAGCGGGCCTTCGGCAGGTAGACGGTCATCTCGCGGTCGCCGCCGCCCCCGACCGGGGACAGCGAGCAGCCGCCGAGGACGGCCGCGAGCGCGACGCAGGCGGCGACCAGGGCCTTCCTGCTCACCCGCGCGCCCCCGACGAGCGCGCGTCTGCTGCGGGTCATCAGTTGCCGCCCCCTTGCGCGCCGGTCCGGTCGGCGGGTTTGCCGCCGGGCGGGTTGATGCGGGTGGAGATCGGGCCGTCCGGCTGGAGCGGGCCGAGGCCGGACAGCACGCCCTCGATCCACTTGCCGTTGCCCTGCACGCCAGCGACGCCCTCGAAGGTGGGGCCGAGCAGCGAGAAGTCGGTGTTCAGGACGTCCATGTTGGGCGCGAGCCGGGTGGTCAGCAGGTGCAGGTTGTCCAGGAGCGTGTCGAGCTGCTTCTGGTTGCGGGAGATCGTGTTGGACAGCGTCCGGACGGTCCGGCTGCCCTGCCCGATCGTCGCGGCGAGCTGGTCGCGGCGCTCGACGAGGACGCGCAGCAGGATCCGGCTGTTGTCGATGATCTCCTTGAGCTGCCCCTCCTTCGCGGCGAGCGTCGAGGTGATCGTCTTGGAGCCCTCGATCAGCTTCTCGACCTCGGGATAGGAGTCGTTCAGCGCCCGCGAGAGCGACTGGACGTTGCGGAGCATCTCGTTCAGCTTCGCCGCGTTCGGCGAGTGGATCTTCGACATCTCGGCGAGCAGCTTGTCGATCGACTTCTCGTCCAGCTTGCCGATGATGTTCTGGGCGCCTTGCAGCGCGTCCGGGACGGTGAAGGGGACCTGGGTGCGCTCCAGCGGGATGCGGCGGCGCGACTCGGGCACACTCGCCATGTAGGGGTGCGCGACCGGGCCGCTGAGCCGCAGGTAGCGCCCGCCGAGCAGGGTCGTCGTCTCGATCGCGGCGCGCGTGTCGGGGCCGAGGTCGATGCCCTTGTTGACATGCCAGGTGATGATGACGGTGCCGGTCTTGAAGCTCGGCCGGACGCCCGTCACGCGCCCTGCCTTGACGCCCGCGACCCGGACGTCCTGCCCGGCCTTGATCCCGGCGGTGTCGGCGAACACGCCGCTCATCGTGTAGCCCTGGTCGAACAGGTGCAGCTGGCCGACGGCGAACGCGAACACGCAGCCCGCGCCGACTACGGCGAGCGTGCCGACGGCGACGAGCTTCTGGTTGACGTCGCGCAGCGAGGGGAACAGCGGCATCGGTCACCGCCCCCCGTTGAGGATCGACTTGAGCTTGGCGAGGTCCTGCTGGGACGGCCCGTTGTTCGGCTCGTTCGGCAGCCGCATCGGGAACGGGCAGGGTCCCTCGACGAGGTTCAGGCACATCACGTCGGTGCGCAGGAAGTGGCCGCCGTTGGTGGCGGCGAACAGCTGCCGGAGCGGGATCGGCAGGTTCTGCACCATCTTTTCGAGCTGGTCGACGTTGATCCGGAACGTGTCGCTGAACTTGCCGAGGTTGTCGATGATCCGGGCGAGCTGCGCGTCGTTGCCGCCGAGCACCGCGTTGAGGTTGGTGGTCACCCCGGACACCTGGACCACGGCGTTGTCGAGCACCTGCCGGTTGTCGGCGAAGACCTTGGCGAGGTCGCGCAGGTTGTCGACGCTGGTCGCGATCTGCCGGTCCCGGACGGCGACCGCGTCGGTCACCGCCGAGTAGTCCTTGATCATCTGCTGGATCGTCTGCTTGCGCGAGCCGAACGTCTGCAGCAGCCCGTCCAGGTTGGTGATCATCGTGTTGATGGACGCCTCGTTGCCGTCCAGGGCCTGGGAGAGCGCGAACAGGATCCGGTTCAGCTGGTTCGGGTCCAGGTTGTTGGTCAGCGGTTGGAGCGCGTTGACGATCTCGCCGAGGTCCACGACCGAGCGGGTATGCGGGACGCGGTCGCCGCCGTGCAGCATGCCGCGGCTCTGCCCCGGCTCCAGGTACACCACCCGCTGCCCGAGGACGTTGCGCCAGCGGATCGCGGCGGTCGAGTCGTCGGGGAGCTTGACGTCCTTGTCGACGGCCATCCCGACCACGGCCCGGCCCTGCTTGACCTTGATGCTCCTCACCTGGCCGACCGGGGTACCGGCGATCTTCACCTGGTCGCCGGTCAGCAGCCCGGTGACGTCGTCGAACTGCGCGGTCAGCTTGTACCGGTCGTTGAAGCTGGTGCCGAGGATCTGCTGGCCGATGAAGAACGTCAGCATCCCGGTCACCACCACGAACGCCAGGAACTTGGCGGTGGTGACGTAGTCGGGGCCGCGCGCGGCCTTGCGGCGTGGGCTCACGGTCGCATCACCCTGGTGAGCCCGTCGTTCGGCTGGTTCACGTTGGCCTTCTGGTCGAACATCGTGGTCTTCGGCGCCGCCGGGCACACGTCCACGAACAGCTTGCAGAGGTCGAGCGGGAGCGGTCCGACCACGTTGGCGATCATCGTCCCGTTCGGGCCGGGGACCTTGATGACCTTCACGAGCAGGGTGAAGAAGCCGTTCAGGTCGTCCAGCAGGACCGGGAGGTTCTTCTGCTGCCCGTGGACGACGTGCGCGGCGTCGCCCGCGCCGTCGATGAGGTTGCCGATGTTGCCGCCGTGGTCGCGCAGCGAGGTCCCGACGCGGTCGGTGAGCTCGCTCGTGCCGTCCAGGATCTGGTTGACCTTGTCCGGCTTGCCGTAGATGACGGGCGAGACGTTGTTGACGTCGCCGACGATCTGGTTCACCGTCCCGCCGCGCGAGGCGAGCGTCGGGGCGAGCCCGGCGACGTTGTCCATGATGCTCTTGAGCTGCGCCCTGTCCTGGTCGGTCGCGTCGATGACCTTCGCGCCGTTCGACAGCGCGCGGCGGAGCGCGGGGCCCTGGCCGTCCAGGCCGGCGGAGAAGGTGTGCAGGATGGTCGCCAGCTCGTCCGGGTTGATGGCCTTGGTGAGCTTGTAGGTCGGCCACGCCGTCTCGGACAGCTCGACCGGGTCCTTGCCCTGCCCGAGGTCGCTGTTGTTCTTCAGGTACGGGCCGGTGGTCTCCTTCGCGCCGAGGTCCAGGATCAGGTCCTTCGGCCCGAACACCGACACCGGCTCGATCCGCGCGGTCGTCGTCTGCGCGAGCTTCACGCCCTTGTCGACGCGCACCCGGACGGTCACCCGGCCGTCCTTGTCGAGCTTCACCTTCTGGACGGTCCCGACCGTGATCCCGCGGATCTTCACGTCCGACTTGCCGGGGTCCAGGCCCTGGCCCGCGCGGTGGAACTCGGCCGTGTAGTACGTCGAGCCGCCGTTGGACGGCGTCGCGCCGAGCACCAGCGCGGCGACCGCGGCGGCGAGCGCGCCGGCCCCCGCGACGCCGAACAGCGTCCGGGTCCGGCCGGAGAGGGTCTCTTCGCTCATCCGGTCAGCCTCACCGTGCCGCCGTGGCCCCAGAAGATGTAGCTGAGCACCAGGTTCATCAGGATCATCAGGATCGTCGACTCCCGGATCGCGCGCCCGGCCGCGACGCCCACGCCCACCGGCCCTCCGGCCGCGTAGTAGCCGCGGTAGCAATGCACGAACATCACGATGAACGCGAAGATCGCCACCTTGATCACGCTGTACAGCACGTCGATCGGCGGCAGGTACAGATGGAAGTAGTAGTCGTAGATGCCGGGCGACAGCCCGTAGACGGAGACGGAGATGAACCGCGTCGCCCAGAACGCCATGAACAGCGACACCAGGTAGAGCGGGACGAGGGCGATGACGCCGGCCGCCACGCGCGTGCACACGAGGTAGACCAGCGAGTTGATGCCCATGACCTCCAGCGCGTCGATCTCCTCGGAGATCCGCATCGCGCCGATCTCGGCGGTGAAGCTCGTCCCGACCTGCGCGACCAGCGCGACCCCGGCGATGATCGGGGTGACCTCGCGGACGTTGGAGTAGGACGCGACCAGGCCCGTGAACGCCTCCGCGCCGATGCGTTCCAGGCCCGGGTAGCCCTGCTGGCCGACGATCGCGCCGGTGGCCAGCGACATGGTGGCGATCACGAAGATCATGCCGCCGCCGATCACCAGCGCGCCGACGCCGACCGTGATGTCGCTGACCTGCTTGGCCAGCGTCCGGCCGTACTTGCGCCGCAGGATGATGTCGAACAGCAGCCCGTACAGCACCCGGCCGAGGAAGATCGGCAGGTTGAACGAAACGGCCATGCCCGCCGTCCGGCCGCGCACCGCGCGGCCGATCCGCCGGACCGGTGAGATGGCGACCATTCAGAACCTCGGGGGGATCATGCAGAACCTCGGGACCTCGGGGGCGGTTCGGGGGGGCTCGGGAGCGGGGGTTTCAGAACCTTGGCGGGAAGAGGACCTGGTAGATCGTCGTAAGGACGTAGTTGGACGCGAACACCACGATCGAGGTGACCACGACCGCCCGGTTCACCGCCCGGCCGACGCCGACCGGGCCGTAGTCGCAGTTCATGCCCATGTAGCAGGCGACCGCGGCGGCGATGAAGCCGAACACCCACGCCTTGAACAGCGTGATCATCAGGTCCGGGAACTGGAGCAGCGTGGTCGCGCCGTCGAAGAACGCGCCGGGGCTGACCCCCTGCTGGATGACGTTGAAGTAGTAGCCGCCCAGCGTCCCGGCGAGGATCACCACCGAGGCGAGCAGGAGCGAGACCGTGCTGGCCGCCCACAGCCTGGGGGTGACCAGGCGGTGGATCGGGTTGATGCCCATGACCTCCATGGCCGCGAGCTCGTCGCGGATGTTGCGCGCGCCCATGTCGGAGGTGATGGCCGAGCCGCCGACACCGGACACCAGCAGCGCCGCGGCGAGCGGCGCGACCTGCTGGACCATCGCGGCGATCAGCAGCGCCCCGGTCGCCGACGCGGCGCCGAGCTGCCGGGCGATGTCCCCCACCTGGAGCGAGATCGTCGCGCCGAGCGGGATGGCGATGAGCATGACGGGGACGGACGTGACGCGGGCGAGGAACCAGCACTGCTCGATGAACTCGCCCCACCACTGCCGCACGTCCCAGGTGCGGCGGATGCCTTCGAGGAACGTGACGCACATCAGGCCGGTCTCGTCCAGCGCCCGGGCGGCGCGGCGGCGGGCGAGGTCCGGCACGGCGGTGAGGCTCAGGGCCATCTCGCCCCCGGGGGTTCGGGGCGACGGAGCATGCGTGCCTCCTGGGGTGTTCGGACGGTGGCGGCCGTCCGCTGGAGCGCAGTGTCGTTCCGGTCGTGCGACTGGTCGTTCAGGTCGTGCGGTCGATCGTTCGGGTCGTGCAGTTGGTCGTTCCGGTCGTGCAGCAGGTCGTTCGGGTCGTGCGCTTGCTCGCGGTACTCGTCGTACAGCACACGGGTGGCAGCCAGCATCACATGGACACACCGGCACCGCCTGTGATCTGGAGCACTCTATTGGAAGAAGGTCTAAGAAGCGAGTACTTACATCACGCTTCGTCCGGGGCTAGGATCTGCGCGTGCATCCAGATCTCGACGGCGCCGCCGGTCATCCGGCCGACCCGTTCGTGACCGCGGCCGACCCGCTCGTGACCGGAATCCACGACCGCTGGGACGGCCAGGGACTCCCCGGCCAGCCCTGGCCGTACATGGCCATCTGCTCGGTCGGCCGGCTCTACCAGCTCATCAAGAAGGCCCTGGACGGCGAGCTGGAGCGCTGCGGCCTCAGCCGCACCGGGTTCTTCCTGCTGACCACGCTGGCGCTGACGTCCGAGGGACGCGCCCGGCTCAGCACCCTCAGCCGGTTCCTGATGCTGCACCCGACGTCGGTGAAGCTGACCGTCGACCAGCTGGAGGCGGACGGCCTGGCCGCCCGCGCCCCGCACCCGAACGACCGCCGCGCGACGCTCGTCCTCATCACCCCGGCCGGGCGGGAGCTGGCGGGCCGCCTCAACCTCGCGCTCGAATCGCCGGACGGCCCGTTCGGCGACCTCGCCGGCCTGTACCGCCCGCTGTTCGAGTCGCTCCAGCCGATGCGCCTCGCGGCGGGCGACCTGGAGCTCTGACCGCGCTTCCCCTGGGCTTTCGCGGCATCGGGACGGACGCCTCCGGTGAGTGAACCCGGCGACACAGGGCGTCGTACCAGGGGATTGAAGGACATCGCACTCTGACCTTGCGGCAAGGTATGGGGATGGCACGGACCCGAACGAGACCCCCGTCGACCCCGCCACGTCCCCCGCGGCGCGGCGGCCGTCGCTCGTCCGGACGCGCTTCCGGGCGCGTGCCGGCGCCGAGGGTGGAGTACACGCCGGACTACCCCGACCTCGCGGACCACAACCCGTGGGAGCGTCCGCCGGGCCGGGTCCGCAAGACCTGGCGGTTCCTCACGCACAACGTGACGATCACGGTGGTCGGCATCGTCGGGATGCTGGTCGCGATGGTGTTCGTGATCCCGAAGTGGATGGGTCCGGGCGAGCCGCCGAAGGCCGCGGACGGCGGCGCGTTCTCCACCAACGACATGCTCGCGCGGCTCTCGTCGTCCAGCATGGACCCGGTCGCGGCCGGGGTCATCGCGCAGGCGAAGAAGAACGCCTACGAGGAGCAGCAGCGCCAGCTGAAGCTCCTGAAGGAGAAGGCGAAGCGCGACGCGAAGGCGCGCCAGCAGCTGAAGATGCAGCAGGAGCGCGAGCGGCTCGCCAAGTCCAACCCGAACGCGTCCCAGAACAAGGCGTGGGGCAAGAAGATGAACGCGCTGAAGGGCTGGGGCGACTGCTGGGACTCGCTCGAAACGCTCTGGGACCACGAGTCGAGCTGGGACCAGCACGCGACCAACCCGTCCAGCGGCGCGTACGGCATCCCGCAGGCGCTCCCGCCGGACAAGCTCGCCGACGCGGGCCCCGACTGGAAGACCAGCTCGCCGACGCAGATCGCGTGGGGTCTGTCCTACATCAAGGCGCGGTATCACGATCCCTGCGGCGCGTGGTCGTGGTGGTCGGCGCACCACTGGTACTGAGAAACTCCGATGATGCGGAACGGTGGGGCCTCGGCGTCCCGGCAATGGGCGCGGGCGGACGCCACCCGGCGCGCGCTGCTGGACGCCGCGCAGGACGTGTTCGCCGACCGCGGCTACGCGGACGCGGGCATCGCCGAGATCGTCGAACGCTCCGGCGTCAGCGTCGGGAGCCTCTACCACCACTACGGCGGCAAGGCGGGCCTGTACCTGGCGCTGTGGGAGGAGCTGACCGGCGAGCAGGAGTCCCGTGCCGCCGAGGCGGTGTCGGCGGCGCGCGCGTCCGGCGAGGACGACCCGATCGCGCAGTTCGTCGCGGGCGCCCGCGCCTACCTGGAGACGTGCTGGGAGCGGCGCGAGGCGGCGCGGCTGTTCCACGCCGGTGAGGGACCGTCCGGGTTCTCGCTGATGCGGCGCGGCCGGGCGCAGCGCTGGATCGAGCGCAACACGCGGCTGCTGCTGCGCCGCGAGGACGGCGGCGACCGGGCGACGTCCGTGCTGAGCATGGTCCTGACGACGGTGATCGGCGAGGCGGGGCGCGAGATCGCGCTGGCGGACTCGCCGTCCGACGCGTCCGAGATCATCGAAGAGGTCCTGCGCATCCTGATCCGGCTCGCAGGCTGACTCGCGGAGGCGGCAGGAACGCCTTTGCGCACGGGGTTTTCGCGGTCTGCGGCGAAGATCGGTGATCCGGTATCGCGGAGGTGTCACGGAGGTTACGCTGACCGTCCCGTCACCGTGAGCTGACACCCCCAGTGATCACCGGAGAGCCGACGGCCGATGCCGACTTCCACCTGGTACCGCCTGAACGTCGCCAAGCGCGAACGGGTCCTCGAAGCGGCGATGCGCGAGTTCGGCGAGCACGGGTACTCGACCGGCAGCCTGAACACGATCGCCCGCGAGGCGGGCATCGCGAAGGGCTCGCTGTTCCAGTACTTCCGCGACAAGCTGGAGTTCTTCGCGTTCGTGTGCGACGAGACGTCCCGGCGCGTCCGCGAGGAGATGGAGCGCCGCATCGCCCGGCTCGACTTCGACCAGCCCTTCGACGGCTGGCTCTTCGACGTGCTGTGCGAGTGGACCGAGTACTACGCCGACCACCCGCTGGAGCGCGGCGTCACCGCGGCGACCAACTTCGAGCTCGACAACGGCGTCCGCTCGGTGATCCGCGAGACCGCGAACCAGCACTACCTGCAGGTCATCCACCCGGTGCTGAAGCTGTGGAAGGAGCGCGGCGACATCCGCCCGGACGCCGACCTGGACGTCCTCGCCACGTTCCTGCTGATGACGCTGCCGTTCCTGGCGCTGTCCCCGTACTACGACGGCCTCGACCCGGTGCTCGACCTGCGCGGCCGGACGCCCGCCGAGCAGCGCCCGATGATCCGCCAGATCGTGTCCGGCATCCGCCCGATGTTCGCCCCGTCCGCCACCTAGCGGTCGCCGGCGAAAGGACTGGCCATGGCGGACGGGATCGTTCACCAGATGAGGTCCGTCCGGCTGCTTCTGCGGCTGCTCGAATCCGAGCTGCCGACGATCTTCTGGCGCCTGCCCGAAGCCGCCAAGCTGACGGGACACGTGCTGGACTGCGCGGACGAGGGCGCTCTCCGGGCCGTCCTCAACCCGTGGGCGACCTGCTTGGAGACCAAGCCGGTGCGCTCGAAGTACCAGTCCAAGATCATGCTGGAGATCAGGGCCCCGCTGGACGGCCTGGACGTGCACTGCTACGGCTACGCACCCGGCCCGCGGAAGGCGAGGCTCCGCGGCCTGCTGCCGTTGCGCCGTCCGGCCGGGCGCGGGGTATCTGACGCTCCGGACGCGGCCGCGATCCGGCAGGGCCAGCTCAGGGCGGCGCGGCTGCTCGGCACGCTCCTGCGCGAAGACCTCCCGCCGCTCGAATGGCTCGTCCACGGCGCGCTGTACAGCGGGAGACCGCAGCTGTCGGGCGATTTCAGCGCCGGTGCGCCCGGCCAGGCCGAGCGGCTCGGGCGCGAGGCCCTCGGCGCGTGGTCCCGCCACCTGGAAGCCGAGCCCGAGGAACGCGCCCACTCCGGCTTCACGGCCATGAGCCTGAGTTCCAAGGTGGACGATGTCGGCATCAGCGTCAGCACGAACTGGCCCTGACCCAGCACCCCCGTCCGCAACTGGAACCGAGACGTCCGGGTCGGAAATTCACCGAACAGGTCACCCCCAGCGGATAGCGCGTCCGGCTTTGTTCGGTTTTCCTGTTGTGTGAAGCCGTTCGCGCCGGACGGCACGGCGGCTTCGTCCGGACACCCCGTTCTAGGAGGACGACGCATGAAGGCAAAGCGCGCCGCCGCCGGCCTGGCGCTGGCGGCCCCACTGGTCATCGGCATCCTCATGGCCGCCGCGCCCGCCAACGCGGACCCCGCGCCGACCGCACCGCACACCATCGACCTCACGCTGACCGGCGGCGGCGCGTCCACGGACGGCATCCAAGGCTCAGGCCACTGACCCCGGGGCGGCGCCGGCCGGAACGCCGGTCAGCGCCGCCCGAACACCTCCGAACACTTCCGGACGCCCCCGTCCCCTTGCCGGACACCCCGCCGGACGGCTGTGGTCGATGGCATGGGTGGTCTCGTACCGGCGCGCACGCGCCGCATGCTGATCGTCATCGTCACAACGCTCTCCCTGCTCGCCGGCATGGCCGCCGGCCCCGTGGCGCGCCACGCGTCCGCCGCGCCCGCGCCACCGTCAGGCCCGCCACCGTCAGGCCCGCCACCGTCAGGCCCGCCGCCCTCGGGCCCGGGGGGCGAGGATCCGGGTACGCCGCGTCCGCCTGCGGTTCCGCCCCGCGGGCAGCCGGCGCGGTCACCTCAGCCAGGTGAGGGCGACTCGCGGAGCCTGTGGCAGCGGATCAAGGATGAGTGGATCATCGCGACGACCACGATGCCGCCGAAGGAGCCGTCGCCCCCGACGGGGCCAAAGACGGACCATTACACCCTGAGCTACTTCCGCCAGCGCCTGGAGGACATCCTCAACGGCAAGAAGCCCCGGGGCGAGATCCCCCGGGAGCTGGATGAAGTGACCGTCTACTGGGACGAACGCGATGCCGAGCGCGAGCACCGCCAGGCTCTGGCCGACCTGGAGCGCGCAAAGCGGAACCTCGGGAGCCCCTATACCCGGAACACCACCGGCCTGAAGGCTTGGTGGCAGTACCAGAACGCAAGGTTCGACCTCTGGATGGCCGAGGTGCGGCTCAACGAGGTGAAGACCCGGGCCGACGAGCAGCGCAGGCTCGACCGCATCAAGGAGCTTCCGAGCCCGAACAGCCCGCCCAAGAACAAGCGCAAGGGCCACAGCGGCGGCAAGGGCAACCAGGGCCACCGACACAAAGGCAAGCGCCACCGCCGCAAGGACAAGGGCGACGGACCGGGCAACGGACCGAGCAACGCTTTCGCCCCCGGACACTCCGGGGCCCCTGGCCTGCCCGGACACCACGGCTTCCCCGGACACCACGGCCTGCCCGGCCTGCCCGGACAACCCGGACGTCCGAAGCACCCCGGACACCCGATCGCTCCTGGGCAGCCTGGACGGCCGAAGCGGCCTGGACACCCGAAAGCACCTGGGTTGCCGATTCCGGCGCCGGCGCCTCGGCCGGGGCACCAGCGGCCGACGCCGGGCGGGCCGGGGGCGCAGCCGGGGACGCCGGGGGTGCCGGTTACGGTGCCGGACCTGCCGAAGGTGCCCGTTACGCGGCCTGTCGGGCCGTCCTTCGAGCCGACCGGGCCGAACGCGCCCGCCGCGCCGGACAAGTCGTCGCCGAAGGCGCCGACGTTCCCCGCGCCGCCGAACGCGCCGAAGCCGCCGCCTCCGCCGGGCGGCCCGTCGGCTCCGGCTCCCGGTGATCCGTCCAACCCGTACCCGAGCACGCCGCCGCACGTCCCGGCGCAGCCGCGTCCCAAGCCGGACGATCCCAACAAGGACAACCCGGACAAGCCTCAGCACGACCGGCCCGCTCCGGGCCCCGACCGGCCGATCGTGCCCGAGACGCCGGAAGTGATCCCGCCTGGAGTGACCCCGGCTCCCGCGCCGTCCGATCCGGAGCTCGTCCCTGCGGCGCCCGGTCCGGCTCCGCTGGTGCCGGCGCCGTTCGACACCGGCGCGGAGCTGCCCAAGGCCGGTCCGCTGCCGCCCAACGCCCCTGTTCCCGCCGCCCCGGCCGTCGACCCGCGGTTGCAGGCGCTGGAGCAGATGCTCCAGCAGCTCAAGGCCTACGGCTGGATCTACGGGCACATCCTCGGGCAGGTGTTGCGGACGCTGCCGCCGGCATTGGGCATGCTTCTCCAGGACTGGCTCCGCAGTCAGGTCCCGCATCCGGCGCCACCGCCGAAGAAGGCGCCCGGCCCGCTGCCTCCCGGGCCGATCCCGGGCCTGCCGCCGATCGTGGTCGTCCCCGCAGGCGCCCGGACTCCGGCGAAGACCGGGCCTTCGGCTCCGGACACGTCCTCGCCGGACACTGCGCGACCTGCGCCGAAGCCGTCCGATGGCAATACCGGTTTCGGCACACCGGCCGGTAGCGGCAACGACCGCAACACTGGCGTCGGCAGCGCGGCCGGGCCGTCCTCGCCGTCCGGGAACGACTCGGGACGGCTCGGGGACAGCTCCCGTCCCGACACCCACCACGACACGAGCCCACCGCCGGACAACAGCCCGCCTGCCAGCAGCCCACCGCCCAGCAGCGGCGACGGCACCGGCACCCCCGGCGACGGCGGCGGCGGTAGCCCGGGAGGCGGAGGCCCGGCGCCCGATCCGGGGCCCGGCTCTGCTCCTGACGAAGGCGGCGGTACCGCCGGCGGCATCGGATCCGGCCCGCAGCCCGGAGGAGGAAACCCCCAACCCGGTCGCGACTAGGCGACGCCCAAGGCCCGGATGCGTTCGCCGCGGGAACCGTCCCGCGGCGAACGCATCCGGGCGCTTTGGTCAGCTTGCACGGGGGCGGGTGTAGACGGTGCGGGCCCAGGCGTAGCCGGCGGCGGCGATGGCGGCGGACCAGGCCAGCGCGATGACCGGGTTGTGGCCGGCCGGCGTGCCGGTCAGGAGGCCGCGGACGGACTCGATGACCGGGGTGAACGGCTGGTACTCGGCGAACTGGCGAATACCGGCGGGCATGGACGCGGCGGGGGCGAAGGCGCTGCCGACGAAGGGCAGGAAGACGATCAGCATCGGGCCGTTGCTGGCCGCCTCCGGGGTGCCGGAGACGAGGCCGATCGCCACGGCGAGCCAGGTCAGGGCGAAGGTGAGGACGAGCAGGAGCGCGACCGCGGCGAGCCACGAGACCGGGTCGGTGGTCGGACGGTAACCGAGGACGACGGCGACGGCGATGACCGACGCGGTGCTGGCGACGGTCGTGAACATGCTGTTGATGACGTGCGCGGCGAGGATCGAGCCGCGGGCGATGGGCATCGTGCGGAAGCGGTCGACGATCCCCTCGGTCATGTCGACGCAGACGGCGACGGCGGTGGCCATGCTGCCGGACGCGACGGCCATGACGATGATCCCGGGCGCGATGTAGTCGATGTAGCCGCCGTGGTGGCCGCTCGCGGCGGCGATCCCGGAGCCGAGGGTCCTGCCGAGGACGCCGACGAACAGCAGGAGCATGATGACCGGGCCGAAGACGGAGCCGATCGTCATGGACGGGTAGCGGAGGGTGTGCCGCACGTTCCGGCGCAGCATGGTGGCGGTGTCGGTGAGCGCGTTCATCGGGCGTTCCGTTCGGTGAGGGCGAGGAAGACGTCGTCCAGGTCGGGCATGTGGATGGAGAGTTCGCGGACGTCGAGGGACGCGGCGTTGATGCGGTCCAGCAGGATGGACAGGGACGCCACTCCCCCGTCGCTCGGGATCTGGAGGGTGAGGGCGTCGTCGTCGCGGGACGTCACGGGCAGCACGCGGGCGGCGTCGTCCAGGCTGCGCGGGTCGGCGAAGCGCAGCAGGACGTGCCCGCCGGGGACGAGCCGCTTGAGCTCGGCGGCGGTGCCCTCGGCGACCAGGCGGCCGCCGTTCAGGACCGCGATCCGGTCGGCGAGCCGGTCGGCCTCCTCCAGGTACTGCGTGGTGAGGAAGATCGTGACACCGTCGGCGACGAGGCCCCGGATGATCTCCCAGAGGTCGCGGCGGCTGCGCGGGTCCAGTCCGGTGGTCGGCTCGTCCAGGAAGATCAGGCGCGGGTTCGCGATCAGGGTCATCGCGAGGTCGAGGCGCCGCTTCATGCCGCCGGAGTAGGTGGACAGCGGCTTGTTCGCGGCGTCCTGGAGGTCGAGGCGTTCGAGCAGGGCGTCGGCGCGGCGGCGGCCCTCGCGGCGGCCGAGGTGGTGCAGGTCGGCCATCAGGATCAGGTTCTCGCGGCCGGTGAGCAGGGCGTCCACGGCGGAGTACTGGCCGGTGACGCCGATCCCGGCGCGCACGCCGTCCGGGTCGCGGGCCAGGTCGCGGCCGGCGACGCGCGCCTCGCCGCCGTCCGCCGCGATGAGCGTGGACAGGATCCGGACCGTCGTCGTCTTCCCCGCGCCGTTCGGGCCGAGCAGCGCGAACACCGTCCCCGCCTGGACGGTCAGGTCGATGCCATCCAGGACGGTGTGGTCGCCGTAGGACTTGCGAAGTCCCGTCACCTCGATCGCGGCAGGGCGATTCGTACTGGTCAGAGCGGTTTCGATGGCCTGGCGGTAGCGTGGTGCGTCGTCCATGGCACGATCGTCGGGCCCTGACGCAGGGTCAAGGTCAAGCGCTTCTTCCGGAGGACTTCGAGTGCTGACGATCGGGCAGGTCGCGGAGTACCTGGGCGTGACGGTCCGGGCGATCCGCCACTACCACCAGCGGGGCCTCCTGCCCGAGCCCGAGCGCGACGCGTCGGGCTACCGGCGTTACGGGGCGGACATGGTCGTCCAGCTGGTGCGCATCCGGACGCTCTCGGACGCGGGCGTCCCGCTGGCGCGGATCGAGGAGCTGATGGGCGCGTCGCCGGCGGAGTTCGCGGCGTCCGTCGCGGCCATCGACGCCGACCTCAAGGACCAGATGGCCGAGCTGCGCCGGCGGCGGCGCGCGATCGCCGAGCTGTCGTCCGGCGACCGGCTGTTCGTCCCGGACGAGGTGGTCGTCCTGCTGGAGCGGCTGGCGGAGATCGGCCTCAGCGCGGAGGCGATGCGGACCGAGCGCGACAGCTGGATCCTGCTCGCCGCCCAGCACCCCGACCAGGTGCCGGGCTGGGCCGAGCAGAAGCGGAAGCTCTTCGAGAACCCGGCGTTCCAGCGGATGTACCTGACCGCCGACGAGGCCGCCGCCTGGGACCGCGACGACCCGCGCCTCGAAGCGCTCGCCGACGAGGTCAACGCCTTCGGCGGCCTCCAGTCACCGGACGAGGGCGCCGAACCCATCCTCGCCCTGGACGCCCTGGTAGCCGTGACCCTGATGGCCGCGCAGACCGGCCGCCCGGTCCCAGCCTGGGAACGCCTGATCGAGCTCTGCAAGTCCCGCGCAACCGACGTCAGGGCGCGGCCAGAGCAGCCGCGATAGCCGGAACGTTCTGGTACTCGCGCCACAGGACGATCTTGCCGTCGCGCGCCCGCAGGACGCCGATGAAGGCGGCCTCCGACTTGTGGCCCGTGGTGGTGACGGTGCCGCTCATGACGTACTCGACCACGATCGTCCCGGGGTCGGCGGTCTCGTGCAGGGCGGTGACGCGAACGTCGTCGAAGCGGACCGGGAAGTCGGCGCGGCGGGGTTCGGCGTAGGCGATGTAGGTGTCGCGGCCTTCGATGCGGGCCGGACGGCCGGGCGGCGCGAACGGGTTCTCGATGACGGCGTCCTCGGCGAGGAGGTCGCCGGTCAGACCGTCGCCCCTCAGCCAGCAGTCGCGCATCTGCTCGAACAGCTCTCGTGGACCGGGCATGGACTCGGTGCGGATGCTGGAGGGGAAAGTGGAGCGGCTCCTCGTGCGCGCGCAGGAAGCCGGGGCAGTGCGGAGCGACGTCCGCGTGGATGAGGTGCTCGTCCTTTTGGCCTCGACAAGCCAAGCGGCGCTGCATCCCGGGTGGTCTCCGGATCTGCAGCGCCGCACGCTGGTCACGGTCTTCCGGGGTCTGTCCCCGTAGGACGCCGGGCCCGGACATCGGCTCATCGGGTCGTGAGGCGTTCTAGGGACCAGGAGACGAGCATCCCGGCGGAGAGGGCCGCGCCGAGGATCGCGACGGACGGCCAGCCTCCGTGCGTCCAGGCGAGGGACGCGAGGGCCGAGCCGAGCGCGCCGCCGACGAAGTTGCCGGTCATGAAGGCCGAGTTGATGCGGTTGCGGGCCTCGGGCTGGAGCGCGTAGACGACGTGCTGGTTGCTGATCAGCAGGGCCTGCTGGGCGAGGTCGAGGACGATGATGCCGACGATCAGCCAGGCCAGGGAGTGCCCGCCGAGCGCGAGGGGCAGCCAGGCGACGAGGTAGATGACGGCGGCGGCGCCGGTCACGCGGTGGACGTGGCCGCGGTCGGCGAGGCGTCCGGCGACGTTCGCGACGACCGAGCCGAGCGCGCCGAACAGCCCCATCAGGCCGATCGCGCCCTCGCTCCAGTTGTAGGGGCCGCCGGAGAGCAGGAAGGTCAGGGACGTCCAGAGGGCGGAGAAGGCCGCGAAGGACAGCGCGCCGAGCACCATCCGCCAGCGCAGGACGGGCTCCTCGCGGATCAGCGTCGCGATCGAGCCGAGCAGCTTCGGGTAGCGCATCCCGGCCGGGGTGTGCAGGGTCGGCAGGGCGCGGCGGAGCAGGACGGCCATCAGCAGCATCAGCCCGGCCTGCACCCAGTAGACCGTCCGCCAGCCGCCGAGTTCGGCGAGCGCGCCGGAGACGGTGCGGGCGAGCAGGACGCCGAGGAGCAGGCCCATCATCACGGTGCCGACGACGCGTCCGCGCTCGGCGGGGGCGGCGAGGGACGCGGCGAACGGCACGACGACCTGGGCGGCGACCGAGGTCAGCGCGGTCAGGGCCGTCCCGGCGAGGAGCACGGCGCCGTTCGGGGCGAGCGCGGAGATCAGCAGGAACCCGGCGGTGAGGACGTAGAGGGAGACCGAGAGCCGGCGGCGTTCGACCAGGTCACCGAGCGGGACGAGGAGGAACAGGCCGATGCCGTAGCCGACCTGGGCGGCGGTGACGATCAGCCCGGCCATCCCGGTGCCGAGTCCGAGGGAGCCGCCGATGAGGTGGAGCAGGGGTTGCGGGAGGTAGTTGGACGCGACCGTGAGGCCGGTCGCCACCGCCATCAGGGGCAGCAGCCCGCGCCGGAGCCCGGAGCCCTCCGCCGCCGCCTGCCGGACGGGTCGCTGAGTCATGATCGCCATGCCAGAAGGATGCGTCCGGACCCATCGATGAGTCCAACGCATTCTTTTCATCCGATTGATCGCGGATGTAGATTGATCGGATGGATCTGCAGCAGATGCGCTACGTCGTCGCGGTCGCCGAGGAGGGCGGCTTCACCCGGGCGGCGCAGCGCTGCCGGGTCGTCCAGTCGGCGCTGTCACACCAGGTCGCGCGGCTGGAGCGGGAGCTCGGCGCGCGGCTGTTCGAGCGGACGAGCCGGCACGTCCAGCTGACGCCCGCCGGGGAGGCGTTCCTCCCGGCCGCGCGGCAGGCCCTGGACGCGGCGGAGCGCGCCCGCGCCGAGGTCGCGGCGGCGTCCGGCGAGATCCGCGGGCGGCTCGCGATCGGCGCGATCACCACCGTCACCGCCGTGGACCTCCCGGCGCTGCTCAAGCAGTACCGCGAACAGTACCCACAGGTCAGGATCACGCTGCGGGCGGGCATCAGCGAGGAGCTGATCGACCAGGTCCGGGACGGCTCGCTCGACCTCGGCTTCCTCGGCCTGCTGCCCGGCGCCGTCCCGAAGGGCGTGAGCGACCGGGAGCTGCTGCGCGGCAACCTCGTCGCGGTCGTCCCGCCCGGCCACCGCCTCGCCGACAAGGAGGAGACGGACCTGGCGTGCCTGGCGGACGAGACGTTCGTCGACTTCGCCGCCGGGACGATCGGCCGCTCGCAGTCCGACCAGGCGTTCGCGGCGGCGGACGTCCAGCGCGACGTCGCCTTCGAGGTCACCACGACCGAGTTCATCGTCGAGATCATCCGGCAGGGGCTCGCGGTCGGGATGCTCCCGGCGAACTACGCGCACCGGCTGCAGGGCGTCCGCACCCTCTGCGTCCGGGACGCCCCGGGCCGCGTGGAACGCCTGATCTGGTCCCGCCACCGCCCGAGCCCGCCCGCCGCCGCCTTCCTCAAGTTCCTCGACGCGCCGGTGTAGGGATCTCAGCCTGCGGCGGGGACTACGTTCCGCCGCCCGGGACGATCAGGCCGGATTCGTAGGCGGCGATCACGGCCTGGGTGCGGTCGCGCAGGCCGAGCTTGCCGAGGATGCGGCTGACGTGCGTCTTCACGGTCTCCTCGCTGACCACGAGCAGCGCGGCGATCTCAGGGTTGGACAGGCCCTCGGCCATCGCGCGCAGCACCTCGGTCTCGCGCGGGGTGAGTGCGCCGAGCGCGGACGGCGTCGTTCTGGCGCGGTTCCGGCTCTGGCTCTGGCTCCGGCTTCGTGCGAACTCCTCGATGAGGCGGCGGGTGACGCCGGGCGCGAGCAGCGCGTCCCCGGCGGCGACGATCCGGACGGCCTCGAAGAGCCTTTCGGCCGTGACGTCCTTGAGCAGGAACCCGCTGGCGCCGGCCGCGAGCGCGTCGTACACGTACTCGTCCAG
Organism: Actinomadura rupiterrae; assembly: GCF_024172125.1. Lineage (GTDB taxonomy): Bacteria > Actinomycetota > Actinomycetes > Streptosporangiales > Streptosporangiaceae > Spirillospora > Spirillospora rupiterrae. The sequence continues at coordinate 138,288 of NZ_JAMZEA010000001.1, forward strand.
CTCGAACGTGGTGAGGATGAGGACGCGCGGGGTGCGCTCGGCGGCGCGGAGGCGCTCGGTCGCCTCGATGCCGTCCATTCCGGGCATGCGGACGTCCATCAGGACGACGTCCGGATCCAGCTCCGCGCACAGCCGGACGGCCTCGGAGCCGTCCGCGGCCGTCCCGACGACGGTGAAGTCCGGCTGCGTGCCGAGCAGCGCCGCGTACCCGGACCGGACGATCTCGTGGTCGTCCGCGACGACGATCGTGACGCTCATGCCGGGCTTCCCGACCGGGCGGGCAGGGTCGCCTCGATGAGGAAGCCGCCGCCGGGAGCGGGGCCGATGTGCAGGTCGCCGCCCACGGTCGCGGCGCGTTCGCGCATGCCGAGCAGGCCGTGCGCGTCGGGCCGGATGTCGTCGCGCGGCCCCGGCCCGAGGTCGCGGACGCGCAGCCGGAGACCGTTCGCCTCGTAGTGCAGCTCGATGTCCACGGCCGTTCCGGGCGCGTGGCGGCGGGCGTTCGTGAGGGCCTCCTGGACGATCCGGTACGCGGTGAGTTCGACGCCCGGATCGAGTTCGGCGACCGGCCCGCTGACGATGAGGCGGACGGCCGAGCCGGTCGTGGCCCGCGTCTCGGCCACGAGGTCGACGAGCTGGGCGAGGCCGGGCTGGGGCTGGCGGGCCTGCTGCGTCCCGCCCGCGTCCTCGCGCAGGACGCCGAGCAGGCGGCGCATCTCGGTGAGCGCGGTGCGCGCGGTGTCACCAATGCTGAGCAGGCGTTTCGCGCCGTCCGCGGGCATCCCGGGGGTGGCGAGCCGGGCGGTCTCGGCCTGCACGGCGATCATCGAGATGTGGTGCGCGACGACGTCGTGCAGCTCGCGCGCGATCCGGGCGCGCTCGCTCTTGGCGGTGTTCTCCAGCAGCGTCGCGCCGATCGTCTGCTCGGCGGCGCTCTGCCGTTCGGCCTGCGTGCGCGCCCACCGGACGATCCCGGCCCCGGCCGCGACGGGCGCGAGGACAGCCGCCGCGCGCGCGATCGCGCCGGGCTGCGGCAGCAGGGCGGCGATGGCGAACGGCACGATGAACGCGGCGGCGAGCGTGTACGCCCCGTCCCGTCCGACCAGGTAGAGGACGACGAGCAGCGCCGCGCATCCCGCGAAGGTGAACCCGCCGAGGGCCGCGAGCGAGGTCGCGCAGGCGGCCGTGACCGCTCCCGCCGCGAGCCAGACGTGCGGGAGCAGCAGCGGCAGCGTCGTGAACAGGCACAGCAAAAGCCCGTACGGGAGCAGCACGTTCGCGTCCCGGACGGTCTGCTCCGCGACGGCACAGACCGCCAGCACCACCCCGATCACGACACGTTCCCGCACGTCGGCCATCTTCCCGAGGTTTCCGGCATCCCGCCATCACTCGCGTGAGGGACCCCGGCGCGTCCCTCACGTGGGGGACGGAGGGCTCGGGGTGGTGACTGCCAAGACCCCTCACGTGGGGGACGCGCCGTCTATGGGGCCGCGCCTAGCGTCCTGGGCATGGAGATAGAAGTCGAGGGCCTGCGCAAACGCTATGGCCCGGTGAACGCGCTGGACGGCGTGTCGTTCACCGTCCGGGCCGGGATGGTGACCGGGTTCGTCGGCCCGAACGGCGCGGGCAAGTCCACGACGATGCGGATCGTCCTCGGCCTGGACGCGGCGGACGGCGGACGGGCGCTCGTCGGGGGCCGCTCGTACCGGTCGCTGCGCGATCCGCTGCGCGCGGTCGGCGCGATGCTGGACGCGTCGTCGGCGCACCCCGGTCGGCGCGGACGCGATCACCTGCGCTGGATCGCGCACTCCGCCGGGCTTCCGGCGCGCCGCCTGGACGAGGTGCTGGCGATCGTCGGCCTGTCCGAAAGCGCCGCGAAGCGCCGCGTCGGCGGGTACTCGCTCGGCATGCGCCAGCGCCTCGGGATCGCGGCGGCGCTGCTCGGTGATCCGGAAGTGCTGATGCTGGACGAACCGGTCAACGGCCTCGACCCGGAGGGCATCGTCTGGATCCGCGGGCTGCTGAAGTCGCTGGCCGCCGAGGGCCGGGCCGTCCTGGTGTCCAGCCACCTGATGGGCGAGCTGGAGGGCACCGCGGACCGCCTCGTCGTGATCGGCCGCGGCCGGATCATCGCGGACACGAGCGTCCCGGAGCTGCTGGAGGCGGCGTCCGGCGGCCGGGTCGCGCTGCGGACCAGCGCGCCCGCCGACGCGATGGCCGTGCTCAGCCGCGCGGGCGGCACCGTCGCGTCGGTCGGCGCGGACGCGCTGACCGTGTCCGGCCTGGACGCCCAGTCGACCGTGGCCGCGCTGAGCGCGGGACGCGTCCCGTTCTCCGAGATCAGCGCGCACCGCGCGACGCTGGAGGAGGCGTACATGGAGCTGACGCGCGACGCGACCGAGTTCCACGCGCAGGCGGGAGGCGTGGCATGAGCGCAGTGATGTTCCGCCAGGTCAGAGCCGAGTGGACGAAGCTGCGGTCGGTCCGCCGCTGGACGCTGACGCTGCTGGCGGCCGTGGTCGTGACCGTGCTGGTGTCGATGCTCGGCGCGTCCGGCGGCCAGGTCAGCCACATCGGCGGCCCGGACGACCAGCCGCCGATGGGACCCGAGGGGAAGCGCGTCCGGGACGCCTTCCAGTTCGTCCACCAGGAGATGCGTGGGGACGGGTCGGTCACCGCGCACCTGGCGTCGCTGACCAGCAAGGTCGACGGCGTGAAGCCGACCGAGGCCGAGCCGTGGGCGAAGGCCGGGATCATGGTGAAGGGCAGCACGAAGCCCGGCGCGTCCTTTGTCGCGCTGCTCGCGACGCACGGGCACGGCACCCGGTTGCAGCACGACTTCCTGCACGACAAGAGCGTCCGGTCGGGGTCGTGGCTGCGGCTGACGCGGTCCGGCTCGACGTTCACCGCGTATATCTCCGACGACGGGACGAACTGGACGAAGGCGGGCAGCGTGAAGGCGCGCAGCATGCCGGAGACGGCCCAGGTCGGGGTGTACGCGGCGTCCCCGCTGCATACCGAGATGGAGCGCCGGTTCGGCTCGACCAGCATCAGCGACGTCCCCGCGCACGCGGTCGGCGTCTTCGACCACGTAACGGTCGGCGCGGGATCCGGGGCAGGCGTCGGCGCGGGTTCCGGGGCGGGCGTCGGCGCGGGGTCCGGCGCTTGGACGAAGACGAAGGTGGGCGAAGGGCCCGTCCTTCCGCCCGGCGAGGGCCCGCCGTCGCAGGTGCAGGACGGCTCGTCCATCACGGACGGGACGATCACCGTGACCGGCTCGGGCGAGATCGGCCCGCTGCCTCGCGGCATGGACCTGGTGCAGCGCAGCATGCAGGGCGTGCTGGTCGGGCTGCTGGTCATGGTCGCCGTCGGCGCGCTGTACATGACGTCCGAGTTCCGGCACGGGCTCGTCCGGACGACGTTCACGACCGCGCCGCGCCGCGGCGGGATGCTCGCGGCGAAGTCGCTCGTGCTCGGCGCGACGGTGTTCGTCCTGTCGGCGGTCGGGCTGGTCATCGCGTTCCCGCTGGCCCAGTCGCGGATGCGCGCGTCCGGGTTCAAGCCGCCGGGGTTCCCGAAGTGGAGCCTGACCGATCCGGCGGTGCTGCGCGCGATCGTCGGCTCGGCCCTGCTGGTCGCGCTGGTCGCCGTCCTCGCGCTCGCGTTCGGGGCGATCTTCCGGCACAGCGCGGCGGCGATCGCGGTGGTGCTGGCCATCGTCCTGGTCCCGCAGATCCTCGCGTCCGCGCTGCCGCTCGGGGCGTCCCGCCTGCTGCTGAGCGTCACGCCGGCCGCCGGGTTCGCCGTCCAGCAGACCGGGAAGAGCTACTCGTTCGCGCCGGAGCCCTGCATGCCCGACGACGGCTGCTACCCGCTCGCGCCGTGGACGAGCCTGCTCGTCCCGGGCCTGTACCTCGCGGTCGCGCTGCTGCTGGCCTGGTGGGCGCTGCGCCGGAGGGACGCGTGAGGCGCGAGCTGCACGCGGAGTGGACCAAGCTCCGCACGGTCGGCAGCACGGCCTGGCTGCTGGCGGCGACGTCCGCGCTGACCGTCCTGGTCGGGGTGCTGGTGATGGCCGGCGTCCACGGCTCGGACGGCCCGCAGGACCTGCCGAAACTCGCGCTGGGCGGCGTCCAGTACGGGCAGGTGACCATGGTCGTCCTCGCCTGCCTCGCAGTCGGGGCCGAGTACGGGACGGGCACGATCGGCCCGACGCTGGTCGCCATGCCGAACCGGTTCCGCGTCTTCGCCGCGAAGACCCTGGTGGTGGCCGCCGCGGCGGCCGCCGTCGGGGCTCTCGGCACGGCGGCATCACTCGTGATCGGACGCCTGGTCATGTCGTCCGACGGCCTCCCGCCGCTGCCACTGTCGGACGGCCCGACCCTGCGTGCCGCGCTCGGAACCGTCCTCTACCTAGCGCTCGTCGCGCTGCTCAGCCTCGGCCTGGCGACGGCGCTGCGGGACTCGGGCGTCGCGGTCATCACGGTGCTGAGCATCCTGTACGCGATGCCGATCGCGACGCGGCTGGTCTCGTCCGAGCACTGGAAGCGGCGCCTGGAGAAGTACGCCCCGATGAAGGCCGGCCTCTCCATCCAGTCAACGAAGAACCTGGCCGCACTACCCCTCTCCCCCTGGCACGGCCTGGGCATCCTGGCCCTGTACGCCACCGCCTGCCTGGCGTTGGGCTTCGCCCTGTTCCGCCTGCGCGACGCGTAGGCCCCGATTTCGGGATCTTCCCTCACGGAGCGCAACACACCACTACGCTGACGCTCTTTACGCTCCCGAAAATTGGACGAAACGATGCTTCAGACCGTGGCGGGCGGCCGCTACTGGTGCGCCCTGGTCGTCAAGGCGAGCAGCGAGGTGGACGACGCGCTGCTCGCCGCCATCGCCGACGCGACGGACCTCACGTTCGAGTACTACGGCAACGGCGGTTTCGGCGGCGAGACGCTCGCCGACGTCTACAAGGCGGACGAGAACCTCCTCATGGAGGTGGAGTGCGACGAGGTCGGCGTCAAGGCCCTGCTCATCCGCGCGGACACCACCGAGAACGCGGTCGCGATCCGCGCGGTCATCGGCGATTCGATGTCGGCGTGGAGCGAGCAGATGCTCCGCGCCCAACTGGAGGACACGTTCGCCGAATCTCCGCAGGCCCTCGTCGCGCTGCTGATGGCGACGGGCGGAGCCCAGCCGGACGAGGCGACCCTCGCCCTGCTCCAACGCGCCGCCGAGCACGACCGGGCTGAGGTCCGCCACTACGCCGAGTACGCCGCCCAGGTCGCCGCCGAACTCGTCCACCCGCCGGTCGTCATGCACGAGACCGAGGCGGAGCGCGAGCTGGACTGGGCCCTGCGCCCTTCCTCGCCGGTGCCGGGCGACGAGCGCTGGGTGACGGTCCGCGCGGGCGTTCCCGAGCGCGCCGTCCCGAGGCCCGTGACCTGGCTCAAGACCCCGCTGGAGGACGACGAGCCGGCGGGGTTCTGGGCGTACACCGCGAACTGGAACCTCGCCGTCCTGCACGACCGCGAGAACGCGGCCTGGCGCGAGATCATCTACACGCCCCGCGACGGCCGGACGGCCCTCCACGTCGTCCAGCACGAGGCGCTGGGCCCGTCCGTCCACCTGGCCGTCCACGGCGACCTGGCCGAGGAGACCGCCGCCAAGCTCGCCGAAGACCTCAACGCCGAGATCCTCTCGTCCGCGCCGGACGGGCTCCCCCGGACCGCCTCAGCCGAGCCGGGGGCGTAGCAGCCGCGCCACGTCGTGGGCGCGGCTGAGCGGGGACCAGGTGTCGCCGGGCTTCCAGTCTTCGGCGTTCCAGACGTCCGACATGACGGCTTTGACGAAGCCCCAGGCGATCACGCGGTCGAGCGGGATCCCGCTTTCGTCGGCCGCCTGCTCGATCCGGGCCGGGACGAGCGCGGTGAGCGCTTCATCGCGGTCGTCCGGCACCGGATTGAACAGGAAGCTGCCGACGTCGTAGCCGGGATCGCCGACCAGCCCATGCGGGTCGATGGCAAGCCACGGCTCGCGCGTAGCCCTGAGCACATTGTCATGATGCAGATCGCCATGCAGAACGACCCGCTCGGCGGCGTCCGCGCACAACTCCCGCATCAGCCCACCCGCCCGAACAACGAAGTCAAGCGGCATCGGCCCACTGTCCCCGAGCCGGGCCGCGTACTTGTCGAACGCCTTCGCTTGCGTGATCACGTCCGGCAGCGGGCAACCGTCCGGCACCGGGGCATGAAGCCGTCGCATCACCTCAACCAGCATGGACGTGGCCTGCGTATCTCGCCTGGGAACGAGATCACGCAACCGTTCACCAGGGCTGGAGCGTTCCAGCAAGAGCGCGCCGCGCGCCAGATCAGACCGCAGGAGGCGGACGGCCCCACGCCCGTCGAACGCTTGGAGCGCAGGCACCTCGTTCGTGATCGACTCCGCATGCGGAAGCCCGAGCTTGAGCACGGCAAGCGTGCCATCTTCGCAGGTCACCCGCGCCACGTAGTGGTACGAAAGCTCATACGGCTCGCCCACCACGAGCCGCCACTCACGAGCAACACCTTCAAGAACGCCAGGCAGATCGTCGAGCCAGCGCCGCCCCTCCGCGCCCCAGACCCCCACGACGTTCCTGGTCAGCTCCCGCGTGATCACCCTTCGGACGATAAACGCTCAGGACACCAGGCCGACCTTCGTCAACGCGTACCGCCGAGCATCGAACTCGGCCAGCTCACGCGCCGGATCTTCGGTCTCCTTCCAAACCCGGTCTGGATGCAGCTTGCCTTGGGCGTGCAGGGCGAGTTCGAGCAGCCGGTAGTTGTCGACCTGCTCGTCAAAGTCGCTGAGCGCCCGCTGCGCCGCCCGCTCTGCCTTCTTCCACTTGCCGCGCGCGAGCCAGGCCACGGCTTCGACCTCGCACGCCTCCCACGAGACGGCCCCGCCGTAAGCCGGCCCGGAGGACGCCGCCATCGCCGCGCTCCGCGCCCGGTTCCCGGCCTCGGCCGCCTTGACCGCGTCGTCGTACCGCCCGTCCGCGACGAGCAGCCACGCCGCTCTGATCTGCAAGTTCATGCGCCGCAGATGCGACTGGAGATCCGGCTCGGGCGTGGCCTCCTCCTCGGACAGCTCCCCCAGCACCCGCTCCAGCTCGCCCCGCACGTCCATGGCGTCCACCCGGCCTCCCCACCTCGCCTAAGCCGGATCTTCCGCCACACCCCGGAGGCTGATCAACTCCTGCGACAATCCCACCCATGCCGCTCGCGAAGATCACCCTCGCTTCCGGCCGCCTGATCGCCCTGGACGACCTGAGGATCTCCACGACCTACGGCGGCCTGCTGGAGGGCTATCCCAACCCGGGCATGAACGACCGCCTGCTGGCGCACCTGGCGAAGCGCCGCGAATCCCCGTACCAGACGTCCCCCGTCCACCTGATCGACCCGCCGCGCCGACGCCGCGACGAGTCCTCGACCCGCCGCATGCCCTTCGGCCCGTTCGAAGAACTCCCCGCCCTCTACTGCCGCGGCTCGTTCACCTCGGACCGCATAGACGAGACCCTCGAAAAAGTGCTGCACCGCTCGTGGCTGGAGGTCGTCTGGTTCCAGGACGACCTGACCGTCCCGGTAGCCGACTTCGTCACAGCAGCAGTGGCCGACCTGCCCTGGAACACCCTGGCCGAAGACCACGAACTCTGACCCGGGGGTGGGCGACCACAGCCGCCCACCACAAGTCGACTTCAGTCGAACAGCTCCTCGGCCCTTTCGGCTTCCAGGGCGCGCTGGAACCAGCGCTCCGCCTGTTCGAGGTCGGTACAGGCGTCCGCACGGGTCCACATGTCCGGAGTGACCTTGATGCCGCGGTGCTCCAAGATCTGGAGCGCCCCGTGCGCCTTGCCCTTGGCCTCGCCGCGGGCCTCGCCGCGAGCCTCACCGCGCGCTTCGCCCCGGGCCTCGCCGCGGGCCTCAAGGGTGCGCTTGAAGTCGTTGATGACCTCGTTGTCGGTGGTCATGCTCAAGACAACCTCCAGGTTGCTTTTCGCCGCGCCTTTGACCATCTCGTACGCGTAATCAATGTATCGCACTGCGTAGGCGGGGTTTCCGATGTCGGCCAGCCCCTGGACGAAGCGTTCGCAGGTGCCGGGCACGTGGCCGTGGGCCATGACGGACAGGCACGCCAGGGCCGGGTGGTCGGTGACCTGGCGAGCGGTCTTGATCTGGGGGATCTGGTTGGGGCCGACGATGCAGAGCTTCAGGGAGAGGGTGAGGGCTCCGCTTCTGACGACCACCTCTCTCGGGAAGGCGTCCGCCTTGGCGTCGGGGGTGAAGATCACCACATGGATGCCCTCAGAGGCCTTGAAGTGGTAGAGCCACCAGGCGACCGCATATTCGACGCAGCGCCGGAGCTTCGCGTCGGACAGTTCGGTCTCGATCTCGTTGATGACGAGACAGGCGGGCGCCTGTGCCTGGCCCCGGAATATGAGGACGTCACTGTGGAGGTCGCGGGACGGCCGAGTGTTGATCTCGTTGTCGCCGACCTTCCAGGACGTGTCGTCGAATTCGGTTCCCATGAACGTGGCCAGTGCCCAACCGGCCAGTTCGGGGTGGGCATGGAGGACGGTTCTGAGGCCGTCGTGTCGTGATACGGGCATGTCACGGGACGCTATCGAACGTTACTGACAGTGGCGAACGGGGTGTCCGGTGACTCGCGGGGTGTTGTCGGAGAAGGTGGGATTTGGCGGCTGAGGTGTGGCCGGATCCGGCCACACGGGCACTGACCAGCGGGAATCAGGTGGGTTGGGACGCGGGTTATGGGACGTCCTCAACCCGCCGGAGGGGCTCGGTCAACCTCGCTTCCTGTTTTGTCCGGACTTGCTCGGGTAGCCAGCGCCGTAACCCAGACGGACGACGGAGTGGCGGAGAGATGAGGTTCAGGAGCGGGGCGATCGCCGGGGCGGCGGCAGGGGCCGCGGGCTACCTGGGCGGACGCGCGGCATGGCACCGGCTCCGGGGACGCGCCGCCGCGAAGTACGAGGCGATGCTCGAACGCGGCGTCCGCACGCTTACCGACAAGGCCGAGCACGGCGGGCCGCTGGTCAAGGGCGCGTTGGCCGGGGTGAAGGCCCTGGCCGAGGGGAAGTCGCCGGTCCGCGCCGTGCTGAGCGCGGGCTGGACCGCGGTCAAGGCCGTCCTCGCGAGGATCTTCGGCGGACGGAGGCGGCCGAAGCTCGTCAACATCGTCGAGGAGATCGACGTCGGCGCGCCGCGCGGGCTCGTCTACGACCAGTGGACGCGCTTCCAGGACTATCCGGACTTCATGAAGAAGGTCGTCAGCGTCGACCAGACCGGCAACGAGAAGCTGACGTGGAAGGCGAAGGTCTTCTGGTCGAGCCGGACGTGGGAGTCGACCATCGTCGAGCAGCTCCCCGACCGGCACATCGTCTGGCGTTCGAAGGGCCCCAAGGGCCACGTCGACGGGACGGTCAGCTTCCACGAACTCGACCCCGAGTTGACGCGCGTCCTGCTCGTCCTGGAATACCACCCGAAGGGGTTGTTCGAGCGGACCGGGAACCTGTGGCGCGCGCAGGGGCGGCGCGCACGGCTGGAGCTGAAGCTGTTCCGCCGCCACGTGATGACCCGGGCCCTCACACATCCGGACGAGGTCGAAGGCCGGCGCGGCGAGATCCGCGAGGCCGAGGTCGTCCGGGACCATCCATCCGCATCGTGAAGAGCGAGGTGTTCAGATCGTGAAGCTTCCGACTGACAAGATCACTCAACGGCTTCCGGGCCACAAGACGTCCCGTATCGGACGCGTGGCCAACAGCCTGCCGACGGACGCGCTCAAGAACGTCCCGGGCAAGCGCACCGTGGGGACGGCCGCCGGCGTCATCGTTGGCGCGGGCGCCGCAGTGGCGGCCACCAAGGCCGCGACCCGCCTGAACGGACGTCACAAGGACTCCGACGAGCAAACGGAATCCGCGAAGCCGAAGGCACAGGAGCAAACCGACCAGTCCGAGCAGAACGAGGACGGCAAGAAGGGCCTGTTCGGTCGCGGCAAGGGCGGCGCGGGCGGCGGCAAGAAGCCGAAGGTCGTCAACATCGTCGAGGAGATCGACATCGGCGCGCCGCGGCGCCTCGTCTACGACCAGTGGACGCGGTTCCAGGACTTCCCGAGCTTCACGAAGAAGGTCGTCGGCGTCGACCAGACCGACGACGAGAAGCTCCAGTGGAAGGCCAAGATCTTCTGGTCCACCCGGACCTGGGAGTCCACGATCATCGAGCAGCTCCCGGACAAGCGGATCGTGTGGCGGTCCAAGGGCGCCAAGGGCCACGTGGACGGCGCGGTCACGTTCCACCGCATCGCGCCGAACCTGACGCGCGTCCTGCTCGTCCTCGAATACCACCCGCAGGGCCTGTTCGAGCGCATCGGCAACCTGTGGCGCGCTCAGGGCCGCCGCGCCCGCCTCGAACTGAAGCACTTCCGCCGCCACGTCATGACGCAGTCGCTTACCAATCCGGAGGGCGTCGAGGGCTGGCGCGGCGAGATCCGCGACAGCGAGGTCGTGAAGTCCCACGAGGACGCCGTCGCCGAAGAGGAAAAGGCCGAAAAGGAATCCGGCGAGGACCGCTACGAGGAGACCTTCACCCGCAGCAACAAAAAGAAGAAGGAACCCGCCACCCGCTCACGCTGACTGCCCTTGCCGCTCAGTGGCAGGTGTCCGAGGTTCCGACCAGGGCGAAGTGGAGGTGGGTGGAGGCTGCGAGCCAGTGGCCCCAGCACACGTCGTTGCCGGACGCCAGGTCGTGAAGGGCCCGGCCGAACCTGACCACGTCCGGAACGGCCTCGGCCTCGCGTCCGACCTGGGCTTTGATCGGGTCCCACTGCGCGCGCAACCAGGCGAGTCCATCGTCCGGCGTCCTCGCCACATGCCGGATCGTGCGCGGCGGCTTCCGCAGCCAGTCCCGGATCACCTTCGGAGCATGCTCGGTGGTCAGGTCCCGCCGCGCCGCCTCGTTCCCGTAGGTCTCGCCGTCCATCCGGGACGAGTGGCAGTGCCAGTGCAGCCCGCGCTTCTTCCAGACCATGGATGAGGCATCGCGCCAGTACTCGTGATCGAACATGCCGCCCCCCGGATGGATTAGCCCGGTCCCGACATGGTTCGGGGCCGGGCCGTTGCCCAAGCCTCAGATGTCGAACTCGCCGGCCTTCACGCCCAGGAGGAAGCCCTCCCACTCGTGACGCGTGAACACCGACGTCACACCGGTCTTGGAATCGCGCAGCCCGACCGTCCCGCCGGTCTCCGCGGCCGCGAGGTTCGTGGCGACCTCAACGCAGCCGCACCCGCCGTTCTCGCCGTTGCACAACGTGCTGACCTTGAACACATACCGATTCGCCCCAGCAGCCACCGGCCTTTTCCTTCCCGCATCGCGCTCGACTTCGTCAATGACGACCGTATGCTCGCCACCTGAAGGCGAGAAGGACTATTCAGGTGGTCGCATAAACTCGGCCAAGACGTCACCCAGGACCGATCTTGCTTCTTCGCCCCAGAGCGCGTGCGTAGAGAAATGCCGGAAGAGGTCAAGGTGGTGCTGAATGTCCTTGGGGTCACGGAGGACCATCTGCCCCGTGAACGTCTCCACTGTCACGAGATTCCTGTCGTACACGGTGAAGGTGTTCATCGGGCCGACACCCAACTCGCCGCTCAAAGGCAGGAGACCGATTCGGACGTTAGGCAGCCGCGAGAGCGATACGAGTCGGTCCACCTGGAGGGCCATGACCGGCGCAGCGCAGAGGCGCCACCTCACCGCCTGCTCGGTCAGGAGGAACTCGAATCGTTTGGTCGCATCCTGGAGGACCCGCTGGCGTTCCACCCTCAACGCGATCGCTCGGGACGTGTCGCCACGCGCGGGCTCGACGGGCGTGTCCATGGCGGCCCGCATGTACTCGGGCGTTTGGAGCAGGCCGGTTACCAGAGAGGGCAGGAAGTAACGCAGTTGGGTCGCGCTCTCCTCCAAGGCGGCCAGCTCTCGCTGGCGATGGTGCAGGCCACGCCGTACAGACGCCCGGATGTCCCGAAACTCGGTGTTGGCCACCCGGGCGAGGTTCAGCAGTTCGTCACGAGTCGACTTGTCCACCGAAAGCGCGAGCAGGATGCGTTCGACGTCCACCACGGACGGAAGCGTCCGGCCGTTCTCTATGCGCGAGATCTTGGATTGCGACACGTTGCAGCGCCGGGCCAGCCGGTCACCGGACAGGCCCGACGCTTTTCGCAGGTCTCGCAGAGCACGTGCCAGGCGTTGGCGATCGTCGCCTGCTTGTTGCGGGTCGGCCTTCACTCGATGTGGTACTCCGGGAAAGGAACGGAGTGGGCCAAAGCCTGCCGCTTGACTTCGACGAACGGGCCAGGGTCGATACCGTCGAGGAGTTCGCGGCTGGTCTGCGCACCGTCCTCGGCATAGTTCATGAGGACGACGCGGGCGTCATCGAACAACCAGAAATCCTGCGCTCCCGCGACCGGGTCGGGGCGGTTGGTCACATCGAGGATCCGGACGTCCTCACCCGCTTCGCAGCTGTGGGGATAGAACGCGAACTCGAACCGGAGGTAGTCCGACAGCGGGCGGGTGATGACGTGGACGCGTCCGATGGTGCGACCCGTCCGCCTGAAATGACGGACGCGAGTCAGCCACGGGTCGTCCTCGGACACGTCAAGGCGACCCGTCTCGCGCCAAACGCGGAATTCCTCGTCCTCTTCGGGGACGCCGTAGGCGGGAAGTGTCTCCAAGCGGAAGGCGTCACGTTCGTAGGCGTCGAAGAACTTTCGCCAGTCGTCACCAGCCAAGCGCACGAACAGCCTCCCGAAGCAGCTCTTCGGGGATCTCGACGATGGCTTCGCCGTCGGGAGTCCGTCGGCCGCTCAAGTGATCTCCCTGGATCGCCAGGGTGCCCCGGTTCGTGCGGTAGAGCGTCGGACAGTCGTCGCGGTTGCAGGTCCCGGCGATCCGGGTCAGTTCCACGTCTTCCACGGGCTCTCCCAGGTGTCGCGTGGTGGTGAGCTAGACGCTAGGAGGGCTGGTTCGGGCCGGTCAACGCCTATGCACGTCACCGCATGAAGTCACTCGATCGCCCTGTGCCCTTGTCCAGTAGGACGTCAGGGGGTGGTGTTGCGGCAGGTGGGGTCTTGGGGGACTACGGCGATGGAGGCGTAGGCCTGGTCGCCGTGGTAGGCCATGTAGACGCGGTTGCCGTGGTCGCATTTGGTGGCGGCGTTGGAGAAGCCGTCCGGCATGCGGATGAGGTCGGCCGGCGCGCCGTTGTCGTGGCCGGAGCGCGGGGCGTCCTTGAAGGGCTCGGTGAACTTGGAGCATCCGGACAGCCCGATGAGGACGAGCGCGAGCGTCGCGACGACGGCGGCGATGGTGGCTTTGGGGTGCTTCATATCGGACGGGTCCTTCCGCGGAGGGGACGGGTACCAGGCGAGGCTCGTCCAGATCATGGTGAGGGACGCGTTCTGGGAGCGCGTCACGTGACTCAATCCGCGGTGGCTTGATCGTCCGGGCGGTTCAGGGGGACGCGAACAGGGCCTGGATGGTGGCCACCAGCGCCAGCGGCCCGGTGACCAGGAAGACGATGTACGGGCTTAGCGTCTGCCGGTCCACGGTGATCGCCGCCGCGCTGAGCAGGGCGAAGGGCAGCGTAAGCCACGCCTGGACGGACAGCCCGGCCGTCCGCAGAAGGATCGGCGCCGAGAGCAGCGCAGCGCTCGACGCATAGACCTGTATGTATCCCAGGAAACGGGTGTGCTGCTCCTCGGTGGTGTTCCCGAAGGGGAAGGCGTCCCACAACCCGGCCATGAGGAACGTCCCGACAATGAGGACGACGGCGAACGCCGAAGCGCGGAGCGGCATCACACGCAACCCGGGAACCAGCGCGGCGCGCAAGGCGACGGCCATCGCCATGCCTCCCGCGATGAGGGAGGACAACGGGATGAACGTGCTGCCGTCCGAGAAGAGGCTTCGAGGCAGGAAGAGCATCGCTGCGAGGAGCACGAGGGGGAGGACGGCCATCCAGACCCCGTGCCGTCCGGCAGCCTCGAACAGCACGCCGCCCAGCAAGGCCAGCAGCACCGCGCCATCCAGGACGAGCCATACGGGATGCGCCGCCGACACCCGGGGCCACGTGGGAAGCGTCACCAGCCGGTAGACGAAGGCGAGGGTCAGCGCGCTCCCCATGATCATCAGCACGCAGGCGAGGAAGCCGACGCCTCCCCTGCCCGCAGAGTCGATGTCGAACGTCACGAAGTCCCCCTTCGGCACCCCGTTCAACATCAACCCCCCCAGGCAGCCCGCCCGGTCAAGAGCGCCGGGGCCCAAGGGGCACACCGTCGGCCAGTCGGCCTTGCTCCAAGGGCAACGGAGGACGCCGCGAACGAGACGGTCAGGACGTCAGGCGGGTGTCGCGCACGCGGACCCACTTCAACGAGTCGGCGATGCCGTCCGCGATGGACAGTTGCGGCTTCCAGCCCAGCAGCCGCGCAGCACGGTCGCTCTGCGTGTAGGCGCCCGCGACGTCCCCGGGCCGGGGCTCGGTCTCCACAACCTTGATCGGCATATCGGCGACCTGGTTGAACGCCGCGACGAGTTCTCGGACGGTCGTCCCGGTGCCCGTCCCGAGGTTGATCGCGGTAGATCCGGCCCCGGCGGGAAGGATCGCGTCGAACCGTTCCAGCGCCGCCAGGTGCGCGGCGGCCAGGTCCCACACGTGGATGTAATCGCGGACGCCCGACCCGTCGCGCGTCGGCCAGTCCACGCCCGTGATCTGGAACGGCTCGCCGGACTCCCACGCCTGGATCATCTTCCCGAGCGCATGCGACGGATGACGCTGCTGAAGCCCGGTGCGCAACTGCGGGTCCGCCCCGATCGGGTTGAAATAGCGCAGAGACAGAATGCGCAATGGCTCGGCTGTGGCGATGTCGGCGAACATGCCCTCGCACACCGCCTTGGTGCGGGCGTAGGGGCTTTGCGGGTCGAGCGGGGACGATTCGTCCACGGTCAGGTCGCCGCCCGGCTTGTAGGCCGTCTTGTAGATGGACGCCGAGCTGGAGAACACCATGCGCGTGCATCCGTTGCGAACCAGGTGCCGGACGAACTCCAGCGACGCCACAACGTTCGCGTCGTAGTACCCGATCGGGTCGGCAACCGAGTCCGGAACCACGATCAGCGCCGCACAGTGCACGACCGCGGCAATGTCGCCGTGCTCGGCGAACACCCGGTCAACCAGGTCACCGTCCCGAATATCACCCTCGTAGAAGATCCGTCCCTCGGTGAACTCACGCCGCCCGGTCACCAAGCTGTCCAGCACCACCGGCACATGCCCCGCATCCACCAACGCCGACGCAACAGTCGACCCGATGAACCCCGCCCCACCCGCCACCAGAACCTTCATGCCCCCACCCTAGAACCGCCGCCGAACGTCAACCGGAAAACTGCCCGCCACCACAGCGGCCTGCTTGTCCAGCGAGGTGATACGCGGCGGATGCAGCGTTCTCGCTCCATCCTGAGTTTCATCCACGCCGACGTACAGCTCGGCGACGTGAGCCAGGTCGTCCCAGCAACGCAAACGGTCCGAGCCAACTCCGGGGAAGCATGATCGGAAGCCCCTGGAGGTGTGGAGGCCGTCCCCGAGGAGACGGCCTCCACCATGCTCCGGGATTCGGCGCCGCGCTGGGCTACGCCCTCGCCTCTGCGTCTTTGACCAGCCCGACAAGCAAGCGGAACGCATCCCGCACAAGGCACAACCGCCAGCCATCGGGCTCCTTGCTGTCGCGGAACGCGACCCCCTCATTCGTCCGCGTCAACTCAACACACTGATCGCCCTCTTCATGGCTGCGAGAGGACTTGCGCCATGCCTCCTCAGAGATCTCACTCATGCTTGGCACCCCGAACAGCAACTACGCCGTGCTGAGATCCTTGATGCAGTCCACAAGTTGCCCGAAAGAACTGCGTTCAACTCGGACGGTGCCGCCGTCACGGTCCTTACTGTCACGGATCGCCACGCCAGCCATCACATCAGCAACTTCGATGCAGGCATCTCCCTTGTCACTACTACGAGATGCCTTCCGCCACTGGGCGTTGTTCACATCCACTTCGCCTCAAGCACCTTCCCAATGTGTGCTCGCGAGTCGGCCACGTTCAGCGCCCTTGCCTGAAGGTTGGCGAACGCCTCGTTGACGAGCGCCAAGTGTTCAGCCTCCTCCGACGTCTCGCCTCCGAACGCCGATGCGGCGTAAGCGGCCTCGTCGCGGTCATCTTGAGTCGCGATACAGAACGACCCACTTACGCTGCGATAGTAGGCCGTCGGAGCGATCTGAAGACAGATCTTCTCTCGGGACGAGACCTCGTACAGGTACGTGAGCTGCTCCTTCATGACATCACGTCCCCCAACCTGCCTGTGCAGAACCGACTCGTCGAGGATGAAACATGCCATGGGCGCAGGGTCACGAATGAGGGTCTCCTGACGCTTCAAACGAGCCTGGAGTGACGGCTCAGTGCGCAGCAGGACGCGCGCATACGACTCGACCTGCAAGAGGCCATCGACCACATCCGAGGAGTAGTGACGAAGCATCACCGCCGTGCCCTCAAGGCTGGCGTAGTCCTCGAAGTACTGAGGGTACTTGGCGCTTCTGACCAGTTCCGCCCATGCTTCCGCGACCTCATCGCCGCGCGCCAACGCATCACCAAGGCGTTCCGAGAAGTCCTTACGGCACCGCGTAATACCCCGCTCGACCTGGCCGACGTAACTGCGTGTGACATTGATCAGCTTGGCCGCCTCGGCCTGGCTCAACCCTGCTTCTTCTCGGAACCTCTTCACCTTCGCGCCGAAGTTGCGCAGGTGGGGGTCGATCCGCTTCTTCGTCGCCATGTGAGCTCCCGGGTAGGTCCGGTACTACCGGCAATCCAGTTGGTAGTGATGCGCGACTGCTTGCCGAGTCGCCGCCTACCGTACGTCGCAGTGTGCCTGGATGGTCACTGAACGCGAAAACTCCAGGACTCAGTTTCGAGGCGCACGTGATGATCACAAGATCCGAGCTCCGGCCGACCCCGCCGCCGACTGGCGTCGCGGAGCTGGAGGTCAAGTCGGCACCCGAATCCATCAAGGCCGCACGCGACTTCGTGGCCGACTGGTTCGCGAACGGCTCGTTCGACCGCGACCTGGTCTACGTCGCTCGAACGGTCGTCACCGAACTCGCCACCAACGCCCACCGCCACGGCTCCACCAAGGGCGACACCATCACCACCCGCATCTTCCATACGGACGCGGGCCCCGTCATAGAGGTACTGGACGCAAGCGCGAAGCTCCCCACCCCAAAGCCCCTGACTCTCGACGGCCTAACAGGACGCGGCCTGGCCATGGTCGACTTGATGGTCTCCCTATGGGGATACGCGCCTCTGCCAGACGGAGGCAAAGTCGTATGGGCGCTCCTACGCGCGCACGCATGAGCGCTCGCACACTCCTAACCGCCGTCCTACGCGACCTCTACCCGCACTGGGACGTCTTCGTGGACAACCGAGGCATCTGGCGAGCCGCCGGCCCCACCCTCATCAGCGCCTCATCCGCCGAAGCCCTCCTAGACGCCCTAACCACCGCCGACCCCGACGCCACCACCAAGGCGAGCCAGCGCCTCCCGGCCGTGGAATGATCGCGCCCGAGATCGCGCGGACCCGGAGGCCCCTCAAGGCCCGCTCTTCGCGCCCACGGTAGTCATGCGCGGTCCGTCCCCGTCATCCACCCCTCCACCAGCGCCATGAGAACGCGTCCGGGCGACATGAGCAAGAACGTCTTGCCTTCCAGGCCGCCCGGACGCTCGGTTCAAGGGCTCGTGACCGTCTGGCGAGGGGAGACGGTGAATGTGGCGGTGACTCCCAGCGGGTCTCCCACGTTGAGCGCCGTCGGGTCGCAGTTCGCATCCACCGACGTCGCAACCAGGGTCGAACTCGTCACCTTCAAGGTCCCGGAGCCGTTGGCGTAAGACAGTCCGATTTCACCACCACCACCGCCTGGAGCTCCGAACGTGGCGTGACAACCGTCCGTGCCCACCATCGACACGATGACGCCTTTCATTTTTCCGAAGGCCGTCCTCGTCGTCGCATCATAGGATTCGGCCGTAAATTTCCAGGGAAGTCCTTGCGCGGAGATGCTCACATAGATACCCGCAGGCCCCGTGCACCAGCTACTCGGATTCCCCGGCGAGCTGAACGAAATCGAGACCAGAGAAACCAGATCGTCGGGAGCCATCCCACTACCCGATTTCGCGGTGGCCACCGCCGTGGCCTTGCTGCACGTCGCAGCTACTCCCGTTGCATTGTCCTTGGCGGTGAGATTGCCGCTGTTCGTCGCCGTGACATTACCACCGGGCAGGAAGGTCCAGGTCGCTCCAGCCGCTGCAGCCGTGACGGCGATCACCGCAGTGGCTGCCAAGGACACGGACGTCAGCGCACTCTTACCAGCCCTACGCACAATGCACCTCCGAGAGGATTCTTTCAGGGACTCGTGACTCTTTGGTGAGGGGAGACAGTGAGGCTTGCGTGGACCGTAAGTGGGTCTCCAAACTCGATGAGCGTCGGGTCGCAATTAGCGTCTACGGACGTAGCGACCAGATTCGAACTCGTGGTGGTTACTGCCCAACTCCCAGGGGTGTACTTGATGCCGACTTCTCCACCCCCTCCTCCCGGAGCACTGAAAGTAGCGTGGCAGTTATCCGCTCCGACGAGGCTCGCGACGACGCCATTCATCTTTCCGGAAACAGCCCCGGTCGTCGCGTCATAGGAGGTGGCCGTGAACTTCCATGGAAGATTCTGCGCCGTCACGCTCACAGTGAGTGCAGCAGGACCTGAGCACGCTCCTCCGGGGTTGGCGGGTGAGCTGAAGACTATCGAGTCGAGCGATACGAGATCATTGGGAGCCAGGCCGGAGCCCGACTTAGCTGTGGCCGAGGCCGAGGCTTTGGTGCAGGTGACCGCGGCCCCGGACCTCGAGTCCGTCGCCGTGAGATTTCCACTGTTTACCGCAGTCACGGGACCTCCTGGAAGAAAGGTCCATGTGGCGTCGGCCGCTGCTGCGGTCACCGCGATGACCGCCGTCGCCGCCAGGGAGATCGACGTCAGAGCGCTCTTGCCAGACTTACGCATTCTCTTCCTCCACGATGGGACCGATGTTCTCGGAACTGGGTTTGATTCGTGCGTCCAGAGAGTCGGGAAGCGGGGAGGTGATCAGCGCTCTCTGCCGTTGGGGAGCTGCCGTGCCCAGCGTGAAGGTGAACGGACCGCTGGGCACGGCTGGTCGGCGCGATGCTAGGGAAGTGCGGTGTAGGCCTTCTGGCCGATGTACTCGTTGAAGATGACCTGGTTCTTGCCTGCGGCCGAGGGGATTCCGGCCTGGCTGTCCACGATGTCGTTGACCAGGCCCCAGTCCAGGGCGCAGCCTTTGGCGCCAGGGACTGGGAAGGTGTTGTCGACATGGGTGGCCTGGCGGACCACGAACGGCGTCCGCTGAACGATCGTCGCGGGCGAGCCGGTGATCGGGGCGGTTCCGGCGGGCGGGCTGGTGGTGCCCGTGGTGAGGTGCAGGGTGACCGGGTTGCTGGAGTCGCCGATCAGGCAGGTTCCGCCAAGGAACGGGTTGGTCAGGCGAACCTGGATTCCGAGGGTGATATGGAAGTCGGGCCCGGTCGGCGTGTCGAAGACACCCGCATATTCCGGCTTGGCGTAGACCGCGCTGAGGATCGGGTCGCCGAAGATGCCGGGCTGCACCAGCATCGTGGAGGCGCGCATCTTCCCGAAGACCGGCGTGTACAGCTGCGTGTCCGGGTTCAGGGCACTCGCGAACGTCATTTTGATCGGCGAGGTGATCTGCTGGTTGAACTTCCCCATCTGGAACGTCCCGCTAGTGACGATCGCCTCGATACAGACTGACCCCTCCGGCGTGTACGGAGCCGACAGCGTCGGGCAGTCCGCGAAGTCGAACGTCGGCATCGGGTCCGCGTGAGCCGACGTGCCCGACATCAGGCCCATGGCAGCGGCGAAGGTAGCGGCGCTCGCCGCTACTCGCTTCCTGCCCAGTCCGGCGAACGTGAACTTTCTCATGGCCATTCCTTTCGTCCTTGCCAGTCCCACTCGCGGACTGGAGCCGATAGAGAAACAGCCCCCGATGTCCTCCACTCATCACGACGTGTTGATCGCCCGGAGCGCCTCTGGGATGGCGCGGGCGCAGCAGTCGAGTCCCCGGCTGAATAACTCACGGATATCTCACTCCTCGGTGGAGGAGCTTTTGGAACGGGCCGTGCCCGGCGCTGGGGTGGTGGTCGCGCGGGGCACGGCCCGAGTCTGGGGAGCACTACGGCAGGGCGGTGTACGCCTTCTGGCCGATGTACTCGTTGAAGATCATCTGGTTCTTGCCTGCGGCAGACGGGATCCCCGCCTGGAGGTCGACGATCGAGTTCACGAGGCCCAAGCCGAGCGCGCAGCCCTTGGCCCCGGGAACGCTGAAGGTGTTGTCGACGTGGGTCGCCTTGCGGACGACGAAGGGCGTCCGCTGGACGATCGTCGCCGGCGAACCGGTGATCGGGGTGGTCCCCGCGGGCGGGCTGGTGGTCCCCGTGGTCAGGTTCAGCTTGATCGGGTTCCCGGTGTCACCGATCAGGCACGTCCCGCCGAGGAAGGGGTTGGTCAGGCGAACACGCAGGCCGAGGGTGATGTGGAAGTCGGGCCCGGTCGGCGTGTCGAAGACGCCCGCATATTCCGGCTTGGCGTAGACCGCGGTGACGATCGGGTCACCGAAGATTCCCGGCTGCACCAGCATCTTGTCCGCCTGCATCTTCCCGAAGACCGGCGTGTACAGCTGCGTGTCCGGGTTCAGGGCGCTCGCGAACGTCATCTTGATCGGCGAGGTGATCGTCTGGTTGAACTTCCCGAGCTGGAACGTCCCGCTGGTAACGATCGCCTCAATACAGACCGACCCCTCCGGCGTGTACGGAGCCGACAGCGTCGGGCAGTCCGCGAAGTCGAACGTCGGCATCGGGTCATCCGCATGCGCGGCCGTCCCCGACATCAGACCCGCGGTCGTCGCGAGAGCGGCGACACCGGCCGCGGTCCCACGCCCCGTCCACTTGGTAAAGGACTTTCTGCGCATGGACATGCCTTTCTCCTCTATCGGCCCACGACTTGGGCCGTAAACGTGGGGGGAGCGACGTCCCGACAACGGAAGTCCGTGTCAGGGTGAAGTGATCTTCTGATGCGGCTTGTAGTTCATATCTCCGACCACCGACCAGGGAGCGCTTGGAACATATCCAGCTCCGGCCCGCTGACAGGCGGTCTGAAATCCGACTTGCAGTCCGCTGGTGACACCAGCGAACGACATTCGGTCATTCTTGACGTCCAGGCCGATGCCTTGAATAGTTCCGGCTATGTCCCCGTCATAGCTGTCGCTGATGTTATTGAAATGAAGATCGCACCCATCCGCTCCAGCGGCTTCCCAATAGATGCCGGCGATCGACATCGTCAGATCACCTGTATCAGCGGAAGTCTTCAGGTTCGCGCCCCAAGGAAGGCCTGAAGCCTTCATTTCCTGTGGAACGTCGCCCGGAGTTCGCACACATCCCGTGAAGTGGGCGTCAGTCACGCGCCCAGCGAAGTACTTGGAAATATAATGCCCCTTCTTGAAGTCGAACTTGAAGGTGGCACTATCACAGCGAATTTGCGGCGTAACCCATTTGTCGGTGTCGTCGTCACCAGCGCCGTTGTGGTCTCCCCCAGCCGGCCCCTGGAACGTGAAGGGGGCAATTCTCGCCTGAATCGTCCCGCCCGGTACGATGCTGTAGGTCGTCGGCTCGGGTTGCTGGTCACAGAAGGGCTCTATCATGTTTGTCGGGTCACACCACTGCGCGGCCTCGATCTTCACATAGTTACTCGTCCCCGCGCTCATGGCGTTAAGGAGAGGGGACAGGTCCTCGCCAGTACCGCACTGCTTGAACTCAGGAACCGTAACTCGTCCTGTATACGTCCCGCCGTCCTGAAGGCCACTGCGCCCGGTGCTGTCATCCCCCAGATCCACCTTGAGATCAAGAGGGATTGCATCGGTTCTGCATTTATCTCCCAGGTTCATCGGCGTACCGTTCACCGACACGCCACCAACCTTCAACTGCACATACGAGCGAAGGTAGCCGGCGCCTCGGAATTGGGCCGGCTGGCCATACTGGTTGATCGGCGCGTCGGAATAAATGTTGGCTGTGTCACTCGTTCCACCCGGTGGCGCGACCTGAGTCGTTTCCAAGGTTGATTTGATCGGCATGAACCCGAATCCGAGCGCGTTACCCGTCGAAGGCACCGCAGCAGTATGCGCGTAGGTGTACGACCGGAAATAGTTGTGTGCGAAGTCGGACTGACTTTGCACGTTGAGACGGAAACGCACTTGAGCAGCGAACGGAAGCGCAGCATTCAGCTTCCCGAGGTTCGCAAACCCCGCTGATTTGCTACATCTCGGCTGTCCGGGACGAAGTCGTCCGAGGCGCCCCGGATTGGTCCCCTCGGGGAACGGGGGCGGGCTGAGGCTCGGATCCGGGTTCATTCCTCCACCTGGATCCGTCGAGGCGGGCTCCTCCGTGCAGTCTGTGTTCACACCTGTAGTGGTGGCAGGCTTTGCATTGGACGACGGTTGTTTCTGCTGGGGTGCGGTCGTTGCCCCGGCACCAATGCGGACCTGCCCCAGCGCCATGCTCGACGTGGGCGTGCACGACAGGATTCCCCCACCGTCCGCCGAGTTCATGCCTGAGAGCCTCAACCGCATGGGCCCGGCCTTCCAGGCCACCACGCCCGTGCCGTCAGTCACCAACGCAGGCACTGCCCCGCTGCCTTGCAGGACGAGAGGTCCCACGTTCGCCGCGCTGTCCGCGTTGGACGAAAGACCGAAGGCGGGCCAAGCCGCGTCAACGGACTGGCCTTGCTGGGAGATGGTCACGGCGATCGTCGCTGTCCCGGTCACATCTTCCGCACTCGCCCTCTGAGCGCCTTGCGGCAGAGCGGATCGTTGACTCGCCGATGCTCGCAGCGCTTCGGGAAGCCGGAGGCGAATACCGACTTCACCCAAGTGAACCGGCTGACCGACCCTCGCGGTGCTCGGAACCTTCGCGGCGATGTCCGCCGTCACCTTGTAGGACGCGTCCCGGGACGAGCACAGGTACGTCATCTCCGCCCCGATGTCGGCGGACGCGACTCGAACGGCGGCCAGGAGGCCTGCACTCGCCAGCAAGGCGGTCACCGTTGCGCCGCGTACGACTCTGCGAGGGTTCGCGAGCATGGAAGTCCTTCGGGATCAGGTAGTGGGGCGGGCCGCCACAGGAGTCCCCGTGGCGGCCCGGTCGTCGGCCGACGCCGTTATAAACGTCAGGTGTGGGAGTTGATGGTCAGGGGTCCCGTCGCCGGGGCCGAAGGAGTGATCGTGAAGGCGCCGTTGAGCGAGATGGAGTCGCCGGCGTTGATCAGCGTGGGGTCGCAGTTGGCGTCCACCGTCTGGACCGTCAGGTTGGAGGTGCTCCCCACGCCACCCGTGGTCAGGTTGTGGGTGGAGTTGTTGTAGTTGCCGCTGATGGTGCCGCCGGCACCGCCGGGGCCCGCCACCGTCGCGTGGCAGTTGTCGCTGCCGACGATGGACGCCTTGATGCCGGTCAGCTGCCCGGGGGTGACGCCGGAGGCGGTCACGCCCGTCACGTTCATGGTCCAGGGGAAGTTGGACGCGGTGACCTGAACCGTGATGCCGACCGGGCCGGAGCACCAGCCGCTCGGGTTGGCGGGGCTGGAGAGGGCGAGGCTCGAGACGGTCGCGACACCGGCGAGCGGGAGGTTCGTCCCGATCTTGCTGGTGCCGGAGGCCGTGCCCTTGCTGCAGGTGATCGCCGCGCCGGTGGAGTTGTCCTTCGCCGTGACGTTGCCCGCGTTGACGCCGGTGATGGCGTTGCTGGGCGAGGAGGCCCCGGGGGCGGAGATGTCCACGCCGGTGACGGCCGACGCGGGAATGCTGGTGAAGCCGATGGCCGCGGCGGCGACGGCACCGCCAATAATGGTGTTGCGAGTGAGCTTGCGCATGTCAGTCCTTGTTCCCTTCAGTGGGGTGGTGTGAGATCTCGTAGGGACACTGACCGGTCGTTCTTATGGGCGTCTCCTCTTCGGGCCGAGAATGGACGGGGCCCTGCCTGCCGAGGTGAACCTCTTCCCCTCGGCCAGGCGGTGGGACCTCCCTGTCCCGTCCATCTGCTTGCTCAGACCATAAGTTGGCATCGCCGGGAATTCAATA
The DNA here is from genome assembly GCF_024172125.1 of Actinomadura rupiterrae. GTDB lineage: Bacteria > Actinomycetota > Actinomycetes > Streptosporangiales > Streptosporangiaceae > Spirillospora > Spirillospora rupiterrae. Next base: position 162,618 of record NZ_JAMZEA010000001.1, read on the forward strand.
GGTCATTTGGAACTTTTTCGACTTATCACAAAGTGACAAACAGCCGTTGTCATCGAAATTCCCTTGGACTTAGTTTTCGATCAGACGGTTTTGTCACCGGGTGATGATCCGCGAGGCGTCAGGGGCCGAAGGTGTCGATGGTGCTGATCTTCCAGGTCCCGTCCGTCCGGATCGCCGTCACGGCGAACACGGCCGCGGAGTAGCTCGTCTGGTTCTTGTCGGTGCGAGTGTTGCGCTGGTCGGCGAAGATCAGCAGACGTGCTTTATCGCTGGTCAGGGACTTGACGGCCGTGTCCGTGACCGTCGTGGTGAGGATCTGCTTCTGCTGAGGGGCCTGCTGGCGAACGGCCGCGAACATGCTGTCGTACTGGCGTACCGCGTCCCCCGTGAGCAGCTTCTTCGCCGCCTGCTCGGTCTTGGCGGTGTCGGCGTAGTTGTACGAGAACACAGAGTTCAACGCACTGGTCACCTCACCCTTCACTTCGCTCGTACGCGCGTTGTCAGTGAGTGCGCCGTTCCGCGCCGCCTCGTTGCCCGTGAGAGCGTCGGCCTTGTTCTCCGCCCACAACGCAGTCGTTCCGAAACCCACCGTAAGGATTCCGAGGACTGTGACTATTCGCATACGCGTTGTGCCGAGAATTCTGTTCTTTTTCTTCATCAGTTACCAGACGACGTCGGGGCCTGACCGAGTGCGGACAGTTTCCACCCTGCGGAAGTTCTTGTGAGCTGACCGGAGAGGCGGCGAATGCTCGCCGACGATTTCCCGTCCGGCGTGGCGACCGATACGCGGACCGCGATCATCACTCCGGCCTTGCCGGCGTCCGAGTCCAGCTCCGTGATCCCCGATTCGAGGATCTTGGCCGTGGAGACGGTCTTCGCCTTCGTGACGGACGTGGCGAGCTGCTGGCGGCCCTGGACGATCTGGTCGTACAGCTCCGCGGTCGTCGAGTCCTGCCAGAGCGACAGTCCTTGGTCGATGTGGTTGTAGTCGAGCGTGTTGAGGTTGACCACCTCTTGCTCGGCCGTCCGCAGGACCTGGTCTCGGAGTCGCGCCTGGCTGATGCTCTTGTCGTTGGACGCCGAGTGATAGCTCCAGCCGAACCAGGCCGCCGCCACCGCCGAGGCCGCCGTGACCGCCAAGGCCACGAGGATCAGGGGATCGCGCCGCAAGCTCCGCTTGGCCTTCGGCTCCTCGGCCGGAGGTTCTTCCTTCTCCTCCGCCTTGGCCTCGGGCTCTTCGGGTTCCGGCTCTTCCTCGGCCTCTGTCTCAGGCTCAGGCACAGGTCTCTTGGTGACGTCCCTCGTCCTGGCCTTGGGCTTCGGCTTGGCCTCCTCCTCGGCCGCCGGCGTCGCTTCTTCCTCGACGTCTTCCTTGGTGTCCACCTGAAATCCACCCCTTCCTTCAGGCGGCCCGCAGTTCAGTGATGCGCCACGTCCCACCAGAGCGATGGGCTGTGACGACGAGTTGCGCGGCGACGGGAGCGCCCGTGGGCTTCCCTGCGCGCGTCGACTGCTGATCGAGGAACACCACGACCACAGCCGTCCCATCGCGGTCCAGGCGAACCAGCCCGGCGCGAGAGACCTTGGTGGTGAGCGCCAGTTGTTGGCGCGGTGCCTCTTGGCGGACCTGGCCAAAGAGGGACTGGTACTGAGACGCGGCCTTGCCGGTCAGGAGGCTGGACGCAGCTCGGGACGTCGAATCCGGATCTGTGTACGAGTACGTGAAGACGCGCTCCACCGCCTGCGTGACGTGTGAGAGCGCGTCCGACGTAGAGCCCTTGTCCAGCAGGACGCGGTTCGCGGCCGGGCCACCCGATGCCCTGTCGGACGCCCAGGTGTTGAGCGCGAAGGCGCCCGCAGCCACAACCACCGCGACCAGGTACGGCCACCAGCGCCTCAGGAACGCCTTCGAGCGCTTGTCCGGTTCGCGCTTCTTCTTCGGCCTGGCCCTGATCTCGACTTCGACGCTCACAGGTGACCTCCCGGCGCGACCGGGGTCAGCGATTCGACCTTCCACAGACCGTCCGAGATCCGCTTCATGCCGACCTCGAACCGCTTCCGCTGCTCGGAGGACGGCGCGCCGTCCGAGTCAGCGCCAAGGAACACCCGGACGGACGCGAGCACCGTCGCCTTCCCCGCGTCCTTGTCGAACGAGGTGACCGCAGCGGCGGTCACCTCACCGCGAGTCGGGACCTGCTGCTTCGCGAACCGCGCCTGCGCAGCGGGAAGGTCGCGTTGCAGCGCATCACGCAGCGTCCCGGTCGAGATGTCGAGCCAGTGCTCCATGTCGAGCTGGGCCCGGGACGGGTCGACGCTGTTCAGCATCACCATGTCCCGGACCGCCGTGTCCCTCACGTCGTCCCGCTGGGCCGCATACGTCCGGTCCTCGTTCCAGACCGTCCCAGCCCACCGCCACCCCGCGAACCCGAGGAACGCGACGGCGGCGGCGACCAGGACCAGCCCGACGAGCCGAGTCATCGGCCGAGCCCCAACAGCTCCTGAAGGGACGTTCCGCTCTCACGTCCGAGAGCCGGAAGGCCCACCGCCGAGAAGAACGGCTGCGCGGCCGTCAGGTTGGCCCTGTCGACGCCTGGGATGGCCGCTGGCGGGACGCCATAGCGCGGGGCATTCTGGGCACCCCGGACATTGATGCCGCTTCCAGCGGGCTCAGAGCACTGCGCGTTGCCGTTGAACTTGGCCGGCTTCAGATCCGTGGTCCCGTTCCGGTACTGCGTCCCGCCGTAGCCGCGAGTACACGGCTGCGGGTTGAAGAACGTGTTGACCAGACCGAGCCGAAGCTTCCCGTCCTGGACGATGGACGGCCCGATGGCCGACACCTTCGGCAGGTTCGAAAGCGTCGTCTCAAGACCGGGCAACCGAGCGTCCGTGAGCCGAGACGTCGTGAGCAGGTTGGCCAGCAGGATCGGAAGACCGGGCTGGAGTTCCTTGATCAGGCGGGACGTCTCCTGCAACGCGGGTGGGCCGTTCGCGAGGATCTTCCGCAGGTCCACGTCCGACGAGCGGAGCTGCTGCGCGAGCAGGTGAGAGCTCGACGCGAAGTCCTTGAACGCCTGGGCCTCGTCGTTCTGCGTCTTCAGGACGACGTTCCCGTTCCGGATCAGCGAGTCCGTCTGCGGGAACGCCTTGTCCGACGCGGAGATGAACTCGCCGCTCGTGTCCAGGAGCTTCTGGAGGTGCGGGCCCTGACCGGCGAAGGCCTGGCCCAGCTCGTCCACCACGACCTTCAGATCGTTCAGCGGCAGCGTCCCGGCCAGGTCGTTGATGCTCTTCAGCGTCTCCGCGACCGGGGTGGGCGTGGTCGTCGCACTGCGCGGGATCACAGTGCCCTGCGCGAGGTACGGACCGCCGTCCCGCTCGGGCTCCAGCTCGACGTACTGCTCACCCACGGCCGACCTGTTGGCGACGATCGCCTTCAGGTCGCGCGGGATGTTGGGCGCGTTGTCGTCGATGTGCAGTTCGGCCATCACGCCATCGGACGTGAGCTTCAGGTCACCGACCTTGCCTACCGAGATCCCCCGGTACGAGACGGCCGAGCCCTTGAACAGGCCGCCCGTCGTGCCCATGTCCATCTTGACGACGTAGTAGCCGCGCAGCCCGACGTACTTCCCCAGGTCCGCGTACGTGATCGAGATATACGAGATCACGAACAGGGCCAGCAGGGTGAAGACGATGGCCTTCAGGCGAGCGCCGACGGTCAGCATGTCAGTTGCCTCCCAGAGTCGGCAGGGGCAGCGCCGGACGGTTCGGATCCGTCCCGCCGGAGCCTCCCGAGCCACCCGCCGGGGTGGTCGGACCCACCGGTTGCTGTGGAGTGGTCGTTGGCGACGAGGTCGGCTTCGAAGAGGGCGACGAGGTGTTCGCCGGGCACGGAGTCGGCAGTGGCCCGGCCGGTGGAGAGTTCTCGGCCAGCGCGCGCAGCCTGGGCGCGTTCTTCTTCTGGTCCGTCTCCTGGACGGGCGGGATGACGCAGTCGTTGCCTGGCGCCGCGATGACCGTCATGTAGCCGTTCAGGTAGTCGCCCTTCACGGCCTTCATCGCCTCGTCCGTGAACGGATACGTGAAGAGAATCTGGAGCGACTTCGGCAGGTCCCGCCCGGAGTCGGCCAGCTTCTGCACGACCACGTCGAGCGAGTTCAGATCGGCCACGGTGTTGTCGCGGCTCTTGTTCAGCACGCCCGTGGCGACCTTCGACAGGTCATCGAGCTTCTGAAGCATCTGGACGAGCTGCCCTCGCTGATCAGAGAGCACCTTCAACCCGGGCGACAGGTCGGTCAGCACCGTGTCCACCTGGCCGCGCCGAGCCGCCACGGTCGAAGACAGGCGATTCAACCCGTCCAGCGCGTCCACGATCGACTGACGGTTCGTGTTCAACGTCGTAGTCAGCTTGTTGAGCTGCTCCAGCGAAGACCGAACTTGCGGCTCGCGCCCGTTCAACGTCCGGTTCAGCTCCCGCGTGATCGTCCGGATCTGCGGCAGCCCACCCCCGGACAGCAGCATCGACAGCGCACCGAAAACTTCCTCGGTATCAGCGTTGCGAGTCGTCCGAGAGAGCGGAATCGTCGCGCCGTTGGCCAGCCGAGCCGTGGACGCGTCCGACGTAGGGGCGGAGATCTTGATGTACTTCTCCCCCAGCAAGCTCGACTGCTCCAGGTTCGCCGTCGCGTTGGCCGGAAGCCGCACGTCCCCGTTGATCAGGACGGTCGCATCGGCGTACCAGGCGTTGTCGGGAAGCGAGATCTTCTTCACCCGTCCCACAGGCACGTCGTTCACGCGCACAGCGGCCTGCGGGACGAGGTTCAGAGCGTTCTGCAACTGCACATGCACGGTGTACGGGTGCGAGCCCAGCGAAGCGCCACCAGGCAACGGCAGTTGCTCCACCGAAACCTGCGAGCACCCCGCAGCCAGCACAGCGGACGCGGCCACCGCACACACACCGGCGAGACGGAAACGTCGCATCACCGACCTCCCCCTGCGTAGACCTGACCGGCGGGCGGGAACGGCAGCGCGGGAAGGGTTCCCGAGCCGGACGGCCCGACGGCCGTGAGGCCGTTCGTCTGGAGCCGGCTGCACTGGAGTTTCAGAGCGGGCGTCTGAGCAGAGGCAGCCGCGCACACCGGACGCGTGTCGGCTCCCGTCCCCTCCAGGCCCTTCTGGGAGAGGTTGCCGAACGCCTTGGTGATCTCCAGCAGGTTGCCGCGGGACATCAGCGTCCGGGTGTCGGGGTCGTAGGCGTTCAACGCGTTCTGCGTCAGCACCGGCGCGTTGTCGAGAACCTCGGCCAGCGACGCCCGCTGATCCATCAGCACCTGCGTGATGTTGGCGAGCTTGTCCACGTTCCGCTTCAAGGCATCCCGGTTGTCGGTGATGAAGCCCTTGACCTCGGCCAACGCCTGGGCCAGCCCCCGAAGCGCACCGGCCAAGTCCTGACGGTCGTCCGCCAAGAACCCGCTGACATCAGCCAACTGCTGCTCCGCCAACCGGATCTGCGAGTCGTTGCCCCGCAGCATCGCCGTGAAGCGGTTGAGGTTGCTGATCGTCGCGTACAGGTCGCCGGACGAGTGGTTCAGCGTCTGCGAGAGCTGTCCGAGGTTGGCGATGGTCGTGTTGAACATCCGCCCGTTGCCGTCGAGGTTCGCCGCGCCCGTGTGGATCACCGACGACAGGGCGCCCCGAGCGTTCACACCGTTGGGCCCAAGGTCGCTGCTGAACTTCCGCACGCTGTCGTACAGCGAGTCCAGCTCCAGCGGCGTAGCCGTCCGGCTCACATCGATGGTCGAGTTGTCGGCCATCCGCGGCCCGCCGCCATAGGCAGGCGCGAGCTGCACGTACCGGTCGGACACCAGGTTCGGCGCGATGACGATCGCCCGCGCATCGGACGGCACGGGCACGTCCTTGTTCACGCGCATCGTGACCGCGACCTGCGTGCCGTGCGGCTTCACCGACTGGATGCTGCCGACCTTCACGCCCAGCACCCGGACGTCCGAGCCCGGGTACACGCCGATCGCCGTGGCGAAGTCGGCGTGCAGGACGCGCGTCGGCTTGTTGCCCAGCACCACGTACAGCGCGACGGCGACGAGCAGGACGAACACCGCGACGATGATCTCCATGGCGCGGATGCGGTGGTCCCGGAGGGCGCTCATCAGCGGCCTCCCGTCAGGTGCGGGGGCTCGCAGCCGACGGCCGGCGGCTGCCAGCGGCCGTTGCTGAGGTACTCCTTGGGGACGGTCCCGCAGAGGTAGCCGTCGATCCAGCGGCCGTTGCCGGTGGCGTTGACGACCATGCGGGTGTAGGGGGCCGCGACGCGGATGGCCCGGTCGAGGTTGGACTGGTTGCGTTGCAGCATGTCGGTGACCTGGTCCAGGTGGCGCAGCATCGGGGAGATCGGGCCCTCCAGCCGCTGGACGAGCTTGACCAGCGCCTCGCCGAGGGCCTCGGTGCCGGTCAGCAGGCGGTGGATCGCCTCGCGCCGGTTGCGGAGCTCGGCGAGCAGCAGGTTGCCGTCCTTGAAGAGGGTCTCGAACTGGGAGTTCTGCGCGGCGAGCGTGCCGGACAGCTGCTTGGTCCCGGCGAGCAGCCGGGCCAGGTCGGCGTCCCGGCTCGCGATCGTCTTCGACAGCGCGGACAGGCCGGTGAGGGCGGTGCGCACCTCGGCGGGCGTGTTCTCGAACGTCTTGGAGATCGTGGTGAGGCTCTGGGCCATCTTCACCGTGTCGACCTGCTGGAAGGTGCGGCCGAGGTCCTCGAACGCGGTGGTCACGTCGTACGGCGAGACCGTCCGGCTCAGCGGGATCGGGTCGCGGGGGTTCTGGGTGCGGCCGCCGAGCGGGTCGAGCGCGAGGTACTTCGAGCCGAGCAGCGTCTTGATCATGATCGTCGCGGTGCTGGCGTCGCCGACCCAGGTGTGCTTGACCCGGAAGGTGACCTTGACCTTGTTCCCGGCGAGCGAGACGCCGGTGACCTTGCCGACCTTGACGCCCGCGACGCGGACCTCCTGGCCGTCCTTGAGGCCGGCGGCCTCGGAGAAGTACGCCTTGTAGGTCGTGCCGCCGCCGACGATGGGCAGGTCGTCCACGCGGTAGGCGAGCAGGCCGGCGACCAGGATCAGCGCCATCCCGATGATCGCGATCGGGATCGGGTTGCGGTCGCGGAGCGGTTTGACGTGCGGGAACAGCCTCATCCTCGGCACCTCGCGTCCTTCAGCGGGACGCCGGTGGGCGGCGGGCGGTGGTCGATGTCGGAACCGGCATAGTGGACGCCGATCAACTGGACCTCGCACTGGTAGAAGTTCATCCACGAGCCGTAGGAGCCGAGCCGCCCGATGGTGCCGGCCTTCTCCGGGAAGCGCCGCAGGAAGTTCTCCACGAGCGGCTGGTCGCGGTTCAGGTTGGTGGCGAGCCGGTCGAGCTGGACGATGCCGTTGCGCAGCGGCTCGCGGCCGTCGTTCAGGAACCCGGCGGTCGCGTCGGCGAGGTCGCTGATGCCCTGGAACGAGTCGCCGATGGCCTTGCGGTCGGCGGCGAGGCCGGAGGTGAACTCGCGGAGCGTCGAGACGAGGCTGACGAGCTGCTTGTCGCGGTTGTTGACGGTCTCCACGACGGTCGTGAGGTTGTGGATGACGTCGCCGATCACCTGGTCGCGGTCGGCGAGGGTGTTGGTGAGCTGCCCGACGGTGCGGAGCAGGCTGGTGACCGTCCCGCCCTCGCCCTGGAGCACCTGGACGATCGACTCCGACAGCTTGTTCACGTCACCCGGTGACAGCGCCTGCATCAGCGGTTGGAACCCCTGGAACAGCTGCGTCAGGTTCAGCGGGCCGGTGGTGCGGTCGACGGGGATCGTCCCGCCGCGCGGCATGTACTGGCCGGGCGCGCCCGCGCCCTGGTCGAGGGCGATGTAGCGGCCGCCGACCAGGTTCAGGTACTTCACGGACGCGGTGACCGTGGACGGCAGGCGCCGGTTGCGGTCCACCGAGAACTTCACCAGCGCGAGCCGGTGGTCGGTGACGCTGATCTTCTGGACCTGCCCGACCCGGACACCCGCGATCCGCACGCCGTGCCCCGGGTGCAGACCCGCGACGTCGTTGAACTTGGCGTAGTAGGACACGCGGTCACCGGACGTGGTGTCGGTGATGCTGGCCGCGAGCAGCGCGGTCGAGGCGACCGTGACCGCGATGAAGATGATCGACGAGATCAGCGGGACGCCGAGGCCCTTGAGGCCCTGGCCGGTGAGCTTCACTTCACCGTCACCTCCGTCCCGCGGTAGATGGGGCCGACCAGGACCGACGACCAGTCCGGAAGCTGGTCGGGCACCTGGTCCATGGACGGCGCGACGAACTCGTTCACCAGGTCGTTCTCCGAGGCCGAGTTGGCGGGGCCGAGTCCGGAGCCGGGGACCGCGCCCGCGGTCGGCGCGCCGACCCGGACGGCCTTCGGGGACTTGCCGCCGCCGGGGTAGTAGGGGGCGCTGTAGCAGCGGGGGCCGCCGCCGGGGCCGTAGTGGACGGCGTCCTTGCCCGGTTCGTACCGGCCCTTGTTCTGCACCGAGACGACGATCGCGTGGACGCCGTGCCTGTCGGTGCCCTTGCCCATGACCCGGTCCATCTGCGGGATGAAGTCGGCGAGGGCGCGGAAGGTGCAGGGCGCGGCGGGCGCGTAGCGGCGGAGCAGGTCCAGGCTGGCGCGGCTCTCGGTGGAGAGCGCGATCATGTTGCCGCCGTTGCGGCGGAAGAAGTCGCCGAGGTCGTCGGCGGCCTGGCCGGTGGTGTCGAACAGCGACGACAGGTTCTGGCGCTGGTCGACGATCGTCCGGCTGGTGCTCGCGAAGTCGGTGAGCGCGTTGAGGAGGTCGGGCGACGCGTCCGCCCAGTTCTGGGAGAACGTGGCGAGCTGCCGGAAGTTCTCGCTGAGCGCCGGGACGTCCGGGTTGAGCTTCTTGAGGTAGGAGTCGAGCTGGACGAAGTTGCGGCCGAGCTGGTCGCCGCGTCCTTCGAGGGCGGTCGACATCGCGTTCAGCGTGGCCGACAGCTTCGCGGGCTGGAGCGTGTTGAGCAGCGCCATCGTGTTGTTGAGGACCTGGGACAGCTCGACGGCGTTCTGGCTGTGGTCCTCGTTGATCTGGCTGCCGTCGTGGACGGGCGAGGCGGTCGATCCGGGCGGCGGGACGAGCGAGACGAACCGCGCGCCGAACACCGTGGTCGGGAGCAGCTGCGCCTGGACGTCGCTCGGGACGAACCTCGCCTTGTCCGGGTTCAGCGCGAGCTTGAGCACAGCGCCGTTGCCTTCGGACCGGATCGTGCGGACCTCGCCGACCACGACGCCGCGGACCTTCACGTCCGCCTGCTCGTGCATCTCGTGCCCGGCCGTCGAGGTGTGCAGCGTCACCATCGTGACCTTGGTGAACCGCTTGTCGTAGATCGCGATGGACAGCCAGATCAGCAGCGCCGGCACCAGCAGGAACGCGATGCCGAGGACGCGCTTCTCCAGCGTCTGCAGGGTCGTCGAACGCGCCATCGCTACCCCGTCACCTTCACGGTCGTCGTCGCGCCCCAGATGGCGAGGCTGACGAAGAAGTCGGTCACGCTGATCAGCACGATCGCCGTCCGGACGGCCCGTCCGACCGCGACGCCCACCCCGGCGGGGCCTCCGACGGCGCGGTAGCCGTAGTAGCAGTGCGCCAGGATCACCATGACGCTGAAGATCAGCACCTTGACGAAGGACAGGACCACGTCTTCTGGTGCTAGGAACAGGTTGAAGTAGTGGTCGTACGTGCCTGTCGACTGGCCGTTGATGAGTACGGTGACCTCGCGCGATGCGAGGTACGAACTCAGCAGTCCGATGCCGTACAGCGGGATGATCGCGACCGTCCCGGCGACGATCCGGGACGTCACCAGGTACGGGAGGCTCGTGATGCCCATGCCTTCGAGGGCGTCGATCTCCTCGTTGATGCGCATCGCGCCGAGCTGCGCGGTGAAGCCCGCGCCCACGGTCGCCGATAGCGCCAGACCTGAGACCAGTGGGGCGATCTCCCGGGTGTTGAAGTAGGCGGAGACGAAGCCGGTGAAGGCCGCCGATCCGATCTGGTCGAGCGCCGCGTAGCCTTCGAGGCCGACGACGACACCCGTGAAGACCGTCATGCCGAGCATGACGCCGACCGTGCCGCCGATGACCGCGAGCGCGCCGGAACCGAACGCGACCTCGCCGAGCAGGCGGACGATCTCCTTCGGGTAGCGGCGGAGCGCGCGCGGCGTCCACAGCAGGGCGCGGATGTAGAAGCCGAGCTGGTCGCCCGGCTGGTCCAGCCAGGTGTGCGGCCGGATGGTGCGTACGGTCGCCATCAGGCCCCCTTCGGCGGGACGATTTCGAGGTACAGCGCGGTCAGCACGAGGTTCACGAAGAACAGCAGGAGGAACGTGACGACCACCGACTGGTTCACCGCGTCCCCCACGCCCTTCGGCCCCGGCCGCGGGTTCAGGCCGCGGTAGGACGCGACGACCCCGGCGATGAAGCCGAAGATCAGCGCCTTCAGCTCGCTCACGTACAGGTCGGGCAGCTGCGCCAGCGCCGAGAAGCTCGCCAGGTACGCGCCGGGCGTGCCGTCCTGGAGCTCGACGTTGAAGAAGTAGCCGCCCGCGACGCCGACGACCGAGACCAGCCCGTTCAGCAGGACCGCGACGGCCGTGCAGGCGAGCACGCGCGGGACGACGAGGCGCTGGATGGGCGAGACGCCCATGACCTCCATCGCGTCCATCTCCTCGCGGATCGTCCGGGAGCCGAGGTCGGCGCAGATCGCCGAGCCGGCCGCGCCGGAGATCAGCAGCGCCACGATCAGCGGGCTGGCCTGCTGGACGACCGCCAGCACGGACGCGCCGCCGGTGAGCGACTGCGCGCCGAGCTGCTTGGCGAGCGACCCGACCTGGAGCGAGATGACCGCGCCGAACGGGATGGAGACGAGCATCGTCGGGAGGATCGCGACCGACGCGATGAACCAGAACTGCTGGATCAGCTCGCGGACCTGGAACGGTCTCTTGAAGGTCATGGCGAGCACGGTGCCCGCCAGGGCGAACAGCCGTCCGGTCTGGCGCAGGGCCGCCGCTCCCGGTACGGATGCTTGGGGTGTTGTCACGGGTTCTCCCCGGGTGACTTGAACTCGGGTGGCAGCGGCGGCGGTGCCGGGGCGGTGGAGTGCGCGGCCCTCGGGGGCGCGGCGGCTGCCGGTGCGGACCGCGCCGCGGCGGCCGCGGCGGCGGCCTCGGCGGTGGCGGCGCGGCCGCGCAGGATCGCGGAGACGGCTTCGGGCGGCAGGTTCGGCAGCATGGCGTCCACGCGGGCGGCGTGCCGGAGCTCGCCGGACCGCTCGGGCTCGCCGGGGCTGGGCCGCAGCTGCGCCGGGATCTCGATGGGACGGGACGGGGGCCGGGGCCGGTTCGCGGCCCGGGCGGCCTCCTCGGCGAGGAGCGCGGCGTCCTTCTCCTCGCTCATCCCGATCGGCCCCTCGGGGCTGCCCCGCAGGAACTGCGCGATCACCGGGTCGTCGGAGGCGATCACGGTCTCGCGGGGGCCGAACGCGACCAGGTCGCGGCGGTAGAGCATGCCGATGTTGTCGGGGACGGTCGAGGCGATCTCGATGTTGTGCGTGACGATCAGCATCGTCGCGTCGATGCGCGCGTTGACGTCGATGAGCAGCTGGGACAGGTGCGCGGTGCGGACCGGGTCCAGGCCCGAGTCCGGCTCGTCGCACAGGATGACCTCGGGGTCCATGACCAGCGCGCGGGCGAGGCCGGCGCGCTTGCGCATGCCGCCGGAGATCTGCCCGGGGACCTTCTTCTCCTCCCCGGCCAGGCCGACGGTGTCCATCTTCTCCAGCACGATGCGCCGGATCTCGGCCTCGGTCTTGCGGGTGTGCTCGCGCAGCGGGAACGCGATGTTGTCGTACAGGTTCAGGGAGCCGAACATCGCCCCGTCCTGGAACATCAGGCCGAAGCGCTTGCGCTCGCGGAAGACCCGGCGGTCCGGGTCGTTCACCATGTCCACGCCGTCCACGCGGACGGTGCCCTCCTCGGGCTTGATCAGCCCGATGAGCGACTTGAGGAAGACGGTCTTGCCCGTCCCGGACGGACCGAGCAGCACGGTCACCTCTCCGGCCGGGAGCGTCAGCGACACGTCCCGCCAGATCGTCTGCGCGCCGAAGGATTTCGTCAGCCCCTCGACGGCGACCTCAATTCCCACGAACCACCGCCAGCGAACCGGAGTCGAATGTTGAGTTGCCGTGGCGGCGACCGTACGGCGGAAACTGCGCGAAACTCAATAGTCAATTGCATCGAATCGGCAACTCTACGGACCGGTTGTCAGCGCCTGAGTTTTTTGGGCCCGGCGAATTCCCTCGGGGTGAGTACCGGCCGGTAGGCACTTTTCGAGCACCAGACACACACAGGTGTTTGTCAGATCACGAGCAACGCCCCCGCGCGGACTTGTCACCCGCGTAGTACTGGCGGGGCATCTGAGGGCCTCGACCTTGTTCCTCCCGTGCGGCGTGCCTAAGCTCCGCGTGCCCTGGGTCACACGCGTGCTCTCCTTGACTCCCATCGGAGGCGGTGAGGTCTTGACCGACACGTTGGACCACCTGTCCGGACCGCTCGACATGCGGGTGCCCCGGCACCTGGCCAAGCTGATGCGGGCCGAGCTGCCCGCAGCGATCGACGAGGTGGACGCGGAGATCCGGCGGACGGTGCCCGAGTACGACCGTCCGGCCGGCTCCGCCTACGGACGGATCCTGCGGGTCGGCGTGGAGCGCCTGCTCACCGCGTTCGTCGAGCAGGTCGCGGGCCGCGCCCCGGCGCTGGCCGACCGGGACGAGACCTGCCGCGCGCTCGGCCACTTCGAGGCCGTCGAGGGACGCAGCCTGGACCTGCTCCAGGCCGCCTACCGGACCGCCTTCCACGTCTGCTACCGGCGCACCGCCGCCGTCGCCGAGCGCGAGGGCGTGCCCGGCGGGCAGGTCGCGGCCCTGGTCGAGGCCATGATCGTCTACATGGACGAGGCGGTCGCCGCGTCCCGCACCGGGCACCGGCAGGCGCTCGAACACGCCGACCTGCACCACCGCGAGGTCCGCCGGGAGCTGCTGCGCACGCTGCTGCGGCAGCCGCCGGCGTCCGCCGAGGCGGTGGAGGAGCTGGCGCGGGCCGCCGCCTGGTGGCCGCTGCCCGAGCTGGCCACGGTCGTCGCGGTGGCGCCCGGCGCGCCCTGCACCCGCTCCGCGCTGGACGGCGACGTGCTCATCGACCTGGACGACCCGGAGCCGCGGCTGCTGATCCCCGGGCCGTTCACCCCCGCGCGCGCCGCGATGCTGCGCGGCGCCCTGGACGGAGCGGACAGCGTCCTCGGCCTGACGCTTCCTTTGGAACGTGTCGCGCACGGGCTGCGCTGGGCCGTCCGGGTGCTGCAGCTGGCCCGCGAGGAGATCATCCCGCGCGGCTCGCTGATCCCCTGCGAGGAGCACCTCACGACGCTGTGGCTGCTCTCCGACACCGTCCTCGCGGACGAGATGGCGCGGCGGCACCTCGCGCCGCTCGCCGACCTGACCGCCGGCCACCGCCGGAAGCTGACCGCGACCCTCACAGAATGGGTCACGACGCGTGGAACGGCGGTGGACATCGCCGAGAGCCTCCGCGTCCATCCGCAGACGGTGCGTTACCGCCTGCGCCAGCTCGACCACTACCTGGGCGACAGCCTCGGCGACCCCAAAACCAGGTTTGCCCTGGATGTGACGTTGCGCGCCGCCGCGCTGATGCACGACGACGACGTTCCCGCAGACAGGGCGGACGAGGACGGAGGGTCACCGAAAAGGTCCGCAAAGTGATTTTACTCTCTCCTTACCTTTAGTGGCCTCCGTCACACCCGGGCACTGATCTACCGTCAGTGTGCTCCATCACACACGAGCCGCTGCCGCCGCGTGGGGACCCCCGCTCGACGCGACGGGAGCGGTCCCACCCCCGGACCCCGGGCCGTCCGCGACGCACGCGGCAGCGGCCCGGGGCCTGACCCCACCGCCGGGCAGCGCCGCGGCGGCCGCCGGACCGTGCCCCCATCGGCCCGGCCGCCGCCGCGCGCGCCGGTGGAGGAGTGCGCGATGGCGCAGACGCACGGCGACCCGGCCGGGACGGGACAGCCCGCCCCCCGGTGGCTGATCGCGCTCGTCCGGCCGGAGCTGCCCAGCCTCGCCGCGGAGATCATCACCGAGATCAAGCGGGCCGTCCCCGAGTACGGCCGCAGCACCGACGGCCCCTACGTGCAGGCGCTGCGGATCGGCGTCGAGCGGGCGCTGACGCACTTCGTCGACACGCTCGCCGACCCGTCCACCCCGCGCGACAAGCACGACGAGACCTACCGCCGGCTCGGCCGCTTCGAGGCGATGGAGGGGCGCACCCTCTCCAGCCTCCAGACCGCCTACCGGATCGGCGCGCAGGTCGCCTGGCGGCGGGTGATGAAGGGCGCCGCCGAGCGGAACCTGCCCGCGCCCGCGATGATCCGCCTCGCCGACGAGCTGTTCTCCTACATCAACGAGCTGGCCTCGCTGTCCTTAGAGGGCTACGTCACCGCGCGCCCGGACGAGGAGCAGCAGGACCACCGGCGGCGGATGCTGCACAGCCTGCTCCGCGAGCCGCCGCCCACGCCGCAGGTCGTCGCCAACCTCGCCCGGCTCGCCGGATGGACCGTGCCGGACGAGGTCACGCTGGTCGCGCTGCCCACCGGGCCGCAGCCGTCCCCTCATACGCTGCACCGCGACCTGCTCGTTGATCTTTCTGGGCCTACGCCTCACCTGCTCGTTCCTGGGGAAGTGGACGCCGGGCGGCTGCGGATGCTCACCTCCGGGTGGCCTGATCGGCGGCTGGCGCTCGGGCTGACCGTCCCGACCGTCCGGGCCGCGGAGTCGCTGCGCTGGGCGCGGCGCGCGCTGGCGCTGGCCCGGACGGGCGCCCTCGGTGACGACCTCGTCGTGGACAGCGGCGAGCACCTCGTCACGCTGTGGCTCCTGTCGGACGAGACGGTCATCGACCACTTGACTCGGCGGCACCTCGCCGGAGTCACGGAGCTGGGCGGCGGGCAGCCGGAGAAGTACCTGGAGACCCTCTACGCCTGGCTGACCACGCGCGGCACGGCCGTCGAGCTGGCGGACCGGCTGAACATCCACCCGCAGACCGTCCGGTACCGGATGCGCCGCCTGGAGGAGGCGCTCGGGGACCGGCTCGGCGACCCGGACGCACGCTTCGCGATCGAGGTCGTACTCCGCGCGACCAGGCTCCGCAAGGAGGTGGGTGAAACAGCGTCGGGTGACGGAGGCGAGCTGCCGCCGGCACTCACCTGATGATAATTCGGAGCCGATGACCAGGCCCATTCTCGTCTTCCGGGGCGACTATCCCCGGGAGGGTTGATAGCCATTCCCCGGGCGTGTTCATATTACTGTCCGAGGAATTGTTTCCAGACGTCGCCTAATGGCGGAGGTGAGGACGGGGTGCGTACCCGACCGGTCGGACTTCCCATGTTCGCGGGCCTCGGCGCGGCCGCGGTCCTGGCCTTCGGCGGCCTGGTCGCGCCCGCGGCCCTCGCGACCGCCGCGTTCGCGGACGACGCGACCCCGACGGCCGGCGCCTCGGACACGCCCGGGACCGGAGGCTCGTCCGGGACCGGGGGCTCGTCCGGGACCGGGGGCTCGTCCGGGACCGGGGGCGGCTCGTCGAGCACGCCCTCCGACAGCCCTACGCCCACGCCGACCGAGACCACTCCCACTACTCCGCCGACCACGCCGCCCTCCACTCCCCCTGGTGGCGGCGGGACGCCAGGCGGCGGTGGGACGCCAGGCGGCGGTGGCACGCCGGGTGGGGGCGGTACTCCTGGAGGCGGCGGGACGCCCGGTGGGGGCGGAACCCCGGGCGGCAACGTGCCCGGCGGCGGGCCGACCACGCCCGGCGGGGGCAACGGCAAGCCGGGGCTCGGGCTCGGCATCGCCCTCTCCACGTCCGCAGTCCACGCCGGGGACACCGTGTCGGTGTCGGTCTCGGTGTCCGGGACGGCCTCGGGCGTGAGCGTCTCGCTCTCCGCGAGCGGCGGTGCCTCGGCTGCGCCTTCCAGTACGTGGCTGGGCAGCGTGTCCGGCTCGACGTCCGCGCTGGGGTCGGTGACCGTCCCGGCCGGGACGAAGCCGGGGACCATCACCATCAAGGCCACCGTCACGTCCAGCAACGCGGGCGCGCACAGCGTCTCGGCCTCGCTCAGCGTCGTCGCCGCGTCCGTGACGATCCCCGGGAACGGCAACGGCGGGCCGCCCGGACCGTACGGGACGCTCCCGCCCGGTGTGAACGCCCCGCCGCCCGGCCTCGACCCGCTCGGCGACCGCAACCCGTTCCAGACCCCGAGCGTCGCGCTGCCGCCCGTCACCGGACCGCAGGTCGCGGGCGTCTCGCTGCCGCTGTCCCCGGTGACCAGCCTCAAGGCCGCGCACGAGCCGCTGTTCAGCGGCGCGGAGCCCGGCGCGGTCGCCTGGGCCGGAGCCGCGGTGCTCGTCGCGTCCGGACTGCTGATGACCCCGCGCTACGTGACGCGCCGCCGCCGGCTGCACGCGCGGGACGAGCGCACCAACTGGATCCTGCTCGGCAAGGGCATCACCGCCCGCGACCTCACCGAGAAGGGCCTGGTCCAGCTGAACCTCGCCGAGAAGCGCCTCACGGTCGCCCGCATGCGCGCCCTACCGCCCCAGCCCGCCCCCGCACGCCGCCGCCTCCTCCGCCCACGCCCCCGCTTCAGCAACTAACCGCAGCTTCAGCATCCACCTGCCGCTCCAGGCGCTACCTAATGCCTCAACGTCTAGCTAGCGCTACAAGCTCTAACTGATGCCTCAAGGTCTAGCTTGCACTTCAGCCTCTAACTGACGCTTCAGCCTCTGACCGGCGCTTGAGCATCTATCCGGCGTTGCAACGGCTCGCCGGTACAAGACGCGCCGCCCCGCGACCGGTGCCTGCACGGTCGCGGGGCGGCGTCCCACTTTCTGGGGCCCTCTCACCGGGTTCGGGCTCAGGGGGGTTCGGGCTCAGGGGGTTCGGGCTCACCGGGTTCGGGCTCACCGGGTGAGGAGGTAGTCCTCTTCCTTGGCCTTGCGGGAGGACGCCCAGAACTCGAAGGTGAAGCCGGGCCACAGGGTGCGGTTGACGCCGTGCTCGTCCAGGTACCAGGACTGGCAGCCGCCCTCGTTCCACACCGCGCGGCGCAGGCGGCGGTGCATACGGTCGTTGAAGGAGCGGACCGCGCCAGGCTTCGGCTCGATGGTGTCCATGCCGCGGTCCTGGAGCAGGCGCAGGCAGCTCAGCACGTGCTGGATCTGGATCTCGATCATGAAGACGACCGAGTTGTGGCCGAGGCCGGTGTTCGGGCCGAGCAGCATGAAGAAGTTCGGCATCCGCTCGACCGTGGTGCCGTGGTGGGCCTCGATGCCGTCCGCCCAGACCTCCTGGATCTTCACGCCGTCGCGGCCGGTCACGCGCATCTCGGCGAGCGCGTCGGTCACCTTGAAGCCGGTGCCGTAGATGATGACGTCGACCTCGTGCTCCACGCCGTCCTTGGTGACGATCGAGTGCTCGCGCACCTCGGCGACGCCGGACGTGTCGAGCTCGACGTTGTCGCGGGTCAGCGCCGGGTAGTAGTCGTTGGACAGCAGGACGCGCTTGCAGCCGATCGTGTAGTCCGGCGTGACCTTCGCGCGCAGCTCGGGGTCCGGGATCTGCTTCTTGAGGTGGTTCAGCGCGAGCTTCTTCATCGGCCCGGACAGGCTCGGGCTCACCGCGAAGCTCACCGCGCGGGCCTCCAGCGCCCAGTAGATGCCGTTGCGGAACGCGCGCGCCGCGCCCGGCACCTTCTCGAACACCTTGCGGACGCCCGGGGAGAACGGCCGGTCGGGCTTCGGCTGGATCCACGGCGGCGTCCGCTGGAAGAGCACCAGCTTGGACGCCTTCTTCGCCACCTGCGGGACGAACTGGATCGCGGACGCGCCGGTCCCGATGACGGCGACGCGCTTGCCGGCCAGGTCGGTGCCGTGGTCCCACTCGGCGGAGTGGAAGGCCGTCCCCTGGAAGCGCTCGATGCCGGGAAGGTCCGGGAAGGACGGGATGTGCAGCGCGCCGATGCCGGTGACGATCGCCTTGGACCGGATCACCTCCCCGCCCGCGAGCGTCACGTTCCAGCGGCCGGTCGCGTCGTCCCACTCCATCGAGTCGACGGACGCGCCGAACCGGATGTGGTCGCGGACCCGGTACTTGTCGGCGGTCGCCTCCATGTACGCGCGGATCTCCGGCTGCGGCGCGAACATGCGCGACCAGTTCGGGTTCAGCTCGAAGGAGAACGAGTACATGTGGGACGGCACGTCGCACGCGCAGCCCGGGTAGGTGTTGTCATGCCAGGTCCCGCCGAGGGCCTCGCTCTTCTCCAGCACGACGAAGTCGTGGAAACCCTGCTGCTTGAGCCGGATCGCCATACCGAGCCCGGCGAATCCGGACCCGATGACCACGATCGCCGGGGAGGTGCTTTCGCTCATCAACCCATCCCATCGAACGGAGACCTACTATGAGTAAGTTACCGCTGGTAGGTTACTGACGGTAGGTCCAATAGATCGGATTTCCTGTGAGCAGTGCCACAGCACGCCCGGCCGGGGCCCGGCCGCGCCGCCGCATGTCCCGGCCGGAGCGGGAGGCGCAGATGCTCGGCGTGGCCGAGGAGGTCTTCGGCGAGCGCGGCTTCCGCGCCGCCTCCATGGACGAGATCGCCGAGCGCTGCGGCGTCTCCAAGCCCATGCTCTACGAGTACTTCGGCTCCAAGGACGGCCTCATGCTCGCCTGCATGGCCCGCTCGAAGGCCGAGCTGTACGAGGCCACCCAGCGCGCCATGGCCGGCGCGGAGACCGCCGACGAGGTCCTGTGGCGCGGCATGGTCGCCTACTTCGAGTTCATGGGCGAGCACTCGCGCTCGTTCTCGCTGCTCATGCAGCAGCCCCTGGACGTGCCGCCGTCCGCCGCCGAGGCCGTCGAGGACACCCGGCAACAGCAGAGCGGCCTCATCGCCGACGTCCTGCGCGCCTACGCGCCGGACGCGCCCGAGCCGACCGTGCTGGCGTACACCGAGATCATCGTCGGCGCGTGCGAGCGCCTCGCGCTCTGGCGCACCCGCAACCCCGACGTCACCGCCGAGGACGCCGCCCGCCACATGACCGAGTTCTGCCGCCAGGGCCTCGGCCCCTACCTCTCCGCCTGGCCCTCAACCCCACCCGCCTCCTAGCGGGCTCGCTGCTGCTGGGCTATGCGGTCGAGGGCGGTGATGAGGAGGTCCAGGCCGAACTCGAAGTCGGCGTCGGGGTCGTTTTCGCCGAGCTCGGAGGCGAGCGCGATGACGTGCGGGAACTCGTCCGGGTCGAGCTTGGCGAAGGCCTCGGCGTGCGGGATGTCCAGGTTCGCGATCGTCTCGGCGACGCGCAGCTCCCGCATCTGGGTGCCGACGGCGTAGGCGAGCATCGCGCGCATCGCGCGGACGGCGGTCCGGCCGTCCAGCCCAGCGGCCTCGGCGACCGCGAGCGCGCGCTCGGCCGGACGCAGCCCCGCCGGGGTGTCGACCTTGTGCGTCAGCACGACGGTGAGGCTGCGCGGGAAGTCGTGCGCCATCTTCCGGTGGGCGCGCAGCAGCGCGCGTGCGCGCTCGTCCCAGGGCGCGGACGGGTCGTCGGCGAGGTCGAGCCGGTTCGCCACGTACTCGGCGACGCCTTCGAGGAGCGCCTTCTTGTTCGGGACGTGGTTGTAGAGGGACATCACCGCGACGTCCAGCGCGGCGGCGACGCGGCGCATCGACAGCGCCTCCGGGCCGTCCGCCTCGATCAGCGCGATCGCCGCGCGGACGATCCGGTCGCGGGTCAGCGCCGGACGCGCCGCCGGAGCCTCCGCGTCCGCGGTGACAGGGGTCACATCTCTCATCGCGCATCCCGCATTCGTAACGATTGACTGACGTAAGTGAACCATGACACGGTACGTACAACGTACGCCGGACGTACAACGTACGTACGTCCCGGCCCGCCGCCACGTGCCGGAGGTCCAGCATGTCGACCCACGACCTGTACACCACGCCCGTCGAGCCGTCCACCGCGACGGTCCCGATGTCCGGCGACACGCGCTTCACCTGGGAGTACGACGACGGCCGCGAGAAGCTCCTCGCGCTGTACCAGAAGGGCAAGGACCGGCAGTGGGACTCCACCACCCGGATCGACTGGGACCTCGACGTCGACCCGCATGACGTCCTCGGCGTCCCGGACCAGTCCCTCGCCATCTACGGGACGCCCTACTGGGAGAAGATGAGCGTCCGCGAGCGCGGCGAGCTGCGGCAGCACTCCTCGTCCTGGCAGTTCAGCCAGTTCGTGCACGGCGAGCAGGGCGCGATGCTCACCGCCGCGCGGATCGTCGAGGCCGTCCCCGACCTGGACTCCAAGTTCTACTCGGCCACCCAGACCATGGACGAGGCCCGGCACGTCGAGATCTTCTCCAAGTTCCTCCAGGAGAAGATCCAACTGGTCTACCCGATCAACACCAAGCTCCAGGAACTGCTGAACGAGACCCTCGCCGACGCCCGCTGGGACATGCCCTACCTCGGCATGCAGGTGCTCATCGAGGGCCTGGCGCTCGCCGCGTTCGGCGTCATGCGCGACATGACGACCAAGCCGCTGCCCAAGCAGATCCTCACCTACGTCATGCAGGACGAGGCGCGGCACGTCGCGTTCGGGCGGCTCGCGCTGCGCGACTACTACAAGCAGCTGTCCGCGCCCGAGCTGGGCGAGCGCGAGGAGTTCGTCATCCAGGGCTGCTACCTGATGCGCGACCGGCTCCGCGGACGCGAGATCTGGACGAACTTCGGCGTCCCGATCGCCGAGGTGGACGAGATGGTGAAGAACTCCCCCTACATGCGGATGTTCCAGAGCCTGCTGTTCAGCCGGATCGTCCCGTGCGTGAAGGACATCGGCCTGTGGAGCCCCCGCATCCAGGCGACGTTCGAGGAGATGGGCGTGCTCGACGCGTCCAAGGCCGATCTGGACGCCCTGATGCGCAACGACGAGGAGCTGGCGGACAAACTGGATGCGGAGCGCTTCGCCGCCGAGGAAGCGGACCGCAAGGCCGAGGTGGACGCGGTGATCGAAGCCGAAGCCGCCCGCTGACGCGCTCCATCTGATCGCGTGGGGGCGGCGACCTGAGTAGGTTTGGGCGCACCCCACCCACGGAGGTCAGCTATGTCCCTCGCGCTCTTCGACGGAGCACTCGCCGTCGTCACGGGAGCCGGCGGCGGCTTCGGCCGGGCCACCGCGCTCGCGCTCGCCGAGCGCGGCGCGGCCGTCGTCGCCGCCGACATCGACCTGGCCGCGGCCGAACGCACCGTCGTGCTGGCCAAGTCGCTCGGCGCGGTCGGCGCGGCCTACCGGGTGGACGTCGCGGACGCGGACGCGATGGAGGAGTTCGCCGCCGCCGTCCGCGCGGACCACCGCGTCCCGGACATCGTGGTCAACAACGCGGGCATCGCCGTCCTTGGACCGCTCCTCGACACTGGCGTGGACGACTGGGAGCGCATCCTCGGCGTGAACCTGTGGGGTGTCATCCACGGTTCGCGGCTGTTCGCCAAGCAGATGGTCGAGCGCGTCGAGGCGCTGCCGAACAAGCCCGACAAGCCCAACTACGGCGGGCACATCGTGAACATCGCGTCCGCCGCCGCGTTCGCGCCGACCCGGACGCTGCCCGCCTACTGCACGACCAAGGCGGCCGTCCTGATGTTGAGCGAGTGCCTCCGCGCGGAGCTGGCCGGGCACCGCATCGGCGTCACCGCCGTCTGCCCCGGGTTCGCCAAGACCGGCATCGCCCGCAACGGCACCTATGTCGGGCTGGACGAGGCGGGCCAGGAGCGCCAGCGCGCCCGTGCCGAGCGGGGGCTGCGGCTGCGGAACTACCCGCCGGAGAAGGTCGCCGAGCGGATCGTCCACGCCATCGTGAAGAACAAGGCCGTCGTCCCGGTCAACACCGAGGCCCACGTCCTCCACGCCCTGTCCCGCGTCGCCCCGAGCGCATTGCGGGCCATAGCGCGCATCCCCGCCCCGCTGGGCTGAGTGCCGACGCACGCCGGCATCGCGCACGCACGAGGCGTCCTCTCGTGCGTGCTAGTGCAGGAGGTCGGTGGAGGGGCGTTCCTTTACCGGGACGCCTGCGGGGTGGTCCAGCAGGGCCAGGTGGGCGGCGTAGCCGGTGCCCGGGTGCAGCTCGTGGAGGACGAAGCGGGCGGGCAGGTCGTCGCGGCCCTTCCAGGAGAGCAGGCGCGGCGCCTCGCGCGCGTGCGTGGTGTGAAGGTGCGGCATCGGGACGCGCAGCCCGTCACCGGTCGCCTTCAGCAGCGCCTCCTTGCGCGTCCAGTAGACGAGCAGCTCGTCCATGTCCGCCGCGGTCTCGGCGGGGGCGGCCGCGGTCTCGGCAGGGGCCGCCTCGGTGTCGGTGCCGGTGCCGGGCTCAGCGGAGACCGACTCGGTGCCGGGCTCGGCGGAGGCCGCCTCGGTGTCGGGCTCGGCGGAGGCCGGGCGGGCTTGGGCGAGGACGTGGCGGGCGATGTCGGTGTTGATCTTGCGGGACTCCTCGACGTCCAGCCCGAGGGGCCCGTACGGGGAGATCGCGACCCCGATTCGGTCGCCCGAATGTGAGACCGAAATGTGAGGCGCGTCCTGGCGGTCGGCGACCCGGGGGCGGCCGTGCGGCTTGTCGCAGTCGGGGCACGTCCGGTCGATCGGGACCTTCTCCGGCGGCATGCCCAGCAGGCGGCCGAGCGCGAAGCGGGAGAGGGCCACGCCGAGGGTGAACCGGTCGCGGTCGGCGTCGCGGAGGTAGCGGTCGCGGCGGGCCCGCTCGACCGGGTCGAGCACGGCCACCGGCGCGTCCGCCGCCGCGGCGCGTTCGGCCCACCAGACGGTAACCGGTTCCACCCGGACTCCATTCGACGCGACGATCAGTTGAACGTGACATTAGCCGATGGCAGGTTCGTTGATCGTGACATTAGCTGATGGCGGATTCGGCATCGAAGGGCGTTCATCGGTCACCAATTGGTCACCGTCCGTCCAAATTCGCCCCGAAAACCATGCGGGCCGTGGAACGGCGTTCCGTTCCACGGCCCCTCGCGGAGTTTGACGTACACGTGTCCGGGCCTACACCCAGGACACGCCTTGCGGCTTCGCGGCCACGGGCTTCAACCTCCTCCTCCCCAGGCTCTACCACGCCGGACGGCACTCCCAGCCGACGTGACCCTCCCCTTTACCGCACTACCCTAGAAGTCACTGACTGAGTCCACGACATGATCCGGCCGATTGAGGACAGAAATGGTTTAGCGCAGCGCGGCCAGCACTTCCCGCGCCGCGTCCGTCGCATTGGCCAGGGCGCTTTGCCGGAGCGACTCCGGAGTGGTCCCAGAGGGCAGCTGCCGACTGTAACCGACCCTGATCTCAACGTTGCCGCGCCGGGCGGTGACCTCTCCGACGACGAGCGGCTGGCCCCTGTCCTGCTTGAAACTGCGGAACGCCTCGTCCCCGAGTCCGGGCACCTGTTCGAGCGCGAACGTCCGCTCCAGCGGGGTGTTGTGCGCCTGCGTCCAGCGCGCGCCGAAGTCGCGGCTCGCCTCGCCCGCGGCGTCCGGCAGGGTCGTGGACGGGAACAGGTAGAGCTCCACCAGCAGCCACCGGAACGGCGCCTTCGAGGTGTAGGTGCAGGTAGCGAGCGTGTTGTTGGCGTTCGGCTGCTTGCTCGCCCCCGGCACCACCCGATTGAGGACGGGCTCCGAGACGGTCGTGCACGCGTCCGGAAGGGACAGCACGGTGAACGGTTTCGCGCTCGGCTTCGGCGCCGGGGCGCTCTTGGAGGGCGCGGACGGCCTCGGGGTCTCCGAGGCGGTCGCATCGCCGGTCCCGCTTCCGTTTCCTGTTCCGGACGGGGTCGCAGGCCCTGTTTCGGACGGCCCGGCTTTGCTCTTCCCTCCGGTCGGGACGAGCAGGAACACCCCGGCCGCCGCCACCGCGAACGCCACGACCGCCACCAGCACGATCAGCAGTTTCGGACGCCGCGCCTGCGACGGCGGCTCCGGCGGCGAGTACACCCGCTGGAACGGATCGCCCGCCCGCGCGAGCCCTCCGCCCCGATGCCCCGGCGGCAGGTCCTCGCCGCCGTGTCCCGGAGGCAGGTCCCCGCCCGGCTCCCCTTCGTCCGGCCCGAAATCCCCGTCCCCGGCCAGGCCGCCCTCGGCTTCGTATCCGGCGAAGGGGCCAGGGGGCGGGGTTTCGGACGGGTCCCAGGGACGTCCCGTTCCGGATCCACCGGACTGCGTCGGACGGCCCACGCTGCCGCTCCTCACTCCCCCGATTGCCCGTTCAACCCGACGGTAGACGGGCCGGGCGCGGGCACGCCAGAGGCCGGGCCCCGGGACTGTCGGACCCGCAGGTCACAATGGGACCGTGCTGCTTTCGGAGATCGCCCGGACCTCGGCCGAGGTGGCCGCCGAGGCGGGCCGCAAGGCCAAGGTGAACGCGCTGGCGGGCGCGCTGCGCTCCGCCGGGCAGGGCGAAGCGGCCGTCGTGGTCGCCTACCTGTCCGGCGAGCTGCCGCAGCGGCAGATCGGCGTGGGCTACGCGGCGCTGCGCGAGCTGCCTCCCGCCGCGTCCGAGCCGGCGCTGACCGTGGCCGAGGTCGACGCGGCGTTCGGGGAGATCGGCGGGGTCTCCGGAGCCGGGTCGGTCGCGCGGCGGCGCGAGCTGCTGCACGCCGTCTTCGCGCGGGCCACGCTCGCCGAGCAGGAGTTCCTCGTCCGGCTGCTGTCCGGGGAGCTGCGGCAGGGCGCGCTCGACGGCGTGATGACCGACGCCGTCGCGACGGCCGCTGAGGTCCCGCTCGCGGAGGTCCGCCGCGCGGCCATGCTGCGCGGGGCGCTCGGGCCGGTCGCGGTCGCGGCGCTCGCCGACGGCGTCCCCGGGCTGCGCGTGTTCAAGCTGGAGGTCGGACGGCCCGTCCGGCCGATGCTCGCCTCGTCCGCGCCGAGCCTCGCGGACGCGCTCGCCAAGATCGACGGGCCCGCCGCGGTGGAGTGGAAGCTGGACGGCATCCGCGCGCAGATCCACGTCCGGGACGGCGAGGTCCGCGTCTTCACCCGCACCCTGGACGAGATCACCGCGCGGCTGCCGGAGATCACCGGCCCGCTCGGCGGGCTCGGCCTGCACGACGCGGTGTTCGACGGCGAGCTGATCGCGCTGCGCGAGGACGGCCGCCCGCACCCGTTCCAGATCACCGCCGCGCGCACCGCCACCCGCACGAAGAAGGACGGCCCGCAGGTCCCGCTGTCGCTGTTCCTGTTCGACGTCCTGCGCCGGGACGGCGCCGACCTGCTCGACCGTCCCGACGCCGAACGCCACGAGGCGCTCGTCCGGGCCGTCCCCCCGGACCTGCTGATGCCGCGCACCGTCACCGCCGACCCCGCCGAGGCGGAGAAGGTCTTCGCGGACGCCGTCGCGCGCGGGCACGAGGGCGTCGTCGTGAAGTCCCCCGCCACGCCCTACGCCGCCGGACGCCGCGGCGCCGGCTGGATCAAGGTCAAGCCGCGGCACACGCTCGACCTGGTCGTCCTCGCCGTCGAGTGGGGGCACGGCCGCCGCCGCGGCCTCCTGTCCAACCTGCACCTCGGCGCGCGCGACCCCGAGACCGGCGGTTTCGTCATGCTCGGCAAGACCTTCAAGGGCCTCACGGACGAGCTGCTCGCCTGGCAGACCGAGAAGCTGAAGGCCCTCGCCGTCCGCGAGGACTCCTACACCGTCCACGTCCGGCCCGAGCTGGTCGTCGAGATCGCCTTCGACGGCCTCCAGACCAGCCCCCGCTACCCCGGCGGCCTGGCCCTGCGCTTCGCCCGCGTCCTGCGCTACCGCCCCGACAAGACCGCCGCCGAAGCCGACACCATCGAAACCGTCCGAGCCCTGGCCGGCATCTGACCCGCCTCAGTCGACCCGGGACCGCCGGTGCCGCCGGTCGGGCAAGGCATGCTCGCCCGTCCTGCCGGTCTTGCGCCGCCGCGCCTCCGGCGGGATCAGGTCGTGCCGCCCGGCGATGAACTCCTGGATCCAGATCTTCGCGCGGATGATCGGCCGCCGGTACCGCTCCTCGCGCCGGACGGCCCGCCGGTACTTGCGCGACCCCGGCGCGTACAGCCACCGCGACCACGGCGACCCGGGCCGCGCCACCCGCACCGCGCCGACGATCAGCACCACCGGCACGAACAGGCCGAGCAGCCCCGTCCAGATCTTCCCCTTCAGCAGCGCCACCACCGCGAGCCCCAGGTTGACCGAAAGGGACGCCACGTAAACCACCAGCAGCAGCGGCCGCGCCGTCTCGTCCCCCGGCGCAGGCTGCTCGAACCCGGTCATCCCGAGCGGATGGACCCCCAACAAGAGCAGCCCGGTCACCGCGATCGCGACGAACACCGCGTCCACCGACGCGCGGCCCTTCTCCGTCCAGTAGACGTCCTGGAGGTGCAGGATCAGCGCGAACTCGTCCAGCACCAGCGCCGCGCCCATCCCGAACACGCTCGCCGCCAGCACGTTCGGCCACGAGTGCGCCGACGGGATCGCGAACCCGGCGACCCCGCCCAGCAGCATCAGCACCACGCCGAACACGACGTGGTGGATGTGCACGTCGCCCGCCTTGACGTTGCGGAACCACCACCGCACGTCATTCCGGATCAGCCGCACGTTCACCCGCGTCAGGACGAACGTCACGATGAAGGCGACGAAGAAGCAGAACAGCGGCAACCGACCGGTCTCGACGATCCGCCGTACAAAGAACTCGTGCATGCACCCCCCGTATGCACCATCATGCCCCGTGATCTGCGGCGATATCGTGGGGGTGAGGCTGATCAATGAAGATCACACCCTAGGGAGCCATGTTGAGCCGCATCGTGGACCACTGCGACCCGTCCTGCCGGGCCTGGATCGCGGAGGCGATCCGGAAGGTCGAGGCCGACGCCAACCGCAGTGCGGACACGCACCTGCACGTCTTCCCGCTGCCGCCCGAGTGGGGCATCGACCTGTACCTGAAGGACGAGTCGGTCCACCCGACCGGGTCGCTGAAGCACCGGCTGGCGCGGTCGCTGTTCCTGTACGGGCTGGCGAACGGGTGGATCCGGGAGGGGACGACGATCATCGAGGCGTCGTCGGGGTCCACGGCGGTGTCGGAGGCGTACTTCGCGCGGCTGGTCGGGCTGCCGTTCGTCGCGGTGATGCCCGCGTCGACCAGCCCGGAGAAGATCGAGCTGATCGAGTTCTACGGCGGCCGGCCGCACCTGGTGGACGACCCGACCACGATCTACGCCGAGTCGCACCGGCTGGCGGCCGAGTGCGGCGGGCACTTCATGGACCAGTTCACCTACGCCGAGCGGGCCACGGACTGGCGGGCGAACAACAACATCGCGGCGTCGATCTTCGAGCAGCTGGAGCTGGAGCGGTTCCCGGAGCCGTCGTGGATCGTGGTCGGGGCCGGGACGGGCGGGACGTCCGCGACGATCGGGCGGTATGTCCGGTACCGGCGGTTCCAGACGCGGGTGGCGGTGGTGGACCCGGAGGGGTCGGCGTTCTTCGGCGCGTTCCGCGACGGGGACGCGTCCCGGACCGCGCCGGGGTCGCGGATCGAGGGCATCGGGCGGCCGCGGGTCGAGCCGTCCTTCCTGCCGACGGTGATCGACCGGATGATCCAGGTGCCGGACGCGGCGTCCATCGCGGCCATGCGCTGGACGAACGAGGTCACCGGCCGGAACGCGGGCGGCTCCACCGGGACGGCCATGTGGGGCGTGTGCGAGCTGATCGCGGAGATGCTCCGCAACGGCCAGCGCGGCAGCGTCGTGACCCTGATCTGCGACGGCGCCGAGCGCTACCGCCACACCTACTGCTCGGACGACTGGCTGGCCGCGCAGGGCCTCGACATCGCTCCCTACCTGGGCGCCCTGCGCGACTTCCTGAAGACCGGTTCCATGCCCGCCGAGGCCTGACCCGGCGGGGTCAGCCGTTCAGCTTGATGGGGTTGACCAGGTCGGCGTAGATCAGCAGGCCGCCCATGACGACCAGGACGGCGGCCATGACGTAGGTCACCGGGAGGGCCTTCGCGACGTCCACGTAGCCGGGGTCGGGGCGGCGGGTGAGGCGCGCGAAGCCCTTCTTCAGGGCCTCCAGCAGCGCGCCCGCCATGTGCCCGCCGTCCAGCGGGAGCAGCGGGACGAGGTTGAACAGGCCGACCGCGAGGTTCAGCGAGCCGAGCAGGCCGATGAACACGCTGACCTTCTGCAGGGTGGTCAGGTCGTGGGACGCGGCGACCTCGCCGCCCATCCGGCTCACGCCGACCACGCCGACCGGGCCGTTCGGGTCGCGCTTCTCGTTGCCGAACGCGGCCTTCCAGATGCCGACCATCTTCTTCGGCATGTTCACCAGGGCGCCGACGGTGCGGCCGGTCATGTCGCCCATCGTGCTCGCCACGGCGCCCGGGCCCTGCTGGACGTAGGCGCTGGTGGGCGTGATGCCGAGGAACCCGACCTCGACGGTCTTCTGGGTGTCCTTGAGGTCGGCCATCTTGTTCCGGATGATCGGCACGCTGGCCTTCACGTCCTGGCCGTTGCGGCGGATGTCGATCGCGACGGTCCTGCCCGCCGAGTCGCGGATCAGCCCCTGGAGCTGGGTGTACGAGGTGATCTTGTGGCCGTCGAACGAGACGATCCGGTCACCGGCCTGGAGCTTGGCCTGCGCGGCCGGGGTCAGCGGCGCGTTCGCGGGGCACTGGCCGTTCGCCTGGCTCGCGCTCACCACGCACTTCGACACCGACTGGATCACCGGCTGCGGGGTCTCCCGGCCGATGCCCATCAGCAGGATGGAGAAGAACAGCACGGCCAGCACCAGGTTCATCGCCGGGCCGCCGAACATGATCAGGAGCTTCTGCCACCACTTCTTGGAGTAGAAGACCCGCTCCTCGTCGCCGGGCCGGATCTCCTCCAGCGCCGCGCCGCGGGCGTTCTCGATCAGCCCCTGCCAGGGCCCGGTGGACACCTGGCGCACCTGGCCCGGCGCGTCCCCCCGGCGCGGCGGCAGCATCCCGATCATGCGGATGTAGCCGCCGAGCGGGATCCACTTGATCCCGTACTCGGTCTCGCCCCGCCGGAACGACCACATCGTAGGGCCGAAACCCACCATGAACTGCGGCACCCGCACGCCGAACAGCTTGGCGAAGCTCATGTGGCCCAGCTCGTGCAAGGCGATCGACACGAGCAGGCCGAAGAACAGGATGAGCACCCCCGCCAGCCAGAACATGCTTCCCCGTCCTCCCGGTGATCTCCAGCGACGCACCCAGGGTACGTCAGAAGACCGTCTCCCTCCGCGTACAAAGCCATAGCCGCCGCATCCCGCCCCGTCCCGGCGAACCCCGCAACGGACGGCCGCACACCGCCAAGCCCACGCTGCCGAGCACGGACGAGCCGCCAGCCGCGAACGAGCGGTCAGGCGCAGACGAACCCGCCGGGCGCGGGCCGCCGAGCACTGGCGAGCCGCCGGGCGCGGGGGGCGGTCAGGCGCGGGCAGGCCGCCGAGCTCGGATGAACGGTCAGGCGCGGGCGGGCCGCCGGGCGCGGACGAGCGGTCAGGCGCGGGCGGGCCGCCGGGGGCAGGTGGGGCGATCAGGCGCGGACTAGCGGTCAGGCCAGGAAGGCTCTGAGGAGGGCGGCGGTGCCGTCCAGGTGCTCGGTCACGGCCTGGCGGGCGGCGTCGGGGTCGCCGGTGAGGACGGCGTTGGCGATGGCGTCGTGCTGGTTGGCGGCGTGGGCGATGTTGGCGTCCAGGACGGGGATGGCGTTCAGCAGGTCGGTGACGCGCATCCGGGCGTCGGCGCAGGCGGCGACGAGGGTCGGCGAGCCGGTCAGCTCGGCGATGGTCAGGTGGAAGAGGGTGTCGAGGCGGCGGTAGGCGTCCGGGCCCGCCTGGTTCAGGTCGTCCAGGCGGGTCTGGAGGAGGGTGCGCTGGGACTCCGACAGGGGCGCGGACGCGGCCAGCTGGGCGGCGCCGGTCTCCACGGCGAGGCGGAAGGTGAGGGTGTCGTGGAGGTCGTCGCCCATGGCGGCGAGGGCGCGGCGGAGGTCGGTGGTGCGCGGGCGGGGGCGCTTGTAGGTGACGAAGGTGCCGCCGGCGCGTCCTCGGCGGGACTCGACGTAGCCCTCCTGGGCGAGGACGCGGATGGCCTCGCGCAGCGTGACGCGGCTGACGCCGAGGAGCGGGGCCAGCTCGCGCTCGGGGGGCAGCCGGTCGCCGCGGTCGACGACGCCGAGCTTGATCGCCTGGAGCAGCCGCTCGACGGTCTCCTCGAACGCGTTGCCCGCCCGGACGGGCCGGAACACCGCGTCGCTCAGCGGCGTGCGCCCCGCCACGGTCTCCTCCACAGGCCCCACGTTACAGGGATATTTCGCGGCTCCACCCTCTTGACGCGGGCCCGTCCGCAAACCTTAATGGTCTGACGTTAGCCCGTTAACAGGGCGCAAACCCCCCTTGCGAGGAGGCGCCGTGAGCCTCGACGAACACGCCCCTACCCGCTCCGACGACGAGCAGCGGCTGCACGAGCTGGGCTACGCCCAGGAACTGCGCCGGTCCATGTCCGGTTTCGCCAACTTCGCCGTCTCGTTCACGATCATCTCGGTGCTCACCGGCTGCCTGACGTCCTACACGATCGGCCTCAAGGGCGGCGGCCCCGCGGTGATCACGTGGGGCTGGCTCGGGGTCGGCGCGATGACGCTGCTGGTCGCGCTGGCCATGGCCGAGGTCTGCTCCAGCTACCCGACCGCCGGCGGCCTCTACTACTGGGCCGCCAAGCTCGCCCCGCGCAACGGCGCGGCCTGGTCCTGGTTCACCGGATGGTTCAACTTCACCGGCCAGGTCGCCGTCACCGCCGGGATCGTCTACGGCTCGGCCGCGTTCCTCAACCCCCTGCTGGACGACCGGTTCGGCTACTCGGTCTCCCCTGGCCACACGTTCATCCTGTTCGCGGCGCTGCTGGTGGTCCACGCGCTGGTGAACCAGTTCGGCGTCCGGCTGGTGGCGCTGCTGAACGGCGTGAGCGTGTGGTGGCACGTGATCGGCGTCGCGGTCGTCATCGGCGTGCTGGCGTTCAAGCCGTCCCACCACCAGAGCGCCGGGTTCGTGTTCACCAAGTTCGTGAACGAGACGGGGTGGCAGTACGGGTTCTACGCGGCGTTGATCGGGCTGCTGCTGTCGCAGTACACGCTGACCGGGTACGACGCGTCCGCGCACATGACCGAGGAGACGCACGACGCGGCGCGGTCCGGGCCGCGCGGGATCGTCAACTCGGTGCTGATCTCGATCGTCGCGGGCTGGCTGCTGCTGCTCGGCATGACGTTCGCGATCCAGGACTACGGCAAGGCCGCGTCCGACGGGCCCGCGCAGATCTTCACGTCCGCGACCGGGCGGACGCTCGGGGACGTCCTGATCCTCATCTCGTTCGGCGCGCAGTTCTTCTGCGGGATGGCCTCGGTCACCGCGAACTCCCGGATGATCTACGCGTTCTCGCGGGACGGCGCGCTCCCGTTCTCCGCCGCCTGGCACCGCATCAACCCGCGCACCCGGACGCCCACCAACGCGATCTGGCTCGCGGCCGGCTGCGCCTTCGTCCTGGCCCTGCCCGCGCTGTGGAACTACACGGCCTACCTCGCGGTCACGTCCGTCGCGGTGATCGGCCTGTACATCGCCTACGTCATCCCGACGTTCCTGCGGCTGCGGCAGGGGGACGCGTTCGAGCGCGGGCCCTGGCACCTCGGACGGTTCAGCCGTCCGATCGGGATCATCTCGGTGCTGTGGGTCGCGTTCATCGCCGTGCTGTTCATGCTGCCCCCGGCGAACCCGGTCACCACCGACAGCTTCAACTACGCGCCGATCGCGCTCGCCGTAGTCCTCGGCGGCGCTGCGCTGTGGTGGGTGCTGTCCGCGCGCCGCTGGTTCGCCGGCCCGAAGGTGCAGGGCAGCGCCGCCGAACTGGCCGCCATCGAGGACGACCTGAAGGGCATCGGATGAGCGCGCGGCTGACGCTCGACGAGCTGCGGGACGAGGCCGCGGCCGGGCGGATCGACACCGTGATCATCGCGATCGCGGACATGCAGGGACGGCTCCAGGGCAAGCGCCTGTCCGCGCGGTTCTTCCTGGAGGAGGTCGCCGGGCACGGCTCGGAGGGCTGCAACTACCTCCTCGCCGTGGACGTCGACATGAACACCGTGGACGGCTACGCCATGTCGTCCTGGGAGCGCGGCTACGGCGACTTCGTGATGCGGCCCGACCTGGCGACGCTGCGCCGCGTCCCCTGGCAGGACGGTGCGGCGCTCGTGCACGCCGACGTCCTCTGGGAGGACGGCTCGGACGTCGGGCCGTCCCCGAGGCAGATCCTGCGCCGCCAGATCGGCCGGCTCGCCGAGCGCGGCTGGACGGCGTTCGCGGGCACCGAGCTGGAGTTCATCGTCTACGCCGACTCGTACGAGGACGCCTGGCGCCGCGCCTACCGCGACCTCACCCCGGCGAACCAGTACAACGTGGACTACTCGCTGCTCGGCGGCGCCCGCGTCGAGCCGCTGCTCCGGCGCATCCGGCTCGGCATGGAGGGCGCGGGCATGTACGTCGAGTCCGCGAAGGGCGAGTGCAACCTCGGGCAGCACGAGATCGCCTTCCGCTACGCCGACGCCCTGACCACCTGCGACAACCACGCGCTCTACAAGACCGGGGCCAAGGAGATCGCCGCCCAGGAGTCCATGGCGATCACCTTCATGGCCAAGCCGAACGAGCGCGAGGGCAACTCGTGCCACATCCACCTGTCCCTGCGCGACGCCGGCGGCCGCCCTGTGCTCGCCGACGCCGACGGCGAGCACGGGCTTTCGGGGCTTGGACGGGCGTTCGTGGCGGGCCAGCAGGCGCTCCTGCGGGACTTCACGCTGCTGTACGCGCCGGCGATCAACTCGTACAAGCGGTACCAGCCCGGTTCGTTCGCGCCCACCGCGATCAAGTGGGGGCTGGACAACCGGACGTGCGCGCTGCGGCTGGTCGGGCACGGGCCGTCCCTGCGGATCGAGAACCGGACGCCGGGCGGCGACGTGAACCCGTACCTCGCGGTCGCGGCGATGATCGCGGCCGGGCTGCACGGCATCGACAACGACCTGCCGCTGGAGGACCCGTACACGGGCAACGCGTACGCCTCCGACGCACCGACCGTCGCGCGCTCCCTGCGCGAGGCGGCCGCCGGCTGGTCGTCCAGCGCGGTCGCGGCCGAGGTGTTCGGCAAGGAGGTCGTCGAGCACTACGCCAACAACGCCCGCGTGGAACTGGACGCCTACGACCGCGCCGTCACCGACTGGGAGCTGTTCCGCGGCTTCGAACGCCTGTGACCCGCCCCCGCCCCGGCACAGCTCCGGGTCAGCCCACCCCGCACGCCAGCGCAGCTCCGACCGACAGCTCGCGCCCGGCCGGCGGCGCACGCCCGACCGGCAGCGCCCGACCGGCAGCTCGCGCCCGACCTGCAGCGCAGGTCCGACCGAGAGCACGCATCCGACCGACAGCACGCCTCCGACCTGCAGCGCGCCTCCGATCGGCGGCACGCGTCCGACTGGCGGCGCGGGCCCGGCCGGCGGCGCGGCTCGCACGGCAGCGCAGGTCCGACCGGCAGCACGCATCCGACCGGCGGCACGCGTCCGACCGGCAGCGCGGGCCCGACCGGCGGCGCGGCTCGCACGGCAGCGCAGGTCCGACCGGCGGCACGCGTCCGACCGGCAGCGCGGGTGCGACCGGCGGCGTGGCTCGCACGGCAGCGCAGGTCCGACCGGCGGCACGCGTCCGACTGGCGGCGCGGGCCCGACCGGCGGCGCGGGCCCGACCGGCGGCGCGGGCCCGACCGGCGGCGCGGGCCCGACCGGCGGCGCGGGCCCGACCGGCGGCGCGGGCCCGACCGGCGGCGCGGGTTCGACCGGCGGCGCGGGTTCGACTGGCGGCGCGGGTTCGACTGGCGGCGCGGGTTCGGCTGGTGGGGCTGGGCGGTGGAACTGGGCGACGGCTGTTCCGGGGCACGGCGGCTCTTGGTGGCAGCGGCTCCGGGCGGCTGGGGCGGCGGATCCGGGGGCGTGGCGGGTTTGGCTTCTGAACGGCTCTGATTTCGGAAGGGATTTGTGTTGGAACTGATCAACCCGGCGACCGAGGAGATCGTCACGTCCGTGGCGATGGGGACGGTCGCGGACGCCGATCTGGCCGTCGAGCGGGCGGGGCGCGCCTTCGCCCGCTGGCGGGCGGTCTCCCCCGGCGACCGGGCGCGGCTGCTGCGGCGGTTCGCGGCCGTCGTGGACGAGCACGTCGAGGAACTGGCGGAACTGGAGGTGGCCGAAGCAGGCCACCCGATCGGGCAGGCCCGCTGGGAGGCCGGGAACCTCCGGGACGTCCTGCTGTACTACGCGGCGGCGCCCGAGCGGCTGACCGGGCAGCAGATCCCGGTGCCGGGCGGGCTGGACGTGACGTTCCACGAGCCGCTCGGGGTGGTCGGGCTGATCGTCCCGTGGAACTTCCCGATGCCGATCCTCGGCTGGGGCCTCGCCCCGGCGCTCGCGGCCGGGAACACGGTGGTCGTCAAGCCCGCCGAGGCGACCCCGCTCACGGCGCTGCGGGTCGGGGAGCTGGCGCTGGAGGCCGGGCTGCCCGAGGACGTCGTGACCGTCCTGCCCGGCGAGGGCCCGGTCGTCGGACGCCGCCTCGCCGACCATCCGGACGTCGCGAAGATCGCGTTCACCGGCTCGACCCGAGTCGGCCGCGAGCTGATGGCGGCCTGCGCGAGCGGCGTCAAGCGGCTCACCCTCGAACTCGGCGGCAAGAGCGCCAACATCGTCTTCGCGGACGCCGACGTCGATAAGGCCGCCGCGACGGCCCCCGGCGCGGTCTTCGACAACGCCGGGCAGGACTGCTGCGCCCGCTCGCGCATCCTCGTCCAGCGGTCCGTCTACGACCGGTTCATGGAACTGCTGGAACCGGCCGTCCAGGCGGTCGTCGTCGGCGATCCGCGCGATGAGAGAACGCAGGTCGGGCCGCTGATCACGGCCGCGCACCGGGACCGCGTCGCCGCGTTCGTCCCGGACGGCGCGCCCGTCGCCTTCCGCGGCTCGGCACCCGGCGGCAAGGGGTTCTGGTACACCCCGACCGTCCTCGCCGGGGACGGCGTGACCGACCTGCCCGCCTGGCGCGAGGAGGTCTTCGGCCCGGTCGCGGTCGTCGTCCCGTTCGAGGACGAGGCGGACGCGATCCGGATCGCCAACGACACCCCCTACGGCCTGTCCGGATCGATCTGGACCCGCGACGTCGGCCGCGCGTTCCGCATGTCCCGGGCGGTCGAGGCGGGGAACCTGTCGGTCAACTCGCACTCGTCCGTCCGGTACTGGACACCGTTCGGCGGCTTCAAGCAGTCCGGCCTCGGCCGCGAGCTCGGCCCGGACGCCCTCGCCGCCTTCACCGACACCAAGAACGTCTACATCTCCACGGAGGAATAGCGTGCAGCGATTCGAAGGGCGCGTCGCCGTCGTCACCGGCGGGGCGAGCGGGATCGGGCTGGCGACCGTCCGGCGGCTCGCGGCCGAGGGCGCCAAGGTCGTGATCGCCGACCTGGACGAGGCGGGCGGCAAGCAGGCGGCCGAGAGCGTCGGCGGTCTGTTCGTCCGCACCGACGTCACGTCCGAGGAGGACGTGAAAGCGCTGTTCAAGGCCGCCCACGACGCCTACGGACGCATCGACGTCGCGTTCAACAACGCGGGCATCTCCCCGCCGGACGACGACTCGATCCTGGACACCGGCCTGGACGCCTGGAAGCGCGTCCAGGAGGTGAACCTGACCAGCGTCTACCTGTGCTGCAAGTACGTCATCCCGTACATGCGGGAGCAGGGCAGGGGCTCGATCATCAACACGGCGTCGTTCGTGGCGAAGATGGGCGCGGCGACCTCGCAGATCTCCTACACGGCGTCCAAGGGCGGCGTCCTGGCGATGTCGCGGGAGCTGGGCGTCCAGTTCGCGCGCGAGGGCATCCGCGTCAACGCCCTCTGCCCGGGCCCGGTGTCCACGCCGCTCCTCCAGGAGCTGTTCGCCAAGGACCCGGAGAAGGCGGCCCGGCGGCTCGTCCACATCCCGACCGGCCGCTTCGCCGAGCCCGAGGAGATCGCCGCGGCGGTCGCCTTCCTGGGGTCGGACGACGCGTCCTTCATCACCGCGTCCGAGTTCCTCGTGGACGGCGGCATCTCCGGCGCCTACGTGACCCCCCTCTAACCAGCGCATCCCCGTCCCAGCCCCGGAACCCGCCCTCACCAACTCACCACCCTCCAACTGGAGACACACGCTCCAGCAGGGGTTACGGCCTCCAGTAGGAGTTACGACCTTCAGCAAGAGTTACGGTCCTCAGCCAGAGTTACAAGCCTCAGCAAGAGTTACGGTGTTGAGTAAGAGTTACATCCTCTAACGATTGAAACTCGCCCTCAGCACCGTCACTGGGTCACGCAGGCGGGACGGCCTGGAGCAGTGACGAAACGGGGCGGGCCGAAGCGACGGAAAGAAAGGGCGCCCGGCCGGAGCCGGGCGCCCTTTCTGATGCGCGAGGAGGTCACGGTGCCGGATGCGTGAGGGGTCACGGGACCGGACGCGTGAGGGGGGTTACGGGGTCGGGTGCGTGAGGGGGGCACGGGGTCGGGTGCGTGAGGGGGGCACGGGGTCGAGTGCGTGAGGGGGGCACGCGGCCGGATGCGTGAGGGGGGTTACGGGGTCGGGTGCGTGAGGGGGTTACGGGGCGTCGGCGTGGGTGAGAGGGGTTACGGGGCGTCGGCGTGGGTGAGGGTCTCCCAGCCGAGGAAGTAGGACGGGCCGGCGGGACGCTTCGAGGTGACCAGCTGGCCGGTCTTCGGCAGCGAGAGGCCGAGGCGGTGGTGGAACTCGTTGTAGCCGATCTCGAAGACCGGGCCGACACCCGTCTTCGGGGCGCCCTTGCAGAGCCAGGACGGGGCCTTGGTGCCCAGGTCGTACTGGGCGTGGAACTCCATGGCCTTGGTCAGGCGCTCGCGGCCCTCCTTGTAGAGGTCCAGGCCCTGGAGGTGGGCGGTCTCGGCGACGT
Organism: Actinomadura rupiterrae; assembly: GCF_024172125.1. Lineage (GTDB taxonomy): Bacteria > Actinomycetota > Actinomycetes > Streptosporangiales > Streptosporangiaceae > Spirillospora > Spirillospora rupiterrae. The sequence continues at coordinate 199,903 of NZ_JAMZEA010000001.1, forward strand.
GGGTGGCGGCGTCGAGGGCCCAGCCGGTGTGGCCGAAGTCGCGGCAGGTCTCCTGGGCGAGGCCGTCCACGAAGGTGCTCTGGCCCGACCAGTACTTGATCGTCGCGGCCTTGCCGGAGATGCCCGCCGGGACCTTCGGGAGCGGGCCGTCCTTCTTGAGGTAGATGTACTCCGGCAGCCGCTTGCGCCAGCGCGCGACGGCCTGGTTGAACGTCGCACGGTCGTCGGTGTGGACGGCGATGGAGATCGTCGCGTCCGTCATGATCAGTTCCCAGTTGCCGTTCGTCGTCGGGCGGCCCTTGTTGACGACGGGCAGGTAGACCGTGCGCAGGAACGACGCGAACTTCTTGGCGCCCTTCCACTTCGTCCCGTAGGGCGAGTACTTGACGATCTCGGCGGCGCGGGCCCAATCGTTGGCGGCCCAGCCGGCCTGGAGCGGCGCGTTGGAGTTGGTGTGCTCCTTCAGGACGTTCGCCCACGCGTCCATCAGCTGGACGGCCTTGGCGGCGTACCGCTGGTCGTGGTTGACCGTGTAGGCGAGCGCGTCGGTGTAGGCCGCCATCGCGTCGTCGCGCTCGTCCGTGCAGCCGTGGTTCGGGTTGGAGCCCGAGCCGCACTCGACGTTCGCGCGGGGCTTCGGCGTCCGCGCGAGGTCGGCGTACTTGCTCGCGAGCATCGCGTCGTACGCCTTCTTCTGCGGCTGCTTGCCCGCCTTCACGCGGGACCGCATCGCGTCAAGCTGGGCCTTCCCGACCAGCACGCCGGGGTGCTTGAAACCGGCGGCGGAGGTCGAGCCGACCGTACCGGCGGCATGCTCCACGCCGCCGGACGCGCCGGACGCGCCGTTCCAGGCGACCGCCACCACGGACGCGGCGACCACGGCGGCCCCCGCTCCGGAGGCGAGCCAAACGCGGCTCCGGGTGAACGCCATCGCGAGTTCCTCTCGATCGGCTGACAGGTCGCTCCCAGGCCGGACGACCCGCTCAGGTCGCTCCCAGCCCGAAAGACCGCTCTCAGCTCACTCCCAGGCCGAAAGACTGCTCCCGGTCACTCCCGGGCCAAAGACCGCTCCCGGTCGCTCCCAGGCGAAAGACCGGCTCTCGGTCGCTCTCAGGCCGGAAGACCGCTTTCAGGTCGCTTTCAGGCTGGAAGATCGCTGAGTTGCGGGATCATGCAACCGTCGCGGCCGGGTCCCGTCAATCAGAACGCCGAAATCAGCCACAAACCACGACAAGTCGGCTGGTAGCGGTTCCGGGCCGCTGATACATTGCGGACAGCCGTTGATCCCGCGCGGGAGAGCGCCCCCGCAGCCGGCGGGGGCCGCCGAAGGAGCAACTCCTCCCCGGAACCTCTCAGGCCCCACGGACCGCGCGGACCAGGCGACCTCTGGAAAGCGAGGGCGTCACCCGCCCTCCGCCGAAGGTGAAAGCCCCGCCGTGCGCCCAGCACCGCACCGGCCGCAGCGCTCCGGCGCGGCGGACCCGCCCGGTCGCACGGCACCCGCGTCGCAGCCGCGCCGCACCGGGGTGAAACTCTCAGGCGCCGATGACAGAGGGGGAGGCACCGAGCCGCCCGGTGCGCGAGTGGGACCATTGACGGAGTCCACGCGCGCCCCGCGACCAAGGAGCCAGACCCATGTCCGCCGACCCGACACCCAAGAAGACGCCGCTCTACGACGTCCATGCCGCTCTGGGCGCCAACCTCGTGGACTTCGCGGGCTACCTCATGCCGCTGCGGTACGCGAGCGAGACCGCCGAGCACCGGGCCGTCCGCACCGGCTCCGGGCTGTTCGACCTCTCCCACATGGGCGAGATCTTCCTCACCGGCCCGCAGGCCGCCGCCGCGCTGGACTTCGCGCTGGTCGGCAACATCTCGCCGATGGCCGTGGGCAAGGCCCGCTACACCATGATCGTCCAGGAGGACGGCGGGGTGCTGGACGACCTGATCGTCTACCGGCTCGCCGCCGAGACCTACCTGGTCGTCGCGAACGCCTCGAACGTCGCGGTCGTCCGGGACGCCCTGGTCGAGCGGGCCAAGGGCTTCGAGGCCGAGGTGGACGACCGGTCCGACGCCTACGCCCTCATCGCCCTCCAGGGCCCGGACGCGCAGGACATCCTGCTCCGCTACACCGACGCGCCGCTGCCCGAGCTGAAGTACTACGCCATCCTGCCCGGCGAGGTCGCGGGCGTGGACGCGCTGATCGCCCGCACCGGCTACACCGGCGAGGACGGCTTCGAGCTCTTCGTCGCCGCCGACGACGCCGTGGGCCTGTGGAACACGCTGGCCGGAGTCGAGGGGGTCGTCCCGTCCGGGCTGTCGGCGCGCGACACCCTGCGCCTGGAGGCCGGGATGCCGCTCTACGGCAACGAGCTGACCACCGACACGACGCCGTTCGACGCGGGCCTCGGCCGGGTCGTGAAGTTCGAGAAGGAGTCGGACTTCGTCGGCCGGACCGCGCTGGCCGCGCGTGCGGAGGCCGCCGCAGGCCGTAGGCTCGTGGGACTGGTGGCCCGCGGGCGGAGGGCGCCCCGCAAGGGGTACGCGGTCGTCGGCCCGGACGGCACGCCGTGCGGGGTCGTGACCAGCGGCGCTCCGTCGCCCACACTGGGCACGCCGATCGCCATGGCCTACCTGGACGCCTCGGTCCCCGAGGACACCACCGAGCTGGCCGTGGACGTGCGCGGCCGGCACGAGCCGGTCGACGTCGTCGCCCTGCCTTTCTACAAGCGTTCCTGAATCCCTGGAGAGAGAAACACGTGAGCGTTCCGGAGCAGCTCCGCTACAGCGAAGAGCACGAGTGGGTCGCCGGCCTCGACAACGAGGACGGCATCGTCACCGTCGGCATCACCCAGCACGCCGCCGACGCGCTCGGCGAGATCGTCTTCCTCGAGCTCCAGCAGGGCGAGGGAGACACCGTCGAGTCCGGCGAGACCTGCGGCGAGGTGGAGTCCACCAAGTCCGTCAGCGACCTGTACTCCCCGGTCAGCGGCGAGATCACCGCGGTGAACGCGGCCGTGGTGGACGAGCCGAAGGTGATCAACGACGACCCGTACGGCGAGGGCTGGATCTTCAAGGTGAAGATCAGCGAGGAGCCCGGCGACCTGCTGGACGCCGAGGCCTACGGCAAGCTCATCGAGGAGTCCTGACCGTGGCCCCCCTCTCGTCGCACGACGCCCCGCTGGCGGAGGTCGACCCGGAGGTCGCCGCCGCCGTCGCGGACGAGCTGCACCGCCAGCAGTCCACCCTGGAGATGATCGCCTCCGAGAACTTCACGCCCGTCGCGGTGCTGGAGGCGCAGGGGACGGTCCTCACCAACAAGTACGCCGAGGGCTACCCGGGCCGCCGCTACTACGGCGGCTGCGAGTACGTCGACGTCACCGAGCAGCTGGCCATCGACCGGGCCAAGGCGCTGTTCGGGGCCGAGTTCGCCAACGTCCAGCCGCACTCGGGCGCGCAGGCGAACACCGCGGTGTACTTCGCGCTGCTGAACCACGGCGACACCATCCTGGGCCTGGACCTGGCGCACGGCGGCCACCTGACCCACGGCATGCGGCTGAACTACTCGGGCAAGGTCCTCAACGTGGTGCCCTACCACGTCCGCGAGGACGACGGCCTGGTCGACATGGACGAGGTCGCGCGGCTCGCCGAGGAGCACCGGCCGAAGATGATCGTGGCGGGCTGGTCGGCCTACCCGCGGCAGCTGGACTTCGCCCGGTTCCGCGAGATCGCCGACTCGGTGGACGCGCTGCTCATGGTGGACATGGCCCACTTCGCGGGCCTGGTCGCGGCCGGGCTGCACCCCTCCCCGGTGCCGCACGCGCACATCGTCACGACCACCACGCACAAGACCCTCGGCGGTCCGCGCGGCGGCCTGATCCTGGCGAAGGAGGAGTTCGGCAAGAAGATCAACTCCGCCGTCTTCCCCGGCATGCAGGGCGGTCCGCTGGAGCACGTGATCGCCGCCAAGGCGGTCGCGCTGAAGGTCGCGGGCTCGGACGAGTTCCAGGACCGGCAGCGACGTACGCTGGAAGGGTCGCGGATCCTCGCCGAGCGGCTGCTCGCCGAGGACGCGTCCAAGGCCGGCGTCAAGGTGCTGACCGGCGGCACGGACGTGCACCTGGTCCTGGTCGACCTGGTCGACTCCGAGCTGACCGGCCGGGACGCCGAGGACCGGCTGCACGCCATCGGCATCACCGTCAACCGGAACGCGGTCCCGAACGACCCGCGTCCGCCGATGGTGACGTCCGGGCTGCGGATCGGCACCCCGGCGCTCGCGACCCGCGGCTTCCAGGCGGAGGACTTCCGCGAGGTGGCCGACGTGATCGCGCTGGCGCTCCAGCCCGGCTTCGACGAGGCCGCGCTCAGCGCCCGGGTGAAGGCGCTGGCCGCCAAGCACCCGCTCTACCCGAACCTGTGACCCCCGAGCCCCCGTCCCGTCCGGGCGGGGGCCCGGGGCTCACCCCGCTACAACGGAGTAGCAGACCTGCCATGGCTATCAGCGTCTTCGACCTCTTCAAGATCGGCATCGGGCCGTCGTCCTCGCACACCGGCGGGCCGATGGCCGCCGCGCACCGCTTCGCGCGCGGCCTCGACCAGGACGGCGTGCTGGAGAAGACCGCGTCCGTCCAGGCGGTCCTGTACGGCTCGCTCGGCCTGACCGGCAAGGGGCACGGCAGCGACAAGGCCGTGATCCTCGGCCTGGAGGGCGACAAGCCCGAGCTGGTGGACGTGGACACCGCGGACGAGCGCATCGCCCGCGTCCGCGAGACCGGCGAGCTGACCCTGTTCGGCGCCCAGACGGTGCCGTTCGTGATCGGCGAGCACCTGGTCTTCGAGCGCAAGATCTCCCTGCCCGGCCACCCGAACGGCATGCGCTTCACCGCGTTCGACGCCGACGGGAACGAGCTGCGGTCCCGGGTCTACTACTCGGTCGGCGGCGGCTTCGTCGTGGACGAGCACGCCACCGGCGCCGACCGGATCAAGCCGGACGACACCGTCCTGCCCTACCGCTTCGACACCGCGGCCGAGCTGCTCGACCGGTGCCGCGAGACGGGCCTGTCGATCTCCGCGCTGATGCTGGAGAACGAGAAGGCCTTCGGACGCACCGAGGCCGAGATCCGGTCCGGCCTGATCGAGCTGTGGCAGGTCATGCGCGCCTGCGTCGACCGCGGCTGCTCGCGCGAGGGGCTGCTGCCCGGCGGGCTGAAGGTCGCGCGCCGCGCGCCGCGCCTGCACCGCAAGCTGACCTCGGAGAAGGCCACCGACCCGCTGCACGCGATGGACTGGGTGACCCTGTTCGCGCTGGCCGTGAACGAGGAGAACGCCGCCGGCGGCCGGATCGTGACCGCCCCGACGAACGGCGCGGCGGGCATCGTCCCGGCCGTCCTGCACTACTACGACCGGTTCGTCCCGGGCGCGGACGACGAGGGCGTCGTCCGCTTCCTGCTCACCGCGGCGGCGATCGGCGTGCTGTTCAAGCAGAACGCGTCCATCTCCGGCGCCGAGGTCGGCTGCCAGGGCGAGGTCGGCTCGGCCTGCTCGATGGCCGCCGCCGGCCTCACCGAGGTCCTCGGCGGCACACCCGAGCAGGTGGAGAACGCCGCCGAGATCGGCATCGAGCACAACCTCGGCCTCACCTGCGACCCGGTCGGCGGCCTCGTCCAGGTCCCGTGCATCGAGCGGAACGCGGTCGGCGCGATCAAGGCCATCAGCGCCGCCCGCATCTCCCTGCGCGGCGACGGCAAGCACTTCGTCTCCCTCGACCGCGCCATCAAGACCATGAAGGACACCGGCCGCGACATGCTCGACAAGTACAAGGAGACCTCGCGCGGCGGCCTAGCCGTCAACGTCATCGAGTGCTGACCCCGACCGCTCGCCACCAGGCGTCCGTCCGGAGACGCCCGTCACGAGGCGGGCGTCGCAAGTCGGGCGTCGCAAGGCGAGCGGCGCGAGACGGCCGTCATGAGGCGGGCGGCGCAAGGCGGGCATCGCGAGACGGGCACCGCGAGACGGGAGTCGCAAGGCGGGCATCGCGAGACGGGCACCGCGAGACGGGAGTCGCAAGGCGGGGGTCGCGAGGTCGCCCGGAGGCAGGCGTCGCGAGGCGAGTGTCAGCAGGCGCGGCGGTCCTTACCAGGCGGTGCTGACGGGCTGTGGAGCCGGGACGGCGTCGAAGGCCAGGCGGAACGGGCTGAAGGTGTGCGGCAGCGGGCGGGGCGGGTCGAGTTCCTTACCTGCGCGCTGGTGGTAGTCGTGCCGTTCGAGCAGGGCCGCCAGGAAGCGGGACGTCGTCAGCAGGACCAGGTCGCGGCCCGGGCACTGCGCCGGGCCCGCGCTGAACGGGATCGCCTCCCAGTCGTGCTCGGGACGGCCGTCCAGCCAGAGGTCCGGGGTGAAGGCGTCGGCGTAGGGCAGGTTCTCGGCGTCGCGGCCGAGGAACGGCGTGAAGAGCAGCAGGCCGGAGCCCTGCGGCAGGACGTGGCCGTTCCACACGGTCTCCTCGGTGGTGTCGCGGAGGATCGCGGGGCTGGTCGGCCACAGGCGCAGGGACTCCTGGACGCAGGCGCGCAGGAACGGCAGGTCCGTCTCGTCCGCGCCGCTGTCACGGGCCAGGACGGCCTCCTCGCGGGCGCGGGACGCCTGCTCCGGATGCGCCGCGAGTAGGGCCAGCGCGCGGAACGCGGCCATCGCCGCGGGCTCGTAGGCGAACAGCCACTGCGGCATCTGCGACTCGACCCCGGGTGAGGCGAGGGCGTCCGGGGCGGCGCGGACGGCGTAGCGGTGCAGCCGGGACGCGAACGCGCGCTCGACCCGCGGACGGTTCGGGTGCGCGAAGGCCCAGTTGGCGTCCATCCGCAGCCGGGTGAGCAGGTCGGTGGTGATCGAGTCGTCCCGCGCGGCGTCGCCGAGGACGATCCGGCGCACCACCCGCCACCAGGTGCGGCGGAAGTCGTCCCAGGCCAGCACGCCGGTGCGGTCGGCTCGCCGGAGCAGGTCGGCGGCCTCGTCGTCGATCTTGGCAAGGAACGCGCCGGCGTGCCGGTGGACGCGCCCGGTGTCGAGCGCGACCTCGTTCCGCTCCCGCAGCTCCTCGCGCTCCGACCCGCGCGTCACCAGCACGCCGTGCGGCTGGAAAAGCCGGAGCGCGGCGCGCTTCTCCAGGCTCGCGACGGCGAACGGCTCGGGCGATCCGTCCAGGACGCGGTGCACGTGGTCGGGATGCAGGACGAGCGCGAAGTCGCGTCCGGGGAGGTTGAGCAGCAGCGGCTCGTGCCCGTACCGGCCGCGCAGCTCGGTCAGCAGCCGGACGGCGTGCCCGTCGGCGTCCACCTGCTCCTCGGCGGCGACCACGCGCGGGCGCCGGGCGAGGACGCCCTTGGCGACGGTCGGCGCGACCACCGCGGCGAGCACGCGGAGCGTGTCGGCCACAGAGGCGCGCGGTACCTGGCGGGTCATCTGGTGCTCCCGGGATTAGACGGCGTCTTCCACCCTTCGCCGTTCCCCTGTGACGCGACGGAAACACGGGACGCACGGGCCGGACGCGGTGGAAAACCCGGCACGTCCAGGTCAAGCGCACCAGACAAACCGAACACTCAGGACACCCCGGACGACCACCTTCGCCCAAGACGGAGCAGCCGCGCCGGCCAGTCAGCTCAGCCCCGCCGCCCGCCGCCCCCAAGTCCAGGCGAACGCACCGCCGAATATTCCAGTCAGACCGCACGGACGCCTCGCCCGAGGCCAAGCGGACGCGCCGTCGGCCATTCCGGTCGGGCGCGAGCGGACGCCTCGTCCGAGGTGGGGCGGACGCGTCGGATACACCGGCCAGGCCCGGCGGACACCCCCAGGCGTGCTGGGCGGACACCCCCGCGCCGCAGTCGGGTCAGACTGGCTGACGCCTCGTCCGAGGCCAGGCGGACGCGCCGCCGAACACTCCGGTCGGCGCGGGCAGACACCTCGCCCCGGGCTAGGCGAACAAGCCGCCGGGCGGTCGGGGCAAGCCGGGCGAACGCCCCCGGCGCGCTGGGCGGACACCCCGCGCAGAAGTCGGGTCAGACTGGCTGGCGGCTCGCCCGAGGTCGGGCGGGACGCGGCGCCGAACACTCCGGTCGGTGCGGACGGACACCTCGCCCCAGGCTGGCCGGACGAGCCGCCGGACGTTCCGCCTGGGCCGGGCGACGCCTCGACCGAGGCTAGGCGGACGCGCCGAACAGCTGGCCAGGCCGGGCGGGCGCCTCGTTCGAGGTTGGGCGGACGCGCCGGTGGGCGGTCGGGGCAGGGCGGGCGGACGTCCCCGGCGTACTGGGCGGACGCCGGCGCGTGGCAGGCGGGGTCAGGTTGGGCGGACGCCTCGGCCATGGGGGCTGTGGGCGCCCTCGCGGGCCGGTTCGCCGCAGGCGGCGCAGACCACTTCGGGGACGAGGTCCGCGCCGCAGGAGTGGGTCCAGGTGACGGGCGGATCGTCCGGGTTGATGTGCTTGTCGCCCCACTTGAGGAGCAGTAGCAGGACGTCGCCCAGCTCCCGTCCGGCCGCGGTGAGGTGGTACTCGTACCGGGCCGGGCGGTCGCTGTACCGCTCGCGGCGGATGATCCCGGCGCTCTCCAGCTTCCGCAGCCGGGTGGTGAGGATGTCGCGGGACGCGCCGGTGTTGCGGGCGATGCCGTCGAAGCGCCGGACGCCGTGGAACAGCTCGCGCACGACCAGCACCGACCAGCGCTCGCCGATCAGCTCCAGGGTGTCGGCGATCGAGCAGGGCCTCGGGTCGGCCTCCTTCGGCGGCATGCCCGCCATGTTAGAGCCGCTCCGAGCCTGCCGCGCCAAGCCCGCCGTGGTGGTCGTGCATGTCAGAGCCGCTCGATGATGGTGGCGTTGGCCAGGCCGCCCGCCTCGCACATGGTCTGGAGGCCGTAGCGTCCGCCGGTGTCCTCCAGGGCGTGCAGGAGGGTGGTCATGATGCGGGCGCCGCTGCCGCCGAGGGGGTGGCCGAGGGCGATCGCGCCGCCGCGGACGTTCGTCCGGGCGGGGTCGGCCCCGGTCTCGCGCAGCCAGGCCAGCACGACCGGGGAGAACGCCTCGTTCACCTCGAACAGGTCGATGTCGTCCAGCGCGAGGCCGGAGCGGGCGAGGGCCTTGGCGGTGGCGGGGATGATCGCGGTGAGCATGAGCAGCGGGTCGTCCCCCGCGACGGCGAAGGTGTGGAAGCGGGCGCGCGGGCGCAGGCCGAGGCGCTCGGCGGCCTCGCGGCTCATCACCAAGACGGCGGCGGCGCCGTCGTTGATCGGGGACGCGTTGCCCGCCGTGATGTTCCAGCCGATCTCCGGGAAGCGCTCGGCGGCGGCCTCGTAGTAGTACGCGGGCTTGAGGTTCGCGAGGATCTCGGGCGTGGTGGTCGGACGGATCGACTCGTCCGTCCCCGGCCAGGCCAGCTCGCGGTCGAACGCGCCGTTCGCGGTGGCCTCGGCGGCCTTCCGGTGGGACGCGGCGGCGAACTCGTCCAGCTCGGTCCGGGTGAGCTTCCAGCGGGACGCGATCAGCTCGGCGCTGATGCCCTGCCCGACCAGCCCCTCGGGGTAGCGGGCGTTCAGCAGCGGGCCGAACGGGTCGCTGCCGGGCAGCACCCCCGAGCCCATCGGGACGCGGGACATCGACTCGACACCGCACGCGATCGCCACGTCGTACGCGCCGGAGATCACGCCCTGCGCGGCAAAGTGCAGCGCCTGCTGGGACGAGCCGCACTGCCGGTCCACGGTCGTCGCGGGGACGGACTCGGGGAACCCGGCGGCGAGGACGGCGTTGCGGGTGAGGTTGAGGGACTGCTCCCCGACCTGGGTGACCACGCCGCCGATCACGTCGTCCACCACGGACGGGTCGATGCCCGTGCGCTCGACCAGCGCCTTCAGGGTGCGCGCGAGCAGATCCACGGGGTGGTCCTCGTGCAGCGCGCCGTTCGGCTTGCCCTTGCCGATCGGGGTCCGGACGGCCTCGACGATCACCGCGTCTCGCATCACTGCCTCCTCAGTTGGAACTTCCAACCCGAGTCTCGCGCAGCAAGTTTGATTTTCCAACTCACTACCCGCGTGGGCAGCATCACAACTGACCGTGCGGAGCGCCACCGCAACTGAACGCACGGGCAGCGTCGCAGCTAGACGCACGGCCAGCGTCGCAGCTGGACGCACGGCCAGCGTCGCAGCTGGACGCACGGCCAGCGTCGCAGCCGGGCGCACGGACGGTGTCGCAGCCAGGCGCACGGGCGGCGTCGCAGCTGGGCGCGCGGACGGTGTCGCAGCCGGGCACGCGGGCGCCACCGCGACTTGGTGCGCGGACGGGGTTTCGCAACTGGACGCATGGGCGGAGTCGCAACCGAGCGCATGTGCGGCGTCGCGACGCAGAAGACGTCCGGGGCGAGGGTCGTCCCGGACGTCTTTGGACAGTGCGAAATACGGGTGCGGACCAGGGGTCGTGGCGGTTGGGCACGGCCCCCGGACCGCTCCGGGCCACTCAGTGGAAGGGGCCCGTTGGCAGGTGGTTCAGATGGGGCCTCCATCCGTCGAAGGGCTCCCTCGGGGAGCCGTCGGTCTGCTGGTACTCGCTCAAGCGCGCACCTCCCGTTCCTTCGACTTCGGCGGAACACCACGAACGCTAGGCGCCAGAAGGGTGATTTTGGGGATTATGCGGACAAAAGTGTCGTCAAGGTGCGAGGGCCATCGCCCCGAGGATGCGTCCGGCCAGCTCCTGGTCCCCGCTGACCTCGACGGTCACGGCGTCCGCGGTGCAGCGCCCGGTCACCAGGCGTACGAACGTCTCCCAGTCCATGCGCAGGACGGTCGCGTCCGCGCCCGGTTCGTCGACGAGCGCGGCGCGGCCCTCGCCGTCCACCCGGACGTGCTTGGTGATCTCGACCGGGCCGGTGATCTCGAAGGTCACGGCGGTGCCCGCGGACGCTCCCGCGCGCTTCCCGACGATCATCGGCAGGCCCTGCGAGACGACGGCGAACATCCGCTCGCCGGCCGGCGCGTCCAGGTTGCCGGGACAGCCGACCGCGCGCCGGATGTCCTGCTCGTGCACCCAGCAGTCGAACGCGCGGAACACCATCAGCTCGGTGTAGGTGCCCATGCGGCCGATCGGCAGCAGCGCCGGCTCGTCCGGCGGGGTCGTCTCCAGCTTCACCAGCCGGCGGTCCAGGACGTCCCGCAGCTCGGCCAGCACCTCGGGGCCGGGGGTGCCGCGCCGGAAGTCCACGCCGGGCTCCATGAGCCTGCCGAGGTCGTTGCGGACGTGCGGGAGATCGTCCGGCAGCGCGTGCCCGGGCGCGGGATCCTCGCCCAGGAGCAGCAGCTCCACGCTCGCCAGGTGCGACACGATGTCCTTGACCGTCCAGCCGGGAAGCTCGGTGGGCTGCACCCAGTCCCCGTCGCCGAACGCCTCCGCCAGCCCGATCGTCGACCGGACGGTCTGCTCGAACGCGGCCACATGCCCCGCCATGAGTTCGCTCATGGCCGCACATCATCGCGCAAGCACGCCGCCCCGACCAGCCTCCAGAACCCAATTCGGCCCTTCAGCGGCACACCTCACAAACCCACCCACCGCCGCACGCCACCTCTCCGGGCCAGCGGAGCGAGCCTCACCCAGTGCGCCAGCGGGACCCCGGTGCGGCAGCACAACTCGGCCCGTGCAGCGGCATAGCCCAGCCAGACCAGCGGTGCGCTGCGCACCAGCCACTCGGCGCGGCGACTCGCCCGCTGCGGCGACGGGCACCCGGGTGCGGCGGGCGGCTCAGCTCGTCCGGCCGCGCGGCTCAGCTGGATCAGCGGTGGCACCGCGCGCTGGGCATTCGGGATGGCGGGGCGCGCCTTACCTTGCGCAATGGCGGGCCACCCGGTGCAGCGGGGCGGCTCGGCTCGTCCGGCGGCGTGGCTCGGCGCGGGTCAGGTTGTTTGGTGGCGCGGCTCAAGTCGATCAGTGGGCGTGGGGTGATGGTTATTCGACTTGGCGGCGTTCGTCGCCGGTTACCAGGCGGAGGCGGACGACGGCGGGCATTCGGTCCATTTCCAGTGCGCTGCGCAGCCGTGCGAGGGCTCGGTCCTGGATGCTGCGGCGCAGTTCCAGCACGTCAGCGCGGCGCTCGTAGGTCACGTTCAGGCGCAGTTTGGGTGCGGACGGCTTGCCTGTCAGCCGCGCCCGCGCGGACCGGACGCCGGGGACCTCCTCGATGTCGTCCTGGAGCGCGCTCGCGAGCGTCCCGGCGGGCACGACCGTCTTGCCCGTGCCGTCCCCATCGTCCAGGACGACCCCATTGATGCGGTCGGACCGTCCCTGCGCGAGGAGCCAGACCACGCCGATCACCGCGAGGACGGCCGCGACCCCGCCGACCGTGGGCCAGAACCAGGAATGGCTCGACGCGTAGTTCCGCGTCGAGTCGCTGAGCATCGGCTCGTGCGCGCGCGCACTGCCGAAAGCGTGCAGACCGAGCGCAAGCCCCGCTCCCCCGGCGACGGCCAACACCAGCCCCGTCAGGACGAGCAGGACGCGGTTGAGCCCCGCAGCGTGCCGATCCATCCGTCACCCCTTCCTGGTCAAAGCCTTGCGGTCAGGTCGGCTTCTTGGTGCGGGCCTTCACGGAGACCTTGTACTTGGTCAGCGGCCGGATGTCGTCCAGCCTGGTCTCGACGGAGCGCTTGACCTTCTCTGTCACCTTGTCGACCTCGTGCGAAGGGCAGTGGACCGACACCGTGACCCGGTGGCGTCCCAACTGGACGCGCGCGTCCGACGAATGCGCGACGTCCTCGGCGGCCGCCGCGAGGCTGGAGCGGAGCCCGCCGGGCGTGATCGCCATCGCGAGGTCCGGGTCGTCGCCGCGCAGCGGGACGACGTGCGGGCGCCCCGGCAGCAGCCCGGCCAGCAGGAACCACAGCCCGACCAGCGCCACCGCGCCGCAGACGACCAGCACCGCCCAGTTCTTCCAGGTGTGTCCCTCGGCCCAGTTCGCCACCCGCCCGTACGAGACGATCTTCGCGGGATGCCCGGCCCGCTCCGAGAACACCTCGATCGCGGTGATCGTCCCGATGGCGGTGAGCGCGAGCGCCGCGATGAGCGAGGTGACGATGCGGCGCGGGCGGAACGCCGAACGCGCCGCGCGCGCCGCCTTCTTCCCCTTGGTCGCCGGCCTCGCGGCCGTCTTGGCCTGCGGAAGCCGTCCCGCGTGCGTGGTCACTCCAGTTCCCTCCGCCGGTTCCGCTTGCCCGCCCGCTCGTCGTCCTGGTCGAACGAGGCGAACTCGACGTCCACCCGCTCGACCGTCATTCCGGTCATGGCGGCGATGCGGCTGCGCACCTGCTCGCGCACCTGCCGCGCCACCTGCCGGACGGGCGCCGGGTACTCCACGGACGTGGACACGCGCGCGGTCACCCGGTCGCCGTCCACGTCGATCTGCACCCGCGCGTCGCGCCGCCCGCCGACCTTGACGCCGAGGACGGTCTTGTCCAGGCCGGTCGTCCCGGCGGCCTCGCCGGCGGCCCGGCCCGCGACGCGCTCGATCACCCGGTCCTTGATCCGGGTCTCGCCGCGCTCCTCGGCCTCGGTCTCGGCGGACGGGTCGGATCCGGCGCGCGCCGCGGTCGTCATGCCGTGGGCCGCTTCCGGTTGGCGAGCGAGTCCCAGACGCCGGCGACGTCGATCTCGCCCGCGACGGCGCGTCCGGCCAGCAGGCCGAGGAGGCCGAGCACCAGCACCAGCAGGAACCCGCCGAACCCGCCGATCACTCCGGCGAAGCCCAGCGCCGTCCCGTAGGCCAGGCCTACGACCGACCAGACCGAGATTCCGTTCATGTCTCCCCCTTGAACCGCTCTCGCACCCCTGACCCATCCTTGCGACCGTTAGAAGCTATAACTTTCGCGAGAGCCCGTTCCCTCGCCCGGCTCTCGCATCCCTTACCCGCCCTCACAACAGTTAGAGGCCGTAACTCTCGCAAGAGGCCATTCCCCTACTGAGGCCCCTGTCGCACACTCAACAAGCGGTTAGCGCAGGCGGCGGGCGCGACGGCGGCGGTAGCGCCAGCGCAGGACGAGCGCGATCGGGCCGAACCGCCTTCGGAAGCCCACGATCGGCGCGTCCAGCGGCGCACCGGACCGCACCCGGCCCCGGCGCCTGCGGCGGAGCCCGGCGGCGAACGCCTCCGGATCGCCGCCGAGGTCCGGATGGTGGGCACGGACCCAGGCCCGGAACGCCGCGCGCTCCGCCCTGGCCTGGTCACCCGGCCTCATCCAGCCGCGCCGCCCGAACCCACACGCCCCCCGTCTCCCGCTCCCCGGTCCCCCGTTCCGCCGTCGTTGCCGGGCCGAGCGTTGGCGTCTCCGCCGTCGTCCGTCCGGGCGTCGCCCGATCCGGTGTTGCCGGGTCGGTTGTCGGCGTCCCCGGCGGCGCCTGTCCGGGCGTCGGCGGGGTCGGCGGTGGGTTGGTCGCCTTCCGGGACGATGTCGGCGATCAGGACGTCCACCCGGCGGTCGCCGGAGAGGGGGCGCGCCGTGGCGCGCACCTCTGCGGCGATCTCGTCCAGCGGACGGCCGAACCGCGCGACCACCCCGATCTCGACGGCGTCCTCCCGGACGGCCACCCCGGCCAGCGGTGGTCCGGCGCGGTAGGTCGCGAGCCGGACCGAGTGGCCGGCCGACAGGCCCACCACGTCCGGCAGCGCGGTCACCGCGCCGGCGACCCGCTCGGCCACCTCGGCATGCGACGGCGCGACCTCCGCGTCCGCCCTGCCGTTGCCGACCCCCTCGCCTGATCCGCCGCCCTTGTCCTTACCGGCGTCGGCGCCCTTGCCAGCGGCGCCGTTGCCCCTTCCGGCGTGGGCGCCGTTGCCCTTGCCCGCGTCGGCACCGTTGCCGGTTTCGGCGTCAGCGCCGTTGCCGGTGTCGGCAGCCTTGCCGGTTTCGGCGTCGGCGTACTTGCCCCTTCCGGCGTGGGCGCCGTTGGCCTTGCCAGTGTCGGCGGCCTTGCCGGTGTCGGCGTCAGAGCCCTTGCCGGCGCGGGCGCCGTTGCCCTTGGCAGCGTCGGCGCCGTTCCCGGTGTCGGCGGTGGCGTCGGTGCCCTTGCCGGTGTCGGCCTTGGCGGCCTTGCCGGTGTGTTTGCGGGCGGTGGGCTTCTTGCCGGGGCCGTTTGGCTTGCCGGGGCCGGTGGCGTTGTCCGGGTCTGTCGGCGGGCCGGTCATCCGGCGGGTCACTTCACCCGTGGTGCCGGCTTCTCGGCGTCGTGGTGCGACGCGTCGTCCTTGTGGTTGTTCTCCTCCCCTGGGAGGTGGACGTCGTCGACGGTGATGTTGACCTCGACCACCTCCAGCCCGGTCATCTGCTCGACCTGCGAGATCACGCTCTCCCGGCAGGCGCGGGCGAGGTCCGGGATCGCGACCCCGTACTCGACCACCAGGTCGATGTCCACGGCGGCCTGCTTCTCGCCGACCTGGACCGCGACGCCCTGGGTCACGCTGACCCCGACGCCCGGGATGCGCTCCTTGACCGAGCCGAAGGTCCGGGCCATCCCGGCGCCCATGGCGTAGACCCCGCCGACCTCGCGGGCCGCCATGCCTGCGATCTTCGCGACGACGCCGTCCGCGATCCTGGTCTTGCCGGTGTCGCTGACGAGCGCGCCGTCTCCGGTGTGCGCGACCTCCCGGCCGCCGGACGGGTTCGGCTTGTGCCCCGCTCCGGACCGCACGTGCTGGCTCGGCAGCGAGTCGACCGGCCGCTCCTTGGTGGCCTGCTGTCCGCTCTGCTGACTCACGGCGAATTCCCCCTGTCGCCTCGTGACGTGCCGGGTTCATGCTCACGTTCCGTAACAGGAAAACCGCACCGGAGGGCAAGAGAGCACCAAAGTCGATCAACTAGATAAAAAGGACCGGTGACGCAAAGCGCCCACCGGTCCCCTGAATCCGACAATCAGTCCGTGATCACGATCCGGACTTGAACATGCCCTTGATCTTCTCCTTGGCGTCTTCCGTCTTCTTCCTGACGTCGTCCGCCACGTCCTTGGCCTGCGACTTGACCTGGTCGCCCTTGCCCTCGCCCTCAAGCCGGGAGTTCCCGGTCGCCTTGCCCGCCGCCTCCTTCGCCTTACCGGCGTACTCCTCGCCCTTGTTTCCCAGATCACCCACGGCTTTTCCCCCTATCGCCGGACAGTGCTCCACCAGGTCCTCTACCCGACATCACGGTCCGTAATCGGGGTGCGGGCACCGTCTGCCGCACCGCGCCGCCTCGCGCGCGGGATCAAGAACGCCTCGACGTCCGCGTCGGCGGGCACGTCCAGCGGATCCGGCTCGGGCGACGGCTCCGCCAGCCGGTATCGGACGACCACCAGCAGCGTCTGCATGCCGACCGCATCGCGGAACCTCGCCACCGGCTCGCCGCCGAGCGCCGCGTGCAGGTCACCGGGACACGCGTCCGGCGCGCAGTCCACGGTCAGCACCAGCCGGGGCCGCGCCGGCGTCCCGGTCAGCCGCACCCGGACGTCCCGGACGCCCGGCATGCGCACCACGTCCCGGACGAGGTCGCCGGACGCGGCGCGCGCGTGCATCCGCGTCGCGCCGTCCATGGCGGGACGCCTGCGCAGCCTCGCCTCCCGGACCGTCCCGCCGAACCCGACCAGCCCGGCCAGCGCAACGACCTCCGCGACGGCCCCGGCCAGCGGCCAGAACCAGTCGTGATCCCGCACGTACCGCTCGGTCGCCGCCGACAGCACCGCCGCGCCCGCAGCGTCCGGACCGAACGCGCCCAGCCCCGCGCACAGCGCCAGCACCCCGCCCGCAAGCAGCAGCACTCCGGCCAGCCCCGCCACAACCCGCATCCCCAGCCCTCTCCTCACCAACTCCCGCCACCACCCGGCAGCCGATCAACCCACCACCCGGCGGCCGGTCAACCCACGCCGTCCCGTCACCGCACGCCGGTCACCGCCGCGCGGTGGGCAGCCGCCGCGCGACGGTCCGTCCACGCGCGACGGTCGCTACGTGCCGATACGTCACCGCGTGACGCTCACTGGCCTCGCGCCGGTCAGCCGCCACGCGATGGTCCGTCTACCCGCCGCAGTCCTTCGTCGTGTGCCGCCCCTTCGCCACGCGCCCGTCTTTCGCCACGCGCCGGTCCCTCAATGCGCACCCGTCTTTCGACGCGCGCCCGTCTTTCGCCATCCGCTGGTCCCCCAACGCGCGTCCATCGTTCGCTGCGCGTCCGTCTTTCGCCACCCGACGGTCCCTCAACGCGCGTCCGTCGTTCGACGCGCGCCTGATCTCCGTCGCGGACCGGTCCGTTTGCGCGCGCCGGTCCGTCTGCGCGCGGTGGTCAGTCGTCGCGCCAGGTCAGGCGGACGTCGATGCGGCGGTGGCGCATCAGGCCGAAGCCGTCCAGACGGTCGCGGACGGCCTGCCGGACCAGGTCCGCGCTGTTGGCCGGATTGCGGTACCGGGTCATCGTGCGGACGACGACGCGACGGTGCACATGGCCGCGCAACCGGATCCGCGCGCGCTCGATGCCGGGGACGTCCAGCGCGGCATCGGCAAGCTCGCGGCGCAGGTCGCGCCGGGAGACGGCGCCCGCGAGCCGAGCGTCCGTGCCCTGCACCGGCTCCCGGCGCGGACGGCCCGGAACCAGCGACAGCAGCAGCCAAGCGCCCGCGACCACAAGCCCGGCCGCGACCGCCAGCACCGGACGGTCATGCCACGCCGCGTGATGCAACGCGTCCCGAACCGTCCCGGCCGGGACGATCCACACCGGCTCCCCGATCATCGTGGACAGGATCTGCACCGCCGCGCCGCCACCACCCACCGCCAGCACCAGGCCCGTTCCCGCCAGCAGCGCCGTGCGGCGCGGCCGGAACTCGGCCATCGCGGTCCGGCGCGCCTGCTGGCGGGCGTGCGCGTCCTCAATGAGGTCCTGCGCCAGCGTCTCGCCCATCACCACCCCCACGCGGGAACCGGGACCGCCCGGAACGCCGCTACCCATGGTGAGGCAACGCCACGTTCGGTGAAACCCGCCATGCCGTGGACCCAGGAGACCGTCTCAAGACCCGGACGAGCACGGGCGCCAAGGCACCCGAAAGAGGCGCACGGCAGGAACCCGCGAGACCGGCCAGGACGCAGATCGGAGTGCACCGCCAAGGCGTCCGAGAACACGGCACGACGCGGACCCGAGACGCCCGCGCAGGCCGCGAGTCGGAACGCATGCCGAGCCGCCCGAAGGAAGCGGGCACAGCGTAGACCCGGGACACGTCGGTACAGGACGCGGATCGGAACGCACGCCAAGGCGCGCGAGCGAAGCAGCACGACGCGAACCCGGGACATCGACGCAGCACGAGGCGGGCACCAAGGCCAAGACGTCCGAAAGGCGCGACACAGCGCGGATCCAGGCCACCGGCACGGGATGCAGACGGGCACGAAGGCCAAACGTCAAAAAGACGCGACACAGCGCGGACCCGGGACACCGGCACGGGACGCGAACCGGAACGCACGCCGAGGCATCCGAGAGACGCAGCACGTCATGAGCCCGAGACCGGCTCGGACACGGACCGGGGGGCAGGCCAAGGCACCGATGGAAGCGGCGCGGACGGGACGCTGGCCGAAGTACGCGAGAGGCTCGGCACGGCTCGGCCGCGGACCGGAACGCCGACCGAAGTACGCAAGGGGCGTAGCGCCGCGCGGGCACGGATCAGAGCGTGGGCCGAGGTGCGCAGCACGGCTCGGCCGCGGACTGGGGCTCAGGCCGAGGCGCGCGAGGGGCGCAGCGCCGCGCGGGCACGGATCAGAGCGTGGGCCAGGGTGCGCAGCACGGCTCGGGGCGCCGACTGAGACTCAGGCCAAGGCGCGCGAGGGGCGCAGCGCCGCGCGGGCACGGATCAGGGCGTGGGCCGAGGGGCGCAGCGCGGCTCGGGCGGGGACCGGGGCGTGGGCCGAGGGGTGCGAGGGGCGCGGCGTGGGTCGGGGCGCTGGCTGGGGTGTGCGAGGGGGTGGCGTGCCTTGGTTCTGCGGGCGGGGTTAGGAGGCGGGGTGGAAGCGGACTTCGGGGCGGCCTACCTGGCCGTAGTGCGGGCGGCGGACGGCCAGGCCGTTCTCCGCCAGGTATTCGAGGTAGCGGCGGGCCGTCACGCGGGACACCCCGGTCTGCGCGGCAGCCTCCGCGGCCGATAGGCCGTCGGCAGCGCCGGTTAGCGCGTCGCTGACCGCCTGGAGGGTCTCCTGGCTCATGCCCTTTGGCAGCGAGCCGCCGAGTTCGGGCGTGCGGAGCGTGGCGATCAGGCCGTCCACGTCCGATTGGCCCGCTGCCTCGCCGTCCTGTCCGGCACGGTCGCGGAACCGCGCGTACGCCTCCAGCCGGTCGCGCAGCGAGGCGAACGTGAACGGTTTGAGCAGGTATTGGACGACCCCGGCGGACACGGCCGAACGCACCTCCGCCAGGTCCCGCGCGGACGTCACGGCGATCACGTCCACCTGGCGGCGCGAGGCGTGCAGCGCCCGGCACACCGCGAGGCCGTGGCCGTCCGGCAGGTAGAGGTCCAGCAGGACGAGATCGACCGGCGTCCGCTCGCAGAAGCGCAGCGCGTCCGCGCCCGCGTGCACCACGCCGGACACCGCGAACCCGGGCACCCGCTCGACGTACCGGCGGTGCGCCTCGGCCGCGAGCGGGTCGTCCTCAACCACCAGGACGCGGATCATCGCGCCGCTCCTTCGTCGAGCGGCGACCCGGTCGCCGCGACTCCCCGGCCGCTAACGCCGGCTCCGTCCAGCAACGGCCGGATCATCGCGCCATCCCTTCGGCCAGGCACACCACGGTCACCACGACTCTCCGTCCATCAGCGCTGGCTTCCTCGACCAATGGCCGGGTCATCGCGCCCTCCCTTCGCCGCGCAGCGACCCGGTCAACACGACTCCCCGACCGCCAGCGCTGAACCCGTCCACCAACCGCCGGGACATCGTCCCCATCCCTTCGCCGCGCGGCGGCCCGGTCTCTGCGACTCTCCGACCGTCGGCGTTGGGTCCGTTCACCGGTGGTCGGGTCATTGCGGCGTTCCTTCTGTGGAGGGCAGGCGGACGGATACGATCGCGCCGCCGCCGTCGGGTGTCGACACGTCGATGGAGCCCTCGTAGCGGCGGACGGCCCGTCCGACCAAGGCCAGGCCCAGGCCGGCGTGGCCGCTTTCCGGTTTGGTGCTCCAGCCTCGCCGGAACATCGCGGGCACCTCCTCGCGAGCGACGCCGGGGCCGCTGTCGGCGACCTTCAGCAGCAGGCCGTCCGCGTCCGTGCGGACGGTCACCTCGACGCGCGGGGCGCGGGCGGCGGCGTTCTCGATCGCCGCGTCCAGCGCGTTGTCGACCAGGTTGCCGAGGATCGTGACCAGGTCGCGCGCCCCGACCCGGCCGGGGCCGCCGGTCTCGCCGATTTCGGAGTCGGACGTGACCACCAGTTCCGCGCCGCGCTCGGCCGCCTCGGCGGACTTGCCGAGCAGCAGCGCCGCTAGCACCGGCTCCCGGACGGCGCCGACGACCCGATCCGTCAGCTCCTGCGCGGTCGCGAGCTCCGCAGTAGCGAACTCGACCGCATCCGCCGGACGGCCCAGCTCGACCAGCGAGACCACGGTATGCAACCGGTTCGCGGCCTCGTGCGCCTGCGCGCGTAGGGACTCGGCGAATCCGCGCACGCTGTCCAGCTCGCCCATGAGTGATTGCAGGTCGGTGTGGTCGCGCAAGGTGACGACCGTGCCCATCGCCTTCCCGCGCGAACGCACAGGGACGGTGTTGACGACCAGAACGCGTGTGTCGGCGACGTGGATCTCGTCGGCGCGTCCGGTACTGGAGGTGAACGCAGCAACCAGCTCGTCCCCGAGGCCAAGGGCGGTGACCGGGCGCCCGGTGGGGTCGGCGGGCAGGCTCAGCAAGTCGCGCGCCGCGTCGTTGCATAGGACGACGCGTCCGTCCCGGTCCACCAGCACCAGCCCTTCGCGGACGGCGTGCAGGATCGCCTCGTAGTAGTCGAACATGCGGCGCAGCTCGTCCGGCGCGACGCCCCGGGTCTGGCGCCGCAGCCGCGCGCCGACCAGGACGCTCCCGACGACGCCGAGGCCGAGCACGGCGACCGCGACCAGCGCCAACGGCACCAGCCGCTCGCGCAGCTCCGCCGAGATCGCGCGGACCGTGATCCCGACCGACACCAACCCCACCACCCGCTCACCCCCGACGGACGACGTCGTCCCACCGCCAGCCCCCGTCCCACCGGCGGACAGCGACTCACCACCACGCGCCGTCCCGCCAGCGGACGGCGACTCACCGCCAGGCGTCGTCCCACCGGCAGACGGCGTCCCACTGGCGGAATACGTCCCGCTGCCAGACGGCGACTCACCGGTGGACGGCGTCGCGCTGGTGGAGGGCGAGGCAACGTCGGAGGGTGTCCCGGCGCGGGAGGGCCTTCCGGCGGCGGACGGCGGCCCGGCAGTAGGCGGCGTGCTGGGGGTGGAGGGGGTCTCGTCGGAGGGTGCGGCGTCGGCGAAGACGGGGACTATCGTGCGGACGGACGGGCCGAGGGTGCCGGTGTAGGTCTCGGTCAGGCGCCTGCCCTGCTGGGCGGGCGCGATCGTGCCGAGGTAGCGCTGGCCGATGCGGCGCGGGTCGGGGTGGGTGAGGCGGACGCCTTCCGGGGTCATGATCGTCACGAAGTCGACCCCGCCGTCCACCCGGACCCGTTCCGCGAACGGCTGCAGGCCGAGGTCGGCCCGTCCGCCGGGACGCAGCCGGGCGCCGGGTCCGGCGGAGAGCAGCGCGTCGCGGACGGTCGGCGCGTCCGCCACGGAGGCCGCGACCGAGGTGACCGCCTGCCGCGCCCGGTCCCGCGCCGCCCGCACGGACGCCTCGTACGCCACCCCCGCCGACGCCGCCACGAGCACGACGACCAGCGCCAGATGCAGCGCCAGCAACTGCCGCGCCACGCTCCACCGCCGCCCCGGACGCATCGACGCCACCCGCTCCCATCCGCTCTGACCTGCCCTGATGCCTTGTCGCACGGTACCGCCCGGCCGGTGAACGCAATGTACGCAAACGTGACGCCGGTCACGTGGTCGGCCAAGGTTACGCCAGACCGGCGTCCGCCCCGGAGTCCCCTGCTCCCGGACGGACCACCCCATCCGACCCCGAGGAGGCCACCGTGCCCTCCGGCACGCACCCCACCCCCGCGAGCCCCGCCCCCGGCGCGCCCGCCCGCCGCGACCCCGTGCGCTACCTGTACCTCGCGGTGCTCGCCGCCGTCGTGCTCGGCGTGGTCGTCGGGCTCGCCGCGCCCGATTTCGCCACCGACCTCAAGCCGCTCGGCACCGGCTTCGTCAACCTGATCAAGATGATGATCTCGCCGATCATCTTCCTGACCGTCACGCTCGGCATCGGCTCGGTCGCCCGCGCCGCCAAGGTCGGCAAGGTCGGGCTGCTGGCGATCGGCTACTTCCTGGTGATGTCCACGTTCGCGCTGGCCATCGGCCTCGCGGTGGGCAACGTCCTGCACCCCGGGGACGGGCTGCACCTGACGTCGGCGCAGACCGGCGCGGCGCACAAGGCCGCGTCCGGCGGCGAGAACACCACCGACTTCCTGCTCGGCATCATCCCGACCACGCTGCCGTCCGCGCTGACCGAGGGCCAGGTGCTGCAGACGCTGCTGGTGGCGCTGCTCGCCGGGTTCGCGCTGCAGAGCATCGGGCCCGCGGGCGAGCCGATCCGCGGGGCGCTGGAGCTGGTGCAGCGCTGGGTGTTCCGGATCCTCGCGATGATCATGTGGGCGGCGCCGGTCGGCGCGTTCGGCGCGATGGCCGCGGTGGTCGGCGCGACCGGCTGGAGCGCGCTGCGCGGCCTGCTGGTGATCATGCTCGGCTTCTACGTCACCTGCGCGCTGTTCGTGTTCGTCGTGCTCGGCGCGGTGCTGTGGCTCACGGCTCGGATCAGCATCCTGTCGCTGCTGCGGTACCTCGGCCGCGAGTTCCTGCTGATCCTTTCGACGTCGTCGTCGGAGTCGGCGCTGCCGCGGCTGATCGCGAAGATGGAGCACCTCGGGGTGTCCCGTCCGGTGGTCGGCATCACCGTCCCGACCGGGTACTCCTTCAACCTGGACGGCACCGCGATCTACCTGACGATGGCGACGCTGTTCATCGCGTCCGCGCAGGACAAGCCGCTGTCGCTGGCGTCCCAGCTGTCGCTGCTGCTGTTCATGATCATCGCATCCAAGGGCGCGGCCGGGGTCAGCGGCGCCGGGCTCGCCACGCTCGCCGGCGGCCTCCAGTCGCACCGGCCCGAGCTGGTGGACGGCGTCGGCTTCATCGTCGGCATCGACCGGTTCATGTCCGAGGCCCGCGCGCTGACCAACTTCGCGGGCAACGCCGTCGCGACCGTGGTCATCGGCTCCTGGACGAAGGAGTTCGACACGGAACGGGCCCGTTCCGTCCTGTCCGGCGCGGAGCCCTTCAACGAGATCACGCAGATCGACACCGACGAGAACCGCCCGCTAGAGGACGCAACCCCCGCCCCCGCCTGACCGCTCGCCGGGATGGCCGCTCGGCCGGACGGTCGCCTGGCCGGACGGCCCGCGTCACCGCTTGGCCGGACGGCCCGCTGGACGGCTGGTCCAGCGGGCCGTCCGGGCCGTCCGGGCCAACCGGGCCGTCCGGGCCGTCCGGGGCGGCCGGGGCGGCCGGGGCGGCGGGGGCGGCGGGGGTCAGCGGAAGACGACGGTGCGGTCGCCGTTGAGGAGGATGCGGTGCTCGGCGTGCCAGCGGACGGCGCGGGCGAGCGCCAGGCACTCGACGTCGCGGCCGACGGCGACCAGCTCGTCCGCGCTGTGGGCGTGGTCGACCCGCGCGACCTCCTGCTCGATGATCGGGCCCTCGTCCAGCGCGGGTGTCACGTAGTGCGCGGTCGCGCCGATCAGCTTCACGCCGCGCGCGTGCGCCTGATGGTAGGGCTTAGCGCCCTTGAAGCTCGGCAGGAACGAGTGGTGGATGTTGATGATCCGGCCGGGCAGCTTCGCGCACAGGTCGTCCGAAAGGATCTGCATGTAGCGGGCCAGGACGACCAGGTCGGCGCGGTAGTGCTCGACCAGCGTGAGGATCTCGGCCTCCTGCGCGGCCTTGCCGCCGCGCTCGACCGGCAGGTGGTGGTAGTCGATCCCGTACGACTGGGTGAGCGGGCGCATGTCCGGGTGGTTGGACGCGACGGCGACGATGTCCACGTCCAGAAGGCCGGAGCGCTGCCGGTAGAGCAGGTCGTTCAGGCAGTGCCCGAACCGCGACACCATGATCAGCACGCGCGGGCGCTCGGCCGTGTCGTACAGCCGCCATTCGAGGCCGAGCTCGGTGCCGAGCGCCGCGAAGGTGGTGCGGAGCTCGTCGGCGTCGGTGTCGGGCAGCGCGCCGAACTGGACGCGCATGAAGAACGTCGCGGTGTCCCGGTCGCTGAACTGCTGGCTCTCCAGGATGTTGCAGCCGCGCTCGGCCAGCGCCCCCGAGACGGCGGCGACGATGCCCGGACGGTCCGGGCAGGAGAGCGTGAGGACGAACTCGCGCTGATCGTGCTGGGTCATGACTTCACTTTCGCCGCGGTCGGGTCGTACGGGGCCCGCAGGGAGACGGTCGCGCCGAAGCGCTCGCCCGCCGCCTCGACCTCGTACACGGAGCCGAGGAGCCCCTCGCCGGTGAGGACCTCTCCAGTGGGACGGCCGCCGGTCCGGCGCCCGCCGGTGGCAGGTTCGCCAGTCGGGCGTCCGCTGGTGGGACGTTCGCCGGTCTCGGGCCCGCCGCCCCGGACGTAGGCCATCCCCACGGACGCGCCGAGCGTGTGCCCGAACGCGGCGGAGGTGACCGACCCGGCCGGCTCGCCGTCGCGGAGCAGCAGCTCGCCGCCCCACAGCTGCGCGGACGGGTCGTCCAGGGTGAGGCTTACGAGCTTACGTGCGACGCCCTCCTGGCGCTGCCGTTCGACCACGTCGCGGCCGCGATAAGGGGTGTCCTTCTTGCAGGCGAAGCCCAGGCCCGCCTCGATAGGGGTGTAGTCGGGGGTGAGCTCGCGCCCCCATGCCCGGTAGCCCTTCTCCAGACGCATCGACTCGATCGCGTAGTAGCCCGCTTGCGCCGGGTCATGTGCGAGCAAAGTCTCGTAGACGGTCACGGCGAACTCGGCCGGGACGTACAGCTCCCAACCCAGCTCGCCCACGTACGTGACGCGGGTGGCGCGGACGGTGGCATAGCCGAGGTCGATCAGGCGACTCGTCCCGAAAGGGAAGGTCTCATTTGAGAAATCTGCCGTGGAGACGCGAGTGAGGAGATCACGCGAGCGCGGGCCCATCAGGCCGAACACGGCATATGCGCCCGTGACATCGACGACTTCGGCGCCGTCGCCCAAGTGGCGTTCGAGATAGTCGAGGTCGCGCGTGGTCTGCGCCGATCCGGTGACGACCAGGTATTCGTCCTCGGAGACGCGCGTGAGCGTGAGGTCGGATTCGTAGCCGCCTCGGTCGTTCAGCAGACCGGTGTAGATAACGCGTCCGGGCGCTACGGCCACGTCGTTCGTGCAGAGCCATTGCAGCGCCTTTTCGGCGTTCGGGCCCTTCACAACGAACTTCGAGAACGAGGTCTGGTCGAAGAGCGCGACGTCCTCGCGGGTCGCCTTCACCTCGCGCGCCACGGCGTCGTGCCAGTTCTGGCGTCCGAACGAGTATTCCGGAGCCGAGTCGCCGAAGTAGTTGACCCGCTCCCAGCCCATTTTCGAGCCGAACACCGCGCCCTTGAGCAGGTGGTGGACGGGCGAGCGCCGCAGCGGACGCGCCGTGTCGAGCTCCTTGTTCGGCCAGGCCATCGCGTAGTGCAGGCCCAGCGTCTCCTTCACCCGGTCGTGCAGCCACGCCGAGTTGTCGGCCCAGCGCGCGAAGCGGCGGATGTCCACGGGCCAGACGTCGTATTCGGGCTCGCCCGCGACGATCCATTCCGCGAGCGCCTTGCCCGCGCCGCCGGCCGAGGCGATTCCGGCCGAATTGAATCCGGCGCCGACGAAGAACCCGCGCACTTCCGGAGCCTCACCGAGGAGGAAGTTGTTGTCCGGAGTGAAGCTCTCCGGGCCGTTGTAGAACTTCTTCACTCCTGTGTGGTCGAGGGCCGGAACCCGGTGGATCGCGTTCTCCATCAGGATCGCGAACTGGTCCCAATCCTCGTCCAGGAGCTGGAATTCGAACGGGTAGGGGATGCCGTCCATGCCCCACGGCTTGGCGTCCGGCTCGAACCCGCCGACGACCAGCCCGCCGACCTCTTCCTTGTAGTACGTGTAGCCGTCCGGATCGCGCAGAACGGGCAGGTCAGGACGGACGCCCTCGATCTGCTCGGTGACGATGTAGTAGTGCTCGGCGCTGTGCAGCGGGACCGTCACCCCGGCCATCTGCCCGATTCCCCGCGCCCACTGGCCTGCGCAGTTGACCAGGATCTCGCACTCGATGTCGCCGCGATCGGTGCAGACGCCGCGTACCGCGCCGTCCACGACGTCCACGCCGGTGACGCGCACCCGCTCGATCACCTTCACGCCGCGCTGGGACGCGCCGCGCGCGAGCGCCTGCGTCAGGTCGGACGGGTTCGCCTTGCCGTCCCCGGGCAGCCACACCGCGCCTACCAGGTCGTCCGTGCGCATGACGGGCCATAGCGCGGCCGCCTCCTCCGCCGAGACGACCTCCGCCTCCACGCCGTACGAGCGCGCCGCCGCGACCGTCCGCCGCAGCTGCGTCATGCGCTCCGGCTTCCGCGCGACGCTGACCGACCCGGTCCGCTTCCAGCCCGTCCCGAACCCGGTCTCGGCCTCCAGCCGCCCGTACAGCTCGGTCGAATACCGGATCAACCGGGTCATGTTCTCCGTGCTGCGCAGCTGCCCGACCAGGCCGGCCGCGTGCCAGGTCGTCCCGGACGACAACCGGCCCTGCTCCAGGACGACCACGTCGGCCTCCCCCAGCTCGGCCAGGTGGTAGGCGACGCTGGTCCCAACGATTCCGCCGCCGATGACGACGATCCGCGCCCGCGAAGGCACCATGAACTACTCCCAAAACGAGTGAGCGTCCCCCTCGCGCAACCCGTTCGGGCGTGCCACACGCGCGTCCTTTGCGAACCAAGCGCGGTCCGTCGCGAACGAACACGCCTGGCAGGAACCAGGCCGCGTCCATTACGAACGAACCGCACCCGGCACAAACCAGGCTGCGACCGCCGCGAACGAACGGACCCGGCACGAACCAGGCCGCGTCCGTTACGAACGAACCGCACCCGGCGCGAACCAGGCCGCGTCCGTTGCGAACGAACGGACCTGGCGCGAGCCAGGCCGCGTCCGCCGCGGACGAACCGCACGGACCCGGCACGTACCGGAATGCGTCCGCTGCGGCCGGTCAGTGCCGGTCCGCGCGATCCGCGGGCCGGTCGGTGGCCTGCCGCGGGGTCACCGGACGGCGTGGAGGGGGGTGTGGGCTGGGGCAGGCCAGCTGTGCGTGGCCTTGAGGAGCTTGATGAACTCCTGCTCGGCGGGGCCGAGCAGGCGGTCGCGGCGGTGCGCGACCACGATCGGACGGGGGTCGGGCCCGGGCGTGACGGGCAGGACGGCGAGCCGGCGCCCGGCGAGCTCGGCCTCGATGCAGTGCTCGGACACCAGCGAGATGCCGAGGCCGGACGCGACCGCCTGCTTGATCGTCTCCGGGCCCCACACCTCGTTCTGCGAGACGCCGGTGAGGCCCCAGTCGGCGAGCGCCTCCTCCTGGACGGCGCGGGTGGACGAGCCGGGCTCGCGGAGCAGGAACCGCTCGTCCGCGAGCTGCTCCGGCCGGACCGTCCGCTCGCCCGCCAGCGGGTGGTCCGGCGGGGTGATCAGGACGACCCGGTCCTGCAGGATCGGCTCGCCGTCCAGTTGCGGGGCGCGGGGCGTCCCGGCGAGGACGGCCACCCCGATCTCGCCGTCCAGCAGGCGCTTCTCCACCTGCTCGGCGTTGCCGGTGAAGATGCCGACCTCGATGCCGGGGTGCCGCTCGCGGAACGCGGCGAGCAGCGGCGGCAGCAGGTAGGTGCCGACCGTGGTGGAGCCGCCGGCCACCAGCGTGCCGCTCTGCAACCCGCTGACCTGCCGGATCGCGGTGACGGCCTCGTCGGCGAGCAGGAACACCCGGCGCGCGTACTCCAGCAGCACCTCGCCCTCCGGGGTGAGCCGGATGCGCGCGCCCGACCGGTCGATCAGGGTCGTGCGCAGCGACTGCTCCAGCTGCCTGACCTGGTTGGAGACGCTGGGCTGGCTCAGGTAGAGCTTGGTGGCGGCGGCGGAGAACCCGCCCTCCTCCACGACCGTCATGAAGATCCAGAGGCGGTACAGGTTCAGCTGCACGGGGTCGGCTCCTTGCTCGCGGGGTCCGGTCAGGCTCGTGCGGCCCTGATCGATTCGTCAAGGGCGCCTTCGAGCTCCTCCAGCCGGTGCCAGGGGATCTCCCCCATCGTGCAGATTCGGAAGAACTGGGACGAAAGACTTCCCTGACCGGCGTATATGACGTATCCGCGCCGCTTGAGCTCGTCATGAAGCCGGTCGTACGTGACGGCGTCCGGGAGATGAAGCATGGTCACGGAGTTGGACCGCAGTTCCGGCTTGACCAGGACGTCCAGGCCGAGCCGTCCGAAACCGGAGCGCACCAGCGCGGCCCGCTCGCGGTACAGCTTCGTCCGCCCCTCGAAGCCGCCCTGGTCGAAGTACTCCTGGATCGCCTCGTCCAGCGCGTAGCAGACCTGGACGGCCGGGGTGAACGGAACGTTCCCGTTCCGCTGGCCCTTCAGGTAGGACGCGGCGTTCAGGTAGAGGCTGCGCGCCGGCACCTCCTGGATCCGCTCGATTCCCTTCGGGGAGCACAGGATGAACGAGATCCCGGGCAGCCCGTGCAGGCCCTTGTTGGCGGTGCCGCACACGATGTCCGCGTGGATCTCGCCTAGGTCCTGGTCCTCGTTGCCCGTCGCGCTGATCGCGTCCACGACCAGCAGCGCGCCGGTGTCCTTCACGATCTCGCCGATCGCCCGCACCGGGTTGATCAGCCCGGTCGTGGTCTCGTGGTGGACGACCGCCACCGCGTCCACGCCAGGATGCTCCTCCAGCGCTGCCCGGACGGCCTCGGGGTCGATCGGGGTCGTCCAGCGGGTGAGGTCGTCGCCGTCCGGGCGGACGGTGTGCGCGGTGATGCCGTTCGCCCGCGCGATCTTCAGCAGCCGGTCGCCGTAGACGCCGTTGTCCACGACCAGGATCTCCCGGCCCGCGCGGACCGAGCTGATCACGGCCATCTCCATCGCCGAGGTGCCGGACCCGGTCACCAGCAGCGCCTCGTGGGCGGTCAGGCCCAGCGCGCGCGGCAGGTCCGCGCGGATCTTGGCGAGCAGCTCGCCGAACTCGGGTTCGCGGTGGCACAGGTCGCCCCGGAGCAGCGCGTCCTTCACCCGCTGGGAGGTGCAGGCGGGCCCGGGGTTCAGCAGGATCAGTTCGTCGTCCACGGCACCGGACGCTAACGACGGGCGCGGCGCGCGGCCAGAGCCGTTTCCCCATACCCCTCATAGCCCTTTGCTTATTGCCCCACCTCGCACCGGGGTTGTGCAATGACCGCACACTGGGAGATCTCCCGCCGTTCACCGCCCGTTCGATTCCCCTTCCGGAGGCCGCCACGGATCCCGCGCTGCTCGTCGCCGCGGCGCTGTTCTGCCTGGTCACCGGCGCGAACGACGGCGGCGCGCTGCTCGCCTCGGGTCTGAAACTCCCGGCGCCCCGCACCGGTCCCGCATTGGTGCTGCTGTGCGCGTCACTGATCGCCGTTCCGCTGCTTGTTGGGACTTCCGTCGCCGCGACGTTCACCGAACACCTCGTTGATTTCGCGCCGAACTCGTCCGCTCATTCGGCCGTTCTGGTCGGGGTGGTCACGGCATTGGCGGTGACTTCGGCGCTCACTCAGGCGGGCCGTCCGACGAGCCTGACGCTGGCGACGGTCGGCGGGTTGACGGGCGCCGGGCTCGGCGCCGGCCTGCCCGTTTCGTTTGGACGGGTCGGTACCGTTCTATCGCTCGGAATGGCCGCGCCGCTGGTCGGAGGGGTGCTGGCGCTGGGGGTGGTGCGCCTTTTGCGGCGGCTGCCGACCGGCGGGCCGCTCGTGCGCGCGCACATGGCGGGTTTCGCCGTCCAGTGCGCGGCCTATGCGGCGAACGACGGGCAGAAGATGTTCGCAGTGCTGGCCTTGGGGTTGGGAACGTCCGCGGCTCGGCTCCCCGTTTGGAGCTTCGCGCTCGCCACCGCCCTGTTCGCTTTGGGCGCGCTGTACGGGCTGCCGCGCGCCGGACGGACGCTCGGCGGGCAGCTCGTCGCGGTCCGTCCGGTGCAGGCGGTGGCGTCGGAGGTGTCCGGTTCGTTCGCCGTGCTGGGCAGCGCGGCGCTCGGCGTCCCGGTGAGCATGACGCAGTCGGTCGCGGGCGGCCTGGTCGGCGCGGGCGTCGCGTCCGGGGCGGGCCGCGTCCGCTGGCAGGCCGCGGCCCGGCTCGCCGCCGCCTGGCTCCTCACCCTCCCCGCGAGCGTCGCCCTCGCCGCCGCCGGAGGAGCCCTGCTGAGATGAGGAAGTGATGCGGATGCGGCGCCTGTTCGGCCTGGTCAGCGGACGGATGGACACCGGCCTCCAGGACGCGCTGCGCGGCCAGCTGCGCGCCACCACCGACGGCGCCCGGGTCGCCGCCGCCATGGTGGACGGCTCGGTCTCGCGCGCCGAGGCCCGCGCCCGGATGCGCCGGATCGAGCACCGCGGCGACACCTGCCGCGCGGACTTCGTGGCCCGCCTGTCGTCCGCGCTCGTCACCCCGATCGACCGCGAGGACCTGTTCCGCCTGTCCCGCTCCATCGACGACGTCCTCGACACGCTGCGCGACTTCGTCCGCGAGTCGCACCTGTACCGGGTCCCGGAGCAGCGGCGGCTGGGCCCCATGCTGGAACGCGTCCTCGCCGGCGTCACCGCTCTGGACGCCGCCACCCGCGACCTGGTCGAAGAACCCCCGCGCGCAGCCCGCTCCGCCCTGGAGGCCCGCAAAGCCGGCGGAGCCCTCCGCCGGCTCTACCAGTACGAGATCGCACGCGTCCTCGACGGCGCGATGACCACCGACACCATGAAGGAACGCGAACTCGTCCGCCGCCTCGAACTCGTAGGCCAGCACATCTGCGACTCAGCCGACGCCATCATGGACGGCACCATGAAACGCTGGCACTAACCCCCCAGGACCCCGCCCTGGCACTAACCCCCAGGACCCCGCCCTGGCATCAGCCCACCGAGGCAACCGAAGCAGACACCGACACGGCGCATCGAAGCCCACGAGCACCAACACGGACAGCGGACGCCGGACGCCTTGAAACAGACTGAGCGCATTGTTGTGAGATTTGGGGTGGACGATGGCTGAGCGGTACGAGCCCGAGGAGTGGTCGGCGCGTCCGGCCGTCCGCGTCATCTGCGTGGACGGCGCGGGCCGCGTCCTGCTGATGAACTGGCACGACCCGCACAACGCCCGCGTGTTCTGGGAGCCGCCGGGCGGCGGCGTGGACCCGGGCGAGTCCGACATCGAGGCCGCGCGGCGCGAGCTGCACGAGGAGACGGGCCTGCCCGGTTCGTCCGTCCAGGACGGGTCCGTACCCGTCCAACGGGACTTCGTCTGGCTCGGCACGCGCTACGTCAAGACCGAGCCGTTCTTCCTCGCCCGCTTCGAGGACACCCCGGACGTCGGCCCGACCGCCTTCACCCCCGAAGAGGACGACACCTTCCTCGGCATGGCCTGGCTCTCCCCCACCGAGATCGACGCCCTGGACGCCGTCGAACCACCCCACCTCCTCCAGGCCATCGCCCCGCTCCTCAACTCCCGCTAGCCGCTCAACCGCCTACCCCAGAACCCGAAAGGCCAGCTCAGCAAGGTTCTCGCGGATCTCGTCCGTCGTGTGACCATCAGCCCGCAACCGCACGAACAACTCCGAAGCAAGCGGCGCCAACAACAAGTCCGCCAACACATCCGGATCCCCCGCCCCACCCCGAACACCCCCCGCACGCCGCGCCCGAGCCGTCCCGTCAACGCCTCCAGAAGCCTCAACCCGCCCAAGGCCCTCAGCGCGATCCGAGGCTTCTGCGCGAGCAGAACTCCCAGCCCGAGCGATCGCCTCGGCGGAAGCAGGAGCTTGTGCAGACGCCGAACTGCCGGCGTCAGCGCGCCCGTCGCCTCGTCCGCGCACCTCAGCACCCGCGGACGTTCCCGCAGAAGCGGCCGCCTCAGCGCGCGCGAGACCCTCGGCGCGACCGGAGGACTCGGCGCGACCGGAGGACTCGCCGCGACCGGAGGACTCGCCGCGACCGGAGGACTCGCCGCGACCGGAAGTCTCGCCGCGGGTGGGGGCTTTGGCTGGCGCGGGGCCATCAGGGTTGGCGTGGTGTTCGGTCCGGACAGCGGCATTTGTCTGGGTGGCTTGGATGATCAGGGATCGGACGTGGGCGCGCCAGAAGCCGTAGGCGCCGGTCTCGAAGCGGCGCGGGCCGGTTTCGGCGCCGAGGACCAGCGACGTGTGCGTGTCCAGAAGGTCGACCATGGCGGCGTAGAAGGCGGCGAGGCGTTCGGCGGGAGGCGCGCCGGGGCCCAGCGGCGGGTCGCCGCGGAGGAGCCGCTCCTGTAGGGCGCGTTCGTGCTCGTCGAGGAGGGCGCGCGCGATGGACGCGACGTCCGGGAAGCGGCGGTAGAGGGTGCCCCGGCCCACGCCGGCGGCCTTGGCGATGTCGTCCATGGTGACCGCGCGCGGGTCGCGGGCGGCGAACAGGTCGGCGGCGGCCGTGAGGACCCGCACCCGGTTACGGGCGGCGTCCGCCCGCTCGCGGGGACGTTCCGGCTGGTCGACGAGCAGGTTCATGGCTGGACCCTAGCCCATCGCGGAATAAGTGGACAAGCCGTCCGGTTATCGCCTAGCGTCTCAACCGGACAGAGCGTCCACTTAATCGAGGAGTCCTCCATGACGTCGTTGCTGCACCTCACCGCCAGCGCCCGCCGCGACTCGTTCAGCCGCCGGGTCGGCGACGAGTTCGCCACCGCCTGGCGCGAGGCCCACCCGGACAAGCCGTACGTCCTGCGCGACCTGGCGGCCGAGCCCGTCCCGCACATCACCGAGGCGTGGACCGAGCTGTGCGACTACGCGCTCGAACACCAGATCACCGACCCCGCGCGGCTGCGCGAGGCCGTCCGGACGCCCGCCCAGCGCGAGGCGTGGGCGATCCTCGAGCCACTGCTGGACGAGGTGCTCGCGGCGGACGTGATCCTCATCGCGACGCCGATGTACAACTACTCCGTCCCGTCCGCGCTCAAGGCGTGGCTCGACCAGGTGACGTTCCCGCGCATCTCGCTCGCGCCCCGCCGGTTCGTCGTGGCGTCCGCGCGGGGCGGCGCCTACGGCCCCGGGACGCCCCGGGAGCCGTTCGACTACCAGGAGCGCTACCTGCGCGACTTCTTCAAGGGCCACTTCAGCGTGGACGACACGGTCTTCGTCCACGCCGAACTGGTCAACGCCCGCCTCGACCCGGCGCTGGCCGGCCTGCGCGGCAAGCACGAGGAGTCGCTCGCCGCCGCCCTGCACACCGCCCGAACCCTCGCCAAGGAATACTGACGTGAACTGGCTGTTCCTCGGCCTCGCCGGGCTGGTGGAGATCGCGTTCTCGCAGAGCATCCGCCCGACGGAGAACTTCACCCGCCCGCTGCCCACCCTGCTCTGCTTCCTGCTGGGTGCGGCGTCGATCTTCCTACTGTCACTGGCCATGCGCGGCCTACCGGTCGGCACCGCCTACGCCGTCTTCACCGGCATAGGCGCGGTCGGCGCCATCGCGCTAGGCATCACCGTCCAACGCGACCCACTCTCCGCCGGCCGCCTAGCCGCCCTAGCCCTGATCATCGGCGGCGTCGTCCTAGCCCGCATCACCAACCCCGACTAACCACCCCACCCCAGCCGCCCAGCCCTCGCCGTGGGGCGGTGGGGCTGGCCGCGGGGTGTTTGGGGGGTGGGTCAGGTGGTTTTGACTATGCCGCCGTCGATGAGGTGGTCGGAGCCGGTGATGCTGGTGGCGATGTCCGAGAGGAGGAAGGTGATGAGGGCGGCCACTTCCTCGGGCTCGGTGATGCGGCCGGTGGTCATGCCGAGGGTCGCGGGGACCTGGGCGAGGAAGTCGGCGTGCGGGACGTCGAAGGACTCGGCCAGCCGGGCGCCGAAGCCGTCCGGGTCCTCCCAGATCGCGGTGCGGACGGGGCCGGGCGAGACGGTGTTCACGCGGACGCCCTGCGGGCCGAACTCCTCGGCCAGGACCTTGGTGAGCGCGGTGAGGCCCGCCTTCGCGACGGTGTAGCCGACCGGGCCGGTGGCGGGCAGTCGGGCGCCGATGGACGAGACGTTGACGACCGAGCCGCGCCGCTCCAGCACGGACGGCATGAGCGCGCGGGTCACCCGGACGGCGCTGAGCAGGGTGATGTCGAGGTTGGCCTGCCACTCCTCCTCGGACACGTCGAGGAAGCCGTGCACCTCGACGCCGTCGCCGGCGCCGACGTTGTTGACGAGCAGGTCGACCCCGCCGAGTTCGGCGGTGGCGCGGTCGGCGAGGTCGCGGGCGCCCGCGTCCGTGGAGAGGTCGACGGCGATGGTGACCGCGCCAGTCTCCTTCAGCTCGGGAGTGATCGTCCGGGCGGCGCCGGCGACGGTGACGCCCTCGGCCACCAGCGCGCGGACGGTC
This sequence comes from Actinomadura rupiterrae, assembly GCF_024172125.1. Classification (GTDB taxonomy): domain Bacteria; phylum Actinomycetota; class Actinomycetes; order Streptosporangiales; family Streptosporangiaceae; genus Spirillospora; species Spirillospora rupiterrae. The sequence goes on from NZ_JAMZEA010000001.1 coordinate 234,709, forward strand.
GCGAGGCCGATGCCGCGGCTGGCCCCGGTGACGACGGCGGTCTTGCCGGAAAGTGCGAGATCCATGAGTGGAACCCTTTCTTGACCTGGAGGTACAAAATTTGCGTATAAGAGGGGCCGACGCTGCCAGACGCCGGCCTCGTACTGCCGTTAGGTTGTGCTACCGCTCATCTCGCGGCACCGCCTACCCGGCGATGCCGTTCTCTTCACGGCGCGCCCTTGGTCATAGGGAGTCGATCAGGCCGTCGACCACCTGGTTCATCCGGTCGGGACCCTTGCCTGCGCGGGCGAGGACCTGCAAACCGAGCACGGTGCTCAGGATCATGTAGCTGAGGGCTTCGGGGTCGCGGCCCGGGTCGATCTCCCCGGAGCGCTGCCCTTCTTCGATGGCGGCGCGGAACGCCGACTGGGTGCGTCCGAACTGGCGGCGGACCTGCTCGCCGAGAGCCGGATCCTCGTTGCCCAGTTCGGTCGCCGTGTTCACCACCATGCAGCCGCGCGGGTCGGCCACGTTCGCCGCGACGATGAACTCCAGAGCGGTGCGCAGCCGCTCCTTCACCGCGCCGGGACGGTCGAGGAGGTCGATCAGCCCGGCGGCCTGGTCGTCGCGGTAGCGCTCCAGCGCCTTCTCGAACAGGGCGTGCTTGCTGCCGAACGCGTGGTACAGGCTGCCCTTGCCGATGCCGAGCGCGACGACGAGGTCGTTCGGCGTCGTCGCTCCGTACCCCTTGCTCCAGAAGACGTCCATCGCCTGCCCGACGGCGACGTCCGGATCGAACTTCTTCGGTCTCCCCACGCTCTCGACCCAACCATTTCTGGACCCCGAAGTCAAATACAGGAATGTCCTGGGCATGTCGGCGTTGTGCTGGACGTGAGTGATCCACTGCGCGGCATCGGCTGGTCGGTCCTGGACCGTTCCCGGACACGCGAGGGCGAGGAGCCGTCCAGGGCGGTCCGGGACACCGTCGCGTTCGCCCAGCAGGCCGAGGAGCTGGGCTTTCATCGGTTCTGGGTGGCCGAGCACCATGGCGTCCCGGGCGTGGCCGGGTCCGCGCCGACCGTCCTTGCGGCGGCGGTCGCGGCGGCGACCTCGCGCGTGCGCGTGGGGACGGGCGGTGTGATGCTCCCTAACCACCGTCCGCTCATAGTCGCCGAGCAGTTCGGTGTGCTCGCGTCCCTCTACCCCGACCGCATCGACATGGGCCTAGGACGCTCTGTCGGTTTCACGGGCGGCGTCCGGCGCGCGCTGGGCCACGACCGCGAGGACGCTGCCGACTTCCCCGCGCAGGTGCACGAGCTGCTCGGCTATTTCAGCGGGGAGCAGGACGTCCATCCAGGCGTGCACGCGTTCCCCGCCGAAGGACTACGGGTGCCCGCGTTCGTCCTGGCCACCGGGCAAGGCGCGGACCTCGCCGCACAGCTCGGCCTGCCGCTCGTCATCGCGCCCGCACGAGGCGAGGACGCCATGGTCGCCGCGATCGAGCGATACCGCGACGCGTTCCGTCCCTCCGTACAGGAGGACGAGCCGTACGTCATCGTGTCCGGGACTGTCGCCATAGCCGACACCACGGAAGAGGCGCGGCGGATGCTCGTCCCAGAGGCGTGGGCGAACGCCTACTCGCGAACGCACGGCGAGTTCCCGCCACTCATTCCCGCCTCGCGCATCGAGTCACTGTCCATGACAGACCGGCAGCGCCGCATCTTCGACGATTCCATGCGCGGCCACGTGCACGGCACGGAGGAGCAGGTGGCGGACGAACTGAACCGTCTCCTCACGCGCACGCGCGCGGACGAGTTCCTCGTCCACACCAGCACCTACGACCGCGCCGCCCGCCTGGAATCCCACCAGCGCCTCGCCGCACTCGCAGGCCTCCGCACCACCCACTGAATAAGCCAAGACGACCAGCTGTCCGCGGCTGCGCACGCTCGCGCCACCCCTCGCCCCCGTCAGCGGCCGGACACGTCGCGCAACCGTCAACCGCTAGGCACGCCTGCGGACCTTCGCTCAGCGGTCAGGGCTGGGCAAGCTTGCGGGCCTTCTCGCAGCTGTCATCGGCCGGGCAAGCTTGCGAGCCTTCTCGCAGCTGTCAGCGGCTGGGCAGGCTTGCGGGCCTTCGGCTCGCCTGCTGGGCGGCGAGGACGATCAGCGCCAACGAACCTGCGCCAATGGCGAGTGCTCGTGCGCCCGCGTGCGCGAGGACGACCGTCGAAAGCAGGGACGCGATAGCGGCGAGCGACCAGACAGCCGCGTCCACTGCGCCCTCTAGGCGAGCGCTCTCAGCAGAAGGCAGCCCGGTAGCGAGCAGGGCGCTGCCACCTACGAAGCACAGGTTCCAGCCGTACCCCAGTAGGAACAGCGCGAGCATGCGCGCGTCCGGAAGGATTCCCGCGATTCCGGTAGAGACGACGAGCACGACCAGCCCTCCGCGAGTGACCGGCCATGCGCCGAAGCGGTCGACGGCTCGTCCGGTGAGTGGCGACAGGGCGAACATGCCTAGCGTGTGCGCGGCGAGCGTCTCCCCTACCGCGCCCAGGCCGTCACCATGCATGTGCATGTCGAGCGGCGCGGCCGTCATCACGCCGAACATGACGACCTGCGCCGTCACCATCACAGGAAGGGCCGTGCGCGCGGACGGGAGGGCGAACAGCGTCCGCAGCGGGACGCTCGGGGCGGCGTCCTCCACGCCGAGGCGCCGACCGGTCATCGCAAGCCCGGCGATCACGGCCGTGACCGCCGCGAAGACGAACGGGCCGGCCAGCGCGGTCGTCCCGAACGCGCTTCCGAGCCGTCCGGACGGTCCGAGCAGCAGTGGCCCGCCGACCGCTCCGGCCGCCGCCGACCACACCACCAGCCCGATCGCAAACCCGCGCCGATCCTGTGGATACAGCTCCGCCGCCGCATAGCGCGACAGCTGCGCAGCGGCGTTCCCTAGACCGAGCAACAGCATCGCCAAGGTCAGCACAGGAACATTCCCCTGGACGGCCGCGACAGCGCCCAACGCACCGCTGAACGCCGCCACCGCATAGCCGGCCCCCAGCACCGTGCGCCGGTCGTAGCGCCGGAACAGCCGCGTCAGCAGGATCGCGCCCGCACCCGTCCCGATCACGTCCGCCGTGGGCGGGACCGCTCCCCAGCCCGTCCCGAGGTGGTCCCCCGCGACCAGCGTGCTGGCCGTGCTCGCCACCGCCATCGTCGCGCTCATCAGCGCCACGCCCGCGCACAACCCGATCATCCGCGTCATGCCCCAGAACGCTAGGAAAGCCGGGCCTTGCGTTGAATGGGCGTTCAATGGCGTTCGTCCCGACTCGCCGTTAGTTTGGAAGGTCTTCCGCCGGAAGCGCCTTCCGGTCGAACCAGGAACGGGAGTCGGCAGGTGGACCAGACCGACCAGCGGATCATCGCCGAGCTCCAGGCGGACGGGAGGCTGTCCTTCAACCGCCTCGCCGCGCGCGTGAACCTGTCGCCGCCCGCCGTCGCCGAGCGCGTCCGCCGGCTGGAGGAGTCCGGCGTGATCACCGGCTACCGCGCCGAGGTGGACCCCGCCGCCGTCGGCCTCCCGCTCACCGCCTTCGTCCAGATGCGCTGCACGCCGGGCCGCTGCCTGCTCAAGACCACGACGGCCGAGGACCTCCCCGAGGTCGTCGAGATCCACAAGCTGAGCGGCGCGTGGTGCACGATGCTGAAGGTGCGCGTCGCCTCGTTCCCGCACCTGGAGGGCCTGTTCGAGCGCCTGGGCGAGCAGGGCGAGATGAACAGCCACATCGTCCTGTCCACCCCCTACGAGGCCGCGACGGTAGACCCCCGCCCTGCTGAGTCGCGCCCCGTAACACCGTCCAAAGGCTGGTCCCGCTAGGCCTGGACACCAGGGCCGCGTAAGCCGGACGAACGAGCCCGCAGGCCGGGCACCAGGGGCTTAGGAGGTGAGGGTTTTCAGGAAGGCGTCGAGTAGGTGGAGTTGGCGTTCTGGTGGGAACGCCTCCGCGTCGAACAGGGCTTGGACGATGAGTCCGAGGACGAACGAGTTGATGCTCGCCGCCACATCGTCCGGATCGGATTCGGGGATCTCGCCCAAACGCTGGGCGGCCTGCACGTGGTGGCGGATTCGCTCGCGCGCCCGCGCGTAGCGGACGCCATGTCCCGCCGCGAGTTCCTTGGCGCCAAGCGCCGCGTCCCATGAGCTGACCCAGATCCGGTTGCTGGCGGCGGCCTGCGGCGTCAGCGGAAGGACGTCCGCGATGAGGGCGCGCAGCCCGCTCAGCCCCTCGGGCGCCTCCGGTCTCGGACGCGCCTCGCGCCGCTCTTCCAGCAGCGCGAGCGCGTGCTCCACGAGCTCCTGCTTGCTGCCGAAGTAGTGCGTGACCAGGCCGGTCGTCGCACCCATCTCGGCGGCGACCGCGCGCAGCGTCAGCCCGCCGAAGCCGTGCTCGGCGAGGACGCGCCAGACGGCCGCGGACACGTCCCGGCGGCGGGCGTCGTGGTCTCCCTTGTGGCGCGGCATGCGGACAGAGTACGTTCCCAGAACGTCCGTTATGTGAATCGGAGGGTCCTTGCTCGCCATCCCGCTGCGCGCCGACGCCGAGGTCCGCGCGCTCGAACCGCATCACGCCGCGGAGTTCCTGGCCCACCAGGACCGGGCCCGCGCGCACATCAGCCCGTGGGTCGGCGCAAGCTTCGTGGTCTCCGACCTGGACGGAGCGCGCGAGGTGCTCCGCCGCTACGCGGGCGGCGCGGCGGCCGACGAGCGCCGCCTGTACGGCATCTGGCTGGACGGCGTCCTCGTCGGCGGCGCGATGTTCGTCTCCTTCGACACCGCGTCCGGCGCCTGCGAGGTCGGCTGCTGGCTCGAACCCGCGGCCGAGGGCAACGGGCTGATCGCCCAGGTCGTCCGGTTGATGCTGGACTGGGCGTTCGGCGAGCGCGGCATGGCCCGTGCCGATTGGCGGACGCTGCCGGACAACGTCCGCAGCATCAACGTCGCCGAACGCCTCGGCATGACGCGCCAGGACGAGCAGCTCTGGGCCGTCACCGCTGACGAGTGGACGGCGTCCTCGCGCGCGCCCGGCCAGGACGCCGCGATCAAGGCCGAGCTGGACGGCCTCATGCGCACGTGCCTGGACGCCTTCACCAACACCGGCGGCCGGGCGCCGAACGTCGGCGTCATCCGCGACCTGTTCATCCCGCAGGGCATGATCATCAGCAACGCCGGCCCGGAGCCCCTGGTCCACGACCTGGAGTCCTTCATCGCGCCGCGCGAGCGGATGCTCACGGACGGGACGCTCACCGAGTTCTCCGAATGGGAGGTCGCCTCGCGGACGGAGATCCTCGGCTCGGTGGCGCAGCGCTTCAGCGTCTACGAGAAGTCGGGCATCCGGGACGGCGAGCGTTTCCACACGAGAGGCCGGAAGACCACCCAGTTCGTCCGCACCCCCAAGGGCTGGCGCATGAGCTCGATGGCCTGGAACGACCTCCCGTAAAACCATACGGTCGATCGCACGTAGAAGCGTCCGCCGTATGGCACGATGAAGGGCGATGAGCGACAACCCCGACCCGGCCGTGACCGACGGACGCCTGCTGCGCGGCGCCCGGTCCCGGCGCGCCATCACCCGGCACGCCGTTGACGTCGCCTCGCTGGAGGGCCTCAACGGCCTCAGCCTCGGCCGCCTCGCCACCGACCTCGACCTGAGCAAGAGCGGCATCCAGACCCTCTTCAGGACGAAGGAGAACCTGCACCTGGCCACGGTCGAGGCGGCCCGCGACCTGTTCGTCGACGCGGTCGTCCGGCCGGCGCAGTCCGAGCCGCACGGCGTCGCGCGCCTGAACGCCCTCATCGAGAACTGGATCGCCTACGCCGAGAAGCCGCTGTTCACCGGCGGCTGCTTCTGGGCGGCGAACCTCCCCGACTTCGACAGCCGCCCCGGCCCCGTCCGCGACGCCCTCGCCGACCAGCGCCGCGACTGGCAGTCCCTCATCGCCACCGAACTCCGCCACGCCATGACCGGCAAGCAGATCGCCCCCCAGGACCCCGACCTGGCCGCCTTCCAGATCGACGCCATCCTCAACGCCACCAACACCGCCCTCCGCCTGGACGACCCCCAGGCCCCCACCAAAGCCCGCCGCGCCCTAACCCCCTTCCTAACCCACCCCTGACCACCCCAACCCCCATCCACCAAACACGCCCCTCCCAGCACAACCACCACCCCAACCCCGCCAACACCCACCACGCCCCGCACGCTGGGTCACGCACGCGGGTCACGCGCGTCGGGACGCCGGGTTACGCGCGCGTCGGGACACCTGTATTCGTGGACAGGCGTGGCTTGAGAGCGCACATGGTTGGACACGCGCAGCCTTGAACGCTGGCGCCCTTGGCCGCGGGGGCGCAGGGACGCCAGCACGCAGGACGCCAGCGCGCGGGGCGGGCGGGGGCGCGTGGGTAGGGGGTGCGTGGGGACGTGGGTGGGCGGGCCGTCGTTGGGGGCGGTTGTGCGTCAGGGTAGGTGGGTGGAGGAGGGGTTGAGATGGATGAGACTGAGCAGTTGGCGGGGTTCGTTTTTGAGATGGGGCTGCTGAAGCGGTACAAGCGGACGGGGTGGCTGGTCGCGGGGGTCGCGGATCCGGAGAGCATCGCCGATCATTCGTTTCGTGCCGCCGTTCTTGCGAGCGTGCTGGCGGCGCTGGAAGGCGCCGACCCGGAACGTGCCGCGTTGCTCAGCCTGTTTCATGACAGCCAGGAGACGCGCCTCACCGACCTTCCCTACTTGGCCAAGCCGTACGTCACCAAGGCGTCCAACGAGCACGTCACCGCGCACCAGATGCAGGGCCTCCCGGACGTGGTCGCCAGGCTCATCACCGGAGCGGTGGACGAGTACGAAGGCAAGGAAAGCCTCGAAGCAGTCTGCGCGCGTGACGCGGACAAGCTCGAATGCCTGATCCAGGCCATCGAGTACGGCGACCAGGGCAACCGGAACATCAAGCCGTGGATCGAGAGCTCCCTGGCCCAGCTCCGGACAGAGTCGGCCAAGCGGCTAGCCCATCAGGCCATGGAGACCGGCACGCTCGACTGGGCCTTCCGCGCCCTCAGCGACGACAGCACCGAGTCTTGACCTGACTCACGTCCGCTATCCGGAGCCGTGCTGGGATTTCAGGTGGTCGCGGAGGTCGTGGTCGAGGCGTTCGACGGTGTTGGCCATCGGTTTGACAGCCGTCAGGATCTCGTTGCGCAGACCGTCGAACTTCGCGCTCATCTCCGCGCGGAGGCCGTCGAGGCGGGCGTTGGTGCCGTCGATCTTGGCGTCCAGTTCCGCACGGGCGCCATCGATCTTGGTGTTGAGGCCGGTGCTGACGCCGTCGATCTTGGCGTCGAGCCTGGTGGCGACGCCGTCGATGCGGGCGGTGAGCTCGGAGCGGAACAGGCCCATCTGGCGGAAGATGACGCCGATGATGGCCACGGCCGACGCGATGAGCGGCCATACCTGAGCGAGATGCATGACTTGTGGTCCCTTCGTCACGGACTGTACTTGAACCGATCATCCGGGACGGCGAGAACTGATCACAAGCCGAGGCGCAAGCTGTGGATAACTCGTCGCGGGCGCATGGCGCGGGAGCGGCTGGGCGTAGCCTTCGGCCTCGCTGGGACCGAAGGCGGGCGGAGGCATCGGAAGGTTAGGCGCGGCGCGAACGTGCGTGAAGGGCGACGCGAAGGTGCGAAGAGCGGCGGGGAGGTGCGTGGAGGGCGGGGTGGGGCGCGGGCCGGTGGGAGGGCGCCGCGCCCCGGGAGGGTCAGAGGTGGCGGTCTTCGGGGCCGTCGTAGTGGTCGGGGCCCTGCATTTCGAGGGAGAGGGGCTGGACCATGTCGCTGTTGGCGGACGCGCGCCAGCCCTTCTCGCGGGTCGACTCCTCGATGGAGTGGGCGCAGAGGGAGAGGGAGCGGCAGACGATGAACATGGCCTTGAGCTGGAGCGGCTCGTAGCCCATGTCGAGGCCGACGCAGCCCATGGAGCCCGGGCCGTTGATCCAGACGCGGCGGCCGAAGACGTCCTCGGTCGCGTCCTCCATGGCGCGGGCGATGGCGACGTAGCGGCCGGAGATGCCCAGTTCGTCCGAGAGGCCGAGCAGGCGTTCGGTGCGCGGGTCGCGGATGTGCTGGGCGTGGTGGAAACCGGGCATCCGCTCGCGGCGCTCGCGCATCTCGGCGACGACCTTCGCGGCGGCCTCGGTGTCGGACAGGCCGTCGCGCTCGGCGCGCTCGGCGACGCCGCGGAACATCTCGGCCGGGCGGTCGGCCGTCCCGTGCAGGCGTCCGATGGCGGCGACGCCCGCGGCGACCGCGGCGTTCAGGTCCGCGCCGCCGGACGTGGCGAACCGGACGGTGGCCGAGGAAGGGGACATGGCGTGCTCGGCCATGTTCACCATGATCGCGTCCGTCATCCGGGCGACCTCGGGCGTCGGCAGCTCGCCGCGCAGCACCAGGTGGAAGTGGTCGGCGAAGGAGATGTTGCCCGTCAGCTCGTTGACGTCGTAACCGCGGATGACGATGCGGTCCTTGTTCTTCCACGCGATCGCGGTCTCCCACGCGAACGGCTTCTTCTCACCTTGCGAAACAGGGGAGCTCATCATCGGTTCCTTTCCGGGAAGTACACGCAGTTGGGGTCGAGGACCTCGCGCAGCAGGCGGAGCTCCTCGGGGGAAGGCGGCTGCACGGAGGCCGGGGACGGGACGGAGTCGACCTCGAAGCCCGTCTCGGCGCGCACCGCGTCCAGGGTCGCGGACGGCATGAGCGCCGTGACGGTCAGCGCGGAGTCGGCGGCCTCCATGACGCAGAGGTCGGTGATGACCTTGACGTCCAGCGGCGGCAGCCCCGCCTTCTCGCGCTCGCCCGGCCCGGACAGGAAGCCGGGCGAGGTGACGTGGTCGCAGCGTTCGGGGAAGCGGCGCCGCTCGTGGTCGGTGAGGATCACGACCTTGCGGCAGTGCGAGGCGATGTCGTTCGCGCCGCCCGAGCCGGGCAGCCGCTTGCCCGCGACCCACGTCGAGTTGATGTTGGCGTAGCGGTCGATCTGCGCGCCGCCGAGGAACCCGGTCTGCACCAGGCCGCGCTGGACGAGCCCGCCGAGCGCCTCGAACAGGGAGCCGTGCCGGGACGCGCCGTGCATCAGCCGCGGGTCGACGACCGAGACGGGCGTCGGGACGACCTTCGGGAACACCACGCCGGACTCGATGACGAGCTTGGCGTTCGGGGCGTGGGTGCGCTGCGCCAGGGTGGCGGCCAGCAGCGGCAGCCCGGTCCCGACGATCACCACGTCCCCGTCGGGGATCTGCCGCGCGCCCTCGACCGCCAGGATCTCGCGGGGAAAGGCAATCAAACGTAGCTCCTCATGGCCTCGGTCAGCTCGGCCCGGCGCGTCCCGGCCGGGTCGGTCCGGCGCAGGTAGGCGTCGAAGTCGGCAGGTTCCAGGACGTTCTCGGCGAGCCAGGACGCGTAGGTGTCGTCGCCGCGGCGGGCGAGCGCCTGGTAGGCCTTGATCTCGTCCTCGGCGAAGTCGTAGCCGCGGTAGACCGAGGTCGGGAACGCGCCGAAGGGCTGCGCAACGACGGCCGACACGTACGCGCCGGAGATCGTGACCTCCTCGGGACGGGCGTTCAGCGCGCCCTCCGGGACGACCTCCTCGACGGTCACGATGGTCGCGGACGACGCGCGCACCATGTCGACCTCGTGGCTGGTCACGCCCTCGATGACGACGTTCCCGAACGGGTCGGCGCGGTGCGCGTGTATCAGCGCGACATCCGGACGCAGCGCGCGCACCAGAACGACCGGGCCGGAACCCCACGGGTCGTCCAGTACATGGGCGATGCCCTCGGCGACCAGCGCGGCCAGGACGTCCGAGCCGAGCAGGCTGCGCGTCGGCAGGAACGGGACGCCGATCGCCCCGGCCGCGAACCGCGACGCCATCGTCAGGTGGCTGTGGTCGCGGACGTCGATCCGCCCGGCCTCGACGGCCCGCCGCCACGAGAACAGCGTCCCGTAACGTTCCAGGTTTCCCGATCCCTGCTCCGTCCGGACGACGAGCCCGGCGGCGACGAGGATGTCCAGCGGCAGCGACAGGTTGCAGCCGACGACGGTCAGCTCGCCGACGCCCTGCCGCGCGACCTCGTGGACGAGCGCCATCGGGCAGCGGTTGATGTTCTGCCCGCCCATCCCGACGACCGAACCGGGCCGGACGAACCGCTCGACCGCGGCCGCGGCGGTCATCACCTTGTCGGCGGTCAGTAGGTTATGCACGCCGACCGCCATTCGGTGTAGAAGTCCCAGACCTCGGGCGAGCACTCGGGCGGGCCGAACTGCGACAGCTTGGCGCCCATGTGCGGCAGGTGCGCGTACGCGCCGACGCCCGGCCGGTTGACATGCAGCATCCCGGCCTCGAACCGTTCGAGCGCCTCGAACGCCTTGCCCATGTCGCGGGTGAAGATCGTGCCGGACATGCCGTACCTGACGGAGTTGGAGATGCGCATCGCGTCGTCGAACCCGTCGCAGTCGATCACCGACAGCACCGGGCCGAAGATCTCCTCCTGCGCGATCTCGGAGTCCCACGGGACGTCCCGCAGCACGGTCGGCTGGACGTAGTAGCCCTCGGGCAGGCCGTCCACCGCGCGCGACCCGCCGATCGCCACGGACGCGCCGGCCCGCACCGCGCCCTCGATCGCCGAAAGGCACGCGTTCATCCGCTGCTCGTTCACGACCGGGCAGATGTCGGTGCCAGGGCGAAGCTCGGAGACGGCCGCGACGAGCCGGGCGAGGAAGTCCTCCTTGACGCGCCGGTCGACGATCACCCGGGACGTCGCGGAGCAGCGCTGCCCGGCCTGCCCGAACGCGCCGTGCACGACGGCCTTCACGGCCTTGTCGAGGTCCGCGTCGTCCAGGACGAGGACGGCGTTCTTCCCGCCGAGCTCCAGCTGCGTCCGCAGCAGCCGCCCCGCGCCCGCCTTCTGGATCGCGAGGCCGACCGGCAGCGACCCGGTGAAGCTGATCCCGGCGACGCCCGGGTTGTCCACGAGCCGCTCACCGGCCGCGATGTCGCCCTGGACGAGGTTCAGCACGCCCGGCGGGACCCCGGCGTCCGCGAACGCCTGCACGAGCAGCGCCGCCGACAGCGGGGTGAACGGCGACGGCTTCAGCACCGCCGTGCAACCCGCCAGCAACGCCGGCGCGACCTTCCACATGGGGATCGCGAGCGGGAAGTTCCACGGCGTCACCAGCCCGACCACGCCGAGCGGCACGCGGAAGGTGTAGGACAGCGTGCGCGGCTCCTCGGCGGGCGTGGTCACGCCGTTCAGGCGGCGCGCCTCCCCGGCGGTGAAATCGATGATCGCCAGCGCGCGCTTCACCTCGCCGCGCGCCTCCGGCAGGAGCTTGCCCTGCTCGCGCGAGACCGCGCGGGCGAAGTCCTCGGCGCGCTCCTCGATCAGCCGCTCGGCCGTCCGCAGGAACTCGGCGCGCCGGATCGGGCCGAGCGCCTTCCAGCCGGGCAGGGCGGCGGACGCCGCGTCCACCGCGTTGTCCACGTCCGGGCCGCCGGACTCGGCGAAGTCCCCGATCACGTCGGAGACATCGGCGGGATTCACATTGGGCCGGGTGCGCCCGCTCTCGGGCGGAACCCATTTCCCGTCGATGTAATTGCTGGTCTCATGGTGCTGCGCCATGCGGCAAGCGTCCCGGCCCGCCGCGCCGGTCACAATGGGCACTTCGCGATGGCCCTCATAGATCACGGCTATCACCCCCGCGACCTGCGAAGAAGCAACGTTAATCCTTGGCGGACGGCAGGTTAAGCCAATGTTGCGAGCGCGATGTCCGCGCAGGTCAAGCGATATCCGATCGGCCTTGCCTATAGCCCTCATAGCCATAAGCCGATGGCGCCCCCGAAACCCGGGGATTAGACATGCCCACACGGCGGGGATCCGTGCCCGCCCCTCCCCCGCGAGACGAAACGAGGCTAGACGATGAGAACTCCCCGCGCGTTCGTCGCCATGGTGGCGGCTGCCGGGCTGTTCGGCCTGGCGGGCTGCGGCGGGTCCGGCGGCTCGACCAATGGCTACGACTGGACCAAGGCCCCCGACACCGCCAAGATCGCCGAGCAGGGGAAGAGCCTGCCGACCTACGGCCTGGCTCCCGACTGGGCCAACTACGAGGGCGTCATCAAGGCGTTCTGCGCCAAGTACAGCGCCACGTGCGACCACAAGGACACCGACATGTCCTCGGCGGACGAGATCCAGAAGTTCGACGCCGAGCAGAAGAACCCGGTCGGCACCGCGAGCGACATCGGGCTGATGTGGGGCCCGGTCGCCGAGGCCAAGGGCGTCGTGCCGAAGTACGCGCCGCCGTCGGCGGGCAAGCTCAAGGACTGGCAGAAGGCCAAGGACGGCGGCTGGGTGGCGACGTTCTACGGGGTGCCGGCGTTCGTGGTGAACACCGACAAGGTGAAGAACCCGCCGATGAAGTGGGACGACCTGCTCAAGCCCGAGTACAAGGGCCAGGTCGCGATCAAGAACCCGACGTCGTCCGGGACGGGCCAGGCGATGCTCGTCGCGGCGGCCGTCGCGCACGGCGGGAGCATCGACAACCTCGCGCCCGGCTTCGACTTCTTCGCCAAGCTGAAGAAGTCCGGCAACCTGTCCGACGCGAAGATGAGCGAGGACACGCTGGAGAAGGGCGAGGCGCCCATCCAGATCAACTACGACTTCAACGGCGTCACGCAGAAGGGCGAGCTGGGCAAGAAGGGCGTGCACCTGTCGGTGCAGGTGCCGCAGGACGGCTCGATCTGGGCGCCGTCCGGGCTGATGGTCAACAAGTACAACACCGCCAAGGGCGACTTCCTCAAGGCGTTCATGGACTTCGTCCTCAGCGACACCGCGCAGGTCGAGTTCGCCAAGTCCGGCGCGCACCCGGTGCGGGCGGTGAACGGCGACCTGACCGTCCCCGCCTCGGCGAAGACCAACTGGCTGCCCGAGCAGCAGTACTCGGTGGTCAAGGAGGTCGAGTACTCCAAGATCAACCCCGAGGACATCGTGCAGCAGTGGGAAGCGAAGGTCGTGGCTTGACGACCCCCCAGGTCTCCACGCCGGTGGCCGGCGACGCCCGCGCGAGCGGCGCGTCCCGGCCTCCGGCCGCGCTCGGAGGACGCGGCCCGGCCGCGCTCGGCCGGCGGCTCCTGCGGCTGCTCGCCGGATGGCTCCCGGCGCTGCCGCTGCTGGTGTTCACCCTCGGCATGCTGGTGCTGCCCGCGCTGCGGCTCGTGCACGACACGTTCGCGCTGCGCTCCGGCGGGTTCGGGATGGACAACATCCAGAAGGTCGCCGACAACCCGGTGGACCGCGAGGCGATCGCCAACTCGCTCGAACTCGGCGCGCTCCAGGCGACCCTCGCGGCGGCGTTCGGCATGCCCGCCGCGTGGCTGATCTCGCGGATGCGCGTCGCGGGCCGCGCGACGTGGCTCGCGCTGATGAACGTCGCGTCCAACTTCGCCGGGATCGGGCTGGCGTTCGGGTTCGTCGCGCTGATCGGCACGACCGGCATGCTCACCCACCTGCTGGACGTCTCGTTCCCCGCGACCGGCTCGTTCACCGGCATGAACATCGCCTACCTGTACTTCAACATCCCGATGTTCGTGCTGCTCACGCTGCCCGCCGTGGCCGTCCTGAAGGACGACTGGTGGGAGGCCGCGCAGGTCTGCCACGCCACCCGCCGGCAGTTCTGGCGGCGCATCGGCGCGCCCGTCCTCGCGCCGTTCGCGGCGGCGGGCTGGCTGCTCATCTTCACCTGGACGATCGGGATCTACGCCGTCGCGTATGCGCTGGCGTCCGGGCCGCAGTCGGTCAAGCTGATCACCCTGCAGATCGGCGCGACGCTGGAATCGTCGGTGTTCGGGCTGGAACGCGCGGCCGTCCTGTCGGTGCTGCTCATGCTGCTCGCGATCGTGTCGACCGTCCTCTACCGCCTGGCCATCCGCCGCGCGACGAGGTGGCTGTGAGACGCCGAAGCGGCTGTGAGACGGCGAAGTGGCTGTGAGACGGCGAAGTGGCTGTGAGAGGACGAGGTGGTGAGATGAGGAGCAGGATCGGGTCGCGGGTCTTCCTCGCGCTGCTCGCGCTGTACTTCGCGTTGCCGCTGGTGGCGGCGCTGCTGTACTCGCTGGCGACCAAGTGGGGCGACACCGTCCTGCCGTCCGGGTACACGCTGCACTGGTGGGTGGACGTGTTCTCGCGTCCGGAGGTGTCGGGGGCGCTCGGCCGGTCGCTGGTGCTGACGGCGGTGACGCTCGCGATCGACGTGCTGCTGGTCGTCCCGGCGGCGTACTGGTCGGTCGTGCACAACCCGCGCATCGGGTCGGTGGTGCAGACGGTCACGGTGATCCCGTTCGCGATCCCGTGGGTGGTGATCGCGGCCGGGCTCCAGCTGATCGTCAAGGACACCGTGCCGCAGCTGTTCGGCACGTTCTGGCTGCTCGCGGCGGCCACCGCCGCGATCGCGTTCCCCTTTTTGTACTGGGCGGTGGAAAACTCGCTGCTCGCCGCGGACGCGCGGCGGCTGAGCGAGGCCGCCGCGACCTGCGGCGCGCACCCGATGGTCACGCTCGTCCGGGTGGTGCTGCCCGCGATCAGGGGCGGCATCGTGTCCGGCTCGCTGCTGGTCGCGGCGACCGCGATGAACGAGTTCGCGCTCGCGAAGGTGCTGGTCGGGACGCGGTACGAGACGCTGCCGCTGTGGTCGGCGCGGGTGTTCACCTCGCGCACCGGCAACGACCCCAACGCGCTCGCGGTCATCACGATCTTCACCTTCGGGCTGCTGTTCGCGCTGTCCGCGCTGGTGGTGTGGCTCGGCCGCGGGAAGTCCGCGTCGTCCACGCTGGCGCTCGCGCGCACCTCGTCCTCCGCTGAGAAAGGCTGAAACCCCATGTCGCACGTGGTGCTGAACGGCGTCACCAAGCGCTACGGCGCGCAGCTCGCGCTGGACGCGGTGGACGTGTCGGTCGACAAGGGCGAGATGCTCGCGCTGCTCGGACCGTCCGGCTGCGGCAAGACCACGCTGCTGCGCTGCATCGCCGGCCTGAACGACGCCGACGCCGGGACGATCTCCATCGGCGGCGCGGACGTCACCCGGATGCCCGCGCGCAAGCGGCCGATCGGGATGGTGTTCCAGTCGTACGCGCTGTTCCCGAACCTGTCGGCGGCGAAGAACGTCGCGTTCCCGCTGACCGTCCGGCGGCGCGAGCGCAAGGAGACCGCGGCGCGCGTCGAGGAGCTGCTCGCGCTGGTCGGGCTGGAGGAGCACGGGCACAAGCTGCCGAACCAGCTGTCCGGCGGGCAGCAGCAGCGCGTCGCGCTGGCCCGCGCGCTCGCCCCCGACCCCGAGGTGCTGCTGCTGGACGAGCCGCTGTCGGCGCTGGACGCGCAGGTCCGCACCCGGCTGCGGGACGAGGTCCGGCGGATCCAGCACCAGGTCGGGATCACCACCGTGTTCGTCACGCACGACCAGTCCGAGGCCCTCGCCATCTCCGACCGCGTCGCGGTGATGAACGCGGGCCGGATCGAGCAGTGCGCCACCCCGCCCGAGGTGTACGCGGCGCCGTCCACCCGGTTCGCGGCCGGTTTCGTCGGTAACCGCAACACCTTGGAGCTGCCCGTCGCGGACGGGCGGGTCGCGTGGGGCGGCGCGTTCGACGTCGAGGCGCCTTCGGGCGAGCGGGCGCTGTGCCTGTTCCGCCCGGAGGACGTCGAGATCGGCGCGGACGGCCCGGGCCTCGCCGCGACCGTCGACGTCAAGGTGTTCCTCGGCGCGGTGACCAGGGTCTATGCGACCTGCGACGGCACAACGGTGTTCGCTGACGTCCCGTCCCGCTCGGCCGCCGGCCTGGAGGACGGGCAGAAGGTGTTCGTCCGCGTGGCGCCCGAACACGTCCAGGTCTTCGCCGCCTGAGCCACCACCTCCCTTCGACTGAGTCAGCCGACTGACTCCGATCTTCGCTTTCTGAGTCAGTCGGCTGAATGCGGCCCGTGAGTTTCGGGCGGGTCCGTCGGGGTTCCAGGGGGCTTGTCATAACGGGCAGTAGTTTCGGGGGCGGCGGGGCGGTTAGGTTCGGCCCTATGCGCCGAAACGTGCTGATCGTCCTCGCCGCCCTGCTCGTCCTCGTCACGGGGCTCGCGGGATGCGACGACGGGAAGGGGAAGGGCGGCGCCGGATCGTCCGGCAAGCCGGGCGGCAAGGCGAGCACGGCCGTGCCGCAGGACGTGGACGGCATCCCCACCGCGTCCGGCACGCACAAGCAGAAGCTGGACGTCGGGACGCCCGGCCACCGCGAGTTCCTGCTGCACGTCCCGCCGGGCCTGGCCGACCGCAAGTGGAAGGACGGACGGCCCGACAAGCCGCTGCCGCTGGTGATCGCCCTGCACGGCGGGCTGGCGAACATGTCCCAGATGGAGTCGCTGACCGGCTTCGACAAGGTCGCGGACGACAAGGGGTTCCTGGTCGCCTACCCGGACGGCTTCCTGACCACCTGGAACGCGGGCGACTGCTGCGGCGCGGCGAAGTTCGGCAAGATCGACGACGTCGGGTTCCTGACGAAGCTGATCAACCGCCTGAACTCGGCCGGGCTGACCGACCCGAAGCGGGTATACGTGACCGGTTTCTCCAACGGCGCGGGCATGGCGTACAAGATGGGCTGCGACGCGGCGGACAAGGTCGCGGCGATCGGGGTCGTCGAGGGGGCGCTGGTGACCAAGTGCGACCCGTCCCGTCCGGTGTCGACGATGATCTTCCACGGGACGGCCGACCGCAACGTCCCGTTCGACGGCGGCGGACGGCGCGACATCAACGACGACCGCCCGTATCCTGCTGTCTCGTTCGCGCTGAACTTCTGGCGCGATCACGACGACCTCCCCCCGCCGAAGGCGACGACGCTGGCCGCGCAGAGCGGGAACGTCCAGTGCTCGTCCAGCGGGAAGGGCGGGGTGTCGCTCGCGCTGTGCAAGGTGATCGGCGGCGGGCACGCCTGGCCTCGCGGCGCGGCCCCGATGCTCTGGGAGTTCTTCGCCGCGCACGGCCGTTCGTGACCGTTCGCGAAACGCCTCCAGGAGCGATCGTGAACAACGGCGGTCGGATGATCATGAATTACATGAAGCAGTTTCATATATGACCGTTTTGTGGCAGTGTGGGGCCATGAACCTCCGGGACCGCTACGACTCCGCCACGGCCGGGCTGGACGCCCCGTTCGCGATCGTCGACCTGCCCGCGCTGCGCGCCAACGCCGCGGACCTGGTCCGCCGCGCGGCCGGCAAGCCGATCCGGGTGGCGAGCAAGTCCGTGCGGTGCCGGGCGATCCTGGCCGAGGTCCTCGCCATGGACGGGTTCGCCGGGATCATGGCGTTCACCCTCCCCGAGGCGCTGTGGCTCGCCTGCGAGGGGGTCAGCGACGACATCCTGGTCGCCTACCCGACCGCCGACCGGTCCGCGCTGCGCGAGCTGGCCGCCGACGAGCACGCCGCCTCGGTGATCACGCTCATGGTCGACTCCGTCGACCACCTCGACCTGGTCGAGCGGCACAGCGCCGGACGCCAGATCCGCGTCTGCATCGACGTCGACGCGTCCTACCGGGTGCTGAACGGGATGCTGCAGATCGGCCCGCGCCGGTCCCCGCTGCACTCCCCCGAGCAGGTCCGCGACTTCGCCGAGACCGTGCTGAAGCGGCCCGGCCTGCGGCTGGTCGGCCTGATGGCCTACGAGGGGCAGATCGCCGGCGTCGGCGACGCGGTCCCCGGGCAGGCCGCCAAGTCCCGGGTGATCAGGGCGATGCAGAAGCGGTCCCGGCTGGAGCTGGCGCGGCGGCGCGCGGCGATCGTCCGGGCCGTCCGCGACCTGACCGACCTGGAGTTCGTCAACGGCGGCGGGACGGGCAGCGTCGAGGCCACCGTCCGGGAGAAGGCCGTCACCGAGGTCGCCGCCGGATCCGGGCTCTACCAGCCGCACCTGTTCGACTACTACTCCAACTTCAGCGGACGGCCCGCCGCGCTGTTCGCGCTGCCCGTCGTCCGCCGTCCCGGACCCGGCGTCGTCACCTGCCTCGGCGGCGGGTACCTCGCGTCCGGCACCGCCGACAGCCTGCGGCTCCCCCGCCCGCACCTGCCGACCGGGCTGTCCTACAACTCGCTGGAAGGCGCGGGCGAGGTCCAGACCCCGCTGCACGGCGACGCCGCCGACCTGCTGTCGATCGGCGACCGCGTCTGGTTCCGGCACACCAAGGCCGGCGAGCTGTGCGAGCGCTTCGCCGAACTGCACCTCATCGAGGACGACCGGATCACCGCGACCGTCCCCACCTACCGCGGCGAGGGCAAGACCTTCCTCTGAGTCCCGGACTTCTGGCGCCCGAGTCCGGATTTCTGGCTCTGGGACGTCTTCACTCCCCGTGACCATGGGATTCTTGTAACGCGAGACACACGGCGGGAGGGAGCTTTACCGGTTAAGTTGGCCGGTATGAGCCACGCTCCGGTGATCAGCGTGCGCGGCGAGGCGGTGCTCGAAGCACCGCCGGAGATCGCCCGCCTGTCCGTCCACGTGCGGGTGCAGGAGGGCGACCGCAGGACGGCGCTCGACACGCTCACCGCCAACAACCGGCGCTGCCTCGACCTGCTCGCGTCCTACGGGGACGCCGTGGAGCGGATCGAGACCGGCGACGTCTACATCACCCCGCTCGTGAAGTACCGGCGGCGCGAGGGCGACATCCGCGCCTACCAGGGGACGGTCTGGACGAAGGCCACCGTCACCGACTTCACCGTCCTCGGCGAGCTGGTCACCCGGCTCGCCGACTTGGAACGCACCAGCGTGGACGGCCCGCACTGGGCGCTGCGGCACGACTCCCCCGTGCACGCCCGCGCCGCCGAGCAGGCCGCGCACGCCGCCGTGGACCGCGCCCGCCGCTACGCCGCCGCCCTCGGCGCGTCCCTCACCGACCTGATCGAGCTCGCCGACGAGGGCCTGACCGGACGCGACGACTCGTCCTGGATGCACAGCGAAGTAGCGCGCGGCGCCTACGCCGGCGCGGCGGCCGCCGGTTCCGCCGAACCCGACGCCCTGGACCTGTCCCCGCAGACCCAGACCGTCACCGCCGCCGTCGTCGCCCGCTTCCACTCCACCGCCCCGGACCTCGCATGACCGCCCCCGCCAAGACGTCCGGCAAGACCGGCGAAACGGCCGACAAGGCGTCCGGCACGACCGGCGAAACGGCCGACAAGGCGTCCGACACGGCGTCTGGCACGGCGTCCGGCGGGACGTCCGCCGGGACGGCCGGCAAGGCGTCCTCCGGGGCGGGCGCGCCGGAGCACACGCCGGCGGACCCCTGCGGCGAGCGCGGACCGGGGGTCGGCACCGGGGGCGGCGGCCTGGACGTGTTCCTGACCGGCCAGGTGTTCATGGACATGATCTTCACCGGGCTGCCCGGGCTGCCGCCGCCCGGGACCGAGCTGGTCACCGACGGCCTCGGCTCCGCGCCCGGCGGCATCGCGAACATCGCCGTCGCGATGAGCCGCCTCGGCCTGCGCACCGGCCTCGCCGCCGCGTTCGGCGACGACATGTTCGGCGCGTACCTGTGGCGGACGCTCGCCGAGCAGGAGTCGGTCGACCTGTCGTCCTCGCTGCGCGTCCCCGGGTGGCCCACCCCGGTCACCGTGTCGCTCGCCTACGACGCCGACCGCAGCATGGTCACCTACACGCGCCCGCTCGACGTGCCCGCCGACTCGCTCGTCGCCGAGCCGCCCACCGCCCGCACCTGCTTCGTCGACATCGACCGCCCGGTGCCGGACTGGGCCCTGGCCGCCCGCGCGAACGGCTCGCTGGTCTTCGCCGACCTCGGCTGGGACCCCACCGAGACCTGGGCCGGCCACGTCCTGGACCGCCTGGACGACGTGGACGTCTTCCTCCCCAACGCCGTCGAGGCCATGGCCTACACCCGCACCGCCACCCCCGAGGCCGCCCTGGACGTCCTCGCCGGGCGCGTCGGGACGGTCGTGGTGAAGCTCGGCTCGCGGGGCGCGATCGCCGCGTCCGGCTCCGAGCGCGCCGCCGCGTCCGCGCTGCCCGTCGAGGCGCTCGACCCGACCGGCGCCGGCGACGTGTTCGCCGCCGGTTTCGTCTTCGCCACGCTGAAGGGCTGGCCGCTGCAGCAGCGGCTCCAGTTCGCCAACCTGGTCGCCGGGCTGTCGGTCCGGCACCACTCCGGCTCGCTCGGCGCGCCCTGCTGGGGCGAGATCGCCGCGTTCGGCGAGTCCGGCGAGGTCCCCGCCGAGGACCTGGAGCAGTACGCCTTCGTCGTCCCGCACATCCCCGAGGCCGAGATCGGGCGCGGCCCCGACTCGGTGACCCGAGCCGAACCCACGCTGAGGTGAGCACCGTGAAGACCCACACCGAGGTGAGCACCGTGAAGACCCACGCCGAGGCGGCCGCCGGGGCGGCCCTGTGAAGATCGCGATCATCGGGGCCGGCAGCGGCTACATGCCCGGCGTCATCCGCGGCCTGCTGCACCGCGCCGACTCCCTCGCCGGGACCGAGCTGGCCTTCCACGACACGAACGCCGCCCACCTCGACGTCATGACCCGCCTCGCGCGCAACATGTTCGCCGCGCGCGGCGCGTCCTTCACCGTCACCCCGCACACCGACCTCAAGCCCGCCGTGGACGGCGCGTCCTACGTCTTCACGACCTTCCGCCCCGGCGGGATGGCCGCCCGCCACCTGGACGAGTCGATCCCGCTCGCGCACGGCGTCGTCGGGCAGGAGACCGCCGGTCCCGGCGGCTTCCTCATGGCCTGCCGCTCCGTCCCCGTCCTGCTGGAGATCGCCGCCGCCGTCGACCCCGGCGCGTGGATCGTCAACTACACCAACCCGACCAACATCGTCACCGACGCCGTCACCCGGCACACCGGCGCGAACATCATCGGCCTCTGCGACCAGCACGTCGGCGACACCGAGATGTGGGCCGACCTGCTCGGCCTGCCCTTCGACCGGCTCGAAGCCGACTGGATCGGCCTCAACCACGCCACCTGGGCCGAACGCGTCCGCCTGGACGGCGTCGAGATCGACCTCGCCGCGCGGCTCGACGCGCTGGAGATCCCCGGCGGCGGCGCGACACCGTGGCGCGACCCGTCCCGGATGGCCGAGCTCGGCAAAGCCCTCGGCTTCCTGCCGAACTCCTACTCCAAGTACTACTTCTTCCACGACGACGTCGTGAAGGAGCTCCGCGCCAAGGGGACGACGCGCGCGCAGGACATCACGGCGATGCTCCCCGACTACTACGCCCAGGTCACCGCAGAAGCCGACAAACCAGACCCCGACCCGTCCCGCGAGCGCGGCGGAGGCGAGCACGGCGAGTTCGCCGTCGAGGTCATCTGCGCCCTGCACCTGGACGAGCACCGCCGCGAGATCGTCAACGTCCCGAACCGCGGCGCGATCTCCTCGCTCCCGGACGACGCGATCGTCGAGGTCCCCGCCCTCGTCGGACGCTCCGGACCCGTCCCGCTCACCATGGGCGCCCTGCCCGCGCCCGTCCGCGGCCTCACCCAGGCGATCCACGCCTACGAGCGCCTCGCCGCCGACGCCGCCGTCACCGGCTCCCGCCGCCTCGCCCTCCAGGCCCTCATGGCGCACCCGTTCGTCCGCAGCAAGCACACCGCCGAGAAGATCCTCGACGAGGGCCTGGCCGCCCACGCGGCCGACCTCCCCCAGTTCTGAGAACGCGAAAGGCGCCGGCCCCCATGGGACCGGCGCCTCCTTGCGAACGCGTCAGCGGCGGCGCTTCGACCGCCGCCGCATCACCCCTAGGACGGTCAGCCCGACCACCACACCCACCCCGGCCATCACGATCTTCGGATTGACCGGACCGGGCTCGCCGTCCTCGTCGGGCAGCCGGATCGCCGCGTCCACCGCGCGCCGGACCTGCCCGACCTCCTCCTTCAGCCGCTCCGCACCCCGCTGCGCCACGTTCTTCGGGTTGACCCGGTCCGCGAGCTCGTCGATCGTGCGCGCGAGCTCCTGCCTTGACCGCTCGATCTCCCGCTGCAAAGCCTGCGGGTCGCTGGACCTGTCAGCCATGCCCTAGTCCTATCGTGTCCGACGCCGAAGTCGCATGATCCGAACAGTCTTGCAGGTCCACACCGGAAACGCCCGCGCCGCCCCAGCCGGTAGGTTGGAGCCCAGCGTCCCGAACGAAAGGCGGAACAGGTGTCCGAGCGGTTGCAGCCAGGCGATGACGCCCCGGTCTTCGAGCTTCCCGACGCCGACGGCAAGCCGGTGTCGCTGGAGTCCCTGCGCGGGCGGCGGGTCGTCCTCTACTTCTACCCGGCCGCGATGACCCCCGGCTGCACCAAGGAGTCGGTCGACTTCCAGGGCAGCCTCGCCGACCTGGAGGCCGCCGGCGCCACCGTCGTCGGCATCAGCCCCGACAAGCCCGCCAAGCTCGCCAAGTTCCGCGAGAAGGAGGGCCTCACCTTCCCCCTCCTCTCCGACCCCGACGCCGAGGTCCTCAAGGCCTACGGCGCCTTCGGCGAGAAGAAGCTCTACGGCAAGACCGTCGTCGGCGTCATCCGCTCCACCTTCGTCATCACCCCCGAAGGCAAGATCGAGAGCGCCTACTACAACGTGAAGGCCACCGGCCACGTAGACCGCCTCCGCCGCGAACTCGCCCTGTGACTTTGTCGTAGTCCACCGTTACCTTGACCTCCATCCGACCGGAGGAGGTCAAGGACATGGTGGTCAGTCGCCCGTACAAATACTCACCAGAACTGCTCGCAGAGGCCGCCGCATCGTCGACCAGCGTGGCGGGTGTGCTCCGCCATCTCGGCATCGCGCCCACCGGTGGCTCACACGCCCACATCAGCAGGCAACTGAAGCGGTTCGAGATCGACACGTCGCATTTTCGGGGGCGGGCTCACAACAAGGGGCAGCGCTGGATCCGTAAGTCGCCCGAAGACATCCTGACGTCAGACAAGGGCTCCGGACGCCGGACGGCCCCACACATGCTCCGCCGTGCCCTGGTCGAAAGTGGCGTCCTCTACCAATGCACCAAGTGCAGGACGTCCGACTGGCAGGGCCGTCCGCTGATCCTGCACGTGGATCACATCAACGGCGACTACCTCGACAACCGCAGGGAGAACCTGCGGTTCCTGTGCCCGAACTGCCACTCTCAGACCGACACCTACGCTGGTAGGCTCAAGAACCGCAAAACGCCGGGGCCGTAGCCCAAAGGCAGGAGGCACCAGTCTTAGGAACTGGACAGTGCGAGTTCGAGTCTCGCCGGCCCCACGGCCCAGCGAGGAGGGGGCGGCCCGGTGGCCGTCCCCTTCGGCGTTCACAGTTTGAAAACGGGGGCTCGGCTTCTGGGGCGGGCGCGCCTAGGCTGAGGGGGAGAGCCGCCCGTGGGAGAGCGTGTGGGCGGAGGCGGCCGACACTGACCGGGTGGGGCACCGTGAGCCAAGCTTTCAGCCATCGCGTGCTTCCGTACGACCGCGCGGACGACCTGCTGGACGGCGCGCTGCCGTTCCTGCGGGAGGGCATCGAGGGCGGGGACCGGGTGCTCGCGGTCACCACGCTGGCGATGCACATGCTGCTGCGCGACAAGCTCGGCGCGGACGCGGCGGGCGTGGAGTTCTTCGAGTCGGACAAGTGGTACGCGCATCCGGCGCGGTACCTGGCCGACACGCTGGCGCTGGCCGAGACGGCCGCGTGGCAGAAGCGGCGGCTGCGGGTGCTCGGCGAGCCGGCGTGGGCGCGCCGCGGGGAACTGGAGCTGCTGGAGTGGCAGCGGGTCGAGGCGATCACGAACGCGGCGTTCGCGGAGACCGGGGCGGCGCTGCTGTGCGCGTACTCGCGGTCGCTGCCGGCCGGGGTGGTCGCGGCGTCGCGGCAGACGCATCCGGAGACGATGCGCGGGCAGGTGGCGCTGTCGAACCCGGGGTACCAGGAGCCGTGGACGTACAACGCGCGGCTCGACTCGGGGCCGCTGCCCCCGCCGCCGGACGATTCGCTCGACCTGGACATCCAGGTCGCGGATCTGTACTGGATCCGCGCGTACGTGACCGACTTCGCGCGCCGGACGCCGCTGCCCGAGGACGATCTGCAGCGGTTGCTGGTCGCGGTGACCGAGGTGGTGACGAACGCCTTGCGGCACGG
The DNA here is from genome assembly GCF_024172125.1 of Actinomadura rupiterrae. Taxonomy (GTDB): domain Bacteria; phylum Actinomycetota; class Actinomycetes; order Streptosporangiales; family Streptosporangiaceae; genus Spirillospora; species Spirillospora rupiterrae. Next base: position 258,905 of record NZ_JAMZEA010000001.1, read on the forward strand.
GCAGCCGCCGATCACCCTGCGGCTGTGGCTGGAGCCGGGTGAGCTGGTGTGCGAGGTGACCGACCACGGGCACTGGACGGACCGGACGGGCTTCGGGCTGATCCCGCCGAAACCGGCGGGCGGCGCGGGCCGGTTCGGGTTGTGGGCGGTGCGGCTGCTCTGCTCGATCGTCCAGATCAGGACGGGCAGGGACGGGACGACGGTGCGGCTGCGGCTGCAGATCCCGGCCGTGCCCGTGCCGCTGCCCGTCAACTCTGCGTGAGGGACCTTATGCAAAGGGCTTCCCTTTTCCGCCATCGGGCGTACGCTGGACGCGTCCGAGACAACCTGGATGGGCAGGCCATGGAGACCACCCCCTGGTTCTACGAACGCCCCGTCAGCGAGGTGCGGCCTGGCGACCACGGGCTGCTCGGCTACGCCGACTCCGAGGAGCGTGACCGCATCGTCGGGCCCTATGTGCAGGCGGGTCTGGCGACCGCGGAGAAGGTCGTGTACATCACCGACGAGCCGGCCGAGAGCCTGCCCGGCCTGCGGCGGTGCTCGTTCGACCTGGCGAAGCTGAAGTCGTCGCGGCAGCTGCGCGTGCTCTCGCGCCGGGACGCCTGCCTGTCGCGGTCCGGCGCGTTCGAGCCGGGCAAGCTGGCCGACACGCTGCACCGGGAGAAGGAGTCGGCGTTCGGCGAGGGGTTCCGGGCCGTCCGGGTGACGATGGACTCGACCTGGCTGATGTCCCAGCCGGGCGGGTCGGACGCGATGCTGTCCTGCGAGGACCGGCTCGACCAGGCGATCTCGCCGAGCACGATGGCGATGGGGATCTGCCAGGTGGACGTGCGCCGGACGGGTGCGCGGCAGCTGTCCGCGCTGCGCGAGTCGCACGAGGTGCTGATGCGGGTGGACGCCGAGTTCGACGACGGGATCCTGACGATCCGCCGGATCTACGGCCCGTTCGGGCTGCAGTTGCGGGGCGAGCTGGACGCGTCGCGGCACTCGCACCTGTCGGAGCACCTGCTGCGGGCGATGGGCAGCCGCAGCGGCGATATCCACCTGAACGTCGCGGAACTGGACTTCATCGACATCGGCGGCCTGAACCTGCTGGCGCAGCATGCGGCGGCGCTGCCGCACGGCGGCTCGCTGATCCTCGACCACCTGCGTCCGGACGTGGAGAACGTCATCACGATGGTGGGCTGGAACCGGCTGCCGAGACTGAGGCCGGGCGCCCGGGCGGGAGGTGCGGCCTCATGACCTCTCCGACACTGGCCGCCGGCGTCGCGCCGAGACCGCTGCAGCACCGGGCGTTCCTGTTCGGCGGGATGGACGACTTCCTCTCGCGCGCCGTCCCGTTCGTCCGGGAGGGTCTGGACGACGAGGACCGGTCCGTCGTCGTGGTCGTCGCGGAGCCGCGGCTGTCGGCGCTGCGCGACCTGTTCCCGGACTGCGCGGACGACATGTTCATCGACGCGTCGGCGTTCTACGCGCATCCGGTGCGGACGCTGCGCAGCTACCTGGAGCTGGTGAAGCGGGAGCACCCGCTGCGGGTGCACGCGCTGGCCGAGCCGGTGTGGCGTCCGGAGTGGACGGCCCGGGAGACGCTGGAATGGGCTCGGTACGAGTCGCTGATCAACGAGGTGTTCAAGGACACCGGGGCGTCGGCGCTGTGCCCGTATGACACGTTCGCGCTGCCGCCGCAGATCCTGGAGCACGCGCGGCGGACGCATCCGCGGCTGGTGCAGGGCGATGCCGAGCGGCCGAACGCGCGGTTCGCCGCCCCGGAGGACTTCTCCGCCGAGGTCGACCGGGCGCGGGTGTTCCCGGCGCCGCACGAGTCGGAGTACCTGCCGGTGACCGGCCACGACCTGCACGAGCTGCGGCGGTGGGTCGGCGAGCGGTCCGAGCGGCACGGGCTGTCGCGGCAGGACGCGCAGAACCTGGTCACGGCGGTGAACGAGGTCGCGGCGAACGCGCTGGTGCACGGCACCCCGCCGTTCGGCGTCCGGTTGTGGACCGAGGGTCCTGACCTGGTGTGCGAGGTCGGCGACAACGGCTACTGGAACACCTTCAGCCCGCTGGTCGGGTTCGTCCCGCCGTCGTCGGCGCTGGAGAACGGGTTCGGCCTGTGGACCGTCCGGTTGCTCGTCGATCTGGTGGAGGTCCGTGCCGGGTGGGATGGGACGTTCGTCCGGATGCGCCTGCACCGCTAGCCGGGCTTTTCGCGGACGATGCGCGGTTCGTCCGGATTCGGGCTGCTGGTGGAGTGCGCTCGGGTCGGTCCCGGGGTGTCCGGTTGTCAGATACCGGGAAATCAGGGTGAGGGTTCGGCTACGTGACGTGGCCTGCGGGTCGTAGTCTGGACCCATCCGGAAGTGGCCGCGGTGGAAGGCGCTATGGAGACCCTCAGCTCGGTCCGCAGGCCGGTCCGTGAGCTGCGGCCCGGCGATCACGCGTGGCTGGCGTACTCGGGTGAGGACGAGCAGCGCTACGTGGTCGGCTCCTTCGTCCGCGACGGCCTGGACGCCAGCCACAAGGTCATCTACCTGGCCGGCTCGGACGATGTGGACGTCCCGGGCATGAACGGCACGCCGCCGCGCTCGGGCCTGCTGACCGTCGTCCCGCTGGAGGAGGCGCGCCGTCCGGACGGCGGCTTCGACCCGGGCACCGTGCTGGAGGCGCTCGCGTGCGAGATCGCGGGCGCCGAGGGCGGCGACTTCGGGACGATCCGGGTCACCGCCGACATGACCTGGACGCTCGACCTGCCGGACGGCCTGACCCAGCTGCTGCGCTGCGAGCGGCACATCGAGCAGGCGGTGTGCCCGAGCACGCGGGTCACCGCGATCTGCCAGATCGACCGCCGCCGCCTCACCGCCGACGCCCGCACCGCCCTCGCCGCGTCCCACTCCACGGTCGTGACGCCGAACCCGGAGTTCGCCGACTCGGTGCTGCAGATCGTCCGCACCTTCGAACCGGTGGGGCTGTCGCTGCTGGGCGAGCTCGACGCGTCCCGCCACATGGTCCTGGACCAGGCGCTCAACACGGTCCTGACCGCGAGCCGCGGCGAGGAGATCCACCTCGACCTGGCCGGCCTCGGCTTCATCGACCTCGGCGCCCTCAACATGCTCGCCGACGTCGCCGCCCGCCGCTCCGGCACCGGCCCCCTCGTCCTGGACAGCATGCCCGTCCAGCTCCGCACCATCATGGAGACCGTAGGCTGGCACATGCTCCCCGGCCTCCGCCTAGGCACCGTCTAACCCCGCCCCGCTTCCCGCAGCGCCTCTACAGCCCGCACCTGCACACCGACACCTGGCCTCAGTACTTCCCCCCGGGCAGTCGAACCGCGGACGCGCCGCCCGGCACGCACACAGCGCGCCCACCACCGGTTAGAGCGCCGCGCGCTCGGGAGTTAAGCCCGCGACCTGGCGCCGATCCTTGGGCCGCAGGCCTTGGACCGCGGAACGTGAGGCCCCGGATGGACCCGACAGGTCGGCCCCGGCGGATCGGCCCCGGCAGATCGGCCCCGGCAGATGGCGCCCGACGTCTCGCACCGGCACGGACCGCGGTAGGGCGTGGCAGCACCTAGACCCCGAAACCTGGCCGCTGGGCGGCCTCGGCAGAGCACGTTCGGCCCAGCCTGGGCGCATGAAGCCTGCTGGCGTCGGCCGGGCTCGCGATTTCGGATTGGACGAACCGTCCGGCGTCCGGAAACGTCCGGCATCGGGCCGCGTCCGGCGTCCGGAAGTGCTCGGGCGTTCGGGCAGTGTTCGGCGTGCGGGTTAGGGCTTGGCGGTGGAGGAGGGCGGGATGCCGTGCGGGCTGCTGGTCGAAGCGGGTGGCCGGTCGCCAACCGAGGGGCCGCCGGGTTGCTGCGGGCCTGCGGAGTCAGCGGGGCCGCCGGTCGGACGCGAGGGCGGCATGTCTCCACCGCCATGCGGCTTGCCGGGGCCGCTCGGACGCGTCGGCTTCGGCGTGGGGTTGAGCTTTCCGGGCGGCGGACTCGGCAAGGGCGATGCGGCGCCCGGCGTGCTCGGGCTCGACGCCGGCACCACGCGATCGGCCGGTCGCGTCTTCTTCTCCGCCGACGGCTGGACCGTGAACACCAGCGCGACGATCGCCACCGCCGCTGCCACCGCTGCTACGGTCCACAAGCCTCGTCGGCGCGCGATGCCCGGATCGCGTCCGGACAGGCCCCCGAAGCCGTCCGGAGGTCCGTCGCCGCTCCGCCGGAAGGGGAGGACGCGTCCTGGCGAGGGCTCGCGGGACGCCGTCGCGGTGTCGCGGAGCCGGCGGAGGAGCGCCGCGTCCGGCTGGATGTCGTCCGCGGCGCGCCGGAAGTGGTCGCGCAGGGCGGCGCCGAGCTCATCGTCCATGCGTGCGGCCTTCCCGGACGTGCGCGCGCAGCGCCGCCATGGCGCGCGCGGTGTGGCTCTTGACGGTCCCGCGGCTGATGCCGAGGGCGTCGGCGATCTCGCGTTCGCCGAGGTCGCACCAGTAGCGGAGGACGACCACGGCGCGCTGCTGGGCGGGGAGGGCGCGGAGCGCGTCGTCCAGCTCGCCGTCCGCGGGCAGTTCCGGCTGCGGGCCGCGCCCGGCGATGCGGTCGAGGTCGGCGACGCTTCCGGCGGGCAGGTCGCGGCGGCGGGCGCGGCGCTTGCTCTCGTCGATGGCCAGGTTGACCAGGACGCGCCGGGCGTACGCCTCCGGATCGCCGTCCGCGAGCCGCCGCCAGCGCTTGGCGACGCGTTCGTAGGCGACCTGCAGGAGGTCCTCGGCGAGGTGCCGGTCGTAGACGAGGAACACGGCGGTGCGCAGCAGGCGACCCGCGGTGGCGTTCACGAACTCCTCGAACGTGTCCGCCGCGCCGCGGGTCTCCTGGGTGCTCAAGGTGGACAGAACCGCTCTCCTACTGCCCCGGGTTGCCCGGCTCGGACATCGGCGGGGTCACCGGACGCGGCTTGCCCGGCGGCACAGGACGCGGCTTACCGGGAACGTTCTTGGGCGGAACAGGCTGCGGCTTGCCCGGATGGCCCGACGGCGGCACGGGAGCAGGCGTCGGACACTTGGGCGGCTGTCCGGGCGCCTTCGGGCGGGATGTCACCTTCGGCTCTCCCGGGTTCGTGGCCCTGGGCGGAACCGGCTTCGGAACGTGCCCGGGCTTGGTGGGACGCGTCGGCGCCGGCGAAGCGCAGGGCGCCGCGGTGGACGTCGGCTTCGGGGACGCGCTGGGACGGACCGCGTCGTTCGCGGACACCGTCGCCGTCCGCGACGAACCGTCCGATCCGGTGCCGAGCCAGATCCCAGCGGCGAGCACACCCGCTCCACCCAGCCCGGCCACGATCGCCGCCGCCGCACGCCGTCCGCCAGCTATGTTGATCATGCTGCTCCTCGGGAAAGTCGATCTACACCCCCTACAACCCCCACCCACCCTCCCCCGGTTGTCACACCCCCCGAGATTTCCCACAAACCCGCTCCCCGCCACCCCTCCGTCCACGAACCCCCTGCACAGCCACGTCGATACGCCCCCGTTACGACGCAACCGTCCCGACGCATCCGCTACAACGCTCCACCAGAACGCAGCCGTTCCAACGCCCCCTCACGCACCCACAACGCAACGCCCCCGTTCCAACGCACTCCCCGCAACACCAACACGCCTCACCCACTAAGGCCCACCCGCCCAACCCGCTCCCACAAAGCAGCCCCAAGCCCCGCACACGACGCGACCGCACAACCCACTGACGCAAGGCAACCGCACAACCCACTGGTTCACCACAAACCCGCCCCCCGAACGCACCCGCACAACGCGCACACGACGCCGACCTACTGACACAACACGAATCCGCGAGGCACTGCCACAACACGACCGCCCGACACGGACACACAACCCGGACGCGCTACACGGACGCGGGAAACGGCCGCGCCAACACGACGCGGACGAGCGACTTCACGCGCTGACATGGCGCGGACACGCGAGACGCAGGCACGACGTGAACGCACAAGGCGAACGCACGACGCGCACGCGCGACACGGACGCAGGGCACGGACGCGCTGGCACGACGCAGACGCGCGACACAGAGGAGCTGGCACCACGCAGCGCGCGAGACGCTGGCACAGTGCACAGGCGCAGTGCGCAGGCGCCACACGAACGCGCGACATGGCGCGGACGCGCGAGGCGCTGCCACGGCGCGCGAGCGGGACGCCGACACGGCGCGAACGCGCGAGGCGTACGCATGACGCGCAGGCGCCACAAGGACGCACGACGCGGACGGGCTGACTCACCACGGGCACGCGGCTGAACACGCTGACATGGCACGGACGCGCAAGATGCTGGTACGACGCGCACGCACGATGCGGACGCATGACATGGACGGGCTGGCACGATGCGAACGCGCGAGACGCTGGCAACGTGCACAGGCACAACACGCAGGCACGGTGCGCAGGGGCCACAAGGACGCGCGACACGACACGAACGCGCGAGGCCTGGCACGGCGCGGTGCCGCGAGACGCTGACACGACGCGCAGGCACCACACGAACGCACGACGCGGACGGGCTGGCACAACACGGGCGCCCGGCTGGACGCGCTGACATGGCACGCACGCGCGAGGCGCTGACACGACGTGGACGCACGATGCGCTAGCACGACACCGACGCACAACGCAGACGCGCGACACGGACGCGCTGACATGGCACGCACGCGCGAGACGCTGGCGCGGCGCGCGGGCACAACGCGCAGACGCCACACACAGACGCGCTGGCACGGCGCGAGCGCGGGGCTGGCATGGCGCGCAGGCGCGATGCGTAAGCGACGCGGACGGGCGAGCGCGCGTGGCGCTGGTACGAGGAGGCGGGCGCGCGACACGGGCGGGCTGGCGCGGCGCGAGCGCGCGTGGCGGTGGTACGCGGTGGATGCGCTGGGCGGGGGCGTGAGGGGGCGCGCTAGGTGTGTTGCGGGGTGGTGGTGCTGGGCGGGCGTCCCGGGGGGAGGTGGCCTTTGGGAGCGGCCTCGGGGGGTCGGTGGGGGTGGGGTGAGCGGCGGTGGGGTCAGGCGGAGAGGGCTCGGGGGAGGATTTCGGCTAGGGCTCGGAAGGCGCGTCCGCGGTGGCTGATGGCGTCCTTCTCCTCGGGGGAGAGTTCGGCGCTGGTGCGGGTCTCGCCGTCCGGGAGGAAGATCGGGTCGTAGCCGAAGCCGCCCGTGCCGCGGGGTTCGCGGATGATGGTGCCGTGCATGCGGCCGTCCACGACGTGCTCGGCGTGGCCTGGGACGACGAGGGCGGCGGCGCAGAAGAAGTGGGCGGCGCGCGCGCCGTCCTCGACATCGGAGAGCTGGTCGAGGACGAGGTCGAGGTTGGCGCGGTCCTTGTCGCCGGTCTTCTCGCCGAACCGTCCGGACCAGCGGGCGGACAGCACGCCGGGCATGCCGTTCAGCGCGTCCACGCAGAGGCCCGAGTCGTCCGAGACGGCGGGCAGTCCGGTGTGCGCGGCGATCGCGCGGGCCTTGAGCAGCGCGTTGCCCGCGAAGGTCAGCTCGGTCTCGGGCACCTCGGGCGCGTCCGGGAACAGGTCCAGCCCGATCACGTCGATCCCGTCCAGGATCCGCCGCAGCTCGTCGATCTTGCCCTGGTTGCGGGTGGCGAGGACGACCCGGCTCATCGTCCGAGCGCCTCGGCCTGGAGCCGGGTCAGCTCGGCGCAGCCGCCGGCGGCGAGGTCGAGCAGGGCGTCCAGCTCGCCGCGGTCGAACGGCGCGCCCTCGGCGGTGCCCTGCACCTCGACGAACCGCCCGTCGCCGGTGCAGACGACGTTCATGTCGGTCTCGGCCCGGACGTCCTCGGTGTATTCGAGGTCGAGCCGCGCCTCCCCGTCGATCACGCCGACGCTGACCGCCGCCACGGACGTGACCAGCGGGTCGCCCTTGAGCAGCCCGCGCTCACGCATCCACGAGACGGCGTCGGCCAGCGCCACGTACGCGCCGGTGATCGCGGCCGTCCGGGTGCCGCCGTCCGCCTGCAGGACGTCGCAGTCGAGCTGGACGGTGTTCTCGCCGAGCGCCTTGAAGTCGATGCAGGCCCGGATGGACCGTCCGATCAGCCGCGAGATCTCCTGCGTCCGCCCGCCGAGCCGTCCCTTGACCGACTCGCGGTCGCTCCGCGTGTGCGTGGCGCGCGGCAGCATCGCGTACTCCGCGGTCACCCAGCCGAGCCCGCTGTCCCGCCGCCACCGTGGCACCGAGTCCTGGACGGACGCGGCGCACAGCACCCGTGTCGCGCCGAACTCGACCAGCACCGACCCCTCGGCATGATCGAGCCAGTCACGCTGGATGCGAACGTTTCGGAGCTGATCTGCCGCGCGATCGTCAGGACGTGCCATGCCCACCACCCTAGTGCCCTGCCTCACTCCCCAAGCCCCGTCCCAGCCATGCCAGGGCGACGCCTTCTGTACTGCCTCGAACCTAGCTCGCCCTTCATCTCGCAAATTGCCCGCCATGGACGGAAAGGGCGCCAACTACCCAACGCCAACCAGCACATTCCGCAGCGGACGGGCGCCCGAGCAGTCGCATTCCTCATTTGCTCTCCTGTGTCTTTCAGGGCCAGGCCTCGCCGCCACCCCCAGGCGCCCGAGCCGCCGCCAAGCAGCACTGACAGGGGGACGGATGGCAGCGCAGGGCATTCGAGAAGACGCATTGGCGAAACCACGAACGGCGATAGGCGCGCGCCCGTGCGAACGGACGAGTACGGACCGAGGCGTCTCTAGGACGCGTCCAGGCTCAGGCCTTGCGCAAGACGCAGTAACGGCATGTCCAATGTCCCGTGCCGACACAGGAGGCCCTGATGAGCCGAGAGGAGCGCGGCTGGCGGACGTTACCGCGCACGGAAGCTTTCGGGGCGCTGAGGTGGCGCGCCCAGGGAGGCGCGTTGCGTCTTGGCTCGATGGGACGGGGCTGGCGGTTGGCGGACGTGACCGCGCGCGCAACTTTCTGGGGGGCGCAGGGGTGGCGCCCCCGAGGAAGTGCGTCAGCGTCAAGGGCCCGGTGGGGCAGAGATGGCCCCGCATATGACCGGTGGACGTGACCGCGCGCGGGAGCATTTGAGGGCGCAGGGGTGGCGCCCCGGGAGGTGACTTGGCGCCCGCGGAGGCGCCTTGGCTGCCGGGGATGTGCCTTGGTGTTAGGCGAGGTGTCAGGGCGTTAGGGGCCCGGTCGGGCGGGGGTCCAGGCGACGGTGGTCCTGGTGGCGCGCGGAAGCTTCTCGCGGGGCGCAGGGATGGTGCGCCTGGGGTGGGGCGGTGGCGTTTTGGGCCGGTGGGGCGGGACGGGTGCAGGCGGCTGGTGGGCGTCAGGGGGTTGGGTTAGACGTCGTAGGTGGCGCCTACGTGGGCTAGTTCGATCGGGCCGCCGAAGCCGCTGCCTTTGGCTTCTACGAGGGAGCGGTCGGCGTCGTTCCAGGGGACGAGGTGGGTGAGGACGAGGCGGTCGACGCCGGCGCGGGTGGCGTGCTCGCCGGCTTCGCGGGCGGTGAGGTGGAGGTCCGGGGGGAGGTTCGGGCCGTCCAGGAAGGAGGCTTCGCAGAGGAAGAGGTCGGCGTCGCGGGCGATGTCCACGAGGGCGGACGACTCGCCGGTGTCGCCGGAGTAGGCGAGGACGCGTCCGCCTGCCTCGATGCGGAAGGCGTAGGCCTCGACCGGGTGCGGGGTCTGGACGGCGGAGACGGTGAAGGGGCCGATCTCCCATGGACTGGCGGGAAGCGGGAGGAAGCGGAAGGCCTCGTCCATTCCGTCGTCCGTGGGCAGGCCGTAGGCGCGGGACATCTGCGGGCCGGTATCGGCGGGGCCGTAAACCGGGATGCGGGGGGCGCGGCCGTCCGGGCAGTAGTTGCGGGCCACGTAGAAGCCGCACATGTCCATGCAGTGGTCGGGATGCAGGTGGGAGAGCAGCACCGCGTCTATCTCGTACGGCGAGTGGAACCGCTGCAGGACGCCGAGGGCGCCGCTGCCGAGCTCCAGCAGCATCGCGAACCCGTCCGCCTCGACCAGGTAACAGGACGCCGGGCTGTCCGGCCCCGGAAAGCTGCCCGAGCAGCCGATCACAGTGACCCGCACGCTCACTCCTCCTTGTGTCTTCCCGAGGAATCCGTACCCCTCCAGGGGCGGTCAGTTGGTCAGGGCGTCCACGACCCCGGCGCGGACGGTCTCCACGGCGCCGATCTCCGGCCCGAGGAAGCGGCGGCCCAGCGCCGCGAACACGTCCGGATCGCCGGTGGCCCGGAACCGGTGTTCCGGGGGCCCGGCGGTTTCCGGACGGGCGAGTCCCCGATCGTGCAGCACGCGGTACACGTCCTTGGCGGTCTCGTCGGCACTTGAGACCAGTGTGACCCCGTCTCCGACCACATACGAGACGACCCCGGCAAGCAATGGGTAATGGGTGCAACCCAGGATGAGGGAGTCGCATCCCGCATCCATGATGGGACGCAGGTACTCGCGGGCGACTTCGAGCACCTCGTCGCCCATCGTCACCCCGGACTCCACCAGCGGGACGAACCGGGGGCACGCGGCGGAGACGAGGTCGATGTGCGGGGCGGCGGCGAACGCGTCCTCGTAGGCGCGGCTGGTGACGGTCGCGCGGGTGGCGATCAGGCCGACGCGTCCGGTGCGGGTGGCGGCCGCGGCGCGCCGCACCGCCGGGCGGATGACCTCGACGACCGGGACGTCGTACCGCTCACGGGCGTCCGCCAGCATCGCGGCGGACGCGCTGTTGCACGCGATCACCAGGGCCTTGACGCCCTCGTCCACCAGCCGGTCGAGCATCTCCAGCGCGAACGCGCGGACCTCGGCGACCGAGCGCTCGCCGTACGGCTGGCGCGCCGAGTCCCCGAGGTAGAGGACCGGCTCGTTCGGCAACTGGTCCAGGATGGCCCGGGCCACCGTGAGCCCGCCGAACCCGCTGTCGAAGATCCCGATCGGCGCGTCTGACATGGTCCCCAAGGCTAGGCGCTCCCGGCCGTAACTCGGCCGTCATGCGGCCGACATCACAACGTCCGCCACGTCACACTCCCCTGCCCGCCGCCGCGGGTCAGTGAACACTCACCAACCAGGAGTGAGTGTTCACTAACCCGCAGGCGGGACGAGCATGAGTGCGTAAGCGTTCACTCACCAAAAGTAAACGCTCACTCACCCCGTCCTTGGGCCAGCTCAGGCGCGGGCCGGTGCGGGTCAGGCGCGGCCGGTGCGGGCTAGCTGGCGGGACTGGGCGACGAGGCGTCCGGCGGAGTCCCAGATCTCGACCTCCTCGTCGAACCAGCCGCCCGCGGAGAGCCGTCCGGATCCGAGGACGGCCAGCCAGCCCGGCGCCGGGACGGCCCGCAGGTGCCAGGTGAGCTCGACCGTCGGCGACCAGCCCTTCGCGTCCACGTTGAGGGCGACGGGCGGGAGGGCGTCCACGGCGAGCGCCATCGAGTAGGCGTCGGGCTCGTACCCGCAGTGGAGCCGGAACCACGCGCGCGCTTCGAGGCGTCCGCTGGGACGTCCGTCCAGCCAGCCCATCGTGGACGGATCGAACCGCATGTCCACGCGGTCGGCGAAGCCGCGGTCCTTGCCCTCCAGGCCCTCCTTGGGACCGGCGGGCTTGGGCGCTGCGTCCATCCCGAGGCAGGCCTCGACGGGCGGCAGCGCCGGGACGGGTTGGTCGCCCGTCCAGACGGGCTCGGTGTCGGGGTCGAGCGTGGCGGTGGTGATCAGGGCGTCCACCACCGGCGCGTCGTTCTGGACGAGCGTGAGGCGGGACATCTCGGTCGTCCGCCCGCTCTTGCGACGTTCCACAACGATCTCGGCCGCCCCCGGCTTCGCCACGCGCAGGAAGGACGCCGCGGTCGACACCGGGTGCTCATGTGCGGAGTGCTCGACGGCGGCCCGTCCGAGCAGGGCCATCAGGTACCCGCCGTTCAGTGCCTGGGCGAACCCGAACCCGCCGTCCATATCGACGCGGTACCGGTCCTCGCCGATCCGCTCGACCGTCGTCGCGTCCCCGAACCTGCTCATCCGCGTCCTCCCGGGGGCTTTCTAGAACCACATTCGAGAACGAGCGTACCGACCCCCGCCAACGCCCGCGCCCCCACTCCCGCGACTTCCGATCCACCCGGTTCCTTGCCTCGGCACCGGCTCGCGGCCCGTCCGCTCTGGAGACCTTCGTTCCGGGACGTTTCCCGCCCTCGTCCAGTTCGTCCTTCCTGGGCGCCACCAGTTATCCGGTACTGCCACAGGGCCGCGCCTGGCCCGTCCACCCGGCGTTTGTCTCTGCCTTCCGCCACCACACCCCCCACATGACGATGTCCGCCCTCTACGTCCCTGCAAGCTTCGCTGAACGCGCCGTCCTCAACGCCCGACGTGACACAGCTGTGAGCTGGAATCTCAGCTCCCACCAGCGGCTTCACCCCCAATGCCCCGCAACATCCGGACATGAGCGCCACCCCACACCCGCACCGCCCCACCCGCCAACGCGCCCTCCCGTCCCTCATCACCACCTGCGAGCCGCCCGGGGATTAGGCCAGGTGCTTTGGAGGAGTCGAGCCGGGGCTAGGGGCAGGGGCTCGGAGGGCTGAGGAGCCGGGGTTGGGACAGGGTGGTTCCGGGGTGGCCGAGCCACCCGAACCACCCGGGGGTTAGGCCGGGTGGTTCGGGTGGGTTGAGCCGGGGTCGGGCTCGGAGGGCTGAGGCGGCCGGGGGCTGGGCTCAGGCTGCTCGGGGCCGAGTCACTCGGGGTGGGCCCTTGTGAGTTGGGGTTGCTGGAATACCTGGGTTAGGCGCGGGCGGCTTTGGGGCCGGACCAGTCTGGGTTGGGCGGGTTAGGCCCAGAGTTGGCCCTCCAGGCGGGATTCGGCTTCGGTCAGGGTGCCTTCGTAGGCGCCGGTGGAGAGGTATTTCCAGCCGCCGTCGGCGACGATGAAGGCGATGTCGGCGCGTTCGCCGGCCTTGACGGCTTTGCGGGCCATGCCCAAGGCGGCGTGCAGGGCGCCGCCGGTGGAGAGGCCGGCGAAGATCCCTTCCTGGTCGAGGAGTTCGCGGGTGCGGCGGAGGGCGTCGGCCGAGCCCACCGAGAAGCGGGTGGTGAGGACGGACTCGTCGTACAGCTCGGGGACGAAGCCCTCGTCGATGTTACGCAGGCCGTAGACCAGCTCGCCGTACCGCGGCTCGGCGGCGACGATCTTGACGTCGGGGACGTGCTCGCGCAGGTAGCGGCCGACGCCCATGAGGGTGCCGGTGGTGCCGAGGCCGGCGACGAAGTGGGTGATGGACGGGAGGTCGGCGAGGATCTCCGGGCCGGTCGTCTCGTAGTGGGCGCGGGCGTTGGCCTCGTTCCCGTACTGGTAGAGCATGACCCAGTCGGGGTGCTCGGCGGCCAGGCCCTTGGCGACGCGGACGGCCTCGTTGGAGCCCCCGGCGGCCGGGGACGGGATGATCTCCGCGCCCCACATGCGGAGGATCTGGCGGCGCTCCTCGGAGGTGTTCTCCGGCATCACGCAGACCATCCGGTAGCCGCGCAGCCGCGCGGCCATGGCGAGCGAGATGCCGGTGTTGCCGGACGTCGGTTCGAGGACGGTGCAGCCGGGGGTGAGCAGGCCGTCCTTCTCCGCCTGGGCGATCATCCAGAGGGCGGGGCGGTCCTTCACCGAGCCGGTGGGGTTGCGGTCCTCCAGCTTCGCCCAGAGGCGGACGTCCGGGGACGGGGACAGCCGGGGCAGGCCGACGAGCGGCGTGTGCCCCAGCGAGTCGAGCAGCGAGTCGAAGCGCATGGCACGGACGCTTCGGACGCTCAGCCGCCGGCCACGGCGGGCAGGATGGTGACGCTGTCACCGTCCGACAGCGCCGTCTCCAGGCCGCCGAGGAAGCGGACGTCCTCGTCGTTCAGGTAGACGTTGACGAACTTGCGCAGCTTGCCGCCGTCCACCAGCCGGGCCCGCAGGCCGGGGTGGCGGACGTCCAGGTCGGCGAACAGCTCGTCGAGCGTGCCGCCCTTGCCCTCGACGGCCTTCGAGCCGTCGGTGAGGGTGCGCAGGATGGTGGGAATCCGGACCTCGATCGCCATCGCGAAAGTCTCCTTGTGTCGTGCTGGGCGAACCCCGTCCACGGCATGACAGCGGGACGGGGCGCGGGGTTATTCCTGGCGGAGGCGCGAGGGCGGACAGTCGTAGACGACCTCGGCGCGGGAGTGCCCGAACAGATAGCTCTGCACCGGGGCCACCGTGCCGCGACACCCGCTCCGGGGCCCGCTCGTCGTCCACATGGCGCTCATTTTACCTGGGAGTAGCTCTCGACCACGGCGACCTCTTCCTCGGTCACCTCTCCGTCGACGATCCGGTACGACCGGAACTCCACCTCGTCGGCCTCCCGCGTGGAGACCAGGACGTAGTGGGCGTTCGGCTCGGACGCGTAGGAGATGTCGGTGCGCGAGGGGTACGCCTCGGTGGCGGTGTGCGAGTGGTAGATCACGACGGGCTCCTCGTCCCGGTCGTCCATCTCGCGCCACACCTTGAGCTGCTCCATCGAGTCGAAGCGGTAGAACGTCGGGGACCGCTCGGCGTTGTCCATGGCGACGAACCTGGCGGGACGGTCCGAACCGACCGGTCCGGCGATCACGCCGCACGCCTCGTCCGGGTGGTCCGCGCGCGCATGCGCGACGATCTTGTCAACCAGGGCACGCTCGATCGTCAGCATGCGCCGAAGGCTACCCGGCGCCCCGGCCCGGCCCCAGCCCCGCCCCGGGCCTGCGGACGGGCGTGGCCAAGCTCACTTCCGCGTCAGGGCGCGTCCAGGCGCGTGTGGAGGCGGACGCGCGTGCCGGAGCGGTCGTCGGAGCGGATCTCCACGATGTGGCAGAGGCAGCGCACGGCCCACATCGCGGCCTCGGCCGGACGGTCCAGGCGGGGCGGGAGGTGGCCGAGGAACCGGTCCTCGACGCGGGACGCCGGGTCGGCCAGCTCGCAGACCAGCTCGTCGGCCGTGGCCCAGATCCACAGGTCGCCCCGGCCGCCGCCGTTGCGGATCACGGCGGTCGCGACCTCGTTGGCGGCGAGGACGAACGGGAGCCGCCGGTCGGCCGGGACGCCGAAGCGCTCGGCCCGTCCTGTGAGGAAGAAGCGCAGGTCGGGCAGCTGGCCGCTGGTGAAGCGGCGGTGCTCGGCGGAGCGCGGCGGCGGGTCGAGCGGGCGCGCGTTGCACTCGGCGTAGAAGTCCGCCGGGTCGGTGTAGGACGGGCTGGACCACGCGGCCGCCGCGTCCGCGAAGGCCGGATGGGTACGGCCCACGTCCTCCAGCACGTCCGCCGGGACGGTCCGGAGGTCGTACGCGCAGGTCAGGATGGTCGGTGTGGACTCGAACACGACGTTCATGAGGGACTCGTGCCGCTTCCACTCGACGATCTCCAGCGGGCTCCGGCCGCCCCAGGGCGGCTCGGCCAGCACGCGCAGCCGCCCGCGCCGCCACCAGTCGGTCCGTCCGCGCTCGTGGAACGCGGCCAGCGCCCGCATCGGACTGCTGAACCAGGCGGCGGCGTCCACCACCTCGATCCCCGACCCACCCGGCAGCCCGACCGCCTCCGCCCCGACAGGAACCCCAACGCCCTCCGCGCCCGGCGCCGCAGCAGCCTCCGCGTCTGGCGCTGCACCAGCCTCCGCGTCCGGCGCTGCAGCAGCCTCCGCGTCTGGCGCTGCAGCGTGCTGCGCGGTCGGCGGTCGGGTGGGGAGGATGGCTACCAGGACGTCGCCGGCTTCGGCGCCTTCGGTGAAGTAGGCGGTGGCGGCCTCGCGGAACTCCTCGGCGGAGGCGTAGAGGAGGGCGCGGTGGTCGAGGTGGGCGTGGGAGGTGCGGTGTTCGCCGTTGCGGGGAGCGGGGCTCGGGCGGGACGGGCCGCCGGTCACGCGGCCGCCTCCTCCACGAAGACGCCCGGGAGGCGGTCCCAGCCGGCGATGCGGAGCATGAGGGCGAGGTAGCCGGGGACGGCGCGGAGGACGAGCTGGCGGTCCATGCCGTCGCCCGCGTGCCGGGTGTCGAGCATCGCGCGCAGGCCCTCGGTGTCGCAGAAGGCCAGGCCGGACAGGTCGAGGCAGAGGTGGCCGTCGCGGCGGGCGGCGACGGCGAGGGCGTCGCGCAGCGCGGGCAGCGTGGACTCGTCGACCGCGCCCGACAGGGCCAGGCCGGGCGGGGTGAAGGTCGGGGCGATGCGCAGGACGCCGTCGTCGTGCAGGTCGTCCACCCGGACGAGGCCGTCGTGGCAGGCGAGCAGGAGGCGGAGCTGGTCGTCGCCGAACCAGCGCCGGTCGTACTGGCAGATCGCCATCGCGCGGGTGCCGGGGGCCTGGAAGGCGCCCTGGCACTTGTGCTCGAACTCGCGGAACCGCTCGGTGCCGGGCCATCCGCGCAGCGAGAACGAGGTCTCGCCGGTGATCCGGACGCCCTTGAACCCCTGCACCAGGGCGAGGTCGATCTCCGTGCCGAGCAGGTCGACGGTGGCGTCGGGGTCGAACCGCCCGGACGCCATGAACGCCTCGATCACCGGACGCGGCGCCAGCAGCCCGTCGCGGGCGGCGGCGCGGACGTCCACGTCGATGCCGGTGGCCGCGAAGGCGGTGCCGAGCCGGGTCAGGACGGCGTCGGCGTCCTCCTGGTCGGCCAGGTAGATGATCTTGTGGTTGGACTCCAGGCCGTCCCGGACGTAGGCGGCGAGCACCGCGTAGCGCTCCTCGTCGCCGTCGAAGGCGAGGGCGAGGTGGTCGCCGAACCGCATCGCGCCGACCGCGACGGCCCCGGTTTCGGCTCCGGCCGCCGGCTGCGGCAGCCCGTCGTCTCCCAGCATGGACATGGCGTGCGGCCTCCCGGGGGGTCGGGGCGGCGGTGCGCCGGAGGGGCCGGGTCCGCCGTCGAGCTCGCCCTACCCCGCCAAAATAGCCCTACCAGACGGCGCGGACGAGGCTTTCCTGAAGCATCGTGAGCCAGTCATAGGCGGCGAACATCGGCATCCGGGGATCGGACGGGTCGAGCCGCTCCGCCTCCTCGTACCATTCCTCCGAAATGTCCAGCCGGGTGCCGAGCGCCAGCCGGATGTCGTTCAGCGCCCGCAGCCACGCCTGCGCCTGGTCGGACGTCAGCTCCACCTCGCCGCTCGACCCGCCGGGCACGCCGCCGTCCTGGCCGGCCGGCCCGCCCTCGCCGAACACGTCCGCGAGCGTGGCCAGGACGACCCCGGCGGCCTCGCGCTTGCCGTCCCGCAGGCCCATCTCGGTGTAGCGGCGGAACTCCCCGGCCGCCTCGCCGTCGTCGCGGTAGGCGTCCGGGAACAGCCGTGCCAGGACCGGGTCGTCCGGCTTGTCCACCTGGTCGGTGATCCCGACGGCGGCCAGCTCGTCGTCCGCCGCGGGCGGCTCGCCGAGCATCTCCAGCAGCTGCTCCATCAGCGTCCGGACGAGCGCGGCCTCCTCCGGCTCGAACCGGATCCGGACCGCGTCGTGCCGTCCCTTGCGCACCCTCATCGTCGTCCCTCGCCGGCCCTCGTCGCCCGTCCCGCCACGTCCGCGCACACCGCCCGCCCCGCCACGTCCGCGCACACCGCCCGCCCCGCCACGTCCGCGCACATCGCCCGTCCCGTCGCGACAGCGCGCGTCGGGCGGCGCGCCGCGGTGGGGCGCATCAGTCGTCCCGCTTCACGGTGGCCCAGAGGCCGTAGGAGTGCAGGATCTCGACGTCCCACTCCATCTCCTCGCGCGTGCCGCTGGCGACCACGGCGCGGCCCTTGTGGTGGACGTCCTTCATCAGCTTCTCCGCCTTCGCCTTCGGGTAGCCGAAGACGGTCTGGAACACGAACGTCACGTACGACATGAGGTTGATCGGGTCGTTCCAGACGATCGCCAGCCACGGCCGGTCCGAGCCGACCTCCTCGGCGATGTCCGGCCGTTCGAGTTCGACCGGTGCGGGTGCACTGCTCATGGCTTCGCCGTCTTCCTCTCCCCCGGTCCAGAAAGCCGCCCTCCTGAGAATGCTAGTTCGTACGGTCCCGGCCCGCAGACCACGCCCCTGCCCGCACCCGCCGCAGCGCCGCGCGACACGCCGTCCCGCGCCCGTCTCCCCGCGGACGTCCGGAGGGAGACGGGCGGCGGCGTCACGGGTCCCTGGTGAAGCGCCACGCGCCCGCGGCCAGCAGGACGGCCGAGTAGAGCGCGAGGTCGAGGACGGCCATGCCGAACGACGGGATCCGGTACGCGTGCGGCCCGCTTATCGGACGCGTCGCGACGAGCCGTTCGGCAGCGTTCACCAGGACGAGCCGGTCGGGCAGCCGCGACACGCCCTCGACGGCGCGCGCGGCGGGCCAGGCGAGGAACACCAGGCCGAACGCGACGGCGATCGCGGCTCCGGTGTTGCGCAGGACCGCCGCCAGCCCGAGCCCCAGCAGCGTCACGATCGTCAGGTACAGCGCCGCCGCGAGGACGGCCCGCAGCACGTGCGGAGCGCCGAGCCCGACGTCCAGGTGCTTGCCCGCGAGGGCCGCCTGGCAGGCGAAGAACGCCCCGAACACCGCCACCAGGCTCACGACCAGGGTCAACGCGCCCAGGACGGCCGCCTTGGCGAGGAAGACCAGCCCGCGCCGGGGCGTCGCCGCGAAGGTCGCGTCGATCTCACCGCTCCCGTGCTCCGCGCCGACCACCAGGACCCCGAGCAACATCATGATCAGCTGCGCGTACTGGAACCCGTCGAGCGACTGGCTCACCGGGTCGAACACCTCCCGGTCCGCCGCCGGCAGCGCGTCCCAGTGCGACACCGTCGAAACCGCGCCCGCGACCCCGACGCCGATCCCGAACAGCAGCGTCAGCGCGACCATCACGTAGCTCGACCGCGTGCTGACCAACTTGATCCACTCAGCCCGCACAACACCGCTTCCCTCGTGAACGCGCACCCGCCCAAGAGCACCCGAAGACCGTGCGGCGGGCGGACGGTCCGTTGGGCGCTCGCGGCGCGCGAAGTTCCTCGGGGGCTTCATCGGGGTTCGCCGCGGTACTCGACGGCGGCGTCGGTCAGCCGGAGGTAGGCGTCCTCCAGGGTCGTCCCGTCGCCGACCAGGTCGCTGAGGGGCGCGTCGGCGAGGAGCCGACCGCGGCCGACGACCACGAGGTGGTCGGCGGTCAGCGCCATCTCGCTCATCAGGTGGCTGGACACCAGGACGGTGCGGCCCTGCGCGGCGAGGTCGCGCATGAGCGTCCGGATCCACCGGACGCCCTCGGGGTCGAGGCCGTTGACGGGTTCGTCCAGCAGCAGGTGCGCGGGGTCGCCGAGCAGGGCGGCGGCGACGCCGAGGCGCTGCCGCATGCCGAGCGAGAACGTCCGGACGCGCCGGTGCGCGACCGCCGAGAGGCCGGTGAGCTCCAGCACCTCGCCGACCCGGCGGGCGGGCAGGGACGCGGCGGCGGCGCGCCAGCGCAGGTGGGCGCGGGCGCTGCGGCCGCCGTGCGCGGACGACGCGTCGAGCAGCGCGCCGGCTGTCTCGGCCGGGCGCGCCAGCTCGCGGTAGGGGCGGCCGTCCAGCAGGACGCGTCCGGAGTGCGGCGTGACCAGGCCGAGGGCCATCCTGATCGTGGTCGTCTTCCCGGCGCCGTTCGGGCCGAGCAGCCCGGTGACGCGGCCGGGCGCGACCTCGAACGACAGCCGGTCGACGACCGTCCGGCGGCCGTACCGCCGGGTGGTCCCTTCGAATGTGATCATGCGTTCCACGGTCCCCCGCCGACCCCGCGCCGCGCGTCCCCCGCCGGAGCCGTCCCACGCGCCGCGCCTCTGCGCGTGCGCATACGCCGCGAGGGTGATGTGAGGGACCGTGGCGGGCGCTTACGCTCCGCCAATGCGGCATTTCCGCTTCTGGGACTCGGTGGTGCCTCGGTTGAGGCGGGTTCTTCCCTGGACGGTGCGGGCGCTGGCCGGTTGCTACGTGCTCGTCGCGACGGCCCTGCTGCTCAACCAGGGCGCCGGCGTTCTCGCGCTGCCCTTGGCGCTGCTAGCGGGCGGCCCGGTCGTCGTGGCGTGGCGGCGGCCCGGAACGGCGATCGCGGTCCTGGTAGCGGACGCGCTGGCCGTCTGGGCGGTCGCGCCACGCGCCACGATGGTCGTGTTCGTGCCGGTGGTCTCCGTGTTGGCGCCGTTGGGATACCGGGCGCGAGCAGCGGTCTCATGTGCCGGGTTCGCCGCGGCGACGGAGCTGGCCGTCGGGCTGGGGTGGCCAGGGGGCGCGATCGTGTTCTCGGTGGCGTTCACGCTGGTCTGGACGGCCGCGGTCGCGGCGCGCCTGCACCGCGTGTACACCGAGCGGCTGGCGGCCGAGCGGACCCGGCGGGGCATCGCCGAGGAGCGGCTGCGCATCGCGCGCGAGCTGCACGACGTCGTCGCGCACGGGATGAGCGTGATCACCGTCCAGGCCGGGTTCGGCGCGCTGGTCGGGGACGAGCGCCCGGCGGAGGCGCGCGCCGCGCTCGGCGCGATCGAGGCGACCGGACGGCGGACGCTCGTCGAGCTGCGCGCCCTGCTCGGCGTCCTCCGGGCGGACGGGGACGCCGACCTCGCCCCGTCGCCCGGACTCGCCGACCTGCCCGGTCTCGTCGAGCGGACGGCCCGCGCGGGCCTGGCCGTGCGGGTCGAGCGGACCGGGCCGGAGCGCGAACTGCCCGCGGGCGCCGACCTGGCGGCGTTCCGGATCGTCCAGGAGGCCGTCGCGAACGTCGTCCGGCATTCCGCCGCGCGCACCGCGACGGTCACGCTCGACCACGCGGCGGACGCGCTGGTCATCGAGGTCACCGACGCCGGTCCCGGGAAGCACGGCAACGGCGGCGCGGAGGGGCTGGGGATCGTCGGGATGCGGGAACGCGCCCGGCTCTACGGCGGGACGGTCGAGGCGGGTCCGGTCCCCGGTGCGGGGTTCCGGGTCCGCGCCGTCCTCCCGGTGACCGAGCCGATCACCGACCCGGCGGACGAGCCGCTGGACGCGCCGTCGGACGCGCCGGTGGACGCGCCATCGGACGAGCCGCTGGACGAGCGCTCATGACGCGGGTCGTCGTCGCGGACGACCAGGCGCTCGTGCGGGCGGGCCTGGCCGGGATCCTCCGCACCGCGCCCGATCTGGACGTGGTCGGCGAGGCCGCGGACGGGGCGGAGGCCGTCGAGGCCGCCCGGGCGCTGCGGCCCGACGTGGTGCTGATGGACATCCGGATGCCCGGGACGGACGGCCTGGCGGCGACGCGGGAGATCGCCGCGGCCTGGACGTCCCGGGTCCTCGTCCTCACCACCTTCGACCTGGACGAGTACGTCTACGCGGCGCTGCGCGGCGGCGCCTCGGGGTTCCTGCTCAAGGACGTCCCGCCGGCCGGGCTGATCGACGCCGTCCGGGTCGTCGCCGCCGGTGAGGCGCTGCTCGCGCCCTCGGTGACGCGGCGGCTGATCGCCGAGTTCGCGGCGACGCCCGGGCGGCCGCGTGCGGAGGCAGACGGGTTCGGGAACCTGACCGTCCGCGAGCGGGAGGTGCTGGCGCTGGTCGCCGAGGGGCTGTCGAACGGCGAGATCGCCGACCGGCTCGGCATCGGCGCCGGGACGGTCCGCACCCACCTCGGGCGGCTGCTCGCCAAGCTCCGCGCCCGCGACCGCGTCCAGCTCGTGATCATCGCCTTCCGGGCCGGCCTCGCCCGCGTCCCCTGAGCGGAGGGGGGTGCGGGCGGTCAGTAGGGTTTGCGCTGTGGACCTTGGGAGTTACGGGACGACCGCGCTGCTGACCGACCAGTACGAGCTGACGATGCTGACGGCCGCGCTGCGGTCGGGGACGGCCGAGCGGCGCGCGGTGTTCGAGGTGTTCGCCCGGCACCTGCCCGCCGGGCGGCGCTACGGCGTGGTCGCCGGGACCGGGCGGCTCCTGGACGCGGTGGAGGCGTTCCGGTTCGACGCCGACACCCTCGCGTTCCTCCAGGAGCGCGACGTGGTGGACGGCCCGACCGCCGACTGGCTCGCCGAGTACCGCTTCACCGGCGACATCCGCGGCTACGCCGAGGGCGACTGCTACTTCCCGAACTCGCCGATCCTGACCGTCGAGGGGACGTTCGCGGAAGCGGTCGTGCTGGAGACGGTGGTCTTGTCGATCCTCAACCACGACTGCGCGATCGCGTCCGCGGCGTCCCGGATGTCGGTGGCGGCCGGGGACCGCCCGCTGATCGAGATGGGGTCGCGGCGGACGCACGAGCAGGCCGCCGTCGCCGCCGCGCGCGCCGCGTACATCGCGGGGTTCACCACGACGTCCAACCTGGAGGCGGGCCGCCGCTACGGGGTGCCGACCGCCGGGACCGCCGCGCACGCGTTCACGCTGCTGCACGACAGCGAGCGGCACGCGTTCCAGGCGCAGCTCGACTCGCTCGGCGACGGGACGACGCTGCTCGTGGACACCTACGACGTGGAGCGCGCCGTCCGGACGGCGGTGGAGCTGGCCGGGCCGTCGCTCGGCGCGGTCCGGATCGACAGCGGCGACCTCGGGGTGGTGGCGCGGCGCGTCCGGGCGCAGCTGGACGAGCTGGGCGCGACCGGCACCCGGATCATGGTCACCGGCGACCTGGACGAGTACGGGATCGCCGCGCTCGCCGCCGCGCCCGTGGACGGCTACGGCGTCGGGACGTCCCTGGTGACCGGCTCCGGCGCGCCGACCGCGTCGCTGGTCTACAAGCTGGTCGCGCGCGCGGACGGCCCGGAGGCCGGCGCCCCGATGCGTCCGGTCGCCAAGCGCTCGACGGGCAAGCCGAGCCGCGGCGGCCTCAAGTCCGCGGTGCGCCGCCTGGACGGGCACGGCGTGGCCTGCGCCGAGACCGTCACCACCGGCGAGCCGCAGCCCGCCGGGCGGGACCGGCTGCTGCAGATCCCGCTGGTCGCCAAGGGCGAGGTCGTCGGCCGCGAGCCGCTCGCCGCCGCCCGGGACCGGCACGCCGCGGCCCTCGCCGAGCTGCCCTCGACCGCGCTCCAGCTGTCCCGCGGCGAGCCCGCCCTCCCGACCGGGTTCGCCGACGGTGGGCCGCGGCACTGAGGGGGTAGTTTCCCGGTGAGGGACGGACGGTAAAGAGCGATCATGACCGCACGGCCGCCGGGGAGCACGCACCCGCGGGGGGACACGGACCTGGCCGCACGGCCGGTGGGAGGACACTGACATGGCCAAGGCACTGGTCATCGTGGACGTGCAGAACGACTTCTGCGAGGGCGGCTCGCTGGCCGTGAGCGGCGGCGCGGACGTCGCGG
Source organism: Actinomadura rupiterrae (assembly GCF_024172125.1). Classification (GTDB taxonomy): domain Bacteria; phylum Actinomycetota; class Actinomycetes; order Streptosporangiales; family Streptosporangiaceae; genus Spirillospora; species Spirillospora rupiterrae. Next base: position 282,170 of record NZ_JAMZEA010000001.1, read on the forward strand.
CGGCGATCTCGGCCTACGTGGCCGAGCACGGCGACGAGTACGCGCACACGGTCGCCACCCGCGACTTCCACCTCGACCCCGGTGACCACTTCTCCGACGAACCCGACTTCGTGGACAGCTGGCCGCCGCACTGCGTGATCGGGACGTCCGGCGCCGACTTCCACGAGGCGCTGGCGCTCGCGCCGATCGAGACGGTGTTCAGCAAGGGCCGCGAGACGGCCGCCTACAGCGGGTTCGAGGGCGTGAACGACGACGCCGTCCCGCTCGGCTCCTGGCTGCGCGAGCGCGGCGTGACCGAGGTGGACGTGGTGGGCATCGCCACCGACCACTGCGTCCGGGCGACCGCGCTGGACGCCGTCCGCGAGGGGCTCGGGGCGCGCGTCCTGCTCGGCCTCACCGCCGGGGTCGCCAAGGACACCACCGACCGCGCCGTGGCCGAACTGCGAGCGGCGGGCGTCGGGCTCGCCGGGGAACCCGTGCTGCGCCCATGATCCCCGGAGAGCCGCGCGACGCCTGGGACCGCCCGCTGCCCGCCCACCCGATCGTCATGGTCATGGGGGTGGCGGGCAGCGGCAAGACCACGGTCGGGCGGCTGGTGGCCGAGGAGCTCGACTGGGACTTCGCCGACGCCGACCAGTTCCACCCGGAGTCCAACATCGCCAAGATGGCGTCCGGGCAGGAGCTCACCGACCTCGACCGGGAGCCGTGGCTGCACAAGATCCGCGGCTGGATCGACGAGCACCGCGAGTTCGGCACACCGGGCGTGGTGACCTGCTCGGCGCTGCGGCGGATCTACCGCGAGGAGCTGACCGAGGGCCGTCCCGAGGTGCTCCCGGTCTTCCTGGACGGCGACCGCGACCTCATCATGAGCCGGATGTCCGAGCGGATCGGCCACTTCTTCAAGCCCGAGATGCTCGACGGCCAGTTCCGCGTGCTGGAGCGCCCCGAGCCGGACGAGCACATCCTCGTCCTCCCGACCGCCTGGTCGGTCGAGGACCTCGTCAGCGACATCACCTCGGCCGTCCGCCCCTGACCGCCCTCGACCGCCCCCGCGGCCCCCGGCGGGTCAGTGGCGGCGGCGGGCGGCCCAGTCGCGGATCTTGTCGATCCGCTTGCGGATGTCCTCGCCGCTCGCCTGGGCGAGGACGGGCCCGCCGCAGGTGCGGCGCAGCTCGGAGTGGATCACGCCGTGCGGCTGGCCGGTGCGGTGGCTCCAGGCGCCGACCAGGCCGTTCAGCTCCTTGCGCAGGGCGTGCAGGTCCTCGGCGGCGGTGCGGTCGGCGCGGTCGGCGCGCGGGTCGCCGGTCTTGCGCTTGCGCTCGCTGGCGATCTGGTCGGCCTGCCGCTTGCGCAGCAGCTGGGTGACCTGCTCGGGCTCCAGCAGGCCGGGGATGCCGAGGAACTCCTCCTCCTCGGCCGAGCCGGGCTGGGCCTGCATGCCGAACTCGCCGCCGTCGTACAGCACGCGGTCGAACGTCGCGGACGCCTCGACCGTCTCGAACGGCAGCTCGTCGCCGACGACGTCCGGGGTCTTGCGCTCCCGGTTGGCCTCGGCGAGCAGCTCGTCGTCGAGGCCGTCCTCGCGGACGGGCCGGTCGAGCACGTGGTCGCGCTCGGTCTCCATCTCGGCCGCGTGGCCCATCAGCGTCGGCACCGACGGCAGGAACACCGACGCGGTCTCGCCGCGCCGCCGGGCGCGGACGAAGCGCCCGATGGCCTGCGCGAAGAACAGCGGCGTGCTCGTCGAGGTCGCGTAGACGCCGACGGCCAGCCGCGGGATGTCGACACCTTCGGAGACCATCCGGACGGCGACCATCCAGCGGTCCTCGGTGTCGCTGAACGCCTTGATCTTCTTGGACGCGGTCGGGTCGTCCGACAGCACGATCGTCGCGCCCTGCCCGGACACCTCGCGCAGCGTGCGGGCGTAGGCGCGGGCCGCCTCGTGGTCGGTCGCGATGACCAGGCCGCCCGCGTCCGGGATGGCGCGGCGCAGCTCGGTCAGGCGCTTGTCGGCGGCGGCGAGGACGTGCCGCATCCAGTCGCCCTTGGGGTCGAGCGCGGCGCGCCACGCCTGGGCCATCTGGTCCTGCGTGAGGGGCTCGCCGAGGGTGGCGGCCAGCTCGTCGCCCGCGCGGGTGCGCCAGCGCATCTCGCCGGAGTACGCCAGGAAGATCACCGGGCGGACGACGCCGTCGGCGAGCGCCGGGCCGTAGCCGTAGGTGTAGTCGGCGCGGCTGCGGCGGACGCCGTCCGGCCCCTCCTCGTACTGGACGAACGGGATCGGGTTGATGTCGGTGCGGAACGGCGTGCCCGACAGCGACAGCCGCCGCGTCGCGGGCTCGAACGCCTCGCGCACCGCGTCGCCCCAGGACAGGCCGTCGCCCGCGTGGTGCACCTCGTCGAAGATGACCAGCGTCTTCTTCATCTCGGTGCGGTTGCGGTGCAGCGCCGGGCGCGCCGCGACCGTCGCGTAGGTCACCGCGATGCCCTGGAACTCGCGGCCGACCGCGCCCTGCCCGTTCTGGAACTCGGGGTCGATCTTGATGCCGACCCGGGCGGCGGACTCGGCCCACTGCCGCTTCAGGTGCTCGGTGGGGCAGATCACGGTGACCTGCTGGACGAGGTGCCGGTCCAGCAGCTCGCGGGCGAGCCGGAGCGCGAAGGTGGTCTTGCCCGCGCCGGGCGTCGCGACGGTCAGGAAGTCGCGCGGACCGGGCAGCGTGCCGTCCGGCCCGAAGTAGACCTCGAGGGCCTGCTGCTGCCAGGCGCGCAGGGACGACGCGGTCCCCCACGCGGCCCGTTCGGGGAACGCGGGGGGCATGCTCGATGCGGCGAAGGTGCTCACGGTCATCGAAGGCTACCGAGCCCCACCGACAGATCGCGCCCCGAGGCGCCGATCGGGCCTCGTCCCGCCCGCCCGGTACGCCGCCCACACGGTCCGCACGCGACGCCCCTGACCTGCGGTGAACTCGTGCATGCACTCGTCCCAGGCGTAGTCCATGAAGTTGTGAACAGGATCTCCGCCCGGCTCCGGACACGTGTCCTTCGCCACTGGGCAGCCCTCGGCGGGTCCCGCCTCGTACGGGGTGTCGTCCACCTCGTCGCCCGGCGGCTCGCAGCCGTTCTCGAACGTGTGGTAGAGCCCGAGCCAGTGCCCGGTCTCGTGCACGGCCGTCATCCCGCGGTCGAAATGCCGGAAAGCGCCGCCCGGGACGCTGCGGTAGTCGACCACCACGCCGTCCAGGACGGGCTGCCTGCGGTAGTCCTCCGGGAACGAGGAGAACCCGAGCACGTCCGAGCCGACGGCCGCGGTGTACAGGTTCAGCGTGCCCGCGCCGCCCTTGCGCAGGACGCGCTTGTACTGCTGCTCGAACCGCTGCGGGTCGCGGAACCAGCGCCTGCGGTCGGTGCGGTCGATCGACGCGACCCGGAACGCGACGCCCGTGTCGGCGCCGCCGTCCCGTCCGCCGTAGGCCGCGTTCAGCGCGTCGGCCTGCCGCTGGACGGCGGCGTCGGTGAGCGCGCCCGCCTTCCCGTCCGTGAGGACGTGCACGTGCACCGGCACCGTGATCGACCCTGCCCGCCGCGCCACCGCCCCCGGATCGGACGTCCCGAACCGGGCGCGCAGCCTGGCCCGCAACTCGCGCTCCATCGCCACGACGCGCGCGCGTCCCAGCGACGCCCCGTCCCGCCCCCGGGCGCCCCGCCCCGCCCGGCCCTGGCGAGCGCAGGGCCCTGTGCGCGCCGCACTGCGTTGCGCTGATTTCGCGGACGGGCGCGTGTCGCCGTGCGCACTCGCCACGGTACTCAGCGTGACCGACAGCAGGCACAGCGAAAGGGCGAAGCCTCGCCTCATGTGTCATCCCCCGAAACAGAAAAGTCGCGATCCCCTGGTCGGTCGTTCCCCGTTCGACCAGGGGATCACGGCGAAGGTCGCGCCGGCGCGGCTACTTCTTGTCGCCCCCGCCGTCGCCGCCCGCCTTCATCGACTCGTAGATCTCCTTGCACTCCGGGCACACCGGGTACTTCTTGGGGTCGCGGTTCGGCACCCAGACCTTGCCGCACAGCGCGACCACCGGCGTGCCGGTGACGGCGCTCTCGGTGATCTTGGCCTTCTTGACGTAGTGCGCGAACCGCTCGTGGTCGCCGTCGCCGTGCGACAGGTCCGGCCGTACGTCGCTCTCGGGAAGGATCTTCGTGCTCACGTCACTCACCTTAGCCGTCAGTTCATGGTGGGGTCGTCGGGGAAGGTCGACACGAACGCCAGGTCGCCGGCCTGCCGGCGCAGCACCTGCTGCCAGAGCCGGTCGGGCTCGGCGGCGAACACGTCGCCCGCCTCGGCGGAGACCAGGTACCAGGCGCCCTCCTCGATCTCGCCGAGCAGCTGGCCCGCGCCCCAGCCCGCGTAGCCCGCGAACACGCGCAGCTGGAGCAGCTCGGGGGCGAGCAGCGCGGGCGGCGCGTCCAGGTCGACGAGGCCGACTCTGGCCACCGCCGCGTCGCCGTCCAGGGCGCGCCAGCCGAGCGGCTCGTCCTCCCCGGGCAGGCGCGCGAGGGCGAGCGCGTTGTCCAGCGCGACCGGGCCGCCCTGGAACACCACCGAGGGGACGGTCACCAGCTCGGCCCACGGCGGCAGCACCCGGTCGACCGGCACCTCGGTAGGCCGGTTGAGGACGACGCCGAGGGTCCCGCCGTCGCCGTCGTGCTCGACCACGAGCACGACCGTCCGGCGGAAGTTGGGGTCGTCGAGCTGGGGTGTCGCCACCAGCAGGGTCCCGACCGTGATGCCGTCTTCCATTGCACCATCATGCGTCGCCGCGGCCCCCGGCGGCACATCCCCCCACCGGTTGCCCTGTTAGCCGGACCCGGCCTTGGGGATATGAAGAAAAATGGGGCAGGGTTTAAACACGCTCTAGATTACGGCCGTGTCGCGGGGCGCGGTCCTGTCGGGCCGGTGGGCCGGAGGTCACGATGCAGTTGCCGAGGGTCGTCATCGCCGCCGTGTTCTTCGTCATCGGGGCGCTGATCGCCGTCCCCGCCCTGATGAAGTGGACTTCGGGCGAGTCGAACGCGTCGAACAAGCCCGTCTCCAACTCCAGCTCCATGCCGACCACACCGCCGTCGGGCACCACGCCGGGGAAGGGCAAGACCTCCCCCACGCACGGGACGACGCCGACCGCGACGTCCACCCCGACCGGCGCCGAGCCGCTCGTGGTCACGTTCTCGTCGGTCTCCTGTCCCGGACGGACGGTAAGTGTGACCGTCCGGAACGAGAGCACGCAGGAGCAGAGCTACTCGATCGAGCGGGACGACAACTCGACGCCGGTGACCGCGAAGGTCGGCGCGGGCGCGACCCGGACCAGCTCGCTGAGGATGAAGCAGGGCCGCCGGACGCTCGTCGTGGTGAACGACGCCGCGCACCGGCTGGTCAAGCAGAAGAGCATCAAGGCGAACTGCGCGGCCGCGTCCCCGACCGAGACGCCGACCAAGCTGCCGCACACCGGCGCCGACTCCGCCATGATCTGGGCGCGCGTCGCGACCGGCGCGGGCGCCCTGCTCACCGGCGCGATCATCCTCTGGTACGGCGGCATCTGGCCGCGCCGCCGCGACCCCATGTTCGGCGACAAGACCGCCAAGTAGCTCCGCCAGGGAAAGTAGCCCCAGGCCAAGGGGCACCGCCGGGGCGGGTGTCAAGGAAAGCGGTGGGGTTCCGGGGGGTTCCTTGGGGTTCGCGGCTTGCGTCCGGGTGAGTTACGGGTAGGGGCACGTCACCAGGGCGCGCCCGGACCGTGACGGGTCGCGCGCAGGCCCGCGCCGCAGGACGCCGGGAGGGACGACGCCGTGCCGCTACTCGCCGCGTTGGCCGCGTCCGCCGTCCTGGCGGCGCCGTCGCCCGGACCGCCGCTGCCGCCGGACGCGCCGTCCACGCCGTCCGTGGAGACGCGGCAGGTGGCGCCGCAGGAACGTCCGCCGCCCGCCGGAGCGAACCCGACCGCCCGCGTGCTCACCGGGCTCGGTGTGCTCGCGGGCGGCGCGCTGCTGCTCTTCTACGGACGGCTCTGGCCCCGGGCGGGCAAGGGCGACTGGAGCGCCCCGATCCGCCGCCGCGAGTCCTGACTCGGACCTCAGCGGCGGGCGGCCGGTCAGGATTCCGTGCGGACCGGGACGGCCGGGCGGCTCAGGCCTCGGTGCGGGGGCGGCCGCCGGCGGCCTCGCGGACGGCTCCGGCGACGCGGCCCGCGACGTCCGGGTGGAAGACGCTCGGCACGATGTAGTTCGGGCCCAGCTCGCCCGGTGTGACGACCTCGGCGAGGGCCTGGGCGGCGGCGAGCAGCATGCCCTGGGTGACGCCGTCGGCCTGCGCGTCCAGCAGGCCGCGGAACACGCCGGGGAAGGCCAGCACGTTGTTGATCTGGTTCGGGTAGTCGCTGCGGCCGGTCGCGACGACGGCGGCGTGCTCGCGCGCCTCGTCCGGGGACACCTCGGGCTCGGGGTTGGCCAGCGCGAACACGATCGCGTCGTCGTTCATCGTCGCGATGTCGTCGCCGGTCAGGATGCCGGGGGCGGAGACGCCGACGAACACGTCCGCGCCCGCGACCGCGCCCTTCAGATCGCCGCTGTAGCCGTCGGCGTTGGTGTGCTCGGCGATCCAGCGGAGCGAGTCGTCCAGGTCGTCCCGGCCCAGGTGGACGGCGCCGTAGTAGTCGCAGACCACCACGTTCTTCGCCCCGGCGTGCAGCAGCAGCTTCAGGATCGCGCTGCCCGCCGCGCCCGCCCCGGACATCGCGATGCGGACCGTTCCGATGTCCTTGCCGACCACGCGCAGCGCGTTGGTGAGCGCGGCGAGCACGCAGATCGCGGTGCCGTGCTGGTCGTCGTGGAAGACCGGGATGTCCAGCAGCTCGCGCAGCCGGGCCTCGACCTCGAAGCAGCGCGGCGCGGAGATGTCCTCCAGGTTGATGCCGCCGAACGCGGGCGCCAGGATCTGGACGGTCCGGACGATCTCGTCGGTGTCCTGGGTGTCGAGGCAGATCGGCCAGGCGTCGATGCCGGCGAACCGCTTGAACAGCGCGGCCTTGCCCTCCATGACCGGCAGCGCGGCCTCCGGGCCGATGTTGCCGAGGCCGAGCACGGCCGAGCCGTCGGTGACGACCGCGACGCTGTTGCGCTTGATGGTCAGCCGCCGGACGTCCTCGGGGTTGCGGGCGATCGCCAGCGAGACCCGCGCGACACCGGGCGTGTAGGCCATGGACAGCTCGTCGCGGTTGCGCAGCGGCACCTTGGACTGCATCTCGATCTTGCCGCCGAGGTGCATCAGGAAGGTCCGGTCCGAGACCTTGTGGATCTTGATGTCGTCGATCGTCTCCAGCGCCGCGGAGATCGCCTCGGCGTGCTCGGTGTCGCGGGTGGCGATGGTGACGTCGATGCGGAGCGTCTCGTGCCCGGCGGTGTTCACGTCGAGGGCGGTCACGATGCCCCCGGCGTTCTCGACCACGTGCGTGATCTGGCTGACGGCCTTGCCGCCGGCCGGGACCTCCAGCCGGACGGTGATGGAGTACGAAACGCTGGGCACGCTGGCCACGACACTGCTCCCTGTCTACCGGCCGCTCCGGACCGGCTCCGTCTTTCGTCCCGCCCGGAGCCGCTGACCGGGCCCGGGATGGCGTGAACGCGCGGCTCCCAGGGCGTCCGAGAGAGGGCGCCGCATGGGGCGGGCGGGGCGCGGTCACCGCCACCGAGGATACGCGCTCAAGCCCCCGACCCCGGTCAGAAGGGCACTTGATGCGTGCGGCGTTAAAAAAGCGCGTTCTGCAACAACCCCAACCGATGCGACCCGCCCAGGGCCCGTGCTAGAGCCGCCCTGAGATGGCTCGGCTGGCAGTGAACTCGGCTGGCAGTGAAGGCGAAGCCCCGTTTCGCGATGTCCGGCCCCGCGCACGAACGCGTTACCAACCCGGGCGCCGCGAAGCCGAAGGCGAGCGGCGCCCGGGTTGATCGCGAAGCGATGCCGCGTTCGCCAAAGGCACGGTCACGTAGCGAGCCCTAGGCGAGCGAAGTGGGCCGGGACTCTTAGAACAGCGCGCTCTGGAGGGAGCGGCGGCCCTTGGCCACGCGCGGGTCGTCCGGCGGGAGCACCTCGAACAGCGACAGCAGGTGCTTGCGGGCGAGCTCGCGGTCGTCCCCGGACGTGCGGCGGACGGTCGCGACGAGGCGGGCGAACGCGGCGTCGACCTGGCCGGAGACCATCTCGACGTCGGCGGCGTCCGCCTGGGCCTTGGCGTCGGCGGGCTTGACCTCGGCGTCCTCCAGGGCGCGGCGGGCGTCCAGCTCCTGGACGCGGCGGCTCAGGCCGACCAGGGCGATGCCGCGCTTGGCCTCGGCGTCGGTCGGGTTCGCGGCCAGGATCTCGTCGAACGCGGTGGCGGCGGCGTCCAGGTCGCCGGCGCGCAGGGCGTCCTCGGCGGGGCCGTAGAGCGAGTCGGCGGCGGCCGCGGCCTCGGCCGCCGGAACCTCGCCGGCGCCGGGGGTCTCGGCGATCAGGCCCTCCTTGACCAGCGCCTCGAAGAGCTGGTCGATGGCCTGGCGCACCTGGGCCTCGGGCGCGGCGCCGTTCAGGAACGGCAGCAGCTGCCCCTGGACGACCGCCGCGACGAACGGGATGCCACGCACGCCCATCTGCTGCATGTAGGCGGCGAGCTGCGGGTTGCTGTCGATGTCGACCTTGGCGAGCACCCAGCGGCCCGCGGCCTCGCCGGCCAGCTTCTCCAGGATCGGGCCGAGCTGCTTGCAGGGCCCGCACCACTCGGCCCAGAAGTCGACGAGCACCGGGACCGACTGCGACCGCTCCACGACCTCAGTGTTGAAGGTCTGGTCGGTGACGTCCACGACGGCCGGGCCGGCCGCCGCTCCCCCGGCGGGCGCGGGCGCCGCGCCGCCGTCCCCCGCCTGGGCCGCCCGCGCCTGGCGCTCCTGGCGCTGTTTCGAAGCTGCCTGGACGGCCCCCAGGTCGACGGCCCCGTACAACGAAAAGTCCCGAGAAGGCATGCGTCCATCCTGCCGCATGAGCGAGCGTGTCGCATGAGCAGCCGCAAGTGTCCTCCGGCACCTGCCGCCGGGACGCGCGCGCAGGAGGGCCCTAGGACGCCCGTCCAGCCGGGCCCGCGGCGGGCGCGGCCCACCCCGCATCAGCGACAAGGTGGACATAAGCCAATGGCTCCGACTTTTACCGGAACGCCGCGGGCAACGGCGCGAACGGTAAAGAATCCAAGCGCGGTCACTGAATAGCAAAAGCGAGCTGACGCCGATCACCAAGACTGGTTATAGTCGCGGAGTCGTGCACGGATCGACGTCCACGAGAGTTTCATCGGGCGGTCTGCGGGACCGCGGTGAAACGGGCCGTCCGGCGACGGGGGTCGCGGGCGGGCCGGGGCGGGCGGAACCGTGTTCGTAACCAACGGGGGGAAAACTGCAATGGTCGCGGATCCATCCGCGATCGTGGCCCATGGAATGGGGGTCCGCCGCGGGGGGCGGTGGCTCCTCCGTCCTACGGCCCTCGGCATCGCCGAGGGCCTGATCGGTGTTGCCGGTCCGCCGGGCGCGGGCAAATCAACGCTGCTGGCCACGTTCGCGACGCTGCGCCGACCCAGTGTCGGTGAAATAGAAATCCTCGGGCACCGTACCGGGAAAACCTCGGATCTGCGCGCCGTGCGCGCGCGGATCGGCTATCTTCCGGCCGGCTTCTGGAACGAGCCGGCCATCACCGCGGCGGAATTCGTGGGCTATGCCGCCTACTACCGGCGGGTGCGGGAGTCGGACGCGCGCGACATTCTGCGGCGGATGGAGCTGGCCGACGTCGCGGGCTCGGAGCTGGCCCTGCTGCCGCCGGACGTCCGGCTCCGCGTGGGCCTCGCCGCGACCTGCGTGCACGAGCCCGACATCGTCCTGCTGGACGATCCGCTGGAGGAACTCGTCGAGCCCGCGCCCGAAGGCGAGCGCGGCGAGTTCACCGCGTCGCTGCCGCGCCTGCTCGGACGGTTCGGCTCGTTCGCCCGCAGCGATGACGGCGCATCAGACGCATCAGACGCGTCGGAGACAGCGGACGCAGCGGACGAGCCGCATCCGCAGGACCCGGAGCCGTTGGGGGCGGCTCATGCGCGCGCGTTGTCCGAGCTGCTGCCGGTGCTGCGCTCGCTCGCGCCTACCGTGCTCGTCACCGCGTCCTCGCCGAAATCGCTGTCAGGCATGTGCGACCGGGTGTTCACACTGGCGCGCGGACGTCTCACCGAGGTGCCGGAGGCGGCGGCCGACTCGTCCTCGTGCGCGCACGCACGAGCCATCGGCCCGTCGCGCAAGGAGACGAGCATGCGCAACGTCCATAGGAAGGGCCTCCGCTCGCCGGGCACACCGGCCGCCCTTGGCGGGTGGAGGAGGGTGGCGCCGCTGGGGGGCGCGGCCGGTGGCTGACCTCAGCCGCGTGCTCCGGGCGGACGCGCGGCGGGCCCGGCCGCTCGCCGGGGCCGCCGTGCTGGCGGCCTCGGGCATCGCCGCGGCCTGGCCGACGCTGCTGCCCGGGGTCGCCTACTGGGACAACTCCATCGTCGCCCTGGTGAACGCGGTGCGGGTGATGGGCCCGGTCGCGGCCGGGTTCGCCGCCCTCGCGGGCGCGCGCGAGCGCCGCCTCGACTACCTGCGCGTCGTCACGGCCCGCTCCCCGATCACGGGCGTGCTGCTCGACCTGGCGCTGCTGGTCATGGTCGCGCTGGCGTCCTACGCGGTCGTGGTCGGGGTGATCGTCGTCCGGACCGTGCTGCGGCAGGAGGCCGGGCAGCCGGACCTGCTCGGCCTCACGGCCGCGTCCGCCGCGCTCGCGCTGCACGTCACGGCGGGCTACCTGGCCGGACGGCTCGTCCCGCGCCCGACGACGGCGCTGGTGGTCACCGCGGCGGCGGCGCTGTGGGCGGCGGCGCGGCTGCCCGGGACGTCCTGGTGGAGCCTTCTGCCGCCCGCCGCGCTGCACCGGGTCGAGCTGTTCACCTGCCTGAGCCCGGGCGTCCTCGCCGACCAGACGGTGTGGGCGGCGACCCTCGCCGTGGCGCTGGCGCTTGCTTACTGCTGGTGGGTGACGCGGCGGGCCGTCCTGCTGCTGGGCGTGGCGGCGGCGCTCGTGCTCGCGGGCGGCGCCACGGTGCGGCTGCACGGCACGCACGGCAGGGCGGTCGAGGCGGCCCCGGCGGCGGACGTGTGCCATGACTGGCCGCTGCGGGTGTGCGTGCATCCGGCGCTCGCCCCCGCGCTGCCCGCGCTGGAGGAGGCGCTGACGCCGCTGGCGGCCCGGCTGGCGGACACCCCGGCCGCGTTCACCCGCGTCGAGCAGCGCCCGGTTCCGGGCCCGGCGCGGGTCGCGCACGGGCTGGTCCGCCTCTACCTGCCGGGCGAGCTGGGCGCCGGGTTCACCGCCGGGGTGCTCCGGGACGTCCGGGACGGCCTCGTCGGCCCGCGCACCTGCGCCACCCGGACGCGCGGCGCCCGGCAGTACGAGTCGCTCGTGGACGCGTGGCTGCTCGGGAACCCGGCCCCGGCGATCTCCGACCGGTCCGTGTCCCGGCGCTTCGGCCTCTGGGACGAGGAGGACCGCCGCTCCTGGCTGCGCACCCACTTCACCGACTACCGGAAGTGCTCGCTCGGCGCGTCCGACTTCTCGTCGCACGCACTCGCCAAGAGCAAGCGGTCAGCGCCGTCCCAGAAGAGCGGAACACCCGCCCCCTCCCCGAAGCCCGACCCGTCCGCGAAGGCCGAGTCGTCCGCGAAGGCTGGACCACCCGCGAAGACCGAGTCGTCCTCGAAGGCTGGACCGCCCGCGAAATCCGAGTCGTCCTCGAAATCTGAGTCGTCCGAGAAGGCGGAGCCGTTCCGGGAAGGGAAGCCGTCCCAGAAGGACGGGCCGGCGGCGTGGCCGCGGGATGCCGCGGAAAAGGAGAAGCGCCCCGCGCTGGGCGTCCTTCTCCAGGACGGCCAGCGGGGGCGCGAGTACCCTCTGCGCGGCCACGACAGGACCCCCCAGACCCGTCGCGACCACGCAGAAGCCTAAGACGCGGCGCTCAGACGGCCTGCCGCTCAGCGGTGCGCGCCGGAGCGCCGGCGACCGGCCGGAGCCAGTTCCGCTCGACGAAGAACGGCGCGACCGGGAGCACCGAGGCGATGAGCGCCAGCAGCGTCCGCTTGGTGTCCCAGCCCGTCGCCTGCCGTCCGGCGAGGACGAGCGCGACGTAGGCCAGGAACAGGACACCGTGGATCGGCCCCATGATCTGGACCGCCACCGGGGCGTCGCCGAGGTACTTGATCGGCATGGCCACGAGCAGCAGCACCAGGAACGAGACGGCCTCGGCCACGGAAACGATCCGCAGAGTCTTCACGATGTCCACGTGTAGCTAACGTACCGCCCCCGACGTGGTGTTTCGGACGGCCCTATGGCGCTGCTCACATCCGGGGGTGGGCCGGGGCGTCCGGGCCCCTCTAGGGTGACCCGCGTGGACTGGAGTTTGCTGACCTGCGCGCGCAAGGGGCACATCACCTACGCGCCGGACGAGCCGCGGCTGAAGCTGCGGCTGCACACCGAGACCCCCATCGGCGAGGCGTGGCGCTGCCTGCGCTGCGGCGCCTACATCCACGGCGACCCGCACGGCGCGGGCCCGGCCGAGCGCGCCCCGCTGGTGAAGCGCGGCAAGGAGCTGCGCGACGCGTTCATCATGCGGTTCTTCGCGGTCGAGCGGATCATCCGCGGGCTGGTGGTGCTCGCCGCCGCCTACGGCGTGTGGCGGTTCGCCGCGCACCGCGGCTCGATCCAGCGGATCTTCGAGAAGGAGATCCCGCTGCTGCGCCCGCTCGCCAACCAGGTCGGCTGGGACCTGGACCACTCCAAGATCGTGGAGTCCTTCCGCAAGGTCTTCGACCTCAACGCGCAGACGCTGCGCTGGCTCGCGGTCGGCCTGCTGGTGTACGCGCTGATCGAGATCATCGAGGCGGTCGGGCTCTGGATGCTGCAGCGCTGGGGCGAGTACTTCGCCGTGGTCGCCACCTGCTTCGGGCTGCCGATCGAGATCTACGAGCTGACCGAGCGGATCACCGCGGTCCGGATCGGCGCGCTGCTGATCAACATCGGGCTGATCGTGTACATCGTGGTGACCAAGCGGCTGTTCGGCGTCCGCGGCGGCAAGGCCGCGCACGAGGCGCACCTGCGCAGCGCGTCCCTCCTGGAGGTCGAGGAAGCGGCCGAGGCCACCGCCTGAGCCGGCGTCCAGGTCCGTTAATCCGGTTCCGCCGCGCCCTAAAAGGGCAAAATCCGGCAATTCGGTAGGCACGCGCCGGTCCGGGCATCCCAAGGGCATGGCACGCTCACGTCCGGACGAAGCCGGTCCCGGGACGGAGCCGCGGGCGGCGCGGCCGCCGCGGGCGTACCAGCGCCCGGGGCGGCGGATCGGGGCCGTCCTGCTGCTGGTCGCGGTGACCGTGGCGGCCGTGCTGGTCGTCCAGAACGGCCTGCAACTCCTCCCGCACTGGCTGAACCCGTTCGCCGAGGACACCAAGGACCGCAGCGGCCCGGCGCTGCTGCGGTCCGTCCGCGACATGCACCGGTACCAGGCCGCAGCGGGCGACTTCCAGGTGGTCGTCGACCTGGACAAGGAGGCGAAGTACCTGCCGGGGACGCTGCGCGGCAGGCGGACGCTGTTCATCGGGCAGGGCTCGGTGAACGCGTACGTGGACTTCTCCCGGCTCGGCTCCGGCGCGATCAGCGTCAACCCCGACCGGACGGCCGCGACGGTCCGGCTCCCCCACGCCCAGCTCGAACCCACCAACCTCGACCCGAAGCGCAGCTACGTGTTCTCGACGCAGCGCGGGCTGCTCGACCGCTTCGGGGACTTCTTCAGCTCCAACCCCAACAACCAGCAGCAGCTCTACGTCCTGGCGGCGCAGAAGATCCAGGCCGCCGCGCAGGAGAGCGGCCTCCAGACCCGCGCCGACCAGAACACCGAATCGATGCTGGAGAACATGCTCCGCGCCCTCGGCTTCAAGACCGTCACCGTCCAGCAATCCCCGCAGTGACGCGAAAGCCCCCGCCCGGACGTACCGGACGGGGGCTGAGCGTCACTCAGGTCAGGCGGACGGGACGCGGATGATCAGCGCATCGCCCTGGCCGCCGCCGCCGCACAGGCCCGCCGCGCCCACGCCGCCGCCGCGGCGCTTCAGCTCGTAGGCCAGGTGCAGGACGATCCGGGCCCCGGACATGCCGACCGGGTGGCCGAGCGCGATCGCGCCGCCGTCGACGTTCACCTTCTCCGGCCCGACGCCCAGGTCGCGCATGGACTGGATGCCGACAGACGCGAACGCCTCGTTGATCTCGATGAGGTCCAGGTCGTCCACGCCGAGGCCGGCCTTGCCCAGCGCGTGCTTGATCGCGTTGGACGGCTGGGACTGGAGCGAGTTGTCCGGACCGGCGACGTTGCCGTGCGCGCCGATCTCGGCGAGCCAGGTCAGCCCGAGCTCCTCGGCCTTGGCCTTCGACATCACCACGACGGCCGCGGCGCCGTCGGAGATCTGCGAGGACGACCCGGCGGTGATCGTGCCGTCTTTGGCGAACGCCGGGCGCAGCCGGGCCAGGGTCTCGGCGGTCGTGTCGCCGCGGACGCCCTCGTCCGTGCCGAACACGATCGGGTCGCCCTTGCGCTGCGGGATCTCGACCGGCGCGATCTCGGCGTCGAACCGGCCGTTCTTGATCGCGTCGGCGGCGCGCTGGTGCGAGCGGGCGGAGAACTCGTCCTGCTCCTCGCGCGTGATGCCGAGCTTGGCGTTGTGCCGCTCGGTGGACTCGCCCATCGAGACGCCGTCGAAGGCGTCGGTGAGGGCGTCGTAGGCCATGTGGTCGAGCACCTCGACCGAGCCGTACTTGTAGCCGCCGCGCGACTTCGGCAGCAGGTGCGGGGCCTGGGTCATGGACTCCATGCCGCCCGCGACGACGATGTCGAACTCGCCCGCCCGGATGAGCTGGTCGGCGAGCGCGATCGCGTCCAGCCCGGACAGGCAGACCTTGTTGATGTTGACGGACGGGACGTCCATGGGGATGCCGGCCTTCACGGCTGCCTGGCGGGCCGGGATCTGGCCCGCGCCGGCCTGCAGCACCTGGCCGAGGATGACGTACTCGACCTGGTCCCCGGTGATCCCGGCGCGCTCCAGCGCCGCCTTGATCGCGTGCGCGCCGAGATCGGCGGCGGTGAAGTCCTTCAGGGAGCCGAGCAGCCGCCCGACGGGCGTGCGGGCACCGGCGACGATGACGGAACCGACGGACAAAGGGGGCCTCCACGGGAACGTACGGCGGGACGTTTGCCACGATACTCAGCAGGACCGAACGCTCTTCGCCCCGGGGAGGACGCATGCTCACCCGCATCGACCACATCGGCATCGCCTGCCACGACCTGGAGGCGACCGTCGCCTTCTACCAGGAGACCTACGGCTTCGGCGACGCGCACTACGAGACCAACCAGGAGCAGGGCGTCCGGGAGGCGATGCTCAGGATCAACACGACCGGCGACGGCGCGGCCAGCTACCTCCAGCTGCTCACCCCGATCCGGGACGACTCGCCCGTGGCCAAGTGGCTGGCCAAGAACGGCGAGGGCGTGCACCACATCGCGTTCGGCACCGACGGGGACGTCCAGGACGAGGCGGACGGCATCGCGTCCAAGGGCGTCCGGGTGCTCTACGACGCCCCGCGCAACGGCTCGATGGGCTCGCGGATCACGTTCCTGCACCCGAAGGACTGCCACGGCGTCCTGACCGAGCTGGTGCAGAAGGCCGGGACGGCCCCGCAGGACGGGTAGCCGGGGCGGGCGACGGCAGGGCCGGATCGTGATGTGATCGATATCACAAGGGGCCTCCGGGGCGTCCAACGTGGACCGCTGTAACCGTTCGGACACTTATGGTGCATTTTGACGGCAGGAACCCCTGCCATCCCGGGCCTCCCGGAGGCACCGGACAAACACGACAAACCTCCCAGTCCGTTCGGTTGAGCCCCCAACAGCACAGCACCCGGAGTACGCTTCATTCGCCGGAAGAGGTCTGGGGCCGAGCGCCCCTCAAGGCAGGCGATCGACCGGTCCCCGGAACTTGGCCCGTAGCCCCGTCACACCAGGATTGAGCCACATGCAGTCCGACATCGACGCCCAGCTCAGCAACTTCTTTGAAGACACGCCCCCGCGCGAGTTCGACGTGGTGCTCCGCGGCTACGACCGGCACCAGGTCGACGAGCACATCAAGCAGCTCGACAACGAGGTCCGGACCACCCGCGAGCAGACCGGCCAGCTCCAGCGGGAGCTGTCGGACGCGCACCGCCAGCTGCAGGAGCAGGAGCGCCCCACCTACTCCGGCCTCGGCGCGCGGATCGAGCAACTCCTCCGGCTCGCCGAGGAGCAGGCCACCGAGCTCGTCCAGGCCGCGCGCAGCGAGGCCAACGAGATCAAGGCGGCCGCCAAGGTGGAGGCCGCCGAGCTGCGCGCCACCGCCGAGAACGACGCGTCCGAGCTGCGCGCGACCGCCCAGCGCGAGTGCGACGACATGCGGGGCCAGGCCGAGCGCGAGGCCGAGGAGGTGCGCACCTCCGCCCGCCGCGAGGCCGACGAGCTGACCTCCACCACCGAGCGCGAGGTCGCCAAGCTGCGCGCCACCGCCGACCACGAGGTCGCCGAGAAGCGCGCCGCCGCCGAGCGCGAGATCGCCAAGCTCCGCACCACCACCGAGCGCGAGGTCGCGCAGCTGCGCGCGTCCACCAAGCGCGAGCGGGACGAGATCCTCACCACCGCCAAGCGGCAGGCCGACGAGATGCGCGCGCAGGCCCAGCGCATCCTGGAGGAGTCCGAGGCGCAGCGGGCGCAGGCCGAGGCCGAGTTCGAGATCCAGCTGGCCGCCCGCCGCGAGGAGGCCGACCGGCAGGACGCCGAGCGGCACGCCGCCGCCCAGCAGGCCACCCAGAAGCTGGTCGCCGAGGCCGAGCAGCGCGCCGCGTCCGCCGAGCAGCGCGCCGCCAAGGCCACCCAGCAGGCCGAGCAGACCCGCCGCGAGGCCGACTCGCACGCCAAGCAGCTGATGGCGAACGCGCGCAAGAACTCCGACCAGATCATCACCGAGGCCAAGGGCCAGGCCGAGCAGCTGCTCGCCGAGACCAAGGCCGAGGCCGACCGGATCCGCACCGCCGCGCAGCGCCAGGTGGACGAGCTCACCCGCCAGCGCGACAGCATCACCAGCCACCTCAACCAGCTCCGCCAGCTCATCGGCGGGGTCGGCCCGGCGCTCGGCGGCGCCGAGGAGCCGCCCGCGCTGGAGAAGGCGGCCCCCGCCCCGGCGCCCGAGCCCAAGCCGGCCCCGTCGCAGGGCCCGTCCGGCCAGGGCGGCGGCGGCCAGAAGCCGCAGGGCGGCAAGCCCGCTCCGAAGCCGGGCCAGGCCAAGAAGTCCGACGAGGACGACGAGGACTGGTGGCAGGAGTGACCTGACGGTCCCGAACCCCTCATCCCGAAGGCCCGGCGGCACCCGCCGGGCCTTCGGCGTTCCCGGCGGTCCCCGCCGGACGGACGGGAGGGGTTCGCTCCGGGTTAACGCGGCTTTACCCGATGTATGGTTTTCGTCCTGAATGCTCCGCCCCCGGACGAGGACCCCAAGGAGAGCCGGCGTGCCCGACGAGACCCCGCCGCCCGCCGTGCAGGACGACGCGCCCGCGGCGACGGCCATCGCCGCGGCGGACGCCGTGGAGCAGGTGGAGCAGCTCAAGCAGGAGGCCAAGGCCGACCAGCGGTTCCCGTTCGGGCGTCCCGGCGAGCCGTTCGGGCGGCACCACCCGTTCGTGTTCGGGTTCACCGCCGCGCTCGGCGTGATGACCGCCTACCTGCTGCTCAAGGCCGCGACCGGGGCCAAGGACACGCTGGTGACGATCGTGGTGGCGATGTTCCTCGCGGTCGGGCTGAACCCGGCGGTGGAGCGGCTGAAGCGGCTCGGGCTGTCCCGCGGCTGGGCGGTCGCGGTGGTGTTCCTCGGCGTGGTGCTGTTCTTCGCCGGGGTGGTCGCCTCGCTCGTCCCGCCGATCGTGGACCAGGTGAACGGGCTGACCCAGAACCTGCCGCACTACATCCAGCAGCTGCAGGGCAACAAGCGGATCTCCGACTGGGACCGCCGCTACCACCTGCTGCAGCAGGCGCAGGACAAGCTCAACGACTCCAACTTCCAGCAGAAGATGGCCAACTGGGCGGTCGAGGCGGGCAAGCAGGCGCTCAGCGGCACGTTCAAGACGCTGACCGTACTGATCCTGACGCTGTACTTCCTCGGCTCGCTGCCGCAGATCAAGGCGTTCTTCTACCAGCTCGTCCCGCGGACGCGACGGGCCCGGGTGGCGCTGCTCGGGGACGAGATCCTGGACCGGATCGGCGGGTACGTCGCGGGCCAGTTCACGATCGCGTTCATCGCGGGGCTGACCTCGTACATCTTCCTGGAGATCCTCGGCGTCCCGTACGCGCTGGCGCTGGCGCTGATCGTCGCGGTGACGGACCTGATCCCGCTGGTCGGCGCCACGATCGGCGCGGTGATCGTGTGCCTGGTCGCGTTCCTCACCGGCGTCTACGAGGGCATCGCCGCCGTGATCTTCTACGTCGTCTACCAGCAGATCGAGAACTACCTGGTCTACCCGCGCGTGATGAAGAAGACCGTGGACGTCCAGCCCGCGGTGACGATCGTCGCGGCGCTCATCGGCGCCGCGCTGCTCGGCGTGGTCGGCGCGCTGATCGCGATCCCGACCGCCGCCGCGATCTCGCTGCTGATCAGGGAGATCGTCCTCCCCCGCCAGGAGTCCGCCTGACCCCGTCCCTGCCCCTGTCGGCCGGCGGCTAGTCGGACGTGCGGGAGAGGGCGGCGGCGAACTCGGCGACGGCCTGGTTGAACAGGTCGGGCTGCTCGACCGGGACGAGGTGCCCGGCACGCGGGACGATCATGAGCTCGGCGTTCGGCAGCGCCTCGGCCATCGCGCGCGCGTCGTCCTCGGAGGACAGCACGTCCTCGGCGCCGACCATGACCAGCGCCGGGACCTTGAGGGCGCGCAGCGTCGCGAACGCCTCGGCGCGTCCGGCCATCGCGCGCTGCGCCCACGCGGCCGCGCCCGGCGGCGTCGCCTGGACCAGGCCGCGCACCCGGCCGTAGACCAGCGCGCGCTGCCGCATCGTGGTCGGGCCGACGAGGTTCGGGAGCACCTCGTCCACCAGCACCGAGACGTCGCCGTCGCGCTCCAGCCGCTCGGCCTGCCGGAGCCGGGTCGCGCTCGCGTCCGCGGTGTCGGCGGCCGCGCGCGTCGCGCACAGCACCAGGCCGAGGGCGAGCTCGGCGTGCCGGCGGCACAGCGCCATCGCGACGTACCCGCCGAGGGAGATGCCGCCGACGACCGCGCGCGGCAGGCCGAGGTTGCGGAACATCCGCGCGACGTCGTCGGCCATGGCGTCCACGGACGGCTCGTCCGCGCCCAGCACCGATCCGCCGAAGCCGCGCAGGTCGGGGGTCACCACGCGGAACCGGTTCGCGAGCCCCTCCCGCTGCGCCAGCCACATGGCCGAGGACAGGGGGAACGCGTGCAGCAGCACCAGCGGCGTGCCCGTACCGACGTCCCTGGCGTACAGCTGCACGGCGGTCATGGCAACGATGCCCCTCCCCGTTGGCTCCCGCGACGAGTCGAGACGACCCCGACGACCACCGGCAACGCGGTGGTCAGCCAATCGTCACCCCGAAGCGGCATCCGGCGGAGACCTCTGGCCGCGACTGGCCGCAGGGGTTTGCCCACCCGGAAAGGATCTCGGTGACCGGGTGCGGAGGGTCAGTGGCGGGGCGCGTTCCGGGACCGGACGACCTTGGGCGCGCGCCGCAGCCGCGCCTCCCAGCAGGGCCGGTGCCAGTGCCGCCGGTCGTCGGCGCCGCCGCGGTCCGCGGGCCAGGCGACGACGTGCCCGACGCCGGGCGGGATCAGCTGGTCGCACCCGGGGCAGCGGTAGGACTTGGCCGCGTTCGCTCCGGCGACCGACCGGACGTGCCACTCGCCGTCCGGCGCGTCCTCGGTCTCGTCCGTCCAGGACGGGCCGCCCCCGCGCCGCTCCGGCGCGTTGCGGCGGTTCTTGCGGGGGCTCATGACCTCAAGGATAGGGGCGGACGCGGGCGGGGACGGCCCCGCCCGCGCCGTGTCAGCGGAAGGTGAGACCCAGGTCCCACTGCTCGCGGAGCCGGTCGGCGACGCCGGGGTTGGCCTCGTCGGGGTCGTATTCGAGCTGGTCCAGGGCGCGGCCGATGCCGAGCCGGTCGATGTCGGCGATCGGGCCGGTCGGGTAGCCGCAGCCGAGGGTCATGGCGGCGTCGATCGCGTCGGCGTCGGCGTACCCGGCATCCAGCATGGCGACGGCGTCGTTGAGGTACGGGAAGCGCAGCGCGTCCACGATGAACCCGCGGCGGGCGCGGCAGCGGACAGGGGTGAGGCCGAGGCGGGCGACCAGCTCGACGGCGCGGTCCGCCGCCTCGGACGGCGTGACCGGTGTGAGGCCGATCTCGACGAGCGGGCGGTCGGCCTCCGGCTTGTGCGCGGCGAGCGCGCCGCCGCCGGTGAGGCCGCCGTCGCCGAGGATCACCGCGCCGTCCTTCGCGCGGGCCTCGATGCCCGCCAGGTCGGCGTCCTCGCCGGACGCGACGACCAGGTCCGCGTCCTCGACCTCGGCGGTCGGGGCCCCGGCCTCGGACGCGGCGGCGGCGAACGCCTTCGACAGGTCGCCGTCGCCGACGACCGCGACGGACGGGAGCGGGTCCACCTCCGCGGCAGCGGCGGGCGCGTCCGCCGACCCGGACGCGGCGGGAGCGCCGTCGCCGTAGGGGTAGAAGCCGCGGCCGGTCTTGCGGCCGAGCAGCCCGGCGGTGACCAGCTCGCGCAGCACCGGCGCGGGCGCGTGCCGGCGGTCGCGGGTCTCGGCGTAGATCGCCTCCAGGACTTCGAGGCAGGTGTCCAGGCCGATCAGGTCCATGAGGGTGAACGGGCCCATCGGGAGGGCGCCGCCCGCGGTCATCGCGGTGTCGATGTCGTCCCGCGTGGCGTGCTTGGTCTCAAGCATGTACGCGGCGTCGTTGAGGTAGCCGAACAGCAGCCGGTTCGCGACGAACCCGGCGCGGTCCCCGATCACGACCGGGGTCTTGCCGAGGCCCTTGACCAGGGCGGCGACGCGGTCGACGGCGCCGTCCTCGGTGAGCACGGTGCCGATGACCTCGACCAGCTTCATGACCGGCGCGGGGTTGAAGAAGTGCACGCCGACGACCTTGGCCGGACGGCCCGTCGCGGCGGCGATCGCGGTCACCGACAGGGACGAGGTGTTGGTCGCGAGGATCGCGTCGTCCCGGACGACCTTGTCCAGCTCCGCGAAGACCTTGTGCTTGAGGTCCAGCCGCTCCGGCACGGCCTCGACCACGAGATCGCAGCCGGACAGGTCGCCGAAGTCGGTGGTCAGCTCGATCCGGTCGAGGATCTCGCGCTGCCCGTCCTCGGTCAGCCTGCCGCGCTTCACCGCCCGTCCGGTGGACTTCTCCAGGTGCCCGCGGCCGCGCTCCAGCGCGTCCCGGTTGATCTCGACGCCCACGACGGCCAGGCCGCCGCGCGCCAAGACCTCCGCGATGCCCGCGCCCATGGTGCCGAGACCGACGACTCCGACCCTGCTGAACGAACCCTCACTCATGGACGGCAGTGTCCCAGAAGCCGCAAGGGGTGTATGACGGGGGCGTGCGCTTCGGTGTGTTCCTCCTCGCCGCCCGCTTCCCGGGCGGGTCCGACGCGGACGCCCTGGACCGGACCGTGGCGGCGGCCGTCGCGGCCGAGGACGCGGGGTTCGACGACGTCTGGATCGCCGAGCACCACTTCATGGGGTACGGGGTCGTCCCGTCGGCGGTGACGCTGGCCGGGCATGTGCTCGGTCTCACCCGGCGCGTCCACGTGGGGACGGCGGTGAGCGTGCTGCCGAACCAGCATCCGGTGGCGCTCGCCGAGCAGGCCGCGCTGCTGTCGCTGGTCTCGGGCGGCCGGTTCCGGCTGGGGGTGGGGCGCGGCGGCCCCTGGCGCGATCTGGAGGTCTTCGGGACGGGCCTGTCCCGCTTCGAGGACGGCTTCCCCGAGTCGCTCGACCTCCTGCTGGCCTGGCTCCGCTCGGAGCGGCTCGGCTGGGACGGGAAGCACTTCGCGTTCCGGGAGGTCCCGGTCGTCCCGCGGGCGCGCGAGCTGCCGCCGGTCGTGGTCGCCTGCACGTCCCCGGGGACCGAGCGCGTCGCGGCCGAGCGCGGCCTTCCGATGCTGCTGGGCATGCACGTCGGCGATGACGAGAAGGTCGCGGCGCTGGCCCGGCACGGCAACCTGTACCTGCCGCACGTCTCGGCCCATCTCGTCCAGGTCGCGGACTCGCGCGCGGAGGCCGAGGCGACCCTGATGCGCGAGATGCCGCGCTGGCTCTCCCCCGGCCTGGACGGCTACGTCACCGTGGACGACCGTCCCCGGCCGCCGCGGGACGACGCGTCCTACGTGCGGAGGCTCTGCCGCATCCACCCGATCGGCACCCCGGCGGACTGCGTCGCCGCGATCACCCGCACCTACCGGCGCACCAACATCCGGCACATGATCTTCCTCGTGGAGGCCGCCGGAACCCGGGAGGCCACCCTCGCCAACATCGCCCGGATCGGCGCCGA
The DNA here is from genome assembly GCF_024172125.1 of Actinomadura rupiterrae. Taxonomy (GTDB): domain Bacteria; phylum Actinomycetota; class Actinomycetes; order Streptosporangiales; family Streptosporangiaceae; genus Spirillospora; species Spirillospora rupiterrae. The sequence continues at coordinate 304,943 of NZ_JAMZEA010000001.1, forward strand.
GGTCCTCCCCCGCCTCCGAACCGGAGCCGGGGCCCTACCGCCCCTCAAGAGCGGCGCCGAGCCCCCTCCGCCGCTCGGGAGCGGCACCGAGGCCCCTACGGGACCCGGGAGCGGCGCCGAGGGCCGTCCGGGACCTGGGAGCAGCGCCGAGGGCCGTCCGCGGGCCGGGGACGGCGAAGGGCCGGGCCCGCAGGGCGGACCCGGCCCGTAGCGCTGATCAGCAGTCGCGCAGCTCCGGCGACTGGTTCAGGATCTGCTCGCGCGGTGTCACGAACCGCCGGTAGGCCGCGGAGTCCCCGTCCGGGAACACCGCTACGCGGTGGCAGTTCTGGAACGCGAGCCGGACCCCGAAATGGCGTTCCAGCGAGCCGCGCATGGCGTCGCTGGCGAGCACCCGGAGCAGCTGCCCCCGGGCCTTCTCGTCCGGCGGCGGGGTGAGGTTGTCGGCGAACTCCCCGCCGTCCACCTGGAGCCTGGCCACCAGGCCGCTGATCATGTCCCAGGCGTACGGCAGGGACGTCCTGATGCACTCGACGAACGCGGCGTCGTCCACGTCGCCGTCGTTCGCCGTCCTGAGCAGTTCGGGAGACACGTCGAGAGACATCGCGGGATGGTCCTTTCACCCGGAGTGGTGAGCACCCACCCGCGACGCTAGATCCGACTCCTCCCGATTTCCAGCCTTGACAGGCGCGGGTCAGCACGCGCGGGCGGTGTGCCGCCGCCGGGGCCGCCACGGCGCGGCCGTCACCGGCTCGGCCTGCTTCCGCTCCCGGATCCGCCTGGCCTCGGCCGCCGTCCGCTCCGCCGCCGCGAACTCGCGCATCTCCCGAGCCCGCTCCCGCATCACGGCGTACATGATGTCGTTGTGGAACATCCGAACCCTCCTCCAGCGCCGGACCGCCTGGCCCGACAACCAAGAGACTCGCCCTAAGCCCCCTGGCAGGGCATCGGAACAACGCCCTAAGTCCCTCCCCCGGACGCCTTAGCCGGACGGTTCGGGCGCGGGGACGGCGGCGGGTCACTAAGCTCGGCGGACGTGCGTCTCGTTATCGCCCGGTGCAGCGTCGACTACGCCGGCAAGCTCACCGCCCACCTGCCCTCCGCCGTCCGGCTGATCATGGTCAAGGCCGACGGAAGCGTGTCCATCCACGCCGACGACCGCGCCTACAAGCCGCTGAACTGGATGAACCCGCCCTGCACGCTCCGCGAGGAGGCGCACGAGGAGAACGGGGCCGTGGCGCGCTGGACGGTCACCCACAGCAAGTCCGGCGAGCGGCTGATCCTCACGATCGAGGAGGTGCTGCTCGACCACGGGCACGAGCTGGGCCCCGACCCCGGCCTGGTCAAGGACGGCGTCGAGGCGCACCTCCAGGAGCTGCTCGCCGAGCACATCTCCACGCTCGGGGACGGCTACTCGCTCGTCCGGCGCGAGTACCCGACCGCGATCGGCCCGGTGGACATCCTGTGCCGGGACGCGGGCGGCGCGACGGTCGCGGTGGAGATCAAGCGGCGCGGCGAGATCGACGGGGTGGAGCAGCTCACCCGGTACCTGGAGCTGCTGAACCGGGACCCGCTGCTCGCGCCGGTGCGCGGGGTGTTCGCGGCGCAGGAGATCAAGCCGCAGGCGCGGGTGCTCGCCGCCGACCGCGGGATCGACTGCGTGACGCTCGACTACGACGCGCTGCGCGGCATCGAGCACGAGGGCACGTTGTTCTGAGCCATCATGTGCTCATGAACGCTCACGCCGACGGCACCTTCGAGATCGACGCCTGGGACGACGAGAAGCCCTTCGACGAGCGGGGCGCCCGGAAGCTGACCAAGGTCCGGGTGCGCAAGACCTTCCACGGCGACCTGGTCGGGACGAGCGTCACCGACCTGATCACGGTGGAGACCGAGGCCGGGCCCGCGGCGTACGTGGGCGTGGAGACGGTGGAGGGCATCCTGCACGGCCGGGAGGGCTCGTTCGTCCTGCAGCACAGCGCGGGCAGTGACGACGGGACGCAGTGGCTGCGCTGGCTGGTCGTCCCGACGTCCGGCACCGGGGAGCTGAAGGGCATCCGCGGCGAGGGCCGCATCACCGCCCTCCCGGACGGCTCGCACACCTGGGAGCTGGACTACTCGCTCGACTGACCCGGCGACCGCTCGACCGACCGCGACAGCTCGACCGACCGGCGACCGCTCAGCTGACCGCGACCGCTCGCTCAACCGCGACCGCTCGCCCGACCGACCGCCGGGCCGAGGCCGTACGCTTCGGGCATGCCCCCTGGGAGTCCGGCGGCCGCGGCCGAACGCGCGCGCGAGCGGATCATCGACGCCGCCGAGGAGTGCTTCCGCCGGTTCGGCGTCGCCAAGACCACGGTGGAGGACATCGCGGCCGCGGCCGGGCTGTCCCGCGCGACGGTGTACCGGGCGGTGACCGGCGGCCGGGACGAGCTGATCCTCGCCGTGGTGCTGCGCAGCCTGCGCCGGTTCCTGGACGTCCTGGCCGAGCGCCTCGCCGCCGAGCGCTCGGTGCCGGACGCGATCGTCGAGGGCACGCTGTCGGCGGTCGCGTTCGTCCGGGCGGAGCCGACGATCGCGCGGCTGCTGGTGCCGGAGGCGGCCGGGCACATGCAGGCGGCCGTCGCGGGCGCGGCGGAGCAGGTGCTCGCGCTGTGCGCCGACTACGTCCGGCCGTACTTCGAGGCGGCGCAGCGGGAGCGGCTCGTCCGCGCGGAGATCGACGTCGAGGGCGCGGTCGAGTTCCTGTTCCGGCTGATCACGTCCCTGATCGTGATGGACCGGGACCGCGGCGAGGACGCGACCCGCGCGTTCCTGCACACCTTCGCCGTCCCCGCTATCGCCGCGTCCTGAGCGGCGGTCGAGCGGCGGAGCGGCGGTCGAGCGGCGGCAGGGGGGCGGCAGCGGCCCTGACGCGGGGCATACGCCGGACGCGATAGCGTCGGAGCCGTCCGGGGACGGCCTGGGGGGAGGACGGCGAGGGAATGGGCTCGGTGCACCACATGCGGGGCCGGGGCGCGGTACGGCCGAGCCCGGTGTTCCTGGTGATCTGCGCGGCCACCGTGCTGTGCGGGCTGCTGGCGTGGCGGTACGGCTCGATCACGATGACCGTGTCGGGGCTGCACGTGCCGCGGCCCGCCCGCCTCGCGGTGTTCGGGTTCGTGATCGCGGGCTGGGTGCTCTCGCTGTGCCTGCACGAGTTCGGGCACGCCTACCTGGCCTACCGGGCGGGCGACCACAGCGTCGCGACGCGCGGCTACCTGACGCTGAACCCGGCCAAGTACACCGACCCGATCCTGAGCTTCGCGATCCCGGTGCTGTTCATCCTGCTCGGCGGGATCGGGCTGCCCGGCGGCGCGGTGTGGATCGACCGGTCGCTCATCCACGGGAAGTGGCGGCACAGCCTGGTCTCGGCGGCCGGGCCGCTGAGCAACGTGCTGCTCGCGATCATGCTGGCCGTGCTGTACCGGAACTTCGCGCACGGCGAGCACGGCATCTTCTGGTCGGGGGTCGCGTTCCTGGCGTTCCTCCAGGTCACCGCGGCACTGCTGAACCTGCTGCCGATCCCCGGGCTGGACGGCTTCGGCATCGTCGAGCCGTGGCTGCCGCCGCGCTGGGTGAACCAGGTGAGCGCCTACGGCGGCTACATGTTCCTGCTGGTCATCGCGCTGCTGTGGGTCGGGCCGATCAACCGGGCGTTCTTCTCGCTGGTCACGCACATCACCAACACCTTCGGCCTGGACGAGCCGATCATCCAGATCGGGCACGCGGTGTTCCAGTTCTGGAAGACGCTGAACTTCTAACCGGCGTCCTCTGAACTTCTAGCCGGCGTCCTTCCCGGCGCGGTCGGCGGCCAGATGGCTGACGATGCGGCGCAGCTGGGCGGCGTAGCGGGCGCGGAACTCGGGTGAGTCCGCGTCCAGCCCGTACACGTACCGGACAACGTGCGGCAGCGTGGCCGGGAGCGACACCGCGGCCATCAGCAGCAGCATCACCGCCTCGGGTTCGAGGTCCTCGGCGATCTCACCCTCGGCCTTGCGGCGGACGAGGTCGGACATGTCCTCGCGCTCGTCCGGCATCTCGGCGTAGTCGCCGGACAGGCCGACCCAGCAGTTGATGCGGGTGGCGCGCGGCTCCTCGAACGCCCGCTCCAGGTACCGGACGGCCAGCTCGGGCAGCGGGACGTCCGGGGTGGCGAACTCGGCCTCCCGCTCGCGCCACGCCTCCCCGATCGCCGCGTAGAGCCCGGCCTTGCCGCCGAAGTAGTAGCTGATCAGCTGCTTGTTCAGCCCGGCGCGGTCGGCGATGTCCTGGACGCGCGCGCCCGCGTAGCCCTTGGCGGCGAACTCGTCGAGCGCCGCGTCCAGCAGGAGCCGCTTGGAGCGCTCGGCGTCGAGCTTGCGCTCCCCCGCCCGCGGCGCCCGCCGCCGACCCCGCTGCCCACCGCCCCGCGCGCCGCCCTGCCCGTTGGCAGGCGCGCCTTCCTCCGCGCCGCCCTGCTCGCCGGCGGGCGCGCGGTCCCGCGCGCCGACCTGCTCGCTCGCCTGGGCGTTCTCGCCGTCCGTCATGGCGGCCATGGTACCCGGAACCTTCATCCATCCGGTTGGTTGACAAGTTCATCCGTTCGGTTGAAGATGAGGGCGCACCCAACGAGCGAGAAGAGAATCCGCATGTTCCTGATCACCGGAGCCACCGGCAACGTCGGCCGCCACCTCGTCGCCGAGCTGGCCACCGCGGGCCACAAGGTCCGCGCGCTCACCCGCGATCCCGCCTCGGCCCGGCTGCCCGCCGGGGTCGAGGTCGCCGCGACCGCCGACCTCCCCCTGGACGGCGTCTCCGCGGTGTTCGTCAACCCGGCCGTCTTCTACACCGGGTTCGGCGACCTGCTCGACCGTTGCCGCGAGCACGGCGTCCGGCGCGTCGTGATGCTGTCGTCCCTGGCCGCCGCGGACCCCGACGAGGGCAACTCGATCGGGCGGCACCACCTGGTCAAGGAGCAGGAGATCGAGGCGTCCGGGCTGGAGTGGTCGTTCCCGCGGCCCGGCGCGTTCGCGACCAACGTGCTCTCGTGGGCCGGGCAGATCCGCGAGACCGGCGTCGTGCGCGGCCCGTACGCGCAGGCCGAGATGTCGCCGATCCACGAGCGCGACATCGCGGCCGTCTGCGCCCTCGCGCTGACCAGGGACGACCTGGTCGGCGAGCGCCCGCTGCTGACCGGCCCCGAGTCGCTGACGTTCGCCGACCAGGCCCGCATCATCGGCGAGGCCATCGGCAAGGACGTGCGCTACGAGGAGCAGACGCCCGAGGAGGCGCGCGCCGACATGCTCCAGAACCCGCACATGCCGCCCGCGATCGCCGACACGCTCCTCGACCTGTGGGCCGGGGCCGTCGGCCGCACCGCCCCGGTCTTCCCCGACGTCGAGCGCATCACCGGGCGCCCCGCGCGCACCTTCGCCGAGTGGGCCGCCGACAACGCCGACCTCTTCGCCTAAGCCCTAAGCCCAGCCTCGGCAGGTTCTCTGGCCGGTTCCCGTTCTCGGGAGCCGGCCTCAGCCGTTCCTGGGGCCTCAGCCGTTCCTGGGGCCTCAGCCGTCCTTGGGGTCGCGCTTGGCCAGCTCTTCGAGGACCCACTCGTACCAGTCGCGCCGCATGGCCATGAAGCGCTTGCCGTACTCCATCGCGAGGCGGCCGTAGAACGACAGGTTCTCGTCGCCCCAGTCGATGGCGCCTTCCAGCTCGCCCAGGTCCGCGAGCCGCTTCTCCAGCGCGGCGGACTGCTCGCGGACGAACGCGGCGCCCTCGTCCGGCGAGACCTGGCCGAGGAAGAACAGCCGCAGCAGCACCTCGTCCCGCCGGACGAACTTGGGCGGGACGTCCAGCAGCCAGCGCCGCAGCTCGGCGCGGCCCGCGTCCGTCGCGCGGTACTCCTTGCGGCCGCGCGGGCCCTCGCTCGCGACCTCGATGAACCCGTCCGCGGTGAGCTTGTTCAGCTCGCCGTAGAGCTGGCTCTGCGTCGCCTGCCAGACGTTGCCCATCGTGATCTCGAACATCTTGAGCAGGTCGTATCCGCTGGCGCCGTCCATCTCGACGAGCAACCCCAGCGCGGCGTGTCGAAGGCTCATATTCCTGAGCATACACGTCGGAGTTGACATGTCAGAAGTGGAAGGTCTACTTTCGACCTGTCACCACAGACACATCCCCCCGAGCCGGAAGGCGAACCCGCGATGCTGAAGTACTACGGACTGACGTTCCTGCCCTGGATCATCCTGGCCGTCGTCAGCGGCTCGAACCCGCAGGCCGGAGCGGCCGCCGGCCTCGCGGCGGCGCTCGCGCTGCTGGCCGCGGACGTGCGGCGCGGGCTCCGCTGGGACGGCCTGCTCCTGGAGATCTCCACCGCGGTCTTCCTCGCCGCCTTCACCGTCCTGGTCTTCATGGCGCCGCACGCGGCGGCCGTCCACTACGGCGCCTCGCTGTCGATCGGCTGGCTCGCGCTGACCGCGTGGGGCACGATCGCCGCCGGGGTCCCGTTCACCGAGGGCATCGCGCGCCGCCAGGTGTCCGCGGAGATCGCCGCGACCGCGCTGTTCCACCGCATCGCCGTCGTCCTGACGTCGGCCTGGGCCGCCGCGTTCACCGTCTCGGCCACCTGCCTTGGCCTCGTCCAGCACTTCGCGCCGCACCAGACCGGCCTGCTGGTCGCCGTCAAGGTCGCCTGCTTCGCCGCCCCGGCCTGGTTCACCCGCTGGTACCCCGAGGTGGCGCGCAAGCGGTACTTCGCGCAGCACAACATCGAGCGGGCCGCCGCCTGATACCGCACACAGCCCCTCCCGGACACCACACGCAGCCCCCCCGGACACTGCACACAGCCCCCCCCGGACACCACCCACGCGACCAGGAGGAGCACGCCATGGAGAGCTGGCTCGACGGCCACCGCGCCCCCGTCCCGGACGAGACGACCGCCCACGACCTCCCCGTCAAGGGCGTCCTGCCCGCCGAGCTCACCGGCCGCTACCTGCGCAACGGCCCGAACCCGAAGCCGGGCGAGCCGAGCGCGCACTGGTTCACCGGGCACGGCATGGTGCACGGGATCCGGCTGCGGGACGGCCGCGCCGAGTGGTACCGCAACCGCTGGGTCCGGACGAGCCGGTTCACCGAGGGCGCCCGCTACCTCCGCGACGACCTCTCGCTCGACCTCACCGCCGTCGCCGCCAACACGCACGTGATCGCGCACGACGGGACCGTCTACGCGCTGGTCGAGAACGGCCTGCCGCACGCGCTGACGCCCGATCTGGACACGGTCGGCCCCTGCGACTTCGGCGGACGGCTCACCACCGCCATGACGGCCCATCCGAAACGCGACCCGCACACGGGTGACCTGCTGTTCTTCGGCTATGGCGCCGTCCCGCCCTACCTGACCTACCACCGACTCTCGGCGGACGGGCGGCACCTGGAGAGCCGCGAGGTCGCGGTCGCGGGGCCGACGATGATGCACGACTTCGCGATCACCGACCGGTACGTGGTCTGGCTCGACCTGCCGATGGTGTTCGACATGGACCTGCTCGGCCGCGGCATGCCCTACCGCTGGGACGGCTCCTACGGCGCGCGCATCGGCGTCATGCCGCGCGAAGGCGCGACGCGCGCCGTGCGCTGGTTCGACGTCGACCCCTGCTACGTCTTCCACGTCGGCAACGCCCACGAGGACGACCAGGGACGCGTCGTCCTGACCGGCGTCCGCTATGACGAGGCCGAAATCGCGTCCTTGTGGTCGGATATCGGAGGCGCGCCGTCCGCCGCCAAGGCTCCTTCGGAAGCGTCCGTTGCGCCTTACCTGCACCGCTGGACGTTCGACCTCGCCACCGGGCGCGTGCACGAGGAGAAGCTGGACGACCTGGCTGTGGAGTTCCCCACCCTGGACGACGACCGCGTAGGCCGCGCGAACCGCTACCTCTACACCGTCACCAAGGCGGCCGTGGTGAAGCACGACCTGCTGACCGGTTCCGCTACGTCCCACCAGATGGACGGCCACGTGGGCGAGGCGGTTTTCGTCCCCGCGGAAGGCCGCCGGGACGAGGACGACGGGTGGCTGCTGACGATCGAGACCCACCTGGACGGGGCCGCGCTGGTCGTGCTGGCGGCCGGCGACCTGTCCGAGACCGCGCGGGTGATCCTGCCCCGGCGCGTCCCGGTGGGGTTCCACGGGAGCTGGATCCCGGACGGCGTCGTAAGGTGATTTACTAGCCGGTACGCAGGCAAGTGGTCACTTACACGGTTGAGCAGCCCGGAGGCCCCGATGACCGTCGCCACGGAAAGCAGCACGTTCCCGTCGCTGAACCCGGCCACCGGTGAGGTGGTCGCCGAACACCCCGTGCAGGACGCCGCGGCCGTCGCCGAGGCGGTCGCCAAGGCCCGCGACGCCGCCGACTGGTGGGGCGGGCTCGGCTGGAAGGAGCGGCGCGTCCGGCTGCTGAACGCCAAGGGCGCGCTCACCCGCAACCTGAACCGGATGGCCGAGCTCATCCACCAGGAGACCGGCAAGACCCTGCAGGACGCCCAGCTCGAAACGATCATGGCGATCTCGCACCTGGACTGGGCCGCCCGGCACGCCGCCAAGGTGCTCGGCCCGCGCACGGTGTTCCCCGGCGTGATGTCGCTGAACCAGAAGGCCGTCCTGGAGTACCAGCCGCTCGGCGTGGTCGGCGTCATCGGCCCGTGGAACTACCCGATCTTCACCCCGATGGGCTCGATCGCCTACGCGCTCGCCGCCGGGAACGCCGTGGTGTTCAAGCCGTCCGAGTTCACCCCCGGCGTCGGGGTGCTGCTCGCCGAGCTGTTCGCCAACGTGATCCCCGAGCGCCCGGTCTTCCAGGTCGTCACCGGCCTCGGCGAGACCGGCGCGGCGCTCGCGTCCTCCCCCGGTGTCAACAAGATCGCGTTCACCGGGTCCGGCCGGACGGCCAAGAAGGTCATGGCCGCGTGCGCCGGGAACCTCACCCCGATCGTCGCCGAGTGCGGCGGCAAGGACGCCTGCATCGTCGACGCCGACGCCGACCTGGAGGCCGCCGCCGACTCCGCGCTGTGGGGCGCGATGGCCAACGCGGGCCAGACCTGCATCGGCGTCGAGCGCGTCTACGTCGTGGACGAGGCGTACGACGCGTTCCTCGGCAAGCTCACCGAGCGCGCCGCCACGCTCCGCCCGGGCTTCGACCGCGAGGCCGCCTACGGCCCGATCACCATGCCGTCCCAGCTCGACATCATCGAGCGGCACATCAAGGACGCGCTGGACAAGGGCGGCAAGGCGGTCGTCGGCGGGCCCGAGTCCGTCCGCAAGCCGTACGTCGAGCCGGTCGTGCTGACCGACGTCCCGGACGACTCGGCCGCGGTCTGCGAGGAGACCTTCGGCCCGACGATCACCGTGCACCGCGTCCGCGACCTGGACGAGGCGGTCGAGAAGGCCAACGCCACCGGCTACGGCCTGGCCGGCTCGATCTTCTCCAAGAACAAGGGCCGCGCCATGGAGGCCGCGCGCCGGATGCGCTCCGGCATGACGTCGGTGAACTCCTTCGCCGCGTTCGCGCTGGTCGCGGCGCTGCCGTTCGGCGGTGTCGGCGAGTCCGGCTTCGGCCGCATCCACGGCGCGGACGGCCTGCGCGAGTTCGCCCGCCCGAAGGCCATCACCCGGCAGCGCTTCGCCCTGCCGATGAACCTCACGTCCTTCGACCGCACCGAGAAGCAGATGGCGCAGGTCATCCAGCTCGTCACCATGCTCCACGGCAAGCGCTACAAGCGCTGACCGCACGCAGAAGACCCCGGCCCGCACTCGCGGGCCGGGGTCTTCTGCGTTCCGCGGGCCAAGGTCGTTGCGTTCTGCGAGCCGGGCCTTCGCGTTCCGGTCAGTAGTTGGGGTTGTTGGTGGTCGGGATCTGGATGCTGATCGGGAGCTTGCCGGAGGAGAGGTACAGCAGGGCGCCCAGCCGGAGCATCTCGTCGAAGGCCCAGTACGCCTTCTGCAGGACGCCGGGCGCGTGCTCCATCGAGAGGAGCCCCTCGCGGACCTGGATGAACGGCTCCCAGGCGATCTGGAACACCGGGTCCCAGAACGGGTCCTTGGGGATGTTCAGCCAGCCGGCGATCTGGTCGCCGAGCACGTAGCGGGTCAGGGACCCGAGGACCGGCTTGGTGAGCAGCCCGCCGTCGAGCGACGAGCCGAGGTTGAGCAGGATGTCGGCGAGCTTCACACCCTCGGGCGTCGGCGCCAGGACGGGGGTGAGGACCTGCTCGGCCTGCGCGTTCGCCTCGTCCCACGAGGACGGGATGTACTCGTCCTTGATGCCGAGCATGTGCGCCGCGACCTGCCAGGAGTGCAGGAACGCCGCGGACTCGGCGGGCGCGATCGGCACCTTCCACTTGACCAGCTCGCGCATCACGGTCGTCGGGAGGCTGTGCCAGGTGACCATCATGTCGCGCTGGCTGATCGGGACCTTCTCGTCCGCGACCTTCGTCCAGTACGGCGACTTCGGCAGCAGGTGCCGGACGCCCGCGTGCGCGAGCCGCGTCTTGACGCAGGTGACGATCATCTCGCCGTCGGGCTTGTAGGCGTTGGACGTCCCGATGTCGTAGCCGAGCTTCGCGGTCTTGGTGATGCGGTCGCGCATGTCGGCGCCGCCCTTGGAGTAGTACACCGCGCGCGCCTCGTGCGGGATCACCGTGCTCATCATGCCGCTGGCGAAGCCGTAGGTGACGCCGAGGTAGAGGCCGCGCTTCTCGTTGAAGTTCACCGCCGTGGCGAGCTTGCCCTGGTCGGCCCAGGACGGCAGCTGCCGCGCCTTCTCCATGAACGCGCGCAGGTCGGCGGGGAGGCCGTCCGGGAGGGGCTGGCCGTTCTTGGTCCAGGTCCGCAGCAGGTCGTTGACCTTGGGGACGTCGCCCCGGTCGAGCAGGGACGCGACGAGGGTGTCGGCCTCCTCGTCCCACACCCACCGGGGGTCGTCACCGGCCCCGCTTCCGGCCACCGAGCCCTTCGGCGACCACGTCCACAGCGGGCTCGCCTTCGCCGGGACGGCGACGCCGAGCGCGCCCACCGCGCCCAGCGCCCCGCCCGTGACCAGCACGTTCCGCCTGCTGGGTCTGTCCATCCTGCGCTCCTCCTCGACCCCCGAGCGGTGGGATTGATACGATGAAACACAGAACGCTTCTGCGTATCATCGCTCACCGGACATGACAGCACAGCCGGTCGGCGCCCACAAGGCCCAGATCCGGCAGCCGTGGGGCAGAATCGAGCCGGGAGGAGCCCATGGAACCCGTACGGCCCTTCCCCGGGACGGCGCCGGGGCCGGAGTCGCTGCTCGAACGCGCCTTCACCGACGCGGTCGAGGGTGTGGACGACGTGGACGAGACCCGCGCGCGCATCCTGCGGGCCGCCTACGACCAGTTCTGCCGGATGGGCATCCAGCGCTCCACGATGGAGGACGTGGCGCGCCGCGCGGGCGTCTCGCGGATCACGGTGTACCGCCGGTTCGCCACCAAGGACGCGTTGGTCGAGCAGGTCGTCCGGCAGGAGTTCCGGCGCTACTTCGACGAGTTCCTGGTCGACATCCGGCACGCGGAGACCGCCGCCGACCGGGTGGTGCTGGGCTTCGTGAGCGCGCTGCGCGCGATCCGCCGCAACCCCCTGATCGGCGGGCTGATGGAGACCGAGCCGGACCTGCTCGTCCCGTCGATGGTCAACGACGGCGGGCAGACCGTCGCGACCGTCCGGCGCTTCGTCGCGGGGCAGCTCCGGCAGGAGCGGGAGGCGGGCAACGTGCCCGCCTGCCTGGACGCCGACATGGTCGCGGAGATGATGGTCCGCATCTCGGCGTCGTTCCTGGCCATCCCGAGCGAGCTGGTCGACCTCGACGACGAGGAGCAGGTGGCGGCACTGGCACGCCGCTTCCTCGTCCCCATGCTGGAGTCCTCCTAGCGGCCGATGCTGGAGGCTTCCCAGCGGCCCGTGCTGGAGGCGTCCTAGCGGCCCGTGCCGGAGGTCTCCTAGCCGCCGAGGGGCTTCCGTCGCAGGGTGATGGTGCGCCGGGTGATGCGCCAACCTTGCGGGCCGCGCTGCACGACGTCCTCGTAGACGGCGCTTCCCGCCCGTCCGTCGGCGTGGATGGCGATGGCCTTCGAGCGCGCGTGCACCTCGTCCTCGCCCGCCTCCTTCAGGACGACGTTGGTGACGTGGTGGCCGACCGGGTTGCCGTCGCCGAGCCGTTCGGCGGCGTCCTTCATCCCGGCGACGCCGTGCAGCACGCCGAAACCCGCGTCGGAGACGTCGTAGACGACGTCCTCGGCGAAGACCTCGCGCATGCGGTCGAGCTCGCCGTCGTCGGAGAGATGGCCGTGCATGGAGATCAGGTCGGTGATCGCCGTGCGGTCGTCCGCTGTCAGTGGCATGTCGCGCTCCTTAACCGGGGAACTCCCCACTTTTACCGCTACGCTACGGAGGACGCCGCCGATCCACAAGGGGTTCGCCCATGCCCGCCCGCCGCCAGCCGCGCGCCGACGCCGCGCGCAACGCCGCACGCCTGCTCGCGGCGGCCCGGGAGCTGCTCACCGAGCGCGGCCCGGACGTGCCGCTGGACGAGATCGCCAAGCACGCCGGGGTCGGCAACGCGACCCTGTACCGGAACTTCCCGACCCGCGAGGACCTGCTCGTCGCCGTCTACACGGATGAAGTCGAGGCGCTGCGGCGACGCGGCGAGGAGCTGGCCGCGTCCCCGTCCGGCGCGGAGTCGGCGGTGCCGGCGGGTGAGGCGCTGTACCTCTGGCTGGACGAGTTCGTCGACCACGTCGCGACCAAGCGCGACCTCGCCCTGGCGATCACCGAGACCCCGGACGGGCGCCGCTCGGCCCTGTTCCGCGAGTGGCACACCACCCTGAACGAGACCGCCGACCTGCTGGCGTCCCGGGCGCGCCGGGCCGGGACGCTCCGCGCCGACATCTCGACCGTGGAGCTGATGGCACTGGTCAGCGGGAGCGCCATGACCGCCGGAGACGTCGGCACCGCGCGGCGGCTGCTCCGCTTCGTCCGGGACGGCCTGGAACCCCGCCGGGACGGGCCTACGCCGAAGCGGGGGTGAAGGCGCGCAGGAAGGTGTCCACGGCCTCGCGGGCGGCGGTCCGCACCTCGTCCGGGGTGAGGGCGCGGGTGCCCTGGCGGGTGCGCTTGGCGATCGGGGCCGTGAGCAGGGCGGAGAACTGCTCGGCGGCCAGCTCGGGATCGGTCATGGCCAGGCGGCCCGCGAGGGCGAGCCGCGCCAGCCGGTCGGCGAGGGTGCGCATGACGCGGTCCGCGCCGTTGGTCTGGGAGATGTCGAGCAGGTCGGGGAACTGGTGCTGCTCGGCGAGCAGCAGGCGGCGCAGCGCCCAGGAGTCGCCGTCGCAGTAGCAGTCCAGCAGCCGGACCGCGACGCCCTCAAGCAGCTCGCGCAGGTCGCCGCCGGTGTCGGCGAGCGCCTCCAGCGCGTCCAGGTTCGCGGCGACGGCCCGCTCGGTGCGGGCGAGGAAGGCGGCGCGCAGCAGCGTCTCCTTGTCGCCGAAGTGGTTGTAGACGGTGGCCTTGGCGACGCCCGCCTCCGCGGCGATGACGTCCACGCCCGCCTGCGCGTAGCCCTCGCGGGCGAACACCGCGAACGCCGCGTCCAGGATGGCCTGCCGCTTGTCGATGCGTCCGCGCGCGGCCGTCCCCGCGTGCGCGCTCGCCGTGCCCGTCATGCCGCGCAGCATACCGGGGCCCGCGCCGACTTGGACTCGCGCGTCTAGTTATCCAGCCCACATTGTTCAATACTTGCCGGACTCCTAAGTTGGACTCACTGGTCTACTTGAGGAGACTGATGAATACAGAATCGTTCGATCCGGCCCTGCGGCGGCTGATCGCCGTCGTGCTGCTCGGCGGGATCATGGGCATCCTCGACTCGACGATGGTGTCGGCCGCGGCGCACCGGCTCGTCGGCGAGTTCGGCACCACGCTCAGCGCCGCCGGCTGGACCTCCACGGCCTATCTGCTGGCGCTCACCGTGACCGTCCCGGTGACCGGCTGGGCGGCCGGACGGTTCGGCGCGCGCCGCCCCTGGCTCGCCGGCCTGGTGCTGTTCACCGCCGCCTCGCTCGCCTGCGCGCTCGCCACGGGCCTCGGCGAGCTGGTGGCGTTCCGGGTCCTCCAGGGCGTGGGCGCGGGCATCCTGGACCCGCTCGTGCTGGTGCTGCTCGCGCGCGGCGCCGGACCCGCGCGCGCCGGACGCGTGATGGGCCTGATGGGCGTCGTGCTGTCGTTCGGCCCGGTGCTCGGCCCGGTCGTCGGCGGCCTCGTCCTGGACAGCCTCGGCTGGCGCTGGATGTTCCTGATCAACCTGCCGATCGGCGTGCTCGCCTTCGCCCTGGCCCTCCGCATCGTCCCGGACGACACCCCCGCCACCTCGTCCGGAGCCTCTTCGGACGCGTCTCGTCCGGCGGTTTCGGGGCGGCCGGATCTGCTCGGCTTGGCGCTGCTCGGACCGGGGTTCGCCGCGCTGCTCTACGGGCTGTCGCGGATCGCGGCGAACGGCGGCGCCGCCGAGGCCGGGATACCGTTCGCCGCCGGGGCCGTCCTGCTCGGCGGGTACGCGGTGCGGGCGCTGACCGCGCGGCGCACGGCGCCCCTGGTCGACCTGCGGATGTTCGCGCGGCTGCCCTTCAGCACGAGCGTGGGCGTCCTCAGCGTGGCGGGCGTCGTGACGTTCGGGTCGCTGTTCCTGCTGCCGCTCTACTACCAGCAGGCGCACGGGCACGGCACGTTCGCGGCGGGGCTGCTGGTCGCGCCGATCGGCCTCGGCAGCGCGCTGGCGATGCCGGTCGCCGGACGGCTCTCCGACCGCCTCGGCTCGCGCGTCCTGTCCGGGCTCGGCGGGCTGCTCGCCACCGCGTCCGCCCTGCCGCTGGCCTGGCTCGGCTCCGGCGCGGCGTCCGAGGCGGGCGCCGCGGTGGCGGGCCTCGTGCTCGGGCTCGCGCTCGGGTTCCTGACCGCTCCGGCGATGGGCGCGCTCTACCGGACGCTGCCTCCCGAGCAGGTCGCGCAGGGCAGCACCGTCCTGTACATGCTCAACCAGCTCGGCGGATCGCTCGGCATCGCCGCGATGGCCGTGATCATGCAGCGCTCGTCCGGGCCGGTCCCGGGCCTGCACGGAGGCGCCTGGCTGCTCACCGCCGCGCTGGCGGCCGCCGCCCTCGCCGCCGCAGCCCTACTCCCCGGACGCCCCTCCCCCTCCCCCGCCCCCGCGGGCGCCGCATCAGACCAGGAGGCGCCTCAGCCGATCTGACATCCGGCAACGGTCAAGAACGTTCGGCGACGGTCAGGAAGATGAGCGCGGACGCCAGGAACGGGCCGGAAAGGTCCGGCTCGGCGTCCACGTACCCGGCGCGGACGGCTCGGGCGAAGTTCCGCCGGACGCCCAGGATCCGCTCCGCGGTCTCGACGTCGCGGAACACCGCGGCGTGCGCCTCGACCGTGACGACGTCCAGCCCGGCCTCGGCACAGAGGCGCGCGAGGGACCGTCCGATCGTCGCGTTCCGGACGACCTCGGTCGTCACGAACCGCGCGAGCCCGCGGCCGGCCGCGGGGTCGGGGGTGTCCACCAGGAGGGCGTCCCAGTCGGGCTCGGCGAGGACGACGCGTCCGCCCGGACGCAGCACGCGGCGGATCTCGGCGAGCGCCCGCGCCGGGTCCGCGACGTGCTGGAGCACCCGGTCGGTGTGCGCGCGATCGGCGCCGGCGTCGTCCAGCGGGAGTTCGTGCAGGTCACCGTGGCGCAGCGTGACCCAGGGGCGGCCGGCCGTCCGGTCGCGGGCGGTCGCGAGCATCGCGTCGTCCCGGTCGATGCCGACGACCGTGCCGTCCGCGCCCACGGCGTCGGCCAGCGCGGCAAGGTCGGTGCCCGGACCGCAGCCGAGGTCCACCGCGTCCATGCCGGGCCCCAGATCGAGCAGGTCGACCGCGCGCTGCTTGTAGGTGCGGCCGGGCACGCTCGCGGCCACGCCGTCCAGGTAAGGGACGGTCATTTCTGCCTCCTTGGGACGGCACGGAACCCGACTCAGACCCCTTGGATAATACGCGCCGCGTACTAGGGCGCCCCTAGGACCCCCGAATAAGGCTTCATCCCCATGTGGCGGGAGGGGTCTTACGACGAATCTATAGATGTCGGCAGGGAACCCGGTCGACGGACAAGAGGAGTCAGGACATGTACCACCACTCGTTCGCCCAGGGCATCGCCACGCAGCGCGTATCGGCCCGCCGCTCCGAGGCCAAGGCCGCGCGCCGCGCCGCCAAGGCCAAGGCCAAGGCGCGCCAGCGGTGACCCCCGCGACCAGGCGGCGGCCGGGGAGACCCGCAGAAGGCTGTCGCATCGAGAAAAGGCCCTCGCCACCGGGAAGGTGGCGAGGGCCTCTCGCATTACAGCGCCCAGACGTACGCCGCGCGGCCTTACGAACGACGCGCGGCCTTACGGCGGCTTACACGGACGCGGGGGTGAGCGGGTCGCGGCCCCGGATGAGGTCGGCGGCGCGTTCCGCCACGGCGATCGTCGGGGCGTTGGTGTTGCCGCGCGGCACGGACGGCATGACCGACGCGTCCACCACCCGCAGGCCCTCGACCCCGCGCACCCGCAACTCCGTGTCGCACACCGACGACTCGTCCCCGCCCATCGCGCACGTGCTGGTCGGGTGGAACAGCGTCGCCGCCTCGCGCCGGACGAACGCGGCGAGGTCCTCGTCCGACACGGCCTGCTCGCCGGGCGCGAACTCGCCCGCGACCAGCGATGCGAGCGGTCCCGTCGCGGCGATCTCGCGGGCCTGCCGGACGCCCGCGACCAGGATGTCCAGGTCGGCCTTGTCCGCCAGGTAGGCCGGGTCGATCAGCGGCTTGGCGTGCGGCGACGCCGAGCGCAGCGTGAGCGCGCCGCGGCTCGCGATCGCGACGGCCGTGACCATCACCGACAGCAGCCGCTGCGTCGGCTCGACGAGGCCCTGGTTCTCGAACGGCGTCGGCAGCACGTGGTACTGGACGTCCGGCGCGGGCAGGCCGTCCACCGTCCGCGCGAACCCACCGCACTCGGCCACGTTGGACGCGTACGGACCGCGCCCGAACGCCCGCCACTGCGCGAACGTCGCCGGGCTCGGCAGCTCCCACAGGCCCTTCACGCGCGGCGTGGAGAACATGACGTTCACGAACGGGTGGTCCTGGAGGCCCTGCCCGACGGGCGCGTCCACGACGACGTCGATGCCGTGCTCGCGCAGGTGGTCGGCCGGCCCGATACCGGACAGCATCAGCAGCTGCGGGCTGTTGACCGCGCCGCCCGACAGGATGACCTCGCCCTCCGCGCGCGCTGTCACGGTCTCGCCGCGCGCCTCGTAGGTCACGCCGGTGGCCCGCCCCTCCTCGATGACGACGCCGGTGACCAGCGCGTCCGTCACCACGGTCAGGTTCGGACGGTCCATGACCGGGTGCAGGTACCCGACCGCCGTCGAGCACCGCTTACCCCGCTTGTGCGTGACCTGGTAGTAGCCGACGCCGTCCGGCTCGGCGCCGTTGAAGTCGCCGTTCTCCGCGAGCCCGGCGGCCTTCGCCGACTTCACCCAGGCGTGCGACAGCTTGTGCGTGTAGCGCCGGTCCTCCACATGCAGCGGGCCGCCGACGCCGTGGTACTCCGACTCGCCGCGCGCCTGGTCCTCGGCGCGCCGGAAGTAGGGCAGCAGGTCGGCGTACCCCCAGCCGTCGCAGCCGAACGAGTCGCGCCAGGTGTCGTAGTCGTACCGGTGCCCGCGGATGTAGATCATCGCGTTGGTCGAGGACGACCCGCCGAGCGTCCGGCCGCGCGGCCAGTACACGCTGCGCCCGGCCGCGTGCTCCTGCGGGACGGTGTCGTAGTCCCAGTCGAACGGCCCCTTGATCAGGGACGCCACCGCCGCCGGGATGTGGATCTCCACCGCGTCGTCCGGCGGGCCGGCCTCCAGCAGCAGCACCCGCGTCCCGGGGTCCTCGCTCAGCCGGCGGGCGAGCACGCAGCCCGCGCTGCCGGCACCGACGATGATGTGGTCGTACGTCACAGCCGCCTCCGCGCCAGGGGGTCACACCGGTCAAGGTAAGTGAGAACCTACAGAACCAGACTCGGGGGGCCGCTGGATAGGCTCGGCGCCATGGCGAAGAACAGGGAGACCCCCGTCGTGCTGTCGCGGATCTACACGCGGACGGGTGACGACGGCACCACCGCGCTCGGGGACATGTCCCGCACCTCCAAGACCGACCCGCGGCTCGCCGCCTACGCCGACGTGGACGAGGCGAACGCCGCGATCGGCGTCGCCGTCACGATGGGCGGGCTGCGCGAGGACGTCGCGGCCGCGCTGGTCCGCGTCCAGAACGACCTGTTCGACGTCGGCGCCGACCTGTGCGCGCCCGTCGTCCCGGACCCGGAGTACCCGCCGCTGCGCGTCGACCCGTCCTACATCGAGCGGCTTGAGGCGGCCTGCGACGAGTTCAACGCCGACCTGGCGCCGCTGCGCAGCTTCATCCTCCCCGGCGGGACGCCCGGCGGCGCGCTCCTGCACGTCGCCCGCACGGTGACCCGGCGCGCCGAGCGCACCGCCTGGGCCGCGATCGAGGCTCACGGCACCGCCCCGCTGGACGAGTCGGGCCGTCCGGCCGAGGACGCGGCCGAGAACGGGGTCAACCCACTCACCGCGAAGTACCTCAACCGCCTGTCGGACCTGCTGTTCATCCTCGGCCGCGTCGCGAACGCCGAGCACGGCGACGTCCTGTGGAAGCCGGGCGGCGAGCGCTGACCCCGCGGGCCGGGGGTGGGGTTAACTCCACCCCCGACTCTGAAGCCCCCCACCTGGTGGTTCACCGCCGCACTTCGGAAGGATCGAGGCATTCGCCCCACCGACCGAAGGAAGGCGCATGAGCCTCGCCGCCAAGATCGTCCCCGTCAGCGCGCTGCTGGCCGTCGTCCCGCTGTCGGCCTGCGGCGTCGGGATCGACACGGCCGGCACGCAGGACGAGCAGCAGACCTACACCGTCCCCGGCAGGCTCACCGGCCTGAAGGTCACCGGGCACACCGGCGACATCGAGATCATCGGCGCGGACGTCTCCGCCGTCACCGTCGTCGAGCGGATGCGCTTCACCAAGAACGGCCGCCCGAAGGTGAGCCACAGCGTCGCGAACGGCACGCTGCAGGCGTCCTACTCCTGCCCGAACTCGATCTCCCTCACCGGCCACACCTGCCAGGTGGACTACCGCGTCACCGTGCCGCGGGCGCTCGCCGCCGAGGTCCGCACCGACACCGGCGGCGTCACCCTGACCGGCCTCACCGGCAACGTCACCGCCCGCGCCAACACCGGCACGATCACCGGCAGCGCGCTGCGCCCCGCCGCGTCCGGCACGGTCCGGGCCCGCACCGACACCGGCAGCGTCCGCCTCACCTTCGCCTCCGCGCCCGCCTCGGTCGACGCGAACGCCAACACCGGCCAGATCAAGATCCTGCTCCCCACGTCCCAGCGCTACGCCGTCACCGCCGACAGCAACACCGGTCGCACCCGCGTGTCCCTCCCCACCAGCCCCAACGCTCCCCACACCATCAAGGCCCACACCGACACCGGCGACCTCACCGTAGCCCCGGCCTAGAACAAAGCCCGGTTCCGGCGCGCAGAGCGCGCCGGAACCGGGCGTAAGGATGGCCACCGCTACGGGGTCATTCGACCCACCCGCGGAACTTTGAGGCCCCGCGGAGGGCAGCCCGACCAGACGCAGACGGGCGTTCCGCTCCGCAAAGCGCCACCAGCGCGAGCGCGTTACCCACCGTGCGGGACGACGCCGGAGGCGAGCCCCGCACGGTTGATCGCGAAGCGATGCAGCGCTCGCACGAGCATCCGGGCCGCGCCCCGAGCCGCCAGGCGAGGGGTGCGGAGCCGGGGCGAGCGCCACCAGCGCGAACGCGTTACCCACCGTGCGGGACGACGCCGGAGGCGAGCCCCGCACGGTTGATCGCGAAGCGATGCAGCGCTCGCACGAGCATCCGGGCCGCGCCCCGAGCCGCTAGGCGAGGGGTGCGGAGCCGGGGCTCATCGAATAAGGCCGCCGCGGTAGAGGGGGGCCGTGGGGGCGGGCTTGGCGAGGGTGCGGGCTCGGAGGGTCTGGCCGTTCACCGGGAGGGTGGACTTGGCGAAGGTCTGGACGGCGAACGCGACACCGTCGGCGTTGGTGTCGAGCAGGTTCCAGTTGATGTTGGTGATGCGGTCGCACTTGGAGTGGTAGCAGGCGTCGTACGGCTGGCCCGCCTTGCCGCCGAAGAGCTTGGCCTCCTCGGCGGTCTTGATGCCCTCGGCGCCGGTGTCGATGCCGCCCGCCGGGATGCCCGCCTCAAGGAAGGGGCCGTAGTCGGAGCGGCCGTTGAAGTCGCTCGGGACGGTCGGCAGCTTCCGCTTGGCGTAGTAGTCGTTCAGGACCTTCTGGATCGCGGCCGAGCCGTGCGGGGCCGTCGGGTCCGAGCCGTTGTAGACGCCGCGGACGCCGTTCGGGGACGCGGTCATGTCGAAGTTCAGGTTGAGCGCGATCTTCGACTTCTGCGCCGCGGTCAGCGAGGAGACGTAGTGCTCGGAGCCGAGCAGGCCCTCCTCCTCGGCGCCCCACCAGGCGAAGCGGATCTTGTTCTTCAGGCCCTTCTTGCCCAGCTTGTTCGCGTTCTGGGCGATGGCCAGGATGGTGGAGGTGCCCGAGCCGTTGTCGTTGATGCCGGACCCGGCCTCGACGCTGTCCAGGTGCGCGCCGACGACCACGACGTTGTCGCCGCTGCCGTACTTGGTCTCCGCGATGACGTTGTTCGCGGTGCGCTTCTCGTTCAGCGTGTCGGTCTTGATGTGCAGCTTCAGGCCGCCCGCGTTCGCGAGCTTCACCAGCTCGGAGCCGAGCTTGTAGGTCGGGCCGATGGCCGGGATCGTGACCGGACCGCCGAGCGTGCCGCCCACCGGGCTGTCCGCGACGGTCGGCTTCTGGTAGATGACCACCGCGACCGCGCCCGCCGCCTTGGCGTTGGCCGTCTTGGTCGCGAAGTCGCAGCCGCCGCGCTGGATCAGCGCGATCGCGCCCTTCGGGAAGGACGCGAAGTCGGCCGTCTGGCAGCCGGAGTCGCCGTCGGTGTTCGCGGCCGGGGTGTCCACGGCCGCGGCGGCCGCGGTCACGTCGCCGCTTCCGGAGTACTGGTAGGTGCTGAAGTCGGTGCCGTTCTTGTAGTCGGCCGTCCCGGGCGCGACCTGGCCGAACGCGGCCGGGGACTTCTCGTGGAAGTAGTCGAACTCGAAGTTCTGGACGGTCGGCTTGTACCCGGCCTTCTTCAGCTGGGCGACCACGTACTTGGTCGAGACCGTGAAGCCGGCCTGGCCCGCGGCCCGGTTGCCGCCGTTGTAGTCGGCGATGGTCTGGAGGTTCTCCAGGTGCCGCTTGATGTCCTTGACGGTCACCAGCTTCGCCAGGTCGGGCGAGGCAGAGGCCGCATGGGCGGACGGCACCGACAGCGCGGTGGCGGTGAGCGCCGCGGCAGCGCCGATGGCGAACTTGCGCACATGTACTCCCGAGGGGGAACGAACAGAAGTGGCAAGATCATGGACGAAACCGGACTACTACGACAAGTGTCGCCGCCAGATTTGGCCAACCTGAGACATTCCCGACCGATCTGGTCGGGATTCAGGTCGCGCGCACGCGAAAGGCCCCGGCGGTCGCGGACCGCGGGGGCTTTAAAGGGTGATCAGGAGTCCTGGAGGGGTGGGTCGACCGGGGAGCCGGGGGGTGCGGCCTCCAGCCAGGACAGGAAGCCGGTCAGCGCGGACGCGCCCATCGCCAGCTCCAGCCGCCGTCCGCCGTCCCGGACCTCGACGACCGTGACGTCCGGGAGCAGCCCGGCGGCCTCCTCGCCCTCCGGGACGCGGCGTCCGGCGACGACGAGGCCCCGGCGGTGGATCACCTGCCGGGGCCTGCGCCGGAAACCGAAGACGCGGTGCCACTGGAGCACGTCGCCCTTGTACCGGCCGAAACCGAGCCGCCACGGGCCGGACGAGCCGTCCGCCCGCAGCTCGCGCAGCGAACACTCCACGGTGCCGCCCGCGCGCACGAACAGCCAGCGCCGTACCGCGAGCGCGCCGAACACCAGCGCGACCAGCAGGACGACGGCGGCGAGCACCGTGCCCGCGTCCAGAGCCAGGTGTCCGCCCAACGCCGTAGGTTAAGCTTCCGAACCCGCCGCGCGCAGCCGGGCCCGCGCCCGACGCTCGGCCGTGCCGTCGTCCGCCCCCGCCGAGGAGAGCGCCTCGTCCAGCGACCGGCGGGCGTCCGCGACGTCCACCTCGGTGCCGAGCTCGGCCTGCTCGGCGAGCACCGACACCTCGTCGCCCGCGATCGAGAAGAACCCGCTGCCGACCATCGCGGTGACCCACTCGCCGCCGTCGGCGGGCTCGATCTTCACCACGCTGCCGTCCAGCAGGACGCCCAGCACCGGGGCGTGGCCCGGCATGATGCCGAGCTGGCCCTCGATGGTCTGCGCGACCACCATCTTGGCCTCGCCGGACCAGACCTCACGCTCCGGTGAGACCAGCCCGACCTTCAGGGTTGCCACGAATCATTCCTCCGAAAACTGGAGCGGACCGCCGGGTCCGCGCCCATGTGAGGCAGGCGCGGACCCGGCGGAGCGGACTACTTCTCCAGCTCCTTGGCCTTCTTCTCGACGTCCTCGATGCCGCCGCACATGAAGAACGCCTGCTCGGGGATGTGGTCGTACTTGCCCTCGCAGAGCGCCTTGAACGAGGCGATCGTCTCGTCCTTGGGCACCGTGACACCGGGCTGGCCGGTGAACTGCTCGGCCACGTACATCGGGTGCGACAGGAAGCGCTCGATGCGCCGCGCCCGCTGGACGGTGACCTTGTCCTCCTCGGACAGCTCGTCGATACCGAGGATCGCGATGATGTCCTGGAGTTCCTTGTACTTCTGCAGGATCCGGATGACCTCCTGCGCCACGGAGTAGTGCTCCTGGCCCAGGATCTGCGGGTCCATGATCCGGGAGGACGAGTCCAGCGGGTCCACCGCCGGGAAGATGCCCTTCTCGGAGATGCCGCGGGAGAGCACGGTCCGCGCGTCGAGGTGCGCGAATGTGGTGTGCGGCGCCGGGTCGGTGATGTCGTCCGCGGGGACGTAGATCGCCTGCATCGAGGTGATCGAGTGCCCGCGGGTCGAGGTGATGCGCTCCTGCAGCTCGCCCATCTCGTCCGCCAGCGTGGGCTGGTAGCCCACCGCGGACGGCATGCGGCCAAGCAGCGTGGAGACCTCGGAACCGGCCTGGGTGAAGCGGAAGATGTTGTCGATGAACAACATCACGTCCTGCTTCTGGACGTCGCGGAAGTACTCGGCCATGGTCAGGCCCGACAGCGCGACCCGCATGCGGGTGCCCGGCGGCTCGTCCATCTGGCCGAAGACCAGGGCGGTGTCCTTGAGGACGTCCGCCTCCTCCATCTCCACCCAGAGGTCGTTGCCCTCACGGGTGCGCTCGCCGACGCCGGCGAACACCGAGGTGCCGCCGAAGTTGCGCGCGACGCGCCGGATCATCTCCTGGATGAGGACGGTCTTGCCCACACCCGCGCCGCCGAACAGGCCGATCTTACCGCCCTTGACGTACGGGGACAGCAGGTCGATGACCTTGATGCCGGTCTCCAGCATCTCGGTGCGCGACTCCAGCTGGTCGAACGCCGGGGGCTTGCGGTGGATCTCCCACCGCTCATTGATCTTCAGCGACGAGGTCGGGACGTCCAGGGTCTCGCCCAGGGCGTTCCACACGTGGCCCTTGGTCACGTCGCCGACCGGCACCGAGATGGCCTCGCCGGTGTCCACGACGGACGCGCCGCGGGTCAGGCCGTCGGTCGGCTGCATCGAGATGGCCCGGATCATGTTGTCGCCCAGCTGCTGGGCGACCTCGAAGGTCAGGGTCTTGGTCTCGTCGCCGAGGGTGACCTCGGCGTGCAGCGCGTTGTTGATGCCCGGGATGGCGTCGGCGGGGAACTCCACGTCGACGACCGGGCCGATGACCCGGGCGACGCGACCGGTGGCCGTCGCCGTCTCCTCTACCTGTGCGGTCACTCTCTCACTCCCCGCCAGAATCGGCGAGCGCGTCAGCGCCACCGACGATCTCGCTGATTTCCTGGGTGATCGCCGCCTGCCGCGCCTGGTTCATCTGGCGCGTGTAGACACCGATCAGTTCGTTGGCATTGTCGGTCGCCGACTTCATCGCGCGCCGCCGCGCCGCGTGCTCGGACGCGGCCGACTGCAGCATCATGTGGAAGATGCGGCTCTCGATGTAGTTCGGCAGCAGCAGGTCGAGGACGTCGCCGGCGGTCGGCTCGAACTCGTACGCCGGGGGGGCCGCGGCGCCGTCGGCGACCGTGGTCTCCTCGATCTCCAGCGGGATCAGCCGCCGCACCTGCGTCGCCTGGGTCAGCATCGAGACGAACTCGGTGTAGACCACGTGGATCTCACCGACCCCGCCCTCGGCGTCGGTCTTCAGGAAGTCCGCCGCCAGCCGCCGCCCGACCGCCTCGGCGTCGGGGAAGGTCGGCCGGTCGCTGAACCCGGTCCACTGCGCGCCCATCTCCCGGTCCCGGAACCGGTACCAGGTGACGCCCTTGTTGCCGACCACGTACGGGACGGGGCGCTTGCCCTCGGCCCGCAGCTTGGCGATCAGGGACTCGGCCTCGCGGATGACGTTGGCGTTGTAGCCGCCCGCGAACCCGCGGTCGCTGGTGATGATCAGCACCGCCGTGCGCGCGTCCTCCGGCTGCTCGTTGAGCAGCGGGTGGTCGATGCCCACGTTGTGGCTGACGAGCGCGGTGAGGGCGCTGACGATCTGGTCGGCGTACGGCTTGGACGCCGCCACCGCCGCCTGCGCCTTCACGATGCGCGACGTCGCGATCATCTCCTGCGCGCGCGTGATCTTCGCGGTCGACTTCACCGACCGGATCTGCTGCCGCAGTTGACGGATCTGGGCTGGCATCTGCGTCAGCCCTTCTTGACGCGCTTGATCGTCTCCTGCTCGACGTCCTCGTCCGCGATGGGGTCAGCGGACTCGTCGCCGAGCAGCCCGCCCGAGCTGGTCTCGAACCCCTTCTTGAACTCCGTGATGGCGTCCTTCAGGGTGGTCAGACCGTCGTCGGACAGCTGGCCGGTCTCGCGGATCGAGGTGAGCAGCCCGCCGTGCTGGCGCTCCAGGTGGTCCAGGAACTCGGTCTCGAACCGGCGGATGTCCTCCACCGGCACGTCGTCCAGCTCGCCGGACGTGCCCGCCCACACCGACACGACCTGCTTCTCGACCGGGTACGGCGAGCCCTGCGGCTGCTTCAGCAGCTCGACCAGGCGCGCGCCGCGCTCCAGCTGGGCGCGGGACGCCGCGTCCAGGTCGGACGCGAAGGCCGCGAAGGCCTCCAGGTCGCGGTACTGCGACAGCGCCAGGCGCAGCGTGCCGGCGACCTTGCGCATCGCTTTGATCTGCGCGGAGCCGCCGACGCGGGACACCGAGATACCGACGTTCACCGCGGGCCGGACGCCCTGGTTGAACAGGTCGGTCTCCAGGAAGCACTGGCCGTCGGTGATGGAGATGACGTTGGTCGGGATGAACGCCGACACGTCGTTGCCCTTGGTCTCGATGATCGGCAGACCGGTCATCGAGCCCGCGCCCATGTCGTCCGACAGCTTCGCGCAGCGCTCCAGCAGGCGCGAGTGCAGGTAGAAGACGTCACCGGGGTACGCCTCGCGGCCCGGCGGGCGGCGCAGCAGCAGCGACACCGCGCGGTAGGCCTCGGCCTGCTTCGACAGGTCGTCGAACACGATCAGGACGTGCTTGCCCTGGTACATCCAGTGCTGGCCGATCGCGGAACCGGTGTACGGCGCGATGTACTTGTACCCGGCCGGCTCGGACGCCGGGGCCGCCACGATCGTGGTGTACTCCAGCGCGCCCGCCTCTTCCAGGGTGCGGCGCACGTTCGCGATCGTCGAGCCCTTCTGGCCGACGGCGACGTAGATGCAGCGGACCTGCTTGCTCTCGTCGCCCGACTCCCAGGCTTCCTTCTGGTTCAGGATGGTGTCGATGCAGACCGTGGTCTTGCCGGTCTGCCGGTCACCGATGATCAGCTGCCGCTGACCGCGGCCGATCGGCGTCATCGCGTCGATGGCCTTGATACCGGTCTGCAGCGGCTCCTTGACCGACTGCCGCTGCACGACGGTCGGGGCCTGCAGCTCCAGCGCACGGCGCTCGGTCGACTCGATCGCGCCCTTGCCGTCGATGGGGTTGCCCAGCGCGTCCACGACACGGCCGAGGAAGCCGTCGCCGACCGGCACCGACAGGACCTCGCCGGTGCGGCGGACCTTCTGGCCCTCCTCGATGTCGCTGAAGTCGCCCAGGACGATGGCGCCGATCTCGCGGACGTCCAGGTTCAGAGCCAGACCGCGCGTGCCGTCCTCGAACTCCAGGAGTTCGTTGGCCATCGCGGAGGGAAGACCCTCGACGTGGGCGATACCGTCGCCGGAATCGACGACGGTGCCGACCTCTTCGCGCGCGGCGGCCTCGGGCTCGTACGACTGGACGAAGCGCTCCAGCGCGTTCCGGATCTCATCCGGACGGATCGTCAGCTCCGCCATGATTCCTCTCTTGCTCCCTTGGGGCTCGGGTGGCTCGTCGGTGGCTCGTGCTTGAGTGCGTGCCGAGCGGCGCGAGCCGTCGCTCGTCAGCTCGCGAGCCGCCGGCGGACGTCGTCCAGCCGTCCGGCGATCGTGCCGTCGATGATCTCGTCCCCGATCTGGATCGACAGGCCGCCGATCGCGCTCGGGTCGAGCTCGATGTTGAGGTGTACTTGGTGGCCGTAGGCCGCGGCGAGCACGGCGGCGAGCCGGTTGCGCTGGTCGGCCGACAGCTCGACCGGCGTGCGCACCAGCGCGACCAGCCGCTGCCGCCGCCTGGCGACGAGCTTGCCGTAGTCGGCCAGCCCACCCTCCAGGCTACGTCCCCGGGGGCGCAGCACAAGCTCGGTGATCAGCTCGTACGCCGAGCCGGTCACCTTGCCGTCCAGCAGCGCGCCCAGCAGGCCGGTCTTGCGCTCGTCCGGCAGCCCGGGCGAGGTCAGCGCCCCGCGCAGCGCGGGGTCGCCCTCCACCACCCGGGAGAACCGGAACAGCTCGTCCTCCAGGTCGTCGATCCGGTCGTCGGCCTCGGCGCGGGCGGCCTCGGCGGTGACCGCGAGGGTCTCCACCCCGTCCGACAGCTCCGAGGGCTTGGACCACTTCAGCCGCACCACGTCGGCGACCAGCCCGAGAGCGGCCGGCGAGACCTTGCCCTCAAGCAGGACCTGAACGAGCTGCGCCTTGTCCGCGCCGTCCCGGGACGGGTCGGAGACCGCCCGCCGCAGGCCGTGCTCGCGGTCGAGCAGGTTCAGCACCGCGAACAGGTCCGCGCCGAGCCGGCCCAGGTCGGCGGACGGCAGGACCGCCTCCAGCCGCTCCTGCGCCTCGGCCAGCGACGCCCTGCTCACCGCTCCCGTGATGGTCATGATGTGATCTGCTCCCGCGTGCTCGCGCGTCCCTCAAGCTCTTCGAGGAACCGGTCGACGACGCGGCTCTGCCGGGCGCTGTCCTCCAGGGACTCGCCGACGACACGGCCGGCCAGCTCGACCGACAGGGTGCCGATCTCGGCGCGCAGCGACTGCAGGGCCTGCTGCCGGTCGGCCTCGATCTGGGCGTGCGCCGACTCGACGATCCGCCGGGCCTCGGCCTGCGCCTGCCCGGTGATCTCCGCCTTGATCTGCGCGCCCTCCTCGCGAGCCTCCTCGCGGAGCCGGCTCGCCTCGCGGCGGGCCTCGGCGAGCTTGGCGGTGTACTGCTCCAGCGTCGCCTTGGCCTCGTCCTGCGCCGCCTCGGCGCGCTTGAGACCGCCCTCGATCGCGTCGGTGCGCTCGGCGAGGGTCTTCTGGATCTGCGGGACCAGCTTCCAGCCGACCAGGAACAGCACGACGAAGAACGCGACAGTTCCGAAGACCAGCTCGGAGGCTTCCGGGACCAGCGGGTTATCCGAAGCCAGAATCATCTTGTTCCCACCTTCCGAAATTGGTATGGAAGGCTTACTTGTGGACGAACGGCACAACGAACCCGATAAGGGCGAGCGCCTCGGTGAGCGCGAAGCCCAGCAGCATGTTCTGACGGATGACGTTGGTCAGCTCCGGCTGGCGGGCGATGGCCTGCACGCCCTGGCCGAAGATGATGCCGACGCCGATGCCCGGGCCGATGGCGGCGAGACCGTACGCGACGGAGCCCAGGTTGCCCTTGACCTCGGCGACGACGGGAAGCGCTTCAGCGAGCATGTGCTCTTTCCTTTTCACTCGACCGGTGGGGCCGCCCCACCGGAGGGTTGCTTTGGTAGCGGGTGTGGTTCAGGTCAGTGGTCCGCGTGCAGGCCGCTCTGGATGTAGCTGGCGGCGAGCAGCGTGAAGATGAACGCCTGGAGGGCCTGGATGAACAGCTCGAAGCCCGTCATCACGATCGTCATCAGGAAGCCGACGACGCCGACCCCGGCGCCCAGGACGGTGAGCTTCTCCACCAGGAACCAGTAGGCGACCGAGGCGAAGAAGGCGAGCAGGAGGTGACCGGCGAACATGTTCGCGAACAGTCGGACCGAGTGCGTGAACGGGCGCAGGATGAGGTTCGAGAGGAGCTCGATCGGCGCGAGGATCACGTACAGGGCCTTGGGCAGCCCGGGCGGGAACATCATGTTCTTGAAGTAGCCGACGAGGCCCTGGTTCTTGATGCCGAGGAACAGCATCATCAGGTACACGCAGATCGCGAACACGATCGGGAACGCGATGTGCGAGTTCACCGGCAGGTACAGAACCGGGACGACGCCCATCCAGTTCATGAACAGGATGAAGAAGAAGGTGGAGAACAGGAACGGCATCCACCGGTCCCCGTCCTTGCCGAGCATCGGGCGCGCCACCTGGTCGCGGACGAACAGGTAGGCGACCTCGCCGACGTTCTGCACGCCCCGCGGCACCAGCTTCGCGCCGGCGAACGCGCGCCACGCGAAGAGGACGACCAGGATGGCGCAGAGGCCGACGATCAGGGTGGGCTTGGTGAGCCAGTGCAGCCACGAGGGACCGTCAGGGAAAAGCGGGCCCCAGTGGAAAATTTCGAGACCCGGTGCCTCGAACTCGTCTCCACTGCCGGAGGCGAGGAGGTGCGGCGCGCTCACGCGGCAGTCCCTTCGTCAGTGACTCGGCAAGTCAGTCGTCGTTGGTTCTTCGTCGGCTGCGTGCCCGGGGGCAGCGGCGGCATTCCAAAGTCGGCGTAGGGCTTCGCGGCTGCGGGCGGGGTTCGCGTCGGCTCTCGCGTCAGCTCGTTCGTCCGTAGCGGTGGAAGACCAGGTAGAGCGCGAGAGCAAGGCCCACCAGGATTCCGATGGGGAGCAGCGCCGAGGTGCCCAGCCAGCGATCCAGCAGCCAGCCGAGGCCGCCGTACACCGCCATCCCGCTCAAGATGTAGCTCGGGATCGACCAGGCGGCGTTGGCGAAGCCTCGGTGTTCCGAATCGATTCGATCCTGTTCGGAGTCCTCGGATTCCTGCGGATCGGGCCGGTGCCCCTCCTCGCTCATCGCAGGACGGACCATAGCAGGCCACCCCCCCGGTGGTCATATTGGAGTAGTCCAATCCCGCCATGATCATCCGAGCGTTCATCACGGGCTCCGGTCGGCCGGAGTGCGGACGTTCTGGTCAGCGGCGGGAGCCGGGTCCACGTAGAGCTGCTTGGCCTTCAGGGTGGCGCGGATCTCGGCGCCGAGCCAGACGACGGTCAGGCCCACGACGGTGAAGGCGAACGCCCGCGGGTTCCACGCGGTGGCGTCACTGAAGGCGGCGATCAGCGCCAGCATCACCAGCAGCTTGCCGATGTAGCTGAACACGGCGGCGGCGAACATCAGCTGCGCCGAGACGCGGGACGCGTAGCTCACCGCGACGACGCTGATGGAGAAGAAGACGAGGACCGTGACCATGCCGAGCCCCGCGCCGAACGCGCCCTTGGCTCCGGCGAGCAGTGCTCCGAGGGCGATGGCGATGACCCCGGCGGCCGCCGAGGGGATCGCGGCGCCGCGTAGCATCCGGGCGTCGGAAGTATGCATGTGGGCTCCGAGCGGTCACTTTCAGTGGTCGGCTCTTGTTAGTGAAAGGTATCACAAGCGTCCAGAACGTCCACAATTACCCAAGATGTAATGAACGGACGCTCTCCTAACGTCACCTCTGCACCACGGACTGTAGCCCAGCGCAACGCTCGGTTTCCGCGGAACGCCACGGGCACGCCGGAACCCCGGACCCGCCCGCCCCCGTCCACGCGGCGACGGCCGTCAGTCTAGGAGCAACCGAACCATGCTCGGAACACCCCGGGCAACCACCGATCACGCACCGTTGCCACCCCGCGTCCAACCCTGCGAAAGCCCCACCAACGCGCTGCACTCGCCCCGCGCGGCCTCGCAACCCGTGGGGCCTCGCAACCCGTGGGGCCTCGCAACCCGTGGGGCCTCGCAACCCGTGGGGCCTCGCAACCCGCGGCATTGAAACTTGCGGAAGGCGGCCCCCTCCCGCCCAGGGGGGCGACCCCACTTCTATTGTCCAACGCCCCCGAAAGTCACGCGAGCCAACGGCCACCCTGTGGATAACCGCGCAAATACGCAGGTCAGATGTGCTGGCGGTGCTTGCCGGTTGGGACGTCCTCGGCGGGCGGGGCTCCGGTCGGGGTCGCGGCGGGCACTCCGGTGGGGGTGGTCGCGGTCGCGCGGCGGTGGGTGAGGCGGGGGAGGGCGATCATGAGGACGACGCCGCCCACCGCGACCGTCAGGGTGGCCGAGCCGACGAGGACGAGGTTGCTGGTGGTGGCCATGCCCATCAGCCCGCCGGCCAGCAGGCCCACCCAGAAGTACATGATCAGGACGGCGCGGCGGTGCGAGTGGCCCAGTTCGAGCAGGCGGTGGTGCAGGTGCCGCTTGTCGGGCGAGAACGGCGAGCGGCCGTCGCTGGTGCGGCGCCAGACCGCGAGCAGCATGTCCACGAACGGGACGGCGGCGACCAGCGGGACCATCAGCAGCGGCACGTACAGCGGGAACAGCCGGTAGGTGCCGATGATCGCCGGGTCGAACTGGCCGGTCAGCATGATCGTCGAGCCGGACAGCAGCAGCCCGATCAGCATCGAGCCCGTGTCGCCCATGAAGATCCGGGCGGGGTTGAAGTTGTGCGGTAGGAAGCCCGCGCAGATCCCGACCAGGACGGCGGCGGTCAGCGTCGGACCGCTCAGCGTCGTGATGCCCTTGGCGTGCGACAGCAGGTAGGCGTAGGAGAACAGGGCGAGCGAGGCGATGCCGACGACACCCGCCGCCAGGCCGTCCAGGCCGTCGATGAAGTTCACCGCGTTGATCGTCGCGACCACGACCAGCACCGTCAGCGGGACGCCGTAGGCGGGCGGCAGCGACAGCGGCTCCCCGCTCGGCAGCGGCAGGACGTACAGCTGGATGCCCTGCATGATGAAGATCCCCGCGGCGGCCACCTGCCCGGCGAACTTGGTGAGCGGGTCGACGCCCCACCGGTCGTCCGCGATGCCGAGCAGCACGATCAGCCCGCCGGCCAGCAGCAGCGCCCGGCCCACGCTCACGTCGCCCTCGGCGAGCACCTGCCGCATCTTCGGCAGCCCGGACGCCACGATCAGCGCCGCGACCATCCCGCCGAACATCGCCAGGCCGCCGAGCCGCGGCGTCGGGATCACGTGGACGTCCCGGTCGCGCGGCGCGGCCTGCGCGCCGAACCAGACCGCGAACTTCCGGACCGCCGGCGTCAACAGGTAGGTCACGAGGGCGGCGACGAGGATGGTGAGCAGGTACTCCCGCAACGCCCCGCGCCTCCCCTCGGATGTCTTTCCGGCGGGCCCCGGCGGACCCACGGAAGGGTCTACGTACGACGGCCGCCGAATGGTTCCACCATGGTCATCCTGGTGGTGTTCCGGCCCAACTCTATTCCTCCCGTGTGTCGCATGGCGCACATTGGCCGCACAGTGCCGCCGATCCGGCGATCCCGAGCGCGAGCCCCGCCACGGTCAGATCCCCCAGTGACACGGCCCACATCCCGTACCGCTCGACGTCCGCCGCAGCGTCTACGAGAACGGCCAGAACCCCCGTGACCAGCAGAATCCGCCCGATCAGGACGGATCGCCCCAGACCTCCGGCCCGCGAGATCCACGGCAGCAGCACCAGCGTCAGCGCCAGCAGGCCGGTTCCGGTCCAGGTCCCGTCCCAATACGGACGGACGAATCTGGGCGGTTCCGGCGCCACGGCTCCCCTCGGCAGCCGTACCCGCACGGTCATGCCCTCATGCGGACCGAGCCCACTCTGCAGGAAGTCCATGGCATACGGCCCGTCCCGATCCCGCTGGCAGGGCACCGTCGCGTCCCCGTGCCCGGCCCGGCAGGACGCCTTCCAACGCGCCACAGGCGACTCCACCCGCACCGCCGCATTGGCGATCGGCGAGTTCCACGTCGTCCCGACCGCGTCCCAAACCAGCTCCCAGCGCCCCCCGGACAGCGGCGTGAACGCCCGCCCCAGGTCGTACTCGATCACATAAGCCTGCCGCCCCCGCACGACCTGCTTCCCGTCCCCCACCGTGATCTGAAGATCATGCGGCAACGTCACCGTCCTGGCCCGCGCCGGAGCCCCCGTGGACGAACTGGTCCGCAGATCGCGGATGTCGTACACCCGCTCCCCCACCCGATACGGCACCCGCCGCGCGAACCCGTGCCCCCCGACGTCCCCGTAGTCAAAGGTGATCGTCTCCCGAACCCCCACCACCCCGTCCCGCCGAATGCTCAGGACGACGTCATAAGTCGGAATCCCCCCGTCCCCCTGGGCCCGCCCCTCACACGCACCCGTCGGCACCGCCGAAACCAGAAGCAGCCCAAGCACGAGGACCCCCGCGACCGCCACTCCAAGGCTCCGCCCAGGCACCGCGCCCCCAGCTCTCAGCTCAAGCCGTCCCCATGCTTCCACCCCCACCCGCCAAACGTCGAAGCAACACCACGACTACTCTCCGCAACCCCCACCCGCCCTCCGCTCCAAAGGCGACGCGGGCGTTAGGCGAGGTTGTTGGCGAGGGCTATTAGTTTGGCCATTGCGTCGGTTGTGGCGTCCATTTCTCGGGCTTCGGGGATCAGGGGGCCGATTTCCTGGTGCCTGCCTTGGGCCGCGAGGAGGTCGGCGTAGTTCAGGACGGCGTTGATGTGGCCCGCCTCGATGCCGCGGCGCAGATAGTGTTCGGCGTTGGCGTGGTCGCCGCTGTTCAGATAGATGAGACCGAGGTTGACGAGGGCCGACTCCGAGTCTTCTTCGATGGCACGCTTGTACATCTCGATCGCTTCTTCAATACGGTCTTCGTCGTCCAGGTACAGGGCGTAATAGAAGGTGGCTTCTTCGTCTTCGCGGGCCAGTGCTTTGCGGTAGAGGTCTTCCGCCTCGTTGAGGTAGTCGATCTCTTCGTGGTCGGCGTAGAAGTTGGCCAGGGTTACGGTCGCGTTCGTGATTCCGAGGGCGCAGGCTCGTTCCAAGGTGGCTTTCGCGGCGTCCAGGTCGTCGAGGTTTTCCTGGGCTTCGGCGAGGGCGAGCAGGGCTTGGAGCTTGCCTTCGTCTACGCAGGCCGCGAGCAGGACGCTCGCTGCCGCGTAGTTCTCGCGCTCGTTCTCAAGGCGGCCCAGATTCAGTCGAGCGAGAGGGTCGCCTGCTTCCATGGCCGCGCGATAGAAGGCCGCGGCCTCGTCCCATCGCTCCGGGTCGTCGGACAGGAAAGTGGCGAAATCGTTCATGGCTCGCTGGTCGCCGGCTTGCAGGGACAGCCGGTACCATTTCTCCGCCCCCTCGCGATCGTCGAGCAACTCGTCGAGGATCGCCGCGACGCGCAGGGCCGCTCGGCTCTCGCCGTTCCAGAACGCCTCCTGGACGACCTCGGCCGCCTTTTCGGGCATATCGAGGGCCACGTAGGCGTCGGCCAGGAAATAGGCGCTCTTCATGTCGCCGGCGGCGAAGGCCGCGCTCAGGATCCGCCGGGCCTCCTCCGACTCGTCCTGGTTCAGAAGGAAGTCGCCGTACCGCCGGACGGCGCTCTCGGATCCGGCCTCGACGGCCTCCAGGTACAGCCGGCGGGCGCTCTCCGGATCGAGCTCGGCCAAGCCGTCGGCCCTGTCCAGGAGGTCTTCGGTCATTCGCTGCTCCGCTTCCGGTTCCCGGCTCGCCCGCCACCGCCCGGACGACGCCGGGTGCTCGGACGCATCCCGGCGCGCTCCCGTTCCCGACCATGACCGGGCCTGTCAGGACGGGCGAACGGGACTGGCGGACGTCGCAGGTCACGGCATGCACGCGGACGAATGCGGACCGTCATGTGAAGTCCGTCCGAACGAGTAAAAGTGGTGAGACGGGTGATGCCGATGTTGCTACGGTTGCGATCTTCGAACTCGCACCCCGCAAATAACCAGATGGAGGCACTATGCGACGCATCGCCACCGTGGCGGTCACCTCCGGCGCCCTCGCCGCCGGACTCCTGGTCAGCGCCGGCGCGGCCAGCGCCGACCAGGGCTTCACCCAGTCCAGCAAGCTGCCGGCCGCCTCCGGCGTGCAGGCCGCGGCCGCCCACTCCTGGGTGTCCAAGGACGGCTGGAAGTCCATCAAGGCGTACGGCAAGTACTCCCGCTCGCGCAGCGGCGTGAAGGTGAGCTTCTCGCTGGCCGACACCTCCCGCAACGGCTGGTCCCCGGCCGTGCAGTTCCGCACCAGCAACGGCAAGTACTACTACACCTCGGGCGTGTACTTCCTGCGCTACAACGGCGTCCCGGCGGACTTCAAGTTCAGCCACTACTACGGCGTCTTCTCGTCGCGGTACAGCGCGCACCTCTACGTGCGCGAGGCCGGCATCGCCCGCACCAACCCGAAGAAGGTCGTCTACGGCCCGTGGAAGAAGCTCTACTGAGGCTTCTCTTTCATGATCAACTGAATGGCCGGGCGGCCTCGCCGCCCGGCCATTCGCCATTCCGGGGTGTTCACTCGGTGTGTTCTCGGGGCCGGAATCGGCCGTGTCACGGTGAGTGTGGCCAAGGATACACTGGCGGTCGGGCACTTCCGGGATCACGCGTTCCACCTGGTCAGAGTCCCGGACCGCGCCCGGGGCTCCCGTGTTACGGACATGTCCCGAAGGTGATTGGACGTCGTCCGAAGCGGGTTGGTTCCCGGCTTGGGCGGCATTGCTGTGCGTCACCGGAAATGGCGTGGAGGGTCCTGAAGATCCTGCTACGGTTGCGGCGATCTTCAACCCGAAATTCCCCCAGAGACGGAGGATCCATGCGACGCATCGCCACCGTGGCGATCACTTCCGGCGCGCTCGTCGCCGGTCTGCTGGCGACCGGCGGCAACGCCTTCGCCGACGACGCCCAGACCTTCAAGGGCTCCGGTGCGGCCCCGAAGGCCGCGGACGTGAGCCTCGCCAAGGGCGACGTCCAGGCGCAGGGCGGGCACGCCTTCACCCTCAAGTACTCCGGCCTCGCCGCGACCAGCGCCTGGGGCTCGTACTGGTGGGGCCGCTACAAGTACAAGGGCCGCTACTACCGCACCCGCGTCGTGGACGGCTACGTGCGCGACAACAAGCGTGGCCTGAACTCCTGCATGGAGGTCGTGTTCTACGCGGCCAAGGGCCAGCACCTCAACCCCGACGTCGAGGTGATCTACAACCGGACCGGCAAGGGCACCACCGCCCGCCGCGCCATCCAGTCGTTCAACATCGGCAAGATGTACATGCGCGAGTGCGAGGGCTACCCGACGAGCCGGGGCTTCCACATCTCGCACGCGGGCTCCTGGCGCGTGTTCTCCTGATCCGGTCTTCCGGCTCGCCGTGCTGACGTCCGGCGGGTCTGACCGGTAGGACGACGACGGGGGCTTCGCCGCTACGGCTGCGGCGAAGCCCCCGTTTCGCATGTCCGGGGCCGATCTTCCCGCCGATGGGACGCTTTAGAGGGCGTCCTGAATGCGGGAAAGGGTTCGGACGCGGCTCAGGTGGCCGTGTTCGGGTCGTCCCCGCGCGGCGCAGGCTTGGGGTCTCCCCCGGACGCCCCGGAGCGCTCCGTACCGTTCACGGCCTCGGACTTCGCGACGCCTGAGTCAGGTGCGGGCTCTGCGGCGGCGGCTTCCGGCTTCGCGGGAGCGGGGGCTTCGTGGTCCTCGGATGCCGGTCGATTCGCCTCCGGGTGCGCCTCGGCAGACGTGGTCTCGTCCTTCTGGACGGTTTCGGCGCCGACGCTGACCTCGGGCTCGGGCTCCTCGTCGGGCTTGATGTCGTCCTCGTCGGTGAGGAGGACGCCGACGACGGCGCGGATCTTGTCCTCGGAGATGGCGCCGAGGCGGAGCAGGCGCGGGATCGGGCCGGTCAGGTCGACGATCGTGGACGCGTCGCCGTGCGCGACCGGGCCGCCGTCCAGGTAGACCTCGACGGAGTCGCCGAGCATCGACTCGGCCTCGTCCGCATCGCGGGCGGCGGGCTGACCGGAAAGGTTCGCGCTCGACACGGCCAGCGGGCCGGTCTCCTTCAGCAGCTCGACCGCGAGGGTGTCCATCGGCATGCGGACGGCCACGGTGCCCTTGGTCTCGCCGAGGTCCCACATCAGGTTCGGGTTGGCGCGGCACACCAGGGTCAGCGCGCCCGGCCAGAACTCGTCGATCAGGTCCTGGCCGTAGGTGCCCAGGTCGTCGATCAGCGCGGTCGCCGCGCGGACGGACCCGACCAGCACGGGCGGCGGCATCTCGCGGCCGCGGCCCTTGGCGTTCAGCAGGCCGGTCACGGCGGACGGGGTGAAGGCGTCCGCGCCGATCCCGTACACGGTGTCGGTCGGCAGGACGATCAGCTCGCCGCGCCGCACGGCCGAGACCGCCTCGGCGATCCCGCGCGTCCGCTCCATCGGATCCGAGCAGTCATAACGTCGGCTCACGGTCGTCCCCGTCGAACTCGGCTTGCTGTGCTGACGCCAGCAAGACTATCGGCGCGCGGGCACCGCATCGTCCCGGCCCGTCCGGCGGCAGGACGTCCGGCGGCGGCGCGGGGCGTCCGGCGGCGGGGCGTGGGGCACACCGCGGCCTCCGGCGACGCGCAGGCCCGGCCTGTCCGGGGGTCAGGAGGTGCCGAGGCGGGCGGTGACGAAGCGGTCGCGGTTGGTGAGGTCCTTGTGGTTGCGGACGTCCCGCCAGCCGTTCTCCTCGGCGAAGATCCAGTAGACCGCGGTGCCCTGGAGGTCGCTGTGCTCGACGGCGATGTGGCCGCCGGGGCGGAGCAGGCGGCGGGCGGTGCGCTCGACCACGCGGATCGCGTCCAGGCCGTCCTCGCCGCCGCCCCACAGGGCGTCGGCCGGGTCGTGGTCGCGGACGTCCGCCGGGACGTACTCCCACTCGCTCATCGGGATGTACGGGGGGTTCGACACGACGAGGTCGACGGTGCCGTTCAGCTCGGGCAGCGCGGACGAGAAGTCGCCCAGGTGCAGCTTCACCTGGCCGCGCTCGTCCAGGTCCTCGATGTTGCGGTCGGTGTGGACGTAGGCGATCGGGTCCTTCTCGACGGCGTGCACACGCGCGCGGGGCGACTCCTGCGCGAGCGACAGCGCGATCGCGCCCGAGCCGGTGCCGAGGTCGACGACGAGCGGGTCCTGGACGTCCATGTCGCGCAGGGTCTCCAGGGCCCAGCCGACCATGACCTCGGTCTCCGGACGCGGGACGAACACCCCCGGACCGACCTTCAGCTCCAGGTACCGGAAGAACGCCCGTCCAGTGATGTGCTGCAGCGGCTCGCCCGCCTCGCGCCGCGCCACGTACTCCCAGAACAGCGCGTCGAACGCGGCGTCCGGGACGGTGTGCAGCTCGGCGCGGCTCACCTTGTGCACGGCGGCCGCGAGCTCCTCGGCGTCCGCGCGCGGGGAGGCGACCCCGGCGTCGGCGAGCCGTGCCGTGGCCCTGGCGATCTCGTCGAGCAGCAGGTTCATGACGACTGCCGGGCCTCCGCGAGGCGTCGCTCGGTGTCGGCGTCGACGAGGGCCTGGACGACGTTGTGCAGGTCGCCGTCGAGGACCTGGTCGAGGTTGTACGCCTTGTAGCCCACCCGGTGGTCGGAGATCCGGTTCTCCGGGTAGTTGTAGGTGCGGACGCGCTCGGAGCGGTCGACCGTCCGGACCTGCGACTTGCGCTCGGCGGACGCGGCGGCCTCGGCCTCCTCCTGCGCGATCGCCAGCAGCCGGGACCGCAGGATGCGCAGCGCCTGCTCCTTGTTCTGGAGCTGGGACTTCTCGTTCTGGCAGGACACGACCACGCCGGTCGGCAGGTGCGTGATGCGGACGGCCGAGTCGGTCGTGTTCACCGACTGCCCGCCCGGGCCGGACGAGCGGTAGACGTCGATGCGCAGGTCGTTCGGGTCGATCTGGACGTCCACCTCCTCGGCTTCGGGGGTGACCAGAACCCCGACGGCGGAGGTGTGGATGCGGCCCTGCGACTCGGTCGCGGGCACCCGCTGGACGCGGTGCACGCCGCCCTCGAACTTCAGCCGGGTCCAGACGCCCTCGGCGTCGGGCGCGCCGGACTTGTTCTTCACCGCGACGGTGACGTCCTTGTACCCGCCGAGGTCGGACGGGTGGGAGTCGATGATCTCGGTCTTCCAGCCGACCCGCTCGCCGTACCGCAGGTACATGCGCAGCAGGTCGCCGGCGAACAGCGCGGACTCCTCGCCGCCCTCGCCGGCCTTGATCTCCAGGATCACGTCCTTGTCGTCGCTGGGGTCGCGGGGCAGCAGCAGGTGCCGCAGCCGCTCCTCCAGCTCGACGATGCGCTTCTCCAGGTCCTCGGCCTCTGCGGCGAAGGCCGCGTCCTCGCCCGCGAGCTCGCGGGCGGCGGCGAGGTCGTCCTCGGTCGAGCCGAGCTCCCGGTAGGTCTCGACGATCGGGCGCAGCGCGGCGTACCGCTTGCCCAGCTTGCGGGCCAGCGCCTGGTCGGCGTGGACCGACGGGTCGGCGAGCCGCCCCTCGATGTCGGTGTATTCGCTGATGAGTTCGTCGAGTTTCACGGTGCGTCCCGGCCTGGTAGCGGACTTGAGCGGGCCCGGGGACGCGCGTCCCCGGGCCCCCTGTTCAGCGCTGTGGTGCAGGCCGCGGGCTACTTGGCCTTCTTGCCGAAGCGCTGCTCGAAGCGCGCCACCCGGCCGCCGGTGTCCAGGATCTTCTGCTTGCCCGTGTAGAACGGGTGGCAGTTGGAGCAGACGTCGGCGTGGATCACGCCATTCTCGGCGGTGCTACGCGTCTCGAAGGTGTTCCCGCAGGTGCACGTCACCGTCGTGACGACATAGTTCGGGTGAATCTCGGGCTTCATGGGGTCTCTCCTCGCTCTGGGCGGTCGCCGAACGTCCCGCGGAGTGGGGGCGCGAACCGGTACCGCAGCGGTTGCACACCAAGTGTGCCAGATACCCGAACGTGCCGAGGTCACCGGGCATTCCCGACCCGCCGCGATGATCTTCCTCCGGGCACCCCCGCGTGACCCCGGCCACAGCCGCGCGCGCCCCTCCGCTTCGTCCGGCGGGACGACCCGGAGCGCGAATCCGGCGGGACGGCCCGGAACGCGAGTCCGGCGGGACGGCTTCGGGCCGGTCGAGAGGGACGGCTTCGAGCCTGGTCAGGCGTGGCCGAGGTAGGTGAGGACGGCCATGACGCGGCGGTGCCCGCCGCCGGCGGGCTGCAGGCCGAGCTTGGCGAAGATGCTGGAGATGTGCTTCTCCACGGCGCCCTCGGTGACGACGAGGTCGGCGGCGATGGCGCCGTTGGTGCGGCCCTGGGCCATCAGGCCGAGGACCTCGTGCTCGCGCGGGGTGAGGTCCTTCAGCGGGTCCCCGGCGCGGCGGCGGCCGAGCAGCTGGCCGATCACCTCGGAGTCGATCACCGTGCCGCCGGCCGCGATCCGGCGCACGGCGTCGACGAACTCCGCGACGTCCGAGACCCGCTCCTTCAGCAGGTAGCCGACACCCTCGGCGCCGCCGCCGATCAGGTCGGTGGCGTACCGCTCCTCGACGTACTGCGACAGCACCAGGATCGGCGTCCCGGGCAGCCGCTCCCGGACGGCCAGGGCCGCGCGCAGCCCCTCGTCGGTGAAGGACGGCGGCATCCGGACGTCCACGATCGCCAGGTCGGGCCGGTGCTCCTCGACCGCCGCGAGCAGGCCCGGGCCGTCCCCGACCTGCGCGACCGTCGCGATCGACTCGTCCTCCAGGAGCCGGACCAGGCCCTCGCGCAACAGCACCGAATCCTCGGCGATCACCACCCGCATCCCCCCAGTATCCCGGCTCCCCGACCGCCCTTCGCGCGGCATCGGGCGATCTTCACGCGGCATCGGACGGGATTCGCGCGGCATCGGGCCGCTAGGCCGGGCAGGCCTGGCGCTTGGCCGTCAGCTCCAGCGGCTTGCGGATCGAGCTGAGCCCCAGCTTCTTGGACGTCGGGCAGAACTTGCTCAGCGGCAGCTCGTATTCGGCGTGGAACACGGCCTTGCCAGCCCTGATGAACGGGACGAGCCGGTTGCACTCGCCGTACTGGGCGCACTGCTCGTTGACCGCGAAGTCCATCGTCCCGACGAGCTGCGGGATCTGGTCGAGGTCGTTCTTGAGCCCGATCGCGAGGCCGCGCTGGTGGGCCAGCGTCGCGAGCATCCGGTTGAAGGCGAGCTGGTCGCGGGCGGTCAGCTTGAAGCCGGTGTCGTTCTTGTAGCCGTCCATCCAGTCGGGCTCGACGCCGTCGAAGCCCTTGCGCTTGCACTGGTCGAGCCGCGCGGCCCAGATCGGGCGGATGACGTCCAGCTGCCGGATGTCCACCCAGCGCTCGCCCGGCCAGTCCGCGACGTTCTTGCCCAGCACGCGCGCCGGGAAGCGCTTGTAGTCGGGACGCCAGTTCTCCGCCGACCCGATCGCGGTGTAGCAGATCACGCGCCGTCCGGCCTTCTTCAGCTTGGCGACCGTGGCGGCGGGCGTCTCGAACAGGTCCACGTCGTAGACCTGCGCGCGGACGGACGTGTCGACGCGCCCGCTGAGCTGCCACTGCCAGGTCGTCCGCGGCTTCGGACGCCACCAGGACGCCGCGCCCTCGCTGTCCGACGCCGTGTCGGCGGCCCGCTTCCCGCCGCCCGTCCCACCGCACGCACCAGCGGCCAGGACGGCCGCCAGGACGAGCGCCAGTCCCCGAATCGATCGCGACATGAGTTCCCCGTCTCGTATGCCGGCAATGCGACGATCATGCCAGCACCTCCGCCCGGATGATCACAGTTCACCCCGGACCGCCCGGATGTTCACCGAGCGGCCTCCAGTGGTCACCAGTCGCAGGGAAGGTCGGCGCGGATCACCGTGGGGCCGCCGGGCGGGCTGTTCACGGTAAGGATGCCGTCGATCGTCGCGGCGCGGTCGGCCAGCCCGGCGAGGCCGCCGCCCGGTTCGGTCTCCGCGCCGCCCACGCCGTCGTCGGAGATCTCGACGACCACCCATGGGCCCTCGCGCGCCACCTTCACCGCCGCGCTCGTCGCGTTCGCGTACTTCGAGACGTTCGTCAGCGCCTCGGCCACCACGAAGTACGCGATGCTCTCCACCGCCGCGGGCGGGCGCTCCGCCAGCTCGACGCCCACCTCGACCGGCACCGCGGCACGCGCCGCGAGGCCCGACAGCGCCGCGTCCAGACCCCGGTCGGTGAGGATCGCCGGGTAGATCCCGCGGGCGAGGTTGCGCAGCTCGGCGATCGCCTCCTTCGCGCCCGCGTGCGCCTGCTCGATCAGCGCCCGCGCCGCGTCCGGATCGGTGTCCAGCTTGGCGCGCGCCCGTCCGATGTCCATCGCGACGGCCAGGAGCTGCTGCTGGGCGCCGTCATGCAGGTCGCGCTCGATGCGGCGGCGTTCGGCCTCCACGGCGTCCACCCCGCGCGCCCGGCTCGCCCGCAGCCGCTCGGCGCGCGCCCGCAGCTCGGCGTTCTCCTCCTGCGCACTGGACGCCCCCAGCAGCAGCTGCGCCCACAGCGCGTGCGCCAGCGCCATCACCCGCGTCACGTACAGCGCCGGGACGAGCAGGACGAGCCCCACCAGCGTCACCCACAGCCCGCTCACCGGGTCCTCCACCAGCACCGACACCGGCCCGATGACGAACTGGAGCCCCTGCCCCTGCATCGCCAGGACGGGCGCCAGGACGAGCAGCCCGACCACCGACCAGCAGAGCACCCACACGATGATCTCGACCATCGCGATGGGCAGCAGCAGCCCGAGGTAGATCAGGTCCTTCCATGTCGCGGGATCCGCCAGCAGCGCCCGGACCTTCGCGAACACGTTCCTTCCGGACGGCAGCGGACGGTACGGATCCGGGATGCGCAGCCCGAACGTCGCGAGCAGCACCCGCCGCTCCAGCATCGCCCCGGCCCGCCACGCCAGCATCAGCGCCACGAGCATCACCAGCCCGATCCACAGCGCCGACAGCGCCAGCGACAGCAGCCCCGCCGTCGCGAGCCCGACGAACCAGAACAGCCCGAACCCGAACGCCAGCGGCGCCTGCGCCACCGCCCGCCACGCCACCGGCGTCCGCAGCATCACCCACGGCCGCCACGACGCGTCCCACACCGACCGGTCCCACCCCGTCCGGGCCACCTCACCCACCCGCGTCCCCCTCTTCCAAGCCACTCCCAACCCTGCCCGACCACCCCGCTCCCCCACCATGCGGAACCCACCCCAGCCCACCTGGGGTAAACCCCACCCCGGCAGCCGCAAACACAAAACGTCCCGACGACCAAAGGCCGCCGGGACGTTCAAAAGCACCCGGACCGGGGCGTTCAAGAACCACGTGAAGGATCAAAGAGCCCCTGGGGACCCCGCAACAAGCTCAGCCCGCGCGAACGCGTTACCAACCGTGCGGGGCGACGCCGAAGGCGAGCCCCGCACGGTTGATCGCGAAGCGATGCAGCGTTCGCACGAGCATTCGGGCCGTGTCCGAGCCGCTAGGCGAGGACGCGGAGCCGAAAGCCAAATCAACTCAGCGGTCGTCGGAGACCGTGGTCTTCTGGACCTGGAGGAGGAACTCGGCGTTCGACTTGGTCTCCTTCATCTTCTCGATGAGGAGCTCCAGCGCCTGCTGGGTGTCGAGGGCGTGCAGGACGCGGCGGAGCTGCCAGACGATGCGCAGCTCCTCCGGCGCCATGAGGATCTCCTCCTTGCGGGTGCTGGACTGGTCCACGTCCACCGCGGGGAAGATCCGCTTGTCGGCGAGGGAGCGGTTGAGCTTGAGCTCCATGTTGCCGGTGCCCTTGAACTCCTCGAAGATGACCTCGTCCATGCGGGATCCGGTCTCCACCAGGGCGGTGGCGAGGATGGTCAGCGAGCCGCCGTTCTCGATGTTGCGGGCCGCGCCGAAGAACCGCTTGGGCGGGTACAGCGCGGTCGAGTCGACACCGCCGGACAGGATGCGCCCGGACGCCGGGGCCGCCAGGTTGTAGGCGCGGCCGAGGCGGGTGATCGAGTCGAGCAGGACGACGACGTCGTGCCCCAGCTCCACCAGCCGCTTGGCGCGCTCGATGGCGAGCTCGGCGACGGTGGTGTGGTCCTCGGCGGGACGGTCGAAGGTCGAGTGGATGACCTCGCCCTTCACCGTCCGCTGCATGTCGGTGACCTCTTCCGGACGCTCGTCCACCAGGACGACCATCAGGTGGCACTCCGGGTTGTTCTTGGTGATCGCGTTCGCGATCGCCTGAAGCACCATGGTCTTGCCGGCCTTCGGCGGCGACACGATCAGGCCGCGCTGGCCCTTGCCGATCGGCGACACCAGGTC
This sequence comes from Actinomadura rupiterrae, assembly GCF_024172125.1. GTDB lineage: Bacteria > Actinomycetota > Actinomycetes > Streptosporangiales > Streptosporangiaceae > Spirillospora > Spirillospora rupiterrae. The sequence continues at coordinate 348,939 of NZ_JAMZEA010000001.1, forward strand.
GATGATCCGCGTGGTCAGCACGCCCGGGTCGGACTCCAGCCGCAGCCGCTCCTGCGGGTACAGCGGGGTGAGCTTGGAGAACTCGACACGCTGCTTGGCCTGGTCGGGCTCCATGCCGTTCACGGTGTCGAGCCGGACCAGCGCGTTGAACTTCTCGCGCCGCTCGCCCTCGCGGGCCTGCCGCACCGCGCCGGTGATCACGTCGCCCTTGCGCAGGCCGTTCTTGCGGACCTGGGCGAGCGAGACGTACACGTCGTTCGGGCCGGGCAGGTAGCCGGTCGTCCGGACGAAGGCGTAGTTGTCGAGGATGTCGAGGATGCCGGCGACCGGGATGAGGACGTCGTCCTCGTTGATCACGGGCTCCTCGTAGCGCTCGCCGCGGCCGCGGCCCCGGTTGCGCTCGCGGAACCGGCGCCCGCGCCGCCCGCGGCCGCCCTCGTCGTCGTCGGCCGGGCCGCCGCCGCCCTGGTTCTGGCCGCCGCCGCGCTGGCGGTTGCCGCCCTGGTCGCCCTGGTCGCGGTTCCGGTCGCGGTCGCCGCGGTTGTCGCGATCGCCCCGGTTGTCACGGTCCCCGCGCTCGCCGCGCTCGCCCCGGTTCTCGCGGTCGCCGCGGTCGCCGCGGTTGTCGCGGTCGCGGTTGTCGCGGCGTCCGCGCTGGCGTCCCCCGCCGTCGCGGCCCTCGCCGCGCTCCCGGCCGCCCTGCTGCTGGTCGCCGCCGTGCTGCTCACCGGAGGTCTGCTGCTCGCCGCGGTCGCGGTTGCGGCCGCCCTCGCGGCCCCCGTCGCGTCCGCCGTCCCGGCCCTCGCCGCGCTCGGCGCGGTCGGGGCGCTCCTCGGCGGCCGGCCGGCCGTCCGCCTGACCGGCGTCGGCGGTCACCGCGGGCTCGGCCTCGCGCTTGGCGGCGGCCGTGCGGGTGCGGCGCGGCCGCTCGGTCTTGTCGGTCTTGTCGCCGGCGCGCTCGGCCGCCTGCTCGGCCGCCTTCCCGGACGCGGCGCGGTCGCTGGCAGCGGCTCCCTGGTCGCTCCCCGAGGCCTGCCCGGCGCCGCCCTGCTTCTCCTGGATGGCGGCGATGAGCTGGCCCTTGCGCATCTGGCTCACGCCCTTGATGCCGAGGTCGGACGCGATCTTCTTGAGGTCCGTCAGCACCATGGCGGACAGGCCCGTGCCGGTCTGGCGCCGGCGCCGGGGAGCGGCGCCCTGCCCGGCCTCGTCTGCCGTCGCGGATGCCGTGCTGGACGCGTCCGTAAGGAGTTCGCTGGATTCGCTCACTAAGGGTCCTTCCCAGGGAGCGGGCGTTGGCCGGCGTTCGGCCAGTCAACCCGGTGGTGCGGCCCGGCGGGGGCGCCGAGTCGGGCTCGCCGTACCGCGGAGGCGCCGCGGCCGGCGATGCTGGGCAACAGCCAGATGGCGGTCGGCCGGGACGGCTCGTGCAATGGCCGCCCGTGACCGCGGAGATCCGAAGTTCGCTGGAATGCCGGACAACGGAGTGTCACGGAGACGGGAAGCCCGGTACGCCGGACCGACTCGGCCGAAGGGCCGGTCAGGTGACGTGTGGCTGACGAGCACTCGGCCCCGATCGGGGCATCTGGTGCGGCATCCAGCCTAACATCACCAGGGCACACTGCTATTCCCCAGAGGTCGATGTCTTCGCAATTTACCTAGCCGGTTCGTCACACCCGGCCGCCCGCCGACGCAGGTCAGGTGCGGACGCAGGCGCCAAGGGGGGCGACACGCAAGGGGTGTACGTGCCAGCCAGTACCCACTCCAAGCGCGTTTGAATCAACCCGCGACGCGGATGTGAACGCCAGGACACTCGGCCCGGCTCCGGACACGACGGCCGGAACACCCGATTCACGCAGATTCCGGATCAACGCGGCCGACTCCGGCATGGCCGGGGCGCGGTACTCCTGGTGCAGGCGGTCCTCGGTCGCGTCCAGCAGGACGGCGTCGTCGAGGCCGCGCGTCAGGGCCGTGACCAGCAGCGCGGCACGTCCGGCATTGGCCGCGGCGTCGCCGTGCGGGACGGTCTCGGGCAGCAGCCCGCGGGCGCGCGCCGTCGCGAGACGCGTGTCCGGGACGAACGCGACGACCTCGCGGTCGAGATCGAGCCGGACGGCCCGGTCGCCCCAGGCGATCGTGAGCCCGCCGAGCAGGCAGGGCGCGACGTTGTCGGGATGGCCCTCGATCGCGGTGGCCAGCCTCAGCGCCTCCGCGTCGTCCATCGCCTCACCGCGCGGGTGCAGGGCGCGCGCCGCGAGGATGCCCGCGATGATCGCCGCCGAGGACGACCCGAGCCCCCGGCTGTGCGGGATGCGGTTCACGCAGCGCAGCCGCACGCCCTTGCCGAGCGCGGCGGCCTCGGTCGTGCCCGCGAGCCGGTCGATCGCGTCGAGCGCGTCACGCAGCGTGGTGACGATGAGATGCCCGTCACCCCGCCCGGCGACCTCGGTGCCCTCCCCCTCGACCTCGATGACGACGTCGTCGCCGGTCAGCTCGACCGTCACCAAGTCGGTGAGGGTGAGCGCCAGCCCGAGCGAGTCGAACCCCGGCCCCAGGTTCGCACTGGTGGCCGGCACCTCGACCGTCACCCGCCCGCTGGTCATGCGAGGCCCAGGGCGGAGGCGGCGGCCTGGGCGTCCACCTTGACGGTGGTCGGGGCGGGGGCGCCCGCGATGGCCCAGTCGGGGTCCTTGAGGCCGTTTCCGGTCACGGTGCAGACGACGCGCGAACCGCGCTCGACCGCGCCCTGCTCGGCGGCCTGGAGCAGACCGGCGACGGACGCGGCGGACGCGGGCTCGACGAACACGCCCTCCTCGGCGGCGAGCAGGCGGTAGGCGCGCAGGATCTGCCGGTCGGTGACGGCGTCGATCGCGCCGCCGGACTCGTCCCGCGCGGCGACGGCGAGATCCCAGGAGGCGGGGTTGCCGATGCGGATCGCGGTCGCGATGGTCTGCGGCTTCAGCACCGGCTCGCCCTTGACGAACGGGGCCGCGCCGGACGCCTGGAATCCCAGCATGCGCGGGCGGCGCGAGGCGGTGCCGTCGGCGGCGTACTCGGAGTAGCCCATCCAGTACGCGGAGATGTTGCCGGCGTTGCCGACCGGCAGGCAGTGCACGTCCGGGGCGTCGCCGAGCGCGTCGACGATCTCGAACGCGGCCGTCTTCTGGCCCTGGAGCCGGTACTTGTTCACCGAGTTGACCAGCGCGACCGGGTAGTCGACGGCGAGCTTGCGGGCCAGTTCGAGGCAGTCGTCGAAGTTGCCGTCGACCTGGAGCAGCCGCGCGCCGTGCACCAGCGCCTGCGCCAGCTTGCCCATCGCGATCTTGCCCTGCGGGACGAGGACGGCGCAGGTCATCCCGGCGCGCACCGCGTAGGCGGCGGCGGACGCGGAGGTGTTGCCGGTGGACGCGCAGATGACCGCCTTCGCGCCGTCCTCGGCGGCCTTGGAGATCGCCATGGTCATGCCGCGGTCCTTGAACGAACCGGTCGGGTTCAGCCCCTCGACCTTGAGGTACACCTCGCAGCCGGTCAGCTCCGACACCCGGTGGGCGGGCAGCAGCGGCGTGCCGCCTTCGAGCAGCGTCACGACGGGCGTCGCCTCCGTCACCGGCAGCCGGTCACGGTACTCCTCGATGAGCCCACGCCAGGGACGGGTGGTCGCGTTCACAGTCGGTCTCCTTGTTGACCTGCGGTTTCGATGAATCCTAGGGGACCGTCCGACGCCCTTGTCGTCCGTTGCGGGAGCTGTGGATAACTTCCACGTTTCTGCGTTGGGCCTACACCATCGCTATGCGTTGGGCCTACACCGTCGCTATACGTCGTCGGCTTCCACGCGCATGACGCTCGCGACCTCGCGCACGTCCTCAAGCTCGCGGAGCCGTTCGACCGTCGCGCTGAGCGCCGCGTCCGCGGCCCGGTGCGTCACGACGACGAGCTGGGCGTCCTCGCCCGACCCGCTCTGCCGGACGGCCTGGATCGACACGTCGTGCTTGGCGAACTCCTCCGCCACGGTGGCGAGCACGCCGGAGCGGTCGGCCACGTCCAGCTGGATGTAGTAGCGCGTGCGCGTCTCGCCCATGGGCAGGACGGGCAGCGACGCATAGGTGACCTCTACCGGACCGGGCGTCCCACCGCGCAGGTTGCGCGCGACGGCCACCAGGTCGCCCAGGACGGCGCTCGCGGTAGGCGCGCCTCCTGCGCCCGCGCCGTAGAACATCAGCGATCCCGCCGACTCGGCCTCGACGAACACCGCGTTGTACGCCTCGCGCACGCTCGCGAGCGGGTGCGAGCGCGGGATCATCGCCGGGTAGACGCGGACGGAGACGCCGCGTCCGTTGCGCCCCTCTGCCGCGGGCACGCGTTCGCAGATGGCGAGGAGCTTGACGACCGAGTTCATCTCCTTGGCGCCGGCCACGTCCGCGGCCGAGACCTCGGTAATGCCCTCGCGGTGCACGTCCGCGGCGGTGACCGGCGTGTGGAAGGCGAGCTGCGCCAGGATCGCGGCCTTGGCGGCGGCGTCGAAACCCTCGACATCCGCGGTCGGGTCCGCTTCCGCATAGCCGAGCGCCTGCGCCTCCTCCAGCGCCTCGTTGAACCCGGCGCCGTGCGTGTCCATCTGGTCGAGGATGTAGTTGGTCGTGCCGTTCACGATCCCCAGGACCCGGTGCACGTGGTCGCCCACCAGCGACTCGCGCAGCGGCCGCAGCAGGGGGATCGCCCCCGCCACGGACGCCTCGTAGTACAGGTCGGCGCCGTACTCGCGCGCGGCCGCGAACAGCGTCGCGCCGTCCTCGGCGAGCAGCGCCTTGTTGGCGGTGACGACCGACTTGCCGGTCTTCATCGCCTCCAGCATCAGCGTCCGGGCGGGCTCGATGCCGCCGATCACCTCGATGACGATGTCCACGTCGTCCCGGGTGACCAGGCCCTGCGCGTCGGTGGTGAGCAGCTCGCGCGGCACGCCCTCGCGGACCCGTTCGGGCCTGCGGACGGCGATGCCGGCCAGTTCCAGCGGCACTCCCACGCGCGCCGCGAGGTCGCCCGCCTGCTCGCGCAGCAGCCGCACGACCTCGGTGCCGACGACGCCGCAGCCCAGCAGCGCCACCCGCAGCGGCCCGCCCTGTTTCACGCCTCTACCTCCGCATCCAGCCGGAGCAGGTCGGCGTCGCTCTCGCGCCGCACGACGACCCGCGCCGCGCCGTCCCGCACGGCCACGACGGCGGGCCGGGGGACGTGGTTGTAGTTACTCGCCATCGACCGACAGTACGCACCGGTGGCGGCCACCGCCACCAGGTCGCCCGCGGCCAGGTCGTCCGGCAGCCACAGGTCGCGGACGACGATGTCGCCGCTCTCGCAGTGCTTGCCGACGAGCCTGCTCAGCATGGGCCGGGCCTGCGACTCCCGGCTCGCCAGGACGCAGGTGTACTCGGCCCCGTAGAGGGCGGTGCGAAGGTTGTCGCTCATGCCCCCGTCGACGGATACGTAGGTGCGCAGTCCCTCGACGTCCTTGACCGTGCCGACCTCGTACAGCGTAATGCCGCCGGGACCGGCGATCGCTCGTCCGGGCTCGACAGTGAGCTTCGGCATAGCGAGCCCGTAGGCGCGGCACTCCCGCTGGACGATCTCCCTCAGCGAATCGGCCATCGTCTTCGGATCGATGGGTTCGTCACCATCGGTGTAGGCGATGCCATAGCCGCCGCCCAGATCGAGCTCGGGCAACTCGACTCCGTGCTCGTCCCTAATGGAGACGAGCAGTTCGGCCAACCGGTGCGCGGCGACCTCGAATCCGTCCGGATCGAAGATCTGGCTACCGATGTGGCTGTGCAGGCCGACCAGCTCCAGGCTGTCCTTCAGGTCCAGGACGCGCCGGACGGCCTCCAGCGCCGCCCCGCTGCTCCGCGAGAACCCGAACTTCTGGTCGTCATGGGCGGTCGCGATGAACTCGTGCGTGTGCGCCTCGACGCCCGTCGTCACGCGGATCATCACCTTGGGGCGCTTGCCGAGCTTGTCGGCCAGGTAGGCGAGACGCGCGATCTCCTCGAACGAGTCGATGACGATGTGCCCGACACCGACCTCTACCGCGCGCTCCAGCTCATGCACGGACTTGTTGTTTCCGTGCAAAGTGATGCGCTCCACAGGAAAGTCGGCCGCCAGGGCAATGGCCAGCTCTCCCCCGGTGCACACGTCCAGGCCCAGGCCCTCTTCCTTAAGCCACTTGGCCATCGCCACGCACAGGAACGCCTTGCCCGCGTAGTGGACGCTCCCGTCATGGAACGCGGCCGCGTACTCCCGCGCACGCGCGCGGACGTCGTTCTCGTCGTACACGTACAGGGGCGTGCCGAACTCCTGCGCGAGGTCGCGCACATCGACCCCGCCTACGGTCATCGCGCCCTCGTCCCTGCGCGCGTTCAGCGGCCAGACCTGCTCGTCCAGCGCGTTCAGGTCCGCCGGGGGCGGCAGGGGGTGGTCTTCGGGAAGGACGTCCGCGTGCCGGGGGCCGGCCGGGTGAACTCTGCTCATATCCGCTCTCTAGGGGTTTCGCCGATCATCGTGAGGCCGTTGCGCAAGGCGATGCCCGCCGCCGCCGCGATCGTCACACGGGACGCGTGCACCGCCGAGGGTTTCTCCTCCACCGGCAAAGCCGGACAGCGCTCATAGACCGTGTGATAGGCGTCCGCCAACTGAGCCAGCGCGCGCGCCAGAACGCCCCCGTCCCTCTTGCGGACGGCGCCCTGCGCCCATCCCGGCATCTCCCCCAATGCCTGGATCAGCGCCAACTCGTCCCCTGCGGCCTCGACCGGCCCGCGGCGAACACCGAAATCCCCGGCCCGCCTCTGCACCGCCATAGAGCGCGCAAAGGCGTACCTCACAGAAAACCCTGGATTCTCGAAAACCCGAGGCCGATCACTCAGCCCATATGCCGGAACCCCGGCCACAACCCCATAAGCCGGATCCTCAACGATCGCCTCGGCGATCGCACCGGCCCGCACCCGCAGAACCAAAAACCCGGAATCAACCTCTGCAGCAATCCCACGATGTGAGACGGCCTCCGCCAATACCCCGGCATCAAGCCCCAACCTCAACGCCACCGGGCTGGCATAAACCCCCGCCCCAACGCAGCGCAACGCGACGTCGCCGGGCTCCACACCCGCGACGTCCCGCACGGCGTCCCGAAGCACACCGCTCACCACCGCTGGAGTCACCCTCGCGAGACTATCCGACCACTATGCGGACACTCGTCACGCCCCGGCCGCCAGGCTCCGCACCGTCTGGATCAGCCGATTCGGATCGAACGGCTTGGTGACATAGGCGTCCACGCCGATCTCATGCCCCCGCCGCACGTCGTGCTCCTGCGCCCGCGCAGTGATCATCACGACCCGGATGTGCCGCGTCTCATCGTCCTCGCGCAGCCGCACCGCCGTGACCCACCCGTCCAGCCGCGGCATCATCACGTCCAGCGTGATCACGTCCGGCCGCACGTCCCGCACCTTGTCCAGGCAGTCCTGACCGTCCACCGCCGTGACGACCTCGAACCCCTCCAGTTGCAGGTTCACCGCGATCAGCTGCCGGATCACCTCGTCGTCATCGACGACCAGCACCCTTCCCAGTGGCTCGGTCACCCCACCGAAGCTAGCCGACCCGCGATCCCCCCGCACCCCGAACAACCAGGTGCGCACCACACCCCCAACCCTGGTAGTGTTTCTCTCGCGCCAAGCAAGACCAGGCGCAACGCCCCCTTAGCTCAGGGGATAGAGCAACGGCCTCCGGAGCCGTGTGCGCAGGTTCGAATCCTGCAGGGGGCACCACACGCATCCGCACACGATCACCATTATCGTGTGCGGATTTTGCGTTATTTATGGCATTTTCGGCCGCTTTCCGCTGCCCTTCCAGCAGCCCAGAGGCAATGGTCACCCGGCAGTGAACCTTACGGGCGGCGTGGTCCACCCTCATCTCCAGCCGGAACACCTCGAACAGCCTGCGCAGCAGGGGTTCTGGGATCTGGGCGAGGTCGATCTGGCCGACAGGCAGGCCGTCGAGCAGGTCGGCGCATTGCCGCGCGGGCTGCGCAGTCTCCATTTCGGCCAGCCGCGCCTGCTTCTCCTTGCGTTCGAGGTTCAGGGCCGCGGCGCGAGCGCTGACGTCCCGCGTGAACTCCGGGTCCGGAGTTTCCAGATGTTCAAGACTCGCGAGCAACGCCGTCCGGCGTCGAGCAAGGGCATCAATCGCCCGATGGGTGGCTGCGATTTTCTCTTCGTGGTCCTTGGCTTTCTGTTCTTGGGCATACATCGCAATGCGCGACAGCCGGTCGCGGCGCGTCGCCCCGAAGACCTCGTCATTGAAGAACCGGCTGATCGCCTTGACCAGCTCATCCTCGCGGATCCAGTAACTGGCAGGGTGGCCCTCGGGGACGTAGCCCTTGGGCGGCTTGCAGACGTAGTAGGGCGTGCCGACGCGGTTGGTCTTGCCGAACAGCCGTCGTCCGCAGTGGACGCACACCAGAAACGACCGCAGGACATAGGTGCGCTTCGTCTGCTCACACGCCTTGTTCAGCCCACTCCCGCTACGGGACCCTTCCCGATGTCTGGCGACCTCCTGCGCCGCCTTGAACGTTTCGACCGAGACCAGCGGCTCGTGGGTGGGAGCAGAGGACCAGACCCACGCCTCCGGCGGGTTGGGCTTGCCACCATCGCTCTTGGTCGCACGCCGGTTCCACACCATGTATCCGGTGTGCTTGGGGTTGGTGAGGATCTCGCGGACGGACGAGTGCGTCCAGCGTCCCACTGCGCGAGACGGGTCTACAGGCTGGGGTGGCGGATACCTGGTCAGATCCTCGTTCAGGCGGTCGGTGATGGCCTGGTAACCGAGACGCTCCTCGACGCGCCAAGTGAAGATCATGGTGACCACCGGGCCGCGTACCGGATCAGGACTCAGGAGATGCTTGGATGCGCCCTCCGCCCGGCGTGCAGGTACCGGGTGCGGGACCTTCTTGGCCAGGTAGCCGTATGGTGGCTTGCCGATGTTGAAGCCCTGCTCGGTGTGGGTCTCGAAGCCACCCCAGGATTTCTCGAGGAGTTCGAGAACGTACCACTCGGCGACACCCTGCTTGACGCGGCGGGTGAGGATCTGCGACGCGCGTTTGCCATCGAGGTTGATCGGTTCGTCCGCTGCAAGGAGCAGAACGCCGGCCTCTTCGAGCTGGTTCTCGATCAAGGTACCGGTGTAGGTGCGGCGAGCAATGCGGTCGATCGACTCGCAGATCACCACGTCGAAGCACCGGTCCGCGCGCTTGGCCTCAGCAAGCAGGTCCTGGATGCCGCCCTCGCGTGGAACTGGGATGGCGAAGCGCTCGTGCCCACGCCCCCGGCCACGGCTGGCCAGGTCCTTGCGGCCTGATTCGATGTCATAGAAGTGGGCCGCGATCACAGCGTGCTCCGGCAGCGCAGAACGGCAGTTGTTGAGCTGACGTGGAATCGACAGCGTTGGATCTTGCTGTTCCTCGGTCGAGACTCGTCCGGCGAACGCCACACGCAGCGGCCCCGGCGGCCGCTGCACTCCGCCGGGGCCAGTCAGTCTTGCTCGCCGCGCTCCTCGGCTCCCCGATCGGAGCAGGTGGGCTGGGATAGGGGCCTGCCGTTGGCCATGAGCCATCGCAACGTCTCCTCAATTGCGTGTGCTTGGAGGTCCATCAGGTGCTTCGAGCTGTGCGCGTTGGCCGGGAGGATCGTCCACATCGACGCGAAACGAGCAGTGCGTTCGCGGAGGTCCCCCTCCCTTGCTGCTGTGGCGGCTGACGTCTTGTCGGCCCGGGTCATCGCGCCGCCAGCCGGTCGGTGACGGCCACCCGCCGTCGCCCCGTCCGTTGGCGGTGATCACCGGCCGTCCAACGGCCGGACCAGCATTGACGCTCATCTCGACAGCCAAGATCCAGTTCCCGCGTATCCGTGACGGGCGGGCCGGAAGCCGGGATTCGCGACGCCCGCACATCCGCTGTCGACGGATGGAATATACTCATCGCCCCTTCTCCTTTTAACTCTGTCGAGCGCCGAGCGAACCCGACAGACTGCTCATAAACCTCGATTGCCCACGCGAGACAAGTCGAGAATCGCCACACTTCTTAAAGCCCGACGCCAAGCCCGATTCCCGCCCGGAGACTTCAAAGGTCCGTCAAGTTTCCTCTTGCGGCGCTGATCTGGCGGCAGACGCGTTGGGAGTTGCCGAGGGGCACCCCTTGTCCAGGTCGACGGCGGTCGCGCCGCAGCGTCGCACTGACGCCCGAATAACGGACAGCCAGAACGTGAACGGCCGGGAAGCCGACCGGTGGACCACAGCCAGCCCACTGAATCGAGCCGCGCCCTACTGAAGTCGTCCCCTAGAGACGAGTCGGGGGCAGTTCCAGCCCTCCGACTTGCGCCGTGACCTGCACAAACTACCGACTGAGGGCCGCCTCTTCTTGACGAGACCACAGAAACGGACACAGAAACGGACATAGAGAAGACCGCCAAAAATTAGGTTCCGATCAGTTGGTTTGCCCAGATTTGCCGCACACTCTCCAAAGAGTCACCAAGATCCCTGTCGGCTCGGGCATCTTTCGTTAGCCTGAACCTCCTAGATGCCAGGTAGGGGTATGTCTGGAAGAGCACTGGCCCATCAAGCAGGGTCCCTACCTGCGGGGATGACGAGGGTGAGGAGGGGTGCTCATAGACAGCCCCCCGACTTCGCCCCCAATCGACCCTCAAATACAGCCCCCAATTGTCGATTGAACATAAAGGGCGTGTTCCCAAGCGCCCGAACCTCGCAGTGGTGGAATTTTTATTAGGGCCACCCAATATGCCGCTGCGGTCACCCGAGAGATCGAGGGCCCTGCCCACCGTTGGGCAGACAGGACCCTCGATGCGACTCCCCTATGCTGGGTCAGGGGACCAGCCTGATAGCTCCAGGCTGGTCCTCCCTATGAGGTCAGCTGCAGGCCGAGGCCAGGCGGGGCCTCAAGAGGCTGGTCCAGGTCGATGTCCGCCCAGACCGTGTGGCCAAGGGTGCGGCTGCCGTGGATGCCGAGCGAGATCGCAAGCTGCGACAAAGCGTACAGACCGCGCCCGCCCTCGCTCAGTTCCTCGAGGTCCTGCCGGACGGCCGGGACGCCGCCGCCTCCGATGTCGGTGACGGCCACGTAGGCCGGGTCGTCGTAGACCAGCTCCACGCCGAACCAGCCGCCCTCATCGCGGGAGCGCGTGTGCCGCAGGGTGTTGGCGGCGAGTTCCGCAACGGCGAACTCAACCACCTCCGCGCAGGCGGCCCCGGCGAACAGCGTGCGTGCGAAGCGCCGTGCGGCCGTCACCTGATCGGCATTGCCGGAGAAGGTGCGCCGCCAGCGCATCTCCTCGGCGGACCACAGCCACTCGGCCGCCCACCCCGACGACCACTTCTTCCTTCCCATCCACCTTCTCCTTTCGCTGTGCCGCTGGCAGTATCCGCGTGGGTGCGGAATGTAACGGCAATTGGCCATAGCAATGCACCGCTCGATTCCCGAGGTCAAGTCCGAGCGGATTGATACTTGCGGTGATTCACCTCAGATGCGGCCTCGCCGGCCCTTGATGGTCGGAAAGCTGAACCCGAGGGACAGCAGCCCACCCGTCCTTAGCGTCCATAGGCTCAGACCGTCTTCCTTGGCGCTCTGGTGCCTTCGTTCCCTGCGGTACGTGATCCGGCTTTGGGCCAGGGCCATCCGTCCGCGTGGACCACCGCGTCGCGTAGCTCCCGCGGGCTGATCGCCTCCAGCAGACGGGATCCGCCGCCTACCCGGACCATCGCCCACCACGATCGTGTATGCGCTCCGTACCAAGCCGCCTCGACGCATCCGAACTCCGTCCGTATCGCCCGCGCGACCGGCTCGGCGTCCAGGATGGCCGGAAGCTTCGGCTGAGCGCTCACGACGGCCCCGGCCCCGACGCATCGGGGGTCTTCAGCGCCAATACCCGAGCGATGGCATCCGCCGCCCGCGCCGACTCGACTACAGGGCACAACGGCTCCAGTTCCACCGGATCCTCGCGCGACGGCCCGGACCAAGCCCAGAACCACCACAGCACGCCGCCCGGCCGCCTCGGACGGCACCACACTTCCTGGTTCAGCCCAGCTGACACCCGTGCGCTATCCGGATCGGGCACCGCAGTAGAAGTTCGTGCCCACACCGCACCGTGCCCTCGCACTTTTGCGACGATGCCCCGCGCGGCCAACTCCGTCACCAGTGCTCGCGCTGCCGGGGCCCACGCCGATGCTTCACTCTCGGAAAGGTTCAGCTCATTCACCGCGTGCCCCTTCCACACCGGGAAGCCGCAGCGGCTCACGCCAGCGAACCGGTGCCGGAGACTCCCCACGCTTGGCCGTCTTGGTCCAGCGGGCACTGGCTGTAGGGCAGGTGCCGATTCCGAGCAGTGCGGACAGCAGGATCTGGAGGGCGGCGCCGCCAACTTCGACGGTCATGTTCGCCTCAACTCCATTCCGTTTGGGCGCCTTACGCCTCGTCATCGCCATGGATACGCAGGCAGTTTTTCGGTCACCGACAGCGAACACCTGCGGAACAGGGCTGTCAGGAGGAAACTGGAGGAGGTGGCAGGAGGACCCGCAGGTACCGGCGTTTGAGGACTCCGCGAATGAGCGAAGATGGCGTCAAGCCCGGATGGGCCAGAGAGATCCGCGAACGGCGGCTACGGCAGTGCTGGTCCCAGAACGATCTCGCCCGTGAGCTGGAGGAGGCCGCGGACGGCAGAACCAGGTCACAGCTCCCGGCGCGTAGTTCGATCATTCGTGAGATCCGCTTCCACGAATCGGGAAGACACCAACCAGGACCGGTTTACGCCGAGCTGTACCGACGAGTCTGGGAACGCCGTCTCACACCACCGCAGGAGACCCCGGACGGTGAGCTGCCCGGCGAGCACCTCGCCCTGGCCTGGGCCGTTGGGAGGCTGAACCAGCGCATGGAACGCCGGACGCTCTTGCAGTTGGCCACCACGACCGCAGTCGGGGCCGCCCTCGATCCCATGCAGCGGCTGGTGAAGGCGTTGTCAGGGCTACACCGCCCCGACGACACGACGATCTCCCACCTTGAGGATCGGACCCGAGGCTTCCACCGGCTCGAAGAGCACTACCCCGCCAAGGCGCTCTACCCGTCGCTCCTGGTCCACCTCAACGAGATCAGCTCCCTGCTCGAAAGCGGACTTCCCGAGCGCCAGCGGCGGCGCCTTGCGGTCAGTGCCGGCGAGAGCGCCATCCTTGCGGCCTGGTTCGCCTGGGAGTTGAAGGACCCTCGTCAGGCAGCCGCCGGCGCCCAGCTCGCAAACCTCGCCGCGCGCCAGACCGGAGATGACGCGGTGGCGGCCTGCATGACCGGCTACCGCACCTACATGACCGGCGGGAAAGGCGACCGCAGCGCCCGCCTGGCCTGCAACGCCCTAGAACGCCTCGGCGACGCCGACCCGGCGACCCGGGCTTGGCTCCTTGCGCGGCACGCCGAGGAGACCTCACTGCTCGGCGACCGCGATGCCGCCCTGCGTTCGATCCGCGAGGCCGAAGACGTCTACCAGGCTGCCGACCCCAACGTCCGGCCGTGGACGTTCTTCCTCGATCCGGCCCGCTTCGCCTCGATGAGCCTGACCGTCTACTCGCGGCTGCGCCGCGAAGACGACACGATCAAGGCGATGGACGACATCAGCGTCCACCTCGGCCCAGCAACCGAAGTGAAGAAACTCTGCGTCGTAGATGCCGAGCTCGCGCTCGGCCGCTACCGCTTGGGCGATGTGGGCGAGGCGGTCAACTTCGCCCGCTCAGCCCTGACCGCGACCACTGCGATGGGCGCCCCCCTGGGCTGGGAACGGCTCGATCACGTCGCCGCCGAGCTCACCCCTTCCCGGGCCAGGACGGCCCGGGAGTTCCGCGACGAGTACGCGGCGGTCAGGCCGAAGGCTGCTCAGCCGTCTGTTCTTTGATCCAGCTCAAGTAGTCCGACAGGCCGCCCTCGATCGGCACGGCCACGATCTCGGGAACGTCGTAGGAGTGTGTTTCCTTGACGACCTTGACCAGGTCGTCGAGCCGCTCCTTGGTGGTCTTCATGAGGATCAGGTACTCCTCGTCGTGCTGGACCTTGCCTTCCCACCAGTAGGTGGACGCGATAGGACCACTGATCTGGCCGCAGGCCGCCACCCGCCCCTCAACGGCCGTCTTGACGATCTTCTCTGCCTCGTCACGGGTGCCAGCGGTCACGTGAACCTCAAGCGGAAGGGTCATGCCTCCGAGAGTACGCCGCCAGCAACCTCCGAAACGATCACCTCCTCCCGTCTCCTCTAGGCGTGCCACCGGCTTCGGAATTCACTGGGCGTCGTTGCTCGTGCACCGTTGCAGAACGAACCAGGCATGACCTTCCTCGGTACGCCGCAGATCCCCGCCCAGCCGGGAAGTGTCCTCGAAGGCGGAAGCATGCCCTCCCCCCTCCGGCCACCACTTCGCCGTCGGCGGGGGCTGCTACGTGCGTGACCACCTACTGGAGGGGTCGGCGTCCGACCGGCGCGTCACGGACATGCGGGTTAGGGGATGGCGTACGTGTTCGTCACCACCGCGACGCACCCGGCGTCGTGGGCGTGTGGGGTGCAGCCGTGCGTCTGGCTCCCGGCAGGGGGCACCCAAACAATTCCGTACACGATAACCATCGTGTACGGTTTTTGCTTTTTCACGGCATTCCCCGCCGGGCGGGGTCGTCCGGTCGCCTTACCAGCCAACGCCGCGGTCCATTCAGGAAATGGCAGATCCCGGCGGTCCGAGGCGAAGCTGGGCTCGTCCGCCCGGTACCTGAAGGGCCCGCTCACGCGGCCGATGGCGACGTGGCCGGGGCGCTTCCGCAGCGGTATCACCATTGATCATTCTTCCGCCTGTGGGGCGGGGAACCGCAGGCTCCAGTCTGGGGGCACGGGCCCGGCGCCTGGTGGTGGCACCGGGCCCGTGAGGTTATGGAGTCCTGGTGTAGGTGCGGAAGTGCATGGTGTGGGTGGCTCGGCCTTGGGTGAGGGTGCGGAGGGTGGCTACGTAGCCGAACATTTCGGCTAGGGGGACGTCGGCTTCGATGGTTCGGGCTCCTCGGTGGTCGGTCATGGTGCGGATGCGGGCACGGCGGCCGGACAGGTCGCCGAGGACGTCGCCCGTGTAGGGCTCGGGGGTGGTGATCTCTACGGCCATGACGGGTTCGAGGAGGGCCGGGGCGGCCTTGCGGGCGGCTTCGCGGAAGGCCCTGGAGGCGGCGGTCCGGAAGGCCAGTTCGGACGAGTCGGTCGAGTGGAAGTCGCCGTCCAGGAGGGTGATGCGGACGGCGGTCATCTCGTGGCCTTCCAGGACGCCGGTTTTCATGGCTTCCTGACAGCCCGCGTCGACCGCCGGGATGAACTCCTTGGGGATGCGGCCGCCCGTTACGCGGTTGACGAATTCATAGGTTTCTTCTCCGTTCGTGAGCGGCTCCAGGGACAGTTGGACTTTGGCGTACTGGCCCTTGCCGCCTGTTTGCTTCTTCCAGGTGTATTCGGTTTTTCCGGACGGGCGGGTGATGGTCTCGCGATAGGCGACCCGGGGGTTGCCGAGCGTGGTGCCGACGTTGAAGTCGTCCTGGAGGCGGGTGGTCTGGACTTCGAGGTGCAGCTCGCCCATGCCTCCGATCAGGGTCTGGCCGGTGCGCGGGTCGGTGCGGACGCGGAAGGACGGGTCCTCCTGGGCCAGCACGCGCAGGGCGGTGGACAGTTTCTCCTGGTCGGCGGTGGTCTTGGGTTCGATGGCCAGCTCCAGGACGGGTGCCGGGAACTCGATCGGGGCCAGCTCGATCGGGTGCTCCGGATCGCACAGGGTGTCGCCGGTCGTCGTCTCGCGCAGGCCGCGGACGGCGACGATGTCACCGGCTCCGGCTTCGTCCACCTCCTCGCGGCGGTCCGCGCGGATGCGGAAGATCTGGGCGACGCGCTCGCGGCGTCCGCGCCGGGGGTTCAGCACGGACGTGCCGCGGGCGAGGCGGCCCGAGTAGACGCGGACGAGGACCAGCGCGCCGGCGTGCGGGTCGGTCGTGACCTTGAACGCCAGGGCGCTGAGCGGCTCGTCCGGGCTTCCGGAGGGGGACGGCAGGTAGCGGACGACGGCGTCCAGCAGCGGTTGCACGCCCTTGTTCTTGAACGCGCTCCCGCACAGGACGGGCGTTGCCGCGTTCGCCAGGGTCAGGCGCCTGATCGCCGCGTGGACGTCGGCTTCAGACGGTTCGCCATCCACATAGAGCGCCATGAACGTGTCGTCGTGTTCGGCCAGCGTTTCCAGCAGGCGGGCGCGCCAGTGCGCCGCCTCGTGCGCGTGCGCGGACGGGACGTCGGTGAGCGAGTAGGCGTCGCCGGGCTCGGTGTCCTCGGGCCAGACCAGCGCCCGCATCGTGACCAGGTCGATCACGCCGCGCAGGTCCGGGCCCGAGCCGAGCGGTAGCTGGACGGGTAGCGGGACCGCGCCGAGGCGATCGGCGATCATGGCTACGCAGCGGGCGAGGTCGGCGCCGGGGCGGTCGAGCTTGTTGACGAAGCAGACGCGCGGGACGCCGTACCGGTCGGCCTGCCGCCACACCGTCTCCGACTGCGGCTCGACGCCGGCGACGCCGTCGAACACGGCGACCGCGCCGTCCAGGACGCGCAGGCAGCGCTCGACCTCGACGGTGAAGTCGACGTGGCCGGGCGTGTCGATGAGGTTGACCGTGTACGGGACGCCGTCCAGCGTCCACTGGCACGTGACGGCGGCCGAGGCGATGGTGATCCCGCGGTCGCGCTCCTGTTTCAGGAAATCGGTGACCGCAGCGCCGTCGTGCACTTCTCCGATGCGGTGGGAGACGCCCGTGTAGAAAAGGACGCGTTCGGTGGTCGTGGTCTTGCCCGCGTCGATGTGGGCCATGACCCCGATGTTCCTGACAGTGGACTGGTGACGGGTCTGGGTACGCATGGGGAAACGGCCCTCCTTACTCGATCGACTGTTTCGGGCCGCCGTGACAGTAGCCTTTTCGATCGAGTTGAAGCGAAGGGTTTTTCCCTATCTGCGCTTTCCATGTCGCCGTTTTATGGCAGGCGGACGGGACCCTTCCCACCAGGGCGGAGGCGGGGGGCCGAAATAGCGGACGGGAGGCTGGTCAGGGTGCAGGCCGAGGCGGCGGAGGGCGTCCGCGCTCAGGTTGATTCCGTACCAGCCGTGCCAGCGGCCGCCGTCGTCCGGGCCGCACATGAGGTCGATGCGAATCTCGCGTTCACCGAACGGGACGCAGTGGACCCCGCGCTCGCGCAGTCAAGCGTGGACGGCCGTCATCGGGTGCGGCGCGCCGGGGACGTTCTCCCACCCGGCGATCTTGATCCACTCCCCGTCGCTGTGCCTCATGCGCCCATCATGCCCGGTCCCGCGCGTTTTCCGGAAGGGTTTTTCAATGGACGGAACTGTAGGGTCGGCGCGGCGGGCCCGGACGACTAATGTTGGGGACGACATCCTTGGGTGAGGGGAGTTGTCGTGGGCGGCTCTGAGGTCGGAGGCTCGCGGATCGACTCGTCGGTTCCGCATTCGGCGCGGGTATGGAACTACCTGCTCGGCGGTAACGACAACTACGAGGTCGACCGGGAGGCGGCGGAACGGTTCATCGCGACGTTTCCGCCGATCCTCGCGATCGCGCGCGCGGACCGCGCGTTCCTCGGTAGGGCCGTCCGGCATCTGGTCGGCGACCTCGGCATCCGGCAGTTCCTGGACATCGGGACGGGCCTGCCGACGATGGACAACACGCACGAGGTCGCGCAGCGCATCGCGCCCGAGTCGCGGATCGTGTACGTGGACAACGACCCGCTCGTCCTCGTGCACGCGCGCGCGTTGCTGACCAGCACCGCGGAAGGCGCGTGCGACTACATCGAAGCCGACCTGCGCGAGCCGAAGTCCATCCTGGAGCGGGCCGGGACGACGCTCGACTACGGCCGGCCGGTGGCGATCATGCTGCTGGGCATCCTGCACTTCGTGCACGACATCGACGAGGCGCACGCGATCGTCCGGACGCTGCTCGACGCGGTCCCGTCCGGGAGCTACATGGTCGTCACGCACTCGACGCTCGACTTCGACCGCGACCCGTCCGTGCAGGCCGAGGCGCAGAGCGACTGGAACGCCAAGTCCGCGAACCCGATGCGGCCGCGGACGAAGGCCGAGATCGCGACGTTCTTCGAGGGCCTGGACGTCCTGGAGCCCGGCCTGGTGTCGATGTCGCGGTGGCGCCCGGAGTTCGAGGGCGCCGACGACGTCGCCGGCTACGCCGCGGTCGGCCGCAAGCCCTGACCTCGCGGGCCCGGCTTCACAGGTGGTCCCGGGCGTAGGACGCCAGTTCCGTCCGGTTGGAGACGCCGAGCTTGGCGTAGACGTGCGACAGGTGCGTCTTCACCGTGCCGCGGCTCATGAAGAGGCGCTCGCCGATCTCGGGGTTGCTGCGTCCCTCGGCGGCGAGCTGGACGACGCTCAGCTCGGCCGGTGTCAGGCTGCCCCACCCGCTGGACGGGCGGCCGCGCCTCCCCCGCATCCGGTGGACGGACTCGGCCGCCTCCCGGAGCGCGGTCGGCGCGGCGGCCGCCACGTCGATCTTCAGCAGGCGCGGGTCGTCGGTGAGGCCGGGCAGGCCGAGAGCGGCGTCGAGCCAGAGGCCGTGCTCGATCCTGAGCGCCAGGGCCTCGTGCCTGAGCTCCTCCGCGCGGGACGGCGAGGCGTGGGCGGATTCCTCCAGCGCGTCGGCGATCGTCCTGGGCAGGTTGGCGGCGCGAGCGGCTTCCAACGCGCGGGCGCACGAGGCTTCGTCCGGTTCGCCTAGCGCGCGCTGGGCTGCGGCCATGTAGACGAAGGTCTGCGGATGCGCGGCTTCGGGCCGCGTCAGCCAGCCCAGCGCGGCCTCCGGATCGCCTTCGGCGAGGAGCAGGTGGCCGATGGCCCGGTGCAGGCCGGGCACGAACGGCGGCCGCGTCTCCTCCAGCATCCTGATCATCGGTTCGAGGACGTCCCGGGCCGCGTCCACGCGTCCGGCGGTGATCTCGACCGCCGCCAGGACGGACGCGGCCAGGCCGATCCGGTGCTGGTCGGCGAGCGGACGGGCGATCTCGACCGCCTCGTCCGCCAGCCGCCGCGCCTCGGGGAGGTCGCCGGTGTGCAGGGCGCTCTCGGCCAGGAACGCCAGCGCCGTGGACGCGACGCCGCGGTCACCGCGTCCGGCCAGGCCCTCGACCGCCGCCCGCAGCAGCAGGACGGCCCGGTCGTGCTCGTCGCGAAGCTGGTGGATCATGCCGAGCAGCGCGGTCGCGCCGTCCGCGACGAAGCCCGAACCCGCCGCCGCCTCGTCCGTCCGCGCCTGCGCCAGGGCTTGTCCGGCGGTCTCGCGGGCGGCGTCCGGGTCGATGCCGAGGAGGCCGACCGCGCAGAGCAGCCTGGCGAGGGCGGCGGTCTCGGCGTCCCCGGCCTCGGTCGCGATCTCCAGGGCGGCCTCGGCGACGTCGTAGTCCAGGCCCTGCGGACGGTTCGTGTCGGCGACCAGCGCGAGTCCGGTGAGCAGGCGGGCCTGGAGCGCGGACCGGTCCGAGGGGCGCGCCTCGATCGCGCGGCGCAGCAGGACGAGCCCCTCGGGGCCGCGTCCGCCGAGGTGCCAGAGCCAGGGCAGGTGCGCGGCCAGCTCGCGGCCGCGGGACGGATCGTCCAAGGTCAGGCCGTATTCGGCGGCGGCCCGGAGGTTCTCGCGCTCGGGCGTGATCGCGGCGCGCCAGGCGTCCTTGCCGCGGTCGAGCAGCGGCGCGGCGTCCCTGGCGAGGTCGAGGCAGGCGTCGAGGTGGCGGTCGCGGACGGCCCCGGCGTCGGGCGCGTCCGCGAGCGCGGCGGCGGCGTACTGCCGGACGGTCTCCAGCATCCGGTACCGGGTTGTCTCTCCGACTTCGGCGGTCAGGAGCGACTTGTCCACCAGCGAGCGCAGGCCGGGCAGGACGTCCGAGCCGTGGAACAGGCCGGACGCGGTGTCGGAGCCGCAGACGCGGCGGGCCATGTCGAGGGTGGCGCCGCCGTGGAAGACGCCCAGGCGCCGGAACAGGACGCGGTCGGGCTCGTCCAGCAGGCCGTGGCTCCACGCCATGGACGCGGCGAGCGTCTGCTGGCGTGCGGGAACGCCGCGCGGGCCCCTCACCAGCAGCCCGAAGCGGTCGTCCAGGCCGCGCAGGATCTCCTCCGGCGACAGGGTCCCGGACCAGGCCGCGGCCAGCTCGACCGCGAGCGGGATGCCGTCGAGCCGCGCGCACGCCGTGCGGACGGCCCGGCGCGTCCCCGCGTCCTCGAAGGACCGGCCCGCACGCGCCTCGAACAGGGCGAACGCGTCGTCCGGACGCAGCGGGGGCACCCGCCAGACGGTCTCGCCGGGCACGCCGAGCGGCTCGCGGCCGGTCGCGAGGACCGTCGCGTCCGGACGGGTCCGCAGCACGTCCAGCACGGCGTCGGCGGCGGCCTCCAGCACGTGCTCGCAGTTGTCCAGGACGACCAGGACCGGCTCGTCCGGCGGGATCCCCGCGACGCCGACCAGCTCCGGGACGACGAGCGGATCGGACGTCGCGGACAGGTCCGTCCAGCGCACGGCGTGCTCGCAGAGGCGCGCGACCTCGGCGGCGAGCCGCGTCTTGCCGCAGCCGCCCGGCCCCGCGACCGTGACCAGCCGGGCGCCGCGCAGCGCCGCGGCCAGGGCCTCCAGCTCGGGCCCGCGGCCCACGAACCCGGTCAGCTGGACGGGCGGGCGCTCGCTTCCCATCGGCCTCCGATCTGCGTCGACGCGGGTCTCGACCCTAGAGCCCCGGCCCGGGGTCGGCCACCGGACCCGCACATATCGGCCACCTGGCAGATGTTCGGCCGCGCCGCGGACGCGAAGCTTAGGACATCACGAAGGACGGACCGAAAAGGAGCAGGACAATGGGCAAGGTCATCGCGAACATGTCGATGTCGCTGGACGGGTTCATCGCCGACACCGCCGATGGAATCGACAACCTGTTCGGGTGGATGGGGAACGGCGAGGTCGAGGTCCCGACGGCCGTCGAGTGGGCCACCTTCCGGATGTCGCCCGCGAGCGCCGCGTACATGAAGAACGCGCTGGAGAACGCCGGGGCGCTGATCGCCGGCCGGCACCTCTACGACATCACCAGCGGCTGGGGCGGCAAGCACCCGCTCGGCGTGCCGGTCTTCGTCGTCACGCACCGCCTGGACGCCGAGGCGCCGTCCGACGCCTTCACCTTCGTCGGGGACGTCGCGGAGGCCGTCGCCAAGGCGAAGGAGGCGGCGGGCGACCGGAACGTGGTCGTCGCCAGCGCCAAGATCGCCCAGCAGTGCCTCGACGCGGGCCTGCTGGACGCGATCAACGTCGACCTCGTCCCGGTGCTGCTCGGCTCGGGCGTCCGCTGGTTCGAGAACCTGGCGAAGTCCCCGGTCAAGCTGGGCGACCCGGTCGTCATCGAGGGCAACGGCGTCACCCACCTCGCCTACGAGGTCCAGCGCTGAAAGCCGGGGCCGGGCGCGCCGACCGCACGAGGGACGGCGCGCCAAGCCCGGTCAGGCGGCTTCAGCGCGCCAAGCCCGGTCAGGCGGCTTCAGCGCGCCAAGTCCGGTCAGGCAGGTTCGTAGCGCCGAGCCAGGTCAGGCGGGTTCGGCGCGCCGACCGCACAGGCGACGGCGCGCCGAGCCGGGTCAGGCGGGTTCGTAGCGGTAGCCGCGGCCGCGCAGGGTGGTGATCGCGCGGGGGTCGGCGCCGTGCTGGGCGAGCTTGCGGCGCAGCGCGGAGATGTGGACGTCCAGGGTCTTGGTGGGGCCGAACCAGTTGACGTCCCAGACCTGGTCGATCAGCTCCTCGCGGGTGACCACCTCGCCGGCCCGGGAGACCAGGCAGGCCAGCAGGTCGAACTCCTTGGGCCGCAGCGCGATCTCGGCGCCGTCGAAGGTGGCGCGGCGGGCGGCGAGGTCCAGGTTCAGGCTGCCGGACCCGACGAACCGCTCGTCCGCCTTGGACGCGCTGCTGCGCCGCAGGTGCGCGCGGAGCCGGGCCATCAGCTCGGTGAGCCGGAACGGCTTGGTCAGGTAGTCGTCGGCGCCCGCGTCGAGCGCCACCACCACCTCGAACTCCTGGGTGCGGGCCGTGAGGACGACGATGACCGTGTCGGTGAGCACCGAGCGCAGCCGGCGGCAGAGCGTGACGCCCTCCATGTCCGGCAGGCCGAGGTCGAGCAGGATCAGGTCAGGGGCGCGCGCGGAGACGCGCTCCAGCGCGTCCTTCCCGGTGGCCGCCCAGGCCGGCTCGTATCCCTGCGCCGCCAGCGCCTCGCCCAGCTCGGTGCCGATGACCTCGTCGTCTTCGACGACGAGCACGTATGGTCCCGCCATGCCACCTAGCGTAGGGGCCTCCGGGTTAGCGCGACGTTCACACCCGTACCGGACGTTCACCCCGGTCAACACGCGTTCCCCCCGATCGGTCACGCGGCCGCCCTACGCGGGCGCGTCGCGGCCCGACTCCGGGGCCGGGCGGCTCACGCCGCCCCGCTCGGTCCGGCGGCAGTAGGTGTTGCGGGACGTCATCTGGAGCGTGTCGCTCACCGTGTCGACCACCTTGGACAGGCGGGACCCGCTGTGCGGCTCGGCGGCGCACGCCGACGAGAGCGGCGACCGGGCGACGTGCCCGAGTCCGAGCGTGGCCAGCAGTGCCAGGGCGAGGACTCCGACGAGCACCTTGCGCATGTCCTGTGGCCTCCCGGTCACGTTCGGTCTCCGTTACGCCGGACTACCGTAGTCGCCTTCGGGTGAGAAGTCCTTCCCACCCTGGTTAGGGTTGCGTTTACCTTCCCGGCGGACCGTCCCGGATATCCTCCGGTCACCGCGGGTGCCCAGGTGAGAGGGGGAGGACGATGGCGGACCGGACGGCGCGCGCCGCGAGCACCCCGCTGCGCCGGCAGCTCCTGGTCACCATCGTGGGCATCACCTCGATCGCCGTGCTGGTGCTGGCGCTGCTGCTCGCCGTGGCCGTCCAGCGGCTCTACCACAGCGAGGCGATCACCAAGCTGGAGCGGGACGCCACCCGCGTCGCCGCCACCGCGCCGGACGACGAGGCGCACAACCCGCGGCCGTTCAGCAAGCCGGTCGGCCTCAACAAGCGCCTGGTCGTCGGGATCTACCGGGTGGACGGCACCCGCATCGTCGGGGACGGCCCGGAGTCGTCCCCGCTGGCGTCCGAGGCGGCCAACGGGCGGCTGCACGAGTCGGTCGAGGGCGGCACCCTCACGGTCGTCGCGCCGATCCCGTCCGAGGTGGGCGTCACCTCGATCGCCCGCGTCGGGATGCCGCAGAACGACGTGAACGACCGGCGGAACCGGGCCTGGCTGCTGATGGGCGCGTTCGCCGTGCTGGTGATCGGGCTCGCCGCGGGCGCCGCGTTCTACCAGTCCCGCCGGCTGGCGCGCCCGCTGGAGCGGCTGACCCGCGCCGCGCAGTCCCTCGGCGACGGCGACTTCACCGTCCGGGCCGAGCCGTCCGGCGTCCGGGAGGCGGACGAGGCGGGCCGCGCGCTGGAGGTCACCGCGCGCCGCCTCGGCTCCATGCTGGACCGCGAGCGCGCCTTCAGCGCCGACGTCTCGCACCAGCTCCGCACCCCGCTGACCGGCCTCCTGCTCGGCCTCGAATCCGCCCTGGAGCGCCCCAGCGCCGACCTCACCGCCGCGATCCGCGCGGCCGTGCGGCGCGGCGAGCACCTGCGCGACATCATCGACGACCTGCTCCGGCTCGCCCGGGACGCCGGCCCCGACGCCGAGGTCCTGGACGTCCCGGACCTCCTGGCCGACCTGCGCTCCCGCTGGTCGGTGACGCTCGCGGGCGTGGACCGCCCGGTCGCGGTCACCGCGCACGACCCGCTGCCCGACCTGCACGTGAAGTCGTCCGCCGTCCGGCAGATCCTGGACGTCCTGATCGACAACGCCGTCACGCACGGCGCGGGCCGGATCACCGTCGAGGCCAGCGACATCGGCGGCGGCCTCGCCATCGACGTCTCCGACGAGGGCCCCGGCGTCACCGACGACGCCGAGGACATCTTCGCCCGCCGGCACTCCGCCTCGGCCGACGGCCACGGCATCGGCCTGGCCCTCGCCCGCTCCCTCGCCGAGGCCGAGGGCGGCCGGCTCGTCCTGCGCCGCCCGTCGCCGCCGATCTTCACCCTGCTACTGCCCGCCGCCGACCCCCTCCCCCCTTCCGCCGACCACCCCAACCCCTGACATCGGCGCAGTAAGCACCCCAGAATTGCTTTTTCACGGATCAACTTCGCCGATAGTCCGCCCCTTGGGGAGATCATTACCCGGCACCCCCTAGGCTGGCGGCGTTGGGCATTCTGTGCGCCCTCATCCGTACACCCGCATGACCCCGTCCGGTCCTTTCCTCATGGGCGACACAGATGGCATTGGCAGGGGACGCGGCCGTCTCGGAGCTCGACCCCGGGACAGAGGCCCGAAACACGGCACGGCGGACGCCTCCGCGTCTCGCCGTCATGCCGGAACGGGCGGACCTTCCGGAACCGGCGCTCCTGGCCGAACCGAAATCCCTCGCCGAAACGCTCCCCGCCCTGGAAGTCGTCCCCGCGCTAGAAGTGACACCTGCGCTAGAAGTGGCGCTGGAATCGGTGCCTGCGCTGGAAGCACCGCCCGTGCTCGAAGTGGCGCCTGCGCTGGAAGTGGTGCCTGCGCCGGAAACGGTGGTCGTGCCGGAGCCGGCGGGGTGGAAGCTGCGGTTCGGGTTGCTATGGACGGGATCGGCGGCGTCGCTGCTCGGCGCGATGAGCGTCACGACCGCGGCGCCGCTGCTCGCGTTCACGCTCACCGGCTCGCCCGCGTTCGTGAGCTGGGTCGTCGCGGCCGGAACGGTCCCCGGGCTGCTGCTTCATGTGCCCGCCGGGATGCTCGTGGACCGGCTCGACCACTGGCGGACGATGCTGGTCGGCCAGACCGTCCGGACGCTGATGTCGCTGGCGGTCGTGCTGACGCTCGCCGCCGGGGTGTTCCGGCCGGGCGTGCTGGTGGTCGCGGCGCTGGTCAGCGGGGCCTGCACGACCTTCTACAACGTCGCCGAGGTGACCGCCGTGCCGCGCGTCGTCCCGGCGGCACGGCTCCAGACCGCGATGGCGCAGAACGAGGGCCGCGCGAACGGCGCGATGCTGCTCGGACGGCCCCTGGGCGGCGTCCTGCACGCGGTCGGGACGGCCGTCCCGTATGCGGCCGACGCCGTGTTCGGGCTCGCGTCCATGCTGGCGATCCTGACGCTCCGCTCCGCCGGGCTCCGGGGGCGCTGCGCGGGCCAGGACGATGCCGCACGTCCGCATGAGGGTTGGGCGCATGTCCGGCCGCTGCGGGCGGACGGCCCGACCGTCGCGTCCGCGCCCCGCCGGAAAGGGGCGCTCACGGCGGAGATGCTCGAAGGTCTGAAATGGCTGTGGCGGTACCGGTTCCTGCGCACGACGCTGATCGCGTGCACCGCCACCAACCTGCTGTTCCAGATGGTCACGCTGCTGCTGGTCGTGCGCGCGCGTGATGCCGGGCTTCCGCTCGCCATGGTCGGCGTGCTGCTCGCGGCGCCCGGACTCGGCGGATCGTTCGTGTCCGGCTACGTGGCGCTCACCCGCAGGCGGCGGTTCGGGCGGCGTCCGCTGCGCCTCGTGCGGCTGTGCATGTGGGCGTGGCTGGGGATGACCGTCCTGCTCGCGGCCGTCCCGTGGGCCGGTGTGTGGATGGTCGCCTGGGGCGGCGTCGGGTTCGTCGGCGCCCGGCTGAACATCGCGCTCTCCGCCTACCAGGCCAGCCGCACCCCTCCCGAGCTGCGCGGACGCGTCGCCGGGACGAACCGCTTCGTCACCCTCGGCGTCGCCCCGATCGGCACGATGTGCGGCGGCGTGGCGATCACGGCGGTCGGCGCCCTCGCGGTCGCGTGGGCGGTGCCCCTCGCCATCGCCGCCACGGGCGTCCTGCTCTGGACGGCCCGGAGGGCACGGGTGCGGCGGCTCCGGCGCCGGACCCGCCGGGACGCGGCGCCGGCACCGATGGCCCTCGTGTGAGCGCCCGCCCGACGTCTCCGAGCAGCTTCTGGAGTTCGTCGTCCACCTCGGCCGCGCTGCGCGGGTCCTGCTTGCCGGACTCGCCGAGCCCGTGCAGCCAGGCGCGCCGCACCTCCGCGCGCAGCGCGTCAAGCGGCCGCTCCAACTTCGGATCGTGCCCGGCCGCGTCCAGGAACGCCTGGATCTCCCTGACCACGGTGCGGTACTCGTCCGTAATGCGCCTTCTCAGCTCCTCGACCTCGCCGTCGAACTGCTTCAGCCGACCGATCAGGCGGATCGTCACGCCGAGGTCGACGACGGCGTTGTCCATGCTGCGCAAGGCGTCGCGGACGCGCTGGGCGGCGGCGTCCGCGTGCTCGGCCTCGCGCGCGTCCGCCGCGCGCCGCCGCTCGTAGGAGTGCCCGAGCCGGGTGGTGACGACGCCGACGACCGCGGTGAGCGTCCCGGTGAGGACGGCCGTCCCGCCCGTCACCAGCGCCGTGGCAGTGGAGCCCATGCCATGATCCTGCCCCGGAACCGGACGCCGCTCAGCGTCACATGCCACACCTGGAACGGCTTCCGTCCCAAGTAACTCGCAAGCCCGCCGAGGGGCACGGGGGTCACACGTCTGCCAGGAGGCGCCAGGCTTCGGCACGGAGGTGCTCGGGGAGGGGCGGGTGGCGGGCCTCGACGGCGCGGGTCGCGAGGTCGGTGGCGGTGCCGGTGTCGCCGGTCATCAGCTCGACCTGGGCCGCCCGGTACAGGGCCGGGCCGCTCTCCGCGCCCGCCGCGACGACCTCGCCGATCTCCTCGCGCGCCGCGTCCAGCCGGCCGCGCCGGGCGAGGGCGAGCGCGCGGGCGGCGCGGGCGCCGGGGTCGGCGGACCGGCCGAGCCGGTCCAGGTCGCGCAGCGCCGACTCCGACTCGCCGCGGTCGGCGCGGATCTCGCCGCGGATCTCCAGCGCCTCGGGCACGTCGCCGTGCCGGTTGAGCACGCCGCTGAGCACCGCGAGCGCGGCTTCGGGACGTCCGGCGCGCCACAGCATCCGGCCGAGGCCCACCTGGACGGACGCGTCGCCCGGTGCGAGGTCCGCGCCGCTGCGCATCAGCGCCACGCCGCGTTCGACGTCGCCCGCCGCGAACCGCGCCCAGCCCTCGGCGGCGAGCTGCCGGACGACCGCCGCGCCGTCGTCGATCGTCTGGAGCAGCTCGCCCGCGCGCCGGTAGCAGTGGCCCGCCTCGTCGTAGCCGCCGTGCAGGTAGGCGATGTTCCCGAGGACGGTCTGGACGTCCGCCTGGAACCCGGCGTCGGTCCCCGGATGCCCGGCCGCGGAGCCCGCGAGGCCGCGGGCGAGCAGGGCCTCCCCGGCGGCGAGCGCGGTCTCGGCCGCGCGGAGCCGGTGCCGCGGGTCCGCCGGGCGGCGCGAGTTCCGCCGCCTGGGCCGCTCCCCCAGCGCGCGGAAGGCGGAGGCCAGCTCAGGATTGCTGAGGACGTCGGTCACGGCGCCGCCGTCGCGGACGCTCGTCACCAGGTGCGCTTCGCGGAGGAGATGGAGTGCGGCGGCGGACGGGACGGAAGGTCTCGGCCGGAACGCGCGGCCGGGGTCAGGGGCCGCCGTGTCCTTGGGATGCGGAGGGATTCCGGCGGCGCGGCGGGCGACGTCCTCCGGTGTCCGCTCCCACTTCTTGAGGGTGCGCCAGTCGTCCTCGGAGGCCGCGCCGACGGAGCGGGCCGCGGCGTCCAGATCGTCCGCGATGGCGTTGACGGACGCGGCGCAGAGGTCGGCGATGATGTCGTCCAGCCCGGGGAGCAGCCGTTCGGGGAGGGTGTCGTCGTCCTCGTCGAGGCCGTCCCAGACGGCCCGGCAGGCGCTCTGGAGCAGCGCCGGGTCGACGGCGGCGTCATGGCGTGCGGCGCTCAGCTCGTCCACCAGGCGTTCGGCCGCGCCGGGCGCGAAGGCCCGGCCCGCCTGCCGCGCGGGTTCGGCGACCGCGTCCAGGGCCGCGCTCCGGCCGAGCGGCGCGAGCCGCAGCTCCGCGATCGGGAGCCCCTGCCGCGCGACGGCGCCGAGCAGGTCGTCGGCGTGCTCGTCCCGCACCGACAGCAGCAGCCGGACGCCGGAATCGGCAGCGACCGCCGCGAGCAGCTCGGGCAGGCCGTTGTACCGGGTGGCCGCCGCGCGGCCGGTGAACCAGCGCTCGGCGCGGTCCACCGCGAGCAGCACCGGCCGCCGCCCGCCGGGCAGCCCGCGCCGGATGCGGCGCAGGAGGGCGGCCATCGGGTCGGCGTCGCCGGGCGCCTCGTTCCAGGCGGCGAGCAGCGCCAGCAGGTACGGGTCGGTCTCCGGGAACGCCGCGGTCGGCAGGACGCGTCCCTGCGGCTCGACGGCGACCGGTCCGACGTCCACGAGCGGGGCGGGCGCGCGTCGCTCGTCGCGCAGCAGCGGCACGGCGCCCGCGCGGATCAGCGACGTCCGGCCGCAGCCGCCCGGCCCGCGCAGGACGGTGACCGGACGGTGCGTCCACAGCTCCGCGAGGCGCCGCGCCTCCTCGGCGCGGCCGAAGAACCGGTGCCGCTCCCCTTCGGTGAACGGCCTGAGCCCGGGATACGGGTTCCCGTCCCCGGAGTACGGGCCCGCGCCACCGGCGGCCGGAGCCGCGTCGAGCGGAGGCGGGTTCGCATCGAGCGGGGGCGGGGACGCGTCGCGCGGAGGCGGGTTCGCACCGAGCGGGGGCGGGGACGCGTCACCCGTGTTCGGGTTCGCGCCAGGGCGGGCCGGGAACTGCTCCACGTCGCCCACTCCCTCGCCCGGTTCAGCTCGGCTCGACCGCGCCCGGTCCCGCTCCACGGATCCGGCGCGTCACTCGTCGCCGAGGTAGGCGCTGAAGTTCGCGGACACCGCGGGCGGCCTGCGGCCGGGCGCGAGCACCCTCTCGATCTCCTCGGCGAGCACCGTCCCGCCGAGCCCGCTCAGCTCCTCCAGGGAGGTCCCGGAAAGATCCGGCAGGTCGCTGCGGAAATCCACCTCGTCGCGCATCGGAAGGCTCCTTGTTGCGGCGGTCGGGGGCCCGTCTGTGATTGTCCATGTTCCCCCGATCCGGCGGGGGAACCTGACCACATCGCGCCACTGTGCTGTCCGGCATTGCGGGCGCGCATTACGCGCGGGATTATGCGCCCTTCACGCGTCCTTCCGCCAGCCTGTTCGGAAAATTCCACAGCCCGGGCCGGAATCGGTTTTCCGTCATGGCCGGGCCTCCGGCGGCGGCATAGGATGCTTGACAAGATCAGTGGTGCGCCCACGTGCGGGAGGCGAGTCGCGTGACCGATTCGACCGGCGACATCCCGATGCCCATGGGAATCCCCCGCATCTGGGGAGCCAAGATTCCCGCACGCAACCACAATTTCACCGGCCGTGAAGATCTGCTCTCGTCCCTCCGGGAAGGGATCAGGAACAACGTCGCGGCGGCCGTGGTGCCTTACGCGCTGCACGGGATGGCCGGAGTCGGCAAGACGCAGCTGGCGATCGAGTACGCGCACCGGTTCCGGCCGGAATACCAGCTGGTGTGGTGGATCCCGTCCGCGCAGGAGAGCCTCGTCCGGTCCTCGCTCGCCGGGCTCGCGCCGCGGCTGGACCTGCCGCCCGCGAGCAAGGTCGGCGTCGAGGAGGCCGCGAACTCGGTGCGGCAGGCGCTGGAGCGCGGCGAGCCCTACGCCCGCTGGCTGCTGATCTTCGACAACGCCGACGAGCCGGACGACATCAACGCCTTCGTCCCGCAGGGCCCCGGCGACGTCCTGATCACCTCCCGCAACCCCAACTGGAAGGGCCGCGGGCGCGTCGCCACGGTCGAGGTGGACGTGTTCTCCCGGAAGGAGAGCGTCGAGTTCCTCGGCCGCCGGCTGCCGGGCGCGCTCGGCTCCGACGACGCCGACCACCTCGCCGACGAGCTGGGCGACCTGCCGCTCGCGCTGGAGCAGGCCGCGTCGCTGCTGCAGGAGTCGGCGATGTCGGTGCGGGACTACCTGACCCTGCTCCGCGACCGGATCGGCGACCTGCTGCTGGAGGGCGAGGCGAGCGAGTACCCGCGGCCGATGACGGCCGCCTGGCGGCTCGCTGTGGAGGAGCTGGAGCGCAACTACCCCAACGCCGTCCCGCTGCTGCGCTGCTGCGCGTTCTTCGGGCCCGAGCCGTTCCCCCGCGACGTGTTCCGGACCGCGCCGCCGGGCGTCTCGCCGGAGCTGGCCGACATCCTGCGCGACTCGATCGAGACCAGCCGCGCGGTCGCGGGCCTGCGCCGGTACGCGCTCGTCCGGGTCGAGATCGAGGGCGACAACCGGACGATCCAGATGCACCGGCTGATCCAGGGCCTGGTCCGCAACGCGCTGACGGGCGGCGAGCGGGCCCGCTACCTGTCGGACGTCCACCTGCTGCTGGCGGAGGCGACCCCGAACGACCCCGACCAGACCGAGTCGTGGCGCGACTTCAACGCCCTGTACGCGCACATCAACCCGACGGCCGCCATCGACAGCACCGACCCGCGCGTCCGCGCGATGGTGCTGTCGTTCGCGCGCTACCTGTACGTGTCCAGCGACCAGGCGGGCGGTGCGAGCTTCTCCAAGCGCGTCCAGGAGCACTGGAGCGAGAGCTCGCCGCCGGACGACCTGAACGTGCTGCGCGCCCGGCGGCTGCGCGCGATCCTGATCCGCGAGCGCGGCCAGTACACCGAGGCGTACGAGCTCAACCAGGAGACGCTGCGCACGATGCGCGCCAGCGGGCGCGACGACGACGAGTTCCGCGACCTGCTGCTCGCCGTGATCGACAGCAGCGGCGCGGACCTGCGCGCCCGCGGCGACTTCCGGCAGGGCCGCGAGCAGGGCGAGTTCTCGCTGCGCGAGCACGAGGACTTCTTCGGGCCCGAGCACGCCCGGACCGTCCGCGTGATGAACAACCTGGCGCTCGACTACGGCCTGGTCAGCGACTACGTGCGGGCGCGGGACGTGCAGGAGCGCTGCTACCGGCTGTCCTCGGGGCGGCCGCGGCCGGAGGGCGTGAGCGCCGTGGACGAGGCGGTCCGGCTGAACGGCCTGGCGCGCGCCGTCCGGCTGCTGGGCGACTTCCGGGACGCGATCGACTTCGGCGAGGACGCGGTCGCGCTCGCCACCGAGCAGCTCGGCCTGGAGCACGCGGTGACCGTCCGCGCGTCCACCGACCTCACCATCGCCAAGCGCCGCGCGGGCCGCTACCAGGAGGCGCTGGAGCTGGCCAGGGAGACCTACGAGCGGTGCGTCCGGCTGTTCGGGCCCGTCCACCCGGACACCCTCGCGTCCGCGACCAGCCTGGTGAACGTCTACCGGACGCTCGCCAAGCAGGACGAGGCGCTGAAGCTGGCGAAGACCGTCTCGGACCTCTACCCGGAGATGTACGGCCCGCGGCACCCGTACATCTTCGGCGTCCAGGGGAACCTGGCGCTGCTGCACCGCGTCCGGGGCGAGACGACGACCGCCCGGTCGACCAACGAGAAGGCCCTCGCGGGGCTGGAGGACCGGCTCGGCCGCGACCACCACTACTCGCTGACCGTCGCCACCAACCTCGCCAGCGACCTGGCCGACCTCGGCGACCTCGCCAGCGCGGTCGCGCTCGGCCGCGGCACGCTCCGGCGGCTGCGGTCACTGCTCGGCGTGGACCACCCGATGTCGCTCGCCTGCGCCGCGAACCTCTCGGTCGACCTGGAGCGCGAGGGCCGCGAGCAGCGCAACGACGCCCTCCAGCACGAGGGCGAGGCCCTCTACGAGGACACCATCCACCGCTACGCCCGCGTCCTCGGCATCACCCACCCGGACGCCGTCGTAGCCGCCGAACGCCGCCACCTCGACTGCGACTTCGACCCCCCACCCATCTAAACCGGGGACGCGTCAGACCTGCCTGCCGTGTCTGGATTGCCAGCGGTCTCGGTGGGTGGTCGCGGCGGTGCGAGCGAGGTCCAGGGCGGCGGACGGGACGGGTTCGCGGCGCCAGGCGCGGAGCGTCCGGTCCATCTCGGCGACGAAGCGCTCGCCTTCGGGTGTCAGCCGTCCGCTGCGGGCCAGGACCCGGGCGACCAGCGCGGACGCGTCGCGCCAGCGCGCGAACTCGGTGTGCGCGCGCAGCGCGGCGGGCCCGTGCTCGTGGTGCCGCTGCCTGCGCCAGAACCCGGCGACCCCGAGGTGGGCGTACGCGCCGGTGAGCAGGCCCGCGGCCGGGCGCGGGTCGTCCCGCCAGGGGGCGTAGTAGAGGACGCCGTCGTCCGGGCGGGTGAGCGGGACGGCGTCGTTCAGCGCGCCGAGCTTCGCGTGCTGCACCTCGTGCGCGAACGTGGCCGCGAGGTCCCGCTCGTCGTCGGGGAGGGACGCGAACAGGACGCCGAACGCCTCGTGCGCGGTGGCGCTGCTCATCCCCCGCGCCGAGGGGACGATCGGGGTGAGGGCGATCAGCGCGCGGGCGGCCTCCTCGGCGACCGTCCAGTGCCGCCGGACGAGCAGCCGCCAGGCCCCGCGCAGCGCCGCGCGCCAGCGGTCGGCGTCCGCCGGGGTGAGGCGGGGCGTCGGGTCGCCGCCGACCGTGCGGAGCGGGTCGGCGTCGTCCAGGAGGAGGTGCAGGGCCATGCCGTGGTACTCGGCCTCGACGCTGCGCAGGCCGCGCCAGCCGGGGGCGTCCCGGTGCGGGTCGTCCGGCAGCGTGACCGTGCCCGCCTCGGACGTGACCGTGACCGGCGCGCCGGGCGCGGCGCGGACGACGCCGGTCCCGGCGAACCGTCCGACCAGGCCGAGGGACGGCAGGAACAGGCCGTCCGGGCCGCCGACGACCTCGACCGGGCGGGGGTCGCGGGCCCGGACCGCCGCGGCGGCGGCGAGCGCGGTGATCGGGTCGGTGTCCGCGCCGGCGTCCGCGACCGCGTGCGCCCAGACCCCGACGGTCGGGTGGTCGAGGACGGCGCGGACCTCGTCCGGCGCGCGGCCCTGGATCTCCGCGAGCTGCGCGTACGCCTGGCGGGCGCGGGCCTCGCGCGCCGGGTCGCGCGATCTGGCGGCCTCGCGGACCCAGCGGAGCAGCAGCGCGCGCTTGGACCGCTGGACGCGCCACAGCTCGTCCACGGCGTAGGCTCCGCCGCCGCCCTGCGCGAGCCCGAGGAAGACCTTCTCGGGGATCGACAGCCGCTTCGGTTCGGGCCGCGAGGCCCGTGCGGGCCGCGCGGCCCGTGTCCCGGCGCTCGTGGTGCTCTTGGCGCGCGCCACGTCGCGGGCGACGGCGTCTCGGATGTGGCTGACCAGCCGGTACAGGTCGCGGCAGTAGACGGACGGGTTCCGGAAGCCGCTTCCGGCGCTGTACCGGTGGACGTACAGGCCGCCGCCGCAGATGTGGCCGACCGGGCAGGCGCGGCACGTGTCGGACAGCGCGTCCGCTCCGATCTGGCGGGCGGCGGTGGCGGGGAGGGCGAGCGCGGCGTCGAAACCGTCCCGGCCCACGTGGAGGCCGGTGGCGGCGGCGCCCTCGTAGGCGGACTTGAGGGTGTCGACCTGCTCGATCGTGCCGTCCGTCTCGACCACGACCATCGCCGCCGGGGACAGCCCGACCATCTCGCTCGCGGACGGCCGTCCCAGGCTCAGCGCGATGATCTCGCGGAACAGCCGGACGCTCGTCTCCCGCTCCGGCGCGCCGGCCCAGCGGTCGAAGACGGCGGCCAGCCAGTCGCCGTAGGGCTCGTCCGCGGCGGACGGGTCGCGCCCCGGCGGCGGGGCGTCCCAGTTGCCGTGCGGCAGCAGCAGGTCGATCGCGGGCGGACGGAACTCCAGCAGCGCCTCGTAGGTCTCGACCGGCGGGTTCGCGAGGTCGACGGTGGCGAGCAGCCCGGTGAACAGCCGCCGGTAGGGCTCGGCCGTGAGCCGCCGCAGGCCCGCCGCGGTCTCCGCGTAGCTGCCCCGGCCGTTCGCGTGCAGCCGGTGCCGGTCGTGGCCGCGCTCGTCCCCGTCCAGGCTGACGCTCACCCGCACGTCCAGCTCGTCGAACAGGCGCAGGAACGGCTCGTCCAGCAGGACGGCGTTGGTCTGCACCCCGGCGCGCACCCGCGTCCGCGTTCCGGCCGCCTCCCGAACGGCCAGGACGGTCCGCCGGATCAGTTCCGGCCCGGCCAGAAGCGGCTCGCCGCCGTGCAGGATCAGCTCGATCCCGCCCAGCCGGTGCGCGCGGACGTGCTCCCCGATCCGCCGCGCCGTGGCGTCCACGACCGCCTCGCTCATGCGCCGGGGCTGGTCCCGCCACCCCTGGTCGGCCATCTCGTAGACGTAGCAGTAGTCGCACGCCAGGTTGCAGCGGCTGTGGATCTTCAGGATGAACTGCCGGAACGGCGTCGGCCGCCATCCGGCCGCGCGCGCCGCCGCGAGGTCCATCGCACCGGGCCATTCGCGTCCGTCGGTCCGACCCGCCACGCCGATCAGCCCCCAGGGTTGGTCCGGGCACGGTGCGACGCCGGACGGCCGAGCACCTTTGCCCCGATATGTGAGCCCCCACCGTGATCAACAAACCCCCCGTCCCGACCACAACCGGGCACCCGGGCCCGACCGGAGGATCTCCCGACCGCCGATTCCGGCGCGCGTCCCGGCGATACGGAACCCCAACGGGCAAGGGACGGCACGCCGGACGGAAGCCGCGTCGCCACCGGCCGTCCCGAACAAGGAGGCCGTCCGCGCCAAACGGCGCGAAATCCGGTCCCCGCTGCCACACCCATCGACATCGAAGGGTGCGGAACAGCGCCGCGGGAACACGTCGGGACGGCGCCGCGGGAGTCGGGACGGCGACGCTGGAACGGACGGGGAGTGCGGTGCGGGGAAACGTGGGATGGACGAGGCGGTTCCGGGCACTCTGCGGCGTCGGGACGGGGTCCCGCGACGGTTCGTGTTCTCCCGGATCCCGGGCGCCACCGCGATCAGCCGAACTGCGCGAGATGGCGGCGGGGACGCAATGCGGGTTAGGCACCCGACCGCAACGCCGGGCGGGCGGGCCGCCGGGACCGGACCAGTCCTGCGTAGGGCACGTACCAGCACAGACCAGGGCAAGACGGCCGATAACGGTTGAGACTCGTGGGGAGGACGCCCCTTGAACTGGTACGGACCAGCTCTTATCGTCGGGCCACGCGCGTTTCTGCTCATAGAGCATTCGTACCGCGCACATTCTTTCATGTGCGCCGGAGAAGGCGGGGACCAGATGAAACGGCATCTCACGGTCGCCATCGCCGCGGGCCTCACGGTCGCCGTGGGCGTCAGCGGCTGTAGCAAGGGCAGCTCGTCGAGCGGCGGCAGCGGCGACAACAAGACGATCAAGTTCGTCGCGGCCATCTACGACGACAACACCAAGGGCTACTGGGACGGCCTGATCAAGGACTTCGAGGCGAAGAACTCGGGGTACAAGGTCGACCTGGAGATGGTGGACTGGACGCAGATGGACGCCAAGGTGAAGACCTACGTCCAGACCAAGCAGGTCCCCGACGTCCTGAACTACAACGCGTTCTCCGACTTCGCGCGGGACGGCCTGATCTACCCGGCGTCCGACGTCGTGTCGCCGAGCACGCTGAGCGACTTCTCGCCGACCTTCGTCGAGCAGGCCAAGTACAACGGCACCCAGTACGGGCTGCCGTTCATCTCCAGCGCGCGCCTGATGTTCTACAACAAGGACCTGTTCAAGAAGGCCGGCATCAACGACGCCCCGAAGACCTGGGCGGACGTCAAGGCCGACGCGCAGAAGGTCAAGGCCGGCGGCGCGATCGGCTACGGCCTGCCGCTCGGGCCCGAGGAGGCCCAGGCGGAGTTCTACTCCTGGGCGATGAACAACAACGGCGGGTGGGTCGACGCGTCCGGCAAGTGGGCGATCGACCAGCCGGCCAACGTGGACACGCTGAACTTCCTCAAGGACCTGAACAAGTCCGGCCTGACCCAGCCGAACCCGGAGTCCACCGACCGCAAGACGGTGTTCAACCAGTTCGCGCAGGGCCGCGTCGGCATGGCGATCGGCGGCCCGTTCACCCGCGCGGGGTTCATCGACACGGTGAACAAGAACCTGAACTACGGCATCGCGCCGCTGCCCAGCAAGGACGGCAGCCAGCACAACACGCTCGGCGTCATGGACGTGCTCGCCGCGTTCAAGAAGAACGACGGCAAGAACAAGGAGGCGGTGAAGAAGTTCCTCGACTTCTTCTACTCCAAGGACAACACCAGCAAGTTCCTCAAGCTGGAGAACTTCCTGCCGGTGACCAAGTCCGCCGGTGACGCGCTGAGCGCCGACCCGTACTTCAAGCAGTTCGTGGACGCGCTGCCGACCAGCAAGTTCGCCCCGACCAGCAACCCGGCGTGGAGCGCGGTGGCGGGCGCGGTCAAGCAGCAGCTCGGCACCGCGGTCGCGAACAAGGACCCGAAGGCGGTCCTCGGCGACATCCAGAAGACCGCCCAGAAGGCCGGCTGATCGAGCCGTGCACGACGTCCATCACGCGGACGACGTGAGCCTGCCGGACGCGTCCCCCGGAGTCTCCCGCTCCGGGGGCGCGTCCCCGGCCGCGCTGCGGGCGCTGCGCAAGCTCGCGCCCCTGCTGTGGCTCGGCCCGTCGATCCTGCTCATCGCCTTCGTGGTGCTGTGGCCCGTCGTGGAGATGGCCCGCACCTCGCTGCAGAAGATCACCTCGTCCGGCCTCACGGAGGGCTGGAACGGGGTGACGAACTACTCCGACCTGTTCGACGAGGACGCCCTCGTCCCGGTCCTGCTGCGCACCGTGCTGTGGGTCGCCGGGGTCGTGGTCGTGACGCTGCTGCTGTCGCTGGCGCTCGGCCAGCTCCTCAACGCCCGCTTCCCCGGCCGCCGGATCGTGCGCTGGGCGGTGATCGTGCCGTGGGCGGCGTCGGTCCTGATGACCGCGCTGATCTGGAAGTGGATGCTGGACAACTTCTCCGGCCTGGTCAACCGGGTGCTGCTCGACCTGCACGTGATCGACCACCCGCACAACTGGCTCGGCGACCCGCACCAGGCGGTCATCTGGATGATGTGGGTGGCGGTGTTCGTGTCGCTGCCGTTCACCTCGTTCGTGATCCTCGCGGGCCTGCAGACCATCCCGGCGGACGTGTACGAGGCGGCCCGGGTGGACGGCGCGGGCCCGTGGCGGTCCTACTTCCAGATCACCCTGCCGCTGCTGCGCCCGGCCATCCTGATCGCGGGCATCATCAACGTGATCAACGTGTTCAACTCGTTCCCGATCATCTACGAGATGACCGGCGGCGGGCCCGGCAACGACACCGACACGACCACGACCTTCATGTACAAGCTGGCCTTCTCCGACCAGCACGTGGGCGAGTCCGCGGCGATGTCGGTGGTCAACTTCGCGCTGGTGCTGATCATGGTGCTGCTGTACCTGCGGTTCTCGCGCTGGCGGGAGGAGACCCGATGAGCGACGCCGTGGCGACCCCGTCGCGCCGTCCGGCCAAGGCCGCCCCGGTCCGGAGGCCCGCCAAGCAGCGGCGTCCGATCCGGTTGCGGACGGTGCTGCTGACGGCGGTCGGCTGGCTGGTGGGGCTGCTGTTCGTGCTGCCCTACCTGCAGATGTTCCTGACGTCGCTGAAGTCGCCGTCCGATCTGACGCGCTCGCCCGGCACGTACGTGCCGTCCCACTGGGAGTGGTCGAACTACGCGGACGTGTGGAAGGGCACCGGCGTCGGGCAGGCGCTCACGGTGTCGCTGGAGGTCGCGGTCGCGTCCACGCTGGTGACGCTGCTGTGCGCGCTGCCCGCGGCGTACTACACCGCGCGCAACCGGTTCCGGGGGCGCGGGGCGTTCCTGCTGCTCGTCCTGGTGACGCAGATGTTCGCGCCGACGGCGCTGGTCATCGGCATCTACCGGGAGATGGTCGCGCTCAACCTCACCGACACGCTGCTGGCGCTGATCCTGGTGAACGCGGCGTTCAACCTGCCGTTCTGCGTGTGGATCCTGCACGGGTACTTCTCGTCGATCCCGCGCGAGCTGGAGGAGGCGGCGTTCCTGGACGGCGCGGGCAAGTTCGGCGCGCTGACCCGGGTCACGCTGCCGATCTCGATGCCGGGCGTGGTGACGGCGGTCGTCTACACGTTCATCGCGGCGTGGAACGAGTTCATCGTGGCGCTGACGGTGACCGTCTCGCCGGACCGCAAGCCGCTGACCGTGGTCGCGCCGTCGTTCGTGACGCAGTACCAGGCGCACTGGCAGTTCCTCTTCGCCACCTCGGTCATCGCTATCGTGCCGGTTGTGATCCTCTTTGTCGTGATCGAGCGGTACCTGGTCGGCGGGCTGACCGCGGGCTCCATCAAATGACGGTCGTGGCCCTGGACGTCGGCGGCACCTCGATGAAGGGCGCGCTGATCGAGCCGGACGGGACGGTCCTGCGCACCGAGGGCCGTCCCACCGGGCGCGAGCACGGGCCGGACACGGTCGTGCGCGCGATCCTCGACTTCGCGGCGGACCTCGCCGCGAGCGCGCCCGGTGTCGCCGCCGCCGGGATCGTCGTGCCGGGCCTGGTGGACGAGGCGACCGGCACGGCCGTCAACTCGTCCAACATCGGCTGGCGGGACGTCCCGCTCCGCAAGCTCGCCGCCGAGCGGCTCGGGCTGCCCGTGGCGCTCGGCCACGACGTGCGGACGGGCGGGCTCGGCGAGGCCGTCCGGGGCGCGGGCCGGTCCGGCGGGGACTTCCTGTTCCTGCCGATCGGCACCGGTATCGCCGCCGCGATGGTGCTGGCGGGCACGCCCTACCCCGGCTCGTCCGGGTGGAGCGGCGAGATCGGGCACATCGTCGTCCGGCCGGGCGGCGAGCCGTGCGCGTGCGGGAACCGGGGCTGCCTGGAGACCTACGCGTCCGCCGCCGCGATCGCGCGGCGCGCGGGCGGCGTCCCGGCCGAGGAGGTCGTCCGGCGCGCGGCCGAGGGCGACGAGCGCTGCGCCGAGGTGTGGACGCTCGCGTTGGACACGCTCGCGGACGCGCTGGCCGCCGCGACGCTGATGCTCGACCCGTCCCGGATCGTGCTGGGCGGCGGCCTCGCCGAAGCGGGCGACGCGCTGCTGCCGCCGCTGGCCGAGCGCCTCGTCCCGCGCCTGACCTTCCGCGCTCCCCCGCCCCTGGTCCAGGCCGAACTCGGCCCCCTGGCCGGCATGCACGGCGCTGCGGTGCTCGCTTCGCGCCTCCTTTAAGCCCCCGGGCGGTGGTCGCTGCTTTCGCAGGACGGCGACCACCGTCCGGCTCCAGCCCACCGAGGTAATTCGGATCCGGCCCGTCCCCAGGGAAGTAGAACGGACCGGATCCGCGATGAGCGGCCGGAACTCGCGAATGCCGCTCGTGAGGGATGGCCCTTACGTCACCGTCAACAGCCTGAACCGGCGCGAGCGCGCTATCTGAGTGCCGGGTGCGACGCCGAAGGCGAGCTCCCGGCGCGAAGGTCGCGAAGCGACGTCGCGCTCGCCAGAGTGTCCGGGCCGTCGGTCGAGCCCCCAGGCGAGACCGACGGAGCCGGAGGCTCCATGAACGCAGTGCTGTGCAGCTCTGCGTAGCGGCCTCCTTCGGCGAGCAGGGATTCGTGGGTGCCGCGCTCGACGACGCGGCCGGCCTCGATGACGAGGATCTGGTCGGCGGCGCGGATGGTGGACAGGCGGTGCGCGATGACGATCGCGGTGCGGCCGTCGAGCGCCTCGGACAGGGCCTCCTGGACGGCGGCCTCGGACGTGGAGTCGAGGTGCGCGGTCGCCTCGTCCAGGATCACCACGCGCTGGCGGGCCAGCAGCAGCCGGGCGATGGTGAGGCGCTGGCGCTCGCCGCCGGACAGGCGGTAGCCGCGCTCGCCGACGATGGTGTCGAGGCCGTCCGGCAGGGAGCGGATCAGGTCGTCGAGGCGGGCGCGGCGGAGCACGTCCCACAGCTCGTCCTCGTCGGCCTCGGGACGGGCGAGGAGCAGGTTCTCGCGGATCGAGTCGTGGAACAGGTGGCCGTCCTGGGTGACCATGCCGAGCGTCTCGCGGATCGCGTCGAACGACAGGTCGCGGACGTCGACCCCGCCGAGCCGGACGGCGCCGGCGTCCACGTCGTACAGGCGCGGCAGCAGCTGCGCGATCGTGGACTTGCCCGCGCCGGACGAGCCGACCAGCGCGATCATCTGGCCGGGCTCGGCGCGGAACGACACGTCGTGCAGGACCTCGACGCCGCCGCGCGAGTCGAGCGTGGCGACCTCCTCCAGCGAGGCGAGCGAGACCTTGTCGGCGGACGGGTAGCCGAACCGGACGTGGTCGAACTCGACCGACACCGGGCCCTCGGGCGCGGGCTTCGCGTCCGGCTTCTCCTTGACCAGCGGCTCCAGGTCGAGCACCTCGAAGACGCGCTCGAAGCTGACCAGCGCGCTCATGATCTCCAGCCGGGCGCCGGCGAGCGCGGTGAGCGGCGCGTACAGCCGGGTGAGCAGCAGCGCGAGCGCGACGACCGCGCCCGCGTCGAGCTGGTGCCGCAGCGACAGGAAGCCGCCGAGGCCGTAGACCAGCGCGAGGGCGAGCGCCGACACGACGGTCAGGGACGTGATGAACACGTGCTGGAGCATGGCCGTGCGGACGCCGATGTCGTGCACCCGGCGGGCCCGGACGGCGAACTCGGCGGACTCGCGGGCGGGCCGTCCGAACAGCTTGACCAGGGTCGCGCCGGGCGCGGAGAACCGCTCGGTCATCTGCGTGGACATGGCGGCGTCGTTGGCGGCGGCCTCGCGGCGCAGCCCGGCGAGGCGGCGGCCCATCCGGCGCGCGGGCAGCACGAACACCGGCAGCAGGACGAGCGCGAGCAGCGTGACCTGCCAGGAGATGCTGACCATGACGGCGAGCGTGAGCAGCAGCGTGACCAGGTTGCTGACCACGCCGGACAGCGTGTCGGAGAACGCGCGCTGCGCGCCGATCACGTCGTTGTTGAGGCGGCTGACCAGGGCGCCGGTGCGGGTGCGGGTGAAGAACGCGACCGGCATGCGCTGGACGTGGTCGAACACGGCGGTGCGCAGGTCGAGGATCAGGCCCTCGCCGATGCGCGCCGACAGCCAGCGGTTCACCAGGCCGAGGCCGCCCTCGGCGAGCGCCAGCCCGGCGATCAGCACGGCCAGCCCGACCACCACGTCGGACGAGCGGTGCCCGACGATCGCGTTGACGACCCGTCCGGCGAGCACCGGGGTGATCACGGCGATCACCGCGAGCACGATGCTGACCAGCAGGAACCCGGCGAGCCGCCGTGCGTGCGGGCGGGCGAACGCGCCGATGCGGCGCAGCGTCGCGCGGGAGAAGGGACGGCGTTCGTCCTTCGCGTTCATCGCGTGGTGCAGCGAGTGCCACGCGGTGATCTCCATGTCCATGAGCGTCCGTCCCAGGGTCGAGCGGTCCGGAGGCGTCCGGGCCGGGATGCGGTCGGAGCCCCATCCTGAGACCTCAACCAATGTTTAGGTCAACTCCGCTCGCCGGACCACTCTGCCCGAGGGGTCTGACATTCCCGCCGGGTACCGTCTCGACCATGGAGATCGACGTCGCGAAGGTCCGGAACGAGACCCCCGGGTGCGCGAAGGTGGCGCACCTCAACAACGCGGGCGCCGCGCTGCCGCCGAGCCCGGTGATCGACGCCGTGGCGCGCCATCTGGAGCTGGAGGCCATGACCGGCGGCTACGAGGCGGCCGAGGCGAACGCCGCCGCGATCGACCGGTTCTACGACGCCGTCGCGGGCCTGATCGGGGCGCACCGCGACGAGATCGCCTACGTGGAGAACGCGACGCGCGCCTGGGACATGGCGTTCTACGGGATCGCGTTCGCGCCGGGCGAGCGCGTCCTGACGACTACCAGCGAGTACTCGTCCAACGCGATCGCCTACCGGCAGCGCGGCGTCCAGGTGGACGTCGTTCCGGACGGACCGGACGGCACGATCGACCTGGACGCGCTGGAGGACGAGCTGCGCCGGGGCGGCGTGCGGCTGGTCTCGCTCAACCACGTCCCGACGTCGAACGGGCTGGTCAACCCGGCCGCCGAGGTCGGGCGGCTGTGCCGGGCGGCGGGCGTGCTGTTCCTCCTGGACGCCTGCCAGTCGGTCGGCCAGCTCCCCGTGGACGTCAACGAGATCGGCTGCGACCTACTCTCGGCGACCGGC
The DNA here is from genome assembly GCF_024172125.1 of Actinomadura rupiterrae. Taxonomy (GTDB): domain Bacteria; phylum Actinomycetota; class Actinomycetes; order Streptosporangiales; family Streptosporangiaceae; genus Spirillospora; species Spirillospora rupiterrae. The sequence goes on from NZ_JAMZEA010000001.1 coordinate 391,254, forward strand.
CGCAAGTACCTGCGCGGGCCGCGCGGCACGGGCTTCCTGTACGCGCGGCGGGACGTCCTGACGAGCATCGAGCCGCCGCTTCTCGACAACGCGGCCGCCGAGTGGCACGCCCCCGACTACGAACTCCGTCCGGACGCCAAGCGCTTCGAGACCTGGGAACGGTACATCGCCGGGCAGATCGGGCTCGGTGTGGCCGCCGACTACGCGTCCGGGCTCGGCATCAACGCGATCAGCGCGCGCGTGGACGTGCTGGCGTCGCTGCTGCGCGCGGAACTGGCGTCCAGGCCGGGCGTGACCGTCCACGACCGCGGGGTGATCCGGTCGGGCCTCGTCACGTTCAGCGTGGACGGCCGGACGCCGACGGAGATCGTGCAGGCCGCGCGCGCACGAGACATCAACGTGAACGTCAGCGAACCGCGCTGGCACGGATACGACCCGGACGCCGTGGAAGCGGTCGTCCGGGCCTCCGTGCACTACTACAACTCCGAAGAGGAGATCGAGCGACTGCTCGCCGTCCTCTGACCTGCCTATCTGAAGGGGGCGAGCACCTGGGACGCCCGGGGCTCGTCCACCTCCAGCCGGTTGGGATCGGACGCGGCCGGCTTGTTCGGCAGGGTCACATAGAGCGCCCTGGACGGATCGGTGCGTTTGAGGCTGTCGGCCAGCGCCTTCATACCGTCCAGGTCCAGACCGGGCGCCGTCTTCACCGAGCCTAGGCACGCCTTCAGGAACGCGGCGAACCGGAGCGGATCGTTGTGCATCGCATCGATCGCCTCGCGCGAGAGTTCGGCCATGAGCCCCTGCTGGCGTTTGATGCGTGAGAGGTCCGAGCCGTCGCCCATGCCGTGCCGGACGCGCGCGTACGCGAGGGCACCCTTGCCGTTGAGCTTGTGCCTGCCCGCGCTCATGTGAAGGCCCGATTTCTGGTCGTTCACCGACTTCGGCAGGACGACGGTGACGCCGCCCAGCGCGTCCACCATGCGGCTGAAGCCCTTGAAGTCGACGACCACGGCCTGGTCGACGTGGACGCGGGTGACCGACTCGACCGTCCTCACCGCGCACGACACCCCGCCCTGCCCGTAGGCGGAGTTGAGGGGCCCGGGGCCGGGCGGGGCGGTGCCGCCGTCCGATCGGGGGCAGCCGGGCAGCCGGACGAGCAGGTCGCGCGGCAGGCTCACCACGGTCACGCGCTTGCGGTCGGCGGGCAGCCTGACCAGCGCCATCGTGTCGGAGCGCGCGCCGCCGAAGCGGCGGTCGGACGCCGGGCCGCGCGAGTCGGAGCCGAGCAGCAGCAGCGTCATCGCGCGGTGCCTGCCCGCCCCGGCCAGGCCGTTCGTCTTCTCCGACGAGTGATCGCCGGTGCGCAGCAGGACGGCCGGGACCAGCAGCAGCGCCGCGACCGCGCAGGCGGCCAGCGCCAGGGCCGTCCAGCCGCGCGGGCGCAGCCGGCGGCGCGGCGCCCGCGCGGCGTCGGTCAGCCGGGTCCGCTGGCGGGCCAGCGACGGCGGCGGCTGGTGCTCCAGGGCGCGGCCGAGGTCGCGCAGGTCGTTCGTGAGGTCGTCCACGGCTCAGCCCTCCTCAGCGGCCGGATCGACGGCGGTCGGGTCGACGCCGCCGAGCGCGGCGCGCACCTTGCGCCGCGCCCGGTTCAGCCGCGACCGGACGGTGCCGACGGGGATGTCAAGAGCGCGCGCGACCTCCTCGTAGGACAGGTCGCCCCACGCCACCAGCAGCAGGACGTCGCGGTCCCGGCGCGGCAGCGCGGCCAGCGCCGCCGCGAGCGCGGTGCGCGACTCCCAGGCCGCCACGCCCGCGGCGACCCGCTCGGCGGGGCCGTCGTCCGGACCGTCCACGGGGCTGCGGCGCAGCGCCCGGTAGTGCGCGGCCTCGCGGCGGTGGTGCCGCGCCATGATCTTGGTGACGATGCCGAACAGCCAGGGCCGCGCGTCCGGCTGGGCCAGGTCGTAGCGGTGCCGGCCGCCGAACGCGGCGAGGAACGTGTCGCCGACCAGGTCCTCGGCGGTCTCCGGGCCGAGCCGGCGGGACACGTAGCGGTACAGCATCCCGGCATAGCGGTCGAACAGCGCGGCGAACGCCTCCGGATCGTCGTGCGACCGGCGGATCAGCTCCGCGTCGTCCGCCGTCACGGCGGGCGGGGCGGTCATCGTGGACACCACGGCCTTCCCGGGGGTAGTCGGGCCTGATTTCGACGGTGTCTTGCCGTTCCGGGCGGCCCGGGTTCGCGATTTCAAGATCACCAATTGATAACGAAGTGAACTTTCCGGATAACCTGCGCATCTTTCCAGATGAGCGCGGGGACTCGAACGGGGGTTCCGGTCCGCCTACGACCGCGCACTTCAGCTTTCCCGGGGCTAGCAGGAGGACGCGGCGTGACGGACGACGCCCAGAACCGGCCGGACGAGACCGAGCCGGCCAGGTCGGAGACGATCGAGTTCGCCGTACCCGCCCGTCCGGAGCCCCCGGCCGAAACCGACGCCGAGCCTAAGCCCGATTCAACGGTCGAGAAGCCGAGCGCGGAGCCGGTCGAGAAGCCTGCCGGGGAACCGGTCGAGGGGCCTGGCGGGGAGCCGGTCGAGAGGCCGGAGCCGGAGAAGGGCTCGCGCGAGTCGGGCGCGCATCCCGTCCAGGCGTCCAAGTCGTCCGGGCAGTGGACGGTCGCGCTCCCCAAGGCGGCCGAGGGCGAACCGTTCCGCTCGGCGTCCCCGACGGTCGAGGACAAGCTCCCCACCGTCCGCAAGCCGGACGCCCCGAAGCCCGAGGCCCCCAAGGCGGAGCCTCCTGCGCCCGCGCGGGAGAAGCACGACCAGGACGCCCCACGCACCAGCGGCCCGCACCCGACAACGCCCCACACCAGCGGCTCCCACCCGTCCACCCCAGGACGGGGTGGCGACACCCCCCGCACCAGCGGCACCCATCCCACGACTGCCGGCCACCAGCCGAACGCCCCGCGGCAGGCCCCGCCCCAGCCCGGCGCGCCCCAGCAGGGCACGCCCCAGACGAGCGGCCAGCACCCGAACGCCCCGCGCCCGCCCGAGCAGCAGGCCCCGCGCGCGCACGAGCAGCAGCAGGTCGCCCCTCGGTCCAGCGGCCAGCACCAGGCGGCGCCTCGGACCAGCGGCCAGCACCCCGTCGCGCCCCAGACGAACGGCCAGCCCCCGGCCACGCCCCGGACGAGCGGGCAGCACCCAGCCACGCCCCGAACCAGTGGGCAGCACCAGGTGCCGCCTCGGACGAGCGGACCGCATCAGGCCGGGCCCTCGGCGCCCTCCCCGGCGTCCGCCGGGCCTGCAGGGCCTGGTCCGGCTCCGGCCGGGCCGCTGGGGAGTGTGGATCGGCCGATCGTGCCGCGGTTCAGCGCTCAGGCGCAGGCCGAGGCGCAGGCGCGCGCCCAGGCCCAGGCGCAGACCTGGGACGCCGACGTCACCCGCATGGACGCGCCGCTGAACCCGTCCCAGTTCGCCGTGGCGGCCCAGCCGCAGGCGCAGCCCCAAGCGCAGGCACCCCGGACGGACGCGCCCGCGTACGAGGAGGAGCCGAAGCGCGGCAAGCGCGGGCTCGTGATCGGGCTTGTGGCCGTCCTCGTCCTGGTCGCCGGTGTGGTGGCCGGGCAGCTCGTGCGGCCGGTGCCGGAGCCGTCCCTGGCGCTGTCGATGTCCGCGTCCAGCCACACGTTCGGCGGGCAGAAGCCGAGCCTGCCGTGGCCGAACGCCGGGCAGGCGACCGTGTACGTGGACGGCCTGGGCACGATGGGCTCGTCCGGCGCGGCGACGCCGACGCCCACGGCCAGCGTCGCCAAGGTCATGACGGCGTACGTGGTCCTGCACGACAAGGCGCTGCGCAGCGGCGAGGACGGGCCGTCGTTCACGGTCACGCCGCAGGGCGCGGCCGAGGTCGCGGACCGCAAGAAGCGCGGCGAGTCGCTGCTCGGCATCACGCCGAACCAGCGGCTCACCGAGCGCAAGGCCCTCGAAGCGCTGCTGGTCATCTCCGCGAACGACGTCGCGCACGAGCTGGCCCGCTGGGACGCAGGCTCGGACCAGGCGTTCGTCCAGAAGATGAACGAGGCGGCGCGCTCGCTCGGCATGACCAGCACCACCTACACCGACCCGAGCGGCTACGACTCGGCGACCGTCAGCACGGCCGCCGACCAGGTCAAGCTGCTGCGCGCGGCGATGCGGCTGCCCGGCTTCGCCGAGTCGGTCGCGCTGCGCGAGTTCGTGCCGGACGGCGGCGGCAAGCCGCGCAACGCGGGCAACATCCTGCTCGGGCAGTACGGCGTGGTCGGCGGCAAGACCGGCTACACCGACAAGGCCGGCGGCAACTTCGTGTTCGCCGCGCGCCGCCAGGTCGGCGGGGTGGAGACGCTGATCCTCGGCGCGGTCATGAACCAGCCGTCGCCGAGCGCGATGGGCGCGATCTCCGCCGCGCAGCCGCTGGTCGCCGCTGCCGGAAACGCCCTGGTCGCCGCGACGGTCGCGCCGTCCGGGAGCCGCGTCGCGCAGGTGGACGACGGCCTCGGCGGCCACACCCCGCTGCGCGCGGCCAAGCCCGTCACCGTCGTCGGCTGGCCCGGCCTGACCGTCCCGTACGGCGTCGCCGGCAACCCACCCGGCTCCGCCCCCCAGAACGCCAAGGTCGGCACCCTGACGGCCGGTTCAGCCCGCATCCCGCTAACACTGGACCGCCCCCTACACAAGCCGTCCATCGTCCAGCGCCTCCTCCGCCTCGGCTAGCGGGTGCGGGTGGAGGGGGTGGCGAGGGCGGCTGCTGCACCTAGGCCTAGGTAGATCAGGCCGGTGGCGTAGCGCTGGCGGCGGCGGAACACCGGGCGTGCGCGGAGCCAGCTGCCGATCGAGCCGGCTGCGACCGCGTACACGGTGTCGCTGAGCAGGCCGATCGCACCGACGGTCAGGCCCATGACGGCGATCTGGAGCGGGACGGCGCCTGCCGCGCGGTCTACGAACTGCGGCAGGAAGGCCAGGAAGAACAGCACGACCTTCGGGTTGAACAGGTTGACGAGCAGGCCGTCCAGGAAGACGCGGCGCAGCGAGGCGGGCGCGACGCGGACCTCGCTCAGCTCGTCGCGGGACCGCAGCGTCCGGACGGCGAGGTACAGCAGGTAGGCCGCGCCCGCGTAGCGCAGCACGGAGAACGCGGTCGCGGACGCGGCGATCAGCGCCGACAGCCCGGCCGCCGCGAGCGCGACGTGCACCAGCGTCGCGCACTCCACGCCCAGCGCGGAGACGACGCCTGCGCGGCGTCCGTCCGCGATGCTGCGCGTGACGATGTAGAGGTGGTTCGGGCCGGGGATGGCGATCAGGGTGGTCGCCGCCAGCAGGAACAGCCACGGGTTGCTCATCCCGGCACCGTAGGGCGCGCTCGTGCGCGCGCGACAGGACCAATCAGCCGGACACTCCGTGGACCACGCTCAGGACGCGGCCTGGGCCTCGGTCGCGAGGGCTCCGGCCAGGACGAGCCGTCCGGACGTCCGGACCATGTAGGTGACCTCTTCGAGCGGCCGCCGCAGCGAGGTCAGCGCGACCAGCGCGGCGAGCAGCGTGTGGCCGAGGACGATCTCGACCGCGTCCCGGTCGGGCACCGGGTCGCCGATCGCCGCGGACAGCCGGTCCCGGACGAACAGGAACAGCACCGTCCGGGCGTCCTCGACCGACGGGTCGTCCGAGGTGACGGCCTGGATGATCGCCGAGGTGAGGGTCAGCTCACCGGACGCGATCTCCACGATCCGCTCCAGCAGCGAGGTGAGCCGCTCGGTGGGGGTGTCGCCGACGGCGAGCGCGTCGATGTCGGCGGTCACCCGGTGCGCCCAGGCCGCGGCGACCTCGGTGAGCAGGTGGTCCTTGGTCGCGAAGTACCGGTACACCGTGGCGCGGGCCACGCCGGCGCGGTCGGCGACGTCGTGCATCGTGACGGCTCCGTAGCCGCCCTCGTCCGCCAGCTCGCGCGCGGCCTCCAGCAGCCGCTCCCGGCGGGCCTGCTGGTCCTTCGTCAACGTCCTGGTGACGGTGATCCGGACGCCGCCACTCACACTGCCGCTCAACGCGCCTCCTCGGGATGACGCTCCCATTGTCCCGCAGATCCGCCTGTCCCACGGGGCGCGCGTTCGAATCGAGACCCTCGGTCACGGCTTTCGCAGTCGGAAGCGGAGCGGTCAGTCACGGGTTTCGCAGTCGGAAGCGGAGGCGGTCAGTCACGGCTTTCGTAGTCGGGCAGCAGAGGCGGTCAGTCACGGGTTTCGTAGTCGGGCAGTGGAGGCAGCTCGCCGGACGCGAGCGCGGCGGCGCGGGCGGCGAGCCCGGGCCGGTACGCGTCATGCGTCAGCACCAGGAACCGCTGCGTCCGGACGGCGTCCACGACCTGCTCCGCGACCGCTTCCGGCGCGATCCCGGCCGCGACGGTGTCCGCGATGACCTGCTCGACGAACGCCTGGTCGTCGGACGGCTCGGTCCGCGCCGACGCCGGACGGTTGCGTTCCGACTGATGGATGCGGGTGGCGACCCCGCCCGGGCACAGGACCGAGGCGCGCAGCCGGGAGCCGGAGACGACCAGCTCGTGCCCGAGGCACTCGGTCGCGGCGTAGGCGGCGAACTTCGAGACGGAGTACGGGCCGGAGAACGGCGCGGCGAACAGGCCCGCGACGGACGAGGTGGTCACGATGTGCCCCTCGTCGCCGCCCTCGATCATCCGCGGGACGAACGCCTGGATCCCGTGCAGCACGCCCCAGAAGTTGACCTGGAGCGCCCACGCGAAGTCGCGCGCGGGACGCGACCAGATCTGGCAGCCGTTGAAGACCCCCGCGTTGTTGCACAGCACGTGGACGGCCCCGAAGCCGTCGAAGACGCGGTCGGCGAAGGCGTGCACGGCCTCCTCGTCGCCCACGTCCACGACCTGCGCGATCACTTCCGTACCGCGTGCGGCGAGGGAGCGGCGGACGGCGTCCAGCGCGTCCTTCTCGATGTCGGCGATCGCGAGGCGCATGCCCTCGGCCGCGAACCGCTCCGCGAGCGCGCGGCCGATGCCGCTGCCCGCGCCGGTCACGACGGCGACGCGCCCGTCGAAATCCTCCACCTGGCCTCCCCGGTGAGCGGAACTCTGACCTACCAATCGCTTGGTTCGGACGTTAGCCTAGCCTCACGTCTCATTCCATCCCCGGGCCGCTCTGGGAGGCGCGATGGGCTCGCTGGAAGGCACGTCCGCACTGGTCACCGGGGGAGGCAGCGGCATCGGCCTCGCCTGCGCCCGCCGGCTCGCCGCCGACGGCGCGCGCGTCACGGTCTGCGGCCGGACCGAGGCCAAGCTGAAACGGACCGGCCTGCCGTACGCCGTCGCCGACGTCACCGACGAGGACGCGATCGCCGCCGCGGTCGAGCAGGCCGCGCGGGACGCCCCGCTGCGCGCGGTCGTGCACAGCGCGGGCGGCTCGACCTCGATCGGCCCGATCCAGGGGCTCGACGCGGACGCCTGGCGCCGGACGTTCGAGCTGAACGCGACCGGCACGATGCTCACGCTCAAGCACGCGGCCCGGCGGATGGCGCGCGACGGCGGCGGCGCGTTCGTCGCGATCTCGTCCATCGCGTCGTCCAACACCCACCGGTGGTTCGGCGCGTACGGGCCGTCCAAGGCGGCCGTCGACCACCTCGTCAGGCTCGCGGCGGACGAGCTGGGCGGCGCGGGCGTCCGCGTGAACGGCATCCGGCCCGGGCTCGTCCGCACCGAACTGGTCGCGGGCATCGCCGACGCCGGGCCGATCCTGGACGACTACCTCGCCTGCATGCCGATCTCCCGCACCGGCGAGCCCGAGGACATCGCCGAGGCCGCGCGGTTCCTCGCGGGGCCCGAGTCGTCCTGGATCACCGGCCAGGTCATCAACGTGGACGGCGGCCACCACCTGCGGCGCGGCCCCGACTACCGCGCCATGTTCGAGCCCATGTTCGGCCCCGAGGCACTCCGCGGCGCCCCCGAGGCACCGCGCGAAGACCCCGAAGCACCGCGCGGAGGTCTCGAAGCACAACGCGGAGGTCCCGAGGAACTGTGCGGAGGTCTCGAGGCACTGCACGGAGGTCTCGAGGCACTGCACGAAGACACCGAGGCACAGCGCGGAGACGCCGAGGCACTACGCCGAGGTTCCGAGGCACTGCGCGGGGAGGCACCATGAACGATCTCGTCATCAGGGACGCGCTGGTCGTCGACGGGACGGGCGCGCCGCCGCGCGCGGCCGACGTCGCCGCGGCCGACGGGAGGATCACCGAGGTCGGGACGGTCTCCGGCCGCGCCCGGCGCACGGTCGACGCGGGCGGCGCGGCCCTCACGCCCGGCTTCGTGGACGTCCACACGCACTACGACGGGCAGGCGACCTGGGATCCGGTGCTCGCGCCGTCCTCCCTGCACGGCGTGACGACCGCCGTCATGGGCAACTGCGGCGTCGGGTTCGCGCCCGCCCAGCCGCACCGGCGCGACTGGCTGATCGGGCTGATGGAGGGCGTGGAGGACATCCCGGGCAGCGCGCTCGCCGAGGGCATCGCGTGGGAGTGGGAGTCCTTCCCCGAGTTCCTGGACGCGCTGGGCCGCCGCGCCTTCACGATGGACCTCGGCACGCAGGTGCCGCACGGCGCCGTCCGCGCGTACGTGATGGGCGAGCGCGGAGCGCGCAACGAACCCGCGGACGCCGCCGACATCGCCGCGATGAAGGCGATCGTGAAGGAGGGCGTCGCGGCGGGCGCGCTCGGCTTCTCCACATCGCGGACGCTCACGCACAAGGCCATCGACGGCGAGTACGTGCCGGGCACCTTCGCCGCCGAGGACGAGCTGTTCGGCATAGGCGAAGCCCTCCGCGAGCTCGGACGCGGCGTGTACGAGTTGGCTCCCGCAGGAGCGGCGGGCGAGGACGTGAACGCGCCCGCGCAGGAGGTCGCCTGGATGCGGCGGCTCTCCAAAGCCATCGGACGGCCCGTCTCGTTCGCTCTCCTACAGATCGATGCCGTCCCGGAGTTGTGGCGCGAACTCTTGGAAATGTCCGCGTCCGATGCCGAGGCGATGCTGTTCCCACAGGTCGCGTCCCGTCCGTTCGGGATGCTCATCTGCCTTGACTCGCTCCATGCGTTCGGCGACCACCCGTCCTATGTGGAGATGGCACTACTGCCGAGGGCCGAACGCGTCGCGCGCATGAGGGACCCCGAGATGAAGGCTCGGATCCTGGCCGAACGTCCGGAACAGGAGGACATCCTCGCCGCGATGGTCCGCGGCTTCCCCGAGCGGCTGTTCCCCCTGGCGGAACGCAACCCCGACTACGAGCCGCACCCCGACACGTCCGTTGCAGCACGCGCCGCAGCATCCGGACGCGACCCTATGGAGCTGCTCTATGACGAGCTGCTGGAGGACGACGGACGCAACGTCCTGATGATGCCGCTACTCAACTACTCCGATTTCAACCTGGACGCACAGCGCGAAATGCTGACGCACCCGCGCGCCGTCCTCGGCCTAGGCGACGGCGGCGCGCACTGCGGTTTCATCTGCGACGCGTCCCTGCCCACGACGATGCTGAGCCACTGGGCGCGGGACCGGAGCCGCGGCGAGCGCCTGCCCGTCGAGCACGTCGTCCGGATGATGACCCGCGACACCGCCCGCCTGTACGGGCTGGCCGACCGCGGTGTCATCGCGCCCGGCATGCGGGCCGACCTCAACCTCATCGATCTGGACACCGTCGCGTTGCGGCGTCCCGAGGTGCGGTACGACCTGCCCGCCGGGGGCCGCCGCATCGTCCAGCGGGCGGACGGGTACCTCGCCACCTTCGTCCGCGGCGTCCAGACCTTCGCGGACGGCGAACCCACCGGCGAGCTTCCCGGACGGCTCGTCCGAGGCGGCCTCGCGGGCCGAGGCGGCCGGTCATGAACGCGGACCGAGCGGACCGAGGAGGCCGGTCATGAACGTGGACCGAGCAGACCGAGGAGGCCGGGCATGAACGTGGACCTGCTCGACGGCGAGATGTACGCGACCGACCCCTGGTCGGTTTACAAGTGGCTGCGCGCGGAGGCGCCGGTCTACCACGACGAGGCGAACGGGCTGTGGGGCGTGTCCCGGCACGCCGACGTCTTCGCCGTCGAACGCGACCCGAAGTTGTGGCGGAACGGCGGCGGGTACCGGCCGCAGCTCGCCTCCGACCCGTCCATGATCGGAGTGGACGACCCGGAGCACGCCCAGCGCCGCCGCCTGGTCTACCAGCGGTTCACCCCGCGCGGCGTGGCCCGCTACGCGGACCGGATCCGCGCGACCGCCGTGGACTGCATCGAGAACGCCCTCGACCAGGGCACATCGGACGCCGTGGAGACGCTCGCCGCGCCCCTGCCCGCCCGCGTGATCGGCTGGCTGCTCGGCTTCCCCGAGGAGGCGTGGCCGAAGCTCGCGCACTGGTCGGCGACGGCCGTCTACGCGGGCGGCGGGCAGCGCTACGTCACGCACGAGGCGACCGTCGCCGTCGGCGAGTTCGCCATGGCCGTCCTGGAGATGGCCCGGGACCGCCGCGAATGCCCGACCTCCGACCTGCTCACCCTCTGGGCGAACGCGGGCGGCGGCTGCCCCCGCTACGACGACGAGCACCTCGCGCACGAGGCGCTGCTCCTGCTCGTCGGCGGCGCGGAGACGACCCGGACGGTGATCGCGACCGCGATCGACGCGCTCATCCGGCACCCGGACCAGTGGCGGCTGCTGCGCGAGGACCCCGGCCTGATCCCCGGCGCGGTCGAGGAGTTCGTCCGGTGGACGACGCCGATCCTCAACATGTGCCGCACTGCGGACCGCGACGCCGAGATCGCCGGCGTGACCGTCCCGGCCGGGCAGCAGGTCGTCCTCATGTACGGCTCGGCGAACCGCGACGAGGCGGTGTTCGACCGTCCGGACGAGCTGGACGTCACCCGCCCGCCAGGCGACCACGTCGCGTTCGGTTTCGGCCCCCACTTCTGCCTCGGCGCGTCCCTGGCCCGGCTCGAACTGCGAATCTTCTTCGAGGAGTTCGTGGCCCGGGTGGGATCGGCCGCGCATGCCGACCTCGAAGGCCCGCGCATCCTCCGCAACGCCTTCGTCCGCGGCGTAACCACCTTCCCAATCACCCTCCAGCGACGAACCTAGCCATGCGCCGACCAGACGACCGCCAGACGGCGGGCCGGACGGCTGCCGCCAGACGCCGGTCAGGCGACGACGTCCAGACGTCGACGATGCTCGGCCCACTGAAGCGAGTGCCGAATGGCATCGCCGATCGTGAACTCCGGCCTCCAGCCGAGAACCTCCCAAGCCTTAGCCGGATCCACGAACGCCCCGACCACGTCCCCCGGCCGCGCCGCCGCCTCCTCCACAACCAACCCGTCCCCGACGACCGCCCGAAACGCCTCGACCAACTCCCGAACGGTCGTCCCGTCCCCAGTCCCCAAATTCACAACCTGATAAGCAGCACCAGGCGTACTCGCGGCCGGGGCGCCGGCCAAGCGTGCGGGTGAGGCCACGGCATCGGACGCAGGCAGAGCACCAGCCGGACCTGCGGACGGGGCACCGGCCAGGCGCGCGGGCGGAGTTCCGGCGGCGGGCGGGACGATCGCGTCGAAACGTTCCACGGCGGTGACGAAGGCGCGCGCGATGTCCCAGACGTGGATGTAGTCGCGGATGGCCGTCCCGTCGCGGGTCGGCCACTCCACACCCGTGATCTTGAACGGCACGCCCGTCTCGTACGACTCGATCATCTTGCCGAGCGCATGCGTGGGCTTCCCCGACTGCAGGCCCGTGCGCATCTTCGGGTCCGCGCCGATCGGGTTCAGGTAGCGCAGCGACACCACGCGCAGCCCGTAGGCCCCGGCCAGGTCGCGCAGCGCCGCCTCCGCCATCGCCTTCGAGCGCGTATAGGGGTTGCGCGGGTCGAGCTCGGACGCCTCGGTGACCGACAGGTCCGGGGACGGCCGGTACATGCCCGCCGTGGACGCGAACACCATCCGGTCGCAGTGGTTGCGCCGCAGGTGCTCGGCGAACTCCAGCGTCCGCGTGAGGTTCACGCGGTAGTAGCGGGACGGGTCGCGCACCGAGTCCGGCACGACGATCAGCGCCGCGCAGTGCACCGCGGCGGCGATGTCCGGATGCTCGGCGAAGATCCGGTCCACCAGCACGCCGTCCCCGATGTCGCCGCGGTAGAAGACCTTCCCGGCCGTGAACTCCGTCCGTCCGGTGACCAGGCTGTCGAGCACGACCGGCGTGGCGCCGCGCTCGGCGAAGGCCGACGCGATCGTGCTCCCGATGAACCCCGCTCCCCCTGTGATCAGCACTTTCACTGCGGTCACCCCTAACCGATCGTGCTCCCCGTGGCTCGGTACGGACAGAATCCGCAAGCCTCCTCGCAGGGTCAACGCCGCGTTAACCAACTGACCAGCACCGGACGCCCCGTCCCCCACCACGTTTCGCCGCCCCCAAACCCCAACGCCCCCGCGCCCGCACCCACGCGCGCGCAACCCACCCCCCACCCAACACCCCATCCCACAAGCACCCCCTCTTCACTCAAGTAACACCCTCTAACAAACCCAACCCCCCTTCACACAAACTTCAATATCTCACAACCACACCACCCCCTAACAAAACACTTGCCCCTCACCCCCACACCGCCCCTTCACCCACGCCCCCAGCCCTCACTCATCGGCCAAGGCCTGCGTATGCGCGAGCCCACAAGCTCGCACTGCCGCCTCGCACAGGCGCTGGAGACTGCGCACACGCCGAGGGCCTCACACGCGCTCGGGCCTCGCGCATGCGCGGTGCCTCACACACGTGCGGAGGCCCACGTGCCCAGGCCGCGCACGCGCTGGGCCTTGCACACGCACCGGGGGGCTTGCTTACGTGCCGGGGGCACGCGCTCGCAGGGCCTCGCACGTCCGCCGGGCCTCACATGTCCGCCGGCCTCACACGCGCGCCGGGGGCTCGCGCACGCGCGGGGCCTCACACACGTCGGGACGGCACAGAGGCGCCCGCCCAAGCTCGCACCAAAACCTCACACACGCGCCAGGCCGCACATGTACTGGGGCCTCACACACACGCCGGAACATCACACACGCGCCGGGCTTGCGTACGCGCCGGGGCCTGCACACGCTGGATCCTTGCGCACGTACTGGCGCTTTCGCTCGCGCGGGGACCCTCACGCACGCGCCCAAGCCGCGCACGCGCTGGGGGCTTGCACACACCAGGCCTCTCACGCGCGCGGGGCCTTGCGCGCCCGCCGAGGCCTCACGTACGTGCTGAGGACGCGCGCAAGCGCTCGGGCCCGCACACGCGCAGTGCCTCGCGTTCACGCGCCCGGGCCTCACGCCCGCTCCGGCCTCGCGCTGAAGCTTGCGCACACGCCGGAGCCTCACACACACCCGGACCTCGCGGAGCGGGCGCGTAGACGCCGGAGCCTCACACATGCCCGGGGCCTCACGCTCGTGCCAGGGCTCGCACACGTGCTGAGCTTGGCGCACACGCCGGGCCCTCATGCGGGCGAGGCCTCACGCTCGGGCTGGGCCTCGCCTAGGCGCTCAGGCTTACGCACGCGCTGGGGCCCTCACGCGCGGGGCCCCTGGCGCGCCCGCCTGCCGGCGCCTCACAATTTCGCGCCAAGGCCTCACACACGTCCGGGCCGTCCACGCACTGGGGCCTCACCCACGCAGGAGCCGGGCGCACGCGCGGGGACCACGCACGCGCGCCGGGTCTCGCACACGCGCCGTGGCACGCGCTCGCGCCGTGGCACACGCTCGCGCCGTGGCATACGCTCGCGCCGTGGCACGCCCTCGCGCTAAGGCTGCGTAACGGGCTAGGCCTCACGCATGTACTGCGGTCTCACGCTCGCGCCGAAGGCTCGCGCATGCGCTGGGGCGTTGCGCACGACAGGGCCTCGCGCATGCGCTGGGGCTTGTGCACGCGCCAGGAGCTCGCTCACGCTCCGGGCCTCGCGCGCCCGCCGGGGCCTCACGCGGTTCGCGCACGCGCCGGGGACTTCCGCACATTCTGGGACCTCACACACGCAGGCCTCACACGCGCGCCGGAGCTTCACATACGCGGTGGGGCTTGCGCTTGCTCTGGTGCCTCGCATACGCACTGGGCCTCGCGCACGCGCTAGGGGCTCGTACGCGCGGGGGGTGCCTACGGACGGGGGGGGTTGGGCGTGGGTGGGGGCGGGTTGTGCGGGGGTCTCGGGTGGGGGAGATGTCCGTAGCTGGACGCGCGTCTACAGCGTTTGCGGGATTCGCTACCGCCGGGTAGCGCGGAAGGTGACGGGATGCAACCCACCCGCGTCCTGGTCGTGGACGACCACGCGCTGTTCGCCGAGGCGCTGTCGGCCCGGCTCGGGCGCGAACCGGACCTGGTAGTGCTGCCCGTCGCGGCGAGCGGGCGGCAGGCGCTGTCGCTAGCCGCCACCGAGCGTCCGCACGTGGTGCTGCTCGACCTGGACCTCGGCGCGGAGAACGGACTGGACGTGCTGGTCCGGCTGCGCGAGCGGCATCCGGACGTGCGGGTGGTGGTGCTGACCGCCGCCGAGGGCGTGGACACCGTCGTGCGCTGCCTGCGGCGCGGCGCGGTCGGGTTCCTGTCCAAGACCGAGCGGGCCGAGCGGGTCGCCGAGGTCGTCCGGCAGGCGGCGCGGCGCGGCGGGTGGGTCCCACCGGAGCTGCTCGGCGAGGTGCTGCGCCGCCTCCTGTCCGGGCCGCCCGAGCCGGACGGCGCGGACCGCTTGCTCGCCGACCTCACCCCGCGCGAGCGCGAGGTGCTGCAGTGCATGGTGGACGGCCTGAACCGCGCGGAGATCGCCGACCGGCTCGGACTGTCCGCCAACACCGTCCGCACCCACACGCAAAACCTGCTCGCCAAGCTGGACATGCACTCGGCGCTGGAAGCCATCACCCTCGCAATGCGCGCCGGCATGCGCCCGTCCGAGGAGCACTAGCCCCGGCGGGGAGGACGGGCGCGCAAGCCCCGCAAGCGAACGAGAGCGCGCGCCGTCCAGGAGCGTGGGAGCGCGCGCCATGCAGGGCTCGGGCGCGGACTGGGAAGGGGTTGGGGGCGCACGCGCACCCAGCGCGGGCGGACGGGAGCACGCTACGCAGGTGGACGGGCCCACGCCGCGCGGACCGGAAGGGAGCGCGCCGCGCAGGTATACGTGGGCACGCCGCGCAGGCCGACGGGAGCGCTCGCCGTGCAGAGCACGGGGCGCGCACCGTGCAGGGGCCGGGCGCACGCCGCGCAGGCGAACGGGAGCGCGCGCCGCGCAAGGGGGCGGGGGCGCGCTGGGCTGGGGGGCGGGGGGGGTGGGCTTTGCGCTGGGTGGGAGGGCGCGCCGTGCGGAGGGGTGTGGACCCGCAAAAGGCGTAGGTGGGTCGTCTTTGTGGGCGATTCGGGGTTGTTGTGGCCTTCTTACGCTCGCGGTGTCAGCTCAGCCGTGGGGGCGGAGGCCCTCCTAGGGGGCCGGAGCCGTGGAGATCGACGAGGTCGCCGCCCGGGTGGTCCGGACGTACTGGGCGCTGCTGCTGGTTCTGACGCTGGTTCCGCTGCTGGCGGTGTTCGCGCTGATGAGCGGGCGGGCGCAGCCCGCTGCGGCGCAGGCGCGGATCGTCGTGCCGGGCGGGGCCGCCGCCGGGGCGGCCGGGGACAACGGGGTGAGCGCGGCGGTCAGCACCGCCAAGGCGTTCGCGACCGGGCACGACCTGCTCGCGAAGGTCGTGAAGGACGGCAGGCTGGCGCGCGATCCGGACAAGGTGGCCAAGCAGATCACGGCGAAGGGGCTCGGCACGTCCACGGTGGTCGAGCTGACCGTCAAGGACCGGGACGCGGCGGCCGCGCTCAAGCTGGCGCAGGCCGTCGCGACCGAGACCGTGGACGAGATCAACACCTCGAACCAGGGCGCGGTGCAGAACCAGCTCAACCAGGTGAACCAGCAGATCACGGCGCTGGAGAAGCAGCAGGCGGACGCCTCCCCCGGCACCGCGACCGACCGGATCCTGGCGCAGCTCACCGATCTCAAGGCCAGCCGGACCGAGCTGCGCGCGCAGCTCAGCGCCGCCGGGAACGCCTCGGTCGCGCAGCCCGCGATCCTCGCGCCCAAGTCCGACCCGACCGTGATGATGGCGGTGGTCGCCGGGCTCGGCGGGCTGGTGCTCGGCATCCTCGCGGCGGTCGTGATCGAGATGGTCCGGCCGACCGTGCCGGGGCAGCGCCGGGTCGCGCGGAGGCTGGACGTCCCGCTGCTGGGATGGCTCGGCCGGTCACAAGCGGAGGCAGCGCTCGGACGAACCGTCCGGCTGGCGGCGCGGCGGGCCGGGGTCGGCCAGGTCACGGTGGTGTCGGCGGCGGGCGGTCCGCTGCCTGCCGAGCTGGTCTCGCAGGTCGCCGAGGCCGTGTACGGGAACCGGACGCGGGTCGTCCCGAGTCAAGTGCCCGAGCCGGAGAAGAGTTCGATGAACGGCAAGGGACACGTTTCGGGGAAGGACGGCGACGACGCGGCGACCACGCCGCCGCCGGGTGAGCCGCCGTCGACGTCGGTCGTCCGGGCGAGCGGGCGGTCCGTCCTGACGCGCGAAGCGGACGAGGCGGCCTCGCCGACCGAGGTCACCCAGCCCGTCGAGCTGCGCGCGCTCACGCTGGTGCATGCCTTCGAGGACGTCGATCCCGCGCCGGACGAGCGGTTCGGGGTGGTGGCGGTGGCCGGGTCGGTGACGCCGGCCGCGGGCCTGGAGTCGGTGCGCGACCTGGTCGCCGCGTCCGGCTGGCCGCTGCTCGGCGTCGTCGCGACCAGCCGGAAGATCAAGAGGTAGTGGGATGGGTCAGGTCGGCGCGAAGCAGGACCGTGCGAGCCGAGATCGGGCGGAGCGGGGCAAGGTGCCGTTTGCCGTTCCGGCTTTTGCGGGCGGGGTGGCGGCGCGGGTCGCTGAGACGTTGGGGTCGGGGTGGGTGACGACGGGGCCGCAGGTCGGGGGGTTTGAGCGGGACTTTGCGGAGTATCTGGGGGCGGACGCCGTGGTGGCGGTCGCGTCCTGTACGGCGGCGCTGGAGCTGGCGCTGCGGGCGCTGGACCTGCCGCCGGGTGCGCCGGTGCTGACGCCGAGCCTGACCTTCTGCGGCGCGGTGAACGCGATCCTGCACGCGGGGCTGCGGCCGGTACTGGTGGACGTGGACGAGGACACGCTCGTCCCGTCCGAGGAGACCGTCGCGAAGGCCGCCGCCCGGACGGGGCCGAAGGCGATGGTCACGCAGAACCAGGGCGGCTACCCGGTGGACGTCGCGGCGCTCGCGGCGGCGGCCAGGCTCGATCGGACGCGCGTCGTAGAGGACGCGGCGCACGGGCCGGGCGCGGCTCGCGGCGGCAGGAAGGCCGGCGCCGATGCGCATGCCGCGTGCTTCAGCTTCTACGCCACCAAGAACATGCCGATCGGCGAGGGCGGCGCGGTCGCGACCAACGACCCGGTTCTCGCCGACCGGATCCGCGCGACGCGGCTGCACGGCATGAGCAAGGACTCCTGGAAGCGCTACCTGCCCGGCGGGAGCTGGCGCTATGACGTCCGGAACGTCGGTCTCAAGGCGAACATGACCGACATCCAGGCGACGATCGGACGGGCGCAGCTCACCGCCCTGGACGGCTGGCAGGACGAGCGCGCCAGGCTCGTCCGGCGTTACGACGAGGCGCTCGGCGGCCTGCCCGGGCTCGTCCTGCCGCAGCGGAACCTGGACGGCATCACGCACGCCTGGCACCTGTACCAGGTGCGCGTCCCCGACCGCGACGCGCTGATCGCGGAGCTGACCGAGGCGGGCATCGGGACGTCGGTGCACTTCATCCCGGTCAACCAGATGTCCGCCTACCGGACGCTGCTCGGCCCGGACGAGTGCGAAGCCGTGCCCGTGACCGACCGGGTCGCGGAGGAGCTGCTGTCGCTGCCGCTGTTCCCCGGCCTGACCGAGGCGCAGCAGGACCGTGTCGTGACCGGCCTGAGCGGCGCGCTGAGCAGCCGCCGCCGGCCCGCGGTGGCGGGCTGAGCCCATGCGCTGGTTCCCCGGACGTTCCCCGAAGCCCGCGCCGCCGCCCGCGGCCCCGCGGCCCGCGACGCCGCTCGCGCTGCTGCTCGGCCGGGACGAGGTCATGGTGACCGGCCCGCGCGCGCGGCGGCTCGTCCGGGACCGGCGGGTGCTGGTGACCGGCGCGTGCGGGACGGTCGGCTCGGCGCTCTGCCACGGCCTGAAGCGGCTCGACCCGGCGCAGCTGACGCTGGTGGACATCGACGCGTCCGGGCTCGCGCGGCTGCGGCACGAGATGACCGCGCGGCTGCCCGCGACCCGCGTCGCCGCCGCGCCCGCGGACGTCCGGGACGGCCAGGCGGTCGCGGCGCTGACCGCCGCCGCGCGCCCCGAGCTGGTCTTCCACGCCGCCGGGCGGCACGACCTCGGCCGGGTCGAGCGGGACCCGTGCCGGGGTGTCGCCGACAACGTCCTCGGGCTGCGGCACGTGCTGGACGGCGCGGTCCGGCACGGCGCGCGGCACCTGGTGCTCGTGTCGTCCGACAAGGCCGCCGACCCGACCTCGGTGTTCGGCGCGACGATGCGGCTCGGCGAGTTCCTGCTGCAGACCGCGGCGGGCGGGCCTACGCGGCTGGCGGCCGTCCGGATCGGGAACGTGCTCGGCCCGCGCGGGCGCCTGCTCGGGCTGCTCGCCGACCGGATCGCCGCCGGGGAGACCGTGACGATCACCCATCCGGAGGTCGCGCGGCACTTCATGACGGCCGAGGAGGCCGCCGGGCTGCTGCTGGAGGCCGCCGCGCTCGCCGAGGACGCCGAGACGTTCGTGCTGGACATGGGCCGTCCGGTGCCGGTGGTCGAGCTGGTGCACCGGTACGCCGAGCAGCTGCGGCTGCCCGAGGTGACGATCCGGTTCTGCGGCCTCGGGCCGGGCGAGAAGCTCGCGGAGAAGCCGTTCGCCGACTGCGAGGCGCGGCTGCGGACCGCGCATCCGAAGATCTGGGCGACCCGGCCCGCGCCGCCGCCCGCCGCCGGGCTGCCCGCCCTGCTGGA
The DNA here is from genome assembly GCF_024172125.1 of Actinomadura rupiterrae. Classification (GTDB taxonomy): domain Bacteria; phylum Actinomycetota; class Actinomycetes; order Streptosporangiales; family Streptosporangiaceae; genus Spirillospora; species Spirillospora rupiterrae. Next base: position 410,343 of record NZ_JAMZEA010000001.1, read on the forward strand.
CGAGCTGGGCGGCGCGGCGGACGCGGGCGACGCGGCCGAGGTGCGGCGGATCCTGCGGCGGCTGCTGCCCGAGTACCACCCGGCGCGGCGGCCCGAGCCGTCCGCGGCGGCCGTCGCGCGCGACGCGGGATCGCCGGCCGACCCGCCCGGCCTGTAGAGGAGCACGCCGTTGACCGAGAACCCCGGGGCTGAGAGGGGCGGGCCGTGACCGTGACCGCCGGGACCGAGAGGGGTGGGCCGTGAGCGCGTTCCGCCGGGGGGCCGACCGCAAGCTGCGCGTCGCCACCGTGATCACCAGGTTCAACGGCGGCGCGGGGAACGTGGCGCTGCACGGCGCGCTCGCGCTCGATCCCGAGCGGTACGAGCGGGCCGTGATCACCGGCGGGGTCGGCATGGACGGCGAGGCGGCGCGGTCGGACGTGGACGTGCTGCACGGCGAGGCCGCCGCCGAGAACGCCGCGGCCGGCGACCTGACCCCGCGCGCGTTCGCGGCCGGGATGGAGATCACGCAGGTCAGGACGCTCGTCCCGCAGATCTCGCCGCGCGACGACCTCGCCGCGCTGCGCACGCTGGCGGCCGTCCTCGCCGAGGGACGGTACGACGTCGTGCACACGCACAGCGCGAAGGGCGGCGTGATCGGGCGGATCGCCGCGGCCCGCGCCGGGGTGCCGCGGATCGTCCACACCTGGCACGGGTTCCCGTTCAACGAGTTCCAGTCGCGCGCGCGCCGCGCGGTGTACGTCCGGCTGGAGCGCGCCGCGGCCAAGCACACCGACGCGTTCCTCGCGATCGGGTCGGAGACGGTGACGACCGCGCTGCGGCTCGGCCTCGCGACGCCCGACCGCGTCCGGCTGTCGTGGCCCGCCGTGGACGTGTCGGCGTTCGAGGCGGCCGCGTCGTCCGGCGCGCGGGCGCGCGCCCGCAGGCGGCTCGACCTGCCGCTCGGGGTGAAGGTGGTCGGCTCGGTCGGGCGGCTCCAGTTCCAGAAGGGGCCGGAGGTCTTCGTCCGGGCGCTCGCCGGACTGCCGGACGACGTGTTCGGCCTGTGGATCGGCGGCGGCCCGATGGCGCCGGACGTCGAGAAGCTCACCACGAAGCTCGGGCTCCAGGAGCGCATGCGCTGGCTCGGCCACCGCGACGACGTACCGGAGCTGCTGCCCGCGTTCGACGTGATGGCGATGGCGTCCCGCTGGGAGGGCCTGCCGTGCGTGCTGGTGGAGGCGATCGCCGCCGGTATCCCGCTGGTCGCGACGGCCGTGCCGTCCAACCAGGACCTCGTGCTCGCGAGCGAGACCGGGATGCTCGTCCCGCCGGCCGATCCGCAGGGCCTCGCGGTCGCCGTCGCCGCACTGCTGGACGATCCGGTAGCCGCCGCGCGGATGGCCGAACGCGCGCGCGGACGCCTCGGCGACTGGTTCTCCCCCGCGTACCTCGGAACCGTCCTCGACGAGACGTACCGGGGCACATCGCAGCGTCCCCACCAGCGGTGACGCCGATGCTCACAACAGTGCCGGACGCCGCCGAACCGGAGGTCGAAACACCGCCTCCCAGGAAGAATCGCGTCCGGCTGACGGCGATAGTGCTCGTGCTGTCGATCGCGTCGCTGCCGATGCTGATGCCGTTCGGCATGGGTCCCGGCCCCGGGAACACGGCGATCCCGGACGTCCTGCTCGTCCTGCTGACCGGGACGACGCTGCTCTGGGCGACCTCGCGGCGCAAGCCCGTCCCATGGCCGTTCGTGGTGCCGACCCTGCTGGCCGTCCTCGCGGGGGCGGTCGCATCGGTCGTGAACGATGGCGCAGGCGCGTTGCCGCTGGTCAAGGACGTGTTCGTGCTGCTGTGGGCGGTGTGCGTCGCGACGCTCTGCCAGGACGCCGGCATGACGCGGATCGCGCTGCGCGCCTACGTCTACGTCGGCACCCTCTACGCCGTCCTGGAGATCGTCGGGATGGCGGCGGGCATCGAGGCGCTGTCCGGCAAGCAGGTGGACGGCGCGCGGGCGATGTTCACCTTCGGCGACGCCAACTACGCGTCCAACTGGTTCATCTGCGTGTTCTTCATCGCGCGCGCCGCGCGGCTGCCCCGCCGGAAGGGCGCGCGCTGGACGGTGTGCGCGATCCTGCTGACCGCCGAGTTCCTGACCGGCTCGAACGGCGGCGCGCTCGCGCTCGTGATCGCGCTGGTCGTCGGTTACCTGTGGCGGCTGGTCAGGGAGGGGAAGGCGCATCACGCGGTCGCGGCGGGCGCGCTCGCGGCGGTGCTCGGCGGCGGGACGCTCGTCGTCCTTTCGCAGATCAACGTGGCGACGCTCGTCGAGCAGGTCGGAGACCAGGCGCCGATCCTGCGCGACTCGATCGGCCGGACGACCGGCGAGAGCACCGAGTCGCGCGGGACCGTCCTCAACACGACGCTCACGATGCTCCGCGAGCAGAGGCACCCGTTCGGGATCGGGCCGAACGAGGTCAGGCGGCACAGCTACGACGAGCAGTACTCCTACGTCCGCGAGGCGCACAACGACTACATCGCGGCCGTCCTCGAACGCGGGTTCCTCGGCGGCGTCGCGGTGATCGCGCTCGTGTTCGTCCTGCTGCTGCGGTGCGTCCGGATCGCGCGGCGCGGCGCGCTGAACCGCGAGTACGCAGACCACGTCCCGCATCCGGAGCTGTTCGGGGCGCTGGTCGCGGTGTTCCTGGTGTCGGCGCTGTTCTACCAGACCCTGCACTACCGGCACGGCTGGGCGTTCTTCGGCCTGATCGCGGCCGTCGACCTCTACGGCCGCCGCCGCCAGGAGGGGCCATGACGGCCGTGGAGGAGCGCGGGAGCAGCCTGCGCGGACGGCTCGTCACGCTGGTCGCGGGCAACCTGGCCGGACGCGTCGGAGCGCTCGCCTCGCTCGGGATCGCGACGGTCCTGGTCGCGCGGATCGGCGGGCCGAGGCTCGTCGGAGCGCTCACGCTCGTCCGCATCCTGCCGGGCATGGTCTGCCAGCTCTCCAACGCGGGGCTGATGGGCGCCGCGCCCTACTACCTGGCCGGGGACCGGTACGACCAGCGGCGCGTCCGGCCGACCGTCGCGTGCCTGACCGTCGGCGGCGCGGTCGTCGGCGGGCTGGCCTGGCTCGTCCTGTCCCCCGCGATCTTCCACCTCTTCTTCCGGTCGTTCGGGTTCTGGATCGCGCTCGCGGCGGCCGTCCCGTCGTTCACGCAGGGGTTCGTGTCGGTCGGGAAGGGGCTGCTCCAGGGCACCGGCGACCTGCGCGGCGCGAGCCTGGCGATCACCGTCGAGGAGTTCGTGTTCCTGCCGTTCTACGCCGGGATGCTCGGCCTCTGGTACGGGCCGGGCGCGCTGGTCACCGCGCTCGTCCTCGCGGACGTCGCCGCCGCCGCGTGGATCGCGCGCCGCCTCGCCCGGCGCGGCTTCTTCTCCGGCTGGGGACGCCCGTCGCTCGCGCTCGGCCGCGAGATCGCCGGGTTCGGCATGCGCGGACAGCTCGGGCAGCTCGTGGACCTGCTGAACCTCCGCCTGGACGTCGCGTTCCTCGGCGCGATGGCAGGCCCGTCCGTACTGGGCGTCTACACGGTCGCGTCGAAGTTCGCCGAGCTGGTGCAGCTGCCGGGCCTCGCGATGAACTACGTGCTGTACCCCGACTTCGCGAAAGAACCGCTGGACGTCGCGACCGCGCGGACGCGGCGGCTGATCCTGCCCGCGCTCGCGGTCTCGGCGCTCGCCGCGCTGCCGCTCGCGCTGCTCACCGGGACCGTCCTGCCGCGGGTGTTCGGCTCGGCGTTCGACGGCGCGCGGAACCCGACCTACCTGCTGCTCTGCGGGCTCGTCACGTTCGGCGTGTCCGGGCTGCTCCAGGCGTACCTGTACGGGATCGGACGCCCCGGGCTCACCTCGGTCGCGCAGGCCGCCGGGCTCGCCGTCACGGTCGGGCTCGACCTGCTGCTCATCCCCCGGTTCGGGGCGGCGGGCGCGGCCGTCGCGTCCGCGGTCTCCTACACCACGACCACCCTCGTCCTGCTGTCCTGGTTCGCCCGGCTCCGCGGGCGGACCGTCCTCGAAGCGGAGGCGGCCCCGTCATGACCGACCTGCCGGCGCGGCCCGTCGACCCGACCGACGGGATCCCGCCTTCGGGCGCACGGCGCGTCCTGGACGTGTGCGGCGCGCTGCTCGGGATGCTGTGCCTGTGCGTTCCGCTCATGCTGATCTGGTGCGCCGTGCGGCTGACGAGCCCCGGACCCGGGCTGTTCCGGCAGACCCGCGTCGGGCAGGGCGGGCGGCCGTTCACGATGCTGAAGTTCCGGACGATGCGGACCGGCGTAGGCGGCCTCACCGTCACCGCGAACGCCGACCCGCGGCTCACCCGGCTCGGCCGCCTGCTGCGCGAATGGTCCCTGGACGAGCTGCCGCAGCTGTGGAACGTGCTGCGCGGCGACATGACGCTGGTCGGGCCGCGTCCGGAGACGTTCGACCTGGCCGTCCGGTACGGCCCGGACGTCCGCTGGGTGTTCGACCACCGGCCGGGACTGACCGGGGTGTCGGAAGTCCGGTTCCGGGACTTCGACGTTCTCGGTCCAGGTGAGACGGTGGACCTGGTGAACTACATCGAGCGGATCGTCCCGGCGCGGGCCGCGGTCGACGCGGTCTACCTGCGCGACCCGTCCCTGCGCGCGACCGTGCGCGCGCTCTGGGACACCGTCCGGCACGTCCTCGGCTTCACCGTCCCGCCCCTGGAGGCCGCGCCGGACGGGACGGTGCGCGCGGACGGCGAGTCCCCCGCGTCCGGACACGCCCCGGACGCGGTGTGAGGCGCCGGTGAAGTTCAAGATCTTCACGGTCGTCGCGGCGGTGGCCCTGGTCGCAGGGATCGTCTACGCGGTCCAGGCGCGCACGCCGGACAGCGGCTACCGGCCGTACCACGGGCCGTCCGCGTCGGCCGGGACGCCATCCGCGCGGGCCGCGCCCACCCGGCGGATCGCGCTGAACACCACGCCCGCCGACTACCCGCGGCTGCGGGAGCTCGGCTTCGACCTCGTGGACGCCCAGCCCGACGACGCCTCGCTCGCGCAGGTCCCGGCGGGGATGCGGGCGATGCTCTGGGTCGGCAACTTCACCTGCGACGGCTTCGCGCTGCCGTTCGACGCGTTCGCGGCGGCCGTCCGGCGGTACGGGCACGACCCGCGCGTGTACGGCTGGTACCTGTCGGACGAGCCGAACCCCGGCGAGTGCCCGGGCGTGCTCGGCGAGATCCGCCGCCGCGCCGACCTGGTGAAGGCGCAGGCGCCCGGCCAGATCGCGTTCGTATCGCTCACCGACTGGCCGATGCGGGACGCGACACCCGCCAAGCTGCACGTGGACGTCGTCGGGCTCGACCCGTACCCGTGCAAGGGCGGGACGAGCCCGCGCGCCGACTGCGACCTCGGCACGATCGACCGCATGGTGCGGCTCGCCGACGACGCCGGCATCCCGCGCGGCTCGGTCGCGCCCGTCCTGCAGGCGTTCGGGCAGGACTGCTCGCGCGGCGACAAGCAGTACTGGATGCCGACCGCCGACCAGTTCAAGGGCATCCTCGCGCGCTGGGACCGGCTCGTCCCGGACCCGCCGCTGGAGATCGCCTACTCGTGGGGCCACCAGGCCAAGTACGCCTGCCCGACCCTGTCGGACGCCGCCGCCCTCCAGTCCATCCTGAAAGAGCGCAACCGCACCCGGTGACCCTCGCTATGACAAGGGCACGTTGAACGAGCCGAGCTTCAGCGCGAGCATCTCCATGCCGCCGACGAGCAGCGCCAGCACCACGGCCACCAGGGCCTGGCGGCGCCGGTCCCCGCGCACCTTCCGGACGGCCGGCCGAGCCTTGAGCACCGCGCGCCGCATCTTCCCCAGGTCCATCCGCTAATCCCCTCAACCCCCGTGAAGCGGGGGAAACGTTACCGGATCCGCCGGGCGCTCACTCCGGGTTCGGGCGACTCCCCAGCGCGGCGGCGCGCGCGTTGAGGCACCGGCCGGTGGCCAGGTCGAACGCGAAGTTGTGCGCGAGGCAGTGGATCCGGCCGTCCCGGACGACGGCGCCGATGGACAGGTCCTCGCCCGCGTGCGGGCAATAGCGCGGGATGTCGAAGGCGCGGCCGCCGGAGTGGACGGTGATCCGCTCCGACTCGTCCCGTCCGGTCTCGTACTCCTCGACCGCGCGCAGGGCCGGGGCGTTGGCGTGCTTGAGGAGGCCGACGAGGTAGTCGTTGTAGACGTCCGGGTCGCGGTAGAGGCTGAGCCGGAACGAGATCAGCAGGTCCTCCCAGGCGAGCCGGCCGGTGAGGACGGTGTCCAGCCAGCGCCCCGCGACCGTGATCCGGTACTGCGGCCGGACGTCCGGACGGGCGGCGGCGACGGTCACGCCGCCGGGCCGCAGGTCCACGTCCCACGTCCCGCCGTTCGGGCCGGTGACCTCGAACCGGACGACCATCGCGATCTGTTCGAGGAAGTAGGCGCTGAGCGTGCCGAGCCGGTGGAAGTGCGCGGCGAACCGCTCGAACAGGTCCGGGCCGGGCTCGGGGTAGGACGCCAGCACGCCCGCGATCGCCTCGGCCCGGTCGGCGGCGTAGCGCTCCAGGTAGGCGGGCCGGTCCGCGTCGGCGTAGGAGAACCGCGCCGAGACCGGGTCGCGGGTGATCTCGCCGGTGTCCAGGTCGATCGCGTCGCCCGGCTGGAAGCACTCGAACCGCTGGCCCGGCAGGTGCTCGCGCAGCCAGCGGACCGACGCCTCCGGGTCGCAGTACGCGCCGGTCTCCTGGTCGAGCACCCAGTTGAGGTGCGCGACCTCCTCGTCCAGGAAGCACGGCGGCCCGGCGAACGGGACGGCCAGCTCGGGCGCGGTCTGCCGGACGAGCCGGTGCGCGGCGCGCAGCTTGGCGAGCCGCTTGGCCGCCGAGACCCTCGCCATCTCCTCCGGCGGGTACTCGTAGCAGATCGGGTGCCAGGACGCGCCGGAGGTCTGCAGGGCCATCAGGTCGAGCCGCCCGCCCGCCAGGTGCTTGGCGCGGCGGGACTGCGCGGCGGTCAGCCGGGCGTCGTTGCCGTGCAGCACCGCGCGGCCGTCCGCCACAACCAGAAATGCGGCGTCATGACACATCGGCGACAACTCGGGAATCGCCGTGATCCACGATCCGCGATTGTCCAGGGGGAATTTCTGCCACGGTGACACTTCAATGACCCGGCGGGTACCCGCGGCCCTTCGCATCCGTTCCCGGAAGGCCGGTCCCGGATATCCGGGAATGAGGATTACCGCCCGCTCCGGAAGGCGTTCGACGACCCACGGGTCGAAGTGGTCGAGGTGTTCGTGCGACACCGCGACCCAGTCCGCGGCGAGCAATCCCGGAAGGTCGAGGTGATCGTTTCTCGGGTACTGGTGCCAGGCGCCCAGGAAGGCCCCGGTGGGAGCGAGCCACGGGTCGGCGAGCAGGCGGAACGCGTCCGCGCGCACCGCGAGTCCGGCATGTCCGAGAAAGCTGACCTTGGGCATACCGCGACTGTCCCCTTCGCGCCACTGGCGCGCACCCACCGGAATGCGCAAGGGCGCTACGCCGAAGGTATGAAGGAAATGACCCCGGGGTGACTGCCGGGCCGCCCTTCGACGTTCCGACAATGGGATGGGTTGACGCCGATATTCGGCCTGTCCACTTCCGGTCAGCCGCTGGTCAGTGGCGGTCAATTGACTGGACAGCGCGGGCCGTGCGGGGTGACGGTCGCTATACGGGCCGTGCGGGGAAGCGGCCCGGCGGTATCCGGGAACGGTATCCGGGAGAGGTGCCGGCAAGCGGACGGGGGTCCTCCGATGAAACACGGGCAGCCGCGGTCCTCACCGAAGGATCCGCCGCATCGCGCGCCCGGACCGGACCGTTCCAGCACGACGACCACATCCGCCCCGTCCGGCACTTCCCCGTGCGCGCGCGCCGGTTCGGCGGACGCGGTGCTCTGGCGGCGGCGGCTGCGGCACGACATCCGGCACGAGCTGGGCACGGTGATCATGCTGGCGTCCGCGGTCGCGGTCGCCGACGACATCGGCCCGGCCAGCCGGGAGCGGGTCGAGCAGCTGCTCGGCGAGACCCGCTGGCTCGACCACCTGCTCCGCCAGCTCGACGAGGAGGGCGCCGGCGACGACGCCGACGACCCGTCCGAGCCCGCGCCCGCGCAGCGGCTCCGGGTGGACGAGCTGGCCGCCGAGGTCGTCACCGGCATCCGGCTGGCCACCCCGCACGAGATCCGCTTCACCGGGGAGCCCGCCTGGGCGCACATGGACGCGGTCGCGCTGTGGCGCGCGCTGCGCAACGTCCTCGACAACGCGTGCCGGGTCGCGGCGCACCGGGTGAACGTCCGGGCCGGCGTCGAGCGCGGCTGGGTCGTCCTCCAGGTGGACGACGACGGCCCCGGGTTCGGCCAGGCCCCCGGCGGGCTCGCCTCGCTCGGCCTCGGCATCGTGCACGACCTGGTGTCCGGCTACGGCGGCAGCCTGGAGATCCGCACCTGCGAGATGGGCGGCGCGCGGGTCCGCCTGCTGCTGCCGTCCGCGCCGCCGCCGGGCACCGGCGCGGTCCGCGACGAGGCCCGCCCCGGCGCCCCCGGCGACGCCTGGGACGGATGGCGGCCGCTCGGCTGACGCGGCCGGCCCGGCCGGGCGCTGCCGACGCGGCCGGCCATGAGACCCGCGGTCGTGGGAGACGCGGGTGGGAGGGGGACGGCATGAGCGGTGCCGCCGTCACGGTGGTCGTCTGCGACGACCACCGCGTGTTCACCGAGTCGCTGGCGCTGGTACTCGCCGACGCCGGGTACGCCGTGGTCGGGCAGGTCGACTCCCCCGCCGAGCTGCTCGCCGTGCTACGCGCGCGGCGGGCCGACCTGTGCCTGATCGACCTGAACTTCCCCGGCACGACCGCGCTGGAGTGGATGCCCCGGCTGCGCGCGGCGGCGCCGTCCACCCGGTTCGTGGTGCTCACCGGCTACCTGGAGCCGGCGGTGCTGGCGGCGGGCCTCACCGCCGGGGTGAGCGGCTTCGCCGACAAGGGCCAGCAGGCCGGCGACATCCTCGCGGTGCTCCGCCGGGTCGGGCGCGGCGAGATCGTCGCCGAGCAGGCGGCGCGCCGCCCGGGCGCCCGGCCCGGCGTCCCCGGCCGGACGCAGGCGCAGCGGGTCGCGCGGTTCCTCACCCCGCGTGAGCGCGAGGTGCTGACCCGGCTGGCGCGCGGCGAGTCCACCCAGACGCTCGCCAAGGCGATGGGCGTCACGCGCAGCACCGCGCGCAGCCACGTCCAGTCGGTGCTGAGCAAGCTCGGCGTGCACTCCCAGCGCGAGGCGGTCATCGAGGCCGCCCGGCACGGCCTGGTCAGCGTCGAGACGGGAGAATGGCTCGCCGGCTGACCCCGCCCGCGCCCCGGCCCCCCGGCCGGCGCCTCGCCCGCGGTCGGCGTCCTGCGGGCGCGGGGCGGAGGTGAACCGGAGGTCTCGGGCGGCTCTGGTGATCTTGGACACAGGGTAAACGTGCGGCTAACCCACAGGTCGGTAGGGTGACGGACGGAATCGCCCGGGGCACCCATGCGCGCCCATTACGATCCATCTCTGAATCTTCGCTGGAACTCTGCCGCATGTTCGCCGAGTTCTCCAAGGGTGCCCGGACGCGTCCGCCAGGACGCCCGGACGCCGGGGCGGAGTGAGAACCACTAGGGGGACCTGCACATGCTGGGATTGACGGGCTGGGGGCTCATCGTCCTGCTCTTGGTGATCCTGGCCGCCGTCCTGGTGCTGGTCGCGTGGCGCGGCTGGAACCGGCTGGGCGGCAGGGGGCCGCTCGCCTGGGCCGGACGGATCGGGGTGCTCGCCGGCGTCCAGCTGGTGATCGTCGCGCTCGTGCTGACCGCCGTGAACAAGTACTACCTGTTCTACGGCAGCTGGTCGGACCTGCTCGGCGCGGCGGGCGGCAAGTCGCAGGTCACCGAGAAGCCGCCGTCCAACCCGCACGCCGCCGCGTCCTCGCTGGTCACGGTGAAGTCCGCGGCGCAGCTCGGCCCCGGCCACGGCCGCACCCCCGCCAAGGACGGCCTCGTCCAGCACCTGGACATCCAGGGCGTCCGGTCGGGGCTGAAGTCCGAGGCGTACGTGTACCTGCCGCCGCAGTACTTCCAGAAGAAGACGCAGGCCGCGCGGTTCCCGGTGGCGGTGTTCATCGCGGGCTACCCGGCCGCCGACCGGCTCACCTGGATCGACAAGGGGCACGTGCCGGAGGAGGCGTTCCTGCAGATGTCGTCCGGCAAGGCGCGTCCGATGATCTACGTGATGATGCGCCCGACCGTCGAGAACGGCTGGGACACCGAGTGCGCGGACGTGCCGGGCGGCCCGCAGGTCGAGACGTTCTTCAGCCAGGACGTCCCGGACGCGATCAGCGGCACCTACAAGGACCGGACCGCCCGCGACCGGCGCGGCTGGGGCCTGGCCGGGTACTCCACCGGCGGCTACTGCGCGACGAAGCTGGCGATGCTGCACGCCGACCGGTTCTCCGCCGCGTCCAGCATGGCCGGGCACTTCCACGCGCTGCTCGACACCACCACCCGCGACCTGTACGGCGGCAGCAAGGCCGTCCGCAACAGCAACAACCTGACCTGGCGGCTGAGGAACCTTCCGCAGCCGCCGGTGTCGATCCTGGTGGCGTCGGCGCTGACCGGCGAGAAGACCTACCCGAGCGCGCAGAAGTTCATGGAGGCGGTGCGCCCGCCGCTGGTCGTGGACAAGTGGATGCTCGACTCCGGCGGCCACAACTTCAAGGCGTTCCGCAAGTACATCCCTCCCACGATCACGTGGCTGAGCGACCACCTTCAGGGGGAGTGACGTGGAACCGTCGAACCTCTCGTTCATCGGGCTCGTCTGCCTGGTCGCCGCCGCGCTCACGGTCGCCACGCTGTGGCTGTGGTCCCGGCTGGCGGGCGCCGGGCTGAAGCGGCTCGCCGCCCGGTCGGCGCTGCTGCTCGGCACCCAGGTCGCCCTGACCCTCGCGATCACCCTGCTGGTGAACCGCTGGTTCGTGTTCTACAACACCTGGGACGACCTGTTCGGGCCGGCGCGCTCCAACGCCAAGGTGCAGAAAGTCCAGCCGAGCCGCGGCAAGGAGACCACGCCGGGCAAGCTGGTCAAACGCACGCCGACGGCGCTCGGCCCGCACCGCCCGGGCCGCGCCGCCGACCCCAAGGTGGACGGCCGGGTCGACAAGCTGGAGATCACCGGCGCGACGACCGGGCTGACCACCGAGGCGTACGCCTACCTGCCGCCGCAGGCGTTCCAGCCGCAGAACAAGGGCAAGCGGCTGCCGGTCGTGCTGGCGATCTCCGGCGGGTTCGGGGCGTCCGACGACAAGCTCGCGTGGATCAAGCAGGCGCACCTGCCGGAGGAGGCGGCCAGGGCCGCGTCCACGGGCAAGTCGCAGCCGGTGATCTACGTGATGATGCGGTCGGTGAAGGGACTGACGCAGTCGTCCGAGCGTCCTGCGGGCGACGGGACGACCGGCGGCGGCGTCAAGCCCCCGGCCTCCGGCGGCAGCCACCCGCAGGCCTGCCTGAACGTGCCGGGCAAGGGCACCGGGCAGGCGCTGTCCTTCTACGCGCAGGACGTCCCGCTCGCGCTCAGCGAGGTCTACCACCTCCCCTACGACCACAAGGGCTGGGGCGTGATGGGCTTCGGCAGCAGCGGCCAGTGCGCCGCGCGCCTGGCGATGACCGACTCGTTCCGCTTCGGCACCGCCGTGACGCTGAACGCGATGTTCGACCTCCAGGCCGAGCTGCCGGGCGGCCTCGCCGCCGACGACACGCCCGGCACCGCCGGGAAGCCGAGCGACCCGTTCGGCGGCAGCGCCGCCTACCGCCAGGAGCAGGACCTGTACTGGCGGCTCGACCACATGCCGCCGCCCCCGCTCTCCATGCTGGTCATGGCCGGGACGGGCGGGCGCCAGGCCCCGCAGGCCGACAGGTTCACCTCGCTCGCCAAGGCGCCGCTGCACGCGGAGAAGTCGCTCGTCCCGGTCACCGGCGACACGCTCGCCGCCTGGCACGCCCAGATGCCGCAGATCGTCGCCTGGCTCGGCTCCCGCCTCCAGGGCGAGGCCCCGTAGCCCGTCCGCGGGCCGTAGTAGCGCGCTGACCTGCGTACCGCGGCGGGAGTAGGTGTGATCACTCCCGCCGGGTGACGCGGCGCCGGGGGCCGCCGTCCTAGTTTGGGAGGGTGAGCGTCTCCGCACCGTCTGCCGCGCCCCGGCGGCTCCGTCCCCGGCTGCGTCCGGCGGCCTGGCCCGTCTGGATCGTGCCCGCGTTCCTGGCCGCGTTCCAGGTCGTCGGGACGGAGGGTGCGGCGCACAACCGCTGGCGGCACGACGGGCAGCCCATGCCGACCGGGACGAGGCTGGACGCGTTCGCGTTCGTGCTGATCCTCGGCGGTCCGGCCGTCCTGCTGCTGCGGCGCCGCCACCCGGTGGTCGCGCTGGCCGCCACAGGCGTGATCACGGGCCTCTACTTCCTGCGGGCGTACCCGTACGGCCCGGTGCCGCTCGCGGCCTTTGTGGCGATCCTGGCGGCCCTGTACGCCGGTCACCGGCGGGAGGCGTGGGCCGGGACGCTCGGCGGCCTCGCCGTCTTCTTCGCGGTCGCGCAGGCGATCGGGGTCGCGCCCGAGGAGCGCGGCGCGGCGGGGCACCTGTTCCCGGTGCCGCGCCCGGACCTCCCCGGGGTGCTGTTCGCGCTGGCGTGGGTGCTGGTCGTGCTGGTCACCGGCGAGCTGATGCGGATGCGGGCGCAGCGCTCGGCCGCCGCCGAGCGGTCCCGCGCCGAGCGGGAGCGGCGCCAGGCCAGCGAGGAGCGGCTGCGGATGGCGCGCGAGCTGCACGACGTGCTGGCGCACAACGTGTCCATGATCAACGTCCGCGCCGGGGTGGCGCTGCACCTGCTGGACGACGACCCGGCCGAGGCGCGCGCCGCGCTCACCGCGATCAAGGAGGCCAGCAAGGAGGTGCTGACCGAGATGCGGTCGGTGATCGGGGCGCTGCGCGCGCAGGACGAGTCCGCGCCGCGCTCCCCCACCGCCGGGCTGGCCCGGCTGGACGAGCTGGCCTCGCGCGCCCGCGCGTCCGGGCTGCGGGTGGAGGCGGAGACGACCGGGGCCGTCCGGCCGCTGCCCGCCGCGCTGGACCTGGCCGCCTTCCGGATCGTCCAGGAGTCGCTGACGAACGCGGCGAAGCACGGCGGGCCCGGGCCGGTGACCGTGCGGGTGCTGGTGGCCTATGGCGAGCACGAGCTGACCGTCCGGGTGGAGGACGATGGACGCGGCGCGGCGTCGCCCGCGGATCCGCCGGATCCGGAGGCGCTGCCGTCGAGCGGCAGCGGCCTGCGCGGGATGCGCGAGCGCGCGGCGGCGCTCGGCGGCTCGTTCCGCGCCGGGCCGCGGCCGGGCGGCGGGTTCCGGGTCGAGGCCGTGCTGCCGGTGGACGTCGAGGAGGAGCGGGCATGATCAGGGTGTTGCTGGCCGACGACCAGGCGCTGGTCCGGGCGGGTTTCCGGGCACTGCTGGCGGCGCAGCCCGACATCGAGGTGGTCGGCGAGTCCGGCGACGGCGAGGAGGCCGTCGCGGACGCGCGCCGGCTGCGTCCCGACGTGATCCTCATGGACATCCGGATGCCCGGCCTGGACGGCCTGGAGGCCACCCGCCGGATCGCCTCGGACGAGCGGCTCGCGGACGTCCGGATCGTCATCCTCACCACCTTCGAGCTGGACGAGTACGTCTTCGAGGCCGTCCGCGGCGGGGCCAGCGGATTCCTGGTGAAGGACACCGAGCCGGTCGAGCTGATCCACGCCGTGCGGGTCGTCGCGGGCGGCGACGCGCTGCTGTCGCCGAGCGTGACCCGGCGGCTGATCGCCGAGTTCGCGACCCGGACCCGCCCGGCGCACGTCTCGCCGCGGCTGAACGACCTGACCGACCGCGAGCGCGAGGTGCTCGGCCTGGTCGGCGAGGGCCTGTCCAACGAGGAGATCGCGGCCCGCCTGGTGGTCAGCCCCGCGACCGCGAAGACGCACGTCAGCCGGGCGATGGTGAAGCTCGGCGCGCGCGACCGGGCGCAGCTGGTGGTGCACGCCTACGAGTCCGGTCTCGTCCGCCCCGGCTGGCTCACCTGACCCGCCGCGCCGCGCGGCCCTCCGCCCTGCTCCGGTGGGAGATTCTCACTCTGCGACATTCCTCTGTCGCGGAGGGTGCGGACGTGCGAAGGTGTGGGTCCGGGGGGTGACGGCGCTGGCTGAGAGGTGAGCTCGGAGGGGTTGCGGTGACCGACGTGACCAGGGTTCTCGCGGTCGACGACAGGGCGGACAATCTTGTGGCGCTGCGGGCGGTGCTGGACGCGCTGCCCGTCGAGGTGGTGTGCGCCGACTCCGGGCGCGCGGCGCTGCGCGCGCTGCTCGGCGCGGAGTTCGGGCTGATCCTGATGGACCTGGTCATGCCCGGCATGGACGGGCTGGAGACGGCGCGGCACATCCGCAGCAGGCCGCGCACCCGGCACGTCCCGATCATCTTCCTGACCGCGTGCGGGGACGGCGGGCTGGCCCCGGCGGCGTACGCGGTCGGCGCGGCCGACCTGCTGACCAAGCCGTTCGACCCGTGGCTGCTGCGCGCCAAGGCGTCGGCGTTCATCGAGCTCGACCGGCACCAGCGCGAGCTGCGCCGGCAGGCCGCGCTGCTGCGCGATGCGGCGACAGCCCCGCCCCGCGTCCCGGCCCCCACCCCGGCCCCGTCCCTGGCCGCCAGGCCCGAGTCCGTGCCCGCGGACGCTCCGGCGCCGGACGCGGCCCGGCTCCGGATGGTGGACGCGCGGCTGCGCGAGGTCGAGTCGCTCACCGACGCGCTCCCCGAGTCGCTCGACCCGGCCGTCCCGCCGCTGTGCGCGCAGGTCCGCGCCCTGCGCCAGGCCCTCGACCCGCTGCTGAGCGAGGACGTCGCCCGGCAGGGCTGAGAGCCTCCGCGCGGCGGCCCTGACCGCCCCTCCATTCACTACTTTCATCACTTTGCGTAGTGGGTTTCGGGCGCCCTATTACACGATCAATCCAATGATTTCGCAGGTCAGCCGAGGTCAGGTTTTACCTTTTGGGACCGGTTTGGGTTTGAGCAAGTAAGTACTTGAGGGTAACTTGCACGATGAGTCACCAAGGTGACCCCCGTCACCGGATGGCCGATCCCCACCCCCTCGTCCCCCTAGGGAGAGCTGATGACCGACTCCTCCGAGGCCGCGCTCGGCCGCGTCCGCTGGAAGCGCTTCGCCGCCCTCGCCGGTCCCGCCGTGGTGGGCGCCGGAGCGCTGGTCTTCATGACCGCGCAGGGCTCGCTCGCGTCCTCGTTCGCCGTCTCCGGCAGCAGCTTCAAGGTGCACGCCGACGCGCTCGACGGCACCGGCTTCGTCCAGTACGGCGGGGCGGACGGCGAGAAGAACGGCACCAAGCACCTGGTCCAGATCTCCGGCATCAAGAACGCCAAGATCACCAACATGTGCCAGTCGGTGAAGATCATGCCCGGTGTGGTGCTGCGGCTGACCGCCGGCGACGGCGGCAAGCCGGTCGAGGCGGAGAACCTCACCCTGGACGTCGAGCAGCTCAAGGCCGACGCCGAGTTCAAGAACATCGAGATCGGGCGCGACGCGTCCACGCTGGACAAGGACCCCGAGGCCCTCAGCCGCGCCGCGAGCGGCATGTTCGGCCAGCAGGCCGACGAGGTGCACCTCAAGGACGTCAAGCAGGTCGCCTGGGCCACCACGGCCGGCACCTTCAAGCTCAACAACCTGTCGATGAAGCTCGGCAAGGAATGCTTCTGAGGTCCGGATGACATCCTCCACTCCGCACGGGTTCCGCCGCTGGCGGCGCACGCGTCCCTTCTGGGGCGGGCTGCTCGCCGTCCTCGGCGGCCTGGAGATCATCGCCATCCCGCTCGCGCCGATGACCCTGGTGATCCACCAGGGCATGGCCGGCGTCGCGAGCTGGCTGCTGGGCGCGCTGCTGGTCGTCGCCGGGCTGCTGCTCTGGTTCCAGCCCGCGCAGCGCACCTTCTTCGGCGTGCTGGCCGTCCTGCTGTCGCTGGGGTCGTTCCTGACGTCCAACTTCGGCGGGTTCCTGCTCGGCATGCTGCTGGGGCTGATCGGCGGCGCGCTCGGCTTCGCCTGGACGCCCGGCGCGAAGCGCGGGCGCGGCGGGACGCCCCCTCCGGCCGCCCAGCCGGACACGGCCGCTCAGCCGGACCCGGCCGCTCAGCCGGACCCGGCCGCTCAGCCGGACCCGGCCGTCCTCATGGACGCCAAGGGCGATCCCTTCCAGGGGCGCGGTGCGCACACCGGCCCGCGCGGCGGGAAGATCCTCGGCGTGGCGCTGCCCGTCGCGGCGGCTCCGGCGCTGCTCGGCGGGCACCTGCTCGGTGCTCCGTCGCCCTCGCCGACGCCGTCCGCCACGGCCAGCGCCTCGCCGAGCGCCAGCCCGAGCCCTAGCGCCAGCCCCTCAGCGAGTCCTTCGGCGAGCCCCTCGCCGAGCGCGTCGCCGTCGGTCAAGGCGAAGTCGGCCGGGACGGTGCCCGGGGCGTACTCCGACCTCTCGACGCTGCGGGCCAGCTCGCTCTCGATGTCCGGGCTCAGCTACGACGGCGTCGCCGACCTCAAGACCCCCGGCGGGACGGTCAAGGCCCTGAAGTTCAGCATGGACCGGGCCGTCATGAAGGACGTCGACCAGCTGATGCGGCACGGCTCATCGGCCGCGCGGCTGGCCACGCCGCAGCTCACCCTGACCGGCGACGTGGTCATGTACACCACGAAGATGTCGTCCAAGCTGCTCGGCATCCCGCTGACCTTCACGCCCGAGCACCCGCCGCCCCTGGTCCTGCCCAGCATGATCATGACGGACGTGGTGTCGGAGCAACCCGCGGTGACCGCCCAGAGCGCCCAGGCGGCCGGGCTCTCCGCAGGCGCCGCCTGACCCGTCCCCTCCGGGAGGTCAGGCGACGCGGAAGGTGTCGAAGATCGTGCTGCGCACCTTCGCGGTGGCCTCCCAGTTCTCCTGCGGCGTCCGGAAGTAGATGGCGAACGGCCGCCCCTTCAGCCGGACGAACCGGTCGACCACATGGATCGGGCTGCCGTCGCGGTTGAAGGTGAACTCCCAGTCCGCCGCCGGGGCGCCCTGGTAGGTGGCCGATGACACGTTGATCCTGGAGTAGCCGGGCAGCCTGCTGCCCGGCTTCGGGGCTCCGGCGTCCGATCGGTCGGCCTGCGCCCTCGGTGTGGCGGCCTCCATGGGCCAGGACGTCGTGTCGACCTGCAGGAAGCTCTTCTTGTCCGGGGACTGGATCTGGGTCGTCCCGTTCACCGAGTTGGCCCACGTCCAGCCCTTCGGGAGCGAGACCTGGTAGCCGTCGCGCTCGAACGGCACGTAGCCGGGGTGCGCGTCGGTGTGCCGGACCTGCTGCCGGACGAGGTAGGCGGCCGCGAGCACGGCCGCGACGACCAGGATGACGATGATCGTCACGAGGACGGTGTGGCGGCGGCTCTGCCCCGGCGCGCCGGTAGCGCGCACCGTCGGGTGGGACGGTCCGTGGGGCGAGGTGCGCGGCGGTGGCGCCGGGGTGCGCGGCGTCGGGGTGTGCGCGTACGGCTCCTGATCGATGGTCTCGCCGGTCAGCGCGCTCTCCCGGTCGGGCGATGTCGCCGGCACGTCCGCCGACCGCCGCGCCTGGGGCACCGACGAGCCGCGTCCCACGGTCGAGGGGTCGCGCCGCACCGAGGGCGGATCGCGCCGGACGGACGGCGGGTCGAGCCGCTGCTCCTGGACGGGGCGGCCGAGGTCGGCCGGGTCGGTGACGGTCTCGCTCGGTCCGTCCAGGACGGTCCGGGGCTCGTCGCCCATCGTCACCCCGGCGGCGGACTGCGGGGCCGAGGCAGGGGCGGGAGCGGCCGTCTTGGCGACGCGCGCGAGCAGCGGTTCGGCCTGCTCGGCGTTCATCCGGTGCATCGGCTGGCGGGCCAGCAGGCCGTCCAGGACGGGCCGGAGCGGCCCGCCGTTGCGCGGCGGCGGCACGGGCTCCAGCAGCGCCGCCTGGAGCGAGGACATGGCGTCCGACCGCTCGTAGGGCGACCGGCCCTCCAGCGCGGCGTACAGGGTCGCGCCGAGGGACCACAGGTCCGACGCCGGGACGGCCCGCGCGCCCTGCGCCCGCTCCGGCGGGATGTAGGCGGGCGACCCCATGACCAGCCCGGTCTGGGTCAGCGTCGCGTCGCCCTCCATCTGCGCGATGCCGAAGTCGGTCAGCACCACGCGCCCGGAGTCGCACAGCAGCACGTTCGACGGCTTCACGTCCCGGTGCAGGATGCCCTTGGAGTGCGCGTGCCTCAGCGCGCCGAGCATCTGCACGCCGATCTCGGCGACCCGGCGGTGCGGCAGCACCCCGTCCCGGTCCAGGACGTCCTGCAGCGACGGCGCGAGAACCAGCTCCATCACGATCCAGGGCCGCATGTCCTCCTCGACGACGTCGTGCACGACGACGACCGCCGGGTGGCTCAGCCGCGCCGAGGCCCTGGCCTCGCGCAGCGTCCGCTCGTACAGGACGTCCCGCTCGCCGTCGCTGAGGCCGGGCGGCAGCACGACCTCCTTGACCGCCACCTCCCGGTGCAGCGTGAGGTCACGGGCCCGCCACACCGTGCCCATGCCGCCGCGCCCCACGACCGTGTCCAGCCGGTAGCGCGAAGCGAGCACACGACCCTCGTCCATGACCAAGTGGTCCCCCGTCAGAGCAAATGCTGCAGAGTGGGACGCGCCACAACGCCCCAGGGTTCATTGCACCAGCTTTAACCGGCGCTTTCGAGCACTTGCCGGAGGGTCGGGCGCATGGCGGGCCACTGCCGCTCAGGGGCGACGACGATGACGGCGTAGGGCGTGCCGTCCTTGTGGAAGCCGCGGTCCAGGGCGTGCGACCGCTCGTTGTTGCGGAGCCAGGTGAACTCGATGTCGGCGGCGGGCTGGCCGTTCTTGCCCGTGGCCGGCCGGATGTCCAGCTGGTTGAAACCGGCCAGGGTCTGCTGGGTCTTCGGGTCGGCGACCCACGTCCGCCAGTGCTGCTGGGGGTCGCCCTTCCAGAAGCGGTCGTCGACCGCGACGTAGCTGCTGGTGGACGGGTCGGTGAAGGTCGTGGCGTTCTGCCGCTTCCACCCGACCGGGATGGCGACGCGGAGCCCGCCGAGGTGCTGCCAGGCCATGCCGGGCGGCGGGCCCTTGGGCTTCGGCTTGCCGGTCGGATTCTTGGGGCCGGTGTCGCTGGGGCCGGCGGTCGACGGGTTCGTCGGGGCCGGGTCCGCGCCGCCGCCGGTGTCGCGGCCGAAGGCGTAGAAGAGCCCGCCGCCGACGAGGGCCATGGCCGCCACGGCGCCCACGACGGCGAGGACGATCTTCTTACCGCCGCCCTTCCGGGCCGGGACGCCCTGCGTCGCGTGCTCGGGGAAGCCGTGCTCGGGGAAGCCGTGTTCCGGGAAGCCGTGCTCGGGGAAGGCGGCCTGCTGCGGCTGGACGTGCTGCGGCGCGACCTGGCGGGTCGACTGGTCCGTCCAGGCCGGGGGGACGGGGACCTGGGACGCCTCGATCGCGGCGGTCGGGCCGCCGCCGGCGGTGCCGATGCGGTCGAGCTCGCGCTCCACCTGGTCGATGCTCGGCCGGCGGGCCGGGTCCTTGTCGAGCATCGCGGTCAGGATCGGCGCCATCGGGCCCGCGTGGGCGGGCGGCGGCGCGTCCAGGGTCATGATCGCGGCGAGCACGGCCATGGCGTCGCTGCGGTGGTGCGGGGCCCGGCCCTCGACGCCCGCGTACAGCGTCGCGCCGAGCGCCCACACGTCGGACGCCGGGACGGCGCCCTCGCCCTTGACCCGCTCGGGGGCCATGTAGGCGGGCGATCCCATGACCATGCCGGTGCGGGTGAGGGTGGCGTCGCCGGACAGCTGGGCGATGCCGAAGTCGGTCAGGACGGCCCGGTCCTCGGCGGTGATCAGGACGTTGGCGGGCTTGACGTCCCGGTGCAGGATGCCGACGGCGTGCGCGGCGCGCAGCGCGGCGGCGAGCTGGCGGCCGAGGGCGGCGACGCGCTCGGGCGGCTGCGGGCCGTCCTCGTCCACGATGTCCTGGAGCGACCGGGACGGGACGAGCTCCATGACCATCCACGGCCGGTCGTCGTGGATCACCACGTCGTGCACGGTCACCACGCCCGGATGGCCGAGCCGCGCGGAGGCCCGCGCCTCGCGCATCATCCGCGCGTGCGCGGTGGTCCGCTCCTCGTCGGTGAGCGAGGGGTGCAGCCGGATCTCCTTGATCGCCACCTCGCGGTCGAGCGTCTCGTCCGTGGCCCGCCACACCGTGCCCATACCGCCCCTGCCCAGCACGGACAGCAGCCGGTACCGGCCAGCGAGGGGGACGTCGGTCCCCGGTCCCGTCACTTCACCCTCCGCCATGAGCAGCGACTTTACCGACACCGTGTAACGGACAGGCGAAGACCACCATTCCGGAGCGTACGGTTCAGGTCGATTTGAACGAGGAGAACACCGGCCGGAGCCCCGCGAGCGTGCGGTTCCAGTCCTTGTCGGACGCGTAGACGGCGATCGCATAGCCGTGGCCGTCCATGACGAAACCCCTGTCCAGGGCGTGCATCCGGCCGCCGTTCGCCTCGTAGGTCCACTCTATGTCCGCGCAGCGGCGCCCGGACGGGTCGGAGATCGGCCCGCCGGACGTCACGGGCCCGAGGTTGACCCGTTCGTACCCCTTGTATTGGCCCTTGAGGGCAGGTTCGTATTCCTCCCAGTCCTTCAGGGCGCTGCTGTTGGCGTGCTCCGCGCGGGCGATCTGGAGCTTGGCGGAGCCGTCCGCGGGGCCGAAGTAGTCGCCCGCGTCGTCCCTGGACTTGGGCTTCCAGCCGTCCGGCAGGAGCATCGTGTAGTGGCCGCGCGGGTCCTTGTATGTGTGGAAGCCGGCCGGGACGGACGGGGACGGCGGCGGGCTGCTCGCCGAGGCCGTCTGGACGGGCGTGGTCGCGGGCGGCGCGGCCTTCGGCGGGTGGCTGGTCGTGGACGGCTTGGGATCGCCGCCGCCGCGCGTGGCGCCCCAGACGATGCCCGCCACGGCCAGGATGATCACGATGACCATGGCGACGACGAGCAGCACGCGCCGCGCGGACAGGCCCGCGAGCAGGGGCGGCAGCTGCGGCGCGCCGTCGGGCCGCCGGTCCGGGGACGGCGCGGTCTCGACGGACGGGGTCACGCGGGTGCGCTCGGCCTCCGGCGGGGCCGCCGGGGCCGCCTTGGTGCGGGCGGGCGCGGCGATCTCGTCGGTGTACTCGACCGCGATCGTCCGCTGGGTGTCGACCGTGGGGGCGCGGACGATGTCGTCCAGCAGGCGGCCCGCCTCGATCGCGCCCATCCGCTCGTCCGGGTTCTTGCGCAGCAGGCCCTGGATGACGGGGGTGAGCGGGCCGGACCGGGACGGCGGGTCGGGCTCCTCGGAGATCACCGCGACCAGCGCGGCCATCGGCTCGTTCCGCTCGAAGGGCGAGCGGCCCTCGACCATCGCGTACATGGTCACGCCGAGGGACCACAGGTCGGACGCCGGGCCGGCGGTGCGGCCGCGGGCGCGCTCGGGGGCGATGTAGGCGGGCGAGCCCATGACCAGGCCGGTCTGGGTGAGGGTGGCGTCGCCGGCGGCCGTGGCGATGCCGAAGTCGGTGAGGACGGCCCGGTCGCCGCTCGCGACCAGCACGTTGGACGGCTTGACATCGCGGTGCAGGACGCCCGCGTCGTGCGCGGCGTGCAGCGCGGCGAGCATCTGGCGGCCGATGTCGGCGGCGCGCTTGGGCTCCAGCGCGCCGTCCTGCTTGATCACCTGGTCGAGGGAGCGGGCGTGGATCAGCTCCATCACGATCCAGGGGCGGCCGTCCTCCTCCACCACGTCGTAGACCGTGACGACACCGGGGTGGCCGAGCCGGGCGGCGGTGCGGGCCTCCCGGAACGTCCGCTTGTACTGGACGGACCGCTCCTCGTCGGTGAGACCATGCGGGAGGATGACCTCCTTCACGGCGACGTCCCGGCCGAGCACCTCATCATGGGCCTGCCAGACCGTTCCCATGCCACCACGACCGACCTGGGTCACCAGTCGGTAGCGGCGGGCGAGCAACCGCTCCCCGGTGGTCTCCTGTGGCATATCCGCGACCATATCGACTTTTGATGACAATCTTGGACCCGGCCCGCGAACGACCTGCTCACCGCCCGGCGGTACGCGGGGCGAACCTCGGGGGTTCACCTCGCGTGCGGCCGCGCCACCCGTCCCCCTACCCAGCGGACATATGGGTCAGACCGGACGGGATGGTGACTATCGTCGGCGGTAGGCGTGAGCAGGGCGTCAGCCGGTACAAATATCCCTACAATCGACAGTCCTGACGGGAGAACCATGGCGGCAACAGGCGAAACGGGGAGCCTGCGCACCGGTTGGCGAAGACTCATGGAGGCGGCTCCCACCGTCTTCTTCTGGTACACACGACTCTCGGGGATCGTGTCCATCCTCTCCTGGCTGTCGTCGGATCTCATCGTCCGACTCGCCGACATCTGGGCTTTGCGGTGGCTGTACTACCTGGCGGTCTTCCCCAGCATCCCGTGGGGCCTGATGTTCATCCTGCTGTCGATGGGCATCCGGCGCCGCAAGAAGGCCGCCTGGCGGCTGCTCGTCCTGCTCTTCGGCCTGTACACCGCGTTCTCCCTGGCGTTCCTGCTGCACACGGCCCTGGACCCCAGCCAGCCGACGGCCCTCGGAGAGGTCGTCACGACCGGAGCCTACGGCCTGGTGCTGGCTCTCGCGCTCGTCTCGCGAAACCAGTTCACCTCCCTGCCGGACCGCGCCAACCGGCGGCTGGCGGCCGTGGTCTTCTCCGTCCTGCTGGTGCTGAGCGGCGGGATCGGCACCTTCCTGGTCACCGTCACCGACAAGGACCCGGAGGGCAGCTTCTGGTCGCACCCCTGGTACGTGGTGCTGCAGACCGTCCTCGGCGCGGGGATCACCGGGGAGCCGATCCACGTCCAGGTGCCCGGCTGGGTGGACGTGATCATCGGCGTGCTCGGCACCGGGCTGCTGATCGTCACCATGTGGGCGCTGTTCCGGCCCGGCCGGCGGGACGCGGTGCTCAGCCCCGGCGAGGAGCTCGCCGCCCGCGGCCTGCTCGCCGAGTACGGCGACCAGGACTCCCTCGGCTACTTCGCGCTGCGCCGCGACAAGGACTTCATCCTCGCGCCGAACGGCAAGGCCGGCATCGCCTACCGGGTCGAGGGCTCGGTGTCGCTGGCGTCCGGCGACCCGCTCGGCGACCCCGAGTCGTGGGACCAGGCGATCGAGGCGTGGCTGAACGAGTGCCGCACGCACTCCTGGATCCCGGGGGCGGTCAGCGTCGGGGAGCGCGCCGCCCACATCTACGCCCGGCACGGCTTCGACGCGCTGGAGCTGGGCGACGAGGCGATCCTCGACCTCGCCGACTTCAACCTGGACGGCCGCGAGATGCGGCAGGTCCGGCAGGCCGTGCACCGGGTCGAGCGGGCCGGGTACACCGTGCGCGTCCGGCGGCACTCGCAGATCCCGGACTGGGAGATGGCCAAGCTGATCCGCAGCGCGGACGCCTGGCGCGGCGAGGCCACCGAGCGCGGCTTCTCGATGGCGCTCGGCCGGCTCGGCGACCCGACCGACGGGCGCTGCGTCATGGTCGAGGCGTTCGACTCCCGCGGCGAGCTGCGCGGGCTGCTCTCGTTCGTCCCGTGGGGGCGGACCGGGCTGTCGCTCGACCTGATGCGCCGCGACCGCGCCGCCGAGAACGGCCTGAACGAGTACATGGTCGCCAAGCTGGCCGAGCGGGCGGCGGCGGTCGGCGCGCAGGAGCTCTCGCTGAACTTCGCGATGCTGCGGTCGGCGTTCGAGCGCGGCTCGCAGATCGGCGCCGGGCCGATCGCGCGGGTCTACTACAAGCTGCTGTCGTTCGCGTCCCGGTTCTGGCAGCTGGAGTCGCTGTACCTGTCGAACTCCAAGTACCTGCCGAACTGGCGGCCGCGGTTCATCTGCTACCGGCAGTCCCGCGACCTGGTCCGGCTCGGCCTGGCGTACGCGCGCGCCGAGGGGTTCGTCCCGTCGCTGAACCGGATCAAGCTGGAGCGCGCCGCCAACCGCGTCCCGACGCCGGAGCTGGTCGCCAAGATCGCCGAGATCGAGGAGGCCGCGGACGCCGCCCGCGCCCCGCAGCGCCGCCTGTCGGAGCAGGAGCGGGTGCGGCACGCCAAGCTCGCGCAGATCCGCGAGGCCGGGATGGAGCCCTACCCGCTCGGCTTCGAGCGGACCGACTACGTCGCCGACGTCCTCGCCGCGCATCCGGGGCTGTCTCCGGACACGCGGACGGGCGCTTCGGTCGCGGTCGCCGGACGGGTCGTCCTCGCCCGCGAGCACGGGCGGCTGGTGTTCGTCCAGCTGCGGGACGAGACGGGCGACATCCAGGTCATGCTCACCGCGGACGAGCTGGGCGACGAGTCGCTCGCGCTGTGGAAGCGGCTGATCGACCTCGGCGACCAGGTCGGCGTGACCGGAGAGGTCGTGACGTCCCGGCGGGGCGAGCTGTCGGTGCTCGCGTCGCAGTGGAAGCTGACCGCCAAGTGCCTGCGGCCCCTGCCGAACAAGCGGTCGGGCCTCGCCGACCCGGAGGCCCGCGTCCGGCAGCGGTACGTCGACTTCATCGTCAACGACGAGTCGCGGAAGATGCTGCGGATGCGCGGCGACGCCGTGGCGGCCGTCCGGGACACGCTCCGCGAGGGCGGCTACCTGGAGGTCGAGACGCCGATGCTCCAGCCGATCCACGGCGGCGCGACGGCCCGGCCGTTCACGACGCGGATCAACGCCTACAACATGCAGCTCTACTTGCGGATCGCGCCCGAGCTGTACCTGAAGCGGCTGCTGGTCGGCGGTGTCGGCAAGGTCTTCGAGCTGAACCGCAACTTCCGGAACGAGGGCGTGGACGCGACCCACAACCCCGAGTTCACGATGCTGGAGGCGTACGAGCCGTACGGGAACTACGACACGATGGCCGTGCTGACGCGCGATCTCGTCGTGAACGCGGCGCTCTCCGCGACCGGCGGGACCGTCGTCGTCCGGGACGGCGTGGAGTACGACCTCGGCGAGCCGTGGAAGGAGATCACCGTCTACGGCTCGGTGTCGGAGGCGCTCGGCGAGGAGGTCACCCCGGACACGCCGCTCCCGGCCGTCCGGGCCCTCGCGGACCGGATCGGCCTCAACTTCGCGCCCGAGTGGGGGCAGGGGCGGATCGTCCAGGAGCTGTTCGAGGAGCTGGTCGAGGGCGACCTGATGTTCCCGACCTTCGTCCGCGACTACCCCGCCGAGACCTCGCCGCTGACCCGCCCGCACCGCAAGGACCCGCGCCTCGCCGAGAAGTGGGACCTGATCGTGTTCGGGCTGGAGCTCGGCACCGCGTACTCGGAGCTGATCGACCCGATCCTGCAGCGCCGGCGGCTTACCGAGCAGTCCTTGCAGGCGGCCGGGGGCGACCCGGAGGCCATGGAGCTGGACGAGGACTTCCTGCGGGCGCTGGAGTACGCGATGCCTCCGGCGGGCGGGATGGGCATGGGGATCGACCGGCTGCTGATCACGCTGACCGGGAGGTCGATCCGGGAGACCGTGCCGTTCCCGCTGGTCCGGCCCGGTTTGTAGTCGGTTTGTTTTCGGGGGCCTCGGTGCTGTGCTTCGGCGCCGGGGCCTCCTGGCGTTCTCAGAGGAAGGCGCGGGGGTCCGGCTCCAGGCCGTTGTCGGCGAGCCATTGGCGGGCGCGTCCGCGCTGGCGTTCCTCGTGGAAGAGCTGCCAGGCGAACTCCAGCTCGGTGCCTGCCAGCGCGTCTTCGTAGGCGCGGACGTCCTGCATGGGGGCGGGGGTGTCCGGACGGGCCTCGGCGAAGTCGTGCATGTCGTCATAGGCGGGGGCCGGGTCGCGGTAGACGACCTTGAGGTCGTCGGCTGCTTCTTGGGTTTCGTTTGGCTCGTGGAGGTCTTCGGCCTCGTGGAGGTCTTCTTCGGCGAGGAGGTCGCCGGTGCGGAGGTCGAGGATCGTGATGGCGTCCCCCTCCTCCATCGCGTAGGCGAGGGCGCCGAGATCGACCGGGACCGGTCGCGCGTCGCTTCCGGGGTCGTTCTCGTTCTCCAGTGCCCGGCGGAGCGTTCGGGCCAGGACGGCGTCACCGGGGGCCTCGCGGGCGTCCAGGGCGTCCAGGCACTTGCGGGCGAGGGGCTCGGCGTCGGCGCATCCCGCCTGGACGGCGCAGGCCAGCGCGTCGCCCGCGAACTGCAGGACGGGCGCCGCCGGACGGTTTCGGAGCACGTCAAAACCGGCGGCCCCGTCCCAGCGGAAGACCGCCGCGCGCAGCTCCGACAGCGCGTCCGCGTCCCAACTCGCCACAGACCCCAGCCCCGTCCTCCAGCGGAATGCGGTCGTGGGGCACGTTACGGCACACCTCCGACGATCCGCTCCGAGTTGCGCCCGTACGGCACGTGACCTGCGCCTCCCCGGGCGGCGTCACCAGACGTGGGGGACGAGGCGGGCGCGGGTCCTGGCGAACTCGCGGTAGGCGTCGCCCAGCTCGTCGGAGAGGACGCGCTCCTCCACCCGGATCCGGACGGCCAGCGCGATCGCCGTGCCCGCCAGGAAGACCGCCATGGCCGCCGCGTTGCCGAAGCTCAGCCCGGCCCCGATGAAGATCACCATCAGCCCGGTGTAGGACGGGTGCCGGAGGGCGCGGTACGGGCCGTCCGAGATGACCTGGTGCCCCTCCTGGACGTGCACGCTGCTGCGGAAGAACTTCCCCAGCGTGAAGATCGCCCAGAACCGGAAGGCGAGCCCGGCGAGCACGATCGCCGCGGCGGTGAGGAACAGCGGCGTCCCGTTGTGCCAGTCCAGGGCCGGGAGCGCCTTGCCGACGCGTCCGCCGAGGAGCGCGCCGCCCCCGCCCAGCACGACGAAGATCACCAGCGTCCGGTGCTCGCTCGTCCGGATCCGGCCGGCCATCTTCGCCTGCCTGACCCGGACACCTATCTCACCCGCCAGCCACAGGATCATGGCCGCGTTGAATATCCAGACACCCATGTCCTCCACCGCCTTTCTCCGCTCACTACGGAGCGTAGGCAGGCGGTGTTCAGCGGGCATCGGAGGCCGGGTGGAGCTTCGCGGGTCCACCCGGGGGCCGACTCACTCGTCCTCCTGCTGCCGGGCCATGACGATCGCGATCACGTAGGGCGCGAGGAGCCGCGCGACGGCCTCGGCGGCGCGGTCGGCCTCGCGGCAGGGCGCCAGCCAGATCCCCGTCCCGGAGCGGAACCACCCGCCGTCGATCACCACGCTGTCCCCGATGCAGGTGCTCACCGGCGACAGCACGCGGACCAGCGGCCGCTCGTCCTCGTACCGGCGCACGACGTGCCAGCCGAGGACGAGCAGGCGGCGGCACAACCGCTCCATCCACCGCCGCTCGCGCCGCGTGGCGCTGCTTCTCATGACCGCCTCCGCAGCGGGACCCGGGACGGCACCCGACAGCCCGGTGTCCGTTCGGACAAGAGTGTGGCGGACCGGCTACCCGGAGCGCGCCCCGATGGCCAACCTCAGCCCGAAACCTCGCGCCGCCAAGCCCCCGAACTCCCGCATTCCCCGTCCAATCAGCCGCCCACCGCCCGCCTGCGGTCGGCGGTCAGCCGCTCGCGACCTCGGCCTCGCGGCGTTCCGGGGCGGGGGCGGCGGGCGGCTCGGTCCGGTCGTCCATGGGGATGCGCCAGGGCAGGAGGACGACGGTCGCGAGCAGGAGCACGCCCGCCGTGAGGACGGCCGTCCGCGCGTCGGTCGCGGCGGCCAGGGCGGCCCAGACGAGCGTGCAGGAGGCGATGCCGATCTGGGAGCCGATCTTCCACGCGGTGAGGACGCGCGCCGTCGTGCGCTCCCCGGCGAGCTGGAGGCGGCGCGTCGCGAACGCCGGGGTGAAGACGGCGGATCCGGCGATCAGGGCGAGCTGCGACACCATCACGATGAGCAGCCCGGGCAGCCCCGGCCGGACGAACGCCAGCCCCAGCACTCCCGGAAGCCGCGCGGCACCCGAGACCAGCAGGACGCGCCGGAGCCCGAACCGCGCCACGAGCGGCCGGGAGATCCGTCCGCCGAGCACTCCCCCGAGGCACGGAACGCCGATGCTCAGGCCGTACTCCAGGGGCGAGAAGCCCAGGTCGTGGATCATGCGGTAGGTCATCAGCGGCGCCACGGCCATGATCAGCCCGCCGACCGAGACGGACGTGGCGAACAGCCTGCGCAGTTCCCGGCTGGCGGCGATCACCCGCCACCCCTCGGCGATCTCGGCCCATCGCGTCGCCTCCGCGCGCCGCTCGGGCGGGGCGGGCTCCGGGGCCTTGATCCGCCCGATGGCGAGGGCCGAGCCGAGGAAGCTGAGCGCGTTCAGCACAACCGTGACGGCAGGACCGAAAACCCCGATCAGCGCGCCGCCCGCGGGCGGCCCGACCGCCGTCGACAGCCACGACACCGACTCGAAGCTGCCGTTCGCGTCCCCGAGCCGTTCACCCGGCACCAGGGCCTTGAGGTGCGCCCCGGAGGCCCCGGCGAACACGATGTCCGAGACGGCCACGACCATCGCCACGACCAGCAGCTGGACGTAGGTCAGCGCCCCCGCGAGGTACGCCGCGGGGACCGTCATCAGCACCCCGAACCGCACCAGGTCGGCCCGGACCATCAGGCGGCGCTTGGCGCGGAACTCCACCCAGGGCCCGAGCGGCACCGCGACCAGCGCGGCGGCCGCCCCACCGGCCACCGCGATCAACGACACCTCGGCGGCGCTCACGTGCAGGGCCAGCACCGCTATCAGCGGGAACGCGTCCAGAGCCAGCCAGGTCCCCAGCGAACTGACCGCGAAGGCCCGCCACAGCCACGCGAAATCCCGCCCCAACATCACCCGAAGTCGCACGCCCGAAATCCAACACCCGCGCCCCCGGGACTCTCAAACAACTCCGCCACCCGGTGCACAACCACAGGTTGTCCATGCAGCGCCCGGGGTCAGGCGGGGGCGGGCCAGTTGATCTGGAACTTGTGGACGGGCGCGAACATCTGCTCCGGAGTGGGGAAGGCGGGCTTGTCGCCCGCCTTGCCGGCCTTGGCCTTGTTCTTCGCCTGCGCGTCGCCGGTGATCGCCTGGACGCGGGGCCGGCGCAGGGCCTCGTAGGCGGCGAAGGCCTCGGCGGCGGTCGGCCGGTCGCGGAGGCACCGGGCCAGCTCGATGGCGCTCTCGGCGGCCAGGGACGCGCCCTGCCCGGAGCTGGACGACGGCGCGTGCACGGCGTCCCCGAGTAGGACGATCCGGTCGGTGTGCCACTTCGGGACGTCCGGCATGTACTCCATCGGGCCGACGACCATGAGGTCCTCGGGGGCGGTGCGTCCGATCAGGGTCTCGCCGGGGGCGTGGCCGGTGTAAAGGTCGCGCAGGCGCGCGAGCCAGGTCTCGTTCGGAACCGCGCGGACCTCGGCGGACGTGAGCGGCTCCTCGCTCGGCAGGCTCCCGAACCACACGATTCGGCCGTCCGGAAGCCCCCAGAAGCCGAGGAACGTGCGGCCGAACGCGAAGTGCATCATGCCCGGCTTGACCTCGACGCCCTCGGTCGAGGTGATGCCGCCGAAGCTCAGGACGCCGCCGTAGCCGGGGGCCGGGGCGTCCGGGTCGATCAGGGTGCGGACGGTCGAGCGGATGCCGTCGGCGCCGATCAGGATGTCGGCGGAGGCGGTGGTGCCGTCGGCGAAGTGGGCGGTCACGCCTTCGTCGGTCTCGACGGCGTCCACCAGCTGCTTGCCATAGCGGATGGTGATGCCGTTCGCCACGGCGTGGTCGGCGAGGACGCGGAACAGGTCGGCGCGGCGCAGCGCGAGGGTTTCGGGCAGGCCCGGAAAGCCGTTGAAGTCGGCGAGGGTGCGTCCGGTGCCGTCCTGCATGACCACGCCGGGGACGGGCTGGCCGACCGCGCGGACCGCCTCGTCCGCGCCGACGATGGCGAGGGCGGCGAGGCCGTTGGGGGCGATGCTCAGCATCGCGCCGACACCGTCGGCGGCCTCGGGACGCGCCTCGTAGACGGTCGCCTCGATGCCCGCCTTGGCGAGCGCGAGCGCGGTGACGGGCCCGGCGATGCCGCCGCCGATCACGAGCGCGGTGCGGACTTCGCCGCCGTTACGGACTTCGGCGCTGTTGCGCTCTTCGGTGCTGGTGCGGACTTCGTTGGCGTTGCGGACTTCGTTGGTGTTCGTCATGGCTTGATAGTCACACTGAAACTAGTTTTGTGTCAACTAGTTGCTTGTCCTAGAGTGGGGGCATGGCCCTACGAAGCTCTCCGCTCGCACTGACCGTCCTGGCGTTGCTGCACTACAAGCCGCTGCACCCGTACGGGATGCAGCGGCTGATCAAGGAATGGGGCAAGGACCAGGTCGTCAACGTCGGCCAGCGGACGAGCCTCTACCGCACGATCGACCGGCTGACCGAGGCGGGACTCGTCCAGGTGCACGCGACCGAGCGCGACCAGGCCTACCCCGAGCGGACGGTCTACGAGATCACCGACGAGGGCCGCGCCACCGCGCGCGCCTGGCTGGACGAGATGCTCGCGACCCCGCGCAGGGACTTCCCGGAGTTCCCCGCCGCGCTCTCGCACCTGCTGATGATCTCGCCCGCGGAGGCGCTGTCCGCGCTGGAGCGGCGCGCCGAGCAGGTGGCGGCCATCCTCGCCGAGCAGGACGCGATCCTCGCCCTGAACGCGCGCGAGAACCTCGACCGCGTCGCCGGCCTGGAGACCGAGTACGCCCGGACGATGACCGCCGCCGAGCACACCTGGCTGCTCGCCCTCATCGACGACCTCCGCTCAGCCACCCTCACCTGGACCGGCGCGACCTGACCTTTGGTTGGCGTGGGTCCAGAACGCGGTCATGAGCGGCGTGGGGGCCGGGCTCTCCATCTCGACCTGCGTGAGCAGGACCGCGACGGTGCCCGTGGACGGGTCGATCTGGGCGGTCGTGCCGCTGCCGCCCGTCCACCAGTAGCGTCCGGGTTTGCGCCAGGGCTCGTCGGCGTCCACGTCCACGGCCGCGCCGAATCCCCAGCCCTGGCCGCCCAGGAACAGGCGGGCGGCGTCGCGCTGCTCGGGCGTGATGTGGTTGCTGGTCATCGCCTTGACGGACTCGCGCGACAGCAGGCGGCGGCCGTCCGGGGCCAGGCCGTCCACGAGCAGCATCCGGCCGAACGCGGTCCAGTCATCGGCCGTCGAGACGAGGCCGCCGCCCCCGGACGGGAAGGCCGGCGGCTCGCTCCAATGGCCGTCCGGCGCGTCGCGTAGCGCGAGAGCGCCGTCCGCCTGGCGCGTATAGCTCGGGACGAACCGGTGCATCTTCTCCGGGGGCACCCAGAAGGCCGTGTCGGGCATCCCGAGCGGTTCGAAGATTCGGTCGGCCATGAACTCGTCCAGCGGACGGCCCGACAGGCGCGCGATGAGCACGCCCAGGATGTCGGAGCCGGTGTTGTAGAGCCATTCCGTGCCGGGATGGGCCAGCATCGGGATGGTCGCCAGGGTGGCGAGCCACTCGTCCGGGGGCGCGACGAGCGACGGCTCCAGCATGTGCCGCTGGCCCTTCTCCATGAGCAGACCGGCCGCCGGGAGCGAGAAATCCGACGGGAAGCCGTAGCCGGGCCGGAACGTGAGCAGGTCGTACAGCGTGATCGGACGCTCCGCCGGGACGACGTCGTCCACCGGGCTCTGCGGCGTCCGGACGACGACGGGCGCGGCCAGCTCGGGCAGCCACTCGCGGACGGCGTCGTCCAGTGCGACCTTCCCGTCCTCCACGAGGAGCATCGCGGCGGCGGCCGTGACCGGCTTGGTGATGGACGCGATGCGGAAGATGCCGTCCCGCGCCATCGGGACACGGCCGTCTAGGTCAGCACTGCCCGCAGCCGCGAATTCGGCCTTCTCCCCTTGCGTCACCAGTGCCACGGCACCAGGAACGGTGGAGTTATCCACAGCTTGGCCGAGCAGTTCCGCAAGCCCACTCACGGCGTCATCCTCGTTCACAGGAGGTGAGACCAGACCCGACCGCACAACTCATCGCGACACGCGCCCGCCGACCTCGACCAGCCCGTCCGCCAGCGGCCTGGTGTAGATCCGCGAGCCGCGTCCCTGCGTCACGACCAGCGGCCGTCCCAGCTCGGCCGCGAGCAGCAGCGCGGCTGCGCCGGTCGCCTCGTCCTCGTCGATACCGTCCGCCCGCCCGGGGAACCCCCGGGCCCGAACCCCGACCGCGTCCTCAGCGAAAGGAGCACCACCAGGAACCTCCGTCCGCGCCCAGGCGTAGATCCACTCGCCGGGCGGCGGCACCTCCAGCCCGTCCACCTCGCCGGGCGACCCGTACTCGCGCAGCGTCCGCGGAGGCGCCCATTCCGCACGCGCCGCGATCCACGTGACCTCGCCGTCCCGGCGCGCCGAGACCGTCCCGGCCGCCGTCACCAGTTCCGGGACGCCGAGCAGCCACGCCGTGCCCACGCACGGATGCCCCGCGAAGGGCAGGCGCAGCGTGGGCGTGTAGATGTCGATCACCCCGCGCTCGGCGTCGTCCACGAACACCGTCTCGCTGAACCCGAGCTTCCCGGCGATCCCCTGCCGCTCCTCGCGCGTCGCCACCGCCGCCCCGTCCAGCACCACGCCCAGCTCGTTCCCGAACCGCCCGTCCGCGCCGCAGAAGACCCGCAAGACCTCGTAATCCACCACGTCAGGGAGTCAACCACGCTCATGCAACGCGTACCGAATCCGCATGTCCACCAGCTCCGCCTCGTCCGCCGGACACGCCAGCAGCCGAGTCGCCCGCGCCACCACCTCGTTCTCCGAAAGCCCCGGCGAAGCCCGCAGCAACCGCTCCACCAGAATCCGCAGATCCTCCCGCGCATAACTCACAATCGACCGCCCCGGCTCAATCCGAACCGCCGGCACAACCTCACGCGCAGTCACCCCCTCGTGCACAGGAAAGCCCTCACCCCCTGATACACCCCCACCCCCCAGGCCCCCCTCCCCCGCAGGCACGCCCCCACGCGCCGGGACCTCCTCAAGCGCAGGCGCGCCCTCACGCGCAGGCACGCCCTGCCGCCCCGCGACACCTTCGCGTGCAGGCCCGTCCCCCCGCCCGGGAACGCCCTCACGCACCGGGAAAGCCTCGTGCGCGGGAACACCCTCGTGCGCAGGGACACGCTCGCCTGCCGGCGCGTTCTCGCGCGCCGGAACACCATCACGCGCTGGGACGCCCTCGTTCCCCGGGACACCTTCGCCCCCAGGCGCGGCCTCGCGCGCGTGGCCCCCCTCTCGCGCAGGCACGCCCTCGCGCACGGGCATGCCGTCACGTCCAGGGACGGGCTCGCGCGTGGGCATGCCCTCACGCACCGGGAAAGCCTCGTGCGCGGGGACACGCTCACGCGCCGAGACACCTTCGCTCGCAGGCGTGGCCTCGCGCGCAGGCTCGCCCTCACGCCCCGGGACGCCCCCGCGCGCCGCAGGGCCCTCGCGCGCAGGAAAACCCTCACGCCCTCGGACGTCCTCACGCGCGGGGACATCCTCGCCTGCAGGCGCGTTCTCGCGCGCCGGAACACCATCGGGCGCTGGGACGTCCCCACGCGCTGGGACGCCCTCGTGCCCCGAGACACCTTCGCCCGCAGGCGCGGCCTCGCGCACGGGCATGCCTTCACGTCCAGGGACGGGCTCGTGCGTGGGGAGGCGTTCGTGCTCGGACGGGTGGGAACCTGCTGGGGGCTGCGCGCTTGCGGATGGCGCGGGCGGTTGGTGTTGGGCGGAGGAGGCCGCGTGCCCTACCGCGTCCGGGCCTGCATGACGCCCACGCGTGGGGACGGGTTCACCTGCAGGGTGGGCGGTCTGCGCCGGTGCCTGCGCGCTCTCGGCGGCGTCGGGCGTCACCGGACGTTCGGGGCCGTAGGGCCACTCGGGAGTTTCCACGCCCGGGGGCTGTGGACGCGCATGCTTGGGACGCACCGCCCGCGCGGGAAACTCACCCGACGCGAAGGCCCCAGGCCCTGCCCCGGGCGCGTTTTCCTCGGCGTGCGTTGTGCCAGCGGCCCCTGGGACGCCTCCAGCGTGTGAGGCACCGTCCCCGAAGGCCGCCGCCTCCCCACCACGTGCCCCGGTCTCGCCACGCGCACCGACATCACCACGCGCACCAGGCTCACCCTCCTCCGCCGCGCCGCTTGCGCCGCGCGCAGCATGGCCGGTGGCGTGCTGCACGCCACTCATGCGGCCCCCGCCCCGCACATCGGCCGCCCCAGCCCCGCCGCGCACGCCGGATTCGTCGCGCGTACCAGACTCGTCCTCGCCCACCGCGCCGCCCGCGCCGCGTGCAGCAATGCCGGAGACATGCTGCGCGCCACCCATGCGGCCCCCGCCCCGCGCGTTGGCTGGTCCAGCCTCACCACGTCGGGCGGATTCGTCGGGCGCGGCAGCGTGGGCAGGCACGTCGTGTGCGCCAACCTCACCGGGCTGGGCAGGCTCCCCCGGACGGACCGCCTCGCTGTGCTGCGTCTGTTCGCTGCGCGCAGCGATGCCGGAGGCATGCTGCGCGCTACCTGTGCGGCCACCGTCCCGTGCGTTGGACGGGCCAGGCCCGCGGCGCACGGCGGGTTCGTCGGGCGCGGCGGGCTCGTCCTCGTTCGCGGCGCTGCGGGCAGTTGTGCCGGTGGCGTGGTGCGGGCCACCTGTGCGGTCCCTGCTCCGGGCGTTGGCTGGGCCAGCCTCGCCGGGTCGGGCGGATTCGTCGGGCGCAGGGACGTCGTGTGCGCTGGGATTGCTGGGCTGGGCAGGCTCTCCCGGATGGCTCGCCTCGCTGTGGCGCGTCGGGTCGCTGCGCAGAGCACGTTCGCGGCGCGGGTCAGGCTCGGTGTGCGGGGTGGTCTCGGGGTGCGGTGTGTCCTCGGTGCGCGGGGTGGCTTTGGGGGGGAGGGCTCTGGTTAGGAGGGAGTTGTAGAGGGGGGTGGTGGGGGAGAGGGGGGTGTGGAGGTCTGGGGGGAGGGGTGGGCGGGGGGTGTTGGCGGGAGGGAGGGTGGGGCCTGGGGGGCCCAGGAGGATTACCCGGGGGGTGTACCAGAGGAGGAAGAGGGCTTCGGGGCCGGCGTCCTGGAGGTTTTCGAGGATGATCGCGTCAAGGGAGTCGGGGGTCGGGGGGATGGCGGCGGGGACGTCCCACAGGGGGACGGCGTCGGGGGTCGCGGCGCGGGCCGCCTTCCAGGACGGGGTCCAGGTCTGGGCTAGGGGGGCGTAGGCGGACGGGTCGGCGGTCATGCGGGCGGCGAGGTCGGGGTGGACGGCGCGGAGGCGGGCCAGGAGGGTCTCGCGGCGGGCGCGGATGCGGTTGGACTCGGCCAGGGCGTGCAGGGCGCGGGCGTAGGCGTCGGGGTCGCGGGCGTCCAGGGCGGCGCGGAGGGTGGTGAGGGACGGGTCGAGGGCGTCGCGCAGGGCGGTGAGGGCGGCGGTGGCGCGGTCGGCCTCGGTGGCGAGGTGGGCGGCGGCGAGGCCGATGGTGAGGCCGTGCCACTGGAGCGGGTGGGTCAGCGGGATGCCGAGTTCGGCGACCTCGGTGAGGACGGGCGTGAGGATGCGGACGCGGCCCAGGCGGGCGTGGGCCTCGGCGAAGCGGGCGGCGCGGTCGGGCAGGGGGAGGTCGGTGCGGAACGGGACGCCGGCGGCCTCCCAGACGTAGTGCAGCTCCTGGCAGGTGATCTCCGCCGTGAGGTGGGTGAGGACGATCTCCAGCAGCGCCGGGGTCGTGGGCGGGTGGCCGTCCACGGTGACGGTGGCGAGGAGGGGTTCGGCCTTGCGCTGGGCGCCGGAGCGCATCGGGCCGCGCTTGAGGGTGCCGCCGGTGAGGAGGTGGGCGCGGAGCTCGTGCGCGGCGTCGGCGAGGTCGCGCGCGGGCGGCTCCGGCGGGAGGACGACGCGGCGGCCGCGCAGCGAGCGGACGGCGCGGTGGGCGCGCTCGGCCTGGACGCCCATCTCGGTCACGCGTTCCCAGACGGCGGGGCGGCGCCGGGCGAGGATGTCGGCGAACGCGCGGGCGGCCGGGTCGCCGGACGGCCAGCGCGACGGGTGCCCGCCGAGTCCGATCTCGTTGAGGATGCCGTCCACCTGGGCGACGCGTCCGGTCAGGCGGGTCAGCACGGCCGGGTCGAACTGCCGCAGGCGGCGCGCGACCTCGCCGGACGCCTCGGGCGGCACGGCGCGCTCGACGTTGATCAGCGCGCGGATCCGGCTCGGGTCGGGCAGCGTGGCCGGTTCGGCCGGGGGCGCGAGCGTGCGCTCGCCGAGCAGGCGCAGCAGTTCGGCGGCCTCCCCGTCGGTGAGCGGCGGCACCTCGGGCAGGTCCGGACGCGGCGGGATACCGCCCGGTTCCGGTTCGGAGCGGACGACCAGGACCCGCCGTCCCTGCGCGGTCATCCCGGCGGCCAGCTCGGCGGCGGCGTTCGGCTTCGGCTCCGGGACGTGCAGGACGCGCAGGTCGGCGGCCAGGAAGCGGACCAGGCCGTCCGGCGGAGGGTCGGCGAGCCGGGAGATCAGCAGCTCGTAGTGCGCCGCGAGCCCGGTGCTCTCGGGACGCCGCCGGACGACGAGCGCGGGCGCCAGCCGCACGGACGGGATCTCCCCCGGCGCCCCGCCCGCGGCCCAGTCGTCCCGGTAGACGGCCGCCGCGTCCTCGGGGCTGAAGGCCACGGAGCACCACTTGCGGAGGACGTCCGAGGCCGAGGCTTGGAGGGCGAAGCCCTGGCCGTTCTGGACGGCTTCCCAGACCCAGTCGGCGCGGCCGGGGTCGAAGCCGGGGACGCCGGAGAGGAGTTCGCGGTCGCGCGGGGACGTCGGCCCTGCCAGGACCACGTCGACGCGCTCGGTCCGCTCGTCCATGACGATCTGGACGGGCGTGGAGAGCAGGTGGCCGCGGACGACCGGACCGTCCGGCGGGCGCCAGGCCAGCAGGCCCGTGACCAGCGCGAGTTCCTCGTCGGCGAGGTCGCGCAGCGAGCGGTACCAGTGCCGCATCGCCAGCCACGCGTCGAACTCCACCGGGACGGACGGCGGGCGCAGCGGGATCAGCGGGACGCTGAACAGCACCTCGCCCGGCCCCGCCTCCGCCTCGACGAACACCTCGGCGGGCAGGTCCGCCAGCCAGTGCGGCGCCTCGCCGTCCGAGGCGTCCGGCTCCTCCGTCCCGCCCTCCGCGGGCGCGGCCGGGACCGCGGCGCGGCGGCCGCGGGCACGGGCCAGCTCGGCGAGGTGGCGCAGCAGGGCGCGCGTCACCGCGAGCGGGTCCGGGGCGGCGCGCGCGCCGGTCGCGGACGGCGGGGGGAGATCCGGCACAGGGGACGTCCTTTCCGGAAGTACTCCCAGATCTAACACCCCGCCGGGCCGCCGTTCCAGCCGAACCGGGCGCATCCGCCCGGCGGGACGCGGTCGTCCCGGCGAACGCGGGACGGCGCGTCCAGGTCAGCTGCTCGCGAGGGGTCAGAAGCGGGCCCGCCCCTCGGCCGGAAGCATGATCCACAACACGATGTAGACGACGAACTGCGGGCCCGGCAGGAGGCAGGAGAGCAGCGCGAGGAGGCGGACGGCCCACGGGCTCATCCCGAAGCGCCGGGCGAGCCCGGCGCAGACGCCGCCGATGACGCGACCGTGGCGAGGACGGTAGAGGCCGTTCATGTTCGTTCTTCTCCCTGGTGGACGGTCCGGGCCGCGGTCCTGCGGCCACACCAGGAACGCTACGAACCGGACGCCCTGCCTCACATCGCCCGTTGAGCCGATTCCCGCCCTATACCCCAGACCTAGGGGGCTTCCCCTAGGGGAGCCGAACGCCGCGGCCAGGTCGAACGCCGCGGCCAGGCCGAACGCCCCGGCCAGGCCGAACGCCCCGGCCAGGCCGAACGCCCCGGCCAGGCCGAACGCCCCGGCCAGGTCGAACGTCGCGACCAGGCCGAACGCCCCGGCCAGGTCGAACGCCGCGGCTAGGTCGAACGCCGCGGCTAGGGGGAGTTGAACGCCGCCACCAGGCCCGGGAGCGAGGCGAGGTCGTCCAGGACGAAGGTCGCCTGCGCCTCGGCGGCCGGGTCGTCCTGGATGTGGCCCCACGGCCCGCGGCGCAGGAAGGCGGCGCGCATGCCGAACCCGACGGCCGGGAGGACGTCGTTGTCCAGCCTGTCCCCCACGTAGAGAACGTGTTCGGGCAGCGCGTCGGCGAGTTCGGCGCAGCGGTCGAAGAACTCGGGGGCGGGCTTGCTGATGCCCCAGACGTCGGAGATGCCGATGGCATCGGCGTCCAGGCCGAGCGCGGCGATCTGCTCGGCGGCCTCGACCGGCTGGTTGCCGGCGATGCCGATGAACAGGTTCTGCGCGCGCAGCCCGGCGAGGCATTCGCGCACGTCCGGGTACAGGTCGGACGGCCCGAAACCGTTCGGGACGCCTGCCTCGGCGCGCGCCTTCTCCTCGGTCTCCAGGTCGAATCCGGGACGGAAGTACTCGAACAGGTCCATGTTCGTCCCGCCGAGGGCGAGGACGGCGCCGAGCTTGGCGAGGAACGTGTGCCTCGGGACGCCGAGCCAGTCGGCCCAGCGCGCGTAGATCTCGCCCTCGTCGATCAGCGTCTCGCCGATGTCGAAGAAGACGGCGTCGATCCGCTCCCCGGCCCCGCCCGCACGCCCGGCCCCGCTCGCACGCCCGGCCGCCGCGCCGAAGCCCGTCACAGGTCCACCGACTCACCGGGCGCGAGGCGGCGGAAGTCGCGGCCGAGTTCCTTGCCGGCGTTGCCGACGTGGTTGTTCATGACGCCCAGCCCGGCGTCGTTGAGCAGCCCGTCGTGGATGACGAACGCGCGCTCCGGGTTGACCTCGCGCGCGTAGCTGTACATCTCGGGCAGCTTCATCCAGGGCGCGTTCCCCGGCAGGCACAGCGTCCGGACGGGCTCGGACGGCACGGTCAGCGCGTCGCCCGGGTGGAAGACCTCGCCGTCGACCAGGTAGCCCGAGTTCGGGATCGGCGGGACGTCCGGGTGCAGGATCTCGTGGTCCTCGCCGTAGACGTGCACGTCGAAGCCCGCGACGGTGACGGCGTCGCCGTGCCCGACCTGGTGGACGCGGCCGCCGAGGTCGGCGAGGGACGCGGCGACGGCGCGCGAGCACCAGACGTCCAGGCGCGGGTCGGCGGCGAGCGCGGCGCGGATCCGGTCGGGGTCGAAGTGGTCGAAGTGCTCGTGGGTGATCAGCACGGCGTCCGCGCCGTCCAGCGCGTCGCTCTCGGGTGTGAGGCCGCCGGGGTCGATGACGAGGGTCCGGTCGTCCTTCTGGAGCCGCACGCAGGAGTGGCCGAGCTTGGTGAGGCGCATGCGCCGATTTTTTCACGCCCGGCCCGCGGGGTGGAAAGCGGCATTGACCGTGTGGACGGGCGTTGATAGAACACGTTCTACTTTCACTTTGCGGAGGTGCCCGTGCCGGTGCCCGACCAACGCGACCCCGAGGTGACCCGCGAGGCGCTGACCGGATGGCTGCGCGCGCGGCTGCCCGGCGCCCGGATCCCGATGATCGAGACCCCGGAGACCAGCGGGTTCTCCTCCGAGACGCTGATCTTCGACGCGGCCTGGAGCGACCCGGACGGCGGCGGCGAGCGGCACGAGCCGCTGGTCGCGCGGGTCGCGCCCGTCCGCTACCAGATCTTCCCCGAGCCGCGCTTCGAGGAGCAGTACCGGCTGATGCGGGTGCTGGACGAGCGGACCGGCATCCCCGTCCCGCCGATCCGCTGGTACGAGCCGGACGATTCGACGCTCGGCGCGCCGTTCTTCGTGATGGGACGGGTCGACGGCCGCGTCCCGACCGACATGCCGCCATACCACATGGACGGCTGGGTCACCGAGATCCCGGAGGACGAGCGGGCCGCGATGTGGTGGTCCACCCTGGAGATCCTCGCCGACTTGCACCGCCTCGATCCGGACGCGCTCGGCCTCGGCTTCCTGGACGAGCCGGAATGGGGCGCGACCGGCCTCGACCAGCGGCTCAACTACTACGAGCACTACCTGCACTGGGCGTACGACGGCCCGCAGGACGTCGCGCAAGAAGCGCTCGGCTGGCTGCGCGCGCACCGTCCCGACGAACCGGACCAGCCGAAAGTGCTCTGGGGCGACGCCCGGATCGGGAACGTGATCTTCCAGAAGGGCGTGCCCGCGGCCGTCCTGGACTGGGAGACGGCCGTCCTCGGCGCGCCGGAGGAGGACCTCGCCTGGTTCCTGTTCCTCGACCGGCACCACAGCGAGGGCATCGGCGTCCCGCGCCTGCCGGGCTTCCCGTCCTCCGAAGACACGGTCGCGCGGTACGCGGAGCTGCTCGGCCGCCCGCTGCGGAACATGGAGTACTACGAGGTCCTGTCCGGCTTCAAGTTCTCGGTGATCATGGCCCGGATCGGGCAGGCGATGATCGACTTCGACTGGATCGGGCCGGACGACGCGTTCCCGCACGACAACAACTGCACGCGGCTGCTCGCGCGCATCCTCGGAGGTCTCGCATGACCCTCTCGCCGCTGGACGACTACCCCATCCACCAGGCCCCGGAGGTGATGCGGCACGTCGCGACCTCCGACCGCAACTTCTACGACCGCTACTACTTCAACATCCACGACACGTCCGGCGAGCTGATGATGCTGATCGGCGTCGGGCAGTACCCGAACCTCGGCGTGACCGACGCGTTCGCGGTGATCCGGCGCGGGCCGCTGCACAAGGTCGTCCGCGCGTCCCGCGAGCTCGGCGCCGACCGGATGGACACCAACGTGGGCCCGTTCCACGTCGAGGTGATCGAGGGCCTGAAGAAGCTGCGCGTCGTGCTGGACGAGACCGACCACGGCCTGTCGTTCGACCTCACCTGGGACGCGTCCGTCCCCGCGCAGCTCGAACCGCCGCACTACCTGCGCTGGCAGGAGCGCGTCATGTTCGACTCGCGCCGCCTCGCCCAGACCGGCCGCTGGACGGGCCACATCCTCTTGGACGGCGAGCAGGACGGCGAGCGGATCGAGGTCTCCCCCGACGCGTACTGGGGATCGCGCGACCGCTCGTGGGGCATCCGGCCGGTCGGCGAGCCGGAACCGCCCGGCATCCAGGCCAACAACGCCGGCACGTTCTACTGGGTGTACGCGCCGTTCCAGTTCGACGACCACTCGATCCTCTGCATCCTCCAGGAGGACGAGAAGGGGCGACGCATCCTGGAGGAGGCCGTCCGCGTCTATCCGGACCCGGAACGCGAGCCCGAGCACCTGGGCCGCCTCGACTACCGTCCCGTCTACGCCGAAGGCACCCGGGACGTCGTCACCGCGACGCTCGCGTTCCATCCGCCCGCCGGCAAGCCGTTCGAGATCAAGGTGACGCCGATCCTGCCCGTCCACCTCATGGTCGGCACCGGCTACGGCCTCGAACCGGACTGGAAGCACGGCATGTACCAGGGGCCGGGCCCGGTCGTGCAGGGCGTCACGTACGACGACCGCGTCCCGGACGACGCCGCGCGCATGTGGGGCATGGTCGACGCCGTCGGGCGCTACGAGTACCAGGACGGCTCCGGACGCACCGGCTACGGCCTGTTCGAGTACTGGGCCCTGGGCCCGCACCCCACCTTCCCCGAGTAGCCGCGCCCGCTTCCCCGAGCAGCCCGCACCACGCCTGCCCCGAGTAGCCCGCAACCTGGGGCTCCGGCGCGGGCCGCATGCCAGACTGACCGGCGTGGACACCGGAGAGGACGCGCAGGACGGGCCCTCGGACGAGGAGCTGGAGGCGCAGGTGCGCGGGCACTACGGCAACTGGCGCGACCAGCCCAAGGGGCTGGCCTGCGCCGTCGTCGCCGCGTTCTGCCTCCTCACGACGCTCGCGCTCAGCGTGGTCGTCCTTCTGGTCGTCCTCGCCGCGAACCGCTGAGCACCGGCACCGGCGCGCGGACCGGCACCGGCACCGGCACGAGCGTGGGCGCGGGCGCGCGGACCGGCCTGGTCAGGCCTCGGTGCCGGGCGCCGTGTTGTCGGCGAGGGTGAAGGCGACGTCCCCCTTCGGGTCCACCTTCGCGTCCAGGGTCATGTCGTCGAGCATCGCGGCCGTCGTGGGCTCCAGGTAGACGCGGGCGCCCTCCTCCTCGACGACCTGGTCGCCGTCCTCGGGCGCGGGCGCGACCGAGAGCTGGAGTGTGTCGGAGCCGTTCACACCCGACTGGATCCGGATGCCGCTCTCCGGCGGCAGCTGCGGGTCGGCGGTGACGGTCCTGATGACCTGCACTGCATCGCTGGTCAGGGTCAGCATGGGAGCTTTACTTCCTTTGCCTTCGGGTTCGGACGCGCATCCCGTGCCCGCGGCAGAGGGGTGTAAACACTCAGCTCGGACCCGCCACGCGTTGCGTGAGCCACTCGAACGACTTGGGCAACATCCCTTCCCAGACCTTCGGCAGGTGCCCGCCGTTGTCCAGGATGTAGGTGAACGCCCTGGTCGGCGACTGGACGTGCGCGATCATGTCGTCGATCGCGGCGGCCGTCCCGCGGTCCGTCCGGGTGCCGCCGAGCAGCAGGTCCACGGCCGGACGGGCCGCCAGCAGCTCCATCGGGCTGTTGGCGTGCACCGAGTTCGGGTCGCGGGTGATGTCGGGAGAGGTCGGCTTGAAGTAGCCCGCGAGGCTCACCCCGGCGCGGAACAGGTCGGGCCGCTGCTCGGCGAGCTTCACCGCGCAGAACCCGCCGGTCGAGTACCCCATCGTCGCCCAGGACCCGGCGTCCGGCAGCGCCCGGAAGTCGCGGGTCACCGCCGCCCGGACGTCGGTGGTGAGCCAGGTCGCGACCCGCGGCCCGCCGTTGATGTCGGCGCACTCGGTGTCCCGGCCGGGCTGGACGGTGATCGTCGGCGAGACCAGGATGTACGGCTTGGCCTGGCCGTTCTTCATCGCCTTCTCCAGCTCGTCCGCGACGTGCAGCGCGCCGAACCAGGTCCAGGACGAGCCGGGGAACCCCGGCAGCAGCTCGATCACCGGGAACCGGCGGCCGCGGTAGGCGGCGTCGTCGTACTGCGGCGGCAGCCACACCCGCACCTCGGCCCGGATGCCGGACGCCGAGCCGAGCGGGTGCCCGACGTGCGTGCGGCTGCTGCGGTCGAAGCGGAACCCGCCCTCGTCCAGGCCGCGCCCGCCCGCCGGCCGGGTGAGCGTCGCGCCGCCCGGCCCGGCGGCCTCGATGTTGCCGTTGCGTCCGGCCGTCCCGAACAGGTCGGCCCAGGTCGGGTACAGGTGCAGGCTGCGGTTCAGCATCGTCCCGACCAGCAGCAGCGCGGTCGCCTGGCACGTCACGATCATCCCGAGCCGGGCGGCGACGCGCAGCGCGTCCGGTCCCGGGACGCGGTTCCAGGCCGCTAGGCAGCCGACCGGCGCCGCCAGGGCCAGCAGGATGAAAAGGACAAGCAGCGGCCAGCCCAACAACGACATTCGGATCGGTCCCCCGTCACAGTGCGCACCGCCCGACGGTGCAGCGGCGACATTAGGGAAGGCAACCGAATCCGACGTGAACAACCCGTGAAATGAGCGGGGGCCCCGGCGCGTCCACCGCGCCGGAGGCCCCCTTCCGATGCCCCACTTACCGCTTCTGACCTGGCATTATGCGCTCAAACTCTCGTCCCGCGACCGACCAGAAACATTCAACGATTTGCGCAACGTCTCAGTCGTTGTTGAGCACGAGCCCCCGACGTCTCAGTCGTTGCTCGGCGCGAGCGCCCGGACCGCGTCCGCCGGGGCGAGGCCGCCGCCGGGCACGACGGCGAGGACGGGCGTCGTCAGGCCGTTCGCCACGTACTCGCGGATGCGGGCCCGGCACGCGGCCGGCGAGCCGTGCACGATGAGGTCGTCGACCACCTCGTCCGGGATGACTTCGAGGGCCTTCTTGCGATCCCCGGCGGCCCAGGCCTCGTTCATCGCGGCGAGCGCCTCGCCGCGGCCCAGCCACTCGTGGAAGGCGCGGTACACCGGGACGGTCATGTACGCGGCGATCATCCAGCGGCCGATCGCGCGCGCCTCGGCGGCGTCCTCCGTGGGGCAGACGAACAGGCGCG
This sequence comes from Actinomadura rupiterrae, assembly GCF_024172125.1. Taxonomy (GTDB): domain Bacteria; phylum Actinomycetota; class Actinomycetes; order Streptosporangiales; family Streptosporangiaceae; genus Spirillospora; species Spirillospora rupiterrae. The sequence continues at coordinate 454,641 of NZ_JAMZEA010000001.1, forward strand.
CGATCAGCTCCGGCTCGTCGCCCAGCTCCCCGCGGACCTTCTGGACGTCCTTGGGCGCAAGCCAGTTGGTGATCGCGCCGTCCGCCTCGCGGGCCGCCAGGCGCAGCATGCCGGGACGCAGCGCGGCGAGCACGATCGGCGGCGGCGTCGCGGGCGCCTGCTCCAGCTTGAAGCCCTTGACGGAGAAGGTCGCGTAGTCCTCCTTGACCTTCTCGCCCGCCAGCGCGCGGCGCAGGAAGCGCAGCGTGTCGCGGACGCGCTTGTACGGGTCCTCGAACGGGATGCCGTTCCAGCGCTCCACGATCGTGTCGGACGAGGTGCCGATGCCCATGACGAAGCGTCCGGGCGCGAGATCGGCGATCGTGGCGGCCTGCTGGGCGAGCAGGGCAGGACCGCGCGTGTAGACCGGCACGATCGCCGGGCCGAGCCGCAGCTCGGGCGCCCACTGCGAGGCCAGGGCGAGCGGGGTGAACGCGTCGGTGCCGTTCGTCTCGGCCGACCAGGCGTCGGTGTAGCCGAGCGCGGGCAGCTCGGCGACGAGCCCGGCGTGCTCGGCCAGCGGGACGCCGGTGAGCGGGATGGTGAGTCCCCAGCGCGACATCAGTGCCTCCAGAGGGGTGCGTGGCTAGGCGATCGAGGGGCGGATGATCGCGCCGCCGTCCACGACCAGGGTCTGCCCGGTCATCCAGGACGAGGCGGACCCGGCGAGGAAGACCGCGGCGTTCGCGATGTCCTCGGGCTCGCCGATCCGGCCGAGCGGCATGAACTTGTTGATCTGCTCCTCGTTGTTCTCCCACAGCGCGCGGGCGAGGGCGGTCTTGACCAGGCCGGGCGCGATGCAGTTCACCCGGACCCTCGGTGCCAGCTCCATCGCGAACTGGCGGGTGATGTGGATGACGGACGCCTTGGTGGCGTTGTAGTAGCCGATGCCGTGCTCGGTGACCAGGCCGCCGACCGACGCGATGTTGATCACCGCGCCGCCGCGCTCGGCCAGCGACGCCTTCCAGGCCAGCTGCGTCCACTGGACGACCGCGAACTGGTTCACCTGGACGGTCTTGGCGGCGGCCTCGGGGGTGATGTCGACCATCGGGCCGAAGTGCGGGCTGGTGCCAGCGTTGTTGACCAGCACGTCCAGGCCGCCGAACTCGGCGACGGCGGCGTCCACGCAGGCGGCGGCCTGCTCGGCGTCGCCGACGTGCGCGGCCTTGGCGAGCACGCCCGCGTCCGGGTAGGCGGCGCGGATCTCGGCGGCGACCTCGTCCAGCGCCTCCTGCTTGCGCGAGGAGAGCACCACGTTGGCGCCCTCGGCGGCGAACGCGGTGGCGATCGCCTTGCCGATCCCCCGGGACGCGCCCGTGACGAGCGCGGTCTTGCCCTCAAGTCCAGTCCGCATGTGCTGCACTCCTCGTTCGAATCTGGCTCGGTTTCACTGTAGCGAAGTAACTGACGAGTCAGTTAGCTGGCTCCGGAGATCGGTCAAGCGGGCTCCGAAGCTCGACCAGGCAGGCTCCGGAGCTCGGTCAAGCCTGCTCCGGTGCTCGGTCAGGCGGGCTCCGCGGTCGCCGCGGAGGCCAGCACGAAGCGCCGGAACGCCTCCGCGACCGGCGGCCGGGTCCGGCCGTCCGACCAGGTCAGGCCGATGGTACGGACCGCGAGGGGGTCGGCGAGGCGGACATGGGCGACCCCGTGCGACTCCCCCGGCAGCGGCGGCGCGACGATCGCGACGCCGAGCCCGGCCGCGACCAGCCCGCGGACGGTGGCCGACTCCTCCCCCTCGAACGGGATCGCCGGCGCGATCCCGGCCCGCGCGAACATCTCCTCGGCGATCGCGCGCAGCCCGGTGCCCTGCTGGAACGCCACCAGCGGCTCCCCGGCCAGCTCGGCGGTCCGGACGTAGCGGCGGCGCGCCAGCGGGTGCCCCTCGGGGACGGCCAGCTGCAGCCGCTCGGTGACCAGGGGACGCCACTCCAGGTCCGTCCCGGACGGGCGCGGGCTGGTGATCGCGAGGTCGGCGCGGCCGTCCCGGACGGCGGTCACGAGCCGTCCCGCGCGGTCCTGGATCAGCCGGAACGTCACACCCGGACGCGTCTCCCGGAACCGCCGGACGAGGTCGGGCACGAACGACGGCCCCTGGGTGTGCAGGAACGCGAGCGCGACCTCCCCGCGTGCGGGGTCGGCGGCCTGCCCGAGCGCGCGCCGCGCGGCCTCCTCCTCGGCGACCAGGCGGCGCGCGTGCTCGGCGAACACCCGGCCGAACGGGCTCAGCTCGACCCCGCGCCCGATCCGGTCGAACAGCGGGACGCCCAGGTCGTCCTCCAGCCGGGCGATCGCGCGGGACAGGCCGGGCTGGGAGACGCGCAGCTCCTGTGCGGCGTTCGTCACATGCCCGTGATCGGCGACGGCGAGGAACCACCGCATTGTCTGGAGGTCCATGCCTTCATGCGTATCACGCATCGATGAGCGCCGTTACCGTCATTGGACGCATCACTCCCGTCCGGCGCACGCTTCCTCACATGACCCCCGAATCACCTTTCTCAGCATGACCGCCGTACTGGAAGCCCCTCTCGAACGGCACCGGACGGGCTCGGCCAGGCTGCGCCGCGTCAACCTCGCCCTCTTCGCCGCCGGGCTCACCACGTTCATGTCGCTGTACTGCACGCAGGGGCTCCTGCCGCAGCTCTCGGCGGCGTTCGACGTCTCGCCGGCGCGCGCGAGCCTGCTGGTGTCGCTCGCGACGGGCGCGGTCGCGCTGGCGGTCATCCCGGTCAGCTCCCTGTCGGAGCGGTTCGGCCGGACCCGCGTGATGATCGTGTCGTCGGTGGCGTCCGCGCTGGTCGGGCTCGCGATCCCGCTGTGCTCGACGTTCGCCGAGCTGGCGGCCGTCCGGGCGGTGCAGGGCGTCGCGCTGGCCGGTGTCCCGGCGGTCGCGATGGCCTACCTCGCGGACGAGGTGCACGCCGAGTCGCTGGGCGGCGCGATGGGCCGCTACGTCGCCGGGACGGGCATCGGCGGGGTGCTCGGACGGCTCGTCCCCGGCCTGGTCTCGGAGGTCGCGGGGTGGCGCTGGGCGCTCGCGGCGACCGTCGTGATCGCGTTCGGGTTCACTCTCGCGTTCTGTGCGCTGCTGCCGCCGTCCCGGTTCTTCACGCCCGGACGCGTCGACTACCGGCCGCTGCTCGCCCACCTCCGCGACCCCGGCCTGCGCCGCCTGTACCTGATCGCGCTGACCGCGATGGCCGGGTTCGTCACGGTCTACAACTTCCTCACCTACCGGCTGCTGGACGCGCCGTTCCACCTGCCGATGGCCGCCGTGTCGCTGATCGCGGTGATGAACCTGGCGGGCTCGGCGGCGTCCGCGCGGGCCGGGACGCTCGCCGACCGGATCGGGAAGCGGCCCGTCCTCCTCGGCTCGGTCGCGCTCGCGGCGGTCGGGCTGCTGCTGACGCTGCCGCCGGTGCTGGTCCTGGTCGGCGCCGGCCTGCTGATCTTCACCTGCGGGTTCTTCGGGACGCACGCGGTCGCGAGCGGCTGGGTCGGGCTCCGCGCCGAGACCGGACGCGCCCAGGCGTCCGCGCTGTACCTGTTCGCGTACTACTTCGGCTCGTCCGTCGGGGGTTCGGCGGGCGGGATCGCGTTCGAGCACGGGCACTGGACGGCCACCGCGATCTACGTCCTGGCCCTCTACGGCGTCGCCTTCGCCGCCGGTTCCACCCTCGACCTGACCGGCCGCCGGCGCTCCCGGTCTTGATTTGAGCGTGCGCTTGGTTGGTAAGCTGCCCGGGTGAGCGGCACCAAGCAGCGGCGGCCCGCCGCCGAAGGATGGTTCACCGCCGCGGACGGCAGCACGCGCCTGCTCGGCACGCGCTGCACGTCCTGCGGCACTCCCTACTTCCCGCGCAACGAGCTGGCCTGCCGGAACCCCGGCTGCGCCGGCCCGAAGGACGGCTCCGAGCTCGTCCCGTACGAGTTCTCGACGCGCGGGACGGTGTGGTCCTACACCGACGCGCGCTACCAGCCGCCCCCGCCCTACGTCGCGGCCGACCCGTTCCGCCCGTTCGCGATCGTCGCGGTCGAGCTGGAGGCCGAGCGCATGGTCGTGCTCGGGCAGGCCGTCCCGGAGATCGGCGTGGACGACCTGGAGGTCGGCATGCGGGTCGAGCTGACCGAGGGCGTGCTCTACGAGGACGACGAGGCCGTCTACACGGTCTGGATGTGGAGGCCCGCGTCATGACCAGCGATGTCGTCGTCCTCGGCGCGGGGATGCACCCGTGGGGCAAGTGGGGCCGCAACTTCGTCGAGTACGGCCTCGCCGCCGCCCGCGCCGCGCTCGCGGACGCCGGTCTGGCCTGGCCGGACGTCCAGTACGTCGCGGGCGCGGACACCATCCGCAACGGCTACCCCGGATTCGTGTCGGGCGCGACGTTCGCGCAGGCGCTCGGCTGGTCCGGCGCGCGCGTGTCCAGCGCGTACGCCGCGTGCGCGTCCGGCGCGCAGGCCATCGCGAACGCCCGCGCGCAGATCCTCGCCGGCCTTGCGGACGTCGCGCTCGTCGTCGGCGCGGACACCACCCCGAAGGGCTTCTTCAAGCCGGTCGGCGGCGACCGCCCGGACGACCCGGACTGGCTGCGCTTCCGCCTCCTCGGCGCGTCCAACCCGACCTACTTCGCGCTCTACGCCCGCCGCCGGATGGCCCTGTACGGCGCGACCACCGACGACTTCGCCGCCGTGAAGGTCAAGAACGCGCGGCACGGCCTCGCCAACCCGAACGCCCGCTACCGCAAGGAGGTCACGGTCGAGGACGTCCGCGCCTCGGCCGTCGTCGCCGACCCGCTGCGCCTGCTCGACATCTGCGCGACGAGCGACGGCGGCGCCGCCGTCGTCCTCGCCTCGGCCGACTACGCGCGCCGCCGCGGCGTCACCGATCCGGTCCGGCTCGCGGGCCTCTCGACGGTGACGCCGACGTTCCCCAAGACCGTCCTGGACCTGCCCGACTTCGCGACCGACTCTGCGATGACCGTCCCGCCGCCGGAGCGCCCGTTCCGCGCGTCGCTCGCCCACGCCGCCTACGAGGAGGCCGGTCTCGGCCCCTCCGACCTCTCGTTCGCCGAGGTCTACGACCTGTCCACGGCGCTGGAACTCGACTGGTGCGAGGACATCGGCCTCTGCCCCGAAGGCGAGGCCGAGTCCCTGCTGCGCTCGGGCGCGACCGCGCTGGGCGGCCGCGTCCCGGTCAACCCGTCCGGCGGCCTCGCCTGCTTCGGCGAGGCCATCCCGGCCCAGGCGATCGCCCAGGTCTGCGAGCTCACCTGGCAGCTCCGCGGCCGGGCCGAGTCCCGCCAGGTAGAGAACCCCCGCGCCGCCATAGCCGTCAACCAGGGCCTCTTCGGCCACGGCTCCGCGATCATCGCCGTCCGGTAGTCACGGACGTCACGGCACCGCGAAACCGTCGCAGCCGATGTAGTACGCGTCCCCGTTCGGGTGGACGTGCAGCCAGACGACGGTGTAGCTCCCCTTGTCGAGGGCGGCGTTGCCGCCGGAGCCGGACCAGGCGAAATCACCGGGGAAGGCGAAGTCCACGAACTCGCCGGTCGTCGTGAGGAGCTTCGGCTTGCTCTGGACGATCCCGCTGGAGTCGCTGCCCACGAACTGCGCGGGCTGGCGGACCTGCGCGGCGACGTAGAACTTCGCGGGCCGCTGGTACTTGAAGCGCATGGACAGGGTGGTCGTGCCCCCGGCCTTCACGTCCGTGGCCGATCTCGGGGCGCTGGTCTGGAGGTCCGACGGCGCGCCGGGCTCGGTGCGCGAGGTGGGCAGGCAGCCGGTATTGACGTCCTTCCACTTGAGGTCCTTGAAGTGCTCGTCCGCGGGCTGGACGGTGATCTTGTCCGGCGGGACGCCGTTGGGATTGGCCGGCGCGGACGGCGTCCCCGAGGACGGCGTGCCCGATCCGTTCGGAGTCGTCCCGCCCTGGGGGTTGTTCGACGAGGGGCCGGACGAGTGGGCCCCGCCCTGGTTGGCCGCGCCGTGGTGTCCGTCGTTCCCGGTCGGCGCGAACTGGACGACCAGCGCCACCGCAACAGCGACCGCTCCGACTCCGCCGGCGGCGAGCATCGGCAGGAGCAACCGGGATCGACGCGGGATCTCCGGCGCCAGCCCCATCGTGACGGCCTCGCCCCGGTCCCGCGGCAAGCGCTCCCCCGTATCAAGCGCGCCCCGGTACGACGCGTCCGCCGCGAGCGGGACCGCGTCGTTGGTCAGCTCGATCAGCTGGGCGAGGGTCGCGCGGCGGTCCGGGTCCTTCTCGGCGCACATGCGGATCAGGCCCGCGAGGCGCGGCTCGACTCCGGAGACGTCGATGTCGCCGGTGAGCGTCCGGTGCAGCAGGGCCTCGACCGGGCCGCCGCCGAAGGGCGGGCGTCCGGTCGCGGCGTAGGCGACCGTCCCGGCCAGGGAGAACACGTCGGCGGCGAAGGTCTGCGCCTGCTCGCGGATCACCTCGGGCGCGACGTAGCCGGGCGTGCCGGCCCAGGCGCCGGTGCGGGTGATCTGCGTCTGGTCCGAGCCGCGCGCGATGCCGAAGTCGATGAGCCGCGGGCCGTCCGGGGCGAGGATGACGTTGCCGGGCTTGAGGTCGCGGTGCTGGACGCCCTGCCCGTGGATCTCGGCGAGGCCGCGGGCGAGCGCGGCGAGCAGGCCGAGGCACAGCCGCGGGGGCAGCGGGCCGCGGCGCTCGACGGCCTGCCGCAGCGTGAGGCCGGGGACGTACTCGGTGGCCAGCCAGTACGGCGGCGCGGTGAGCCCGGCGGCGACCATCGCGGCGGCGTAGCGGCTGCGGACGCGCTCGGCGGTGGCGACCTCGCGGCGGAACCGGGCGAGGTGCTGCGGGTCGTCCAGGCCGTCCCGGACCATCTTGAGCGCGACGTGCCGCCCGCCGCCGCTGACGCCGAGGTAGACCACGCCCATGCCGCCCTCGCCGAGCCGGGCCAGCACGGGGTAGCCGCCGATCTCCGCCGGGTCGCCGGATCGCAGGGGTTCCACCAGCGCACCACCTCCGCGCAGATCCTGCCAAAGCGGACGCTTTGCGGCCACCCGGAACGGGTGGTGAAGCTCACCCGGTTCCGGGGACGTGCCGGGGACGCGGCGGGGTTAGTTTTGTACTGACCGGTCAGTCTAAATGTGGCGAGGGATCCGATGGCGACGGACGACGAGCTCGGAAGGACTCCGGCGGCGGAGGGAGCGACCGGGGGGATCGGCTCCGCCGCCGCCGGGCCGGCCGCCCCGCGCAGGGCGGCCGAGGCCGGGACCGCGGCCGTGCGCGCCTCCGAGGGGGGCAGGCGCGTACGGACCGCGGCGCACGCCTCTGCGGAGCGCGGCTCTGGGGTGCAGGGCTCCGGGGTGCGGGTTTCGGCGGACGGGCTGGCCATGCGCGGGCGGCGCGGGATGGTCTATGACGGCGTCTCGTTCGATCTTCCGGCGGGCGGGCTGCTGGCGGTCAGCGGTGCGGGCGGGACGGGGCGGACGGCGCTGCTGCTCACGCTCGGCGGGCGGATGAAGCCGACCGGCGGCGTGGCCGTCGTCGGGCCGTACCGGCTGCCGAAGCAGCTGCGGGCCGTCCAGCGGGTGTCGGCGCTCGGGATCGTGTCCGGCGTGAACGAGCTGGACCCGGCGCTGACCGTCCGCGAGCACGTGAGCGAGGCGCTGGACCTGCACGAGGGGCTGTTCGGGCGGTGGCGCGGGCGGGCCCGGCGGGTGCGGGAGGCGCTGGAGCGCGTCGGGCTCGGCGACCTCGACGTCTCGCTGACCGCCGGCGACCTCGCTCCCGAGGAGGCCCGGTTGCTCGGCGCGGCGTGTGCGCTGGTCGGACGCCCCGGACTGCTCCTGCTCGACGACGTGGACGAGGGCCTCCCCCTCGACCGGCAGCGCGCCCTCTGGGAGCGGCTGCGCGCCGTCGCCGACTCCGGCGTGACCGTCGTCGCGTCCTGCCAGGACCCCGCCCCCGCGCAGGGCCTCGCCCTCGACCTGCACTTGGAGGACCCCCGATGAGACTCCCCTCGCTGACGACGGGCGCCCTGGAGCTGCGGCGCTTCCGCAGGCATCCGCTGACCATGGTCGCGCTGGTCGGGATGGTCCTGCTGCCGCTGCTGTACGCCGGGCTGTACCTGTGGTCGTTCTGGGACCCGTACGGCCGCCTGCACAACGTCCCGGTAGCGCTGGTCGTGGACGACAAGCCCGCGCAGGCGGGCGGCAAGAAGATCGACGCCGGGCACGACCTGGCCGACCAGCTGAAGAAGCGGCAGGTCTTCGACTGGAAGACCGTGGACGAGGCGACGGCCGAGAAGGGCGTCCGCGACGGCAAGTACTACATGTCGCTGACGATCCCGGCGGACTTCAGCGCGCGGATCGCGGGCGCGGGCGGGAAGTCGCTGCCGACACCCGCCGACCTGAAGGTCCGGATCAACGACTCGAACAACTACGTCGTCGGGACGCTCGCGCAGGCGGCGTTCAAGGAGATCGGCGCGGCGGCGGGCGACAGCGCGTCCAAGGGCTACTTCGACCAGGTCTTCGTGTCGTTCGGAACGCTCCACGGGCAGCTGGAGAAGGCCGCCAAGGGCGCGGGCGAGCTGGCCGAGGGGAACAAGAAGCTCGCGGAGGCGGGCGGCAAGGTGCAGAACGGCGCCGGGCGGCTCGCGCAGGGCATCGGCAAGGCGCACGGCGCGTCCCAGCAGATCACCGACGGCCTCGGGACGCTGCGGCAGGGCGCGGACCAGGTCGCGGCGGGCAACCGGCAGCTCGCGGCGGGCGTCCAGCGGCTCGACACGGCGGTGGGGACCGCGGCCGACACGGTCGTCCCGCTGCTGCGCGAGCACGCGCCGGAGATCCGCGACGGCGCGCTGCTGGTGGCGCGGGGCGCGGACGCGCTCGCGGCGGCGGCCGGGGAGCTTCCGGCGCAGTCCGGCGACGCGCTCCGGCGGGCCGAGGCGGCGCAGGCCGACCTGAAGCGGTACCTGGCGGCGCACCCGGAGGTCCCGGCGGACGTCCGGCAGCGGCTCACCGACTCGGCCGAGCGCGTCACGGCGATCGCGCGGCAGGTGGACGCGTTCGTCCGCGCGCACACCGGCGACCTCAAGCAGCTCGCCGCGAACGCGCAGGAGCTCAAGGCCGCCGCGCAGAAGATCGCCAAGGACGCGCCGACGCTCGCCGACAAGGTCGAGTCGGCCCGGCGGAACGTGGACAAGCTGAACGCGGGCGCGCAGAAGCTCGCGTCCGGCTCGTCCCAGGTGTCGGCGGGCTCCGGCAAGCTGCTGGACGGCTCGACGCAGCTCACGTCCGGCATCGGGCAGCTTTCGGGCGGCGCGGTGACGCTGGAGACCGCCCTCGGGCAGATCAGCGATGGCAACGCCAAGGCCGCGCAGGGCGGCAGCGAGCTGAACGGCAAGCTCAGCGAGGGCGCGGGCCAGGTCCCGGACTACGGCTCCAGCGAGCGGAACACCCGCGCGGACATGATGAGCAGCCCGGTCAAGCTCGCCAGCACCACCGAGAACGCCGTGCCGAACTACGGCACCGGGTTCGCGCCGTTCTTCGTCCCGCTGTCGCTGTGGGTCGGCGGGATGATCGTCTACATGCTGCTGCGCCCGGTGAACCCGCGCGCCGCCGCCGGGACCGCGCCCGCCTGGCGGGTCGCGCTCGCGGGCTGGCTGCCCGCCGCCGCGGTCGGCGTCGCGCAGGTCGGGGTCGTCCTGGCGGTGCTGCACTGGGCGCCCGCGCTCGGCCTGAACGCCGACCGCTGGCCCGGGCTGATCGCCTTCCTGGCGCTCGCGTCCGCCGCGTTCCTCGCCGTGATCCAGTGGGTGAACGTCAAGTTCGGGCCGGTCGGACGGGTGATCGCGCTGGCGCTGCTGATGCTCCAGCTGACCTCGGCCGCGGGCACCTACCCGATCGAGACCAGCCCCGGGTTCTTCCGGGCGATCCGGCCGTACCTGCCCATGTCGTGGGTGGTGGACGGCGTCCGGCGGCTGATCAGCGGCGGCGACCTCACCGCGGTGTGGCAGGGTACGGGGGTGCTGGCGGCCTTCCTGGCCGGCGCCCTCGCGCTGACCGCCCTCGCCGTCCGCGGCAACCGGGTGTGGACGATGAAGCGGCTGCACCCCGTCCTCAAGCTCTGAGCGGAGACACAGGTGAGCCGGACGGCGACGCGCGAGAGGCTGTTCACCGCCGCGATCGAACTGATCGCCGAGCGCGGCTTCGCGGCCGCCTCGGTGGACCGGATCGCCGAGCGCGCCGGGGTCGCCAAGGGCACCGTCTACTACAACTTCGGCAGCAAGAACGCGATGTTCACCGCGCTGCTGGAGTACGGCGTCGAGCGGTTCGGCGCGGCCCTGCGCGACGCCGCGGCCGGGCTCGCGCCGCTGGACCAGCTCGGCGCCGTCGTCCGCGCGGAGCTGGCGTTCATCGGCGAGCACGAGTCGTTCGCGCGGCTGCTGCTCGCCGAGACGTGGCGGTCGGGCGGCGACTGGCCGCACGCCGCCCGGCTGATCCGCGAGCGCGCGATCGGCGCGGTGCGGGACGTGGTCCAGGCCGCGGTGGACGCGGGCGAGCTGCGCACCGACCTGGACGTGGACATGGCCGCCTCGGCCGTCTTCGGCATGGTCCTGACGGTCGCGCTCGACTGGCGGACGCTCCAGCCGGACCGTCCGCTGGACGACGTCCACGCCACCCTCATGGACCTGCTCCGCGGCCGCATCGCCACCTGACCCCGGCAGGACGGCCCGCCTGAGCGGTCAGGTCAGTCCATGCGGCGGATCTCGTCGATGACCGCGGGCATGGCGCGGTTGTTCTGCTCGATCCAGTCGAGCAGGACGCGCAGCTCGTCGTCGCCGAGGCCGGCCAGGCGGTCGCCGAACGCGCGCGCGATCGGCTCGAAGTAGGCGCCGAACGCGGCGACCTTCTCCGGGACGGGCTCGACGATCACGCGCCGCCGGTCCTCCGGGTCGCGGCTGCGCCGGACGTACCCCGCCCGCTCCAGCCGGTCGATCACCGCGGTGATCGCGCCGCCGGTCGTGATGCCCATGAGCTGGGCCAGCTGCCCCGGCGTCTGCGGGCCGTCCAGGACGAGCGCGTTGATGCACTGCGCGTCGGTGACGTTGAGACCCGCCTTGGCCGCTGTGGCATGGTGCAGGAGCACCGTGTACATCGTGCTGCGCTGCATCGCCGCGCGCAGCTCCTCTGCCGTCCGGGCCCGCTCGGGGGTCACCGATCACCTCCGGGACGTCTCGCTCCAGCTGCAAAAATACAGGCTTCCGCAGGTCACGGGCGGGCGACCGGTGCAGGACGCCCGCCCGCCGCGGTTCTCAGGAGCAGGTCTTGCCCCAGGTCTTCACCAGCGCGGGCGGCACCTTGGCGCACAGGTTGCCGCCGGTGTCGCCGCCGTAGGCCCAGGCGGTCTGGCTGTCGTCCTTCTTCCAGACGTGCGGGCCGTCCTGGCGGGACATCGGGTTGTCCTTGAAACCGATGTCGGCGACGGCGTAGAACTCGACGCCGCCGTTCGCGCCGGTGACCTTGCCGAAGAGGATGTGCGTGGGGAGCAGCAGGTTGTCCTGCTTCTCCTTCGGATAGGTCTTCTTGGCGGTCTCGAAGTAGGTGTCCTGGAGGGCGCCGCGCAGGTCGTCGGGCACCGCGAGCTTGACCGCCTTCAGCGAGCCGCTGGGCTTGGGGGACGAGCCTCCGGCGGCCGGGCCGCTGCTCGCCTCGGGAGCGGGGGTGTCGGTCCCCTGGGACCCGGACGGCGAGGCGGTCGCGTTCGCCTTGTCATCGCCCGACTTGGAGTCGCTGCAGGCCGCGAGGGTGGGGGTGGCGAGGGCCAGCGCCAGCACGGCGAGCGCCCCCTTCTGGATCATTTTGGTCACGCGACATGAGACCACGGGACGGGCCGGAAGGTTGCCCGCAGGGGCAGGTTTTCTTTCCCGAACGCCGTTCCGGACAGGCTGATCCACTTTCCGGCACTGATCGCCGGGAAACGTGAAAAGCATCACCCGGCACGATCTATACTCGGCACTGGTCTGGACCAATGACCTGCGATCCGTGCCGTACCTGGGCAAACCCGTGCCCGGTCGCGGCGCGCGCGAGACGAACACGATTCCGCGCGGGGGCAAGCCACGTGAGCACCACCATCCTCTCCACCGAGACCGTAGGCCTCTCGTCCGGCGACGAGGCCGCGGTGCAGGTCCGCCTCTGCGGCGTCGCCCCGGGCGAGCGCGGCAGCCGGGCGGTCACCGTCCGCTACTGCGGCGACCGGGACGCGGTCGTCGCGATGCGCGTCCGCCGCGAGGACGCGCCCGCCCCCTGCGCCGAGCGCATCCGGGTCGGCATCTACGAGTCGTCCCGGCGGCAGCTGCCCTACCCGGTCTTCACCGGCTCCCTGGCCGACTGCACCAGCCCCGAGCGGCCCGAGCGCGGCTTCGGCAACTGGACGGCCCAGGGCGACGGCGACCCGCACGAGGTCACCTACCAGATCTGCTGGCACCTCTCCGAGGACGCCCCGGCCGACGACGAGGCCGACCTGACCCTCACCTTCGCCGCCCGCGGCATCGGCTGACCCTTCTCCCCCGGCAACCCGGTCAGGCGTTATCGGCTGAACCTTCTGCCCGAACAGCCCGGTCAGGCGTTCTGGGCGATCTCCTTGGCCCAGCGGTAGTCGGCCTTGCCCGCCGGCGAGCGCTTCATCTCCGGCACGAAGGCGTACGTGCGCGGCACCTTGTAGCCCGACAGGTGCGCGCGGCAGTGCGCGTCCAGATCGCCCGGGTCGGGTTCCGCCCCCGCGGCCGGCTGGACGACGGCGGCGACGCGCGAGCCCCACCGCTCGTCCGGGATGCCGGTGACCACGGCGTCGTAGACGTCCGGATGCCCCTTGAGGACGGCCTCGACCTCCTCCGGGAAGACCTTCTCGCCGCCGGTGTTGATCGCCTGCGAGCCGCGTCCGAACACCGAGATCGTGCCGTCCGCCTCGACCGTGGCGATGTCGCCGGTGAGCAGCCAGCGGCGGCCGTCCGCCTCGGGGAACGTGCGGGCGGTCTTCTCCGGGTCGTTGTAGTAGCCGCGCGCGATGTGCCCGGTGCGGGCGAGCTGCCCGATCACCCCCGACCCCGGCTGGACGGGCTTCAGCGCGTCGTCCAGGACGGCGATGTCCGGCACGTCCGGGTTGAAGCGGAGGCCCTTCTCCGGCGAGGTGCCCGAGACGGCCTCGGCCGTCGAGCCGGACTCGGTGGACCCGAACCGGTCAAGGATCATCGTGTTCGGCAGCAGCGCGGCGAGGCGCTCCCGGACCGTCCCGGTGAGGATCGCGCCGGTCGAGACGAACGCCAGCAGGGACGAGGTGTCATGACCGCCGCGGGCCAGCTCGTCCGCCATCGGGATCGCCATCGCGTCGCCGGTGACCGTCAGCGAGTTGACCTTCTCGCGGGAGATCGTCCGCCACACCTCGGCGGCGTCGAAGCGGCGCGCGTAGACGACGGTCGCGCCCATGCACCAGGCGATGAACGTCGCCTGCTGCGCCGCGCCGTGCATCAGCGGCGCGATCGGCATCATCACCATCGGCCCGGACGAGCGGGCGAGCTCGACCACGTCCTCCGGCTTGACCGGGGGCGGGAACGTCGGGTTCCAGAACGCGCGGAGCATGCTCTCCACGCCCCACATCACGCCCTTGGGCATGCCCGTCGTGCCGCCGGTGTAGATGATGTAGGTGTCGTCGGCGGAACGCGGCGGGAAGTCGCGGGTATCCGGCTGCGCGGCGATCGCGTCCTCGTACCGGACGGCCCCCTCGATGGACGAGTCGCCGACCGCGATCAGGTGCCGGACGTCCGGCGCGTCCGGGAGGGCGGCGGCGACGCGCTCGCCGAACTCGGCGTCGTAGATCAGCGCGACGCTGTCGGAGTCGCGGTAGAGGTAGCGCAGCTCGTCCTCGACGTACCGGTAGTTCACGTTGATCGGGACGGCCCGGATCTTCAGCGCCGCCAGGATCGCCGCCGCGTACTCGATCCCGTTGTAGAGCTGGATCGCGACGTGTTGGTGCGGCTCGACACCGGCGGCGCGCAGGTGGTGCGCGAGCCGGTTGGCGTGTGCGTCCAGCTCGGCGTAGGTCAGGCGGCGGTCGCCGCAGACGACGGCGGTGCGGTCCCCGATCGCGTCGGAGACGCCCTCGAACAGGTCGGCGTGGTTGAACTCCATCAGGGCCTCCGGGGGGTGGATGGGCCGCTTCGGTGAGGTCGGTCGTCAGGGGCGGTCGGTGCCTTCAGGGGCGGTCGGTGCCGACGATCCACATGGCGAAGAACTGGGCGCCGCCGCCGTAGGCGTGGCCGAGGGCGCGGCGCGCGCCGTCCACCTGGTGCTCCCCGGCCATGCCGCGGACCTGGAGGGCGGCCTCGGCGAACCGGATCATCCCGGACGCGCCGATCGGGTTGGACGACAGCACGCCGCCCGACGCGTTCCACGGGATGTCGCCGTCCAGCGCGGTCGCGCCCGCCTCGGTGAGCTTCCAGCCCTCGCCCTCACCGCAGAACCCGAGGTTCTCCAGCCACATCGGCTCGTACCAGGAGAACGGGACGTACACCTCGGCGACGTCGATCTCGCGGCGCGGGTCGGTGATCCCGGCCTGCCGGTACACGTCGGCGGCGCAGTCGATGCCGCCCTGCGGGTTCACCGTGTCGCGCCCGGCGAAGAAGATCGGCTCGGACCGCATCGCGGTGCCGTGCACCCAGGCGGGCTTGTTCGGAGCCTGCTTCGCCGCCTTCTCCGACGCCAGCACCATCGCGCACGCGCCGTCCGACGACGGGCAGGTCTCCAGGTAGCGGATCGGCTCCCACAGCATCGGCGTCGACTCGACCATCTCGCGCGAGATGCCCGGGATCTTGAGGTGCGCGTACGGGTTCTTCAGCGCGTTCTGCCGGTCCTTGACGGCGACGAGCGTGCCGATGTGGTCGGGCGCGCCGCTGCGCCGCATGTAGGCGCGGATGTGCGGGGCGAAGTAGCCGCCCGCGCCCACGACCAGCGACGTCGTGTACGGCCCGGACACGGTCAGCGCCCACGTCGCGTTCGACTCCGATTGCTTCTCCCACGCGACCGTGAGGACGCGGTCGTGCACCCCGGACTGGACGAGCCCCGCCGCGACGATCGCGGTCGAGCCGCCCACCGACCCGGCGGTGTGCACCCGCATGATCGGCTTGCCCGCCGCGCCGAGCGCGTCGGCGAGGTAGCCCTCCGGCATCATCACGCCCTCGAACAGGTCGGGCGCCTTGCCGATGACGACGGCGTCGATGTCCTTCCAGGTCAGGCCCGCGTCGTCCAGCGCGCGGCGGGCCGCCTCGCGGAGCAGCCCGGCCATCGACACGTCCGGCCGCCGGGTCCTGTACGCGGTCTGGCCCACGCCGATCACGGCGCACGGCTCGCTCATGGCTGTCCCTCCGAGCTCCGCTGTCGTCCCGAGCTCATGGCTGTCCCTCCGAGCCCGGCCGTCCGCCCGGGCTCATGGCTGTTCTCCCGACAGGACGCAGACGAGGTTCTGCTGGAGGCACGGTCCGGACGCGGCGTGCGCGAGGGCGCGCGAGGCCGTCCCGTCGCCGATCCGCGCGGCGGCCTCGCCGATGCGGATCAGCCCGGTCGCCATCACGGGGTTCGCCGACAGCGGGCCGCCGGACGGGTTGACCGCGACGTCCTCGCCGAGCTTCAGCGCGTCCCGCAGGATCAGCTCCTCGTGGCCGAACTGGGTGTGCAGCTCGGCGACCTGCACGCCCGCCGTCCCGCCCGCCTTCGCGGCGGCGAGGGCCGCGGACGGCGCGGACGCCAGGTCGCGGAACCCGGGCTGGTGCGGCTCGCTGCGATGGTCGATGCCGGTGATCCAGGCGGGCCGTTCGGCCAGCTCGCGGGCCCGGTCACCGGCGGCGAGGACGATCACGGCCGCGCCGTCGGTGACGGGCGCGACGTCATGCTCGCGCAGCGGCGCGACCTCGTACTCGTCCGTGTCGGACGGGTCGTCCAGGTGGAGCGCGTAAGGGTTGGCCCGTCCGTCCGCGCGAGCGCGGGCGGCCACCTGCTTAAGGGCCTTCTCGTCCGTGCCGGAGGCTTCGAGGTAGGCGCGGGCCTGGAGCGCGGCGAGCGACACCTGGTCGACGCCGAGCGGCGCGAGGTAGTACGGGTCGAGGCCCTGCGTGAAGATCTCCGGGTAGTCGCCCTGCGAGGTCTTGCCGAACCCGTAGACCAGCGCGGTGTCGATCTCGCCGTGCTGGAGCTTCACCCACGCCTCGTACAGCGCCCACGCGGCGTCCATCTCGACGTGGCTCTCGGAGATCGGCGGCCACGCGCCGACCGCGTCCAGCGCGGACACGAACGAGAACGGCGCGCCGGCCAGGTAGTCGTTCGAGCCGGAGCAGGTGAAGCCGAACCGGCGGATGCCGGTGCGCTCCTTGATCTCGGTGATGAGCGGGGCGAGCAGCTCGGTCTCGGAGAGCCCGGCGTCCTCGCCCGTGTGGCGGGTCTGCGCGAACGCGACCACGGCTACAGGACGCATCGGAAGTCCTTTTCGCGGCGCATCAGAGGTAGTCCTTGATCTGGTCGAAGGGGACGTCCGGCTCGTCGAGCGGCTCGAACCACTTGATGTTCGACATCGACCGCGTCCACTCCGCGCGCGGACGCCACGCGGCGCGCACCCGCATGCCCATCCGCACCTGGTCCGCCGGGATGCCCGCGACCAGCGACAGCATCGTGAGCCCGGCGCCGTCCAGCAGGATGTACGCGGAGACGAACGGGACCTCGGGCGCGCGCGGGTCGGGCAGGTTGTTCACGGCGAACGTGGTGACGGTGCCGGTGTGCGGGAGCTCGACCTCCTCGGACGTCGGGACGCCGTCCTTCGGGCACAGCCCCTTCATCGGGATGATCACCTGCCCGCAGACCGCGCAGCGGTGGCCGAGGATCCGGCCCTGCTCGACGCCTTCGAGGAACCGGTCCAGCGCGCGGCCGCCCTGGAGCCGGTACTCCAGCCGGCTCGGCGCGTTGATCATCGTGACCTCGGGCTGGAAGCACTCGATGTCGCCGATGCCGCCGGTTCTTTCCGCGCGCCAGCGCGGACGGACGCGCATGCCCGTCTTGAGCTGGCGCGGCGGTTTCGCTCCCTGCTCGAAGACGCCCATGTCGAGGGCGTGCAGGAGGGCGGTGTCCGCGGCGTCCGGGCGGATGAGGGCCCAGGCGAACGGACGGTCGAGCGGGTGCGTTTTGCGCGGGTTCGGGACCCACGACCAGCTCGTCACCGTCCCGACCGGGCCGACGTCCACGAACTCGTCGGTGACGTCGTCGCCCGTGTCCGGGTCGTACTCGACCGGCGGGAACAGGACGCGTCCGGACTTGGTCTTCACGCCTTTGAGGCGTCCGTCGCGGAGCTCGGACAGGAAGCGTCCGATGACCGGCCCGACCGAGCGCGTGTAGCCGCCGGGGAACTCCAGGATGTGGTTCGGATCGGTTCCGGACGGGTTCGGATCGGTTTCAGATGGCACGCTCGCGGTCCTTCCAGTACGGGTCCCGGAGCTTGCGCTTGAGGAGCTTGCCGTTCGGCTCGCGCGGCATGGTCTCGATGAAGTCGACCGTGCGCGGCCATTTCATCTTCGCGAGGCGGCCTTCGAGGGACTTCAGGATCTCCGCGGCGAGTTCGGGCCCGGGTTCGACGCCCTCGGCGGGCTCGACGACGGCCTTGATCTGCTCGCCCCAGTCCTCGTCCGGGATGCCGAACACGGCCACGTCGGCGACCTTGGGGTGCAGGATGATCTCGTTCTCGATCTCGGCCGGGTAGATGTTCGCCCCGCCCGAGATGATCATGTCGGACTTGCGGTCGGACAGGAACAGGAAGCCGTCCTCGGTGAGATACCCGACGTCTCCGACGGTGAAGAAGCCGTTCAGCCGCGACTCGTCCGTCTTCGCTTTGTCGCCCTTGTACTCGAAGTCGCCGCTGGCCATCTTCATGTAGATCGTCCCCGGCGTGTTCGGCGGGACGGGCTCGCCCTCGTCGTCCACCAGGAGCAGTTCGGCGATCGGCCACGCCTTGCCGACCGTGCCGGGATGCGCGCGCCAGTCCTGCGGGGACGCGATCGTCCCGCCGCCCTCGGTCGCCGCGTAGTACTCCCAGATGCAGTCGCCCCACCAGTCGAGCATCTGCTGCTTGAGCGGCACCGGGCACGGCGCGGCGGCGTGGATCGCCCACTTCATGGACGACACGTCGTACCGGTTCCGGACGTCCTCCGGCAGCGACAGCAGCCGCTTGAAGTGCGTCGGCACCATGTGCGTATTCGTGATCTTGTACCGGTCGATCAAGCGGAGCGTGTCCTCGGCGTCCCAGCGGTCGACGTAGACCAGCGTGTGGCCCATGTGCAGCGCCGTCCCGCCGAACTGGGTGACCGCCGTGTGGTAGTTCGGCGAGGTGACCAGGTGGGCCTGCGGTTCCTGTCCGGCGGGACGGCCGGGCTGGATGCCGAACATGCCGAGCAGGTAGGTCATCAGCTCGGCCGCGTCGTCCGGGTCGATACCGTGCAGGCCGCGCTTCACACCTTTGGGACGTCCGGTGGTGCCGGACGTGTAGTGCATCGTCGCGCCGTTGCTCCGGTCGTCCGGGGCGGTATCGGGCTGGCCCTCTTCCAGCTCGTCCTCGGACCGGAACCCGGGCACCGCACCGAACGCGAACCGCCGCCGCGCGTCCAGCCCCGCCTCCTCGGCGGCCTGCGCACCCGCCTCGGCGAACCTCTCATGGACGAAGAACGCCTTGGCCTCGCTGTCGGCCACGATGTAGCCGATCTCCGGCCCGGTCAGGTGCCAGTTGACGGGCGTGTAGTACCAGCCCGCCTGCAGCGCGGCCAGGTACAGGACCAGCCCCTCCACGCCGTTCGGGACGAGCCCGCAGATCCCGTCGCCCTTCTCCAGGCCGAGCCCGCGCAGGCCGTGGACGATGCGGTTCGCGCGGGCCAGCAGGTCCGCCGCCCGATGCTCGGTCCCGTCCGGATCGACGGCCGCGACCCACTCCGGGTCGGCCTCGGCCAGCCGCCAGAAGCCCAACGATCCCATCGGCTCTCCCTCGGTGATCGCAACGCGTCGCCGGAGCGCCTCGGACACTCCGGCACGGCCAAAGTAGATCACGTTCTCGTTTTGTCCGGCAAGACCTGTTCGCAGCCGCTGATCGTTACTAGAATCTGTTCCTGTTTTCCAGGACGACCCGGAGGTGGCCATGCCCGACGCACTGCCGATCAGCACCGAGCACTGCACCGTCGAGCGGGACGGCCACGTCGTCACCGTCACGATGAACCGCCCCGAGGCCCGCAACGCCCTCTCGTCCGCGATGCTCGTCGGCCTCGCGTCCGCGTGGGCCTACATCTCCGAGACCCCGGACGTCCGGGTCGGCATCCTGACCGGTTCCTCGGGCCACTTCTGCGCCGGCGCCGACCTCAAGGCCATGGGCACACCGCCGTCCGACCCGCGCGTCCAGGAACGCATGGCCCAGATCCCGAACTTCCACTGGAAGGGCCTCCTCCGCGAGGGCCAGCCCACCAAACCCCTCATCAGCGCCATCGAGGGCTACGCCGTAGCCGGCGGCACCGAACTCCTCGTAGGCACCGACCTCCGCGTAGTAGCCGAAGACGCGACTCTCGGCCTCTACGAAGCGAAACGCGGCCTCTTCCCCATGGGCGGCTGCGCCATCCGCCTCCCCCGCCAAATCGGCTACGCGAACGCCATGGACATCCTCCTGACAGCCCGCTCAGTAACCCCGCAGGAAGCCCTGTCCATGGGCCTAATCAACAAAATCGTCCCAACGGGCACAGCCCTAGCCGAGGCCCGCGCCCTAGCCGACCAAATAGCCGCCTGCGGCCCTCTGGCCGTCCAGGCCATCCTCCGCACCTACCGAGAAACCGTCCACCTCCCCGAAGACGAAGCCCTCAAAATCTCCGACGAAATCGGCTGGCCCGTCATAGCCTCCGCCGACGCCAAAGAAGGCTCCCGAGCCTTCAAGGAAAAGCGCCCACCCGTCTTCAAAGGCGAGTGATCTTGCAGGTCGGCCGGGTAACCTACCGCCATGAGCGCTCAGCCGATCGGCCCCGACCCCAGGGACCCCGCAGACTCGTACGAGGTGATCCACCTCGGCGGCGAGGCCGCAGCCGTCGTACCCCTGGACGACCTCCGCCGCCTCAAGGCCCTGGAGAAGAACGCCTCCCCGGAAGCGCTCGAAGACGCCGAGGCTGCCGCTACGCACGCCTACCTGCGCGAATGGCGGGAAGCCGGGCGTCCTGGGGCGCTCTCTCACGAGGACGCGATGGCGATTCTGCTGGGCAACCCCCTGTGAGACTGCTCTGGTCCCCCCGGGCCTTGCAACTGGCGCGGGCCTTCATGAGCGACCAGGAAGGCATGAAGGCCATCAACGACGCGACGGCGCGACTCGTTGTCGAGCCCCGCCCGCCCGAGGCGTTCCCGTGGGGGAACACCGGTCTCTACCGTCTCCGCGTTGGGCGCTATCGCATCCTCTACGAGATCACTGAGGATGTGATCGATATCGGTCACGTCGACCGCATCTGAAACTCGATGCGAACGAGGAGGTCACTGACCTTGTTGCCGTGCAGCACGCGCGCATCGTAGCGGGCGGACGTCATTCGTACAGCCCCATCTCCTCGCTGAGCTCGACGAGGTCGTCCATGGCCTGTGCGCTCTCCGCGTCGCTCTCGCGCCTGTAGGCCATCAGGTCCTTGAACGCGATCTTGCGGTGCCGTCCCGCCGGACGTGCGGGCAACCGGCCGGAGTCGATGAGGCCGATCAGGTGGGAGTGAGACACGTTCAGCATGTCGGCCGCCTCCCTGGTCGTCAGTTCCGCATGGATGGGGACCAGGGTGACCCCGCGGCCCTGAGCGAGCTGGGCAAGTATGGACGCGAACAAGACCAGGACGTCCCGGGGCACGATGAGAGGCCCGTCGCCGGACAGCTTGGAAGCCAGATCCACGTTCGCGGCGCCGGGGTGGCGCATCAGGTAATCGCGGATGCGCCTCATGGCGCGGGCAGCGTCCTCGGCATCGACCTGCCCCGGCTCAAGCCGCTTGGGCGTTCCTATCGTCATCACCATCACTCCTCCCCCCCAAGAGCAGCATGTGCGGCAAACGCATTTAAGGAAAGCCGCGGAGTGGAGGCTTCACGGTTTCAGGTGGGCCAGCGGGCGTCGGATTTGGCGGCGTTGATGGCGGCCTGGCCGGCGGGGCGCATGCGTCCGGCGGCTGTCAGGGCCTTGACCTTGTCGGCGTTGATTCTCGACCAGCGGCTTCGGCGGGTGCGCGGGGAGTAGCGCTGGAGGTAGTAGTCGGCGTCGAAGGCCCGGCGGTGGCTGTCGATCCAGCCGTGGCACAGCGCCTCGTCCAGGGCGTCGCCGATGGCGACGGTCACCTCGGCGCTGCTCTTCTTGGCGATCTTCAGCCAGACCTCGCGCTCGGTGTCGTGGTGCTCGGCGAGCCACCGCCTCCAGGCGTCGAGGTCGGCGAGGATCAGTGCGTTCTCGGTCATCGTGGCCCCTTCCCTGCTCATGGCATCGATGCTGTCAGCCAAAGTGCTCACCGAATGAGCACTTTTCCGGGCATCCTTGATGCGTGAGAGCAGATCGTCTGGTGGCCGTCCTGCTGCTGATGCAGTCGCGCGGACGCGTGACGGCGGCGGAGATCGCCGCCGAACTGGAGGTCTCGGTCGCCACGACCCGGCGCGACCTGGAGGCGCTGTCGTCCGCGGGCATCCCGGTGTATCCCCAGGCTGGACGGGGTGGAGGCTGGAGTCTGCTCGGGGGCGCCCGGACCGATCTGACCGGGCTCAAGTCGTCCGAGGCGAGGGCGCTGTTCCTGCTGCTCGGCCCGGCCGCCGCGATCGCACCGGAGGCCAAGGCGGCGCTGCGGAAGCTGGTGCGCGCGCTGCCTTCGACGTTCCGCCAGGAGGCCGAGGCGGCGGCGGACGCGATCGTGGTCGATCCGGCCGGCTGGGGTGAGCACCGCCGCGTCCGGCCCGTCCTAGTCGACCTGCTGGAGGACGCGGTCGTCCGGCGCCGGAAGACGCGTCTCACCTACTCCGGCCGGGAGCGCCTGATCGACCCGCTCGGCCTCGTCGACAAGGACGACACCTGGTACCTGATCGCCGGGACGGCCGATGGCCGGCGCACGTTCCGGGTCGACCGAATCACCGACGCCGAGGTCAGCGAAGAGCAGTTCACGCGTCCGGCGGACTTCGACCTCACCCGGGCATGGGACGAGGTCGTCACCACCATGGAGGCACGGCGCTCAACGACCACGGCCACCGCGACCATCGAGGCGCGCTACCTGCCCGTCCTGCGCAACCATTTCGGACGCCACTGCGAAGTGCTCGTCCACGGCGACCGAGTCCGCGTCGCACTTACTGCCCCGACCCCCTTGGACATCGCCCGCCAACTCGCGGGCTGGGGCGACGCGGTCATCGTGGAGGAGCCTCAGAGCGTCCGGGACGAACTGGCATCCCTGGCCGCCCAGCTCACCGCCGTCTACGGTCAGAGGTGAACCCGCAGGTCAGGAGCCTGCGTGCGTGGTGGCGAAGAGGCTGCGGGTCTTGGTGCCGTCGGGCGCGGTCCACGAGCTGGCGAGGTGGCCGGTGGCGCCTTCGGGCAGGGTGGACGCGCCGTCCGAGCCAGGCTCCAGGACGCGGCGCATGCGGACGGCCACGCCGTGCGGACTGCGCAGCTCCGTGCACTCCTCGTCATCGATGGCGGTGAGCACCGTGGCGTCCAGGCCGTTGCCCTCATAAGAGCAGGTGACCTCGCGGTCGGGGGTGTCGCTCTTGCTCTGGGCCTGCGCCTCGGCGCGCCCCTCGATCAGGGCGACGAGCTGCGTGACCAGCACCGGGTCCTGGTAGCCGTCGTAGATCCAGCGCCGCCCGAGGACGCCGTGCTCCATGTTGCCGATCAGCGCGTCGTCGGCCCCTTCGAGCGGCGCGCCGCGGTAGGTCATCGGGACGAGGTAGGTGGTCGGCTCGTCGCCCGAGGTGTCGGTGACGACCATGAACTCGATGCCGACCTCGCCCTCGGGGTCATCCAGCCGGAACCCGCCCACCTTGCCCAGCTCCGGCTCGTCCCCGCCCCGGAACCAGGGCCGCGACGGCAGCCAGAGATCCAGCAACTCCAACTTGGACGGCTTGACTTCGGTGTTGTGGATAACAGCCATACCGAGGCTCCCCCTGACGTGAACGGAACGACCTCTCGATCTTCCCACCCCGACCCCAGCAGCAAGGAGACCAGGACCCACGCCGAACGACCCGTCCCAGACCAATCCCAGGACGGGCCGCCGCAAGCCTCTACCTGAGCCGCCCCAACAACTGGCCGAACTCTTCCCGGGTCACCCACACATGCGGCACGTCAGGTGCCTTCGAGTCACGGATGCCTACCGCAGGATGCAACGCGGCCACCTCGACGCATTCGCTGCTCCCCGAGGCGCCGGAGTAGCTTGACTTGCGCCATTGGGGGACGTGGTTGGTCACGAAGCCTCCCTGATCGATCTGATCAGCTCCTCGGACTCCGACACCGTCAGAGCCTCGCCTCGGAACTGATCGAACCTCAGAGCCAGCTTGAAAACAAGCCTCGGTGGTTCGACCATGTGCCCGAGGTCGATGGCACCCTCGACGTAGCCGAGATCTGCCTCGTCGCTGTAGCCGAACAGGACGAACGGACAGTCGTACGCGGCCGCACCGGTGGGGATCACCTGAATGGCGATGTTGGGTCGCCTGGCCAGGTCGAGCAAGTGGTCGAGTTGCTCCCGGTGCACTTCTCGACCACCGACAGGTTCACGCAGCACGGCTTCCTTGATGAGCACCGCCACGTGCGGTGGATCTTCGCGTTCGAGGATGCCCTGCCGCGCCAGCCGGACGGCGAGCATCTGCTCCACCTTGTCCTCCTTCTCCCACGTGCTGAGAACAGCGCGCGCGTAGGACTCCGTCTGCAGGAGCCCTGGGATCAGCATGGGCGCGAACATGCGGATGGAGTCGGCTTTGGACTCCTGTCGGGTGTAGCTCAAGAAGCCGGGGGTCAGCTCGGCGTCGCGGAGGATGAGCCAGTACTGGTCTTCGAAGACGTCCGTGTCGAAGAGGATGTCGAGTCGCTTCGCCACGTGGTCGTTCGGGATGCGGTAGAGGTTCTCGATCGCGCTGATCATCTTGTTGGACACGTTGCAGAACGCGCCGACCTCGGTCTGGCTCATGCCCTCGCGTTCGCGGTAGGTGCGGAGCTTGTGGGCGAAGAGGGCGTGGTTGCTCGATCGGGGGTCGAAGTCGCGGCGGTCCTGCTCGTCACCGTCCTGGGGCTTGCGCTGGGGAGGCATCGTCGGCTCCTCGGTTCGATTGTTCGCGGACGCCCATCTGTTCGCGGAGCGTAACTCGATGAATCCGTTCCGTGTCGGGTGTTCACGGAAAGTGGCGGCGGCAATTCCGGGGCGCGGCGTCCGGATCTTGTCGGACGGGCCGTCCGAAAAGGGGGGCGGCGTTTTGCGTGCGGCGCGCGCGGTAGGTCGAAAGCGTCGGTATCTATGAGGAGTGAAAGGCGATGGCCCTCCACCTGGGACGCAGAGAAAAGGCGACGACCGAAACGCCGCCCCGCCGCTGGCCCTGGTCACCCCGCCCGGACGGAACCCGGCCCTGGACGCGCCGCACGTCCGACGCGTCGTCCACCCGGACCGTCGTGGTCAAGCGCCGCGCGGGACGCTGGCGCCGGATGCGGCACAACCCGATCAGCCTCGCGATCCTGGCCGCCGGAATCGCGGCCGCCGCGATCCTCGTCCTCGGAATCCTGCTGACTTTGGGTAACGCGAACCCGTCCAACTCCCTCGTGCACGCCACGCTGCACGCCGGCAGCTGGCTCGCCACCCCGTTCCACGACGTCTTCCCGCGCCCCAACCCGAAACACCAGCTCTACCTGAACTGGGGCATCGCGGCCGGCGTCTACTACGTCCTGTCCCGCGTCCTGTCCTGGCTGACCCGCTTCTGACTACTCGAATTCAGCGGTGTCCAGCGCGAACCCGAACGGCTCGGGCAACTTGAGGCAGCTCCCGAACGCCACGCGCATCGATTCCTTGTACTCTCCCCACTCCCCATCCGGATTGGAGAACAGGACGGCCCGCCGTTTCGGCTGGTCGATCACCAGGAAATGCGGCAGCTCAGCCTTCGCGTAGCAGCGGCGCCTCCGCTTGCGGTCCTCCTTCTGCCCGGACGAGATGACCTCGACGACCATGGTCACCTCGTCCGGGTGCATCCATGGGCCGGCGCCCCTGAAAGGCCTGAGTTCGCGGGGCGCGAGAACGCCGTCCGGGATCACGTGGTTCGGCGGGCCCTCGCCGTCCGGCAGGATCAGCCCCTTCGCGCCCGACCAGGACATCCTGGTGCCCGAGCATCGGTGGATCTGCCAGACAAGGGTGTCGAGGATGTCCTCGTGGTCTCCTTCGGCGGGTCCCGTCACCACCATCTCCCCTTCGATGAGTTCAAGTCGGAGCCCTTCGGGCATTTCGATCTCGTAGAAGATGTCAAGGAGCGCCCGGTCGACGAAGTTCAGCTCTCGCGTCAGCCGTCCCGAGTTCTCGTCCACCGCGCTTGAGACAACCGGCATAAGCGCCGCCTCTCCGTAATGGGTCCGACACACCGGGCTTCGACCCTAGCCAGCCATTACCCTCCGTGTCGGCCCTTTCACGGCTACAAGGAGGCTGTAGAACGGCCCGGTCAGGGGGCGAGGCGGGCGGCCTCCTGGGCGGCTTCTTGGGTGTCGAGGCTCGGGCCTTGTCAGTGGCCGAGGGCGAGGGTGAGGAGGTGGTGCCAGTTGAGGGGTGGGGCTGAGCGGGGGGTGCCGGGGCGGTTGCGGGGGACTAGGACCGTTAGGGCGGCTGGGTGGAGGGTGCAGAGGACGGGGGTGGGGAGGTGGAGGGCCTCGCCGTCTACGGCGACGGGGATTTCGGTGCTGTCGGCGGTTACTTCGACGCGCTGGGCCGTCAGGACGGTCATGCCGGTGGATTTCGAGCCGCGGACGGCCAGGTCGGCGGCTTGGGCGGCGCCTTCCACGCAGATGCCGATGACGCCCATCTCGCCGGTGTCCAGGCGGGGGCGGCGGCCGGCGCCGCCGATTTCGTCCGGGGATGTGTAGGGGTTGTTGCTGACGAGAAGGGCTTGCTGGGACTTCAGGGTGGTGTCGTCGGCGCGGGCATCCAGGCGGTGGGCGTTGTCGCCGACGAGGAGGTCGGGCATAAGGTTCAGCATTGTCTCGGTCTTGGCGTCGCGGTATTCAGGGCGCTGGACGACGTCCGCGTAGACGCCGAACGAGACGGTGTTGACGAACGCGCGGCCCGCGACCTCGCCGAGGTCGACGTGCAGGTACTCGCCGTCGGTCAGGGCGTCCAGGCAGCGGGACGGGTCGGACCGGTCGAGGCCGAGGTCCATGGCGAAGTGGTTGCGGGTTCCGGCGGAGATCACGAGGAAGGGCAGGCCGTGTTCGGCGGCGACGCAGGCGACGAGGGCCTGGGTGCCGTCGCCGCCCGCGACGCCGAGCAGGTCCGCGCCTTCGGCGGCGGCCTTGCGGGCGAGGGCGGCGACGTCGGTCTGGGTGGACGTGTCCAGGACGTGCACCTGGGCGCCGAGGTCCTTCGCCTTCTCGACCAGGTCGAAGCGGCCGACCTTGCCGCCGCCGGACTTCGGGTTCATGATCAGAAAGGGCCTCGCCGGGGGTGCGGCCGGGGTCGGGCGGGCTCGGTACGGGTCGGCCCGGCGGAGGGCGGCTCGGGCGCAGGCCAGCGTCGCCGACCAGCACACCGCGAGCAGCAGGACGTCGAGCCAGAGGCGTTCGAAAGCGAACAGGACCAGGATGGCGACGGGCGCGGCGATGATCAGGCATGCGCCGAGGAGTCGTCTCGCGCCCCGGTAGGCGAGGAAGCACCAGGCGCCGGCGGCGCAGACGACCAGGCCGAGGAGCCCGCCGCCGACGATCAGGAAGCCGGCCTGGCCGATCGCGAACACCAGGACGGCGAGGACGCCGGCTGCCGCGAGCAGTGCCGCGCGCGCGAGCAG
This sequence comes from Actinomadura rupiterrae, assembly GCF_024172125.1. Lineage (GTDB taxonomy): Bacteria > Actinomycetota > Actinomycetes > Streptosporangiales > Streptosporangiaceae > Spirillospora > Spirillospora rupiterrae. Next base: position 481,740 of record NZ_JAMZEA010000001.1, read on the forward strand.
GCGTGCGGCCGAAGTATCGTCCATTCCGCCCCCATACCCCGTCCCACCAGGGAAGACATTTCCCGCGGCCGGGACGGCAAAACGGTGTCAGCGGCGTGTCAGCGGGCCGGGCCAAGGTGGGCGCATGAGCGAACTTGTCGTGCCCTCCGCCGACGGCCGTCTGGTCAGCGCAGTCGTGGAAGGGGACGGGACGAACCTGCTGATCGTCCATCCGGGAGGCGGCGACGTCTCGGCCTGGGACGAGGTCGTGCGCTTCCTGCCCGACTTCCGGACGGCAAGGATCCGGCGGCGGATCTACGTGCGCGATGCCGAGATCGCACTCCCCCACTCCATGCGGGTCGAGGCGTCCGACATCGTGGCGGTTGCTCGGCAGCTGGACGCGCCGGTGCTGCTCGTCGGCCATTCGTCGGGCGCGGTCGCGGCGATGGAGGCGGCGCTGATGGACCGCTCGGCCTTCGCGGGGATGTTCCTCTACGAGCCGCCGATGCCCACGAAGGAGCTGGTCGCGGGCGCGGCGGGCGTCCGGGCGCGCGAGCTGCTCGATGCCGGGGAGCCCGCCGAGGCGATGCGGGTGCATTTGCGGGACATCGTCCAGATGCCCGCCGACTGGGTGGACATGGTGTTCGCGCATGAGGAGGCGAGGGCCGCGTTCGCGGCGGTGGCGGCGGCGCAGATCGCCGACAACGAGGCGATCGACGCGCTCGGCACCGGAATCGGACGGTTCGCCGCGCTCGACCTGCCGACGACGCTGCTCGAAGGCGACCAGAGCCCGTCCCACCTGCGGGAACGCCTGGCCGACCTGGCGGACGTCCTGCCCGATGCGCGCGTCGTCACGCTTGCGGGGCACGGGCACGTCGCGCACATCACCGCGCCGGAGCCGCTCGCGGAGGCCGTCCGCGAGGCGGCGCGGCAGGTCAGCTCTTGATCCAGTCGATCGCGACGGCCACGACGACGGCGTTGAAGAAGAACCCCAGGACGCTGTGGACGGCGACCTTCCGGCGCATCGGCGAGGACAGGACGTTCACGTCGGACGTGGCGAACGACGTCCCGATCGTGAAGGAGAAGTAGACGAACTCCGTGATGGTCGGGTACTCGCACTTCGGGAACTCCAGGCCGCCGTCCGCGACGAAGGCGCGCGCGTACAGGTTGCTGTAGGCGGCGTGCAGCACCGTCCACGAGACGAAGATCGTCGTGGCGGCGATCGCGTCCCTGGTGCTGTTGTGCCCGCTGTGGGAGGTGACGATCGCGAGCCCGCTGGCCAGCCCGGACCCGCTGGCCACGGTCGCCAGGATGGACGAGTACCACTGCGGCCCGACCAGGTCCCGGAGCTCGGCCTCCTGCCGGGCGGCGGGGAGCCGCTCATGCATGAGCCGCCATCCGAAGCCGAGGTAGAGCACCGCGACCGCGTTCCACGCGACGAGGATCAAGACGCCCGCGGTGCCGGCCCTGAACGGGAGCAACCAGGCCACCCCGAGCGCGATGAGCGCCAGTTCCAGCACCCAGAGCAACCACTTCATCACGGAGACAAGATAAAGGACGCGAGAAGCAGTTGAAGCGACGTCACAAGCAGGTGAAAGGCGTCAGAGCCGGATGAAGTCGTACTGGAGCTTGTTGGCCTGCGGCTCCTTGGGGCTGTGCCCGACGGCCACCCAGTCGTCGCCCAGCCCTTGGAGCCAGCCGGGGAACATGCCCAAGCGCTGCCCGGTGTCGGCCCGGTAGACGAGGACGCGCGGCCGGTCGCCCGTCGCTCCGGTGATCGCGACCAGGCGGCTGGTGACGCTCGTCTTCCAGCTGGCCGACGTCCCTTCCAAGCCCGGATCGGGGGCGGTCCAGAGGCGGCGGCCGGTCGCGAAGTCGAGCAGCGAGAGCGCGCCGCGGTCGGCCTGCGTCCGGACGAGCAGGGTCCGTCCGTCGCCGTCGATCGGGACGGCCTGGTCGGCGGCGCGCCAGACCGTCCGGCCGGTGGCCAGGTCGAAGACCTGCGGGAACCCGTTGTCGGTGGACGCCGCGATGCGCGTGCCCGCGCCGATCAGGGTCAGGCCGGTGCTGTCCGGGACGAGGCGCTTCACGCAGCTTCCGTCCGCCGCGCGCCCGCCGAAGATCTGGCGCTGCCACCGCTTCGCACCGGACGCGGCGTCCGCCGAGGTGACGGTGACGGTGCAGCGGTTGTCGCCCTCGGGCGGATCGTTCTGGATCGCGACCAGGCTGCCGCCGACCGCCAGCTCGGTCCAGCTCCGCGCGGAGACGCGTCCCGGTAGGGGCGTGCCGGACGCGGCGTCGCGCGCGCCGAACGACGGGTTCCCGGTCGGCTCCATGCTCGCCGCGATGAGGCGTCCGGTGGGCGGGACGTCCGGCCGCCGCGCGCCGATGTCGTCCTCGGAGAGCCAGGCGTCGCCGGGCCTGGTCCATTTCGGCGCGCCGGACCGCGGGTCGTAGCGGGTGACGGCGCACGCCTTGCCCGCGCACGCGCCGGCGAAGATCGCGTCCTGGGTGATCCGGGCGTAGGCGATCCCGGCCTTCCGCCACAGGACGCGGCCGGTGGACGAGTCGAGCACCGTGACCTCCCGGACGTCCGACTGCTCCCGCGCGACCTGGACCACCAGGTCGCGGACGATGCGGATGCCCAGCCGCGGCGAGGACGGAACGCTCCACAGGCGTCGTCCGGACGCCGGGTCGACGCCCAGCACGGCTTCGTCGTTCTTGATGACCAGGACCCGCCCGGCCATGGCCGTGGTGGCCAACCCGGTCGGTCCGACGAACGACCAGGCCGGAGCCGGTCCCTCGCGCGGGTCCGGCGCGGGACCGCCGCCGGACGAGCACGCCGTCGCCGTCGCGGCGAGCAGCGCGCCCAGGACCATCCATCGACGTGATCGCGTCATCGGCGGCATGCCCCGCATTATCGCGATCAGCGGCGGTTCGCGCTCCCGGGTTTGAATTTGCACTCACTGGTTGAGTGATTACACCACTCGGTGTACTTTCGGGATCGTCGAGGCAGGACGCCGCACAACAGCGAAACCCAGGGGGTTGCGATGTCTTACCCGCAGGACCGGTACCACGGCGAGGGCGGCGAGATCAGCGCGTCGTTCCGGGCGGCCGCGTCGAAGCCGGAGCTGGCGAGTCCCACCGGGATGGAGACGTACTACCTGGCGACCGGCAAGCCCACCGGGCGCGAGCACGACATCTCCACCGACGGCGACTTCGGGCTCTACCACGTGCGCAACCTGCCGGCCGGCGGCGGCACCGGAACGCACTTCCACCGGACGATGTCCGAGTCGTTCTTCGTCACGGACGGCACGCTCGGCGTCTTCGACGGGGAGCGGTGGCGCGAGGCGTCCAAGGGCGACTTCCTGTACGTCCCGGCGGGCGGGCTGCACTCGTTCACCAACCGGTCGGACGACCCGGTCTCGTTCCTGATGCTGTTCGCACCCGGCGCGCCCCGCGAGGAGTACTTCGAAGGCGTCGGCCACCTGGCCGGGCTGTCGCAGCAGGAGCGCGAGGACTTCTTCCTCGCGCACGACAGCTACTTCATGGACCTGAGCGACGGCCCCAGGCCCGCCGGACGCTGAGCGCGGGCGGGCGCGCCCATATACTGCACCGGTCGGTGCAGAACGGAGTGGAGGAGGCCGGGCGTGACGTCCACCGGACGGCCCGAGAAGCGGCGCGCGATCATGGACGGCGCGCGCAAGGTGTTCGGACGGGACGGCTACACGCGCGCCGGCATGGACGCCATCGCGGACGAGGCGAAGGTCTCCAAGCGGACGATCTACAACCACTTCGCCGACAAGGAGCACCTGTTCCAGGCCGTCGCGGTCGAGGGCGGGCAGCAGGTCACCGACGCGGTCAAGCACCTGATGGACCTGCACCTGCTGAAGATCCTGGACCTGGAGGAGGACCTGCTCGCGTTCAGCCGCGACCGGGCCGCGACGATCACCGGGTTCCCGGACCACTTCGCGCTGGTCCGGGCGCTGGAGGCCGAGGTCACCCGGATCCCGCGGCCGGTGCTGGACCGGTGGATCGCGGCGGGCCCGCAGACCGCGCACGAGCGGCTCGCGCCGTACCTGGCGCGGATCGCCGAGCGCGGGCTGCTCGACCTGCCCGACCCGGTGACGGCGGCGCTGCACTTCAACCAGCTGACCGTCGCGGTGATCATCCAGCGGACCTTCTACGGCGCGCTGCCGCTCCCCGCCGAGGAAACGGAAAGGCTGCTGCGCGACGGCGTGCGCGCGTTCCTTCGCGCATACCGTCCGGCATCGCCCTGAAACGTGCTATTTTCGTGCCGTTCGCCGGCACGAAAATACGGGTGATGTCATGACGGATGCCTGCGAGAACTGCGGTACATCCCTGACACAACAGGCTGGTCCGGGACGTAAGCGGCGGTTCTGCAACGCCACCTGCCGCAGCGCGGCCCGCCGGGCGCGTGCCGGAAACCGTGCCAAGAATTCGCAAAGTGTAAATGAACGCTTGACAGCAAATTCCGCCGGTGACAGCTTGGGTCGGGTGCCCGAAACGCCTGGCGCGGCGGGCGGCGGGCTGGCCGAGGTGGCCGCCGCCGCCGAGGCCGTCCGACGGGCGGACGACCACCTGCGCGCGGCCGTCGAGGCGGCGCGCGCCTCCGGACGCACCTGGCAGGAGGTCGGCGACGCGCTCGGCATCACCCGGCAGGCGGCGTTCCAGCGGTTCGGGCGTCCCATCGATCCGAGAACGGGGACTCCCATGTCGACCAACGTCCTTCCCGGGGCGGGCGCCCGATGACCCGCCCCATGAACCGCCCGACGACCCGCCGCACCACCCTTCCGAAACCCGGCCGCACCGCCCAGCCGAAACCCGGCCGCACCGCCCAGCCGGAAACCGGCCGCGCCGCCGTTGCGGACGCCCGCCGCGCCTCGTCTCCGAAAGGCCGCGCGTCCCGTCCGGGCGGGGTCGCGCGCCTCGCGGCCGTCGCCGCCGCCGTGCTGGCCGGGGTCACGGCCTGCGCCACCAGCGCGCCCGTCCAGAGCGCGGCGGGCGGGCGCACCGCCGCCGGGAAGGCGGCGGACAAGCAGCTCCAGTGGATCGTCCAGGCGTCCCACCACCTGCCGATCAGCGACGCCGACGCCCAGACGCACATCGAGCCCGCGACGCTCCGCACGCTCGGCGGCGCGGGCGGGCTGAACAAGTCGCTGCGCCGGATCGGGCCGCTCAGCCCGGAGCTGCCGCCGGTCGGAGCGCGGGGGCGCGCGGTCGGCTGGTTCAACGGAGCGCGCAAGACCACGCTGCTCGGCACGGCCGCGACGAACGCGTCGGGCCAGATCGCGGGCCTGTACTTCGCCAAGCAGCCCGGATCCTGGTCCGAGCTGGACGGCGAGATGCGCAAGCAGGCGCCGGACGTCGCGTTCGCGACCGCCGAGATCGGCAAGGACGGCCGCTGCAAGGTCCTGCACGGCGTGAACGCCGACACGCCGCGCCCGCTCGGGTCGGCGTTCAAGCTGTACGTGCTCGGCGCGCTCTCCGACGCCGTCGCCGCGCACCGGGTCTCCTGGAACACCAAGCAGCCGATCATGGACGCCTGGAAGAGCCTGCCCTCCGGCGTGCTCCAGGACAAGCCCGCGGGCACCGAGTTCACGCTCGCGAACTACGCCGAGCACATGATCGCGATCAGCGACAACACCGCCGCCGACCACCTGATCAACCGGCTCGGGCGGGACGCGGTCGAGCGCGCCGTCCCGGCGATGGGGAACCGGCACCCGCAGGGCATGCTGCCGTTCCTGACCACCCGCGAGGTCTTCGCGCTGAAGGGCTCGGACTACCCTGCCACCGCGAAGAGCTACCTCGCGCTGCCGCCCGCCAAGCGGTACGGCGCGCTGCCCCCGCTGGACGTGACGCCGACGTCGAAGCTCCGCGCCTGGCAGGAGCCCCGCGACATCGACACGATCGAGTGGATGGCGTCCCCGAACGACATGTGCGCGGCCTTCAAGGGCCTGCGCGACCGCGCCGCCAAGCCCGGCCAGGCCGAGGTGGGCAAGGCGCTGAGCATGAACGACGGCGGCATCGAGCTCGACCCGAAGACCTACCGGACGGTCTGGTTCAAGGGCGGCAGCGAGCCCGGCGTGCTCACCGGCAACTACATGGCCCGCACCGCCTCCGGCCGGACGGTCGTCACCAGCGTGATGATGTCCAACCCGAAGGCCGTCATCCCGGGCACCACCGAGCTGAACATGCTCGCCTTCGCCCGCGCCGGCTTCAAGCTCGCCGAGGCCTCCGACGCCTGACGAACGACCGCGGCCAGGCCAGGGCCGACCAAGGCCGAGGCCGACGCCTGATGAACGGTCGCGTCCCCCGTCCCGCGCGCCGGGACGGGGGACGACGCGTGTCCGCCGCGGACTAGTCGGCGTTGGTGAGGCCGGTCAGGCGCTCGACGGCCTCGACGTACTCCTCGATGAGGTCGTAGACGACCTGCGCGGCCGGTCTGACCTGGTTCATGCTGCCGACGATCTGCCCGACGGGGAAGGTGACCAGCTCGCCGTCGCCGGACCGGGCGATCCGCGGCAGCGCGTCCGCGACCAGCATGAACTGCATGGGCATCGGGAGCGTGCCGGGCGACGACTCGCCCTCCCACGCGTCCGTCCACGCGGTCTTGAGGAACCGGGCGGGCTTCCCCGTCCAGGCCCGCGACCGGACGGTGTCCCGGGACGTCGCGTCCAGCAGCTTCGGCATGGCGCGCTCGGGGGTGTCGGCCTCGTCGACCGTGAGCCAGATCGAGCCGGTCCAGACGCCCTCCGCGCCGAGCGCGAGCCCGGCGGCGACCTGCCGGCCGCGGCCGATGCCCCCGGCGGCGAGGACGATCGTGCCGTCGCCCACCGCGTCCACGACCTCGGGGATGAGGACCATCGTGGAGACCTCGCCGGTGTGGCCGCCCGCCTCGGTGCCCTGCGCGACGATGATGTCCACACCGGCGGCCACCTGCTTGGCCGCGTGCCGGGCGCTGGACGCCAGCCCCGCGACCTTGACGCCGTGCCCGTGCGCCAGCTCGACCACGTCCGCCGGGGGCGGGCCGAGCGCGCTGGCCAGCAGCGCGATGTCGTGCCGGAGCGCGACCTCGACCTGCGGGCGGGCCGTCTGGTCCGTCCAGCCGAGCAGCGCGCGGCCGGCCTTCTCGGCGGGCGGCTCGACGCCGTGCTCGGCGAGCAGTCCCTCCAGGAAGTCGCGGTGCTCCTGCGGGATCATCGCCTGGAGCCGGCCGAGCAGCTCCTCGGCGTCGCCCGCGTCCGCGCCCTCGTACTTGGCGGGCATCACGACGTCCACGCCATACGGCTTGCCGCCGGCGTGCTCGTCGATCCACTTCAGCTCGACCTCGAGCTCCTCGGGGGTGAAGTACAGGGCGCCGAGGACGCCCATGCCGCCGGCGCGGCTCACTGCCGCGACCACGTCGCGGCAGTGACTGAACGCGAAGATCGGGTACTCGATGCCGAACAGTTCGGTGGCTCGTGTCCGCACCCGACGAACATAACCCCCACCGAGCCGAAACTGCAACAGGTTCTAGTTTGCGAGATCGCTGGAATCTCCGGACCCTGGCGTGGACGGCTTAGAACGCGTACTACAAAACCCCGCCGCGCGCGGCGACGGGGTGGGAGGGAACGGGGAGGTCAGTCGCGGCCGAGGCGGCGCGGCTGGCGGCGGGCGCGGGCGGAACCCGCGGGCGGGTGGGAGCGGCGGCGGACACCGGGCGGCGGGCCCGTGGCGAGGCCGCCGAACCGCCCGTCCGGGCCGCGCGGGGCCGGGGGCGGCGGCGGGAGGCGGCGGCCGTTCAGCAGCGTGATCGCCGAACCGGCGCCGAGCATGCCGAGCCCGGCGACCAGCGCCAGGACGGGCCCGTAGATCCGGGTCCAGGCGATCTCCATGGCGGAGTCGTTCGACAGCTTCGCCAGGGCCTTCTGGTCCGCCGGGACGGTGATCATGTCGGCGTCCGCGACGATCAGCTTGCCGGTGCCGTCCCGGGTGCGGAGCGACTGGGTGATCTTCTGCTCGTGCTTGACCGGGATGCCGGTGCGCGGGTCCACCCACTGGGTGTTGACGGCCTCGAAGTAGCGGTCGACGTGCTGCGGGTAGGCGTTCTTCCCGAGCCCGAGCATGTCGCCGGGCAGCTTGACGTCCATCGTCTCGACCTTGGCGAGCGGAACCTGCTGGACGAACTTGTAGGTGTCGATCCCGTTGAGTTCCTCGTCGCCGGTGTACTTCATCGGCAGCGTGCGGCGCGTGGTGGTGTCGTAGAACGGGTAGTCGCGGCGGTGCACGTCCGCGATCGGGTAGAGCAGCCCGTACCCGAACATCTTCACGTTGACGTCGCCGCCGACGTTGGCCGCGCAGCAGTTCACCAGCTGCGCGGTGCGGCGGTCGAAGGCCATCCGGAAGGCCTGGAGGTCGATCTGCTTGCCGGTGGACTTGTCGGTGATCGTGGTCGAGGAGTCCCAGACGGCGATCCGGCCGTTGCCGCCGTTGGCCTTCACGTCGCCGCGGATGGTGGTGTCGGCGACCAGGGTCATGCCCTTGCGGACCTTCAGCGTCGCCATGTCGAAGACGCTGGCGTTCGCGGCCTCCAGCCGGACCCGCTCGTAGCGGTTCAGCGGCGCCTGGATCACCTGGGACGAGACGTAGAACCGGATCAGCGGGGCGAGGGTGGCGAGGAACGCGCCCAGGACGACCAGCACGAGTCCCAGCGAACGCCGCATCTCACCTCCCGGACGACCGGTCCCCGGTCCCACCGGCCCCTCCCGGCCAGGTCTCCGTGGCGGGCAGGCCGGAGGGTCCCTGACCAGGCCAGCGGCCCGGCATGTCCGGTTACCCTACAGGATCAGCCGTCCCGTCCCCGCCCCCTCCGACCCCTGTCCGCCCCGCCTGCGGCGCCCGGTCCGCCCCCGTCCACCCCCGGCAGGAACGTCCCATGAGCCTTCGCCCACCCGCCGTCCTGGAGCGCCGCTGGCTGGCGCTCCTGGCCGCGCTGACGGCGGCCTTCATGGACCTGGTGGACGTGACGGTCGTGAACGTCGCCCTCCCCCGCATCCAGCACGATCTGCACGCCGGTCCGGCGCTCGGGCAGTGGACGGTGTCCGCCTACGCCCTCGGCTACGCGCTGCTGCTCGTCACGGGCGGACGGCTCGGCGACATCCTCGGCCGCCGCCGCGTGCTGCTCGCCGGGCTGGCCGGGTTCGTGGCCGTCTCGGCGGCGGCCGGGGCCGCGCACTCCCCCGGCGTCCTGATCGCGGCGCGGGCGGCGCAGGGCGTGTTCGCCGGGGTGATGGTCCCGCAGACGCTGTCGGTGATCAGCGTCCAGTTCCCGCCCGGACGGGCCCGCGCCCGCGCGTTCACCCTCTACGGGATGCTGCTCGGCGCGGCCCAGGTCGGCGGCCCGCTGCTCGGCGGGATCCTGCTGCACTACGACCTGGCCGGGCTCGGCTGGCGCGCGATCTTCCTGGTGAACGTCCCGGTCGGGCTCGCCGCTCTCGCCGGGGCGGCCCGCTGGATGGACGACTCGCGCGCGACGCCCCCTCCCCGGCTCGATCCGGCCGGGGTCGTGCTGGTCAGCGCCGCCGCGCTCGCGCTGACGCTGCCGCTCGTCCAGGGGCGGGAGCGCGGCTGGCCGCTGTGGAGCCTGCTGCTGCCGGTCGCGGGCGTCCCGGCGCTGGCGGCGTTCGCGGCGGTGGAGCGGCGGCGCGAGCGGCTCGGGCTGAGCCCGCTCGTCCCGCCGTCGCTGCTGCGCCGCCGCTCGTTCTCGGCCGGGCTGCTGGTGACGACGGCGCTGTTCGGCGCGGTCGCGGCCTGCTTCATCGCGCTCACCTGGGGGCTCCAGACCGGGCTCGGCTGGTCGCCGCTCAAGGTGGCGCTGACCGGCGCGGCCTGGCCCGCCGGGATGGCCTGCACCGCCCAGCCGACGCACCGGCTCGGGCCGCCGCGCGCCCGGGCGTTCGTCCGGACGGGCGCCCTGGTCATGGCGTGCGGCGTCGCGGCCGTTGCGGGCGCTTTCGCCGCCACCGGGACGGACCTGCGGCCCTGGAACCTGCTGCCCGGCCTGTTCTGCGCCGGTATCGGCATGGGACTGGCGCTGCCGGTGCTGGCCAACGCCGTCCTCGCGGACGTCCCGCCGGACGCGTCGGGCGCGGCGTCCGGCGTCTACAACTCGGTGACCCAGTTCGCGGGCGTCCTCGGCGTCGCGGTGGCCGGAATCGCCTTTTACGGCACGTCCGGCCAGGTCACAGGCCCTTCACCGGCCGCCCGGACGCTGGCCGTCGCCGCGATCGCGCTGCTGATCGCCGCCGCGCTGTCCCCACTTCTCCCCCGAAAGCTGCCCTGGGCCGAGCCGGAAAGGACCCCGGACGGGCGGCCGTCCCGGTTCGCGGCGATCCGGGCTAGCCTGCTCCGACACGTCCACCCCGGGAGGTCGCGCTGAGCACCGCACGTGTGACCGTCGTCGTCCCGACCCGGAACTCCGCCCGGACGCTGGAGCGCTGCCTGGCCTCGCTGCGCGCGCAGTCCGCGCCGGTCGAGCTGGTCGTGGTGGACAACGCGTCCACCGACGGGACGCCGGAGATCGCCGCCGCCTACGCCGACCGGCTGCTGGCGGGCGGGCCGGAGCGCAGCGCGCAGCGGAACCTCGGCTGGCGCGCGGCGTCCACCGGCGTCGTGGCGTTCGTCGACTCGGACATGGTCGCCTCCCCCGGCGTCGCCGCCGAAGCGGCCGAGGCGTTCGACGCCGATCCGGGGCTCGGCGGGTTGGTCATCCCGGAGGAGTCGTTCGGGCAGGGGTTCTGGGCGCGGGCGCGGGCCGTGGAGAAGCGCGCCTACCTGGGCGATCCGGCCGTGGAGGCCGCGAGGATCTTCCGCCGGACGGCCCTGGACCGCGTCGGCGGCTACGACGAGGGCCTCAGCGCCTTCGAGGACTGGGACCTCGCCGACCGGGTCGCCGCGACCGGGCTGCGCATCGGCCGGACGTCCTCGGGCGTCCTGCACGACGAGGGCCGCATCACGCTGCGCTCCGCCTACCGGAAGCGGCGCTACTACGGGCGCTGGCTGCCCGCCTACCGGACGCGTCCGACCGCGCGCTCGTTCGGACGCGGCGGGACGCTCCGCAGGCTCCCGCTGCTCAGCTCCCCGGTGACCGCCGCCGGGGTGATCGTGCTCAAGGCGACCGAGACGGCCGGGCTGCTCGCGGGCGCCCGCGCGGCCGGGAGGGACGGCTCGTGACCACCACCGCCCCGGCCTCCGCTCCCCCCTCGCGCCTGCCGGTGATCTCCGGACGCCAGGACGCGCTGGACGGCGTCCGCGCGATCGCGGCGCTGATGGTGCTGCTGTTCCACGTCGCGGCCAGCACCGGCTACCTGCTGCGGCCGCCGACGATGCTGGTCAGGCTGCTGTCGCGCGGCGAGATCGGGGTGCCGATCTTCTTCGTCCTGTCCGGGCTGCTGCTCTACCGGCCGTGGGCCGCCGGGGCGCTCGGTCTGAGACCCGCTCCCGGCACGCGCGGCTACCTGTGGCGGCGCGTGCTGCGGCTCATGCCCGCGTACTGGGTGGTCATGGCGGTGGCGCTCGGCCTCTACAGCCGCGACCACCTGTCGGACGTGCCGAGCCTGCTCGGCCTCACGACGCTCGCCTACGGCTTCGATCCGCATCCGTGGTGGACCGACCACCTGGGCCCCAAGGGACTCGGGCAGATGTGGAGCCTGAGCGTCGAGGCGTCCTACTACGTGGCGCTGCCCGTGCTGGCGTTACTGCTGGACCGGTGGGCGCGGCGTGGCCAGTCGGTCGGCGAGCGGGCGAAGCGGCTCCTGTACGCGCTGGGCGCCATGGCCGTGGGATCGGTCGTGTACGCGGTCGCCATGCTGGAGACGCCCAATCCGCCCTACTGGGGAAGCCTGCTTCCGCAGTACCTCGGGTGGTTCGGCGCGGGGATGGCGCTGGCCGTGGTGACGGTCTGGGCGAACGCCGTCCCGGTCGGCCCGGCGGCCCGGTTCTCCCGGACGGTCGCCGACTCGGCGCCGGTCTGCTGGGCGGCGTGCGCGCTCGTGTACGTCATCGCGTCCACGCCGATCACCGGGCTCTCCCGGCTGAACTCCGTCAACGGCTGGACGACCGGGTTCAGCGTCGTCCTGTACGGGCTGGTCGCGGTGCTGCTGGTCGCCCCGGCCGCGCTCGCCCCGGCGGACGACCCGGTCGTCGGCCGCGTGCTCGGCAACCCGGTGCTGGCGTTCCTCGGCCGGATCTCCTACGGGATCTTCCTCTGGCAGTTCGTGGTGATCTTCGTCTGGTTCGACCTGACCGGGCACGCGCCGTTCAGCGGGAACCTGCTCACCGACTTCCCGGTCTGCCTCGCGCTGACCGCGGCCGCCGCGGCGGCGAGCCACTACCTGATCGAGGAGCCGGTGCGGAGGCTGGCAGCGCGGCGGACCAGCGCAGCTCCACGCCGTCCGCGAGCCACGCGTCGGGGGCGTCCGGCGCGGTGAGGGCGGCGGTGAGGCGGCCGAGCACCGCCAGGCCGCAGATCTGCGGGAAGACGTCCCGGAGGATCGACAGCAGGTCGCCCTGCGTGCCGCCGCGCTGGATCATCCAGGCCGCGGCGGCGACCGAGGCGCCGCCGAGCAGCATGAAGAACGCGGCGATCCAGGCCGACCGGACGCGCCGGGCCGCCTGCCGGCTCGACCACTGCGGGGCCACTCCGACCAGCGCGGACACCGCCGCGACGGCCAGCCCGACCGGACCGGCCAGCCAGAACCCGAGCGCCGCCGCGAGGCCGACCGGCGCCGCGACGCGCAGCGACCGGACGCCCGGCTTCCTCGGCGCGACGAGCGCGGCAGGCGGAGGCGGAGGCGTCCCGCGCCGCCGCAAGGAGACCGGGACGAGCAGCGCCAGCAGCCCCAGGCCGCCGAACAGCGCGCCCCGGTAGGCGGTGTCGGGCGCGTACCGGAGCGTGACCGTGCCGGACGTCCCGGCCGGGACCTCGAAGCCCTGCCGCCAGCCGTCCAGCCGGACCGGGCGCAGCGCGCCGCCGTTCGCCGTCTCGGCCTTCCAGCCGGAGTTGAAGTTCTCGTTCACCACCAGGAAGGACTTGTTCGGCGAGGTCACCTGGACGCGCCGCTCGCCCTTGCCCCACGACTCGATCGTGACCGGATGCGTCTTGCCGGGTGTGGCGGTGGCCAGCGCGGCGTCCGGGTCGACGGCCACGGCGTCCACGCGGAAGCGGCCGCCCGCGCTGATCCGGTTGTCGCCGTTCGCGAGCGGGACGGCCCCGCAGGCCCGGAACGTCACCGGACGCTCGCCGAGCACGTCGTCGACCGTCCCGGTGATCCTGGCCTTGACGTCGCGCCCGTTGACCGTGAGGTCGGGCCCGGTGCCGCAGGACGTCGTGAACGGCAGGAACCCCGACCGGGTCAGCGTCGGGACGCCCGGGACCGCGACCTCCGCCACCTGCACCGGCACCTGGGACGTCGCGAACCGCAGCGTCACCCGGTCCGTCCGCATCGGGGCGAACCGGAGCTTCCCGTCGCCGCCGACCAGGCCCTCGCGGACCTCGCCGTGCGTGCCGAGCACGGTCACCGTCATCGCCGAGCGCGCGCCGGGCGGGCGGGTCACGGTCAGCTCGTCCAGCTTGAGTTTCTTGCCCCAGGCGAGCGTCAGCGACGGCTTCTTGTCGTCGCCCGCCGCGATCCAGGCGGTCGAGGGGTCGCCATCCACGGCCGCGCGCGGCTGCGCGGGGGCCTCCTTCGTCCAGGACGAGCTGGCGGTGACCTTGGTCTGGACGCCGTTCCGGGTGAGCTTGTCGGCCAGCTCGGGATCGGTGACGACGGCCTGGCCGCTGACCAGGGCCGAGCCGCCGTGGCCGGTGAAGACGCGGCGCAGGGTCGGTCCGTCCTCGTCGCCGCGGGCCAGCTCGGGCGAGCAGACCCAGCGGGCCGAGCCGCGCATGCACTCGGGACGCGGCGGCGTCACCCGGCCCATGAACTGCGGCGCGGTGCCGCCGCCGGGCTGCGCCGGGACGGCCGGGAGCCGCAGGTACCGCTCGGCGGTCACGCCGGGGATCGACAGGTCCCGGACGCCGACCCGCGTGCCCTCACCGGCCTTCCCGCCGACCGCGAGGATGCGCAGCCGCAGCCACGAGGACGGTCCGGGCGGCGCTTCGAGCGTCTGCGCGTCCGCGACCGGCCGGACGTCCTGGACCTTCGTGCCGCGCTCGGTCTCGACCGCGACCCGGGTCGGGGCCGGGCCGAGCAGGTCGTTGCGGGTGAAGGTCACCTGGAGCGAGCCGGGGTCCAGCGGCGCCGGGAGGTCGACGCGGAGCCACTGGCCGACCGGACCGCTCGTCCCGCCGGTGATCCACTGGGTGTCGGGGTCGCGGTCGACGGCCGCGTACGGGATCGCGGCCGGATCATCGATCCCGGACAGCGTGCCCGGGTCGGACGCCGAGGACGACGCCGTGACGTTCTTGATCCCGCTGTATTCGGCGACCGTCTGCGCGCCGTCCCAGGCCGGGTCGCCGGGATCGGGGCCGAGGCCGTGCGTCGTGTCGGGCTGGGAACCGGCGGTCAGGGTCGGGCCGATCTGCGTCCGGATCTCCGAGCGGGACCGGTCGCGCAGCCGCGCCGCGTCCGAGGCGACCGGTGTGCCGCCGAGGTCGGACGCGTCGTCCCCGACCAGCACCGGACGGCCCTTGAGATCGCCCGCGTCGGCGAGGTCGAGCAGCCCTTCCGGCCCGCCGCGCAGCCGCAGGGCCCCGGACGCGTCGAGCAGCCCGGCGACCGGCCGCGCGCCGTCCACCTGGTAGATCTCGACGGCCGGGTACTTCTGGTCGAGCGCGCTGACCGCGTCGTCGCTCCAGCCGCCGGGCTGGTCGCCGAACGCCGCGACCCGCCGGACGCCCGGCGAGGTGTCGAGCGCCTGGTGCACGCGGCCCGGCCACGCCCCGGCCAGATCGCCGCGCGAGAGGTCGTTGCGGATCAGCAGGTACCGCACCCCGGAGCGGGCAAGCACCTCGGAGAGGCCCGGCGACCCGCGGCCCGCCGCCACGCGCTGGTCGATGGCGTCCAGCATCCGCGCGTACCCGGGCGAGCCCTGCGGGACCATCTGCCGCGCGCCCCAGCCCGTCCGCAGGAGCGGCTGGATGACGTCGTCCATCGGACGGCCCCACGTGTAGCTGCCGGTGCGGGAGCCGGGCAGGGCCAGGACGGACTGCGTCCCGGCGCGCTTGTTCAGCCAGGACGCCGCGTCCCGCCAGTACTGCGGGACGTCCGGGAACGCGCCGGGCGCGGCGAGGCCGTTCGCCATCGCGGGCGTCGCGACCGCGACCAGGGTCAGCGCGGAGCCGACGAACACCGCAGCGCGCAGCCGGGGTTTGCGCAGCGTGCCGGGGAGGTGCGCGATGCCCAGCGCCATCGGCAGCCGGACCATCCCGTCGAACTTGTACAGGTTGCGGAGCGGCGCGAGCGGGCCGTCCAGCAGGTCGCGCAGGTGCGGGGCGAGCGGGCCCTCGATCCGGCTGGCGTGCCCGGCCGCGACGATCGCGACGCCGGCGAGCAGGACGAGCAGCGGGAACGTCCGGTCCGGCAGGTCGCGGCGGACGAGCCCGGCCAGGCCGAACGCGGCCAGCCCGGCGGTGATCAGGACCAGCCACGCGTGCCCGGCCAGCGCTCCCCCGACCGGCAGCGCCTGCGGCAGGTAGTTGATCCAGCGCTCGGTGCCGCGCAGGACGTCCACCAGGCCGGTCGTCGCGGTCGTGGTGTCGGCCTGCTCGGTATAGCCGAGCCAGGAGAAGCCGTAGCGGCCGGTCAGGACGAGCGGCACCAGCCACCAGGCGACCGCGCACGCCACGGCGCCCGTCCACCAGGAGAGCAGCCGGAACCGGTGCACCCCGCGCGGACGGGTCAGCAGGAACAGGAACGGGACGGCCAGCACCGCCACGGTCGCGGTGCCGTTGATCCCACCGCACAGCCCGATCGCCAGGCCGGACCTGGCGGCGGCCCGGAGCCGTCCGCTGTCCCGTTTCGCCGCCGTGGCGAGCGGGACGACCGTCCACGGCAGCATCGCGAGCGGCAGGTACTCCCAGGAGTTCTGGCCCAGCGCGGACAGCGCGTGCGGGCTGAGCGCGTACGCCATGCCCGCCACGAGGCGGCTCGTCGGCCCGCCGGTCTCCAGCCGGGCGGCGAGGGCCCGGACGCCGAGCAGCGCCGCGCACATCAGCAGCGCGAACCACAGCCGCTGGACGATCCAGGCAGGCATGCCGGCCGCGTGCCCGAGCCAGTAGAACGGGCCCATCGGGACGAAGTAGCCCGCCGCCTGGTTCTGGAGCTGGCCGAACTGCTCGGTGTCCCACAGGTGCAGCGCCCGGCCGAGGAACGCGCCCGGGTCCAGCACCATGTCGATCTTGGTGTCGGCGAGCAGCAGGCCGGGTTCCGTGCAGACCGCGAGCGCGGTCAGCGCCAGGCAGCACACCAGCAGCCGCATCCGGTCGCGCAGCCGGGGATCGACCGCGACCTCGGTGTAGGGGGTGCCGTCGGGCGCGGTCGCGGACGGGACGCCGCTCCCCCTGCCGCTCGCCATGCCGCTCGCCATGGCGCTCGCCTCCCCCCGGACCCGACCCGTACCGACCTCTGCCGCCTCCGCGGTCAGCGCCCGGCGGGCTCCGCGGCGGCGCCGCCGCCGGTGTCCTCGACACGGCCGAGCAGGCGTTCCAGGGGCGTGGCGGGACGCACCGGCTCCGCCTCGCCCGCGTCCAGCAGCTCGTCCCGGACCGGGCCCTCCGCGACCCGGAGGTGACCGTCACCGTACCGGCGGACGACGTGTGCGTCCGCCCCGGGTACGGCCGTGCCCCGGGTGCCGCTGGAGCCGCGCCGCCGGGACGCGGCGACCAGCTCGCCCATCCGGTCGGCGGTGCGCTTCCAGTCGAACTCGGCCGCCCAGGCGCGGCAGGCGGCCGCGACCGCGTCCCGGCGGGCGGGGTCGGCCAGCTCCTTCAGCGCCAGGTCGAGGGTGTGGACGAGCTCGTCGGCGTCGCCGGTGTCGGCGGCGAGCCAGCCGGTCGTGCCGTCCCGGACGGCGTCGCGCAGGCCGTCCACGTCGTAGGCGATCGTCGGGACGCCGAGCGCGGCGGCCTCGGCGACGACCAGGCCCCAGCCCTCGCCGCGCGAGGCGCTGAGGTGCAGGTCGGCGTCCGCGACGACGGCGGCCTTCTCGTCCTCCGGGACGAAGCCGAGCAGCTCGACGGCCCCGCCGAGGCCGCGCGCGGCGATCTCGGCGGCGAGCCGGTCCTGCTCGGGACCGCGCCCGATGATCCGCAGCCGCAGCCCCGGACGCTCGGGCAGGACCCGCTCGACCACGTCGAGCAGCAGGTCGGCGCGCTTGTGCGGGACGAGCCGCGTCACGCACACCAGCCGGGGCGCGGACGGGTCGGGCGCCCGGCGCGGGGCCGGGTCGTCCTTCGGGGTGTCGACGCCGACCGGGACGAGGTAGACCGGGCCCGTCCAGGCGAGCCGGGTGCGCAGCGCCTCGACCGTCGTCGGCGAGATCGCGGTGCAGGCGTGCCGCCGGTAGGTGCGGCGCGCGACCGGGCCTTCGAGCGTCCGGCCGATCCAGGCGAGCCACGGCGGGAAGTACAGGCCGAACTGCTCGTCGTGCACGTGGAAGATCGCGCAGAACACCGGGACGCGGCGCGGCAGCACCCATGGCGTGAAGAACGGGATGCCGTTCTGGCAGTCCAGGACGGCGTCGAAGCGCCGCCGGTGCGCCAGCATCCAGGCCAGGACCAGCGGGTACACGGTGAACCGGCCGCCGAGCCGGACGAAGCGGACGCCGTCCACCCGCTCGCGGCGGGCCTGCCCCGGCGCGCGGCAGGTGACGTAGGTGACCTCCGCGCCGCGCTCGGCGAACCGGCGGGCCAGCTCCCAGGCGTACACCTCGGCGCCGCCCGCGGCCGGATGCCAGGGGTCGCGCCAGTTCACGACCGCCACGCGCAGACCGTCCACGCCGCCGTCCACCTCGGCCGGGCCCTTGTTCTGACCGGCCTTCATCCGGGGCCGGCCCCGCTGATCTCGGTGAGCGGGATCGGCACGGGCTGCGCGGCCGGGTCAGGCGCCTCGACCGGCCGGCGGGCGGCGAGCCGGATCACCACGACGTCCCGCAGGCAGCGCGCGGAGTGGCGGCGGACCGAGAACGTCGAGCCCGGGACGTCCCGCCAGCGGACCGGTATCGCGGTGATCGCCGCCCCGCGCCGCGCGCAGTGCATCAGCAGCTCGACGTCGAAGGCGAACCCGCTGGTCGTGAGGTCGGCGGCCGCCGCGCGGGCCAGCGGGCCGTCGAAGAACTTGAACCCGCACTGGGTGTCGGTCACGCCGCCCGCGAGGTCGCGCGTCAGCCGGTTGAACACGATCGCCCCGACCTTGCGGAGCGGGTGGCTGTAGTCCTCCACCAGCGAGGACGGGTGCCGGCGCGAGCCGACCACGACCGGGTGGCCGTCGCCGAGCAGCGCGAGCGCGTCGTCCAGGCCGGCGAGGTCGGTGGCCATGTCGGCGTCGCAGAACCCCACGTACCGGGCGGTCGTGGCGAGGAGCCCGGCGCGGACGGCCGCGCCCTTCCCGCGCTCCGGGCAGGTGATCACCCGGACGGGGACCGGGCCGCGCCAGGCCGCCGCGATCCGGGCCGTCCCGTCCGTGCTGCCGTTGTCCACCACGAGCACCGACGCGTCCACCGGGAGCGCCGCGAGCCGGGCGCCCAGCGCGTCGAGGCCGTCCGGAAGGCGGACGGCCTCGTTGTAGGCGGGCACGACGACCTCAAGGGACGAGGTCGGACGGGTGGCGACGGCCATCGCGGGGGCGGGCCGGGCCTACCGGGAGCCGTAGTTGTACAGCGGCTTCAGCACGGGGTCCTTCTGCGCGGCGTTCTCGAAGTGGATCGTGCTCACCGCCGTCAACGCAGCCAGCAGCGCCCCCGCCAGGGCCGCGATCGCTATGCGCATCAGGGATACCTTCCACGTCGGGGGGTGCGAGGGATGTGTCTCGTCACACTAGTGCCCGGGGTAACAAATGACCAGACGATCAGCGAAACCATGACAATCCATGACAATGCTGCCGGGATGAGCGGCGCCTTCGGCTCGCTCGTGCGCGCGGGATCGGGAATCCGGTAGAGGACGAGATCCGGGGTGTCGAGGACCGTTTCGGCTCCGGCGAGGCGGGCGCGCTGCGCCGAACCCGCGCCCGTCTCGGCGTCCAGCGCCACGTAGCGGACGCCCGCCGCCTTGAGTGCGGGCACCAGCGGACCGCCGGACGCCACGGCCGGATCGAGCCCGCGCGCCACCGGATCCTCCGCCGGGACGGTTGTGGAGCCGACCACCACGGCGTCCCGCGTGACGACCCGGCGGTCCAGGTAGCGGGGCAGCGCGTCCAGCGACGTCCGGCCGCCGTTCCAGGGGTAGCCGCGGTACGTCGCCCACGGCAGGACGAGCACGTCCCCGGGAACGCGGTCGGCATGGACGATCTTGCGTGCTGCGTCCCAGCCGTCCGGATACCCGACCGGACGAAGCCGTCCCGCCGCACCGTCCGCCAGACCGGGCATCAGCACCAGCGGCAGGACGGCGACCACGAACCCGACAAGACCGGTCGTCCAATCCGCCTTGCCCTCCTCGCGCGGGCGTACGAGCCGCAGCAGCACGTCAGCCGCCAACCCCAATCCGATCGCGATGACGAGCACGAGCGGAGCCGTGTACTGCTGACCGTCCCGGATCACCGCGAACCCGGACCAGAACTCGATGAGCCGCTTGAGCGCAGGCGCGCCCACCACGCCAAAGGCCGCGATCAAGAACCCGACCGCAGCCGACACGACCAGCCCGGCAGCCCAGTCCGGACGGTCCCGACGCATCCGTCCCGCGAACGCCGCGAGCGACGCGATCACGACGAGCGCCCAGCAGAGGACGAGCAGCCCCGAGCCGTACCCCTTGGGCACGACCTCCGCGTTCCACACCCCGCCCGTGAGCAGGAGGCTGCCGAGCGTCCCGAACGGCGTGTCGGCACGTGGCGCGAACGCGTCCACGGCAGAAGGTGCGCCCGGGACCCCCGAGGGCCGCAGCCAGCCGGTCACCAACCACGGCAGGCACAGCCCGACCACACCCAGGGCGATCCCTGCGACGGCCCGGCGGCGCCGCCCCGGAGCGAACCCCGCCACCGCGATCGTGGGCAACCCGGCGACGGCCATGGCGGCGAAACCCCCGATCGCCGCCGGTACCAGCGCACGGACGGCCTGCCGCGTGGCCAGGCGTCCGGCGGCGGCGACGGCCCAGGGCAGCGACGCGTACCCCAGCAGCAGCGCCCAGTGCCCGAGGACGAGCCGCTCGGCGACGTACGGGTTCCAGACGTAGCAAATCCCAGCGGCGAGGCGCGGAAGCAGGCGCGGCGTGGGGACCAGCGCCGCCGCCCCGGCGCACCCGAGCACGAAGATCAGCAGGAGCACGGCCTTCTGCACCAGGTCACCGGGCAGGACGGTCGAGAGCAGCGCGGCGAACGCGTCGCTCGGGACGTGCCGGGGCAGCGTGCCGGTCAGGCCGAAGGTCAGCGCGTTGAGCGGCTGGCGCGGCACGAAGACCATGTCGTAGGACAGCAGGAAGCCCCGCGCGAGACCGGGTCCGAGCGCCAGCAGGCCCAGGACCAGACCGGTCAGCGCGGCGGCCCCGTGCTTCGCCCTCTCCGACATCCCGACCGGACGCTACCGGTTCCCCGGAGTTCCCGTTCCGCTGACCGCAAGAGGACGGCCCCCGACCGCACGAGGACGGCCACCGGACCGGTCCGCTCTGCCAAGATCGACCCGCCCGCCGAGTCCCGATCACTCGATGACCCGAGGAGACACATGCGGACGCACAAGACCCTTGCCCTGGCCGGCGTCGCCGCCGGGGCGGCCACCCTCGCGGCGAGCCTCGCCGGGACCGCCTCGGCGGCCCCGGGCGCGGGCGGCGTCACCGCGCAGGGCCTCCCGTCGTACTGCCGGATCAGCACCGTCGGGCCGTACCGCTCCGGCAACTACGTGAAGCTCACGACCAAGGTCACCTGTTCCAGGAAGGTGTACGCGCTGGGCGTGGAGTCCGGGGTCGGCATCGCGAAGAAGAAGCCGGTCCGGGCCAAGAGCCTGAAGAAGAACGTCAAGGCGAACGCCGTGACGGCCGCCTACAAGTGCCACTCGAAGGCGCTGCACACCTTCGCCGGTTACAGCAGCGCGGGCATAGTCACCCTGAACGGCAAGAAGTACACCTACCTCAAGGGTGTGCCGCTCAGCCGCTTCCTCAAGACCCACTGCTGACGGCCGGACGAACGCCGGGGCCGTGCGGGCGTTCCCGCACGGCCTCGTGCGTGACCGGGCCTTTGGCGTCCGTTACGGGCGCTTGGCGCCGGTCAGGCTCATCAGGCGGTGCGTGAGGGACGGCGCGATCCACGCCTGGGCCATCGTCACGCGCATCATGAAGGGCAGCGCCGTGCGCGACCGGTCCCGGCGGACGGAGGCGACCAGCGCCCTCGCCACCTGCTCGGGCGTGACGGTCGGGATGATCGCCGAGATGCTCGGGATGCGCTCCTCCGACCCGGGGTTGTTGGCGAAGTAGTCGCTGGAGACCTTGCCCGGGACGATCTCGGTGACGCCGACACCCGTGCCGCGCAGGTCCACCCGGAGCGCGGCGACGATGCCCCGCAGGCCCCAGCGCGCGGCCGCGTAGCCGAACGCGCCGGGCCACGTCGCGCGCGACACCGGCGAGTTGACCACGACGATGCGCCCGCTCCCCCGGCGGACCATGTCGGCCGCGAACGCGGTGGTCACATAGCCTGCCGCGAGGTACGGGACGGCCGCCATGTCGCGGAAGTCGTGCGGGGTCGACTCGTCCGCGAACAGCCAGCGGCCCGCGCCCGCGTTGTTGACGATCACGTCGGGGACGCCCAGCTCGGCGCGCACCCGGGCGGCCATTCCCAGGACGGCGTCGGGGTCGGCGAGGTCGGCCGGGAAGGCGTGGGCGTTCGGGCCGATCTCGGCGGCCAGCTCGTCCAGGCGGTCCTTGGAGCGGGCGACCAGCGCGACGGTGGCGCCCGCGCGGGCGAACTCGCGGGCGGCCGCCGCGCCGATCCCCGACGACGCGCCCGTGATCAGGACGATCTTCCGGCCGAGTTCCACCGTGCGCACCTCCGGGACGACTACATGAAAGATCCTCATGTTAGCCGCCTCCAGGGGTCGTCGGTCGCGCGACAGGCCCGGACGGCGCGGCGGGCCGTTTCCCGGGGGTGGTCAGTCGCGGGGCAGGCCGAGGATGCGCTCGCCGATGACGTTCAGGTTCACCTCGGTCGTGCCGCCGCCGATCGACATCGCGCGGGACGCCAGCAGGTAGCGGGTCCAGCGGCGGCGCAGGTCGTCGCGCCAGCCGCCGGTGAGCGCGCCCTCGGCGTCCAGCAGGGTGAAGCCGTACTCGGTGACGCGCTGGCCGTGCTCCATCGCGACCAGCTTCCGGACGTTCGCCGTCGCGCCCGGGTCGGTGCCGCTGAGCTGCTTCAGCGTGGCACGGAGCCCGAGCAGGTTGAAGGCGTGCTCGTCGGCGGCGAGCCGGCCCAGCTCGTCCCGGACGACCGGGTCGTCCGCGACGTCCAGCTCGCGCGCGAGCCGGACCAGCTTGCGCAGGTCGCCGCCGAGCTGGAACGAGCTGGTCAGCCCGACGCGCTCGTTGGCGAGGGTGTTGCGCGCGACCCGCCAGCCCTCGTTCACCTCGCCGACGACCAGGTCGTCCGGGACGAACACGCCGTCCAGGAAGACCTCGTTGAACACCGCGTCGCCGGTGCACTCGCGCAGCGGCCTGATCTCGATGCCCGGCGACGCCATGTCGACCAGGAAGTAGGTGATCCCGGCGTGCTTGGGACGGTCCGGGTCCGTCCGCGCCAGGCAGATGCCCCACTGCGACTCGCGCGCGAGCGACGTCCAGATCTTCTGCCCGCTGATCGACCAGCCGCCCTCGACCCGCTCCGCGCGGGTGGACAGGCTCGCCAGGTCGCTGCCCGCGCCGGGCTCGCTGAACAGCTGGCACCAGATGGTCTCGCCGCGCAGCGTCGGGCCCAGGAAGCGCTGCTGCTGCTCGGCGCTGCCGTACTGGACGAGCGACGGCACGACCCACGCGGCGATCATCAGCGGGACGGGCTTCACGTCCGCCGCGCGCAGCTCCTGCTGGATGACGATCTGCTCCAGCGGTCCGGCGTCGCGTCCCCAGGGCCGGGGCAGGTGCGGTGTCACCCAGCCCTCGTCCGCCATCGCGGCACGCTGTTCGAGGAAGTCCATCGCGGCCAGCTCGGCGACGCGCGCGCGGATTCCGGCGCGGAGTTCGGCCGCGTCCTCGGGCAGCTCGACGTCCATCTCGCGCCGGACGTCCCGGACCGCGAGGCCCGCGATCTCCGCGCGGGCGCGGCTCGCCCGGCCGAGCAGCGCGCGCAGCGTCAGCGCCCGCCGGTAGACCAGGTGCGCGTCGTGCTCGAAGGTGTAGCCGATGCCGCCGTGCACCTGGATGTTGCCTTCCGCGCAGGTCACGGCCGCGTCGGCGGCGAGCGTCCGGGCCGCGGCGAGGGCGAGGGCGCGCTGGTCCGGGTCGTCCTCGGCGAGCGCGCGGACGGCGTCCCAGACGGCGGCGCGGGCGCGTTCGAGGGCGATCAGCATCCGCCCGCACCGGTGCTTGACGCCCTGGAACCGCCCGATCGGACGTCCGAACTGCTCGCGGAGCTTGGCGTAGGCGACCGCGTCGTCCAGGGCGCGCGCGGCGACACCGCACGCCTCCGCGCCGAGCAGGACGGTCGCGAGCGCCTGCCCGTCCACGCCGTCGATCACGCGGTCCCCGGCCGGCTCGCGGGCCGTCACCCGCGCGACCGGACGGGTCAGGTCGAGCGCTTCGAGCGGTTCGATCTCGGCGTCGGCCGCGTCCACGACCGTCCACCGGCCGTCGCCGAGCGGAAGGACGAGCAGGTCGGCGAGCGAGGCGCCGAGGACCGGGCCGGATGCGGAGAGCGCGACGGCGGCCGTGCGGGAGCCGTCCGCGAGGCCGGGCAGCAGGTCGGCGGCCGCCTTCGAGTCGCCGCCCGCCGCGATCAGCGCGGACGCCAGGACGGTCGGCAGGTACGGGCCGGGAGCCAGCGCGCGGCCCAGCTCCTCCAGCGCGACCGCCTGCTCCAGCAGCCCCGCGCCCTGCCCGCCGTGCTCCTCGGGCAGGTGCAGGCCGAGGAGGCCCTGGTCGGCCAGCGCGGTCCAGAACGCGGGGCGGCGTTCCGGACCGTCCTCGACCGCCGCCCGGACCGTCCGGTCCACCCCGTGCCGCTCGACCAGCCCCCGCACGGACGCGGCGAGCGCCTCGTGCTCCTCGGTCAGTCCGATCGCCATGGCCGCACCTCTCGCTCGGAAGTAAGCCACAGCTTATTAGAATCGCGTTCGGCTGTCCCGCGGGCGCGCCCCCGGCACCGGAACCGGGAGCGCGTGCGGCTAGTGCCAGAGCAGCGCCACGAACAGGCCGAGCAGCAGCACCGCGATCAGCCCGGTCACGCTCCAGGTCAGCGGGATCGCGCTGGTCAGGGCACCGGGTCTGGGCGCGCGCCGCGGGCCGTGCCGGGCCGTCGCCACGTCCGGGCCCTGGGGCGGCGGAGACATCACGCCGTCCTGGGCGGGACGGTCCGGCGCAGGGAGCACGCGCGGAAGCGGGCCGGTTGGGGCGTCCTCGAAATCCTCCTCGCGCATGTCCTCAAACTAGGCGAGGCGTGACCGGGCGCCCACCCGGGGCGACACCGGTGTAGCGGGTCAGGAGGCGACCTTGAGCCCGTCGAGGAAGGCGTTGAGGTCCGGCCAGAGCTTGCGCTCGGTGTTCGGCATCGACGCGAACACCACCGCCGGGGTCTTGTGCCCGGTGTCGATCACGGCGGTGACCACGACCTCGCCGGTCGCCTTCACGCCCGGCCGCTTGTACTTCAGGTAGTTCGCGATCAGCCAGCCCTTGTGCGGGCCGACCGTGATCTCCTGCGACGCGAGCGGGGACGAGTCGTGGTCGAAGGCGTAGTACTGCTTGTCGAAGCCCTTGACCGCGAGCGCGGTGACCTCGCGGAGGCTCTCCGGGCCCTTGTAGTGCGACTGGAGCGCCGGGAGCAGCGTGCCGGTGAGCAGCTGCCCGTACCAGAGCCGGTCGCCGTGCTTCTCGGTCACCAGGATCTGCTGGCCCGACCAGCCGGGCACCGCCAGCTTGTTCTTCTTGGTCGGCGCCTGCCACGGCTCGGCGAACCGCGGGTAGGACAGCCCGGCCTTCGCGTCGGTCGCGCGCCCGGCGATCTTGCCCGGCTTGCCGGCGAACTTGGCCAGCGGCTTGTCCGGCGGGAGCTGCGCCTTCGGCGGCTCCGGCTGGCCCGTCGGGTGGACGGCGGCGGGGTGGGACGGCCGCGGCTCCGCGGTGTCCGTCGAGCCCGAGCCGTCCTTCTTGGTCTTCATGAAGTACACGCCACCGGCGGCGACGAGCGCGATGACCAGCAGGCCGACACCGCCGAACAGCGCCACGCGGGACCGTCCGCCGCCCTCACCGCCGCCGTCGTCGAATCCGCCGGACCGGCGCTGCTCGCCGCCGTCCCCGCCGATCAGCATGCCGTCGGCCGACTTCTCGTCCGCCATCCAGCCGGGCATCTGCCAGTTGCCGCTGCTCGGCCGTCCCGGACGGGCCGTGCCCGAGGACATCGTCGGGTCGGCCACGGCCGCGTACCGGCCATCGCCTTCGGCGGGTCCGGCGTCGTCCTCGAAGAGCGAGCCCTCCCAGCCCGGGCCGGCGACCTGCTCGTCCTTCGGCGCCACCTTCACATCGTCCGCGGCCTTGCCGGACGCGTCGTGCGCGCCGGGCTCGCGGACGCCGGAGTCATAAGCGGACGCGTCGCGTGCGGGAGCGTCCATGCCGTGGGCGGCGGGTGTGTCCGCGGCGAAACCGGCGTCGTAGGCGGACGGCTCGTGCAGCGCGTCGACTGAGGGCGCCTGGTGCGCGGAGGGCTTCGGCTCGTCCCAGGCGGGGACGGGCTCGCGCGGCTCGTCGTGCCACCAGGCGCCGGACGTGCCATGCGATCCGGGCGGGCCGGGGCGCTCGCCGGGATCGACGTCGAACTCGACCGGGCCGACGACGTCCGCGAGGTCTTGGGCGGTCGGTGGTCTGGTGGCCCCGGTCTTCGCCTCGACGGTCGGCACGCCCTGCGCGGGCGGGAGCGGCTCGTCGGCGACCGCGGGCTCGGGCTCCGGCCGCCATGCCTCGGGCTCCGGGGTCTCGCGCGGCTCGTGCTGCTCGTGCTGCTCGTGCTGCGGAGCGTCCTGCGGGTCGGGCTGGGGAGCCGCGGGCCGGGGCTTCGGGGTGTGCAGGTGCGGGGCCTCGACCTTGCCCCAGACGTCGTGGTACTCGGTCTTCTCGGCCGGCGCCGCCGGCTCGGCCGGCGCCGGTTCGGGGGCGGCCTCGGGCTCGGGCTCGGAGACGCGGGCGGACTCGGCGAACGGGGACTCGGAGAACTCCGTCCGGCCGGTCGGCTCGGGGATCGCCACCTCGGGGACCTTGACCTCGATCTCGGGGAAGGACATGCGGGACGGGGACCCGGCGGGCGGCCGCGGGTCGCGCCCGGCGGCGGGCTGGGCGGGCAGCGGGCCGGTCGGCGCGTCCGCCATCTCTCCGTCGGCTCCGTTCTCGCTCATGTCGGTCCAGCGCGGTCCGCGCTCCCCCTGATCGGACATGCGGCACACGTTACGCGAAGATCACTCATTATGGACCGGCCGGTAATTACGCTCAGGACACATCTTTCTATCGCCTCAGTGATGTGGCGATGACAGTTGATCTCCGTGCGACGGGGGAATCGCAGGCACGAGCCGTTCCCGCACGAGGATCGCCCCGCCCGCGACCGCGCCCGGCATGGCCAGGACGGCCCCGAGAGGGATGAGGAAGACCACGAATGCGGACGCGCCGAAACCCACCGCGAGCGACCGGTGCGCCTTCAGCAGCGCGAACCGGTCGCGGCGCCGCAGGCCGCGCCGCTCCAGCATGACGGCCGACAGCTCGCCCGCGAGGAAATATCCCGAAACGCACGCCGCGACGACCGGCACGACGGTCTGCCCGACCACCGGCAGGAACCCCAGGACGAAGAACAGCGCCCCGAAGCCGACCGCGTACAAGCCGAGGATCAGCGCGTCCTTCAGCGCCCGCGCGATCTGGGTCAGCAGCGGGACGTCCGGCTCGGGCGGCGCGCCGCCCATCGAGTCCTCGACCGCGACCGCGATCCGCTCGTAGAACGGGTCGCCGACCAGGAGCGTCAGGGCGGTGAACGTCAGCACCGACAGGAACGCCGCCGCGCCGAACAGCGCGATCCCCGCGACGACGTGCGTCGTGGTGCGCAGCCCGGACGACCAGTGGTCGGCGAACGGCGTCACCCACCGCGCCGCGCCGTCCAGGTTCCACGCGAGCGAGCCGAGCAGGACGGCGTAGAAGACCAGCACGATCAGCGCCGGGATCAGCCCGAACAGCCACTTCCCCGGACGCCGCGCCACCCACGCCAGGCCGCGCAGGAAGTACACGACCCCCGAGCCGAAGTCCTTGAGCCCGCGCCCCCGGACCACCGGCACGTGCTGCCCGGCAGGCCGTCCGCCCTGGCCCGCGCCTTGGGCGTACATGGGGTTCTGGCCGTGCGCAGGAGCCTGCCCGTAGGACGGCTGCTGACCGTGAGGCTGCTGCCCATAAGCCTGCTGACCGTGAGGCTCCTGCCCATAAGCCTGCTGACCGTGAGGCTGCTGACCGTGAGGCTGCTGTCCGTAGGCAGGGCCTTGCGCAGGCTGCTGTCCGTAGGCGGGGCCTGGGCCGGGCTGCTGTCCATAGGAAGGCTGCTGTCCGTACGGACCCTGCGGGGCAGGAGCGGGCGACCAGCCGCCGTGGGGACGGCCGGGCGGAGGGGTGCGAGGGTCGTGCGGGTGGCTCACAGGGGCAACGTTAGCGGCTGGGCAGGCCGACGAGTGCGGACGAACGGTCCCAGACCGCGCGGCGGAGGGCGGTGTCCTTGAGCGGGCCTGAGCGGGGCAGGAAGCGCAGGCCCGGAGTGGACGTGACGAACTCGCCCGTCCGGGTCGCGAACTCGGGGTCGGTCGCGACGCGGACGACGACCCGGGCGCCCTGGGCGGGTGTGCGCAGCGCGGGCGTGTGGGAGAGCAGCCCGGCGACGCGTCCGGTGCCGGGGACGTCGCGGGCGAGCCCGGTGGCGACCATGCCGGGACAGACCGCGTTCGCGGTGACGCCCGTCCCGTCCAGGCGCTCGGCGAGCTCCTGCGTGAACAGGATGTTGAGCAGCTTCGACCGCGCGTACACCCGCAGGGATCCGGACGGCCCGTAAGGCGCGGGTTCGGCGAACCGCTCGGGGTCCAGCCGGCCCGCGTGCCGGTGCGCCTCGGACGCGACCGTGACGACCCGCGCGCCGCCCGAACAGCCGGCCTTCTCCAGCGGGCCCAGCAGCAGCTCGGTGAGCAGGAACGGCCCGAGGTGGTTGGTGGCGATCATGCGGTCGTGGCCGTCCGCGCTGGTCTTGGCGCGGGCCAGGTGCACGCCCGCGTTGTTGACCAGCACGTCGAGCCGGCCGTAGGCGGCGTGCACGCGCTCGGCGGCGTGCCGGACGTCCTCCAGCGCGGACAGGTCCGCCAGGAACAGGTCGAAGTCCGCGCCGGGCACGCTCGCGGCCAGTTCCTCCAGCGCCCGCTCGGCCCGGGTGGGGTTGCGGGCGACGACGCCGACCCGGAAGCCGCGCCGCGCGAGTTCGCGGGCGGTCTCCTTCCCGATGCCCGACGTGGCCCCGGTGACGACCGCGATCTTGTCCTCCATGGGCCCAGCCTCCCGGAGAGCTGCGTCACATTGGAAGACCCAAACGAACGTTCGGACGGGAATTCCCGAACATCCCTTTTCCGGGAGGTGTCCGAACCGGAAACCGGCCCGGGTCCGCCCGACGCGCGTCCGGCGGCACCGGCCCGGGTCCGCCCGGACGCGAGTCCGCCCCGTCCGGGGGGAGTGGACGGGGCGGAACACGGGCGGGGGACGGGATCCCCCGACCGCGCCGGGACGGGACTCGGGGGCAGGCCCCGTCCCGGCGCGGTCAGCCTTCGATGCGGTGCTGGGTCCAGAACGACGTCAGGTCCGTGGTGGTCGCGGCCTGGGCCGCGGCCTTGAACTCCGCCGTCGTCGAGACTCCGTACCAGTGGGACTGCGCGTAGTTGCGCAGCAGCGTGGCCATGGCGTTGTCACCGATGAGGCGCTGCAGGTCGTGCAGCGCGCACTTGCCGTAGCCGTAGACGACCGTGGAGTACCGGGAGGAGTGCGCGTCCCAGTACGCCATCGAGTTGGTGATCTTCTCCGCGGACGACGCCCACGACACGTTCGACCAGCAGCCCGACCCGGTGTCGTTGAAGTACAGGTCGGTCGAGTAGTCGGCGAACGACTCGTCCAGCCAGGGACTGTTGTACTCGTCGTCGCCGACGATCCCGTACCACCACTGGTGGGCGAGCTCGTGCGCGAGCGCGGTGGAGCTGACCAGGTCGAGGATGAAGCCCGGGTACTCCATGCCGCCGAACCAGAAGTTGTTGTCGAGGATCACGTCCGCCTCGCCGTACGGGTAGGCCCCGAACCGCGAGGAGTGCACGTCCAGCGCGTTCGTCGCCGTGTTCAGCATCGACTGCGCGGACGAGGACGAGATGCCGCTCACCCAGTAGACGTTGACCTTCACGCCGCCGGACGAGGTGCCGGAGATCTTCTGGAACGGCCCGGCGCCCCAGGCGAAGTCCCGCACCTTGGTCGCGGTCGCCGTGGTGACCGTCCGCCCGGACGAGCCTGGTGTGTCGACCGAGGTCCCGGTGGCCGGGACGGCGATCGAGGTCGGGTGGTCGAGCGTGACCTTGAAGTCCGACGCGAGCGAGTAGAACGACTCGCCGTTGTTGGTGTAGGGGTCGAGGTGCCAGCCCGAGGCGTCCCGGATGGCGAGCACGGGCAGCGCGTTGCCGATGAAGTTGTAGGAGCCGTCGCGGCCGAACCGGTCCGCGCCGGACGGCACGACGATCTTCAGGTCGAAGCCGACCGTGCCGCTCTGCCCCTGGTTCAGCGGGGCGGGCAGGGTCACCTTCAGCGCCGTGCAGCCGACCTCCAGCGACCCGGCGGTGCCGCCGGTGACGTTGCTGACGGTGATCGGCGTGTTGGACGGGCAGGTGCCGTGGTAGTTGTCCCACAGCCGCAGGTAGACCTCGGACAGCGGGGTCGCGGACGCGTTGGTGAACGAGGCGGACTCGTGGCCCGTCCACGTCCCGCCGGACGCGTCGCTGGTGAGGTTCACCGTGTAGGACGGCGTGGCGGGCGTGCGCGTGGAGTCGCCCGGCGGCGTGGTGCCTCCGGAGACGTCCAGCGCGACGTCGTCCAGCACGAAGCTGGTCTGGAGGCTCACGTCCTCGCTGCCGGTGAACGCGAGCGTCACGGTCTGGCCCGCGTAGGCGGACACGTCGAAGGTCTTCTTCACGTACCCGCTCGCCGCGTCCAGGTTGGAGAACGAGCCGAGCGTGGTCGTGCCGATCTTCGCGGTGAGCTTGTCGTAGGCGACCTGGTCGTACTCGTCGGTGTCGACGTGCAGCCAGAACGACAGGGTCGCGGTGGAGCAGCCGGCGGGCAGCGTCACCGACTGCGTCAGCGTGTCGGTGTGCATGCTCCCGGTGCCGTCCAGCCGGGCGAACCGGCTGCCGGAGTGCGCGGTCTCGCCGCCGCCGGTGAAGATGACGTTGCTGGACGCCGTCCAGGGCGAGGTGCCGTTCTCGAAGCCGCCGTTGCCGACGACCTGGGCGGGCGTGCAGGCCGCCGCGGCGGCGTGCGGCTTGGGCTTGGGCTGGGCGTGGGGCGCCCCGGCGGGCTGGGCGAGCCGCCCGGCGGCACGTGCCTCCGCGGGCTGGGCCGAGGCGGTGGCCGCGGGCGCGGCCAGGCCCGCGGTCGCGAGCACGAGGCCCGTGCCGAGGGCGAGCAGTCTGCTGGTCCGGCGCGCTGAGGGAAGCGCGCCCTTCAGGGGGGTGCGGGTCAAGGGGATCTCCCTCGCGGGCAGGTCCCGGGCGCGACCGGGTGGTGCCGCGCCCGGGACGAAGGGCTGGAACCGTCATCCGGCTCCGTCAGGTGGCGCCGGCCGCCGCCGGGGGAACGGCGGCCGGCGCCCGGCGACTCAGGAGGCGTTCACCGCCACGTCGTCGATGACGAAGCTGGTCTGGAGGCCGGAGTCCTCGGTGCCGCTGAAGGACAGCGTCACCGTCTTGCCCGCGAAGGAGGACAGGTCGACCGTCTGCTGCGCGTAGCCGGTGTTGGCGTTGACGTTGGTGTACGTCTTCAGCGTGGTGGTGCCGGCCTTGACCGTCAGCGTGTCGTACGGCGTGCTGCCGGACTCGTCGGTGTCGATGTGCAGCCAGTAGGTCAGCGTCGCCTTGCAGCCGGCCGGGATCGTCACCGACTGGGTGGCGCTGTCGGTGTGGGTGGTGCCGTAGCCGTCCAGCCAGGCGAAGTAGGAGCCGGTGTGGGCGCTCTCACCGCTGCCGTTGGCCGACACGACGCCGGAGGTGGTGGTCCAGGGCGCGGTCCCGGACTCGAAGCCGCCGTTGGACACCTTGTTGCCGGGGCTGGAGCAGCCGCCGCCGACCGGGTTGATCGTCCAGTTGAAGGTGGTCGACCCCGTGTTGCCGGAGGTGTTCTTGGCGGTCACGGTCACCGAGGAGGTGCCCGCGGTGGTGGGCGTGCCGGAGATCAGGCCGGAGGAGGCATTGATCGACAGGCCCGCCGGCAGGCCGGTGGCGCTGTAGGTCAGCGTCTGGTTGTTCGGGTCGGTCGCCTTGATCTGCAGGCTGGCGGCCGTCCCGACCGTGCCGGTCTGGTCGCCGGGGTTGGTCACCGTGGGCGAGCCGGGCTGGCCGGGGCAGGTGCCGGGGACCGGGTCGGTGCCGGTGACGCTGACCGCCGCCCAGGCGCTGTTCACGGTGTTGTACTCGGTGCAGTGGGTGCCGTACAGGTCCGCCGCGGCCTTGAGGGAGTCGATGCGGGCCTGCGCGTAGTTCTCGCTGCTGTTGGCGTAGGACGCGAGGGCCTTGTACCAGATCTTCTCGGCCTTGTTGTTGCCCAGACCCGTGACGGTGGAGTTGTTGCAGGTCGGGCTGTTGCCGTAGCCGTGGTCACCGGAGCCGACCGCGAGCAGGAAGAACCAGTGGTTCAGCGGGCCCATGGAGTAGTGCGGGTCCAGGCCGCCGTTGCTGCTGTTCCAGCAGTTCGGGGAGGTGCCGTCCAGCGACGGGTTGTACATGTAGCGCAACGGCGTGTTGTTGCCGTTGATGTTGATGAGCTCGCCCATCGTGTAGTCGGGCTTGTCGACCGGGTTGTTGGCGTAGAACTCCACCATCGTCCCGAAGATGTCGCTCGTGCCCTCGTTCATGCCACCGGTCTCGCCGGTCTCGTCCCAGTTGGTGAGGGCGCCGCTGACACCGTGGCTCATCTCGTGGCCGGCCACGTCGATCTCGACCAGCGGGCGGGAGTTGCCCGAGCCGTCGCCGTAGGTCATCTGGGTGCCGTCCCAGAAGGCGTTGACGTAGGCGTTGCCGTAGTGCGTGCGCGAGGGGACGCCCGCGCCGTTGCCGAAGATGCCGCTCCGGCCGTGCACGTTCTTGTAGTAGTCGTAGGTCAGCGCGGCGCCGTAGTGCGCGTCGACGCCCGCGGACGCCGGGTCGCTGTTGGTGCCGTTGCCGAACGTGCCGGTCGAGTTGCTGAAGGTCGTGCCGGTGCCGCTCGTGGCGTGGTTCAGGTTCGTGGTGTACCCGTTGCCGTGCGACGGGTCCTTCATCGACCACGTGCTGCCGGACTGGGTCAGGTCGATGGAGACCTGGCCGCTGTAGATCGAGTTACCGGTCCCCGCCGTCAGGATGGTGGTCTGCGGCTTGGCGGCGCGGGCCTTGGCGGCCTGCTCCGGCGAGAGGAAGGTGTCGATCTCGTCCCGCTTGGTGATGACCTTGCCCTTGCGCGCGTCCACCAGGACGTGCAGGACGGTCGGGGTGCGGTCGGAGCGGACGCCCCGGACGACGGTCTCCCACACCAGCTGGGACGACCGGCCGGAGTTCCACACCGCCAGGTGCGGCGCGGAGGTGGAGCTGACCGTGCCGTGCACCTGGCCGCGCGAGGCGGCCTGCGCCTGCTTGGCGCTGACGAGCGGCGCGGTCGGGACGGTGGGGGTCTCCTTGGCCGCGGTGTCGATCTCCTTGTAGGAGCCGCCCGGCTTCAGGTGGACGACCAGGTCACCGCCGTAGACGGGCATGCCCTTGAACGTCCGGTCGAAGCGGACGTGCGCGGCGCCGTTCTTGTCGACGACCACCGAGCGCGGCACGAACGCGTGCCCGGACCGGGCGTGCGCCTGTCCGGGGTGCGCGGCGAGCGCCTTCTCGGCGTTCTGGATCGCGGACTTGCGGGTGGCCGGCGCCGGGTTGGCCGTGAAGTCGTCCTGGGTGAACGATGACGGTCCGGCCGGCATGCCGGGTTTCGGCGTGGGCCCGGCCTGGGCCGCCATGGGGAGGGCGACGAGGCCGGCCGCGGCGATCACGGCCGCGCTCGACACCGTCACGATACGACGTGGGGTCATGTGGATCGGTTCCCTCTCGCCTCGTGGGCAGGGCAGGCCCGCCGTGGGAGCGGCGGGCGTTCTCGAACGGGGACGAGGGCGGCGAACACCGTGGAGCCGAGGTCTCTCCTTTCGCGGCATAGCGGGGTATTTCGCCGCATCTCGGATCAACGGCAGTTTCAGCGCACTAACCCGTCCAAGGAAGACCGAAGACCGAACGTTAGGGATATCCCTACGGACTCACGCATGAACCGGACACCACGCCCACATGACAAGGCCGTGTAAACCTCGCTGGCCGCTTCCGGACCAGCGGGACGGAGCGTGAAAGACCAGCCACGACGCGGCATTCACCGCCATTCCCGTGACCGCCTGACCCCCACCGGTGACATTCGCCCGAAAACGCAAATGACGGGTCGGTACCGCGGGATGACCCGAGTGGCGAGTCCGGCGCCTGGGGGCCGGGTGCCGGAGGCGCCGGTGGGCCGGATGCCGACAAGCGGTGGTCTGGAGGCCGACGACGGGTCGGTTGGACGTCGGCGACGGGTGTGGCGCATGTCGGCGACGGGTGGGCGGACGTCGGCGACGGGTGGGACGGATGTCGGCGACGGGTGCGCTAGATGTCGGCGGGAGGGTCCTGGGCGGGGGTGCGCGGGGACGAGGCGAGGCGGGCGAGGTCGACGCGCGAGCGGACGCCGAGCTTGCGGTAGGTCCGGGTGAGCGCGGCCTCGACGGTCTTGACGCTGATGAACAGGCGCGCCGCGATCTCCCGGTTCGTCGCGCCCTCGGCGACGAGCGCGGCCACCTTCGCCTCCATCGCGCTCAGGTCGCCGAGCGCGGCGGACGGCGCCGCCGGGGCCTGCGCGCGGTCCAGGTCGCGGACGCGGTCCAGCTCGACGGTCACCAGGGCCAGCCAGGGACGCGCGTGCGCGTGCGCGAACACCCGGCGCGCCTCGCGCAGCGCCGACCGCGCGGCGCGGGCCTCGTTCTGGCCGAGCCGCAGCCGGCCGAGGGCCAGCCAGGACCGGCCCTCCTCCAGCCGGAACGGCAGCTCCGCCAGCGCCATCGCGGACCGCCGCGCCAGCGCCGCCGCCGTGGCGTGATCGCCGCGCCCGGCCGCGACCAGCGCCGCCGCCCGGTCCATCACCGCGAGCATGACGCGGCGCTCCAGCCGGCTCGCGCGGGCCCGGGTCTCCTCGATCAGCTCGGCCGCCTCGTCCAGGTGCCCGGCCAGGGCCAGCGCCTCGGCGAGGTCGCCGTGCCAGCGCCGCATCGCCGGGTCGCCGAGGCCCTGAGCCTCCTCCGACCGCCGGACGCGCCGCAGCAGCGACACCGCGGCGTCGTTCCGCCCGGCCATCAGGTGGATGTGCCCGGCGACGAACCACGCCTGCGGCAGGAACAGCAGGTCCCCGTCGTCCGCGCTGTGCTGCTCGGCCCGGCGGGCGGCGTCCGCGGCGCGCTCGGCGTCGCCGCCGGCCGCCTCGGCGAGCGCCAGCGAGAACCACGACGGGCCCTGGCTGAGGTCGCTGTCCTCGGCCAGCCGGAGGCTCTGCCGCGCCACGTCCAGGGCGCGGTCGCAGCGCCCGCGGTGCACCTCGACGCGCGCGAGGTTGTGCAGGCAGTGGCACAGGCTCTCGACCGCGCCGCGGCGCCGGACGAGGTAGATGAGCGACCGCAGCTCGGCCCGCGCCTCCTCCAGCCGGTCGGCGAGCAGGTGGTGCCGGTACCGCTGGAACGCGGGGCCGTTGTGGTCGACCATGACGCGCGGGTCCTGCGGGGAGGACAACGCGCGCGCGAGCGTCTTCTCGGCGTCCGGGCGTCCCAGGAAGAAGGCCAGGTGCGCCTGCTTGGCCAGCGCGAGGATCTCGGTGCGGCGGTCCCCGGCGCGCGCGGCCAGCTCCGCCGACCGCGCCGCGTGCTCGTGCGCCTCGAAGGCCGAGCCCTCGACGAGCCATGCCCGCCACGCGAGCCGGTAGTGCAGCGGGGCGAGCAGCGCGGGATCGTCGCCCGCGTCCGCGAGCGCGCGGGGGAAGATGTCGCCGAACTCGGCCAGCGCCTGGCCCGCCGAGTCGATCACCGCGAGCCAGCCGCGCACCCGCTGCGCGGGCTCGGACGCGACCGCCAGCGCCTCGTGCGCGATCCGCCGCGACTCCGGCAGGTCCCCGGCCGCGATCGCGTCCTCGGACGCGGTGAGCAGCCGGTTCACGAAGCCTGCCGTGTCCTCGGGCGGGGAGTGCTCGGCGGCGAGCCGGCCCAGCCGGCACGCCTCGGCGGGGGCGCCGCGGCGGCGGGCCGCGACGGCCGCCTCGTCCAGCGCGGAGGCCAGCTCGGCGTCCGGGCCGGGGGCGATGATCGCGCGGTGCCGGGCGCGCTCGACCGGGTCGGTGACCGCCCCGGCGAGCGCCGCGTGCGCGGCGTGCCGCTCCCCCGGCTCGGCCTCGGCGTACACGACGGCCGCCAGCAGCGGGTGGGTGAACCGGACGACCTCGCCCGACCCGATCTCGACGATCCCGTCCCGGACGGCCTCGGCGACGTCCGCGTCCGCGCCGTCCCGCCCGGCCGCGCGCAGCAGCCGCAGCGTCGGGCGGGCCGCGGCGCTCGCGGTCAGCAGCGTCCGCCGCGCGCCCGCGGACAGCGTGCCGAGCCGGTCGAGCATCAGGTCGCGCAGGCTGTCCGGGAGCGGCAGCGTGTCGTCGGTGGACTCCGGCGGCGACTCGGCCAGCGCGCGCCCGAGCTCCAGGGCGAAGAAGGGGTTGCCGCCGCTGACGTCGTGCACGCGCGCGACCACCGGACGCGGCCAGCGGTCGCCGAGCAGCTGCGACACCTCGGTCACGGTCAGCCCCGGCACGTTCAGCGCGTGCACCGGGCCGGGGCAGAAGCTCGCGTCGTACCGTCCGCGCGGATCCACCCGGACGGCCACCAGCGCGCGCAGCGGCAGCCCCGCCGCGCGGCGCGCCACGAACGCCAGCAGCTCGGCGCTCGGACCGTCCAGCCACTGCGCGTCGTCCATCACCAGCAGCACCGGCGACCGCGCGCACAGCACCCGGAACAGGTCCAGGACGGCCAGCCGCAGCGGCAGCGGGCCGCGCTCGGGCGGCGGGTCGCCGCCGCGCAGCAGCGCCGACCGCAGCACCGCGCGCTGGTGCCCGGGCAGCAGGTCCAGCACGTCGTCGCCGGTCGTGGACAGCAGGTCGATCAGGCCGAGGAACGGCAGCTGGCTCTCGGACTCGGCGGGCGCGCAGCGCAGCACGGTGTGCCCGGGGAAGCCGTCCGCGAGCCGTTCGAGCAGCGTCGACTTGCCGATGCCGGGCGGGCCGGTCAGCACGACCGTCCCGCCGCGCCGGTCGAGGTGCTCGCGGGCCTCGCCGAGCAGCCCCGACATCCCGACGATGTCGGCCGCGCGGCGCGGCCGGGTCGGGGCGACCGGTTCCACGATGACGAGCGCCTCGGTCGCCGCCCGTTCGGCGTCCTCGGCGAATCCCCCGGTTGGCCCTGCCGCACGTTCCATCTGGGCGGGTCCTCCGGTTGCTCATGGCCAGGCACGAGTTCCGCGCCGGAAACTACTCCTCCCGCCGACCATGGTCAACGGAGGAGTCAGCCGTCGCCCGGCGTTCCGGCGGCCGAACCGCGGGCGGTGCGTTGGTGGATATCGTGCCGCAATTACGGTCCGACCACCTTATCGGGGGCCGGACACGTCATATGCGGCCGGTTCGGTCATCTCCCTCACGTCGGCCCGGTGCCCTGCGGAGCACCGTCGAGCAGGCTCCGCACGGCCGCCGGCCCGGATCGGCATCGGCTCGTCGGTCGGCACCTGGCCGGCACTTGGTCGGCGCCGCCGGTCGCGCTGATCATGCTGGTCGTCGGCGCTGATCACCCCGGTCGCCGGCCCGGGAGGGTCGGCGTTGATCGTCGTCGTCGGCTCAGGCGGTCGGCTCAGGCGGTCGGCTTTGCGGTCGGCTTTTGCGGTCGGTTCTGTGCGCGGGCGGCGATCGCCGCCCTCGGCACCACCCTAGGAACGCCGCGCTCCCGGACGGCCGCGGCGTCCGGATCCGGCCGTTCCGCGCGTTTCGGCGGAACACCGGCAGCGCGCGCGCCGGTCTGTAACCCCCGGAATTGTCCGCCGGTGACAATCCCGTCGGCCGTCAGGGATGTGATGAACGTCCTGCCCGGCAGGCCCAGGTCGTAACGAACGTGCCGCCTGGCAGGCCCGGGTCGTGACG
Organism: Actinomadura rupiterrae; assembly: GCF_024172125.1. GTDB lineage: Bacteria > Actinomycetota > Actinomycetes > Streptosporangiales > Streptosporangiaceae > Spirillospora > Spirillospora rupiterrae. The sequence continues at coordinate 519,601 of NZ_JAMZEA010000001.1, forward strand.
AACGTCCTGCCCGGCAGGCCCGGGTCGTCCGTGCGTGTCCCCGCCGCGCATCCGGGTAGAGCGGTCAAAGGGGGCATTGTGAAGGTGGACGCGTCGGCGCGTCCGCTGGGAAGCGGGCACGCGGCCAGAGGACTGGGGCTTCGCGAGGCGGTGCGGCGGCACGGGCCGTTCGCGCTGCTGCTGCTCGCGGCCGCCCTGCCGCGCCTGGTCGCGATGGCCGGTTACCCGTCGATGCTCTGGTTCGGCGACTCCGGCACCTACCTGCGCAGCGCGCTGGACGCGGTGCCGTCCGCGCTGCGGCCCAGCGGCTACCCGGTGATGCTGTGGATGCTGCGTCCGCTGCACGACTTCGGCGCGGTCGCGTTCGTGCAGCACGTCTTCGGGCTGGCGGTCGGCGTCCTGCTGTACCTGGTCTCGTACAGGGCGGCCCGGGCCGCCTGGCCGGACCGGGACGTCCTGCCCGGCCTGCTCGGGTGCCTCGCGGCCGCTCTGCCGCTGCTGGACGCGTACCAGATCGAGCTGGAGCACCTTGTCCTGTCGGACACGCTGTTCGAGGTGCTGCTGGTGGGCGCGGTCGCCGCCCTGCTGTGGCGGGCCGGGCCGTCCTGGACGTCGGCGCTCGTCGCGGGGCTGCTCCTCGGTGCCGCCGCCGTGACGCGGACGGTCGGGATCCCGCTCATCGTGATCGCACTGCTGTTCCTGCTCGTCCGGCGGGCGGGATGGCGTCCGGTCGCGGCCCTGGCCGCCTCCTTCGTGATCCTGCTCGGCTCGTACGCCGCCTGGTACCGCGCCGAGAACGGGCGCTGGGGCCTCACCGGGACGAACGGCCTGTTCCTTTTCGGACGCGTCGCCGCGTTCGCCGACTGCGGCAAGATCCATCCGCCCGCCGACGAGCGCGTCTTCTGCCGTGACTGGAAGCACGACAGGCGCGGCATGGACCCCGCGTTCGCGGCCATGTGGGGCGCGCACGCGCCGTTCCGGACGTTCCGCGAGGGCATCACCGATCCCGACGGGAACGCGCGTGCGGGCGACTTCGCCAAGCGGGCCGTCCTCGCGCAGCCGCTCGACTACCTGCGGACGGTCCTGGTGGACACGGCCCGCGGTTTCGCCCCGCACCGGACCAACCGTCCGACCGCCGGAACCGTGGCCGAATACCGGTTCCCTGCGTACTACAAGCGGCCCGTCACGGCCGTCAAGGCGTCCGACCGGTACGGGGGTTCAACGGCGAAGCCGCGCGTGGTCGAACCGTATGCCAGGTGGATCCGCGCGTACCAGCATGTGGTGTTCGTGCGCGGGCCGATGCTCGCCCTGATCCTGCTCGTGGGCGCGGCCGGGGTCGTCCGGCGGTGGCGGGGCGCGGCGGTGCTCCCGCTGCTGACCGGGGTCGCCCTGATCGTCGTCCCGGCCGCGACCGCGGACTTCGACTACCGCTACCTGCTCCCGGCCGTCCCGATGCTGTGCCTGGCCGCCGTCCTCGGCTGGATCCCCGAAACCCGGCGCTGCCGGACCGCCGAGGGCGATTCCCGGCCAGAGCCCGGACCGCCCGGGCCAGGGCTGCCCGGGGCGTGAGAAATGCGATAGCGGCCGGGCGTGGTCAACACGCCGGCCGCTATCGGTCAATCGGTCACGGCAGGAACACGAAGCTCCTCGCCCATGAAGGCGCGCCTACGAGACCCGAGTGCGGGTTCATGTACGTGTGCTCACCATGGCAGCCCGGAAGCGAGAACAACTCGACGGTCGTGTCGGTGAAGTTCCGGAAGTCCCGGCCCGGGGTGACAAGGGTGAGGCACCGGCCGTCCGGAGGGTCAGAGAGAATCTGCCGCACGGACTGCTCGCTGTAGGAGAAGAACCCTACCGCCGCGGACGCTGATCCGGCTGCAGCCAGCACGGCGCCCGCCGCACAGCCGAGAGCGACCGCGCCCTTGAGCGCGAGTGCGGCCCTTCGATGGGAAGGCATGAAGTCCCCTTTCCGACCGGGCGGATCGGCATCCGCCCGCGATTCGTTATGGCTCGGGTGAATCCCGAACCATGACGTTTCTGATCCGAAATGACCCTGGACACGCTCCGCGGGACGCGATGTTTCGCCCACTGGTGGGTCAAGCGGGCGAAAACGACGAACCGCTGGCGGTCGGAGCCGCGCGGGTGGCAGGTGACGAGCGTCGTCCAACTGCCGTCTGTCCGCCGCCCGGGCCGCATCGGGTCAGGCGCGAGCACCCTGGGGTCGAACGGCGAGGTGACCCTCGTTTCGACAACCTTGTAGGTGTAGCGGTCACCCCCGGCGGCCAGGACCACCACGTCCCCCGCCCGCATCCGCTCCAGGTCCTTGAACGGGGCTGCGCCGGCCGTGCGGTGCCCGAGGTACACCCCGTTCCCCGGTCGACCGGGCTGCCCGGTCCCCGGGTAATGACCGACCCCCTGCCAGAGATCCGACTCGGAGACACCCTCGCGTACCGGGTCATCCAGTCCGAGCTTCGGAATGATCAGCTCGACGTGGTGACCGGCACGGGACGCACGGCGCTCTTGTGCGGTATGGGCGGGGGCGGCATGGACGGGCGCCGTCTGAACGGCGGCGACGATGCCGACCCATCCGAGGGCGCCGGCCGTCGCGCCGGCGAGAAGCCGTCGATAGTGCACTCACTCCTCCTTGCGGAAGCCGCCGGACAGGACCTCCGTCCCGAGGGGACGCCGAGGCGCTCGGCGGCTGGTGCCATGACTAGCGGTGGTGTGACAGGACTAGCGGTGGTGTGACAGGCGGGTGACATCACAAGTGACAGCGCACCGCCAGTGACCGGGGGTCCGAGGTGATCGGAGCCGGCAAGGCGGTGCGCTGTCACAGGACGAGGCGACCGGGCGCCCGCTCGGACGCCCGGCCGGCTCACTGCCCGATCGGAAGCTTGTGGCCCAGGACGTTGATCGGCAGGCCCTTCACCGGAAGGCCCGGCTTGGCATCGCCCACCGGCTCGCCCGGGTAGGCCGGGACCGGAACGCCGACGCCGCGGATCAGGTTCCGCAGCCCCTGCGCGACCGGCGGCATCTCCATGGCGTCCTTCGGAGTCGGGTCGGTGATGCGCTTGGCCGAGGTGACGACCCGCTTGGCCGAGGTGACGACCCGCTTGGCCGAGCGGACGACGCGCTTGGTCGGCGGAAGCTGGCCCGTCGGCGGGTTATCACCGGTCGGCGGGTACTGACCCCACGGCGGAGTGTCACCCGTGGGCGGGGCCGGAGGCGTGTGGTACCGGTGCCCGCCGACGAGGACGTTGTGCACGGTCGCAGAGCCGTGGCACTTGCCCTTGGCGTAGCCGAGCAGGGACGCGGCGTTGCCGCAGATGTTGATCGGGACGCTGATCGGGATGTATGCCTGGTTCCCGCCGAGAATGCTGAACTTGCCCGAGGTCGTCATCGCCCCGCTGGGATCCGGGTCCGAGTAGCTGGCCCGGTGGCCGGTGATGATGTTGTGGACGGTCGCGTAACCGTGGCAGTACGCCTTGGTGACCGCGCCGGCCGCGATCGAGTTGCCGCAGATGTTCAGCGGTGCCGAGATCGGCGCGTAAATCTGGTTGCCGCCGATGAGAGAGAACTTGCCGGACGTGCTCATGCCGGGACCGTGCTCGACGTTGGCGACGTGGGCGCCGCCGTGAGCCTTGGCCTTGGCAACGCCGAGCAGGGACAGGGCGTTACCGCTGAGGTTCACCGGAATCGAGACGGGTGCGTAGAGCTGGTTCCCGCCCAGCACGCTGAACTTACCGGTGGTGGTGTCGGCCAGAGCGGGGCCCGTGGGCAGTCCCGCTCCTACGGCCGTGAGGCCGGCCGCAACGAGCGCGGCACGACTCACGTTCTTGGCCCAATTGCGCATGTTGTGCTCCTTTGGAATGTCTGGCTGAACGTGTCGCCTCTGCCTCGCCGGGGGCGGGCCCGCCCCCAGGGCAATGGTCGATCATCGCCATCTCGTTTTTCGGTGGCTCGTGCGGTAGCGGACCCGGCCGTGTGCATGCACTTATGCGCGCGCTTTTCGAGGATCCTCAACGACGGAGTCCAGCGTTCGCACTTTCGTTCGTTCAGCGTCCGGGAATCGTAGCACCAGAGCTCGCCGTTCTTGCAGGAACAGCGTGCCATACGGAGTGTCAGACCATCCGGCAACGCGCCGTATGCCGAAAGGAACCAGTGCGCCTCGCATGCCGTGACTTCTCCCGATCCGGATCCGGTCCCGAGCAACAATTAGCAGCCCTCCAGGCGCAGCCAATCATCGTTGAAGACAAGCTGGTGCGGGCAACACGCGAAGTTCACTGGATGCCCGCTTGCCAGCGTCATCCGGGCGCCCGAGTTTGCCAAACGGCGAGAAATGGTCACGCCGAACGAAGAGAACTCCCCCTAATGGCAAGGACTTTGCAAAGCACGTTTGTCGCGAACGTTCCGAGGCGAGGTTGTGAGATGCGATGAGCGCGACGCCGTGGGCGCGGCTCGCGCCAGCGGCGACGCAACGACAGTGAAGTGAATTGGAGAACTCATGCGCAAGCGACTTGCCGCTGCGGCCCTCCTCGGGGGCGTGGGGTTCGTGACTCTCATGTCCACTCCGGCCATGGCGGACGACGACGATGACCCGCAGACCGTCCAGATCATCGGCATCCAGACCTGCCGCAGCATCGACGTTGCCGGCATCGGTGCAGCAATCCACAACATCCTGGGCCTCGAAGACGAGCACGGTGACTGCACCAACGGCTCGACCGTTCACTGATTCGCGCCTATTCGCTGTTCGGAGGCGCGGACGGGGCTGTGGGGCCCTGTCCGCGCCCTCGCCGCTCCGTCCCCGAAGGCCCATCGCTGGGAGTGAGGTGCCGTGACAACGGCGGAAACGCCCGGAGGCCCCGACCGGCCAGACGGACGCGACCAAGCCCGGACAGTCTGGTACCCGATCGGTGAGGGGGTTCTCGGTGGCCTCCTGCTCGCCCTATTGGCCCTCGCCGTCTGGTATCTCATCCCAGTCGGCCCCCCGACACCGACGGAACGCTGGCTGATGGTGATCGCCTCAGCCGCCGCAAGCGGGATCATCAACGGCGTCTGGCGACCGCGCCGCAGGCAAAGGTCGCACCAAGCGGCCTCTGAGAACGAATGACGTCCCCCTGACCACGAGCCGACTCCCCTCGCCATTCGAGTCGGACTAGCCGGACATTTCGGGTGACTGTGCCCGCGATTCGGCCGCTACGACCGTTTTCCGAAACACCACTCCCGCCTGAGCCAGGTCGCTTACGATGCGAAGGCACGTGCACAACCCACAGGGGGGGTGGGCGCCACGCGGAGCAGCGCCTTCTACATATTCACCGCCACCCGGAACGCTTCAGTGTGACCGGTCGGCAGTACAGAGCACCGAAAACGGACCGAGGCCGTCCCGTCTTTCCGCAGACGAGGAGCGCCGCTTCCCCCGGCCCCAGACCTCCACACGAGGTCGCGGTTTCAGCGTCGACACAAACGCCGTCTTCAACCGAGCGAACCCCGGACCCTGCCCATTCTGACCTCGGGCTGCCCGAAATCGGGCAGACGGGACACGCATGCCCTGTGAATGCCCGGCAGTGCCATCCGAGAAGGCAGGCGAACCAGCCGAGTTCGCGAGAACGACAGGGGGTCAGTCAGTTCCATGTCCTGGATATCCGACTGGGGATTTCGACGTCCTTCAGACCGGTCACCGGCGCCGCCTGAACGCGGAGGCTCGGGAGCCGCCCGGCTCCGTTCCTGGCTCCACCGCCCCGAGCCGCACGATGGTTTGGACTCGGCCCGTTCCAACACTGAACCGACAGCCGCTGCCGGTTCGCCGCTACCGCATGGGGGGACCGCCGGCCGGCGGTTCCTCTCCTCCAACGACGTTCGGCACCTCGAAGAACTGCAGGCCGTGATCCTGAAACTGTCCGGGCTCCGATGCAGCCTGCAGACGCCGGACGGGGCCCCCGCGTTCCTCATCATCTGCCGCGCGGAGGCCGCGAAGACCAGGCAGGTCGTATGGTGCGAACCGGCCGCCGCCGGAAGCCGCCCGGATGGCTCGTCCGTGTGCTGCTCGCCCGTGTCCTCCGACACCTCCTGCCGGTTCACCTGGAGCCTGGGGCCGATCGCCCCCGCGCACGAGTTGTTCGAAGCCGCGGTCGTCATCATCGACACCCTGGCGTCCCTCGAAGGCCAGCCGCACCGTTCCTGAGCGTCCGTTCCGCCCGGAACCCGCGAGACCGCGAGACCGCGACACGCCGACGACAGGCGCACCTAGCAGCGCGGATACAAATCCCTGGCCTCATCGCTACCAGCGGCGATGTTCGGGTGCGTCGGTCGCGATACAGGCCAGTATTCGGTGGATGGCGCGTGGTGGGCTCCGCCAACGAGTCCGCCGCTCGTACGCATACACCCACCTGTCATTCGACTTCTCGCGGAGGACGAGTGAGCTCGCTGGAGCCCTTTTGCCCAGACTGTGGTGCCGAGATCGGACGGCCGCACGGAGAAGGCTGCGCGATCGCGTGTTGTCTCTACGACGGCGGGCGACGGCTCAACTGCGAGTGTCGCCAGCGGACGGACCTGGACCTCGACCACGCGTGCGGCCAGGACGACTGGACAGGCCAGTGGCCCGGCGAGGCCGAGGCGGAGGAGTTCGGCTGGTGGGTGTTCTGGGACGGTCCTGGCCCGGAGCAAGGCTGGGACCACTGCGGCCAGGGCTGGGTCCGGGTGACTGCGGGCACGCCCGGAGCCATTCCGGACCTCGACCGCCTCCGGACGGACGCCGAATGGGACCGCAAGGCGCTCCGTTGGGTGAAGCGCTGACCCCCGAACCCCTAGACCGATCGGGAGGTTGACGTCTCCTGCGCCCCGTTCACGGGGCGACGTCGGCAGCACTGCCCGCCGCAGAGGACGAGTCGGACCGGTCAGGCATCCCGGGCGAGGCATTCGGGATAGGAGTGAAGTAGCGGCTCACACCTTCGGCCTTGGCTATCCGCCGGGCCGCCTTACCCGCCGCGACACGCAGGCTCTGCCGCACGAGCGTCGACATCGGCGCCAGGTCGTCCGTCGCGAGCCAGGCCAGCTCGCACTCGTGCAGCGCGGCGAACCCATGCGATGGAGTCCGCGCCATGAGTGGCAGGTAGCGGTTCTCGACGAGGAGCTTCCGTCCGAACACCGGCTGGGCCGGCGGCACCGGACGGCCGGAGCCGAGCAGGTGCGTCACGCGGATGAGGTCAGTGCCCTGCCGGTCGGTGAACAGACGGAACTGCGCACCGAGCCGGGGGTTGTAGTCAAGCAGGCTGTAGGCGTCGTTCTGTTGGTCGTAGCGGAAGTCGAGGTCGGCGGGCCCGGTGTAGCGGAGGCGTTTCACGAGGGTGAGGACATGCCGTTCCAAGCGGGTGTTGGGGAGCCACTCCCCGACGACGGTCGCCCCGGTCTTACGCGGATAGGCGAGCCGCTTCCTCCCGACACCGCCGAAGACCAGGTTCGACTCGTGGTCGAAATAGCCTTGGAAGAACCAGTCATGCCGGGTATCGCCAATAATCTTCTGGAAGATGACAGGACCGGCCGCACGGTATCCGGGCGCCGAGGAAAGGAACAGCATCGTGGCGACCTCCCGATGATTCGCCACCATGCGGGTGCTAGGGGCCCCCGGGGGAAGCATCCAGGGCCGGGACCACTTGGCGATCAGCGGAAATCCGAGCGCACCCAATTCCGCCTTCGTCATCTCGGGAGCGCTCACAACCAGACTGGGGGGAACGGGGATGCCTTCATCAAGGCAGGTCGCGAGCAGTTGGGACTTGTCCGCGACATCACCGGGACTCCGGCTCATTTCCGGCATATGGAAATAACTCTCCAGGGCCGGCCGCCGCTCGGCCGCGAACAGGGCGGCAGCATCGTCCATCGGTATCAGAAGCGCAGGGCTGTCGATCCTCTCGGCGACCCGGGCAAGGTGGCGGAGCAGGGCGAGGGCGTCCGCGGGACACGGCCCCAGCGCGTGTGAACCTCGAAGGTAGCGCGACCGGCTCGCGGGATTGGCCCGCCCTTCCAGCAGGGCGTGTACCTCGATTCCGGCGCGTCCCAGCGACCGGACGGCGGCCAGCGTGCCATGGTGCAGCGGGTAGTGGTTGGTTCGGAACAGAAGTACCGGGAGATTGGTATCCAATTCGGCCACGGATCCGCCGGCGCGGAACATGGGTCGATTTGCCGCTTCTGCCAAGATTCACCCTACTTTGAGGCTGGTAAAGAACTTCCATTTCGGCGAGACCTGCGGTTCGCCACGCAAAGGCGGCGGGCATATTCTATGAATGAAACTCCCCCCTGGGCGCGCAGGTACTCGGCGTTTCATTCCACCAAGGCCCGGACCATCGAGAACATGGGGCGCGATCTCACTCGCGGCAGTCGCCGTTTTCCTCATCCTTGGTGTCGGCTTGTCTTTCCGGGGGACCGCACCCTCGGCCGTTCAGGAGCCGGAGCACTCGGTTCCGCTCGGCGCGTTCCTGGGTTCGGACAGCGAAGGCGTCCAGCGCATCCCGGCGTTCCAGCAGTGGCTCGGTTCGCCGGTCGACGTCGGCCACACCTACCTGCCCGGGGTCAGCTGGAGCGACATCGAGGGCGCGCCCGAGGTGTTGTGGCCCTGGCTGACCTGGAAGCGCGCGAACCCGGAGAAGTTGTTCGTCCTGAACGTCCCGATGCTGCCGCGCAATGAGGCTCGGCTGAGCGACCGCTCGGTGGCAAAGCAGCTGGCGGCGGGCGCGAGGGGCGACTACGACCGGCATTTCCGCGCCCTCGCCGCCAAGCTCACGAGCGGGGGCGCGGGCGACGCCATCCTTGCCCCCGGCTGGGAGATGAACGGGAACACCTACACCAGCCGGTGCTTCCCCAACCCGGACGCGTGGCGGGCCTACTGGCGGCGGATCGTCACGGCGATGCGCGCCGTGCCGGGTGCCCGCTTCCGCTTCGACTTCACCACCAGCCGCGGCCTCGACGCCATCCCCTGGACGCGCTGCTACCCCGGCGACGACGTCGTCGACATCATCGGCACCGACAGCTACGACCAGCCTGCAGGCGCCGACTTCGACCACTTCGTCACCGAGCCCTACGGGCTGGCCGACCAGGCGAATTTCGGCGCCGCGCACGGCAAGCCGCTGTCGTTCCCCGAATGGGGACTGTTCCGCAACTCCGACGACCCCGACTTCGTGAAGGGGATGCACCACTGGATCACGACCCATCGGGTGGTCTACCAGACGATCACCGACTATTGCCCGCACGGTGTCTGGCGCTGCGGGCAGAACCCGCGCTCCTCCGCGACCTTCCGTAAGCTGTTCGGCCCCAGCGCGTCGCCGACCCCGACCACGCCTCCCCCAACGACGCCGCCCCCCACGACGCCTCCACCCACCACCCTTCCGCCGACGACGCCTCCACCGCCCCAGCCCACCCCCACGCCGCCGGTCACTTCAACGCCTCCCTCGACGGTCCCACCGCTGCCGCCGACGCTCCCCACGCCGCCGTCCACCGCCACGGCCCCACCGCCGGCAGCCGTGCCGCCAATGGCGACACCCCCTCCAGCGACCGCGAGCCCGCCGACGGCCACGAAGCAGCCGGTGGTCACGAGCTCGTCCACGAGTTCGTCCGCTCTCGTGCAGGTACCTCCAACCCCGCCCACGCCTCCAGCGGGACCGACCACGCAGTCAACGGCATCACCCAAGCCGGGCCCAACGGATCCGCCCACCCCCGATCCGGTGCCGGCGCCCCTTCCGGCTCCGAGACCCACCGCGCCAGCGCCCGTTACGCAGTGCCACAGCAGTCCGCCGATGACGGCCCAGCCGAGCCTCGTCCCGCCGCCCATGCCGACCACTCCCCCTTGGCCGACCGCCGCACCACCGACCGCCGGAGCGCCTGCGGTGGCGACGCCACCTGCGGGTGCACCGCCTGCGATCGCCGCTCCACCCAACTCTGAACCGAACGCAGCCGCTGTTCCGACCAAGTCGCCGGTCGCGCCGGCCCCTGTTGTGCCCACACCGTCTCCGACAGCGCTCGCACCTCCGGTGCCGCCAGGCGAGCTCGAGCTCAGAGCACCGGTCAGGATCGTCTCGCCGCCGAAACCGATTGTGTCCGCGGCGAGTAGCGGACCCTCGAACCGGCTGATGCGCCGCTGCTAGGTGACCGGAACGGGACTGTCCAGTGCCGGGGCGCCGACGGTCCCCATCGCGACGGCCAGCGTCAGCGCGCAGAGCTGCCGGTGGGTTTCGGCCACGTCGAACTCCTGGGCGCGGACACGGGCCGCCTGAGCCTCGGACGCGGCGAGCCCCGGACCCCGTAGGCGCAGCATGAGCGCCCGGGCCAGGTCCGCCGAGTCCCCGCTCGACACCAGCGCGCCGACCTCGGACGTGACGACCTCGATCAATCCCGGTATCCGCGACGCGACCACACTACGTCCGACCGCGAGTGCCTCCAGCGCGACCAGCGGAAGGCCCTCCCACCGGGAAGGAATGGCCACCACGTCCGCCGCCGCGAGCCAGTCACGCGGATCTGCGACCTCGGGAACGAAGCGCACTCGCTGCCCACCCCGATGACGCAGTTCCTCCAACATGTCGCCGGAACCGACGAGGGCGAGTTCGGCGTCGGGGCAGGATGCCGCCACCCGATCCCACGCGTCCAGCAGGAGGTCTTGTCCCTTCTGGCGCGTGACGCGTCCCACGCACACGACCAGTCGCACATCGGCCGACAGGCTCAGCCGCTCCCGCGCCAGGCGGCGTTCCTGCTCGTCGGCGGGCAGGAACCGGCTGAGATCGACCCCGTTGCGGATCGTCCACAGCCTGTCCCGAATCCCCTTCGCGACACCCTGCAGGCGTTCTCCCTCACCTACGCAGACGATCGCATCGGTCCCGCGCGCGGCCCAGCGCTCCCAGCGCGTGCTCGCGCGCGCGAGTGCGCCCCCGCTGGTCAGCCACGACCACCCGTGCGGCTGGAACAGGACGGGGCGCCCCCCGGCCACTCCGGGCAGCCGTCCAGCCAGCCCCGCCTTCGACGAATGCAGGTGGATCACGTCCGGCCCCAGGGCGCTGATGATGCGCCGCAGCTCACGAGCCTCGTCCAACGTGCTCATCCCCGGTGCGCGCCCCGCCTGCCACGGCAGGACCGGGACGCCATGCTCAGGCGCCTCCTGCGGGAGCACCCCGTCCGGGGGGCACGCCACAACGACCCGCCAGCCGCGGTCCCGCTGCGCAGCGAGGGCCTGCACGAGATATCCCGCGACGCCGCCCGTCGTCGGCTGCGCGACATGCAGCACCCGCAATGGCCGATCCTGCAAGCCGGACTCGGCCGAAGGTCCTGCGGTAAGACGATCATCAATCATGCGCGCTCCACATCCGTCGGTCGAAGCAGCCTTGGCCCCACGCCGGGCGCGCCAGGCTCCTTCCGCCCGGCCGGGGCGGTGTCCTCGGTCCCCGCATCGGGCTTGCCGGGCTCAGACGCTGCAGCGGTCGTGTCCCTCGTCCCGGGCGTGGCTGGCTCGGAGCGAGCAGAGGGTGCAGCGGGCTCGGGTCGGGCGGGTTGGGTGGTGGGCTCGGGTTGGCGGGCCGGGGCAGGTGCCGCAGGCGGGGCGGAGCCGGTGGCTCGGGCGCGCCAGCTGCGGGCGCTGTGGACCAGGCGAGCCAGACGGCCGCGGCCGGTCACGCAGGCCAGGTAGCTCGCTGCCAGGGCGGACCGGCACAGCACGACGCGCTCGTTCTGGACCAGCGTCGGCTGCCACTTGAGCTTGTAGTCCTCCTGGCCGCGTAGCAGGCTCAGCGATTGCCTGCCGAGGCCGCTGGCCAGCCGCAGGTCGTTGCTGAGCAGCATCAACGACACGTCCATGGCGTTCCGCAGATCTGGCTCCGCACCGTACAGGTAGGCCCCGACCCAGTCGGCGCCGACGACGACCAGGTCGCTTGCCACGACCCGGTCGTCGCGCCGGTACTCGGTGAGGACCGCCCGCCCGGACGGGATCATCGAGGCCGCCGCATCGGCGAGCATCGCGGCGAAGCGCGGCTGGAGGTGCTCGGTATTGATGCCGCGTCCCTGCCACTGCCGCTCGTGCAGATGAAGCATCTCGCCGATCGCGCGCTCCGACTCGGTGGCGGCGACCTGCCGGATCTCCAGTCCCAGCGCCTCGATCTTCCGGAGGCGCGCGCGGACCTTGCCCGCCGTCCGGCGCGGGAACCGGGCGGCGAATTCGCCGGGTGCGCAGGCCGGAAGTTGCAAGCACACCGAGGACGGTTCGCGGCGGCGCAGCCGCGTCCACCGCTCGGCTAGCAGTCCGACCGCGCCGTTCGGCATCACCTCAGGAAAGTCCAGGACGCTCCAGCCCGGCTCGGCCAGCAGCGCCCCGGCGAGTCGGTCGGCGGCGATGGCCGCGTGCTCGCGGTCGATCAGCACGTCGGTGTGGTCGCTCTGCGCGGCGGCCAGCGGCATGAGGACACGATGCCCGTACTGCCGGCAGAGCGTCAGCGGCGCCAGCGCGACCAGTCGGCCGTCGCGCCGGACCGTGACCAGGCGCAGCCGTCCGGGCCTGCCGTAGTGGCGCCACCAGGCGATGTTCCAGTCCAGCGACTGGAAGGGGGTGGCACCGCTGCGCTCGTAGAGTTCGTTCCAGTCCGCGTGCAGGGCGTCCCATGCGGTGTCGTCGTGGTGGATCTGCACGTGCCAGCGCGCCTCGTCCACCCGGTGAGGGGACGGGTAGGGGCTCACTGCTCGGCCTCCGTGGTGGCCTGCTCGGCGTGGTCCCGGCGCACCGGGAATCGGAAGCCGGTGACATCCCGGCGACGGCCGCGCGGGCCGGGCTGAGGCCACCGCAGCCCGGCGAGGGCGGCAAGCGCCGCGAGCAGCCCGCCGGCCGCCGCGCCGACCGCGATGTCGAGACCGGGACTCGGCGAGCTCGCGGCCGTCGGGACAAGCGCGTTGCTCATCAGGACGACCCGGACCCCGGTGTCGCCCTGATGGACGCTGCCATAGCGCACCAGCCCGGCGGCGGCGGCGTTGGCCAGGTCGGCGGCCTGGCGCGGCTTGCCTGCCGAGGCGATCAGCCGGATCAGCGGCGTGTCCGGGGACGTGGACGTGCGGACGCGGCGGGCAGCCGACGCAACCGAGGATCCCCACGGCGGGGCCGGCGCCCAGGTCAGCGTCTCGGGCAGGTTCGCGAGTCGGCCATATGCCTGTGCGTAGTTCACCGCCTCGGGGGCGCTGCCGGATTTGTCCGGCGTGATGAGTACGTGCGCGGACGCCTCGTAGGTGGGTGGCGTGATCGTCCCGTAGGCCGCGCCGGCGACCGCACCGAGTGTGATCATCAGCATCGGGAGCGCGGCGTCGCGCATCGCGCCGCGCGGGCGGGCAGGAACCGGCGGGGGCCCGGCGGTGGTGTCGGGGCGGTTCCCATCCGCTTGGGCTTTGACCGTGGTCATGGGTGTGCCTCCTCGCACGTCGTCATGAGGCCGGACTGGCCGCCCTGGTAGAGCGCGACCAGGCGGGTGACAAGGCCGTCGACCGCGTAGGCCCGCGCGGCGGCGGCGCAGGAACGCGGCGATACGGGCCGGTCCCCGAGCGCGGCGAGCGCGGTCGTGTAGGCCGCGGCGGTGCCGGGCACGCGTTGGATCGGCGGGTCACCGGGAGCGGGACATCCGGCCAGGTCGTCGAGCGCCGGACAGGTCGTGTAGAGAGTGGGGAGCCCGTTCGCCAGCGCCTCCAACACGCTGAGCCCGAAGGTCTCCTGCGCGGAGGGCGAGGCGAACACGTCCATGGCTGACAGACACGCACCGATGTCCTCGCGCGCGCCCGCGAAGACGACGCGGCCGCTCGCGGGCGAGGCCGAGGCCGTCGCCTGCAGGTGGGACGCGTCTGGCCCATCGCCGACGATCAGCAGCCGCGCTCCGGGCAGTGCGGCGATGGCCTCGATCAGCACGTCCACCTGTTTGGTGGGCACGAGGCGTCCGACCGTGCCGACCACGAAGTCCCCGGGCCCGAGGCCGAACTCGCCCCGGACCTGTTCGCGGGCCTCGGGGCTGAACGCGAACACAGCGGGGTCCAGGCCATTCGGGATGGTCACCAGTTTCCGCGCCGGGACGCCCCAGTCGCGCAGCCGCCGCTCGACCGTGGGCGACACGGCGATCGTGGCGGTCCCGAGGCGCTCGCACGCGCGGTAGGTGATCCGGACGGGCCAGGTCGTGCTCCGGCCCTCCATGTGGTTCTCGCCCAGTGAGTGCTCGGTCGCGATGATGCGCCGCACCCCGGCCAGGCGGGCGGCGACCCGGCCGTACAGGCAGGCGCGGTACAGGTGGGTGTGGACGGCGTCGTACCGGCCGCGCCGGATCAGCGCCACCAGCCTCGGCAGGACCGTCAGGTCCCGGTTGTGCGCCATGTTCAGGTCGTGCACCGGGACGCCGATTGCGCGCAGCTCACCGGCCAGCAGGGGCGGCCCGGTCAGCACCGCCACCTCGCACTGTACGGGGAGGTACCGCGCAAGCTGGACCAGCTGATGTTCAGCGCCGCCCAGGCCCAGCCCGGTGATGACGTGCAGGACCCGGGTCATGGGAGGTTCCTCTGACGGATCCGGTGCCGGACGAACTTGGCCCGCATCCGCAGCCCGTTGTCGCGCTCGCCGATGTAGGTACGGGCGAGCGCATGCCGGTCGACGCCCGACGTCCAGATCGCGCAGCCGTAGTCGTAGCCCCCCGCCCGGACGGCCCTGACCTCCCGTGGGGTGACATGGCCGTAGGGGTAGGCGTAGCCCCGGACGGGCCGCTGCAGGAGGTCCTCCAGCAAGCTCCGGCTCTCCGTAAGCTGCCAGACGAGCTCGTCGTAGGCCAGCTGCGGAAGCGCCAGGTGCTGGACGCCGTGGGAGGCGATCTCCACGCCCGAGGCGGCCACGGCCCGCAGCTGATCGGCGGTCATCAGAGGCTTGCGCGGGCCGTCGTCCCAGGAGTTGCTGCCGCCGATCTCCCCGGCCACCACGAAGACCGTGGCGGTGAAGCCCATCTGGGTCAGCACCGGGAGGACCTGCCAGACGAAGTCGGCGTAACCGTCGTCGAAGGTCAGGCCGACCATCCGCCGGTGCCGTCCGGCGGCCTTGGCGGCGAGCAGCTCGCTGACCGCGACCCCGCGCAGCCCCCGCGACTCCAGCCAGCGCATCTGGCTCAGGAACCGGGCCGGAGTGACGGTGACCAGGTGCGGATCCTCGCGGTACTCCTCCACCGAGTGGTACATCAGCACCGGCGGCATCCGGCCTTGACGCTCGCTGGGCGGCTCGTCCGCGGGGGAGATGGACGGCTCCGCGCCGCCGATCAGCCGCGATGGGCCGAACTCCGCCGGCCTCTTGTCCACAGAGCCCGCCCAAAGGCCCGGCCACGCCGTGCCGTACGGCTGAGCCATACCTGTCCACACGATGCCCATCAGCCGTTCCCCCTTCGCATGGCCGGCACTGGTTCGGCGGACGAAGCCGAGCCGACCTCTTCGACCCCGTCCGTTCCGGTGCGTGTGGCATGGCGTCCCATCGCTCGGACACACAGGTTCCTGACACGCAGGCCGCCGGTCACGGCGCTCAGCAGGACCAGTGCCGCCGCCATGACCACCAGCAGCACCGCGCCGCCAACAGCGAGCCGGGCGATCGGGGCCTGCTGCCCGGCCAGCAGCCGCGTGGCCTGGGCTGCGGCGGCACCGGCGGCGAGCGCGCACCCGCCGCCGACCAGGAGGCGCCGCCCCAGCAGCCCGAACCGAATGCGCGCGACCTTCTGCCGCACCGTGAACAGATGCAGGGCGGCGGCGACGCTGATGCCGATCGCGTTGCCCGCAGCCAGAGCCGTGGCGCCGTGGCTCGCGCTGAACAGGTCGGCGACGGCGAAGGTCACCGAAAGGCCGACAAGCATCGCCAGCGGTGTCCGCCAGCTGGGGCGGCGTCCCGCAGACAGCGCGCGAACGCTTACTCCCAGAGCGCACTGGGCGAGCAGACCGAGCGAGTAGACCCGGAGGATGGCGGCCGTGCTCATCGCGTCGGCATGGGAGAACTCGCCGTGCTGGAACATCACCTGCGTGATGAGCGGGGCGAACGTCCACAGGTAGGTGATGGCGACGATGATCAGCAGGGCGACGACCGTGAGGTCGCCCTCGATCTGCTGCCGGAGCCGTGCGCCGTCGTCGTCCAGGTGCGCGCGCACGAGCCGGGGGAAGGTGACGGTTGCGATGAGCAGCGCCAGCACCATCGGCACCTGCGCGACCTTCTGCGCGTAGTTGAGGTGGGAGATGGTCCCCCCGGGCAGGCTCGAGCCGAAGAACCGCTCGACCAGCACCTGCGCCTGCCGGATGAGTGTGAACGTCACGATCGGAGCGGCGGCGGCGATCTGCAGTTGCCGAGCCGAAACCCGCCTGTCCTTGGCGCGAGGCCTGGGCCGCGGGCGCTTGACCGAGGGCTTCGCGGCCTCGGGCCGTTCAAGCGAAGTCTCGGCAGGGCCGCCACTCGACTCGCGCTCCACCCGCAGCACCCGGATGAACGCCGGAAGTTGGACCAGAACCATGAGGAGGCTGCCGCAGGCGACACCCAGCGCGGCGCTGGTGATCCCCCACGCGTGCGCGAGCGTGACCAGCATCGTCAAGATGCCGACGTTGTAGGCGAGGTATATCGCGGCAGGCGGTCCGAAGCGGCCGTGCGGTCGCAGGATCGCGCTGATGAGTCCGGCGACGCCGAACGTCAGGACGGTCACCGCGGTGAGCCGCAGGCAGGTGACCGCCGATGCCTGGTGGACGCCGGGCGCCGCGATCCGCACCAGCCACGGGGCCAGCAGCATCACCATCACCGACATGGCCGACAGCACCAGGACCAGGCGCGGCACGACCCGGCGGACCAGCCGCGACACCCCCTGCGGCCGCAGCATCGCTCGGGTGACGGCCGGCACCATGATCAGTGCCATGGCGTCCTCGATGAGCAGCGGCGAGACGGTCTCGGGGACCGTCCAGGACACCAGGAACGCGTCGGTACTGGGCCCGGCGCCGAAGTGGTGCGCCAGCAGCAGGTCCCGGACGAACCCCGCCCCGGTGCCCGCGCACACCAGCACCGCCGACAGCCCCGCGGCCCGCCCGATCGCGAGGGCCTCCGCCTTCGCCTCGGCGATGGGGACCTCAGTGGCGGTCACCACGCGTTCCCCAGAACCTCATGGCGGCTCGCGACGGGGTAGGTGTGCCGTGCTGCCAGGCCGAGGACGATCCCGATCAGAACAGTGGTGGGCCCGCCCATGTCGGAATAGAGGAAGTTGACGGCCGTCGCGGCGGTGACACCGAGGCAGAGCAGCCAGTGGCCGTCGGCCGGCCTCGCCCTCCGCCACAGCCCGACCAGCAGCCCGCCGAGCGCCAGTATGGACGCGCCCGCGCCGAGCAGGCCCTGCTCAGCCAGCATCAGGAGGTACTGGTTGTGCGGTGAGAGCAGCGGCTCTCGGACGAACCCGGTGACCGAGTCGTCGGTGTCGCTTGCCCCAGACAGCTGCGGCGGCGCGTATGCATCGCGGAAGGCTGGGAAGTTCTTAAGGCCTACGCCAGCGACCGGATGGTCCTGCCACATGCCTTCGGCGGTGCTCCACAACGCGTAGCGGTCACCGACCGAGCGGTCCGGGTCATGGACGGAGTGGAGGATCGACTGGGTGCGTTCGGCGACCATCCCCGAACCGATCCCGAACCCACCAACGACGATCGTGAACACCGCGGCCGTGCAGAGCCCGAGCTTCAACGCCAGCTTCGCATCGAACCGAAGCAGCACGACCGCGGCACCGACCGATGCCGCGATCCAGCTTCCCCGACTCAGCGAGCACACCAGGGCGACGCTCAGCACCACCGCGACGACGAGCAGCCCGGCCCGCCGCCACCCGCGCTTCGTGGTGAGGGCGAGTGAGAGGGCCGCAACCAGCGCGATGCCGCAGACGGTCGCCATCGCCATGACGTCCAGCGCCCCGAAGGTTCCCACCGCACGCACGAGTTCCCCGGCATAGGACGCGCCGTTGTGCGTGACAGTCTGCCAAATACCGAACACCGCCTCGCCGGTGCCGAGCGCCAGGACCGACGCGACGACGACCGCGACGTCCCGCCGGTCGCGCAGGGAGACCAGCACCGCGAGCGGCACCAGCACCAGGACCTGCGTCTCCCGCACCCATCCGACCAGGCTCGTGGCCGGGTCGGCTGAGCAGATCATCGAGACCGCCGACGCGCCGACCAGGCCCGCGAGGAGCAGCGTGACACCGACGTGTATCCGAGCGCGCCCGAAGCCGCGTCCGCAGTCGCGTCGCCACAGTGCCGCTGCGATCGCAATCAGCACCAGGCTGACCACGTCGCCGGGCGAGGCATGCGTGCCGGTGCCGACCGAGTCGCCCCCCATGGGGACGGCCACGCTCAGCACGGTCGCCGCGACCAGCCAGGAAGGCCGCGGGCGCGGGAGTCCCTTTGACCCGAGGAGTGCGTCCCGTCGCAGGAGCCTGCTGTGTCGCAGATGGTCGCTTCGTCGAGGGAGGCAGGGGTCCGGCCCAGAGGACCGGTCGAAGCGCTCCGATCCGCGGTCTTCCAACGGCGTCGTCCATGCACCGGTCACGCCGTGCCGAGGCGGCGCAGCGCCGGGGTTCTCCTCGGTGCGGGCCAGCGGATTCATCGACCGGTCACCGGCCTTCTCGCACGATCACCGACCGGACGGTCATCAGCAGGATCCGCAGGTCCGCCGCGAACGACCAGTGATCGATGTAGTAGTTGTCATAGCGCACCCGGTCCTCGATCGAGGTGTCCCCGCGGAGCCCGTTGACCTGCGCCCAGCCGGTCATCCCGACCGGCATGCGGTGGCGCAGCCGGTAGTTGGGGACCGACGCACCGAACGTGGCGACGAAGTGCGGGCGCTCGGGCCGGGGCCCGACAAGGCTCATGTCGCCACGGATGACGTTCCACAGTTGCGGCAGCTCGTCCAGGGAGGACTTGCGCAGGAACCGGCCGACCGGGCCGACCAGGCGCTGGTGGTCCACCGACCAGCTGGTGTCACCGTGGTGCTCGGTGCTCGGGCGGACCGTCCGGAACTTCACCAGCGTGAACTCCCGGCCGAGGCGTCCGATCCGGCGCTGTCGAAAAAGGACGCCAGGCCCGCCCTCGAGCCGCACCGCGACAGCGCAGGTCAGCATCAGCCAGCCCAGGGCCATCACCAGCGCCGACGCCACGGCCAAGTCGAACAACCGCTTGGCGCGGTGGGCGAGGGTGATCTGCGTGGCGTCCAGGATCCGGACGACCGGGACCCCGGCCAGGAACTCGCGGCCGCGCGCCCCAGCGGGTACCACGCCTGGCGTGCTCACGACCGCCCAGACCTCGCCGGCGTACCGGGCGGCCGCGCGCGCGGCGGCGTCCACCCGCACCGGGTGGGCGCCCTCGCAGAGCACGAGGACGACGCGGATCCGGGTGCGCCGGAGCGCCTGGGTGAGCTCCGGCCAGTCCTCGGCCGCGTCCGTCCGAGGGGTGGGCTCGTCCAGCTCGTGCGGGTCCAGTCGGGCGGTGATGGTCAGGCCCAGCTCAGCATGGCGATCAAGGTGCGCGGCGAGGCGGTCGGCGACCTCGCCCGTTCCGATGACGGCTGTGGCCCTGCGCCGCTCGGGCCTGGCTCGGAACCGCCGCGCCGCCTCGAACACCGGGATGCGTCCGGCCAGAACGAGCAGCAAGGCCGCGAGAACGAACGCCGCCACCTGGACGGTCGCGAGTTGCAGCGGCGCGCCTTCGGGCGCCAGCAGGATGCGGTTGACGGCCAGGTCCGCCAGCAGCAGGTGCGTCATGCTCGGAGCGACCTCGTCGACCAGGCTCAGGCTGCGGCGAAGCCGGTACCTGCCCGTCACGGCCTGCATCGTCGCAAGCGCCGTCCCGGTGAGGACGGCCCGGGCCGGGGAGTCACCCAGGAAGAGCGCCACTCCGCTGGCGACGCTGAAGTCGAGGAGCGCCAGCGAAAACCGGTACCCGGCCGCCGGCAGGCGCCGCAGGAGATGGCGTCCGAAGACGCGTTGGCTCGCCGTCCGCCCGGTCCGCGATCCGGGTGCGCGGTCCTGGAAGACCGGCGGGAAGGTCGTGGTCTCCTCGGCCGTGCCGAGGCCCGCAAACCCCTGAGCTCCCAAATCGACGTCCTTTCCGGGAACAGAACAGCGAGGCTCTGCGAGCTGGCCGCATGTGTCGCGGACACTCAGACGACGTGGAGGACGCAGGCCGATCCCCAGACCGAAGTCGGACCGGGCAGCATTCCCGTGGACTTCCCCGCCGGGGTTCGCGCGTGAGCGGTATCGACCGTTCGTAATACGAACAGGTGGTCAGCGAAGGATCCACGGACGCGGTTCGGGGGCTGCGAGCCAGACACACCGTCTTGCCACCTCTTCGGTATCGGCCCTGACGAGACGATCCCGGTCGGCACGGGCGGCTCCCAGCTCGAGACGCCCGTCCCTCCGGAGGTTCTTTTCGCTCGGGTTCGCGGTCTGATGGCGAGCATCACACGCCCTAACGGAGGGCGCATGCACCGCCACAGCTCTTTGACAAACAGCGTGGGGACGATGGAGAAGCGTTGACCGTCCCCTTCGAGAAACGGTGGAGACGGCGCCCCGGCACACGAGAGATCCACAGCCCCGGAGGGCCGGGAAAATAACGGCTGGGTGGCGATACCAGCGGGACGCGGGGCGCGCAGGGAATCCCTTCGGTAAAAGCGAACGGTCGGGGGCGAGTCGAAACTCGCCCCCGACCCGGAAAGGCTGCGTCAGTTGACCATGGAGCCGTTGGCGCAGTCGCCCGACTCGTTGTCGAGACCGAGGATGTTGTGGATGGCCGCGCCGATGACGGCGACGTCGATCGAGCGGCAGGTCTGAACGCCGATGATCTGGTTGTTCTGCGGGCCGTCGTCGTCGTAGTTCGCCATCGCCGGAGACGCGCTCAGCAGCACGCCGCCCGAAGTGAGGGCCAGCAGGCCCGTCGCCACCAGTCGCTTCATATCGAAGCCCCTTCTGTGCACAGTAGGAGAATGTCGAACACGCCGTGCTCTCGCGAGCGCGACACCTCAATACTCAACATGGAGCGCGCCCCGAATTCCAGTCCAGGCCAGGGGGTTAGCACGTTGATCACCAAAGTTTGACACCCCTGTGGCCTGGCACCGCAATGCAAATCCACAATTCCCCCCTAAACGCCCGTCGATCGAAGGGCGACACCCCACCTCCGGTCGACCGATACCCGTCGGGACCTGTGCTGCACCGTGCGCCATCCCACGAACTTTCCTAACCTTGGCAGGAAGCGGGCCTTGTCATGTCATATGTCGGGAATTCCTGTCAGGTCGGAAGCGCGTCGCATACGCGACGGCTCGATCACGAAGGAGCACGACACATGGGAGCGACAGTTCGACGCGGTATCGCTCTGGCGATCACCGGAATTGGCCTCGGCGGCGCGGCACTGCTGGCGTCCGGCGCGGCCGAGGCGGCGACGCCCAGCACGGCCCCGGCAACCGGGGCCGCGGCCTCGGGACCGGTCTGCCGCTACGTCGTAGACGCCGAGCACGGCCTGCACGTCCGCCAGATCCCGAACGGGAAGATCCTCGGCATCCTGCCGGACGGCAAGATCGTGTTCGCCAAGAAGTGCAACAACCCCCGCGGCTGGGTGAAGCTCCGCGGCGGGGTCAAGCCGTCGTGGCTACTCAAGTACGTGTACCGCCCCTACCTCCACCGACACTAGTCGGGCATCCCGGCACTCCGCCCGGTGAGTTCCGGGACCAGCAGGGCGGCGGGGCGAGGCCTTGGCTTCCGTCCCCGCCGCCCACCTCACCCACCGCACAGGGAGTTGATTTCACGTGTTCGCGCTACGCGCCCCAGGGAGGCTAGCCACCGCGATCGGCATCTGTGCGATCGCCTCCTTGTCGACGGCGATCCCCGACGCGGACGCCCGCACACCTTGTATCCGGGAGTCCCGGCATCTCCAAGTCAGCAGCCTCCGCAACAAGGTGACGCTCGAGTGCCCACCGCACGGGACGTTGACCGCCACTGACGGCATCACCCGAGTCCACGTCCCCAGAAACGGGCTCTCGGTGACGGCCTACACCACATCCGCGGACGGCTCGGGCCAACTCACCGTTGCTCGAAGCGCCGACGGCCGCCACGTGGTCATCAGCGACACCGCCCCCTCCGATCCCATGCCCCTGCATGGCGACATCGACAACCCCTGCACCGATGGCACCTTCGCGACCCGGGCAGCCTGGCCCAAGGGATCAACCATCCGGCTCCGGCAGTTCGACAGCGCCAGACCCACGGCCCTCGACTGGGCCATCCCCGAAGGCCTCCGTCGAGCCACACACGCCGTGACCGACTGCGACAAGGGCGGCGCATACTCGCCCCCGCCGGACATCAACACCACCGTCATCGGCCACACAGCCAAGGCGCCGGGCTTCGAGGCCGACGGCACCTGCGGTGACCCTGACGGCGTGAACACGATCGGCTTCATGAGCCTCCCGAGTGCGCCCTCCCGCTTCCTGGCAGTGACCTGCATCTGGCGCGAGAACCACCGCATCGTCGAAGGCGACATCGCCCTGCGCTCCGACCGGGTGGCCTGGTGGATGTCCCAGACCCCCACGGGCACCCCCGCCGTCCCTTGCCCGCCCGCCCACTACGACGCCGTCTCCGTGGCCACCCATGAGTCTCTGCACTTCCTGGGCCTCGCTCACGTCCAGGGCGGCCACAGAGGCCTCTCCGTGACCCCGGACATCCCTGCCTGCAGCACCGACCCGTCCACCCTTGGCCTGGGCGACTACCGAGGTCTGATCCATCTCTACGGGCCGACCTCATCAACCTAGATCGTCCCGGCTTGCCGCTCCCGGAGCCCCCCGCATTCGGGGCGCTGGGCCCACGGTGCGGTCGTGCTGGGCCGTTTCAAGGACGTCAGGACATCTAGACGCCGGAACTGATGGTCATCGTGTCGACCTCGATCGGCGAACGTTTCCCCATCCCGGAAACCGGCGGTGATCTGCCGGACGAAGACTGCGTGGCATGACCATTCTCGAGAGCTTCACCATCGGTTAGGGATCACACCACTCATGGGCCCGCCTGACGACCTGGCCGCTGCCCGGCAAGGCCGGCTGGACGCCTCTCCCCTGCCAACGTCCTGGCCCGGCCCCAGTGGGCCGATCTTCCCGGCCGTCGCCGCGCAGTGCCTGACCAGGTCCTTGACCGACCGCTGGGGCGCTGTTCGCCCCATCCTCGAAGGCACCAGAATCTCACTGGTCGAGCATCCCAAGTGAGCATCTGGGCGTGACCCCGGGTGTTCTCCTGGAGCCGCGCTCCGGAACCTGCCTCCGCCACCCACATCGACCTTCAGGAAGCCACCGAACACAGCATCGCCACGCTGGAACAAGCCAACCGTCCAGCGCGGGGAGGACCAACAACCCGCCTCAGAGGGGCCCGACCGGCAATGAGCGGCCCGGCCCCCACGGGGCGCAGACGTCCTCCCACTGCCTCTTCCGATCCCCGCCGGAGACCACATGTCAGACATCGCTGCCAGAATCCGCGCACGCATCGTCCAAAGCGTGCACGCCGCCGAGGTCACAACGATGCGCGCCGACCACCTCGCGATCACGCGGGCAGCACAGCACCTCGCCGCACACGGGCTCTTGGATGAGCCGTCAGCGGAGTTCCTGCGAGACGCCCCACAATTGGTGATCGCTCTGACCGCCGCTCTCAACGCCGTCCTCGACATCCACCAGGGCACCAGCTCCCTGGACGGGGCGAGCGGCGGGTGCGGCCAGTGCGACACCAACGGCGCCCTCCCCTGCCGCACGGTGCTGCGGCTCGCCAACGTGTTCACACTCCACCGGATGCGGCAACTGCCTTGCGTGGACGCCGCCGATGCATGGCGGCGCGCGCAGGCGCGATGCCACCCGGTCCAGAGTGGGGAGGTGGCATCGCTGGTGTACGACCTCCAGGACGCGTTCGCCGTACGGAACCTGGTAATCGCAGCTCCCCCGCCTCCGTCACGCGTCGCCACCGACACTGAACGAGTGCTCCTGGTGGACAAGGAAACCGGGCGAAGCATGATCTGGCCGCTCATGGCCTGGGGAACGCTGGACGCCGCGTACACCAGGTACAAGCGCGACTCGACAATCCCCCCGACAACGAACGACACACCCCAACCCGCGCTTAAGGCGGTCCCAACCTCGAAACGACCTCGGGCTCGAATCACCGTTTGGTTCAGGAGACTCACCAGACGTGCCAGATGACGACCTTGCAGCTGTGCCCGGTTGCTGCGAAGCAGCAGGTCTCGGACTTGATGGTGGAGCGTCGGAGACAGATTCCTCCATCCAGTGCTCGCCCCCCAGGGCCACCCGAGCGGCGTCCACCTGTCGTCCCCCGGCTTCGGTCCTGCAAACCAAACGGCCACTCAAGGGCAGACGGTGCGCCACCGCCACACTCGTCCAGACTTGATCAGTCCTTCCGTCTGGTCGATGCGAAGGATTACGAGATGCCGCCCCCAAAACGATCACCCAAACGGAGGACCGGGAGCGGCTACGACAAGGTGCACGACAGGTCGCTCTTCGCCAAGGACTTCGGTGTGGTGCCCGTGCAGACTTCCAGCACCTCGCTGCAACCCTCGGCTGTTGACGCAACAGCGGACACTCGGGCACAACGAGACCGGACCAGAGCAACCACAGTCTCGGACCCAGCAGTCCGCACGCCTGCAGGTCTGGGCCGGTGATCTGCCGGTAGTGCAGCAGCGGTGCCCATGCGGCACCGGACCAGGTCAGAGGCTGGGGTCGGGCGGCCAGATGACGGTCCGTACTCGGTTGGGCCAGTCGTCGGGGATGCCGGCGGGGGTGACGTACTGGCCGTGGAAGGAGCCGATGAGCATGTTGGTGAGTGCGTCGAGGTCGGTGGAATGGGGGAGGTTGCCGACCTCCAAAGCTTGCCGGAGCAGCGCTCGTCGTGGTTCGACGACGCGGGTTTCACGACGGCGACCAGCTCCAACTTGCTGTGGTGTCGGCGTCGAAGGCTGGACACAGTGGCGCCTGCGGCTGACGCGCCCGCCTGCTTGGCGAGCTCGGCTACGCCCGTATGTCGCTGGAAGCGGTGACGATCCCTCGGTCCAGCTCCGGGTTCCTCGACCGTCTGCCCTCCACTCGTGGAGTGCTCCCCGACCGTATCGGTGGACATTATCAGATACAGGAGACGCGATCGAGGAGGGCGAGAAGCGCGAGCTTCCGTCCACGATTTATCCCGATTTGGCCTCGCCTTGGTCATGCCCCCGTCCCACCCTTTCCAAGATCAGCGAAAATCTGGCCTTGGAAGGGATCAGAGCCGAAATGGACGCTTTTGCGTGCGCTACCGTCTGTTCTTGTTCCAAGGCTTGTCCGTGGATCTGCAGAGAGGAAGAACATGCTCAAGCGATTGGCCGCCGTCGGCCTTCTGTCCAGCACTGCCGCAGGTGTTCTGCTGAACGCCGCCCCGGCGATTGCCGACGACGGACCGCAGAACGTCCAGATCATCGGCGTCCAGACCTGCCGGAGCCTCGACATCGCCGGCGTCGGTGCCGCCATCCACAACATCCTGGGCATCGAAGACGAGCACGGTGACTGCGTCAACGGATCCACCGAGGGCTACTCGAGGCCCGACCCACTTCCGCCGACCCGGTGACGTACTCCCACGAAGTGTGACAACAGAGGTAGGCTCGAAGTCCGCCACCGACGCGGGCCTCGAGCCTCCTTTGCGGGTCGGCTCTGGCCGGCCGAGTCTTCGGACGCCACCGCAGGCTCTGAGCCACGCCCGCTTCCCTGATTTACCGGTGTTTCAGGCCGAGACCCGGCCGAGGGTGGCACTGACGGCGAAGTACAGGAGCAGCATCACACTCAGCCTCGATCAGATCATGACTTCGAACAGCGACATCGCGTGCCAGCATACGTCGCCCAACAAGGGCGGCAGCTCCCAAATCCGGCCGAGGCGAGGAGCAATGCTCAGCATGCGTCAACAACGGCGAAACCTTCCAAGAACTTCCAGCAGGCAAACCGAATGCCCGCACAATCGAAAGTGTCTCGCCTGATCCAGACTTACCTTTTTATTTACTCGGACGTGATTCTGTCACTCCACCACTGCTCGGTGTCATCGCACCATACGGGGATTTGCTTGCCGCCTTCGCTGGCGCCCTGGGCTGCGCGGTTGGCCATCTCCCTGCGCCCCGAGGTGCAGCGGACCTTGCCTGGCATGGCGAGGACGTCGGAGTTGGTTCCGGAGGCGTGGACGGACTCGATGTCAAGCACGTGGACCGAGGGAGCCGCCAAGGCGGTGGCGGGCAACGAGGTCAGCGCTGCGGTCGACAGCGCCACTATGGTGCCAGTGAACATGATCGCTCCAGCTGTATGAGTCATGGGACACACGGGCGGGCGGGGTCCAGCGTATCGGCGAAGAACCCAAGTCGCTACTCTAAGTAATCATCTCGGGTCATGCGACACCTACGTGGGGCCGTCGAACGTCCGAGGAAGGGCGGCGCCGCGGCGCTTGCGGACGTTGCTTTCGGCCAACGGGGGCACACGATTGCGCAGTCTCCAGGTCCGGCGCCGTCTCGCTCCAGCCCCAGTGACGTGGTCACCCGACACCCGCCCCTCTCCCCCGAGGGGACGGCCGGAGTACGGCGGAGAGGATTCCGCCGGATGATGGTTCTGTTGCCGACACCCGCGATCACCGCCGCCTGGCGCTGCATCTAACGGGCCTTGCCGGGAGCTGGGGTGTTAGGTCCCGGTTGGGTGGCTCTGGCGTCATCAAGGCATGCGTTGTGTGAATGAGGAACGGCAGGGTCGGCACCACGGTCCCGACTCGGGGTTCTCGCCACTGGACATGATCACGGCGGCGTTTGAAGTGCTGGTGCAGGCGAGCGAGCCGCTTCAGCTGCCGGGGGTGGGCGATGCGGCGGGGCCGCCGCTCCCCCTGGGTGATGTGCGGGTGCTTCTGCTGGATCCGCGGGTGGGGTGGGGTGCGCACGAGCGGACGTGGCGCGAGTTGGCGGCGCGTGTCCAGGCCGGAGATCCGGTGTGGCTGGTGGCGGCGTTGGGGGTGGCCGAGCCGCGGCTGCGGCGGATCATCGATCACTTGGTCGGTGGCAGATGATCATTTTGGGGGCGCGCTCGCCGCGGTCGAGGCGACACAGAACCGCAGTGGCGGGCCTGACTGTTGATCACGGTGGGGCGTCCGCCGATCAGCCGCGGACGCATGAAGAGCCGGTTGCGCTGGTGGCGGAGTCGGCCGAACCCACGGCGAACAACCACCCGAATCCCCGGCTCACCCAGATCCGTCGAAAGAGCCGCACTCGTGGAGAGTCGCGGAGCTGTCCATCACCAGCTGCTGGCGCCGTTGCCATATGCTTGCTCGTCTGACACGTCGGTTCCGTCCGCGCGCCCTCAATCGTGGCTCTCAGTGGACCTGTTGGGTTCGGGAAATTGCCGTGCGCACGGAAGCAGTGGCAGTCGCCGTGAAGTCCGATCGGATACTGACGGCCACAAACCCGTGAAACGTCGTCCGCAAGTGCTTGTCCTTTCAGGAAGCTGTTACGGGTCTCGCCTTGCCGAGCATGGGGTGAGACACTGCGCTTGTGACGCAGTGGAGTGGCGACACAACTCAGTGGAGCTGGGTTCGTGCCGGAGTGCGGCACGAACCCACAAGTTTCGTCGGCCGGGACGACGAGCTGGCCGCGGTCCGGGAGGCCGTCGCGCGGGGACGTGTGGTCACCCTCACCGGTCCCGGAGGGGTGGGCAAGACACGGATCGCGCTGCGCGCTATGCAGCAGTTGAAGGATGACTTCCCCGACGGCATCAGCATGGCCGAGTTGAGCGGTCTGCGCGATCCCGAGCTCCTGCCCAACGCCGTGGCGTGCGCCGTAGGGCTGCCCGAGACTACAGCCCAGCAACCGATGGACCAGCTGATCGAATACTTCGCCGGCCGGCGGGCGCTGCTGGTGCTCGACACCTGCGAGCATCTGGTGAGTGCGATGGCGATGTTCGCCGACAGCCTGGTCTGCAATTCCGCCCACCTGGTGTTGATGTTGACCAGCCGACAGGCAGTGGCGCTGCCCGGCGAATACGTCCTGCCGATCCCGCCCATGCCCGAGCCCGACGCCGGAGCCGACGAGACCACCAACGACACGCTGGCCTTGTTCACCGCTCGCGCCCAGGCCGCCGAGTCGTCGTTCGTGCTGAGCAACGACAACCGCGCCGAAGTAATCGCCTTGTGCCGCCGCCTGGACGGGATCCCCTTGGCGATCGAACTGGCGGCCGTCCACCTGAGGACGATGTCGCTGGAACAGATCCTGGGCCGCGTCGAAGACCGGTTCGGGTTGCTGGCCGGAACCCGGTCGGCCCAGGCCCGGCACCAGACGCTGCGCGCCACCATCAACTGGAGCCATGCGCTGTGCTCGCCGGCCGAGCGCAAGTTGTGGGCGCGCCTGTCGGTGTTTGCGGGGGGATTCACGCTGGCGGCGGTGGAGCAGGTCTGCGCCGATGGCGAGCTGGAGGGCCATGATGTGATCGGGCTCTTGCTGACGTTGGTCGACAAGTCGGTGGTGCAGCGCATCACCGGGGTGGAGGAGCAGCGCTACCGGATGTTGGACACGGTCCGCGAGTTCGGTGCGGAACGGTTGCAGGCCAGCGGACGTGCTGAACTGTACGCACGCCGGCACCAGGACTTCTTCCTGCGCATGGCGGTCCGGGCGGGCCAGGAGTGGTTCGGCGACGACCAGGTGCAATGGAGCGCGCGGCTGGCCGAGGACCTGGACAACTTCCGAGTCGCGATGGATTTCGCCGCCGCGCACCCGGGCGAGGAGGCAGCGCTGCGGTTGGTGAACAACCTGTGGGGTCTGTGGCTGGGCAGGAGCCGGCTGACCGAGGCCCGCCGCTGGATCGACCGGGCTCTGGCCACCGAGCCGACTGTGACCGCCGAGCACGGCATGGCCCTGTGGTATGCGGCCTACTTCGGACTGCTGCAGGCCGACCCGGTGGCCGGGGAGATGGCCGCGCGCTGCCGGGCGGCCGCTGAACGGCTCGATGACGACTTCCTGCGTGCCCGCGCCGCCTACGTGGAGGCGTTAGCGTTGACCCTTTGGGGTGAGGACCAGACGCAGGCGCTGGGAGCGATCGCCCAGGCCCGCCAGCAGGCGCAGGCCACCGAAGATCTGTTCGTGTTGACTACTGGCCACCTTCAGGTCTCGGCGCTGCTCACCGGCAGCGGCGATCCGGCCGCGGCCCTGGCCGAGTTGGAACAAGGCCTGCACGAGCTGGCATCCCTGCCCAGGGAACGGTTCGTGCGCAACTACTTGCTGGTCTTCCAGGTGCCGTCCCTGCTGGCGCTGGGAGACCTGGACCGCGCCCGCGAGCTGGGCCGCGATGCCCTGGCCTGCGCCTTGGACCAGGGCGAGACCATGTGCATCGCCTCTGCGGTGGAATATCTGTCCTGGACGGCGGTCGGCCTAGGGCAACACCGTCTTGCCGCGACGCTGCTGGGCGGTGCCGCATCACTGTGGAATAAGGTCGGTCGGCTGCTGTGGGGCATCCAGGGACTGATCGACCTGCACGAGGAGGTCGAGGCGAGCCTGATGCTCGAACTAGGCGCCGAGCAGTTCACCGCCGTGTACGGCCGCGGCGGGCGGCTCGACCTGCCCGAACTGGTGGCCCTGGCCATCGGGCATGCCGAAGACCAGGAGCCGGGGTCCCCGCGCCTGCCCCGCGAGGACGGGAGTGCTCTCGGCCCGCTCACGCCGCGCGAGCGCGAGGTCGCGCACCTGATCGCCGAAGGCCTGTCCAACCGCCAGATCGCCGAACGTCTTGTCATCTCCAAACGGACTGCCGACGCCCACGTCGAACACATCCTCACCAAACTCGGATTCAACTCCCGAACCCAGGTCGCCGCAATGATCGGCAGCCTCAAACCGGACCTGGAACCCACCCCCACCCGCCCCAATTAGACCAGTGACGGCCGCGCTCGGAAACAGATCGACATCAGCGGTCGGTGACGGCCGACGCGCTGAGCATTATTTTTGAATGGGGCACGAGCCTGATCGGTGTGCGCGTACTCTTCGCGTGGACCCCGATGCGGGAACCACCTGGCGGTGGCACGCTTCTCAAATGGTTATCGTCGGATTCGCCGCGGATTCCACCACCGCCGTGCTTCCCGGCTGCAGGGGATACATGTCCAGAATGGATACGTCCTCCTTGGCCTGTTCGGACCAAGAAAACGAACTGCTGGTCGCCAACCGCCGACTGGTTACAGGTAGCAACCGCAGAGGGCGGGAACCGTGACAGTGCACAGTGCATGGGGCTGCTCGTCGGCTTCTTCCCACCGCGAACAGCGGTTCGTTTGCCTTCACTTCTCCATCCAAACGGCGCGCATCAACACCCAAGACGACCTCGCCCAGCCCAGCTAGATCCAGCGAACCATGTGGACCGCACTTCAGGCGAAGTGCGGTGTGCGGCCGCGGGAGGCGACGAAGTTCAGGCCTGTGAGGACGAATCCCAGGCTGCCGTGGGGGACGTTGTAGGGGATGGGGCGCGGGCCGACCTCGTCGGTCGGGCAGTCGAACGCGCCGTCTGGGAGTTGGCGGGAGGCGAGGTACCTGATGCCCCGGGCGACGGCTTCGCGGTGGGCTGCCGGGGCGGCGATGGTCAGGGCGATCAGCGAGAAGGCGGTACTGACCTCGTCGCTGGCCGAGCCGGGCAGGTGTCCCCAACCGCCGTCGGGGTTCTGGGTGGCGCGCAGCAGGTCGGTCGAGCGCTCCACCGCCCGCGAGGCCGCGGGCCGGACGTTGGTGAGTTCGAGTGATCGAGCCAGGCGCAGTGCGCGGACCGATCGGAAGATCGCGCTGGCATGACTGCGGCTCCAGGAGAGTTCGAAGGTCCCGTCGGGATGTTGGCGTTGGATGAGGTGGTTGAGCGCGCGGCCGATGCGGTCGGCGTGCTCGTTTCCGGCGAGGGCGAGGCTGATCGCGCCTTCGGCGGTCATCGCCGCCTCGGACGGGTTGCCTCGCATGTGTCAGACCGGACAATCGCGCGATAGAAGGTGCCCTGACCTGCGAAAACACCTCTGTCAGGCGATGCCGATCTGACCAGCATTGCCTTCCGGCTTCCTCACAGATGGTCCAACAACCAAAGCCGAACAGCGGGTACGACGAACCATCGCTAGCGTGCTTTCTACGTGCTCCGAGAACGACGCACCCGACTGCTCGTGCTTTCGCGAGCAGCGTCTTCGGTTCTGTCAGCGCAGTCGCAGCCACGATCGGCGCCCGATCATCTCGTCGCCGGTCTCGCCCAGCCACGGCCGTAGCGGCCGTTGCTGAGCTTTAAAGGGTGTTGTCGTGGGGTTTCCAGGCGGCGGTCGTCGGGTTATGCCTGATGGGTGAGGTTTCCCCAGGGCGGCGGGCTGACCGATGAGCGGTGGGCGGTGGGCGTTTCGTGAGCGATTGCGTCTGGTGGCGGCTCATCTCGCTGCCTTGATCCCAGGTGAGCGAACGTGCGAGATCGCGCGGCAGGCTGGCGAACGTTTCGATGAGGGCGTCGCGGACGTGCTCGGAGGACTTGCCGTCGGCCAGGAGCATGACCGCGGGGCCTTGCCGCAGCCCACGCCCCGGGTCGCGCCGCCTTCGACCGCGGCGCCGGCGCGCAGCAACAATGCGACCGGCCAGCCGAGCCCGATGGCGGGTGGTGAGCAGGCGGAATCGGCCTGCGCGAGATGGGCAAGCCCCTTGGGGGTGAGACCGGCGAGCTGACGGGG
This sequence comes from Actinomadura rupiterrae, assembly GCF_024172125.1. Lineage (GTDB taxonomy): Bacteria > Actinomycetota > Actinomycetes > Streptosporangiales > Streptosporangiaceae > Spirillospora > Spirillospora rupiterrae. The sequence goes on from NZ_JAMZEA010000001.1 coordinate 551,349, forward strand.
TGCGCCGAGGCCATCCAGGAGCTTGACGGCCGTGGCGATGTCCCGGCCCTTGCTCGTCCCAGCTGCATCACCACCTGCTCGGCGATCGTGACTCGTTCCAGCTCGGCTTCCACCTCGTCCGGCTGCTTACGGAGCTGTCGGCCTCCTCGACCAGCCCGACCCGGCGCTCGGCGATCCGGTCCAACAGCGTCACGCCACCCCCCACCTCCGACGATCACCCCGAGTGCCATCCAGCTCGGTCTATCCGCGGTCGATCAGAACTGCTGGGTGATGTTGACCATCCAGGTGATCCCGAACTGATCCACGAGCGAGCCGGCCTCGTCACCCCACGACTGCCTGTCTAGGGGCAACGTCACGGTGGCGCCAGCGGACAGCTTCTCGAAGTAGCCGCGGAGTCGGGCGTCGTCGCCGACGAGGAAGACCGCCACGTTGTTGCCCGGATGGAAGGGCATCTTCTCCCGGACGTCCCACCCCATCAGCGTGTAGCCGTCCGGAGTGCGAAGCGTGGCGTGCATGATCTTGTCGGCGGATGCGTCGGGCGAGCCGAACTCGGAGTAGGTGCTTGCGCACCAGAGCGTATGCAGTGACCGCTCAGGAGGTCTGAGGGCACTCGTCAAGCCTCCCGGCAATACGCGACGCCATGTGCCGTGTATTGCGGCAGAACTCTTCGTATGCACTCCGACGGATTGGTCCCGCTGCTGTTGTTCCTGCGGCGGCACGGTCGGCTGTCTGCGGCCGCGCTGGCCCGTGAACTGGAGGCATCCACTCGCACCGTGCTGCGTGACGTCGAGGCGCGGTCGGCGGCCGCGGCGTACCCGGCCCACACCGAATCGCCGGCGCAGCGCATCGTCACCCGCTGACAAACGATCACCGGCTCCGGAATGAACCACCGGCCAGCACGAACCCCCCGGACACCGTCCATGCCAGGCCCATGACCTGCGGCTTCAAGATGGACGATCTTCACTGGGATCGGTGGCGTTCGTCACCAGATACCGGTGATACCGATCTCGCCGCAGACCGCAGACCACAGACCGCCTGGGCCGGCCCAGGCAGTTCAGGCCCGGTCTGTGGCGTTGGTGGCTGCGACACCGAGGACGGGTCCGCCGGCCGAGGGCGGGAGATCGTCCGGCTGGCCGACCGGCAGTGGCTGACAGCGTGCTGCCCGGCCATGTCGAGGTCGATGGTCCCGCCGCCGGTCCTGCGCAGCTGACGCCAGGTGATGTAGCCGACCAGGATCGTCTTCTCCCAGTCGGCGGCGCGGTGTGCGGCGACTTCCAGGTGCCCGACCATGAAGCCGAAGGTGGTCAGCAGATCGCTGTCGATCTCGGACTTGCCTCCAGGAAATTGAGGCGGCTGGCAGAGCGAACACCAGCGCTGAGGCGCCCTCCTCGATCGCGATGGCCCGGCCCCCTTCCTCCGCCTCGTCGATGTGCACGGCCGAGCGGCGCTTGCGTTTCATCAGCGACCACATCTCCGGCGACCAGCCCAGGACCGCGGCGTAGGCCAAGTGGAACACATCGTGCATCCGGTAGTCGTTCTCGATGTGGGAGGCGTTGGTGAGCGGATCGGCATAGAGCGTGTCTCTTCGCGCATCGCCGTGCGCGCAGGGGCGCACGGGCAAGCTCGTCGGGGCTGCGGGGTCTGCGCCGCGCTCGGCGGCAGGCCGATCGAAAGGATCGCATGGCTGTTGTGGCTGATCGGGGTATGGTGCCGGGCCTGGTGGGCCGTTTGCCTGGTGGGGTGTGCGACCGTGGAAGGTGGCCGGGCAGCGGGGTGCCCTTGGCGCTGATGCTTGTCGCCGCGTATATGACGCGTGACGCGATGGAGGCCCGCCTGATCGTGGCAGAGCTGTCCGAGGACGAGCTGCGGGAACTGGAGGCGGCTGTGCGGGAGCTGGCCCTGTGGGCGCCGACCGACGATGCTGTGCTGGTCGATGCGGGACCCTCGCTGGGGATGGTGGCAGAGGTGACTGGCCTGGATTGTGAGGCGATCATCGATACCGTGCTGCTGCTTGGTGAGTACGAGATCGTCCCCGAGCCGCAGTCGGTGGCCGAGTGGGCCGCGCTGGCGCATCTGGAGGCGGCGATCGTGGCGACCCTGCTGGTCCCGCCGGGCACGGATCCGGAGCAAAAGGCCCGATTCCTGCGAGAGCGGGCCAGCACGTTGTGAGGCGGCGTTCAGCCCATGTGGTGTGGCTGAGTTCCAGCCCCTGGTGGCGGAGCTGTTCTTCGAGGTCGCTGGTGTCGAGACAGACTACGGCGTAGAGGCTGCTGATCAGTGCAGCTTCTGCGTGCAGAGCGTGATCCAGGGGCCGAGGTCGCTGGGTGGAGGGAGCCTGTCGCGGTCGCGGTCCTGAAGGCTCGGCCTGGGCGATCGAACGTGCTCACGGACCTCTCCCGAAGTGGCCGCGGCCGGGGGTAGCGAGAGGAACGGTAGCGGTACCGGTGGGGGACTCGATCGTCGGGTCGAGCCGTTCCGGGCGGAGTCGCTGGCGCCCTGCACAAGGACGCTCGGTTCGGCTGTTCGACCACTGCCTGGAGCTCTACCACCAGCAGATCTCCGAAAGGGCGCAGCGGCTCCTGGAGCATCCCGGAACGACGCGCGAGTGCATCGGGACGGCGTTGAAGGCCGTGGCCGACTTCGACCCGGCCCAGCCGTGCCGCCCAGCTCGGCATGCCGCTCGGAGACAGGTCCCATCCGGAACCGGATATCGGCTTGCCAGCATCCGCCCCTACAGTTCGATCCGGGGACCCACAAGCCACCGACGAGGTCGCGGCGCATCAGCGCCACCTCAAGGAGAACGCGCATGTTCACCATGCCCGACGACGAGTTCGCGGACATCCGGAGTGCAGCGGTCCAGGGCCTGCGCGAGCTCGCCGACTTCCTGGAAACCCGTCCCGGCCTCCCGGAACCCTGCAGAGTGCGGATGGGTCCCGCCCTTGGCGGGGGGACCGATCGACAGAGGTGGGACCAGGTCGATCGGATCGCACGGATCCTGGGCGTCCAGGCCACCCGGAGCCGCAGCGACCTTGGTGCGAGCCGGCATTACTACATCGCGAGCCGCCTCTTCGGGGCGGTCGAATACCAGGCCTCCGCCACCACCAGCGAGCCCAAACCCGGCCATACGAGGGTGGAAGCCGACGACGGCCGCGCTCTTCCCGGACACTTGGATGCTCCGCAGGACTCCCGGGCCTCGGTCATCACCGGCTTGCGCGAGCTCGCCGACTTTCTGGAATCCCATCCCGACCTCCCCGGCCCGCGCTTCTCACTGGTCTCCGTGTTGGTGGACGACGGGACTGACGATCAGCAGCGAGCCGAGGTCGACCGGATCGCACAGATCCTCGGCGTCGAGGCCACCGATTCCGCCGTCGGCCACTACACCGCGAGTCGTAGCTTCGGGTTGATCGACAACCCGGGATCGGTGGAGTACGAAGCCACCGCGATCACGCGGCCGGACCCCGATTTCGCAGGCAAGACCAGACGCGGCGCGCTCCAGGGACTGGCCGAGTTCGCCGCCTTTCTGGAAAACCATCCCGACCTTCCCCTCCCAGGCGACACCGACTTCCATGTCGTCGTCAGGGGCGGGACCGATGACCAGAACTGGGCCGAGGTCGACCGCATCGCGCGGATCCTTGAGGTCGAGACGGTAGCCCCGGAGGACGGTCAGTACGTCGCGGGCCGGCTGTTCGGGGCGATGCACTACAAGGCGGTCGCGCACACTCGAGAGCGCATGGCCCGCTACGGCGCGTTGATGAGCTACCGCGGTGCCGTCACAGTGGACCCGTCCGACGTCGCGGTGACCGGCGCCTGCGACCGGCCCGCCCCGACGAAGGAGGCTCGGCAGGCGGTCGTCCAAGGGCTGCGCGAGCTGACCGACTTCCTGCGTGCCCACCCTGACCTCCCGATACCCGATCTGATCATGCTCAGCAGCCCCGCTCTTGGTGGAACGACCGACGAACACCAGCGAGCCGAGGTCGACCGGATCGCGCAGATCCTGCACGTCCGGATCGGCACCTTCCCCCGAGGCGCGTACTTCGCGAGCCGCCGTTTCGGACCGATCGAGTACACCGCCGCCGCGTGCACCCGGGAATCCCGGGAAAGGAGGGCCCAGGACACGGCCTTGTTGACCTACCGCGATGCCGTCGCCCCCGAGCCGCCCGCCCCGGCCAAGACCTAGACGGCTCCAGCACCGTTGCCGTGTTTGCCCGGCACCAAGAACGGCAAGTCAGAGCTCGGCTCCAGGGCCTCCGCGGCGAAATCCCGGCCGACCGAGCCGTTACCCTCACCGGCCAACAACTCAGGTGCAGGCGGCGGAAGACAACTGCACGCTTCCCCGCCGCGACGTGGAACCGGTGATGGGCCCCACTGGGGAGTGCCAGCAGATTCGGGGCGTTCGTCGGTGACGGTCACGGCCCGCAGGAAGGGGTAGGCCGGCGCGCTTCCTCGATGCGTTCGGGGCAGGCAGCGGACTGATCTCCTCCCGGGTCGACGGCACGCTCGTGGTCGCCGCTGGACCCCTCCCCCACATCCGGCAGCACTTCACGTCCTTCCTCGCCGAGGCCCGCGCGTCCATGGGCCGCCAGAGCGACCTCGTCCGCAAGCACACACCGGGTGCCTGAGCATGAAGGACGTCAGAATGACCCGCGGCTATGACCCGCCGACCCGTGGCAACACCACCGTGCTGCCGGTCGACCACCAGATCGGCCTGTTCACCGGCGTCCGCGACGTCACCGTCCCGGACCTTGAACACAACATCGTCGCGTTGACCAGGGCCGCCACCTGCCTCGGCCTGCCCGCGTCGACGCCGGCCACGACGCCCACCGGATTCGCTGACCAGCTCTTCCGTACTGGTCGGTAGTGGATCATGCTCGGGCCGTTCGTGATCACCCCCCACCGAAGGAAGCCACGCATGAGACGCTACGTCATCGCGCCCGCCGGGCACCGCGGACCACGGTTCGGGCAGAGGATCGGGGTCCTGGCCACCGGTGTGGCGCTCGTCCTGTCCGGGACGGGCGTGGCTCAGGCGGCGCAGGCGGAACGGTCCAAGCCCGCGGCGCCGCGCTGGGAGGCGGTGGGTCCCGACTCCGTTGGCGGGTCGCTGGGGCTGTCGGCGTCCAAGCCCAACGAGATCGCCGTCATGACGGACGCGCCGCAGCTGCTCTGGCTGTCGGACGATCGCGGCGGGCACTGGCGGCTGCGCGACACGGTGCCGCGGACGGGCGGGGCGGCGCGCGCGTTCGTCGTCGATCCGCGCGACTCGCGGCGCATGTACCTGCTGGTGTCCAAGCAGGTGGGGTTCGGGGTCTACGAGGGGTGGCTGCTGCGCAGCACCGACCGGGGCGCGAGCTGGAAGACGCTGCGCCACGACACCAAGGACGGGCCGCTCCAGCTCGCCGTGTCCGGGCGGACGGTCGTCACCGAGGGCCTCGACACGATCGGGGTCAGCACCGACGGCGGCGACCACTGGCGGCAGATCGCGCGGCCGTGGGCGCGCGGCTCGATGGCGGCTCCGATGCTCAGGCACCAGCTCGCCCTGGTCGGCGGCGACCTGTTCGCCACGACGGTCTCCCCCGGGCAGGACCTTTGGGTCATCAAGGGGATCGGCGGGGCGTCGCCGGTGCCGCAGCGGCTCGGGAAGCCGGGGCGGCAGGCGGTGGACGAGGTCGCCGCGACGCGGTGGGGCGTGGTGGTGACGGCGGGGCACGCGCTGTACGGCACGTCCGACCGCGGGAGGACCTGGCGCCTGCTGCTGGGTGACAAGGCCGACTACCTCTACGGGCCGCAGATCTTCGGCGACCAGGTGTTCGTGACCACCGCCGGCAAGGTCTACGCGAGCCGGGACCGGGGCCGCACCTTCGCGCATTGGAACGTGCCGATCTCCGGTCAGGGCGTGGGCGAGGTCGCGCCGATGCCGGGCAAGCCGGGCACGACGCTGGTGTCGGACGGCTACCACGGCGTGTTCACCACCACCAACGGCCGCACCTACCGGCCGCTCGGGGTGCCGAGCGAGACCGCCGCGCACCTGGTCACGACCCGCGACCGGCAAGGCCGCACGCTGCTGGTCTCCGCCGGGATCTGGGACCTGTTCCACACGCCGCTGCCCACCGGCCGGGTCACCCCCGCCACCCGCCGCTGGACCCGCGTCACCTCCGACCAGCTGCACGCCCACCCGAGGATCGCGGTGTCGTCGCGCTCGCCCCGGACGGTGTGGCGTGCCGAGGAGAACGGCCTGTCCACCGGGATCTACCGCAGCGGCGACGGCGCCGTGACCTGGTCCAAGCCGGCCTTCATCAACGACGGCGGCGCGCCGTTCGACCTGCTCGTCCACCCGGCCGACCCGCGCCGGGTGTCGGTGCTGTTCCACTCGCTCGACGGCTGGGGCATCCGCGGCACCGACGACGAGGGCGCGACGTGGTGGACGGCCCAGCTCCCCGACGCGCCGTACACCTCCCTGGCCGGGGACCCGCGCGACCCGCGGCGCGTGTGGCTGGGCAGCCGCAAGGGCCTGCTGCGCTCGGACGACGGCGGACGGACATTCACGTCGGTCAGCGGCGCTGCCACCGCCCAGGTGTTCGTCGACCCCCGCGACCCGCGGCGCGTCCTGGCCGGGGAGTCCGAGCTGCGGCTGAGCACCGACGGCGGAGCGCACTTCCGGACCGTCCAGCCGAGCGCGAACGGCATCCTGAAGCAGGTGGTCGCCGACCCGCGCCGTCCGCGGACGCTGTACGCCGCCTGGTCCGGCAACGCGCGCACCGGCGTGTGGCGCAGCGACGACGCCGGAGCCACCTGGCACGACATCAGCCGCGGCCTGGTGAGCCCGTCCACCTCGTCCCTCACCGTCAGCCCGGACGGCCGCTGGCTGTTCGCAGGGACGAACTTCACCGGAGTCCAGCGCCTCCGCCTCAACTGACCGACGCGCCGGAACGCGAGAGGCCCTCGCCACCTTTCGGTGGCGAGGGCCTTGGTTTGCCGCGACAGCGTCCCGCTCTCCCAGGCCTCGGCCGCCGCCTGGTCACGGACGTCACCGCTGACGCGCCTTCTCCTCGTCCTCGGCCGCCTCCTCGTCCTCGGCCGCCTCCTCGTCCTCGGCCGCGCGCCGCGTGGCCATTTGGCTATGCGGGTGAGTCGGCGGTGGCATCCACCACGCCCGAAACGGTCCGGCGGTTCGTAGCTGACCACCGGGAGTGCACCTGTGGTTCTCGGCCGGAGATCGGACTGTCAGGCCCCGTCGTCGGCGGGAGCAAGGCGCCCGATCGTCTGCTCGCTCCACGCCCGGATGGCGTCGGCCTGCTGCGCGGTGAGCGTGTCGAAGAAGTGGCGGCGGATGTTGCCCGCGTGCCCCGTGATGGCGCTTTGCACCGCGCTGCGTCCCTGGGCGGTCAGCCGAAGACCGGTGCGCCGCCCGCTGGCACCGCTTTCGGTCCGTGTCACGAAAGCGCGCCTCTCCACGCGGGTCAACTGATGCGAGACCCTGCTCTTCTCCCAGCCGAGCGATTTGGAGAGCTCACCGACACGCAGCTCTCGCCCGTCCGCACGCCACAACGTCACCAGCACGCTGAACTCGGCCTTGGAGATACCGAAGTCCCGCTGGAGGGCACGGTCGAGTTCGCGGGCGAGCAGTTGCTGCGCGCGCGTCCAAGAGCTCCAGAACTCCCACTCGTCGGGCTCCAGATCGCGGAGGTCGGTCATGGCGACGATGCTACCTGCCGACCCGCCGCAGTTGACGCATCAACTCTCCGCTAGAGTTGATGCGTCAACTCTACGTGAGAGGACGGACTCATCCGATGAGGACACTGATACGCGGCGGCATGGTGATCAGCATGGACCCGGCCGTCGGTGACCTTCCGCGAGGCGACCTGCTCATCGAGGACGGCCGGATCGTCGAGGTGGCCGCCACCGTCGCCGCGGCCGACGCGCAGATCGTGGACGCCCACGGCAAGATCGTGGCGCCGGGGTTCGTGGACACCCACCGGCACACCTGGCAGACCGCGTTCCGCGGCATCGGCGCCGACTGGACCTTCGGCGAGTACGGCGCCGCCATGCACGGCACGCTGCGCCCGCACTACCGGCCCGAGGACGTGTACGTGGGCAACCTGGTGGGCCGGCTCGAGGCGCTGAGTTCGGGCGTCACGACCATGCTCGACTGGTTCCACTGCTCCGACCGCCCCGAGAACGCCGATGCCGCGATCCAGGCCCTGAACGACGCGCCCGGCCACTCGGTGTTCTGCTACGGCGCGGGCGTCACCAACGAACCGATCGCCGCCGAGGTCAGACGCGTACGCTCGCGACTGCCCGGCGACGACATGGCGCTCGGCCTACGCGGCCCGCAGCGCACCTCGATGGACACCACGGCCGCCGATGTCACGCTGGCCCGGGACCTCGACCTGCGGGTGAGCGTGCACGTGCATGCCGCCACCGGTTGGCCCGGCGGCGACCGTCCCGTGGCGGCGATGCGGGACCGCGGACTCCTGGACGACCGCACGACGTTCGTGCACGGCAACGGTCTTTCCGACGATCAGGTGGCCATGCTGGCCGATGCGGGCTGCTCGGTGTCGATCAGCCCTGACGTCGAGCTGAAGATGGGCTTCGGCTGGCCCGAGACCGGTCGCATGCTGGCCGCGGGAATCCGCCCGTCGCTGTCGGTGGACGATTGCCCGTCCGCCGGCGGCGACATGTTCGCCGCCATGCGCACGGCGTTCGCCGCCCAACGCGGCCTGGACGGCGGCCTGACGGCACGGGACGTCCTCGGATTCGCCACGGTGGACGGCGCCCGCGCCTGCGGACGCGGTTCCCGGACGGGCAGCCTCACCCCCGGCAAAGACGCCGACCTCCTCCTCCTGGACGCCGAAGACCTCACGGTCTTCCCGGTCTCTGATCCCATCGGCACCCTCGTCTCCGCCGCGCATCCCGGGCTGGTGGACAGCGTCTTCGTCGCCGGTCGGCCGGTCAAACGACACGGCCGACTGGTCGGCGTCGACCTGCAGACACTGCGCACGCGCCTGCTGCAGTCCCGCACCCGGATCGCCGAGGCTTCAGGCATGACGCTGGATCAGTTCTCGCAATCAGGAGCGAGCACCTGAGCTCCCCAGGCGAGAACGCCACCGCCACCCGCCCTTGACGCATCCCGAACGCGACAAGGAGCTGCTCGGACGGGTTTGCAGCAGCCGACCCGCCCGGCAGGTCAGCGGGTCAGGCTTCGCAGGGTTTCAGTGAAGCCCTTGCGGGTGGCCGCCGCGAAGCCGATGTAGAGGCGGTTGACCAGCGGCACGAGCCAGCGGGCCCGGGTGGCGACGTTGTACACGTGGTAGGTCACCTGGGTGCCCTGTTCGCAGGGGAGGAGGGTGTATTCGCCCCGGTACCACCACGCGCCCTCGAAGGCGAGGGTGGCGCCGTCGCCGGAAAGCTTGACGTGAGGTCCCGACAGCAGGTCGATGAGCCGGTGCCGGACCTGGGACGGTGGCAGCGACACGATTCCTGTCGCTTGCGCCAGCGGCCGCCTCACGACGGTGCTCCAGGGACCGCGGCGACGCGGGTGTTCTGGAATGAGGCGAATCGCCAGCGTCCGCCGTCGCGTACCGCGGTGAGGGTGATGACCGACGCCTGCGTCACATCGCCGGACGGGTGACCGCCCGCCATGATGGCGGCGACGTCCGGACGCAGGAAGCGGATCTTCGGCGGAGTCTCGCCCCAGGAGAGCCGCGATCCCTTGAGCGGCCCTTCGAACAGGGCGCGGTGTCCTGCCTCGATCGCCGCCCGCCCGGCCATGTTCTGGCCGAAGAAGGTGATGTAGTCGGCGTCCTGGGCGAACAGGTCGGCATAGCCGGTCGCGTCTCCGGCGTTCCAGGCGGCGACGAGCGCGCCGAGCAGTTGGTGGATCGGTGCCGCTTCCGTCATGACTCTCCCTCTTCCCTTCGCGACTCGCGCTCTTCCCCCAGGACGGTTTCGTCGAGGAGGCCGGACCAGTCCAGCCGTCCCGAGCGCAGGTCGGCCAGCACGCCCCGCAGCCAGGCCAGTTCCGCGGCGTGCAGCGCCCGCGCGTACTCGGTCTCCAGCACCAGGAGCCGCGGCAGATCCAGGTCCGCCAGAGCGGTCTCGGCGGCCGAAACGGTCCCCTCCAGCGCGGCGGCCCGGGTCTGCAAGCACCGTTCGGCCTCGCGCTTGTCCAGCACTCCGATCAGCGACAGCGCGGCGTACATCACCGTGGTGTCGTGGTCGGGGCGCTCGAGCATGCGCCGCAGCCGATGTGCCAGCTCCGCCCGCCCCTCGGCGGTGATGGCGTACACGGTCCGCTCCGGCGCCCGGCCCTCCCGGCTCGTCCCGGACGGCTCGATGAAGCCGGCGCGCGCCAGCCGGTCCACCGCGTGGTACAGGCTGCGCGGCAGCCCGGCGATGAAGTCCTTGTGCGTGTCGATGATGAATCTGTGCAGCTCGTACGGGTGACGTGCGCGCTGCGCCAGCAGCGCCAGGGCCGTCGTCCCGGTCACATCCCATCGTGCCACTGAAGCCTCCAGCCTATTGCAGTACGCACTATAGCACTCTGCACTACCAGGCCACGGTCCGGCCTTTGATCTAGGCCGGGCCTGGCAGCCCACTGCGCGTGGAGTACTCACGCTGGGGGCGTCGCGGCGGCCGAGCCGCTGGTCCTGGATGCGGCTGACGCCGCGTCTCAGGGGTCCTGCAGCACCAGGCGTTCGGCCGCGCCGACCAGGAGGTCGGCGGCCGCCTCGACCGGGAGGCCGCGTCCGGTGTGGAGCTGGTCGAAGAACTCGGACCCGGTGACGGCCCAGAGCAGGTGCGCGGCGTCGGCGGGAGTCAGCCAGGGCGAAGTGCGCCCTGATCGGCCAGGCGCTCGGCATGCCGGGCCAGACCGGCGGCGCGTTCGGCGCCCATGCGCTCGACCATGCCCCCCAGGGCCGTCGGGTCCAATGCCGCCATGGCATAGGGCACCCGCAGCACCTGGCGCTGCTCGGCGAAGACCGGAACCGCCGCGCGGATCGACTCCCGCAGGCTCCGGCGGGCGTCGGGGTCGTCGGCGGCGTCGGGCCGGCGATCGAAGCCGCCGCGCCGGCGCAGGTCGTCGGCGAGGGCGTCGAACAGCCCCGTGCCCGGGCCGAACACCAGGTAGACCGTCGAGCGCGACACCTGCGCCATGGTCGCGATCCGCTCACCCTCAGCCCCGAGACCGTCAAGACCTACGTCTCGCGCATCCTCACCAAGCTCGACCTCCGCGACCGCGTCCAGGCCGTCGTCTACGCCTACGCAACGGCCTGGCCACCTGACGCCCGCTCACCCCAGGACTCGTCCGAGGAAGCCGCGCATGTAGCCCGCGACGACGTCCAGGTGGCTCTCGAGCAGGAAGTGACCGCCGTCGATCAGGTGGACTTCGGCATCGGTGGCGTCGCGAGCGAAGGCCTGCGCGCCCGCCGGCCCGAAGATCTCGTCGTTGCGGCCCCACACGGCGAGCACCGGGATCTGGCCGGTGCGCAGGATCCGGTGCAGGCGCGGGTAGAGCGGCCGGTTGTTCTGGTAGTCGCGAAACAGCGCCAGCTGGACCTGGTCGTTGCCCGGACGTGAGACGAGCGCGACGTCGTGCTCCCAGGTGTCCGGGCTGACCACGCTCGGGTCGGGGACGCCGTGCAGGTACTGCCAGCGGATGGCGTCGAGGCCGAGCGCGGCGCGGACGCGGGCTCGGTGCGCGGGCCGGGGTCGGCGCCATAGGCCCAGACGTCGGCCCAGAACGACTCGACGAAGCCGTCCTCGTAGCCGTTGCCGTTCTGGGTGACCACGGCGGAGATCCGCTCGGGGTGCTCCAGCGCCAGCCGCCAGCCGATCGGGGCGCCGTAGTCCTGGACGTAGAGGGCGTAGCGGTCCAGGCCGAGTCGGTCCAGCAGTCCGGCGGTGAGGTCGGCGAGGGCGTCGAAGGTGTAGGCGAACTCCTCCACGGCGGGGGCGTCGGAGAGGCCGAAGCCGAGGTGGTCGGGCGCGATGACGTGGTAGTCGCCGGCCAGCAGCGGGATGAGGTGCCGGAACATGAACGAGCTGGTCGGGTAGCCGTGCAGCAGGACGATCGCGGGCGCGTCGGCGGGGCCGGCCTCGCGGTAGAAGATCTCGTGGCCGTCGACGATGGCGGTCCGGTGGCGCACCAGGCCCATCTATAACTCCTTCGAGCGATTGATCCGGTTAGGGATTCGCCATGCAAGCACGCCTGAGCTAACCTGTCAAAAGACTCGATCTGGTTAGAGAAGGGGGGCGTGCGGTGGACGCGCTGCTCGACCTGCTCAACAGCAGGCCGCTGGTCAACGGCGAGGAACACGACGCGCTCGGCGATCCGGACCAGGGGCGCCGCTGGGCGCGGGAGCACGGCGGCAAGGGCACCCTGGCGGAACTGGCGCTGCTGCGGCAGGCGCGAGACCTCCTGCAGGATGTGGCGCGCGGAGCAAGCTCACCCGCCGCGCTGGCTCCGCTGCTCGAAGGCGTCCACCAGATCCCGGAGGTCACCCCGGCCGGTCTGCGCTGGACTCTCACCACTCCCCCGCAGGCCCGGCTGGCCGTCGAGATGGTCCTGGCCTGGGCTGCCCTCGAACAGGAGCTGCCCGGTCGGCTCCGCCCCTGCGCCAACCAGGAGTGCCGGCTGTTCCTGCTCGACCGCAGCCGCGCCAACCGCGCCCGCTGGTGCTCGATGGCCGTCTGCGGAAACCGCGCCAAAGCACGTCGCCACTACGAACGCACCCGCTGAGTCGGCGATCGCGCCTTGGACGAACGCCTCAGCACGCCCGAACCGGTAGGGACGAACTGGTGGACGGCGGATTCGTCCACGGTGCGCGGCGGCTCAGCCGGGCGGCAGTGTGAGCCTGACCAGGGTTCCGCCGCCGGGGGCGGGCTCGGCGCGCAGGTCGGCGTGGTGGGCCTGGGCCACCTGGGCGACGATCGCCAGGCCGAGGCCCGAGCCGGGCAGGCCGCGCGAGGCGGTGGCGCGGTAGAAGCGGTCGAAGATGAACGGCAGGTCGTCCGGGTCGATGCCGGGGCCGTGGTCGCGGACGGTCAGGGTGGTGCCGCGCAGGCGCACCTCGACCGTCCCGGCCTGCGGGCTGTACTTGGCGGCGTTGTCGAGGATGTTGGCGACGGCGCGGGTGAGGCGGGCCGGGACGCCGGACAGAACGCATTCCGCCAGGTCGGTCTCGAAGGTGATCTCGGGCCAGTGCAGGCGCGCGGTCTCCACGCAGTGCGCGACCAGCAGGTCCAGACGCAGGGGCGGATTCCAGAATTTGTCGCCACACGGGGTCATTCGACTGTTGCGACAAGCTGGCGAAGAGCTCGGAGTGGGTTCTGCTTCGCCGCCCTGTGCCGGGACGGGGCCGGGTACATCAGCAGCTGGAACAGGGGTGTGGTCGCGCCGCGGTCGCGGATCAGCAGGGCGGTGGCGGCGGCGATGCCTCCGCCGCCGCTCTGGCCGGCCAGGCCGACCCGGTCGGGGTCCAGGCCGAGCGCGGCGGCGTTGTCGCCGATCCACCGATAGGCGGTGTAGCCGTCCTCGGCCGCGCCGGGCGCGGGAGTTTCGGGAGCCAGCCGGTAGTCGACACCGGCAATGGCGCAGCCGAGTGCCGCGCACAGCGGCTTGAGCCACGACGCGTCCTGGCCGGCGAAGCCGAGCACCTGCCCACCGCCGTGGAACCACACCAGGACCGGCACCGGGCCGGACGCGTCCTGCGGACGCAGCAGCAGGATCGGGACCTCAGAGTCCTCGGCGCGCGGCACCTGGATCTGCTGGGCGGTGACACTGGGCTCGTCGGGAATGGTGCCGGCGAGGGATGCGGCGAGCATGCGGACGGCCCGGCGGGTGGTGGGGATGTCGGTCAGGTCGAAGAGACCGTGCGGGCCGACCGGCACGGACTGGAGTGCTGCGGCTAATTAGCGCGGTGCAGGACTCAGCTCAGTATGCCGCGCCCGGTCCAGGGCACGCCGGGTCACGGCCAGGACGCCCGGGACGACCAGGCGGTGCCGCATCCGCGTCCCCAGGACGGTGTCGCCGACCTGACTGACGATGCGATGGACGCGAGCACGGGGGTCGGCGATCCACGAACACGGCGTCCACGTCAGAATCACCGGGCGGCGCCGCTACGGGTGCCCGGATCTGAGTTCAAGAACGAGCAGTGGCTCCACCTACGGACTTGCGGTTCTCCAGGTGGTCGCAACACCTCACGGGGTCAGGTGTTGCGACCACCTGGAGAACCCCAAGCGCGTAGCTGGAGCCAACACCCCCCGTAAGGCCACCGGACCCGGTCCCCATCGCCCCACACCCAGCGCACCACGGCAAGGTCGGTGATAGCCGCGGTCCCCGCGCGCGTTGGGACTGCGGCCTGGCCTCCCGGAAGGTCGGTCGAAGGGCCACGTTGAGGGAGAAGACTTCCGCATCGGCGTCAGCGGGTGGTGGCGCGGGCGTGTTCGTGGGTGTCCCCGGCCCGGGTGGCCAGGGTCAGGGCCTGGTCACGGCATTCGTCGGCTGCCTCGGGGTCTCCTGCCGCCACGTAGGTCTCGGCAAGGTCGTTGAGCACACGACAGGCCAGACCGGGGCCGAAGAGCCGTTCGGTCAGAAGCAGCGCCTGCTGGTGGAGGGCGACGGCGTCCTGGTGTGCACCGGTCCGCGAGGCGGCGATCCCGAGTCCCGACAGCGCTATGATCTCGCTGCGCAGGTCGGCGACCTCGCGGCCGGCTGTCAGCGCCCGTCGGAAGTGCCGTGCCGCCGACTCCCAGTCGCCGCGGGCCAGCCAGGTGTCTCCGAAGGCGTTCTCGGCCAGCGCCGCGCCGCGGACGGTCCCGGTCTCGGCGGCCAGGCGAAGCAGGCAGCGTTCCTCAGCCAGTGCCTCCTCAAGGCGTCCCAGCCTGGTCAGCACCTGTGCCAGGCCGACCCGGGCGATGAACTCGGCACGCCAGTTGGCGCTGTCTTTGGCTACCTGGAGTGCCTGGGTGAGGTGCCGCAGCCCGTCCCCGTAGTCGCCGGTGAGCAGCGACATCTCGCCGAGCAGGAAGAGCGCGACCGCCTCGCCGTGCGGGTAGCCGGTCTTCCGGAAGCCGTCGAGGGCGAGCCGCCGACAGTGCAAGGTCGCAGGGATCTCACCTCGCCAGGCATGGGCGATGGACAGGTGAGTGAAGGTGATCGCGGTACCGAGCCGGTCGTCGGTGGCGGTGAGCGCGACGCGGTGGGTTTCGATCCAGTCGTCCAGGTGGCCACGCAGGTGGAAGAACTGCCAGAGCGCCTGCGGCAGCCGCCAGATCTGCCCGTACTCGGTTTCGGCCGCGCCCCAGCGCACCGCGGCGGTCAGGTTCGCCCGTTCGGCCTCTAGCCAGGCCAGCGCCTCGGCGGCGTCGGCAAAGCCCGGCCCCGGGACGGCCGGTGAAACCGGCGGCAGCGGCGGCTTGGGCTCGTGCGGATCGAACAGGTCGGCCGCATTCTCGGCCTGGTGGACATACCAGTCGATCAGCCGGATCAGCGCCGCCTTGCGTTCGGTCAGCGCGACCTCGGCGATGACGCGTTCGGCGGCGAAGGCGCGGAGCAGATCGTGCATGGCATATCCGCCGGGCCTGGTCTCCTCGATCAGATGTGCTTGGTAGAGCTCGTCCAGCGCGGCCCGGGTGTCGAGCAGCGTGGCCGCGGCGAGGTTGGCTGCGGCGTGGACGTCAAGGTCCGCGCCCGGGCACAATCCGAGCAGCCGGAACAGCCGGCCTGCGCTGGTCGACAGCGCCTGGTAGGAGGTGGAGAACACCGCGCGGACGCTGGCGAGCTGGTCGCCGTCTCGGCTGAGTACATCCAGCGCCGCGTCGCCCAGTTCGGCCAGCAGCATCGCCGGGGTGAGCTGGGGGCGATGCGCCATCCGTTCAGCGACCAGACGCAGCACCAGTGGCAGCCCGGCGCAGTGGTGGATCAGTCCGGTCCACGCCGCGTGCTCAGCTCCCATGCGTTCGGTGCCCACCAGGCGCTCCAGCAACTCGCCCGCCTCGCCCTCAGACAGCCGCTCCAGCACCACTCGGTGCGCCTGGTCCCTGGCCACCAGGCCGCCGAGGCTGTCGCGGCTGGTTACCAGGACCGTGGCGGCTCCGGACCCGGGCAGCAGTGGCCGTACCTGATCGGCCGATACCGCATCGTCCAACACGATCAGGCAGCGGCGATGCGCGATGCATTCCCGATAGCGGGCGGTCCGATCGGGCAGGTCAGGTGGTATCGCATCCACGCCCAACGCGCGCAGCAGCCGTTCTAGCGCCAGGACGGGACTGACCGGTTCGGACTGCCCGTCCAGGCTGAGGAACACCATGCCGTCGGGAAAGCGGTCGGCCGCACGCCGCGCCCAGTGCAGGGCCAGCGCCGTTTTGCCCACCCCGGCAGTACCGACGATCAGGCACACCCGCCCGACCTGGTCCAGGGCCGCCAGTGCCCGGGCCCGGCCGGTGAAGTGCTCGGGTCCGTCGGGCATGGGAGCGTGCAGCGGACGCGGCAGGGCATCGCGCAAATGCCGGTCGCAGGCGCTCTCCCAGTCCCGCGCCCAGCGCCGTGCCTCGGGCGGGTCCGCGCCCAGCGCCTGGACGACCGCATCGAGCACGTCGCCCGGCATCAGCGTGGCCCCGGTCAGGTAGTTGGCAAGGCTGCTGCGCGGTACCCCGGTTGCGGCAGCCAGGTCCTTCAGCGACAGCCGGACCTTGCCCTTGCCGCGCGCCGCCCGGACCCGCATGCGATCCAGCTCGGCGAGCAGGTCACCGACGGCCGCAGCTCTCTCCCCGCCAGCCATAGAGCGAAGCATGACATGCCGGACATCCGCCTGCTGGCAGGCTGGCGCGAGGTTCTCACTCGCGTCGGCGTCCAGGATGGTCCAGAAGCGTCCAGGATCCGGTGGCGCCGGGCGCCGTGGTGCCACAGTGGGCGCCTCGAAACCCCTCAATCAGGGAGCACTCCTATGTCACCTCGGGTTACCCGCCTCCTCGTCGTCGGCGGTGCATCCCTGGCGCTGCTTGCCGCACTCGCTGGCCCCGCCTCCGCCGGCCCCGGCATGCCCCCGCCTCCGGAAGGCCGGACCTGCCCGAAGGGCTACACCCAGATCGTCAACTACACCAGCTGGGCGGGCGCTGCCACCGACGACGGCGGCATCCTCCGCGAGTATTGGGAGATCGTCGGAGTCGGCTGCTTCAAGCGCACCTCCAAGACCCAGGCCAAAGTCAGGTTCACCTGGGGTTCCAGCCGGTTGTACGAGGCCGCGTTCACCTATCAGCTCCTCGACTGCAGCACCGGACGCGTGCCGCGCAGCCTGGACCGGCACCTGAACTATCCCCGCGGCACCAGGAGCGGCGGAGGCAAGGCCGCTGCGACCTTCCTCCTGAACAGCAAGCACAAGTACAGGCTCCGCATCCTCGGTACCGGGGTCTATGACCGCCGCCCCTTCGTCCACGGCGGCGACGGCCTCCACGGGTACTTCAGAGGCCCCAACGGGCCCAGGGGCGTCAAGCCCTGGTTCAGCCAGACCTCCTGCAAGTAGCCCTCCACCACAGCCGGCGCGGTGGGCTCGCCGCTGCACCAGCAGCGCGCCCACCGCTCCCGCCTTACCGGCTGAGGCAACTCAACGATCGGCGCAGGCGCCCCGGCCGCCTAGGCCGGTGGGCGAACCCCCTTGCGGTGTGGATGGAGCCGCCGATATGGCCGCCGCCGTGCAGGCGCAGCAGCACCTGGTCTGGGACGCTGGGTTGGGCACAAGCCACGTCGCGGGTGGGCCGCCCGTCTCGGCATCAATGCATCCACTCCCCGGAGTCCAGGCCCCACGGTTCTGCGGTGAGGTCGCTCCAGAACCCAGCGTCGGGTTGCTCGGCTTCCGGCCGGGTCATCGCCAGCGGTTCCGCCGCCTGGTGTCGCTTGACCGCTTCGGACTGGCGCCGCCCAGATCCGCTCGGCCGGGTTGCCGTCGGGGCTGTAACGCGCCCCGAACCACAGATGCACCCCCGGGTGATCGGCCACGAACCGCCGGACCGTCCGGGTGTGGTGGATGCTGTCGTTGTCGCAGACCACCACGGTCGACGGCGCGGCGGGTAAGACTGCCACCAACTGCAGCAGCGCGATGAAGTCGACCGCGCGGCGGCGCCTGAGCCGAACCATCCACCGGCCAGTGGCGCCCTCGACCGCGCCCAGCACCGTGACCTGACGGTCCTTGCCCTGGGTGAGGACGTGGGGGGCGCCGCCCGCGCAGGATCCAGCACGAGCGGACCTGATGCAGCAGGAGCAGGTGGGCCTCGTCGGCGGCCCAGACCATCCCCTCCTCACCTGGTTCCCAGCCCACCTGCCGCGGCCGTTCTCCGCCGGATACACCGCCTTCGACTGGGGCCCGGACGCAGAGTTCCGGACCCTGCCACGGGTCCGTTACGGCCGATGCATCCTGTCGCTCGCGCGCTGGCGCATCTACGCGACCGACCTGCCCGCAGGAACGACGGCATGGCCCGCATGGCGCGACGCACTTGGGGACTGGGCCCGCCGGTACCGGCTCCCGGATGTGGTCGAACTGCGGGACGCCGACCGGACGATGCGGCTTGACCTGACCGTGCACGCCCACGCCGTACTCCTGCGTAGGCATCTCGGCAAGGCCGAGGCCGTGGGGGCCGCTAGGGGTTCAGGTCGGGGTCGTTGGCCGGGGCACCGTCATAATCGTTCTACGAGCGGTCCCTGGCCCCACCCAGTGGGCTTAGATTCTCACGCTCGTCGCAACCCGTTGCGCTAGCGCAACGCCCCGCCCAGCCGGACAACGCACTCCGCACCGGCTCTGCTTCGCCCCGGCAGGTCCACCGCCGCGATGCTGATCCCTCTGCCTCAACTACTGCTCGCCCGATCACGGTGGGCAGTGTCGCCGGGGCTTGGAATGCCGGTACGGGAAACACACGCCTGAAGAGCTGGCTCGCCGCCGTCCAAGCCGACGACCTTCCCGCACTGCAGTCCTTCGCCATGGG
Organism: Actinomadura rupiterrae; assembly: GCF_024172125.1. GTDB lineage: Bacteria > Actinomycetota > Actinomycetes > Streptosporangiales > Streptosporangiaceae > Spirillospora > Spirillospora rupiterrae. The sequence continues at coordinate 570,321 of NZ_JAMZEA010000001.1, forward strand.
AATCGACCGCGACCTGGACGCCGTCACCAACGGCCTGTCACGGCACCACTCATCGGCGTGGTCGAGGGCAACGTAACGAGAATCAAGGCGCTCAAACGCACCGGCCGACCCCGGTCTGCACCGTCTTGCGGATCTTCCCGTTCCGGACGTTGCCCGCCACCGCGCCCGCGCCCTGCACATGCCGGTCATAGCCCAGATGCGCGGTCAGCTCGGCCTCCAACGCCCGCTCCAGGACGGCCTTGACCAGATCACCCAGCATCGAGCCCTCACCGGTCAGCCGCAGCCCGCCGTCCTGGTCCCGGGACCTGGCCAGCAACTCATCCAGCAGCCGATCGTCCATCAGCTCCCGGATCGGACGACGCACCGTTTCCTGCTCGGACTCACCCACCTCCAACACGGTAGCCGGAATATCACCTACGGTGGTTGAGGTGGTGCCGTCGGCACCATCGATCACAGACATGACGTGTGGTTCTCTCCCCGAAGAACGTGGGCGCTTCGCCCACTGATCACTTGCTCCCCAACAAGATCACTTTCCACACCTAGAGAGATACCTCCCACCCTCCGTGATGTCGTTGGCTTGGCTGTCAATCCGGGCTCGGGGTGTGCCCGCCGGAAACCCGTCAGAGTGTGGCTCCGTCGAGGGGGCCGAGGTCGCGGACGGTCTGAGAGAGGGCGCGGATTATGTCGTTCTCCGCTTCGGTCCGCCATACCAGCGCGAACTGCAGGGCGTCCATGTCGTGTACGGGCAGGTAGGTGATGTCGGGGCGGATCCAGTAGCGGTTGATATAGCGGGCGAAGAGGTTGACGGCCGCTCCTGTGCTGACCAGGGAGAAGATTTCGATGGTGTCCCGCACCCGGGGGCCGCGTTCGATTGGGCGGCCCGTGCGGGTGTGGGAGGGCACGTACCCCTCGACCCAGTATTGGGGTGCGGACAGGGCGTCAGGGTGCGGGAAGTCGGTGAGCATCTCCAAGGAGGCAGAGGGGCGGCCGACGAGTTGGTGATCGGCGGCCACGGCCAGCACTCGCGGTTCGGCGAACAGCACCGGGCCTACGGTCAGGTCTGGTTCCTCGACCGGCAGCCAAGCGACCAGGACGTCGATGTCGCCCCGGCGCAGTCCGGCGAACGGGTCATTGAACGGGGCCGGTCGGATCTGCAGCGTCCACTGGGGGTGGTGGGCGCGGAACGTTTCCCATACGGCGTTCAGGTCGCGGGCGTTGTGGGTGATCATGCCGATGCGCAGTTCGGCGGTGACGCCCTGGGCGGTCAGCTTGGCGCGGCGCATTCCGTCCTGGAGGCCGGTGTACATCGGCCACAGATCATCGCGGAGTTGCCTGCCCAGGGGGGTCAGCCGGACGGTGCGGGTGCTGCGGTCGAACAGCGGGGCGCCGATCTGGCGTTCCTGCTTCTTGATCGCCTGGGTGACCCGGGCCGGGGTGACGTGCAGACGCTCAGCGGTGCGGGCGAAGTGCAGTTCTTCGGCCAGGGTCAGGAAGATCTCGATGTCGCGTAGCTCCACGGCCCCCTCAACACTGTTAACACTGGGGTTAGGGCCTGTCTGACAATTCGTGGTGGCGGAGCCACAGGACGAGGCTGGCCAGCAGGACGCCGGATCGGTAGCGGCTGGCCAGCTTGTCGAAACGGGTAGCGATCGCGCGGAACTGCTTGAGCTTGGCGAAGCAGCGTTCCACTACGTTGCGTTGTTTGTAGAGCTGGGTGTCGAAGGTGGGTGGCCGGCCGCCGCGACTGCCCTTGCGGGCCCGGTTGGCCTGCTGATCGCGGGGTTGCGGGATCACCGTGTGGATCCGGCGACGGCGCAGGTAGACGCGGATCCGCCGGGCCGAATACGCCTTGTCACCGATCAGCACGTCCGGGGTGGTGCGGGGGTGCCCGCCGCCGGGCCGTGCGACCCTGACCTGAGCCAGGATCTGCTCCAGCACTACCGAGTCGTGCACGTTCCCGCCGGTGATCAGCACGGCCATCGGCAGGCCACGGCCGTCGACGAGCAGATGCAGCTTGGTGGTCAGGCCGCCTCGCGATCGACCCAGCCCCTGCGCGGCTTGGGTGGTTTGATCATCACCCTGCCTGATCGTCCCCTGCAAGGTCCCCCTTTTCCGGGGCCCCGCCCTTGCGGGCTCCGGCGGCGTGCTGGTGCGCGCGGGCGATGGAGGAGTCGATGCTGAAGGTCCAGTCCACCTGGCCGACCGCGTCGTCCTTGACCTGCAGATGCTCCAGCAGACGGGGCCAGGTGCCGTCCTCGTCCCAGCGTTTCCACCGCTCGTAGCAGGTCTGCCAGGGTCCGTACCGTTCGGGAACATCCCGCCAGGGCGCCCCTGTCCGCAACCGCCACAAGATGCCGTTGAGCACCTGCCGGTGGTCTCGCCACCGACGACCCGGCCCAACCCCCTGCGGCAACAACGGCTCGATCTGCGCCCAGGCCGCATCGGTCAACTCACCACGTCTCACCACAACGATCATCCAACCCCGACCAACCCCGACCAACACGATCTTTTGTCAGACAGGCCCTAGTCCACTCTTGAGCACTTTGTCGTTGTTCCGGCGATTTTGGAGATACATCATAAACGCCTGATCAGGCCAACGATTCTGGAGTGGCGACATGACGTACCTGACCGGCAAGACCGCGCTGGTGACCGGCGCCTCGCGCGGCATCGGCCGGGCCGTCGCCCGGCGGCTGGCGACCGCAGGCGCGCTGGTCGCCGTGCACTACGGCAGCAACCACGACGCGGCCGCCGAAACCGTACAACTGATCGAGAAGGACGGCGGCCGAGCCTTCCCGGTGCGGGCCGAACTGGGCGTGCCCGGCGACGTCGACACCCTGTTCGCCGCCCTGGAGGCAGGTCTGGCCGCCAGGACCGGCCAGGCCCGGCTGGACATCCTGGTCAACAACGCCGCCATCAACACCGGCGGGACCGTCCAGGACATCACCCCCGAGGCGTTCGACCGGCTCGTGGCGATCAACACCAAGGCGCCGCTGTTCATCACCCAGCGAGCCCTGCCACTGCTCAACGAAGGCGGCCGGATCATCAACGTGACCACCGCGGCCACCCGGATCGCGATGCCCGAAGCGCCGTACGCGATGACCAAGGCACCCGTCGAGGTGCTCAGCCGCTCCCTCGCCCAGACCGTCGGCGCCCAGGGCATCACCGTCAACGCCGTCGCGCCCGGCCCGACGGTCACCGACATGAACCCCTGGATGCTCGGCAACCCCGAAGTCCAGCAGATGGTCGGCACCGGCAACGCCATCCCCCGCGTCGGCCAGCCCGACGACATCGCCGACGTGGTCGCCTTCCTCGCCTCCCACGCCGGCCGCTGGGTGACCGGACAGGTCATCGACGCCTCCGGCGGCTGCTTCCTCGGCCCCCGCATCTGACATCCACCGCCAAAGCCGCAACACCCCCGCCCTCTCGATCTCTGCCCCAGGCCCCACACAGTGACGATCCGCGGCCATATAGCTCCCCGCGAACTGGCCGCCAACGGGAATCGGCCGTCTCGGATTCGCCGCCTGAATCGCCGAGACCGGCCTGCGCGCCCGCATGGCACGCGATCTGCAACGGGTGCTGAACGTGATCGCCGTCAGGCTCGGCTGCTGACCTACACCTGGACCCAGCCGACCACGCGCTCCTGACCGAGATCCTGATCCACCGGGCCCTGCTCGGCACCGAGCCGCCGACGATGTCGAATGCCGCCGTCGTCTCCGGGCCGGGGCGTGTCGTCCGGGCTTCAGGGACGGTGTGCGTGGTTGGTGCGTGACCGGTCAGCGGGCCTGGAGAAGGTCGAGCCAGACAAAGTCGAAACCAGGCACACGCATTGAAGGAATTGGAGGAGCGGACATGGGCAAGCGAGTGCTGATCTCTGGAGCGAGCATCGCCGGTCCGGCGCTGGCGTACTGGCTGGCCCGGTACGGGTACGACGTCACCGTAGTGGAACGGGCGCCGGGCATCCGGCCGGGCGGGCAGGCGGTGGACTTCCGCGGCCATGTGCACCTGTCGGTGTTGGAGAAGATGGGCCTGCTGGACGAGATCCGAGCCCACCAGACCGGCAACGGGCCGCTGTACATGCTCGATGAGCAGGGGAACCCGATGGTCACCTTGCCCGCCTCGTTCACCGGCGGAGAGGTGGAGATTCTGCGGGGTGACCTGGCGGGCCTGCTGTACGAGCGCACCAGGGACGACGTGCGGTACAGGTTCGAGGACTCGATCGCCTCGCTGACCGAGACCGCCGACGCCGTCCACGTCACCTTCGAGCGCGGCGCGCCCGAGACCTTCGACCTGGTGGTCGGGGCGGACGGGCTGCACTCGAACGTACGCCGGCTGGTGTTCGGACCCGAGCAGCGGTTCGTACGGGACTCGGGCCATCATGTGGCGATCTTCGAGGCGCCCAACCGGCTGGCGCTACGCGAGGACGTGCTGCTCTACAGCGAACCGGGCCGCGGCCTGGCGCTCTACCCGATCCGGCAGAGCGCTGCGGCCAACGTGATGTGCGTGTTCGCCGCCGACAAGGTGACCGTCGGCCGGCACGACATCCAGGGACAGAAACGGCTCGTCGCCCAGGCATACGACGGGATGGGCTGGTCCAGCGGGCAGGTGCTGGCCGACCTGTGGGAGGCGCGCTACTTCTACTTCGACTCCATCAGCGTGGTGAAGATGGACCACTGGACCCGGGGCCGGGTCGCGCTGCTCGGCGACGCCGGATACGGGGCGACCTGCGGTGGGATGGGCACCGGCCTGGCCATCGTCTGCGCCTACGTCCTGGCCGGCGAACTGGCCGCCAGCGCCGACCACCAGACCGCCTTCACCAACTACGAGCAGCAGATCAAGAAGTTCACCAAGGCCTGCCAACAGGTGGCCGGCGGGGTCGGATCGTTCTTCGCGCCCAAGAGCATCCGCCGCCGCACCCTCCTCTACAAGGCGCTCACCACCGGCCCGATGCTCGGTATCCTGGACAAACTCAGCACCAAGGCCGCCACCGCGATCACCCTCAAGGACTACCCGACCCCGACGCTGACCCCGGCCCCGGTCAGCGCTCACCCCTGGTCGAACCGGTCCACTCCGCGCGATGACGGCACGCACCACCGGCGACCGCCTACCGGTACGTCCAGGTAAGGGTGAGATCGTTTGATCTTCGTCCGGCCTGATGACGAGGGACGGACCTGGAGCCGGGTCGGCTACTGGGCCCGGGACCGTGCGGCCGGCGCGGCAGCAGAGGGTCTGCCGCCTCGGATCGCTCGGGGCATGATGTGGGCCGCGCTGGGCATGATTTTCGCGATCCGCTGGACGGCGGCGGTGGACCATGGGGTCGCGTGGCCGGGCATCGTGCTGGCCGCGGCGTCCTATCCGCCGCTGATCGCCCTCTTGGCGCGCCGGTGGCGCCCGGCCGTCCGGTCCGGGCTCCTCGCAGCGGTGGTGGTGCTGGCGCTGCTGCCGTTCGCCGTGGTCGGAACGGATTGGGACTGGTTCCCCTGGACGATCGCGGTGGGGGTGCTGTGTGTGCTCCCGGCACGGATGGCATGGCCCGTGTACGGCCTCGTGCTGGCCGCCACGGGCGCCGGGCGGGTGCTGATCGGTCTGTCCTTCCCGTACTGGATGTGGTGGGTATCGGCCACTGCGATCGACGGTTTGATCATCTTCAGCCTCTACACCCTCGCGGAAATGGTGCGTGACCTGCATGACGCCCGGGACGAACTGGCGCGGCTCGCGGCGTTGCGGGAGCGGCTGCGGTTGGACGGAGAGCTGCGCGAGGTCGTGGACGGCGAACTGGTGTCGATCTCTGCTCGGTTGGCGGGGGCGGCGGGCGCGGCCGCTCGGGTCGAGATCCGCGCTGCGACCGATGCTGCGCGGAGCACCATGGCGTGGATCCGGGAGATGGCCGGCGACTATCGCAGTACGGGCGCCCCCGAACCCGCGGTATTGATCAGATCGCCGAGGGTCGCCCGCGTCATCCTTCTCGCCGCGATCCTCATCCAGGCCGTACGGGGAACGCTGGAAGTGAGCTTCGGATATTCGGCGAGCGTTGCATCCGGGGCGGATCCGTGGTGGATGCTCCTCAGCATTCCGGTTCTCGGTGCCGCCGTGGTGCTGTTCATGCTGCCGCCGAGCCGGATCCGGCTTGCAGTGATCGGACTACTGGTGTTTCCCCTGGCCTGGCCAGGAGCCTTGCTGGTGTCCGCCTGGAGCCAGCTTGCCGACGTCTGGGGTTTCTTCCTCGGGGCGGCGCTGGCCTGGCTACGCCCGCGTCACTGGGTGCCGATCGTCGTGCTCGTGGAGGCCCTGCACTCCCTGGCGCTCTTCTTCGCGTCGCCCGCGCCGAGCCCGGCGGGAACCGCGGGGAACTACCTCACCGACCTCATCCTGGCGTGGCTGTTCTACAGCCTGACCCGGCTCGGTGACCTGGTGGTGCTGCTGGAGCGCGCGCGCCACGATCTGGCCCGGTCGGCCGTGGCCACCGAGCGTGACCGGATCGCCCGTGATCTGCATGACGTGCTCGGTTTCAGCCTTTCGGCGGTCGCGCTGCGGGGGGAGCTGGTCTTGCGTCTGCTGGACCGCGAGCCCGAGCGGGCCGAGGCCGAGCTGACATCACTGTCCGAGGTGGTCGCACAGGCACGTACCGAACTGGCCTCGATCACCAGCGGCCGGATCCGGCTGCGGCTGGATCAGGAGGTGGACGCCGCGACCGAGGTGCTGACGGCTGCCGGGATCTCCGTCGCGGCCGACATCGAGCGTGGCCCCCTCCCTGCGGAGGTCGACAGCGCGCTGGCCGCGGCGCTGCGTGAGAGCGTCACCAATGTGCTGCGGCACAGCCGGGCCCGCACCTGCTCCATCACCATCTCCCGTGCCGACGGCGCGGTGCTTCTGCGCGTTGTCAACGACGGCGTCACGGGGCGTCCGGCGGAGCAGGCCGGCGGATCCGGGTTGGCGAGCCTGGCACTGCGCGCGGGCGGGAAACTGGAGGCGGGACCGCGGCCCGGCGGCAGGTTCGAGCTGGTGGCAAGGTTCGCGTCACAGCCAGCCGGACTCGGGTGGCGATGCGGATGGCGTCGACGCGGTTGCGCGCGCCTAGCTTGGCGACCGCGGAGGTCAGATAGTTGCGGACCGTCCCGTAGGTCAGGAAGAGCCGTTCGGCGATCTCCCGCGGTTCGGCACCGGTCGCGGACATGCGCAGCACCTCGGTCTCCCGCTGGGTGAGCGGGTGCGGCTGTGCTCGGGGCCGAGCAGCTGCTGCACCGGGGAGTCGAGCACGGCCGGATCGGCTTCCCGGCACGCCGGGCAGGGCCGAGCACGGTCCGCCTTCGCCGGCATCCCGTCGATGGGGCCCGGCACCGAGTCCCCGCCGGCAGAGTGCGGCACACCGTTACTGGCGTCGCTGGTTCTAGTCACGGCACGGCGCTCACTTCTCGATCGGGGATGAGGACGGGTAACGCACGTGGAAGGCGCTGGGCCACGCAGGGATCTGTGTCGCAGCAGCGGCGTGGTCAGCCCTGCCGCGGTACCGGGATCTTTTGCGTCAGGGGTGGGGCGGCGGAGTGGCGGGGGTGGGCGGCAGCCGTGGTGGGGAGGCGGTGGCGGGCTGATCTGTTTTCCGGCCTGGCTGGCGGCTTGGCAGGACGCCCTTGGCGATGGCTTCTTGGGTGTGGCCGGCAATGCTGGATTCCGACAGGTTCAGGAGCCGGCCGATCTGCCAGTAGGGCAGGTCGGGGTGGGCGCGGCAGGCGGCGACGACCCGGTCGAAGGAGTCCACCGGCGGAGCTTTGGTGGTCGACGGACGCGCGACATTGGCCTTCTTCAGGTGGTACAGCACGGTGTGCTGGGTGCAGCCCAGCCGTCCCGCGACGGCGCGGGTGCTGTGCAGCTGCCGGTACAGCTCCACCACCTGCCGGGTGTCGATCCCGCGGTGCTGCGGAGCCGCGTGACGACCGATCCCAGCGATGCTCAAGATCGTGCCGATGGTGCCGGTCGACAAGCCGCAGCCACGGGCGATCTGCCCGACACTGGCACCGCCCCGATACAGCTCGACGGCATGCTCTGCGGTCCACGGCTCACCACCTGGCCCGGGCGCGTGGGCGGGCAGGTACCGGCGGATGGCCGCCAGCGCATGGGGCCCGATACCGGAGCGGCGCAGCAGTTCCAGATCGGTTTTGGCCGCCAGGCTCTGCAGGGTGGTGATCCCGGGTTGTCCGGGCCGGTCGGTACTGAGCTGGGAGACCAGGGCATGTCCCCGCCTGTCGTGGCCGAACAGTCGGCCCAGTTCCGGCGCGCGGCGGCATGCCGGCACAGGACACGGCTCGGACGCCCGGTCTGCCGCAGCGGCTGAGGGCATGCTCATCAGCGCTGTCCAGTAGCGAGTGGGATATCGCCGAGGATGGGCATGATTCGGGCTCCCTGTGAACCGGTGCTGGGGCCGGGCTGCGCGGGCCGTGGGCGTTGTCTCTTGATGTCCTGGCCATTGCGGCGGTCCGGCAGGGCGACGTCAGTGTTGGCGGCGCGGACGCGGCGTCCCGACACGGGTTGGCCGGGTGAGGATGTTGGTGTTCCTCGGCAAGATGCGGACTGCCCCCGGTCGGGGACGCGGCCGGCCGGGGCAGGCCGCGTAACGCCCGAACCCTGTCAAGGGTGGTCGGCGGCTTGGGCGAACTCGTGGGCGGCGGTTGCCAGGAAGTGGATGGCGATGTGGGTGGAGTGCCGGGCCATCTGCAGCGCCTGCCCAGCGGTCTCCAGATGTTCCTGGACCTTGCGGCGGGCCTGCTCATCACCCATCGTCAGGGAGATCCCACCGAACGCCTGCACCAGCTCGTGCATGGCCTTGGAAGTCTCCTCCAGCTTGCCGACCAGCTCACCCATCCGCCGCGGATCGCACCGCAACTCCTCCCCATGGGTGTAGACGGCCTCGCTCATCGCCGCCAGGTGCTCGGTCAGGGCGTCCAGCTGGGTGTCGATGAGATCCACGCCCGGCCCCTCCTAGTTCACCGACGCCAGCAGCGCCCGCACCCGCTGGTCAAGGTGGAGGGTGAACCCGCCGCGCTCCAGCAGCAGCCTCACCAACGCCCAATGCCGCAGACAGCACCCCGCCGACGACGACGCACCCGTCCGGGCATCCAGCAGCGTGATCCACAAGACCCCGGCACGGACGCACCCCTCCTGCAGACACGGATGCGGACAGCTGCTCAACAGGACCGACGCGACGGTCGCCGCGCAGCGCGCCTGCACCGAATCGGTTCGATCGCCGGTCTGCTGTTCTGCATGGCGCAGACCAGCCGGCGCCTCGGCCTCCACCTCCGGCGGCAACCTCCGCACATCCTTGCGCCGATGCTGAGGCTGAGCTCGGCGCCGTGCCTTCCTGCGATGCACATGCCCTCCTACAGGCCGTCCTCGATACGAAGGGTTGGATCAGTCGTCGGCGTTCCAGCGCACGGGGCCGTCGGGGCGGGTCGGCGGCTCGGCGACCGGAGCTCCTGGGGCGGTGGCAGCGAGCACGTCGAGCTTGGCGCGGGCCTGCCGCACCCGCTCCCCCGCCAAGGAGCGCTCCCGCGCCGGCATCCAGGTCGCGTTGCTGCTCGCCCAGCCGCTGTAGACCCTCACCACCGCACGGTTGTAGAGGTCCTCGACCAGCCGGTCATCGTCGCCGTTCACATCGGCCCCCGGATCCGCGCCTCGACCAACGCCTCCTCGGCGAGCGCCTCCCGCAGGCCCTCCACCGACTCCCGAATGATCGACATGTGCAGCCCGCGAAACAGCTCGCGGTCCGACAACGGTGCACACCGACTGGCGACGTTCAGGGTCCCGTTCCGGGAGCTGAAGATCTCCCAATCCGGGTATCGAGCTGTGAGCTCGTCCAGGGTGGACATGCTCGCCACCGCCTTCATCGTGAGCGCGTTCCTGCTGTTAAGCGTTGCGCTGACGGCGTAATCTGGGGAGGCAAAGCACAGGCACAGCAAGCGAACAACCCCCCGTCACCCACTTGTACGGAGCTGTACGAGATCATGGGAAGCAAACACCTGACACCGCGCATGTTCCTTGCTAGGGAGATGCGGCGGGCGCGGGAGGAACGTGATCTCAAAACGGATGATGTGGCGCGTGCGGTGTACGTTTCGGAAGGGTTGGTCCGTTCCTGGGAGAAAGGGCGCCGCCTTCCGCAGCCTGATCACCTCGACGCGATCGAAAAGCTCTACGGACCGGATGCGATCAAGGGAATCCTCACTCGAATCAGGACCGACCTCATCAACGCGGCGGTCCCGCTGGAGTGGATGCGCAAGTGGCGAGACATCGAGAACCGGGCCTCCTCGCTGCTGTCGTTCGAGACCACGGTGATCCCGGGCCTTCTGCAGACCGAGGAGTACGCCAGTGCCGTCTTCCAGTTGGCCACGCACCTCGGAGACACCGACAAGGTGCTGGCCGACCGGCTCGATCGGCAGAAGTTGCTCACCTCAGAAGATGACCCGCCCACGATGGTGGCCGTGATCTCAGAGGCCGTCCTTGTCAGCTGCGTCGGAGGGCCAGAGGTCATGAAGGAGCAGTTGCAGCACCTGGTTCGCATGGCCGATCGAGACAATGTCTTTGTGCACATAGTTCCCTTCAGTTCACCGGTCTGCGCAGGATTCCTCGCCCCCTTCGTAATTGCCACCTTCGAGGCTGGAGAAGTTGCCTATGTCGATGATCAACTGAAGGCCGAAGTCATCGAGGAACCCGAGAACGTGGCCATCCTGCGCAGAATGTTTGAGCAATTCAGAGCTGACGCGCTCCGACAGTCGGACTCTATTGACCTCATTGAGCCTTTTCCATCACGGGGCGAGGGCGGCCTCGCGGTTTTGTAGGACGCTGATGGCCTTGGCGAGGTGGCCGGCGCGGTAGGGGCAGCAGCGGAGCTTGGTGAGGATCTTCCATGACTTGAGCTGGGCGTTTCCGCGTTCACCTGGTCCGCGGAGCTTGGCGTGGGCCCGGTTGGCTTGTTTCTGGGAGGCGGGCTTGTTCCTGCCCTTGTAAGGAACGATGATCGCGGGACCGGCGCCGACGTAGCCCTTGTCGGCCAGGACCGGCAGCCCGCACGCTGCCAGGGCGCGGATGATTCCCCGGTTCCGGGCCGCTTTCAGGTCGTGGATCGAGCCGGGTACCGCACCCGACACCCACACGATCTGCCCGTACGGGCCGGCAATGACCTGCAGGTTCACGCCGTGCTTGTGATGCTTGCCCGAGTAGAAGAGCCGGTCGGCGCGGAGGCGGTCGGTCGCGATGAGAGTGCCGTCCAGGATCAGATGTCCCAGCCCGTCTTTCTTCGCCTTGGCGAGTGTGGTGCCGAGCTTGGGTGAGCGGGCCGACAGCCAAGCCACGACCTCGTTCACATACCTCCACGCGGTCGTCGTCCCGACCCCGAAACCTGCCGCGAGCTGCGCGAACGTATCGCCCTTCTTCAAGTATGCGAGCGTCATCAGCGCCTGCTGCCCCGCGTTCAAAGCCCGGCCCTTGCTCTTCAGCTTCGTCCGCTCCCGCCGGACGAGACCGGTCAGGTAGTTCAGAGTCGAACGCGACAACGGCAGCGAAGCACGATAGAACAGCACGTGAAACCTCTGGTTGCGGGGGGCGGAGGTCAGAGACCACCTCTCCTACCAGGGGTTTCTTCACCTCCACGGCCAGCCACGCCGCCCGCGATCATGCTGTGATCAGCAGCCTTGAAGAGGCTGCTGGAAAAGGTTCATTGAAAGGACTATCGAGGAGCGATGGATAATCTAATTTGGCAGAAGTCGTCCCACAGCGGCGCAAACGGCGGGAATTGCGTCGAACTAGCACGTCTCCGACGCGTCGCCTTCATCCGGGACAGCCAAGACCCGAATAGCGCCCCCTTGATGATCGATCTCGCGCAATTGTCATTCATTATTGCCGACATCAAGCTTGGCCGACAACCTTGCTTGTAGAAATACGGCCATAGCAGCACTGATTCAACACTGACTGACGGGCCCCAGCAGGGAGTTGGGAACTGCCTGCACGCCGCCACTTGCCCCGATACATTCCGGGCCCGGATTGTCAGTCGCCTCTTAAATGGACCTCTTAACTTCGCTGGACAGGGGTTTGCGGCCGATGCCGGCATAGAGCCCTGCCTCGGCAGGCTGGACGGTCAGGGCCCCGCACGGTGGCCGCCATTGTGAGGTGAAGACCAGGCCGGGGCGTACGAGCTCCGTACCATCGAAAAAGCGATTCACCTCGGCTGCGCTACGAGTATGCAGCGAGGCACTCGCTCGCTCGTCGTAGATCCTCTCGACTGCCCGGGCGGTACGCGCACCGGCATCGGCAGTGCCGTGCGAAACGACCAGATAGCTCCCGGGGGCCGCTTCTGCCAAAAGCCGGGCAACGGCCACGTGCGGGTCGTCCTCATCCGGGATGAAGTGGAGGATGGCCAATAGCAGGATCGCCACGGGCTGGGCAAAGTCGATAAGCTCCTGAAGCCGCCAGTGCCGAAGGATCAACTCCGGATCGCGCAGGTCAGCTTTGACGAGGGCGACGTTATCAGTCTCTGCCAACAATGCCCTGGCGTGGACCGAAACGATCGGATCGTTGTCAACGTAGACGATGCGGGCTCGGGGGCAATGCCGTTGAGCAACCTCGTGCACGTTGTTCTGAGTGGGCAACCCGGTGCCGATATCAAGGAACTGGGTAACGCCGCGGGCTGTCAGATATTCGACGGCGCGACAGAGGAACGCACGATTCTCCTGGCATGCAACGATCCCGTGCGGCGCGGCCTTGAGGATCGCCTCCCCCGCCTCGCGGTCCGCAGCGAAGTTGTCCTTCCCTCCAAGGAACCAATCGTAGATCCGGGCGGGACTCGGTCGCGAAACGTCTATCCCTGTTGGCGTCCAGCAATCCCCCGCCGAGTCCGTCCTCCGACTCAAGCCTACTGACGGCAGAGGCGAGGGGGCGGATGAGCTGTGGTCGCCGGAGGCCGTTGGGGCGCGGAGGGTGAAGCCTTGCTGCAGGCAGGGTTCGTTGCGGATGATCTGCTGGGCGAGCCTTTGAAGGGAAGGGCCGAGGAGCGCCTGAGTGCCCATCAGGTCGACCGCCTCGTCATAGAGGGCCAACGCCTCGGCCTTGTGCTCTGTGCGGTAGAGCACGAGCATCAACTGGCTGCGATGCCGCTCGTTGTAGGGGTCCTCGGCCAGCCAGCGCCGAAGCTTGGCAATGAGGTGACCGTGCTCCCCCAGGTCGAGCAGAATGCTGCCCAGTTCCTCGCGTGCCTCGCGTCGCTGTGCAAGTAGTCCTTGGCGGAGGGGCTCCACTGCGGCGGTGGATGGCAGGTCTGCCAGCGGCCGGGCCCCCCACAGGCTCAAAGCACTCTCGAAGAGGCCGGCAGCGGCCCGAAGGTCGGCTGGCCGGGTCCGCTCTGCCCTGGCCGTGAGCTGTTCGAACTGACACAGATCCAGGTAGTCCCCCTGCCCCAGGTGCAGGCGGTACCCGCCCGGTTCGGTCACCAGGAAGTGTGCGGGGACGAGCTTGCGGGCCACGAGGACAGCCTGCTGGAGCGCCTTGCCCGGGTTCTTGAGTCCGCTTGCTCCCCACAGCAGCTCGGTCAACGCGTCAGCTCTCACGGTCTCGCCCGCGTGCAGCGCCAACACTGACACCAGCTGGCGTGACTGCGGCCGCGTGACAGCAATGCATTCGCCGGAGTCCGCCCGGATGTCGAGCCCGCTGCCCAGGATTCGATACTCCATCGCCCTCCCCGGAAGTTGACGACGATCTCGGCAATAGGACAACAACCGAGTCAGGCTCCAGTTACGGCCTCGCAAGCATTGACCGAATGTGGCCATCGGCCCTCACGCCCTACCCGCTGTCCGTTTGGTGACCGGTTGATGACCACCAACTCGTAATCTCGGTCGCATCTTCGACGGAGATCAAGGTCAACTGGTTCCGGTCACGACAACGAGGAGCGCTGGATGACCTTGCCCATTTCCAAGATGACCGCGATCCACCCTCGACTGCGGCGGGTCAACCGCATCCGAGCCGCGAAACGGGATCTGACATGTCCGAAAAGCCTTCCCAGCTGGGGTGTTAGGTCTCTGTTGGGTCAGGATGGTGTGGTACAGGAGACGGCTCATCTATAGCGGAATGAGGGTGCTGGGCAGCCAGAGGAAAGCACAGTCACTGAAGGCGGCACCTTGCTCTGGGAGGATTCGATGGCCTTTCACAAGCAAAGATGGACCTGCACGGCACTCGCCGCAAGCGGGGCACTGACCTTGTCCGCAGCCTGTGCAAGCGCCCATAAGTCCACGGCGGCGCCACTGTCATCGGCAACTCCATCTCCTTCGATCTCGAAGGACCAGCTTCTCGAGAGATGGCTCTCGATTCTTACCGGAAGGTCTGGTCTACCTACGCTGAAGCGGCGAAAACTGCCGACTACCAGACCCCAACGTTGGCTCATTACACCGCAGGTCCGGCGTATCAGCTTCTCATTCAAGCCCTTTATAGGAACCACCAAGCCGGGATTGTGACCCGGGGTGCACCTACGAACCGTCCGACTGTCGTGAGCCTGACGACTACAACTCGGCCCGCCAAGGCAACCCTGCGGGATTGCTCTGACAGCTCGCAATGGAGGCGCTACGACCGTAACGGGAAGCTGATCGACACGACACCACCCAAGCCGCGGCTCATCAAAGCAGAGCTGCAGCTCTTCGATGGCGTCTGGAAAGCCACCCTGCTCGTGGTCAACGGGGAGGGCTCATGTTGACCTCCTTACCAGCCGCCCAGACGGTCTCGCTGACGCTTGGCCTCATCTGCGCTGGACAGGCGACGGCCGAGCCTCCACCACCAGGCGGACCTTACGGGAGCGTGAGGTGCGGCTCGGCTGGTGCACCCTCCTGCGACGTCTCGGTCGGTCGTCCTCCACGGCCGGAGGGCTCTCCAGGGGGCGGCAGCGGTGGGAACGGAGGCTCAGGAGGCGGCGCCATTGGCGGGGGTGGTGGGTGCCCGGATCCGGCGACTATTGCGGGGAATGGGGCGTGTAATCAGCAGGCGGGGGCTGGGGGCGGTGGTGGTGGGGTGGCTGCTCCGCCGGCGCCGGGGGTGTTGGCGCAGGTGGCGCGGGGGCGGTTTGTGTTGCCGAGTCCGGTGATCCGGTCGTCGCCGCGGCAGGACTTGCTCCAGTTGGTGCATTTGCCGACGTGGTTGTGGATTGACCCGTCGGCGTGGCATCCCCGCACCGCGACGGCGGCGGTGCCGGGCGAAAGTGTGACCGCGACTGCAACGCCGACGCAGGTGGCGTGGGTGACCGGGGATGGCGGGTCGGTGACGTGCCACGGCCCCGGCACTCCGTATGGCGGGGGTGGTGATCCGCGGGCGGCCTCGCCTGATTGCGGTCACGTGTATCAGGTGAGTTCGGCGGGGCAGCCGGGTGAGGCGTTCCGGGTGACCGCGACCATCACCTGGGCGATCACTTGGGCGGGCGGTGGGCAGACCGGGACGCTGCCGCCGTTGACGACGAGCGCAGCGGCCGGGTTCCGGGTCGCTGAGTCGCAGGGTCTGACGACTGTTGCGGGAGCGTGAGGGGCGATGGCGGCGACACGAGGGCTGGCGCGCGGGCTGGACGAGGCGGGGCGGGGCGGGCCGGTGCCGCGCCCGCGGGCGCGCCGCAACGGGCCGCTGGTGTTGTTGGGGTTGCTGCTGGTGGTGGGCTGCGGGTTGGCGTTCGCGGTGGCCGCGGCGGGGATGGGTGCGCGGCGGCCGGTGCTGATAGTGGTGCGGTCGCTGCCGGCCGGGGCGGTGGTGCAGGCGACGGATCTGGCGACGGTGCAGGTGGAGGCGTCGGCGGCGGTGCGTTTGGTGCCAGCCGGGCAGCGGTCGGCGGTGGTGGGGCGGGCGCTGGCGGTGCCGGTGCTGGCGCGGTCGTTGCTGACGCCCGAGGCGGTCGGTGCGGTGCGGTTCCCGCCGGTGGGGCAGGCGGTGCTGGCGGTGGCGGTCAAGCCGGGCCGCTTCCCGCCCGATCTGGTGCCGGGCGCGCGGGTGCGGGTGTTCGCGGTGGCGGGCTCCGACCAGCAGCCAGCATCCAAGCCAGCGGGCGGGGCGGAAGGCGGAGCGGCGTTGCCGGTGACGGCCGCGACGGTACTGCGGGTGGATCCGGTCCGCGAGGGCGAGGGTTCGGTGGTGGAGCTGCAACTGCCGGCCGATGACGTCCCGCAGGTGGCGCCGGTGGCGGCGGCCGGGGCGGTGAGTCTGGTGCTGGTGGCGGGGAGTTGACGATGGCGGTGCTGGTGCTGGGGTCGGTGAAGGCCTCGCCGGGGGTGACGACGCTGGCGATGGCGCTGGCGGCGACCTGGCCGGGCCGGCGGGTGGTGCTGGTCGAGGCCGATCCGGCGGGTGGGGATCTGGCCGCGCGCCTGCAGGTGGCGACCGGTCCGGGCCTGGTGGAGTTGGCTGCGGCGGCCCGCCGCGCGGCCCGGCCGGAGCTGGTGTGGCGGCACGGGCAGCGGCTGGATGCGCGGGTGTGGTTGGTGGCGGCGCCGGTGGGGGCCGAGCAGGCGCGGGCGGCGGTCGCGGCGCTGGCCGCCTCACGGCTGGTGGCCGCGTGGGCCGCCGACCCGCAGTTGGTGGTCGTGGTGGATGTGGGGCGGGTGGAGCCGGCGTCGGTGGCGCTGCCGTTGCTGGGCCAGGCGACCGGGACGCTGCTGGTGGCGCGTCCGTGCGTGGCCGAGCTGGCGCACCTGGGACGGCAGTGCACCGCGCTGAGCACCGGCGTGGCCGAGGTCGGGCTGGTGCTGGTGGGCCGGGGCAGATTTTCGGCTGCCGAGATCGCCGCGACGTTGCGGGTTCCGGTGGTCGCCGAGCTGCCGCTGGATCGGCGCGGCGCGGCGGCGCTGCTGGCGGGCGAACCGGCCCCGCAGCGGGCCGGGCGGCTGCGGCTGGGCCGGGCGGCCCGCTCCCTGGCTGAGCGGCTGGCAGCCTCGGCCGGGTTCGCTGCCCCCGACCAGATCGCCCGAGCCGACCGGCCGGACGAGGCGGCCGCGGCTGATGCGGCGGGTGCGGCCGAGCCGCCCAAGGCGTGGTTGGCGTCGCGTCCGCTGGCGCCGCAGGGCCCGGGGCGTGTGGGCTGATGGCGGCGGTGAACGGGACCGAGGCGGCGCTGGTGGAGTGGGTGCGCGGGCAGGTCGCACAGCGGCTGGCGGCCGCCGCGCGGCAGGAGAGCGCGCTGGACGCTCGCGCCCGCATCCAGACCGGGCAGCGGCTGATCGCCGAGGTGTTGGACGGGTATGCCGCGCACGCGCTGCGGGCCGGGCAAGCGCCGCTGGCCGAGGACGCCGAACAGCGCGTCGCCACGGCGGTGTTCAACAGCCTGTTCGCGCTCGGCGGGTTCCAGCCGCTGCTGGAGGATGAGACGATCGAGAACATCAACGCCAACGGCTGTGACAACGTGTGGGTCCGCTACGCCGACGGCACCCGCGCGCAGGTCCCACCGGTGGCGCGATCCGACGCCGACCTGATCGACCTGCTGCGGACCATCGCCGCCCGCACCGGCATCGAGGAACGCCGCTTCGACCGCGGGGTGCCGCGGTTGTCGGTGCAGCTGCCCGACGGGTCGCGGTTGTTCGCGGTGATGGCGGTGTCGGCGCGTCCGGCGGTGGCGATCCGCCGGCACCGCTACCTGACCGTCACGCTGCGGGACCTGCAGTTGCAGGGCAGCCTGGACCGGCGCCTGGCGGCGTTTCTGGCCGCGCTGGTCAGATCCCGCAAGAACGTGCTGATCTGCGGCGGGACCTCCATCGGCAAGACCACGCTGCTGCGCGCGCTGGCCGCCGAGATCTCCCCGGCCGAGCGGCTGGTCACCATCGAGGACGCCTACGAGCTGGCGCTGGACCGCGACATCGACGCCCACCCCGATGTGGTCGCATTGCAGGCCCGCGAGGCCAACGTCGAAGGCGAGGGCGAGATCTCCATGGCCGAGCTGGTGCGGTGGGCGCTGCGGATGTCCCCCGACCGGGTCATCGTCGGGGAGGCGCGCGGCGCCGAGGTCGTGCCGATGCTGAACGCGATGTCCCAAGGCAATGACGGGTCGATGGCGACCGTGCATGCCTCCAGCTCCCGCGGCGCGTTCGCGCGGCTGGCCACCTACGCCGCCCAGGCCGCCGAGCGCCTGCCGATCGAGGCGACCGCGATGCTGGTCGGCGGCGCGGTGCATTTCGTGGTGCATCTGGACGCCGCCCCCGACGGCACGCGGGTGGTGTCGTCGGTGCTGGAGGTCACCGGCGCCGACGGCCGGCACGTCACCGCCAACGAGGTGTTCCGTCCCGGCCCCGACCGTCGCGCCGTGCCCGGCGTGCCGGTCCGCGCCGAGACCCTGCAGGAGCTGGAGGCGGTCGAGCTGGACACCCGCGACTGGTGGACGCCATGACCGCGCTGGCCGCGCTGTTGGGCGTGGGGACCGGACTGGGCCTGCTGCTGATGGTGCTCGGGCTGCGGCGCCGTCCCCTGCCCGTCCGCCGCACCGCCCGCACCGGCCGCTGGCGGGCGATGCGGCGCTCCCCGACGCGGATGGTGGCGGTGGGTTGCGCGGCGGTCCTGGTCGGTGCCCTGACCCGCTGGCCGGTCGGCGCCGCACTGGCCGCGCTGGCGGGCTGGTGGCTGCCTGAGCTGCTCGGCCCCGACCGCGCGCACACCACCGCCGTCGCCCGGATCGAGGCGATCGCGTCCTGGACCGAATCGCTGCGCGACACCCTGGCCTCGGCCGCCGGACTGGAACAGACCATCATCGCCACCGCCGCCGTCGCGCCCGCCCCGATCGCCGTCCCGGTGACCGACCTGGCCGCCGCGCTGCAGACCGGGCAGCGGCTGCCGACAGCTTTGGCCGCCTTCGCCGCCCAGATGGACGATGCCACCGCCGACCTGGTGGTGACCGCCCTGTCGCTGGCGGTGCAGGCTGAGACCGGCGAACTGGCGCCGCTTTTGGGGCGGCTGGCCGCCGCCACCCGCGACCAGGCGCAGATGCGGCTACGGGTAGCCGCCGGACGCGCCCGGATGCGCTCCTCGGTCCGCATCATCATCGGCGCGACCCTCGCCATGACCCTGGGCCTTGTGGCCTGGAGCCGCGCCTACCTGGCCCCCTACGACACGCCACTGGGGCAGCTGATGCTCGCCGCCATCGGCGGCTGCTTCGCCGCCGCGTTCACCTGGCTGCATCGCATGAGCCAGATGGACGCCCCGCCGCGGCTGCTGCCCGGACCGGAGCAGCCATGACGATCGCACTGGTGTTGGGGATGGGCTGCGGGCTGGGCCTGCTGCTGATGCTGCGGGGACTGCGTCCGCCCCGTCCCCCGCTGGCGGCGCGCCTGGCCCAGCTCACTCCCACCACCCCGCCTCCTCCCCCACCGCTGGGCGATCCGGGCGGCTGGACGGCCCGGCTCGGCGCCCCGCTGGTCCCGGCCCTGGCCGGGCTCGGACTGCCGACCCGCACGGCGCACGCCGACCTGGCGATCCTGCAGCGCAGCCCCGAACGGCTGCTGGCCGAAAAAGCGGCCAGCCTGCTGATCGGCGTACTGCTGCCGCCCGCGCTGTGGTTCCTGCTCAGCCTGGAAGGCGTGACGGTGGCCTGGCCGGTGCCGCTGTGGGCGTCGCTGGCGGTCGGCGCCGCCGGGTTCTTCGTCCCCGACCTGGCCCTGCGCAGCCAGGCCACCCAGCGCCGCGCCGCCTTCCGTCAGGCACTGGCGGCGTTCCTGGACCTGGTGGTGATCGGCCTGGCCGGCGGCGCAGGAGTAGAAGCCGCCCTCACCCACGCCGCCGCAGCCGGCACCGGCACCGCCTTCGCCGAGATCCGGCACGCCCTGCACGCCGCCGAACTCACCCGCCAGCCCCCGTGGACCGGGCTGGGCGCGCTCGGCCGCCAGCTGGGCGTGGCCGAACTGGTGGAGCTGGCCGCCACCGTCACCCTGGCCGGGACCGAGGGCGCCAAGGTCCGCGCCTCGCTGTCGGCCAAGGCCACCTCGCTGCGCGCCCACCAACTCGCCGACGCCGAGGCCGCCGCCCAGGCCGCCACCGAACGGCTGTCGCTGCCGGTGGTGCTGCTGTTCGCCGGGTTCCTGCTGCTGCTGGGGTTCCCGGCCGTCGCCCATGTCCTGACCGCGTTCTGAACACAAGGAGTCCGCATGACCGAATGGAAGTACCTCACCGCCATCGCCGCGCTGGTCCGCGACCGGTGGCAGCAGCTCAAGCAGCAGCGCGACGCCGGGTATGTCACCGAGACCGTGGTGGTCACCGCGCTGCTGGTCGCCCTGGCCATCGCCGCGGTCGCCCTCATCGCCGGCAAAGTCCGCGCCAAGGCCGGCGGGATCAGCCTCGGATGACCCCGCCACCGACGCGCCCGCACATCGCTCGACAGCGCTTACGCAGCATCCCAGGGCGCAAGGACGGCGCTGCGCGGCGCGAGCACGGCGCCCGGCCAAATCCCCGACGCGATCGCGGCGCGGCCACCGCCGAGACCGTGGTGGCGATGCCGCTGCTGCTGGTGCTGATCCTGCTGGTGGTGCAGTTCGCGGTCTGGGCGCACGCGGTGCACCTCGCCCAGGCCACCGCCGCCGAAGCGCTGTCGGCCGCCCGCGTGGACGGCGCCACCGCCGCCGACGGCCGCGCCCGCGCCGAGGCGGTCCGCGCCCAGATCGGCCCGCACGCGCTCGGCGATGCGTCCATCACCATCACCCGCACCGCCGACACCGTCACCGTCCAGATCCACGGGACCGCCCCACGGGTGCTGCCCGCCCCGTTCCTGCACCTGCCGGTCCGCGCCCGCGCGGCCGGGCCGGTCGAACGCTTCCACCCGCACCCACCGCCATGACCACCCCACGCCCCCGGTGCCGCGGCTCGGCCAGCGCCGAACTGGTCCTGCTCACCCCACTGCTGATGCTGCTGGTGCTGCTGGCGGTGGCCGCCGGACGGCTGGTGTCGGCGCAGCAGAAAGTCACCGACGCCGCCCACCAGGCCGCCCGCGCCGCCTCCAGCCAACCCGGCCCCGCGACCGCCGACCAGGCCGCCGCGACCACCGCCCGCGCCGCGATCGACCGCGCCGCCGTCAGCTGCCGGCACCTGGACACCACCGCCGACACCGCCCAGTTCCGCCCCGGCGGCCACATCACCGTGCACGTGACCTGCACGGTGACGCTGGCGCAACTCGCGCTGCTGCACCTGCCCGGCACCCGGACGGTCTCGGCCACCTTCACCGCCCCGATCGACCAGTGGCGCAGCGAGGTGCAGCCATGACCCCTCCCCGCAGCCGCCGGGACGCCGGCAGCATCACCGCCTTCGCCATGGTGATGACCGCCGCGCTGGTGATGTGCATCGGGCTGGTACTGGACGGCGGCCTGGTCCTGGCCGCCCGCATCCGCGCCCTCGGCCAAGCCCAAGAAGCCGCCCGCGCCGGCGCCCAGGCCATCGACCTGACCGCCTACCGGCAACGCGGCATCGTCATCCTGGACCCGGCCCGCGCCGCCGATGCCGCCCGCGCCTACCTGACCGCGGCCGGACTCGGCGATGGCCAGGTCCAAGCCACCGGGCACGAGGTCACCGTCACCCTCACCCGCACCCAGCACCTGCAGATCCTCCGCATCGTCGGCCTCGGATCGATCACCGTGCACGCCACCGGCCGGGCCCGCCCCGCCCACGGCATCACCCGGGAACTGCGGTGACCAGCCTGGGGCGCCTCGCCCGCACCCTCACCGCCGCCCTCACCACGCTGGCCGCACTCGCCGCCCCGCCCGCCGCTCTGGCCGCCTTCGTCGGCTGGCCGCTGCCGCACTCGCTCCCGACCGCGGCCACGGCCCGGGACGCGCTGACCGGGCCACTGAGCGACCGGTTCCTCATCGACGCCCTGGCCTGCCTGGCCTGGCTGCTGTGGAGCCTGTTCACCTTGGCGCTGGTCACCGAACTGGTCGCGCTGCTGCGCGGCCGGACCGCCCCCCGCCTGCCCGGTTTGGGGCCCCTGCAGGCCCTGGCCGCGACGCTGCTGGGCGCCGCCACGCTCGCACTGCTCCCAGCGGTGTCCCGGACCCTTCCCGCTCCCCCGGCCGCCGCGGTCGCCGCCGACGGCTACCGGCCCCTAGCCGCCCACACCCCCACCGCCCCAGTTACGGCACGCCCGCACGCCACGCACGCCAACCCCGCAGCCACCAGCCCTGCAGCCACCAGCCCCGCACCCACCGGCGCCGCACCCACCTGCCAGACCCACCGCGTGCACCACGGCGACACCCTGTGGAGCATCGCCCACCAGCACCTGGACGACGGCGAACGCTGGCGCGACATCTTCCACCTCAACCACGGCCGCCCCCAACCCGACGGCCGCGCCCTCACCGACCCCGACCTGATCCGCCCCGGCTGGGTCCTCCTCCTGCCCGCCCCCTCCCCGACCCCCGACCGCCCCGCCCCTCCACCCTCGTCGAAGCCGCCGCCGTCTCCCGCCCCGACCTCGTCACCCCGCCCGTCGTCGCCTTCCGCGTCGAGCCCGTCCGCTTCGGGGCGCTCCGCCTCACCGCCCAGCACACCACCGCCGTCGGCTCCGAGCCACCCCGCCAACCAGGCGCCGCCACACCCGCCGCACCACAGCGGCACCGGCCAGGGCTCCACTCAGTCCTCCGGCACTGCCGAACCGTCCGAGATCCCTGAGCCGTCCAGCGACGGCTCCTCGCCTGCGCGGCGTGCACCGGTCGCGATCTCCCTCCCCTCCGGCACCCTGATCGGGATCGGGCTGGTCACCGCCCTCGCCCTCGCGATCGCCCTCATGCGGCTCCACCGCCGTCGCCATCGCCGCCCCTCTCCACGCCCCGGCACCCAACCACCCGAACCCGAGCTACCGCCCCCGCTGCGCCGCGTCCGCCACACCTACCTCCACCACACCGACCCCACCGCCGACCAACCCACCCCCGACGAACCGGACGGCGCCCCGGACGTGCGCGTTGCTCCCCGTTTCCGCGCCCTGCCGGCAAGCGACACACCATCCGGAGAGTCCGAGTCCGGACCCCGCCCCGAGGCGATCAACATCGCTGCCGACGACGACCGCGAACTCCCCGTCCTGCTGGACGCCGCCGACGGCGTCGGCCTGGTCGGGGACGGCGCCGCGGCCACCGCCCGCGCGCTCATCGTCACCCTGCTGGCCGACCGCACCCACCACGAGTCCCGCGTGGTCCTGCCGCGCCCCGACGCCGACCAGCTGTTCGGTCCCGGCCTCGTCACCCTCCAGATCCCCGGGCTCATCATCACCGACCACATCGCAACCGCGCTCGACCACCTCGAAACCGAACTCCTGCACCGCACCCGCCTCCTGGACACCGCCGACTCCGACAACACCCCAGACCTGGCCGCCTACCGGCACGACCACCCCGACGAGCCGCTCGGCACCGTCCTGCTGGTCACCACCCCTGACCCCGGCCACGCCGAACGCGCCGCCTCGATCCTGGCCGCCGGCCGCCCCCTGGCCATCACCGGCATCCTGCTCGGCCGCTGGCCCCACGGCGGCACCTGCACCATCGACCCCACCGGCCCGGTCATCGCCGCCGACGGCCCCGCCGTCCACCACCTCATCGGCGCGCACGCCTACCAACTCACCACCACCGAAGCCCGCGACATACTCACCACCCTCGCCGCCGCCCACGGCCACCCCGAACCAAACACCCACACCGCCCAACCACCCGCCGACCGACCCGCTGCTGACCGACCCGCTGCTGACCAGCCCGTCGCTGACCAGCCCGACCCCACGCCCAACGGCTACGCCCCCAGCCGCCCATCAGAACCAGCACCCCAGGCACCGGTCCAACTGTCCTTACTCGGCCCGCTCACCCTCACCGCAGCCGGCCACCTCGTCACCAAAGGCCTGCGCCGCAAAAGCCTGGAACTACTCACCTACCTCGCACTGCACCCCGACGGCGCCACCACCGACACCCTCACCGACGCCCTATGGCCCGACGCCCCGACCGACAACGCCGCCAACAGCCTCTACACCGTCACCGCCAACCTCCGCACCACCCTCCGCACCGCCACCGGCCGCCCCGAAGCCCGCTTCCTGGAACGCAACGGCAACCGCTACGTCCTGGACTTCACCCTCATCGACACCGACTACCGCCGCTTCCGCGCCGCCCTGCACACCGCCCACACCACCGCCGACCCCCGCGACCAACGCGCCGCCTACCACCGCGCCATCACCGAAATCCGCGGCACCACCGACACCTGGCCCGCCGCCGAATGGCTCGAACGCTGGCGCGAAACCCTCCGCCGCGACATCACCGACACCCTCGCCCGCCTCGCCGACCTCCACCGCCCCGACGACCCCGAACACGCCCTCACCCTCCTCCAGCAAGCCCTCCACCACGACCCCTACGCCGAAGAGCTCTACCGCCGCACCATGCAACTGCAAGCCGACCTCGGCCACCCCGACGCCGCCCTCCACACCTACCGCACCCTCGAAACCCACCTCCTCGACCTCGACACCGAACCCGACAACACCACCCACGCCCTCCTGACGAACATTCGCGCCACCGCCCGCACCCCTCACGCCCGCCAACCGAACAGCGGCGCCCAACAGCCCAACGGGCAGCGCTCCTCCTGACCGGGAGCCCCGCAATCAGCACGCCGTGGAGAGGCATGGTGGCCTCCATCCAGCCTCGCGCCCGGCCTGGCGGTCAGCGCGCCAGCCGCTGCGGCGGTCAGCATGAACAAGCCCGGCCCGTCCTCGACCGCCCGTCCGCGCTCGCCGGCCCCTTGAGCTTGGTCCGCAGCCCCTCCAGCGTGGCCGCGGGGTCCTGCAGCCCTCTCATCGCCGCGATCTTCCCTGCCCGGATCGGCTCGGCGGTGTCGGCAAGGATCTCCGCTGCGTCGCGAGACGCCTCGGGCAAACCCGACCCGTCATGCCCGGCCGCGCGGCGGCACCGTCACCACCCCGATCCAACACCCCGCGTCGCGCCCGGCCGCCAGATCTTCCAGGGGTTTCCCCCGGCCTCGCTCACGGCCTCCTCCACCGTTCCCGGTGATGACCAGACGCAGCGGCTTGGCTTCCTCGACCTCCAGCAGCCCAGCCAACTCGGTGATCTGCTCACCAATTTCCTCGATCCGCTACCGGACTGCCGTCTCCCGCCGCGCCAGCTCCGCAAACCATGAGTCCATCGTGTCGCCTGCTCCTCGAACGGTAGAACACCCTCCATGACGAGCTACCGCTTGACACCCCAGCTCACCCCCGGTCCTCGAGCGAGAACCACACCCGGCTTCGAACGCCCACGGGCCACGTTCGTCCACCGCGCCACCCCAGCTCCAAGCCTTCGGCTTCCCCCGCCCGAACATCCCTATTGGACTCCGCAGAGCCTGGCCGAGGTAGCCGGCGCTATCCGAATCTCGACCTCGCCCCAGGTGTTAGCGATCACTCACGTTGAGGATGGCCGCGTCATTGATGGTGAGGATGAGGCAATGCGGAAAGGTCCTGCCAGGGTGTGTCGGCAGGCCCTTGGCGTGCAGGTTGTCGGTTTGGTATTCGCTCTGCCGGAGGGGGATTTTCAGGGCTGGTCGGTGCCGTGGAGGGTGAGCATTCGGGTGATGCCGATAGTGGTGTGGCGCAGCACATCGCAGGCTGAAATCCAGGCCTTGGCGGCGTCGATGTCCAGGTCGGGGATCTGGGCCGCGTGGGGTCCGCAGACCGCGGCGGCCCATTCGGCGTTCACCGCCAGGTGCACGGCCATCTGCGCCAGGACGCGGCGGCGTTCGGAGACGAGGATGTCGTCGGGGACGACGCTGAGGAGTTCGCGGTTGGCCAGTTCGCGGCAGCGGTGGGCGATGTGCTGCCACTGCGTGGCGAACGCGGCCGGGGTCATGCGGGATGCCGGGTGGTCGAGCGCGTGCAGCAGCCGGGAGGCGATGTCGAGGAGTTCGATCGCCGCGGCGTTTTGGGGCATGGAACCCTGGGAATCGGGCGCGGCCAAAATGCTCGCCTAGGGCTGGTAACGGGTCTGTCTTAGTCATCATGCCAGGCGGGGGTTGGTTACTCGGTCGCGATGACTTCATGGAGGCTCGAGCGTGCCGCAGTTTCGTCGACGCTGGTCTTGTCGGCGATGAGCGTAGCCCGCAAGGCTTGGAAGGCGAGGTTGTTGATCAGGCGGGGGCCGCGGCTGGCGGTGACTGCTTGGGAGGGATGCAGGCCTGCCGGGGGCTGGGGCAGCATCGCCATGACGCGCGGCGGACCATCGGTCGACGCGCCGTGGCGTCGGGAGTTGCATCCCGTGTGTGGTGCGCTTCGTAGTTTAGTAACGGTGACGTGAGCCGGGGCGGCAAAATCTCCCATCGGGGCGGGCTCTGCTGCTACCCGGCCGCCGGCCCTCCTCTTCGTGCAGCAACGTCGTCCTGCGGTCAGGCGGTGCGACATGATCGAAGATGCGTGCTGACCTTCTTGGCTTCGCCAACGGTCTAGGCGCGATGAAGCCTCGCTTACGACCGACGCACCGTCACCAGACGTCGACACCGACCTGCACAACCGACCCCCGGGGCGGCGTCAATCAACACACCGTGACGGTGTTCCTTGCCGATGTCATCCCGGCCCAGACCTGGGGCACAGCCCACCTCCTGCCTCGTCGTCGTATGCCGCGACCAAGCGCCGGTTGCCCGCATATGCGCCCGATGCGCGGCGGGAACGGTTGGCGGCGCTGTGCGCCGCGCACGCACCGACTGGGGTCGGCAAGCCTGGTGCTGTACGACGTGACGACCCTGTATTTCGAGATCGATACCGGTGATGGATTCTTTATGACGGATCGCGTGGTCAGCCGGGCGAGCATCGGCGGCACACGCCGCGACCGCACTCCCCGTCCGCGCGGCGGCGACTCACCCCGCTGCCGACATGACCGCCCTGGTGACGGCCGTGATGGCCGGAGTGGTCCGGCCGGGCAGCCGGGCCACCAGGATCCGGCGGAGTTCTTGCGGCGCTCCCTCGACGCGCAGTAGCGCCACGCCGCGCGGCAGTACCGCGGACAGCCGGGCCGGCACTGTGGTGACGCCGAAGCCACCCGCGACCAACTGCAGTTTCGTCAGCCAGTCGCGGGTGCTGTGCACGATCCGGGGGTGTCCCGGGAGACCAGGCCAAACGCCCAGCAGAGGTTCGGAGCTCGACGACGGCGCGGCGATCCACGCGACGTCGGCCAGTTCGTCAAGGTGCACCGACGTCCGCCCGGAGAATTCTCCCGCGGCCGGCGCGGCCAGCAGCAACTCGGTGTCGTCGATCGTGTCGACGTGCAAGCGAGGAGCGTCCTGGCCGGGCGGACGGTAGGGAGGGCGGGCGGGCGGCGAGCACCGCGACATCGACCGACCCGGCCCGCAACGCCGGACCAGACTGGGCGAGGTGCCTTCCCTGGTGCTGACCCTGATCTCCGGGTGAACCGCGGCGAGCCGGTCCAGCGTCGCGGGCAGCAGCATCGCCCCGGCGCTGAGGAACAAGCCGAGCCGGACGAGTTCGGTCCGCGGAGTCTCGCCGGTCAGTTCGCGTTCGGCCGCGTCGAGGGCGTCCAGGATCGTGCGCCCGTGCCGGAGGAGCGCCGATCCTGCCGGGGTGAGCCGTACTCCGCCGGGCCGGCGCTCGAACAGGGCGGTTCCGGCGCTGCGCTCGAGCGCAGCCGCCCCCTCACGCGGAATAGCACCTGCATCATCACACCGCAACCACCAGCGTGGTGTCAGAACTCGTCGACATCACCGACCCGCTCGGCAGGCCGCGATCACACCTGGCAGATGAACGCGGTCAGCCTTGGGCGACAGAACCAACCTCCGTCAGCTCGCTCTTCAACACGGTCCCGCAGAGGGCCTCGTCGACGTAGTCCCACAAGCGAGCGCATCGCAGCTCTCAATTGGCGGTCGAGTCGTCTCGAGGTCCTGGGCGGCCATGTCCCTAGAGCCGTCACATGCAGGCTAATCCCCCACAGCCACACCAGATCCCCCAGGTCCACCGATCTTGCGAAGGACCGCCCGACCCGTGATCAAGAAGGTAGGACGCCCCCGTCACCACAAAGCTGAGCGGACGCTGGCCCGAGCCGACGCGCAACAGACCCGGCAAGTGATCAGCGGATCGCGGCCAGTGGGCGGGGCAGATTCCAGCGGAGAGCGCCGAGGAGGTCGCGGGCGTGCTCGGTGACGGTGTGGTCGGGGCGGGTGGCACTGGCCTGCAGTGCCCGGTCGAGGTCAAGTCCGCATTGCTCGAGCACGATGCTGAAGTCGCGGCGCACCGGTTCGTGCAGGTCATAGCGGTAGCGGCGATGGGTCCGAGCGAACAGTGGCTTGTAGAGGCGGGCGCGTTCGTGCAGGCCGGAGGAGTAGGACATGGGGTTCTTGGGGCGCCGGCGGATGTAGTCGGGGAGGATGTCGGCGAAGGCTTCGCGGACGATCCACTTCTCCTGCCCGTCGCGCATCTTCAATTCCAGCGGCATGCGCAGGGCGAGTTCGACCATGGCGGGGTCGAGGAACGGGACTCGTGCTTCGACGCCGTGGCCCATGCTGGCGCGGTCCACGCGCTGCAGTTCGGTGCGGCACAGGTTCTGGATCTTGTGCAGGAACAGCCGCCGCACGGTCTGGGGCTGCACGTCGTGGTACATCGCATAGCCGCCGAACAGTTCGTCCGAGCCGTCACCGGTGAGGACGATCTTCACCCCGCACTCGCGGATCCGGCGGAACAGGGGAACCGACACCACAGCGTTGATGATGTCGCCGTACTCGGTCAGCTCGGTTATCCGGATCGCTTCGTTGATCTCTTCGAGGCGGATATCGCGGGGCTGCAGCTCGATCACCTCGTGCCGCACTCCGAGGTCGGCGGTGAGTCGGCGGGCGTAGGCCAGGTCCTCGCTGCCGGGCGCGCCGACGGTGAAGGCGACACAGTCGGGATGCAGCGCCTTGACGTGCAGCAGGGTCAGGGTGCTGTCCAGCCCACCGGACAAGATCACGCCGACCGTCAAGTCGGTCTGCACCCGGACCCTGATGCTGTCGCGCAGCGTTTCACGGACCAGCGCCGCCGCCTCGACCGGATCGGTCAACGGCGGCGCCTGGGCGCCGAGGCTGAGCAGATCGAGGTGGGGGGCCAGAGCCGGCGCGGAACCGGGCTCTGCCCAACCGTGATGACCCGATGGGACCTCGCTCACCGGTGCACCGACCGGAACCAGTGCCTTGACCTCCGAGGCGACGTGCAGGCGGCCGCCCTGGCAGGCGAACAACAGCGGTTTGACGCCGAGCGGATCGCGCGCCAGGTACACGCGGCCGGTCTCGCGGTCCACGACGGCAAAAGCGTACTCACCGCGGAGCCGGTGCACCGCCTGCTCGCCCCAGGTCAGAAACGCCTCCATCACGACCTCGGTATCGCTGTCGCCGCGCAGCCGGCGGCCGGCGCTGATCAGTTCGGCCCGCAGCTGGCGGTGGTTGAAGATCTCGCCGTTGTAGCAGAGCAGCCAGCGACCGTCGGCTGACCGCCAGGGCTGGACCGCCCGGCGGCGGTCCACGATGGGCAGCCGCTGGGTGCCGGCGAGCAGGTCGGCGCCGAGGCTGACCTCCTGGATCTCCCCGCGGGGAGCCAGTGCCCCGAGCATCTGGGCGAACAGGGCAGGGTCGGCGCCCGCGCCGACGATGAGTGCGATGCCGCACATGCTGATCAGGCTCCCGTCCGGGTGGTGAAGTGGTGTCGCAGGGATGAGATCGCGGTGGGGCTGAGACAGATGTGCCAGCTGTCGCCCTCGTCGATCACGTTGAGGTCTCCGCGCTCCTGCCGTTCCCACAGCAGCTGCTGAAGGGGGCGGGCCGCTCCGTAGCGGCGGTAGAAGGACATCGCCAGGTCGACGGCGTGGCCGGTGCAGTGCGAGCTGGGCAGCATGGCGGGGTAGCCGAGTGCGCGCAGCCGGTCCTGGTGCTGGAGACTGCGGGTGAGACTGGTGATCCACAGTGGCGGCGTGCCGCGGGGGGCGCGACGGGCGAAGTCGGCGGCCAGCAGTTCCAGCAACGCCACCACCTCGGGGCGGGCCTGAGTGAAGCGCAGACCCGCGGTGTGCGGGCTGCGGTGCGGCGCGATCGACCGGACGCACGCGCGAACGGCTCGGCGCGCCAGCGCGTCGGTCTGTCGGCGATAGCGGACGTCGAGCTCTCTGTCATCGAGGTCGATCAGTTCGTTGGAGGCCAGGACGTCGGCGTCGGTGCGGTAGGCCGCCGTCTGCCCCCACCAGACGGCGTCGATCTGCGACAGCAGGAAGATCCGGATCAGGTCCACCAGGTCGCCGGCCGCGCTCGGACGGGCCGGCCGGAAACGCGCCACCTCGGCCGACAACGCCGCCACTGCGGCATCGGCTCCGCCGGGAACCTGGCGCAGCAGATCC
Source organism: Actinomadura rupiterrae (assembly GCF_024172125.1). Taxonomy (GTDB): domain Bacteria; phylum Actinomycetota; class Actinomycetes; order Streptosporangiales; family Streptosporangiaceae; genus Spirillospora; species Spirillospora rupiterrae. The sequence goes on from NZ_JAMZEA010000001.1 coordinate 600,647, forward strand.
GCGAACACTGTTTCAGCCAACCGCCGCCTCAGCACGTTTTCGAGGTCGGCCCGTCCGCTCGCCAGCCGACGGGTGGACAGCTCCCTGGACAGCTCCGCCACCGCGCCCCGATAGGACTCCAGGCCGCCGACCACCGGCGAGTCCCCGGAACGCTCCCAAGCGGAGGGTGCATGCCCCTCCCCCCAGTCGGCCCCCTCGGCCGTCGAGCCCGCCTCCGGCGATCCCGGCCAAGTCCACTTCATGCCGTTGGCGACCATTTCGCGGGAAAGGTTATGCACCACGCCTCCTCATTTAAGAATGACAACGGTCCACATCCGGCCAAGAACGGACTACCCGATGGAGCGACCCACAACTTCGCGACGAAGAAAAGAATCCCCATGATCGCTCCAGTACCGGTGGCCATACCCTGACCAGAAGCACCTTCCGCAGCGGTCGCCGCATGCACGACGTAACCGACATTACGCAGCGACATTGTCGGGTACGCCCCCTTCGGACACCCAGAGTGCGCGACGCACTTTAGGTGCAGCGCCGGAGGAGGCAGACAATTCCCGGCATGCTCTCCCAGGCCAGACGCGGCGAGCGCCGGCGACGCGTCAGCGGAAGTGTTTTGCAGAACCCCCCGAAGGGCGACCACCCGCTCGACCAATTCGCCCCAAGGATGCCCCCAATGGAGTCAAAGGACTAATTGAAGGCGTCGACTCGTCCGGCTCTGGACTTGCATTATGGCTCGTGTCCGGACTTGTAGGGCGTCGCCCCCGGACGCCGACAGGGGAGGCGATGAGCCTCGAGGCGTCTACAGCATGGGCCCCGACGACGGTCACCGGGGTGCTGGCGGCCAGGGTGGGCCTGATGCCGCCGCCCTGACCGGCGCTGGATCGCCGCCCCCCGGTAACCATCCACTTCACCCCCAGCGTCCGAAACCACCAGCCCCATCCAGATACCGGCGGATCGCAACGCCGCCCGCTCCAGCCGTCACCTCCCTGACAGCCGGCCTGCCTCTCCGACCACCGAGCCGACCGCGCCAGCCAACGCCCCGCGTCGGAGGCCGAGGATCTGACCGTCACGGTCCACCGTGGACACCCCGAGGCGAGACCGCCTGCCGAACTCCCTCGCCGCCGCTCCGCAGGGGGTTGATCCCGGCATCGGACGACCACTGGAGCGGCGGAACCAGTCAGCCGTGCCGGGGCAGCTCCACGGGACGCCGGACCCATCCGAACTCACCCGTCCGACCGCTCACCGGTGCGAGCCCCGAGGCCTGAAAGTGATCGACTGATCCACCGCACGCGAGAATCCCATCTACCACCAGAACGCCATGGTTCGCTGTGGATCAATCATTCGCGACATCGCATCCATAGGTTGGCAATCCAGAGCCCAAACGACAGTGCATTCGTGCCTGATCGTCCGACATGGCGCTTTCACCCCATGCTTTGCGGAGATCTTCCTGCGGTAGCTATCTCCTGGTCGCGAAGGTCGCGGCATCAAGGGAGGGTTCATGTTCCGTGTCATCGGGATGGCCACGACGGCAGCCGCTGCGGGCGTGCTGGGCTTCGGGATGATGGCTGGCACCTCATCGGCCCACACGCTCACCACCGCCACGGCCCACACGGCGGTCACCGACGTCGACTTCCATGACTGCAAGACCGGCACCCGGTCGGTCCACTGCAAATCCAACCAGCAGGCCAGCGAGTGGATGAAGAAGTACTGCATCGGCTCCAACGGCGACGCCCACTGCAGTGGCGTCGGCCGCCAATGCGCCACCCAGGACAACGGCATCATCTGCGAGCAGACCGAAGGCACCACCAGTGACGGCCGTCACCCGCACGGACCGGTCTCGGCCGGCGCCGGCGGTACCTGGCAGACGGGCAGCCCCGCGCTGCTGGCCGCCGGCGCCGGGATCGCCGGGCTGGGCGGCGTCCTGCTGCTGGCCCGCCGCCGCCGGGCAGAGCAGTCCTAGATGTTCCACCATGCATCGGGGGGCCGCTCCGTGCTCGGGGCGGCCCCCCTGGCCGTCGTGCTCATCGGGGTGGCGGTGTTCATCGTGGGCATGCGGTCCCAGCAAGAGCCGCCCCAGCCCGCCGCGCCTGTGCTCTCGGCGCCGGTCGTCACCTCCGCGGCGCGGCCGCTGCCCCGTTCGGTGCCTAGCCGGGTCGTGATCCCGTCGGTGAAGGTGTCCGCGCCGCTCCTGGCGCTGGGACTGGAACGCGACGGCCAACTCCAGGTCCCGCCCCTGACCCAGGTGGAGCGGATCGGGTGGTACCGCCTGGGACCGACCCCCGGCGAGCGCGGGCCCGCCCTACTGGTCGGCCACGTGGACTCCAGGACCGGCCCCGGCGTCTTCTACCGGCTCGGACAGCTCAAGCCCGGACAGAAGGTCAGTGTCCAGCGCAAGGACGGCACCACCGCGACCTTCTGGGTGTACCGCATCGAACGGGTCGCCAAGGACAAGTTTCCCTCCCGCCGGGTGTACGGCGACACCCAACGCCCCGAGCTTCGCCTCATCACCTGCGGCGGAAACTTCGACACCAAGGCAGGCCACTACCTAGACAACCTGATCGCCTACGCCGCCATGTGAGACGACTCCTCCCCCGTGCACAAGCGGGGACCGTACGGGTTGGCCTTTTCGGTCTTGTCCCCTACTCAAATTCACTATGTGGGCCCGATCCCGATGCGGCGGTCAACCATCTGCTCGCAGCTGTCGCCGACGGCGCCCCGGCCCGGGGCCCTGCGGCGCCATCGGGTGGCCCGCCGGCTCGGGTCGAGCGCGGCGGCATGGGAGCCGTACACCTCCTCGAGAGACCTGCGTCCCCGCATGGCCTCGCTATAAAGATCATGCTGCCGCAGATCGCGGTCACGGCCGAAGCAAGGCAGCGATTCCTCACTGAAGCCCGCCTCGCACAAGAGCTGTCGCACCACCACATCGTCACATTGCATTCGGTTGCCAATACGATGACATCTTCTTCTCCACCGAGAGCATTGCGCCGCAGGCAGACCAAGGAAGCCGCCAAACAGCTCAAGCGGTTACAAGGGTCCTGCCCACGGGCGACCGGCTGCTGCAGCAAAACATGGGGCACCCGCCAACGTCGGCTCCGACCGGGGCATGCCCCTACCTTGTCGGGCAGGTGTTGGGTCGTGCCGGGTCAGTGTCGGGCCGGTGTTGGATCGGCGTCGGGCCGACGTGGCGTCATCAAGGCGGAGGCCGGCCGCGGTCCGAGAGCCCTCCGCGCTCCGCCACTCCCCAACGGAAGGCTCTCGGCCCTCGCGCCCGGATCCGTTGGCCGAGTCCCATCCGCCAGAGCCCGAACCGGTGCCGCAGTCGGCAACCCCGCTGCCTCCTCGGTCGAGCCCCAACTGGTCATCGCAAAGCCCACCCCGGCCCTCCCAACACCCACTGGACCGCAGGCCGCGGCCTCACAACGGTCCAGCAAGCGACGCACCTCACGGTTCGCGCCGCATTTGAGGCACATGTGCGATGTGCCTGGCCGCCCGAAGGTCGGAATCGGTCCGTGACGGTCCTGCTGCCGGGTGCTCTCCTCACCTGATCCCCCCCAGGGGCACTGGACTTCGGTGCAGGGTGAGCGCCGGCTCGTTGCCGTTGGCCGCGGTGGAGCACCCCTGGCGTCGCATAGGATCTCCGCGTTCGGAGTTTCGCTGCGCGCCGTGTTCTGTTGGACGTTCTCGGGACGGTCCACCGCGGTCGTTGTGGGAGTGGGCTGGGGTCGGACGTGGTGAATCAGGTGCATGAGGCCGAGCCCGACTTCGGACCAGCCGATCAGCAGGAGCGGTCCGACCGCGCCGAAGGCGGCACGTTCGTAGGCGGACTGGGAGATCGGGCCGGCGATGTTGAGTCCGAGCGTCGCCGTGCCGAAGAAGACCAGGAGGGCGCGGGCCGGTCGCAGCTGTCGCGGATGCACGCCGCGCATGATCAGGCAGCGGATGCCGGCGAGCAGGCCGACGGCCAAAGCTGAAAGTGAAGCTGAGCGCGGCGATCAGCACCAGATGATGGTCACCACGGGCCGGTGGCCGCCTCCTCTTTCAGGCACGCCTCGGTGAGCGCGGTGAGCTGGTTCACGACACGCTCCTGATCTTGTGATCAGCAGCTGGCGTGGCTTGGCCGCCGGGGTTGTCTCCCACTGCGTGCGGGTGCTCGGGGCGGCGGAGTCGGCCGTCCAGGGAGGTGGCCATGCCGAGGTCGGTAGCGGGGGTGAGGTGGGAGTAGATGGCGCTGGTGATGGCGGCGTTGGCGTGGCCGAGCCGCTTGGACACCGACTCGATACCGTGCAGCGGGATCAGCGCGGTGGCATGCGCATGGCGGAGCCGGTGCGGGCTGGGATCCTTGGTCAGGCCCCGCTGGAGCGCGAGCGCCTTCACCTTGACCCAGCGGTGGTTGTGGAAGTTGGTGTTGCGCCAGATGCCGCCGCCGGGCGAGGAGAACAGCAGGTCGGTGGGGCGGCGGTCGGCCTGGCGGGCGATGATGATCTGCGCGACGTCGGTGCCGATGGCGATGGTGCGGAAGGCGTTCTCGCTCTTGCCTTCGGCGGTGTCGATGTAGGGCTGGCGGTTCTCGTCCTCCTTGGCGACCTGGGCGATGGTGAGCAGGCCGCCGATGATCTCCCCGTCCTCGGCGCGGGTGAGGCGCACATCGCAGGGGCGCAGCGCGGTCAGCTCGCCCCAGCGGATGCCGGTGCCGAGGATCAGCGCGGTGATGTCGCCGGTGTCGTCGTCGACCGCGTATGCGCAGTCGATCCAGGCCGCGAACTCCTCCACGTCCAGGACATGGTGGGCCTTGACCGGGCGGCCCTTGCGCGTGGGCAGCCTCACCCAGCGGCAGGGGTTGACCTCGCAGTAGCCGCGCATGACCGCGTAGTCCAGGACCGGCGCGAGCACCGTGCCGTGGATGTTGCGGATGGTCTTGGCCGAGTAGTGCTTGGGCGGCGTGCGGCCGTAGACCTTGGTCCGCATGTAGCCGACCCAGCCCTGCCAGATGTCCAGGGCGGCCGCCTGCCCGATCGGCAAGGCGCCGAGCGGGCCGACGGCCTGGCCGCCGGGCAGCAGGACGGTGGCGGGCTCGACGTGCGCGGCGTAGAGGCGGCGGTAGTCGGCCACCGTGCGGCGGTCGGCGTCCACCAGGGTCGCCAGGTACTCCGCCACGACCTCACCGAAACCCAACGGCTCCGGTTCGGGTTCGGGTTCGGGTTCGGCGGTCAGCAGCCGGAGACCGCGGCAGCCCTTGGGGTAGCCCTCCGGGCGCCGCTCGCCGGCCAGTTGCACCCGCGCGGCGAAGTCGCGCGCGGTCGTCAGGGAGTCGCACGTCTCGCCGTCGGTGCGGCCGGTGCGGTGGCCGCCGACACGCCAGCGGACGCGCCAGGTGACCCGGCCCGAGAGGTTGGTGCGGCGTTCGATGCTCGCCACGATCTCGCCTTTCCGGTCGTGGCTTGCCGCTCCAGCGGAGCTCCCGAAAAACCTGGTGTGCCATGGTGTTCCCAGGATCTTGAAAAGCCCAGACCTGATCACGTTCTGCAGTTCAGGGGCCGATGATCAAGTAGGGCGAGCAGTGCTCGAACCAGCGACCTCATCCGGCAACGATGGAGCTGGAGCTTGGCATGGGGCACCAGCATCACGTTCGAGCGCCCGCGCCCAACGGGCGCCCCACCCTTCCACCACAGCGCCCTGACCGGCCGGGCCTCAGCCCAGACAGCCGGCGCCGCAGACCCGGCGGTGGCTCGCAAGCCAGGTAAGTCAAGCATGGTGAGCACAGCCGCCGCAGCGCGTTCGCATTTGACCGGATGGGGGCCAGCGGTCCGCTCCGCTGGGCACGGGTCCACATGCTGAGCCGACCTCTGCAGGGCAGCCAGCCACCCCGCCCTTTACATGTTGACAGACAGGCACTCGTGGGCGCACTCTAAGCCTGACATTGTCAGATAGGAGGGGTCGATGCCCGACGACGATCGCTTCCCAAGGTCCCTACCGCCGAAATGGTTGGCCGTGCGCCGCGCGTTCGAGCGGGGCGACGTCCTGGACACACTGTCCAGGTTGGTGGAGAAGGCCCTTGCGGACACCCTGCGCAGAATCGGCGGCGTCCCGGCCCTCCAGGAGATCAGCGACGAGGCTCATCAGGTAGCGCGGGCGCGGTGCGAGACCCTGCCTTTTGAAGGAGCGGTTCCGCACCTCCGGCGCCGGTACGACCGTCTGCCCCAGACCGAGCTGACCTACCAGCGCACGCGTGTCCTGCTGGAGACCAGGACCGAGGAGCTCGCGCAGAATCCGGAGACCACTCGGCGATTGATCGCTGTGGCCGTTGTACGAGCGGCAGCACATCAGTTCGGGTTTGGGCGCTTCCTGCCGAACCTCGTCGACAGTGACCGCTGGGACGCCGCCGAGCTGCTGCAACGCAGCGAACAGGTACTCGACCTAGCGAAGCTCGACAAGCTCGCGGAGGCGCTGATCCGCCACCCCGACGGCAATGGACTTCAGGCTCCCAGGCACAAGAGGCAGCCGATCGCCCTGGACACGCCGCTGGAGGATGTGTGATGGACGCGTGGGCGACCTTTGATTTTCGAACGCACGCAGGCCCCGTCCCCGGTGCCGTCCGCTGGGGGAAGGAAGTCCGGCTCAACGGACGACCCGTGATGGACGAGCTTGCACAGGTCATGCCGCCGCTGGCGGCCGACCTCATCGAGATCGCCACGGCGGCTTACACCGCGGACCGTCGACAGGCCCGCGACCACGGCGACCCATGCCAGATCGCATGGTGCCGCAGACTCCGCCTGCACCTGCCCGTCCGCTGTGTGGACGTGTGGCAGAGCCACGCCGGCCACGTAGGCGAAGTGCTCCGCTGGCTGACCGACGATGAGTGGGAGCTGGTCTTTCATCCGCTCGGTGCTTCCCACACGCCACTTCGGGGCGCCCAGGAATACCTCTTCTCGGAGGTTCCCGACCGAGCACGGGTCGTCCTGTTCAGCGGTGGGCTCGACTCCACGGCCGGACTCGCAGCAGATCTGGCGGCGGCCCCCGACGCTGCCGTTCTGGCCGTTCGGGTCGTCACCAGTAACCGCATGCAAGGCATCCAGGAGAGCGTCCTTCGAGCACTCGGCCACCGTGTCCGCGACTGCCGCCTACCCCTCAACCTCGCCGCCGGCACTTCCCGAGAATCTACGCAGCGAACCCGCGGCTTCCTGTTCCTGGCCGCCGGAATCGCCACCGCCCTGACCGCGGGCAAGCAGACGCTGCGCGTGTACGAGAACGGCATCGGCGCGATCAACCTTCCCCTCGTTCCTGCCCAACGAGGCTCCCAAGCCACCCGAGCCGTCCACCCGCGCACCCTACAGATGTTGGAGCGACTCACCACCTCCCTGACGGGCGCCAGGTTCCGCATCGAACTGCCCCACCTATGGCACACCAAAACCGAAATGCTCCGCCACGTGCCCCACTGGGCCATCAAGGCCTGCATTCGGTCGGTCACCTGCGACATAGGGTTCGCGACTCATGTGCCCGGACGGCCTGCTTGCGGCCAATGCACTTCCTGCATCCTGCGACGTCAATCAGTCCTGGCCTCCGGCCAGCCCGTCCTGGACACCGCCCAGCACTACGACAGCGACCTCAGCTCGGCACGCGATCGCGTACCGATCACTGCCACGCTGTGGCAGCTCCACCGGCTAGGCCAGGCTCTGCGGGCCGCCGACCCATGGACTGCGCTGGTGGAAGAGTTTCCGCAGGTCCTGGATGTCCCGGCGGTGGGAGAGGAAACGGGACGGGCCGCGGTCCTGCGCCTGTACGGTCAGTACTGCACTGAATGGAGGGCAGCAGCCCGAGAGTTCGGCTTCAACCTGCACAAATGGGGACTGGAAGGGGCGGCGGCCGCATGACGAGCACCGACACCACACTGCCGGAACGGCTGCGTGTCGCCCGGCAATCAGCCGGTGTCACCCAGCAGCAGGCTGCTACGGCTCTGGGAGTGAGCCGACCATTGCTCGTGGCCATGGAGAAGGGAAGCCGAAAGGTCCGTCCAGAGGAGTTGGTGACTCTCGCATCGCTGTACCGGCGCGAGGTCAGCGACCTCCTCCGCCCGCAACCCCCGGTAGAGGGCATCGGCGCACAGTTCCGGCTTGCCCTTCCCAGCAGGGTCGACGAGGAGAAGCTGCACGATGCGATCGCAGAGATCGAACGCCTCGCCGACGACTTTCTCGACCTGGCCAGGCGGAGCCGGGTCGACCTCCCCCGCCGTTACCCCACCGAGTTCCGGCTCACCGAAAGCGACCTCGCCCCTGCGGCCGAAGACCTGGCCCTAGAGGAGCGCCGCCGCCTCGGGCTGGGCGACGGCCCGGTCCAGCAGCTGCGCGAGTTCCTCGAAGACGAGGTAGGGCTGCGGATCTTCATGCCCCGCCTGCCGTCCAAGATCGCTGGCGCGATCGTCTATGCCGAGCCCCTCGGCGGATGTGTGGCAGTGAACGCGAACCATCCGGTGCAGCGACGTCGATGGACACTGGCGCACGAATACGCCCATTTCCTGACAAGGCGTGATCGCTCGGAGGTCACCACGCTCGGCGGACGAAGCAATGCCGACGAACGATTCGCCGACCTGTTCGCCGCCGACTTCCTGATGCCGCGCAGCGGGGTACGCCGGCGTTTCCTCGAACTCACGCGAGACCGGGAACGCGGAAAGCCTACTGTCGCAGACCTCTTCCACCTGGCCCGCGCCTTCCGCGTCTCCTTCCAAGCGATGACCCATCGCCTTGAAGACCTTGCTCTCATCCCTAGCGGAACTTTCGACAAACTCGAGCCCAGGTTGCGCCCAGCCGAAGCGGAGCGCACCCTAGGACTGTCCCCTGATCACGAGTCGGCCGAGCTGCTGCCGGTGCGGTACCGCTTCCTGGCCGTCGAACTGTTCACCAACGGGGAGATCACCGAAGGACAGCTCTCCGCATACCTGCGGACCGACCGGGCCCAAGCCCGCGACGTCGTCCGGGAGCTGACCACCAGCAACGACGTAACGGGAGGCGGCATGCCTAAGCCCGTGCGCTGGAACGAGCCGGAGTGCTGACCTGGTGCGCATTTTGCTGGACGCCTGTGTGGCGCTGAATCTCGAGGCAACAGGAGAGTTCGACGCGATCTCCCACGCCCTCGGCGTAATGTTCGCCATGCCCGCCAAGGCCGCCGAAGAGGTGCTCTACCTCATCGATCTTGTCGACGGCGAGAAGACCAAGACCCTCATCAACCTCAGCTCCCACGTCGAGAAGGAGACCCTGGAGCTACTTCTGCTCTCCCCTGGCGCCGAGACGGCGACCTTCGTGGACCTCGCCACGAAGGTGGAGGACGGGGAGGCCCAATGCCTGGCGCTGGCAAAGCATCGGCGCCTCGCCTTCGCCACCGATGACCATGCGGCTCTCAAGGCCGCCGCCAGGATAGGACTCCCCGCGGCAACCAGCACGCCGCGCCTGCTGAGGAACTATGTCGACCAGGCTGGGCTCAGCCAGCAAGAAACCGGCCTGATGCTCCTCGCCGTAGAATCCCGCGCACGCTTTCGGCCTCCCCCCGGGCACGCTGACTTCGCCTGGTGGACCACCCGGCGTCCCTAGCAAGCGCGCACCGTCGCTGTACGGAAGAAGCCACTACAGGGGCGGTGTTCGGCAGGCCGACGGCACGCACAAGCGGGGCCACCCCAGCATCATCCCGGCCGACCGCCGCCCACAGGGCACCTCTGGAGACAATCTTCCACGGCATGGATTCGAGCGAACTCGAATGACCTTGAGCCGCCTCGCTAACCAGGGCCACTCATCACGGCTACAGTCGGCAGGCGATCATCCACCGGTTCACACTGCTGGTCGGGCGACCAGGACCGCACAGCAAGACGGCGGGGCGCTCCCCGTGCAGGCAGCGCCCCGCCGTTCTTGACGAGCTGGCGCTTCGAACCGCCGTTGCGGGCGGGTGTTCGAACAACGCCGTTCTGGTGGAGGTGGCGGGAATCGAACCCGCGTCCTTCGGTGATGAGTCAGGGCTTCTCCGGGTGCAGCCTGCTTGACGCTTTCTCAGCCCCGGCGCTCTCGCAGGCGAGTCGCCGACGGGCTCAGTCGCTGTTAGGTGTTCTCTACTGCCCCGCGACCGGGCGGCAGAGTGGAGTCTCCTGATGATGCCGGATCCCGGGGCGGAGACGTACCCGGGCCGGCAGAGTCGCTACTCGCCTCAGGCGGCGAGAGCGAACTCGGACTGCTTCTTGTTGGCAGTTATAGGTTTGCTGTCACAGGATTTACGAGGTCACAACAGCAACCCTCGACCCGCTTCCCCTGGCTCGACCTACCGAAGTCGAGACCGGTCACCCCCATGTTGACTTGTCAAGAAGTCGGACGCCTGAGCATCCACCACCAGACACTAGTCGGTCAACGCGCGAGATGCCAACGGGATTCCCCGGGGCCTGGGAATGGTGACGCCCCGGTGGGGCGAACGTGTCGCACCCACCGGGGCCGACCGGCAGGGTCAGGGCCGGTCCGGACGGCAGAGCCTCCCCCGAGACGAGGCTCTGATCTCATCACAGGCGACTGAGTCCGCAACCCCCCGAGCGGGATCAGTCACCTGTGAAGACGTCCAAGACGGGCCCGATGGTTGCGCCGGTCACGTCAAGAGATCACAAAAGCCGGCGGGCGGGTGGCGTTCAGTGCTTCGTCGGCTCGTTGGCTGGACGGGTCGGGTCGGTGGTCGGCTGGGTGGTGTGGCCCGGCTGGTTCTGCCCGCCGCCCGACGGCTGGCGCGGCCCGGTGCCGGGGTTGGTGCCGGGGTTGGTGCCCTGCGGCGGCTTGGTGCTGCTCGGCGGGGACGGCGTGGTGCCGGTCAGGAAGGTCGCGGCGATCTTCGCCGGGTTGACCTTGCCCTCCACCGCGATCGCGAACGCCATGTCGTCGCGGAAGCCGACGAACCAGGAGACGTACTTGGTCTGGCCGCCCTCCTGGTAGGAGACCACCGTGCTCACGCCGGAGACCTGGCCGCCGCTGCTGACGTTGGCGTCCTTGGCCGAGCCCGACTGGACGGACCGCCGCACCATCCGCTTCAGGTCCCCGGTCGCGACCGGGGAGAGGATCTGCGGCTGCGCGGACGGGGTGTCCACAGGGTCCTTGGTGATGTACGGCGGGCGCCACGTGCCGGACGACACGGCCGCGGCCGCGGCGGCCATCGCCAGCGGCGAGGTGGTCACGCCGCCCTGGCCGGTCGCGACCAGCGCCTTCTGGCCGTCGTTCGCGGCTGTCGGGACCTGCCCGGCGAAGGACGGGAACAGGCCGCCCCAGTCCTTGCCGAGGCCGAACCGGGCCGCCGACTGGCTCAGGGCCTGCGGCGGGAGCTTGGCGGCGAGCTGCGCCAGGGTCGTGGCGCAGGACACCGAGAAGTCGCGTTCGAGGGTGCTCGTGCGGGCCGCCTTGCCGGACGGGTTCGCCACGGTCTGCCCGCCGATGTTCGCCGACGCCGGGCAGTCGGCCTGGGTGTCCTTCGGGACGCCGTTCTGGAGCAGCGCGTCCGCCGTGATGAAGGAGAACGCCATGCCGGGCGGGTAGTGGCCCTCCATCGCCTGGTCGCGGCCGCGGGTGCCGTGGTTGGCCACCGCCAGCACGTCGCCGGTGCCGGGCCGCACCACGACCAGGGACGCCGGGTACTTCACGTCCGCGAGGGCCTGGTCGGCGCGCGGCTGGATCTTGCGGTCCAGGGTCGTGACGACGGGCACCGGGTCGTGGCCGGGCCAGGAGTGCAGCGTGGTCACGCTGGAACCGGCCGGGTCCTGGGCGACGACCTCGATCGTCGGGGTGCCCGCGAGCCGGCGCTGCATCAGCAGCTGCAGGCCGCTGACGCCGATCGTGTCGCCCGGCTGGTAGGGCGCGCCGACCTGCTGCAGCCGGTCGGCGGTGGCCGCACCGAGCTCGCCGACGACCTCGGGCGCGAACTGCGGCTGGATCGGCGCGTTGACGATCTTGAACCGCAGGCCGTCCACCCGCCGCAGCCGCTCGATCAGGGTGTCGCCGCCGGCCCGCTGGAGGGTGAGCAGCGGCAGGAACGCCTGCGGCGGCGCGGACTGGACGCGGCCGAGCAGCCGCTCGCCGTCCAGCCGCCGGCCGCCCTCGATCTTGGTGGTCTTCACCATCTGGTCGATGGTGGCCTTCGGGTCCTTCAGCTCCCCGGGGATGACCCCGACCAGGTCGGCGGGGACGGCCTTGAGCACCGACCTGGAGTTCTGGTCCTGGATGGACGCGCGGGACGGCACCTGCGTGACGACCGCGAGCCGCTGCCCGGACCGCAGCAGCGGGTGGATGATCGACGGGTCCCAGCGGATCTTCCAGCTGCCGCCCGTCTGGAGCAGGTGCATCAGGCTGGTGTAGGTCCAGGGCTCGCCGTTCTCACCGAGGTCGATCTTGACCGAGAACTTCGCGGTGGCGGTCTTGCCGGTTTTCACGACCTTGATCATGCCGAGCTTCAGCGCGGCCGCGTCGAGCTGGCCGCGGACGCCTCCGAGGGCGGCCTCCACCTGCGCCTTGTCGGTCCCGGTGGTGTGCCCGGCGGCGGCCTTGTAGTTGCCGACCTCCCAGGCGACCAGGAAGTCCCGGACCGCGGGCATGGCCGACCGCTCGGCGAAGCACGCCGACGCCGAGCCGCCGACGAGGACGACGCAGGCCCCCGCCGAGATCGTCCGGCGCGCCCTGCTGCGGCCTCGGAGGTTCATCGACACCCTTCACCGTCTCCTGAGCTTGGCCGCGACCGCCTTCTGCATCTCACGGTCGGCCTCGCGCTTGGCGATGGCCTGGCGCTTGTCGTAGGCCTTCTTACCACGGCCCAGCCCGATCTCGATTTTCGCGCGTCCGTCCCGGAAGTAGAGCGCCAGCGGGATCAGCGTCCAGCCCGGTTCGTCGGTCTTCTGCTCGATCTTCGCGATCTCCTTGCGGTGCAGCAGGAGCTTGCGGCGGCGGCGCGGGGCGTGGTTGGTCCAGGTGCCCTCGGTGTACTCGGGGATGTGGACGTTCTCCAGCCAGACCTCGTGGTCCATGACGTGCGCGTAGCCGTCGGCCAGCGAGGCCCGTCCGGCGCGCAGGGCCTTGACCTCGGTGCCCATCAGCACCAGGCCGGCCTCCCAGGTGTCGACGATCTCGTAGTCGTACCGGGCGCGCTTGTTCTGGGCGATCAACTTTCGCCCCTGCTCACGTGGCACGGGAATTCAGCCTCGGTTCTGGTCGGGTGACGCCGGCCCGCCGTCCGGAGGGCACACCCGTCGGACGTCGGAAACGTGCGTCCGGTGCCGGGCGCCTCGCCGCGGCATCGGACGCGCAGGCCCATGCCGGACGCCTCGGCCGGCATCGGACACGCAGGCCCAACGGCGGAGCCGCCCGCGTCCGCAAAGGTGGACGGGGCGGCATCCGTAACGCCGGACCTGGGCCCAGTGTAGGCGGGTGATCAGATGCGCAGGTATCGCCGCAGGGTGAGGAAGGACGCGACCGCGCAGAGCAGCACGCCGAAGCAGATCGCGACGATGATCACCAGGGACACCGATCCCCAGCCGAGTCTGGACGCCATCTGGATGTTGCTGGCGAGCCGGTCGACCAGCAGCATCTTGGAGAAGACCAGCAGCACCGCCGAGAGCAGGCCGCCGATCAGGCCGGCGATCGCGCCCTCCAGGATGAACGGCAGCTGGATGTAGGTGTTGGACGCGCCGACCAGCCGCATGATCCCGGTCTCCCGGCGCCGGTTGAACGCCGACAGCCGGACCGTGTTGCCGACCAGCAGCACCGCCGCGATCACCTGGATGCCCGCGATGATCAGCGCCGCGCTCTGCAGGCCGCCGAGGATCCGGAAGAACTTCTTCAGGATCTCCTGCTCGTTGATCACCTGGTCGACGCCGGGCTGGGCCAGCATCGCCTGGGAGACGGCCTTGTACTGCTTGGGGTCCTTCAGCCGGACGCGGTAGGAGTCGGGGATGTCGCCGGGCTTGGTGCTCTGCACGAAGCCGGGGGTGGAGGAGAAGCGGTCCTTGAACCGCTCGTAGGCCTGCTCCTTGCTCTCGTACTCCACCTTCGACACCTGCGGGAGGCCCTGCAGCCGCTGCTTCAGCGCGTCCTTCTGCGTCTGGTCCGCGTCCTTGCCCGCGCAGGACGGGTTGGACGAGGTCTTGGCGCACAGGAAGATCGAGACCTCGATCTTGTCGTACCAGTAGTTCTTCGAGGAGTTGGCCTGGTTGTGCAGCAGCAGACCGGTGCCGAAGAGCGCCATGGCGATGGCGACGGTGATGACGAGGGAGATCGTCATCGTGAGGTTCCGGCGGAGACCGATCCAGATCTCCTGGAGAACGAACTGTGCGCGCATGCCTCGCTGTCCTTGATCGCCTGTGCCCCGGTGGGAGCTTCGAGTGCCGGTGCAGGCTACCTGCTCTGCTACCGCTGGGCCGGGCGGGCCGGACCGGGATCCTCATCCTGGTACGCGGCGGACCGCCGTCGGGTTCGGTGGCCTGGCCCCGGTCCCCGGCCCGCCGGCCGGAGTTCGGTGGCCTGGTTTCGGTGGCCTGGGAGGGGGCTAGTACGCCTGGCCGTAGACGCCGCGGGACTGGTCGCGGACGACCCGGCCGTCCTCCAGCTCGACGACGCGCTTGCGGAAGGCGTCGACGATGGCGGCGTCGTGCGTGGCCATGACGACGGTGGTGCCGGTCCGGTTGATCCGGTCGAGCACCTTCATGATGCCGATGGACGTCGCCGGGTCGATGTTGCCGGTCGGCTCGTCCGCCAGCAGGATCATCGGCCGGTTCACGAAGGCGCGGGCGATCGCGACGCGCTGCTGCTCACCGCCGGACAGCTCGTCCGGCATGCGGTGCGCCTTGCCCTCCAGGCCGACCAGGTCGATCACCTCGGGGACGACCTTGTTGATGAAGCGGCGGGGCTTGCCGATCACCTCAAGGGCGAACGCGACGTTCTCGAACACGTTCTTGTTCGGCAGGAGCCGGAAGTCCTGGAACACGCAGCCGATCCGGCGGCGCAGGTGCGGGACCTTCCAGTTGCTCAGCTTGTTCAGGTCCTTCCCGGCCACGTGGACGTGCCCCTGGGACGGCCGCTCCTCCTTGAGGATCAGGCGCAGGAAGGTCGACTTGCCGGACCCGGACGGGCCGACCAGGAACAGGAACTCGCCCTTCTCGATGGCGACGTTCACGTGCTGGAGAGCGGGCCGGTTCTGGTTCTTGTAAGCCTTGGTGACGTTGTCGAAGTGGATCACGGCTGCATCACGGCGGTTTCAGCACCATTCTTGCGAAGGACCCGCGCGGACCCGGGGACGGACCACTCAGCGTAGCCCTCGGACCTACATCGGGCTCGGAACACTCGACCTTAAGGGCTGGATCCGCGGAACCGGTAACCGGTCGTCCGCAAACCCCGTCCCACCTGCGAGGACTCCGGCCTTCGCGGCCGCCGGAACCGGGACCGGCTCGACGGACCGCATGGACCCGTGCAGTGTAGAGGCGGGAACGGGCCGACTCGACCGCACGGACCCCTGACCGGCACCAGGACTTTACAACCGGGGCGGGGCGTTTGCCGGGGAATCGCGCCTAAAGTTCTCAGTGACAGATAGTTCCCGATCGAGAGGGGCAGCCGGATGAGCTGCGAACATCTGGTCTGCGCGAACTGCTCGGGGCCGGTCGTCGAGGGCCGCTGCCCGACCTGCCGGGCCGCCCGCGCCGAGGTGCACCGGCACGGCCCGAACGTCCCGCCCGCCCTCGTCCTGGCCGGGCTGGTGGCCCTGCTCTTCGTGGCCCTCCTGCTCCAGCGCCTCTACGGCTGACCTCCGGGACGTCCGCGGAGCGCCCGAGGAGATTCGCCGAGCGTTCACCGAGGGACTGGAGCCGCTTGGCCGGGCTTGGGGGTCGGCTTAGCTGGGCTTGGGGGTCGGCGCGGTGGCCTTGCTGATGGTGCCGAAGTAGCCGATGACGTCGGCCTTCGGCAGGTTCGCGTTGTTCTTGGGGTTCGCCGGGTCGGACGCGGCGAGCTGCAGCGTCTCGGTGTAGTCGATGTCATATCCGGGGACGGTGCCGTCCAGCAGGTGCGCGGCCTCCGGCGGTATCGGCGGCTTGCGCTTCGGCCGGTCCTTCGACTTCACGTAGAGCGAGTTGTTGCGGAACAGGGAGTACAGCACCAGCCCGCCGCCCTGCTCGGCGCGCAGGGCGAAGATCGGGTACGGCGTGGCGACGACCACGCTGGAGAAGCCGAGCCCCTGGTGGCGGGCCTTCTTGCGGGCCTGCTGGATATCGGCGTTCATCCCCGTCGTGACCGGCCCGGACGCCATCACCTTGGACGCCACGCTCGACGGCCCCTCGGCGGCGATCGTCGCCTGGATGCCGGGCAGGTCGCGCGGCCGGATCAGCACCGAGGTGTCGCCGGTCTGCAGCGCGGTCGCGTAGCCCTGGCCGTCCAGGACGACCTTGGGCGGCTTCGCCTTCGGGTCGAGGTCGGTCTCCAGGCTCAGCTTCCACTGGTCGCCGGGCGAGCGCAGGATGAACGCCATGAGCGCCGTCCGCTCGCTCTTGGGCTTGCCCTGCTCCGTCCGCGGGACGGCCGCGACGAACCACTGCGGGTACGTCTTCACCTCTTGGAACTTCGGCACGTAGAACGTCGGCTTGCCGTAGGTGAACCGCGGCACCGGATCGCCGTTGTGGGACGCCTTGCGGAACTCGGCCGCGGTCAGCGCGTACTGGCCGTCCACGACCCAGCTCAGCGCGAGCCGCTCGTCCCCGGACGCGCGCGCGACGTCGTCGTTCACCGACCACGACCTGAACCGGTCGGCGGCCAGCTGCGGCGTCAGCGCCACGGGCGTCGGCGTCGGACGCGGCGGAGCCGGCGTCACCTTCGCCTTCGCCCCCCCGCCGCCGCAGGCCGCCGCGGTCAGGGCGAGCAGCGCTAGGACGGCCGTCGCCGCCCGGTCGATCCTCGGCACCGCGCCCCCTCGCACCCGCCCGCCGGCCTCCGTGGCCGTGCCCACCGTGATTGTGCCATTCACAGGGTATTGGGCGATCGCTCGGGCACTGGCCGGACGGCGATAAGCTCTGTTACGTGGCTGCCATCGATCCTCAAGATCAGCTCAAGGAGCTCGACGCGACGCTGTCCGGCATCGAACAGGTGCTGGACCTGCCCGCCATGGAGCGGGACATCGCCGGGCTGCGCGAGCAGTCGGCCGACCCCGAACTCTGGAACGACCAGGAGCGCGCCCAGACGGTGACGCGCAAGCTGTCCCACCTCGAAGCCGAGATGAACCGCGTCACCGGGCTGCGCCAGCGCCTGAACGACGTCGAGACCCTCTACGAGATGGCCAGCGAGATGGACGACGCCGACACCAAGACCGAGGCCGACACCGAGCTGGTCGCCGTGCACAAGGCGATCCAGCAGCTCGAAGTCCGCACCCTGATGTCCGGCGAGTACGACGCGCGCGAGGCGCTCGTCACGATCAACGCCCAGGCGGGCGGCGTCGACGCGGCCGACTGGGCGCAGCAGCTCCAGCGCATGTACATCCGCTGGGCCGAGCGGCACAACTACCCGACCGAGGTCTACGAGACGTCCTACGCCGAAGAGGCGGGCATCAAGTCGACCACGTTCGTGGTGAAGGCCCCCTACGCGTACGGCACGCTGCGCGGCGAGCACGGCACGCACCGGCTCGTCCGCATCTCCCCCTTCGACAACCAGGGCCGCCGCCAGACCTCGTTCGCGGGCCTGGACGTCGTCCCGGTCGTCGAGCAGAGCGACCACGTCGACATCGACGAGAGCGACCTGCGCATCGACGTGTACCGCTCGTCCGGGCCGGGCGGCCAGGGCGTCAACACCACCGACTCGGCGGTCCGCATCACCCACCTGCCGACCGGCATCGTGGTGTCCTGCCAGAACGAGCGCTCGCAGCTGCAGAACAAGGCGACCGCGATGAACGTCCTGCAGGCCAAGCTGCTGGAGCGCAAGCGCCAGGAGGAGGCCGAGAAGATGGCCTCCCTGCGCGGCGAGGGCACCAGCTCCTGGGGCACCCAGATCCGCAACTACGTCCTGCACCCGTACCAGATCGTCAAGGACCTGCGCACCGGCGTCGAAGCGGGCAACCCCACCGCCGTCCTGGACGGCGACATCGACGACTTCATCGAAGCCGAGATCCGCTGGATGCGCCAACAGGAATCCGAACCCACCTCCTAACCCCCCACCAGCCGAGCCCCGTCGACCGAGCGCCATCACTTGGCCTCTCCACGCGCCCGGGGTGCGGCACGCGTCGGACCGGCTGAGCACTAGCACCTCGGCCGTTCAGGTGCCCGAGGCGCAGCGCACATCCAACGGGCCGATTGGCGTCGCCTTGGCCGTTCGCCGGGCCTGGGGACGCGGCGCGCGTCCGACGTGCCAGCCGTCCGAGCGGCGGCTTGGCCATTCCGTGGGACCGGGATGCCGCTGAGGTGGGCGAACGCGGCGGACGAGGGGCATGCGGGTGCGGACAAACCTGGCATCACTCTCATAACGCATTCGCAGCGTGACGAAGTGATGACTCTGCGATGATGTTCAGCGGAACGCATCACCTCTCTCTCGGGGGCCGCCATGCCCGCTGAACCGAAGCAGTCCGCTTCCAGCCGTCCCGCCGTGCCGCAAGCCCCTCCCGCAGACCGCGAGGACGAGCGCGCGGCCGGGGTGTGGGCCGAGCGCTCGGAGGACGGGAGCTATCGCCACACTTCGGCAGTCGCGAACCCGTCCCCGGAGCCCTTGGCATCGCGCGGGCAATCTTTGGGCACGTCGGCGGCGCGCGGGCGTGTCGCTGCGTCCGCGGCCGCCCTTCTGGCGGCGGGCTCGCTCGCAGCGGGCTGCGGAGGCTCGGACGCGGGCGCGAGCTCACCCCCCGCGCTGACGCGCGACCAGGCCCGCCAGGTAGTGGCGTCCTACGCCGGGACGATCGGGGAGGCCGGCAGCAAGCTGGACGCGTCCCTCCTGCCCAAGGCCGAGACCGACCCGCAGCTCGCCATGGACACCGCGGCCGTGAAGCTCCGCCGCGCCGCCAAGGCCAAGACCGGCACGCTGAAGCTCTCACACGTCAACGCGCTCGTCCCGCGCCTGTCCGGGTATCCGCGCTGGTTCGCGGCGGACGCGGTGAGCGGCACCGGCAAGGAGGCCCTGCGGCACGCGCTGCTGTTCACGCAGGAGAAGGCGGGCGCGCCCTGGCTGCTCGCCTCCGACCCCTTCCCCACGGACGCCGCGCTCTCCCGCGTCACCCTGGACCGCGACGGGTACGCGGCGTCGGTCGCGCCGTCCGAAGGCGGCCTCGCGATCGCGCCGGACAAGCTCGCCGCCGCCCACGCCACCCTGCTCAACGAGGGCCCGAAGGCCGCCGGAGCGTCCAAGCTGGCCCCCGGCCCCAAGACGACCGAGGCCTTCGCGGCGCTGCGGCAGGCCGAGACGGGCCTCCAGAAGGACGGCATCACCCTGGCGTCCCGCTTCGAGGCGGGCCCGGGCCGCGTCTACGCCCTGCGCACCCGCGACGGCGGCGCGCTGGTCTGGTACGTCCTCAAACAGAGGGAGGCGTACTCCGCGGTGAAGAAGGGCAAGCTCTCCGTTACGGGCGACCTTGTCGGGCTCGCCCCGCCATCGTCCGTCTCCACTCGCATGGACACCACTGTGCTGGTCCAGTACCTCGCGTCCGTGCCCGCCAAGGGCCGCGCCGCCGTGACCGGCATGTACCGGAAAGCCGTGGCCGCAACCGGCCACTGAGACCCCGTCGGGGCCGGTGCGCTCCGCTCTTCCTGACCGCTGCAGCGGCCCCGCACCGGCCCCCGACGGTCCACCCCTGCCCCATTCCCCACCCGACCCGGCACAACGCCGTCCCATCTCACAGCTGGCGCCACCCAACCAAGCCGCAACCAGGCTCCCCGAAAAGGCACCCGAATCGGCCGGGGCGCCCGAACCAGCCGGGTACCCGAATGCCGCCTTCGCTGAAGGCCCCCCCGTTCGCTTCCCCAAGCCCGGCGCCCCGCCCCGTTCGCCCCACTCTTTCCCCGGTCGGACGTCGGCCCTCCCCGGGCTCGCTTGACCCGTATCGCCTGCTCCGGGCACCCTCGTTTCATGATCACTATCAGGCCCGCCGGCACCGGAGACATCGCGGCCGTTCTCGGCCTGTTCGACCGCGCCGTGGAGTGGCTCGTCGCCCGGGGCCAGACCGGCCAGTGGGGCGACCAGCCCTGGACGGGCGATCCGCAGCGGACCGCCCTCGTCGAACGCCTGGTCAAGGCGGGCGGCACTCGCGTCGCCGTCCTGGACGGCACGATCGTGGGCACAGTGTCCCTGGGCTCGGCCCCGACCTACGCCCCACCCGCTCCCGTGTCAGAGCTCTACGTCGAAGCCCTGGTCACCGACCGCGCCCACAAGGGCGAACGCATCGGCACGGCACTCCTCCTCCAAGCCCGCGAAGAAGCACTCGCCGCTGGCGTGGCCCAACTCCGCGTCGACTGCTGGGCCGGAGCCGATGGCGCCCTCGTCCGCTACTACGAGCGCGAGGGCTTCACCCGAGACGTCGGCTTCGTCGTAGAAGACCACCCGCGCGGCCCCTGGCACGGCCAAATCCTCGTCCAAGACCTCCAGCACGCCCTCGCCTAACCCCACAAACCAACACCCCTGACATCTCGAAGACGCCTCGCCCAGGGCTCTGCGACTCCCTCGAATGGAGACCTTCGGCAACCCGTGACCAACATTTTCAGGGCGCGGCGGCGGCCTTTTGCGGGCGGCACCGGACGGCCCGGGCCTTCACGCTGTCAAACGATTAGGCGCAGGACCTAATCGGGCGACAGTAGATCATCTGCGGCGCAAACTCGCCTTGTCCGTTCACCGCACGAAGGGCAAGGACCTCCCAATGAAGCGAATCCGCAACGCCCTCCTGGCACTGGCCATAGCCGGCGCCTCCGCCGTCGGACTCACCGGTCTCGCCGGCACCGCCCACGCCGACGGCGGGTGCCGATACGACTACGCCTACGTCGGTTACGGCTTCTCGCTCAAGCCCTGCATCGAGAACGGCGCAGCCGCCAACATGATGGTCGGGTCGGTCAGCATCCGGATCGCTCCCTATTCCACGGACGTCAACGTCTGCGGCCAGTTCATCACCACGACCGGATACCGGGGGCCGGTGCACTGCTCCTACGTCAACGTCTACGAGAACGTGACAACGTACTGGAACAACGAGGCCTACGCATACGACGCGTGCAGCCACGGCTACAGGTACTACTACGACTCGTGGATCACGGAGTCCGGCGTTCGCTACGGCGACGTCCAAAGCCCGGTGGTCACCTGCTCCTGAGCGGGCATCGTGAGGCCGTGCCGCTCGGACGGGCGCGGCCTCATGGGCTTTCCTGGGCGGCGACCACGTGCTCTGGTGAATCGAGCCAAATGGTCTGGCCGCGTTCCGTCACGGTGATTCCGTAGCGGGTGAAGTCGGGGCGTCCGGCTTGCTCCCAGCGCTCTTCGGCCGCGAAGCCGACGTGGGGTTGGAGACGCTGGCCCTGGAGCGGCATGAAGAAGGCCTGACTGATGAAGCGTCCTTCGGCGATGCCGTCAGGACCGACGACGAACCGCGCGAGCCGCCCGTCCGGGTGTACGGTCTCGGCCCACGGGACGAGGATCACGCCTCCCGGACGAGTCTGCTCGACCCACGCGTAAGGAACCGTGTGCGCTGCCGCCGTGGCGATGACCCGGTCATATGGAGCATCAGCCGCATAGCCCTGCTCGCCGTCTCCCGTGATCACCTTCACTCGATAGCCGGTGCGCTGCAATGCGCCTCGGGCCCGGTCGGCCACCTCGGCATCGATCTCGACGCTGACCACGTTCTCGCTGCCCAGCAGGTACGCCAGCAGGGCGGCGTTGTACCCCGTCCCCGTGCCGATCTCCAGCACCCGCATCCCTGGCTCAAGCTCCAGCGCCTCGATCATCTCCGCCATGAGCTCCGGCGCGCTGCTGGAACTCGTGGCCACCATCCCCCTCCCCGTACTCGGGTCGGAGAGTTCTGGAGGGAAGAGCGGATCACGCGCCACCTTCGTCACCACGGCGGCACTTGGAGACGCCACCATGGCCGCCCACCTTTCCGGCTGCTGATCTCTGCTCAGCGGAATCAGCCAGTTGCCCGGGCCGGATACGAAGATGCGGTCCGGAATGAAATCCGCACGCCTCACAGCTCTGAGGGCTTCCTTCAGATTGATCACTGCTCGCCCGTTCCTCCGCATGCCGTGCACGGCCGCCGGTGCCGACTTTCCTGTCCGTTATCGGTCACCCACTGCCCGCCCTGGCCGTTGCAGCCCGAGCAGTCCAACTCCCTTTTATGCTCACCCATTACATCTCCTGACGTGACCGAGCGTGGACGTTTAGTGAACATGCCCGGCGACCTGGTCCGGCATCTCCGCGCTCCCTCCAACGGGGCCGGTGCGCAAGAGCGAACCGGGCCCACAAGGCCAGGCTAGGGATGGACAGGTATGAACCGGGTTCTAGTGGGTAGGCCGAGCAGACTCCGGAACTGGTGTGGTCCTTTTCCCTACAGAACGGAACTTGCGGAGATCATCGGTTCGTTGACGCAGGACGGTCTCGACTTCTGAGGTGGCTTATGTTCGCGGACGGTTCCCCCACCCTCGAATGGCGCAAGTCCAGTCACAGCAGCAGCAAGGGGCAGTGCGTCGAGGTCGCGGGTACGCCCAACGTGCTCGCGATTCGCGACAGCAAGGACCCTGACGGCCCGCACCTGATCCTGATGCCTGCGGCGTGGGACGCGCTCGCCGCCGCTATCAAGGGTGTCGAGGACGTTCTCTAACGTCCGCCTTGTTTCATGAGCCCTGGCCGGTTGCCAGGGCTCGCTCATGTTCGGGGTCGAGGCTTTCGAGGGGCTGGGGCAGAGCGCCTGGCTTGGTATTCGGGACGGCAGGCCCTGGAGGGGCTGCGCGAGCGGAATGCGGGCCATCGTGGCGAGGGAAACGTCCAAGCAGGATTGCTGCGGCTCTCAGGCCGGTTCGTGGGGTGGGCTGAGAGGGCGGAGCCGGGGACGGGGCGGGCGGCACGGCAGGAACGGAGTCGGGGTCTCGGCGGACCAGGCCCATGCGGCGGAGGATGGCGGCCATCACGGCGACGGCCGCGGCGATGAGCGGCCATGCCTGGGACGGGTGCATTTCTGTGATCCCTTCGTCACTGGTGGCTGACAGTGACGATCCTCGGGCAGCACCCGTTCTGATCACAAGCCGACCCCCGGCCTGTGGATAACTCCGCAAAAGCCAAGGCCCCCGCCACAATGGCGGGGGCCTCAGCAGCAAGGGCCTACAGGCCGCTGGCGTTGGCCAGGGTGCGGATCGCGCCCAGGGCGACGGACAGCGTGGCCAGGTCGAAGCTGTCGCTTTCCCAGATCTCGGTCAGCGTCTGCTGGGCCCGGTTGACGGCCGTGCGGTTCTTCTCGGCCCAGGACGCGAGGCGCTCCTCCGGCTCGGTGCCCGAGGCGGAGGTGAGCAGGACCTCGCGGGTGATGGCCGCGTGCGCCGCGTACAGGTCGTCCCGGAGGGCCGAGCGGGCCATGGAGCGCCAGCGGTCGTCGCGCGGGAGGGCGATGATGCGCTCGCGCAGCCGGGTGATGTCGAGGCGGTCGGCCAGGTCGAAGTAGACCTCGGCGACCTCCTCGACCGGACGGCCGGTGTCCTTGGCGATGGTGACCAGGTCGAACGTGGAGAAGGCCGGGACGAACATGGCGGTCTTCTCGGCCAGCTCGTCCGGGACGCCGAGCTCGGCGAAGTAGTCGCGGCGCTGCTCGAAGGCGGCCAGGTCGGGGCCGGTGAGCAGCTTGGGGAACTGCGCCGACAGCGCGACCGCGCCGCCGCCGAAGTAGTCGATGGTCTCCTGGATGTCGAACGGGGGGCGCCGGTTGTGCAGCAGCCAGCGGGAGCCGCGCTCGGTGAGCTTGCGGGCCTCCAGCAGCATCGCGATCTGCGTCGACTCCTCCACCTGGTAGTCCAGGGCGTCGACCGAGCGCCAGAAGCGCGGCATGTCGAAGACCTCGCGGGCGACCAGGTAGGCGCGGGAGATGTCGGACGACGACGCGCCGGTCTCCTCGTTCAGCCGGAACACGAACGAGGTGCCGGAGTTGTTGATCACGTCGTTCACCACCGCGGTGGTGATGATCTCGCGGCGCAGCGGGTGCCGGTCCATGTGCTCGCGGAACCGCTCGCGCAGCGGGGTCGGGAAGTAGTCGACCAGCCAGGACGCCAGGTAGGGGTCGTCCGGCAGGCCGTTGGCGATCAGCTCGTCGTCCAGGGTGAGCTTGGCGTAGGCGAGCAGCACCGAGAACTCCGGGCCGGTCAGGCCGAGCCCGGCCTGGCGGCGCTCGGCGAGGGCCTTGTCGTCCGGGAGGGACTCCAGGCGCCGCTTGAGCCGGCCGTCCCGCTCCAGCTTGCGCAGGTAGCGGGCGTGCACGTGCAGCATCGAGGGGGCCTGCGCGCGGGACGCGGCGAGCACCGCGTTCTGCGCGTAGTTGTCGCGCAGCACCAGCTCGCCGACCTCGTCGGTCATCTCGTAGAGCAGGGTGTCGCGCTGCTTGCGGGTCAGCTCGCCGTCCCGCACGACCTGGTCGAGCAGGATCTTGATGTTGACCTCGTGGTCGGAGGTGTCCACACCGGCCGAGTTGTCGATGAAGTCGGTGTTGACCAGGCCGCCGGCGCGGGCGAACTCGATCCGGCCGAGCTGGGTGAGGCCGAGGTTGCCGCCCTCGCCCACGACCTTGCAGCGCAGGTCCGCGCCGTCCACCCGGAGCAGGTCGTTGGCCTTGTCGCCGACGTCGGCGTTGTTCTCGGTGGACGCCTTGACGTAGGTGCCGATGCCGCCGTTCCACAGCAGGTCCACCGGCGCGCGCAGGGCGGCGTGGATCAGCTGGTACGGGGCCATGGCGAGCACGCCCTCGTCGATGCCGAGCGCGGCCCGCATCTCCGGGGTGAGCTTGATGGACTTGGCGCTGCGCGGGAACACGCCGCCGCCCTTGGAGATCAGGGACGCGTCGTAGTCGGCCCACGAGCTGCGCGGCAGCGCGAACATCCGGTGCCGCTCGGCGAACGAGCGGGCCGGGTCGGGGTCCGGGTCGATGAAGATGTGCCGGTGGTCGAACGCGGCGATGAGCCGGATGTGCTCCGACAGCAGCATCCCGTTGCCGAACACGTCGCCGGACATGTCGCCGATGCCGACGACGGTGAAGTCCTCGTTCTGGACGTCCTTGCCGAGCGAGCGGAAGTGGTACTTGACCGACTCCCACGCGCCGCGGGCGGTGATGCCCATCGCCTTGTGGTCGTAGCCGACCGAGCCGCCGGAGGCGAACGCGTCGCCGAGCCAGAAGCCGTACTCGGCGGCGACGCCGTTGGCGATGTCGGAGAACGTCGCGGTGCCCTTGTCGGCGGCGACGACGAGGTAGGTGTCGTCGCCGTCGTGCCGGACGACGTCCGGCGGCGGGACGACCTTGCCGTCCACCAGGTTGTCGGTGAGATCGAGCAGGCCGGAGATGAACTCCTTGTAGCAGGCGATGCCGCCCGCCTGGAACGCCTCGCGGTCGGACGGGTCGGGCAGCTGCTTGCCGACGAACCCGCCCTTCGCCCCGGCCGGGACGATGACGGTGTTCTTCACCGCCTGCGCCTTGGCCAGACCGAGGATCTCGGTGCGGAAGTCCTCGCGCCGGTCGGACCAGCGCAGGCCGCCGCGCGCGACCGACCCGAACCGCAGGTGGACGCCCTCGACCCGCGGCGAGTACACGAAGATCTCGAACTTGGGCTTGGGCAGCGGCAGGTCCGGGATGCCCTCGGGGTCGAACTTCAGCGCCAGGTACGGCTTGTTCTGGTAGTGGTTGGTGCGCAGGGTCGCCTGGATCATCGCGAGGTAGGCGCGCAGGATCCGGTCCTCGTCGAGGCTGGCGACCTCGTCGAGGCGGCCGGTGACCTCCTCGGTGATGCCCTCGGACCGCTCGGCCTCGCCGCCCGCGAGCGACGGGTCCAGGCGCGACTCCCACAGCCGGACGAGCAGCCGGGTGATCAGCGGGTTCCGCAGCAGCACGCCCTCGATGTAGCGCTTGGAGAAGGACGTCCCGGTCTGCCGGAGGTACATGGCGTAGGCGCGCAGGATCATCGTCTGCCGCCAGTTGAGCCCGGTGTGCAGGACGAGCGCGTTGAACCCGTCGTTCTCGATGTCGCCGCGCCACAGCGCCTCGAAGGCGTCCTGGAACAGCGCCTTGACGTCCTCGTCGGGGACGTCGGCGGCGGGCTCGTAGCGCAGCCCGAGGTCGTAGATCCAGTACCGGCGGCCGTCCCCGGTGTGGATCTCGTACGGCCGCTCGTCCACCACCTCGACGCCCATGTTGGACAGCAGCGGCAGGACGCGGGTCAGCGAGATCGGGTCGCCGAGCCGGTAGATCTTGAGCCGCCGCTCGCCGGGCCCGGCATTGAACGGCTCGTACAGGTTGATCGTGGTGTCCTCAGTGACCTCGTCCGAGTCGGCGCCGGAGCCGAGCGCGGCGAGGCGGCGCAGGTCGTGCACCGCTGTACGGGCCGGGAAGTCGGCCTTGTAGCCCTCGGGGAACGCGTCGCCGTAGCGGCGGGTCAGCTCGCCGGCGTTCTCCTCGCCGCACTGCTCGACGATCGCGTCGGCCAGGTCGTCCGCCCAGGAGCGGGTCGCGGCGGCGAGCCGGGACTCCAGCTCGTCCACGTCGACGTCCGGCAGCTCCTGGCCGCGCTCGCCGCGCACGACCACGTGCAGGCGGGCGAGCATGGACTCGGTGACGTTGGCGCTGTAGTCGACCGCGACGCCGTGGAAGGCGCGGCGCAGGATCTCCTGGATGCGCAGCCGGATCTTGGTGGTGTAGCGGTCCCGCGGGAGGTACACCATGCAGGACATGAACCGCCCGTAGGCGTCCTTGCGCAGGAACAGCTTCAGCTGGCGGCGCTCGCGGAGGCGTAGCACGCCGAGCGCGATCGGCAGCAGCTCCTCGGCGGAGATCTGGAACAGCTCGTCGCGGGGGTAGGTCTCCAGGATCTCGACGAGGTCCTGGCCGTCGTAGCTGCCGGGGGTGAACCCGGCCATCTCCAGCACCTGGTCGAGCTTGCGCTTCAGCACCGGGATGTGCGCGATCGACTCGCTGTAGGCGACGTGCGTGAACAGGCCGAGGAACCGGCGTTCGCCGACGACCTCGCCGTTGTCGTCGAACTTCTTGACGCCGATGTAGTCCAGGTAGAGCGGGCGGTGGACGGTCGAGCGGGAGTTCGCCTTGGTGACGATCAGCAGCTTCTTCTCGGTGGCCTTCTCGCGCACCTCGGGGGGCAGCGCGGCGAAGCCGCCGGACTCGGGCTTGTCGTTGCGCAGGATGCCGAGGCCGGTGCCGGGGACGGGGATCAGCGCGTCGCCGTCGTCGGTGAGGGTGTAGTCGCGGTAGCCGAGGAAGGTGAAGTGGCCGTCGGCGAGCCAGTCGAGCAGCTCGACGGTCTCGTCCCGCTCGCTCTCCGGGACCGGCGGCGGGGTGCTCGCGACGAGCTCGGCGATCTCGTTGGCGCGGGCGCGCATCTTCGGCTCGTCCTCGACCGAGACGCGCACGTCCTGCAGGACGCGCTGGAGGTCGTCCTCCAGCTGCTCCAGCCGGGCGCGCTCGCTGGTCCGGTCGATCTCGATGTGGATCCAGGACTCGTCGATGTCGGTCGGGCTCTCCAGGTTGGAGCGGAACCCGCGCAGGTGCCCGGCGACGTCGCGGTCCACGCCGAGCAGGGGGTGGACGACCATGTGGGTGGTGTAGTGGTGCCGGTTCAGCTCCATCGTCACCGAGTCCACCAGGAAGGGCATGTCGTCGGTGACCACCTGCACGACGGTGTGCCCGGGGTCCCAGCCGCACTCCTCCAGCGTGGGGGTGAAGACGCGGACCTTGGCCCGGCCCTGCGGCCGCTCCTCGCCGAGCGACCGGTGCGCCATGGCCGGACCGCAGATGTCGGCGGGATCGCGGGCGAGCAGGTCCTCCGGCGCCACGTGCCGGTAGTAGAGGCGGAGGAAGGCGACGGCGTCGTCGAGATCGTCCCCCCGCGAACCGGAGCCTTGGAGACAGGTCTCCGCCGCCCTCCTCAACAGGTCGTCCTTGGCCTGGTCGAGCTTGCCGCCCATCAAACAACTCCCGAAGAAGAGACCTCGCCACTCCGTTGTGGCGCTGCTCACTTGCGTCAGCGTAGCCAGGAATGACCAAAAAGCCGACTTGGGCGGCGCCGTTCTGACGCGCCGGTCACATGGCGGTCCCATGGCGGAGGTCACGGTGGTTTCCGGCCGGTTTCAGCCGGTCGGGAGAGGGCCCGCGAGGTCGTCGCGAACGCCGTCTCCAGCGGCTTCCAGCCTACGGCGCGGCGTCCCGGCGCGCGGCGGACACGGCCCAACACGCCGGTGCCGGACGGCGCTCCGCGGACCGTCCGGGGAGCGGTCTTCGCAGCGCATGGCCGGGTCCGGCCGGGGCGAACGTGGCGAAGATCACGTTTCGGTCGGCCCCGAACCCGTCACACCCCGCCGTCCCGTCCGCCCCGAACGCCGAAACACCCCGCCGTCCCCGTCCGGCCCGAACGCCGAAACACCCGCCGAGCCGCACTCGACGGGTGACATTCCGGGGTGTCCAGCCGCGGGCCGCAGGTGCCCGAGCTTTGGAGACGGACGGCGCCCGTTCGGAACCGGTCGGCATCCGTTCAGGCTCAGCCGGTGTCCGCGATTCGGAGGGCGGTCACGTTCCCGCGGGGGTGTGGCCGGTGCCGGTGGGCGGGGCGGTCGGGGAGGTGGGCGGGTCCGTCGGCGAGGTCGGCGGGGTGGTGGGGTGCGTCGGGGTGACGCTGTCGCTCGGCGTCGGGTGCGTCTTCGTGGGGGTGTCGGACGGCGTGGGCGAGTCGCTGCCGGACGGGGTGTCGCTGGGGGTGTCGGTCGGCGTCCCGGTGTCGGTCGGACGGTGCCGGGTGGGCGCGGTGGTCGGGCTGTCGGGCTGGGTGTCGGCCGGCAGGGAGGACGTGGGCTGCGGGTCGTTGTCGCCGACCTTCTGCGTCGCCGCGCCCTTGTTCCCTGAGCCCAGCGCGAGGACGGCCGAGACGATGACGACGGCGACCAGCGCGGCGACCGCGCCCGCGAGGGCGGCGGCGCGGCCGGTGCCGAGCCTGCCGACGAGCGAGGAGCGCCGCGGCGGGGCGCCCTTCGGCTGCGTGGTGCGCGCGTCGAGCGGCGAGATGCCGCGGGTGCGCGCGAAGGCGTCGTCGCCGCCCTGCTGCGCGGCGAACTCGGCCGGTGTCGGGAGCCGCCGGGGAGCCTGATCCTGCGCCGGGGAGTGGCCCTGCGCAGCGGCCTGGTTCTGCGCGGCGGCGGCCTGGTTCTGAGCGGCGGCCTGGTCCTGCGCCGCGGGCTGGACCGGGATCGGGGTGGGGTTCGTGCGGCGGCGGCCGAAGCGGCGCCGCTGGCGCTCGTTCTCCTCGACGAAGTCGGCGGCGACGACGCTGCCCGCGGCGAGGATCGAGGTCGCGTCCTCGGCGGGGGCCTGCACGGCCGCCGGGACGGGCGTGGCCTGGGTGCTGTAGTCCTCGTGCCCGAGCAGCCGCATCAGCACCTGGCGGGCGTGCGGCCGGGACGCCGGGTCCTTGGCGAGGCAGTCGGTGACCAGGTCGCGCAGCGGCCCGTCGAGCGCGCCTTCGAGCGCGCCGAGGTCCGGCTCCTCGTGCAGGATCCGGTTGATCACGGCGGGGATGGTGTCCTGGCCGAAGGGCGGCCGGCCGGTCGCGGCGAACACCACGGTCGCGGCCCAGCAGAACACGTCGGCCGGGGTGCCCGCGCCCTCCGCGCGGATCTGCTCGGGCGCCATGTAGGACGGCGTGCCGATCACCTTGCTGGTGAGCGTGGTGGAGCCGCTGATCGCGCGCGCCACCCCGAAGTCGATGACGCGCGGGCCGTCCGGGCCGATCAGCACGTTGTGCGGCTTGAAATCGCGGTGCACGATGTCGCCCTGGTGGATGGCGGCCAGCGCCGTCGCGGTGCCGACCGCGAGCCGCTCCAGCGCCGCGCCCGCGAGCGGGCCCTCGTCCAGGACGAGCTGGTTCAGCGACGGGCCGGGCACGTACTCGCTGACGATGTAGGGCCGGTCGCCGTTCGCGTCGGCGTCGATGACCTGCGCGGTGCAGAACGGCGCGACGCGCTTGGCGACGTCGAGCTCGCGCAGGAACCGCGCGCGGGCCCTGTCGTCGGAGGTGAGGTCGGAGTGCAGCAGCTTGACCGCCACCCGGCGGCCGTCGTCGCCGGCGGCGAGGTAGACGGTGCCCTGGCCGCCCTCGCCGAGCCGGCCGATCAGGGCGTACTGTCCCAGCCGCTCCGGGTCACCGGACCGCAGGGCCCCAACCTCCATGTCGCGCGACCGCCCCTCTCGTGTTGTCGTCGGACCGAACCGCCGCCGCGGCGCCGTCCCCCGCGGAGCCGTCGCGACGTCCCCGTCCGCCTCGGTCGATCACCGGCCGCGACCGCGCGGGGCGGTCCCGGTGACTGTGGGACGCACCAGCGCGCAGGGAGGTTCACCCGTCCCTGCGACCTTACGACGCGATCTGACCCGACACGCCGCATCGGACGGTTTCGGTCCGCTCAAGCCTAGTGGGACGGGCCGCTTCGCGATACCACACAATCCCGGCACTGCCCCACATAATCCCTGGTCAGAGCCTTGTTTTCGGAGAATTTCCGAGTGTGAGCGGTGCGTCGCGGGTATCGGTCCGCCTGACGATCTTGCAAGGAGGTACGACAGGCATGTCCATCCCCTTAAAGGCCGTGACCGGCGCGGTCCCGCTCACCGTGAGCCTGACGCTCGCGCTGGGGACCGGAGTGGCCGAGGCCCGGCCGCTTCCAGTGCGCAGCGCCGCAGGCAGCGGCGAGGCGACCGCGAGTCCGATGCAGGACCCGATGGGAG
Organism: Actinomadura rupiterrae; assembly: GCF_024172125.1. GTDB lineage: Bacteria > Actinomycetota > Actinomycetes > Streptosporangiales > Streptosporangiaceae > Spirillospora > Spirillospora rupiterrae. Next base: position 631,577 of record NZ_JAMZEA010000001.1, read on the forward strand.
AAGGAGAGGTTCCGAAGCGAGCCGTCCGGGCGAGGTCCGCGCTGTCCGCGGACGTGGGCCGGGCGCGACGAGCGGAGGCGCAGACCAGGTACACGAAGGCGTCCAGCGCCGTGCGGCCGGCCCGGCCGGCCCGGCGGGCCGGGCGCGCCGAGCGCGGGCGGACGCTGCACACCCGGCTCGGACGAGCCGAGCTCAGCGACCGGATGCGCGCCGCCCAGCGGCAGGCCGTCCGGAGGCAGCGCACCCAGATGGTGCGCCGCTGGGAGGCGCGCGCCGCGCGCGCCGTCCGCTACGCGACGTGGCAGATCGGTACGCCCTACGTGTGGGGCGGGAACGGACGCGGCGGGTTCGACTGCTCGGGGCTGACCCAGCAGGCCTGGCGGCACGCCGGGATCAAGCTGCCGCGCGTCGCGGCCGACCAGTTCCAGCGCACCCGGCCGCACGTGCCGGTGAACCGGCTGCGCCCCGGGGACCTGGTGTTCTTCCACGGTCTCGGGCACGTCGGGATCTACGCCGGGAAGGGGCTGTTCATCCACTCGCCCCACACCGGCAGGACCGTGACGTTCGAGCGGCTGCGCGGCTGGTACCGGACGCATTACGTCGGGGCCGCGCGTCCCGGCTGGGTGCCGCTGCCGGAACTGCCGCCGGCGCCGCCGACCGCTACACGGTCGCAGCCGCGGTCCGAGCCGCCGCCTAGAGTGCGGCCCGGACCACCCGAGGCGCAGCCCGACACTACCGAGGGGCGCCCGAACACGAACGAGACCGGATACGACGCGTCCGAATCGGAGACCGCGTTGTCCGAGATGACCGACCAATCCTGATCGTCCGCCGGCCCGCGCGGGCGGCCGCCACCGAGGAGTCGGCGGCGCGGCGCGGGCCGGTGCTCCGATAATCGAGCCCATGACCTTCCTGGACGGACGACGCGTCTACACCCGCGCCGACCTGATGGCCGAGCGCGGCATCGGGCGCAGCACGCTGGAGAAGTGGTACCGGGAGCGCGCCGACAACGGCCATCCGGAACCCGTCGGGACGGTCGGCTCGCAGAAAGCATGGGACGCCGACGCCTGGGACGCGTGGTACGCCGCGCGCGAGGCCGAGGACATCCCGCCCGGCCTGCTCACCCGCGATGAGCTCGGCGCGAAGCACGGCCTGAGCCGCCACCGGCTGAAGCAGCTGTGGAGCGAACGCGTCGACAATGGGCATCCCGCTCCGGCGCGCCAGGTCGGCAAGGCCCTCTACTGGGACGACGCCGAATGGTCCGCCTGGTACAGCGCGTATGAGGCGAAGGCCGCCGCACCGGACGAGCGTCCGGACGACCTGGTGACGCTCGCCGAAGCGGCCCGCATACTCGGGCTCGCCCAGTCGAGCGCCACCGTCTACGCCAAGCGTCCTCCCGCGGGCTGGCCTACGCCCGCGCACGAGGAACCCCTAGGCGGCGGACGCGTCCGCCGCCTCTACCGCCGAGCCGACATCCTCGCCTACGGCAAGTCCCGCCAAGCCAACTGAGCCACCCGGCAACCCAACTCAGCCATACGCCAAGCCAACTCAGCCACCCGGCAAGCCAACTTCGCCACCCGGCAGGCCACTGAGCCCTACGCGCGGGTCAGTTTTCCGGGGTGTAGTACTTCAGCACTTCGGGGTTGGCCATGGCGCCCGTGTTGGCGGCCTTCTCGATCGGCGTGCCCTGGAGGATCTTCCGGACGGGCACTTCGAGCTTCTTCCCCGACAGCGTGCGCGGGACGCCCGGGACGACATGGAACTCGTCCGGGACGTGCCGGGGCGACAGCGCCGACCGCAGCTCGCGCTTCAACCGGTCGGCCAGCTCGTCGCTGAACTCCGCCCCCTCGGCCATCTGGACGTAGAGCAGGAGGCGGCCCTCCTCGCCGAGGCGCCCGGTGTCGATGACCAGGCTGTCGGCGATCTCGTCGAACGCCTCGACCACGCGGTAGAAGTCGGCGGTGCCCATCCGGATGCCGCCGCGGTTCAGCGTCGAGTCCGAACGGCCGTAGATGACGCAGCCGCCGTCCGGGCGGATCTTGATCCAGTCGCCGTGCCGCCACACGCCGGGGAACATCTCGAAGTAGGACTCGCGGTAGCGGTGCCCGCCCTCGTCCTTCCAGAAGAAGACCGGCATGCACGGCATCGGCTCGGTGAGCACCAGCTCGCCGACCTCGTCGACGACCGGCTCGCCCGCCTCGGAGAACGACTCGATCCTCGCGCCGAGGCCGCGGCACTGGAGCACGCCCGCGTACAGCGGCAGCAGCGGCGACGGCCCGAGGAAGGCGGTGCACACGTCCGTCCCGCCGGACATCGAGCCGACCAGCACGTCCTTGCTGACCGCGTCGTAGACCCAGGCGGCGCCCTCGGGCGGCAGCGGCGAGCCGGTCGAGCCGATCCCGCGCAGCCGGGACAGGTCGTACTTCGCGCCGGGACGGCGGCGCAGCTTCATCGACGCCGTGATGTAGGGCGCGCCGACGCCCATGTAGGTCACGCCGCTGTCGGCGACGAGCTGCCACAGGTCGCCGGGCGCGCCGTCGTACATCACCACCGTCGCGCCGACCAGCAGGCCGCCGACCAGGTAGTTCCACATCATCCAGCCGGTGGTGGTGTACCAGAAGAACACGTCGCCGGGACCGAGGTCCTGGTGGAAGGACAGGCCCTTGAGGTGCTCCAGGACGATCCCGCCGTGCCCGTGCACGATCGGCTTCGGCAGGCCGGTCGTCCCGGACGAGTAGACGACCCACAGCGGGTGCTCGAACGGGACGTCCTCGTACTCCATCGCGTCGGCCGAGCGGGGCAGGTCGGCATAGGAGATGCCGTGGCGCAGGCCGTCCGGCGCCGAGGCCGGGTCGAGGTAGGGGATCAGCACGGTCGTGGACACCGTGGGCAGCGCGGCCTCGATGTCCCGGACGACGTCGCGCCGGTCGAAGCGGCGGTCGTTGTAGGCGTAGCCGTCCACCGCGATCAGGACCTTCGGCTCGATCTGCGCGAACCGGTCGATCACCGAGGACGCCCCGAAGTCCGGCGAGCAGGACGACCAGATCGCGCCGAGCGAGGCCGTCGCGAGGAAGCAGACCAGCGCCTCGGGGATGTTCGGGATGTACGCCGCGACCCGGTCACCGCGTCCGACGCCGAGAGCGACCAGGCCCGCGCGGACCTCGGCGACGTGCGCGGCCAGCGCGCGGCGGCTGATCACGCGGTGCCCGCCCGCCTCCGAGCGGAAGACCACGGCCGCGTCCTCCGGATCGCCGTCCGCGAGCTCCAGGGCGTTGCGCGCGTAGTTCAGGGTCGCGCCCGGGTACCAGCGCAGCCCGTCCACCGGCATCGGCCCGCCCGAGCGGACCGGGCCGTCGCCGCGCTCGCCGAGCACGCCGAAGTACTCCCAGACCGAGTCCCAGAAGGCGTCGATCTCGGTCGTCGACCACTTCCAGAGGTCCGCGTAGGACTCGGTGAGGACGCCCCTGTCCATCAGCCAGTTCTGGTAGTGCGTCACGCGCGCGTTCGCCACCACCTCGTCGGACGGCTCCCACAGCGGAAGACCCTCGGGCACCTGCTGGGACATGCGCAAACTCCCCTTCCAGCCCCGCCACGTCGCGAAGCGTTCCCAGGATCGGACCCGGGAACCGTCCGGCGCAACCCTCGCGACCTCGGACGATCCCGGTCCGCACATGTGGACGGCCCACACATGCCTGCTCAGCCGGCGTCGGTCAGCTCCACGACCGCCCGCCGGCGTCGGTCAGCTCCGTGACCGCCCGCCGGCCTCGGTCAGCTCTACGATGGTCCGTCGGCGTCGGTCTGCTCCTTGACCGCCCGGACGACCGCGTCGGTGTCGGTCAGGTCGGACAGGACGGCGTCCGCGCCCGCCGCGCGCAGCTCGGCGACCGTGGCGCTGCCGGTCGCGACCGCGATGATCGGCGACCGGGCGATGTGCGCGGCCTGGACGTCCCGGGGGTGGTCGGCGATGTAGACGGTCTGCTTCTCGCCGTACACCGCGCTGTGCCGCTCGCCCGCACGCGACCGCGCGACCTCCAGCAGCGCCGCCTTGGAGTAGACGCCGTTCTCGTAGCCGCCCGCCTGGAGGTCCAGGTGCTCGGCGAGGCCCAGCTCGGTCAGCTTCAGCCCGGCGTTCGGCTGGAGCGAACCGGTCAGGACGGACTGCACCGTCCCCGGCAGCCGGGACAGTGCGTCCACGGCCTCGCGCGCGCCCGGCAGGACCCGCCCGTGCATGGCGAGGTCGCCGCGGCGCTCGGCGAACGCGTCGGTCAGGGCTTCCATGAATGCGGGCAGGTGGTCGTCGGTCGTGACGATGTCGTTGAACGCCAGCGTCTCGAAGATGATCTCCGACTCGGTGCGTCCGGGGGTGGGCGCGAGCCGGACCAGCCGGCGGCCCGTCGTCCGCAGGAACGCCTCGGCATAGGCGTCCCGGGTGACCCGCCCGACATCCACGAGGGTGTGGTCCACGTTCCAGAGCACCAGGCGGTTCTTCGTCGGCATGGGCGCGAGATTAGCTGAACGCGGTCACGGTCGGGACGGCCCGCCCCAGCACCTCGAACGACAGCTGGCCGTTCACCCCCGGCGAGACGGCAGCAAGGTAGGTGTTGATCTGCAGGAGGTCCCCGCGGTGCCGCTCCGCGGACGCGACGCCGACCACCTTCACCGAGCGCCGCTCCCCCGTCGCGAGGGCCGGGAAACTGCAGATCACCCGGTCCGTCCGGGCGCAGGACGGGTCGCTCACCGACTCGACGGACAGGCCTGTCCCGGCGCGTCCGCCGACGACCTTCTCGCTGCGCGCCACCAGCCCGCGGACGGGCCGCTTCCCGGCATTGGTCACCGTGAAGCCGTAGCTGAACCGTCCGCCGGGGACCAGCCGGTCGCCGCCGACCGGACGGACCGCCGGATCCGCGGACACCTTCAGATGCGAGGCCGCCTGCGCCGCGTCCACCGGACCGGACTCGTGCTTGCGCCAGGGAGCCGTGACGAGCGCGGCCGCGCCCGCGACCGCCAGCCCGGCGATCGCCGCCCCCACTGCACGCCGCACACGTCCCCCGATCGTGGTCCGGCAGTTCTTCGTGGTCGGTGGTTCTTCGTGGTCGGTGGTGGTCAGCCGGACATGTGCGGGTAGCGGTAGTCGGTCGGCGGCACGAAGGTCTCCTTGATCGCCCGGGCGTTCACCCAGCGGGTCAGGTTGAGCGGCGAGCCCGCCTTGTCGTCGGTGCCGCTCGCCCGCGCCCCGCCGAACGGCTGCTGCCCGACGACCGCTCCGGTCGGCTTGTCGTTGATGTAGAAGTTGCCCGCCGCGAACCGCAGCTTCTCGGTGGCGGCGGCGATCGCGGCGCGGTCCTCGGCGATCACGGCGCCGGTCAGCGCGTAGGGCGCGACGCCCTCCATCTGCCGCAGCATCGCGTCGTAGTCGGCGTCCTGGTACACGTGGACGCCGAGGATCGGGCCGAAGTACTCGGTCGTGAAGACCTCGTCCTCGGGATCGGTGCAGGTCAGGACGGTCGGCTGGACGAACCAGCCCTCCGAGTCGTCCGCCGTCCCGCCGGCCACGACGTCGATGGTGGACGTCGCGCGGGCGCGTTCGAGCGCGGCCTTGTGCTTGGCGAACGCCCGGTCGTCGATCACTGCGCCGAGGAAGAGGTTCAGGTCCTCGGCGACGTTGCCCATCGGCAGGGACTCGACCTCGGCCACCAGGTCGTCCCGCATCCGCGTCCAGAGCGACTGCGGGATGTAGGCGCGCGAGGCCGCCGAGCACTTCTGCCCCTGGTACTCGAACGCGCCCCTGACCAGCGCCGTCTTCAGGACGCCGATGTCGGCGGACGGGTGCGCGACGACGAAGTCCTTGCCGCCCGTCTCCCCGACGATCCGCGGGTAGCCGTGATAGTTCGTGAGATTCTCACCGACCGTCCGCCAGAGGTGCTGGAACGTCCGGGTGGAGCCGGTGAAGTGGATCCCGGCGAGGTCCGGATGGGCCAGCGCGACCTCCGACACGGCCGCGCCGTCCCCGGTGACCAGGTTGATCACGCCCGGCGGCAGCCCGGCCGCCTCCAGCAGCCGCATCGTGTGGTGCGCCGCGAGCTGCTGCGTCGGCGACGGCTTCCACACCACCGTGTTCCCCATCAGCGCGGGCGAGGTCGGCAGGTTCCCCGAGATCGAGGTGAAGTTGAACGGCGTGATCGCCAGGACGAAGCCCTCCAGCGGCCGGTAGTCCATCCGGTTCCACACGCCCGGCGAGCTGATCGGCTGCTGCTCGTACAGCCGCCGCGCGTAGGCCACGTTGAACCGCCAGAAGTCGATCAGCTCGACCGCCGCGTCGATCTCCGCCTGGTGCACCGACTTGGACTGGCCGAGGATCGACGCCGCGTTCAGCGTCGGCCGCCACGGCCCGGACAGCAGGTCGGCCGCCTTGAGGAAGATCGCCGCGCGGTCCTCGAACGCCATCGCCCGCCAGCCGGGCGCGGCCTCCCGCGCCGCGCTCACCGCCTCCCGGACGTCCAGCGGCGTCGCGTTCCCCATCGTGCCGAGCACGTGCGCGCGCCGGTGCGGCTCGACCACCTCGATCGGGTCGCCGCCGCCGAGCCGGCGCTCGCCGCCGATCGTCATGGTCAGCTCGACGGGCTCGCCGGCCAGCTCCTTGATCCTCGCCTCCAGCGCGGCCCGCTCGGGACTGCCCGGAGCATGCCCCTTCACCGGCTCGTTGACCGGATCCGGCACGTTGGTGACGGCGTCCATGGAAAGCTCCCCTGATCTCCGACATCGTCGTCAGGACCGGAGATCTACCCGCCCCAGAGGCCGCTACGCAGCCCCCGACCACACCGGACGTCCTGGGGCGGCTTCCGGCGCATCATCATTGGGGACGCCGGGCGGGTGGTTCAGAGGAGGTGGACGAGTTCCTGGGTGGCGTACCAGAGGAGCTCGTGGCCCTCGGCGCCGTCCACGGTGAAGAGCGCGTCGTCGTCGCCCGCATCGGCCGCGGGGACGGCCGCCACGGCGGCGCGCACGTCGGTCTCGGCCTCCGCGTCGTCCACGTGGCCGGACGCGATCCTCTTCCACGGGACGGCGGCGGTGATCTCCACGCGGGCGGGGTCGTCCTCGTCCCGCGCCGGGCGGACCGCCTCGTCCGGGACCTCGGCGGCCAGCACCACGCGGCGCGGCGCGGCCTCCGGATCGTCCGCCAGCAGCCGCAGCGAGGCGCGGGCCGCGGCCGTCAGCGCCGCGTACTCCAGCTCCTCGGTGTCGCCCGCGGCGTACCACTCGCGCAGCGCCGGCGTGACCGCGTACCCGGTCAGCGGGGCCGGGCCGGCCTCGCGGTCCTTCAGGACCCGCGCGAGGACGGTGAGCGTGGACGGCAGGTAGACGCGCATGATCCCGCCAGTCTGCCACAACCCCAGCTCAGCCCCGCCGACCGAGACGCGCCGGGGTCAGCGGAGGAGGCCGAGGCCGGCGAGGGCCTCGCGGGTCGCGGACGCGGTGGTGTGGTGGACGCCGTGCATGCCCAGAGCCTCGGCGGCGCGCGTGTTGTGGACGATGTCGTCGATGAACACGCATTCGGCGGGCGCGAGGCCGAGCAGGTCCACGGCGTGCCGGAAGATCGCCTCGTCGGGCTTTCGCATGCCGACCTCGCAGGAGATCACCACGGCGTCGAACAGGCCCGTCCAGCGGTCGCGCGGGTAGGCGTTCCCCCACGAGTTGGACAGCAGGGCCGTCCGCGTCCCGCCCGCCCGGACCTCCTTGAGCAGCGCGTACATCTCCTCGACCGGCGCGAACGCGGCGAACATCCGCTCGATGAGGCCGTCCGGGGCGACCGGGCCGCCGTCCACGGTGCGCAGCTCGGCGGCGAGGAGCCGCTCGAACTCGGCGGGCGCGAGCGAGCCGTCCTCCAGCCCGTGGATGGGGTTGGCGCCGGCGCCGTCGTAGGCCTGCTTCACCCAGGCGCGCATGACGGTCCGGTAGCGGTCGGCGTCGATCCGGTCCGCGTCCAGCCAGGCGTCGACGGCGTCGTTGAGGGGCGAGGTCAGCACGCCGCCCCAGTCGGTGATCACTGCGAGGGGGGTCACGGCTTCGATGCTAGGAGACGTCCGATCCGTCCGTTGCGGCGCGTCCCCTCGGCGTCCTCGACCACCTCGGGCGCCTCGGGTTCGGCGGGCTCCTCCGGGACGGGCGGACGCACGGCCAGGACGAACGCCAGGCACATCAACGGCACCGCGGGCAGGACGTACCGGTAGTCGAACTGCGCGGTCAGCGCCGGGACGACCAGCAGGACCGTCCCGATCAGCCCGGGCAGCAGGGCCTCCCAGCGCCGCAGCCGCACCATGAACACGGCCGCGCCGATGATGATCAGGCCCAGCAGCGTCCCCGGCAGGTACGCGACCTTCTGGTAGGCGCCGAGGAACCTCGCATACGGGTTGGACGCCACGGTCGGCTTGTAGTCCGGGTCGTAGGCGCGCACGTACGGCACGGCCTTCGGGTCCGGATTGAACGTCTCGGGGCCGAACAGGTAGTGCTTGTACGTCGTCCGGTCGGGGAAGGTCGGATGGTTCCAGCGGAACGTCCGGCCGAGGTCGGTCGCGGCGACCTTGGCGTAGTCACCGGGCTGCCGGGTGATCGCGCGGACGGCGAAGTCGAACGCGATCCGCTCCCCCTCGGGTGTGAACCCGGTCGCCTCGACGCGGTAGCGCGGCGCGCGCGGCCCCCAGATGTACGACTCGCGGACGGACCGGTGCTTCGGATCGCTCGACAGGCACAGCGGCATCTGCTCGACCGGGACGTCCATCTTCTGGCAGTCGGCGAACGGCGCGACCCGCCCGTACAGGAACACCCCGGTGCTGCGGGTCAGCGAGAACTGCCCGTGGTCGATGCCGAACCACGCCGAGTACGCCACGACCGGGACCGCGCCGGCCGCGAGCATGGCCAGGAGCGGCCGCCAGCCCGTCCGCCGGACGAGCATCACCAGCGCGGCGACCCCGAGCAGCGGCAGCCCCGCCGACCGGGTGATCGTCGCGAGCCCGAGCAGCAGCCCGCCCGCCGCCGCGAGCGCGAGCACCCTGCGCCCCGTCCCGCGCCACAGCAGGACCAGGACGGCCGCCATGACCAGGAAGCCGAACAGCGTGTCCGACATCAACATGTGTTCGAGCTGCACCTGGTTGGCGTCCAGCAGCACGGGGACGGTCGCGAGCGCCGCCAGCCACCGCGGCGCGCGCGCCCGGCGCACCAGCAGGTAGAGCATGACCGCCACCGCGAGCCCCATGAGGTGCTGCAACAGCGACACGACCGCCAGGCTGTGCACCGGCTTGACCAGCCAGAGGAACAGCGAGTACCCGCTGGGACGGACCAGGTTCGGGTTCAGGTTGACGGCCCCGGACAGGTAGTCGTCCGAATCCGGGAACCACATCACCCACCGGTACCCGAGCATCGCCGTCACCCGCAGCAGAGCCCCTGCCACCAGAAGCGACACGAAAACCCAGTGCACCCGGAGCATTCCCAACAGGGCGAGCGCCCGCGCCGAGCGCGCCACAGGCGGCCCGGTCTCCGGAACGCCTTCCCGGCCCGTCAGCTCGGTCATATCCGCCACAGTCTAGGCAGGATCCCCCCTGCCCCGACCCCCTTTCCCCCGAACCCCGTTCTACCAACCCCCCAACCCCCCACCCCCCAAAGGCCCCACACCCCCCAACCTCCACCCACTCCCCGGGCGCGCCGCCCCCACCAGGCCACAACAAACCCCCCAAACCACCACCCGCTCTCACCACGGTCATCCACGGCCCGGCGCAGCACAGCGCGCTCCCGAGGCAACACAGGACGGCACCGGAAGGCACGACCGACCGAAGCGCAGCGCGGCACAGAACGGCCGCGACAGCGGCGCACGGCCGGGGCAGCACGCGCAGAGCGCAACCCAGCACAGCGCGGGCGACGCCCCACCTCAGCCCGACAGAGCACAGCCCGCCGCTGGACGCAGCGCTGCGCGGCCCGGGGCAACGCAGCGCGGAAGCGCAGCGCGGCGCGGCACGGCGGAGCCTGGCACGGCACGGCGCAGCGCGACACGGCGCAGCGCGGCACGGCACGGCACGGCACGGGGCAGCACGCGCAGGCGCAGCACAGCGCGACGCGGGCGACGGGCCAGCTCACCGCGACACGGGCACAGCCCGCCGCTGGACGCAGCGCTACGCGCCCGGGGGAACGCTGCGCATAGCGGCGCGGCGCATAGCGGCGCAGAAGCGCAGCGCGGCGCGGCTCGGCTCGGCTCGGCTCGGCTCGGCTCGCGCAGGCGTAGGTCGGCGCGGCGCGGGCGATGGCCCGGCTCAGCGCGGCACTGGGCTGCGGAGGGCGATTTTGTGGGGGTTGGGTTGGGGTTGGCGGGGTGTGGGGGCGGCGGGCGGGCCGCCGGGCCGGGGGCGCTTGGGTGGCGCGTCCTCGGCCCGGGGCCTTTCGACAACACGGTGTCGCAGCGGGTGCGGGGTCTGCTGCGAACCTGCCCGCGGGGGTGGATCAGGCCGATCTGAGGCGTTGCAGAGCCTCGCGGACGCCGCCGTCGCTCTCCTCCAGGAGCACGGTGGCACGGTCGGCGGGCACCTCGCCGAGCAGGCTGACCAGGGCCACGCGGGTGTTGCCGCCGGCCTCGGCCAGCGCGGCGGCGCAGGAGCGGTCGTCCATTCCGGTCGCCTCGGTGAGGATGCGGACGAGGCGGGTCCGGAGCTTGGAGTTGAGGGCGTTCACGCTGACCATCAGGTTGGAATAGGTGCGCCCCAGCCTGATCATGAGCGTGGTGGAGAACGAGTTGAGCACCAGCTTGGTGGCGGTGCCCGCCTTCATCCTCGTCGAGCCGCTGATCACCTCGGGTCCGGTGGCCAGCGGGATGTGCACGGCGACCTCGTCGCCGTACGGCGCGTTGGGGTTGCAGGAGATGAGGGCGGTGTGCGCCCCGGCCGCCGCGGCCGCGCGGAGCGCGCCGATGACGTAGGGGGTGCGTCCGGACGCGGCGACGCCGATCGCGACGTCGCCGGGCTCGACCGCGGCGGCGTCGGACGCGCCGAGGTCCACGTCGTCCTCCACCTCGGAGACGGCCTGGGTGAACGCGCCGGGGCCGCCCGCGTGGTGGGCGACGACGCGGTTCCACATGCCGAACGTGGGCGGGAGCTCCGCCGCGTCCAGCACGGCCAGGCGCCCCGAGGTCCCGGCGCCGAAGTAGTGCACCCGGCCGCCGCGCCGCAGGGACTCCACGGCGAGGTCGACCAGCTCGGCGAGCTGGGGCAGGACGGCCGCGACGACGGCGGGGACGGTGGCGTCCTCGGCGTTGATCCGGCGCAGGACGTCCAGCGTGGGCAGCGTGTCGACGTCGAGGGTGCGCGGGTTGCGCCCCTCGGTGGGCAGATCACACTCGATCACCGACGCCTCCGGTCGGGTCGCACGGTCCGGCCGCGGACCGCCTCGAACGTGGCCTCAAGGGCTTTTCGGGTGGGGCCGAAGGTGCGCTGCGCGACCCCGACGAACACGCAGTCCACCACCGTCAGCTGCGCCAGCCGGCTGGCCGTCGCCCCCGATCTGAAGGTGGTCTCCCGCGCGGCCGTCGTCAGGATGAGGTCGGCGACGTCGGCGATGGGCGATTTCGGGAAGTTGGTCAGGGCAACCGTGGTGACCCCCTTGCTCTTGGCGACCTCCAGCGCGTCGATGGTCTCCACCGTCGCGCCCGTGTGCGAGATCCCGACCGCGACGTCCCCGGCGCCGAGCAGCGCGGCGCTGGTCAGCATGATGTGGGCGTCGGACCAGGCGTAGCAGACCCTCCCGATGCGATGGAGCTTCTGCTGGAAGTCCAGGGCGACGAAGGCGCTGGCGCCCACCCCGTACACGTCCACGCGGTCGGCGGCCACGATGACGTCGACGACCTGCTCCAGCATCTTGATGTCGAGCTGGGCGGCCGTCTCCTCGACGGCACGGGCGTCGGCGAAGGTGACCTTCTCCACGATCTGCTCAAGGGAGTCGTCCGGACTGATGTCGCTGCCGATGACCCGCCCGCCGGTGGCGCTCTGGGCCCTCCCCGCCTCCGTCGCGAGGGTCAACCGCAGCTCTGGATAACCATGAAACCCGATCGCCCGGCAGAACCTGATGACCGTGGTCTCGGAGGTGCCGCAGTTCTGGGCGAGTTCGGTGATGGTCGAGTTCGCGACCCCCTCGGGGTCGTCGATGACGCGTTGCGCGACTCTGCGCTCCGCCGGTGGAAGCGAGGGCAGCAGCGACCGCACCCGCACCACGGTGCTCAGCGGCGTCTGTGACGCCGCCTCCTCCCGTGCTGTCTCCCGGGTCGCCCCACCCCCACTACTCCCCGACTCTGAGCCGGTGGGTTTCCTCATGGAAGAAATTTTCTTACCCCCGCGATGTCACGTCAACGGTAGAAAAGGCTACGGTCGCCATGTGTTGACCCATTTGGCCGGTCCTTACGTGATCGGCATAGACGCGGGTGGCACGAAGACCCGCTGTGTAGTGCTGACTCTCGGGGGGGCGGTGGCCGGGACCGGAACCGGCCCCGGCGCCAACCCCAATTCCGGCGGCGACACCGCGGGTGCCCTCACCACGGCCTTGAGCGAGGCCCTCGGCGACGTGGACCGGTCGCTCGTCCTCACCGGCGTCTTCGGGATCGCGGGCGCGGGCTCGGCCGGACGTCCCGCGGCGGTCACGGCCGCCCGGCGCGCCTGGCACGCCTGCGGGCTGCGCGGATCCCCGGCCGTCGTGACCGACATCGCCGTGGCGTTCGCGGCCGGCACCAGCGCCCAGAAGGGCATCGTGGTGTTCTCCGGCACCGGCGCGGGCGCCGCGGTGATCAGCGACGGCACGATCGTGCGCCGGGCGGACGGCTACGGCTGGCTCGTCGGGGACGAGGGGTCGGCGGTGTGGCTCGGCCGCGAGGCGGTGCGCGCGGCGCTCGCCGCGCTGGACGGACGCAGCCGCCCGACGCTGCTCACCGAGTCGGTGCCGCGCGCGCTGCTCGGCCAGGCCGTGCTGTCCGAACTGGGCGCCGTGCCCACCCGCCATCCGTGCACCCAGCACCGCCCCGCCCCGGCCCCCGCACCCGCCCTGGCCTTCGCCGGGGCCTCGGTGAACGGGTCGTCGCTCGGCGCGGGCGGCACCACGACGCTGGCCCGCGAGGCGGTCCCGCGCGTCCCCCAGAACCCCGCCCTCGCGCAGGCCATCATCAAGGAGGTCTACGGTCGCCCGCCCGCGGCCCTCGGCAGGCTCGGCCCGGTGGTCGCGGCCGCGGCCGCCGCCGGGGACGCCGTGGCGCGCCGGATCACCGAGGAGGCGGCCGAGTGGCTGCTGCGCGACGTGGACGCGGTCCGCGCCGCGCTGACCGATCCCGCCGCGCCGGTCGTCATGCACGGTTCGGTGCTGCGGGACGGGCCGGTCGCCGACGCCGTCCGGGCGGGCCTGCGGCTGCGCTTCGACGCCGATCCGCGCCGCGCTGGCGACGGCGCCGTGGGAGCCGCGTCCCTGGCGATGCGCCGCCTGGGATTCCCACCGCCGGAATAGCCGTCGCCCCGGCCGCACCCGATCCCACCCCCTCGTCTGGAACGTGCCATCTCCTGCTCTCAGCCCGTGAGTGAATGCTCACTCATCGTCAGTGAGCATTCACTCACCCCTTCTGGCGTCGCGCGTCTCGCAGGCCGCGAAGCGGCGTTGGCGAAGGCCGAGCGGCGGGCTCGCGGGCCGGGGTGAATTTTTAGCGCGCAACGCCCTCCGGGGCGGATTCGAGTTACAAAAGTCTGGCCTCGGAGACAGGGCGGGGACGGTCGCCGGGGTGATCGTCCGGGCCCGCCGTACGGGTTCTGCCCCGCTTCGTCCGGTACGCCGCCCCCTGCGCCGCCTCGCGTCCCGACGCGTCCGCCCCTGTTTTGGACACCGCGCCACGCGCCGACTACCGTCGCCCGGGTCAGATCACGGCCAGGTCACGGCATCGGGAGCACAGTGCGCGCACTACGACCCACCTCCCCACCCGCGCCCCCATCCCCCCTCCCGTCCCCAGGTAGGAGGTCGGGGGTTTCGCGAGAGCTCGCTGGTGTCGGACGGCCGGTCGGGGTGGTGGCCGCGTTCGCGCTCGCGGCTTCGCTGGCCGGGTGCGGCGGCGGGGACGCCCGGGCCGGTCGGCGCAACGCGGAACCGACCCAGAGCTCGTCCGGATCGTCGTCGGCGCGGCCCGACTGGGTGCCCGGCTACGTGGCGAAGCTGAGCACGCCCGAAAAGGTCGGTCAGCTCTTCGTGCCCACGGTCGGCAGCGCGTCGCAGGGCACGGAGATGATCCGCAAGTACCACGTGGGCGGCGTCATCTACTTCCCGGAGAACCTGCGGTCGCCGCGCTCGACGGCCCGGCTGTCCAACGCGCTGCAGAAGGCGTCCAAGATCCCCATGCTGATCGGGGTGGACGAGGAGCAGGGCATCGTGTCGCGGACGCCGTTCGTGACCAGGTTCCCCGGGAACATGACGCTCGGCGCGTCCCGCCGCACGGAGGACGCGCGCGCCGCCGCGCAGGCGACCGGGGCCGAGCTGCGCGCCGTAGGGATCAACCAGGACTACGCCCCGGACGCCGACGTCAACGTCAACCCGGCGAACCCGGTGATCGGCATCCGCTCGTTCGGCGCCGATCCGGGGCTCGTCGCGCGGATGGTCCGCGCGGCCGTCAGCGGCTACCAGCAGGCCGGCGTCGCCGCGACGGCGAAGCATTTCCCCGGCCACGGCGACACCGACACCGACAGCCACACCGGCCTCCCGGTGATCAAGCACGACCGCGCCACCTGGGAGCGCCTGGACGCCCCGCCCTTCGAGACGGCGGGCGCGGACGCGGTGATGTCCGCGCACATCGTCGTCCCGAAACTGGACGGCAGCGGCGACCCGGCGACGCTCTCCAAGAACGTCCTGACCGGGCTGCTACGCAAGAAACTGGGCTTCCAGGGCGTGATCGTCACCGACTCGCTGCAGATGGACGGCGTCCGCGAGAAGTACAGCGACCGGGTCGTCCCGGTCCGCGCGATCAACGCTGGGGCCGACCAGTTGCTCATGCCGCCGAGCCTGCCGGTCGCCTACCAGGCGGTGCTGAACGCCGTGAACTCCGGCAAGATCCCCGCGTCCCGGCTGGACGACGCGGTGGCGCGCATCCTGCGCCTCAAGCAGAACCGCGGCCTTTTCCGCGGCACCCACGTGGACCCCGCCAAAGCCGACGCCCAGGTGGACACCGCGCAGCACCACACCCTGGCCCGTAGCGTCGCCGAACACGGCGTCACGGTCGTCCGCAACGTCGGCGACGTCCTCCCGCTGAAAGGCCGGACGGTCTACGTCACCGGCGCGAAAAGCTCTCAGGTCGGCGCCGCCCTCCGCGCCGCCGGCGTCAAAACGACCGGCACCCTGGGCCAGGCGGACGTCGCGCTGCTCACCACGCTGAACTCCGGCGCGTCCGGCACCGCCGCCCAGACCCGAAGCCTCGCCTCCAAGCCGACCGTCGTCGCCGCACTCGGCGCCCCCTACGACCTGGACAAGGCCGACCGCGCCAAGGCCTTGGTCGCCACTTACTCGTCCACCCCGCCCGCCATCACCGCCCTGGCCCGCATCCTCTCCGGCCAAGCCAAACCCACCGCCAAACTCCCCGTCCCCGTAGCCGGCCAACCCCTAGGCACCGGCCTCACCTACTAACCCTCACCTCCCACACCCCCAATCCCCCCGCCCCCCGGGCCCACTCAGCTCCCGTGCCAGCCCCACTGCTGTCGTGAGTCAGCGGACCATTCCCCCGCCTCCGAACTGGCACGTGCCGCAAACAACCATGGCCACGTCCACCTACCACAGGGCACTCGCCTCCCACAGCGCCCGCGCATGCGAGGGGCGCGCTTGCGTCCAACACCCCGCATGCGTGCGAAGGCACGCGCGTCCGAGGACACGCTGACGTTCGAGAGCGCGCTTGCGGGCGCGGACGCGCCTGGCCGCCGCCGTTCTCGCCGCCGATACCCGGCCGGTCATCCGCCTCTACGGCCCAGCGTGGCTGCCGCACGCGTTCGTGCTCGCCGCGCTCAGCTTGCGGCGCGGCGTACTGGGGGTGGCTGCGCCTCGGTCGGACGGCTCCGGCAGGTCAGACGGGCCCGTGCCGGGCCGCGAGTATGAGGGCCAGGCCCACTGACGTGCTCAGGCGCTTGCACCCAAGGCGCTGACGTGTGCGGACGCGCTTGCGTCCGAGGCGCTGACGTGTGCGGACGCGCTTGCGTCCGAGGCGCTGACGTACGCGGACACGCTCGCACCCGACCCGCTGACATACGCGGACACGCTCGCACCCGACCCGCTGACATACGCGGACACGCTCGTACCCGACGGCGCACTGACGTGCGCAGACGCGCTTGCACCCGAGGCGCTGACGTACGCGGACGCGCTTGCGTCCGAGGCGCTGACGTGCGCGGACGCGCTTGCGTCCGAGGCGCTGACGTGCGCGGGTGCGCTTGCGCCCGACGGCGCGCTGGTGTGCGCGGGTGCGCTTGTCTTGTTGTGGGGTGCGGGCGGGCTGGAGGAGGGGGTGCCCGGGGCGGGGGCGGGCGTGCAGCCGGCCCCCGCCCTTGGGGTGGGTTAGAGGCCCAGGTCGGGGAGGGCCGGGAGGGATTGGCGGGCGGCGTGCTTGGCGTCCGCCGCGGAGCGGGATGCTCGGGCTGCGGACGCGGCGGTCTGGCATTCGTCCAGGGTGTGGCGGGCCAGGGCGGCGCGGACCAGCGGGAGCGACGGCGCGCTCATCGACAGGGACGTGACGCCCAGACCGACCAGGACGCAGGCCAGCACGGGGTCGCCCGCGGCCTCGCCGCAGACGCCGCACGGGATTCCGGCGGACGCGGCGGAGGCGACCAGGTCCAGGACGGCGGGCTGCCACGCGTCCTGGAGGTGGGCGAGGCCGCCGATCTGGCGGTCGGCGGCGCAGGCGTACTGGGTGAGGTCGTTGGTGCCGAGGCTGAAGAACTCCACCTCGGACGCCAGGTCGCGGGCGCGCAGGGCGGCCGCGGGGACCTCGATCATGATCCCGGGGTGCTCGATCCCGGCGTCGCGGCAGGCGGCGGCGAAGTAGGCCGCCTCCTCGGCGTCGGTCACCATCGGGGCCATGACCTGCAGCTTCGCCGTCAGGCCGGACGCGGCCCGGGCCAGCGCGGACAGCTGGGCCGCCAGCACGTCCGGGTGCCGGCGCAGCATCCGCAGGCCGCGCTCGCCGAGGGCCGGGTTCGGCTCCTCGCCGGGAGGCGGCAGGAACGCCAGGGGCTTGTCGGCCCCGGCGTCGAGGGCGCGCACGACGACGCGCCCGTCGGGGAAGGCCTCCAGCACCTCGCGGTAGGCCTGCTCCTGCTCGGCGTCGGACGGCGGGGCGGCGCGGTCGAGGAACAGGAACTCGGTGCGGTACAGCCCGACGCCTTCCGCTCCGTTCGCGACCGCGGCCGGGACGTCCTTGGGCCCGCCGATGTTCGCCAGCAGCGGCACCGGGTGGGCGTCCTTGGTGCGTCCCGGACCGGACGCGCCGGCGAGCGCGGCGGCCCGTGCGGACGCGGCGTCGCGAGCGGCGAGCACCGCCGCGGCGGACGGGTCGACCACGACCGTCCCGGCCGCGCCGTCCACCAGGACGGGCGTGCCGTCGGCGAGTCCGGTCGCGCCGGGCAGCGCAACGACCGCGGGCACGCCCATCGTGCGGGCGAGGATCGCGGTGTGGCTGGTCGGGCCGCCTTCCTCGGTGACGAAGGCGACGACCTTGGCCGGGTCGAGCACGGCCGTGTCGGCGGGCGCGAGGTCCCGCGCGACCAGCACGAACGGCTCGTCCGACTCGGGCACGCCGGGCATCGGCAGGCCGAGCAGGCGCGCGACGGTGCGGTCGCGGATGTCGTCGAGGTCGGTGACGCGGGCGGCGAGGTACTCCCCCGCGCCCGCGAGCATCTCGCGGTACACGCCGAACGACTCGAACACGGCGCGGGCCGCCGAACGGCCCTCGGCCGTCTTGGCCCGGACGCCGTCGGCGAGACCGGGGTCGCGAGCCATGAGGGCCTGCGCGTTCAGCACGTCCTGGCCGTCGCGGTTGCCGACCTCGGCCGCGGCCGTACCGCGGGCCTCCAGGTCGTCGGCGACGGCGGCGAGCGCCTCAAGGGCGGCGGCGGTCTCGGCTTCCGCGTCCCCGGCAGGCGCCGAGTCGGCGGACGGCTCGGGAACGGCCCCCGCGATCCCCCGTACCGGCCCGAACCCGACCCCGGGGCTGACCCCGGCCCCGCGCATCTCGCCGACCACGCCCGTCCCCCCGGACGCGGACGACCCTCCGGACGCGGACGACCCTCCGGCCACCGGCGCAGCGGAGTCGGCGGTGGCGGGGTTTCCGGTGGTTTCGGCGGGCTCAGGCATTCTCGGGCTCGGGCGTGGACAGCAGCGCCTCCAGCTCGGCAAGGAGGGCGTCCGCGCCGTCGAAGTCGGCGGTGATCACGATCTCCTCGCCGTGCCTGGCGTCCAGGCCGAGGACGGCCAGGATGCTCTTGGCGTTCACCGGCTGACCGCCGGGCTTCGCCACGGTGACGTCGCCGGGCGCCTTGGCCGCGGTCTGCACGAACAGCGCGGCCGGGCGCGCGTGCAGCCCCACCTTCGACTCGATCCTGACGTTGCGCTCGCTCACTGGTTCAACTCTCCTCGGTGTCCCGGATCCGCAGCTCGGGTCCGGGAGTCACGGTCACTTGGCGCAGGTCGGCCACCACGTGGTGCGCGGCGCTCAGCGCGCCGGACGGCTGCGTGGTGGTGATCCCCACGACGGTCATACCCGCGTCCCGCGCGGCGGCCACGCCCGCGGGCGCGTCCTCGAAGGCCACGGCCTCGTGCGGCGGGACGCCCAGGCCGCGCGCGGCGGCCAGGAAGCCCTCGGGATCGGGCTTTCCGACGACCACGTCGTCGGCGGTGACGATCAGCTTCAGCAGTTCCCGGACGCCCAGGTCGGCCAGCAGGCCATGGGCGTATCCCCGCATTCCGGACGTCACAACGGCGGTCGGGACGCCGAGCGCGTGCAGCTCGCGGACGAGTTCCACCGCGCCGGGCACGGGGTC
Source organism: Actinomadura rupiterrae (assembly GCF_024172125.1). Classification (GTDB taxonomy): domain Bacteria; phylum Actinomycetota; class Actinomycetes; order Streptosporangiales; family Streptosporangiaceae; genus Spirillospora; species Spirillospora rupiterrae. The sequence goes on from NZ_JAMZEA010000001.1 coordinate 650,638, forward strand.
GGGAACGGGCAGGTCCGGGTCGTCGCCGTAGCCCAGCACCTCGTGGAACAGCTCCTCGGCCGTCCGGCCGGGGAACAGGTGCAGGTGGTCGACGAGGGCCTCGCGCCCGCGGCGGCCCGCGAAGGAGGCCAGCAGGGCCTCGTCGTGGGGCGCGCCGTGCGCGTCGAACAGCCGCGCCCACATCACGCGGTTGCGCGGTTCGGTGTCGATCAGCGTGCCGTCCAGGTCGAAGACGGCGGCGCGGGCCGGCAGCCGGATCAGCTCCATACGAACAGCTCGGCTCCCTGGACGACGCTGCCGGCCTCCACGACGTCCGACAGCGCCTCGGCGGGCGCGTCCAGCGCGACCACGGCGCAGATCGGCGAGCGTCCGCCCGCCTCCACCGCGGCCGGGTCCCAGGCGACTAGCGGCTGGCCCGCGGTCACCCGGTCGCCCTCGGCGGCCAGCAGCTCGAACCCCTCGCCCTTGAGCTGGACGGTGTCGATGCCGAGGTGCACCAGCACCCCGTGCCCCTCGTCGTCCACGACCACGTAGGCGTGCGGGTGCATCTTGACGATCTTCCCGGACACCGGGGCGATCGCGCGGCCCGGCTCGCGGGCCGGGTCGACGGCGGTGCCCGGGCCGACCATGGCCTGGGCGAACACCGGGTCGGGCACGCCCGCGAGCCCCACGACCCGCCCGCCGACCGGGGACAGTACGCGCGTCATCGGTCCTCCTTGCGAGGTCAGTCGAGGATGTCCTCGATGTCGGTGGCGATCGTGTCGGCCTCGGGGCCCACGACCACCTGGACGACGGTGCCCTGGCGCATGACGCCGAACGCGCCCGCGGCCTTGAGGGCGGGCTCGTTCACGGCGTCCCCGTCCTTGACCTGGGTGCGGAGCCGGGTCGCGCAGGGCTCGATCTCGATGATGTTGTCGGCGCCGCCCAGCGCGGCGACGATGGCCTCGGCCTTGTCCATAGCGGGGTTCCTCTCGTTCTCTTGTTCGCCTTCGGGCCGCTTCGCCTTCGGGCCGCGCCCCGGCAAGCGGGAGCCGGAGCTGGTGCTCCGTCGCGCCGCGTGGAGCGGCCCTGATGCTCTTGTCCGTCCGGGACGGGGCGCGCCGAAGCGGGTGGCCCGAGCCGGGTCAGTCGGTTTGGGTGACCTTGTTCAGGCCGCGCGGGACGTCGGGGTCGATGCCGAGGCGGCGCGCGAGGTTCTCGACCATGATCTGGCCGGGCACGATGAGGCCGAGCGGGGCGACCCACTCGGGCAGGTCCGGCCCGGGCAGGGCGGCGGTGCTGGCCTGGGCGAGGCCGCTGCCGCCGCCGAAGCCGAACGCCTCGGCGCCCGCGCCGCGGACCCGCTCGGCGAGCGCGATCGTGCCGGACAGCGTGGGACTGCCCTCGGCCGCGACGAGCAGCGCGGGGGTCTGGTCGTCCACGACGGCGATCGGGCCGTGCAGCAGGTCGGCGTAGGAGAGGCCCATGGCGTGCAGGTAGCACGCCTCCTTGATCTTCAGGGCCAGCTCCAGCGCGGTGCCGAACGCGATGCCGCGTCCGGACACGACCGCGCCGGGCACCTGCGCGAGCGCCTCGACGATCCGCCCGAGCGCCGGGGACGCCTCCGTCGCGCGGATCAGGCCCTCGACCTCGTCCGGGACGCGGCGCAGGTCGGCCGGGTCCTGCCCGATGCCGAGACCGAGGCCGAGTACCGCGAGCGCGGCGAGCTGGGTGGTGTAGGTCTTGGTCGCCGGGACGGCGAGCTCGTCGCCGGCGAGGGTGACCAGCGGCACCTCGGCGGCCTCGGCGAGCGGCGAGCCCTCGCCGTTGGTGACCGCGACCGTGCGGGCGCCGCAGTCCTTAGCCCAGGCCAGCGTCTCGACGATCTCCTCGGTCTTGCCGGACTGGCTGATCGCCACCGCCAGCACGCCGTCGAGGTCGAGCCGCCTGCCGTAGGTCGTGGCGATCGACGGCGCGGCGAGGGTGGCGAGCCGCCCGGCGTGCGACTCGATCAGGTACCGGCCGTACACGGCGGCGTTGTCGGACGAGCCGCGCGCGATGAACAGCACCTGCCGCGTCTCCGCGGCGAGCCGCTCGATCTCCGGGACGCGCGGCAGCAGCGCCTCGATGGTGCGCCGCAGCGCCTCGGGCTGCTCGCCGATCTCGGCGCGCATACGACTGGTGGTCATGATCCCCCTCCGAAGAGTTCCTGCCCGTTGATCCACGTCATACGCGCGCGGTGGCCCGGACCGAGCCAGACGAGGTCGGCCTTCGCACCGGGGGCGATGCGGCCGAGGTCGGGCCGTCCGATGAGGTCGGCGGGGACGCGGGTGGCGGCGTCCACGGCCGTCACCAGGTCCACGCCGATCGCCAGGGCGTTGCCGATCGCGTCGTCCAGCCGGAGCCCGGAGCCCGCGATGGTGCCGTCGGCGCGCAGCGGCGGCCCCTGCTCCGGCATGGTGATCGGCTCGCCGCCCAGCTCGTACACGCCGGGCGGCATGCCCGCGGCGGACGCGGCGTCGGTGACCAGCACGGCGCGTCCGGCGGCGGCGTTGAAGACGACCTTCGCCACGGTCGCGGACACGTGGTGCAGGTCCAGGATGAGGCCGGGGCTCAGCCGCTCGTCGGCGAGCGCCTGCGCCGCCACGCCCGGATCGCGATGGTTCATCCCGGACTGCGCGTTGAAGATGTGGGTGACCTTGCGGGCGCCCGCGTCCGCGGCGGCGGCGACCTGGGCGGCGGTCGCGTCGCTGTGCCCGACGCTGACCAGCACGCCGGCGCCGACGAGGGTGCGGATCGCGTCCAGCGCGTGGGCCCGCTCGGGAGCGAGGGTGACCAGCTTGACCAGCCCGGTCTCCAGCAGCGTCGCGACCTTCTCGGGCGTCGGGTCGGTCAGGAACGCGGGGTTGTGCGCGCCCTTGCGCTTCTCCGACAGGAACGGCCCCTCAAGGTGGACGCCCAGGACGCGCGTTCCGCGGCCGTCCAGCGTCGGGAGCAGCTCCCGCGTGCGACGCAGCGCGGCGGCCTGGACCTCGACGGGCGCGGTGATGAAGGTCGGCAGGAACGACGTCACGCCGGTCTCGGGGAGGCGCTCGACGACCGTCCGCCAGCCGGTCTCGTCGGCGTCCACCATGTCGTAGCCGAAGAAGCCGTTGACCTGCAGGTCGACCAGACCGGGGGCGAGCAGGCCATCGTCGAGGTGGAGGTCGGCGCCGTCCGGGCGGCCCTCGCCGGCCTCGGTGATCACGCCGTTCTCGATCCGGACGTATCCCGGCGAGACCACGCGGGTAGAACCCACCGCGGGGGAAGTGATCATGCGGTTCGCGGTGATCAGAAGTCTTGCCATCGCTGCGCACTCTCCGTGACGCCGGGATCGCCGGTCGTGCTCTGCCACGACTGGTCTAGTCCGGTCTGGACCAGTACGCAACATACCCGAATCACGCCGGAAAGCGATAGAGCGAGGATGTCGCTCGGGGGGAGTCATCCGCTCATGAGTTCCATGACCACGCAGGCCGACGGCGGGGGCGGCGCGCACCGCGCCTGGACCGCCACCTTCGCGGTGCTGCAGCGGATCGGCCGCAGCCTCATGCTGCCCATCGCGGTGCTGCCCGCCGCGGGCATCCTGCTCCGCCTGGGGCAGGACGACCTGCTCGGCAAGGACGGCCTCGGCTGGAACCGGATCGCCGAGGTGTTCGCCGCGGCGGGCGGCGCCCTGCTCGACAACCTCGCGATCCTCTTCGCGGTCGGTGTCGCGATCGGGTTCGCCAAGAAGTCCGACGGCTCGACCGCCCTCGCCGCCGTCGTCGGGTACCTGGTCTTCGACCGCGTCTCCAAGACGATGTTCGCCCACTCGTCCACGCTCAAGGACACGGTGGTGCAGAAGGTCCAGCAGGACGGCGCCCTCAAGGAGGTCATCGGGTACGGGCTCAAGAACCCGACCCAGGTGCTCGGCGGCATCGTCGTCGGCCTCGTCGTCGCGCTGCTGTACCAGCGCTTCTACCGGATCAAGCTGCCCTCGTGGCTGGCGTTCTTCGGCGGGCGGCGGTTCGTGCCGATCGTCAGCGCCGCCGCGTGCCTGCTGCTCGGCGTGCTGTTCGGGCTGATCTGGCCCACGCTCGGGCACTGGATCGACTCGTTCGGCGACTGGCTCACCGGCCTCGGCGCGCTCGGCGCGGGCATCTACGGCATCGCGAACCGGCTGCTGCTGCCGTTCGGCCTGCACCACATCCTCAACTCGCTGATCTGGTTCGTGTTCGGCACCTACAACGACCACGGGACGGCCGTGCACGGCGAGATCAACCGGTACCTGGCGGGCGACCCGCACGCCGGCACCTTCCTGTCCGGCTTCTTCCCGGTGCTGATGTTCGGGCTGCCCGGCGCGGCCTGCGCCATCTGGCGCGCGGCCCCGGCCGGGAAGCGCAGCGTCGTCGGCGGCCTGATGATCTCGTCCGCGCTCACCGCGTTCGTCACCGGCGTCACCGAGCCGATCGAGTTCTCGTTCATGTTCGTCGCGCCGCTGCTCTACGGCATCCACGTCGTGCTGACGGGCGTCTCGATGTACATCCTCGCCGCGATCCACGCGCAGCTCGGCTTCTCGTTCTCGGCGGGCCTCATCGACATGCTGCTGAACGCCACCAAGAGCAACACGAGGCACCTGCCGATCATCATCGGCATGGGCGTCGTCTACTTCTTCCTCTACTTCGCGATCTTCTACCTCGCCATCACGAAGCTGAAGCTGCCCACGCCGGGACGCGAACCCGAGGACACCACGACACCGAACGAATCCTGACCTCATCCGGACCACCACCCGCACCATCCGCCTCTCCTTCCAGAACGGCCCTGATCCCAGTCTCCGGCCCCGGTTTCCCGCGGACATACCGAACGCGGTTCTGTGGATAACCGGGTCCGCCGCCCGTCCACCGGCATCGGGGCGACCGCGGCCCGGACCAGCGAAAAGGGGCGCTGACCTGCGGGGATAAGCGATCTTGGTGTGGCCGGGGCGCGACCTGCGCGTTATGCATCTGTGAGTTGACACACGTCGAAAGCGTGTGGTCTAGTCCGGACTAGACCAGTACATACCGAGTCGATCCGGACTCGCGCCGCCATCGGCCCGGGTTCCCCCGAGGATCCCCGTGACGACCATTGACCCGAACAGCCCCGTCCCGAAGTACTTCCAGCTCAGGGCCATCCTGCTGGACATGATCGAGAGCACCGAGCTCCCGGTGGACGCCCCCATACCCTCCGAGCGCGAGCTGTGCGCACGGTACGGGCTGTCGCGCATGACCGTCCGGCAGGGCGTCGACCAGCTCGTCTCGGAGGGACGGCTGTACCGGGTGCCCGGCAAGGGCACCTTCGTGGCCCGCCCGAAGATCGAGATGCCGCTGCGGCTGGTCTCGTTCACCGAGGACATGCTGGCCCGCGGGATGCGTCCCGGCGCGATCGACCTCGACCGCCGCACGCTGCCCGCCGACGCCCGGCTGGCCCGCGCGTTCGAGGTCGAGCTCGGCACCCCGATCCACCTCATCGAGCGGCTGCGCACCGCCGACGGCGAGCCCATGGCACTCGAACGGGCGCATATCCTCGCATCGCTCGCGCCCGACCTGCTCGACCGGCGGCTCGCCGACCGGTCCCTGTACGGCGTCCTCGAAGCGGTGTACGGGCTGGTCTTCGACGCGGGCGACCAGACGATCGACGCCGGGCTGGCGGACGCGACCGACGCCCGCCACCTGCACATCCCGCGCGGCAGCGCCGTCCTGCTGCTGCGCCGGCGGTCGTTCACCAACGGCACGTGCGCCGAGCTCGGCGTGTCGACCTACCGGGCCGACCGCTACCAGGTCCACACGGCGCTGGGCCATCCCCCGACGCGTTCCTGACCTCCGGCAGTCCCCGACCCCTCACCCGCTTCCCGCTCCACCCCGTCCCTACCGGGCCCCTCTGTCCCCGCGGTTCCAGGCCATCTCCGTCCCGGAGCCGACACCCCATGCAGTGACCAAGGAGAGGAAAACCCCTGATGAGTGCCACCACCGCCGTCGGCGACGCTTCGGGACGAGGTTCCCGCGCGCTCGGCGTGCTGCAGCGGATCGGCCGCAGCCTGATGCTGCCGATCGCCGTCATGCCCGCCGCGGGCCTGCTGCTCCGGCTCGGCCAGCCCGACGTCATCGGCCAGAACAAGGACGCCTGGCTCAACTTCTCCGGCGCCGACCGGGTCGCCGAGATCTTCGCCGGCGCCGGCGGCGCGATCTTCGACTGGCTCCCGCTGCTGTTCGCCGTAGGCGTGGCGATCGGCTTCGCGCGCAAGTCGGACGGTTCGACCGCGCTCGCCGCCGTGGTGGGCTACCTGGTCTTCCACTACGTCAGCATGACGATGTTCTTCCACACCTTCGACAAGGACAGCAAGGTCTACGCGAAGATCACCAAGCAGCTGTTCGACCCGGACCACCCGGGCAAGCCGAAGGTGGCGCTGGACCTCGCCGCGGCCAACCCGACCAAGGTCCTCGGCGGCATCGTCATCGGCCTCACCGCCGCGCTGCTCTACCAGCGCTACTACCGCATCAAGCTGCCGACCTGGCTGGCCTTCTTCGGCGGGCGCCGGTTCGTCCCCATCATCACCTCCTTCGCCGCCGTCGTGATCGGCCTGGCCTTCGGCTTCGTCTGGCCGACCCTCGGTGACTGGATCGCCAGCTTCGGCGAGTGGATGGCCCGCAACAGCACCATCGGCGCCGGCGTGTACGGCGTCATCAACCGCCTGCTGCTGCCCTTCGGCCTGCACCACATCGCCAACAACGTCGTCTGGACGCAGATCCCCGACTGCACCGTCGGCGGCAAGACCTACAGCGGCGACCTGGTCTGCTACCTGAACGGCGCGGACGGCACCGGCTGGTCCATGACCGGCTACTTCCCCGTCCTGATGTTCGGCCTGCCCGCCGCGGCCATCGCCATGTGGCTGGCCGCGCCCAAGCACCGCCGCCCCGCGGTCGGCGGCATCATGATCTCCGCCGCCGTCACCGCGTTCGTCACCGGCATCACCGAGCCGATCGAGTTCGCGTTCGTGTTCATCGCGCCGGCCCTGTACGCGGTGCACGCGCTCCTGACCGGCATCTCGATGGCGCTCGCCGACGCGTTCGGCATGAAGCTCGGCTTCAGCTTCTCCGCGGGCGCGATCGACATGGCGATCAACGGGTCCAAGAGCAACACGCACAACCTGCTCGGGCTGATCGCCATGGGCCTGGTGTACGCGGTGATCTACTTCGTGCTCTTCTACTTCATCATCAAGAAGTTCAACCTGCCGACGCCGGGCCGCGAGCCGGAGAACACCGAGTCGGTCGTGGCCGACGCCGCCGCGTCCCCCGAACTCGCCGGCGCCACCGCCGGCGGCGGCGAGGGCAAGTCGCGCAAGCGCGGCAAGCAGGCCGCAGGCTAACCCCTCAAGGCCGGGCCCAGCCCGCCCGGCCACCCGAGGCGCTCCGGCCCCCTACCGGAGCCCGCCTCACCCCGCGACGGCGGGGCGCACCTCCCGCGCCCCGCCGTCGCCTCATTCCAACCCCGCCCCGAACCCCCACACACCAGCGCCACCCGCCCTACCTGCGTTGCATGCACCACGTGCGCTCCGTGCGCCACGTGCGCTGCCCACGCGCACCGCCCTAGCGCGCCGCGTGCGCTGCCTGCCTTCGCCCGCCCTACTGCAGCGCCCACCCCGCCCGTCCAACCTGCGCTGCCCGCACGCACCGTCCAACCGCGCCGCCTGTGCTGCCTGCCTTCGCCCGCCCTACGCGCAGCGCCCTCGCCGCCCGGCCCACCTGCACTGCCCTACCGCGCAGCGCTGCGTGCGCTGCCTGCATTTGCGTGCGCTGTGTGCAGCGCCCGCGCTGACCGTCCTACCTGCGCTTCCTGTGCTGCGTGCGCTGTCTGGGCTGCTCGCTGACTGCGGGGTGGCGGGCCTTTGTTGGGGCGGGTTCTAGGTCGGCTCTAGCGCGGGTAGGCGTCCGGCAGGACGGGGTGGGGGAAAGCGAACGGCCCCGGTCTTCAAAGACCGGGGCCGTTCTAGGTCGGGCTAGTTGTTGGTGGGGTCGCCGTGGCAGCGCTTGAACTTCTTGCCCGAGCCGCAGGGGCACGGGTCGTTGCGGCCCACGCCCTCGTACGGGTCGTCGACCTCCTCGCTGTGGTGCTCGACGCCGCCGTCACCGTCGACGGTCGGAGCGGTGTACTCCAGCTTCGTCGGACGCTGCGGCTCCTCAAGGCCCTTGGCCTTGATGGACGGGTGCTCGTCGGCGGCCTCGACCGGGGTGTCCTCGTCGCCGGGGACGGTGTCCTCCAGCGCGACGGGGTTGACGCCGACCTGCGGGGCCGCGGGCTGCTCCTCGACCTCGACCTCAAGGTTGAAGAGGTAGCCGACCGACTCCTCCTTGATGCCGTCCATCATGGCGTTGAACATGTCGTAGCCCTCGCGCTGGTACTCGACCAGCGGGTCGCGCTGCGCCATGGCGCGCAGGCCGATGCCCTCCTGGAGGTAGTCCATCTCGTAGAGGTGCTCGCGCCACTTGCGGTCCATCACCGAGAGGATGACGCGGCGCTCCAGCTCGCGCATGACCTCGGAGCCGAGCTCCTCCTCGCGCTTGTCGTAGGCGGCCTGCGCGTCCTCGCGCAGCTTCTCGGCCAGGGTCTCGGCGTCGAGGCTGGAGATCTCGCCGCCGACCTCCTCGACCAGGCCGTCCACGGTGAGAGTGATCGGGTACAGCTGCTGGAAGGCCTTCCAGAGCTTGTCCAGGTCCCACTCCTCGGCGAAGCCCTCGCCGGTGGCGCCCGCGACGTAGCCGTTCACGACCTCGTCGATCATGCGCCGGACCTGCTCGTGCAGGTCCTCGCCCTCCAGCACCTTGCGGCGCTCGGAGTAGATGACCACGCGCTGGCGGTTCATCACCTCGTCGTACTTCAGGACGTTCTTGCGCATCTCGAAGTTCTGCTGCTCGACCTGCGACTGGGCCGACTTGATCGCGTTGGAGACGATCTTCGACTCGATCGGCACGTCGTCCGGGATGTTGAGCCGGGTCATGATCGCCTCGACGCGGGCCGAGTTGAACAGCCGCATCAGGTCGTCCTCAAGGGACAGGTAGAACCGGGACTCGCCCGGGTCGCCCTGGCGCCCGGACCGTCCGCGCAGCTGGTTGTCGATGCGCCGGGACTCGTGCCGCTCGGTGCCGAGCACGTACAGGCCGCCCGCGTCGACGACCTCCTCGTGCTCGCCCTTCACCGCGTCCTTGGCCTTCTCCAGCGCCTCGGGCCACGCCGACTCGTACTCCTCCGGCGTCTCCAGCGGGGACAGCCCGCGCTGGTGCAGCTCCAGGTCGGCGCGGAAGTCGGGGTTGCCGCCGAGCATGATGTCGGTGCCTCGGCCGGCCATGTTCGTCGCGACGGTGACGGCGCCCTTGCGGCCCGCCTCGGCGACGATCGCCGACTCCGCGTCGTGGTGCTTGGCGTTCAGCACCTGGTGCGGGATGCCGCGCCGCTTGAGCATCTTGCTCAGCCGCTCGGACTTCTCGACCGAGGTGGTGCCGACCAGCACCGGCTGGCCGTTCTCATGCCGCTCGGCGATGTCGTCGACGCACGCCTCGAACTTGGCCTGCTCGGTCTTGTAGACCACGTCGGCCTTGTCCATGCGGACCATCGGCTTGTTGGTCGGGATCGGCACGACGCCGATCTTGTAGGTCTTGTTGAACTCCGCCGCCTCGGTGTCGGCGGTTCCGGTCATGCCGGACAGCTTGCTGTAGAGGCGGAAGTAGTTCTGCAGGGTGATCGTGGCGAGCGTCTGGTTCTCGTCCTTGATGGACACGCCCTCCTTGGCCTCGATGGCCTGGTGCATGCCCTCGTTGTACCGGCGGCCGTGCAGGATACGGCCGGTGAACTCGTCCACGATCAGGACCTCGCCGTTCATGACGACGTAGTCCTTGTCGCGCTTGTACAGCTCCTTGGCCTTCAGCGCGTTGTTCAGGAAGCTGACGAGCTGGGTGTTCTCGGCGGAGTAGAGGTTGTCGATGCCGAGCCAGTCCTCGACCTTCTCCACGCCCGACTCGGTGATGCCGACGGTGCGCTTCTTCTCGTTGACCTCGTAGTCGCCGGGGCCGTACTCGTCCACCTGGCCGGCGGTGCTGACCAGCTCGGCGCGCTTCAGCCGCGGGACGATCTTGGCGAACTCGCCGTACCACTTGGAGTTCTGCTCGCCGGGGCCGGAGATGATCAGCGGCGTGCGGGCCTCGTCGATGAGGATCGAGTCGACCTCGTCCACGATCGCGAAGTTGTGGCCGCGCTGGACGAGCTCGTCCAGGCTCCAGGCCATGTTGTCGCGCAGGTAGTCGAACCCGAACTCGTTGTTCGTGCCGTAGGTGATGTCGGCGCTGTAGGCCACCCGGCGCTCTTCGGGCGTCATCTGCGGGAGGATGACGCCGACCTCCAGGCCGAGGAACTGGTGCACGCGGCCCATCCACTCGGCGTCGCGCTTGGCCAGGTAGTCGTTCACCGTGACCACGTGCACGCCCTTGCCGGACAGCGCGTTCAGGTAGGCGGGCAGCACGCAGGTGAGGGTCTTGCCCTCACCGGTCTTCATCTCGGCGATGTTGCCGAGGTGCAGCGCAGCGCCGCCCATGACCTGGACGTCGTAGTGCCGCTGGCCCAGAACGCGCTTGGCCGCCTCGCGGGCGGTCGCGAACGCCTCGGGGAGCAGGTCATCGAGCGATTCGCCCTCTTCGAGGCGCTCGCGGTACTTGTCGGTGAGCTCGCGGAGTTCCGCGTCGCTCATGTCGACGAAGTCTTCCTCGATCGAGTTGACCTGATCCGCGAGCTTCTTGAGCTTGCGCAGGGTCTTGCCTTCGCCCGCGCGAAGGATCTTATCGATGACTACTGGCACTCTCGGAGGCTCCTTGCAGATCGTGGGTCACCGCCGACCGGCGGCACGCACACCACACGTACGATGCCATCGTAGGCGAGACTCAGAATGGTCTAGGTCACCCTGCGATCGCAATCCCGGCCCGCGTTACTCCCTGCGACGGGGGTCCGGGACAATCATCCTGAACACTCTGAGGGGAGGGGCCCAAATTGTCCGATGAGTACGGCTCGCACGCCGGTCGGCCGAGTTCCTGGCTGGCGGTCACCGTGATCTTCGTGGGATTCGCCGTGGGCGGGGTCGCGCTCTGCCTGGGACCGCAGTGGGTGCTGGTCTGGGTCGGAGCCGCGATCGTCGTGCTCGGCCTGGTGCTGAGCGCGCTCGTCCACGTCTTCTCCGACGTCGTGGTGGACGCGCCGCGCGTCATGCCGGAGATCGTGGACTACTCGGTCTTCGGCAGCCGCACCGACAAGCGCCGCGGCGGCCTGGCGGGCGAGACCAGCTCGAAGCCGGTCACGTCCGACACCCAGCACACCCCGCACGGCTGATCTCGCGCCGCGTCCGCCCTCCGGAGCGACGCGCCGCCCTCGCGGCATCCGCTCGCTCGTGGTGGCGTCCTCGTGGTGGTGCGTGTGCGGCGGTGCGCATGTGGCGATCGGCCTCCCAGCGACCGCCCGGTGCGATCGACGTCCGGCCCGCCGACCTGGATCCGCGTTCCCCTCTCTGACGGGGACGCCCTTCCAGGTCTGGCGGGCCGACGCATTTCGGCCGCCCTTTTCCGGCCGGGCCGAGCTTCCCCCCTGGGCCGCGAGCATTACTTTTAGTGCGCGCCTGTCACTAACCGTGCGTATCGGTCGATGGCCTGTTGGTCGGGGACGCGGGTTCGGACCGGTCAGCGGCGCGTGGCGCGCATTTCCTGGACGAGTTCGAACGCCTCGCCTTCCGCGTCGTTGGTGGACCGGGGGTCGGGCGTCTCGACGAGGCCGCGCCAGAGGAAGGACGTGTCGGTGATCTCAGTGAACGTCCAGCGCGTGCGCCGGCCGTCCGGGGCGCGGCCTTCCTGGACGATGTCCGGACCGTCCGCGCATCCGACTTGGCTGACGAACGAGCCGGAGAACGGGTCGTTCCAGGTGATCCGCCAGGTCCCGGGGGACGAGACGTAGTAGCTCCGCAGCGTGGTGCCGGGATACCGGTTGATACCCGGGCAGTACAGGACGTCCTGGATGGCCCGACCCCCCAGGACCCAGCCGAAGCACCAGCGTCCGAGGACGGTGCGCCACTCGCCGTCGGGGCCCGGGTGACGGTTCTCGATCTCCCACTCGCCGACGAACCGCCCGTAGAGCATCAGATCGGCGGCGTGGGCCGGGTCAGGGCCGTCCGCGGCGAGCATCCGGAGCATCGGGTCGTCCATGCGGTTCATCCTCTTTCGACGAGTTCCTTGATGTGCGGTTCGGCGCGTTCGACCCGGATCGCGTCGCAGCCGACCCATCCGGCGGCGGTGAGGAGCGCGGTGCGCAGGGCTTCGGCGCCCTCTTCCAGGCGCGCCGCCGACCTGGTCATGCGGGGTTCGAGCGAGGCCTGGCGCGCGACGAGCGTGGTCCCTTCGCGGGCGGGGTCGACGCGTCCGACCAGGCGTCCGCCGGAGAGCACCGGCATCGTGAAGTAGCCGTGGACGCGCTTCGCCTTCGGGACGTACGCCTCCAGCCGGTGATCGAAGTCGAAGACGCGGGACGTCCTCGCGCGGTCCCAGACCAGCGAGTCGAACGGGGACAGCAGCGTCGTGACGTGCCTGCCGCGCGGTGGCGCAGCGAGCGCCTCCGGATCGGCCCACGCCTGGTGCCGCCAGCCCTGGACCCGCACCGGCACCAGCCCGGACGCCTCGATCACGGCGTCCACCTGGTCCGCTTTGAGGCGGTAGTAGTCGGCGAGGTCCGCGCGTGTCGCCACGCCGAGCGCCCGCCCCGCCAGCCGGACGAGCCGGGTCAGGCAGGCAGCGTCGTCGGGCTCATGACCGAAAAGCTCGTCCGGGACGACCCGTTCCGCCAGGTCGTACACCCGCCGCCAGCCGACGCGCTGGACGCACGCGACCTCCCCGACGTCCCAGAGCCACTCGATGCCGATCTTGTGGTCGCTCCACTCCCACCAGTCGCCGCCGGCCTTCGCGCCGCCGAGCTCCTTGGTCGTCAGCGGGCCCTCGGCCTTGAGCTTCGCGCGGATCTCCTCGCACACGCCGTCCGGCACCTTGTGCCAGCGGAGGCCCTTCCGCCGGAACTGCCGCCGCCGGAACGCCATCGTCGGCCATTCCTCGATGGGCAGGATCGACGCCGCGTGCGCCCAGTACTCGAACGCGACCGGCCCGACCGCGCCTTTCGTGCGGACGGCCGACTCGTCGCGGACGGGCGGCGCCCAGTAGGCGTCCTCGATCTTCTCCTTGCGCACGGCTCCGAGCCGGGCATAAGGGACGAGCTCGTGCGAGCGCGCCAGCACCGAGATCGTGTCGAGCTGGACGGCGCCGAGCCGCGACAGCACGCCGGGCACGCCACCGCGCCTGGCGTCCGCGCCCAGCAGGCCCTGGGCCCGCAACGCCAGCCGCCGAGCCTCGTCCGCGCTCAGCTCCGCCTCAGCCCTGTCAGGAGTCCTCGTCTTGACCACGCCGCGATCGTAAGCCACGACACCGACAAAACGCATACGCCGGTGTCAACGAGACCCTCCGTCGGCCACGGCTCGCCCCAAAAAGCCCGGATGACCTCGGACGACCCGGACGCCCCGCCTCAATTCGGAAGCCCCAGCTCGCCTCGGACATCCCGGGACGGCCATGGCTCGCCCCGAAAGGCCCGGATCGCCACGGGCAACCCCGGACGACCTCGGCTCGCCCCTCCAAGCCCGAACGACCCGGCTCGCCTCAGAAGGCCGGGACCACCTCCGTCAACCCGGCTCGGCGTCGGCTCGGCGTCGGCTCGGCGTCGGCTCGGCGTCGGCTCGGCGTCGGCTCGGCCTCGGCTCGCGTCGAGGGCCCGGCGAGGCCGGATGGCCTCACCTGATCGGCCGGAGCGCGCCGCGCCCGATCAGGTGATCTCTAGAAGCTTCTCCCGGACGGCGTACACCACGGCCTCCATCCGGGAGTGGAGCTGCAGCTTCTCCAGGATGTTCCGGACGTGGTTCTTGACGGTGTTCTCGGAGATGAACAGCTCCCGGGCGATCTCCCGGTTGCCGAGCCCGCGCGCGACGAGCCGCAGAACCTCCATCTCGCGGTCGGTCAGCCGAGGCGCCGGAACCTGCTGCGTCCGCTCCTCGCTGCGCTTGGCGAGCGCGGCGAACTCGGTGATCAGCTTGGACGCCATGGACGGGCTGATCAGCGACTGCCCGCCGTGCACCGCGCGCACCGCCTGCGGGACCTCGTCGATAGAGATCTCCTTGAGCAGGTAGCCGCTGGCCCCGGCCTTGATCGCCTCGAAGAGGTCCTCCTCCTCGTCGCTGATCGTCAGCATCACGATCTTCGCGCTGGGCGCCGCGTCCTTGATCGCCGTGCAGGCCTCGATGCCGCTGCGGCGCGGCATCCGGATGTCCATGAGGACGACGTCGGGCAGCAGGTCGCCCGCCATCTGGACGGCCTCGTGCCCGTCCCCGCCCTCGCCGATCACCTCGATGTCGGGTTCGGCCTGGAGCACCATCTCCAGTCCCCGCCTGAACAGGGCGTGATCGTCCACGATCAGTACCCGGATCGGATCCCCCACCTGCGCATCCTCTCCCTGCGCACCACCGGCCGACGTCTCCGCGCGCGCGGACCCGCCTGCCGGACCGCCACTTGCGCCACCGGCCGGAACGCCACCGCTCCGGCCCGCGGCCCCACTTGCCGACCCCTCGGAAACCACGGCCCGCGGAACCTCACCGCCTCGGACCGCCGGCCCGGAGGAGCCACTGCCCGCACCGCCGACGCGAACCGCCCCGGACGCGCCGACCGTCACCCCGCGAAACCCGCCGCCCGCCGTACGCCCGTCATCGACCCGCGCCCGACCGGCCGCTCCACGACCGTCCACCACCCGCTCACGACCATTCAAGACAGGGCCAACGACCTCACGGCCGGCCAACGCCACACCCTCACCCAACGCACAAGCGCCCGGGTCGGATCCCGAATCCCCGAACCCGAATCCCCGAAACCCCCGACCAGAACGCCGATCCCCGACCCGGACCGGCCCCCTCAAAGACGCGCCGACGGAGCGAGCACCCGCGACCTCAGCCCGCCCACCTGCGAAACCGTCCCGCGCAGCCGGCCGTCCGCACCGTCCACCCGAACCATCGGGCCGCGCAGACTCCACTGCGCCACCCTCACCAGACGAGACGAACGCAGCCGTCCCGCCCACCTCAAGCCTTGCGTCCCTGCAACCGAACACCGAAGGCGCAACCCCACCAGGCCCGCCCTCAAACCAAGCAGCCGCCCCTCCCAAGGACCCCGCCCCACCAGGAGCCAGCCCCTCACCGAAACGCGAAGCGGCCCCTTGAAGGCCCCCAAACCCCAGCGCACCCTCAAATACCGCGGGCACCCCCGCCAAACGCGCCGCTGCAACAGCTCCCCGCACAGCCCCAGACCACCGAGACGCACGCTCCAGATCCGCGGCCGCCGCCAACGCACGCCCCCACCTGAAAACTTCCTGGGCAGGCCCAGAACACCGGGGCGCGACAGCGAAGCCCATGGGCGCCCCAGACGAGCACGCTGTCCCTACCGGCCCTTGCGCAGAGCCCGCGTGCCGGGGCACGACGGCGAAGCCTGTGGGCGTTCCGGATGGGCGCGCTGCCCCTGCGGGTTGCGCGGGGCCCGCGTGCCGGGGCCCGACGTCGAAGACCGCCGGCGTCCCAGACGGGCGCGTTGTCCCTGCGGGCCCTTGCGCGGAGCCCGGGTGCCGGGGCACGACGGCGAAGCCTGTGGGTGTTCCGGACGGGCGCGTTGCTCCTGCGGGCACTTGCGCAGGGCCCGCGTGCCGGGGGGTGACGGCGAAACCCGATGGCGGCCCGGATGGGCGCGTTGACTCTGCGGGCCCTTGCGTGGGGTCCGGGTGTCGGGGCGGGACCTCGGAATCGGCGGGCGTCCTGGGCGGGCGCGGGGATTCGGGGGTTACTTGTGCGGGGGCAGAGGGTCGGGACGGGGGGTTGGGGGCCGAGTGAGGTGGTGCAGGTACTGGGGGCGTAGTGGGGGGTGGGGGGTTCATTGCGGGCGGGTGGGAAGTGGACAAGGGGGACAGAGTGGGGGGCGGGGGCGCGGGGGCGCCGCGAGCCTCGGGGTTCTCGCTCACCAGAGTCGCGGCGTGGAGGTGAACGCCGCTTCCCCCCTTCACTGTCAGTGATCTGGGTCGGCCGGAGGAACCGGAGGCCGGTGTCGCCCCGGGGAACGCTTGGCGTGGCGGCGGCGGGGACCGGTGGCGCGGCACGGCCTCAAGGGGGTCGTGCCGCGCCACCGCCCCGAGCGCGGCGGGCGGTCCGTACCGCCGCCGTCACGGCTTGCTGGTAACGCCTTTCTAGATCATGACATGATCCGGGCGGTGACGTGACGCAAGTGCCACATCACTCTTCGACAAGACGGATGACTCCGTAGTCCCAACCCCTTCTGCGATACACCACCGTGGGGTGGCTGGTGGCCTTGTCACGGAACAGGTAGAAGTCGTGGCCCACGAGCTCCATCTCGAACAGGGCCTGCTCGATGCCCATGGGCTCGGCCTTGTGGAACTTCTCCCGGACGATGACGGGCCCGTCGCCGTCCATCGGGATCGGCACCAGGTTCTCGTCCATCGCGGTGGCCACGGCCTCGTAGCCGTCGGCCTCGGTCTCGGTGCCCGCGGCCGGCTCCGGCTCGTGGACCGGGACCGCCGCCACTTCGGCGGGCAGGTCCTCGGGCAGGGGCTCCATGGTGGCGAGCTTGGCCTTGTTCCGGCTGCCGTGGTGCACCTTGCGGCGGTCGGCGTCGCGGCGGAGTCTCGCCTCCAGCTTGTCGAGGGCCAGGTCGAGCGCGCCGTAGCGGTCGTCTGCGGCCGCCTCCGCGCGGATCACCGGGCCGCGCGACCGGATGGTGAGTTCCACGCGCTCGCGCTGGTCGGCGAGGCGCGGGTTGCGCTCCTGCGACACCTCCACATCCACGCGGATGACCTTGTGGTCCAGCCGCTCGATCTTGGCGAGCTTGGTGTCGACGTGCTGCCGGAACCGATCGCTGACGTCGGTGTGCCGGCCCCTGACGATGATGTCCACGCGGGACCCCCCTTCTCCCGGTTGCGAGGTCTGACCGGAAGGGGGCTGGACGCCCCCTCCGGACGCCACGGCTCGGTGGGTCGCACCCGCCCGGCCGACCTGGTCTTCGTCCCCACATCCGCCTGCTGAGGGGCTCGCGGCTCTATCGCCACTACTGCCCTTCTCCCGTTTCGGGAGATGTCTGATCTCCCGGCGGGGCAGGACTTACCTCTAAGGCGCACCGTGATCGGTCGACGAGAAGTCGCCTTACGTGGGCCGTTTCGCCTGCGCCTGGCATCGGCTTGCCGGACCGCATCCCGCGCTCGCGACGAGCGCTGCGATCCGACGCAACCACGGACCCGGGCGGGTGCCATGTCAGGAACGCTAACCCCTTACGCCACGAATGTCAGGGGGGTGAACGGAGGAAATACTCACTGACCGTCATCGGGACGCCCCCGATCGACCTCCCGGAGGGGCCTCTCAGGACCCTCCTCACGCCGTGCATCCCCCTGCCCACAGGGCCTCCCGTGGATCATCCCCGCGCAGGTCAGAGCGTTGTCGCCCGCAGGCCATCTTGACAAATATCTACCCCCTTCATGACTCACCGTGACTGTTGAATCCACAATCAATCCGGCGGGTCCCAACAAGCCGGACAGACCGCCGTCACGGTCGGTAACTACCTGACGTGCCGAGCATCTCCCGTGAAGAAAGTCACCCTCTCTCCAGAAGCCGCCGCGGGGTGGCCGCGACCGTCGCCGCCCCGACGACCTCGGCGCCCGCCTGCCGGAGCACCCGTACCGCCTCCGCCAACGTGGCCCCCGAGGTCACCACGTCGTCCACGACCACCACCCGCCACCCCACCAGCGGCCCCACCTGCCCAAGCCCCTCCCCCGCACACACCGAACCCCGCCCACCCCCACCACCCTCCCCACCGACACCAGCCCCGACCCCGGCCCCGGCCCCGGCTAACGATTCGCCCGCCGGCAGCCCCGACAAAGGCCGGTCGCGCCGATACGCCTCTTCCCCGCCATCCGCCTCTCCACCGCGCACCCAAGACGCCCCCGTCTGCGACGACACCTCGCCCCTCGCAGCAGCCCCACGCTCCCCCTGCGCCCCCGATGTCCCGAAGTCCCGGCCCACCGCCCGGGACCCGCGCGCCCCGGGCAAGGGCTCGGACCGGCGCTCCCCCGGCGCGGCGCAGCCCTGCGGCTCCGGCGCGCCGGAGCCCTGTGGGCGTGCCTGGTCGGCGATCCACACCCCGTCCTCGCCCTTGCCGTCGCGCGCGAACCTCATCCGGAACAGCGACGCGCGGCGCGGCTCCAGGCTTCGGGACGCATCCACCCTTCGAGGACCTTCTGGGCTTCGGGGCGCGTCTGGGCTTCGGCCGAGGGCGTGTCCCGTTGGGCGGGCCTGGGCGGTTGCGGAGTTCGCGTTGCGTTCGGGGGTCTGGGACGGGAGTGGCACTTGGTTTTGCTTGGGGGCGAGGTTGGGCGCTTGGCTCTGGTCCCGAGGTGCGTGCTGGTTCGCGGTCGGGTACGGGCTTGCGTCCCGAGGTGGAGGCAGGGGCGTAGGGGGTCGCTGGGGTGCGCGGGCCGAAGGCGCGGTTTCTGGAGGGAGGGCGTGGGCGCGGCAGGTGGGGGGTGGGGGTGTGCGGTCGCCGTGTTTGGCTCGGAGGGCGCGGATCTCGCGGCGGGACAGGGCCATGGCGCCGGTCACGTTGGCCTTGCGTTCGGCTTGGCGCAGTCCCGCCTGGTCGGCCACGGCGCGGCGATGGCGGAGCAGAGGCGCGCCGAGCACCGGAAAGCCCTCAGCCCGGAGCTCCCGCACGGCCACGGCCGCCATACGCCGAGTCGGATCGTGCCCGCGCTTGCGCACGGAACGAGCCGTCGAGGGCACCGGCACGACGATCACCGGCTCGTCGCTCTGCCACCAGAGCACCGCGCCCTCGGAGCGCCCGATGGACGTCTCGCCGCCGGAGTCCTGAAAACGATCACCGCGAAGGCGACCGACCTGGGAGGAATCGGCAGGGACGGGCGTACCCGGCATCCGAGGCGGCGGCGGGTCGAGCGTCCAGGCGGCGAGCGGGACGGGCGGGCGCTCGGCATACCAGGGCGCGTCGTCCAGCGGCGGCTGCTCAGCGCTCAGCGACAGGACGGCCTTGACCGCCGCCGCGAGGGCGCGGCCGAGCGGACGGGCCAGGGCCGTGCGCCCGAGCTCCTTGTGCGCGGCGATGAGAGCCCGCATGGCGCCCTCGTAGGACGCGACCGTCCAGATGGGCGGATTGAGGGCCGCGAGGCCCGCAGCGGGCACAGGACGGGCCGGAAGCGCCAGCGGGGCGGCGCAGGACGGGCAGAGCAGGCCGCGGGCCGTCCGGCAGCCGGCGCAGCGCTGCGGCAGCAGCAGGTCGAGAAGATCACGTGCGAACATGCATTCGACGATGCCGCCCCGCCCAGCACGATCGCCAGCGCGGCCGCGATCTGTGGATAACCTGGCCGCAGCCCTACCTCACAGGCTGCTGACCTGCACAAACACGGCGCCTTCGTCAGTAGGCGTAGGACGGGTCGCTTCCCGCGGTACCGCAGGTCCACTCGCTGTCCCGGTCCCGGAAGGCGGTCTGGTGGCAGACGAGGGGCTGGCCCGAACTCTGCGTGCCGATGAGGACGGGCGCGCCCGGCATGGCGGCGATGCTCTCGGGTTCGCCCAGGGCGCCGACGCCGAGGGAGGTGACCGCGGAGCCGTCCACCGGCACGAGGTAGGGCAGGACCTGGGCGTTCTGGTACTGGTCGGTGGTGCCCTTCCGCCCCAGGGCGACGAGGGTGTTGTAGTCGCGCCACGCAAGGTCGTCCGCCTCGGCGAGTTCGGAGCTGACCGGGACGAACGAGCCCGCGTCGATCTGGTCGCCGCTCCGCGCAATACGGCCGAGCTGGATCTGCTTGCGGCCGTCGATCTTGGCGACGACCGCGACGCGGACGCCGTCGCGGGCGACCTGGAGGGCGTAGATCTCGCGCCCGTCGAGGCCCCAGTGGGCGACCTGCTTCAGCGGTCCGCCCGGGTCCTGCCGCCAGAGCATGGATTTGCCCGGGCTCGTCTCGACCGTCCAGAGCGTGCCGTTCCGGTCCCAGCAGGGCGGTGTGAACCGGCCTTCCGGGTCCTTTGCCGCGCGCAGGAGGCGCGGGACGCTCATCGAGGTCATGTTGGTGACCAGCAGCTGCCTGCCGTCCGGGCTGAGCCCGGCGGCCTTGCGCAGGTCGGGGGAGACGGCCGGGCGGATCATGCGCCCGGGCGCGCGCGTGATGATCGGCATCGCCATGAAGTTGTTCAGGCTCAGGCTGGACAGATGCCCGGCCCCGCCCATCATGTATGCGCGGTGGTCGTCGCTGGTGATCCCGTCCGGCGAGTTGGCCTGCCAGTCGCGGAAGGACTGGATCTCGTTCTTGCCCGGCGGAGCCACGAAACCGCGGCCTTCGATCCGCAGCCGCCACTGCTTGATCTCGGAAAGCGGGCTGAGGCTCCAGGCGAGCTGCGCCGACATCTGGCCGACGTCGCCGTCCTTCGCCTCCTTGCTCAGCTCCACGGTCGCGACGTCCTTGTCCAGGGACAGGCTGACCAATTTGGTCCCGCGGGGGAAGGCGCTCGTGACGGCGCCGTTGAGCCAGGACGTGGGGCCGGCTATGACGGCCTGCACGAGACGCTGCGGCAGGTCCTCCCGGCTTACCAGGGGGAGGAAGACCCCGTTGGGGACGAGCGTCTGCTGTTGAGGCACGAAGTAGTACAGGTTGAACGTCCTGAAGACCTGCTGGACGTCGCTTTTCGTTAGCAGCATGGACTGGCCCAGGGCGTCCGGTAGCGCGGTGATACGCCACTGGTGCTGGGCGTTACGCGTCACCTGGTAATCGGCCTGGACGGTCTTCTGGAACGCCGTGTACTGGCCGTCGGGGGTGATGATCCCTAGCTGGGTGCCGGTGACCCTGACGGTCACCTGGTTCCCCGACCCGATCAGCTTGGGTTCCGGGCGATCGGCGAAAACCGCTACGGACGGCCTCGGTCCCGGTCGCCAGCCGTTGGGATTCGCCAGGTACTCCTTGGCGACCTTGTGGTCGTCCTCGAAACTGGCCGAGGCGGCCAGGAAGCCCGAAACGATGTCCTTTGCGGACCAGTTGTTCTGCGGCTCCACGGGGATCACGCGCACGTACGAGTCGTCCGCCTGCTCCGACCGCTCCTGCGCCTTGACGGACGTGACGCGCCCGCCGCCTGGCATCGCCGCGCAACCGGCCGCGCCAAGAGTCAGCATCGCGGCCGTGGCCATGGCCGCAGGGGCCTTCAGCCTGCCGCCGAACCGCCGCGCCTGGCCGCCGAGCCGCCGCATCTGGCCGCTGGGTCGGCGAACCGGGCGGTCGATCCGCCGAGCCTGACCGTCCGGGCACCTGCGCACAGCGGAAGCCTCCGAAGCGGCATGGGTGGTTCTCAGGCGTTCGGCCATCAGTCCCCCGCCTCCAGCTCTGCGAACAGCGGACGGCCGCCCGCGCCCGGGGGCACGAGCGGAAGGGGCGATCCCCTCAGTTCGTCCCCTGCGTTGCGCGGAAGCGACAGGCGGAACTGGGAGCCCTGACCGGGCTCGCCCCAAGCCTGGAGCCATCCGCCGTGCAGCTGAGCGTCCTCCTTGGAGATCGACAGGCCGAGGCCGGTCCCGCCCGTCGTGCGCGCACGAGCCGGGTCCGCGCGCCAGAAGCGGTCGAAGACCATCTGGCCCTCCCCCGGCTTCAGCCCCACACCGTGGTCGCGGACGGTGACGGCGACGGCGTCCCTGTCGGCGGCGACGGAAACCACGATGTCCTCGCCCTCGCCATGCTCGATGGCGTTGACCAGCAGGTTCCGCAGGATGCGCTCCACGCGCCGCCGGTCCACCTCCGCCATGCAGGGTTCGCCGGGCAGTTGCAGGACGACCTTGGAGCCCTTGCGTTCGGCAAGGCCCTGGACATCGCCGACCGTGCGCAGCACGAGGTCGCGCATATCGAGGGACTCGGCGTCCAGGGTCGCGGCCCCGGCGTCGTGCCGGGAGATCTCCAGCAGGTCGGCGAGCAGGGATTCGAAGCGCTCCAGTTGGCTCTGCAGGAGTTCCGCCGAGCGGCCTACAGCCGGATCGTCGAACGTGTCGCGATGCTCATAGAGCATGTCCGCGGCGATGCGGATCGTGGTCAGGGGCGTGCGCAGCTCATGCGAGACGTCCGAAACGAACTGGCGCTGGACCTGCGACAGGTCCTCCAGCTCGCGGATCTTCTCCTGGAGGTTCGCCGCCATGTCGTTGAACGATCGGGCCAGGCGCGCGAGGTCGTCCTCCCCGCGCACGCGCATGCGCTCTTCCAGGCGTCCGGCCGCAAGTCTCTGCGCGCCCTGCGCCGCCAGCCGAACCGGTATGACGACCTGGCGGGTCACCAGGGACGCGATGGCCGCCAGCAGCAGCACCAGGACGATCCCGACACCGGCCAGCGACCGGCTGACGATCGTGAGGGTGTGCTGCTCCTGCGTGAGCGGGAACAGGTAGTAGACCTCGTAGTGCCCGGTCTTGCCCGCGACGATCAGACCCCGCTCAGAGGGCCTGTGGCCGATGTAGGACAGCTTGCCGTACGTGTACGCCCGCGTACCCGTGGTGCCGCTTCTCAGCTCGTCTCGGAGCCTCTGAGGGACGCTCTGGGGCCGGAGCTCGTTGGTGGCGTACCCGTCGATGTAGACCTGCGTGGTGTCGCGGACGCAGACCTCGTAGAGCCCGGACGGCCCGCTGCGCGCCTTCAGCCCGTTGGCGGCGCTGCGGAGCCGGTCCCCGCTGTCGCTGGAGGCGCCCACGTCGTTCTGGAGGCTCCCCAGGCCCTCGTCGAGCTGCGCCAGGGCCGCCTTGGTCTTGCCGTCCATCAGCGCGGTGGTGATCTGCTGCATCAGGAAGAACCCGAGGATCGCCACCACGATCGCCGAGATGAACAGCGTGGAGGTGACCACCCGGACCTGGATGGACCGCCTCCAGCGCGCGTACGCGGCGCTCACCACCCGCCGCGTGATCCGCTTGACCCGGCCGAGCCAGCGCCTGACCGGCCGCCACACGGCACGCCGAACCCGCCCGGCCGTTCCGGGAACGGCGGCGGGCGGGGCTGCGGGGGCGGCGGGGGCCGGCTGGGTCATCGGCGGGGAGGCGTCAGGCCGGACCGGCCTTGTAGCCGACCCCGCGCACGGTCACCACGATCTCCGGCCGCTCCGGGTCCTTCTCGATCTTGGCGCGGAGCCGCTGGACGTGCACGTTCACCAGGCGGGTGTCGGCGGCGTGCCGGTAGCCCCAGACCTGTTCGAGCAGGACCTCGCGGGTGAAGACCTGGCGCGGCTTGCGCGCGAGCGCGACCAGGAGGTCGAACTCCAGCGGCGTGAGCGGGATGTGCTTGTCGCCCCGCTTCACCGAGTGGCCGGCCACGTCGATGCTGATGTCGCCGATCTGCAGGGTCTCGGGGGCGGGCTCGTCGGTCCGGCGCAGCCGCGCGCGCACACGAGCGACGAGCTCCTTCGGCTTGAAGGGCTTGACGATGTAGTCGTCGGCACCCGATTCCAGCCCGAGCACCACGTCCACCGTGTCGCTCTTGGCGGTGAGCATGACGATGGGCACGCCGGACTCGGCGCGGATCTGCCGGCAGACGTCGATGCCGTCCGCGCCCGGGAGCATCAGGTCGAGAAGGACCAGGTCGGGCCGGGTTTCCCGGAACGCCTCCAGGGCCTTGTCGCCATCGTGGACGAACGACGGCTCGAAGCCCTCGCCCCTCAGCACGATGCCGAGCATCTCGGCCAGCGCGAGGTCGTCGTCGACGACCAGTACACGTCCTCTCATGGCCCTCATCGCTACAAAGTCGGGGTCGGGTGGACTGCGCGGAGGCCGCGGAACGGCCACGCCACGCCAGGTAGAGGTATGTCCTGGCGTGCAAGGTTACCTGTCTTTGCCGAATACATGACCCCTCCCACGTCGCGCTTCGCCGCCCGGCACCGCCGGGCGGAGGACTTCTATGACGGGCTTTCCAGTCCGCCATACCCACTCCTCGCCCGGGCGCAGAGGCCGGATTTTAAACAGGGACTCCCGAGGCCCACTGGGGGTTGACCGATTTCGCATGGCCCTTGACGGCCGATTACCCGGCCTCATGCGCGCGATAGCACACGTATCGCCCGCGAAGGCGGCGTGTGATGACTCCTTGAGCCGGTATGGCCGCCTCATGGCAGGATGGCCCGACACACGGACGGGGCAGGGAGCGGGCATGTCGGGAGCGGGCGGCGGGGGACGTCTCGTGCCGCGCGGGGTCGAGGTGCCGTTCCGGCCCATGTCGATCTCCGAGATGCTGGACTGCGCCATCGCGGGCATCCGGTACCGGCCGCGGACCGTCCTCGGCCTGTCGGTGGCCATCTCCACGGTCGTCCAGGTCCTCGGATCGGTCCTCGCCTACTACTTCATCGGGCAGCAGGCCCGCGGGGAGGTCACCCCCCGGGTCCTGATCAGGTCCGTGGGGGCGCAGGCCACGCTGGGCGCGATCGACATGGTGCTCACGGCCTTCGGGATCCTGGTGCTCGCCGGGATCCTCGCGCCCGTCCTCGCGCGCACGATGTTCGGCCTGGACATCTCTCTAGGCCAGGCATGGCAGGACGCCCGGCCGAGGTTCTGGCGCCTCCTCCTTATGGCCTTCGTTGTGCTCGTGGTGTCGCTGGCAGCACTGGCCGTGCCGCTGCTTCCTTTCTCCTTGGCCCTGGCAGGCGGCGCTCATCCTGCTCTAGGGGTGCTCTCAGCCCTGTTCGGAATTCCGGTAGGGCTGCTCCTGATGGTGTGGGTCTACGTGATGCTCGTACAGAGCCTCCCCGCGCTGGTCCTGGAGCGGCAGGGAATCGGCGGGGCGCTCACGCGCGCGCGTCGGCTTTCCAAGGGGCGCTGGTGGCGGACGTTCGGAACGCTGCTGCTGGCCATGCTGGTGACGGTCTTCATGGGGTTCTTCGCACTGCGGATCCCGTTCCTGATCGCGCAGCTGGTGCTGTTCGGCGGCTCGGGCTCCGGCAGCGACCAACTGCTCCCGGCCCTGGCCCTGGACACGGTCGGACGGATCGTGAGCTGGTCCATAGTGCTGCCATTCGACGCAGGGGTGATCGCTCTGCTCTACATGGACCGGCGTATGCGCCGCGAGGGACTCGACCTCGATCTGGCCACACGCCCCACTCCTGAGAGCGACGACGGCTTTTTTGACCTTTGGCGTCCTACCGCGACGCCGTCCCGGCCTGTTTTCGTGCCTCCCCTAGCGCCTAACGCGCCTCCTGTAGGCCCGGCTCCAGGGACGCCATACAGGCAGGGGGCGCCGTGATCGGCATGCTGCTGGATCCGCCTCCTGTAGATCGGGACACCGCACGGGAACTGGCCAGGCGCGAGCTGGAGAAGCCCATTTACCAGCGGGACAAGCCGTCCTGGCTGGAACGGACGCTCAATCGTTTCGCCGAATGGCTCCAGGAGCTGTTCTCGCACGCGCAGACACCCAACGCCAAGGGCGGTGGCGCGTCCGGCTGGATTTCGGTCGGGGTCATCATCCTCATCCTGATCGTGGCTGTGGCCCTGGTGTTCTGGCTTATGCGCGGAGGGCGCAACCGGCGGTCCAAGGACGAGGCGCTACTGGACGACGAGCCGTCCACCTCGTCCGACCACAGGACGGAGGCGGAGAGGCTGGCGGCCGCCGGAGAGTGGCCCGGGGCCATCCGGGAGCGTCTCAGGGCCATGGCCCGCGACCTGGAGGAGCGAGCCATCCTCTCCCCGCGCCCCGGCAGGACGGCCGACGAGCTCGCGACGGAAGCCGGCATCGCGCTACCCGAGCTCGCGGGTGATCTCCGGACGGTCGTCCGGATCTTCGACGACGTCTGGTACGGCGACCGGCCCGGTAGTGCCGAGGAGTACGCGCGCGTCACGGCCGTTGACGACCGCTTGCGCGCGACCAAGCCGAAGTCGCTCGACGATGCCGAGCTGCTCACGGCCGACGGCTGGAGCTCGCGGTGGTGACCACGGCGGAGCCCACTGCCGGGCAGGTGGCCGGACGGCGCTTCCGGTCCGCTCGCGGGATCGTGCTCGTGCTGCTCTGCGTGATCGTCGTCGGCGTGGTCCTCGCCGCCCTCAAACCCTCCCGCAAGCCCGACGACCTGGACCCCGGATCACCCAAACCGGGCGGCACGCGGGCGCTGGCGGAGATCCTCAAGAGCCGCGGGGTCGACTTCCAGGCGTCCCGGAGCGCCGCGGACGCCGCGCCTCGCGCGGGCGCGGGCACGATCCTGGTCGTGACCCGGTCCGAGCGGCTGACCCGCACGGACCTGGAGCGGCTGCGCGGCTCGGTCGGCGACCTGCTGCTCGTCGAACCGGGCCGGGAGACGCTCGCGGCGCTGGCCCCCGGTGTCGAGCAGGACGGTCCGACCTTCGTCCTCCAGGCCGACCCCCAGTGCAATCTGCCGGCGGCGACGCTGGCCAGGACGGTCGAGTTCGGGCAATCGGAGACCTACACCGTGCCGTCGGGCGCTACCGGGTGTTACCCGGAATCCGGAAAGCCGCGCGTCGTCCAGTACCAGAGCGCTAACCGCACGGTTACCGTGCTGGGTGCGGCCCGGCCGCTCACCAACGGTGAGCTGACGACCGAAGGCAATGCCGCGCTCGCGATGAACCTGGTCGGAGCCCGTTCCCATGTGGTCTGGCTGATCCCGGACATCCACCATGAGAGCTCAGGCGATCGGGCCGGTGACCGCACGCTCACGGACCTGCTCCCCCGCGGCGTCAAGCTCTTCTTCCCCGGGTTGCTGGTCGCCATCATCCCCGTCGCGCTTTGGCGGGGGCGGCGGCTCGGACCGGTGGTCGCCGAGGTGCTTCCCGTAGTCGTTCGTTCCGCGGAGACGGTCACGGGCCGTTCCCGGCTCTACCGCGCGCATCGTGCGCGCGGACGTGCGGCAGAGGCGCTACGCGCGGGCGCACGAGACCGGATCGTCCCCCTCCTCGGCTTGCCGCGCACCCTCGCCCAGGTCCTGCCCGCGCAGGATCCGGGGGCCGCGCGCGAGGTCGTCACGGCCGTCGCCGCACGCACCGACCACGACGAGCGAACGGTCGCCGCCGCGCTGTACGGTCTTGCTCCCGGCGAGGCCCCCCAAGGCGGAGCGCCCGGACATCCCGGACAGCCCGCAACAGGCTGGGGTGAGCCCGCGGACGACGCCGGGCTGCTCGCGCTCGCCGACCTTCTCGACGACCTGGAAAGGCAGGTACGCCAGTCATGAGCCAATCGGCCCCGCTCGGCTGGGACGGGGAGCCCGCCGGGAACGCCCCGGGGGCGTCCTCCGCGCCGTCCAACGGGGAGCCCTCCGCGCAGCCCGCCGGAACTCCCGGCGCGCAGCCCGCCGGAGCCCCGGGCGCGGACGCCACGGCCGTGGACCACTCCGCCGCGCCGTCGGACACCCCTCCGACCGCGGACCCGCGAGCGGCGCTCACGGCCCTGCGCGGGGAGGTGGCCAAGACCGTCGTCGGGCAGGACCCGGTGGTCACCGGCCTGGTCATCGCGTTGCTGTGCCGTGGCCATGTGCTGCTGGAAGGCGTGCCCGGCACCGCCAAGACGCTGTTGGTGAAGACGCTTTCGCACGCGTTGGACCTGAGTTTCAAGCGCGTCCAGTTCACGCCCGACCTGATGCCGGGCGACGTGACCGGTTCCCTTGTCTACGACAACCGGACGGCCGAGTTCGAGTTCCGCGAGGGGCCGGTCTTCACCAACCTGCTGCTTGCGGACGAAATCAACCGGACGCCTCCGAAAACCCAGGCCTCCCTACTGGAAGCCATGGAGGAGCGGCAGGTTTCGGTAGAGGGGGCAGCGCGCGCCCTACCAAACCCGTTCGTCGTGTGCGCGACCCAGAACCCGATCGAGTACGAGGGCACCTATCCCCTGCCTGAAGCCCAACTCGACCGGTTCCTGCTGAAGCTGACCGTCCCGGTGCCTACGCGCGACGAGGAAATCGCGATGCTCCAGCGGCACGCGGCCGGATTCGACCCGCGCGACCTGTCGGCAGTGCGTCCTGTGGCAGGAGCCAGCGACCTTGCCGCCGGACAGGCCGCCGTAAGGACCGTCCACCTCGATCCGAAGATCGCCGCCTATGTCGTGGACCTGTGCCGGGCCACCCGGCAGGCTCCCTCACTGCAACTCGGAGTTTCCCCCCGAGGCGCGACGGCGCTGTTGGCGACCTCGCGCGCGTGGGCGTGGCTGATGGGCCGCGATTACGTCACCCCGGACGATGTGAAGGCGCTCGCCCGGCCGACCCTGCGGCACCGCGTCCAGCTCCGGCCCGAGGCCGAGCTGGAGGGCGCGACCGCCGACGGCGTGCTGGAGGGCATCCTCGCCCACGTCCCCGCTCCCCGCTGATGGCGCTGACCGGACGGCTCGGGCTGCTGACGCTCGTCGCGGCCTTCGTCCCCCTGCTCGTGCCCAGTGGCGGCCTGCTGCTGGGCCTGTGGGGGTTGCTGCTGCTCGGCGTCATCATCGATCTGGCCCTCGCCGGGAACGTGCGCGCGCTGCGCTTCCACCGCGAGGGCGACACGCGCGTCCGCCTAGGCGAGACCGCGAATGCCGCGCTGATCGTGGAGAACACAGGGCGGCGCCGTGTCAAAGCCATCCTGCGGGACGTGTGGCCGCCTTCTGCGGGAGTGGCCCCACGCAGGGCGAAAATCAACGTGCCTGCCGGTGAACGTCGCCGAATCGACCAGACCTTCACGCCTACGCGACGAGGCGACCGGGAAGCCGTGACGGTGGTCGTCCGTTCCGTAGGTCCGCTCGGTCTTGCCGCCCGGCAACTCTCGCGTCCGGCGCCGCGCACCTTGCGCGTTCTGCCCGCCTTCCCTTCCCGGCGTCATCTGCCATCCCGGCTCGCGCGCCTGCGCGAACTGACTGGGCTGCACTCGACGATGATCCGAGGGCAGGGCACCGAATTCGACTCCCTACGCGAGTACGTGGTCGGTGACGACGTCCGCTCCATCGACTGGCGCGCGACGGCACGCAGGGACGACGTGGTTGTCCGTACCTGGCGACCGGAGCGCGACCGGCGCCTGTACCTGGTCCTCGACACGGGCCGTACTTCGGCCGGACGCGTTGGCGACATCCCCCGTCTGGACTGCTCGATGGACGCGGCGCTACTGCTGGCGGCCCTCGCCTCGCGCGCGGGCGACCGCGTGGACCTGCTCGCCTACGACCGGACCGTACGCGCGCGCTGCGAGAACGCCTCCCGGACGGGTCTGCTGTCGGCGATGGTCGAGGCGATGGCTCCGCTGGAGCCCGCGCTGATCGAGTCCGACGCCGCCGGGATGGTCTCCGCGATCATGTCCCGGGTCCGCCGCCGCAGCCTGATCGTCCTGCTCACCGAGCTGAACCCGGCCGCCTTCGAGGAGGGCCTGCTGCCGCTGCTGCCGGGCCTCACCGCCCGCCACCTCGTCATGATCGCGGCGGTCTCCGACCCGCTGGTGGAGGAGATGGCCGAAGCGCGGGGCGACCTGGCCGCCGTCTACGACGCGGCCGCCGCCGAACGCGCACGCGCGGACCGCCGGCGCCTCATCGCCGAGCTCCGTTCCTACGGAGTGGAGGTTGTGGACGCTCCACCGGACCGCATCGCCCCGGCCCTAGCCGACGCATACCTCGCCCTAAAAGCCGCCGGCCGCCTCTAGCAGCCTGCCGTCTCTAGCAGCTGGCCGCCTCTAGCGGCTGGCCGCCTCTTGCAGTCGGCGGTCTCTAGCAGTCGGCCGTCTCTTGCAGCTGGCCGTCTTCAGCGGTCGGCCGTTTCTAGCGACTGCTTCTAGCAACTGAACCGTTTACCCAACGGAAGGTGCGACGGCCGGCTGGTCCAGCGCATCTCCGGTTTCGCCAGAGCGGGTCGCACGGCGCCCAAGGGTGATGACGTAGGCAAGGAAGACGCTCTCGGCGACGACGCCGATGCCTACACGAAGCCACGTCTCATGCACGTAGCCGGTAACGAAACCTTCGATCAGGCCGGAGACGAGCAGGACGCCGAACAGGCCTAGCGCGATGCTGGCGATCGAGCGGCCCTCCTCAGCCAATGCACGCGAACGTGTCCGCGGGCCCGGGTCGATGATGGTCCAGCCCAGTTTCAGGCCCGCCCCGCATGCGAGATAGACGGCTGTGAGCTCCAGCAAGCCGTGCGGAAGGATCAGCCCGAAGAAGACGTCGCCCTTGCCGTAGGCGAACATCAGGCCCGCGCTCACGCCCAGGTTGAGCTGGTTGCTCAGCAGCACGAAAAGCGTCGGGATCCCTAGAAGGATGCCGAAAATCAGAGCGGTCGCAGACACCCAGACGTTGTTGATCCAAACCTGGAACGCGAAGGACGCCGCCGAGTGCTCGGTGTAGTAGTTGGCGAAATCGTGGTCGACCAGCTCACGGATCTGATGCGGAGCCAGGAGCGTCGCCTGGACGGACGGGTTGTGCACGATCCAGATGGCCAAGGCCAGGGAAAGCAGGTTGCCCAGGACCGCGTTCCCGATCCACCACCAGCGCGTCCGGTAGGCGGCTGCGGGAAACGACACCGTGACGAAGCGCGTCATGTCACGCCACATGGGAGCCTGCGCGCCCGCGACAGCGGCTCGTGCGCGCGCGACAAGCGACGACAGACGGGCCACCAAGGCCGGATCCGGCGCACTGGAACGGATCGCCGACAGGTGCGTCGCGGTCCGCTGGTACAGCTCGACCAGCTCGTCGATCTCGGCGCCCGTGCGCTTGCGGGAGGAGTTGACCAGCTTCTCCAGCCGCTGCCATTCGGCGTTGTGCGCGGCCACGTACGCATCGACGTCCACCCGAGGGAGCCTAACGGTTAGGGTGTCCGAAACACGACGGGTGTCGCCCCGGCCTCCAGGCCGGATCCGGCGACCGGCGAAGTGAGGTCACGGTGGCACGCGCGGAGGCGGACGGGGAGCTCGTCGTCGGTGAAGCCGTCGCGCTCGACCTGCGCGTGGCCCGCCTGGCGAGCCGGGGCTGCGCCCTGCTGCTCGACCTGATGATCCAGGCCCTCGTCCTCGACTTCGCCCTCATCCTCGTCAGCCTCGTGGGGACGGTCGCCGACAACGCCTGGGCCGTGGGCCTGTCGATCCTGGTGACGGCGCTCGTGCTGGTCGGATACCCCTGCATCTTCGAGACGCTCACGCGCGGGCGCACGTTGGGCAAGCTCGCCGTCGGCCTGCGCGTGGTAGCCGACGACGGCGGCCCTGTGCGCTTCCGGCAGGCTTTCGTGCGCGCGCTGGCCGGAGTCATCGAGTTCTGGACGTTCTACGGCGCGCCCGCGCTGCTCACCTCGCTGTTCAACCGGCGTGGCAAGCGCCTCGGCGACCTGTTCGCCGGAACCCTGGTCATCCAGGAGCGAGTGTCCGCCGCCGGCATGTACGGGCCGGTGGCGTGGATGCCGCCGTTCCTCGCGGGCTGGGGACGGACGCTGGAGCTGTCCCGCCTCCCCGACGAACTCGCGATGACCGCACGTCAGTACCTCGCGCGCTTCTGGGAACTGCTGCCGGAAGTGCGCGATTCGCTAGGCGAACGCATCACCGAGCAGGTCTTCGCCGTTGTCGGCCCACCTCCTTCTCCGGGCATCCGTCCGGAAATCCTCCTGTCGGCAGTTCTGGCGGAGCGGCGCCACCGGGAAGAGCAGCGCCTCGCGCGCCAGCGCGAACAGCGCCTGCGTCGCGCGGCACGCGATCCCTTGGCTCCGCCACCTGTCCCCGTCGGCATGCCGGGCATGCCTATGGCTCCGCAGGGCCCGCCTCCTGCCGGGTGGTCCGCCGCTACTGGCGCTCCTATGGCCGACGCGTATCCCGTTGGGGCTCCTGCGCCGTCCGGTCCCTATGCCCATGTGCCGTCCGCTCCATATCCGGTCACGCCTGGCCCTGCTGCCCCGCCGACCGGTCCGTCCATCCACGGCCGCTGAGCCTCGGCTCGCCGCCTCCGCAGGTATTCACCCGTCCGTGGGCTGCGGCGTTTTCCGCGTGCTCGGCTGGCTGTTGAGCGACTTCGCTTTGGCGGAAGCTCAGTTGTGAGCGAGTTATCCACAGATCGTCGCCGGGTTGGCACGGCCCGTGACGATCACGGAATCCTTGAGGCGTCACCCCATGGACAGCGGTGATCCCACCGCCTAACCTCCGAGGAAATTTCATGTTTGGTCGGTCGCTTGCTCAGGGAGCCCGCCGTGCCTCGTCCCGCCGTTTCCCGGTCCGTCGCCGCCGCCCGGCTGGCCGTCACCGCGCTGCTCATCGCCGCGCCCGCCGCCGTCCCGACCGCTGGGACAGCCTCGGCCGACCAGGGCGACGGCCTGCGCCAGATCACGGACGCCCAGGGCCGCGCGCTCCTGCTGCACGGGATGAACACCGCCGGCAGCGCGAAGGGTCCGTCCGGCCTGCCCTGGATCGAACGCCGCAACGTCGCCGCCGAACGGCAGAAACTGGGCAGCAACGTCGTCCGGTACATCGTCCAGTGGAAGAACGTCGAACCGAGCCCGGGCCGCTACGACGACCGCTATCTCGACGAGGTCGCCCAGCGCGTCGCCTGGTACCGCGAGCAGGGGATCAACGTCGTCCTCGACATGCACCAGGACATCTACGGACCGAGCGCCTGCAAGGGGGCGGGCAACGGCGCGCCGGCCTGGGCGACGATCACCGACGGGCTGCCCTGCACGCCGCAGAGCCCCTGGGTGCTCACCTACCTCCAACCGGCCGTGCTCCGCGCGTACGACAACTTCTGGAACACCACGGGCAGGCACCCGGAGCTGATGCGGCACTACGTGGCGATGTGGAAGCACGTCGCAGCGCGGTTCGCGAACGATCCGGCCGTCCTCGGCTACGACCTGATGAACGAGCCGTTCGGCGGGACGAAGCAGTTCGGCTTCTTCGAGGCTCCCGTACTGACGCCCTTCTACCAGCGCATCGTGACGGCGATTCGCCAGGTCGACCGCAACAGGTGGATCTTCCTGGAACCGCAGGCGCTCGGCGTCAACGAGGGCCTCGGCACGTCACTCGGCCAGATCCGCGACCCGCGCGCACGCGCGGCGCTCACCAAGCTCCTCGGCCAGCGCGACCGGCTCGCGGGCACGGGCCTGACTCGCCTGACCGACCCGAGCTCCCGCCTCGTCCTCGCCGCCCACTTCTACCCGGGCGGCGTGGACATCGGCGGCGGCTACACGGGGATGCTCAAAACGCTCGTCCAAGCGGAGTTCGTCCTCTGGCGCCAGAACATGACCGACGCCGCCCGCCGCTTGAACACCCCGCTGTGGATCGGCGAGATCGGCGCGATGGCGTTCAACCAACCGGGAGCCGCCGACTACACCCGCGACTGGCTGTCGATGGCAGACGACCTGCGCGTCGGCTGGGCCTACTGGTCGAACGACCCGCAGGCGGACGGCTCGTCCGAGACCTTCGCACCCCTCGACCGCAACGGCGACCTGACCGAAGTCGGCAAGGTCGTGGCCCGCCCCTTTGCCCGGGCGGTCGCCGGCACCCCGACGAAGACCTCCTACACATCCGGAACCTTCACCCTGACGTGGCGAACCCGCCCCGGCACGTCAGGCCCCACCGAGATCTGGCTGCCGCCGACCGTCTACCCCGGCACGCCCAAAGTGACCGCATCCGACCACACCCGCCGCTGGGACCCGACCAACCACGTCCTCTCCATCTGGAACACCTCGGCGACCACTACCCACACCGTCACCATCACCCCGTCCTGAAGTCCGCGCAGCTCAGCCCGTCAGGAAGTGAGGAGGCCCATCAAGCTCGACCAGCTCGATACCGGGAGCATCCAGCACGACGTCCCCCGCCAGATGAACGTGCTGCACCTCGCCGGTCGCCAGATTCGCCACCTCGTACTGCTCAACAGGCAACGGACCTGACTCGGTCTCATGCCGCGTCACCGAAAGGAGCCGCCACCGCCATGCCTCGGTCAGAGTCGCCAACACAACGCCACTCACCCGAACCAGCCGCACGTCCACCCCCGCGCGAGGCAGCCCGTCCGGGGCCTCCCCGGGCCCGCCATCCGACACGTCGCCCCAAGCCGCAGCCTCAGCGGAGGTAGCGCCTTGGCCGCCCGCGTCGGCTCCCAAGCCAGTGGCACCTGCCGAGCCCGAATCCGACTGCTGCGCCCGGGCCCCAGCAAGAAATCGCGCCACAGCGACAAGAAAGGCCGGTGACTCACCAAGAAACCCCGCAGCCAGGCCGGAATACTCAACAGCCTCGCCGGGCACCCCATGCCCCGCCCCCACCGCACCGGCCGCAACGCCCTCACCAGCAGAAGCGCCTCCACCAAGCCCAGAACCCTCCGCGCCTACGAATGGAGTGCTACCCGCAGCCCCAACCGTCCCCGCCGATGCAAAGGCGTCCGCAGCCGCTGGGTATCCCACGCCAGCAGCATCGGCAAACCCGCCGTCCCCTGGCACACCGACCCCGCGAGCCGCGCCGCCGCCGCGAAGTGCACTGCCGTCGCGTGGCCCGGCGACATCGCGGAGCATGCCGACGCCGTGGGACGCGCTGCCGTCGCAGGGCGCGGTGGCATCGCAGGGCGCGGTGGCATCGCGGGCCCCGCTGACTTCGCGGGCCCCGCTGACTTCGCGGGCCCCGCTGACTTCGCGGGCCGCGCCCGCGCCGCTGGCTGTGCTGCCGTCGCGGGGGCCAGCGCCGTCGTGGGGCGCACTGGCACCGTGGACCGCGCTGCCGTCGCGGGGCACGCTGGCATCGCAGGGCGCGCCGATCTCGCGGGCCCCGGCGACCTCGCGGACCGCGCCCGCGCCGCTGGCTGTGCTGCCGTCGCGGGGCCCGGCGACGTCGTGGGGCGCACTGGCGCCGTGGGGCGCACTGGCGCCGTGGGGCACGCTGCCGTCGTGGGGCGCGGTGGCGTCGTGGGGCGCGGTGGCGTCGCGTGACGAGGCTGTCCCACTAGACGAGGCGCTCACCCTGGACGAGATGCCGTCGCTGGGCGAGGAGGTCTTGCCGGACGAGGTGGTGTTGCGTGGGGAGGTGGTGTTGCTTGGAGAGGAGGCTCGGACCCAGGCGACTTCGCGTCCGGTGACACCGCCGCGCAGCCACCAGTCCGGGGCGACGATCTCGACCCTGATCTGGCGCCAACGCGCGTCCACGACCAGGTCGAGGCGCGTCCCGTCCGTGCGGGTTGCGACGTAGCGCCAGCCGCCGGGCCCGGGAGCACACTGGAAGTGTTCCTCGGTCCCGTCCTCAAGGTGCAGGTAAGTTCCACGCGGCATCCGGCCGACGCTATCTCAGCCGCCCTGAGATGTCCTCGCCGGGCGTCCGCCCGTGCCCGGCGCACCACAGCGCAAGCGGTGCCTTGGATGCTCCCTCGCGTGCGGACGGGCAGCACAACGCGGTGGAGCATCACCACCCATTGAGGGCGCCGTCGCGGCTGGGCTCCTCGCGGTGCGTCAGCGTCGCGTGGTGGAGGCGCTCAGTGGTCGCGGGGGGCTTGCGCGGGGGACGCATCGGGTGGGGCGGCCTGGTTGGCAAGGCTCGCGCGGGAGCGTGCTTGTTGGGGTTGCGCGAGGGCGGCCCGCTCCGTGGGGCGCGGAGGCTGTGCCTTCGTCGGGGCGCACAGGGGGTCGGCACTGGGGGGTTGCTTGGTGGTGGGGCTTCGCGCGGAAGCGTGCTTGTCGGGGATGCGCCGGGGGTGAGGCGCTCGATGGGCGGGGGCTTTGGGGAGCAGGGTTGCCTGGTCAGGGCGGGCTTCGCTGGGGGGATTGGTGTGCTGGGGGTGGGGCCGCAGGTTGGGTTGGGGGTCTGTATGGGGCTGGTCCTGCTGCGGGTGGGGATGGTCTGGTGGGGGGTTAGGTGGTGCCTAGGCGCCAGGAGTGGAGGTAGTCCTCTTGGTCGGGGGTCAGGGAGTCGATGGCTATGGACATTGAGGCGAGTTTGAGGCGGGCCACCTCGGTGTCGATGGGCTTGGGGACCTCGTGGACGGCCGGGGCGAGGGTGGGGGTCGCTTCGGCCAGCCAGGCGCAGGTGAGGGCCTGGTCGGCGAAGGACATGTCCATCACGGCGGCGGGGTGGCCCTCGGCGGCGGCGAGGTTGACCAGGCGGCCTTCGGCGAGGAGGACCAGGCGGCGGCCGTCTGCGAGGACGTACTCGTCGGCCTGCGGGCGGACGCCCGGGTGGACGGCGACGGCCAGGTCGGCGAGGGCGCGGACGTCGATCTCGACGTCGAAGTGGCCGGAGTTGGCGAGGATGGCGCCGTCCTTCATGACCGCGAGGTGGTCGGCGGTGATCACGTCGCGGTTGCCGGTGACGGTGATGAAGACGTCGCCGACCCGGGCGGCCTCGGTCATCGGGAGGACGGTGTAGCCCTGGAGGGCGGCGTCCAGCGCCTTGACCGGGTCGATCTCGGTGACGACGACGCGGGCGCCGAGGCCGCGGGCGCGCTCGGCGAGACCGCGGCCGCAGTAGCCGAAGCCGGCGATGACGATCGTCTTGCCCGCGAGCAGGGTGTTCGTCGCGCGGACGATGCCGTCCAGGGTGGATTGGCCGGTGCCGTACCGGTTGTCGAACATGTGCTTGGTGTCGGTGTCGTTCACCGCCACCATCGGGAAGCGCAGCGCGCCCTCGCGGGCCATCTGGTGCAGCCGGATCACGCCGGTCGTGGTCTGCTCGCAGCCGCCGCGCACCGTGTCGATCAGGTCGACGCGTTCGGTGTGCAGCGTGTTGACCAGGTCGCAGCCGTCGTCCAGGACGAGGTCGGGTCCGGTTTCGAGGGCCTGGTGGATGTGCCGGTAGTAGCCCTCGCGGTCCGTCCCGGCGCGGGCGAAGACCTGCGCGCCGTACTCGTGCACGAGCGCGGCGGCGACGTCGTCCTGCGTGGAGAGGGGGTTGGACGCGGCGAGCGCGACGCTCGCGCCGCCCGCCTGGAGGGTCCGGATGAGCCCGGCGGTCTCGGTGGTGACGTGCATGCACGCCGCGATGCGCAGGCCGGAGAGGGGGAGGTCGGCCTCGAAGCGCTCCCGGATCTGGCGCAGCACCGGCATGCTCCGGTCGGCCCACTCGATCCGCTTGACGCCCTCGTACGCCAGCGAGGCGTCCGCGACGTCGCTCATCCTGCCCCCTCGATCGATCTTCGGACTTCCGCTGGATGCGACGGAGCCGCCGCTCGACCGGTTCCCCGGCCGTCGCGACGGCCCAGCTCAGTGCGGACACTACCCCGCGTCCCGCCGGATTCCCCTTTTCGGGCGGGTCGCCTTCAGGAAGTCCGAAGGCGAACCCGCCGCAGATGCAGACCGGTAAACCGCGCCGCAGTTGCCGACCGGTTACGTCGGTTCCGTTGGATGGTCTGTGGCGGGGCGTATGCGTCGCGCGCCGTGCTGCGCGGAGGCGGTGGGTGCGGGTGTTGAACGCCCGTACTCGCCTTGGGGACGAGTACGGGCGGGGTGGGTCGATCAGTAGCGGTAGTGGTCGGGCTTGTAGGGGCCCTCGACGTTGACGCCGATGTAGTCGGCCTGGTCCTTGGAGAGGGTGGTCAGCTTGACGCCGAGGGCGTCGAGGTGGAGGCGCGCGACCTTCTCGTCCAGGTGCTTGGGCAGGACGTAGACGCCGACCGGGTAGTCCTCGGTCTTGGTGAAGAGCTCGATCTGCGCGATGACCTGGTTCGTGAAGGAGTTGGACATCACGAAGGACGGGTGGCCGGTGGCGCAGCCCAGGTTCATCAGGCGGCCCTCGGCGAGGACGATGATCGAGTGGCCGTCGGCGAAGCGCCACTCGTGCACCTGCGGCTTGATCTCGATCTTCTCGATGCCGGGGGTGCGGGCCAGGCCGGCCATGTCGATCTCGTTGTCGAAGTGCCCGATGTTGGACACGATGGCCTGGTGCTTCATCTGCGCCATGTGGTCGGCGCGGATGATGTCCTTGTTGCCGGTCGTGGTGACGAAGATGTCGGCGATGCCGACGACGTCGTCGAGGGTGGCGACCTGGAAGCCGTCCATGGCGGCCTGCAGGGCGCAGATCGGGTCGATCTCGGTGACGATGACGCGCGCGCCCTGGCCCTTGAGGGCGTCGGCGCAGCCCTTGCCGACGTCGCCGTAGCCGCAGACGACCGCGACCTTGCCGCCGATGAGGACGTCGGTGGCGCGGTTCAGGCCGTCGATCACCGAGTGGCGGCAGCCGTACTTGTTGTCGAACTTGGACTTGGTGACCGAGTCGTTGACGTTGATCGCCGGGAAGGCCAGCGTGCCCGCCTTGGCCATCTCGTACAGGCGGTGGACGCCGGTCGTGGTCTCCTCGGTGACGCCCTTGACCGTCGCGGCCGTCTCGGTCCAGCGCTTGGGGCTGTCGGCGATGGTCCGGCGGAGCGTGTCGAGGATGATCTTCCACTCCTCGGGGTCGTCCTCCGCGGCGGACGGGACGGCGCCCGCGGCCTCGTACTCGGCGCCCTTGTGGACGAGGAGGGTGGCGTCGCCGCCGTCGTCCAGGATCATGTTCGGGTAGGAGCCGTCCGGCCAGCGCAGCGCCTGGTCGGTGCACCACCAGTACTCCTCCAGGGTCTCGCCCTTCCAGGCGAAGACCGGCACGCCCTTCGGGTCGTCGACGGTGCCGTCGCGGCCGACGACGACCGCGGCGGCGGCGTGGTCCTGGGTGGAGAAGATGTTGCAGGACACCCAGCGCACGTCGGCGCCGAGGTCGACCAGCGTCTCGATCAGGACGGCGGTCTGGATCGTCATGTGCAGGGAGCCCATGATCTTGGCGCCGCGCAGCGGCTTGGACTCGGCGTACTCCTTGCGGGTCGCCATGAGACCGGGCATCTCGTGCTCGGCGAGCCGGATCTCCCGGCGGCCGAACTCGGCGAGCGAAAGGTCCGCGACCTTGTAATCCATGCTTCCGTAGCTCCTCTGTTGCGATCCTCGGACACGCCGTACGCGAGCGAGTCTAGGGGCGGCGGCGCGAGCCGAGAACGCCCGACCGCGCCTTCCTGACACAAATTTGTCAGAATCGACTCCATGCGCATCACGGAGGCCGCCCGGCGGCTCGGCACCTCGCCCCGCATGCTCCGCTACCGCGAGCGGCTCGGCCTGCTGCCACCCACCCGCGACTCGGGCGCCGGGGGCGGGCACCGCAAGTTCGGCGACGCCGAGCTCCGCGCCGTCGCGCTCGCGCTGGCCCTGGAGAAGCGGTACGACGTCGGCCCGGCCGAACTGGCCTTCGGGCTGCGCGTCCTGGCCGAACCCGAGGTGCAGGCCCGCGTCCGTGAACTGGGCGAACGTATCGGACGGCTGTCCGCGCCGCCGACCCGCGCGCTGGACTTCGAGAAGGAGAAGGCGTTGCGCCTGCTCCGCCGGCCCGGACTACGCTCTCCCAGGACATAGCCCTGACAAGCCCCCGAACCCGCACTGACCGTCCACACGAACCGCATCCCGCACCGGCCGTCCCCACGGGGACCCACACTGACCCGTCCACACGAGTCCGCACTGACCGTCCCACACGAATTCGCGCCGGTCGTCCACATGAGACCGCACAGGCTTCCCGCGAGTCTGGACCGGACGTCCCGAGGCCGTACTGGGCAGGCCGGAAGCTGTAGTGGCCACGGCCGGCTCGTGCCGGGCGGCCGTGAGTCTGTACTGGCTGGTGGCCGGTCCTGGATTCGCACGGGTCGCCTTGAAGCTGTACCGAACGGAGCAGAACCGGCAGGTATGAGAACCAAGATCCCGCAGCTCGTTGGTGTCGTCGCCGGCGTCCTGCTGCTCTGCTGGGGCGCGTACAGGCTCACCGCCGCGCCCGGATGCGAGGGCACCCGGATGAATCCGGACGACCGCTGCACGACGTCCACGCGCGGCCGCGTCTACACGCAGACGTACGAGGAGCGGAAGCGGTCGCTTCACATGTGGGGTTACGTGCTGGTCGTGGGTGGTCCCGCGCTGTCCCTAAGCTGCCTGGCCGGTATGGCGGTCTCGTCCCGCCGCCGGTCCCGTCCGCCGTCGCGGCCTTCGTCGCCGCCGTCGTCCACCTGGTAGGTCCCCCGCCGAGGAGTCTCCCCATGCGCCATTTCCTGCACGCCTGGAGAATCGCGACCCGCACCTTCACCGTCATGCTGATGGCGCTCGCCGTCGGCCTGCTGCTTGCCGTGGCCTCACTCGGACGCGGGGACGCCAAGAACACGCTCACCGGACTCGGTATCACCACATTCGCCCTGTGCGGGCTGGCGTTCCTTTACTTTGCGACGTCCCCGAGCCGCTGTCCGTACTGCGCGCGTGTAAAGGCCAAGGCGGGGCAAAGCCCTATGCCGGGCGTCCAGACGGGGCCGGGCCAGCCCGCGCCGCCTAGCGGGCAGCCTCAGCCTCAGCAGTATGGGCAGCCTGTCGCTGGCCAGCCGTCCGCCTACGGGCAGGCGCCCTACGGTCAGCCGGTCTATGGCGGGCAGCCTCAAGAAGCCCAGCAGAGCGCCTATGGGCAGCCGCCTTACGGCGAGCAGGCTGCATATGGCGGGCCTGGTTCGCAGGGCGGACGGCCTGGGGCGTACGGCCAGGCGCCCTACGGGCAGCCGCCCTCTGGTGGACAGGCTCCGGCTTATGGGCAGCCGCCCTACGGGGACGGGCAGACGCCTCCGCAGCCGCCCGCCAATCGCTGACGGCTCAGGAAGTTACTCGGACGCAGTGTTCTCACCTGGGACGACCAGGCCCGACTCGTAGGCGAGCATCACGGCCTGAGCGCGGTCGCGCAAGTTCAGCTTGGTGAAGACCCTGGCGACGTGGGTCTTCACGGTGTGCTCGCTCACCACGAGGCGCTCGGCGATCTCGGAGTTGGACAGGCCCGCCGCCATCAGGACGAGGACCTCGGTCTCCCGCGCCGTCAGCGTGGACAGCTCGGCGGGCGGGGTCGGACGGGTCCGGCGCTGCTTGGTGAACTCGCGGATCAGGCGGCCCGTGACCTGCGGCGCGAGCAGGGAGTCGCCCCGCGCCACGACCCGGACGGCGGAGACCAGCTCGTCGGCCGTCGCGTCCTTCAGGAGGAAGCCGCTGGCGCCGACGGCGAGCGCCTCGTAGACGTACTCGTCCACGTCGAAGGTCGTCAGGACCAGGACGCGGGTCGCGTCGGTGGCCGGTCCGCCCAGGATGCGCCGGGTGGCCTCGATGCCGTCCATGCCCGGCATGCGGATGTCCATGACCACCACGTCGGGGGCGTGCTGCTCGGCCAGCCGGACCGCCTCGCGCCCGTCCCCGGCCTGCCCCGCGACCGTGATGTCGGGCTGCGCGTCCAGCAGGGCCGCGAACCCGGCGCGCACGATCGTCTGGTCGTCCACCACCAGCACCTTGATCACGAGCACGCTCCGGCGGTGGGGTCAGTGCGGCGTCCCGGGGTCACGGGCGGGGTCCTCCCTCGTCAGCGGAAGCTCGGCCTCCACGACGAACCCGCCGCTTTCGGCGTGTCCGGCGGAGAACCGTCCGCCCAGCATGGTCGCACGTTCCTTCATGCCGAGGAGGCCGTGTCCGCCCCCGGACGGCGCGTTCTCGGGCTCCAGGGCGGCCGTCCGGCCCGGCGTGTCGGCGCGGTTGAGGACCACCGTCCGGGCCTCGGCGCCCTCGTCGCGGACGCGGACGGCGAGCCGGTCGGGCAGGTAGGTCAGCTCGATGTGGACGTCCGCGCCGGGCGCGTGCCGCCGGGCGTTCGTCAGCGCCTCCTGGACGATCCGGTACGCCGACAGCTCGACCGTCGTGGACAGCGCGCGCGGCTGCCCCTGGACGACCAGGTCGGCGCGGCCGCCCGCGCCCTGGTGCTGGTCGACCAGCTCGGGCAGGCGGTCCAGGCGCGGCTGCGGCGCGGACTCGGCCTCGGCGCCCGCGTCCGCGCGCAGCACGCCGAGCAGCCGCCGCATCTCCACCAGCGCCTCGCGCGCGGTCCGGGCGATCTCGGTGTAGCCCTCGCGGGCCTCCGGCGACAGGCTCTCCATCGTGTACGGCGCGGTCTCCGCCTGGACGGCGATCATGGACACCGAGTGCGCCACGACATCGTGCAGCTCGCGCGCGATGCGGGCCCGCTCGCGCATCACGGCCTGCTCCCGCTGGACGGCGTTCAGCCTGGTCAGGGTCTCGTTGTTGCGCTCCTCCGCGGCCGCTTCGGTGCGTCCGGCCCGTTCGACGGTGCGGCGCGCGTCGCCGAGCCCGATCGCGGCGAGGACGGCCACGACGGCGGCGGGCCAGGGGACGTCGCCGAGCGTGTCGGTGGCCAGGTAGACGACCGCGACGGTCGCGACGCTGCCCACGGCCAGCGCCCCGGCGGACTGCCGCGGCAGCTGCCTGGCCAGCGCGTACAGCGTGTAGAGGGCCGCGAGGACGGTCGTGATCAGCACCTCCTGCCCGGTAAGGAGGCTCGCGGCGAAGGCGGCCAGCGCCACGGCCGCGACCGGGCGCAGGTACTCGCGGCGCCAGACCAGCGGCAGCGTCGAGGCGACCGCGAACCCGCCGGCGACGCTGATCGGCGTCCGGGTGCCGGGCGCGAGCTCCGCCAGCGCGGCGATCGTCAGGGCGAAGCCGGTCAGCGGCGCGAAGTACCAGGATTCGGTAAAGTCCCGCCAGCCGTTGATCCAGCGAGGCAGCGGCGCCGTGGCCGTAGTCGAGGCCCCGCCAGACGCGCCACCAGCGGACGCCCGTCCAGCGACCCCGGACGCGTCGCCAGCACCAGCAGCCCCACTGGGCACGCCAGAACCGCCCCCTCCAGCGCCAGGCGCGCCACCAGAGCCACCGACGGCAGGCGCGCTCTGGGGAACACCCGAAACGCCAGGACGGGCACCCGAGCCATCGGGCAGGCGGCCAGACGCGTTGCCACCCGAGGCGTTGTCCCCCGGACCGCCTGGTACGCCGCCGGAAGTAGCGCCGCGTGAGCCTCCAGGAGCGTTGCCGCCCCGGGCACCTGGCAGGCCACCGGATGCGTTACCGCCAGAGGCGCCTGGCAGGCCACCGAGAGCGGAGCTGTGCGAGGTTCCTGGGGCGGCGGCTGCCGGGCCTCCGGAAGCGGGGCCGCCGTAGGCGTTGGCGCCCGCGCTACCTGGCAGGCTGCCGGGAGCGGTGCCGCGCGAGCCTCCGGGGCCGTTGGCGCTCGGGGCGCCTGGCAGGCCTCCGGAGGCGGGGCCTCGGTAGGCATTGCCGCCCGGGGCGCCTGGCAAGCCACCGGAGGCGGGGGCGCCGGAGGCGTTGGCGCGCGTGGCGCCGGGGCCGGGTAGGCCGCTGATGGAGGCGCCGGGGTGTCCGCCGCCGGTAGGGGGCTTGGGGCGAGGGCCGTTGAGGCGCGCGGAGATGCGGCGTCCGAGGGGACGCACCAGCACGCCGAGGCCGGTCAGGATCCAGAGGAGGAGCTGACCGACGCCCGCGACGACGCGTCCGGACAGCAGCCAGGCGTGGCG
Organism: Actinomadura rupiterrae; assembly: GCF_024172125.1. Classification (GTDB taxonomy): domain Bacteria; phylum Actinomycetota; class Actinomycetes; order Streptosporangiales; family Streptosporangiaceae; genus Spirillospora; species Spirillospora rupiterrae. The sequence goes on from NZ_JAMZEA010000001.1 coordinate 694,120, forward strand.
CGCGAGGGCGGGTCCGAACGCGGTCGGCGGTGCGGGGTTCTCTGAGCGGTCGTCGCTGGTCACCCCTCCATAGTGACCGCACCCCGAAGTGGCCCACCTCACCGTGCGGAGCCATGCGGAGGACCCGTATCCCCCTGGAGGACGACATGGTTTCCCTCCCTGAGGGGGACGTCAGGGCGAGCGCCGCCGCCGTAATGTCTTAACCGTGACCAACGCGGCGCTTCCGCCGACATAGGGGGTTCGGAGGATCGCCGAGGTCACGCGGTGCCGTCCGGTTTTCAGGGGTCCGGTCGGCGTGCATGGAAGGCGCCCCGCGTCGGCCGGCCAGCCTCCCTCCGGGGGCATCGCCGATCTTGCCTGGGCTGGGGTCGATCCGGCATCCGGCCGGCCGACGAGGGGAGCTGCCTTCCCACGATCTGTACGCGGCCTTTGCCCGCCGTTCCCGCGTTCCGCGCCCCGCCCCACGGACAATCGGTCCGGGGGCATCATGACTTTTCAGCGACGCAGTGCACGCGCGATCACGATCACGGCATTCCTGCCGCCGCTGGCAGCGGCGGCGGTCACGTCCGCGCCGTACGCTCAGGCCGCAGAGGCAGCGACGGCCCGGTTCCACGAGACGACACCGTGCGGCACCGTGCCGGCCGGATCGTCCAGGACGTCCAGGCTCGACGTCCAGCAGAGCTGCGGCTCGCCTGATCGGACGACGCCGGGCGGCACAGGACGTGCCGAAACGCCCGGATCGGCCGAGGCGAAGCTCCCGGGCGCACCGGGAAGCGCATCCGCCGGAAGTGGGACGGCATGGACGGGCGTTGATGTGACCGTCCGCTCCGAGGGGGCCGCGCGTCCCGGATGGGCGGATGAGACCTGCTGCTGGCGGTATGTGCGGCCGGACGGGGTCACGGGCGAGTCCGTCCTGACGGGGATCAGCGCGCCGTCACCGAACGCCGGCTGGGCGGTCGGACGCGCCGGAAACGCCCCACTCGTCCTGAGCTGGACCGGAACCCGCTGGCGCCGGGAGGCGCCACCCCTGCGCGATCGGACACGTCTCAGCGCCGTTTCGAGCCGCTCGGCGGACGACGCGTGGATCGTCGGCTCGGGCGACAACGGCTACGCCCGCGCCGTCCACTGGAACGGCCGGAGCTGGGTCTCGTACGTCCTGCCCGCCGCGGGCGGGACGCCGATCATCGCCAAGAGCGTGTCCGAGCGCGCGCCCGGCGACGTCTGGGCGGTCGGCAGCGCCAACGGTTTCGCCGGAACCATGGCCGTGGCCTGGCATTTCGACGGACGGACCTGGAGGGTCACGCCCACGCACGCCGGTCCCGGCAGCGCGCTGAACGCCGTCTCGGCCGACGCGTCCGACGACGCCTGGGCGGTCGGCACCGAAGGGTCCCGGCAGCTCCTGCTGCATTGGGACGGCCACACCTGGAAGGCTACGAAGCCACCGGTATCGGCCGTGGACGCGACACCGTCCGCCGTCACCGCTCACGCCCGGAACAACGTGTGGGTCGTGGGCCGGACCCAGGCAGGCGCGCCCCTCGTCGAGCATTGGAACGGTCGCGTCTGGACCGTCGTCCCGTCACCCGTCCCCAAGCCGGGCCGAATTACAAAGGCCGCAAAACGCCCGCCAACCCCCCAGCCAGGCAAGAACCGGCGCTCCAACGAGGTGGTGACCGGAGCCACCGGAGTGGTATCCGACGGCGCAGGCGGCATCTGGATCTCCGGCACGGACGCCGACCTCATGCCCTACCTGGCGCACTACACCGGCAAGACCTGGCGGGTCTCACGCCCTCCGCTGCCAACCCCGGACGGCCCACGCATCCAGGCAGGCAACAGAACAGCCACCGCACCAAGCAACGAAACAGGCGACACGGCAGGAACCGGAGCGGGCTACCGATCGAGCGGAGCGTCCGGCACGGCCAGCGGGCTCGCGCTCGTCCCCGGCACCCGCGAGGTGCGCATCGCGGGCGCGTTCGGCGGCCTGGCGGACGCTCCCACGCACGCCCTCACCTGGACCAACGCCCCGCGCCCCCGCTAACCCTCCTCCCGCAGAGGAAGGAGGCCGGCACACCCGCGCCCAGGACGCCCAACCCTCAAGCCCCCAGGCCCAGAACACCGAGCCCCAAGCGATTCGGCCCGGGCTGCCCAGCTCAGGCAGCTCGGGCCAAGCAGTTCGGCTAAGCGGCCCGGCCCAGATCGCCCGGCCCAGGCAGCCAGGCGCTTCGCCCCAGCGGCCAGGCTCAGGCGGCTCGGCGCAGGCCGTCCAGCTCAGGCGGTTCGGCTCGGGCCGACCCAGCCCAGGCGGCTCGGACCAGAGGATCCGGGCCCAGCCCGTCCAGCTCAGCTGGCCGGCCCAGGCTGCCCAGCTCAGGCCGTTCAGCTCAGGCGGCCCGGCCTAGGCAGCCCGGCCTAGGCAGCTCGAACCAGACGGCTCGGACCAGAAGGTCGGGCCCAGACGATTCCACTCAGACGGTCCAGCTCAGACGGTCCGGCCCAAGCGGCCCAGCCCAGGAGGCTCGGAGCCAGGCGCTTCGGCCCAGGCGGCCAGGCTCAGACGGTCCGGCCCAGGCGGACCAGCCCAGGCGGCTCGGATCAGGCGGCTCGGAGTCAGGCGCTTCGGCTCAGGCGGCGGGCTCAGGGGCCCGGGCCGGGCGGTCCGGGCCTAGCGGTCCAGCTCGGGCGGTCCGGACCGGGTGGTGCAGCTTGGGTGGTCTGGTCAGGGGGCTGGGGTGGGTTGGGGGTCGGCTCGGTCTATGTCGGGTTCCAGGTAGATGAGGTGGGCCTCGGGGAAGCGGCCGCGGACTTTTTCCTCGGCGGCGTCGATGCCGCGGGCGACCTCGGCGGCGGTCTCGTCGTGGTGCACCGCGATCTTGGCGGCGATGAGGAGCTCCTCGGGGCCGACGTACTCGGTGCGGATGTGGATCACGCGGTCGACCTCGGGGACCGACTCCAGGGTCTCGATGATCTGGGCCTGGGTCTCCGGGTCGGCGCCCTCGCCGATCAGCAGGCTCTTGGTCTCGATCGACAGGATGGTCGCGACGGCGGCGAGCAGCAGGCCGATCGCGATGGTGCCGACGCCGTCCCAGACGCCGTCGCCGGTGGCGACCGCGAGGCCGACGCCGACCAGCGCGAGGATGAGGCCGATGAGGGCGGCGGCGTCCTCCAGCAGGACGACCGGGAGCTCGGGGGCCTTGGCGCGCCGGACGTACTCGACCCACGAGCGGGTGCCGCGGGTCTGGTTGGCCTCGGCGATCGCGGTCCGGAAGCTGAAGCTCTCCAGCCCGATCGCGATGATCAGGACGGCGAACGCCCAGATCGGCGACTCCACCTTCTCCGGGTGCTGGATCTTGTGCACGCCCTCGTACAGCGAGAACGCCGCGCCGACGGTGAACAGGACGACCGACACGATGAAGGCGTAGAAGAAGCGCTCGCGCCCGTAGCCGAAGGGGTGCCGCTCGGTGCGCTCGCGCTCGGAGCGCTTGCGCCCGACCAGCAGCAGCACCTGGTTGCCGGAGTCGGCGACCGAGTGGATCCCCTCGGCGAGCATCGAGGACGAGCCCGTGAAGGCGAACGCGACGAATTTCGACACCGCGATCCCGAGGTTCGCGCCCAGCGCGGCGATGATCGCCTTGCCTCCGCCTTCAGCACTCATACGTCCGCAATCCTCGCTTTGAGCTCCTGGATGGCCGCCACCGGGGTCGGGTCGACGCCCAGTGCGATCGCCAAGTAAACCGTGACGTAGTCCGCAACGGCTACAAGTGTCGCCATTCTCTCCAGCGGATGCTCGCCCTCGGCACGGATCTCGGTGACCGGGACGCCGCGCGCGGCGGCCATCTCGGCCGACACCTCGCGGCGCTTGGCGACCTGCGGGTGCTCGTCGGTGTCGCGCATCACGACCAGGTGCAGGCCGTGCTCGGCGTCGCCCGTGCGGTCGCGGAAGAAGTCGTCGGGGTCGCCGCCGCCGCCGGAGGCACGGCCGAAGAACCCGTCGAACGTGACGACCTGATTGTGGTCGGCCTCGGGCAGCCCGCCGAAGACGCCGGGGTACTTGGCGTTCTCGTTGAGCTGGCAGCACATCCGGTAGGCGGCGACGTCCGCGATCGTGGACGAGCCCCACACCATGGGGATGTCGCGCGCGAGGTCGGTCGCGATGCGCTTGGCCGGGTTGACGAAGGCCTCGCTGTCGGGACGGCAGCGGTGCGCGACGTCCTCCAGGCGGGACGCGGTGGATTCGAGCACCTCGTCAGGGACGTCGGCCAGCCGCAGCGCGCGGGCCGCCATCAGCAGCGGGACGGTCAGCCCCCACAGCGTCGCGCGCGGCTGCCCCGCCGAGCGGACCGGGACGAACAGGCCGCGGGTGTTCTCGGCCAGCTCGGCCAGCGGCGACTCCCGGCCGCCGACCAGCAGCAGCCGGCAGCCGCGCCGGGCCGCCTCGGCCGCGACGGCGAGCGTCTCCTCGGTGGAGCCGGAGCAGGACACGGCGATCACCAGGTCGGCGGCGCCGACCCAGCCGGGCAGCCGGTACCCGCGGACGGTCAGGACCGGCACCGGGCAGCCCGGGCCGCAGACCGCGGCCAGGACGTCGCCGGAGATGCCGGAGCCGCCCATGCCCGCGACGACGACGGCCCGGGGGCGGCCCTCGTCGGCGAGGCGGTCGAGCCCGGCCTCGGCGGCCAGCATCCGCGCCTCGCGGATCTGCGCGCCGGACGAGGCGACCTGGCGGAGCATGCCGCCCGGGTCGGCCGCCTCGATCGCGGCGGCGGACTCCAGCCGGGAGGTGTCGAGGCCCCCCGGGGAGCCCGGGTCGTCCACCGCTCCGGCGCTCACGAGGCAGGCGTCCGGGCCTCGTCGACGAGCAGGACGGGGATGTCGTCGCGGACCGGGTAGGCGTACTTGCACGTGCCCGTGCAGACGAGCTCACCGGCCTTGTCGTCCTGCTCCAGAGCGCCGCCGCAGTTCGGGCAGGCGAGGATCTCCAGCAGCCAGGAGTCGAGCTTCATCGTCAGTTCTCCCTCACGATCGCCAGGACCTCGTCGCGGACCTCGGCCATGGTCTTCTCGTCGTCGGCCTCCGCGTTCAGGCGGAGCAGCGGTTCGGTGTTGGACGGGCGCAGGTTGAACCACCAGGTGCCGGTGCCCACGGTCAGGCCGTCGAGCTCGTCGATGGTGACGCCGTCGCGGCCCTCGAACTCCTCGCGCACGCGCGCGGTGACGGCGTCCTGGTCGGCGACCTCGCTGTTGATCTCGCCGGACGCCGCGTACGGGCTGTACTCGGCGAGCATGGCCGAGAGCGGCCCGTCCTGCTGGCCGAGGGCGGCGAGCACGTGCAGCGCGGCCAGCATGCCGGAGTCGGCGAACCAGAAGTCCTTGAAGTAGAAGTGCGCGGAGTGCTCGCCGCCGAACACCGCGCCGGTCTCGGCCATCGTCTGCTTGATGAACGAGTGGCCGACCCGGGTGCGCACCGGCTTGCCGCCGTGCGCGGAGATGATCTCCGGCACGGCCTTGGAGGTGATCAGGTTGTGCACGATCGCCGCGCCCGGGTGCTTGGCCAGCTCGCGGACCGCGACCAGCGCGGTGATCGCGGACGGGGAGACGATCTCGCCGCGCTCGTCCACCACGAAGCAGCGGTCGGCGTCGCCGTCGAAGGCCAGGCCGATGTCGGCGCCGGTCTCGCGCACTTTGGCCTGCAGGTCGCGCAGGTTCGCGGGCTCGATCGGGTTGGCCTCGTGGTTGGGGAAGGTGCCGTCGAGCTCGAAGTACAGCGGCACCAGGTCGATCGGCAGGCCCTCGAACACGGTCGGGACGGTGTGCCCGCCCATGCCGTTGCCCGCGTCGGCGACGACCTTGAGCGGCCGGATGCCGGACAGGTCGACCAGCTTCTTCAGGTACTCCGCGTAGCCCGGGAGCATGTCCTTCTGCGTCACGGTGCCGGGCTCGCCGTCGTAGGCCGGGACGCCGTTCCCGACCATCTCGCGGATCTCGGTCAGGCCGGTGTCGCGGCCGACCGGGCGGGCCCCGGAACGGCACAGCTTGATGCCGTTGTACTTGGCCGGGTTGTGGCTCGCGGTGAACATGGCGCCGGGCACGTCGAGCGCGCCGGAGGCGTAGTAGAGCATGTCGGTCGAGCCGAGCCCGGCCTCGACGACGTCGGCGCCCTGGGACGTCGCGCCGCGCGCGAACGCCGCGGCCAGCGGCTCGGACGAGGTGCGCATGTCGTGGGCCGTGACGACCTTGTGCGCGCCGGTCACGCGGACGAAGGCCGCGCCCACGCGCTCCGCGGTCTCGGCGTCGAGCTCGTCCGGGACGATGCCCCGGATGTCGTACGCCTTGAAGATCTTGGCGAGGTCGCCCACTCCTGCTCCCCGGTCTGCCGACACTGACGAGATCCGAGCCTACCGGCGGCGGCCACCCCGGGCAGGCGCACACCCACCCTGTGGATAACTTCGGGAAACCCAGCCCCCGGCAAAGCGGCAACGCCCGCCGGGCTAGGCAGAGCCTCAGAAGGTCGCCTCATGGGCGGATGCAAGAGAACGTCAAGTGGCGGGTCGCCGCTGCGAAGGGCCGAGCCGCCGGGCCAAGGCCGCGGGCTCTAGTCGGTGCTGCGGAGGACGCGCAGGTGGCCCTTGCGGCCGACTTCGGTGGCCTGCCCTATGGGCTCGCCACCGGCGTTGCCGGGGGCGGGACGTCCGGCCTCGCGGACGGCGTCGGCGAGGGCCTCCAGGTCGTCCGCGCTGGGCTCGGTCTCGGTCTCGACGGGGAGCCGGACCAGCTCCCAGCCCATGGGGGCGGTGAGCCGCTCGGAGTGCTCCGCGCACAGGTCGTAGCAGTGCGGCTCGGCGTACGTGGCGAGCGGCCCCAGGACCGCGGTCGAATCGCGGTACACGTACGTGAGCGTGAAGACTGCGGGCGCCTTGCAGGCGGTGCGGGAGCAGATGCGGACGGGGCTCACGATGGCCGACCGTACCCCGCCGGGACGGCGTCCGCCACCACCGCGCGGTACGTGTCGCCGTTACCGGTCGATTTCCGCGATAACGATCACAATCCGTGAGGGCGCCGGACGGGCGGGGCGAAAGCGCGCGCGGGGGTACTCTGGACGTGTGCGATCCCGTGTGGCAGGCGCGGGCCGCCCTTCGGCGAGCCCTCAGACACGGCGCCGCGACCGGCACGGCCGCGGCCTCCGTGGTCCGCTGACGCCTCCGCAGAGCCCGATCTCGCGCACCCGCGCCGAGCGGTTCGACGACCTGGTGGCCGACGAGGTGCGCCGCATCGCCCAGCGCTGGGGCCGCGAGCTGGCCCAGGTCGAGTTCGCGGTCGAGGACGTCCCGGACGTCCCGCTCCCGGAGGAGGGCCCGGTGCCGCTGGGCGCGACCCTGCCCGGCGAGGGCGGACGGCCCGTCCGCGTGGTGATCTACCGGCGCCCGGTGGAGGCGCGGGCCACGACCGAGCGCGACCAGGCCCGCCTCGTGCGCGACCTGCTCGTGGAAGAGGTCGCCGACCTGCTGGGCATGTCCCCCGAGACCGTGGACCCCAGCTACGAGGAATAGCCCCCACGCGCGCACGAGGCCCGAGGGCCGACCAGGCGCGCACGAGGGCCGGGCACGCTGCGTAGTCGTGATCAGTCCAGCGTGTGGTGCGTGTCGTGCGCGGGCGGGAGCAGCTGGACGAGCGGCGACGGCGGCACGGGTTCCGCTGTGACCAGGCCGGACGTGACGAGCGTGCTGCCCGCGTAGAGCGGGCCGTCCGGCTCGATGCGGAGTCCGGTTGCGGCCAATCCGCGCGTACCGGGCAGGAAGTAGGACGTCTCGATCGTCCGGCCCGCCGGGACGGCCATCGTGCGGGGCTCGCCGCCGCCCACGGGCGTGAGGGTGACCGTGACGGTCCGCGTGAGGGCCGTCAGGACGAGGCCGCCGCCCAGGCGGGCGTCGGGGACCTCTCCAGGGCCGGTTCCGGGCCCCAGGGGCGCTGAGGACGTCCCGAAGGCCACGTCCGCGCCCCGGGTGGCCGTGAACCCGGCGACTACCGGCTTGTCCGAGTCGACCAGGACCGCCGCGGGGCGTCCGGCCAGGGTGGGGTGCAGGTCGAAGGTCGCCACGGTCCTCGGCTGCCCGGAGGCGCCGTCCTGGCCCTTCAGGGGGACGGTCCCGTCCGGCCCGACGAGGCGCACGCGGATCCTGGCGCCCTGCTCCCCCGGAACCGCCACCAGAAGCCGCCGATCGCCCGGCCCGCTGGGCACGCCGGGCAGGACCAGGGACTTCGCCGGGGCGGACGAGACGGGCTCCCAGTCGATGCCGTGCCCCGGGGAGACCCGGACGCGCAGGGCGGCGGCGACGCGTCCGGATGTGGCCCGCACGCGCAAAGCCAGGTCCCGCGCCGCCTGGACGACCGCGCCGAGCCCTTCCTTGGACGCGCCGATCCGCACGACGCGCGAGGAATGCGGGGCGACGGCGACGCCCTGCCCGTCGAGCGTGTCGAGGGGGCCTTCGCCGGAGAGCGCGGTCAGGTCCACGGACGCGGGCGTGCCGTCCACGTTGGTCAGGACGAGCTGAAGATCCTCGGCGGCGAGCGGCCCGGGCCCCAGGAACCACTGGTCGAAGCCCGGCTGGACGCAGCGGGTGGCGGCGGCGCCCCGGTCCCGTCCGTGCGGCCAGAGGGTCGTCCAGCGCGCGGAGAGGCCCGCTGCCAGGTCCCCGTCCGCGCGCACGATCACGGGGGCCTTGGCGCGGGGGCCGATGTCGGCCGTCCAGTGCTGTCCGGGGGACGTGATGAGGGCTGGACGCGGTCCCTCGATCGAGACTCGTCCGCGCGCGTGAGGGACCGAAGCCGTCTGGACGGCCACGCGCCCGGCTTCTCCCCCAGGGCAGGCCAGCACGGCGCTCCTGATGGCCTGCTGGACGGGTTTGCCTGCGTGCGGCTCCCCAGGACGAGTTACGGTCGCGGTTCCGTAGAGGGCGGCCAAGGCGACCGGGACCGTTGCCGCCACGACGTACCGGTTCCGGAGCAGTCCCGGCCCGACCTTGGGCAGCCTGGCCTCGGGCAATCCCAGCTTGATCTTGGGCAGGCCGAGCTTGATCTTCACGACCGCTCCTCCTCGGTAGCGCTCGCGACCTCGGTGGCGCTCCCTGCGTCAGCGGCGCTTGTGGCTGCCGACTCCTGCGCGTGCGGCGTTTCGGCCTCTGCGGGACGCTTGAAGTAGCGAAGGCGTGCGTGCGAGGCCGCGCGGTGGCGGCTGCCTACGGGCTCGTCCGGCTTCTGGCGGAACTGGCGTGTGGCGCGGCGCAACGCTGTGGCGGCGGTCGTCGGCGCCCGGCGCCCATGGGCTCGCGCCTGCTGCGCGGCCGTCGGCGCCGGTTCGTCCAGGCGAGCACCGGGAAGCGCCAGGAACAGCACCGCCAGCAGGGCCGCGCCCTGGAAAGCGATCCAGATGTGCCGCATCCGCATGCCATGCGAGAGGGCGAACGCCCCGCCTGTAGCCGGAACCTCGTACACGCGCGACCAGCCGTTCACCGAACGCCCCTTGAGGGGGTGTCCGTCGAGCGTGGCGTGCCAGCCTCCGTCATCCGGCTCGGCCAGCGTGAGCGTCCGGGGGCCGTTGCCCGGCGGGATGCGGACGTCGGTCCGCGCGGCGCTGCTCCCTCCTGGCAAGACCTTGACCGTCCGGCCATCGCCGTCCTGGACGGTGAGGCGCCCGGCGGGCGCGCGGACCTCCCAGGTGGCGAAGTCAGCCGACCGACTCAGTCGGCTCAGCTCCGGCGCGGCGTCCAGAACGGGTGTCAGCGGATCGTCTCCCGGGTGCCTGACCAGCACATACCGGACGCCAAGTGCGCCGAACCCCGGCGCTTCGTCGGTGTCCGTGCCACCCGCGAGCCCGGAAACCAGGGCGTCCAGACGGTTCCGCGCGGACGAGCCGTCCGGCACGGCGGTGTCGGCCAGCCCGGGGGCGGCACCGCGCAGGACGGTGTAGTCCACCCGCCCGGACGGCTCGTCCCGCAGGACGACCGTGCGCGGGCCTGTCGAGTCGTGCAAGAAGACCGGGATGGTGTCGGGGTCGAAGCGTCCCAACGGTCCGCTCGCGCCGTCCGCTATCCAGACGCACGCGGCTAGCACGGGCGTCGTGCAAGCGGCGCCGAGCAGCAGCGCTCCCCCTGCGCGCACGAGGCGCCGCTGCCCGGTCACCGCGAAGACGGCACGGCGCAGGCCGACGGAAGCGGCCATCACAGCACCGACCCCGGCGAACAGGAGCGGAACACCCGACCAGTAGGGCGCGCGGTCAGAACCGGACGAGGCCGTAAGCGAACTCAAAAGAATCGCCGTCACCAACCCGAACCCGACGAGCCCCCAACCCGTGAGCACCAGCCCTCGGCGCTCGCGCACGAGGAGAGCCACGAAGGCGGCCAGTCCGAGCCCGGCGACCGCCCACGGCACCGCCGGGCCGCCCGGCGCCAAGCCGAGCAGGTCAGCGGCAGTAGCCGGCGCGCGCCCGGTCGGCAGCACGCCCGCCTCCAGCAGGAACCGCGACGGATGCAGGAGCAGCCCGAGCGTCCACGGTCCGAGCAGCAGCGGCGGGACGGCCGCGACGATCAGCATGTTCCGGGCGCCGCGATCCACGGGCAGCCCCCGCGGGGCCGTGACCAGCGCAGCGGCGGCCACGACCAGAGGCCACGCGAGCGGCACGAACGCCATGGCGACGGTCAGGAAAAGTGCCGTCGCCCAAGCAGCACGTCCCGAGGCCCGGGAATCGACGACGTCCGTTAGGGCGCGGTAGGCCAGCAGCGCAATCAGCGGCAGCAGCACGATCACCATGGACGTGCCAAGGCGTCCGTCCGCGATAGCCCCTGTCGCAGCGGGCAGTAGGGCGTAAGTGCCCGCAACCCATAGGCGCAGTGCAGCTCTGTATGGCGTGCGCGGCGGAATCAGGCGGCGGGCGGCGACCAGCGCGGTGACACCGGCAAGCGGAACGCTGCCGAGCAGCAGGAGGTTCACCGCCACCCACGGCTTCCCGAACGTCAGCGTGGATACGAGCGCGAGCACACCGACCCATGGCGGCGTCCCCGGATCGCTACCGAGCCCTGTCGGATGCCAGGCCGCCGCATACGCGTGCCATAGGTCCGACGCACCGCCCGTAGGCGCGGCCAGCGCACCCCCTGCGAGACGCGTGCCCGTAGTGACCAGCGACCTTTCCGCCGCCACAGTGACGACGGTCAGCGCCAGCACGAGCAGTACGCCCGGGCGCGCGAGGAATCGACGAGCCACCGCGCGCCAGCCGTTGTCCTCCAGCGGAGCGTCCTCGCGTTCGGCGGCGCGACGCGCATCGCGCTCGGCAAGCCACACGTGCAGGGCCTCGTTCGCGCGCCGGCGTGCCAGCCCGTGCGCCATCAACCGCTGGACGTACCGGTGCGCGTGCGCACGGCCCTCCGCCCGCGCGGAACGCGCCCGCCACAGCCGCCTCGGCGAGCGCAGGACGGCCATGAGCGCGCCGAACTCCTGCTTGGCGGCGTCCGGGCGCTTCACCAGCAGCAGCCACGCGACGTGCAGGAACGTCGACCAGACGATGCGCGCGAACGTCCCGGGCAGCGCGCGGACGGGCCGGTTGGCGAGCAGCGCCAGCATCGCGTTCCGGCGGTCGAGGCGGCGGAGGGGCTCGTCGGTCAGCCCGATCTCCCGGATGCCGCGGCGCGCGGCCTCCGCGTGATGGACGACCGCGTCCGTCACCACGACGACGCGCAGCCCGGCGGCATGCACCCGGAAGCAGAAGTCCGCGTCGTCGCGGAACAGCCCGAACTGCGGGTCAAGGCCGCCCAAGCGGTCCCAGACGTCGCGCCGGACGAGCATCCCGGCGGTGCTCACCACCAGGACATCGCGGTCGCCGTCGTGCTGGCCCTGGTCGAAGTCGCCGGGGTCGAAGCCGAGGTCGCGGCGGCCCGCGCCGTCCATGGTCTCGCCGGCGGCGAGCAGGACGCGCCGGTCGTTCCAGCCGCGCAGCTTGGGGCCGAGGACGCCGATGCGCGGATCGGCGTCGGCGACCTTCAGCAGCCGCGCGAGCGCGTCGGGCGCGGGCGCCGAGTCGTCGTGCAGCAGCCAGATCCACTCGACCTCGGCACCGGACGCCCCGTCCGGAGAACGGTCGGGTCCGGCAGAGGCGTTGGGCAGGGTCGCACCTGGGTGACGCAGCGCCGCGGCGACGGCCTCACCGAAACCGGTCGTCCGCGAAAGGCGCACGACGGCGTCCGACCCGACCACCTCGGCGGCGACGTCGGGTCCGCGGTCGCGGCTTCCGGTGTCCGCGACGACCAGCCGCCGCACCGGGCGGGACTGGGTGAGCAGCGCCTTCAGCGCCTCCGGCAGCCAGCGCACCCCGTCATGCGTGACGAGGACGGCGGTGACGGCGTGCCGGTCGAGTGGGGAGGGCAAGCGGGGTCGCTCCGAGGTCGGCGGCGTTCGGCCGTGCCGGCGCCCCCGGCCGACACGGCAGCCCACTGTACGCGTGGACGGTCGACCCCGCCCGAGAACCCCCCATTTCGCCCATATCCAGGCGTTTCGCCACCGCTCCCCTCGCCGGGGCATGCGGAGGCCGGGTGCCCGCACCGTGCCGCCTGGGCGGCACAGGGAAGCGGTGCGCGAGCACCCGGCTTCGCGGTCAGACGGCCGCGCGCTTCAGCTTGCGCCGTTCACGCTCCGACAGTCCGCCCCAAATTCCGAATCGTTCGTCATGCTCTAGCGCGTACTCCAGGCACTCGGCCCGGACCTCGCATGCGCGGCACACCTTCTTGGCTTCGCGAGTGGAGCCGCCCTTCTCCGGAAAAAACGCCTCCGGATCCGTCTGCGCGCACAGGGCACGCTCCTGCCAGCCCATCTCTTCACCGTCTGTGCCGTGCGCCAGCGGGATCACTACCTCGCTCACAGCGCACCTCCTAGCCCGTGGAGCCCCCCTGGTCGATGCCTTCCCCCAGGCTCCATCCCCCGAGAAGGCATAGAACTACACCGACGAAATTACACGCGTGTAGCGCCCGCTCCGTCAAGCCGAACGAGTTTCCAAGTGGGCAAAGAGGGTTTTTTGGGAGATGGCGCACGCCGGTTCAACGCGGTTTTGCTCCTGCGTGGACGTGCGCCCACCACCCTGCCGACCTCTGCCAATGAAAGATCGGAAAATCTCAACGCATCACTGCGGCGGACGGTTGTCCCTGTACCAGTCGCCGCCCTCTTCCGAGCCGCCCTGCTGCTCGTGCTGGCCCGACTGCCCGGACTGCCCCCGCTGGCCCTCGTGGCCGCTCTGCGGGTGCTCGCCGCTCGCCCGGCCACCGCCGTAGGCGCGCGTCCACTCGCCCATCTCTTCCTCGTCGGCCTGCGTCTCGCCGCTCTGCTGCTCGGCGCCGGGCTGGCCGGGCTGGCCGGGCTGGCCGGGCTGGCCGGGCTGCTGCGCACCGGGCTGTCCCGGCTGCCCGGGCTGCGGCTGGTAGCCGGGCTGCTGGCCGTAGTAGCCCTGCTGCGCGCCGTACTGCTGCTGGGGCGCGGCGCCCGGCTGGCCCGGGGCGGGCTGCGTCGATCCAGGCTGCTGCCCGTACGTGGCCTGCTGGCCATACTGCTGTTGCCCGTGCTCCTGCCCGTACGCCTGCTGCTCCTGCCCGTACGCCTGCTGCTGCTCCTGGCCGTAGCCCGGCTGCGCCTGCTGCCCGTACGCCGCCTGCTGGCCGTAACCCTGCTGGCCGTACTGCTGGTACTGCTGCTGGTCGCCGACCTGGCCCTGCGCGCCGGGCGGCTGGTAGCCGAAGCCCGGGTACTGGCCGGGGGCGGGCGCGGCCGGACGGGCCGGCTGCATGCCCTGCAGGATGGTCAGGACGTACCAGGCGCCGACGCCGATCACCGCGAGCTTGGCCGCGCCGTACAGGAACGCCGACAGCTTGCCGACCGCCGAGGCGTAGTCGGATCCGGCGAACATGCTGGCCAGCCAGCAGATGACACCGATCAGGGCCATCCCGCCGAGCACCCCGAGCGCGCCGATCACGATCGTCCGGGACTGCGGCGTCGGGCCCTGCGGACGGGAGGTCACCAGCCAGACCGCGAACGCCAGCATCCCCGTGACGGCGACGTTGGTGAAGGTGCCGCTGTCGGTCTCGGTGAGCGCGTGGAAAGTGAAGGAGCCGCGCCCGAACAGCGCGACGATGCCCGCGAACAACTGGACTCCCGCCGAGGCAAGCAGGACCCAGGCGACCGGCTCGCGCAGGCGCTGGACGGCTTCCGTGTTCACGGTGGCATCTCCCGGTGGTGACGGTTGCGTTTCCGGATTCCAGAAAAAGCTTCGCACATCTCCTCACGCCATGCCCGCTCCGCCCTCGCCGATAAGAGGGGCGTGGCGTCCATTCACATCCCGATCACGTCCAGGTCACACCCCTGCGCGCACGAGCGGCACCTTCAGCGCCTCTAGGCTGGGAACATGAGGATCGTGGCGCTGGCGGGCGGCATCGGTGGGGCCCGCTTCCTGCGCGGACTGCGGGCGGCCGCCCCCGAGGCCGAGATCACCGTGATCGGCAACACCGGAGACGACATCTCCCTGTTCGGTCTCCGGGTCTGCCCCGACCTGGACACCGTGATGTACACGCTCGGCGGCGGCATCAACGAGGAGCAGGGCTGGGGGCGCCGGGACGAGAGTTTCACCGTCAAGGAGGAACTGCTCGAATACGGCGTCGGGCCGTCCTGGTTCGGGCTCGGCGACCGGGACTTCGCGACGCATATCGTGCGCACGCAGATGCTCGCGGCCGGGTACCGGCTGTCCGCGGTGACCGAGGCGCTGTGCGACCGGTGGAAGCCGGGCGTGCGGCTGGTCCCGATGACCGACGACCAGGTCGAGACGCACGTCGTCGTGGACGACCCGGAGCACGGCCGCCGCGCGATCCACTTCCAGGAGTGGTGGGTGCGGCTGCGCGCGTCGCTGCCCGCCGTGTCGATCGCGCCGGTCGGCGCGGACGAGGCGAAGCCCGCGCCGGGCGTGCTGAAGGCGATCGAGGCGGCGGACGCGGTGCTGTTCCCGCCGTCCAACCCGGTGGTGAGCATCGGGACGATCCTGTCGATCCCCGGCATCAAGGACGCGGTCGAGCGCAAGACCGTGGTCGGCGTCTCGCCGATCATCGGCGGCGCTCCCGTGCGCGGCATGGCCGACGCGTGCCTGACCGCGATCGGCGTCGAGACGTCCGCGCAGGCCGTCGCCGAGCACTACGGCGCCGACCTGCTGGACGGCTGGCTCGTGGACGAGGCCGACAAGGGCGTGGCCGTCGAGGGGATCGAGGTCCGTTCGAGGCCGCTGCTGATGAGCGACCCCGAGGCGACGCAGGCGATCGCGCAGGAGGCGCTCGACCTCGCGCGGGAGCTGGCGGGCGCCCGGTGAGCTTCCAGGTGTTCGGCGTCCCCGGGATGCCCGAGGTCAAGGACGGCGACGACATCGCCGCGCTGATCCCCGCCGATCTGGTGCAGGACGGCGACATCCTGGTCGTCACGTCCAAGATCGTGAGCAAGGCGGAGGGCCGGGTCCTGGTCGCGGACGACCGGGAGAAGGCGATCGAGGCCGAGACCGTCCGGGTCGTCGCGCGCCGCGTCCACGCGCGCGGCGAGACGCGCATCGTCGAGACGCGGCAGGGGCTCGTCCTGGCCGCCGCCGGCGTGGACGCGTCCAACACCGAGCCCGGAACCGTCCTGCTGCTGCCCTTGGACCCCGACGCGTCCGCCCGGCGCCTTCGCGCGCGCGTGCGCGAGCTGACCGGCGCGAACGTAGCGGTCATCCTGTCCGACACTCTGGGGCGCCCTTGGCGCGAGGGCCTGACCGACAACGCGATCGGTGTCGCCGGCATGTCCCCCTTGGACGACTTCCGCGGACGCACCGACGCCTATGGCAACGACCTGTTCGCCACCATCACGGCCGTCGCGGACGAGCTGGCCTCGGCGGCGGAGCTGGCCAAGGGCAAGCTCTCGGGCGTCCCCGTGGCGGTCGTGCGCGGCCTGGGCGACCTGGTCACGGACGAGGACGGCCCCGGCGCGCGCGCTCTGCTGCGCTCCCCCGACGAGGACATGTTCCGGTACGGCTCGGCGGACGTCCTGTACGCACGCCGGACGATCCGGGAGTTCTCCGACGAACCGGTCGATCCGCAGGCCGTCCGGCGCGCGGTCGCCGCGGCGATCACCGCCCCGGCGCCGCACCACACCACGCCGTGGCGGTTCGTCCTGCTGGAGTCGGAAGAGTCGCGCACCCGGCTGCTCGACGCGATGCGCGACACCTGGGAGGCCGACCTGCGCCGGGACGGCAAGACCGAGGAGTCGATCGCCAAGCGGCTGAAGCGCGGCGACGTGCTGCGCCGCGCGCCGTACCTGGTCGTCCCGTGCCTGGTGATGGACGGCTCGCACGACTACCCGGACGAGCGCCGCTCGACGGCCGAGCGCGAGATGTTCGTCGTCGCGACGGGCGCGGGCGTGCAGAACCTGCTGGTGCAGCTCGCCGTGCAGGGCCTCGGCTCGTGCTGGGTGTCGTCCACGATGTTCTGCCGGGACGTCGTGCGCGACGTCCTCGCCCTGCCGGACGACTGGGACCCGATGGGCGCCGTCGGTGTCGGCCATGCCGCCGCACCCCCGCGCCAGCGCCCGCCGCGCTCCCCCCAAGCGTTCATCGAAGTCCGCTAAGCACGCGGCACCGCGCGGCACCGCGCAGCGCAGCGACACGCAGCGATCCGTTAGGGCGGAGGGCCCGATAAGCCCTCCGCCCTAACGCATTCTCAGGTCGCGATAAGCGGAAGCGCGCGTCCTTGCCCGAAGTCGCCGATACCGTCCGTGCGGCGTGCCGCGGCAATACGTTCGGCGGTAGGGACGCCATAGAGCGTCGTGCGCTGCTTAGCCGGACGGCCCGCACGCTCGGCAATGGCCTCAAGCTCACTGATGGCCTTGAACGAGCCGTTCTCGGAGCCCGCCATGCGGCTGATGGTCTCTTCCATGAGCGTGCCGCCCAGGTCGTTCACACCGCCTTGCAGGACGCGCGTGCACAGTTCGTCGCCGAGCTTGACCCACGACGTCTGGATGTTGTCGATCGCGCCGTGCAGCAGGATGCGCGCGAGCGCGTGCACGGCGACGTTCTCCCGGACGGTCGGCCCCGGCCGCGCGAGTCCGGCCAGGTAGATGGGCGAGTTGTGGTGCACGAACGGCAGCAGCACGAACTCGCTGAAGCCGCCCGTCCGCTCCTGGATCGAACGCAGCAGTTTGATGTGCGCGACCCAGTGGGCGGGCGTGTCCACGTGCCCGTACATCATCGTGGACGTCGTCCGGATGCCGAGCTCGTGAGCCGTGGTGACGACCTCGACCCACTGGTCTGCGGGCAGCTTCCCCTTGGTCAGCACCCAGCGGACATCATCGTCGAGGATTTCGGCGGCCGTGCCGGGCAGCGAATCCACACCAGCCTCGCGCGCCGCGACGAGCCACTCGCGAATCGACAGGTCCGTGCGCGCGGCTCCGTTGACGACCTCCATCGGGCTGTAGGAGTGCAGGTGGATCTCCGGCGCGCGCTTCTTCACCTCGCGGGCGAGGTCGAAGTAGGCGGTACCGGGCAGGTCCGGATGGATGCCGCCCTGCATGCAGACCTCGGTCGCGCCCGCCGCCCACGCCTCGTCCACGCGGTCGCCGACCTGCTCCAGGGAGAGCGTGTAGGCGTCGGCGTCCGTGCGGCGCTGCGCGAACGCGCAGAACCGGCAGCCGGTGTAGCAGACGTTCGTGAAGTTGATGTTCCGCGTGACGACGTAGGTGACGTCGTCGCCGACCACCTCGCGGCGCAGGTCGTCCGCGAGCTTGGTGAGCGCGTCGAGTTCCGGTCCGTCCGCGTGGAGGAGCGCGAGCGCCGCATCGTCGGAAAGGCCGGCCGGATCGCTTTCGGCTGACGCCAAAGCGGCCTTGATGTCGGTATCGAAACGCTGCGGAGCCGTCGCGATGCGCTCGCGCGCCGCGTCCCAGTCGCCGTAGACCGAGTCGAAGTCCTCGCGCCGGTCGGACGTGCGGCCGGCGGTGTCGATGGAGACGTGCAGGTCGGTGCGCCCGGACGCGGTGAAGCCGCCGTCCGGCTCCTGCCACGGGCGGCCCTCCGGCACCGCGTCCTCGCGGGCGAGGCCGGTCTCCGGGTCGGCGAGCGCGGCGACGTGCCCGGCGAGGCGCGGGTCGAGCCACGGCTCGCCGCGCTTGAGGTACTCGGGGTAGATCGTGAGCCGCTCGCGCAGGGTGAAGCCGGCCTCGGCGGTGCGCGCGGCCAGCTCGTCGATGTGCGGCCACGGCCGCTCCGGGTTCACGTGGTCCGGGGTGAGCGGCGAGACGCCGCCCCAGTCGTCGATCCCGGCGCGCAGCAGCAGCCTGTACTGGTCGTCCACCAGGTTCGGCGGCGCCTGGATGCGCGCCTTCGGCCCGAGGACGAGCCGGGCCACCGCGATCGTCGCGGCCAGCTCCTCCAGCTCGGCGTCCGGGGTGTCGCGCATCTTGGTGTCCGGCTTGGCGCGGAAGTTCTGGACGATGACCTCCTGGACCGCGCCGTACTCGCGCATCGTCCGGCGGATCGCGAAGATCGCGTCCACCCGCTCCTCGACCGTCTCGCCGATACCGATCAGGATGCCGGTGGTGAACGGGACGTTGCTGCGGCCCGCGTCCTCCAGCACCCGCAGCCGGACGGCCGGGTCCTTGTCCGGCGAGCCGAAGTGCGGGCCGCCGCGCTCGCTGAACAGGCGCGTCGCGGTCGTCTCCAGCATCATCCCCATGGACGGCGCGACCGGCTTCAACCGCTGGAAGTCCTGCCACGTCATCACGCCGGGGTTGAGGTGCGGCAGCAGGCCGGTCTCCTCCAGTACGCGGACGGCCATCGCGCGCACGTACGAGAGCGTGTCGTCGTACCCGTGCGCGTCGAGCCACTCGCGGGCCGGCTTCCAGCGGTCCTCGGGCCGGTCGCCGAGGGTGAACAGCGCCTCCTTGCAGCCCATCGCCGCGCCCTGGCGGGCGATGTCGAGGACCTCGTCCGGGCTGAGGTAGGGCGACTCCAGCCGGTGCGGGACGGTCGCGAAGGTGCAGTAGCCGCAGCGGTCGCGGCACAGGCGGGTGAGCGGGATGAAGACCTTCCGGCTGTAGGTGATCACACCGGGGCGCCCGGCCGCGTCCAGGCCCGCGTCGCGGGTCCGGGCGGCGTGCGCCAGCAGGTCGTCGAGCTGCGCGCCCCGGGCGTGCAGCAGGATCGTGGCCTCGGTCGGGTCGAGCGTCTTGCCGTCGCGCGCCCGCGCGAGCGCCCGGCGGAGGGCGGCTTCTGAGGGAGCGGATGCACGCGTGCTCTCAACGTCCATGCGCGAACTCTATGCCAAGCGTCATATTCCGGCAGCGAGCGGGGCCCGCGATGTGCGTCACGTGGAGAACCGCCCGGCGAGGGCCACGCCATCGCCGCGGTCACGAAGGACAGCAACGGCTCGTCCCGTCCTGTTCCCGAATGCGCGCCGAATTCCCGCCGCCGAGCTCAAGCGCTCGGGTCACGCACTCATTTCCGGCGCTCGACTCGGCCGCTCCGCTCGGCCCAAGCGCTCAGCACAACCGTTCAGCACTGACGTTCAGCTCAGGCACTCGGGTTTGGGGACGTTCGGGCCGCGGACGAGGCTGGGACGGCGCGCGGCCAGCTCGCCCGCCGACGCGCGCAGGGCGTCCAGCAGGGCGCGGACGGACGGCCGGACGTCGGCGCCGACGCGCGTCCACATCACCATCCGGCGGCGCAGCGGCTCGCCGGCGAGCGGCCGGGTGACGA
Organism: Actinomadura rupiterrae; assembly: GCF_024172125.1. GTDB lineage: Bacteria > Actinomycetota > Actinomycetes > Streptosporangiales > Streptosporangiaceae > Spirillospora > Spirillospora rupiterrae. The sequence goes on from NZ_JAMZEA010000001.1 coordinate 713,899, forward strand.
CGCCGGGCTGCTGCTCGGCGAAGGCCAGGTCGGGCATCACGCTGACCGCGCCGCCGTGCGCGATCATCGCGAACATCACCATGATGTCGTTGGTGCGGTAGCGCACGTCCGGACGGTAGCCCGCCAGCTCCAGGCAGGCGCGTTCGAGCACGTCGGCGTGGTTGGTGCCGACGTGCCCGGCGACCCAGAGCTCGTTCGGCAGGGCGTCCAGGGGGACGGGCTCGCCGGACGCGGCGAGCGGATGCCCCTCCGGCAGCGCGACCCGGACCGGCTCGCTCAGCAGTTCCTCGGCGACCAGCTCGGGACGGCGCACGCGCGGCAGCTGCGAATGCTCGTCGGTCAGCGCGACGTCGATCTCCTGGAGCGCGAGCGCTTGGAGGACGCGGATGAACTCCTCGTCCAGGACGTCCACCGTGAGATCGGGGTAGCCGGACGCGAGCCCCGGCAGCGCGGGCGCGAGGACGTGCAGCAGCGCCGTCTGGAACGCGACGATCCGGACGGTCCCGGCGACCCGGCCGGACGCGGCGAGCGCCTCCTCCTCGGCGCGGCGGGCCTCGTCCAGCAGCGTCTTCGCGCGGGCGGCCAGCACCTCGCCCGCCGGGGTCAGCCGCAGCCGCCGCCCGACCTTCTCCACCAGCGGCACGCCGACCTCGCGCTGCAACTGCGCGAGCTGCTGCGACACCGCGGACGGGCTGTACCCGAGCGCCTCGGCGACCGCGCCCGCCGTGCCGCGCTGCTGAAGCTCGCGAAGCACCCGCAACCTGCCCAGATCCAACATAGTGAAGGGATTCTTACACGAACGCTGAAGAAACTGTCGCTGGACCTGAACATTGGACCGCGTCAAACTGTGAGTGCGGCCGGGGGGACGGCAAGGCGTCACCCCGGCCCGCACCACCCGCGCGGGAAGTCCGAGCCCAGGCCAGGGCTCACGAGCATCCGATGCGAAAGGACTTCTCAGATGTACCTCATCCTCGCCCTCATCGCCCTCGCCGTCCTCGGCCCGCTGTTCGGCCGCGACACCCGGGACGGGCTCGACTGGGCCCGCGGCAACTTCTGGCTGCCGCGCCGCACACGCCCGGACGCGCCGGTCAGAAGCTCCGGTAGTCGCGGACCGGAAGCCGCGGGCCGCGCCTCGGCGGACGCTCGCCGCTCAGTTCCAGCAGGCGCGTGACCCGATGCCGGTGGCCCCGGTACGGCTCCAGCAGCTCCAGCATCCCCGCGTCGTCGGTCTTGCTGCCGGTGAGCGCCCAGCCCACGACGCCGGACAGGTGGTAGTCGCCGACCGACACCGCGTCCGCGTCACCGACCGCCCGCTGCCGGGTCTCGGCCGCCGTCCACACCCCGATCCCGGGAAGTGAGCGGAGCCGGGACTCGGCCGCGTCGCGTTCCAGCCGGGACGCGACCCGGCACGCGCCGATGATCGTCCGCGCCCGGACCGCCTCGATCCCGGACCGGTGCCACTCCCACGACGGGATCAGCGCCCATTCCTCCGGCGCCGGCGGGACCCACAGGTCCAGCGGCCGCCGCCGGTCGGTGAGCACGCCGGACGGCGCCGGCGCCGGCGCGCCGAACCGGCGCAGCAGGTAGCGCCACGCCCGCCACGCCTCCGTGCTCAGCACCTTCTGCTCCAGGACGGCCGGGACGAGCGCCTCGAACACCCGGTTCGTCCGCGCGATGCGCAGGCCGGGGTGGCGCCGCGCCGTCTCGCGCAGCACGTCGTGGCGCGGCTCGAAACCGGACGGGTCGTCGGCCGCGCCGAGCATCTCCGGGACCGCGTCGAGCAGCCAGCCCGCGCCCGGCCCCCACGCCGACGCCTGGATCACGTCCGAACAGCGCCGCAGCCGGACGGTTCCTGGGCCGTCCGGCGTTCTGACGGCACGCCAGAACCCACCGCCCGCGTCGATCGCGAACGCCGGATCACCTGTGCCGCGCCGATGCGTCCTGAGAACCAGGCCCAGATCGACGTCCCACGGCGGCCGCCACTCCCGCTCCTGGATGACGCCTCCCCGCTCCGGAAACGCGTCCACGTTATGCGACCCCGGGGACAGAACGGCCGCTCGCGCACGGCGGACGGCCGGTGAGTGCCGGGCTCAGACCGGCCGCCCGCTCGCAGCGGGCGGCCGAACGTGCAGGTCAGTGGCCGGAGGTGAGGGTGGGGTCGAAGGTGGCGGCGGCGATCCTCACGACGTACGGCCCCTCGGAGCCGTCCTTGTTGCCGGTCGCGTTGAGCGAGTACGCGATGACGCGGCTCAGGTCGCGGGTCGCCATCAGGCCGGTGGTGTACCCGGGGCGCGAACCGCTCTTGCCCCACGCCACCACGCCGTTGGAGCTCTCGAACCGCGCCAGGCCGAGGCCGAAGCAGGCGCGCCCCGGGGTCTTGGAGATGACGCAGTTGTCGTGGCCCTTGTACGGCACGTCCGGGACGCGGAACATCTCCTTCAGCTCCGGCTTCGGCACGACGCGGCCGCGGAACAGCGCCGAGATGAACCTGGTCAGGTCGGACGTGCTGGAGATCAGGCCGCCCTCGGCGGCGGGCCAGGGGCTCTGCCGGGACACATCGCGCAGCACGGTCTTCCCGTTCTCCTGGACGGCAACGTACCCGTGCGCGTGCGGGCCGGGCAGGCGCGGGTCGCGCCGGTCGAGCGCGAAGGTGTCCTTCAGGTGCAGCGGGCGGATGATCCGGCGGGTCACCTCGTCCTGGTAGGTGCGGCCGGTGACCTTCTCGATCACGACGCCCGCGACCCAGTAGTTCAGCCCGTTGTACTGCTGGACGGTCCCCGGCGCGGCGGCCATCGGGTACCGGACGCCGTCGGCGACGATCTGCCGCATCGTCCAGGAGTCGAGGCGGTGCGCGACGAACCAGTCCGCGTCGCCGAAACCGAGGTTCCCGTCGGTCGGCAGCCCGCTGGTGTGGTTCAGCACCTGCCGGACGGTGATCGGCGGGTACGCCTTGGGCAGCAGGCCGGGCACGTAGTGCTGGACGGTCCGGTCCAGGTCCACCTTGCCGTCGTGGACGAGCTGCAGCATCAGGGCCGCCGTGAAGACCTTGCTGACCGAGCCGATCCGGAACCGGCCGTTCGCCGGGACGGGGGCCTTCGTCCGGACGTCCCGCACGCCGGACACGCCCTGCCAGTTCCCGGCCGATCCGGACACCTTCAGGATCGCGCCGGTCACGGTCGCGTTCGGCAGCCCGCCGATGGCCGCCTTCAGCGCGGCGGGGTCGAGCGGGGGCAGCGCGCCGGTCGGAGCCAGCGCGGCGGCCTTGCCGGCCGCGCCGGTCGTGCCGGCGGAGGCGACCGCGGGGACGGCCGCGAGAAGGGCGGTCACCGCGGCGGCCGCGGTGAACAGAGGGAGTTTGCGCATGGCCAAAAGCCTCTGACGAACCCGGCGCCGAAAGATCGACCCGGCGGATGAACCGAACGGGTCCGGCCCTTCCGGATGAACCCCGAGCCGTCCCTGAGACCGATCCCTGACGGACTCGCGCGGCGGGCCGCGTCCGGGCAGATCAGGCGTCGGTGGAGAAGCGGACGGCGGTAGGGGGCAGGGAGATCCCCGGCCACAGCCGCAGCCCGTCGCGCAGCTCGTTGCCCGGTCCGACGCTCGCGCCGTCCCCGAGGATGACGCCGTCGAGGACCGCGCCCGGGCCGACCCGCGCGCCGCGTCCGATCACCGAGTCGCGGACGGTCGCGCCCTCGGCGACGAACGCTCCGTCCTGCAGGACGCTGCCGAGCACCGTCGCGCCCGCCTCGATCTCCGCGCCGCGGCCGACCGTCGTGCCCTCCCGCACGACCGAGCCGTCGGACACCACCGCGCCCGGCAGGATCAGCCGGTCGCCCGCGGCGCCGGGCATCGCGGGCGAGGCGATCCGGCCGAGCACCAGGTCGCAGGAGCCGCGCACGAACGCCTCGGGGGTGCCGACGTCCAGCCAGTACGCGGACTCGACGTAGCCCATCACCGTCGCGCCGGACGAGATCATCGTCGGGAACGTCTCGCGCTCGACCGACACCACCTCGCCCTCCGGGATCGCGTCGATCGCGGAGCGCCGGAACACGTAGCAGCCCGCGTTGATCTGGTTGGTGACCGGCCGCGCCGCCTTCTCCAGGAACGCCGTCACCCGGCCGTTGTCGTCGGTCGGGACCACGCCGAACCGGGACGGGTCGTCCACGGTGGTGAGGTGCAGCGTCGCGGCGGCCTGCGACTGCTCGTGCAGCACCACCTGCGCCGGGACGTCGTGCCCGGACAGGATGTCGCCGTTGAGGATCAGCACCGGGTCGTCCGGGGCGGACGACAGCGCCGCCGCCGCGTTCCGGATCGCGCCGCCGGTGCCGAGCGGCTGGCTCTCGTGCACGTAGGTCAGCTCGACGCCCTGCGCCTTGCGCCCGAACGCCGCCTCGAACATCTCCGCGCGGTAGGACGTGGCGAAGACGATGCGCGTCACGCCGACCTCGTGCGCCCGCGCGAGCTGGTGGGCCAGGAACGCGACCCCGGCCGTGGGCAGCAGCGGCTTCGGCGTCGAGATCGTCAACGGGCGCAGCCGGGTTCCCTGTCCCCCGACCAGCAGGATCGCTTCCACTGGACTCCTTCAGCGCTGTCCGAAACCGCGGCCGTCCGAGGCGCTCCTGTCCGGAACGCGTCGTCCGGCGAGCCTAACGCGTTCCGGCGACGGCTCGTTCCGCACCGTGAGGACACCGCCACGGGCACGGCCGGGGCGCGTCAGGACGGGTGCGTCGCCGCGTAGCGGTCGATCGCGCGGGTGTAGGCGGCCATGTGGTCGCGGGCCGAGCCCTCCCAGGTGAACGCCTCGGCGCGGGCCGACGCGGCCTCGGCCAGCTCGACCCGGTGCTCGGGCGCGTCCAGGAGCGCCGACAGGGCCTGCGCGATCGCGGTCGGGTCGGGCTCGGTGTAGGCGACCGCCTCGCCGCCCACCTCCGGCAGCGGGCCGCGGCGCGTGGTGAGGACCGTCCCGCCGCAGGCCATGGCCTCCAGAACGGGCAGACCGAAACCCTCGCCGCGGCTCGGCAGCGCCACCACCAGCGCGCCGCCGAGGAACCCCGGCAGCAGCGACCACGGCAGGTACCCCGACCGGACGACCCGCAGGTGGTTCGGGACGACCGCGAGCGCCGCGTCGACCTCGTCGTCCCAGCCGCCGCTGCCCGCCAGGACGAGCGCGGGCGGGTCGGCGCGTCCGGAGCAGGCCCGCACCCAGCCGCGGATCAGGTTCGGCACGTTCTTGCGCGGCTCCAGCGCGCCCAGGTACGCCACGTAGGGGTGGCCGTGCAGGCCGAGCCGGTCCGAGACCCGCTTGACCTCCTCGGGCGTCGGGCGCCGGAACGCCCCGTGGTCGACGCCGTGGTAGGCGACGTCGATGTGGTCGGGCGGCGCGCCCAGCAGCCGGACCAGGTCGTCCCGGACGGCCTTGGACGGCACGACGATCCGGGTCGCGCGGCGCGCCGCCGTCCGGGTAGCCGACTTGATGTAGGACGTGCGGAGCGGGTCGTGCCGCTCGGGCTCGGCGAACAGCGTCACGTCGTGGATCGTCACGACCGTCGGCAGGCCCGCGTGGACGGGGATCGCGTAGCTCGGTAGATGCAGCACGTCCGCGCCGACCTGGTGGGCGACGCGCGGCAGGCCCGTCTGCTCCCAGGCGAGCCGGGCCGCGCGGTGGGCGAGCGCCGCCGGGCCCGGCACCACCTGCGCGTCCGGCGCGAGCGCGACGTACCGCTCCTGCTCCACCCGCTGGCACGCCACCGCCAGATCGGCCCCGAGCCCGTGCAGCGCGCGCAGCAGCCCCTCGGTGTAGCGGCTCAGCGCGCCCCGGTCGGCGGGCACGGCGGTGGCGTCCAGCAGGACGCGCGGCGGCCGCAGTTCGCTGGGCACGATCCCACCCCCGTGACGTAGATCACCCTTTACTCCCCGAGCCTACGCCGATCGGGCCCGACCCGAGGGTTTCATCCGCGTTTGGACCGCCTTGGACGGCATGGCGCGCCCGCCACCCGCCGGCCCGCCCCACCTGCGCTCGGACCCGGACGCCCCGACGCGAGCCCCGCGGCTGCGGGCCGCGCCGCGCAGCCCCACGATTGCAGGCCGTGTCGCGAGCCCCGCGGTTGCGAGCCCCGCAGTCGCGGGCCGTGCCGCGCAGCCCGCGGTCAGGCCCGCTTGCGAGCCTGGACGAGGACGATGCTGCCGCGCTCGTTCGGGGCCTTGGCGTCGGCCGCGGCGACCAGCGGCGCGAGCGGCGCGGCGGCGTTGAAGCCGACCTTGCCGCCGTACGCCGACAGCGACAGGTACAGCCGCTCGGCCGCCGCCGTCCGGAACTGGTAGGAGTGCCGGACCAGGTCCAGGCCGCGCGCGTCCATGAGCTTGGCCAGCGACTCGTGCGTGTAGGTGTGCTGCACGTGGTACTTCGCCTTGTGCGCGTCGCGCAGCTTCGGCCAGGAGTCGGCGCGGCTGAGCACGTCGGCGGACATGAAGATCTGCCCGCCGGGCTTCAGCACGCGCGACATCTCATCCAGCGAGGTCCCGCCGTCGTCGAAGTGCTCGATCGCGCAGACCGACAGGATCGCGTCGAAGGAGCCGTCGTGGAACGGCAGCTTCAGCGCGTCGCACTCGATCAGCGCGGGCGGGTACGCGAGCGTCTGCCCGTACTCCATCTTCCCGCGCGCCAGGTCGATCGAGACCGCGTGCGCGCCGCGCTTGCGCGTCTGCCCGGCCCAGTACCCGTCGCCGCCGGCGACGTCCAGCACCTTCTTGCCGCGCAGGTCACTGCCCATCCAACCGAGGAGCGTCCCGGCCTCGCGGTACCGGCACACGTGCACCTGATGCCCTACGAAGGCCACCACATCCGAGAGTTTCATCGGCCCCAGCCTATAGACGATGCCCCGTCCGGCGGGTGTCCTCCGCGTGTCACGCACGGAACGACCGGACGGAACGACCGCACCGTCCGTCCGCGTCACCGCGGCGGGTGCCGGGGGTCCCCTACCCTGGGGGCGTGACTCAGAAGGCCGTGGCCATGCGCGCGCTCCGCGTGGTGTTGTTGCTGCTCGCGCTCGGGTTCTGCGTCTGGTCGGTCGCCTCCAAGTGGGACGACACCGTGCACGCGTTCGAGCAGATGTCCTGGTACACGCTGCTCGGAGCCTTCGCGCTCGGCTTCGCCGGGCTCGTGGCGTGGATGCTGGCCTGGCGGACGTTCCTGGCCGGTCTCGGGTCCGAGCTGCCGCTCGGCGCGGCGTACCGGATCGCGTTCGTCTCCGGGCTCGGCAAGTACGTGCCGGGCATGGTCTGGGTCCTGGTGTCGCAGGTCGAGATGGCGCACGAGTACAAGGTGCCGAGGGCGCGGAGCTTCTCGGCGACGGTGCTGGCGATCGCCACGTCCACGGCCTGCGGGCTCGCGGTGGCCGCGGTCACGCTGCCGCTGACGTCCCCCGACGCGCGCGAGCGGTACTGGTGGCTGTTCCTGCTGGCCCCGGTGCTGCTGGCGTGCCTGCACCCGAAGATCGTGACGTGGGCCCTGAACCTGGTGCTCAGGACCCTGCGGCGGACGCCCCTGGAGCACCCGGTCAGCGTGGCCGCCACGCTCCGCGCGGTGCTGTGGACGGTCGCCGGATGGCTGCTGTTCGGCGGCCACCTGTGGCTGCTCAGCATGGCGGCCGGCGGGTCCGGCGCGGGCCTGCCGTTCCTGGCGACCGGCGCGTACGCGCTGGCGTTCGTCGTCGGGCTGCTGGTGTTCCTCGCGCCCGGCGGGCTGGGCGCGCGCGAGGCGGTGATGGTGCTGGTGCTGACGCCGGTCATGCCGACCGGCGCGCCGATCGTGGTGGCGCTGGCGTCCCGGGTGCTGCAGACGGCCGCCGACCTGGCCGGCGCGGGCAGCGCCGTCCTGCTCGGCCGGCGGGCCCGAAAAGATCGGACGACCGGGAATGAACCGGGACCGGCCGAACTTTCCACCAGTACGCAGCCGACCGGTACGCAGGCCGCCGGCACCCAGGCCCCGAGTACGCAGCCGACGGGCACCCGGCCCACCAAGGAGCAAGCATGAGCGCCCCCATCACCGTCACCGACGCGACCTTCGACGAGCTCGTCCTCAAGAGCGAGACCCCGGTCCTGGTGGACTTCTGGGCGGACTGGTGCGGCCCCTGCAAGATGATCGCGCCGGTGCTGGACGCCATCGCGGCCGAGCAGGACGGCAAGATCACGATCGCGAAGCTGAACTACGACCAGAACCCCAAGACGCCGAACGAGCACGGCGTGCTGGGCCTGCCGACCCTGCTGCTGTTCAAGGGCGGCGAGGTGGTCGAGCAGATCGTCGGCGCCAAGCCGAAGCGCGCGCTGCTCAAGATCCTCGAGCCGCACCTGGCCTGACCCGCCCCCGCGCCTGACGCGCCCGCGTCGGCGCGGCGCCCGCGTTCACGCCGCGTCCGGGGTGTCCGGCTCCTCCGGAGTTCCGGGCGGGGCCGCGGCGCCGGTGAGGGTGGTCAGGTAGGAGTCCCAGAGCGGGCCGTGGTCGGGAGCCTCGACCGCGGCCCGCAGCCGTTCCGGCTCCCCCGGCCCGTAGAAGCGCTTGAGCGCCGCCGCGAGCGAGGCGACGTCGTCCGGGTCGGCGAGCAGGCCGTCCTCGCCGTCGCGGACCTGGCCGGGGAACCCGCCGACGCGGGTCGCGATGACCGGGACGCCGTGCTCGAACGCCATCCAGACGTTCTGCGAGGCCGTCGCCGCCCGGTAGGGCAGGACGAGCGCGTCCGACGCCGCGAACAGCGCCGGGACCTCGGCCGCCGGGACGTACCCGGGCCGCAGCTCGACCCGGTCGGTGAGCCCCAGCGACGCGACCAGCGCCTTCGTGTCGTCCAGGCCGCCCCAGAACTCGCCGGCGACGGTGAGCGACACGTCCTGCGGGCCCTCGGCGAGCGCGTTCAGCAGCACGTCCAGGCCCTTGTACGGCCGGACGATCCCGAAGAACAGCAGCCGCCGCCGAACCTCGCCGTCCCGCTCCGCCGGAGCGGACGGGGTGGGCAGGTGCGCGGGCATCTCCGCCACCCGCACCGGACGCGTCGTGAGCGTCCGCGCGAGCGTCGCCTGCTGCTCGGAGTGCACGAGCACCCCGGACACCCGGTTCAGCAGCGCGGTCATCAGCGGACGGTCGTAGGCCCGCCGCTCGTGCGGCAGCACGTTGTGGCAGAGCGCCACGACCGGCGCGCGCCGCCCGATCCCCGCGAGGATGCCCAGGTAGGCGGGCACCTGGATGGGGCTCAGCACGGCGAGCACCACCAGGTCGCAGCCGCGCAGCGAGCGCCCGGCCCGCCACCAGCCGTCCGGACGCCGCCAGTCGAGCCGCCGCAGGGTGTCCGGGAACGGCTCGCCCTCCGGCTCGGTGATGGTCTGCTGCCCCGGGTACAGGAACCCCGGGTACTGCGACCGCCACGACTCGACGACGACCTCGTGCCCGGCGGCGGCGAGCCGGTGCGCCAGCTCGGTGGTGTGGTGCGCGCCGCCGCCCTTGTACGGGAAGGCGGGCCCGACGACCGCGATCCGCATCGGCTAGCCGTCCCCCCGGGAGCGCACGATCAGGTCCGCGAGCAGCGCCATGGACCCGATGATCAGCCCGGTGACGAAGATCAGGATGGTGTTGCTGGCGAAGTAGCCGAAGTGCCAGACCATGTCGAACACGCCCTTAGCCAGGCCGATCACGATCAGCCAGAGCGCCAGCGGCATCAGCACCTTCAGCGGGTTGAAGTACATCACCATGCGCAGCACCTGGAGGATGTACCGGTAGGCGTCCTTGACGAAGTGGAACTTCGAGGTGCCCGCGCGCTTGGCGTACTCGATCGGCACGTACGCGACGTGGTGCTGGTTCGACAGGAACGCGATGGTGATCGTGGTGACGCAGGAGAACCCGGGCGGCAGCAGCCGCAGGTAGGGCAGCGAGACCTCGCGCCGGAACGCGCGCAGCCCGGAGTTCAGGTCCGGGATCTTGGTGTTGGTGAGCCGCTCGGCGACCTTGCGGATGAACCACTTGGCCGGGACGCGCAGCAGCTTGTGCGTGCCCTCCTCGGAGGTGCGCGCGCCGACGACCTGGTCGATCGAGGGGTCCTGGTCGAGCATGGCGACCAGCTCGGGGATCCGCTCGTTCGGGTAGGTCATGTCGGCGTCGGTCCACACCACGATCTGGCCGCGGGCCTGCTGGGTGCCGATCCGGCGGACGGTCCCGGAGCCGCTGTTGTGCCGGAACGCGACGACCTTCATGCTCGGGAAGCGCGGCGCGGCCTCGCGCAGGCGGGCCAGCGTCTGGTCGGTGGAGCAGTCGTCCACCGCCAGGAGTTCATACGCCATTCCGCTGGCGTCCATCGCCTTGGTGATCCGCTCGACCTCGTCGAGCACGTGGTCCTGCTCGTTGTAGCAGGGCAGCACGATCGTCACGTGGACGGGCCGGTCGTCCTCGGCGGCGGGCTGCGGCGCGGCCTCCGCGAGGACCTCGTCGAGGGCCTCGTCGAGCGGCTCGGTACCGGCTGCCTGCGCCGATGCCGCCTCGGGCTCGGGTACGGGCTCGGCTTCGGGCGTGGTCACGGGGGCCGCATCGGAGGCCGGTTCCGGCGCCGGAGCCCCGTCGGGAGCGTGCTCCGGGGCGCGGGTGGTCGTGGACGCGGCGGGCTGGGTACTCACGCAGGGCGAGGATAGTCGCTCACGGGCGCGGCGGCTCGGTGATCCACACGTCGAGGTTCAGCGTCCAGGTGCCTTTGGGCGGTTTGACGAGGGTCCGCTCGTCCTGCCGGGTGCGCAGCGTCATGGCGTGCACCGGCTGCCCGTAAGGGGTCACCTCGCCTGCGGTCGCCCCCATGAGGACGGGGATGCGGCCCGCGTCGTAGACCTTGCCCGCGACACGCCAGACGTCGGCCGGCGTGGCGTCCGCGGCGATCCGCGCGGCGGGTTCGCCGCACATGCTGCGAATCACCTGAAGGAACTGGTCCGCGTAGTTCTGGTCGAGGATGACCACCGAGCGGCCGGGGCCGATCCGGGCGCACAGGTCGCGGACGGCGGCGACCTCGTCCTGGTGCGTCCGCACCATCATGAACGGCGCGGACGACAGCCCGATCGGGACGCCGAGGACGGCGCAGGACGCCAGCGCGGCGAGCGCGGTGGGCCGCCGTCCGTACCCGGTGCGGCGGATCCGGCGGACGAGCCAGGCCGCCGCCCAGACCGCGAGCAGCAGCAGGCCGGGGATGACGACGGCGATCAGCCGCCGGGACGCCCAGGGGTGGTCGGGCGTGATCCCGGGCCGGTAGAGCACCAGGACGGTCGTCCAGACGATCACCGCGTAGGGCAGCAGCCACTCGGGCGTGCGGCGCCGCAGCAGCCGCCGGACGAGCAGCGCCGCGCCGAACGTGGCGGCGAGCAGCGCGGGCACGCCGATGTACCAGATCACCCAGTGCATGGACAGCTCGGAGTACTGCCGGGTGCCGTCCAGCGGCAGGTGGTTGATCCGCTGGACCTCTTCGATGAAGTGAGCGTTCTGCGCGTCGTCGGGGTTCGCCGGGACGCGTCGGACGGTCTGGACCCACGGCCGCGCGACGAACAGCGCCACGACGACCAGCGTGAGCCACGCGGCGATGTCGGGGATGTGCCCGCGCGCGACCGAGGCGGACAGCGCGCGGAGCCGGGGCCCGGTGCGCTCCCACCTCAGCAGCAGGATCAGAACGCCGGTCAGACCGACCAGCGCGACCGTCATCGCGAGCAGCGGCACGAGCGATCCGCGCAGGTAGACCAGGTACGGCCGGGAGAGCAGGAAGCCTTCAGCGAGGCCGAGCGCGACCCCGGCGGTGAGGCCGAGCGCGAGCGGCACGCCGGTGGTGCGGCGGCGCGCGACGAGCAGCCCGGCGAACACCACGACGGGCAGCACGTCCCGCAGCCCGTCGATCCGGACGAGGACGATCAGCCCGAGCATGCCGCCGGCGAGGAACGCCTTCGCGCGCGCCGAGGTCGGCATCAGCCGCCAGTACCGCCCGGTGCGGCGCGGTTCGTCGGCGGCCTGCGCGCGCACGTCGTACAGGAGCGCGAGCCCGCCGAACAGCAGCACCATCGCGGGCAGCTCGCTGTAGGTGGACCGCGACACCCAGATCATCGGGAGCGTCAGCGCGAGCAGCAGCGCCCCGGCGGGGGCCCAGCGCGGCCCGACGAGCCGGGCGACCAGGCCGCCGAAGGCGAGCACGGCCGCCGCGCCGAGCACCGGCGCCATCAGCAGCATCGCCCGGACGCCGCCGACCCAGCCGCCGAAGCCCAGCACCAGCGGCAGCCCGGCCATGAACTGCGGGTCGATGTCGTCCCCGACCTGGTAGAAGGCCAGCGAGCCGAAGCCGAGCGCGTGGTCGGACCCGCCGAACGCGGCCCGGTCCTGCGGGATCGGCAGCGAGCCGTGGTCGTTCAGCCAGAGCGCGAACTGCACGTAGGACGCCGGGTCGCGGCGCACGATGATCTGCTCGGAGCACATCGCGACCTGGACGGCCAGGAAGGCCAGCGCCACCGCGAGCACGCCGAACGCCGACCAGCGCGGGACCGGGCCGATCGGGCCGGGCCGGGGCTCGCCGTCCGCGCGCGGCGCGTCCCGAAGACCGAGCCAGAGCACCACGACGGCGACCGGGACGAACAGCGCGAGCGCGGGTCCCATGTCGAGGACGCCGCCCAGCAGCAACGGCGCGGACACCGTCAGCCACGCCACCAGCAGAAGGGCGGGTGCGACGGTGATGCGGGCGAGCAGCCGCCCCGCGCTCATCGGTGGATTCCCCGGTCGTCCATCGAAGCGGAGCGTATCGGCATCCCTCCGTGCCGGGCGCCGCGCGACGCCGACGCGGCCGAGGTCAGCGGGACCCCGGGCCGAGGTCGTACGCTCCGTGGCATGACCGATCCCAAGATCGCGACGGACCCGGCCGGGCTCCTCGCGGCCCGCGTCGAGTCCGACCCGTCCCGTCCGTTTGTCACTTTCTACGACGACGCCAGGGGCGAGCGGATCGAGCTCTCGGCCAAGGTCTTCGCCAACTGGGTCGCGAAAACGGCCAATCTCCTCGTGGACGGCTTCGGCGCGCAGCCGGGCGACAAGGTCGTCCTGGCGCTGCCGGAGCACTGGCAGACGCTGGTCTGGCTGATGGCCTCATGGTCGGCGGGCCTGCACGTCCACCTGGATGAACCCGGCGACGTCGAGGGCCCGTACCTCCTCGCGGTGGCCGAGGAGAGGCTCGCGGACGTGGACGATTCCCAGGCGGACGAGCTGATCGGGCTCTCGCTGCATGCCCTCGGCGGGCCGATGGCGGACGTCCCGCCGGGCGTGACCGACTACGCGACCGAGGTCCGCGCGCACGGGGACCGGTTCCGGCCGCAGCGCTCCTTTGCCGACGAACCCCTGCTGACTGTGACAAAGACCACATACACCGGGGCGGATCTGGTCGGCGAGGGGCGGGCGGCGGCGTCGAGCGGGGCCTTGGACGCTCGCGATCGGCTCCTGGTTCACGTGCCCCTCACCACCCTCCAGGGGGTACTGATCACCCTGCTGGCACCGCTAGCCTCTGGATCTTCCGTCATAATCCAACGAAACTTTGACAAAGCGTCGCTAGATCGGCGACTGACCCTGGAGCATGTGACCGCAACGGCGGGGCTGTCCGGAGCTGATGGTGGATCCGGCCCCTTCCAGCGGCTTGGCTGACCTAACCTCTGACTGATTCCGCGACCCCCACGGGCGGGCCCGACCCCCACCACGGAGCCGATGAACGACAACCCCATGTACATGGAGTACGTCGATGACGCCGACCCACCGGGGTCGGCGCCCCGACGCGGCTGGCGCATCCTCGGCTGGGTATGCGTCGCGCTCTCCGCGGTGATGGTCGCCGGATCGCTCACGATGTACGGCTTCTACCGCGAGGCGTTCGGCAACATCGCGCACGAGGACACCAACAACCTCGTCGGCCCGAACCGGCCCAAGAAGCTGAACAACGCGATGAACATCCTGCTGCTCGGGTCCGACAGCCGGGCGGGCGCCAACGCCGAGTACGGCCGCTCCATGAAGAACGAGCCCCCGCGCTCCGACACGATCATCCTGCTGCACCTGTCGCCGGGCGGCGGCCAGGCGTTCGGGGTCAGCTTCCCCCGCGACCTCATGGTGCCGATCCCGTCCTGCAAGAAGCCGGACGGCAGCGGCAGCACCCCCGCGCAGGCCAAGGCGCAGATCAACTCCGCCTACACGCTCGCCGGGCCGTCCTGCACGCTGAAGACGATCGAGGGCATCACCAACCTGCGGATCGACCACTTCATGGAGGTCAACTTCGTCGGGTTCAAGTCGATCACCGACGCGATCGGCGGCGTGCCGATCTGCCTCCCCAAGGACGTGGACGACCCCAAGTCCAAGCTGCACCTGACCAAGGGCAAGCACGTCATCAAGGGCGAGCAGGCGCTGGCCTACGTGCGCGTCCGGCACGGCCTCGGCGACGGCTCCGACCTCGGCCGCATCAAGCGCCAGCAGAAGTTCATGGGCGCGCTCGCCAACAAGGCGATGAGCGCGGGCGTGCTGAGCAACCCCGGCAAGCTGATGGGCCTGATCAACGCGGGCACCAAGTCGCTGAAGACCGACAGCGAGCTGACCGGGCCGACGATGCTGAAGATCGGCCAGGGCATGCAGGGCATGACGTCCGGCAAGCTCCGGTTCATCACCGTCCCCTGGGGCCCGGACCCGGCCGACCACAACCGGGTCGTGCTGAGCGAGCCGAACGCCGACACCTTCTTCAACGCGCTGCGCAACGACCGCTCGGTGCCGGACGAGAAGAAGCCCGCGGGCGGCGGCGGCACGGCCGCGCCGAAGATCCCGGCGAGCCAGGTCAGGGTGCGGGTCTACAACGCCAGCGGTACCAGCGGCCAGGCCAACCGGGTCGCGGCCGCGCTGCGCGAGCAGGGCTTCCAGGTCGAGGTCGGCGGCAACAAGCCGATCAGCTCCACCACCAAGATCCAGTACGGACCGGGCGCCGACCAGCAGGCCAAGGTGCTCGCCGCGCAGGTGCCCGACGCGTCCGCCCCGTCAGCCGCCTCCTCGGGGCAGTCCGGCCTGGTAGACCTGGTGATCGGCACCAACTGGACGAACCTCAAGAACGCCAAGAGCGGCGGCCCGATCCCCAAGCAGCAGGGGGAGATCAAGGCCGACGACAACATCTGCGACGGCAACTAACCGCGCACCCCGCGGAGGCCGGACCAGGCGGCCCGACCAGCCCGAACCGGCACGGTCCGCCCCGGACCGGCCTCCGCGACCGGAGTCCTTCCGCGTATCCGACCGAAGTATCCGACCGAAGTCCCACCCCGCCAAGGACCTCATGACGTACACCGGCACCCCTCCCGCGCATCCGAGCACCGAGCGCGTCCCGCGGCAGGCGGGTCCCCCGGGAGAGGCGCCCGCCCCGCCGCCGAGCACGGAGGGGAACGTTCCACTCACTCCGGGCGACCGGCCGCGCAAGCAGCGCGACCCGTTCTTCGACAACGCCAAGTTCATGGCGATCCTGCTCGTGGTGATGGGGCACTGCCTGGCGCAGCTCGGGAACGTCCCGCTGGCCAAGACGCTGTACCTGGCCATCTACATGTTCCACATGCCGCTGTTCATCGTGATCACCGGCTACTTCTCGCGGAACTGGACGTTCTCCGCCAACCGGACGCGCAAGCTGATCACCGCCGTCGGCGTGCCCTACGTGGTGTTCCAGACCGGCTACACCGTCTTCGACTGGGCGGTCGGGCGGAACAAGCTGGAGATCAGCCTGCTCGACCCGTACTTCCTGACCTGGTTCCTGTGCGCGCTGTTCCTGTGGCGGCTGTCCACGCCGGTCTGGCAGCTGATCCGCTGGCCCGTCGCCGTGGCCGTCGGGTTCTCCCTGCTGTCCTACATGACCGATCTCGGCAGCACGCTGGACCTGCACCGGGTGATCGGGCTGCTCCCGTTCTACGTACTCGGCCTCACCCTGAAGCCCGCGCACTTCGAGCTGCTGAAGAAGCCGGTCGCGCGCCCCATCGGGGCGGCCGTGCTGATCGCGGCGGTCGGCGCCGCCTGGGTCGCCAAGGACCACATGGACCTCGACTGGGTCTACTGGAAGAACCCGCACAGCGACTTCGGCGTCGACAACATCACCGGCTCGGGCATGCGGCTGATCATGATGGTCTGCGCGCTCGTGCTGATCGCGGCGTTCCTCACCCTCGTCCCGCGCCGCCGGACCTGGTTCACCGGCCTCGGCGCCACCACCCTGTACGCCTACCTGCTGCACGGCTTCATCACCCGGTTGTTCGGGTACACCGGCTGGTGGGACGCGTCCTGGATGCACACCGTCCCCGGTGTGCTGGCCGTGATGGCGGGGGCCTGCGCCGTGGGCACGTTCCTCTGCTCCAAACCCGTGGTCCTCTGCTTCCGGTGGGCCATGGAACCGAAACTTGACTGGGCCTTCAGGAAACCGCCCGTCGGATAGCCTGCACACTGCCGGATCCGGGCTCGGGTCCGGCATCCCCATACCAGCCGTTGGAGTGCCGTGTCACCGCTGTTGAGCGTCGTCGTGCCGTTCTACAACGTCGAGGCCTACCTCGAACCCTGCCTGGAGTCCCTGGCCCGGCAGACGCTGAGCGACCTCGAAGTGATCATGGTGGACGACGGCTCCACCGACTCCAGCGCGACCATCGCCAAGAACTTCGCGGCCAAGGACGGCCGGTTCAGGCTCGTCCAGCAGCAGAACCAGGGCCTCGGGCCGGCGCGGAACGCGGGTGTACCGCCGTCCGCCGGCAAGTACCTGGCGTTCGCCGACAGCGACGACATCATCCCGCGCTACGCCTACGAGCTGATGGTCGCCTCCCTGGAGGAGACCGGCTCGGACATGGCCTGCGGCGGCGTCCGCCGGTTCGGCGTGAACGGCCTCCAGAAGTCGGCCATGCACGAGAAGATCTTCGAGGTCGACCGGAAGGGCACGCACGTCCGGGAGTTCCCCGAGCTGCTGCGCGACCGGACGGCCTGGAACAAGGTGTTCCGCCGCGCGTTCTGGGACAGGCACCAGTTCGCCTTCCCGCCCGGCCTCTACGAGGACGCGCCGGTCACGATCCCCGCGCACGTGCTGGCGTCCAAGGTGGACGTCCTGCACGAGCCCGTCTACCACTGGCGCATCCGCGAGACCGGCGCGCGCTCGATCACCCAGCGCCGCACCGAGCCGGGCAACCTCGGCGACCGCATGAAGTCGGTGCAGTCCGCCTCGGACTTCCTGGCCGCCAAGGCCGCCGACCTCAAGGACCGGTACGACGGGTTCGCCCTGTCCGACGACATCCGGATCTACGTCAACGTCGTCGACCAGGGCGACGACCAGTACCGCGAGACCTTCCTCGGCCTGGTCAACGCGTTCCTGGACGGTGTCGCGCCGCACCTCTACGAGGACCTCCCCTCGATCGACCGGCTGAAGTTCCACGCCGTCCGCAAGGGGCTCATGCCCGAGCTGGAGGAGATCGTCATGTTCTCCAAGAGCGCGCCGGAGCGGTTCAGCGCGATCCAGCGGCCCGGCCACCCGGGCAAGTGGTACGGCGACTACCCGTTCCTCGGCGACCCGCGCTTCCCGGACGACCTGTTCGAGCTGCGCGAGGAGCTCGAACTGATGACCGGCGTCGACGACTTCTCCTGGCGCGACGGGCGGCTCCGGATCGAGGGCCACGCCTACATCAACCGGCTGCACACGCCCGAGCAGGCCGACTCGACCATCGAGATCGAGCTGCGCAAGCGCCGCCTCGTGCTGATGTCGAAGACGCTGCGCCCGGCCGTCGAGCGCGTCCGCCGCCCGGACGTCACCGCCGACAGCAAGCAGGCCATGGCCGACCACTCGTGGTCCGGCTGGGCGATCGAGCTCGACCCGCGCGACCTCGGCACCTCCGACGGCACCTGGCACGCCTACGTCACCGTCACCGCGCACGGCGTGACCAAGCAGGGCCGGATCGCCGGGCCGAAGGGCTCGGGCCTGTGGCCGCCGCAGCGGGAGATCGCGCCGGGCCAGCTGATCAAGCCCAAGTACACCCAGGCGCGCGAGCTGGTGATCGGCATCCAGCCCGTCCGCGCCAAGGTCACCAGCGCCCGCGTGGACGGCGACCGGCTGCACCTGACCGGCTGGGTCCGCAAGGAGGACTCCGCCTACGCCAAGGGGCACGTCCAGATCGACTTCCGGCAGGGCATGACCTCGGTGAAGCAGCCGCTGACCGCGACCGGGAGCGGCGAGGGCGGGCGCGCCGAGTTCGCCGCCGACATCGACCTCACCAAGCTCGCCGAGCAGACCGGCGCCGGCGACGCCACCGAGGCGATCGACAGCATCGACTGGGACGTCTCGCTCAAGACCAGGGGCAAGCCGAAGCTCCGGCTGGCCGTCGAGGCCGACCTGGTCGACCTGCGCGCCTACGTGTCCGGCCACGAGTACGACGTGATCGCCACCAAGTACGGCAACCTCACGCTCGTCGAGCGCGCGCCGCGGCTGACCGTCACCGGCGTCCGCTGGCTGGACGGCACGACGATCGAGATCACCGGGTCGTCCGGCGACGACGCGACCCGACCCGACCGGCTGGTCATGCGGCGGCGGCGCTCCACCGAGGCGCACGAGGTCCCGCTGTCCTGGGACGGCCAGTACTTCACCGCGCTGCTGAACGGGCGGCGCGGCGAGCTGCCGCTGCCGAGCGGCCGCTGGGACCTGTACGCCCCCGGCGCGCACGGCGACCTGACCGTAGGCATCGACCGCGGCGCCCGCGCCCACCTGCCCGAGCCGCGGTTCGTCGGCGTGCACGAGCTGGAGCTGCGCGCGCACCGCGGCGACCTGCTGCACCTGTGGGTCCGGCCCGCGCTGACCGACGACGAGCGCGGCGCCTACGCGCAGCGCGAGCTGCAGAAGACGTTCTTCGGGCCGTCCAACACCGCGCCGCTGCGCGACATGGTGGTGTTCGAGAGCTACTTCGCGCGGCAGTACTCCGACAACCCGCAGGCGATCTACGAGGAGATGGTCCGCCGCGACCTGCCGTTCGAGCTGGTCTGGGCGACCGCCGACGGGCAGTTCCAGGTGCCGGTCGGCGACCCGCGGATCGTGCTGCGCGGCTCCCGCGAGTACTACGAGGCCCTGTCCTCGGCCCGGTTCGTCGTGGACAACGTCCTCAAGCTGCCCGGCTTCGCCAAGCGGCCCGGCCAGACCTACCTCCAGACATGGCACGGCACGCCGTTCAAGACCATCGGCTACGACCTGGTGCAGAGCGGCCGGATCGCGTCCGGTACGACCAAGCTCAGCCGGTTCGCCGAGGACGTCCCGCTCTGGGACCGGCTGCTGTCCCCCAGCCCGCACGTCACCGGCATGCTGCGCCGCGCGTTCCGGTACGAGGGCGAGGTGCTGGAGGTCGGCTACCCGCGCAACGACATGCTGTTCGCCGCCGACCGCGAGGAGCGGGCCCGGGTCGTCCGGGAGCGGCTCGGCGTCCCGCACGACCGGCCGGTGGCGCTGTACGTGCCGACCTGGCGCGAGGACATCTGGCTCACCGGCGGCCGGACGGCCGAGATGGTGCTGCCCGCCGACCAGGTCGCCGGCGCGCTCGGCGACTCGTGGTCGGTGCTCGTCCGGCAGCACCACATGGTCGCGGACCGGACGGTCGGGATCGGCTCGTCGGTGGTGGACGTCACCCGCTACCCCGACATCTCCGAGCTTTACCTGATCGCCGACGTCGTGATCACCGACTACTCGTCGGTGATGTTCGACTTCGCCGCGACCGGCAAGCCGCTGCTGTTCTACGTCCCCGACCTGGACTTCTACCAGGACGAGCTGCGCGGCACCTACTTCGACCTGACCGCGGAGGCGCCCGGCCCGCTGCTGCGCGAGCCGGACGAGGTCGTCGAGGCGCTGCGCGGGATCGACGCGACCCGCGGCGACCACGCCGCCGCCTACGCGGCGTTCCGGCAGAAGTACTGCGCGATGGACGACGGGCTCGCCTCGGCGCGGGTGGTCGACCACCTGCTGTCCCTGACGTCCGAATGATCACTTCCCGGTGACGACTGGGCGTCTTCGCGGAGACCGGCGGGTGGCGTGCCGGTAGCATCAGGTGGCGCGGGGTAGCGTCATTTCCTGGACGGAGTCATTTCCGGGGTCGCGACATATCCGAGGCACGGGGACCGGCCTCGATCCATTTTTCTCGAAAGGACAGGCTCTCCATGGCGAACTTCACGCTCGATGACGTTCGGCAACGGACGTACAAAGCGCGTGACGCATGGTGGACGGTCTTGCTGGTCGATCCGCTCGCCTCGCGGCTGGTCAAGTTCACCGCCAACAGGACCAACATCACCCCCAACCAGCTCACCGTCGGCGCGCTGATCCTCGGCCTCGGCGCGGGCGGCTGCTGGGCCGTGGGCACCTGGCCGATGCTGCTGGTCGGCGCGCTGCTCTACCACCTGTCGTTCACGCTCGACTGCATGGACGGCAAGATCGCGCGGCTCAAGGGCACCGGCTCGATCTTCGGCGCCTGGCTGGACTACATCTTCGACCGCGTCCGGGTGCTGGCCTGCGCGATCGCCCTGATGGGCGGCGCGTACGCGCGCACCGGCAACGTCGCCTACGTCTGGACCGCGGTCGCCGTGGTGTTCCTGGACATGCTCCGCTACATGGACGCCCTGGAGATCTACAAGGTCCGCTCGCAGATGCGCAACAAGCTGCGCGACCTCGGCGAGCAGGCCGCCGCGCTGGAGGCCGTCGCCCGCGCCGCCCGCGGCGAGGTCCCGGCCGTCCCGGTGGACGCCGAGCTGTCGTCGGCCGAGCGCGCGCTCGGCAACGACCCCGAGGCCGACATGGAGGACCGGGTCGTCGGCGACAACCCCAACGTCGCGCTCCAGGCCGAGTTCAACAAGAAGTTCCCCTGGTACGCGCGCATCCGCGACGCCCTGCTGCGCGGCCGGATCCGCCCGCACCTGATCTCCGGCATCGAGTTCCAGATGGGCGTGTTCATCGTCGCGCCGATCGTCGCCGCGGTCATCCCGGGCGCGATCATCCCGGTGACCGTGCTGTCGGGCATCGGGATGCTGGCCTTCGAGCTGGTGATCATCTACAAGTTCTGGCTGTCCAGCCGCACCTACACCAAGTCCCTCGGCAAGCTGGAGCGCCGCGTCGAGGAGGCCCGCGCCCAGCTCCCGCAGGAGGAGCTGGAGCGCCTCTCGCTCGCCTGACCTCCCCGGCCTCGCTGACCGACCCGCTTCATCGGACGCCCTCGGCCTCTCACCGGCCGGGGGCGTCCGCCTTTTCCGGCTCCTGCGGCTCTTCCGACTCCCTTTCCTCGGCCGTTTCGGCCGCCTCATCGGAAACGGCGTCGGGAGCCTTTTCGGGAGCCGCCGCTTCTGTCTCGTCCTCCGGGGCGTCCGCCACCGGCTCGGCGGGAGCGGGGACGGCCGGGACCGGATCGCGGCGCCCCTCGCGGGCGAAGGCCAGCCCGGCCGCCAGGGCGGCGAACGGCACCGACGGCAGGACGTACCGGTAGTCGAAGTCGGCCGTCGCCGCCGGGACGACCAGCAGCGCGAGCCCGACCCCGAACGGCAGCAGCACCGGGCCGCCGACCCGGCGGATCCTGATCACGATGCCGACCAGCCCAGCGCCGAGCAGGACGCCGATGAACGTGCCGGGCATGAAGTAGTGCCGCTGGTAGTCGCGCATGAAGCCGCCGTAGGGCTCCACGACCCGGGGCTGGGCGGTCCTGCCGCCGTAGTCGTAGGCGGCCATCGCGTTCCACGCCCGCAGCGCGCCGCCCTCGGGGAACTCGTACTCCTCGACCGTGCCCGGGTTCGGGTAGTCGACGCGCTTCCAGGCGAACGCGCGCCAGGTGTCGCGCCAGACGGTATGCGCGTAGTCGCCGGGCTGCTTCTTGATCGCCGCCATCGCGAACCGGCCGGCCAGCTCGTTGGTCTTCGGGTCGGACATGTTCCAGGGCAGCTGGTTGAACGGCGAGTCCTCGCTCCACATGGTCTGGAACGCGGCGGCGACGCTCGGGTCCCGGATCATGGCCTTGTTGCAGAAGATCACCAGCTCGGGCTCGGGCTTGATCCGGGCGCAGTCGGCGAAGTCGGAGACGCGCCCGTAGAGGAAGACCTGGTCGGTCGAGGTGAACGACCACTGCCCGTAGTACGAGTGGAACCACATCACGTAGCCGATCAGCGGGGCCATGCCCGCGACGGCCGCCGCGACGACCGTCCGCCAGCCCGTCCGGCGCACCGCGAGGCAGAACACCAGGACGATCAGCATCGGCAGGCCGACCGAGCGGACGTCCGCGGACGCGCCCACCACGAACCCAGCGAGTGCGCCGGCCCACCACGGCGTCTTGCGCCACCACATGGCGAGCGTGATCCCGCAGGTCAGCATGAACGTGAACGGCACGTCCGACATGAGCAGGTGTTCGAGCTCGATCTGGTAGCCGTCGTAGAGCACCGGCAGGACGAGCACGGACGCGATCACGCCCGGCACCCAGATCCACAGCCGCGGCCAGCCGCGGCGCAGCGCCCGCTGGAGCAGCGCGTAGATCATCACTCCGATCAGCACGCCCATCGCGTGCTGCATCACCAGCACGCCGGTGAACCCGTGGAACGGCCTCACCGCCGCCAGGATCAGCGAGTACCCGGACGGCCGCAGCGCCGAGGGCCGCAGGTCCAGCGCGCCCGCCAGGTACGTCCCCGAGTCGCCGAACCACAGCACGGACCGGAAGCCGAGCAGCGCGACGACCCGCAGCGCGATGGCGCCGCCGACGACGACCAGGAACACCGCGTGCGCCGCGAGGTACCGCCCGAACCCTTTCAGCGTGGGACGCCCCAGACCTTTGAACGAGGGCCGCCTCTTGAGCGAAGGCCGCCCCTTGAGCGAAGGCAGTCCGGGGCGCTTCAGCGCGGGCCGCGGCACCCGGACGCGCGGGAGGGCGGCCCACCTCGGCCTGGACGTGCGGACGGCATCGAGGGAGGTCCCGTCGGACAAACCGGCTCCGTGGTGCTAGGCGGGGACTGCGGAGTACGGCGGCCCGCGCCGCGGGGGGATCCGGCCGCCACCTCGAAGGATAGTGCCGCGGGCGGTTGCCTCACTGGGAACGGCGCGCGACGGTCCGGGTGATCCAGGCGACGAGGCCGTCCGCCGCGGCGTCTCCGGGCGTACCGTTCCAGTCGATGGTGGCGTCCACGTCGTCCCCGAGGCTCTCCAGCCCGGCGGCGAGGCTCCCGACGACCGTGAGCGGCACGCCGGCGCCGTCCGTCCCGGCGCGGAGCCACCAGTGCCGGGCGCGCGCCGGGTTCCGCTGCCGGACGAAGTCCATCGCGTTCCACAGCACCGGCTTCCGCTTCGCGCCGCCCAGCGCGCCCTGCGGCCCACCCAACGCGGCCTGCGGCCCGCCCGGCACAGCCTGCGGGGCGCCGACATGGCCGAGGAAGTCGCCGAAGCCGAACGAGATCCGGCCGCCCATCCAGGTGATCCAGGGATTGCGCTTCAGGTAGAGGGCCCGCGCGCCTTCGGGCAGGCCCTTCAGGAACCGGGTCGCCGACGGTTCGAGGTAGTTCGTCAGGAACCAGTGCCGGTCGAAGTCCAGATCGGCCTTCCCGATCTCGGTCACCGGCCCGGACGCGGCGACGGCGTGGACGCGGTCGGACTCCTCAGCGGCCCCGAGGCCGTCCAGCGCGTCGTCGTACTGGCCCCGCCCAGCGGACGCCCCGAGCAGCGCGGCCAGACCGCCTCCGGCGCCGCTTCCCGTGGCGACGATCCGATCGACGTCGCCGGGCAGCCTGCCCTTGTTGCGCCGGACGTACCGGACGGCGGCCTTGAGGTCGACGATCCCGTCCCAGGCGTCCCCGCGCACCGCCGAGGTCACCACCACGAACCCCGAGGCGAGGGCCTTCGCGTCCGCCGCCTCGGACGCCTCGCCGCTGCTGGAGTTGTCGAGCAGGATCGGCGCGCCGGCGGAATCCACCCGCTTCCCATCGACCGAGACCGGAACCCGGACGCTCAGGTTCTGGTGCCCGACGTCCACCGGTTTCGCGACGTAGGGAATCCCCGAGTAAAGCCGGTAGCGGACGGTCTTATGGACGCCCTTCACCTTCACCGAGGCGTCCTTCTGGGCGTACGCGGCATCGTCGAATTCGAGCGAACAGCTCCCCTTGGGCCGTCCCGCGCACCCGGCGAGCCCACCGGCCCCGACCGCCAGCACGACCCCCAGAACCGCGCAACGACCCACCTCAGCCATGGCTCCCTGCCTACCGGACTCCCCCCACCGGTATCCCTTCCCACACCGGCGCCAAAGATCCCCCAAGCCGAAACTTGGCCCGCCCCGGCCCGGCGCCCCGCCGCGCCCGACCCCTCGCCCCCGTATCGTCACGGCCATGATCAACGGAGCGCACGCCATCGTGTACAGCCGGGACGCCGGGGCGGACCGCGCCTTCCTCCGCGACGTCCTCGGCCTGCCGCACGTGGACGCCGGCGGCGGCTGGCTCATCTTCCGCCTGCCGCCCGCCGAGCTGGCAGCCCACCCCACCGACGGCGAGCCCGCCACCGAGCTCTACCTGAAGTGCGACGACGTGACCGCGACCGTCGACGACCTCACCGAGAAGGGCGTCGAGTTCACCCGGCCCATCACCGACGCGGGCTGGGGCCTCCGCACCAGCCTCCGCCTGCCCAGCGGCGCGGAGCTGGGCCTCTACGAACCCCGCCACCCCACGCCGCCACCCGCCTGATCAAGCAGGTCACTCAGCCGGGCTCGGGAGCGCGAACGAATAGGCACGCCCCTTGGCGCAGCCCTTGCAGGTGCCGACGAACCGCGGAACGGGACGTCCGCCTTCCTCGGCCAGGGCACAGCTTCCCGTTCACGGTGCTCCGGGTGTAGCTGGGCTGCCGCCAGCCCGGATCGTCGAACACCACCGGCGTCCAGGCGGCGAACGTCAGCAGCCCGCCGCCGTCCGCCTCGTTGATCATCAAGTGGCAGCCGTCGCGGGAGGCCGTGTCGTCACGCGGGTCCGCAGCGGGGTTCCAGCGCGAGTTCAGCCGCCATCCGGCGGCCTCCACCGCGTCGCGGACGTCCTCGAAGCCCGCGGTCCCGTCCCCCGCGACCGCGATCACCACCACCGGCCGCCGCCCGATCTCCTCCTCGCGGAACCGGACGAGGTCGTCCCACTCCCGCACGACGACCGGAGCCCGCTCCGGGAACAGCCCCGAGGCGATCTCCAGCAGGCCGTCCCGCAGGGCCGCCCCCTCCGCCCGGCCGAGATCGGGGGCCAGGGGTGTCACTTGGCGGCGGTGAGGGCTTCGTAGAGGTGTTCCCAGGTGTCGGTGACCGGGTCGGGCCCGTACTCGGCGGCCTTCTTGAGGGCGGCCTGGGAGAGGTCGCGGCGGAGCTCCTCGTCCTCGATCAGGCGGATGATGCCCGCGGCGAGGGCGTCCACGTCGCGTTCGGGGACGAGCAGGCCGTCCTGGCCGTCGGTGACCAGCTCGCGCGGGCCGACCGGGCAGTTAAAGCTGACGACCGGGAGGCCGCAGTTCATGGCCTCCAGCAGGACCATGCCGAAGCCCTCGGACTTGGAGCTCATCGCGAAGACCGAGCCCTTGGCCAGCTCGTCGTCCAGGCGGTTCGTGGAGCCCGTCAGGAAGACGTGGTTGTAGAGGTGCTTGGCGAGGATCAGCTTGCGGAGCTTGTTCTCGTCCGGGCCGCCGCCGTGAATGCGGAGCGTCCAGTCCGGGTGGGCCTCGACGACCTGGCCGAACGCCTCGATCAGCATGTCGAAGCCCTTGTTGCCGTCGAGCCGCCCGGCGCTGACGACCTGGTGCCGGGAGAAGTCGGTGCGCGGGACGTCCAGGGAGTGCAGCGCGTTCGGGATGCGCTCGACCCGGACGCCGGGGAACGCCTCGGCGTAGGCGGCGCGGTCCTCCTCGGTGAGGCAGACGATCGCGTCCATGCCCTGGTAGGCCGCGTCGATCGCCTCGCGCCACTCGCCCTTGTGCGTGGACAGGCCCGCGTGCTCCTGGACGACCCGGACCAGCGCCTCGTCCGCGAACTCGGCGATGACCAGGTTGATCGTGGGCCGGGTGCCGACCACGATCCGGCCCTCCAGGCCGCGCAGGAAGCGGATCATCGCGTTGATCCGGCGGCGCTTGTCGGCGTTCTCCGAGACGCCCGCGGGGAACCGGTCGTGCCAGGAGGTGTCCTCCTCGCCCTCGTACCGGTCCCAGTCGACGTAGGAGCCGGACCGGTTGTCGACCAGCGCGGTGACGCGGACCCGGTCGTCCAGCGGGAACGGCGGCTCCTCGTGGTAGCGCAGCATGGTCGCGATCTCGACGTCGTGCCCGCGCTCGACCATCGTGTTGGCCTGGTTGAACACCGTCCGGACGGTGCCGCCGACGCCGAACGCGTTGTAGATCAGGTAGGTCAGCTTCACGCGGACGCCCCCTTCGCGGAGTCGCGCCGCGCGCAGCGGACGGACAGGTGGTCGCCGTCGGTGTAGTACGGCAGGACGTCCACGCCCGCCTCGGTCTGTTCGGGGAACTTCACGATCTGCTTCTTACCCGGCAGGTCGTCGTGGTGACGCCCCACCCGCAGCACCAGCTTCTTGCCGCCGCGCGCCGAGACCAGGTGCAGGTCCCAGTGCTCGCGGGGCAGCGCGTCCCGGACGGCCAGGTCGCGGACGGGCACGACCGCCTCGAAGTGCGGGCCGTCGGTGACCACGGGGAAGAACAGCCGGGACGGCGTGCGCTCGGCGGACCGGGTCACGCTGCGCTTCAGCCGGTTCACGATCCGGTCGGCGACGGTGGGGGCGGGGGCCTTGCGGCGCTCGCGGGAGGTGAGCCGGAGCGTCCACGGCTCGTCGACGGGGGTCTCGTCCGGCGTTCCGCCGGTGACGACGGTGCCGAGGATGCGGATGTGGCCGTCGCGCGGCCAGACCTGTCCGATCTCGGCGTGGGAGCCCTCTCCCACGCTGGTCTCCGCCGCCATCCTCGCCCTTTCGTCGCCGTCCACGGACTCCGAAGTATCACAGATCGCGAGAAGTGCTCGAAACCGGTTCGGAGAACCAGCCGAGGGCGGCCGCCAGGGCCGCGAAGGGGACCACGGGCAGCAGGTAGCGGTAGTCGAAGTCGGCGCTGAACGGGGGCACGATGAGCAGCGCGAACCCGGTCGCCCAGGGCAGCAGGGCGACCCCTCCCCAGTCGCGGGCGCGGCGTGCGACACCGGCCAGGCCGACCAGCAGGAGGACGCCGAGCAGCGCCCCGGGAAGGAAGACGACCTTCTGGTACGCACGCATCCAGCCCGCGAAGGGCTCGACGATGCGCGGGGCCGCCGTGCCCCGGCCGTAGGCGCGGGCGGGCTTCACGGCGGACTTCGGCTGCCAGTGGCGGGACGGGAAGCGGTACTCGCGGACCGTCCAGGACGTCGGGTAGTCGGACCGTCCCCAGGAGAACGAGCGGGCGGTGTCGCGCAGGCCCCGGCTCAGGTAGTCGCCGGGCTGGGCGGCGATCGCGGCCTGGGCGAACCGGGACGCGCGGCGGTTGCCCTCCTCGTCGGCGACGCCGTCCGGCATCGTCCGGAAGGGCGAGCGCGGCCCCCAGAGGGCGGCGTATCCGGGCGCCACGCCCGGCATGTCGTGCTTCCAGTCGTGGCAGAGGCCGGCGAGGGACGGCGGCGGCTTGATCTTGGCGCAGTCGGCGAACGCGGCGGTCCGCCCGTAGAAGAAGAAGCCGTTGGTGGCGGACAGCTCGAACCGCCCGTGCGCCTCGTCGTACCAGCTCGCATAGCCGCAGAGGAGGACGGCGAAGATCGCGACCATCGCCCCCAGCGGCCGCCACCGCGCCAACCGCCCTGCCGCCTGCCGCTGCGTGCCTTCCGAGAGCTCGGCGCCGGCCGCCCTGCGCTCGGCGAGCCTGTCCGCCAGGTTCCGGACGGCGAGGTAGGCGACCGCGATGAACAGCAGCGGGATGCCGACCGTCCGGGTGAGGGCGGCGGCGGCGAGCAGGACGCCCGCGAGCAGGCCGAGCCGCCAGGTGACGCGCCGCCGCCACAGCAGGGCCGCGACGGCGGCGACGGCGAGGAACTCGAACAGCACGTCCGACATGAGCATGTGTTCGAGCTGGATCTGGTACGCGTCGAACAGGACGGGCACGGCGACGGCGGTGCTGAGCAGCCCGGCGGCCCACGGCCTGCCGGGCCACCGGCTGCTCGTCCAGCGCCAGGTGACGGCGTACAGCAGGACGGCCGTGCCGAGGCCCAGCAGGTTCTGCACCGCCACGACCAGCCGGAAGTCGTGGAACGGGTGCAGGAACCAGAGCATCAGCGAGTAGCCCGACGGCCGCAGCGGCGACGGGGTGAAGTGCAGCGCGCTCTTCAGGTAGGTGCCGGAGTCGCCGAACCAGAACACGGTCGGGTAGCCGAAGAGCGCGACCAGCCGGAGCAGCGCGCCCAGGACGAGCGCGGCGGCGAAGACCCAGTGCGCGCGGGCGGCCCCGGCGGGTGGCCGCGCCGCCCTGAGCCGTGCGCGCACACCGTCCCCGGCCGCCGTGGACACCACAGGTCGCTCCGTCCCCGTCTCACGGTCGCGGCCCGGACTGCGCCGCCCCGTCTAGCGATCAGCCTTCCCGCCGGACAGACGAACATGTCCGGACGAAAGTTCCACGTTTGCTGAATGAATGCCGAAAACCAGGTCCACCCAGGCGTCCTCGACGACACGGAGCCCGTAGGACGCGCGGACCTGGGCGCGCGCGGCCTGCCGGTCGTCCTCCCAGCGGCCCTCGGCGACGGACGAGGCGATCGCCGCGGCCATCTCCTGCGGGTTCTGGTGGATCCAGCGGGCGTCGTAGACCGTGTCCGCACCCGGCCAGGGCAGCACGGCCGGCACCGCGCCGGACGCCATGCCCTCGGCGGGCGCCAGGTGGAAGCTCTCGTCGTCGCTGGTGGACAGGACGAACCCGATCCGGCGCAGCCACGCGGGCACGTCCCGGCCGTACGCGTCGAACACGACGCCGCCCGCCAGCGCCTTCGAGCGCCGGACGCGCCGGAACACCTCCTCGTAGTGCTCGCGCTCCTCCGGACGCTCCCAGATCCACCAGTACTCCCAGGGGAGCTTGGACTTCACGAAGAGCGTGTAGCGCGGGTCGTCGCGGCGCAGCTCCTCCAGGACGTCCAGCGCGAGGTCGAAGCGCTTGCGGGACGGCGCGATCCCGATGATCCCGAGGTGGTGCTGGGCGCCGGGCAGCTTCACCCGGTCGAACTGCTCGTCGTCCACCCAGTTCGGGATGACCTGGACCTTGTGCGCGGGCCAGCCCGTCATTTGCAGCGTCAGGTCGGCGTAGTGCGGGCTGACGCAGATGACCTTGTCGACCAGGTCGATGTCGGCCTTCATGGGCCAGCCCGAGTACAGCTCGAACCGGTGCAGCCGGACGACGAGCTTCTGCCCCGGCTTCTTGTTCCGCGAGTACCAGAGCGCGTTCGGGCCGAACCACTCGCAGATGACGACGTCCGCCCACTGGGCGAGTTCGAGACTGCGTTCCGGGTCGTGCGTCTTCAGCGCGGGCCACTTGTCGACCCGGATCTCCATGTCCGGACGGTCGCGCAGGTGGTCGAGCAGTTTCGTGAAGAACTTGAGGTCGTGCCCAGCGACGACGACCTTCAGCTTGCCGTCGCGGCGCGCCTTGGGGAACGTCGTCTCCAGGTAGCCGCGCATACGGCGGACGGCGGCGTCCAGGCTGTAGTCGGCGGCGGCGGTACGGCAGCGCTCGGCAGCCAGCTCGTACAGCTCGGGGTTCTTGCCGATGAGCGTGAGCGCATCGACGACATCGCTCTCGGACGAGGCGAACAGCGGGTAGTCCTCGCCGAACAGCCGCTCGTGCATGGGGTTCCGGTTGAGAACCACCGGAACGCCCAGCGCGCCGCTCTCCAGCACCTTCGTGGAGAGTTCGAGGCTGGTGTCCATGGTGAGGTCGCGCCAGGACAGGGCGACGTCACCGCTCGCCGTGATGCGCATCGCCTCGGCACGCGGATGCCCGCCGTGCCAGACGACGCCGTCGCCGTTCTCCAGGGCGGCCTTCATCGGCGCGGCGAATCCCGCTTCCTGATGAATCTTGTCGCCGACCATGTGGAGTTCGGCCTCCACCCCACGCGCGCGCAGGAGGCGCGGCAGGCGCGTCATCTCCAGCGTGTTCCAGCGCGGCGCGAACTTGCCCGTGTAGACGAGCCGGAGCTTGCCGTCCGGCGCGCCCGATGCGCGCGGTTCGAGACCGTCCGGCAGGACGACCACGGGCGGGAACAGCACGCTCTTGCCCGCCGTCGCCGGGACCGCGGCTTCCAGGAAGGAGCGCAGCTCCTCGGTCTGGCAGAGCAGCACGCGGGACGCGTCGGCGATGCGCCGCAGGTCCCCCTTGGACTTGCCGTCGAACTCGGCCGCCGACTGCGGGACGTCGGTCAGGTACGTCCACAGGCGGCCCTTGAGCGGACCGGCGGCCAGCTGGCCCGCCAGCGCGCGCCCGCGCACCACGGCCAGGTCGAACGGGTTCTGCGCGTCGATCCGCGCGATCACGGCGGCGGCCTCGTGCGGGCGCATCGAGCCCTCGGACGCGGTCAGCCCGTCCTCGTGCGGGGAGAGGACGGTCACGTTCGGCAGCTCGCGCAGCGGGTCGACGAGCCGCCCGGTGCGGACCGGGGCCTTCAGCACGAGCGTGACGTCGCAGCCCGCGCGCGCGAGCGTCTGCACCATGCCCTGGGCCCAGATGGCCGAGCCGTCGATCAGGTTCAGGTCCACGTCTCCGTAGACGAGGGCGCGGGTCAACGCATCTCCTTCAGCGAGGCGGCGTTCAGCGAGGCGGCGTTCAGCGAGGCGGCAGGGGCGTCCAGCGAGGCGACGGGGTCCCAGTCCAGGACGGCCATCGTGGGCGGCGGGTTCTCGCCCCAGAGGACGACGGGCAGGGACCGGGAGCGTGCGATGCCGCGCGCCTCGTCCAGGTCGCGGTCGCGGTCGTACATGCCGGGGACGCCGAGGTAGGCCCACGGCCCGCCCGGCTCGCCCGCGCGCGCGTCCACGACCAGCGCGTCCACGTCGGCGGTCTCCAGGATCGTCCGGACGTCGTGCGGGTGGACCGGCACGACCTCGTACCGCTCGGCGAGCTGCGCCGCCGCGTCCCGGCCGAGGATGCCCGCGATGACCGGGCGGTCGGCGGGGTGCTGCACGAGCAGCCGGTCCTCGGGCCGCTCCAGCCGCTCGGAGCGGCGCATCGCGCTCTCCCGCAGCGTCGCCGACTCCAACGGGCGGTCCCGCTGGCGCCACAGCCGGTACAGCTCGCGCGGCAGCCGCGCGGCGCGCCGGCGCGGGTTGCGCGCGGCCCCGGCGACCAGGCGCCCGAACTGGACGGTCGTCGAGGTCTCCAGCGCGGCGAGGCGCCGCTCCAGCTCCTCGACGCGGGCCTCGCTGTCGCGCAGGGCGGCGCGCAGGCGGGCGGATCGGTCACGCACGGAGGTACTCCAGGATCACTTCGGCGATGCGGGGTCCGGCGTGCCCGTCCCACAGCGGCGGCACCCGGTCGCCGGACGGCCGCTCGCCGTCCAGGACCTTGCGCGCCGCGGGGACGAGCTCCTCCAGCGACACCAGCCGGTTGGTGCCGTGGGTGATGGTGATCGGCCGCTCGGTGTTCGGCCGGACGGTCAGGCACGGCACCCCGAGGACGGTCGTCTCCTCCTGGATGCCGCCCGAGTCGGTGACGACGGCGGCCGCGCCGCGCACCGCGGCGACGAAGTCGACGTACCCGAGCGGGTCGAGGACGCGGACCCGGTCGTGCCGGTCGAGCCCGGCCGCGATGAGGTTCGCGCGCCCGCGCGGGTGCACGGGGATGACCAGCTCGGCGATGTCGGCGACACCGTGCAGGCTCTTGACCAGCGCGGCGGCCTTGTCCGGGTCGTCCACGTTCGCGGGCCGGTGCATCGTCGCCAGGACGTACCGCTCCGGCAGCCCGTGCTCGGCGCGCACCTTCGCGGTGTCGAACCGGATCAGGTTGCCGAGCAGCGTGTCGATCATCGGGTTGCCGACGAAGTGCGCCCGGCCGACCGGGATCCCCTCGGCGGCCAGGTGGCCGACCGCCTCCGGGCTGGTCACCAGGCACAGGTCGGACAACTGGTCGGTGAGCCGCCGGTTGACCTCCTCGGGCATGGTCATGTCGAAGCTGCGCAGCCCGGCCTCCACATGGGCGACCGGGATGCCGAGCTTGGCCGCGACCAGGGCGGCGGCGATCGTCGAGTTCACGTCGCCGTACACGATGACCAGCGCCGGTGAACGGCGGATGAACTCCTCCTCAAGCCCGACCAGCAGCGCGGCCGTCTGGGACGCGTGCGAGCCCGACCCGACGCCGAGGTTCACGTCCGGCTCGGGCAGGCCCAGCTCGTCGAAGAAGACCTCCGACATCCGCCGGTCGTAGTGCTGGCCCGTGTGCACGACGGCCTGCCGCGCGCCGCGCTCCGCGAGCGCGGCGATCACCGGCGCCGCCTTCACGAAGTTCGGCCGCGCGCCGAGGACGTGGACGAGTTCGCCTTGGTGTTCACCCACCATTTCACCCACCTGGCTTTCCTTTCTGTTCATCGGACGCGCCTACGCTCGCCCGCCGTGTTGAAACGCTCCGTGTACATGTCGGCGCTCGCCGTCCGGCAGCTCCGGGACGACCCGTCCCGCGCCGGCCGCCTGGCCGTCCGCCTCGCCGCCCGCGCCGCCCCCCGGCTGGGCCGCGCCCGGCTCGCCAAGCCGAAACCGCGCGCGCCCCAGCGCGAGGCCGCCGACCTGCGAGAACTCCTCGCCACCCCGGTCTACCCGGCCCGTCCGGCGGCGCTCAGGGAGGTGCGCGGGGTGCTGATGTTCGTGACCAACTCGCTGCCGGTCACGAACGCGGGCTACACCGTCCGCACGCACCGGATCGCCCTGGCCCAGCGGGACGCCCTCGGCTGGGACACCAACGTGGTGACGCGGCTCGGCCACCCCCTGGCGCAGGGCGTCGGCGACGCGCGCGCACGAGTGGACGTCGATGGCGTCCCGTACCACCGGCTGCTGCCGTGGGTCCCGCCGTCCGACCCGGTGAAGGCCGTCGGCAAGGCCGCGGACCTGGCCGGACGCCTCGTCGAGGAGCTGCGCCCGGATGTCCTGCACGCGGTCAGCGACCACCGGAACGCGGCCGTGGCGCTGGAGCTCGGACGGCGGCACGGGCTGCCCGTCGTGTACGAGGTGCGCGGGTTCCTGGAGGACTCGTGGCTGTCCCGGTCGCCCGAGCACCGCCCGTCCGACGACTTCTACCGGCTGACCCGCGAGCTGGAGACCCGCCGCATGGACGAGGCGGACGCGGTGGTCACGCTGGGCGAGACGATGCGCGCCGAGATCGCCGGGCGCGGCGTGGACCCGGCGAAGATCACCGTGGTGCCGAACGCCGTGGACGAGGCGTTCCTCGGACCGCTGCCCGACGCCGCCGACCTGCGCGCTTCGCTGGGCCTGCCGGACGGCGTGCCGGTCGTCGGCCTGACCTCGTCCTTCTACGGCTACGAGGGCATCGACACGCTGATCGACGCGGCCGCGCTGCTGCGCGCGGGCGGCGACGACGTCACGCTGCTGCTCGTCGGGGACGGCCCGGAGCGCGCGGCGCTCGAACGCCGCGCCGCCGAACGCGGCGTGCGCGCGGTGTTCCCCGGAAGGGTGCCGCCGTCGGACGTCCGTCGCTATCACGCGCTCCTCGATGTGTTCGCGGTCCCCCGGCGGGCCGACCGCGTCTGCCAATTGGTCACGCCCCTCAAACCGCTGGAGGCGATGGCCGGGGGAATCCCAGTAATAGCAAGTGATGTCAGCGCCCTGCGCGAAATCGTGGAACCCGGCGTGACCGGCACGTTAACTCTTCCGGAAGACGCGGCGGCGTGGGCCAATTCCCTGGGGGAGCTCATTTACAGTCCCGAGCTGAGAAAGAAATCAGGACAGGCCGCCCGGGAATGGGTGCGGGCCGAACGCACATGGCGCGCGGTGACCGCCCGCTACCGCGAGGCCTACCGATCCTGAAAGCACGGGAAAACGCTTAAGCGAATCGTTGAGTGAAGGGAGCCACCGGCGTGGATCTGGTGGTCATCGGGCTCGGCTACGTCGGGCTTCCGCTGGTGCGCGAGGCGTGCCGGGCCGGGCTCCGGGTGGGCGGCTACGACCGGGACGAGCGGGTCGTGAACGGGCTCGCCGCGGGCGCGTCGCACATCGACGACGTGTCCGCCGAGGAGGTCGCGGAGATGCTCGCGGCCGGCTTCACCCCCACCCTCTCGGACGAGGTGCTGCAGGGCGCCCGCACGGTGGTGATCTGCGTCCCCACCCCGCTCTCCCCGGAGGGCGGGCCGGACCTCACCGCCGTGCGCGGCGCGGCCGAGACGATCGCGGGACGGCTCACCCGCGGCACGCTGGTCGTGCTGGAGTCGACCACCTACCCGGGCACGACCGAGGAGGTCGTCCGGCCGATCCTGGAGACGTCCGGACTGACCGCCGGGGAGGACTTCCACCTGGCGTTCTCCCCGGAGCGGATCGACCCGGGCAACCCGGTCTACGGCGTCCGCAACACCCCGAAGATCGTCGGCGGGCTGACCCCGGCGTGCGCGTCGGCCGCCGCCGCGTTCTACGGCAAGTTCGTCGAGCGGGTCGTGCAGGCCAAGGGCACCCGCGAGGCCGAGATGGCCAAGCTGCTGGAGAACACCTACCGGCACGTGAACATCGCGCTGGTCAACGAGATGGCGGTGTTCTGCCACGAGCTCGGCATCGACCTGTGGGACGCGATCGACTGCGCCGCCACCAAGCCGTTCGGGTTCCAGGCGTTCCGCCCCGGACCGGGCGTCGGCGGGCACTGCATCCCGATCGACCCGAACTACCTGTCGTACAAGGTCAGGTCGCTGGGCTACCCGTTCCGGTTCGTCGAGCTGGCGCAGGAGATCAACGACCGGATGCCGCGGTACGTGGCCGAGCGCGCGCAGCAGCTGCTCAACCGCGAGGGCCGCGCGCTGAAGGACGCCAAGGTCCTGCTGCTCGGCGTCACCTACAAGGCCGACATCGCCGACCAGCGCGAGTCCCCGGCCCGCCCGGTCGCGCGCCGGCTGATCCGGCTCGGCGCGGACGTCGCCTTCCACGACCCGTACGTGGAGTCCTGGCAGGTGGACGGCGATGACGTGCGCGCCGCCGAGGGCGAGCTGAGCGCCGCCCTGGCCGAGGCGGACCTGGCGATCGTGCTGGCCGACCACGCCGCCTACGACCCCGCGCTGCTCGCCCGGCACGCCCGGCTGCTGTTCGACACCCGCGGCCGGACCCGCGCGTTCGCCGGAGCGGGCGCCGAGCTTCTATGAGCGAACTCCACCTTCCCGCCGTCCGGAATTCATCGGCAATTTCCACTGCCAGCGCAGAATTCCCAGGAGATCACCGTCGCCCATCCGGAGTGAGTGGAATGCGGGTCTGCGTCTGCACGGTCGTGCACCATCCCGAGGACGCGCGGATTCTGCACCGGCAGATCCGCGCGCTTCTCGACGCCGGGCACGAGGTCACCTATATCGCCCCGTTCCGGGCGACGAACTCGACACCGTGGCGGGAGGTGTCGCCGGTGGACGTGCCGCGCGCCACCGGCCGCCGCCGGCTGCACGCGCTGCGCGCCGCGCACCGCGCCCTGGCCGAGCACGCGGGGTACGCCGACGTGGTCCTGCTGCACGACCCGGAGCTGCTGGTCGGCCTGCCCCGCGCGGTCCGCCGCAAGGCGACGGTCGTCTGGGACGTGCACGAGGACACCGCCGCGGCGCTGACCGCCAAGGGCTGGCTCCCGGCGCCGCTCGCGCCGCTGCTGCGGCCGTTCGTCCGCCGCCTCGAAAAGCGCGCCGAGCGCCGCCACCACCTGCTGCTCGCCGAGGAGGGCTACCGGGACCGGTTCCGGCTGCCGCACCCGGTCGTCCCGAACACCACCTACGTCGCCGAGGACGCGCCCGCCGCGCCGGACGACCGCCGGGTGGTCTACGTCGGCCACCTGTCGGCCGCGCGGGGCGCCCTGGACATGATCGAGACGGCCCGGCTCGTCGCGGCCGAGGGCGTGCTGGTCGAGCTGATCGGCTCCGCCGACCCCGAGATCCGCCAGGCGCTGCGGGACGCGCAGCTCGAAGGCGTGCTGCGCTGGTACGGGTTCGTCCCGAACGACCGCGCGCTGCGCATCGCCGAGGGCGCCATGGCCGGGCTCGCCCTGCTGCACGACGAGCCGAACTACCGGCACTCCATGCCGACCAAGGTCGTGGAGTACATGGCCCGCGGCATCCCGGTCATCACGACCCCGAACCCGCCCGCCGTCGCGATCGTCGAGCCGTCCGGCTGCGGGAAGGTCGTGCCGTTCACCGACCCGATGGCCGTCGCGGCGGCGATCCGGCAGCTCCGCGCCGACCCCGAGCTGCGGACGGCCATGGGCGAGCGGGGCCACGCCACGGCCCGCGCGCGCTTCCACTGGCCGACGCAGGCGATCCCGTTCGTCCACCAGCTGGAGCAGTGGGCCGCGGGCGCGACGGGTGTCGCCGAGCCGCAGCCCGCACCGGCCGCCGGTGTGGCAACTGATGTCGCGACCAAGTTGAACGGCGCGGCCGACGCCGGTTCGCCGATCCCGCCGGGCAGCGGTCTGCAGGGTGCGCCGGACGCAGGGCTGGGCGGCGCCGCCGGGCTGGACCCGGCTACGCCCGCCGGATCCCCGGGACCGAGTCGCCGGCCAGCCTGAACCCGCCGGTGTCCGGCCAGCTCTCCACCGGCTTCAGCGCCCGGTCGAGGACGACGCCGGACGGGTAGACGTCCATGGGCAGGCGCGGGTCGGGACGGACCGTCCCGTCCGCCTGCACTCGCGGGGTGTCGGTGTAGAGGAAGCCGCGCCCGCGGTAGTACCGGTGCAGCCGGATGTTGTCGGTCCACACGTCGATGCGCATGATCTCGGCGCGCCAGGCGAGCCGCCCCCACTCGCCCGCCCACTCGATCAGCCGCTCGCCGAGGCGCAGGCCCGCGTAGCGGCGGTCGATGACGAGCCGGTGCAGGAAGACCGTCCTCAGCTTCAGCTCGTCCTCGGTCCAGAGCCCGGCGCCCGGGATCCGGGTGATGTAGGTGGTGGCGACCGGCCGGTCCCCGTCGGTCACGAGCCAGGTGACCCCCGGGCTGTGGCCGTCGTCGCCGGTCTCCCGGGAGACCTCGATCCCCCGCCGGACGCGTTTCTCCCGCTCCGCCGCGTTCGGCCACGGCTCGGCCCACTGGCTCGTCCCCTGGCCGCGCAGCCAGCGTGCCGCGTCGTCGATGAGGCGGATGATGCCGGGGACGTCGTCGTCACCGGCACGGCGAATGCTCAAGTCTGCGCTGTTCATGGCTCCGTGAAGCTGCCGAAGGCTCCGTGTGGGACCGCCGGCCTCCCCGATCGGCGCCGGCGCCAGGACGAAAGGCCGTTCACCGCGGAAGCGAAGAAGGGCGCCCTCGCCCCTTCCCCCGTGCTCCCGGAGCGTCCTCACCCGCGACGCGTCCGGGAGGCGGCCCCCAGCCGAAGGACCGGATCGCTCAGGACGACCCTCCCTTCTTGGCGCCCTTGTCGTAGGCCCAAGGGGACGCCGGGACCGCGCCGACGACGAGGTCGAGCTGGTTGCGGTCGGCCGGGTAGACCGTCCGTGTGAAGCGGATGGGCTTCTGGTCCCGGTCGTACCCGACCCGGTCGTGGACGATCACCACGCTGCCGGTGTCGCGCAGGCTGAAGAAATTGGTCTCGTTGGTGTCGGGAGCGCGCGCGGTGATGCGGTCGCGGTAGGCCGTCTGCTCCACGCCGAGGGCCTCCTTGAGGTAGGCGACCACGCCCTCCTCGATGTCCTCGTCGTCGAGCAGCCGCTCGGCGCCCTGCGACACGTAGTCCATCGGGTAGTACGTGGTCTGCAGGGACCACGGCCTGCCCTCGATGAGCCGCTCCTGGTGGCGCAGGACGACGCGGGTGCCCTCCTTGATGGCGAGCGCCTTGGCGACCTCGGGGTTGGACCGCTGGATCTCGACCCGCGGGTCCTTGTTCTCGAAGACGCGTCCCTGGAGCTGGGCGTCGAACCGGTAGGCCGCGCCCTCACCGCCCGCGCCGCCGGCGGGCGGCACCGGGATGCCCGCGAGGGTGACGGCGAACGGGACGGTGCCCTCCAGCACGAAGGTGCCGCGCCCCTGCGTGGTCTCGACCAGCCCGCGGGTCTTGAGGATCTTCACCGCCTCGCGGATGGTGTTGCGCGAGGCGTTGTCGTAGTCGACCATGAGCTGCTCTTCGGTGGGCAACCGCTCCCCGGCGGCGAACTCGCCCTCCTCGATGCGGCGTGCCAGGTCATCGGCGATGTCCCGGTACCTGGCCACGGCCATGGCCCACTCCTTTTTCGATCATCACGGTCCGCAGTGCGCTAAGGCCATCCTACTCATAGGGCTTGCAGAAAGGTAGGAACGAATGAATAATTCAGCCAAGGACTTGAACAGCTGAGCGGAACGCCCTCATGAGCCGCATCTCAGGCGGGAGACGGTCGAACCTACCATCCCGATCTGTCGCGGGGACGGCGTTTCCACCGGCACGGAGCATCCGAGGGAGATGATCGGGACCGGGCCACCGGACAAATGATCAGCACGACCTCTCCCCCTACGGCAAAAGGCCGCAGGGATGGACAAAGCGTCCAATTCGGGCCACAATCCGAACCACGGAGAGGAGACATGATCATGTCCGAACGGCGTTTTCCCGTTCCCGCGCGTCACCCGGACCCCTGGGTCGACGAGATCCACGGCTACGTCACCCGTGTCGCCGAAACCCTCGGCCGCGCAGGTGTCCGCGTCGAGACCTGCTGGCTCGACCCCTCCGGCCCCCGCGACGCCACGATCGTGACGCGTTCGGGTTCCGACCGCCGCGCCCTCGTCTGGGACGAGGAGACCGGCTGGCGCGAAGGCCTGTTCGTGAGCGGACGCCAGGGCGAGCGCACCGTCCTGGATGGAACCCGCTATCTCGGCGGTGACGTTCTCCTGGACGGCGACGCGGTACTCGACCGCCTGCTGACCGGTGTCGCCGAGCCCCGCAAGGCGTTCCGCTCCCACACCGACCACCTGGACGGCTTCGCCGCCCGCCTCGCCTCCCACTCACCCGCCACCGCCGCCGCCTGACGCGGCCCGGCACTGCCACCGCTCCCACACCAAGGCTCCCCCGAAGCTCACCGCCTCCCGGCCTCTTGCCCGCTGGGAGGCGGTTCCTTTTGTTCGGAGCACTTGCTCAGGGCAGCGCGCGGAGGTTCTGGGCCACCGAGCGGGCCAGGTGCGCGGCGGCGCCCGGCGGACGGGTGGCGTCCACGACGACGATGTAGCGCTTGACGCGGAGCGCGATGGTGCCCGCGGACGGGCCCAGCTCGTACGCGTCGTCCGCGGCGAGGTCGGTGCGGCGGCGGGCCTGGGCCTGGGTCGACTGGAGCGACGCCAGGAGGTCGGCGGCCGCGTCGGGGGTCTGCGCGACCCAGCGGACCGAGACGGTCGCGCCGTCCGGGGCGGGGCGCATGACGCCCGCGGCGGCGGACGGCTTGGCAGCGGGCTTGGGCGGCGCCGGATTCTCCTGGACGTCGTACTGGCACGCGACCGGTTTCGGGAGCCGGACACCGGCCACCTGCGCGCGGACGGGTCCCCCGGCACGCACCGGCAGCCGGGCCGTGACCAGGTCGGCGGGTTTCAGCAGGGTGCAGGCGTCCGGCCAGGTCGCGGTGGGGACGCCGTCCAGCTCGGCCGGTCCCGGCCCGGCCGGGCCGCCGCGCATCGCGATCAGCCGCGCCGCACCGGACGGCCTGGGCGCCGCCTCCGGGACGGAGATGTAGAGCAGCCCGCCCGCCGCGGCCATCCAGGGGCGGACGCCGACGAGATCCGGGTCCACCGCGAACGGGACGGGCGCGGTGACGGCGCCGCCGGTCGACGGCGTGATGAGGTCGACGCCCGCGGGCAGCAGTCCGTCCGCGAGGCGGGGGCGCAGCGCGTAGAGGCGCCCGCCCGCCTCGGTCAGCGCGGCATAGGCGGGGGTGTCGCGCTGCCAGGCGACGCGTCCGGTCCGGAGGTCGACCGCCTCGGTCCGCGCGCCGGACCCGGCCGAGCGGACGACGACCAGCAGGTTCCCGGCCAGGGCGCTCGGGCACATGCCCGCGCCGCAGGCGTCCGGATCGTTCCAGACGACCAGCTGGTCGCCCGCGCTGTCGTAGACGCGCAGCGCCATGCCGTCCGAGACCAGGACGGACCGGCCGCGCACGGCCACCTCGGGCGCGTCGTCCGCGCCGAGCGTCCGGTCCCACAGGGTGTGGCCGGTGGCGGGATCGACGGCGAGCAGGTGGCTCGGGCCGGCGCAGTCGAGCGCGAGCGCGGCGAGGTCGTCCGAGGCGTCGGCCGGGCGCGGCGCGTCCTCGTAGAGGCGGCAGCCCGCCGGCAGCTTCACCGTCCAGCGGCGCGAGCCGTGCGCGGTCGAGCGACCGGACAGCTCGCGCCGGTCGGCCGAGGCGGTGAGCACGGTGTCCGCGCCGGACGGCCAGTGCAGCGTGGCGCGCGCGACGGTCGCGGGACGCCCGTCCGAGCTGCGCCACAGCAGCCCGCCGGACAGCGCGTCGAAGCCGAGCAGCTCGTGCTCGCCGGGATGGCCGTCCCGCTGGAGGAACGCGACCACGCGGGCGCCGGTGGCCGTCCAGCCGAGCAGGCTCCAGCCGGAGCGGCGGTACTCCCAGCGGCGCACGCCGGTGCGGGCGTCGCGCACCGACAGGCCGCTGCCCGCGGCCGTGACGACCTGGCCGTCCGCGACCTCGTGCGCGACCGTGTCGTGCCCGGCGACGGCGCTGCCGCGCAGCGCGACCGTCCGCGTCCAGCTGGTGGTGAGCGGGCCGGGCGGCGGGCCGAGGCGCGGCTGGTCGGCGACCGGGTCGGCGGTGACGGTGTGCCGCACCAGGCCGTCGGTCAGCAGGTAGCGGACGGCGACCGCGCCGCCCATGGCCAGCACGACCGCGGTGGCGGCGGCGGCACCGCGCTGCCCGATGCGGACCACGGCCGGCACTCCCCTAGGTTGGACGTCACGACTCCCGCGCGGCCCCGCGCCGCGCGGCCTGCTCCGCGCGGCGGACGCCGCGTCCCGCCGGGAAAGGAACCCGACATGCGGACCTTCACCAGCTGGCCGACGTGGGACGCCGCGCGGGCGGACCTGTCCGGCCACCCGGCGCTGCCGGTGCTCGACCTCGCCGCGGAGGCCGCGCTGTACTGGCACGGCGACCAGACCCGGCCCACCGGGGCACCCTACGCCGAGCACCTGCTGGAGGCGCTGGAGGTCCTCGTGCGGGGGGCGGGCGTCTCCGATCCTGCCACCCTCGCGGCGGTGCTGCTGCACGACGTCGTCGAGGACACCGCCGCCACCGTCGCCGACGTGGAGGCGGTCTTCCGGGACGGGTTCGGCGCGGAGTTCGCCGAGGAGGTCGGCGAGCTGGTCGACTGGGTGACCAAGCCGCCCGCGCCCGAGGGGACCGGCCGCAAGGCCAAGCGCGCGCTGAAGGGCGCCTACCTGGCCCGGCTCCGGAACGCGCCGGAGAAGGCCGTCCTGGTGAAGCTGGCCGACCGGACGAGCAACGTGCAGACGCTGGAGAAGATGCCGGCCGACTTCCAGCGCCGCTACTACGCCGAGACGGTCATCTACGTCATGCCGCTGGCCGAGCGGACGCCGTGGTTCGCCGAGTGGTTCGCGGAATGGCGGGACGTCTACGGCCACCTGCGCTGACGGCCGCGCGACCCCCGGCTGCTCTAATGGCCGCCATGGAACGCGAGTGGACGGTCGAGGAGTCGGTGCCGGTCGCGGCGTCCCCGGACGCGGTGTACGCGGCGCTGTCCGATCCGCGCCGGATGCGCGAGTGGAGCCCGGAGCTGTTCGCGGTGTGGGTCCGCGACCGCGGCGAGACCGCCGAGGGCACCCGGTTCGTCGGGTTCAACCGGCTCCGCTGGCGGATCTGGTTCACGAACTGCGAGGTCACGGCCGCGATCCCGGGCCGCGCGTTCGCGTTCCGGGTGACGTCGTTCGGCATGCCGGTCGCGCTGTGGGGCTACCGGATCGAGGGCATCGGCGAGGACGCGGCCTCGACCCGCCTCGCCGAGTACTGGCAGGACCTGCGCCGCGACTCGCGCACGGCCCGCCCGGTCTCGCTGCTCGGACGGGTCTTCACCGGCGTCCCGGCGGAACGCCGCGCCGAGCTGAACCGGCGCGGCATGCGCGCCACGCTCGACCGCATCCGCGCCTCCCTGGAAGCCACCGCGGCACCCCGCTCCTGATCTCCGCCGCTCTCGATCGGCAGGGAGACGCTCTTGAGTGGAAAATAAGAACCTGTTCTACTTGTGGCGTGCCTCCAGACGCCGTGCCCGCCCCGCCGGGGGCGCATCCGATCCAGGGCGACCGGGTCGTGCTGCCGGTCGAGATCCGGGACGCCGCCGTGGCGTCCGCGATGTTCCCCGTCCCGGCCGCCGCCGCGCAGGCCGTGATCGCCTACTCCGGGCTGGAGGTCGTCCGGCCGCTGCCGGGCAGGGCGGTCTGCTCGCTGGCGTTCGTCCGGTACGCGGACGGCGATCTCGGCCCGTACCACGAGTTCGCGGTCGCGTTCCTGGTCCGTCCGCCGGACGGTCCACCTGACAGCCCGCCGGACGGCCCGCCCCGCAAGGTCGGGGCGTTCATCCACTGGCTGCCGGTGAACCAGGCGTTCACCCTCGAAGCGGGCCGAACGATCTGGGGCTTCCCCAAGGAGATGGCCGACATCCGCATGGACCTCGCCAGCCGTACCAAGCGCTGCCTCGTGCGCGTGGACGGCAGGACGGCCCTAGAGCTGCACGTCCGACCAGGCGTTCCGGTGCCGTCCGGTAGGGGCGCGCCTAGCGTGGACGCCTACTCCTGCATGGACGGTGTGACCCGGCGGACGCCATGGACGCTTTCGCCCGGCGGCGTCCGGATGCGCCCAGGCGGCGCACTCCTCAAGCTCGGCGACCATCCCGTGGCCCACGAGCTGCGCGGCCTCGGCCTGGACCGGACGCGCGCGCTGTCGGTCTCCACAGTGGACCGCCTGCGGATGACGTTCCAGGAGGCGGCGGAGGTGCGGACATGACGGCGGTCCGGACGGCCCTGGTCACCGGCGCCGCGAGCGGGCTCGGCGCCCTTGCCGCCCGGCGCCTCGCCGCCGCCGGATGGGACGTCGTGGCGGTCGATCTCGACACCGGCGGCCTGGCCGAAACCGCCCGCCGGTCCCCCAACACGCACGTCCGGGTGTGCGACGTCGGCGATGCGGAGGCGGTGAACGCGCTGGTCGCAGGGGTCGGGCCGGTGCACCGGGTGGTGCATGCCGCCGCCATCGGTCCGCTGGTCCCGGCCCTTGAGCAACCGCTTGAGGACGTCGAGAACGTGCTCCGGACCGACTTCCTCGGCACCGTCCACGTCGTCCGGGCGACGATGCCCGGGATGCTGGAGCGCGGCGGCGGCGAGCTGGTCCTCTTCTCGTCGCTGGCGTCGCTGCTGCCCGTCCCGAAGACCTCGGCGTACGCGGCGGCGAAGGCGGCCGTGAACGTCTACGCCGAAGCCCTCGCGGCCGAGCACGCCGGCAGTGGAGTGGTCATCCGCTGCGTCTGCCCGCGGCAGGTCGATACGCCCGGCTTCCGGGCCGCCGCCGCTGATGACCCGGCCGCTACCGGCCGCATGCGCGGCGTCCCGCCCGGTCTCGTCCTGGACGCGGTGGACCGGTCGCTCGCCCGGCCCGCCCGCGACCTGTACGTCTTCCCCGACCCGCTGACCAGGGTCGTGGCGCTGGCCCGGCGGTGGGCGCCCGGGACGGTCCGGCGCCTTGTGGGACAGGTCACCTCGTCACGCTGAGTGGACCTTGGACCGCGTAGGCTGTCTCTTTCGTGTCCTGGGGACGGGCCCTAGACGCCGTCCCGTAGCCGCGAGGAGCAGCATCCATGTCGTCCGAGGTCACCGACCGTCCCACCGGTAGCCCGCCGGCCGGCGGCACCGGCTCCGGGGCCGGTGAGAAGGGCCCGCTGAAGGACCGCGAGATCGCGGCCGAGCAGCGTTTCGTGGACGAGGCGTACGTCCGGCTGGGCGAGATGCGCGAGGACGCCCGGGCCATGCTGCGCGAGGGGTTCCGGCAGTCCCTCGCCGGCACCAAGGGCTCGCTGGTCGACCGGGACGCCATGGTCCACCAGGCCGCGCAGCGCGCGCACGCGCTCGACATCGCCGACGACGGCCTGGTGTTCGGCCGGCTCGACCTCGCCCCGCGCGAGTACGCCGACGACGCCCAGCCGTCCGGCCGGATCGTGGACGGCCGCGAGGTCCGCTACGTCGGCCGCGTCGGCGTGCGCACCCGCGAGCACGACTCCCTGGTCATCGACTGGCGCGCGCCCGCCGCCGAGGACTTCTACCGCGCGACGCCCGAGGAGCCGCGCGGCGTGATCCGCCGCCGCGTCCTGCACTCGCGCGGGCACAGCGTCGTCGACATCGAGGACGACCTGCTCGACCCGGACGCCGCCGACGGCCTGTCGGTGGTCGGCGACGGCGCGTTCCTGGCGTCCCTCGCGCGCACGCGCGAGGGGACCATGCGCGACATCGTCGCCACGATCCAGCGCGAGCAGGACGAGGTCATCCGCGCCCCCGCCGATGGCACGGTCCTCGTGCGCGGGGCCCCCGGCACGGGCAAGACGGCCGTCGCCCTGCACCGCGTCGCGTACCTGCTGTTCCGGCACCGCCGCCGTTTCGGTTCGCGCGGCGTCCTCGTCGTAGGGCCGAACGCGCGTTTCACGTCGTACATCGAGCGCGTGCTGCCGTCCTTGGGCGAAGGCTCGGCGACGCTGCGTTCGCTAGGCGAC
Organism: Actinomadura rupiterrae; assembly: GCF_024172125.1. Taxonomy (GTDB): domain Bacteria; phylum Actinomycetota; class Actinomycetes; order Streptosporangiales; family Streptosporangiaceae; genus Spirillospora; species Spirillospora rupiterrae. The sequence goes on from NZ_JAMZEA010000001.1 coordinate 758,798, forward strand.
CTGGTGCCGGGCGTTAGCGCGAACACGCACGACACCCCGGAACTGGCCCGGCTCAAGGGCGCCGAGGCGATGGTGAACGTCCTGCGCCGCGCCGTTAGCGACCACGCGCCGGACGCCCCGAACGAGCTGCGCGTCGTCTACCGCGGCATCGTGATCCGCCTCGACCGCTCCCGGCTGGACAAGCTGCGCGCCGAGGTGCACCGCCGCGCCCGCAACGCGGTCAACGCCGCGCGCGGCCGCGCCGCCGAGGCCCTGCTGGACGCCCTGTGGGACGCGTTCGGGCAGCTCGGCGGCCCGCAGGCCGTCGAGGAGGACGCCAAGGCCGCAGGGCAGGGCGAGCTGGAGCTGTGGAACTCGATCCTCGCCGCGGACGGGCTCGGCGAGCTGGACGCGGACGGCCGTCCCGCGCCGCGCCGCGGCAGCCGCGAGGAGTTCGACGCGAAGGTCCGCGAGCAGCGCGCGTTCACCGACTTCCTCCAGGCGTGGTGGCCGATCCGCACCCCGCGGGACGTGCTGGCCTCGCTGGCCGACCCCGCCCGGCTGCGCCGCGCCGCCGGACGCGAGCTGGACCGCGCCGGCGCCGACGCGCTCGCCGCGTCCTGGGCCGCGCTCGCCGAGCGCGACGTCCTCACCTACCAGGACGTCGCGCTGCTGGACGAGCTGGACGCGCTGCTCGGCTCCGCGCCGCGCCCGCCGCGCCGCCGCCGCGCGCCCTCCGACGGCGACCCGTTCGTCGTGGACGGCGTGAACGTGCTCACCGGCGAGGAGGTCCCGGACGAGGACTGGGAGCCCGGCATGGACGAGCTGACCACCTCGATCGAGCGGATGGAACGCGCCCGCCGGGTGGACGACGGCGTCGCCGAGGAGCGTCCCGAGTACGCGCACATCGTCGTGGACGAGGCGCAGGACCTGTCCCCCATGCAGTGGCGCATGCTCGGCCGCCGCGGCCGCCAGGCCAGCTGGACGGTCGTGGAGGACCCGGCGCAGAGCGCCTGGGAGGACCTGCCCGCCGCGCGCGCCGCGATGGACACCGCCCTCGGCGGCGGCGCGCCCTCCTCGTCCCGCTCGCGGAACCGGCGCGGCCGGGGCCGTCCGGCGCAGCGCCCGGCGTCCGCGCGGACCGTCCGGCACGAGTACGAGCTGACGACGAACTACCGCAACTCGGTCGAGATCGCCGCGGTCTCCGCGCGCGTGCTCGCCGAGGCGCTGCCCGAGGCGCGTCCGGCCCGCGCCGTCCGCGAGTCGGGCCTCGATCCGGTGGTGCGGGTCGTCCCGGCGGAGGACCACGCGCGCGCGGCGCGCGAGGCCGTCGAAGAGCTGCTGGAGCAGGTCGAGGGGACGATCGGGCTGATCGTCCCGATGCCGTCCGGCGAGGCGTGGTCGGCGGCCGAGCGCGAGCGGCTGGCGGAGGGCCTGCCCGAGCGCGTCCAGGTCCTGGACGTCCTGGAGGCCAAGGGCCTGGAGTTCGACGCCGCCGCGATCGTCGCGCCCGAGACGGTCGCCGCCCAGTCGCCGCGCGGCCTGCGCGTCCTGTACGTGGCGGTCTCGCGGGCCACCCAGCGCCTCGCGGTCCTCACCGCCGCCCCCGCCTGGCGCGACCTCCTCCTCGGCCGCTGAGGGGTCCTGCCGCCGGAAAAGGATGTGTCCGGACCGGCGCCGGTCCGGACTGCGGGGTTCCGGTCTGGCCGGGACGGTGAGGAGGAGGGCCGTCCGGCCTTCACGGGTGAGCGACGAGGGCGGGGGGCCTGGCTCGTCGGTGCGGGCGGATGGGGGTCGGTCCGGCGGCTGCGTCGGCGCCGGGAGGTGGGCGGTGGCCGGTTCTCACCGGTCCTGGTCGTCCGCTCCCGCGGTTCCTTCCAGGGGGCGGTGGTCGGCTCCGCCGATCGGCGAGCCCTCCGATGCGGGCTCCTTCGCGATCTGGGGGTCGGCTCTGCTCGTAGGCTCCTGCGAGCTGAGGTCGGTATGGATCACGACGGGCTTCACGGATCGCTTCCTTCTGTGTCCCGCCCGGTCAGCCGGTGCCCGAACCGACCAGGACGGCGGTGGACTCGTCGGGGTCGGCGTCCGCCCGGTCCGAGCCGTCCGGACGGCGCTGCCCTGCCGGGCGCTCCGCCGCCGGACGCGGACCAGGCGACCGGCGCGCGGACACGAAGGGGTCGCGGTAGCGAACCTCGCCCCTCTCGTCCGCGGGGCCTCCCCAGAGCTGCAGTGTGCGGCTCTTGTGGGAGAACCAGGCCAGAAACACGCCGATGCCCACGAGCACGAGCGCGAACGCGCCCAATGAGACGATCACGACGCTGATCATCGCGGGGACCTCCTGGATCCTTGCTGTCGTCCCTCTCCTTGCTGCGGTGATCGCATCGACCCGGGGAGGGGATCTCCGCGATCCGGTGAGGCCCGGCACTGGTAGGAACTATCCGAGCACTCCGTGCGTCCCATTGGCTGAGTCAGTCGGCCGAGCGTCTCACCCATTGGTGTGGCTCGTCCAGTCATCCCAACCACTGACACCTATAGGATTTCCTGCACCAAGGCGTGCCAAACATGCGATCATGCTTCATTCTGGATGAAGTAATGCACTGGTTGTGAACTTCATCCATTCGTTGGGATGTTTGGAGGCTTTGAATGCCTGCCCGGTACGAGGAGATCGCCGCCGACCTGCGCGAACGCATCAGCAGCGGTGAGCTGCGCCCCGGCCAGCGCCTCCCGACCGAGCGCGAGCTGGCCCTGCGCTACGACGCGTCCCGCAACACGGTGCGCGACGCGGTGCTGCGGCTGAGGGGCCTGCGCCTCCTGGAGTCCCGCCACGGCCTCGGCACGTTCGTCCTGGAGCCACCGGTGAAGTTCGCCATCACGCTCACCCCGTCGGAGGGCACCGGCTCCGGTGGCGGCGAGGGCCGGGCCTGGGTGGACGAGGTCGCCAGGCAGCAGCGCTCGGCGCGGACCTCGGTTCCCAGCGTCGCGATCGAGCAGGCGGACGAGCCGCAGGCCCGCGAGCTGGGCATCGGGGTCGGTGACATGCTCGTCGTCCGCCACCAGCAGCACTTCATCACCGACAAGGGCGTGGACGTGCCGTGGTCGCTCCGGACGTCCTTCTACCCGATCGCCCTGGTGGACCGCGGCGCCACGCGCCTGCAACGCCCGGAGGACATCCCGGAGGGCACGGCCGCCTACCTGGAGCAGACCCTCGGAATCAGGCAGGCGGGCTACCGCGACCGCATCTGGGTCCGTCCCCCGAACGACTACGAGATCCGCTTCTTCGACATGCCCCCGGAAGGCACCGTCCCCGTCTTCGTGCATCAGCGCGTCGTGACCGACACCGAGGGCGAGCCCTGCCGGTACACGCTCACCGTCTACCCCGCCGACCGCAACGAGTTCGTCATCGAAGCCGACCTGCCGGCGCGCGACGGCTAGCGGCGCTCAGAGGAGGCGCACGCGTCGGCGGTCAGATCAGAGGAAGCGGACGCGTCGGTGGTCAGACGAGGCGGACGCGTCGGCGGTCAGAGGAAGCGGACGCGTTCCAGGTCGCCCTGGTCGCGCTCGCGGACGTAGACCTTGCCGCCCTCGGCGATGACGTCCTCAAGGTAGGCGTAGACGCTGAGGGCGCGGTTGATGACGTCGGTCTTGGTGTCGCCGGTGAGGCGCATGAGGTCGGTGAGGGCGGCGGCGCCCTTGGAGGTGAGGTTGACGGTGACCCGTTCGCGGGCGCCCGGTCCCTCGGAGTGGACGGGCTGGTCGCGGCTCTGGTCCGCCGAGAGGGCTTCGGACTTGTTCATCAGCGGGTCTCCTCCACCGGGACGGCTCCTCGCCCCGCTCGCGGCCCGTCGGCTCCGTCCGCGCGGCGGCCACGGCCGGAAACGGGGCCCCGACCGCCGGGTGCGGTCAGTATGCGCCCCGCCCGTACACCGGTCAACGCGGGTGCGTAAGGGCTTACCCGGTCTGCGGCCGTTCTACTCTTGTCACTTCCACGCTATACGTACTTCGTGTGAGTTCTGTATGTACATCACTCACATCCGAGTCTACTGTCAGTGCTATCGGAGGCATACAGGGGGGACCGGGAAGAAGGGAGCGGGACATGCCGGGGGCGGTCATCGTGGCGCTGGCCAGCGTGTTCATCCTGGCCGTCGGGTTCACCGCGGCCATGCTCGCGCTGGTCACCAGGGGGTTGCTGCTCGCGCGGGACACCGCCGAGCTCCGCGCGCTCGTGCGGGACTTCGCCGTCTTCTACACCCTGCCGCTGTCGGTGCTGGTCCGGCGCCTGCCGGCGACCGCGCTGAACCTCGACGGCGGCACAACACCCGGGGCGGCGGGGGCCGCCGAACAGCAGGGCGTCCGGAACCGGCCCGGCGCGGACGACCCGGACCGCGGGTTCCTGGGGGCGCTCGACGAGCGGGAGCGCGCCGCGCTGGGGGCGCTGTCGCGCGAGGTCCGGTACGAGCCGGGCGCGGTGCTGCTGCACAGCGGCCACCCCGGGGACGAGGTGCTCGTCCTGCTCACGGGGTGGACGGCCGTCACCAGCGCTGCCGGGCGGCTCGTCGCGCTACGCGGGCCGGGCGACATCGTCGGCGAGCGCGCGATGTTCATGGTGAAGGAGCGCTCGGCGACCGTCACGGCGGTCACGGAGGTCACCGCGCTGGTCGCGCCCGCCGGGGCGGTCAACGCGTTCCTCGTCGACCGTCCGCACCTGGCCGCCTTCCTTGAGGACGAACTGTACGAGCGGATGGTCGCCGCCGCGCCGGCGTCCGCCCGGGCCGCCGAGGCGCCGGGCTGGAAGGGCACGCGGGACTGCACGGTCATGTTCGTCGACATCGCCGGGTTCGGAGCCGCCGCGCGCTCCCAGCGCGACCGCCGGACGATCCGCGATGTCACCTTCACGCTCGTCCAGGACGCCCTCGACCGCGCCGGTGCCGGTCCGGCCGCCTGCCACCGGGAGGACCGCGGCGACGGCGCGCTCATGCTGCTCCCGGCCACAGTGCCGGTAGAACGGCTCGTCTCCGTGGCCGTCCCGGCGCTGCTGGAGGGGCTGCGCGAGCACGCCCGCTCGGCGGGGCCGGGCCTGGAGCTGCGGCTCCGCGTCGCGCTGGACGCCGGGAGGGTCGTGGTGGACGAACGCGGCGTCTTCGCAGACGTCGTGATCGACACCGCCCGCCTGCTGGACGCGCCGCAGCTCAAGGGCGCGCTCGCCGAGCCGGGACGGCTGCTCGGGCTGATCCTGTCCGCGCGCGTCCACGCGATGCTCCCGGACGGGTCCGCCTTCCAGCGGCTCGACGTCGCCGTCAAGGAGCACCGGCTCGTCGGCTGGACCGCCGTCTACGGCGCGGACGCCGAGCAGCCGCGCGCCGACCGCGGGATGACGCACCCGCACGTCCGGCCGCACCGGGCACGCCGCCTGATCCGCGCCGCCCGCCCGTCCCGCTGACTGCCCGTCCCGCTGACTGCCCGCCCGTCCAGCCGAGCGCGGCCGTCAGATAATCGGGGGGCGGCCCATGCGGGTCATGCGCCAGGCGGTCTTCCAGGAGATCGGGCGGCGCGGGCCCGCGGGCTTGCGCCAGCCCTCGGCGAAGCCCTTGAACCACGGCTTCAGCGCGCTCGGCTTGCGCTCGCGCAGGACGGTCATGCCCATCCAGACGCCGAGGTAGGTGAGCGCCAGCAGCCAGGGGAGGTTGCGGCGGGCCAGCCAGACGCGGTTGCGCGCGTTGTAGCGGTAGAACATCTCGTGCCGGGTCGGCAGGACGGCCGGGTGGAACATGACCGCCGACGCGTCGTACACGATGTGGTAGCCCGCGTTGAGGACCTGCCACGCGAGGTCGGTCTCCTCGTGCGCGTAGAAGAAGTCCTCGGGGAGGCCGCCGCCCGCGTCGAACGCAGCACGGCGGACGGCGCAGGCGCCGCCGAGGAACGTGGTCACCTCGGACGAGCGCTCCGGGTCGCCCGCGCGCAGCCGCGGGACGTGCCGGCGCTCGCCGCGCCCGCCCTCGGGGTCGCGGACGCGGAACGACACGATGCCGAGCGTCGGGTCGGCGGAGAAGCGGTCGCGCAGGTGCGCGCCGAGCCGCGGCGAGCGGTACCAGCCGTCGTCGTCCAGGAAGAGGATCACGTCGCCGCTGGACGCCTCGACCCCGCGGTTGCGTCCGCCGGGGATGCCGAGGTTGCGCGGCAGGCTCAGCGTCTTCACGCGCGGGTCGTCGAACGGCGCCTCGCCCGCGCGGTCGCCGACCGGGTCGACGCCGTTGCCGACCAGGACGACCTCGACGTCCACGTGCTCCTGGTCGAGCGCGCTCTGGACCGACCGCGCCAGCTCGACCGGGCGGTTGCCCATGGTCAGGACGACGACGCTGAGCTTCACTTCGGCCTCCGGAGTGTCACTTGAGCCTCCGCGAGGCCAGGATGCTGACCAGGTGCAGCAGGGTCTGGACGACGGCGACCGCGGCGACCGCGACGCACAGCACCCGCATCGCCGCGGGCGTGTCCGTGCCGAGCACGGCGTCCAGCACGGCCGCGCCGAGGATGAACAGCGACAGCTCGACCGCGCCGATGATCCGGTGGAAGCCCAGCATGGACGCGGCCTGCCGGGCCAGCGCGATCTTGGTGGACCGGGGCCGCAGCGCCCGGTCGCCGCCGGACGGGTCGGACGGCAGCCCGGACTTGGCCCGCGCGACCACCACGTTGTCGGTCTCCGCCTTGATCAGCGCCGCGCCGAGCGCGGCCAGCAGGCCCAGCTCGACGTAGCCGCCGTTGCGCCAGCCGCCCTGCGCGGCGAACCCGAGCCCGGCCAGCAGCGCGACCTCGGACAGGTAGTGCCCGATCCGGTCGAGGAAGACGCCCGCGACCGAGGTGCGCCGCAGGTAGCGCGCGACCTCGCCGTCGATGCAGTCGAGCAGCAGGTAGGCCTGGATGAGGACGGCGCCGCCGAGCGCGGGCCACACCGCGGCCGTCCCGGACGCCGGGACCGACACCACGGCGCCCGCGAGCACGCCGGTCGCCATCATCATGTAGGTGAGCTGGTTCGGGCTGAACCCGAGCCGCAGCGCCAGCCAGGAGAAGTAGGGCGACAGCGACCGCATGTACAGCCGGCCGGCCCAGTGCTCCTCGTTGCGGCGGTCCTTCAGGCCGGGCGGCTGCCCGTACCGCCGGACGTCCCGGACCTTCGCCTGCTTCCGCGTCGGCCGGTCGTCGGGCGGGGCCGCCGCGGCGGCGGCCGCCTCCGGGTCGGTCGGACCGGGGGGTGTGGGGGGTCGTCCCCCCTCGGTCGGAACGGTCACGTCAGCCTCCGTAGGCCCGGACATAGTCGTCCACCGCCGCGCGGACCGCGGCGGCGTCGAGGTCGAGGTGTTCCAAGATCGTATAGCGGCCGGGGCGGGTCTCCGGCGCGAACGAGACGGCGTCCGCGAACTGCTCCGCGGTCAGCCCGACGTCGCCCGGGACGCGCGGCAGGCCGTGCTGCTCCAGGCAGCCGAGGACCTCCGCCAGCCGCTCCTTGCCCGTCCCCAGGCGGGTCGCGCGCAGGTGGTAGCAGAACGCCGCGCCGAGCCCGGCGAGCTCGCCGTGGTTGGCGGTGCCGGGGAACAGCCGGTCGATGGCGTGCATGATCTCGTGGTCGCCGCCGGACGCGGGCCGCGAGTCGCCCGCGAACGACATCGCCATCCCCGACAGCACCAGGCCCTCGGCGAGGACGGTCAGGAACTCGTCCGACTCGACCGACTTCGGCTGGTGCAGCAGCGCCTCGGCGGCGGTGCGGGCGACGGTGAGCGCCATCCGGTCGACCCGCTCGCCGACCGCGTCGGCGGCCAGCAGCCAGTCGTCCACGGCGGAGAAGTTCGACACGACGTCGCCGATCCCGGCCCGGACGAGCCGGTCCGGCGCGGCGCGCACGTAGTCCAGGTCGACGATCATCGCCAGCGGCATCACGACGCCGAACGAGCCCTTGCCCTTGTCGTGCTCCAGGGACGCCACCGGCGAGCAGATCCCGTCGTGGGACAGGTTCGTCGCGACCGACACCATCGGGATGCCGGACAGCGTCGCCGCGTACTTGGTCGCGTCGATCGTCCGGCCGCCGCCGATGCCGACGACCGCCTCGTACTGCCCGGCGCGCAGCCTGCCGCCGAGCGCGACCGCGGCGTCCACCGTGCCGCCCTCGACCTGGAACACCTCGCAGGCGTCCAGGGAGGTGCGGACGTGCTCGGCGATCTTCTCGCCCTGGCCGGGGCCGACCGCGATCGCGACCCGCCCCTCGGTGGCGATCCGCCCGTCGGCGAGCAGCTCGCCCAGGCTGGCGACCGCGCCGCGCCGGACGTCGATGGACAGCGGCGCGTTCAGCATCCGCGTCAGCAGTGGCATTGAGCCCTTCTCTCTCTTCGGGCGGGGGGAACGAAGAGGCCGGTTCAGGGGCCGGTGTCCGGGCGGTGGCCGCCGGGTGCGCGCGGGGCGCGGTTCGCGGCGGCCGCCGGGTACGCGTCGCCGCCGCACCCCGGACACGGGTCGTGCGGCGGCGGCGGTGCGGCTAGTAGGTCGTGGCGATCTCGCGGGCCTTGGCCAGGTCGTCGTGGTTGTCGACCTCGACCCAGGCGACCTCGCCGATCGCCGCGACGCCGATCTTGCCGCCGCGGTTCACGAACTCCTGGTAGCCGTCCTCGTAGTAGAGGTCGGGGTCGCGCTCGAAGGTGGCCTTCAGCGAGTCGGCGAGCGCCTCGGCCGCGGCGGGTTCGAGCAGCGTGGCGCCGATGTACTCGCCGTTGGCGGTGGCCGGGTCCATCAGCTTGGTGATGCGCTGCAGGTTCCCCTCGCCGTCGAGGATGACCTTCATCTCCTCGTCGGCCAGAGTTTTCACGTTGTCCACGGCCAGGAGGATGTCCGGCCCGCGGTTGGCCAGTAGCGTCTTCTCAACGCCGACCGGATGCACGGTGTCGCCGTTCACGAGGAGGACGCCCTTGGCGAAGTGCTCGCGGGCCAGCCAGAGCGAGTAGGCGTTGTTCCACTCCTCGGCCTTGTCGTTGTGGACGAGGGTGATGGAGACGCCGTACTTCTTCTCCAGCTCGTCCTTGCGCTCCTCGACCGCGGACGCGCGGTAGCCGACGACGATCACGACGTCGGTCAGGCCGACCTCGGCGAGGTTGCCGAGGGCGATGTCCAGGATGGTGGTCTCGCCGTCCACCGGCACCAGGGCCTTCGGCAGCGTGTCGGTGTAGGGGCGCAGCCTCCGGCCGGCACCCGCCGCCAGCACCATCCCGATCATGTTCCCTCTTCCTCCAGGTCGGACGTCCCGCCGCCGCCGCGCGCATGGTGCGCCCAGCTCACGGCGCTTTCGCACGCGAACAACACGCCAAGGTAGGCGGCGAGCGCGGCGTACGCGAACGGAAGAAGCCCGGAGAGCCCGAAGAAGGCGACCAGGAGCATCCGCCCCTCCCAGCCGAGCCCGGCCGGGAGCAGCCATTCCGCCGGCCAGTGTCCCTGGCGGGTGCGGTACACGGTGTCGTAGTGGTGGAACGCCAGCACGCCGAGCAGCAGGAAGACCAGCGGCGCGGGCACGCCCTGCGCGAACCCCAGTACGGCCACGTAACCATACTCGATGGCGCGGATGATCGGCGGAACGAGCCAATCGAGACGTCCGGTATGCCCGTTGCCGGCGGCGAGCCCGGTCAGCAGCAGCACCACCGCCGGGGCGAACAGCGCCATCGAGTGCTGGTGGCCCAGACCCGTCGCGAGCAGCACCGACGACACCGCGAGCGCCACCAGCGCCCCCGGCAGCGGCGGCAGCAGGCCGCGGGCGAGAACTCCCAGTCCGACGCCGATCGGGCCGTCGTCCCGGTATGCACGGATCCGGGCCGTCCCGGGGTCGGACGCCTGGTCGCCCGCTTCGTCCTGCGCGGTGGCGGCCTGGGCGGGGCTGGTGGTCGTCATCGGCGGATCGCCCTCATCACTCGTCCGGTCAGGGTGTAGCAGGCCGCGACCCCGCCCCAGCCGAGCAGCGCGGCGAAGGTGAGCCGGGCGGTGCCGAGCGCGGCGGTCACCGAGATCAGCGCGAACCGCTCCCCGATCGGCAGGACGACGATCCGCCTGGCCCAGTAGCGCGCCGAGCGGCCCTCCGGGGGCGCGGACGGCGCCTGCGGGACGGCCGGGACCGGGTCGTCCGCGACCGTGAGGGGCGCGCTCGGGGTGTCCGCGCCGGCGGGCGGCGCGCCGCCGGCGTCCATGGCGACGGGACGGGGGCGGTCGGCGAACGAGAAGTCGATCATGTGCCGGACGGTCTGGAGGACCAGCGCGGCGGCGGCGAGCGCCCAGACGTCCCCGGTGTGCGGCCGTCCGGCCAGGGCCGCCGCGGACGCGCCGACCGCGAGCCCGGCGTACACGCCGAACTCCTTGACCCGGTCGAGGGTCGCGTCGAGCCAGGCGCCGAACGGGCTGAAGGCCCGCGTGTAGCGGGCGAGCTGGCCGTCCACGCAGTCCAGGACGAACGAGAGGTAGAGCAGGACGGCCCCGGCGACCATCCCCGTCCGGGCGCCGCTCGCGAACGCGAACGCGGCGACCGCCGCGAGGCCCGTGGAGATGCCGGTCACCGCGTTCGGCGTGAGGTCGAGCGCGGCGGCGCAGCGCACCAGGAGCGGCGACCACGAGCCGACCGCGTACGTGGCGAACCAGCCGTCGTCCTTCTTGACCGCGGCCCGGAGGCGGATCCGGTCCTCGTCGGCCGCCTGCGCCGTCTTCACGGCCTCCTGGGCGGTGTCCTCGCTCCAGACGCGGCGGCATACGAACTCCTGGACGACGGGCTGCGCCTGGACCGGCACCCCCGCGCGCACGAGCCCGACCAACATCAGCTCTATCGCGTCGTACTCGGGCGCGGTTGGGAGCGCGGCGGGCGGGGGTAGGGCGCCAGGCAGTTCCAGAAGGGCGGCGAGCTTTTCGGCCACTTCCGCGGCCTGGACAGTGCGCTGCTCCCCGATGCACAGGGCTCCGGGGAAATCGGCCGTAGGGGCGGTGACGCGATGGAAGGCGGATCCGGCGGCGGCGACGCGTCCGGCGTCCACCCGGACGGGACGGCTCGGACCGCCCGCCGGCCGGACGGTCGCGGCGGTCGCGGGGTGCGGCGCGGCGTCCAGGACGAGCCGGGCGAGCTGCTCGTCGCTGATCACCAGGTCGGCGGGCAGCAGCACCACCGCCGTGCGGGCCAGGTGCACCAGCCGCGCGATCTCCCGCAGGTCGGCGGCGGTTCCGTCGCACTCGACCGGGTCGTGGCCGTCCTTGCGGAGCCGGGGCGCGAGGTCCGGACGGGTGATCAGGCGGCTCTCCACGCCGAGCGCGCCGAGCCGTCCGACCAGGCGCGTCAGCACGCTCGGCCCTCCGTCACCGGTGGGCAGGGCGGCGGTCGGGACGGGCTCCGGGCCGGCGGTCCGCCCGGTCGCGACGATCACGGCGAGGGTCATCGGCGCCTCCGGCCGGTCGATGGGGTGTCGGATGCTGTCGAATGCACACGGGACTCGAATGCCGAGCGTAGTGATTCGCTCACCGTACGCGTCGGAGCGGCGTGTCCGGTAGAAAAGATCCGGAACGGGTAGGGCGGGCGCGGCCGGCCCACGGCGCGGTGACGGAGGGAAGGCCCATGGCGACGGTCGCGGTGGTGCTCGCGGGCGGCATCGGGCAGCGGATGGGCGCGGGCCGCCCGAAGCAGCTCATCGAGGTCGGCGGGCGGCCGATCCTCGCCCTGTCGGTGGCCGCGTTCGACGGGCATCCCGGCGTGGACGAGGTGCTGGTGGTGATGGCCGCCGGGCACCTGCGGGACGCCGCCGCGATGGCCGCGCCGTTCCGCAAGGTCGCCGGGGTGATCGAGGGCGGCGACACCCGCACCGCCTCGTCCGCGGCGGCGCTGCGCGCGCTGGCGGGCCGTCCGGACGACACCCGCGTGCTCTTCCACGACGCGGCCCGGCCGTTCGTGAGCCGCGCGGTGATCGACCGGGTGCTCGCCGGGCTGGACGGCTACGAGGCGGTCGCGGTCGGTGTCCCGTCGTCCGACACGATCGTGGAGGTCAGCGGCGGGATGGTCGCCGCGATGCCGCCGCGCGAGTCGCTGGTGCGGTTCCAGACGCCGCAGGGGTTCCGGCTCGGCGCCGTCCGCAAGGCCTACGAGGCGGCGCTCGCCGACCCCGCGCTGCGCGCCACCGACGACTGCGGGATCGTGCACCGGTACCTGCCGGACGTGCCGATCACCGTGGTCCTGGGCGACGAGCGCAACCTCAAGGTCACCCACCCCCTGGACATCGTCATCGCCGAGCACCTCGCCGCGGAGGAAGCATGATCTTCGACGCCCCGCCCGCCGTCATCGGCCACCGCGGCCTCGGCGCGGGCACGCTCCCGGACGCGGCCGGCGGCGGCGCGCCGGTCGCGGAGAACACCCTGGACTCGCTGCTCGCCGCCGCCCGCGCGGGCGCGTCCTGGGTCGAGATCGACGTCACCCGGACCGCCGACGACGCCCTCGTCCTGCGGCACGACCCGACCACGCCCGACGGCGCGTTCATCATCGGGCAGACCGCCGAGGCGACCGGGCTGCCCCGGCTGGAGGAGATCTTCGACGCCCTGCCGCCGGAGATCGCGGTGGACGTCGACGTCAAGACCATCCTGGAGGACGCGGTCGACGCGCCGTCCCGCCGCACGGGCGCGCTGCTCGCGCCCGTCCTGCGCCGCGAGGCCCGCCGCCGCCCGCTGCTGGTGACCTCGTTCGACCCGTCCCTCCTGACGTTCCTGAAGGACGAGCTGCCGGACGTCCCGCTGGGCCTGCTCACCTGGCTGCGGTTCCCGCTGTGGCACGGCGTCCCGGCGGCGGCCGGGCTCGGTCTCCAGGCCGTCGCCGCGCACACCGCGTCCTGCGGCTTCGAGCACCCGGACACCCGGCTGCGCCCGCTCGACCAGGTCGTGGACGCGGCGCACAAGGCGGGCCTGGCGTTCATGGCGTGGTGCCCGACCGCCGAGGCGGCGCCGTCGTACGCGGCCGCCGGAGTGGACGCCATGGTCGTCAACGACATCCCCGGCGTCCTGGCGGCCGTCCGCTAGGGCGTCACGCGGGTGGGGGCGCGCTCGGCGGCGTCTGCGGAGGCCCGGACGGGTAGCCCTGCGGCTGCCCGAACGGCCCTGGCGAGGCTCCCGGGCGCGGGCCGCCCGGCATTCCTGGACCGCCCATGCCCGGATGCGGAAGCCCAGGCCCGTACGCGCCCGGACCGGCCATCATCGGAGCCGTCCGCCCGCGCCAGCGGGACGGCGCGACCGACGCGGCGATCAGCAGCCCGCCCGCGAGCACCAGCATCCCCGACGCCAGCTGGTCGGTGAACGCCATCACCCAGCGCGGGCTCATCGGCTTCAGCAGCAGGTCGTAGGTCCAGCGCGGCTTGAACAGGAACACCACGTTGACGATCAGCAGCGCCGCGCCGGGCACCAGCGACGCCAGCGGCGACAGCCTGGGCGCGCACAGCACCGCGAGCAGCGCCGCGGACAGGAGCAGGAGCACGATCAGGACCACCGCGACCCCGGTGGACTCGTGCATCCGGTAGGAGTACAGGGCCATGCTCCGCCACCGGGTGTACCGGTCGGCCGCGTACCCGAACAACCCGATGAGCACGGGGATCGCGACGATCCCCGCGAGCACGCCGAGCCCGTGCCTGGCACCGTTGGTCATGAACCACCTCCGGACGAGCGGGCCTCCGGACGATCGAGGCCGATCCTCGGACGCCGCCCGCCCGCGTCCGGTTCACGCGCAGCGGCGGAACGGCCAGGTCGGGCCGGAAACGGTCAGCCTGAGCCGGACGCGTTCAGCCTGAGCCGGACGCGTTCAGCCGGAGCTGGACGCGGTCAGGCCCGGCCCCGCCGAGACGACGGCCGGGCCGGGCCTGCCTGCCTGCCTGCCTGGGACGGTCAGCTGGAGCCGCCGCCACCGTAGATCTGGGTCCACTCGCCGCCCTTGGGGTTGGTGCCGCCGGCGGCGTGCCGTCCACCGCCCGGGCCGGGCGACGCGGCGGGAGGCGGCGGGGCCGGGGCGTCCTGGCGTCCGTACAGCGGCGGGGCCTCCTGCCGGGACGCCATGGGCGGGTCGGCGGGCGGCGCGCCCCACGCGTCGTTCACCGGACGCGGCGCGGCCGTGGAGCCGTTGAACGGCAGCGAGTCGTCCGCCGCCCGCGACCGCCACCGCGAAGGCGGCAGCGACGCTACGACCAGCGCGAGGCCGATCACCAGCACCAGTCCGGAGTGTGCGAGGAACTGGAGTTCCAGGCCGCGGGAGCCCTTCATCCCCGGCAGGTCGGACAGGTTCCTTATCGCGGACATGGGCCGGACCAGCCACCAGGCGCCGTACCCCGCCAGCGGAAGGCCCGCCACGAGCGACGCCAGCGGGGACAGCCGGGAGCCGCAGAGCAGCCCGAGCAGCACGGCTCCCCCGGCGAAGAGGGCGAGCACGATGAGGCCGTCGCTGAGCGGGCCGTCCTTGAAGGTGGACGCGTTCACGTGCTGCTGCTCGATCATCCGGTGCGTGCCGAAGACGAGGAGCGCGCTCAGCGCGGGGATCGCGACGATCCCGGCCAGTACGCCGAGGCCGTGCCGGGCACCGTTGGACATGGACCACCTCCGAAGGGGTTGGTCGGTCAACCTAGCCCTCGGAGGAGGTCATGCACAGTCCGATTCGCGGAAATAGTCAGGATTTGTTCGGTTTGGGCTGTCCCAGTCCGGGCGGGCTGGTGAGGAAGCCCACGCCCCACGACACGTGCATCGTCGCGAACACGAGCGGCAGCCGCAGCCACGCCGCGAACGGCAGCCCGCGCCCCTCGGCGGCCGCCCCGGCGATCATCGCCAGCGCGTACCCGCCGGGCAGGATCCACCCCGGCCAGAACCCGGCCAGCCCGGCCACCGCGCCCGCGACCATCGCCACCACCGCGAGCGGCGGCGCCAGGTAGCGCAGGTTGAGCGTGCCCTGGTGCTCGCGTCCGACCACCCGGCGCCAGCGGCCCGTGTGGTAGTACTGCTTGGCCAGCGCGCGCAGGTTCGGCCGCGGCCGGTAGGTGACCCGCATCCGCGGGGTGAAGAAGATCTTCCCGCCGGTCTGCCGGATCCGGTGGTTCATCTCCCAGTCCTGCGCCCGGACGAACGTCTCGTCGTAGTACCCCACCCGCTCCAGCGCGCTGCGCCGGAACGTCCCGAGGTACACCGTCTCCACCTCGCCCGGCTCGCCGCCAGTGTGGAACCGCGCGTTCCCGACGCCGAGCTTGGACGTCATCGCCCGCGCCACGGCCTGCTCGAACGGGGTGACGCCCTCCGCGGCCATGATCCCGCCGACGTTGTCCGCCCCGGTCTGCTCCATCGTCTCGACGGCGGCGCGCACGTAGTCCGGCGGCAGCAGCGAGTGGCCGTCCACCCGGACGATGATCGAGTACTGCGACGCGCGGATCGCGATGTTCAGGCCCTGCGGGGTGCGCCCGGTGGGGTTCGGCACGACCCGGATCCGCTGGTCGGAGGCCGCGAGCTTCTGCGCGATCTCCTCGGTCCGGTCGCGGGACGGCCCGACCGAGAGCACCAGCTCCAGCTCGCCGGGGTAGTCCTGGGTCACGATGTGCCGGACCGCGTCGTCGAGGTGGCGTTCCTCGTTCAGCACCGGCATCACGACCGACACCGCGGGCCAGGTGCGTTCCGAAGGCTGGGCGGAACGGACGTCCTGCAGGTCGCTCTGGGTATGCGGAGACGGGTTCATCGGGTCCTGGGGTCAAGGCGGGTCAAGTCGGCGCCACGTTACTGCAAGGACACGGGGCGCAGGTAGCGAACGAATCGGTGTCGTCCACTTTAGAGTGGTGCCGACTCGGGTCGGCAAGTGTTCAGGAGGCGGCGGTCGGCATGACGGACGGGCGAGACTCGGACCGCGGCGGCCCGCGGCGCGGCGACGACCCGCTGGAGCGGTACTTCCGGCCGCGTCCGGGCGGGGTGCCGTCCGGGGCGTCCGCCGCCGAGGACGGCGAGATCGACGGGGTCACCGTCGACGGCGTGCCGGCCCCGCGGGTGACCGTCGACACGCCGCGCGGGCCCCGCCGCCCGGACCGGGGGGCGCCTCCGGGCCTGGGGCCGCGCGCGGTGATGAGCGCGCGGCGGCAGCGCCGGTTCCTCGCCGTGACCGGGGTCATGTCGGCGTTCGTCCTGCTCACCTCGGGCGGCGCCTGGGCCTTCCAGAACTACGTGACCGGCACGATCGACAAGGTCTCGGTCGGCGGCCTCGGCGGCGCGAAGGACGCCCCGAAGGGCGCGATGACCATCCTCGTCGCGGGCGTCGACCGGCGCGAGGGCCTCACCCGCGAGCAGCAGCGCAAGGCCAAGCTGGGCCACGAGCCCGGCGAGCGCTCGGACACGATGCTCCTCGTCCACGTGAACAAGGACCACGACAAGGTCACCGTGGTCAGCCTGCCGCGCGACTCCTACGTCATGATCCCGTCACACAAGTCGAACGGTTCCGAGGGCGCCAAGGGCAGCGACGTCCCGTCCCGGTACGGCAAGCTCACCTGGGCCTACCAGTTCGGCGGCCCGGACCTGACCGTCGCGACGATCAAGCAGGCCACCGACGTCCCGATCGACCACTACGTCGAGGTCAACTTCTACGGCTTCGTGAACATGGTCGACTCGCTCGGCGGCGTGGACGTCTGCACCGAGCAGGCCGTCAACGACCCGAAGTCCGGCCTCCAGCTGCCCGCCGGGAAGTCCCACGTGGACGGCCTCCAGGCGCTCGCCTACTCGCGCGCCCGCTATACCCTCGGCGACGGCACCGACCTCGGCCGCATCGACCGGCAGCAGGCGTTCATCGCGTCCCTGATGAAGCAGGCTTTGAGCAGCAAGACCCTCAGCGACCCGGTGAAGTCCACCAAGTTCCTGAACGCGGCCCTGCACTCGCTGCGCGTCGACAAGAAGCTCGCCAAGGACCTGCCGAAGCTCGCCGACCAGATGAAGGGCGTGTCCACCGACCACGTCACCTTCGCGAAGGTCCCGCTCTCCAACCCGGGCTTCAACACCGTCCTGTGGAACTCGCCGCAGCCGCAGTCCACCGTCCAGTGGGACGAGTCGGCCGCCGGCGACCTGTTCTCCCGGCTCCGGCACGACAAGCCGATGACCGAGGACTCCCCGGCGCCCTCGCCGTCCCAGCCCTCGGCTCCCCCGACGACCAACCCGGACGCCCCGACCGTCGCGCCGAAGGACATCGACGTCCGCGTCCTGAACGCCGTCGGCACCCCGCGCCTCGCCGCCCGCGCCGGCGGCGACCTGCGGGACGCCGGCTTCCAGGTCACGGTCGTCCCCGGCATCGCCGAGCGCGGCCGCACCACCACCCTGATCCAGTACGGCCCGGGCCGCGCCGACTCCGCCAAGACCCTCGCCGCCGCGATCCCCGGCGCCAAGCTCAAGCAGGTCGACGGCCTCGGCTCGCGCCTCCAGGTCCTCGTCGGCGACGACTGGACGGGCGCCAAGAAGGTCAAGGTCGCGCCCACCACGTCCCCGTCCGCCACCGGCTCCCCGTCCGGCTCCGACCCCAAGCTCCAAGCCAAGACCGCCAGCGACAAACTCTGCAAGTGACCGCCCCCGGCCCGGCTGCCGGTCGCCTTCTTCGACCGCTGCCACCGCAGGGCGCCGGCTCCCTTCCCGCCTCGTGGCCGACGTTTGCCAAGGTCACCCAGGGGCAGAGCGCTTGAGGGGTCGAAATGCGGAAATCGCGCAGCGGGCAGATCGGGGCGCTGGGACATGACCTGGCCGCGTTCCTGGACGTCCTGGACCTGGATCAGGTGCTCCTGGTCGAGTTCGAGCAGGCCGCGGCGGCCTGGGACAACGAGGACTGGCCGGCCGTCACCGTGCACGCCTACCTGCACTGCTGGGGCGAGGCGCCGGGCGACCCGGCCTACGACGACATCGAGAAGCGCCTGGCGGATCCGGCGCCGGTGCGCGTCCCGACGCTGGTGATCCACGGCGCCGACGACGGCGACAACCTGCCCGAGACCAGCAAGGGCAAGGACGCCATGTTCACCGCCGGATACGAGCGGATCGTCCTGGACGACGTGGGCCACTTCCCGCCGCGCGAGGTCCCCGAGAAGGTCGCCGACCTGACCCTCCGCCACGCCGAACGGCCGCCGTCCTAGAACGACGAACGCGCCCCCGACCAGGCCGGGGGCGCGCGGCAGCCAGTCCTACTTGAGGAGCTGGCGGGCCATGACCATGCGCTGGATCTGGTTGGTGCCCTCGTAGATCTGCGTGATCTTGGCGTCGCGCATCATGCGCTCGACCGGGAACTCGCGGGTGTAGCCGTAGCCGCCGAGCAGCTGGACGGCGTCGACGGTGATGTCCATCGCGACGTCCGAGGCGAGGCACTTGCAGGCGGACGAGACGAAGGTCAGGTCCGGGACGGTCTCGCCGTGCATCGCGCGCTCGGACTTGATCGCCGCGTGGTAGGTGAGCTGGCGCGCGCCCTCCAGGCGCATCGCCATGTCGGCCAGCATGAACTGGACGCCCTGGAAGTCGCCGATCGGCTTGCCGAACTGCTTGCGCTCCTTGACGTAGCCGACGGCGTAGTCGAGCGCGCCCTGGGCGATGCCGAGCGCCTGCGCGGCGATCGTGATCCGGGTGTGGTCGAGGGTGGCGAGGGCGGTCTTGAAGCCGGTGCCCTCGGCGCCGATCATGCGGTCCGCGGGGATCCGCACGTTCTCCAGGATGACCTGGCGGGTCGGCGAGCCCTTGATGCCGAGCTTCTTCTCCTTCGGCGCGAAGGAGACGCCCTCGTCCGACTTCTCCACGACGAACGCGGAGATGCCGCGGCCGCCCTTCTCCGGGTCGGTCACGGCCATGACCGTGTAGTACTCCGACACCCCGGCGTTGGTGATCCACATCTTCGCGCCGTTGAGCACGTAGTGGTCGCCGTCCCGCACCGCGCGGGTCTTCATGCCCGCCGCGTCCGACCCCGCGTCCGCCTCCGACAGGGCGTAGGAGAACATGGCCTCGCCCTTGGCCACCGGAGTCAGATACTTTTTCTTCAGCTCTTCGGAGCCGGACAGCAGCACCGGCACCGTACCGAGCTTGTTCACCGCCGGGATCAGCGAGGAGGAGGCACACGCGCGCGCGACCTCCTCGATGACGATCACGGTGGCGAGGGCGTCGGCCCCGGCACCCCCGTAGCTCTCCGGGACGTGCACCGCGTGCAGCTCGTTCTGCACCAGCGCGTCCAGGGCCTCCTGGGGGAAGCGGGACTCCTCGTCGACCGCCGCGGCGAACGGGGCGATCTTGGCATCGGCGAGCTCGCGAACCGTCTGGCGGAGCATCTCGTGCTCCTCCGACGGGGCGTACGCGGGAAAGTCGGGACTCATAGCGCGCATGCTACCCGCCGGTACACTCCCCGTCCGGCGCAGGGACCCGGCGCCAGGTGGGCAGGACTCGCAGGGAGGCGGCATCATCTCGGGGACGGAACAGACAGGAGGAAGGGCTTTGACGCACCGCCTGACCGTGATCGGGACGGGCTACCTGGGCGCGACGCACGCGGCCTGCATGGCCGACCTCGGATTCGAGGTGCTCGGCCTCGACGTGGACCACGAGAAGATCGCCCGGCTGTCCGCAGGTGACCTCCCGGTCTACGAGCCGGGGCTGGAACCGGTCCTGCGGCGCAACCTGGAGTCCGGACGGCTGCGCTTCACCACCTCGTTCGAGGAGGCCGCCGAGTTCGGCGACGTGCACTTCATCTGCGTCGGCACGCCGCAGAAGCAGGGCGAGTACGCCGCCGACCTGGCCTTCGTGGACGCCGCCGTCGACTCGCTCGCGCCGCACCTGAAACGGCCCTGCCTCGTAGTGGGCAAATCGACCGTCCCCGTGGGGACCGCCGCACGCCTGGCCAGGAAGCTGGCCGAGCGCGCCCCCGCCGGAACCGACGCCGTCCTCGCCTGGAACCCCGAGTTCCTCCGCGAGGGCTTCGCCGTGAAGGACACGCTGCACCCGGACCGGATCGTCGTCGGGCTGCCGTCCGACCCCGACGCCGGGACGCTCGCCGAGAAGACCCTCCGCGAGATCTACGCCACGATGATCGGCGAGGGCACGCCGTTCATCACCGCCGACTTCCCCACGTCCGAGCTGGTGAAGGTCGCCGCGAACGCGTTCCTCGCCACGAAGATCTCGTTCATCAACGCGATGGCCGAGGTCTGCGAGGCCGCGCACGCCGACGTGACCAAGCTCTCCGAGGCGCTCTCCCACGACGACCGCATCGGCGGCAAGTTCCTCGGCCCGGGCCTCGGCTTCGGCGGCGGCTGCCTGCCCAAGGACATCCGCGCCTTCATGGCCCGCGCCGGCGAGCTCGGCGCCGACCAGGCGCTGACCTTCCTGCGCGAGGTCGACGAGATCAACATCCGCCGCCGCATCCGCATGGTGGACCTCGCCCGCGAGCTGCTCGGCGGCTCCTTCATCGGCCGGACGGTCGGCGTCCTCGGCGCGGCCTTCAAGCCCAACTCCGACGACGTCCGCGACTCCCCCGCGCTGGACGTCGCCGCGTCCATCCGCGGCCAGGGCGCCCGGGTCACCGTCTACGACCCGCAGGCCATGCCGAACGCCCGCCGCGCCCAGCCCGCCCTCGACTTCGGCCCGTCCGCCCTGGACGCCGCCCGCGGCGCCCACGTCGTCCTGCTCCTCACCGAGTGGTCCGAGTTCCGCGAGATGGACCCGCACGCCCTCGCCGAGGTCGTCGCCGAGAAGAACATCGTCGACGGCCGCAACGCCCTCGACCCCGACCACTGGCGCGCCGCCGGCTGGAACTACCGAGCCCTAGGCCGCCCCTGACCTCCACTCCACCACCGGAGCGCCCACCTCTGCGCCCCGTCCCGGGAAGCAATCCACGCCCCGCGACGGGGCGGCAGCGTTCAAGGGGCTGGTCAGGGGTCGGGGAGGGGCCGGTGGAGGTGGGGGACGGTGCGGGCTTCGAGGTTTTGTTGTTCGAAGGTGCGCAGGGACGCGATCAGGGTGATCAGCAGGGGTAGGGCCAGGGGCGGGGTTGCGGCCAGGGTCAGGACGGTCAGGGCGGGGGCGGCGAGGACGCCTACCTGGGTGACCCGCGCGTTGATGTAGTCGAAGAACTCGCTGGTCGGACGGCCTGGGCGGATGCCTGGGACGAAGGCGGCCGTCCTGGTCAGTTCGGCGGCGATCCGCCTCGGGTTGATCGCCGTGGGGGCGGCTATCAGGTCGAGCAGGAGGGCGGTCGCGGCCGCCGCGGCCAGGGTCCACGGGGTGCCGAGGGGCGTCCAGGCGCGGAGGGCCAGGAGGATCAGGCCGGCGCCCAGCATCGGGATCAGGGTGTACGGCATGACCCTGACCGGCATGTAGGTGGTCTTCGGCTGGCGGATGCTGGCGGTTCGCCGGTATTGGACGGGGATCATGCGGGCCGTCCGCCGGAGCTGGACCAGGACGGCCAGGGCGAGGAGGGCGCAGGCCGCCGCGGTCGCGCCGCGCGTCCCGTGGAGGTGGCGGGGCAGGGCGGCGAGCAGCTGGGTGAGCAGGAGGACCGAGAAGCCGTCGCCCAGGCCGCGGTCGGTGATCCATTCGATGAGCAGCAGCGTGGCGGCGGTTCCGGCGGTCAGGCAGCAGGCGAGGGTCACCAGGGTCAGCGCGCTCCGGTCGCGGAGATGTCCGGCAATGGCGACCGTGATGCAGGAGGCGACGGCGCCGAGGAGGAGCGCGAGGGTTCTTGCGTGGCGGGCAAGGAGTCTGTGGCCGGCGGGGCCTTGCCGTCGGAGGGCCTCAAGGCGGGGGACGCCCAGGGAGAGCAAGCCGATTCCGACGAATCCGGCTGCGGCGGGCCAGGCGCCTAGGCCGAAGACCGTGAGCCGTAGGAGCGCGCCGCCGGTGAGGACGTCCAGTAGGGCGTGCATATCACCGTGGTCGGCCCAGGTGTTCGCCGCGTGCCGGGCATCGGACGGCTGGACGCCCGGCAGCGGGGCGTTCTGCCCTATCCGGAAGATGAGCACCGCTATGAGCGTCACGAGAACTTTGCGATACACCGCGTTCACCCCCGAACGACCGTACACCTGAAAGACATTGGTGTTTGTTGGAGCGGGGCGGGAAGCGGGCGGCGGCTCCGGGGGTTGTGCCGGGCATGACGGACTTTGCCGACCAGTTGGTGATCAAGAAACTGCTGAACGAGTCGCGGACGTGGGCGTTCGTGGGGCTCGGGGACAACCCCGACCGCGAGGTCTACAGCCAGGCCCGGCTGCTGCAGCAGCGCGGGAAGCGGATCGTCCCGGTTCATCCGGCCGCGGACGAGGTGCTCGGCGAGCGCGGGTACGCGACGCTCGGCGAGGTGCCGGACGAGATCGACGTCGTCGGCGTGTACCGGCGGGCCGAGCACGCCGGGGCGGCCGTGGACGAGGCCATCGCCGCAGGTGCGAAGGCGGTCTGGCTGCCGCTCGGCGTGATCGACGAGGCTGCCGCGCGGCGGGCGCGGGACGCCGGTCTGGACGTCGTCATGGACCGCTGCCCCGGAGTCGAGTGGGCCCTGCGCCGCTGAGCGCCGCATCTCCGGTCGAGTAGGCGGATACTGGGCGCATACTTGATCAACGGAGGTGCTGATGGCGGAGGACGGGCTGCGGGGCAGGCTCTACGGCATGCTGCTCCCGGCGGACGAGCTGGCCGAGCCGCCCGAGGACGTGCCCGAGCCCCTGCCCGGCCTCCACCTGGTGATGGCGCTGGCCGGGGACGAGGGCCTGGACGAGGCGTCCCTGAACGCGCTCGGCGAGCCCGAGGAGCAATGGGAACTCGCCTTTCAGAACCTGAGTGGAATGCCGGTCGGAAAGCACGAGGTCGTGCACGCCGACAAGGGCGGCACCTACCACGTGATGACCGGACCGAACGCCTTCACCGCGAGCCGGGTTCTCGTTCTGGACGACGTCGCGCGGCAATTGACCGGGCAACCGATTCCGGCCGCCGGAGCGCTGTTCTCCATCCCGGACAAGTTCCATGTGCTGCTGCATCCGATCGAAGGCGGGACGGTCCTGACCGCGCTAGCGGCCATGGCCGAGGACACCGCGGCGCTGTTCAGCGCGTCCGAGAGCCGCCTGAGCCCGCACATCTACTGGTGGCGGGAAGGCGAAAGCGAGCAGCTCACCCGCATCAACGGGCAGTCCCTCACGTTCGCCTTTCCGGAGGAGTTCCGGACGATGCTCGGCGACATTCCCGAGCCCGTGGACGACCCGGTCGGATTCCGCCGCCACCATTACCACTTCGTCCATTCGGTGATGCGCGAGGCGTCCGAGCAGTACGGGCCGTCCCTCCTCGCGAACACCGATCCCGGGGAACTCACCGGAATACTGGAGAAAACCTGGCGGGACGTCGGGGAGGACCTGCCCGCCGGCGAGCGCCTCCCGTCCGACGGCCTGCGCGGGAACCTCATCGAGCTGGCCGACAACCGGCTCCTGCTGATCACGCTGCCGGAGCCGGAGGCCGCCGCCGAGGCGTACTACGCCGCGATGGTCCAGCCGTACGGATCGTCCTCGACGCGCTTCTTCACCCTGGAGTACGCCGTCGACCCGATCACGCAC
Organism: Actinomadura rupiterrae; assembly: GCF_024172125.1. GTDB lineage: Bacteria > Actinomycetota > Actinomycetes > Streptosporangiales > Streptosporangiaceae > Spirillospora > Spirillospora rupiterrae. Next base: position 782,344 of record NZ_JAMZEA010000001.1, read on the forward strand.
GAGCCGGGCGCGATCCTCGGCGAGTGGACACCCCAGGGCCACCACCTGCACTTCGCCGACATGTCCACCGAGATCGGCGACTTCATCCGCGGCATCGCCACGCTGCTGACGGTCGCCCCCGGCACCACGACCCAACCCAAACGCCGAGGCCTCTTCCGCCGCCGCTGACCCCAAAGCCCCCTCCCCCACCCCACCCAGGCGCGGCCACGCTCAGTCACACGCCTGCCCAAGCACGTGCCCGCACGAACGCGGACATGCTCAGACATGCACGCACCCACACACAGGCGCCCCCGGACACACGCTCAGGCATGGCGCGCTCAGACACGCACGCACTGAGACACGCACGCGCTCTGACACCGGCGCGCTCAAGCATGGCGCGCTCAGACGCACGCGCACTCGGACCCGCACTCAGGGCGGGCGCCCACTCAGGGCGGGCGCGCACTCAGGCGCGGGCGCCCACTCAGGGTGGGCACGCACTGAGGGGCGGGCGCGCACTGAGGGGCGGGCGCGCTCAGGCGCGGGCGCGCACTCAGGCGCAGGCGCCCACTCAGGGTGGGCACGCACTGAGGGGCGGACGCGCACTCAAGGCGGACGCGCACTGAGGCGCGGGCGCGCTTAAGCATGGGGCGCGCTCAGGCGTGGGCGTGGGCTGTGTGGATGTGGGGGGCTCGGCTGGGGGCGCAGGGGGTCAGGGCTGATGCAGGACGTTCAGGACGTTCTCGCGGCCCCAGGCGCCCAGCGGGGCGAGGGCCTCGTTGAGGGAGCGGCCGCGCGGGGTCAGGGAGTACTCGACGCGCGGCGGGACCTCGTCCAGGACCTCGCGGTGGACGATGCCGTCCTCGACCAGCTCGCGCAGCTGGGCCGCCAGCACCTTCTCGGTCACGCCCGGCAGCGCGCGGCGCAGCTCGCCGAAGCGGTGCGTGCGCTCGGCCAGCGCCCACAGGACGAGCACCTTCCACTTGCCCCCGACCACGTCCATCGCCGCGTCCAGTCCGCACTGGTAGGCGCCTGGCCGCCGCATCGTCCGCATCGCGCCGCCCCCCTCCTCGCTGATCACTAACGTCAGGGTAACCACGCACCTTGAAGTGCGTACTGTTCGTGCTGCGAACGACCGGCCAGGGTGGACGGCATGAACCCCGACAACAAGATCACTCTGCTGGGCCTCGGCGCGATGGGGACGGCGCTCGCGCGCACGTGGCTGGCCGCCGGATACGAGCTGACCGTCTGGAACCGCACCGCGAGCCGCGCCGAACCGCTCGTCGCTCAGGGCGCGAAGGTCGCCGCGTCCGCGGCCGAGGCGGTGGCGGCGAGCCCGCTGGTCGTCGTCTGCCTGCTGGACGACGCGTCCGTCGAGCAGGCCCTCGCGGACGCCGACCTCACCGGCAAGGACGTCGTCAACATCACGACCGGAACCCCGGGCCAGGCCCGGGAACGTGCCAAGTGGGCCACCGCACGCGGCGCTCGGTACCTGGACGGCGGGATCATGGCCGTCCCGCCGATGATCGGCGTCCCGGAGTCCGGCGCGTACGTGTTCTACAGCGGATCGGACGTCCTGTTCGAGGAGCACCGGGATGCGCTGGCCGTCCCGGCGGGCACCCGGTACGTCGGTGAGGATCCCGGCTCGGCGGCGCTGCACGACGTGGCGCTGCTGAGCGCGATGACCGCGATGTTCGGTGGGGTCTCGCACGCGTTCGCCCTCATGCGCGGCACCAGCGTCACGCCGAAGGAGTTCGCGCCGCTGCTGGTCGAATGGCTGACCGCCATGTCCGGATATGTGCACGGCGTCGCCGCCCAGCTGGAGAGCGGCGACTACACCCTGGGCGTGACGTCCAACCTGGCGATGATGGTCCAGGGCAACGCGACGCTCCTGCGCACGGCCGAGGAGCAGGGCGTCAGCGCCGAACTCCTCACCCCGTTCATGGCGCTGATGGAGCGCCGCCTGGCGGACGGCCACCCCGACGAGGGCACCGCAGGCGTGACCGACCTTCTCAAACGTTAGAGCCTATAACGCGACGTTAGAGGGTATAACCGTTCGCGTTAGAGGGTATAACCGTTCGCGTTAGAGGGTCTAACAGTTGCTAGAGCCCAACGAAGACCTGAGAACGCGCAGCAAAAGTTCCCAGGCCCTCGAAGGGCTAGAGCGCCTCGCGGAAGGCACGAGCGCGAAGGATCCGCGCAGGCGGGCTAGAGAGAGTCGCGCAGGCGGGTTCGAGGGAGTCGCGCAGGCGGGTTCGAGGGAGTCGCGCAGGCGGGTTAGAGCGACTCGCGGACTCGCGGAAGGGACTAGCGCGAGGGAGTTGCGGAGGCGGGCTAGAGGGAGTCGCGTAGGCGGGCGCCCTTGGCTTGGGCTTGGGCCTTGAGGTCGGCCTGGAAGGACTCCATCTTCGCGCGCAGGGCCTCGTCGCTCGCGGCGAGGATGCGGGCGGCGAGGAGGCCGGCGTTGCGGGCGGCGCCCACGGCGACGGTCGCGACCGGGACGCCGGCGGGCATCTGGACGATGGAGAGCAGCGAGTCCATGCCGTCCAGGTACTTGAGCGGCACCGGGACGCCGATCACCGGCAGCGGCGTCACCGACGCGAGCATGCCCGGCAGGTGCGCCGCCCCGCCCGCGCCCGCGATGATCACCTTGAGCCCGCGGGACGCCGCCTCCGCGCCGTAGGCGATCATCTCGTGCGGCATCCGGTGCGCGGACACCACGTCCGCCTCGAACGGGATGCCGAACTCGTCCAGCGCCTCGGCGGCGAGCTTCATGACGGGCCAGTCCGAGTCGCTGCCCATCACGACGCCGACGACGGGGGTGCTCATCCGGTGTGCTCCTTCACGGCTGCGGTGTGCTGCTTCATGGCGGTGCCCCAGCGCAGGTAGTCGGCGGCGTGCCGGGCACGTTCCCGCAGGTCGCCGAGGTCGTCGCCGAGGACGGTGACGTGGCCGATCTTGCGGCCGGGACGGACGTGCTTGCCGTAGAAGTGGACCTTGACCCCCGGGTCGTGCGCCATCACATGGAAGTACCGGGAGTACAGGTCCGGGTCGTCGCCGCCGAGGACGTTCGCCATGACCGTCCAGCGGGCGGACGGCTCGGTCGAGCCGAGCGGCAGGTCCAGGACGGCCCGCAGGTGCTGCTCGAACTGCGAGGTGCGGGCGCCCTCGATCGTCCAGTGGCCGGAGTTGTGCGGGCGCATCGCCAGCTCGTTGACCAGCAGGCCGTCCGCGGTCTCGAACAGCTCGACGGCGAGCAGCCCGGTCACGCCCAGCTTGTCGGCGATGTCCAGGGCGAGCCGCTGCGCCTCCTCGGCGCGGTCGGCGTCCAGGCCGGGCGCGGGCGCGATCACCTCGACGCAGATCCCGCCCTCCTGGACGGTCTCGACGACCGGGTACGCGGCGCCCTGCCCGTAGGGCGAGCGGGCGACCAGCGCGGCGATCTCGCGGCGGAAGGACACCATCTCCTCGGCCATCAGCGGGGTGCCGCTGGCCAGCAGCTCCGCGACGGCCGGGTCGTCCAGGTCCTTGATCACCCAGACGCCCTTGCCGTCGTAGCCGCCGCGGGTCGCCTTCAGGACCAGCGGGAGCCCGTGCTCGTCCGCGAACCGCTTGAGGGACGTCTCGTCCGGAATGGCCGCAAACGCGGGGCACGGCGCGCCGAGCGCGCTCAGCCGCTCGCGCATGACCAGCTTGTCCTGCGCGTGCCGGAGCGCGTCCGCGCCCGGACGGCACGGCACCCCGGACGCCTCGACGGCCTCGATGTGCGCGCCGGGCACGTGCTCATGATCGAAGGTCAGGACGTCGCAGCCCTCGGCGAAGGCCAGCAGGTCGGCCTCGGAACGGTCGTCCCCGACGGACGTTCCGGGCGTCACCCGGGCCGCCGAGTCGTCCGCCGCCCCGGCCAGCACCCGCAGCGACACGCCGAGCGCGATCGCGGCCTGCTGGGTCATCCGGGCGAGTTGCCCGCCTCCGGCCATTCCGACCACCGGTGTCCGGCCCGCGCTACCGTCCTGAGCTGCGTCTCTCACGCAGAGAAGGGTATCGGGCGCGCGCGGCGGGGAGACTCAGAGCATGACCGAAACCGGAGGAGGCGAACCATCCCGGCTTTCCACGCGTCCGAACAGGTAGGACGGGCAAGTCCGGGGAACGCAAGGGAACTGTGCGGGTACGGTGAAACGTTCATGTTCGGACGCTACAGAGGTCGCTTGCGTCTATCCTCGATGTGCCTCGACGGTTCGCGCACCGGCCGGAGCACCCGCTCCCGGGCCCTGACGCCGCCGACCGCACCGCCTGTAGCCGAGGTCCGGAAGGACGGTTCCCCTTCGTGAGCTTTGTCGCCCAGCTCTACCGGCGGTTCGCGCACATCGTGCACGAGCTCGCGAAGTTCGGCAGCATCGGCGCCCTCGCGTTCGTGATCACCACCGGTGTCGGCAACGTGCTGCACGTCGGGTTCGGCGTCGGCGAGCTGACCTCCACCGGTGTCGGCACGGTCGTCGCCGCGACCTTCTCCTACCTCGCCAACCGCTACTGGACGTTCCGGCACCGCGAGCAGACCGGGATGGGCCGCGAGTACGTCACCTTCTTCGTCCTCAACGGCATCGGCCTGCTGATCACCTGGCTCATCCAGGGCTTCACCAAGTTCGTCCTCGACCAGCGCGGCTGGATCGCCTACAACGCGTCCCTGATCATCGGGACGGCGATCGCCACCCTGTTCCGCTACTGGGCCTACAAGAAGTGGGTCTTCCTGCCCGAGGACGCCCCGCCGGTCGCCCCCGCCACGGGCCTCCCCGAAGCGTCCGCCCCGCAGGACACGGCCTCGGGCCAGGCCCCGTCCCCGGGCCACGCCCCGTCCCCGGGCCACGCCTCGTCCCCGGCCCCCGGCACTGCGGCGGCCCGCGACTACTCGCACCCCCTCGACTCGTCCCGCCCCGAACCCGAGGGCCTGGCCGAGTTCACCCGCGCCCACTGAGCAGCCCTCTCGACGGCGCGGCCCCGGCAGCTCGCAGGATGGCCGTGGCGGGAGCCGGTCAGACGGGCCCGATGACGACGCGTTCTTCGGCCAGGCGGGCCTGGGACGCCTCGCGGAGGAAGATCCCGAAGGTCGCCGGACGCGGCTGGATCAGCTCCAGGCGCCCGCCGTCCACCGCCGCCAGCGAACGGGCCAGGTAGAGCCCCAGGCCCGTGCCGTGACCGCCGCTGACACTGCGTTCGAAGATCCGGTGCTCCAGCTCGGGCGGGATGCCCCGGCCCTGGTCGCCGATCTCCACCACGACCGAGCTGGCGCCCTGCTTGGTGTTGATCGTGACGACGCCGGCGCCGTGCACGAGCGAGTTGTCCAGCAGCGTCGCGACGATCTGGGACAGGCCCTCGGGGCTGGTCATCCCGACGAGGCCCTGCTCGCCGATGATCCGGATGTCGCGGCCGTCCCGGCGGAAGATCGGGCGCCACTCCTCCACCTGCTGCGCGATGATCTGGTCGATCGGCGCGGCGACGGCGGCGCCCGTCCGGTCGTGCCGGGCGCGGGCGAGCAGCTGCTCGACCACGGCGACCAGCCGCTCGGTCTGCGCGATCGCGGCCACGCCCTCCTCGCGGACGACGTCCGGGTAGTCCGCGGCCTCGATCATCTCCTCCAGCCGCATCGTGAGCGCCGTCAGCGGGGTGCGCAGCTGGTGGCTGGCGTCCGAGGCGAACTCGCGGCTGGCGGCGAGCAGGTCGGCGATCCGGACGGCGCTGCTGTCGAGCACCTCCGCGACGCGGTCCACCTCCGGGATGCCGTAGCGGCGGCGGCGCGGCCTGGCGTTCCCGGTGCCGAGCCGGTCGGCGGTCTCGGCGAGGTCGATCAGCGGCAGGGTGAGCTTGCGGGCCTGGAACATCGCCAGTCCGACGGTCACCGCGACGCCGAGCGCGGCGAGGCTGCTGATCAGCAGCATCTGCCGCAGCGCCTCGTCCCGGACCTGCTGGGCGGGCTGCGCCACCTGCACGTGCACGCCGGACACGGTCGCCGTCGCGGTGAGCTGGTCCCCAGGACGGCGTGGCGCGGTGCCCGCGGTGACGGTCCGGTTGTCGGGCAGCGTGATCACGATGTACCGGCCGGGGTACTCCTGCGCGATCTTGTCGCGGGTGATCGGCTGGCCGGACTCCAGGCTGAAGCCGACGCCGCCGACGATGGAGGACGCCTCGCGTTCGAGCGACTGCCTGGCCTCCTCGTAGATGAGCTTGTTGCTGGCGTAGGCGAGGGGTATGCCGAGTAGCAGGATCGCGACGATCGCCACGGCGAGCGTCGACAGGAGCAGTCGGCGCCTCATCGGGCCTCCTCGAAGAGAGGCGGTGCGCCGGAGCCGCTCGGGACGGCCCGGCCCCCGTACGGGTTGGACGATGACCGCGCCGCCGGGGAGGACGACCCCCGTTCCCCCGGACGGCTCGGACGGCTGGTACGCGAAAGGCTCCCGCGCACCACACGGACGTGACTCACACCGCGAACGGCGTGCCTGACAGACGCGCTTCCCACCCGACCCGGTCACCCGACCCGAACACCCCGCGCCTTCCCAACAACCAACAACCCCCTACCGAACACCCCCAGCACCCGCACCACTCACACCGCCAGCGCCAAACACGCCGCCACGCTAGGAGCGCCCCTCACGCTGGGCGCACATTCCGTGCCACCGGCACCGGATGCGCCATCGCTGCTCGTTGCGCCGCTTGCGCGCGGAGCGCCACTCACGCCATCGGCACCAGATGCGCCGCTCGCGGTGAGAGCGCCAGTCGCGCCGTTGCCGCTGGATGCGCTGTTCGCGTTGTCAGCGCTGGATGCGCCGCTCACGCTGGGAGCGCCGAGCACCCCGTCGGCACTGGCCGCGCCGTTCGTGCTGGGCGCGCCACCCGCGCCATCAGCACCACGCAAGCCGTCAGTGCTGGACGCGCCGCGCACACTAGGAACACCGCTCGCGCCGTCGACGCTAGATGCGCCATCAGCGCTGGAAGCGCCGTTCGCGCCATCAGCCCTGGGGGCGCTATTCGCGTTGTCAATGTTGGATGCACCTCGCACGCCCTCGGCGCTGGATGCGCCGTTCGCGCTGGGTGCGCCGCCCGCGCCACCGGTGCTGGGTGCGCCGTCGGTGCTGGACGCCCCGCTCACGCTAGGAGCGACCCTCGCGCCGTCGGCGCTGGATACGCCACTCACGCTGGGTGCGCCGCTCATGCCTTCAGCGCCGGTTGCGCCATCGGCATCTGGCGCGCCGTTCACGCCGTCGGCGCTGGGCGCGCCATTCGTGCTGAGTGCGCCACCCGCGCCATCGGCGCTGGGAGCGCCGTTGGTGCTGGACGCCCCGCTCACGCTAGGAGCGTCGCTCACGCCGTCGACGCTGGATGCGCCGGTCGAGCCTTCAGCGCTGGGTGCGCCATCGGCATTAGGTGCGCCGCTCACGTTGGGTGCGTCACTTGCGCCGTCGGCGCTGGGTGCGCCGTTCGGGATAGGGACGCTGGGCGCGCGGTTGGCGACGCTGGTTGTGCTGGGTGCGGTGCTTGCGTGGGTGCTGTCCGCGGCTTTGGTGGGTTGCCGGGACGGGCGGGTGGCTGGTGGTGCATGCGGGGTTTCCGGTGTGGGGTGGTGTGGGGTTCGTCGTGGGTGGTCGCGGCCCGCGCGGGTGGTGCGGGGAATGCGCTCTGCGTAGCCCATGCCGGTGCGCGGGTCGCTCGGCCCGCGTCAGTCGCCGCGCTCGAACCGGAAGCCGACGCCCCGCACGGTGGTGATGTAGCGGGGGCTGCCGGCGTCGTCGCCGAGCTTGCGGCGTAGCCAGGAGATGTGCATGTCGAGCGTCTTCGTGGAGCCCCACCAGTTGGTGTCCCAGACCTCGCGCATGATCTGTTCGCGGGTGACCACCTTCCCGGCGTCGCGCACCAGGACCCGGAGCAGGTCGAACTCCTTGGTGGTGAGCTGGAGCTCCTGGTCGCCCATCCAGGCGCGGCGGGACTCGGCGTCGATCCGGACGCCCTGCACGATCGGCGTCTCGGTGCTGCCGCGGCGCAGCAGCGCCCGGACGCGGGCGAGCAGTTCGGCGAGCCGGAAGGGCTTGGTCACGTAGTCGTCGGCCCCGGCGTCCAGGCCGACGACGGTGTCCACCTCGTCGGCCCGCGCGGTCAGGATCAGGATCGGCACGCCGTGGCCCTCCGCGCGGACTCGGCGGGCGACCTCCAGACCGTCCAGCTCGGGCAGGCCGAGGTCCAGCACGATCAGGTCGACGCCTCCGCCGAGCGCCCGCTCCAGGGCCTGCGGGCCGTCGGGGCTGACTTCAACGGTGTACCCCTCGCGACGCAGCGCGCGGGCGAGAGGCTCGGAGATGGACGTGTCGTCCTCGGCGAGCAGTACTGAGGTCATGAACCGATCGTATGGCCATTCATGAACGTTTCCTGGGTACCGCCACGCTCTTGACCTGCGGTTTGCCACTCGTAGTACATCCTCGAATACGCACAATCTTCCCGTCGCCGGAAGTACCCGTACGGACCGCCTCTCGATCAGCTGGTCGCCCGGTCGGCGGAGGCGGTGCCGTTCGCGCTGGTCGGGGCCGCGCGGCCAGCACTGATTTCGGACGGGTTATGGCATCCGTCCGGTGTCGGGATATGCACGCGTTTTGGAGACTTGGCGGGCCGTTATCCCGGTCGGCGGACGTCACCGTCCGACACGACGACGACCCCGGTTCCCCGCAGGATGATCTCGCTCCGCTCCGATGCCTTCTCGGACGAGATGCTCTCATCTGAAACCTTCTCGCCTGAGATCGTCTCAGGTGGGGCAGTTGCGGACGAGAGCACCAGCGTGCCCTCGCCGAGATCCAGAGTGTCGTGATCATCGAGGTTCGCGGCCACCCGGAAGCGTCCCCGGCGCATGATCAGCCAGGTGTCGCCGGCCTCGACTGCGACGCGCGCCAGGTCGGGATCGGTGAACTCGGGGCATGCGCGGCGGAGCGCGATCAATGCCCGGTACCAGCGCAGCAGGTCGCGGTGGCGCGACTCGTCCGGCTCCGTCCAGTCGAGGACGGATCGCCGGAAAGTATCCACAGCCTGTGGATCGGGGATCTCGCCCCGCCACCCGTGCCGGGCGAACTCGCGCCGCCGCCCTTCGGTGACGGCACGTCCGAGATCCGGCTCGCGGTGATCGGTGAAGTAGCACCACGGCGTCTTCGCGCCCCACTCCTCCCCCATGAACAGCATCGGCGTGAACGGTCCGAGCAGCAGCAACGCCGCGCCGATCTTGAGCCGCTCCATCGACAACCCCACCCCGCCCGTCTCCGCCCCCGCCCCTTCCCCGGCCGGCATGTCCACGCCGCCCTCGCCCGGCACAGCCGCAGCCGCCGCGCCCGGCTCCGGCACCACCGCGCCGGGTGCGTCCGTGCTCGGTACGGACGTGCTCGGCGTGGATGCACCAGGTGCGTCCGTGACCGGTGTAGACGTGACCGGTACGGACGTGACCGGTGTGGATGTGCTGGGGGGTGGTGGGGGGGTTGAGAGGCGGGTGCCGGTGGCTCGGTTGCCTATTTGGTCGTGGTTCTGGAGGGAGGCGATGAAGCGGTGGGCGGGGGTTCGGGTGCGGTCTACGGGGCGGCCGTGGTGGCGGCCTCGGAAGGTGGAGTAGCCGCCGTCGTGGACGAATGCGCTGGTCAGCGCCTTTGCGAGGGTCTGGGGTGTGCCGAAGTCGGCGTAGTAGCCCTGGCGTTCGCCGGTGAGGAGGGCGTGCAGGGCGTGGTGCACGTCGTCGTCCCACTGCGCGGTGAGGCCGAGGCCGCCGGCCTCGCGCGGGGTGATCAGCCGCGGGTCGTTCAGGTCGGACTCGGCGATCAGGTACGGGGCGCGACCGAGGTGGGCGGCCAGGGCGTCCACGGCGGCGGACAGCTCCTCCAGGATGTGGACGGCCTGCTGGTCGCGGATGGCGTGGACGGCGTCCAGGCGGAGCCCGTCCAGGCGGAAGTCGCGCAGCCACATGAGCGCGTTCTCGACCACGAAGGCCCGGACGCCGTCCGCGCCCGCCTGGTCGAAGTTGATGGCGTCGCCCCACGGGGTCGCGTACGCGTCGGTGAAGTACGGGCCGAAATCCCGCAGGCGGTTTCCGGACGGGCCGAGGTGGTTGTAGACGACGTCCAGAACGACGGCGATGCCTCGCGCGTGCGCGGTGTCCACGAAGCGTTTGAGGGCGTCCGGGCCTCCGTACGGCTCGTGGACGGCCCAGAGGCACACCCCGTCGTAGCCCCAGCCGTGGTGGCCCGAAAAGGCGGCGAGGGGCATCAGTTCCACGGCGTCCACGCCTAGGTCCGCGAGGTGGTCGAGGCGGGTCGCGGCGGCGTCGAGCGTGCCTTCGGGGGTGAACGTGCCGATGTGGAGTTCGTAGAGGACCGATCCGGGGAGCGGGCGTCCGTGCCACCGGTCGTCCGTCCACGGGAAGCGGGCGTGGTCGTAGACGCGGCTCGGGGCGTGGACGCCGCGGGGTTGCCACAACGAGCGCGGATCGGGCAGCACTTCGGCGCGCTCGTCCAGGACGAAGCCGTAGTCGGTGCCGTGGGTTGCGTCCGGTATGTCCGCAGCCCACCAGCCGTCTCCGACCGGGGCCAGCTCCTCGCGGCGTTCAGGGAGGGCGACGGCGACTTTGCGGGCGGACGGGGACCAGACCGAGAAACGCGTCATGCCAGATCTTCCGGGACGAGCAGGGCGACGGGCATCCGATCGAGGACGGCGGCCAGGTCCAGCAGCGGCCCCTGGTGGACGTAGCCGGTGAGGACGTCGCGCCAGTGGCCGTCGCCGCCCGGGTCCAGGACGGTGGAGGCCCAGCCGCCGCGGCGTTCCAGCCCGGCGGGCAGCCGGGTGGCGATGACCGCGGCGCGGCCGCGGCGGAACGCCACGGCGTGCTCGGCGGCGGGCCCGATCGCGGCCAGCGGCTCGTAGGGAGGCGGTCGGCCCGCCGGGGCGAACCAGGTCGGGTGGTCGCGGCGCAGGCGGAGCGTCCGGGACGTGACCAGGAGTTTCTCGTCGTCGAGGCCGCCGGGGGCGCCGTTGTTGTCGAGCCGGGTCAGGCGGGTCCGGCGGCGGCCGTAGTCGACCGGGCGGCGGTTGTCCGGATCGACCAGGGAGAGGCTCACGAGCTCGCACCCCTGGTAGAGGTCCGGGACGCCGGGCATGGCGAGCTGGACGATCTTCTGGCTCAGCACGTTCGAGCGCGTCCGGGGTTCGAGGCGCGCGACGAACCGGGTGATCTCGTCGGTCGTCTCGGATGCCAGGACGCCGTGCAGGTAGTCCAGGACGGCGCGCTCGTACGCCTCGTCCGGTGTGATCCAGTTCGTGGCGGTCTTGGCCTCGCGCATCGCCTTGGTCAGGAAGCCGCGCATCCGCTCCTCGGTGATCGGCCAGGCGCCGACGAGCGTCTGCCACATCAGGTATTCGAGGTCCGGTTCGAGCGGAGAGGACGGCGAATGCCAGGCGGTGACCGTGGCGTCCCATTCGTCCGGGATCTCGGCGAGCACGGCCAGCCGGGCGCGGACGTCCTCCTGCCGCTTGGTGTCGTGCGTGGACAGCGTGGTCATGGTCAGCGGCCAGTCGGCGGCGACGCCCCCGCAGTAGGCGTGGAAGTCGGCGGGAGCGACGGCGAAGCGGGTCGGGTCGCCGCCGACCTCGTTCAGCGACGCCATCCGGGACCAGCGGTAGAACGCGGTGTCCTCGACGCCCTTCGCCGCCAGCGGCGCGCTTACCTGCTGGAACCGGACGACGAACTCGGGGTCGCCGTACAGCGCCTCGCGCACGACGGCCGGGACCAGCGGCGAGCGGCAGCGCCGCGCCGCCTCGTCCAGGACGCGAAGGGCCTGCTCGGTCGGGCCCTCACCGGGCACGACATAAGCGCGGTAGACGGGCATGGCGACCAGCAGCTCGACCATGGCCTCGCGCAAGGCGTCCGGGTCGTCCCCCGGCCGCGACCGGACCAGGACGCGATGCAGGCGCTCAACATCCGGCCGCAGCCCCTCCTCGGCCACCAGATTCCGAGCCTCCCACTCGACCTCGGCGAAACCGGACGAGTCGCCGCCCACGCCCGTCCATCCGCCAACCGAGCCCGCCGATCCGCCAACCGGGCCGGACGCGCTACCAGTCGAGCCGGATGCGCCGCTAGCCGAACCGGACGCGCCGCCAACCGAGCCGAGCGAGCCACTAACCGAACCGGACGCGCCACCAGCCGAACCGGACGCCCCGTTAGCCGAACTGGACGCGCCGCCAGCCGAGCCGGACGCGCCGCCAGCCGAGCCAGACGCGCCGCCAACCGAACCGGACGGGCCGGTAGCCGAAGTGGACGCGCCGGTAGCGAACTCGGGCGCGCCGTCCGTGGAGCCGGGCGCGCTGCTGGTGAAGCGGGAGTAGGTGGCGGTCAGAGGCTCCTCGCCGGCGGGGTCGAGGAAGAGGCCGCCGACCGTGCCGAGCGCGTCGTAGCCGGTCGTGCCCGCGCAGAGCCAGCCCGCGGGCAGCTCCTCGCCCGGCGCGGTGATCTTCTCGACGAGCACCCAGGGGCCGCCGTCGCGGCCCGGGTCGATGCGGTCGGAGAGGCGGCGGAGGTAGCCGTGCGGGTCGGCGAGGCCGTCCGGGTGGTCGATGCGGAGGCCGTCGACCAGGCCGTCCCGGACGAGCCGGACGACCAGGTCGTGCGTGGCGTCGAAGACGGACGGGTCCTCCTGGCGCAGCGCGATCAGGCCGGAGATGTCGAAGAAGCGGCGGTAGTTCGGTTCGCCCTCGCCGGGCGGGACGAGCCGCCCGCCGCCGGCGTCCCAGTCCACGTCGAACCAGTGCGCGTACGGGGATTTCGGCCCGTCCGCGAGGACGGACTCTACAGCCGGACCGGAAAACGCCATGTGGTTCGGGACGATGTCGAGCAGCACCCGCAGCCCCAGCGAGTGGAACCGGTGGACCATCGCGACGAAGGCGTCCTCGCCGCCCAGTTCGGCGGAGATCCGGCCGTGGTCGGCGACGTCGTAGCCGTGCGTCGAGCCGGGCGCGGCCTGGAGCACCGGCGACAGGTAGACGTGCGAGACGCCGAGGTCCTTGAGGTAGGGCGCGAGCGCCGCCGCCTCGGCGAACCGGAAGCCGGGCGCGCGGAGCTGGAGCCGGTAGGTGCCGCTCGGCGGCTGCGCGGGGTCAGACACGGCGGAGCACCTGCACGGATCGGGCGGTCACCCGGGTGGTCTCGCCGGCCTTGCTGATCGTGGACGCGGGGTCGGCGAGCAGCGGGTCGGCGGTGTCGAGGAGCTTGGCCCACATGGCGCCGAAGCGGCCCGGCGGGAGGGTGAAGCCGAGGTCGCCGAAGTGCGCGTTGAACAGCAGCAGGAACGAGTCGTCCCGGACGGGTTCGCCGCGCCGGTCCGGTTCGCGGATGGCGTCGCCGTTGAGGAACACGGCGAGCGACTTGCTGAACCCGGCGTTCCAGTCGTCGTCCGTCATGACCGTCCCGTCCGGGGTGAACCAGGCGATGTCCGGCAGGCCGTTCGACGACTCGCCACGGCCCTCGAAGAAGCGGCGGCGCCGGAACACCGGGTGCGCGCGGCGCAGCCCGGCGAGGCGCTCGACGAAGTCGACGAGCGGGAAGTGCTCGGCGAGGCCGCCGTCCCAGTCGATCCAGGAGATCTCGTTGTCCTGGCAGTAGGCGTTGTTGTTGCCGCGCTGGCTGCGGCCGAGCTCGTCCCCGTGCGCGATCATCGGGACGCCCTGCGCGAGGAACGTGGTGGCCAGCAGGTTCCGCTTCTGCCGCTCGCGCAGGGTCAGGACGTCCAGGTCGGTCGTCGGGCCCTCCTCGCCGCAGTTCCAGGAGCGGTTGTCGTCGGTGCCGTCCCGGCCGTCCTCGCCGTTGGCCTCGTTGTGCTTGCGGTCGTAGGAGACCAGGTCGTGCAGGGTGAAGCCGTCGTGGCAGGTGGGGAAGTTGATCGAGGCGACCGGGCGGCGGCCGTCGTCGGCGTACAGGTCGGACGAGCCGGTCAGCCGGGACGCGAAGTCGGGCAGCATGCCGGACTCGCCGCGCCAGTAGTCGCGGACGGTGTCGCGGTAGCGGCCGTTCCACTCCGTCCACAGCGGCGGGAAGTTGCCGACCTGGTAGCCGCCCTCCCCGACGTCCCACGGCTCGGCGATCAGCTTGACCACCGAGACGACCGGGTCCTGCTGGACGAGGTCGAAGAACGCCGACAGCCGGTCCACCTCGTGCAGCTCGCGGGCGAGGGTCGCGGCGAGGTCGAACCGGAACCCGTCCACGTGCATTTCGGTCACCCAGTAACGCAGCGAGTCCATGATCAGCTGGAGCACGTGCGGGCTGCGCATGAGCAGGCTGTTGCCGGTGCCGGTGGTGTCCATGTAGTAGCGGGGGTCGTCGTCCACGAGCCGGTAGTAGGACGCGTTGTCCAGCCCCCGGAACGAGAGCGTCGGCCCCAGGTGGTTGCCCTCGGCGGTGTGGTTGTAGACGACGTCCAGGATGACCTCGATGCCCGCCTCGTGCAGGGCCTTCACCATGGCCTTGAACTCCAGCACCTGCTCGCCGCGGTGGCCGGACGAGGAGTACTCGTTGTGCGGCGCGAAGAAGCCGATCGTGTTGTAGCCCCAGTAGTTCCGCAGCCCCCGCCGGACGAGCCGGTCGTCGTGGACGAACTGGTGCACCGGCATCAGCTCGACCGCCGTGACGCCGAGCTTCGCCAGGTGCTCGATCATCGCCGGATGCCCGAGCCCCGCGTACGTCCCGCGGATCTCGGGCGGGATCTGCGGGTGCCCGATCGTGAGGCCCTTGACGTGCGCCTCGTAGATCACCGTCTCGTCGTAGGGGGTGCGCGGCGGCCGGTCGTCCCCCCAGTCGAAGTAGGGGCTGACGACGACCGAGCGCGGCATGTGCGGGGCCGAGTCGGCCTCGTTGCGGGACCAGGGGTCACCGAAGGTGTAGCCGAAGCACGTCTGGTCCCAGTCCACGGCGCCCTCGACGGCGCGCGCGTACGGGTCGAGCAGCAGCTTGGCGGGGTTGCAGAGGTGCCCGTTCGGCGGGTCGTGCGGGCCGTGCACGCGGTACCCGTAGGCCCGTCCGGGCATCACGCCGGGCAGGTAGGCGTGCCAGACGAACGCGTCGACCTCGGTGAGGGGCGTCCGCACCTCCTCGCCGTCCTGGAAGAGGCAGAGCTCGACCCGCTCGGCGATCTCCGAGAAGACCGCGAAGTTCGTGCCCGCCCCGTCGAAGCGGGCCCCGAGCGGACTGGCCTCACCGGGCCACACCTGCGCCACCGGTCACCCCTCCCGTCGCTGGGAGGGAGCCTTTCCCGCTGAGGGTTAGATCACACCGTTCCGGACGCTACTGGCCAGACCGGGCATCCTTCGCTTACATTAGGCATGCCTTACCTTATTGAGGCTTTCCTTACCCGACTCGCGAGAGGGCCCGGCCGGCATGTACGTCTGCGTCTGCAACGCCGTCACCGAGGATGACGTGCGCGGCTGCATGGTCGACGGCGGCTGCCGCGGGGTGCGCGAGGTCAAGGACGCCTGCGGCTGGAAGCCCGGCTGCGGCTCCTGCACCCGCCGGCTGTACTCCCTGGTCAGCGAGGTCAGCACGGCCAGCGAGCTGGCGGACGCGATCACCGGCGGGCCGCTCGCCCCCGTCCGTCCGGCGGACTGCCCGGTCCCGCCCCTCGGCGTCCCGGACCAGCCCGCGCCGGTCGGTGCCGCCCCCGCCCCGGTCCCCGTCGCCGCTGCCCCGGTCGCCTCCGCCCCGGTCCCGGTCGCGCTCGGCCCCACCAAGACCCGCGCGGCGGACGGTCCTCTCGTCACCGTGAGTGACGCCGCCGAGGCCACCGGTGCCGAACCGGCGGCGGCCGAGCGCATCGCGGCGCCCGTGCGTTCGCGCTGGCTCCGCGACACCGCCGCCTGACGCTGTTCCATAACGGAGCGTCATGCGAGCATGGCGGGCATGGAAGGCGACAAGGACATCATCGCGCTGCTGAACGAGCAGCTCACCGCGGAGCTGACCGCGATCAACCAGTACTTCCTGCACTCGAAGATGCAGGAGAACTGGGGTTTCGGCCGGATGGCCAAGCACACCCGGGACGAGTCCATCGACGAGATGCGGCACGCCGAGCGGCTGACCGACCGCATCCTGTTCCTGGAGGGCCTGCCGAACTACCAGAAGATCGGCACGCTCCGCATCGGGCAGACGATCGTCGAGCAGCTCAAGGCCGACCTGCAGATCGAGCTGGAGGCCGTCGCGCGGCTGCGTCCGGGCATCGAGCTCATGCGCTCCCGCGGGGACGTCACGTCCGCGCGGATCTTCGAGGACATCCTCGCGGACGAGGAGCAGCACATCGACTACCTGGAGACCGAGCTCGGCCTGGTGGAGATGCTCGGCGAGCAGAACTACCTGCAGCGTCTCACCGAGTCGCCCGGCGAGGGCGGCCCGAGCGCCGGCTGAGAGCGCGTCCCGGCACGCCGACCCACCACCGCGCCGCGTGCCGGGCCCACGCCGCCGACCCCGAACGCCCACGCCCTTCGCCCGGCGGGCTCAACGGGCACAACCCTCGCACTTGTGGCACTTGATGCCATAAGCGTCCCCTGGGTGCGCAAAGTACGCTTGGTGCATGAGCGGAGCGGAGACGCTGGGGCTTCGGGAGCGGACGCGCCGGGCCGTGCGGCGGGAGCTGGCCGACCTGGCGCTCGGGATGTTCGTGCAGCGCGGCTACGACGCGACCACGGTCGAGGACATCGCCGCTGCGGGCGGCCTGTCCAAGCGCAGCTTCTTCCGGTACTTCCCGGCCAAGGAGGACGTCCTCCTCGGGGACGTCGAGGAGTTCGCCGAGCAGATCGCCGGCGAGATCCGCTCGCGTCCCGGCGGCGAGGACCCGTGGGACACGCTCCGGCTCGTCCTGCGCGAGTGGGAGCCCCGCATCCACACCGCGCGGAACCGGCTGGACGCGCTCCGGTTGGTCGATACGACACCGTCGCTACGCGCCCGTCTCCACCAGAAACGCGATGAGTTGCGCGCTTTGATCTCGGCCGCTCTGCTCGTCCGTCCGGGCACCGCGCTCGACGCCTTCACCGCCGACCTCCTGACGGCCGCCGCCTGCGCCGCGGTGGACGCCGCGACCCGCGAATGGCTCCGCTCCGACGGCACCCGCGATCACGCCGCCCTCATCGACCAGGCCTTCGCCGCCCTGACCCCCACCGAGCCCGCTCCGCACTCGCCGCATCCCGAGCCGTCCCTGCCGAACGCCGAAGAAGCAGAACTATCGGAGGCGGTAGAAGCGGAGCTGACGGCGGCTACGGTCGAAGCGGAGTTGCCGGAGGCGGTGGTCGAGGCGGAGCCGGTTGCGGACGGGCCTCGGCGGTTCCGGATGGACGCCTCCCTGAACGACCTGCCGCCGCTCGACGCGTCCGGGTTCCGGAATCCGGTCCCGGCCGACATCCCTGTGTTGGGCGATCTGATGTGGCACGCCTACCAGGGGACGCCCGACGAGGAGGACGCGGGCGAGGACGTGGGCGCCGCCGTCGAGGAGATCGGGCTGGTCTACGACGGCGAGCGCGGCGAGTTCGTGCCGTCCGCGTCGTTCGTCGCCGTGGACGACCAGGGCCGCCCGACCGCCGCCGCCCTGGTCACCCTGTGGAAGGGCGTCCCGCTCCTCGCCTACCTGTTCACCTCGCCCGAGCACACCGGACGCGGCCTGGGACGCCGCCTCGTCGCGGCGTCCATGCACGCCCTCGCCGCCCAGGGCCACCAGGTGCTCTCGCTCGCGGTGACCGAGGACAACGCCCGCGCCGGCCGCCTCTACGAGTCGCTGGGCTTCCGCTTCGCCGGCTGAGCCCGGCTGATCGGAGCGTCAGCGGAAGGCGGCGGCGTTGCGGGCGGCCCAGTCGGCGAAGGTTCCCGGGGCACGGCCGATAACGCGCTCGACGTCCGGGCTGATGCGCAGTTCGGCGTCGTTGGGCTCGCCGAGGATGGTCAGCGTCGTGTCGGCGACGGCCTCCGGCATGAACTGCGTCATGTGCTCGCGCGCCTGCTCGCGGGTGAGCTCCACGAACTGGACGGGCTCGCCGATCGCGGCCGCGATGGCCTCGGCCTGCTGCTTCGGCGAGACGAGCGCGGGCCCGGTCAGCTCGTAGATCTGGCCGGTGTGGCCGTCCTCGCGGAGGGCGGACGCGCCGACCGCCGCGATGTCGGACGGGTCGATGACCGGGATTCCGACGTCCCCGAAAGGCGCGGCGACGGTCCGCGAGGCGCGGACGGACTCGGCGTACGCGTAGCTGTTGGAGGCGAAGCCGCCGGGCCGCAGGATCGTCCAGTCCAGGCCCGAGTCGAGGACGGCGTCCTCGATGGCCTTGCCGACGACGCCGTGCGAGGCCGAGTCCGGGCGGGTCCCCACGCCCTGCGAGGACAGCAGGACGACGCGCCGGACGCCGCCCGCCTTCGCCGCGTCGAGGACGGCGCGCGCGTCGATCAGGTGCGCGGCGGTGCCGCTCTGGAAGAACAGCGCCTCCGCGCCGTCCAGGACGGTCCGCATGCCGTCGGGGTCGGCCAGGTCCGAGCGGACGTGGCGGACGCCGTCCGGGACGTCCGCCGCCGAGATGTTCCGGGACGTCGCCGTCACCTGCGCGCCGTCCGCCGCGAGGATCCGCACGAGCGCGCCGCCGACGTTGCCCGTCGCTCCGGTCACCACGATCATGTCGTTCTCCCAAGTTAGTTAGCTGACTGACTGACAACGCAGACGCTAGCACGACCGGGCCGGGGGTTGTCTATAGTCAGTTAGGTGACCAACTCAACGAGGGCGCGGGGCACGGACAAGCGGCGCCGCCTCACGGCCGCCGCCGCCGAGGTCGTCCACCACCAGGGCGCGGAGCGCACGACGATCGCCGACATCGCCAAGGCCGCGGACGTGCCGGTCGGGAACGTCTACTACTACTTCAAGACGAAGGACGACCTGGTCCAGGCCGCTCTCTCCGAGCACGCCGAGCACCTGTCCGTGCTCACCGAGACGCTCGGCAAGCTGCCCAGCCCTCGCCAGCGGCTCAAGGCCATGGTCGCCGCGTGGGTCGACCAGCGCGAGACGGCCGCCCGCTACGGCTGCCCGACCGGATCCCTCGCCACCGAGCTGAGCAAACGCGAGGACGACGAGCTGACGCAGGAAGCAGGACGCGTCATGCGCCTCCTGCTCGCCTGGTCGGAGAAGCAGTTCCGCGAACTCGGCCTGGACGCCCCGGAAGACCTGGCACTCTCCTTCGTCGGCGCCTACCAGGGCATGTCCGTCCTGGCCAATGCCCTACGCGACCCCGAAATCATGACCCGCCAGAGCGCCGCCCTCACCAGGTGGATCGACTCCCTGACCCAGCCCTAGCGAACCGCCAGAAGCGGCCCGGCTTCCCAGCGGCCCTGAGCGACCACGCCTGACCTCGCTCACCGGCCAGGCACAGCGTCGCGGAGAGCGGTCAAGGCTGGCTGAGCAGCGAGTCGTAACCCGCCGATGCCCGGCGCCCCGCCATGAAGTCCAAGAACTCGCGGATGAACCGGCTTCGCGAATAGGACGCGTCACCGTTGCGGACACCGGCGCCAGCCGGCGTCGCATCGTGGGCGGCGCCGTCGCGCGGAGCCGGCGGGGTTCGGGGGAAGGCGGTCCGGAAGAGGGCTTTGTACTCCTCGGCGCTGATCGTCTGGTCGCCGTCGGTGTCGGCCGTGTCGAAGAGGACTTCGGCGACCGCGACCAGGGCGGGGCTGGCCAGCGAGGACGCGGCGCCGGCGTACTCCTCGCGGCTGACCCGGCCGTCCCGGTCGGCGTCCAGCGCGGACGCCAGCTCCCGCCACCAGGCGGCGAACGCGTCGAAGAGGCGCTCCTCGGCGTCCGCGTCGAGGTCGAGCCGGGACGCGACCTCCCGGGCCATCGCGGCGAGGTCGGGCCAGGACACGTAGCCGTCGCCGGTCTGGTCGAGCACCTCGGCGAAGAACCGCTCGGCCGAGCGCGCCGCGCTCCCCTCGGACGCGGACCGCTCGGACGCGAGCGGCGTCAGCAGCCGGAGCAGGGCCGCGGCGCGCGCCTGCTGCCGCCGCAGGGTCGTCAGGAGCTGCCCGCCCGGGCCGTCCGCGCGGGTGGGGTCGAGGAGGCCGACCACCGTGTCGGTCCGCGTCCACGCCGGCGGCAGCAGCCGGGACGCGACGCCCGTGCCCAGGTAGACGCCGCGCGCCAGGATCTGCGAGCCGGGCGTCTCGCCCAGCCCGGCCCGGCGGCGGAGCGCGTCGGGCAGCGACGCCTTGAGGAACTCGGCGATCACCGGCCCGGCCATCACCCGGCTCGCCGCCCAGAAGGCGGGGTGGCCGCGCAGCAGCGGCGGCGCGGGCATCCGGCCGAACAGCTCGAACAGGATGATCCGCATCGCCTCGGTGTTCTCCAGCCCCCGGACGATCATGTCGTCGAAGTAGGGCCAGAACTCCGCCGACGTCGCGGGCAGGTGGTCGGCGTCGCCTTCCAGCACGCTCAGGAAGGCCCGGAACTCGGCATAGAGCCTTTCCATCGCGGGGCCGTTCATGGAAAGGCCGCTCATCCGGTTCAGCTCGACGGTCGATTCGAAGAGCGACGCCACGACCCAGGCCCGGGCGTCCGGATCCATGGCGCTGTACGAACGCCCGTGCTCGTCGGTACCGGAAATGCGGTGGTGCATCCGGTTGAGCCGGTCCGCCTCCCTGTCGCGGACCTCCGGATCGGCGTCCAGAATCCGCTGGACGCTCCCGAGCGTGTTGAACACCCGCCGCCACGGATGGGCGACGAACGTCGAGTTCTCGACCAGCGCCGCGCCGATCTGCGGATGCGCGGCCTCCAGCACCGTCGCCCGGACGACGGCCATTCCCCAGCGCACTTCGTGGCAGTATCCGTGCAGCATCGATCCCGGTCCGAGAAGCGACAGGTCAGGATCGGTGGCGGTCGCGTCAGCGGTCATCGGCTCCCTTTCACCATCGGGGTCGGCGACCGGACGTCGCCGAACCGGCGCTCGCGTTTCCGGTAGGCGCGCAGGCATTCCAGGAAATGCTCGGCGCGGAAGTCGGGCCAGAGCATCTCGGGGAACACCCATTCGGCGTAGGCGACCTGCCAGAGCATGAAGTTGGAGATGCGCTGCTCCCCGGACGTCCGGATGACCAGGTCGACGTCCGGGGTGTCGGGGCACGGCAGGTGCGCGGCGAAACTGCGCTCGTCGACCTCGTCCGCGGGGACCCGCTCCCTGATCAGCGCCCGCGCGGCCTCCACGATGTCACGCCGTCCGCCGTGGTCGAACGCGATCGTGAGCGTCATTCCGCTGTTGTCGCGCGTCAGTTCCATGAGGTCGGCCATGTCGCGCGCCAGCCCCACCGGGATTCGCGGATCGGAAACTCCGAGAAACCGGCACCGGATGCCGCGCGCGCACATCGAAAGGGCGTGTTTCCGCAGCGTCCGCCGGACGAGGCCCATGAGGAAGTCGATCTCGTCATCCGGCCGGCGCCAGTTCTCGGTGGAGAACGCGTAAAGGCTGAGCCACCGCACTCCGGCGGTCCGCGAGGCCTCGATCACGTCGATCACGGCCGACTCCGCCGCCCGGTGCCCGGCCGTTCTGGGCAGGTGCCGCTGCTCGGCCCAACGCCCGTTCCCGTCCATCACGCAAGCCACATGAAGAGGCGCACTCACCCGGGGCTCACCCCCTCGACGTCCACCCCCCAAGCATCAGCCCGGACTCGGCCCGGCACTGCGTTTAGCGACGATTTACATCCGCTCAGTGACGGCCATGTGGCCGACTCCGCACGCCGAGGACGCAAAACGCGAGCGCGCGGTCAGGGTTCGGTTCGGCGGAGGGTTGTCAGGGCTTGGTTCGGCGGAGGACGTACGGCTGGATGATGCCGAGGCCCTGGACGGGCCGCCGGACCATGCTGGTGATGTTGTAGTTCTCGTTGCCGTCCAGCGACTCCGCCAGGGACTGGTCGATGACGACGGTGCCGGGACGGGCGAGGGCGGTCAGGCGGGCGGCGAGGTTGACCGTGGTGCCGAAGACGTCGCCCATCAGCGGCAGGACGGGCCCGTGCGCGACCCCCACCCGGACGTCCGGGATCTCCGTCTCGTCCTGGATCGCGGCGGCGACCGAGAGCGCGATCTCCGCGCCGGTCTCGGGGGTGTCGCCGGCGAACAGGACCTCGTCGCCGAGGGTCTTGACCAGGCGCCCGCCGCAGGTCGCGATGATGTCGGCGGCGGTCTCCTCGAACCACTCCACGACGCGGGCCAGCTCGATCTCGTCCAGCTCGCGGCTCATCTGGGTGAAGGAGACCATGTCGGCGAAGCCAACCGTGGTGACCAGCCGGCCGGGCAGCAGCGGGCCCTCCGCGCCCTCGGCCTCGCGGGACGCGGCGGCGGCCATGGCGCGGGTGCCGGCGGCGGCGAGCTGGCGCCGCCAGGCGTGCACGACCAGCGGCTCGAACTCGTCGATGTGCTTCTCGGCGATGTCCACGATGGACGACACGACCTCGGCGGACGGCTGCTCCTGCGGGTCCGACACGAGCATCGCGCTCAGCAGGTTGACCTGCCACTCGGCGAGCCGGGTCATGGTCTGCCCGAACGCCCGGACGAGCCGGATCACGCCCTCCTGGTCGAGCACGCCGTCGTCCATCAGGCGGCGGATGCGGCACAGCGCCGCGACGTCGCCCTCGGTGTAGGCGACCGCGTCCTCCGGCATGGACGGGTAGCCGAACGCCCGCCACAGCCGCCGGGCGAACTCGGCCGGGATCCCCGACAGCCGCACGGCGTCCACCCGGGTGTACCTCAGCTCGCCGCCGAGCAGCAGCTCCTCGATCTCCTTGGGGTCCGGCAGGCCCGCGTCCGACATCTCCCCCTCCAAGGTCACGCGACACATCGTGGCGGATCGCGCCGCTCAGCGCACATGCACCACGTCGCCCGCGCTGACCGGCCGGACGCCGTCCGGACCGGCCACGACCAGCCTTCCTTCGAAGTCAACGTCGCGGGCGGTGCCGAGTAGTTCCGCGCCGCCGGGAAGTTCCACCCGGACCTCGCGGCCGAGCGTGGCGCACAGCTCGCGGTAGTCGGCGCGCAGGCCGCACACCTCGGGGTCGCCGGACGCCGCCGTCCACTCCCGGTAGCGGCCCTCGACCTCGCGGGCGACGGCGCGCAGCAGCGGCGCGCGGTCCGACAGCGGCGCGCCCTCGATGGCGAGGGACGTCGCGGTCGGCACGGGCAGCTCGTCCTCGCGCAGCGAGACGTTCAGGCCGACACCGACGACGACCGCGTCGCCGACCTTCTCGACCAGGATCCCGGCGAGCTTGCGGTCCCCGACCAGCACGTCGTTCGGCCACTTCAGCCTGGCCTCAACGTGCTCGTCGCCGTCCGCTCCGGGGAAGAACCGGTCCCCGATCTCGCCGAACCCGGTGAGCCTGCGCACCGCGGACGCGACCGCCACACCGGTCAGCAGCGTCACCCACGGCAGCCGCGCCGCCGGGACGTCCGGCTTGAGCAGCATCGAGAACGCCAGCCCGGAGCGGGCGGGCGCGGTCCACGTGCGGCCGAGGCGCCCGCGTCCAGCGGTCTGCAGCTCGGTCGCGAGCAGCAGGCCCTCGTCCTCCCCCGCGCGCGCGAGGTCGGCCAGGTCCGCGTTGGTCGAGCCGGTCTCCTCCACCACGCGGACGCTCCGCCACAGCCCACCGGGCCGGACGAGCGCGCGCGCGAGCGCCGCCTCATGGAGCGGCGGCCTCTCCAGATCGCCATATCGAGTCACGCCACCATCCAACCCCACCCCGCCGCGTCGCCCATCGGCAGCACGCGATCTAAGGTGCACTCGTGGACGGAGTGACGCTGAAGCGCGACAAGCAGAATGAACACGTGGCCGAGATCGTTCTCGACCGCCCCGAGGCCCTGAACGCCCTGTCGACCGCGATGGCGCGGCGGCTGGGAGCGGTGTGCGCGGAGGTCGCCGCGGACGGCGGGATCCGCGCCGTCGTGCTGTCGGCCTCGGGCGACAAGGCGTTCTGCGTGGGCGCCGACCTGAAGGAACGCAACGCCATGACCGACGCCGAGATCCTGGCCCAGCGGCCGGTGTTCCGCGCGGCCTTCGGCGGCGTGCTGAACCTGCCGCAGCCGGTCGTGGCGGCCGTGCACGGCTACGCGCTGGGCGGCGGCTGCGAGTTCGCGCTGTCCTGCGACATGATCGTGGCGGACGAGTCGGCCGTCTTCGGCCTGCCCGAGGTGAGCGTCGGGCTCCTGCCGGGCGGCGGCGGCACCCAGCTCGCGCTGCGCAAGCTCGGCTCCGGCCGCGCCGCCGACCTGGTCCTGACCGGCCGCCGGCTCGCCGCGGACGAGGCCGCCGAGTTCGGCCTGGTCGACCGGCTCGTCCCGCGCGGCGAGGCCCGCGCCGAGGCGCTGGCGGTCGCCTCGCTGATCGCGCGGAACTCCCCGACGGGCGTCCGCGCGGCCAAGCGCGCCATGCGCCTCGGCGGCGACCTCCCGCTCGAAGCCGCCCTGGACGTCGAGGAGAACGCCTGGCGCACGGTCGCCTTCTCCCCCGACCGCCGCGAGGGCATCGCCGCCTTCAACGAGAAGCGCAAGCCGAACTGGCCCGACCCGTCCTGACCCGCTCCGTCCGCGTCGGAGGCCGGTGGCACCGGCCTCCGACGTCGCTGAGCGGTGCCGTCCGGACGGGACGCGCGTCCGATTAGAGGGTTTTGGACATGTGGACGGCGTGCCGCCCCTGGATGGACTCGCGGCCGGTCTCGCGGTAGCCGCGCCGCTCGTAGCGGGAGATGTTGCTGGTCATCTTCTCGTTGGTGATCAGGCGAAGGGCCGGCAGGCCGAGCTCGCGGGCCCTGTCCTCGGCATAGTCGAGCAGCCTGCTGCCGAGCCCCTCGCCCTGGTGGGACGGGTCGACCGCGACGTTGTCCACCAGCAGCCGGCCGTCCTCGGGGATGAGGACGATCAGGCCCGACAGGTCGTCCAGGACGAAGACCCGCCCGGCCTCGATCAGCGCCGCGTAGTCGGACGACAGCGGCAGCGGCGGCGTCCCGATGATCTCGGTCCAGGGCGCGTAGGCCGCCTGGACCACGCGCTCGACGTCGGGACGGTCGGACGGCCGGGCGGGCCTGATCTCGGTCATGGGGTTCCTCTCGACTGAAAGTCCCATTCTGGACACTCCGAGCGCCGCCACGCTGAACACCGCGCCCAGGACGCACACCGTGGACCAGCCGAAGGCCGCGTAGAGGGCCGTCGAGGCGGCCGCCCCGGTGGCGCTGCCGACCGAGTAGAACGCCATGTACCCGCCGATCACGCGGCTGCCCGCGTCCGGACGGCGCGTGTAGATCATGCTCTGGCTCGTCACGTGGACGGCCTGCACGGCCAGGTCCAGCAGGATCGCGCCGAGCGCCAGCGCCCAGAGCGACTGCCGGACGAACGCCATCGGCACCCACGACACCGCCAGCAGGACGAGCGCGGCCGTGGTCGTCCGGACGCCGAGACCGCGGTCGTGCAGGCGTCCGGCGGGCGCCGCGGCGAGCGCGCCCGCCGCCCCGGCCAGCCCGAACGCGCCGATCGCCGTCCGCGAGAGGCCCAGCTCGGTCAGCGGCAGCGCCACGCAACTCCACAGGCTGCCGAACGCCGCGAAGATCAGCATCGCGAGCAGCCCCCGCGCCCTCAGCAGCGGCTCCCGCGCGAACAGCACGACCGTCGACCAGACCAACCCCGGATACCCGCTTCCCGGCTGAGGTTCTTGGGCGGGGAGGGCGCGGTGCAGGAGGAGGGCCAGGACGGTGGTTGCGGCGGCGGAGAGGAGGTAGACCGCGCGCCATCCGGCCAGGTCGGCGAGGATGCCCGAGACCGTCCGGGCGAGCAGGATGCCGACGACGATCCCGCTGGTCACCTGGCCTACGACGCGTCCGCGCGCGGAAGGGGGCGCGAGGGACGCGGCCGCCGCGACGAGCGTCTGCGTGACCACGGCCAGGAGCCCGACCGCCGCGGCGGACGCGAACAGGACCGGGACGCGAGTGGCCGTGCCGAGCAGGGCCAGCGCCGCCGCCAGCAGGACGAGCTGCGCCGGGACGAGCCGCCGCCGGTCCAGCGCGTCCCCCAGCGGGACGAGCAGGAGGAGCCCGAGGCCGTAGCCGGCCTGCGTGGCCGTGACGACGGCCCCCACGGCCGAGTCGCCGATGCCGAACTCGCCGCCGAGCGTCGCGAGTAGAGGCTGGGCGAAGTAGACGTTCGCGACGGCCGTCCCGGCAGCGACGGCGAACAGCGCGGTGACCGCTCGGGACGGACCTATCTGGTTGCAAGTTGCCACCGGATGACCGTAGGCGCATCTGGTAGCATCTTGCAACCATGGTGCGGAGAACGAGGCTGGACGGCAGCACGTGCCCGGTGGCGCGGTCGGTGGACGCGATCGGCGACTGGTGGTCCCTGCTGATCGTCCGGGACGCCTTCGACGGCAGCCGCCGGTTCGGCGAGTTCCAGCGCAGCCTGGGCGTGGCGAAGAACATCCTGTCCGCGCGGCTGCGCGCGCTGGTCGAGGCGGGCATCCTGGAGCTCGTCCCCGCCTCGGACGGCAGCGCCTACCAGGAGTACGCGCTGACCGCGAAGGGACGCGACCTGTTCCCCGTGATCGTGGCCCTGCGCCAGTGGGGCGAGCGGCACTCGTTCGAGCCCGGCGAAGCGCACTCCGAGCTGCTCGGCCAGGACGGCCGTCCGCTGGCGCCCATCGAGATCCGCGACGCGGGAGGTCACCCCGTCCGTCCGGAGGAGACGCACGTCGAGAAGGTGTGACGCGACCGAAACGACGAGCGCCCCCGCCGGGATCGACGGGGGCGCTCAGAAAACCCGAAGGTCAGCCGGTGTTCTGGAGGCCGGCGGCGACGCCGTTGACCGAGAGCAGCAGCAGGTCTTCCAGGTGCGCCAGCTCGGACTCGTCGGTGACCGTGCCGGAGCGCAGGGCCTCCAGGGCGCGGAGCTGGAGGTGGGACAGCGCGTCCACGTACGGGTTGCGCAGCTCGACCGCGCGCGACAGGACGCGGCGGTTCTCCAGCAGCAGCTCGTGCCCGGTGACGGCGAGGACGAGGCGGCGCGTCCGGTCGTACTCCTCAAGCACCGCCGAGGTCATCTCCGGGCGCTCGCCCAGCGCGAGGTAGCGCTCGGCGATCGCGCGGTCGGTCTTGGCGAGGCTCATCTCCGCGTTGTCCAGGAGCGTCTGGAACAGCGGCCACTCGGCGTACGCCTCGCGCAGCTCGTCCAGCGCGCGGCCGTCGTCGGAGACCGCCGCGAGGCCGCTGCCCAGGCCGTACCAGCCGGGCAGGTTCACGCGGGTCTGCGTCCAGGCGAACACCCACGGGATGGCGCGCAGGTCCTCCAGGCCGCGCGCGGCCTTCCGCCGGGACGGGCGGGACCCGATGCGCAGCTCGGCGATCTCCTCCAGCGGGCTGACCCGCCCGAACCAGGACGCGAACCCCTCGGTCTCGATCAGCGACCGGAACGACTCGCGGGCCGCGTCGCTGATCCGGTCGGCGAGCGGCCGGAACCGCGCCGCGGCCTCGCGCGCCCGGTGCTGGACGGCGTCGGTGGACGCGAGCAGGACCGCGTTGGTGACCTGCTCCAGGTGGCGCAGCGCGATCTGCGGCTGGCCGTACCGGGCGAAGATCACCTCGCCCTGCTCGGTGACCTTGAACCGGCCCGCGACCGAGCCGGGGGCCTGCGCCAGGATCGCCCGGTTCGCCGGGCCTCCGCCGCGTCCGAGGGAGCCGCCGCGGCCGTGGAAGAGAGTGAGCGTGATGTCATGCTCGGCGGCGAACGCGGCGAGCGCCTCCTGCGTGTCGTACAGCCGCAGGGTCGCCGAGGTCGGGCCGAGCTGCTTGGCCGAGTCGGAGTAGCCGAGCATGACCTCCATGCGGCGTCCGGTGTCGTCCAGGCGCTTGCGGACGGCCGGGATCTCCAGCATCCCCGCCAGCACCGACGGCGCGCGCTCCAGGTCCTCGCCGGTCTCGAACAGCGGGATCACGTCGAGGACGGGCGCGTCGTCGCCGAGCGTCGCGGCCAGCTCGTGCACGTTCGCGATGTCCTGCGCGGAGCGCGTGAACGAGACGACGTAGCGGCGGCAGGCCGCCTCGCCGAACCGCCGCTGGATCCAGCCGACCACGCGCAGCGTGTCGAGGATCTCCTCGGTCATCTCGCTGCGCGGGCCGCCCGACCGGACCTCGTCGAGCGCCTTCTCGTGCAGCTCCGAATGCTGCCGGATCTCCAGCTCGGCCAGGTGGAACCCGAACGTCTCGACCTGCCAGATCAGGTCCTGGACGCGCCCGTACGCCTGCCGCGTCGCGCCGCCCTCGGCGAGCGACTCCTGCAGGACGGCCAGGTCGGCGAGCAGCTCGTCCGGGTTGGCGTAGGCGAGGTCGGCGTTCCGCTCCAGCGTCGCGGTGATCCGGTCCGAGACGTGCAGCAGGAACTGGCGGTGCGGCTCGTCCGGGGAGCGCTTGGCGATCTCGGCGAGGTGCACCGGGTTCGCGGTGCGGGCGGCGCCGAGCGCGGCGCGCAGGCCGTCCGAGGCGCGGGTGGTGAAGTCGCTGACGGTCAGCTCGCGGCCGATCCGGGTCGCCATCGTGGCGAGCGCGCGCAGCACGTGCTCCGACTGGATCATCACGGCCTCCCGGGTGACCTGCGCGGTCACGTACGGGTTGCCGTCCCGGTCGCCGCCGATCCAGGACCCGAATCGCAGGTACGGGCGGACCCGCGGCGGGCGGGTGCCGGTGCGGCCGTCGTCCAGCGCGGCGTCCAGCGTCCGGTAGATCCGCGGGACGACCCGGAAGATCGTCTCGTCGAACGCGGCCATCGCGGTGCGGACCTCGTCCAGCGGGTCCATCTGGGTGTGCCGGCGCAGCGCGGTGCGCCAGAGCAGGTCGATCTCCTCGCGCATGCGGCGCTCGGTCTCGGCGTGCTCGGCGCCGTCCTCGGCCTGGCCGTCCAGCGCGAACAGCAGGTCGCTGATCCGCTGGATGGACGTCACGACCGCGCGCCGGCGGGCCTCGGTCGGGTGCGCGGTGAAGACCGGGCGGAACTCCAGCCCGTCCACCATCGCGGCGAGGCGCTGCTCGCCCGACTCCGACCGGACGGCCTCGACCGCCGCGGCCACCGAGCCGGACACGGCGGCGCCGCGCGCGTCCCGCTCCCGGAGCGTCCGGATGCGGTGGTGCTCCTCGGCCAGGTTGGTGAGGTGGAAGTACACGGTGAAGGCGCGGGCGACGAGCCCGGCGCGTTCCAGGGACCAGCCGGCCACGATGGCGGCGGGCTCGTCCGCGCCCGCCTCGCCGCGCCTGGCGGCGATCACGGCGTGGCGCAGTCTCTCGACGTCGGAGAGCAGGTCCGGCCCGCCGAACTCGACGAGCCCGTCTCCGAGCATGGCACCGAGCAGCCGGACGTCCCGGCGCAGGGCGTCGGGCATGTCCTGCCGCAGCGTTTCACGCGTCTTGTCAGCCACGTGGCCAGACTAGTGAGCAGGTCCAGAGGCCAGGACCACTGCGTCCCCCTAAAAGCGGGCATCCTCACCCGGCTCTTCCGGGAAGGCGAACATTTGCTGTTCTTCCCGTTTGCGCAGAGCGGGCCCCGGGCGTCGGACGCCGGTCAGGGGGCGGTTACCCTTCACGGCATGGCGATGGAAGCTCCTGAGCCCGCGGTGGACATCGACATCCACACGACGGCGGGCAAGATCGCGGACCTGGAACGGCGGCGGTACGAGGCGGTGCACGCGGCGTCCGCGGCCGCGGTCGAGAAGCAGCACGCCAAGGGGAAGATGACCGCGCGCGAGCGGATCGACGCGCTGCTCGACCCCGGCTCGTTCGTCGAGTTCGACACCTACGCCCGGCACCGCGCCACCTCGTTCGGCGTGGGCGCCAACCGCCCCTACGGGGACGGCGTGGTCACCGGGTACGGCACGGTCGACGGCCGTCCGGTCGCGGTGTTCTCGCAGGACTTCACCGTCATGGGCGGCTCGCTCGGCGAGGTCTTCGGCGAGAAGATCACCAAGGTCATGGACCACGCGCTGAAGACCGGCTGCCCGGTCATCGGCATCAACGACTCCGGCGGCGCGCGGATCCAGGAGGGCGTGGTCGCGCTCGGCCTGTACGCCGAGATCTTCAAGCGGAACGTGCACGCCTCCGGCGTCATCCCGCAGATCTCGATCGTGCTCGGGCCGTGCGCGGGCGGCGCGGTGTACTCCCCCGCGCTGACCGACTTCGTGATCATGGCCGACCAGACCTCGCACATGTTCATCACCGGCCCGGACGTGATCAAGACCGTCACGGGCGAGGAGGTGACGTTCGAGGAGCTGGGCGGCGCGCACACGCACAACACCAGGTCCGGCGTGGCGCACTACCAGGCGTCCGACGAGAACGACGCGCTGGAGTACGTCAAGGCGCTGCTCGCCTACCTGCCGTCCAACAACCTGTCCGACGCGCCCGCGTTCGAGGCCCCCGTCGACCTGGACGAGGTGGACGACGAGCTCGACACCCTCATCCCGGACTCCCCGAACCAGCCGTACGACATGCACCGCGTGATCGAGCACGTGCTGGACGAGGGCGAGTTCCTGGAGGTCCAGCAGCTGTTCGCGCCGAACATGGTCGTCGGCTTCGGCCGCGTCGAGGGCCGCTCGGTCGGCGTCGTCGCCAACCAGCCGATGCAGTTCGCCGGGACGCTCGACATCGACGCCTCGGAGAAGGCCGCCCGGTTCGTCCGGACCTGCGACGCGTTCAACATCCCGGTGCTGACCTTCGTGGACGTCCCGGGCTTCCTGCCCGGCACCGACCAGGAGTGGAACGGCATCATCCGGCGCGGCGCCAAGCTCCTCTACGCCTACGCCGAGGCGACCGTCCCGCTCGTCACGGTCATCACCCGCAAGGCGTACGGCGGCGCGTACGACGTCATGGGGTCCAAGCACCTCGGCGCCGACATCAACCTCGCCTGGCCCACCGCGCAGATCGCGGTCATGGGCGCCCAGGGCGCGGTGAACATCCTCTACCGGCGCGAGCTGGCCTCCGCGGACGACCCGGACACGCGCCGCGCCGAACTCGTCACCGAGTACGAGGACACCCTCGCCAACCCCTACATCGCGGCCGAGCGCGGCTACGTGGACGCGGTCATCAAGCCGTCCGAGACGCGCGGTCAGATCGTCCGGGCGCTGCGGTCGCTCCGCGAGAAGCGCCGCACCCTGCCCCCGAAGAAGCACGGCAACATCCCGCTCTGACCGGCGGGCGGAAATGACCGGCGGCCCACCGGTCAGCGGGCCCACTGGTCGGCGAGATCCCTGTGTGAAGGAGCGTGGCCATGGCAGAGGACAGGGCCTTCTTGCAGATCGTCCGCGGCGAGCCGTCCGCCGAGGAGGTCGCCGCGCTGGTCGCGGTGCTGACGGCGCGCGCCCAGGCGGCGGCGTCAGCGCGGACGGGCGCGTCCGACGCGGCGCCGGCGTCCCGCTGGGCCGACCGCTCGCGGCTGACCCGGACGCCGCTCCCGCCCCGTCCGGGGCCGGGCGCATGGCGCGCCAGCGCGCTTCCCACCTGACGCCACCGGCCCCTGCCCGGGCCCTCCCGAGCCGGTCAGGGGCGCCGCCGCGCCGCGACACACTCAGCGCCGTTCACCGGCAGGAGCGGGGTGTGCACGCATAAGGTGAGTGACGATGGCCACCTCGGAGTTCGTTCCCCAGCCCGCGCGATACGCGATCTTCGTCGACGCGGGGTACCTCTACGCGGCCTCCGGGGCGCTCCTGCTCGGCTGCGGTTCCCGGCGCGAGTACCGGGTCGCCGCCGAGAAGCTGATCAAGGCGCTGACCTCCCACGCCGACAGCCAGCTGCTCGGCGAGCTGCTGCGCGTCTACTGGTTCGACGCCGCGCCGAAGCGGCAGCCGACCGTCGACCAGCGGGTCATCGCCAACCTCCCGCTGGTGAAGCTGCGGCTCGGCAACCTGAACGCGCAGGGCCAGCAGAAGGGCGTGGACGCCCAGCTCCGCGCCGACCTGGAGGCGCTCGCCCGGCACCGCGCGATCACCGACGCGGTGCTGCTCGCGGGCGACGAGGACATGCTGCCCGCGGTCGAGGCGGCGCAGCGCTACGGCGTCCGCGTCCACCTGTGGGGCGTGGAGCCCACGCACGGCTCCAACCAGGCGGAATGGCTCGTCTGGGAGTCCGACACGGTCGAGGTGCTGCCCGCCGACTTCCTGCGCCCGTACTTCACCAAGGCCAAGGCGCTGCCGGTGCCCGCCGTCCCGCCGGTGGACGCGCCGCCCGTCGTCGGGGGGAAGCCGGCCGTGCCGTCCCCGTCGCAGGTCTTCGCCGGACGTGTGCCCTCGGTGCGTCCGGCTCCCGGGGCGCCCGCGCCGGCCGGGGAGCCCGCGCCGGCCGGGGAGCCCGAGCCGGCCGCGCCCGCCGCCGGGCACGCCAACCACGCCTCGCCGCCCGCGCCGACGCCGGCCACGGTCGCCGCCGCGCTGAACGCCGCCGCGGCGTCCCTGTCGGAGGGCAAGCTCGGCCCCGACCGCGCCCACATGCTGGAGATCGGCGAGCACGTCGCGCAGAAGTGGATCTTCGAGCGCGGCCGCGACAACATCCGCGACCTGCTGCCCGGCCCGATCCTGCCGCCGGTCATCGACAAGGAGCTGCTGATCGAGGCCGAGAAGGAGCTCGGCGGCTCGCTCCGCCCGTACCAGGAAGCCCGCACATGGCTGCGCGACGGCTTCTGGGAGCGCGTCTACCGCGAGTTCGGCATCGGCTACGGCACCTCCGACTAGCCGCCACATTCATCTCACCCCGGCGCCACATCGCGTCCCCGGCCGGACGGCGCCGTTGTGGCCACATCTGCCTTACTCGGCATGCGGCCACATCCTGCTTACTTCGACGGCTGCTTCACCAGTCTGGCAGGGTGTTTCGGAACGTCCGGGGGGTGGGTTTCCGGCGGCGTTTTCGGGGTGGGGCCGGGCTGCCGCGAGGCTTCCGTTGGGCGTTCCAGCCAGACTGCGTGTGGTGATTATTCGGACACCAGGAGTGTTCGCACGGTACAGTCCCCGCCGTGACCGTGCCGTCGCGCTCCGCGTCCGCCGCACCCCTTCACAGGGTCGCGGCGCTGCTCGGCGCGATGGCGGTGCTGACCGCGGGGTGCGGGTCGCCGGTCGCGTTCTACAAGCCCGGGCACGGCCCGCGGAACGCGCCGGTCGTAGGGCTCGGCGCGCCCGCGCCCTACGTCCGGCCGTCGCGGCGCCCGGTTCCGCCCGGCCCCGCGCAGGACGCGGCGGGCGTGTACGCCGGGACGACCGGGCCGTCCTCGCTGGCCCGCCCGCTGCGCCGCCTGCCCCAGCGGCTGTACGTCCCGGACTCGCGGACGGGCGGCGTCACCGTCCTCGACGCGCGCACGCTGCGGCCGGTCGGCCGGCTGCGCCCGTCGCCGCCCGGTCCCGTCCAGCTCACCGCGGCGCCTGACCTGCACGGACTCTGGCTGAACGACACGACGCACGGCGCGGTCGTGCCGCTGCCGCCCGCGACGGGACGGCTCCGGCGCGTCCCGACGCTGCCGACGCGGCGTCCGGCGCCACCGTCCTCGTCCGTCGAGGCCGGTGCGGTCCCGCAGGTCGCGGACGTCCGGCCGTTCGCGCGCCGCCTGCCCACGCCGGGAACGCTCTACTTCGCACCGGACGCGCAGACCGCGTTCGTCCTGTCCGCCCGGGCCCGCAGCGTGGAGGTCGGCACGGCCGGCTCGGACGACTGGACGAGAATCCCGCTTCCCTGCGCTGCCGGGCAGGCCGACTTCTCCGCCGACGCCTCGCTGCTCGCGGTGTCCTGCGCGAACGCGCGCCGCGTGGTCCGGCTGGACCCGCGGGAGGGCCGGGTGAACGCGAGCCGGGTGCTGCCCGCGGGCGCGCGCCCGGCCGCGATCCGGCTGCTCCCGGACGGCTCGGAGTTCGCGGTCGCCGACGCGGGCCTCGGCGGGGTCTGGCTGCTGAACGCGCTCGACTTCAAGACCGCCCGGTTCGTCCGGACGTCGCCCGGTGCGTCCGCGCTGGTGCTGAGCCGCGACGCGCGCTCCCTGTACGTGGTCGGGCCATCGGGCGTCTCCGTGCTGGACGTCGCGTCCCGGCAGGTCAGAGCCCGGTGGCCGGTGCAGGGCGACGGCGTCCTGGCGGCGGGCGGCGTCTCCATCGACGGCCGGACACTGTGGTTGACCCGTCCTGCTTCGGGGACGCTCCTGGCTCTGGACACCTCGACGGGGATTGCCTCCCGGACCGTCCACCTGCCGGGTCGGCCCGCCGCTCCGCTCCCGTTTCCGCAACCCGGGCATCGGGCGCTCGGCGGGCCGGGCATCTACCGCTGACAAACCGGGTGTTCACGGGCAGCGGCCTCGGTACCGTGACGCAGCATGAACGAGATCAGCGCGGCGTCCGTGGCCGGTTTCCTGGCGCAGATGCTGACCGAAGGGCACCGCGTCCCGGCGCGCGCGGACGGGGACACCGTGCACCTCACCGAGCACGGGCTGCAGGTCGTCATCGACACGCCCGACCCGCAGCCGAACGGCATGGTGATTCGCGTTCCGGTCGGCGTGGTGCTGCCCGAGTCCGGTGGCATCCCCGCGTGGGACCAGGCGGTCGGGGTCGGAACGGCCGACCGGCATCCGGCCGCGGACGCGATCGACGGCTGGATGCACAACACGTTCCCGGTCTTCGCCGCCTCCTACATCCCGGGCACCGACCTCATGAACCGCGTCGCCCCGTTCCTCATGAGCAACGGGACGCAGACCGTGGACGTCTACGCCGGGCCGCTCGCCATCCGCGACTTCGGCGGCATGCCCGACACCGTCCGGGACGCGGCCGTCGACAAGCCGCCGACCATGCGCGTCGTCCACACTCTGCTCGACGGCTACGCCTATCCGGACCGTCCGATCTGGGCCTACACGTACTGCGCGAACATGCCGAGCGGACCGCTTACCGAAGTGACGGTTCTCAACAGCGACGCGAGCGACTCCATGGCCCACGTCTCCGACCACCTCTCCTGGGGCGACGGCCACGGTTCCATCAAGTCCTGGGCCCTGGTCAAGCCCGCAACCGCCTCCTCCTAGCGAACCGAAACGCTGGGGGCATTCCGCTTAGCGGGTGGGGACGTGGCGCCACTGCGGGAGGAGTTCCTCTAGGAGGGCTTCCGTTTCCGGTTGGAGCGGGTCGTAGCCCGCGTAGGCGCGGAGTTCGTCCGCCACGGATTGGACGGCCTGGTCGTCGCCGCCTGCGCGGGTGGCGCGCAACAGGTCTCGCCATAGGCCCTCGTCGCGAGGCGCATAGCGGAGGCCCGCGCGGGACGCGTCCAGGGCGCCGCGTATGTCGCCCGCGTCCAGGCGCAGGACGGTCAGGCGGTGCGCGACGTCCACGATGCGGGCTTCGGCCTCGTATTCGAGGGGTTCGGCCGCGAGCCAGCCGTACCGGCCGCGCGGACGGTCCGCCAGGAGCGGCCCGCGCACGAGGTCCAGGGCGTAGGACATGTAGGCGGTCTCCGACGCCGGCTCGGCCGCCGAGCGCCAGATCAGCCAGCGGAACACCGACCAGTCGACGCGCACCTCCGAGCCGAGCCGGATGCGTCCGCGCTCGTCGTGGTACAGGTTCGGGCGTCCGCGGGCGTCGCGCCCGACCCAGTCGGACACGCGGGCGATGCAGGCGTCCCGGACGGCCTGGCTCACCCCGCGCGGCCACACCGCGCCGCCGAGGACGGTCGGGTGCACGCCGTTCGGATGCGTCGCGAGGTAGACCAGCACCTCGGTGCACAGGTCGCGGCGCGCGTCGTCCATCGGGCCCGGCGCGTCCACCTCGATCGGGCCGAGCAGCCGGATGTCGACGGACGAGCGGCCCTCGCGCGGCGGCTCGGCCGCGTCGTCGGCGGGCACCTCGGCCATCGGGACGGACCGCAGGTCGGACGCCGTCCGGAACAGCTCGAAGACGCCCCGGTACTGCTCCTCCGGGACGAGCTGCGCGTCCACCTCGAAGCCGAGAACGCCCGCGTGGAGGCGTCCGGCGGCGTCCACGTCCCACGTCCACGTCGCGCCCTGGACGTCGCCGGGGACCAGGTATCCGGCGGCCATCCGGGTGCCGGTGCGGGCGAGCGCGACCAGGCGGTCGGCCTCGTGCTCGGTCGGGGCGTCCGACATGATCAGATAGTGCGGCATCCACGCCTCGCCGAACACGCCCTTCGCGCGTCCGGTCAGCACCGAGTCCACGCCGGACGCGGCGAGCGCCTGCCGCACCTCCTCGCTGCGCGCCTCCAGCTCGGGCAGCGCCTCCGACAGCGTCGGGACGGCCCGGACACGGTCCGGCGCGACGTCCGCCAGGCCCTCGCCGAGCTCCTGCCCGAACCCGACCAGCGTGATCCGCATGTGGTCGGACCAGCGGTTGGTGGCCAGCTCCAGCGCCAGCGCGGCGAGCGCGGCCCGCCGGTTCGCGTCGTCGCCGCGGATCGCGATGAGCCCGTGCGCCGCCTCCAGGTCGACCAGGATGCGGCCCGTCTCGTTCGTGCCGAGCGACACCAGCCCGGGGTACGGCGCGAGGACGTCCGCGAGCCCCTCGTCGGAGACGTCCGCGGCGCGCAGCCGCCACACCTGGCCCCCGTCGAAGGCGCGCCACCCGGCGGGCGGCTCGGGATCGGCGGGAGCGATCCACAGGTCCATGCTCTCGGACCCGAGGTGGACGGCGTAGACGGTCGGCAGCGCGCGGCCCTCGGCGGCGAGCGCGCGCGACAGCATGCGCAGGCCGAGGTCGAGCAGCCGCGCGCCCTGGTCGTCCGCGCCGACCCGCAGCGCCTGCTCGGCGACCGCCGCCGCGCCCTCCGGCCGGACGATCATCTCCCCGAACGCGCGATGCCACATCTGCGTCCGGCGGCGGCGCCCGAGCGCGCTGAGCAGCCCGGCCGCCAGCAGCGACGCGGCCGCGACACCCTGCGGCCAGGACACGTTCCGCGCCTGCCCGTCATGGCGCGGCCCCGGCACGCTCGCACCACTCGTCCCGGCCTCGCCGCCCATGTCGGACGACGGCTTCTTGAGCCCTTCCGCCGTCCCCCCACTCGGCGACAACTTCCCCGGCGCCTCAGCGCTACCGGGCGCCGTCTGCCCCGGCGCATGCGCACCAGGCCCAGCCGAAGGCCGCCCGGACGAACCATCCCCAGGCGCACCAGCCCCGCCCTCGGGCGCACCATGCCCAGGAGCAGGAGCCGTGTGACCAGGCGCAGGTGCACTGGGGCTCGGCGCCGGATGGCCGGGCGCAGGAGCAGTGTGGCCTGGCGCGGGCGCGGTGTGACCAGGCGCGGGCGCCGTGTGGCCAGGCGCAGGCGCGGTGTGGCCTGGCGCAGGTGCGCTAGGGCTCGGCGCCGGGTGACCAGGCGCGGGCTGTCCAGGCGCGGGCGCGCTCGGGCTGGGAGCCGGCTGGCCTGGCGACGGCTGGCCTGGCGATGGTTGGCCCGGCGCGGGCGCGCTGGGACTCGGCGCCGGATGACCGGGCGCAGGTTGCCCGGGAGCGGGGGCACTCGGGCTCGGCGCGGGCTGGCCTGGTGCGGGGGCGCTCGGGCTCGGTGCCGGGTGGCCGGGGGCGGGGTGGCCCGGGGCCGGTTGGCCGGGGGTGCTCGGTGCGGGCTGGGGGACGCCGGGGCTCGGCGCATGCTGGCCGGGGGTCGGGGTGGTCTTGGACGGGGGTTTCGGGGCGTCCGGCTTGGGCTGCTCGTGCGGGACGGGGTGGCCGTACCGGAAGTAGTCGTGGAGCTGGTGGACGGGGACGACCTGCGCGCCCTTGGCGTCGGCGGGCATCTCCAGGATCCAGCCGGGGCGGATCAGGCTGGCCTTGTGCAGGCGGCTGCCGTCCGGCTGGACGTGGCCCTTGTTCAGCTCGAAGATCTCGTTGTAGCGGCGGCCCTCGCCGAGGCTCTTCTCGGCGATCTCCCAGAGGCTCTCGTGGTGCCGTCCCTCGGGCGGGTTCACGCGGTAGATCTTGGTGGTGGCGGACTTCTCGACCGGGTGCCCGGCGAGCGTCTCGGCGACCTCGCGGTCCGGCGCGGCGGCGGGCGTCGCGGAACGGTCGGGTGCGGCGGCGGACGCGGACGCCGGCAGCCGGTGGAACTCCTCGGTCTGCGTCGTCGGCGGCCGGACCGACAGCTCGCGCCCGCTGAACGCGGGCATGATCGCGCTGGTCGCGGTGAACAGCAGCAGCGCGGCGACGACGAGCCGGTGGACGAGCGACTGGGTCCCGCCGGCGAGCGGGACGCGGGCGGGCACCCCGACACCGCGGACGCCCGCGTAGACCTCGACCACGACGCAGGCGGCGAGCTGCAGCCAGGCGACCCAGACCAGCACGACGAGGATCGCGAGCAGCGCGGACGGCCCGATCCGCTGGGTCAGGTCGGACATCGCGGGCACGTGGCTCGGGATCGGCGAGCCGAACAGCGTCAGCAGCGCGTAGGGGACGCCGATGAGCAGCGCCGCGAGTGCCAGCAGCGCGCCCACGCCCGTGAGCACGTCCGCCGCGCCGCGGCGGCGCCGCGGTCGCCCCGGCCGCCGCTGCCCCTGGCCGAGGCCCGGCCCGCCAGCCTGTCTCGTCGCCATCGCGCCCCTAGAGTTCGGGAGGTCTGCGGGTCTGTGAGGTCGCCATGGCCATCGTAGACAGGCGCGTCGCGCTGGCAATCCTCGGCTGACAACGATCCCGCGACGGAGCGTATTGCACCAGTCGATGCAAAACGGCTAGGGTCGCGTCCATGGCCAGACCGCGCACCTTCGACGAGGACCGTGCCCTGGACGTCGCGATGCGCCTGTTCTGGGAGAACGGCTACGAGGCCACCTCCACCCGGGACCTGTGCACCGCGCTCGGCCTGGACCGCAGCAGCGTCTACAACGCCTTCACCAGCAAGCACGAGCTCTTCCGGCGCGCGCTGATCCGCTACACCGACCGGATGACCGCCGAGCAGCTGGAGATCCTCGAAGGCCCCGGCACTCCCGCGCTCGACCGGCTCCGCCGGCTGATGGCCCTGGTCATGGAGCAGGAGCACGCGAACTTCCGGGACGACCGCGGCATCGGCTGCCTCACGGTCAACACCACGACCGAGCTGGTCGGACGCGACCCCGAGATCGCCGCCCACCTGGCCCGCGACAACGAGCGCCGCCTCGCCGCGCTCCGCGCCACCATCGCGTCCGGGCTGCGCGACGGCTCCATCACGTCCACCCGCAACCCCGTCGACCTGGCCCACTACGTGAACGCCGTCATCGCCGGAATCCGCGTCTCCGGCCAGGCCGGAACCCCCCTCGACACCCTCACCGGCGTAGCCCAAGCCGCCCTGGACGCCCTCACCCCCCACCCCTGACCCGACCCGCGCCAGGGCCCGTGCGGCGACAACGCCGACGGCCTCGGGGTTTTCGCATGCCCACGTTTTACACCGATCGATGCAGAACGGAGCCCCGCTCATGCCACGCGCCATCCATCTCCTGGCCCTGGGCATCTTCACCATGGTGACCAGCGAGTTCGTCGTCGCGGGGCTGATGCCCCAGATGGCGGACGGCCTGCACACGACCGTCCCGAAGATCGGCTACCTGATCACCGCGTTCGCCGCCGCGATGGCGGTCGGCGGCCCGCCGCTGGCCATGGCGGTCGGACGGCTGCGCCCGCGCCCGGCCCTCCTGATCCTGTTCGCCGCCTTCCTCGCCGGGAACGTGCTGGCCGCGCTCGCGACGTCCTACCCGGTCATGGTCGGCGCGCGGATCATCACCGGCGTCGCGTCGCAGGCGTTCATCGGCACCGCCATCACGACGGCCGTCCGGATGGTCCCGGCCGACCGGCGTGGACGCGCCGTCGGCGTCGTCCTGAACGGCCTGATGATCGGGACGCTGCTGGGCATGCCGCTGTCCACCCTGCTCGGCGAGCATTTCGGCTGGCGCGCCGCGTTCTGGACGATCAGCACGCTCACCCTCATCGCGGCCATCGTCGCCCGTATCGGCATCCCGGACCTCGACCGCGCGGAAGGCTCATCGGCGAGCGACGACCGCTCGGCGTTCACCCGTCCGCGACTGTGGCTGGCCCTGTCCACCAGCACGTTCATCATCGGCGCGACGTTCGCCGCGTTCTCCTACCTCAACCCGATCCTGACCGAGGTCACGGGCTTCTCGACCGGCGCCGTCCCGCTCCTGCTCATCGCGTACGGCGCGGCGACCGTGGTCGGCAACATGATCGTCGGACGCCTCGCCGACCGGCACACGGTCGCCGTCCAGATCGCCGGACTCCTGCTGAACGTCGCGTTCCTCACCGGCTTCGCCCTGTTCGCGGACGTCCCGGTTCCGGCGGTGGTGTGCATGCTCGGCATCGGCCTGGTCGGCGTCACGATGAACCCCGCGATGGCCACCCGCGTCCAGCGCGCCGGGAACACCGGAACCCTGGTCAACACGGTCCACTCGTCCTTCATCACGCTGGGGATCATCGTCGGCTCGTCCGTGGGCGGCGCCCTGATCAGCGCGCACGGCCTCCGCGCCCCTCTCTGGACCGGCGCCGCCCTCGCCGTCGCCGGCCTAGCCACCCTGCTCCCCGACCTACGAACCCCCCACGCCCCTTCCCCCACCCCCGCACCAACCCCACAACCCGCCGACGCCCACTAACAACCACCTCCCCCACCCAAACCTGGCGTTGGGGACGCGGCGCTGGGGGACGCAGCCGTCGGGCATTCGAGCGTCCCGGATGGCCGCTCCCGCAGCACCGAGCACGCTGCGGGAGCCGGTCGGCTCAGCTCTTCCGATGCGTCCGCAGACCGGGCACACGCGCCGCGCCAGGGCGGTGCCACGCCAGGGCCCGCCAGACCGGCCAGTGACAGCGCCGGGGCATCAGAAGCAGCCCAGTCGGCGAACGCGCGGGCGGATCAGCGTCGGGACGAGGCGAGCACGACGGACGCGCCCAGAGCAGCGAGGACGGCAAGCACCGCGGCGAAGACCGTGCTCCCGGTCGTCAGCCCGAGAGGGTCGCTCAGGTATCCGGCGGCGACCGGAAGGGTTCCGGCCAGGAGGTATCCGCCGACGTTGAGCGCCGCATTGGCCTCGGCCAGGCGGCGCGGCGGGACGTTCGAGTTCAGCAGCGACAGGCCGCCGAGCTGCCCGAGCCCCTGCCCGGCCCCGGCGAGGACAGCCGCCGCGACCAGCGGCACGACGGACGCGCTGTGCACGGCCAGCACCAGTGTCCCCATACTCGCGAGCGTGCTCGCGGCTCCGGCCAGCAGCACCTTCCGCCGCGCAAGCCCCTGAACGGCGAACTGCACGCCGGTCGCGGCAATGAACATCACGAACGCCGTCGCCCCCGCGACGATCCGGTTATCCGTCCCCAGCAGCCCCGACAGCAGCGACGGCCCGAGCGAGAGCACGAACGAGGTCGCCGTGATCCCCGGCGCGAACACCGCAACCCCCATCGCGAGATGCCCCCGATTCCCCCGAGGCACCCCAGGAACCCGCAGCCACCCACCCGTCCGCCCAATCCTGCCAACCCCGGCCTCGCGACCACGCGCAACCCCGGCTTCGTGAACGCGCCCCGACTCAGCAACGTGGACACAACCCGCTTCGGCTTCGCGTCCAGCCCCCACCTCGGATTCCCGAACTGGACCCGCCTCGACTTCTCGCACACGCGCCGCCTCCGCCTCCCGAACGCACCCAGGCTCGGCATCCGCGACTCGCGCCGTCTCGGCCTCACGCACAGGCCCCGCCTCACGAACCCGCGCCACCTCGGCCTCGCGAACATCACGCTTCTCGGTGGCGTGAACACGTCCCGCCTCGGCAGCGCGAACACGCTGCGACTCGGCAATCCGAACACGCACCGCTTCAGCCTCACCCACTTGCGCCACCTCGGCCTCGCGAACAGGCCCTGACCCCGGCTCGTGAACGGGCGCTGGGGCGGGCTTGTGGACACCATGCGTCTCGGCTGCGCGAACATGCTTCGCCACAGCGGCGCGGACGGGGCCCGGCTCGGTCGTGCGGACGTCGCGTGCCTCGGATTCGGGGGTGTTGGGCGACTTGCGGGTGTTGGGGAGGGGCATGCGGAGGACGGCGGCGATCGCGGTGGTCAGGAGGACGGCTTCGAGGGCGAAGACCGTCCAGGCCGGGCCGGTTTCGGAGAGGACGCCGGCGAGGAGCGGTCCGAGTCCGGCGCCGAAGACCATGGCGGTGGAGGCGAGCAGGGCGGCCAGGCGGCGGCGTTCGGGGCCCGCCACGTCCGTCACGGCGGCCATCCCGGCGGAGACCGCCGCGCCGACCGCGATGCCGGTAAGGAGCCGCGCGGCCATGAGCGCCGCAACGGACGAGGCGGTCGCGAACAGTCCGCATGCGACGAGCGCGGCGGCCAGTGCGGGCAGCAGGACGGGCTTGCGGCCCAGCCGGTCGGACGCGACGCCCGACACCAGCAGCGAGCCGAGCAGTCCGAGGATGTAGCAGGCGAAGACGACCGTGAGGGTGCCGCGCGAGAAGCCGATGCGGTGCTGCCACAGCACGTAGAGCGGGGTCGCGGCGTTCGACAGGACGAACACGGCGGTGACGGGCCAGGCGGCGAGCCAGACCTGGGCGGACGTCGCCGGGCGGTGCGCGGGGGCGGTCCGGACCTGGAGCATGAGGGGTCCTCCTTGTACGAGATTTTTCGAACTTAGCATGCAGTACGATCAAACTCGTACAAGGAGGCGAGATGCCGAAGACCCGAGTCCAGGACGCGATCCGCGAGCTGCCGGTCCCCGCGGACGCGCCCGCGCCCTTGCCCGAGCCGGACGTCGCCGACCTGCGGCTGGAGACCGTGCTCGGCGTGCTGAGCGATCCGCTGCGGCTGGAGATCGTCCGGCGGCTGCTGCTGGAGCGCGAGGAGTTCGACCACACCTGCGGCTGGTTCGGGTTCGACCGGCCCAAGTCGTCCCTGACCCACCACTTCCGCGCGCTGCGCGACGCCGGGGTGATCCGGCAGCGCCAGTACGGCCTGGAGCGGCGCAGCCACGTCCGCACCGAGGACATCGAATCGCGCTTCCCCGGCCTGCTCGCCCTCGTCGTCGCCTGGACGCCCCCAGAAACCTGACACGCCTCCCGTCGCCAGGACGCCCCCGGCCGCCTGGCGCACTCGTCCTCGCCAGGGCACTCCGGGCCGCCTGGCGCACTCGTCCTCGCCAGGACGCCGCCGGAGACCCGGCGGGCCCGCCGTCACAAGAGACCTGACGCGCTCGTCCCCTGCAGGAGGCTCCCGAGGCTCTGGCGCGCTCGTCCTGGCGGAGGTCTGGCGCGCTCGCCCTGGCGGAGGTCCGGCGCGCTCGTCCTTGCCAGGACGCCCCAGAACCTTGGCGCCGTCGCCCTTGCCGGGACGCCCCAAAGACCTGAACGCGCTCGTTGCCGCAAGGGCGCTGCCGCGAACCTGAGCGGCTTTTCATCAATTGGCGATAAGAATCGGCTCCAGGGCTGGTCGTACGGGCGATTTCACGGTCGAATCCGTTGTGAGAACGCCGTGTGAACAAGCACACCGGCTCGGCATCCATGCCATCGAGGAGCAGCCATGGGGGCGCTTGTCCTGGCCACCGGAGCACCGGCCGCCTACGTCGCCGGATTCGCCGTGTTCAAGGTCGCGGGGCGCCGCATGCCGAGACTCGCCGGATCCCGGCCGCTCCAGACCACCTGGAACCTCGCGACGTCCCCGCTGTGGCTGTGCGGCCTCGCGCTGCTGATCTACGGGCTCGGGCTGCAGAGCTACGTCCTGACCCGGATCCCGCCGAGCCTGGTCGTCCCGATGTACGGGCCGGTCAT
The DNA here is from genome assembly GCF_024172125.1 of Actinomadura rupiterrae. Classification (GTDB taxonomy): domain Bacteria; phylum Actinomycetota; class Actinomycetes; order Streptosporangiales; family Streptosporangiaceae; genus Spirillospora; species Spirillospora rupiterrae. Next base: position 826,107 of record NZ_JAMZEA010000001.1, read on the forward strand.
GCTCGTCCTGCTGCTGATCTCGGTGTCCAACTTCGGCGAGCGGGTCGGGATGGGCGAGACGCGGGCGTTCCTCGTGCTCGTCCTGTCGCTGCTCTCCCTCGCCGCCGCCGGGGACATGCTGAACGGCCACCGACCGCCGTCCGGCGCCGGCCCCTGGGACGCGACGGCCCCGCTGTGGCGCGTCGCCGCCGTGATCGGGCCGTCCGTACTGATCCCGCTGTGGCTGTTCACCGTCCGGGACAAGGCCGTTTCCGGACGCCACGCGAAGCGCGTCACGGGCGTCGCCTACGGCCTCGGCGCCGGTGTCGTCGTCGGCTGCGCGGAGAGCTCCGGCGCGAGCATCGCCCGCATGCTCCGGCACGACGTGCACGACTGGGAGGCCGTCCTCCGCACCCCGCACCTGTACGTGGTCGTCGTCGCCGGACTCCTCGGCGCCGCGCTCGCCCACATCGGCCTGCAGCGCTGCCGCCTGTCCGTCGTGATCATCGTCCTGGCGGTCGGCTCCAAGGCGTCCCTGTGGCTCACCGGGATCCTCGTCTACGGCCAGCCCTTCCCGCACGGCCCGGCCCGCTTCGCCCTCACGGGTGTGGGCCTGGCGATGGCGATCCTCGCCGTCCTGCTGATCCCCCGGCATGAGCCCGAGGACCGCGACGCCCTGGTCGCCACCGACACCGTCCGCCGCGCCCCCCGCCGCCAGGACGGCGCCTACTCCACCCCCCTCCGCCCCCAGACCACCCCGCAACCGCCCGCGCCCGAGCCCGTCGTCCCTGCCGCGCCCCAGCCCGTCCCCACCTTGGCCGCCCCGGTCCCGCCCAGCGTCGCGGACGACCCCAACATCCTCTTCACCCCGCCCGGCCCGATCTCCGCCTCCCCGCCGCCCCCGGGCCCGTCCATCTGGGACGTCCCGACCGACCCTGAACCCGAACCGAAGTCCTCCCGCCTCCCCCGCCGAGCCCGAAGCGCCGCCGCCATGCGAGACCAATCCCGCCCGTCCTAACCCCCAACACGAACCCCCAACGCCGGACCTGCAACGCGAACACGCAACGCAAACCCGCAGCATGGACGCGCACCATGGGCACGCAACACACACGCGGATCGCTGACGCGCAGCACAGGCCCGCAACGCGGACAGCAGCACGGACGCCCAACACGGACACGCAGGCGGACGCGCAACACAGGCACGCAGCACGGACGCGCAACACAGGCGCGCAGCACGGACGCGCAACACGGACGCGCAACACGGGTGCGCAGCACGGGCACGCAGCACGGGCACGCAAAACTGACTCTGAGCGCGAACGCGCAATGCAGACGTGCAGCGCAGGCGTGCAAAGCGGAAGGTCAACGCGGGAGCGCGTCTCAAGCCACGGGATACGGATCACGGGACGCGATGCGTCTCACGATGCGGGGTACGCCTCGCAGCGCGTGGAACGGGCCAAGCCGAAGCCGCGCATCACGACAAGCCGTGCGCATGCATCGCACAGGACGCATCGCACGGGCTTGCAGCGCAAATCACGATGCGTCGGACATCGAGCCAGGCGAAGCATCACCGCGGTCGGCGCAGGTCCCGCCAAGCAACCCACGGCCGGGCGCGCTCATCCACGACGCCCAGGCCGACGCACCACGACTGCAACGCCGACCCGATAGTGGACACCTGAGCCGAGGTGAGACACCTGAGCCGGTGTGGGGCACAACAGCAACACCTGGACCAGAGCAGGGCACGACGGCGACGCCTGGGCCGGTTCGGGCACCTGCCAGCGCCGCCTGCTCCGGTGCGTCGCCGAACGAGCAACGCGGGCCTCACGATGCGTCTCAGGACGAGCGACGCGGGCCCTCATGGTGCGTGTCAGGACAGGCGGCGGGAGTCGCGGCGGAAGGCGCGCGCCTCGTCGCGTTCGCGGATGAGACGCGCCATCTCGTCCCGTACCTGGTCGAGGAACGCGTCCACCTCGTCCATGGAGTAGCCCGGCATGAGGCGCGTGGTGGTGAAGCGCGTCCGCTCGACGTCCGCCGGGGTCATGCGTCGCGGGGGCGGGTAGATCAGGTCCTGGCCCCCGCGCGGGGAGCCGTTCAGCAGTGCCTGCCACATGGATCGCTCGTTGCCCATGCGCACCGTCTAACACGCCTGATCGCCGCCCGGCATCGAATCGGCGGCAGATTGTTGCGCAAGTGCGGATTGGCTTTGAAACTTTGGTCACCGATGAGCAAGACCGCCGGATCGGGATTATGAGTGGCTACGCACAGTGCATTCATTCGAAAGCCGCGTCCAGAGGACTTTCCCACCTCGCCCCACCACGACCCACGCCAGCGCAGCCCAGCTCACCCGCACCCACCTCCCTCCCCTGCTCGCCGAAGCCCGCCTCACGGACTCGTGATGGTCACCGGCGGCGTCACCAGGTAGGAGCCGTCCATCGAGAAGCCGTCGCCGGCATTGATCAGCGCGGGGTCGCACGACGCGTTCACCGTCTGGACGACGAGGTCGCCGCCGCTGATCGTGAGCCGTGCCCCGCTGTTGGTGTAGGTCCAGCCGAGGGTGGCGGTCCCGCCGCCCGGGCCGCCGAGCGTCGCCTGGCAGCCGTCGCTTGAGGCGATCGTGAACCGGGCCCCGGGGATCGAGCCGCGCGCCGTCCCGAACGAGTAGGAGCCACCGACCATGTAGTAGGGCAGGCCGACGACCGTGATCTTGATCAGGAGGCCGAGCGGCCCGAGGCAGTACCCGCTCGGCGCGCCGGTGCTGCTGAACGTCCAGGCGTCGATCCTGCCGACCGCGTCCGGATGGCCGAAGATGGGCGCCCAGGTCACCTTGATGGTCGAGGAGTCGCAGCTGGTCGACGCGCCCGTGCTGCTGTCGGTGATGTGAACCGTGGTGGACGTTGCGGTCGAACTCGTCGCTCCCGTGACCGTCCACGTGGCCGCCGAAGCAGGGACGGCACCGAGCGCGATGAGCGCCGCAACGCCAGTCGACGCGGCAAAGCCCCGGCGCAGAGTTCGTGACATGACTTTTCCCTCTCCCACCATCGACCATGGATAACGGAAAGATAAGCCCATGCCTTTGTCGAAACAATGACCAGATCACGCCACTACTCAGAGATTGAGCAAGGCGAAATGTACCTGCCTGACAATCCGAGTCCGCAGCGAAGACAGAACATCCCGCCAGGCATTATTCGCAACACGCGCCCCCTCGACGATCACTCATGCGGTTAGCAGCTACATCTGTACCAGCGTGACAAAACGAGGACTCCCACTTCACGCTCCACAGGCGGCCGCAATCGCCGCCGGGTCCCAATAGAAGGGACGGCACTCCAGCATCATGCCGTCCCGCACCTTGATCAGCTGGACGATGCGGGTCTCCACCTCGCGCCCGGTGGCTTTGGCCCGGAACCGGACGCGGTTGCTCACCACGACCGTGTCACCGTCCCCCCAGTGCTCCTGGTCCAGGAACTCCATCGACTCCCAGGTCCCGCCGAAAGCGGCCATGAACCGCTCCATTCCCTCGTGGCCACGCCATTCCCCAGTGCCACTGAACGGCATCCCGGGCGCCTGGTAGAGCACGACGTCCGGATCGAGATAAGCAGCAACCGACACAAAGCTCGCCCTGCCGTACCCGCCCCCGGCCACATAAGCGGCCTCGGCCTCATAAAACCCTTCCATCACGCCCCACGCGTCCAACTCGTTCGCCATGTCTCTCCTCCCGGCCACCGAGCATGGACGCCAGGCCCTCGCAGCGCTGGCGAAAATCCGACACTTGACCCCCGGCTCTCTACTGCCGCTTGTGGCCACACTGGCTCATTGACCCTCATAGACAACAGCTGCAAACCTTCTCGCCTGGCCCCAATGCCTTGAGAACCGATGAGGTCGACACTCATGGCTCGTCTCGTCTTTCGCGGAGTTGCCTGGACGGCGGCGTGCGTGGTCGCCGCCACGAGCGCGTCGGCCCCGACGGCCTCAGCGGCCGTGCCGCACACCGTCAAGGACGGTTGCTGCGAGGCGTATCGCATGTGGATCGGAATCAATCAGGAAGTGCTCACCCTGCCGAGTCGCGCATCGTTGTGGCGGACGACGCCCGCCGGTTGGTCGGCGCTCGATCCCGACCCGCACTACTTCCTGGCCCCTGGCAAGAAGCTGAGACTCAGCGCCGTCATCGGCGTCGACGCGACCAGTCATCCCAGCAAGGCGCGATACCGGTGGGAGGTCTCGTGCCTTGAGCCGGACTTCCGGCAGTATTCAGCCTGGACGTGGACGAAGATTCCGGGTGGCCTGAACCACAGCCCGAGCAGCCCCGTCGTCCCGGCGAAACAGCTCACGGGGACGTTGACACCCAAGAAGTGCACCAAGGGTTACGTCTGGGTTCAGTACGACCAGGGCAACCCGAGTTATGGCTATGCGCTGGCCGCCTCGTTTGATACCGGGAGGCCGCATCCGCTTCCCAAGACGATGACCGTGTGGAAATGGGTACCCAAGAGCACCGCCGACACGATTCGCCGCACGCACAGATACCCGGTCGCCAAGAGCACCGTCTACGGGCAGTACTTCTTCACGAGCCGAGCGTATGCGAATGGGCTCGCTAAGCAGTTCCGGGGGTATCGGCTGGTCCAGGGGACGCTCTCGGGCGCGGACGTCGTCTACCTGTTCACAGAGAACAAGCGCACTGACACCGGCATTGTCGGGGCGTTCTTTCGGAAGAAGCTCGCACAGCCCAAGGCCACGTTCAGAATGGTCAAGTAAGGCCCCGCTACCGCGGGTTGTCGGCCGTTACGGGATGGGCGGTGGCGTTGGAGCTCATATGGAATTCGCCCATGCCGGGAATGATGCCGAGCAGCTGCGGATGGACGGTGATCTGGACGGAGACGCGGACCTCGTTCGGGGTCGGGTCGCAGTTGCGAGCGTCCACCTGCTGGCCGTAGTCGTCCAGGAGGGAGTAGGCGCTCGCGCACGCGTTCAGCGTGTCGATCTGGACCTTGCCCGTGTCGCGGAGGGTCGCGGTGTCGATCTGGTTCGCTCCTGCGCGCGCGGCCTGCTCGGCCATGTCCGCGGCGCGCTGGCGGGCGTGGATCGCGCGTCCGCCATCCAGGAGCAGGCCGGCGAGGACGAACACGGCAGGCGTGAAAAGGACGATGTAGAGCGTGATCGTCCCCCGATCGCGTTCGGCCGGGTCGCGAAGCCTGCCGAACAGCGCGTACCGGCGTTCACCACGCTGCCGTGCCGGACGTGTGTGGTCCTGGCGTCCGTGTCCCGGGCGCCGGCGTTGCCGCCTCGGGTGCCGTGAGGTCATGGGTTGCCACCGCCGCGGTAGGTGTAGGTGTCGATGGGGGCGACGGCCTTGCCGGTGAGGGTGCGGCTGCCGGGGAAGCCGGGCAGGGCCAGGTCGGAGAAGTCGACGTGGCAGGTGACGGTGACGGTCACGCGTCCGCCCGCGCCCCAGGCGCTGGTGTCGGGGCTGATCGAGGGCCCGCCGGCGCACCAGTCATGCCCCGAGAGGTCGCCCGTCGCGGCCTGCTGGGCGAGGTCGCGGGCCGTCCCTTCGGACCGCGCCGTGGACGCGGCGCGCGCGGCGTCCCGGGCGGCGCCGTCCACCTGGCTCTGCGCGTCCACGACCCGTCCGGAGATCACGAGCAGCCCGATCAGCAACAGGATGATCGGCGTCGCGAAGACCATCTCCAGCGTCATCGTCCCCTGGTCACCCCGCACCCGCCCCAATACGGAGTGGACGAAACGGTTGCGTTCTGTCCAACCGCGTGACGCAGCGCGCGTCAGGACGGGACCGTTGCGTTCTGACGTCGCTGAGACGGGATCGGCGCTATGCGATGCGGTGCGGTCGGGACGAGACCGTACCGTCGCGACGGAGGGTGGACGTGGCCGGTGCCGAGTCATGGGGTGCCGCCCTGGCAGGCGGTGCCGGTGCCCTCGTCCGGGCGGAAGCATTCGATGGGGCCGCGGGAGCGCTGCGAGACGTGGAAGTTCACGAACGGGATGACCTTGACGACCTTGCCGCTGACCTCGACCCAGCGCTGGTCACCGTCCTGGCCCGACTGGACCTGGACGTCGCCGTCCAGCATGCCCTTCCCGACCTTGGACGCGGAGTCGCGCGCGGACTGCTCCGCCTCCCCCTGCCAGCCGCCGTCCGGTGTCGTCCGGGCGACGCGGGCGCCGGACTGCGCGGCGGCGAGCGTGATCTCGCGCGCGTAGTAGTAAAACGCGAACTGGAACACCGCCAGTAGCGTGAGGATCAGGATCGGCGCGAGGATGGCGAACTCGATCGCGGACGCGCCCCGGTCACGACTTCCAGCGCTCTCGTCCTCCCGCACGAACCCCTCGCGAGACGTCGCGCCACGCCTGCGGAGGAGGGCTCGGGCCGCGGCGCGGACGCGGGCCTGAGCGGGGATGGGCGTCGGCGGAGCACAAGGCACCGCACAGGCGCGGGCCTGAGCGGGGACGGACGTCGGCGGAGCACAAGGCACCGCACAGGCGCGGGCCTGAGCGGGGACGGACGTCGGCGGAGCACTAGGCACCGCACGAACGAGGGCTTGGGCGGGGAGGGGCGTCGGCGAGGTACTAGGCGCCGCGTAGGCGCGCGTCTGAGTGGGGAGGGGGGTCGGCCGGGCACTCGGCGACGGGCGGACGCGGGGTCCGGCCTTCGGGGGGTGGGGCTTTGCGCGCGGCATGACGGGTCCTCCTGGGGGGCGGTGGTTACTTGATGTTCGCGACCTCCTTGTCGATGCGTCCCTTGACGACGGCTCCGATGGCGACGGCGACGCCGACGAGGATCGCGGTGATGATGGCCCACTCGATCGCGGACGCGCCGAGCGTCCGGTCGGCGTCGCCGGAACGGAGGCGGTGCATGCGGTCGGACAGGAGAGCGCGCAGGTAGACGACCATCGGATCGTTCAGGGGGTTCATCGGTACTCCTTCTTCGCGGCGCCTCACGAGGTCGTGAGGCGCATCAGAGCGGGGTAGGCGAGGAAGATCAGGAAGGCGGCGCAGAACAGCAGCTGCGCCACCAGCATGGACTGCGACCGCTCGTTCGCGCGACCGACCAGGTCGGACAGCTCGCGGCTGCGCATGGACGCGGCGCGCGCGGCCAGGGACTTGCGGATCTGCGCGCCGTCGTCGGCGACCAGGGAGAGCGCGCCCGCCAGGTCGCGCAGCTCCTCCACCGCCAGCTCGTCGCCGAGGTCGCCGAGCGACTGCCAGGGCGTCCGGCCGGAGATGCGCGCGTTGGACAGGGCCTCGCGGATCCGCAGCATCGCCCAGCCGTCGCCGACGCTGGACGCGGCGAGCAGCGCCTCGGGGACGCCGCGTCCGCCCGCGAGGTTCATCGCGACGAGGTCGAGGAACGCTCCGACGACGTGCCGGAAGTCCTGGCGGCGTCCGCGCGCCTCGTGCCGGAGCTGCATGTCGGGCATGAAGAAGAACAGGATCGCGAACGCGCCGCACAGCCACAGCGGCGCTTCGAGGTTCGCGCCGAGGCCGAGCAGCGCGAAGTAGCCGGTGACGACCGGTATGAACAGCAGCGCGGACGCGGCGAGCAGGAACTTCGTGCCCAGCAGCGCCTCCAGCGACCGGTCGGTGATGGCGAGGTCCGCGCGGATCGACCTGAGCTGCCACCCGCGCGCCTCGCAGTAGCGGACGGCCGCCGTGCCGACGCGGGCGCGCAGCCCCCCGACCTTCTCCAGCGTCGGGGACGTCCGGGTGGGACGGGTGACAAGCTCGCGGTCCCGCGCGGCGTCGAAGGTGGCCAGCCGCGTCGCCAGCCCCGGACGTGGCGGGAACAGCGCACGCGACAGCAGGTACAGCCCGAGCCCGACAACGGCCCCGGCAAGGATCGCGCCCGTCATGCCGTCCCCCTCTCCACGCCTGCCCATCCCCAGCCCACTCCCACCGGCCGAACCACCAGCCGCGCAAGAGCAGCCCCCCGCACCGCAGGCTCGCGATAGCCAGACTCGATGGCCGGGCCCACGCGCCCACCGGGCGCAATGGCTGGACGTACACGCGCGCCAGGCGCATTGGCTGGGCCTACGCGCGCCCCGGGGGCGGTGACTGGGCCCACACGCGCGGCGGGCGCAGTGGCCGGGCATGTGCGCGCGGCGGGCGCAACGGCTGGGCCCACGCGCACGCCGGGGGCGGTGGCTCGGCGTGTGCGCGCGCCAGGTGCAATGGCCGGGCCCACACGCGTGCCGGGGGCGAGGGGTGGGCCTACGCGCGTGCTGGGGGCGGGGGCTGGGCGTGTGTGCGCGACGGGGGGTGAGGGCTTGCTGGGGGTGGGTGGGGTGCTCTGTGCGTGGGGGGTGGTTTGGGTGCGAGTGGGTTGCGGGGGCGGGAGTTCGCGGGAGGGGGTGGTCATGGGTTGCCTCCTCCGGCGTCCATGGTGTGGCGGCCGCGCAGGGAGGAGCCGGAGCGCCAGTTCGCGACGGTGCTCGGGACCTCTCCGGGGACGCCGGGCGACGGTTTGGGCTCGACCAGGAAACGGCCCGGGAGCTCGTACTTGGAGAGCTGCCGCAGCCACACGAAACCGCCCGCGTACAGCGCGATGACCAGGATCAGGACGAGCTGGCCGAGGAAGTCGTCGTACGGCCGGACGTAGCCGTGGTTGAAGATCGCGAGGACGAGGGCGGTGCCTACGGAGACGGCTACGACTATGCGGACGCTGCGGCGGGTGGCGCGGCGGTCGGCTTCGACGCGGCGGCGCATGTCGAGCTCGGCGCGGGCGGAGGTGGAGAGGGCGCCGAGCATGTCGCGGAGGCCGGGGCCGCGGAGCTTGGCGTTGAGGATGAGGGCGGCGACGACGAGGTCGGCGGACGGGTCGTCCAGGTCGTCGGCGAAGCGGCGCAGGGCCTCGGGCATCGGGACGCGGGTGTGCAGGCGGTCCACGAGGACGCGGAGGGGCTGCTGGAGGGCGGGGGCGGCGGCGCGCAGGGACGCGGGGATGGCCTGTTCGAGGCCGACGGCGCCCGCGATGGTGTCGCGGAGGGACTCGGTCCAGGCGGCGAGGGCTTCGAGGCGGGCCATCGCGCGGCGCTCCTCGGCGGCGCCGCCCGCCAGGCCGTTCCAGGCGAGGACGAGCGCGGCGGTTCCGGCCGCGGCGACGACCCAGCGGGTGACGACGAGGACGGCAAGCGCGCTCATCACGGCGACGGCCGTCCGCGTGGTGAGGGTGCGGATGAGGTCCTCGCGGCTGCGGCGGGGCTGGCCCGGACGCGCGGGCAGTCCGCGCAGCGCGACGATGAGGAGCAGGAGGCCGCCTCCGGCGATCGCGCCGGTGATGATGGCGAGCAGGACGTCCGGTGCGAACATCACGTCCTCCCGCGCGCGTGGGCGTTCTTCGGCATGGTCACCAGGCTCCGGCGGCTGGGTCGTAGCCGTGGTCGGCCAGTTCGGCGGCGCAGGCTATGGGGGCGGCGGGGTGGGCTTGGCCGTCGGGGGCGAGGGCGAAGACCTCGGACGACAGGACGCGGCCGTCGACGCCGGTGACCTCGCGGATGGACGCGACGTAGCGGCGCAGGCGGCCGCCCACCGCGTAGTCGTTGCGCTTCTCGATGAAGACGACGAAGTCGATGGCGCCGGCGATGAGCATGTGGGTGGCCTCGACCGGGAGGCGCTCCTCGGACTGGATCGCGTAGGTCGCGATGCGGTTGAAGACCTCCATGGACGAGTTCGCATGGATGGTCGAGAGCGAGCCGTCGTTGCCCTGGGTCATCGCGTTCAGCATGGTGACGATCTCGTCGCCGAGGACCTCGCCGACGATCACGCGGGACGGGTTCATGCGCAGGGAGCGGCGGACGAGCTCGGCCATGGAGATCGCGCCCTGGCCCTCGGAGTTCGGCAGCCGCTGCTCGAACGCGACGGCGTTCGGGTGCAGCTCGGGGAAGGCGTCCAGGCCGAGTTCGAGCGCGCGCTCGACGGTGATCAGCCGCTCGTGCTGCGGGATCTCGTTGGCGATCGCGCGCAGCAGCGTCGTCTTCCCGGCGTTCGTCGCCCCGGCGATCATGATGTTCTTGCGGGCGAGGACGGCCGCGCGCAGGAAGCGCCCTACCTCCGGGGTGAAGGTTCCATTGCCGATGAGATCGGAAAGGAAGACCTTGCCGAGACGCGCGCGGCGGATCGACAGGGCGGGCCGGACGGTCACGTCCATCACGGCGGAGAGCCGCGAGCCGTCCGGGAGGCGCAGGTCGAGCTGCGGGTTCGCGGTGTCGAAGGGCCGCGACGACAGGCCCGAGTAGGCGGCGAGGATCTGGATCAGCTCGACGAGCTCCTCGTCGGTCTCGGCGACCGGCTCGCCCATCACCTCGCGGCCGTCCGCGTAGCCGATGAAGACGCGGTCGCAGCCGTTGACGTCGATGTTCTCGATCTCCGGATCCTCCAGCAGGGGCTGGAGGCGGCCGACGCCGAACAGCGCCGCGTGCACGCCCGCCGCGAGCGCCTCCTCCTCCTCGGCGTTGGGCGGACGGCGCCCGGAGGTGATCTCGCCGCGCGCGAACTCCTCCAGGACCTGCGAGATCAGCGCGCGGGCGAACTGCCGCTCGTCCTCGCCGGACATGGGCGGCAGGCCGTTCGCGCCGTCCAGCCGGCGCTGCTGCGCGAGCCGGTCGCCGACCTCCTGGCGCAGCCGCTTGACGAGCGCGTGGTCCATCTAGAACCTCCCCTCGGCCATCAGCGGCTCGGCGGCGCCGGCGGCGTTCACCCTGGCCGTCAGGGCCGTCGCGACCTCGCGGGCGGAGCGGACGAGCAGCGTGCGGTCCAGGCGTCCGCCCCACTGCCCGGACAGCAGCTCGGCGCCCTTCGGGTCGAGCGCGAGGCCGCCGAGCACCGAGACGGGCGGCGCGGGCACGCCGCCGCGCGCCTCCAGCCGCTGCCGCGTACCGGTGAGGATCCGGTCGACCTCGGCGATGGACGCGCGGAAGTCGCGCGGGTCGGCGAGGACGACGACGCCGAGCGGCGGTCCGCCGCGCAGCTCGCCGGTCAGCGCGACGACGCGTTCGCGCAGGTGGGCGACCTGTTCGAGGGTCGCGCGGGTGAGCAGGACGACCATGTCCGCCTCGCGCAGCAGGTCGTTCAGCGGGCTGCCCGCGCCGAGCCGTCCGCAGTCGGCGAGGACGTCCACCTCCTGCAGGCCGCGGAACGCGCGCGCGAGCGGCGTCCACAGCCAGGTCATGCCCTGCGCCTGCTCGGCGTTGGTGAGGCCGACCAGGACGTCCAGGCCGCCGACGAGCCGCTGGCAGTGCTCGGCGATCTGGTCGGGCCGCAATCCGCGACGCGCCGTGGCGGCGAGGCTGAGCAGTCCGCGGGACGGGTTGAGCATCGCCGACCCGTCGGACGTGCCGGGATCGGCGGGCAGCCGGTACACCAGGTCGCCGCCCGCCTGGTCGCACTCGGCGACCAGCACCGGGCGCGGCCAGACCGCGCCGAGCGCCACCGCGGCCGTCGTGACGCCCGGGGCCCCCTTGTCGGCGGCGAGCGCGATGAGAGCCACGGTCAGCCTCCGCCCGTGCCGGGCGAGTGCTTCGGCTTGTCCGAGGGGCGCCCGGCGGGCCCGTTGCCCGAAGGAGCGTTCCCGGACGGGTTCCCCGACGGGTTGCCGGACGGGTTGTTGCCGGAGGGCGTGTCGTTGGGCGCGGACGGCGAGACGCCGGGCTGCGGCGGGACGTCCGATCCCTGCGGCTGCGTGCCGTCCGGGATGAGCGCGACCGCGACCAGCCCGCTCGACGCGGCCTGCGTGACCGCCGCGACCTGGTTCGGCGGGACGGCCACGTCCACGGCGACGCCTTCGCTGCCGAGCCGTCCGCCGCCGCCGTTCGAGACGCCGATGACGATCGCGTCCGGCGCGAGGACCGTGCCCGCGCGGACGGCCGAGGAGCCGTTGCCGCCGCTGACCGCGTACAGGCTGACCCGCTTGCCGGACTCCAGGCCCTTCGCCGGGAACTGGCCGGGCTTCAGCGACAGGCCGACGATCATGCGTCCCTGCGCGGCGCCGTTCGTCCGGCTGACCATCGAGTTGGTGAGCAGCGCGCCGCGCACCAGCGGCACCGCCGCGTAGGTCTGCGCGACCTTGGCGCGCTCCGACCAGGCGATGTACTCGATGCCGGTGTCGCCGACCTGCACCTCCTGCAGCGCCGACATCGGGATCTGCTGCCCGGCCGCGACCGGCTGCGCGATCCGGATCGCCGACACCCGCTGGCCGCTCGCCATCACCAGGTACGCGCTGGCCAGCGCGCCGCCCAGGACGAGCAGCACGGCCAGCGCCGCGAGCGCCGGTTTGCGCTCGCGCGGCGCGCTCGGCAGCCGCTGCCCGCCCGCCGTGCCGAGCCCGGTGGACCCGAGCCCGCCGCCCGCCGGGCTCGCCGCGAGCCCGCCCCGTCCGCTCGTCGCCCGCTGGTCGCTCTTCATGGGGGCAGCCACGTGCTCCTTTCGCGCCCGCCGGAATCTCGGATGGGGGAGATCTCCGAATCGCCGGGCGATCCATGCTTGCGGGACGGATGAGCCCCCGTCAATGGATTCGGCCACCCGTACCCGGGACGTGACCAAAGGACCGCAGGTGACCAGCCGTTTCGCCGGCCACTTCGCGGCTTACCCCGGGTCACTCCGGCCACTGACATCCCGAATCGGACACCCGATAAAGCCGTTCTGTTGGTAAATGACGGAAAGTGCCGCGAGCCGTGTCCGGATCGTTGGCGATGACCGCCACCGCCCCGTCGGATGATTGCCCGACCACCGTCGCCGCGCTGCCGCACGACCGTCGCCGTCCTGCCGGACGACCGTCGCCGTCCTGCCGGACGACCGCCGCCGTTGCTGTCGGATGGCCGACGTCGGGTGTCGCGTGTCCGTCGTTGGGCCGTCCAGCGATGCGGTCGCGCCGTCCGCGCGGTCCTCGTCGGGGCGGCTCGTTAGAGTGAGCCGCAGCCGACGCGTCCCCCAGGGCCCCGGCCCGGGGCACGAGCGCGGTGCCGGGAGCGGACGCGTGCGGCGCGGGCCGGTCGGTAGGGCGGGGCAGAGGGGCTGGTATGCGGATCTCGTTCACGGCGCTGACCCACGAGGGGCCCCGGGACGTCGTGGCGGACGTGGACGGCAGGGCCACCGTCGGCGGCGTCGCGCGGGCGCTCGCGGTGGGCGGCGACGGGCTGTGGGCGGACGGCCGGATGCTCGACCCGCGCGCCCCGGCGGCGCGCGAGCTGCGGGACGGCGCGGTCGTCGGCGTCGACCGGCGCACCGCCGCGGCGACGGATCTGGGCGAGCCGTCCGGGCTCGTCGAGGTGCGCGTCGTCGGCGGGCCGTCCGCGGGTCCGGTGCACCGGCTCGGGTTCGGGACGGTCACGGTCGGGTCCGGCGAGCGCGCCGACCTCACGCTGGACGACCCGGACGTCCCGGAGGTGTCGCTGCGCGTCACGGTCGGGCGGGACGGCACGGAGGTCGAGCCGTCCGCGCACACGCTCGGGCATGCCGTCCTCGACGGGGTCCCGCTCGACGGGAAGCGGCCGTGGGAGATCGGCAGCGTGCTGGCCGTCGGGTCGAGCGTCCTGATGCTGGCGCCGAGCGCGAAGCCCGACACGCATCTGGAGCCGCTGCCCGAGGGCGGGCTGGCGTTCAACCGTCCACCGCGGCTGAAGCCTGCCGTGCGGAAGCGGAGCATCGACGTCCCGAAGCGTCCCGAGCGGGATCCGAAGGAGCGGCTGCGGCTGTTCGGCGCGCTGCTGTTCTCGGCGTTCGGCCTGGTCATGGCGGTCGCGCTGCGGCAGTGGTGGTGGGCGCTGTTCGCGCTCGCGTGGCCCGTGATGACGCTCGGCGAGTGGGTCGGCGACCGGATGTACGGGCGCAAGTCCTACAAGAAGGCGCTGCGCGAGTACGAGGAGGAGAGCGCCGCGTTCGGCGCGCGCCTGGCCGGGCTGCGCCGCGAGGACGAGCGCGAGCGCCGCGACGCCGACCCCGATCCCGCCGAGATCCTGCTGACGGCGACCGGTCCGCGCCGCCGCCTCTGGGAGCGGCGCATGACCGATCCGGACGCGCTGCACCTGCGCCTCGGCCTCGCCGACCTGCCCGCCCTCATCGAGATCCGCAGCGACGGGCCGCTTCCGGGACGTCCGTCGTCCAGCATGAGCGGCGGGCTCGCCACCAGCGCCGTCCCGCGCGCGAACGGCGGCCGGGCGGCCGACGCGATCAACGCCGCGGACGCCATCAACGCCGCGGGCCGCTTCGCCTCGCCTGCCCCCTTCCCCGGAGGCTCGGCGCGCGAGGATTTCCCGACCGCCGACAACACGAGCCGCAAGCCCAACACGGGACGCAAGGGCAGCGGCGGGCGCGCGGGACGCAACGGCGCCGGGCGCGCAGGACGCGACGGCGGCGGGCGCGCAGGACGCGACGGCGGCGGGCGCGCGGGACGCGGAGGTCGCAACGGCGGGGCGGATCGCGGCGACCGTGCAGGCTTCATGGACGGCGGCGCAGGTCGCGAGGGCAGCGCCGGTCGCGCACGCGTTGAGGTGGGCGGAGGTCTGGCGGACGGGCCGCCGATGGCGCGGCTGGTTCCGGTCGCGTTGCCGCTGCCGGACATCGGGGTGCTCGGCGTGACCGGACCGCGGTCGGCGTCGCGTGGCCTCGCGCGGTGGCTGGTCGCGCAGGCCGCGGCGCTGCACAGCCCCCGTGACCTCGCGATCGTCGTCCTGACAGCGGACGCGGAGGCGGGCGAGGAGTGGAACTGGGTGCGGTGGCTGCCGCACACGCGTCCGCGCGAGGGCGAGGAGTGCATGGCGCTCGTCGGGTCCGACCCGGAGTCGCTCGCGCACCGCATCACCGAGCTGGCGATCAGGGTGAGCGAGCGGCGGCGGGCCGCGCAGGCCGCGCAGAGCTTCTTCGGCCAGGGCAAGCCGCCCGAGGCCGTCCCGTACAACATCCTGATCGTGCTGGACGGCGCGCGCGCCCTGCGCCGCCAGCCGGGCATGCCGATGCTGCTCGCGCGCGGCGCCGAGTACGGCCTCTACGCGATCTGCGTGGACGACGAGGAGAAGCTGCTTCCCGAGGAGTGCGGCGTCGTCGCGGCGTTCGAGGAGGACGGTCCGACCGTCCGGCTGCGGGGGCACGGGCTGGACGCGATCGGTCCGGTGCTCGTCGATCGCGTGCCGGTCGCGTGGGCCGAGCGGGTCGGACGGTCGCTCGCACCCGTCCGGGACGTCTCGCGGCAGGACTCCGAGGACGCCGTCCCCTCGTCCGCCCGCCTGCTCGACCTGCTCGCGATGCCCGATCCGGACGCGGACGCCGTGCTGCGCTCCTGGCAGCGGACGGGCGGCCGCGCCACCAGCGTCCCGCTCGGCTTCACCGCCGACGGCCCGTTCACCGTGGACCTCCGCTACGACGGCCCGCACGGCCTCGTCGCCGGGACGACCGGCGCGGGCAAGTCCGAGCTGCTCCAGTCGCTGATCGCCTCGCTCGCGGTCGCGAACCGCCCGGACGAGATGACGTTCGTCCTGATCGACTACAAGGGCGGCGCGGCGTTCGCCGACTGCGCGCGCCTCCCGCACACCGTCGGCATGGTCACCGACCTGGACGGGCACGCGACCGAGCGCGCGCTCGAATCGCTGTCGGCCGAGCTCCGCCGCCGCGAGGAGATCCTGCTGCACGCGGGCGCGAAGGACATCGACGACTACCAGGCGGACGGGAACGGCGGGCTGCCCCGGCTCGTCCTGGTGATCGACGAGTTCGCCGCGATGGTCGCCGAGCTGCCCGAGTTCGTCGCCGGGCTGGTCGACATCGGACGGCGCGGGCGGTCCCTCGGCGTCCACCTGATCCTCGCGACGCAGCGCCCGGCCGGGGTGGTGACCGCGGACATCCGCGCGAACACCAACCTGCGGATCGCGCTGCGCGTCACCGACCCGGACGAGTCGACCGACGTCCTCGACTCGCCGGAGGCCGCGACGATCGGGAAGTCGACGCCGGGCCGCTGCTACGTGCGGTCCGGGGTGGACGAGCCGCGCCTCGTGCAGACCGCGCGCGTCGGCGGGCGGCGTCCCGCGCCGGGCGCTCCCGTCGGGCGCGCCGACGTGCACACCGTCGGATGGCAGGGCCTCGGACGTCCGCTGCCCGGGCCGCGCGCACCGCTGGACGACGCGTCCGGCGATTCGGTCACCGACCTGGCCGTCCTCGTGCGTGCGATAGAGGAGGCCGCGCACCGCGCGGGAATCGAGCGGCAGCCGTCGCCGTGGCTGACGCCGCTTCCGGAGCGGATCCGCTTGGCGCCGCGCACTGCCGCTGGGGGATCGGTCGTGGACGTCCCGTCCATCCCGTTCGGCATAACCGACCTGCCGTCCGTCCAGTCGCGGGAGCCGCTGGTCGCCGACCTGGTGAAAGGCGGCCACCTGTACCTCGCGGGCACCGCGCGCTCCGGCCGCTCGACCGCGCTGCGCACGTTCGCCGGATCGCTCGGCGCCGCCTGCTCGCCGTTCGACGTGCACCTGTACGCGATCGACTGCGGCGCGGGCGCGCTGCTGCCGCTGGTGTCGCTGCCGCACTGCGGCGCCGTCGTCACCCGCGACCAGCTCGACCGCTGCGAGCGCCTCCTCACCGCGCTCGGCGCCGAGGTCGCGCGCCGGCAGCAGCTGCTCGCCGAGGCGGGCTTCGCGTCCCTGTCCGAGCAGCGCGCCGCCGTCGCCGCCGCCGACCGGCTTCCCTGGATGGTCCTGCTGCTCGACCGCTGGGAGGGCTTCGTCGGCGCGTTCGACTCCTACGACTACGGCCGCCTCGTGGACGTCGTCCTGCGCCTGCTGCGCGAGGGCGCGGCGGTCGGCCTGCGCGCCGTCTTCACCGGCGACCGGACGGGCCTCACCGGCCAGGTCTCCACCGTGTTCGACCGGCGGCTCGTCCTGCGGATGGCCGATCCGAACGATTACGGATACGCCGGATTGCAGGAACGCCAGGTCCCCGCGTCGATGCCGCCGGGACGCGTCCTGGAGGTCGCCGCGCCGGGCGTCCCGCCGCGCGAGTCGCAGATCGGCCTGCTCGCGGACGACCCGTCCGGCACGGCCCAGGTCGCCGCCCTCCAGGACATCGCGCGCGCCGCCGTCACCCGCTACGGCCGCCTGCCCCGGCGCCAGCGTCCGCTGCACGTGGACGAGCTGCCCGTCCGCTCGACCTACGCCGAGGCGATGGCGCTCGACCCCGACTTCACGCCGCCGTCCGCGCTGTGGTCCCTGGTCGGCGTCGGCGGCGACACGCTCGCCCCTATCGGCATCGACCTGCTGAACGAGGGGCCGGCCTTTGTCGTCGCCGGTCCGGCGCGTTCCGGCCGCTCCACCACGTTGCGGACGATGGTCGAGTCGTTGTTGGACCCGTCCGTTGCTGGGGGCTTGGTCCCTGTCGTCCTGGTCACTCCGCGACGCTCGCCACTGCGGATGCTGGCCGGGCGGCGCGGCGTCCTGGGGCTTCTCACGTCGTCCGACGCGTCGTCCGACGAGTTGGAGGACGCGATCGGCGACGAGCACCGGTACGTCGTCGTCGTGGACGACGCCGAACTCCTGGACGAGACCGAGCTGGACGACGCCCTCCGCGACGTCCTCCGGACGGCCCGCGACGGCGAGCACGCCCTCGTCCTCGGCGGCACCACCGAGGACCTGGGGCGCGGCTACCGCGGCTTCCTCGCCGACGCCCGCCGCTCCCGCTCCGGCGTCCTCCTCGCCGTCGACTCCGCCGACGACGGCGACCTCTTCGGCCTCCGCCTCCCCCGCAACACCTCCCTGGCCGGCCCCACCGGCCGAGGCCTCTACGTCCGCCAGGGCACCACGACCCAGATCCAAGTCCCCCTCCCCCCACCCCTGACCTCCTCCTAGCCCGCCCACCCAGACCAAAGGCCCGCACGCCCCCTCCGCCGGAACGGAGCGGCGGGCGCCATCAGTCCGCCGGGACGGACAAGCGGGGGCCGTCGCTCGCCAGGGCGGAGCCGCGGACAACGCCAGCCCGCCGGACTGGAGAGCTGGGCGCAGTCAGTTCGCCGGGGTGGACAAGTAAGCACCGTCAGCTCGCCGAGCCGGAGAAGCAGACGCCCCCGGTTCGCCGCGGCGGAGAGACGGGCGCTGTCAGCTGTCCAGGACGGACAAGCGGACGACGCCGGCCCACCGGAATGGCAGGGCGGGCGCCGTCAGCCCGCCAGAGGCGGGCGTGGTCGGATTCGCCAGGACGGACAAGCAGGCGGCGCCGATCCTCCATGACGGAGAAGCAGGCGTCGCCGGCTCGCCGGGGCGGAGAAGCGGGCGTCGCCGGGTCGCCGGGGCGGAGTGGTGGTCGTCCTCAGTTCGCCGGGGCGGGGAAGAGGACGCGGGCGGCGTGCGCGGTGTCGCAGTACTCGCGGACGGCGGCGATCTTGCCGTCGCGGACGGTGTAGACGCCGAGGCAGCGGTTGTCGTAGCGGTCGCCGCGGACGGTGTCGCCCTGGGCCGTCCACTCGGCGACGACCTGGTCGCCGTCGGCGATGACACCGGTGAGGACGATCGTGGGCGGGGCGGCGAAGGCGTCCGCGGTGACGCCGCCGAGGAAGTCGTTGATGATCGCGTCGCGGCCCTTCCAGGTGCCGCTGATCGGGGTGTCGCCGGGGTAGGTCCAGGTCGCGTCCTCGGCGAAGCTGTCGGTGATCGTGGCGAGGTCACCTGCGGCGACGGCCTCGACGTAGCGGACGACGATCTCCTTGGGGCTCATGGCCTCTTCCTTTCTGAGAGCAGTGCTCTTGACTGTGAGCATCACTCGCGAGAGCATTGCTCTCGCAGGGACGAAAGTTACTTTCTGGACTTCGGAGGTCCGCATGCTCGCCGCCGCCAAGGGCGCCAACATGGCGCTGATGTTCTTCCTGGAGCTCGGCGTGCTGATCTCCGTCGGTTACTGGGGCTTCACGCTCGGCTCGAACTGGGGCGTCCGGATCCTCGTCGGCCTCGGCGCGCCCGTCCTGATGGGGACGCTGTGGAGCCTGTTCGCGGCGGGCGGCGGCAAGAACGCCACCTACGCGCTGACCGGCCCCGTCCGCGCCGCCTTCGAGATCGCCTGGTTCGGCACCGGCGCCCTCGCGCTCTACGCCTCCATCACCCTGACCCCGGCGCTGATCTTCGCCGCCGCCTACGCGGTCAACGCCGTCCTGCGCCTCATCTGGAAGCAGGGCTGAGATTCCAGCCGCAGCAGATCGACACTTCCGACGCGGCTCGGTCACGCGGTGGCCGGGCCGCTTGGAATTCCACCCGCCCAGCGCGCGGCCCGGTCATGTCGCAGTGGCCGCCAACGCTTCCGCGCTCACCGTGAGGACGGCATTCCCGCGGACACGACGATCGCGCAGGTCGGACAGCACGGAGGCGGTGTCCGTCCAGTCCCTGCTGCATCCGATTTCGGGATGTAGCCGACCGGACGCGACGAGCCTGACGAGCGTGGCGAGATCCGTCCCGTCCGGGATGTCGGAATCGGCGTAGTGGAAGTGCCGGATCGTCCCGGATTCGGGTCCGTCGAAGAAGCTGAAGAAGTCGAGCGTGACCGGCGTCCGGCTGGCCTGGCCGAACCAGATGAGCGTCCCGCGGCGGACCAGCTTCGCGAGCGCCGCCGGAAGGTTCGCGCCGCCGGTCGACTCCAGCACGAGGTCGAACGCCCCCTCGGCGGACGCCACGTCCGGGACGACCTGCGCGCCCAGCTCGGCCAGCCGTCCACCACGGCGCGAAACCGCCGTGACCTGCGCTCCAGCGGCGGTCGCGAGTTCCGTGAAGTAGTGCCCCACCCCGCCGGACGCCCCGGTCAGCAGCACCCGCGCCCCGGCCACCGAACCGGCCGTCCGCAGCAGGCGCAGCGCCGTCAGCCCCGCCAGCGGAAGCGCGGCGGCCGTCTGCGCCGAGACCGCGTCCGGCAGTTCGGCCAGCGCGTCCGTCCGGACGGCGACGCGTTCCGCCCATCCGGCGGCCGGCGGATGTCCCACCACACGCGCGCCTTCCCGCGGACCAGAACCGTCCGCGGCCGCCCGGACGACGCGTCCGGCCACGTCCTTGCCGGGCAGCCAGCCGGTGCCCGCCTCCAGCTTGAAGATCTCGCCCCGGTTCACCGAGAACGCCTCGACCTCCACGACCACCTCGTCCGGGCGCGGCTCCGGCTCAGCACGATCACCGAGGACGACCAGCTCGTCACCGCGTCCCGTCGGCTGCAACGCCTTCATGATCGCCTCCTTCCCGCCGGGCCCGATACCCGACTCCCCTTCAGCACTCCGGCCACCTGCCCGCCTTCGGACTCGTCCGCTCCACCGGACCGTTCGTCCGTGGCGTGATCACAGTTCACTGCGGATGGCCGTCCCGCGGCCAACAGCCATCAGGACGACTTGACAACCAACAGTTGTCGGACAAGGTAGATCCCGTGGATCTGGACCTCGCACAGGTGCGCGCCTTCGTGGCCACGGCCGAAGCACGCCATTTCGGCCACGCCGCCACCGACCTCGGCCTGACCCAGCAGGCACTGTCCAAGCGGATCGCCCGGCTGGAAGCACTGCTCGGCACCCGCCTGCTGGAACGCGGCCACGGAAGCGTCGAACCGACCCCGGCAGGAGAGCGCTTCCTGGCCCCCGCCCGCCGCGCCCTGGCCGCCGCCGACGCCGCCATCTCCGCCGTCCGCGACGAAGCCGGCCCCCTACGAGTCGACCTATGGGGCCACCTCTACGACCCGTCCCGCACACTGAGCGACGTGATCAACGCCCCCCACTCGCACGAGCTACCCCCCGGCCGCCCAGACCGCTCCCTCCCGGCCATCGAGCTCGGCCGCGCCCGTGACCTCCCGGCCGTCGCCAGTGCTCTGTTGCGCGGCGAGATCGATGCCGGCTTCGGCCGCGTCCACCGCTCAGCGCTTCCACCCGCCGGCGGTCTGACCCACCGGATCGTCCGCCTGGAACCCATGGACGCCCTGCTCAGCGACCGCCACCCCCTCGCCCGCACCGAACAACTGCGCCCCGGCGACCTCCGCGACAGCCGCCTCCTGTTCCCCGCGGCGGCCGACCGCCTCGACTTCCTGAGCCGCTTCGCCGAGGCCTTCGAAATCCGCGACCGCATCGAGGCCGTCAACCTGGGAGCCGGACGCCTCCTCGCCGACCTTCGCGACACTCCGGACGCCTTCACCCTCTTCCCGGCCGACGCCCGCCTGCCGGACGTCCCGGGCATCCGATCCGTCCCCCTGGTCGACCCGGTCCCCCTTTACGCCTGGTCGGTCATCTGGAACGAAGCCGCAGGCCACCCCCGCCTCCCCGACCTCCTCCAAGCCCTGACGGCCAAAGCCCGAACGCGCCGATGGCTCGAATACAACCCCTGCGCCGACTGGCTCCCCACCGAAGACACCACCACCTACACCGCCCCACCCCTCACCTGACCACCCCCCAGAGCGCAACATCCCATTGCAACCTCAACCGCAAAGAATCACCCGCGCCCCCAACTCCCCGACCACCCGCCCCCGCCAGCCCCACACCAGCGCCCATGGAAGGGCCCTCGGCATTGCATGCGGCTCACGGGGCCCCACGACGTCGGCCGAGCGGCATCACCTGCGCGGCATCAACACCGCGACGCAGGCTCCGCAGCGTCGGCGCCATCCTGCCAACTGCGCCCTGCTGTCCGCCGGCGCTGTCCGCCGGCGCTGTCCGCCGGCGCTGTCCGCCGGCAGCCGCAGACCACCAACCAACGTGCCGCCGCCCAGACACCCCAGCCGCGCAGTTCCAGCGCCCCTAACTGCAAGCGCCGACTACAACGACAGCACCAACCACCGCCCGTTTGCCTACAGCGGCGGTGCCGGCTGACGGCGCAAGACCAGTGCCCAGCCGATCAGGATCGTCCCGGCGGCGAAGGCTCCAGCCACCACGAACACAGGACGCGGATCATTTCCGAATGCGCGACTTGCCAAGCCCGCCAACGCCGCGCCGATCGGCGTCACAGCAATCACCAGCGAGCGGATCGTCGTCGTGACGCGTCCCATCAACTCTCGCGGAATCCACGCCTGCCGCGCGCTCCGATTCACCACGCTCGCCACGGTCACCGAAGCCCCCTGGACGGCATTCGCAAGCACCAGGCCCCACGCGTCCGAAACCATCCCCATCGCGGCCAGCGCCGTCCCGACTCCAACGACACCAACGGTCACCGCACCCATAGTTCCAAGCCACCGCGCGACGACGCCCGCCGCCATGGCCCCCGCGACGCCGCCTACTCCCTCAGCCGCAACCAGCGCCGCCACGGCATGCGTGGGCAGCCCAAGCGTGACCCGCCCCAAATAGACGATCAGAGTGTCCACAGCCAGACACAGATTCACCACAACCTGAACCGCCGTCACCGCCAACAGCGGCCGACACCCGACCAAGAACCGCAACCCCTCCAAAAAGTCCCGCCCAACTCCCCGCAGAAACAAGACAAAACCCCACTCACCCCCCACCCCCGCCCCCCACACCGCCAGCTCACCCACCCGCACCCGCACCCGCGCCCCTACCGCTACAGGCGCCCAGCCCACTCCCCGCACCCGCACCGCTACAGGTGCCCAGGCCGCTCCCCGCACCAGTCCCCGCACGCCCGCCGGCTCGCCCGCCCATGCCTGCGCCCAGACCCCTGCGGACGCCCGGACCGACCCCCGCACCCGCACCCGCCCCCGTGCGCCCGTCCACCCCCGCACCCACACGGGTGGAGGTGCCCAGGCCGCTGCCCACACCAGCACCCGCACGCCCGCCCGCTCGCGCGCCCAACCCCCCACCCGCGCACCTACCGCTGCAGGTGCCCAGGCCGCTCGCCGCACCAGCACCCGCACACCCGCCCGCCCGCGCGCCCACCCCCGAGCCCAGACCCCTGCGGACGCCCGGACCAATGCACGCACCCGCACCCGCGCGCCCGCCCATCCCCGCACCCACAACGCTGCAGGCGCCCAGCCCACTGCCCACACCAGCACCCGCACACTCGCCCGCCCGCGCGCCCGACCCCCCACCCGCGCGCCTACCGCTGCAGGTGCCCAGACCGCTCCCCGCACCAGCAACCCCACGCCCGCCCGTTCGCGCGCCCAACCCCGCACCCAGATCCATGCGGGCGCCCGGACCAATGCCCGCACCCGTACCCGCACGGCCACCCACCCCCGCGCCCGACGCGCACCCACGCCCCGGCCCGTGCCCGTGCCCCGGCTCGTGCCCGCACCCCCGCTAGTTCCCACACCCCCGCCCATCCCCACGCCCTCTGTCCGTGCCCGCGCCGACGCCCGCGCGCGAGCCCGCTCCTGTATCCCCGCCTGCTCCTGCGCCCCCACCCGCTCTCCGACGCCTGCCCGCATCCGCATCGGTGTCCACACCCACGCCTGCGCCCACGGCCACGCCCACGCCCACGCCCACGCCCACGCCTGCGCCCACGCCTGCCAAGCGAACACGGACGCACACCGTTGAGCGGTAACCGAACTTCGCCTCCTCAAGACGCTTTTCCGCGCAGATGCGACCAACCGTGTTCGGCCGCGAACGGCACTGCGCGATCGAGCAGGGAAGACCGGTCTTGTTCGCCAGCACCACCTCCGCGCTCGGTTGACCGCTTGGCTGTCCGTTCGCTCGCCCTCCCACCCAGGCCAGGTTCGTTTGAACGACTGATCACCCCGCTGCGCCTCGCCACCGAATGTTCGGTCGTCCAACCGAGCACCCTTTGCCGTAGTGGACGGCGCGTTTGTTCGCATGAGCGACCGCTCACGCCTCCTCGACCAAAGCAGCGCGAACGTTCGGATGAACAGGCGTCGGTCCGTAACGACACCAAGCGACACGCATGAAACGACGAACGTCGCCGCGTTCAAAAGCAAGGCGGCGCCCACGCCGACCACAGCGGCGAGAAAGGCAACCACTGCAGGCCCGACAACGGCGGCCAACTGCGCGGCCGTCTCCATGACCGCGTTCGCGCGCAGCAACCCCTCGTTCGCGAACAGATCCTTGAGGGACGCGCCAAGAGCGGCGTCGAAGAACACCGTCGCGATCCCGGCAACGAACGCCAACCCGAGCACAAGCGGCAGCCGGGCCATACCAACCCAGACCATCACGGGCAACGCCACAAAGACGGCAGCGCGCACGACGTCCGCCACGACCAGGACCGTCCAGGCGTTCCATCGATCGACGAGCGCGCCCGCAGGGACACCAACGAGCAGGTAGCCGACCCCGCGCGGTGCTGCCGCCAGCCCGGCGAGCAGCGGATCGCGGGTCAGCCGCAGCACCAGTAGCGGGACGGCCAGCACCGCCAGCCCGTCCCCCAGCAGTGACACCGCCTGCCCGCCGAGGAAGATCCGCCGCCGCCTCGCTGACGGACGGTTCATTCCGGACGGACGGCCACGATCCGGAAGCTCACGCCCATGCGTCCGCGCGCGACATGCTCGATCCGGAATCCCGCGCGGCGCAGCGGTCCCCGCGGATCGCGCGTCAGGTGGTCGGCCGACAGCCGAACGATCAGCGGCTCGATCAGATGCATCATTGTTCGAATGAACAGGTTGGATGACGGACCGTGTTCGGCCATGACCATTCGTCCACCTGGTCGAAGGATCCTGAACGCTTCGCGCAGCGCCGCCTCCTCATTCGGGATCGAGCAGAGCGTGAACGTCGAGACGACCGTGTCGGCACAGCCGTCCGGCAGGTCGAGACACTGCGCGTCGTCCCGCCGCAGCTCGACGCGGCCGGCGAGCTTCTGGTCCTCGACCCGCTCCCGCGCGAGCGCGGGCATCCGCTCCGACAGGTCGATCCCGATGACCGAAACGACATCGTCGCCGTAAAGCGGCAGGTTGAGGCCCGTCCCGACGGCGATCTCCACGACCCGTCCGGACGCGCGCCCGGTCACCCACGTCCGGCTGCCGGGAAACAGCAGCCGCTCGCAGGTCGCCATCTGCCGGTCATACCGGTCGGCGACGGCGTCGAAGACCCGAAGCACGCGCTCGTTACTGGTCCGCACCGTCCCACCTCCGCGCCCGGCGCTCGCGGGCTCCGTCCTCGATCGTCCTACCGGAGGTCGTTTCATGCACCATCGAACATTCGGAAGCACGAAACGCCGCAGGCCGACCGCGCTTGCCGAAACCGGCCACTAAGGTGCCGGAATGATCTGGAAAGGTCCGACCCAGCGCATCGTGGACGGCGAGGCGATCACGGGCGTCTGGTGTCATGCCTGGTCGTCCCGGCCGTCCTCAACGCGCCCCGCCGTGGTGGACCTGTTCGTCTACGCGGACGGCCACATCGAGTGCGACGGTGGCATGGACCTGGACGGCCTGCGCCGCCGCCTCGCCGACGGACGCATCCGGCTCCGCGACCCCGAGCAACCGGCCACGACCGCCCCACCCCAGCGTCCCCGCTGGTCAGCGCGATACCCGGAGCCCCTGACCGAGGACGGCTTCGCCGCCGAGATCCTGGACAAGATCGCCGAGCTGAACGGCCACCCTACGAGCTCCGACCGCTGCTGGGAGGCGATCCGCCGCTGGCAGGACGAGCCGACCGAAACGAACCGCCGCCTCGTCCGGAACGCCTACCTGGCGATCCCCGCGCACAACCGCGTCTACGTCCTCGGCGACATGGACCTCCAGGACATCCCCTTGCGGCAGCTCGCCACCGACCCCGGCGAACCGGTCGGCGGCGACGGCCCGATCGCCACCGAGGAGATGTACCTGCAGGTCAAGGAGTACTTCGACGCCGGCGACCGAGGTGAGGAACACTTCCGCGCCAAGCTCGCCCTCCGCCACGCGGACGACGAGGCGACCCCCGCGCCGACCCTCACCTCGAACGAACGGGTCAACCCGTCCCAGATGGACGACGCCGTCCTCCGCAACGAGTTCCCGTGCCCCATCGCCTACCGCGGCCACACATATCGGACGGTCCTCCACGCATATTGGGCGCAGGCCGTGGCCTCCCCCGCCGACCACGACCGCATCCGCGACACAACAGACGTCCGCGACGCACAGGAGCTGGGCGGATCATGCCCCCTCCACCCCGACTGGCCCGTCCGCCGCGTCGCGATCATGGCCGAAATCCTCCGCGCCAAGTTCGCGCAACACCCCGCGATGGCCGACATCCTCCTGGCCACTGGCACCGCCCGCATCCGCTACACCGGCTACTCCGAATCCCCGTACTGGACCGAGCGGGGACCCCGCGAAGGCCGGAACTGGATGGGCCGCCTCCTCGAACTCATCCGCTCCGAACTCGCTCAGTGAGCCCGTAGCGCCGCGACGAACCAGTCGAAAACCGGCACGAGATCCGGCTGCGCGGGCCACCCGTTGATCTTCCCCAGCAGCGCCCAGTACCGCGCCGCACGCGGGTCGTTCGCCACCTCCACCCGGCGCAGCACATCACGTCGATACGCCGGCGTATCGACGACCCCGAACGTCTCCGCATACCTCCCGACCAGCTCGTCCACCATCGCCCCGCCCTCCGCGGACTCCGGCGCGACCCCGGCCTCCCGAGCCGCACCGACCCTCTCGATGATCAGCTGCGACAGCTCCCCATGCAGCTCGGCCTCCCCTTGCTCCGCCTGATACTCGGCCATCCGCCGCACCGCCGCCCGGAACTCCTCGTCCCGAACCAGACCGGCCAGCTCGATCCATGCCTCCACCTGCTCGGGCTCCGGATCGTCCGGCAGCTCCGGCATCGCCGACCGCATCATCGCCACGAACGCCGGGTTCGCCTCCAGCCCGCCGAACGTCGCATCGATGAACTCGTGAACGATCGCGTTCCGCTCCTCCGCGGACAACCGCGCCAACTCATGCATGATCTTCAACTCCTCGGGTCCTGATCCCCTGCGCGCCACCGCCCGCAACACCGCCCGCCGCAACCGCAACGTCCGGATCTGCGCGTCCAGCGCCTCCGCATGCACCGCCGCGATCTCGGCCAACGTCACGCCCCGCTCCAGCAACCGCCGAACGGTCGCCAGATCCACATCGAGCTCCCGCAACGTCCGCACCAGCTCCAACCGAGCCAGCGCCCGCACGTCATAAACCCGCTGACCAGCATGGTTCCGCCCCACAGGCGGCACCAGCCCCTCATCCGAGT
Source organism: Actinomadura rupiterrae (assembly GCF_024172125.1). Lineage (GTDB taxonomy): Bacteria > Actinomycetota > Actinomycetes > Streptosporangiales > Streptosporangiaceae > Spirillospora > Spirillospora rupiterrae. The sequence goes on from NZ_JAMZEA010000001.1 coordinate 853,083, forward strand.
AGAACCGCACCGTCTTAACCGAAACCCCGCCAAGCCGCGCCAACTCCCCAATCAAAAACCCCACTCCGTCATCCACCCCCCAACCCTCCAACCTCCCCCCACTGGAGCCGCAACCCCACTCCGAAATCTCCCCCAACGCCCAAGCCCCGCCGCAGGACGAGGCAGAACCTCGTCTGCGACAGCGGCGAACATGCCTACACCACAGGACTCGGCGCCGCGCGCCTCACACCCAGTGACACGTCGACAGGAAGTCGCTGCCTCCAGGCAGACCACGCCCATCGGCGGTCAATATGCAGGACGAGGATCGAAGGATGCGTTCGTCCATCCAGCGTTGGCGGTTTCGGTTGCCCGCCATATCGGCACTCTTGCAACGAAGCAGGCAGAAAGTCCGCGCACTCTGGCGGATAAAGTCAGGCGGGACCGGAGTCCAATTCTCGCTCGGCAATGCCCGAGGCAGCCTCGTATACCGTGAGTCCACGGAGCTAACAGCCCTTTATCCGTTGGCCGGTACAAGAGTGGCATAGGATGCCAGCGACCGGGACACCACTTTAGGACTCTAGCCGCGTCCATAGCGAGAGAGGCCCTGCCCGACTCAACTAACCTTAAGCCGCTCTTCCTGAGGACGCTGGTCGGCGACTGTCAGCGGTACGCCAATATCGCCATTTTGGCCTCACTGGCCTCTAGCGGCATCAACGACTCACCATTACTCAATTATGCCGGTCGAGGTGCGCAGTAATGAATCTCACCGAAGCGCTTTTCCGCGATCGACATGAATGCCGTCAGATCTCGCGCCGCATCTCGCCCGCTCATCACTGGCACGAAATCGATACTCAACCAGAGCGGCCTCCCTCCGCACATAAAAACCGCTATCACATAATTCGAGCGCCCGGTGGAGCCGGCACTGCTTCCGACATAAATTCTCCCCCTTCCGAGGACGAGAGGAAGCGGGCGCACTGTCTCATCCTTAGAGTCGAGGACATGATCGCCAGGTGTTCGCTCGATGGCATTGTAAGACCAGCTTACCGCCAATGGCGGCTGCCGACTTGCTGAAAACGCCAGGCACAGCCCGTGGTCCGGCTGCCGCCGCTCACCCCATGAAGGAGCTAGAGGTTCTTTAATTCCGGTCACTAGCCGGAATGCACGCTCGGGCACGAGATCACAAATATAGGGTGATGCGTCAACTACTTTCAAGGATCCAGAAGGCTGTATCGCAATGTCGCGCCTCTCGCCGCTGCAGGCAGCCAAACAGGAGGCGACCAACAATACTTGCGCGATTCTGTTCGCCTTCATTGATGCATCCAGTCAGCTTGATGGTAAGTGCGCATCGAGATCATTGCCAAAGTGGCCTGCAACTTCACTTCTCCCTTGCTCAAGGGTGGATCGAGATATCTCTTCGAAATGATCGAACCCTGCTCGGTTACGCGCCCATTCCATGAACCGCTGAAGCTCCACATGCCCTAGAGACTCAGGCGCTCTGAGTACGGAATGGCCATCGCCAGTTCCGAATGGCTCACCCCGCGCATCTGCCAAGGGAAACTTCCGGTGCTGAACCATCGAGGAGGCGATCATTTGGGAGAAGAGGCGTTGGGTGGCTTCGGTGTTGGATTTGGGGGCGAGGATGGTCGGGTCGGGGTGTTCGGCCAGGCGTTGGGTTATCCAGGTTTCGAGGGCGCCTAGGAGTTTGGGGGTTGCCTGGTCGGCTATTGCGCCTGCGGCGGGTGCCGCTTGGGCGGCTCTGCCGTAGAGGGAGGCGACTGGGATGAGGCCTACCAGTTGGTTCACGTGCTCGCGTAGCTGGGCGTTGGACTCTTCTAGGCGGTCGGTCTCTGCTTGCACTGTGCGGGTTCGTGCTTCAAGGAGGCGGCCGAACATCCAGCCTTCGCTTGGAAGGGCGTCCTCAAGGTTGCGGGTGACGTCGCCCGGTCTGGCTATGGCTGCGTCTACGGCTAGGCGGGCGTGAACGATTTCAGCTTTGAGGAGGGTGTCGTAGGCGTTGGCGTCTCGGCAGACGTCCAGGAGGACGTAGTCGAGGTCTCCGTTTTCCAGGCCGGACGTGTCGGGGGTGGTGGTGTAGTGGAGGTAGCGGTAGATGGAGTGCAGGCGGTCAATGTGGTTGGACAAGATTTGAGCCATTGCGGGACGCAAGGCCGACAGGTCGTCTGCCGAATCTTTGTCCACGGTCATCTTTTTCTGGGCCGTGTCCGGTTTGAAGTAGGTGCGCGCGTTGTCGGCCAGGGCTTTTGCAGCCTGGAGGGCGATTGCCGTTGAGGCCGGGTCCTGGCCGGAGGCGGCGGTTTGGAGGGTGGCGGCTAGGGCCTTGGCGTGGTCGGTTTTGCCCCAGTCGGGTCGGAGGTCGTGGATTAGGTAGTAGAGGTTGGATGTCTTGTTGAGGGATTCGTCCTTGGGGGCGAAGGGGCCGTGCCAGCCTGTTAGGAGGGTTTGGGCGGCGTCTCGGCCTGAGTGGGCGGCGGCCTCCAGGAGTGGGGAGAGGAGTTCGCGTTGAGGGTAGGAGCCGTGGCGGCTTATTAGGCCTGCCTGGTCGCGGACGACCTTGGTGGCGCCTGGGTCGAGGGCGTTGCCTAGGTGGAAATGGCCACTCAGGTCCGTGACTATTTCGGAGGTGTTCTTTCGCTGGGTTTTGTCGTAGGCGATCATGTCGTTGCCGACTACGCGGAAGAATGCTGGGGAGAATTTTGAGGGTCCCGATGAGGCCAATATTGTTGCTAGGGATTGGTAGCCGTCTGTGCGTGAGGTTGGCGGGGCTTCGGGAGGGAAGTGGGAGCGGCCCGCATCGCGTAGCTGGTCCAGGAAATGGTCGCCTAGGTAGGCCTTGCTTTGCGGGTCGGTTGTGGTGGCCAGGGAGCGGGCGAGGAATGTGAGTATGGTGCGGGCTTTCTTGGCGTCCGCGTTCAGGCGGGAATCGCTGACGATGTGGAGGCTTCCGTCTGCCGGCTCCAGGTTCATTTCGCCGGATAGCGGTTTGGCCAGTGCGATAGGGATGGCGAGGAGGTTGGTGGGGCCCAAGGACGCCATGAGGGATTGGGCGAAGGAAGGGGTCACGTCTTCTGGGCGGATGCGGTTGAGCTCGTCCCAAGCGGTTCGGTCACCGGCGGCTGCTCGGCGCAGGGCGTCGGCGGCGCGGGCTCCCTCTATGTGCGCTACCTGGTCGGTGTAGCGGTCTGGGAGGGTCAGGTATGTGCCGTCCGGTGTGCACATCTTCATGGCGATGTGTTCGCGGTCCAGGTCGTGCGCCAGGAGGCTGCGGCGGCGCAGGTCGGACGCGGCGTCGGTGGCCCAGGCGGCGAGGCGGCGGATCTCCAGTGCGGGGGCGGTGGAGACGCCGGCGGCGTTCAGGGTCTGCCAGAGCTGGTCGGCCAGGTCCGCGAGGGCCGGGGCGGCGCGGGTCATCTGGCGGGTCATGTGCTCGAACTCGTTCAGCTTCACGCCGCAGGTGTCGGGGCTGAGCCAGGCGTCGCCCATTAGAGGACCGGGGCGTTCGACTTGTCGCGAACCAGTTGGACGGACTTGGCGAGCTGCGCTTGGAGGCGGCGTTCGGCGTCCTCGACGCGGGACGCGAAACCACGTGCGGACGCGCCGCCGACCCAGGCGTGGTCGGCCATGGCCATGCGCGGGCCGGACAGCAGGCGCCAGTGGTCGTCCGAAAGGCGCTGCACGCGTCCGAGGAGCATCCGGAGCTCCACCGCGTCGGGTCCGGCCATCGTCACCCTCCGTCGTCGGTTGCTTGACTTTGGCATGGCGGAGTTGGGGTGAACGGGGCCGCGACTGTCTGTTTCTGGATCGTGACCCAGGGTGGGGTGGCGGATAGGGCATGCTTCGCGGAACGGGCGGGAGTTGGGGGGTTGGCGCGCGTCCGCGGTCCGGCGAATGCATGGATTCTGGTCGGTCCGAACTGCGGTACGGCTATGCCGGGCCAGAACGCATCGCCGGGGGCCGAGGCCGCTGGGCACGGGGCCGATCACGGCGTATTCCCGGGCGGGTGCGGTGGCGGCCTCGCAGGTTAGGAATTGCGCGGAGGCAGGGCGTCCTGAAGCGCGCACGGCCAGGCTTGCGTGCGTTGCCGGGCAGGCTCAGCAGTGCGCGGGCGGGCACGGCGGTTGCGAGTCGTGGGGGTCTTCGTGTCCCGGTGGGCAGGGCGGACGCGTTCGGGCGTCGCGGGGGCTGGACGTCCAGGCCGGGCTAACGGGCGCGTTTCGGAGTCGCGTGGGGCTAGGCGTGTGGGGACGCGTCCGGCAGTTGCACGGTCGAGGCGTGCGGGCGGGGAGGGCGTCCGAAGGCCTACCGGGCGGGCATGAGCGGGGCTTCGCGGCCCGCGGCGGCGGGGGGTGTGGCCTGGTCGGCGGGGATGGCGGGCGCGGGTCCCGACCTCGGGGGGATGGGTCGGGACCCGCGGTCCTGGGGGGCCGCGGTCAGCGGGTGGCGGCCTCGATGTTCTGCTGGGAGCGCTTGATGTCCTGGCTGCCCTCTTCGAGCGCGAGCGCCATCTTGTCGAAGGCGGTCTTGGCCTCGGCCCACGCGCTGCGGAAGCGGTCGGCGCCGGGGCCCCACCAGACCTCGGTGCTGCTGACGGTGCGGCCGTTCAGGTCCTTGATGAGGGCGTCGAGGTTCCGGGAGTGCTTGCTGAACATCCGGGACAGGTCTTCGAGTGCCCCGATGCTGGCGCCGCGCTTGTCACCGCTCATGCTTCGACCCTTTCGTCGCTGGTTGCGATCGCTGGACCACGCCGGGCGGTCTCCGCCGCGCCGTGGAGCGTTCTCCGGGCCCCGAAGAATATGCCCGCCAGACTACGCCCCACCGATCACAGGAAGCCAGACGCACAACGGGGTTCCCGCTCCGATTGGCACCCATTCCCACCGGCTTGCTCTGGCCGGATCCGGCCAGGGCGCTCTTCACGATCACGTATTCGCCGCATTCTGACCTCTGTTTTGACGTCCGGACGAAGCGGACGAAATGCCATTGATCAGAAGGACGGCGGGGTGAGCGTGATCGGCGGGACGATCGGGACCGGCGGTCGCAGCGTCGTGGGCGGCGTCGACGGCGAGACCGGGCTGGACGGCGTCCCGGACGGCGTGGACGGCGACGGGCTCGGCGTCGTCGGGGACGGGCTGGGGCTCGGCGTCGTGGGAGTGGGCGTCGGTTCCGGCGTCTCACTCGTCGGGCTCGGCTTGGGCGGGGACGGCTGGTCGTCCGGATCCGGGTCGTTGACGGGGTGCGCGCCGGGATCGGTGACCCGCTCGCCCACCAGGACGAGCTGCTCGCCCTTCCGGACGAACTCGAACCGGCGGCGGACGGACTGCTCGATCCGTCCGTCCCCGTAGCTGAGGTCGGTGTGCTCGGTGACGTCCAGCGTGATGCGGTCCCCGTGCCGGACGGCGCGTTCGGCGGAGAGGCGGGTCCGCGCGGCGACGTAGGCGGGGCCGCCGGGGACGGGCGCGCGGTTGCGGTTGGCCAGCTCCCGGACGGCGCGCTGCTGGTCCTCGGCGAGGTCGGGGGCGATCTTGACGCCGAGGACCTCGGTGGGCGGGCGGCGGTCCTGGCGGCGGCGCTCGACGAGCGCCTGGGAGCGGAAGTCCAGCAGGGCGCTGGCGGCGACGGTCAGCTGGCGGGTCGTGTCGGCGTCCACGGACGGCCGGCTCGGACGCGCGGAGGAGGGGACGGCGACACAGCAGGCCAGTGCGGCCGCCAGGACCGCCCGCGACCAGTGCCGAATCATGCGACTCCCTGCGAAACTCCGCGGATCCCCGCAGAAGATACACCGGTTGATCACACCTCTGGGAGACCCGTTTCGGGCATGTGGAATGAAAACCATTGCCATCGGGTTGTACGGGGCGTCCCGATGCGGGAGGTGCGAACCGCCCGTATCGCCACCGACCACCCGTCGTCCGGAGGCGATCATGAAGCAGAGCATCCACCCCGAGTACCGTCCGGTCGTGTTCCGCGACCGCAGCGCCGACTTCGCGTTCCTGACGCGCTCCACCGTCCAACCGACCCAGACCGTGGGCTGGGAGGACGGCAACACCTACCCGGTGGTGGACGTGGACGTCTCCTCGGCGAGCCACCCCTTCTACACGGGGCGCAGCCGGCTGGTCGACGCGACCGGCGCCGTCGAGAAGTTCAACCGGCGCTACAACCGCAAGTCCTGACTCTTGCTCCGAAGCCCCCGGCGACGCACCGCCGGGAGCTTCGCCATGCCCGGACCTCGGGCCTCCCCCACGCAGGACGCCGCCAGCAGCAACCACACGTCCAGCACATCGACAACGCAAGTTCCGAGGGCGACGGACGAGGGACGCTCGCATCCCACGACACAGAGCACAACGGCTGGCCGCGCGCGAGGCCTAGCGCCGCAGACGGCCCGGGCGCGAGACGTGGCGGCACGGATGGCCAGGGCTAGAGGTGCAGCGCGCGACGGATGGCTGGGGCGCGAGGCCTAGCGCCGCGGACGGCCCGGGCGCGAGGCGCAGCAGCGCGGACGGCCCGGGCACGAGATGCGGCAGCGTGGACGGCCGGGCGCGAAGCGAAGCGGCGCGGATGGCCGGGCGCGCGCGGATGGCCGGGCGCGCGCGGATGGCCGGGCGCGCGCGGATGGCCAGGCGCGCGCGGATGGCCAGGCGCGCGCGGATGGCCAGGCGCGCGCGGATGGCCAGGCGCGCGCGGATGGCCAGGCGCGCGCGGATGGCCAGGCGCGCGCGGATGGCCAGGCGCAGAGATGCAGCGCGCGACGGATGCTTGGACGCGGAGGCGTAGCGGGGTGGAAGGTCGGACGCGCGGAGGCGTAGCGGGGCGGAAAGCCAGGCGCGGAGCGTAGTGCGGCGGAGGGCCGGGCGCGGAGCGTAGTGGAGTGGAGGGCCGGGCGCGGAGGCGTCGTGGGGTGGATGGCGTGGGGCGGTGGGGTTCGGGGGGTTCTTCTTCGAGATTGGGCGGTTGGGAGGGCTGTTTCGGAGAGGTTCGACCCCTGTCGATGGCCACACTCTTTGATCGCGTCTCCCCCTGTCCGGAGGAGGGGGCTCGGCGCGCGGCACCCCGAGGTGAGTGGACGCCCACCCCACCGTCCCAGGCCATCCACCCCGTTAGTGAATACTCACCCACCCAGAGTGAGCATTCACTCACCCCTAACCCGCGAGCCTGATCGACGGCTTCGGCGGCCCGCCGGGTCCGGAGGGCGGACCTTCCGGGCAGGCCGATAAGGCGGGGCTTACGTAGGCGGGCGAACGACCCTTATCTAGACTGCGCGTGCGAGTCGAGTGAGGAGACCCACGTGCGCAAGGTCCTGATCGCCAACCGCGGGGAGATCGCGGTCCGTATTGCCCGTGCCTGCCGCGACGCCGGGTTGACCAGTGTCGCGGTGTACGCCGAGCCGGACTTGGACGCGTTGCACGTTCGGGTGGCGGACGAGGCGTACTCGTTGGGCGGCACGACCGCCGCCGAGTCCTACCTGGACATCGAGAAGCTGCTGAAGGTCGCCGCCGAGTCGGGCGCGGACGCCGTCCATCCCGGATACGGGTTCCTGGCCGAGAACGCCGACTTCGCCGCGGCCGTGGAGAACGCCGGGCTGACCTGGATCGGCCCGCCCCCGGCGGCGATCACGGCGCTCGGCGACAAAGTGCAGGCCCGGCACATCGCGCAGAAGGTCGGCGCGCCGCTGGTCGCGGGCACCAAGGACCCGGTGTCCGGCGCGGACGAGGTCGTCGCGTTCGCCGAGGAGCACGGCCTGCCGATCGCGATCAAGGCGGCGTTCGGCGGCGGCGGACGCGGCCTGAAGGTCGCCCGCAAGCTGAGCGAGGTCGCCGAGCTGTACGAGTCGGCCGTCCGCGAGGCCATCGGGGCGTTCGGACGCGGCGAGTGCTTCGTCGAGCGGTACCTGGACAAGCCGCGGCACGTCGAGACGCAGTGCCTGGCCGACAAGCACGGCAACGTGGTCGTCGTGTCCACGCGCGACTGCTCGCTGCAGCGCCGCCACCAGAAGCTCGTCGAGGAGGCCCCGGCGCCGTTCCTGTCGGACGAGCAGGTGGAGCTGCTATACACCTCGTCCAAGGCGATCCTGCGCGAGGCGGGATACGTCGGCGCCGGCACCTGCGAGTTCCTCGTCGGGCAGGACGGGACGATCTCGTTCCTTGAGGTCAACACGCGCCTCCAGGTCGAGCACCCCGTCACCGAGGAGGTCACCGGCGTCGACCTCGTCCGCGAGATGTTCCGCATCGCCGACGGCGAGGAGCTCGGCTACGGCGACCCCGAACGGCGCGGCCACTCCATCGAGTTCCGGATCAACGCAGAGGACGCGGGCCGGGGCTTCCTGCCCGCCGTCGGGACGCTGACCGACTGGCAGCCGCCGTCCGGACCCGGCGTCCGGCTCGACTCCGGCTACGTCAAGGGGCAGACCGTCCCGCAGCAGTTCGACTCGTTGATCGCCAAGCTGATCGTGACCGGCGCGACCCGCCGCCAGGCCGCCGAGCGGGCGCGTCGCGCGCTGGACGAGTTCGTCGTGGACGGCATGCCGACCGTCCTGCCGTTCCACCGGCGCGTCCTGGACGACCCGGCGTTCGTCCCGTCCGACGACGACTCCCCGTTCACCGTCCACACGCGCTGGATCGAGACCGAGTTCGACAACGACATCGAGCCGTTCGCCGCCCCGGCCGCCGCCGAGGACGAGGACGCCGACCAGACCCGCGAGACCGTCACCGTCGAGGTCGGCGGCAAGCGGATCGAGGTCACCCTCCCGTCCACGCTCGGCGTCTCCGCCGCCCCCGCCGCGAAGGCCAGCCCGGCCCGCCGCCGCGGCGGCAAGAAGGGCGGAGCCGCCGCCCAGGCGTCCGGCGACGCCCTGGTCTCCCCCATGCAGGGCACCATCGTCAAGATCGTCGCCGAGGACGGCGCGACCGTCGCCCCCGGCGACACCGTCGTCGTCCTCGAGGCCATGAAGATGGAGCAGCCCCTCACCGCCCACAAGGCCGGCACCGTCACCGGCCTCTCCTCCGCCGTCGGCCAAACCGTCTCCAGCGGCGCCGTAATCTGCGAAATCAAGGACGCCTAACACCTAACAGCCGGGTGCGCAGCGCCCCCGCGCTGCGCACCTGTCGCTCGTTGGCAGGCCCCCAATGCGCACCCGCCGCGCATTGGGGACCCCGCCACCAGCTGGGCAGCCCACTGCACCCTCGCGTCCCCCTTAGGATGCCTAACGGTCAGCTGCACAGCGCCCACAGCACACCGCGCCCGTCGCGCACCGGCGTCCCACCACCGCTGGGCCGCCTACTGCGTCCCCGCGTCCCCCCTGGACGTCTGACGGCCAGGTGCGCGCTGCGTACCGCACTGCGCGCCCGTCGCGCACAGGTGCTCGGCGGCTCGCTGCGTCCCCGCGTCCATTCCGGACGCCTGACGGCCAGGTGCGCGGTGCCCGCCGCACTGCCCGCCTCTCGCGCATTGGGAGGCCGCTACCCGCCGGGCCTCCTGGTGCGTCTCGCGTCCCCTCTGGACGCCTGACGGTCAGGTGCGCGCCGCCCACCGCACTGCGCGCCCGTCGCGCACAGGTGCCCGCCACCGGCCCGCCGGCTCGCAGCGTCCTCGCGTCCTTCCGGACGCCTTACGGCCAAGTGCGCAGCGCCCACCGCCCTGCCCGCCTCTCGCGCATTGGGAGGCCGCCCCCGCCGGGCCTCCTGGTGCGTCTCGCGTCCCCCTCTGGACGCCTGACGGCCAGGTGCGCGCGGCGCACCGCACTGCGCGCCCGTCGCGCACAGGTGCCCGCCACCGGATCGGCGGCTCGCTGCGGCCTCGCGTCCATTCCGAACGCCGGACGGCCAGGTGCTCGGTGCCCGCCGCACTGCACGCTTGTCGCGCACAGAGGGTCGGCTACCGGCTCGGCGGCCCGCCTCTCACGAAATGGGAGGCCGCCACCAGCTCGGCCGCCTACCGCGTCTTCGCGCGCCCCTTTGGACGCCTGACGGTGACGGCCAGGTGGGGGCGCCCACTGCGCTGCGCGCCCGTCGCGCGCTGGGAGTCCGACATCGGCTTGGCGGCGTACTGCCTGCTCGCAACCCTTTGGTCACCTGACGGCTAGGTGCGCAGCGCCCACTGCGCTGCGCGCCCGGCGCGCACTGGGGCCCGCCACCCGCTCGATGGCCCACTGCGCCCTCGTATCCCCATCTGGCCGCGCGACGACGGCCAGGTGCGCAGCGCCTGTCCCACATGGGACCCGCCACCCGCTCGCTGCGTCCTCGCGTCCCCTCTGGATGCCTGATGGCCAGGTGCGCACCGGCTCACGCGCTGCGCGCCCGCCGCCGAGCAGGCCCGCCACAGGCTCGGCGGCGGGCTGTGTCCTAGCGTCCCCTCTGGACGCCTGTTGGTCAGGTGCGCGGCGGGTCACCGCACAGCGCGCCCGCCGCGCATGAGGCCAGGCCGCCACCTGCTTGGCGGCCAGCTGCCTCCTTGCGTCCCTATGACGTCTGGCGGTCAGGTGCGCGGCCTCACCGCGCAGCGCCCCGCGCCGCAGGGGGCCGCCGACTGCTGGGCCGCCTGTTGCGTCCTCGTGTCCCGCATGGACGTCTGGCGGTCAGGTGCGGGGCGCCTGCAGCGTTGTGCGCTCGTCGCGTACTGGGGCCGGGCCGCCAGCGGCTCGGCCCATTGCGTCCTTGGATGTCTTACGGCCAGGTGCGCCAGGCCCCCTGCGCGGTGCGCTCGTCGCGGGAGGGGGCTGCCAACGGCTGGGCGGGCGCTGCGTGCTCGCGTTCCGGTTTGGATGCTCGGCGGCTGCGACGCGCTTCCGCACCGCATCGGATGTGGGTGGACGCGGTGACTTTGCGCGACGGCGGGGGGTGGGAGGGGGCAGTTCTGGGGGTTGGTTGGCGGCGGGTAAGGATAGGGGGAAGTAAGCGAAGGTTAGGGACTTGCTTACCTTGTGCGGGTGGGGCGCTTACTCTGGGCGGGGTGGGGTTCGGGGAGTGGGCGGTCGGGGGGCTGTGATTAAGGTCTCGGTTGTTCGGAGTCGGTTGCGGGGCGGGGCGGAACGTCTGCGGGGCTGAGCTCGTCTTATCCAGCAAGGAGGCAGACTGAGAATCATGAGATCCGATAACAGGCCACGGCGTACGGCCAGGCGTGGTGTATTCGCGGCGGGGGTCGCCGTACTGACCGTCCTGCTGGTGAGTCTGTGGGGGGCGGGGGCCCGGGCGGACGACTCGGTGAGCCAGATCGCCAAGGGGCTGTCGGGCTCTCGCGTCTACGTGGACAGCAGCGTGGCCTCGCAGGTCTCGCCGTCCGACGTGGCGGAGATGAACGCGGCTCTCAGCAAGAACTCCAAGGCGGACATCCGCGTCGTCGTCACCGACAGCAACAACTCGCAGTCGGCGACCGTCCGGATGCTGCGCAGCGTCGCCCAGCGGGTGGACAAGGGCAAGGTCTACGTCGCCATCGGCGCGGACGGCCAGCACATGCTCCCGCTCGCCAAGAAGGGCTCGTACCTGTCCCCGAAGGACGCCAACAAGCTGGTCAGCCAGGTGTCCGGTGAGCCGCTGAAGCAGCGGGTGATCGACTTCTCCGACAAGGCCGAGAAGAAGGCCGCGGACAAGGAGAAGTCCGGCACCGTCGGCATGTTCGTGGTGCTGGGCGTGCTGGTCCTGGTCGTCGCGGGCGCGGTCGCCGCGTTCGTGGTCGTGCGCAAGCGCCGCCGGACGCGCCAGGAGAAGCAGATGGCGGAGCTCAAGCGCGGCGTCGAGGAGGACGTGACCAAGCTCGGCGAGGACATCGCGGCCCTCGACCTCAACGTCATGGACCCGGGCGTGAACGCCGAGGCGAAGTCCGAGTACGAGCAGGCGATGAACTCCTACGACGCGGCCAAGGCCGCCACGGAGAACGCCCGGCGGCCCGAGGACATGCAGCCCGTCACCACCGCGCTGGAGGACGGCCGCTTCCACATGATCGCGTGCCGCGCGCTGCTGGACGGCCGGCCCGTGCCCGAGCGGCGCGCGCCCTGCTTCTTCAACCCGCAGCACGGACCGTCCGTCCAGGACGTCATGTGGGCGCCGGTCGGCGGCGCGCCGCGCTCGGTCCCGGCCTGCGCGGCGGACGCCCAGGCCGTGCTGAGCGGCGGGCAGCCCGACGTCCGCATGGTCCCCTACGGCGACGGACGCCGTCCCTACTGGGACGCGGGACCGGCCTACGCGCCCTACGCGGGCGGCTACTACCAGTCCTACGGCGGCATGGACCTGCTGTCCGGGATGATGATCGGCACCATGCTCGGCTCGATGATGGGCGGCGGCTGGGGCGGCCACCACGACATGATGGGCGGCGGTGGCGACGGCGGAGGGTTCGGCGGCGACTCCGGTGACGCCGGCGGCGGCTGGGACTTCGGCTCCGGCGACTTCGGCGGTGGCGGCGACTGGGGCGGCGGAGGCGACTGGTAAGCCCAAGCCCAGCGCATAGCGTCACCGCAGGCCCGGCCCGCGTCCACGATCCAGGGGACGCGGGCCGGGCCCGTTCATGCCCGCCCCTCCCCGCACGCCGCGTCCGGCCCGTGGGGGTGCTGGGGGCTCGGAGGTGGGCACATAGTCTTCGTCGGAAGGAATGGGACGGGGATGGGACGTCTGCCGGGAGATCCCGGGCCGCTGAGGCAGGTGCGGTACGCGCTGGGGTTCCGGTTGCCGTCCGACAACCGGGACTGGGTGTGGCACGACCTCACGGACGCGGGATGGCGGACGCGGCTGGTGGTCCGGCATCTCGTGCTGATGATCCCGATATGTCTTGCGCTGGGGCTGCTGCCCGGGCCGCTGTGGCTGCGCGGCGCGGTGGCCCTGCTGGCGCTGCTGACCAGCACCTTCACCGTCGTCGTCAGCGCGGAGGATCTACGCCGCTCACGCCTCCACCGGCATGGCTTCGATCCGCCGCCGGGCGAGCGCCAGCACTGAGGACGGCGATGCCCCGGGCGAGTGGTGGCGCTTAGGCCGGCGGCGCCCTGCCGGAGCGGTAGTACTGAGGTCGGCGACGAGGGCGTCCCGCCGCCGGCCGTTGCTGTTAGAAGGCGTGTTCGGACATGAGGCGGCGGGACGCCTCCGTAATGGAGCCCGACAGGGACGGGTAGACGGCGAAGGTGTGGGCCACCTGGTCGACCGTGAGGTGCTGCTGGACGGCCAGGGAGACGCCCAGGATCAGTTCGGACGCGCGCGGCGCGACGATGACGCCGCCCAGGACGATCCCGGTGGACGGGCGGCAGAAGAGCTTGACGAAGCCGTCCTCGAAGCCCTGCATCTTGGCGCGCGCGTTGGTGAACAGCGGCAGCATGACCGTCCGCGCGTTGACCTCGCCGGTGTCGACCATGTGCTGGGTGACGCCGACGGACGCGACCTCGGGGTCGGTGAAGATGTTGGACGAGACCCAGCCGAGCTTGAGCGGCTGGACGGCCTCGCCGAGGGCGTGCCACATGGCGATGCGGCCCTGCATGCCGGCGACCGAGGCGAGCATGAGGACGCCGGTGCAGTCGCCCGAGGCGTAGATGTGCGGGACGGACGTCCGGGACACCTTGTCCACGACGACGAAGCCGCGGCTGTCCAGGGCGACCCCGACGTCCTCAAGCCCGATCCCGGACGTGTTGGGGATCATGCCGACGGTCATCAGGCAGTGCGAGCCCTCGACCTTCGTGCCGTCCTCCAGGGTGACGGTGACGCCGTCGCCGGTGCGCTCGGCGCCGGCGGCGCGGGAGCGGGACATGACGCGCATGCCGCGGCGGAGGAAGACCTCCTGCAGGACGGACGCGGCGTCGGCGTCCTCGGTCGGCAGGATGCGGTCGCGCGAGGAGACCAGGGTGACCTTGGAGCCGAGCGACAGGTAGGCGCCGGCCAGCTCGGCGCCGGTCACGCCGGACCCGACGACGATCAGGTGCTCGGGACGTTCCGGCAGGTCGTAGAGCTGGCGCCAGGTGAGGATGCGCTCGCCGTCCGGCTCGGCGCTGGGCAGCACGCGCGGGGTCGCGCCGGTGGCGATCAGGATGATGTCGGCGTTGATCCGCCGGTCGCCGACCGCGACGACGTGCGGCTCGACCAGCCGCGCCTCGCCCCGGACGATCTTGACCTCCTCGTAGGCGAGCCGCTCGGCGACGTCGAACGACTGCGCGCGGGCGAGGTCTTTGACGCGCTTGTTCACCGTGGCGAGGTCGACCTCCAGGCCGCCGACGATGCCGTCCGGGCCGCCGCTGAACCGCAGGCCCAGCGCGGACGACTCGCCCATCACCGCCATCCGGGTGGACGTCGCGATCAGCGTCTTGGACGGGACGCAGTCGGACAGCACGCACGCGCCGCCCGGCCCGTCGCGCTCCACCACGGTCACGTCCGCGCCGAGCTGCGCGGCGACGAGCGCGGCCTCGTAGCCGCCCGGGCCTCCTCCGATGATCACAATGCGCGTCACGTCCCCCATTCTTCTGCACTCTCCCCGGTGCTCGGACCCCGCCCGGGTATGGAGGGGCGTACGCTTGGCCGACGTGGCACTGTACGCGGCGTACGCCTCCAACATGGACCCCGAGCAGATGGCGGCCCGGGCCCCGCACTCCCCGATGCGCGGGACGGGGTGGCTGTCCGGCTGGCGACTGACCTTCGGCGGGCAGGACAAGGGCTGGGACGGCGCGCTCGCCACCGTCGTCGAGGACCGCTCCGACCAGGTGTTCGTCGTCCTGTACGACGTGCCGGACTGGGACGAGCAGGAGCTCGACGGGTGGGAGGGCGCGGCCCTCGGCGTCTACCGCAAGATCCGCATCCGGGTGCAGACCCTCGACGGCGACGCGCTGGCGTGGATCTACGTCCTGGACGACTACGAGGGCGGCCTGCCGTCCGCGCGGTACCTCGGCATCCTCGCCGACGCCGCCGAGAAGGCCGGCGCGCCCGACGACTACGTCAAGGCCCTGCGCGAACGCCCCTGCAAATCCATAGGCGACTGACCCGCAGCCGCACGAACGGCCTCAGCGGCAGCGCGGACGGTCCCCAGCGGCGACGCGGACGCCTCCGAAGGGGCGGCACGGACGGCCCCCAAGGGCGGCGCGGGCGGGCCGCCAGGGCGGTGCGGGCGGGTGCGGGCGGCGGCGCGGGCGGGTGCGGGCGGCGGCGCGGGCGGGTGCGGGCGGCGGCGCGGGTGGGGGTTGGCCTGCGGGTTGATCGCGGCCGGTAGTGTCGGAGCGTGAGCAACGACGCTTTTGAGGTGGCCGAGGCCGCCGCGCGCGAGATCCGGCGGAAGAGCGGTTTCGACGGGTTCGACGTGGCCCTGGTGATGGGGTCGGGGTGGGTTCCGGCCGCGGACGAGCTGGGCGAGCCCGCCGCGGAGATCCCGGTGACGGAGCTGTCCGGGTTCAGCGCGCCCGGGGTGGCCGGGCACGCGGGGCGGATCCGGATCGTGGAGGTCGGCGGGCGGCGCTGCCTGGTGTTCCTCGGCCGCACGCACCTGTACGAGGGACGCGGCGTCGAGCCCGTCGTGCACGGCGTCCGGACGGCGCTGGCCGCAGGGGTCAGGACGGTCGTCCTGACGAACGCGGCGGGTGGGCTGCGGCCCGAGACGCAGTCGGTCGGCGACCCGGTGCTGATCTCCGACCACCTCAACCTGACCGGCGCGAACCCGCTGACCGGCGCGACGTTCCTGGACATGACCGAGGCGTACTCCAAGCGGCTGCGGGACCTGGCGAAGGCCGCCGACCCGACGCTCGCCGAGGGCGTCTACGCGGCGTTCCGCGGCCCGACATACGAGACGCCGGCCGAGATCCGGATGCTACGGACGATGGGCGCCGACATGATCGGCATGTCGACCGTCCTGGAGACGATCGCGGCACGCGAGGGCGGTGCGGAGGTCCTCGGGATCTCCCTGGTCACCAACATCGCGGCCGGGCTCAGCGACCAGCTCCTCGACCACCAGGAGGTGCTCGCCGCCGGACGCGCCGCCGCGTCCCGGATGGGCCGCCTCCTCGCGGACGTCCTGAGCAAGGCATGACCGGCCGGCACGAAGACCCGACCGGCCCCGACGCGTCCGGCGCGGAGGGGGCCGGGCAAGGGGCCGACACGACCGGCCCGGACGCGTCCGGGCCGCATGCGCATGCGGAGAGGGCGTCCGCGGTGCACGGCGGGTTGCGCGAGCAGGCCGAGAGCTGGCTTGAGCAGGATCCAGACCCGGAGACTCGGGCCGAGCTGGAGCCCCTTCTGGACGACGAGGACGCGCTGAGCGACCGGTTCGGGGCGCGGCTGGAGTTCGGCACGGCCGGGCTGCGCGGCGAGCTGGGCGCCGGCCCGAACCGGATGAACCGGGTGACCGTGATGCGCGCCGCCGCCGGGCTGGCGGCGCGGCTGCCCGCCGGGTCCGGCGTGGTGATCGGGTTCGACGCGCGGCACAACTCGCGCCGGTTCGCCGAGGACACCGCGGCCGTCGTCACCGGCGCGGGCCTGCGCGCCTGGCTGATGCCGGAGCCGCTGCCGACACCGGTGCTGGCGTTCGCCGTCCAGCACCTGGGCGCGGCGGCCGGGGTGATGGTCACCGCCAGCCACAACCCGCCGCGCGACAACGGCTACAAGGTCTACTGGTCGGACGGCGCGCAGATCGTCCCGCCGGTGGACCAGGAGATCTCCGACGCCATCAACGCGGTCGGGCGGGTCGACGAGCTTCCCCTCGGCACGGGCTGGACGGTGCTCGGCGACGAGATCGTCCAGGCGTACCTGGACGCGCTGGGCACGCTGCCCGTCGCGGACGCGGGCGGGGTCAAGGTCGCGTACACGCCGATGCACGGGGTCGGACGGGACGTCCTGCTGCGGGCGTTCGAGCGGGCCGGGATCCCCGAGCCCGCCGTCGTCGCCGAGCAGGCCGAGCCCGACCCGGACTTCCCGACCGTCGCGTTCCCGAACCCGGAGGAACCGGGCGCGATGGACCTCGTCCTCGCCCTGGCCGCCCGCAGCGGCGCCGACCTGGTGATCGCGAACGACCCGGACGCGGACCGCTGCGCCCTGGCCGTCCCCAGCCGGGACGGCGGCTGGCGGGCGCTGACCGGCGACGAGGTCGGCGGGCTGCTCGCCGAGCACGTGCTGCGGCACACCTCCGGCGACGACCGGCTCGTGGTCACCACGATCGTGTCGTCCTCGCTGCTGGGCGCGATCGCCCGCGCGCACGGCGTCCGGTCCGCCGAGACCCTCACCGGCTTCAAGTGGATCATGAAGGCGGAGGGCCGGCTCGTCTTCGGCTACGAGGAGGCGCTCGGCTACAGCGTCGGCGGCGAGGACGGCGTGGTCGTGCACGACAAGGACGGCATCGGCGCCGCGCTGGCCGCGACCGCCCTGACCGCCGAGGCCCGCCGCGCCGGGAAGTCCCTGCTCGACCTCCTGGACGACCAGGCGCGCAGGTACGGACTGCACGCGACGTCCCAGTTGTCGATCCGGGTGGACGACCTGTCGCTGATCACCGACGCGATGGCCCGGCTGCGCGCCGAACCGCCCAAGGAGCTGGCCGGACGTCCCGTGGAGGCGTTCGACGACCTCGCCCAGGGCGCGGACGGCCTGCCCCCGACCGACGGCCTCCGGTTCCGGCTCGGCGACGCGCGCGTGGTCGTCCGGCCGTCCGGCACCGAGCCGAAGCTCAAGTGCTACCTGGAGGTCGTCCACCCCGTAGAGGACGACGTGGACGAGGCTCGTGCGCGCGCGGCAGCCGACCTCCGGGCCCTCCGGGAGTCCCTGGCAGCCCTCCTGACCTGACGCGCGCCGCCTACGGGACATACAGGCCGCCCCTACGGGACATACAGAAGCAGCCCCCGCCCAAACGGACGGGGCCTGCTCGCGTCAGCCTCGCTCAGGTGAGGCTGGCGATGACCAGAAGGATCAGGGGGACGACCAGGGACGCGATGGCCACAGGAGACCAGGTCACGGTGCCGGTGGTGGCGTCCTCGGAGGTCTTCGGGCGCTCGCGCTCGGCGATCTCGTTGAGCTGCTCGACGGCGAACGTGGCCGGGGAACGTCCCTTCAGGGCGGTCGCGGCGCCCTTGGGGAGGCGGGCGGCCTCGCGCTGGGCGCGCGCCTCCGAGCGGGCCGCGGCGCGCGGGGAGGTCTGCAGGATCCACGCCCGCATCGCGCGCGCCTTGCCGCCTGCCTGCGCGAACGTCAGGACGATCGCGTCCCGCGCCTCGATCTTGGTGACCGCCCGCCACGGCGCGCGGATGTCGCGCAGCGGGTTGCGGACGGTGACCCCCGCCTCGTCCGCGACGATCGCCGGCCGCAGGCCCAGCACGTACGCGATGCCGCAGCCGACCAGCAGCAGGCTGCCCATCACCGCGCCGGTGGTGTCCCGGGTCGGCTTCCCGGTCAGCCCGAACGCCAGGTCCAGCAGGTTCAGCACGGTGAAGGCCACCCAGGCCCAGGCCGCGATCCGCGCGATGGGCGACCGGACGGTGTAGAGCGGGGTCATGGCACAGATCATGCCACCGGGACCCCCGTGCTCACGCCGTCCGCCGCCCGCGCGCCCGGATCACGGGCTCAGGGCTTGGGGCCGCGCCACTTCAGCTGGGCGAAACCGGGCTTGATCACGCCGTTGATCAGCTCCAGCCGCTCCGGGAAGGGGATGAAGGCCGACTTCATGGCGTTGACGGTGAACCACTGGAGGTCGTCCCAGCCGTACCCGAAGGCGTCCACGAGCTTGGCGAACTCCCGGGACACCGACGTCCCGCTCATCAGCCGGTTGTCGGTGTTGACCGTGATGCGGAAGTTCAGCTGGCGCAGCAGCCCGATCGGGTGCTCGGCGATGGACTTGGCCGCGCCGGTCTGGATGTTGGACGTCGGGCACATCTCCAGCGGGATCCGCTTGTCCCGGACGTAGGCGGCGAGCCGCCCCAGCTCGGGCACCTGGTCGGCGGCGGCCTCGATGTCGTCGATGATCCGGACGCCGTGCCCGAGCCGGTCGGCGCCGCACCACTGGATCGCCTGCCAGATCGACGGGAGCCCGAAGCCCTCGCCCGCGTGGATGGTGAAGTGCGCGTTCTCGCGCTGGAGGTACTCGAAGGCGTCCAGGTGGCGGGTGGGCGGGTAGCCCGCCTCCGCCCCGGCGATGTCGAAGCCGACGACGCCGGCGTCCCGGTAGCGGACGGCCAGCTCGGCGATCTCCATGGAGCGCGCCTGGTGCCGCATGGCCGTGACCAGCGTCCCGACGCGGATGCCGTGCTCGCGCCCGCCGCGCTCGAACCCCTCCAGGACGGCCTCGACGACCTGCTCCAGGCTGAGGCCGGTCTCGGTGTGCAGTTCCGGCGCGTACCGGACCTCGGCGTACACGACGCCGTCGTTGGCCAGGTCCTCGGCGCATTCGTAGGCCACCCGGGTGAGCGCCTCGGCCGACTGCATCACCCCGACGGTGTGCGAGAAGGTCTCCAGGTACCGTTCGAGCGACCCCGAGTTGGCCGCCTCGGCGAACCAGGTCCCCAGGTTCGCGGGGTCGGTGCTGGGCAGGTCGTCGTAGCCGCCCTCGCGCGCGAGATCGACGATGGTCTCCGGCCGCAGACCCCCGTCCAGGTGGTCGTGCAGCAACACCTTCGGTGCGCGCCTGATGTCCTCGAGAGTCAGACGTTCGTTCATCTCCGCACGATACCCCCACAGCCCCGCCGGAAGCGCTGCCACCAGCGCTTGGACGCGTCCACAGGCGGCTGCCGGACGCGACACCCGCCACACCGCGCCCACCAGCAGGACGCGTCACCTGGCAGGCCGGACCCGCCCCAGGACGCGTCACCTGGCGGACCGGACGCGTCGCATGAGGCGTCCGCAGGCAGGGGAACGAGGCGTCCGTAGGCAGGGGAAAAGCCCCGGCGCGCGGTGCGCCGGGGCCTTTCGGAAGGGGGTCAGCCGGTGATGTTGCTCGTCAGCGGCAGGGTGATGTCGCTCTGGCCGAGGTTGACCTGGACCTTGGTGCCCGCCGGGTAGCGGAGCGTGTAGGCGTGGTCGGTGGCGACGATCATCACACCGATGCGGTGCCCGGCCTTGAAGACGTAGTCCTCCGGGACGAGGTTCCAGGAGAAGTCGTAGGACTTGCCCGGCGTCACCGGGGACTGGTACCAGATCGACTTGCGGTTGCGGATGTCCGTCCAGCCGCGGGTGACGATCTTGTAGGGGGTCGTCGCGAAGCTGTACTTGCGGACGGCGCGGCAGCCCTGGTCGGTCGGGATGGAGTCGCCGTAGCACCACCGGTCCTGCGTGGAGGCGAAGCCGGACGGGCGGGTGTCGGTGCCGTAGTCGACCAGGACGGCCGACAGGTACGGCGACCGGCCGTCCACCGACGCGCGGACCTTGATGTTCGCGGTGCCGGAGAACTTCACCGGCTGCTTCAGCGCCGGGGTGACGTAGAGCAGGCGGTTCGGGTCGGCCTTGGCCTCGTCGGTGACCAGGTCCTCGGCGGTGCGGGCCGGGGCGTCCACGAAGCCCGCCTTGCCCTTGCCGTGCTTGCCGAGCACGCCGGACGCGCCGTCCGCGCCGGTGGCGAAGCCCAGCGAGACCGGACGCGCGGACGGCGACGGCCACTCGCGGTAGGTCTCCCAGGTGCCCGGAGTGCGCTCGATGTCCACCTTCGGCTGGCGCATGATGTCGTTCTTCACGCCGTACAGCTCGTGCGCGAACCACAGGTTCAGGGCGTCGAGCCACGCCGTCTGGCGGACGTCCAGCGGGTCGTCGTGCGCGGCCTGGTGCAGCCAGAGCTTGCGGTTGAGGTCCGTCTTCCTCAGCGAGTTCCAGAGCAGCGACATCTCGGACGGCTTGACGTTCCAGTCCGCCAGGCCGCCGGTCATGAAGACGCTGGCCTTGAAGTCCTTGACCTTCTTGGAGAAGTTCCGGACGTCCCAGGTGGCGTTGTAGTCGCCGGTGACCCGGTCCATCTTCTTCTCGATGTCGTGGATCTCCGGCGCGCAGACCTGCGGGTTCTTCCGCGACAGGACGGCCTTGGCGTGCAGATCGAGGTCCTCGCCCTCGTACCCGTCGGGGGCGACGACGCCGCCGTTGGCGCGGTAGTAGTCGTACCAGTTCGCCACGCCGGAGACGGACACGACCGTCTTCAGGCCCGCGACGCCGGTCCCGGCGGTCGCGAGCGGCAGCGTCCCGTCGTAGGACTTGCCGGCCATCGCGACGTTGCCGGTGGACCAGCCCGCCTTGATCTCGTTACCGGACGCGTCGTACGCCTTGGCCTTGCCGGTCAGCCAGAGGATGACCTTCTTCATGCCGTTGACCTCGTTGGGGCCGATGGCCGTGGGGCAGCCGTCGGAGTTCCCGGTGCCGAGGGTGTCGGCGGCGAGCACGGCGTAGCCGCGCGAGACGAAGTAGTTGTCGTAGTACATCCGCGCGTAGCTGGTCGGCGCGGGCGGCTCGGTCGGCGGCGTCCACGGCGAGAGCCGCGGGTAGTCGGTGACGTCGGCCGGGTGGTACGGCGGGTCCTGGAGACCGGCGTAGTACGGGCTGCCCTCGATGATCGAGGCGACCTTGAGGCCGCCGTCGGTCTCCTTGGGACGGGTGACGAAGACCGCGACGCGGTCCTTCTTGCCGTCGTTGTCGCTGTCCACGTCGGTCTCGACGTAGACCTGCTGCCGGATCGCGTCCTGGAACGAGAACGTCGGCTGGGTGCGGCCGTCCTTGACGGTCACGTGCGGGCGTTCGGGCGCCGCCGCCGCGGGCAGCGCCCCGGCCACCAGGCCGGACGCCGCGGCGACCGCCGCGACGGGGACGAAACGGGTCAGGCGCAACTGAGCTCCTCATGGGGGGTGTGACGTGCGAGAAGCCTGCTGTCCGCTATCGCCCCGCGTCAACGGTGATATTCGCCAAAGGCGGGATGAGTACTGGTACTCATGCGCCCGTCCGGTCCGGCGGCGATGATCGGACCATGCCCCGGCTCCGGATCGGCCACGCCTCCGCCGCTCGCGCCTCCACCGAAACGCCACCGTCCCGCCCTCCGGGCCCCGTCGATACGCCACCGTCTCGTCCCCCGGGCCCCGTCGATACGCCACCGTCTCGTCCACCTTCCGATGGCGCGGTGCTGTTCGGTGGCGCGGAGCCGCGGAAGCACGTCGCCGCCCTGCTCGGCGGGCTGGCGGTCGCGTCCGTGCTGGACGTCGCCCTCGCCTACCCGGTCTGGAACTGGAAGCTCGCCGAGGGCGCCCGCGACTACCCGGACTCGATTCCCGCCCCGCCCGGCTTCTCCCTCCTGATCTGGTGCTTCGCCGCCCAGGGAGCCGTCGCCGTCGTGTTCGGGCTGGCGGCGCTCGTCCCCTCGCTGCCCCGCCGGATCCGGGTCGCGGGCCTCGGTGTCCTGCTCGGCTGGGCCCTGGTGACGGCGGTATCCGGAGGCTGGCTCACGGGACTCCAACCACGCCTGTACGAACCGGCACAGGACGCTGACTCCTGGGCGAACATCACCACAGCGACTCCCGCGGCCGAGCTGCGCACCCAGATCCAGGCGACGCTCGACCGCGCCATCGGGCTCGTCCCGGAACCGATGTCGTACAAGAGCGACGTCCACGACTGGGGAGGC
This sequence comes from Actinomadura rupiterrae, assembly GCF_024172125.1. GTDB lineage: Bacteria > Actinomycetota > Actinomycetes > Streptosporangiales > Streptosporangiaceae > Spirillospora > Spirillospora rupiterrae. The sequence continues at coordinate 875,577 of NZ_JAMZEA010000001.1, forward strand.
GGCGTCTACGGCGCGTCCGCCGTCGCCCACCCGCTCAGCGGTGGCACGGACGCCCTGCAACGCACCTGGGCGCGCGCCCTGGCCCGCCTCTACAAGCGCGTCGGCTCAACCCACGAGGGCCGGACCGACGCCCGCTTCAAGGTCTCCCCCGACATCTGCGTGGACGTTGCCGACCTCGGCCCCGACGGCGTCCGCGTAACCGTAAGAACCCCCCACATCCGCGACCTCGCCCACTAACCCCACCCCCTCACAAGCGCGAACCCACCAGCCCCTCACCCCCGCGAGACCATTCCACCGAGCGCAGACCCATGCACCTTCGCAAGAAGGTCTCACTGGGCACAGACCCCATCACCAATGCGAAAGTCGCTCACTGAGTGCAGGGCGCCTCACTGCCGCGAAGGTCTCTGGTTGAGGTGTGGCGGGCTTACGTGTGTGAGGGCTCTGGTTCGGCGGATGACGGGTTACGGGTTGGGGGTGGTTCGGCGCCGCGGAGGGTTTCCTGGCGGACGAACCAGGCGACGGCGAAGGCCAGGAGCGCGATGGCGGCGGCGCCGATCACGACGCCGTGGAGGCCGGAACTGGCCGCGTCGCGCAGGGAGTCCCGCGCCTGGGCGGGCAGCGCGCGGACCTGGGCCGGGGTGAGGTTGGCGGAACGGTCCAAACGGGACGCGTAGACGGCGCCCAGCAGCGCGACGCCGAGCGAACCGCCGAGGGTGCGCGTGAGGTTGACCGTCCCGCTGGCCGCGCCCATGTCGCGCGGCTCCGCGCCGTACAGGGTGATCAGCGTCGTGGACTGGGACGTCAGCCCGATCCCGACACCGGCCAAGGCGGTCAGGGCGGACGCAAGAGGTGTGGGCGTGTGCGTCCCGAGCGGCAGCAGGACCAGCGCGCCGGCCGCCGCCAGGGCTCCACCGAGCACGGGGTACCAGCGGTATCGGCCCGTCCGCCCGACGAGGCGTCCGGTGAGCAGCTGCGCGCCGAGCATCCCGAACATGAGCGGGAGCAGCAGCATGCCGCCGCCCGCGGGCGACGCGCCGCGCACGACCTGCATGTACTGCGGCAGGAAGGTCATCAGGCCGAGCATCACCGCGCCGTTCAGGAAGCTGAGCACCTGCGCGAGCGTGAAGTTGCGGGACGCGAACAGCCGCGGCGGGACGATCGGCTCGGCCGCCCGCCGCTCCACCGGGACGAACACCGCGAGCACGCCGGCCGCGACCAAGGCCAGCCCGATGACCTGCGGCGACGTCCAGGCGTACCGCCCGCCGGCCCAGCTGCCGAGCAGCGTCAGCGCGACGATCCCGGCGGTCAGCAGCGCGGCCCCGGCGAGGTCGATCCGCGCCCTCACCCGCCGGGCCTCCAGCCGCACCCGGGACGCGACGAGCAGCAGCGCCACCCCGCCGACCGGGAGGTTCACGTAGAACGTCCAGCGCCAGTCCAGATGGTCGGTGAGCAGGCCGCCGACCAGCGGCCCGCCGACGAACGCGACCGGCATGATCACGCCGATCATCGACTGCAGCCGCGCGCCCTCGCGCGGCGGTACCAGCTCGCTGATGATCGCCATCGCGCCGACCATCAGCCCGCCCGCGCCGAGCCCCTGCACCGCGCGGAAGGCGATCAGCTCGGCCATCGAACCGGACATCCCGGCCAGCGCCGACCCGGCGAGGAAGAGCGCGACGGACGCCATGAACGCCCCCTTGCGTCCGGCGAGGTCGCCGAGCTTGCCCCACAGCGGTGTCGTCACCGCGGCGGCCAGCAGGTACGCGGTCACGACCCAGGACAGCTCGGCCACCCCGCCGAGGTCGCCCACGATCGTCGGCAGGGCGGTGCCGACGATCGTGCCGTCCAGCATGGCCAGGAACATCCCGAGCAGCAGCCCGAAGACCCCGAGCCGGTCATATCCGGCGCTCATGCCGCGTAGGGGGTGCTCGCGCGGGCCGCGCGGAGCGCCTCGGCCCACCAGGCGAGCTGGTCGAGCATCTTCTTGGCGGCGGCATCGGCGGACGGGTCGGGGGCTCGCCGTCCGGCCCGAAAGCGCCCCACACGCCATTGAAGCCGACGCCGTCCCGGATGGTGACGGCGTGCAGCTCAGCGAAGACCAGCCGCAACTGCTCGACGGCGCGCGTCCCGGCGGAGAAGCCGCCGTACGACACGAACCCGATCGGCTTGGCGTGCCACTCCTTGTTGTGCCAGTCGATCGCGTTCTTCAGGGACGCCGGGAAGCTCCGGTTGTACTCGGGCGTCACGACCACGAAGGCGTCGGCAGCCGCGAGCCGCGGCGAAACGGCCGCGAGCCGGGCCAGCGCGTCCGGGTCCGAGAGCGGCTGCCCGAGCTCGGGCAGGACGGTCGGCAGCGGCGTGGCGGCCAGGTCGACGACATCCACCTCCATGTCGTCCCGCTTCTGGAGGTGCCGTTCGATCCAGGCGCCGACCGTGCCGCCGAGCCGTCCTTCCCGCGTACTGCCGATGATGACCGCGACCTTCAACATGCGAACCCCTCGAATGTGTACGTCGTATCTCCTAAAATACAACGTACACATCAACGTGTACGCCGTCTACTCCGGATACGATGTACACATGAGCACCGACCGTCCGCCCCTCTGGGAGCGCCTGGACCGCCCCGCCGCCGCGCCCCGCCAGACGCTCACCCTCGACCGGATCGGCGAGACCGCCGTCCGCGTCGCGGACGCCGAGGGCCTGGACGCGATCACCATGCGGCGCCTCGCCACCGAGCTGGGCGTCGCCCCGATGGCCCCCTACCGGCACATCGCGAACAAGGACGAGCTGCTCGAAGTCATGGTCGACCGCGTCTTCGCCGAGCTGACCGTCCCGGACCAGGGCTCCTGGCGCGAGACCTTGCGCGAGCACGCCCTGCGCACCCGCGCCCTCATCCACACCCACCCGTGGCTCACCGAGCTGCCCCCGACGGTCTCCCCGCTCTCACCGCACCGGATGGCCGCCGCCGAACGCGCGCTCTCCGCCCTCGCCGGGCTCGGCCTCGACGCCGACACGATGATGGCCGTCTACCGCTCCGTCGACTTCTACACGCACGGCGCCACCAACAGCGAGCTCGCCTACGCCCGGTTCATGAAGCGCGGCGAATACGACTCCCCCGACGCCGTCCGCAACGCCCTCGCGCCGCGCATGAGCTACCTCATGAACACCGGCCGCTACCCCACCTACCGCCGCTACCTGCACGAAGGCGCCCGCAAGGACGACACCGACTGGCAGTTCGAAACGGGCCTCGACGCCGTCCTCGACGGCATCGAGACCCGCTTCAACCTCTAAGCCCGACAGTCCCTACTCGCCCGTGACCTGCTTCGAACCATGCCGGACAGAGAGCGCCTACTCAGCGAAGACCTCGTCAGCCGACGAGGCGGTCATGGCGCGCCGGAACCACACGCCCAGCTGCTCCGGGTCGTCACAGGACGCCACCAGCTCCCGGCGGCTGTCGTCCAGCGTGACCCCGCGCGCCTCCAGCAGCTCGATCAGAGACTGCCTGCGCCCTTCGGCCTTACCTTCAGCCTTCCAGCCCTTGAAGAGCTCGGTCTTCGGCTCGTCGTGCTTCGTCTTCACCAGCTCCTCCAGGAAGGCTCGGACGTCGTCGGGCTGTAGAGCGACGACGTTGTCAATATACGACCTGCGGGTCTGCTCATCCTCGACGTCCCGGTGGAGCGAGACCATCATGGCGTCGAAGGCCTCGGGCCCCCGCGGGCCGGAGACGTGGAAGAGCGCCGAGATGACGGTGTCCAGGGGGTCCTTGACGTTGTCCGGGTCCGTGAGGAGGGGGATCTCCTTGGGGCCGACGACGAGGACATACAGGTAGGAGTCCGGGTTGCCGAGGGGGATGCGCATGCGGCACTGTTCGGCGACCTTGTCGTCGAAGCAGATGACGACGAGGTAGCCCTCGCACTTCTTGCGGGCGCGGAAGTTGGCCACGTAGGCGGGCCAGCTCCAGTACTTGTTCTTGTCGTACTGGCGCTGGGACTCGACGATCACCCCGCATTGGGGGCGGCCCGAGGGGTCGACGTAGACGCCGACGACGCGGTCGGCGCGGTATTCGGCGGGGTCGCACTCGGAGAGGTCGGCGGATTCCAGGCGGAATCCCACCCCTTTGGGGATCTCCGGGCCGCCCGCCCAGCGGAGGAGGCGGGCGGCCAGGGGTGGATCGTCCTCGATCAGAGTGAGGGGGAACTCGTGCTCGCGGGTCGGCATGCAAGGAGCACTAGACGTGTTCGATGCCTTGCGTAGGGTGAACATAGAACATGTGTTCTACTCATGTTTCAGGAGAGGCGGTCGATGACCAGCGGGAGGAGGTCGGGCGAACCGGCGCCGATCTCGTAGCCGCCGGCCAGGGACTCCAGGGCGCGGTCGAAGCGGGCCGGGTCGTCGGCGTGGAGGGTGAGGAGGGGCTGGCCCTCGGTGACCTTGTCGCCGGGCTTGGCGTGGCAGATGACGCCGGCGCCGAAGGAGACCGGGTCCTCCTTGCGGGCGCGGCCGGCGCCGAGGCGCCAGGCGGCGACGCCGACGGCGAACGCGTCCAGCTTGGTGAGGACGCCGCTGGACGGCGCGGTGATGGTGTGGGTCTCGGGCGCCTGCGGGAGCGGGGCGTCGGGGTCGCCGCCCTGGGCGGAGATCATGCGGCGCCAGTGGTCCATGGCGGAGCCGTCGCGGAGGGCGTCCGCCGGGTCCTTGCCGGTGATGCCCGCGGCGTCCAGCATCTCGCGGGCGAGGCGGACGGTCAGCTCGACGATGTCCTCGGGCCCGCCACCCGCCAGCACCTCGACGGACTCGGCGACTTCGACGGCGTTGCCGACGGCACGCCCGAGCGGACGGTCCATAGCGGTCAGCAGGGCGACGGTCTTGACCTTGTGGTCGGTGCCGATCGCGACCATGGTCTCGGCCAGCTCGCGCGCCTGCTCGACGGTCTTCATGAACGCGCCGGAGCCGACCTTGACGTCCAGGACGAGCGCGCCCGTCCCCTCGGCGATCTTCTTGGACATGATCGAGGACGCGATCAGCGGGATCGACTCGACCGTGCCGGTGACGTCGCGGAGCGCGTAGAGCTTGCGGTCGGCGGGGGCGAGGCCGGCGCCCGCGGCGCAGATCACCGCGCCCGCGGTGTCCAGGACGCCGAGCATCTCGGCGTTGGAGAGGGACGCGCGCCAGCCGGGGATGGACTCCAGCTTGTCCAGCGTGCCGCCGGTGTGGCCGAGGCCGCGTCCGGACAGCTGCGGGACGGCGGCGCCGCACGCGGCCACCAGCGGTGCGAGCGGCAGCGTGATCTTGTCGCCGACCCCGCCGGTGGAGTGCTTGTCGGTGGTCGGGCGGGCGAGCGAGGAGAAGTCCATCCGCTCGCCGGAGGCGATCATCGCGGCGGTCCAGCGGCCGATCTCGGCGCGGGTCATGCCGTTCAGCAGGATCGCCATGGCGAGCGAGGACATCTGCTCCTCGGCGACCGCGCCCCGGGTGTAGGCGTCGATCACCCAGTCGATCTGCTCGTTCGACAGCGCGCGGCCGTCCCGCTTGGCGCGGATGACGTCGATGGCGTCCACGTCGGGGACCTCTTTCAGCTACGGGTGATCAGGTCGTCGGGGCCGAAGGCGTCCGGCAGGACGTCCGCCAGCGGCCGGATGCCGGAGACGGTCTCCAGCAGCGTTCCGGGCGTGCCGTGCTCCCAGAGGAGCTGGCGGCAGCGCCCGCAGGGCATGAGCGGGGCGCCGTGGCCGTCCACGACCGCGACGGCGATCAGCCGGGGACGGTCCCCCGACAGGTCGGCGTCCGGCCCGTACAGCGCGGTGACCAGGCTGCACTCGGCGCACAGGCCGAGCCCGTAGGACGCGTTCTCCACGTTGCAGCCGGAGACCACGCGTCCGTCGGAGACCAGCGCCGCCGCCCCCACCGGGAACTTCGAGTACGGCGCATAAGCCCGCTTCATCGCGCCCGCCGCAGCCGCCCGCAAGGCATCCCAGTCAATCTCGCTCATCGGTCAATGATCCCACTCAAAGAACCGGACCCGGCACCAGGTGGTGCCGGGTCCGGGCAAAACGGACTATCGCGCTTCGCCGCGGCGGTAGATGACGCCGTCGGCGGCGGGCATGCGGAGGCGCTGGCTGGCCAGGGCCAGGACGAGCAGGGTCGTCACGTACGGGATGGTCGAGACCAGCTCGCCCGGGACGGTCTTGCTGAGCGCGAACCAGACCAGGAGGGCCGCGGCGGTGATGATCGCCAGGGCGGAGCCCAGGTAGGCGCCGCGCACGGTCCGGCGCTCCAGGTCGGTGGTGACCAGCGGGCGGAGCCGGGAGCCGCGGACGGCCTGCCAGCCCGCCACCGCGACGAAGATGACCGCCACGAACAGCAGCAGGGCGTGCGCCGAGTCGCCGCCGCCGCGGACGTTCATCGCGTCGGTGTAGCCGAACAGCAGCGAGCCGGACGCGAGCCCGACCGGACGCCAGTTACCGAAGATCATCGCGGCGAGGCCGATGTAGCCGCGGCCGCCGGTCTGGCCGTCCTGGTAGAGGGACGACACGGTGACCATGAACGCGCCCGCCAGGCCCGCGCAGCCGCCCGAGATCAGCACGGCCGAGTACTTCATCCGGTACACGTTGACACCGAGCGACTCGGCCGCGTACGGGTCCTCGCCGCAGGAGCGGACGCGGAGGCCGAACGAGGTCCGCCACAGCACGAAGAACGTGGCCGGGACGAGCAGGATCGCGATCAGCGTCAGCACCGACATGCCCGAGGTGACGCCGCGGAGCACGCCCGCAAGGTCCGACACCAGGAACCAGTGGTGCTTCTCCAGCGAGCCGAGCCAGTCCGGGGAGTGCCAGGAGCCGATCTTCCCGCCGGACAGGAACGGGACGGTCAGCGTCGGCATCGCGTCCACCGGCGGCGACTGGCGCGGGCCGCCGCCGAGCGCCTTGGCGTGCCCGGTGTTGAACACCAGGCCCGCCAGGAACTGGGTCAGGCCCAGGCCGAGGATGTTGATCGCGACACCGGACACGATGTGGTCGACGCCGAAGGTGATCGTGGCGATCGCGTGCACGAGGCCGCCGAGCATGCCGCCGAGGATCCCGGCGAGCGCGCACGCCCACGGCCCCCACTGGTAGCCCGCCCAGGCGCCCGTCCAGGTGCCGAGGATCATCATGCCTTCGAGGCCGATGTTGATCACGCCGGAGCGCTCGGCCCACAGCCCGCCGAGCCCGGCCAGGAAGATCGGGACCGCGAGCCGCAGCGAGGCCGACACGGTGCCGGACGAGGTGACGTCGTTCGCGTCGTCCAGCACCCGGACGGCCGACAGCAGGACCAGCAGGGCCCCGGCGATCAGCAGGTAGTGCGGCCAGCGCAGGTTCAGCTTCGCGCGGGCGCCCGCGACCTTCTCCGCGACGGTAGCGGTACTCACTTCGCGGCCTCCGTTGCGACGGTGTGCCCGGCGGCGAGCTCGCTGGCCACGTTCTTCTGCTGGAGCCGGATCTCCCAGCGGCGGACCAGCTCGTAGACGATGACGACGGTCAGCACGACCACGCCCTGCATCACGCCGACGATCTCCTTGGGCACGTTGACCTCCTGGAGGATGTCCGAGGACTGGTCCAGGAAGGCGAACAGGATCGCCGCGAGCGCGATGCCGACCGGGTGGTTCCGGCCGAGCAGCGCGACGGTGATGCCGGTGAAGCCGAGCCCCGCCGGGAAGTTCAGCGAGTAGTTGTAGGACGCGCCGAGCAGCTCGGGCATCCCGATCAGGCCCGCGACCACGCCGGACAGCACCATGGTGATGACGATCATCCGGCCCGCCGAGACGCCGCTGGCCTGCGCGGCGGTCGGGGACAGCCCGGAGATCTTCAGGTCGAAGCCGAACCGGGTGCGGTTGATGACCACCCAGAACACGATGCCGATCACGATCGCCAGCGGCAGCAGCCCGTAGAGCCGGCCGGGCAGGTCGATGCCGAGGTTCGACAGGAAGCCGTTCAGCGGGCCGATCCGGCCGGACGACGGGAGGTCCGGGGTGGCGACGTTGTTGCTTCCCGGCCGGTTCGCGGCGAGCCGGTCGGTGTTCAGCAGGTAGGCGATGATGCCGGTCGCGATCGCGTTCAGCATGATCGTCGAGATGACCTCGCTGACCCCGCGGGCGACCTTGAGCAGGCCCGCGATGGACGCCCAGGCGCCGCCGATCACCATCGCCGCGACGATCACCAGCATCTGGCCGAACGGCGCGGGCAGCGTGACCGCGCCGCCGAGCGAGGCGGCCAGCAGCGCGGCGAGCCGGTACTGGCCGTCCACGCCGATGTTGAACAGGGCCATCCGGAACCCGATGGCGACCGCGATCGCCGACAGGTAGTAGCGCGTCGCGCGGTTCAGGATGTCCACGACCGAGTTGGACGTGGTGCCGTAGTCGATCATCGACTGCATCGAGCTGACCGGGTCGGCCCCGGCCAGCCGCAGCACGCCCATCGTGATCAGCAGCGAGATCAGCAGCGCCAGGACCGGCGCGCCGATCTTCAGCGCCAGGCCGCGCGGGCCGAGGCCGCGCAGGATCGCCTGCCAGCCGGGCACCTGCTCGGAGCCCGCCGGGTCGGCGTCCGGGGTCGCGGTCTCCGGGATGCCGGGCTGCTCCTCGGGCGGCAGCCCGGACGCGTCGTCCGGCGGCAGGTCCGGCGTGTCGGCCGGGGGCAGCCCCAGCTTGTCGTCGTCGGACGGCAGGTCGCCCATGGGCCCGGTCATGACGCGTCCCCGGTCTCGGCGCCGGTCATGGCGGAGCCGAGCTCCTCCGGCGTGACGTTCGCCGGGTCCACCTCGGCGACCAGCCGCCCCCGCAGGATCACGTGCAGCGTGTCGGACATACCGATGAGTTCCTCAAGATCGGCGCTGATGAGCAGGACGGCGAGGCCCGCCGCCCGCGCCCGGCGCAGGTGTTCCCAGATCGCGGCCTGCGCGCCGACGTCGATGCCGCGGGTCGGGTGCGCCGCGATCAGCACCTTCGGCTCGCCGGACATCTCCCGGCCGACGATCAGCTTCTGCTGGTTGCCGCCCGACAGCGCGCCGATCGGCACCTCGATGCCGGGCGTGCGGACGTCGTAGTCCTTGACGATCCGGGTGGTGTCGCGGCGCGCGCCGCGGCGGTCGATCCACGGGCCGCGCGAGTTCGGCCTCTCGGTCTGGTGGCCGAGGACGCGGTTCTCCCAGAGCGAGCCCTCCAGGACGAGCCCGTGCCGGTGCCGGTCCTCGGGGATGTAGGCGATCCCGGCCTCGCGGCGGCGGCGCGTCGGCCAGTGCGTCACGTCGTCGCCGCCGAAGCTGACGGTGCCGGAGTCCGCGGTCCGCAGGCCCATGATCGTCTCGATCAGCTCGCCCTGGCCGTTGCCCTCCACGCCGGCGAGGCCGACGATCTCGCCGCGCCGGATGTCCAGGGTCACGCCGTCCACGACCGGACGGCCCTCGGCGGTGAGCACCACCAGGTCCTTCACCGCGAGCTCGACCTGGTCGGTCACGGTGGACTCGCGCAGCTCGGGGGTGGGCAGCTCGGACCCGACCATCAGCTCGGCCAGCCGCCGCGAGGTGACCTCGCGCGGATCCAGCCGGGTCGCGACCGTGGTGCCGCGCCGGATCACCGAGATCGAGTCGGCGACCGAGAGCACCTCGTCCAGCTTGTGCGAGATGAACAGCACGGTCAGGCCCTCGGCGCGCAGCTCGCGCAGGTTGCCGAACAGCTCGTCGACCTCCTGCGGGACGAGCACGGCGGTCGGCTCGTCCAGGATGAGCACCTTCGCGCCGCGGTACAGCACCTTGAGGATCTCGACGCGCTGCCGGTCGCCGACGCCGAGGTTCTCGACCAGGGTGTCCGGGTCGACCCGCATGCCGTACTGCTCGGCCATCGCGCGGATCTTCTCGCGCGCGGCCGCGAAGTCGATGGGGCCGATCCGCTTGTCGCTGCCCCGCACCCGGAGCCGCTTCGGCTCCGCCCCGAGGATCACGTTCTCCAGGACGGTCAGGTTGTCGGCCAGCTTGAAGTGCTGGTGCACCATGCCGATGCCGCGCGCGATCGCGTCGGCCGGGGTGCGGAAGGACACCTTCTCGCCCTCGACCTCGATGGTCCCCTCGTCCGGCTTCTGCATGCCGTAGAGGATCTTCATCAGCGTGGACTTGCCCGCGCCGTTCTCGCCGCAGAGCGCGTGCACCTCGCCGCGCCGGATTTCCAGGTCGATGTCCCGGTTGGCCACCACGCCCGGGAACCGCTTGGTGATGGATGTCAGCCTGACGGCCGGCACCTGGTCAGGCACGAGTGCCCCCCTGTGATGAAAACTGGTGGAAACGGACCGGCGCCGCGCCCGCGGGTAGCGCGGGGCGACGCCGGAACCGGTGCGTCAGGCCCCGGGCTTGGTCGGAACCTTGATCTTGCCGCTGACGATGTCGGCCTTGTACTGGTCGAGCTTGGCCTTGATGTCGTCCACGAAGCCACCGGTGGTCGCGTACGAGACGCCGTCGTTCGACAGGTCGTACTTCTTGATCCCGGCCTGGAAGGTGCCGTCGGAGACGCCCTTGACGAAGTCGAACACCGAGGTGTCCACGCGCTTCACCATGGAGGTGAGGATGTGGTCCTTGACCGCGCTGACGGCCGGCTGGTTGTACTGGTCGGAGTCGACGCCGATGGCCCACTTGCCCGCGCCGCCGACCGTCTTGATCACGCCGATGCCCGCGCCGCCGGCCGCGTGGTAGATCACGTCCGCGCCCGCGTCCAGCTGGCCCTTGGCGGCCTCGTTGCCGAGCGCCGGGTTCTTGAACCCGTCGAAGTTCGGCGGCTGGGTCAGGTACTTGGCCGGAAGGATCTTGATGCCGGGCTTGGCGGCCTTGGCGCCCGCCGCGTAGCCGGCCTCGAACTTCTGGATCAGCGGGGTGTTCACGCCGCCGATGAAGCCGATGGTGCCGGTCTTGGACTTCAGCGCGGCGGCCGCGCCGACCAGGTAGGAGCCCTGCTCCTCGGAGAAGCAGGCGCCCTCGACGTTCGCGCCGGTCACCTGGCACTGGTCGGCGTCGACGACCAGGAACTTGGTGTTCGGGAAGTCCTTGGCGACCTTCACGACCGCGTTGGTGTAGGCGAAGCCGACGCCGACGATGGCCTTGTAGCCCTTGCCGGCCAGCAGCCGCAGCCGGGACTCCTTGTCGGCGTCCGGCTCGTCCGGCTTGGCGGAGATCTCCTCCGTGGTGACGTTCAGGTCCTTCTTGACCCGGTCCAGGCCCGCGGCGGCCGAGTCGTTGAACGACTGGTCGCCGCGCCCGCCGATGTCGAAGGCCAGGCCGACCTTGATGCTCTTCTTGCCGTCGCCGCCACCGTCGCCGGAGGACGACTTCTTGCCTCCGCACGCGGCCGTGTTCAGCGCCAGCGCAGCGCCCGTCACCGAGACGAGCGTGATCTTGAGTCCACGGCGCATTGCCGCGCTCCTTCCGTTCCCCACCCAGAACAACGCGGCCGGACGCGCGCGCGTGGGCATGCTCCGGCCGAACAAACCGATCGGACGCTACCCCGACGCCGGAGGTGAAACATCCGATGTGCACCGTTTCGCAACGCGTCCGTTACCAATGCGTAGGCTTATCGGCGCAGGTAGCGGCGCGAAACTCCGGTGTACATACCCTGTCCCCGGGGGGCGGAACGGTACGACCCTACTCCGAAACGATCAGGTCAGCGCGGCACCTCCGCGCTTCGCGCCGGACGCGCCGGTGCGGGGCCCGGCGGTCCGGAACGATCAGCTCAGCGCGGCGCCCTCCGCGGCGCCGTCCAGCCGCGCGCCCGGGCCGGCGCCGCGGGCCCCGTCCCAGAGGGCGGTGAGCGCGGTCGCGGCCAGCACCCGGACGCCCACCCCGATGCAGCGCTCGTCCACGTCGAAGTCGCCCCGGTGCAGGTCGTACTCGGCCTCCGAGCCCGGCTCGCGGACGCCGAGCCGGGCGAGGGCGCCCGGGATCGACTCCAGGTACCAGCCGAAGTCCTCGCCGCCGAGGCTCTGCGGGGTCGGGACCACGCCCTCCTCGCCGATCACCTGGGTCGCCGCGTCCCGGAACATCTGCACGCTGGCGGCCTCGTTCACCGTCGGCGGGACGCCCCGGACGTACTCCAGCGACGCCTCCACGTCGTAGGCGGACGCGACGGACTGGAGCAGCGCGTCCATCATCTCCGGCGCGCGGTGCCAGGCCTCGTCGTCCAGGCAGCGGACGGTGCCCTCGGCGATCCCGTCGTCCGGAATCGCGTTCGCGACCGAGCCCGCGGCCACCCGGCCCCAGACCAGCGACAGGCTGGACCGCGGGTCGACCCGGCGGGACAGCGCCGCGGGCAGCTCGGTGACGATCTTGGCCAGCGCGTACACCAGGTCGGCGGTCAGGTGCGGCCGGGCGGTGTGCCCGCCGGGGCCGGTGACCTTCACGTAGACCTTGTCGCAGGCCGCGGTGATCGCGCCGGTGCGCAGGCCCAGCTGGCCGACCTCGATGCGCGGGTCGCAGTGCAGCGCGAACGCCCGGTCCACGCCCGCGATGCCGCCCGCCGCCATGACGTCCAGGGCCCCGCCGGGGGTCTCCTCGGCGGGCTGGAACAGCAGCCGGACGCGGCCCGGCAGCAGCCCGGCCTCCGCCTGCTGCGCCAGGAACAGGCCCGCGCCGAGCACCATCGCGGTGTGCACGTCGTGCCCGCAGGCGTGCGCGACGCCCGGCACGGTGGACCGGTAGGGCGCGTGCTCCTTCTCGTCCTGGAGCGGGAGCGCGTCGATGTCGGCACGCAGCGCGACGGTGTGGCCGTCGTCCGGGCCGATGTCGCAGTACAGGCCCGTGCCGCGCGGCAGCACCCGCGGCTCCAGCCCGGCCTTCTTCAGCCGCGCCGCGATCCGCTCGGTGGTGCGGTACTCGTTGTAGCCGAGCTCCGGATGGGCGTGCAGGTCGCGCCGGAACGCGACCAGCTCCGCTTCGCGGTCGGCCAGGAACCCGTCGAGCTGCGGTTGCAGCGCCGCGCCCGCCTCTCCCACGGCATGCCGCGTCTCGTCCGCCGCCCCCGGGGCGGTCGCTGGTCCAGGGCCGGGCATCACCCCGGGTCCCATGTGTGTCATGTGCGCCCCCTGCGCGTGGGCGGGCCCGCTCGGCGCCGGCCCGCCTTTCTCGGAACGCGGGGCGGCCCGCCGGTCGGGATCCTCAGTTCCCGGCACGGGCGGCCTCCCCGCGGGTGACGAACCGGTTCTCGGCGAGCTCCAGGATCGCGGCGTCGACCACGTCCTCCAGGCCGCCGCCGCCCGCGCGGATCGCGCGCTGGCGCTCGTAGGGGGCCCCGTGCTCCAGGACCTCCCCGGCGACCTTCAGCTCCTCGGCGCAGCCGAGGCGCGCCGCGACCGGTTCCAGCTCGGCGACCAGCTCGTACACCTCGTCGCGCAGCGGCGCGGTGTGGCCGCCGTCGTCGGTGATGACGACGGCGTCCAGCCCGTACCTGGTGGCCCGCCACTTGTTGTCGCGGACGACCCAGGCGGCCGGCCGCGGCAGCGTGTAGCCCCGGTCGAGCTGCTGGTCGAAAAGGGTGACGAGGCTCTGGCACAGCGCCGTCGCCATGCCCACCTCGCGGAGGGTGGGAATGCCGTCGAACATCCGGATCTCGACGGTGCCGAAGTCCGGGTGCGGGCGGATGTCCCACCACACCTCCTTGATGCTGCGGATCGTTCCCGCGCGCAGCAAGGTGTCCATATAGTCCTCGAACGCCGTCCAGTCGTCCAGCAGGTGCGGCGGTCCCGCGGTCGGGAGCTGGCCGAACACCACGGCCCGGCTGGACGCCAGGCCCGTGTCGGCCCCGCTCCAGAACGGGCTGGACGCGGTGAGCGCGAGGAAGTGCGGGAGGTAGCCCGCGAGCGCGTTGACGATCGGGATCGCCTTGGCGCCGTCGGTGACGCCCACGTGGACGTGCACCCCGAAGGTCTGGATCCGGCGGGCGAGCCACTGCATCTGCTCGACCAGCTCGGCGTACCGCTGGAGCGGGGAGGTCTCGGCGTCCCGCCAGTCGGAGATCGGATGCGTGCCGGTGCAGGCGAGCGCCAGCCCGAGCGGACGGGCGGCGGCGCGCAGCGCGTCCAGGGACGCGGCGAGGTCGCGCTGGGCCTCGGCGACGGTGTGGCAGACGTCGGTGACGACCTCGACCGTGGACTCCATCAGCTCGTGCCGGATCTTGGCGAGCTGGCCGCCCTCGGCCTGCGACGGCAGCGCGGCGAGCACCTCGCGCGCGTCCTGCCGCAGGTGCCGGGTCGCGGCGTCGACGAGCTGGAGCTCCCACTCCACACCGAGCGTCGCGCCGCGCGACGGGTTGAAGACAATGGCCACGGCCAACCTCCGTCCGACATCCTTGCAGGTCGTTGCGTGGCACGTGGGGCGATTCCGCCAGCGGGTCCCTAAGCCTGGACAAACGGCGAGCCAGGTGAGCCGGGATTCCGCGCGCCGGTTCCGCCCTCCCATCATGGCGCGCGACACGCCGGTCCCGCCGGATTCCCCGTTCTTTGCCGATCATTTGATCCGGTTGGACGGCCGCGCCCTCACGGGGTGTCACCGGTTTCGGTCACCTGCGGGCGGGTCCACATGCCCCGATGTGACTAGTACTTGTCCGGAACCGGGGATCCCATTCCCCGACCGCGGGTATCGGACTCCGCGACCGGTCGCCTACGCTTCCGGGAGACAAGAGGGACATGTGTCATCGTTCGGAGATGGCCGGAGCGAGGAACGGCAGGGGCTTGCGAGCACAGCGACCTGGTTCAGCACTGCGTCCGAGGGCGGCCCTGCGTCGACCGACCCGCATGCTCGCCGCCGCCGCCGCGACGGCGTCCGCGGCGGTCCTGGCCGTCCCGGGTGCGGCCTGCGCCGACGCGGGCCCGGTCGGCGGGCCGCAGCTCGCCTCGCGCGGGACGGTCGTGAACCCGGCCGCCGGGGTGCCCGCTCCGCCGAACATCCACGCCGCGTCCTGGGTGGTCGCCGACGCCGACACCGGCGAGGTGCTCGCCGCCAAGGACCCGCACGGCCAGTACCTCCCGGCGAGCACGCTGAAGACGCTGACCGCGCTCACGCTGATCCCGAAGCTGGACGCGGCGCGCAAGGTCCGGCCGTCCCAGGGGGCCTGCGACGTCGAGGGCACCAAGGTCGGCATGACGCCGAAGATGGACTACACCGTCGACCAGCTGTTCCACGCGCTGATGATGATGTCGGCCAACGACGCCGCGGTGACGCTGTCGGAGGCCAACGGCGGGCTGAAGAAGACGATCGCCGACATGAACGCCGAGGCGAAGGACCTGCACGCGGGCGACACGCTCGCCGCGTCCCCGAACGGCCTGGACGTCGACCTCGGCCTGACGCTGAAGACGCAGCACACCTCGGCGTACGACCTCGCGCTCATCCTGCGCCAGGGCATGAAGAACCCGGCGTACCGCAAGTACGTGCAGGCCCTGAACTACTGGTTCCCCGCCCCGCCGGACAAGGACCAGAAGAAGAAGCACAAGCCGGGCGGCTACCCGATCTACACCCACAACCGGATGCTGCCGGGCCAGCCGCACGCCTACACCGGCATGCTCGGCGGCAAGAACGGCTACACGGTCACGGCCGAGCAGACCTTCGTCGCCGAGGCCCGGCGCGGCGGGCACACCATCCTGATCTCGCTGATGAAGGCGGACATCCCGCCCTCGCCGTACGCGGCGAAGCTGCTGGACTGGGGCTTCCAGGCGCGCGGCAAGGTCAAGCCGGTCGGCACGCTGGTCGAGCCGGGCGACGGCGCGAAGGCCGACGGCGCGGGCGGCGCCGGAGGCAACGGGCAGTCCGCGATCGAGAAGGCCAGCTCGTCCCGGACGTGGATGGTCGTGGGCGGCGGCGCGATCGGCGCGCTGATCGCGATCGGCGTCCTGTTCCTGGTACTCCAGCGGCGGCACCGCCGCGGCGACCTGAAGCTTCCCCGGCCGGACGGGCCGTCCGCCGCGCCCGACGCCCCGGCGGGCAACGTCCGCCTCGCGCCCCCGCCCTCCGGTGGCCCTAGCGCATCCGAGGCGCCCCTGGAGCACGCGGATCAGGGCGAATACGCGCCCGCGGACGGCCAGCTCCCGCCGGAGCCCGGCCACTTCCCGGCCGAGGACGGGCAGTTCCCGGCAGAGCACGGCGCGTTCCCGGCCGAGCACGGTGGCTTCCCGGCCGAAAACGGGCAGCTGCTGCCCGAGCACGGGGAGCACGTGCCGGAGCAGGGGGCTCCGCTGCCGGAGCACGGCGAGCAGCCGCCCGCCGGACGGGCGCGACAGGACGAGCGCTCGCAGTAATCGGCATCACACGGAGCCGTCCGTTGAGGGGACGCTCCGGCGGACATACGCTCGAAGGGGTGGTCCGGCCACCGCGCGCCGCCGCTGGACGGCGGGCCGGCACCGCCGCTGGAGGCCGCCATGCACACCCTGCCCTCCGCCGAGCATCCCAACGTCGCCCTCCTGCGGGACGGTTTCGCCGCCTTCGACAAGGGCGACATGGACCTGATCCGCGACCTGCTCGCCGACGGCGTCGTCCACCACGTGCGGGGACGGGGCCCGCTGAGCGGCGCCTACCGCACGCCGGAGGAGATCCTCGGCTTCTACGTCCGGCTGTTCGACCTGTCGGACGGCACGTTCCGCGCCGAGCCCTACTCCCTGACCGCGGACGACGCGCACGGCGTCGCGCTCGTCCACACCTATGCCGAACGGCCGCGCGGGAGGGTGCTCTCCGGCCGGGCGGTGCACATCTTCCGGTTCGCGGCCGGGCGGATCATCGAGATCCGGTCGCTGGCCGAGGACCAGTACGCCGACGACGAGTTCTGGTCCTGACCCACGGCACCCGCCCGCGCAGCAGCGCCGCCTTGTCCGCGGTCTCGTGCGCGGTCTTGCCCTCGGACTCGTCCCCGGTCTTGTCCGCGGGCTTCCCCTCGGACTCGTCCGCGCGCTCGTCCGCGACCTCGTCGGCCTGCCGGACGAGCTTCTCGGCGTCCCTGATGTCGTGCTCGGTGTCGGGCGCGTCGTCGGGCTGGTCGTCCGCGCGGAGCACGACCCGGCGGGTCGCGGTCCAGGCGGCGGCGAACAGCACGAACCGGCACACGATATTGATCCACACCATCAGCCCGACGATCACGGCGAACGAGGCGTAGACCGGGTTGCGGGTGGTGTGCGCGATCAGCAGCGTGCCGATCTGCTTGAGCACCTCCATGCCGAGCGCGCCGAACAGCGCGCCGCGCAGGATCCGCCGCCACGGCGCGGCCGTCCCGGACAGCCGGCTGAACAGCACCAGGAAGATCAGCGTGTTGAAGCTGACCGCGACCGCGAGCGACAGCACGCGCAGCACGGTCGTCGCGCCGGTCACGTGCGCGAGGCCGGCCAGGTCCAGCACGCCGTGCGTGGCCGACGACGCCACCGACGACACCGCCACGCTGATCATCAGGGTCGCGCCGAGGAAGACCAGCACCAGCGCGTCCCACAGCTTCAGGACCAGGAAGTTGCCCTCGGGCTTCGGCTCGTAGCCCCAGACCGAGCGCAGCGACTCGCGCAGCACGCGCACCCAGCCGAGGCCGGTGAACACCAGCGCGACCAGGCCGAACACCCCGACGGTCGTCTTGGACTCGGCGATCCGCTGCACCTCCAGCGGGCCGGACAGGCCGGGCAGCAGGTCCTGGATGGCCGTGATGAGGTAGTCGCGCGCCTTGCGGCTGATCCCGACCAGGTAGCCGAGCAGCGCGTAGGCGAGCGCGAGCATCGGGAAGAACGACAGGAAGCCGTAGCTGGTCAGCGCGGCGGCGAGCCGGTCGCCGCTGCGGTCCTGGTACCGCTCGTAGGCGCGGCCGAGATGGTCGAACCAGCGCCACCGGGCGCGCAGCGACGTGAGCAGGTCCTTCCCCGCCCCGACCAGCGCCTCGCTCCTGCGCCGTACCTCTGCGATCACCGGCATGCACGCAACGTACCCGGCAGATGCGTGATCAGTCCGACGTAGAGGGCCATGTCGCCGGGAAGGCGAAGTGGCGGCGCGGCCGCCAGATGCCGTCCGCGCCGTGCAGGTAGAGCGAGAAGCCGGTCGCCTCGAAGTCGGCGCGGAACTCGGCCAGCGACTTGAACGCCCGGTCGAGGACGTCCTCGGGCAGGTGGTGGGCGACGGTGACGTGCGGGTGGTACGGGAAGGACAGCTCGCGCGCGAGCGGCCCGGACACCACCCGCGCCTGGACGGCCTCGCAGCCGCCGATGCCGTCGGCGAGCGCGACGAACACGACCGGCGACACCGGGCGGAACGTCCCGGTGCCGCGCAGCCTGATCCAGAACCGCTCGCCCTCCGCGGCGGCCGCGGCCAGGTGCGTCTCGATCGCGGGCAGCGCGGCGGCGTCCACCTCGGTCGGCGGCAGCAGCGTGATGTGCGCGGGGATCGCCCCGGCGAGCGGGTCGCCGAACGACTCGCGCATCCGCTGCAGGTAGGCGCCGTAGGGGTCCGGGACGGGGACGGACACGCCGATCATGCGGGCGTGCTCGGGGTCGGACGCGAGCGAGCGGTGCTCAGCGCCCACGCCCGACGAATCCCACCCGGTCGCGCACGATGTCCATGGTCCGCGCCGCGACCTCGCCGGCCCGCGCCGCGCCGTGCGCGAGGATCTTGTCGAGCGCGTCCTCGTCGTCCAGCAGCTTCAGGGTGCGCTCGCGGATCGGCGCGAACGTGCCGGTGACCAGCTCGGCGAGGTCCTTCTTGAACTGGCCGTAGCCGGACCCCTCGTAGCGCGCCTCCAGCTCGGGGATGGTCGCGCCGGACAGCGCGGCGTGGATGCGCAGCAGGTTGCTGACGCCCGCCTTCTCCGCCTCGTCGAAGCGGACCTCGGTGCCGGTGTCGGTGACCGCGCGCATGATCTTCTTGCGCATCGGGCCGGACTCCTCCAGCACGTCCACGATGCCCTGCGGCGAGGACGCCGACTTGCTCATCTTGATGCCCGGCTCCTGCAGGTCGGTGATCTTCGCGGCGCCCTGCGGGATGTAGGCGTCGGGCTCGACGAAGGTCGTCCCGAACCGGTGGTTGAAGCGGCCCGCGAGGTCGCGGGTGAGCTCGACGTGCTGCCGCTGGTCCTCGCCCACCGGGACGCGGAACAGCCGCTCGGACGGACCGGGCTCGGGCGTGTAGAGCAGGATGTCGGCGGCCTGCAGGATCGGGTAGGTGAACAGCCCGACGCTGGCGGCGGACGAGCCCTGCTTGGCGGCCTTGTCCTTGAACTGGGTCATCCGGCTCGCCTCGCCGAAGCCGGTGAGGCAGCTCAGCACCCAGGCCAGCTCGGCGTGCTCGGGCACCTGGCTCTGCACGAACAGGGTGGACCGCTCGGGGTCGACGCCCATCGCGAGCAGCTGCGCGGCCGAGACGCGGGTGCGGCGGCGCAGCGCGGCCGGGTCGTGCTCCACGGTGATCGCGTGCAGGTCCACCACGCAGTAGAACGCGTCGTGCGTGTCCTGGAGCGCGACCCACTGGCGCAGCGCGCCGAGGTAGTTGCCGA
This sequence comes from Actinomadura rupiterrae, assembly GCF_024172125.1. Taxonomy (GTDB): domain Bacteria; phylum Actinomycetota; class Actinomycetes; order Streptosporangiales; family Streptosporangiaceae; genus Spirillospora; species Spirillospora rupiterrae. The sequence continues at coordinate 895,078 of NZ_JAMZEA010000001.1, forward strand.
GGTGGAAGGAGTCGGCGGTCGGCTGGATCCCGGACAGCACGCGAGGGGCGTCGGACGTGGTGGCTTGCGACATGCGCTCATCCTATTCACCCGGGCCCTCGCGCCGGGCTCGCACCGCCTTCCGCGCCGCGTCCGGGCGGACGTCCCGGGCCGCGTGCCCGTGCCGCGCCGGGTCCGGGCGGACCTGCCGGGACGGGCCGGGTGATGTGGCCCGGCCGATACCCTGGCCCCACCGGGGGCGCTCGCCTCCGCCGCACTCGACGTCTACGAAAGGTCGGACCTTGAAGCTGCTCGTGACGGGAGGCGCCGGGTACATCGGCAGCGTCGTCTCCGCGCAGTTGGCAGAGGCGGGACACGAGGTCGTCGTGCTGGACGACCTGTCCACCGGGCACGGCGACGCGGTCCCGGCGGGCGCGCGGCTGGTCCGCGGGACGCTGCGCGAGTCGGCGTTCGAGGTGCTGGACGGCGCGGGCTTCGACGCCGTGCTGCACTTCGCGGCCAAGTCGCTGGTCGGCGAGTCGGTGGCGAACCCGGCCAAGTACTGGGACGGCAACGTCGGCGAGTCGCTGGCGCTGTTCGACGCGATGCGGCGGGCCGGGGTCGGGCGGATCGTCTTCTCGTCCACGGCGGCGACCTACGGCGAGCCGGAGTCGACGCCGATCCTGGAGACGGACCCGACGCGTCCGACCAACCCGTACGGGGCGTCCAAGCTCGCGATCGACACGATCCTGACCGAGTACGCGCGGCTGTACGGCTTCGGCGCGGTGTCGCTGCGCTACTTCAACGTCGCCGGGGCGCACGGCGCGCAGGGCGAGCGGCACACCGTCGAGACGCACCTGATCCCGAACGTGCTGAAGGTCGCGCTCGGCGAGAAGGACTCGGTGAGCATCTTCGGCACCGACTACGCCACGCCGGACGGCACGTGCGTCCGCGACTACGTGCACGTCGTCGACCTCGGCCGCGCGCACCTGCTCGCGCTGGACGACACCGAGCCCGGCGCGCACAAGATCTACAACCTGGGCAGCGGCAGCGGCTACTCGGTGAACGAGGTGGTCGAGGTCTGCCGCAAGGTCACCGGGCACCCGATCCCGGCCGAGTACGGCGAGCGCCGCGCCGGAGACCCGGCCGTGCTGGTCGCCTCGTCCGAGAAGATCAACGCGGCGCTCGGCTGGAAGCCCGAGCTGGACCTGGACCGGATGGTCACCGACGCCTGGGCCTTTGCCCGCCGCTAACCCCCGCATGCGGGAAAGAACATTTCAGTAGGAGCACCCCTTGCCCACCCCCTCGCCCGTCCACGCAGGGCTTGCCGCCGCCTTCGCCGACGCCTTCGGGCATGCCCCGGAGGGCGTCTGGCGCGCGCCGGGCCGGGTCAACCTGATCGGCGAGCACACCGACTACAACGAAGGGCTGGTGCTGCCGTTCGCGCTGCCGCTCGGCGTGTCGGCCGCCGCGTCCCGGCGGGACGACGGCCTGGTCGAGGTGCGGTCGCTCCAGGCGGACACCGCGGTCACGGCGTCGGTGTCCGGTACGCCGGGCGACGTGGAGGGGTGGGCGGCCTACCCGGTCGGCATGGCGCGCGTCCTGCACGAGCACGGGCCGGACGGGCACGGGCGCAAGGTCGGCGGGGCGACCTTGCTGTTCGACTCGGACCTGCCGCAGGGCGCGGGGCTGTCGTCGTCCGCGGCGCTGGAGTGCGCGACGGCGATCGCGCTGTGCGACCTGCACGGCGTCGAGATCGCGCCCGCCGAGCTGGCCCGGCTCGCGCAGCGCGCGGAGAACGAGCACGTCGGCGTGCCCAGCGGGATCATGGACCAGTCGGCCTCGATGCTCTCCTCGGCGGGCAGCGCGCTGCTGCTCGACTGCCGGACGGGCCTGACCTCGGACGTCCCGTTCGCGCCGCAGGACGCCGGGCTCACGCTCATGGTGATCGACACGCGCGCGACGCACGAGCTGACCGGCGGCGAGTACGGGCAGCGCCGCGCCGAGTGCGAGCGGGCCGCCGAGATCCTCGGCGTGCCCGCGCTGCGCGACATCAAGGACCTGCCCGCCGCGCTGGCGCAGCTCGACGAACCGGTGCTGCGCCGCCGCGTCCAGCACGTCGTGACCGAGAACCACCGGGTCGAGGCGACCGTGGGCCTGCTGCGCGCGGGTGCGGTCGCCGAGATCGGCGGGCTGCTGCTCGCGTCCCACATGTCCCTGCGCGACCAGTTCGAGATCTCCTGGCCCGAGGCGAACGTGGCGGTGGACGAGGCCGTCCGCGCGGGCGCACGAGGCGGACGCATGGTCGGCGGCGGTTTCGGCGGTTCGGTCATCGTGCTCACCCACACCGAGCGCGCCGACCGCGTCCGCGACGCCATCAACGCCGCCTACGAGTCCCGCTCGTGGACTCCCCCGGTCTTCCTCACCGACACCGCGCCGTCCCAGGGCGCCCGGCGCCTGTCCTAGGCGAGGCGACGGGCCTGGTCCTAGAGGCGGCGTCCGGTTCGGGCCGGGGTCGCGCGGATTTGGGTCACGGCCACGTTGTTGCCCGGCCGGTAGTCGCCCAGGTCGAGCTCGGTGGACGCGGCCAGGCTGCGCGACCGGTGTCCGGGCAGGATGCGGACGTACGCGTCGATCGTCCGGGCATGTCCGCTGGCGATGCGTCCGAGCAGGCAGCGGACGTACCCGCCGGTCTTGTCGTGCCGCAGGTCTTTGCACTTCGCGCCGCGCACCCGCGTGAGGACGACGCCGTGCGCGCCGAGGTTCACGGCGACCCGGCGGGCCGTGCGCGGTCCCCGGTCGGCGACGGTCGCCCTGATCAGGACGACACCTCCCGTCCGGGCCGAGCGCGGCGCGGTGAGCCGGACGGCGAGGTCGGTGCTCGGCGCGACCCGCGTATCGGCCTCGGCGGCGTCGTCGCGGGCGACCGGGTCGGACGGGCCGGCCAGGCGGGCCGTGGCGCGCAGCACGCCCGCCGCGTCCGGCCGGACGATCCCCATGATGTGGACGGAGCGCGAGCGGCCCGGCGCGGTCGCCGCGAAGGTGCAGCGGACGACCCGTCCGGCCTCCGCACAGCCGCGTTCGAGGACGCCGACGACGTCCACCGCGTCCGGAAGGGCCAGGTCGGCGGCGCGCGCGCCCTTGCCGGGACCGGCGTTCCACACGGTCATGGTGTAGCCGAGCAGGTCGCCGCCGCGCACCTGGCGCGGTGACGCGGACAGCGTCACGCCGAGATCGGCCCGCCTCCCGGGCGCGGCCGACGCCGCCCCGGCCGCCGCTACCACCCTGGAAGTCGATGCCGCCCTGGAAGCCGATGCCGCCGTGGACGCCGATGCCACTCCAGCCGCAAGGACAACAGCGGCCGCACCGGCACCGGCCAGCGACCGCGTCCACACCCCGAAAGCCACGGTCCGAATTCTATTAACGACGCTCCGCAACACCGCCGAGACACGCACGGCGACCGGAACGCCCTGGGACTTCCGGACGGTCAGGAATCGTCGGAGTCGCCGTCCATCGCCGCGGTGATCTCCTGCCGCAGCCCCAACACGGTGTCGCGGGCGTCGGTCTCGTCCAGGGCGGTGAAGCCTCCGATCGCGGCGTCGGCGCGCTCCAGCGCCTCGCCGAGCCGGCCCATGCGGGCGAAGATGCGGGCCTCGTCGTAGTCGACCAGCGCGGTGTGCCAGGTGATCGCGGCGGGGTTCTCGGCGGGCAGGCCGGCCAGCGCGGCGCGGGTCTCGGCCATCGCCTCCAGGCTCTGGTCGACCTGCCGGGCCCAGAAGTGGCACAGCGCGCCACAGCGGCGGCAGTCGACCGCGCGGTACGGGTCTCCGGCCTGCACGAACGCCTCGGCGGCTGCGAGGAAGCGCTCGGCGGCCTGGGCGTCCATGTCGAGGTCGGTGAGGACGCTCGCGGACTCCGCCAGGAAGTGCCCGACCGCGCCCGGCTCGGACTCGGCGGCGGCGATCTCGGCGAAGGTGTCGGCCGCGGCGGCCTCCCGCAGCTCGCGCTGCGCGTTCGCGAGGACGACCCGGGCGCGCGGGAGGTCCTCCGCGTCCTGCGGGAGGGTGGCCAGCGCCTCCTCGATCGTCTCGGCGGCCTCCAGCGCGCGTCCGACGCCCAGGTAGGCGGCGGCGAGGTCGACGCGGGCCTGGTCGGCCTGCGCGGTCTGGCCGAGCGCGGTGAACGCCGCGACGGCCTCGACCAGGTCGGGCACCGCGTCGGCCTGGCGCTGGTTCGCGAGCAGGAACCGGCCGCGCTCCCAGTGCGCGAACGGGCGCAGCATCGGAGCGCCGGTGGCGGCGGGCGCGTGCGCGACGGCCTCGTCCAGGGTGGCGAGCAGCTCAGTGCCGTCCTGGTCGGGGACGTGCGAGATGACCTGCGCGTACATCATGGACGCCTGCGCGAGCTGGTCGCTTTGCCCCGACTCGCGGAACCGCTCGCGGGCGGAGCCGAGCGCGTCCCGGGTCGCGTCGTGGTCGCCGAGCATGCCGTGGGCTTGCCCGCGCAGGAAGTCGACGTCGCCGTCTCCGGGTTCGACGCCGTCCAGCGCGGCGAGGGCGGCGTCCGGGGCGTCGCCCATCATGTGGAACTGGGCGAGTCGCAGCCGGCCGCGGCGGATGCGGTCCGGGTCGGCGTCCAGCGCGGTCAGGCCCTCGACGGCCTCGGTGAGCAGCACCTCCGCCTCGTCGCGGCGGCCGAGCGTGGCGAGGACCGCGCCGAGGCGGCTGGCCACCGACAGCGCGCGGACCGGTTCGTCCGCCTTCTCGAACCACTCCCGGGCCTGCCGCCACACGTCGTAGGCGTCGGTCAGCGCGCCGGTCTCGGTGAAGGTGACGCCGTGGCCGTCCAGGCGGCGGGCCGCCCGCATCCAGTCGGCGGGCGTCGCGCCCTCGGCCGGGCCCGCCGTCGGCTCGGTGCCGGTGACCTGGTCGAAGCGGGCGTAAGCGGCGAGCGCGGCCGGGGTGTCCTGCTCCTCCCAGAGCCGCTCGGCGAGGTCGAGCAGCTCGTCGGGGTCGTCCACGGACGAGGCGTCGGGCGCGTCGGACACCGGCGCGGCGGGCGCCGGAGACGGCGGCGCCGGAGGCGGGGTGGCGGCGGCGCGGGCGTGCTCGGTCAGCGGCAGCCGCTCGACCAGCGGCTCGGCCGCCAGCAGCGCGCGGATCTGGTCGCCCTGGTGGGACGTCCCGTTGCGCGCGTCGAACCGGCCCGCCAGGTCGAGCGCGAGCCGCTCCAGCTCCTCGCGCAGGACGGGCAGCGCGACATCACCGGCCGGACGGTCGCCGAAAGCCGGGCGGCGCACGGTCAGGCCGTCCGCGCCGATCTCGCCGAGGCGGCGCAGCACCAGCGCACCGGCCGCCGCGAACCGCATCGCCGCGAACGGGCTCGGCGCGCGGTCGAGCCAGCCGAGGTGCCGCTGCAGGATCTCCAGCCCGCGCGGCTCGTTCCCGGTCACCGCGCAGAACCACAGGTGGTCGGCGACGTTGCCCATGTCGGCGAGGTGCGGCCGGTGCAGCCGGTACGCGCGGCGGTGCGCGTCGCGCGCCTCGTCGAACCGGCCGGTGCGCAGGTAGACCGGGAGCAGCGTGGTCAGCATGTCCTGCGGCTGCTCGGAGCAGTCGAGCTCGGCGTTCAGCACGGGCGCGGCGACGGCGAGCGCGTCCTCGTCCCGGCCGCGCTCGGCGAGGTGGTCGGCCATGCTGGACGGGTCGCAGCCCTGGCAGTCCGACAGCGCGTCGCGCTCGGCCGCCCGCCACTTCGCGAACAGCTCGTCGGCGACCCCGGTGTCGCCGATGTGCTGCGCGACGACGTGCCGGTAGTGGTACACGGCCTGGAGGCTGTGCCCGCCGAGCCGGTAGCGCCGCTCCATGTCGTCCAGGACGGCGCGGGTGCGGTCGAGCGGGATCTCCGGGAACTTGGTGAGCGAGCTGATGATCCACTTCATCTGCCACAGCAGCCGGTGCTCGGACTCGGCGTGCGCCGGGTCGCGGTCGAACTCGGCCAGGCAGCGGCTGAACGTGGTGAACGCCTTCGCGGGCTCGCCGCCGTACTGGTAGGCGGTGGTCAGGCCCATCCGGACGCGGAACACCAGGTCGGCGTCGGCGGCCGCCTCGGCGCGGCGCAGCGCGTCCTCGACCAGGACGGTGCGGGCCTCGCCGTAGGGCAGCTCCTCGGCGCGGGACATCAGCTCGTAGACGTCGGCGGTCACTGGCCGTCCTCCAGGGCGGTGGTGTGCACGGCCCAGTCGAGCAGGCCGAGGAACGAGCGGTTCAGCACCGCGCTGTCGGCGGGGCGCAGCGGGTGGTGGCCGAGCAGCAGCGCCTGCCCGTACAGGGCCTGCACCGCCGTCTCGGCCAGCTCGGGGTCGCGCAGCGCGGCGATGCGCCGGGTCAGCGGGTTGCGGTGGTTCAGGACCAGCTGCGGACGGTCGGCCGGGGTGGTCGAGCCGAGCGCGCCCAGCACGTCCGACCAGAGGTCGCCCGCCAGCTCGCGCGCCTCCTCCAGCTCGGCGCGGTGCTGCGCGGCGCGGCTGGTCAGGTACAGCGCGGGCAGCGACGCCGGGTCGAAGTCGCGCACCACGACCTCGCAGCCGAGCCGCTCGACGGCGCGCTGCGCGGCGGCGAGGAACGGCCGCAGCCGCAGCTCGGTGTCCGGGTCGAGCACGCCGAACGCGGTGGTCAGCTCGGCCGGTTCGAGGCGGCGCAGCCGCGCGTCCGGGTCGATGTCCGGCAGCCGCTCGATGATCTCGGTGTCGTGCACGTAGCCGCCGTTGACCAGGCCGACGCCCTGCGCGCCGGACACCGCGGCGAGCCGGCGGAACTCGTCCACGCCGGTCACGTACCGGGCGTCGGTGTGCCGGCGGCGGAACTCGCTCAGCGTCATCGGCCCGGCGGACGTCTCGAACTCCAGCCAGCGGTCGACGATGCGGAGCATGTCGTCGTCGTGCAGCGCCATCGCCTTCACGCCGAGCTGGTGCAGCCGCAGGAACGCGCGCATGCGGGACGGGTCGGTCTCGGCGAGCCGCACCAGCCACTGCCGGACGCCCTCACCGAGCGCCTGCCGGGTCGCGTCGAGCAGCTCGTCCTCGAACAGGGCCTCGCGGCTGGCGGTCGGGCGCAGCTCCCCCGCGTCCACGACGCAGCGGACGAAGAACGCCCAGTCGGGCAGCAGGCCCTCGACGTTCTCGGCGAGCAGCATGCGGCGCAGGTAGACGCGGTGCGCGCCGCGCGAGGTCGGCGGGACGGCCTGCGGCAGCACGAACGCGACGCCGGACAGGCCCGCCTCCGGGACGTCCAGGTCGATCACGTCGAACGGGTCGAACCCGAACGTCTCGCGGCAGTAGGCGTCGAGCGCGCGGCGGCGGCGCGCCGGGTCGGGGTGCGCGGCGCGCCAGGACGGGCCGTCGCCGGTGATCTCCGTGCCGTCCACGGTCAGGTCGATGGGCAGCAGGCCGCCGTAGGTGCGGGCCAGGTCGGCGACCGTCGCGGGGGACATCAGGTCGGACGCGCCGGGCCGCGGACGCAGCGTGACCGTCGTGCCGGGCTCGTCGCGTTCGGCGCGTTCCACGCGGTAGTGGCCGGAGGCGAGGCCGGTCCACCGGACGGCCGGGCTCGGCGCGCCGTCGTCGCCCGGGCGGGCGGAGCGGGTCACGACCTCGATCTCGTCGGCGACCAGGAACGCCGAGAGCAGGCCGATGCCGAACTGGCCGAGGAAGTCCGAGCGGGCGAAGCCGAGCTCGTCCCGCTTCGACGAGCGGCCGATCGTGGCCAGCAGCCGGTGCACCTCGTCCTCGGTGAGGCCGATGCCGTCGTCGTGCACGCGCAGCGACCCGCCGCCGGTCTCGATGCGCACCCGGGCGGGCCCGGACCCGGCCGCCGGGCCGTCCAGGGCGGCGCGCGCGGTGCTCGCGTCTACCGCGTTCTGCAACAACTCCCGCAGGTAGACCCGGGGACTCGAATACAGGTGCCTGCTGAGCAGGTCGACCACTCCCCGCAGATCAACCTGGAACGCCTGCTCCACCCGAAAAGCCTCCCATTTCGCCTGTTTGGGCACGTCCCCCGCACCCTAGCGCCAAGCATGCCGCCCTCGGCCGACAATTTCGGGGGCCGGTTTTCCGCCGGAACGAGAAAACCCCGGGCCGCGGCCCGGGGTTTTCTTGCATGCGCTCAGGCGCAGGTCACATCGGAGCGGACGCTCAGATGAGGCCCGGCTTGCGGGACGCTCAGATGAGGCCCAGCTTGCGGACGGCGTCGCGCTCCTCGGCCAGCTCGTTCACCGAGGCGTCGATGCGGCCGCGCGAGAAGTCGTCGATCTCCAGGCCCTGGACGATCTCCCACTTGCCGTCCTTGGTGGTGACCGGGAAGGAGGAGATGAGGCCCTCGGGGACGCCGTAGGAGCCGTCCGACACGACGGCCATGGACGTCCAGTCGCCGTCGGCGGTGCCGTTCACCCAGGTGTTCACGTGGTCGAGCGCGGCGGACGCGGCGGACGCGGCCGAGGACGCGCCGCGCGCCTCGATGATCGCCGCGCCCCGCTTGGCGACGGTCGGGATGAAGTCGTTCTCCAGCCAGTTCTGGTCGCCGACGACCTCGGCCGCGCTCTTGCCGCCGATCTCGGCGTGGAACAGGTCCGGGTACTGGGTGGCGGAGTGGTTGCCCCAGATGGTCATCTTCTTGATGTCGGTGACCGCGACGCCCGCCTTCTTGGACAGCTGGGCGAGCGCGCGGTTGTGGTCGAGGCGGGTCATCGCGGTGAACCGCTCGGCCGGGACGTCCGGGGCGTTCTGCTGCGCGATGAGCGCGTTGGTGTTGGCCGGGTTGCCGACGACCAGGACCTTGACGTCGTCCGCGGCGCCGGCGTTGATCGCGCGGCCCTGCGGGCCGAAGATGCCGCCGTTGGCCTCCAGCAGGTCGCCGCGCTCCATGCCCTTGGTGCGGGGGCGGGCGCCGACGAGCAGGGCGACGTTGGCGCCCTCGAACGCCTTCTCGGCGTCGTCGAAGATGTCGATGCCGGACAGCAGCGGGAACGCGCAGTCGTCCAGCTCCATCGCGGTGCCCTCGGCGGCCTTCACGGCCTGCGGGATCTCCAGCAGCCGCAGCTTGACGGGTACGTCCGCGCCGAGCAGGTGCCCGGACGCGATGCGGAACAGCAGCGCGTAGCCGATCTGGCCGGCGGCTCCGGTGACGGTGACGGAAACTGGCGTGCGCGACATAGCCTTCTTCATCTCCTGCTGACGGGGCTCAGGCGGCCTTTCGACTGGATCTCTCGCCGTCGAGATATCCGCCTGTCAGGCTATACCGCGCCGTCCCCCGGGCCGTCCGGCAGGGCCGTGCCTGGCATGACTGACCGCTCACACATGCCCCGGAAAAGGGCGAACAGATGGCCCGGAAAAGGGCGAAGGCCGCCGCTGAGGTGTCAGCGGCGGCCCTCTCACGGCCGGACGAGATCGTTCCTACACCGAACCATCTCGCTCCGGGCCGCGCGTCATGCGGCGCCCGGGCCGCGCGTCATACGGCGCCCGGTCAGGCGAGCGTCGCCAGAGCGCGGTTGAACGTGGCGGACGGGCGCATCACCGCCGCGGCCTTGGCCGGGTCCGGACGGTAGTAGCCGCCGAGGTCGACCGGGGAGCCCTGGACGGCGAGCAGCTCGTCCACGATGGTCTGCTCCTGCTCGCCGAGCGCCTTGGCCAGCGGGCCGAACGCGGTCGCCAGCTCCGCGTCCCCGGTCTGGTTCGCCAGCTCCCGGGCCCAGTACAGCGCCAGGTAGAAGTGGCTGCCGCGGTTGTCGATGCCGCCGAGGCGCCGCGTCGGGGACTTGTTCTCGTTCAGGAACTCGGCGGTGGCGCGGTCCAGCGTGTCGGCGAGGATCTGCGCCCGCGCGTTGCCGGTGGACAGCGCCAGGTGCTCGAAGCTCGCGGCCAGCGCGAAGAACTCGCCGAGGCTGTCCCAGCGCAGGTAGTTCTCCTTGACCAGCTGCTGGACGTGCTTGGGGGCCGAGCCGCCCGCGCCCGTCTCGAACAGGCCGCCGCCCGCCATCAGCGGGACGATCGACAGCATCTTGGCGCTGGTGCCCAGCTCCATGATCGGGAACAGGTCGGTGAGGTAGTCGCGCAGCACGTTGCCGGTGACCGAGATGGTGTCCTCGCCGCGCCGGATGCGCTCCAGCGAGTACTTCGCGGCCTCGACCGGGGACATGATCTCGATCGTCAGGCCCTCGGTGTCGTGCTCGGTGAGGTACTTCTCGACCTTCTCGATCAGGACGGCGTCGTGCGCGCGGTCGGCGTCCAGCCAGAACACGGCCGGGTCGCCGGACAGCCGGGCGCGGGTGACGGCCAGCTTCACCCAGTCGCGGATCGGCAGGTCCTTGGTCTGGCACATCCGGAAGACGTCGCCCGCCTCGACCGGCTGCTCCAGCACCACGCGGCCCTGCTCGTCCACCACGCGGACGGTGCCGGCGGCGGCGATCTCGAAGGTCTTGTCGTGGCTGCCGTACTCCTCGGCCTTCTGCGCCATCAGGCCGACGTTCGGCACCGAGCCCATGGTGGCCGGGTCGTAGGCGCCGTGCGCCTTGCAGTCGTCGATGACGGCCTGGTAGACGCCGGAGTAGCTGGAGTCGGGGATGACGGCGAGGGTGTCGTGCTCCTGGCCGTCCGGGCCCCACATGTGGCCGGAGGTGCGGATCATCGCGGGCATGGACGCGTCCACGATGACGTCGCTCGGGACGTGCAGGTTGGTGATGCCGCGGTCGGAGTCGACCATCGCCAGCTCGGGGCCCTCGGCGATCTCGGCCTCGAACGACGCCTTGATGTCGGCGCCCTCGGGCAGCGCGTCCAGGCCGGAGAGGATGGCGCCGAGGCCGTCGTTGGCGGACAGGCCGGCCTTCGCCAGGGTCTCGCCGTACTTCTCGAACGTCCGGGGGAAGAACGCCTTGACGACGTGGCCGAAGATGATCGGGTCGGAGACCTTCATCATCGTGGCCTTCAGGTGGACCGAGAACAGCACGTCCTCGGCCTTCGCGCGCGCGATCTGCGCGGTCAGGAACTCGCGCAGCGCGGATACTCGCATCACCGACGCGTCCACTACCTCGCCCGCCAGCACCGGGACGGCCTCGCGCAGCACGGTGGTGGCGCCGTCCTTGGCGGCCAGCTCGATGCGCAGGTTCCCGTCGGCCGGGACGACCGCGGACGTCTCGGTGGAGCGGAAGTCGTCGGCGCCCATGGTCGCGACGTCGGTCTTGGAGTCGCCGCTCCACGCGCCCATGCGGTGCGGGTGGGTGCGCGCGTACTGCTTCACGGCGGCGGGGGCGCGCCGGTCGGAGTTGCCCTGCCGCAGCACCGGGTTCACGGCGCTGCCCTTGACCTTGTCGTAGCGGGCGCGGACGTCGCGCTCCTCGTCGGTCTTCGGGTCGTCCGGGTACTCCGGCAGCGCGTAGCCCTGCGCGCGCAGCTCGGCGATCGCGGCCTTCAGCTGCGGGATGGAGGCCGAGATGTTCGGCAGCTTGATGATGTTGGCCCCGGGGGTCTCGGCGAGGTCGCCGAGCTCGGCGAGCGCGTCGCCGATCCGCTGGCCCTCGTCCAGGTACTCGGGGAAGGAGGCGATGATCCTGCCGGCCAGGGAGATGTCGCGGGTCTCGACCCCGACCCCGGCGGTCGAGGCGTAGGCCTCGATCACGGGCAGGAACGAATAGGTCGCCAGGAGCGGGGCCTCGTCGGTGTGCGTATAGATGATCGTCGAGTCTGTCACCCGGACACTCCTCATTTCATGGCGGCGTCTTTGCTCGATATCAAGATATCCGGTGTTGTACCCGCCTCCGGACGGCGGATGGTGTAGACCAGCGGGCACCCCTGGAGACGTCCCCGCACATAGCACTTGACCTGCGGAAACGCCGGAAAATCCGGCGGTGGCGGTGAGTGCCGTTCAGGTCACCCGGGGTCAGCGCTGGCCCGGTGCGAGGGCGCCGGGGCCGGGACGGTCAGCGCGGGACGGCCAAGACGACCTGCGCGGGACGACCAAGACGACCTGCGCGGGACGACCAGGGCGGTCAGCGCGGGACGACCAGGGCGGTGACCGCGATGGCGACCGCGAAGCCGGCCATGATCGTCACGTCCAGCCAGCGCTTGCGGGTCTCCAGCATGCCGACCTGGCTCGGCGGCAGCACCAGCCGGGCGAGCGCGCCCAGCAGGACGGCGGCGGCGAGCAGGCCGGACCCCTTGCGGAAGTAGTGCAGCGCGCACAGCACCAGGCCGCCCGCCACCCCGGACAGGACGATCAGGTACGGGAGCCGCCCGAGCCAGTTCGAGCCCACGTCGCCGCCGCGCGGCGTGCGTCGTCGCCGGTGCAGTTGCGTGCTCATCCCGAAGGCCCCTCATACGACGGTGTACCGGGTGGTCTGTGTTCTCTGCGGACATGTGCCGGGCACGGTGCGACGGCGCGCTCGTCCGCCGAACGCGCGCGGGCGCGGCCGGGCGGCGCGCCGCGGTGCAGCACGGTGCGGCACGCCGAGGTGAACCGTTGTCCCACCTTCCACCGTAGCGCCGAACGGGCGGGGTGACGACGTTCCGCGTAGCGCGAACGGGCGGGGTGAGGACGTCCGGACGGTCGCGCCACTGGACGGCCCGGACGTTCCGGGCGGCGCCACCGGAGGGGGCGGACCAGGGACACCGGCGCAATCGAACGCGCGCCGGGAACGGTCCGCGGATGCCGGATAACGCCCGCCAGCTCCGATTTCCGACGAAAACCGGAGAACACGGAAACCCTTGAACCATCGGCCTTACTCACCGGTAGGAGGGTGTGACGATCACCGGCACGGGTAACCCGGCAGACAGGGGTCGCTAACTAGCTGGGAGGACTGCCGTGGAGGGGCCGTTCATGCGGATCGAGGACAGCGGACTGGTGATGCCGCTGCGCCCCGACGTAACGACGGTCGGCCGAGGGCGAGGAGTCGACATCCGCCTCGACGACCCGAGTGTGTCCCGATTGCACGCAGAGATCATTCGGCGCGGCCCGTACGTGTACGTCGTCGACATGGGGCTGTCCCGCAACGGGACCCGTGTCAACGGCCGCCCGATCGCGCGCCGTGTCCTGGAGGACGGCGACGTCGTGAGCTTCGGCACGGCGCGCTGCCGGATGGGGGGCATCCCCCGCGAGGAGGTCGATCCCGACGTCGAGCTGCGGCGCGCCGTGGCTCCGGAGCTCACCCGCCGCGAGGTCGACGTACTGACCTCGCTGTGCCGCCCCGCCCTGTCGGACGAGGCGTTCGTCGCTCCGGCCACCGCCCGCGAGATCGCCGCCGACCTGGTGGTCACCGAGGCCGCCGTCAAGCAGCACCTGCTGCGCCTCTACCAGAAGTTCCGCATCCCGGAGGGCGCCAACCGGCGCACCCGGCTCGCCAACGAGGTCATCGCGATGGGACTGGTCCGGCCGCTGCCGCCGGTGCACGTCCCGCAGCAGGGCCGCACACCGGTGGACGGCCGCGCCACCGGCGAGATCCGCCGTCCCGTCCCGCCCCAGGGCGCGACGCACGGCCACCCTCTCAACGGCGGCCCAGGCCGCCACACCACGGCCGCGAGGAGAGCTAGCTAGGCGGTTCGATCACGCGGTCGCCCCCCGCCCAGGCAGCGCAAAGGGGCGACCGTGCTTCCCCCCGCCGGGAGCCTCCGGGCTCCCGGCGGGATCGCGCATGTCGGACTCAGACGCGCGCCGGTCCCGAACCGCACGCCCGTCCTGCACACTCACGCCGTTCAGCCGCAGGCGGCGGTCTTGAGACTTGCGCCGTTCAGACTCGGGCAGCGGTGTTGAAGCGCGCGCGCCTTGCGGGGTCAGACGCGGGCGTTGGTTTCGGCTAGTTCTACGACGTTGGCGAGGAGCATGGCGCGGGTCATGGGGCCCACGCCGCCCGGGTTGGGGGCCACCCAGCCCGCGACGTCGGCGACGTCGGCGGCGACGTCGCCGGCGAGCTTGCCGTCCACGCGGGAGACGCCGACGTCCAGGACGGCCGCGCCGGGCTTGACCATGTCGGGGGTGATCAGGCCGGGGACGCCGGCCGCGGCGACGATGATGTCGGCGTTGCGGGTGTGCGCGGCCAGGTCGCGGGTGCCGGTGTGGCAGAGCGTCACGGTCGCGTTCTCGGTGCGGCGGGTGAGCAGCAGGCCGAGGGACCGCCCGACGGTGATGCCGCGGCCGACGACCACGACCTCGGCGCCCGCGATCGGGACGTCGAAGCGGCGCAGCAGCTCGACGATGCCCTTGGGCGTGCAGGGCAGCGAGCCCGGCTGCATCAGGGTGAGCCGGCCGAGGCTGATCGGCGCGAGGCCGTCGGCGTCCTTGGCCGGGTCGATCATCTCCAGCACGCGGAACTCGTCCAGGCCCTTGGGCAGCGGGAGCTGGACGATGTAGCCGGTGCAGGCCGGGTCCTCGTTCAGCTCGCGGACGGCCTGCTCGACCTCCTGCTGGGTGGCGGTGGCGGGCAGCTCCCGCCGGATCGACTCGATGCCGACCTCGGCGCAGTCGCGGTGCTTCATGTTGACGTAGGCGTGGCTGCCCGGGTCGTCGCCGACCAGGACGGTGCCGAGCCCGACGTCCACGCCGCGCTGCTTCAGGGCCGCCACGCGGACGGCCAGGTCGGCGCGGATCTCCGCCGCCGTGGCCTTGCCGTCGAGGATGTTCGCGGTCATCGGTGTACCTCCGCGGGTCCGGCGGGGGCGCGCACAGCGCGGCCCCGGTCTGCGAGCCTCCGGCACCCAGGCGCGCGGTGTCCGGACCGTCTCCGCTCCCCGGTGGTCGAATCCACCTTGTCTGCGCCAGTCGCGTCCGGCTCATGCTACCGGGCGGGCCCCCTGCCGAGCGCCGCGATGGCCTCCAACCTGGGACGGCGCTTGGCCGGGTTGTCCAGGCTGCTGCCGCGCGCGTCGCCCAGCTCGTCGCGGACGAACGCCTCGGTGCGCGCGACGGCCTCGCGGAGCGCGTCGTCCGGCGGGACGAAGGACGCCCAGACGATCTCGCCCGCGTCGGCGTCGAAGTCCCAGAGCCCGACCAGCCGCCCGCGGTCCACGATGCCCTGCGCGGGCATGTCGGACAGGCCGCCGAGCGTCCCGCGGCCGAGCAGGGGCGGCAGGTCGCGCGCGGCGTCGGCCGGGTCGATCATGCTCGCCAGGTCGCGGCGGAGCAGGAAGATCCCGTCGATCCAGCCGACGAGCGCGTACTCCGGTTCGCTGGGCGGGACGTAGCGGGCGTACTCGGCGGCGTCGTCCTCGGTGGCCAGGACGTCGCCCTCCAGCGGGACGAGGCCGAGCGGCTCGACCGCGGCCTTGGCATCCCGGACGCCGAGCCGGGAGAACCAGCGGAACTGGGCGAGCGTCGCGCCGCCCGTCCAGGACCAGTAGCGGCGGGCGAGTTCGGTGCGGGCCTCGTCCTCGCTGTACGGGATGTCGAGCGACCAGGGCGTGTAGGCGTAGCGCTGGTTGTCGAGGCGCCCGTCGAGCGGGACGCGGCGGATCCGACCGGTCGCCTGGAGCAGGCCGAGCGCGACGGGCAGCGTCGTGGAGACGCCCTTCTTCCGGCCCGCGTCCCCCAGGTTCCGGACGGTGTCGCCGAGCACTTCGCGCAGGGCCTTGGGGGCGAGCGGGCCGTCCGCCTCGTCCAGGGCGGTGAGGACGGCGCGTCCGAGCGCGTCGATCTCGGCGCGCGGCACGCCCAGCTTCCCGACGACCGCGACCTCGCCGAGCGGAGCGTCCTCGCCCGCCTTGAGGCCGAGCGCGTAGTCGGCGGCGGGCAGCACGTAGGCGCAGCCGCGCGCGGACGGCAGCTCGTGGATCGCGAGGCCCGCCACGGCCCGGTCGACGTCCTCGCGGGACGTCCCGGACCTGGCGTGCAGTTGCAGGTACGGGTTCACGCCGCCGACCGACCGCGCCCAGCCGGTGCGGGCGAGGGTCCCGGCGGGGGCGGCGCCGCGGAGCGTGCCGTCCAGGCCCTGCCGGTGCGCCCACCAGGCACGCAACTTGATCGCGTCCATGGGGTCAGTGTGCCCGGAGTGGTTTCCCGGAATCGCGGCGAAGTGGCCGTTCCGGGTGTCCGGTTTGAGGCTTAACGTCGCTTCCATGAACGACGCATGGTTCGACCGTCCCGTGCTGGCCGGGCGGTACGTCCGGCTGGAGCCGCTGACCCTGGAGCACGCCGAGGGCCTGCTCGACGCGGGCAAGGACCCGCAGGTGTGGCGCTGGCTGAGCCGCCGTCAGCCCGCCGACCTCGCCGAGATGCGGGACTTCGTCGCGGACGCGCTGGCCGCCTGCGACCGGCGCGAGCGCCTGCCCTGGGCCCAGATCGACGCGGCGACCGGCGAGGTCGCGGGGACGACGTCCTTCTACGAGATCGACCCGGCGCACCGGAACCTCTACATCGGGCACACCTGGATCGGGGCGCGCTGGCAGCGCAGCGGCATCAACACCGAGTCCAAGCTGCTGCTCCTGGAACACGCCTTCGACGGCCTCGGCGCGCTCCGCGTCGGCTGGCACACCGACCGGCTGAACGAGCGGTCCCGCGCGGCGATCGAGCGGCTCGGCGCGTCCTTCGAGGGCTTCCACCGGCGGCACCGCATCCGCCCGGACGGGACGCTCCGCGACACCGCCGTCTACGCGATGATCGACACCGAGTGGCCGGAGGCCGCGGCGGCGCTCCGCGCCCGCCTGCGCTAGTCCTGGTCGGCGCGCCCGCGCCAGGCGATGATCCGGTCGGTGCCGTGCCAGCCCAGCTGCGCCGCGAGCATCGCCGCCGCGGCGGCGGCGAGCACCCCGATGAGCTGCCGGGACTCCATGAGCAGGGCAGGGGCCTGGAGGACGGAGCCAAGCAGCCAGCCGATCACGTGTTCCATGCGCGGTTCTCCCAAGAGACGGCCGCGCGAAGGTCAGGAACAAGCAATGCGACGCGGCCTCCCCCGAGGCTAAGCGAGGAAAAAAGTAAAGAACGCCAAGATCAAGCCGGTTCCGGCGGCCTAACGGCCGCCAGGACCGGCGTGCTGCGGCGCGCCCCCGCAGGACTTGCAGCGGCTAACGGCCGCCGGGACCGGCGCGCTGTGCGCTCCTGCAGGAGTTGCAGCGGCCTGACGGCCGCCAGGACCGGCGCGCTGTGCGCTCCCGCAGGAGTTGCAGCGGCCTAGCGGCCGCCGGGGCTGCTGGTTGTTGCTGCTTAGTGGAAGAAGTGGCGGGTGCCGGTGAAGTACATGGTGATTCCGGCCTTCTCCGCCGCTTCGATGGCGAGTTCGTCGCGGATGGAGCCGCCGGGCTGGACGACGGCGGTGACGCCGGCGTCGAGGAGGATCTGGAGGCCGTCCGGGAAGGGGAAGAACGCGTCGGACGCGGCGACCGAGCCGCGGGCGCGCTCCTCGCCGGCGCGGGAGACCGCGAGGCGCGCGGAGTCGACGCGGTTGACCTGGCCCATGCCGACGCCGACGGTCGCGCCGTCCTTGGCGAGCAGGATCGCGTTGGACTTGACCGGGCGGCACGCCTTCCAGGCGAACGCGAGGTCGCGCAGGGTGGCCTCGTCGGCGGGGGCGCCGGTCTTGAGGTCCCAGTTCGCGGGGTCGTCGCCCTCGGCGTCCACCCGGTCGACGGTCTGGATCAGCAGGCCGCCGTCGATCCGGCGCGACTCGGTCGGGTTGGCCGGGCCGCCGGGGCAGACCAGGAGGCGGACGTTCTTGAACCGGTCGGTGAGGATCGTCACGGCCTCGTCCTCGAAGGACGGGGCGATGATCACCTCGGCGAAGCTCCCGGTGACCTGCTGCGCCATCGCCGCGGTGACCGGGCGGTTCGCGGCGATCACGCCGCCGTAGGCGGACGCCGGGTCGCACTCCAGGGCCTTGCGGTGCGCCTCGGCGATGTCCGCGCCGACGGCGAGGCCGCACGGGTTGGCGTGCTTGATGATCGCGACGCACGGGTCGGCGAAGTCGTAGGCGGAGCGGTGCGCGGCGTCGGTGTCGACGTAGTTGTTGTACGACATCTCCTTGCCGTACAGCTGCTCGGCGTTGGCGAGGCCGCCCTTGCCGCCGGGGTCGGTGTAGAGCGCGGCGCGCTGGTGCGGGTTCTCGCCGTACCGCAGCGGGTTCTTGCGCTCCCAGGTCGCGCCGGTGAAGTCGGGCCAGCCGGTCTCGGCGGCCTGCTCGTCCGGCGCGTAGGACGAGGCGAACCACGACGCCACCGCCACGTCGTAGGCGGCGGTGTGCGCGAACGCCTGCGCGGCGAGGCGGCGGCGCTGCTCCAGCGTGAACCCGCCCGCCTTCACGGCCTCCAGGACGTCGCCGTAGCCGTCCGGGGAGACGACGACCGCGACGCTGGCGTGGTTCTTGGCGGCGGCGCGGACCATCGTCGGGCCGCCGATGTCGATCTGCTCGACGCACTCGTCCGGCTTCGCCCCGGACGCGACCGTGTCGGAGAACGGGTAGAGGTTCACCACCGCCAGGTCGAACGGCTCGACGTGCAGGTCGTCGAGCTGCTGGAGGTGGTCCGCCTTGCGCCGGTCGGCGAGCAGGCCCGCGTGCACCTTCGGGTGCAGCGTCTTGACCCGCCCGTCCAGGCACTCGGGGAACCCGGTGAGCTTCTCCACCTTCATGACCGGGACGCCCGCGGCGGCGATCCGGCCGGCCGTGGAGCCGGTCGAGACGATCTCGACCCCCGCCTCGTGGAGCCCCTTGGCGAGCTCCTCCAGCCCCGTCTTGTCGTACACGCTGATCAGCGCGCGCCTGATACCCACCCGACTCACCGGCCGAGCTCCCCTCCATCGTCAGCGGACGTGTTGGTACTGCCGTTCATCGAGACCCGCCGGCCCTCGGTGGTCCAGCCGTCGCGGGCGAGCCGGCCGACGACGTCCACCAGGAGGCGGCGCTCGACCTGCTTGATGCGCTCGTGCAGGGAGTCCTCGTCGTCGTCCCGGCGCACCGGGAGGGACTCCTGGGCGATCACGGGTCCGGTGTCCACGCCTTCGTCGACGAAGTGCACGGTACAGCCCGTCACCTTGACACCGTAGGCCAGGGCGTCCCGGACGGCGTGCGCGCCGGGGAACGCCGGCAGCAGCGCCGGGTGGGTGTTGACCGTCCGGCCGCCGAACCGGGCCAGGAACGCGGGGCCGAGGATCTTCATGAACCCGGCGGAGACCACCAGGTCGGGCTCGTGGGCGGCGACGGCGTCCGCGAGCGCGGCGTCCCAGCCGGCGCGGTCCGGGAAGTCCGGGATCTTCAGCGTGAAGGTCGGGAGGTCCGCCTCGTGCGCGCGCGTGAGGCCGGCGATTCCGTCGCGGTCGGCGCCCACGGCCACTACGGACGCCCCGTAGGCTGGATCTGCGCACGCGTCGAGGAGCGCCTGTAGGTTGGTCCCCGCGCCGGAGACGAGGACGACGAGCCGGGCGGACACCATGACTCCTCAGCGGTGACGTCGGGGCGGTACGAGCGAGGCAAAGCCTATCGGCCCTGCTCCGCGCCCCCGAACCGGCGCCGCGGTGAGGCCACCGGACCTCGCCCCGGCGCGCGCGTGGCAGCCGAACAGCTCCATATCCGCTCCGTATCCGCCCGATTCCCATTCGCCAGCAGGGGGACCGCCAAGTGAACGACCAGCCGGGGCCGTCCGGCCAGCCGACCTCGCAGGACCCGTGGCGGCCGCCCGAGCCGCAGGGTCCGCCTCCCGGCGGCGCGCTGCCGCCGGGCGCCGCCGAGCAGACGGCCCGGCGCGCGCTGTGGCTCGGCGTCGGCTCGCTGGTGATCACCCTGTTCTTCTGGCCGGGCGGGCTCGCGCTCGGCGTCGCCGCGCTGGTCGTCGCGACCAAGGCGCGGCGGCTGGCGGCGGGACGCACCGCGCCGCCGCCCGGCGTCACCGGCGGCCTGGTCACCGGGACGATCTCGGTCGTGCTGGGAGTGCTGATGCTCGGCCTCGCGGTCTACCTGTGGCCCGAGGTCAGCGCCCTGGAGAACTGCAAGTCCGACGCCAACACGCAGACCGACCGGGCCGCGTGCGAGGCCAAGTGGCTGCCGGAGATCGCGCACAAGCTGCACGTCCGCACCTCGGACCTCGACCCGCTGAAGGGCATGCTCTAACCGGACCGAAGGACGGGCCGGAGGACGGGCCGGAGGACGGGCCGGAGTCGCGGGGTTAGCGGCTCCGGCCCGTTCCGCGTTCCAAGAGTGGCTAGGCGTCGTCGCGGGGGTCGTCGCGGAGGACGTAGATCGCGCCGCCGCGGTTCTCGGTGCGTTCCGGCTCGTCCGGGCGGGGACGCGGGACGTCCGTCTCGTCCGGCTCTGGTGTGATTTCCGGCTCAGGGGTGTGCTCGACCACAGGGGCGGGCGGCGGCTCGGGGGCGGGCGCGGGCTCGGGCTCGGGCGGCGGGGCCGGGTCGTCCATGAGGTCGGGGAGTTCGTCCTCGTAGCGGGTCTTGGACCTGGCCGGACGGCGCGGCGCCAAGACGGGCTCGGCCTCCTCGAACTCCAGCGGGTCGGACGCGTAGGGCGACGCCGACGGCTCGGGAGCGGCAGGCGACGGCGGCGCCTCGGGAGCGCTCCGGCCAGGAACGGGACGGCTGGGAGCGGGACGGCTGGGGGCGGGCGTGTCGGGGCGCCGGCGGCGGTCCTCGCCGGTCGCGGGCTCGGGCGCGTCCCGGCGGACGGTCTCGGTCCTGGCCTCGGCGGCGGGCTCGGGCGGGAGGGCGTCCGGAGCGGCGGCGCGGCGGAGGATGCGCCAGTTCGCCAGCCAGGCGGCGATCGCGGCGGAGATCCCGACCTCCAGCGCCGCGAGCAGCCCGACCTGCCACGCGGACGGCCCGACGGTCGCCATCCGCTCTCCGCCCAGCGGCCCGCCGGACAGCGCGGCGAGGACGGCCGTGACGAGCCCAGTGAGCGCCCCAGAAGCGAACCCCCACAAAGGCGCGGACTCCGACACGGTGCTCGGCATCGCCCGGACGGTCAGCACCCCGCCGACCGCCCCGGCCAGGAACGGCACGGCGAGCGCCAGCAGGGACGGCACGGGCGCGGGACCCGGCTGCGGCAGCGCCGCGAGCGGCGGGAACACGGGCACGACGTCCAGGATCACGCCGTTGGCCGAGACGCTCGTCCCGGCGCCGACGGCGAAGCCGGGGCCGATCGCGTACGCCATCCCCCAGATCACCGCGTTCGGCAGGAAGGCCACCTGGACCAGGACGAGCAGGACCCCGCCCACGATCCCGGGCGCGAGCAGGTCGTACTGCCGCGCGGCCTCGCCGGTGTGCATCGCCAGGGACGCGCCGACCAGCACCGCGCCCCCGCCGAGCAGCACCGACACCGATCCGGCGACGCCGACCACCAGCGAGCGCGGCCGCTCGGGCAGCAGCCGCAGCAGCGCGCCGAGCCCGGACCGGACGCGCCGTCCGCGCGCCGCGACGACCGTCCGCGCCGCGCCCATCCCGCCGCTGACGGCCGCGACCGTGAAGCACGCCACGACCGCCTGCCAGGGCGAGGGCTTGGCCACCGGGGACGCCGCCGCGAGCGCGAGCAGCCCGGCGAGCGCCGCGTACGGGGCGGCCAGCGCCACGGCGGCGCCGAGGACGGCGCGCCGCGCGTCCGCTCCACCCGCCGCGGCAGGGTGCCGCACCGCGTCCCGGGGCAGCCCGCGCCTGATCATCCAGCCGCCGCTGCGGTACAGCAGGAAGCCCGGGATCAGCAGGACGCCGAGCGGCAGCAGCCCGACCCGCCCGTGGTCGACCGAGAACCCCGCGTGGTGCGAGACCAGCCAGAAGTTGACCGCCGTCCGGAACACGCCGGGCAGGCCGTGCCCGAAGGCGGTCCGGGGCGCGGCGATCCAGCCGGCAAGGGTGATCGTGGTGAGCACGGCGAGGCCGATGCCGATGCACCAGACCGCGCCGACCAGCCCGTTCACCCACAGCGGCCGCTGCGCCGATGTGACCGGGATCTCGTTCGGGCCCGAAGGACCACCGGACCGCCCGTCCGGCTCCCGGGGCCCGGAAGGACCGCCGGACCGCCCGCCCGGCTCCCGCGGCCCGGAAGGACCTCCGGACCGCCCGCCCGATTCCGGCGGACCGCTGGAGCGTCCGCCCGGTCCCGAAGGGCCTGCGGAGCGTCCGTCCGGGGCGTGCGGCGGGGCGTCCGGGCGGCTCCGGGACGCGCCGGAGCCCGGTGGCGCGGGGCTGCCCGCCGCCGCGCCGGTCGCCGTCCGCTGCCGTCCCGTCTCGCTCACGGCGTCCATGCTGGCACCCCCACCTCGCCCAACGGCCGCCCATTCCCGGCGTGTCGCCTTTGCGGCGGGGAGGCGGCGCGAGCACGCCGCGAGGGCGGCAGGATGTACCGAGCACGCGCAACGATCGGATAACCCTGGATCCTCACGCGGTTCCGTCGCGTTGTGCGCGTCAGGAGCGGTCGCGTCTGTTCGGGGAGGGGCCGCTCGTCCCACGGGGAGGGATCAGGTGGTGGGTCCGCAGAGCATCGTGGTTCTGCTGTTGATGGTGGCGGTCTTCGGGGGGCTCGCCTACGTCCTGGCCAGGCAGGGGCCGCCGATCGTGCTGCGCGTCGGCGCGGGCGTGCTGGCGTTCGCCGTGTCGTCGGTGTTCGGCATGGCCGTCGTCAACCGGTTCTACGACTACTACCAGACCTGGGGCGACCTGTTCGACGACCTGTCGGGCAAGCACCCCGGCGTCCAGGCGATCCCGCCCGGCGGCGGCAAGAACCTCAAGACCGGCGGCGTCCCGGCCAAGGACGGCCTGCTGGTCTCCACCTACTTCGCGGGGCCCAAGAGCGGGCTGAACCGGCCCGGCCTGGTCTACCTGCCGCCGCAGTACTTCCAGGCGCCCTACGCCACCGCGCACTTCCCCGTGCTGGAGCTGCTGCACGGCTCCCCCGGCGAGCCCGCGGACTGGCAGCGCGGCCTGCACGTCTCCTCGACCTACAAGACGATGATCGAGAAGCACCAGGCCAAGCCCGCGATCCTGGTGATGCCGAACATCAACGGCAGCGCGCGCGGCGCGGGCGGCTCGCAGTGCCTGGACCGCCCGCACAACGGCGACAAGAACGACAGCTACCTCGCCGAGGACGTCCCGGCGTCGGTGCAGACCTCGTTCCGCACCGACCCGCCCGGCGCGCGCTGGGGCGTCGCCGGGTTCTCCGAGGGCGGCTTCTGCGCGGCGAACCTGGCGCTGCGGCACCCGAACGTGTTCAGCCTGGCCGGGGTGATGAGCGGCTACTTCCAGCCGCTGCCCGAGCGCGGCGGCGACCCGTTCGGCGGCGACGCGCGCGCCCGGCTGGAGAACGACCCGCTGTGGCGGCTCACCAACACCCCGCCCGGCGCGCGGCTGCCCGCGTTCTGGCTGATGGCGGGCGAGTCCGACCGCGGGGACGTGTCGGACGCCAAGCTCTTCCACGGCGTCCTGGAGAGCCACGGGCAGAACGCGCCTATGGTGCTGATCGCGCACGCCCGGCACACCTACGCCGCCTGGAACCCGGCGTTCCCGAAGTTCCTGAGCTGGGCCACGAACCGGCTCGGCGGCCCGGTCCAGGGGCCGACGCACGCGCCCGTCCCGGGCAAGTACCCGCCGGTCGGCCCGGCCAACCTGCCCGGCGGCGGCCAGGAGTCCCCGGCTCCGCCCCCCGTCCACGAGATCAAACCGTCCTGACACCCGATCGCGGCCTCAAGCCGTCCTGACACCCGTCCGCAGCCTCAAGCCGTCCTGACAACCGAGAACCCGCGTGGTCGGGCCAGACCACGCGGGTTCTCGGCGATCAGCGGGGTGCCGGTCTCAGCTGCCGGACGGCGGGGTGTAGGCGTTCACGCGCTCCCACATCCGCAGGTAGGCCTCGGCTCCGTTGGCCATGTCGTTCGTCAGCTCGGGGCCGACCGTCTTGCGCATGTCCTCGATCCAGTCGGGGACGAGGCCGTAGTTGGCGACGCCGTCCACGTTCAGGTCCCAGGTGCGCTGGCCGGTGGTGAGCTTGTCCAGCGTGACGCCGCTGAGCGCCGTGAACGGGTACTGGACGGAGCTGCCCTTGCGCGGACCGGGCAGCGGGCCGAAGCCGTTGGCGTCCAGGCCGTACCCGAAGCCGAACATGCCCTGGCCGCCGGCCTGCTGGAACGCCTGCTTCGCCTCCCGCCAGCCGCCCGCGAACTGGTCGGCGGGCGAGCCGTACTCGGTGACCATGCCGCCGAGCCTGTACACCCGGGCCTGGTAGCCCGGGTCCATCCAGCTGTGCGAGGAGATCACGCCCGGGTAGTGCGCCTGCTCCAGGATCGTGAGCGTCTGGTCGGCGGCCTTGGCGCTCATGTGGTCGATCTGGACGATCATCTTCCGCTTGATCATCTCTCTGATCATGTGCGCGCCGAGCGGGGTCAGGCCGCGCGTGTTGCAGTGCGGCGCGGCCGGGTAGAACGGCGCGGGCAGGTTCGGCAGGCCCAGCGCCGTCCGGACGGCCAGGGGCAGCGTGACCTGCGGCGTCACCGTGTTGTCGTGCGCCGGGCCCTTGCACGTCTCGACGTTCCAGAACTGGCCCGTCCCGACGAAGTTGCCGACGTTGACCGCGACCCCGGCCACGCCGCCGTCCATCCGGACGCCGCACAGCGCGTTGTCGAACTTGTGGCAGACGAACATGCTGGTCACGCCCTGGGCCTGCATGTGGTCCAGGCCGTCGTCGATCTGCTTCTCGGTGCACTGCGGGACGTCCCGGACCTCCCGGCAGCCGAACGGCTCGGACGTCTCGATGCTCTCGACCACCGCGAGCTTCCCGGACGCGGCGACCGCGCGCGCCTCCTGCGGCGTGCGGACCATCCGGAACCAGCCCTTGCCGGGCCCGCCGCTCAGCTTGTCGATGTACGCCTGCATCGCGAGGGCCTTGCCGTGCTCCAGGTCGAGCGTGGCGTCCTCGTCGCAGGGGTTCTTCTTGAGCGGGTACAGCTCGCAAAGCACCCGGTTCGCGACGTACTGGTCCACGATGACCCGCAGCCCGCCGCGCCAGGCGCGCTCCAGCCACGTGTAGTAGACCTGCTGGTGCGTCAGCGAGTCGTGCGCGGGCCAGTCCTTGAACGTCGGGTACCCGACCGGATCGTGCGTCCCGAACGGGCTGCCGTTCTTCAGGAAGTTCTCGAAGACGGCGAACTCGCCGTGCGGGTAGTGGTCGGGGCAGTCGCGCAGCGCCGCGGCGATGCCGTCCGGGTCGAACGGCTCGCCGCAGATCATGCGTCCGCCCATGTCGTCCGCGCCCTCGATGTGGGTGTGCGCGTCGAGCAACCCGCGCACGCTCCCGGAGGACGCGCTCTTGGCGACGGGGACGGGCCGCGCGGCATGCGCCGCGGACCCGGCGAAGGCGGGCACGGTGGCGCACACCAGGGCTATGACCAGCGCCGCGAGGGGACGAGACGTGCGGGGAGCACGCGGGGGTCTCATGGCCGCTCCATGGGGGGTGGGGGGCAAGGCGCCCATTAAAACATGAGCCCTGTTCACGTTCCTATGTCCCCACACAACAACTTCACGCCCTAAAGCGTCCTGAGACAACGAAAGACGCCCGGGCCGGGGGCTCGGGCGTCCTTCGTGGGCCTGATCGGGTGATCAGAGGTTCTGCATGATCTCCGCCATGAGGCGGGCGGTCTCGCTCGGGGTCTTGCCGACCCGGACGCCGACCTTCTCCAGGGCCTCCTTCTTGGCCTGGGCGGTGCCCGCGGAGCCGGAGACGATGGCGCCGGCGTGGCCCATTGTCTTGCCCTCGGGGGCGGTGAAGCCCGCAACGTAGCCGACGACCGGCTTGGTGACGTTGTCGGCGATGAAGGCCGCCGCGCGCTCCTCGGCGTCGCCGCCGATCTCGCCGATCATGACGATGGCGTCGGTGTCGGGGTCGTCCTGGAACGCCTTCAGGGCGTCGATGTGCGTGGTGCCGATGATCGGGTCGCCGCCGATGCCGACGCAGGTGGAGAACCCGAAGTCGCGCAGCTCGTACATCATCTGGTAGGTCAGCGTGCCGGACTTCGACACCAGGCCGATGCGGCCGGGCGTGGTGATGTCGGCCGGGATGATGCCCGCGTTGGACTTGCCGGGGGACGCGATGCCCGGGCAGTTCGGCCCGATGATCCGGGTCTTGTTGCCCTTGGACTCGGCGTACGCCCAGAAGTAGGCGGTGTCGTGCACCGGGATGCCCTCGGTGATGACCACGCAGAGCGGGATCCCGGCGTCGATCGCCTCGACGACGGCGTCCTTGGTGAACTTCGGCGGGACGAAGACGACCGACACGTCCGCGCCGGTCTTCTCCATGGCCTCCTTGACGGTGCCGAAGACGGGCAGCTCGGTGCCGTCGAAGTCGACCGTCGTGCCGGCCTTGCGGGCGTTCACGCCGCCGACGACGCGGGCGCCGGAGGCGAGCATGCGGCGGCCGTGCTTGGAGCCCTCGGAGCCGGTGATGCCCTGGACGATGATCTTGCTGTTCTCAGTGAGCCAGATGGCCATTTCACGCACCTGCCGCGGCGAGTTCGGCGGCCCGCTCGGCCGCGTCGTCCATGGTCTCGACCTGCTGGACGCCGGGCAGCGCCGCGTCCTTGAGGATCTGCCGGCCGAGCTCGGCGTTGTTGCCGTCGAGCCGGACGACCAGCGGGCGGTCGACGGTCTCGCCGCGCTCCGCCAGCAGCTTGTAGGCCGACACGATGCCGTTGGCGACCGCGTCGCAGGCGGTGATGCCGCCGAAGACGTTGACGAACACCGACTTCACGTCCGGGTCCGACAGCACGATCTCCAGGCCGTTGGCCATCACCTGCGCGGACGCGCCGCCGCCGATGTCGAGGAAGTTGGCGGGCTTCATGCCGCCGTGCTTCTCGCCGGCGTAGGCCACCACGTCCAGGGTGGACATGACCAGGCCGGCGCCGTTGCCGATGATGCCGACGTTGCCGTCGAGCTTGACGTAGTTGAGGTCGAGCTCCTTGGCCTTGGCCTCCAGCGGGTCGGCGCTCGCCTTGTCCTCCAGCTTCTCGTGCTGCTGGCGGAAGGAGGCGTTGTCGTCCAGCGAGACCTTGCCGTCGAGGGCCTTCACCTGGCCGTCGGCGGTGAGGATCATCGGGTTCACCTCGACGAGGGTGGCGTCCTCGTCGGTGAACACGGCCCACAGCTTCTCGATGATCGCGGCGGCGCCGTCCAGCGCCTCCTCGGGCAGCCGGCCCTGCTCGGCGATCTGCCGGGCCTGCGCGGCGTCCACGCCGTCCAGCGGCGAGACCGGCACGAGCGCGAGCCGGTCGTGCGGCACCTCCTCGATCTCCACGCCGCCCTCGACGGAGCAGATGGAGAGGAAGGTGCGGTGCGCCCGGTCCAGCAGGAAGGAGAAGTAGTACTCCTGCGCGATCGCCGAGCCCTCCTCGACCAGGACCTTGTGGACCGTGTGGCCCTTGATGTCCATGCCGAGGATCTGGGTCGCGAGGGCCTCCGCCTCGTCGGCGGTGTCGGCGAGCTTCACGCCGCCGGCCTTGCCGCGGCCACCGGTCTTCACCTGGGCCTTGACGACGACCTTCTTGCTGCCCGCGGAGAACAGCTCCTCCGCGATGGCACGCGCTTCCTGGGGAGTATGGGCGACCTTGCCGGTGGGCACCGGTACCCCGTACTCGGCAAAGAGTTCCTTTGCCTGATGTTCGAACAGGTCCACGAGAGGCGTCCTTAACGGATCGACAGCCAATGACCGCGGGTCGAGTGGGGTACACGGGGACTCATGGCGCCGTGCGGCCGCCACCCTGCGGTCCGCTCCGTCGAAGCAGCCTAGTCAACCCCGGCCCATGGTCATGCCTCCGGGGTCCCGGCGGGTTCCCCGGCGCCGTGTGAACTTGCTCATCCGGTGGCCGCGCGGCCCTGGCGCGCGGGCGGGATCCGGCGGTTCGGGGGTGGGTAAGAACGGTGCGGAGAATGCCGCGTTCACCCCCGCACAACACTGCGGCATTTGGCGGAGTTTGATGTACTAAGGCCCGTCTCAGGGGGGTGTTGCGGTGGCCGACAGCGGAGCCGGGCCGGTCGTCGGGCCGCTCGTGTGGCCCCGGCGCGTCCGCCGCGCGTCCGCGCTGCTCCTGGTCTCCGCCCTCGCCGCGACCTGCGGTGTCACGCTGCCCGAGAACGGCGAACCGGAGTGGGCCAGCCCCGGCCTGGTCGGCGGGGGCGGCTGGCCGTTCGCGGGCGACCCGCTCGCCCCGTCGGACGCCCCGGGGGCGCACTACCTGCCCGATTCGTCCGTGGTCCGGCTCGCGGACGGGCGGATCCGGCTCGTCCCGACGGGTGGCGAGGAGGCCATCACGGTCGCCGCGACGGACCCGCGTGTCGCCGAGGCCGTCCGGTCCGACCAGACCTGGCTCGCCCGCGGGACGGTCCCGGGCCGCCTCGTCCCGCAACTCGTCCCTTGCCCGCCTACGGGCAAGAACCGTCCGCTGCGTCCGGACGATGTGCTCCAGTCCTCCCGGTCCGAAATCGACTCCCTAAAGGGCGCCGTCAAACCACCGCCCACCCCTCCGCGCGTGGAAACCACACCGCCCACTCCTCCGCGCGCGGAAACCGCTTCGCCGGGGGCGGAAAGTGGAGCGTCCGGCGGGAAAGGCGGGCCGCTGGACCTGAACACCATCATGAAAAGGGGCTGCGTCCCCGTCCAGCCGCGGACGAACCCGCCGCAGGTGCCGACAACGGGGGCTCCGACGCGTCCACCTGCTGCCGGGAAGCCCGGAAAGCCGCCCAAGCCGAAGCCCACGCCGACACCCAGCCCCACTGAGACGGCCAGTCCTGCGCAGGAAGCCGGGCAGCACGGGCAGCTGACCGTGGCGGCCGCCACGGGGAAGGCGTCCGGCTACCGCGACATGGCCGCCCGCGCGCTCCAGGACCTCCGGCTCCTGACCAGGCCGAACGGCGCGTCGCTGGCCTCCTGGTACGGGGCGTGGCGGTACTCGTGGCCGCGCGACTCGGCGTTCGCGGCGGCGGCGTTCACGGTGACCGAGCATCCGGCCGAGGCGCGCCGGATCCTGCGGTTCCTCGCGCGCGTGCAGAGCCGGAACGGGATGTGGGCCGCGCGCTACAACCCCGACGGCAGCCCGGTAGCGGACGGGCGGCACGCGCAGCTCGACTCGCTCGGCTGGGTGCTGTGGGCGTCGTGGTTCTTCCGCACCGAGAACCCGCAGGCCGCGGCCGACCTGCCGGAGCTGTGGACGATGGTGCGCCGGGCCGCCGACCGGCTGGCCGCGTCGCTGCGCAAGGACGGCCTGCCGCCGCCGTCCTCGGACTACTTCGAGCGGCCCGCGTCGTCCGAGCAGGACCCGCATCGCGCGACGCTCGGCGTCGTCGGGCCGGTGCTGGCCGGGCTGCGGTCGGCCGCCGCGCTCGCCCGCGACCTCGGCCACGGCGACCAGGCGAACCGGTACCGCTCGGCCGCGCACAAGCTGCAGAACGCCGTCGCGGCGAAGTTCGCGCCGGTCGGGTACCCGCGCTCCCCCGTCCGCGGCGGGCGGATGGACACGTCGGTGACCTTCCTCAGCCCGCCGTTCGGGCCGTCCGACGGCGGGGTGACCGACGCCGTGCTGAGCGCCGCCGGGAAGCTCGCGCTGCCGAACGGCGGGGTGCTGCCGGGCGAGCGCTGGTCGGGCAACGCCAAGGTCGCCTGGACGCCGGAGATGGCGCTGTTCACGCTGTCGGCGGCGGCGTCGGGCCGTCCGGAGGAGGCGATGGCCCGGCTGGACTGGCTGTCCGGGCACCGCACGTCGCTGGGCGCGCTGCCCGAGAAGGTGGACGAGTACGGGCGCCCGGCGGCCGTCGCGCCGCTCGGCTGGACGTCCTCGCTGGTCGTGCTGAGCCTGGCCGCGCTGGAGAAGCCGCTCCCCGTCCCCGACCCGGGCTGACCGCCCGCGTGAACTGCTCGTCCTACGTGAACTGCTCGTAGCCGAGCTTGGCGACCAGCAGCGTCACCACGCACAGCAGGACGACCCGGACGAACCCGGACCCGCGCTTGATCGCGGTCCGCGCGCCGAGCTGCGCCCCGGCGGCGTTCGCGACGGCCATGCCGAGGCCGAGCGCCCACAGGATGTGGCCCTGGACGGCGAAGACGAGCAGCGCGCCGAGGTTGGTGCTGACGTTGATGACCTTGGCGTGCGCGGAGGCGTGCACGAAGTCGATGCCGAGCACGGCGGTGAACACCACGACCAGGAACGTTCCAGTGCCCGGCCCGAGGATGCCGTCGTAGAACGCGATGGCGAGGCCCGGGACGAGGATCGCGGCGGCGACGCGGCGGCGCGTGCGCAGCACCAGCTTCGGCTCGCGGCCGAGGTCGGGGCGGAGCACCACCAGCGCCGCGACCGCGAGCAGGACGACCATGATGACCGGCTTGAACACGTCCGAGGAGATCACCGACGCGCACAGCGCGCCCGCCGCCGAGCCCGCGACCGCCAGGCCCGCGCCGGCCGCCGCCACAGTCCGGTCGATCTTGGTGCGGCGCAGGTAGGCGTAGGCGGCGCTGGACGTCCCGGCGATCGAGGCGACCTTGTTGGTGGCCAGTGCGGTCGCGACCGGCTGGCCCGGGTTGAGCAGCAGCAGCGCGGGGAGCTGGATGAGCCCGCCCCCGCCGACCACCGCGTCCACCCAGCCCGCGCCCAGCGCGGCCGCCAGCAGCATGCCCACGTGCTCGATGCCCACCCGGCCGCCTCCAGTAAGTCTTAAATCAAGAACGTCGCTTACCTTATCGGGATGAACTGGGGCATTAGCTAGCCGTTTCGGCAGGAAACCCGCTCCGGGCGGTCCCTTGTTTCGTGTCGCGTCGATCACGCAACGTGTCGGTATGCCGACGGTGGTGCTGATCGGGACGCTCGACACCAAGGGCGCCGAGTACGGCTGGGTGCGCGACCGCCTGCGCGCGCTCGGCGCCGACGTCCTCCTCGTGGACACCGGGACCCGGGACGCCCCGCGCGTCACCCCCGACATCGCGCGCGCACGAGTCGCCGAAGCCGCCGGGCTCGCACTCCCCGATCTGGGACGGGACCGTGGCGCGGCCGTTACTGCGATGGCGCGCGGCGCGTCCGCGATGCTGCGCCGCCTCCACGACGAGGGACGCCTGCATGGCGTCCTGGCCATCGGCGGAAGCGGGAATTCGGCCCTGTCCTGCGAGGCGATGCGCGCGCTTCCCGTAGGCGTGCCCAAGCTGATGGTGTCGAGCATGGCGTCCGGCGACGTCTCCCACTACGTGGGCGGCACGGACCTCACGCTCATGTACTCCGTCGTGGACGTCGCGGGCATCAACAGCATTTCCGCGCTCGTCTTAGGGAACGCGGCCGCCGCCATAGCGGGGATGGCCCGCACCTACGCGTCCGGCTACGACTCGGGTAGCGAAACCGTGTTTCCCGCCGCTTCCCCCGGTCCCGCCGCTTCCGCCGGTCCCGGCGGTTCCGCCGGTCCCGGCGTGCCCGTCGTGGGGGCGACGATGGCCGGGGTGACCACGCGCGGCGTGGACGGGGCGCGCGAGCGCCTCGCCGAACTCGGCTACGAGGTGCTGGTGTTCCACGCGAGCGGCGCGGGCGGCCGCTCGTTCGAGGCGATGGCGGCGTCCGGACGGCTCGCAGGCGTCCTGGACGCGACGCTCCTGGAGGTCTCGACGGGCCTGCTCGGCGGCGTCGGCGCGGCCGGCCCGGACCGGCTCCGCTCCGCCGGACGCGCCGGGATCCCGCAGGTGGTGTCGCTGGGCGCGCTGGACATGGGCAAGTTCGGCCCGTCCGTGCCGGAGCGGCTCGCCGGACGGCGCGTCCACGTGCACAACGCGTCGGTCAAGGTCGTCCGGACGGACCCGTCCGAGTGCGCGGGGCTCGGACGGCTCGTCGCCGACCGGCTGCGGGCCGCCGCCGGGCCGACCGTCCTGTTCGTCCCGCTGCGCGGGCTGTCCTCGCTGGGCGCGCCCGGCGGGCCGTACCACGACCCGGCCGCCGACGCGGCGCTGTTCGAGGCCGTCCGGGAGGGGCTGGCGGGGTCGCGGGTCGAGGTCCGCGAATGCGACACCGACGCCGACGACCCCGAGTTCGGCCGCGCCATGGCCGACACGCTGCACACCTACCTCGGCGCGGCGGAGCACCGCGCCGCGGGCTGACTCCGACTCCGACTCCGCCTCCGACTGCGGCTCAGCGGTTGAGCCACTCGTCGGCGAGGATGGACCACAGCTGGTAGTCGCGCTGCCGGCCGTCGAAGTTGAAGCCCTGGCGGATGGTGGCCTCGTAGGTGAAGCCAATGCGCTTGGCCGCGGCGATGCTCGCCTCGTTGGAGGGCTCGCAGCCCCACTCGACGCGGAGCATGCCGCGCTCGCGGA
The DNA here is from genome assembly GCF_024172125.1 of Actinomadura rupiterrae. GTDB lineage: Bacteria > Actinomycetota > Actinomycetes > Streptosporangiales > Streptosporangiaceae > Spirillospora > Spirillospora rupiterrae. Next base: position 927,334 of record NZ_JAMZEA010000001.1, read on the forward strand.
CGGCCCAGTCGATCATCGCCGTGGCGGCCCGGGTGATGATCCCGCGGCCGCGCGCCCACGGGCCGAGCCAGACACCGAGCTCGCAGACGTGCTGCCCGGTGTCGAAGATCCGGAACAGGGTGCCGCCGCTGAACACGCCGTCCACCCAGATGCCGTAGATCCGCGGGCCGTCGGCGGCCTGCGAGTCGGCGAAGCCCTGCAGGTAGGCGCGCGCGGCGTCCTCGTCGAACAGCCTCGCGGCGAACGGGATGTAGGCCCGGATGCTGTCGCGGACCTCCTCGACGTGCGCGTAGAACTCGGCCGCCTGCCATGGCTCCAGCGGACGCATCTCCACGCCTTCGGCCAATGTCAGACTCAGCATCCCGACCCTCCCAAAGTGCATACCGAACGTTTGTTACGTACCATAGCCCTGCTCACTGACCGGAAGGAAACCGATAACCGGTGGACGGAAGCCGACTGGAAGGAGGCCGCTAGCGTGCCCGCGCGAGGAGACCACGACGCACGGCGCCGGGACGTGTCCGCCGCCGTGTGGCGGGTGCTGGCCGCGGACGGCTTCGGCGGCCTGACGCTGCGCGCCGTCGCCGCCGAGATGGGCTCGTCCACGGGCCTGCTGACGCACTACTTCCCGAACAAGAAGGCGCTGCTCGCGCACGCGCTGGACCTCGCCGAGGAGCGCACGCTCGCGGGCCGGACGACCCCGGCGGGACGCGGCCTGGCGGCGCTGCGCGAGCTGCTCGCGGACGTGCTGCCGATCTCGGCGGAGGCGGTCGAGATGAACCGGGTCTGGGTCAGCTCGTGGGACGCCGCGCTCGCGGACGCCGACCTCGGCGAGCGCGAGACCGGCCGGTACGAGCGGTTCCGCACGCTGCGGCTGCGGCCGTTCGTGAAGCAGGCCGTGGAGCTGGGCGAGCTTCCGGCGGACGCCGACCCGGACGACATCACGACGATGCTGGCCGGGTTCGCGCACGGCCTGGTCGTCCAGGTGCTGTTCGACCCGGTCCGCTACCCGCCCGCGCGGCAGCTCGCGATGCTCGATCGAATGCTGGCTGGTTTGTCCGCCTAGCGAAGGATCGACCTACTACCCCTTTTTCGGCCAAGATGTCCACCCAGAGCCGAAAGGGGTCTTTGGTGACCGTTCTGGAGTTCGTGGACGCCCATGTCCATCATTGGCAGTCGAGCGTGCACGATTGGTATCCGATGCTGCACGTGACGCTACCCGAGGTGCCGCGGGACTACCCGCCCGCGCGGTACCGCGAGGACGCGGCGAGCGCCGGGGTCCGGATCCTCGGCACCGTGCACGTCTCCGCCACGACGGTGCCCGGCGCGTTCCTCGACGAGACGCGCTGGCTGGACGCCATGGACGCGCCGGACCGCCCCTCGGCGATCATCGGAGCGATCGACCCGGACGTGTCGCCGCCGGTGGTCGAGGCGCAGCTGGACGAGCAGGCGCGCAGCCCGCTGTTCCGCGGCGTCCGGGTGTTCGCGGGCCTGGCCCCGCTCGGCGACACCGCCGCCGCCCTCCTGCGCGAGCTGGGAAAACGCGGCCTGATCTTCGACCAGGTGATCCGCGCGCCGGAGGTCGACGCCTACCTGGCCGCGCTCGCCCAGGCGCCGGACGTGCAGGTCGTCCTGGAGCACGCGGGCTGGCCCGAGGCGGGCGACCCGGAGGAGTTCATCCAGTGGCGCGAGGGCCTGGCCAAGCTCGCCGCGCTGCCCCGCGTGGACTGCAAGATCTCCGGCCTGGGCATGCCGCTCGGCCGGCTGGACGCGGACGCGCTGCGTCCCTACATCGAGACCTGCCTCGACCTTTTCGGGATCGACCGCTGCTTCTTCGGCAGCAATTTCCCGGTCGACGGACTTTCCGGCACCTTCGCCGAACTCATGGCCGCTTACGAGCGCGTGACTTCGGGTCTTTCCGCTGATGAGAGGCGCAAACTCTTCGTCGGCAACGCGACCCGCCGCTACCTCCCGGCCTGATCATCCCCGCGCCCGGACAACCGCGCGCCGGTCGTCCGCGCGCAGCCCGGTCAGCCGCGCGCCCGGACAACTGCGGGCCGGTCGTCCGCGCGCCTGATCAGCCGTTCGCCCGGTCGACCGCGCAACTGATCAGCCGTTCGCCCGGTCCTCTGAGCGCTTCTCGGCGATCCGGCGCTCGACCTCGCCCCATGCGACCGGCAGGTCCGCCGCGGGGACGGTCCAGAACACGAACGTCGACTCGCGCATGACCTTCCGCTTGGCGCGCATCGTGGACTTGTGCGGCTCGGTGGACGCGTAGGAGTTCAGCGCGTCCCGGCCGTCCCACGCGGAGACCGTCCAGAACGTGCGGCGCGGCAACTGCGCGCGGAGCGAGAGGCCCAGCGCGCCGGGCGAGCGGCGGGCCTGCCGCAGCAGCGCCATCGAGGCGAGGAAGAAGCCCGGCACGTGGCGCAGCGACCGGACCTCCAGCCGGGACGCCATGACCAGCGCCTCCGCGCCGGGTCCGGGGGCCTGCGGGGTCATCCAGGGCAGCGTGGGCATGGCGAACCTCTCTCCGGCCGAACGTATCTTGACAGTGCCTAGTTTCCGCCGCACACCCCGAACTTGTCAATGGAAAGTTCGGGCCGTCCTGGCCTAGGCTGGCCGGGTGAGTTCGAGCTACCACCACGGCAACCTGCGCCGCGCCGTCATGGACGCCGCCGTCGCGGCGATCGAGGAGTCCGGGCCGTCCGGCTGGAGCCTGCGCGAGCTGGCCCGGCGCGCGGGGGTCTCGCACGCCGCGCCCGCGCACCACTTCGGCGACAAGACCGGCCTGCTGACCGCGATCGCCGCCGAGGGCTTCGACCTGCTCTCGGACGCCCTCACGCGGGCCGGCGACGACCTGCTCGACCTCGGCGTCGCCTACGTCCGCTTCGCGACCCGGCACCGCGCCTACTTCGAGGTGATGTTCCGCCCCGAGCTCTACCGGCCGGACGACCCGGACCTCGCCGCCGCCCGCACCCGCTCCGGCGCCCTCCTCGACCGCGCCGTGGACCGGCTCTCCCCTGATCCCGAGTCGGCCCTCGCCGCGTGGTCGATCGCGCACGGCTTCGCGGGCCTGTGGCTCAGCGGCGCCCTCCCGGCCGAGGTCGGCGCGGACCCCGAGGCCGCCGCCCGTCCCGTCCTCGCCAAGCTCTTCGCCGTCCAGCCCGGCGAACCCGCCTGACCTTCGGCCAGCACGGCTAGGGCAGGGCTCTGAGGCAGCGTTCGGCGTGGGCGCGGAGGCCCTCCGCGAAGCCCGGCGGGCCCTCGACGAGGGTGAAGTCGAGGTCCACGGACGTGATCATCCAGACGAGCGCCCAGAGCGAGTCGGCGCCGACGTGCATGAGGCAGCGGTCCCCCGCGACGGGTTCGAGGACGCCCATGCCCGGCCACACCCGCTCGGCCGCCTCCCCCGCCGAGACCCCCAGCTCGACCGTCGCTTGGAACGGCCAGGCCCTCTGCGCGAGGCGCCGGGACACGAACGCCGCTGGACCGCCGTCCGGGACGGTCCGCGCGGTGAACCTCGGCCCGGACGGCGTGCGCGGGACGAGCCGGTCCACGCGGAAGTTCCGCCAGTCGTCGCGGTCGGTGTCGTAGGCGACGAGGTACCAGTGGCGGCCGAAGTTGACCAGCCCGTACGGCTCGACATCGCGGACGGACCGGACGCCGTCCCGGCCGGTGTGGTCGAAGCGGAGGCGCTCGTGCCGGCGGGCCGCGTCCGCGATCGCCATCAGGACGTCCGCCGAGACCTCCGGCCCGGACGCGCCGACCCGCGTCGTCGCCCGCTGGAGCGCGTTCACCCGGTACCGCAGCCGAGGCGGCAGGACGCGTTCGAGCTTGCCGAGCGCGCGCAGCGCGTTCTCCTCGATGCCCGCGACCGAGCCGGCCGCCGCCGTGCGCAGCCCGACCGCGACCGCCACCGCCTCGTCGTCGTCCAGGAGCAGGGGCGGCAGCGCCGCACCGGCGCCGAGCCGGTACCCCGCCGCGCCCTGGACGGCCTCGACCGGGTAGCCCAGCTCGCGCAGCCGGTCCACGTCCCGCCGGACGGTCCGGGTCGTCACGCCGAGGCGTTCGGCCAGCTCACCGCCCGTCCAGTCGCGGTGCGCCTGCAAGAGCGAGAGCAGCCTGAGCAGCCGCGCCGAGGTCTCCAACACGTTCCCAGACTGCCAGAGACTTAGGACCGAACTCGTCCTAAGTGCTTCCTAGCGTGAGGGCATGACGAACATCAGCCCTTTCAAGGTGGACATCCCGCAGGAGCAGATCGACGACCTCCGCGCGCGCCTCGCCGCCACGCGCTGGCCGTACGAGCTGCCCGGCGTCGGGTGGGACCGCGGCGTCCCGGTCGGCTACCTCAAGGGCCTGGCCGAGCACTGGCGGACAGGTTTCGACTGGCGCCGCGCGGAGGCCGCGATCAACGCGTTCCCGCAGTTCACGACCGAGGTGGACGGGCAGCGCCTGCACTTCCTGCACGTCCGGTCCGCCGAGCCGGACGCCGTCCCGCTGCTCCTGCTGCACGGCTGGCCCGGCGGCGTCACCGACTTCCTCGACGTCATCGGCCCGCTGACCGACCCGCGCGCGCACGGCGGCGACCCGGCCGACGCGTTCCACGTGGTCGTGCCGTCGCTGCCGGGTTTCGGCTTCTCCACGCCGCTCGCCGGGCCGGGCATGAACGCGGCGCGGATGGCGGACGTCCTGCTGGAGGCCATGTCCCGCATCGGCTACGAGCGGTTCGCCGTACAGGGCTACGACCTGGGCGCGTGGGTCGCGCCGAAGATCGCCGCGGCCGCGCCCGGGCGGGTCCTCGGCGTCCACGTGAACGCGCTGCTCACCTTCCCGACCGGCGCGGACGGCGAGTTCGACGGCCTGTCGGACGCCGAGCACCGGCACTGGGAGCGGATGCGGAACTTCAACGACGCCTACCTCCAGTGCAACTCCAAGCGCCCGCAGACCATCGCCTACGCGCTGACCGACTCGCCTGTGGGCCAGCTCGCCTGGATCACCGAGAAGTTCAAGGAGCTGACCTGGCCGCCGGACGGCCTGCCCGAGGACGCGGTGCCGCGCGACCGCATCCTCGCGGACGTCTCGATGTACTGGTTCACCGCTACGGCCGGCTCGTCCGCGCAGATCTACTACGAGGAGATCACCGCCTCCGGCTGGTCGTCCGGCGACTCAGGTTCCACGGACGGCGAGGACGGCGAGGACGGCGCGAGCGGCACGGACGGCGCGAGTGGGTGGGCGGTCCAGAGGGGCACGGTTCCGATGGGGGTGCTGGTCAGCGCGCATGACGTGACGATCCGGCCCTGGGCCGAACGCGATCACAACGTCGTCCGGTGGACGCAGCTCACCGACGGCGGCCACTTCCTCTCGCTGGAGGCCCCGGACGTGCTGACCCGCGACGTCCGGGAGTTCTTCCGAAGCCTGCGCTGACAACGACGCCCCCGCGCCACCACCGCGCGGGGGCGTCCTCGGGATCAGCCGGCGATGCCGGCCACCTGGCGGGTGGCGGCGTTGAGGCGGTTCCACACGTTGATCACGGAGATCGAGACCAGCAGCGCGGAGACCTCCTTCTCGCTGTAGTGCTTGTTGACCTCGTCCCACAGCTCGTCCGAGACCGGGTCGGGGTTGTCGGCGACGCGGGTGACGGCCTCGGCCAGCGCGAGGGCGGCGCGCTCGGCGTCGGTGTAGTACGGCGCGTCCCGCCAGGCGGCCACGGTGAAGATGCGGTCGTCGGACTCGCCGGCGTCGCGCAGCGCCGTGGCGTGCATCTGGACGCAGACGCTGCACCCGTTGATCTGGCTGACGCGGAGGTTGATCAACTCACCGAGCCGCTTGGACACGCCGCCGCGCTCGACGGCCGCGCTCAGCGTGCCGAGGCCCTTGAACGCGCCGTCGAGGGTCATCGCGGGGTGGGGCATGCGGGCTTCCATGAGGGACTCCTATTCGGATCGTCTATGTTGCGGACTACCGACATGACGGATCCCGGCAGGAGTGTGTGACAGATGGACGCGGAAGATTCGCTCGCCGAGCGGTTCGAGGCGCAGCGGGTGCATCTGCGCTCGGTCGCCTACCGGATGCTGGGGTCGCTGAGCGAGGCCGAGGACGCCGTCCAGGAGGCGTGGTTCCGGCTCAGCCGCACCGACGTGTCCGGGGTGGAGAACCTGCCGGGCTGGCTGACCACGGTCGTCGGCCGGGTGTGCCTGGACATGCTGCGCGCCCGCAAGGCCCGCCGGGAGGAGCTGGGCGACGAGCGGCTGCCCGACCCGATCCTGACGCACGACCCCGAGCAGGAGGTGCTGGTCGCCGACCAGGTCGGGATCGCGCTGATGGTCGTGATGGAGACGCTCGCCCCGGCCGACCGGCTGGCGTTCGTGCTGCACGACATGTTCGCCGTGCCGTTCGACGAGATCGCGCCGATCATCGACAAGACGCCCGCCGCGACGCGGCAGCTGGCCAGCCGGGCGCGCCGCCGCGTCAAGGACACCGCGCCCGTGCCGGACCCGGACCGGGAGCGGCAGCGCGAGGCCGTCGAGGCGTTCCTCGCCGCCGCGCGGGACGGCGACCTGGAGGCGCTCGTCTCCGTCCTCGACCCGGACATCGAGCTGCGCGTGGACCTCGGCGGCGGCGGCCCGCTGCGCCTGGTCAAGGGCGCGCGGAACGTCGCGGGCCAGGCGCTCACCTTCCGCGACCTGGCCGCGTCGATGGAGTTCGTCCTGGTCAACGGTACGGTCGGGCTGGTCAACCGGGTCGACGGCAGCGCGTTCTCGCTGATGGCGCTGACCGTCGCGGACGGCCGGATCACCACCATGGAGATCATCGCCGACCGGGACCGGCTCAAGGGCCTCGGCCTCTGACGTCCGCAAGGAACTCGGGCTCTGTCGTCCACAAGGAACTCGGCCTCTGACGTCACATTCCGGCCGGTTCGCGGGTCAGCTGTACAGGAGACCCCGAAGGTGGAGGTGCAGGTGAACGGCGAGGAGTCGCTGGCCGCGCGGTTCGAGGAGCACCGCGCCCGGCTGCACGCGGTCGCGTACCGCGTGCTCGGCTCGAACGCGGAGGCGGACGACGCCGTCCAGGAGGCGTGGCTGCGGGCGAGCCGCGCGGGCGACGCGGACGTGGACAACCTCGGCGGCTGGCTGACCACGATCGTCGGCCGGGTCGCGCTGAACATGCTCCGCGCCCGGACGACCCGCCGCGAGGTGTCCTGGGACGAACCGGAGGCGCCCGACGAACCGGACGCCCCGGCGGACGCCGACGACCCCGCCGACGCCGCGATATTGGCGGACTCAGTCGGGCTGGCACTGCTGGTCGTCCTGGAGACGCTGTCGCCGGCCGAGCGGCTGGCGTTCGTCCTGCACGACATGTTCGCCGTGCCGTTCGACGAGATCGCGCCGATCATCGACAGGACGCCCGCCGCGGCCCGGCAGCTCGCGAGCCGGGCCCGCCGGCGCGTCCGGGGCGGGCGGGCGGACGCGACCGCCGCCCGTGAGCGCGAGGTCGTCTCGGCGTTCCTCGCCGCGTCCCGCGACGGCGACTTCGAGGCCCTGCTGGCGCTGCTCGACCCCGACGCCGTGCTGCGCGCCGACGCGACCGCCGCCGAGATGGGCGCGCCCGCGCGGATCGCCGGCCGGGAGGCCATGGCGGGCTTCTGGACGGGCCGCGCGAAGGCCGTCCTGCCCGTCGAGGTGGACGGCGTGCCCGGCGCGATGTGGCAGCTCCGCGGCGTCCCGCAGGTGGTGTTCGACTTCACCGTCCGGGACGGCCGGATCGTCGCGATCGACTTCGTCGCCGACCCGGAGGTGCTGGCGTCCCTGGACCTCGTCAAGCCGCCCCGCGACCGGGACGGCTAGCGTTGGCCCATGGCTGAACGCAGGCAGGCCGAGCCGACGGAGACGACGATCGCCTCCCATGACTGGGACGGCCGGGACATCGACGGCGAGACCTTCGAACGCGTCCTGTTCGTCGACGTCGACTTCACCGAGATGCGGAACACCGGCGGCACGTTCACCGAGTGCACCTTCCGCGGCTGCCGGTTCAACGTCTCGGAGCACACCGAGTCGGCGTTCCTGAACTGCACGTTCGTCCGCTGCAACCTGTTCGACGCGAGGTTCGAGGGCTGCAAGCTCGTCGGGTCGGTGTTCGACGGCTGCGCCTTCGACCTGCTGAAGGTCAGGGGCGGCGACTGGTCGTTCACGGGCTTTCCGGGCGCGAAGCTGTCCGGCGCGTCCTTCGAGGGGGTTCGGCTGCGCGAGGCCGACCTGACCGGCGCGACCTGCGAGAGGACCACCTTCCACAAGGCCGACCTGTCCGGCGCGTCGCTGCACGGCGCGAACTTCCGCAAAGCGGACCTGCGCGGCAGCGACCTCAACCCGGAGCACCTGCTGACCATGGACCTGAAGGGCGCGGTCATCGACCTCGCGCAGGCCGTGGTCGTCGCGTCCGCGCTGGGCCTGGACGTCCAGGTCTGATCAGATCCGGTCGCCCTGGGCGTCGAACAGCCGCGCCTTCCACTCCTGCTCCAAGGCCGTGGTGTCGTTGTCGTCCGGGTGGAAATCCCGCCGGTTGTAGGCGCGCAGGTGCCGCACGACGTCCCGCTGGACGAACGGCGACGTGCGCAGCCGCGCCAAGCTCCGCGCCAGCCGCGGCAGGTTGTAGGCCGCCGGATCCAGCGCCAGCGAGAACGCCGTCGCCACGACCACCACCGCCAGGAAATCCACCGTGACGATGTTCATGACCCAGGACCGCATCCGCTGGTCGCCGCTGACGGTCTGGAACACGTCGAACGCCACGGACTTGTGCTCGCTCTCCTCCAGCGCGTGCCACAGGAACATCGACCGCACCTCCGGCACGGTGAACATGTCCCGCGCCTCGGGCTTGTTCAGCAGCACGTACGCCAGCGTCGCCGTGTAGTGCTCCAGCGCCGCGGTGATCGCGAGCTGGACGTCCTTCGGCAGCACCCGCGCCCAGAACCCGAGCCCGTACTTCGTCCCCCGGTCGACGAACCGCGTCGGATACCCGAGCCGCGCGAGCCGCTCGTTGAAGTGCCGGTGCTCCCGCCCGTGCGTGACCTCCTGCCCGATGAACCCGGCGACCTGCGCCTTCAGCTCCGGATCGGAGATCTCGTCCCGGTAGTTCCGGACCGTCCGGACGAAGAAGTCCTCCCCCTCCGGGAACAGCGCCGAAAGCACCGACACCACATGGCTCATGACCAGGTCGCCGTCCAGGTAATGCCGGGGCAGCCGCCCCTCCGGATAAGCGAACTTCACCCGCCTGGCTCGCACGGTGCGAGGCCGGACGCGGAACACGGGACGAGAGGCGGATCTGCTCATAGGACTGAGGTCCATTCGCGAGGGGGTGACGTCCGCTGTGCCTCGAAAGTACGAACACCCCCACCCCTCATCAACCCCACCCCCCAGTGACCCCCATCACAATTAGACAAGATGCCAATTACCCCGGGCGTACGATGCCGCGATGCCCGCCTCCCGAACCGTCGTGCGCTGCCACCGCTCGCTGTTCCTCTATGCCGCGGGCTCCCTGGTGGCGACGTTCGTCACCGCGAGGCTGATGTTCGACGCCCCGGACTCCTCGATCCACCTCGACCGGAGCCTGGTGGCCCTGGCCGTCGAGGCCCTCGGCCTGGCGCTGCTCGCCGGGCTCCGCCGACGGACGATCATCGACGCGGACGGCGTCGAGATCGTCCGCTCCTTCAGCCGGGTGCGGGTGCGCTGGCAGGACGTCCACGAGGTGACCATCCAGAGTTCTGCGATCAAGAACGCAGGCTCCTGGAGCGTGTACGTCCGGACCCTGGAGCGCGAGCATGTCGCCTTCTGGTACCCGGGCGGGATGAACCTCGGCTACACGCGTTCCGGCAAGGCGTCGCCGTTCGCCCCGACGGCCGTCAACAAGTGCTTCGAGCGGCTTGAGGAGGCTCGGTCGGGGCGGGGGCGGTAGAGCGGGCTTACAGTTTTTCGACGGGGGCGTAGCGGAGGACTAGGCGCTTGACTCCGTACTCGCCGCCGAAATCGACTGAGGCGGCGGCCTTGTCGCCGGCGCCGTCGACCGAGACGACCGTGCCGAGGCCGAACGAGTCGTGCGTGACCTTGTCGCCCGGCGACAGGGTCGGGACGGCCCGGGCGCCCGGGGCGCGGACGTTCGGGCGGGCGGCGACGCGGGTCGCGGCCGAGCCGAACGCGGTGGACGCCTCGCGCTCCCAGTCGACGAGGTTGGACGGCACCTCGCCGAGGAAGCGGGACGGCGGGTTCACCTGCGGGGCGCCCCACGAGCTGCGCATGGTCGCGCGCGACAGGTAGAGGCGCTGCCGGGCGCGGGTGATGCCCACGTAGGCGAGGCGGCGCTCCTCTTCCAGCTCCTTCGGGTTGCTCATCGCGCGCAGGTGCGGGAAGACGCCGTCCTCCATGCCGGTGAGGAAGACGACCGGGAACTCCAGGCCCTTGGCGGTGTGCAGGGTCATGAGGGTGACGACGCCCTGGTCGTCCTGGTCGGGACGCTCGCCGGGCGGCACGGCGCCGGACTTGGCGCCGCCGGGAATCGAGTCGGCGTCGGCCACCAGGGCGACCTGCTCCAGGAAGTCGGGGAGGCGGCCGGCGGGATCTTCGCCGTCGAGCCGTTCTTCGAACTCGCGGGCGACCGACTCCATTTCCTGGAGGTTCTCGACGCGGGTCTCGTCCTGCGGGTCCTTGGAGGCCTGGAGCTCGGCGATGTAGCCGCTCTTCACCAGGATCTGGTCGATCAGTTCGGCCGGGCCGGCCGTCTCGACCCGCTCGCGCAGCTCGTCCAGCAGGGCGACGAACTCGCGGACGGCGTTGATCGAGCGGGTCGCCATGCCCGGGACGTCCTCGGGCGTGCGGAGAGCCTGCCAGAACGAGATGCGCTCGCGGGACGCGTACGCCTCGACGCAGGCCTCGGCGCGGTCGCCAATGCCGCGCTTGGGCACGTTGAGAATGCGGCGCAGCGAGACCGTGTCCTCCGGGTTGGCGAGGACGCGCAGGTAGGCCAGCAGGTCGCGGACCTCCTTGCGCTCGTAGAAGCGGACGCCGCCGACGACCTTGTACGGCAGCCCGACCCGGATGAAGATCTCTTCAAAGACGCGGGACTGGGCGTTGGTGCGGTAGAAGACCGCGACGTCGCCGGGCCTGGCGTCGCCCGCGTCGGTGAGCTTGTCGACCTCGTTCGCGACGAACGCGGCCTCGTCGTGCTCGTTGTCGGCGACATAGCCGGTGATCTTGTGGCCCTCGCCCTGGTCGGACCAGAGCCGCTTGGGCTTGCGGTCGGCGTTCCGCTCGATCACCGCGTTCGCCGCCGACAGGATGGTCTGGGTGGAGCGGTAGTTCTGCTCCAGCAGGATCGTCCGCGCGTCGGTGTAGTCGCGCTCGAACTCCAGGATGTTGCGGATGGTCGCGCCCCGGAACGCGTAGATCGACTGGTCGGCGTCGCCGACCACGCACAGCTCGGCCGGGCCGACGCCCTCGACCGGCGCGGTCAGCTCGCGGACCAGCTCGTACTGCGCGTGGTTGGTGTCCTGGTACTCGTCGACCATGACGTGCCGGAACCGCCGCCGGTAGTGCTCGGCGGCCTCCGGGAAGACCTGCAGCAGGTTGACCGTCAGCATGATCAGGTCGTCGAAGTCCATCGCGCCGGCCTGCTGGAGCCGGGCCTGGTACATCTCGTACGCCTGCGCGAGGGTCTGCTCCATGTGCGTGGAGGCGCGCGCCTTGTAGGTCTCGTAGTCGATCAGCTCGTTCTTCAGGTTCGACACCTGGGCGCTGAACGACTTGGGCGGGTACCGCTTGGGGTCGAGGTCCAGCTCGCGGGTGACCAGGGCCATCAGCCGCTGCGCGTCCGCCTGGTCGTAGATCGAGAAGCTCGTGGGGAAGCCCAGCCGCTTGGCCTCGCGGCGCAGGATGCGCACGCACGCCGAGTGGAACGTCATCACCCACATCGCGCGCGAGCGCGGCCCGACCAGCGCGTCGACGCGCTCCTTCATCTCGGCCGCGGCCTTGTTGGTGAAGGTGATCGCGAGGATCTGGCCGGGGTGGACGTCGCGCTCGGACAGCAGGTAGGCGATCCGGTGGGTGAGCACGCGGGTCTTGCCCGAACCCGCTCCGGCGACGATCAGCAGCGGGCTTCCGGCGTGCTCGACGGCCTCGCGCTGCTGCGGGTTGAGGCCGTCCAGCAAGGAGTGAGCTTCGGTCTTGGACATCACTGGCGAGTCTACGGTCCGCCGCCGACAACCGCGTCCGAACGCCGCCGGGGCCGGGTTTGGATCGGTCGAAAACTGGTTGAAACCGGGACGGCCGAAATTTCCCGAGTCCGGATCCGGACACACCCCGCCGCACCGGGTTGACGGCCCCGCGTGACGGGCGGAGCGTGGGCCGGGCAGGGCGGCTCCCAACTCCCCGGCGGCGCGCCCGGACGATCAACACGCAGGTCAGCGCCGTGGCGGAGCCGTGGCCACCCTGGAAAGCGCAGGGCCATCGGGGGCCCGCGCCCGGTGACGGGAAAGGGTGGGATCGATGACGGTCCACCAGTCCGAAACCCAGATCATCCAGGACGAGCGAGAGATCGTCCGGGTACGGGAGGCCGAGCGCGGCCTCGCCGTCCCTCCCGCGCGGATGCCCAGGCCGCGGCTGCGGGCGGAGGCCCCGCCCACGCCGCAGCCGGTGCCGCGCCCCGTCCCCCTCCCGGTGCCGCCGGTGGCGGGACACCGCTTCCTCATCTACAAGCAGGACCCGTCGGTGGCCGAGCTCGGCACCCGGATCACCTTCGTCCCGTCCGTCGTGCTCAACGGCCCGGCGGACGCGCGGATCACCACCGACCTGCAGGGGGTCACGCCGGTCGCCAAGGGGATCAACGGGGACTTCGTCTTCGCCCCGAACTCGCCGCAGTTCGACGCCGCGCACACCTTCGCGGTGGTGCGCGAGACGCTGTCGATGTACGAGCGGATCAACGGTGGCAACCCCATCCCGTTCGCCTGGAACGTCGGCGGCAACACCGAGCGGATCACGGTCAAGCCGCACGCGGGGCAGGGCGCGAACGCGTTCTACAGCCGCACCGGCAAGTCGCTGAACTTCCTCTCGTTCGTCCCGCAGAACCAGACCCAGACGCTGTTCACCTGCCGCTCGCTGGACATCGTGTCGCACGAGACCGGCCACTCGGTGCTGGACGGCCTCAAGCCCGGCTGGCTCGCGGCCGGCAGCCCGCCGCAGACCGGCGGCCTGCACGAGGCGTTCGGCGACCTGTCGGCGATCTTCCTCGCGCTGTCCCAGGCCGACCAGGCCGAGGCCGTCGTCGCGCTCAGCCGCGCCAACCTGCACGACCGGTCGTTCCTGCCGGAGCTGGCCGAGGAGTTCGGCAAGGCGCTCGGCATGCCGTTCGGGCTCCGCAACGCCGACAACGACCTCAAGCTCAGCCAGGTCAGCAACGAGGTGCACGCGATCTCGCAGGTGTTCACCGGCGCGATCTACGACGTCCTCGCCGACATCTACGTGTTCGAGCTCAACCGGCAGCGCAAGACCAAGGACCTCGCGGTCATCCTGATGGAGGTCGCCGAGGGGCTCGCGCACCTGCTGTTCCAGGCGATCCTGGCGGCGCCCGCCACGAAGGCGACCTTCGTCGACGTGGCGAACAAGATGCTCCAGGTCTCGGCGAGCCGGCACGACCCGCCGATCTACCGGACGTTCATCCGCAACCGCTTCGCCGTCCGGGAGATCACCCTCTCGCCGACGCCGCTGCGCGAGCTGCTCGCCGGCCGGATGAGCATGACCGACCCCGAGTACACCGAGGACGGCCGGGACGTCACCGAGGTCCAGCCGCACGACGAGCACTCGGCCAGCCTGCGCGCCGAGCAGGACCGCTCGATGTGCTGCGGCACCATGCAGATGCCCGAGTACGCGGTCATCGACCCCGAGCGGCTGGCCAAGCGCGGGGACCTGACCGACGAGGACATCCTCCGGCACGAGATGGACGAGCTGCACCGCGCGTTCAACAAGTGAGCCCGGCGACGGGAGCCGGGCTGAGATCCGGCCCCCGGTGAGCCCGGCGGCGCGGCGCCCGGTGGGAGCCGGCCTCCCCTGACGGGGGCCGGCCCGCCCCGGCTCGCGTGACCGGCGGTCTCCCGGGCCCCGGTCGTGGTACTCCGGAAGCGGGGCACCACGACCGGGGGCCCACCCCGTGGCCGGGAGGCGAGGAGCACATGCGCATCAGGATCGAGAGCGTCGGCGGTTTCGCCGGGACGTCCGTGCCCGTCGCGGACTACGACACCGGCGAGCTGCCCGCCGACCGGGCCGGCCGGGTCCGCGCGGCCGTGGCCCGGCTCGCCGCCGTCGAGGACGCCGGCGGCGAGCTGGGCGAGATCGGCGCCGACCTCCCCGGCTACCGGATCGTCACCGGCGAGCCGGGCGCGGGCGAGCGCGCCTTCGAGATCCGCGGCGAGCCGCACGAGTCCATCGCCGACCCCTTGGTCGTCCTCCTCGGCGCCACCGCCTAGCGGCACCGCCTAGCGGCACCGCCTACCGCCACCGCCTAGCGTCAGCGTTTGCGGAGGTCGTGGGCGGACTCGGCGGCGGCGCGGACGTCGGCCAGGTTCGCGCCCGTCGCGGCGGACGAGGCGGCGGCGACGGCGCCCTCGACCAGCGGCGCGTCCGCGAGGACGGCCTGGCCGTCGAAGTCCTCGATCACCAGCTTCGCGGTGAGGACGGACGAGCCGAGGTCGGCGAGCACCAGCACGCCGTCCCCGGAGTCGGCCGCCGCGACGGCGCGTTCGACCAGGTCCGGGCTGGTGCCGAGATCGCCGTCCGGGCCGCCCCCGGCGGCCTTGACCACGGCCTTCCCGAGGCCCATCGCGCGGGCCAGCTCGGCGGCGCCCTCGGCGAGCGTCCGGCTGTGCGAGACGATCACGATCCCGACCATTCAGTCCTCCGCCAGGACGTCGGCGAGCGCGCGGAACAGCAGGACGGTCGAGGCGGCGCCCGGGTCGAGGTGCCCGGCGCTGCGCTCGCCCAGGTAGCTGGCCCGGCCCTTGCGCGCGACGAGCGGGACGGTCGACTCGGCGCCCTGCCCGGCCGCGTCCGCAGCCGCCTCCGCCGCCGCGGCGAGGCCCTTGCCGGACGCGGCGGCGAACGCCTCCACGGCCGGGGTCAGCGCGTCCACCATGGTCTTGTCGCCGACCTGGGCCTCGCCCAGCTCGCGGATGCCGAGGAGCGCGGCGTCCAGCGCCCCGGCGAGCTGCTCGGCGGACGCGTCCGGCTCGTCCGCCAGCGCCTTGCCCGCGCGGCGCAGGGCCGTCCCGTACAGCGGCCCGGACGCGCCGCCGGTCTTCGACACGATCGCCCGCCCGGCCGCGATCAGCACCTTGCCGGGCGGTGCGTCCTCCGGCAGCGTCTCGGCGGCGGCGGCGAACCCGCGGTTCAGGTTGAGGCCGTGGTCGCCGTCGCCGATCTCGGCGTCCAGCCTGGTCAGACGGTCAGCGTCGGCGGCGACGAGCTCGGCCGCGCGCCGGATCCACGCGGCGGCGTCGGACGCGCCGAACCGGGCGCTCACCGGCCCCACCGCAGCGACGAGGTCTCGACCGGCGCGTCCCAGAACTGGAGCAGTTCGGGAGTTATACGACATACCGACACCATGCAGCCCGCCATCTCCAGGCTGGTGACGAACGGCCCGACCAGCGTCCGGACAGCCCGCGCGCTGTGGTCGGACAGCCAGTCGGAGACTGCCCCGGCCGCGATGTACTGCTCGATCAGCGGTGTCCCGCCCATCCCGTTCACCAGGACGAGTAGCTCCTCGCCCCTGAGCGGCATGTCCGCGTCGATCGCGCTCAGCGACGCGTCCACGATCTCCCGCGCGGTCCCGGCCTTGACCCGCTCGCGCCCCGGCTCGCCGTGGATGCCGATGCCGAGCTCCATCTCGCCCTCCGCCAGCTCGAACGTCGGGCGGCCTGCCGCCGGGACGGTGCTCGGCGACAGCGCCACGCCGAACGACCGGGTCCGCTCGTTCACCTCGCGCGCGACCTCCGCGACGGCCGCGAGCGGCGCGCCGTCCTCGGCCATCGCGCCCGCGATCTTCTCCACGAACAGCGTCCCGCCGGTGCCGCGCCGCCCGGCCGTGAAGGTGCTGTCGACCACCGCGACGTCGTCGTCCACCACGACCTGCTCGACCTGGACGTCCTCGTCGTCGGCCAGCTCGGCGGCCATCTTGAAGTTCATGACGTCGCCGGTGTAGTTCTTCACGATGTGGACGGCCCCGGCCTCGCCCGCGACGGCGAGGGTCGCGGCGAGGATCTGGTCCGGCGTGGGCGAGGTGAAGACCTCGCCGGGCGCGGCGGCGTCCAGCATCCCGAAACCGACGAAACCGGCATGGAGCGGCTCGTGCCCCGAGCCGCCGCCGGACACCAGGGCGACCTTCCCGGCGACCGGCGCGTCCGCCCGGACGACCGTGCGTCCCTCCACGTCCACCCGCAGCGAGGGATGCGCGGCGGCGAGCCCGCGCAGGGCGTCGGCTACCACGTCGGACGGGGCGTTGATGAGTTTGCGCATGACTCTGCTCTACCCCCGGCGGACCGGCCCGTCCCAGGCCGCGATCGTTCCGTTTAGGCTGAAGACCGTGAGGACTGTGCTGGAACTGAGCGAAATCTCCCGGGTGCTCGCCGTGCTGGCGCACCCGGACGACGTGGACTTCGGCTCCGCCGGGACGATCTCGTCCTGGACGGCCGCAGGCGTCCAGGTGACCTACCTGATCGTCACCGACGGGGACGCGGGCGGCTTCGACGACCGGGTCACCCGCGCCGAGATGGCCGAGCTGCGCCGCAAGGAGCAGCGCGCGGCGGCCGAGGCCGTCGGCGTGACCGACGTCCGGTTCCTGGGCTACCCGGACGGGCGCCTCGAACCCGGCTTCGACCTGCGCCGCGACATCGCGCGGGTGATCCGCCAGGTCCGTCCGGACCGGGTGCTGACGCACAGCCCGGAGCGCAACCACCAGCGGATCGCGCCGAGCCACCCCGACCACCGCGTGGTGGGCGGCGCGACGCTGGACGCCGTCTACCCCGACGCGCGCAACCCGTACGCCTTCCCCGAGCTCCGCGGGGAGGGGCTGGAGGCGTGGGTCGCGCGCGAGGTCTGGATGTCCGGCGGCCCGACCCCCGACCACTACGTGGACATCACCGACCATTTCGACCGGAAGCTGGCGGCGCTCAAGGCGCACGCCACCCAGACCGCCCACATGCAGGACGGCCTGGAGGCCATGCTCCGCGGCTGGCTCGGCGCGAACGCGGCCGCCGCCGGCTTCGGCGAGGGCCGCCTGGCCGAGTCGTACCAGATCGTGAACACCGCATGACCCTGCCGAACGACGCACCCCCGCCTGGCGCCGCGACGCCGAACCCCGTGACACCTGACCACGCGACGGCTGACCGCGCGACACCGGATCGCGCGACGCCGGGCCGCGCGACACCGGGCCGCGCGACGGCACCGAAGATCCTTTTCGACTGCGACACCGGCATCGACGACGCGATGATGCTGCTCTACCTGGCCGCCGAGGTGCGCGCCGGGAACGCCGAGCTGGTCGGCGTCGGCACCGTGCACGGCAACGTCGACGCGCGCACCGGCGCGCTGAACACGCTGCGCGTGCTGGAGCTGGCGAAGATCGACGACGTGCCGGTCGCGGTCGGCGCCGAACGCCCGATGGCGCAGGACGTCCACTACGCGCTCGACTGGCACGGACGCAACGGGCTCGCCGACCTCGACCTGCCGGAACCGGCGGCCCGGCCGTCCGCCGAGCCCGCCGCGGCGCAGATCGTCCGGCTCGCGCGGGAGAACCCGGGCGAGCTGACGATCGTCGCGACCGGCTCGCTCACCAACCTCGGCGCGGCGCTGCTGCTGGACGACGAGCTCCCGGCCCTGGTCCGCGAGGTCGTGGTCATGGGCGGCGCGTTCGACCACCCCGGCAACAGCACCACGCATGCCGAGGCGAACATCTACCACGACCCGGAGGCCGCCGACCTGGTCTTCGCGGCGGACTGGCCGGTCGTGCTCGTCCCGCTCGACGCCACCCACCCGACCGCCGTCGGCGCGGACTGGCTGGCGCGGCTCGCCGGGCACGACTCGTCCATCGCGCGGTTCGCCTCGCAGATCATGGAGTGGTACGCCGACGCCTACACCCCCACGCTGCGGCGGCGCGGCGCCGTCGTGCACGACGCGCTCGCGGCGATGCTCGCGCTCACCCCGGAGCTGTGCGAGTACGTCGAGCGTCCCGTCCGGGTGGAGCTGCGCGGCGAGCTGACCCGCGGCATGACGGTGTGGGACGCGCGGTCGCTGCCCGCGCCCGACAGCCGGCGCCCGGTGCGGATCGCGGTCGGCTCCGACACGGCCGCCTTCCAGGACTGCCTCCTCTCCGCCGTACTGTCCCTCTGACCCGCCGTCCCGGTCCCGCCGTCCCGGGAGCCGCCGTCCCGGTCCCACCGTCCCGGGAGCCGCCGTCGCGGGCCCGCTGACCCGGGCCCGCTGACCCGGTCGGACGGCGGGCCGGCCGGGAGGGGCGGGCCCGGTGACCCGGTGTTGTCGGGCGGGGACGGGCTGGCTAGCGTTTGAGGCACCGCCGTCCCGGGAGCCGCCGCATGTCCGTCCGCCGTTTCGCCGCCACCGCCACCGCCGCCGCACCACCCGAACTGGTCTTCCAGCACCTGGCCGTCGCGGAGGCGTGGAACGCGTGGGGCTGGTTCCCGACCCGGTCCCGGCGCGTCCGGGACGGTGAGAAGGAGCCGGACGGTGTCGGCGCGGTAAGGCAGATCCTGCCCGCGCGGGAGCGGGTCGTGGCGTTCGAGCGGGCGACCCACTACGCCTACGTCGCCGAGTCGGGCCTGCCGATCCGGCACTACCGGGCGGACGTCCGGCTCGCGGCGAGCGGCGGCAACACGGTGATCCGCTGGGGCGCGGAGATCGTCCCGCTGATCCCGGGCACGGGCGCGTTCACCGCCGCCCTGCTGCACCGGATGCTCGCCGACTTCGCCCGCCGGATCGCCCGGCACTGCGAGCACTGCCCGTCCGGCTGCCCCGGCCACCTGTGACGTCCGGGCCTCTGACAGCCCGCTGACAGCACGGGCTCAGCGGGTCTCAGCGCCGTCTCACCCCGGTGTCAGGCGTCCCCCCGAAGCTGGTCGCGTACCTCAACGAAAGGGACGTGACCATGACGAAGGTGCTGATCTCGGGGGCGAGCATCGCCGGGCCGACGCTGGCGTACTGGCTGGACCGGTACGGCTTCGAGGTGACCGTGGTCGAGCGGGCGGACGGGTTCCGCCCCGGCGGGCAGGCGATCGACGTGCGCGGGTCCGCGCTCGGCGTCGCCGAGCGGATGGGCGTGCTGGACGAGATCCGCGCGCACGCCACGGACCTGCGCGGGATGTCGATCGTGGACGGTGACGGCGTCGAGCGCCACCGCAGCGAGGAGCACACGCTCAGCGGCGGCCCGATCGACTCCCCCGACGTGGAGGTCCTCCGCGACGACCTGTCCGCGATCATCGTGAAGGCCGCGGGCGAGCGCGTCGAGTACGTCTTCGGCGACAGCGTGACCGCCCTGGAGGACGGCCCGGACGGCGTCCGCGCCACCTTCGACAAGGCGCCGCCGCGCACGTTCGACATCGTCGTCGGCGCGGACGGCGTGCACTCCACCACCCGCCGCCTCGTCTTCGGCCCGGACGCCGGCTTCACCCCGCTCGGCAGGACGGCGATCGCGGTCTGGACGATGCCGAACGTCCTCGGCCTGGACCGCTGGCAGATCGGCTGCTTCACCGGCGCGGACGGCATGACCGGCGCGATGGTCATGTCCGTCCGGGGCAACGCCGAGCTGCGCGCGTACGCGATGTTCGGCAAGCACTCCGCGGACATCCCCCGCGACGTCGCCGAGCAGAAGCGCCTGGTCGCCGAGGGGCTCGCGGAGGGCGGCTGGGAGATCCCCCGGCTCGTCGAGTACATGTGGGACGCGCCGGACTTCCACTTCGACGCGCTCGCGCAGATCCACCTCGACCGCTGGTCGAAGGGCCGGGTCGTGCTGCTCGGCGACGCCGGGTACTGCGGCTCGCCCGCGTCCGGGCAGGGCACGAGCATGGCGATGGTCGGCGCGTACGTCCTGGCGGGCGAGCTGAAGGCGGCGGACGGCGACCACGAGAAGGCGTTCGCCGCCTACGAGACCGAGCTGCGCGACTGGGTGGCGGCGAACCAGGCCTTCGCGCTCCGCGACCTCCCGAAGGAGGACGAGGCGCCCATGACCAAGGACATCCAGGAGTGGATCGAGGAGGCCGGCGCCGGCCTCGGCGACGACTTCGCCGCCGTGACCAACGCCATCGTCCTCAAGGACTACTGACCGCCGCGCCGCCTCACGCGCGGCGGGTCAGACGAGGCGCCGGGCCGCGGCCCAGCGGGACAGCTCGTGCCGGTTCGACAGCTGGAGCTTGCGCAGGACGCTGCTGACGTGCGTCTCGACCGTCTTCACCGAGATGAACAGCTCCTTGGCGATCTCCTTGTAGGCGTAGCCGCGCGCGATCAGCCGCAGCACGTCCCGCTCCCGCTGGGTGATCTGGTCGAGCTCGGGATCGACGGACGGGACGTCCGTGGCGGCGAACGCGTCCAGCACGAACCCGGCCAGGCGCGGCGAGAACACCGCGTCGCCCTCGGCCACCCGGTCGATCGCGGCGGTCAGCTCCGGCCCGGAGATCGTCTTGGTCACGTAGCCGCGCGCGCCGCCGCGGACGACGCCGATCACGTCCTCGGCGGCGTCCGACACCGACAGCGCCAGGAACCGGGACGGCACCGCCCCGGTCAGCCGGCGCAGCACCTCGATGCCGCCGCCTCCGGGCAGGTGGACGTCCAGCAGCACGACGTCGGGCGTGGCGGCGCGGATCACCGCGACCGCCTCGTCCACGTCGCCCGCCTCCCCCACGATCTCGACCGACGCGCCCAGCTCGGCCTTCACACCCGTCCGGAACATCTGGTGGTCGTCCACCAGGACGACCCTGCGCAGCGGGGACTCGCTCATTGCCTTTTGATCTCCAAACGCACCTCGGTGCCGTCGCCCGGGGCCGTGCGGACCGTCGCCGTGCCGCCGTTGCGTTCCATACGTCCGATGATGGACCCCCGGACGCCCATCCTGTCGTCCGGGACGGCGTCCAGGTCGAATCCCTTGCCCCGGTCGCGGACGAAGATGGTCACGTCGTCGCCCTCGACCTCGGCGAACACCGACACGCTCTTGGTTCCCGAGTACTTCGCGGCGTTGACCATGGCCTCGCGGGCGGCCTGCACGATCGCGCCGACGCGCTCGTCCAGCGGGCAGTCGCCGACGACGACGACCTCGATCTGCACGCCGTGCGCGTCCTCGACCTCGCCCGCGACGTCCTTGACGACGCTGGCGAAGGTGCCGCCCTCCTCGGGTTTCGGCTGGTAGAGCCAGGCGCGCAGGGTCCGCTCCTGGGACCGGGCGAGCCGCTGCACCTCGCCGGTGTCGTGCGCGTTGCGCTGAATCAGGGTGAGGGTGTGCAGCACCGAGTCATGGATGTGCGCGGCCAGCTCGGCGCGCTCCTGGGAGCGGATGCGCTCGTGCCGCTCGGCCTCCAGGTCCTGCCAGAGCCGCACCACCCAGGGGGTGACGATCACCGCGACACCGGTCGCGATCACCAGCATCGCGATCACCACGGACCGGGCCTGCGCGGCGTCCACGTTCCGGACCACGAAGCCGCCGATGCCGCCGACGACCAGCAGCAGGCCGAGGACGGTCCGCCACCAGCGCTGGCGCAGCGGCAGGACCCAGCGCTGCCGCTGGTCCCGGTCGGCCTGCTGCCACAGGATCGCGGCGCCGATCGCGCCCGCGACGAACGGCCAGAGCGCCACCTCGGTGAACCCGGCGCCCCAGGTCAGCATGGACAGGCCCGCCGCGACCGCGGTGTAGGCGAGCAGCTGCCGCCAGTCCCGCTGCGGCTTGGGGACGGTCGTCCCCGGGACCGGCTCGGGCGCCGGGGCGGACGCGACCAGCACCCAGAACGCGCCGTAGGCGGCCACGCCGATCCCGCTGGCGACCGTGAGCAGCACGAAGGCGGCCCGGACCAGCAGGACGTCGATGCCGAGGTGATCGGCCAGCCCGCGGCAAACCCCCGCGATCAACCGCCCCCGCCGCGCCCGCTCCAACCGCCCCGGCCGCCCACCGGCACCGCCCCCCGGCCCACCCGCAGCACCGGCCCCCGGACCGCCGACACCACCGGCCCCGGACCGGCCGCCAGCACCGCCGCCCAGCCCGCCCGCAGCACCGCCACCCGGCGCACCCGCCGCACCGGCGGCCGAGCCGCCCGCTGCGCCGGCAGCCGAGCCACCCGCAGCACTAGCACCCGGCGCACCCGCCGCACCAGCACCCGAGCCGCCCGCTGCACCAGCACCCGAGCCGCCCGCTGCACCAGCACCCGAGCCACCCGCAGCGCCGGCACCCGAGCCACCCGCCGCACCAGCACCCGGCCCGCCCGCAGCACCAGCAGCCGAGCCACCCGCAGCACCGGCACCCAGCCCGCCCGCTGCGTCGGCGGCAGGGCCGTCTGGAGCGGCGGGGGGCGCGGGGCCGGGGCCCGTTCCCGGGCCGGACGCCCCGCCGGCGTTGTCGTCGCGTTCTCCCACGTCAACGATCGTCACATGCGCGCGGCGCGTGCGCCATCCGGGAGATCCCCCAGGACGGCTCTCAGGGTCGGCTCAGGGGCGTCCCCGATACCGCACGCGAGGCGGGGAGGCCACGATGGTGGCATGGACACCGATCAGCAGGGCGTCGGCACGACGCCTCCCGGGGGCGGGCTGCCCCGGCTGGCACGCCGCACCGAGGGGCGCTTCCTCGCTGGGGTGTGCTCCGGACTGGGCGCGAGCACGAGCATCGACCCGGTCGTCTACCGGGTCGGGTTCGGCGTCCTGACGCTGGCGCACGGGCAGGGCATCCTGCTCTACATCCTCGCCGTGCTGTTCATGCCGGACCGCGCGGCCGGCACGTCGGTGGCCGAGCGGCTGTTCCGGCGGCGCTTCGACGCGGCCGGGGTGCTGGCCATCATCGGGCTGATGCTCTGCGCGAGCGTCGCGCTGAGCGTGATCGGCTCGGGCGTCTCGACGGACGCGATGGCGGTGCTGACGGTGTTCGGCCTGGTGCTGCTGGTGGCGCACGCCCGCGGCGTGAACCTGGTCGGCGTCGCCCGGACGCTGCCGGAGCGGCTGGCGGGCCACCCGCCGGAGACGCCCGCCGCGTCCGATTTCCGCGCCGCGCCGCCGAAGGGCGCGCCGCTGCCGGACGGCATGGTCGACCTCTCCACCCTCGGTTCGCCGGGCGCGGCGCGGGGCGGGACGTCCGCGCCGGGACGGCCCGCACCGGACGCGGACGACGTCCCGCCCGGGTACGGCGCGGACGCGCCACACGGGTACGGCCCGCACGCGCCTTCCGGGTACGGGCCGCACGGGCCTTCCGGGTACGGGCCGGACGCGGTCGATCTCGGTACTTACGGGGAGTGGGACCGGCCCTCACCCGCCGCTCGCCGCCGCGACCGGCGCAAATCGCCGCTGACCTGGCTCACGATCTGCCTTGCGGCCCTCGCGGGCGGGGTGGCGGCGGCGGCCGAACTGTCCGGATCGACCGACTGGGACGGCTGGACCGCCGTCCTCGCCACGGCGCTCGCCGTGGTCGGCGGAGGACTCCTGCTGGGCGTCCGCTTCCGGGTCCGGGGACTCGCGACCGTGGGCACGCTGCTCACGTTCGCCCTGTTGACGACGTCAGTAGCCGCGACGGCTCCACGCGGCGGGGAGTACGGGGACACCATGTGGCGACCGACGGACGCGGCCCAGGCCGCACGGGACTACCGCGTGACGATAGGCAACGGCACCCTCGACCTGACCGGCCTGTCGGTCCGTCCGGGCGAGCAGCTGGAGGTCTCGGCGGCCGTGTGGACGGGCCAGCTGAAGGTGGATTTGCCCGCGAACGCCCGGGTGAAGCTGGACGCGCGGGTCAAGATCGGTGACATCCGGATGGAGCGGCGGACGGTGAACGGCCCGAACGCGCGCCTCAACGAGGTGATCGAGCCGACGTCCGGCGGCAGCAACCCCGCCGTGATCACGCTCCGGATCCGCGGCACCCTGGGCGATGTGGAGCTGAACCGATGAGCGGCGGGGACGGCAGCGGGAAGACCAGGCGGCGGCTGGACCTCGCCGCGCCGATCGGCGGCCTCTTCTTCCTCGCCGTCGCCGGCCTGTACGTCGCGGGCGCCGTCCGGGACCGTCCGGTCGGGGACCCCATGGTGGTCGCGGGCATCGTCCTGGTCGCGTGGGGCGTGGTCGGCATCGTCCAGCTGATCGTCCGCGCGAACCGGCACTGAGCACCCGCGCCGCCCGGCGCTGAGCGCCCGCGCGAACCGGCGCTGAGCACCTGCGCCGCCCGGCGCTGAGCGCCCGCACCGCCCGGTGCTCGGTGCCGGTGTGAGGACGATCACCCCGCTCCGGGGGAACAAGTAAACCAGACATTACGGTTAACTTGCGACGTGAGGTTCTCCGAGAAGAAGGTTTGGCTGGTGGCCAGGCTGCACGTGGATCTGTGCCGCCTCGCCAGCGTGCTGTGTCGCGCCTGACGCGGCCCCTCGCCCTCTCTCGTCCCCTTTCACCCGCCGCCCACGGACCGCGCGTGACCGCGCGCGCCCACGGACCGTGCCTCCCTGTGCACTTCCGGATCCGGGCGTTTCCGTAACCCGTCCAGGTACCGGCCCACGCCCGGCGCCCGGCGGACGCGGGTGAGCATCCCTGGAGCTCTCTCTGTGAACCTGCGCGTCTGGAAGTGGCAGTTCTGGCAGCAGATCGTGCTGTCGCTCGTGCTCGGCGTCGCCGTCGGCGCCGCCATCAACAACCTCTCGTCGGACGGCGGCAAGGTCGCCACCGACTGGCTGGACCCCTTCGGCGACGTCTACGTTTCGCTGCTGAAGATCGTCGTCGTGCCGCTGGTGTTCGCCGCGATCGTGGTCAGCATCGGCAAGCTGCGCAACGTCGGCAACGTCGTCCGCCTCACCGGCAAGACCCTCGGCTGGTTCGTCGTCACCTCGGCGATCTCCACCGCGGTCGGCCTGGCCGTGGCGTTCCTGATCAACCCCGGCAAGGGGCTCGGGCAGCTCGCGAGCGAGAAGACCGAGACCGACCCGGTCACCTGGACCCAGGTCCTGCACAACCTGTTCCCGTCCAACATCGTCAAGGCGATGTCGGAGGGCAACGTGCTCGGCGTGGTGACCTTCGCGGTGCTGTTCGGCGCGGCGCTGGTCGCGGTCGGCGAGCGCGGCGAGCGGATCACCGCCCTGGTGGACGACCTGTACGGCGTGATGCAGAAGATCGTCTGGTGGGTCGTGCGGCTCACCCCGGTCGGCTCGTTCTTCCTGATCGGCTCGGTCGTGGCGACCTACGGGCCGTCCACGCTGTCCCCGCTGGCCAAGTTCACCGGCGCGATCTACCTGGCCGTCGCGATCATGCTGCTGGTCGGCTACCCGATCCTGCTGCGGGTGTTCGGCCGCGTCTCGCCGATCCGCTTCTACCGCAACTCCTGGCCGGCGCTGCAGTTCGCGTTCGTCTCCTCGTCCTCGATGGCGACGCTGCCGATAGCGCAGCGGGTGCAGATCGAGCGCAACGGTGTCCAGCCCGAGTACGCCAGCTTCGCCCAGCCGCTCGGCGCGACCATCAAGTTCGACGGCTGCGGCGCGATCTACCCGGCGGTCGCGGCGGTCTTCGTCGCCCAGTACATGCACCTGCACCTGGGCCTGGCCGACTACCTGCTGATCGCGCTCGCCGCGGTGATCGGGCAGCTCGGCACCGGCGGCACGCCCGGCCCGGCGCTGGTCGCGCTGACCCTGACGCTGACCACGGTCGGCCTGCCGCTCACCGCGGTCGGCTACCTGATCGCCATCGACAAGATCATCGACATGGCCCGCACCACGCTGAACGTGGCCGGCCAGATCGCGATCCCGGTCATCGTGTCCCGCTCGGAGAAGCTCCTCGACGAGGACCTCTTCAACGCGCCCAAGGGCGACCTCGGCACCGCCCCGCGCAAGGACGAGGCCGACGCCCCGGTCCAGCGCGAAACGGTCCCCGTCCCCGCCTGACGCCCCTCCCGAACCGAACGGCCCCGCGCCCCCACCCGGACGCGGGGCCGTTCCACGTCTCCAGACCCGTCCCACAGTCTCAGCGCCGTCACGCACGCAAAACTCCCCCACACCCGCCCAAGCCCCTCACGCACGTTCGGGGCCCTCGCACACGCTCAAGGCCCTCACCCAGGCTTGAGGCCCTCACCCAGGCTTGAGGCCCTCACCCAGGCTTGAGGCCCTCACCCAGGCTTGAGGTCCTCACGCCGGGTTGAGGTCCTCACGCAGGCTTGGGGCGCTCACGCAAGTTTGGGGTGCTCACGCAAGTTTGAGTGCTTCACGCGGGCTAGCTATCTTCGCTTTAGTTAGAGGCTATAACTAGAGTTGGGGCCGTTCGCATTCGGGGTGGGCGCTAGGGTTTGCGGGCCGCGGTTCGTCTGGCGGCGTCACCCCCTGCCGAGGAGGCCGCGCATGGTTCGTCCGATCGCCTCGACGATGCTGGTTCTTGTTCTTGGCGGGTTGGTGGCGGGGTGCGGTGGGGGCGGGGGTGACGACGCGAAGGGTGCCGAGCCTGCGCCGACGGCTAGTGCAAGCGGGACGCCGGGTGCTGACGGGACGCCTGGGGGGCCGGTCACTATGAACGGCGTGGCGCCTGGGCGGGCGGCGCCGTCCAAGCTGGACGGGACGTGGACGTCCGGCACGGTGAAGATGTTCTTCTACCGGGGCGCGGCGGCCCTCAACGCGCCGAACTTCTGCACCGGTACCGTGGACGCGCACAACGCGATCACGCTGACCTGCGCGGACAAGTCGACGAAGCGCACGAAGGGCAAGGCCGAGTTCACCGGCTCGGGCCTCACGGTCACCTGGACGGACGGCACCGTCGACAAGCTCACCCGCAAGGGCTGACCCGCAGAACCTCCGCCGAACGGCCCCGCACCTCCACGAGGTACGGGGCCGTCGCGCTGTGTTGGTGATCACCTCGCGCGTAGACGTGCAGGTCAGAGGGGCGGTTGACGGCGTGGCCGGATCCGGCCACGGCTAAACGATCTTGTTGACATCAGTAGTTACTGACGGGTTTTTATGGGCCACCACGAATTCGTTTTACGCCCGGACCCCGCACCCCACCACGCGCTGCCGCGTGTCCACCCGGGGTCCGAAAAGGAGGCGAAGCATGCGTCGAAGGACGCGCGCGGGGGCCGTGGCACTCGCCACGGCCCTAGGCACCACCTCGTTCCTGACGGCCTCGGCCGCCGCCGCGCACGCCGCGCCGGTCACCGAGCACTCCGTCCCGATCCCGGACACCGCCCCGGCGGGCCTCACGCAGGGCCCGGGCGGGTCGGTCTGGTTCACCGAGAACGCGGGCGGCATCGGTCAGGTCACCGCCTCCGGAAAGGTGAAGGAGTACCCGGTCCCGCTCAACTCGCAGAAGCTCAGGGGCCTCCCCGCCGGGATGGCCACCAGCTCGGACGGGTCCGTCTGGTACACCGACATGTCCCAGAACGTCCCGCGCATCGGGCGCGTGGACCCGGCGACCGGCAAGTCCACGCTGTTCGAGCTGCCGACCAGCGGTGCGCTGAACTTCAACTACAGCTCGGTCAACTCGATCACGCCCGGCGCGAACGGCGCGATGTGGTTCTCCGGCATCAACTCCGGCGCGATCGGCAAGATCGACGCGTCCGGCAACCTCACGCTGTACGCGGCGGGCGGCGCGCCCACCGCGGTGACCGTCGGCAAGGACGGCGCGATCTGGTACGCCGACCAGCAGGTAGGCGGCGTCGGACGGCTCGATCCCGCTACCGGCGCGGTCGTGAAGTACCCGGTACCGGGAGCAGTGGCGGGCTCCCCGATATCCGGCGACATCACGACCGGGTCCGACGGCAAGATCTGGTTCACCGAGCCCGGCGTCGGCCGGATCGGCATGGTGGACCCGGCGACCGGCCAGACCCGCGAGTTCTACCTTCCGGTGGGCGATGCCAAGCCGAACGGCCTGCTCGCCGCGCCGGACGGCCGCGTCTGGTTCGCCGAGTCCGCCGCCAGCAACGTCGGCGTGATCGACGCGAACGGCGGCGTCACCGAGTACCCGCTGCCCGCGACGCTTTCCACGCCGCGCTCGCTGGCCTGGGGCCCCGGCGGCAAGATCTGGTACACCGCCCCGGGACGCGGCAGGATCGGGTCCTTCGACCCGGCGAACCCGCCGACCGGGCCGTACCACAGCGCCACCCCGGCGCTGGCGACCGGCTCGAACCCGCTGGCGGCCCCGGCCTACTCGGCCCGCTGCACGGTCGGGATGCTCTGCCAGACGCAGGTCGTCACCGGCGGCGAGATGAAGATCGGCAGCTTCACCCAGAAGCTGCCGTCCGGTGCGATCCGGGTGACCGGCGGCATCAACGACCTGTCGGACATCAAGAACATCCCGCTGGTGCCGCCGGTCATCGGCTCCCAGCTGGAGGCCAAGGAGCTGGAGGTCCCCGGCGGCCTGATCGGGCAGCTGCCGCTGGTCGGCCCGATCCTCGGCAAGTCCCCGGCGGCGCTGTGGGCGGTCAACAAGCTGACCGTCACCCAGTCGCTCGCCGCCCCGGCGACCGCCTACTTCACCGACACCGGCGGGCTCGGCGCGAAGCTGTCGCTGAACCTCAAGCTGAACAACCCGCTGCTCGGGAGCAGCTGCGTCATCGGCCCGGTGAACGCCGCGCTGGAGCCGCAGATGACCGCGGGCGGGCTCGCCAGCGACCCGGCGCTCGGCTGGTCGGCCGGCCCGGTATCCATCAAGTCCCAGGTCGCCGTGCCGTCCGCGAAGGGCTGCGGCCCCGGCGGCATCCTGAACGGCGTGATCAACCAGCTGATGGGCCTGCCGTCCGACGCGTCGAAGAACTCGCTGACCCTCAACGGGATCTTCTCGCTCGGCGCCGGGACCAACCCGTCCAACCTCAGCTCGATGCGGGCCACGTCGTCGACGCTGTCGCCCGCGCTGCGCAAGCTGCTCGTCCAGAAGACCAAGCCGCGCGCGCTGCCGAAGGCTCCGAAGAAGGTCAAGCTCCACCTGACCGCACACCACTAACCATCCGGCACCCGCCGGTCCGGTACCGTCCGTCCGGCACCCGCCGGTCCGGCACCCGCCGGTCCGGCACCGCCCGTCCGGCACCCGCCGGCTCGGCACAGCCCGTTTCGGCACCGCCGTCCGGCACAAGCCGGTCCGGCACCCGCCGGTCCGGCACCGCCCGTCCGGCACCGCCCGTCCGGCACCCGCCGGCTCGGCACAGCCCGTTTCGGCACCGCCGTCCGGCACAAGCCGGTCCGGCACCGCCCGTCCGGCACCCGCCGGTCCGGCACCGTCCGTCCGGCCCTAGCCGTCCGGGCACCAGCCGTCTCGGCACCGTCCGTCCGGCACCCGCCGGCTCGGCACCGTCCGGCACGGCCTGGCTCGGCACCGTCCGGCACGGCCTGGCTCGGCACCGTCCGGCACGGCCTGGCTCGGCACCGTCCGGCACGGCCTGGCTCGGCACCAGCCGGTCCGGCGCCGTCCGTCCGGCGGTCGCCGGGGCGGCGGCTGCCGGTCGGCAGCTTGAGCGCCGTCGTTCGCAGGTAGCGGGCGGCGGCGTTTCACTTTCCGCTGAGCTGGGCGTGCAGGGTGATCGCGAAGGCTGGGCCGGGGTTGGTCAGTTCGTGGGTGTGGGTGCCGCCGTGGACGCGGATGCGGTTGGCGCGGAGGGGGCGTTCGGTTACGCCTTCGGGGCGGATCGAGACCTCGACCAGCTCGCCCGCGATGACCGTGCTGACCTCGGTGTCCACATGGTCGTGGACGCCGGTGCGGTGGGCGGGGGGCCAGGTGGTCAGCCACAGGCGGACGCCGTCCACCTCGTCCAGCGGGACGCGGACGGGCCCGGCGGGGTCGAAGGCGACCAGGTGCCACCAGCCGGCCGGACGGGCGGCGAGGTCGCGGATGCGGGACGCGAGCTGCCCCACGGTCGGGGGCCGCAGCGCGAGGGCGCGGCCGTGCGGGTCGTCCTGCCCGCGCATCATGAGGTCGGGGGCCATGTCGAGGTCCACGAGGAAAGCAGTCCTTCGGTCACGCCCCGTCCGCGCGGCGGAGGCAGGGCAGTCGGTCGTCGGTCGGCTGGGTCAGCGACAACAACACGAAGGACACAGCGCGCTGGCGACCCGGCCGAAGGCCACGGGACGACCGGTGATGGCGCGCGCTGACATGCCTCCAAGAACACACTCCGTGACCGCCCCTTGTCAAGCCGGACGGCGAACCCGCCCCTGGAGTCCGGTTTCAGGCGCCGTTCACCGGATGGCCATGTACGGGCCGGAAACCCGATTCCGGGCATGGAGAGCATGCGGCCCGGTACGTCCCGGAAGAGGAGAGTTCATGGAGCTGGACAGGCGGAATCTGCTGCGCGGCGGACTGGTGGCGGGCGGCGGAGCGGCCCTCGGCCTGCTGTCCGGCGGGACGGCCGGCGCGGCCGGGCGAACCGCCCCCGCGCTGCTGCGCTCGGGCCGCGCCCGCGCCACGCACGGTGTCCAGGCCGGTGACGTGACCGCGCACGACGCCGTGGTGTGGACGCGGTCGGACCGTCCGGCCCGGATGCTGGTCGAGGTGTCGCGGCGGCCGGACTTCCGCGGCGCGGAGCGGTTCCGCGGCCCGGTGCTGACCCCGGACACCGACCTGACCGGCAAGACCTTCCTGCGCGGCCTGCCGGCGGGCGAGGAGCTGCACTACCGGGTCCGGCTCGCCGACCTGGACCGGCACGCCGTCACGTCCGAGCCGGTCGTGGGCCGCCTCCGGACCGCGCCGAAGCGCCGCTCGGACGTCTCGTTCGTCTGGTCCGGCGACCTCGCCGGGCAGGGCTGGGGCATCAACCCCGACCTCGGCGGCTACCGGATCTTCGGCTCGATGGCCGCGCTGAACCCCGACTTCTTCCTGTGCAGCGGCGACCTGGTCTACTCCGACGGCCCGATGCAGCAGAGCGTCGCGCTGCCGGACGGCCGGACCTGGCACAACCTGGTCACCCCGGAGAAGACGAAGGTCGCCGAGACCCTCGCCGAGTACCGCGGCCAGTTCCGCTACAACCTGGAGGACGCGAACTTCCGCGCCTTCAACGCCCAGGTCCCGATGCTCTACCAGTGGGACGACCACGAGGTGCTGAACAACTGGTACCCGGGCGAGGTGATCGACCGTCCGGGCTACACCGAGAAGCGCGTGGACGTGCTGGCCGCCCGCGCCCGCCGCGCGATGTTCGAGTACACGCCCATCGCCGTCCGCGCCCAGGTCGGCGGGCGGGTGTTCCGCAAGGTCTCCTACGGCCCGCTGCTGGACGTGTTCCTGCTCGACATGCGCACGCACAAGAACCCGAACACCCCGGACACCGAGACGTCCGGCCCGGGCCTGCTCGGCCCGGAGCAGGTCGCCTGGCTGAAGCGCGAGCTGCGCGCGTCCCGCGCCACCTGGAAGGTCATCGCCAACGACCTGCCGCTCGGCCTGGTCGTCCCGGACGGCACGGAGGGCAAGCCGAACATCGAGGCCGTGGCGCAGGGCGACAAGGGCCTGCCGCTCGGCCGCGAGCGCGAGTTCGCCGACATCCTCGGCTTCGCGAAGAAGCACCGCGTCCGGAACATGGTGTGGCTGACCGCCGACGTCCACTACACCGCGGCGCACTACTACGACCCGGCCAAGGCCGCCTTCTCCGACTTCGACCCGTTCTGGGAGTTCGTCTCCGGCCCCCTGAACGCCGGCGCCTTCGGCCCGAACACCCTGGACGGCACCTTCGGGGCCACGCTGAAGTTCCAGCAGGCGCCGCCGCACGCCAACACCTCGCCCGCCGAGGGCTTCCAGTTCTTCGGCCAGGTCTCCATCAACGCCGAAGACCAGACGCTCACCGTGACCCTCCGGGACCTGACCGGCAAGGCCCTCTACACCCAACCCCTCACCCCGGTCCGCTGACCGGCGGGGATTCGCCGCGGCGCGGGGCTTGTCCGGGTGGTCCGGTTCCGCCATGATGCGCGGAGATCTTGCGGGAGGGGCTGCGGCATGCGGGGATTTCGGGTGGCGGGGGCCGTGGTCGCGGCCGCGCTCGCGCTGGCGGCGTGCGGGTCGTCCAAGGACGGCGCGAAGCCGGCCGCGACGCCTGCCAAGGTGCACTCGACGGTGCGTCCGCCCTGCCTGATGAACGACCCGTCCGCGACGTTCACCTGGGCCGGGGACAGCCAGGTCCTCATGCTCGGCAGCGGGACCAAGGGCGTGCTCCTCGCGCCGCAGATCGACGGCAGCGCGTGCAGCTGGATCAACGAGATGCACCGGCTGGCGCAGGCCGGGTACCGGGTGGCGGCGGTGAGCTACGAGGACGACCGGTCCAGGTCGCTTCCCGCCGCGCTGAAGGTGCTGCGGGGCGCCGGGGCGACCAAGGTCGTCCTGATGGGGGCGTCGGCGGGCGGCGGGCTCGTCCTGGACCAGTCGGGCGCGCTCTCCCCCGCGCCGGACGGCGTGATCGCGGTCAGCCCGGTCGAGATCTGGAAGCAGCAGCCAGGCCCCGAGGGCTACAAGGGGCCGCTGCTGGTGCTGGAGGCGAAGCGCGACACCTCGGCGGCGCTGCCGGACGTCCAGGCGCTCGCGGCCCGGCATCCGGGCGGCGCGCAGCTGATGCTGTTCGACGGCGACGACCACGGCTACTCGCTGGTGCTGATCCAGGAGAAGGCGCGCAACGCCATCGACGCCTTCCTCAAGAAGCACCTGGCCTGATGCGGCTGTACCTGTCGTCCTTCCGGCTCGGCGAGAACCCTGAACGGCTGCTTGAGCTGTGCGGTGACCGGCGGGAGGCCGCCGTCATCGCGAACGCGCTGGACGGCGCGTCCGAGGACGTCAGGAGCGAAGGCGTCCGGAGGGAGATCGCGGCGCTGGCCGGGCTCGGGTTCGCGGCCACCGAGATCGATCTGCGGGAGTACTTCGGACGTCCTGGAGAGCTGGCTGAGGCGCTCGGGCCTTACGCCGTGCTGTGGGTGCGCGGCGGGAACGTGTTCCCGCTCCGGTACGCGATGGCGCGAAGCGGAGCGGACGCGCTGGTCACCAAGCTCGTCCAGGACGACGCGGTCGTCTACGCCGGGTACAGCGCCGGAGCCTGCGTCCTCGCGCCCAGCCTGCGCGGCTTGGAGGTGTGCGACGACCCGTCCGCCGCGCCCGAGGCGATCTGGGACGGGCTGGGCGTCATCGACTTCGCCTTCGTCCCGCACGTCGACTCGCCCGGCCATCCCGAGTGCGAGGCGCTCACCCGCGTCGCGGACGCCTACCGGGAGGCGGGCGTGCCGTACCGCGCGCTGAAGGACGGCCAGGTGCTCGTGCTCGACGGGGGCGGCCCGCCCGTCCTGCTCTGAGGGCCGAAATCGTGTGAGTCAGATCACCAGAAGGGGTGGTCCGCCGGAAAGACCCGACATACGTTCGTGGAGTCGCAGGGACGTCTCAAGGGAGTGACTCCGCATGCCACGAATCCGTGTCGAGGTCGACGGGGCGACGTACGAGGACGAGGTCGAACCACGGCTCCTGCTGGTCCACTATCTGCGCGAGCGGCTGGGGAAGGTCGGCACGCCGGTCGGCTGCGACACCACCAACTGCGGCGCGTGCACGGTCCTGCTGGACGGGCTGAGCGCCAAGAGCTGCTCGGTCCTGGCCGTCCAGGCGGACGGCCGGTCGGTCACCACCGTCGAGGGGCTCGCCCCGGACGGGGACGAGCACCCGCTCCAGCGCTCGTTCCACCGCGAGCACGCGCTCCAGTGCGGGTACTGCACGCCGGGCATGATCATGGCGTCGGCGGACCTGTTGCGGGAGAACCCCGACCCGTCCGAGGACGAGGTCCGGGAGGGGCTGGAGGGCAACCTCTGCCGCTGCACCGGCTACCAGAACATCGTGCGGGCCGTGCGGAGCGCGGCCGCCGAGATGCGCGGGAGCGAGGTCGCGTCGTGACCGAGATCGGGCAGGCCAGGCCGCGCAGCGAGGACGCCCGGCTGGTCACGGGACGGACCCGCTGGACCGACAACATCACCCCCGCCGGGACGCTGCACGTGGCGTACCTGCGCAGCCCGCACGCGCACGCCCGGATCGACCGGGTGGACGTCGAGGCGGCCAAGGCCAGGCCGAACGTCGTGGCCGTCCTGTCGGGGGCCGACTTCGCGGCCGAGCAGGGCGCGCTTCCGTGCGCGTGGCAGGTCACCGAGGACATGAAGCTCCCGGCGCACCCGCCGATGGCGGTGGACGAGGTCCGCTACGTCGGCGAGCCGGTGGCGTGCGTCGTGGCGCGCGACCGGTACTCGGCGGTCGATGCGCTGGAGGACATCGACGTCGACTACACGCCGCTCCCCACGGTCGTGGACATGGAGCGCGCTATCGAGGACGGCGCCGATCTCGTCCATTCCGACCTCGGTACGAACGCGTCCTATACGTGGGTGTTCGAGCAGGGCGACCTCGACGCCGCGTTGCGGGACGCGCCCGTCCTGCTGGAGCGCCGGTTCGTCCAGCAACGACTGATCCCGACGGCGATGGAACCGCGCGCCGTCCTGTGCGAGCCGGACGGCTCCGGACCCAACACAGACTTCACGCTCTACTCGGCTACGCAGATCCCGCACATCCTGCGGCTGATGCTGTCGGTCGTCACCGAGATCCCCGAGCACCGGATCCGGGTCGTCGCGCCGGACGTCGGCGGCGGGTTCGGCTCCAAGCTCCAGGTGTACGGCGAGGAGGTGCTCGCGCTGCTGCTGGCGCGGCGGCTCGGCCGTCCGGTGAAGTGGACGGAGTCGCGCAGCGAGGGCAACATGGCCGTCCACCACGGGCGCGACCAGATCCAGAAGGTCACGCTCGCGGCCGAGCGCGACGGGCGCATC
The DNA here is from genome assembly GCF_024172125.1 of Actinomadura rupiterrae. GTDB lineage: Bacteria > Actinomycetota > Actinomycetes > Streptosporangiales > Streptosporangiaceae > Spirillospora > Spirillospora rupiterrae. The sequence continues at coordinate 962,312 of NZ_JAMZEA010000001.1, forward strand.
CGGGGCCTGAAGGTCGAGCTGCTAGCCGACATGGGCGCGTACCTGATGCTGGTCACGCCGGGCGTCCCGCTGCTCGGCGCGTTCATGTTCAACGGCATCTACAAGATGGACGCGTACTCGTTCACCTGCACGGGCGTCTTCACCAACAAGACGCCGACCGACGCCTACCGGGGCGCGGGACGTCCCGAGGCGACATTCGCGATCGAGCGGCTGATGGACGAGCTGGCCGCCGAGCTCGGCGTCGATCCGGTCGAGGTGCGGCGCCGGAACTGGATCGCGCACGAGGAGTTCCCGTTCGAGACGATCGCGGGACTGACCTACGACACGGGCAACTACGAGGCGGCGACCGAGAAGGCGCTCGCGCTGTTCGAGTACGACAAGCTGCGCGCCGAGCAGAACGACCGGCGGGAGAGCGGCGATCCGGTGCAGCTCGGCATCGGCGTCTCGACGTACACCGAGATGTGCGGGCTCGCGCCGTCCCGCGTGCTCGGCTCGCTGTCGTACGGCGCGGGCGGCTGGGAGCACGCGTCGGTGCGGGTGCTGCCGACCGGGAAGGTGGAGGTCGTGACCGGCTCGTCCGCGCACGGGCAGGGGCACGAGACCGCCTGGGCGCAGATCGCGGCGGACCGGCTCGGCGTGCCGTTCGACGACGTCCGGGTGCTGCACGGCGACACGGCCGTGTCGCCGAAGGGCATGGACACCTACGGGTCGCGGTCGCTCGCGGTCGGCGGCGTCGCGCTCTACCGCGCCTGCGACAAGGTCGTGGACAAGGCACGGACGATCGCGGCGCACCTGCTGGAGGCGTCCGAGGACGACCTGGAGTTCAGCGCGGGCCGGTTCAGCGTCCGGGGCGTCGGCGACGCGGGACTGTCCATCCAGGAGATCACGCAGGCCGCGTTCGCCGCGCACAACCTGCCGGACGGCCTGGAGCCGTCGCTCGACTCCGACGCCACGCACGACCCGGATAACTTCTCCTTCCCGCACGGCACCCACCTGTGCGCGGTCGAGATCGACACCGAGACCGGCTTCACGAAGATCCGCAAGTACGTGGCCGTGGACGACGTCGGCAACGTGGTGAACCCGCTGATCGTGGAGGGTCAGGTGCACGGCGGGCTCGCGCAGGGCATCGCGCAGGCCCTCTACGAGGAGGCCGTGTACGACGCGGACGGCAACCTCACGACGACCACGATGGCCGACTACCTGGTGCCGTCGGCGGCGGACCTGCCGTCCTTCACGACCGACCGCACCGAGACCCCGGCGGCCGGCAACCCGCTCGGGGTCAAGGGCGTGGGCGAGGCGGGCACGATCGCCTCGACCCCCGCCGTGGTGAACGCGATCGTGGACGGGCTGCGGCCGTTCGGCGTCCGCGACGTCCCGATGCCCTGCACGCCCGAGCGCGTCTGGAACGCGCTCCGCGAGGGAGGCGACCGTTGATCCCCCCGACCTTCGACTACCTGCGGCCGACCACGCTGGACGAGGCGCTGCGGATGCTGCCCGACGCGGGCGAGGACGCGAAGGTCCTCGCCGGCGGGCAGTCGCTGATGCCGCTGCTGCGGCTCCGGCTCGCCTACCCCGACGCGCTGGTCGACCTCGACCGCGTGGACGAGCTGCGCGCGATCCGCGACGACGGCGACGCGATCGTCATCGGCGCGACCGCGACGCACCACCAGGTGATGCACGACCCGCTCGTCCGGGAGCACGCGCCGCTCGTCGCGCGCGCGACCGCGACCGTCGCGGACCCGGCCGTCCGGCACCGCGGCACGTTCGGCGGCTCGCTCGCGCACGCCGACCCGGCCGGTGACCTGCCCGCCGTCGCGCTCGCGCTGGACGCGGTGATGCTCGCGCGCTCGGCGTCCGGCGGCGACCGCGAGATCCCGGCGCGCGACTTCTTCGTGGACTGGATGACCACCGCGCTGGAGCCGGACGAGCTGCTCACCGGCGTCCGCGTGCCGAAGCTCGGCGCGGGCTGGGGCTTCCACTACGAGAAGTTCCACCGGACGGCGCAGGCGTGGGCGATCGTCGGGGTCGCGTGCGCGGTCCGGCGCGTCCAGGGCGCGGTGGAGGACGTCCGGATCGGGCTCACCAACATGGGCGCGACACCCGTCCGCGCGACGGCCGTCGAGGAGCGGCTCGGCGGGAGCACGCTGTCCGACGGCACGCTGCGCGAGGCGTCCGCGTACGCCGGCGAGGGCACCGAACCGCCGTCCGACCTGCACGGATCGTCCGAGTACCGGAGCCATCTGGTCCAGGTGCTCACGCGGCGCGCGCTGAACGCCGCGTCCGCGCGCTGAGCGGTCCCGGACCGAGCCCGCGGCCGCGGCCGGCCGCGGGCTCCGCCGTTCCGCTCGCGCGGGGCCGTCTGGCGGGGAGGGACCGGAGGAACGTAGGGTCACGTCAACCCCCGGACGAGAGAAGGACCCGAACCATGGAGCTCGACCACGAATTCACCGTCCCCGTCCCGGTGGAGCGGGCCTGGTCGGTACTGCTCGACGTGGAGCGCGTCGCGCTCTGCATGCCGGGCGCCACCCTCGACTCCGCGGACGGCGAGGAGTACCAGGGGCGGCTCAAGGTCCGGGTCGGCGCGATGACGATCACCTACCGGGGCACCGCCCGGATCGTCGCGGCGGACGAGGGCGCGGGGACCCTCACCATCGACGCGCGCGGCAAGGAGGCCCGCGGCTCCGGCACCGCGAACGCCACCGTCCAGGCGAAGCTGCGCGAGGAGGACGGCACGACGCACGTGTCCGTCCGCACCAAGCTGAACGTGACGGGCCGTCCCGCGCAGTTCGGCCGCAACATCCTCTCCGAGGTCGGCGGCAAGCTCGTCGGCCGCTTCGCCAAGGCCCTGGCCGAGGAACTGGAGTCGTCCGAGAACGAGGCGGCCGACCCGACGCCCGAGACGAGCGCGGCCGCGCCCGAGACGTCCGAGGCTTCGGCCGTCGTCCCGCACCAGCGCCCGGCGAGCCCGGTCGAACAGGCCGACCCCGTCGAGCCGGTCAAGCCGATCCAGCCAGTGGAGCCGGTCGCGCCGGAGGGCGCGCCCGCGCCGGTCACGCGGATCCACCCGCGCCGCGCGGACGACGCGATCGACCTGTTGGAGGTCGCCGGGCCGTCCGTCGCCAAGCGCGTCCTCCCGGTCGCCGGAGCCGTCGCGTTCCTCCTGGCCGTCCTGTACGTCCTGCGCCGACGCCGCCGCTGACCTCGAACGTCGGAAGGGCCGGGACGAAGCGTCCCGGCCCTTCGCCTTTATCGGCAGGCGCCCACTGAACGGTCGCGCGTCACCAGGTCGGCGCGTCCGGCGGTGCCGTCCGCCCAGACGACCCGGTGGCCGTCACCGATCCCGAAGCGGCCCTGCTCGCCCCGGTCGCAGGACATCCGAACCGGCGTGCCGCCCCTGGCCGGGAGCTGGAACAGCTTCGGCGCGCCCGCGTTGGTGAAGACGTCCCCGCCGGGGAGCGCGCCGAAGGTCACCCACGAGTCGTTCGCCTTCATGCCGGTGATCCGCGGCGCGTTCGGCCCGTCCGCGAGCACGGACGCGAGCCCGGTGCCGTCGACGCCCGCGCGGGAGATGCCCGCGCGGTTCGGGTCGGCGTCGGTGTCGTCGATGAAGAACAGCGTGCTCCTGGTCAGGTACGGCAGGTCCGCCCTGCCCTTGGACGCGATGTCGGTCTCCTTGCCGGTGGCGGTGTCGTAGACCGCGGGGCGCTGGGAGCCGTCCGGCCGGTACTTGATGTAGCCGATCCGGCCGTCCTTGACCGTGACCTGCATGGTCTGCTCGGCATAGGACGGGTTGACGTCCACCGGCCCCTGGTCCCCGAGCCGCATGTACCAGACGTCGGCGGACGACCCGTCCGGCGAGACCTCGGTGAACGCGAGCAGGTTCCCGTCGAGCGCGACGTCCTGGATCGAGCCCGGTGTCGAGTACCGGACGGTCGCGGGCGCGCTCAGGTCGGCGGGCCGCGTCACCACGTCGAACGTCCCGGTGTTGAGGTTGATCTGCACCCAGGCGACGGTCCGGCCGTCCGTGGAGAGCGGCCACGGCCACACGCCGTCCTCGCCGAAGACCTTCACCGGCGTGCCGCCGCGCAGGTCGCCGGTGTAGACCGACGGCAGCTCCGCGCCGTCCGGGGACGAGTCGGTGAACACGTACCGGTTGCCCGCGACGTCCGGGCTCGCGTCGTCGGACAGGTTCGCCTTGAGGATCCTCGCGTCCAGGCCGATGCGGCGCTCCCAGCCGGGCTTGATGCCGTGGCGCTCGAACGCCTGCCGGACGACCGTCCGGTCCTTGCCGCTGTAGTGCAGCGCGCGGGCGGCGGCCTCGACGGCGCGGCGGCCGTCGGTGAAGCCGTCCAGCGGGGTCATGTACTCGGACAGGGCCTTGTAGGCGAGCTTGTCGCCGCGGCCCCCGCCGAGCGCCTTGCGGATGTCCCACAGCGCGCCGGAGAAGATGGTCGAGTTCAGGTGCACGCCCGCGCCGTCGATGCGGATGGTCGCGCCGATGTAGTCCCGGGTCGCGTTCCGGTTGTCGTCCAGGCGCCGCAGGGCGCACTGCTCGGGCGTCCCGGTGCGGCACAGCTCCTCGCCGAGCAGCGCCGCGCGCGGGTCGGTCATCGGCATCTTCAGCGCGTCGAGCTGGATGGCGTTGCCGAAGTAGTCGGCGATGCCCTCGTTCATCGCGCCGGACTGGCCGAAGTACGCCAGGTTCGCGGTGTGCTCGACGACGCCGTGCGTCATCTCGTGGCCGTCCACGTCCAGGCTGGACGCGAACGAGTAGTAGTCCCTGCCGCCCCCGCCGTACACCATCTTGGTGCCGTCCCAGAAGGCGTTCTCGAAGACGCCGCCTCCCGCGGTGACGTTGACGACCGAGTTGATCGGGCCGCCCTTGCCGTCCAGGCCGTCCCGGCCGAGCCGCTTGTAGAAGTCGTAGACCTGCCCGGCGGCCCAGTGCGCGTCCACCGCGCCTGAATCGGTCGCGGACTGCGGGAACACCGTCGAGTCGGACGCCGCGACGGCCGTGTCGGCGGGCAGCTGCCGGCCCTCGAACACGCTCACGTCCTTGCCCTGCGCGTCATAGGTGACGATGCCTCCGGCCGCGCGGGTCGTGTCGCGCATCTCGACCTTGCCGTCCGCGCGCCGCCACGCGGGGAACGTGCGGTCGCGGCCGTGCGCGTCCTTGCCCGACGCCTGGACGGGGCCTTCGGCCTCCTGCAGCCGGTCGTAGCTGAGCGCGGCCCCGGTGCCGTGCGCGTCGATGTAGACCTCGCGCAGCACCGGCTTGCCGCGCAGGCTGCCGCCGATCCGGAAGTGCCAGGTCAGCTGGCCTCTGCCGCGCGGGACGACGGCGAGCCCGAGGTTCTGGACGGCCGCCTTCCGCAGCTCGGCGAGCCCGGCCTTGCCGCGCGGTTCGATCGTCCTGAACAGCGCGGCCTTGCGGGCGGACGCCTCGGGCACCGTCGGCCTGGTGTCCACCGACAGGTCGGTGAGGTAGCGGCCGCCCGCGCCGGTGACCCGGTCGCGGTCCAGGTGGACGAGGTACTGGCCGCCCAGCACGGGCAGCCCCTGGTAGCGCTGCTCGAACCGGACGGTCTTCTGCGTGCCGTCCGCGACGACGTCGAGCGGGGCGAGGTCGCGGGCGGTGTCCTTGATCTTGTAGCGGGGTTCGGCGAGGTGGGCGCGCGCGGCCTTGACCGGGTCGCTCGACGCGGCCTTCTCGTCCAGCCCTTCGACGAGCGCGGGCGCGGACGTGCCGGTCTGGACGCCGCCGGGCAGCGCGCCGGACGGCGGGGGCGGGTCGTCCGCGGGCGCGGCGGACGCGGCGCGCGGCACGGTCAGGCTCGCCGCCAGCACGGCCGCGAGGGCCGCCCCGGCGAGCAGAGGACGTTGGGGGGACACGGAGCCTCCGTGGTGCGGGGGGTGCGAGTGTGTTTCCAGATCTACGCGCCCTTTCCTTCGCCATCACTGGCAAAAACACACAGAGTTAAGCGAAAGGGGGCGATCACCGTTCAACAGGTCACAGCGGGTGGATTCGGGGTCCACTCCGCGCGCATGCCGATCGGCGGGCCAAGGCGGGGTCAATGATCGTCCGCGTGCCGGAGGCGACGTTGGCGGGGAGCGGGCGGGTTCCGGTCGGCTTGGGGCGTGCACACGCTCACCGATGGACGGCCCGCCGGCCCGGCGCGTCCCCGCGATCCCTGGTGGTACCGGGAGCGGCGCGCGATCCTGTCCCGCGAGCTGCGCCGCCTCGGCCCGCCCGGACGCGCAGCGCACATCGGCTCCGCGTCCGGCGCGGGCTCCCTGCAAGCCGACACACTGCTCGCCGACGACATATTGCGAGCCGACGCGCTGCACCTGCGGCGGCACGGCTGGCAGACCACCACGGTCGACACGTCCGGTACCGGCGGGACGGACGTGCTGCCGGGCGATCCTCGCTACCTACCGCTCGCGACCGGCGGGTTCGATCTGGCGGTCGCCCTCGACGTGCTCGCCCGCGCCGAGGACGACCGCGCCGCCGCCGCGGAGATCGCGCGCGTGCTGCGTCCCGGCGGGACGGCGCTGGTGTCGGTGCCGCACGACATGCGGCTGTGGTCGGCGCACGACCTGGCCTGCGGGAACGTCCGCCGGTACACAAGGGACACGCTCGCGGCGCTGCTCGCCGGAGCCGGGCTCGTCCTCGACCGGCTGTGGAACTGGAACGTGCTGCTGCGGCCGCTCGCCCGGCTGCGGCGGCACCACGTCGCGGGCTGGGAGACCCGGGCGCGCCGCCCGGCCGCCGACCGGCTGCTCGGCTGGATCCTCCAGGCCGAGGACCTGCTGCCGCTGCACTCGCTGTCCGGGACGACGCTGTTCGCCCGCGCCCACCGCCCGCCGGACGACGTCGGGACGGCGGGCGCGAGCTGATACCGGCTAGCGCTTGGTCAGGCGGGCGACCAGGGAGACCCCCGGCAGCGTGCCCACCGGGAGGACGCGCTCGGCGGCGACGACCGCGTGCAGCGAGCGGTCGAGCCAGGCGGGCAGCGCCTCCAGGTCGCATCCGGTGGACGCGCGGCGCCGCATCCGGACGACCGGCCTGAGCAGCACGTTCCAGCTCCACAGCCGCCCGATCTCGAAGCCCGCGCCGGTCAGCACCTCGGCGAGCTCCGCCCGGTCGTAGCGCCGGACGTGCCCGAGCGCCTCGTCGTGCGCCGACCACAGCCGCATGTCGCACGGCACGGTCACCAGCGCCGCCCCGCCCGGCCGGACGATCCGCGCCAGCTCGGCCGCGGCGCCCGCGTCGTCCTCGATGTGCTCCAGGACGTCCAGCGCCATCGCGAAGTCGAACGCGGCGTCCGGGAACGGCAGGTCGCGGGCGTCGCCGAGGCGGGCGTCGATGCCGCGCCGCCGGGCGGCGTCGACACCGGCCTCCGACGCGTCCACGGCGACGGCGTCCCAGCCGTGGTCCAGCAGGACGCGGGTGTTGCCGCCGCCCGCCGCGCCGACGTCCGCGCCGAGGCCCGGGCGGCCCAGCCGGCGCAGCTCGCGCCCGATCAGGTGCCGCCGCTCGCGGTACCACCAGTTGCGCTCCTCGACCGCGACGACGCGCTCGACCTCGATCGTGTCCATGTGCTCTCCCCCAGGGAATCGGTCAGCCGCGGCGCGCGAACACCCACCGGTCCAGCGCGCTGAACCGGAGCGTGACCAGGCAGGACGAGACGGCCAGCAGCACGCAGGCCTCGCCGATTCGGCCCGGCCGCAGCGCCGCGGCGCCCGCGACGGCGACCGAGGTCAGCGCCCAGTTCAGCGCGGCGAGCAGGGCCGCGCGCGAATGCACGAAGGCGCGGCGCCCGCCGCGCCGCGGAAAGGTCCAGCGGCGGTTCGCCTCGGTGCCCGCGACCGTGCTCAGCAGCAGCCCGCCGAGGTTCGCCGGGACGGGCGCCCACGCGCCGCGCAGCAGCAGGTACCCGGCCGTGTGGACGACCGTCGCGAGCAGCCCGGCGGCGGCGAAGCCGACCAGCATGCCGGGGCGCCCGGTCGGGCGGCCGAGCACCGCGTCCGGATGGGCGGGCCGCGGCTCGGGGCGTTCCGGCAGGCCGAGCCCGGCCTCGCCGCGCGCCATCGCGCGGGCCGTCCGGAGCAGGCCGCGCAGGTTGTGCGCCGCCGTCCGGCCGACGCGGACGCGCGAGTCGACGTCCTCCACCCAGTCGACGGCGACCTCGTGCACGCGCAGGCCGTTGAACTCGGCGAGCAGCAGCATCTCGGTGTCGAAGAACCAGTCGTCGTCGCCCACACACGCGGTCAGCCGGCCGGCGACGTCCGCGCGGGCCGCCTTGAAGCCGCAGGCCGCGTCGGTGAACCGGGCGCCGAAGCCGACCCGGAGCAGGCCGTTGTAGCAGCGCGACACCGCCTCCCGGCGCAGCCCGCGCCGGATCCGCGCGCCGCGCCCGAGCCGGGTCCCGATCGCGAGGTCGGAGTGCCCGCTGACCAGCGGCGCGACCAGCGGGAGCAGCGCGCCGAGGTCGGTGGACAGGTCCACGTCCATGTACGCGACGACGGTCGCATCGCTCTCCCGCCAGGCGGCCTTCACCGCCGCGCCCTTGCCCCGGACGTCCAGTCGCCGCAGCTCGACCCCGGGCAGCTCGGCGGCGAGCGCGCGGCCGACCTCCGGCGTCCGGTCGGTGGAGCCGTTGTCCACGACGGTGATCCGCCACGTCCAGGGGAACCACTCGCGCAGGTAGGCGTGCAGCGTCCGGACACCGCCGCCGAGCGCCCGCTCCTCGTTCAGGACGGGGATCACGATCTCCACGACCGGCGCGTCCGTCCCGGCGGTCCGCGGCGGCGGCGCGAGCGCCCGCTCACCCGACCGCACCGATGTCTCAGAGGCGGCCCGCATGGACGCCTTGGATGCGCGCGGCGCGGACGGTGCGGGGGGCGCTGCGCGGGCGCCTGCTGTGCCTGGCACGGCCGGTCTCCCTCCGGAAGCGGGTCACGGGCACGACCCATGAAAGTGCCGCCCCGTCCGCGACCGCAGCGACAAATAACCACCAAGACTTTTCTTTGATGGAACCATTGCCGCGAACGGGACCGGAGCGGCCGGAATAATCCCGCGCATGGTCGACACCGCCGAACTGAAACAGCGGACGCCCCGCCGCCACGAGACCGGAGACCCGCCCGCGCCGTCCCAGCGTCCGGCGGTGGTCGCCGCGGCCGTGCTGCTCGTCGCGTTCGCCGCGACGGCCGGGGTGATGTGCTTTCTCGGGACGTTCACCCGGCCCGCTTCAGACGATTTCCGCTTTATCGGAATCGAGCGGGCGAAGGGCTTCTTCGGCCCGTGCGAGTACCTCTATACGACGGCCACCGGACGTATCGGGAACGGAGTCTTCGTCGGTCTCGCCTACCTTTTCCCGGATTGGGGGATGCGGCTCACCCCTGCCGTCACCGTGCTCGCGCTCGCGGTGGCGGCGGCGCTGCTCACCCGGGCCATGCTGAGCCGCGCCGGGGACGGGAGCGCGCATCCGCTCGCCGCTCCCCTGGCCGGCCTCGGCACCGCCGTGCTCTCGCTCGGCACGCAGCCGCGCCCGTACCAGACGCTCTACTGGACGGCCGGGGTCATCACGCACACGCTCCCGCCCGCGCTGGTCACCGGCCTCGTCGCCGTGGCCCTGCTCGCGCGCTCGCCGCGGGCCCGGCTCTGGACGGGCATCGCGGCGGTGCCGCTCGGCCTGCTGGCCGGGACCACCAGCGAGACGATCTCGGCGGCCGTGCTGATCCTGGTCGTCCTCGGCGGGATCGGGCACCTGCTGTTCGTCCGGCGGCTGACCTGGCTGCCGATGTTCGGCGCGCTGTTCGGCGCGAGCACGGTCGTCGGCGCGCTCATCGTGCTCACCTCGCCGGGCCACGCCGTGACGCTGCGCCAGCGCACGCACAGCGAGCCGCTGATCAGCGCGAAGGTGCTGGCCGACACCGTGTCGTCCGGAGAGCGGGTCCTCATGCATCTCGCGACGGACATGTCCCTCCCGGCCGCCGCCGCGATCGGCTTCCTGGTGTGCGTGCTGGCTCGCTCGCACCGCCCGCTGCCCGCCGGGAAGCTGCTCTACGCGCTGGTCGCGGGGGCCGCGGGCGTGCTGGCGCTGACGTTCGCGGTGATGTGGGAGCTGCGCGTCGGCTGGGGGCACGGCGGCTGGACGTTCTACCGCGGCTGGTTCGTGTTCCGCTACGCGGCCGTGCTGGTCGCGGCGTTCTACGGCTACGCGGCCGCCGATATCATCCGCCGCCTGCGCGGCCGGGCGGACGGTCCGAGCACGGCGGTCTGCGCGATCTGCCTCGCGCTCGTCGCGGCGGCCTGCACGAGCGGCGCGGCGCGGCTCCGGGAGACGGGAACGGCGATGGCGAACCGCGCCGCCGCCTTCGACGCGCAGTCCGCGCGGATCGAGCGGGCGAAGCGCGCCGGGGCGCGCACGGCCCCGGTCGCCCAGCTGCCGATCGCGAACCTGGCCGTTCCCTTCGAGCGTCCTGGACGGCATGACTGGCTCGGGCCGTGGATCGCGTCGTACTACGGGCTCGCGTCCGTCACGAAGGGCGGCGGCGCTCCGGTCTCCGACAAGCCCAGGATCCTCGCGCCCGGCAGAGCGAAGGCTCCGGAATCGGCCAGGGCCCTGCCCGCGCACGCGAAGCCGACCAAACGCCGATGACCCGCGGACGCGAATGACCCGCGGGCACGGGGATACCTGCCGGACGCGGATGACCCCCGAACACGGATGACCCGCGGCGGGCGCTCGTCCTCTCGGGGGAGAGCGCCCGCCGGGGCGTTCAGTCCTGGGCCGGACGCCCAGTCGGGACGGTCAGGTCGCGCAGCGCTCGCGGCGGCGCCGTGATCGCGCGTCCCACCTTGAAGCTGGCCGAGTCGCGCAGCGCCTTCAGCAGCCGCCGCCCCTCCGCCAGCTCGCGTTCGAGCCGGTCGTTCTCCACCCGCAGGCACACCGAGAGCTGCCGCAGCCGCTCCGCCTCGGACGGCCGCGCGCCCTCCCGCAGGACGACCCGGACGACCTCGTGCCCCGCCACCCGCTGCACCTCGTGCCAGAGCGACGGCTCGTGCGCGAGGTGCGCGACGAGGTCGGCGCGGAGGGCCTCGTCGTCGCCCCACGTCCCGTACAGCTTGGACGGGCTGAGCGCGACCGGCTTGAGGCCCTTGTCCAGGACGGCCTCCCAGACGGCGGCCGCGACGCCCGGGGTGTGCCCGGAGCGGTAGTCGTCGCACGCGACGATCCCGTCCGGCGCGAGCGCGTCCTTCACGATCTCGATGTCGGTCGCGACGTGCTCGTACAGGTGCGAGGCGTCGATGTGCGCGAACCTGACCGAGCCCGTGTCGAGCCGCCCGCGCAGGCCCGAGGTCGGGCCCTGCACGATCTCCGGCAGGTCGTCGTGGAAGGCGAGGTAGTTCCGCTCGAACGCGGCGCGGGTCAGCTCGCCGTAGGAGCGCCTCACCTCGGCGTCGTTGTCGCCGTCCCCGGCGGGCGTCCCGAACAGGTCGCAGACGGTGAAGGTCTCGTCCGGGCCGAGGTGCCGGCCGACCAGCACGGCGCTCTTGCCCAGGTACGCCCCGAGTTCCAGCAGGTCGCCGTCCTGCTCCAGGCGCCGCTGGCGGTCCAGCGCCCAGTCGAACAGCCTGCGGTCCAGGTCGGAGAACCACCCCTTGATCTCGTCGATGCTGCTCGGTGCGGTGCTGTCGGCTGCCGTGCTGGCCGCTGCGCTGGTGGCCGTTTCGGTCACGACGTGTGCCCCGTTCCCTAGGTTGCTGTCACTTTCCGGTCGGACCGGCGAGCAGCCGGTCCACGGCGCGCGCGGCGGCGCGTCCGTCGTCGTACGGGCAGTAGGCGGCGCGGAAGGCCGCGTAGGCGCCGGCGCGGGGGGCGCAGGCGGTGCCGAGGTCTGCGAGGGCCTCGGCGACCTCCGCCGAGGTCCGCACGATCGGCCCGGGGGCCTCGGCGTCGAAGTCCAGGTAGAAGCCGCGGACGGTGTCGCGGTAGGCCTCCAGGTCGTAGGCGTAGAAGACCATCGGCTTGCCGGTCACGGCGAAGTCGAACATCGCCGACGAGTAGTCGGTGACCAGGACGTCCGCGGCGAGGTACAGCTCGGCGATCTCGCCGTACCGGGACACGTCGATCACGAACCCGTCGGAGTCCGACCAGGACCGGTCGGTGATCAGGTAGTGCGCGCGGACGAGCACCACGTGGTCGTCACCGAGCCGCTCGCGCAGCAGCGCGAGGTCCAGCTCCAGCGAGAACGCGCGGCGTCCGGGCGCGAGGTGGTGGTCGTCCCGCCAGGTCGGCGCGTACAGGACGACCTTCTTCCCGTCCGGCACGCCGAGCCGCTCCCGGACGCGCCGCGCGACCGCCTCGGCCCCGGGCGCGGTCAGGACGTCGTTGCGCGGGTACCCGGTCTCCAGGATCTCGCCGTCGTAGCGGAACGCGCGGCGCATGATCGGGGTGGTGAACGGGTTCGGCGAGATCAGCACGTCCCAGCGCGGGACCTCGCGCTCCATCCAGTCGAGCGTCTCGGTCCGCTTGTACGGCATGTCGCGCAGGTCGTAGGCGAGGCGCTTCAGCGGCGTCCCGTGCCAGGTCTGCATGTACGTCTGGCCGGGCCGCTTCACGAACCAGGGCAGCTGGCCGAAGTTGCCGACGACCCAGCGCGCCTGCGCCATGGCCTCGTAGTGCGCGCGGCTCTCCATCAGCACCCCGCGGGCGCCCTCCGGGACCTCGAACTGCCCGTCGCGCGTCGCCCACACGCACTCGATGTCCGGACGCCTGCGCCGCAGCTCCTCGAACACCGCGCGCGGGCTGCACGAGTACTGGACGCCCTCGTAGGAGTCGAACACGGCGAGGTCGCGCAGCGGACGCTCGCGCATGCGCGGGTACTCGTCCTCCTGGATGCGGCGCTGCGCGTACTGGCCGCGCTCGTCGTCGGCGAGGGCCTGCTGCACGCTGAGGCTGAGCGCATCGACCTGGTGCATGCTGAACGCGATCTCGTGCATGCCGACCGTCCGCGTCGCGGGCAGCCCGGCGATGCCGGCGCGCTCCATCACGACCATGGTCTCGCCCGCCTCGGAGCCGACCACCAGGTCCCAGAGGCCGCTGCGGAGCGGCAGGGCCGACCCGAACAGCGGCATCCGGCCCGGTGTCAGCTCGGCGCGGAAGCGGTGCCCGTCCCAGGCCAGCGGGACGCGGTGCTCCTCGCTCGACCGGCGCCGCCGGACGATCAGCTCGTCCGGCACCGGCCCCGGCGACATCTCCCCGGTGAGCACGAGCCGGTCGCCGTCCGCCCAGGCCACGTCCGTGACCACCGGACGGCGGAAGCGCTCGACACCGCGCACGTTGCCGAACCGCGTGCGGGTCAGCACGAAGTCCTGCGCGCCGACCGGGTACCGGGCCTCGCGGACGCCGTCCGCGAACATCAGCCGCACCGGCTCGCCCGCGCCGCGCAGCCGCAGCTCCCAGTTCACGCCGTCGCCGATCCGCGTCGCGCGGGCGACCCGGTCCTCGGCGCACGGGTCGGGCAGCAGCTCGTCCAGCGGCAGCTCGACCGCGAAGCGCAGCCCGCCGTCGGCGGCCACGATGTCCCGGACGGGCCGCTCGACCATCCCCTGCCCGTGCTGCCGGTGCACCCGGACGACCGGCGCCTTGCCGAGGTCGGTGTCCGTCCAGCCCTCCAGGCGGAGCGCGCCGTCCTCGGTGGTCCGGTGGCCGGTCACGAGCGCCCGTTCCGGCTTCACCTGGAGCATGAACCCGGCCGGATCGGCGGCGGGCTGCACCTTGACGCGCCCGGACACCGTCCGCGCGTGCGCCCAGGAGACGCTCGGCCGCCGCGGCGGGCCGACGCGCCGCTCGCCGCGCTTGCCCTGCGCGTCCACGGCGACGTGCAGCTCCCAGTTGACCGCGCGCCGCCGGCCGATCTTGAGCCGCTCCGGATCCAGCAGGAACGTGAAGCCCGAGTGGTCGTGGTTCGCGGCCGACTGCCGGGACGCGGCGGTCACATCCGGCCGGACGACCCGCTCGTGCGCGAGGTCGATCCGCCGCCGTCCGCGCGGGTCCTGGAGCCAGACCTTCATCTTCAGGTCGCGGGGTGAGGCGGCGTCGATCCGGGAGAAGTAGGCGTGCCCGTCGATGCGTAGTTTCCCGTCCTCCCAGCGCAGGTCGTCCACGGCGGCCCAGAGCTTCAGCTCGTCGGTGACGTCGTAGATCTCGTCCGGGATCGCCCGCTCGGCGTCCTCGAAGAACGGGTAGCGCAGGTACCAGCGGTGCCGGAACAGGCCGCGCCGGACGGCCGCCGCGTCCCGGTCGCCGCTCTTCTCGAACCGCAGCACCTCCAGCAGCTCCGGCAGCATCCCGCGTTCCAGCAGGTGCAGGCGCAGCCGCTTGCGCATCGGCAGGAGCCCGCGGGCGCCGGGCGCGGCGTCCCGCAGGCAGGCCGCGCCGAGCTCCATGATCCGCGCGCGCTCCGCCTCGGTCGCGGGCTGCAGGTTCTCGGTGAGGACGCCGAGGTCCACGTCCAGCGCGTAGCGGTCGTAGGCGGCCTTGAGGGCCGGCGGGTGGCCGTCCAGGAACTCGTGCACCATGCGGACCGACGCCATCCGGTCCTCCAGGTTGGACAGCTCCGCCTTCCGCTTGGTGATGGACCCCTCGCGGTCGCGCCAGTAGTAGACCGGCTGCGCGAACACGTCCACCGACTTCGCCAGGACGTGCGCGGCGACCATGACCGGGGAGTCCTCGTAGAGGATGCCGGGGAACGCGAGGCCGCGCGCGTCCCAGAACGACCGGCGGAACACCTTGTTCCAGACCATCCGGTCCTGCATGAGGTTGTGCTGCCGGGACACGTGCGTCCGCTCGACGCTCCGCTCGCACGGCTCCTGGTGCGCCCAGCACTGCCACGTCCGGCCGCCGTTGAAGCGCCGGACGTTCCCGACCGCCATGTCCGAGCCGGTGCGGTCCAGGCTCTGCGTCATCAGCTCGTAGGCGTACCGGGCCACCACGTCGTCGCTGTCCACGAACGCGAGGTACTCGCCGGTCGCGTGCGCGGCCCCGGTGTTGCGCGCCGGGCCGAGCCCCTGGTTCTCCTGCTGGACGAACCGGAACCGCGGGTCCTTCTCGGCGAACGCCTTGGCGATGACCGCGCAGTTGTCCGGCGACCCGTCGTCCACCATGACGACCTCGATGTCACTGAGGGTCTGCCGCGCGAGCGAGACCAGGCACTCCTCCAGGTAGTCCTCGACGTTGTAGAACGGGACGACGATGCTGATCTTCGGTGCCAAGCGGTGCTCCTGGGTGAGACGGGCCGGAGTCGTGGGCTTGAGGCGGGGGTGGTCAGAGGACGGCGTCGAGGACGCGCGCGGCGGCGTGGCCGTCGTCGTGCGGGCAGTACCGGTCGCGGAAGCCCGCGTACCGCTCGGCGTACGCCGCGGGGACGTCGTCCAGGGCGCGGAGGGCGTCGGTCAGGTCGTCCTGGGTGCGGAGGAGCGGTCCCGGGGCCTCGGCCTCCAGGTCGAAGTAGAAGCCGCGCACCCGCTCGCGGTAGCGCTCCAGGTCGTAGGCGTAGAGCAGGATCGGCGCGCCGGTGACCGCGAAGTCGAACATGGCGGACGAGTAGTCCGTGACCAGCGCGTCCGCGATCAGGTAAAGCTCCGCGATGTCCGGGTAGGCGGAGACGTCGAGGACCGTCCCGTCAGCGGGGACGGGCGCCCGGTCGGCGACGAGGTAGTGCGTGCGCAGCAGCAGGACGTGGTCGGGGCCGAGCGCGGCCGACAGCCGCGCCAGGTCGAGCGCGGGCCGGTACGCGAGCCTGCCGCGCCCGGTCTGCACGTCGTCCCGCCAGGTCGGCGCGTACAGGACGACCCGCTTGCCGGCCGGGACGCCCAGCCGGAACCGCACCACGTCGGCCATCTGCCCGCGGTGCGCGCTGGCGAGGATGTCGTTGCGCGGGTAGCCGGTGACGAGCACCTCCCCGGCGTAGTCGAACGCGCGGCGGAAGTGCGGCACGGAGTACTCGTTCTGCGCGAGCAGCACGTCCCATTGCGGGACGTCGTGCTCCATCCAGACGCGCTTCCCGCCGCGCCGGTGCGGCATGTCCATGACGTCCCAGCCGAGGCGCTTGAGCGGCGTGCCGTGCCAGCACTGCACGTAGGTCTGGCCGCGGCGCTTGGCGAACCACTCGGCCTGCGACCAGTTCCCGAACAGGTAGCGCGCGCGGGCGACGGCCTCGTAGTGCTCGCGGCTCCCCGCCAGGACGGTCCGGGCCCCGGCGGGCGTGCCGAAGTCGCCGTTCCGGGTCACCCAGACGCAGTCGAGGCCGCTGCCGCGGCGGCGCAGCTCGTCGTAGAGGCCGCGCGGGTTGCAGGAGTACTGGCGTCCCCGGTACGAGTCGAAAAGGGCCAGGTCGAGAACGGGTTCGGCGCGCTTGGCCGGGTACTCGCGGCGCTGGATCAACGCCTGCCGGTAGGGGCCGCGCTCGTCGTCGGCCAAGGCCGTCCGGACGCGAAGGGTGACGCTGCCGTTCCGGCTCGCCCGGACCGTCACCTCGTGGCGTCCGGTGGTGCGCGGGCCGGGGAGACCGGCGGCGGCGCGGCGCTCGGCCAGCAGCGGACGGTCGTCCGCGAGCAGCTCCCAGCGGCCCGGGACGAGCGGGCGGTCGAGGCCGAGCCACCGCATCCGGCGCGGCGCGAGCGTCCCGACGAACAGCGGGCCCTGCCAGGTCAGCGGCACCTCGTACCGCTCCCCCGACTCCGGCCGCCGGACGGTCAGGGCGTCCGTGCGGGTGTCGGGGTCGGCGCAGGTCCCGGCGAGGTGCAGGGTGCCGTCCGCGTGCCAGAGCGCCTCGGTCAGGACGAGATGGGCCGCGCGCGTGATCCCGCAGAGGTTGCCGGCATGCGTCACGGTCAGCGCGAACTCGGTGCCGCGCAGGGCGTACCGGGCCTCCGGGACCTCGGCCGGGAAGGCGAGCTTCAGCCCGCCCGTGATCCCGAACGTCCAGTCGGCCCGGACGGCGGTGAGGTCGGCGAGCGGGAGCAGCGCGCGGAACGCGACGCCGCCGCCCTCGGCCGCGCCGAGCCGCTCGACCTTCCCGCGCACCTTCGCGACGCCGCGCGCGGTCGCGGTCAGCCACGCCTTCGCGCCCGGATCGCGGGCCAGCACCCCCCGGATCTCCAGGTTCCGCCCGCTCCGGGCGTGTCCCGTCAGGACGGCATCGTTCGCCCGGACGCGCAGCAGCTGGCGGCCGTCCACCGCGACCGTCTGGAGCCGAACGGACGGGGACAGCTCGCGGTCGAGCGGCCAGCGCTCGCCCGTCCTCGGCGGCGCGAGCGTCCGCCGGCGGTGCACGCCCCGGGTGGCGATGTCGACGCACAGCCTCCAGTCGCCGGTGCGCCAGCGGCCGAGCAGCTTCAGCGCGTCCGGGTCGATCTCGGCGGTGAAGCCCGAGGCGTCGTAGGACACCGCGGACTGCCCCGACGCGGCGGTCACATCGGGCCGCCGAACGCGCTTCACTGGGACGCGCACCAGGCCGAGGCGGCGGCTCGCGAGCAGCCAGAGCCGGATCCGGCCGCCCTCTGCGTCCAGCATCGGGATGTACGCGTGGCCCTCGATGCGCAGCCGGTCCCCGGCCCAGACGGCGCGGTCGACGCGCGCGACCGGCCGCATCTCGTCGGTCACGTCGTACACGTGCGCGGGGACGGCGAGCGACGCGTCCTCGAAGTACGGGTGCGCGGCGAACCAGCGGCCGCGCCGCCCGCGCCGCACCACCCGGACGTTCGCGGCGTCGCCCGCCTCCTCGTAGCGGACGACCTCGACCAGCTCAGCGGTCAGGCCGCGCGCGAGCAGGTGCAGCTTGAGCCGCGCCAGCGCGGGCAGCCGGGCAGGCACGGACGGGTCGAGCCGTCCGGCGACCTCCGCGCCGAGCGCGGTCAGCTCGGCGCGCTCCGCCTCGTCCGCGCGGACGAGCCGGGACATCAACCCGGCAAGCTCGACCCTCGCGAGCACGTGCTCGTCGAAGGCCCGAACGGCCTCCGGCGCCTCACAGGTCAGAAAGTCGCGATCAGCACCGGCCGCCGCCACCCGCTCCGCCACTCCACCCTCGCGCGGGCTCGTGTCGCGGGTGCTGGTGTCGCGGGGGGACGGGGTGTTCACGACGTCGATGGCCTCGGCCAGGGCCAGCGCGCGGACGGCGAGGGAGCGCTCGCCCTTGGCGGAGGCCAGGTCGCAGCCGTCCCAGAAGGCGCGGCGGAACACCTTGCCGCTGAGCGAGAGGTCGTGCAGCAGGAGGGGGTTGCGCGCGAGGGTCGTCCGGTCGGCGGGGACGGGTCCGGGCGCGACGAGGTCGGAGCCGCTGCCGACGGTGCCGCGGCGGTCGAGCGCGGCCACCAGATCGGCGTAGAACCCGGCGGGGACGGCCTCCTCGGCGTCCGCGAAGGCGAGCAGCTCGCCGGACGCGGCGGCGACCCCCGCGTCCCGGGCCGCGTCCAGGCCCCGGGGCGGCTGCTCGACCAGCCGGAACCGGACGTCCCGGACGGCCGCCTCCTTCGCCACGACCCCGCCCGCGTCGGTCGAGCCGTCGTCCACCATCACGACCTCGAGGTCGCGAAGCCGCTGGTCGGCCAGCGACACCAGGCAAGCGCCCAGGCGCTCCTCGGCGTTGCGGAACGGGACGACGACGCTGAGCTTCGGGGACATGCACTCCAGCATGGTCACGCTTGGTGAGCGGCCACACCGGGATCGTGAATGCCAGAACGCCTCCTGACCCAGTCTTGACCCGCCCCTGGTTCTGCCGAACCCCGCGGTTATGCCTTCGCGTCGCGGCAGCGCCCTTCGCGTCAGACGGCAGTGCCCTTCGCGTCAGGCGGCGGCGTGCAGGCCGGGCCATTCCTTGGCGACGGCTTCGCGGAGCGCCTCGGCGAGCGCCTCGAAGTCGTCCGCGCGCGGGGAGGTGGCGCGGTAGCCGAGCCCGATCCGCCGGGACGGCGCGGGCGCGGCGAAGCGGTGCTCGGCGAGGCCGGGCGCGCGGCGGGTCTCGACCGGCAGCGCGGTCTCCGGGACGAGCGTCACGCCGAGCCCGCCCGCGACGAGCTGCACCAGCGTGGACAGGCTCGTCGCGTAGGTCGCCGACCCGGCCCGCGCGCCGACCTCGCGGCACACGTCCAGGGCCTGGTCGCGCAGGCAGTGGCCCTCGTTGAGCAGGATCACGTCCAGCTCGTTCAGGGTGCCGCGCTCGACCCGCGGCGGCAGGTCCATCGCGGCGGGCGCGACGAGCGCGAAGTCCTCGTCGTAGAGCGTGAGTTCGGTCACCCCCGTCGCCGGGACGGGCAGCGCGAGCACGATCACGTCGAGCCGCCCGGCGAGCAGCTCGCCGGTGATCTCGCCGGTCTGCTCCTCGTGCACCGACAGCTCCAGCTCGGGAAAGCGTTCGGCCAGGTGGGGCAGCACGACCGGGAGCAGGTACGGGGCGACGGTCGGGATAACGCCGAGCCGCAGCGGCCCGACCAGCGGGCCGCGCACCGCCTCCACGTCCTCGACCAGCCGGTCCAGCTCGGCGAGGACGGTCTCGGCGCGGCGCGCCACCCGCTCGCCCGCGGGTGTCAGCAGGACGCGCCGTGTCGTACGCTCCACCAGCTGCGTGTTCAGCGTCTCCTCCAGCGCGGCGACCGACCCGGACAGCGCGGGCTGGCTCATCCGCAGCGCCGCCGCCGCGTCCCGGAAGTGCAGGTACTCGGCGAGCGCCAGGAACGCGCGCAGCTGGGCCACGGTCGGACGGCTGATAGCCAACTCCTATCACTCGATCACCACTGATCCGATTTCTCTTTTCACCGTACCTGGTGCACGCTGGTCACCGTCGGCCGGCGGGGGGCGTGCCGAACCCTGCTCCCCGCGCGCTGACCTGCCCGGACGTGTCCCGCTTCACCCGGACCGTCCCTCCGGAGTCGCAACCAAAGGAGCCTTGCGTGCTTACCGTCGGAGACCAGTTCCCCGAGTACGAGCTGACCGCCTGCGTGTCGCTCGACGCCGACAACGCCTTCGAGACGATCAACCACAAGTCCTACGAGGGCAAGTGGCGCGTGGTGTTCTTCTGGCCGAAGGACTTCACTTTCATCTGTCCGACCGAGATCGCCGAGTTCGGCCGCCTCAACGAGGAGTTCGCCGACCGCGACGCCCAGGTGCTCGGCGCGTCCGTCGACAACGAGTTCGTCCACTTCGCGTGGCGCAAGGACCACCCGGACCTGCGCGAGCTGCCGTTCCCGATGCTGTCGGACCTGAACCGCGAGCTGACCTCCGCGCTCGGCATCCTCACCGAGGACGGCGTCGCCCAGCGCGCCACCTTCATCGTGGACCCGAACAACGAGATCCAGTTCTCGATGGTCACCGCCGGCTCGGTCGGCCGCAACGTCAAGGAGGTCCTGCGGGTCCTCGACGCGCTGCAGAGCGACGAGCTGTGCCCCTGCAACTGGAACAAGGGCGAGGCCACGCTGGACGCCGCCAGCCTGATGGCGAACGCCTGACCACCAGCCTGACCGCCGCGTGACGCGCGGCACCCGTGGATGCGGCCGGTCGCGGACGACCGCGGCCGGCCGCCGCCGTCCCGAAAGGAACCCGAGATGAGCGTCGACGCGCTGAAGGCCGCCCTCCCCGACTACGCCAAGGACACCAAGCTGAACCTCGGCTCGGTGACCACCACCTCGTCGCTCTCCGAGCAGCAGCTGTGGGGCACGGTGCTCGCCTCCGCGCTCGCGAGCCGCAACGCCCAGGTCGTGCGCGAGATCGCCGACGACGCCGCCGACTACCTGTCGGCCGAGGCGTTCGCCGCGGCCAAGGCCGCCGCGTCCATCATGGCGATGAACAACATCTACTACCGCGCCACGCACCTGCTCAGCGACGACACCTACGAGACGCTGCGCGCGGGCCTGCGGATGAACGTCATCGGCAAGCCGGGCGTCGAGAAGACCGACTTCGAGCTGTGGTGCCTCGCCGTCTCGGCCATCAACGGCTGCGGCAAGTGCCTGGACTCGCACGAGAAGGTGCTCCGCGACGCGGGCATGCCGCGCGAGCAGATCCAGGAGGCGCTGAAGATCGCCGCCGTCGTGCACGCCGCCGCCCTCACCCTGGAGGCCGAGGAAGCCCTGGCCCCCGCCACGGTCTGACTCCCCCGGCGCGCCACGCGGCCGAAGAAGGTGAAGTCCTTCGGCTTGAAGAAGACGACGCGCCACCTGATCGCCTCCCGAGGGCACCACGTGAGCGCTCCTTGAGGGCGCCGCGCGAACACACGACCGCGCCCGAGCCGTCAGGCTCGGGCGCGGTCGTTCGCTTTCAGTGGGGTGAGGTCACTCCCACTCGATGGTGCCGGGGGGCTTGCTGGTGATGTCCACGACGACGCGGTTGACCTCGCGGACCTCGTTGGTGATCCGGGTGGAGATCCGGGACAGCACGTCGTAGGGCAGCCGGGCCCAGTCGGCGGTCATGGCGTCCTCGCTGGTGACGGGGCGCAGCACGACCGGGTGGCCGTAGGTGCGGCCGTCGCCCTGGACGCCGACCGAGCGGACGTCGGCGAGCAGCACCACCGGGAACTGCCAGATCTCCCGGTCCAGGCCGGCGCGGGTCAGCTCTTCGCGGGCGATCGCGTCCGCCTCGCGGAGGATCTCCAGACGCTCGCGGGTGACCGAGCCGATGATCCGGATGCCCAGGCCCGGGCCCGGGAACGGCTGCCGCCAGACGATCTCGGCGGGCAGGCCGAGCTGCTCGCCGAGCGCGCGGACCTCGTCCTTGAACAGCGTGCGCAGCGGCTCGACCAGGGTGAACTGGAGGTCCTCCGGGAGGCCGCCGACGTTGTGGTGCGACTTGATGTTCGCCGCGCCGGTGCCGCCGCCCGACTCCACCACGTCCGGGTACAGGGTGCCCTGGACGAGGAACTCGACCGCCTCGGCGGAGGTGCCGACGATCTCCCGCGCGGCCTCCTCGAACACCCGGATGAACTCGCGGCCGATGATCTTGCGCTTGGTCTCCGGGTCGGTGACGCCGTCGAGCGCGTCCAGGAACCGGTCCTGCGCGTCCACGACGTGCAGGTTCACGCCGGTGGCGGCGACGAAGTCCTTCTCGACCTGCTCGGCCTCGCCCTTGCGCAGCAGCCCGTGGTCGACGAACACGCAGGTCAGCTGGGAGCCGATGGCGCGCTGCACGAGCGCCGCCGCGACCGCCGAGTCCACCCCGCCGGACAGCCCGCAGATCGCCCGCTTGTCCCCGACCGCCGCGCGGACCTCCTCGATCGCCTCCTCGGCGATGTTGACCATGGTCCAGCCGGGCCGGCAGCCCGCGCCCTCGTACAGGAACCGGCGCAGCACCTCCATGCCGTGCTCGGTGTGCAGCACCTCGGGGTGGAACTGCACGCCGAACAGCCCGCGCTCCCGGTCCTCCATGCCCGCGACCGGCGTGACCTCGGTGGACGCGGTGACCGTGAAGCCCTCCGGCGCGCGCGACACGAAGTCGCGGTGCGACATCCACACCGCCTGCCGCTCGGGCATGTCCGCGAACAGCATGCCCGGCGTGGCCACCGCGATCTCCGCGCCGCCGTACTCGGCGACCTCGGAGTTGGCGACCGTGCCGCCGAGCGCCTGCGCCATCACCTGGTGGCCGTAGCAGATCCCCAGCGTCGGGACGCCCAGCTCGAACAGCCCGTCCGGCGCGGCGGGCGCGCCCTCCTCGTACACCGAGGCCGGGCCGCCGGACAGGATGATCGCCTTCGGCTTCTTCGCGAGCATCTCCGCCGCCGGCATGGTCGACGGGACGATCTCGGAGAACACATGGCACTCGCGGACGCGCCGCGCGATCAGCTGCGCGTACTGCGCGCCGAAGTCGACGACGAGAACGGTGTCAAAGGACTGGTCTACTGCCACGGGCAGCGCCTTTCGCGGGACGGACGAGGCGGAGGACCTCCAGTTTAGGGGCCCGCTGCCTGCGCTGATGCCCCGACCCGGCATGGCGGTCGGCACAGCCGGGGACACGCGCCGGACCGGCGGTCGGCACAGCCGGGGACACGCGCCGGACCGGCGGTCGGCACAGCGGGCGACACGCGCCGGGCCGGCGGTCGACACACCCGCCGGCACGCGCCGGGGCCGGTGGCGGCCACGCTCCGCCCCTGTCCGGTAACGGACGGGTTCGAATGGCCCGCCCTCCGGACACACCAGGCCACGCTCTGATACCTGTTGACGACACAACGTGGCCACACCTGGCCGTCCCGCCAAGGAGATCCGTGAAGTCCCTGCTCGCCACCGTCCTCCTAGCCGCCGCTCCCGCCCTGCCCGTCGCGTCCGCACCACCCGTCCCGTCCGGCCGAACCGCCGCGCCGCCTCCGAACGCATGCGCCACGTCCGGATCCAGTGCGACACAAGTCCAAGCCGGGGGCGACGGGGCGCCGCGTCCGGCGCCGGGCACCGCCAAGCCCGGACGAACCGTCAAGCCCGGACGAGTCGTGGCCCTGCGGGACGGGGAGGACGCGCGGATCGTGCCCGGGTCCGGCGCCGTCGAGCGGAACGTGGCGGCTCCCGGCGAGGCCGCCACGGTCGAAAGCCAGCTGAACGGGCTGCTCGCGCGGCTGGGCATCCCGCTGAACGTCCTGCAGAGCCCGTCCCCGGTGCCCGGCACGGGAGACGAGCGCGAGTCGCTGGCCCGGCACGTGCGCATCCCGGTCTACTTCCACGTGCTGCACCACGGGAAGGCCGGCAACATCCCCGACACGCTCGTCCGCAAGCAGGTCGCGGTGCTGAACGCGGCCTACGGCGGGAGGCTCGGCGGAGCCGACACCGGGTTCTCGTTCGTGCTCAAGCAGATCAGCCGCTCCGACAACGGGTCCTGGTACTCCAACCCCGAGGGCACCGAAGGCCAGTACAAGCCGCGGCTCCACCGCGGCGGCGCGACCGCGCTCAACCTCTACAGCGCCGACATGGGCGACGACCTGCTCGGCTGGTCGACGTTCCCGTGGAAGTACCGGGGCGCGCCGAAGATGGACGGTGTGGTCATCCACTTCGGCAGCATGCCGGGTGGCTCGATCGCCCACTTCAACCGCGGGTTCAGCGCCGTCCACGAGACCGGGCACTGGCTCGGCCTGCTGCACCCGTTCGAGGGCGGCTGCACGGGACGCGGCGACTACGTGGGCGACACGCCGCCCGAGCGCGAGGCCAGCAACGGCTGCCCGACCGGCAAGGACACCTGCCCGGCACGCGGCCTGGACCCGATCCACAACTTCATGGACTACTCCTGGGACTCCTGCATGCGCCAGTTCACGCGCGGCCAGGGCGTCCGCGCCCACAAGACCTTCACGGCCTACCGAACCTGAGCCGCGCCCGCCACGGGAGTGCCGTGAGGGCGCGGGTCAAGGGGCCGGGATCAGGCGTGCTGCGGCACGTCGTCCTTCAGCATCCCCCGGATCTGCTCGCGCAGCTCCGGGCTGCGGGTGTGCCCGTGGACGGAGACCGCGTGGTCGACGGCCGCGTCCAGGACCTCACCCTCCTCGCCGGAGATCGTCAGCGTGCAGTCCATCTCGCTCGGGAAGTCTCTGCAATCGGCTACCTTGCGCATATCTGCCTCTCCCCGCCGCCATTTGGATCAGCGGACGGGCGGCGGTGGCTACATGTCCCCGCGCAGGGCGATTCCGGCCGCTCCGCCGGAGCGTCGCCCCCGGGGCCGGTCACCTCCCATGATAAAACCGCAGGTCAGCAGCCACAAGGGGGGTCCGGGCGGGGGCGGGCCGCGGTGATCGTCAGGTGATGTCGACGATGGGCAGGCGCAGGGCGGCCGGGGCGCTCGCGGGGACGGCCGGGTTCTTCGGGCTCACCGCCGGGACGCGCTTGTAGGGGGTGCCGAGGGCCGGGCGCTGGTCGTCCTCGCCCTTGTTCGGCCACAGCGACATCGCGCGCTCGGCCTGGGCGGTGATGGTCAGCGACGGGTTCACGCCGAGGTTCGCCGAGATCGCCGAGCCGTCCACGATGTGCAGGCCGGGGTGGCCGTAGACGCGGTGGTACGGGTCGATCACGCCGGTCTCGGCCGAGTCCCCGATCACGCAGCCGCCGAGGAAGTGCGCGGTCATCGGGATGTCGAACAGGTCGCCCCACGAGCCGCCCGCGATCCCGCCGATCTCCTCGGCCAGCTCGCGCGCGGCGGTGTGGCCCTCCGGGATCCAGGTCGGGTTCGGCTCGCCGTGTCCGGCCTCGGCGCGGACGTCCCAGCCGAGCGGGCCGCGCTTGGGCCGGAGCGTGATCGAGTTGTCCCGGGTCTGCATGACCAGGGCGATGACCGTCCGCTCCGACCAGTGCCGCACGTCGAGGAGCTGGATCAGGTCGCCCGGGCGCTTGCGCGCCTCGCGCAGGAACTTCAGGAACCGCGGCTTGTGCTTCTCGCCGGGCCGGTCGCCGTCCACCAGCAGCGTCTGGAGCGACGCCATCAGGTTCGAGCCCTTCCCGTACCGGACGGGCTCGATGTGCGTGTCGGACGTCGGGTGGAAGGACGAGGTGATCGCCACACCGCGGGAGAAGTCCGCGCCGGGGTGCCCGTTGCGGCGTCCCGCGCCGAGGATCGCCTCGGAGTTCGTCCGGGTGAGGTGGCCGAGCCGGTCGGACAGGCCGGGGAGGCGGCCGGTGGTCTTGAGCTTGTGCAGGAGCTTCTGCGTACCGTACGTCCCGGCGGCGAACACGACCTGCCCGGCGGTGAGGGTCTTGCGGTCGCGGCCGAACGAGCCCGTCCGCACGATCTCCACCGAGTACCCGCCGCCGGTCAGCGGCGTGACCTGCGCGACGCGGCTGAGCGGCATGATCCGCGCACCCGCCTTCTCGGCGAGGTACAGGTAGTTCTCGGTGAGCATGTTCTTGGCGCCGTGCCGGCAGCCGACCATGCACTCGCCGCACTCGGTGCAGCCGCGCCGCTCGGGGCCCGCGCCGCCGAAGTACGGGTCGGCGGACGCGCGGCCCGGGCCGTCCCCGAAGAACACGCCGACCGGCGTCCGGACGAAGGTGTCGCCCTTGCCCATCCGCTCGGCGACGCTGCGCATCACCTTGTCGGCATCGGTGATCGTCGGGTTCTGGACGACCCCGAGCATCCGCTTCGCCTGGTCGTAGTAGGGCGCGAGCTCGGCCTGCCAGTCGGTGATGTGCGCCCACTGCCGGTCGCGGAAGAACGGCTCCGGCGGGACGTAGAGGGTGTTGGCATAGTTCAGCGACCCGCCGCCGACCCCGGCGCCCGCGAGCACCATGACCCGGCTCGCCTTGCGGCCCCGGACGAGGTGGATGCGCTGCATCCCGGTGAGCCCGAGCGCGGGCGCCCAGATGTACCGGGACACGCGCCAGTTGGTCTTCGGCAGGCCCGGGTGCCGCGACCCGGCGCCCTTCCCGCCGCCGCTCTGGCCGGTGTCGAAGCGGCGGCCCGCCTCGATCACACCGACCTTGTAGCCCTTCTCGGTCAGCCGCAGCGCGGTCACGCTGCCGCCGAACCCCGACCCGATGACCAGGACGTCGTAGTCGTGCATCGCCCGCGCCCGTCCCGTCTACTTGATCCGGAGCTTCTTCATGACCTTGACGCTGTTCGCCAGCAGGTCGGCGAACGTGTCGTAGCCGAGGCCGCCCGGAGGTTCGAGGTCCATCCAGTGCTGGCTGGCGACCGTCTGCGGCTCGGTGAACTTCAGCAGGCCCTCGGAACCGTGCCGGCGGCCGACTCCGGACTGCTTGAAGCCGCCCATGGGCGCGTCGTAGGAGATGAACGCGGCGCCGTAGCCGTCGTTCACGTTCACGGTGCCGGCCTGGATGCGGGCGGCGATCCGGCGGCCGCGCGCGGTGTCCTTCGTCCAGACGGACGCGTTGAGCCCGTACGGGGTGTCGTTCGCGCGGTCGATGACCTCGTCCACGTCGGAGTACTTGTAGACCGACACGACCGGGCCGAACGTCTCGCTGGCGCACAGGTCCATGTCGGTGGTGACGCCGGTGAGGACGGTCGGCTCGTAGAACAGCGGGCCGACGTCCGGCCGCGCCTTCCCGCCCGCGAGGACCGTCGCGCCGGCCTTGACGGCCTGGTCGACATGCGCGGTGACGTTGTCGAGCTGCCGCTGGAAGGTCAGCGACCCCATGGACGCCTTGAAGTCCAGGCCGGTGCCCAGCTCCATGCCCTTGACCAGCTCGACGAAGCGCGGGACGAACCGGTCGTAGACCGCCTCGTGCACGTAGAGGCGCTCGATCGAGATGCACAGCTGCCCGGCGTTGGTGAAGCACGCCCGGACGGCGCCGCGGGCGGCGCGCTCGACGTCCGCGTCGTCCAGGACGATCATCGGGTTCTTGCCGCCGAGCTCCAGCGAGTACGACACCAGCCGCGGCGCGACGCGCTCGGCGATCGCCTTGCCGCCGCGGGTGGACCCGGTGAACGAGACGTAGTCGGCGGCGTCCAGCAGCGGATCGCCGATCTCCGCCGGGTCGCCGATCACGACCTGCCACAGGTCGCGCGGCAGGCCGAGCGAGACCAGCAGGTCCAGCACCCAGAGGCTGGACAGGCAGGTCTGGGTGTCCGGCTTGTGGATGACGGCGTTCCCGGCCAGCAGCGCCGGGACGATGTCGGACGCGCCGAGCGAGAACGGGTAGTTCCACGGCGAGATGAGCGCGACGACGCCCTTCGGGTGGCGCAGCTCCTGCACGCGCGTGAGGCCGGGCATCGTGCTGCGGCGGCGCTGCGGCTTCAGCAGCTTCTCCGCGCGGCGGGCGTAGTGCAGCGAGCAGAGCGCGACGTCGAGGAACTCCTCCATCGCGTGCCGCCGGGCCTTGCCGGTCTCCAGCTGGATGATGTCGAGGATCTCCGAGCGGCGCGCCACCAGCGCGTCCGGCAGGGCGAGGAACGGCTTGACGCGGTCCCGGACGGGCAGCGCGGCCCACTCCTTCTGGACGCGCCGGGCCTTCTCGTACGCGCGCGCGACGTCGCCCGCCGTGGACAGCGGCAGAGTCGCGAGCGGCTCACCGGTGAAGGGTGTCGGGATGGTCGCCGTGGGCGAGCCCTCTCCGGACGCGATGTGCGAGGCCAGCCGGTCGATCTTCTGCTGCGGCAGCCGGTGCGCGGCCGCCCCCTGGGCGGGAACCGTCGGAGATGCCATGCCCGCCAGACTATGTCGGCGCCGCACCCGCTCGCTACCCACCAGTAACGACTTGCTTCCCGTGAATTGCCGCACATCTCACCCCCGGACGAACGGAACGTTCCAGGACGACCGGATCGCGCATTTGCCGAGACCCGGCCCGCCCCTTCGGTGTATGCCGGATTCAGGAGGAGAGACAGGCGCGTCGCCGTCGCGCCGCCCAGGCCGTCCGCTGCCGCCCGGCCGGGGCCCTGGCGGCAGCGTGCCCGAGGAGAGGGAACCCCACATGACGTTCACAGGCGGCGCACCCGACCAGGACGACGCGTCCGACCAGCCGCGGCCCCCCGCCCCCGCCGCACGGCCCCCGTCCGCCCGCCGGGCCCCCGCACCGGCCCCCGGCACCCACCCCCAGGAGGGCGACCACACCCCCGCCGGCCAGAACCGCCGCCACGCCCCCGCCCCGGGGCGGCATGAGCCTTCGGCGAGCGGGGAGGGTCCGCCCGTTCCGCGCGAGCGGTCCGGGCGGCGGGACGGCCCCGTCCCGCCGCGTGAACGGTCCACGCGGCGCGAGAAGCGCGAGCGGACACGGGCCGCGCTGCTGGAGGCGGCCGAGCGGCTGTGGGCCGAGCACGGCATCCACGGCGCGTCCCTGGACGACGTGGCGGCCGCCGCGGGACTGACCAAGGGCGCGGTCTACTCGAACTTCGCGGGCAAGACCG
The DNA here is from genome assembly GCF_024172125.1 of Actinomadura rupiterrae. Classification (GTDB taxonomy): domain Bacteria; phylum Actinomycetota; class Actinomycetes; order Streptosporangiales; family Streptosporangiaceae; genus Spirillospora; species Spirillospora rupiterrae. The sequence goes on from NZ_JAMZEA010000001.1 coordinate 991,126, forward strand.
ACCTGCTGCTCGCCCTGCTGGAGCACTACACGCGCGAACGCATCGGAACCGGCGCCTGCGCCGAGCTCCGGGACACCAGCCGTCCGCCGGAGGAGCGGTACCAGCGCGCGGGCCTCGCCTACCGGCGCCGCCTGGAGGGCGAGCAGGCGCGCCTGACCGGGCTGCTGCTGGTCGAGTTCTGGCTCTTCGGCATGCGCGACTACGCCGCGGGCTGGCGCATCGCCGACTGGTACGCCGAGTGCCGTGACAACCTCGCCGGCGAGCTCACCGACACAGGCGGAATCTCCCCGCGCGACCGCGCCACGCTGGCGATCGCGCTGGACGCCGGCCTGGCCTTCCAGCACCTGCTCGACCCCGACCGCGTCCCCGCCGACCTCTACGGCACCGCGATGCGCCTCATCCTCGGCGCCGACTGAGCGGACGCGAACGGCCCCGGCACCGCGTCACGATGCCGGGGCCGTTCGCCGTGCGTCAGTAGTCGTAGTCGGACGTGCCTTCAGGGGACGTGGGGACGTTGCCCTGGGACTGGACGCCCGGCATGATCCAGAGCTTGCCGCGCGCCGCGCCGAAGACCTTGGCGAAGTTGGCGGTGTACCGGGAGTAGGCCGAGCTGTCCATGAGGGCCAGCATGGCCTCGTCGTTGTGCCGCAGCGCGTCCACCGTGTAGCTGTGGCTGCCGGTGAGGATCAGGCGGTGCCGCTTCCCGTTGTAGTACCCGTCGATCAGCAGGTACTTCGAGTGGGCCTTGTTGGCCGACGACCCGGTGAAGTAGTGCACGTTCGCGCCGCCGTGGCGTCCGGGCTTCGCCAGGGCCTTCAGGGTGCTGGAGCTGAAGGTCGCGGCGACCACCTGGACGTCGCAGCCCTGGTCGTCCAGCCGGGCCAGGGCCTGCGCGACCTCGGTCCGGCTGAAGATGCCGCTGGACAGGCGGATCTTCGTCCCGCGCCAGCACTGCACGCGGTTCAGGACGTCCACGATCGGATCGCCGTTGGCCTTTGGGAAGAAGGAGACCGCCCGCTTACCGGACCACACCTGCCGGTAGAAGTTGCCGTTCGACCGGTGCTTGGCCAGCGCGTAGAAGTACCAGCGGTAGGCCCGGTAGAGCTTGCTGTCGACCAGCGTGTAGGCGTCGTTGTAGGTCGCGTACATGCCGCCGGTCGCGTTGCCGGACGTCTGGACGACCACGTTCCGCGAGTCGAACGTCCGCGAGAACGCGTAGAACTTGTTGTGGTTCTTGCCCCAGACGCCCTTGGCGGACGGCGCGATGCACCCGCGGTTCGCCGGGCAGAGCGTGATCCAGGACGACCGCTTCGTGCTCGTCCCGAGGTTGCGGGCCAGGTAGTTGTAGACGCCGCGCTTCTCGCCGAGCGAGTCGTGGTCGACGACGACGCGCACCTTGACCTTGCGCTTCTTGGCCGCGACCAGTTCCTTCGCCATGCCGGGCTCGCGCAGCCGGAACACCGCGACGTCGATCTCCGACTTCGGCGGCGCGTGCCGGATCAGGCTCTTGATGTAGAGGTCGAGCGCGCCGGCCTTGCGCTTGTCCTTGCTCGGCAGGTTGAAGCGCGGCCCCTGGGTGACGTAGACCCGCCGCCGCTTGGCGCTGGACACCTCGCCCGGCGTGGCCGCCGCGAGCCGCGCCCCGACCGCACCCGTCGCCGGATGCCCCGCGAGCAGCGGCGCGGTCCGCGCCGAAGCGGACGCACCGTCGGCGACGCTCACCGCGACCGCGACCGCCAGACCGCTCGATACCAGGGCGACACGCCGCAAGAGACTCCCCCGTCCCACCGAACACATGAGATCGGGACATTACCAACGTTTCGCGCCCCGGAAAATCCCTCAGAAGCGACAGTTTTTAGCACTCACCACCCCATTTCTCATCCATCCATGACAACAACGCCCTCACCCGCCTAGCGGCAGGTGAGGGCGTGGCGTTCGGACGGGTGCTGCGCAGGTTCGGACGGGTGCTGCGTGGGGTCCAGACGCGGCTAGGGGGCGGTCACGGGGACGATGTCGGGGGCGCCGCGGCGGCGCGCGTCGGCCTCCTGGTCGCCTTCCTGAGTCTGCGAGTCGCGCTCGGCCTCGATGCGCTTGCGGTAGTACTCGATCTCGCGGTCGCGCTGCCGCTTGGACCAGCCGAGGACGGGCGCCAGCAGGTCGGCGGCCTCCTGGGCGGCGCCGACACCGCGGTCCCAGGTCTCGATGGAGATCCGGGTGCGGCGGGCGAGCACGTCGTTCAGGTGCCGGGCGCCCTCGTGCGTGGCGGCGTAGATGATCTCGGCGCGCAGGTAGTCGTCCGCGCCGGCCAGCGGCTCGCCGAGGTCGGGCTTCTCGGCGATCAGCCGGAGCAGGTCGTCGGTCAGCGTGCCGTAGCGGTGCAGCAGGTGCTCGATCCGGGCGACGTGCAGGCCGGAGCGGGCCGCGAGGCGGTGCCGCGCGTTCCACATCGGGACGAACCCGTCCCCGCCGACCAGCGCGACCCGGTCGGTGCAGGACTCGGCGATCTTGCCGTCCAGGCCGTGCACCACGGCGTCGATCGCGTCCTTGGCCATCACCCGGTAGGTGGTGAACTTGCCGCCCGCCACCAGCACCAGGCCCGGCACCGGGTGCGCGACGACGTGCTCGCGCGACAGCTTGGACGTCTCGTCGGTCTCGCCGGTCAGCAGCGGCCGCAGGCCCGCGTACACGCCCTCCACGTCGTCGTGCGTGAGCGGCGTGGTCAGGACGGCGTTGACGTGGTCGAGGACGTAGTCGATGTCGGCCTTGGACGCGGCCGGGTGCGCGCGGTCCAGGTCCCAGGCGGTGTCGGTGGTGCCGATGATCCAGTGCCGTCCCCACGGGATGACGAACAGCACGGACTTCTCGGTGCGCAGGATGATCCCGGTGGCCGAGTGGATGCGGTCCTTCGGGACGACCAGGTGGATGCCCTTGGACGCCTTGACGTGGATCTGGCCGCGCCCGCCGACCAGCTCCTGGATGTCGTCGGTCCACACGCCGGTCGCGTTCACGACCTGCTTGCCGCGGACCTCGCCGGTGGTGCCGGTCTCCAGGTCGCGGATCTTCACGCCGGTGACCCGCTCGCCCTCCCGCAGGAAGCCGGTGACCTGCGTGCGCGAGGCGATCCGCGCGCCGTACTCGGCGGCCGTGCGCAGCACCGTCATCACGTAGCGGGCGTCGTCCATCTGGGCGTCCCAGTATTGGATCGCTCCAGTGAAAGCGTCCTTGCGCAGGGACGGCGCGAGCTTCTTAGCGCCGCGCCGGGTCAGGTGCCGGTGGTGGGGAACACCTCGGGAGAGGCCCATCTGCAACGACAGCAGGTCGTAGAGCGCCACGCCCGCGCCGAAGTAGCCGCGCTCCCAGACGTGGTGCGTGGTCGGCAGCAGGAACGGCACCGGCCGCACCAGGTGCGGCGCGATCTGCTGGAGCAGCAGGCTGCGCTCGGTCAGCGCCTCCCGGACCAGCTCGAAGTTGTACTGCTCCAGGTAGCGCAGCCCGCCGTGGATGAGCTTGGACGAGCGCGACGACGTGCCCGAGGCGAAGTCCCGCGCCTCGACCACCGCCACCGACAGCCCGCGGGTCGCGGCGTCCAGCGCCGCGCCCGCGCCGACGATGCCACCGCCGACCACCACGACGTCGTACTCGTCGCGGACCATCTCGTCCAGGGCCGCCGCGCGCTCGGCGGGCCCGAGCCGCGAGCTGCCCAGAGCGGTCACCGGTGATCCCGTCATGGACTCTCTCCCCCTTGGTTCACCCGTCGTCCGGAGCATTACCTACCCAACAGTAGGGAGCTCACCACCTGTGAACCACCACTTCCCCGAGTGTCAGGGGGCCCTTACCCCACCGGGGGCACGCGCCAGGGGATCCGCCCAGGTCAGTGGCCGTGCGGGGCGACGACCACCTGGACGCGCTGGAAGTCCTTCAGCTCGGTGTAACCGGCCGTCGCCATGGACCGGCGCAGGGCGCCGATGAGGTTCATGGAGCCGTCGGCCACGTGAGAAGGCCCATAGAGGATCTGCTCCAGCGTGCCGATCGTGCCGAGGTCCAGGCGGGTGCCGCGCGGGACGTCGCCGTGGTGCGCCTCGGAGCCCCAGTGGTAGCCGCGGCCCGGCGCCTCGGTGGAGCGGGCGAACGGCGAGCCGACCATGACCGCGTCGGAGCCGCAGGCGAACGCCTTGGCGATCTCCCCGGAGTTGGTCATGCCGCCGTCCGCGATGACGTGCACGTAGCGGCCGCCCGACTCGTCCATGTAGTCGCGGCGCGCGGCGGCGACGTCGGCCACCGCGGTCGCCATCGGGACGGCCACGCCGAGGACGGTCCGGGTGGTGTGCCCCGAGCCGCCGCCGAAGCCGACCAGCACGCCCGCCGCGCCCGTCCGCATCAGGTGCAGGGCGGCGGTGTAGGTGGAGCAGCCGCCCACGATGACCGGGACGTCCAGGTCGTAGATGAACTGCTTGAGGTTCAGCGGCTCGGCGCGCCCGGACACGTGCTCGGCCGAGACCGTGGTGCCGCGGATGACGAACAGGTCCACACCCGCGTCGATCACGGCCTTGTGGAACTGCGCGGTGCGCTGCGGGGACAGCCGCGCCGCGACCGTCACGCCCGCCTCCCGGACCTCGGCGATCCGGCGGCCGATCAGCTCCTCCTTGATCGGCGCGGAGTAGATCTCCTGCAGCCGCTGGGTGGCGCGGACGTCGTCCAGCGAGGCGATCTCGGCGAGCAGCGGCTCGGGGCTCTCGTACCGGGTCCACAGCCCTTCGAGGTCGAGCACGGCCAAGCCGCCGAGGCGGCCGACCGCGATCGCCGTCGCGGGCGACACGACGCTGTCCATCGGCGCCACGACCAGCGGCATCTCGAACCGGTAGGCGTCGATCTGCCAGGCGACGCTGACCTCCTCGGGGTCGCGCGTCCGGCGGGACGGCACGATCCCGATCTCGTCGAACGCGTAGGCCCGGCGGCCGCTCTTGCCCCGGCCGATCTCCACCTCAGCAGCCACAGCGCTTCCTTTTCCCCAGTCGTGGTGTCGCTTCGCGGCGCCCGCCGGAAGGGCGGGCGCCACGGTCTACGGCATTCCCCGCGAGACCGGAGAACACGCCCGTGAGACTACCGCCGGTCAGCGGCCCTGGTAGTTCGGGGCCTCCACGGTCATCTGGATGTCGTGCGGGTGGCTCTCCCGCAGGCCGGCGCTGGAGATGCGCATCAGCTGGCCGCGCTCCTGGAGCTCGGGGATGGTGCGGGTGCCCGCGTACCACATCGACTGGTGCAGGCCGCCGACGAGCTGGTGCGCGACGTTGGCGAGCGGGCCGCGGTAGGGCACCTGGCCCTCGACGCCCTCGGGGATCAGCTTCTCCTCGGACGACACGTCCGCCTGGGCGTACCGGTCCTTGGAGTAGGAGCCGCCGCGCTCGCGGTTGCGCATCGCGCCGAGCGAGCCCATGCCCCGGTACGACTTGTACTGCTTGCCGTGCACGAAGATCAGCTCGCCGGGCGACTCCTCGATGCCCGCGAGCAGGCTGCCGAGCATGACCGTGTCGGCGCCCGCGACGAGCGCCTTGGCGATGTCGCCGGAGTACTGGATGCCGCCGTCGCCGATCACCGGGACGCCGGCCTCCTTGGCCGCCCGGGCCGCCTCGAAGATGGCGGTGAGCTGCGGGACGCCGACCCCGGCGACCACGCGGGTGGTACAGATCGAGCCCGGCCCGACGCCGACCTTCACCGCGTCCGCGCCCGCCTCGACCAGGGCCTTCGCGCCCGCGTAGGTCGCGATGTTGCCGCCGACGACCTGCACCTGCGGCGCGCCCGCCTTGATCGCGGCGATCGTGTCGGCGACGCCCTTGGAGTGGCCGTGCGCGGTGTCGACGATGACGACGTCGGTGCCCGCCTCGATCAGCGCCTCCGCGCGGCGCACCGCGTCCTCGCCGACGCCTACCGCGGCGGCGACCAGCAGCCGGCCCTCGGCGTCCTTGCTGGACACCGGGTACTGCTCGCTCTTGGTGAAGTCCTTGACCGTGATCAGGCCGCGCAGCCGGTTCTGGTCGTCCACCAGCGGCAGCTTCTCGATCTTGTTGGTGGCCAGCAGCCGGAACGCCTCGTCCTTGGCCACGTCCACCGGCGCGGTGACCAGCGGCATCGCCGTCATCACCTCGCGGACGGGCCGGGACAGGTCGGTCTCGAAGCGCATGTCGCGGTTGGTCACGATGCCGACCAGCACGCCGCGCACGTCGGTCACCGGGACGCCGGAGATCCGGTACCGGGCGCACATCGCCTCGACGTCGGCGAGCGTGGCGTCCGGCAGGCAGGTCACCGGGTTGGTGATCATCCCGGCCTCGGACCGCTTGACCTTGTCCGCCTCGGTCGCCTGCTCCTCGATCGACATGTTGCGGTGCAGCACGCCGATGCCGCCCTGGCGGGCCATCGCGACCGCGGTGCGCGCCTCGGTGACGGTGTCCATCGCGGCCGACACCAGCGGGATGCGCAGCGAGATGTCGCGGGTCAGCCGGGTCGTGGTGTCGGCCTCGCCGGGCTGCATGTCCGAATAGCCCGGCAGCAGCAGCACGTCGTCGAAGGTCAGCCCTGTCGGGAGGAACTTGGCGGGCTCTGCTGCGGGGTTCATCACTGGCTCCTTGCGCGGTATCCGACCAGGTCACGGCGTCACTCGGGGTCACGGCGGTGCCTCCATGGTAGGGCGTGCCGTTCCGCCGCCCCGCCCTTTCCCGGCATGCCGGACGTGGTTTTCGCGACACGGCCGCCGCGACACCGATTACGGAGTGCAACGGCGGCGCCGATCCGCGCATTCCCTTGCGGGACGGGGCCTCCCGCGCGTCCGGGAGGTGACCGGCCGTAGGCGTTCGCGCACAGAGGAGACCGGGGGGTGCACCTCGGCGGGGGTGGAGCAGTAGCGTGGAGTCGTGCACGACGATGCCCCGCTCGACCCGTTCGCCGGCGACCCGGAGGATCCGGCCGCCTCGCTCGGCGATCCCGGGGAGGACGTCGCTCCGCTCAGCGTGGCGGAGCGTGAGGACGTGCTCGCCGACCTCGCCGACCTGGAGGTCTTCCGCGCCCTGCTGGAGCCGCTCGGCGTCCGCGGCCTGACCGTGGACTGCGGCGACTGCGGCAAGATCCACTACATCGACTGGGACCTGCTGCACGGCAACCTGCGCCACCTGCTGGACGAGGGCCTGCCGCGGGTGCACGAGCCCGCCCTGGCCCCCGACCCGGTCGACTACGTCAGCTGGGAGTACGCCCGCGGCTACGTGGACGGCGTGATCGACAGCGAAGAGGGCAACTCCTGACCCCTCCCGCTAGGAGTGCGGACGGTCGTCCCGGTACTGGTCGATCCGCTGCTCGGCGCGCCTGCGGATCTCGTCCAGGCGGCGCCGCGTCTCCTCCACCGGGTCGTCCTGCTTCGCGGGCTGCCGCTGCGGACGGCCGTGCAGGAGGTCTTCCAACCGCTTCTTGAGCTGCTGCTCAAGGTCCGGCGTCTTGCGCGGCGAAGGCGAACCGGTCCCGGACGCGCCCGGCTTGCCCGAACCTGGCTTCCCCTTGTGCGGACGCGTCGGAGGCGTCCCCGGCGGCCGTCCGGCGGACGGATGGGGCAGCGCGGACTTCTCCTCCTTGGCCGACCTGCCCTCGCGGGACGGTCCGGGCTTCCCGGCGGACCTCGCCGCGGGCGCGGCCGACGGCGTCTCGACGAGCCCGCCTCCCGCCGCGGCGACACCGGTCGTGGCCAGCACCGCGCCCGCCACACCAAGCGCCACGATCGTCCGCGGCCCACGCCGCGACGGCCCACCGCCCTGCTGCTGCGGGACGTCCGCATCACCGTCCCGATGGTCCGGGGGCACGTCGGCGGGGAGAAGGTCCATGTCAGCGGAGCGGTGCGCGTCCGCCTCGCCTTGAAGCCGGGGCCGGACGGGAGCGGACGGGCGGGTCAGTCCCTCGTCCACGTCCGCGATCAGGGCGCCGAGCAGGCCGAGCGCCGGGTCGGCCGGGAGGTGCGGGAGGTGCGGAGCCGGGGGCGGCGGGGAACCGGCGACGGCGCGGGCCGCGAGGGCCTCGATCAGCGCGTCGGTGCGGTACAGCGCGGGCAGGTCGGCCGAGCGGGCCGGGGCCTCCCGGCCGGCGGACTCGCTCGGGTCCGGGGCGCCGCGGCTCCGGTCCGTCAAGCGATCGACTCCTCTCGTGCCATCGCCCGCAGCCGGGCGAGGGCGCGGTGCTGGGCGACGCGGACCGCCCCCGCGGACATGCCGAGCACGTTGCCGGTCTCCTCCGCCGACAGCCCGGCCACCACCCGCAGCAGCACCAGCTCGCGCTGGTGGTCGGGGAGCCGGGTGAGCAGGTCGCGGGCGCGCTGCGCCTCGATGTAGCGGACGACCGTCTCCTCGGGGCCGGGGCCCTCGTCCGGGCCGTCCGGCAGGTCCTCGGTGGGGACGGCGGCGCGGACCGCGCTGCGCAGCGCGTCGGCGATCTTGTGCGCGGCGATGCCGAACACGAACGAGGCGAACGGGCGCCCCATGTCGCGGTAGCGCGGCAGCGCCGACAGCACCGCGATGCAGACCTCCTGCGCCACGTCGTCGGCGATGTGGTACTGCCCGGACACCCGGCCGAGCCGGGCCCGGCAGTAGCGCACGACCATCGGCCGCACCTCGGCGATCAGCACCTCGATCGCGGCCGGGTCGCCCTGCACGGCGAGGCTGGTCAGCTCGCGCAGGTCCCCGTCCGGCGGTCCGGCGGGACGCGGCACCCGCCCCGGGACGGGCCGCAGCACCCGCCCCTCGTGCCCGCCGTCGGCGGGCGCCGGCGGCGCCGGACCCCCCGAGGGTTCGGTAGCGCGCGCGGTCGTCGTCCCGGCGAAGCATCCCTCGGTCACGTAGAGCATGATGCCCAGCGTCCCCGGACCTGTCTCCACTGTCCACGGCAACGGAATGGTCACAGTGCACGGACGACCCGCCCGAATGCCACGAAACGCGGTCACCCGACCCCGCCACGTAGCTCGGGCCTCCCCGCCTTTCCCCGGCCTCACATTGCTCAAACCAGACAAGCCATACCCACTCGAATACCCGGCCCGAAATCCCGGCGGTCCGGAAATGCGAAAGGCCCCCGTCCGGAGACGGGGGCCCGGCTTCCGCACTCACGCGCGGGAGGTTCGAACCGGATCAGTGACCGTGGCCGTGACCGTGTCCGTGGCCGCCCGCGGCGGGCTCTTCCTCTTCGGGCTTCTCGACGACGAGCGCCTCGGTGGTGAGGAGCATGCCGGCGATGGACGCAGCGTTGGTGACCGCGGAGCGGGTCACCTTGACCGGGTCGATGACGCCCTGGGCGACCAGGTCGCCGTACTCGCCGGTGGCGGCGTTGAAGCCGTGGCCGGTCTCCAGCTCCTGGACCTTGGAGACGACGACGTAGCCCTCGCGGCCCGCGTTCTCGGAGATCCAGCGGAGCGGCTCGACCAGCGCGCGGCGGACGGCCTCGGCGCCGGTGGCCTCGTCGCCGGACAGGCCGAGGTCCTCGAAGCCCTCCTTGGCGACGTGCACCAGGGCGGAGCCGCCGCCGGAGACGATGCCCTCCTCGATGGCCGCGCGGGTCGCCGAGATGGCGTCCTCCAGGCGGTGCTTCTTCTCCTTGAGCTCGACCTCGGTCGCGGCGCCGACGCGCAGCACGCACACGCCGCCGGACAGCTTGGCCAGGCGCTCCTGGAGCTTCTCGCGGTCCCAGTCGGAGTCGGAGTTCTCGATCTCGACCTTGATCTGGTTGACCCGGTCGGAGATCTCCTGCGCGCCGCCCGCGCCGTCCACGATGGTGGTGGAGTCCTTGTCCACCGTGATCCGGCGGGCGCGGCCGAGGTCCTCGATGCCGATGGAGTCGAGCTTCAGGCCGAGCGCCTCGGAGACGACCTGGCCGCCGGTGAGGACGGCCATGTCGCCGAGCATCGCCTTGCGGCGGTCGCCGAAGCCGGGGGCCTTCACCGCGACCGACAGGAAGGTGCCGCGGATCTTGTTGGCGACCAGCAGCGCCAGCGCCTCGCCCTCGACGTCCTCGGCCACCACCAGCAGCGGCTTCTTGGTCTGCGCGACCTTCTCGGCCAGCGGCAGGAACTCCTGCACGTTGCCGATCTTGCCGTCGACGATGAGCACGTAGGCGTCCTCCAGGACGGCCTCCATGCGCTCGGCGTCGGTGACCATGTGCGGCGACAGGTAGCCCTTGTCGAACTGGAGGCCCTCGGTGAACTCCAGCTCCAGGCCGAAGGTGTGCGCCTCCTCGACCGTGATGACGCCGTCCTTGCCGACCTTCTCGAACGCCTCGGCGATCAGCTCGCCGATCTTGGCGTCCTGCGCGGAGATGGTCGCGACGTGCGCGATCTCGCCCTTCTCCTCCACCTCGCGGGCGGACTTGAGGAGCTTGTCCGAGACGTACTGGGCGGCGGCGTCCATGCCGCGCTTCAGCGACAGCGGGGAGGCGCCGGCCGCGACGTTGCGCAGGCCCTCGCGCACGAGCGCCTGGGCGAGCACGGTCGCGGTGGTGGTGCCGTCGCCGGCGATGTCGTTGGTCTTGGTCGCCACTTCCTTGGCGAGCTGGGCCCCGAGGTTCTCGTAGGGGTCCTCCAGCTCCACCTCGCGGGCGATGGTGACGCCGTCGTTGGTGATGGTCGGCGCGCCGAACTTCTTGTCGATGACGACGTTGCGGCCGCGCGGGCCGATCGTCACCTTGACGGCGTCCGCGAGAGCGTTGACGCCGCGCTCAAGAGCCCGGCGAGCGTCCTCGTCGAATTCCAGGATCTTCGCCATGCGGTGTTTCTCCTCTATCAAGCGCGCCGCCCCGACCGCCCGCCAACGGCGGCCGGACGGGGCGGGTGCATCACGTCTCGGTGATTACTTCTCGATGATCGCGAGCACGTCGCGAGCCGAGAGCACGAGGTACTCCTCGTTGTTGTACTTGACCTCGGTGCCGCCGTACTTGCTGTACAGCACCACGTCGCCGACCTTCACGTCGAGCTCGACGCGCTGGCCCTTGTCGTCGACACGGCCAGGGCCCACGGCGAGGACGGTGCCCTCCTGCGGCTTCTCCTTGGCGGTGTCCGGAATGACCAGACCCGACGCGGTGGTGGTCTCGGCCTCAAGCGGCTGGACGACGATGCGGTCCTCAAGCGGCTTGAGAGCAACCTTGGTGGCGGTCGTCACGATCAGACCTCCCCTTCGATTGGTCCTCGGCCGGCCTCACGGGCCGACCAGCACAGATGACAAGAGAGGCGACCCTGGACCGGCCTGTCGTCGCGGGTGCCAGACCGACCTTGTCGCTGTTTGGCACTCTCACACCGAGAGTGCCAGTCAGGAGACTATGCCCGACCCGGAAAGCCGTCAACACGAACCGCCCCGGAGGCGGCCGATCCCCGCCCGCGCCCCGCTCCCACCAGCGCCCGAAGCGGCGCGGACGACCGGGCCGCTGCCGCTAAGTTCCAGGTTATGGACACCGAGGCCTTCCGCGACCTGCTGACCCCGCTCGGCCGGGAGCTGCTCGCCGAGGCGGACGGCGCGGACCTGTCCGAGGCCGCCCTGCTCGCGACGGCCACCCGGCTGCGCGGGCGGTTCCCGGCCGAGCTGGTGAACGCCGCGCTGACCCAGCTCCGGCTGCGCGACCGGGCGCGCGCCAAGTTCGGGGACGACGCGTCCCGGATGTTCTTCACTCCGGCCGGGCTGGAGCAGTCAACGCGCGCGGGCGTGGCCTCCTACCGCGCGCAGCGCTTCGCGGGTTTGCCGAAGATTCACCGCACGTTGGAAGTCGGCTGCGGCATCGGAGCCGACCTCATCGCGCGCGCACGAGCCGGCGTACCGACCGAGGCCCTCGAACTGGACCCGCTCACGGCCGAGGTCGCCCGCGCCAACCTCACCGCCTTCGCCGTGGACGACCTCGCGTCCGTCCACGAAGGCGACGGCACCGCGGTCCCCCTGGACGATGGGACGGAGTTCGGGTCGGTGTTCGCTGATCCGGGGAGGCGGACGGCTCGGGGGCGGGTGTTCGACCCGCGCGCGTACGAGCCGCCGCTGGACGTCGTCCTGGAGATGGCACGGAGCGTTCCGGCCGCGTGCGTGAAGGTCGCGCCGGGCATCCCGCACGAAGCCGTCCCGGACGGCGCGGAGGCGGAGTGGATCTCGGTCGGCGGGGACGTCAAGGAGGCCGCGCTGTGGCTCGGCGGCCTCGCCGGGACGGTCCGGCGCCGCGCCACGCTCGTCCCCGCCGCCGAGGGTTCGGCCTTCCGGGTCCCGGACGTCCACACGCTCGTCCCGGACGAGGGCCTCGGGGAGCCGGAGATCCGGACATGGGGCCGGTACCTGTACGAGCCGGACGGCGCGGTCATCCGGGCGCACCTGGTCGCGGAGGTCGCGGCGCTGGCCGGGGGCGGGCTGGTCGACCCGCGCATCGCCTACATCACGTCCGACAGCCTGGTGGAGACGCCGTTCGCGGCGTCCTACGAGATCGAGGACGTGCTGCCGTTCGCGGTCAAGCGGCTCAAGGCGGAGCTGCGGCGGCGCGGCACCGGGATCCTGACGATCAAGAAGCGCGGGTTCGCCGCGGACGTCGACCGGCTGCGCCGCGACCTCGGGTTCGGCAGCGCCAAGGCCGGGAAGGGCGCAAAGGCCGGGAAGGGCGGGAAGGCGGGCAAGGACGAGACCGTCGTCGTGCTGACCCGGGTGGGCGACGACCCGGTGGCCGTGCTGGCCCGTGCGGCGGGCTGATTCCTTCCCGACGATCTCCGTACCGCCGCCGGCGGGCAAGCCGGACCGCGTGGCGCGCCACGGTCTCGCAAATCATGGACGCTTTCCGGCATCGCCACCGCCAATGGCCGGCGCCCGGTCGGCAAGGTCATTTTGCGCGGCGCCGTTTCCGCGCGCCGTGAAGTGATCGGAGGCGCCGCCGAAATGCCATCCTGGAATGGTCGGCCACACGCGTGACGGTATCCCGCCGGAACGGTGCACGGTCCGCCACCCCGTCCGCCGTCCCGGACCAGAATCCGGGAGGTCGGCCGAGATGTGCGGACATGTCCCGCGACCCGGGCGGACCCGAGACCGGACGTGTGCGACCGGCGCTCCGGGACGGCCCCGCAGCACTCAGCGGATCTTGACCGAACCGGGGGGAAAACCCCGGCCGGGGTGATCGGCGACCAACCTCTCCAGCAGGGCGACAAAGCCCATTCCACGGAACTCGGAAACTTCCTTGCTAGCGCATAGAGCCGCCCCCGGCACGCACTACAGTTAGGCGTTCGGAAATCACTGCCGCGCGTTATTCAACGCCTCGGCACACGAAGGAGCTCGGGTGGAAACGAATCACAACTTCCTGCAGACGGGGGGTCAACCGGTCTCGGATCGGATGCGGGAGTTGCTCGCCCGTGCGGCGCAGGACCACGTCTACGAACAGCGCTCACAGGGTCAGGTCCTGGACGAGATCCGCCAGCGACTGGAGGGAATGGAGTGGCTGCTCCGCGAGGTCCGCGAGCGCGAGCTCACCGGCCTCACCGGGCAGCTCGACAGCGTCCGGGGGCAGGTAGACGACCTGTCCAGCAAGCCTCCGGAGTGGGCCGAGGGCCTCGCCGAGCACATCGAGGCGGTCGGCGAGCGGGTCAAGCCGGTCGCCGAGCTGCCGGCGCTGTGGGCGGACGTGGGCGTCGTCGCCGAGAACGTCGACGAGGGCCTCACCCGCATGCAGGCCATGCTCGACTCCGCGCAGGGCATCACCGACGCCACCCGGCAGGCGTCGCAGCGCATGGAGGAGATGACCAAGCGGCTCGACAAGCTCCAGGGGAGCATGGAGGCCGCGTCCGTCCGGTTCAACCGGCTGGACAAGTCCCTGGCCGAGCTGGGGCACCGGGCCGAGACGCTGGAGCACTCGATCACCGGGGTGACCGCCCGGGTCGACCACTCGCTGGGCGAGATGGCCGAGCGGGTGGAGCAGGGCCTGGAGGCCGTCAACGGCCGGGTCGAGGGTGTCGGCGGGCGGCTGGACGGCCTGGACGGCCGGCTGGACGGGCTCGACGGCCGCCTGGAGGGCCTGTCGGGCAAGCTGAACGGGCTGGACGGCCGGTTCGAGGGCGTGGACGACCGGATCGACGGCGTCAACGAGCGGATCGGGCGGCTGCCCGCGACGCTGGAGATCGGCGAGCTGCACCGCAAGGTCGCCGAGCTGGTGCAGCGCCCGCTCATCGACCACAGCGACCGGTTCGACGCGCTGGAGAAGCACCTCGCCGACGCGGTCGACCCGCTGATCGAGGAGCTGCGCGCGCGCCCGGACCGCGACGAGGTCAAGGCGACGATGTCGCAGATCGCCGAGACGGCCTACAGCGACGTGGCCAAGCGGATGGACGAGTTCTCCAAGCGCTTCGAGGACGTGCACGAGGACGTCCGCAAGCGGATCGAGGGCATCCACGAGGAGGTCACCCGCAAGGTCGACACGGCGCTGGAGGAGTTCACCGCGCAGGTGGACATCGTGTCCCGCCGCGTCGAGTCGGTGCACACCGACGTCACCAAGCAGGTGGAGTCGGTGCACAACGAGGTGTCCCGGCAGGTCAGCGGCGTGCACGACGACGTGTCCAAGCGGATCGACGACATCCACGAGGACGTCACCAAGCAGGTCGACTCGATCCACGAGGACGTCTCCCGGCGGGTCGGCGGCGTGCAGGAGGACTTCTCCCGCCGCGTCGACGGCGTGCAGGAGGAGGTCTCCCGCCGCGCCGAGGCCGTGCAGGACGCGCTGGGCCGCCGGTTCGAGGACGTCCAGGGCGAGGTCGGCCGCAAGGTCGACACGGTCCACGACGACGTCACCAAGCAGGTGACGGCGGTGCACGAGGACGTGCTGAAGCGGCTGTCCACGCTGGAGGAGACCATGCTCGCGCTGGCCGAGGCGCTGCTGCGCCCGCGCCGCGACGGGGGCAAGGACTGAGCAGCGCGCCCGGGGGCGGGAGGTCCCGCACGCGCGGCCGGGAGGCCCGCGTCGGGAGGTCCCGCCCCCGCGACGTGCGGGTGCTCACGTTCCGCCTTCGTCAAATCACCCTCGATACACACCGGAATCCGTTTACATGGATCTCGTGACCCGCTCCCCGGCCCTCGCCCCGCCCGTAGGCGCACCGCCGAGCTCGGCCACCGTCCGCTGGGTGCGCGAGTGCTTCGGCCGCGGCGCCGAGATCCGCGCGGTCCGGCCGCTGCCGGGCGGCACGGCGCACGCCAACCACGCGCTCGTGGTGGAGACCCGCGCGGGCAGCGAGCACCGGCTCGTGCTGCGCCGCTGGCTGCCGCGCGACCCGCTCGCGTCCGCCGCGCCCGGCGCGGTCTTCGCCGACGGCGAGTTCTCGCCCGAGCGCGAGATCGCCGCGCTGACGCTGCTCGCCGCCTGCGAGATCCCGACACCGGCGCTGGTCGCCGCGGACCCGGCGGGGGCGTACTGCGACGCGCCCGCGCTGCTGCTCACGCGGCTGCCCGGCCATCCGCCGCGGCCCGCCCCGGACGACCTGGCCGAGTGCCTGATCCAGCTCGCCGCGGCGCTGCTGCCGGTGCACGCGCTGCGCGGCGCGGCCTCGATGCCGCCGTACATCCCGCGCAACCGGCTCGACCTGCGGCAGCCGCCGAAGCACGCGGCGCGGCCGGAGCTGTGGGAGCGGGCGTGCGAGGTCGCGTCGGGGCCCGCGCCGGACGCGCCGTCCCGGTTCGTCCACCGCGACTACCACCCGGACAACACGCTCTGGGCGGGCGGCCGGCTCACCGGCGTCGTCGACTGGTCGGACGCGTCGTTCGGCCCGGTCGGCGTGGACGTCGGGCAGATGCGGCTGCGGCTGGCGCTGCGCTACGACGCGTCCGTCGCCGACCGGTTCCGGGAGTGCTTCGACCAGGTCGCGGGCGGGCACGTCCAGGACCCGTACTGGGACCTGCGCTGCCTGCTCGACCTGCTGCCCGAGGAGCCCGGGCGCGTCCTGTCCGAGCAGGACGTGTCCCGCGCCGAGGCCTACCTCGAAACGCTGCTCTGAAGCCCGGTGGGAGCCGTCCTCAGACGGTGACGGTGCCGATCGGGAGGCTGGAGTCGGCCGGGAGGCCCAGGTCGGACGGGACGAGCCCGCTCGCGACCAGCTCGGAGCCGAGCGCGGCGACCATCGCGCCGTTGTCGGTGCACAGGCTCGGCCGCGGCACCCGCAGCCGGACGCCGGCGCGGTCGCAGCGCTCCTGCGCGAGCGCGCGCAGGCGCGAGTTCGCCGCGACGCCGCCGCCGATGAGCAGGTCCCTGACGCCGTTGTCCTTGCAGACCTTGAGTGCCTTGTGGGTCAGCACGTCGACCACGGCCTCCTGGAAGGACGCGGCGACGTCGGCGACCGGCACCGGCTCCCCGGCGCGCTCCTTCGCCTCGACCCAGCGCGCGACGGCCGTCTTGAGGCCGGAGAACGAGAAGTCGTAGGTGCCGTCGGCGTACTTGCCGCGCGGGAACGCGATCGCGGCCGGGTCGCCCTCGCGGGCCATCCGGTCGATCACCGGGCCGCCGGGGAAGCCGAGGTCCAGCACCCGCGCGACCTTGTCGAACGCCTCGCCGGCCGCGTCGTCCACGGTGCTGCCGAGCGAGCGCACGTCGGACGCGACGTCCGGGACGAGCAGCAGCGACGAGTGCCCGCCGGACACCAGCATCGCCACGCACGGCTTCGGCAGCGGGCCGTGTTCGAGCTGGTCGACGCAGACGTGCGCGGCGAGGTGGTTCACGCCGTACAGCGGCTTGCCGAGCGACAGCGCGTACGCCTTGGCGGCCGCGACGCCGACCATCAGCGCGCCCGGGAGGCCCGGTCCGGCCGTGACGGCGAACGCGTCGATGTCGTCGAAGGTCACCCCGGCGTCCGCGAGCGCCCGCTCGACGGTCGGGGTCATCGCCTCCAGGTGCGCGCGCGAGGCGACCTCGGGCACCACGCCGCCGAACCGGGCGTGCTGCTCGACGCTGGAGGCGATCGAGTCGGCCAGCAGCGTGTGCCCCCGGACGATCCCGACACCGGTCTCGTCGCAGGACGTCTCGATCCCGAGCACCAGCGGCTCGGAGTCGCGGATCATGCATCCTCCCTGGTGAAGCCGACCGGTCCCCGCTTGGCGCGCATCTCGCGGCACATCACGACCGCGTCCACGCCGGACGGCTGGTAGTAGCGCCTGCGCAACCCCACGCGGACGAACCCGAACCGCTCGTAGAGCCGCTGTGCCGGGCCGTTGTCGGCGCGGACCTCCAGGAACACCTGGACGCTGCCCCGGCGCGCCGCCTCGTCGAGCAGCTCGGTGAGCAGCGCCGCGCCGATGCCCCGACCGCGCAGGTCGGCCCGGACGCCGATGGTCTGCACGTCGGCCTGGTCGGCCGCGGCGGCGAGCCCGGCATAGCCGACGATCTCCCCGCCGTCCTCGGCGACGACGTAGTGCCGGGTGCGCGGCTGGTCGGCCAGCTCGTCGCGGAGCATCTGCTCGCTCCACGCGTCCTCGGGGAACAGCAGTTCCTCAAGGGCGTGCACGGCGGCGAGGTCGGCCTCGGTCATGCCGCGCAGCTTGGCGTCCGTCCCGTCCCCGGCGGTCATTGCGACACCTTCTTGCGGGGGCCGGGCTCCTTGGCGTCCGGACGGCGCAGGTACAGCGGCTCAGGCGGCAGCAGGGCCGGGCCGGGGCGTCCGGAGAGCCGCTCGACGGCCAGCTCGGCGAGCGCGGTCGCGGACGGCACGAGCGGGCCGGAGGTGATGCCGTCGGCGTCGCCGAGGACGTCCGCGTAGAGCCGCGCCCCCTCCCCGATGACGGGCAGGTCGGGCGTGTCGGCGCGGACCTCGGCGGCGGGGCCGACGGCGGGCTCGGTGACCCGCCTGCCGTAGGAGTCGTAGCGCGCCCAGTACACCTCGCGGCGGCGGGCGTCGGTGGCGACGGCGAACGGCTTCTCGCGGCGGGACTCCCAGGCGATCGCGTCGAGCGTGCAGACGCCGTGCACCGGGACGCCCAGCGCCTCGCCCATCGCCCGCGCGGTGACCAGGCCGACCCGCAGGCCGGTGTAGGGCCCGGGGCCGACGCCCACCACGATCGCGGACAGGTCGGACGGCGTCGCGCCGGCCTCGCCCAGCACGCGGGCGATCTCGGGGGTCAGGATCTCGGTGTGTCTGCGGGCGTCGCGGGCCTCGACGGCCGCGCGCGGACGTGCGCCCTCCCCCGGCGTCCACTCGGTCAAAGCGACGGTGACGGCGGCGGTTGCGGTGTCGAAAGCCAGGACCAGCACGGACTGTAAGGGTAGTCGGTTCCGGCCCGTGGTCAGGCGGTACCGGGCACGTTCTCAGCTCTGGTTCAGGGCGCCGACGACGCTGCGCGCGACGTCCTGGACCCCCGCCACGGCGGCGTCTCCCCCGAGCGGGTCGTTGCCGTCCGAACCCGAGTAGTGCACGGTGACCAGCACGTTCGCGATCCGGACGTTCGCCACGGCCGAGCCGGAGCCCTGCCCCTTGTCCACGCTGTAGACCACGTACGCCTCGTCCCCGAGACCGGTCACGCGGGTCTTGCTGGTGATCTGCTGCCCTTCCAGCAGCGCCTTGCCGGACTCGTCGGCGGTGCGTTCGGACGCGAACGAGGCGCGCGCGGCGTCGGTGGGGCTCTGCGACTGCGTCCCGGGGACGGCCCGCATCTCGACGCTGAGCTGGCGGTGGTTCTCGCCGCTGTAGGCGCCCCAGACGCATTGGTTCTGCCGGTCGCTGGAGGCGTAGTTGTCGGCGGGCCCGCGCTCGGCGCGCGGCGCCAGCCGGTCGGCGATCTTGGGGTCGAGCAGCGTGCAGGCGTCCGGCACGGCGGTCTTCTCGGCCTTGGCCGCCGGGGTCTGCGCGGTGCTGCCGACGATCTGCCCGGCCGAGCCCCGGTCGTGCCCGCCCACCCCGCTGATGATCACGAACGCGGCGAGCGCGCAGGCCCCGGCCCCGGCCGCGACCCCGGCCAGCACGGCCGCGAGCCGCCTGCCGCGCCGCCGCTCCCGGACGATCCGGTGGCTCCCGCTCCGCGTCCGGTACTCGCCGCTGCGCGGCCCCGGATAGGACGCGTACCCGTCCGACCGCGCCGGATATCCGTCCGAGCGGGAGGCATACGCATCTGAGCGCGACGGGTAGCCGTCCGAACGGGAGGCATACGCGTCCGAGCGCGGCGGGTAGCCGTCCGAGCGGGAGGTGTACGCGTCCGAGCTGGACGGGTGTCCGTCCGATCGGGAGGTGTACTCGCCCGAGGCCGGGCCGTACTGGATCTCGCCGCCGAAGGAGCGGTACTCCCCGCTGCGCGAAGCGCGGTGACCACCGCTGCGATGGTTGCCACTCACCGGATCCACTCCCGATCAGGAATCCAAAATGTCGGGTTCGTCCGGCAAAGAGTACGACATCGACCGGCGCGGTGGTCGGGTTCCACTTACCTCAATTCCACCGCGTCCTACCAGGCAAGATCATCCAGCGCGGCGGCCCAGCGGGGGCCGACTCCGATGATCTTTACCGCGCGCTGTTCGGACGCCCCGGCGGGCCCCCGGGAAATGGTGATCTCCAAACGGTCCTCGGCGAGTCCCTCGGCGAGCCCCTCGCCCCATTCCACGATCGTGACCGAGTCGTCCAGCGACGCGTCCAGGTCGAGGTCGTCCAGCTCGGCGAAGCCGCCGAGCCGGTAGGCGTCCACGTGCACCAGGGCCGGGCCGTCCACCAGCGACGGGTGCACCCGCGCGATCACGAACGTCGGCGAGGTCACCGGCCCGCGGATCTTCAGCCCCTCGCCGATGCCCTGGGTCAGCGTGGTCTTGCCCGCGCCGAGGTCGCCGGTCAGCACCAGCAGGTCGCCCGCGCGCAGCAGCCCGGCCAGCCGGACGCCCAGCGCCTGCATGTCCCCGGCCGCGGGGACCTGCACCACGACCGCCTCCGTCCCGCTCATGCTCCCTCTTCCTCCGGCTCCTTCAGGACGCGGTCGACCAGGCGGCGCAGCGAGCCGGTCACCACACCCGGGTACTCCAGCGGCAGCACGTGGCCCGCCTCGTCCACCTGGACGAGCTCGGCGTCCGGCAGCGCCTCGGCGATCCGGCGGCCGTGCTCGGCGGGGGTCAGCCGGTCGCGGCCGCCCGCGAGCACCATGACCGGGACGCACCCGACGGTCTTCAGCGCCGCCGCCTTGTCGTGCCCGATCAGCGACGGGTAGAACTCGGCGATCACGTCGATCGGGGTGGCCCGGATCATCTGCTCCAGGAAGTCCACCACGGTCGGGCTGATGTGCTTGTCGGCGAACGCCATCCGGCGGGTCAGCACGAACGCGACGTCCGCGCCGAGGCCGCGCGCCCGGTCCACCATCTTCGCCTGCCGGCCGAGGCCGCGCAGCGCGCTCGGCGCGATCGGCCGGACGACCTTCATCAGCGCCAGCGGCAGCCCGAGCGTCATCTCCGCCATCTCGCCGCCGGACGTGTTGACCAGCAGCACCCCGACGACCCGGCAGACCGGCTCTGCACCAGCACCCTCGGGGCCGTCCGAACCGTGGGCGCCGCCGTCGAACAGCTCGGGGTGCGCGTCGGCGAGGGCCATGATCGACATGCCGCCCATGGAGTGCCCGGCCAGGACGACCGGGGCGCCCGGCCGGACCGTCGCCCGCAGCACCTCGTACAGGTCGGAGCCGGTCTGGTCGATGGTGGCGTCGGCCAGCTCGCCGCGCCCGGAGCGGCCGTGGCTGCGCTGGTCCCAGAAGACCATGCGGAGCCGGTCCCCGCCGGACGTGCGGGCGGCCAGGTCGCGGCGCTGGTAGTGCCAGGCGTCCTGGTTGAGGGTGTAGCCGTGGCAGAACACCACGGTCAGCGGCGCGTCGTCCGGGCCGTCGATCTCCACGTGCAGCGGGACGCCGTCGTCGGCGGTCACCGTCAGCGGGCGGCCGCGCAGCGAGCCGAACGGCTCGGCCGCGTCCGGGTCGGGACGCAGCCTGACCCGTCCGACCGCCAGGTGCCGGATGCCCACCGCCGCGCCGATCCCGGCCGCGCCGAGGCCCGCGACCGCACCGGCCACGCCCATCCTGCGCTTGCTTCTCGCGTCCATTCCCCGTCGCCTCTGCATCGCCTTGCCGGGCCGCGGGCCCTTCCCGGACCGCATCGCCTTCCCGGCCTGGGCCGCCTTCCCGGCCTGGGCCGCCTTCCCCGCCTGGGCCGCCTTCCCCGCCTGGGCCGCCTTCCCGGACTGCATCGCCTTCCCGGGCAGCCTGGAGGGGTCTCCCTGCCCAGGTTGCCCCTTGGAGGTCGCCATTGACCCGTCCTAACCGAGAGCCGGGCCGCCCTCGTACACGCGCGGGACCCGGCCGCCGATACGGGTGACGATCTCATAGGAGATGGTGCCGAGCGCGTCCGCCCAGTCCTCCGCGGTCGGCTCGCCCCGGTCGCCCGGCCCGAACAGGACGACCTCGTCGCCCGCCGCGAGCGCGTCGTCGCCGATGTCGATCACGAACTGGTCCATGCAGACCCGGCCGGCGATCGTGCGGCGCTTCCCGGCCGCCAGGACGGGCAGCACGTTCGAGCCGTGCCGGGGGATGCCGTCGCCGTACCCGGCCGGGACGACGGCCAGGTTCGTCTCACTTTCGGTGACGTAGGTGTGGCCGTAGGACACGCCGCTGCCCGCCGGGACCCGCTTCACCAGCGCCGTCGAGGCGGTGAGGGTCATCGCCGGGCGCAGCCCGAACGAGCCCAGCGACGGCACCGGGCTGAGCCCGTACGTCGCGATCCCCGGCCGGACGAGGTCGAACCGCGCGTCCGGCAGGGTGAGGGCGGCGGCCGAGTTCGCCAGGTGGCGCACCTCGGGCCGCACCCCGGCCTTCTCGGCCGACTCGACCATGTCGGTGAAGGTCGCCAGCTGCCGCGGCACGGACGCGTGGTCGAGCTCGTCCGCGCAGGCGAAGTGGGACATCAGGCCGACGACATTGACCAGCCCGGTCGCCTCGGCGGCCAGCGCCGCGTCGACCAGCGGCTGCCAGTCCTCGGGCGTGGCGCCGCCGCGCGACATGCCGGTGTCGGCCTTCAGGTGGACGCGGACGGGCCGCCCGGCGCGCTCGGCGGCGGCGGCCAGCTCGTCCAGGAGCCAGCGGGCGCCGACCGCGAAGTCGAGCCGCTCGGCGACGCCGCGCGCGTAGTCCTCGCCCGGGACGCCGAGGCAGACCAGCACCGGGACGCCCAGCACCCCGGCCTCGCGCAGCCGCAGCCCCTCGTCGAGCTTGGCCACGCCGAGCCAGGACGCGCCGCCGGCCAGCGCCGCGCGCGCCGCCGGGACGAGCCCGTGGCCGTACGCCTCGGCCTTGACCATCGCCATCACTTCGGCCCCACCGGCCTGCTCGCGCATCACGGCCACGTTGCCGCTGATCGCGTCAAGGTCGATGCGTGCCTGCGCAGGACTGCTCATAGTCACCCAGTGTGCCCGTCCGCGAACGGTGCCCCGTCCCAACCTCCGTTTCTCGTTGGACGCATGAGTGCTTCGTGTAGTTCGCCTGGCATGTCCTTGGCGGTCATGTCACCGTCCGTCATGGCGGCCGTCAGGGCGTCGTCCGTCATGGCCCGGCGGTCAGGCCAGCGTCCGGAACGCGGCGGGCAGCGCGGCGACCACGTCGGACGCCCCGATCGGCGCGTCGCCGCCGGACGGCTCCGGGCCCCCGGCGGCCAGCCGCGCGGCGATCCCGTGCAGGTAGGCGCCCGCGCAGGCGGCGTCCAGCGCGGACATCCCGCCCGCCAGCAGCGCGCCCGTCAGGCCGGACAGCACGTCCCCGGTACCGGCGGTGGCCAGCCAGGACGTCCCGGTCGGGTTCACCCGCACCGGACGGTCCGCCTCGGCGATCACCGTCGTGGACCCCTTGAGCAGCACCGTCGCGTCCAGCTCGGCCGCCGCCCGCCGGACGAACTCCAGCCGCCGCGCCTCGATGTCGGCGCGGTCGGCGTCCAGGAGCCGGGCCAGCTCGCCCGCGTGCGGCGTCAGCAGGGTCGGCGCGTCGCGGGACAGCAGGTCGCGGCGCCGCGCCAGGACGGTCAGCCCGTCCGCGTCGACCAGCACCGGCAGCTCGGTCGCCAGGACGGCCTGGACCAGCTCCTCGGCGTCGTCGCCGGTGCCGAGGCCCGGCCCGACCACCCACGCCTGGACCCGCCCGATCTCCTCCAGCGCCTTGGCGCCGGGCTCGATCACCGTGGTCACCACCTCCGGCCAGCGCTGCCGCACCAGCTCCACGGGGTGCGGAACCGAGGCGAACCGGACCATTCCGGCTCCCCCGCGCACCGCGCCGCCCGTCGCCAGCACGGCCGCGCCGGTGAACTCGTCACTACCCGCCAGGAGGCCGACCACGCCGCGCCGATACTTGTCCGACTCGGGCCCGGGCAGCGGCGGCCGGACGTCCTCGGCCGACGGGGAGACGACGTCCGGATCGTCCAGGTACGGGCCGAGACCGATGTCGACCAGCTCCACGACCCCGCAGTGCGCCGCGCCGGGATCGATCAGCAGGCCCGGCTTGAGCGTGCCGAACGTGACGGTCACGTCGGCCCGCACCGCCTCCCCCTCGACCCGCCCGGACGAGGCGTCCACACCGCTCGGCACGTCGCAGGCCACGACCATCCCGGCCGCTCCGGAGGCGGCGCGCGCCAGGGTCGCGTGCGGCTCCCGCAGCGCGCCCGCGCCGCCGATCCCGGTCAGGCCGTCGATCACCAGGTCGGCCGCCGCGATCGCCTCCTCCGCCGCGTCCACCTCGATCAGGCGCCCACCCGCGGCCCGCAGGTCGTCCAGGCCGTCCTGGTGGATCTTGGAACCGGCCGGGACGGCCAGCACCCGCGCCCCCCGCCGGGCCAGCCGCGCGCCCGCGTACAGCGCGTCACCGCCGTTGTCCCCCGACCCCACCAGCACCACGACGTCCGCGCCGTACACCCGGTCCAGCAGGCCGACGCAGACGCTCGCGAGCCCGGCCGCGGCGCGCTGCATCAGGGCCCCCTCGGGCAGCCGCGCCATCAGCGCCCCCTCGGCCGCCCTGACCTTGCCGACCTCGTGCGCGTATCTCACCCGGGCCCCTTTCCGCGATCAATTCCCCTTCCCAGGGTGCCATGGACATCTCGCCTTGACGGGTGCGGCCTGGTGAGTCAATGGTGAAGCCACGCACCTTTCAGTGAAAGTTTCATCCGCCGGGCGCCGGTCCATCCGCCGGGCGCCGTTTCCACCACCGGGGCGCCGCGACTTTCACCGATCTAGGGGCACCGCGAGATTTTTGGTGGCGATTTACCGATGGCGAACCTGCCGCCCGCCTCCACTGGGGCACACTTCGCTGAGAAGCCCGCACCGGGCGGACGGTGTCCGGGTCCATGAGCACGGCCTCCATGGACCCGTTCCGGGGACCGACCGTCCGGCAGCGCAGGCTGGCGGCCGAACTCCGCCGGCTGCGCGAGGAGCGCGGCCTCACCGGCGACGACGTCGCCGCGCGGCTGAACTGGTCCACAGCCAAGGTCAGCCGCATCGAGAACGCTCGGACCGGCACCAACATCGGCGACGTCGAGCTGCTCACCAAGCTGTACCGGATCGACCCGTCCCACCGGGCCGGACTTCTCACGCTCGCCCACGACGCGGCACGGAAGGGCTGGTGGGAGGGGTACCGGGAGCTTCCCGGCGGCCTCCGGCAGTTCATCGCGCTGGAGGACGAGGCCAGCCGCATCGTCCAGTGGGAGACCTACCTGGTCCCCGGCCTGCTGCAGACCGAGGACTACGCACGGCAGGTGATGGCGGGGTTGCGACTCTACGACCCCGTCCCGCCCGCCGAGGTGGACAGGAGGGTGGAGGTGCGGATGCGCCGCCAGGAGGTCCTGCACCGCAACCAACCTGTCGAATACGCACTGCTACTGGACGAGTCCGTGCTGCTGCGGCTGGTCGGCGGCCCGGCGATGATGCGGACCCAGCTCCGCCACCTGCTGGACGTCGGCGACCTGCCGCACGTCGCGCTGCGCGTCGTCCGGCTGGACCGGACCCACCCGATCATGGAGGGGGCGTTCCAGCTCATGGAGTACGACCCGGTCGGGGACATCGTGTTCCCGGACGTGGTCTACACCGAGGCCCTCACCGGCAGCCAGGTCACCGACGAGAAGCTGACCTACATGTACCGGCTGGCCTTCGAGGGGATGGAGCGCGTCGCCCTGGGACCCGGGGCCTCGCGCGACCTGATCGCGGAGGTCGCGGACCGCCTCGCGGACGAGCCGTAGCGGTTCTCACCCCGCGTTCGGGGTGCTTCCTGAAAGGCACCACCCACATGCTGAACACGCTCGCCTGGAAGAAGAGCTCGCGCTGCGCCGCCAACGGCGCCTGCGTCGAGGTCGCCGCGACCGGCCCGCTCGCCGCGGCGGGGACGTCCGCCGTCGCCGCCCGCGACGCGAAGATCGGCGACGCCAGCCCCGTCCTGCTGCTGTCGGCGGCCGAATGGGGGTGCTTCCTCACCGAAGTGAAGTCCGGCGCCCTGGACACATCCGCCTAGCACGCTGAAACGCGGCCGCCCCGCCGTTCCGGACGAGCCGGAAGGGCGGGGCGGTCGCGGCCGTGGCGCCCGGGCTTCCCGCCCAGGCGGCCCGCGCTACTCGACCGTGACGGACTTGGCGAGGTTGCGGGGCTGGTCGACGTCGTGGCCCTTGGCCGTGGCCAGCTCGCAGGCGAAGACCTGGAGCGGGACGGTCGTGACCAGCGGCTGGAACAGCGTCGGGACGGCCGGGACGCCGATCAGCGTGTCGGCGTAGGGCTCGACCGAGGTGTCGCCCTCCTCCGCGATCACGATGGTGCGGGCGCCGCGGGCGCGGATCTCCTGGATGTTGGAGACGATCTTGTCGTGCAGCACGTCCCGGGACCGCGGCGGGACGACCACGATCACCGGCAGGCCCGGCTCGATCAGCGCGATCGGGCCGTGCTTCAGCTCGCCCGCCGCGAACCCCTCGGCGTGCATGTAGGCCAGCTCCTTGAGCTTCAGCGCGCCCTCCAGCGCGACCGGGAAGCCCACGTGCCGGCCGAGGAACAGCACCGACTTCTCGCCTGCCAGGGAGCGGGCCAGCTCGCGGACGGGCTCCATCGTGCCGAGCACCTCGTCCACCTTCTCCGGCATCTGCGCCAGGAGCTGGATCATCGCGAACACCTCGTCGCCGAACTTGGTGCCGCGCACCTGGGCGATGTAGAGCGCGATGAGGTAGACCGCGACGAGCTGGGTGAGGAACGCCTTGGTCGAGGCGACCGCGATCTCCGGGCCCGCATGCGTGTAGAGCACGCCGTCGCACTCGCGCGGCAGCGTCGAGCCGTTCACGTTGCAGATGCCGAGCAGCTTGGCGTGCTGCTCGCGGGCGTGCCGGACGGCCATCAGCGCGTCCATCGTCTCGCCCGACTGGGAGATCGCGATCACCAGCGTGGTGCGGGACAGGATCGGGTCCCGGTAGCGGAACTCGCTGGCCAGCTCCACCTCGCAGGGCAGCCCGGCCCAGTGCTCGATGGCATACTTGGCGATCAGCCCGGCGTGGTAGGACGTCCCGCAGGCGACGATGATGATCTTGTCGACCTCGCGCAGCTCCCTGTCGGAGATGCGCATCTCGTCCAGGGTGAGCCGGCCGTCCGCGCCGATCCGGCCGAGCAGCGTGTCGGCGACCGCGCGCGGCTGCTCGGCGATCTCCTTGAGCATGAAGTAGTCGTAGCCGCCCTTCTCGGCGGCGGACACGTCCCAGTCGACGTGGTAGGCCTTGGTCTCGGCCGGGCGGCCCTCCAGGTCGGTCACCGTCACGCCGGCCTTGCGCAGCTCGACGACCTGGTCCTGGCCGAGCTCGATCGCGTCCCGGGTGTGCGCGATGAACGCGGCGACGTCGCTGGCGAGGAAGTTCTCGCCGTCGCCGACGCCGACCACCAGCGGCGAGTTGCGGCGCGCGCCGACCACCAGGTCGTCGTCGCCGGCGTGCACCGCGACCAGGGTGAACGCGCCCTCCAGCCGCCGGCAGACCTTGCGCATGGCCTCGGCGAGGTCGCCGGTGGAGGCAAGCTCGTCCTCCAGCATGTGCGCGACGGCCTCGGTGTCGGTGTCGGAGCGCAGCTTGTGGCCGCCCTCCTCCAGCTCGGCCCGCAGCGCCGCGAAGTTCTCGATGATCCCGTTGTGGATGACCGCGACGTTGCCCCCGCAGTCGGTGTGCGGGTGCGCGTTGCGGTCGTTCGGCGCGCCGTGCGTGGCCCAGCGGGTGTGCCCCATCCCGAGCGTGCCCGCCGGGAGTGTCTGCTCCGCGAGCGCCTCGCGGAGGTTCACCAGCTTGCCCGCCCGCTTGGCGGTGGCGAGCGCCCCGTCCGCGAGCACGGCCACGCCGGCCGAGTCGTAGCCGCGGTATTCGAGCCTCGCGAGGCCCTCCACCACGACGTCCAGTGCCGGCCTCTCGCCGACGTAACCCACGATTCCGCACATGGCGGCCAGCCTATTGGGTCTTCTCCAAGGCCCGGCCGCCCGGACTAGACCAGCCCGGGACACCCCTGGTGGACCGTCCGCCCGGACCGGACCAGTACCGTTGGCGCGTGCCCAGCCCTTACGTCGAACTGAACCGCGCGCAGTGGCGGGCGCTGCGAGCCACCACCCCGCTCACCCTCACCCCGGACGAGCTGGACGAGCTGCGCGGCGTCCGGGACCCCATCGACATCACCGAGGTCGAAGAGGTCTACCTGCCGCTGTCCCGCCTGCTGAACCTGTTCTTCCTGGGCCGCGGCGGCACCCGCGACACGGTCAGCGGTTTCCTCGGCGAGGCCGTCCAGCCCACCCCGTTCATGATCGGCGTGGCGGGCTCGGTCGCGGTCGGCAAGTCCACCACGTCCCGGCTGCTGCGCACCCTGCTGGCCCGCTGGCCCGACCACCCCCGTGTGGAACTGGTCACGACCGACAACTTCCTGTACCCCAACGCCGTCCTGGCCGACCGCGGTCTGATGGAACGCAAGGGTTTCCCCGAGTCCTACGATCGTCGCGCGCTGGTGAGATTCGTCCAGTCGGTGAAGTCGGGCGCGTCGCGGGTGGACATACCGATCTACTCCCACCTCGAATACGACATCGTCCCGAACGCCCGGCAGACGGTGGAACGCCCCGACATCCTCATCGTCGAGGGTCTCAACGTCCTGCAGACCCCGCCGCCCGGCAATCTCGGCGTCTCGGACTACTTCGACTTCTCGATCTACGTCGACGCCAAGGTCGAGGACATCCGCCGCTGGTACGTCGACCGCCTCCTCGCCCTCCGCCGCACCGCCTTCACCGACCCCCGCTCCTACTTCCGCGAGTACGCCAGGCTCAGCGAGCAGGAGGCCGAGGACTTCGCGGTCGGCGTCTGGAAGTCGATCAACGAGCCCAACCTGGTCGAGAACATCCTCCCGACCCGCGCCCGCGCCACCCTCGTCCTCCACAAGTCCCGCGACCACTCCACCGAACGCGTCCGCCTCCGCCGCTTCTGACCCTGCTCAGGCGGGGTTCAGGGCGCGGTCGCGGTACTTGGTGAAGCTCGTGACGACGTCCCTCGCCAGGTACTGCCAGGGGCTTTCGGTGACGTGGGAGCCGATCGCCCTGAACTGCTCCGCGGCCGCCTCGTCGTCCCCGCCGAGGGCGAAGGTGAACGCCAGCAGGTTCGCGGCGCGCAGCGCGGCCGGGGTGTCCGGGGCCTCTTTCAGACGGGCGGCCACCGCGCGCAGCTCGCGCTGGACGTCCGGGGCGGCGAGGTAGCCGGTTTCGTCGTCCGGCTCGTCCACCCAGGTCTCGATGTGCGCCTCCACCACGAGGGACGCCACGGCCGAGCCGACCGGCGCCTCGGCGGCCCGCGACCGGGCGAAGTTGAACATCAGCGCGGACGAGCCGCTCCACTTCGGCGCGACGCCCTGGAGCATCAGCGTGTGCGCCCGGTAGTGCCACGGATGCCGGGCCGTCGCCTTGGCGAAGCGGTGGCACAGCTCCTGGGTGCCGAGCTGGAGGCCACGGGCCGTCGTGAGCAGCTGCACCCGGGGTTCGGGATCGTCCGGCGCCAGCACGGCGGCTCGGACGAGGTCGCGCTCGGCGCCCGCGAGGCGCTGGTGGAACTCGCGGAACTGCTCCTCGCTCGTCATGCCCGCACGCGCGTTGCCCCGCGCCTCCCAGGCCCACAGGATGCCGTGCGCTCCCCGGACGAAGTGGGCGAGCGCCTCCTCCGGCTCCTCGTCGGGCCAGCGGACGATCCACTCCGGACGCCCCGGATGGTCCACGGCCACACCGAGCAGGAACGAGCGGCGGTCGGGGTCGTCGGTGTCGGCCGCGACGCGCCGCAGCAGGGCCTTGTCGCCGTGGGCGGTGGCCTTCGCGAGGTCCCGGGCCACCGGGTCGCCGAACGTGGGGTCGAGGACGGGACGGGCGAGATCAACCGGCATGGGCGGGCTCCTCCAGCGGCGGGACGGGGGTCAGGTCCACGGCCGGGCGGCCGAGCTCGGCGCGGAGGACCGCGACGCCGTCCGGGCCCACCAGCGCCATGTCGGCGAGGTCGGTGATCGGCGTGCCGGCCCACTCGATCTCGACGACCGCCGTCCAGGACGTCTTCCAGCGGGCGCCGTGCTCGGCGACCAGGACGCCGGGCAGCGCGGCGACCAGGGCCCGGTGCAGGGTCCGGCGCTCGTCCTCGGCGTCGAGGGCCGCGGCGCCTTTGGGGTGGAGCGCGGCGGCCAGTTCGGCGCCGCGTCCGGCCGCGAGCATTTCGAGGGCCTGGTCGAAGCCCGGTTCGTCCCACCGGCCGCCGACCCGGACACCCGCGTCGGCGAGCCTGGCGCCCGACCTGGTGACGGTCCGGCCGTAGATCTCGGCGGCCGCGTCCCAGTCCACGGCGGCGGGCTCGGGAAGCCCGGTCACGTCGCGGGCGAGTGCCAGGGAGATCGTCCGCTCCAGTTTGTCGGGGTTCTCCAGCAACCCGCGCGCGGGGACGTCCGGGACGGTCTCCTTCGTGCTCGCGGGCATCTCCGCGAGCAGCGCCAGCCGCTCGGAGACGCTCGGATGGGTGTCCCACCGCTCGGACGGCGCGGCGAGGACCCGCTGGCGCAGCTGCTCCAGCCCGCCCTCGGCGAACGCGGCGAGGGTGAACTTGCGCAGCCCGCCGTACAGGTCGTCCGGGTACCGGCCCGCCTGCCACAGCCGCACCACGTACTGGTTCGTGAAGCTCGCGAACAGCTCCGACGCCATGCCGACGGCGGTCAGCGCGGCAGCGGTCGTCTCCGGCCCCGCGACCCGCGCGGCGGACGCGTCGGCGGCACGCTCCTGGGCCCGCGAGACCGCGGCCGTGACGCGCAGGCAGAGCCGCAGGTAGAGGCCGACGATCCGGGCGAGGAAGAGGTCCAGGCCCTTGCCGCTGGTGTGCAGCGCGGCGATCGTCCGCACCAGCCTGCTCTGCGACCTGTACACCAGCGGCCCGAGCCGCGTGTCGCCGCCGGAGATGTGGCCGAACTCGTGCGCCAGGACGGCGCGCAGCTCGGCCCGGTCGAGCCCGTTGAGCAGCGCCATCCCGACGACCAGCGTGACCCGGCCCCGGACGAGCCCGAACAGCCGCACCCGCTGGTGGACGGCGGCGTTGGCGTCCGGAGCGATCCGGATCACCCGCGGCGCCGGAGCGCCCACCTCGGCGGCCAGCTCCCGCACCTCGGCCCACAGCCGCGGCTGCACGGTCTCGCTGACCGCCAGCCCGCCGGGCCCGTCCCGTCCGGCCCGCATCCGCCCGAACGCGCCGCGCAGCAGCGCGAGCCCACCGCCGGTGGTCCCGATCAGGAACCAGAAGACGAAGCCCCCGGTCACGTGAAAGATCAGCGTGAACGCCAGCGCGATCCCCACGATGCCGCCGACCACCAGCACCACGAGCACCGCGGCCAGCACGTAGAACCCGAGCAGGAGCACGGCGCCCAGCAGGGCGCGGAGCCCGAGCAGCCCCGCCCCCGCACGACGCGATGACGCCATCGACCTTGCCGCCTTCCCAGCCGTCCGTGACGGCACCAGTCAGAAAGAACGGCAATTCTGATAGATCGCCCACCCCGCCGGAAAGCCCATTTCGATCACGATTCGGCGCTGGAAAGTCAAGAACGATCCCCGCCGGCCGCGACGATCTGCCCCTGGAACCTGGTGGTCCGCCGGATGATGAGGATGAGCAGACCCGCCGCCGCGCTCCAGAGCGCGGTACTCACGGCATAGGTGCCCAGACGCGCCGGACCGCCGCCCGTCACCAGGGCGAACACCGACCGGCTCATCCCCAGGACGAAGGCCGCCCACCAGCCGAGGACGAGCCCGTCGGAGAGCGTCATCCGCGGTCTGCCGCGCGACGGATCTCCGACGGCCGGCGGAGCGACCGGCGCAGGGGCACTGGACCGCAGCACATCGCCGACGAGCTGCATGGGGATCCACAGCCAGGCGATGGGCACGACCCACGCGAAGAACACCCAGGGGCGCCCCCAGCGCTGCCCGCCCGGACTGACCAGGTCGACGAACGCGCGCGCCTGGTAGAGCCACACCAGCACCGGCCCGGCCGAGGAGACGAGGAGCAGGCGCAGGGACAGCGGTCCGTCCAGCACGACCACCAGCCAGAACGGGAGCGAGGGCGCCAGGCCGTCAGAGGCGACGACCGCGAGGCCGAGCCAGACCGCCGCCTTGAGCAGTCCGATGACGGCGCAGATGGCGAGCAGCACCGTCGCCGCGGTCGCGGCCGCACGCGGCGGACGGAGCGGCGGGGCCGAGCGCATGGGCTCGGACGTCCCCTCCGCAGGATGGGTCGTCACCTTTGCGGCCGCCCTTCGGCCCCGGGCCGCCAGGGCGGCGTGCTGCGTGAGAGGCGACGATCATTGCGCGTCAGGGGGGCGCGGACAAGGGGGGTCTGGTGGGGACGGTCACTCGGCGCTGGCGACGGTGAGGGAGCGGAGGCGGAAGGTGGCCAGGGCCGTGGCGGCGAGGGTGACGATGACCAGCAGGGTGACGGCGGTGGGGAGGGTGACGGCGGTCTTGATCGTGGACGCGTCGGTCAGGGAGTGGGTGACCGACAGGGACCACTGGAGGATGGACGCCTTCTTGGCGCCGGGGGCGAAGTTGCCGAAAAGGCTCTCCCAGACCAGGGCGTAGAGGAGGCCGATGGTGACGGCGTTGCGGCTCATGACGCCGAGGGCGACGAAGACCGAGGCGTAGGCGACGCCGCCGACCAGGACGCCGATGGTGAAGGCCGGGGTGAGGCCCGCGGGGGCGCCGAGGATGACGCCCGCGAGGAGGGTCGGGACGGCGGCGAACAGGGCGACCAGGACGATCGCGACGGCCAGCTTGGTCAGGATGACCACCTGGCGCGGGATCGGCTTGGTCAGGATGTACATGATCTGGCCGTCGTCGATCTCCGGGCCGATCACGCCGGTGCCCGCGATCAGGGCGAGCAGGGGCAGCACGGCGCCGAGCGCGAAGCGCTGCAGGACGGTCGTGTCGACGTCCAGGTCGTTGGTGTTGGTGAGGCGCAGCACCAGGGACAGGATCAGCAGGACGGCCGGCAGGACGAACAGCAGCAGCGCCCGCCGCCGCCCGAGCATCGACCGGAACGTGATCATCGCGATCGTGGGGTTCATCGGGCCACCAGGTAGGAGAAGACGGATTCCAGGGACTCGTCGGCGGGGACGACCTCCCAGAGCCGGACGTTCGCGTCCTTGGCCAGCCGGGGCAGCAGCCAGGTGAAGCGCCCGAAGTCGGACGCCTCGACCGACAGGCCCTCGGGGGTGAGCTCGACCCCGCGGGCCGAGCCGTCGGCGATGATCGCGGCGGCGAGCGCGCGGTCGTCGCCGGAGCGCACCCGGAACCGGTGCGGGCGGTCGGTCATCAGCCGGCGGATCTCGCGGAAGTCGCCGGACGCGGCGTGCCGGCCCGCGACGATCACCTCGATGTGCCCGGCGAGCCGCTCGACCTCCTCCAGGATGTGCGAGGAGAACAGGATCGTCCGGCCCTCGGCGGCCATCCGGCGGATCAGGTCCATCAGGTGCAGGCGCTGGCGCGGGTCCATGCCGTTGAACGGCTCGTCCAGCAGCAGCACGGGCGGGTCGTGGACCAGCGCGGACGCCATCTTGATCCGCTGCTTCATGCCCTTGGAGTAGGTGCCGATGGTGCGGTCGGCGGCGGCGTCCATCTCGACCTCGGCGATCGCGCGCGCGGCCGCCTTGCCCGGCTCGGCGAGCTTGTGCAGCTTCGCCATGGCCAGGATGAACTGCTTGCCGGTGAGGAAGTCGTAGGCGGTCTCGCGCTCGGGCACCAGCCCGAGCCTGCGGTAGATGTCCGGGTTCTGCCAGATCGGGTCGTCGTCCAGGGTGACGGTGCCGGACGACGGCGACAGGAACCCGCCCATCATGTGGATGAGCGTGGACTTGCCCGCGCCGTTCGGGCCGAGCAGTCCGGTCACGCCGGGCCCGACGGTCATGCTGACGCCGTTGACGGCGACGACGTTCCCGTACCAGCGGGACACGTCCCGCAGCCTGATCTCGGTCACGACAGGCCCGCCTTCCGGAACCGCGCGTACAGGACGGCGACCGCGCCGAGCACGATCGCGGCGCACAGCGCCAGGGCGGCCAGCCCGCCGCCGGTGCCGGGCGGCGCGGACGGCGCCGACATCGGGCCGCCGAGCAGCCGGTACGACACGGTGTCCACCAGGTTGAACGGGGTGAACAGGGCGAGCCATCCGGACAGCGTCCAGTGCCCGGTGTGCTCGGTGATCCCTTGGAGGATCGACACCAGCGCGCTGGACACCACCAGCACCGCGATCACGGCGGCGACGCCGAACCCGCGGCGCGGCGTGAACGCGGCGACGACCATGCCGATCGCGGCGAGGACGAGCGAGAGCAGCAGGCAACCGGCGAGGCCGCCGAGGAAGTGCGCCAGCTGCTTGCCCGAGTGCGGCACCTGCGTGACCAGCCCGCCGATGTACAGCGTCGTGATCGGAACCGCGGTCAGGGCGAACAGCGCCGTGGTGAACGCGCCGAGCTTGGCGAGGACGAAGTCCAGGTGCCCGGTCGGACGCGAGAAGTACAGCGGGACGACGTGGAACCGGATCTCCCGGGACGCCAGCACCGGCGCCTGCGTCGCCACGAAGATCGAGATGATCAGCTGGAGCATGAACTGGTAGCGCGTGTAGGCGAACAGCGCCTTGGGCTGCTTGGCGATCGCGACCACCGCGATGTCGCCGACGGCGGGCAGCATCATGATGCCCGCGAGCACGAACGGCATCACCTTGGCGCGGGCCGGACGGCCCAGGCCGTAGGTGGCGCGCAGGTTGTGCACGAACATCGACCGCGTGACGTACGCGCGGCCGAGCCGCTTGCCGTCGTAGTGCCGGTAGCCGATGTCGTGGATGGTGCTGACGCTCACCGGGCGCCTCCCCTCAGCTGCTCGGCGGACGCCCCGGACGCACCCGGCGCACCCGGCGCGCCCGGCGCCCCGGGTGGTGCGAGCGGTGCGGGTGGTGCGGCGCCCGGTGGGACGGGGACCGCCTGCGGCGCGACCGCGAAGACCTCTTCGATGTGGTGGCGGCGCTGCTCCATCCGGACGAGCCGCAGCTCCAGCTCCGCCGCGCCGTCCCGGACCATGTCGTAGACGGTCTCGTCGGCGATGTCGATCATCAGCAGCCGGCCCTCGGGACGGACCGACGCGCCGCGCTCGTGCAGCCAGCGGCCGAGGTCGTCGCGGCCCTCGTCCACCTCGACGACCAGCACGCCGCTCGCCTCGGTGTACGCCTCGACCGCCTGCGAGCGCAGCAGCTTGCCGCCGTCGATGACGATCACGTGGTCGCAGACCCGCTCCAGCTCGCCGAGCAGGTGCGAGGTGACCAGGACGCTGATGCCGAACTCGTGCCCGATCCGCCGGATCAGGCCGAGCATCTCGTCGCGCCCGGCCGGGTCGAGGCCGTTGGTCGGCTCGTCCAGGAACACCAGGCGCGGGTCGTGCACCAGCGCCTGCGCGAGCTTCACGCGCTGCTTCATGCCGGTGGAGTAGCCGCCGATCGGCCGGTACCGCTCCTCGTACAGCCCGACGTGGCGCAGCGTGTCGGCGGCGCGCTCGCGGGCGGCGGTGGCGGGCAGCCCGCACATCCGGGCCATGTGCACCACGAACTCGGTGGCCGACACGTCCGGCGGCAGGCAGTCGTACTCCGGCATGAACCCGACCGAGCGGCGGATCTGGCCGCCCTGGTGGGCGATGTCCAGCCCGAGCACCTCCGCGCCGCCCGCGGACGGCGGCAGCAGGCCCAGCAGGATCT
>NZ_JAMZEA010000002.1 GCF_024172125.1 Actinomadura rupiterrae
CGGCTACTTCGACGTCAAGGGGTTCCGCGACCTGGCGGCGGCCGGGGTCGTGTTCGCGCTGCTCGCGCTCCGCCAGCACCGCGCGCTGGCCTGGGTGATGCTGTTCGACGTGCTGATCCCGCTCGGCGACATGTTCACGGTCATGACGCACGGCAGCTCGTTCGGCTACGCCTACGCCGTGCACGGATCCGCCGCCACGCTGATGGTCGTCGGCGTCGTCCTCCAGTTCGTCCGCGTGGCCCGCGACGACCGCGCCCAGAAGCGGTCCGCCGCCTGACCTCCGCTCGACACCGCGCGCGCCCCGACCCTCGCGACACGAGGGCGGGGCTCGGGTGCGTCCGGGACGGTGGCAGGCTGGTGGGGACGGAGGGGAGCGCGGTGAGTGATCTACAGACGCGGCCGGAGGCCGTGGCGTGCGGCGGACGGGACGACGTGGCGGGCGGACCGGTCCGGGAGCTGCTCAAGTCCCGGACGGTCTCGCTCGGAGCGGGCACCGAGGTGCGGCGGCTGCTCCCGACGCTCGGCCGGCGGATGGTCGGCGCCTGGTGCTTCGTGGACAACTACGGCCCGGACGACATCGCGCGCGAACCCGGCATGCAGGTGCCGCCGCACCCGCACATGGGGTTGCAGACCGTGAGCTGGCTGCACGCGGGGGAGGTGCTGCACCGCGACAGCCTCGGCAGCCTCCAGACCATCCGGCCGCGCCAGCTCGGGCTGATGACGTCCGGACGGGCGATCTCCCACTCGGAGGAGTCGCCGCGCGGGCACGGCCCGGTGCTGCACGGCGCGCAGCTGTGGGTGGCGCTGCCCGGCGCGGCGCGCAACACCGACCCGAGCTGGGAGTTCCACGCCGACCTGCCCGTCGCGGCGGCGCCCGGGCTGACCGCGACCGTGCTGCTCGGCGAGCTGGCCGGGACCGCGTCGCCCGCCCGCGTCCACACGCCGATCGTCGGCGCGGACATCGAGGTCGCGGACGGCGCGGACGCGCGCCTCCCGCTCGAACCCGACTTCGAGTACGCCGTGCTGACCATGTCCGGGCGGAACGTCGTGGACGGCGTGCCGCTCGACCCCGGGTCGATGCTCTACCTCGGCTGCGGGCGCCGCGAGCTGCCCGTCCGCGCGGACGGCGGCGGTTCGCTGATGCTGCTCGGCGGCGAGCCGTTCGAGGAGCGGCTGGTCATGTGGTGGAACTTCGTCGGGCGGTCCGGCGACGAGATCACCCAGGCCCGCGCCGACTGGATGAACGGCGACCGGTTCGGGACCGTCCACGGCTACGACGGCGGCCCCATCCCCGCGCCGGCGCTGCCCAAGCTCCCCCTGAAACCCCGCG
The DNA here is from genome assembly GCF_024172125.1 of Actinomadura rupiterrae. Lineage (GTDB taxonomy): Bacteria > Actinomycetota > Actinomycetes > Streptosporangiales > Streptosporangiaceae > Spirillospora > Spirillospora rupiterrae. The sequence goes on from NZ_JAMZEA010000002.1 coordinate 1,331, forward strand.
GCCGCACCCGCTGAGGCCGGGCGGTCAGGCGGCCGGGAGGCGGGTGCCGGTCTCGGCGGAGGCGCGGACGACGTCGAGGAGCCGGTGCAGGTCCAGCGCCTCCTCGAACGAGGGGACGGACGCGGGGGAGCCGGCGAACGCCTGGTAGACGCGCGCCACGTTCGCGGCCTCCGTGCCGCGCAGCGACGGCGGGAGCGCCTCGTCCGGGAGGTCGAGCACCTGCGGCTCGCCGCCGGTCTCGCGGTTCCCCAGCAGGACGAGATCGTCGATCTGGACGCCGTACCCGCCGCGCGAGACCAGCGTGAGGTCGCCCTCGGTCCCGGCGATCTCGATGCGGGTGCCGGGCGCGGTGCGCTTGGCGTAGTGGACGTGCGCGGAGAGCGTCGCGCCGGACGCGAGCGTCCCGGCCAGCGCGATCTGGTCGGGGCTGTCCGCCTCGACGGGCTCGCCCGTCTCCGCGACCGTGTAGTGGACGCGCTGGACGGCGGTCGTCGCCGACAGCTCCGCGATCGGCCCGACCAGGTGCCGGACCAGGTCCAGGTGGTGGCCGCCGCCGACCTCCAGCGTGCCCGCGGCGTTCCGCACGTCCGCGGTGTAGGACGACCAGCCGGGCAGCGTGCCGTCCGCGCCCTTGAAGAGCCCGGCGTGCACGTTCACCGAGGTCACGCGGCCGATGTGGCCGTCCGCGAGCAGCTGGCGCGCGCGGACAGCGGCGGGTGCGAACCGGGCCTGGAGGCCGACGGCGGTCCGGACCCCGGCGCCGGCCGCCAGCTTGGCCACGGCCTCGGCCTCCGCGGTCGTCCGGGTGAGCGGCCATTCGGAGAAGACGTGCTTGCCCGCGTCCAGCGCGGCGCGGATCAGCTCGTCGTGCGCAGGGACCTTCACCGTGATCGCGACGAGGTCGACGTCCGGGTGCGCGGCGAGCGCGCGCGGGTCGGTGAAGTGGTGCGGGACGCCGTAGCGGCGGGCGGCCTCGCGGGCGCTCTCCTCGCGCCGGGTGCCGACGGCCGTGATCTCGAAGCCGTCCAGCGCGCGCAGCGCCGGGACGTGGGCGCGCGACGCCCAGCCCTGGTCCGGGTTGGCCCCGATGATGCCGACGCGGATCGCGGACATGGTGATCTCCGTTCAAGAAGCGGACGCGGGTCGTCCGGATGTCCCGACCGTAGCTCAAACGGACGCGGGCTGTCCACTTAATCCGGACGGGCGAAGTCCGCTTAGATCCGGAATCCCCGGTCCGCGGCCGCGGTTGAGTCCGGTGTGATGCATGGCGAGTACAAGGTGCCCGGCGGGAAGCTCGTCGTCGCCGACGTGGACGTCGTCGACGGCCTGCTCCGCGCCCCCCGGATCAGCGGCGACTTCTTCCTCGAACCCGACGAGGCGCTCGACGCGATCGACCGCGCGCTCGACGGGCTGCCCGCCGGGCTGGAGGCGCGCGACCTCGCCGCCCGCGTCCAGGCCGGGCTGCCGCCGGGCACGGTCATGCTGGGCCTCACCGCCGAGGCGGTCGGGATCGCCGTCCGGCGGGCGGTGTCGCGGGCGTCCGACTGGCGCGACCACGACTGGCGGCTCGTCCACGAGGGGCCGCAGCCGCCCGCGCTGCACATGGCGATCGACCAGGTGCTCGCGGAGGAGGTCGGCGCCGGCCGCCGCCCGCCGACGCTGCGGATCTGGGAGTGGGGCGCGTCCGCCGTGGTCATCGGCAGCTTCCAGTCGCTGCGCAACGAGGTGGACGGCGATGCCGCGTCCGCGCTGGACGTCGAGGTCGTGCGCCGGATCAGCGGCGGCGGCGCGATGTTCGTCGAGCCCGGCAACACCATCACCTACTCCCTGTACGCGCCGGAGTCGCTGGTCGCGGGCATGTCGTTCGCCGAGAGCTACGCCTTCCTCGACGACTGGGTGCTCGGCGCGCTCGCCGAGCTGGGCGTCCGCGCCTGGTACCAGCCGCTCAACGACATCACCTCCGACCAGGGCAAGATCGCGGGCGCCGCGCAGAAGCGGCTCGCGAGCGGCGCCGTCCTGCACCACGTGACGATGTCCTACGACATCGACGTGGACAAGATGCTCAGCGTGCTGCGGATCGGCCGCGAGAAGCTGTCCGACAAGGGCACCACCAGCGCGAAGAAGCGCGTCGACCCGCTGCGGCGGCAGACCGGCCTGGCCCGCGACGAGATCATCCGCCGGATGGTCGCGCACTTCCGCACCCGCTACGGCCTCACCCCGGACGCCCTGACCGACGACGAGCGCATCCTCGCCGACAAGTACGTGGCCGAGAAGTTCAGCACCCCCGAATGGACGGCCCGCGTCCCCTGACGGACTGGTCGCCGCGTGGCAGATCTTGCCGTTGTGGGCGGGACGGCCGGACGGTTAGAACGAGGGCATGAGCCAGTACCCGTACCCGGTCGTCCCCGCGCCCCGGTTCGACGTGCCCGCCGGCCAGGCCGTCGAGCGCGCGCGGGCGTTCGCCGACACCATGACGCTGCGCCGGACGGTCCGGGACTTCGCGCCCGATCCCGTGCCGCGCGAGGTGGTCGACCACGCGCTGCGCGCGGCGGCCACCGCGCCGAGTGGCGCGAACGTGCAGCCCTGGCGGTTCGTCGTCATCACTGACCCGGACCGCAAGCGCAGGCTCCGCGAGGCCGCCGAGGCCGAGGAGCGCGAGTTCTACGAGCGCCGCGCGTCCCCCGAATGGCTGGAGGCGCTGGCGCCGCTCGGCACCGACTGGCGCAAGCCCTTCCTTGAGGACGCCCCGACCGTCATCGTCGTCTTCGAGGTGCACAAGGGACCGCATTCGCCGCGTCCGTACTACGTGAAGGAATCGGTCGGGATCGCGGTCGGGTTCCTGCTGGCCGCATTGCATCAGGCGGGCCTCGCCACGCTCACGCACACGCCGAGCCCGATGAAGTTCCTGAACGAGGTGTGCGAGCGTCCGCAGGAGGAACGCGCGTACGTGGTCGTCCCGGTCGGCTACCCGGCGGACGCGGCGATGGTCCCCGACATCACCAAGAAGCCGCTCGACGAGACCGTCATCCACCTCTGACACCGGCCCTGAACGTGACAGCGGCCCTGAATGCGGTAGGGACGCGGCCGGGTTGTCCCCGGCCGCGTCCCTACCGCCGGTCAGGCTTTGAGGACGGATTCGGCGAGCTTCTTGTCCCGCGCCACGCGGACGAGCGCCGAGGTGAAGCGCGCGAGTTCCTTGTCGGGGACCTCGTCCGCCAAGCGCTTCGGGTCGGTGGTGAGGCCGAGGCGTTCGGCGCCCTTGAGAGCCTGCGCGTCCATGTAGGGGCGTAGCCACGGCCACATCTGCTGGGCTTCGCGGCAGAAGATGTCCACGCCGGTCGGGCCGATCCCCGGGAACTCCTTCAGCAGCTCGGCGGCGCGCTTGGTGTCGCGTTCCGCCTCGATGGGCAGCCGCCGCAGGTCGCCGCCGTACTTGTCCTGGACGATGTCGGCCATCTCGCCGAGGCGCGTCGAGGTGCTCTCGTCGTAGCGGACGTAGTGGCCGCGCCCGAGCGCGTCCACCCGCTGCTGCCAGGTCAGCCGTGCCATGCCCCGCGCCGTCCCGCCGCCCGCCTCGAACAGCTCGCGGGCCGCGTCCATCGCGATCTCCGAGCCGATCCGGGCGCTGAGCAGGTTGGCCAGCACGAGCAGCTTGAACAGCGCGGCCGGCTGGTCCTTCAGCGGGATGCCCACCTCCTCGGCGTAGGTCCGGCCCGCCTCACGCAACAGCCTCTTCACGACAGCGTCCATCAACGCACCTCCCGTCATCCGCGCTTTACCCAGGAGCGGGCGGTTGACGCCTGCCGGGGGCGATCAGAGCAGGCTGAGCTGGCCCTCGCCGGCCAGCGGGTCGCGGTAGCGCTTCAGGTGGCGCCAGCGGGGGAGGTCGTCCAGGTACGACCAGGACATCCGGTGATGCGGGGTCGGGCCGTGCTCCTCCAGCGCCTTCTGGTGGACCGGCGACGGGTAGCCGGCGGCGTCGGCGAAGCCGTACCCGGGGAAGCCGCCGTCAAGCGCGGCCATCAGGCCGTCCCGATGCACCTTCGCCAGGACGGACGCGGCGGCGACGGTGATCGAGCGCTGGTCGGCCTTGACCTCGCAGCGGACCCGCCAGCGCGGGTCCCGGACGTAGTCGGCGTCGCCGTCCAGGAGCACCAGGTCGGGCGGTTCGGGCAGCGCCGACAGCGCCCGGACGGCCGCCCGCCGCAGCGCCGCCGTCATGCCGATCTCGTCGATCTCCGCGGGGGACGCCGCGCCGATCGCGTGCCCGTCCAGCCAGTCCGGCAGGATCTCGGCGAACGCCTCCCGGTGCCGCTTGGTGAGCAGCTTGGAGTCGGTGAGCCGGACCGTCCGGCTGCCGCGTCCGGGCAGTTCCGGCGGGTCCGAAAGGTCGGTGACGGCCGCGCAGACCACGACCGGCCCGGCCCAGGCGCCGCGTCCGACCTCGTCCACCCCGGCGATCCGCACCGGACGGCCGGTCAGCTCGCGCAGCTCGTGCTCGATCTCGTACCCGGCCACCCGGGACGGCCGCGCGCCGGACGCCTCGGGCACGCCGGGATCGAACCCGGGCAGCGCGACATCGGCCTCGGCCTCGCCGGAAACGGCCTCACCACCGGACACGGATCCTCCCGAACGTCGACACCCCTGCGGCGTCCACGATCGTACGGCCCCGTCCCGCCGGGGATCGGCCAACGCGCTGGGGTGTCCGGTCCTGGAGCCTCGGAGGGAGTTCCCTTATGCCCGGTGAGGAGTAGCATCCGGCGCAACAGGACTCCGCCGCTTCAGGGGTGGTCGGCATGGAGGCTCTGCGGTCGGGGGACCCGCGCCGCCTGGGAGGCTACGACCTCCTCGGACGCCTGGGAGTGGGCGGGCAGGGAGTGGTGTACCTCGGCCGGTCCGCGCCGGGGCGGCGGGTCGCGGTCAAGCTGCTGCACCCCGGCCTCACCGAGGACCCGGCCGTCCGGGCGAGGTTCGTCGCCGAGGCCGCGGCGGCGCGGCGGGTCGCCCGCTTCTGCACCGCGGAGATCCTTGAGGTCAACGTCGCCGGGGACCAGCCGTACGTGGTCACCGAGTACGTCGCCGGTCCGTCGCTGCGGCACCTGGTGACGGCGCGCGGCCCGCTCGCCGGGGCGGAGCTGGAACGGCTCGCGATCGGCATGGCGACCGCGCTCGCCGCCATCCACACCGCCGGGATCGTGCACCGCGACTTCAAGCCCGCCAACGTCCTCCTCGGCCCGGACGGCCCGCGCGTCGTGGACTTCGGCCTGGCCCGCGCGCTCGACGTCACCCCCACCCAGACCGGCGGGCGCCCGGTCGGCACGCCCGCCTTCATGTCGCCCGAGCAGCTCAACGGCGACACCGCCGACCTCGCCATGGACGTCTTCGCCTACGGCGCGACGCTGGTGCTTGCAGGGCTGCTCTCCGCGCCGATGGTGTTGGGGCACGGGGTGCAGGCGCCGCGTGCGGCGATGCCGCGGCTGATCGCGCCGACGACGTCCGAGCGGGTGGTGAAGCCGCACGCGGTGGCGAGCGCGGCGCGCGAGCATTCGCCGGACGGCGCCGGAGACCCGCCGAGCGTCTTCGGGACGGCGACGTCGCCGGGGAAGGCGTCGGCGCGTGGCAAGCCCTCGACCGGTAGGCATCCTTCGAGCAGCGCGTCGCCGGCGTCGTCCTCGCCGTCCGGCTCGTCCCCGCAGGCGGGGATGCTCTGGACGGAGCGGGGCGGAGTGCAGCTCGCCGGGAACTGGTCGAGCCACTCGTTCCGGATCTGGGCCGAGGGCGGGCCGGTGCACTGGACGTCCAGTACCGGGCCCTACCTCAGCGCGCCGGCCGCCGGGGACCTGGCCGCCGAGGAGCGCTCGGAGATCACGGTGGACGAGCGTCCGGCCGCGCCCGCGACGGGATGCGACACCGTCACCCTCACCGGCGAGCGCAACTCCCGCACCCTCACGATCTGCTGGGGGTGAGCCGCGGACGGGCCGTCAGAGCCAGCCGTTCTGGCGGGCGGCGCCCACGGCCTCGATGCGGTTGCGCGCGCCGGTCTTGCCGATCGCGGACGACAGGTAGTTGCGGACGGTGCTCTCCGACAGGTGCAGGCGGCCCGCGATGTCGGCGACGGTCGCGCCGTCCGCCGCCGCGGCCAGCACGTCCCGCTCCCGGTCGGTCAGCGGGTTCGGCCCGACCGACAGCGCGGCCGTGGCGAGCGCCGGGTCCACGACCTGCTCCCCGGCGAGGACGCGGCGGATCGCGGCGACCAGGTCCTCGATCGGGCCGTCCTTGACCAGGAAGCCGCGCGCGCCCGCCTCCATCGCCCGGCGCAGGTAGCCGGGGCGGCCGAAGGTCGTGACGATCAGCACCCGGCAGTCCGGCAGGTCGCGGCGCAGGTCGGCCGCGACGTCCAGGCCGGTGCGGTTCGGCATCTCGATGTCCAGGACGGCGACGTCCGGCCGGGTCTCCAGGGCCGCGGGCAGCACCTCCGCGCCGTCCGCGACCTGGGCGACGACCTCGATGTCGTCCTCCAGGTCGAGGAGCAGCGCGAGCGCGCCCCGCATCATGCCCTGGTCCTCGGCGAGCAGCACTCTGATCACCGGGTCATTCTCCACCCGCCGCGACCGGCACCGACGCGGCCAGGACGAACCCCGACGGCGACGGCGACGCCTTGAGCGTCCCGCCCGCCGACCCGACCCGCTCGCCGAGCCCCGCCAGCCCGTTCCCGCCGGACACCGGCCCGGCCTCAGCAACCAGTCCGCCGGACGCCGCGGCCCGGCCGTTGTCGGCGATCTCCACGGACGCCGCCGACCCCTCGTTCCGGACCGTGATCACGCACCGGCCCGCGCCGCTGTGCCGGATCACGTTGGTGACGCCCTCCCGGACGACCCATCCGAGCAGCGCGTCCGGCTCCGGAGGCAGCGGCCCGCCGGACCGCCGGACGACCGCCTCGACGCCCGCGTCCGCGAGCGCCGTCCGGGCCCGGTCCAGCTCGGCCGCCAGGCCCCGCCCCCGGTACCCGCTGACCGCCTGCCGGACCTCGGTGAGCGCCTGCCGCCCGACCTGCTCGATGTCGGCGGCCTGCTCGGCGGCGCGCGCCGGGTCCCGCTCGGCGAGCCGCCGGACGGCCTGCGCCTTCACCACCATCAGCGACAGCGTGTGCCCGAGCAGGTCGTGCAGGTCCCGGGAGAACCGCAGCCGCTCCTCGGCGACCGCCGCGTGCGCCAGCTCCTCGCGCACCTCCCGCAGCAGCGCGATCACCGAGAACAGCCGGATCACGATCGCGGTGACCGTGCCCGCCGTGATCGTCCCCCACAGGATGCTCTGCAGCGCGCCGCCCCTCAGCCCGGCCAGCCAGATCGTCAGCCCGGCCGCCGTGGACACCCCGCCGACCAGGAGCAGCAGCCCGTACTCCGGACGCGGCGACGCGCTCGGCAGGTGCCCGGCGACCGTCCCGGCGGCCAGCCCGGACAGCGGGAAGAACACGAACCACTCCGGGCCGAGCCGGACCGTCGCCGTCACCGCCAGCGCGGTGAGCACGACCACCCCGGCGACCGGCAGCCGCATCGGGACGCGCGCGTCGAACGCCGCGAGGACCGTCCCGGCGTACCCGGCCACGAAGAGCACCAGCACCGGCGCGGCCAGCCACAGGGGGTGCGCCGAACCGGTCACCACGTCCTGGAACGGCCACCAGGCGATGACCCCCCAGAAGAGGAACGCCCACGGGGACGGGCCCTTCTGGTCGACCTTCTCCAGGTCCACGGGCGGCCGGCGGGGGACGCGCCCCCGCACCAACCGGGAGACCCGCACCAACGGGGAGACCCGCACCGGCCGGGAGGCCCGCGCCTCCGGGAACCGCTTCATCCGCTGCTCACTCTTCGCACGCCGAATACCGTACGGCCTGCTCAGAGCGCCTGCGCCGCGCGCCGGTAGCCGACCACCGAGAACACCGTGAACGCCACCGCCCACGCGCTCAGCACCCCGACTCCCACGAGCGTCGGCGCGTGGCCGCCCGCGACGTTCCAGGACAGCTCGCCGTACCGGTTCACCGGCGTGATCCGCGCGACGTCCGCCAGCCAGGACGGCATCTTGCCGATCGGGAACCACAGCCCGCCGAGCATCGACAGGCCCATGTAGAACACCAGCGCCGCCATCTGCGCCTTCTGCGCCGTCAGCAGGTAGCCGAACCCGACGCCCAGCACGGCGAGCGGTGCGATCCCCAGCCACAGCAGCAGGAACACCGCGACCCAGCGCCCCGGCGACAGGGCGACGCCGTCCACCAGGCCGCCCGCCGCGCAGACCGCGACGATCGGCGGCAGCGCCGCGACCATCGCGCACACCGCCCGCCCGATCACCGCCTGGGACGGCCCGAGCGGCAGCAGCCGCAGCTGCCGGATCCAGCCGAGCGGCTTGTCCTCGGCGATCGAGACGCCGTTCGTCATCACCGCGCCGATCGCCCCGAACCCGGCCATCCCCACCATCGAGTACACCGCGCCGTCCGCGCCCTTCCCGGTGCCGAGGTCCAGGTTCGTGAAGACCAGGTACATCGTCAGCGGCGACACCAGCGTCATGATCAGGTAGCCGGGGTCGCGCAGCAGCCGCAGCATCTCCAGCCGGACGTAGTGGAACAGGATCATCGGACGGCCTCCTCGGCCTGGATCGGCGCAACAAGGGCCGGTTCGGCATGGGTCAGGGACAGGAACGCCTCTTCGAGGCTCGCGCCGGAGACCTCCAGGTTCCGGACGGCCCCGGCGGCGGCGAGCGCCAGCACGGTCGCGTCGGAGTCGGTCGTGTGCAGCCGGACGCGCCTCGCGTCCACCTCGCTGCTCACCACACCCGGCAGCGCCGAGAGGTCCGCGTCCAGGGAGGTCGGCGCGTCCACGCTGACGGTGCGGCCGGGGACACGGCGCTTGATCTCCTCGCTGGTGCCGTCCGCGACGACCCGGCCGCGGTCGACCACCACGATCCGGTCGGCCTCGGCGTCGGCCTCCTCCAGGTAGTGCGTGGAGAACAGCACGGTCGCGCCGCGGTCCGCGCACGTCCGGATCGCGGCCCACAGCTCCCGCCGCGACTCGATGTCCAGCGCGGCGGTCGGCTCGTCCAGGACGATCAGGTCCGGCGACCCCGCGACCGCCATCGCGAACCGGACGCGCTGCGCCTGCCCGCCGGACAGCGCGTCCGCGCGGCGCCCGGCCAGGTCGGAGATCCGCGCGACGCCGAGCAGGTCGTCCAGCGACGGCACCGGTCCGCGTGCCACGGCGGCGTGGGCCCGCTGGACGAACCCGACCAGCTCCCTCACCGTCACCCCGCCGATCAGCCGGCCGGTCTGCGGCATCGCGCCGATCCGCCCGGCCCGGACGGCCCGCTCCGGCGTCCCGCCGAGCACCCGGACGGTCCCGGCGTCCGGCGCCCGCAGCCCGAGCATCATCGAGATCACCGTCGACTTGCCCGCGCCGTTCGGCCCGAGCAGCGCCACGGTCCGTCCCCGCGCCAGCCGCAGGTCGATCCCGTCGACCGCGCGCACCGCCCCGAAACTCTTGGTCACTCCGTGCAACTCCACCGCATCCATACCGAGGACCCTAGGAATCGGCGCGCCCCTCAAGGCAGAGCCGGACATCCGCATTAGCGCAGTACAAATGTCCCGGTTGACACAGAACTGCTCGGCGCGTGAGGCGAAGCTTGTCGTCGAGGGGTGCCGTTGGGGCAGCTCCTGCGCTTTACTTCGGATTGATGACGTTGTTCGGAGGCTCCGGCTCCCGCCCGGCGGCAGGGAACGCTGCGCGGGACCTCTTCGAGCGCCTGCGCTGCCGGTACTTCCAGGTGGTCCCCGGAGTGCGGTTCCTGGGCGGGGTGGTCCTGCTGGCCGCGGCCGTCGCGGTGGCCGCGGTGCTGAACCTGCCGGTGCCGACCTCCGCCGCGTTCGCGGTCGTCGTCCTGGTGGTGGCGCACCTGACGCTGCGCTCACCTGCGGGAATGGCCGTCGCGGCCGTGGTCGCCGCGTGGCTGGCCGCTTCGGTGGCGCTCGGACGGCTCTACCCGCACGGCTACCTGAGCGCAGGGCTGCTGCTGGCGCTGCTCGCCTTGCCCGTCGCGATCGGTTCGCTTCGTTCGCGCGGGTATGCGCCCTGGCGGACGGCCCTCATCTCGCTCGTCCCGGCCGGTGTCGTCGCCGCCGGGTCGGCGATCTCGGTTCCGCGGCTCTCGGCCGGTCCAGCGTGGGTGGCGGCGCTGGCCGTCCTGGTCTACCGCTGGGACCAGGCCCGCCGGACGGGATCGGCCGAGGCCTACGAGACCGGCTGGGTCCAGGAGCAGGCCGGAGGCCGCGCCGACAGCACCGGCGACCGTCCGGACGTTTCCGGAGGTCGGCCTGATGCTTCCGGAGGACGTCCCGATGGACGGCCTAACGGTCCCGGGGGGCGTCCCGACGGTAAGGGTTCGCGGACGGGCAAGGCGCCGGGCAAGCGGCCCGCGAGCGCCGAACCGCCCGGCGATCCGGCGTCTGAGGACGATGCCGTCCCGCCGTCCACCGGCGTTCCGGCGGCGACGCGCGCCGCGTACGAGGAGCGCGCGGCGGCGGAGGCGCGGCCGGACGAGCCGGACACCCCCTCGGTCGGCGAGGCGCTCGCCGAGCTGGAGGCGATGATCGGGCTCGCGCCGGTGAAGCGGCAGGTCAGGTCGATCGCGGCGTCCATCGAGGCGGCGCACCTGCGGGCCGCGGCCGGGGTGCCGACCGAGAAGCCGATGCGGCACCTGGTGTTCGTCGGGCCGTCCGGGACGGGCAAGACGACCGTCGCCCGGGTGCTCGCGCGGATCTTCCACGCGTTCGGCCTGCTGCCGTCCGCGACCGTGGTCGAGGCGACCCGCGCGGACCTGGTCGGCGAGTACCTCGGCGCGACGGCGATCAAGACGAACGCGCTGGTGGACGCGGCGCTCGGCGGCGTGCTGTTCGTGGACGAGGCGTACGCGCTGGCCAACGCGGCCGAGGGGCAGCCGGACCGGTTCGGCGACGAGGCCGTCCAGACGCTGCTGAAGCGGGCCGAGGACGACCGCGACAACCTGGTGGTGATCCTCGCCGGATACGAGGACCGGATGGGCGCGTTCCTCGACTCCAATCCCGGGCTGGCCTCGCGGTTCGGCACCCGCGTGCACTTCCCGTCCTACAGCCCGGACGAGCTGCTGGAGATCGCCGAGTACCACGTCGGGCAGCGCGACGACCGGTTCGACGACGCCGCGCGAGACCGGCTCGCGACGCGGTTCGCCGAGGTCCACCGGCGCGGGATCGTGGACGAGCTGGGCAACGGCCGGTTCGTCCGGTCGCTGACCGAGGCCGCGGCGCGCGCCCGGGACGTGCGCGTCGTCGCGACCGTCAGGGATCGCGCGCCGGCACCCGAGACGCCCACCGCCGGCGGGCCGACCGGCGGGGCGACCGGCGGGCCGGGCATGCCGACCGGCGGGCCGGGCATGCCGACCGCGGACGAGCTGGTCACGCTCACCGCGCGGGACGTGGAGGCGGCGTTCACCGAGCTCACCGAGCGGTACCGCGGCTACGCCGAGACCCCGACGCTGGAGGAGGCGCTCGGCGACCTCGACGCGATGATCGGCCTGGCGCCGGTGAAGCGGCAGGTGCACCAGATCGCCGCGCAGCTCCAGGTGGCGCGGATGCGGCAGGAGCAGGGCCTGGTCACGCGCCCGCCGACCCGGCACTTCGTGTTCACCGGCCCGCCCGGAACGGGCAAGACGACGGTGGCGCGGGTGCTCGGCCGGATCTTCGCCGCGCTCGGCCTGCTCACCCGCCCGGACGTGGTGGAGGTGCAGCGCGCGGACCTGGTCGGCGAGCACCTCGGCGCGACCGCGCTGAAGACCAACCGCGTCGTCGACTCGGCGCTCGGCGGCGTGCTGTTCGTGGACGAGGCGTACTCCCTGGTCAACCCGGGCTATTCGGGCGGCGACGCGTTCGGCTCGGAGGCCGTCCAGACGCTGCTGAAGCGCGCCGAGGACGACCGGGATCGCCTGGTCGTGGTGCTCGCCGGATATCCGGCCGACATGGACCGGTTCCTGGCGTCCAATCCTGGATTGGCCTCGCGCTTCGACGAGCGCGTGGACTTCCCGTCCTACGGCCCGGACGAGCTGCTCCGGATCGCGCAGCTCATCGCCGGCCAGGGCGGCGACACGTGGGCCGAGACCGCGCTGGACGACCTGGCCTTGGTGTTCCAGCGCGCGGTCGGCCTCGGCCGGGTGGACGAGCTGGGTAACGGCCGTTTCGCCCGCAACCTGTACGAGAAGGCGTCCGCGTGCCGGGCGCTGCGCGCCGCCGCGCTCGGCGAGTCCGCGACACCGGCCGACCTCACGACGCTCACCGCCGACGACGTGCACGACGCCCTCGCGGAGCTGACCCAGCGACTGTCCCGGATGTGGTGAGGCCGTGCGCCGGGCCGTCCCGGATGTGGTGAGATCGTCCGTATGGAGACGGTGACCTGGGCGCAGGCCCTCGCCTGGCGCATGCGCCGGCAGCACGTCGAGGCCCCGGACGGCGGGTCCGCCGCGGACGTCGCGCGGCGGCTGGCGGGCGTCCAGGCGCAGGTCGCGTCGGCCGCCGACCTCGCCGTCCGGATCAGGCAGGGCGAACCGTCCGGAACCGCCGATGCGGTCGCGTCCGGAACGCTCGTCAAGACCTGGGCGATGCGCGGGACCCTGCACCTGCTGCCCGTCGGCGACGCTCCCGCCTACCTCGCGCTATGCGCCGCGTCCCGCAACTGGGAGAAGCCGAGCTGGCAGAAGAACTTCGGCGCGACGCCCGCCGACATCGAGGCGATCGCCGAGGCCGCCCGCACCGCGCTCGCGGACGGCGCGCCCCGCACGCGCGAGGACCTGGTCGCCGCGATCGTCGCCGAGACCGGCTCCACGCATCTCGCCGACGTCCTCGGCTCGGGGTGGGGAACGGTGCTGAAGCCGCTGGCCTGGAAGGGCGTCCTGTGCCACGGGCCGTCTCAGGGCAACCGCATCACCTTCGTCCGCCCGCTCTGGTCGTCGTCCCTTCCGTCCTTGGAGGACGCGGGGCGGACCGTCGTGCGTGCTTTCCTGGGTGCGCACGGGCCTGGCACGCCTGACACCTTCGATGCCTGGCTGCTCCGGAAGGCCAGCCGGAAGAAGGACGTCCGCGCCTGGTTCGAGTCCGCCGACCTCGCGGAGGTCGATGTCGAGGGCACTCACATGTTCGTTGTGCGGGAGCACCTGGATGACCTGGTCGGCACGGCGCCGTCCGCATCCGTCCGGCTGCTGGGGCCGTTCGACCAGTACATCCTGGCGGGCGGCACCGGCTCGGCCCACCTCGTCCCGCCCGCCCACCGGAGCGCCGTCAGCCGAACGGCGGGCTGGATCTCCCCGGTCGTCCTCCACGAAGGCCGCGTCGCAGGCGTCTGGGACGCCGCGACCTTCGACGTCACGCTCTTCGAGGACGATGTTCCCGCCGCCGACCTGGCTTCCGAACTCGATCGCGTGCGCGCGCTGGCGGGCTGATCAGCGGCCGTCCTCGCGGTATCGGCGGGACGGCCCGTCGAACGGTTTCCAGTCCTGGGAGTCGCGCGAGTCGACGACTCCGAGGCCGAAGTAGGCGCAGCAGGCCAGCACCACGAGCAGGGCCAGCACGACCAGTGCTCCCATACGCGGAGTATGCGCTTGATCACCTGGTATGCCCAGGCTTGGTTATGTTTGACGGAAGCGGACCGTGCCGCCCGGACGGAGCTGGGCAGTCAGAGGCAGATCCCGGTTCCGGACGACCGCGATGACCGGGTAGCCGCCCGTCGTCGGATGGTCGGTGAGGAAAACGATCGGTTTGCCGTCCGGCGGGACCTGGACGGCACCTGTCACCATGCCTTCGCTGGACAGTTCGCCTTCGCGTGCGCGTACGAGGCTCGGCCCGTCGAGCCGCACGCCGACGCGGTTGCTGTCCTGCGAGACCGTGTACGGCTCCGAGGTGAGGACGGTCAGGGCGTCATCGTCGAACCAGTCGTCCCGAGGGCCGGGGACGATGTGCAGGATCGGGACGTCCGGGATGGACGGGACGGGAGCCTGGTCCACGCAGATCGGCGTGTCGGTTGCGCCCGTCGGAATGCGGTCGCCTTGCGCCAGCGGCTTCGGACCCAGGCCGGAGAGCAGGTCCGTGGAGCGGCTGCCTAAGGTCTCGTCGCAGGTCAGGCCGCCTCGGACGGCCAGGTAGCTGCGCAGCCCGGAAGCCGGGATGCCGAGGTTGAGCGTGGCGCCGCCATTGATCTGGATGGGCGCGTTCATGCCGTGGCGACGGTCGTCCAGACGGAGGTCCAGCGGAGCGCCGGTGACGGCGATCCAGGCCGGGGCGTCGAACCTCACTGCGGCGTTGCCCAAGGTGAACTCGATGCACGCCGCGCCCTCGGGGTTGCCGACAAGGCGGTTCGCGAGGCGCAGCGACGCGGCGTCGGCGGCGCCCGAACGCGGGACGCCGAGATGCGCGAATCCGGGACGGCCGAGATCCTGGACGGTGGCGAGCGCACCCGGCCGCACGATCTCGATCACCGCGTCGCCTCCGGGACGAACCGGACGCGCAGCCCCGGACGCAGCAACGCAGGCGGATCCTTGTGGACGTCCCACATCGTGAGATCCGCATGTCCCAGCAAGCGCCACCCGCCAGGAGACGGCGACGGGTACACGGCCGTGTAGGGACCGGCGATCGCCACCGATCCCGCTGGGACGGACGTCCGCGGCGTCGCGCGCCGGGACACGTGCAGCGCCTCGTCCAGGCCGGTGAGGTAGCCGAAACCGGGGGAGAAACCCAGGTAGGCGACCGAGTACTCGGCCGACGCGTGCCGCTCGACCACCTCCCGGACGGTCAGCCCGCTCAGCTCGGCGACCTCGTCCAGATCCGCACCGTCATAGTGGACGGGGATCTCGACGGGCGCCGCGTCCTCGGCCTCGGAAGCGCCGAGTTCGAGCGTCGCGACGCGCTTGGCCAGCTGATCGAGGTCGCAGACGTCCGGATCAGCGACCAGCAGCACAGTCCGCTCACCCGGCACGATGTCAGAAACTCCGCCGAACGCTGCATCCCGCGCGCCCGAGAACGCACCCTCCCGCGCGCCAGCGGATGCGGCGTCGCGGAGGGCGCGGTGTAGGCGGTGCGCTTCGTCCAGGCTCGCGGTCTCGATGAGCAACCCGCCGTCCCCGGCCCGCCGGATCGTCCTCGGCGTCATGTGAACGCGCCCAGCCTCACGCCCGCGGCATGCAACGCGTCCCGGACGGCGCGGGCCAACTGCACCGCGCCGGGCGTGTCGCCGTGGACGCACATCGAGCGCGCCGAGAGCGCGACGTCCGAGCCGTCCACGGTGGTGACGCGGCCCTCGGTCGCCATCCGGACGGCCCGTTTCACGACCTGCTCCGGATCGTGCACGACCGCGCCCGGCACGCGCCGCGACACGAGCTTGCCCTCGGGCGTGTACGCGCGGTCGGCGAAGCACTCGTCGATGACCGTCAGGCCGTCCGCGACCTCGTACAGCGCCGAGCCCGGCAGCGTGAGCATCGGCAGCGTCGTGTCGAACGCGCGCACGGCGTCGGCGACCGCGCGCGCCTGCACGGGATCGCGGGCGAGGCGGTTGTAGAGCGCGCCGTGCGGCTTCACGTACGCGACGCGTCCGCCCTCGGCCCGCGCGATGCCGTCCAGCGCGGCGAGCTGGTAGAGGATCTCGGCGGTCAGCTCCTCGGCCGCGACGTCCATTTCGCGCCGTCCGAAACCCGCGAGATCGCGGTAGGACACCTGCGCGCCGATCGCCACGCCCCGCGCCACCGCCGCCGCGCACACCCGCCGCATGATCAGCGGATCGCCCGCGTGGAAGCCGCACGCCACGTTCGCGCTCGTGATCACGTCCAGCAGGGCGAGGTCGTCGCCGAGCTCCCAGACGCCGAACCCCTCGCCGAGGTCGGCGTTGATGTCCATCACCGGCATGCAGAAGGTGTACCATCTCAGCCGGGCGTGAAGCCGTCCGGCCGGTCGGTCACGAACATCCTCCCAGGTGAGTGCGTGATGGCGAACTCCGGCCGCGCGGCCATCAGCACCGCCTGCGGCGTCACCCCGCACGCCCAGAACACCGGCACGTCGCCCGGCGCGAACTCCACCGGATCGCCGAAGTCCGGCTTCGTCAGGTCGACGATCCCGAGCTCGGCCGGGTCGCCCGCGTGCACCGGCGGCCCGTGCATGGCCGGGAACCTCGCGCTCACCGCGACCGCCTCGTCCACCAGACCGCCCGGTATCGGACGCATCGACACCACCAGCGGCCCCGCGAGCCGTCCCGCACGGACGCACGGCCGGTCGGTCACGAACATCGGGACGTTCCGTCCCTGCTCGACATGCCGCACCGGCACCCCGGCCGCCGCGAGCGCCGTCTCGAAGCTGAAACTGCACCCGATGAGGAACGCGACCAGGTCGTCCCGCCAGTACGGCGTCGCGTCCGGAACCTCGGCCACCGGACGTCCGTATTGGAAGATCCGGTAGGACGGCAGGTCGCGCCGCAGGTCCGCGCCGGGCGCGGTCTCGTGCGGGCACGCGTCGCCCGGATCGGTGACCTCCAGCAACGGGCACGGCCCGGGGTTGCGGCGGCAGAACAGCATCGCGTCGAACGCGATGTCCCGCGGGACGGCCAGCAGGTTCGCCTGCGCGTACCCCTCGCACCATCCCGCCGTCGTGCCCGGCTGGGCGCCCGCCCTGAACAGCGCCCTGGCCTGCGCCGGGGTCAGGATGGACGGCCGGTCCGGCACCGGCTGACCCGGTTTCGGCTGATCTGGTGGCGACATGGCCACCCCTTTCGGCAGACCTGCCGGCTACGTATCGCAGATCTGCCGGTTATGCCCCGCCGCGAGCGGTTTCAGACCGCCTTCTCCGCCATCCCCGTGACCTCTTCCCGCGGCGCCCACGCCTGGTACACACCCCGGTCGAACAGCTCCAGCCCGAGCCGCTCCGCGACCGGCGCCCGCCCGCCCGTGTACTCCACCCGCAACCAGCCGTCATGCTCGCCCAGCACCAGGAACGGCTCGCCCCGCCACGTGCAGTGCGTGCTCACATACGCCAGCCGGGTCACCTCCCCGAACGGCACGACCCGGACATACCGGTCCGACGTGACCTCCTGGAACCCCTCCGCCGGACGCGCCCGATACAGCCGCACCTCGTCCCCGTCCGGACTCGCCTCGTACTCCTCGCCGCGCCAGTCCGCGACGTACCCCTGCCGGATGCTCATTCCCATCCCCCTCGCGCATGCCGCCCCCGCGGCCCCTCGTCCACCCCATCCGCGGGCTCGTCCTGACCGAACGCGTCATCCCGCCACCCGGAATCCGCATGCCTCCCCGGTCCCTCGACCGACCCCGAAGCCCAAAACCCACCAGGATCCGAGCCTTCGCGCCCCCCTGCCCCCGAGGCCCCGACCCCACCAGCCCCAGACGCCCCGAAGCCACCTGAGCCCGCCGCCCCGAAGCCACCTTGACCCGACGCTCCAGGGCGCCCCTGACCTGTCGTCCCGAGGCTGCCTGGGCCAGGCGTCGCGTGGCCATCTGGGCCCGGCGTGCCAGGGCCACCTGAGCCTGGCGTCCCGAGACCGCCTTGGCCCGGCGTGCCAGGGCCACCTTGTCCGGGTGCCCCGAGGCTGCCCCGGCCCGGCGTCGCGGGCCCACCTCGGCCTGTCGTCCCGAGGCCACCTGGACCGGGCGTCCCGAGGCCGCCATGGCCGGGCGTGCCAGGGCCACCTTGTCCGGGTGTCCCGAGGCTGCCCGGGCTCGGCGTCGCGGGCCCACCTCGGCCCGGCGCTTCAGGGCCGCCTGGGCCGGATGCCCCGAAATCGCCTGCTCCTGACGTCCCGAGACCGCCCCGGGCTGACGTGCCGAGGCCACCTGGACTCGGCGTGCCGGGACGGCCTGGAGCGGACGGCCCGAGGCCGCCTGCGCCCGGCGTGTCGGGACGTCCCGGGCCAGGCGCGCCGGTGCCACCGGGACCTGACATCCCGAGGCCGCCTGGGCCGCCCGGCGTTGCGGGGCGGCCAGCTTGGCCCGGCGTTCCGGGGCTACCCGGGCTGGACGTCCCGAGGCCACCTGAGCTTGACGTGCCGAGGCCGCCTTGACCCGGGGTTCCGGGGACGTTCGGGTTCTGGCGTGCGAGGTCGCTTGTGCCGGGCGTCGCGCCGCCGGGTCTTGGGGTGCCCGGTGTCGTCCGTCCGGCGGACGCCGAGGACTGTGCTCGGGTGGAGCGGCGGGCGGTGCGCGGGGTGCGAGGCTTGTCCACGCCGCGCGCGGTCGCCAGGCGGATCCGCCACCGGCGCAGGTCGGCGTCGTAGACAGCGACGAGCGTCGTCCGCCCCTCGCGGGCCAGCCGGTACATCTCCGCGCCGTGCGGCAGCCGCTGACTGTCGATCTTGTACTCGACGATCGGCGGCCCCTCGCCCGCCGCGTACCCGCTGCCTGTGAACGGCGGGTGCTCCACGACCCAGCCGCCGGGGATCAGCGCCAGCTCGGCCTCGGTCTCGGCGCCCAGCGGACGCCGGAACAGCGGCGGCTTCGTCGCGGGCCAGCGGATCACGTGCACCGCGTCCATCCCCGGGTCGAACGGCGAGCCGGGATGGTGCAGGCCCAGCGCGCGGACGAGCTGCTCCGGACGGGTCAGCTCCGCGACGTCCTTCAGCTTGTGGACGTATCCGGCGATCAGGTCGTAACCGCCGTCCAGGTAGTGGACGACATGCTCGGGCCGCAGCACCTTCTGCATCAGGAAGACCTTGGGCGGAGCGGCAGCGGGCTCCGGCGTCGGCTGCTGATCCGGTTCCGGCGGACGGACAGGCTCGGGCCGCGTGACCTGCGGGATCGGCACGGCCGCACGACTCAGTCCCGCCACATGCCGATCGGACGGATCGGGCGGCACTGGCGAACCCGTCCCTAGCGCACCAGGCCCGGCCGGCGCTCCGGGCTGCCCTGAAGCCGCAGGCCCACCCGCAAAGCCAGGCTGCGCCGCCACGCCAGAGCGACCCGACGACCCGAACTGCCCCGCACCGCTGCTTTGCGCTGTGCCCGCGCCCTGCGCCGGGCTGCCAGGCTGGGTCGGCTCCCCGAACTGCGCTGGACCACCGGCCTGCGCCAGGTCCCCGGGCTGCGCCGACTCCCCGAACTGCGCTGGACCACCGGCCTGCGCCAGGTCCCCGGGCTGCGCCGACTCCCCGAACTGCCTCGGGCCTCCGCCTTGCGCCGGACCGCCGCCCTGCGCAGGGCCGCCGGGCTGTGTCGGGCTGCCAGGCTGGGTCGGTTCCCCGAACCGCGCTGGACCGCCGGCCTGCGCCGGACCACCGGGCTGCGCCGGGCTGCCGGGCTGGGCTGGCTCCCCGGGGTGCAGTGGACCGCCGGGCTGCGCCGGGAAGCCGGGGTGCCCTGGACTGGCAGGCTGAGCCAGGGGCCCAGGCTGCGCCAGGCTGCCCGGTTGGGCGGGTCCGGACGGGGCGGCAGGGGGTGCGGGCGGGGGAGGGGTGATGGTCGGGAGCATGCGTGTGTCCAGGTAGGACGCGCTGGGCAGCCCGGGATTGACGGCGAGCTTCCAGTCCGGGTGCGGCCAGTCCCGGACGAGGTCGGCGACCGTCGAGGTCTGGTGGTGGACGGCCTGACCGCGCAGCGACCGGTCCATCGCCTCGGGGGACGTGAAGGCCAGGACGAACGTCCCGCCGCCGAACTGGGCCGTCGCGAAGTGCCGTCCGCCCTCGGCGTCCGTGCCGGGGGCGGGCAGGTACAGCGTGGCGCGGGCGAGGAGGTCGAGGTATCCCTCCTGGTCACCGCGTTCGCGGGCGACAGTCAGGGCGTGCTCGGTGTCGCCCTCGCCGGTGATCGCGGTCGGGGTCGCCGCGTCCTCGACGTCCGGCAGGGCGGACGCGATGCCGAGCGCGGGCAGCGCTAGGGGAGTGCCGCCGTCCGGGCCGGTCGTCCCGGCCTGGTACACCAGCTCGCGCGGTGACCGGACGCCGTACGCCTCCCGCAGCGCGTTCGTCATCCGCTTGGCGAGATCGCCGCAGGGCCGCGGACGCGTCGAGTCCGGGGCCTCCAGGCGGATCCACCAGTTCAGCCGGTCGTGCTCGTCCGGCTCGTTCCAGCCGAGTCCGGACAGCTTGCGCTCCTGCCGCGCCGACAGCGGCTCCGGCAGGAACTCGTTGCCGACCGCCTCGGCGTGCAGTGCGCGGCCTACGCGCAGCGCCTGCGTGTAGGGCAGCCCGGTCGGGCCCTGCACGATGAGGTACGCGCGGTCCGGCAGCCGCAGCAGCTCGGCGCCGAGCCGGTCGGCGAAGTCGCTCCAGTCCACTCGGTCCAGCCTTCACATCCGCGGGTCGGGTCGGGGAGAACGACCGTAGCGGAGTGTCGCGGTCCCCGTCCCCACCAGTACCTATTCGCCGCGCTGCGCGGGCAGCGCGTCCGCCCGCACCGGCGCCCACGCGCCCCCGATGGCGTCGTAGACCGCGACCGGAGCGCCGTCCCCGTCGCCGTCCGCCTCCCAGAGCGGCGTCCCGTGCGGAACCCGCAGCACGGCCGCCGCACCGCTCGGCGCGGATTCACCGTATGCGGAGTCCGGCACCGGAGCGGCCGCCGGCATGGCGGCCGTCCCATGCTCCGCCAGGCCCGGCAGAACCGGCATCCCGGACGTGTCGAACTCCCGGAACCCCTGCGCCGCGTCCCGCCGGCCCACGAACGGCACGGCGCCGGCGAACGCCGCCTGCCCCGCGCCGTTGGAACCGACCGGCGCGAACCCGTCCCGCTCGGCCTGCGCCATCCCGCCGGCCGGCGCGCCGGCCCCGGACACCTCGCCCCTCGGCAAGGCCGCTTCGTCGCGCGGCCCCGCACCAAGCTCGCTTTCCGGACGAGCGGCGACACGGGCGCTGGGCGGCCCATAAGCCGCGAACTCTTCGAACTGCGCAGGCGTCGCGTGGACCTCGGGCCGCGCGTCCGGCGGAACCGGACCGTCCGTTCCGGCAAATCCGGCCCCCGCGAAATCCGCACCCGCCGCAGGGAAGCCATCGCCAACCCCGTTCGCGTTCGCGCCAGGGAACCCAGCCTGCGGGACGTCTGCGCCGGTCGCCGACCGTCCGTCGCGCGGCCCTTCTGGCGTCCGACCGGCGAAACCGGCGTCCGCGCCAGGCCCGCCGAGCCCGTTCGCGTTCGCTCCACTGAAATCGGGGTTCGGGCTATCTGAACCCGTCGCCAGGTGCTCGTCACGCGGCGCTTCTACAGGCCGACCGGGGAATCCGGCGTCAATGCCAGGCCCGCCGAGCCCGTTCGCTCCAGGGAACCCGGCCTGCGGGTTCTCTGCGTCTGTCGCCCGTTGTACGCCGCGTGGTGCGTCTGCAGGGAGGCCCGGAAACCCGGCGCGCGGGACGTCCGTGACCGGCTCGCCATGCCCGTTCGCGTTCGGGAAGCCGGCGTGCGGGTTGTCTGCGCCGGTCGCCCGTTGTTCGTCGCGTGGTGCGTCTGCGGGCAGGCCCGGGAACCCGGCGCCTGGGAGGTCCGTGACCGGCTCGCCGTGCCCGTGCCCGTTCGCGTTCGCTCCGGGGAATCCGGCGCGCGGGCCGTCTGAGGGCTGGGCGGGGAACTCGTTCGGGCTTGGTGTCAGACGGCCGCCGGGCGGGGCGTCCACGCTGGGGAAGCCTTCGCGAGCGGCGTCCGAGCCAGGGCCGGGGAAGGCGTCGGCTGAGCTCTGCGGGTGTGCGGGCGTGGGCCAGGCGGCAGCGGACGGGTTGTGCGCGGGGAGTTCTTCGCGCGGAGCTGGGACGGAAGGGGGCGCGGGCGGAGGTGTGATCCGGTGCGCGTCGGACGGGCCGGGCCCGGCGAAGTCCTGCGCGGGCTGGACGGGCGTTCCTGGCATCTGCGGCGTCGCGGACGGGTCCTGGCCCGCGGACAGGGCGGACGGGCCCGGACCCGCAGACAGAGCGGACGGGTCCTGGCCTGCGGACGGAACGGACGGGTCTGCGGGTCGGCCCGGGAAGCCCGGTGCGCCGGACGGCTCGTGCGCGTTGGTCGAGGCTGCGAAGGAGTTCTGCGAGCCGGGGACGCCGGGCGGCAGCGGGACGCTCTGCTCCGCGAACTGGTCATACGGAGCGGCCGGGGCCTCCGGCGCGGCCGGGGGCTCCGGACTGGCCGGGGTCTCCGGCGCGGGTGTCCGCTGGGCTTGGGCGGCGCTCAGGCGGGTGACGGCCGACAGGTCCAGCAGGACCTCGCTGGCGAGACCCGGGTTGATCGCGAGCTGCCAGGACGGGTCGGGCCAGTTCGAGGCGAGGTCCGCGAAGGACGTCCGGCGGTAGGGCGTGCCCTGGGCCGAGACGCGGGCGAGCGCGCCGGGGGAGGTGAACACCGTGAGGTACGTGCCGGTGCCGATGTTGATGGTCGGCGGGGTGCTCTCCCCGGGCGCCTCCGGGAAGACCAGGTCGGCGGTGGGCAGCAGGTCGAAGTACGTCGTGTGGTCTCCGCGCTCCTTCGCCTGCGCGAGCCGCGGCTCGATCTCGTCCGCCGGAGACAGAGCGGGCCCGGGCGAGGGCGCGCCGCCGCCGGACAAAGCGTCATGAGGTGCGCCGCTGCCGGACAGAGCGTCCTGGATGGACGGCACGGATTCGGGCAGCCCAGGGAAGCCGTTCAACGCCGGCCCGGTCAGGTTCTTCGCGTCCGGCAATGCAGGCGGCGGTGGCGGCGGAGGCGCCGGCGGCGGGACGGGCTCGGACGCCAGGACGTCCGCGGGCGGAAGGTCCTGGAAGGAGTCCTGGCCGGAACCGGACAGCGGGTCCGACCGCCGGGTGCGCGTGATCCGGGACGGGTCGGCGCAGTCGAGGCCGAGGTCGGGCAGCTCGACCAGGCCGGTGCCGTGCCGGTGGAACGACTCGTAGACCAGGTCGGACGGCCGCCGGACGGCCTGGACGTCGCGCAGCGCGGTGACCATGACGTCGGCGAGCCGGCCGTGGTCGGCCGGGGTCGCGTAGGCGGGCAGCTCGGTCCACCAGTTGCGCGGGCCGGCCGCGCCGGGGTCCGCGGGCGGACGCCAGTCGGCCTCGCTCATCACCTCTTCGTCCGCGAGGGTGAGAAGTAGCGGTCCGTCGAGGAAGTTGTTGCTCACCGCCTCGGCATAGAGCCGGTCCGGTTCCCGCATGGCCTGGACGTAGTGGCGGCTCTCCTCACGTTCCCGGACGATCAGGATCGTGTCCCGTTCCAGGGTCGCCAGCTCGCGTCCCAGGCGCCGAGCGAACTCGGACCACTCCAACAAGATCACTCCCTACGGCCGGGGGCGCCCCCCGGTTCCCCCCGTCGATCACTGCCCGGTTCGATGATTGTCGGCCGGGACGCTTTCTGGCAAACCGGGCGCTCAGCCCCGCCGCCGCGCGGCGCCCGGCCCTCCTCCGCCGCCGCGCCCGGCGCGGCGGAGGCCCGTGCTCAGCCCGGCGGCGGCTCGTGCCGCAGCACCCGCAGCGCGGCCCGCAGCGCGCGCGGGTCGTGCCCGCTGCGGTCCAGCACCGCGATCAGCCGGTGCAGCACCTCGTGCCGCTCGAACCCCACGTCCAGCAGCGCCTGCGCGGTCTCCCACAGCTGCGCCGGGTCGCCGCGCCAGAGCCGGTCCGCGAGCCGCTCGTGCGCCTCCAGATGCTCCTCCGGCGCGCCCGGATGCTCCAGCTCCAGCAGGACGCGCCGGTCCGCCGGATCGGACGGGTCGAGCTCCGCCAGGTCGATGGTGCCGTGCCGCCCCGACACTCTGTGCCGTCCTGACAGAAACGGCAGCGCGAACGCGCGCCGCGGCAGCGCCTCCAGATCACCGTCCGGAAGCAGCCGGTCCACCAGCTCGCGGTCGAGGCCGAAGGCGGACGGGTCGCGGTAGGCGTCGGCGAACTTGGCCGTCGCGTCCCACACCGCGTCCAGCGTCGCACGGACCGCCTCGTCCGGCAGCCCGGTCCGGCGCCCCGCCCAGCGCACCCACGCGGCCAGGACGTGCGGGACGGCGTCCTGCTCGGCCTGCGACAGCAGCACCTTGCGCGGCAGCCAGTCCAGCAGGAACATCTCGCACTTGACCGGGCTCACCCGCAGCGGGCGCCCGAAGTCGTGCGCGCAGCCGTAGTCGATGATCCGGTCCACGCAGCGGATCGCGGCGGCCGTGTCGGACAGGTCCGCCGCCTCCTTCGACGCCAGGAACCTCGTCGCGAGCGTGGCCCGCTGGTCCGCGCCGTGCACCGCGGGCTGCGGCGCCCGCCCGCCGGTCGGCAGCGCCCGCACCCGGTGCCGGACGAACGCGTGGTAGGAACCGAAGCTCTCGTCGACCGGCGCGTCCGGCTCCTCGTTCGCCTGGTCGAGGCAGCGCTGCAGCAGCGCCCGCGCGTCCCGCGGCTCGACCTCCGCGAACCGCGTCAGCGGGTTCGCCGCCGCCTCCCGCCGGCAGTGGTCGAGCAGCCGCTCCACCCGGGACGACACCCACGCGTCCCGGACCGTCCCGCACGCGGGCGGCCGCTCCCCGGGCAGCCGCGGCCCGACGACCCCCGGCTTCGTCCGGTCCACGAGCACCACCATCGCGTGCCGCTCCGCCGCCGTCCCCGGACCCCCGGGGTACTCGAAGACGCAGATCACCGACTCCTGGTCCCCGTACACGTCGCGGGACACGTAGCACTCGCGCGGCTCGACCATCCCGACCCGCTCGGCCCAGATCGGCCGCGCGACGCCCTGGTCCATCAGCTCCAGCGCGGCCCGCTCGGCGCGCGCCGCCTGCCCCCGCGTCCCGAGGCAGGTGATCCCGGTCAGCAGCGCCAGCGCGGCCGGGCTTCCGACGCGTCCGGCATGCGCGACCAGCGCCTCACCCACGACCTCCTCGACATCGCCGTCCGCGGCGCGCCGCCCCCACCACGACCCGAGGATCTCGCTCACGATCAGCTCGGCGTCCAGCGGACTGCGCACGGCCAGCAGCTCGCGCGCGTGCCGCAGCATCCCATCGAAGATCGCGGCGATTTCGTCGCCCGGTACCGGCGGCTCAGGTGCGGGCCCCCCGGCGGACGGACGGCTGCTACGGGGACTCACCCCCCTACCTTCTCAGATCCCACCCCCCAGAACGCAGCACTTCCCACCCCGCGCCCCCGAACACCCCCCCCACCGACCCACCGCACGCCACCGAGCGCAAACCCCGCCCCCACACCGCCGACCGGACGCAGCCCAGCCCCCGCAAGCCCCACACACCACCCACCGGGCGGAGCCGCTTCCCCCACCACAAGCCCCCCGCGCCACCCGCCGCCCGGACGTAGACCGGTACCGCAGCAAGCCCCGCACAGGCAAGCCGCCGCAAAGCCCGCACGCCCGCTGCTGGGCGGCCCCGGTTCGTCCGCCGCAAGCACCGCACTCCGGTCCCGGGCGGACGCGGCTCGCCAGCCGCAGGCCCACGTGCAACTCGCTGGGCGGACGTGGCCCGACCGCCCCCGAGGCCCGCACACCAGCCGCCGAGCGCTGCAGCCAGCCACCACAAGGCCCGTACGCCCACTGCCGGGGGACGCGGTTTGCCCGCCACAAGTCCCACGCGCCACCTCGCCTGCCGGACGCGGCTGGCGGGGAGCCAGCAGAGCCAGCGGTCGGTCCTGTCGGCCCGGATGGGGTGGCGGTTGGCGCCACGGGAGAGTGCGACGAAATTGGGGCCCCAGTACCGACCGCCGCGACAGGCCCGCACACCCGCCGCCGGGCGGGACGCCAGCCGCCGCAAAGTCCGGACGTCCGCTGCCGGACGGACGCGGGCTACCCCCGGCGAGGCCCGCGCAAGCGCCCGCGAGAGATGCTCGGCCAGACGCGGGAGGCCGCGGAAGGTCGCCGGGCGGACGCAGGACGGTCGTCGCCAGGCCGCGAGCGACCGCTGGGCGGACGTGGATCAGGCGCAGGCCAGCCGCCGAAAGAGCGCAAGCGACCGCCGAACGGGCGCGGGCCGGCCGCCGAGCGAACACGGCAGGCCGTGGGCTGGCCGCCACGCGGACGTTGCCCTGCCGCCGGGCGCCGGCGGCAGGGCGGCCGCCGGAAGGGCGTGAGCGACCGCTGGACGGACGTAGGTCAGGCGCCGGGCGGCGCGGCAGGTCGTGGGCCGCCGGGCGGGGGAGGGCGCAGGATGGCCGCCGGAAGGATGCAAGTGACCATCGGCGCACGCGGGTCGGCCGCCGCAAGACCCGCGCAGAACAACAGAAGGGCGCGGGGACCCATGGCAGAGGGCGCGCACGAGCCATGGGAGGTTCGCGGACGGGGCGCCCGTCGGCGGCGGCGAGGGTGCCACCCTGGCGTCCAGTGAGCAACCGCTGGGCGGACGTTGGTCGGCCGACGCGCGGCCCGGTGCCTGGGCTCTGGGGGCGTGGCGGGCGGGTGGGGGTCAGCCGCCGCGGGCCCAGGGGGTGACGCTGCCGGATGGCGGGTCGGACTTGACGCGCGAGGTGAGCTGCTCGCGGGCCATCCGTTCGACCAGGTCGAGGGTGGGGGAGAGGCCGAGATGGGTCATGCGCGCCTGGACGTCGGCGACGCACCGCGCCACGTCCTCCGCGGAGAAGATCACGAACTCGGTGCTGAGCCGCCGCGTGAGCAGGTCGCGGGTCTCGCTCCGGTGATCGGCAAGTGCAGGCATCGCACGCCTCCGCGCCCGAGGTGCCCGGCGGACGGGGGTGAACCGCCGGGGGAGGCGCGGCCGGGCCGCACACCGCCCGGCAGGCCGCCGCGACCCCGCCTCGATGTCTCATTTCAGCGCGTTCGCGCCGAGTGTCAAGACTTCCGGCCGTCCCGATTCCCGGCCGCCGATCGCGCGGTCACCCCACCCCTCACCAACCGCCCCCACCCCACCCGCGCCCGCCCCGGCCGACGACGCCAAGGGCCTCGCAGCGGATGCGCATCGCCCCCCATCCGCCCGACGCCCACCCGCCCGCTGGGACGTGCTGCCCATGTCCGTGCCGGGGCACTGCGCGTGCCCCGTGTTGAGAGTGAAGTGCGCACGTGTCGGACGTGCCGTGCGCGCCCGCCTCCGCCACTCCACCCGCGTCCGCTGGCGATGTCGGCGGCTTTGCGCCCCACGCGCCCGCTTGGATGTGCCGCCGTGCCCGCCTCCCGTGCCGGGCGTGCACTGTGCGCTCGTGCCGGACGTGCAGTGCGTGCTCGTGCCGGACGTGCCGTGCGCGCCCGCCTCGGCCACCCACCGGCGACAGCGTGGGCCGACGCTGTCAGGGGCGTCGCGGCGGCTCGCGTCGTGCCCGCTGGCGCGGCAGTCGCCCCACCCGCGCGCTCGGACGTGCTGCCCGTGTCCGCGTCGGCGTGCCGCCCGTGTCTGTGCTCGTGCCGGACTTGGTGTGCGCGCCTGCGTTGGCTACTTCATCCGCGCTTGGGGCGGTCGGTGCTGTCCGGGGGTGTCGCGGGGACACGCGGCGTCCCCACCCGCGCGGCGACCCCCACCTGCGCGGCGGCTGCCCTGCCCGCGTGCTTCGACGGGGGGTTCGGGCTTGTTGGGGTTATGGGGGATCGGATGGGGGCGGGGGTGGTTGGGTGTCGGTCCAGGTGGGGTGGTGGCGGGTTGCCCAGGGGCGGGTTACGTGGCCGGTGGCCATGCCGCGTAGGGCGCCGGGGTCGCGGAGGGCCTCCCAGAGGTGTCCGACGGTGACGACCGCGATCACCAGGAAGAGCCAGTCGTGGACGAAGGTCGCGCCGGTGCGCCAGCGGTCGGGCCACGGGTCGGGCCAGGTCAGCATCGCGCCCGTGCCGAGCATGACCAGGGCGGCCCCGGCCGTGAACGCGGCGTTCAGCTTCTGGCCGGCGTTGAACTTCCCGACCGGGATGACGCCGCGACCGTCCACGACGGCGCGGCGCTGCCCGCTGCGGAGCCAGTGGCCGTCCTGCGCGCTGAAGCGGTTGAGCGCGCCGAGGTCGCGGCGGAACGCGCGCGACGCCAGCCCCAAAAGAGTCGGCACCGGCAGCAGCAGCCCGCAGTAGATATGGACGGGCTTGATGATCTCGCGGTGCCCGACCATCGTCGCGAACGCCGGGATGTACAGCATCGTCGCCGTGATCAGGCAGGCCAGCATCAGCAGCGCCGTCGCGTGGTGCACCCACCGCTCCGCCAGAGTGAAGCGGAGGAGTACGGCTCGTCTGTCAGGTGGGGGCATCGTCGCGTCCGTTCGAGTGGCCGACCCAGGCGTCCACGTCGTAGCCGCGGTCCTCCCAGTAGCCCGGGTGGACGGTTTCGGTCACCTCGATGCGGCCCAGCCACTTGAGGGACTTGTAGCCGTACATCGGCGCGACGAACAGCCGCACCGGGCCGCCGTGATCGTGGCTGACCGGTTTGCCCTCCATCGCGGTCGCGACCAGGACGTCCCGGCGGCGCGCCTGCTCCAGCGTCAGCGACTCGGTGTACACGCCGTCGAACGAGTGGAACCGGACCGCGCGCGCACGAGGCGAGACACCCGCCGCGTCCAGGAGGTCTGGTAGCGCGACGCCCGTCCACTCCACGTGCGGCACGCGCCAACCCGTGACGCACTGGAAGTCGCGCTGGACCTTCGTCTGCGGCAACCGGGCCAGTTCCGCCAGTGAGTACGCGCGCGGACGAGCGACCAGACCGTCCACCCGCACCTTCAGATCACGCGGCGTATGGACGGTGCCCACCACCGAGTAGAAGCGGAACCCGCCCACCGCGGGAAGCACGTCCCCGATGCCGCTCACCGGCGAGAACGCCCGCGTCACCTCGCGTTGCAGGGACGCGCCGACGGCGACCCCGGCCGCGCCGAGGCCCAGCATCCCCAGCACGATCCGGCGCCCGACCGGTGCGCCGCGCTCCTCGTCCACGCCTCCCATTCGACCACCGCCTCGCCGCCCCCGCCACGATGCGCGTCCCGCCGTAAGACTTCCGCAAGAATTGCCCCGCACCCACCGCCGCCGGGACGCACCGGCCCGCGCACCGCCGCCTGGAGGAACGACATGCCGATCACGCTCCCGATCGAGGACGGCGCGAACGACCTGCTCAACCGGGACCCGTTCGCCCTGCTGACCGCGATGCTGCTGGACCAGCAGGTCCCGCTCGAACGCGCCTTCGCCGCCCCCGCCGAGCTGGCCGCGCGCCTCGGCCACGACCCGGAGCCGGAGGAGCTGGCGGCCTACGACCCGGACGCGCTGATCGAGATCTTCAGCCGCAAGCCCGCGCTGCACCGCTACCCCAAGTCGATGGCCGCGCGCGTGCAGACCCTCGCCCGCGCGATCGTGGACGACTACGACGGCGACGCCGCGAACCTCTGGAAGGGCGTCACGTCCGGCAAGGAGCTCTACAAGCGCGTCTCCGGCCTGCCCGGCTACGGCGAGCAGAAGGCGAAGATCTTCGTCGCGCTGCTCGGCAAGCGGCTGGACGTCCGTCCGGAGGGCTGGCGCGAGGCGGCCGGCTCCTACGGCGACGAGGGCTCCTTCCGCTCCGTCGCCGACATCGTGGACGAGGAGTCCCTGGGAAAGGTCCGCTCCTTCAAGCAGGAGATGAAGGCCGCCGCCAAGGCCGGCAAGGCTAAATAGCCCGGAACGTCCGCAGGAAGACGACGAAGTCCGCCTTGGCGCGCTCGAAGTCGTCCGAGCGCGCGGACATGTCGGCATAGAAGCCGCGCCCGCCGATGCTGAACCAGCGGATGCTCGCGTGGTACTCGCCGCCGCCGCGCCTGATGGTGATGGTGTACTCCAGCTCCGCCGCCGCGTCCGCGTAGTCGATGCTCTGGAGGCGGAGCGGCCGGAACCCGGTGTAGGTGACGGTGTCCCGCTGGATGCCGTCGCGCTCGCCCGTGGCGTTCGCCAGGGGATCGCCGGACGCGGCCCTCACGAAGATGTTGCGGCCGCCGGAGTCCTGGAACTGCCGTTCCTTCTCCTGGCCCGCCCAGGGCGCGACCCATCCGGTGGGGATCGCCGCCGAGAACCCCAGCTTGTCGTCCCGGAACAGCCGGTACCCGGCCGGGACGACCTGCGGCCCGCTCTGCCGTCCCGCAGGCCCGAAAGCCGGTGGACGCACCGGAGGGGACGTCCCGGCACTTGAGGACGGGCGCGAAACGGCACCTGTAGGTGGATGCGAGCCGGGATCAGGCCCGTGACCCGCGTTCCCGCTGAAAGTCCAAGCCAGGACCCCGGCAGTGACCAGAAGCGCGACCACACCCGCGGCGACCGCGATTGGCCTCACCGGAAAGCGCCGAGTCTCATGGCCGGGCAAAGGCGTTAGGGGCGCCTCGGGACGGCTCTGCGTCGGATCGTGCGCGGGCGCGTCCAGCGGACGGTCCGGGGACGCGAGAAACCGCCTCAGAGCGTCAGCGGCCTCAGCAGCAGTAGGACGCGCCGCCGGATCACGCCGCATCAGCGACGCCAGCAGAGGAGCGAGCGCTCCCGCATGCGCGGGCGCAGGAGGCGGCCCCGACAGCAGCGCCCCAACGACCTGCACAGAACTCGTCCCCTGGTAAGGCGGATGGCCCTCCACCGCCGTATACAAGGTCG
The DNA here is from genome assembly GCF_024172125.1 of Actinomadura rupiterrae. Classification (GTDB taxonomy): domain Bacteria; phylum Actinomycetota; class Actinomycetes; order Streptosporangiales; family Streptosporangiaceae; genus Spirillospora; species Spirillospora rupiterrae. Next base: position 31,814 of record NZ_JAMZEA010000002.1, read on the forward strand.
CGCCCAGGCCCCAGACGTCCGCAGGCGGTCCGACCGTCCCTCCGGGCGACGCCTGCTCGAGAGCCATGTACTGCGGCGTGCCGAAACCGGCGTTCGTCTGGGACGGCGCGTCGAGCAGCACCGAAAGGCCGAAGTCGGTCACGACGACACGCTCGCCTGTGAGCTGCACGTTGCTCGGCTTCAGATCCCTATGGACGACCCCGGCGGCATGCGCGGCGCTGAGGGCCTCCGCCAGCGCGAGCCCGATCTCGGCGACCCGCCTCACCGGCAACCGGCCGGCGGCCAGGATCTCCTGCGCGAGCGAACGGCCGCGCAGCAGCTCCATGACGATGACCGGGATCCCTCCGTCCAACAGGACGTTGTACACGGTGACGATGCCGCGATGGTCGAGCTGCGCCGCCGCGCGTGCCTCCCGCACCGTCCGCCGAGCAACCCCCTCGCGCGCGTCCGCCAGCCGCTCACGCTCGCCCGCCCCGGTAGCCGCCTGCTCGCGCTCGCCCGCCCGTCCGCGCTCGTTCGCCCGGTGCGCGAGCCGCTCGCTAGCCGTGTCCGCCGCGCGTTCGGTCGGGGTGGGCGAGGGGAGGGCGGGGATGAGCTTCAGGGCCACGTCGCGGTGCAGGGTCTCGTCGCGGGCGCGCCAGACGGCGCCCATGCCGCCCTGCCCGACGAGTTCGGCGAGCCGGTAGCGCCCGCCGACAAGGTCTCCGCTGCGCGCCGCGCCGCTCGCCGCCGTCACGCGCCGATGCTAGGCAGATTCGCCCGGCCCCCGGGGCGATGCGGTGATTTATGGACCTGCCGAGGGACACGTGACGGGTTGTCCGTTCGGGGCCCCGGAACTCCCAAGTGGCTTTGCCTTCTTTTTGCTTCTGGATAGGGCAGCTGGTCAGCGTTGTTTCGGTGTGTCCGGAAAGAGGGGAGAGCGTGCCGGGCGGCGCGTCCGTGCGGCGCCCGACGCCCGATCCGGCGTAGCATCGTCCACTCGCCGTCCGGAAGGACACCGTTCCGGCGGGCGTCCTCGTGCGCGCGTGAAACACCGTCCGAATCGCGTGCCGTGCGCCGTATCTGCCGCAGGCGGATCGGCGACAGGGCTTCCGTCGGGGGCCACGCGTCGAGATGATGAGAACCTGACTTCGACGGGTGTTGTGATGGAGGCGGGAGCGTTAGCCTGCTCCCATTCACACATAGTGATGAGAACTTGCCGCGCGGTACGGGACCCCCTGGGGCGGAGGTGTTGCCAGTGAGCACCGAGACGTCCGTTCCGCGTCCCCGGCTCTCCCGGCTGAAGGGTCAGCCCATGGATGCGTCCGACGCCGCCCTCTACGCCACGCTGCTGAAGGAGGCCCCGGCGGGGATCGCGCTCTTCGACACGGGGCTGCGGTGCCGCCGCGCCAACGACGCGCTCGCCGCCATGCTCGGGGTGTCCGCCGCCGACCTCACCGGCCGCCACCCCGGCGAGGTCCTCGCGGACGAGACCGCCCTCGCCTTCGCCGCCGCGCTCGAAGCCGTCCTCGCCGACGACCGGCCCATCACCGACGCCGAGATCGCCGTCGGCGGGCGCATCCTGTCCTGCTCCTGGATCCCCGCCCGGGCCGGAGCCGCCCAGCCCGAAGGCAAGGACAAGGGCCGGGACAAGACCCGCCCGCCCAAGCAGGCCGGCTGGGACGACAAGCCCGTCGGCGTCGTCCTCACCGCCCTGGACGTCACCGAGCGCCGCCGCGCCGAGGAGGTCATCCGCCGCAAGGAGCAGCGCTACCGCTCCCTCGTCGAGGCCAGCTCCCAGGTCGTGTGGGTCGCCGCAGCCGACGGCGCCGCCATCGACGACGCGCCCGAATGGCGCGAGATCACCGGCCAGACCCCCGACGACTACGCCGGCGGCGGCTGGCTCGCCGTCGTCCACCCCGAGGACCGCGCCCGCATCGAGGGCATCTGGCGCGAGGCCGTCGCCGGCGACCGCGTCTTCGAGACCGGCTACCGGATCCGCACCCGCAGCGGCGCCTACCGCCACTTCGACGTCCGCGCCGTCCCGATCTGGCAGGGCGACCGGGTGATCGAGTGGGTCGGCGCGAACACCGACGTCACCGGCCAGAAGGAGGCCGAGGAGATGCGCGGCCGCCTCACCGAGCAGCTCTCGGCGGCGGCGCTGCGCACCGCGCGGCTCCAGCAGGCCACCTCGATGCTCGCCGAGGCGCTCACCGTCGCGCAGGTCGTCCAGGTGATCACCGAGGTCGGCCGGTCCGCGATCGGCGCCGACTACTCCGCCGTCGCGCTGCTCGACGACGACAAGCTGCGGCTGTCGATCGTCACCCCCGCCCCGCCCGGCGGCGACCCCGCGCCCGACCAGGCCCGCCCCGCCCGCGACGACATCCGGGTCAGCGACCAGACGGTCATGTCGATCGCCGTCCGCGAGGGCCGCCCGTTCCTCGCCCAGAGCCCCGACGACCTGCGCCTCCAGCTCGGCCGGGACGAGGCGGAGCTGTTCACCCAGCACGCCGAGGAGCGCGCCTGGGTCGGCCTGCCGCTGCTCGCGGCGGGCGCCCCGATCGGCGCGCTGCGGTTCTCCTTCAAGCGCCCCCGCGAGATCACCGAGGAGGAGAAGGTCTTCCTGGAGGCGCTCGCCGGGCAGTGCGCCCTGGCCGTCGAGCGGGCGCTGCTGTTCGAGCGCGAGCACAAGACCGCCGAGGAGCTCCAGCTCAGCCTGCTGCCGAGCGACCTGCCGCAGCTGCCGGGCATGGTCCTGGCCGCCCGGTACAACCCCGCCACCCGGCACGTCCAGGTCGGCGGCGACTGGTACGACGTGTTCCGGCTGCCGGACGACCGGCTCGCCGTCGCCGTCGGGGACGTCATGGGCAAGGGCGTCCGCGCCGCCGCCGGGATGGGCCGCGTCCGCAACGCGCTGCGCGCCCTCGCCCTGAACGACCCCCGCCCGGCCGCGGTCCTGTCCGGTCTGGACCGGTTGTTCTCCGCCACCGAGGACGAGGAGCAGTTCACCACCGTCGCCTACGCGGTCATCGACCCCGAGACCGGACGCGGCGCCTTCAGCAACGCCGGCCACCCGCCGCCCCTCCTGATCTCCCCGGACGCGCCCGCCCGGGTCTCCACCCGCGAGCCCGGCACCCCGCTCGGCTGGCCCTCGCAGCGCCAGCAGACAAGTTTTTCCATCGAAACCGGCAACACTGTGGTCTTCTATTCCGATGGACTTGTGGAGAACCGTAGGCGTGGGGTGGACGCCGGGCTGGAGGAACTGGCCGCTGTAGCGACGGACGCCCCACCTCAAGTGGTAGGAGACCCCGAGAGACTCGTCGACTTCCTGGTCGATCGGATGCTTGCCGGGTACGAGCAGGTGGACGATGTGACCGTACTTGCCCTGCATGTCCCGCCGAAGTCCCCGTGACGCCCGCGTAGAAGTTCCGCCGAAGGCGGCGAGAAGACGGCGTAGTACGTACGAAGGACCGCCGTGCGCCCTCTAAGGTGGTGTGTTACCGGGCAGCACATCGAAGCGGAATGCGCAGCCGTGCCAGAATGCTTGACCCTAGTAAGAGCGGGTACGCTGCGGTCCCGCACAGGGTGGCCCGCCCGGTGCACGTGGTCCCACTCCGAGTGAGGCCCGTCCCGTCAGGGCGCTTGGGTCAGCCAACCCACACGTTCGTTCGAGAGGTATTTGTGTCGCCTGCTAGCTCGACCTCGAAGGCATCAGACCTGCACGAGACCGTCATCGCGCAGCTGATCGAGCGTGGGAAGTCCCAGGGCAATCACCTCGACGCCGACGACCTCCGCCGTACGTTCGAGGAGGCCGAGATCCCCATGTCGATGGCCCCCAAGATTCTGCGTGCCCTGAGCAAGGAGGGTGTGATCGTCGTCGTGAGCGCCGCCGACTCAGCGGCGCCGAAGCGGACGCGCAAGCGCGCGGCCGCACCGGCGCGCAAGCCCAAGACCGCCGCTGCCGCCAAGGAGCAGCAGCCCGACACCGTGACCGCCGTCGTCGGCGACGACGAGGAGACCGCCGAGGCCGCCGAGGCCACGGCGAAGAAGGCCGCGGCCAAGAAGCCCGTGCCTGCCAAGCCGAAGAAGGCCGCCGCCAAGAAGGCGGCGCCGAAGAAGGCCGAGGCCGCGCCCGCGGCGGCCAAGGGCCCGGCCAAGAAGGCCGGCGACGACCCCGAGCTCGACGACGAGGTCGACGTCGACGACCTCGACGAGGACCTGAGCGACCTCGAGGCCGACCTGGAGGACGACGCCGAGCTGGAGGCGTCCGACCAGGGCGACACCGAAGGCGACGACGAGGAGGCCGCCCCGGCCGCCGCGACCGCCAAGGCCGCCGCCCCGGGCCAGCCCGCCAAGTCCCCCTCCGACGAGGAGGCCTTCGTCCTCGGCGACGACGACGAGGACGCCCCGGCCCAGCAGATCGCCGCCGCCGGCGCGACCGCCGACCCGGTCAAGGACTACCTCAAGCAGATCGGCAAGGTCCCCCTGCTGAACGCCGAGCAGGAGGTCGAGCTCGCCAAGCGCATCGAGGCCGGCCTGTTCGCCGAGGAGCGCCTGGCCACCGAGGCCGGCACCCTCTCCGAGGAGGACCAGGAAGACCTGGAGTGGATCGCCGAGGACGGCCGCCGCGCCAAGAACCACCTGCTGGAGGCCAACCTCCGCCTGGTGGTCTCGCTGGCCAAGCGCTACACCGGCCGCGGCATGCTGTTCCTCGACCTGATCCAGGAGGGCAACCTCGGCCTGATCCGCGCGGTCGAGAAGTTCGACTACACCAAGGGCTACAAGTTCTCCACGTACGCCACCTGGTGGATCCGGCAGGCGATCACCCGCGCGATGGCCGACCAGGCCCGCACCATCCGCATCCCGGTACACATGGTCGAGGTGATCAACAAGCTCGCCCGCGTCCAGCGCCAGATGCTCCAGGATCTCGGCCGCGAGCCGACCCCGGAGGAGCTGGCCAAGGAACTCGACATGACCCCGGAGAAGGTCGTCGAGGTGCAGAAGTACGGCCGCGAGCCGATCTCCCTGCACACCCCGCTCGGTGAGGACGGCGACAGCGAGTTCGGCGACCTGATCGAGGACTCCGAGGCCATCGTCCCGGCCGACGCGGTCAGCTTCACCCTGCTCCAGGAGCAGCTGCACTCGGTGCTCGACACCCTGTCCGAGCGCGAGGCGGGCGTGGTCTCCATGCGGTTCGGCCTCACCGACGGTCAGCCGAAGACCCTGGACGAGATCGGCAAGGTCTACGGCGTGACGCGCGAGCGCATCCGCCAGATCGAGTCCAAGACCATGTCCAAGCTCCGCCACCCCAGCCGCAGCCAGGTCCTCCGCGACTACCTCGATTAAGCCTCCGGCACCGCGCCCCCTCGCCTAGCGGCTCGGGGCGCGGCCCGGATGCTTGTGCGAACGCGGCATCGCTTCGCGATCAAGCGCGTGGGGACTCGCCTCCGGCGTCGTCCCCACGCGCTTGTTAGCGCGTTCGCGTGCGGGCTGGGCCGACCACGCGCGAACGCGTGCGAGCTGAGCCACGTGCGAGGGCGTGCCCACGTTCGCGTGGGGGGCGAGCCAACGCGCGTGAAGTACCGGCCCCCAGGTCGGTACTTCACGCGCTCAAAGGGCTGCAACCGTCCGCATACTCTAAGTGCACGCGTCGCCACTGACTGTGGTCAGACGTGGAGGATGATGTCTAGGTTGGGGCCGTTCAGTTCGGCGGTGTGGCCTAGGTCGGTGACGGCCTTGAGGAGTTCTTCGGGGGTGGACGGGTTCGCGCCTGCCTTCAGGAGGTCGTGGGCCACGGCGCCGCGCGTGGCCTTCGCCATGTGGCTGACGACCGTGCGCTTCGCTACGCCGCCCAGGAAGAACTCGCGGAAGACGCGGACGGCCACCGAGGGCCGGCGGGCCTTCCAGGCGGCGGCGTACGGGCCGGAGCGCATGTCGATGACCAGGCCGTCCGGGAGGTCGGCGAGGGCCTCGGCCAGGGCGGGACGCCACAGCGCGGCCAGGCGGCCCTCCGGCGGGAGCGTGACGCCCATCGCGAGCCGGTATGGGGGGATGCGGTCGGTGAGCCGCAGCGTGCCCCACAGGCCCGAGAAGACCAGGATCTGCTCGGCGGCGGACTCGTTGGGCAGGTCGTGCAGGGCGAGGTTGTCGTAGAGCACGCCCTGGTACAGGTCGGCTACGGAGAGTGTCGGCGCCTCGCGAAGCGCGCGGTTGCGGGAGAGCGCCTCGTCGGTCTGGCCGGCCGACAGGCCCAGCACGTCCGCCGCGTCCGGACGGAGGCTGACCTCGCCGAGCGCGCCCAGGACGCGTTCGCGGACGGGGTTCAGCGACGGGAAGCTGAGCGACGCGAGATCCAGCGGCGGGCCGTCCCCGGTGCGGGACTTCTTCTCGGACGGCGGCAGCAGAATCAGCACGGTTCCCCCGATGACGCATCGAACTGTCCGTACCGGGCGAATGCGCGGGCGAAAGGCTCCGGCGGCTCCGGACGGCGGTCCCTCCAGGATAGGAGCAGGACGCCCGGATTCCCGCAGGTCCGCGATGTGAGAATGCGCGCCCCGGACGGAAGCGGACACGCAGCGTGCTTATCCGGTCACAGCAGAACGGCGGCCACCGCCATGCGGTGACCGCCGTTCGGCGATTCACTTATATCGAGGCTAGCGCTCGTCCTCGAGAGCGTTTGCCGGGGTGTTGGTCAGCCTGTCGGTCTCGTCCTGGATGTCGGCCCCGTTCGAGCGGAGCGCCTCCGAGTACTTACGCCCGTGGTGAGCGCAGAACAGAAGGTCGCCGCCGCCTACAAGGACAGCACGGACGTAGGCCTGGGCGCCACAGCGGTCACACCGGTCGGCGGCCGTCAGCGGCTTGGTCGGGGCAAGGGCTCCAGTCACGGCACCTTCCTCATGGTCGGGGTCGGTACTTAGGACAACATCTAACCCGACGCTGACGTTCCCAACCTGTTTCTCAGTACGCCCACAGCAGAATGGGCGCATTAGTGACGGAGGTCACACGGCACCGTCACGTCGCGTCCCACCGGAACAGCCGCGCCGCGACCGCCGCCGCCACGACGGCGATACCGAGCAGGATTCCCATCTGCGGCAATGCCGACATCGGGCCCTGCCCGCGCGCCATCACGTTCAGCATCCCCTCGTTCAGATACCGCAGCGGGAACACGTACGAGACCGCCTGCATCCACTTCGGCGCATAGTCCAGCGGGAAGAACGACCCGCCGAGGAACGCCATCGGCAGCACGATCAACTGCGTCACCGTCTGCGCCGTCTCCTGCGTCTTCGCCCACGCCCCCACGACCATCCCCAGCGACAGGAACGTCAGCACCCCGCACACCACCAGCGGGATCGACATCCACCACGCGTGCTGGAGCTTCAACCCGAAGAACGGCAGCTGCGCCACCAGCAGGAACACCGCCAGCTGCCCCAGCGCGATCCCGAGACTCACCACCACCCGCGCCCCGAACACCGTCGGGATCGGCACCGGCGCCAGCCGCAGCCGCCGCAGCAGCCCCTTCGTCCGCCACAGCACCAGCGTCTGCGACGCCCCGAACATCCCCGCCGACGCCAGCGCCCACCCGAGCAGCGACGGCGTGAAGAAGTTGATCCCCTTGATCGACTTGTCCTCGACCCGCTGCGAGGCGACCGTGTACGTCGGCGGACGCCCCGACTCCGCCACGTTCGCCGCATTCGCCACCTGCTGGACCACCGACTGCACCACACCGGACTTCACCCGGTCGGCCCCCGAGTAGTGGACGACCAGCCGCCCCCCGGACTGCTCCACCGCCGCGTCCGCGTCGCCCTTCTGGACCTTCTTCAGCGCCCCGGCCAGATCATCGTGCTTGACCTTCACCGTCCGGCCCAGCTCGCCGGACGGATCATGCTGCAGCGCCCGGTCGAGCACCGGCACCGCGCCGACCTCCACCACGTCCACCTTGCCGGTCGTCTGCTTCCCGAACACCCCACCGAAGATCACCAGGAACAGCAACGGGAACAGCACCGTGAAGAACAGCGCGCCCCGATCCCGCCGAAACCCCAGGAACAGAGCACGAGAGAGCGACTTGAAACTGTCGAACGTACTCACGCTGTGTCTCCCACGGGCTTCCGGTGCGCACAACGGCGGCGCCTTCCCTCGCTCGTTCCTCGCTCAGTCCAGGCGCCGCCGCGCCCCTCCAGCCCGCTCATGCCCTGTATTCCCTTCCGGTGAGGTCGAGGAAGACGTCTTCGAGGGTGGCGCCACGGATCTGGACGCCGTCCAGAGCGTCCTTCGCGGACAGCGCCGCCACCACCGAGGACGGGTCGCGCGTCTCCACGACCAGGGACACCCCGTCGTCCGACACCTCGTCCACCCCGGCGAGGCCCCGCGCGTCCTCCGCCGCCAGGACGCCGCTCGCCACGCTGATCCGCGTCGGCGCGTCCAGCCCCCGCACCAGCGCCGCCGGCGGACCCAGCTTCAGGATCCGGCCCCGATCCATGATCGCCACCCGGTCGCAGAGCAGCTCCGCCTCGTCCATGTAATGCGTCGTCAGCACGATCGTCCGGCCACCCGTGTTGATCGCCCGCAGCACGTCCCACAGGTTCCGGCGCGCCTGCGGATCCAGCGCCGCCGTCGGCTCGTCCAGGAACACCAGCTCCGGGTCGTGCACCAGCGCGCACGCGATCGACAACCGCTGCGCCTGCCCGCCCGACAGCATCTCCACCCGCACGTCGGCCTTCTCCGCCAGCCCGACCGTCTCCAGCATCTCGTCCGCCTTCCGCGCCGAGACACCGTAAAGCGAACCGAACGTGCGCAACTGCTCACGCGCCGTGAGACGCTCGAAGAACGACGTCGCCTGCAACTGCACGCCGATCCGCGGCAGCAACTTCGCGTTACGCGGCCACGGCTCCAGACCGAGCAGCTCCACCCGCCCCTCGTCCGCCTCCCGCAGCCCCTCGACGATCTCCAGCGTCGTCGTCTTCCCCGCCCCGTTCGGACCGAGGATCCCGAAGAACTCACCCTCCGGCACCTCGAACGACACCCCGTCGACAGCCTGCACGTCCCCGTACCGCTTCCGCAGCCCCCGCACGCTGATCGTGTTTTTCATGCCGCCGACCCTAGAACGCCGTGACCTGCGCGACCCATAGTCCGGCGGGTGGATTCCGCCATCTCCACCCCGGTCCGGAATGTGCGGGAGCGGCGAGCCTGTCGGTGGAGTGTCGGTCCCCAGGGGTACCCTCATGCCCGACCGTCCATCCCCCGAGGAGCACACGCAGTTGACCGCCGCCACCGCCGAAGCGACCGCCGACGACCAGCAGGGCTACTCCGCCCGGCACCTCTCGGTGCTGGAAGGGCTGGAGGCCGTCCGCAAGCGACCCGGCATGTACATCGGGTCCACCGACTCCCGAGGGCTCGCGCACTGCCTCTGGGAGATCGTCGACAACTGCGTCGACGAGGCCCTCGCCGGATACTGCACCCACATCGACGTCGTGCTGCGCGCCGACGGCTCGTTCGAGGTCGGCGACAACGGCCGCGGCATCCCCGTCGACATCGAACCCAAGACCGGCCTGCCCGGCGTCGAGCTGGTCATGACGCGCCTGCACGCCGGCGGCAAGTTCGGCGGCGTCTCCTACACCGCCTCCGGCGGCCTGCACGGCGTCGGCGCCTCCGTCGTCAACGCCCTCTCCGCCCGCCTCGACGTCGAGGTCGACCGCGACGGCCACACCCACGTCATCAACTTCAAGCGCGGCCTCCCCGGCGAGTTCGCCGACGAAGGACGCCCCAACGCCCGCTTCAAGAAGAAGTCCGGCCTCCGCCAGACCCGCAAGGTCGCCAAGAAGACCACCGGCACCCGGGTCCGCTTCTGGCCCGACATGCAGATCTTCCTCAAGGGCGCCACCGTCGAGACCTCCCTCGTCCTCGACCGGATGCGCCAGACCGCCTTCCTCATCCCCGGCCTCACCATCGACGTCCGCGACGAGCGCGGCGACGAGGTCGTCGAGGAGACCTTCCGCTTCGACGGCGGCATCTCCGAGTTCTGCTCCTACCTCGCCAAGGACCAGCCCCTCGGCGACGTCCTCCGCCTCCAGGGCCGCGGCCACTTCACCGAGACCGTCCCCGTCCTGGACGACCAGGGCCACCTCGTCCCCACCGACGTCGAACGCGACCTGGAGGTCGACGTCGCGCTCCGCTGGGGCACCGGCTACGACACCATCACCCGCTCCTTCGTCAACGTCATCGCCACCCCCAAGCACGGCACCCACGTCCGCGGCTTCGACCGCGCCCTGCTCAAGGTCGTGAACGAGCAGCTCCGCGCCGTCAAGCTGCTCAAGAACAACGACGACGACGTCATCAAGGACGACGTCCTCGAAGGCCTCACCGCCGTCGTGACCGTCCGGCTCCCCGAACCGCAGTTCGAGGGCCAGACCAAGGAGGTCCTCGGCACCTCCGCCGCCACCCGGATCGTCTCCCAGGTCGTCGGGCGCGAGCTCAAGGCGATCTTCGACAACCCCGGCCGCGGCCAGAAGCAGGCCCTCCGCACCATCCTGGAGAAGGTCGCCGGCGCCGCCAAGACCCGCATCGCCGCCCGCACCCAGCGCGACAACCAGCGCCGCAAGAACGCCCTGGAGAACTCGGCGCTCCCGGCCAAGCTGGTCGACTGCCGCACCACCGACGACCGCAGCGAGCTGTTCATCGTCGAGGGCGACTCGGCGCTCGGCACCGCCAAGCTCGCCCGCAACTCCGAGTTCCAGGCCCTGCTGCCGATCCGCGGCAAGATCCTCAACGTCCAGAAGGCCTCGGTCGCCGACGTCCTGAAGAACGCCGAGTGCGCCGCCATCATCCAGGTCATCGGCGCCGGGTCAGGTCGGACATTTGACGTCGAAGCGGCGCGTTACGGGAAAATCATTATTCTTGCGGACGCGGACGTCGATGGCGCCCATATCCGGACACTTCTCCTCACGCTCTTCCACCGCTACATGAGGCCGATGCTCGAAGCGGGCCGGATCTACTCGGCCGTCCCGCCGCTGCACCGCATCGAGCTCGTGAAGCCGAGAAAGGGCCAGGAGAAGTACGTCTACACGTACAGCGACGCCGAGCTGCGGCGTAAGTTGGTCGAGCTGGAGCGCAAGGGCCAGCGCTGGAAGGAGCCCATCCAGCGGTACAAGGGCCTCGGCGAGATGGACGCCGATCAGCTGGCCGAGACCACCCTCGACCCGCGCCACCGGACGCTCCGGCGGGTCCGCGTCGAGGACGCCGAAGAGGCCGCGAAGATCTTCGACCTGCTCATGGGCAGCGAGGTGGCCCCGCGCCGCGAGTTCATCGTCAACGGCGCCGCCGAACTGGACCTGGAGCGCATCGACACCTAGGAGCGCGATGTCGCTGGTGCCCGAAGAGCCCCTGTTCCTCCTCGACGCGCGAGACGGTTTCGTCTTCGAGCGGACGGGGGCCCTGCTCGGCGACAGAGAGCGGCTGAAACGGCTCCGAAGCGTCCGAGGCGTCGCGTGCGGTGACATCGCCGGTCTGTCGGTGGCGTCCGCTCGCGTCCCGCGCCTCGTGGAGGAGACCTACCGGGGACCGGCCGTCCGTGTTCGCACGGCTTACGGCCGGTCCCTGACCGTTACGGGCGACCGGCTGCTCTTCGTCCACTCTCACGGTCGGCTCGTCTCCCGGAGGGCCGTCGATCTCCAGGTGGGCGACCTGGTCGCCCTCGGACGGCGCCTGCCGCGTCCGGACGAACCGTGCACCGAGATCGACCTGGTGCGCTTGCTCTGGGAGCGAGGGCATGCCGACGCCGTCCGCGTGGAGGGCGAGCCGATCCGGCGGCTGCTGGCCTTGAAGGCGGCCCGCCGTCAGCCCGCGATGCTGCGCCGCGATGAGGAACGCGTCCGGCTGCCCCGTGAGGCCTGGAAGCGGTTGGCCCGGGCCCGCAGGGCGCGAGGGATCACGGGCACGGACATGGCGCAGCGCATCGGCTATCGCCAGGCGTGCAGTATCAGCGAGTTCGAGACGTGCCGATCGCTGCCGCCGGCCAAAGCGTTCCGCGCGTACCTCGGCGCGCTGGGGGAGCAGTGGCCTCCCGAGGCCGTCATCGTCGCCTCGCAGGTCGATCGCTGGGCCGCCGTCGACTCCGCCAACGCCCGGTACCGCGCCATCTCGCCCGCAACCTGGCTGGCGAGCCTGGACGCGTCGGATCTGCGCTGGCTCGACCGGCAGCCGGACAAGCGCGATCTCGTCCTGTACACGCGGGCCCACCGTGAAGGCGCGGTTCCGCGCTTCCGGGCGGTCACGACGGAGCTGTGTTACGCGCTGGGCTGGTACCTCGCGGAAGGATCGGTCTCTTCGCGCGGGGCCAGGCTCAACTACTCGCTGGGGGTGGACGACGACCGCTACCTCCCCGGTCTCCGTGCGGCCATCGCCGCGTTCGGCGAGGGAACGGCCGCGCTGCACATGCCCAAGGGCCGGCCGAAGAGCCGGCACCTCTACGTCCAGGCGCCCATCGCCGTCCGCATGATCAAAGCTCTGGGGCTGGGCGGGACCGCCCTGGCGAAGCGGATCCCGGACCTGATCTTCAAGTGCCCGGAGGAGTGCCAGCAGGCATTCCTGGAGGGCTACTACCTCGGCGACGGCACCAAGCAGACCGAAGGGCGCCGACTGGAATTCGGAACGTCCTCGCCGGATCTGGCGGTCGGCCTGCTTCACCTGCTCGCCCAGTTCGGGGTGGTCGCCTCCCTCTTCCGGCGGCCTGGCGGCGTCTTCACCATCCGGGGCGAGGCCGTGCACACCCAGCCGAGCTTCGCCGTCGTGATCACCTCCGTGCAGGGCCTGCAGAAGCTCTCGTGGCTGTGGCGGCAGGCCCCCAGCGCCGCCGCGTACGACCGCAGGATCAGCGACCCGGTCCGGCCCGGCCACGACGAGTGGGTTTCCGACACGGTGATGAGCGTTCCCGTGCGGGAGGTCGAGGTGTTCGACTATGAGGGGCCGGTGTACGACGTTCCGGTGGGGGACGGGTACGCGGTCATCGCGGGGACGGGCGGGTTCTTGAGCAGGTCGTCCGGGCGGCGTGACGCGCGCTCCGGGCGGCGCGTGCTGCGGCTCGGCGGCGTGCGGGGCTGACGTCCGGGCTGGCGGAGACGGTGTGGCTGCCGTCCCGGTCAGGGGGAGTGGGGGGCGTACTGGGTCAGGGCGTCGGTGAGGTCGTCGAAGAGGCGGGTCGCGAGGCGGTGGAGGTCGGCGCGGTCGGACGGTGACCAGCCGGCGAGGGCGGAGTCGAACCAGCCGAAGATGACGGCGAGGTAGCGGTCGATGACCTGCTGCCCGTCGGGGGTGAGTTCGACGAGGCGGGCGCGGCGGTCGTCGGGGTCGGTGACCGAGCGGACCAGGCCGCGTTCCTCCAGGCGCTTGACGTGCCGGGTGACGTGCGGGCCTTCGACCTGCATGCGGTGGGCGATCTCGCCGACGCGGCGGGGGCCGTCCGAGGCGTTGAGGACGCCGAGGATCGTGATGGCGGGGCGTTCGAGGGTGGTGCCGGTGGCCTCGATGGCGGTCTCGTAGAGGCGTCCGCGGTTGACGGCGGTGGACAGCGCGGCGAGGCGGGCGAGCAGCTCGGCGGGGCTCGGTTCGGGCATGGCACGAATGCTACCTAACTTAGGTAAGGGTTCTGTGGCGCAGCTCACCCTAGATAGATACCTAACTTAGGTATATTTTGGTCGCGAGCCCGCCCTCGGAAGAGGAGATGAGTACGGGCACAGAAAAGATACCTAAGTTAGGTAAGGAGTAAGTCGGATGGCCATAACGGAACTCGGTGCGGAACAGCGGCGACGGCGGAGGCAGGCGAGGCCGTGGCCGGTCGTGGTGGTGCTCGCCGTGGCGACCTCGGTGACGTCGGTGCAGCAGACGGCGGTGCTGCCGCTGCTCGGACGGCTGCGTGCCGAGCTGCACGCGCCGCTGACCTCGGTGGCCTGGGCGTTCACCGCGAGCCTGCTGGTCGGGGCGGTGGCCACGCCGCTGCTCGGCCGGATGGGGGACCTCTACGGACGGCGGCGGGTGCTGCTCGCGGCCCTCGGCGCGCTGGCGGCGGGGTCGGTGCTCGGGGCGCTGTCCACGTCGCTCGCGGTGCTGGTCGTCGCGCGGGTCCTGCAAGGTGTCTCGATGGCGGCGCTGCCGCTGACGGTCGGGATCGTCCGGGGCGCCCTGCCGCGCGAGAAGCTGCCGGCGGGGCTCGGCGTGGTGTCGGCGACGATGGGGGTCGGGGTCGGCGGCGGGCTCGTCCTGGCGGGGGTCGTCGCGCGGTTCACCGAGGGGTACCGGGCGGTGTTCTGGGTGATGGCGGCGCTGGCCGTGGCGGCGGCGCTGGTCGTGGCGCTGGTCGTCCGCGATGCCGAGTCGGGCAGGACGGGCGGACGGCTCGACCTCCCCGGCGCGGCGCTGCTGAGCGGGACGCTGGTCAGCCTGCTGCTCGGGATCAGCCAGGGCCAGGCGTGGGGCTGGCTGTCGGGGCGGGTCCTCGCGCTGTTCGCGGCGGCGGTGGTCCTCGGCGTGCTGTGGATCGTGGTCGAGCGCCGGACGGACGACCCGCTGGTGGACGTCGCGATGCTCACGCACCGTGGGACGGTCGGCGCGAGCGTGTCCTCGCTGCTGCTCGGTTTCGCCCTCTACGGCGGGTTCACTCTGATCCCGAACTTCGTCCAGGCGCCGGCGAGGGCGGGGTACGGGTTCGGTGCGTCCGTGCTCGCGGCGGGGCTGTTCCTGCTGCCGACCACGTTGCTGATGATCGCGGTGTCCACGCAGGCCGGACGGCTCATGCGGCGGATGCCGGCGTCCGTGCTGGTCGCGGCCGGGTCGGCGCTCACGGCGCTGGCCGCCGGGTGGCTCGCGTTCTTCCACGCGCACCGCTGGGACGTCTACGGCGCGACCGTCCTGCTCGGTGTCGGGATCGGTCTGGCGTTCGCGGCGCTCGGCACGATGGCCGTGGAGCACGTCCGTCCGGAGCAGACCGCGGTGGCGAGCGCGGTGAACAGCCTCGTCCGGCTGGTCGGGGGCGGTGTCGCGGGGGCGCTCACCACGGCGATCCTTGCGCGCGACACCCTGCCGGGTTCGGCGGTGCCGTCCGAGCACGCCTACGCGACAGGGTTCGCGCTGAGCGGGGTGGTGGCGCTGCTGGCCGCCGTCGCCGCGCTCGCGTTCCATGCGGCCGCGCGGAAGCGTCGCTGATCAGGTCTCGCGGGTAAAGCTGATCAGGTCTCCCGGGGGTGACGCTGATCAGGTCTCGCGGGTGAGGCTGATCAGGGTTCGCGGGTGAAGGTGTCGGCGTTGGTCAGGACGGCGTGGGCCCAGGGGAGGGTGATGCGCTCGGGGGCCTGGCCGGGGCCGGGTGGTTTGACCGCGGTGTCCTGGACGACGTGCCAGACGGTTTCGAGGCGGCCTTCGCGGAGGAGGCCGGTGAACGAGGCGATGGAGTCGCCGTCGGGGCCGGTCCGAGTGAAGGCGAAGTTGAGGCAGGCGCCGCGGTGGACGCCGGTGACGGGCACTTCGGCGCCTGCGAAGGCGCTGTCGGCGAGGGCGGTCCGGAAGGTTCCGGTGACGGTGTCGTCGGTCTGGTCGGTGATGGTGAGGACTGAGCCGTACTGGTTGCGCCAGCGGCCGAGCCAGGTCGAGTTCGTCATGCGTCCAGGGTTCCCAGCGAGAGCGTCCCGGGGGAGTGGCTGGATTGTCCCGAATCGGGCTTATCCTGCCAGCATGGTCCATCGGGTCGTGGCGCTGGCGGTGCCGCCTCAGTCGCCGTTCGAGATGGCGAGCGTGGCGCAGGTCTTCGGTGTCGAGCATCCGGACGCTCCGGCGCGGTACGCGTTCACGGTCTGCGCCGAAACACCCGGACCGGTCGAGGTCATGGCGGGATGCCCGCTGTTCGTCGAACATGGGCTTGAGGCCATGGACGAGGCGGACACGGTGATCGTGACGGGTTGGCCCGATCATGCGGCGCGTCCGTCCGGGGGCCTGGTCGAAGGATTGCGGGCGGCGCACGCGCGGGGCGCACGGGTCGTCGGGCTCTGCTCCGGCGCGTTCGCGCTGGCGGGAGCAGGCTTGCTGGACGGACGGGCCGCGACCACGCACTGGCGCATGGCGGACGAGCTGGCCGCGCTGTATCCCAAGGTGGACGTCCGGCAGGACGAGCTCTACGTAGATCACGGCGATGTGGCGACCAGCGCGGGAACGGGCGCGGCCGTTGATCTCGCGCTGGCCCTCGTCCGGCGGGATTTCGGGGCGGCGCATGCGGCGGAGATCGCGCGGCACATGGTGCTGCCGCCGCACAGGGACGGCGGGCAGCGGCAGTACTCGCGGCTCGCGCCGGAGCCGGAGCATCCGGCCGAGGAGACGCTCGCGAAGATCGTGGAGTGGGCGGAGGCGAACCTGCACCGGCCGATCACCGTGGCGGACATGGCGGCGCAGGGCGCGGTCTCCGCGCGGACCCTGGCCAGGCTGTTCGAGCGCGGGTTCGGTGTGGCGCCGGGGAGGTGGCTGCTGAGGCGGCGCATCGAGACGGCCCGGACGATGCTGGAGCGCACGGATGCGACGGTCGATGCGGTCGCGTCGGCCTGCGGGTTCGCCGATCCGTCCAACTTCCGGCGCCGGTTCGCGGCGGAGACCGGGACGACCCCGGGACGGTACCGGCGGGTGTTCTCCACCTCGGGGTGGAGAGGCTGAACTCCGGCTCCGCGCCGATCCGCCGGAGGGGGCGGTCTCCGTAGCTTCGAGGCATGAGCACTTTGGCGAACGTCCTGGTCGTCCTCCTCGTCCTCGGGCTGGTGCTGCGGCGGCAGCTGACCGCGCAGCGGATCAACGAGGCGCGGATGTACACGCTGCCGGTGGTCCTGGTGATCATCGGGATCGTCCAGGGCGGGCTGGTCGACCACGCGCACCTGGCGGTGAGCGCCGGGCTGCTGGCGGTGGAGGTCGTCGTGGGGCTGCTGCTCGGCGCGATGCGCGCGGCGACGATGCGGCTGTGGCGCGAGCCGGACGGTTCGCTCTGGCGGCAGGGCGGCGGTCTGACGCTGGCGTCCTGGGTCGTGTCGGTCGCGGTGCGGATCGGGCTGATGGGCGTCGGGTACGCGTTCGGGGTGCACACCGGGTCCGGGAACGTGCTGGCGTTCCTCGGGGTGTCGCTGCTCGCGCAGTACGCGATCATCGATGTGCGGTCCCGTTCGCTGCCCGCGCGCCGTACCGGCGTTAACGTCGCGGCATGAGCAATCGTCAGGCGGCGCGTCCACCCCGCGGCTCTTCCCAGGACGCGCCTTCCGAGGATCCGGGCGCCGCGCGGCGCGCGCGGAAAGGGCCACTGGCCTGGCTCGGGCAGTATGTGGCGTTCTCGGGTTGGTGGGACGCCTGCGACAGCAGCGGCCGGACGGGGCAGCAGACGTCCGTCGGCGACCGCGTCGGGCGGGTCATCGCCCGGACGAGCCTGCTGCTCTGGGGCCTCGGGTTCTACCTGCTGGCGGTGCTCAAGTCGGGCCCGCACTCGCCCGCCGCGTGGACGGGCCTGGCGGTGACGAACCTGCTCGCCGCCGGAGGGCTGGCGTGGGGGCTGCTCGCGTTCGACCGCGACGACGCGCCGCGGTGGTCGCTGGTGCCGCTGGGGATCACGGTCCTCGGCGGGCTCGGCGCGAACATGATCGAGTCGCATGTCGGCGCGAACACCCTCGTGTACATCGCGACGGGGATCGCGGCGGCGCGGCGACCGGGCGTGGACGGCGCGGTGTTCACGGCCGGTGCGGCGGCCCTGCTGACCGGGACGGAGCTGATCGCCGACCAGTCGGTGGACGGCTGGTCCATCCTCGCGTTCGTCGGCGTGTACGCGGCGGCCCTCGCGCTGCGCGAGCGGCGCGGGCGGCGCAGGTCGGAGGCGAACGAGGCGGCGCTGGCCGAGCGGTCCCGGATGGCGCGGGAGATCCACGACATCCTGGCGCACTCGCTGTCGGCGCAGATCGTCCACCTGGAGGGGGCGCGGCTGCTGCTGAGCCGGGACGGCGACCGGGAGCGGGCGCTGGAGCGGGTGGAGCGGGCCCAGCGGCTCGCGCGGACCGGCCTGGAGGAGACCCGCCGGGCGCTGGCCGCGCTGCGCGGCGAGGCGCCGCCGCTGGACGAGGCGCTGGCCGAGCTGGCCGACGAGTACCGCGCCGCGACGGGCCGTCCGGCCGAGCTGGAGATCACCGGGACGCCGTACGAGCTGACGTCGGCGATGACGCTCGCGTTCGTCCGGACGGCGCAGGAGGCGCTGACGAACGTCCGGAAGCACGCGCCGGGCGCGTCCGTGCGGATCGTCCTCGCGCACCTCGCGGACGCCGTCGAGCTGACCGTGACCGACACCGGCGGCACCGAGGACCCGATCGTCACGACGGGCGGCGGCTACGGATTGGTGGGCATGCGCGAGCGCGCGGAACTCGTAGGTGGGACCCTGGAGGCCGGACCGGACGGCAAGGGCTTCCGGGTGGCGCTGCGGATACGGATGTGACGGGCGAGAACACGGGTGCGACGGGCGGGAACGCGGGCGACAACGCGGGCGACAACGCGGGCGCGGGGGTTACGCGGGTCGTCGTCGTGGACGACCAGACGGTGGTGCGGGAGGGGCTCGTCCTGCTGCTGGAGCTGCTGCCGGGCCTGGAGGTCGCGGGTTCGGCGGCCGACGGCGAGCAGGCGCTGGAGCTGGTCGCGCGGGTGGCGCCGGACGTGGTCCTGATGGACCTGCGGATGCCGCGCATGGACGGCGTGGAGGCGACCGCGAAGATGCGCGAGCTGCACCCGGACGTGCAGGTGGTCGTGCTGACCACCTACGCCGACGACGAGTCGATCTTCGCGGCGCTGCGCGCGGGCGCGCGCGGCTACCTCACCAAGGACGCCGGGGCGGACGAGATCGCGCGGGCGGTCGAGGCCGTCCGCGGCGGGCACGCGCAGCTCGACCCGGCCGTCCAGCGGCGGCTGGTCGAGGCGGTCGCGGCGGGCGAGCCGCGCCGGACCCGCGACACCGGCCTGCCGGACGGCCTGACCCGGCGCGAGGCCGAGGTGCTCACGCTGATCGCCCGCGGCCGCTCCAACGGCGAGATCGCCCGCGACCTGTTCATCAGCGAGGCGACGGTCAAGACCCACATCAACAACCTGTTCGCGAAGGCGGGCCTGCGCGACCGGGCCCAGGCCGTCACGTACGCCTTCCGCAACGGCCTGGTCGCCGACGACGACTGAACTGGGCGGCTGGGCCGCCGGGCCGTCAGGTGCGCTGGGCGCGGATGCCGTTCATCATGGCGTTCTCGCCGGCCGTCCAGCCGCCGTCGACGGCCAGCTCGGCGCCGGTCAGGTAGGACGCGTCGTCCGAGATCAGGAAGGCGACCGCGGCGCCGATCTCCTCGGGCACGCCGGTGCGTCCGAGCGCGGCGAGCGGGAAGCTGCCCTCGCCTTCGGTCGCGCCCGCCGACTCGACGGTCATCGGCGTCACGGTCATGCCGGGGTGGACGGAGTTGACCCGGATCCGGTCCGCGCCGAGCTCCACCGCGGCGATCTTGGTGAGCCCGCGGACGCCCCACTTGGACGCGCCGTAGCCCGAGGTCAGCGGCAGCCCGGTGAGCCCGGCCGCGGACGAGATGTTGACGATCGAGCCGCCGCCCGCGGCGCGCATGGCCGGGATCGCGGTCTTGATGCCGAGCCAGACGCCGAGCAGGTTGATCTTCAGGACCTTCTCGAAGTACTCCTGCGGCTCGTCCTCGATGGTCTGGCCGGACGCGATGCCCGCGTTGTTGACCAGCCCGTCCAGCCGCCCGTACGTCCCGACGGCCCGGTCGACGACGGCCTGCCACTCGTCCGCGCTGGACACGTCGTGCCGGACGAAGATCCCGCCGATCTCCGCGGCGGTCTTCTCGCCCTCCTCGGCGAGGACGTCGGTCAGCACGACCTTCGCGCCGCCCGCCGCCATCCGCCGGGCGGCGGCGGCGCCGAGCCCGCGGGCGCCTCCGGTGACGATGACGGCCTTGTCCTGGAGTCCGGACATCCTTGTCCCTCCCTGTACCTCGATCTCCGTTGGCTCCAGGTGTATTCCAATTTGGAACAAGTGCCAAATCAAGCGCCCGCTCGGCCCCCGGACGACTCCGGATAATCTGGATCTATGGCCCACGCCGACGAGCCCCCAGCGGAAGTGCGGCTGCCCGCGACGGCGTGGGCGGTCCTCGGCATCCTGGCGTTCGGCGAGGAGCTGACCGGCTACGAGGTCCGCCAGTGGGCCGAGCACATCCTGCGGTTCTTCTACTGGAGCCCGGCGATGAGCCAGATCTACTCCGAGCTCAAGCGGCTGGAGCAGGTCGGGTACGCCGCGTCCCGCGAGGTGTCGGGGGAGGACGGCCGTCCGCGCCGGGTCTACGCGATCACCGATGCGGGCCGCGCGGCGGCGTCCGACTGGCTGGCGCACGCGCCGGTCGAGCCGCCGGCCCTCAAGCACGGCCCGCTGCTGCGCGTCTGGCTCGGCCACCTCGCCGACCCCGACCGCCTCCGCGAGGTCGTCACCCAGCACCGCGACCGGAGCGCCGACCTCGCGGCGGAGGCCGACGAGGCCCGCCGCGCCGCCGCGGCCGTCAGCGGCTGGGCCTACCCCGAACTGGTCGCCCGCTGGGCCGTCCGCTACCACACCGCCGAACGCGATCTCGCCGCCCGACTCCTGGACGACCTGGACGAACTGGTCGCATCCGGCCGAGCCCCCGACCTCTAGCCTCAGACTCCGCGGCGGCGGAGCCGGTGGACGGCGAGGGCGAGCAGGACGAGCGCCAGCCCGCCGAAGATCGCGAACTCGATGAGCTGGAACGTCCAGAACCGTCCCGCGGGCTGGTAGACGGTCTTGAGGTGCAGGCCGAGGCTCCGCAGGTAGGCGTCCGGGTCGTGCGTCGCCTGGGCCCTGCCGACCACCTGGCCCTCCGCCGCGGCGGACAGCGGGCGCCCGGACGGGTCCAGCAGGTGGAAGCCGAGCGTCCAGCCGGGCCTGCCGGGGATGACGGGAAGCGCGCTCGGGCCCAGCGTGTGCCGGAGCGTCGGCGCGGAGATCCGCGCGGCGGGCGCCATGTAGTGCTCGCGCAGCCAGAACTCGACCGGCATCCGGACGGCCATGAACCCGGCGAACGCGGCCACGATCGCCGGGACCGTCCGCCGCATGAGCTGCCCGGCCAGGACGGCGGCCGCGAACGCGAACAGCGTGTACCCGGTGAGCGACAGCCCTTCGAGGTCGAACGCGCCGGGCGCGAACCGGCCGGTCACCTCGTCCACCGGCGCGCGGAACCAGGTGAAGATGAGGCTCAGCGCCAGGCAGACCGCGGTGATCCCGGCGGTGACGAGCACGATCCGCTGCACCAGCCACCGCGTGCGCGGGACCGACTGCGTCCACGCCAGCCGCCACGTGCCCTGCTCGTACTCGCGGCCGAGGATCCCGGCGCCGACGATCGCGCCGATCAGGCCCGGCAGCGGGCTGAACCAGGTGGACAGGTGGTTGGCGATGCCGTTGAACTGCTCCATGAACGCCTGCAGCGCCGTCTGGCAGTGGTCGCCTCCGGTGTCGTGCGCCAGGCAGGCCGCGACGCCGTGCGAGGCGAACGACCCGCGCGCGGTCTCGCCGTAAGGCAGGAACACCGCCGCGACCAGCGCGATCAGCGCCAACCCCGCGTACACCTGCGCCCGGTGCATGCGCCACGTGAACCAGATCATCGCGTCACCGCCGGGCTCTCCAGGTAGGCGAGGATCAGTTCCTCGAGGCCCACCCGATGCTGCTGCCACACCGGATGCACCGCCGTCTCCTCCGGTCCCGTCCGGACGAGGAGGTCGCTGTGCCGCTCGCTGTGCACGGCCCGGACCACGCCGGGCACGTCGGTCGCCGCGTCCCGCGGGCCGCTGAGCAGCCGGTGCGCGGCCAGCACGTCCTCGATCGCGCCGTCCAGCCGCACGGACCCGCGGTTCAGGACGACCAGCCGGTCGCACACCGCCTCCAGGTCCGCGATCACGTGCGACGACAGCAGCACCGTCACCTCGTCCTCGGCGACGGCCGACATCAGCGTCCGGCTGAAGTCGCGCCGCGCGACCGGATCGAGGTTCGCGAGCGGCTCGTCCAGCACCAGCAGCCTCGGCCGCTTCGCCAGCGCGAGCGCCAGCGACACCTGCGCCTGCTGCCCGCCCGACAGCGCCCCGGCCCGCTTCACCAGCGGAATGTCCAGCGCCGCCAGCCGCAGTTCCGCCAGCGCCCGGTCGAACCCCGGATTGAGCGCCTGCCCCATCCGCAGCAGCTCCGCGACCGTCATGCCCCGGTACAGCGGATGCTCCTGCGCGACGAACCCGACCCGCGCGAGCGCCTCCGCCGTCCCGCCGGCGTCCCCGCCGAACACCCGCACCCGCCCCTCGGACGGACGCAGCAACCCGCACACCAGATGCATCAGCGTCGTCTTCCCCGCCCCGTTCGGCCCCACCAGCGCCACCACCGACCCGGCGGGCACGCTCACCGAGCACTCCCGCAGCGCCCAGGCCCGCCCGAACCGCATCCCGAGCCCCTCGGCCTCCAGCGCCGCGGTCATGCCGCCCCCTCGGCCCGCACGTCGTTCCGCACCGCCGCGATCAGCGCCGTGACCGTGTCGTCGTCCAGCCCGGCCGCCTGCGCGTCCCGCACCCACCGCTCCAGCGACCGCCGCAACCGCGTGAAGTCCCCGGGCGCCACCGCCTCGACCTCCGCCGTGACGAACGTCCCCTGCCCCGGCTTCGCCTCGACGACCCCCTCGTTCTCCAGCTGCCGGTACGCCTTCACCACCGTGTTCGGGTTGATCGTCAGCGTCCCCACGACCTCCTTCACCGTGGGCAGCTGATCACCCCGCCGCAGATATCCCAGCAGCAGCGCCTGCCGCACCTGCTGCACCAGCTGCAGATACGGCGGCACCCCGCTCCGCCCGTCCAACCGAAACCGGAACACCTCAACCCCGTTCTACTATGATGTTAGTAAAACAGTAGATCGAACTCCGGATGCCGTCAACGCTCGAATAGTGCGTGACCAATCGGTCGCTGTAGGTAGTCTCATCCGTGTGCCCAAACCCCCGCATGAGGCGCTGCATCGCATCTTCCGGTGCGATGGCGGGTTGTTCGCCCGCGCCTTGAAGTCCTATGCCGGAATCGACTTCCCGGAGATCCGGGAGGTCCAGGAAGTCGACACGATCCTGGAGGAGTCCAAATCGACGGTGGGTGAGGTCGACACCGCCCTGCTGGTGACGACCGTCGAAAGCGAACGCCACGTCGCGATCGTCGAAGCCCAGGGGAAGATCGACCCCGACAAGCTGCTGAGCTGGCCGTACTACCTCGGCTACCTGCAGTACAAGCACAAGTGCGACGCGACCCTGATGGTGGTCTCCCACGACCTGGAGACCATCAGGTGGGCGCGCAGGCCGATCAAGAAGGGCCTCCCGGGATGGACCTCGCTCGCGGCCTACCCGATCGGCTTCGGCCCGGACAACGTCGAACCTCTGACCTCCCCGGACCAGTTCGTCCACGATCCCATGGCGGCGGCGTTCTCCATCCTGACGCACGCGGCAACGCCGCCCGCGAAGGGCATAATGGGGCTGATGGACGAGGGCATCGACGCCCTCCTGGAGACGGACGAGAAGACCGCCCGCTTTCTGGGGAGGTTCCTGCACGCGGGCCTCGCCAAGAGTGACTTGCTCGAACCCTGGAGGGAGATCGTGAGCACGATCATCTACGACAAGAAGCTCTTCCACGAGATCAGCGCCAAGTCCGAGGCCAAGGCAGGCCAGCGGATGCTGCTGACGGTGCTGGAGGCGCGGGGGCTGCGGCCGTCCGAGAGCGAGCGCCGGCGCATTCTCGACTGCAGGGACAGCGCCGTCCTCGAACTCTGGGGTGCCCGGGCGGTCAGCGCCGAGTCGATGTCGGACGTCTTCGCCGACTGAGCCCGGTGGTCCACCACAAGTCACCGCTCTTCGACGACCTCCGGAAGCGCAGCCGCGACGAAGGGAAGGCCGAAGGGAAGGCCGAAGCGCAGCGTGAGATGCTGCTGAACCTGTTCGCGCACCGGAAGTTCTGCGTGTCCGAGCAGGTCAGGAGGCGCGTCCTGGCCTGCGAGGACAGTGAGACCATGAACCTGTGGCTGATGCGGGCCGCCGACGCCTCGTCGATCGATGAGGTCTTCGCCGACGAGTGACGCAGGGTTTCGGACGCCGGGTCCCCTTTGGGGGGCTCGGCGTTCTTTGTTAGAGGGTGTTGATGAGGGTGGCGCGGTGGGTCGTGGGGGAGCCCCAGGTGGTCAGGAGGGCTCTTGACTTGCGGATCCAGAGGGACGGGGCGTACTCGGCGGTGTAGGCGATCGCGCCGTGGACCTGGAGGGCGGTCTTGGCGGTGCGGTAGGCGGCCTCGGATGCGGCGATCTTGGCGGCGGACGTGTCGCGGGGGAAGTCGGAGGTGCCGTGGGACAGGGCGGCCGCGTGGACGAGGGGACGCGCGAACTCCAGGTCGATGAGGGCGTTGGCCAAGTGGTGCTTGACGGCCTGGTACTCGCCGATGGGGTGGCCGTACTGGGATCGGGTCTTGGCGTAGTCGACGGAGAGTTCCAGGAGGCGGCGGCCTACGCCGAGGTGCTGGGCGGCGCAGGCGAGGGTGGCCAGGTGCAGGGACGAGTCGTCCGCCGGGCCGAGCTTGCGCGTCGGGGTGACCTCGTAGAGGCGGCGGGACGGGTCGATCGACGGGCGCAGGGCGCGGGCCGGGGTGGCTTCGTAGACCTCGCCGTCCTGGACGGTCAGGACGAGGTCGGCGACGTCGGCGTCCAACGCGTAGGGGGCGGCGAGGGTGACCAGGGCCTCGCCGGCGGCGATGCGGGGAAGCCAGCGGGTGTCGCCGAGGGCGGTCAGCAGGGACGCGGCCGCGATGGTCTCGACCAGGGGGCCCGGGACGGCGTGGCGGCCCAGTCCGTGCATGGCGGTGACCAGCTCGACCGGGAGCAGGCCCATGCCGTCGTGCTCCTCGGGGACGGCTAGGGCGAACACGCCCGTTTCGGCCAGGGACGTCCAGATGCGGCGGCCGGGGGCGTGGTCGCCGGACGACCAGGCGCGGATCGCGGACGGCGTGTCGGCCTGGTCGAGGAGCTTGTCCAGGCTCGCGGCGAACAGGCGGTGCTCCTCGGACAGGACGAACCTCATCGCGCTCCCCTCGGCAGGCCGAGCACGCGCTCGGCGATCACGTTGCGCTGGATCTCGTTGGTGCCCGCGTAGATCGGGCCGGCGAGCGCGAAGACGTAGCCCTCCAGCCAGTCGCCGTCCAGCTCGCCGTCCGGGCCGAGCAGGTCGAGGGCGGTCTCGTGCAGGGCGATGTCGAACTCGGACCAGAACACCTTGTTCAGGCTGGACTCGGCGCCGATGTCGTCGGTACGGGAGATCGTCTCGAAGCCCTTCAGGCGGTAGGCGCGGGCCTTGAGCCAGGCGTCGGCGACGCGGTCGCGCAGGGCCGTGTCGGACGGGTCGGCGCGGTCCCGCCACAGCGCGAGGAGCCGGTCGGCAGCGGCGGTGTAGCGGCCGGGGGAGCGCAGGGTGAGGCCGCGCTCGTTGCCCGCCGTGGACATCGCGACCTTCCAGCCGTCGCCGGGCGCGCCGATGACGTCGCCGTCCGGGACGAACACGTCGTCGAGGAAGAGCTCGGCGAACGCGGGCTTGCCGTCGAGGCGTCCGATAGGGCGGACCGTCACGCCGGGCGCGTCCAGCGGGAACATCAGGTACGTCAGCCCCCGGTGGCGCGCCGACTCGGGGTCGGACCGGAACAGGCCGAAGGCCATGTCCGCGAACGCGGCGCGCGAGCTCCACGTCTTCTGCCCGTTGAGCAGCCAGCCGCCGTCCGCGCGGGTGGCGGTCGAGCGCAGCGCGGCCAGATCGCTGCCCGCGCCCGGCTCGGACCAGGCCTGCGCCCAGATCACCTCGCCGCGCGCCATCGGCGGCAGGACGCGCCGGAGCTGCTCGGACGTGCCGTGCGCGAACAGCGTCGGCGCGAGCAGGTTGACACCGTTCTGGGAGACCCGCCCGGGCGCGCCCGCCGCGTAGTACTCCTCCTCGAAGATCAGCCATTCGAGCGGGGTGGCGCCGCGCCCGCCGAACTCCGCCGGCCAGTTGACCGTCGCGTAGCGGTCCGCGCCGAGCGTCCGCTCCCAGGTGCGGTGCGCCGCGAACCCCTCGGCGGTCTCCAGCGACGGCAGCGGCTCGGCGGGGACGTGCGCGTGCAACCAGTCGCGGACGTCCGCGCGGAACGCCTCGTGGGCGGGGGAGAAGTCGAGATCCATCAGCGGCGGCCTTCACCTCGGGTTCATCTAACAACTGTTTGGTAGATTAAAGCACGACCGTCCGGCCCCCTCCGGCCCCGCCCCGGCAAGATCGCATACGCCGCCCGCCGCCCGCCGCGCGCCCGGAAGCGCGCCCCGGCCAAGGGACGGCAATCATCGGGTCAAGTGCACCGGCCCCGGCTGACCTGCGCCGCAGCATGGGAGCGGCCCCCCGCCCGCACGACCGAGAGGACGGTCAGGTGCCCAAGAGCTGGATGATCGCCGACTTCCTGCGCCCCTACGCGCAGTGGCGGATCGACCGGGCCGAGGAACGCGACGACGGACGCAACGCCAGGGCCGCCATCGGACTCATCGACGCCGCCGCGTACGCGATGCAGCTGGACGACAGCGACCGCGTCATCGTCCGCCTCGCGATCGCCGGCTGCTTCGCGTTCGAGCGCTTCAACCCCGGCGTGGAGGGCGAGCGGCTGATCCGACGCTGGCACTACGACGACACCGAGGGCACACCCGGCGACCTCCTCACCGCCCTCGCCGACGCCGCCGAGCGCGGCATCGGCCCGGACTCCGCCGACCCGCCGTCCCGCCCGTCCACCCGCTGGCGCACCACCGACCGCCCCCACCGGAACGAATCTGACGAAGCCCCCTCCACCTCGGACGACGCCGCCGCCTTCGGCGAACCCTCCCGCGATGACGCGCCGTCCAATCCGTTCTCGGACCCCCAGGTCCCCCGGCACACGGACTTCCGCTACCCGGACGTCGCGGGAGCGCGCCGTCCGGACGGTTCCGCTCCGCGCGGCAAGGGGGACGGCTCGTCCACCCCGAAGCCGCCCCGCCCGCGCCGCGGCGAGAACTCCCCGGCCTGAGCGGACGGCGGCGCCCCACTCGAACCAAGCGGCCGCTCGGTATCCTGGCGCCTGCGTGACCACTCCAGGGAGGGACGACCGTGGCCGACACCGAGCACATGAAGGCGACCATGCGCCGCTACGCCGAGCTGTTCAACGCGGGCGACCACGTCGCCGTCGCGGACCTCTACGCGGACGGCGCGGTGATCGAGGACCCGGTCGGCAAGCCCCCGGTAGAGGGCCGCGCCGCGATCGAGAAGTTCTACGCCGACTCGATCGCCGCGGGCGCGAAGCTCACCGCGCACGAGGTCCGCGGCTCCTACGGCGACCGCAGCGCCATGCGCTTCTCCGCCGACCTCCCCGGCCTGCACATCGACGGCATCGAGGTCATGACCTTTGACGAGGACGGCAAGGTCGTCCGCATGGAGGCCTTCTGGGGTCCCGGCGACTTCCTCACGACCTGACCCCCCGAGTTCCACACGACCTGACCCCCGAGCCGCCCGCCCTCCCGGACGCGCGGGAGGGCCTTCGCGTTGTCGTGGACGGACGGCCGGAGCCTGACACTCGCAAGCCGAACTTTCGCCGGGTCCCGGCTGTCACATCCCCCATAAGCGCGGTGATCAGGGGCCGCGCGCACGGGGATCGCCGTCCCGCCTCCGGGACGGCCCGACACGTACGGGGACATGCGATGTCGATCAGCAGAACAAAGCCGGTAGGCACGATCAGCAGGGCCATCGCCGTGGCGGGGATCGCGGCCGGGCTCGCGGCGTCCGCCGCAGGCGCCGCCTACGCCGAGACGGGACCGGGCACGGGAGGTGGGCAGGACGCGCGCGCCGACAAGCAGATGCACGTTTCGGTCACGCCGCGCGTCGTCGAGGCCGGCGGGACGCTCACCTTCCGCACCTACACGACGGCGAACTACGACAAGCACCAGTTCTGCGTCCAGCATGGGACGGGCAAGCCGGGCCACCGCGTCTACAAGAACGTGGCGTGCGGCTGGTCGGTCTACCAGGGCCATCGCGTCCCGCCGCTGGCCACCATCAAGGTCCGGACGGAGCGGACGCTCGGCGCGGAGACGTTCCGGACGGTCGTCTACCACGGCACGCGGGTGTGGGGCGTGTCCGCACCCGTCACGGTGACCGTGAAGCGGCCCGCCGCCGACACGGTCACGCTCTGGGGGCCGGACGACCTGGGCTGGAAGGCGAAGCACGGCAGGAAGTTCCCGCTGGTCGCGGGCATCGGTGCGAACCGCCCGAACGAGGTCTGCCTCCAGCTGTGGAAGCACGGCCGGTTCGCCACCGTGGACTGCGCGAAGGCGCACTCGACGAAGATGGACTACGAGGCGGGCTTCTGGTTCATAACAAAGCAGCCGAAGATTCTCAAATTCCGCGCGGTCGAGTACCGCGCGGGTTACCCTGTAGGGGTCTCGAAGGTCATCACATTGCGAGTGAGCTGACCTACGCGCAGAACACCGGCCGCCCCTCTTGAGGGCGGCCGGTGTTTCGCTTTTGGGGCGGTTTCCGGCGGTTTCCCCGGCCCGTTTCCGCCGCCGCGGCCAGGGGTAGACCGCCTTCGATGTGTCGTCCCCCCGGAACGGTGCCGAGCCGGGGAGTGGACTGTGCGGGACGTCGAGGGCGACGCCGACGCCGTGAGCGCCGACGCCATGAGCGTCGAGGCCAGGGCGCGGGCGCTCACCCCCGACCTGGTCGCCGAGCTGGAGCGGCTCGCCGCCGTCCCGTCGATCGCGTTCCCCGGGTGCCCGCCGCACGAGGTGGCCCGGGCGCACGACCACGTCGTCCGGATGCTGACGGAGGCCGGTGTCCGGGACGTCGGTGCGATCCGGCTGCCCGATACCCCGCCGGTCGTCACCGGCACGATTCCCGCGCCCGAAGGCGCGCCGACCGTCCTGCTGTACGCGCACTATGACGTCCAGCCGCCGGGGGACGAGTCGCTCTGGAAGTCGCCGCCGTTCACGCCGACGCCTTTCGAGGAGGACGGCCGGAAGGCGGTCCGGGCGCGCGGCATCGCCGACGATAAATCCAACATCATGGCTCACATTGGAGCAATTCGGGCATGGAATGGCCGTCCTCCGGTGGGCGTCCGGATCGTGTTCGAGGGCGCGGAGGAGTGGGGCAGCCCGCTCGACGACTATCCGGTCGCGCATCCCGGGGAATTCCAGGCCGATGCGATGGCCATCGCGGACATGGGCAACGTCCGCGCCGGGCAGCCGACGCTGACGGTCGCGCTCCGCGGCGTCACCGACGTCGTCATCGAGGTGCGGACGCTCGAAGGCGCCAAGCACAGCGGCAACTTCGGCGGCCCCGCGCCGGACGCGATGCTCGCGATCGTCCGCGCGCTGGCGAGCCTGCACGACGAGAACGGCGACGTCGCGGTCGAGGGCCTGCGGCGCGAACCGTGGACGGGCGCGTCCTACACCGACGAGGAGTTCCGCGAGGCCGCGGGCGTCGAGCCGGGGATCCCGCTGCTCGGCACCGGCACGCTCGGCGAGCGGCTCTGGTCCGGGCCCGCGATCACCGTCACCGGCATCGACGCGATCCCGGTGGACAAGGCGGCCGGAGCCTGCGTCCCGTACGCCCGCGCAAAGATTAATCTGCGCGTCCATCCCGAGCAGCCCGCGAAGGAGGCCGAGGCCGCGCTCGTCCGCCACCTGAAGGCGCAGCGCCCGTTCGGCATCCCGCTCACCGTGTCGGTCGCCGGCGAGGCGGGCGACGGGTACCGCGCCGGGACGGGCGGCCCGGCGATGGAGGCGATCGCCGCTGCGATGCACGCCGCCTACGGGACCGACCCCGTCCAGATGGCCGCGGGCGGCGCGATCCCGTTGGTCAGCGCGCTGCACAAGGCCGTCCCGGACGCCGAGATGCTCCTGTTCGGCGCGCAGGACGGCAAGTGCAACCTGCACGCGCCGAACGAACGCGTCCTGGTGTCCGAGCTGGAGAACACGGTCGTGGCGGAGGCGCTCTTCTTCGCCGAGTTCGCCGCCCGCTGGGGAGACCGCCGATGACGACCGACAACGACACCGACGCTGCGTCCGACGCGGCGTCCGACGCTGCGCCGCCGCGGTCGGCCGGTAGCGCGCCGCCGGGCCCGGGCGGTGGCGGCCCGCCGACCGCGGACGACACCGGAGAGTCCGGGAAGAAGTTCCGCTTTCCGACCGCTTACACCGTGCTCGCGCTGGTCGCGGTCGTCGTGTGGGCGGTGGCGTTCGTCGTCCCGACCGGCGAGTACCAGGTGGGCGCGGACGGCAAGCCGAAGGGCGGGTCGTACCACCACATCCACCACGCGTACTCGTTCGGGGACCGGCTGCGCGACCTGCTGCTGTCCCCGATCAACGGCCTCTACGGCATCAAGGACGCCAAGACCGGCATGGTCGCCCCGGACGCCGTGGGCGATCTGTACGGTTCGGCGGCGGTGTTCCTGTTCGTCCTGGCGATCGGCGCGTTCATCACCATGACGATGGCGACCGGCGCGCTGGACAGCGGCATCGCCCGGCTCGCGCACCGGCTGCGCACCCGCGGGGTCGCGCTGGTCGTCGGGATCATGATCGTGTTCTCGGTCGGCGGCACCGTGGAGGGCATGGCCGAGGAGACGCTGGGCTTCTACGGCCTGATCATCCCGCTCGCGCTGGCGCTCGGCTACGACCGGATGGTCGGCGCGTCCATGATCATCCTGGGCGCGGGGGTCGGCACGCTGTGCTCGACGATCAACCCGTTCGCGACCGGCGTCGCGTCCGGTGCGGCGGGCATCTCGATCGGGGACGGCCTGCCGCTGCGCCTGCTGATGTACATCGTCCTGACCGCCGTCGTGATCGCCTACGTCGTCCGGTACGCGGCGCGCGTGAAGCGGAACCCGGCGCGTTCGCTCGTCGGGTTCAGCGCGGCCGACCGCGAGACCGCCGAGACGTCTACGGCCGAACCGCCCGAGCTGAGCCGGCGGCACAAGCTCATCCTGGTGCTGGTCGCGCTGACCTTCATCTTCATGATCTACGCGATCCTGCCGTGGGCCGCGATCATCAAGGGCCCGGACGCCAAGCCGTTCCCCTGGGAGCTCGGCTGGTACTTCCCCGAGCTGACCGCGCTGTTCATCGTCGCGACGCTGGTCGTCGGGGCGGTCGGCGGGCTCGGCGAGGCGGGCACCGTGGAACGCCTGGTCAGCGGCGCGGGCGACTTCCTCGGCGCGGCCCTGATCATCGTGCTGGCGCGCGGCGTCTCGGTGATCATGAACAACGCGAAGATCACCGACACCGTGCTGCACTCGCTGGAGAACCTGGTCACGGGCAGCTCGTCCGGGTTCTTCGCGTGGCTGATGTTCGTGGTGAACCTGCCGCTGGCGTTCCTGATCCCGTCCACCTCGGGGCACGCCACGCTCGCGATCCCGATCCTTGCGCCGCTCGCCGACTTCGCCCACGTCCCGCGCGCCCTGGTCGTCACGGCGTGGCAGTCGGCGTCGGGCCTGATCAACCTGTTCACCCCGACGACCGCGGTCGTGATGGGCGGCCTCGCGCTGGCGAAGGTCGGCTACGACCGGTACCTCCGGTTCGTCGCGCCGCTGCTCGGCATCCTGTTCGTCCTGGTCAGCGGCATCCTCGCCGTGGCGGCCCTGCTGTGAAGAAGGAGTCCTCATGAGCCGCGGACCGGTCGCGTCGGCGCTGGTGGTCTTCGGGATCACCGGCGACCTCGCGCGCAAGTCCCTGCTGCCCGCGCTGTACCGGCTCGCCGGGCGCGGCCGCCTGAACATGCCGGTGATCGGCGTGACGCGCCGCTCCTGGACCGACGACGACCTGCGCGACCACGCCCGCGACGCGATCGGGGACGACCTGGACGAGTCCGTCTTCTCCGACTTCGCGTCCCGGCTGCACATCGTCGACGGCGACCTCACCGACCAGGCCACCTACCGCCGCATCTGCGACGCCGTGGCGGACGTCCCGTTCGTCACCTACTACATGGCGACGCCGCCGACCCAGTTCACCACCATCGCCGAGCAACTCGGCAAGGCGGGTCTCAACCGCGACTCCCGCCTCGTCGTCGAGAAGCCGTACGGCCACGACCAGGCCTCGGCCCAGGCACTGGACGACGAGCTGCACCGCACCTTCGCCGACGACGCCCTCTACCGTGTCGACCACTACCTCGGCTCCGAGGCCGTCCGCGGCATTCCGGTCGCCCGTTTCGCCAACCCGCTTCTCGAAACGGTCTGGAGCCGCGACCACATCACGTCCGTCCAGATCACGATGGCCGAGGACTTCGACGTCGCCGACCGCGGCGGCTTCTACGACCCGACCGGCGCCGTCCGGGACGTGTTCCAGAACCACCTCCTGCAGATCCTCGCCCTGCTCGCCATGGACCCGCCCGCCTGCCGCGACGCCACGTCCGAGAACGTCGCCAAGTGGGAGCTGCTCCGCGCCGTCCGCACCATCGAGCCGTCCGACGTGGTGCGCGGCCAGTACGACGGGTACCTGAGCGTCCCCGGCGTCCACCCCGACTCGACCACCGAGACCTACATCGCCGCCCGCCTGCACATCGACAACTGGCGCTGGAAGGACGTCCCGATCCTCATCCGCACCGGCAAGTGCCTCCCGCTGACGTCCACCGAAGCGATCATCGAACTCCAGTCCCCGCCCCTGGCCCTTTACGGCCACCCGGAACCCAACCTGCTCCGCCTGAACCTCGACAAGCGCCGCGGCCTCTCCCTCGACCTGTCCCTGAACCGCGCCGAGGGCCAGCCACCCCAACCCGCCGCCGTCCCCGCCCGCGTCCCGCCCATGGGCAACGCCGAACTCCCGTACGAGCACATCCTCGAAGCCGCCATCGTCGGCGACGCCTCGGCCTTCGCCTCGTTCCCCTTCATCGAGGAGTCCTGGCGCATCGTCTCCAAAATCATCGACCGCGAAGACCCACCGACGACCTACGCCCGCGGCTCCTGGGGCCCCGACCAGTCCAAGGACCTCCCCGCCCCGTCCACCTGGCACCGAGTGACCACCCCCGACTAGGCAACCCCCGCACGACCCACTCCGAACGGGGGATCACCGCCCCGGCCATTCGACCGCCCGGGGGAAGCGCGCCGTCCACCCGCCTGCGACCTTCGAAGCAACGAGCCCAAGGAGGTCACATGGCAACCCGCACCGTCCTCGCCGCAGCCGTATTCGCGACCGCACTAAGCGCCGGCACCGCCTCCGCCACCGAGCCCGTCCCCAAGGAATCGAGCCTGGTAGGGGACGCCTGGGTGCACTTCCCAGCCGACCCCGAGAACCCGTTCCGCCGCTTCATCGTGAACGTCCACGGCAACCCCTGGCGCATAGTGGACGGCCGCCTCGTCATAGGCGCGGCCCGCGGCACCGTCGACATCGACCACTACGCCGGCGGCGAGCACACCTGGGTCAAGATCAAGGCCGACTACATCATGGCCACCGGCCCCATAGCCGTCATCTCGGGCCTCTGGCAGGACGCCCGCGACCCCAACAAACAGCGCGCGACCCTGACCTTCTACCAGTCCCCGCAAGGCCACCGCTTCGACCGCGTCGGCTTCTCCTGGGGCGTCGTGAACGAGCAGTGCCAGCAAATGGGCACCGGCCCCGCCCCCTTCAGCCCCGCAGCCCCCGGCCCCGACGGCCACTGGCTGAAGGGCTACACCATCAAGCCGGCCCCCATAGCCCTCCCCACCAAGTTCCTCCCACCCAAGGACCCCTCCGACTGCAAATACGACCACCAACCCTGACCCAACCGTCCACACTCATCCCATGCCGGACGATCCACTCGAAGCCCTGATCCCCTCCCTCCTCAGAGCCGTGGACCCGCAGTGGCGACCTCCCAACTTTCCCCCGATCGAGGACGAAACCCACCGCCGCCACGAGTGGATCGAGGCGACCCGCCTCCAACTGAGCGACGCCCTGGCAGCGAACCCCCACTTCACGGCCCGCGCCGCGGAGGACGTCGTCAGGGCCGTGCTCTTGGACGCGAACTTCACCAACCAGTTGGTGCACCCGCTGATCCAGGCCACCGGCCGCCGCGACGTCCTCCTCCGCCTGATCGAGGCGCTGGAATCCGGACCCATGGAACGTCGGAGGACATCATCCGCTCCGCAGGCAAGATCGACGATCTGTGGCCCCGCTTCTGGCGAGCCTGCCTCGTCACGTTCGTGACCTGCGAGGACGACGAGACCAGACGCCAACTCCAGACGGCGTTCCCGTTGGACCCGGCCCGCTACGACCCGCAAGACGCCGACTTGGTCGCCAAAGCCCGCCAGATCGCCGAATCCGCCCCCGACCGCTTCCAAAGCCTCCGCAACGGCAGCACCGGCTACGGCGCCGCGATCTGACACCGAACTCAGCGCTTGAGCCGTCGATAGCGCCGAAGAAGCTCGGTGATATCCGCCGGATTTGCGGCGCCGTTCAGCTCGTCCAGCAACGCGTCCGGGCAAAGCTCATAGAGGTCACCCCACCACCGCCGCGCGCGGTTGTCCCAGACCCGATACCCACCAGGCACCCCGCGAGCCACATACCTACGCCTACTCATCACGCACTCGTGCTGTTCGCACCTCCACGCACGCGCTCAAGCAAGCAACGCCAGGAAGCTGCGTCCACAGTCAAAACCGCGCCACCTGCGTCCCTGGAATCACGCACAGAGCACTGACGGCCCGACGCTGCGACTTCCACGCATCCGTTGCCGCCGTCGCTGAAAGAGCTCTTCCGGAACCTCGTCCCAGTGCCGTTGCTCATCGCTGCCTGGTCTCTTGGACTCAAGTGTCGAAGTCGCCTTGCTTGAGGCGTCCGATGAACGCGTGCCATGTGACTGCGTCCACCTTCAGGACCGGGCCGGACGTGTCCTTGGAATCACGGACCAGGCATCCAGGACCGGACTCCGCGATCTCCACACAATCGGATCCGCCGCCTTGCGAATAGGTGCTCTTTCGCCATGTGGGTTCGGCCTGCTTCACGTGGCTCCCCTTACCTCCTCCAGCAGCCGGTCACGAGTCGCTTCGGCGGAGAGTGCCGCCTCGGCGAGCCGGTCGAAGCGGTCGGTGAACCGGCGCAGCTCGTCCTTCTCCTCAAGGAAGCGGTAGTCGATGGTCGTTTCGAGATAGACGATGTCACGCTCTGCGGGATCAGTGAAGCCGAGGTAGGTGAAGGCCTCCCCGGCTCCTGGGTAGGGACCGGCGGCGGTGGGGATGAGGCGAAGTTCGACGTGCTCCTGCTCCGTCATGTCCAGCAAGTGCTTGAGTTGTGCTTTGCGCAGCTCAAGAGGCCGGATGCGGGCGATGACGTTCTCGTCTACGACCGCGCACAGCCGCGTCGGAACCGCCGGAAGCGTGAGAATACGCTGGCGTTCCAGACGCGCATGGACATGGCGTTCGATCTCAGCAGGGTCGTCGATTCCGGCAGCCCGAGTGACCGCCTCGATGTACTCGCGGGTCTGGAGCAGGCCGGGCACGAAGGTGTTCTGGAACGTCCTGATCAGCGAGGCTCCTGCCTCGAAGCCGGGAAATTCGTCCCGGAACACGTCGTTGTAGCGGGACCACCAGCCGCGTTGGCGGCCCTCGCGGGCGAGGGTGATCAGGGCCTCGCGTTCGGCGCCCTCGATGCCGTACAGCTCGCAGAGGTCGGCGACGGCGTCGCTGTTCGGCTCGATCCACTTCGACTTCTCGATGTAGTTGAGCTTGGACGGGCTCCAGCGCAGGCGCTTGCAGACCTCCGTGGTCGTCATCCCCACGTTCTTGCGCGCCTGGACGAGCTTGCGGCTCACCGCGCGCTTCCTGATCGTCGGGCTGTACCCGGCGGCGTGGATCTCCGGCATGCGGCGAGCATCCCACCACGGTGCGTGATCATTCCAGGAATTTCAGAATCAGGAGTCTCTTTTAGATTATCTATTGAATGGATCATTGGCTGCTGCCACGCTGAGCCTCGAACTGACCACGGTCGGCAACGGTGCCGACGTCAACGGGGTGGTGATCGAGATGGGGAATCCTCCTGGTTCGGTGGATTCGGCCCTGGCGGCGGGGCGGGTGCGGGCGGGGGAGTGTGTGGCGTGGGTGCTGCCGGCGGACGAGACGTGCGCGGCGGTCGCTCGGCGTCATCTTCGCGGAGTGATGGCCGCGCTCGGGCTGGCGGACGAGCTGGTCTACGACGCGTCCACGATGGTGTCGGAGCTGGCCGCGAACGTGTTCGTCCACGCGCTCGGCGGGCTGCCGGGGTCGGTCGGAACACTGCCGGAGCTTTGGCTGCACCGGCGGCGGGAGAAGACGCAGCTTGTCGCGCAGGTCTTCGATGTCGCGCCATGGAAGGGCGTCATCCCGGGCGGGGCGTGCC
Source organism: Actinomadura rupiterrae (assembly GCF_024172125.1). GTDB lineage: Bacteria > Actinomycetota > Actinomycetes > Streptosporangiales > Streptosporangiaceae > Spirillospora > Spirillospora rupiterrae. The sequence goes on from NZ_JAMZEA010000002.1 coordinate 68,253, forward strand.
GTCCGGCGTTCGACAGCGAGGGTGGGCGTGGCCTGGAGGTCGTTGACGCTCTCGCCGCCGAGCATGGCGGAGAGTGGGGCGTCCACCGGAGTCGGGCGCGGCTCACAGGGACGCCCGCGTCCGGGAAGGTCGCGTTCTTTGCTCTGCCGGTCGGGGCGGCGTGGCCGATTCCGCCGGTGGACGTGGGGTCGGCGCTGCGCACGTTGGAGTTCTTGCTCCTCGCGCGGGGGCTTGGGCCCATGCATCGGTGCGAGGGGTGGAACATGGGCGTTCTGTCCGTGCGGGCCGAAATCACCGTGTGGGCGCGGCCGCATGGCTTCCACCTGACCATGCCGGGTGTCGGGACGACCCGGTATGCGCTGGCGGAGATCGCTGAACTGGCCGAGGTCGTCGTTCGCTGCAATGAGGAGCTGGACGCGGGGGGTGGGGGCGTGAGGCTTTAGGCGCGGAGGTTCTGGGCGCGGCGGGCCAGTTCTTGCGGGGTCAGGTCTTCCAGATGGGTGAGGAAGACCCAGACGTGGCCGAACGGGTCGCGCAGGATTGCGGTGCGGTCGCCGTGGAACTGGTCGGCCGGGGGTTGCAGGAGCTCCGCGCCGGCTTCGGTGGCGCGGCGGGTCAGGGCGTCGACGTCGGGGACGAAGACGTGGAGGCCGGCGGTGGTGGCGCCGGCGGTGCTCGGTGCGGTGAAGTACGGGCCGTCGGCGTCGCCCAGCATGAGGGTGGAGCCCTGGACGCTGATCTCGGCGTGGACGATGCGGCCGTCCGGGCCGTCGAGGCGGAACAGTTCCTTGGCGCCGAACGCGCGGACGTAGAAGTCGATCGCGTCGGCGGCGCCGTCCAGCATGATGTGGGAGACGACGGCGTTGCGGTAGATCTCGGGGACAGCGGTGGTCACGGGTTCCTCCTTGGTCGAGCCGATGACCATGACGGTAGAACCTGGACTTTGGTTGAGGTCAAGCCCGGAAGGCGCTCTCGGCTGAAGCGCGAAGGGCAGGAACTCGGGGGAGTTCCTGCCCTGGTGCGTCCGGTCATCGCGGGGGTCAGAGGCTGCGGGCGGTGATGTCGCCGTTGGGGGTGGTGGCCTTGATCTCCAGGGTCGGGGCGCCGTCGTTCTTGAGGGCGTTGCTGATGCGGCCGTGGCTGGTCTGGGCGTCCAGGGAGGCCGGGACGCCGGGGGCGGCCGTGATGTCGATGCTTCCCGACTTGGTGCTCAGGGTGACCGTGCCGGCCGCGGCCTCGGCGACGCGGATGTCGCCGTGGGCGGTGCTGATGTCGGCGGGGCCGTTGAGCCTGCCGACCTCGACGTCGCCGTCGGTGGCGGTGAGCTTCAGGCTCGCGACCTCGTCCAGCTGGATCTGCCGGTAGGCGCCCTCGAAGGCGACGTCGCCGAGCGGTCCGCTGGTCTGCAGGGCGGCGCTGGCCGCGGTGCCCTCGACGGCGGAACCGGCGGGCAGGTAGACGGTGACGTGGACGGCACCGGTGGAGCCGAAGGCGTGGTTCCCGGTGGCGTTCTCGACCCGCAGGACACCGTCGGCGTAGTGGACGGCGGTGTTCTCGGCGGCCTTGACGTCCCGTCCCTTGGACGCGTCGGCGGGTGAGATCTCGACGGCGGTGCGGTCGGCGGCGATGAGCTGGATGTGCCCGGCCGGGACGTTCAGGACGACGGTGATCGGGGCGGTGGTGGCGAAGGTGTTCATGGGGGCTCCCTGCATCTCGCGGCGTTTGCCATGTTCTTTCTGACAACGCAAACGCTACGTTGCTTTCCGAATTCATGCAACATTAACGTTGCGTCGGGAGTGTATTTCTGCAGGTGAACAGCATGAAATCGTTGCGAAGGCTTGCCGTCTAACGCAACGTCGCGTGTGTCCATTGCGGTCAGTCGACCGGGCCGCCGGCGACGTAGATGACCTGGCCTGAGACGAAGCCGGCGGCGTGGTTCACCAGGTAGGACGCGGTGTGCGCGATGTCCTCGGGCTGTCCGACGCGGCCGACCGGGATGGACTCGGCGGCCTGGCGCTGGAACTCCTCGAACTCCAGACCGAGGCGGCGCGCCGACAGGCGGGTCATGTCGCTGACGATGAAGCCGGGCGCGATGGCGTTGGCGGTGATGCCGTGCGGGCCGAGCTGGAGGGCCAGGGACTTGGTGAAGCCGATCAGGCCGGCTTTCGCGCTGCCGTAGTCGACGCGCCCGGCGTCGCCGGTGGCGGAGATGCTCGACATGGTGACGATCCGGCCCCAGCCCGCGTCGATCATGTACGGGACGACCGCCCGGGTGAACAGGAACGGGCCGCGCAGGTTGATGCCGAGGACGGTGTCCCACTGCTCGGTCGTCATGTCGACGAGGGCGGCTCGCGGGCCGACTCCGGCGTTGTTGACGAGGACGGTCGGCGGGCCCAGCTCGGTGGCGGTCCGGGCGACGGCCTCGGTGACCTGGGCTTCGTCGGAGACGTCGGCGACGATCGCCAGAGCCCTGCCGCCCGAGCGGGTGATGGACTCGACCGTGGCGGTGCTGTCGTCCAGGTCCACGGCGGCGACGGCGAAACCGTCCTGGGCCAGGCGTTGGGCCACTGCCGCGCCGATGCCTCGGGCCGCTCCGGTCACGATCGCTGTTGCGTTGCTCATGGGGACGAGTTCACGCCATCCCGACGCGTCCGCAAATGGAGTTAGGGCATGGCTTAATGCAGCGCGGCGATGGCCGTCTCCCAGGACGCCAGGTAGGCCGGGTACTCGGCGGCGAACTTCGCCAGGGCGGGTTCGGCTTCGGGGCGCAGCGCGGTCAGGTCGTAGGTGACCTGGACGCGGCTCCCGGCGTCCGACTCGGCAAGGGAGACCGTGACGGTTCCGGCGCGGTCGCCGGGGACGACCCGGGCGTAGGAGATGGACGAGGGGGCGACACGGTCCAGGACGAGCCAGGCCGCATGGTGGCCGTGCGCGGCGGTTTCGAAGACGACGCCCGGTTCGGTGTCGTCGGACGGGTCGTCCGGGAAGTGCGGGTCCCAGCCGTCCGCCCAGGCGCGTTCGCCGCGCGGGGTGAAGAGCGGGAAGGCCCGCGCGGGCGGCAGGGCGACGTCGATCTCTCCGGTGAGGCGGACGCGGGTCATTTCTCCTCCAGCAGGTGGGAGTCGGCGGCGGTCAGCGTCAGGCCGTAGACGTCCTTCAGGCGCTCGATCTTCTGCAGGGTGTCCGGGCCGAACGGCGTCCTGCCCTCGAAGGTGTGCAGGACGATGCCCTCGACCAGGTCGCCGAGCGACAGGTCCAGGTATTCGGCCAGGCCCTTGAGGACCTTCAGGGTGTTCCGCTCGATCCGGAACCCGGTCTGCACGCGCTCAACGCTTACCATGGTAACAATGTAACACGGTCGCCCGAAGAGAAGGCCGGGCGGCCCGCGAAGGGACCGCCCGGCCGGAGAAGCGGGTGCTACTCGACCTCGCCGCCCTGCTCGCCCGCCAGTTCGGCGGCCTCGGCGGCGGCCTCGGCCGGGTCGCGCGGCAGCGGCCCGATCGGGCCGCCGAACGCGGCGATGGGCTTGGGCAGCGGCGTGCCGGAGCCGTCGCGGCGGCCGATCTCCTCGTCCACGTCCATCGGCCTGCCGTTCGCGGCGGTCGCGCGGATCGGGGTCGGGCCCGCCCAGCCGAGGATCAGGGTGTCCTCGCCCTTGAGGAACCGGTGCGAGCGGACGCCGCCGGTCGCGCGGCCCTTGGACGGGAAGTCGGCGAAGTCGGCGATCTTGATCGCGCCCGCCTGGGTGCCCTCCAGCGCCGTGGACGAGCCGGAGATCGTCACCACCCGCGCCTCCCGCGACGGGTCGAACGCGCCGAACCAGATCACCTTCGCGTCCGCGGCGAGCTTGATGCCAGCCATGCCGCCCGCCGGACGGCCCTGCGGCCGCACCAGCGAGGCGCTGTAGTGCAGCAGCTGCGCGTCGTCGGTCATGAACACCAGGTGCTGCTCTTCGGACTCCAGCTGGACGGCGCCCACCACGCGGTCGCCGTCCTTCAGCCCGATCACCTCGAACTCGTCGCGGTTGGCCGGGAAGTCCGGGACGACCCGCTTCACCACGCCCTGCTCGGTGCCGAGCGCGAGGCCGCCGCCCGAGTCGTCGAGCGCGGCGAGGCCGACGACCTTCTCGTCCGGGTCGAGCTCGACGTACTCGGTGATCGGCGCGCCGCCCGCCAGCGAAGGCGGCGCGGATGTCGGCGGCAGCGTCGGCAGGTCGAGCACGTCCACCTTGATCAGCCGTCCGGCGGAGGTGACCGCGCCGATCTCGCCGCGCGCCGTCGTCCGCACGACCGAGACGAGCACGTCGTGCGGGGACCGCGCGCCCTCGGCGGGCAGCGGGTCGCCGGACGAGGTGCGGGCGAGCAGCCCGGTGGACGACATCAGCGCCAGCACCGGGTCGTCGGCGATCTCCAGCGGCACCGCGGCGGCCTCGACCTGCCCGGACGCCTCCAGCAGCACGGTGCGGCGCGGGGTGGCGAACTCGGCGGCGACCTCGGCCAGCTCGTCCGAGACGACCTTGCGCAGCTTGCGCTCGGACTCCAGGATCGCGGTCAGCGCGGCGATCTCCTTGGTGAGCTGCTCCTTCTCCTTCTCCAGCTCCAGCCGGTCGTACCGGGTGAGGCGGCGGAGCGGGGTGTCCAGGATGTACTGCGCCTGGATCTCCGACAGCTCGAAGATCTGCATCAGCCGCTGCTTGGCCTGCGCCGAGTCGTCCGACTGCCGGATGACCTGGATGACCTCGTCGATGTTCAGCAGCGCGACCATCAGGCCGTCGACCAGGTGCAGCCGGTCCTCGCGCTTCTTGCGGCGGAACTGCGAGCGGCGCCGGACGACGTCGATGCGGTGGTCGACGTACACCTGGAGCAGGTCGCGCAGGCCGAGCGTGCGCGGCTGGCCGTCGACCAGGCAGACGTTGTTGATGCCGAAGGTCTCCTCCATCGGCGTCAGCCGGTAGAGGTCGGTGAGCACGGCCTCGGGGTTGAAGCCGTTCTTCACCTCGATGACCAGGCGGAGCCCGACGTTGCGGTCGGTGAGGTCCTTCAGGTCGGCGATGCCGTTGAGCTTCTTCGCCTGGACGAGCTCCTTGATCTTGGCCTTCACCCGCTCCGGGCCGACCGAGTACGGCAGCTCGGTGACCACGATGCCCTTGCGCCGGGGGGTGACGTTCTCGACCTTGACCGTGGCGCGGGTCTTGAACGTGCCGCGCCCGGACGCGTAGGCGTCGCGGATGCCGGTGAGGTCGGTGATGCGGCCGCCGGTCGGCAGGTCGGGACCGGGGACGAACCGCATCAGGTCGTCGAGCGTGGCGTCCGGGTGGGTGATCAGGTGCCGGGCGGCCGCGACGACCTCGCCGAGGTTGTGCGGGGCCATGTTGGTGGCCATCCCGACCGCGATCCCGGACGCGCCGTTGACCAGCAGGTTCGGGAACGCCGAGGGCAGCACCTCGGGCTCGTTCTCCTGCCCGTCGTAGTTCGGCTTGAAGTCGACGGTGTCCTCGTCGATGGACGCGACCATCGCCATCGCGGCCCGGGACATGCGCGCCTCGGTGTACCGCATGGCGGCGGGCATGTCGTCGCCGCCGAGCGAGCCGAAGTTGCCGTGCCCGTCGACCAGCGGCATGCGCATCGCCCACGGCTGCGCGAGCCGGACCATCGCGTCGTAGATCGCGCTGTCGCCGTGCGGGTGCAGCTTGCCCATCACCTCGCCGACCACGCGGGCGCACTTGACGTGCCCGCGGTCGGGGCGCAGGCCCATCTCGTTCATCGAGAACAGGATGCGGCGCTGCACGGGCTTCAGCCCGTCCCGCGCGTCCGGGAGCGCCCGCTGGTAGATCACCGAGTAGGCGTACTCGAGGTACGAGCCGCGCATCTCCTCGGAGACGTCGACGTCGACGATGTTCTCTTCGAAGTCGGGCGGCGGGGGAGGGGCTTGGGATCCACGACGTGCCATGTGAAACATTGTGGACGGTCCCAGGGACAGATTCGCCCGCGACGCGTCACGGCGCGCCGGATTCGAGGAGGTTTTCCGCGTGAGCCAGCTCGCCGACTTCCAGAACGAGATCTACCTGAACGGCCTGGCTGACGTGCGGCCGGACCTCCCGGCGGATCTCACGAAGCTGGAGGCGCTGGCGGAGGCGAAACTGTCCGCCGCGGCTTTCGGATACGTGGCGGGATCTGCCGGGAGCGAGGCGACCGCGCGGGCCAACCGGGACGCGTTCGACCGCTGGCGGATCATCCCCAGGATGCTCCGAGACGTCGCAGAACGCGACCTCTCGGTGACCGTGCTCGGCACGCCGATGCCCGCTCCTGTGCTGCTCGCGCCCATCGGCGTCCAGTCGATCCTGCATCCGGACGGCGAGCTGGCGATCGCGCGGGCCGCCGCCGCGACCGGGCTGACGACGATCCTGAGCACGGCCTCGTCCTATGCGATGGAGGACGTCGCGGAGGCGAACGGCGATGGCCCGCGCTGGTACCAGCTGTACTGGCCGAAGGACCGCGAACTGGCCGCGAGCTTCCTCGACCGCGCCAAAGCCGCCGGGTACACGGCCCTGGTCGTCACGCTCGACACGTTCACGCTCGCGTGGCGGCCGCGCGACCTGGACCAGGCCTACCTGCCGTTCCTCCGCGGGATCGGCGTGGCGAACTACTTCAGCGACCCGGTCTTCCAGAAGGCCGTGGGCGGGCCGATCACCGAGGCGAACCGGCAGGTCGCGCTGCTGCACTGGATCGGGCAGTTCGGCAACCCGTCCCTGACCTGGGACGATCTGGCGTTCCTGCGCGAGCACTGGGACGGCCCGATCGCGCTCAAGGGCATCCAGCACCCGGACGACGCGCGCCGCGCGATGGACGCCGGGATGGACGCGGTGATCGTCTCCAACCATGGCGGCCGGCAGGTGGACGGCGCGATCGCGTCCCTCGACGCCCTCCCGCTGGTCGTGGACGCAGTGGGCGGCCGTATGGCGGTCCTGTTCGACAGCGGCATCCGGACCGGTGCCGATGTCGCGAAGGCGCTGGCCCTAGGCGCGCAGGCGGTTCTGGTAGCGCGGCCCTATGCGTACGGGCTCGCGCTGGGAGGCGAGGCCGGCGTCCGGCACGTCCTGCGCTGCCTCCAAGCCGACCTGGAACTGACGTTGGCTCTCTCCGGGCACCGGACGGTTTCCGAGCTCTCGCTGGATTCGCTCGTGCGCGCCTGACACTCGTGCGGGCCTGACATATGTCATGGGTGGTCCCTGAGAACCTCATGGGCCGTTCCTGACACCCGTGACTGCCTGCTTTGAACCGGTGCGCGCAGCATGGAGGGCATGAGGCCGTCAGTAGTCGAGATCCGGAATCTGCGCGTCCAGTCCCTCCGGGACGTTTCGCTCAGCGTGGGACGCGGCGAGACGCATGCCGTCCTCGGCGGCTATGGCTCGGGCAAGACGACCCTGCTGGAGGCCGTCGCGGGCCATCGCCGTCCGGTTTCGGGGTCGGTGGTGATCAAGGGCGGCGGCCCGGCGACGGTCTGGCGCGAGGGCGGCCTGTTCCCCGGCCTCACCGTCGCGGAGATCGTGGACGCCTGGCGCCGCTGGACCCTCGACCCGCTCACCCGCTCCGAGGCCCTCCTGCTGACCGGGCTCGCGGGCCGCGCCGCTGCTGTCTTCGAGGACCTGGACGGCACCGAGCGCCGCCTCCTGGACCTCGCGCTGGCCCTGGTCGGACGGTCCGACGTCCTGCTGCTGGACGAGCCGTTCGCCGGACTGGACGCGCCGTCCGCGTCCCGCGTCCGGGCCGTGCTGCGGTCGCTCGCAGGCAAGGGAACCGCCATCCTGTTCACTACGCGTGACATCGACGAGGCCTGCCGCGCCGACCACGTGACCGTCCTGGCGGGCGGCCTGCCCGTGCCCGGCTCCCACGCCCTCCGCGCGGCCACCCGCGCCGCCTGACCGGCGTGGACGGCAGCATGGCGCAGGTCACCGTACGCTGATCGCGTGGTGCAGCCCCGGATCCCCCGAGCGCCGGTCATCGCCGCGATCATCGTGGCGCTGACCTCGGTGTCGCTCGCCGGGCTGCTGCTGCCCGCGCTGTCGGACGAGGCGTTCGGCCGCCGCGATCCGGTCCGGTTCGTCCCGGCGCTGGTGGCGGTCGCGGGGGTGTGCGGCCTTTACGGACGGCTCCTCTGGCTGAACCTGACCCGCCGCAGCACGCCCGCCCACCGCCTCGGGCTCGCCGCGATCACGGCCGTGAGCTGGACGTTGCCCGCGGTCCTCGGCGTCCATACCGGGTGGGGGAACGCGCTGCTCGTCCCGGCGGGGCTGATCGCGGTCGTGCTGCCCGTCCGGCAGGCGGCGTATGTGGCGGGCGCGGGGACGATCGCGGGGGCCGCCTACGGCGTCGCGCTCGGGATGCAGCCGCTTGCCGTCCTGTACCAGCTCGTGGCGTTCCCCATGGTCACGTTCTCGGGCTACATCACCGTGTGGCTCTTCCATGTCGTCCAGGAGCTTCGGGAAGCGCGCGCGGAGCTGGCACGGTCGGCTGTAGGCGAGGAGCGGATGCGCTTCGCCCGCGACCTCCACGACGTCCTCGGCCATAGCCTTCAGGCCGTCGCGCTACGGGCCGAGGTCGCCGAGCGGTTCGCCGACCGCGACCCCGCGCGCGTGCGTAAGGAACTCGCCGAAATCCAGACCATGGCTAGGGACGCGGTCAAAGACGTCCGGGAAGTCGTGCGCGGCTACCGGGCCACGTCCCTGCGCACTGAGCTGGACGGTATGTCCGCCGTCCTCCGGGCAGCCGGGATCGACTGCGACCGTCCCGATCTGCCCGCCGGGCTGCCGGGCGGCGTCCACGAGCCGCTCGGATGGGTCGTCCGGGAGGCGGCCACGAACATCCTGCGCCACTCGTCCGCCACCTGGTGCCGCATCGACGTCGCCGCCGAGCCGGGCGGCGGCCGGGTGCGGCTGGAGATCGTCAACGACGGCGCGGCGCGTCGGGACGGCCCGCCCGGCAGCGGCCTGGCCGGGCTCGCCGAGCGGCTCGCCGCCGCGGGCGGGGAGTTCGCCGCCGGAGCCATCGGCGACGGGACGTTCCGGCTGGTCGCGGCCCTACCGACGGGAGGATCATGATCCGGGTGCTGCTGGCGGACGACCACCTGCTGATCCGCGAGGCGCTGGTCCTGCTGCTGTCGACCGAGGACGGCATCGAGGTCGTGGCCGACGTCGGGCGCGGCGACGAGGCGGTCGCCCAGACCCTCGCGCTCAAGCCGGACGTCGCCGTGCTGGACATCGACATGCCCGGGATGTCCGGCCTGGACGCGGCCGAGCGGCTTGCCCGCGAGCTGCCGTCCTGCCGGCTGGTGATCGTCACCGCGCACGGCCGGCCCGGCAACCTGCGCCGCGCGATGGCCGCCGGGGTGCGCGGCTTCCTCGGCAAGGACGCGCCGGGCGCGCGGCTCGCCGAGGTCGTCCGGCAGGTCGCCGGGGGAGCGCGCTACATCGACCCGCAGCTCGCCGCCGACGCCCTCGCCGCCGAGGAGTGCCCGCTCACCCCGCGCGAGCTGGACGCCCTGCGCGCCGCCGCCGGAGGCGAGCCCGTCTCCCGCATCGCCCGCACCCTCGGCCTCTCCGAAGGGACCGTCCGCAACTACCTGTCCGCCGCCGTCACCAAACTCGGCGTCGACAACCGCCACGCCGCCGCCCAGATCGCCGCCGACCGCGGCTGGCTGTACTAATTGAGCCCCGGCTCCGCGCCCCTCGCCTAGCGGCTCGGGGCGCGGCCCGGATGCTCGTGCGAACGCTGCATCGCTTCGCGATCAACCGTGCGGGGCTCGCCTTCGGCTTCGCCCCGCACGGTTGTTAACGCGTTCGCGCCGGTTGCGGTCGCTGCGTGGCCAGGCGTCGGCGGCCCCGGTCTCCGGGCAGGTCAAGGCGGCGCGGCGCTAAGTGCGGGGGCGAAGGGGTGCTTCGGCTTTCTCGGCGGGTGTTGCGGCGTGGGATCCGGGGCGGCGCTTTCGGGTGAGGGGCACGGCGATCGCTGTGGTGATCAGGAAGGCGATGCAGAGCCAGGCGAACCAGTCGCCTAGGCGGGCGTACAGGGTGCTGACCGCTCGGTACGGCACCTGCGCCGACACGGTGACGAAGCCTGGGTGGTCGGTGGAGCGGGTCGCCTGGACGCGGCCGTACGGGTCGCTGATCGTGAGGTCTCCGGCGCGGGCGTTCCGGGCCACGGCGAGGCCGCTCTCGACGCCGCGGACGAGGGCCATCCGGCCGTGCAGCCAGGCGTCGGAGTGGAAGTCCCAGGCGGGCGCGAGCAGCGCGGCGGCGCCGTCCGACCGGTAGCCGCGGACGAGGCCGGGGAAGTCGAGGTCCTTGCAGATGATCACGCCCCAGCGGGGACGGCCCGGCACGCTCACCCGGGACGTTCCGGGCGTGAACTCCTCCTCCAGGCCGGGGATCAGGTGGTGCTTGACGTACTCGGCGGGACGCCCGCCGTCCGCCGGGTACACGATCGCGGAGTTGCTGCTCTTGCCGCCGCTCTTGTGGATCAGCCCGGCGACGACGGCCGCGTGCCGCTCGACCGCGAGGCGAGACAGCGGCCCGGACAGCAGCGGCAGGGTCCGATCGTCGGCGACGAAGGTCTTCTCCGGCAGGACGATCGCGGCGGCGTCGATCGTCCTGGCCTGCGCGATGTAGCCCGCGAGTAGGCGCCGCCCTTCGGGGCTCGCGACGTCGATCTCGTCGTTCGGGTGCTCGGTCGCGAGGAGCGCGACGGTCTCGCCGTGGGGCGCGGACGCGGTCGCCGTCCGGATCGTCCCGAAACCGAGGACGAGCGCGAGGAGCGCCGCGCCCGTCCCGACCGCGCGCGGACGCAGCGTCGCCACGGCCGCCGGGACGCCCATGAGCAGGAACGTCACGCCCCAGATCCCGGTCACCGACACGAACTGGACGACCGGCCCGACGTCCGCCTGCGAGTAGGCGATGCTCCACCAGGCGCCGTGCGGAAGCGTGAGCGAGAAGACGTACTCCATCGTCGTCCACCCGGCGGCGAAAACGGCCGATGCGATCAGCGGACGATCTGCCACCACCAGCCGCCGGTAAGCGACCGCGAGCCCGCCGAAGACCAATGCGGGAAGCACGAGGATGCCCACGATCGCCGGGACGGGCATTTCCAGGACGCCCTTGAAGTAGCTCGCCATTCGCGCCTGCCCGGCGAGCCAGGCGAGCGTCGCGGCGGCGAACGCCGCACGTCCGCCCATCCGCGGGACCGCCCACAGCAGCGGCAGCGGCGCCAGCCAGGTCAGGACGAAGACGGGATGCAGTCCGGTGCCGAAGGCGAACAGGACGCCCGACAGCACGACCAACACGATTCTCATGCCGCCGATATTTCGCCGAAGAGCCTGTTCACCGCGTCCGGCGCGGGCCCGATTTCCCGCGTACTCCGTGAGGACGTCAGGCGTCTCCGGGCGTGATGAGCCCGGATTCGTACGCGAAAACGACGGCTTGCACGCGGTCGCGCAGATCGAGTTTGGCCAGCACCCGGCTCACATGCGTCTTCACGGTGTATTCGCTGACCACGAGGGATTCGGCGATTTCGAGATTGGAAAGGCCGCGTGCCAGCAGCCGCAGGATCTCGGCCTCGCGTTCGGTCAGGCCGTCCAGGCGCGCGGCGAGAAGGGGCGCGACGCCGTGCCCGGGCCGCCGCACCAGGTCCTCGACCAGGCGGCGCGTCACCGTGGGGGCCAGCAACGAGTCGCCCTGCGCGACCACGCGCACCGCGTTCGCCAGCTCGTCGCGCCGGATGTCCTTCAATAGGAAGCCGCCCGCCCCGGCGCGCAGGGCGTCGTAGACGTACTCGTCCAGGTCGAACATGGTCAGCACCAGGACGCGGACGCCCGGCAGCTCGGCGCGGATCCGGCGGGTCGCGGCCACGCCGTCCAGGACGGGCATCCGCACGTCCATCACCACGACGTCGGGACGCAGCTCGGCGGCCCGCGCGACCGCCTCGGCGCCGTCGGCCGCCTCGCCGATGACGGAGATGTCGGGCTGAGCGTCCAGGATCATCGCGAACGCGGCGCGGAAGAGATCCTGGTCGTCGGCGACGAGCACGCGGAGCGGATCGGGCACGGGGTTCATCCCATCGGAAGGACGGCCTCGACCGCGAATCCGCGACCGCCCGCGACCGGTCCGGCGTGCAGCGTCCCGCCGCAGGCCGCCGCCCGCTCCCGCATGCCGACGAGCCCGCGCCCCGAGCCCTTTCCGGACGACCCGGAACCGTCGTCCCGGACCTCGACCCGCAACCCGCCGCCCGCCGGCCGGAGCCGAACCGCGACCTTCGACGCACCGGCGTGCCGGATCGTGTTGGTCAGCGCCTCCTGGACGATCCGGTAGGCCGCGACCGCGACCGCGGGCGGGACGTCCGGAACCGGGTCCGGGACGTCGAGGACCGCGTCCAGCCCGGCCCGCCGCGCGCCTTCGACCAGGTCGGGCAGGGTGTCCAGGCCGGGCGCCGGGCCGCTCGGCTCGGCCGGCCGCAGCGTGCCGAGGACGGACCTGAGCTGCGTGAGCGCGCCCCGTCCGGTGTCCGCGATCGACTCGAAGACCGCCTCGGCGCGCGCGGGCGAGGCGGCGAGCACGACCGGTCCCGTCTCCGCCTGGACGACCATGATCCCCACCGAGTGGGTGACGATGTCGTGCATGTCGCGGGCGATGCGCGCGCGTTCGCGTTCGGCCGCCGCCTCGCGTTCACCGGCGAGGCGGCGTTCCCGTTCGGCCAGTTCGGCCGCTCGTGCGCGACGCGCGCGCGTACCGGTGCCGAGGGCGTAGGCCGCTACGAACAACGCCGCGAGCGACCGGTACACCTCGGAGTCTTCATGCGGGAGTGCTAGGGAGATGTAGACGCCGACGCCGATCAGCGGGATCGAGGCGATCCGCGTGCGCGCGCCCGATTCCGCGGCGATCGTGTAGACGGCGACGAGCGGCCCGTACGGCAGGAACGGCTTCTCCCACAGGACGAGCCCGGTCATCGCCGTCCCGACGACGATCCCGACCGGTAGCGGCGCGCTCCGCCGCCACAGGACCGGAACCGACGCCAGCAGCGCGAGCAGGAGAACGGCCGGGCCGCCGCCGAGCGCCGGGACGGCCGTCGCCGCCGTGACCGCCGCCGTGACCGCGACGTCCGCCCGGTTCACCCTGCTCAGGGCTCGTTGCACCACCGCACGAGTATCGGCGGCGGGGCGGGCCGTCCGCATCGTCCGCGAGAGTGACCCGGGGAGTCGTCCCTCCGGCGGCCGGGCACCGCGCTCAGGCGGTGACGCCGCCGTCGATGACCATGTCGTGCCCGACCACGAAGCCCGCCTCGTCGGAGGCGAGCCACAGGACGGCGGCGGCGATCTCGTCGGCCTCACCGCCGCGACCGAGCGGGATGTCCTGCGCCTGCCGGGCGGCCCACTGCTCGCGGGTCTCGCCGGGCCGGAACGACATCGGCCCGTCGGACACGCCCGGGCTGACGGCGTTGATCCGCACGCCGTCGCCGATGTGGTCGCGCGCGGCGGCACGGGTGAGGGTGCTGACCGCGGCCTTCGCGACGGCGTAGCCGGCCAGGTTGGGGCGGCGGCCGTGCACGCCGATGTTGGACGCCATGTTCACGATCGCGCCGCCGCCGTGCGCGCGCATGTGCGCGATCTCGTGCTTCATGGACAGGAAGGTGCCGGTGGCGTTGATCTCCAGGCCGGTCCGCCAGGCGTCCTCGTCCAGGTCGGCGACCGGGGCGGGCGGGACGAACACCCCCGCGTTGTTGAAGGCGACGTGCAGGCCGCCGAAGCGCGCGACGGTCTCGGCGACCATGCGCGCCGCGCTGGCGGAGTCGCTGACGTCCGCGACGGTGTGCGCGGCCGTCCCGCCCTCGGCCTCGATCACCCGGACGGTCTCCTTGAGCGCCTCCTCGGTGCGCCCGGCGACCATGACGGACGCGCCCTCGCGGGCGAAGGCGAGCGCGGTGGCGCGGCCGAGGCCGGTCCCGCCGCCGGTGACCAGGACGACGCGGTCGGAGAAACGCATGACGGCTCCTTATTGAGAATGATCGGTCTTGAATGAGGGTGCACGAAAGGGCTGGACGGCCGGAGCTGATCGGTTCGGTCGAGCGGGGGCAGGTGGGCAGGATCAGGTGAGCAGGGTCAGGTGAGCGGGGTCAGGTGAGCAGGGTCAGGGCCTGGTCGGCGGCGTCCCGGAGGCGGGCCTCGCCGCCCGGGGCGCGGCCGAGCACGCGCATGCCCTGCATGAGGACCAGCAGCATGCGGGCCAGGGCGCGCGGGTCCCGGTCCGCGGCCAGTTCGCCCTGGGCCCGTGCCCGCACGAGCGCCGAGGTCAGCAGCGCCTCCAGGTTGGTCCAGCTCGCCTCGACCTTCCGCGCGGCCTCGCCGTCGCGCGCGGCGAGTTCCACGGCGGTGTTCACCACCAGGCAGCCGCGCAGCGAGGAGGAGGACGACTCGGCGGCGAACCGCCGCACGACCGCGCGCACCTGCGGAAGGACCGGGCCCGGGTTGGAGAGCTCGTCCAGGAGCCTCGGCGCGTTGTCCTCGGCGTACAGCTCCAGCGCCTTCACGTACAGGTCGTGCTTGCCGCCGAAGGTCGCGTAGAGGCTGGCCCGGGCCACGCCGGTCCGCTCGACGAGGTCGGCCATCGACGTGCCCTCGTACCCGCGCTCCCAGAACAGCTCCAGAGCGCGGCGCAGGGCGGTGTCGGGATCGAACTCCTTGGTCCTGGCCATGCGAGGACTCTAGATCTTTTGAGAACGATCGGTCAAGTTATGGGTGGCGCAGGACGGTTTGGAGCGGTCCCAAAAGAGTCAGGCGTGGGCGGGGACGGAGGGGTGCTCCAGGTCCAGCACGCCGCGGACCCCGCCGTCGGCGTCCAGCGCCTCCAGGACGGGCGCGCGGCGGCTGCCCCACACGATCGCGACGTGCCCGTGCTCGGGCACCCGCAGCAGCCGGGACCCGACCCGCACCGACGCGACCCCGGCGGCGGCCCGCAGCCGCGCCTGGTTCACCCACTTGGCGCCCCACGGCAGCAGCCGGTCGGCGTTGCGGACCGTCCGGCCCGAGCCGTAGAGGCGCAGCGCGCCGCCCAGCTCGTCCTCGGTGCGGCGGTCGAGCGGCTGCGCCGGGGCCGAGCCCGAGCCGCCGCCGAGCTCCATCCACTCGCCGCCCCGGAACTGGAAGGTCAGGCCCTCGATCATGACGCCGTCCAGGAACGCCCCGCCGCCGTTCCGCAGCACGCTCACCACGGCGATGTCGCCGTCGACGTCGTGCGACAGCAGCGCGTCGCCGTCCGGCTCGGCAAGCGCGGACGCGGGCGCGGCGCCGCCGTCGCGGTCCGTCGCGCCGGGCCCGGACGGGCCGGAGTCGCCGTCGCGCAGGAGGCGGAGGCACTGCTCGCGCACTTCGCGGTCGTTCATGATGCGGACCTCAGATCGTGCCTTCAGGGCAAAGGGCCGAGCCTCCGGGAACGGAGGACCGGCCCTGCGTCCCAGCCATGCTAGAGGCCGGAACGGGGTGTCATCACCGATCTTGCGCGAATGTGGTCAATGAGTCTATTTCCCCCAGGTCACGGCCCTGAATCCCCCCGCCGCACCCCTCACCCGCGCCCCCGCCCCGCCCCCTGCCGGGAGGCCCTTACGCGGCGGGCTTCGGGAAGGCCCGGACGGCCAGGACCGCGCACACCGCGGCGAGCGGAAGCTCCATGCCCGCCGCCAGCACCAGCGCGAAGGCGCGGTCCGCTCCCGGCGCGGACGTCAGGACGTCGAACCAGGCGTCCATGAACAGCAGCGCGGCGGTCGCGGCGGCGGGCAGGCTGAGCCGCGGGTCGCGGCGGGCCGCGAGCAGGCCGGTGCCGATCAGGCCCGCCGCGAGCAGCGCGTCCAGCCCGATCCAGGCCGCCGACCAGTTCGTCACGTGCGCGGTGGACGGCGTCCGCAGGGCGAGCAGCGCCATCCACGGCAGCAGCGCCAGCCCGGCCGCCGCCAGCGCGTGCCCGCCCCGCATCCGCCGCAGCGCCCGGGCGGGTCGCGGGGCGCACGCGGTCCGACGGCCACGGGGGCGGGCGATCGGGCTGATGCTGGCGACCATGACGGGTTCCTCTCTGAGCGGCGGTCTTCTCGACCTGCCTCAAAGCCTGTCCGAGCGCGGCCTCCAGATCAGTAGCGGCGCTTTCCGAAAAGGGGTGGTGTTAACTTCACCTCCAGGGCGGAAAACCGCTGCATAGCGGGCGGGTCACCGGCGGCCTTACGGTCTGGGCATGGTGTCCAGTTCCGTAGGGCGGCGCGTCCTCACCCACGCGCCGTGGTCGCGGGCGACCTGGCGGGAAACCGTCTTCGTCGCCTCCGGGGTGCCGCTCCAGTTCGCCGGCTGGGCGGTGGTGGCGCTGCCGTGGCTGATCTGGGCGGCGAGCGACCTGGCGGTCATCCTGCTGTGGCTGGCCGTCCCCCTCGGCGCCGCGGTGCTGCTGGCGCGCCCGCTCGCGGCGGCGCACCGGGAGCGCTGCTGGGCCGTGCTCGGCGTGGACATCCCCCCGCTGCCCCCGCGCGGCGAGGGCGACGGGCTGTGGAGCGCGCTCGGCGACCTGCGCTCGCCCGAACTGTGGCGCCTGATCCGCTACCACCTGCTGGTCGGCCCGCTGATCGGGCTGGCCGCGCTCGCGACGGTCGCCTGCTGGCTCGGCGCCTTCGTCCTGACGACCGTGAGCGTGTACGCGTGGGCGCTGCCCGCCGACAGCCCCCTGTCGCTGACCGGGCACGCCGTCCGCATCGGCGTCCTCACCGTGCTCGGGGTCGTCCTGCTGGTCGGAACGCCCTACCTCGCGGACGGCGTGGCGCGCTGGGACGTCGGGGCCGTCCGGTCCCTGCTCGGCCCGGACGTGACCACCGAGCTGCGGCGGCGCGTGGAGGACCTGGCCGAGAAGCGCGCCGGTGTCGTGGACGCCGCCGACCTGGAGCGCCGCCGCATCGAGCGGGACCTGCACGACGGCGTCCAGCAGCGCCTGGTCTCGCTCGCGATGAACCTCGGCCTGGCCCGGGAGACGATGGCCGACCTCCCGCCGGACGCGCTGAAGGTGATCGTCGAGGCGCACGAGGAGGCCAAGGAGATCCTCACCGACCTGCGCAACTTCATCCGCGGCCTGCACCCGGCCGTGCTGGAGGACCGCGGCCTGGACGCGGCGCTGTCCGGCGTCGCGGCGCGCGTCCCGGTGCCCGTCCGGCTGAGCGTGGACGTGCCGCGCCGCGCCTCGTCCACGGTCGAGGCCGTCGCGTACTTCGTGGTGTCCGAGGCGCTCACGAACGTGGTCAAGCACGCGAGCGCGACCTCGGTGGACGTGGCCGTGCTGCGCCGCGGCGACGTGCTGCACGTGACCGTCACCGACGACGGGAAGGGCGGCGCGTCGTTCGGCGGCGGCACCGGGCTGCGCGGGCTGGCCCGCCGGGTCGGGTCCGTGGACGGTACGTTCCGCATCACCAGCCCCGAAGGGGGCCCCACCACCATCACCGTGGAGTTGCCGTGCGCATTGTGATCGCCGAGGACTCGGTCCTGCTGCGAGCCGGGCTGATCAAGCTGCTGGAGACCTCGGGCTTCGAGGTCCCGGCCGCGGTCGGCGAGGCCGAGGGGCTGCTCGCGGCCGTCGCCGAGCACCGCCCGGACGCGGCGATCGTGGACGTCCGGATGCCGCCCGGCTTCACCGACGAGGGCGTCCGCGCCGCGCTGGTGCTCCGCCAGGAGTTCCCCGAGGTGGCCGTCCTGCTGCTGTCGCAGTACGTCGAGGAGCGGTACGCCGCCGACCTGCTCGCCACGCACACCAGCGGCGTCGGCTACCTGCTGAAGGACCGGGTCGCGGACGTGTCGGCGTTCCTGGACGCGCTGCGCCGGGTCGCCGCCGGCGGCACCGCCCTGGACCCGGAGGTGGTCTCCCAGTTGCTCCTGCGCCGCAGCAGCAGCCCGCTCGAACGGCTCACCCCGCGCGAGCGCGAGGTGCTCGCGCTGATGGCGGAAGGACGCTCGAACGCCGGGATCGCCGGCGCGCTCGTGGTGAGCGAGAGCGCGGTCGCCAAGCACATCAACAACATCTTCTCCAAGCTCGACCTCCCGCACGCCGAGGCCGACCACCGCCGGGTCCTCGCCGTGCTGCGCTTCCTGGACGGAGACTCGACATGAGCGTCACCGACGAACCCCTGACCGCGTCCCCGCCGTCCGGGCGCCCGCGCAACCGCGGGCCCTGGTACGCGCTGGCCGCGCTGACCGCCGCGCTCGTCGTCGTCCCGGCCGGGCTGGAGGTCGTGGGCGTGCAGATGCGGCACGGCTCCGACGTCTCCGAGACGCTGACCCGGCACGTGCGGGCGGTCGAGGTGGAGGCGGCGTCCGCCTCGGTGACCGTGCGGGCCTCGTCCGGGCCGTCCCGGATCCGCCGGGACCTGCACTGGGTGCTGACCAGGCCGCGGGTCACGACCGACTGGGACGGCGACACGCTGAAGCTCAAGGTGACCTGCGGCGACGGCGGCGTCATCGGCTGGAGCCTGTGCGACGCGAACGTGACCGTGGACGTCCCGGCGGACGTCGCGGTGAGCGGGCGGATGAGCTCGGGCACCCTCGCCGTCAGCGGCCTGACCGGCAAGGTGGAGGTCCGGAACAACTCCGGGACGCTGGACCTGAGCGACCTGGCCGGACCGCTGCGCGCGAAGGTCGCGAGCGGGTCGATCAACGGAAGGCGGCTGCGCAGTGACGACGTCAACGTCTCGTCGGGGTCCGGCTCCGTCAAACTCGGCTTCACGGCGCCCGCCTCCCGCGTCGTCGCCCGCACGGGGTCCGGCTCGATCGACCTCGGCTTCCCGGCGGGCTCGCACTACCTGGTCACGGGGCACAGCGGCTCGGGCTCCCGCAACTTCGAGGACGGCATCGAGGGCGGCCCGGGGACGGCGGACACGCTCGACGTCACCACCGGTTCCGGCGCCGTCGACGTCCACTACACCTGACGTTCCCGGGGACGTTCCGGGAACGTCCGGACCGTCCGCCGTCCTGTGACCTGGCGCACGTTTGTGCAGGTCGTCGGCTTGCGCCGATTTGCGTCAGGAGCGTCCAGCGGGTTTACTTCTGGACCATGACCGCCGTTCACCCGTGCCAGCCGCGCCGCCCGCAGACCCTGCGGACGATGACGCGTGCCCTGGGGTGTCCGTGCCGGTGCCGAATGTGTGACCGCTGAGGGCCCCCGCCGAACCGCAGACTCGCGCCCCGAAGCGAGCGACCTCCGACGACTCCGTACCGGAAGCCGCAACCCGCACATGATCTTCCAACGCCACCTGCTGAGCCACGCGCCCTACCCGCCCGGCCGCGCCTGAGCCGCGTCCGGGCCGCGCCCGGGCCCAGGTCAGCGCCCCTGGCCGGCGCACCGTAGCCGCGTACGCCCCGCCTCCGGGCGGCCGTACCGCGTTTTCACGCGTCACCCGCCCCTTTCCGCCTGCCGCCGCCCGCTCCGGGCGCGGTCGTCCACACGGATATTTCCTGTGATCCAGATCGAGAAACTCCGAAAAACCTACCGGTCCCGAGGCCGCGAGCTGACCGCCGTGGACGGTGTCGACCTGACCGTCCGCGAGGGGGAGATCTTCGGCGTCCTCGGCCGCTCCGGCGCCGGCAAGAGCACCCTGCTCCGCTGCGTCAACCTGCTGGAACGCCCCGACGAGGGGCGGATCGAGGTGGACGGCCGCGACCTGCTCGCGCTCTCCGGCGGGCAGCTGCGCGCGGCCCGGCAGGGCATCGGCATGATCCACCAGCACTTCGGCCTGCTGTCCAGCCGGACCGTCGCCGGGAACGTCGCGTTCCCGCTGGAGGTCATGGGCGTCCCGCGCGCCGAGCGGGCGGAGCGGGTGGCCGAGCTGCTCGGCCTCGTCGGCCTCACCGAGCACGCGGGCGCCTACCCGGCGCAGATCTCCGGCGGCCAGAAGCAGCGCGTCGGGATCGCCCGCGCGCTCGCCGGCCGGCCCAAGGTGCTGCTGTCGGACGAGGCGACCTCCGCGCTCGACCCCGAGACGACCGCGTCGATCCTCGCGCTGCTGCGCGACCTGCGCGACCGGCTCGGCCTGACCGTGCTGCTCATCACGCACGAGATGGACGTGGTGAAGCGGATCTGCGACTCGGCCGCGATCATGCGCGACGGCCGGGTGGTCGAGTCCGGGACCGTCCGCGACCTGCTGCTGCGGCCCGGCTCCGAGCTGGCCCGCGACCTGTTCCCGCTGCCCGCCGCCGACGTCCGCCCCGGCACCACCGTCGTGGACGTGACGTTCGAGGGCGAGGCCGCCGGACGGCCGTTCGTGTCGTCGCTCGCCCGCACCTACTCCATCGACGTCAACATCCTCGGCGGCGCCGTCGAGGACGTCGGCGGCACCCGGATCGGGCGGCTGCGGATCGAGCTGCCCGGCGGCCCCGAGCTCAACGCCGCCCAGCTCGCGCACCTGCGCGAGGCGGGCCTGACCGTCGAGGTCCACCCCGTTCCCGGGACGGAGGTGGCGGCATGACCTGGGACGAGATCTGGCCGCTGCTGCGGCAGGGCACCGTCGAGACGCTCCAGATGACGGTCTGGGCGACGGTGATCACGGCCGTGCTCGGGGCGCTGCTCGGGCTCGCGCTGGTGGTCACCGACCGCCGGGGCCTGGCGCCGCTGGCGCCCGTCCACCACCTGCTCGGACTGGTCGTGAACATCGGCCGGTCCATCCCGTTCATCATCCTGCTGGTGGCGCTGCTGCCGGTGACCCGCGCGATCGTCGGGACCACCATCGGCACCACCGCCGCGATCGTCCCGCTGGCGGTCTCGGCCATCCCGTTCTACGCCCGGCTCGTGGAGACCTCGCTGCGCGAGGTGGACCCGGGCGTGGTCGACGCGGCCCGCGCGATGGGCGCGTCCCGCCCGCAGATCGCCTGGAAGGTGCTGCTCCGCGAGGCCCGGCCCGGCCTGATCGCCGGCCTGGTCGTCACGTTCGTCGCGCTGATCGGCTACTCGGCCATGGCCGGGGCGATCGGCGGCGGCGGGCTCGGCGACATCGCCAACCGCTACGGCTACCAGCGCTTCGAGACCAACGTGACCTACGCCGTCGTCGTGGCGATCGTCGTGCTCGTCCAGATCGTCCAGTTGCTCGGCGACCGGCTGGTCCGGCGCCTCTCCCACCGCTAGAACCGAAATGAAGGGGGCACTCTTCGTGCTTCGCAAGATCACCGCCACCGTGGCCGCCGCCGGACTGCTGTTCGGGCTCGCCGCCTGCGGCTCGGGCAAGGACAAGGACACCCTCGTCGTCGGCGCGACCTCCGTGCCGCACGCCGAGATCCTCGACTACGTCAAGAAGAACCTGGCCGACAAGGCCGGGCTCAAGCTGGAGGTCAAGGAGTTCAGCAACTACGAGCAGCTGAACCCCGCCCTCAAGGACGGCCAGCTCGACGCCAACTACTTCCAGCACCGGCCCTACCTCGCCGAGTCGAACCAGAAGCTCGGCGCCAAGCTGGTGTTCGTCGCGGGCGTCCACCTGGAGCCGCTCGCGGTCTACTCCAAGAAGGTGCACAAGCTCGCCGACCTGAAGCAGGGCGCGACCGTGGCGCTGCCGTCCGACCCGTCCAACGAGGCGCGGGCGCTGAAGCTGCTGGCCGCCAACCAGCTGATCACGCTGAAGCCGGGCAGCGAGGAGAAGGCCACGCCGAAGGACGTCGCGTCCAACCCGAAGGGCGTGAAGTTCAAGGAGACCGACGCGGCCGCGCTGCCGCGCCAGCTCGGTGACGTGGACGCCTCGGTGATCAACGGGAACTACGCGCTGGAGGCCAGGCTCGACCCGGCCAAGGACGCGCTCGCCACCGAGTCGGCGCAGAACAACCCGTACGTGAACGGGATCGTGACCACTCCGGAGAAGAAGGACGACGAGAAGATCAAGAAGCTCGTCGAGCTGCTCCAGGGCCCGGAGGTCAAGAAGTTCATCCAGGACAAGTACCACGGCTCGGTGCTTCCCGCCTGATCCCGCGCCGGACCCTCCCCGTGGCCCTCGGACTGATTTGTCCGAGGGCCACGTGTTTGTCGGGCGGCACTGGTAGGACATGTCCCGACAGTGATCCGGAAGGGACCCCCCGATGAGCATCCTCGTCCACCTCGCCGACTTCGCCGGCCTGCCCGTGGCGGTCTTCGCCCCGGCCTCCGAACCGGCTCCGGCGGTGCTGGCCGCCCCCGCCGAGCACGCCTGGTACGTCGGCACCGACTACGACGAGGACCCCGATTTCGCGGAGCTCTGGGCCCGGTTCCGCGGGCAGGTCGACACGACCGCGGTGACCGCGCTGGTCATCGGCTACTGGGGCCCGCCCGACGAGAAGAACACGACCGAGGTCGTGAAGCTGCTCGTCGAGGCCGCGCCCGCCTTCCCGGCGCTGCGCGCGCTGTTCCTCGGCGACATCGTGATGGAGGAGTCGGACATCTCCTGGATCGGGCATGGCGACCTCGCCCCGCTGCTCGGCGCGTACCCCGGTCTGGAGCGCCTGGAGGTGCGCGGCTCGCCGGAGGTGGTGGTCGAGCCGCTCCGCTCGGAAGGCCTGCGCACGCTGCGGTTCGAGAGCGGCGGGCTGCCCGGCGAGGCCGTCCGGGCCGTGACGGGCGGCGACCTGCCGAACCTGCGGCGGCTGGAGATGTGGCTCGGCACCGAGACCTACGGCGGCGACTCGACGGTCGCCGACCTCGCGCCGTTGCTGTCCGGCGAGCGCTTCCCGGCCCTGCGCCACCTCGGCCTGCAGAACTCCGAGAACCAGGACGAGATCGCCGAGGCCGTCGCGGGCGCGGCGGTCGTCGCGCAGCTGGAGACGCTCAACCTGGGCATGGGCACCCTCTCCGACCGGGGCGCCGAGGCGCTCCTGTCCGGGCAGCCGCTCACCCACCTGAAGAAGCTCGACCTGCGCCACCACTTCCTGTCCGACGCCATGATGGAGCGCCTCCGCACGTCCCTGGACGGGGTCGAGGTGCTGCTGGACGAGAAGCAGGAGTCGGACGGCGGATGGTTCTACATCGAAGTCTCGGAGTGACGCCATGACCCTGCACGAGCATCTGACCGAGTTCGCCGGACTCCCCGTCCTGCGGTTCGAGCCCGGGACCGAGGAGCTGGACGCGGCGGCCTTCGCCTGGCGCGTCGGCGGCGGCTACGACGTCAAGTGGCGCGACGAACTGCACACCCTGCTCGACTCCGTCGACGCCGGGCGGATCACCGCCCTGGTCGCCGGCTGGTGGGGGCACGAGGGCGCGGAGCACTACCCGCCCACCGCGCTCATCGAGGTGGCCGACCGGCTGCCCGTGCTGCGCGCGCTCTTCGTCGCCGACGTGGTGATGGAGGAGAACGAGATCTCCTGGATCCAGCACGGCGACGTCACGCCGCTGCTGGCCGCGTTCCCGCAGCTCGAAACGTTCGAGGTGCGGGGTGGTGACGGGCTGCGGCTGACGCCGTTCGCGAGCACGTCCCTGCGCAGGATGCGGTTCGAGTCCGGCGGGCTGCCCGGTCAGGTCGTCAAGGCGGTCGCGGAGAGCGACCTGCCAAACCTGGAGCATCTGGACTTCTGGTTCGGCGACGAGAACTACAACTACGGCGACGAGGTCCGCGTCGGGGACCTCGCGCCCTTCCTGTCAGGGGAGCGGTTCCCCGCGCTGCGGCGGCTCGGCCTGGAGAACGCCGACTTCCAGGACGACATCGCCGCGGCCGTGGCCTCGGCGCCGGTCGTCGCGCAGCTGTCGTCGCTGAGCCTGGCCATGGGGACGCTGACCGACCGCGGCGCGGAGCTGCTGCTGTCCGGGCAGCCGCTCACCCACCTGGAGTCGCTCGACCTGCACCACCACTTCCTCTCGGACGCGATGATGCAGCGGGTGCGCGACGCGCTGCCCGGAGTCGACGTCGACCTGCGCGGCCAGGAGGAGAACGACGGCGAGTTCGTGTTCGTCGCCGTCTCGGAGTGAACGTGCCGTTCACGATCATCGGCTACCCGGGGGACCGGCGTGTCACGCTCTTCGCGGACGCCTGCCGGGCTGCCGGGCTCGCCGAGCCGCACGTCATCGGCTGGCCGTCGGTGCTGCGCGGTTCCTTCGCCCTGCCTGCCGGGGTGCCGGTGCGGATCGATTCGCCCGGCGAGGATCCCGTTGTGGATGCGATGCTGCGGGGTGCGGTCGCGCCGTCTTCGGTCGGTGGCGGGGCCCGCTGGTATTCGGGGTTCGTCGCCGGGCTTCGGCGGATCGAGGCCGCTGCGCGTTCTGCGGATGCTCCTTTGCTGAACTCTCCGTCCGAGATCGCGGTCATGTTCGACAAGCGGCTCTGCCACTCGCGCCTGCGCGCCGCCGGGGTGCCGGTGCCGCCTGCGCTTTCCGGGGTTTCCGACTACGCCTCGCTGCGGGCGCGGATGGAGGAGGCGGGCGAGCAGCGGGTGTTCGTGAAACCGGCGCACGGATCGTCCGCTTCGGGGGTCATCGCGCTGGAGGTCGCCCCGGCGCGCGGGCCCGGCGCCCGCGGTTCGGCGCGGATCAAGGCGGTGACCTCGGCGGCTCGGCGTCCGGACGGGTTCCACAACTCGCTGCGCGTCCGGACGTACCGGACGGAGGCCGAGGTCGCCGAGCTGGTCGACGCGCTCGGGCCGGACGGGCTGCACGTCGAGCGCTGGATGCCCAAGGCCGCGCTGGACGGGCGCGTGCTGGACCTGCGCGTCGTCGTGGTCGCCGGGGTGCCGACGCACGCGGTCGTGCGGACCAGCACCGTCCCGATGACGAACCTGCACCTCGGTGGGCTGCGCGGGGACCTCGCCGCCGTCCGGGACGCGCTGGGCGAGGACGGCTGGCGCGAGGCTCTGGACGTGTGCGCGCGGGCCGCCGCGTGCTTCCCGGGCAGCCTCATGGTCGGCGTGGACCTGCTCGTCGGCATCGGCTGGAAGCGGTTCGCGGTCGGCGAGGTGAACGCGTTCGGCGACCTGCTGCCGGGCCTGCCCGGCCTCCCGGACGGCCCGGCCGCCGGAGCCGACACCTACACTGCCCAGGTCATGGCCGCTATGTCCGCCTTGCCGGGAGCCGCGCGCGTGCCTTCGGAGACCTTGGGGGCCGCATGGACGACACCGGGGGTCGCATGCGCGATATGAACGGGATCGTCGGCACGCATGACGTGGTGCTGGTGACGCTCGACACGCTGCGCTTCGACGTCGCGGACGAGCTGCTCGACGCGGGGGAGACGCCGCGATTCGCGTCCGTCCTGCCTGGTGGGCGCTGGGAGCGGCGGCACGCGCCCGGCAGTTTCACGTACGCCGCGCATACCGCCATGCTCGCCGGTTTCCTGCCGACTCCGGCCGAACCGGGGCCGCATCCGCGCCTTTTCGCCGCCGCATTTCCGGGCAGCGAGACGACGAGCGCTGGCACTTTCGCTTTTGACGCCGCCACGCTCCCGGAAGGGCTCGCGGACGTCGGCTACCACACGGTCTGCATCGGCGGAGTCGGGTTCTTCAACAAGCAGACAGCGCTCGGTTCAGCTCTGCCTTCTCTGTTCGCCGAGAGCCATTGGGAGCCGTCTTTCGGCGTCACCGATCCGTCCAGCCTGGACAACCAGATCGAGCGGATCGAGAAGAGCGTGGCGGCGCTGCCTTCGGAACGGCGGCTGTTCTTGCTGCTCAATGTCTCCGCGCTGCATCAGCCGAACTGGTTCTACCTGGACGGCGCGACGCGCGGGTCCGGCGACACGCGCGCCAGCCACGCCGCCGCCCTGCGCTACGTGGACGCCCGCCTGCCGCGCCTGCTCGGCGCGCTCCGCCGCCCGTCCCTCGTGATCATCTGCTCCGACCACGGCACCGCCTACGGCGAGGACGGCCACGTCGGGCACCGCATCGGCCACGAGGTCGTCTGGACCGTCCCCTACGGAGAGTTCGTTCTTTCATGACCAGCCCGTACCAGGGTTATGTGTACGCCTACCCGCACAAGACCGCTTACCGGCCGCTCGATCCCGCGCCGCCATTGCGGTCGGTGTGGGCCGAGGAGGACAAGAGCGCGCTGTTCCTCTATTTGCACGTTCCGTTCTGCGAGATGCGGTGCGGCTTCTGCAATCTGTTCACGCGGACGGGCGCGTCCGAGGATCTGACCTCGGCTTACCTTTCGGCTCTGTCGCGCCAGGCCGATGCGGTTACCGATGCCTTGGGCGACGCCTCGTTCGCCATGGCCGCTTTCGGCGGCGGAACGCCGACCTATCTGAACGCCGCCGAGCTGGATCGGCTGTGCGACATCGCGTCCCGGTTCGCGCCGCTCGGGTCGGCGCCGCCGGGGTCGGCGCCGCTGGGTGTCGAGACGTCTCCGGCCACCGCAACGCCGGACCGGTTGCGCGTGCTGCGCGATCGCGGGACGACGCGGATCTCGATCGGCGTGCAGTCCTTCGTGGACGCCGAGGCGCGCGCGGCCGTCCGTCCACAGAAGCGCGCCGAGGTTGACACTGCGCTCGACGCCATCCGGGACGCCGCGATCCCCGTCCTCAACATCGACCTGATCTACGGCATCGCCGGGCAGACGGCCGAGAGTTGGGCGTACTCGCTCGAAACGGCGCTCCGCTGGAAGCCCGAGGAGATCTACCTCTACCCGCTCTACAAGCGTCCGCTGACCGGGCTGTTCCGGCTCGGCCGCGACTGGGACGACCATCGCCTCGCGCTCTACCGGCAGGGCCGCGACCACCTGCTCGCCGCCGGATACGAGCAGGTTTCCATGCGCATGTTCAGGCTGCCGTCCGGTGGCGTCGGCGGGACCGGGGCCGGCGGGACCGAGTACTGCTGCCAGTCGGACGGCATGATCGGGCTCGGCTGCGGTGCCCGGTCGTACACGTCCGATCTGCACTATTCGTTCGAGTATGCGGTCGGCGCGACCGAGGTCCGGGCGATCATCGACGACTACGTCCGTGCGGACGACTTCACTACCGCGCGCGTCGGTTTCCGCCTGGACGAGGACGAACGGCGCCGCCGCCATCTCCTCCAGTCGCTCTTGCAGGCGTCCGGGCTCGACCGCGCCGCCTACCGTGCGCGGTTCGGTTCCGATGCGATGGACGACTTTCCGGACGACCTCAAGGGCTTCGCCGATCGCGGCTGGCTGGACGTAGGCCCGGACGCGCTGCGCCTCACGTCCGAAGGGCTCGCCTACTCGGACGCGATCGGACCGGCGCTTTTCTCCGGTTCCGTGCGTGCGCTCATGGACGCCTACGAGGCCCGCTGATGCCTGCCGTCCCGCTTCCCGATCCTGTTGTGGCGCGTCCGCGTCCTGCGCGTTCCGACGAGCACCTGACGATTCTGTATCGCGGGCCGCTGGCGAGCTGCGACTACGACTGTCCGTACTGCCCGTTCGCCAAGCGCCGCGACAGCGTCGAGCAGTTGCGCGCCGACCGTGCCTCGCTGGAACGCTTCACGGCGT
This sequence comes from Actinomadura rupiterrae, assembly GCF_024172125.1. Lineage (GTDB taxonomy): Bacteria > Actinomycetota > Actinomycetes > Streptosporangiales > Streptosporangiaceae > Spirillospora > Spirillospora rupiterrae. Next base: position 95,674 of record NZ_JAMZEA010000002.1, read on the forward strand.
GGGTCTCCGGTGCTCCCTCGGTCTCGGTGCTGTTCACTCCTTGGGGAGAAGGTCTCGTCCGGTCCTGGTATCGGCGGGCTTTGGTGGAACTGAGCCACCTGCCGAACGTCCGGCGCGTGGCCATCCAGACGAACCTCAGCTACCGGACGTCCTGGACGTCCGACGCCGATCCGGCGAAGCTCGCCCTCTGGGCCACCTACCACCCCGGCCAGGTGCCCTACGAGCGGTTCCTCGGCAAGGCCCGCGACCTCGCCGAACGCGGCATCCGGTACTCGGTCGGCGTCGTCGGGCAGCCCGAGCACCTGGCGGACGCCCTCCGGCTCCGCGCCGACCTGCCCGAGCACGTCTACCTCTGGGTGAACGCCGCCGAAGGGCGCAGCTACACCGACGCCGAGGCCGCCGAGTGGACGGCCATAGACCCCCTCTTCGGCTACAGCCGCGACCCGCATCCGAGCCGCGGCCGCGCCTGCCGAACCGGTGAGAGTGTCGTATCTGTGGACGGCGACGGGACCGTCCGGCGCTGCCACTTCGTCCCGGACGTCCTGGGCAACCTCTACGACGGGACGTTCCGCGCCGCGCTGGGCCCGCGCCCCTGCCCGCTCGACGTGTGCGACTGCCACATCGGCTACGTCCACCTGGAGCCGCTCGGCCTCTACGACGTGTTCGCCGGCGGAATCCTGGAACGCATCCCGAAACTGGCGTGAACCCGTTCGGGCGGTAGTGGCAAGACACTCCCGGAAAGATCGTCTTCTGGGAGGCCCCATGACCCTCCGGCGCACGCTCGCCGTGGTCTCCGTCGCCGCCGCGACGCTCGCCGTGTCCGGGAGCCTGAGCGCCTACGGGTACTACTACAGGCTCCAGTCGAGCATCCACCACGAGGATCCCGACGCCATGCTCGGCAAGGACCGGCCGAAGAAGCTGAACGCGTCGGTCAACCTCCTGCTGCTCGGCTCGGACTCGCGCGCGGGCGGCAATGCCAAGTACGGGCGCGGCCACCAGAGCGAGGCGCCGAAGGCGGACAGCGTGATCCTCGTCCATATCGCGGCGGGCGGCGGGCGCGCCTACGGCGTCAGCATCCCGCGCGACCTGGTGGTGCCGATCCCGTCCTGCCCGAAGAAGAAGGGGCCGCCGACGCCGGCGCTGAGCCTCGCCATGTTCAACTCGGCGTTCGCCCGCGGCGGCCCGACCTGCACGATCAGGACGGTCGAGAAGTTCTCCGGGATCCACATCGACCACTTCGTCCAGGTGGACTTCACCGGGTTCAAGGGCCTCACCGAGGCGGTCGGCGGCGTCTCGATCTGCCTGCCCAAGGCCGTGCACGACCCCAAATCGGGTCTGAACCTGCCGAAGGGGACGAGCGTGGTGAAGGGCGAGACGGCGCTGGAGTTCGTCCGCGCCCGCTACACACTCGGGGACGGCACCGACACCCAGCGGATGCGGCGGCAGCAGCAGTTCATGGCCTCGTTCGCGCGCCAGGCCATGACGTCCGGCGTGCTGAGCAGCCCGTCCCGGCTGAACAAGCTGCTGGGCACAGGCGCGCGGTCGATGACCACCGACCGCGCGCTGAGCCTGTCGGAAATGCTGAGACTCGCCCAGGGTGTCCGCGGTCTCTCGGCCGACTCGCTGAAGTTCGTCACGCTGCCGTCGTCGCCGTGGGTCCGCAACCGGAACCGGGTCGCGATGACCCCGGCCGCCGCGCCGTTCCTCGCCGCCATCCGCGAGGACCGCGACCCGCTCGCGACCCTCAAGCCGAAGGACGGCGCGTCGCCGGGCCGGACCGCAGGGGCCAGGCCGACCCGGCCCGCCCAGTCCAAGTCTCCGGCTCCGACCGGCGACGAGATCCGCCCCAGCGACGACATCTGCCGCAAAACCTGGGGCTGAGCCGGCAGTCCAGCCTGGGCGATGAGCCCCGGTCGGCCCGCTGGGCGATGAGCCCGGTCGGCCTGCTGAGCGATGAGCCCGGGTCGGCCTGCTGGGCGGTGTGCCCGGATCAGGTCTGCTTGAGCGGGTTGTAGTCGGCCGCGTCGATGCCGAACGTCCAGGCGACGCCCTCGCGGGCGGTGCGGGTCTCCGGCGGGACGCGCAGGTAGTACTGCCGGTAGGTGCCGTCCGGTTCGGGCGTGGAGTTGACGACCTCGACCATGACCACCGGCTCGTCGTCCCGCAGGTCGATCCGCCACAGCACGCCCGTCTCGTCCCGGTGCAGGGGCTTGGCGCCGGTCTCTTCGAGGTAGCGGTCGTAGCCGTAGACCTCCAGCATGACCCGGCGCAGCTCGGCGTTCAGCCGGGTGAGCGAGGCGATGAACCCGTCCGGGATCGGCATGCCGCGCCACGCGTGCAGGGCGAGCCCGTCGGGGAAGGCCAGGGCCGGGCCGTCGCCCCGGTGAAGACGGCCCGGCTCGTCGCGGTGCAGCTCGGACGGCCGCTCGGACACGATCACGAGCCGCTCGTACGGCCACCACCAGCCCGCGTTCCGCGCCGCCTCGGCGAGCCCGGGAGGCGGCGTGCCGAGCGCGTCGAACTGCGCCAGCCACGGCGCGTCGTGCTGGCCGAGGACGGCGTCGAGGGTGGCCGTGCGCAGCACCGACTCGGCGCGCGAGCCGTCCTCGCGCGCCAGGTCGCCGACCGCCTGCCGGATGCGGACGACGACTTGCTGCACTTTGTCCCACAACGGCGCGGCCGTCCGCGACCAGGAGCGCGCCCACTCGCGATTGCCCAGCCGCTCGTGCGCCTCGGCGCGCGCGGCCTCCCACGGACGCGTCCGGACGGCGTCGCGCACGCTCGCACCGGCATCGGACGGCACGTCCGGCACCTCGATGCCCGCTTCGCGCAGAACCTCCGCGTTCCCGGCGAGGACGGCGGCGGCGAGCGCCCCCTGCGCCGGCGACTCCACCCACAGGAACCGCTGCGGCGCGTCCAGCCCGGCGGCCTCGTAGGCGGCGGTGATGCCCGCCTCGGCCCGCGCCCGGTCGCCCGGCCCGGTGGCGAACGCCGCCGACTCCCAGGACAGCATCAGGTTCGCGTGGTCCAACTCGTTCACGACTCTCCAGAGGGGGTGAGGGGAAGCCCGCCACGGACGCGGGTCAGGCGCAGGGGAAGCCCGCCACGGACGCGGGTCAGGCGCAGGGGTCGTTCAGCCGGCCGGGCTCGTCCGGTGGCGGGTCAGTCGGCGACGACGCGGACGGCGCCGGGGACGTACTCGCGCTGCCGGACCACGCGGTACCAGCCCTGGGGGAGCGAGATGGCCGCGTGCTCCTCGTGCCCGAGCCGTCCGCCGGCGGGCAGGTGCAGGTAGTCGGGGGCGAGCGGGTCGGGGTCGCGCAGCAGCGTGCCCTCGCAGTTCAGGGCGTGCGCGTGGCCGGTGGCCTCGCCGAGCGCGAGGACCATCCGGCCACGTCCGTCCCGCGCGGCGGGCGGCAGGCCGAGGAGGTTCCGCGGGACCTCGTCCTCGCTCACCGGGACGATGAGGATGTCTCCCTGTCGGTACATACCGAGAACGTTAGAAGGGGCCTCTGACACTTTCCTCGGGGGCCTGCAGGCGTCCCGGATGACGCCTACAGGCCGCGTGTGCGCCGCGCGGCTGGACGCGCCCATCTGCCCGATGCGCTGAGGCCGACGCTCTGGAAGGCCCGTACCAGTTCACTGCCGAGGTTGACGCCCGCGCCGAGGGCCAGTGCGACCGACAGCGCGGCCACCAGACTCAGCGCGCCTTGCTGCGCCGCTCCGGTGTTCAGCTCGACCATGCCCCGGTATAGGAGCGTTCCAGGAAGCAGCGGCGAGATCGCCGGGACCACGTAGGGGAGGGACGGCGCGTTCCGCCACCGCGCGAGCATGCTGCCGAGCATGCCCACGATGATGGCCGAGACCGCCGACGCCAGGACGGGTGTGACCTTCCAGTTCAGCAGTACGACGTACATCACCCAGATCAGCCCGCCGCCGATGCCCGCCGGGATCAGCACGTTGCGGGGGCCGGCCAGGCAGACCGCGAAGGTCAGCGCGACCGCCGCCGCCGCCAGGACGGGCACGGGCTGCAGCAGCGCCGGTGTTACCGGAAGGTGGCCGACGTTGATGTCCACGTTCAGCCGTACTGCCAGGTAGACCGCGACGCCGAGGCCGGCGACGATCGCGGCGATGATGAAGAAGACCTCCAGCAGCCGCGCGCCCGCGCTGACCAGGTCGCCTGTGATGCCGTCCTGGATGGACGCCACGAGCGGGCGGCCCGGCAGCAGCGCCAGGATGGAGCCGGTGACGATCGTGGACGCATGGCCCTGGTGGCCCGCCGCCACGACCAGCGCCGCGGCCGTCGCGGCGATCGCCGCGGCCACCGTGAGCTGGAAGAACTCGGCGATGCCGCGGCGGGCGAGGGCGGCGGCCGTGCGGTCGCCGAACACCGTCGCCACGAACGCGGTCGCGGCGACCAGCGGCCCGCCGCCGACCAGGATCGACGCCGACGCGGCGATCGCGCCGAGGCAGAACACCATCAGCCACGGCGGGTAGGGCGCGCGCCCGCGCTTGATCTCGTGCAGCTGCGCGAGCGCCTCGCCCAGCCCGAGCATCCCGATGGACGCCTCCTGGACGAGCTGGTGCAGCGCGGTCAGCCGCCAGTAGGCGGGCGTGCGGCGGCGGATGGAGCGCGCTCCGGTGACCGGGGGCTGGCCGCCCGCGGGGTGCGCCGAGACGAGCAGGCTGGTGAAGGTGACCTGGACCTCGGCGCGCGGCACCTCGTAGGCGACCGCGAGGCTCAGCATCGCCTCGTTCACCCGCTCGGTGCCCTCGCCGCTGGCCAGCAGCAGCTCCCCGACCCGCAGGGTCAGCTCGATCGCCCGGGGGTCGAACGCGTCGTTCGGCTCGTCCTCGGGCGGCTCGGGAGGGTTGACGTCCATGAGGACGTGCCAGCTCCGGCGCAGGCGCTCCGCAGTGCGACCCATGACCGAAAAAACCCTCCCGCCCGCGACCAAGATCTCGATCGCAGGCTACCCATGCGTCACCGGTGATAAGCCGCCGCGAGTCCCACAAAGGACAAACCGGTAACGGTGGTTCGCGCGCGTCCGGAATGTGATGGTCGCGGCGTCCAAGGTGACGGGGACATCTTCTCGTGTCGTGGTGTCACTGGCGTGGAAGGCATCGCTGAACAGGGCGTTTGTGACGCTCATCTCTCCTTCCCGCCAGGTCAGGAGGATGATCTCGACGGCCCGGCCGGCCCGCCAGGTGACGTCCACGGTCGCGTTCCCGCGAGCGCGCAGACCCGTCGCGGACCCGTCCCGCCAGGCGGCTGGAAGCGCCGGGAGGACCTCGATGGTCCCGTGATGGGACTGGAGCAGCATCTCGGCGATTCCCGCCGTGGCGCCGAAGTTGCCGTCGATCTGGAACGGCGGGTGGGTGTCCCAGAGGTTAGGGAGGGTGGACGTGGCCAGTTGGTAAGTCAGCATCCTGTGCGCGCGGTCGCCGTCGCGCAGCCGGGCCCAGAAGTTGATCTTCCAGGCCTTCGACCAGCCCGTCCCGCCGTCGCCGCGCGCGGCCAGCGCGACCGCGGCGGCCCTCGCCTCGGGCGTGTCGGGGCTGATCTGGCGTCCCGGGTATAGCGCGAAAAGGTGGGAGGCGTGCCGGTGCGTGTCGGAAGGGTCGTCCCGGTCGAGCCTCCACTCCTGGAGCTGGCCCCACGCGCCGATGCGGAGCCCGGGGTCCAGCCTGACCAGGGTCTTCGCGATTTCTTCGCGAAGTTCTCCGTCGACCCCCAACGTTTCGGCGGCCTCGCTCGTGTTTGTAAGTAGATCCCAGACGATCTGCTGGGACATCGCGGGTCCGGCGGAGAAGTCGCCGTGCTCGGGGGAGTAGGCCGGCGAGGCGACCAGCGTCCCGTCGAGGGGATCGGGGCGCAGGTTGCCGAGCCAGAACTCGGCCGCCTCCCGCATCGCGGGGTAGGCGGTCTCACGGAGGTAGGAGGTGTCGCAGGTGAACAGGTAACGCTCGTACATCTGGCGGGTGAGCCAGGCCGCCGCCTCGGGGAACCAGAACGCAGTCGGCCAGTCGTGCACGCCCGTGTAGCCGAACGGGTTCACCTCGTTGTGGACGACCCAGCCGCGCGTCCCGAACATGCGCCGCGCCGTCACCCGGCCGGGCTCCCGCAAGGCCGTGACGAACGCGTCGTACGGCCCGGCGGTCTCGCCGAGGTTCGTCGTCTCGGCGGGCCAGTAGTTCATCTGGAGGTTGATGTTGGTGTGGTAGTCGGCGCTCCACGGCGGCTCCGCCAGGCCGTTCCACACGCCTTGCAGGTTCGCGGGCAGCGACCCGTCCCGCGAGGACGCGATCAGCAGATAACGCCCATAAGCGAAAAACAGCTCCTCCAGCGCCCGATCGGCCTCGGTGTCGCCCTGCCCGTAGCCCGCCAGCAACCGATCAGTCGGCACTCGCCGCCGAGGGAGGTGATCCGTTGCGCTCAGGGTCAGGGTGACGCGGTCGAAGAGGCGCGGTGGTCGCGGACGTGCTCGGCGCGCAGGGCGGCATGGCCTGCGCGGACGGCCTCGTCCACGGCCCGGGTGACGCGCGCGTGCGGATCGTCGCCGCGGTACGCGGGGTAGGTCGCCGCGTAGTCGGTGGCCGCTGACAGCACGAAGTAGGCGCTGTCCGCGCCGGTGACGGTGATCTCGCCGTCGCCGTCCACCCGCGTGCCGCCCTCGGTCACGACGTGCACCTGCGCCTCGAAGCGCAGCCCGTTGTCGGCGAGCGCCCCCCGGACGGTCAGCCGCCCGTCCCGGACCGAGACCACCTGGTCGTCGCGCGGCGAGGTCTCGCGCAACGTGAACGAGACCGCGCCGGGCCGGTCGGCGGCGAGCCGTCCGACGATCACGTTCGCGGGATGCGACGCGAAGTACTCGCGCCGATGCCGCACGCCGTCCACGACATACGACACCCGAGCCACCCCCTCCCCAAGCTCCAACTCCCGCCGATACCCCGCCACCGCCACGGACCGCCCGCGGTCCGATCTCGGTTCCTTCCGTCCGCGGACCGGGCGGGAGTGGGGCGGGGTGGGGTGGACGAGGAGGTGGAGGTCGCCTAGGGGCTGGTAGGAGCCGTAGCCCGTGCGGGGGCGGCCGAGGTGGGATGCGACCTCCTCGGGGGAGAGGTGCTGCCTCTCGTCCAGGAGGTGCTGGACGGTCCGGACGGCGTCGGCGGCGTCCCAGTTGCCGAAGTCGTAGCCCTCGCGCGAGCCGGGGCCGCCCGTCCAGAGCGTCTTCTCGTTGAGGAGCAGGCGTTCGGCGTGGACGCCGCCGAACACGCAGGCGCCGAGGGCACCGTTGCCGATGGGCAGCGACTCGCGCTCCCAGTCGGTGGCGGGCGACTCGTACCAGAGCCTCAAGGCGGGGCGTCCGGTCATTCGGGGTGGGGGAGGTGCCAGACGGCGGGGAGGCCGGCGGCGGCGCCGGACGCGGAGTAGTCGTGGACGACGTCCAGGTAGCCCGCCATGCGGGCCTGCCAGGCGGTGTTCACCGGGAGGTCCTCCAGGGCGGCGAGCAGGTCGGCGTAGTCGTCGCAGTCGAGGACGTGGAACAGGTCGAGGCCGCTGCGCCAGATCGTCCAGTCGCGGGCGCCGGCGGCGCGGATGGCGTCGGTCAGCTCCTCCGGCACCTCTCGGTGCGCCTGCTCGTAGGCGGCCTCGGCGCCGGGCTTGAGCCGGGTGTGCAGGGCGATGCGCATCAGTCCTCCTCGGGGTCGGTGTCGGCCTGGCGGCGCGCCCAGTCCTCGACGGCGCCGATGTGGACGGCGGCGGCGGTGCGGGCCGCCTCGGGGTCGCGCTCGCTCAGCGCGCGGTAGATCGCGGCGTGCTCGTGGAAGCTGCGGGCGAACGCGTCGGCCTCCTGCCGGCCGTGCCAGACGCGCGCGCGGAAGGTGCGGGTGTTCAGCCCGCCCAGGATCGCGGCCAGCACCGGGTTCCCGGCGGCCTCGTTGATGATCCGGTGGAACTCCATGTCGTGCCCGACGATCTCCTCGGAGTCCACGCCGCGCTCCATCGCCCGCATCTGGACGCGCAGCAGCGCGAGCCCGGACTCGTCGATGCGCGCGGCCGCGGTCGCGGCGGCCGCCGGTTCGAGGATCTTGCGCACCTGCACCAGGTGCAGCAGCGTCCGGCCGCGGGACATCTCGGCGACCGCGCCGAACGTCTCCAGCAGGTCGTCCGGGCTGAGCCGGGTCACGTAGACGCCCGCGCCGTGCCGCGACTCCAGCACGCCGAGCGCGGTCAGCGCCCGGATCGCCTCGCGCATCGAACTGCGCGACAGGCCGAGCTCGACGGCCAGCTCGCGCTCGGTCGGCAGCCGCTGGCCCGGCAGCAGCTCCCCGGCGCCGAGCTTCGCCCTGATCTGGGCGATCGCCCGCTCGGTGACGGTCGTCCGTGGCGTGGTCGCGTCCTCGGTCACCCCTGGTTCTCCCTTCCCCCGATGCCGTGACCATCCTGATCTGGTCGGACCAATCAACGCAAGTAACGACTTCATTACGGGGTATTGCCAGGATCCCCCCGAGAAGTGGTCTGATGACTCCACGATTGGTCCGATGAATCGACAGCAAGATCGAGTATGAGGGGGGACGCCTCAGTGAAGCTGCTGCGCGTGGGACCGGCGGGCGCCGAGCGGCCGGCCGTCCTGGCCGGGGACGGCACGGTGCGCGACCTGTCCGGGATCACCGCCGACATCGACGCCGCGTTCCTCGCCGGGGACGGCCTTGACCAGGCACGCGAGGCGCTGGCGGCGGGAAGCCTGCCGGTGCTGGCGGCGCCCGGACGGGTCGGCCCGCCGCTCGCGCGGCCCGGCAAGATCGTGTGCGTCGGCCTCAACTACCGCGACCACGCCGCCGAGACGGGCGCGGAGCCCCCGGCCGAGCCGGTGCTGTTCATGAAGGCGCCGAACACAGTGGTCGGACCGGACGACGAGGTGCTCGTCCCGCGCGGCAGCGTGAAGACCGACTACGAGGTCGAGCTGGCCGTCGTCCTCGGCGGCACGGCCCGCTACCTGGACTCGCCCGAGCAGGCCCGCGGCCTGATCGCCGGGTACGCGATCAGCAACGACGTCTCCGAGCGCGAGTTCCAGCTCGAACGCGGCGGGACGTGGGACAAGGGCAAGTCCTGCGAGACGTTCAACCCGTTCGGCCCGTGGCTGGTCACCGCCGACGAGATCGCCGACCCGGCCGCGCTCCCGCTGCGCCTGTGGGTGAACGGGGAGCTGCGCCAGGACGGCTCGACCAAGGACATGATCTTCGGAATCGAGCACGTGGTCTGGTACATCAGCCGGTTCATGGTGCTGGAACCCGGCGACGTGATCAACACCGGCACCCCGGCCGGGGTCGCCCTCGGCCGTCCCGGCGAGCCGTACCTGCGCGCCGGCGACGTCGTGGAGGTCGAGATCGAGGGCCTCGGCCGGCAGCGGCAGACCGTCGGGAGCGCCGCGTGAAGATCGTCGCGCTGGAGGCGCACGACGTCCGCTTCCCGACCTCGCGCGAGCTGGACGGCTCGGACGCGATGAACCCCGACCCCGACTACTCGGCGGCGTACGCGGTGCTGCGCACCGACGACGGCCTCGAAGGGCACGGGTTCTGCTTCACCATCGGCCGCGGCAACGACGTCTGCGTCGCCGCGATCGAGGCGCACGCGCCGCTGGTCGTGGGCGCCGACCTGGACACCGGCGACCTCGGCGGGTTCGCGCGGCGGCTCGTCCACGACTCGCAGCTCCGCTGGCTCGGCCCGGAGAAGGGCGCGGTGCACATGGCGGCCGCGGCCGTCGTGAACGCCGCGTTCGACCTGGCCGGACGCGCCGCCGGGTTGCCCGTGTGGCGGCTGCTGGCCGAGATGTCCCCCGAGCAGATCGTCGACCTCGCGGACTGGCGCTACCTCACCGACGCCCTCACTCCTGCGCGCGCGATGGAAATCCTCCAGGACGCCCAGCCCGGCAGGGCCGAACGCACCGAAGCGCTCACCGCGCAGGGATACCCCGCCTACACCACCACTCCCGGATGGCTCGGCTACAGCGACGAGAAGCTCGTGCGCCTCGCGCGCGAGGCCGTCGCCGACGGGTTCACCCAGATCAAGCTGAAGGTCGGCGCGAACCTCGGCGACGACATCCGCCGCATGCGCCTGGCGCGCGAGGCGGTCGGCCCGGACGTCCGGATCGCCGTGGACGCGAACCAGCGCTGGGACGTCGGCCCCGCGATCGAGTGGACGAAGGCCCTCGCGCCCTACGACCCGTACTGGATCGAGGAGCCGACCAGCCCGGACGACGTGCTCGGCCACGCGGCCGTCCGGCGCGCGGTCGCGCCCGTGAAGGTCGCGACCGGCGAGCACATCGCGAACCGGGTCATGGTCAAGCAGATGCTCCAGGCCGGCGCGCTGGACGTGCTGCAGATCGACGCCTGCCGGGTCGCCGGGGTCACCGAGAACGTCGCGAACCTGCTGCTCGCCGCCGCGCACGGCGTCCCGGTGTGCCCGCACGCGGGCGGCGTCGGGCTCTGCGAGGCCGTCCAGCACCTGTCGATGTTCGACTACGTCGCGGTCAGCGGCAGCACCGACGACCGGGTCATCGAGTACGTCGACCACCTGCACGAGCACTTCACCGATCCGGTCCGGATCGTGAACGGGCGGTACGCCGCGCCGGCGGCGCCCGGAATGTCCACCGAGATGCGCGCGGCGAGCCTGGCCGCGCACGCCTTCCCGCACGGCGAGGTCTGGAGGAGCTGATGGACGGTCTGGAGGAGCCGAGGGAGTTCGGCGGGATCAGGGCCATTGTGACCGGCGGCGCGTCCGGCATAGGCCTGGCGACCGCGACGCTCCTGCGCGCACGAGGAGCGGCCGTCGCCTGCCTCGATGTGGACGACGCGCCCGAACCGTTCTTCACCGCTAAGGCGGACGTGACCGACGACGCGTCCGTGCGCACCGCCGTAGGCGCGGCGACAGGACACCTAGGCGGACTCGATGTTCTGGTCAACAACGCCGGAATCGGTGCCCAGGGCACTGTCGAGGACAACGACGACGACGAATGGCGGCGCGTCCTGGACGTGAACGTCCTCGGCATCGTGCGCGTGACGCGCGCCGCCCTCCCGCACCTGCGCGCGTCGGCGCACGCGTCGGTCGTCAACACCTGCTCCATCGCCGCGACGGCCGGGCTTCCCCAGAGGGCGCTGTACTCGGCGTCCAAGGGAGCGGTCCTCTCGCTGACGCTCGCGATGGCCGCGGACCACGCCCGCGAGGGCATCCGCGTCAACTGCGTCAACCCCGGCACGGTGCACACGCCCTGGATCGGACGGCTCCTGGCGAAGGCCCCCGACCCCGACGCCGAACTCGCCGCGCTCAACGCCAGGCAGCCGATCGGCCGCCTGGTCTCCGCCGAGGAGGTCGCCACCGCGATCGCCTACCTCGCCAGCCCCGCGTCCGGCGCCACCACCGGCGCGTCGCTCGCGGTGGACGGCGGTATGCAGGGCCTCCGGCTCCGTCCCGCGTCCGGCTCGTGAACGGTCGGACGGCGTCCGACCACCCGGTCCGGACGCTCCCCACGGCGTCCGACCGGCTGGTCCGGGCGCGGTCCACGGCGTCCGGCCTACCGGTCCGGACGCTCCCCACGGCGTTCGGCCCGCTGGTCCGGATGCGATCCACGGCGTCCGGTCCGCCGGTCCGGACGCGACCCACCCCTTTCGTGGAGGAGAGTCAACGATGATTCGCAGCAAGATCATGGCCGGGGCCGCCGTCGCGCTGTCGGCCGCGCTGCTCGCGGGCTGCGGCAGCACCAAGGACTCCGGCGGCGGCGCCAAGGCCGCCGGGGGCAGCGGCAAGGTCGGCGTCGACCTCCCCCTGCTGACCTCGCCCTTCTGGCAGTCCTACAACGCTTACGTCCCGACGATGGCCAAGCAGCTCGGTGTGAAGACGATGCCGACGGTCAACTCCAACTCCGACCCGACGCAGCAGATCACCGACATCAACAACCTGCTGAACCAGGACGTGAAGGGCCTGGTCGTCGCGCCGCTGGACAGCGCGGCGATCGTCGCCGGGCTCAACCAGGCGGGCCGCAAGGGCGTCCCGGTCGTCGCGGTGGACGTCGCGCCGGACAAGGGCAAGGTCGCGATGGTCGTCCGCGCGAACAACGTCGCCTACGGCGAGAAGGCCTGCACCTACCTCGGCGACAAGATCAAGAGCGGCAAGGTCGTGCAGATCCAGGGCGACCTCGCCTCGGTCAACGGCCGGGACCGCTCGCAGGCGTTCAACGACTGCATGAAGAAGAAGTACCCGCAGGTCAAGGTGCTGGAGATCCCGGCGGAGTGGAAGGCGGAGAAGGCCGCGTCCGGGCTGGACACCGTCCTCAACGGCAACCCCGACGTCAAGGGGATCTACATGCAGGCGGGCGGCGTCTACCTCGCGCCGACGCTCCAGGCCCTGCGCAGCAAGGGCATGCTGCACACCGCGGGCGGCCCGAAGCACATCGCGATCGTCTCCAACGACGGCATCCCGCAGGAGTTCGACGCCATCCGCAAGGGCGAGATCGACGCGACCGTTTCCCAGCCGGCCGACGCGTACGCCAAGTGGGGGCTGTACTACATCAAGGCCGCGATGGAGGGGAAGACCTTCCAGCCGGGCAAGACCGACCACGACAGCGAGATCGTCAAGCTGCCCAACGGCCTCCTGGAGGACCAGCTCCCCGCGCCGCTGGTCACCAAGGAGAACGTGGACGACAAGGCGCTGTGGGGCAACACGGTGGGCAAGTGATGGCCGCGCCCCTCGACAAGTCCCCGCCGGACGCGGCCGTCCCGATCGTCGAGGCGGAGGGTGTCACCAAGCGTTTCGGCTCGACCGTGGCGCTCGCCGATGCCCGCCTGAAGGTGCTTCCTGGCGAATCGCACGCGCTCGTCGGACGGAACGGAGCGGGCAAGTCGACGCTGGTCAACGTTCTGACCGGGATCTTCCCGCCGGACGGCGGCGCGGTCCGGTTCGACGGCCGGCCCGCCCCCGCGCCGGGCGACCGGGACGGCTGGCGCGCCCGCGCCGCCTGCGTCTACCAGAAGTCGACGATCATCCCCGAGCTGACCGTCGCGGAGAACCTGTTCCTGAACCGGCAGCCCGGCACCCGCGGCGTGATCGGCTGGAAGCGGATGCGCCGCGAGGCCGCCGACCTGCTCGCGGCCTGGGACGTCCAGGTCGACCCGGCCGTCCCGGCCGGCCGGCTCAGCGTCCAGGACCGGCAGTTCGTCGAGATCGCGCGGGCGCTGTCGTTCGGCGCGCGGTTCATCATCCTGGACGAGCCGACCGCGCAGCTCGACAACGCCGAGATCGAGCGGCTGTTCGTCCGGATGCGGGCGCTGCGCGAGAGCGGCGTCGCGTTCCTGTTCATCTCGCACCACCTCCAGGAGGTGTACGAGGTGTGCGAGACCGTCACGGTCTTCCGGGACGCCCGCTGGATCATCACGGCGCCCGTCGCCGAGCTGCCGCGCGCCGACCTGGTCGCGGCGATGACCGGCGAGGCGACCGAGCTCGGCCGGGAGAGCGGCCGCCGCGAGCCGGTGACCGCGCCGGTCCGGCTCTCGGTTTCCGGCCTGTCCGGTCCGGAGTTCTCGGACGTGTCGCTGGAGGTGCGGCGCGGCGAGGTGGTCGGTCTGGCCGGTTCGTCCGCGAGCGGGAAGATCGAGCTCGCCGAGACGCTCGTCGGCCTGCGCCGGCCGACGTCCGGAACGGCCGTTCTGGACGATCGTCCGGTGCCGTTCGGGGACGTCCGGAAGGCGATGGACGCCGGGATCGGGTTCGTCCCGCGCGACCGGCACGCCCAGGGCCTCGTGCCCGGGCTTTCGGTCGGCGAGAACGCCACCATGACCGTCGCCGGACGGCTCGGGCCGCTCGGCGTGGTCAAGCCGGGCCGGCTGCGCGCCGAGGCCGCGGGCGCGATCACCGATCTCGACATCAAGACGTCCGGGCCGGAGCAGCCGGTCAGCGGCCTGTCCGGCGGCAACCAGCAGAAGGTCGTGATGGCGCGCGCTCGCCACCGCGCCGGGCCTGCTGGTGCTGATCAACCCGACCGCCGGGGTGGACGTGAAGTCCAAGGAGGCGCTGCTCGCGGTGGTGGACCGGGTCCGCGCGGACGGCACCGCCGTGGTCATCATCTCCGACGAGCTGGACGACCTGCGCCCCTGCGACCGGGTGCTGGTCTTCTTCCACGGCCGGATCACCGCCGAGCGCGCCGCCGGCTGGTCCGACCGCGACCTGGTCGCCTCGATCGAGGGAGTGTCCTGATGGCCGATGTGGCCGAGAAGGCCGGAGCCGCGGCGCCGGTCGTCCCGCCCGCGCGGGCGGGCGTGCTGTTCCGGCGGGCCCGCGAGTTCGCGCTGGTGCCCGCGCTCGTCGTGCTGGTCGTCCTGGGGGCCGTCGTCAACGACAGCTTCCTGACCCAGCGCAACATCATCTCCATCCTGGGCGCGTCGGCCGCGCTGGCGCTGGTCGTGCTGGCCGAGTCGCTGATCCTGATCACCGGGAAGATCGACCTGTCGCTGGAGTCGACGGTCGGCATCGCGCCCGGGCTCGGGGCGCTGCTGGTGATTCCAGCCGCTTCGGCGGGGTTCGGTACGAAATGGCCCGCCTGGGCCGGGATTCTGGCGATCTTCGTGGTGGGCGCGGCGGTCGGCGCGTTCAACGGCTTCCTGTCGGTGAAGCTGCGGCTGAACGCGTTCATCGTGTCGCTGGCCATGCTGATCGTGCTGCGCGGCCTGCTGACCGGCGCGACCAAGGGCAAGACGCTGTTCGACATGCCGGACGCGTTCTTCTCCATCGCGACCACCACGTTTTTGCAGGTCCCGATGTCGGTGTGGCTGGCCGTGCTGTGCTTCGCGGTGGCCGGGTTCGTGCTGCGCTACCACCGGCTCGGCCGGGCGCTGTACGCGATCGGCGGCAACCCCGAGGCGGCGCGCGCGGCCGGCATCCGGGTTGAGCGCGTGACCTTCGCGGTGTACGTGGTCGCCGGGGTGCTCGCGGCGGCGGCCGGGCTCTGCCTGACCGGCTACGTCGGCGCGATCAACGCCAACCAGGGGCAGAACATGATCTTCACGGTGATGGCCGCGGCCGTCATCGGCGGGATCTCCATGAACGGCGGCAAGGGCACGATGACCGGCGCGGTCACCGGTGTGCTGCTGCTCGGCGTGGTCGACAACCTGCTGACCCTCGCGCAGGTCGCGTCCTTCTGGAAGCAGGCGATCTATGGTGCGATCATCCTGGTCGCCCTGGTCATCTCGCGGGTGACTTCGGGGCAGGCTCAGGAATGAGGCGGGCCCCGGCAGGGAAGGCGCCCGCCGGGCCGCCGGCCGAGGCACCCGCTGGGGTCCGGCCGGAGCGTCTGGGCGAGGCGCCCGGCCACAGCGCCGGTCGCGGCGCCGGCCTCGGTGCCCGCTCAGGAGGGAACGTCGGGATGAAGATTCCGGTCACGCCGCTCGCGTTCGGCAGCGCCGCCATCGGCGGGCTGTACGCCCCGGTACCGCCCGATACGGGCGTGCACACCGTCCAGCGGGCCCTGGAAGCCGGGATGCGCTACCTGGACACCGCGCCGCACTACGGCGCGGGCAAGGCGGAGCGCATCCTGGGCGCGGCCCTGTCGGATGTCCCGCGCGAGTCGTTCACCATCTCGACGAAGGTCGGACGGGTGCTGCGGCCGCTCCGTCCTGGCGAATCCCCGGATTCGGCCGGTTTCGAGGGCGAGCCGCCGGTGAAGCGCGAATGGGACTTCAGCCGGGACGGCGTGCTGCGCTCACTGGAGTCGTCCTTGGAACGGCTCGGTATCGACCGCGTGGACATGGTCTACCTCCACGACCCGGACGCGCACGAGGACGAGGTCTATGCGTCGGCGTATCCAGCGCTGGCAGAGCTGCGCGAGCAGGGCGTGGTCGGTGCCATCGGGGCCGGAATGAACCAGACGGAGATGCTGACGCGGTTCGTCCGGCGGCTTGACCTGGACGTGGTGTTGTGTGCCGGCCGCTATACGCTTCTCGACCGTTCCGCTGAGGCGGAGCTGCTTCCCGCGTGCGTTGAGCGCGGTACGGCCGTGGTTGTAGGCGGTGCCTACAATTCCGGGCTGCTCGCGGGCGGGACGACGTACAACTACGAATCCGCCCCTGTCGCCATGCTGGAACGCGTCGCTGAGCTGGAACGAGTCTGCACTCGCTACGACGTGCCGTTGCGGGCGGCCGCATTGCAGTTCCCTATGCGTCACCCTGCCGTCGCGAGCGTGCTGGTCGGCTGCCGTACTCCCGAGGAGGTCACGGAGAACGCCGCCCTGTTCGCACTGGACGTTCCCGAGGACCTCTGGAAGGAACTCTGATGTCCGGGAGATGCTCTGATGTTTGACGCTCACCACCATCTTTGGGATACGTCCGCCCGTGACTATGCGTGGATGGACGGTCCGTGGGCTGACCCCCTGCGCGGTCGTTTCGATGTACCGCGATATGTGTCGGCTTCGGGCGGGGAGGTCACCGGCTCTGTTGTTGTGCAGGCCCTACAAAGCGAAGACGAAACCAGAGAACTGCTTGCTTTGGCTGACGGGGCGCCGGTTTCGGGCGTCGTCGGTTGGGTGGACCTAACGGCGGGTTCGGTTGCCGAGACGCTGGCTTCGTTCTCTGGGCCTCTTGTAGGAATCCGGCACATGGTGCAGGACGAGCCCGATCCCGAGTGGTTGTCCCGTCCGGACGTCCAGCGCGGGCTCCGTGCCGTGGCGGACGCCGGGATCGTCTACGACCTGCTGGTCAAGCCTCCGCAGGCGGACGCGGCGCTCGCGGTCGTGCGCGCGCTGCCGGAGGTGTCGTTCGTGCTCGACCACGCGGGGAAGCCCGACATTGCGGGCGGCGTATGGGAGCCGTGGGCGTCCTGGATCGCGGCCATGGCGGAGGCGCCGAACGTGGCGGTGAAGCTTTCCGGGCTCGTCACCGAGGCCGGGCCGGACTGGCGGCCGGACGACGTGCTGCCCTACGCGCGCCACGTGCTGGAGGCGTTCGGGCCGTCCCGCGTGATGTTCGGATCCGACTGGCCCGTCTGCACACTCGCCGCTTCCTACCGGCGCGTAGTTGATCTTGTCCGGGTTACGCTGGCGGACGAGGACCGCGCCGAGGTCTTCGACGGAACGGCCCGGCGCGTCTACCGGATCGGGGGGTGACCCGAAGGTGCGCGTCGCGCTGTTCGTGACCTGCGTCAACGACACGCTGTTCCCGGGGACGGGGCGGGCGACCGTCCGGTTGCTGGAGCGGCTCGGATGCCGGGTCGAGTTCCCGGAGGCCCAGACGTGCTGCGGCCAGATGCACTTCAACACCGGCTACCGCGACGACGCGCTGCCCCTGGCGCGCCGGGTGGGGGAGGTCTTCGCCGGGTACGACGCGGTGGTCATGCCGTCCGGCTCGTGCGCGGCGATGGTGCGCGAGTGGTACCCGACGCTCGGAGTGGAACCGCCATCGGGCGTGTACGAGCTGGCGGAATTCCTCGTGGACGTGCTGAAGGTGGAGGACGTCGGAGCCTACTTCCCGCATACCGTCACCTACCATCCGACCTGCCATTCGCTGCGTTCCCTACGGCTTGGTGAGCGGCCCTACAAGCTTCTCTCGGCCGTGCGTGGTTTGACGTTGAAGCCGCTAGGAGGGTCTGACGAGTGCTGCGGTTTCGGCGGCACGTTCTCCCTGAAGAACCCTGCCGTCTCGGCCGCCATGGGAACCGACAAGGTCCGTAACGTGCTGGACACCGGCGCCGAGGTTCTGTGCGCCGCCGACAATTCCTGCCTGATGCACATCGGCGGCACGATGCGTCGCGAACGCGCGGGCGTACGAGTGATGCATCTGGCGCAGATCCTCGCCTCCACAGAGGAGAACCCGGCATGAGTCCTACGTTCGTCGGAATGCCGCCGTTCCCGAAGGCGGCCGCCCGGGCGGTCGACAACGCCCAGCTGCGCCACAACCTCCACAAGGCCACGCACACGATCCGCGACAAGCGGGCGGCCGTGGTCTCCGAACAGCCCGACTGGGCCGCTCTGCGGGCCGCCGGGGCCGGACTGAAGACCCGCGTCCTGCGGCACCTGGACGACTACCTGGAGCAGCTGGAACGGGCCGTCGAACGGGCTGGCGGGCATGTGCACTGGGCCGCCGACGGCGCCGAGGCCAACCGCATCGTGCTCGACCTCGTGCGCGCGACGGGGGAGACCGAGGTCGTCAAGGTCAAGTCCATGGCCACGCAGGAGATCGGCCTGAACGAGGCCCTCGCCGAGCAGGGGATCACCGCCTACGAGACCGACCTGGCCGAGCTGATCGTGCAGCTGGGCGACGACCGGCCCTCGCACATCCTCGTCCCGGCCATCCACCGGAACCGGGCGGAGATCAGGGAGATCTTCCAGCGCGCGATGGCCTCTTGGGGCCGTCCGGCGCCTGACGGCCTCACGGACGAGCCGCGCGCCCTGGCCGAGGCGGCACGCCTGCACCTGCGCGAGAGGTTCCTCTCGGCGAAGGTCGGCATTTCCGGAGCGAACTTCGCCGTAGCCGAGACCGGCACGCTGGTGGTGCTGGAGTCCGAGGGCAACGGCCGGATGTGCCTGACCCTTCCGGAGACGCTGATCTCGGTCGTCGGCATCGAGAAGCTCGTGCCAACGTGGCAGGACCTCGAAGTCTTCATGCAGCTCCTACCGCGTTCCTCCACGGGCGAGCGCATGAACCCGTACACATCCATGTGGACGGGTGCGGCCGAGGGCCAGGACTTCCATCTGGTCCTCTTGGACAACGGCCGGACGAACGTCTTGGCTGACGAGGTCGGACGCCAGGCGTTGCGTTGCATCCGCTGTTCAGCCTGCCTGAACGCGTGCCCTGTATACGAGCGCGCAGGAGGGCACGCCTACGGCTCGGTGTATCCCGGGCCGATCGGCGCGATCCTGACACCTCAGCTACGCGGCTTCAGTTCCGAGCTGGACGAGTCCCTTCCGTATGCCTCTACGCTCTGCGGCGCTTGCTACGACGTCTGCCCAGTAGCCATCAACATTCCGGAAGTGCTGCTGCACCTGCGCGCCGAGGTCGCCGCATCGGGCGCGCACAAGGGCGAGAAGCTCGCCATGGGCGCGGCTAGGCGCGTGCTTTCGTCGCCCGGTCTCCTGGCTGCCGGCCAGCGCACCGCGGGCCGCTTCCGGAAACTCACCCCGCGCCGGCTGCCCGGCCCCTTGGCCGCTTGGACGGACACCAGAGACATACCGGCGCCCCCGACCCAGTCGTTCCGCGACTGGTGGGCCTCACGGGAGGAGAAGTAGTGGGCTCGCGAGAGACGATCCTCGCGCGCGTGCGTTCCGCGCTGGCCGACGTCCCGTCCGCCGAGACGCCGGACGATGTGCCGGTCCCGCGCGACTACCAGCGCAGCCGATCCGGGCTCGACCTGGTGGAACTGCTGGTCGACCGCCTGGTGGACTACCGCGCTGTCGTTCACCTCGACCCGTCGGTGGCCGACCTCGCGCGCGCACGAGGACGGCTGATGGTGCCGACCGGCGTGCCATCCGAATGGCTTGCCGGCGTGGAGGTCGTGCGGGACGAACCGCCGCTCTCTGCTACCGAACTGGACGCGCTGGACGGCGTCCTCACAGGCTGCGCGGTCGCCATCGCCGAAACCGGCACGATCGTGCTCGACGGTGGTGAGGACCAAGGCCGCCGCGCCCTGACCCTCGTCCCCGACTACCACCTGTGCGTCGTCCGCCGCGACCAGATCGTCCGGACCGTCCCGGAAGCGCTGGAACGCCTGGACCCGTCGCGCCCGCTCACCTGGATCAGCGGGCCGTCCGCCACCAGCGACATCGAACTCGACCGTGTCGAGGGCGTGCACGGGCCCCGCACCCTCGAAGTCGCCATCCTCTGACCTACCTCGAAGTCGCCATTTCTGACCCTGCCGCCTCGAAGCCGCCGTCCTCCGACCTCGCCCAGAGCTCCCTGACATCTCCATCCGTATCCGAACCGGCGTCCGGTGGGCCGGCTTCGTGGCTTCCGCATGCCCACCTCAAGTCCCCCCGATCCGAGGAGACCCATGCGTCATCCCACCCTGCGCGCGAGCCTGCTCGCCGCGACGACCCTGGCGGGCCTGGCCGTTCCGACGGCCGCGTCCGCCTCCGACTCCGCCTTCGCTGACTGCTCGGGCCCGATCCGTCCCGCGTCGGTGATGAGGATCGAGGCGTGCGACACGCCTTCGCGGATCATCGACAAGGCCGCGAACATCGTCCCGCGTGAGGGCCAGATCAACTGGCAGCGCAAGGAGGTCACCACCTTCACGCACTTCGGCATGGACACCTTCACCAACCGCGAGTGGGGGTCCGGAGCCGAGGACGAGGACACGTTCGCGCCCAAGAGCCTGGACGTCGACCAGTGGATGCGCGCCTACAAGGCCGCCGGTGCCAAACAGGCGATGTTCACGGTCAAGCACCACGACGGGTTCGTCCTTTACCCGACCCGGTACAGCAACCACTCGGTCATCGCGAGCCCTTGGTGGGTCCGTACGTCCGGATGCGGTTCCGCGGACGCGGCCAAGGCGGCTCGTGCGCGCGCGGAGGCCGCTCGTGGGTCCGACCCGTCCGCCTACTGGCAGGTGCGCGCGGCCGGATGCGAGAACAAGCAGGGCGACATCCTGGCGCAGTACGTCGCCGCAGCCCGCCGCGCCGGACTCAAGGTCGGCATCTACATCTCCCCGGCGGACGGCGCGGAACTCCCGCACGCCTGGCACCGCGAGTGGGTCAAGCAGGTCGTCGCCAAGCACGACGCGGGCAAGCCCCTCAGCATCGAGGAGCAGGCCACCTACGACGACCGCGACCGTGACCCGAGCGGCCAGGGCCGCTACGGCAGCGGAAGCGCCATCGCGCCGCGCACGATCCCGACCCTGGTGAAGAACGACGACCGCGCCAAGGCCGTCGCCAAGGGCAAGCTCCCGTCCTTCAAGTTCGCTACGGACGAGTACAACGCCTACTACCTGAACCAGCTGTACGAGCTGTTCACGCAGTACGGCCCGATCGACGAACTGTGGCTGGACGGCGCAAACCCCTGGTCCGGCGAAGGCATCACCGAGAAGTACGACTTCACCGCGTGGTTCGACCTCATCCACAAGCTGTCGCCTAACACGGTCGTCTTCGGCGGCCCCCAGGGCATCCGCTGGATCGGCAACGAGAACGGCGTCGCGCGCGAAACCGAGTGGAGCGTGACGCCCGCTACAGCGGAACCGCGCAGCTACCACAACGAATGGCTTCTGCCGGAAGGCGCGTCCGTCGCCGACATCGGCTCACGCGCGAAGCTGACCGCGCCTGCCGCGAAGTACCTCCAGTGGTTCCCTGGCGAAGCCGACGTGTCCCTGCGCCCCGGCTGGTTCTTCCACCCGGACCAGAAGCCCAAGACCCCGTCGCAACTGGTCGGCCTGTACGACCAGTCCGTGGGACGGAACGCCTCGCTACTACTGAACATCCCGCCCGCCGCGGACGGCAAGGTCGCTTCCGAGGACGTGAACGCCCTCACCTCGTTCGGGCGCGCGATCCGGGAGACCTACTCCCGCAACCTGCTCGCCGGCGCGCGTCCTACCAAGGCGGCCCACGCCCTGACCGACACTCGGCTCGGCACGTCCTGGCAGGGCGGCTCCCTGGACCTGAACGGACCGACCACTTTCGACCGCATCCGCCTGGGCCAGGACATCACGCGAGGCCAGCACGTCGAGGGCTTCAACGTCGAAGCCTGGAACGGGTCCGCCTGGAGCACTCTTGTGACGGGCACCACGATCGGCTACAGCCGCATCCTGGCGCTGCCCGCCCCGGTGACCGCGTCCCGCATCCGGGTGGCGGTCACGCAGGCCCGTGCAACCCCCTACATCACGACGCTCGGCCTGTACCGGACGTCCGCCCCTAGGTAGCTCCATGGCCAACTCGCCCGCCGCCTAGAGCGGCGGGCGAGTTATCCACAGAACGCGGTTCTAGTCGGGTGGCGTCGGCGACGGCTGGTACCAAGGAGGCATGACAGACCCAACGACGCCCGACGCGCCCCGCGACAACGCTGAGCAGCACCTGCGTGGTGACGCTGAGCAGCACCTGCGTGGTGACGCTGAGCAGCACCTGCGTGGTGACGCTGAGCAGCACCTGCGTGGTAACGCGGAACGCTGCCTGCGGGGGCTCGCGGGCGAGGGCGCCCGGCTCCGCGACGACCAGTGGACCGCCATCCGAGCGCTGGTCGTCGAGCGCCGCCGCGCCCTGGTCGTCCAGCGCACCGGCTGGGGCAAGTCCGCGGTCTACTTCGTCGCCACCCGGCTGCTCCGCGACCGCGGCGCCGGCCCGACCGTGATCGTCTCCCCGCTCCTCGCCCTGATGCGCAACCAGATCGAGGCCGCCGAGCGCGCCGGCATCCGCGCCCGCACGGTGAACTCGGCGAACACCGACGCCTGGGACGCGGTCTTCGCCGAGGTCGAGGCGGGCGAGGTCGACGTCCTGCTGGTCAGCCCCGAACGGCTCAACAACCCCGACTTCCGCGACCAGGTGCTGCCCAAGCTCGCCGCCGGGGCCGGGCTGGTCGTGGTCGACGAGGCGCACTGCATCTCCGACTGGGGCCACGACTTCCGCCCCGATTACCGCCGCCTCCGCACGCTCCTCGCCGATCTCCCGCCCGGCATCCCGGTCCTCGCCACGACCGCCACGGCCAACGCCCGCGTCACCCAGGACGTCGCCGAACAGCTGGCCGGCGTCCGCCCCGCCACCCTCGCGGACGAGGACGTCCCTCCCACAGCCGCGTCCAACACCATTCCGGTCGAAGCGCCGACAGCGGACGCCGGGCCTGCCGCGGATGCGGCCGCGACGGCACTGGCCTCGGAAGGGGCCTTGGTCCTGCGGGGCTCGTTGCAGCGGGAGTCGCTGCACCTCTCCGTGGTCGAGCTGCCATCGGCCGACCAGCGCGTGGCCTGGTTGGGGGAGCAGCTGGACGCGCTGCCCGGGTCCGGCATCGTCTACACGCTCACCGTGGCCGCCGCCCACGAGATCGCCGGATACCTCCGCGACCGCGGCTACGCCGTCGCCGCCTACTCGGGCCAGACCGATCCCGACGAACGCCTCCAGGCCGAACGCGACCTGCTCGACAACAAGCTCAAGGCGCTGATCGCCACCAGCGCCCTCGGCATGGGCTTCGACAAGCCCGACCTCGGCTTCATCGTGCACGTCGGCGCGCCGCAGTCGCCCGTGGCCTACTACCAGCAGATCGGCCGCGCGGGCCGCGGCGTCGACCGCGCCGAGGTGATCCTGCTCCCGGGCCGCGAAGACCGCGACATCTGGGCCTATTTCGCCAGCCTCGCCTTCCCGCCCGAGCCGGTCGTCCGCACCACCCTCGACGTCCTGGGGGCGGCCGGCCGGCCGCTGTCCACCTCCGCGCTGGAGCCGATGGTCAACCTCGGCCGCTCCCGCCTGGAGATGATGCTGAAGGTCCTGGACGTGGACGGCGCCGTCCACCGCGTCAAGGGCGGATGGGAGGCCACCGGCCACCCCTGGCAATACGACCGCGCCCGTTACCGGCGCGTCGCCGCCGAACGCGAACGCGAGCAGCGCGCGATGCTCGACTACATCGCCACCGCGTCCTGCCGCGAGGAGTTCCTCCGTCGCCAGCTGGACGACCCGTCCGCCGCCCCCTGCGGCCGCTGCGACAACTGCACCGGCGTCCACCGCCCGGCCGAGGTGTCCGCCGCGGGAGCCGCCAGCGCCCGCGACCGCCTGCAACGTCCCGGCGTGGACGTCCAGCCCCGCCGCATGTGGCCCACCGGCGTCAAGGACGACCCGGGCGTCTCCGGCCGCATCCCCGCCGCCGAGCAGGCCGAGGAGGGCCGCGTCCTCGGCCGCCTCACCGACATCGGCTGGGGCAACCGCCTGCGCGCCCTGTTCGCCGACCAGGCCCCCGACACCGAGATCCCGCCCGACATGGTGGACGCCGTCGTGAAGGTCCTCGCCGCCTGGAACTGGTCCACACGTCCCGCCGCCGTGGTCTCCATCGGCTCCCGCAGCCGCCCCCGCCTCGTCCGGAGCTTCGCCGCCCGCGTCTCCGAGATCGGCCGCCTGCCCTACCTGGGTGAGCTCGTCCCTATCGGCGAGCCCACCCCGCGCCGCCACAACAGCGCCCAGCGCCTCCGCTCCGTCTGGCACGACCTGACCGTCCCCGACGACCTGGCCGCCGCCGTCGCCCAGACCCCCGGCCCGATCCTGCTGATCGACGACCGCATCGACACCGGCTGGACCATGACCGTCGCCACCCGCCTCCTCCGCCAATCAGGCGCCCCAGCCGTCCTCCCTCTCGCCCTAGCCGTCCCATCATGACCGCCCACCCCGAAGCACTCGCCGACGCCCACCTGAGCTAACGGGAGGGCTCCAGGGCCAAGAGTCGCCAAGATCTGGCCGCCCCATCCAGGCAACCTGGCAACGCCGACGAATCCGTGTAAATCCCGCATCGGGCCGACCGAGATCGAATAGATTTTCGAACATGATTCCGGGCTTGCTGTGCCTCCCTGACTGGCTGGACGAGGACGACAGGCAAGACTTGATGGCGGAGATCGACGCGGCGCCGTGGTCGTCCCCGCTCAAGCGACGCGTCCAGCACTACGGCCACCGGTACGACTACGGCAGCCGCGGCGTGGCCGCCGACGCCCCGGCCCCGCCGCTCCCCGGCTGGGCCCTGAAACTGGCCCGCGACCTGCACGAGGAGGGATATTTCGAGAACGAGCCCGACCAGGTGATCGTGAACGAGTACGAGCCGGGCCAAGGCATCAGCGCCCACGTGGACTGCGTGCCCTGCTTCGGCCCGGTCGTCGCCTCGATCAGCCTGCTCTCCCACTGCGTCATGGACTTCACGCACCCGGAGGACAAGTCCCGCGTGCCCGTCCCCCTCGCCCCCGGCACCCTCTGCGTGATGACCGGCCCGGCCCGCTACACCTGGCGACACGCCATCCCCGCCCGCAAGACCGACCCCGCCCCCGTCGGCCGCCTCCCCCGCTCCCGCCGAGTCTCAGCAACCTTCCGAACCGTCCTCTGACCTCCTCCCCAAAACCCGAGAACAACCCCCGCGCCCGCCCCCAACACAAGTCGCGCCTCCGCCCCACACCCAGCACAAGCCACGCACCACCCCGACTCGCCATGAGCGCCGCACAAGTCCCACGCCCCACGGCAGCGCCCGCGCTCGACACAATGGCGCGCGCCGGGTCAGCGCCCAACGCGAGACCCGGGCCACGTTCGGGCTCGGCACAAGGTCCGCGCCAAGCTTGCGCTCGGCGCAAGGCGCGCAGCAAGCCTGCTCGCGGGATTAGGTGCGGAACAAGCCTGCGCCTGGCGCAAGGTGCGGACCGCGGCCGAGCTTGGATGGGCCTGCACTGGGCCGCGCTCAGTTGCGGCGCTCGCACTCGGGGCGAGGCGCGTGCTGCCGCGCTCGGTGAGGCGTGCACCAGAGCCGCGCTTGGGATGAGTCGTGGACTGGGAGCGCGCTCGGGATGAGGTGTGCGCCGGAGGTGGCTCGGGGGCGGGGCGCGTATCGGGCCTGTGGCTCGGTATGCGGTGCGGGAGAGCGGGTGAAAGGTTCGGCGGCGGGTTTGGAGTCGGCTTGTGGCGATGACGGCGGCGGCGTGCGTCGCCGCTTGTGCCATCGACGGGTGGGGGCGGGTGAGGTCGAGTTGTGCCCTCCTGGCTGGTGCGATGTGGAGGCGAGCCTGATGGCTTGTCGGGGTGGGGGCGTCAACGGAGGTTGACGCTTTGCTGTAGGTTCATCCCATGGCGAACGACCTTGAACTGGTGATTTTCGACTGCGACGGCGTGCTCGTGGACAGCGAGCCGATCGCGGTGCGGACGCATTCGGCCGTGCTGACCGAGCTCGGCTGGGCGGTGAGCGAGCAGGAGGTGATGGAACGGTTCGTGGGACGCTCGACCGCGTCCATCAACGAGATGATCGAGGCCCGGTTGGGGCCCGAGCTGACCGTTGAGGCCGAGCGGCGCTTCAAGCGGCTGCATGCCGAGGCCGTGGACGCCGAGCTTGTCACCGTCGAAGGCATCGAAGAGGCGCTGGACGGCGTCGGGCTTCCGTTCTGCGTCGCGTCCAGTGGAAGCCACGACAAGATGCGGCACACGCTGGGCCGCACAGGCCTATACCCCCGCTTCGAGGGACGGATCTTCAGCGCGACCCAGGTCGCGCGCGGCAAGCCGGAGCCCGACCTGTTCCTGTTCGCCGCGTCCGAGATGGGCGTGAGGCCGGAAGCCTGCGTCGTGGTCGAGGACAGCCGGTACGGCGTCCAGGCCGCGCGCTCCGCAGGCATGCGCTCGTTCGGCTACGCAGGCGGCCTCACCCCCGCCGAGTGGCTGGAAGGCCCCGGCACCGTGGTCTTCGACGACATGCGCAAATTCCCCGAACTCATCGAAAATCTGCCCCTCTGATCCTGGCCGCCCAGCCCCCGAACCTCGCCCCACCTCACCCCGCCCCCGCCCCGTCCTCCCCGCCCCCCGCCCCACTCCGCCTTACAACCCGCGCACACACGCCCTCCGCCTGGCTGCGCCCTCCACCTGACCGCGCCCCTCGGCTGGGCGCCGTATCTGCTGGGCCGCGATTTCCATCAGGGCGTGCCCTCCGAGGTGGCGGCCCCTTCACTTGGGCGCGTCTTTCGCCGGGGCGCGTCTTCGCCCGGCCGCGTCCTTCGGCCAGCTGCGCCAGCCAGCTGGACGCGCCCTTTGACTGGGTGAAGCCTCCGCCAAGGCGCGTCCGTCACCTGTTCGCGTCCTCGGTTGGGTGAAGCCTCCGCCATGGCGTGCGTCCTTCGCCTGGTGGCGCCCGTCGCCTGGCCGCGTCCTTCGGCTGGGTGCTGCCTCCGCTGGGCCGCGTTTCCGTCAGAGCGCGCCTTCCGCTGTGGCGGCCCGGTCATCTGGCGCGTCTTCCGCCAAGGCCGTCCACTACCAGGGCGCGTCCTCCGCCAAGTGGAGCCCGTCACCTGGGGCGTCCTTCGGCCGAGTATCGCCTCCGCCGAGACGCGTCCTTCGCCTGGCCGCGTCCGTCACCTGGACACGCCCCTCGGTTGGGCGTACTCCCCGCTGGGGCGCGTTCTCCACCTCCTGGCGCCTCCCCTTGCCGCATCCTTCGAAGGGCGCCGTCACCCCTGGGGCGCGTCTTCCGCTTGGGGGCCCTTCGCCAGGCTGCGTCCTTCACTTGGCCGCGTCCTTTGGCTGGGGGCCATGTCCGCCGGGGCGCGTCCTTCGACTGGCGTTGCCTCCGGCTAGGCGCGTCCTTCGCGTGGACGTGCCCTTTGGCTCGGCACCACCAAGGCGCGGCCGTCATCTGGGGGGGGCGTTCCTCGGCTGAGTGCCGCTTCCGCTAGGGCGCGTCCACTACCAAGGCGCCCTCCGTGGTGGCGGCCCCTGTCACCTGGTTGCGTCCTCAGCTGGGCGCGCTCGTCGGCAGGGTGCCGCCTACGTCTTAGCTGGCGGGCCGCCTTTGGCTGGGTGGGGCGCTCGTCTGGACGGGCTCTCCGTGTGGGCACCGCCTGTTGGAGGGCTGGCTTTCCTCGGCAGGCTTTAGCTCGCGGGCTGGTCTTTGGCAGGGGGTGGGTTAGGGAGTTCCGAGGAGGGTGGCCAGGTGGTCGGCCAAGGTGGCGATGGCTTCTAGGTCGGGGCCGGTGCGGGCGATGGTGAAGCCGTGGGTGCGAGCGTGGAAGGCCGCTCGGACGGCGTGGAACTGGGCCCAGCGGTGGACGCGGTCGCGGTCCAGTTCGGCCGCGTCGGCGAAGATGTCCAGGGCGCGGTTGAAGGCCTTGGCGTGGTCGTCCGATTGGAGGAGGGACAGGGCGCGCGACTTGAGGAGGGCTCCGACGTCGTAGGCGGGGTCTCCGGCGTGGCCCTTGGGGTCGATGGCCAGCCAGGGCTCGCGGTCGGCGCGCAGGATGTTGCCCGGATGCAGGTCGCCGTGGACGAGGGTGTCCGGCTGAGTGCCGCCCAGGTCCTCCGCGGTCTCGATCGCGGCGTCCACGACCCGGTCGGGCATGGTGTGCGGAAGTTGCTCGGCGTCCTTGCGCAGCTCGTCGGCCCAGGCCGGAGCGTGGTCCCGCAGCCGGGGGAGGTGCGGGGGAGCGGGGATGGCCAGGCGGCGGCTGAGGCGGCCGGCGATCCGGATGATCTCGTCGTCGTCCGCGAGGTCGGCCAGGGTCTCCGGGTGGGCGCGTTCCAGGAGCAGCGCGAACCGTTCGTCATCGCGTTCGTGCAGCTGGACGGCCCCGCGTCCGGCCCAGGCGGCGAAGGCGTCCGGTTCGTGGACGTTGCCGGGATGGGTGAAGGACACCTTGAGGACGGCCGGTCCGGAGGGTGCACGGACCGGCACGACGATGCCCACGGCGCCGTGTGTGACCTCGCCGTCCGGGGTGCATGACCAGCGTTCCAGCAGCTCGTCCACGATCTTGGGGAGCCCGACGAGCCAGCGTGATCCCGGCTCGCCCTCCCGGGCGACCGTGCTCCGCGCGAACGCCTCCGGCACATCGATCATCCGAGCACTCTATGTGTCCCGGCCGACCCTACGTGGGGCGTTCGCGAACGCTCCCTGCGCTGGAGTGTTGCGCGGTCGTCGCGTCCTGTGCTGAGACTTGCACGACGCGTGGTCCCGGACTGGACGTCACGTGGACGCTCGCACGCTTGAGCGTTGTACGGGTGCGCGCGGCGGGCGGGGGCGGGTTAGTGGATGGGGTTGTCGAGGACGTCCAGGGAGGGGCGGGCGCCGAGGTGTTGGAGGGCCTGGGCGGCGAGGCGGTTGCCGGCGGCGAGGGCCTCGGCCGGGGGCTTGCCGTCCAGCCAGGCGGGGAGGAAGCCGGCGACGAACGCGTCGCCCGCGCCGGTGCCGTCGACGATCTTCTCGACCGGGTCGGCGGCGACGGTGACGGCGTCGGGGCGGCCGTTGGAGTACCAGAGCGAGCCGTCCGCGCCGTTCTTGATCACGACCTGGGGGTACCAGGCGGTGAGCACCTTGGCGGCGGCCTCGGGGTTGTCGCGGCCGGTGAGGACCTCGGCCTGGGCGGTGTTGAGGACCAGCAGCCGGGCGCCCTGCGTCCACTCCAGGAACGGCTCGGCGCCCATCCGCTTGAGCGGCGAGGAGGACGCGCCGTCCACCGACACCGACATCTGCGCCTTGCGGGCGAGGTCGAGCGCGTGGATGGCGGCCTTCCGGGACCCCTCGTTGATCAGCGAGTAGCCGGAGAGGTGGAAGTGGACGCCCTGGGTGAACAGGTCCTTGCAGCGCTCGACGTCCTCGGGCAGCAGCGCGCTGTTGGCCCCGGGGTCGGACAGCATCGTCCGGTCGCCCTTGTGGGTGACCAGGACCACGCAGGTGCCGGTCGGGCGCTCGGAGTCCATCACCAGGCGCGCGTCGACGCCGTAGCCCATCAGCTCCATGTCGCGGTTGCGGCCCGCGATGTCGGAGCCGCGGCGGCCGACGAACGCGGCCTCGGCGCCCTCCAGGGCGAGCCAGGAGGCGACGTTGGCGCCGGACCCGCCGCCATGGGTGGTGACGGCCGCGGGAGTGTCGCTGCCCTTGGCGAGGGGGTAGGCGGCACGTGCCACGGTGTCGGTCATCAGGTCGCCAACCACGACTACCCGGGTCATGGGGTCATCACCTCGATCAACACGGCCCGCGTGAGCGGCGGAGTGGGCGTAGGCACGACCGTAACAGCTCTTGACCTCCGATGAGGTCTCGAACGCGCGTCGGGGCCGCGGACATGCCGCCTCTCACGCCCGGACCGGGGCATTCCCGGTCGAGGCGGCCGCAACGGCACGGATGCCCGTGGCCTAGTCTCGGTGGCGTGACCGGGGAGAGCAAGCCGGACTATCCGGACCAGTGGGAGGCCGACGTCGTCCTCGCGGACGGCGGGACGGCGCATCTGCGCCCGATCCGGCCCGCGGACGCCGATCTGCTGCGGTCCTTCTACGCCCGGCTGTCCGCTGAGACGATCTACTACCGGTTCTTCTCGCCGCGGCCGCACTTGTCCGACCGTGAGATCCAGCACTTCACGACCGTGGACTACGACCGCCGGGTCGGGCTGATCGCCACGATCGGCGGCGACATGGTGGCGGTCGTCCGCTATGACCGGCTCACCGACCGTCCTGGCACCGCCGAGGTCGCCTTCCTGGTCGAGGACGCCCATCAGGGACGCGGCCTGGGGCCCGTCCTGCTGGAGCACATCGCCGCAGCCGCGCGCGAGCGGGGCCTGCACCGGTTCGTGGCCAGCGTGCTGCCGGACAACCGGCGCATGACGCGGGTCTTCAGGGAGGCGGGCTACCGCGCTGAACAGCGCTTCGAGGACGGCGTGATCGAGCTCGTCCTTGACCTTGAGCCTACGGAAACGTCTGTGGAGGTCACGTCCGCGCGTGAGCACAGGGCGGAGGCACGGTCCATCCAGCGGCTCATGACGCCTCACTCGGTGGCCGTGGTGGGAGCGAGCCGCGCTGAGCACAGTGTGGGGCAGACCGTCCTGCGGAACCTGCTCGGTGGGGATTTCAGCGGTCCCGTCTACCCGGTGCATCCGACCGCTACGGCGGTGGCCGGTGTGCGCGCGTACGCGTCCGTGCTGGATATCCCGGACGACGTGGACCTGGCGGTGGTGGCCGTCCGGGCCAATACCGTCCATGAGGTCGTGGAGCAGTGCGCCAGTAAGGGCGTCCATGGGCTGGTCGTGGTTTCGTCGGGATTCGGCGAAGCCGGGCCGGAAGGACGGGCGCGGCAAGAAGAACTGGTCCGGCTCGCCCGCGCCTACGGGATGCGTGTGGTCGGCCCCAACTGCCTTGGCATCGCCAATACCGATCCGAACATCCGGCTTAACGCGACCCTTGCCCCGACCCTGCCTGGACGCGGGCCAGTGGGGTTCTTCTCGCAGTCGGGTGCGCTGGGCACGGCCATCCTCCAGCGCACCGCGGAACGCGGTCTCGGCCTCTCCACGTTCGTTTCGGCAGGAAACCGGGCGGACGTGTCCGGCAACGACCTCATGCAGTACTGGGAGGAGGATCCGGCTACCAAGGCCGTCCTGCTCTACCTGGAGTCCCTGGGGAACCCTCGCAAGTTCGCGCGGCTGGCTCGACGGCTGTCGCGACGTAAGCCGATCGTCGCGGTCAAGAGCGGACGCAGCACGCAGGGCGTCCCGCTGGGGCATGCTGCGCGCGCGCTGAGCCTGCCCGACCATGCGGTGAGCGCCCTGTTCGCGCAGGCAGGAGTGATCCGGGTCGACGACCTTTCCGAGCTTTTCGACGTCGCGCAGCTGCTCGCCTACCAGCCCCTCCCGGCAGGCGACCGGATCGCCATCATCGACAACTCCGACTCGCTGGGCCTCCTGGCACAGGACGCGGCCGTCGCTCTAGGGCTGCGCGTGAGGCCGCCCGTCGACCTGGGCCCCCTGGCAGACGCGGACGCGTACGAGGAAGCCCTCGCCACCGCCCTGCGGGACGAGAACGTCGATGCCGTCGTGGCGCTGTTCACCCCGCCCACGATCGGCGGCTACGACCTGCGCGTCCCGGAGAAGATCCTGCGGCTCGCGGCCGGCTCGTCCAAGCCGATCGTGGCGACGTACCTGGGGTCCAAGGGCATGCCCGGCGACCTGCGGATCAACGCGCCGGACGGGAGCGCCTCGGCCGGGTCCGTGCCGTCCTACCCGGCCCCGGAGGACGCCGTCCGCGCGCTGGCCTACGTGATCAGGTACGCGCAGTGGCGGCAGCGTCCGCCCGGGCGCATCCCCGACCTGGTGACCGCGGAGGACCGCCGCCGCGCCCGCGCGCTGGTCGGCGGCTGGCTGGAGGCCGTCCCCGCCGACGGCGCACCGGTCGCGGCCTCGCGCGCGCAGGCGGCGGAGCTACTCGCCTGCTACGGCATCCACCTGGCCGAACCGGAACCGTCCGCGGAGGGGCCGGCCGGCGGCGAGGCGGCAGGGCCGGTCGGGGGCGGGGCGGCAGGGCCGGTCGGGGGTGCGACGGAAGGGGCGCTGGAGGCCGCTGAGGAGGACTGTGGCGGCTCGGGAGTGCCCGTCCGCATCGTCACCTCAGAGGACGCCTCGTTCGGCGCCGTGGTGGCGTTCGGGCTCGCGGACGAGACCGCCGCGCTGCTGGACGACCGCGCCTACCGGCTCGCGCCGCTCACCGACGCCGAGTCCGCCGCGATGGTCCGGGCCGTCCGGACCGCGCCGCTGCTGCTCGGCCACCGGGGCGCCGAACCGGTGGACGTGTCGGCCCTGGAAGACCTGCTGCAGCGGGTCGCGAAGCTCGGCGACGACCTGCCCGAGGTCGCCCGCCTGGAGCTGGACCCGGTGATCGCGGACGCCTCGGGCGTGTCGGTGCGCGGCGTCCGGTTGCGGCTGCAACGTCCGATGGGCCCGCGCCCCGAACTCGGCCCTCGCCGCCTGGGCTAACGCCCGCCTCCGACCTTGTTTCGGGACGGTCAGGACGGTGGGCCGGGCGGGGCCGGGCCGGGTTCCGGCGGGACCGGATCAGGCGCAGGGCCGGGCGGGATGGGATCCGGCGCGGGCCCCGGCGGGACGGGCCCTGGCGGCGGCTGGGGCGGACTAGGAGGCGGTTCCGGCGGCGGGACGGGGGGTTGCGGCGGCGGCGCCGGCTCCGGCCCGGGGCGCGGGATCGGCTGGGGCGAGGGAAAAGGATCTCTGTCTGCCATGTCCCCTTCCGTACCCATCTCCGGCGCTGCCCGACCCTGCCACCCCGCGAGCCCAGGGGTGTCCGGCCGGAAGAACGGACCGGAAACGCCCATTCAGGAGCAGACTCCGGCATCCGGCGCCCGGCCGCCGAAACCGGCCCCGGATGCTCCAAGGACGGCGCGGGCGGCGGCCTCGTGCGCCCGGGCGGGGAAATCGGGCCCGGAAGCCGGTGCGGAAGGGCCTGCCCGTGTGCGGGCACGGCCCCGGACAGGGCAGGATGGACACATGAGGGAAACCCGAGCGACGGCTCACGGGTTGCGCACCGCCATCGAGCGCAGCGGTTACTACCCGGGCCTGGTCGCGGACGCGGTCGAGTCCGCCATCGGCGACGAGCGCGTCGTCGCGTACGTGGTCCACCACGAGGCGGCGTTCGACCCCGCCATGGAGGTGCGCCGGCACGTCACCGTGCTCGCGCTGACCGCGACCCGGCTGCTGCTCTGCCACACCGACGAGCACCCGCCCGGCGACGGGATGGCCCGCCCGCACGCGTCCACCACCACCGAGGCCGTCAAGCTCGACGGCGTCCAGTCGGTCGCGCTCACCCGGGTCGTCCCCGATCCGGAGGCCTACGTGCCGGGGATGCCGCCCAGCGAGGTCGTGCTGACCCTCGGCTGGGGCGCGATCGCCCATATCGACCTCGAACCCGCCACCTGCGGCGACGAGAACTGCGAGGCCGACCACGGCTACACCGGCAGCGTCACCGCGGACGACCTGTCCCTGCGGGTGAGCGAGGCCGCCGACGGCGCCGACGCCGTCGTCCAGGTCCTGGCCTTCGCCGAGGCCCTGTCCGCCGCCACGGCCCGGTGACCCCCGCGCCCGCCCCGCGGCCCGGCCCTGTGCCGGACCCGGCGGCGTTCCCCGGCGCGGACGGCGGTGGGGGCGCTGCCCTGGGGCGGAGCGCCTTTCCCCGGCCGACTCCGGCCCCCGGCATGGCGGACGGCTTGGGAACGTCGCCCTTTCCACTGGACGGCTCGGAAGCGCCCCCGGCGCCCGTCCCGCCATACGGGTCGAGGACGTTGTCGGACCTCACGACATCCGTCCTAGGGACGCTGGGGGTGCCCAGGGCCGACAACCCCCTGGGCCTGGCTCCGCTCCCGCGCGTGTGCGTGTTGGTCATCGACGGTCTCGGCTGGGACCTCCTGCGCGCGCACCCGGACGAGGCGCCCTTCCTGAACTCGCTGTCCGGAGGCCCTCTCTCAGCCGGACTGCCCGCGACCACGGCCACCAGCCTGGGATCGCTCTCCACCGGACTGCCCCCTGGGGCTCACGGCTTGCTCGGCGTCCAGGTCGCCGTGCCCGGTACCGGACGGCTGCTGAACTGCCTCAGATGGCAGGACGAGCTAGCCGAACCCGCTGAATTCCAGCCCGCGCCTACCGTTTACGAGCGTGCTGCTAGGGACGGTGTCGCCACGTCCTACATCGCTCTGGGGCTGTACCGCGACACCGGGCTCAGCAGGGCGACGACGCGTGGCGCGACGCACATCCCGGCCAGCGGCCTAGGGCAACTGGTCGCCCAGGCCGAATATGCGCTGCGCCAAGGCGATCGTGCGTATGTGACCGTCTACCACGCGGATCTGGACTCGACAGGTCACCAGTTCGGCTGCGGCTCCCCGCATTGGCGGCACCAGCTGCGCTTCATGGATTTGCTGGCCGAGCGCATAGCGGCGGTCCTGCCGTCCGGGGCGGCGCTCTACGTGACCGGTGACCATGGCATGACCGACCCGACGGTTCGGGTGGACGCGGACACCGTTCCTGAGCTGGCGTCCGGAGTCGCGATGCTCGGCGGGGACGCCCGCTGCCGCTACGTCTACACCGAGCCCGGCGCTCAGGACGACGTCCTGGACGCCTGGCGCGGGACGCTCGCCGACCAGGCGTGGGTCCTGTCCCGTGAGGAGGCCGTGGCGGCGGGTTGGTTCGGGCCGGTCGTCCCAGCGCTTCTGCCCCGGATCGGCGATGTCGTTGCCGTTCCGTTCACCGACCTCGCGATTGTGGCCAGCTCCCGCGAACCCTGGCTGGAACGCATGGTCGGTATGCACGGGTCCCTGGTTTCGGCCGAACAGCTCGTCCCATTGGTGATGGCGGTTCGCGACTGAACCCCTCCTCGTGCGCGCGCGTGTGGCTGAGGTGGTGCTCAATAGACTCGGCGGCGTGACGAACCTGCCTCCGGCCCTCCCTAATTCGGGCGACGACGGTCAGACTGGCGATGTGCGCCCTCTCATCGACGTGTCCACGCTGGAACGCCTGTTGAAGCGCGGGGGCCCCGCGCCGGTGCTGCTCGACGTGCGCTGGCATCTCGGCGGCCCGCCCGGCCTGGAGTCCTACCGGAAGGGCCATCTGCCCGGCGCGGTCTTCGTCGACCTGGACCGGGACGTCGCAGGACCGCCCGGACCCGGCGGCCGCCATCCGCTGCCGGAGGCGGCGGCGTTCGAGGCCGCGATGCGGCGGGCCGGGGTCAGCGCCGACCGGCCGGTGATCGTCTACGACGACGCCGACTCGACGGCCGCCGCGCGCCTCTGGTGGACGCTGCGGTATTTCGGCCACGAGAACGTCCGTGTCCTGGACGGCGGCTACCGCGCCTGGACGACCGCCGGATACCCGGTGGCAACGGCCGCAGAGGCAAACCCGGCCGCAGCCAGTGGGAAAGGCCAGGATTCAGATGCGGAGCCGGGCTCGTCCGCGGAGCCGGGCAGGGAGTCGGTTGCGGCCGTCCCGGGTGACTTCAGGGTGCGTCCGGGCTGCCTTCCGGTGCTGGACGCGGCCGGCGCCGAGGCGTTGGCGAAGGCGGGTGTGCTCCTTGACGCGCGCGCGTCCGAGCGGTTCCGGGGCGAGGTCGAGCCGATCGACCCTGTGGCCGGGCACATTCCGGGTGCCGTGAACGCGCCGACGCTCGGGAACGTCGGCGTGGACGGCCGGTTCCTACCGTCGGAGTTGCTGCGCGACCGGTTCGCCGAGCTGGGCGCGACGGACGCGGTCGACGTGGGCGCCTACTGCGGATCGGGCGTCACGGCCGCGCACGAGATCCTGGCCTTGCACCTCGCGGGGATTCCGGCGGCGCTCTACGTCGGCTCGTGGTCGGCCTGGGTCGCCGACCCGACCAACCCCGTCGCCACAGGGGAGGCCTGAGTCTTAAGGGTGCGTGCCCGCGGGCGCAGGCGAAGCCTGGGCGTGCTCCCTAGCCGGCGCCGTAGCAGGTGAGGCCGAGAAGCCCTGGGGAGCGAGGCAGGGCAGCCAGGGCCCTCGACGGACTGGTTCCGGCCGCTAGGAGGGCGTGAAGATCGGCCATGAACGGCGGGGACGCGGCGTCGCGAAGCGGCACGGGGCTCGCCACAACCGTGCGGGTGCCCAGGGCTAGCAGAACGCCCACCATGCCTATGACCGCGTCGTCTGCGCCACCTCGTCCGACGTCGCAGGCCGAAAGGACGACCGTTCTTGGCGCCGCGGACAGTTCCTCTAGGTCGTGCACCGTCAACGGCCCGTCCGCTAGCAGAAGTCGCGAGAACATCGGGTTGTCGACTCGGAACTCACCGTGGGTGGCCATGTGGACGAGCGTGGCTCCGTCCATGGCGTGCCGTACGGTTTCGACCCGAGCCCTGGGGCCGTCGAGTGCAAACGCACTCGGATGGACGCGTCGGAGGACGCGCGTCTCCTGTTCCGCGTGCACGAGGCCGGGCCCGGCGACGAGGAGCACGCGCCAGGTCGTGGCCTGCTCAGGGATCGTATGCGCGCGCAGCCAGGCGGTCGCCGACGGTACGACACTGCAGGGACGTCCATACAGCGAAGGCAGGACGTTCCAGGGAAGCGCATGAAGGCTTCCGGTAGGCGCGATCACTACCTCGGACGCCGGTATCGCCAGCGGG
This sequence comes from Actinomadura rupiterrae, assembly GCF_024172125.1. GTDB lineage: Bacteria > Actinomycetota > Actinomycetes > Streptosporangiales > Streptosporangiaceae > Spirillospora > Spirillospora rupiterrae. The sequence goes on from NZ_JAMZEA010000002.1 coordinate 132,229, forward strand.
GCTATGAGCTGCTCATCGAGTCGGCAGGTCGACTGGGCGAGGCTATGGAGGGCGTCGTCGTGCTGCTCGTCGTCGCTGAGGTTCCGTAGTGCCGCATGGATCAGTTCGACTTGCTGGGCTGCCTGCGCGTACGAGCCGAGGCAATGCCGCTGTGGCCGGCCGTCCGCGATTGTCACCGCCCAGAGAGCGTCGTCTATACGGACGAACTGGAGAAGCGCGCGCTCTCCCAATGCCTTGCTCAGCTCATACAGCCGTGGGACGTCTGGTTCCGTGCGGCTACTGGAAGGCGAAAGGCTGTGCGCGCCCGCGCGTATGGAGGACTCCAACTCCGCCATGCGCTCGGTCAACGCCATGGCCGCCTCACCCCGAGACGTCGCGAGCGCATGAGCGCTGCTCAGAAACCGGAGTTCGGCCAAAGCGGCCGCCCGGCGGGGATCTTTGGGCGGACGGATCGCTACCGGACGGCGCGCGAGCGCCCGGCGGCGTTCGTCGGCATGCAGAAGCTCGCGCGCGGAGCGGGAGAGGCGCAAGGCGAGGCAGCTCAGGTCCGCGCCGAGCCGAGCCGCTCGGGCGCGCAGGTCGTGGGCGGCGAACGCGTCGGCATGATCGGCCAGCACCGAAAGGCCCGACCACACGGCGGCGAGCGCGCCCCTGAGATCGCCTCGCGCCTGCCGCTCCAGCGCTGTGGCATGCCAGGCGACAACGCGAAGTGCCGCCGGGCCATGCGCGCGCGCACGAGCTACCGACGCGAGCAGATGCTCAGCCGGACGTCCCAAATGGAGCGCGAGGCGTGCGGCAATGATCCGTGCTTCAGCGGAAGCCTCTGCCCATCCGGCATTGGCCAAGCGATCGGAAGTGGCCATGGCCGTGCCGAGAAGCACGGCCGACCGTTCACCCGTCTCCCATCGCGCGCGCAGGAGCAGATGCTCAGTGAGCGGGAGCCAGCCAAGGCGTTCCTGCCGGGTGAAGACGTCGGCGGCCGTTCCGGCTGTGATGACTGCGTCTTCAGGGGCGCCCGCCCCGAGCTGGGCGTGCGCCAAGAGGAGTAGGCCGTCCGCCAGGTCGCACTTGTAGCCGTTGGCTTCGACCTCGCTCACGGCCGTTTCCAGGAGTTCGCGGGCTTCGTTAGGGAGCCCGGCATAGATGAGTGTCTCCGCGCGGTCGAATCGGCACTGCGCTGCCCTCTCGCCACTCAGACCCGGTTCGGCCTTCGCGTACAGGCGCAGCGCTTTGGGGATGTCCCCACGCCGGGACGCCACGAACGCGAGGTTCGCGTGCGCCATCGCCGTTTGCAGACCAAGGCGGTGCTTCTCGCTGGTCGCCCTCGCCTCATTGAGGAGGCGTTCGGCTTCGTTCAGCTCGCCGCGCAGCGCTCTGGCCAAACCGAGGTTGGAAAGCATGCCGGCCAGAGCCACGGGGTCATCGCCTACGCGCAGTCGGGGGAGGGTGGATGCCGCGAGGGAGTCCGCGTCGGCAATCCTCCCTGCGCGCGCGAGGGCGCAGACGGTATTGGCCGCGAGCCTGTGTGCATCGGCGCCTTGCAGGATTCCCTGGGCTCGTCGGGCCTCGGCCAGAGCGCGACTGGTTTCACCACGTGCGGCGAGCAGCCCCACAAGGTTCATGCGGATCTGCGCAACGGCATACACGGACGGCCCGGCGAGAGACAGAGCCTGCTCAAGGTGCGCTATGCCGTCCTCTAGGAAACCGAGCTCTTTGGCCGCTAACCCTGCTGCTCGAAGCGCAACCACTAGGTCGGTGGTGTCTCCCAAGGCTTCGGCCATAGCGACTCGTTCGGCTGCCTTGCGGTATGCGGTTGCCGGGTGCGTTGTCGCAAGGTGGAGTAACTCCCGTCCTACGACATCCGGCGGCTCCTGAAGCATGCGACTCCGTTTTCCATGACGTTTTCTATGACGTTGGTGTGGCTCGCGCTCAGAGCCGGATCCAGCTTGTGACCACGCACGAGGCGTCCGGTAGGTGGAAGACGAGGCTGACCAGGCCTTCCGGGACGGCTGTGAGGGCGAAGCGTCCGGTCTCGTCCGCGCGCGCGGACCGTTCGGCGGCGTGCGGATGTCGAAGCCGCACATCCGCGACGGTCGCTGGGGCGAGGCGTCCGGTCAGCGCGAGATCCTGCCCGGCGCCTGAGACCTGGACCTCGACCGTGTGACCGGGGGCTCGGAAGGTGAGCAGCCGGATGCCGCTCGCGCTGCGCGTCCCGACCAGTTGGCGATCCCGCTCGCCGGAGAGTTCCGCGAGGTCGGCGCTGGGTTCGCGCCAGGCGAGCGCCGAACGTGCGGCGGCGAGCACGTCGTCCGGGACGGGATCGAGCCGGTCGAAGGCGGCGCGCAGTTCGTCCAGGAGGGGCTCCTCGTTCATACGGCGAGCCTCCGTCGCAGTAGGGCGAGGCAACGGGCACGAGCAGATCCGATGCTGCCGATCGGGATGTCTAAGGCAGCGGCCAACTCGGCGTAGCTGGGGGCAAGTGCGAGCATGCGGAGGAGGTCTTGGCAACGGCGGGGGAGCGTCCGCAACGCGTCCCCGACGCGGCCTACCTGCTCGCGCACGAGCGCCGCGTCCTCCGGGCCGAAAACTCCGCTTCCGGCGCCGCTCGCCTGGACGCCGTCTGTGAGACGCCACGGATCCGCCGAATCCTCACGGCTCCGCCGTCGGGCCAAGGCCAAGGCCTCGCGACGTGCCGTGACCGCCAACCAGCGCGGAACGGTCTGAGGGTCGCGAACGGTATCGATCCGTTCGACCAGCCTCAGCCAGGTCGTCTGAACGACATCGCCGCAGTCGGCATCGTCCAGGCCGCACGATCGCGCGACCGCCCACAGGAGCGGCGCATGGCGATCCACCAGGAGTCCCCAGGCGGCCCCGTCACCCAGCCTCGCCCGGACCACGAGCTCGGCCGACTCGACCTGCGCGGCGTCACCGATCGGTGGAAGCGGTACATGCCGTCGCTTCGTACGCTGTGCCTCGTCCGCGCGCGGTAGCGGCACCACCCCTTTCTCAGGCTCGCCTGCCATCACCCCAGGAAGAACACGTCCCGTACCGGACGGAGCAGGACGATCGTTCAGGGCCACCCGCACTCCTCCAAGAGGCCCCCGCTGAGGGACGACCCTAGAGGCGGCCACCGACACGCACAGTGCGCACGCCGTCACGGTTACCGCATCGCTGCCGGGCCGTGTTCAAGACCTGATGATTACTCCGAGGTCCGGACGGGTAGGGGAGGCCGCCGGATCGAGAACCTTGTCGGCGGCGGCTGCAACAGGCAGATCCTCGGTAGCGGCTAAAGATGCGATGCGTCCCGCTATGGCGGGCGCGGCGAACGACGTCCCGCTCCACGTCGCGTAGCCGGTGAACCGGTCCGGATCGATCCCGTTGACGCGCCCACGCGGGCCGTCGAACCGGACGAAGCAACTCGCCACATCGACACCCGCCGTACTGGCGTCCACCCACCATCCGTAGTTGGAGAACCAGGCCCGGTCCTCCGCGCGCGCGTCGAGGGCGGCCACCCCGACCACCGATTTCAGTGCGGCGGGCCAGAACGGACGATCGCTCGCGCCGTTACCCGCACACGCGACCACGACCGTCCGGCGGCCCAGCATGGCCAACGCGCGCGCGAGCACAGGAGACGGCCGATCGTCGAAGGTGTAGCAACCCAGCGACATGTTGACCACGTCAGCCCCGCCCCACACCGCGAGCCAGTGCAACGCGCGGATGACGTCCAGCTCGTCCCCTACGCCGTCCCCACCGATCACGCGCCGCGCGCGGATTCTCGCGGACGGGGCGTGCCGGAGCACGACGCCCGCGACGAACGTGCCATGCCCGGCCTGCGCGTCCAGCTCGAAGTCCAGATCGGCGTCCAGGACCTCCGCCACCTCGCTCCGCTGCGCGGCGAACCACTCCGTCCCCTCGTACCAGGGATGCGGATCCAGTCCGGTGTCCAGCACGGCGACCGTTACCTCGCGCCGAGCCGGTCGGGGCTCGGGCATGGGCATCGCCGTAGCCGCGCGGGGCAGATCGGCAGGCCCGCTCCACCACAAGGGCTGTCCGTGCACCAGATGGTTAGGGGAGATGCTCAGCTTGCGATGCCGCCCATCGCCGGAGAGTTGCGCGGCCAGCTCGCACACGTCCACCCGCGCGGGCGCGCGCAGCCGTAGTCGCGTGACACCATGCCCGTCCTGACGCGAGGCGTACCAGCGCCGCACCAGATCCTCGGCGGCCGCGGCGTCCTCTGCAGCCACCAGCACCTGATCCTTGCGCACCAGCGCCGGACGCCCTTGGAGCGGTTCCACGACCACCGCGTCCCGGTGCCGCGCGAGCAGCCGCTCCAGGCGCGCCTGCTGATCGAACATCTGCCACTCCTCCGCCGCCGCCCGATCACTCTCCGCGCTCATCGTGGCCGACGGATGGCTCCGGCAAGCGGGAGTTCAGGCAACCCGCAGGAGGTGCTCCCTCCTGAACGGAGCCCTGAAAAATGAGGCTGAGAGGCGCATGCGAGCGGTGCTGCGGCGGCGTCGCTCGGCCCGCCCGTCCGCCCCGCGCTGCCCCGAGCTCGGGCGGTATCTCTCCGGACTCGCGGGTCGTTGTTGCATTTGAGCAGCTCAGAGCGTTTCCGCGGCAGGTTATCCACAGGTTGGCCCCGGGCTGGCATAGCGAGGCGGCCGGATGTCTTACTGGAGACATGAACGAGACGCACCTGCCGCACCGGCAGCACATTCCGGCCGTTACGACCGCCGAGCCCCACCGCCGTCCTTCGGTGGCGGCCCGCTTCAGCCGAGCCGATCGGCCCGTCCGCCGCGGACGATCCCCGTCCGCCGGGGTCTCGCTGCACGCCCGTCAGTTCCGTCGCGCCCTCAGCACGCCGGAGGCTCCGTGATGGGCCGCCGCTCCGTATGGTTGGGCCGCGCGGTCGCTCTTGTGGCCGGCGCCGTCCCCATCCTGACCTTCCCGAGAGCCGACCTCGGCTGGCTGGCCTGGGTGGCACTGGTCCCCGGGATGCTGCTGATGGTGCGGGCCCGCACGCGCCGCGAGGCAGCCGCCCGGGGCTGGGCGTTCGGCGCGGGCTACCTGCTGGCCGCTCTCTACTGGACGGTGCCTTACATCGGCCCTGGCCTCCCCTTGATCGCCGTCGTCTTCGGCGCGCTGTGGGCTCCCTGGGGAGTGGCCGCCCGAGCCCTGATCCCGGGCCGTCCGGTCTCTGCCCTTCTCATCCTGCCGAGCGCGTGGGTGACGATCGAACTGGTCCGCTCCCGTCCAGCTCTCGGCGGTCCGTGGGCCGTGTATGGCGCAACCCAATGGCAGCACCCGACAGAGCTCTCCCTGGCCGCCCTTGGAGGAATCTGGCTGATCTCGTTCGCACTGGTGGCCGCCAACACCGCCCTGACCCTCGCCCTAGCGACCCTCCACCCGCGCAGCTCGCCCCAATCCGAGCCGACTGCTCCCACTCCTGCCCCCGAGCCAGCAACCCCGGAAGCCGCCTCCGCAAGCCCGCCGCCCCCCAACCAACCGGTTACCGGACCGTTCTCGGGAGGCAGCTCAGCCAAGAGCAAACGAATGTTCCGCGCCGGGATGGTCATCCTCTTCGCGACCCTCGTATCTCTCGGGCCGCTGACCTTCGCGGCGCGTGCGGGACCGCCGACCGCCCGGACGATGCGGATCACCCTCGTCCAGCCCGGCATGGTGAACGACGCCGGGACGCGGCTCGCGGACGAGTTCAGGCTGACCGCGGATGCCGCGCCCGCCGACCTCACAGTGTGGGGGGAGAGCAGCGTCGGGGTGGACCTGGACCGCGACCCGGCGCTCGTCGCCCGCTTCCGCGAACTGGCGGCGACGCGCGGACCGCTCCTGGTCAACGTGGACGCGGCCGACGCACGCGGCCGCATCACGAAGTCGGCCGTCCTCGTGGGCACGCAAGGCGTCCAAGCCCGGTACACCAAGACGCGGCTTGTGCCTTTCGGCGAGTACATCCCGTTCCGGCGCGCGTTCGGCTGGCTCAGCGGGATCAGCAAGGCCGCCGGACAGAACCGCGTCCCCGGCACCGGCCCCACCGTGATGAAGGCCGACGGCACGACCTTCGGCCCGCTCATCTGCTTCGAGTCGGCGTTCCCCGACCTGGGGCGCGCCCTCGTCGAGCGCGGCGCGGGACTGATCGTCTACCAGTCGGCGACGTCCAGCTTCCAGAACAGCTGGGCGCCACCCCAGCACGCGTCGCTCGGCGCCGTCCGGGCGGCGGAGACGGGACGTCCGGTGGTCCAGGCGGCGCTGACCGGAGTGTCAGCCGCCTACGATCCGCGCGGACGCCGCCTCGCATGGTTCGACACCGACCGCCGGGGCACGGTGACGGTCACCCTGCCCGTCCCGCCGACGACGACGCGGACACCGTACGACCGTGTGGGCGACGTCATCCCGCTCGGATGTCTGATCGCCACCTCAATGGGGATCATGGGCGCGGTGTGGAAGCGCCGCACCCGGGCGCGAGGGTCAGGAGTGATGAATCAACAGTGACGCAAATCGTCATCCGCACCGGATAGGACCGGCGGGTGAGGTTGGGTGGACCGGAGCGGTCGCCACCGCGGACGGCGACGACGGTGCAGGACGGGAGAGGCGTTGGGAAGCTGCGAGCCGCACGAAAGTGACGCGACCGCTGATGGTCAAGTGACAGACAAACAATGGTCGCGTGGTGGTGCGTCGGGTGTCCATGATGCAGAATGAGGGACGCGGAATCCGTCTCGGGAGCGTACGAGGCCGTAGGGGAAGACGAGCCTCGGTACAGATCCAGGAGGTCCGGTGACCGCACGTGGCGTCTTCTACGTCCACTCCGCGCCACCTGCGCTGAGCCCGCACATCGAGTGGGCCGCCGCAGGTGTTGTCGGCGTGCCCGTTTCACTCGAGTGGGCCGACCAGCCCGCCGCGCCGGGCACGCTCCGCGCCGAACTCCATTGGGAGGGCAGGCCCGGAACCGCGGCGGGGATCACCTCCGCCCTGCGGAGTTGGAAGCTGCTGCGCTTCGAAGTCACCGAGGACTCCACCCCGGGCTGCGACGGCGTGCGCTACAGCTTCACCCCGTCCCTCGGCGTCTTCACGGGCGTCATCGGGGCGAACGGCGACATCATGGTCCCCGAAGACCGCCTCCGCGCGGTCATGGCCAACGCCGCCGTCGGCAAGACCACCCTCGAACACGAACTCGACCGCCTCCTGGGCACCCCCTGGGACAACGAACTGGAGCCCTTCCGCCGGGCCGGCGACGGCGCCCCCGTCCGCTGGCTGCACGCCGCCGTCTGACCCCACCCACCACCCGCGCGCCCGGCCCCCGCCCAGCCGCCGCGCCCAACCCCAACACGCCCAAACCCGCTCGCTCCCCACCCCCACGCTCCCCACCCCTCCCAACCGCCCGCACCGCTCCCATCCGCGCGGCGCCATTCCCGCCCGCCCGCACCTCTCCCGCCCGCGCGGCGCCGCTCTCGACCGCCCCGCGCCGTCCCCGACCGCCCCGCACCGCTCTTTACCGCCCGCGCTGCTCCCGCCCGCGCTGCTCCCGCCCGCGCTGCTCCCAACCGCGCGGCGCCGCTCCCATCCGCGCGGCATCGCTCCCATCCGCGCGGCGCCGCTCCCATCCGCGCGGCATCGCTCCCAACCGCGCGGCGCCGTTCCGGTCGGCCGCACCGCTCTCGACCGGCCGCGCCGCTCTCGACCGCGCGGTGCCGTTGCCGACCGCGCACCGCTCTCGACCGCGCGGCACCGCTCTCGACCGCGCGGCACCGCTCTCGAGCGCGCGGCACCGCTCTCGAGCGCGTCGCGCCGCTCTCCATCGCGTGGCGCCGTTCCCAACCGCCTGGCGCCGCTCTCAACCGCGTGGCGCTGGGTGTCTGGTGCTCTGGGGCCGGTGCGGGGAGTGGGGGTGGGGTGGTTTGTAGGTTGGGGGGTGGTGTTGGTGGTGAGGTTGGGAGGTCTGGTGGGGGTTCGGCGGGTTGTGCCTAATGTTCGGGTTCGGGATGTGGGGGCCAGTCGGGAGTTCTACGGGCGGCTGGGGTTCGAGGAGGTCATGAACCATGGGTGGATCATGACCGTGGCCTCGCCGGAGGTTCCCACGGCGCAGGTCAGCTTCTATGCGGAGGACGACAGGACCGGGCCGGTCTCGCCTGACATGAGCGTCGAGGTGGACGACGTGGACGCGGCGTATGCGGCGATGCTGGAGGCCGGGATGGAGATCGTCCACCCGCTGCAGGACGAGGAGTGGGGCGTGCGGCGGTTCTTCGTCCGTGATCCGGACGGGCGGGTCGTCAACGTGCTGGGCCATCGCTGACCGGGGGCGTTCTCGGGGCGGGGTGAACTGTCGGAGGGCGGCGGCACGCTGTCCTCATGGCCGTTCACGTCGCGAGTCGCCGGCGCACCACCGTCCGGAGGGACCATCCCGATGCGGTGGTCTTGGATGTCACGTCGCGGGGTGAGGAGCCGTGGGTCCGTCTCAGCCCGTTCTTTCCGCATGGCGGGATTCCGGTGCCGGGGCATCCGGAGCGGACCTCGCAGTCCGTCGAGGGCGTCTGGCAGGCGCTGAAGGTGTTCGCCACTGAGGCCGAGGATTTCGGCAAGCTGGACATCGCGGCGATGAAGGGCATCAAGCGGACCGTCCGACGGCTGGGGCCGCCGCTGGGGCATCGCGTCGCCGGACGCCTGCTCGGCTACGAGGAGGCCCGGCGGGAGATCTACCTGCCCACGTATCGGTGGATGCTGGAGAACCGGGCGGCCGAGGTCGTCGAAGAGCTTCGGGAGCTCGGTTCGCGGCGGGAGGTCGTCCTGCTCGACTACACCACGAACGGGGACGTCGCAGACCTATCGTCGCCGCTTTCGCATGCCGCGCTCGTCGCCCACCACGTTGACCACGGCCAACGCCGCCGCTGACAGCAGGACGCCCGTCCCGGTGTGGATGACCGGGACGGGCGTCTTGAGGTGGTTTCCGGCTCAGAGAGCGCGCTTGAAGGCGACCGAGACGTTGTGGCCGCCGAAACCGAAGGAGTTGTTGAGGGCCGCGGCCGGGCCGTCCGCGAGCTTGCGCGGCTCGCCGTGGACGATGTCGAGGTCGACCTCGTCGTCGATGTCCTCGAGGTTGGCGGTGGGCGGGATGATGCCCTCGCGCAGGGTCAGGACGGTGATCACCGACTCCAGCGCGCCCGCGCCGCCGAGCATGTGGCCGGTCATCGACTTGGTGCCGGTGACGGTGATGTTCTTGGCCGCGTCGCCGAGCGCCGCCTTGATCGAGTTCAGCTCCGCGACGTCCCCCGAAGGCGTGGACGTGGCGTGCGCGTTGACGTGCACGATGTCCTCGGGCTTCAGGTCGGCGTTGGCGAGCGCGCGGCGCATGGCCTTGGCCTGGCCGGCGCCGCTCGGGTCCGGCAGGACGATGTCGTAGGCGTCGCCGGAGTATCCGCAGCCGGCCGCGATCGCGTGGATCGTCGCGCCGCGCTTGCGGGCGTGCTCCTCCGACTCCAGGATCATCACCGCGGCGCCCTCGCCCAGGACGAAGCCGTCGCGGTTCTTGTCATACGGGCGCGACGCGCGCTCGGGCTCGTCGTTGCGGGTGGACATCGCCCGCATCACGCCGAACGAGGCCATCTGCAGCGGGTGGATGCACGCCTCGGTGCCGCCGCAGATCACCATGTCGGCGCGGCCCGTCCGGATCATGTCGATCGCGTACCCGACCGCCTCGGCGGACGAGGCGCAGGCGCTGACCAGCGAGTGCGAGCCCGCGGTCGCGCCGTACTCGATGCCGACGTGCCCGGACGCGCCGTTCGGCATCAGCATCGGGACGGTGAAGGGCGACACGCGCTGCCAGCCCTTCTCCTTGAACACGTCGTAGCTGCCTAGCGCGGTGTGCAGGCCGCCGATGCCGGTCGAGACGACGACGCCCAGGCGCTCGCCGTCCATCTCGAAGCCCTCGGCGTCCGCCTCGTAGCCCTTCTTGGTGCGGGACTTCAGCCCCGCGTGCAACCAGGCCTCCCGCGCCGCGATCAGCGCGATGGCCTGGCAGCGGTCGAGTCGTCGCAGCGTCTGCTTCGGCAGGACCTCGGACGGATCGACGGCGAGCTGCGCGGCGAACCGCACGGGCAGCTCCTCGACGCCCTCCCAGTCGAGCTTCCGCACCCCGGACCGACCGGCGAGCAGCGCGGACCACGTCGACGGCACGTCGCCGCCGAGCGGGGTCGTGGCACCGAGGCCGGTCACGACGACGGTCGTCTTGTTGCTCATGGTGTGAGTGCTCCTTGCGTTACTGGGGGGTGGCGACGGCGCGCCGGCGGGACCTCGCGGTCCGTCCGGGGTGGCGGCGCGCCGCGGCCGTGCGGCGATGGCTGCCCGTCATCACGGAGACGACGGATCGTCCCGCCCGCGAGGCGACCGGTCCGGCCCGCGGACGGGGCCGAGCCTGTCATCCCGCGACCGGGACGGATCGCCCGCGAACGAGACGGTCGCCCGGCGGACGAACCGCCCTGCGGACGAACCCGTCGTCCTGCGGACGAACTGTCGCCCCGCGGACGGACCTGTCGCCCCGCGGCGAGACGGCTGGTCTCCTCATAGTGAGACGGCTGGTCTCCCCGCGGAACTTTCAGACCTTTAGCTTCTGGACGAAATTGATGACATCCTGCACGGTCTTCAGGTTGCGCAGCTCGTCGTCGGGGATCTCGACGCCGAACTTGTCCTGGGCGGCCACCGCGATCTCTACCATCGACAGGGAGTCGATGTCGAGGTCGTCGATGAAGTTCTTCTCCGGGGTGACCTCGGACTTGTCGATCCCCACGATCTCGTCGATGATCTCGGCGAGGCCGTCCAGGATCTCCTGCTCGGTGGCGTCTGCCATGGTGTCGGTGTCTCCTTTGTGGGTTGTCCAGAACGCGTGGCTACGGGATCTGGATGACTTGGGCAGCGTAGGACAGTCCCGCGCCGAACCCGACCAGCAGGGCCGGGGCGCCGGACGGCACGTCGCCGCGTTCGATCATGTGCGCGAGGGCCAGCGGGATCGAGGCCCCCGAAGTATTGCCGGACCGGGTGATGTCGTCGGCCACCACCGCGTTGGTCGCCTTGATGCGGCGCGCGATGGCGTCGATGATGCGCAGGTTGGCCTGGTGCGGGACGATCGTGGCCAGATCGTCCGGGACGAGCCCGGCCCGCTCGACCGCCGCGAGGGCGACCGGCGCGATCGCGGTCGTCGCCCAGCGGAACACGGCCTGCCCGTCCTGCCGGATGAAGGAGGTCCGGTCGGCGATGGCGATCCGCTCCGGGGCGCTGCCGTCGCTGCCCCAGACGACCGGGCCGATACCGGGGGTTTCGGACGGTCCGACGACGGCGGCGCCCGCGCCGTCCGCGAAGATGATCGCGGTCGACCGGTCGGTCTGGTCGATCCACTGCGACATCTTCTCGGCCCCGACGACCAGCACGTTCCGGGCCGACCCGGTGCGGACGGCGGCGTCCGCGGCGGCGAGCGCGTAGCAGAATCCGGAGCACGCCGAGTTCAGGTCGTACGCGCCCGGCGCCTCGATGCCGAGGCGGTGCGCGACGGCCGGCGCGTGGCTCGGCATCGGCGTCTCGGCCGAGCAGGTCGCCACGATCACCAGGTCGACGTCGGACGGTGCGAGACCGCTCGCGGCGAGGGCCTTCCCGCCCGCCTGGACGGCCAGGTCCGTGATCGTCTCGTCCGGCCCGGCGAGGCGGCGCTCGACGATGCCGACGCGGGACCGGATCCACTCGTCGCTGGTGTCCATGACGGCGGCGAAGTCGTGGTTGGTGACGACCTTCGCCGGCTGGTGGCCGCCGAACCCGAGCACCCGGGCACCCGGGCGGACCGGCTCGGCACGCAGCGTGACACCCGTCATGAGGTGTGCGCCTTGATCAGCTCGCGGGCCTTGCCCAGGTCGTCCGGGGTCTTCAGGGCGAGCAGCTCGATGCCCTTGAGCTCGCGGCGGGCCAGGCCGGTGAGGGTGCCTGCGGGCGGCAGCTCGATGATCGCGGTGACGCCCAGCTCGCGCATGGTCGCCATGCACTCGTCCCACCGGACGGGCGCGCTGACCTGCGCGACCAGCCGGTCGAGGTAGTCGCGACCGGACGTCACGACCGCGCCGTCCCGGTTGGACAGCAGCGTGCTCTGCGGGTCGTGGACGTCCGCGCCCGGCGCGAGCTTCGCGAGGGTCGCGACGGCCGGCGCCATGTGGTCGGTGTGGAACGCCCCGGCGACCGCGAGCGGACGCAGGCGCGCCTTGGCCGGCGGCTCGTCCGCGAGCGCCTGGAGCTGCGCGGTCGTCCCGGCGGCCACGACCTGCCCCGCGCCGTTGACGTTCGCGGGGGTCAGCCCGTGCTTCTCCAGCATGGCGAGCACCTCGTCGGGCTCGCCGCCGAGCAGCGCGGTCATCCCCGTCTCGGTGACGGCGGCGGCCTCGGCCATGGCCCGGCCGCGCTCCCGCACGAGGACCAGCGCGGTCTCCGGGCTCAGCACGCCCGAGATCGCGGCGGCGGCCAGCTCGCCCACGCTGTGCCCGGCGACGGCGTCGGGCCGTCCGCCCTCGGGGTACAGCTGCTCGTAGGCGGCCAGCGCCGCGGCGACCAGCAGCGGCTGCGCCACGGCGGTGTCGCGGATCTCCTCGGCGTCCGCGGTCGTCCCGAAGCGCACCAGGTCCAGTCCCGTCACCGCGGACCACCAGGCGAGCCGGTCCGCGACGCCGGGCACCTCCAGCCACGGCTCAAGGAAACCGGGGGTCTGGGCGCCCTGCCCGGGCGATGCGAGGAGAATCACGCGATCCAGCGTGCCGGGTGCGCCACCCCCCTGCCGATGCGGAAGCACACGAACTTTGGTCCGGACGCTTTGTACGACCCCTACAACCCCCATACCGGACACCCCACCCCCTTACCCCCACTCCCACCCCTCCGCCCTCACACCCCCAGCCCCCCGAAACCCCCCAAACAAGCCCCAAACCCCCACCCCCAAAGCCCCTCCCACACTCCCAGCCCCATCCCACACTCCCCTCGACCCCGCACGCCTCGCTCCCCTCAGCCCCAAACCCTGCGGCAGAGACCGCAAAAGCCCCCAACCGCGACGCCTGACCCCGTCCCCGATGCCCGACCCGTCCCCGATGCCTGACCCCGTCCCCGATGCCCGACCCCGTCCCCAGGACTTTTACCTCCGCCGCGCCGCACGCCGGCCCGACCCACGCCCAGATCCGCGCACATCGCCGTCCAGCCCAGTGCCCAGGCCCAGGCCCCTCACCGTTGCCGCACAGTACGCCGGGCCCGAGCCACGCCTACGCCCAGATCCGCGCTCGTGTCGGCGCCCACGCCAGTGCGAGGACGGGACTGAGGCGTCGCTTCCCGTGCGCGCCCGGCCCAAGATCCGCGCCCATGCCCAAAACGGAACCGCGCTCCCGCACCAAGGTCAGGCCACGCCCTCATTCGCGCTCGAAGTCACGTCCAGACCCCGGGCGACGCCTCTCAGACAGCGCTTTCGCGCCCACGCCTGTACCGCGCCCACGCCCAGGGACGCGCCTATGCGCTCGAAGGAACCGTGCCCGGGGGCGTGTCATGCCTCCACGTCGTGGCCACGTCAACCCACAGTCGGCCCCGCGCCAGGCCCGCGCCAGGCCCGCGCTCGTGCCAGGTCTGCGCTCACGCCCGCGCCAGACCCACGCCCGCGCCAGGCCCACGCTCGTGCCAGGTCTGCGCTCACGCCCGCGCCAGGCCCGCGCCTGGGGTGGGGGCCCAAGCCCATGCTGGTGTCGGCGTCCACGGCGGTGCGGGGTCGGGCCCGGAGGCGGAGCTTCTGGGCGTGCGTCCGCACCGAGGTCGTACTCGCCCCTACGCTCCAGGCCGGAACCGTCAAACTGCGAGCTTGCGACCGCGTCCGCGCCTGCGCTCGCCCCAGGCCCATGCTCGTGTCGGCATCCAGGGCAGTGCGGCGTCGGGCCCGGAGGCGGAGTTTCTGGGGGTGTGCCCGCGCCGAGGTCGTACCTGCGCTCACGCTCCAGGCCGGAACTGTCGAAGTCCGAGCTCGCGCCCAGTTCCGCACCTGGCCAGTGTCCGCGGCCATGGCGACACCGGCCCGCAGGCGTCGCTTCCGCTCTTGGCCGGGCCCAATTGCGCGTTCACGCCCAAGTCGGCACGTGCCCTCGTCCGCGTTTCATGCCGTGCCTGCTTCGTGCCCTGGCCGCATGCTCAGGTTTGCGCACACATCCGCGCCCTCGCCTTGTTCGGACCCGCGGTTTCGTCCACGGCCGAGCTTGCCCCCGATCCTGGGCGACGTCCTCGGACAGCGCCTTTCCTGCCTGGGTCTGCCACGCGCCCACGTCCGGAGTTGCACCTGCGTGCACGCCGGAACGTGCCCGGGGTCGTGTCCGCCTCCACGTCCGCACACGTCCGCACACACGTCCGCGCTCTTGGGCGGGCGCGCGTCCACGCTCGGGCGCGTGTCGGGGCGAGCTGTGTTGAGGCGGCGTCTGGTGTTGGTGCCGGGGCCGCACCTGTGCTCGGGGCGTGGCTGTGCTTGGTCTGGCTCCGTGCCTGCGGCTGCTACTCAAGAGCTTCGAGGCAACGGCTGGAGCGTTGGCCGGTGGGGCTTGGGCGCGGGGGCGTGAATGAGGCGCCCGGGCTTGCGTGGGGTTGTTCGGGGACTTGGCGTGGCTTGGGCGGGGGCGGCCTGGTCTGGGGGCTTGGGGGTCAGGAGCGGGTGGGGCGGCGGGAGAAGCGGCCCAGGGCTAGGGCGATGCGGAGGGTGAAGGCGTTGCGGCCGTCCGTGGGGGCCAGGCCGGTCAGCTCGGTGACGCGGCGGAGGCGGTAGCGGACGGTGTTGGGGTGGACGAAGAGGAGGCGGGCCGTCGCCTCCAGGGAGGATCCCTGCTCCAGGTAGGTGGTGAGGGTGTCGAGGAGGGGGGCGCCCGCGTCGCACATGGGGTCGTAGACGTGGTCGACCAGGTGGCGGCGGGCGACGTCGTCGCCGTCGAGGGCGCGTTCGGCGAGCAGTTCGTCCGACGGGACGGGACGGGGGGCGTCCGGCCATCCGGCGGCGGCGCGCAGGCCCGCGAGCGCGGACCGGGCGGAGACGGGCGAGTCGTACAGATCGCCGACCGTGGGGCCGACCACGACCGGACCGGGGCCGCACTTGGCGGCGATGTGCCGGGCGGCGGCGACCGCGTCCTCGGTGCCACCGATGATCACGACGACGCGGGTGCCCTGGACGCCGGCGAGCGCGTCCACACGGGCGCGGCGGGCGGCCAGCTGCATCTGGTCTATGGTGACCTCCGGCTCCTCCTCGTCCGAGGTGAAGCCCGCGATCACGGTGACGGGCTTGGCGGTCCAGCCGAGCGCGGCGGCCCAGGAGTGCATGCCGTCGTCCACCTCGCCGCGCAGGACGGCGTTGACGACCAGCGCCTCCAGGCGGGCGTCCCAG
This sequence comes from Actinomadura rupiterrae, assembly GCF_024172125.1. Lineage (GTDB taxonomy): Bacteria > Actinomycetota > Actinomycetes > Streptosporangiales > Streptosporangiaceae > Spirillospora > Spirillospora rupiterrae. The sequence goes on from NZ_JAMZEA010000002.1 coordinate 147,650, forward strand.
GCGGCGCGGGTCTCCGCGGCCTGCGCGTACACCTGCGCGGCTCCGAACGCGACGTCCCGGGTGTAGCGGAGGATCGCCTCGCGCAGCTGCGCCTCACCGCCGGGGGCGGCCAGCTCCTCCAGCCGGGTCTCCACCACGTCGATGATCACGCGGACCATGTCGATGGTGTGCCGCAGCTTGATCGAGCGCATCAGCTCCCGCGGCGCGGTGCCGAACACCTCGGCGGCGATGGCGGGCTTGGCGTTCTCGCCGCTCCCGAACCACTCCACGAACGCCGCGATCCCGGCCTGCGCGACCAGCCCGATCCACGACCGCTGGTCGGCGGGCATCCGCCGGAACCACGGAAGCTGCTCCTCCATGCTGGCGAGGGCCGCCGTGCCGAACGTCCCCATCGCCTTCTCAAGGCGCTTGGTCGTCTGCTCGCGGAGCGCCGCGTCGCTGCTGCTGTCCACACGTCCAGAGTGCCATCTCGAACGTGATGAATCGCCCCGCCACCCTCAACTGAACTGCCGAGTAACCCCCTACCCGCCAGTAGCTCAACTTGGAGATCGGACCCGATGGCCAGTACTGCGTCCATACTCATGATGGCCTGATGACCTGCGAAAACTCACCTCAAGGGTGAGCTCTGGTCCGTGTGTCCGAGGGCAATGTGATGCCCGGCCGACCGGGCGACACATGTATCGCGAGCTGGACATAACCGACGCCTGACGGATGGACGCCCCGAAGCTCCCCAAAGAGTCAGCCCAAGGGTGAGCCGACAGGCGATCGACCGCATGGAGGGCCCAGCCAGGAAGCGCCCGGCGTGTCGGACTGAGGCGGGGCGGGACGCGGGGGCGCCGGGTGGGGTGCTGGGCGAAGCTGGGGCGCGGTGGGACGAGGCGTGGGTCGTGTGGTGGCTGGGGGTTTTGGGGTGGGGTTAGGCGGGGGTGACGTTGGTGGGGCGGCCTAGGGCTATGTAGGTGAGGTTGCGTAGGGAGGGGGAGTTGGGGGCGAGGTAGTCGCTGTGGCCGACGCGGCCGGCTTGGAAGACTCGGGCGCCGAAGTTGCGGGAGACGGGGTCGGGACCTAGGCCCAGGCCGAAGATGCGGACGTGCGGGACGTCCTCCATCCAGTCGGTGGCGCCTCGTCCGGCCCAGACGCGGGCGGTGGTGCCGAGGCCGCCGGCGGTCCAGGCGGTGGTGCCGGGGCTGCCGAACAGGGCGATGTCGGACACCTTGCGCCAGGCGGGGCCGCCGGGGCCGTAGCCCTCCATGGCGGCGCGGCCGCAGACGACCGAGCCGTAGCTGTGGCAGAGCAGGCCGACCTGGGCGGACGGGTTGACCCGGTGCATGCCGACGAGGAACTGGCGGAGCTCGACGGCGCCGCGTTCGGCGCGGGTGTCGGTGAGGACGTCGCTGCTGAAGGTCTTGGGGGCGGCGTAGCCGAGCCAGGCGACGACCGCGAGGTCGCTGCCGGGGGACAGCCTGCGGGCCTCGTCGTAGACGGCGCGGGCGCCGCCGCCGGGGGACGCCCAGGCGCGTCCGGCACGCATGTCGAAGCCCGCGATCGTGGAGTCGGCACCGGGCACCAGGACCGCGACGCGGCGGGCGCGGGCGAGATCGCCGACCACTTCGACGGCCTGGCCGCGGCCGCGCGGGTCGACCGTGAGGAAATGCCGGTCCTGCTGGAGGAACGCGGTGAGGGCGCGGGCGCGCTCGGTGTCGCCCACGTCCCTCGCGGTCTTCAGGGCCTTCGCGATCGTGAGCCGCTCGGCCGCGTAGCGGGCGTTGAGCGTGCTCGGCGAGAGCATCGGGACGGGGCCCGGCTTGGCGTAGGGGTCGGCGTGGCCCGTCCCGGCGGTGGTGAAGAGCACGCCGCCCGCCAGCACCGCGCAGGCGGCCAGCCGCCGCAGCGGGTGCCTGCGGCGGTGCGGCCGTTCGGCCGGGACGTCGCCGGCGGTCTGCTCACTGGAGGAGGACTGCGGCGTCTCGGAAGACTGCGGCATGCCGGCCTTTCTACTTCATCCAGGTCGATGCTCGGCGCATCCGGTGGTCGTCGTGCGTGTCCCGAAAGCCCAGTCCGAGGCGTTCGGTCTCTTGGTGAGATGTACGGGACGGCCCGTCGGTTGGAATCGGATCCGCCGCTCGAAGCGGTGCGCCAGCGACCACAGTCCCGCCAGGACGGCGGCGAACACCGGGATCCAGACCAACCGGTGGAAGATCCATCCGGGATGGCCGGGCGGGTCGAGCAGCCCTGGCACTGTATCCGTGATCCTCGTCACGAGAGCTGAAACGCCCAGCATCGCGGTTTGGTGCCAGAGGAACAGGGTCATTGCCGAGAGATTCACCATGGCCACGCCCGCCCAGAGCACCGGACGCCGCATCAGCCGGGCGAGCGGGCCGCGGAGCAGGAGCGCCGCGCCGCACTGCGCCAGCCCGAACGCCACGGCCGCCAGCGTCGGCGGCGACAGGTTCGAGACCGGCTGTCCGGGGACCCCGACCATGCTCGCCGGGTATCCGCCGAATACGACGAGCCCGATCGCCGCCGCACCCCCGCCGACCAGCAGCGCCAACGGCCCGAGCCATGTCCTCGCCCCATCGCGAGCGAGGCCTCGCGCGGGCCCATCCCGGCCGGGGCCCGCGTGCCTGGGATCGCGGAGGCGGCGCGGCCCGTTGGACCGCGAGGGCTCTGCTGGGCTGCTGGGGTTGTGGGGGGTGAAGGAGCCGTGGGCCCAGGCGGCGCCCAAGGTGAAGGGGACGAGCCATGCTGAGGCGACAGTGAGCCAGCTGAGCCAAGGGGGTCCTCCCAGGGCGAAGCGGGACAGGTCGATCAGCGCGGTGGCGGCGACCGGGAGCGCCGCGGCCCAGGCGCCCCAGCGGCGGACGGCGCCGGCCACGATCGGGGTGAGCGCGGTGAGGCCCAGGTAGACCAGCAGGAACCACAGCGGGTCGAGGACCAGGTTGATCAGCGAGCCGATTGTCCCGGCCGGGTATCCGGCCACGAGTAGCAGCGGGACGGCCCCGGCCCACACTGCCAACAAGATCGGCACAGGCTTCACCAGCCGGACGGCCCTCCGCTCAAGCCAAGCTCTGTAGCTGCGGTCTCGGCTGTCGCCGACCCGTCCGAGCCGCGCTCGATAGCCGCGATCTTGCTTGTCGCCGGACCGTCCGAGCCATGGCCTGCAGCGGCGACCGTGCCCGTTGCCGAGTTGTCTGAGCTGCGCTTGATGGCCGGGGCCTTGCCTGTCATCGGTCCGTCCGAGCCAAGTCCGGTAGCTGCGGCCTCGTCCGTTGCTGGACCGTCTGAGCTGCGCTTGATGGCTGCGGTCTTGCTTGTCGTCGGGCCGTCTGAGCCAAGTCCTGTGGCTGTGGCCTTGTCCGTTGTCGGGCCGTTCGGGCCATAGCTGATTGGTGCGGGCTCGCTGGTTGCCTGCGGAGGCTGCTCTGGTCGGTGGGTGCCCTTCGCGAGGATTTGTGGTTTGGGTGCTCCTGGTTCGGGTGGTGCCTCCTCGTGTGCTGGTGGGGCGGGTGGGGGTGGATGAGTGGGTGGTGAGGTAGCTGCGGGTGGTGGTGTAGCCGCCTACCAGGAAGAAGATCGCGAGGGTCTGGAGGAGCCAGCTGATCGGGGCCAGTGCGGGCATGGTCGTGAGGGGGCTGGCGGCGTGCAGGACGCCGCCGGTGTTGACCACGGCGGTGACCAGCCAGTGGCCCAGGATGACGCCGAGGATGGCCAGGGCGCGGAGGGCGTCCACGGCGCGGTCGCGGGTGTCGGGGGTGGTCGCCTCGATGACCGTGACGAGGCCGGGCTTGCGGTCGGCCATGCGGCGGTAGCGCTCGGCGTGCCAGGCGGGGAGCGCGGGTTGCTCAGCCATGGGTCACCTCTGCTTCCTTGTGCAGGGCGATACGGGTGAGGTTGGCCAGCGGGGTCGACCCGGGCTTCAGATACGCGCTGTGCGGGCCGCCGCCGGCGGCGAAGCGGCGGGCGCCGAACGCGCTGGAGAGCGGGTCGCGGCCGAAACCGATGCCAAGAAGCCGGACATGCGGGACGAACTGCATCCAGTCGCCGGAGGAGCGGCCTGCCCACACCTGCGCGGACGGGAAGATCTGGCGCGCGGAGCCCGCCGTGGTTCCGGGGCTGCCGAAAAGCGCGACCTCGTCCACGGGCAGCGGTCCGGACTTGCCCGCTCGGCCGCAGACGACCGAGCCGTAGCTGTGGCAGAGCAGGGCGATCCCGGCGCGGCCGTTGACGCGGTGGACGTCGCTGACGAACCCCCGCAGCGCGGACGCGGCCGTCCGGGCCCGGTCGTCGGTGAGGACGGTGGTGCTGAGCGTCGGCGGGGAGGCGTAGCCGAGCCAGGCGATCACCGCGAGGCGGGTGCCGGGCGCTTCGCGGCGGGCCTGGTCGGCGACCGCCCGCGCGCCGCCGCCCGCCCACTTCCACGAGTCGAAGTTGGTCAGCAGGCCGTCCGCGCCGGGGACGATGACGGCTATGCGGTCCGCCTGCGCGAGGTCGCCGATGACCTCGACGGCCCGTCCCGTCCCGCGCGCGTCGAAGGACAGGAACCGGCGATCGGGCGTCAGGAACCGTGCCAGCGCTCCCGCTCGGCCCCCGTCGTGCGCGCGTTCGGCCACGGTGCGCGCCGCCTCGATCTGCCCGTGCACGGCCGCGTACCGCGCAGGCAGCGCCCCCGTGGACAGGCTCGGCAGCGGGCCCGGCGCCCCGTAGGGATCGGGGACGCGCGCGGCCGCCGCGGTCGAGGCGGCCACGGCCAGCACGGCCACGGCCGCGGCGCTCCGGCGTCCAACGATCCGCATGCTCGGATGTCCTTCCTGATCAGTGCTTCCTCACCACTGATCTGGAAGGTAGGAACCGGCGCCCGTAACGCGGATCAACCACCGGTGCCGTCTTCCCACGTACCACCCGAGTACTACGCCGCCTACACCCACGAGCCGGGCCTCCAAACCGGCCCCGAGCCCGCGCCCTGAGCCCCCCGCCCCGCGCCTCACGCCCGCGCTTCGCGCCCGCGCTTGCGCCTGCGCCGAGCCCGAGCCTGCGCCGAGCCCGAGCCTGCGCTTCCGCTCGCGCCAGCGCTTGCGCCCGAGCCCCCCCGCCCGCGCCCGCGCCAGCGTTTGCGCTCGTGCCCCGCGCCCGCGCCCGCGTTTGCGCCCGAGCCCCCCCGCCCGCGCCCGCGCCAGCGCCAGCGTTTGCGCCCGAGCCCCCCGCCCGCGCCCGCGCCAGCGCTCGCGCCCCGCGCCCCGCGCCCGTGCCCACGCCTGCGGTCGCGCCTGCGCCTGCGCCCGAACTCGAGCCTGCGCTTGCGCCCGCGCCCTGAGCCCCCGCGTCTGCGCCTGCGCCTGCGCCGAGCCCGCGCCCTGAGTCTCGCGGCTCATGCCCAAGTCCGCGCACGAGCCTGCGCCGCCCGCGCCCTGCCCCTAGCATCCATGTGCGGCCACGTGCCGACCGCGTGCCTATGCCCGGCGGCGGGCCTGGCCCAGGCGTCCTGTCTATGCGGCCACACGCTGGGCGCGACTTTGTGTGTGTGCGGCTACGTGATGATGCTTGCCCAGGTGGCCAGGGCTGGCGTCGCGTCCATGCGGCTACGCATCATGCGCGCTTCGCGTTTGGGCAGCTCTTCGTGTCCTTGCGCGGCTACGCGACGAATCTCGCCAGCGGGCCCCCTGGCTGGTGTTCCGTCCAACGGCCACGCGCCATGCGTGCCTTTGCGTCTGTGCGCGGCTGTGCGGCGATGCCCGCCGGTGTTGGGCGTTCCGTCCGTGCGGCTACGCAAGTATGCGCGGTTTGCGTTCGTGTTCGGTTTTGTGTTTGTGAGGGGTGGGCGTGCTCCGGTGGTGTGGGGGTTTGCTGGGGGTTATTCGCCGGGGCGGACTAGGCCGGTTTCGTAGGCGTAGACGATGGCTTGGGCGCGGTCGCGGAGGGCGAGTTTGGCCAGGATGCGGCCGAAGTGTGTTTTGACGGTCTGCTCGGCGACGACCAGTTCGGTGGCGATCTCGGCGTTCGAGAGGCCGCGTGCGACCAGGGCCAGGACCTCGGTCTCGCGGTCGGTCAGCTCGTCCAGGCGGGAGCGGGACGGTCCGCGCGGGGCGCCCAGGCGGGCGAACTCCGAGATCAGGCGCTTGGTGATGGACGGCGACAGGAGCGCGTCACCGGCCGCGACGACCCGGACGGCCTCGGCCAGCTCGGTCGCCGAGGCGTCCTTCAGCAGGAAGCCGGACGCGCCCGCGCGCAGTGCCTCGTAGACGTAGTCGTCCAGGTCGAAGGTGGTGAGCATGAGGACCTTCGGCGCGTCGTCGGCGCCGGACGAGAGGAGTCGGCGGGTCGCCTCCAGGCCGTCCATCACGGGCATGCGGACGTCCATCAGGACGACGTCCGGGCGCAGTGACCCGGCCACCAGCAGGGCCCGCTCGCCGTTCTCGGCCTCGCCCACGACCTCGATGTCGGGCTGGGCGTTGAGCAGGACGCCGAATCCGGTCCGCACCATTCCCTGGTCGTCGGCGATCATCACCCGGATCGTCATGAGGCCGATGTCCCCGGACGGCCGGTGTTCGTGGACGACGCGGTGTCCGGTGGTGTGGTCTCGGGCAGGTTTGCGGTCACGGCGAATCCTCCATCGGCGAGCGGCACGGCGGACAGGTCGCCGCCGAGCATCGCCACCCGTTCGCGCATTCCGACCAGGCCGTGGCCCGCGCCCGGTGGGGACGGCGTGGGGGAGTGGCCGGGCGCGGCCGGGCCGTTGACGATGCTCAGCCGTAGTATCCCGCCCCCGCGCGCGACCTCGACCCCGACTGCGGAGCCGGGAGCGTGCCGCATCGCGTTGCTCAGCGCCTCCTGGACGATCCGGTAGGCGGTCAGCCCCACGCCCGGTGGCAGGTCGGTGAGGTCACCCTTGACCTGGGACGCCACTTCGAGCCCTGTACCGCGCGCGCCTGCGAGCAGCTCGTCCAGGCGTTCCAGGCTCGGTTGGGGTGCGGTGACGGCGCCGTCCTCCTGGCGCAGGACGCCCAGGATGCGGCGCATCTCGCGTAGGGCGTCCAACGCGGTCGCGCGGATTTCGGCCAGGTCCTCACGGGTCGTTTGGGGGACGTCCGGTGTCTTGTACGGCGCGGCCTCGGCCTGGATGGCGATCATCGACATGTGGTGGGCGACCACGTCGTGCAGCTCGCGCGCGATGCGCTGCCGTTCCAGCAGGACGGCCTCGGCGTCGCGGTGCCTCCGCTCCTGCTGCTCAAGCTCGCGCCGGGACGCCTGTCGCGTGCGCACGAGGAAGCCCACGAGCAGCGGCAACGCGATAAGGACCGCGGCCCCCGCCGCCGTGCGCGGCTGCAGCAGGCCCGCCCCGAGGACGGTCACGAGCGCCACCCCGATGGTGGTCTCGCGCGAGCACCGCACCGCCACCAGGTACAGGACGAACAGCATCGCGATCACACCGGACGGGATGAACCGGTCGTTCGTCTGGATGAGCAGGGCGGAGACCACCATGCCGGACGCCGCGAGCCGCCACGCCCCCAGCGGATGCCTCCTGCGCAGCGCGAGGGGCGCGGCGAGCCAGACCGCGAGGACCACCGCGCCGAAGGTCGGCGACGGATGCGGCGGCGGCGCCACGTCCGGGGCGTAGGGCGGATGGTAGGGCGGCGGGCCGCTGAGCCGCTCCGCCAGCACCGGGATGCCGCTGAACAGCAGGATCACCGCGAGGAGCAGGTCGAACCCCTGCGCGACGAGCCCGAACGGCAGCCGTCCTATGCCGATGAAGCGCGTCCAGCGCAGCCCGAACGGCCAGGGTGGGGAGGGCGTCGCGGGCTCGGCGCGCCCGCGCCACAGCGCGGCGGCGAGCGGACGCGTCAGCAGGCGGACGGTCGCCCGCCCGCCGGCCTCCTCGCGCTCCACCTCGCCGCTCATAGCCCCAGGTTAGAGAACCGGAGCCCGCCCCCGGATGCCCCTGCGGTGCCACCCTCACGTCATACCGTGGTCCTACCGCCGGACGCGCCGTGCTCGGAGGGCCGGTGATCGTGAGCCCGGACGGTCGCCTGAGCCATACCCAGGGGCCAGCCCCTCGCATGATTCAGCAGCATCCGTGGCCGGACCGCCGCGCGATCCATGAGCGCGCATGGTCGCCGCCTGAGTTTGCTGCCGCGTGATCTCGGCTCGTTCAGGGCCGGGTCGCCGCGTTGGGGTGCGTGGTCCGGAGGGCTTGACCGGGGTGGAGCGTGGGCGGGGAGAGGCTCATGTGAGCTTGGTGGGGGGTTCAGGGGGGTTGGGGCGGGCTAGATTGCAAGGTATGGAGCCTGCTGAGGCATTGCGGCGGATCGCCTTCCTGCTGGAGCGGGCGCAGGAGCCGACGTTCCGGGTGCGCGCCTTCCGCAAGGCCGCGGACCTCGTGGACGGCATGTCGCCGGACGAGCTGGCCGAGCGCGCCGACCAGGGCACTCTCGGTGATCTGCCCGGTATCGGCAAGGTGACGGCGCTGGCCATCACGGAGGCGCTGCGCGGTGAGACGCCCGTCTACCTGCGGCGGCTGGAGGCGACCGAGGGCGAGCCGGTCGACGAGGCCGCGGCCCGGCTGCGCGCCGCGCTCAAGGGCGACCTGCACACGCATTCGGACTGGTCGGACGGCGGTTCACCCATCCGCGAGATGGCCGAGGCCGCGATCTCGATCGGGCACGAGTACATCGCGCTCACCGACCACTCGCCCCGGCTGTCGGTCGCGAACGGCCTCTCGGCGGACCGGCTGCGCCGCCAGCTGGACGTCGTCGCCGAGCTGAACGAGGAGCTTGCGCCGTTCCGGATCCTCACCGGTATCGAGGTGGACATCCTGGACGACGGCTCCCTCGACCAGGACGAGGACCTGCTCGAACGCCTCGACGTCGTGGTCGCGAGCGTCCACTCCAAGCTGCGGATGGAGCGCGTCCCGATGACCGAGCGGATGGTCAAGGCCATCGCGAACCCGCAGGTCAACGTCCTCGGCCACGCCACCGGACGGATCGTCAAGGCGGGTGGGCGCCGCGGCGGCCTGCGCCCCGAGTCCGCGTTCGACGCCCAGCTGGTCTTCGACGCCTGCACCGCCTACGACGTCGCGGTGGAGATCAACTCGCGCCCGGAACGCCTCGACCCGCCCAAAAGGCTCCTCCGCCTCGCCGTCGAGGCCGACTGCCGCTTCTCGATCGACTCCGACGCCCACGCGCCGGGCCAGCTCGACTGGCAACCCAACGGCTGCGACCGCGCCGCCCGCTGCGGCATCCCCGCCGACCGCGTCGTCAACACCCTCAAGGCCGACGACCTCCTCGCCTGGACCCGCGCCGCCCGCTGACCCCGCACGCGCCCCGACGTCTGCCCCCGCCGCGCGCTGACTCGGGTGTGTGGCTGTTTTGTCGGAGGGGGCGCGTACGGTCGGCGGGGTGAACCGCACAGACCGGTTGTATGCGCTTGTGGAGGAGTTGCGGGCCAGCGCGCCGCGCCGTCGCAGCGCCCGCGAGCTGGCGGCGCTCTACGAGGTGAGCGTCCGGACGATCGAGAGGGACATCGGCGCGCTGCAGCAGGCGGGCGTGCCGATCTACGCGGACGTCGGCCGGACCGGCGGGTACACGCTCGACAAGGAGCGGACGCTGCCGCCGGTCAACTTCACGGCGAGTGAGGCCGTCGCGCTCGCGATCTGCCTCGGCCGCGCGGGGGACACCCTCTACGCGCAGGCCGCCCGGACGGCGCTCAACAAGATCCTTTCGGTGATGCCCGCGGCGGACAACGACGCCGCGCGCGACCTCGCGTCCCGCATCCGCTTCAGCGTTCCGGCCGAGGACGATGACGTGCCCGAACCGCCCGTCCGTCCCGCGCGGGACGCCGTGCTGGAGGAGGCGATGGTCTCGCGGCGCGTCGTCCGCATCAGCTACGTGGACCGGCACGGCAGCGAGACCGACCGGGACGTGGAGCCGCAGGCGTTCACGGCCGCCGAGCGCGGCTGGTACCTGCTCGCGTGGTGCCGGCTGCGCGGCGAGACCCGGGTGTTCAGGCTCGACCGCGTCCGGCGGGCCGTCCCGCTGGAGGAGATCGCGCCGCACCGGTCGTGGGCGTCCCTCGGCGACCCGCCGAAGGAGCTCCGCACCCGCGTGCTCGAACTCGCCTGAAAGCCTCGGAAACACCGACAGGGGGTTGTCGCCGCGCCGGGTCATCCTCGCTACGACGCACGGACGAGCGAGGAGACGGACAATGACCGACATCGCGTACAACTCGGTGGCCTGGTTCGAGATCGGCACCGGGAAGGCCGATGAGACCAGGCGCTTCTACGGCGAGCTGTTCGACTGGACGTTCAACATCACCGAGGGCGGCACACTCAAGTACGACGAGGTCACCACGCCCGGCGCGGACCGGCCGTCCGGCGGCATCATGGAGTCGGACGGCCACTTCCCGGACTACGCGATCTTCTACGTCGTCGTCCGGGACGTCACCGAGACGGTGTCCCAGGCCGAGGCGCTGGGCGGCAAGGTGATCGTCCCGGCGACGACCACCGAGGCGGGCCTCACCTTCGCCCAGCTCCAGGACAGCGCCGGGCACCACTTCGGCGTCTTCAGCCCGCCCGCGCCGTAAGGCCCCAGGGGCGCCGCATCACGATCGTTGGGAGCTCGATATGCGCCGTGTGGCGATCGCTGGGTGCGGCTTGTAGTGCGGAAGATGCGCCGCGTGGCGCTTCGCATAGATCGACAGGCGCTGCGTAGCGCTTGATGAGTTGGGTAGCACCGCCGCTCAGGAGAGCTTTGGTGGACGTCCCGCCTCGCCACGTCGTCCAGTACAAGGGCGGGCGTGCCGTGCCGGGCCGTTCGGCCAGAGGTGCGGAAAGGCCCCGGGACCGCGACCTACACCTTCGCAGTCTCGGGGCCTCCGCTCGTACGCGTCCCGGTCGGCTCGCGGGCCGTCGGGTCCGTTCGTATGCGAGCCCGTTCGTTCGTACGCGCGCGGACGATTCGCTCGTGCGCGCGCGGTTAGGCTTCGCCGCCCGTGTTGCTTTCGGCGGTCTGGACACCTCCTGCGAACACCTCGTCCACAGGGGAGCTCAGCCGGTAGTAGTCCATCGCCTTCTGCAGTACCTCGTGCTTGACGTCGCCCGCGCGCGCGAGCCGGGTCAGGACGGCGAGGACGATGGACGCCGTGTCCACGTGGAACACGCGGCGCGCCGCGGCGCGGGTGTCGGAGAAGCCGAAGCCGTCCGTGCCAAGGGACGCGAAGTCGCCGGGGACCCACGGGGCGATCTGGTCCGGGACGGCGCGCATGTAGTCCGACACCGCGACGGACGGGCCGGGCGCGTCGGCGAGCCGCTGCGTGACGTACGGGACGCGCTGGTCCTCGTCCGGGTGCAGCATGTTCCACTCGTCGCAGGCGGCGCCCTCGCGGGCCAGCTCGTTCCAGGAGGTCGCCGACCAGACGTCCGCCGCGACGCCCCACTGCTCGGCGAGCTGGCGCTGCGCCTCCAGCGCCCAGCGGCCCGCCACGCCGGACGCGAGGATCCGGGCCTTCGGCGCCTCGCCGCCCAGCTGGGACGGCGACTGCAGGTAGAGCCCCTTGAGCAGGCCGGCGACGTCCAGGTCGGACGGTTCGGCGGGCTGCTGGTAGGGCTCGTTGTAGACGGTGAGGTAGTAGAAGACGTCCTCGCCGTGCGGGTGGGTTTCGGACGACCCGTACATGCGGCGCAGCGCATCCTGGACGACGTACGCCAGCTCGTAGGCCCAGGACGGGTCGTAGTGGACGCAGGCGGGGTTGGTCGCGGCGAGCAGCGGCGAGTGCCCGTCGGCGTGCTGGAGGCCCTCGCCGGTGAGCGTGGTGCGGCCCGCCGTCGCGCCGAGCAGGAAGCCGCGGCCCATCTGGTCGCCGAACGCCCACGCCTGGTCGCCGGTCCGCTGGAACCCGAACATCGAGTAGAAGATGTAGACGGGGATCATCGCCTCGCCGTGCGTGGCGTAGGACGTCCCGGCTGCGATGGTGGACGCCATGGAGCCCGCCTCGCTGATGCCCTCGTGCAGCATCTGGCCCTGCTCGGACTCCTTGTACGACAGCAGCAGCTTCCGGTCGACCGCCTCGTAGGTCTGCCCGTGCGGCGAGTAGATCTTGGACGTCGGGAACAGCGAGTCCATGCCGAAGGTGCGGTACTCGTCCGGGGCGATCGGGACGAACCGGGCGCCGATGTTCTCGTCCTTGATCAGGTCCTTCAGCAGCCGGACGAACGCCATCGTGGTGGCGATCCGCTGCTTGCCCGACCCGCGCTTGAGCTCGCCGTACACCGGGTCGCCGGGCAGCTTGAGCGGCTTGGATCGCACCACCCGGCGCGGCAGGAACCCGCCGAGCGCGGCGCGCCGCTCGCGCATGTACTCGATCTCGTCGGAGTCCTCGCCCGGGTGGTAGTAGGGCGGCAGCTCGCCCTCCAGCGCCGAGTCCGGGATGTCCAGGTAGAGGCGGTCCCGGAACTCCTTCAGCTCGGCCTTGGTGAGCTTCTTCATCTGGTGGGTGGCGTTGCGGGCCTCGAAGTCGGGTCCGAGCGTCCAGCCCTTGATCGTGTGGGCGAGGATCACGGTCGGCTGGCCGACGTGCTCGCGGGCCGCCTTGAACGCCGCGTACACCTTGCGGTAGTCGTGCCCGCCGCGGGACAGCTTGCGCAGGTCGTCGTCGGTCAGGTGCTCGACCATCTTGCGCAGTCGCGGGTCGTCGCCGAAGAAGTGGTCGCGGATGTAGCCGCCGGACTCGACGGTGTAGGTCTGGAACTGGCCGTCCGGGGTGGTGTTCATCTTGTTGACCAGCACGCCGTCCACGTCCTGGGCGAGCAGCGGGTCCCAGTCGCGGCCCCAGATGACCTTCAGCACGTTCCAGCCGGCGCCGCGGAAGAACGACTCCAGCTCCTGGATGATCTTCCCGTTGCCGCGCACCGGGCCGTCCAGCTGCTGCAGGTTGCAGTTGATCACGAAGGTGAGGTTGTCCAGCTCCTCGCGGGCGGCCAGCCCGATCGCGCCGAGCGACTCGGGCTCGCCGGTCTCGCCGTCGCCGAGGAACGCCCAGACGTGCGAGCGCGAGGTGTCCTTGATCTTGCGGTTGTAGAGGTAGCGGTTGAACCGGGCCTGGTAGACCGCGTCGATCGCGGTGAGTCCCATCGAGACCGTCGGGAACTCCCAGAAGTCGGGCATCAGCCGCGGGTGCGGGTAGGACGACAGGCCGCCGCCGGGGTGGCTGAACTCCTGCCGGAAGCCGTCCAGCTTGTCCTGCGGGAGGCGTCCTTCCAGGTAGGCGCGCGCGTAGATGCCGGGCGCGGCGTGTCCCTGGATGAACACCTGGTCGCCCGACTCGCCGTGGTCCTTGCCGCGGAAGAAGTGGTTGAAACCCACCTCGTACAGCGAGGCCGCCGAGGCATAGGTGGCGATATGCCCGCCTACCCCGAGATTGGGGCGGTTGGCCCGGGAAACCATGATCGCCGCATTCCACCGAATGTACGCGCGGATCCGGCGCTCGATGTGCTCGTCGCCCGGGAACCAGGGTTCGTGCTCCGGTGGAATGGAGTTGATGAAATCGGTGCTGCGCAGGCCGGGCACCCCGACCTGCAGCTCCCTCGCCCGCTCCAGCAGGCGGAGCATCACGTACCGCGCCCTGCCCCGGCCTTCGGTCTTGATGACCGTGTCCAGCGACTCCAGCCACTCCCGGGTCTCGTCCGGGTTGATGTCCGGCAGCTGGCTCGGCAGGCCGTCACTGATGATCGAGAAACGTTGACGTCCGGAAGCCACGGGGTCCCCTCTGCTGTGCTCGGCGTCTGTCCGGAGCGGCGGGGCCGCCGGCGGGTGGCCGGCGCTCCGCCGCCCCTGGTCGTCGGTCCATCGTCGCCGTTCGGCGGGACCATCGCACCTCTACCGACCGGTATTCATTCTGGCCGCCCGGGCGCACGCCGTAACCCCCAGATAATGCCCCTTTCCGCCCCTTTTAGCCTGCCGATTCCCGGCAACCCTCCTGCTGATCCCCGGCCACTCGCGGGTGGACGCCCCGCGTCCGGAAACGGGCGCGAAGGGCGCGCCCGGGCTCTTGGCGGACGCGTGATCGGGTACCAAGCTGGAAGGGAGACGTCGACCGGACGGTCCGCGCGCCGCGCGCGACCCCGTGCCAAGTCCGGAGGATCATATGAACGCATCGGTCGGAGACCGGCTGCACGTGCACGGCAACACCGTCGGCCTCGCCGACCACACCGGCGAGATCATCGAGGTGCGCGGCCCGGACGGCGGCCCGCCCTACCTCGTCCGCTTCGCCGACGGCCACACCGCCCTCGTCTTCCCCGGCCCCGACGCCGTAGTGGAACCCCGCCCCACCCCCTGACCTCCCCGCCGAGGGGGCCGTCGTGCCGAAGGGGGCGCCGTGCCGCGTGCGGGGTCGGGTGGGGTTGGCGGGGGGTGGATGCTGGTAGACAGGGAGCTATGGAGAGCACCGTGGTCCGGGTGGCCACTGGGAACGCCGAGGTCGTGCGGGACATCACGCCCGAGTGCTCGCGGTTCGCCGCCGAGCAGGGCGGGGACGGGCTGCTGCACGTGTTCGTGCCGCACGCGACGGCCGGGGTGGCCATCCTGGAGCTGGGCGCGGGCAGCGACGACGACCTGCTGGCCGCGCTGGGCGACCTGCTGCCCGCCGACGACCGGTGGCGGCACGCGCACGGCTCGCGCGGGCACGGGCGCTCGCACGTGATGCCCGCGATGATCGCGCCGTACGCGACGCTGCCCGTCCTGGGCGGGCGGTTGCAGCTCGGCACCTGGCAGTCGGTGGCCCTCGTCGACCTCAACGTGGACAATCCGGACCGGCAGGTACGGTTGTCCTTCCTTGCGGGATGAGCGTGGGTTGTTACGCTCGGTGGGTGTTTCGTCACGACGTCCGGCGCGAATCGGCCAATGAGGCCACCAAATGCCGGGAGAACACTTGCGCGAGGGGCCTCCACTTGTGTGGACTGTCCCGCAAAACCCGCGCGGGGCGGGGTCGGACCGCCACGGGGGTGGCCCGGACCGTCCGGTGCGGACTTACGACCATGGGAGGACTTTCGTGAGCGCGACCGCAGGTCAGGCGCAGTCTGAGCGCAGCCTGGCCGAACGGCTCGGATTCAAGCCGGACCAGGTGGTGCAGGAGATCGGCTACGACGAGGACGTGGACGAGGAGCTCCGCGAGAGCATCGAGACCGTCACCGGGGCCGAGCTCGTCGACGAGGACTACGAGGACGTCGTCGACGCCGTCCTGCTGTGGTGGCGCGAGGAGGACGGCGAGCTGTTCGACGCCCTCTCCGACACCCTGGTCTCCCTGGCCGACGGCGGCGTGGTGTGGCTGCTCACCCCCAAGGCGGGGCGGGACGGCCACGTCGAGCCGAGCGACATCGACGAGGCCGCCTCCTCCTCCGGCATGACGCAGTCCAAGAGCGTCTCGGCGGCGGGCGACTGGTCGGGCACCAAGCTCGTCCCGCCGAAGGGCCGTTGAGCCGCGCCCCACGCGACGGCGCCCGTGTCCGCCTCCGGTCCCCTCGGGGCCGGGCGGCGGCGCGGGCCCGTGGCAGACTGGGCGGGACGGGTCCCCGCGGCTGCGGGGACGAGCGCATCCCGCCCCCGGGCGGGTCGATCCTCGGGAGAGGCATTGGCGGTTGAGGCAGGCGGCGTCGCACCGGACTTCGAGCTGAAGGACCAGCACGGGACACCGGTGAAGCTGTCGGACTTCCGGGGCGAGAAGAACGTCGTCCTGGTGTTCTTCCCGCTGGCTTTCAGCGGCGTGTGCACCGGCGAGCTGTGCGCGATCCGGGACGAGCTGCCGACGCTCACCGGGGACGACGAGACCCAGGTCGTCGCCGTCTCGGTCGACTCGACGTTCGCCCAGCGCGCGTGGGCCGAGCAGGAGGGCTACACCTTCCCGCTCCTCTCGGACTTCTGGCCGCACGGCGGCGTCGCCCGGTCCTACGGCGTCTTCGACGAGGACCGCGGCATCGCGACGCGCGGCACCTTCATCATCGACAAGGAGGGCGTCGTCCGCTGGACCGTGGTCAACGCCATCCCCGACGCCCGCGACCTCGACGACTACCGCAAGGCGCTGTCGAACCTGTGATCCGGCTCCGCGTCCGCGCCTAGCGGCTCGGACGCGGCCCGGCCTCATGTGCGGGCGCGGCATCGTTTTGCGATCAACCCTGCGGGGCCCGCCTTCGGCGCCGCTCCGCGGGGTTGGTCACGCGCCCGCGCCGGCTGCGGCGTCCACGGGGTTCCCGCCCGGTGGACGCGCGGACGCCGGCCCGCGATCGAATGGGTCCGCGCGATGCTTGCGGGAGTCGCGGGGGCTCCGCAAACTTGACCTGTAGGCCGGGACCCCCACCCGGCCCTTCGCACCCGTTGGAGGTGTGATGCCCTGCTTCCGGTGCGGGGCGCGGCAGACGGACCCCGCCCGGGGCGCGAGTCCCTGGCGGCGCGGGGTCCTCGCCGACCACCAGGTCCTGGTCTGTCCGGCCTGCCAGGCCACGGACGGCTGGGCGGACGCGCTCGACCGCTGCCCGTCCTGCGGCTCGGCCGCGCTGGTCTGCCGCCTCGGCGACGTCGAGTGCCGCGAGTGCGGGCACACGCGCGAGGCCGTCCGCGACGACGGCGAGCCGCGCTCCGAGCCCGTCCAGGACGACCCTTCCCCCAACCCCGACCTGTCCCAAGAGGTGGCCGCGGCCCTGGACCGCGTCCTCGGCCGTCCCCTGGCCTGATTCGACGTCCCCGTTCCCCAGCCTCGGTCGGGCAAAGGAATACCGGCCGGGCGCTTTTCCGCGTTCGCGCCCGGCCGGTCGCGGTCGGGCGGCCCGGAGTGGAAGGGTGTTCCGGGGCCTCCCCGCCCGATCGCGGGTCCCTCGTCAGGCGAGGGCCTTCACCTCGCCCGTCTGGCGGGCTTCGAGCAGGTGGTAGAGCAGCAGGAGCTGGGTGATGGCGAGCGGGTCGCTGGTCTGGGTCTCGCCGACCCGGCCGAGGGCCTCGGGGGAGAGGCCGGGGCGGTCGGCGAGCCGGTCCCAGAGGGCGTTCTTCACGATGGACGACTCGTCCGAGCCGACGTAGCCGTGCACGTGCAGGGCGTCGACGGGCCGGCCGTCGGTGTCGCGGTGCAGGCTGAGGTGCAGGGCGGTGTCGCGCTGGTGGCGGGTGGCCTCGGCGATGACCGGGGCGAGCTCGGGGTGGTCGATCGTCGGGCGCAGCAGCAGCTCCGCCGAGAGCGGTCCGGGACGTCCCGGGACGGGCGCGAACCGGACGACGATGTCGGCCCAGCGGCGCTGCGGCCGGACGAAGGCGGCGCTCTCGGGCTCGCGCCGGTCCAGCTCGGCGCGGACCTGGTCCGGGGTGTAGCCGCGCCGCGAGCAGTCCCGGTCGATCTTCCAGGAGTGCCGCAGGTCCTCGGGCGGGTCGAGGTAGACGGTGATGTCGAAGCAGGCGCGGGCCATCGCGGTGTGCAGGGGCAGCAGGCCCTCGACGATGACGAAGTCGCGCGGGCGCACGAGCTCGGGCCGGACGAGCTTCCCGGTCGAGTGGTCGTACACCGGCTTCAGGATGGGCTCACCGAGCGAGAGCAGCTGGAGGTGCTGCTCCATGATCTCGATGTGGTTGCAGTCGGGGTGGAGCGCGGTGAACGGCTTGCCCGCCCGTTCGGCGCGGTCGTAGGCGTGGTAGTCGTCCACGCAGACGGCGGTCATCCGGTCCGCCCCCAGGCACCGCACGAGCCCCCTGGTCAGTGTGGTCTTTCCCGCCGCACTGTCCCCCGCGATGGCGAGCATGACGGGCCTGCGGCCCCCGCCGCGGGCCGCGCGGAGCATGTGCACGATCCGATGGGGCACGGGTGTCCCTCCGTCCGCCGGTGTTCTCTTGTGCCCGTGACGCTAGGCGGGACCGCGCGGGGCATCGTCACCCGAACGGGGGAGCGCGGGGGGTGAAGCGAGGGGGAGGGACCCCACCGGAACGTTCCGCGCGGACGAAGGTTCCGCAGCGCATTAGGGGAGGGCGGCCCGGCAGGGGGTTCCGGCCACCCGGAGGCTACTCGTCGGTAGCGGCGGTTGTTATCGTTCCGGGATGGGCCACCCCGTGCGCGTCGTCCTCGTGGACGACCACGAGATGATCCTTGCCGGGCTGTCGGCGATGCTGGCGGGGTTCGCGGGCCGGGTGCGGGTGGTGGGCCAGGCGGGGACGGGCGCGGAGGCGGCGCGCCTGGTCACCGCGCTGCGCCCGGACGTGGCGCTGCTGGACGTCCGGCTCGGCCCGGAGAGCGGCCTGGACGTCTGCCGGACGCTCACCGGGCTCGTCCCGGAGACGCGCGTGGTGTTCCTGTCGGTCTACGACGACGAGCAGTACGTGTTCGAGGCGCTGCGCGCGGGCGCGGGCGGCTACCTGCTCAAGCGGGTGGACGGTCCGGAGCTGGTGCGGCGCCTGGAGGAGGTGGCCCGCGGCGAGACCGTGGTCGACCCGACGCTCGCCGGGCGGATGGTCGTCACGGCGGCGCGGCTGACCCGCGGCGAGTTCTGGCCGGGGGCCGACCGGGGGCTGACGCAGCGCGAGAGCGAGGTGCTGTCGCTGCTGGTCACGGGCCTGTCGAACCGCGCGATCGCGACCCGGCTGGTGCTCAGCGAGGAGACGGTGAAGAGCCACCTGCGCGCGCTGTACCGGAAGCTGGAGGTGACCGACCGGTCGGCGGCCGTGGCGGTGGCGCTGCGCGAGGGCCTGTTCCGATGATGCCGGCGCCGAGCGCGCCCGGCGCGCTGGAGCTGCTGGCGGGACGCGGCGCCGACCTCCTCGCGCGGATCGTCGCGGTGGCCTGCGGCGACCGGGAGCTTCCGGGCATGGCGGACGAGCTGGCCGCGCTGGTCGTCCGGACGGCGCGGGCGGTGGCGTTCTGCGACGTGTACGTCCTCGACGAGGACCGGCGGACGCTGACCGGCGCCGGGCGCGTCGTCCCGCTCGGCCGGGGCGTGGTGGGCTGGGTGGCGGCGCACGGCCGGCCGCGGCGGCACGCCGACGGGCGCGGCCTGGCCGTCCCGGTGATCAGCGGCCCCTTCGTGATCGCGGTCGTGGACGTCTCGGGCCCCTGCCCGGAGGACGACGCGGCGCTGGTCGGGGCGCTCGCCGAGCTGTTCGCGCCCGTCCTGTGCTCGTGCCGGAGGCTGCGGACGGCCCGGGAGCGCGAGCGCGCGGCGGAGCGGTTCGCCGAGCGGGCCGTCGAGGCGCAGGAGGCTGAGCGGACGCGGCTCAGCCGGGAGATCCACGACGGGATCGCGCAGCGCCTGGCCAGCCTCGGCTTCCACCTGTCGGCGGCGCAGGGCGCGCTGCCCGAGCACCATCCGGAGGCGCGCGAGCGGATCGCGTCCGCGCGCGAGCTGTGCGACCTGGCGTCGGCGGAGACCCGCGCGGCGATCGGCGGGCTGCGTCCGCCCGTCCTGGATGACCTGGGCCTTTCGGCCGCGCTCGCCGCCCTGGCCCGCGACGCGACCGGACGCGGCGACGGCCTGGACGTGTCGGTCGTCGTCGCAGGCGAGCTGGACGAAGCGCCGCCCGACCACGTCCAGACCGCCCTGTACCGGATCGCGCAGGAGGCCGTCGGCAACTGCCTGCGCCATGCGGCCGCGTCCCGGCTGGACCTGCTGCTGGAACTCGAATGCGACCGGGTGCGGCTGGTCGTCGCCGACGACGGGCGCGGCTTCGTCCCGCACCGCCGCCGCCCGGCGTCCTACGGCCTGCGCGGCATGACCGAGCGCGCCGAACTCCTCGGCGGGCGCGTCACCGTCGTCAGCCGCCCGGGCGGCGGCACCCGCATCGAGGCCGTCGTCCCGGTCGGCCCGTCACGAACTACGTAGGAAGTTCAGCTGGTCTTCAGGACGCGGAAGCCGAGGCCCGCCTTCACGAGGCGGTCGATCAGGGCGTTGCCCATGGCCTGGGCGGTGGTGACCTGCCCGGCGGTTTCCGGCAGGTCGTCCTGGGCGAGGCAGAGCGCGGACTCGGCGAGCATCTTGGCGGTCTCGTCGTAGCCGGGGTCGCCGCCGGACACCTCGGTCACGACGCGCTTCCCGCCGCCCTCGCCCGCGAAGGTGAGCGAGAACCAGTGCTTGGCGCGGCGCGCGGCGGACGGTCCTTCGCCCGGCGTGGCGAGCTTGAGCAGCAGCGCGCGCGTCGGCGGGAGCTGCGCCGCGGCGATCGCCACGCCCGTGCCGATCCCGAGCGCGACGGCCGCCGGCAGGCGCTTCAGCGCGAGGAAGTGGCCGAAGGTGAAGTCCGGGCCGTACCGGTCGAGCGCCGTGGCGGACCGGGCGACGATCTGCGAGTCGATCACTGGCAGCGGCACCGTCCAGCCCGCGCGGGTGTGCGGGATCGGGCCGCGTTCGAGGCTGACCTTGCGCCCGCTGGTGGAAGCGGGCTCGGCGCGGCGGCGGTCGCGTTCGGCGCGGAGCATGCTCGGCAGGTCGGCGAAGATCCCGACGGCGGAGTGCAGCGTCCCGCCCGAGAACTGGGCGTGGACCCGCAGGAACGCCTCGACGCGCAGCGGCACGCCCGCGGGGAGCTGCTGCACGGTGAAGTACGTCCCGAGGTCGGACGGGATGGAGTCGAAGCCGCACGCGTGCACGATCCGCGCGCCGGACCGGACGGCCTGCTCGTGGTACTTCACGTACATCCGGTCCACGAACGTCGGCTCGCCGGTCAGGTCGACGTAGTCGGTGCCGAGCCGCGCGCACGCGGCGACGAGCGGCTCGCCCAGCCGGACGTACGGCCCGACCGTCGAGATCACGACCCTGGTGGACGCGGCGACCCGCTCGATCGACGCCTCGTCGGCCGTGTCCGCTTGGAGCAGCGGCAGTTCGGCGAGCGCCGGGTCGATCGCGGCCAGCCGGTCGCGGACGTCCTCCAGCTTGGCGATGCTGCGTCCGGCCAGCGCCCACCGGACGCCGGCGTCGGCGCGTCCGGCCAGGTACTCGGCGGTCAGCCCGCCGGTGAACCCCGTCGCACCGAACAGGACGAGGTCGTACGGACGGTCGGACTTGGAAGCCGGACGGTCGGGCTCGGCGGCTGGACGGTCGTCGGTCATGGCAGCGTCCTCCCCACGGGTTCGAATCCGATTCTGTCGGATGCGGCGTCCAGTAGCGCACCCGGGCTCCTCCCCGGCGTGTCCCGCGAGCCGGACATGAAACGCGCCGCAGGCTCAGCGGGACCATTCCGGGGCGTCCAGCAGCAGGTTCACGAACAGGAGCGTGGTCGGCGTCGGCACGGGCCCGGCGACGGCGTGCCATGGACGGTCCAGCGGCAGCCCCGGCGCCGGGACGATGACCAGGTGGCCCGCCGCAAGCTCGGCGCCGACCGCGTCGCGCGAGACCAGCGCGACGCCGAGCCCGGCGGCGGCGCCCGCGACGACCGCGCCGTTCGAGCCGAGCACCAGCCGGCGCGGCGCGGCCCGGTGCTCGGCGAGGTACTCCTCGGCCGCGCCGCGCGTGCCGGAGCCGCGCTCGCGCATCACCCACGGCGTCTCGTCCAGCGAGAACGAGGCCGCGACGTCCGGTGAGGCGACCACGACCAGCGAGTTCGGACGGCGCGCGAGGACCGTGGCGTCCAGGCCGGACGGCGGGCGTCCGGCGAGCACGAGGTCGGACGTGTGCGAGGACAGCAGCTCCCAGACCATCCGGCGCGGCCCGACCGAAAGGGTCAGTTCGACCTCGGGGAACCGTGACCGGAACGCCGCGAGCACACCTGGCAGGACGTGGTCGGCGGCGGTCGTCACGGCCGCGAGCCGCAGCGGTCCCCGCGCCGGGTCGGCCGCGCCCCGCGCCGCCGCCCGCCCCTGCGCCAGCAGCCCGAGCACCTGCCGCGCATACGAGGCGTACACGTCTCCGGCGGCCGTCAGCCGGACGCCCCGTCCCTCCCGCCGGACGAGCGCGACGTCCAGCTCGCGCGAGAGCGCGGACACCGACGCCGACACCGCCGACTCGGTGACGTACAGCTCCCGCGCCGCCGCCCGCACCGAGCCGGTGTCGGCCAGCGCGACCAGCGCCCGCAGCCTGGATTCAGTCATCGCTCAAGTATCCGCCGGAAACACTTGATGGACAATGCAAGTGTCGCCGCGTCAGTCTCGGGGTCGCATCCACCCGAGAGGAGCGGCGATGAGCCGGTGGTCGGCGGGCGTGATCCCGTACGCGGAGATGGGCTACTGGAGGCCGGACTACGAACCGGGGCCGAGCGACGTGCTCGCGGCGTTCCGGATCACCCCGCAGCCGGGCGTGCCGCCCGAGGAGGCGGGCGCGGCCGTGGCGGGCGAGTCGTCCACGGCGACCTGGACGGTCGTCTGGACGGACCGCCTCACCGCCTACGAGCAGTACCAGGCCAAGTGCTACCGGGTGGAGCCGGTGCCCGGGCGGGACGGCGAGTTCATCGCCTACATCGCCTACGACCTGGACCTGTTCGAGGAGGGCTCCATCGCGAACCTGACGTCCTCGATCATCGGGAACGTCTTCGGGTTCAAGGCGCTGAAGGCGCTGCGGCTGGAGGACATGCGGATCCCGACGCACTACGTGAAGACGTTCCAGGGCCCGGCGCACGGGATCGTGATGGAGCGCGAGTACCTCGGCAAGTTCGGCCGGCCGCTGCTCGGCGCGACGGTGAAGCCGAAGCTCGGGCTGTCCGCGCGCAACTACGGGCGCGTCGTCTACGAGGCGCTGCGCGGCGGCCTCGACTTCACCAAGGACGACGAGAACATCAACTCCCAGCCGTTCATGCGCTGGCGCGACCGCTTCCTGTACTGCATGGAGGGCGTGACGCGGGCGCAGGCGGCGACCGGCGAGGTCAAGGGCCACTACCTGAACGTCACCGCCGCGACGATGGAGGACATGTACGAGCGGGCCGACTTCGCCCGCGAGCTGGGCTCGGTCGTCGTGATGATCGACCTGACCGTCGGCTACACCGCGATCCAGTCGATGGCGAACTGGGCGCGGCGCAACGGCGTCCTGCTGCACCTGCACCGCGCCGGGCACTCGACGTACACGCGCCAGAAGACGCACGGCGTGAGCTTCCGCGTGATCGCCAAGTGGATGCGGCTCGCCGGGGTGGACCACATCCACGCCGGGACGGTCGTCGGCAAGCTCGAAGGCGACCCGCACAGCGTCGCGGGCTTCTACGACACGCTCAGGCTCGACAAGATCGCGGCGGACCCGGTGAAGGGCCTGTTCTTCGACCAGGAGTGGGCGTCGCTGCCCGGCACGATGCCGGTCGCGTCCGGCGGGATCCACGCGGGCCAGATGCACCAGCTGCTCGACCACCTCGGCGAGGACGTGATCCTCCAGTTCGGCGGCGGGACGATCGGCCACCCGATGGGCATCGCCGCCGGCGCCACCGCCAACCGGGTCGCGCTGGAGGCGATGATCAAGGCCAGGAACGAGGGCCGCGACTTCCTCGCCGAGGGCCCCGACATCCTGCGCGCCGCCGCCAAGCGCAGCCGCGAGCTGGACGTCGCGCTCACCACCTGGGGCGACGTCACGTTCAACTACGACTCCACCGACACCCCCGACGTCGTCGAGACACCTGTGAGCCTCTGATGCGCATCACCCAGGGAACCTTCTCCTACCTGCCCGACCTCACCGACGACGAGATCGCCGCGCAGGTCGCGTACGCGCTGGACAACGGCTGGCCCTGCTCGGTCGAGTTCACCGACGACCCGCATCCGCGCAACTCCTACTGGGAGATGTGGGGGCTGCCGATGTTCGACCTCGCCGACCCGGCCGGGGTGGTGTACGAGGTGAACGAGTGCCGCCGCGCCTACCCGAACCACTACGTCCGGCTGAACGCCTACGACGCCCGGTACGGGCGGCAGACGACCGCGCTGTCGTTCATCGTCCAGCGGCCGAAGGACGAGCCGGGCTTCCGGATCGACCGCGAGGAGACGTCCGACCGGCGCGTCCGGTACCGCATGCACCCGTACGCGCTGGACCGTCCCGAGGGCGAGCGGTACGCATGACCACGTTCGACATCCGGGCGCGGAAGGAGACGGACGCGTGACGACCTTCGACATGCGTCCGGCAGAGGAGCGGCACGAGGAGGCGGACGCGTGACCACGTTCGACATGCGTCCGGCGGAGGAGGAGCAGAAGGAGGCGCTTCCGCCGGACGCCCGGGTCGACCTGGCCGCCGAGCGCGGCGAGTCCCGCGTGGACGAGGTGCTGGACGGCCTGGACGCCGAGCTGGTCGGCCTCGCGCCGGTCAAGACCCGGATCCGGGAGATCGCCGCGCTGCTGCTGGTGGACCGGGCGCGCGCCCGGTTCGGCATCGAGTCGGGCCGTCCGAACCTGCACATGTGCTTCACCGGCGGGCCCGGCACCGGGAAGACGACGGTGGCCGTCCGGCTGGCGGAGCTGCTGCACCGGCTCGGGTACGTCCGGCGCGGCCACCTCGTCTCGGTCACCCGGGACGACCTGGTCGGCCAGTACGTCGGGCACACCGCGCCGAAGACCAAGGAGGTCCTGAAGCGGGCGATGGGCGGCGTGCTGTTCATCGACGAGGCGTACTACCTGTACCGGGCCGAGAACGAGCGGGACTACGGGCAGGAGGCCATCGAGATCCTCCTCCAGGTCATGGAGAACCAGCGGGACGACCTGGTCGTCGTGCTCGCGGGGTACCGCGACCGGATGGACTCGTTCTTCGCGTCCAACCCGGGGATGAGCTCGCGCATCGCGCACCACGTCGACTTCCACGACTACGACGTCGGGGAGCTGGACGCGATCGGCCGGCTGATGCTGGAGCGGGACGGGTACCGGCTCGCCCCGGCGGCCGAGCCGGTGTTCCGCGAGTACCTCCAGCGGCGGCGGGCGCAGCCGCGGTTCGCCAACGCCCGGTCCGTCCGGAACGCGATCGAGCGGGCGCGGCTGCGGCACGCGAACCGGCTGGTCGCGGCGTCCGGGCCGGTCGGCCGCGCGGAGCTGACCACGTTGACGCCGGACGACTTCCTGGGCAGCCGCGTGTTTCGGGATCCCTAACTTTCGTGACCGGTGATAACGAATGGTGCTCCGGTGGGGATGGAGGGGACAGGAAGATCGTCATCCCCCCACAGGAGGTGGGCCCATGCGGGCTCGGCTCGCCGGCGCGCTGTGCGTCGCGCTGCTCGTGGTGACCGGGACGACCGCGGCCGGGGTGACCGGCCGCGGTCGGCTCCGGTTCACCGTCACCCTGTCGCCCTCCGTCGCCAAGGCGGTCGTGGACGGCCGCGCCTACGTCGTCGTCTCCCGGAAGGGGGACTCCGAGCCGCGCGACCAGATCGACATCACGGGCGGCGTCCCGTTCTGGGGGCGGAACGCCGACGGCGTGCGTCCCGGCCGGAAGGTCGTCCTGGACGGCGCCGGCGGCACCTACGGCTACCCGCTCAAGAGCATCGCGTCGCTGCCGTCCGGCCGCTACTCGGTGCAGGCGTTCTTCAACACCTACGACACGTTCCGGCGCGGCGACGGCTCGACGGTCAAGATGCACATGCCTTGCGGCGACGGCATGGACCTGTTCCACTCGCCCGGCAACTTCTACAGCACGCCGCGCTGGGTCACCATCGACCAGCGGGACCCCGGAACGGTCGACCTGACCGCCGACCACCTGATCGCGCCGTCGCAGCCGGTCCCGGCGGGCGGCACCTGCCAGCAGGGCAACCCGGCCGACTCCGCGCACGTGAAGCACGTCAAGATCCAGAGCCCGGCGCTGTCGAAGTTCTGGGGACGGCCCGTCTACATCGGCGCGAACATCCTGCTCCCGACCGGGTACGACCCGAACGGGACGGTCCGCTACCCGGTCGAGTACCACTTCGGGCACTTCACCACGAACGCCCCGCGCGGGTTCCGCGAGGACGGCGGGAACGCGTTCTCCAAGTGGTGGCTGTCGGACGCGGCGCAGCGCTTCATCGTCGTCGAGGTCCGCGAGGAGAACCCGTTCTACGACACGTCCTACGCCGTGGACACGCCGAACCTCGGCCCCTACGGGCAGGCCACCACGCGCGAGCTGATCCCGGCGATCGACTCCCGGTTCCACACGATCGCCGCGCCGTACGGACGCATCACCAGCGGCGGTTCCACGGGCGGCTGGATGGCCGTGGCGAGCCAGGTCTTCTACCCGGACGTCTACGGCGGCACGTTCGCGGGCTACCCGGACCCGGTGGACCTGCGCCGCGAGCAGATCGTCAACGTGTACGACGACGCCAACGCCTACGACACCATCCGCGAATGGGACCGGACGCCCCGTCCGGACAGCCGGACCGTCCCCGGCGACACCAACTACGTCAACGCACAAGAGAACCTGTGGGAACTCGCGCGCGGCGACCGGGACCGCTCGGGCGGCGCGTGGGCCATGTGGGAGGCGCTGTTCAGCCCCCGCGGCAAGGACGGCTACCCGGCGCAGGCATGGGACAAGCCGACCGGGACCATCGACCACTCGGTCAGCGCCGGATGGAAGGCGATGGACCTGTCCGCCAAGGTCGCCGCCGAGTGGCCGACGCTCGGACCGAAACTCCAGGGCCGCGTGTTCCTCTACGTCGGCGACACCGACACCTACTTCCTGAACACGGCCGTCGAGCTGTTCCAGCAGCGGACGGACGCGCTGACGAACCCCTCGTCCGGATTCACCTTCGTCTACGGGCGGGCCAAGCCGCACGGCTGGTCGCCCTACACCGTCCAGCAGTGGTTCCAGATCTACGCCGACTACGTGGCCAAGCACGCGCCGCAGGGGACGAACATGAGCGGCTGGCGCGGACCGCGCGTCCTGCCGCGCCTGAACACGGCGGGAGGTGAGATCGTCCCGCCGCAGAAGCACGTCGGCCTACCCCGCTGATCACCCCGGCCGGGCCCGGCGCGACCCCGGCCCGGCCCGCCCCCGGCCCGGCTCGGCTCGTCGTGCCGGGCCGGGCGCTTAACGGGAATGTGCGGAGATGCGACGACGATCACATCGCCCGGCGGGATGGCGGGCCCCATGTCCTAGTGTTGGGACGACCGACAGGAAGAGGTGGGGGAGAACTTGCTGAACCCTGAGGACCTGTACGAGCTGGACGCTGACCTGCCCGAGATGACCGGGCCGGTCCTGCTGCACAGCATCGACGGCTTCGTGGACGCGGGACAGGCCGGCCAGCTCGTCCGCGAGCACCTCCTCGACTCCCTGGACGGCCGCGTCGTCGCCCGGTTCGACGTGGACGCGCTGCTCGACTACCGCGCCCGCCGCCCGCTGATGACCTTCGACCGGGACCACTGGTCCGGTTACGAGGCGCCCGAGCTGGTCGTCCGGCTGCTCCGGGACGAGGTGGGCACGCCGTTCCTGATGCTCACCGGGCCCGAGCCCGACCGTCAATGGGAGGGCTTCTCCGCCGCCGTCCGGTCCCTGGTGGACCGGCTCGGCGTGGCGCTGACCGTCGGCTTCCACGGCATCCCGATGGGCGTCCCGCACACCCGCCCGGTCGGGCTGACCGCGCACGCCACCCGGCCCGAGCTGATCACCCGGACGTCCTGGTTCGACCGCGTCCAGGTGCCGGGCAGCGCCGCCGCGCTGCTGGAGTACCGGCTCGGCGAGCACGGCCACGACGCGGTCGGGTTCGCCGTGCACGTCCCGCACTACCTCGCCCAGTCCGGCTACCCGGCGGCGGCCGTCGCCGCGCTGGAGGCGGTCGTCGCCGCGACCGGCCTGGTGCTGCCGTCCGACGCGCTCCGCGAGGCCGCCGGCCGCACCGACGCCGAGATCGCCGAGCAGGTCGCCGGGAACGCCGAGGTCGAGAAGGTGGTGAGCGCCCTGGAGCAGCAGTACGACGCGTTCGCGGGCGCCGCCGAGCGCGAGTCGCTGCTCGCCGAGCGGCAGGACATGCCCACCGCCGACGAGCTGGCCGCCCAGTTCGAGCGCTTCCTCGCAGAGCAGGACCGTCCCGACACCCCCTGACCAAGCGCCCTGAGCGCACAGCGATCGGCGGCACGCCCCGACTGGGCGCGCCGCCGATCGCCGTTTTCGGACGCGCGGGCTGTCAGGAGTCGGCCGTCAGGCGCCGGCGGGTCGGACGCTCGGGCCGGTCGGGCGCGCGTCCGCCTGCGGCCGGACGTCGTGCCAGCCGTCCGGGCCGGGCATCTTGTCGGCGGCCTCCGGCCCCCACGAGCCGGGCTTGTACGGGAGCGGCTTCTCGTCCAGGTTGAGCACCGGTTCGACGATCCGCCAGCACTCCTCCACGACGGGCAGGACGGCGAAGTAGGTCCGGTCGCCGGTGATCGCGCCCTCCAGGATGTTCTCGTAGGGCATCTCGACCCGGCCGTACACGTCGGCGAAGTCCACGCGCAGCGGCACCGGGTCCGAGCCCTTGCCGCGCTCGGGCTGCTTCACCACCAGCTCCACGGTCATGGCCGCCTCCGGCACCATGTGGAAGCGGATCAGGTTCGGCGCGGGCTTGCCGCTCTCGGCCGGGTAGAGCGTGACCGGCGGGCGCTTCAGCTCCACCACGACCTCCGTCGAGGTGGTCTTCAGGGACTTGCCGCTGCGCAGTAGGAACGGCACGCCCTCCCAGCGCCAGTTGTCCACGAACATCCGGGTCGCGAAGTAGGTCTCGGTGGTCGAGTCCGGCTTCACGCCCTCGACGTCCAGGTAGCCCTGGTACTGGCCGCGGACGGTGTCGGCGGGCACCATCGAGCGGGTGGCCTGGAGCACCTTGTGCTTCTCGGCCTTCTCCGCGTCCACGGACGGGTCGGACGGCGGTTCCATCGCCAGGAACGTGAACACCTGGAGCAGGTGGTTCTGGATGACGTCCTTCAGGCACCCCACCGAGTCGTAGAAGGAGCCGCGGTCGGCGACGTCGAAGTCCTCGATCAGGTTGATCTGGACGTTGTCGATGTGCTCGCGGGTCCAGATCGGCGCGAGCATCTCGTTGGCGAACCGGGCCGCCTTCAGGCCCTCCACCGCCACGTCGCCGAGGAAGTGGTCCACCCGCAGCAGGTGGTCGTCGTCGAAGTACCGCGTCAGCTGCCGGTTCAGGCTGCGCGCCGAGGCGAGGTCGTGGCCGAACGGCTTCTCCACCACGAGCCGCGCGTCGCGGTTCAGGCCCTCGCCCGCCAGCGACTCGGCGACCGTGGTGAACAGCGACGGCGGGATCGCGAGGTAGTGGCTGACGAACGCGTCGTCCCCGGCCGACTTCCTGATCTGGTCGCGCAGCCGGGAGAACGTGGCGCCGTCCTTGAAGTCGCCGGTGACCAGGCTCAGCCTGGACGCGAACTTCTTGAAGACGTTCTCGTCGAAGTCGGTGACGGCGGCGGAGATGCACTTGTGCGCGTGCTTGCGCAGCGCCTCGTCGTCCATGTCGGAGTAGGCGACGCCGATGACCGGGACGTCCAGAATGCCGCGCTCGGTCAGCCGGTAGAGCGCCGGGAAGAGCATCTTCGCGGCGAGGTCGCCGGTGATGCCGAACAGGGCGAGCGCGTCGGCGCGCTGCGGTGTGTCCATGACGGTGCGTCCTCCAGCTTGTCGCTGCTTGTCGCTGCTTGTCGGTCGGTCTCGGTCGGTCTCTTGGTGGTGTCCGGTCAGCCCGCGAGGATGCCCCACGAGCCGCTGTGCGTGGCGCCAGGCTCCAGCCGGATGACGTCGGTGCCGCTGCCGAACGCGTTCGGCGGGCACGTCATCGGCTCCACGCCGAGGCCGAGGCGGCGCTTCTCCGGCGGGACGCCGTCGGCGGTGTAGACCTCCAGCCAGGGGTGCGTCCGGTCGAGCCAGAACGAGGTCCGGCGGTTCGTCCCGGACAGGTGCACCCAGGCGCGTCCGGCGTCGTCGCGGTCCAGCTCGGTGAAGGCGCGGTCGATCTTCTGGTCGCCGAGCCGCCGCCCGGCGCGCAGGTCGTACTCGGTGCCCTCGACCGCCGTCGGCGGGCCCGGCGGGATCATCCGGTCGTTCACCGGCAGGTACCGCGCGCCGGGGATCTGCACGATGCACCCGTCGATCGGCTCGCCGACCGACAGGTACGGGTGCGCGCCGTGCCCGTACGGCGCGGCGACCCGGCCGTGGTTCGCGGCGGTCACCGTGATCGTCATGCCGTGGTCGGGATCGAGCGCGTAGTCGGCCGTGACGTCCAGCCGGAACGGGTAGCCGGGCGAGCCGAGCAGCCGGGTCGCGAGCGAGACCTGGTCGGGCGCGCGCTCCACCTCCCGCCACGTGGACCAGCGGACCAGGCCGTGGATGGCGTTGTCGTACTCGGGCTCGTTGATGTCGAGGAGCAGGTCCGCGCCGTCCCACTTGTAGCGGCCGTGGTCGACGCGGTTCGGCCAGGGGATCAGCAGCTGGCCGAACGCGGCGGGCGGCGTCTCGTCCTCGCCGTAGCTCAGCACGAGCGGCTCGCCGTCGTGGGTGAGCGAGCGCAGCCCGGCGCCCTCCTCGGTGACCACCGCCCGGTAGGGCCCGGCGGCGATCTCGAACTGCTCGCCGGTCGCGGCCAGCGAGCCGCGGCGGGTCTCCGGAACCGATGTGCTCATCGCGGCCTGTCCTCTCCTCCGGACGCCTCGGCGGCGCCGGGCCGGGCGCCCGGCGCGCGCTCCCGTGGCGCGATACCCCGGATCTCCGCGTCGATGTGAGCGCGCGAGGGCGCCGCAGGAAGCCGGAATCCTCCGAGTGGAGGTGATTCCGATGGATTGCCCTCTTGCTGGCGATCTCCCCCCTCGCCCTTGTGCGGACGCCCTGCCGATGGTCAAGAAATCCCCGCGCGATGCCCTGCGCGCGGCAGGACGCCGAAGGCCGCTCCGACGCGGACGATCACGTCGGAGCGGCCTTCGGTGCGGCGGGGGCGGAGCGCGGCGGGGGCGGAACTCGGCGGGTCAGGGGTGGCGGAGCGCGGCGGGTCAGGGGTGGCCGGTGGCGCGGCGGAGGATCTCGCGCGGGTCGGACGGCCCGTCCCCGGACGCGGTCCAGGCGGTGTGCTGGTCGGGCCGGACCAGCGCGAGCCCCGTCGGCGGGTGGTCGAACAGGTCCAGCGGGACGCCCTCGGCGGCGGCCGCCTTCACGAACCGCTCGGTCTCCGGACGGTCCAGGTCGCCGACCAGCGTGAAGCCGCGGCCGAGGTGGTCGAACAGGGAGTCGCCGGGGCCGAGCCAGCGGTGGTCGAGGCGTCCGCCCGCCGGGCCCGTGACCAGGGGCGTGCCCCGGTAGGTGTAGCCGAGGACGAGGTCGAGGCTGTGGAACTCGCCGTCCTTGCTCTCCTGGACGGCCCGCGCGACCGCCGGACGCGCCGCCGCGAACTCGGCCTCGCCGCCCGCGAGGCGGGGGTCGGCGAGTTCGGGCGCCAGCGTCGCCATGTTCCGGGCGGCCTCGGCGATCGTCTGCGCCGCGACCGGCCTGCGTTCGGCCTCGTAGCTGTCCAGCAGGGCCGCGGGGGCCCAGCCGGACAGGACGGCGGCGAGCTTCCAGCCGAGGTTCACCGCGTCGCCGATGCCGGTGTTGAAGCCGTGCCCGCCCCAGGGCGGGTTCAGGTGCGCGGCGTCCCCGGCGAGGAAGACCCGCGACGTCCCGTACCGCTGCGCCAGCAGCAGCTTGGCCTTCCACGGGTCGGTCGCGACGATCTCGGCGTCGATGTCCTCGCCGACCAGGGCGCGGACGAGGCCCAGCGGGTCGGCCTCGCCCTGCTCCTGGGAGACGCCCTGGGCGATGCACCACCACAGGTCGTCCAGGTTCAGGCGCCCGACGAGACCGGGACGATCCGGATTGAGCACCCAGTAGTGGACGGCCGGACCGTGCGGGACGCGGTCGCCGAGGCCGGGCGCGCGGAAGACGATGTTGAAGTTCGGCCGCTCGTCGGCCGACCCCTCGTAGACGACGCCGATGGCCTCGCGGACCGTGCTCCACGCGCCGTCCGCGCCCACCAGGTAGTCGGAACGAACCTGCTCGGCGGCCCCGCTCGGACCGGACAGCGTCGCGGTGACGCCATCGGGGTCCTCTGCCAGGCCCGTGACCGTCCAGCCGGTGCGGAGGTACGCGTGCGGGGACGCGGCGACGGCCTCGCGCAGGACCTGCTCGATCGCGGGCTGCCCGATCTGCTGCCCGGCCTCGGCGACCAGGTCGTCCCCGGCCAGGTCGAGGCCGAAGCAGCCGCGGAACCGGGTGATCTCGCGGCCGAGCAGGCCGGTGGTGAACACCGCCTCGTCCGACCAGGAGACCGGCAGCGCCGCCGCCTCCCGGACGCGGTCCGCGAGGCCCCAGCGGCGGAACAGCTCCATGCTGCGGGCCGAGGTCGTCTTGGCGCGCGGCCGCAGCCACGACACCTGCTCGCGCGGCTCGACCACCAGCGACGCGACGCCGTGGTGGGCCAGCTCCAGCGCGGCGGCGAGCCCGACCGGCCCACCCCCGGCGATCAGCACGGGGACGTGCGCGGCGGAGGAGTCGGCGGTCATCGGCTGTGGGCTCCGGTCATGAGGGCGGCCAGGTCGTCCGGGCGCAGGAACGAGGGCGGGGGCGGCGGGCCCCAGTTGAACAGGCCCCTGGCGCCTTCGAGGGTCTCGGGCGTCCAGAGCTGGTCGTCCAGGATGGTGTCCATGTCGGAGTAGTACTCGGCGAAGTTGCCCGCCGGGTCCTTGAGGTACCAGAAGAAGTTCGACCCGGCATGGTGGCGTCCGAGGCCCCAGACGTGCCGCTCGGGGTGGCCGTCCAGCATCGCCGACGCGCCCCGGCCCACGTCGTCCACGTCGTCCACCTGCCATGACGTGTGGTGCAGGAACGCGACGGGCGCGGCGAGGACCAGGACGTTGTGGTGGTCGGTCGAGCAGCGCAGGAAGGCGCCGATGTCGCCGATCATGTCGCTGGTCCGGAAGCCGAGGCCGTCGCGGAAGAACGCCGAGGTCGCCGCGAAGTCGGTGGT
Source organism: Actinomadura rupiterrae (assembly GCF_024172125.1). Taxonomy (GTDB): domain Bacteria; phylum Actinomycetota; class Actinomycetes; order Streptosporangiales; family Streptosporangiaceae; genus Spirillospora; species Spirillospora rupiterrae. The sequence goes on from NZ_JAMZEA010000002.1 coordinate 180,478, forward strand.
GCCGAGCACCGCGTGGCCGAGCTTGCGCGGCCGGACCGGCTCGGCGCGCAGGATGCCCGGCGCGCGCGCCCCGGCCCGCTCGATCCGTCCGGGGCCGTTGTAGCGGGTGGCCGGGACCTCCGGCTGCGAGATGCGCGGCTCCACTTGCAGGACGGCCCGGACCCCCGTCACCGCCTCGTACGCGATCAGCGTGTCCGCGCCGCGTTCGGCGGGGATGCCGAGGGCTTCGAGGCGGTGGGCGGCCCGGTCGAGGTCGTCCGGGTCGTCGGCGCCGATGCGGAGCTCGACCAGCCGCCGGGTCGGGGCCTGGACGAGGCGGAGCTGGTCGCCGCCGTCGCGGGTGGCGAACCAGCCGTCCGCGCCAGGGGCCAGGCCGAAGTCGGCGTAGTAGCCGGCGGTCGCGGCGACGTCCGGGACGCCGATGGTGACGGAGCTGAGGCGGTGCAGGGGCATGGTCGTCCTCCGATCAGGCCGAGGCGAACGTCTGGCGCAGCTCGCCGATGCCCGCGATCTCGCTGACCAGCTCGTCGCCGGGGGCGAGCCAGCGCTGCGGGTCGCGGCCGAGGCCGACACCCGCCGGGGTGCCGGTGAACAGCAGGTCGCCGGGCAGCAGCGGCAGCACCGCCGACAGCCGGGACACGAGGGTCGGGACGGCGAAGATCAGGTCGCGGGTGCGGCCCTTCTGCACCTCCTCGCCGTTGATCGCGGCGCGCAGTTCGAGGTCGTCGCGGTCGTCCAGCTCGTCCGGGGTGACGACCCACGGGCCGGTCGGCGCGAAGCCGGGGAACGACTTGCCGAGGCTGAACTGCGGCGCCGGTCCGGCGAGCTGGGAGATCCGCTCGCTGATGTCCTGGCCGACGGTGAGGCCGGCAATGTGGTCCCAGGCGTCGTCCTCGGAGACGTGGGACGCGGTGCGGCCGATGACGGCGACCAGCTCGACCTCCCAGTCGGTGTGGCCGCCGTCCGGGAGCGTCACCTCGGTCACCGGCCCCGACAGGGCCGTCACGAACTTGGTGAACACCGGCGGCAGGCCCTCGGGGACGGCGAACCCGGACTCGGCGGCGTGCTCGCGGTAGTTCAGCCCGACCGCGAGGATCTGGCGCGGCGCGGGCACCGGCGCGCCGAGCCGCGCCCGGTCGAACGTCCGGCCTTCGGGCAGTTCGGCTTCCCGCGCCCAGGCGGCGAAGGCCGCCCAGTCGCCGTAGAGGGCCTGCGGATCCGGGCCGAAGCGGTCCCCGCTGGCCTCCGCCACGTCCACCGCCAGGTCCCCGGCCCGGTCCTGGACGACCAGCACCGCGCGTCCGTCAAGATTGCCGACCCGCATCGCGACTCCTATTCGACATGATGATTATGGTGATAATGCGGGCCCTGTGGCGGGGGCGTCAAGGGCTCACCCTGATAACGTGCATGATGAATTTCCGGACGCACTGGGAGGGCCGTTGAGCCTGCGACCCCTGACCGGCCCCAGCACGGCGCGCCGCGCCGAGCAGGCCGCCGAGCGGATCGCCGACCTGGTCCGCGGCCGCGAGCCCGGCGCGCGGCTCGGCACCAAGAACGACCTGCGCGCGCTCTGCGGCGTCTCGGTCAGCACGTTCAACGAGGCGCTGCGGCTGCTCCAGGCGCGCGGCCTGGTCACCGTCCGGCCCGGTCCCGGCGGCGGGCTGTTCGCCGCCGAGCAGTCCCCGATCGTCCGGCTCGGCAACTCGGTGCTCGCGCTGGACGCCGACGAGACCACGGTCGCCGAGGCCATCCGCATCCGCGACGCGCTCGACCCGCTGCTCATCGAGGACGCCCTGTGGCACGCCTCGCCCGCCGACATCGCCGAGATGCGCGCCATCGTCGACGAGATGGGCCGCGCGGCCGAGGACGGCGACGGGACCGGCTTCGTCCGCGCGAACTGGCGGTTGCACCACCGCATCGCCGAGACGAGCCGGCACGTGCTGCTGCGCTCGCTTTACGCGAGCCTGCTCGACCTCATCGAGTCGCACACGCTGTCGGTGCTGCCCGACGGAACCGAGCCGCTCCAGCCGTACCTGCGCGACCGGCACCGCCTGCACGCCGACCTGGTGGACGCCATCGCCGCGCACGACCGGGCTGCGGCGGCGCGGCTGATCCGCGAGCACAGCCCGGTCGGCGCTCAAGCGACGTCCTGACCCGTCCCGGCCTGGTCGGCTCGGCGCAGCAGGTAGTCCCAGCCCGCTCGCAGCTGGCGGTCCGACCAGCACTGGTCGCGTTTGGCGAGGGCCTCGGCGGCGTCGGAGTGGTCGCGGATCGGCCCGGCGGCCATCGCGGTCAGCTGGACGCGGCAGGCGCGTTCGAGCAGGACGGCGTGCATGACGGCCGCGTGGACGCCCTCGCCCGCGGCGACCAGGCCGTGCCGGTGCATCAGCGCCGCCGGTGCGTCGCCCAGCGTCTCCGCCAGCGCTTTGCCCAGGTCAGGGGTGGAGACGAGGGCGCCGGTGGTGGTGAAGCGCGGCACGTCCTTCCCGCCGAACAGCGCGCCGTCGTGCGAGATGGGCAGCAGCGGCGTGCCGAGCGCGGCGAACGCGACGGCGGCCTGGGCGTGGGAGTGGACCGTGCAGGTCACGGCCGGGTTCCGGCGCATGATCTCCAGGTGGATGTGCGCCTCGATGTGCGGGGATCCGGCGCCGTCCAGCACCTCGCCGCCGAAGGAGACCAGCTGCAGGTCCCGGTCGTGGACCTCCTCCAGGCCGCGGCCGGGCGCCTTGATCCAGATGCCGCGCCCGTCCGGGTCGCGGACGGCGACGTGGCCCCAGACCATGTCGCCCTGACCGGCCATCGCGAGGACGCGTCCCGCCTGGAGCGCCGCGCGCCTCTCGGGCACGTCCCGCATCACGCCGCCTCCAGCGTCTCGTAGTAGCGGACGGCGCCGGGGTGCAGCGGGATGGGGGAGCGGCCGATCGCCACCGGGTCGAGCGGGTAGGTCAGCGGACTGCGCTCGGGCGGGAGGTGCCGGTACTGGGCCTCGATCGTCGCGCGCGTCTCGCCGAGGATCCAGGCGATGAGGTGGGCGACGTCGCCCGGCAGGTCGGACCGGGTCAGCACGATGAAGTCGGAGAAGTCGAGCGTCTCGAAGCGCGGGCAACCGGGGAAGTGGCCTTCCTCCACGGTCGCCGAGGGCCAGCCGTAATCGGCTTCCAGGCCGTCCAGGACGTCGCGCTCGACGGGCAGGAAGGCCAGGTCGGCGCCGAAGCGCTGCCAGTGCGGCAGCATGACCGCCTCGTGGACGACCGCGTCGGCCTCGCCGCTGGTGATCCGCTCGAAGGTGTCGAAGGGCCGCTCGTCGGCGAAGGGCCGGCCGCCCCAGCCCTCGACGTCCACGCCCGAGCGCGTCAGGACCTCGTGCGCGGCCCAACCGACGAGGTTGGTGCCGTCGTGCTGGGCGGTGGCGAGCCGGAGTCGCGGCTTGGCGGCGCGCAGTTCGGCGAACGAGCCGATGCCCAGGGAACGGTCCACGCCGACCACCAGCCGGTCGCGCTGGGGCAGGACGCCCAGCGCGCACAGGTCGGGGAAGGGTTCGCCCGCGTAGGGGCCCCGGCCGTCCAGTGCGGCGGCGGCGAACGCGGCGGGCGTGGTCAGGGCGATGTCGACCTGGCCGCGGCCGACCGCCCGGGCGGCGTCGGCGCCGCCGCGCCCGTTCCAGATGGCGACGCGGGTGTGCGGGCCGGCGCGGTCGGTGAGCTCCTGCGCGATCCAGCCGCAGACGCGGTGCAGGTTCGCGGTGCCCCAGTCCCCCTGGAGGTGCAGGGAGACCGAGCGGCTGAGGGTCGGCGCGGGTGAGGGCATGGGTCGCTCCCGGGAAGTCGGGGTGGGGCGACCACTGTATTAATCAATCATAATCAATTCAAGGGTCAGCCCGCGTCGTGCTCCCTCAGCAGCCGCGCGACCGCCTCCCGGTCCCGGGCGTCGAGCGCGTCCACGAGCGCGGCGTGCAGCTCGTGGCGGCGGCGCATGAAGCCCTCCTCCGGCTCGCCCTCGGGCATGATCTTCGGCGTCCGGGCCTCGATCACCTCCTGCGAGCGCAGGTAGCAGTCGCGCAGCAGCGGGCCGGGGCTGATGGCGGCCAGCCGGGCGTGGAACCGCCAGGCCGCGCGCACGTAGGCGGGGCCGTCCAGGCGTCCGGCGGCCTCGCCCATCTCGCCGGTGAGGGCGCGCAGCTCGGCGAAGTCGGCGGGGGAGCCGTACCACAGCGCGTCCTCGATGATCAGCGGCTCGATCGCCTCCCGGACGCGGAAGGCGTCCGCCAGCGCGGCCTGCGCGTCCACCTCGCCGTCGCCGCCCGTCCCGGTGCGCGCGGCCGGCGCCGGGGCGGACCCGTCCGGGGCGAACAGCCCGCCGCCCGGACCCGGCCGGACGGTCACCAGCCCGCGCTCCTGGAGCAGCCGCAGCGTCACGTTGAACGTGCCGACCGACACCCCGCACGCGGTGCGGACCTGCTCCTTCGTGCCGAGCCGGGCGCCGGGCTCCAGGCGCGCGAGCAGCTCGGTCACGCGCGCCGCCGCCTCCTCCGCGCGGCCGGGCGGACGCCGCTCCCCGGGCCCGTCCCGGTCCTCCCGCAAGGTCGCCCTCGGCGCCACGGTCCCTCCATCACGTTCGATCGCCGCCTTGACGGCCCGGTCCGACGGTGGCCATCATACCCCTCGATGTAATCATTATTATTAATTAGCGAACGCGAGGAGGCCGAGCCGTGGGACTCGTCCATGAGGTGATCGACGCCTTCGACGCCGCGGAGCCCGTCCGCCGGGTCGCGCGGCGGGAGGAGCTGCTGCTGGGCGCGCCGCTGCCCTCGCCCAAGCGGCCGCCGCGCGCCTACCGGCCGATCGGGGCCGCGCACTTCCCGGCGCATTTCGTGCCGCAGGGGTTCGAACCGCCCAAGGGCATCTTCGAGAGCGACTTCCTGCGGATCGAGCGGCAGACGATGGCCGGGTTCCGGCAGCCCTTCTACCACCGCAACTGCGACGTGGACGAGCTGTCCTACCAGGTGTACGGCACGCGCACGCTCATGACCGAGCTGGGCAGCCTCGACCTGGTCCCGGGCGACTTCTCCCGCATCCCGGTCACGGTCGCGCACGACAACCACGCGCACGACGACATCCACCTCCTGTTCTACGTGCCCGCGCATGTCGCGGAGCTGCGTCCCGCCGTCCGGACGTCCGAGCTCGTGCTCCCGCCTTTCGAGGGCTGGAAGCCGGAGGTCCGCAACCTGATGACCACCGAGTGCCTGGGCGGTCCCGAGCACGACATCGTCATGACGCCGGTCGACGAGCAGCTGCTTCTGGAGCAGGCCGACGTCGAGCCGGAGCGGATCAACGTGCTCCGCCCGTCCGGCGAACCGGGCGCCGACGGCACGCACTGGCTCTACCGGTCCGCGCGGGTCAGGATCGGCCACACCGCGATCGACCGCTCGGACGGCCGGGAGTACCGCACCCACCGCGACGCCGACGACGTCCAGTACCAGATCAGCGGGCGGCGCGTGCTCGTCACGCAGCTCGGCGTCCTGGAGCTGGAGCCGGGCGACTTCGTCCGCATCCCGGTCGGCGTCGCGTTCACCAGCATCGTCACCGAGCCGAGCACGCACCTGACCGTGCTGTCGGCGCTGGCCGTCCCGCAGGTCACCGAGTCGACGAAGACCGGGCAGGTGCTCGGCGTCCCCGACCTGGACCGTCTGCGCGCCGCCGGATGAACCACCACCCCGTGAAAGGACTCCGCATTGTCTGAGATGAGAGCCGCCCGCGCCCACAAGGGCTCCGATGTGCTGCACCTGGAGCGGGTGCCCGTTCCCGAGGTGGGCGAGCACGACGTCCTCGTCCGCGTCGCCGCCGCGGGACTGGCGCCGAGCACCATGAAGCTGCTGGCGGCCGGGATGTTCCGGCACCTGCCGACCGTCCCGGGCCACGAGGCGTCGGGGACGGTCGAACGGGTCGGCTCGGGCGTCGATCCGGGACTGGTGGGCAAGCGCGTCCGCGTCCACCCGATGCTGTCGTGCCGGACGTGCGGGTACTGCACCGGCGAGCGGCAGCAGCTGTGCGCCGAGCACGCCATGATCGGGCAGGGCGCGTTCGGCACCGGCACGCTGGAGCTGTACGCGCGGTACCACGACGGCGGGCTCGCCGACTTCGTCCGCGCGCCGCACTGGCTGATCGACGAGATCCCCGACAACGTCAGCTTCGACCTCGCGGCCAAGGTGCACGACCTCGGCAACGCCGTCCGCGCGCTGAAGTGCGCGGGCCCGCTCGACGCCGCCACGGTCGTGATCACGGCGGCCACCGGGACGATGGGCACGGCCTCGATCGTCCTCGCGGAGCACTTCGGCATCGACCGCCTGGTGCTGGTCGGACGGTCCGCCGAACGCCTGGAGGCGGCGCGGAGCCTCGTCCCGCACCTGCGCGTGGACACGATCGCGCTGGACGACCTCGACCCCGAGTGGCCGACGTCGCGCGGGCTCACCGCGCGCATCCGGGAGGTCGTCCCCGCCGGGCCGGACGCGGTGCTCGACTACCTTCCCGCAGGTCCCGGCGCTGAGCAGGCCATGCGGTCGCTGGCCAACGGCGGCGTGTTCGTGCACATGGGCGGCAACGACGCGCCGATCAGCATCCCCATGCGGGAGACGATGCTCGGCTGCTGGCGCTTCGTCGGCACCCGCGGCTGCACCCGCGAGGACACCGACCTGGTCCTGAGCCTGCTGGCGTCCGGCGGGGTCCAGGCCGAGCAGCTGATCACGCACCGGTTCGCGCTCGACGACGTCAACGCCGCGCTCGCCGCCCTCGCCGGACGGCACGAACCCATGTGGATGGGCGTCATCCGCCCCTGACCACCGACGAACCCACCCCGGGGAGCACTGCCCATGACCGAATGGACCACCGTCGAGACCGCCACCGGGCCGATGCGCGTGTACATCGCGCGCCCGGACGGTCCCGCGAGCCGCGCCGTCGTCGTCCTGCAAGAGGCGTTCGGCGTCAACGACCACATCCAGGACATCGCCCGACGCTTCGCCGAGCGCGGGTTCCTCGCCGTCGCCCCCGACCTCTTCCATCGCAACGGGGTCGGGACGCTGGCCTACGACCAGCACGCCGAGGCGATGCCGCTGATCGGGGCGATCGGCGCCGACCAGATCGTCACCGACGTCCGCGCCGCGCAGGAGTACCTGGCGGGCGAGGGGATCCCGGCCGGCCGGACGGCCGTCGTCGGGTTCTGCTTCGGCGGACGCGCCGCGTTCACCGCCGCCACCGCGATCCCGGGCCTCGCCGCGACCGTCGTGTTCTACGGCCCCGGCATCGCCGCCGGCCCGCACGCCGTCCTCGACCGGGCCGCGAAGATCGACGCGCCGCTGCTGCTGCACGTCGGCGCGGACGACCCGACCATCCCTTCCGAGCAGGTCGCGGCGATCCAGGACGCGCTCACCGCGGCGGGCGCCGACTTCGAGCAGCACGTCTACGCCGGTGCCGGGCACGCCTTCGCCTGCGACGCGCGCCCGCACATGTACCGCGAGGAGGCCGCCGACCTCGCCTGGACGCGCACCCGCGCCTTCCTCGACCGCCACCTGCCCGCGGCGGCCTGACCTCTCTTCCGCACCTGGAGGTGCCATGTCCGATGGGCCCGTACTGATCGTCAGCGCGCACGCGGCGGACTTCGTCTGGCGGGCCGGTGGTTACGCCGCGCTCCCCGCCCGGCGCGGCATCGGCGCGCACGTGGTCTGCCTGTCCTACGGCGAGCGCGGCGAGTCGGCGGCGCTGTGGAAGTCCGGCGCGTCGCTGGAGCAGGTCAAGGCCGCGCGGCGGGCCGAGGCCGAGGCCGCCGCCCGCGTGCTCGGCGCCGAGATCACCTTCCTGGACGCCGGGGACTACCCGCTCCCGCGCGCCGACGAGGAGCTGATGGACGCCCTGGTCCAGCGCATCCGGGCCGTCCGGCCGGGCGCGGTCCTGGTGCACAGCGCCACCGACCCGTACAACGCCGACCATCCGCGTGCCGCCGAGCTGGCACTGGAGGCCCGAGTCCTCGCGCAGGCCGAGGGCTACCCGAGCGAGCATCCGGTCATCGGCGCGCCGCCGGTCTTCCGGTTCGAGCCGCACCAGCCCGAGATGTGCGGGTTCCGGCCGGACGTCCTGGTCGACATCACCGAGGTGTTCGACGCCAAGCGCGAGGCCATGGAGTGCATGAACGCGCAGGAGCACCTCTGGGACTACTACACCGATCTCGCCCGCCGCCGGGGCGTCCAGGCCGTCCGCAATGGCGCGGATCGGGCCGTCCGCTACGCGGAGGCGTACCAGCGCGTGTACCCGCAGGTCGCCGGGGTGCTGGCATGACGCCGACCGTGGTGACCGGGACGCCGCGCGCCGGTGCCGGACACGTCCGGGCGCTGGGCGCGCACGGTGTCGCGACCGTGCACGAGGCCATGGGACGCGACGGGCTGCTCGACCCGTCCTTCCGGCCGATCTATCCGGGAGCGACGCTCGCGGGAACCGCCGTCACCGCGCTGTGCCATCCCGGCGACAACCTGATGATCCACGTGGCCGTGGAGCAGTGCCGGGAGGGTGACGTCCTGGTCGTCGCGACGACCTCGCCTTGCACGGACGGGCTGTTCGGCGAGCTGCTCGCCACGTCGCTGCGTGCCCGTGGCGTGCTCGGGCTGGTGATCGGCGCCGGTGTCCGCGATGTGGGGCCGCTGACCGGGATGGGCTTCCCCGTCTGGTCCACGGCCGTCAGCGCGCAGGGCACGGTCAAGGCCACGGCGGGCAGCGTGAACGTGCCCGTCGTGATCGGCGGACGCCTGGTCCACCCGGGCGATGTGGTGGTGGCCGACGACGACGGCGTGGTCACCGTGCCCCGGCGCCGCGCCGCCGAGGTCGCGGACGCCGCCGCGGCCCGCGCCGAGCGCGAGGAGCGGACCCGGGAGGCGCTGGCGGCCGGCCAGCTCGGGTTGGATCGCTACAACCTGCGTCCCCTGCTCGAACGGCTCGGCGTGCGGTACGTGCCGTACGAGGAGGAAGACGGGTGATCCGGGCGGCCCTGCTGCGCGGCGGCACGTCCAAGGGCGTCTACCTGGACGCCGCGGACCTGCCCGCCGACCCGGCCGAGCGGGACGACCTGCTGCTGCGCCTGCTCGGCTCGCCCGACCCGCGGCAGACCGACGGCCTCGGCGGCGGCCACCCGCTGACCAGCAAGGTCGCCGTCGTGTCGGGGGCCGCCGACCCGTCCACCGCGGACGTCGACTACCTCTTCCTCCAGGTGCACGTCGACCGGCCGCTCGTGTCGGCGGAGCAGCCGTGCGGCAACATCCTCGCCGGGATCGGGCCATATGCCCGGCTGCGTGGCCTCGTCCCGCCGGACGCCGGGACCGTCCGCATCCGCATGGTCAACACTGGGGGACTGGTCATCGCCTCGCTCGGTCCCGGCGCGCCGGGCGACGAGATCGAGGTCGCGCTGGAGTTCCAGGAGACCGCCGGATCGGTCTGCGGCAGCCTCCTGCCGACCGGGAACGTCCGGGACGAGATCGACGGCATCCCCGTGACCTGCATCGACAACGGAATGCCGGTGGTGCTGGCCGCCGCCGCCGACTTCGACCTCACCGGCCACGAACCGCCGGGCGTCTTGGAGGCCGACGAACGCCTGGCCGCGCGCCGCGAACGCGTCCGGCTGCGGGCGGGCGAGCTGATGGGGCTCGGCGACGTCGCGGGCGCGACCGTCCCCAAGATCACGCTGGTCGCGCCGCCGCGCGCGGGCGGCACGCTGGCCACCCGCACCTTCATCCCGCACCGCTGCCATCCGGCGATCGGCGTGCTCGGCGCCGTCAGCGTCGCGACCGCCGCGGGCCTCCCCGGATCGGTGGCCGCGCCTTACGCGACCGGCGGCGATCTCATCCGGCTGGAGCATCCGACCGGACATTTCGATACCCGCCTCACGTCCTCGGGAGGTGCGGCCGTCCTGCGCACCGCCCGCCTGCTGTCCGACGGGACCGCGTGGCCCCGTCCTTCCCACCGGAGCTGACCCATGCCGCAGATCCCGCCCGCCGAGTTCACCGAGCGCTGCCGCGACATCGCGCACGTCGGCCCGGTCGAGCTGCTCACCCCCGACGCCGACGCGACGACGGCCTTCTTCACCGGCCCGATGGGCATGGAGGAGGTGGCCCGCGACGGCCGCTCGGTCTACGTGCACGCCTGGGACGACTACGAGCGGTTCACCGTCAAGATCACCGAACGCGACCGGGCCGGGATCGGCCGCACCTACCTGCGGGCGTCCGGTCCGGGCGCGCTCCGCCGCCGGGTGGACGACCTCCCCGGCGGACGCTGGACCGCCGACGAGTTCGGCCTCGGCGACGTCTACCTGTGCCAGGACCCGGACGGCCACGAGTTCGGCCTGTACTGGGACACCGAGTGGTATCGGCCGGACGAGGCGCAGCGCCCGGCGTTGAAGAACCAGGCCGCGCGCTTCCCCGGCCGGGGCGCGAACATCCGCCGCCTGGACCACGTCAACTACCTGGCCGCCGACATGCCGGGCGCCCGGACGTTCCTCACCGACCGGATCCGCGCCAAGCCGACCGAGCAGATCATGCTCGACAGCGGCGAGGTCTCGGGATTCTGGACGACCGTCTCGGACAAGACCTACGACCTCGTCTACACGGGCGACTGGTCCGGCACGCCGGGACGCCTGCACCACGTCGCGTTCGCCACCGACACGCGCGAGGACATCCTGCGCGCCGCCGACGTGTTCCTGGAGGCGGGCGTCCACATCGAGACCGGGCCGCACAAGCACGCCATCCAGCAGACGTTCTTCCTCTACGTCTACGAGCCGGGCGGCAACCGCATCGAGCTGTGCAACGCGGGCGCGCGGGTGATGCTCGCGCCCGACTGGCAGCTCGTCACCTGGACCGAGGCCGAGCGCGCCAAGGGGCAGGCGTGGGGCCTGAAGACGATCGAGTCCTTCCACCGCCACGGCACCCCGCCGGTGGACGCGTCGCCTCCGGCAGCGGACGCGCCTTCGCCGACCGCCGCGCCTTCCCCTGCGGACGCGTCCCAATAAATCAACCTGTTCATTACGAACATCGTTGTGCCGAGGTCTTGACGCCGAGGTGGTCGAGTGAGCAGTATCACCCTAATCATTATTACGAATTGCTCCCGCGCACCCACCCCCACCCAGGCGCCGCCCTCTCGGAACCGTCGCGGCGCCTTCGCGTAAGGAGAACCCGTGACCGCGACCCTCGCGCCTCCGGCGACACGGATGAGGACGGGCATGCTCGCGCTGGCGTGCCTGGTCCTGTTCATCGACGGCTACGACCTGTTCGCGCTCGGCACCATCGGCCCGAGCCTGCTGCACGACCGGTCCTGGGGAGCCCACCCGTCCACGCTCGGGACGCTCGGCAGCGTCACCGCGGCGGGCATGCCGTTCGGCTCGATCCTCGCGGGCTGGTCCGCCGACCGGTGGGGCCGCCGCGTGCCGCTGGCGCTGTCGGTCGGCTGGATCTCGGTGTCGATGCTGGCCACCGCGCTCGCCGGCGACCTCACCCAGCTCGGCGCGGGCCGGTTCTGCACCGGCATCGGCATCGGCGCGCTGGCCCCGCTGGTCTCGGCGCTGGTCTCGGACGGCGCCCCCGCCGGCCGCCGGACGCTGCACCTGGCGGTCGCGCTCGGCTCCATCGGCGTCGGCGGCACCGCGTCCGCCCTGCTCGGACGGTTCCTGCTGCCGGAGCACGGCTTCCAGAGCATCTTCTGGATCGGCGTGGTGCCGGTCGTGCTCGTCCCGTTGATCTGGGTGATGGTTCCGGCGGGCCGTCCGCAGCACGCACGTCCCGAAGCGACGCGTCACGAAACGACGCGGGTCGGGGCGGCGCGGGATGCGTGGCGGGCCGTCGCGGAGCTGTTCAGCCCGTCCGCCCGGCGCGGGACGGTCCTGCTGTGGCTCGCGACGTTCATGAGCATGGCGCTGGTGTACAGCACGACCGCGTGGCTGCCGACGGTGATGATGCGGAGCGGCTACAACCTCGGCTCGTCGCTGGAGTTCATGATCGCCTTCTCGGTCGGGGCGAGCGCGGGCGGCCTGGTGGTCTCGCTGCTCGCCGACCGCGGCCACCTGAAGCTGGTCACGCTGGGCACGTTCGTGCTGGCCGCGCTGGCCCTGCTCACCCTCAGCTCCAACCAGCCGCGGCCGCTGCTGCTCGCGGTGTCGGCGCTGGCGGGGCTGGGCTCGCTGGGCTGCCAGAACATGATCATCGCCTGCATGTCCGCCTTCTACCCGCCGCACCTGCGCGGCACGGGCCTCGGCGTCGGGCTCGGCGCCGGACGGATCGGCGCGATCGTCGGGCCGTCCTACCTGTCGGCGGCGACCGCGATGGCGTCCTCGCCCCGCACCGGCTTCGTCGCCTTCATGATCCCGGCGGTGCTCGGCGCGGCCATCGTGGCGCTGCTGCCGCGGACGCTCTCCCCGGGACCGGAGTAGGGGGTTCTGGGTGGGGCTGGCCGGGCTCGAACCGACGACCTGCGAGGTGTAAGCTCGCTGCGCTACCAACTGCGCTACAGCCCCTGACCGGCAAGACGATACCGTCTCCGGCGCCGCGAACGGTACTCGGGCCGGAGCCGCCAGGACGGCCCCCGGAGCGTCCCGCCGCCGGTCGCACGGCCGGAACCCGCCGCAGGTCGAAGATCAGGTAGCCACCGCCTTCCGTCCGGCCCCGCCTCCGTCCGAGGCGGGGCCTTCGGCGTCCGGAAGTGCACCGGATGGGCGGTGTGACCGGATTCTCAGGCGCATTCCGGCAGGTCAGGCAGCGGTTTACATGCCGTTCACAAACGGGCAACAGGTCCGAAATGCCCTATTGCCAGTCTCGTCCTCGGCCGGAGACACCGGGCCGTGGATGGAGGAAGACGTTGAGCTACAAGGCCGAATACATCTGGGTCGACGGCACGGAGCCCACCGCGAAGCTCCGCTCCAAGACCAGGATCCTCGCCGACGGCGCCGAGCTTCCGGACTGGGGCTTCGACGGCTCCAGCACCAACCAGGCCCCCGGTGACAGCTCCGACTGCGTGCTCAAGCCCGTCCTCTCGGTGCCCGACCCGATCCGCGGCGGCGACAGCAGGCTCGTGCTCTGCGAGGTCTTCCTCGTGGACGGCACGCCGCACCCGACCAACAACCGCGCCAAGCTGCGCCCGGTGGCCGAGCAGTACGCCGCGCACGACGCCTGGTTCGGCATCGAGCAGGAGTACACCTTCTTCCAGGCCGGCCGCCCGCTCGGCTTCCCCGAGACCGGCTTCCCCGCCCCGCAGGGCCCGTACTACTGCGGTGTCGGCGCGGACGAGGTGTTCGGCCGCGAGATCGTCGAGCGCCACCTGGACGCCTGCCTGGAGGCCGGGATCAAGGTCTCCGGCATCAACGCCGAGGTCATGCCCGGCCAGTGGGAGTTCCAGATCGGCCCGGCCGGCCCGCTGGAGGTCGCCGACCACCTGTGGCTCGCCCGCTGGCTGCTGTACCGCATCGCCGAGGACTTCGACGTCGCCGCGACGCTCGACCCCAAGCCCGCCAAGGGCGACTGGAACGGCGCCGGCGCGCACACCAACTTCTCCACCAAGGCGATGCGCGAGTCCTACGACGCGATCATCACCGCCTGCGAGTCCCTCGGCGCCGAGGGCAAGGTCGAGGAGCACATCGCCGGCTACGGCCCGGGCATCCAGGAGCGGCTGACCGGCCAGCACGAGACCGCCCCCTGGAACGTCTACAGCTACGGCGTCTCCGACCGCGGCGCGTCCGTCCGCATCCCGTGGCAGGTCCAGGTGGACAAGAAGGGCTACATCGAGGACCGGCGCCCGAACGCCAACATCGACCCCTACAACGTCACGCGCCTGCTGGTGAACACCTGCTGCGAGGCGCTGGAGAAGGCCGGCCAGGTCTGATCCGCCCCGCGTCTCCTCCTCCCGAAGCCCTCCGTGCGACCGCGGAGGGCTTCGCCCGTCCCCGGGGGGCTTCGGCCGTCACGTGGGCTTCGGTCGTTCCGGGCTTGCTGCTTCCAGGGTGATTCGGCCGTTTCAGGGGCTTTCCCGTGCTGGCTAAATGACCGCAAAGTGTTACTCGGCGGGGAGTCTCCCCTCACCGCGCCGGGTAGCACTCAGGCATCCGCGAGGGGGGAGCTGGCATGGCGGAGCCGCCGTTCGGGCCGTCCGCGGGCGGTGCCGGGAGACCGCGCCGCGGCGGGGCGGCGCGCGACGCCCGGCCCCGCACGGACGCGGTGCAGCGGTCGTTCCGCTGCCGGCACGCGGTGCGCCGCGAGCTGCCGCCGCAGTTCCGCTACACCGACTACCTCGCGATGCACGAGGACGCCGCGCACCCGGACGCCGAGGCGCGCCGCCTCTGGCTGGTCGGGCTCGGCGCGGCCTTCGTCGCCGCGATCCTCGCGTTCGGGTCGGCCTACGTGATCCGCGTGATGTCCGGCCTGGCCGTCCCGTCCTTCGTGGACCGGACGCTGGCGCCGGGCAACGCGGGCGTCGCCTACGCGATCTGCTCCGGAGCCGTCACGCTCCAGCTCACCGCGCTCGTGCAGATCCTGGTCGCGACCGCCGACCGGCCCGTCCGCGCCTTCCTGTGGACGGGCGGGTTCCTGGTGGTGCTGGTGACCGCGCTCCCGCTGCTGGTCGGAGGGCCGATCCAGGCGTCCGCCACGACCGCGCTGCTCGACCTGTGCGGCGGCGCGGCCGCCGTGGCCGTGCTGGCCGCCGCCGCGTCCGTCATCGGCCCGCCGCCCAGGATCTTCGACATCTGACCCGGAGGCCGCGGCCGCCAGGTCAGCGGCCGACGTTGATCACCAGCGGTTCCGGCGCGGTCGTCGAGGTCACCCGGAACGGGACGAGCCGCTGCCGCACCCGGTGCCGGAACTGCTCCGGCGGCGCCAGCACCCGGAACTCGCGGTGGATCCCGGACACGCCCATCACCAGGTGCGCGTCCCAGTGCCCGCGCGGCAGCGGGTCGTCGATGAACGAGCGGGTCAGCGGGACGGCGGCGGTGTAGGTGAGAAGCCCGTCCGCGCGGCCGATCCGGACGAACGCGTCGTAGGAGCGGCCCCGCGCCGGGTCGCGCAGTGACAGCCACGCGGTGAGCGGCGCCTGCGCCTCCGGCAGCGCGAGGTGCCCGGTGATCATCAGCTCCTCGTCCCGGCCGTTCCAGGACAGCGCGTCGGCCTGGCAGTCCCCGGCGGTGCGCGGCTCGCCGCCGACGTCCAGGGCGAGGTGCCCGTGCCGATCGAAGTACACGGTGACCGGGGTCGAGCCGGGCAGGAAGCGGCGCTGCGGGGTGCTGTCGAGCGTGACGTCCGGACCGGCGCGCAGCGGCGTGGCGCGCGGCCCGCTGGACGGCCCGACGCCGAGGTCGAGATCCCACACGCCGTGCGAGAGGGCCGATCCCGACAGCGCCTTCGCGGGGTCGACGCCGCCCTCGAAGGTGGTGCCGCCGTCGTCGTGCCCCGCCGGGGCGGCCGGGACGGCCAGCACCCGGTCGCCGTCCCGCTCGCGCAGCAGGACGGCCAGGTCCGGCGCGTCCACGCGGACGCCGGGCACCCGCCCGCGCAGCCGCAGCACGCCGTCCGTCCAGCCCACGTCGGTCAGGTACGGCTCGTCCACGGATCCCCCCACCTCGTCGCTCGGGCTTCTGGAGATCACCTACCCCGCCGCGCCCGGCCGGACCCGTGCTCAGGCCGATGCGACCCGTGCTCAGCCGATGCGACATGCTCAGGCCGATGCGACTCGTGCTCAGGGGACGACGGTGACGGGCCAGCGGCCGGCCCGGACGAGCCGGACCGCGACCGAGCCGACCAGCCGGTGCCCGGCCTGCGCGGAGGCGCCGACGACCACGACGTCCGCGCGCACCTCGTCGGCGATCCTGGACAGCACCCCGGCCGGGTCGCCGGGCTCGGTGCGGTACTCGTAGTCGACGTGCGCGCGCTCTGCGGCCTTGGCCAGCTCGGCGCGCATCTCGCCGGCGACCTCCTCGGCCGCCTCGCGCAGCACCGCCGCGCCGCCCGGTGTCAGCGTCGACATCGTCGCGACCGGCACCACGTAGACCAGCACCAGCCGCGCGCCCGACCGGCGGGCCAGGCCCCAGGCGTACGCCGCCGCGTGCAGCGACGGGTCGGAGCCGTCCACTCCGCACACGATCACTTTCGGACCGTCGGTGGCCAGCTCGAACATGCCCCCAGACTAGCCCGGGGCCTGCGTCCCCGGCCGCTCCGGGGCATGGGAGGCGAGCCAGTGCGCGATGCCGACCCGGGCGTGCGCGGTGACGGCGAAGTCCAGCCACTCGGCGGACGGCGCGGCGGCGGGCCCGGTCAGCACCTGCACCACGTTGCCGCTGCGCAGCTCCGCCGACAGCGGCGCGTGCCGGCCGTTGACCAGCGCGCCGATGGAGCGTTCCCCGGTCCCGTCGTCCAGGGAGAAGGCGAAGTCGAGCGCGGTCGCGCCCGCCGGGAGGACGAGCATCCGGCCCTGCGGGGTGAACGCGGCGACCATGCCGGGCGCGTGGTCGGCGCGCAGGCCGTCCAGGAACCGGTCGGACGGCGCGGCGGACTGCCAGGCCAGCAGCCGGCTCAGCCACTCCAGGTCGCGGCGGCCCGCCACCTCCCGGCCCGCCGCGCCGTCGCCCGCCTCGCGGACGCTCGCGACGATGCCGTACTCGGCGAGCGGGTGCATCGCCCGGCTCCGGATGATCACTTCGAGCGGGTCGCCGCCCGGGCCGACCACCCTTGTGTGCAGCGACCGGTACAGGTTGTCCTTGGGCAGCGCGATGTGGTCGCGCAGCCGCCCGGGCACCGGGTGCAGGACGGAGTGCACCGCGCCGAGCGCCACGTAGCAGTCGGTGTCCGGGCCGTCCACCAGGACGAGCAGCCGCGCGGCCTCGCCTGGACGCAGCCCGGCGACGTCGCCGCCGCGCGTCCGGTGCACCGAGTACAGGTGCCGAGGCCGGACGGACGTCTCGGCGGTGATCCCGTGCCGGCGCAGCGCGGGTTCGACCAGCCCGATCGCGGGGCCGAACACGGCTGGCGCGGCGGCGACCGCGGCGGCGACGGCGCGGGCCGTGGCGGCGTGCCCCTCGGGATCGCGCGCGGCGAAGGCCAGGTCGTCCATCTCGCGCTGCAGGACGCGGATGCCGAGCCGCTCGGCGAACGGGACGAGCAGCTCGTGCGAGGCCGTCGCGATCCGGATCCGCTTCTCCAGCGGCTGGAAGCCGAGCGTGCGCAGGTTGTGCAGCCGGTCCGCCAGCTTGATCACCAGCACCCGCAGGTCCGCCGCGGCGGCCAGGACCATCTTGCGGAACGTCTCGGCCTCGGCGCGCGCGCCCCAGCGCTCGCCATCCAGCTTGGTCACGCCGTCCACCAGGACGGCGACCTCGGCGCCGAAGTCGGCGCGCAGCTCGTCCAGGGTGTAGGCGGTGTCCTCGACGGTGTCGTGCAGCAGCGCGGCGACGAGGGTGGCGGTGTCCATGCCCATCCCGGCGAGGATCGTCGCGACGGCGAGCGGGTGGGTGATGAACGGCTCGCCCGACTTGCGCAGCTGGCCGCGGTGCAGGCGCTCGGCGACGGTGAACCCGCGGATCAGCTCGCGCTCGTCGCGGCCGGGGCAGACCGACCGGTACGCGGCGAGCAGCGGCGCGAGCGCGGCGGTGAGCGCGGGGTCACGGGACGCCCGCCGCCCGGACGCGCCGCGCCCGATGACATGCCGCCCGATGACATGCCGCCCGATCAGAGGCCGTCCGATCAGGGTCCGCCCGAGCACGCGCCGTCCGGGGGCGTGCAGGGTCGTGGCGCGTCGCTGGTGGGGACGCGCGTCCTCGGTTTGCGTGTGGGGCGTGCCTTCGCGCACGCCGGGCCCTTTCATCGCCCACCCGCCTGACACCGGCCCGTGGCGTGGATGCTACGGGGTGTAACTGGCATTATGCGCGAAGTAGCCGCCCCCGGCCAGAGGGGGGCCGTCCGGGAGGCGGCGGACCGGGGCCGCCGCATGACCGTGCGGTCATGTCAGCGTCGTGCGGAACCCTCACCGGAGCGACTGTTGTCAAGACCAATTAACACGGACTTCACGGGACTGTGACGTCCGTCCCGCTCCTACCGGGTAGAAACGACATTGCCCGAGGTGGACCGGCTTTGGCCAATACGTTCGCTCCGGCCGCCCCCTAATGGAGATGGATAATCGTGAAATGATCCCCTCTCCCCGCAGCCTCCGAGCCGCCGCGTCCAACGCCGCGCACATGCTCCTGTACGGACACGTCGCCGACCTGCGCCCGATGCCCGCCGTGCTGCTGGACGACGGGCCGAAGGGGGCGGTCTACCGGTACCGCGCGCCGGAGGGGGTCGTCCCGGCGGGGCCACCGGTGCTGTTCGTCCCGCCGCTCGCCGCGCCCGCGCGCTGCTACGACCTGCGCCGCGGATGCAGCCTCGCCGAGCACGTCGTCACCGCGGGCCGGACCGGCTACCTGCTCGACTACGGCCCGGTTTCGTTCGCCGACCGGCGGATGGGCTTCACCGAGTGGGTCCGCGGGGTGCTTCCGGACGCGATCCGGACGGTCAGCGCCGACTCCGGAGGCCAGCCCGTCCAGCTCGTCGGCTGGTGCCTGGGCGGCATCCTGTCGCTGCTCGCCGCCGCCGACGACCCGGGCCTGCCGATCGCCTCGGTCGCCGTGATCGCCGCGCCGGTCGACATGTCCGCGGTGCGGCTCGCCGCGCCGCTGCGGCCGCTGACCCGCGTGCCGGGCCTCGGGACGGGCGTGGTCGGCGCGTTCGACGCGGTGTTCGGCGGCCTGCCGAGGCCGCTGGTGAAACGCGCCTACCAGGTGATCGGGGCGGACAAATACCTGCTCCGCCCTTACAAGGTGCTCGCCAATCTCGACGACCGCGAATTCCTGGCGCAGATCGAAGCGGTTGACCATTTCACCAACTCGATGCTCGCCTATCCCGGGAACACCGCGCGGGACGTTTACCGGGAACTGCTGCGGGACAACGCGCTGTCCGGCGACGGCGTCCGGATCGGCTCCGACCTGGTCCCGCTCGGCGGGGTGAAGGTGCCGGTCCTGGCGATCGCCGGGCGCGGCGACGGACTCGCGCCGGTCCGGTCCGTCCGGCCGCTGACCCGGCTGCTCGCCGGCGCGCCCGAAGTGCGGTTCGCGGCGGCGCCCGGCGGCCACCTCGGCGTCCTGACGGGCCGGTCCGCGCGCGCCACCACCTGGGCGCACCTGGACCGCTGGCTGGACGAGGGGACCGTCCGGCACGGCATCCGCGTGCCCCGCCGCCAGATCCTCGCCTGACCGCCGCCGCCCCCGGCCCGTCCCAGTCCCCGAACCGCCCCCTGGTCCGCCCCCGGTCCGCCCCCCCCGGCCCGCCCCCCGGTCCGTCGCCCGGTCCGTCGGCCGATGATCTGCCCCCGGCGCGTCGTGTCTCTGCCCCCGTCCCGGCGCGCCGGGTCCGCTCCCGGTCAAGAGAAGGTCCGGGAATCCTCTGGAGTGCGCGGGGAAGCGTGACCCGGGTGTGTCGCCTGGGTGGTCGCGCCGTCGCCGACCGTAGTGTTGCGCCTCGTCGCGGCCCCCTCCTGCGGAGGGCGCGCCGCGCTTCGCAAGAGGAGTGACGAGCCAGGGTTGTTCGAGCCGCGCCGGCCTCAAGGGTCGGGCCGGGCGCGGAACGGCGGGGGGCAGTGCATGGCGGCTGAGGTGGGTCCGGGCGGCGTGGCCGGAGGCGTTCCTGGAGGCCGGTCCCGCCGGCCCGGGGTGGAGGTCGTCGGCGTCGGACCGTTCGGCCGTCCCGCGCCGCACCTGGCCGCCGCGGTCTGCCGCGCCGGCGGCCTCGGCGTGCTCGACCTCGGCACCGACCGCGCCGCCGCGCTCGCCGCCCTCGCCGACCTGGCCCGCTGGTGGCGGGGCGGCTTCGGGGTGCGCGTCCCGGCCGGCTGCGGGGTGCGCCCGGACGAGCTGCCCGACCAGGCCCGGACCGTCCTGCTGGACGCCGCGTCCCTCGAAGAGACCGCCGGTTACGCGCGCGGGCGCAGGCTCCTGGCCGAGGTCGTGGACGCGGCCGAGGCGTACGAAGCGCTGGACGCCGGCGCCGACGGGCTCATCGCGCGCGGCTGCGAGGCGGGCGGACGGGTCGGCGAGCTGACCACGTTCGTGCTGCTCCAGCTTCTGCTCGCGGACGCCGCGATCGGCGTCCCGGTACTCGCGGCGGGCGGGATCGGCCCGCACACGGCCGCCGCCGCCGTCGCGGGAGGCGCGGCGGGCGTCGTCCTGGACGTCCAGCTCGCGCTGGTCCGCGAATGCGAGCTTCCGCGGGACGTGGCCGACGCGCTGCGCGCCATGGACGGCGGCGAGACCCGCGTGACCGGCGGCCACCGCATCTACACCCGCCCCGACCTGCCCGACTTCGAGCTGGACGGGCTGACCCCGGCCGAGGCGAACACCAGGCTCGGCGCGTCCGGCCTGCACATGAAGGCGCTGCCGGTCGGCCAGGACGGGTTCCTCGCCGCCGCGCTCGGCGACCGCTACCGCACCGCCGGGGGAGTGGTCCAGGCCGTCCGGGACGAGGTGGACGCGCACCTGCGCGCCGCGCTCGCGGCCCGCCCGCTCGCGCCCCGCGACAACCCGCCCGGCGCGCCGATCAGTCGCGACTACCCGGTCGTGCAGGGCCCGATGACGCGGGTCAGCGACCGGTCCTCGTTCGCCGCCGCGATCGCGCAGGACGGCGGGCTGCCGTTCCTCGCGCTCGCGCTGATGGGCGGGGACGAGGTCCGCGACCTGCTCACCGACACCGCCGACCGGCTCGGCGACCGGCCGTGGGGCGTCGGCGTGCTCGGCTTCGCGCCGCCGGAGGTGCGCGAGGCGCAGATCGCCGCGGTGCTCGCCGCGAGGCCGCCGTACGCGCTGATCGCGGGCGGCCGCCCGTCCCAGGCCGCGCCGCTGGAAGAGGCCGGGATCTCCACCTACCTGCACGTCCCGTCGCCCGGGCTGCTCGACCGGTTCCTCGCCGAGGGCGCGCGCAAGTTCGTCTTCGAGGGGCTGGAGTGCGGCGGGCATGTCGGCCCGCGCGCGAGCTTCCCACTGTGGGAGGCGCAGGTCCAGCGGCTCCTCGACTTCACCGACAAGACCCCGGACGCGGCGGACGGCATGTCGGTGCTGTTCGCGGGCGGCATCCACGACGAGCGGTCCGCCGCGATGGTCGCCGCGCTCGCGGGTCCGCTCGCCGAGCGCGGCGCGGACGTCCGCGTCCTGATGGGCACCGCGTACCTGTTCACCTACGAGGCCGTTGCGGCCGGGGCGATCCTGCCCGGCTTCCAGCAGGCGGCCGTCGAGTGCGCCGGGACGACCCTCCTGGAGACCTCGCCCGGCCACGCCACGCGCTGCGCCCGCACCCCGTACGTCGAGGCGTTCGAGCAGGCCAGGCGCGAGCTGGAGGCGGCTGGGACGACCCGCCGCCGGATGTGGGAGCAGCTGGAGGAGCTGAACCTCGGCCGGCTGCGGATCGCGGCCAAGGGCCTGCGCCGCGGACCGGGCGGCGGCGCGCTGCAGAGCGTCGAACCCGCCGACCAGGCCCGCGAGGGCATGTACATGATCGGCCAGGTCGCGGCGCTGCGGACGGCGACGACCAGCATCACCGGCCTGCACGAGCAGGTCACGACGGGCGCGCTGCGGTTCCTGGAGGCGCGCGCCGAGGCGCTCGGCCTGACCGCTGCCGAGCCCGCGCCGGAGGCCGCCGCCGAGGCCGACCCCATGGACATCGCGATCGTCGGCATCGGCTGCGTGTTCCCCGAGGCCGGGGACGCCGCCGAGTACTGGGCGAACATCGTCCGCGGCGTGGACGCGATCTCCGAGGTCCCGGCGGGCCGCTGGGACCCGTCGGTCTACTTCGACCCGAACAGCACCGGGGGCGAGAAGACGCCGTCCAAGTGGGGCGGGTTCGTGCCGGACGTCCCGTTCGACGCGTTCGCCTACGGCATCCCGCCGAACTCGCTGTCCAGCGTCGAGCCGATGCAGCTGCTCGCGCTGGAGGTCGCGGCGCGCGCGCTGCGCGACGCGGGCTACGACGAGCGCCCGTTCGACCGGTCCCGCACGTCGGTGTTCTTCGGCGCCGAGGCCGGGACGGAGCTGGGCACCGCCTACTCGACCCGCGCGATCCTGCCGAAGTACTACGGCGAGGTCCCGCCCGGCGTGGACGGGCAGCTCCCGAAGCTCACCGAGGACTCGGTGCCCGGCGTCCTCACCAACGTGATCGCCGGGCGGATCGCCAACCGCTTCGACCTCGGCGGCGCGAACTACACCGTGGACGCCGCGTGCGCCGCGTCCCTCGCCGCGCTCGACGCCGCCTGCAAGGAGCTGGCCGCCGGGACGTCCGACATGGTGCTGTGCGGCGGCGCCGACCTGCACAACAGCATCTACGACTTCCTGCTGTTCTCGTCCGTGCACGCGCTCTCCCGCAAGGGCCGCTGCGCGACGTTCGACGCGGGCGCGGACGGCATCGCGCTCGGCGAGGGCGTCGCGTGCGTGGTGCTGAAGCGGCTCGCGGACGCCGAGCGCGACGGCGACCGGATCTACGCGGTCGTGAAGTCGGTCGCCGGGTCGTCCGACGGCCGCTCGCTCGGCCTCACCGCGCCGCGCGCCGAAGGGCAGCGCCGCGCGCTGGACCGCGCCTACGCGCGCGCCGGGGTGGACCCGGCGCGGGTCGGCCTGATCGAGGCGCACGGCACCGGCACCGAGGTCGGCGACCGGACGGAGCTGGCCACCCTCACCGAGACGTTCACCGCGGCCGGGGCCGCGCCGGGCAGCGTCACGCTCGGCTCGGTCAAGTCCCAGATCGGGCACACCAAGTGCGCCGCCGGGCTGGCCGGGCTGATCAAGACCGCGTACGCGCTGCACCACGGCGTCCTGCCCGGGACGCTGCACCTCACCGAGCCGAACCGCGCGTGGGACGCGTCGTCCAGCCCGTTCGCGTTCGGCCGGACGGCCCGTCCGTGGGCGGCCGCGCCGGGCGACCGGATCGCGGGCCTGTCCGGGTTCGGGTTCGGCGGGTCCAACTTCCACGCCGTCCTCGCCGGGTACGACGGCGCGCCCGAGCCGGTGTCCGGGCTGGCCTGCTGGCCCGCCGAGCTGCTGCTGGTCCGCGGCGCGGACCGGAACGCCGCCCGCGCCGAGATGGACCGGCTCGCCGCGCTGGCGGACGCGCCGGGCGCCCGGCTGCGCGACCTCGCCCGGACGGCCGCCGAGCCCGGCCCGGACTCCGTGCAGGTCGCGATCGTCGCGTCCGGCATCGCCGACCTGCGCCGCAAGCTCGACGCGGCGCGCTCCTTCCGCGCCGGGCCGGGCGTGTTCGTCGCGCCGGGCAGACCGGGCCGCGGGAAGGCCAGGGAGCCCGGCAAGGTCGCGTTCCTGTACCCGGGGCAGGGCAGCCAGCGGCCGAACATGCTCGCCGACCTGTTCGTCGCGTTCCCGCGGCTCCAGCGCCTGCTGCGGCTCGCGGACGGGAAGTACGCGCCGGCCATGTTCCCGCCCGCCGCGTTCACCCCGGAGGACGAGCGCGCCCAGCGCGAGGCGATCACCGACACGAGGATCGCGCAGCCCGCGCTCGGCATCGCGGGCCTCGCCGCGCACCGGCTGCTGACCGAGCTGGGCGTCCGGCCCGACCTCGCCGCCGGGCACAGCTACGGCGAGCTGGTCGCGCTCGCCGCGGCCGGCGTGTTCGGCGAGGACGACCTGGTCGGGCTGTCGGCCGCGCGCGCCGAGGCGATCCTCGCCGCCGCCGGCGGCCACGGCGACGACCCCGGCGCGATGGCCGCCTGCGCCGGGACGCTGGAGGAGGTGCGCGCCGCCGTCGCGGGCATCTCCGAGCTGGTCGTCGCCAACCACAACGGACCCCGCCAGGTCGTCGTCTCCGGCTCGACGCCCGCGCTGGAGCAGGCGCTCAAGGCGCTGTCGGAGCGCGGGATCGCCGCCACCCGGATCCCGGTCGCGGCGGCCTTCCACAGCCCGCTCGTCGGCGGCGCCGCCGCGGCCCTGCGCGCCGAGCTTTCTCGCTGCGACCTGCGCTCGCCCGCCTTCCCGGTCTGGTCCAACACCACGGCCGCGCCCTACGACAGCGAGCCCGCGGGCCTGCGCGCCACGCTCGCCGGGCAGGTCGCCGCGCCGGTCCGGTTCGTCGAGCAGATCGAGGCGATGTACGCGGCGGGCGCGCGGGTGTTCGTCGAGGCGGGCCCTGGCCGGGTGCTGACCCGGCTGGTCGGCGAGATCCTCGGCGACCGCCCGCACACGGCCGTGGCCTGCGACGCGCCCGGCGAGGACGGCATCGAGCGGCTGCTGCTCGCGCTCGCCGAGCTGGCCGTCGCGGGCGTCCCGGTCGACGCCGCCGCGCTGTTCGCCGGGCGCGACGCCCGCGTCCTGTCGGCCGCCGACCCGCCCGCCGTGCCCGGCTGGATCGTCAACGGCCACCTCGTCCGCACCGCCGACGGCGCCTACCTGGCCAACGGGCTGCGCCCGGCCGAACGCGTCTCGTCCCCCTCGGGAGGAACCATGGCACCCGCCACCCCGGACGACCCGGCCGCCGGGTCCGCGCCCCAGCAGGACCCGGTGCACCTCGCCGTCCTGGAGTACCTGCGCAGCAGCCGCGAGCTGGTCGCCGCCCAGCGCGACGTCGTGCTCGGCCTGCTCGGCGCCCGGACCGCGGCGTCCGCGCTGCCCGCGCCGCCGCCGCCCGTCCCGGCGCCGCGCTCGGTGCTGTCGGGGCATGTCGTCCCGCAGAGCTTCGCCAACCCGCAGAGTCCCGCCGGTTCGCAGGGCCCCGCCGATTCGCCGTCCGCGCCGAGGGCCGGGACGTCCACCCGGCCGGACGTCCCGGCCGGGCCCGCCGTCCTCGGCCCGGACGGGATCCGCGCTGCGGTTCTGTCGGTGATCGGCGCGCGGACCGGCTACCCCGAGCCGATGCTCGGCGCGGACCTCGACCTGGAGGCCGACCTGTCGATCGACTCCATCAAGCGCACCGAGATCATCGGGGAGCTGGCCGAGCGGGTCGGGCTCGCCGCGGCCGGCGCGCGGCTGGACGAGGCGATCGTCGAGCAGCTCGCCCGGATCAAGACCATCGGCGAGATCGTCGCCTGGATCGGCGACCGGCTCACCGAGCCGAAGGCCGCCCGGCCCTCCGAGCCGAAGGGCGCCCGCTCCGCCGAGCCGAAGAGCACCCGGTCCGCCGAGCCGAAGGCCGCCCGCTCCGAGCCGAAAGGGGACCGCCGTGCCGAGCCGGGGGACATCCGGTCGGCCGCGCAGGTGAGCGCGCCGGAAGGACCCGAGGCGGACGAGCAGGCCGTCCCGCCGGTGCGGCAGATCGTCCGGATGCGGGAGCTGGCGCCGCTGCCCACTCCAGACGTCGTGCCCGGACGGTTCGAGGGCCGCACGTTCGTGATCGTCGACGACGGCTGCGGGATCGCGCTGGAGCTGGCCGCGCTGCTGGAGCAGCAGGGCGCCCGCGTCCGGACGCCGCTGGACGCCGGCGGCCCCTGCGACGGCCTGATCCACCTCGCCGCGCTCCGGCCGGGCGGCGGGCCGGTGCTGCCCGGCGCGTACGCCGGGATCCGGGAGGCGCTGCTGACCGGACCGCGCTGGCTCGTCCTCGGCACCGGCGCGGGCGGCGCGTTCGGCCGCGGCTTCGACGGCGGCGTCGGCGACCCGACGCCGGGCGCGGGCCTGCGCGGCCTCGCCCGGACGCTCGCCCGCGAGTTCCCCGAGACGCTCGTCCGGGCCGTCGACGTCGACACCAAGGACAGCCCGCGCGCCATCGCGCTGCGCCTGCTGGCCGAGATGCTGGCGCCCGGCGAGCCGGTCGTGGTCGGGCACGACGGCGACGTCCGGCGCGGGCTGTCGGTCGTCCGCGCGGAGCTGCCCCCGGTCCGGTCGGCCACGCCCGGCCTCGGCCCGGACGGCGTCGTGCTGCTCACCGGCGGCGCGCGCGGCATCACCGCGCGGATCGCGCTGGAGCTGGCCCGCACGACCGGCTGCCGGGTCGAGCTGCTGGGCCGCACGCCCGAGCCCGCCGCCGAGGACCCCGAGCTCGCGGACGCGCCGGACCGGCCCGCGCTGCGCCGCGCGCTGGTCGCGCAGGGCGGCCGGACGCCCGCCGAGATCGAGGCGCGGATCCGTTCCGTGCTGGCCTCGCGGGAGATCCGCGCGAACCTCGCCGCGCTGCGCGAGCACGCCGCCGCCGTCCGGTACCACCCGGTGGACGTGCGGGACGCGCAGGCCGTCCGGGCCGTGGTGGAGGACGTCTACAACCGGCACGGCCGCCTCGACGGCGTCGTGCACGGAGCCGGGCTGCTGGAGGACCGGCTCGTCCGCGACAAGGCGCCCGACTCGTTCGACCGGGTGTACCGGACGAAGGTGGACGGCGCGTCCGCGCTCGCCGCCGCCGTCCGTCCCGACCTGCGGTTCTTCGTGGTGTTCGGCAGCGTCGCCGGGGTGTACGGGAACCGGGGGCAGGCCGACTACGCCGCCGCCAACGACGCCTGCGACACGCTCGCCCGCGTCTGGCGGACCGAGCTGCGCGGCCGCGTCCTGGTCGCCGACTGGGGCCCGTGGGCCGGGGGCGGCATGGTGTCGCTGGAGCTCGCCCGCGAGTACGCGAGGCGCGGTGTCGGGCTCCTCGACCCGGACGCCGCCGTCGCCGCGCTGATGCACGAGATCGCCGCCGGTGATGACGTCCAGGTCGTCCTGTCCGCCCCCCTCACCGACCCCGCCGACACGACCGCGCCCCTCGCCGACCGCGCTGAGACGGCCGCCTGCCTCGCCGACCGCGCTGAGACGGCCGCGCCCCTCACCGAGCAGGACGGCCCGGCCCGGCCCTTCGTCGACCCCGCCGGGACGACCGTGCCCCTTGCCGACTCCGACAGGACGGCCGGGGTTCACGCTGACCCCGTTGGGACGGGCGAGGGCGTGGGGGACGGTGAGGGCTCGGCCGGGGCGGGCGGCGGGGAGCCTGCCGGGGGAGCCGCCAGGGGAGCCGGGGGAGCCGCCGGAGCCGCCTCGTGACAGGCGGCGAGCCGATCGCGGTCGTCGGCCTCGGCGCGGTCTACCCCGCGGCGGGGTCGGCGGCGGAGCTGTGGGCGAACGTCCGGGCCGGGGTGGACGCGATCACCGACGTCCCGCCGCACCGCTGGGACCCCGCGCTCTACCACGACCCGGCCGCCTTCCACGGCACGCCGCGGTCCGACCGGTTCTACTGCCGGCGCGGCGGCTTCGTGGACGAGCTGGCCACCGCCGACGCGGCCCGGTTCGGGATCATGCCGAACGCGGTGCCCGGGATCGAGCCGGACCAGCTGCTCGCGCTCCGCACGGCCGCCGAGGCGATCGCGGACGCGGGCGGCGACGAGCGCCTCCCGGACCGGACGCGCGTCGGGGTCGTGCTCGGCCGCGGCAGCTACATCGGCCCCGGCATGGCCCGCTTCGACCAGCGGGTCGGAGCGTTCCACCAGATCGCGGCGATCCTGACCGACCTGCTGCCGGACCTGCCCGCCGACCGGGTGGAGCAGATCCGGGACGCGTTCCGGTCCCGGCTCGGCCCGGACACGCCGGAGCTGTCCGCCGGGATCGTCCCGAACTTCGCCGCGTCCCGCGTCGCGAACCGCTTCGACCTGCGCGGCCCCGCGTACACGGTGGACGCGGCGTGCGCGTCGTCGCTGCTCGCGGTCGAGCACGCGGTGCGGGCGCTGCGCTCGGGGCAGTGCGACGCGATGCTCGCCGGGGCCGTCCACCACTCCCACCACGTCACGCTGTGGAGCCTGTTCAGCCAGCTCAAGGCGCTGTCGCCGAGCGGGGTGATCCGCCCGCTGGACCGCGCCGCCGACGGCACGCTGCTGTCGGAGGGCACCGGCATGGCGCTGCTGAAGCGGCTGCCGGACGCGCTGCGCGCGGGCGACAAGATCTACGCGGTGATCCGCGGCGCCGGGTCGTCCAGCGACGGGCGCGCGGCCGGGCTGCTGAGCCCGCTGGTGGACGGCCAGGTCCTCGCGCTCGAACGCGCCTGGGCGGACGCCGGGCTCGACCCGTCCGCGCCGGACGCGGTCGGCCTGGTGGAGGCGCACGCCACCGGCACACCCACCGGGGACGAGGCGGAGCTGGCCACGCTGCGCCGCGTGTTCGGCGACCGGGGGAGCCCGCTGCACGTCGGCACGGTCAAGTCGATGATCGGGCACGCGATGCCCGCCGCCGGGATGGCCGGGCTGATCAAGGCCGCGTGCGCGCTGCGCGACGCCGTCCTGCCGCCGACGCTGCACGTCACCGAGCCGCATCCGGCGATGGCCGGGACGCGGCTGGTGCCCGTCCGCGAGGCGGCGGAGTGGGAGCGTCCGGCGGGCGGCCCGCGCCGCGCGGTCGTGAACGCCTTCGGGTTCGGCGGGGCGAACGCCCAGATCGTCCTGGAGGAGGCCCCGGCGGCGTCGAAGGCCCACCTCGGCCCCCTGCGGCTGCGCGGCGGTGAGGGAGAGCGGGCGGCCGGCCTGCGCGGCGAGGGCGGGGAGCGGGTGCTGCGGCTGGCCGCGCGCGACGCCGCCGCGCTCGCCGCGCTGCTGGACGCGCCGGACGAGGAGCTGCTCGCGCACTGCGACCGCGAACCGGACGACCTGCCCTGCCGCCTCGCGATCGTCGGCCCGGACGCCCGCAAGCTCAAGCTCGCCCGCGCCGTCGCCGAGCGCGGCACCCCCTGGCGCGGCCGCGGCGACCTCTGGTTCACGCCGCGGCCGCTGCTCGCCTCGGGCGGCCGGCTGGCGTTCCTGTTCCCGGGCTTCGAGCCCGCCTTCGCGCCGCGCGTGGACGACGTCGCCGACCACTTCGGCCTCGCCCGCCCCGAGCTGACCGGGCGCACCGACCTGCTCGGGCACGCCGCCGACGTGATCGCGGTCGGCCGGCTGCTCGCCGCCGCGCTCGCCGGGCTCGGCATCCGCCCCGACCTCGCCGCCGGGCACAGCCTCGGCGAGTGGACCGCGATGATCGTCGCCGGGATGTACCGGCCGGACGCCGCCGACACCTTCATCGGCATGCTCGACCCCGCCGAACTGAGGATCCCGGACGTCGCGTACGGCGCGCTCGGCTGCGGCGCCGACCGCGCCCTGGAGGAGCTCGGCGCCCGCGCCGACGTGGTCGTCAGCCACGACAACTGCCCGCACCAGTCGGTCATCTGCGGCGAGCCCGGGGCCGTCCGGGAGATCCTGCGGCGGCTCGGCTCCGAAGGCGTGCTGGGCCAGGAGTTGCCGTTCCGCACCGGCTTCCACACGCCGATGGCCGAAACCCTCCTGGACCAGCTGCGGCACGCGTTCCGCGCGATGGACATCAACCCGGTTCCGGACATCCCGCTCTGGTCGGCGACGACCGTCGGGCCGTTCCCGCAGACCGAGGCGGAGATCCGCGAGCTGGTCCTCCGGCACCTGCTGGAACCGGTCCGGTTCAGCGAGCTGACCGAGGAGCTGTACGGCGCGGGCGTCCGCGCGTTCGTGCAGGTCGGGCCGGGCAGCATCACCGGGTTCGTGGGGGACCGGCTCGGCGACCGCGAGCACCTGGCGATGGCCGTGAACGTCCCGCAGCGGGACGGCTTGGCGCAGCTCCGCCGCGTCGCCGCCGCGCTCTGGGCCGAGGGGCACGGCGCGGGCCCGGCCGCCGCGCCGCCGGTCGTGCCGACCGGGCCCGATGCGGTCCGGCTCGATCTCGGGGTCCCGGTCGTCCGGCTGGACGGGGCCGTCCCGCCGCTGACCCTCCCCGGTTCGCGGGCCGGGCGCGAGCAGGCGCGGCCGCCGCTGCCGCCGTCCGACCCGGTGACCGCCGAGCTGGACGCGCTGCTTCGCGAGGCCGTGGACAGCGCCACCCACGTGCTCGACGCGTTCCAGAGCGGCGCGTCCGCGCGGCCGGTGCCGCCGCTCGTCCCCTCGCAGCCGAGACCGACCGAGCTGACCGTCCCGCGCGTGTTCTCGCTGGACGCGATGCCGTACGTCATGGACCACTGCCTGATCCCGCAGCCGGTCGGCTGGCCCGACCCGTCCGACCGGTTCCCCGTCGTGCCGCTGACCACGCTCCTGGAGGTCATGGCGGACGCCGCGCGCGAGCTGTTCCCGCACCTGGTCTGCGTGGGGCTGGAGCACGTCCGCGCGATGCGCTGGGTCACCGCCGACCCGCCCACCGAGACCGAGATCTCGGCCCGGCTCGTGGCGGCGACCGGCGACGGCGTCCACAAGGTCGAGGTCGTCATCAAGGGCCACACCGACGGGATCGTCGTCCTCGCGCCCCGGTACCCGTCGCCGCCGCGGCCGGACCGCCGGCAGCTGACCGGCGAGTACCCGCCGCACGTGAGCGCCGAGCGGTTCTACTCCGAGCGCTGGATGTTCCACGGGCCGCTCTACCAGGGCGTCGCCGAGATCACCGCGCTCGCCTCCGACGGCCTGCGCGGCGTGCTGACCTCGCTGCCCACGCCCGGCGCGCTGATGGACAACGTCGGCCAGCTCTGCGGGCACTGGATCCAGGTGAACGGCGACAAGGACCAGACCGTCTTCCCGACCGGCATCGAGCGCGTCACCTGGTACGGCCCGCTGCCGCCGCCCGGCGAGCTGCTCCCGGTGACCGTCCGGAACCGCGCCATGACCGCCACCACGCTCCGCTACGACTGCGAGATCACCGGCGCGGACGGTCGGGTCTGGTGCCGCGTCGAGGGCTGGTCGACGCACCGCTTCTACACCGACGAGCCGATCTGGCGGATGAAGTTCACCCCGGAGGTGTCCGGCACCGCCGAGCCGCAGCCCGAGGGCTGGGTGCTCGCCCGCAAGCACTGGGACAACGGGTCCTCGCGCGACCTGCTCATGCGGCAGTACCTCAACGCCGCCGAGCGCCGCGAGTACGACGCGCTCACCCCGCGCGAGCAGGGCCCGTGGCTGCTCGGCCGGATCGCCGCCAAGGACGCCGTCCGGCACTGGCTCTGGGAACGCGGCCACGGCCCGCTGTTCCCCGCCGAGGTGACGATCAGCGACGGCGCGCCCGGGCGGCCCCGCGCGACCGGCGCGTTCGAGTCGCCCGCGCTCGCGGTCGGCTCGACCGACGAGCTGGGGGTCGCGCTCGTCCGGGACGCGGGCCGGCCGTGCCGCATCGAGATCACCCGCGTGGACCTCGCGCCGGGCGGCGGGACGGCCCGTCCGCCGGGCGCGGCGGCGCGCGAGTTCGACGGCCACACCGTGACCTGGACGCTCCCGGATGCTCCGCCCGCCGACGACCTGCGCACGGCCGCCGACCTCGCGGACGAACCGGACGACGACGGAGACGCCTTCAACCGCAACAAGGGGGAGAACAGCACATGACCGCTGGAAACGACGTCCTGGACGAGGTCGTGGCGATGCTGGCCGAGGTCGTCGGGGAGGACTTCCTGCTGGAGCAGGAGGTCGGCCCGGACACCTCCTTCAACGACGACCTCGCGCTGGAGAGCATCGAGTTCGTCGCGCTCGCCGAGAAGCTCCAGCTCCGGTACGGCGCGCGGATCGAGTTCGCCGCGTTCATCGCCGGGATGGACCTCGACCAGATCATGGCCATGACGGTCGGCGACCTCACCACCTACATCGAGTCCCGCCTGGCCGCCTCGGGCCCGGGCGACGCGCCGGGTGGCGGCCCGGGCGCCGGTTCGGAGGCTTCCGTCCCGTCCGGCGCGTACGCGTAGGGGACGGCCGTGGCCTACGTCCGCGTCCGCGGTGTCCGGTTCCACGTGGTGGACCTCGGGCGGGACACGGGCCGGGTGCCGGTGGTGATGCTGCACGGGCTGTTCACCGGCTCGGCGGCGTCCTGGTTCTTCACCGTCGCGCCCGCGCTCGCCCGGGACCGCCGCGTCCGGCTGCCGGACTGGCGCGGGCACGGCCTGACCGAACGCACCACGACCGGCTACGACACCGCGACGATGGCGGACGACCTGGCCGCGCTCACCGCCGACCTGCCGCCGTTCGCGATCGCGGGGCACAGCTACGGCGCGACCGTCGCGGTCCGGTTCGCCCGCGCCCACCCGGGCCGGACGACCGCGCTCGCGCTGGTCGACCCGCCGTTCGCCGACATCGACGTCCGCCGCTACGCGGTGCCCGGGGTCGCCCGCCGCGGCGCGGTCGCCGAGCTGCTGAAGCGCACCTCGCTGGCGTCCGACCTGGCGGCCGAGCCGCCGGTCACGGCGGCGGAGCTGGCCGAGCTCGCGGGCCTCCCGGTGCTGGCCGTCGTCGGGACGGACTCGCCGTTCCGGTCCGCCGCCGACCTGGTCGGACGGGCGCTGCCCGCGGCCCGGCGGCACGTCCTGTCCGGCGGGCACGACCTGCACATCACCGCGCGGGCGCGGCTCACCCCGCTGCTCGGCGCGTTCCTGGAGGAAGCACATGCCTGAGATCACCGCACGCGGCGTGCGGTTCCACGTCCAAACCCTGAACCCGCCCCGCCCGGCCTCCGGGCGGGACGGCGTTGCTGTGGAGCGTTCCGGTGCGGGCGGGGGCGGGGCGAGCGCGGGCGGGGCGAGCGCGGGTGGGCCTGTGGTGGTGTTCGTGCACGGGCTGGCGCTGGACAACCTGTCGAGCTTCTACTACCGGCTGGCCGGTCCGGTCGCGGCGGCCGGGGCGCGGGCCGTCCTGTACGACCAGCGCGGGCACGGGCTGTCGGAGCGGACCCCGTCCGGGTACGGCCCGGCGGACGCGGTCGCCGACCTGTTCGCCGTCCTGGACGAGCTGGACGTCGTCCAGCCGGTGCACCTGGTGTCGAACAGCTTCGGCGGGGTGCTCGCGCTGAACGCGGCCCTTGCCCGTCCGGAACGGGTCGCGGGTCTCGCCCTCATCGAGTCCTACGGGCCCGCCGACGACGAGCTGCTTTGGAACGAGGCATTGCTCAACACGCTCGGCAAGTCCGCGCTGGTGCTGGAGTACGAGAACCTCGCCGCGCAGTTCGGCGCGATCGGGTGGCGGCAGCGCGCCCGGCAGACCGCGACCGCGGACCGCCTGATCAACGGCACCACGCTCGTCGCGGACGTGGCCGCCGCCGAACCCGTCCGTCCCGCCGCGCTCGCCGCCCTCACCTGCCCGGTCCTGGCCGTGTACGGCGAGCACTCCGACCTCCTGGACGCCGGACGCCTCCTTGAAACGCACGTCCCGGACTGCGAGCTGCACGTCCTGCCGGGGCACGCCCACACCGTCCTCAGCGACGGCACCGATGACCTGCTCGCCGTCCTCCTCCCCTGGCTGAGCCGCCCTGCCACCACCCCCGCCTCCCGCGCGCGTGCGCGGGAGCAAGCCCCTGCCGTCGATCCTGGCTCGCGTCCGGGGGCGCGCGAGCCGTCCTGCGCCGGAGGTGCGCGATGAGCCCGAGAAACTCCCGCGGCCGGCGGGTCGCCGTCCCGCCGCTGCTCGGCGACGCGGTGCCGCCCGGCCGGACCGCCGAGAGCGAGCGGTGCCGGTTCCTGTTCGCGGTCCCGCCGCTGACCGGACACGTCAACCCGACCGTCGCGGTCGCCGCCGAGCTGTCCGCGCGCGGCCACCGCGTCGCGTGGGTCGGGCAGCGGGACGGCCTGGAGCGGCTCCTGCCGTCCGGCGCGCGGATCTTCCCCGCCGGGGACGCCGGGTTCTCCGCCGAGCGCGAGGCCCGCGGCTGGCTGTCGCTGCGCGGACCGGCGGCGCTGAAGTTCCTCTGGGAGGAGTTCATCGTCCCGCTGGGGCACGCGATGATGCCCGGCGTGGACCGCGCGGTCGAGCGGTTCCGCCCGGACGTGGTGGTCTCCGACCAGCAGGTCCTCGCCGCGCCGGTGGTGGCGCGGCTGCGCGGCGTGCCGTGGGCGACGTCCGCGACCACCTCCGCCGAGTTCACCCGTCCGCTCGCCGGGATGCCGCTGGTGGAGGAGTGGGTGCGGGACCAGATCGGCGACTTCCAGGCCGCGCACGACATCGACGACGTGATCGACCTGCGCTTCTCCGACCACCTGACGCTGGTGTTCTCCACCGGCGCGCTCGTCGGGGACGTGTCGTTCTTCCCCGACCACATCGCGTTCGTCGGCCCCGCGTTCGGCGGCCGGCCCGACCGCGGCGACTTCCCGTTCGACTGGCTGGACGCGCCGGGCGAGGGCGCGCGTCCGGCCGTGCTGGTGTCGCTCGGCACGATCAGCGGCCCGGCCGGCGCGCGGTTCTTCCGCGTCGCGGCCGAGGCGGTCGCCGAGATGGACGTCCAGGCGGTGTTCGTGATGCCGTCGTGTACAACCGACTGCGCCGATTTCGCCGTCCCGGACAACGTGCTGGTCCGCGAGCACGTCCCGCAGCTCGCGCTGCTGCCGCGGCTGTCGGCGGTGGTCACGCACGGCGGGCACAACACCGTCTGCGAGGCGCTCGCGCACGACGTCCCGCTCGTCGTCGCGCCGATCCGGGACGACCAGCCGATCATCGCGCGGCAGGTCGAGGCGGCGGGCGCCGGACGCGCCGTCCGCTTCTCGCGCGTCCGGAAGGACGAGCTGCGCGCGGCCCTGGACGGCGTCCTCACCGACCCGTCCTACCGCGAGGCCGCCGCGCGGGTCCGCGAGTCGTTCACCGCCGCCGGGGGCGCCGCCCGCGCGGCCGACCTGCTGGAGAAACTCGCGTGAGCTGGATCCCCGCGCTGTTCCCGCTGCTGGTCTCGGCCGGCCTGGCCGCCCGCGCCCAGATCCTGCGCCGCCGCCTCCGCGCCCTGACCCCCCTCCCCACCGCCACCCCCCGGGGCACTGCGCCCGTCAACCAGGGGAGCGCTGCTGGGGCAGGGGCGGGGCCGTTGGCTGTGGCTGGGGGGCTTGGTGGGGATAAGGGGTTCGAGTTCGTCACGGGGGAGCGGGTCATGCTGTCCGGGCCCGTGCGGCGGGCGGCGGTGGGGCATGCTCGGGAGAAGGGGCTGGACGTCCTGGACCTGGTCCCCGCCGACCTGCCCGCCGAGCGCGCTCTCGACCTGGCCCGCACGCTCGAACCCCGGACGTACCGGACGGACCCGCTCGCGGTCGGCCGCGGCGCCGGGTTCGCCACCGTCGTCGCCGGGGACCTGCTGGACCGCGCCGGCCACACCCGCGCGCCGCTCGATCCCGGCGCGTTCGGCGCGGCGACCGCGCGGCTGCGGCAGTTCACCACGTCCGCTGACCTGGCCGTCGTGCCGGCGGCGAGCCCGCGCGGACCGCTCGGGCGAGGGCGCAGGGCCTGGCTGACCGGGCTCGGCGTGCCGGTGCCCTGGACGGTCGCGACGTCCGTCCTCGGATACCTGGCGGTACTGGCCTCGGTGGCCGTCGCGCCGCTGCCCGGTCTGCTCGCGGTCGCCGTGTACTGCGCGGTGCCGTACATGGTCTTCGCCGGGACGGCGATCTTCCCGCACGACCTGCACGCGGCGGCGTTCTTCCGGCTCGTCCGGGAGCCGTACGGGTGGTGGCGGACGCTGACCGACGCGCCGTCCGCATGGGAGCGGGAACGCGCCGAACGCCGGGACGCCGCCCGCGCCCGCTACCGCGCCGAGACCGACCTGGGCGTGGAGCGCTTCCTGCTGCCGCGCCGCGAGGACTGCCCGTGGTGCGGGTCGGACAACCTGGTCGTGCACGTCCGGGCGGGCGACATGCTGCAGGCCAAGCCCGGCCGGTTCGCGCTGGAGCGCTGCCGCGACTGCGGGCACGTCTTCCAGAACCCGCGGCTCGGCGACGACGGCCTCGCCTACTACTACCGCGACTGCTACGACGGCCTCGGCGGCGAGCTGATGGAACGCGCGTTCTCCGCGCAGGGCGACGTCCTGCGCGCCCGCGCCCGGTTCGCCGCCGAGCACGTCGGCACCCCGCGTGCCTGGCTGGACGTCGGGACCGGCCACGGCCACTTCTGCCGCGTCGCCGCGCAGGTCTTCCCCGGCACCGCGTTCGACGGCCTGGACACCGGCGAGGGCGTCGAGGAGGGCGAGCGGCGCGGCTGGCTGCGGCACGCGCACCGGCGCGCCCTCCGCGACCTGCCGGACGGCCTGACCGGCGAGTACGACGTGATCAGCATGAACCACTACCTGGAGCACACCGGCGACCCGCTCGCCGAGCTGGACCTGGCGGTGAAGGCGCTGCCCTCCGGCGGGTTCCTGCTGATCGAGCAACCCGACCCGGAATGGCGGCTCGCCCGCCGGCTCGGCCGGTTCTGGATGCCCTGGCTCCAGCCGCAGCACCTGAACATGGTCACGGCCGGCAACCTCGTCCGGGCGCTCGCCGCGCGCGGGATGCGGGTCCAGGTCGTCCAGCGGCGCGCGGCGCACCAGCGCTACGACGCGCTGGCGGCGGTGTTCGTGGCGCTGAACACGCTCGCGCCCGACCCGTCCCGGCCCTGGGCGCCGGGCCCGCCGACCCGCGCGGGCCGGATCCGGCGCGCCGCCGGGCTGGCCCTGCTCCCGGTGCTGCTGCCGGCCGCCGCGCTGGCGGACCGGCTGCTGCTGCCCCTGGTCCCCGGCCCCGGAAACGCGTTCCGGGTGCTGGCACGTAAGGACGAAGGTTGACCGAAACCCTGAAGGACGGCCCGGTGGGACTCGCCGACGACCCGGAGATCCGGATCACCGCCCACATCTACGAGCGGATCTTCGGCGACCCGCCGACCACCCTCCGCCGAGCCCCCGGCGGCCTGACCCTACTGGGCGGCGCGGCCCCCGGGCGGGGCCTTGAGCCGGACCCGCGGCCGGACCCGCGGCCGGACCCGAAGCTGGTCCCGGGGCCGGGCCGGGAGCCGCGCCCAGGGCCGGGCCGGGAGCTGGACCCGAGACCGGGCCGGAAGCCGGGCCCAGGACCGGGCCGGAAGCTGGACCCGGGACCGGAGCCGAGCCGGGAGCGGGGCGCCGAGCCGGCCCTGGCGGTGGCGCTGGCCTGGGGCGCGATCGTCGCGGCCGGTCCGCACCCGGACGGCGGCGTCGACCTCTACTCGATGAACCGGCACACCGACCGCTGCACCTCGCTCGACGACGTCCCGGACTGGGCGGCGCACCCGGTCGAGGCGCTGCGCGCGCACGCCGACCCGCCGCCGCCGGTCCGGATGATCGTCAACCGCGAGCTGCCCGTCGAGACCGGCCTGCTGTCCGGCGCGGAGACGGTGTGCGCGGCGGCGATGGCGCTCGGCGACCTGCACGGCCCGCCGCTGTGGCCCACGGCGTCCGCCGGACGCCCGGAGTTCCTCGCCGCGCTGCACTCCCGCGCCCGCCACGCGCTGCTGATCACCGACGCGGGCCCGGAGCAGCTGCCGTTCGACCTCGCCGCGGCCGGGCTGCGCCTGCTGGTGATCGACATCGGCGCCACCGAGGACGCGATCATCGCCCCCGACCCGTCCGGGGACATCGTGGAGCGCGCCGCCGAAGCCCTGCGCGCGGGCTACCCGGCGGGCCTCGGCCCGCTCCTCACCGAGGCCCACGAACCCGGCCGCCCGACGCTGGACCTGGCCCTCTCCGCCGCCACCGACGCCGGAGCGCTGGGCGGACGGGCCCTGGGACGCTGCGTGATCACCCTCGTGCCGGTCCGCGCCGTCCGCCGCGTCCGCGCCGAGGTGACCGCCCATCTGGATGGGCGCACCACCCGTCCACCGCGTTTTCTGACAGCAGTGGCATCCGGACGCAACCTTTGACCCCCGTCGATGCTTATTAAGAGTGAGGGCACATCACAGAACGGAGGCGATCACGAGGATCATCGACGAGTAGAGCCGTAGGCGGCCAGGGGAGGCGGGAGCGCCGATCGAAGAGAGGAGAACCGGACCGGTCACTTGGGAGTGGGAGTGGAAGCGGGAGCGGGGAGGCGTTCGCGGAGCGCCTGCTCGACCAGGTCCACGGCGTGCACCAGCTGCACCAGGCGGGCGCCTTCGCGGCGGTAGGTGTCCAGCACGGCCTCGATGCCGTGCGGCGGGACGGCGCCGGAGAGCTCGACGCGCGCGGAGCGGAAGCCCTCGCGCGCGGCCTCGACGGCGGCGGTGACGTGGTGCCGCGCCATCCGGGCCAGCGCGACGGGGTAGCGGCGCAGCACGCCGTAGCGCCGGTACTCGGGCGGGACGAGCTCCAGCAGCCAGGCGAGCGCGGTCTCCTCGAACCGGTCGGTCCCCGGCGGATGCACCTGCGGCGGCCAGCCGGGCGGGACGAAGCTGCTCACCTGCCCAGAATACCCCATTGTCGAATATTTGTTCGATCGACTACCCGACTGTCCGATTCCAAGCCCACCCCACGAAACAGGCGCCTCGCAAGCCTCGCGCATCCCCCGCGGACGCGGCCTGCGCGGGACGCGGCCTGTGCGTGGCGCGGCCCTGTGCGTGGCGCGGGCCTGTGCGGGGCGCGGGCCCTGCGCGGGGTCCGGCCCTGCGCGGGGTGCGGGCCTGCGCGGGGTGCGGGCCTGTGCGGGGTGCGGCCCTGCGCGGGGTGCGGGCTTGCGCGTGGCGCGGGCCTGTGCGTGGCGCGGCCTTGCACGAGGCGCGGGCCTGTGCGGGGCGCGGGCTGTGCGGGGTGCGGCCTTGCACGAGTGTGCTCCTGCACGGTCCTCGCTAGTGCGCAGGGCGCGGGGCGCGCGGAGTGCCCGTGCGGATCGCCGTCCGTGCGGGACGGAGTTCAGGCGGGCCGGAGTTCGGGTGGGGCGGAGCGGGGAGGGGGTTACTCCTGGGTGGCGGGGCCGGTGCGGCGGATGCGGATGCGGCCGGACTCCAGGTCGTCGCGGCCGGAGTCGCCGGCCTGGAGCATGTCGTCGTGCTTCAGCGTGCGCTGCCGCTCCTGCTCCTCCTGCTTGACCTTCTTGGAGCCCTCGAACGCGGAGGCGAGGTCCTCGAACAGGCCGCCGCCCATGCCCGCGCCGGTCTCACCGTCCCCGCGGATGGCGCCCATCATGGACGTCCGGCCGGTGCCCTCCCGCGGCCACTCCACGACCTCGGGCTCGGCGGACTGCTTGGCCGCGCCCATGGGACGGCCCTTGACGCGCTTACGGCGACGGAACGGTGACTTCACACTCAACTCCAACGCGACGAGCTTCTGAAATGATCCCCGCCGGGCGGCCGATGGCGCCGGCCGCGCGCCGGGGAGGGAGCCGGTGTGCCTCCCGTCCTCCGGACCCTTGCCCACCGCGTCGGAGCGACTACCGTCCGAACGCGGCCGGGCCGGGCCGTCCACACGATAGCCGCTCGCCCGCGCGCCCCGCCGGTCCCGCCCGCCGCGCTGGCTCGGCTGGGGGCCTCCGGGGCGGTAGCCTGCGGGGCGTGCGTCTCTCCCAAGTCATCGCCGTCCTGGACGACCTGTACCCGCCCGCGTGGGCCGAGTCGTGGGACGCGGTCGGGCTCGTCTGCGGCGACCCCGACCAGGACGTCCGCCGCGTCCTGCTCGCGGTCGACCCCGTGGCCGCGGTCGTGGACGAGGCGCTGGAGTGGGGCGCGGACCTGGTCCTCACCCACCACCCGCTGCTGCTGCGCGGCGTGCACGGCGTCCCGGCGAGCACGCCCAAGGGCCGCCTGGTGCACCGCCTGATCAAGAACGACGTCGCGCTGTTCACCGCGCACACCAACGCCGACGTCGCCGATCCGGGCGTGTCGGACGCGCTCGCCCGCGCCGTCGGCGTGACCGGGGAGCTGCGTCCGATCGTCCCGGCCGCGGACGACCCGCGCCGCGGCCTCGGCCGGATCGGCGAGCTGCCGTCCACCCTCACGCTGGAGGAGTTCACCGCGCGGGTCGCCGGGGGGCTGCCCGCGACCGTCTGGGGCGTCCGCGCCGCCGGCGACCCCGATCGCCCCGTCCGGACCGTCGCGGTGTGCGGCGGCGCGGGCGACTCGCTGCTGTCCGACGTCCGCGCGGCGGGCGTCGACGTGTACCTCACCGCCGACC
Source organism: Actinomadura rupiterrae (assembly GCF_024172125.1). Taxonomy (GTDB): domain Bacteria; phylum Actinomycetota; class Actinomycetes; order Streptosporangiales; family Streptosporangiaceae; genus Spirillospora; species Spirillospora rupiterrae. The sequence goes on from NZ_JAMZEA010000002.1 coordinate 220,306, forward strand.
TGCGGCACCATCCCGCGTCGGAGTTCGTCGAGGCCGGGGGCCCGGCGCTGCTGGACGCGGCGCACTGGGCGACCGAGCACCCGTGGCTGGCGGGCGCCGCCGCGTCGCTCGCGAAGCACCTCGACGTCGAGACGCGGGTGTCCACGGCGGTCACCGACGCATGGCGCCTGCACGGTGCCGACAACCAAGGAGTGAAGTGAAAGCCGCACCGCACGCCCAGCAGCGCCTGATCGACCTGCAGGAGCTGGACACCTCGCTGGACCGCCTGGCGCACCGCCGCCGGACGCTGCCGGAGCTCGCCGAGATCGAGCGGCTGGAGGCCCGCCGCGGCGAGCTGCGCGACCACATCGTCGCGGCCGAGACCGAGCTCGGCGACCTGGACCGCGAGCAGAAGAAGGCCGAGCAGGACGTCGAGCAGGTCCGCACCCGCGCCGAGCGGGACCAGAAGCGGCTCGACTCCGGCATGGTCACCTCCGCCAAGGACCTGGCGTCCCTCCAGGCCGAGATCGAGTCGCTCGGCCGCCGCCAGTCCGACCTGGAGGAGGTCGTGCTGGAGATCATGGAGCGCCGCGAGGAGGCCGAGGCCCGCGTCAACGCGCTGCGCGCCGAGAGCGAGGGCTCCGGCGGCGAGCTGGCCGCCCTCACCGAGCGCCGGGACGCCGCGCAGGCCAAGATCGACGAGGAGGCCGGCCTCACGGGCACCGCCCGCAACGGCGTCGCCAAGGACATCCCGGACGACCTGCTCGCCCTCTACGAGAAGCTCCGCGACCAGTTCGGCGGCGTCGGCGCGGCCGTCCTCTACCGCGGCTCCTGCCAGGGCTGCCACCTCGCGCTGAACACCGTCGACCTGAACCGCATCCGCGCCGCCGCCGAGGACGACGTGCTGCGCTGCGAGGAGTGCCGCCGCATCCTCGTCCGCACCGCCGAATCGGGCCTGTGACAACAACCGGACGCAGGCTGGTCGTCGAGGCGGACGGCGGGTCGCGGGGCAACCCGGGGCCCGCCGGCTACGGCGCCCTCGTGAAGGACGCGCTGACCGGCGAGGTGCTGGCCGAGACGGCCGAGGCGATCGGCCTGGCCACCAACAACGTCGCCGAGTACCGCGGCCTGATCGCCGGCCTGGAGGCGGCGGCCGCGCTCGAACCGTCCGCCCGGGTCGAGGTCCGGATGGACTCCAAGCTGGTCGTCGAGCAGATGTCCGGCCGCTGGAAGATCAAGCATCCGGACATGCGCCCGCTGGCCGAACGCGCCCGCGTGACCGCGTCCACCCTCGGCTCGGTCACCTACGAGTGGATCCCGCGCGCTCGCAACGCGCACGCCGACCGCCTGGCGAACGAGGCCATGGACGCCGCCGCCCGAGGCGAAGAGTGGCAGCTCACCGAGGAAAAGCCCCCGGCCCCCACCTGGTCATCGGCCACCACGTCCCCCACGCGAACCCTCCTCCTCCGCCACGGCGAAACCCCCCTCTCCATAGAGAAGCGCTTCGCCGGCACAGGCGACATCCCCCTCACCGAGCGCGGCCTCGCCCAGGCCCGCGCCGCCGCCCGAGCGATCACGGGCATCGACGCCATCGTCAGCTCGCCGCTCGCCCGCTGCCGCGCGACCGCCGCCGAGGTCGCCGAGGCCACCGGCCTGGACGTCCGGGTCGAGGACGGCTTCCGCGAGACCGACTTCGGCGCCTGGGAGGGCCTGACCTTCCGCGAGGCGTCCGAACGCGACCCCGAGGCCCTCTCCGCCTGGCTCGCCGACCCGTCCGCCGCCCCGCCCGGCGGCGAGAGCTTCGCGACCGCGGCCCGCCGCGTCCGGACGGCCCTGGACAAGCTCAAGGTCCGCTACCGCCACCAGCGCGTCCTGGTCGTCTCGCACGTCACCCCGATCAAGATCCTCGTAGCGGACGCCCTGGGCGCCCCCCTGCCGTCCCTCTACCGGATGCACCTCGACACCGCGTCCCTCACCCGCATCGACTGGTACGACGACGGCCCCGCGTCCCTGCGCGCCTTCAACGACACCCACCACCTGGACGAACCGGTACGCTAGACGCACGGCGGACGAGCCGGCCGGACGGCCGCGTCGGGGCATGGCCCCGCCGAGGAAAGTCCGGGCTCCACAGGGCAGGGTGGTCGGTAACACCGACCCGGGGCGACCCGCGGGACAGTGCCACAGAAAGCAGACCGCCACCGCGAGGTGGTAAGGGTGAAACGGTGAGGTAAGAGCTCACCGGCGCCCACGGTGACGTGGGCGGCCAGGTAAACCCCACCCGGAGCAAGGTCAAGAAGGGAAGCGACGCTTCCCGCGCAGGCGTTCGAGGGCGGCCCGCCCGAGCCTGCGGGTAGACCGCTGGAGGCCGTCGGCAACGACGACCCGAGATGGATGGCCGTCACCGCCCAAGGGCGGCACAAAACCCGGCTTACAGGCCGACTCGTCCGCCCCACCCTTCTCTGACCTGCGGCGCAGCCACAGGTCACTGTGCCGATGTCAGCACAATGTCAGCACCACCGGTGCTGTTCGACCTTCGCCAAGCCGTGTCCATCGCGACCCGAAGGTTCTCGTCGGACTCGGGGAGCAGGTGGCCGTAGGTGTCTACGGTCTCGGTGATGGACGCGTGGCCGAGCCACTTGCTCACATGGGTGATGGGGACGCCTTCCGCCAGCGCCGTGCTGGCGAACGAGTGCCGCAGGTCGTGGAACGTGGTGTCCGCAGGAAGGCCCGCCTTCTTGAGGGCGGGCTTCCAGATCCGGTCGTTGAAGTAGTCCCGCCTCATGGGGTTGCCCTTGAGGGTGAGGAACACGAGTCCGTCCTCATGGGCGTCGATCTTGTCGCCGTACTCCTTGAAGTGGGCTGAGAGCGCCTCAATGACGAACTGGGGGAGTGGGATCTCCCGGTTGCTCGCCTTGGTCTTGGGTGAGGCCAGCACGGGCCGTGTGCCCCTGCTGCCGTCCTCCTTGTCACCGGTGTTGGTGATCTGCTGGTCCACCGTGAGCTTGCGTCCAAGGAAGTTGATGCGATCCCTGCACAGGCCGAATGCTTCGCCCTGACGCAGGCCGCAGCCGTAGGCCACCAGGACCAGCGCCCGCCAGCGCTGCGGGACCTTCTCAGCAAGGCTGGTGACGTCCTCAGGGGAGAGGACTCGGATCGTGGTCTTGGGCTTCTCGGGAAGCCTGATGTCCACGCACGGCGTCCTGGCCAACGCATCGTCCTTGACCGCTGCGTTGATGACACTCGCGAAGATGCCGTAGACGGTCTCGATGGTGGCGGGGCTGAGCGGCTTGTTCGTATGGGCGCTCGTCTGCTCACTGAGCTTCTTGACCCATGCCTGGACTTCGTTGCGGCGGATGGCCTGTAGAGGCTTCGCACCGAAGGTCGGGTAGATGTGGTTCTTGAGATGCCTTCGGTAGGTGTCTTCGGTCTGCCGCTTGTGGAAGCTCATGCGTATCCAGGCTTCGGCGTAGTCCCTGAAGAGCTTCTTCCCCCGGTTGGGGTCGATGTAAGTTCCCTCGTCCTTGGCGTTCTCCATCTTGCGGCCGAAGGCTTCCGCCTCGGCCTTGGTGCCCTTGAAGGTCTTCTCACGCTGTCGGCCCGCCTTGCCGCCTGGCTCCCGCCAGCGGACGGTCCAGTGATGAGGGCACTTGCCCCAGATCCGCCCCTTGCCCGTCTTGGTGGAGGCGTCCTTGGCGCACTTGCACTTCTTGATGAGGGTGGCCATCTCTGACGCTGAGCCTCTCTGCTCGCAGGTCCTAGAAGGGAGGTCCGCTGGGGTCCACCTGGGACAGGACCTCGCGGGCCTTGCTGGTCAGATGGGTCGCGGGCTTGCCCTCAGGCCCTTCGAGGAAGCCCTTGTCCCTGGCTCGTCGGATGCGAGCCGACATGGTGTTCCGTGACACGCCCGCCAACTCGGCCAGCTCACCGATCGGGTTGCGTCGGCCCGTCTCCACGAGTTCCACATAGCGCTTGGCCATACGGGCGTAGTCGAGATCCGTCTCCACGCGTTCGGGGAGGTGGCTCGCAGCCTGCGCCAGGCCAAGGGCCTGCCGCAGACGCGGACCGTACGCGGAGATGACGCGGCGGGCCTCCTGAAGGGGGACGTCGCGGAGCACGTCGAAGGTGATCCCGTCGGTCTCCAGGCTCCCGTCCAGGTCACCGCCCCCGCTGAAGAACACTTCGATCTCGGAAGGGCCGTTCCAGGGGCTCATCGGGTCGGCCGTGATGCGGACCGCCCACCCGCGCACCTCGTACACGCCCATGAGGACCGGTGCACCGTGCTTGCTGCTGATGCTCCATGGCTCCGGGAGCGTCGCCTCTAGAGCTGCCTTCTCATCCATGAGCGGAATCTAGCACACGACACATGGCAGGTGGCAGTCTCTATGTGTCACTATGAGGCGGCACCAATCCGGGTGCGACGAGTGTCAGGCCGCGAGGACACCGGCCATGAGGAGTGAGGATTGTCGAAGAACGCAAAGGTCAACGGAACGGTGGAACCCTGGGTCGGGACCCGGGATGTCGCTCGGCACCTCGGCAAGCCCGTCTCGTGGGTGCACGACAACGCCGAACGACTCGGCATCCCCAGGGTGAAACTGAGCAACCAGTACCGGTATCGCCTGAGCGAGGTGGATGCGTGGGTGATGCGGTTCGCCACTGGGGTGGGGAGCGAATGAGCCCGACTCGGTTCCAGATGACCACCTGGGATGAAGTCGTCGCGATGGAGATGGCCGAGCAGTACGTGATCGAGGGACTTGTCTCCGCTCACTCGACGCTGCTGGCAGGCGAGCCAAAAGCCGGGAAGTCGCTGATCACGGCGGGTCTTCTCCGGTCGCTCTTCACTGGCGAACCGTTCCTCGGGCGGCGGGTGAACCCTTCGCTCGATGGCCAGCCATACCGGGTTGCGCTCTGCTGGACGGATGACGCGGCAAGGCAGGAGTACAGGGATCGACTGCTGGCGGTGCTCCCGCCAGGCGCGAAACCTGATCTGCGCTTTTTCGAGATTCGCGGGGCGATGCGTGAGGAGGACTGGCCTCCGCTCGCGCGGCAGATCCGCGAGGCAGGCTGCAACTTCTTGGTCTTCGATGTGATGTCCCAGGCGCTCGACGGAAGCCTGAATGACGATCACGTGGTCAGCATGTTCTTCCGGGGCGTTCGCGAGTTCGCTCGCCAGGGCATCCCAGTACTGGTCCTCACTCACACCTCGGACAAGTCCGGGCCGAACGGCTGGAGGCCGACGGCCCCCATGGGAAGCACGCTCATTTCCGCCGCCGTGCGCACCCGGCTCATGCTGACCCGTTCGGCGGGTGGCATCTGGACGGTGAGAGTCACTGGTTCGACCACCGGTCTGAGCGAGATCCAATTCAGCGCAGTGCGGCATGACGTCCCCGCGTTCACGGTCGTGGCCTCGATGACTGTCGAGGAGCGCCGGGACGCGGCGGTAAGCCGAAGCAGAAAACGCAGCGGTGAGCGGCTGGACCGGGACGAGAAACTAGCCCAGTACATCGTGCAGCACTGTCAGGGGATGACCAGAGCGGAAGCTGCCGGAGTGCTGTTCCGTGCCAATCCTGGCGGCAGGAAGGAGAGTACCCTCCGAAAGGAGTTGTCGGGTGGGACGCTCAGCAGGATTCTGAGCTTCGACCCGGCAGACAAGAGCTGGTCGCTTGCCGGGCCCCTTGAAGTATGAGATTACCGATTACTCGGTTACCCCTATAGAGGGTTCGTACCTCACCCTCTGACCCACGTTTCTGAGTGGTTCTGGCCCGCTTGGCAGCCTACGGCTGCTGATCGGGCCACCAGCTTGGGTGGCCAGAGAAACAGTAGGAGACGAGGAGCGAGGGGGAGCCCCCTTGCGGGTCCCCCTCAGTCGGTTGGTTCACCAAATTTCCTGGTCACCTTGGCCAGCGTGTGCCTGGCCAAAGGGACGTGCCTCGTTCCGTCGGTCCACTTGGTCACCCTGCGACCGCGTCGCGGTTGCGGCTGGTCCTGGGGGAGTTCCTGGGGCCTTCGGCCACCTTCTGGGCTGCGCCCATCACGTCGTCCGCCGGACCGATCAGGCGGCCCGTCGGCCACACGAACCACCAGGTTTCTTCCACCTTGGTGCAAGCGACGTACGCGGACGGCGCGTCGCCCGCGAACGACTCGCAGACGTAGAGCATCCACACGTTCGCCTCCGACGGGAGCTGTACGACGGCTCGGAGGCCAGTGGTCTCCCGGACGGCCCGTCCGAGCGCCGCCAGTCGGCCGCGCCGGAATTCGTTGTCTGATTCCCGTTGCGAGTTCGCTGCCGTGTCCATAGCCGGAAGCTACGGCATTCGACAATGCCGCCTGCCACGGCTTTCATGTCATGGAATAAACCCGTCCCGGATCATGGTCAGAAACCGCTGGCACTCCTGGCCGTAAATAGCGGCCGGTTCGAAGGTGGCGAAGAGATCCAAGTAGAAGTCGATATCGCGGGGATCGCGGAGAAGGAGAGCGCCTGTGAACGTCTCCACGGTCGCGAGGCGCGAGTCATACACGGTGAACGTGTTCAGGGGGCCGTCAGGGGCCTGCTGGCGCGTCCAGGGGATGACGCCGAGGGAAATGTTCGGCAGTGCCTCCAATGCGAGCAGGCGGCCGATCTGGACCGCCATGGCCGCAGGTTCGCACATCGGCCACCGTATGGCCTGCTCTGTCAACAGGAACGAGAACCGCTTCCCGCTCTCATAGAGGACCGCTTGCCGCTCCAAGCGGCGCGCTACCGCCTTCGACTGGTCACCAGGGATGCTCGCCAGGCTGGCTCTCGCGTACTCGGGCGTGTGGAGCAGGCCAGTCAGCATCGCAGGCAGGAAGAAGCGGATGTGTGAGGACGTAGCCTCGTACGACGCCAGTTCCTTCTGCTTGTGGTGAAGCCCTCTGCGGAGGGAAGACCTCAGGTCTTGGTACTCGGTGTTCGCCAGCCGGGCGAGCGAGTACACCTCCTGCCGCAGTTCGTCCGGTGCGTCCAGCGCGGACAGGATTCGTTCCACGTCCGCCAGGGATGGCAGCGTCCTGCCGGTCTCTATCTTGGAGATCTTGGATTGGGAGATGCCGCAGCGCGCGGCGAGCCGGTCTCCGGTGAGCCCCTTCTCCAGTCTCAGATCTCGCAGAGCGTCCGCGAGATCGCTTCTGCGCTTGCCGAGTTCCTCAGGTTCGAGCACTAGCCTCGCCAGTACTCCTGGAAGGGCACCGCGCCCTTGAGTGCGAGATCCCGGTACCGGCGGTAGGCGTCGATGTCCGGCCTCTCCACAAGCTCTCGGCCGATCTGGGTGCCATCCGGCCGGTAGAGCATCCGGACCACGGTGGCCTCGTCGAACATCCAGAAGTCGTGATCCGGCAGCCCCGGATCGGGCTCGCCGGTCACGTCCAGGATGCGGATGTCCTCACCGGCCCGGACGTTGAACGCGTACCCCCACTCGAACTCGTACCGCAGGTAGTCCGACAGGGGCCGCGTCACCACATGGACGCGCAGGAACCGCTTTCCGGACGCCGTACCGTCGGTGACCTTGTCGAGCCAGGGGTAGTGCAGGTCGGCCGGAGGCTTCTCTCCGGCCAGGAACCTCTCGAACTCCTCCTGCTCGTCCGGCATGGAGTACACCGGGTGGAGTTCGAGCCGGAAGGCTTCACGGTGAAAGTCCCGCGTGTAGCGGGACCACTCCTCACCTTTCAAGTACACGGGCCGCCTCCAAGAGGACGCTCACCGGGATCTCCACGACAGCCTCACCCTCGGGCGTGAGGATGTCGTCTCGGACGTAGCCCTGCACTGGAACGGACCCGTCGGCGGGCGCGTAGACCTTCGGACAGTCGTCGCCCTTGCAGTCACCTGCGATGACCTGCGGTCGGGGTGTGCTGTTGCTGTTGCCGGTGGTCGTCATCGGAACGTCCCTTCTCGGGGGTGTCCTGTGCTCCCTGAGTGGGACGGTAGGAGCCGATTCCGGGTGGGTCAACGCCTCGCGGACTATTCCTGATCAGGAATCTCGTCAGGTGAGAAAGCCCCGTACTTTGGGGGATTTTCGGGCCTGGACTGTATAGCGGTCAGGCGGTGCGCGCTTAACACCCTGGGGTCAAGTTGCTGGCCTCCGTCCCGGCCACGGGCCTGTCGCCTCCACATGCCGTCCGCAGCGTGTGGGCTCGCGCAACGCGTCAACGCCTGTTCTTCCAGGACGTTGGCCCGTCGGCGGTCAGCACAACATCAGCACAGTGCCCGACAGGAGCCGGAATCACCCGACAACAAGCCGAAGGGCCAGCCGGGGTGGTTCGCCCCTTGAGCTGGCCCTTCTCCGCAATGCTGCTGGTACGCACGATGGCTGTTCCGGGTGATCACACTCCCCGGCTTACAGGCCGACTCGTCCGCCCCATCCCTCCCCGACCTGTGCCGCAGCCACGGTTGCTGCGTTGATGGCCGCTGCCTAGTCGTTGTCGCCTTCCCAGGTCCAGTGGGGGACTTCTCTTAGGGGGTGGAGGTCGGCTTCGGTTTTGGCTTGGGAGTTTTGCTGGGCTACGTGGGTGCCGAAGTCGATGTGTTCCTGGATGGCGCGGCGGAAGGGTTCGTCTTTGGGGAGGCCGGCTTCGTCCAGGGATTCCAGGTAGAGGTCGGCGAAGCGCTGGCGTTGCTCGTCGGTGATGTTCAGGCCGCGGTGGACGCGGATGAGGTGGTCGAAGCCGAGCTCGCGGGTGAAGCGGTCGGGGCCGCCGAAGCTTTCGGCCGTGAACCAGGTCAGGTTGCGGACATGGTGGGGCTGCCGCTTGGGGAACAGCGGGCGCAGGACGGGGTCGGCGAGGGCCTTGGAGTAGAAGAGCTCCTCCAGGCGGTGCAGCGCCTCGTCGCCGCCCGCGTGGTCGTAGAGGCTGGTCACGGGCTTGGTCCTCCGAGGGGTCGGGGCATGCCGGACGAGCCGACCGTAGGACGGTCCGGCGGTGTTGGGAAGGGCCGTCCGGCGTGGGTTCCGTGACTCAGGGAGATCGGGTCATGGGACACAGAGCGGGGCGATCGGGGCCTTTAACGTCCGAATTACGCAGCCTGATCTGGTTGGGGATCGGCGTGGCGGCGGGGCCCGGGAGGGTTCCGCGGAGAGGGGCGCTGATGATCATCGTGCTGGTGGCGGTGGTCGCGCTTTTCATGATCGTGGTGGCGCTGCTCTACCTGGTGGAGTTCGCCCGCGCCAGCAGGCGCGACTCGCTGTTCGCGCCGGCCGGGAGCCGGAGCGCGCGGCGGGCCCGCCGGGTGACCGGGATGTACATCAGGGGCAGCGACGACCTGGACGCCCGCGGCGGCGATGAGGAGCTGGTGGGTCGCTGACCGGCGGGACGGGCCGCCCCCTCGCCCGGGGGCGGCCCACCCGGTCAGACCGGCGTGCGGGTGTCCCCGGGGACGGGGGAGAAGCGTCCGGACGCCCTGTCCAGGTAGTGCACGTCGGCGGTCTCCAGGTCCAGGTAGAGGCCGACGAGTTCGAGTTCACCGGAGTCGACCAGGGCGCGCAGCCACGGGTAGGTCTCCAGGTTCTCCAGCTGCTGGACGACGTTGAGCTGGCAGAGCCGGGTCAGCGGCGCCTGGTCCGGTTCGGGGTCGGCCGCGACGAACCGGGCGAGGGTGGGTTTTCCGTGCTGGAGCCACTTGGTGAGGGAGGTCAGGTGCTCGACCTCCTTGCCGCCCGCCAGCAGGGCGGCCATCGCACCGCAGTTGGAGTGGCCGCAGACGGTGATCGTCCGGATGCCGAGCACCTCCAGCGCGTACTCGACGGTCGCGGCGACCGAGTCGTCCGGCAGGCCGGCGTGGTACCGCGGCACCATGTTGCCGACGTTCCGGTTGATGAACAGGTCGCCGGGGCCGGACGCGGTGATGATGTTCGGCACCACGCGCGAGTCCACGCAGGTGATGAACAGGTGCTCGGGCTTCTGCTCGAACGCGAGCTCGGCCATGATCGGGCGGACGAGGGCGGCGGTCTGCCCCTGGTACTCGCGGATCCCGGAGAGCAGCGCGGCGCTGGGCGTGCCCTGCGCGGCGGCCGGGACGGACTCGGGCGGACGGCGGCGGCGGTTCGCCCAGGGCGCCCACCAGCGGGAACCCGGGGGAGACTTGCGCTGACCAGACAAATCACCTGTCACGGCTCTTTCATACCAAGTCTCGTGAACCTCGTCGATGTCGACCCGGCCGCCGAGCCGCTCGTGCGCGAGCCGCCACTGGTGGACGGCGTCGAAGGCGGCATGGTCCATGAAGTCGACGTTCAGGTCGAGGTCGACGCCCGCGCCCGCCGGGACCGTCCCCAGCGCACGGGACAACCTCGGCACCCCGAGGAACGTCAATGTCCCCTCCACGACCACATGCCAGGTCGCCTGCCCGGGCCGCTCGTCGGGGCTCGGCACCGCCTCCTCGACCCGGACGGTCAGCGCGGTGAGCCGGCGCAGCGCCAGCACGCCCGCGAGCGCGATCCCGACCAGCACGCCCTCGCCGAGCCCGAGCAGGACCACGCCCGCCGCCGTCGCCAGGTGGACGGGGAGCTCCCGGTGGTCCCACAGGTCCCGCAGCCGGGCCGTGTCCAGCATCCGGAAGCCGAGCACCACCAGCAGCCCCGCCAGCGCGGGCAGCGGGATGCGCTCGACGACCGACGCGCAGCACACCGCCGCGGCCAGGATCCAGACCCCGTGCAGGACGGTGGACGCCCGCGACCGCGCGCCCGCCGCCGCGTTCGCCGTGCTCCGGACGATCACCCCGGCGACCGGCAGCCCGCCGAGCAGCCCGGACAGCGCGTTCGCCGCGCCCTGCCCGACCAGCTCGCGGTCCAGGTCGGCGCGCGGCACCCCGGCGGGACGCCGCCGGTCCATCGCGACCGCGCACAGCAGTGACTCCACCGCCGCGACGACCGCCACGGCCGCGACCGCCCCGACGATCTCGTGCACCGGCGCGTCCGGGAAGGCGGGCGGGCGCCATCCGGCGAGCAGCTGCCGCGGCATGTCCACGTGCGGGACGTCCCACCCGAGCGCCCACGTCCCCGCAGAGGCGATCAGGATGGCCGGGACCGCCGCGGGCATGCGCAGCACCCCTGCGAGCCGTCCTCGCCCGCCGTAGCGGCGCGCCGCGTACATCCAGAGCAGTAGGACGGCGATCGTGCCGAGGGCGACCAGCGTGGACGGTGCGTGCGCGCGCACGAGCTGCCTGGGCAGTTCCATCAGGTTCGTGACCGCCGACCCCTGCGGCCTGCCCCCGAGCACCACGTGCAGCTGCGACAGGACGAGCACCAGCCCGACCCCCGCGAGCATGCCGTGGACCACCGCGGGCGACACGGCCAGCGCCGCCCGCGCGACCCGCGCCGCGCCGAGCAGCGCCTGCACCAGCCCGGCGAGCAGCGTGACTCCGCAGGCCGCGCGCCACCCGTACGCGTGGACGAGCTCGGCGACGATCACGGTCAGCCCGGCGGCCGGCCCGCTGACCTGCAGCGGCGCCCCTCCCGCCAGCCCGCCGACCACACCGCCGACGATCGCCGCGACCAGCCCGGCCGCCACCGGCGCCCCGGAGGCCACCGCGATCCCCAACGACAGCGGCACCGCGACCAGGAACACCACGAACGAGGCGCCCACGTCATGGCGCACAACATCAGCATTGCGTGACGATATTCTCACGCTCCGCATCCAACCAGTTTCCGATCACCCCCGTCCCCGGAACGAGCCAGCCGCCCGAACAGCCCGCTCCCGGCGGTGGGCGAGTTGCGCGGGTTTCGCTGGCGCGCCGCGCTGCACGACCCGGAAGGGGATACGCGCGCGTCACTGGGAAGCCGGAGGCTGCGCGTCCCGGACGGGGAGCGTGCGCCTCTCTGGGAGCCGGAAGGCGCGCGACGCGGAAGCGGAACGCGTGTGTGTGCCCGCAAGGCGAAAGGTGCGCAACGCGGAAGGGGGGAGCGTACGCGTGTCGTGATGGCGGGGTGCGCGACCCGCAGAGCGGAAGCCGCGTGGCTCCGGAGGGGTGCGTGGCTTCGGGAGGACGTGTGGTTCCGGGAGGGTGCGTGGCTTCGGGAGGACGCGTGGCTTGGGGAGGGCGCGTGGCTTTGGAAAGCGGAAGAGGCCGCCCCGGGTGGTTGGGGCGGCCTCTTCGAGGTGGAGCTAGCGGCGGTAGTCGCGGTGGCTTTGCCAGTCGTCCTGCGCCTGGTCCTGGTTGTTGCCGTTGCCGTTGCCGTTGCCGCCGTAGGACGGGTTGTACGAGCCGTTGCCGTTCCCCGAGTCGTTGCCGGGGAAGTAGCCCGAGCCGTACGCCTGGGTGGAGTTCGGGTCGCTGAAGCCGCCGGTGGGGCGGGGGCCGGTGTCGTGGGACGGGAGCGGGTCGCTGGCGTTGTAGCTGCTGCCGCTGAAGCCGCCGTACCGTCCGGGTTCGCCGGTCGAGCCGGTCGCGGACTGGCCGCCCGCACCCGCGCCCGCGCCCGCGCCGAACGAGCCGTAGGAGTCGCGCCCCGAGGTCAGCGGGTCGTCATAGCGGGCGGACGAGTCGTTGAACGTCGGCGCGGCCTGGTAGCCGCCGGTGCCCTGGTCGCTCGACCACTGCCCGCCAGACGGCTGGGCGCCCGTCGAGCCGGTGTACGAGGGCGGCGCGCTGAGCGGGTCGCCGAGCGGGTCGCCGAGGGAGTTGCCGAACGGCTTGTCCGCGCCGATTCCGGAGCCGGACGCGCCGCCGGAGCCGCCGCCTTGCGCGCGCTGCCGGTCGCTCTGGATGCGCTGGAGCAGCTCGTCCACGGTCGGGAGCTTGGCCTCGCCCGTGTCGCCGCCGGACGCGCCGGTGGCGGCGGGCTGCGGCGCGGCGGGCGGCGGAGCGGCCGGCGAGTCCCAGCCGCCGGTGGCGGAGTCGGCGGACGGCGTGCGGTAGCCGGACGTGTCGTCGCCGAGGCCGCCGAGCGGCAGGCCCAGCGGGTCGGCGCCGGACGCGGCCGCCGGACGGTCGTAGTCGAAACCGTCGCCGGACGAACCGGTGCGCGATGCCAGCGGGTCGCTGCCGAACGGCGAGGTGTGCTCGGAGGTCCCGCCGTACGACGGCTGCTCCGAGGTGCCGTACGAGGGCTGGTCTGACGTCCCGTACGTGTCGGACGTCCCGTACGAGGACGTGTCGGACGTGCCGTACGACGGCTGCTCGGACGTCCCGTACGACGGCTGGTCGCCGGACGAGCCGAACTGGCCGTAAGAGGACGGCGTGTCGCCGCCCTGCCCGAAACCGGACCCGTCGTGCTGCCCGAAACTTCCGTCGTTCTTTCCGAAGGACGAACCGTCACCGAAACCGGAGCCCGCGCCCGAGGTGTCCCCGAAGCCCGATCCGTCGCCGAAGCCTGACGTGTCGCCGAAGCCGGAGCCCGGGCCCGCGCCGGGCGCGGCCGGGGTCTCGCCGTAGACGCGCGGGTCAGGAACGCCGGAGCCGAACGGCTGGTCGCCGGACGGTCCGAACGGCGACTGCGGGCCGCCGAGGTCGACCACCGGCAGCGGGTCGTTCGCGGTCGCGGACGGGTCGGACCCGAACGGTCCGCCCTGCGGCTCGGCCGACAGCGCGTTCGCGCCCGGCCCGAACGGGGACGGGAGGCCCTGCGGCCCGGTGCCCGCCGGGGCGCCGAACCCGCCGTCCGCGCCGAGCGTGACCGTCTGGTTCGGCTCGGCGGGCTCGTCGTAGCGGTCGCCCGCGAACTGGTCGTTCCCGAACTGGTCGCCCTGCGCGGGCGGCCCGTGCTGCGCGCCGGTGGCGTGCAGCGGGTCGGCGGACGGGTCGGGGACGTCCTCGCCGTCGCGCTTGTTCTGCCAGGGGAACTTGGGCTTGTCGAAGGTGATGGTCGCCCAGTAGTCGTCGTCGCCCATCTCGTCGCCGGACTGGCCGGACGGCGGGGGCGGGGGCGGCGCGGGCGCGGCCTGCGGCGGCGGTCCCTGCTGGACCTGCGGCGGCGGCCCGCCCATCCCGTTCGGACCACCAGGGCCGCCAGGGCCGCCGGGCCCGCCAGGCCCGCCCGGCCCGCCGGGGATACCAGGGCCACCAGGCCCACCCGGTCCGCCAGGGCCGCCGAGGCCGGGACCGGCCATGCCTGAACCGGCCATGCCCGGGCCCGCGAGGCCCGGGGCGCCGGCGAGGGCACCGGGCGGCGGGCCGGCCTGCGCGGCGGCGGGCGCCGCCATCGGGCCCGGGGCCGCGCCCGCTACCGGCATGTCGGCGTCGGGACCGGCCACGCGGCGGTCGAAGCCGGGCTCGAAGCCCTGCTGGCCGGCGCCGGCGCCGTCGTAGCCCTGGTCGTAGCCGTCGTCGTACTCGTTCTGGTGCGACTCCGGCGCGGCGCGGCGGCGGCCGCGGCCCCGGGCGCGCGGCTGCTCGTCGTCGGCCATCCAGTCGTCTCCGTCGCCCCCGCCGTCGCCGCGGGCCCGCAAACCCAAGACGACCAGGACGACCACAAGGACCACGACCAGCACGAGGCCGAAGACCACGATTGTAGAAGTCATGCCACCACCCAATGTCTTGGCCCGGCGTTGGTCGCCAGCGCGGACCGCGGGTCGGTCCCGATCATCGTGCGCGGTCGGTACCCGGCGGACCTCAACCGATTCTGTCCGACCGCTATGACCGTTGTCACACCTTTCGCGCACATAATCCCTCACCCGATGCGTACCGAAGGGCCGATGCGGACCGTCCGGTATGCCCCTTTATCTCGGCCCCCCGCGGGGTCCGCACTCCTCGGCGCCGCTCCGGCGACCCGGGGGTCTCCGTGGGAACGCCTCTACTTGTCGCCGAAGTTCCCCGTGATCCTGCCCCGGCCGACGGTGTGCTTGGCGATGTCGCCCAGCGCGTCCCGGAGCGAGATCCCTGTCGTGAAGGGAACCCTGGTGTCGAGCGCGTAGACGGTGAACCGGTACCGGTGCCTCTCGCCCTTCGGCGGACACGGCGGCGTGTAGCCCACCTTCTTCGCGGTGTTGCGCGCCTCGACCATGGTGCCGAGGCGTCCACCCTCGACCAGCTCGTGCTGCGCCTGGTCGATCCCGGCGACCACCCAGTGGACGTAGGTGCCGCCGGCGGCGTCCGGGTCGTCCACGACGATCGCGTAGGACTGGGCGGTCCGGATGCCGCCCGCCGACCAGCGCAGCGGCGGAGTCTTCCCCAGCGCGGCGGAACCAGAGTACGTCGCGCACGCGTACCGCGCGGGCAAGTCGCCGCCATCGCGGAACACGGGGCTGGTCACGGTGAACCACTCGGCCAGCTCGGCGCTCTTGTTCTGCGGCTGACCGATCAGCCCGCAGCCCGACAGGCCCGTGACCAGCACCGCCGCCGAAGCGGCCGCCCCGATCCCGCGCACCCGCGTCCCGGGCGTCCGCGTCCCGGGCACCCGCGTCCCGCGCACCCGCGCGGCGCGCCCGCCTACCGGACGCGCGCCAGTGCGCCGGTCCGCGTGCGGGTTGTGGTCCGTTAGAGGGCTCTGGTCCATAAGGCTGCGTCGCTTCGGAGAGATGCTGTTCATCGTCGATAGGCTCCCGGGCGAGATGCTACGCCGCGCTCCACCGCTTTTCCCTTCGTCTCGGCGGTGCGCGAGCCCAGGCCGGCGCCCCCTTCCACGTCCGGCCCCAACCCTAGGGGTTCCGGCGGGGTGGATCGGGTCTTTCGGCGCCGCCGGGACGGCGGGCCGCCGGCGCCGCCGGTGTGATCCCGCTCATGTGAGATGAGTCCCACGGGCACCAGCAGAGCGTAAAGACGTGACGAGTTTCACCACGTTACAACGCTCCAAGTTTGACTCCAGGGAAACAAACGACCTTCTTGCCGGGGTTGGACCTTCATGGCAGTGCAAACTCGGAGGTAGCTTGTGAATGTCTTCACAAGCCGACCGTGAAAGTAGGAGGCCGCGATGGCCAGGACAGCCGAGGGCACCCCTGGCGCTCCCCACATCCTGATCGTGGGCGGCGGCTACGTGGGTATGTACACCGCTCTGCGCCTGCAGAAGAAGCTCAAGCGGGAGCTGAAGCGGGGCGAGGTCAAGATCACGATCGTCGACCCCAACTCGTACATGACCTACCAGCCGTTCCTTCCCGAAGCCGCGGCGGGGAACATCTCCCCGCGGCACGTCGTCGTCCCGCTGCGCCGGGTGCTCCCCAAGTGCACCGTGCGCAAGGCGCGGGTCACCGAGCTGAACCACGACGACGGCTGGGCCATCGTGCAGCCGCTCGCCGGTCCCCCCGAGCGGATCAACTACGACTACCTGGTGATGGCCGCCGGCGCCGTCCCGCGGATCCTGCCCATCCCCGGCCTGGCCGAGGAGGGCTTCAGCCTCAAGACCATCGGCGAGGCCATCCACCTGCGCAACCACGTGCTGGAGCAGCTGGAGATCGCCGAGTCCACCGACGAGGTGGCGATCCGCCGCAAGGCGCTGACCTTCGTGTTCGTCGGCGGCGGGTTCGCCGGCGTCGAGGCGATCGCCGAGGTCGAGGACATGGTCCGGGACGCGACGAAGTACATGCGGAAGATCACCCCGCAGGACCTGCGCTTCGTGCTCGTCGAGGCCGCCGACCGGATCCTGCCGGAGGTCGGCCCCGACATGGGCAAGTGGACGGCCGAGCAGCTG
Organism: Actinomadura rupiterrae; assembly: GCF_024172125.1. GTDB lineage: Bacteria > Actinomycetota > Actinomycetes > Streptosporangiales > Streptosporangiaceae > Spirillospora > Spirillospora rupiterrae. The sequence goes on from NZ_JAMZEA010000002.1 coordinate 236,850, forward strand.
CGCGGCCGCGGCATCGACGTGAAGATGAACACCTTCCTGCAGTCCGCGGTCGGCGGCGACGTCGAGCTGTCGGACGGCAGCCGGTTCGCCACCGGGACGCTGGTGTGGAACGCGGGCGTCAAGCCGTCCCCCGTGGTCAAGCACACCGACCTGCCGCTGGACGAGCGGGGCCGCGTCAAGGGCACCGAGTACCTCACCATCGAGGGCATGGTCCGCGCGTTCACCGCGGGCGACAACGCCGCCATCCCGGACCTCACCCAGGAGGGCATGTTCTGCCCGCCGAACGCCCAGCACGCGCTGCGGCAGTCCAAGGTGCTGGCGGCCAACATCGTCCGCTCGCTGCGCGGCAAGTCCCTGAAGCCGTACGTGCACGGCAACCTCGGCGCGGTGGCCGGACTCGGCCTGCACAAGGGCGTCGCGAACCCGCTCGGGTTCAAGCTCAAGGGCTGGCCGGCGTGGCTCTTCCACCGGACCTACCACGGCATGATGGTCCCGACCGTCAACCGGAAGATCCGGGTGCTGGCCGACTGGACGCTGGCGCTGTTCCTCAAGCGCGAGACCGTCTCCCTGGCCACCGTCGAGCAGCCGCGCGCCGACTTCGAGCTGGCCGCCCTGGACGACGCCAAGCCCAAGGAGAAAGCCTCCTGACCTCTCCCTCGACACCCCCGGCGCGACCCGCGCCGGGAGTGTCGCCGTTCCCGGACGCCTCGGTTGAGGCGCCGGTGCCGGGCGCGCCTTTCCCGGACGGCGCGTCGATCGGGGACAATCGGGGCGTGCGGATAGCGATTCTGGGGCCGGTCGAAGTCCGGAGCGACGAGAGCGGCCCCGGCGCGGACGTCCGTCCCCCGGCAAAGCCGCGGGACGCGGCGGCAGGGCGTCCGGCGGGGTCGTGGGACGCGGCAACGGAACGTCCGGCGGGGGCGTGGGACGCGGTGGCAGGGCGTCCGCTGGAGTCGTGGGACGTGGCGGCGGGGCGTCCGGTGGAGTCGTGGGACACGGCGGGGCGTTTGGTGGAGATCAGCGGGGCGCGGCTGCGCGTGCTGCTGACCCGGCTCGCGCTGGAGCCGGGCCGGATGATCCCAGCCGAGCGGCTGATCGACGACCTGTGGGAGGACGAGCCGCCCGCCGGGGCCCCGAACGCGCTGCAGTCGCTGGTCTCCAGGCTGCGGGCGGTGATCGGGCGCGAGGCGATCGAGTCCGGGCCCGGCGGGTACCGGCTCGCCGTCCCGCGCGAGGCCGTGGACGCGCACGTGTTCGAGACCCGCGTCCGGGCCGCGCGGACGATCACCGACGCGCGCACGCGGGCGTCCGCGCTGCGCGCCGCGCTGGGCCTCTGGCGCGGTCCGGCGCTGGCCGACGCGGCGCACCTGCCGTTCGCCGCCGCGCCGTCCGCCCGCCTGGACGAGCTGCGCCGCGCCGCCATCGAGGACCGCGCCGCGGCCGACCTCGAACTCGGCCGCCACCTGGACCTCGTCCCCGAGCTCCAGGCGCTCGCGGCCGCCGACCCGCTCCGCGAGCCGCTGCGCGCCCTGCTGATCCGCGCGCTCTACGCCGCCGGACGCCAGGCCGACGCGCTCACCGAGTACGAGTCCCTCCGGACGGCCCTCGCCGACACGCTCGGAGTCGACCCGTCCCCGGCGCTGGAGGAGCTCCACCTGGCCGTCCTGCGCCAGGACCCGTCGCTGAACGGCGTCCGCCCCGAGCCGGACCCCGTCCTTGAGGACGGTCCGACCCCGCCCGCCGGCAACCTCCGCGCCCAGCTGACCAGCTTCATCGGACGCGACGACGACCTGCGCCGTGTCGCCGGAATGCTCGCCCGGGGGCGCTTCGTCACGCTCACCGGCCCCGGCGGCGCGGGCAAGACGCGCCTGTCGCAGGAGGCGGGACGGCGCGCGACGGGACTCGTCCCGGACGGCGTCTGGTTCGTCCCGCTGGCCTCGGTGACCGACCCGTCCGAGGTGCCGTCCGCCGTCCTGTCGGCGCTGGGCCTCCGCGAGGTGACCTTGGTGGCCACCTCCTCCGGCTGGCTGACCGCCCACGACCCTCCCGAACCCACCCCCGACACCCCGCCCCGCCCCGCGGACCCCGCCGCGTCCCCTGCCGGCAATGCCGGGTTCTCTGCCGCAGGCGACGCCGCGCCCGGCCACACGCCTGCGGAAGCTGCGGGTCGTCCTGCGGGGGACGCGGCGCCCCGGTCGGCGGCGGATGCGACCTCGCGGCTCGCGGTGGCGCTCGCGGGGCGGCAGACGCTGATCATCCTGGACAACTGCGAGCACCTGCTCGACGCGGCGGCGCGGCTCGCGGACCGGCTGCTGGCCGCGTGCCCCGGCGTGCGGATCCTCGCGACCAGCCGGGAGCCGCTCGGCGTCACCGGCGAGGCGCTCTACCCCGTCGAGCCGCTGGAGCAGCCCCCGCCGGACGCCAGCGCGGAGCTCGCCATGGAGTTCCCGGCCGTCCGGCTCTTCGCCGACCGGGCCGCGGCGGTCTCGCCCGGCTTCGCGGTGACCTCGGAGAACGTCGCGGACACCGTCCGGATCTGCCGTGCCCTGGACGGCATGCCGCTCGCGATCGAGCTGGCGGCCGCCCGCCTGCGCGCGCTCACCCTCGGCCAGGTCGCCGACCGCCTGGACGACCGCTTCCGCCTGCTCCGCGCGGGCAGCCGGACCGCCCTGCCCCGCCACCGCACGCTCCGCGCCGTTGTCGAATGGAGCTGGGACCTGCTCGACGCCCGCGAGCGCGCCATCTGGCGCCGGCTGGCCGCCTTCCCCGGCGGCGCCGACCTCGAAGCGGCCGAAGCCGTCTGCGCCGACCAGGACGACGTCCCGCAGAGCCGAACGACGTCCCCCGACCGACGCGAGCCCCGGACCGTCCGGGACGAGGACATACGCGGCGTGTCGGCCGGCAACGGCGCGTCCGCCGCCGATCCTCGGAACGAGAGCGCGCCCGCCACGGGCCCCCGGCGCGAGAGCGCGGCTTCGACGAACCTTCCTCGCGAAGGCGAGCGCGCACGGCACCTACGCGACGAGACCGTCCCCGCGGGCCTGCGGGACGAGAGCGTCCCCGCGGACCTGCGGGACGCGGGCGTCCGCGAGGACCTGCGGGACGCGGGTGTGCCCACGGAGCGGCGGGACGAGAGCGTCCCCGCGAACCTACGGGGCGAGGGTGTGCCCACGGGCCTGCGGGGCGAAGGTGTGCGCGCGGGACTGCGGGGCGAGGGTGTGCCTGCGGCGGACGTGCTGGACGTGCTGGCCGCGCTTGTGGACAAGTCGCTCGTCGTCGTCACCGACGGCCCGGACGGCTCGCCCAGGTACCGGATGCTGGAGACGATCCGCGCGTACGGGCTGGAGCGGCTGGACGAGGCGGGCGAGGCGGAGCGGGTCCGGCGGGCGCACGCCGAGTACTTCGCGGGCTTCGCCGAGACCGCCGAGCCGCACCTGTTCCGGGCCGAGCAGCTCGAATGGGTGGCCCGCCTCAACGCCGATCAGGACAACATGCACGCCGCGCTCCGCTGGGCGGTCGACGTCGGCGACGCGACGCTCATGGTGCGGTTCGCCGCGGCGCTCGGCTGGTACTGGTTCCTGCGCGGCCGGGTGAACGAGGCCGTGGACGCGGTCATCGCGATCACCGAGCTGCCCGAGCCGCCGCCCGGCCAGACGACGGCGCGGGCGCTCGCGCTCGGCGTGATGGCGGTGTTCGACGGGGCTTCGCGCCCGGACGCCGACGCGACGCGCTGGCTGCTGCTGTCCCGGTCGCTCACCCAGGCCGTCCCGCCGGACGAGCCGCTGCACCCCGTCCTGCGGCTGATGCTGATCACCGTCGAGATGTACGTGGACGGCTGGAGCGAGCGGATGCTGACCAGCCTGGACCCGCTGCTGAACGACCCGGACCCGTGGGTGCGCGGCCTGGGCCGCTTCATCGCGGGCCACATCGAGCTGAACTTCGGCCGGAGCGAGGCGGGCGAGCGCTACTTCGCCGCCGCGCTGACCTCGTTCCGGGAGGCGGGCGACCGCTGGGGCCTGTCGTTCACCCTCACCGGGCAGGGCGAGCTGCTGGCCCGGCGCGGCGAGCACCGCGCCGCGGTCGCGCTGTACGAGGAGGCCGTCCGGCTGAACCACCAGTTCGGCGGCGGCCCGATGGTCGTCCTGCAGACCGAGATGCAGCTCGCCAACCAGCTCACCCTGCTCGGCGACACCGACCGGGCCGAGCGCATCCTGCGGACCGCGCGGCGCGAGGTCGAGCGGATCAACGCCGCCGAGGGGACGGCCGCCCTGAACCACGCGTCCGCCCTGCTCGCCCGGCGGCGCGGCGACCTCGCCGAGGCCGTCCGGCTCCTGGACGAGGCGGTCGACCTGACCGTCGGCCTGCCCGGCGCGCCGCAGTTCGGCGCCATGGTGATGGCGGCCCGCGCGTCCTGCGACCTGGCCGCGGGCGACCCCGACGCCGCCGGCCCCCGGCTCCTGGAGGCGCTCGGCCGCGCGGCCGAGGCCCCCGACTTCCCGATCGTCGCGACCGTCCTGTGCGGCCTCGCCGGTCTGGCCTGGCACGAGGACGACGCCGTCCGCGCCGCCGAGCTCCTCGGGCACGCGGACGCCCTGCGCGGCGGCCCCGACCTCTCCAACAGCGACGCGGTCGAGCTCACCGAGACCCTTCGCGACGCGCTGGGCGAGCCGTCCTACGAGGCCGCTTACGCACGCGGCCGCGCCCGGACGTTCGACGACCTCCGCGCCATCTACGACCTTCCTGACCCGAGACCCCTGGTCCGAGCCGCCCTCCAGCCCACCGACGCCCCCTCCGCCGGAAGTTAGATAGGCAGGGCCGTACCCGCGCGTTTCACCGTCCGGATGACCGGTGCAGTCTCGATGTCCCGGATGTCCTCCAGCGAGGCGACCCGTTCGGTGAGGTAGCGCGCGAGGTCGGCGGCGTCGCGGCACAGGACGGCCGCGACGAGGTTGGTCGGCCCCGTCGTCATCGCGACGAAGGACGACTCGGGATGCGCGGCCAGCTCCTCGGCGACATGCCTCAACCTGGACGGACGGACCGACATCCACAACCGCGCCTCCGCACGGAACCCGACGCGCTCGTAGGCGAGATCAAGCTGGTACGCGAGGATTCCCAGCTCACGAAGCTGGGACGCCCGACGCCGAGCAGTCGCCTCAGACCACCCGGCCGCGGCCGCGATCTCCGCATACGAAGCACGCCCATCCAGCGCAAGCACCCCAAGCATCGCCCAATCCGCCCCACCCAACACCCCCACACCCCCAGCCCCACCCGCCCGCCCCGGACCCGACGCCCGCTCCGCCGCGCCTGCGGGGGCCGCAGCGCTTGCAGAGTCCGCCGCGCCTGCGCGGTCCGAGGCGGTTGCCCGGTCCAGGCCGCGTGCGGAGCCCGCGGCGCTTGGGGGGGCCGCGGCGCTTGCAGGGACGGTCGCGCTTGCGCGGTGCGAGGCGGTTGCCCGGTCTGGGCCGCTTGCGGGGTCCGCGGCGCTTGCGCGGTCCGCGGCGCTTGCAGGGACGGTCGCGCTTCCCCGGTCCGCGGCGCCTGTGTGGTTCGGGGTGTCTGCGCGGTTCGCAGCGCTTGCCGAGTCCGCCGCGCTTGCGCGGTCGTAGTCGCTTGCCCGGTCCGGGGTGCTTGCCTGGTCAGCGGTGCTCGTGCGGTTGGCCGCGCTTGCGCGGTCTGAGGCGCTTGCGCGCTGCGGGGTGTCTGCGCCGCTTGATGTAGCCGTGCCTATGTGGTTCGGGGCGCCCGGACGGTCCTGGGCGCCGGTGCGGTTCGGGGTGGGTTTGTGGGGACGTGGGGGTGGTTGGTCGGGGTGGAGGGCGGTGGTCTGGTCGGGGGTGAGGATGTCCAGGCCCGTCCAGTCTTTGGGGAGTTTGGGGGAGCCGAGCAGCATGTGGGCGGACACGCCGAGGACGCGGCGGGTGCGGGGGAGGCGTTCTAGGAGCAGGGCGTCGCGCTCGCCCGCCGTGCCGGTCTGGGTGTTGCAGGAGATCTCCGTGCCGCCGGACAGCAGGTACACGTACGAGACGTCCGGACGGGTGGCGAGCGCGGAGGCGATGGCGCCCGCCGCGTCCGGGGTGCAGCGCAGCCGGATCGTCCAGGGCGTGTAGCCGAGGGACGCGCCGTTCACGGTGCCCGCGACCCGCAGTGTCCCGGCCGAGCGGAGGCGCCGGTAGCGCCGCGCGACGGTGTTCTCGGACACGCCGAGCACCTCGGCGATCCGCGCGAAGGGCGCGCGCCCGTCGATGCGCAGGGCGTGGACGAGTCCGCGATCGACGTCGTCCAGCGTGACGGATTCCATCACTTGAGCGTAGCCATTGACGGATTCGCGCGGTATTCGCGCTGTGGATGGAGGTGCAGGCCGCTCCGGCGCGAACTTGAGGGGCGTCCGAAAACCTCTTGAAGGAGTTGCTCAATGCGCGGATGGCTGCCGCTCGCCGCGGTCTGCCTCGGCTCGCTGATGTTCCTGCTGGACACCACGGTCGTCGCCGTGGCGCTGCCGGACGTCGCGCGCTCGTTCGGCGCGTCCCTGCGGGGGCTGCAATGGGTCGCGAACGGGTACACGCTCGTCCTCGCCGTCGCGATGCTGCCCGCAGGCGCGTACGCCGATCGCCTCGGGGCCCGGCGCGTCTACCTGACCGGCCTCGCGGTCTTCGCGCTCGCCTCGCTGGCCTGCGGATTCGCGCCGGACACCGGCGCGCTGATCGCGGCCCGGGCCGTCCAGGGCCTTGGAGGCGCGGCCCTCGCGGTCACGGCGTTCGCGCTGATCGCGCATATCTACCAGGGCCGCGCGATGGCGTCGGCGATGAGCGTCTGGGGCGCGGTCACCGGCCTCGGCGCGGCGGCGGGTCCCATGGTCGGCGGCGTCCTCACGCAGTACCTGGACTGGCGCGCGATCTTCTTCATCAACCTTCCGCTGACGCTCCTTGCCGTCGTCCTCACCCTGAAGTGCCTGCCGAACCCGTCCTTCGCCGAGGTCGACTCGCAAGACGGCCGCAGGCCAGGGGCGGAAAAGCGCGTCTCGAAGGCTTCCGGGCCGGTCGGGGCCACCTCGCGTGGACGGCTCGGGCCGATCGGGGCTGCCTCGCGTGGACGGGTTGTCGATCCGCTCGGGACGTTGCTGTTCGCGGTCGTCGCAGCTGGCCTCACGGATGCGCTGACCACGGCCGGGGCGGACGGCTGGGATCGGACGCGCGTCCTGCTCGGCCTCGGCGCCGCGTGCGTGGCGCTCGTGCTCTTCGTTGCCGTCGAACTGCGTCAGGAGCGTCCGCTTGTCGATCTCCGGTTGTTCACGCGGCCTCTGTTCGGCGTGGTTCTGGCGTGCGTGCTGGCGTCGTCGGTCGCGTTCGCGTGCCTGATCTACACGTCCGTGTGGCTCCAGACGGGGCTGGGATTGTCGCCCGTCCGCACCGGCCTGGCCCTCATGCCGATGGCGCTCGCGACCTTCGTGACCTCGACTGTCACGACGCGGCTGCCGCGGAGCCTGCCGCCGCGGTACGGGATCGCGGTCGGGCTGGTGCTCTGCGCGGCGGGCTGCGCGCTCCAGTCCGGGCTGGACGCGGGGTCCGGCGCGTCCTCGATCACGCTCGGGCTGGCGGTCACCGGAGTGGGTGTCGCCCTGCTGGTCCCGGCGTCCGGCGTCGTCCTCACGGTCGTGCCCGCGACCCGCCGGGGCATGGCGGCCGGTGCGTCCATGACCGCCCGCCAGCTAGGCCAGACGCTCGGCGTCGCGCTGCTGGGCGTCCTATACGCCACCTCAAGCAGGACGAGCGGGACGGCCACATCGAGCGGGTCGCACGCGTCGTGGGGCGAGGCGGCGGGCGGCGGCGGGAGCGCGTCCGCCGCCCATGCCCTCGATCACGTCTACCTCGCGGCGTCCGCCGTGAGCCTCCTCGGTGCCGCCCTGGCCCTCGCCGCACTCAACCCCATGCCGACACGGTCCCGTCTCGCGCGGTGGGTCAGGCGCGCTTTTTGAAGGCGCGGAGGGAGAGGGGGGCGAAGATCAGCGTGATGCCGAGTCCCCAGGCCAGGGCGACGACGGCGTGGCTCAGCACCGGGCCGCCGAGGAGCAGGCCGCGCATGGCCTCGACCAGCTGGGTGACCGGGTTGTTGCGGATCACCCAGGCCAGCCAGTCCGGGATGCCGCGGGTGGACTTGATGAACGCGGTGCTGAGGAAGCTCAGCGGGAAGATCACCACGAACCCGAAGATCTGCACCTTCTCCGGCTCGTTCACCTTCATCGCGATGAACACCGACGTCCAGGAGAACAGGATGGCGAAGCCGAGCAGCAGCAGGAACGCGCCGACCACCGCGATCGGGTTGGTGTGGATCCGGAAGCCGATCAGGAAGCCGACCGCGAGCAGGATGAACATCGACCACGCCTGCTTGGCCGTGTCGGCGATGATCCGTCCGGCGAGCGGCGCGGAGCGGGCGATCGGCAGGCTGCGGAACCGGTCGTACACGCCCTTGGTCAGGTCGCTGTTCAGCCCGAAACCGGTGCTCATCCCGGCGAACAGGGCGTTCTGCGCGATGATCCCGGGGATCACGACCGGCAGGTACGCCTTCACGCTTCCGGTCATGGACGGGCCGAACACGTAGGCGAACAGCAGCACGAACATGATCGGCTGGATGGAGAGGTCGACCAGCTCCATCGGGTTGTGCTTGATCTGCACCAGGTTGCGCCACGCCAGGGTGGCGGTGTGGCGCACCGCGGCGGCGGGGGACACCCGCTTGGTGAGCTGCTCCGGTGCGATGGCGGCGGTGGTCACGCGCGGGCTCCTTCCTGCTCGGCGCGGACGAGCTCGTCCGCTTCGGCGTCTACGTCGTCGGTGTGGTGGCCGGTGAGGGCGAAGAACACCTCGTCCAGGCTGGACCGGCGCAGCGACAGCTCGCCGACCGGCACACCCGCGTCGTCCAGCCGGCGGACGACCGCGGGCATCAGCGCGGCGTCGGTGATCGGCACCGTGACCAGGCCCTCCTTCACCTCGGGGACGGCCTCCGCGAGCTCGGCGACGATCGCGGTGACGGTCTCGGTGTCGTCCGCGCGGACCGCGCGCACCTCCAGCACCTGCCCGCCGACCTGCGACTTCAGCTCGTCGGACGTGCCGTGCGCGATGACCTGCCCGCGGTCGATGACGACGATGTCGTCGGCGAGCTGGTCGGCCTCCTCCAGGTACTGCGTGGTCAGCAGGACGGTCACGCCGTCGGCGGTGAGGCCGCGGACGATGTCCCACAGGCCGCCGCGGCTGCGCGGGTCGAGGCCGGTGGTCGGCTCGTCCAGGAAGAGGATCTGCGGGTGCCCGACCAGGCTCGCGGCCAGGTCGAGCCGGCGCCGCATGCCGCCGGAGTAGGTCTTGGCGGCGCGGCCGGCCGCGTCGGCGAGGTCGAACCGGTCGAGCAGCTCGGCGGCGCGCGCCTTGGACGAGCGCCGGGACAGCCCGAGCAGCCGGCCGATCATGACCAGGTTCTCGGTGCCGGTGAGCATCTCGTCCACCCCGGCGTACTGGCCGGTCAGGCCGACGAGCTGGCGCACCTGGTGCGCCTCCCGCACCACGTCGTAGCCGCCGACCGTGGCGTGCCCGCCGGACGGCTCGATCAGGGTCGCGAGGATCCGCGTGGTCGTGGTCTTGCCGGCGCCGTTCGGGCCGAGGACGCCCAGCACGGTGCCCGCCGGGGCGGTCAGCGACACGCCGGACAGCGCCCGCGTCTCACCGAACCGCTTCTCCAGGCCTTCGGCCTGGATGGCATAGGACATTTGAGATCTCCTTTGTTCTCGCATGCCGGACGTTCCGGGCCGAAAACCGCGGGATGGACCGCGGGCGAACAAGGTAGGCGGAGTCCGGGTCGATGCGCATCCAGTTTTTCCGGGCCCGCTGTCAGGACGCTGATCTCCCGCTGACAGCGCGCTTGTCGCCAAGCCGACCAAGTCCACCCTCGCATCCGGGTACGACAAAAGCCGAATCAGCCTCTGACCAGCCCGAACCCCGTGCATCCCTCCCAAGCCCCCCGCCTGCCCGGGACCGGAGCTTGAGGCGGATGCGCGCCGGGGGCGGGTTTGTCCCGGTGCTTCCGGTTCGGGGAGGGCTGTGCGGACGTGCGTGCCGGAACGGGGGGTTGGGGCGGGCGTTCCGCGGCGGGGGGACGTGCGGGCTCTAGACTGCAAGACGTGACGGCGCGGAGCACTTCGGCGGTGCGGCTGAGGGAGCCCGCGAACCGGGTGTCACCGCGCGCGATCGCGCACTGGGCGATCGAGTACCTGCTGTTCTGGGGCCTCGGCTTCGGCCTGGCCTGGGGCGTCGCCGCCTGGCTCGGTGACCGTCCGCGCGACGGCGTCCCGCGCTGGATCACCGCGCACGTCGGCTGGCTGCCCGTCCTGATCGGCACGATCGGTGTCCTGACCGTCACCGTCGCGCCCGTCTGGCGCTACCGCGTGCACCGCTGGGAGGTCAGCGCGGACGTCGTCTACACGCGGACGGGCTGGTTCAGCCGCGAATGGCTCCTCGTCCCGATCAGCCGCATCCAGAACGTCCACACCGAGCAGGGATGGCTCGAACGGCTGCTCGGCCTCGCGCGCCTGCGCGTCCACACCGCGTCCCACACGGGTTCGTCCGAGGTGTCCGGCCTACGCGTCCAGGTCGCCACCCGCCTCGCCGAAGACCTCGCCCACCGCGCCCACGACCTGAGCGACGACGCCACATGACCACCCCCGCCGAAGACCCCCCGCAAACCCCACCCGAACCCCCGGCTACGCCCGCCAACACCCCGACCGAGCGCCCCGGTACGCGCGCGAATGCTCCGACCGAGCGTCCCGGTACGCGCGCGAATGCTCCGACCGAGCGTCCCGGTTCGCGGGTGGACGCTTCGACTGAACTCCCTGCCCCGCCTGCGGACGGCTCGCCTGAGCGTCCTGTCCTGCGCGGGGCGGCTGGGGCCGAGCGTCCCGTCCCGCCTGCGGACGGTCCGGCGGAGCGCGTCGGGCCGTGGGTGGAGGACGGCGGCGAAGGCGGCGTTCCGCTTCAGGGGGAGGAGTTGCGGGGGCTGGTCGTTAGCGCGGGTGAGGAGGCGCGGCCGGACGGGCGGGTTCGGCGGTTGCATCCGCTGACGTTCGTCGTCGGGGCGGCGCGGGAGATGGCGGCGCTCGTCGGAGCGGGCGCCACGGGACTGCTCGTGGGCGGTATGTCCACGGCGTTCTACTTCGCGCTGATCGGGCTCGCGTTCGGGCTGGCATGGCACGTCGCGACGTGGGCGATCTTCACCTACCGCGTGCACGAGGACCGGTTCGAGTCGCGCAGGGCCCTGGTGGGACGGACGGTCAAGAGCATCCCGCGCGAACGGATCCGGGGTGTGGACATCTCGTCCACCCTGGGCCACCGGCTTCTGGGCCTCGCGATCGTGCACGTGGACGCGGGCGCGGACGGTGGGGAGATCGTCCTCAACGCCGTGTCGCTGCGCGAGGCCGAGCGGCTGCGGCGCGTCCTGCTCGCGCGCGCACGCGTGACGCCCTCGTCCGGACCGCGACGGCGCAGGCTCGCGCGCATCAGACGGCGGTGGTTCCTTTACGCGCCGCTGAGCGGTGCGTACCTGCTGACGCCGTTCGCGCTGGCGGGAAGCCTCCTCGGCACGCTCTACAACCTCGGCGACGACCTCGGCCTGATCACTCGCGACCGCGTGGAGCACCTCGGGCGGGACGCGGCGGGCCTTCCGACCGGCGTGGTCGTCCTGGTGATCCTGCTGTTCCTGACCGCGATGCCGATCGCGTCCGTGATCGTGTTCACCCTGTTCAACTGGGATTTCACCGTCTACGAGCGGGACGGGTCGATCGTCGCCGAGCGCGGCCTGGTCACGCGCCGCAGCGTCGCGCTGGAACGCCGCCGGGTGCGCGGCGTCGAGCTGTCCGACAACCCCTTCGAACGGCTCGCGGGGGTCGTCCGGCTGGGGGCGCTGGTCACGGGCCTGGGGGACGCGGCACACCGCGGCCGCCTGCTACCTGCCGCGCCGCGGGAGGTGGCTGTGGCGCTCGCTTCCGGTGTCCTCGGGCCGGTGCCGGGGCCGCTGATCACCCATCCGCAGGCCGCCCGCGACCGCCGGCTAGTGCGCGCGACGATGCCGCCGCTGCTGGCCGCCGCCGTATGGCTGGCCGTCGGGAACCTGTGGTTGACGGGGTTGTGCCTGGTCGCCGCCGTCGCGGCCGTCCCGTTGGGGCTGGACCGTTACCGGCAACTCGGACATGCGGATGACGGTGTCCGGCTGACCGTCCGGTCCGGGTCCTTGCGGCGGCGGCAGTACGTCGTCGAGCACGGCGCGATCGTCGGATGGCGCGTCCGCCGGACGCTGTTCCAGCGCCGCGCGGGCCTGGCCACCCTGCACGCCGCCGTGGGCGCGGGCGAGGGCGGCTGCGCGGCGGTGGACATGTCCGAATCGGACGCGCTCGCGCTGGCCGCGTCGATCACGCCGTCCTGGATCACCCCGTTCCTGGACTGAGCACACGAACGCCCGGCCCCCGCGGGGGAGCCGGGCGCCGATGCCGGACTATTCGGGCCGGCGGGCTCCGAACATGATCTCGTCCCAGGACGGCACGGAGGCCCGCTTGCCCTTCGCCTTCCGCCGCGCCCGCGCCGGACGCTGCGCCGCCGGAGCCTCGGCGGACTTGTCGGCCTGAGCGGCGGCGGGCATCGCCGGACGCGCCGCCTTCTTCGCCGCCGGACGATGCGCCCGAGGCGCCGGACGCTCGTCGTCGTCCTCCTCCTCGGCCTCCGCCTCGCGGGCATTCGCGGACGCCGCCGCAGCCGCCTTCCGCGAAGCCTCCTCCTGCTCAGCGGCCTGCTCCTCAGCGTCCCGAGCGGTCTTCCCCCGCCCCTCGGACGCCCTCAGCTCCTCCGCGTCCTCGCCGCGCGCACGCCCGTCGCCATCAAGACGCTCACCCCGCCCAGACGCCCCGCGGGAGCTTTCACCCTGGCGGGACGCCCCGACGGCCTCACTACGCTCGCTCGCACCGCCGCGCGCTGTCTCCCCATCGCGCAGCTCATCGTCGTCCGCGCGCGAGGACTCAACGTCGCTAGCGCGAGCACCCGCCCCGTCATGAGACCCCGCGCCCACACGCGCACTGTCCCTGTCACGAAGCTCGCCGTCCGCACGCACATCCTCCCGGTCGTCCCCGCGAGAACCCGCCCGCACGCTCTCACCGCGCCGGTCGTCCTCCGCGTACGCGTCGCCCCGGCGCCCCTCGCTCCCACGAGCACCCTTGCCGACGCGCACGTCCTCGTCACGCAGCTCGTCGTCGCGGTCGCGCCCCGCGTCGTCGCGAGAACGCCCCCCAACGCGTGCGCTGTCGTCGCGCCGCTCGTCATCCGCGTACGTGTCAGTGCGGCGGTTCTCGCTTCCGCGAGCACCCTTGCCTGGGCGCGCGTTCTCGTCGCGCAGCTCGTCGTCCGCGTGTGCGTCGTCGCGGTCGCGCCCGTCGTCGCCGCGAGAACCCGTTCCTGCCCGCACGCTGTCGTCGCGCCGGTCGTCGTCCGCGTACGCGTCACCCCGGCGGCCCTCGCTCCCGCGAGAACCCTTGCCAGCGCGCGTGTTGTCGCGCAGGTCGTCGTCGCTCGCGCGCACGTCGTCGCGGCCCCGACCCGCGTCGCCGCGAGAAGGCGCCCCAGCGCGTGCGCTGTCGTCGCGCCGGTCGTCGTCCGCGTACGTGTCAGTGCGGCGGCTCTCGCTTCCGCGAGAACCCTTGCCCGCGCGCGCGTTCTCGTCGCGCAGGTCCTCTTCCGCGCGTGCGTTGTCGCGGTCGCGGGCCTCGCTCTCGCGAGAATGCGCCCTCGCTCCCGCGCTGTCGTCGCGGAGGTCGTCCCCCGCGTAGGCGTCGTTGCGGCGGCCCTCGCTCCCTCGGGAGCCCTTGCCGACGTTGGTGTTGTCGCGCACGTCGTCGCTGCGAGAACGCGTCCCGGCGGGTGCGCTGTCGTTGCGCCGTTCGTCGTCCGCGTACGCGTCGGTGCGGCGGCCCTCGTTCTCGCGCGAACCCTCGCTCACGCGCGCGTTCTCGTCGCGCCGTTCGCCGTCCACGTCGCCGCGGCGGGCCTCGCTTCCGCGAGAGCCCTTGCCCGCGCGTGCGTTGTTGTCGCGCAGGTCGGTGTCCGCGTACGGGTTGTCGCTGCGGCCTTCGCTTCCGTGGGGGCCCTTGCCGACGCGGGTGTTGTTGTCTCTTAGGTCGTCGGCGTTTTCGTCATTGCGAGCGTCGCTCAGGCTGGAGCGTGCGCCCGAGCGCGCGTCGTCGCGTAGGTCATCTGCGCGCGAGTCGTCCTCGCGAGTGCTGCTCAGGCGGGTGCGTGCGGTGTCTCTGTCGCGCTGGTCCGCGCGCGAGTCGTCGCGGGTGTTGCTCGTGCCTGCGCTGGTGGTGTCGGTGTCGCGCTGGTCGTCCGCGTACGCGTTGTCGCGGCGGGCCTCGGTCCCGTGGGATCCCTTGGCCGCGCGCATGCTTTCGTCGCGCTGGTCGTCTGCGCGCGCGTTGTCGCGGCGGCCTTCCGTCCCGCGGGAGCTCTCGCCGGTGCGTGTGTTGTTGTCGCGCAGGTCGTCTGCGTATGCGTTGCTCGGGCGGGGGCTTGTGCCCGCTGTGGTGTTGTTCGTGCTTGTGCGCGAACCTGCGGGCGTGCGGGAGGGCTCGTTGCTCCGGCGGGGGGTGTTGGGGTCGGCCTCGCTGGCGCGGGAGGTGCCGGACGAGTCCGGAGTGTCGCGGTCCACCCGGTCGCGGGGGGCGGGGGTGCGGTCTTCGCGGGACGGGTCGCGTAGGGGCTCGACCGGGCGGGTGCGGCGGGACTCGGGGGCTTCGCGCATGCTCCCGGATGCGCGGCGGCCCTCGAAGGCGCGCGGGGGCTCGGACGTGCGGGACGTCTCGGCGTCCAGGTCGCGGGGCGCCGGCGGGCGGCGGACGGGGGCGTCGCGCTGGGACGTGAGGGAGTCGCTGTCGTGCGAGATCGCGGTGTCGCGGAGGATCGCGGCCTCGCGCGCGACGGCCTCGCGGGCGGCGATGTCGCGGGACGCGGCCTCCTGCGGGCGGCCGGGCAGCGCGGCCGGGGTGTCGGGCCGGGCCGGGAACTCGCGCGGGGCGCCGTCGAGGGAGCGCGGGGCGTCCTCGGTGAAGGCGGGGTCGAAGCGGCCGGCGGCGCGCAGCGGCTCGGCGTCGTCGGCGGCGGGCAGGCCGCGGCCGCGGGTGGGCGGGACGGGCACGGCGGAGTCGGAGACGACCTTCATCGCCGGACGCCGCGGGACGAGCGGGGTGACGGTGTCGGACAGCGCGTCGTCGTCGTCCCACTCGACGGACGTCAGCCGCGCGGCGACCTCGTCCAGCGGGGTGAGGAGCCGGCGGCGCGGGTCGAAGGACCACTCGGCGGCGTGCGGGCGGCCGCCCTCGAAGAACGACAGCCGGACGCGCCAGGTGCCGTCCTCGCACTTCCAGGAGTCCCACTCGACCTCTTCGAGGTCGACGCCGCCGCGGCCGAGCCGCTCCTCGACGGTCTCGCCGAGCGGCGGGCCCGGTGTGGACTCGCCCGGCCGGCGCACCGCGACCCGCTGCGCCTGCTGGGCCATGTACTCGCGCTCCTGCAGGACGGGTCCCTCGAACCAGCGGACGCGCTCGACGGGGATGCCCGCCGACTCGGCGATCTCCTCCGCGGTCTCGCCGGACCGGATGCGAGCCTGGATCTCCTTGGGACGCAAGGGACTCTCCACTTCGATCTCGAACTGGCCGAGGCGGGAGAAGTGCCCTCGCACGGCTGCGCGCAGCCGGTCGTCGACGGGCAGGGTGAACCGGGTGCCTCGGCCCGCGGTGGCCAGGACGAGGTACGTACCGTCCTCGCTGACCGCGACGAGGCGCAGCTCCTGCATGCGTGTCCTTCCTGCCCTGTCCCTACGGCACCGGAGGGGTGCCGAACCACACGCCCGATATCGAGTCCGCCTCCCCGCGCTCGCATCGGCCGGTCGTTCGGTCCCCACCAGGGGCGCATGCGTGCCCTTCCCCCGGATTCCCGAGTCTCTCTTTCGGACACACCTGCTGCCAGCACCGTACCCGGCATGTCCGAACATCGCCGCTCTCGAAGCCCTCGCCACCCGGGGTGAAGAGGGCACCCGACCAAGCTTGCCCGTCCCGTGCGCCCGCCGGGGGCGGACTACCCGATTCTTGTGGATCCTTTTCCACACTGTGCCTGACCGCGCCGCAGGGCTCCAGTCCTTTCGCGTTGCCAGCGTCACGTCCCGGATCGGAACAACGCCCGAGTTGCGGTGAGTTCCTGTTGTGGGGGTTTTCGGGATGTCACGGGACGAGGGGGAAGAGTCGATGGCGCAGCGGAAGCTGCCGGACCTGAGCGCCACACAACTGATCGCGAGCGGGGCGGCGACCATGATCGCCGCCTACGGGGCGTCCTACCTCGGGGTGTACGGGACGATCCTCGGCGCGGCGTTCATGAGCGTGGTGTCCACGGCGGCCTCCGTGGTCGGCAAGCACTACCTCGACGAGGGAAAAGAGCAGATCAAGGAGCGGACGGCCCTGATCCACGGCGAGCACGTCGCCGGGGTGGCGGCGGACGCGGCGACGGGCCTGGACGCGACGCGCGCGGCCGGGGCGTCCCCGATGGCGAACACCCGCGTGGCCGGGGCGCCGTCCGGATGGTCCCCGCCGCCGGGCCGCTGGGCCGGGGGTGATCCGAACCGCACTCGGGTGGAGGGCCCGTTCGGCCCGCTCGCCAACCGCTCCGGCGGCGGCGACCCCAACGCGACCCGCCTGGACCCGTCCACGCAAACCGCCCGGAACGCCCAGTCCGCCGCGAACGCGCAAGCTACCCGGAACGCCCAGAGCGTCCAGGGCATTCCGGATGCGCACGGAGATCCGAATGCGACGCGGTTCGACGCGTCCGCGCTGGATGTGACGCGCCTCGACCGGACGCCCGCCGAGACCGTCGCCGACGAGCTGGCGGCGGCGCAGGCGGGCCGCACCGGCGTGTCCTGGCGGGACGCGGTGGACGAGTCGCTCGTCTGGGCCCAGCAGCGCTGGAAGATGCTGACCGCCTCGGCCGTCGTGGTGTTCGTCGTGGTGATCGGCGGCATCACGCTCTACGAGTCGCTCACGGACAAGACGTTCGGCGGCGTGAAGGGCGGCGGCGGGACGATCGGCAACGTGTTCAAGGGGCAGAACGAGGGCGGGCAGCGGATGCCGTCGCACGCGCCGTCCCACACCCCGAGCGAGACGCCGACCACGCCGACGACCGGCGGCCCTGGGACGGGCAACCCGACGAACCAGCCGTCGAACCAGCCCTCCGGGGGCCCGACGGAGAAGCCGACCCAGACACCGACGACGCCGCAGTCACCCACACACGAGCCGACCAGCACGCCCACGCACGAGCCGACCACCGCCCCAAGCACCGGCGGCGCAACCGGCAACCCCGGAGGCCAGGCTCCCCCCAAGGCCAACTGAAGCCCCGCGACCACCCCGGCCACGCACCCGAACGCGTTACCAACGCCGGTGCCGCGAAGCCGAAGGCGAGCGGCACCGGCGTTGATCGCGAAGCGATGCCGCGTTCGCCCAGGCACGGTCACGGAGCGAGCCGCTAGGCGAGCGGAGTGGGCCGTGACTGCTTAAACACGCCGTGACTGCGTAAACACGCCGCTAGGCGAGCGCAGTGGGCCGGGATTTCAATGAGTTCAGTCGCCGAACACCTGGCGGGTGTAGGGGTTGGCGAAGCGGCGGTCCGGGTCGACGGCGTCCCGGACGGCCTGGAAGTCCTTGAAGCGCGGGTAGACCGTCTCCAGGTAGGCGGCATCGCGGGTGTGCATCTTGCCCCAGTGCGGGCGGCCGCCCATCTCGGTCAGGACGTCCTCGACGCCGCGGAAGTAGTCGGCGTGGTCGTCGCGGTGGTAGACGTGCACGGCGATGAACGCGCTGCGGCGGCCGTACGCCATCGACAGCCAGGCGTCCTCCTCCGGCAGCAGCCGGACCTCGATCGGGAAGCTGATCTTCCAGTCCCGCCGGTCGAACAGCCCGCGGACCTCGCGCAGCGCGTCCACCAGGTGCTCGCGCGGGATGGCGTACTCCTGCTCCTTGAACCGGACGGTCCGGGGGCTGGTGAACACCTTGTAGGAGGTGTCGGTGAAGCTGCGCGCGCCGAGCGCCCGCGCGGACACCTGGTTGACCGCGGGGGTGAGCGCCGGGACGGCGTGCGTGACCTTGTTGATCACCTCGAACAGCGAGTTGGACATGAACTCGTCGTCCAGCCAGCCCTTGAACCGCGACAGCGGCTTGGCCGGGCCCTCGACGCGGTTGTTGCGCTTGGTGAGGCAGCCCTCGGTGTGCGGGAACCAGTAGAACTCGAAGTGCTCGTTGGCGGCGTCGAACTCGTCCACCCGGGCGAGGACCTCGTCCCACTTCATCGGCTGCTCCTGCGCGTGCAGCAGGAACGCCGGGACGGTCTTCCAGGTGATCGCGGTCACGATGCCGAGCGCGCCGAGGCCCGCGCGGGCGGCGTCGAACAGGTCGGGCCGCTCGTCGCGCGAGCAGGTGACTACCGAGCCGTCCGCGAGGACGAGCTCCAGCGCGTGCACCTGGGACGCGAGGCCGGCGGCGTCGCGGCCGGTGCCGTGGGTGGCGGTCTGCAGGGCGCCGGCGACGGTCTGCTCCTGGATGTCGCCCATGTTGGCGAGGGCGAGGCCGTGCTCGGCGAGCGTCCGGTTGAACGCGTGCAGCGGCTGGCCCGCCTCGACCGTGACCAGGCCGCTCGCGGTGTCCACGGAGCGGACGGCGGTCAGCCCGGTCGGCCGGAGCAGCACGTCCTCGGCGACGGCCGCGCCGGTGAACGAGTGGCCGGTGCCGGTCATCCGGACGGTCTGCCCGTCGCCGGCCGCCGCGCGCACGGCGGCGGCGACCTCGTCGGTGCTGGTCGGGGTGGTGACGCGGCGCGGGGTGGCGGTCTGGTTCCCGGCCCAGTTCCGCCACGTCGGGGTGCTCACGGGGGACATGGCCGAACTCTACTCGGCGATTGTTTGTGAGGAAAGTTCACGTTTACTGATCGCCCGGATCCCGGCCGTGGCGACGACCGCGGCGACGGTCGCCGAGACCAGCGGGACGCCGAACGAGACCTTCGCGCCGTAGGTGTCCACCACCCGTCCCGCGAGCGACGCGCCCGCCGCGACGCCGATGCTGACCGACGTCGACACCAGCGCCAGGCCCTCGGTGAGCTGCCCCTCCGGGACGAGCCGCTCGACCAGCCCGTACCCCGGGATGATCGTCGGGGAGATCGCCAGCCCGGCCACGAACACCACCGGGAGCATCGGCCAGAACCCGTCCACCAGCAGCGGCGGGATCAGCAGCGCGGCCAGCAGCGTGATCCCGATGAGGAACCGCCGGTCCAGCGGCGACCGCCACTTCCGCGCGCCGTACCAGAACGCCGCGGACGCGCTGCCCGCCGCGTAGCAGCCGAGCAGCACCCCGGCGAGCGGCTTGTGCCCCTGCGACTCGGCGTAGGCGACGCCGCTGACGTCGATCGCGCCGAACACCACGCCCATGAGCAGGAAGATCGGCGTCATGATCCGGATCGCCGGGTTGGTGAGCACGCCGCCCCGGGGCGCCGCGCCGGGCGCGGGCGGACGCGGCGGAGGCTCGGTCCCGCGCAGCCGCGCGAACGCCAGCCCGCCCACCAGCGTGCAGGACGCCGCGACCGCCAGCCCCGCCGCCGGATGTACCCCGGTCGCCAGCGACGTCACCAGCATCGGCCCGGCGACGAAGATCAGCTCGTCCATCACGGCCTCGAACGAGTAGGCCGTGTCTATCGGGATCGCCGTGGCCCCCAGCACGTGCGACCAGCGCGACCGCACCCACGCGCCCATGGACACCTGGGTCAGCCCGGCGAGCGCGCCCGCCGGGTAGAGCGTCCACAGCGGCGCCTCGAACACCGCCGAGCCGATCAGGAAGCTGAACGCGACCGCGTTCGCCGAGACCAGCGGGACGAGCACCCGGCGCTGCCCGTAACGGTCGGCGAACCGGGCGCTGAGCGGCGCCCCGACCGCGTACGCGACCGACATCGTCGCGGAGACCGTCCCGGCGATGCCGTACGATCCGGTCACCGCGGAAACCAGGAGGACGATCCCGATTCCGACCATGGACATCGACATGCGCCCGACGAACCCCGCCGTGACGAACGCCCTGGCCCCCGGTACGGCCAGCAGCGTCCGGTAGGGACTGGCCAACGTGCTCCTTCCGGCCGCGACTGAATAGCCTGATCACGTTTGAATAGCCTGATCACGTTACCCGCGTGGTACGACAGAAATTTTCGGGTAACCGCCCCTTGGTGACGTTCGTTGGGAATGGTTGTGGTTGCACCTACACCTGAGCCGGCGCAGGCCCCGGAGCCCGCTGCCGAGCCCGCCCCGCAGGGCCCGCGGCCGAGTACGCCCAAGAAGCGGGGGCGAGGGGCGCGGCTCGCCATCGCCGGGGTGGGCGTGCTGGTCGCCGGGAGCCTCGCCGGAGGCGTGTACGGCGCGGTGACCGTCGCCGACCACGGGACCGACCGCAAGGACCCCGCCGCGGCCGTCCAGCCCGACCCGCTGCGGAACGGCCCGACCAACCTCGACACCTCGGGCGGCCAGGTCGCGCCGCTGCGCCGGGTCGTCCCGCCGGACGTGCTGGCCGTCGGCGGCAGGTCGATCACCCCGGCGCAGGTCGCGAAGATCTCCAGGATCGGGCACGTCAAGGACGTGATCGCGGTCTCCGGCGGCGCCGTCCAGCTCCAGGGGCGCCAGGTCAACGCGTTCGCCGTCGACCCGTCGGTGTTCCGGTCCTGGACGCCGCCCGGCACCGCCAAGCGCACCGAGCTGTGGAGCGCCCTCGCCGCCGACCAGTTCGTGGTGTCGGCCAACGCCGCCGACCAGCTCCAGCTCAGCCGCGGCTTCCAGTACCCGGTCGTCGGACGGACCGTCCCGAACCTGGTCCTCGGCGGGTCCGGAAGCCTCGGCCTGCCCGGCATCGACATGCTGGTCAGCAAGAAGTCCGGCACCGCGATGGGGCTGGTGGAGAGCATCGCCGTGCTGGTCAACGCGCCCGGCGCCAACCCCGGCAAGGTCGCCGCGCAGGTGAAGAAGATCCTCGGGGCGGGCTCCAGCTCGGTGAACCTGCACGAGAGCAAGTACCAGCCGTCCGGGCAGGGCGGGAAGCCCGGCAGCTACCTCGACCTCTACAAGCAGGCCGCCACCACGTGCCCCGGCCTGTCCTGGACGGTCCTCGCCGCGATCGGGCAGGTCGAGAGCGACCACGGGCGCAACCCCGGCCGGTCCAGCGCGGGCGCGCTCGGGCCCATGCAGTTCCTGCCGTCCACCTGGGAGACCTACGGCGTGGACGGGGACGGCGACGGCAAGGCCGACATCATGAACCCCTACGACGCCATCCCGGCCGCCGCCAAGTACCTGTGCGCCAACGGCGCGGGCAAGGGCGGCCAGTCCCTCTACCGGGCGATCTTCGCCTACAACCATGCGGACTGGTACGTGCAGAAGGTGCTTTCGCTGGCACGCGCGTACGCAGCTCAGTACCACTAGCCCGAACCCCAGCCCGAGATCACTGGCTCGACCCCGGCCCGAGAGGAGCAGGGCTCATCCCGACCATCCGCCGCCGCCTGGTTGGATTGACGGCATGAGCCAGGCGACGACGGCGGGCTATGACGCGCTGCTGCTGATCTCGTTCGGCGGCCCCGAGGGCCCGGACGACGTGCTCCCCTTCCTGGAGAACGTCACGCGCGGGCGCGGCATCCCGCGCGAGCGGCTCGCCAAGGTCGGCGAGCACTACCACCTGTTCGGCGGCGTGAGCCCGATCAACGGCCAGTGCCGCGACCTGAAGGCGGCCATCGAGGCCGACCTCGCCGCGAACGGCCTCGCGGACCTCCCGGTCTACTGGGGGAACCGCAACTGGGAGCCCTACCTCGCTGACACCGTCCGGCAGATGCGGGACGACGGGATCCGGCGCGCCGCCGCGTTCGTGACGTCGGCCTACGACGGGTACTCCTGCTGCGGCCAGTACCAGCAGGACATCGAGCGCGCACGAGCCGAGGTCCCCGGCGCGCCCGAAATCGACAAGCTGCGGGTCTACTACAACCACCCCGGGTTCGTGGAGCCGTTCGTGGAGGCCACCCGCGACGCCCTGGACAGCCTCCCCCGCGCGCTCGCGGACGAGGCGCACCTGGCGTTCAGCGCGCACAGCGTCCCGCTGTCCCAGCCGGGCCGGGAGCTGTACGTGGCCGAGCTGGAGGACGTCTCGGCCCTGGTCGCCGAGACCGCCGCACCCGGACGGCCCTGGAAGCTCGTCTACCAGAGCCGCAGCGGCCCGCCCACCCAGCCGTGGCTGGAGCCCGACATCGCCGACCACCTGGAGGACCTGCACGCCTCCGGCGTCCGGGCCGTCGTGAACGTCCCGATCGGCTTCGTCTCCGACCACATGGAGGTCAAGTACGACCTCGACGTGGAGGCCGCGAGGACCGCCGCCAAGCTCGGCCTGGAGTTCCGCCGCGCCAACACCCCCGGCACCCACCCCCGCTTCGTCGCCATGGTCCGCGAGCTCCTCCAGGAGCGCGCCGGGTCGCAGCGCCCGGCGCTCGGCTCGCTCGGACCCCGTCCCGACACCTGTGGAGAATGCCGATGACCGACCCGTCCGAGCTGCTGGACCTCGCGCTGGAGACGGCCCGCGAGGCGGCCGCGCTGCTGGTGGACAAGCGGCCCGCCGACCTCGGCATCGCCGCCACCAAGTCCAGCCCGACCGACGTGGTCACCGAGATGGACCGGGCGTCCGAGCGGCTGATCACCGAGCGGATCCTGGCCGCCCGGCCGCGGGACGCGTTCCTCGGCGAGGAGGGCGGCTCCACCGGCGGCGACAGCGGCGTCCGCTGGGTGGTCGACCCGATCGACGGCACCGTCAACTACCTGTACGACCTGCCCGACTGGGCGGTCAGCATCGCCGCCGAGCAGGACGGCGAGACCGTCGCGGGCGTCGTGCTGATCCCGCGCCGCGGCGAGACCTTCACCGCCGTCAAGGGCGGGGGAGCGCTGCTGCACACCGCCTCGGGCGTCCGCGAGCTGCGCGTCAACGACGGCGTCCCGCTCGACCGCGCCCTGGTCGCCACCGGCTTCGGCTACTTCGCCGAGCGGCGCGTCCACCAGGCGGACGTCCTGACCGGCGTCCTCCCGCGCGTGCGGGACATCCGGCGCGGCGGGTCCTGCTGCGTCGACCTCTGCTCCCTCGCCGCCGGACGCGTCGACGCCTACTACGAGCGCGGCGTCCAGGCCTGGGACATCGCCGCCGGCGCCCTCATCGTCCGGGAGGCCGGCGGACGCGTCCAGGGCCTCGCAGGAGCCCCCGCGGGCCCGGACCTGTGTATCGCCGCGGCCCCCGCCCTCTTCGACGCCCTGCACGCCGTTCTGGAGCCCCTGGACCCGGCCCGCGACTGACCCCCGGCCCCACACCGGCCGTCCGCCCGGCACGAGCGCTTGCTCGGGACGGGCTCCGGCGCGGCAGGGCCCTGAGCGGTCGCTCGGGCTCGTGCGAGTGCTTGCTCGGGGGGCGGACGTCCTGGGACGCGGACGTCCTGGGACGTTTCCGAGGGCCCGGGGACGCGGAAGGCCCCGGACGACGACGGGACGTCCGGGGCCTGGGTGCGTTCGTTCTCGCAGCGGGGGTTCTTACCGACAGCCGGACGCTTCGATGCCGATGTCGTTGTTCGCCGCGATCCGGCGCAGTTCCCTGATCTCCTCCTGGCGGATGTCCACCAGGTAGACGTCGCCTTCTGCGTGGGCGTGGCGAAGCGACTCGTAAGCATTGTCGAGACGCTGCTGGATCTGCCGTGACAACTCGCCCATGGGCCTCCTCCCGGATCGGACCGTCCTTACCCACGCCTACGCTGGACTCAAACCTGTTTCCGAGCGCGACTTCGCCGCGCGGCCCGGGGGCGGCAGGGGACGGGGCGGATCCGGCGCGATCCGTCCCCGGCGGCCCCTTACAGGGCTCTTACGAGCCGTGTGGCATACCGGAGGGGTAAGCGGCGGGCGCACAGCCTAGGGGGAGTTCGTGAGGGTTCTGGTCGTCGAGGACGAGCGGGTGCTCGCCGACGCCATCGCCACCGGCCTGCGCCGGGAGGCGCTGGCGGTGGACGTGGCCTACGACGGCGCCGGCGCGCTGGAGCGCACCGGCGTCAACGAGTACGACGTGGTCGTCCTCGACCGCGACCTGCCCAGGGTGCACGGCGACGACGTGTGCAAGCAGCTGGTCGCGCAGCGGTACCCGGCCCGGATCCTGATGCTGACCGCGTCGGGCGAGCTCGACCAGCGCGTCGAGGGGCTGTCCATCGGCGCCGACGACTACCTGCCGAAGCCGTTCGCGTTCACCGAGCTGATCGCCCGCGTCCGGGCGCTGGGGCGGCGCGCGTCCGCGCCGCTGCCGCCGGTGCTGGAGCGGTCCGGGATCACCCTCGACCCGTCCCGGCGGGAGGTCACCCGGGACGGCCGGCCGATCGAGCTGACCCGCAAGGAGTTCGCCGTCCTGGAGGTGCTGATGGGCGCCGAGGGCGCGGTCGTCAGCTCCGAGCAGCTGCTGGAGAAGGCCTGGGACGAGCACATCGACCCGTTCACCAACGTGGTGCGGGTCACGATGATGACCCTGCGCAAGAAGCTCGGCGACCCGCCCGTCATCGAGACCGTCCCAGGGGTGGGGTACAGGCTGTGAGCGCGTCGGAACCGGTCCATGACGAAGTGGCGGACGGATCGCAGCGGAAGGCGCGGGACGGGTCGCCCGTCCGGGAGCCGCAGGGCGAGCCGGCGGTGCGCCCGTCCGTGACGCCGCCCGGCGCGGCCGCGGGCATGCCGCCGGGGGACGGCCCGTCCGGAGGGCCCGCCGGGCCGTCCGGCACCGGGCCCGGCGGGCAGGTCGGGGTGGTGACCACCGGGTCGTTCGCGATGCCGGGGGAGCGGGGCGGCGACCGGAAGGACGGCGAGCCGTCCTCGCTGCTGGCCGACCTGCGCTCGCTGCCGAACCGGATCAGCGTCCGGCTGCGGCTGACCGTCCTGTACGGCGCGCTGTTCTTCCTGGCCGGGGTGCTGCTGCTGTTCGTCACCTACCTGCTGCTGCGGTCGGTGCTCGACTCGGTGTTCCCGGCCGGCACCGGCATCCGCTACCCGAACGGCAGCTACATCACGTCCGAGGACATCCGCGACCTGGCCATGCGCCGGATGCTGACCCGCTCGGTGCTCGCGCTGCTCGGCGTCGGGATCATCGCGGTCGTGATGGGCTACTTCGTCGCCGACCGGGCCCTGTCGCCGCTCCAGCGGGTCACCCAGACCGCCCGCCGGCTGTCGGAGTCCACCCTGCACGAGCGGATCGCGCTGGACGGCCCGGAGGACGAGATCAAGGAGCTCGCCGACACCTTCGACGCCATGCTCGAACGGCTCAGCGACGCCTTCGACGCTCAGCGCCGGTTCGTCGGCAACGCCTCGCACGAGCTGCGAACACCCCTGGCGATCAACCGGACGCTGCTGGAGGTCGCGCTCACCGATCCGGAGGTCTCCGACGACCTGAAGACGGTCGGGAAGACGCTGCTGGCCAACAACGCCCGGCACGAGCGGCTGATCGAGGGCCTGCTGCTGCTCGCCCGCAGCGAGCGCGAGCTGACCACCCGCACCCCGGCCGACCTGTCCGAGGTCGCCGCGACCGTCCTGACGAACGTCTCGCGCCGCGAGCAGCCGAACGAGGTCACCGTGCACCGCGAGCTGACCACCGGCACCACGCTCGGCGACCCCGTCCTGCTGGAGCACCTGGTCGGCAACCTGGTCGACAACGCGATCAAGCACAACTCCGACGGCGGCGAGGTCTGGGTCCGCACCGGCGTGCTGTCCGGGTACGCGACCGTCCAGGTGGAGAACACCGGGCCGCTCGTCCCCGCGTACGAGATCGAGCGGCTCTTCGAGCCGTTCCGGCGGCTGAACGCCGACCGGCTGGAGTCCGCCAAAGGCGCGGGGCTGGGCCTGTCGATCGTCCGGTCCGTGGTCCTGGCGCACCGCGGCCGCGTCTACGCCGCCCCCCGCCAGGGCGGCGGCCTGGTCATCACCGTCCGCCTCCCGCTCGCCTGAGCCGTCCGCCTCCCGCTCGCCTGAGCCGTCCGCCCGGACGGGCCAGGGGGTGTCCGTCCCGCGCTGAGCGTGGCCGCGCCGGGGGCGACCGGGCCGGCCCACACGCCGAGCGGCGCCGCCCGCCGGATCGCCCTCCGGCCGGCGGCGCCGCTCGGACCAGCCGCTCGGCGGCCGGGCTCGCGTGCCCCTGCGCTGCTCTCGCTCACCGCGTCCGCGCGCTGATCCTGCTCACCGCGTCCGCGCGCTGATCCTGCTCACCGCGTCCGCGCGCTGATCCTGCTCACTGCGCCCGCGCGCCGATCTTGCTCGGCGCGCGGGCGCGGCGCCTACTTGCTGACGGTGCCGAAGGCCGACGGGCTGCTGTCGGACAGCCTCTGCCGCCAGTCCCAGCGCATCGTCTTCAGCGACAGGATGTCGGAGCTGGTCGGGTAGAAGGTGACGTACCCGGCCGCGCACTTGGTCGTGTCGCTCGTCATCGGGGTCTCCTGGAAGACCGCCTTGCCGCTGGCCGCGTTGCCGGAGATCGCCGACAGCCGCGTGTAGCAGGTGTCCTTGCCGTCCGGGTAGGTGTAGGTGGCCGTGCCGGACGAGTAGATGATCGCGAACTTCGCCTGGAAGTTGCGCCGGCTGGAGTCGGTCACGGTCGGCTGCTGCGCCGGACCGGACCACACGCCCACGATCCCGGTGTTCACCGACCCGCCGGACGTCGGCGGCGTGTCCGACGTCGGAGGCGTGTAGGGCGAGTAGCTGAAGGTCGGCCGCGGGGTCGGGTCGTGCTTGCTGGCCGCCACCGCGACGATCACCACGACGATGATCGCGATGATCGCGAGCGCGCCGCAGCCGATACCGATGATGACCGGCGCGTTCGAGCCGCCCGACTTCGGCGGCGGGCCGTACGCCGGGGGCCCGCCGGCCGGTCCGGGCGGGCCGTAGGACGGCTGGCGCTGCGCCTGCTGCGGCGGCATACCGCCCTGGTACATCGGCATGGGCGGCGGCGTGATCGGCTGCGGGGGAGGCGTCACCGGCCCCGCACCGCCCTGGCCCTGGTAGCCGCCCTGGTGCATCGGCATGGGCGGCGGGGTGATCTGCTGCCCGCCGCCGTACGGGGACGCCGCCGGGCGCATCGGAGCCGGCGGCGGCGCCGGGGCGTCCAGCCGCGCGGCGATCCGGGTGCCCTGGTCGAGCAGCGCGCCGCCGCCCGCGGCGCCCGCGGGGGTCGCGTTGACGGACTGGAGCAGCTGGAGCAGCAGCTGCGGCGCGGGCGGGCGCAGCCCGGCGTCCTTGGACAGCGCGCGGCTCACCATGTCCCGGACGGGCCCGGCGGGCACCCCGGTGAGGTCGGGGTCCTCGTTCAGGATCCGGTTGATGATCACCGGCAGCGTGTCCGCCTCGAACGGGGACTGCCCGGTCGCGGCGAACACCATGGTCGCGCCCCAGGCGAAGATGTCCACCGCGGGTGTCAGCGGCGCGCCGGTGAGCTGCTCCGGGGCCAGGTAGCCGGGGGTGCCGACGACCATGCCCGTGGCGGTGACCGCGCTCTCCTGCGAGTTGACGGTGCGCGCGATGCCGAAGTCGACCACGCGCGGGCCGTCGCTCGCGAGCATGACGTTGTTCGGCTTGAAGTCGCGGTGCACGATCCCGGCCTCGTGGATCGCGGCGAGCGCGGTCGCGGTGCCGATCGCCAGGAGCAGCAGGTCCTGGGCGTTCATCGGGCCGTTGTGCGCGATCACGTCGTGCAGCGAGGCGCCGTCGATGAACTCGCTGATCACGTAGGGCTGCTCGCCCTCGACGTCGAAGTCGATCACCCGGGCGGTGCACTGCGGGTCGACCTTGCTGGCCGCGGTGACCTCGCGGGCGAACCGCGCCCGCGCCGCCTTGTCGTTCGCCATCTGCGTGTGCAGCAGCTTGACGGCGACGTACTCTCCCCCGGGGGCGCGGCCGAGGAAGACCGCGCCCTGGCCGCCTGCGCCGAGCCGTCCGACGACCTCGTACTGTCCCAGTGCCCGGGGATCGCCTGGCTCCAGCGGAGCGGCTTCCGGCATCAGACCCTCCCGTGACCCGCTAGTGCGGTGCGCTCGTGTGTGTGCTCATGTGCTGCGCTCATGTGGTGTGCCGCCGCACGATATCGCGTTAGTTCAGACGTTTCATCGACACGCTGGGTTCAGTGCCCGATCGCGGCTTTCCTGGCGATATGTGGCCGCCACTCCCGCCGCAGCGGGCACAGCGTCCCCAGTCCGGGGGCGGCGGCTTCCGTGGGCAGGGCGCGGCGGCTTCCTTGGGGCGCGGAAGGTGGCGTGGGCGGGTGGGAATTTACCTCCGGAACGGGATGTTGTGGGGCATCCGGAACGGGGTCCGGCGGCGTCCGGGAACGGTTCCGGAAGACGCGCCGGGGTCGCGCAGGGGCGGTCTGTGCGCGAGCGGCGGCGGGATGAGGATATGATCCCGCCGCCGTGGGTAGCGTCCCTGGGCGTCACGGCTCTGTTCCGTTGCGTATCAGCCGGCGGCTGGGTGACGTGCGCCACAACTTCGCGAGCCGGTGCGGGTGATCGGTGTCACTCGTGGGAACCGTCGCGCCTTGTGTGGCACAGCTCACCGCACGTGACAGAATTTCCCGCCCGGATCGGGCACAAGAACGGCCCCCCGAGCGTTAGATCCGCGCGACGGGGCGCATAAAGCATCGAGGGGGATGGAGACGAAGATGGCGACCGACTACGACAGCCCGCGCAAGACCGACGACGACCTGAGTGAGGACAGCCTCCAGGAGCTCCAGGCGCGCCGCGCCGACAAGGCCGCGAGCATCATCGACGAGGACCTGGACGCCGGCGAGGTCGCCGAGCTGCCGGGCGCCGACCTGTCCAACGAGGAGCTGACCTTCCGGGTCGTCCCGCGGCAGGCCGACGAGTTCACGTGCACCCGGTGCTTCCTGGTGCACCACCGCAGCCAGCTGGCCACCGAGAAGAACGGCCAGCCGGTCTGCCGCGAGTGCGCGGCCTGACCGAGCGGGACAGTTCCGACCCACGGGAGCCGCCGGTGAACGAGGTTCCGGAGTTCCACGAGCGGCGCGGTCCCTCCGGGGACCCCGCCGCCGAAGAAGTGCCCGTGCCGGGCGCGGCCTCCGCCGCGCCGGGCGCAGACCCGTCCTCATCCTCGTCGGCGCCGGGCCCGAGACCCGGCGCCAAGCACGACAGCAGTGAACCGGCTCCGGGTGGGACGCCCGGAAAGGCGTCCACCGCCACGCCCGGAGCCGGCGCAGCAACCCCCGACACGCCCGAACCGGAACCCGGTATCCCGGACGCGCCCGGCACGCCCGAAGCCCCGTCCGCCACCTCTGGACCGTCCGCCACCTCTGGACCGTCCGAGACCTCCGGACCGTCCGAGACCTCCGGACCGTCCGAGACCTCCGGACCGTCCGAGACCTCCGGACCGTCCGAGACCTCCGGACCGTCCGAGACCTCCGGACCGTCCGAGACCTCCGGACCGTCCGAGACCTCCGGACCGTCCGAGACGCCAAGTACCTCTGGGACGCCCGGTAGCTCCGAGGCGCCCGGTACTTCTGGGACGTCCGGTACTTCTGGGACGTCCGGTACTTCTGGGACGTCCGGTGCGGGGGCGGACGTGGTCGGTCCGGGGACCGACCGCGAGATCGGCGAGCTGGTGGGACAGCTGGCCGCCGACGACGGCATGGACCGCGAGACCCGCGGCCGCCTGCTCGCCCGGCTCGCCAAGCTGCTCGCCGCCAGCGCCCGCACCGCGGGAGCGAAGGGCGTGGCGCGCGGCCGCTGGCTGGCCGACC
Organism: Actinomadura rupiterrae; assembly: GCF_024172125.1. Lineage (GTDB taxonomy): Bacteria > Actinomycetota > Actinomycetes > Streptosporangiales > Streptosporangiaceae > Spirillospora > Spirillospora rupiterrae. Next base: position 266,767 of record NZ_JAMZEA010000002.1, read on the forward strand.
TGTTCACCGCGATCGTCCCGCACGTGCCGATCCGCGACCGCGCCACCCTGTCCGCGCACCACCGCGGCCTCACCGGCGAGGCCCTGGCCGACAACCTGGTGAAGGTCGCCGCCAACGCCACCACCGCCGTGGGCGCGGCGGGCGGGGCGCTGGCGGCCGTCGAGTTCGCCGCGCCGCCGCTGCTGCTGTCGGCGCCCGCCCAGATCGCCGCCGAGACCCTGGTGGTCGCGGCGATCGAGGTGAAGATGATCGCCGAGCTGCACGAGGTCTACGACGTGCGCGTGCAGGGGTCCGGCACCGCCCGGGCCGCCGCGTTCGCCACCGCGTGGGCCAAGCAGCGCGGCGTGAACCCGCTGGAGGCCGGCTCGCTCACCGGCGCGCTCGGCGCGGCCTCCAAGGCCGCGCTGCGCAAGCGGATGCTGCGCACCCTCGGCCGCAGCATGTCCACGATGGGCCCGTTCCTCACCGGCGCCGCCGCCGGTGCCGCGCTGAACCGCACCGCCACCAAGAAGCTCGCCGCGTCGATCCGCGACGACCTCCGCAACCTCGGCGGCCCCGCCCCCGAACTCCCCGGCGACCACCACCCCGGCATCGAGAACTGACCCCCGCCCCTCGGCGTCCAGCCCCCGCCTCGGGCATCGAGACCTGCCCCTCGGCGTCCAGCCTGGCCTTGGGCATCGAGACCTGACTCCGCCCCCCGACGTCTCGCCCGGTCTTCGGTATCGAGACCTGACTCCGGCCCCGGCGTCCAGCCTGGCCTTCGGTATCGAGAGCTGACTCCGGCCCCGGCGTCCAGCCTGGCCTTCGGTATCGAGAGCTGACCTCGGCACCGGCGTTCAGCCCTGCCTTCGGTGTTGAGGGGTGGCGTCCGTCCGGGTGTTCGGCGTCGTGAGGTGGACGAGTCGGGCGCGGCGGGGTCAGGAGAATTCGAGTTCGCCGGTCACCGCGTCGCGGCCGCAGAGCCACAGGCCCAGGGCCTCGCGGGTGCCGCGGACGGTGGGGCCGTTCTTGGCGCTCGGGAGGGCCACCGGGCGGTGGCCGTCGGTGGGCTCCAGGCGGTGCCGCAGGACGCGCCGGTTGAGCCACAGGCTGAGCTGCAGGCCCTCGCGGAAGATCGCGGTGGCCGTCCGGTCCGGGACGCGCCGGGTGAGGCCGAGGCCGCGCACCACGTCCTGGTGGTGGACGCCGAGGTCGCCGAGCAGGATCGGCGCGCCCACCCGGCTGGTGGCGGACGGGTTGTCGGCCCAGTGCCGGGCCCACTGCATGAGCCGCTCCCGGGAGACCGCGCGCGCCCGGTCGGCCTGGTTCTGGTTGGCGGCGTTGATCCGCGGCCCGTACGGCAGGTACGAGCTGAGGAAGTAGTCCAGCCCGATCACGTGCCCGAGGACGTCGCGCGGGGCCCACTCGCTGCACAGCGTGGTCCCGGCGTCGAAGTCGTCGCCGGACAGGCCGTCCAGCGTCTCGATCAGCCGGTGGCGCTCGGCGCGCAGCTCGTCCTCGAAAGGCAGGCGGATCCGGTCCAGCAGCATCGTGGTCGATCCCTTCGTCACCCGGGGACCGACCACGATACTGGACGGATCGTCCAATGCCCCGCCGGGGCCGCCCCGCCGAACCCGCCCGGTCCGGGCGGGCGGGTGTCAGGCGTCGACGCGTAGCTGGGCGGGGAGCTGGCCCGTCCCCTTGGCCCACTGCTGCGCCGCCGCGCGGGTGGCGAGCAGGCGCGCGACCTCCATGCCGACGCCCATGACCACGGCCCACGCGATCGCCTCGGTCAGCGCGACGTCCGGCGACTCGGGGTTGGTCGGCGGCTCCTTGCCGGTGCTCTTCTTCCACGCCATCGTGATGGCCTTCTTGGCGGCGAAGCCGCCGGCGAACGCCGCGGCGCCCGCCATCACCCGCCAGCCGATGTCGCCCTTGTCCGCCATCGAAACCTCCCAGTTCCTTGCCTCCCCCGACGCTATCGGACGGGCCGCCGCGCGAGGACGCCGCACGGCGCGACGCGGCGGCCGGAAAACCGAACCGATCTGCGCCCGGCTGTCAATAGGCTTGGGGGATGGACAACCAGCCGCGTATGCCGCACGTTCCCGACAAGCCCTCGCTGGACGGCTTGGAGGTCGCGTGGGTAGAGCGCTGGGAGGACGACGGTACGTACCGTTTCGACCGGACGCGCCCGGCGGACGAGATCTTCTCGATCGACACCCCGCCGCCCACGGTCAGCGGGTCGCTGCATGTCGGGCATGTCTTCTCGTACACGCACACCGACACGATCGCGCGCTACCGGCGCATGCGCGGTTACGAGGTCTTCTACCCGATCGGGTGGGACGACAACGGGCTGCCGACCGAGCGGCGCGTCCAGAACTACTTCGGGGTCCGGGGCGACGCGTCGCTGCCGTACGACCCGGCGTTCGAGCCGCCGGAGAAGCCCGACCCGAAACGCCAGGTCTCGGTCAGCCGCCGCAACTTCATCGAGCTGTGCGACCGGCTCACCGAGATCGACGAGAAGGCGTTCGAGGACACCTGGCGCCGCGTCGGCCTCTCCGTCGACTGGAACCTGCTCTACACGACCATCGGCGAGAACGCGCGCGCCGCGTCCCAGAAGGCGTTCCTGCGCAACCTGCGGCGCGGTGAGGCGTACCTGTCGGAGGCGCCGACGCTGTGGGACGTCACGTTCCGCACGGCCGTCGCGCAGGCCGAGCTTGAGGACCGCGAGCAGCCCGGCGCGTTCTACCGGCTGCGCTTCCACGGGGACGAGCGGCCCGTTTACATCGAGACGACGCGTCCGGAACTGCTGCCGGCGTGCGTCGCGCTGGTCGCGCACCCGGACGACGAGCGCTACCAGGAGCTTTTCGGGACGACCGTCCGGACGCCGCTGTTCGGCGTCGAGGTTCCGGTCCTCGCGCACCGGCTCGCCGAGCCGGACAAGGGCTCCGGTATCGCGATGATCTGCACCTTCGGCGACGTCACGGACGTCACCTGGTGGCGCGAGCTCGACCTGCCGACCCGCGCGGTCGTCGGCTGGGACGGCCGGTTCGTCGCCGAGCCGCCCGCGGGGGTTCCGGCCGACCGGTACGCCGAGGTCGCGGGGAAGACCGTCCACTCGGCGCGCGAGCGGACGATCGAGCTGCTCACCGCGTCCGGCGACCTGGACGGCGAGCCGCGGAAGACCACCCGCGCGGTGAAGTTCTACGAGAAGGGCTCCAAGCCGCTGGAGATCGTCACCACCCGGCAGTGGTACATCCGCAACGGCGGGCGCGGGCCGGAGCTGCGCGCCGAGCTGCTGGAGCGGGGCCGTGAGCTGGAGTGGTACCCGGCGTACATGCGCGCCCGGTACGAGAACTGGGTCGAGGGCCTGAACGGCGACTGGCTGATCTCGCGGCAGCGGTTCTACGGCGTCCCGATCCCGGTCTGGTACCGGCTGGACGCGTCGGGCGAGCCGGTCTACGGCGAGCCGATCGTCCCGGCCGAGGACGCGCTGCCGGTCGACCCGGCGTCCGACGTCCCGCCCGGCTTCACCGAGGACCAGCGCGGCAAGCCGAACGGCTTCACCGGCGACCCGGACGTGATGGACACCTGGGCGACGTCCTCGCTGACCCCGCAGATCGCGGGCGGCTGGGAGCGCGACCCGGACCTGTTCGGCCGCGTCTTCCCCTACAGCCTGCGCCCGCAGGGGCACGACATCATCCGGACGTGGCTGTTCTCCACGGTCGTCCGGGCGCACCTGGAGAACGGGTCGCTGCCGTGGCGCGCGGTTGCGCTGTCCGGCTGGATCCTGGACCCGGACCGCAAGAAGATGTCCAAGTCCAAGGGCAACGTCGTCACGCCGATCGGGCTGCTGGAGGAGTACGGCTCGGACGCCGTCCGGTACTGGGCGGCGAACGGCCGCCCGGGCACCGACACCGCGTTCGACACCGGCCAGATCAAGGTCGGTCGGCGGCTCGCGATCAAGATCCTGAACGCGTCGAAGTTCGTCCTCGGCTTCGCCGAGCAGCCGCTGGACGAGGGGGTGGACGCGGGTCGCGTCTGGTACCCGGGCGACCTGGCGATGCTGGCCGCGCTCCGCGCCCTCGTCACCGAGGCGACCGAGGCGTTCGAGTCCTACGACTACACCCGCGCGCTGGAGCGCACCGAGAAGTTCTTCTGGCAGTTCTGCGACGACTACCTGGAGCTGGTCAAGCAGCGCGCGTACGGCTCGGACGCGAAGGCCGCGTCCGCGCGGGCGGCGCTGAACCGCGCGCTGTCGGTGCTCCTGCGGCTGTTCGCGCCGGTCCTGCCGTTCGTGACCGAGGAGGTCTGGTCCTGGTGGCAGGACGGCTCGGTGCACCGCGCCCCCTGGCCCACGCCGGACGAGCTGCCTGCCGAAGGCGACGCGTCCCTGCTCGACGTCGCCGCCGAGGCGCTGCGCCAGGTCCGCAAGGCCAAGTCGGACGCGAAGCTCTCGATGCGCGCCGAACTCTCCCGCGCGTCCGTCACGGGCGAGCGCGCCGCCGACCTGTCCGAGGTCTCCGAAGACCTCCAAGCCGCAGGCCGCATCGCCGAACTCGCCCTGAACACCCACCCGGACAGCGGAGGATCCGGCCCCCTCAAGGTCACCGTCACCTTCGCCTGACCCGCTCCGACCGGGGTGACCGAATGGGGTTCGGGCGATAGCGTAAGTGAGTCCTGACTTGCGTGTCGCCGCAACCGCGCCGTCCCCCCGGAGGAGCCGCCACGTGACGGATCTCGACGAGTACCGCGACCAGGCCCGCGCCTGGCTGGCGGAACGGACCGCCGACCTGCCGCCCGACCCGGGCCTGGCCGAGTCGCGCGCGTTCATGGCCGACCTGTACGACGCGGGCCACGTGGGCATCACGTGGCCCGCCGAGTACGGCGGGCGGGGCCTGTCGGCGGCGGAGGAGCGCGCGTTCCAGCAGGCCGCGGCCGGGTTCACGCTCCCGGTCGGGGTGTTCGGCATCGGCCTCGGGATGTGCGGGCCGACCTTGCTGTCGCTGGGCACCGAGGAACAGAAGCGCCGGTACATCCGGCCGCTGCTGCGCGGCGAGGAGATCTGGTGCCAGATGTTCTCCGAGCCCGGCGCGGGCTCGGACGTGGCGTCCCTGCAGACCCGCGCCGTCCTGGACGGCGACCACTGGGTGGTGGACGGCCAGAAGGTGTGGACGTCGGTCGCGCGGCAGGCCGACTTCGGGCTGCTGATCGCGCGCACCGACCCGGACGTCCCGAAGCACCAGGGCATCACGATGTTCGTGGTCGACATGCACGCGCCCGGCGTGGACGTCCGGCCGCTGCGCGACATGACCGGCGAGTCGCACTTCAACGAGATCTTCTTCACCAGCGTCCGCGTCCCGGTGGAGAACGTGGTCGGCGAGGTGAACGGGGGCTGGTCGGCGGCCGTGACGACGCTGCTGCACGAGCGCGTCTCGATCGGGATGGGCGCGGCGCGCACCGAGCGCCCGGCGTCGTTCGCGGCGCTGCGCAAGGCCGCCCGGGAGCGCGGGCTGCTCGGCGAACCCGGCGTCACGGACCTGCTGCTCGACCTCTACCTGCAAGAACGCGCCTTCGACCTGCTCAACGCGCGGATGTCGCAGGAGGTCAAGGCCGGGATCATGCCCGGCGCGCGCGGCTCGGTGGCCAAGCTGCTGCTCGCCGACCTGACGCTGGCCGGAGCGGACGTCGCGAGCGAGATCCTCGGCCCCGAGAGCGTCACTGGGGACGGCCCGGTCCCGCGCGCCCTCGCCTGGGCGCCGGGCATGGCGCTCGGCGGCGGCACCAACGAGATCATGCGCAACATCATCGGCGACCGGGTGCTCGGCCTGCCGCGCGAGCCGCAGCTCGACCGGAACATCCCGTTCAAGGCGCTGAAGGTCGGCACGCAGGCGAAGGAGGACGGCGAGTGAGGCTCATCCCGACCGAGGAGCAGCGGGAGCTGGCCGCGACCGTGCGGTCCTTCCTGGCCGACCGGGTGCCGATGTCCCGCGTCCGCGAGATCGCCGAGTCGGACGAGCCGTTCGACCGGACGGCCTGGACGCGCCTCTCGGGCGAACTGGGCCTCACCGGCCTCGCGGTGCCGGAGGAGCACGGCGGCTCGGGCGCCGGGTTCGGCGAGGTCGCGGCCGTCCTGGAGGAGCTGGGCGCGGCGCTGACGCCCGTCCCGTACTTCTCGGCGGTCGTCGCGGCGGACCTGCTCGCCGCGCTCGACGCCAAGGACCTCCTGCCGGACGTCGCGTCCGGCGCGACGATCGCGATCCTCGCCCGTCCCGAGGGCGAGCCGCCGGTCGGGCGGATCATCGACCGGGGCGAATGGGTGCTGGAGGGCGCGGTCGAGCGGGTGCCGGACGCCGTGTCCGCCGACCTGCTGCTCGTCGTCGCCTCGACCGGGGAGGGCCGCCGGGGCGTGTTCGCGGTCGCGGCCGACGCGCCCGGGCTCGTCCGGACGCCGCTGACCACGCTCGACCTGACCCGTCCGCAGGCGCGGATCGAGCTGGGCGGCGCTCCGGCGCGGCTGCTGGGGCCGTCCGACGCGTCCGACGCGATCGACCGCTCCCTGGACGTCGCGTCCGTGCTGCTCGCCGCCGAGCAGCTCGGCGGGTTGCGCCGCTGCCTGGACGCGATCGTCGAGTACGCCAAGCTCCGCGTCCAGTTCGGCCGGTATGTCGGGTCGTTCCAGGGGGTCAAGCACAAGCTGGCCGACATGCACTGCACCCTGGAGCAGGCCGAATCGGTCGTCCGGTACGCGGTGTGGGCGGTGGACGAAGCGCCCGACGAACTCCCCGAGGCCGCCGCGCTCGCCGCGTCCTTCATGGGCCGCGCCTACTTCCAGGTCGCCAAGGACCACCTGCTCCTGTACGGCGGCATCGGGTTCACCTGGGAGCACGACGCGCACCTGTACTACAAGCGCGCCAAGGCCGACGAGGTCATGCTCGGCGCGCCCCGCACCCACCGGGCCCGCCTCGCCGCAGCCCTGGACCTGCCCGATTAAAGCGCCGGACGCCCCCGCCCGCGATCCCTGCGGGCGGGGGCGTCGCGTCTAGAAGGTCAGGGCGGTGGGGTGGGCGTCGGGGCGCATGGCGGCGTCGGTGCCGCCGTCCACGTACAGGACGGAGCCGGTCGCGAAGCGCGCCTCGGGCTTGAGGAACTGGTGCACCCAGAACGCGACGTCCTCGGGCTCGCCGAAGAACCCGAGCGGCATCGGGGTCGGGAAGTCGTCCGGGTCGCCCTCGGCCGCGCCGCCGGTCGAGTCGCGGAGCAGCGGCGTCAGCACCGCGCCCGGCGCGATCGCGTTGAGCAGCACGCCCTGCCGCGCCCATTCGGGCGTGACCGCCGTCCGCCGCACCCAGTGCGCGACGGCCAGCTTGGACGTCGCGTACGCGGCGATGCTCGGCGCGAAGTCGAGGATCTCCTGGGGCGCGGCGGCCTGCTCGGTGCGGGCCCGCTCGCGCGCGCCGTCCTCGTCCCCGGCGAGGGCGAGCGCGGCCAGCTCGGCGTCCACCAGCGGGACGGTGCTGGCGGAGTTGGAGCTCATCACCACCGCCCGGCCCGCCCCGGACGCCGCGAGCGCGCCGCGCAGCCCGGCCAGCAGCGCCACCGGCCCGAAGTAGTTGATCGACATGACCGCCGCGGCGTCCTTCATGCCGGGGCCGACGCCGGCGATCGCGGCGGCGCCGTCGAGCCGCCCGCCGCTGAGCGACAGCACCTCCTCGACCGCCCGCGCGCGCCCGTCCGGCGTGCCGAGGTCGGCTAGGACGTGCGCGTCGTGCAGGTCGACACCGATGACCGAGTGCCCGGCCCGCTCCAGGCGCGCGGCGGTGGCCGCCCCTATCCCGGACGCCGAGCCGGTGACCGCGTACGTGCCCATGCATGCCCTCCCGGGGTCAGTACGTGAAGGGCAGGTGCTTGATGCCGTTGATGAAGTTGGAGTAGAGCCGGTCGGGCTCGCCCACGCTGCGGATCGTCGGGACGCGCTCGAACAGCTCCCGGAACAGGACGGTGATCTCGCGGCGGGCCAGGTTCGCGCCCAGGCAGAAGTGCGGTCCCGGACCGCCGAAACCGACGTGCGGGTTCGGGGAGCGCAGGATGTCGAACCGGTCCGCGTGCTCGAAGACCGTCTCGTCCCGGTTCGCCGAGTTGTAGAACAGCAGCACCTTGTCCCCGGCGCGGTACCGGTTGCCGTTCATCTCGTAGTCCCGGGTCAGCGTCCGGCGGAACTGGATCACCGGCGTCGCCATCCGGACGATCTCCTCGACCGCGCCCGCGATCCGCCCGTCGAAGTCGGCCAGCAGCCGCGCCCGCTGGTCCGGATGCTCGGTGAGCAGCCGCAGCCCGTGCGACATCGCGTTCCGCGTCGTCTCGTTGCCCGCCACGACCAGCAGGATGAAGAACGACCCGATCTCCTGGTCGGTGAGCGACTCGCCGTCCACGTTCGCCGCGGCCAGCGCCGACACCAGGTCGTCGCCCGGCTCGCGGCGGCGCCGCCGGGCCAGCTTCATCGCCATGTGGTTCAGTTCGTACCCGGCGGTCATCGCGGCGGCCAGCCCGTACAGCACGCCGCTGCGGGTGATCCCCGACCGGACGAACTCGCGCCCGCCGGTGTACTCCGGGTCGCCGATGCCGAGGATCACGTTCGTCCGGTCGTACACCATCGCCCGGTCGTCCTCGGGGATGCCCATCATGTCGCAGATGACCTGCACCGGCAGCCGCGCCGCGACCTCGGTGACGAAGTCCCCGGGGCCGTTCGCGAGCAGGTCGTCCACGATCCTCCGGGCGCTGTCGCGCAGCCCGGCCTCGGTGCGGGCGAGCATCCGCGGGGTGAACGCCCGCGACACGATCCGGCGCAGCCGCGCGTGCCGCGGGTCGTCCATGTTGATCATCGAGCCGAAGTAGCGGGCCATGTAGCCGGGCAGGTCGGCGATGCTGTTCGAGCACGGCTCGCTGCTGAACACCTCGGGCGTGCGGCTCGCCTCCACCACGTCCGCGTGCCGGACGAGCGCGTGGTAGCCCGGACCGTGCTTGATGAACGGCAGCTTCAGCTCGGGGAAGAACACCGGCTCGTCCCGCCGCCTGAGCTCGGCGAACGCCGCCTCCCGCTCGCCTGGCGGACGCGCCCAGAAGGCAAGGTCGGACAGGTTGATGCCGGTCCGCAACGCCGTCGTCATCCCGCAACACCCCTGGCACCCGAGTCGCCCGAGTCGCATTCGGTTCTATCGAACTCGGCTGCCGGGGCTCCCGTCAACCGGCCGGGGTGAGGATCGTCCGCCGCAGCACCGCCCGCTCGACCGCCGTCCAGGACGCGGACGCCAGCAGGTACACCCCCGCCGCGAGCGGTACGAACGCCGCGACGGCCACCGTCCCGAGCGACAGCAGCCGCATCCACGCCTGCGGCGCGTGCCGCGACGACCACCAGCCCACCACCGCGAGCGCCACGAACAACCCCGCGAACACCAGCCCCGCCGGCGTCGCGGCCACCGAGACGAAGTTCTGCCCCAGCGGCACGGAGAACACCGCATGCGCCAGCAGGACGTTCTGGTGCCCGGCGATCATGCCCGACCGGAACAGCCGGTACATCACCATGAAGAACGGGAACTGGAGCAGCATCGGCCCGAACCCGGTCAGCGGCGACGCGCCCTCCCGCTCGTACAGCGCGGCCGTCTCCCGCCGCAGCCGCTCTGGGTTCCGGCCATGCCGCTCCCGCAGCCGCGCCAGCTTCGGCAGCAGCGCCGCCCGCGCCTTCTCTCCCCGCGCCGCCCGCACCGCGAGCGGCAGCATCAGCGCCCGCACCCCGAGCGTGAACAGCACGATCGCCAGGACGGCGGAGAACCCGCCCGCCACCGGCTCCAATCCCAACGTCAGCCCCTTGACCAGCGCATACGCACCGGCAACGGGCGCATCAAGCAAACCCACGACAACCTCCAGGAAGGGAACGATCAGTACGAGAACCTGATCGCCCGTCCTGGAGCCCTGGGCCGGGGCCGCCCCGCCGCGTCCGGATCGCACTGCGCGAGGAACGCCGTCCGAAGCGTCCGCTCCCGCAACCGCGTCCGAACCCGCCCGACGGCAACCGCACCGTCCGCGCACACGGCCCGCGTAGCGGCCAGCACCACCAGCCCCGCGACCGCGGCCAGCGAAGCCACCACCACCAACCGAGGCAACTCACCCTGAGCCAAAAGCCCCGGCGCCCCCGCAAACAACAAGGCAGGCAGAACAACCAGCCAAACCGCCCCCCGCGGCAGCCGTCCACCCATGCCAACCCCCATACCCAAACCGACGCCCCACCGCCCCACCCGGTTCCAGCCAATCCCCGCAAGGAGCGGGCGGGCGGCGGGCTTCAGATCTTGATGACGGCCGCGCGGTCCCCGCAGAGGGTCATGAAGTCGTCCGGGTCCGATGTGAGGATGACGGCGGGTTGGGAGGCGGCCAGCGCGGTCGCCGCGACGACGGCGTCGATCGCGTGCTTGTGCCCATGCCGGTCCGCCGCACGGAGCAGGCGGACGGCTTCGAGGGAGATCTCCCGGGTCACCGGGACGATCCGCAGGTGCGAGAGCGTCCAGTCCAGGGACTGGAGCCGGGTCTCGGGGTGGGTCGCCTCGACGATGCTCACGGCGCTGACGACCATCGGGACGTTCTCGTTGCGGGCGCCGGCGGCCCATTCGAACATCTCCCGGTCGCGCCGCACCAGCCGCGACAGCCCTTCGCAGTCGAGGACGACGGTAGGGGACGGCTTCAGGGGGGCACGCGTCATGCGACTCTTCCTGGCGGCTCGTGCTCGGTATGGACGGGTGCGGCGGTGTCCTGCCCCTCTGCGAGCCGGGCTCGGAGGTAGTCGGCGGCGACCCGCGCGATGATCGAACGCTTCTCGTCCACGGCCGCCGGGTCGAGCGGGCCGTGCTCCTCTTCGAATCCGGCGACGAGGTCGCCGAGGCGGTCGCGTTCGAGCTGCCGGGCGACCGCCGCCGTCACGTACGCGGACAGGTTTCCGTCACCCCGGACGCGTGCCTCCTCGGCGACGTCCTCGGGGATCGTGACGCTGTACTTGCGCGTGGTGTCGGCCATGCTTGTGATGCTACTCGCCATGCCACCGCCTGTCTCTCTGCTACTCAGTGGAGTATAGCGAGTGCAAAGAGTAGTGAAAGGGCGGTGAGGGTTTTGGTGGGGGGCATTCGGGTGGTTATTAGGGCGTCTCGGGTTTCTGAGCGGGACCAGTAGGTGAGGGCGGCGCTCAGGGAGCGGCCGGCGCCGAAGGTGGCGCCTGCCAGGAGGGTTGCGGGGGCGCTGAGGTGGGCCAGGAAGAGGCCCAGGGCGAGGACGTAGGGGGAGGACGCGCTGACGTAGGTGCGGACGCCGGTGCCCATTTCGAAGCCGAATTGGAGGGTGCCGGTGCGCAGGCGGTGCATGAGGACTTCTTGCGGGATCTGGCGGGAGTTCTGGGGCAGGGGGATTTTCAGCAGGCCGATGTCGCGGGCGGCGGCGAGTGCGGCGACGGCGATGATCAGTCCCGCGCGGACGGCGTGCGGGAGCGGGGCCGTGAGACCGGACGCGAGCCAGATCACCGCGGCGCTCAGGGTGCCCCCGAGCAGCAGCCCGAGGGAGAAGACGGCCAGGACCTCGCCCTGCCGTATAGGGGCCCGCCAACCTGGCGAGAACAGCACGGATTCGCTGTTGCGCGTTCAAACCGAGCCGGAGAGCGCGAAGCCGGCCAGGGCGCCGACCGCCGCCCAGCACAGGACGGTCGCGTCCAGCGCGGCGGCGGCGACGGCCAGCAGCGCCAGGGCCGCGACCGGGAGCAACGGCTCGGTCAGGGCCCGGCGCAGCTGTCCGGCCGGGGCGGTCAGTTGTAGCACGCGACCGCCTTGCGGCAGATCGTCTTGTACCAGCTGCCGCCGCTGGACTTCTTCCAGCCGTCGTGGCAGCGCCAGGTGACGCCGCGGCGGCAGTTCCCGCAGCTCTTGGACACCTTCCAGATCCAGCCGTCCCACTTGCCGCCGTAGCACTGGTTCGGGCGCAGCTTGTAGCGGTGCGGGTCGGACACGCCGGAGCGGTGGTAGCCCTTGTACTTGCCGCTCGTCCGGCAGCAGGACGAGCAGACCAGGCTCGGCCCGCAGCCCGGCGAGCAGCCGACGTGCGGCTCGCCCGGCGGGCAGTACGGGAGGATGTCGTAGTAGCCGCTGCTCAGGCTGAAGCCCTCGGCGAGGGCCTGCCGCGCGGGCGGCAGCACGCCGATCGCGTTCAGTCCGGCGGTGGCTCCGGCCGCCGCGAGGCCCGCGAGCAGCCCGCGCCGGGCCGGACGGAACCGGGCGCCCTCGTCCTCGGGCGGCCTGCGCCGCACGCGCTCGGTTCCGGCGGGCCTCGGCCCGCGCAGCGGCGGCACGTCCTCTAGTTCGATCACCGACCCACCTCCAGCTCCGGTTCCAGCAGTTCGCGCAGCGACTCCGGTGAGCCGACCGGGGCCGCCGCGGAGACGCGGCCGTCCTCCGTCAGGACGACCGCGAAGGGCGTGGCGGGGACGCGGTAGTCGTCGAAGAGCCCGGCGCTCTCGTGCGCGAGGACGGTCGCGTCCGCCGGGACCGTCCGGGGCGCGGGGCCCGCGAAGACCGCGCGCAGCGGGGTTCCGGCCGCGGCGAGCACCTCGTCGCAGACGCCGCAGTCGCGGTCGAGGAAGAGCACCAGGCCGGGGCCGAGCCGTCCGAAACCGGGTGCGGGGGCGCCGGGCTCCGGGCCCGGCGCGGGGTGCGCGGCGGTCGCGCGGCCCGTCCCGGACAGCGCGTGCACCTGCCGCACCAGGCCCGCGACGACCAGGGCCAGCAGCAGGATCGCCACCCAGGAGAGCAGCAGCGCACTGGTCTCGAAGCTCACCCCGTGCTCCTTTCGGGCTCGAAACTCACCCCATGCTCCTTTCGGGGACGTCCATGGCCCGGGGCAGGATCCACAGCAGCACGCCGAGCGCGGCCCCGGCGACGGCGCCGGCGAGCGTCTCGCCGCCCAGCGCGGGCGGGGACGCGAGCGCCCCGCCGAGGGCCAGGACGGCCAGCCCGGCGGCCCGCGCGGCGACCCACATCGACATCGGCGCGGAGGGATCGCCGCCGCACCCGCACGGCACCCGCCGGGCTCCGGCCTTCCGGGTCACGTAAGCCGCATAGGCGGCGTACAAGGCGAAGATCAGGGCGGCGGTGGCGAGCGCGCCGCGGGTCAGGTCCGTCCGGCGCAGGCCCAGGCCCAGCAGCAGGACGCCCAGCGCGGCGACCTCGGCGGTCACGGCCAGCGATGCCGCGGTCGGGCTCAGCCGGGACGGGATCGCGCCCTGGGCGCGCAGCGCCGCCGCGAGCCCGTGCGTGCGCAGGTGCCCGGCCAGGGACGGCACCAGGACGACCAGGACGGCGGAGGTCCCCGCGAGGGCGGCGAGCCCGCCCATCAGCGGACCGCTTCCACCGACAGCGAGGAGAGCCGCCCCGGGACGCTCCTGACCTGGTCCTCCTCCGGCAGGACGGTCACCAGCAGGCGGCTCAGCGCCAGCAGGAAGTAGGGGCCCTGGCCGTCCACGGTGTCCTGGAAGAGCTCCCCGCCCGCCACGGCCGCGCCGCGCCAGCCCGGCAGCCGCCGGCGCGTCTCGCTCGTCAGCGGCGTGATCTCCAGGAGGCCGAAGCCCGGGACCTCCTTCACCAGCTCAGCGGGTTCGGGCAGCGCGACGCCGCGGGCGGCGGGCGCGACCGTGATGCCGTCGTCGTGCTCGGTCAGGCGCAGACCGGACAGGAACGCCACGGCGTCGGCCGGACGTCCGCCGTACAGGTGGGTGAAGGCGGCGAAGCGGCGGCCTTCCCAGACGGCGGCGAGGACGGTGTCGCGCTGGCCGGTGTCGGGGTCGCGGGTGGACGCCGCGTGCCCCACCCGGAGCCGCCCGCCCTGGACGCGGAACTCCTCCTCGAACCTGGCGACGCCGACGTCCTCGGCCCAGGCCGCGGCGTCCGCGCGGGTGCCGCTGGAGATCTCGTGCAGCCGCGCGCCCGCGGTGACCCGGGCCACCGAGGTGAACGGGCGGCCGAGGTCGTGGTCGCCGCGGAGCCGCACGCGGGTGCCGTCGAGGGAGCGGTGGATGACCTGCTGTCCCATCGGGTGCGCCACCTTTCGCCGGTTGGTCCGTCTCGTGGCGGAACGAGAGACTCGTGACGTAGATCACAGTAACCGGACTCCCCGGCCGGGAGAGGTAAACGCGCCGGAAGTGGTCATGCCTTGGGGGAGGGTAGGGTCACGGCGTGAACCGCTCCAACCTGACCGTCCCGCCGGAGGGCGCGACCGTACCCGCGCCGCACCCGGACGCCCCCGCGGGCGCGCCGCTCGGCACGCACTACGCGCGGTGCTTCGGCTGCGGCCCCGACCACCCGACCGGGCTCCACCTGGAGGCCGTGAGCGAGGAGGACGGGCTCGGCGTCGCGGCCAAGTTCACCGTCGGCGACGTCCACCAGGGCGCGCCCGGTCTCGCGCACGGCGGCGTTTTGGCCACGGCGATGGACGAGGCGCTCGGTATGGTCGTCTGGCTGCTCCGCAAGCCGTACGTGACCGGCCGGCTGGAGACCGACTACGTGCTCCCCGTCCCGGTGGGCACGACCCTGTACATCCGCACCCGCTGCACCGGCGTCGTGGGGCGCAAGGCGTACCTGGAGGCCGAGGCCCGCATGGACGCCGTGGACGGGCCCGTCGCGGTGCGCGCGGCGGCGCTGTTCATCGAGGTGCCGATGGCGCACTTCGAGCGGCACGGCGACGCGGACGCGAGCGGCGGGGGCAGCGACGACGGCCGCCGGGTCAACCCCTGACCCCGGGCCGGCGAACCGACCCGTGACGAGAGTGGGGAGCGCGCCGTGAGCGTGGACGTCCTGTTGAAGCGGCTCGACCCCGGGCTGCCCGCGCCGTCGTACGCGCACGCGGGCGACGCGGGTGCCGACCTGTACGCCGCCGAGGACGTGGAGCTGGAGCCGGGGGAGCGGCGGGTCGTCCCGACGGGGGTGGCGATCGCCCTGCCTGACGGTTACGCGGCCTTCGTCCACCCACGGTCGGGTTTGGGCGCTAAGTTTGGGGTGACCATCGTCAACGCACCCGGTACGGTCGACGCCGGCTATCGGGGTGAGATCAAGGTGACCCTGCTGAACACCGACCAGCGCGCCGCCGTCCGGCTGCGCCGCGGGGACCGCATCGCGCAGCTGGTCGTCCAGCGGGTCGAGCACGCGGTCTTCCACGAGGTCGCCGAACTTCCCGGATCGTCGCGCGGAGCCAACGGTTTCGGCTCCTCGGGCGGGTTCGCGGACAACCAGCACAGTCGAGAAGGAGTGTGAGTCGTGGCTTTTGGACGCCGCCGGCGGGACGACGAGCCCGCGAACGGCGCGGAGAACGCCGCCGAAGAGGCCGTCGAAGCCGCTGAGGCCGAGGCCGAGGAGGCCGCCCCGGGCGGGGAGACCGCCAAGGGGGGCCCGTGGGACTCCGAGGACTCCCCGCCGGAGATGCAGCGCCTCGACTTCGGCGCCATGCAGATCCCGGTCGCTCCCGGGCTGGGCTTCCAGGTGAACTTCGAGGCGACCCAGGTGGACGAGGAGGGCAACCCGCTCGACGGGCGGCCCGTCGCGGTGCTCGTCCAGTACAACGAGAGCGCCATGCAGCTCCAGGTGTTCGCCGCGCCCAAGCGCAGCGGCATCTGGGAGGACGTCCGGCGCGAGACCGCGCAGGACATCACCGAGAACGCGGGCGGCCAGGTCCAGGAGGTCGAGGGCCCGTTCGGCGACGAGCTGCTCGCCATGGTCCCCGCCGCGCTGACCGAGGAAGTCCTGGCCGAGATGCCGGACGAGGTCAAGGAGCAGATCCCGCAGGAGTTCATCGAGCAGGGCTGGGCTCCGCAGATCATCCGCTTCGTCGGCGTGGACGGCCCGCGCTGGTTCCTCCAGGCCGTGGTGCAGGGCGCCGCGATCGAGGACGAGGAGCAGTGGCAGGTCCTGGAGGACGTGCTGAGCGGCGTCGTCGTCGTCCGCGGCGACTCGCCGATGCCGCCCCGCGACCTGCTGGAGCTCAAGATCCCGCAGGAGTTCCAGGAGGCCGGCGAGGACGACGAGGAGAACGTCGAGACGTTCAACCCTTTTGAGCGCGGCCCGGAGATCACCGAGGTCCGCTGACCCGAGCCTCGCGAAGGCCCGCCGAGCACTCCCGTGCCCGGCGGGCCTTCTGCTTGTCAGGCGACGGACGAGCGGAAGGCGGCCCGCAGGGCCTCCCGCGCCGTGTCGGCGTCCTGGGCCAGGTCGGCCGAGCACAGCAGCCGCCCGGGGCGGACGATCCGCCACCACGGCCCGCGCACCCGCAGCACGCCTACCGAGACGTCCAGCTCGTCCATGGGCACGCCGTCCGCGGCGACGTCCTCCGCCGCGTCCCGGACCATCTGCCAGGGGAGGGCGGGCCGGGGTGGGCCGTCGTCGGAGAGCACGTCCTCCCGCACCCGGGACGAGAAGCGCAGCGCCTCATCCGACACCGCGACCACCGCGTCCCGGAGTGCGGGCAGGCCGTCCAGGCTGGACCAGTACGGCGGGTCCAGGGCGTCCCGGACCTGGGACGTCAGGTCGGCTTCGGCGACGATGGCCCGCCACCACCGCGTCCACCCGGCCGCGGCCCCGTCCGGGTCCGCCCACCGATCGGACAGATCGGGCACGGTGAGGGCGAGCGGAGGCGGGACGAGCGGCCCACCCTCGACGGGGAGGCGCAGGACGTCCCGCAGGAACAGCGCGACGTGGGGCAGCCGCTCGACATCCTCGGCGAGCCGCCACGACTCGCCCCCGGCGAACCGCATCCGCCCTCCCCGCCGCGTCAGTGCACGTTCTCGGTGTCGGTCGGCCGGGCGATGGAGCAGATCCTGCCGTCCACGAGCATGACGTCCCCGGTCATGTAGGCGAAGACGGTGCCGGTCTTGGTGAAGTGCTTCTCCGAATGCCGCCAGGCCCAGCCGCCCGTGTTGGCCCACACCGCGAGGTGGAAGGAGCTCCGGCCGCCCTTGGACAGATTATGCCAATGGATGGTCGCCGAACCGTGGGACAGGTGCGAGGGTGTCGGCCATGCCCCGGCCGCGAAGACCGGATGGCCGCCGTTGTTCCAGTTCCGGATGAACAGCCCGGACGTCCCGCAGTTCCCGTGGACGTAGTTGGCGGCGCCCATGCCTCCGGCGGGGGCGGCGACGCCCGAGCCGCGCACACCGAGCCGGTGGCACAGGGCGGCGACGGACGCGTCGTCGGCCAGGTCGGCGGACGTGACGCGGCGCGGATCGGCGACGCGGCATTGGACGGTCATCGCCTGGCGTGCGACCGCCCCGGCGGAATCCGGGGCGGCCGGCGCGGCGGCGGCGGGAAGGGCCGTCGCCGCAGTACCGCCCGCGGCGAACAGGACGGCGAGAAAAGCGCGCTTGGTGAACATTCTGACTCCCAGAATCTCGTGTTCCTCTTCAGCGCGGCAGTGCGGGCTCCTTTCCGTCGAGGCCGCTGATCTTCCTGCCGGGGGACTGTAGGGACCGTGTCCCGTTCCAGGCCATACGGCTGACCGGCAGTGGACACCCGTCGGGAGCCCTTGCCGGAGCGACCGGACGGGCGGTTAATCGGGGCATGTCGAAGCGCACTCGCAAGCGTCGGAGCCGGAAGCGGAACAAGGCGAACAAGGGTCGGCGCCCCTGCGCGCGGCACTGACCGCCCGAGCGCCGCGCCCCGAGGTCAGCCGACCGAGGAGGCTGGTGTCCGCCCGGCCGCCGCGGACCGTGACCAGCCGGACGCCGAGGACCACGGCGGACGCGGCTAGCGCGGTGCTGACCCAGACGGGCGCGCGGTAGCCGAGGTCGCCGTCCATCGCCAGCCCGCCGAGGACGGGCCCGACGACCGCGCCCACGTTCAGCGCGGCCGTGGCGAACGCGCCCGCGAGCGTCGGCGCGTCCGAGGCCGCGTACAGGGCGCGGGCGATCAGCGTCGAGCCGACGCCGAACCCCAGCGCGCCCTGCGCGAACACCAGCGGGACGACCAGGGCCGGGACGTCCGCGAACGCCGCGAGTGCCGCCCACCCGGCGACCAGCGCAAGGCCGCCGCCCGCGAGGACCGTCCGCGGGCGGGTGTCGGCGAGCCGTCCGGACGCGGTGACCCCGGCGAACGAGCCGAGCCCGAACACCGCCAGCAGCACCGGGACCCAGCCGTCACCGAACCCCGCGACCTCGGTGACCAGCGGTGCGAGGTAGGTGAAGGCGCAGAACGTCGCGCCGTTGACGAGGGCGCCGACGGCGAGGACGAGCAGCACGTCCGGACGGCGCAGCACCCGCAGTTCGGGCCGCACACTCGTCCCCGCGGACGGCTCGTCCGGCACGGACGTCAGGATCGCGGCCAGCGCGGGCGCGGACAGCAGCGCCACGGCCCAGAACGCCGCGCGCCACCCCCACAGCCGGCCGAGCAGCGCGCCCGCCGGGACGCCCGCGACGCACGCGAGCGTGACGCCGCCGAGGAGCGTCGCGGTGGCGCGGCCCTTGGCGTCCGGCCGGACCATGGCGACGGCCGCCGCGACGGCGACCGCGAGGAACCCCGCGTTCGCGAGCGCCGCGACCACGCGGGTGCCGAGCAGCACCGCGAAGTCCGAGGTCAGCGCCCCGGCCACGTGGACGGCCAGGAAGGCGCCGAGGAAGAGCAGCAGCGCCCGGCGGCGCGGCCACCGCCGCGCGAGCACCGCCATCAGCGGCGCTCCGACGACCATCCCGGCGGCGAACGCCGAGGTCAGCGTCCCGGCCGTCCCGATCGGGACGCCGGTGTCGCGGGCGAGGTCCGGCAGCAGGCCGGACAGCATGAATTCGGACGTCCCCTGCGCGAACACGGCGAGCGCGAGGACGTAAAGAGCGAACGGCACGAATGACTCCGTCGAGGCTTCACGTAGGAGAAGCGGCCGCGCCCGAACGACGACGGCCACCGCGGAAGGGAAGATGCGCGGTGCCCAACAAGCCGGCGCGACAGCGCCGCTCAATACCCGACGAGCCAGCGGGAGTCGGGTGGGGTGTGGGCCACCGCGCTTGCGGTGGCTAGCGTCTTGAAGCCTCGGGGGAGGACATGCGCGACACCTTACGCGAGGCGTTCGAGTGTCGCCATGTCGTGGTCGTCCAGTTCCAGCCGGAGGGCGGCCATGTTCTGCTCAAGGTGGGTGAGCGAGGCGGTGCCGGGGATCTGGACGAGCGTGGGGGAGCGGGCCAGGCCCCAGGCCAGCGCGACCTGGTAGACCGTGGCGCCGTGCCGGAGGGCGACGCGCCGGAGGCCGTCGTCGGTGAAGCGGATGCGGCCGCCGCCGAGGGACGAGTGCGCCACGTAGGTGACGCCCGCGCGGGCGCACTCGTCCACCAGGGACGCGTCGCTCTGGTCGAGCACCCCGAACCGGTTCTGGACGGCCGATACCGGCGCGACCGTCCGGGCCTCGTCGAACTGGGCGCGCGTGACGTCCGCGACCCCGAGGTTCCGGACGAGTCCCTTGGCGCGCAGCTCCGCGAGCCGCGCGAACCGCTCGGCGAGCGCCTCTCCGGGACGTCCGGCCTGCACGTACACCAGGTCCAGCGCGTCCAGGCCCAGCTCGCCGAGGTTCTGCTCGACGGCGGCGCGGACGTCCTGGCCCGGGCCGACCTTCGTCGCGACGGTCAGGCCGTCCGGGTAGGGGCGCAGCGCGCGGCGCAGGATCTCGTTCGCGCTGCTGGAGCCGCGCGTGTAGAACGCGGCGGTGTCGATGTGCGCCACGCCCAGCTCGACGGCCCGCCGCGCCACCGCGACGGCCGTCGTGTGGTCCACCGGATGCCGCCCGGGCATGCCCGGCAGCCGCATCGCGCCGAACCCCAGCCGCCGGCGGGCCCCCGCCCGCCGGTCGGCCCCAGACCGGAATCCGCCCCCCATGGCAGACATCATCCCAGCATGTCGCCCGTCCGCCCGGACGTCCACCGGCCGCGCCCGCGCGCGGCGCGGCGGCGCGGTCAGTTCGCGTTGGCGGCGGCGGTGCGCGGGGCCCCGGCGGCGCGGGCGATGTCGGGGGTGCGGTAGAGGTGCTCGGGGATCTCGGCGAGGCGGGACGGATGGACCTGGTCGCCGAGGCCGTAGAACTTCTGGAAGCTCATGATCAGCGGGCGCCAGCGGTCCGGGTCGATGCGGTTCTCGTGGCCGTCCATGGTGATGGACGGGTGGACGTGCACGCGCTGCACGCGGGTCTCGAAGATCGTGATGTTGCCGCCCAGCTCGGCCGCGAGGGGACGGGAGTCCTCCACGACGGCCTCCATCGCGACCGGGCACTCGGCGACGCGCGGCGGCCGGACGGTCTCGGACGCGACCGGCGTGAGCCCGGCGACGCCGAACTTGTCGCGGACGTGCCGGTAGCCGCGTTCGAGCTTCGACGGGGAGACGGGGTCCGAGCCCGTGGTGCGGGCCAGCCGGTCGACGGCCCCGGCCTGCGCGGTGGAGGGCAGGTTGATCGTGCACTCGCCGGTGGCCAGCATGTTCTGCGCCGTCTTGGACGAGGTGGACATGCCGAGCACGCACCGCCAGCCCAGCCAGAACGCCGAGGACATCGGCCCGAGGTTGGGGTGGCCGTCGCGGCCGGCGGTGCCGAGGAGGACCACCGGGGTGCCGAAGTAGAGGATGGCGGGTTCGATGCCGATGTGCTCCATGCGTCCAGCCTCGGCGAGGTCCGCCCCCGCCGCTGGCGGGAAACCGACGTCGCGTTCGCCGGCGGCGGCCGCGCACGGCGTCAGTTGATGCGGAAGACGGGGACGCCCGGGGCGATGGCGTTGATCTGCTCGTCGGTGGCGTTCTTGGTCAGGCCGTCCATGAGGGCGGAGACCTCCCAGGCCCACTTCTTCATGTAGGCGCGGATGATCGGCAGCTTCACCGCGTCGTCCAGCTCGGTAGCGGTGAACTCCTCGACCTTGCGGCCGAGGCGCAGCTTGCCGCCGCCCGCGACGCGGATGTTGCGCACCCAGTGGGTCCGTCCGCGCGGGGAGATCAGGTAGCGCTGACCGTCCACGATCAGCAGGTTCACCGGGTTGCTGCGCCATTCGCCGGACTTGCGGCCGCGCACCGACAGCTCGCGGGAGCCCATGAGGCTGACGCCGTGCCGGGCGAGGAAGCCGATGAACTTGTTGAACTGGAGGGTCGCCTTGCTCCCGGGCGGGACGAGCCGGTTCCGCACGTCGTTCTGAGCGGCGTTCGAAACGGCGTTCTCGTGGAGGTCGTTCATCTCGGGCTCCTCAGTTTCGGAGAGCAGTGCTCTCGACTAAGAGCATCATGCGCGCATCGCCGTCCCGATGTCAAGAGCGGTGCTCTCGAAATTGTCTACCGCTCTGCTCCGTGCCAGACTGAGGGCATGAACGCGAGCCGCACCGCCCGCGAGCGGGCCAGGGCAGAACTCACCCGGGAGATCAAGGAGGAGGCGCGCCGGCAGCTGGCCGCCTCGGGCGCGCAGGGCCTGTCGCTGCGCGCGGTCTCGCGGGAGATGGGCATGGTCTCGTCCGCGCTCTACCGCTACTTCCCGAGCCGGGACGACCTGCTCACCGCGCTGATCGTGGACGCCTACGACGCGGTCGGCGAGCGCGCCGAGCAGGCCGACCGGGAGGCCGCGCAGGACGGACCGCGGGCCCGCTGGCGCGCCGTCTGCGCCGCCGTGCGCGGCTGGGCGGCCGAGCGTCCGCACGAGTACGCGCTGATCTACGGCTCGCCCGTGCCCGGCTACGCCGCCCCCGAGGACACGATCGCCCCCGCGACGCGCGTCCCGTTCGTCCTGCTGGGCATCGTGCAGGACGCCGCGACGTCCGGCCGGCTCGACGCGTCCGGCCCCGAGCCCGGCCCGGAGCTGACCGCCCAGCTCAAGATCATCAACGCGGCCGCCGCGCCGGACGTCCCCGCGCCCGCGACGGCCCGGCTGGCCGCGCACTGGGCCCAGCTCACCGGCCTGATCAGCTTCGAGCTCTTCGGCCAGTTCGCCAACACGCTCGACCCGGCCGACGAGTTCTTCGCCTACTCGGTCGAGCGCATGGCCGACGACCTAGGCTTCCCCGCCTGACCGCGGGATCTCGATGCGGTACCGGAGGTCCTGGTACTGCGGGCCCAGCCGGGACGGGACGGTCGTGCCGTCCGGGACGAACCCGTTCCGCTCGTAGAAGCCGCGCGCCCGGGCGTTCCCGTCGAGCACCCACAGCACCAGCGCTGGGACGTGCGTCGGGACGGCCTCGATCGTGCTCCGCAGCAGGGCCGTCCCGACGCCGCGCCGCCACGTGGACGGCCCGAGGTAGATCGCGTACAGCTCCCACGCGCGCCCGGCCACGAGATCCTCGTCCCGCGGCGGCCCGGAACTGGCGAACCCGACCAACCCGCCGTCGTCCTCGGCGACCAGGACGGTGACGGTCGAGCCGGGGGCGGTGCGCTCGCGCCAGTCGGCCACGCGGTCCTGCCAGCGGAGCGCGTCCAGCTCGGCGTCCGGGACGAACCCGCGGTAGGCGGTCCGCCATCCGGCGACGTGCACCTTCGCGATGGCCTCGGCGTCCTCGGGGGTGGCGTGCCGCACGTTCATAAGAACGATCTTGCCCGATCCGGACGCGCCGGGCGCTAGCGGACGCCGCGGGGGCGGAATTGGACGCTTATGCGGGGGCCTAGGGGGCGCGCGGATTTCGGGATGGCGTGCTCCCAGGTGCGCTGGCAGCTGCCGCCCATGACGATCAGGTCGCCGTGGCCGATGTCGTAGCGGAGTGTGGGGCCGCCGCCGCCCGCCGGGCGCAGGAGTAGGGGGCGGGGTGTGCCGAGCGAGATGATCGCGACCATCGTGTCCTCGGTGGCGCCGCGGCCGAGGCGGTCGCCGTGCCAGGCGACGCTGTCGCGGCCGTCCCGGTAGAGGCACAGGCCCGCCGTGCGGAACGGCTCGCCCAGCTCCTCGCGGTAGTACTCGCTGAGCATGTCGCGGGCCTCGTCCAGGACGGGCTCGGGCAGGCGATCGGACTCGCGGTAGTAGGCGAGCAGGCGCGGGACGTCCACGACCCGCTCGTACATGCGCCGCCGCTCGGCCCGCCACGGGACGCCCGCCATCAGCCGCTCGAACAGCGCGTCCGCGCCCGCGAGCCAGCCCGGCCGCAGGTCGACCCACGCGCCGTGCGCGAGCGGCGTGCGGCGCACGTGCCCGGCCAGCTCGCGCGGGCCGCTCTCCGTCCCGACGTCCAGCAGCGAACCCTGGAAAACACCGTCCATGCGTCCATCTTATCGAACCTTTGTTCGAGCGCCGTCGAAAAGTCGGTGGCGTGGCCCGGGGCCGTGACGGATCATGCGTGGAATGGACTCCGTACGGATCAGGCAGATGTTCCCGGACGACGTGCCCGCCGCCGCCCATGCCGAGGCCGCCGCCTTCCTGGAGGTCGACCGGATGGGCAGGCTGTGGAACGAGCCGGAGCCCGCGCCGCCGGACGAGGCGTCCCGCCGCCGCTGGATCGCCGGGATGGGCCACCACCTCGCGACCGACCCCGGCGGCTGCCGGGTCGCCGAGTCGGACGCGGGGGAGATCGTCGGTTTCGCGGTCTCGCAGAACCGCGGCGGCTTCTGGTACCTGGCCTCCTACGGCGTCGTCCCCGGCCTCCAGTCCAAGGGCGTCGGGACGAGGCTGCTGGACGCCGCCCTCGCGCACGCGGACGGCCGTCCCGGGATGATCTCCTCGTCCCCGCACCCGGGCGCGACCCGCCGCTACCGCCGCGCCGGTTTCACGATGCTTCCGGAGATGCGCATGACCGGACGCGTCGACCGCGCCGCCCTCCCCGCGCTTGACGGCCTCCGCGACGGACGCCGCGACGACCTCGAATGGATGGACGCCCTCGACGAGCGCCTGCGCGGCGGCGGACACGGCCCCGACCACGTCCACATGCTGGACGACCTGGGCCTGCGCCTGGTCGTCTCTGCTTCGCCCGCCGAGCGCCCCGGCTACGTCTACATCAACGAGGAGAGCGGCCACAGCGTCCTGCTGGCCGCCGCGGACGTCGAGACCGCGGAGAAGCTCCTGTGGGAGGCCCTCGCGCACGCGCACGAGGAGACGGTCATCAACCGCATCACGTCCGGAAACCAGTGGGCCATCGACGTCGGCCTGGACGCGCGGCTGGACCTCGGCCAGACGGGCTACCTCGCCCTGCGCGGCCTGCCCGAGCCGGTGCCCTACCTCGCCAGCGGTCATCATCTTTAAACTGACCGGAATAGTGGGAATATCGCGCGGGTTGTGCTGATCATGAACCTGGGAGTGGCTTTTCATTCCAGCACGTCCGGCACGGACAGCGCGTCCGGCAACGCGGTGGACCACGCGGTGGCCCTCGGACGGCGGGCGGCCGAGGCCGGCATCCGCTCGGCCTGGCTCGGCCAGCTGTTCGACCACGACGCGATCGGCCTCGCGGGGATCATCGCCCGCGAGGTGCCGGACCTGACCGTCGGGACGTCCGCCGTGCCGGTCTTCGGACGGCACCCGCTGCTGGTGTCCAGCCAGGCGCAGACCAGCCAGGCCGCCGCGCACGGCCGGTTCCGGCTCGGCCTCGCGCTCGGCACCCGGCACCTCACCGAGAGCGCCTTCGGCCTGCCGTTCGAGCGGCCGATCGCGCGGCTGCGCGAGTTCCTCACCGCGCTGCGCCCGCTGCTGGAGACCGGCACCGCCGACTTCCACGGCGAGCTGCTGACCGCGACGACGCCCTACAGCGCCGCCGTGGCGGGCGCGGAGCCGACGGTGCCCGTGCTGGTCGCGGCGATGGGCCCGCAGGCCCTCGACGTGACCGGCGAGCTGGCGGACGGCGCGCTGCCCTTCCTCGCCGGGCCGCGCACCCTCGGCGAGGAGATCGTCCCGCGCCTCACCGCCGCCGCCGAGCGTGCCGGACGCCCCGCGCCCCGCGTCATCGCGGCCGTGGCGGGCGTGGTCACCGACGACGTGGACGCGGCGCGCGAGAAGGCCGCCGAGACGACCGCCCTCTACGACCGCATCCCGTCCTACCAGCGCGTCATCCAGCTCGAAGGCCACTCGCGCGCGGCCGACCTCGTCGTGATCGGCGACGAGGACCACCTGGCGAAGGCGCTCCGCTCCTACTTCGACGCGGGCGCGACCGAGGTCTTCCTCACCCAGTCCGACCTGACCGGCGAGGACGACCGCCAGCGCACCTGGCGCCTCCTAGGCGAACTGACGACCACCGCCTAACCGCCCGCCAGGCCGCCTGGCCGTCTGGCCGCCTGGCCGACCGTCAGGCCGCGAAGACCTAGCCGACCGTCTGGTCGCCCTCCAGGCGGGCCGCGAGCCGGGCGCGGAGGTCGCTCAACCGGGCGATCTCCGCGTCCAGCGCCGCGAGCCGCGCGCTCGCGACCCCGCCGCCCGCCGCCGGGACGTCCCGGGAGCCGCACAGGGTGTCGCCGCCGCGCGCCGCCTCGGCCAGCTCGTCCAGCTGGGGCGCGACCCGGGCGAGGTCCTCGACGGTCAGGCCGAGCGAGAGCAGGTCCCGGACGACCCGGACCCGCTCGACGTCCCGCGTCCCGTACTCGCGCTGCCCGGACGCCGTGCGGACCGGCGGCGGCAGCAGGCCCCGCTCCTCGTAGAAGCGCAGCGCGCGCGGGGTGGTGCCCGCCGCCGCTGCCGCGTCGCCGATCCGCATCCGGGTCCTCCTCAGACGTCGACCACCACCGAGCCCAGGTGCTCGCCGGCCAGCAGTTCGTGCAACGCGCGCGGCGCGGATTCGATGCCCTGGAACCGGACGTGCGGGAAGGCGATCTCCCTTTCGCGCAGCCAGCCGCCGAACCGCCGCGTCCACTCCGCGCGCGTCTCCGCGTCCTGCGCCAGGACGCCGCGCAGCGAGACCCGCTTGCGGATCAGCTCGAAGACGTCCAGCTCGACCGGCGCGGACGCCCCCGACCCGCCCGGCGCGAGTTGCGAGGAGAGCGTCCCGACCAGCGCCACCCGGCCGTCCTGGTTCAGGGCCCCGACCGCCGCGCGCAGCTGGGCGCCGCCGACGTTGTCCACCACCACGTCGATCCCGTCCGGCGCGACCTTGCGGAGCCCCTCGGCCGTCGAGGCCTCCTCCCGCGACAGGGCGGCGTCGTACCCGAACTCCGCGACGAGCCGCTCGCCCTTCTGCGCCGATCCCGTCGTGCCGACGACGCGTCCCGCGCCCAGCAGCCGCGCGATCTGCCCCGCGAGCGACCCCACACCACCGGCCGCGCCCGTCACCAGCACCGTCTCGCCCGGACGCACCGGAGCCTCCCGCGTCAGCGCCGAGTACGCCGTGACGCCGGGCGCGAGGTAGGCCGCCGGATCAGGCAGTTCGCCGTCCAGGCGCACCAACTGCCCCTCGGGCACCAGCGCGTACTCCCGCCACCCGAGGAAGTGCGAAACCAGGTCGCCCGGACGCACCGACGCCCCGTCCGGCGCCGAAACGACCTCGCCCACGGCCGCCCCCATCAACGGGTCGCCCGCCGACAGCCGGGGCCAGGGCGTCTCGCCCTCCCCGTCGCCGACCAGCACCCGCAGCCCCGGGAACACGTGGAACACCGCGTTCCGGACGAGCACCCCGTCCCCCTCGGGCACCGGGACGTCCACGACCTCGAAGTTCTCCGGCCGCGGCAACCCGACCGCCCGCGCCACAAGCCTGATCTCACGCACAGCGCACCTCCACAAAGACGTCGAAAGCGCGCCGACGCTAACCCCTCACCCGCGCGTCAAGGTCAAGCCCCGCGCGGGCTCCCCAGCGCGCTGGAAGCACCGGCGAGCGCGCGCCGCCAGCCGTCCGTTAGGGGTCCGTTAAGCCGGTCGGGGGCCGCGCTAAGGAAGCGTCAATAGGGCCCAAGTAGGCATGTACCAGGCGTTTTACTCCTCGTGTGCCCCCGAAAAGCGGGGCACCCCGGACACGAGGAGGAGCGTGATGGAGCGTTTCGAGGAGGTCGCCTGGCCCGCCGCCGGCGGCGTCCTGGCCGCCTTCGTCCTCGCCGTGGTGCTGAAGTCCGCGCCCTGGCCCTGGGGGTTCGCCGCCGTCGCGGCGGCCGTCGGGGCGTTCGCGGCCCGGCTCCCGCTGCCGGCGGCCGCCGGCCTCGGCGTCGTGGGCTGGGCCTTCGTGACCGGCTTCGACGTGCGGGGGAGCGGCGACCTCGGCGTCTCCGGCCCGGCCGACGCCTGGCGCCTGGCCGCCCTCGCGGCCGCCGGCGCCACCGCCGCCCTCGCCGCCGCGCTCGTGGCTCCGAGATCTTCGATGAAGGAAACCGACAACGATGAGTGACGTCGAGTTCGTCCTGCTGACGCTGGTGGTGTTCGCCGTGCTCGGCCTGCTGGTGAAGGGCGTGGAGAAGCTGTGACCGCCGAGAACGCGGTCGGGCTCGTCCTGGCCGCCGTGCTGTTCGTCTTCCTCGTGGCCGCCCTGCTCTACCCGGAGAGGTTCTAGATGAGCACGACCGTCGCGGGAGTGCTGTTCATCGCCTCCCTCGCCGTCGCCCTCGCGGTCGTCTACCGGCCGCTCGGCGACTACATGTACCGGGTGTACTCGGGGACGCGGCACTCGCGGTTCGAGAAGGCCCTTTACCGGCTGATCGGGGCGCGTCCCGACTCCGAGCAGACGTGGGGTGTGTACGCGCGGAGCGTCCTGGCGTTCTCCGTGGTCAGCGTGCTGTTCCTGTACCTGATGCAGCGGGTGCAGAACCACCTGCTGCTGTCGCTCGGGTTCAAGCCGGTGGACGCCGACCAGGCGTGGAACACCGCGGTCAGCTTCGTCACCAACACCAACTGGCAGTCGTACTCGGGCGAGGCCACGATGGGCCACCTGGTGCAGATGGCCGGGCTCGCCGTGCAGAACTTCGTGTCGGCGGCCGTAGGCATGGCGGTGGCGATCGCGCTCGTCCGGGGTTTCGCGCGGAAGAAGACCGACCAGCTCGGCAACTTCTGGGTGGACCTGACGCGCGGCGTCGTCCGGATCCTGCTGCCGATCGCGTTCGTGGGCGCCATTGTGCTGGTCGCGGGCGGGTTGATCCAGAACTTCGGCTCCGGGCACGACGTCACGACGCTGGCCGGCCAGACGCAGCACATCACCGGCGGGCCGGTGGCCTCGCAGGAGGTCATCAAGGAGCTCGGGACGAACGGCGGCGGCTTCTACAACGCCAACTCCGCGCACCCGTTCGAGAACGCCGCGACGTGGACGAACTGGTTCGAGATCTTCCTGATCCTGTGCATCCCGTTCGCGCTGTGCCGGACGTTCGGCCGCATGGTCGGGCAGAACCGGCAGGGCTACGCGATCGTGTCGGTGATGGCGACGCTGGCGGTCGTCAGCATCGTCCTCACCAACGTGTTCCAGCTGATGCACCACGGGACGGTCCCGACCGCGGTCGGCTCGTCCATGGAGGGCGTGGAGACCCGGTTCGGGGTGTCGAACTCCGCGACATTCGGGGCGGCGACCACGCTGACCTCGACCGGGGCCGTGGACTCCTTCCACGACTCCTACACCAGCCTCGGCGGCATGATGACGATGTTCAACATGATGCTCGGCGAGGTCGCGCCCGGTGGTACGGGCTCGGGCCTCTACGGGATGCTCGTGCTGGCCGTCATCACCGTGTTCGTCGCGGGCCTCATGGTCGGCCGCACCCCCGAGTACCTCGGGAAGAAGATCGGCAGCCGCGAGATGAAGTTCGCGGCCCTGTACTTCCTGGTCACGCCGATGCTCGTGCTGTTCGCGACCGGCCTCGGGCTCGCGCTGGACGCGGGCAAGGACGGGATGCTCAACAGCGGCGCGCACGGCCTCAGCGAGGTCCTGTACGCGTTCACGTCGGCGTCCAACAACAACGGGTCGGCGTTCGCCGGGCTCTCGGCGAACACGCCCTTCTACAACACCGCCACCGGACTGTGCATGGCGTTCGGGCGGTTCCTGCCGATCGTGTTCGTCCTGGCGCTCGCCGGGTCGCTCGCCAAGCAGGGCCACACGCCCGAGTCGGACGGCACGCTCCCGACGCACCGGCCGCAGTTCGTCGGCCTGGTCGCGGGCGTGACGCTGATCCTCGTCGCCCTCACCTTCCTCCCCGCGCTGGCGCTGGGGCCGTTGGCCGAAGGAATCCACTGATGACCACACAGACCCTTGAGGCGCCCAGCCCGGCGCCCGAACCGCCGACCCCGGCGAAGCAGAAGGTCCAGGGCGGGCTGCTCGACCCGAAGCAGCTGCTGAGGTCGCTGCCGGACGCGATGCGCAAGCTCGACCCGCGGACGCTGTGGCGCAACCCGGTCATGCTGATCGTGGAGATCGGCGCGGTGTGGACGACGGTCCTGGCCGTCCTGCACCCGAGCTTCTTCGCCTGGGCGATCGTGGTCTGGCTCTGGCTGACCGTCGTGTTCGCCAACCTCGCCGAGGCCGTCGCCGAGGGGCGCGGCAAGGCGCAGGCGGACGCGCTGCGCAAGGCCAAGACCGACGCGATGGCGCGCCGCGTCCTGGACTGGAAGCCGGGCGCCGCCGAGCTGCGCGAGGAGGAGGTCGGCGCGCCGGAGCTCCGCCAGGGCGACGTCGTGGTGGTCGAGGCCGGCCAGATCATCCCCGGGGACGGCGACGTCGTCGAGGGCATCGCCTCGGTGGACGAGTCGGCGATCACCGGCGAGTCCGCGCCCGTCATCCGCGAGTCCGGCGGCGACCGGTCCGCGGTGACCGGCGGCACCAAGGTGCTGTCGGACCGGATCATCGTGAAGATCACCCAGAAGCCCGGCGAGTCGTTCATCGACAAGATGATCGCCCTGGTCGAGGGCGCGAACCGGCAGAAGACGCCGAACGAGATCGCGCTGAACATCCTGCTCGCGGCGCTGACCGTCATCTTCGTCATGGCCGTCGCGACGCTCCAGCCGATGGCGATCTTCTCCAAGGGCAACAACCCGGGTGTCGCCGACTCGCTCTCGCTGGACTCCCACGGCGTCACAGGTGTCGTCCTGGTGTCGCTGCTGGTCTGCCTGATCCCGACGACGATCGGCGCGCTGCTGAGCGCGATCGGCATCGCGGGGATGGACCGGCTCGTCCAGCGGAACGTCCTGGCGATGAGCGGGCGCGCCGTCGAGGCGGCGGGCGACGTCAACACGCTGCTGCTCGACAAGACCGGAACGATCACCCTCGGCAACCGGCAGGCGTCGGAGTTCGTCCCGGTCGCGGGCGTCACCGAGGACGGGCTGGCCGACGCGGCGCAGCTGTCCAGCCTCGCCGACGAGACCCCCGAGGGCCGCTCGGTCGTCGTCCTCGCCAAGGAGCGCTACGGCCTGCGCGAGCGGACGCCCGGCGAGCTGTCGCACGCCGAGTGGGTGCCTTTTACCGCCCAGACCAGGATGTCCGGCGTGAACCTGGACGACCGGCAGCTGCGCAAGGGCGCGGCGAGCGCGGTGGCGGACTGGGTGCGCGAGCAGGGCGGCGAGGTCCCGGCGGAGCTGGGCCGGATCGTGGACGGCATCTCCGCGTCCGGCGGAACCCCGCTGGTCGTCGGCGAGAGCGCGGACGGCGCGACCCGCGTGCTCGGCGTCATCCACCTCAAGGACGTCGTCAAGGCCGGCATGCGCGAGCGCTTCGACGAGATGCGCCGCATGGGCATCCGGACCGTCATGATCACCGGCGACAACCCGCTGACCGCCAAGGCGATCGCGGACGAGGCTGGCGTGGACGACTTCCTCGCCGAGGCCAAGCCCGAGGACAAGCTCGCGCTCATCAAGAAGGAGCAGGACGGCGGGCGCCTGGTCGCGATGACCGGCGACGGCACCAACGACGCGCCCGCGCTCGCCCAGGCCGACGTCGGCGTGGCCATGAACACCGGCACCTCGGCCGCCAAGGAGGCCGGGAACATGGTGGACCTGGACTCCGACCCGACCAAGCTCATCGAGATCGTGGAGATCGGCAAGCAGCTGCTCATCACCCGCGGCGCGCTGACGACGTTCTCGATCGCCAACGACATCGCCAAGTACTTCGCGATCATCCCGGCGATGTTCGTGGCGCTGTTCCCGGGCCTGGACGCGCTGAACATCATGCGGCTGCACAGCCCGCAGAGCGCGATCCTGTCGGCGGTCGTGTTCAACGCGCTGGTCATCATCGCGCTGATCCCGCTCGCGCTGCGCGGTGTCGCCTACCGGCCGAGCAGCGCGTCCAAGCTGCTCAGCCGCAACCTCTACGTCTACGGCATCGGCGGCATCATCGCGCCGTTCATCGGCATCAAGGCCATCGACCTTCTCATCCAGTTCCTTCCGGGGATGTCCTGACATGCGTATTCCAAGCTGGATCCGGCAGCACCTCGCGGCCGCCCGCGCGCTGCTCGTCCTCACGGTGGTGCTCGGCGTCGCCTACCCGCTCGCGGTGTGGGCCGTCGCCCAGATCCCGGGCCTGCGGGCGAACGCCGAAGGCTCCTACGTCTCGCGCGACGGGCACCGGGTCGGCAGCTCGCTGATCGGGCAGTCGTTCACCGACAAGCAGGGCGACCCGCTCAAGCAGTACTTCCAGAGCCGTCCGTCGGCGGCGGGCGACGGGTACGACCCGACCGCGACGAGCGCGAGCAACCTCGGGCCTGAGAGCATCGTGGACACGCTGCCCGACCCGAAGCTGAAGACCGATGACAACGCCAAGCCCAGCCTGCTCACGACCATCTGCTCGCGCAGCAAGGCGATCGGCGAGCTGGACGGCGTGGACGGCGGCCGCCCGTTCTGCACCAGGGACAGCGGCGTCGGCGCGGTGCTCGCCGTCTTCGGCGACCGCGACCGGCAGGGCAGGGTCCCGCACCCGACCCGCGTGGTCAGCGTGAACGAGCAGGCCGGGGTCGTGAAGGCGCCCTTCCTGCCCACGTACGAAGGCGTCAAGGTCGAGCTGGCCAAGTACGGCGAGGACTACTCGAAGGGCCTGATCGTCCCGGTCAAGGGCGACGCTCCGGCCAAGCCGGCCGTCCCTGCCGACGCGGTCACGGCGTCCGGCTCCGGCCTGGACCCGGACATCTCCCCGGCATACGCCGACATCCAGGTCAAGCGGGTGGCCGCTGCCCGCCACATCAGCGCGGACCAGGTCCGGAAGCTGCTCGACGAGAACAGGATGGGACGCGGGCTCGGGTTCCTGGGCGAGCCGCGGGTCAACGTCCTCCGGCTGAACCTCGCACTGGACCGGCAGTACCCGGTCAAGGCATAACGGAAGCGGGAGGACGCATGGGGCGAGGCCGGCTGCGGATCTACCTCGGGTCCGCGCCAGGGGTGGGCAAGACCTTCGCGATGCTGTCCGAGGGCGCCCGCCGCCAGGCGCGCGGCACCGACGTGGTGGTCGGCTTTGTCGAGACGCACGGACGGCCCCGCACCGCCGAGGCGCTCGACGGGCTGGAGGTCGTGCCCCGCCGGACCGTCGAGTACCGGGGCACGGCCTTCACCGAGCTGGACGTGGACGCCGTCATCGCGCGGCGTCCGGAGGTGGCGCTGGTGGACGAGCTGGCGCACACCAACGTGCCCGGCTCGCGCAACGCCAAGCGCTGGCAGGACGTCCGGGAGATCCTGGACGCCGGGATCGACGTGGTCTCGACCGTGAACGTCCAGCACCTCGACTCGGTGAACGACGTGGTGGAGCAGATCACCGGCGTCCCGCAGCGGGAGACCGTGCCGGACGAGGTGGTCCGCCGCGCCGACCAGATCGAGCTGGTCGACATGACCCCGGACGCGCTGCGCCGCCGGATGGCGCACGGCAACGTCTACGCGCCGGAGAAGATCGACGCCGCGCTCGGCAACTACTTCCGGGTCGGGAACCTGACCGCGCTGCGCGAGCTGGCGCTGCTGTGGCTCGCAGACAAGGTGGACGAGCAGCTCGACAAGTACCGCGCCGACCACGCGATCCGGCGGACGTGGGAGACGCGCGAGCGGGTCGTCGTCGCGCTGACCGGCGGGCCCGAGGGCGACACGCTCGTCCGCCGGGCGGCGCGGATCGCCGCCCGGACCAAGGGCTCGGACCTGCTCGCGGTGCACGTGGCGCGCAGCGACGGCCTCACCGACGCCGACCCCGCGACGCTCGCCCGCCAGCGCGCCCTCGTGGAGAGCCTCGGCGGCAGCTACCACCAGGTCGTCGGGGCGAACGTGCCGGACGCGCTGCTCGACTTCGCGCGCGGCGTGAACGCGACGCAGCTGGTGCTCGGCGCGTCCCGGCGCGGGCGGGTCGCGCAGCTGTTCTCGCGCGGCGTCGGCGTCACGACGACCGCGCAGTCCGGGGCGATCGACGTCCACCTGGTCACGCACGAGGAGGTCAACCAGGGGCGCCGGTGGAAGGCGCTGCGGTCCTCGTGGGGCGTGCCGGCGCGGCGGCGGAACGCGGGGTTCGCGATCGCGGCCGTGCTGTTCCCGCTGCTGACCTTCGCGCTGCTCCGGGCCCGCGGGGAGTTCTCGCTGGCCAGCGACATCCTGCTGTTCCAGGCGGCGGTGATCGGGGTGGCGCTGTTCGGCGGGCTCTGGCCCGCGCTGTTCGCCGCGATCGGCGGGTCGCTGCTGCTCAACTACTACTTCACGCCGCCGGTGCACGAGTTCACCATCAGCGAGCCGGAGAACCTCCTGCAGCTCGTCGTGTACGTCGTCGTCGGCCTGACCGTCTCGACCGTGGTGGACGTGACGGCGCGGCGCGGCCGGGAGGCCGGGCGGGCCCGCGCGGACGCCGAGGTGCTGTCCACGCTCGCCGGGGACATCCTGCGCGGCGCGGACGACGAGGCGCGCCCGCTCCCGGCCATCTTGGAACGGCTCCGTGAGACTTTCGGTCTGACTTCCGTGACGCTGCTGGAGAGGTCGGGGGAGCAGGACGGCCTGGCCGACCCGCGCAGCTGGGGGATCGTCGCGACCGCCGGTGGCGAGCCCTGCACGACGCCCGACGACGGCGAGTCGGACGTCCTGCTGGACGACGGCACGCTCGCGCTCGTCCTGCGCGGGCGGACGCTGCCCGCGAAGGACCGCCGCGTCGTGGAGGCGTTCGCCGCGCAGGCCGCGGTCGCGCTGAGGCAGCAGCGGCTGGCCGAGACCGCTGAACAGGTCCGTCCGCTGGAGGCCGCCGACCGGATGCGGACCGCGCTGCTCAACGCGGTCAGCCACGACCTGCGCACCCCGCTCGCGTCCGCCAAGGCGGCCGTCGAGTCGCTGCGCAGCCCGGACGTGACCTGGTCGATCGAGGACCAGGACGAGCTGGTCGGCACCGCCGCCGAGTCGCTCGACCGGCTGGACCGGCTGGTCGCGAACCTGCTCGACATGAGCCGCCTGCAGGCCGGGTCGCTCGGCATGTCGCCGCAGCCGGTCGCGGCCGAGGACGCCGTCCCGCGCGCGCTGGCCGACCTCGGCGACGTCCCGGTCGACATCAGCGTTCCGCCCGGTCTGCCCGAGCTGCTCGCCGACCCGGCGCTGCTGGAGCGGGTGCTGGTCAACCTGATCTCCAACGCCGTCCGGCACAGCCCGCCGGGCACCCGGGTGCTGGTCACCGCCAGCGCCCTCGGCGACCGGCTCGAACTGCGCGTGGTCGACCGCGGCCCCGGCATCCCGGACGAGGACCGCGACCGGGTCTTCGAGCCGTTCCAGCGGCTCGGCGACCGCGACAACCACACCGGCGTCGGGCTCGGCCTCGCGCTCTCCCGGGGACTGGCCGAGGCGATGGACGGCTCGATCACCATCGAGGAGACGCCGGGCGGCGGCCTGACCATGGTGCTCACCCTGCCCATCGCGCGGACGCACGAGGGGCGGCCCGCGGACGCGTCGGCCGCCGACCCGCTGATGCTGGACCGCGTCGCGTCCTTCCGCGAGGACCTGCGGGATCATTCGAACGAACGGGGGCAACGATGACGCGCGTCCTGGTGGTGGACGACTCGCCGCAGATCCTGGCGACGCTCCGGCTGAACCTGCGCGCCAGGCACTACGAGGTGACCGTGGCGACGGGCGGCGGCCAGGCCCTCACCCAGGCCGCCGACTGGCATCCCGACCTGGTCGTCCTGGACCTCGGCCTGCCCGACCTGGACGGCGTGGAGGTGATCCGCGGGCTGCGCGGCTGGAGCCGCGTCCCGATCATCGTGCTGTCCGGCCGCGCCGGCTCCAAGGACAAGGTCGACGCGCTCGACGCCGGCGCCGACGACTACGTCACCAAGCCCTTCGGCGTGGACGAGCTGCTCGCCCGCATCCGGGCCATCACCCGCCGGGCGCCGCTGGACGAGGACCACCCGTCCGTCCGGCTCGGCGGCCACACGGTCGACCTCGCGCGCAAGACCGTCACCGCCGCCGACGACTCCCGGACGCACCTCACCCCGACCGAGTGGGGCATCCTCGAACTGCTCGTCCGC
This sequence comes from Actinomadura rupiterrae, assembly GCF_024172125.1. GTDB lineage: Bacteria > Actinomycetota > Actinomycetes > Streptosporangiales > Streptosporangiaceae > Spirillospora > Spirillospora rupiterrae. The sequence continues at coordinate 302,061 of NZ_JAMZEA010000002.1, forward strand.
AACCCCGGCAAGCTCATCCCGCAGCGCCAGCTGCTCGCCGAGGTGTGGGGCCCGAACCATGTCAAGGAGACGCACTACCTCCGCGTCTACCTGGCGTCCCTCCGCCGCAAGCTGGAGACCGACCCGTCCCGGCCCCGGCACCTCATCACCGAGCCCGGCATGGGCTACCGCTTCGAGCCCTGACCGGCTCGGCCCCTGGCCGCTTCCGGCTTCGGCGGGGCGCTGTGAAGGACGTGTCAGGACCGGCGTCCGGCGCGTTCGGAAGCCGTTAAGAACCGCCTCGCGAACCGCCCACCGGGTGCACGATCAGGACGAACCGGCAGAACTGGCCGGTAAGGAGAGTGCACGGTGGAGCTCGGGAGTGACGGTGCCGAAGAGCGGCACCGGCTCGGTGTGGTGGGCGGTCTGGCCGCCCTGTCGCTCGACGCGATGGCCTCGGTGGCGTACGGCCCGGAGGCCGTGGTCCTGGTCCTGGCGCTGGCCGGGGGAGCGGGGATGGGCTTCACCCTCCCCGTCACGCTCACCATCGCCGGGCTGCTGGCGGTCCTGACGGTCTCCTATCGGCAGGTGATCGCGGCGTTCCCCGAGGGCGGCGGCGCGTACGGGGTCGCCAAGCGCTACCTCGGCCGCCGGTCGTCGCTGGTGGCGGCCGCGTCCCTGGTCGTGGACTACGTCCTGAACGTCGCGGTGTCGGTCGCCGCCGGGGTGGCCGCGCTGACGTCGGCCGTCCCGGAACTGCTGCCGTACACGCTGTGGCTGTGCCTGGGCGTCCTCGCCCTGATCACGGCGGTCAACTACCGGGGCATCGCGCACAGCGCCCGGCTGTTCGTCGCGCCGACGGTGGTCTACATCGGCGCGATCCTGGCCGTGGTCGTCGCCGGGCTGTTCCGCGACCACGCGGTGGTGACCGAGCAGACCGTCCACGCGCAGGCGGACGGCCTGAAGACGGTCGGCGTCCTGCTGCTGCTCAAGGCCTTCGCGAACGGCTGCGCCGCGCTGACCGGCGTCGAGGCGATCGCCAACGCCGTCCCGTCGTTCAAGAGGCCGCGCGTGCGGCGCGCGCAGCACGCCGAGCTGGCGCTGGGCGGGCTGCTCGCGGTCATGCTGATCGGCATCGCGGTGCTGATCGAGCGGTTCTCCATCCGCCCGGTCGAGGGCGTGACCGTGCTGTCGCAGGTCACCGAGGCGGCGCTCGGCCACGGCCTGATGTTCTACGTGGTGCAGTCCGCGACCGTCGTGCTGCTCGCGCTCGCCGCCAACACCTCGTTCGGCGGGCTGCCCGTCCTGGCCCGGCTGCTCGCAGCCGACAACAACCTCCCGCACCTGTTCGCGCTACGCGCCCAGCGGCAGGTGCACCGGTACGGCATCGGCTTCCTCGCCGCCACCTCGGCCGCGCTGCTGGTCGCGGCGGACGGCGACATGAACACGCTCGTCCCGCTGTTCGCGATCGGGGTGTTCGTCGGGTTCACCCTGTCCCAGGCCGGGATGGTGCGGCACTGGTGGCACGACCGCCCGCGCGGCTGGCAGGGCAGGCTGGCCCTGAACGGGTTCGGCGCGCTGCTCACCGGCGTCGCCGCCGTGGTGGTCGCCGCGACCAAGTTCCTGGAGGGCGGCTGGCTGGTGCTGGTCATGCTGCCCGTCCTGGTGCTGGTCATGGAGCGCGTCCACCGGGCCTACGACCGGATCGGCGAGCGCCTCGGGCTCGGCCGCGTGCCGGCCCCGCCGCGGCCCGGCCGCGCGCTGGTCGTCGTGCCCGTGGCCGGGGTCAGCACCCTGACGCGGCAGGCGCTCGCCGCCGCGCTGAGCCTCGGTGACCGGGTGGTCGCGGTCCGGGTCGTCCACCCCGGGGAGGAGGACGACCGCGCCCGGTTCGTGGCGGAGTGGGAGCGCTGGAACCCGGACGTGGAGCTGGTCGTGATCTCCGACGCGCGCCGCCGGCTGGTCGAGCCGATCGTGGCGTACGTCCGCGGCGTCCCCGAGTCCCAGGTCTTCGTGCTGATCCCCGAGGTCGAACCCGAGCACGTCTGGGAGCGGGTGCTCCAGAACCAGCGCGGCGCCGTCCTCGCGCACGCGCTGCGCCGCGACACCGACAGCGTCATCTGCCGCATGCGCTTCCGTGTCGCCCCCCTGCCCGGACGGACGGGCCGCGCGGCCCAGCCTGTGCACTGAGGAGGAACGATGGTCGTCGAAGGCGCGGCGCCGGCCCTGGGCGGGCCACGCGGCCTACCGCGACCGCGCCCGCTGAGTTCGCCGGGTTTCTCCGGAACGACCTGCTGATACCGTCCTTGGAGGGGTGCCGGGAAGTCTGGTCGGCGTGTTTCAGCATGTCCGCCGCCAGGGACCGGAGGCTTCACCCGAATGCGCAGCGTCGAGATCGTCCTGGGGCTGGTCGTGCTCGCCACGGTGGTGGCGGTCAGCGCCCGGCGGCTGCGCGTGCCCGCGCCGTCCCTGCTGGTGGTGGCGGGCATCCTGGTCGGGCTCGTGCCGGGGGTGCCGGCCGTCCGGGTGCCGCCGGAGATCGTGAGCCTGGTCGTCCTGCCGCCGCTGGTGTACGCGGCGGGCGAGGAGATGTCGTGGCGGATGCTGCGCGCGGTGTGGCGGCCGGTCGCGCTGCTCGCGGTGGGGCTGGTGCTCGCGTCCGCCGCGGCGGTCGGCGCGGTCGCGGCGGCCGTGACCGGGATGTCCTGGACGATGGCGCTGCTGCTCGGAACCGTGCTGGCCAGCACCGACCCGGTCGCGGTGGCGGCGCTCGGACGGCGGCTGTCGCTGCCGCCGCGGGTCCAGACGCTCGTCCAGGCCGAGAGCCTGTTCAACGACGCGACCTCGCTGCTGCTCTACAAGCTGGCCGTCGCGGCGGCGGTCGCCGGGTCGTTCTCCGCCGGGCACGCCGCGGGGGAGTTCGCGCTGCTCGCGGGCGGGGGCGTGGCGGCGGGCGCGGTGGCCGCGACGGTGGTCTCGCTGGTCCGGCGCCGCACCGAGGACCCGGTGCTGGAGACGGTGATCGCGCTGATCACCCCGTACGCCGCGTACGTCCTGGCCGAGTCCGTGCACGCCTCGGGGGTGACGGCCGTGGTCGTCGCGGCGGTGGTGCTCGGGCGCAAGGCCCCGGCGCTCACCAACGCCGGCATCCGGCTCCAGCTCGAAGCGGTCTGGGGGACGGTCGTCTTCCTGCTGGAGTCGGTCGTGTTCAGCCTGATCGGGCTGGAGCTGCCGACGCTCGTCCGGGAGCTGCACGGGTCCTACCTGGTGCCGGCCGCGCTGGTCGCGGCGACGCTGGTGGCCGTCCGGGTGGCGTGGGTGTTCCCGCTGTCGGCGCTCGCGGCGTGGCGCGGCGGGCGCCGGCCGTCCTGGGAGGTCCCGGCCGTGGTGTCGTGGGCGGGCGCGCGCGGCGTGGTGCCGCTGGCCGCGGCCCTCGCGATCCCGCTGACCGCGGACGCGGGCGGCCCGCTCGGCGACCGGGACCTGGTGGTCGTGCTCGCCACCTGCGTCATCGCGATCTCCCTGGTCGTCCAGGGGTTCACGCTCGCGCCGCTGGTGCGGGCGGCGGGGCTGGTCGTCCCGGCGGCGCACGGCCGGCGCGAGTTCGCGCTGGCCCGGCTGCGGCTCGCGCAGGCCGCGCGCGCCCGGCTGGAGGAGCTCGCCGACCTGGAGGCCGCGCCGCAGGTGGTGATCGAGCGGCTCCGGGTCGGCGTCCAGGACCGGATCGAGCGCGGCGAGCTGCGGCTGGACGGCGACGCCGAGATCGACGGCGTGCTGGCCGACTACCGCCGGTTGCGCCGGGACCTGATCGCCGCCGAGACCGCCGAGCTGCACCGGCTGCACGACAGCGGGGAGATCGGCGAGGGCACCGTCCGGGAGGTGCAGCGCCTGCTCGACCTGGAGGACTCCGCGCTCGACCGCCCGGTCTGATCGCGGATCGCCGGGATCGGTGGGGCGGACGGGGGTAGGAGCCGGAGGTGCTGGATACTTCCCCGGTTGGCCGATCGCGTTGAAGGAGGCGGACCGATGACCGGGACCGACGCCGGGGCCCCGGTGGCCGTGAGGGGGACCGCGCCGCCGCGCGGGTGGCGGGGCTGGCTGCTGGAGGGCCTGACCGAGCGCACCGCCCAGCACCCCGGCCCGCACGGGACGCTGCCCGAGGAGCACCAGGGCCACTCGTGGTGGCGGGTCATGTGCCTGACCGGCGTGGACTACTTCTCCACGCTGGGGTACCAGCCCGGCATCGCCGCGCTCGCCGCCGGGCTGCTGTCGCCGCTGGCCACGCTGGTGCTGGTCGCGCTGACCCTGTTCGGCGCGCTGCCGGTGTACCGGCGGGTGGCGAAGGAGTCGCCGCACGGCGAGGGCTCGATCGCGATGCTGGAGCGGCTGCTGCCGTGGTGGGCCGGGAAGGTCTTCGTGCTGGTGCTGCTCGGCTTCGCCTGCACCGACTTCATGATCACGATGACGCTGTCCGCGGCGGACGCGTCGGCGCACGCGGTGGCCAACCCGCTCGCGCCGTCCGTCCTGCACGGCCAGAGCATGTGGATCACGCTGGTGCTGCTGGCCGCGCTCGGCGCGGTGTTCCTCAAGGGCTTCAAGGAGGCCATCGGGATCGCGGTCGTGCTCGTGGTGGTCTACCTGGGGCTGAACCTGGTCGTGGTCGCGACGGCGGTCGGGCACGTGCTGACCCACCCGGTGAAGGTCGGCGACTGGTGGGACGCGGCGCGCGCCGCGCACTCCTCGCCGCTCGCGATGGTCGGCGTCGCGCTGCTGGTGTTCCCGAAGCTGGCGCTCGGCATGTCCGGGTTCGAGACGGGCGTCGCGGTGATGCCGCAGGTCCGCGGGGACGCCACCGACACCTACGCCAAGCCCGCCGGGCGCATCCGGGGCACCCGGCGGCTGCTCACCACGGCCGCGCTGATCATGAGCGTGTTCCTCATCCTGTCCAGCTTCGCGACGACCGTGCTGATCCCGGCGGACGCCTTCAAGGCGGGCGGCCCGGCGAACGGCCGCGCGCTCGCCTACATCGCGCACGAGTACCTCGGCAGCGCGTTCGGGACGGTCTACGACGTCTCCACGATCGCGATCCTGTGGTTCGCGGGCGCGTCGGCCATGGCCGGGCTGCTCAACCTCGTCCCGCGCTACCTGCCCCGGTACGGGATGGCGCCGGACTGGGCGCGGGCCGTCCGGCCGCTGACGCTGGTGTTCATGGCCGTCGCCTTCCTGGTGACCTGGCTGTTCGACGCGGACGTGGACAAGCAGGGCGGCGCGTACGCGACCGGCGTGCTGGTGCTGATGCTGTCGGCGTCGTTCGCCGCGACCGTGGCGGCCTGGCGCCGCGGGCACCGCGCCGCCGGCGTCGGGTTCGGCCTGATCACCGCGGTGTTCGGCTACACGCTGGCCGCGAACGTGGTGGAGCGGCCGGACGGCATCAAGATCGCCTCGCTGTTCATCGCGGGCATCCTGGTCACCTCGTTCGCGTCCCGGGTGCACCGCGCGTTCGAGCTGCGCACCGGCACCGTCACGCTGGACGCCGAGGCCGAGCACATCGTGGACGTCGCGGCCGCGTTCGGCCCGCTGCGGATCATCGCCAACGAGCCGCAGGCCCGCGACCGCGAGGAGTACGCGCTGAAGGAGTGCGCGCAGCGGGACGACATCCCGCTCCCGGAGGACGGGCACCTGCTGTTCCTGGAGGTCACGGTGTCCGACTCGTCCGAGTTCATGGCGGACCTGACCGTGCACGGCGAGGTGCTGCACGGGTACCGGGTGCTGCGCGTGACCGGCCCGGTCGTGCCGAACACGATCGCCGCGGTGCTGCTGGCGCTGCGCGAGCGGACCGGCACCCCGCCGAACGTCTACTTCAACTGGACCGAGGGGCACCCGCTCGGCCACCTGATCCGGTTCCTGATCTTCGGGGACGGCGAGGTCGCGCCGGTCACCCGCGAGGTGCTGCGCCGGGCCGACTCCGACCCGGCCCGGCGCCCCCGCGTCCACGTCTCCTGACCTGCGCCTCGGCGCTCCTCGGCCGCTGGGGGTTGTGGCTGAGTGGGTGCTCACTCATACTGGGTGAGTACTCACTCAGCGATCCCGGGGGGAGGCGGTCATGAACGGCACGGCCACGCACACGCAGAGCGGAACGCCCGGCGCGTCCCGGTTCCCGCGCCCTGCCGAGGTCCTCTCCGGCCTGCGGACGTTCTGGACGCACGGCCGCCGGGCCGAGCGCATCTGCTACGCGGTCGGGGCGCTGCTGATCGCGTCCGGGGTCGTCCACCTGGCCGTCTACGCGGTGGACGGCGGGCCGTGGACGGGACCGGTGTCCTGGCGCAAGCCGATCACCTTCGGGCTGTCGTTCGGGCTGACCGTGATCTCGCTGACCTGGGTCACCTCGTTCGTCCGGCTCGGCGACCGGGCGCGGGCCGCGCTGCTCGGCGTGTTCGGCGCGGCGTCCGTGCTGGAGGTCGCGCTGATCACCGTCCAGCGGTGGCGCGGCGTCCCGTCCCACCTGAACATGGAGGACGGCCTGGACAGCGCCATCTCCCGCGTCCTCGCGGCGGGCGGCGGCGTCATCGTCCTCACGGTCGCCCTCCTGACCATCGCCGCCTTCCGCACCCCGGCGCGCTCCGACACCGCTTCCGCCGCCGGCACGGGCGTGGGCGCTTCGGAGCGGCCCGCGGGGGCCGGGACGGCGAGCATGCGGCTGGCGCTGCGGGTCGGGTTCGGGGCGCTGATGCTGTCGATGCTGGCCGGGGCGGCGATGATCGCGCGCGGGGTCGTGCTCGTCCAGCAGGGGCACCAGCAGGCGGCGTACCACGCGATCGGCGCGTTGAAGCCCGCGCACGCCGTCCTCATGCACGCCGTGCTGGTGCTGCCCGCGCTGGCCTGGCTGCTGAGCCTGACCGGGCTCCCCGAGGCCCGCCGCTTCCGGGTCGTCGCAGGCGTGTCGCTCGGCTACGCGCTGAGCGCGACCGCCGTCACCGTGGTCTCGCTGATCGACTTCATCCCCTGAACGCGGCGGCTCAGCGCGCGGAGGCGGCCTTCCAGCGCGTCCAGGGGAGTTGCCAGTAGCCGTAGCCGTTGTTCCAGGCCAGTGGACGGCTCGTCCCCGTGACGAGCACGACGTCGCCGCGCACCGACCGGCCGTAGAACCACCGCGCGAAGTCCGGGGACGCGTTGACGCACCCGTGGCTGACGTTCTCGTGCCCCTGCGACGCCACCGACCAGGGCGCGGAGTGGACGTACTCGCCGCTCGCCGAGATCTGCACCGCGTACCGCACCCGCATCTTGTAGTAGCGCGGGTCCTCCGGGTTCGTGACGCCCATCCACGCGGACGACATGACCACTGGGTCGCCCTTGCCCATCACCAGGTGGACGCCGCTGGTGGTGGTGTAGGCGCGCCGCCCGCCGCGGCCCGCGCTGATCGGCGTCCGCCGGACGACGCGGCCGTCCTCGCTGACGCTCATCCGGTGCGCGCGGGTGTCGACGATGCTGACCCGCGCCCGTCCCACCCGGAAGGTCCGGGTCACGTTCCCCTCGCCGGACACCCCGGACGCGTCGCGGAGCCCGGACGTCCGCGCGTCCAGCGTGATCCGCTCGCCGCTCGGCCAGAACCGCCGCGGCCGGAACACCGCCTGCCGCGGCGACGGCCAGAACCACCCGCCGGGGACGGCCCGCGACATCCTCACCCGCAGCGCGCGCTCGACCTTCGCGCGGGACGACACCGCGCGGCTGAACGTCACGATGATCGGCATCCCGACGCCGACCACCTCGCCCTCGCGGGGTGTCACGGCCGCGACCCGGAAGGTCGCGGCGCGCATCTCCTTCAGGTCCGGCGTGGACGGCGTGGAGCCGTCGCCGGTGGGCGCGGCGGCGGGCGTGGCGACCGAGCCGGCGGGGCCGGGGCCGCCGCCGCACCCGCCCAGGGCGAGCAGGGGGACGGCGAGCGCGGCGACCGTCCGGACCGGGACGGCCAGGGCATGGCGGTAAGGCATGCGAACCTCGGGACGACGGCGGACCTCCGGTGACCATCGGGTCACGGAAAGCGATGACCCTCGGGAAAATAGAGGTTGATCGGAACCTGGACGCCGTGGCCGACCGAAGTGCGATGTCTCGATTGGGTGACGGCCCCCGGCCCAGGTCCCGGCCCAGGCCCCGGTCTCGGCCCCGTGCCGCCCCCGGTGGACAGTCCGGAAACGCCGGACGCCGCGCCGTCCCGAGATCGGAACGACGCGGCGTCGGGTGCCCGTGCGGATCAGCCCGCGAATGGGATGCCCGGCACGATGCCAGGCGCCGGAGCCGGGGCCGGGGCCGGGGCCTGGGACGCCTCGCCGGCGGCAGCGGCAGCGGCCTGGCGGGCGGCGGCGCGCGCCCGGGACTGCTTGCCGACCCGGATCGTCCAGGTGACGAGCGCGGCGACGACGGCCATCGGCATCACGGTACTCATCAGGACCATGACGCCGGTCGGCAGCATGTAGGTGAGCGGGATCCGGACGATGGCCTCGGCGAGGAACGCCACGCCCCACACGGCGGTCGTCTTGTACTGGGTGCGGCGGAAGTCCGGGTACTGCCAGAGGCCGTTCCACCAGGCGAGGCGCTCGGGCGAGCCGTCCGTGGCGAACTTGCGGCCGAGGTAGAACATCAGCGGCTTGGGCATGGCAAGGCTGCCCAGGTAGGTGAGGCCGAGCAGGCCGGTGATCGCCGAGTCCTTGATGAAGAACAGCTCGGTGGTGTTGTAGGCGACCGCGCTGAGCGCCCCGAGGAGCATCAGGATCAGCATCATCACGCCGAACTCGTCCACCCGGCGCTTGATCGCGAGGTAGGCGACGGTGTCCGCGGCGGGCCAGAGGGAGATGAGCAGCAGCGCGTTCACCTGGCTCACGCCGTGCGAGGTCAGCAGCGAGTAGCTGACGAACGGCAGGACCACGTTGAACACGATGGCCGGAACGATGTTCTTGATTGGCGAGCCGCCCTGTCTGGCCCCTGCCATGATCAACTCCAGTTGTGTCGGATACACTCACGATCGTGAGCCGGAGCGTAACAGCACGGAGTACGCAGGTAAATGTGTCGAGGGGCACGCATGTGAACCTTGTCCCGTTCTTGTTCGGGCTGGCGGGCACCGAGTCGATGCCCGGAGTCGCGCTCGTCCGCCTCCTGGGCGAGGTCGGCGTGGGTGAGGCGGCCGCGCGGTCGCTGCTCGCCCGCATGCGCAGGAACGGCTACCTGGCCACCGAGCGCCGCGGCAAGGGAGCGGTTTACAGCCTCAGCGGCAGCTTCCTCGCGGCCTTCCGGCGGGCGCGGGACGGCGGGTTCAAGCGTCCGCAGCCCTGGGACGGCTGGTTCCACGCGGTCTTCTACACCGTCCCGGAGGACCGGCGCGCCTTCCGCGACAAGCTGCGCCGCGCCGCGAGCCTCGCCGGGTACGGGCAGATGCAGCCCGGCGTGCTGATCGCGATCGGCGACAACCGGGACCGCCTGGACGAGGAGCTGGGCGGCACGCCGCCCGCCGCGACCGTCCGGTACGGGCGGATCGCGCTGGAGACCGCCGACGCCGCCGAGATCGCCCGCCGCGCCTGGGAGCTGGACGAGCTGGCCGCCCGCTACCGCGAGCACACCGCCCGGCTCGCGTCCGCCCTCGCCGAGGGCGCGCCGGAGACCGTGACGATCCGCGAGTACGTGGACCTGTTCGGGACGGCCCTCACCGACACCCTCCGCACCCCGGCGCTTCCGCCGGAGCTGCTGCCGCCCGACTGGCCGCTCCCCGCCCTCTTCCAGACGGTCGGCCAGGTGTTCGCGCGGCTCGGCCCGCAGGTCGGGGCCGATGCGCGGCAGATCATGGCCGAAGCGGAGCGCGGCTGACCGCTTTGGTAAATTCCGCCCGAGGGGGTGGCTGCCATGGGGAGGCGGGGCGAGCTCCGCATCTACCTGGGCGCCGCGCCCGGGGTCGGCAAGACGTACGCGATGCTCGGCGAGGCCCGGCGGCGCGCCGCGCGCGGCGCGGACGTCGTGGTCGGCTACGTCGAGACGCACGGCCGCGCGCGCACCGCCGAGCAGATCGGCGACCTGGAGACCGTCCCGCGCCGCACGCTGGTGCACCGCGACCGCGAGTTCACCGAGCTGGACGTCGACGCCGTGCTGGCGCGCGCGCCCCGGATCGTCCTGGTGGACGAGCTGGCCCACACCAACGTGCCCGGCTCGCGCAACCCCAAGCGCTGGCAGGACGTCGAGGAGATCCTGGACGCCGGCATCGACGTGATCTCCACGCTGAACGTCCAGCACCTGGAGTCGATGAACGACGTCGTGGAGCGGATCACCGGTGCGCGGCAGCGCGAGACCGTCCCGGACGAGGTGGTCCGCCGCGCCGCGCAGGTCGAGCTGATCGACATGACGCCGGAGGCGCTGCGCCGCCGGATGGCGCACGGCAACGTCTACCCGCCGGAGAAGATCGACGCCGCGCTCGCCAACTACTTCCGGCCCGGCAACCTGACCGCGCTGCGCGAGCTGGCGCTGCTGTGGCTGGCCGACAAGGTGGACGAGGCGCTGGAGCGGTACCGCGACCAGCACGGCATCACCGAGCCGTGGGAGGCCCGCGAGCGGATCGTGGTCGGCCTCACCGGCGGCCCGGAGGGCGACACGCTGATCCGCCGCGCGGCCCGGATCGCCGCCCGCGCCGGACGCGCCGACCTGCTCGCCGTGCACGTCTCGCGCGCGGACGGGCTGGCGTCCGGGACGTCCGCGCACGACCTGGCCCGGCAGCGCGCGCTGGTCGAGGGGCTCGGCGGCAGCTACCACCAGGTCCTCGGCGACGACCCGGCCAAGGCGCTGCTGGAGTTCACCCGCGGCGTGAACGCGACGCAGCTGGTGCTCGGGACCAGCCGCCGCCGGGGCTGGCAGTACGTGCTCGGGCCGGGCGTCGGCGCGACGGCCGCGCGCGAGTCGTCCGACATCGACGTCCACCTGGTCACCCACGAGCATGCCGGGAAGGGCCGCGGGCTGGTCAGCCTCGCGGGCAGCGCGCTCAGCGTCCGCCGCCGGATCGCCGGATGGGTGCTGGCGCTGCTCGGGCCGCCCGCCCTGGTCGTCCTGCTGGACGGCGCGGAGCCGCCCGGCCTCACCACCGACCTGATGCTGTTCCTGGCGCTGACCGTCCTGGTCGCGCTCACCGGCGGGCTGTGGCCCGCGATCCTCGCCGCCGTGCTGGGGTTCCTGGCCGTGAACTGGTACTTCACGCCGCCGCTGCACACGCTGACCATCGCCGAGCCGCGCAACGCGCTCGGCCTGCTGGTGTTCGTCGCGGTCGGCGTCGCGGTGTCCTCGGTGGTGGACCTCGCCGCCCGCCGCACCCGGCAGGCCGCGCGCAGCGGCGCGGAGGCCGAGACGCTGAGCCTGCTCGCCACGTCCGTGCTGCGCGGCGAGAACGCGCTGCCCGCGCTGCTGGACCGCGTCCGCGAGACGTTCGGCGTCCGCGCGGTCGCGCTGCTGGAGCACACCCCGGAGGACGGCTGGCGTCCGCGCGGCGCGGTCGGCGCCGACCCGGCGTCCGACCCGGACGGCGCCGAGGCCACGGCGGAGGTCGCGGGCGGTGCGGTGCTGGCGCTGTCGGGACGGGTGCTGCCCGCGTCCGACCGGCGCGTCCTGTCGGCGTTCGCCTCGCAGGCCGGGGCCGTCCTGGAGTGGCGGCGGCTGGCCGAGGAGGCGGCCCGCGCGCGGCGGCTGGAGGAGGGCGACGAGATCCGCACCGCGCTGCTCGCGGCGGTCTCGCACGACCTGCGCACCCCGCTCGCGTCGATCAAGGCCGGGGTGAGCAGCCTGCGCGCCACCGACGTCCAGTGGGACCCCGAGGACGAGGCGGAACTCCTCGAATCGGTCGAGGAGTCCGCCGACCGGCTGGACGGCCTGATCGGCAACCTGCTCGACATGAGCCGGCTCCAGACCGGCGTGGTGACGCCGCTGGTCCGCCCGGTAGCGCTGGACGAGGTGCTGCCGCGCGCGCTGCTGAACGTCCCGCCGGACCTGGTCCGGCTCGACGTCCCCGAGACGCTGCCGCCGGTCGCCGCCGACCCGGGGCTGCTGGAGCGGGCGCTGGCGAACGTGGTCGAGAACGCCGTCCGGCACGGCCGCGGCGAGCCCGTCCTGGTCACGGCGGGGGAGCTGCGCTTCGGCCGCGAGCCCGACCGGGTGGACCTGCGCGTCGTGGACCGCGGCCCCGGCGTCCCGGACGCGGTGAAGGAGCGGATGTTCGCGCCGTTCCAGCGGCTCGGCGACGCGCCGAAGGGCAGCGGCGTCGGGCTCGGCCTCGCCGTCGCGCGCGGCTTCGTCGCCGCGATGGGCGGCACCCTCACCCCCGAGGACACCCCCGGCGGCGGCCTCACGATGGTCTTCGGCCTCCCCCTCGCGCGGTCCGCGGCGCCGGTGCGCGAAGATCGTCAGCAGGACGGGCGGGAGGACGGGACGTGACACGGGTACTCGTCGTGGACGACGAGCCGCAGATCGTGCGGGCGCTGCGGATCAACCTGAAGGCGCGCGGCTACGAGGTGGACGCCGCGCCGGACGGCCGCGCCGCGCTCGACCTCGCCGCGCGCCGGCACCCGGACGTGATCCTGCTCGACCTCGGCCTGCCCGACATGGACGGCACCGAGGTGATCAAGGGCCTGCGCGGCTGGCTGACCGTCCCGATCATCGTGCTGTCCGCCCGGCAGGAGTCCGACGACAAGGTGGAGGCCCTGGACGCCGGGGCCGACGACTACGTCACCAAGCCGTTCGGGATGGCCGAGCTGCTGGCCCGCCTACGCGCCGCCGTCCGCCGGTCCGCGCCGGTCGAGGAGGCCGCGGTCGTCCAGACCGAGGCGTTCAGCGTGGACCTGGCCGCCAAGCGGGTCGAGCGGAACGGCGCCGACGTCCGGCTCACCCCGACCGAGTGGCACATCCTGGAGCTGCTCGTCCGCAACGCCGGACGGCTCGTCAGCCAGCAGCAGCTCCTCCAGGAGGTGTGGGGGCCGAGCTACGCGAAGGAGACCAACTACCTGCGCGTCTACATGGCCCAGCTGCGCCGCAAGCTGGAGGACGACCCGTCCCGCCCGAAGCACCTGATCACCGCCCCCGGCATCGGCTACCGCTTCGAGGCATGAGCCCTGCCGTCCCTTCCGGCTTGGGGTAGCAGGGGTTATCGGGGCGTACCGGGCCGGGGCGCTAAGAACGCGTTAAGACGGGTCGGGGCGGCGTCAAGACGGCGTTAGCGCGTCCGAAATGGCCGGTTTTCCGCGCTTAGCGTGCAGTGTGCGAATCCCCCTGACCAGGGCCCCGAAGCGACTGCTCGTCGGCCGGCCGCTGCGGAACGAGCAGCTCGGCGACACGCTGCTGCCCAAGAAGCTCGCGCTGCCGGTGTTCTGCAGCGACCCGCTGTCGTCCAACGCCTACGCCACCGAGGAGATCCTGCTCGGGCTGGGGCTCGGCGGGGTCGCGCTGCTGCACCTGGCGCCCTGGGTGGCGCTCGCGGTGATCGTCCTGCTGGCCGTGGTCGTGCTGTCGTACCGGCAGACCTGCCACGCCTACCCGGGCGGCGGCGGCGCGTACGCGGTGAGCCGCGCGAACCTCGGCGTGAACGCCTCGCTCGCCGCCGCGAGCGCCCTGCTGGTCGACTACGTCCTGACCGTCGCGGTCTCGGTCGCGGCGGGCGTGGCGAACGTGACCTCGGCGTTCCCGGCGCTCGTCCCGTACGCGGTGCCGATCTCGCTGGCGCTGGTCGCGGTGCTCGCGCTGCTGAACCTGCGCGGCGTCAAGGAGTCCGGGACGATCTTCGCGATCCCGACCTACGGCTTCGTGCTGGTCGTCTACTTCATGATCCTCTGGGGCGCGCTGCGGGTGGTGCTCGGCGAGACCCCGCACGCCGAGTCGGCGCACTTCGGCATCCACGCCGACCACGGCTCGACCGGCCTGCTCGCGGTGGCACTCGTGCTGCGCGCGTTCTCCCAGGGCTGCACGGCGCTGACCGGTGTCGAGGCGGTGTCCAACGGCGTCCCGAACTTCAAGAAGCCCAAGAGCAGGAACGCCGCGGACACCCTCGCGATCATGGGCGTGTTGACCATCGTGATGTTCGCCGGGATCACGCTGCTGGCCCTGCTCAGCAAGGTGCACATCACCGACGACCCGGCCCGGCTGATCGGCGCGCCCGCCGGGTACGAGCAGAAGACCGTGATCACACAGGTCGCGGCGGCCGTCTCCGGCGGCGACCACACGATCCTGTTCTTCCTGGTCGCCGGGTTCACCGCCGCGATCCTCGTGCTGGCCGCCAACACGGCCTACAACGGGTTCCCGATCCTGGCGTCGATCCTCGGCGCGGACGGCTTCCTGCCCCGGCAGTTCTCCCGGCGCGGCGACCGCCTGGTCTACAGCAACGGCATCGTCATCCTGGCGCTGCTCGCCGGGCTGCTGATCTGGGCCTTCGACGCCAGCACGACCCGGCTCATCCAGCTCTACATCATCGGCGTGTTCGTCTCGTTCACGCTCTCCCAGGCCGGGATGGTCCGGCACTGGACGACCGAGCTGCGCACCTGCCCGCCCGAGCGGCGCGGGCACGTCCGCCGCGCCCGCGTGATCAACGCGTTCGGCGCGGTGCTGACCGGCCTGGTCCTGCTGGTCGTCCTGGTCACCAAGTTCACCCACGGCGCGTGGATCGTGGTGATCGCGATGCCGCTGGTGTTCTGGATGATGAAGGCCATCCACCGGCACTACGAGCGGGTCGCGGCCGAGCTGACCCCGGGGGACGACGCGGTCGCGCTGCCCAGCCGGATCCACGCCGTGGTGCTGGTCTCCAAGCTGCACACCCCGGCGCTGCGGGCGCTGGCGTTCGCGCGGGCGTCCCGTCCGTCCACGCTGACCGCGGTGACCGTGACCACCTCGGACGCCGAGACCGAGGCCCTGCGGGACGAGTGGGGCCGCCGCGACATCCCCGTCCCGCTGGTCGTCCTGGACTCGCCCTACCGCGACATCACCGGGCCCGTCCTGGACTACGTGGGCCGGCTGCGCCGCAAGTCCCCGCGGGACGTGGTGGCCGTGTTCATCCCGGAGTACGTCGTCGGGCGCTGGTGGGAGCAGCTCCTGCACAACCAGAGCGCGCTGCGGCTGAAGGCCCGGCTGCTGTTCCGGCCGGGGGTGATGGTGATCAGCGTCCCGTGGCAGCTCGGCTCCGCGCGGGCGGGCGGCGCGGACGGCGGGGCGGCGTCCGCTCCGGGGGAGTCCGCTTCGGGAGAACGGACCGGTTCTTTCCCGGTTCGGATGCCTTAGGCTTCGAATCATGGACGAGCGAGCGGCCGGCACGACCTCCACCGCCGGAGGCGGCGACTCCACCGGCGGCGGCGGGAACCGGCCCGGTGGCCTGCGGCGATTCCTGCGGCGCATGGCGTCGAGCAAGGAGGAGCTGGAGGCCGAAGAGCTCCAGCGGTCCACCGGTGCGGAGGGCGCGACCCCCATCACCGCGTGCGCCGCGCGGCAGCGCGCCTGCGTGGCCGGTACGCTACGTACCGTGACACTGCGACCGCGAGGCGGGGCCCCGGCCCTGGAGGCCGAGCTCTACGACGGCACCGATGTGGTGAACCTGGTCTGGCTGGGCCGCCGCAAGATCGCCGGGATCGACCCCGGCCGGCGGCTGCGCGCCGAGGGCCTGGTCAGCCTGCAGGACGGCCGCAAGGTGATGTTCAACCCCCGCTACGAACTGCGGGGCGCGTGACATGGCGGCCGAGCCGGTCGTGTTCGAGACGGTCGAGGAGGTCATCCGCGCCCAGCTGACCAAGGTGTTCGGCGGGCGGCGCGGTGTCCTGGAGGGCGCGGTGCCCACGATCGCCTTCACCGTCGGCTGGATCGTCACGCACGACCTGAAGCCGTCGCTGTACGTCGGGGTCGGGTCGGCGCTGGTGCTGCTCGCGGCCCGGCTCGTCCAGCGGTCCACCCCGCAGTTCGTGCTGAACAGCCTGGTCGGCATCGCGATCGCGGCGTTCTTCGCGCTGCGCTCGGGCAAGGCGCAGGACGCGTTCCTGCCCGGCATGCTCTACTCCGGCGGGGTCAGCCTGGTGATGCTGCTGTCCATCGTGACCCGCTGGCCGTTCGTCGGCTTCATGATCGGCGCGGCGAACCCCGACGACCCGCTCGCCTGGCACAAGGACCGCGCCATGGTGCGGGTCTGCATGCGGCTGTCCTGGCTGCTGATGCTGCCCGGCGTGCTGAAGCTGGCCGTCCAGATCCCGCTGTACCTGTCCGGCCAGGTCGTCGCGCTCGGCGTGGCGAAGGTCGTGCTCGGCTGGCCCGCCTACGTCGCGGCGCTGGGCCTGGCGCTGCTGATGCTCATGCGCACCAGCACCCCGCTGCAGCGCGCGGACGCCCCCCAGTCCGACGCGCCCGCGGCCACGCCGGAGCCCTCCTAAGGCTGGCCGGATCGCGCCGTCAAGGTCGCGTTAAAACGGCACGGATACGGCGATTCCCGGACTTACGATCCTTGGCGTTGATCCCGGAGCCAGAGCGGCCCCGGTGGAGTCGAGGTCGGTGACGGCGCCAGATGCTGTGCCTGCGTTCCGGTTGCTCCGGGAGCATCGAGGACGGCTACTGCGATGTGTGCGGATTCCCCCCGGACCCGGCGGCGACGCCGGCGCCCGCGGTGCTCCCCGCGGCACGCGCGAACCACGGAAACGGAACCCTCGGAGTCGGGGCGGGCCAGGCCGCCTCGGGCGGGGGCGCGAGCGCGCGGGCGGGTGCTCCGGGCGGCGCGGGTGGCGAAGGACGTGCCGGATCGTCCGCGTTGGGCGTGCTCAGCTCGTCCGCGCGCGTCCCGGACGAGGTGGCGGCACGCACTCTCAGCGGACGCGTCGCGTCCCTCCGCGCGGGCGGCACCACCGGCTCGGGTAGCGGAAGCCTGACCGGAACAGCCTCCGGTACGTCCGGGACCGGCGCAGGTCAGAACGGCGGCGCGGTCGGCGGCGGCAACGGTTCGGGCAAGGGTGCGAACGGCTCCGGGAAGGGTGCGAACGGCTCCGGGAAGGGCGCGAACGGCCCCGGCCACAGCGGCAAGACCGGACGAGGCGGACGGCACGGCACGTCCGGATCGCGGTCAGCGCGCGGGACGCAGGGCTCGCGCGGCTCCAGGGGATCGCGGGGCTCGCGGGGGAGCGGCGGGTCGTCCGGGGCGTCCCGGCGCGGGCAGCTCGGCGCGGGCCTGGTCGAGATGCCCGCGGTGCCCGAGCGCGACCCGGCCACCGCGATCATGCCGGACCCGTCCGTCCCCGAGCACAAGCGCCGCTGCGGGCACTGCGACGCCGCGGTCGGGCAGGGCCGCAACGGGCAGCCGGGCCGGTCCGAGGGCTACTGCCCCAAGTGCGGCACGCACTTCTCCTTCACCCCGAAGCTCGGCCCCGGCGACCTGGTCGGCGGCCAGTACGAGGTGCTGGGCTGCCTGGCGCACGGCGGCCTCGGCTGGATCTACCTCGCCAAGGACCGGAACGTCTCGGACCGCTGGGTCGTGCTGAAGGGCCTGCTCGACACCGGCGACCCGGACGCGATGGAGGCGGCGGTCGCCGAGCGGCGGTTCCTCGCCGAGGTCGAGCACCCCAACGTGGTCAAGATCTACAACTTCGTCCGGCACGGCGACGCCGGGTACATCGTCATGGAGTACGTCGGTGGCGAGTCGCTGAAGGAGCTCGTCCTGGAGCGGCGGACGGCGGCCGACCCGCTGACGCCCGCGCAGGTGATGGCCTACGGCCTGGAGGTGCTGCGCGCCCTCGGCTACCTGCACGACAAGGGCCTGGTCTACTGCGATTTCAAGCCCGACAACGCGATCCAGACCGAGGAGCAGCTGAAGTTGGTCGACCTCGGCGGCGTCCGGCGGCTGGACGACGACGAGGGCGCCGTCTACGGGACGGTCGGCTACCAGGCCCCCGAGATCGCCGACGAGGGGCCGTCCGTCTCGTCCGACCTGTACACGGTCGCGCGGGCGATGGCCGTGATGAGCTTCGAGTTCACCGGCTACACCAGCAAGCACCGGGTCGGGTTCCCCGACGCAGCGGACGTCCCGGTGCTCGCGGACAACCCGTCGTTCGACCGGCTGCTCCGCCGCGCCGCGCACCCCGACCCGGACGAGCGGTTCTGGTCGGCGCAGGAGATGTCCGAGCAGCTCACGGGCGTGCTGCGGGAGACGCTGTCGGCGGCGGACGGCCGGCCGAGGCCCGGCACGTCGGTGCTGTTCGGGCCCGAGACGCGGGTGGTCGGCGCGCGGCTGGGCCGCCCGCCGACGTTCCGGGAGGCCGCCTCGGCGCTGCCGGTCCCGCTCGTCGACCCGGCCGATCCGGGCGCGCGGAACGTCGCGGCGCTCGCCGCGTCCGCGCCCGAGCAGGTCGTCTCCGCGCTCGACGCGCGCTACGACCTCTCGGTCGAGGAGACGTTCCGGCTCGTCCGGGCGCTGATCGACCTCCGCCGCTACGAGCGCGCGCGGGAGCTGCTCATGAACCTGGACGATTCGGAGTGGCGCGCCTCCCCGTCCTGGGGCACCTCGGCGCTCGCGGAGGGCGACTGGCGGGCGCACTGGTACTGGGGCGTCGCCGCGCTCGCCGAAGGGGACGGCGCGGTCGCGCTCGGCGAGTTCGGCCGGGTCTACGACCTGCTGCCCGGCGAGACCGCGGTGAAGCTGGCGCTGGCGTTCGCCGCCGAGGCGCTCGGCGACGCGGACGGCGCCGTGCACTTCCACCGGACGGTCTGGCGCACCGACCACTCCTTCGAGAACGCGGCGTTCGGCCTGGCCAGGACGCTGGTCGCGGCGGGCGAGCAGGCCGCGGCGGTCGCGGCCCTGGATGAGGTGCCCGCATCGTCCGGCCGGCACCTGGACGCGCAGGTCGCCGCGATCGTGGTGGCCGCGGGCGGCTGGGCGCCGGACGCCGACCCGGCCAAGTGGCGCGGAACCCGCGGGGACCTGCTGGCCGCCGCCGCGCGCATCGACCACCTCGACCTCCCCGAGGAGCGCGGCGCCCGCGTGGTCGCGCTGCTCCTGGAGGCCCTCGTCGCCGAGCTGGAGGAGAACGGCTCCCCGCCGCCGGGCGGGAAGGTGCTGGGGGTCCCGCACGAGGCCAGGGCGCTGCGCGCGGCCCTCGAAGACGTCTACCGGGACCTCGCGCGGCTGTCCACGGTCCGTCGCCGCCGCCGCGCCTACGTGGATCGTGCCAACTCCATTCGACCGAGGACGGCGTTCTGATGGCGACCAAGACGGACCTGCTCCCCGCGGACGAGGACGGCATCCGGCTGCCCGTCCGCGCCCCGGTCGCCCGGAAGCGGAACATCAATCCCCGCCTCTGGACGACCCCGGACCGCGTCCGCCTTCTGGCAGCGCTCGCGGCAGTGCTTGCCGTGCTGTTCGCGGCGCTCGTGGTCGGGCGGGCGTCCGGCGGTCGGGCGGGCCTACAGGAGATCGGACACGACTCCGGACCGCAGGTCGTCGCGTCGTCCGACCTTTACGTGGCGCTGAACGACATGGACGCGCAGCTCGCCAACGTCCTGCTCATCGGGAACGCCAAGGGCCTCGGCATCACACGGGACCAGGCGCTCGGCACCTTCGAGCAGCGCCGCGCCCAGGCCGACAAGGACCTCCAGCAGGCGTCCGCCCTCGCCGGGGGGGACCAGGCGGCCGCGACCGCGCTGCGCAAGGCGCTGGACGGCCTGGGCCGCTACGAGTCGCTCGCCGCGCAGGCGATCCTGCTGGACGGCCAGCACCCTCATTCCGCCGCACTGCCCTCGCCGGCCGCGCTCGCCGTCTACCGGCAGGCCACCGAGACGATGAAGTCCGACGTCCTGCCCGCCGCCCAGAAGCTCCGCGATGCCAACGCCGACCGGATCGAGTCGTCCTACCGCCATCGCGAGTCGTCCCTGAATGCGGGCAGCGGCTACGCCCTCGTGCTCGGCCTCGGCCTGACCGCGGCGCTGGGCTCCGTCCACTACTACCTGACCCGCCGCACCCGGCGGCTCGCCAACCCTGCGCTGCTGGTCGCCATGGCCGTCGCGCTGGCCGGATCAGTGGCCGCCTCGTCGGCGCTCGCCTCGGCCGCGTCCCATTTGCACACCGCTAAGAAGGACGCCTTCGACTCGGTGCTCGCCCTGACACACGCCCGCGCGATCGGCTGGGAGACCAACGCCGACGAGTCGCGAGGCATTGTGGATCGCGGGCAGTGGGCCGCTTACCAAGTCGACTTCTATGCCGGCGCGGGAGCGCTCGTCCGTGTCGACGGGCCGGACGGCAGGGAGATGGACAAGACGCTGGACCCGAAGTACTACCAGAGCGCACTCGACGGCATCGTGAAGAACTACCGGGCGGCGGGGTCGGCCGGCGGGGGCGGGCGGATCGACCTGGGCGGCCTTCTCGGCGATGAGTTCAACAACATCACCTTCACGGGTGAGCGGGAGGCGGCGGAGAAGGCCCTGTACGCCTGGAAGGCTTACCAGGCCGACGACGTCCACCTGCGCGACCTCTACCTGTCGGGGAACCTGGGGGAGACGGTGCGGTTCGACACCTCGTCCGCCCCGGGCGACTCCAACGGCGCGTTCAGCGCCTTCGACAGATCCCTCGCGGACGTGATCGCGATCAACCAGTCGCAGTTCGAGGCGAACATCGCGAGCGGGGACGACGGACTGTCCGGCTGGACCGCGATCCCGCCCGTCCTCGCCCTGGTGATCATCGGACTGGTCTGGGTCGGCGTCCGCCCGCGCCTGTCCGAATACCGCTGATCATCCGTCGACCGGACCGTCCAGCGAACCTGGATGGTCCTGTCGGCATGTCTGGACGTTCTGTCCAGGGCTTCTGCACCGGCCGTTCAGGCGCGGCGCTGAGCGGGCCTGTCGCGGCCGGGAACGCGAACGGGCCCCGCGAACGCCGGGGAGGCGTTGCGGGGCCCGCAGGGCGGATCAGCGGGCGCTGCGAGGCCCGGAGGCGTGCTCAGCGGGCGTTGTGGGGCCCGGGGGCGTGCTCAGCGGGCGCTGAGGAGCTCGGCCAGTTCGTCCTCGACGTCCTGGGACGCGACGAACATCAGCTCGTCGCCGGGTTCGAGCGTGTCGTCCGCGGTCGGGACCAGCACCCGGCCCTCGCGCAGGATCGCGACCAGGGCGGTGTCGCGCGGCCAGGTCACCGAGCCGACCCGCTCGCCGCCGAGCGGCGCGTCCTCGGGCAGGGTCAGCTCGACCAGGTTCGCCTCGCCCTGCCGGAAGGTCATCAGGCGGACCAGGTCGCCGACGCTGACCGCCTCCTCCACCAGCGCGGACAGCAGGCGCGGCGTGGACACCGCCACGTCCACGCCCCAGGACTCGTTGAACAGCCACTCGTTCTTGGGGTGGTTGATCCGGGCGACGACGCGCGGCACGCCGTACTCGGTCTTGGCGAGCAGCGACACCACCAGGTTGACCTTGTCGTCCCCGGACGAGGCGACCACGACCTGGCAGCGCTCCAGCGCCGCGTCGTCCAGCGCGGCGATCTCGCACGCGTCGGCGAGCAGCCACTCGGCCCGCGGCACCATCTCCACCTTGATCGCGCGCGGGTTCTTGTCGATCAGCAGGACCTCGTGCCCGTTCTCCAGCAGCTCCTGCGCGATGGACCGGCCGACCGCACCGGCCCCGGCGATGGCGACCCGCATCAGTGCTCCTCTTCGCTGCGCACCGCGACCGCGGCGTTGATCCGGTCCAGGTCCTCGGCGCGGGCGATCGCGTGCACGATGTCGCCGTCCTGGATGACGGTGTCGGCGTCCGGCACCAGCGCCTCGCCCATCCGGGTCAGGAACGCCACCCGGGTCCCGGCGGCGCCCTCCAGCGCGGCGACCTTCTCGCCCACCCAGGACGCGCCGGTCTCCAGCTCGGCGAGCACGACCGTGCCGGTCGGGTCGCGCCACAGCGGCTCGGCGCCCTCGGGCAGCAGCCGTCGCAGGATCTGGTCGGCCGTCCACCGGACCGTCGCGACCGTCGGGATGCCGAGCCGCTGGTACACCTCGGCGCGCCGCGGGTCGTAGATCCGCGCGACCACGTTGTCCACGCCGAACGTCTCGCGCGCCACCCGGGCGGAGATGATGTTGGAGTTGTCGCCGCTGGACACCGCGACGAACGCGGACGCCTGGTCGATGCCCGCCTCGGTCAGCGTGTCCCGGTCGAAGCCGAAACCGGTGACCCGGCGGCCGCGGAAGCCGCCGCGCAGCCGCCGGAACGCCTCGGGATTCTGGTCGATGATGGCCACCGAGTGGCCTTTGTCCTCCAGGATGTGCGCGAGGGTCGATCCGACCCTCCCGCACCCCATGATCACGATATGCACGGCCGTTCCTTCTCCGGAGCCCGAGGTTTCCGATGATCCTTGCCGGGCTGCAAAACTACACATCCGCCCGGGCGCTTACTACCCAACCCCACGTCACACAACTGTTCTGAGCGGCTCGCCCGCCGCGTTCCCGGAACCCGCCCGGGCCCATGGCGGAGCCGCGCCCGGGCATAGGGAGGAGTCGCGCCCGGGCTGTTGAAGAGTGGCAAAGGGGTCAGGCTAGAGTCTCGTTCCGTGTCGAAGGCTCCGGACCTCGTGAAGCGCCTGCTGCTGGGCCGCGCCCTGCGCAGCGCTCAGCAGCACGAGCAGCTACTTCCCAAACGGATCGCGCTGCCCGTCTTCGCCAGCGACGCGCTGTCGTCGGTGGCCTACGCCCCGCAGGAGATCCTGCTCGCGCTGGGCGTCGGCGGCCTGGCGATGTACCACTACACCCCGTGGGTGGCCGCGGCCGTGGTGGTGATCCTGCTCACCGTGGTCGCCTCGTACCGGCAGAACGTCCGCGCCTACCAGAGCGGCGGCGGCGACTTCGAGGTCGCGACGACCAACCTCGGTGACAACTGGGGCGTGGTCGTAGCGAGCGCGCTGCTCGTCGACTACGTCCTGACGGTCGCGGTGTCGGTCTCGTCCGGGGTGGAGAACCTCGGCGCGCTGCTGAAGTTCCTGCAGCCGCACGAGGTCGCCGTGGCGATCGGCATCGTCGTCCTGCTGACCATCGCGAACCTGCGCGGGCTGAAGGAGGCGGGCGTCGCGTTCGCGATCCCGACCTACCTGTTCATGTTCGCCATCATCTCGATGCTGCTGTACGGGATGGTCCGGATCGGGTTCGGCACCCACCTGAAGGCCGAGACGGCCGACTACAAGCTGGTCGGCAAGGAGGCCGGGATCGGCGGGGCCGCGCTGGTCTTCCTGCTGCTGCGGGCCTTCTCGTCCGGCTGTGCGGCGCTGACCGGTGTGGAGGCGATCTCCAACGGCGTCCCGGCGTTCAAGAAGCCCAAGGGCGAGAACGCCGCCAAGACGCTGCTCGCGCTCGGCCTTGTCGCGATGACCATGTTCGGCGGCGTCACCGCATTCGCCTACTACACCAAGGCCAAGTTCGCCGAGCCGAGCCAGGGCAGCACGATGATCGACCCGGCCACCGGGAAGGTCGTGCACGACGCCGACCCGGTGATCGCGCAGGTCGCGCACACCGTGTTCTCCAACTTCACGCCCGGCTTCGCGCTGGTCACCACGATGACCGCGCTGATCCTGTTCCTGGCCGCCAACACCGCCTTCAACGGCTTCCCGGTGCTCGGCTCGGTACTCGCGCAGAACCGCTACCTGCCGCGCCAGTTCCACACCCGCGGCGACCGGCTGGCGTTCTCCAACGGCATCATCATCCTGGCCACCATGGCCGGGCTGCTGATCTACGCCTACGACGCGTCGGTGAGCAAGCTGATCCCGCTCTACACCGTCGGCGTGTTCGTGTCGTTCACCGTCAGCCAGGTCGGCATGGTCCGGCACTGGAACCGGCTGCTGCGCGGCGAGCGGGACGCGGGGCAGCGGCGCCGGATGCGGACGTCCCGGGCGATCAACGCGTTCGGCGCGACGCTCACCGGGATCGTCCTGGTCGTGGTGCTGGTCACCAAGTTCATGCTCGGCGCCTACATCGTCTGCATCGCGATGCCGGTGCTGTTCCTGCTGATGAAGGCGATCCGCAAGCACTACGACCGGGTCTCGGCCGAGCTGGAGCCGACCGGCGAGGACGTCGCGCTGCCCGCCCGCAACCACGCGATCGTGCTGGTCTCCAAGATCCACAAGCCGACCCTGCGCGCGCTGGCCTATGCCCGCGCGACCCGCCCGTCCACCCTGGAGGCGGTCACGGTCGCGGTGGACGCCGAGGAGGCGTCCCGGCTCCAGGAGGAGTGGGACGCGCTGGACGTGCCCGTCCCGCTGAAGATCCTCGACTCGCCGTACCGGGAGATCACCCGGCCCGTCCTGGACTACGTCAAGAGCGTCCGGCGCAAGTCGCCGCGGGACGTGGTGACCGTGTTCATCCCCGAGTACGTCGTCGGGCACTGGTGGGAGCACCTGCTGCACAACCAGAGCGCGCTGCGGCTCAAGGGCCGGCTGCTGTTCCAGCCCGGCGTCATGGTCACCAGCGTCGCCTGGCAGCTCCAGTCGTCCGACCGGCTCAAGGCCCGCCCCGAGCCGCGCATCGGCTCGGCCTACCGGCGCCCGACCGGGCACTCCGGGCCGTCCGGCGACCAGGAGCGGGACGGGGCGTCCACCGGTGGCGGTATCGTTTCGGAACGTGACAGCTGATCTCGGACCCCACGAAGGCGACCTCCTGGAACTGGAGGTCGGCAACGTCGCCAACGGCGGCTTCTGCGTGGCCAGGCACGACGGCCGCGTGGTCTTCGTCCGGCACGCCCTCCCCGGCGAGCGGGTCCGGGCCCGGGTCACCGAGGCGACCAAGCGCTTCCTGCGCGCGGACGCCGTCGACATCCTGACCGCGTCCCCGGACCGCGTAGAGGCCCCCTGCCCGTTCGCCGGCCCCGGCCGGTGCGGCGGCTGCGACTGGCAGCACGCCTCGCTGCCCGCCCAGCGCCGGCTGAAGTCCGCCGTCGTCGAGGAGCAGCTCGCCCGCGTCGCCGGCATCACCCGCACCGTCCTGGTCGAGGAGGTGCCCTACCCGTTCGCCGGCGAGGACATGACGCCCCCGCCCGGCCTCGGCTGGCGCACCCGCGTCCAGTTCGCCGTCGAGAACGGCACGCCCGGCCTCCGCCGGCACCGCTCGCACGACATCGAGCCGATCGACGAGTGCCTGATCGCCCACCCCGGCGTCGAGATCATGGGCATCGAGACCAAGCGCTGGCAGGGCGCCAACTCGGTCGAGGGCATCACCTCCGCCGCCACCGGCGACCGCCTGGTCTCCGTCCGCGGCCCGAACCCCCGCAAGATCCGCGTCCCCCGCCTGGACGTCCCGGTCCGCCTGGTGCGCGGCAAGCCGGAGCAGGGCACCACGCCCCCGTACGTCCGCGAGGAGGTCCAGGGCCGCATGTTCCAGGTGTCCGGCTCGGGCTTCTGGCAGGTCCACCCCGGCGCCGCCCAGACCCTCGCCGCCGCCGTCGTCGACGCCCTGGATCCCAAGCCGGGCGACATCGCCCTCGACCTCTACTGCGGTGTCGGCCTGTTCGCCGCCTTCCTCGGCGAGCGCGTCGGCCGCGACGGCCTCGTCGTCGGCGTCGAGTCCGACGGCCAGGCCGTCCGCGACGCCAAGTTCAACCTCCGCGACCTCCCGCAGGTCTCCATCGAGCGCGGCCCGGTCGACGAGGTCATCACCGACCTGGAGTTCGGCCGCTCGGACGACTCGTCCGCGCGCACCCAGAACAAGCGCGCCACCGGCCACCGCCGCGGCTCCCGCGTCCGCGGCGCCGACCTCGTCGTCCTCGACCCGCCCCGCGCCGGCGCCGGCCGCGAGGTCGTCGACCGCATCGCCGCCCTCGCCGGCCGCAAGATCGCCTACGTCTCCTGCGACCCGTCCACCCTGGCCCGCGACCTCGCCTACTTCTCCGACCGAGGCTGGACCCTCGAATCCTTCCGAGCCTTCGACGCCTTCCCCATGACCCAACACGTGGAGTGCCTGGCGGTCCTCGTCCGAGGCTGACACGTTCCCGACCCCGCGAGGCCCGGCGCCTCGCGGGGTCGTCGCGTTCTCAGCCGCGGCGCGCGTAGAAGGCGGTGGCGCCGCCGTAGGACAGGGCGAAGATCGCGGCCAGCCACGTCCAGGGGCGTCCGTCGTGGCCGCGGGCGAACTCGTAGAGAACCATCCCGACCATCACCACGACCAGGACGTTCAGCGCGAACGCCGATGCCCGCAGGTTGATCTGCCGCCGCCGCTCGTCCGACACCTCGCCGCGCATCAGCGCCACGGTCTCCGACCGGCGCGACCCGGCGACGAGCAGCGCCGAGTAGACCCACATCACGGCGAGCCCGAACACGGCCATCCAGACCTTGCCCCAGGCCAGGAAGATCCCGAAGTACACCACCCCGATGACCAGCCCGAGCACCGGTGCGCCCCACCGCTGCGCCCGCTCAGTCGACATGAAAGACCTCCTCCACCGTCGTCCCGAAATACCGCGCGATCCGGATCGCGAGCGGCAGCGACGGGTCGTACCGCCCCTGCTCGATCGCGTTCACCGTCTGCCGCGAGACCCCCAGCTCCCGCCCGAGGTCCCCTTGCGACAACCCCTTGCCGGCCCGCAGCTCCCGCACGTCATTCCGCACAAGTGGAAAGTAAGCTTGACACTTGGTGGGTGTCAAGCGTCCTTTACATGGCGGAGGTGGGCGGGGAGGTTGACCTCAAGGGTGGTTGAGGTTTTAGCGTGGTGATCAACTTTCTAGGTGAGGGGATCGTCATGCGGGTTGCGGGGTTCAGTGAGGCGGGCGGGCCGGAGGTGCTGCGCATCCTGGAGGTGCCTACGCCGGAGGCCGGGGTGGGCGAGGTGCGGGTGCGGGTGAAGGCGGCGGGGGTGCAGCCGTTCGACCTGGCCGTCCGGGAGGGGTGGACGCCGCCTTACCTCGCGTCGCCGCCGCCGTTCCCGCGGGTGCCGGGGAACGAGTTCGCCGGGGTCATCGACCAGGTGGGGGACGGGGTTTCCGGGTTCGCCGTCGGGGACGAGGTCATGGGGAACTCGGTGCTCGGGTCGTACTCGGAGTTCGTCGTGGCGCCTGTTGCGAATGTCGTTGCCAAGCCGGAGGGGATGCCCTGGGAGGTTGCGGGGGCGTTTCCGGCGGCGGTGATGACGCCGCATATCGCGCTGGAAGATCTGCGTGTGGGGGAGGGGGACGCGCTTCTCGTGCATGCGGCGGCCGGTGGGGTCGGGGCCGTGGCGGTGCAGATGGCGAAGATCGCGGGTGCGACCGTGATCGGGACGGCCAGCGAGGGCAACCACGAGTACCTGCGGTCGCTTGGGGCCGTGCCCGTTCTCTATGGGGACGGGCTGGCCGACCGGGTGCGGGCCGTCGCGCCCCACGGGATCGATGCGGCCTTGGACGGCGCGGGCGGGCATGCGCTGGAGGTCTCGCTGGAACTCGTCAAGGACCGGGACCGGATCGTCACGCTGGTCGAGCACGGGCGGGCCGGGGAGCTCGGCATCCGGGTGACGTCGAAGGAGAAGCGGTCGATCGCGCGGGTCGCCGAGGCCGCGCGGTGGTACGCGGACGGGCGGCTCGCGCTGAACCTCAAGGGCGTGTACCCCTGGACGCGGGCGGCGGACGCGCACCGCCAGGTGGCCACCGGGCACGGCCGCGGGAAGGTCGTCCTGGTCATGGACTGAATCCCGCGACCTTCCCTATCGCGCTCCGAACCTGAGTATTTTGGGGAGCGATAGGGAAGGTTGGGGATCATGGCGGACGAGCTGTACTCCGTCGACCGGGTGGCCGAGATGCTCGGCCTGCACGTCAAGACCGTCCGGAACTACGTGCGCGGTGGCCGCCTCAAGGCCACCCGGATCGGCAAGCAGTACCGGATCACGAGCCGCGACCTGGACGCGTTCACTGGCGCGGCCACGGCCGAGCGGGACGAGCCGCCCGAGCGGCACGCGCAGGTGTCCGGGGTCGTGCGCCTCGACGGCGTCGGACCGGACGACGCGCACCGCATCGTCGCGTCCGTGACCGGTGCGGCGGGGGCGCGGTCGCTGCTCGTCCAGACCTCGTTCGAGGAGGCGCGGTCCGCCCTGACGATCGTGGTCGTCGGCGACCTCGACCGCACCGCCGAGCTCCTGAAGATCATCTCCCCGCTCGCCCGCAGGCCGTGACGCGGCCGACCGTCGCGAGGCGCCCGGCGTTCGTCCCCACTGCGGGGTAGCGGCGGGCCTGCGCCTCGAAGCCGAGCGCGAAGTGGTCGGTCTCGGACGTCACCGGGTCCGTCCCGGCGTTCGCGCGCGGCGTCCCGAACTCGGCGATCGCCTCGGCCGCGAGCAGCGGTGACGCGCCGTCCACCGGGCTGATCGCCGCCGCGTCCATGCCCGCCACGCCGCGCGCCACGCCGACACCGCCGGACGACGCGGGGCCCAGCGCCCGCACGTGCCGCGTGTTCCCGAATCGGACGAGGAACGTGGCTTCGCCGGCCGGGCCGTCCACGGCCGCTGCGAACGCCGCGCGGACGTCCTCGAACCCGTCCGCCGCGAACCCGTGCGCGCTCAGCGGGCCTCTCCCTGCTCGTCGCTCACAAGGCCGTCGATCGCCCCGAAGAACTCCGCGATGCCCGGACGGTTCGGGCCCTTCGCCCGGGACGCCCGGAAGTCCGCCGCGCTCCGCCACTCCACGATGTCCAGCCACTCGCCGCCCGGCAGCTCCACCAGCCGCGCGCCGAGGAACCCCTCGCGGTCGGCCTCGAAGTCCGCCAGCATCGCGGTGCGCGCCGCGAGCAGCCGCGCCCTGTCGTGCGCCGTGAACCGGGTCAGTTCGATCATCGGAACTCGCCTCCTTCGACGGGACGGGACGGTATAGTCACGCCTGGATATAGTCAAATTTGGTGACGATAATCAGAGGTGACCATGCGGCGCGGTGAGCGCAAGCGCGCGGACCCGGACCTCGGCATCCTCGCGGCCCGGCTGCTCTTCGGCATCCAGCGCGAACTCTTCGCGACCCTGGCCGCGCAGGGCTACGGCGACCTGCGCGCCCAGCACGGCGCCGTCCTCGCCCACCTCGACGAGGACGGCACCCGCGCCACCGACCTGGCGCACCGCTCCGGCCAGCACAAGCAGGTCGTCGGCAAGCTGCTGGACGAACTGGAGGCGCTCGGCTACGTCGAACGCCGCCCCGACCCGTCCGACCGCCGCGCCAAGCTCGTCGTCCCGACCGAGCGCGGCCTCGCCCAGATGCGCGACTCGGACGCGATCATCGCCGCCATCGAGTCCCGCCACGCCGAAGCCGTGGGGCGCGACGCCTACGCCGACTTCAAACGCCTCTACCGAACCATCGCCACCGCCCAGAGCGCCGAGTCCCGAGACACCTGACCACCCCCCGACCACGCCCGACCTGCCTGCACTGGCCCCCCGTGCGTCCGCCCCGCTAACGTGCGAGTCTGCCCTGCTCGCCCGCACGTCCGCCCCCGCTCACGCGCGCGCCCGCCCCGCTTGCCCGCGCCTCCGTCCCGCTCGCGTGCATGTCGGTCCCGCTTGTGCGCGTGTCCGCCCCGCTTGTGCGCGCGTCAGTCCCGCTCGTGCGCACGTCCGTGCCGCTCGCGTGTGTGTCGGTCCCGCTCGCGTGCGGGCTGCTTGGGGGCGGGGCGGTCGTGAGCGGGGTGTGGGGTGCTGGGGCGCCTTGGTGCGGGGCGGTTACTCGATGACGATCTCGAAGGGGATGTTGCCGCGGGTCGCCTTCGAGTAGGGGCAGGCGGCGTGGGTCTGCTCGACGAGCTTCTCGCCGGTCTCGCCCTCCAGGTGCTCGGGCAGCTCGACGTGCATGACGACGCCGATGCCGAAGCCGCCGTCGGACGGGTCCTTGCCGATGCTCACCTCGGCGGTGACCGAGACGTCCTTGACGTCGAGCTTCATCGCGCGGGCGACGCTGCCCATGGCGCTGGCGAAGCAGGCCGCGTAGCCCGCGGCGAAGAGCTGCTCGGGGTTGGTGCCCTGCCCGTTCCCGCCGAGCGCGGGCGGGAACGCGAGCGCGAGGTCGATCTGGCCGTCCGAGCTGACGGCGCGTCCCTCTCGTCCGTTGGCGGTGGCGACGGCGGTGTACAGCGCGTCCATGTCCGGCTCCTCCCAAGAAGTTGTGTCTGATTCGACTGTACACAATTCAGTTGTGCACAACTCAGTTGAGCGAGAGATATCCTGGTCACATGACGACCGACACCCGTGCCGCCGGCGACCTGCTCCGGCTCGACCGGCAGATCTGCTTCTCGCTGCACGCCGCGTCCCGCGCGTTCAACGGCGTCTACCGGACCGTTCTGGCGGACCTGGGCCTCACCTACCCGCAGTACCTCGTCATGCTCACCCTCTGGGAGGACGACGGGCTCCCCGTCAAGGAGATCGGTGACCGCCTTCGGCTCGACTCCGGCACCCTGTCGCCCCTGCTCAAGCGCCTG
This sequence comes from Actinomadura rupiterrae, assembly GCF_024172125.1. Classification (GTDB taxonomy): domain Bacteria; phylum Actinomycetota; class Actinomycetes; order Streptosporangiales; family Streptosporangiaceae; genus Spirillospora; species Spirillospora rupiterrae. Next base: position 332,420 of record NZ_JAMZEA010000002.1, read on the forward strand.
GAGACCGCGGGCTACATCACCCGCCGCCGCAGCGAGCACGACGAACGCTCGGTCGTCATCACCCTGACCATGGCCGGTGACGACCTCCGCGCCGAGGCCGCAGGCATCCCGCTGCGCATGGCGAAGGCGACGGGGCTCACCCTGGACGAGCTGCAAACCCTCCGCACCCTGCTGACCACGGTGACCGAGAACCTCGACGAAGCCGACCTCTAAGGAATCCGGACGAGCCCGCAGAGGTAGTCGGCCTCCTCCAGAAGCACAGGCGTCACGCGTACCCCGGTCAGCCGCTCGGCCAGCGCGAAGACCCTCGCTCTGTGCAGGGACAAGTCGTCGGACGCGTCGAAGGGGAGCCCGACCGCGCGCATCTCGTCCAGCAGGACGTCCGGTGCGCTCCCATGCCGCTGGTCGGGGATCAGCGGCTCGAAGTAGACCTTCAGGACGCCGTCCTCGGCCAGCTCGAACTGGTCGAACCCATTGACGTTGCAGGAATGCGCGACCACCCGGGTCCCCGTCGACAGCACCTCGCCGATCGAGACCCCGATGTACCCGTTGACCTCGACACTGAGCGCCCAACCGCCGCCCTCGACGTCCTTCACCGAGGTCACACCGGTGAACAGCTCGGACGTCTCGTGATCGGAGATCCCGAAAGCGGGCTCGAACAACGCGCTCAACCCGCGCAGCCTGCCGTAGGGGACAGCATTCCAGCGAGCCAGCACCTCGTCCGGCGACAGCCCTTCAGCCAACGTCAGGCAGTACGCCTCGATCAACCCGGTCTCGTCATCCTCGACCCACAAGTAGTCCTCAGCGGTCGCGCTCATGCAGGCACCATCGCATCGCCCGCCGACACCCGGCTCATTCGGCGTCCTTCTTTCTGTCAGGAAAGGCGAGACCCAGCAAGCGCAATGCCTCGCTCCCGTCAGCACAGAACGGGAGCAGACGGTCGTACAGCTCGAAGCGCCAGTCGGCCGGGAGGCGAGCGGCGTCCCCGACGAGTTGCCGCAGGATGAGGGTCGCCCACTCGGAGTCCCCGCTGCGGGTGAGGTGGGCGAGGCAGCCCTCGTAGAAGTTGACGAGAGAGTCCGGGCTGATGCCCGTCACCAAGGCCGCCCAGCACAGCTGCAGGTAGGCACTGATACCGGAGGTGATTCCCAATGGGGTGCTCACGAAGCCGCTGACGAACTCTTCCATGCCACTGTGCTCCCAGAGAGGCGAACGCAGCGCGTGGACCAAGAGGTCGTTCTCGAGGTGGCACGCGAAATGCGCGGAAGCGATCAGGTAGCCGTCATCGATCACCGGGTTGCGCGACGAGTCCCCGAGCGTCCAGTTGGGGTTCTCGACCGGCACGAAGACGGCAGTGGTGTTGAGCAGGACGATCTCCGGCCTCCCGTCGATCCGCACCCGGTTGAGGCGGACGTTGGAGATCAGGTCCTTCCAGCCGCCGGCGATCAGATGGGAGTGCCAGAGGCCGGTGCAGCGCTTCCACTCCTCGATCGGGTGGGCGGAGTCCGGGAAGAGTTCGCGGCCGGTGAGTTCCGCCTTCGCCGCGACGAGCAGGAGGAGCAGGTTGGCCGAATGTACGGCCACGCGACTCGGGACAGACCGCCGGACGGGCTCGTACTCGCTCAGCGTCCGGCCGACGCGCGTGCCGAACGCCTCGTGGAAGAAGCCGTGGAGGAGTTCGGCCATCACCTCGCGATCCGCGGAGCGCCCGATGAGCGTACGCAGGAAGGCGATGACCGATTTGCGGCCGGTCAGCGGTGCGAACGACAAGAGCGCGTGTAGGAAGGCATCGTCAAGGACCTGGTGACGGCTTCGGGAAAGTCGTGCGACCGAAGCCAGCGCCGACACCTCGTGGACCACGAGCCGTGCCACCAGGTATTCACCGAAGGTCGCATGCAGGAACTCGTAGGTTCCCCGGACCTCGCCGTCCTGCACCGCCTGCGACCGGTGGACGAAGAAGAAGCGGCCGACCACCACCTGTCCCGGTGACAAGGCTGCGCGGAACGAATTGCGGTGTGTCGTGTGGGAGGCGGGAAGCAGCGCTGCGAGATCGCTGGTGAGCTCGTCCTCGTTGACCCACTGGCGGCCTCGGTTGAACATCGCGAAGGCAGTGATCGAGAGCCGTTGCAACTCGTCCTCGACAGCATCGGCGAGCGGCCGACCGTCCAGTTCGGGGTGGAGTTTGCGCACCTCCCGCTCAGCGAAGCGGGTCAGCAGGCGCTCGTACAGGTCTGCTGAATCCAGGTCGTCCCCGTTGTTCTGAAGGGCGTTGCCGTCCGAGTCGTACAGCGCCAGCATCAGCAGGAGCAGGGGTTGTGACGCGAGGTCGGGATGGCGCAGCGCGACTTCGGCCGGCAGGGGGCGAAGGCCGCGGGCGGCGAGAGCGTTGGCGTTCGCGGTGTTCCAGACGTCGAGCCAGCGGGTGGTCTGGAATTCTGAGAAGGGTTCCAGCCGGACGGCCACGACGCCGCTCGGCGGGAGGCGCATGCGGTCGGCCACCGATGTCCGGCTGGTCACGAGCACCGCGACCGGACGGCCCTGGGCCGCCTCGCGTTCCTGGAAGCGGACGACCTGCTCCAGGTAGTCCGACTGGCTGATGCCCGTGGCTTGAAGCAGCTCGTCGAAACCGTCCAGAAGGACGACCGGAAGCGCGTCTCCAGCGCTGCGCGCGAGGTCCGGCCAGCTCACGGACTCGCCCGTCGCGGCACGGATACCGGCCTCGATCTGCGTCTGGAGGTCGGCGTCCGCCGGGACCTCGCGCAGCGCGACCCGCACGGCCATGAAGTCCTCGGGCGGCAGCGACGCGGCCAGCATCTCGGTGAACCGGGACTTGCCCGATCCCGGCTGGCCGAGCAGCAGCAGCGGCTCGTCGACCGTGGCGAACGACGTCAGGTATCCGACGAGGAACGCCTGGAGATCGTCGTGGACATCGCCCCACTGCCACGTCTCCTCCTCGTTGAGCCGGACGCCGCTGCGAAACGCCTGCACGACCCGGTAGCGCGGGTTCACGTAGATCTCGGCGAGGCTCGGGAACGTCAGGGCTCCGGGCGACTCGGCGCTCAGCGTCACCGGACGGTCCAGCCGGGCGCGATGGGCGCGGGCGAGCGCCGCGCGCCGTTCGTCGGGGGCCACGCCGGAGGAGAGACGTTCGAGGACGGTCCGGAGCCCTTCCAGGCCGGTGCGCAGCGCGGCCAGTTCGGTGCGGGTGGCGTGGTGGTCCATCCGGTCCGTCCAGAACGCGAGTTCGGGGAACTCGGTGGCCAGCCGCAGGTACAGCTCCTCGTACCGCCTCATCGCGGCGACCGGGACCTCTTCGTGCAGCGTGACCTGGACGTCCTCGTCCAGCTCGTGGCCTGCCCAGGCCAGTTCGGCGACGGCCATGCCCAGGCCCAGGAAGAAGGGAAGCCCGTCATGGTCGGGCGAGCCTTCGTAGTGGAACAACGCGTCCTGCTGGACGAGGGTGGTCCGCGTCAGGTAGGAGACGACGCGGTGCAGGCGGCGGGACGCTTCGGCGCCGACGAGAGTGAGCTGTTCGGCGCGGGTGAAGTGGCGGAGCTCGTCCGGGAGGTCGGCTTCGGCCAGGGCGTCGAAGAAGGCGGCGAGCATGATGACCTGGCGGGCGGCCTCCAGGCGTTCGGTCCTGGAGAAGCGGGAGAGGCCGCGCAGGCGGTCGCTGAGGCCGGAGACCAGTTCGCGGCTCAGGGAGCCGAGTTCGCCCTTGGCGTCGAAGAGGCTCAGGGCGAGCTGGCTGCCGCCGGCGGTCGCCGTGAGCAGGATGCCGCCCATGAGGCGGTCCAGGGTCTCGACGATGGGGCTGTCGCCGCCGAGGATCTTGACGGCGTCCTTGTAGCTGAGTCCGCGGGCCATACCCGTGAGACGCCCGAATGGGGTGTCGCGTTGCAGAGGGGCCGGGCGCCTCACGGGAGCGGTGGTGCCTCCGGCCGGCGCGGGGGTGGGGTGCGCCGGGCCACGGGGCCCGAAGGACCCGCGCCGGCCGGAGGGTGCCCGCGGGAGGGCGGGCGGTCAGCGGGCCAGGTAGGCCGCGACGACCGTGGCCAGCACGGCCGCCGCGGCGGTGATCAGTGACAGCAGGGCGACGGTGTGGCGGAAGCGGGCGTCGAGACCGGCCCTGGTGACCTGTTCGCGTTCGGCCCGGGTGAGCCGGTCGTCCAGGTCCTGGAGCTGCCGGGCGAACTCGTCCCCGCGGCGGTCGTGCAGGTCGTCGCGCTGGTCGAGCAGGGCCAGCCTGCCCTCCAGCTCGATGCTCCGCACGTCGATGCCGCGGCGCAGCTCGGCCAGCGCCAGTTCGACGGTGATGGATCCTTCCTCGGTCAACGGCTTCAGCCTCTCGTCGGTGTTGAGCGGGCCGCGCCGGTGTCCGGGGGAGGTCCGTTCCGCGGACCCGTACTTTCACCATAGGAACGTTCCGGCAAGGTGACAAGGGTCTGTCTGGTAATAACCGGAAATAGTAAGGTAGGAAATTTTCCACTCCCGATTGCTGGATGTTCCTTACTGTTTCCGCCATGCTGGAAGGCATGGGAAGCGGACCCGACCGGGAACGGGTCGCCAAGTACGTGGTGGCGCGGCGCGGCACGCTCGGGCTGACGCAGGAGGCGCTCGCCGAGCGCGCGGGCGTGACGGTGAAGACCGTCTACAACCTGGAGGCGGGCGGACGCTGGCCGCAGGCGCGCACCCGCGCCGCGATCGAGGCGGCGCTGCTGTGGCGGTCCGGTGACCTCGCACGCGTCGGGGACGGCGCGGAGCCCGAGGAGGCCGACCGGAGCGGCCCGCGCGGCGACGCGGCCGTCCGCGAGCTGGCCGAGCTGGACGCCTACTTCGCCGACCTGCGCTCCGGCGACGGGGACAAGCGCCGCATGGCCATCGCCTTCCTGCGCGCGCTCTACGGGGAGCCCGACGGCCGCTGACACGCGTGGCACGGCACGGGACCTGCGGGATTCCGGCTGCTGAAAATTTCTCGTACTGACCGGTTGTTGCGGCCTTGACACCGGGGCACACTAGGGATGCCGGACCGGGTCAGACGGCCCGGCGGGCGCCGCCCCCGCGCGCGCCCCGGGATCCCCGCTCCCGTCGGATGAGGAAGTGGCCAAGCGATGCTCGTCCTCGCGATCGCCGCCGGCGCCGGTGTGCTCGGCGCGCTCGCCCTGGTCCTGGCGGTCGAGGCGGTACGGCTGGCCCGCGACGTCCGCGCCGGGCAGCGCCGCATCGCCCACCAGGTCGAGCTGCAGACCCGCGTGATGGCCGCCGCGGCCCGGCTCGCGGCCGCGGCCACCGCCGCCGCGGCCGCCGACTCCAGGCCGCCCGAGGTGGACGGCCGCCCGGACGGATCTTCCTCGCGTTGACGGAAGGTTGATATCACCCTGGGTAACGACACGCCTGCGCAGTGCTAGCAGAACCCCCGTTGCCGGGCTAGAACGGATCCGATCAACGTAGGCGTCCGGCCAGGTCACGGGGGGACCATTGATGATCCAGAAGGGAACGGGGCGGATCGGCGTCCGCGGCTTCGCCGTGCTGTCGGCGGCCCCGCTGCTCGGCGTCGTCCCGCTGCTCGCCCAACCCGGCGCGGCTCACGCCGACGGACCGGTGGACGTGGGCGCGCGCAAGCACCACAGGCACCACCACCACAAGGCGGCACCGCACGCCCACCCGGCCGTGCGCCCGGAGCAGCCCAAGCCGGGCGGCCGGCCGGAGCAGGCCCAGCCGGGCGGCGCTCCGGAGCAGGGCCGGCCGGGCGGCGGTCCGGTTCAGGCTCAGCCGGGCGGCGGTGCGGAGCAGGGCCAGGCGCCGGGCGGACGGCCGGAACAGACCCGTCCAGCCGTGCGTCCTGAGCAGGACAAGCTAGCCAGGCTGGAGATCGAGACATCCGGCCCGACCATGGAACTGCTGCCGGGCCGCACCTACAACTGGCCGTTCGCTGTGACGAACCGCAGCACGCTCAAGTCGAGCCCGGCCATCCTGAGAGCGCCGCTGCCGCGCACGCTGGAGTACGTCTCCGGCTCGCAGACCTGCTCGTTCGCGATGGCGCCCGACGGCTCGGCCGCGTCCGGCGCCTCGGGCTCGTCGCCGTCCCAGCCCGCGGGCGGCGCGCCCAACGGCACCGCATCCGGCGGCACGGCGGACGGCGCGTCCGGTGGCACTTCGGGCGGCGCGTCCGGCGGGGCGCCTTCGGGTGGGACGTCCGGTGCCGGCGCGTTCGGTGCCAACGCTCCCGCTGCGCCGGGGACGGCGGCGAGCGGCGGCAGCGCGGTCTGCGCGCTCGGCCCGCTGCGTCCGGGGCAGACGGTCGCCGGCGTCCTCACCGCGAAGGTGTCCGCGCAGGCCAAGCCGCGCGACCGCGTGTCGAGCACGGCCACCGTGACGTGGGGCTCGTCCTCGGTGTCCAAGGCGTTCCCGGAGACCAGCATCGCGGAGACCGCGGACCTCTCGGTCACCGAGAAGGCGCCGGCCTCGTCCCGTCCGGACGAGGCCATCCCGTACATCACGACCGTGACGAACGGCGGCCCGTCGCCCGCGCAGAACGTGAAGGTCGAGGGGGAGGCGGCTCCCGGCGCGGTGCAGAACGACCTGTCCTGCACCACGAGCGGCAGCGGAGCCCCGTCCAACGCGAGTGCCCCGTCCGGTACGAGCGCCCCGGCAACCGGGAGCGCGCCGTCGGGGACGAGCGCCCCGTCCACCACGGGGACGCCGTCCACGACGGGCACCTCGTCCAGCACGGGGACGTCGTCCGGCAACGGCGGGCCGTCCGGCGCGGGCGCGACGCCCGGTGCGGACGCGGCGGGTAGCGCGGCGACCGGCGGCGACGCCGGGGCCGCGAGCCGCCCGAACAAGGTCCTCTGCGACCTCGGGACGCTCGCTCCCGGCGAGAAGAAGACGATCCGCACCGTCCTGCGGCCGAGCGCACCGAAGCCCGGGGACATCCTGGAGGCTCCGGTCCGCGCGACCACCTCGACGCCCGAGGTGAACCTCGACAACAACACCGCGACCACCAGGACCCGGATCCTGCGGGCCTCGGCGGCTCCGGCGGAGATGCAGGGGCACTCGGCCGACGCGTCGAGCCGGCCGGTGAAGGCGCCGCCCAAGAGCCCGGACGAGGGCCCGATCGTCGCCCCGGCCCCGGCTCCGGCCACCGGTTCGCACTCGTCCACCAGCGGGACGGACGGAACCGCCAGCGGCTCGCACTCCGCCGATGGTTCGCACGCGTCCACGGGCGGGACGGACGCGGGCACGAGCGGTTCGCACAACGCCGACGGTTCGCACACGTCCACGAGCGGATCGGACGCGACCGCGGGCGGCGCCCACTCGTCCACGTCCGGTGCCCATTCGTCCGCGTCCGGTGCGCACTCGTCCACCAGCGGCTCGGGCGTCGCCACCTCCCGCTCGGAGGCGGCGGACGACTCGCACGCGCCGGCCGGCAACTCGCACACCGGCGCGAGCGGCTCGCACACCACGACCGGCGGTGCGCACAGCGCAGGGGGCGGCGGTTCCCACAAGCCGACCGAGGGTTCCAAGGTGCCCACCCCGGACAGCGGCGCGCAGGTGCCCGGCCCGGGCAACGGTCCGCGGGCCCACCAGCACGGGTCCGGCGGGACGCACCTGCTCCCGCGCACGGGCGGCCAGACCGGCCTGATCGTGGACGTGTCGCTCGGCCTGCTCGCCGGCGGCCTCGTCCTCGCCTACGTCGGACGCCGCCGTCGCACCATCCGCTCACGCGACTAGCAGCGATGAACAGGACGAGGCCCGGACGGCATGCGGCTGTCCGGGCCTCGCCCTGTTTCCGCGAGACGCCTCGTCCCGTTTCCGCGAGACCGTGCGGCCCCCGTCCTGTTTCCGTGGGACATCGCCGCGCGCCCCACCCCAGCCGCGCATCCGGCGGCGGAAAGTATGAGGATGGGACCATGCGTCTTCGGATCTTCACCGAGCCCCAGCAGGGGGCGAGCTACGAGACATTGCTGGCCGTGGCCAAGGCCGCGGAGGACCTGGGCTTCGACGCCTTCTTCCGGTCCGACCACTACCTGAAGATGGGGGACGTGCCGGGCCTGCCCGGGCCGTCCGACGCGTGGATCACGCTCGCCGGGCTGGCGCGGGAGACCGACCGGATCAGGCTCGGCACGCTGGTGACCGCCGCGACGTTCCGGCTGCCGGGGCCGCTGGCGGTCGCGGTCGCGCAGGTGGACCAGATGAGCGGCGGGCGCGTCGACCTCGGCATCGGCACCGGCTGGTTCGAGCAGGAGCACACCGCCTACGGCATCCCGTTCCCGAGCCTCGGCGAGCGGTTCGACCGGCTGGAGGAGCAGCTGGAGATCATCACGGGTCTCTGGCGGACGCCGGAGGGCGAGACCTTCACCTTCGAGGGCGGCCACTACACCGTCAAGGACTCGCCCGCGCTCCCGAAGCCCACCCGCCCGGACGGCCCGCCGGTGATCATCGGCGGCGTCGGGGCGAAGCGGACGCCGCGCCTCGCCGCCCGGTACGCCGACGAGTTCAACGTCCCGTTCCACCAGGTCGCGGACACCGCCGCCGCGTTCACGCGGGTCCGCGCCGCGGTCGAGGCCGAGGGGCGGACGCGTCCGATGGCGTACTCGGCGGCGCAGGTCGTGTGCTGCGGCCGGGACGACGCGGAGATCCGGCGCCGCGCCGAGGCGATCGGCCGGGACGTGGACGAACTGCGCCAGAACGGCCTGTGCGGCACACCCGCCGAGATCGTCGAGAAGATCGGGACGTTCGACGCGATCGGCGCGGAGTGCCTGTACCTCCAGGTCCTCGACCTGAACGACCTCAACCACCTCGAACTGCTGGCCTTCGAGGTGCTGAACAAGGTCTGACCGGACGGCGCGGTCCCGTGGCCCGCGAAGAGCGCGGGCCACGGGAGCGCAGGTCAGGCGGCCGCAGCGGCGGCGGCGTCCGGCTCGTCCTCGCGGGCGCGCGGCGGGAGCAGGAAGGCGATCAGGAAGGTCAGCCCGAGCATCCCGGTGACGATCCACAGCGTGATCTTCATGGCGGCGCCGAACCCGCTCTTGGCCGAGTGCCGCCCCGAGTCCTGGACGATCTGGACGACCTTCCCCGCCGACTGCGGGTGCGCGGCGACCGCCGTCCGCACGTCGGACTCCAGCCGCGCGCACGCCGCCGGGTTCTTCTCCTGGTCCTTGGCGGTGGCGCGGTCGTGCCCGCAGGCGCGCAGCCCGGCCGCGATCCGGTCCTGGTCGGGCGCGGCGACCCCGGCGGACGCGAGGCTCGCCCGCAGCGCCGGCGCGTCGCGGTCGGCGGCGGTCGCGACGTGCCCGCCGAGCAGCCCGAAGAACACGGTGCCGAGGACGGCCGCGCCGAGCGCCGCGCCGAGCTGCTGGATCGCCGACAGCGTGCCGCCCGCCGACCCGGTCTCGTGCGGCTCGACCGCCGCGAGCACGATGTCGAAGAACGGCGCCATCAGCAGGCCCATCCCGAAGCCGGTGACGACCAGGGACGGCGCGAGCTGCCACGGCGTGACGCCGACCCCGGCGAGCTGGAGGCTGAGCACGAGCCCGGCCACCCCGGCGGCCATCACGACCGCGCCGGTCTGGAGGGCCGTCCGGCCGCGCTTCTGCATCGCCATCGCGGCGGGGAACCCGAACACGGTCCCGGCCGACCAGGGGATCTGCGACAGGCCCGCCTTGAGCGGCGAGTAGCCGAGGCCGATCTGCAGGTACAGCGAGTAGGTGAGGGAGAACCCGATCATCCCGGCGAAGAACACCAGGCCGACGGCGAGCCCGCCGGAGAAGCCGCGCTTGCGGAACAGCGACGGCGTGATCAGCGGGTCGCCGCCGCGCCGCTGCCGGCGCAGCTCGTGCCAGGCGAACACGGCGAACACGACACCGGACGCGGCCATCATCGCGAACATCCACGCGGGCCAGTCCAGCTCGCGGCCCTGCACCAGCGGGTAGACGACCAGTGCCGCGCCGAGCGCGGCGAGCAGCGCGCCGACCAGGTCGAGCCGGGAGCCGTGCCCGTCCCGCCCGGACGGCAGGAAGACCAGGCCGAGGACGACCGCGGCGAGGCCGAGCGGCAGGTTGATCAGGAAGATCATCCGCCAGCCGGTGCCGAAGAAATCGGCGTCGATCAGCCAGCCTGCCAGCACCGGCCCGGCGACCGAGGACAGGCCCATGACCGGCCCGAACGCGCCGAACGCCTTGGCCATCTCCTGCGGCGGGAACATCCGCCGCATCATGCCGAGTCCCTGCGGGATCATCATCGCGCCCGCCAGCCCCTGCAGCAGCCGTGCGCCGATCAGCATCCCCGGGGTGACGGCGACGCCGCACAGCAGCGAGCCGAGCGTGAACCCGGCCGCGCCGATGAGGAACATCCGCTTGCGGCCGTAGAGGTCGCCGAGGCGGCCGCCGGTGAGCAGGCCGATCGCCATCGCGAGCGTGTACCCGGCGGCGAGCCACTGGATCGTGGCGGCCGAGCCGCCGAGGTCGCCGCGGATGGTCGGCGCCGCGATCGTGGTGACCAGCGCGTCCAGCATGTCCATGATCTCGCCGAGCAGGATGACGGCGAGCGCGGCCCAGCGCCAGCGGAACAGGGCGGGCTCGGTGTCCGGCGGGGTGGCCGCGCCGGTGGTGTCGATCATGATGGGCCCCCAGGGGACGAGAACGGTGCAGTGAAGACGAACGCTGTTCCCTCGCAGAACGACGTTCGCGACAGGTACGATGTTCGTACGCGGAGCGGCGGGACCCGGCCGGGATAACCTCTCTCCGATAGAGACGATATATCTCGTTCGCGCCACGTCAAGATGTATCGCGAAATTTTCTGGCGCTTGGGTCGCCTGGAGCCCGTCCGGGCGCAGGTACGCGAAAGCGCCGCCGCCCCGCCGCAATCGCGGGACGAACGGCGCTGATCCTGCTGCTGACCTGCTAGACCCCTCGCGAAGACGCGTTAAGAACCCCGCGCTAGAACCCTCGCGAAGACGCGTTAGAAGCCCGCGAAGGCGCGCTCGAACGGAGCCAGCCGCGGCGACCCGGGCGCGGTGTCGTAGACGGCGAGGACGACCGTCTCGAAGCGGCGCGCGAACGGGCCGCCGTCCGGACGCAGCGCATCCGCGAACGCCTCGGCCACCTCGGACGGGTCGTTGCGGAACACGCCGCAACCCCACGCGCCGAGCACGATCCGCCGGTGCCCGTGCGCGACGGCCGCCGCGAGCACCTTCAACGCGCGCCGCCGCAGCACGCCGGGAAGCGCGGCGAGCTTGTCCGGGTCCCGCGTCGCGCCCCGGTTCGGGGCGGGCGAGGTCAGGAACGCGACGGAGTACGGCTCCTCCAGCAACTCGCCCGCGTCCGTGCGGAACACGGGCACACCGGGGGAGTAGATGATGTGGTCGGTGTAGAGCGTGTCGCGCAACTCGCGGTGCACCGCGTAGTACTCAGGTGCCATGCGCTGCGACGCGTACAGACCGGACGCGCGCGCGAGCCCCTCCTCCTGCGCGTGCGCACCGTTGAGGAACCCGCCGCCCGCGTTCTTCGCCGACGCGAAGTTCAACGCCACCGGCACGTCCTCGCCGGTCAGACGGCGGGCGGCTTGGAGGGTGGTCTCGGTGGTGACCTCGATGCGGGTCGGCGGCGCGTCGTCCGGGACGGGCGGGAGGTCGCGCAGGAGCGCGTCCAGTTCGTCCGGTCGGTGCAGCACGGTTCCCGTGGTGGACGCGTGTAGCGCCGCGGACAGATCCACGTGGCGTCCGGAGGGCGCGCGGTAGCCGCCGTCGTTGAGGATCTCGACGGTCTTCCGGGCCTGTGTGCGCCTGCGTTCTTTGCTCATCGGGACGGATGATTTCGGACACGACCCGCGTCCCGCCAGCCCTTTTACGGCCGACCCGACCCGCCGATCAGGCCAAAAGGATCGATTCCGGTCGGGTTTCTGGCATGCTTGCACCGTCATGGAGCCCCCTCGCCCCCGCCGGGGACGGCGCGATCCGTACCCGCCGCAGAACCCGTACGGCCAGCAGCCCTACGAGCAGTCGCCGTATGGACCGCGGTACGACGAGCCTCGCTATGACGAGCCTCAGTACGACGAACCCCGGTATGACGAGCCGCGGTACGACGAGGCCCGGCCCGAGCAGTACCCGCCGCAGCAGCAGCCCCCGCAGCAGCAGCCTCCCCAGCCGCGGCACGCGCAGCGCTCGCCCCAGCCCCAGCAGCCGTACCAGGCCCAGCAGCCTCCGCCGCAGCAGCCCGGCCGTCATCACGCGCAGCAGCCCGGCGGTCCGTTGTCGGCGCAACCGCCCGGCCAGCCGCCCGCGCCACAGCAAGCACCTCCGCAGCAAGCGCCTCCGCAGCAGCCTTACGGCGGTGACGGCTTCTTCGACGACGAACCGCCCGAGGCCAACGGCGCGTTCCTCCCCGACGGCACCTACGACCCGACCGGACGCGTCGGACGGCCCGTCCTCGACGAGCGCCTCTCCGCCGACCTGGACCGCGACTTCGCCGGAGCCGACCGCGGCCGCACTGCCACCTACGTCCTCGGCATCGGCGCGCTCGTCCTGATCGCCGGGACGGGCATCGCCGCGATGGTCGGCGCGACCACGCTCTCCGGCGGCAAACCGCCCAAGCCGCAGCTCGAACCCCAGGTCGTCCCGACGATGGGCGCGAAACCGGGCGACGTCCCGGCGGACCCGCCGACCGTCGCGCCCGCGCACCCGCCGTTCATCCCCGACCACGGCACCGGCAAGTTCACCCGCGCCGAGGGCGAGACCACCGCCGTCGGCCGCGGCAAGGTGCGCCGCTACGCGGTCGAGGTCGAGGGCGGGACGAAGCAGAGCGCCTCCACGTTCGCGCACTACGTGGACCGGATCCTCACCGACTCGCGCGGCTGGACGGCCAGCGGGAAGGTCGCGTTCAAGCGGGTGGGAACGGGACAGCAGGCCGACTTCGTGGTCCGGCTCGCGTCCCCGGAGACCACCGACAAGCTGTGCGCGACGCACGGCGTCATGACGGCCGGGCGCGGCAACTGCTCGTCCGACAAGGAGGTCGTTGTCAACCTCAAGCGCTGGCTGTTGACGACGACCTACTACCAGGGGCAGACCGGCTCCTACCGCGCGCAGATGGTGAACTTCGAGGTCGGCCGCCTCCTGCACTACACGCGGATGGGCTGCCCCAGCTCGGGCAAGCCGGCGCCGGTGATGATGCAGCAGCTCGGCGGCCTGGACGGGTGCCGTCCGAACGCCTGGCCGTACGACCGCAAGGGCCGCTTCGTCTCCGGCCCCGAAGTCCCCTGACCCGGTAGCGTCCCTGTCCCGGCCCGTAGCGTCCCTGTCCCGGCCCCGCCTTCCCTTCTGCTCCTGCCAACGGCTCGGCGACCGCGATACCGGCTAATCCGGTGGTCGCTCCGGGACGTCTCGGGCATCCTGGGCGGGTGCTGCTGACGATCACGACGACCCGTGCCCCCGCGACCGACCTGGGCTTCCTGCTGCACAAGCATCCCGGCAAGGTGCAGCCGTTCGAGCAGGCGTCCGGCGTCGCGCACGTGTTCTACCCCGAGGCGGACGAGACGCGCTGCACGGCCGCGCTGCTGCTGGAGGTCGATCCGGTCAAGCTCGTGCGCACGCGCGGGAAGAGCAGCCCGGACTTCACCCTCGGCCAGTACGTGAACGACCGTCCGTATGCGGCGTCGTCGCTGCTGGCGTCCGCGATGGCGGGCGTGTTCCGCACCGCGATGCGCGGACGCTGCGACGCGCGCCCCGAGCTGCCGGACGTCCCGCTCCCGCTGGAGATCAAGCTGCCCGCGCTGCCGTGCCGCGGCGGGCCCGAGCGCGCCGAGCGGTACTTCGCGCCGCTCGGCTGGCGCGTCGAGGCCGTCCCGGTGCCGCTGGACGAGGGCTTCCCGGCCTGGGGCGACTCGCGGTACGTGAGCCTCACGCTGACCGGCGAGCTCCGGCTCGCCGACGCGCTGAACCAGCTGTACGTCCTGCTTCCGGTGCTGGACGAGGCGAAGCACTACTGGATGGCCCCGGACGAGGTGGACAAGCTCATCCGCGCGGGGGAGGGATGGCTCGCCGCGCACCCGGACCGCGCCGGGATCATCCGCCGCTACCTGGCCAACCGCCGCCCGCTCGTGCGCGCCGCGCTGGGCCGCCTCGCCGACTCCGACGACGCCCCCGAGGACGCCCTGGCCACCGCGTCCCTCGACGAGGAACTCGCGCCCGAGGGCGCCGCGCCCGAAGGCACCGCGCCAGAGGCGCCGGCCCAGGAGCAGGCGGAGGAGCCGAAGGCGTCGCTGGCCGAACAGCGCGCCGAGGCCGTCCTCGCGGCCCTGCACGAGCAGGACGCCCGGACGGTCATCGACCTCGGCTGCGGCGGCGGCAAGCTGCTCGCGCGCCTCAAGCGCGACCGGACGTTCGAGAAGGTCACCGGCGTGGACGTGTCGTACCGCGCGGTCGAGATGGTGCACCGGCGCGGCATCCCGGACGATTCGGGCAACCCGCACCGCCCGGCCCGGGTGTCGGTGTTCCAGTCCGCGCTGACCTACGCCGACCGCCGGTTCGAGGGGTACGACGCGGCCGTCCTGATGGAGGTCGTCGAGCACATCGACCCGCCGCGGCTCGCGGCCGTGGAGGGCGTGGTGTTCGGCGCGGCGCGCCCGGCGTCGGTCGTGGTGACCACGCCGAACGCCGAGTACAACGCGCGGTACGAGGGCCTCGCGGAGGGCGCGATGCGGCACCCCGACCACCGCTTCGAGTGGACGCGCGGGGAGTTCGCGTCCTGGGCCGTCCGGGTGGCGGCCGAGCACGGCTACGGCGTCCGGTACGTCCCGGTCGGCGACCTCGATCCCGAGCTGGGCGCCCCGACCCAGATGGCCGTCTTCACCAGGAAGCCGCCGATGCAGCAGGAGCCCGCGAACGACGCGGCGAAGGAAGGCGAGCGATGACCGAGATCAGGCTGCCCGAGATGGGGCTGGTCGTGCTCGTCGGCGTGTCCGGGTCGGGCAAGTCGTACTTCGCGCGGCGGCACTTCAAGGAGACGCAGGTCGTGTCGTCCGACCGGTGCCGCGGGATGGTGTCGGACGACGAGAACGACCAGTCCGCGACCGGCGACGCGTTCGCGCTGCTGCACCACATCGTCCGGACGCGGCTGCGGCGCGGTCTGCTGACCGTCGTGGACGCGACGAACGTGCAGTCCGGCCCGCGCCAGCAGCTGCTCCAGATCGCCAAGGACTGCGACGTGCTGTCGGTGGCGATCGTCCTGGACGTCCCGGAGGGCGTCGCCGCCGCGCGCAACGCCGGGCGCCCCGACCGGGACCTGCCCGAGCACGTGATCCCGAGGCAGCGCCGCGAGCTGCGGCGCGGCATGCGGTCGCTGCAAGGGCGCGAGTTCAAGCGCGCCTACGTCCTCAACGGCGTCGAGGAGATCGACGCCGCGACGATCGTGTACGAGAAGGCGTGGCCGGACAAGCGCGAGCTGACCGGCCCGTTCGACATCGTCGGCGACGTCCACGGCTGCCGCGCCGAGCTGGAGGAGCTGCTCGGCAAGCTCGGCTACACCATCACCCGCGACAACGAGGGACGCGCCACAACCGCGAGCCACCCCGAAGGACGCACAGCTGTTTTCGTAGGCGACCTCGTCGACCGAGGGCCCGACACCCCCGGCGTACTGCGCCTGGTCATGGGCATGGTCGAAGCGGGCACCGCCCTATGCGTATCCGGCAACCACGAGCAGAAGCTCGTGCGCGCGCTCAATGGCCGCAAGGTGAAGGTCGCGCACGGCCTGGCCGAATCGCTGGAGCAGCTCGCGCGCGAGCCGGACGACTTCCGCGAACGCGCGCGCCTGTTCATGGACGGTCTCATTAGCCACTACGTCCTGGACGGCGGGAAACTCGTCGTCGCCCACGCCGGACTCAAGGAGGAGTACCAGGGACGCGCGTCCGGACGCGTCCGCTCGTTCGCGCTCTATGGCGACACGACCGGCGAGACCGACGAGTACGGGCTGCCCGTCCGGTACCCGTGGGCGCGCGACTACCGCGGTAAGGCGATGGTCGTCTACGGCCACACGCCCGTCCCGGACGCCGAGTGGCTCAACAACACCATCTGCCTGGACACCGGCGCGGTGTTCGGCGGCAAGATGACCGCGCTGCGCTACCCGGAGAAGCAGCTCGTCCACACGCCCGCGCACGAGGTCTGGTACGAGCCGGCGCGTCCGCTGAAGGCCGAGTCGCGCGACCACGACCTGCTGAAGATCGAGGACGTGATGGGCGCGCACGGCGTGGAGACCGCGCTGATGGGACGCGTCGCCGTCCGCGAGGAGAACGCGCTCGCCGCGCTGGAGGTGATGAGCCGGTTCGCCGTCGATCCGCGCTGGCTGGCGTACCTGCCGCCGACGATGGCCCCGGCGGACGCGTCGTCCCTGCCCGGCTACCTGGAGCACCCGGCCGAGGCGTTCGCCGCGTACCGGGACCTCGGCCTGGAGCGGGTGATCTGCGAGGAGAAGCACATGGGCTCCCGCGCGATCGCCGTGGTCGCGCGCGACCAGAGCGTGGCCGAGACGCGGTTCCGTATGGACGACGGCACGTCTGGGGCGCTCTACACCCGCACCGGACGGTCGTTCTTCAAGGACGCGGCTCGCACAGAGGCCGTCCTCGCGCGCCTGCGCGATGCGATCGGCGAAGCGGGCCTGTGGGACGAGCTGAACACCACCTGGCTCGTCCTGGACTGCGAGCTGCTGCCGTGGTCGGCGAAGGCGATGGACCTGATCCGCACGCAGTACGCCTCGACCGCCGCCGCCGCGCGGGCCGCGCTCCCGGCCGCGTCCACGGCCCTCGCCCAAGCGCACGCACGAGGACTGGACGTGGCGGACCTCCGCGAGCGCACCGAGCACCGCGCCGCCAACGCCGCCCGCTTCCGCGACGCGTTCGCCCGCTACTGCTGGGATGTCGAGGACATCGGCGACCTGCGCGTCGCGCCGTTCCAGCTGCTCGCCGCCGAGGGGGAGACGCTCGCGGCGACCCGCGGCCACGACTGGCACATGGCGGTTGCCACGCGGCTCGCCGCCGCCGACGGGTCCGGGCTCGTCCGCACCACCGCGACCCGGGTCGTGGACCTCGCCGACCCCGCGTCCGAGGCGGCCGCGACGTCCTGGTGGGAGAAGCTGACCGCCGGGGGCGGCGAGGGGATGGTCGTGAAGCCGCTCGGCCCGCTCCCCGAGGACCGCAAGGTGCAGCCCGGCCTCAAGGTGCGCGGGCGCGAGTACCTGCGGATCATCTACGGCCCCGACTACACCGACCACCTGGACCGGCTGCGCGGCCGCTCGCTCGGCCGCAAGCGCTCGCTCGCGATGCGCGAGCACGCGCTCGGCCTCACCGCGCTCGACCGGCTCACCGCCGGGGAGCCGCTGTGGCGCGTCCACCAGGCCGTGTTCGCCGTGCTGGCCCTGGAGTCCGAGCCGGTCGACCCGCGCCTCTGACAGCGCCGCTCAGGGCCGTCCGCGCAACAGCGAGAACGGCCCGCGTCCCCTCCTCGGGGGCGCGGGCCGCGTCGCGTGGGGTGGGTCAGGTCGTGAAGAGCGCGTGGAACAGGCCGCCGTGATGGCCGTGGTGGCCGTGGTGGTGGCCTCCGTGGTGGCCCCAGGCGGGCGGCGGAGGGGCGGCGTGGTAGCCGGCCTCCATGCGGCCGAGGGCCTCCAGCTCCCCGTAGTCGAGGAAGACGCCGCGGCAGTTGTCGCACTGCTCGATCTGGACGCCGCTGCGGTTGTACGTGCGCATGTAGCCGTGGCACTTGGGGCAGTGCATCGCCTATGTCGTCCTTCCGGTCCGGAGGCTCAGGGTTAGCAAAAGGTAAATCTAAGGTAGTTCGGGCAGGTCCGCGATTCTGACGCACGCGGCCACGAGTCCGGTTTCCTCCGGCGCGAGATCCCGTCCCTCCTCGGCCGCCAGCCGCAGGGACGTCGCGGCGATCTGGACGACCAGCGCGCGGGACGGGACGTCCAGCACCGTCCACTCGGAACCCTCGTCCGGCGGGACGGCCACGCCGCCAGCTTCCCGGTACGCGTAGAGGAAGCGGCCCCACGCTTCCGGCGGCAGGATTCCGGCGGCGAACAGCGCGGCGAGGCGGGCGAGGTCCCATGCCGGGTCGCCGCACCCGATGTCCTCGACATCGATCATTCGCCACGTGCCGCCCTCGCCCGCGCGCACGAGCTGGCCCAAGTGGAAGTCGCCGTGCAGCAGGCATTCGTGCTTCACGACAGGGACGGGCGCGTCCCCACGCACCCACGCGGGCAGAACCGCGAACGCCCTACGGACCGCGTCAGCCACCTCGCCGTCGCCTAGGCGCGACACCGCGCGGGCTACGCGCGTAGGACGTCCGAAGGGCGGCGTGTCCTTCGGCACCGGGACGGCGTGCAGCGCGGCCAGCAGGCGCGCGGCGTCCTCCCACGGCGGATCGAACGGATCGACAGGCGTCCCGTACCGCTCCAACGTGACCGTCCGGCCCTCCACGTCGAGCGGCGGGCTCAGCGGGGCGCAGAACAGCTCCGGCAGGGACGCGGCGATCTCGGCGCGGCGGGCGAACTCCGGCCCGGTGGCCCGGCCCGGACGGTGCGCCTTCGCGACGACGTCCCCGGACCGGACCACCAGCACACCATTGCGGTCATAGATGACTTGCGCGGACACCACGCAAGTATCACCTGTTGACGACCACCCTCGGCTCGGCGGGCGCTGACACTGCTCAGCGGCCGCAGACCGGCTCGGCGGCCCCGGCTCACCTGTTGTAGACCTCCATCTCCCACAGGGAGTAGCCGTACCTGGTGCCCCGCTTCGTCCCGTACATCCGGACGTACCGGGCCTGGACGGGCGTGAACGGCAGGAAGTCCGACGCGCCGTTCCCGCCGGCGCGGGTCGCCACGGTCGTCCATGTGCGGCCGTCCGCGGAGACCTGGATCTGGTAGTTCGACGCGTACGCCGCCTCCCAGCGCAGGATCACGTAGCCGACCTGCCGCAGCGAGCCGAGGTCCACGCGGAGCCACTGCGGGTCGCTGCGCTTGCCGGCCCAGCGCGTCGTCCGGCTGCCGTCGACCGCGCGCCATGGCGCGTAGGACGAGCCGTCCGTGCTCGACGCCGCCGCCGGACGCTTCAGCGCGAGGTTCGTCTTGAGCCGGTAGGTCGCGGTCAGCGTCCGGTCGGCTCCGACGACGACGTTGTGCGCCGAGGCGCCCTTGTCCGACCAGCCGACGAACTCGTACGCCCGGCCGCCGATGATCTGCGTCTTGGTCGGCGCCGCGACCGAGACCGTCGAGCCCTTGATGACCGTCCCGGTGTACGGCGCGTTCGCGGTCTTCTGCCCCTGCGTCAGCGGGATTCCCGCCGGGCTGCTCGCCAGCGTCAGCTTCGCCGTCTTCGGGTGCAGCTCCACGCTCTTGGTATCGGACAGTCCGGACGAGTCGGTCGCCGTCAGCCGCAGCTCCAGCCAGGACGGGTACTCGTGGTCCGGCGCGACGAACGAGCCGGACGTGCCGTCCTGCCGGGTGATCTCGTGCGTGTGGCAGTTGCTCGGGCAGTGGTGCATGATGATCTGCCAGCTCAGGGACGTGCCGCCGAGCGTGCCGTCCTCGGCGTCGGTGCCCGTCCCGGAGAACGGGATCCAGTCGCCGACCTGCCAGGTCAGCGCGGACGACGGAGTGGTGATCTTCGCGACCGGCGGGGTCGACCCGGCGGTGATGTCGAGCGTCGTGGCGTCGGTCGCGCCGCGCGCGTCGGTCACCCGCAGCCCGACCCGGTACCTGCCGGCGGTGGTGTAGGTAAACGCCGGCTTAGCGTCGTGTGAATCGCCGAAGGTGCCGTCGCCGTCCAGGTCCCAGTCGTAGGACAGCGGCAGGTCGCCGTCCGCGTCGGACGAGGTCGAACCGTCGAAGTGGACGGTCAGCGGCAGCTTCCCGTACAGCACGTCCGACTTGATCGCCGCGACCGGCGGGTTGTTCGTGCCCTCGTACACCCACCGGACGACGCGTCCGCCGATGATGTCCACGCCGAACAGGTCGCCGCCGGGCCCGGTCTCCAGGTCCACGATCGGACCCGCGTCGGAGTCGAACGTCTCTACCGACTTCGGGTCCGGCAGGCCGTTCGCGCCCGCCTTCATAGCCCAGACGCACTTGCGCGCGTAGTCGGTGAAGAACAGCGCGTTCTTGTACCGCGTCGGGTACACGTTCCCGGTGTAGAAGGTGTCGCCGCTGATGGCCGACGAGCCCGTCCCACACGACTCGCCCGGAACCACCTTGTCGCTGTGCTTGTAGGTGAAGTACGGCGTGACCACGGCGGTCGCGCCCGCGTTATAGAGCTTCTGGCATGCGGTCAACCCGACCGCGTCGTAACCGGTGTTGTGGCCCGTCCCCTCGTAGCAGGGCCAGCCGTAGTTCCCGACCTTGCCCGCGTCGGAGATCCGGTCGATCTCCTCCCACGTGCTGAGGCCGACCTCGCCCGCCCACACCTCGTTCGTCCCCGGCCGGACGGTGAACCTGAACGGGTTGCGGAAGCCGTGCGCGACGATCCGCCTGGCGTTCTCGTCCGGGCCGGTGGCCGGGTTGCCGGACGCGGCCTTCCCGGTGTCGGGGTCGATGCGGATGATCGAACCGTCCAGGCCGGTCGGGTCGCCCGGTGTGTTCACGTCCTGCGCGCGCAGCGAGCCGCCCTCGGCGCTCGGCGCGGTCAGGTTCTCGCCCGCCTTTCCGGGCGGGTCGCCGCACGGGTTCTTGGTCTGCCCGTAGTCGGCGTAGGTGTAGCTCGCGCCGTCTCCTGCGCCCGCGTAGAGCATGCCGTCCGCGCCGAACTGGAGCGTGCCGACCGAGTGGCTCGGGAACTGCTGGCACCAGTCCTCCAGCAGCACCGTCTCGGACACCGGGTCCGCCTTCGCGCGCGGTGCGAGCGCGCCCGCCGCCTGCACCGCCGGCGTCAGCACCGAGATCCGGCCCGACACCACGCAGCCGTCCTTGTTCGCGCCGGGCGGGTCCGGGCACTGGTCGTCGCTGCCGTTCGCGGACGGCCACTTCGGGAACGTTCCGCCCAGCTCCCCGTTGTAGGTGTACATCACGTACACCCGCGGGTCCTGCGGGAAGTTCGGATGCAGCGCCAGGCCCAGCAGCCCGCGGTCCCACCCGTTGAACACCTGCTGCCGCAGGTCCGCGTACACCACCGGGTTCGTGTCGGTGAGCGACTGGAACACCTTCACCAGCCCGCTCTTCTCCGCCACGAACACCCGTCCGTCCGGCGAGAACCGCACCGCCGTCGGGTTCGTCAGCCCCGACAGGACGGTCTGCTGGCGGAACCCGCCGGGCAGCGCCGCCCGCGCCGTCCCCGGCAGCGACGCCCCGGTGAGGAGCGCCGCGCCCAGGACCACTGCCGCCAACAGCGCCACCGGACGCCGCGCCCGCCCGGAAAGATCGTGATTCCCCACGGCCGCTTCCTTCCCGATCTTGTAGGAAGAGCCACATGATCAGCTGCTCTAGCAGGGAACGATGAACGAAAATTGCGTTCTCGTGGAGCGCGGGACCGAACCTGGCCACCGGCCCCCGCCTGTCAACCGCCCCCCATGGTCACGCGACGCCCCCCGTGCTAAAGCCCACCCCGCGCCCTCCCAGTCACCCACGCGACGCCCGCACGCGATTGATGCGCCTCGCGCACGCGAGGCGCATCAATCGCGTGAGCCGCCTCGTGCGCGTGGGTCGGCCCGCGCGTGTGCGGCGGGTCGCGCGCATGGGTCGGCTCGCGCATGTGAGGCGGCTCGTGCGCGTGCGGTGGGTTCGCGTACGCCGGATGCATCGTGCGCGTGCGGTGGGCTTGCGCGTGTGGGGTGGGCTTGCGCGTGTGGGGTGGGCTTGCGGCGGCTAGGGGTTGTGGCGGTAGTGGGTGAGGGATTCGGGGAGGGTGGTGCGGACGGTCTCGACCAGGGTCTCGGGGATGGACGCGCCGAGGCCGAGGGCCATCGTGCGGAGGAGGGGGATGAAGATCGTCTCCTCGTCCGCGGGGGTGAAGTGGCCGCCGAGCTCCAGCATCACGTAGCCGTGCAGGGCGCTCCAGAGCTGCGCGGACACGTTGGCCGGGTCCTCGTCGCCCGCGCCCGGTAGCTGCCCGGCGGCCATGGCGCGCTCGGTCGCCGACACGAGCACGCCGAAGGTGCCGGCGCCCGCCGTGAAGCGCTCCTTGCGGACGTCCTCGTCGTCCGGGCGGTACTCGCCGAGCGCGGCGGTGCCGAACATCACCGAGTACAGGTGCGGGTTGGCCAGCGCGTTCGCGCGGTAGGCGACGGCGAGGCGCGCGAGGTCGGCGAGCGGGTCGCCGCTGGGCGGCACCTCCGCCAGCATCTCCGACAGGCGCTCGAACCCCTCGTCCACCACCGCGCGCACCAGGTCCGGCATCCCGCCGAAATGCGTGTAGACGACCATCGTGGACGCGCCGACCTCGGCCGCCAGGCGGCGTGCGGTCAGCGCCTTCGGCCCCTCCTGCGCGAGCAGCCGCGCCCCGGCCTCCAGCAACCGCGTCCGGACGGCCCCCGCCGCCCGCCCGCCCGCGGGGGCGTTCGATGCCGGTTCGGTCCCAGGTGTTGACGGCGTGCTCATAACAGCGTTATATCTCAAATAACGCTGTTATTTTTCATGTCCGGAGACTCGGGAGGACCGATGGCGAACGGAATCCTGGACGGCCAGTACGCCCCCGTGCGCGAGGAGCTGACCGTCACCGACCTGGAGATCACCGGCGAGATCCCCGCCCACCTCGACGGCCGGTACGCCCGCATCGGGCCCAACCCGTTCGGCGATCCCGACCCGGGGACGTACCACCTGTTCACCGGCGACGGCATGGTGCACGGCGTCCGGCTGCGCGACGGGCGCGCCGAGTGGTACCGCAACCGCTGGGTCCGGCACGAGGACCTCGCCCGCCGGATGGGGGAGCGCCCCCGCCCCGGCGGCAGGCACGCGGGCATGGACTACGCCGTCAACACCAACGTCGTCGCCCACGCCGGACGCACCTTCGCGCTCGTCGAGGCCGGGTCCCGCCCCTACGAGCTGACCGACGAGTTCGAGACGGTCGGCCCCTGCGACTTCGACGGCACCCTCCCCGGCGGCTACACCGCCCACCCGCACCGCGACCCCGACACGGGCGAGCTGCACGCCGTCTCGTACTTCTTCGGCTGGGGCAACAAGGTCCGGTACACCGTGCTCAGCCGGTCCGGGCGCGTCCGGAAGGTCGTGGACATCGAGGTCACGGGCAGCCCGATGATGCACGACTTCTCCCTGACCGACCGCTACGTCGTCCTGTACGACCTGCCGGTCACCTTCGACGTCCGCGGCATCACCGCCGGCGCGCCGTCCGCGCTGGCCGGCCCGCTGAACTCGGTGCTGTCGCGCGTCATCGGCCGCCGCACGCTGCCCGAGCCGGTCGTGGCCGCCGCCATCCGCAGCCGCCGCGGCAGCAGCCCGCAGGCGTTCCCCTACTCGTGGAAGCCCGACTACCCCGCGCGCATCGGCCTGCTGCCGCGCGAGGGCACCGCCGCCGACGTGCGCTGGTACGACGTCGATCCCTGCTACGTCTTCCACCCGCTCAACGCGTACGAGGACGGCGACACGGTCGTCCTGGACGTCGTCCGGCACCCGCGCATGTTCGCCACGACGACCGTCCCGGGCGAGGGCGCGCCCTGCCTGGAGCGCTGGACCGTCGACCGCGCGGCGGGACGCGTCCGCACCGAACGCGTCGACGACCGCCCGCAGGAGTTCCCCCGCCACGACGAACGCCTGGTCGGGCGCCCCTACCGGTACGGCTACAGCGTCGGCATCGACATCGCCGGCGCCGACTTCGGCGAGGGCGAGCACGCCGACCTCGCCGTGTTCGAACCCGACGCGCTCCTCAAGAACGACCTGCTGAGCCGCAAGACCGAAGTGCACCGCTTCGGGACGGGCCGGATCGCGAGCGAGTTCTCCTTCGTCCCGTCCTCCCATGCGTCCGCCGAGGACGAGGGCGTCCTCATGGGCTACGTCCTCGACACGAGCACCGACCGCAGCGACCTGGTCTTCCTGGACGCCGCGACCCTGGAGCAGATCGGGGCGGTGCACCTGCCCGCCCGCGTCCCGAGCGGCTTCCACGGCAACTGGATGCCCACTGCATGACAGGTGGAGGCGCGCTGGTCGGACGGTCCGTCAGTCACCGCCCGCGGCCCGGTCCGCCATTCCAAGATCATTTGTGGTTCACCCGCGGGTCGGGGGCCGCAGACCATGATCACTCCGGACGCCGGCGCGGGTCGGCGTCCGGAAGGAGTGATCGTGAAGCGCATCGCCGTGCTCTCCCTCGCCGCCGCGGCGGCCACGACCGGTCTCGCGGCCGTCGCCGCGGCCCCGGCCTCGGCCTACTCCGCGTCCGCGATCTGCGGATCCGGATACTCGGTCATCGACCACAAGGACCTCGACGGCACCACCGTCTACCTGGCCTACAGCTCGGGCTCGGGCAAGAACTGCGTCGTCACCATCAAGACCAAGGACGTCGGCACCCCCACCCGTACCGGCACGTACCTGTACGTCTCGGGCAAGACCCCGGTCACGGAGGCCGACAACTTCTCCTACTACGCGGGGCCGACCTACGCCTCCGCCGCCGGCAAGTGCATCCAGTGGGGCGGCGGCTCCAACCACCAGTGGTGGTACAGCGGCTGGTCGCACTGCGGCTGAGCCTGGTAGCCGCGGAAGCCGGGCCTGCGACCGCGGAGGCCGAGCCCGGTAGCTCCGGCGGCCGAGCCTGGTAGCGCCGGGATTCGGCGGGGCCCGGAGGCGGAACGACGCCTCCGGGCCCTTCCGGCGTTGTTGGGACTGGCCGTTCGCGCGGCGATGTACTACAACTGGTAGTACTACTCATCGTCGGAGGTGCATGGTGCACGCTCTCGTCATCGGCGCCGGCCTCGCCGGGCTCGCGACCGCGCGCGGACTCCTCGCCGCCGGACACGAGGTCACCGTCCTGGAACGGGCGCCCGGCCCGCGCACCCGCGGCGGCGCGGTCACGGTGTGGCCGTTCCAGAACGCGATCCTGTCCGTCCTCGGCGTCCACCCCGAGACCGCCGGGCAACCCCTGGACGTCGTCCAGCTGCGCACGCCCAGCGGCCGGACCGTCATGCGCCACGACCTGGCGGACGTCATCACCGAAGCAGGCGGGCCCGCGGTCGCCATCGCGCGCCGCGCGCTCCTGACCCAGCTCGCCTCCGGCATCCCCGTCGAGTACGGCGCCCGCTTCTCCCAGGTCACGCCCGCATCCAACGGCGGCGTCACCGTGAGGACCACCGACGGTGCCGAGTACCACGCGGACATGCTCATCGGCGCGGACGGCGTCCACTCGCGCGTGCGCGCGCAGCTGGTCGATGACACGCCCGCGCGCACGACCGGGATGGCCACCTGGCAAGGGCTCATCCCGGCACCCGTCGAACTGGGTGCACAGACGGCGCTGATGCTCGACCGCACGCGCGAATGCGGCTACCTGGGCGCCGGGGACGGCAAGGTCGCGTTCTTCTTCGACGTCCCGTGGTCGCCGGGGGAGAAGCCCTGGGCGCACCCCCTGTCCGAACTCCGCAAGCGCTATGGCGACTTCACCTGGCCCATCCCCGAACTCTTCGACGCCCTGACGGACGACGACCTCGAACTCTTCCCGCACACCCGGCACCGCATCACGCGCGCATGGGGACGAGGCCCGTGCACCCTTGTAGGGGACGCGGCGCACGGCATGCCACCCGTCCTCGCGCAAGGACTGAACCAGGGCCTTGAGGACGTCGCCGTCCTGATGACCGAGCTGGCATCCGTCCGCGGACGCGCCGACCTGCCCGCCGCCTTCCGCGCCTACGAGCGCACCCGACGCCGCCGAGCCGTCCTGGCCAGTGCCCTGGCGACCGACTTCATCCGCCTGGACGGACCGACCGCCTGGGCGCACAGCCTCCCTCTGCTGAACCTCACGTCCCGGGTTTCGGGGATGGGACCCGCTGTGCTCGCCAGCGTGCTCCGCGGCCTCAGCCACCGGCGCCACGACGAGCTGTCCGCGCTGGCCCTCGGGACGCCACCCGCGGCCCTCCACGTCGTCCGCCCGACCGGGGCCTGACATCCGCCGGACGACCGGGACTTGACGCCCACGGGACGACCGGGTAACGTTCTTCCTCGCGCCTTGAGGGATGCAGGACGCCGCTGAGCGGTGGCCGGCCCGGTGTGCGCCACCATCAACGATCATGCGGATTCGATCCGTCGTGCCCGCATTTCTTTTGGTGCACCGGAAAGCGCCGATTTTGCGAATCGGTGCGGGTCTGGTGAAATAGCAGGGCCACGCAGAACGGCCGCGAAAGCGGACGGGAAGCGCGGAATCGGAATCGCCCGGAAATTGACAAGCCGGACGGAACTGATAAAGTAAGCGAGTCGCCACGGAGCGAAGCCGCAGAGGGATCTGCGGGGGAGCGCGTGGGTGTCCGTTTCTTGAGAACTCAACAGCGTGTTAAAAGCCAGTGCCTTTATCGATCAGGCAGGTTTGCCTGATCGCCCCGCACTCCGAGCCTCTGGTTCGGGGTGGGGATTTCTTTGAGGCAAGCGATCTTTGGATTGCTTTGCTGGGATCTTCGGATCCTTCATGAGGTTTGGCGGTGCGGGTTCGCCCCCGTGTCCGTCGTTGGACCTTGATGGAGAGTTTGATCCTGGCTCAGGACGAACGCTGGCGGCGTGCTTAACACATGCAAGTCGAGCGGAAAGGCCCCTTCGGGGGTACTCGAGCGGCGAACGGGTGAGTAACACGTGAGCAACCTGCCCCTGACTCTGGGATAAGCCTGGGAAACTGGGTCTAATACCGGATGCGACCGCCCACCGCATGGTGTGGTGGTGGAAAGTTTTTCGGTTGGGGATGGGCTCGCGGCCTATCAGCTTGTTGGTGGGGTGATGGCCTACCAAGGCGACGACGGGTAACCGGCCTGAGAGGGCGACCGGTCACACTGGGACTGAGACACGGCCCAGACTCCTACGGGAGGCAGCAGTGGGGAATATTGCGCAATGGGCGGAAGCCTGACGCAGCGACGCCGCGTGGGGGATGACGGCCTTCGGGTTGTAAACCCCTTTCAGCACCGACGAAGCTAACGTGACGGTAGGTGCAGAAGAAGCGCCGGCTAACTACGTGCCAGCAGCCGCGGTAATACGTAGGGCGCAAGCGTTGTCCGGAATTATTGGGCGTAAAGAGCTCGTAGGCGGCTTGTCGCGTCGGGTGTGAAAGCCCACGGCTTAACCGTGGGTCTGCATTCGATACGGGCAGGCTAGAGGCAGGTAGGGGAGCATGGAATTCCCGGTGTAGCGGTGAAATGCGCAGATATCGGGAGGAACACCGGTGGCGAAGGCGGTGCTCTGGGCCTGTACTGACGCTGAGGAGCGAAAGCGTGGGGAGCGAACAGGATTAGATACCCTGGTAGTCCACGCCGTAAACGTTGGGCGCTAGGTGTGGGGTTCTTCCACGGATTCCGCGCCGTAGCTAACGCATTAAGCGCCCCGCCTGGGGAGTACGGCCGCAAGGCTAAAACTCAAAGGAATTGACGGGGGCCCGCACAAGCGGCGGAGCATGTTGCTTAATTCGACGCAACGCGAAGAACCTTACCAAGGCTTGACATCGCCCATGCCCCCCTGGAGACAGGGGTTCCTTTAGTGGGTGGGTGACAGGTGGTGCATGGCTGTCGTCAGCTCGTGTCGTGAGATGTTGGGTTAAGTCCCGCAACGAGCGCAACCCTCGTTCCATGTTGCCAGCACGCTCCTTCGGGGGTGGTGGGGACTCATGGGAGACCGCCGGGGTCAACTCGGAGGAAGGTGGGGATGACGTCAAGTCATCATGCCCCTTATGTCTTGGGCTGCAAACATGCTACAATGGCCGGTACAGAGGGCAGCGATACCGTGAGGTGGAGCGAATCCCGTAAAGCCGGTCTCAGTTCGGATTGGGGTCTGCAACTCGACCCCATGAAGTCGGAGTCGCTAGTAATCGCAGATCAGCAACGCTGCGGTGAATACGTTCCCGGGCCTTGTACACACCGCCCGTCACGTCACGAAAGTCGGCAACACCCGAAGCCCGTGGCCCAACCACTTGTGGGGGGAGCGGTCGAAGGTGGGGCCGGCGATTGGGACGAAGTCGTAACAAGGTAGCCGTACCGGAAGGTGCGGCTGGATCACCTCCTTTCTAAGGAGCACCAACTGGCCACACCGTCTCCCTCGGGAGAGTGTGGTCGGTGGCTACTATCAGCGGCGAATGTTCGCTGGGTGGCTGCTCATAGATGT
Source organism: Actinomadura rupiterrae (assembly GCF_024172125.1). Lineage (GTDB taxonomy): Bacteria > Actinomycetota > Actinomycetes > Streptosporangiales > Streptosporangiaceae > Spirillospora > Spirillospora rupiterrae. Next base: position 360,685 of record NZ_JAMZEA010000002.1, read on the forward strand.
GGAGCACTGGCTACTCAACCCGGTGGGGTTGTCTTCACTGCTAGTACTGCGACCTGGTCGCGTGGAGCGCAGTGGAGAGGGTTCCACCTGGTTGGACACGCTGTTGGGTCCTGAAGGAACGGGCACGTTGAGTGTCCGGGACTTCTGGACTGCGGGACTAGATGACGGCCGAACGGGATCCGTTCGGCCGCGCTAGTAGGCCCGGTTGTTTTTTGAGAACTACACAGTGGACGCGAGCATCTCTGAACGAGACTCGATCATTTTGATCGGGTTTTGTTCTCTGTTGCGATTTGTTTGATCGTTTTGTGTGTTCAAGTTTTTAAGGGCATACGGTGGATGCCTTGGCATCAGGAGCCGATGAAGGACGTGGGAGCCTGCGATATGCCTCGGGGAGTCGGCAACCAGACTTTGATCCGGGGATTTCCGAATGGGGGAACCTGGCACTCGTCATGGGGTGTCGCCGCCGGTTGAATGTATAGGCCGGTTGGTGGGAACGCGGGGAAGTGAAACATCTCAGTACCCGCAGGAAGAGAAAACAATAGTGATTCCGTGAGTAGTGGTGAGCGAAAGCGGAGGAGCCTAAACCGTGCGCGTGTGATACCTGGCAGGGGTTGCGTGTGCGGGGTTGTGGGACCATCCGATCAGGCCTGCCAGCCTGGTAAGGAGTTACAAACTGCTGGGATAGTTGAACGGCTTGGGATGGCCGACCGTAGACGGTGAGAGTCCGGTAGACGAAATTCCAGTGGCTTCTGGGTGTGTTCCCGAGTAGCACGAGGCCCGTGAAATCTCGTGTGAATCTGCCACGACCACGTGGTAAGGCTGAATACTTCCTGATGACCGATAGCGGACCAGTACCGTGAGGGAAAGGTGAAAAGTGCCCCGGTGAGGGGTCGTGAAATAGTACCTGAAACCGTGTGCCTACAAGCCGTCAGAGCGTCCTACAGGGAGACTTGTCTTCTTGTTTCGTGATGGCGTGCCTTTTGAAGAATGAGCCTGCGAGTTATGGTGTGTGGCGAGGTTAACCAGTGGTGGGTAGCCGTAGCGAAAGCGAGTCTGAAGAGGGCGTTTGAGTCGCATGCTGTAGACCCGAAGCGGGGTGATCTAGCCATGGGCAGGGTGAAGCGCCGGTAAGACGGTGTGGAGGCCCGAACCCACCAGGGTTGAAAACCTGGGGGATGACCTGTGGTTAGGGGTGAAAGGCCAATCAAACTCCGTGATAGCTGGTTCTCCCCGAAATGCATTTAGGTGCAGCGTTGCGTGTTTCTTGCCGGAGGTAGAGCTACTGGATGGCCGATGGGCCCGACAAGGTTACTGACGTCAGCCAAACTCCGAATGCCGGTAAGTGAGAGCGTGGCAGTGAGACTGCGGGGGATAAGCTTCGTAGTCGAGAGGGAAACAGCCCAGATCATCGGCTAAGGCCCCTAAGCGTGTGCTAAGTGGTAAAGGATGTGGAGTTGCCGTGACAACCAGGAGGTTGGCTTAGAAGCAGCCATCCTTGAAAGAGTGCGTAATAGCTCACTGGTCAAGTGATTCCGCGCCGACAATGTAGCGGGGCTCAAGCACACCGCCGAAGCCGTGGCATTCAAGACTTTGTCTTGGATGGGTAGGGGAGCGTCCTGCATCCTAAGAAGCCGTCGAGTGATCGTGCGGTGGAGGGTGTGGGAGTGAGAATGCAGGCATGAGTAGCGAATCACACGTGAGAAACGTGTGCGCCGGATGACCAAGGGTTCCTGGGGCAGGCTAATCCGCCCAGGGTAAGTCGGGACCTAAGGCGAGGCCGACAGGCGTAGTCGATGGACAACGGGTTGATATTCCCGTACCCGCTGGTACGCGCCAACGCCGAGCCCGTTGATGCTAACCACCCGAACCACCTTGTCTGCCTTCGGGCGGGCTTGGTCGGGGAGCGTGGGGCCCGAGACGGTAGTAGGTGAGCGATGGGGTGACGCAGGAGGGTAGCTCAGCCCGGGCGATGGTTGTCCCGGGGTAAGCCCGTAGCCCGGACCGTAGGCAAATCCGCGGTCCATTGAGGGTGAGAGGTGATGCCGAGCCGTTTTTGGTGAAGTGAGTGATCCCATGCTGCCGAGAAAAGCCTCTAGTGAGTGTGCCGGCGGCCCGTACCCTAAACCGACTCAGGTGGTCAGGTAGAGAATACCAAGGCGATCGGGTGAACTGTGGTTAAGGAACTCGGCAAATTGCCCCCGTAACTTTGGGAGAAGGGGGACCATGCCCGGTGACCGGTCTTGCACCGTGAGCTGGGGGTGGTCGCAGAGGCCAGGGGGAAGCGACTGTTTACTAAAAACACAGGTCCGTGCGAAGTCGTAAGACGCTGTATACGGACTGACGCCTGCCCGGTGCCGGAACGTTAAGAGGACCGGTTAGAGCCTTTCGGGGTTCGAGGCTGAGAATCTAAGCGCCGGTAAACGGCGGTGGTAACTATAACCATCCTAAGGTAGCGAAATTCCTTGTCGGGTAAGTTCCGACCTGCACGAATGGCGTAACGACTTCCCCGCTGTCTCAACCACAGGCCCGGCGAAATTGCAGTACGAGTAAAGATGCTCGTTTCGCGCAGCAGGACGGAAAGACCCCGGGACCTTCACTATAGCTTGGCATTGGCGTTTGATGTGTCTTGTGTAGGATAGGTGGGAGACTGTGAAGCGGGCACGCCAGTGTTCGTGGAGTCGTTGGTGAAATACCACTCTGGTCGCCTTAGACGTCTAACCCGCACCCGTGGATCCGGGTGGGGGACAGTGCCTGGTGGGTAGTTTAACTGGGGCGGTTGCCTCCCAAAGAGTAACGGAGGCGCCCAAAGGTTCCCTCAGCCTGGTTGGTCATCAGGTGGTGAGTGCAAGGGCACAAGGGAGCTTGACTGTGAGACCGACAGGTCGAGCAGGTGCGAAAGCAGGGCCTAGTGATCCGGCACCGGCGTGTGGAAGCGGTGTCGCTCAACGGCTAAAAGGTACCCCGGGGATAACAGGCTGATCTTCCCCAAGAGTCCATATCGACGGGATGGTTTGGCACCTCGATGTCGGCTCGTCGCATCCTGGGGCTGGAGTAGGTCCCAAGGGTTGGGCTGTTCGCCCATTAAAGCGGCACGCGAGCTGGGTTTAGAACGTCGCGAGACAGTTCGGTCCCTATCCGCTGTGCGCGTAGGAGAATTGATGAGGGTCTGTCCCTAGTACGAGAGGACCGGGACGGACGAACCTCTGGTGTGCCAGTTGTCCCGCCAGGGGCATGGCTGGTTGGCTACGTTCGGTCGGGATAACCGCTGAAAGCATCTAAGCGGGAAGCCTTCCTCGAGATGAGTTCTCCCACACCTTCGGGTGTGTAAGGCCCCCAAGAGACGATTGGGTTGATAGGCCGGGGATGGAAGCGCGGTAACGTGTGGAGTCGACCGGTACTAATAGGCCGAGTGGCTTGAACACACATAGCGTTCAAACCAATCGCATCCTGCTAACGATGTTCGCGTCCCTGTGTGGTTCCCAGAAAACAAACGGGAACCGTACAACCGAATATGCCGAGCCTGGCTCGGACGAGACTTGCCGCACCCCCGTGGGTGTGTGCGTTGATCGTTCGGTGGTTATGGCGAGGGGGAAACACCCGGTCCCATCCCGAACCCGGTAGTTAAGCCCCTCAGCGCCGATGGTACTGCATGGGAGACTGTGTGGGAGAGTAGGACGCCGCCGGACATATATTGGGTGAGGCCCCGCCAGAAATGGCGGGGCCTCACTTCTTTTTCAGGGCCCGTACGCCTCGACCATTAGGCCGTGGCGTACGGGCCTTTTCGCTTTGTCAGGAGCGGTCGAGGTTGGCGAGGTAGGCCTCGTTGCCCTGGGCTCCGGCGGCGGCGCCGGGCGGGACGAGGTCTTCGAGGCGCTTGAAGACCGAGTCGTCCAGCGTGAGGTCGCCGGCGGCCGCGTTGGCGAGGGCGTTGCTCACCTTGCGGGTGCCGGGGATCGGAAGGGCGCCGCGGTGGATCAGCCAGGCGAGCGCCAGCTGCGCCGTGGTGATGTCCTGCTCGGCGGCGAGCGTGGCGACCTGGTCGGCGAGGGAGACGTTGCGTTCCAGGTTCTCGCTCTGGAAGCGCGGGTTGCCTCGCCGCCAGTCGCTCTCCTCCAGGTCGTCGAAGGTGCGGACCGCGCCGCCGAGGATGCCGCGTCCGAGCGGGCTGTACGCCACGAACGCGACGCCCAGCTCGTCGCACGTCGGGATCAGCTCGTCCTCGGGGCTCCGCTGGAACAGCGAGTATTCGGTCTGCACCGCGGTGACCGGGTGGACGGCGTGGGCCCGGCGGAGCGTCCGTGCGGAGACCTCGGAGAGGCCGTAGCCGCCGATCTTCCCGGCCTGGACCAGCTCGGCGAGCGCACCGGCCGTCTCCTCGATCGGAGTCGTCGGGTCGAGCCGGTGGAGGTAGTACAGCTCCACGTGGTCGGTCTGGAGGCGGGTGAGGCTCGCGTCCAGGGCTTGCCGGACGTATTCGGGACGGCCCATGCCGGGAATGAGGATGCCGTTCTTGTCCTGGTTGCCGCCGAACTTGGTCGCCAGGACGATGTCGTCCCGCCGGGCCTTCAGCTCGCGGCCGATCAGGGATTCGCTGCTGCCCATCCCGTAGATGTCGGCGGTGTCGACGAACGTGATGCCGGCGTCCAGGGTCGCGAGGAGCGTGGCGACGGCGTCGCTCTCCTCGACACCGCCGTAAACGGGCGCGAGGGTCATCGCGCCGAAGCCGAGGACGGACACCTCCGGCCCGTTCGCACCGAGATTGCGGAAGCGCATGGAGTTCCTTTTCGTCGTTTGGGATCATGTCCAGCCTGCCCGCGGGGGCGCGGCCCGAAAAGGGCTCGGCCTTGCCTAGGCCCGGGAGGGCTAGCCTCGGAGGTATGGCGATTCGGGAGATGGCGGACTTCCTGCGTTCCAGGCGCGACCGTATCGGCCCCGCGGCGGTCGGGCTGCCGGAGGGCGGGCGCCGGCGGACGCCCGGGCTGCGGCGGGCCGAGGTGGCGATGCTCGCCGGGATCAGTCCGGACTACTACATGCGGTTGGAGCAGGGGCGCGGCACGCGTCCGTCCCCGTCGGTGCTGGACGGGTTGGCGCGGGCGCTCGTCCTGAACGAGCACGAGCGCGATCATCTGTACCGGCTCGCCCTGGAACTGCCCTCCCCGCCGCCCGCGAACGGAGCGCGCCCCGCGGACGACCGGGTCGAGCCCAACGTCCTGCACCTGCTGGACGCGATCGGGTCCGTCCCGGCGTATGTGATCAACGGGCGGCTGGACGTCCTCGCGTGGAACCGGGCCGCGGCGTTGCTGATGTGCGAGCTGGCGGAGCTGCCGGAGTCGGAGCGGAACATCCTGCGCTACGTCTTCGGAGATCCCCGGGCACGGTCGTTCTACGCGAACTGGGACGAGGTGGCCCGGCACGGTGTGGCGCAGCTCCGGACGGCCACGGGACGCGATCCGGGCAACCCGAAGACCGAGGCTCTCATCCGCGAGCTGTCCAGCGACCCGACGTTCCGCGCCTGCTGGGCCAGGCAGGACGTGCAGGGCCCCGCGACGGGCATGAAGGCGTACTGCCACCCGCTGGTCGGCCGGATTTCCCTGGAATACATCGGAATGCTGCTCCCCGGCGTGCCCGAGCACCAGTTCATCACCTTCACGGCCGCCGATCCCGCATCCCAGGTCGCGCTGGAAGAAGTGGTCGCCCCACTGTCCCAGTCGGCCGGCAAATGACGGTGGACTAGGATCGCCGATCCCAGGAAATGCGGACCGATTCACGGCGAGGCCGCGCCCGCACAGAATCGTGGCATGACTTCTACGACGTCCTTCGCCGAGACCGCCCGAGAGCACTCCACCGAGCTGAAGGTCGGGCGGGCCACCGTCCGATACCGCGTCCGGGGGACGGGGCCCGGGCTCGTCCTGGTCCATGGCACCGGCAGCGGGTCGGTCAGCTGGGACGCCCTGGCGAAGCGTTTCACCGATCGGTACACCGTCGTCCTGCCCGATCTGTCGGGAAGCGACCCGGCCATCGACGACGGTGCGCCGCTCACCGTCGAGATGCTGACCGCGCAGCTCGCCGCCGTCATCGAGGACAGCGGACTCGGCCGGGTGGACGTGGTCGGGCATTCGCTCGGCGCCGTCGTCGTCCTGTCGCTGGCGGCGACCCGTCCCGATCTGGTGCGCCGGCTCGTCCCGTATGCCGTGTATAGCAATGTCGAGGACGAGTACCTGCGCAACACCCTGCAGATGCTCCGCTCGCTCGCCGGCAGCCCGGCGGACTTCGCGCGGTACGCGATGCTCAGCGCGTTCAGCCGCCAGTACCTCAACCGCATCGGCCGGGACGCGGTGGAGAAGCTGGCCGGTTCCTTCCTGCCGACCCCCGACCGCGTCCGCCAGCTCGACCTGGACCTCCGGGTGTCCATTCACGATCTGCTTCGCCTGATCGAGGCCGAGACCCTCGTCATCGGCTGCGCCCACGACGCCATGCTCCCGGTCGAGAACGCCCGGGCCGTCCACGCGGCGATTCCGGGCAGCCGATACGCCGAGCTGGACAGCGGACATGTCGCGCGGCTCGAACGCCCGGACGAGCTGGTCACCCTGATCCGCGATTTCCTCGACGCGCCCGCTTAGGCCGAGCGCGGGATGGCGAGGAGGGCGTACACGGTCTTGGTCCCGCCGCGCTCGGGCCGCTGCCCCCAGTAGGCGGACAGCGCCTCCACGATCATGAGCCCCCGCCCGCCCTCGTCGTCGGGTTCGCGGTGCGCGGCCCGCTTCGGCGAGGGGTCTTCGACCTCGATGAGGACGAACGCCGCCAGCAGGACGACCCGGAGCCCGATCACCTGCCCCGGCGCGGCCTGCGCGGCATTGGCGAACAACTCGTCCGCGACCAGCACCGCGTCGTCCACCAGCGCGTCCATCCCCCACGAGTTGAGATGCGCCTCCACCAGGTTCCGGACGAGCACGGCCGCCGAAGCCACCCCCGTCACCGCCTGCTCGAAGGACGGGGCAGCCTCCGAAGTCCGGGGAGACGCGGGCGTGACGGGGCGGGGCACCATGTGATCACCTTCGGGCTCGTCGCGGAGACTGCGCGGATTTCTGTTTTCATCCGCCTACACAGCGTGGCCGCCGCGTCCTAGGGTGGGAACACATTCCATTGCCGGACGGCGGAACCACAATGGAGGCGGCCCCCCGATGTCACGCCACCCGAACCCAATTGACCCCAAAGGGTCCTTGCGTAAGCAATTCGCCTACACGCTCCGCTTCTTTCGGATGGCGCACGACCCCTCCCTGTCCCAGGACGCGCTGGCGAAGGAGCTGTACCTGACACGGGGCACCATCCAGGCCGTGGAGGCATGCAGCCAGGCTCCGGACATGGGCCTCGCCATCGCGTTGGACGGCTTCTTCGGAACGGGGGAGCTGTTCCAGGGACTCGTTCACCACATGCAGCGCGAGCACTTGAGCGAGTGGCTGCAGGAGTACCTGAGCCTTGAGGCGGAGGCGCTCCAGGTCCGTACCGTCCACTCGTACGTCATTCCCGGCTTGTTCCAGACGGTGGACTACATGCGGGCACTGATGAAGGACGCGCGCCACCCTGACATCGAAAAGGGGATAGCGCAGCGTGTGGCCCGCCAGGCGATCGTGACGCGCGAAGAGAACCCCCCGCTGTTCTGGGTCGTCCTCGATGAGGCGGTCCTGCTCCGGCTTGTCGGCGGACGAGCCGTCATGCACGCGCAGCTCGGTCATCTCCTTGATCTGATGGAGTTGCCGAACGTGTCCATCCAGGTCGTCGAGATGTCGGCCGGTGAGTACGGTCAGGTGGGCAGCTTCATCCATCTGGACCTGCCGGGACGGCAGGTCGCCTACACCGAAGCCGCGGCGGGCGGACGCCTCCTCCAGGAACCGAGGGAGGTGAGCGAGCTGCATGTGTGGCACGATCGGATCAGGCTCAAGGCTCTCAACGAGAAGGCTACGCGCGACCTGATCATCAGGAGACGGGAGAGCGTGACGTGACGGACTCCGTGTGGCGCAAGTCCAGCTACAGCACGGGCATGGAGGATTCGGAATGCGTTGAGCTGGCGTCTTTGCCGGGTGGGGTGGGTGTTCGTGACAGCAAGGCTCCGCGGGACGGGTTCCTGTCCCTCTCGCGGGGCGAGTTGGCGGATGTTGTGGCGCTCATCCGGGCGTGCGATCTGGGTTGAGCGTCCCCCGAAGCTTTTGAAGCCCTCGCCTTGTGCGGGGGCTTCTGTTTTGCGTGGTGGTCGGGCGATGAATCGGCGGTGGGGCGGGAGTCCACTCTCCGTGGGCAGGAGACGGAGGGATTCATGGACGGTTTCGTACCGCAGACCGCGACCGGGAAGGTGCTCTGGCATTTCGAGATGTCGCTGGACGGGTTCGTCGCGGGGCCGGAGCACGACATGGGGTGGATGGCGGGGATGAGCGTCCGCCCGGGGCTGCTCGACGAGTACGTCCGGACCACGGGGGCCGTACTGGCCGGACGGGACGGGTGGGACGCCGTGATCGGCGGCGCCCGGCCTTACGGGGGTGCGTGGAAGGGGCCCGTCTTCGTGCTCACGCACCATCCCGAGGACGCCGAGCCGGCGGCGGACGTCACGTTCCTGGACTGCGACGTGGCCGAGGCGGTACGGATCGCGCGGACGGCGGCGGGCGGTAAGAACGTGGAGGTGTTCTCGCCGTCCATCGGGCGGCAGTTGCTGGAGCGCGGGCTGATCGATGAGATCGATCTGCATGTCGCGCCCGTGCTGCTCGGTGACGGGATCCGGTTGTTCGACCGGCATGGCGGGGTTCCGGTCCGGCTCGAAAGGGTCGGAGGGGAGGGGCCCAGGGCAGTGGTCGACGTCCGCTACCGGCCGGAAGGCTAGGCCGGTCCGAGGTGGTCGGGGGCGGTGATGCGGTAGAGGACGTGGCGGCGCTGGGGGTGGTCTTCGGCGAGGTAGGGGTGGTCGAAGTCGTCCGCGGGGTCGTGGGTCATGCCGATGCGGCGCATGACGGCGCGGGAGCGGTCGTTGTCGACGGTGGTGAAGGCGACGACCTCGGGAAGCTCCAGGTCCGCGAAGGCGAAGTCGAGGCAGCGGCGGGCCGCCTCGGACGCGTAGCCGCGGCCCCAGGCGTCCCGGCCGAGCCGCCACCCGATCTCGACGGTCGGGGTGAAGTGCGCGGTGAAGCGCGGCACGGACAGGCCGGTGACGCCGACGAACCGTCCGGTGTCGGCGACTTCGAGGGCCCAGAAGCCGAAGCCGCGCTCCTCGATCGCCGCGTCGAACCGGTCGAGCTGCGCGTCGCTCTCCTCGCGGGTCATGACGTCCGGGAAGTGCTTCATCACCTCGGGGTCGGCGTTCAGGGCGGCGTAGGGGGCGCGGTCCTCGTCGCGCCAGCGGCGGAGCAGGAGCCGTTCGGAGCGGAGTTCGGTGGATCTCGTCATGAATCCGACGATATCCACCGGTGGCCGGGGACCGCCGGGCTCCGCTGCAGCCCGGCGGTCCCCGGGGTCCTCACTGCCGGACGATCCAGTGGTCGTCGGCCCCCGCGCGGACGAAGGTCAGCGTCGGGCACAGGTAGTCGGACGGGTCGGGGTTCGCGACCGGCTCCCACGGGCTGTTCGACGGGCTCGCCGCCGTCCACGCGCCGTTCCGGCGGAGCTTGATCGAGCTGCTTTCGAAGACGGTGTTCTTGGCGTCCGCGCAGTAGTAGGCGTTGCCGGTCGAGGGGTCGCGGCTGGCGTAGATCTCGAAGATGTCCCAGCCGTAGGGGAGTCCGCTGGTGTCGCGGCCGGACTTGCTGAAGGACGAGCTCCAGGACTTCGTCGTGTAGTTGTACAGGTAGGCCGTCCAGGCGTTGGCCGACGCGTTCGTCCGGACGAGCTGGACGGTGTAGGCGGCGTGCCCGTTGACCTGCGTGGTGTAGGTCCGCTGGAACGCGGCGTCCATCGGGACCTCGACGGCGGGGCCGTCGCCGCCGCACCAGTCCCACGCCCACAGCTCGTTCCCGACGGCCTGCGAGTAGACCGTGGTGACCTCCATGCAGGACGAGGCGGCCTTGGTCGTCGGCGCGTAGGTGAAGTCGTCGGCGAAGGACACCCGGTAGGACGGGTCGATGCTGTGCGTCGCCATGAGCCCGTCGTGGGTCCCGGCGGCGGGCTCGACGCCCCAGAACTCGTGCACCTGCTCCCGGAGCGCGGGGCCGGCGCCGCCGTTCTGGAGGCGGGCGCGGTGCAGCTCGCGGAAGGCGCGGGCGGCCTTGTCGGTGCCCGCATTGTGCGGGACGGGACGGGCGTGGGCGACGCGTCCGGACTTGGGGGCGTTCGGGTCCGGAGCGGTGGCGGAGGCGGGTGCGGGGGCGGTGGGTGCGGGGGAGGCCGCGGCGGGGACGGCGGCGGCCAGGGAGCTGAGGAGGACGGACGGGCGCAGGCACGCGAACAGGGTTCGTCGCTGCATCACACGACTCCTTGTGGGAGGCGGGGGACGGAGGTCGGCGTGCGCGCGCGGGCCGGGCCGCAGGGGGCGGGGAGCAAGATCGCCCCTGCTGCCGACCCATAGAGTGCGATCAGTTCGGACGCCTGTCAATGCCCTTTTCAGGGATTTTTCAGGTGATTCAGAAGCGCCAGGTCAGGCGGGGTGCGCGACCTAAGTCGGCCACCCCTCGCGGCGGGCGGGGCCGGGGCGTCCGGCGCGGCGGGTCTCGCCCGGCGTGTGGCCGAAGGTGCGGCGGTAGGCGTCGATGAACGCGCTCGCGGACGACCAGCCGCACCGGTGCGCGACGGCGGTGACCGGCTCGCCCCCGGCCAGCAGGATCAGCGCGTGCTGCAGCCGCAGCGCGGCCCGCCAGCGCTGGAAGCCCATGCCCAGCTCCCGCGCGAACAGCCGGGACAGAGTCCGCTCCCCGGCGCCGACGCGCGCGCCCAGTTCGGCGAGGCCCGCCTGCTCGGCCGGGTCGTCCAGCAGGATGCGGCACACCGCGACCAGCCGCGGATCCCGCGCCGCCGGCAGGTACTGCCCCGCCATCCGAGGCGCCCGCCGCACCCGGTCCAGCAGGACCCCGACCAGGCGGTCATACTCGCCGCCGTCCGCGATGGTCTCGCCGGTGACGGCCAGGAGGAGTTCGCGGAGCAGGGGGTCCACGCCGAGGACGGCGGGTGAGGTGGCGCCGACCGGGTCGTCCGGGACGGGGATGCCGACCAGCCGGAGGTCGGCGGCGCCGAAGGACCAGTGCTCGTGGACGGTCCCGGCCGGGACCCACAGGGCGCGGCCGGGGAAGGCCAGCCAGCTTCCCGCGTCGGTCGTCACGGCCACCACGCCGGACCGCGCGTAGATCAGCTGGGGGTTGTCGTGCCGGTGCGCGCTCAGCCCGCCGCCCGGCCCCAGCGCCCGGATCCCGGTCGTCGCCTCCGGCAGATGGCGGGTCGGCGGGCGGTCTGACGGCATCACGGGCTCCGAAGGGCGGCGTGGCGGGTTGGCGGACGGTCTGACGGCATCACGGGCTCCGAAGGGTGGCGTGGCGGGTTGGCGATACATGATGGCGTGATGTCGGAAGCGCGACAAGGCCCGGCGACGCCACGCTGGACGACATGAGACGTTCGGTCCTGCTCCTGTCCACCGGGCACGCCTGCGTGGACGTCTACCAGGGCGCGGTGCCCGCGCTCGTGCCGTTCCTGATCTCCGAGCGGCACTACAGCTACGCGGCCGCGTCGGCGGTGGTGCTCGCGGCGACGCTGCTGTCGTCGGTCGTCCAGCCGGTGTTCGGGCTGCTGACCGACCGGTGGCGGATGCCGTGGCTGATCCCGGTCTCGATGCTGCTCGGCGGGACCGGCATCGCGGCGGCCGGGACGTCCGGGGACCACGCCGTGGTGTGGGCGCTCGTCGCGCTGTCCGGGCTGGGCGTCGCGGCGTACCATCCGGCGTCCGCGCGGCTCGCGCGGGTCGTCACGCGCGGTGACCACGGCGGGATGAGCTGGTTCTCGCTCGGCGGCAACGTCGGGTTCGCCGCCGCGCCCCTGCTGGTCACGCCGCTGCTGGCGGCGGGCGGACTGGGCGCGACGCCGTGGCTGGCGGTGCCCGCGGTGGCGGGCGCGCTGATGACCGTCCTGGTCGCGCGCGCTCCGGCTTCCGCGAGCGCCGCGTCCGGGACGTCCGCCGGACGCCGGGACGACTGGCGCATGTTCGCGCGGCTGTCGCTGATGGTGACCTGCCGCTCGGTGGCGTTCTTCGGCGTGAGCACGCTGCTCGCGGTCGTCGCGAAGCAGCGGATGCACGGCGGCTCGTCGGTCGGCGCGGCGGCGCTGTTCCTGCTGTTCGCGGGCGGCGCCGCCGGGACCATCCTGGGCGGACGGCTCGCCGGGCGGTTCGGCCGCGTCCGCTGCACCCGCGCCGCGTACGCGCTGGCCGTGCCGTCCGTCGCCGGCGTCGCGTTCCTGCCCGGCCCGCTGGTGTTCCTCGGCATCGCGGCGACGGCGGCCACGCTGTACGTCCCGTTCTCGCTCCAGGTCACGCTCGGCCAGGACTACCTGCCCGGACGCGTCGGAACCGCCGGCGGCGTCACGCTCGGCCTCGCGGTCAGCGTCGGCGGCGTCGCCAGCCCGGCGCTCGGCGCGCTCGCCGACCGGACCTCGCCGTCCGCCGCGCTCGTCCCGGTGATCGCCGTGCCCGCCCTGGCCTGGCTCCTCGCGCGGACGCTGCGCGAGCCCGAACCGATCGAGACCGCCTCCGGCCAACCTGACCCGGCCCGTGACCGAGAGTGCGGCGAGGCGTCCGCGCAGGCTCCGGCCTGAGTCGCCGGAATGGCCGCGACCTGGGGATTCTCCGCCCGGTTTCGGACCGCCTGGGAACCGTTGGCCGCGTTCGCGCGGTCCCGGCCGCCGTTCCGTACATGATCACGCTGCGTCAATTGTCGTAGACCGGCCGCCGGGCTTTCCTGGGAAGATCACCGAGCGTGACGGGAAGGTCGGGAAAACAATCTGGACCTCCCTCTCGAAATCCGCTTATCCTACGGTCGTCGTTCGCGGGACCGGCGGTATCTGTCGCCCTTCCGTCCCCCGGGCGGACTCTCGACTTCAACGCGCAACGGATCAATGCCGATTCAGCTGCCCAGGGGGGGGACGTGTAGATGTTGGCCGCGTGCTGCACTCTTTCGGACGGAATCTCGGTCCCGACCTGAACGCTCGCTGAGCAAGGCCCCAGTTTTTCCTGAAAACACTTCCAGCCGCTTCGCCTAAAGGCGGATCCGGGTGTCTCGCCATGCCGCAAAACGGCTGAGAAGGAATCACGACCATCGCTCCACCCCACGGGATGGTTTGCCTTACATGACAATCCAGGAACAAAGCCTGCCCGTTTTCGCATCGGACGGGGAGGTCCTGCGCGACCGGGTTGCGTCTTTCGCGGCGAACCAGTTGTTCGGCGGCCGGCCGGACCTGCTGCACGGGCCCAACCCCTACCGGCGCACGCTGGTGCCGGAGGCGCTGGCGGAGGTCGACTTCGACCGGCCGCTCGGGGCGCGCGAGTTCGCGTCCTCCCGGGCGCTGACGGTCCACCGGATCCTCGGCACCTACTACGAGTCGGAGACCGTGCTGCTCCCCGAGCAGGGCCTCGCCGGCCTGCGGCCCGACTTCGAGGCCTTCTACGGCGAGGAGCTGCGCCGGATCAGGGAGTCGTCCCTGTCCGACCTGGAGCGCTTCGCCTTCGGCTTCCTCGACGGGGAGGTGGAGGTCAGCGGCGACTGCACGCCGGAGGTGCTCGACACCTACCTGCGCCACCTGGTGGACGAGGCCGCGCGCGGCGACTCGCCCGCGCTGGACGCGATCGCGACCGCCGCCGACCGGCCCGCCGCCGCCGACACCTACCTCGTCCAGCTCGCCCTGGACGGCCTGACCGAGGCCTCGGCGATGTCGCGCAACCTCGGCGGCGCGTACGGGCCGGAGCAGTCGGCGCTGTTCAAGGTGTTCATCGACGAGTTCGGCTACGGCGTGCACGAGTCGAAGCACACCACGATCTTCACCAAGATGCTGGGCAGCCGGGGCATGGCGTCGCACGTGCACGCCTACTGGAACTTCTACCTGCCCGGCCCGATCGCGATCAACAACCACTACTACCTGCTGTCCCGGGACCACGCGAAGTTCTTCCGGTACGCGGGCGCGGTCGCCTACGCCGAGGCCGTCTTCGCACCGGCCTTCGTCAAGATGATCAAGGTGTTCCGGGACGTCTTCGGCGACGACGTCGACCTGCACTACTGCGACGAGCACGCGCACATCGACGAGCACCACGGCCGGATCACCCGGGAGGAGATCCTGCTCGCGCTCGCCGAGCGGCACGGGAACCACGTCGTCCCCGAGCTGATGCGCGGCATCGCGGAGGCGCGGATGCTCGGCGGCTGGTTCGAGGACGACACCGCCGCGCAGATCACCTGGTCCGACACCATCCCCCGGCACCGGGAGCTGGCCGCGGACGCCACGCTCGACGGCCCGCCCGAGCGGGCCGAGCGGACCCGCGGAGCGGCGTTCCACACCCGCAACCACGACCACGCCGTGGTCCTGGAGATCGAGGACGGCGAGGCCGAGCTCGTGACCAGCGCCACCGGCACTCCCACGCCCCTCGCCAAGGGCGACGCGGTGCTCGTCCCGGCCGGACGCGTGTACGGGGTCCGCGCGCTGTCGGACGCCTCGTCCCACCTCCTGCACCCCGTCCGGACGAGCGCATGAGCCGCATCGTGGTGATGGACCTGCGCGAGCACAACACCGTCCTCGCAGGTCACGACCGCTACTTCGTGCTCGTCGGCCCGGACGGCGACTCGCACCTCGTCCGCGACTGGTGCCCGCACCGCGGCGGGCCGCTCAGCCTGTCCCGGCTGACGCCGGACGGGCGCCGGCTGACCTGCCCGTGGCACGGCACCAAGGTCGGCGTCGCCGCCGTCCGCCGCACCGGCCTGCCCATGGTGCGCAGCGGCGACGAGGCGATCGTGCTGCTGCCGGACACCCCGGACGACGTGCCCGTGACGCTCGTCCACAAGCGGATCCTGGCCAACCTCCCGCCCGAGGACCCCGACCGTCCCGGATCGGACGGCCCGGACGGTTCGGCCGGTCCGGCCGGTCCCGCCGGGACGGTCGAAGACTGCGCGGAACTCCCTGCCCTGCCCTGCGAGGAGCAACGATGAGCGAAGATCTGCACGAGGTCGTCCTCCCGGCGGACGCGAGCGGCGCCGTGGACCGGGTCGTGGCCGAGTTCATCCGGCGCGGCCATGCGCTGCACGAGTCCGGCATGTACGACAAGGCCATCGAGGAGTTCGAGCTCGCGCTGGCGCTGGACGGCGACAACCGCGAGGCCATGCTCGGGCAGAACCGGGCGATCCGGCGGCACGTCCCGCGCTGGCACTGGGAGATGCTGCACGACCGGGAGCGCGCCGACCTGTACGACCGGGCCATCAGCCAGGTCGTCCGGCCGGACCGGCGGGTGCTGGACATCGGCACCGGCACCGGCCTGCTGTCGATGATGGCCGCCCGCGCCGGGGCCCGCGAGGTGACCGCCTGCGAGGGGCAGCCCGCCGTCGCGGCCGTCGCGAAGCAGATCATCCGGGCCGCGGGGCACGAGCAGGTGATCACCGTGGTGTCGAAGCGGTCGACCGCGATGCGGGTGCCGGCCGACATGCCCGCCCGCGCGGACATCCTCATCACCGAGACGATCGACTGCGCGCTGCTGGGCGAGGGCATCCTCGGCACGATCGCGCACGCCCGCGAGCACCTGCTGACCGACGACGCGCTGATCCTCCCGTCCGCCGGGCGGGTGTTCGCGCAGCTGGTGGAGAGCGACACGCTGTTCCAGAAGAACCACGTCGGCAAGCTCTACGGGTTCGACCTGTCGGAGTTCAACAGCCTCGCCTCGCTGGAGTACTTCGACTCGCGGCTGCGCAACCACCAGTGGCGCCCGCTGTCGGAGCCGATGGAGATCTTCGCGTTCGACTTCTACAAGGACGGCCCGGACGAGCGCCGCGCCGAGTTCGTCGTCTCGCCGACGGCCGAGGGGCGCGCGCACGCGATCGTGTTCTGGTTCGAGCTCGACCTCGTCCCCGGGATCGGGCTGACGAACTCGCCGAGCAACCCGCAGTCGCACTGGAAGCAGGCCGTCCAGTGCCTGCCGGACCCGCTCCAGGTGCGGCCCGCCGAGCCCCTTCTCCTGGACGCCCGGCACGACGGCATCTCCATCCACTTCACCGCCGTCAGCATGGGGGAGACGACGCCATGACCGACCCCACGACCCAGAGCGATCTCGACGAGTACGGCGCGCTGCCGATCTTCCGTCCCGGTCCCGAGCTGTACGTCGAGGCCAACCCCTACCGGCGTCCCCTCGGAGAGACCGGGAAGGCCGAGTTCGCGGAGCCCGCGACCGAGGCGGAGTTCCTGAGCCACCGGCACCTCATCGCGAGCCGCATCCTCTGCAACGTCTACGAGAGCGAGATGGTCCTGCTCCCGGAGGACGGGGTGGGGCCGGTCAAGGGCGACTTCGACCAGTTCTACGGGCCCGAGGTGCGGCGGCTGCACGACGCGATGCGCCCGTCCCTGGAGCGCTACTCCTTCGGCCTGCTGGAACGGCTCGAAGCGCCCCCGGTCCGGACGGTCGAGGAGCTGGAGGCGTACTTCCTCGGCGAGGTCGAGGGCGCCGGAGCCCCGCCGGACGCGTCGGGCAACAACCCGGCCGTGGACGCAGCCGCCCGGCTGACCGGATCGATGCGCGCCATCGTCGAGTGCCCCGAGCCCGAGGACGCGGCCCGGCTGAACCTGATCCAGCTCGCCCTGGACGGCCTGACCGAGGCGTCCGCGATGGCCGGCAACCTCGCCGGCTTCTACGGCCCCGAGCAGTCGGAGCTGTTCAAGGTCTTCACCGACGAGTTCGGCTACGGCGTCTACCGCGCCAAGCACAGCACGCTGTTCCGGGGGATGGTCTCCAGCATCGGGCTGCGCACCGACGTGCACGCCTACTGGAACTTCTACCTGACCAGCTCGCTCGCGGGCGCGAACTACTTCAACTACCTCACCAAGAACCACCGGGGCGTGTTCCGGTACATGGGCGCGGTGAGCTACCTGGAGTGGCTGTTCGCGCAGGGCTTCGCCGACATGGGCACGATGCTGCGGACGGTCTTCGGCGACCGGGCCGACACGAGGTACACCGACGAGCACGCGCACATCGACATCCACCACGGCCGGATGACGTTCGAGAACCTGCTGCTCGGGCTGGCCCGGCGGCACGGCGAGGCGGTCGTCCCCGAGCTGGTCCGCGGCATCGTGGAGACCAAGGAGCTGCTCCGGCTCGGCGACGCCGACTTCCAGGCGCAGATCGCCTGGGCCTCGTCGCTCGACGAGCACACCCGGCTCGGCACCAAGCTCGCGTCCTCGGCCGCCGATGACGGCACCGCGACCGTGCTCAAGCCCGGCGACCCGTTCAGCACGCGGGTGCACGACGGCGACCGGCTGGTCGAGGTGACCGGCGGCGAGGCCGAGGTGCACGCCTGGGCCACCGACACCCCGCACCGCCTCGGCGCGGGCGAGACGCTCCTGGTCCCGGCGGGCCGGCTGTACGGCCTGCGGGCCGCCGCGCCGCGCGCCGAGGTCGCCGTCCGCCCCGTCCGATGACGGCGCCGCACGCCGTCCCGAGGCGGCACCGCACGCCCCCCACCCGATGAAGGACCGATGGAAAAGCCACTCCTGATCGTCGTCGCGAGCAGCTACGCGGCGTACCGCTCCTACATCTTCCGGACGGTGTCGTCCCGGTACCGGTTGTGGCTGCTCAACCCGGCCCCGCCCACGTGGGAACTGCCCTACATCGAGGGCTGCACCGTCGTGAACTGCCTCGACCAGGACGCGCTGACCGAGGCCGCCGCGGCGGTCGCCCGCGAGCACAAGGTGGCGGGCTTCTACTGCTACGACGAGGTGTACATCGAGACCGCGGCGTGGGCCGGCGCCGCGCTCGGCCTCCAGACGCTCGACCCGGCGGCGGTCGCCCGCTGCCGGGACAAGACCGCGACCCGGCAGGCGCTGGAGAAGGCCGGGATCCCGCAGCCGGCGTCCCGTCCGGTCGCGACGCTGGACGAGGCGCGCGAGTTCGCCGAGCGGACCGGCTACCCGGTCATCCTCAAGCCGCGCAACCTCGGCGGCAGCCTCGGCCTGCGCAAGGTCGAGCGTCCCGAGGACCTCGCGGCCGCCTTCGAGGTCACCAAGGGCGCGGTCGTCCCGGGCATCCAGCGGTTCGAGGACCAGGTGATCATCGAGGAGTTCCTGGACGGCCCCGAGGTCTCCATCGACTCGGTGGTCTTCGAGGGCGAGTGCACCCCGATGATCGTCGGACGCAAGGTGCTCGGCGAGTCCGAGTCGATGGCGTTCGAGGAGATCGGCCACGACGTGGACGGCAACGACCCGCTACTGGACGACCCGGGCGCGGTCGACCTGGTCCGCCGCACGCACGAGGCGCTCGGCTTCGACAACGGCTTCACGCACGCCGAGTACAAGGTCACCCCGAAGGGCCTGTACGCGATCGAGGTCAACGCCCGGCTCGGCGGCGGCATGATCCCCTACCTCGGCATGCTGACCTCCGGCACGGACGCGGCGCTCGCCGCCGCCGACGTCGCCGCCGGACGCCGTCCGACCGTCGCGTTCCCCGACCCGCGCCGCGCCGCCTCGGTCCGCTTCGCCTACCCGGCGTACGACATGCAGGTCGAGACCGCGCGGGCGCGCGAGGAGCTGCTCGTCCCGCCGATCCACGAGATGGGAATGAGCGCGGTGCCGGGCATGACGGTGAAGCTGCCGCCGCACGGCCTCGCCCGCTCCGGCTACGTCATCGCGATCGGGGCGACCCTGGAGGAGTCCCGCGCGGCGGTGGCCGACCCCGCCCGGTTCTTCGAGATCACCGGGAAGCCCCTGTCGTGAGCGCGAAGACAGGGGGCGGCGCGCAGGCGGAGGGCGGCGCGAAGGCCGATGTGACCGTCCTGCGGACGCTCCGGGAGATGCCGAGCACGGTCCGCGTGCTCATGATCGGCAACCTGGTCAGCAACCTGGCGGCCTTCCTCAACGCGTTCCTGGTGCTGTACCTGCTGCACGAGGGCTTCACCGCGTGGGAGAGCGGGGTGGTGCTGACCGCGCTGATGGTCGGCCGCATCCTCGGCAGCGCCGCCGGCGGGACGGCCGCCGACCGGTTCGGCTACCGCTGGACGATCATCGGCTCGACCGCCGCCACGGCGGCGCTGACCGCCGCGATCGTGTACGTCCCGAACGTCTGGGTCGGCGTGCTGGTCGCGGGCGGCGCGGGCCTGACCGCGACCTCGTTCCGTCCGGCCGCGATGGCCCGGGTCGTCGAGCTGACGCCGGACGAGCGCCAGGTCATGACGTTCTCGATCTGGCGCGCGACCTTCAACATCGGGTCCACGCTCGGCCCGCTCGGCGCGGCGCTGCTGCTGACCTGGTTCGGCTCCTACGTCCCGCTGTTCTTCGCGGACGCGGCGACCTCGCTGTGCTACGGCCTGGTCGCCCTGCTCGTCCTGCCCGCCGACGCCGCGCGCACCGGACGCAAGAAGGACGGCCAGCAGGCGGAAAAGGCCGCGAAGCAGCCCGCGCCCGGCTACCGGAAGGTCTTCGCGGACGGCCGGTTCGTGCTGGTCGTCCTCGGCCTCTTCCTGACCTCGGTCGCCTACATCCAGATGAACTCGTCGCTGCCGCTGTTCGTCACCGACTCGGGCTTCGACAGCCGGATCTACGCGGTGATGCTCGCGATCAACGGCGGCATGGTGATCGCGCTCGAACTCTGGCTGTCCAAGTGGACCCAGAAGGCGCCGATCGGCATCCCGATGGCGGCGGGCATGGCGCTGCTCGGCCTCGGCTACCTGACCTACCTCGGCCCGTCCATGACCTGGGTCCTGATCGCCGGGACGATCGTCTGGACCTGCGGCGAGCTGGTCGCCGCCCCGTCGATGCTCGCCTACCCGGGCCTGGTGGCCCCCGCCGAGCTGCGCGGCCGCTACATCGGCCTCGCCACGCTCGCCACCCAGATCGCCTACAGCGCTGGCCCGGTCGTCGGGGTCACCGCGTGGCACTGGTGGGGCACGAAGCTGTGGGTCCTCACCGGCGCCTGCGCCGGGGCCGCGGCGGTCTGCGTGGCCCTGGGCGCCGGGTTGCGGACCCGGCCCAAGCCGCGCGAGTTGCACGTCTCCAAAGAAAGAGAAAGTGAGCCAGCATGAGCAAGCCAGTCGTCGCGGTCGTCCAGCCGTACAGCTCGGGGGCGATGCTCGCCCCGCTGCTGCGCGCGGCGGGGCTGAGCCCGGTGGCGGTCATGGACTGCGTCGGGCCGGCGCTGGAGCCGCTGCGGGCCGCGCACGTCCCGGAGAACTACGACGTGGTGGTCAACCACCACGGCGACACCGCGCAGACGATCGCCACCCTCGGGGCGCTGAACCCCACCGCCGTCTTCACCTCGGTGGACATGGCGCTGCACCTGACCCAGGAGCTCGCGGAGGCGCTCACCCCGGACGAGGCCAACGTCCCGGAGCTGATCGACGCCCGCCGGCACAAGTACCTGATGCACCAGGCGCTCGCCGCCGCCGGGCTGCCCATCGCCCGGCAGATCTGCACGACCGACCCGGCCGAGGTGGAGGACTGGATCGCGCGCGAGGGCCTCGCCGGGCGCGACCTGGTGATCAAGCCGTCGTCCAGCGCCGGGATCGTCAACGTCGGCCGCGCGCCCGGCGGCGAGGGCTGGCGCGAGCACTTCGACGCCATCCTCGGCCACTACGACAAGAACGGCGTCCTCGCCGAGGACGTGCTGGTCATGGAGCACCTGACCGGCACCGAGTACGCGGTCGACACCGTCAGCCACCACGGCCGCCACTCCATCACCGACATCATCCGGTACGACCGGGCGCAGTACGGCGACGGCATCGCCGTCTACAACGCCGTCGAGTGGATGCCGTACGCGCCGGACGACGCCGTCCTCGGGCCGCTGATGGAGTACGCGCTCGCCGCGCTGGACGCGGTCGGCCTGCGGCAGTGGGCCGCGCACACCGAGATCATGATGACCGAGGACGGCCCGCGGCTGCTGGAGGTCAACGCGCGGCTCGCCGGGATCGGCCACCCCACCCTGACCGAGATCGGCACCGGGGAGAGCCAGCTCACCCGGACCGTGGACGTCTGCGCCGGCCGCGGCGACCAGATGCCGGACGGGTTCACGCTGAAGCGGAAGGTGCTGGCCGTGTTCGTCAAGGCTTACACCTCCGGTGTCGTCCGCAACGCCGAGATCCTGGACGAGGCGCGCTCGCTGCCGAGCTTCCACTCCACCTTCCGGCTGGTGTCCACGGGCGACCGGGTCGAGGCCAGCACCGACATCCACACGAGCATGACGATGGGCTACATCACGCTCGCCCACGAGAGCACCGAGCAGCTCTACGCGGACCGGGACGTCATCCGCAAGCTGGAGCAGCAGCTCATCATCGACCCCGAAGGGTGAACCCGAAGTGACCCGTGAGTCCCTGACCGAGGCGTACCTCAAGGAGAGCGCCGGGCTGCCGCTGAGCGAGCTGATCGGCGACCTGCCGAAGTCGGAGTTCCTGAACTCGCTCTACCGCGAGCGCTACCTGTCCCGTCCGGTGTTCCTCGGGCGCGAGGAGCAGCAGCAGCTCGCCGCGGACCTGGAGAACTTCCGGTCCGCGCTGCTCAGCCTGCCGGACAAGCTGTACGGCGGCGACCTCGCGGCGTTCGCGCGGGCCGTCGGGATGTCCGAGGTGCAGGTCTCGGCCGTCCTGCGCAGCCGCGGGCCCGAGCCGACCCGCGTCGGACGGCTCGACATGTACGCCGACGCGACCGGCCTGAAGGTGCTGGAAGTGAACATGGGCGGCTCGCTCGGCGGGCTGGACAACCCCGACATGAGCCGTCCGCTGCTGGCGCACCCGGTCCTGTCCTCGTTCGCCGAGCGGCACGGCCTGACGTACGTGGACACGCTGCAGGAGCTGGTGGACAGCGTGTTCGCCGAGACCGGGTTCGAGCCGGGCTCGCGTCCGGTGGTCGCGATGTGCGACTGGCCCAAGAGCTTCGACAAGCTGCGCAACTACATGACGCACTACTGCGAGCGCTGGCAGGAGATGGGCCTCGACGCGCACCCCTGCCACATCGGGCACCTGGACGTCCGCGACGACGGCGTCTGGCTCGGCGAGCGCAAGGTGGACATCATCTACCGGATGTTCCTCATCGAGGACCTCATGGAGTCCGACGAGGCGCCCGCGCTGATGAACCCCGTCCTGGACGCGGCGCACCGCGGCCAGGTGAAGATCTTCACCCCGATGGACGCCGAGGTCTTCGCCAGCAAGGGCGCCCTCGCGATGCTGTCGGACGAGCGGAACCGCGGGCTGTTCTCGGCCGCCGAGCTGGCCAGCCTGGACCGGATCCTGCCGTGGACGCGGATGGTCCGCCAGGACAAGGTGACGCTGGAGACCGGCGAGAGCGTCGACCTGGTCGACTACGCGCTCGCCAACCAGGAGCACCTGGCGCTCAAGCCCACCCAGCTGCACGGCGGCACGGGCGTCGTGCTCGGCTGGCTCCCCGAGGTCTCGGCGGAGGAGTGGCGCGAGCAGATCACGGCCGCCGTGGACGGTCCCTACGTGCTGCAGCGGCGGGTCGTCCCGGTGCCGGAGATGTTCCACGACGAGAATGGCGACCTGCACCCGTGGATCGTCGCCTGGGGCATCTTCACGATGGTGAGCGGCTACGGCGGCGGATTCACCCGGGCCATCTCGGTGTCGTCCGGGTACGAGCTGATCAACCTGGCCAACGGCGCGAACATCGGCGGCGTGCTGCACGTCGGCGCCGACGCCGCGCCCGCGGCCGGGTAGGGGTGCTTAGCCAACGGTTAACAGCGGCATAAAGGGGTGCCGGGGGCCGCGAGTGGCTGCGAGGTTCGGAACGTGGCCGTACGACGTGGCGAATTCCCCGGCGCCCCTTCGCCATCCGGGCGTCCGGGCGCCGTGGCGCGGGCGTTCCGGGCGCTGCCCGCGGCGCACCGGGAGATTCTGACCGAGACCTGGTTCCGGCGGCGGACGGTCGACCAGGCCGCCGCCGTCCTGGGACTCCCTGTCGAGGACGTCAAGCTGCGCGTCTACCAGGCGCTCCGCGCGCTCGCCGTCGCGCTCGACGGCTGAGGGCGGGCCGGGGTGGCTGAGGTCGGGCCGGGGCGTTGGGTCGGCTGAGGGTCGGCCGTCCGGATCAGTCGTCCTGGTGGACGAGGTCGCGGACGACCTGGACGAAGTCGTCGACCAGCGGGCCGGGCGCGGCCCAGGCGAGCGCGACGCGCAGCGGCTCGACGTCGGTCAGCGGGATCCAGGCCAGGTCGGGGCGCGTGTAGTAGTGGCCCATGCTGGCGGGCGCGAAGCAGATCGCGGCGCCTTCGGCGACCTGTTCGAGCATCTCCTCGACGTTGTCGTTGGTGGGTCCCCAGACCGGGGACGAGCCGTCCGGGCGGGGGTTCACCGCCCACCAGTCGACCCAGGCGCGGGGTGCGCGTTCGGTCCACATGAGCGGTTCGTCCGCGACGTCCATGATCGACAGGCCCGGACGGGACGCCAGCGGGTGCGCGATCGGCAGGCCGACCACGCGCGGCTCGGTGTGCACGATCTCGGAGTCCAGGCCGGACAGGTCGGCGGGCAGCCAGGCGAATGCGACGTCCACCCGGCCGTCGCGCAGTGCCGGGACCTCGCCGCCCCAGTCGAACCGCTTCGGCTCGACCCGGACGCCCGGATTGCGGCGGGCGAACTCGGCGCGGGCGCGGGTCGTCAGCTCGCCCGCTCCGGTCGCCTCGAACCCCACGCGCAGCACGCCCGAAACCGCGCGGCGGTGCCGTTCGGCCACGGCGAGCAGGCCGTCGGCAGCGGCGAGCGTCCGGCGCGCCTCGGCGACCACGTCCCGTCCGGCGGCGGTCGGGGCCATCCCGCCCGGACGCCGCTCGAACAGCCGCAGCCCGAGTTCGGTCTCCAGCCTGCGCAGCGCGTACGAAAGCGCGGGCTGGCTCACGTACAGGGACGCGGCCGCCCGTCCGACGTTGCCCGCGTCCGCGATCGCGACCAGGTACCGCAGCTCCCGGAGTTCCACCCTGGGATGATAAACGCCCTTTATGGCGTGAGTTGATCTCTGTCTTGGACGTCCGGCCGCGCCAGGGTGGATAACTCTGGTCATGAGCGAACAGCGAGTGTGGTTGATCACGGGTGCGACGTCGGGGTTCGGGCGGGCGATCGCGGAGGCGGCGCTCGGCGCGGGCGACGTCGTGGTGGCGGCGGCGCGCCGTCCCGAGGCCCTGGACGACCTGGTGGCCGCGCATCCCGACCGGGTGCGGGCGATCAGGCTGGACGTCACCGACCAGGCCGCCATCACGGCCGCGGTCGCCGAGGCGGTGCTGTGGCACGGCCGGATCGACGTCCTGGTGAACAACGCGGGACGCGGCATGCTCGGCGCGGTCGAGGAGACGACCGACCGGGAGCTGCGCGAGCAGATGGAGCTGCACTTCTTCGGGCCCGCGGCGCTGGTCCGGGCCGTCCTGCCGCACATGCGGCGGCAGGGGACGGGCGCGGTCGTGCAGATGAGCAGCATGGGCGGCCGGATGTCGTTCCCCGGCGCGGGCGCCTACTCGGCGAGCAAGCACGCGCTCGAAGGGCTGACCCTGGCGCTGGTCGGCGAGGTCGCCGGGTTCGGGATCAAGACGCTGATCGTGGAGCCGGGCGCTTTCCGCACCTCGTTCGCGGGGACGGGCGCGCTCGCGCAGACGGCCGAGATGCCCGAGTACGCCGACGTGGTCGGCCCGGTCCGCCGGAACCTGCCCGCGAGCGACGGCAACCAGCCGGGCGACCCGGCCAAGGCCGCCGCCGCGATCCTCGCCGCGCTGGACGCGGACGAGACGCCGCTCCGCCTCCCGCTCGGCGCCGACGCGCTGGACGCGATCGAGGCCGCCGCCGCCCGCGACCGCGCGGACGCCGCGGCCTGGGAGAAGGTCGCCCGCGGCACCGACTTCGACGCCTGACCTGCATGGTCATTCCGGACGCCCCGGGGGTCCGTCCTCCGGGGCGTCCGCATGGCGTCGGCATCGCGTCCGCATGGCGTCCGGATGTGGACGGGGTGGGAAGGGAGGGGTTGCCGGGGCGGGGTGGTCGGCTTACCGTGCGCTTGTCATGGACTTGTTGTCGGGGGCAACAAATCGAACCGCGCGGAGGTCTCTGTGCGCAGCTTCCCACCCCGGACCCTCGTCCTCGGCCTCGTGACGGCGCTCGGCGCTCTCGGGGCCGCCACCCTCCCGGCGCACGCCGCGCCGGTCACCGGACGGCTCGCCGAGCGGGCCGCACCCTCGAACGCTCCATACCTGGACGCTCGACGACCTGTTCGAGAACGCGTCGAGGATCTGCTAAAGCGGATGACCCTGGACGACAAGCTCGGCCAGATGACCCAGGCCGAGCGTGGCGGGGCCACCCCGCAGGACGTCACGACGTACCGGCTCGGCTCGATCCTGTCCGGTGGCGGCTCGGTCCCCGACCCGAACACCCCGCAGGCCTGGGCGGACATGGTCGACGGCTACGAGCGCGGCGCGCTGGCGACGCCGCTGAAGATCCCGATGGTGTACGGCGCGGACGCCGTCCACGGGCACAACAACGTGTACGGCGCGACGGTCTTCCCGCACAACATCGGGCTTGGCGCGACCCGCGACCCCCGGCTCGTCCGGAAGATCGGGCGGGCGGTCGCCGAGGAGGTCGCGGGCACGGGCGTGCAGTGGACGTTCGCGCCGTGCCTGTGCGTCGCGCGCAACGACCGCTGGGGCCGGACGTACGAGTCGTTCGGCGAGGTGCCGGACCTGCCGGCCGCGATGACGACCGAGATCGTCGGGTTCCAGGGCGAGCGGCTCGGCGCCGGGCCCGCGTCCATCCTCGCGACCGCCAAGCACTACGTCGGCGACGGCGGGACGACCGGCGGCAAGGACCAGGGCGACACGCAGGTCTCCGAGGCCGAGCTGCGGCAGGTCCACCTGCCGCCGTTCCGCGAGGCCGTCCGGCGCGGTGTCGGGTCGGTGATGGTCTCGTACAGCTCGTGGAACGGCGTCAAGATGCACGGCAACAAGTACCTGATCACCGACGTCCTGAAGGGCGAGCTGGGGTTCCGGGGCTTCGTGGTCAGCGACTACAACGGCATCGACCAGATCGGCGGCGGGGAGCCCGGCCTCACGCCCGAGCGCGTCACGGCGGCGGTGAACGCGGGCATCGACATGTTCATGCAGCCGTGGGACTGGAAGCAGTTCATCGACACGCTGCGCGGTGAGATCGCCAACGGGCACGTCCCGATGTCGCGGATCGACGACGCGAACCGCCGCATCCTCACGGTGAAGTTCCAGATGGGGCTGTTCGAGCACCCGTTCGCGGACCGCTCCTGGCAGCGCACCTTCGGGTCGGACGAGCACCGCGCGCTGGCGCGGAAGGCCGTCGCCGAGTCGCAGGTCGTGCTGAAGAACGCCGGGAACGTGCTGCCGCTGCCGCGCGGCGCCGGGAAGATCTTCGTCGCGGGCAGGAACGCCGACGACATCGGCAACCAGACCGGCGGCTGGACGCTCACCTGGCAGGGCCAGTCCGGGCCGGTCACCAAGGGCACCACGATCCTCCAGGGCATCCGGAACACCGTCCGGCCGGGGACGACCGTCACCTACAGCAAGGACGGCTCGGGCATCGACAAGTCCTACAAGGTCGCGGTCGCGGTCGTGGGGGAGACCCCGTACGCCGAGTTCATGGGCGACCGCCCGGACGGCATGGGCCTGGACGACCAGGACCTGAGCACGCTCGCGACGCTGCGCGCGTCCGGCGTCCCGGTCGTGGTGGTGATGGTGTCGGGTCGTCCGCTGGACATCGCCTCGCAGCTGTCCGGATGGAACGGGTTCGTCGAGTCCTGGCTGCCGGGAACCGAGGGCCAGGGTGTTGCGGACGTGCTCTTCGGAACCGTCCGGCCGTCCGGAAGGCTGCCGGTCAGCTGGCCGCGCTCCGCGTCCCAGGAGCCCGTGAACAGGGGCGATGGCAAGTCGCCGCTGTTCCCTTACGGGTTCGGCCTCACGTACCGCCACTAACTGGCCTATAAAGGTCATATGTCGGCTTGACCGTGGCCGTGGGGAGAGGTCAACGGTATTAGTGGAACGGTCAAGCACAAAAGTGACTGAAGGGGCGGGAACGATGAAGAAGGTCGTCATCCACAAGTCCGGACCGGTCGCGCTGCGCGGCTCCGCCAGCGCCAAGCACGCGGGCTGACGCCGCTGAGCGGCACCGGCGACGGCGGCCCGGCGGACGCGGAGGGCGTCCACCGGGCCGCCGCATGCCAGCCTCCCGAACAGTCGCCGTCCGACGCTCTGTCCGAGGCTCCGCCCGGCGCCACCCCGCCCGACGGGACGCCGGTCGAGGAGGCGTCCGGGGGCGGGATGGGCGCGCGGTACAACCTGCTGCTCGCCGCGTACCTGACCTCGTCGCTCGGCAACTGGATCTACAAGGTCGCGCTGCCGCTGCTGATCCTGCACCGGACCGGCTCGGCCGTGCAGACGGGCGCCGTCTACACACTGGAGTACGCGCCGTTCCTGCTGCTGTCGATCCCCGGCGGGGTGCTCGCCGACCGCTTCCCGCGCCGCCTGGTGCTGGTCGCGGGCGACCTCGGCGCGGGCGTCGTCGCGTCCGTGCTGGCGTTCATCGTGATCGCGCACGGCCCGATCTGGACGATCTACATCGCCGCGTTCGTGCTGGCCTGCGCCGAACCGGTCTACCACCCGGCGTTCCAGAGCATCATCCCCGAGATCGCGCCGCCCGGACGGCTCGGCGCCGCCAACGCGCGCCTCTACGGCGGCGACAACCTGCTGAACCTGCTCGGCCCAGTGGCGGCGGGCGGCATCGTCACGCTCATCGGCCACGGCCCCACGATCTTCCTGGACGCGGCGACCTTCCTCATCTCGGCGGCGCTCATCGCCTCGATGTCCCGCTTCCGCGCCGCGTCCGCCGCCGTCCCCGAACCGCGGTCGGCCGCACGGACGCGCGTGCGGGACGAGATCCGGGAGGCGGCGCGGTACGCGGCGAAGTCGCCGACGCTGCGCGCCGGGGCGCTGATGTTCGCGATGAGCAACCTGCTCATCTGGTCCGTCCAGGCGAACTTCGTGTTCTACGTGTCGCACTACCACGGCTTCGGGCCGACGCTCGTCGGCGTGATGATCGGCCTCCAGGGCGCGGGCGCGCTGCTCGGCGCGATGCTCACGCAGCGGCTGCTGTCGCGCGGGCGCGCGCCGGGGCGGCTGCTCGTCCTGCTGACCGGCGTCCAGGGCGTCACGTTCCTGGCGCTGGTGCCGGCCCGGCACGTGGTCGACATCGGCGCGGCGTGGATGGCCGTATTCGTGTGCGGCGCGATCGTGAACGTCTCCTGGTTCACGCTGCGCCAGCAGATCACCCCGGCCCGGCTGCTCGGACGCGTCGTCGCGACGACGCGGATGGTCGCCTATTCCACGATCCCGGTGGGAACGCTCGCGGCGGGCCTGCTCGAATCGTCCTTCCACGATATGTACGCCGTTCTCGCGACCGTCGGATGCGCGGCCATCGCGATGGCATTGGTCGCGTCCCGGACGGCGCTGGCCCGTCCTGCCGAAACCGACGCGGGCCCGGTGGGAAAAGAAGTTGCGGACGCGGAATGAGAACGCCAGAGTAATCCCCGATGGCGGATAGGAAAGCTGGCGCTTTCGACGGTCTCATAAGCCGTTCAAGGTGGGTTCGATTCCCGCATCCGCTACGCGTTCGCACGCAATTGCATAACGAGTCTCCGTGGCGCAGGGGAAAGCGCGTCGGGTTGCGGACCCGAAGGCCGCAGGTTCGAATCCTGCCGGAGACACCTCGACGGCCGGGCGGGGAGAGCAATCTGGGCGATGTCGCGCCCGTCCGCCGCGTGCTCCACTGACGGCTACACCGACGGTGGGGAGGACCCAGTGACCGTCTCGAACCCGAAGTCCGCGGACGGCGCGCGTGCGTCCGCCCTGCCGGACGTGACCGGGCTCCTCCGGGAGTACCGGGCCGTGGTCGTCCCGGCCGGGCGGCTGTTCCTGGAGCGGGAGATCTCCGCGGACGGCCTGCGCGCGCTCTGGCGGCCCTACTACTACGCGTCCTTCCACGCGTTCGACCTCGCGGTGGAGCGGGCCTGGCGGGAGGCCGCCGGGTCGAGCGGGCTGCTGGAGTCCGGGCACCCCGCCGCCGACCCCGCGCTGGAACCGCAGCTGCGGTTCTTCCCGGTGTCGATCGCGCACAACAACCTCGACCGGCTGATCGAGGTGCTCGCCGTGGAACTCGGCGACGGCACCGCCGACCGGACCGGCACCCCCGAGCGCATCGTCGACTTCGCGCACGTCGTGGACGCCCTGGACGCCCTGATGGCGTCCCTCGCCGCCGCCTAGCCGCGGCGTCCCTGGCCGCGGCCTAGCTGCGGCGTCCCTCGCCGCCTAGCTGCGGCGTCCCTCGCCGCCTGGTCGTGGCTCCGGCCGCCCGGCGGCCGAACACCGGCTTCATCGCAAGCAGAGAAAGGCCCAGCAGTGGAACACCGCGACATCCTCACCGCCCTGGTAGACCGGGGGACCGCCCCCGGCGCCGCCGGGGCCGCGCTCTCGGCGGCCGGGGTCGTCAAGGGCCACGCGTCGGCGTGGGGCGGCGCCGGAAACCTCTACCCCATCCGCCCCTACACCCTCACCCCCGCCGCGCTGGAGGCGTTCACGGTGCGCGAGCGCATCCACGTGAGCGTGGACGGCCTCGGCGAGGACCTCGTCGACCTGCACGGTATGGCCATCTACCGGCGGCACGACCCGGTCGCCGGCGACGGGCACGGCCTGGACTGGGCCGGGTCGGTCATCACCGCGCAGTTCCTGGCGCTCCAGGTCACCGGGCACAGCGAGGTGTTCGGCCAGGTCAGGGTGTCCAACACGCCGTCCCGCCCGGAGGGCGCCCGGGTCCGCCCGACGCCGCCGCCCGGCGGTCCGGACGTCGGCGTGATGCCGATCAAGGACTGCGTGACCATGATCTACCCGCGGTTCGAGATCGAGCGCCTCGGCCGGACCGTCGACACG
Organism: Actinomadura rupiterrae; assembly: GCF_024172125.1. Taxonomy (GTDB): domain Bacteria; phylum Actinomycetota; class Actinomycetes; order Streptosporangiales; family Streptosporangiaceae; genus Spirillospora; species Spirillospora rupiterrae. Next base: position 390,791 of record NZ_JAMZEA010000002.1, read on the forward strand.
GGCGCGCAGGTCGTCCGCCTGGAGTCGCGGGTCGCGATGGTGCCGCCGATCGGCGACGTGTCGCGCACGTCCCGCCGCTACCCGCTGTACGACGAGGACGGCCGCCGCGTCGGCGAGCTGGTCGGCGCCGACATCGAGATCGGCGCGCTGCTGCACCACGTCCCGGTCGACAGCGCCGTGATCCCGGAGGCGGTCGCGGCCGCCATCGCCTGACCGTCATGGACGACGTGCGCGTGCGCGGGCCGGCCCGGGCCCGGCTGGGAGCGGGCCGGCTCGCGTGCTACGGGTTCGCCGTCGAGGCGGTGATCGGGCACCGTCCCGCCCGCTACCTGCTGGCCCGCCGCTTCGGCCCGGACGGTGCGCTGACCGTCCTCTTCGTGACCCGCCCCGAGCCCCTCACCGGCACCTACATCCGGATCGCGGAGGCGGGTGGCGGGTGCGAGATCGAGACGTTCATTCCTACGATGCGGCGGCCCGTTGCGATTCGCGGACGGTTCGTCCTCGACACCTTGCCGCTCAGCGATGTCGGCTACCTCGACCTGATGGCCTGGCCGCATCCGTGGCTGGACGAGTGCGAGAGCCCGCCGGACGCGCTGCCCGGCCCGCTCGCGGGCGGTGATGCGTGGACGCGGACTTTTCGCGGTCCGGGCGAGTTCGGCGACCGTTACGTGACCGAGGCGGACGATGACGGCTGCGTGGTCGAACGCGCCGTCTGGATGGACGCCGTGCTGCCCGTCCGGCGCTGGAGGGTTGTGGAGGAGTCGGGGCCGGATCGGCTGCCGCTGCGGATTGAGGTGGCCCGTCCGCGAACCGGGCATAGCACCGAGTTCGTCCGCACGGGCGAGCCGCGGCCTCTTGACCCGGCCGTGCTCGACCGGCCGCCGGGCGACCTCCGCGCTTATCTGGACGACGTGCTGGCCGCGTCTGTGTGAGCGTCTAGTTGGGAGCGTCCGTATGGGCGTCAGGTTGCGGAGCGCCGGTGTGAGCGTCCGGCGGCTCGTCGTGGTTCCGGCGCTTGTCGCGTTCGGGCTGGTGAGGATGGCGGTGCTCGTGCTCGTCGCGCGCCGTGGCCGTCGCAAGGCGGTGGCGGCGGACGAGACGGCGCGGCTGCTGGAACGGCTCGGCGGGACGTTCATCAAGGTCGGCCAGATCCTCGCGACGCGCGTCGATCTCGTCGGAGAGACGCTCGCGGACGGGTTGGCTCGGCTGCATGACGATGTCCGTCCGATGCGTCCGGATGCTGCGGCGCGTGCTGTGCGAGCGGCGCCCGCCGAGCTGGCCCCGGGGTTGGCGCGGGCCATCGTGGATCCGCCGGTCGCGAGCGGTTCGATCGCGTGCGTCTACCGCGTTGAGACGCCGTTGGGTGTCGTGGCGGCGAAGGTTCGGCGGCCTGATGTCGGCTTGGCGATGGCGGCTGATCTGGCGTTCATGCGCCGCTGCGCGCGCCTTGCCGGAATGCTTCCGCCGCTGCGCCGCATCCCGCTCGCCGAGATGGTCGAGCAGGTCGGCGCGTGCGTGATGCGGCAGCAGGACTTCGCCGCCGAGGCGTCCAACCTGCGGTTCCTGCGCGAACGCCTCGCCGGGCGGGACGGTCTGCTCGTGCCTGGTGTGCTGGACGAAAGGTGTGGCCCCGGGATCATCGCCATGGAGTTCATCGACGGCCTGGACCGCGAGACACCGGACCGGCTGCCCGCGCCCGTTCGCGAGGCGGCCGTCGGACGGCTCGTCCACGCCGTCTACGAGCTGCTGTTCCTGCACGGCTTCGTCCATGTGGACCTGCACCAGGGCAACGCCTACTTCCTCGCGGACGGACGCGTCGTGCTGCTGGACGCGGGCCTGTGCTTCCAGCTCGGCGACGTCGCGCGGGACCGCTTCACCCGGTTCTTCGCCGGGATGGTCACCGGCGACGGCAACGGCTGCGCGGACGTGCTGCTCTCGACCGTCCGGAGCGCCGCCCCGGACGCCGACCTCGCCGCGTTCCGGGCCGCGGTCGCGGATCTGGTCGTCCGGAACGCCCGCCGCCTCGCGCGCGACTTCAACCTCTCCGCGTTTTGCATCGAGCTGTTCAATATCCAGCGGCGGCACCGGCTGGTCGCCGATCCGGAGTTCGTCTTCCCGATGCTGTCGCTGCTCACGCTCGAAGGGACCGTCCGGCGGCACCACCCGGACATGGACTTCCAGGTGGAGGCCGCTCCGTACGCGATGCAAGCGCTCCTGTTCAGCGGAGAGCTTGAGGATCAGCGCAGCGGGGAACCCGGAGGTCAGCGCAGTGCGGCGAAGGCGCGGACGGCCTGATCGACCTCGTCCGGCGTGGTCACGATGCTCGGCCCGACGCGGACGTAGGACTCCCGATACGGCGTGTCCCCGGTGGATACACCGTGCTCGTCCAGCAGCCGCGCGACCGCTTCGCGCGGTTCCATGCCGTCCACGGCGCAGCACACGATGCCGGACGACACCGCCGGGTCCCTCGGCGTGACGACCCGGACGTGCGGGATGCCGGCCAGCCCGTCCTTCAGCTGAGCGGCCTGCGACCTCGTCCGCTGCGCGACTCTGTCTCGTCCGATGGCGTGATGGAACGCGAACGCGGCCGGGAGCGCCCAGCGCGCGCTGTAGGAGTGGTAGCCGCCCGGGCTGTTGAGGTCGCCCGGAGGCCCGTCCGGCGGACGTCCGGAAAGCGAACCCCTGAGCGCGGGCATCGAGAAGCTCGGGATCAGCGGGTCGAGCGCCGTCCACGCGTCCCGACGGCCCCACACGAACCCCGTTCCGCGCGGGCCGAAAAGCCACTTGTGCGTCGCCGTCATGAAGAAGTCGCAGCCGAGCGCGGCGACGTCGGCGTCCTCGACCGCGAACCCGTGCGCGCCGTCCACGCAGACCAGCAGCCGCTCACCCCGGCGCGCGCTCACCTCCGCGGCCATCGCGGCGATCTCGGGCAGCGGGATCATCACGCCGGTGCAGGAATGCACCCAGGTCAGCGCGAGCACCCGCGTCCGCGGGCCGATCGCCGCGCGGAGCCGTCCGACGATCTCGTCCCGCGACGCCAGCGCCGGATCGTCATAAAGCCGGACGGTCCGGACGCGCACCCCGTCCCGCACCGAACGCAGCCGCAGCGACTCATGCGTCGAGTAGAACTCGTGCCCGGTGGTCAGCACCTCGTCGTCCGGGCCGAGCCGCAGCCCCGCGTAGACGAGCCCGATCCCCATCGTCGTGCTGTCGGTCAGCGCCACGTCCCCGGCCTCACCGCCGACGTACGCCGCGACCGCCTGCCGGGCCTCTTCGCCGCGCCGGAAGTCGTCCGCGCCGAGCCCGTACCGCTGCGGCTCGGCGTCCAGGCCCGCCTCGAACTCCGCGATCGCCTCCCGCACCGGACGCGGATGGGACGCCAGCATGAACGCCGAGAAATGCGCGTACCGCCGCGTCAGCGCGAACGCGTCCCGCACCTCGCCCCAGCCGAGCGGCTCGGATCCAGCAGCCATCCCGCCCTCCAAGGCCAGACGGAACCCCGACTCCGTTGAACATGTACCAGCGCCGCGGCCCGCCGGTAAGACCTCCGGCCTCATTCCGCAAGAACGGACGAACCCGTCCGGACGCGGGTTGACCGCATCAGGACACGAAGCGTCCGGACATTGTGAACCACGGGCCCGCCCGTGTACCGATTGATGCGTTGGATAACTCCGGGTGAGGGCGGGACCATGAAAACGATTCTCGTGCATAGAACCGGGCCGGTCGCGCTGAGCGGCGTGGCCAGCACCAGGCACGCCGGCCTGTGAGGCCGCGGACACGACGAACGGCAGCCAGCACCGCGACGCGACCCGATTGGGCGGCGACGACAGCCAAGCGCCCGGCAACGCGACACGAGCACGCGGTGGCGAGGGCCGGGCGCGCGGTGGCAAGCGGCGGGCGCGCGGCGATGCGGCGCGGGTGCGCGGCGACGCGACACGGGCACGCGGCGACGACAGCCGAGCGCGCGGCGACGCGACGCGAGCGCGCGGTGGCGAGGGCCGCTGGCGCGTCGATGCGGCGCGGGCGCGCGGTGGCGAGGGCCGCTGGCGCGTCGATGCGGCGCGGGCGCGCGGCGATGCGACGCGATTGGGCGGCGATGGCGGCCGAGTGCGCGGGGGGTGCTGGATGAGCGACGTGGACGAAGTGCGCATTTCGGCGGATCGGCGGGTCGGTGGACCGTACACGGCTGGCGCCGCGCTGCTCGATGTGCTCGCGCGCGAGGCCGTTGCCGAACGGCCCGAGCTTCTGGCCGCCTATGACATCGAGCTCCGGGCGGTCGCGCCTGACCTGGGCGATCTGGTCCCGGCGCGGCGCGTTCCGCTGGTCGATCGCGTGGACCGGTCCGAACGCATTCTCGTCCCGGCCGCGCGCCGGACGCTGCGCATCGCGAACGGCGTGGCCGAGTTCGTCCGCGCCTGGCTTGAGGCGTCCGGCCGTCCGCGCACGGTCGTGCTGGACGGCTACGCGGAGGCCGATCCCGCCGATGCCGAACTCGTCGCCGTCCTGCGTCGCCGCGTTGACTCCGCGCTGCTCAACGTCCAGGTCGAGGACGCGCCATCGGCACTCCCCGGCGATGACCTCGATCCCGCCGGACATGCGGCGTGCGCCGACGAGCTGGAGGCGTCCGGCCGGATCGGGCCGCGCCTCGGGCTCGTCCTGCACCACCGCGACCGCGCCGGGGACCCGGCCCGCGCCGCCGCGTCCTACGCGTACGCCGTCTCCTGGTGCCTGGACCACGGCTGCCACGACGCCGCCGCCGAACTCGGCCGCCGCGGCATCGAGCACGCCGAGTCCGCCGCCAAGGCCGGCGCCGGGAGCCGTGCGCCTTCGGGGGTGTGGTGGGAGCTCGTCCATGCGACCGCGATGGCGCTGTCGGCGCTGCGGCGCGAGGACGAGGCCGAGCACCTCCTGCACCACGCCCGCGCGACCACCGACTCGCCCGTGTGGCACTCCACGATCGCCTACTCGCTCGGCATGCTCGCCGTCCGCCACCACGACCCCGGGCGGCGCGACCTGTCCGCCGCGCTGGCCTGGACGAACACCGCGATCGCGATCTGCGGGCTGCTGCCCGACCCGGCCGAGCGCGCGATCAAGCTCGGCTTCGACCTGAACGGCCGCGCCCTCGTCGAGTCCCGCCTCGGCCGGGACGGCGAGGCCCTCCGGCTCGTCCAGGACGCGATCGACCTCGCCGACCGCGACCTGCCGCCCGGCGCCCAGCCCGTCCACCGGATGGTGCTGCTCGCCAACCGCGCGATGGTGCTCGACCGCCTCGGCCGGACGACCGAGGCCCTCGCCGACTGGACGGCCGTGATCGACGCCGACCCCGTCCACCCCGACTACTACATCGACCGCGGCAACCTGCTGCTGCGCCTGGGCCGCCCGGACGACGCCGTGGCCGACTACGAGACCGCGATGGCCGCAGGCCCGCCGTTCCCTGAGCCGTACTTCAACCGCTCGGAGATCCGGTTCGCCGAGGGCGACCACGAGGGCGCGCTCGCCGACCTGGACCACGCGCTCGACCTCGACCCTGCCTTCGCCGAGGCGCGGACGAACCGCGCCGGCCTGCTCACCGCCCTCGGCCGCCACGCCGAGGCCCGCACGGACTGCGAGGCCGGCCTCGCCCACCACCCCGGCGACGCGCACCTGCTCAGCGTCCTCGGCCAGATCGAGGCAGCCGAGGGCCGCGCCGACCGCGCCCGCGCCGCCTTCGACCAGGCCCTCGCCGGCGACCCGACCCTCGCCGCCGCCTGGGCGGCCCGTGGCGTCCTCGCCTACGAGACCGGCGACCCGGACATGGCCGTCGCCGACCTCACCCAATCCCTGGTCCTCGTCGAAGACCCGGCCGTCCTCTTCAACCGAGCCGTCGTCCTCCGCACGCTCAACCGCATTGACGAAGCCCGAACCGACCTGGAGCGCGCGCAAGCCCTGTCCCCGGACGACCCGGACATCGAAAAGGCCCTGGCCGACCTCGACTAAGCGTCGGCGTTCTGGAGGGTGGTGAGGGCGCGGACGGTTTCGTAGCCGCGCCAGTCGAGGGCGCCGGCGGGGGAGATCTTGGCGTACTCGACCGTCCAGCCGCCGTCGTCCTGCTGGGCGGCGGCCAGGCGGGCCAGGTCCGCGGCGACGACCTCGGGGGTGAAGAGGCCGCGGGGCGGACGGCCCGGGACGGCGGCGAAGTCGAGCGGACGCAGGTACTCGTTCTCGGTGCCGCCCTCGACGTGCACCCTGCCGTCCTTCGGGACGTAGGCCGCGAGGCGTTCGAGCAGGTCGGCGGCCTCGGGGCCGTCGTCGCGCAGGGCGTCCAGGACGCGGATCGAGAACGCCAGGATGTAGGCGTGCGGCTGCCCGTCCAGGGCGTCGATCGCGTTGAGGCAGTAGCGGGTGGCGCGCGGAAGCCAGGGGTGCGCGGCCACGGCGGGGTCGACCTTGGCGGTCTGGAGCGCGGCGACCAGGGTGAACGCGGTGATCTGGAGCGAGGACGCGGCCGTGTCGGCCCCGGCCCACCAGGGGGCGTTCCCCGCTTCGCTCGTCTGCGGCATCGCGAACGGGATGCCGCCGTCCGGCAGGGTCACCTCGTCGAGCCAGTCGCACACGCCGACCGCGTGCGGGTGGCCGCCGACCTCGGCGAACACCTCGAACGCGTGCCCGGCGGCGGCCGTCTGGCTCTCCGGGGAGCGCAGGTCGGGCTCCAGGCCCCAGCCGTACCCGCCGTCCGGGTTGCGGTAGCCGTCGAGCGCGGCGACGACGGCGTCCCGACCGGGGCGGCCGCCGAAGAGGTGGTCGAAGCGGCGGCGGTCCAGGACGCGCGCGTGAGTGGCCATGAAGGCGGCCGCCCGGTTCAGGTCGATGCCCGCGGTCTTGTCGATGTCCATGCGTTCATCCTGGTCGGCGCCGGTCCGGGTGTCTTGTAGGTTCCGGTCATGCCACGGTGAGGCGGCGGCCGGTGATCTCCTTCGGGTTGAGCCGGATGCGGGCCGGGCGGGCGTCCGCGGGCCACGGCTCGACCGGCGCGGAGTCCTCCTCGTCCCCCAGCTGGCGCGCGCCGCCGCGCAGCAGGACGCTCCAGCCCTCCCGCATCTCGGAGTCGAAGTCGTCCACCTCGAAGGCGATCCGCACCTCCGCGCCGGACAGCAGGCCCGCGAGCTTCTGGTTCAGCCGCCCGGCGAGCGAGGTGCGGAACACGACCTCCTCGCCGTCCATGACGTAGTTCACCGGCAGCACCGACGGGCCCTCGCCGTCGTCGAACGCCACGCGCCCCACGCCGCCCGGCGCGATCAGCGCCAGGCACGCCTCGCGGTCGAGCTCCGACAGCGTCGGACGTCCCTGCGGTTCGCTCATGGCGGGTGCCTTTCTGCTGGTAGGTCTCGGTTTTCCCCTTCCCCGATCTCGCCCGGGCCACCCCGTGACGTCGATCGCGTCCGGCCGGACGCCCCCGGTAGGGTCAAGGACGTCCCAAGGGAGAGGTGGGAGCGCCCGGTGGACGATCCGCTGCGCCCCGGACTGCTGCTCGGCGGCAGGTACCGGCTGGAGGCCCGCGTCGGCGACGGCGGCATGGCGTCGGTCTGGCGCGCGTTCGACGGCGTCCTGTCCCGCCCGGTCGCGGTGAAGGTCCCGCGCGCGGACGGCCTGCCCCTGGACGGCCCGGGACGGTCGGCGCGGCGGCTGCGCCGGGAGGCGACGGCCGCGGCCCGCCTCACCCATCCCGGCATCACCGGCGTCTACGACTACGGCGAGGCCGAGATGCCTTCCGGCGGGCGCCTCCCGTACGTGGTCATGGAACTGCTCGACGGCGAGACCCTCGCCGCCCGGCTAGCCCGAGGCCCGCTGGAGCCCCGCGAGGCCGCGGCCGTGGGCGCGCAGATCGCCCGCGCGCTGGCTGCGGCGCATGCGGCCGGTGTCGTCCACCGGGACGTCAAGCCCGCGAACGTCATGCTCACGCCGTCGGGTGTGAAGGTCGTTGATTTCGGCCTTGCCTTCGGGGCCCGTCCGGCCGATGCACCGGCGTCTCGCGCTCCCGGCGGCGCGGTGCTCGGCACGCCCGCGTATGTGGCGCCTGAGCTGCTCAGAGGCGACGATCCGACCCCCGCCGCCGATGTCTACGCGCTCGGCGTCCTGCTGGGGGAGGCTCTCCCGTCGCCCGTTCCGGACGGCCTGTCGGCGCTCGTGGACCGCTGCCTGGACGCCGATCCCGCGCGCCGTCCCTCCGCCGAGGAGGCGGGCGAGATCCTGGCAGCGGCCGGGGGCCTCGCTCCGCTCACGTCCGGCTTCGCCGCCTCACAGCCTCCGGCGGACGCGGAGACCGGCGTGATCGATCGTCCGCCCAACCCGACCCGGATCCTGGACGAGCCGCCGCCCGCCGGGGCGTCCCGCAGGCCGCTGATCATCGGCGCGGGAATCGCCGCCGTCGTGCTCGCCGTCACCGGCTTGATCGCCGCCCTTCCCGCCGAGAGGAAGCCCGCCGCATCGTCCAGTCCGGCGCCGCCGAGGACGTTCGCGCCCGCCGAGCCGTCCTGCGCGGTGGCGTACGCGGTGACCGGCCAGTGGCCCGGCGGGTTCCAGGCCCAGGTGCGGATCACCAACCTGGGCAAGCAAGCGCTCGCCGACTGGCGCCTCGCCTGGACGTTCTCCCGCGGCGAGCGCATCACCCAGATCTGGAACGGCACCCAGCAGCAGAGCGGCGCGGACGTCACCGTCACCCCGGCCGACTACGACCGGAGCATCGCCCCGAACGGCAGCGTCGACTTCGGCTTCCTCGGGACGGCCCGGAGCAGCGCCCCCGAACCCCGCCCGGAGTCCTTCGCCATGAACGGATCGCCCTGCCGCCAGGCGTGAACCCCTTGTCTCGCCCTGCCGCCAGGCGTGAACCCCTTGTCTCGCCCTGCCGCCAGGCGTGAACCCCTTGTCCAACGGGCCGTCCGAACTGCACGATGAGCCCATGCGGATCTCCTCGATCGTGCTGGTCCTCTGGCTCGTCATCGGCGCCGTCGCCGCGGGCCAGCGCCACTACTACGACCGTCCCGTCAAGGACAACCTCAAGGACTGCAGCCGGAGCGGCACGATCGCGGTAACGGTGATCGCCGGGCCGCTCAACTACATCGGCCTCAACCCCAAGATCTCCTGCACCATGCCCGAACCCAGCAAGTAACCCGGCCACCGGCAAAAATGACGCGACCCCGCGTCCCGCCGGGATCACCGGACGGGAACGCGGGGCCGTACGCCGCCCCACGGGGTGCGCCATGGGCGGCGGCTCTGTTGATTGAGCCTCCGGCTCCGCGCCCTCGCCTAGCGGCTCGGGCGCGGCCCGGAAACTCGTGCGAGCGCGGCATTGCTTCGCGATCAACCGCGCGGGGCTCGCCTCCGGCGTCGCCCCGCACGGTTGGTAACGCGCTCGCGCGGGTTGAGGTCTGCGAACGGCTCAGCCACGTTATGCGACGATCAGGAGTGGGTTCTCCAGGAGCTCGGCGAGGCGGGCCAGGAACTGGGCGGCGGTGGCACCGTCGGCGGCGCGGTGGTCGACCGAGAGGGTGATCGCCATGCGCTTGCCGGGGACGACCTGGCCGTCCTTGACCACCGGCTCGTCCCGGACCGCGCCGACCGCGAGGATCGCGGCCTCCGGCGGGTTGATCACCGCCGAGAACGAGTCGACGCCGAACATGCCCAGGTTGCTGACCGAGAACGTGCCGCCGGTCATCTCCGCGGGGGACAGCTTGCCGTCCCGGGCGCGGCCCGCCAGCTCGCGGGTCTCGGCGCCGATCTGGGAGACGGACTTGCGGTCCGCGTCCTTGATCACCGGGACGAGCAGGCCGTCCGGCACGGCGACGGCCACGCCGACGTGGACGCGCTTGTGCACGAGCAGCGCGTCCTCGGTGTAGGAGGTGTTGACCTGCGGGTGCTCGCGCAGCGCCCGCGCGGACGCCTTGACGATCAGGTCGTTCACGCTGACCTTGGCCGGGGCGAGCGCCTCGTTCAGGGTCTTGCGGAAGGCGACCAGCGCCTCGGCGTCCACGTCGCGGTTCAGGTAGAAGTGCGGCGCGTTCTGCTTGCTCTCGACCAGGCGGCGCGCCGCGACCTTGCGGAAGCGGTTCAGCGGGACGCGCTCGACGTCCTCGTCCGCGACCTGCGGGGCGGCGGCGGGCTTCGGCGCGGACGCGGCCGCCGGAGCGGGCTGCGCGGCGGCCGGAGCCGGAGCCGGGGCAGCGGGCGCCGGGGTGGCGCCGCCGCGGATCGCGGCCTCGATGTCCGCGCGGATGATCCGTCCGCCCGGGCCGCTGCCGGTGATCGTGTGCAGGTCGAGGCCGTGGTCGCGGGCCAGCCGCCGCGCCAGCGGGGACGACGGCGGGCGGGTGCCCGACACGCCGTTCGCCGACGGACGCTCGGCCACCGCACCTACCGCCGCCGGAACCAGCTCCGCCTCGGCGGCGGGCTCAGCCTCGACCGGAGCAGGAGCAGCGGCAGCGGCGGGCTCGGCCGGGGCCGAAGCCTTGGCCGGGGCCGCGGCCGGAGCGTCGCCCTTGCCGCCGATGACCGCGATCGGCGCGCCGATCGCGGCGGTCTCGCCCTCGCCGACGAGGATCTCGGTCAGCACGCCGGCCTCGTAGGCCTCGTACTCCATGACCGCCTTGTCGGTCTCGATCTCGCAGAGCACGTCGCCGACGGCCACCTCGTCCCCCGGCTTCTTCTGCCAGGCGGCGATGACGCCCTCCTCCATGGTGTCGGAGAGGCGGGGCATCAGGATCTCGGTCATCGGGCGGTCTCCAGGGTCGGGCGGCCGGTCGCGCGGAGGGTTTCGCGAACGGCGGTGAGCAGGGAGTCTGCGGACGGGAGCGCGGCCATCTCCAGCGGCTTGCTGTAGGGCAGCGGGACCTCGGCCATCGCGACCCGGCGGACCGGGGCGTCCAGCCAGTCGAACGCGCCCTCCTGGATCGTCGCGGCGATCTCCGCGCCGATGCCGTAGGTGAGCCAGTCGTCCTCGGCGACGACCGCCGAGCCGGTCTTGCGGACCGACCTCACGATCGTCTCCCGGTCCAGCGGGCGGAGGCTGCGCAGGTCCACGACCTCGGCGGACACACCCTCGGCGGCCAGCTTGTCGGCCACCTCGGACGCCACGTGCGCCATCCGCGAGTAGCCGATGATCGTGATGTCGGTGCCCTCGCGGGTCACGGCCGCGCGGCCGATCTCCGCGGGCTGGACGTCGGCGATGTCGTCCGGCACCTCGCCCTTGGTGTTGTAGAGCGCGAGGTTCTCCAGGAACAGCACCGGGTCGTCGTCCCGGATCGCGGCCTTGAGCAGCGCGGACGCCTCCAGCGGCGTGGACGGCGCGACGACCTTCAGGCCCGGCACGAACGAGTAGTACAGCTCGACGTTCTGCGAGTGCGTCGCGCCGAGCTGCTGCCCGCCGCCGCCGGGCGTGCGGATCACCAGCGGGACGGGCTTCTGCCCGCCGAACATGCCGTAGATCTTGGCGGCGTGGTTGACGATCTGGTCCAGCGCCAGCAGCGAGAAGTTGATCGTCATCAGCTCCACGACCGGGCGCAGGCCCAGCATGGCCGCGCCGATCGCGGCGCCGACGAAGCCCTCCTCGGCGATCGGGGTGTCGCGCACGCGGCGCTCCCCGAACTCCTTCAGCAGCCCCTCGGTGATCTTGTAGGAGCCCTCGAAGACGCCGATCTCCTCGCCCATCAGCAGGACGTTCTCGTCGCGGAGCATCTCGGCCCGCAGCGTGTCGCGCAGGGCCTGGCGGTAGGTGATGGTTGCCATGGGATGTGGTGGTCTCTCAGACGGCGAAGAGCGGGTCGGCGGGCAGCCGGTGGGAGTCGTTCGGCACCGGGGTGGCGTAGGTGTAGTCGAACAGCGTCGACACCTCCGGGTGCGGCGACTCGTCGGCGAAGGACGCGGCGTCGGCGACGATCTCGGCGATCTCCGCCTCCAGCCGCTCGACGTCCTCGGCGGACAGCAGCCCGGCCTCCTGGAGGTCGAGCTGGGCCTTGGCGAGGGGGTCGGCGGCCTTCAGGGCCTCCTTCTCCTCCTTGCTGCGGTACTTGGCCGGGTCGACGACCGAGTGGCCGCGCAGCCGCGGGCTGGTGCACTCCAGCAGGTAGGGGCGGCTCTCCGCGCGGGCGCGCTCGACGGCCTCGCGGGCCGCGTCGCGGACGGCCACGACGTCCGTGCCGTCCACCCGGGCGCTCGCCATCCGGTACGCCGCGCCGCGCTTGTACAGCTCGGGCTCGGCGGCGGAGTGCTCGACCGTGGTGCCCATGCCGAGGCCGTTGTTGATGATCACGAAGACGACCGGCAGGTTCCACAGCGCGGCGATGTTCAGCGACTCGTGGAACGCGCCGATCGCGGCCGTCCCCTCGCCCATCTGGACCATGACCACGTCGTCCCCGCCCCGGTAGGAGACGGCCAGCGCGGCGCCGGTCGCGAGCGGCAGCTGCCCGCCGACGATCCCGTAGCCGCCCAGTAGGCGGGCCTCGGTGTCGAACATGTGCATCGACCCGCCCCAGCCCTTGGACACGCCGGTGGAGCGGCCGTACAGCTCGGCCATCACGCGGCGCGGCTCGATGCCCTTGGCGATCGCGTAGCCGTGCTCGCGGTAGTTGGTGAACAGGTAGTCAGTGGGGCGCAGCGCCGCCATCAGGCCGACGACGGTCGCCTCCTCGCCGAGGTTCAGGTGGCAGTAGCCGCCGATCTTGGCCTCGGTGTAGGCCCGGGCGGTCCGCTCCTCGAACCGGCGCACCAGCAGCATCTGCCGGAAGTACTCCACCCGCGCCTCGTCGTCGGCCCTGCGGCGGGCGACGGCGCTGGCGCGGTTGTCGGCGGGCTTGGGGGTGCCCTTGCCCGCCGTGCCCCTGGTGTTCGCGGCGCGCGCGGTGGTGCGGCGAGCGCGGCCCGGGGCCGCCTTCGTGGTCTCAGCCATCGGCGTTATTCCTCCGTACGTGGAGCGTGCCGCGGGGTCGCCGCGCCACTCATCACCGATCATCATTGATCAATGATCGATCATATGCCCTCGGTCAAGAGGTCTGGACCAGTGCCGCACCGGTGTACATACCGGCACTCCCCGTACCATGGGGGACGTGAACGCCCCGCCCGTCGCCCCGTCCGAGGACCGGCCCGCGCCCCTGCAGCGCACCGGTCTGGTCGAGCAGGTCCGCGAGTTCATCGTGGACGGCATCTCCAGCGGCCGCTGGCAGCCCGGTGAGCGCATCGTCGAGCGCCGCGTGGCGGTCGAGCTGGGCGTCAGCCAGGGCCCGGTCCGCGAGGCGTTGCGCCTGCTGGAGACATTGCGGCTGATCGAGTCGCTGCCGAACCGGGGCGCCCGCGTGCGGCCCTTCGGGGAGCGCGAGCTGGCCGAGATCTTCCCCGTCCGCGCGGGCCTGGAGCGCACCGCCGTGGAGCTGGCGCTGCCCCGCCTGGCCGGCCACCTGGACGAGCTGGAGGCGCAGAACGCCCGCCTCGCCGAGGCCGCCAGGGCCGGCGACCTGGACGAGCAGATCCGCGAAAGCATCCACTTTCACCGCCTCGTGGTCGGCCACAGCGGTAACCAACTACTTACCTCGGTCTGGGAGGGCCTCGGCATCGAGGTCTGGACGACCCTCTCCCTCCGCCTGCACCGCACCGAGATCTACTCCAAGTCCGCCGAGCACGCCCGCATCATCGACGCCTTCCGCCGCCAGGACCCGTCCGCCGCCCAAATGCTCCACGACCACGTCATGAACTACGCCCCCCTGACCTGCCGCCCGTCCTAGCCGGCGCCCGTCCTAGCCGGCGCCCGCCCTAGGCAGCGCCCGCCCTGGACGGCGTCCCTCCTAGGCAGGCCGCCACAGCCGCACCGGCCACTCGGCGTCCCCCACGGCCAGCGAGCCCCCGCCCGGCGCGAACGCCACCCCCTTGGTCTGCCCGCTGAACGGCATCGCCGACCCGATCTGCTCGAACCGGTGGAGATCCCACACCCGCAACGGCTCACCCGGCGACCAGACCGCCGCGGCCTGCCCCTCCGGACCCACGACCACGGACGTCGCCGTCGAGTTCATGGCGAGCGTCGGCTGTTCGGGAAACCCGTTGCCGGTGGCGTGCCACACCCAGCTCCAACCGGGGTCCACCGCGACGATGGTCCGCCCCTCCGGCGAGAACGCCGCCGACCTGATCCGGTGGAGCGAGCCGATCCTGGAGCGCGGCCCGTCGTGCCGGGACTCCCCGCCGTCGTCGAACCGGTAGGCCATCACCGCGTTGACCGAGTTCCTGTGCTGGAGGACCTGGAGCCGCCCGTCCGGCAGGAACACCAGGGCCTGGTCGTGGGGGTGGAGCCAGAGGGACGGGGTGTCGGCGGCCGGTTCGGGGTCTCCGAGGCGCTCGCCCGTCTCGGTGTTCCAGACGAAGCACCGGCCGGGATGGGACTCGTCCGCATGGCCGCCCGCGAGCAGCAGCCCGTCCGGGCTGAAGGCGAGCGAGACGACCCGGCGCTGCCGCAGGACCGAGAGGTCGGTGAGGATCCGGTGCCTCGGGACGGGCCCGTCGAGCCACCACAGCGCGACGTGGTCCTTGGGCACCGCGTACGCGATCCGCCGCCCGTCCGGCGCGACGGCGAGCGCGCTGACCGGGCCGCTTCCGGAGACGCGGCCCGGGCTCGCCGCCAGTTCCTTGCGCGGGACGGGCGGGAGGGTCGTCGTGCAGCGCAGGTGCTCGTCCCACAGGCGGACGCTGCCGTCCGCGTGGCCGGTGGCGAGGAGGTCGCCGCGCGGGCTGAACGCGACGGCGGTGGCGCCCGCGCTCTCCTCGGGCAGCAGGCCGGGGACGCCCGCCTGGACCCACCACGGTCCATGCCGTTCAGCCGGTGTGAAGCGGGGACGCGCCACGATGCCGGGCTGCGGCCGGAGCCGCGGGTACGGGTAGGGCGCCGCCCCTTGCCGGTGGGCGGGGTTGCGCGTGAAGGGGTGGCGGTCGGCGGTGTCGGTGCCGCGCTGGTTGGGGGACGGGAGGCCATGCGCGGTCAGGCGGCGGCGCAGGTGCAGGTAGAGGTCGCCCAGGGTCAGGGTTTCCGGGCCGTCCTGGACGCCTTCCCTGATCAGGGCGAGTAACTGGGCGGTGAAGGACGTCGCGACCTCGGCCTGCTCCGCCAGCGGGACGACGTGGGCGGTGTGGTCGCTGGCGGTGAGGGTGTAGACGCCGCGGACGTCGGTGGTGTCGGCGACCTCGTCCAGGGCGGAGAGGGACTCGATCGCGCGACCGGAGTAGCAGCAGTCCAGGATGACGATCTTGGTGGCGGCGGGGCTGTCGCGCAGGAGGTCGCGGACGCGCCGGTACTCCAGGCCGGTGAGGTCCGGGTCGTCCAGGCCGGTGTCGGAGACGGCCAGGCACAGCTCGCCGTTCGGGAGCATGACGCCGTGGCCGACGAAGTACAGCAGCAGGACGTCCTCGGTCTCGCGCGCCAGGGCGCGCAGGCGGCGGGCCAGCGGGCGCCAGTCGGACGGGTCGGGCTCGACGGTCACGCGGTCGTCCGGCCAGCCGCACAGGGACGGGTCGGTGAGGACGTCCCGTAAGCCGGTGAGGCTGTTCGCGGCGGCCGGGAGCTGGGGGAAGGCCGGGTCCTCGTACTTCGCGGTGCCGATCAGGATGGCGCGGGAGCGGGAGAAGTCAGGCATCGTCGTTGTGCAGGGCCTCGCGGAGGAGGGGCAGGACGGCGTCGGCGGGGAGGTCCTTGGTGTCGATCTTGACGCTGCCGCGCGGGGTGGTGACGGTGACGCTGACGTCGGGGCGGCGGGTCTTCACCCAGGCGACCAGGACGTTGGTCAGCGCGGCCGCCGCGCCGCCGGAGCCGAGCGCGACGACCAGCACGTCCGTCGCGCCGCCGAGCTCGCCCTCGCGGGGCGGCGCGGGCTCGGCGCGGACCCGGCCGGTGAGCGCGCGGTCGCCGCGCAGCAGCTCGAAGAGACCGGCCGTTTCCTGCACCGTGTCGCCGCCGTTGACCTTGATGCGTGCGTCCATGGCCAATATGGGAGCACGGAAACGCTTGGCGGGC
Source organism: Actinomadura rupiterrae (assembly GCF_024172125.1). Lineage (GTDB taxonomy): Bacteria > Actinomycetota > Actinomycetes > Streptosporangiales > Streptosporangiaceae > Spirillospora > Spirillospora rupiterrae. The sequence continues at coordinate 406,806 of NZ_JAMZEA010000002.1, forward strand.
GAGGGTTTCGCGGGGCCCGGCCATCTTGAGCCACAAGGGCACGGCGTCTTGTCCCAGAGCGGCTGGGCGGGTTGTCCCGGGGCGGCCGGGCGGGTGATCAGTCGGCGCGGGAGAAGCGGCGGGCCGACCAGACCAGCGGGACGGTCGCGAGCAGCGCGAGCAGGATCCACTCGGCGAGGATCGGCGGGTGCCACGGCCCGACCGCGAGGGGGCGGAACAGCTGCGGTGGCGCGTCCGGCAGCCGGGACGCGACCGTGCGGCGCAGCGCGTCCACCGCGTAGGTGAGCGGGTCGGCGAGCGCCAGCGTGGCGAGCCAGGCGGGCGCGGCGGCGAGCGGGAACATCGCGCCGGACAGGAACGTGAGCGGTGCCATCAGCACCGACACGGCCGTCCCGTAGGTCTGCGGCCGCCGGACGAACGTCGCGACCAGCACGCCGAGCGCGGTCATCGCCAGCGACGTCAGCGCGAGCTGCGCGCTGAGCTCCAGGACCAGCACCGGTTCGGCCGGGACGCCGATCAGCGGCCCGGCGGCCAGCAGCAGCGTGCCCTGGACGGTCGCGATGGTCGCGCCGCCGAGGCACTTGCCGAGCATCAAAGACTCGCGCCGGACCGGCCCGGCGAGCAGCTCCCGCAGGAACCCGGCCTGCCGCTCCCACAGCAGGGACGCGCCGACCGAGACGGCGGGTCCCAGCGCGGCGGTGACCAGCGCGCCGGAGAACACGAACAGCTGGTACGACTCGCGCCCGACGCCCGGCATCAGCCCCGACAGCCCGACCCCGAGGACGAACAGGAACAGCAGCGGCTGCACCATCGACAGCGTCGCCCCGAGCCGGTCGCGCCGGAAGTGCAGCAGGTCGCGCCGCCACACCATCCGGACGGCCCGGGCCTCCGCCCCCACCGGCCGCGCCCGCCGTGCACACGCCTCGGCCGCCTCGCGCGGACGGGCCACGGGTGCGGACGCGGGCAGCGGAAGGGACGGGTTGTCGTGCAGCGGACGGCCCGTGTAGTGCAGGAACACCTCGTCCAGCGTCGGCGCGGACGCGTCCGGCGAGGTCAGCTCGGCCTTGAGCGCGGCGGGGGAGCCCTCGGCGACGATCCGCCCGGCGTCGATGATCGCGATCCGGTCGCACTGCTCGGCCTCGTCCAGGTAGTGCGTGGTGAGGAAGACGGTGACGGCCTCGCGCTCCCGGACGGCCCGCAGGTGCTCCCACACTCGTGCGCGCGCGTGGGGGTCGAGGCCGAGGGTCGGTTCGTCCAGGACGAGCAGCCGCGGCCGGTGCAGCAGCGCGCGGGCGATCTCCAGCCGCCGCCGCATGCCGCCGGAGAACGTCCCGGTGATCCGGTCGCGCTGCCCGGTCAGGCCCACGAGATCGAGCGCGTGGCCGACCCGGTCGGCGACCAGCTCGGGCGGGATGTCGAACAGGTCGGCGTGGAAGCGGAGGTTCTCGGCGGCGGTCAGGCCCAGGTCGAGCGTGGTCTCCTGGAACACCAGCCCTATGTGCCGGCGCGCTTCGAGCGGGTCGTCCAGGGTGTCGTGCCCGGCGATCGCGACGCGCCCGGCGGTCGGCCGGGTCAGCGCGCACAGCATCGCGATCGTCGTGGACTTGCCCGCGCCGTTCGGGCCGAGGAACGCCAGGCACTCGCCCGCCGCGACGGCGAGGTCCACGCCGTCCACCGCGACGACGTCGCCGTAGCGCTTGCGCAGCCCGGACGCGGCGATCGCGAGCGGCGCCCCCGGAGCCGCCCCCGCCGGACCGGGGACGGTGCGGGGCGCGGTCACGCGGCGGGGCGCGGTCACGCGGCGGCCTCCAGCGCGGCGCGCCAGCCGTCCGGGACGACGAAGCCGAAGCTCCACCGGTGCCGCAGCGTCGGGTTCACGATGCAGTGCCAGAACAGCCGCGCCGGGTCCTGCTCGATCCGGAAGAACCGGGCCATGCGCGGCCGCTCCCGCAGCGTGACCAGCTCGTCCGAGCCGGGCCGCTGGTACCGGAAGAACGAGGTCGCGGACGGGTCGTCGAACGGGCCGTCGAAGTCGATCAGGTACATCCGCCAGCCGGGCTGGTCCTCGTTGGTGTGCCAGAGCCGGTAGGAGGACGGCGGGTACCACATGCTCCCCGAGAACCGGACCTCCGGCCCGAACACCTCCTCCAGCGCCCGGACGAGCCGGACCTTGGCGTCCAGGTAGTCGTCGTAGCCGGGGTGGACGACGTGGTCGTCCAGGTTGACCAGGTGGAAGTCGCGGCGGCCGCCGCCGGACGCGGACGGCAGCCCGGCCTGCCAGCTGCGGTAGCCGGGCCCGCTCGGCGCGAGGTCGGTGGACGCGAGGTCGACCGGGTCGAACGCGTCCGCGAACGCCGCCAGGTCCACGGTCGGCGGACGGACCTTGACGCGCGGCAGCAGGTCCAGGACGGCGCCGAAGCCGGGCAGCCGGTCCAGGTCGTACTCGGCGTGCAGCACGGTCGTCCCGGCAGGCGGCACCGCACCGCCAGGCCGCGGCGGCACCGCACCTCCAGGCCGCGGTGGCACCGCACCGCCGGGCCGCGGTGGCGCGGACGGCGGCGGCGCGGGCGGCCCGGCGGCGGTCTCGGCGGACGCCTGGGACACCGCGGCGAGGTCGAGCGCGGAGAACTCGTACCCGTGGCCGCGGGCGAGCCGGAGCAGCTCCCGCACCCCGGTCATGGCCCGCATCCGGATCCGCAGGTCGGGGTCGGCGTCGGCGACGTGCATGAACTCCGCGCAGGCGTCCACGGACATTCTCGTCATCACTCCTCGGGTCGGGACGGCGGGTCGAGCAGCAGGACGGACGGGACGCGCCCGGGATGGGCGAGCCGCAGGAAGTGCAGGCCGAACCCGGCCATGCCGAGCATCAGTCCCGGGAAGAACCCCGACTCCGGCCCGGGCCGGGCGTCGGCGAGGTTGCGCCACTGGTTCTGGGCGTGCAGGTTGGCCTCGACCCGGAACGCCGGCTCCTCGGCCAGCAGCGCGTGCCGCAGCAGCAGCTCGGCGTTCCCGGACCGGCCGTGGCAGAGCGTGTCGTTCATCAGCCGAGGGAAGTTGCGGACGGTCGCGGCGAGCGCGCAGCGGGCGTCGCGGAGCACGTCGTCGTCGGTGCGTCCGAGGACGTCCCAGGTGGCGAGGCGGCTCAGCCCGATCCCGGCGGCGCCGTTGCACCAGGCGTTGGCGAAGTGCCGTCCGCGCCAGATCGGGCCGCCGGGCGAGGACCGCAGGTCGTACCAGTCCTGGACGACCTCGTCGAAGTGCCGGGCCTCGTACGCGAACGCGCGGTACGCGGCGTCCGTGTAGGCGTCGCGTCCGATGCGGCGGCCGAGCGTGGCGAGGGCCCAGCCGATGCCGCCCGCGCCGTGCGCGAAGCCGGTCAGGTCGGCCATCGCCGCGCCGTCGTCGCCGCCGGACCAGGACAGCGCGTCCCCGTCGGCGTTGCCGTTGCGCATCAGGTGCTCGGCGCAGCGCAGCGCGAGGTCCGTGCCATGCCCGCCGGTCGCGTCGGCCAGCGCGAGCAGGACGGGGATGAGCCCGGCGACACCGTGGTAGACGTCCAGGTGCAGGTCCCGCTCGATGTCCGGCGCGAGGCCGTCGGCGAGGGCGGCGGCGTGGTCGAGCAGGTCCCGCTCGTCCCAGAGCCGGTGCAGGTGGACGAGCGTGTAGATCAGCCCGCCCCGGCCGGTGTAGGCGCCGATGCGCGCGGCGTCGGTGGACTCCAGCGCGTGCGCGAGGGCGAGCCGCGCGGTCCGCTCGAACTCGGGACGCGGGCTCAGGTCGTTCAGGTAGGCGAGGAACAGCGCGACGCCCGCCGACCCGTTGTAGAGGTCGGCCTCGATGCCCACGGCCTCGTGGCCCTCCATGCCGACGATGTAGGACGTCCAGGGCGCGCCGTGCGGGCGGGCCTCCGCGCACAGCCGCAGCGCGACGCCCTCGGCCTGCTCGACGCAGGTCGCCGCGAAGTCCTCGTTCGCGACGTCGCCGCCCGCGAGCCCGGCGGCGATGTACTGCCGCTGGCGGCGCCGGTCCTCCTCGGTCAGGCCGCGGATCCGCTCCGCCGCGACGTCCAGCGGCGACGCCGCGAGGCGCAGCTCCACGTGCGCGCCGCGGTCGTGCGTCACCCGCACGCCCTCCGCGGGGACGTCGAACAGCGGGATGTCCATCCGCCACATCGACGCGGCCTCGCGGTCCGGGAACGCCATGTCGTGGTCCCAGACGCGCGGGAAGTGCCGGACGGTGTCGATCAGCAGGTCCACCTCGACCGGGTCCATCAGGCAGCGCGGGTGCCGCGCGGCGCTCAGCAGCTGCCCGTAGATCTGCGTGCTCCAGTTCAGGAACCGGACGCGCGCCCCTGCGAACAGGTCGCGGACCAGCTCCGCCGCGCCCTCGCCCTGCCGGACGAACCACCGGTACACGGCGTCGAACCCGGCGGCGACGTCCGTGGCGAAGTCCTCGGCGTGGGTGAGCTCGCCGGCGGCGAACACCCGGTTGGCCGCGCCGGGATCGACCCGCACCCCCGCCACGTGCCGGACGGACGCGGCGAACGACGGGCCCCGCTCGTCCAGCCGGGGGACGCGGACGGGCAGTTCGTACGCGCCGCCGCCCGCGTAGCCGCTGAGCCGCATCGAGCCCTCGGCGCCGGCGCGCCCGGAAGGCCACTCGATCAGGCCCGTCCGGAACACCGAGTCCATCACCGTGCCGGACGCGTCCGGACGCTCGTCCGGGACGGCCCCGAGCACGGTCTCCCCATCGCACACGAACGCGTGCCCGTCGGCGACGAGGATGTTCTCGAAGTGCAGGTCGCCGCCGCCGAGCACGAAGAACAGCGCCAGGTACCCGCCCAGCTCGGCGTACACGGCCGCCGCGCCCGCGCGGTCCGGGACGTCGTTGCGGCCGGGCGGGATCAGCGCCTCGTACCCGTAGCCGTCCTTCGGCAGGACGTGCCGGGACGCGAAGCCGAGCACGCCGTCCCTGCGCAGCCGCTCCAGGAGCCGCTGGAGCGCGGCCTCGCCCTTGAGGCAGCGCGGCTTGTAGACCAGCTTCTCCGGGCGGTCCCCGGTGGCGACGTCGAGGACCACCACGCCGCGCGATCCGGCGTGGTCGTCGCCGCGTCCGAGGTCGGCCCCGAGAACGTTGGTGACCGGACGGCCGAAGAACACTTCGCCGACCTCGTCCGCGTCCGCGCGGAGCCGGGTGACCAGCTCGCGGCCGTGCTCGGCGAGCAGCGCGGTCACGTGCGCGAGCCAGCGCGCGAGGACGGGGAAGTCCAGGAAGAACCGGTGGTAGCCGTCCGCGTCCGCGAACGTCGCGTCCAGGTGCGCGGTGAAGTCGGCGGTGGACGCGGCCTCCGGGTCGATGCCGTGCTCCGCGCAGTACGCCTTGGCGTCGGTCTCGACCGCCCAGGCCATGGCCAGCGCGAACCGGTCGAGCAGCCGGCCCTGGAAGTCGTCCGCGATCCGGGCGTCGAACTCCGGCCCGCCGCCCCCGTCCTCAGCCAGGACGGCGTCCATGCGCCGGCCCAGCTCGGCGAGGAACGGCGCGCAGACGATCGCGTACCGGCCGTGGAACACCTCGGGCGCGCGCCACCACGGCTCCGGGCCGGACTCGTCCTGCGGGTCGCCGGCCTTGTCGGGAAGGGCGTCGAGCGCGGCCCGGTAGGTGGGGAGCCATCCTGCGTGCTGCTCGTCCAGCAACCGGCCGAAGGACGAGTCGGGGCCGGTCAGCAGCAGCTCATGCCCGCGGTAGGCGGTGAGCAGGGCGGTCAGGGCCTCACGGTCGGATCCGCCGCGTCCGGCCCGCGTCCGCGCGCGCGGCCGGGCACCGCGTTCGGCGAGCTTCGCCGCCTGCCGCGCGATGAGCCAGGTGTCGAACTCGGTGAGGTCCGGAGGGTCCTGCGGGGGGCCGAGCGCGTGCACCGCGCGCCGCCGCTCCTCCAGGTTGGCGGCGCGGGCCGCGAGGTCGAGACGGTGCGGGTTCACAAACGGACGCTCCTCGGCAGGGACGTGGCGGTGGGGGCGGTGGGCCGGACGGGCCGGCCCACCGCCGTCGTGCACGGCCCGCGGGTCGCCCGCGCGGGCCCCCGGCGGGCCCGCCCGGCACGTCACCGCGGGGCGCGCCGGGACGGCGTCAGTGGTGGTGGTGCTTGGTGGTGCCGTCGCACAGGAACGTGATCGGGCCGGCGCTGCAGGTCGAGGCGCAGGCGTAGACGTCCACGGCCGCGATGCCCTCGGTCCAGTAGCCCAGCGCCTCGGCGTCGGGCTGCTCGACGGACTCGGGGACGGCGGTCACGCCGAAGTCGGCGGGCCGCTCCAGCAGCTCGGCCCGGAAGCCGGCGTCGGCCGCGGCGTACCGCAGAATGGTCGTGGGGGGCATTTCTGTTCCTCCTTGCGAACTCACGAACTCACGTTTGCGTGCCTCACGGAACGTCCGGCCGGTCGGACATCTCGGTGGCCAGCCGAATTCCGATGAGCCGTTCTATCGCGTGGATCTCCTCCACGGCGGTCACCATTTCGGTGGCGTTGTTCTGCCAGGCGACGACCTCCACTTCGTCCGGGGTGAGGGCGGCCGGGGCCCACAGCGACTCCAGCCAGTGCTTGGTGACCTGCGGGTGCAGGCCGGGCGCCCGCGTCGCCCGCTCGGCGAGCGGCAGCGGGTCGAGCGCCAGCGCGTCCGCCAGCACCCTGGCCAGCGGTCCGTCCGGTCTGAGCAGCGAGCACAGCACCGCCAGGTGCTGGATCCGGCGGACCGTCTCGATGTTGCGGTGGGTGGTCAGATCGCTGGGCGGCTTCGGCCCGGTGCTCCACATCGCGCCTCCCGTGATCCACCGGCCGTGGTCCCGGCGGTCATTCCGGCCGGGCGTTCCCGGGCCGGGGCCGCCCAGATTAACAACGGTTAATGACACCGGTGAAGTACTGAGTGGGGAATGCTTGTATCCCGCGCGACCACGTTTCGCGCTCGAATTGTCAAGCGGTATACCGAAAAGTTGGTCTGCGTCGTTGGATCCGCCTATTTCCAGACCCTTCGGGACACCCCGGCGCCCCTGGCGGCCGAGGCGCGCCAGTCCGCCGCACCGGCCTCGGGGACGGCGGGCGCGGGGGGTTAGCTGGAGGCGCGGACGACCAGGTGCGGCGGCAGGATGACGACCGGCTCGGCCAGCGGCTCGCCGTTGATTCGGGCGAGCAGGAGCCGGGTCATCTCTCGGCCCATCTCCTCGGCCGACTGGTGGACGGTGCTGAGCGGCGGGTCGGAGAGCGCCGCGGACGGCGAGTCCTCGAAGCCGACCACCGCGACGTCGCCCGGCACGTCCCGGCCGTGCCGCCGCAGCACCCGGACGGCGCCGAGCGCCATCGGGTCGTCCGCGGCGAAGATCGCGTCCAGCTCCGGGTCGAGCGCGAGCAGCTCCTCGGCCGCGGCGATCCCGCTGGCCTCGCTGAAGTCGCCGTAGGCGACCAGCTCCGGCAGCCCCGCCTCGGCGAGCGCGGTGCGGTAGCCGGTGAGCCGGTCGATGCCGACGCCCATGTCCTGCGGACCGGCGATGGTCGCGATGCGGCGGCGGCCCCGGCCGACCAGGTGCTCGACCGCCAGCCGCGCGCCGCTGCGGTTGTCCACGTCCACGTACGACACCGGCTCGACGCCGGGCGGACGGCCGCCGAGGACGGTCGGCACGCCGCTCGCCTCCAGCCGTCCGGGCAGCGGGTCCGCGGCGTGCAGGGAGGTGAGCAGCACGCCGTCCACGTGCTGCGCGGTCAGGTACCCCTCCAGCCGCGCGTACTCGGCGGGGGAGCGGGCGAGCGCGAGCAGCAGCTGCAGCCCGGTCTCGGCCAGCGCCGCGCTGACCCCGCGGATCATCCCGGCGAAGAACGGCTCGTCGAACAGCCGCAGCTCGGACTCGGCGATGACCAGCGCGACCGTCTCGGTGCGCCGGGTGACCAGGGTGCGGGCGGCCCGGTTCGGCACGTAGCCGAGCTCGTCGATCGCGGCGAGCACCGCGTCCCGGGCGCGCGGGCTCACCCGCGGCGAGCCGTTGATCACCCGGGAGACCGTGCCGCGGCCGACCCCGGCCAGCGCGGCGACCTCCTCCAGGGTGGGGCGTGTTCCCCGTCCGGCCATCCGCCCGCCTCCCGCTACCGCGCCGCCTGCACCCGCTGTCCCCGCGCGCCGTCCCGCCGAGGCGGCCACCCGCCGGGACGCCCCCGGCGAACGAGCCGCCCGCCGAGGCGGGCGCCCGCCCGGACGGTCCCGGCGGACGAGCCGCCCGCCGGGGCGGTCACTCGCCGGGGCCGCCGCGGCGGATCACCTCCGCGTACCAGCGCGCGCTGTCCTTGGGCGCGCGGCGCAGCGTGGCGTAGTCCACGTGGACCAGCCCGAAGCGCCGTGAGTACCCCCACGCCCACTCGAAATTATCCAGCAGCGACCACGTGAAGTAGCCGCGAAGCGGCACGCCGGCCCCGATCGCGTCGTGGCAGGCGCGCAGGTGCCCGTCCAGGTAGCCGATCCGGCCCGCGTCGTGGACCGTTCCGTTCGCGGGTTCCTCCTGGTAGCCCGCGCCGTTCTCGGTGATGTACAGGTCCACGGCCGGGTACTCGCGGTGCAGCCTGACTAGCACCTCCGCGAGCCCGGACGGGTCGATCTCCCAGCCCATCCCGGTCGTCGGGCGCCCGGTGGACGGGAACCGGACGTGCTCGCTGCCCACCCACGGCGAGTGCTCGGCGAACGGCGACGACGCGGCCTGCGGCGCCGAGTCCGGGTCGCCGCTGACGGTGTGCCGCGAGTAGTAGTTGATGCCGAGGTGGTCGACCGGCTGGTTGATCAGCGCGAGATCGGCGTCCGGCGGCGCGAACCCGTACCGCTCCACGTCCGCGAGGACGTCGCCCGGATAGCGGCCGAGCAGCAGCGGGTCCAGGAAGAACCGGTTCTGCAGGCCGTCCACGCGGCGCGCCGCGTCCACGTCGGCCTCGGCGTCCGACGCGGGCGTCACCGCGTACAGGTTCACGGCCGCGCCGAACAGGTTGTCCGGACGCTGCGCCCGCATCGCCTGGACGGCCAGCCCGTGCGCCAGCATCAGGTGGTGCGCCGCGTGCAGCGCCGCGGCCGGTTCCCGCCGTCCCGGCGCGTGGTCGCCGGACGCGTACCCGAGGAACGCCGCACACCACGGCTCGTTCACCGTCAGCCAGTTCCGCACCCGGTCGCCCAGGACGGCGTGCACCTCGGCCGCGTAGTCGGCGAACCGGTGCGCGGTGTCGCGGACGGGCCATCCGCCCGCGTCCTCCAGCGTTTGCGGCAGGTCCCAGTGGTAGAGCGTGGGCCAGGGCTCGATGCCCGCGTCGAGCAGCGCGTCCACGAGCCGGTCGTAGAACGCCAGGCCGCGGCCGCCGGGCGCCTGCGCGCGCGTCCACGACACCGAGAACCGGTAGGACGTCAGCCCGAGGTCGCGCATGATCGCCACGTCCTCGCGGAACCGGTGGTAGTGGTCGACCGCCACGTCCCCGGTGTCGCCGCCCAGCACCGCGCCCGGCCGCCGGACGAAGGTGTCCCACACCGACGGCGCCCGGCCGTCCGCGCTGGTAGCCCCCTCCACCTGGTACGCGGCCGTCGCCGCGCCCCACCGGAACCCGTCCGGGAAGATCGCCGCGCCGCTCATGCCTTGACCGCGCCTTCCATGATCCCTCCGATGATCTGGCGGCCGAACACCACGAACACGACCAGCAGCGGCAGCACCGCGACCGAGGTCCCGGCGAACATCAGCGTGTAGTCGTCGAAGTGGCCGTTGGCCAGGTTGTTGATGGACAGCTGGACGGTCGGGTTCTCCGGGTTCAGCACCGCCAGCGGCCACATGAAGTCGTTCCAGGTCTGCATGAAGGTGAACAGGCCGAGCACGCCGGCGGCCGGGCGCAGCGCCGGCAGGACGACCCGCCAGTACACGCCGAACGTCGTGCAGCCGTCCACGCGCGCGGCCTCGACCAGCTCGTCCGGGACGGCCTGCGCGGCGTACTGCCGCATCATGAACACCCCGAACCCGGTCACCAGGAACGGCACGACCACCGCCTGCAGGTGGTTCTGCCAGCCCAGCCTCACCATGATCATGTAGAGCGGGATGATGCCCATCTGGACCGGGATCATCATCGTCGCGACGATCGTCAGCAGCAGCGCGTTCCGGCCGCGGAACCGCAGCTTGGCGAACGCGAACCCGGCGAGCGAGGCGAAGAACACCGTCGAGACCGTCACGCAGGACGCCACGATCGCCGAGTTCAGCAGGCCCTTGGCGAAGTAGGCGTCCTGGTTGGCGAACAGCCGGTGCACGTTGGAGCCGAGGTGCCCGCCCGGCAGCACCGGCGGCGGGACGTCCGCGACCACGTCGTTGGTGCGCGTCGCCACCACGAACATCCAGTAGATCGGCGCGACCGACAGAGCCGCCGCCGCGAGCAGCGTCAGGTAGGTCAGCGGACTGGCCTCCCACAGCCCGTGCAGCTTCCGGGCAGGCCCCTGCAGCTTCCGGGCGGGCCCGTGCAGCTTGCGCGCGGGCCGGGTCAGGGGAGCGGGGATCGTCATCGGGTGCCTCCCGCGCGCCGGACGAAGGCGAAGTTCAGCAGCGAGAAGGCGATGATGAGCAGGAACAGCGCCCAGGCGACCGCCGCGCCGTAGCCGTACCGGTCATGCCCGAACGCGCTGTCGTACATGTACATGGTCAGCGTCTGGAACTGGTGCGTCGCGCCGCCGTCCATCTTGTTGGACGTCCCGCTGCCGAACAGCACCGGCTCGGTGAACAGCTGCAGCCCGCCGATCGTGGAGATCACGACCGTGAACAGGATCGTCGGGCGCAGCAGCGGGACGGTGATCTGCCAGAACTGCCGCGTCCGGGACGCGCCGTCGATCGCCGCCGCCTCGTACAGGTCCTTCGGGATCGCCTGCATCGCGGCGAGGAAGATCAGCGCGTTGTAGCCCGTCCAGCGCCAGTCGACCATCACCGAGATCGCCGTCCAGGACCAGGCGCGGTTCGCGTGCCAGTCGACGTGGCTGTGCAGCAGCCAGTTCACGAACCCGAAGTCGGTGTCGAAGAGCTGCCCGAACACGATCGCGACCGCCGCCATCGAGGTGATCAGCGGCGCGACGACCGCGATCCGGAACACGGTCGCGCCGCGCATCCGCCGGTTGAGCGTGTTCGCGAGCAGCAGCGCCAGCAGCAGCTGCGGGACGGTCGAGAGCGCGAAGATCCCGACCGTGTTCACCAGCGCGTGCCAGAACTGGTCGTCCCCGAACAGGTAGCTGTAGTTGCCGAAACCGGCCCACTTGCGCGTCCCGGACGCCAGCCCCCAGTCGTGCAGCGACACCCACAGCGTGTAGACCAGCGGGTACGCGCCGAAGACGAGGAACACGACGAAGAACGGCGCGACGAACGCGTACGGGCTCGCCTTCAGGTCGAGCTTCGCGAGCCGCGACCGCCAGGCGCTCGGCTTCGGCGGCGCCCCGCCCGCCCGGGAGGCGGAACGGACGGGACGCGCGTCCAGTGCGGTCACCGAAGCACCTTCGCGCCGGCCGTCGCCGCCCGGCACCGCTTCGCGGCGGGCCGGGCGCCCTTCAGGACGGGATGCCATGGGACGGCGCTCACCGGGCGGCCTTCTTGGCGGCGTCGACGGCCTTGCCCCAGGCGTCCTCGGGCTTGACCTTGCCCTGCCCGACCGCGATCAGGACGTTCTCGACGGCCTGCCGGACGTCCTCGTTCTTCGGGCCGAGGTACACCGGCTTCACCGACGCGACCAGCTGCCCGAAGATCTTCCCGGTGGGCGCGTTGCCGAAGTAGTCGTTCAGCGCGCCGGATACGGCCGGGTCCTGCTCGGCCTTCACGTTGGACGGGAAGGTGTCCTTGGCCTTGAACGCGCCGACCTGCCCCTGCGCGCCGGTCAGGAACTTCGCCAGCTCGGCGGCGTCCTTGGCGTGCTTGCTCTGCTTCGGCACCGCCAGCCACGAGCCGCCCCAGTAGCCGGACCCGCCGGGCGTGGTCGCGACGTCCCAGCGGTCCTTGCCGAAGTCGCCGGAGAACTGCTTGATCCCGCCGAGCATCCAGGACGGGCAGGGCACGGTCGCGAACGTGTCGCGCTTCAGCGCCGTCTGCCACGGCGGCGTGAAGATCGACATGTCGGCCGTCATCTTGTTCTGCTCGAACTTCAGCGCCGTGTCGAACGCCTGCTTCACGGCCGGGTTCGTGTCGAAGACCAGGTTGTTGCTCTTGTCGAAGTAGCTGTAGCCGGGCCCCGCGCCCGCGTTCTGCAGGACGGTGGCGCGCAGGACGGCGGTCGGACCGTCCAGCCACTTCGTCCCGGACACCTTGCCCTGGAACCTCTGGCCGGTCGCGAAGAACTGGTCCCACGTCGGCCAGAGCTTGCCCACCTGGTCGCGGTCGGTGGGCAGCCCGGCCTTCTTGAACAGGTCCTTGCGGTAGCACATGGCGAGCGGCCCGACGTCCGTGCCGAGCCCGACGAGCTGGCTCCCGTCCGGGCTGAGCCCGAGCTGCCACTTCCACGGCAGGAAGTCGCCCTGCATGCTCCGCGCGCCGTAGTCGAAGAGGTTCACGAACTTCGTCCGCTGCTGCATGTAGGTGGGGAGGATGCCCTCCTCCAGCGCGACGACGTCGCCCGCGCCGCTGCCGGTCGCGATCCACTGCTGGAGGCGCGGCTTGTAGTCGTCCAGGGACGAGACCTTGCGCTGCCGGACCGTGACGCCGGGGTGCGACTGCTCGAACTGCTGGTACAGCCCCTCGTAGCCGAACTCGCCGAACACGTCGACGGTCAGCTGGATCTTCTTGTCGGACTTGGAGTCGCCTCCGCCGCCGCATGCCGCCGCGAGCACGCCGGCCGCCGCGAGTACGGCGACGGCCCTCAGCCGGTTACCCCTCATCATGGGTCCCTCTCTAGACGATGCTTTCTGGACCGATATATGTGGGAGCGCTCCCACGAAGGAAAGAACGTGACCCGGCTCACTGTCAATCCCCGCAATCCAACCGTTACCAAGCCAGACGCCCCGACCTGCGAGAGGTCGGGGCGCGCACGCGAAGGGACGCTACGAAACGGCCGGTACCGCCGGTTACGGGACGGCGGGCACCGCCACCGGGGCCGTGGACCGGCGGACGACCAGCTCGGGCCGGTAGAGCAGCTCGGTGCGCGGCGGCCGCCCGCCGCCGATCTCCTCCAGCACCGTGCTCACGGCGGCGAGCGCCATCTCCCGCACCGACTGCCGGATCGTGGTGAGCGGCGGGTCCAGGTAGGCGGTCAGCGGCGAGTCGTCGAACCCGACGACCGACACGTCCTCCGGCACCCGCAGTCCGCGCTGCCGGGCGGCCCGGATCGCGCCGAGCGCCATGATGTCGTTCCCGCAGCAGATCGCGGTGCAGCCCCGGTCGAGGAGCTTCTGCGCCGCGGCCTGCCCGCCCTCGACCGTGTACATCGTGTTCACGACGAGCTCCTCGGGCGCCTCGCCGAGCAGCGTCTTCAGCCCGCGCAGGAAGCCCTCGGTCTTGCGCCGCGTCGGGACGTACACGTCCTGCCCGATCGCGAGCCCGATCCGGCGGTGCCCGAGCGAGCCGAGGTGCGCGACCGCCGCTTCCAGCGACGCGACGTCGTCGTTGGAGATGAACGGCGCGTCGATGTCCGGGCGGTGCCCGTTGACCAGCACGATCGGCAGGCCCTGCTCGGTCAGCCGCGCGTACCGGGCGCGGTCGGAGTTGGCGTTGGCGTGCAGGCCGTTGACGAAGATGATCCCGGCGACACCGCGTTCGAGCAGCATCTCCAGGTAGTCGTCCTCGGCCACGCCGCCGGGTGTCTGCGAGCACAGCACGGCCATGTAGCCGTGCCGGGCGAGGGCGCTCTCGATCACCTCGGCGAACGCCGGGAAGATCGGGTTGGTCAGCTCGGGGATGATCAGCCCGATCAGCCCGGCGCGCTGCTGCCGGAGCCGCGCGGGCCGCTCGTACCCGAGCACGTCCAGCGCGGCGAGCACCGCCTGCCGGGTCGCCGCCGACACCCCGGGCCGCCCGTTCAGCACCCGGCTGACCGTCGCCTCGCTGACCCCGGCGTGCCCAGCGATATCGGCCAGACGCGTCGTCATGACCCTGAACTTACCTTCCACCAGGCCGCGGTGTCGGGCGGGAGGACGAGGCCGGCGCCGTCCTCCCACGCCACCGGGCCGCTGGTCAGGATCGGTTCGCCGGCCGCGGGGACGACCACGGGCGCGTCCCCGGTGTTGACCGCGCAGCCGACGGCCGTCCCGTCCGGCGCCGGACGGACGAACGCGAGCGCGCCGTCCGGGGCGTCCAGCCAGGTCAGCGGCCCGTCGCCGAGCGCGGGCTCGGCATGCCGGATACGCAAAGCCGCCTTGTAGAGCGCGAGCATCGACTCCGGGTCGGCCTCCTCGGCGGCGACGGTCAGCGCGCGCCAGGCGGCCGGAACCGGCAACCACGAGGACGGCCCGTCCGAGAACCCGAACGGCGGCTCGTCGCCCTCCCACGGGATCGGGACGCGGCAGCCGTCGCGGCCCGCGTCCTCGCCGCGTCCGGCCTGCGGGTCCTTGCGGAACTCGGCGGGCAGGTCGAGAACCTCGGGCAGGCCGAGCTCCTCGCCCTGGTAGACGTAGGCGGAGCCGGGCAGCGCGAGGGTCAGCAGGGCCGCGGCGCGGGCGCGGCGCAGCCCGGTCTCGCCGCCGCCGAAGCGGGTGGCATGCCGCTTGACGTCGTGGTTCGACAGCACCCACGTCGCCGGCGCGGACCGGGCCGTGCGCAGGGTCTCCTCGATGACGGCGCGCAGCTTTGCCGCGTTCCAAGGCGTCCCGAGGTAGTGGAAGTTGAACGCCTGGTGCAGCTCGTCCGGGCGGGTGTAGGCGGCGAGGCGCGCGGTGCTCGGCGCCCACGCCTCGGCGACGCCGACGCGGTCGCCCGGGTAGGAGTCGAGCAGCTTGCGCCAGGCGCGGTGGATCTCGTGCACGCCGTCCTGGTCGAAATAGGGCAGTTCGGCGTGGCCGAGCATCTCGGCCTGGCCCGCGCGGCCGACGTCGGGGAGCCCGGCGGCCTTGACCATGCCGTGCGCGACGTCGATCCGGAAGCCGTCCACGCCGAGGTCGAGCCAGAACCGCAGGATGTCGTCGAACTCCGCGCGGACCTCGGGGTTCTCCCAGTTCAGGTCGGGCTGCTCGGGCGCGAACAGGTGCAGGTACCACTGGCCGTCCGGGACGCGCGTCCAGGCCGGCCCGCCGAACACCGACTCCCAGTCGTTCGGCGGCAGCGCTCCGTCCGCGCCGCGTCCCTCGCGGAACATGTACCGCTCGCGCTCGGACGACCCGGGCGCGGCGGCCAGCGCGTCCCGGAACCACGGGTGCCGGTCGGACGTGTGGTTCGGGACGATGTCGACGATGACGCGCAGCTCGTGCGCGTGCGCGTCCGCGATGAGGGCGCGCGCGTCGTCCAGCGTCCCGAACAGCGGGTCCACGTCCCGGTACCCGGCCACGTCGTAGCCGAAGTCGGCCATCGGCGAGACGTAGAACGGGGTGACCCACAGGGCGTCCACGCCGAGGCGCGCCAGGTACGGCAGGCGGGACCGGATGCCCGCCAGGTCGCCCACGCCGTCGCCGTTCGCGTCGGCGAAGCTGCGCACGTACACCTGGTAGATCACCGCGTCCCGCCACCAGCCGGTGGTCGGCGATTCGGTCATGGTTTCCTTTCGGGTCGGAGAACCGGTCACTGGGCCGGGGGTCACTTCACGCCGCCGGCCGTGAGGCCCGCGACGATCCGGCGCTGGAAGACGAGCACGACGGCGATCAGCGGGACGGTCACCACCGCGCCCGCCGCCATCTGCGTGCCGAACGGCTGGTCGAAGCCGGACACGCCGGTGAACTTGGAGATCGCGACCGTCGCGGTCTGCATCTCCTTGCGGTTGACCATCGACAGCGCGATCAGGAACTCGTTCCATGCCGCGATGAACGTCAGGATCGCGGTGGTGAACACGCCGGGCGCGGCCAGCGGAACGATGATCTTCCGGAACGCCTGGCCGCGGGTGCAGCCGTCCACCATCGCCGCCTGCTCCAGCTCGAACGGCAGCTGCCGGAAGAACGCGGTGAGCAGCCACACCGACAGCGGCAGCGCGAAGCCGAGGCTCGGCACCACCATCGCCTGGTAGGTGTTGATCCAGCCGATGTCGGTGAACAGCTTCAGCAGCGGGACGAGCTGGGAGACGCCCGGGAACATCGTCGTCGCGATAACCAGGCCGAGCACCGCGTTCTTGAACCGGAACTCCAGCCGGGCCAGCGCGTACGCGGTGAACACGCCGACGACCAGCGTGAGGACCGTGGTCGTCCCGGCGACGATGACGCTGTTCAGCAGCGCCCGTCCGAAGCCGTTGTGCCCGCCGAACACCGCGCGGAAGTTCTCGGTCGAGACCGGCGACGGGACGGGCGAGTTGTCGAACTGGTCCTGCGGGCGGCGCAGCGCCGACGCGACCATCCAGTAGAACGGCGCGAGGCAGTACACGGCGACGGCCGCGAGCCCGAGGTAGGAGAGCGCGCGCTTCACCGCTTAGCCCCCTTCGCCGAACGCCGTGCTTCGCCGATGATGTCGGCGCCGAGCAGCTTGACGAACAGGTAGGCGATCAGCGCGATGTAGCCGAACAGGATCGTCGCGTACGCCGCGGCCGAGCCGTACCGCAGGTTCGTCGCCTCGAACCAGGCGAGCATGGTCAGGGTCTCCACCGACTTCTGGTTGACGCCGACGAGGACGGCAGGCAGGTCGAACATGCGCAGCACGTCCAGCATCCGGAACAGCACGGCGACCAGCAGCGCGGGCTTGATCAGCGGCAGCGTGACGTAGCCGAACCGCTGGAGCGCGCTCGCGCCGTCCACCTTCGCGGCCTCGTGCACCTCGCGCGGGACCATCTGCAGCCCGGCGAGCACGAGCAGCCCGATGAACGGGGACGTCTTCCAGACCTCGGCGATGACCACCGCGATCTTCGCGGCGAACCCGTCGGCCGTCCAGAGCACCTGGTGGCCGAGGACGGCGTTGGCCGCGCCGTCCGCCTGGAAGATCCAGCGCCAGAGCAGCCCGGAGATCGCGGTCGGGATCGCCCACGGCACCAGGATGCTCGCCCGCACGACCGCCCGGCCGCGGAACGCCTGGTGCATGATCAGCGCCATCCCGACGCCGATCACCGTCTCCAGCGCGACCGTGGTCACGGTGAAGAACGTGGTGTTGGTGAACGCGTTCCAGAACGCGTCCGCGCGGTCGCCGTGGAAGATCGAGGTGTAGTTGTCCAGGCCGACGAACTTGTCGCCCTGGACGACGAAGCCGTCCGCGTCGAGGCCGTTGCCGCGCGCGTACAGCGACTCGCGCAGCCCGGCGAGCACCGGGTAGCCGACGACCAGCGCCAGGACGAGCAGCGTGGGGGAGAGCAGCAGCGCCGCCATCCGCCGCTCACCGCGCCTGCCGCCGCTCGGGCGGGGCTTGCGGGCGGTGCGGACGGCGGCGCTTCGCGAAACCGTGCTCATTGCGCGGCGGTCAGCGTGGTCAGCTTGCCCTGGAGGTCGGTGACGGCCTGGTCGACGGACGTCCGGCCGTTGACCGCGTCGTACACCGAGCCCTGGATGGCGGCCGTCACGTCGCCGTACTTCACCACGACCGGACGCGGCTTCGCCGTCGTGATCGCCTGCTTCAGCACCGGCAGGTACGGGAACTGCTTGGCGAGCGCCGGGTCGTCGTACAGGGACGCGACGGTCGGCGCCTGCGAGGTCGCGAGGAGGTTCGCGCGCTGCGCCTGCTCGCCGGTGAGGTACTTGATGAAGTCGAACGCGGTCGCCTTGTTCTTGGCGAACGCCGAGATCGCGAGGTTGTGCCCGCCGAGGTTCGCGACGCCCGGGCCGTTCGGTCCGGGCAGCGGCGCGACGGCGAACTTGCCCGCCACCTTGGACGACCCGTCCGACTTGCCGGCCAGCGCGTACTGGTACGGCCACTGCCGCTGGAACAGCAGCTTGCCGCCCTGGAAGTAGCGCCGCCCGCCCTCGGTGTCGAGGGTGACGGCCTCCTTGGGCATGTGGTCCTTGCGCGCGTCGGCAAGGAACTGGATCCCGGCCTTGACCTGCGGGGTGTTCACGGCCGGCTTGCCGCTCGCGTCGAGCAGCGAGCCGCCCTGCGCCGCGACCGCCTCGACCGCGCTGATCGTCAGGCTCTCGGTCTTGTTGACCTCGGTGAAGTAGCAGTCCACGCCCTTGCCCTCGGGCAGCGCCTTCACTTTGTCGCAGTCGGCCCACATCTCGGCGTAGGTCTTCGGCGCTGCGGAGATCCCCGCCTTGTCGAGCAGGTCCTTGCGGTAGTAGAGCATCCCGGCGTCGGAGGTGGACGGGACGGCGTACAGCTTCTCCCGGTACTCGCCGGTCGTGACCGTCGCGGGGAGCATCTTCGACAGGTCGATCTGGTCCTTGGGCAGCGGTGTCAGCCAGCGGTTCGCGGCGAACTCGGCCGTCCAGACGACGTCCAGGTTGAGCACGCCGTACGCGTCCGACTTCGTCTGCGCGTTCTGGATCATCTGCTGGCGCTGGTCGTTCGGCTCGTCCGGCAGCTCGACGACCCGGACCTGCTCCTTCGGGTGCGCGGAGTTCCAGCCGTCGATCTGCTTCTGCAGGTTCCCGGACCGGTCCTTGCCCGTGACGAAGGTGATCGGGCCGCGTCCGTCCAGGGCGCCGGACGGTGCCTTGGCCTTGCCGTCGCCGCCTCCGCCGCAGGCGGTCAGCGCCGCGAGCGCCAGGCAGGTCACCGCGCCGGCCGTGATGGTACGCCGCATGGGGGGTCCTCCTCCGCGAAACGGGATGACGTGGAGAGCAGCCCGTTTCACCTGTTCCTCGTGGGGGTGGTGCGGTGACGCTAGCAACGCGCCGCAAGCGACGTAAAGAGCTTGCAGAAACTTTCTGCAAGCCGACAAAGCGCTCGACTCGGCCGTTCCGGGTGCGGCACGCTGCTCGACGTGACCGCATTCGACCGGCTCGTCCCCGACCACACCGTCCTGGCCGTGGTCGTCGGCTCGCGCGCCTACGGCCTGGACACCGCCGCCAGCGACACCGACCGCCGCGGCGTCTTCGTCGCGCCCACCGAGCTGTTCTGGCACTTCGACAAGCCGCCGACGCACCTCACCGGCCCGCTGGACGAGCAGTTCTCGTGGGAGTTCGAGCGCTTCTGCGAACTGGCGCTGGCCGCGAACCCGACCGTCCTCGAATGCCTCTGGTCACCCCTGGTCGAGACGGCCACCCCGATCGGCGAGGAGCTCCTGGATGCCCGCGGCGCGTTCCTCTCGCGCCACGCGCACCGGACGTTCCTCCGCTACGCCGACGGCCAGTTCCGCAAGATGGAGAACCACGGCGCCCGCAACCCCAAGCACGTCATGCACATGCTGCGCCTCCTGCTTAGCGGCCTCCACCTGCTGGAACACGGCGAACCGATGGTCTCGGTCGGGGCGCACCGCGACCGCCTGATGTCCGTCCGGCACGGCGAGATGCCCCTGGACGAGGTGGACGCCTGGCGCCGATCCCTCTCCGCCCGCATGGACTCGGCGCTCTCGTCCTCGCCCCTCCCCGCCGAGCCTGACCGCGCGCGCATCGACGCGCTGCTCCACTCCGTCCGCCGAAGGAGCCTGAGCGGATGAACCTGCCCGACGGCCTCATCGCCGACGTGGACGCCTGGCACCCCCACCCGCGCGCGTTCCTCACGATCTCGGGCGCGCACCTGTACGGCTTCCCGTCCCGCGACTCCGACATCGACCTGCGCGGCCTGCACGTCCAGCCGCTGCGCGAGGCGATCTCCCTCGAACCCGGCCGCGACACCCACTCCCGCATGTGGTTCCGCGACGGCATCGAGGTGGACGTCGTCACCCACGACGTCGCCAAGTACTGCCGCCTACTGCTGCGCTGCAGCGGCGAGATCCTGGAACAACTCACGTCGCCGCTGGTAGTCGAGACGTCCCCGTTGCACGCCGAACTCCTGTCGCTCCTGCCTTCGCTGGTGTGCACCGGCTACGCCCGCCACTACTTCGGCTTCAGCCGAGGCCAATGGAACGAGTTCGGTAAGGAAGACCGCCTCAAGCCCCTGCTCTACACGTTCCGAACCCTGCTCACAGGCATCCACCTCATGCGCGCGGGCGAGGTCGAGACCAACCTGACGCGTTTGGCCGCCGAGTACGGCCCGTCCTACCTGCCATCCCTGATCGAGGCCAAGCTGAACTCCGAACACGGCGGCACCCCCGCAGACCTCCTGGACCGCGCCCGCTTCACCTCTGACTTCGAGGCCCTGACCGCACGCCTCGAATCCGAACGCGACGCGTCATCCCTGCCGGACGCTCCGTCATGCAAGGACGCCCTGAATGCCCTGGTCGTCCGAACCCGCCTCGCCGCGAATCAGTAAAGCCTTATGCTCAGCGGCATGGCGGACGGATGGGCTCCCGGCGGGATCGACACGAGCGTTCCCAGCCCGGCCCGGATCTACGACTACCTCCTCGGCGGCAAGGACAACTTCGCCGTCGACCGCGCGGCGGCCGACAAGATCCTTGAGGCCCTGCCGGACGTGCTGACCGTCGCGACCGAGAACCGCGCGTTCCTCGGACGGGCCGTCCGGCACGTGGCCGAACAAGGAGTGCGGCAGTTCATCGACCTCGGCGCCGGCCTCCCGACGAACGGCAACGTCCACCAGGTCGCGCACGAGGTCCACCCGGACGCCCGCGTCGTCTACGTCGACAACGACGCCATGGCCGCCGCCCACGCCCGAGCCCTGCTCCGCGACGACAAGGTGGCGGTCGTCCACGCCGACATAAGGGAACCGTCTGCGATCCTCGCCGACGAGGCCGTGACCCGCCTGATCGACTTCGACGAGCCGTTCGCCCTGGTCGCCACCGCCGTCCTGCACTTCATCTCGGACGCCGACGACCCGCACGCCATCCTCGCCGCCTTCACCGCGAAGATGGCGCCCGGCAGCCACCTCATCCTCACCCACGGCTCGGTACCCGACCCGTCCCACGAGGACGAGCTGGTCAACGACGCCTACAAGGGCTCGGGCACCGACCCGTCCGGCCGCACACCCGCAAGCATCCGCGCCTTCTTCAATGGCCTGGACTTCCTCGCACCAGGCGACCTCGTCCAACCCCGAGACTGGCCAACCCCCACAGGCGCCCCGGCCCCGAAAACCCTGACCGTCCTGGCCGGCGTAG
Organism: Actinomadura rupiterrae; assembly: GCF_024172125.1. GTDB lineage: Bacteria > Actinomycetota > Actinomycetes > Streptosporangiales > Streptosporangiaceae > Spirillospora > Spirillospora rupiterrae. The sequence goes on from NZ_JAMZEA010000002.1 coordinate 428,021, forward strand.
CCCGCAAGCCCTGAGAAACGTCGGCGGCCTCCCGTACCGTGGGTCCACGTCCGTCCCACGCGTCCCGGAAGGCTCCGCATGGCCGCGCCAGACCGCCCGCTCCTGCCCGGCCAAACCCGCGCCATAGAGCGCACGGTCACCGCGATAGCCGAAGCCCTGCCCCCGGCCAAACGCGACCGCTTCCTAGCCGAAACGAGCCAGGCCGAAGACGGCGCGCTCGACGCCGTCCTGGACCACTGGTGGCCGGACGCCATGCTCGACCAGGTCCCCGGCCGCGAGCGCCGGGTGGACGACGCACTAGCCGGACGCGGGCTGGTCTCCCTGGACGACCTGGCCGAACGCCGCCGCCGGTGACCGACCCCGACCGCGGCTGGACCGTCTTCTGCCAGGAAGAAGCCGCCGCCGACCTGCACGCCATGCCCAGCCCCCTCTTCGAAGCCGTCCTGACCTACTTGGTCCACTTCGCCACCCAAGCCGGCGCCGCCATAAACGCAGGCGCACAACCACCCGGCACCCCCAGAGACAACGCAGGCCACCGCTACGACCTCTGCATCCCAGGCCACCCGGTCATCATCGAGTACTTGGTGGTCCAGGACATCAAAGAATTCCGAATAACCACCGTCCTCTGGCTCGGCTGACTACATCTCTTCGAGCTCGGCGAACGACACGTCCAACTTGACGCCCTCGGGCAGCTCGGCGGTCAGCGCCCCCCGGTGGACGGTGAGCAGCCGATAAGAGCGCCCTGCCCAGTCAAGCCGGTACTCCTCGACCGAGTGGATACGCGTGTCCTCCATCACGACGATGAGGAACACCGGAATCCGCTGGAAGGCGTACTCCGCCTTCTTGTCCACGAAGTCGGTGTCCTCGTTGGTGCTGGTGATCTCGATCGCCACCAGCACATCGGCCGAGGTCAACCTGCTGCCGCGCTCAATGCAGCGCAGCACGCTGACATCCGGCCGCCGCACCGTAAAACGCCTACGCTCGTCAGTGATGTGCAGATTGACGTACGCGTACTTCATATCGGTGTCCTGGAACACCTGAATGCAAGGCTGTGCGGGCCTCGCCGCAATCAAGGCGCTCTGAAGGCGGAAGGCGACCATCTGGTGCTCTGGAGTCGGCGAGGCGCAGAAGATGACATTGCCGGCGACGACTTCGATGCTATGCGCCACGTCTTCGGGCAGCGCGTCGTATTGCTGCTCGGAGATGAGCAGGCTGGACGGGTCCGTGGCCCAGACCGGCTGTGTCATGCGCTCCCCTTGGCGAGTGCTGTCGAATGCGCCGAGGTCAGCCTATGCGTCAGCGGTGACTGGAGTTGGTTCTCCGCGCGAGTCGCGGGCCGTCCGGTCAAGGGTGTGCGGGCATGAGGGCCCAGACGACCTTGCCCTTGCCGTTGGCGGACGGCCGGACGCCGGTGTCCTTGGCGTAGGCGGCGACGATCAGCAGACCCCGGCCCGACTCGGCGTCCGGACTGGCATTCCGCTGCTCGGGAAGCGTCGGGGACGGATCCCAGCATTCGAGCAGGGGAGCACTCTCGTAGATCGCCACCCGGACGCGGACCTCGTCGCCGGCCGCGACGTTGAGCGCGTTGGTGACGATCTCGCTCATGACGAGCGTCGCGTCCTCGATCGCCGCCTTGCCGAAGCCCCAACTGACGAGCGCGTAGCGGACGAGTTCCCGCGCGAGGACGACCGAGCCCGGCGTCGCGAGCAGCGTCATGCGGATCTCCGGGTGCCCCGGAGCCATCGTCTGAACATTCATCGCCATCACCGTCCATGAGTTCTGTGAACTGGCTCACAGCCTCACGTTCGGTGAGTTAGCGTGCACGCATTGACAGACCTGCAATACACCTGTGGGTGAGCGATGAGTGTCAGGGAGTCGATCGATCCGAAGTCCTCGATGTGGGGCTGGCTGGCCTTTGACCTGTGGTTCTGGCGGACGCAGCGGGAGTTGTCACTCGCCCAGGTCGGACTGATCGCGAAGGTGACGCGCGGCAGCGTATGCAACTGGGAAGCGGCCCGGGCCCGTCCCACCAAGGAGCACATGCAGCGGCTCGACGCCGCCTGGAAGACCGGCGGCCACTTCGAACGGCTGCTCCATTACGCCAAGACCGGCCACGACCCCGACTGGTTCAAGCAGTACCTCCAGTACGAGGCCGCCGCCAAGGTCATCAAGCTCTTCCATGGGAAGACCATCCCCGCGTTGTTCCAGACCGAGGCGTACATGCGCGAGGTGCTCACACGCGCCGGGAGGACCGAAGACCTGGAAGAGACCATCAAGGCTCGCCTCAAGCGGCAGGCGCGGTTGCTCGCCGTGGACTGCCCCTACGTCTGGATGCTGCTCGACGAAGAGGCTCTGGAGTGCCCGGTGGGCCTGCCGGAGGTCATGAGCGAGCAGCTCGGCAAGCTGCTCGAACTGGCCGCGCTGCCGCGTGTCAGCGTCCGGATCATTCCGAGGGCGGCGGGGTGGCATCCGGGCCATGACGGGCACTTCCAGGTGCTCAAGGTGGGATCGGAGCGTCTTGGTTCTCGCGAGGTCGCCTATGTCGGTGCCCAGATCGGAGGGCGGCTGATCGAAGGCGGGGAGGAGACCGGAACCCTGGCGATATGGTTCGACCAGATGGCTGATATCGCCCTATCGAAGGGCGATTCCCGGTTGCGGATCGAACAGGCCAAGAGGTGTTTCGAGTGATCCGGTGGCGCAAGAGCTCTCATAGCGGGGGTGGAAGCGATGAGGCGTGCGTGGAGGTCGCGCATCTGGCCGAGGGGATCGGGCTGCGGGACTCCCGGGATCCGGACGGGCCGGAACTGGCGGTGACTCAAGGGGTGTTCGCGGGCCTGCTGGCCGAGGTCCGACACCGGACGCCTGACCGATAACGGTCGGATTTTCCGAGTTCGGATTCGACGGTCGGTGCCCCTCGTAGCCTCATGCCGGATGACTCGTCACGGAGGTTCGAGTGACTCGCTGGCACAAGAGCAAGTTCTCAGGCGGTGGGAACGACGACGCCTGCGTGGAGATCGCGCATCTGGCCGAGGGGATCGGGCTGCGAGACTCTCGGGACCCGGACGGGCCCTGCCTGGCAGTGAGTCCTGCGATGTTCGGCGAGTTCTTGGCAGTGGTGCGACACGCGTCAGCGGCGAGGCCGAGTCGCCCCGCTGTCCCTGTGCCGACTTCCGGGCGTCCGGCTGGGAGGAGCCTCGCGTGATCCGGTGGAGGAAGAGCTCTTACAGCGGGGGATCGAGCGACGAGGCGTGCGTGGAGGTTGCGCGGCTGGGCGGGGTGGTCTTGGTGCGCGACTCCCGGAATCCGGACGGGCCCTGGCTGGCGGTGGGCTCCGCAGAGTTCGGCGGACTGGTGATGCGGGGACAGCGCGGAGAGTTCGACGTCAGGCGATGAACCTCCCGTTCGGATGGACGGCCGGATGCGGCTCGGGTTGTTGAGGGACTTCGGCTACGCGGGTGCCTCCTCGCGCCTTGATCATGCGTCTGGCTCATGCCCGGCGAGCGTCCGCCGGGGGCCATCACCGCTGGGAGGGTTGGTGGTGATGTTGCCGGCACTGCTCCGTGCCAGCGGTGATGGGTGTCCGGGGCTATTGCTCTACTACGAAGACCGGTTTGACGTTCAGGGTGGTGATTCGCCAGCCGGCGGGGGTTCGGGCGGCTTTGGCGCGGAGCAGGCCGTAGCCGCGGTGGGTCGGGACGAAGGTTTCGGCGTGGCCGGATAGGGCGGTGATGTAGGCGCGGATCGTCGCGGTGTCGCCGTCGATCTCGATCAGGACGCTGCTGAAGCGGTGGAGTAGGCGGGCGTAGTCCTTGTTGCCGGCCTCGATCTGGGCGATCAGGACGTCGCGGCCGGAGCCGGTTCCGTTGCGGGTGACGCCGGTGGCGTCCTCTGTCAGGACGTCCTTCAAGTCGTTGAAGCGGTGCTCGTCCAGGGCCCGGCCCAGGTGCAGGAGCAGGTCGTTCAGCTCGGCGCGGTCGGACAGGGTTCGCAGGTCGTAGTTCATGACAGGGACGATGCGGGGTGGAGGGGACGGGGCGCACTGGTCCTGGGCTGTTCTTGCGCAAAGTCGCAAGGGTGTCCGCGGAGCGTTGTCGGCGCGCGGGTTGTGGGACAGGATGCGGGGTCAGGGGGTGCGATGTCTGAGGCGGCGTGGCTGAAGTCGCTGCGGGCCGGGCGCGGTGTTTGCCCGCTGTTCGGGGCGGACGCCGTGGTGGCCCGGTTCGCCGAGATCGTGTCCGTCGAGCGCAGCGAGCGGCTGGTCATGATGCCCGCGTCGTCCCAGCGTCCGGTGCTGGGGACGCTCCCGATGCCGCCGGACGTGCGGACGCGCTGGCTGGGGTCGGCCTCTGCGAGCCATGACGCGCGCCTGATCGCGGCGGGCGCCGAGCATCGGATCCTGCCGGGACTGCCGGCCAAGATGGTCATCATCGACCGGGCGGTGGTCATGACGCCCATCGATCCGGAAGATCCGATGAAGGGCGTCTGGCAGATCACCGCCGAGCCGCTCGTGCGCGCCCTGGTCGGGATGTACCAGCGGCTTTGGGGGCAGGCGGCCGAGCCGGTGCGGTGGCCGGCGGGCCTGTCCGCCCGGGAGCGTGCGGTGGTGACGCTGCTCGCCGAGGGCTGCACCGACCAGACGGTGGCCGAGCAGCTGGGTCTGAGCCGGCGCACTATCGCCTACACGGTCGCGAACCTGATGGCGAGGTACGGCGCACGCAGCCGGTTTCACCTGGCGCTCCTGCTGGCCACGTCCGACGTCCCAGGCGGACGGGGTGCCTGACGGGTAGCGGGTCAGGAGTCGAAGCCGAGGTTCCTTTCGCCGTTCCAGGTCAGCGAGGCTCCGGGACGGTCGAAGGCGTCGAGGACGGTGCCCGCGGTCTTCAAGGCGAGCTGCAACGCCTGGATGCCGTCCACCCCGTGCGCGGCGTATCGGTGCTTCTCGCCGAGCCCGGTGATCTCGACCAGGCAGGCGAAGTCGCCGTGCTCGTCCTGTTGCGGGGGCCCGAGGGTGACGTTCACGTCACTGCGTTCTCCATGTTCCTCAAGGAGGAGCTTCCGTGCGGCCATCGGTTCCATGAAGCGTCATTTTCATGGGTGGGTGGTGCGGGTGGGCCGTGGACGCGCCGGGGTTTCCGTGGTGTTCGCCGGGCCGCTGGGCTGTGAGATGTCGTGGTTTGGGGGACAGGGGTGGGGGATTTGCGCCAGAATGTCGGCCGTTCGAGTCGATCATGAGGGGCGAGGAGAGCGATGATGCGCGGCACGATGGTGGCGATGGCGGTGACCGCGGTCGCGGTGGGTGCGGCGGGGTGCTCCTCGGGCGGGGCGGACGCGGCCAAGGTCAGTGCGGATCAGGTGGACGCGGCGGCGACCAGCCCGTTCTACGTGGATCCCGGGACGAACGCGGCCAAGTGGGTGAAGGCTCATCCGGGCGATGCGCGGGCGTCGAAGATCAAGGCTTCGATCGTGGCGCGGCCTGGGGCGCGGTGGTTCGGGAACTGGAGTGGGGACATCTCTCGCGCCGTTTCCGGGTATGTCGGCGCGGCCAAGGCCAAGGGGAAGACGCCCATTCTGGTCGCCTACAACATCACCGATCGGGACTGCGGTGGCGCGTCGCATGGCGGGGCCGGGTCGTCGGCCGCGTACAGGACGTGGATTTCCAAGTTCGCGGGTGCGATCGGGAATCGGCCTGCGATCGTGGTCATTGAGCCCGATGCCGTGGCGCAGCTTGACTGCCTGCCTGCGGCGGCGCAGAAGACCCGGACCGGCCTGCTGAAGTACGCGACGGAGCAGTTCAAGGCCAAGGCGCCGAAGACGCGGGCTTACCTGGACGGCGGGAACTCGCACTGGGTCGCCCCGGCGACGATGGCGAGCCGGTTGAACGCGGCCGGAATCAAGAATGTCCGCGGGTTCTCCGTGAACGTCTCCAACTTCTTTGCGACGGCTGAGTCGGCGACCTATGCGAAGAAGGTCAATGCGGCGCTTTCGTCCAAGTACCACTACACGCGCGGGTTCGTCATCGACACGAGCCGGAACGGGCATGGCGGGACGCCCGGCAAGTGGTGCAACCCGGCGGGCGCGAAGCTCGGGACCGTCCCGCAGGTGGGCGGTTCGGGGGCGGACTACCTGCTCTGGGTGAAGACGCCCGGCGAGTCGGACGGTCCGTGCGGTGTCGGTCCCGGCGTCCCGGCGGGGACGTTCAGCCCGGACCTCGCCATGCGGCTGATCAGCGGGCGCTAGGCCGGATGCCGAGGGCGCTGCTGGTCGAGGACGACCGCCGGTTCGCGGCGGCGCTGGTCAAGGCGCTGGGCCGGTGCGGGTACGAGGTCGAGCACGCGGCGGACGCCGCCGCGGCGCTCGCCGCGCCGCCGTGCGACATCGTCCTGCTGGACCTCGGGCTGCCCGACGCGGACGGCCTGGAGGTCTGCCGCCGGCTGCGCGAGCGCGGCGAGGTCGGGATCATCGTGCTGACCGCGCGCAGCACCGAGCGCGACCGCGTCACGGGGCTGCGCGCGGGCGCGGACGACTACCTGGTCAAGCCGTTCGGCATGGCCGAGCTCCAGGCGCGGATGGAGGCGGTGCTGCGGCGGGCGCGTCCCAGGCAGGACGGCGTGCTCGTCCTCGGCCGCCTCACCGTCGACCTCGCCGCCCGCACGCTCACCCTGGACGGCTCGCCCGTCAAGCTGACGCCCAAGGAGTTCACGCTGCTCGCGCGGCTGATCCGCGAGCCGGGCGCGGTGGTGGAGCGCGAGACGCTGCTGCGCGAGGTGTGGGGGACGTCCTGGCAGGGCCGGTCCCGCACGCTCGACGTGCACGTCTCGACCCTGCGCGCCAAGCTCGGCGGCGCGGCGCGGATCGAGACCGCCCACGCCGTCGGCTACCGGCTCGCGACCACCGACACCACCTCCGGCGGAAGCGGGGACACCACCTCCGGTGGTGGCACCGCAGGTGGCGGGGGTTAGCGGGTGCGGCGGCGGCTGTATCTGACGTATTTGCCGCTGCTCGCGGCGGCGCTGATCGCGCTGGCGGTGCCGCTCGCGATCGGGACGGCCGCGCGCGACTCGCAGGACATGTACATCGACCGGGCCGGGGACACCGCGCGGTTCGCGTCGCTCGCCGAGACCGCGCTGCGCACCGGGCACACGTCGGCGCTGCACTACGAGCTGGAGCAGTACGACGCGCTGTTCGGCATCCCGGCGGCGGTCGTGGACCGGGACGGGACGGTCGCGATCAGTTCCCGGACGAACCTGGACCTCGGTTCCGGACAGGTCCAGGAACGCGTCAAGGAGGCGCTGTCCGGCGAGGCGTCCCGCAGCAGCCCGACCGTGTGGCCGTGGCGGACGGGCCCGATGGTGGTGGTCGAGCCGGTCGGCAGCAGCGGCGAGGTGATCGGCGTCGCGGTGACGGTGTCGCCGACCGGGCGGCTGCGGCAGGGCCTGGTGGACGCCTGGACGCGGCTGCTCGCGGGCATGCTGCTGGTCGTCCTCGTCGGGGTCGTGGTGGTGGCGCTGGTCGCGCGGTGGGTGCTGCGGCCCGTCGCGGAGCTGGACCTCGCCGCGCACGCGCTGAGCGAGGGCCGGTTCGACGAGCGCGTGGCGAGCCGCGCCGGGCCGTCCGAGCTGCGCAGCCTCGCCGAGTCGTTCAACGCGATGGCCGGCCAGATCGCGGTGCTGCTGGAGCGGCAGCGGTCGTTCGTCTCGTACGCGAGCCACCAGATGCGGACGCCGCTCGCCGCGCTCCGGCTGTGGCTGGAGAACCTCGAACCCGAGGTCGGCCCCGACGGGCGCTCCGACCACGCGATGGCGCTCGAAGAGGTCGACCGGATGGCGCACCTGTACGACGCGCTGCTCGCCTACGCGTCCGCCGAGGCCAGCGCGGTCAAGGCGGTGGACGTCGACCTGGTCGCGCTCGCCCGGGCCCGCGCGGACGGCTGGCGGGACGTCGCGGCGCGCCGGGGCGTGGAGCTGACCGGCCCGGACGCCGGCGAGCTGCCCGCGCACGCCGACCCGGCCGCGCTGGAGCAGGCGCTGGACGCGATCATCGACAACGCGGTGAAGTTCTCCGGCGAGGGCGGACGCGTCCGGATCGGCGCCGAACCCGTCCCGTCGGACGGAGCGGCCGTCGTGGTCACCGACACGGGCCCCGGCATGACCGAGGACGAATCCCGCGACGCGTTGCAACCTTTCTGGCGCCGCCCCGCCGACCAGAACATCGAGGGCTCCGGGCTCGGCCTCACGATCGCGCACGCCCTGGTCACGGCGTCCGGCGGACGGCTCGAACTCACCGCCGCCGACCCGTCCGGCCTGCGCGTCCGGATCGTCCTGCCCGTCCCGGCCGAGGAGCCGGACCGATGACCCCCCGACCGAGCGCCCGCGCGGTGGGACGGCGGGGCGGAGCGGAAGCGTCCCGGCCGAGCAGCCGCGGGGTGTGGCGGCGGTGGGCGGGCGTGGTCGCCGTGCTGTGTTTCGTGTTCGCGGTGCCCGGGTGCCGGTCGGACGGGACGTCGCTGCCACCGGTGGTGATCGCGACCGGCGGGGCGGGCGGGGTGTACCACGCGCTCGGCGAGGCGTTCGCGGCGACGCTGCACGACCGGTGGAAGGTGCGCGCGACGGTGCTGACGACCGCCGCGTCCATCGAGAACCTGCGGCTGCTCGCCGCCGGACGCGCCGACCTCGCGTTCACGACCGTCGACTCGGCGGACCTCGCCGCGCGCGGCGCCGGGCCGTTCGCGGGGAACGTCCGGATCGCCGCGCTGTCCGGGCTGTACGACGACTACCTGCAGATCGTCGTGCGCGCCGACGCGCCCTTCCGGACCGTCGCGGACCTGCGCGGGCGGCGCGTCTCCACCGGCGCCGCCGGGTCCGGCACCGAGATCCTCGCGGGCCGCGTCCTGGCGGCGAGCGGCCTCGGCGGGCGCCACGCGATCGTCCGCTCCCGGCTGGCCGCGAACGACTCGGTGGAGGCCCTCCGCGCCGGACGGATCGACGCGTTCTTCTTCAACGGCGGCCTCCCGACGCCCGCCGTCGCCGACCTCGCGCGGACGGTCCGGGTGCGGCTGCTGCCGGTCGGGTCGCTGGTCGCCGACCTGCAGCGCTCCTACGGGGAGGTGTACCTCGCCCGGTCGATCCCGGCCACGACGTACGGGACGGGACGCGAGGTCGCGACGGTCGTCACGCCGAACGTCCTGGTGGTCCGGTCGGACATGCCGCTCGCGGAGGCGCGCGAGCTGACCGCGCTGCTGTTCGCGAGCAGGTCGCGGCTGGCGGCCGTCCACACCGAGGCGCGGCGGCTCGACCCGCGCGCCGCGCTGGCCACCTACCCGCTGCCGCTGCATCCGGGCGCCGCGCTGTTCTTCCGCGAGACCAAGCCCTGGGCCGCCGCGGGCTAGGAGGTCGGAGGGCCGGGAGGCGTCCTTGAGGGAAGGACGCCTCCCGGCTTCGGGCTCGCCGGCGGGGGCTGAGCGTGCCCGGGGGAGCGGGACGGCCGGGGGAGGGCCGTCCCTCGGGAGCGGGACGGCCGGGGGAGACCGTCCCTGCGTGGTCGGCGGAGCTTCCTCCGCTGCGCGCCGCCGACCCGGATCGGCACGCACGCGACGTGCCGGAAGCCGCGCCACCACGCTAAGAAGGCCGGACGGGCGCGGGCGAGCGTCCCGGGCTTTCTCTTACAAATCATTTACATGCCCGGACCAGGCGATCCGGAAGTGAAATACCGACCCCTCCGCGAGCGGACGGCTCAGGTGGACGAGGTGTCAGCGGTCCGCGGCGAGGGTGCGGACGGCTGCGGTGCGGGCGTGCAGGCCGACGGTGTGTGCGGGCGGGCCGCGGCGAGGGTGCGGACGGCCTCGACGACGGCTTCGCGGCGGCGGGCGAGGGCGGCCTTCGGGTCCGTCTCGTCCAGGACCATGTCGCGCAGGTGCGGGACGGCGAAGTTCCACGCGACCAGGCCGAGCAGGGTGAACAGCCAGTTCTGCGCGGCCCGGGTGCGGTCGGCGGGGTCGGGGAGGCCGGCGCCGACGCCCGCCTGGACGAGCGAGTCGACGTGGCCGCGGTAGTGCCCGCGGCGCTCGTCCGCGCCGCTGACCTCGCTCCCGCAGGTCTCCAGCGCCTCCCACAGCAGCAGGCGCATGAGCTCGGGGTTCTCGGCGTACCAGTCGAACAGGGCGCCGACGGTCTCGGCGACGGCGTTCGGGTCGAGGACGCCCTCGTGGCACACCTCGTCCATCTTGGCGCGCAGGACCGCGCCGAACAGCGCCTGCTTGTTGCCGAAGTAGAGGTAGATCGCCTGCTTGTTGGCCTTCGCGGCGGCGGCGATCCGCTCGACCCTGGCGCCGGCGAGACCGCACGCGGCGAACTCGTCGGCGGCCGCCTCGAAGATCCTCCGCCGGGTGGCGTCCGCGTCGTAGCTCATACGGAAATTAAACCATCCGGTTGACAAGGTCGCCGGGCCCGCACCATGATCTAAACCAACCGGATGGTTTATTTTCGAACGGAGAACCCCCATGGCCGACATCACGACCGCGCCCGTGCCCGTCCGCTCGCCGCTGCCCGAGAGCCTCGCCGGATCCACCGTGCTCATCATCGGCGGCTCGTCCGGCATCGGCCTCGGCGCCGCCCGGCTGCTGCACGGCCTCGGCGCCCGGGTCGTCCTCGCGGGCCGCGACAAGGCCCGGCTGGACGCCGCCGTCGACGACCTGCGCTCGGCCGGCGGCGACGCCGAGGTGCTCGGCGCGGTCGCCGACGCCGCCGACGAGGACGCCGTCCGCGCCGCCTTCGACCTGGCCGGGACGGTCGACCACGTCCTGCTCACCGCGGGCGGCCTCACCGGCGCCGGGCCGATCGAGACCGTCACCGCGGACGCGGCGCGCCTCGCCTACGAGCAGCGCGTCTGGGGGGCGCTGATCACGGCCCGCATCGCCGCCGAGCGGCTGCCCGCCGGCGGTTCGGTCACGCTCACGTCCGGCGTCCTGGTCACCCGGCCGCGTCCGGGCGTCGCGGGCGCGATCGGCGTCGCCGGGGGTGTCGAGACCCTCGTCGGCGCGCTCGCGGTCGAGCTGGCGCCGCGCCGCGTGCGGGTCAACGCCGTCCGCTACGGGCAGTTCGACACGCCGCTGTTCCGCGGAGCCGGCAACCTCCCCACGGACGACGCGGTGGCGGCCGCCGGGACGAGCGCGCCGCTCGGCCGCTTCGGCACCGCCGAGGAGGCGGGCGCCGTCCCGGTCGTCCTGATGGCCAACCCCTACCTCAACGGGCAGATCTTCACCGCGGACGGCGGCCAGTCACTCGCCTGACCGGTTTCGTCCCAAGCCGTTTACAACCAGTGGTCACGGGGATGCCAAATGTGACGAAGTGCTGGTAGGTGGAGGGGGCGACCGTGCTGACTCCGTCCGATGTGTCCCGGAAGATCTTCACGACGGTCCGGCTGCGCGAGGGCTACGACCAGGCCGAGGTGGACGCCTTCCTCGCCGAGATCGAGACCTCGCTGGCCGAGCTGCGGGACGAGCTCGACGCGCTGCGGGCGCGGCCGTCCGAGTCGTCCGAGAGCGCGGCCCGCGTGATGGGCATGGCCCAGCAGACCGCGGACCGGGTCGTCGAGGCGGCGCAGCGCGACGCCGCCGAGATCGTCGCGCGGGCGCGCGAGCGCGCGTCCGCGCTGGAGGCCGAGGCCCGCGCGGCGGCGGCCGAGCTGCTGGACGACGCGCGCGCCCGGCACGTCGAGGCGGTCCGCTCGGCCGAGGAGGTCGTCCGCTACGAGGCCGAACTGCGCACCGGCCTGGACGACCAGGTCACCGGCCTCCGCGACCTCCTCCGCGACCTCGAACGCCGCCGCCGCGCCCTCCCGCCGCTCAACCAGCCCCGCAACCTCCTGGTCCCCGTCCAGAAACCCCAGCCGACCCCGGAACCCGTGACCGCCCCCGTCCCACCCCCGGACCCGGCCAAACCCGCCAACGCCCAACGCGTCAGCTGACGCGCCGGCTACCCGGGCCCGACGAGTCAGCTGACCTGAGCGCAAAGCACAAATCCGGCGCGGGAATGGGTCAGCGAGCTCAGGGCAGGCGGACGTCAGAATGTGGGGCGACCGCGGGCGTCAGAGGGTCGGGCGGCGGCGGGCGTCAGAGGGTCGGGCGGCGGCGGGCCTTGACGGTGCAGTCCAGGCGGGTCATGACGGTGCCGTCCGGCGCGGCCTGCGCGCGGTCGTGCTCCTCGGCGCGCAGCACCTCCCACTCGTCCGCGTCCAGGTCGAGCGTGACGACGACCTCGGCGGCCGTGGGCAGGACGTAGGGGGAGTCCGGCTCCCACGGCGGCGGGCCCGCGTGCCCCTCGACCAGCAGCGTCCCGCCCGGCGCCACCGCGTCCCGCGCCGAGCGCAGGATCCGCTCCGAGATCGGCTCGGACGGCGAGTGCAGGAACTGCGTCGTCACCAGGTCGAAAACACCGTCCGGGAACGACTCGGACAGATCGCGGCGCTGGAAGTCGATCGCCTCGGCCAGCCCGGCGTCCTCCGCGTGCTCCACAGCGCGGCCGATGGCGACGCCCGAGACGTCCACGGCCGTGACCTTCCACCCCTGCCGCGCGAGCCACACCGCGTCCGCGCCCTCACCGCACCCGAGGTCCAGCGCCGTCCCCGGCGTCAGCCCGGAAACCTCTTCGACCAGGGCCGCATTGGGATTCCCGCTCCAGATATGGCCATGCCCGTGCCCGCCATAGCGCTGGTCCCAGAACTCTTCGTTAGTCAGTTCTTCTTCCATGGACCCAGCATCACCGCACCCCTGCAAAAGAGGCAAACATTGTTGCCGGTTCAGCAACAACCTCAGCGAGCCGGCGTCTCCTCGTCCTCATAGGCCATCGGATCGGCGCCGCTCGCCTGTATGACCGCATCCCGGATGGTCTGGACGATCGTCTTGTAATCCCGTCCCAGGTTCCAGGTGGTCCGCGAGTTCCCAGTGCTGTCGGAGATCGACAGGCGTGCCCATCGAGGTCCGCCGGCCCCGGGAAAGACCTCTGTGAGGGACGTGATCTCGCTCAACGGGAAGACGTACGTCCGGAACGACTTGCGGACGACCAGCTTGTCCTGCGTCAGCATGATGCGACGGTGGAAGGCCGCTCGCAGCGGCAGGCCGACCAGCAGAACGAAGCCGACGAGGAGGCGCGGGAGGTCGGTGACGTCCACACCCCAGTCGTAGACCTCGTACACGAGACCGAGGAAGGGGACGACGAAGAGCAAGGGGAGTTGGCGGAGCCCTGTCCACGTGTGGAGAGGCGGACCAAAGGACTCAGACACCGAAATTCAGCTTCCTGTTGATGTCGCCCGGAGGCGGGACGTTGCTGTGCTCGTCTTCCTGCTGTTGTCCGAAACCCGCGCCCAGCTTGGTGCCGCTGGCTACCGCAGGATCCTTCGCACCGTACTTGAAGGACTCGACCGGGCCCTTCCCGTCCTTGATGGCCTTGCGCGCACGCTTGCCGTCCTCGACGAGGTCCTTGCCCAGCCCTCCCTTGCCGAGCGCCGTGCTGCCGCCCTTGCCGGTGAGCTTCCACACCGACGCCGCGCGCAGATCCTTCATCTTGGCCAGGATGCGGCGCAACGCCGTCGACATCTTCCTGAAGATGGCCAGGACCTTCTGAATGATCCTGGCGCCTCGTCCGACGGCGACGGCCGCCTCAGCGGTCGTGGCGCCGGCTGCCGCCACCTCACTGCTGCCAAGCGACGGAATCGCGGCTGCCTGCGCTGCCAGCCAGGTGATGATCAGCCACTCGACGAACTGCGAGATCAGGTCCTTGATCAGCGACATCGCCGTATCGCACACTGCGGCGGTCAACGCCAGTAGGCCTTTGACGTCGCCAATGGCATTGGCGGTGTCGCGGGTGCCTTGGATGAACTCCGCGATGCGCTGCTTGCCCAGCTCGCTGGCCGGTCCCGCCCAAGCCACCAGATCGGCTTCGAGGGACTTGGACATGTCGTCGGCCAGTCCGTTGAGATCCTTGGCCACCTTGTCCCACTCGCCGCGGTGGTCGCTGATCTTGCCGTCGTCGCCGGTCACCCAGGTGAGCATGTCGTGCAGCGGCTTGACCACATCGATCAGGAACCCGACGCCCGCGGAGACGAGTGCGCCGAGCGGGTCCAGCCACGCCGTGTACCCGGTATAGCCGAGATCGGCGATATCGCCTGCCAGCGAGCTGAAGTCTTCGTTCTTGTAGTGATTGATGCCCTTGGCGACTTGGCTCCAGCCCGGGACGTTGCCTTCCCCGGCCTTGTACGGGTCGTCGAAGATCCCACCCATGATCACGCACCTGCCGGTTTGGGAGTGTCCTTCAGATCGTTCTCCAGCGCCGAGATCCGGTCCAAAATCGCTTGGTTCGCGCCGGCGTAGGTCTTGGCGGTCTCCTCCATGCCGCTTTCAATGGCCGTGAGAGTCCCATTCAGCAAGGTCAGATGCTCGTTGATCTGGCCTACCGCGTCGCTGTAGTCATCGGAGAAGAACATGCCTCCGACCGCGCCCCATTCGTGGCCGCTGATGTGGATGGCTTTGGCCGCGGACTGGATCTCGCGCCCCTTGTCGCTCATCTTGTCGACGTTCTCAGCCGCCTGGAGAAGCTTCTCGACGTTGTGCACGGTTTCTGTCATCAGGCGTCCTCGCGGGGCGGGGTGGGGAGGCGGGACTCCACGAGGGCCTGGACGTCCATGCCGGCGGGGGCGAGGGGGGCGACGGCCGCGGCCATCCGGCGGGACACGTCGGCGCTGGCGGCGGCGATGGTGCTCATGAGGGTCGCCGACAACTGCTGCGCGCTCTGCCGCATCGCGCGTTCGCTGAGGTTGATGTCGGTGATGGCGCCACCAGGGGCGACGGTGACTGTGACGTTTCCATCCGCTGACTGCGCCGTGCTGCGCATGGCGGCTACCTGCTCACGCATCTCCGCATAGCGTTCCAGCTTCTCTTTGGCGTCCTTGGTCAGGTTCTCCAAAGCCTTCTCGATGGCTTCGGGAGACTGATCGAACACAGTTCGCCCCCGGGGGGAAGGTAAGGGTGAGGCGTGAGAGCGTAAACGATCGGTTTACCTGAGTGCAAGGTAGTGATGACCTTGAGTGTCAGGCGGAGGAGAGGGCGGCGTCGATGGCCTCGGGGGCGAGGGTGTGGTCGAGGACCATGGCGGCGCAGCCGGTGAGGCCCGCCAGCTCGCCGAGGCGGCTCGGCTCGATGCGGAGGGTGCGGGTGGCGAGGGCGGTGGCGCGCCGGTAGACGACCTCGCGGACGCCCGCGACCAGCGGTTCGTACGCGGCGGTGAGGTCGCCGCCGAGGATGACGACGGCCGGGTTCAGGATGTTCACGGCGGCGGCGATGACCTCGCCGAGGCGGCGGCCCGCGTCCCGGACGAGCAGGACGGCCTCCGCGTCGCCCTCCTGCGCGCGCGATACGAGGGTCGGCAGGTCGGGGGCGCTGGACAGGGCGACGAGCGCCGCGCCTCCCGCGACCGCTTCGACGCAGTCGAGGTTGCCGCAGCGGCAGGTGACGCCCGGGCCGTTCGCGACGGGGATGTGGCCGAGCTCGCCCGCGGCGCCCTGCGCGCCGCGCTGGATGCGCCCGCCGGAGACCAGGCCCGCGCCGATGCCGGTGGAGACCTTGACGAGCAGCATGTCCGCGACGTCCGGGTGGTGGACGCGGTGCTCGCCGAGCGCGGCGACGTTGACCTCGTTGTCCAGCAGGACGGGCACGCCGAAGCGCTCCGACAGGGGACCGGTGTCCCAGAGCGCGAAGTCGGCCGGGTCGGGCGCGCCGATCCCGACGCCGCGCACGGCTGATTCGGGCAGGCCGCAACCGGCGAGGAGGTCCGTCCACTGCTGGACGAGGGCGGGCAGCGCCACCTCGGGAAGCCGTCCGGGCGGCAGGTCGGCGTCGGTGCGGCGCAGGATCGTCCCGGCGAGGTCGCAGACCGCGAGCTGGCCACGGGATTGGCCGAGATTGGCCACCAGGATCGCGCCGCCCGCCGCGTCGAACGCCAGCCGCGCGGGCGGACGCCCGCCCGTGGACGGCCCGTCGGCGTGCTCGACCAGCAGCCCGTGCGCGATCAGCTCGGTGACCCGCGCGGCGACCGCCGGACGGGACAGCCCGGTCACGCGGGCCAGCTCGGCGCGCGTGGCGACCCCGTCCTCGCGGACGAGTCGCAGCACGTCCCCGCAGGTGGCGGGGCGACGCGCGGTCGGGTAGGCGGGCCGGTGGGACATCGGATCATCCAAGCATGGACGCGGGACCGCGGCGAGCGCGGCCGGACGGAAGCCGCGACGAACGCGGCCGGACGCGGGCGGACGCGGTCGCCACGAGCGCGTTCCGGGAGTTCTGCACGTCGATTTCGTGCCGACGGGAAACTTCTGTAAAGATTACTGCGTAAGTATGGTGACTTGGATGACCTATCACCGCTAGGTTGCGTGTGTCGATGTACGTCCCCCTCGGCTGGAGCCCCTGATGAGCGCCTCCCCGCATCCCGTCGTCGCGCGGGTCACCGAGCGGATCGCCGCACGCAGCGCCGACCGCCGCGCCGCCTACCTGGCCCGGATCGCCGATGCCCGCACGCAGGGCCCGGCACGCGGCGGCCTCGGCTGCGCGAACCTCGCGCACGGCTTCGCCGCCTGCGCCCCCGACGTGAAGCTCCAGCTCCGCGGGGACGTCGCGCCGAACATCGCGATCGTGTCGTCCTACAACGACATGCTGTCCGCGCACGCGCCGCTGAAGGACTACCCGGACCTGCTCAAGGCCGCCGTGGCCGGGGCGGGCGGCACGGCGCAGTTCGCCGGGGGAGTGCCCGCGATGTGCGACGGCATCACGCAGGGCCGCGCCGGGATGGAGCTGTCGCTGTTCAGCCGGGACGTGATCGCGATGGCCACGGCGGTCGCGCTGTCCCACGACATGTTCGACGGCGCGCTGCTGCTCGGCGTCTGCGACAAGATCGTCCCCGGCCTGGTGATCGGCGCGCTGTCGTTCGGGCACCTGCCCGCGGTCCTCGTTCCCGCCGGGCCGATGGCGTCGGGGCTGCCGAACGCCCAGAAGGCCGCGATCCGCAAGAGGTTCGCCGCCGGGGAGATCGGCCGGGACGAGTTGCTCGCCGCCGAGGCGCAGTCGTACCACTCGTCCGGGACCTGCACGTTCTACGGCACCGCGAACTCCAACCAGCTGCTCATGGAGGTCATGGGCCTGCACCTGCCGGGCGCGAGCTTCGTCCCGCCGCACACCGGGCTGCGCGACGTGCTGACCCGCGCCGCCGGACGCCGCATCGTCGAGCTGACCGACCTGCGCGGCCGGGAGTACGCGCCGATCGGCGAGCTGCTGGACGAGCGCGCCTTCGTCAACGGCGTCGTCGCGCTGCTGGCGACCGGCGGGTCCACCAACCACACGCTGCACCTGGTCGCCATGGCCGCCGCCGCGGGCATCGAGCTGACCTGGGACGACTTCGACGAGCTGTCCCGCGTCACGCCGCTGCTGACCCGGCTGTACCCGAACGGCACCGCCGACGTGAACCACTTCCACGCGGCCGGCGGCACCGGCTTCCTCATCCGCGAGCTGGTCGCCGCGGGCCTCGTCCACGGCGACGCCCGGACGGTCGGCGGCGCGTCCCTGGCCGAGTACGCGGTCGTCCCGAGCCTCGGCGACGACGGCGAGGCGACCTGGACGGACGCGCCCGAGACGTCCGGCGACGCGTCCGTCCTGCGCCCGGTCGCCGAGCCGTTCGACGAGCACGGCGGCCTGCACACCGTCAACGGCAACCTCGGCCGCGCGGTCGTGAAGGTGTCGGCGGTCGCGCACGAGCGCCGCACCGTCGAGGCGCCCGCGCGCGTCTTCGGCTCGCAGGACGAGCTCCAGGCCGCGTTCGCCGCCGGCGAGCTGGACGGCCGGGACGTCGTCGCGGTCGTCCGGTTCCAGGGGCCGAGCGCGAACGGGATGCCGGAGCTGCACAAGCTCACCCCGCCGCTCTCGGTCCTCCAGGACCGCGGGCAGAAGGTGGCACTCGTCACAGACGGGCGGATGTCCGGCGCGTCCGGCTCCGTCCCTGCGGCGATTCACGTGTCCCCGGAGGCCGCGGCGGGCGGTCCGCTCGCGCGCGTGCGCGATGGGGACGTGATACGGCTGGATGCCGACAAGGGGCTCCTGGAAGTCCTGGTCCCGGACGCCGAGCTCGCCGCGCGCGAGCCCGCCGCCATGCCGTCCGAGACGGTGTCCGGGACGGGCCGGGAGCTGTTCGGGGCGTTCCGGCGGACCGTCGGCCCCGCCGAGCGCGGCGCGGGCGTGTTCGGCTGAGCCGCCCGCAGCGAGGAGGATTCTGATGACGACGCCGTGGCTGGTCGCCGACGTGGGCGGCACCAACGCGCGGTTCGCGCTGGTGGACGGCCCGGGCGCCGCGCCCGAGCGGGTCGTGTCGCTGCCCACCCGGGAGCACACCGGCCTCGCCGAGGCCGCGGCCGCCTACCTGGCCGGGCACGCCGGGGGAGCGCGGCCGTCCGCCGCCTGCCTGGCCGTCGCCGGGCCGGTCGCGGACGGACGGATCCACCTGACGAACGCGGGCTGGGCCGCCGACACCGTCGAGCGCGCCCGCGCCCACCTCGGCATCGACCGCCTCACCGTGATCAACGACTTCGAGGCGCTGGCCTGGTCGCTCCCCGGGCTCGGGCCGGACGACCTGCTGGCCGTCGGCGGCGCGCTCCCGCCCGCCGACGGACCGCGCGCCGTGCTGGGACCGGGCACCGGCCTCGGGGTGGCGGGCCTGGTCCCGGTGCCGGGCGGCGGCTGGGTGCCGGTCGCCGGCGAGGGCGGCCACGTGGACGTCCCGGCGGGCACCGACCGCGAGATCGAGATCATGCGGCTGCTGCGCGCCGAGCTGGGTGTCGCGAACGCCGAGTACCTGCTGTCCGGCGACGGCCTGGCCCGGACGTACCGGCTGCTGGCGATGCTGAACGGCGCCCGCGTCCAGCCGCTGACCGCCGCGATGATCGTGGAGCGCAGGGACGACCCGGCCTGCGCCGAGGCGCTCGCGCTGTTCTGCGGGCTGCTCGGCTCGTTCGCCGGGAACGCCGCGCTGACCCTCGGCGCGCGCGGCGGCGTCTACCTCGCGGGCGGCATCCTGCCGCGCATCCCCGGCGTCCTGGAGGCGAGCGACTTCCGCCGCCGGTTCGAGGACAAGCCGCCGGTCACCGACTTCCTCAAGGCGATCCCGACCGCCCTGATCGTCCACCCGTATCCGGCCCTGGTCGGCGCGGCCCTCCGCCTGGCCCACGAGACCTCCTGACCACCACCCCGCCCCTAGTGGAGATGGCATGAACGCCCGCGAACTGCTCGACCTCGCCCCGGTCGTCCCCGTCGTCGTGCTGGACGACGCGGACGCCGCCGTCCCGCTCGCCCGCGCGCTGGTCGCGGGCGGCCTGCGCGCGATCGAGGTGACGCTGCGCACGGACGCCGCCATCGCCGCGATCGAGCGGATCGCCGCCGAGGTGCCGGACGCCGTGGTCGGCGCGGGCACGGTGGTCACGCCGTCCGACGCCCGGCGCTCGCTGGCCGCGGGCGCGAAGTTCCTGGTCAGCCCCGGCTGCACGCCTGCCCTGCGGGACGCGATGACCGAGACCGGGCTGCCGTTCCTGCCCGGGGTGTCCAGCGCGTCCGAGGCGATGGCGCTGCTGGAGCACGGCATCACCGAGATGAAGTTCTTCCCGGCCGAGGCGGCCGGAGGCACCGCCTACCTGAAGTCGCTCGGCGGGCCGCTGCCGCAGATCCGGTTCTGCCCGACCGGCGGGATCACGCCCGAGTCGGCGTCCCGCTACCTCGCGCTGCCGAACGTCGGCTGCGTCGGCGGCAGCTGGCTCACCCCGGCGGACGCCGTCCGCGCGGGCGACTGGGACCGCATCGAGTCCCTCGCGAAGCAGGCCGCCGCCCTGGCGGCCTGACAAGGACCCGCGGCCTCCCGGCCCACGGGGGTGGGGACCGGGAGGCCGCGTACTACTTCCCGTCGAAGCCTCGTCAATGGGACGTGCGGCGGTGCCGGCGCGTGCGGACCAGCAGCGCCAGCGCCCGCACGATCCACAGGATCATCACCACGTGGAACACGGCGAGCAGCGCCGTGCCGACGCCCGCGCTGAGCGCCACCACGCCGAACAGGACGGCGAGCACCGGGAAGACCACCGGCCGCCGGTGGTGCCCGCGGAACGCCGGATGCCCCGCGCCCACCCACACGGGCGGACGTCCCGGAACCCACATCGGCGCCGGCCCCCGCCGTCCGCGGTGGCCGTGCGGACCGCGGCGCCCGTGCCCGAACGGGCCGGGCCCGAAGGACACCGGAACCGCGACGGGCTCCCGCTCGGGGGCGGGGAGCCCGTTCGGTTCCGGCAGGTCCCGGACGACGTGCCGCAGGTCGGCGAGCGTCCTGGCGGCGAGCGCCGCGCCGAGCCGCTCGTCCAGCTCGCCGCGGTCGATCCGTCCGGCCGCGAAGTGCTCGTGCAGTGCGAGCGCGACCGCGTCCCGCTCGGCGTCCCCGACCCGCAGCGCGTCCCGCCCGGACGCCCGCGCACCTGCGGGCTGCGCGGGCTGCGGTGTGCCTGCGTTCCGCGCGGGTGGCGGTGCGCCTGCGTTCTCGGGGTGGGGGGTGTTGGAGGGCACGGTCACTCCTCGGGGGTGGACGGGGCGCCGGGGGCGTCCTCGGCGAGGATGCGGTAGAGGTCGCGGCGGGCGGTCGTGAGGATCTCGACGGCGCGCCCGACGCCGTCCGGCCCGCCGGAGCGGAGCACCTCCATGGCGGCCGCGCCGGTGCCGGCGACGGCCTTGAACAGCTCCGGGACGCCCTCGCCGAACTCGGGGGCCATCCGCGCCCACGGCTCGGCCAGCTCGTCGGCGTGCTCGCCCGCGTACGCGCGGCCCTCGTCGGTGAGGTGGAAGACGCGCCGGCCGCCGTCCTCCTCGGACGCGACCAGGCCCTCGTCGGCGAGCTGCTGGAGCGCGGGGTAGACCGCGCCCGGGCTCGGCCGCCACGCGCCGCCGCTGCGCTCGGCGATCTCCTGGATCACCTGGTAGCCGTTGCGCGGCTGCTCGGCGAGCAGCGCCAGGATCGCCGCCCGCACGTCGCCCTTGCGGGCCCGTCCGCCGGGACCGCCGAACCGGCCGCGCTTCCAGGGCGGTCCGCCGGGGCCGAACGGCCCGGGCCCGCCCCAGCGGCTGAAGTCCTCCCAGGACCGCGGGTCGCCGCCGAACGGCCACCCGCCCGGGCCTCCCGGGCCGCCGTGGCCGCGGAAGCCGTGTCCCCAACCCATGTTCACCACCGCCTTCTGAGAGATCTCTTTGAACTCTCGCGATACGACAACGATATATCGAAGACGTTCGGCGGTCCAGGGTGGTTCCCGGCCCCGACGGACGATCAAGGTCCCGGACCGAGGTATGTTGATGTCGAGATAAATTCCAGATAGCTTGATGTCGAGAGAAAATCGGCGGAAGTTAGGCGAGCCTGAGTCCCGGGCGGGTGGCGGGGTACGGCAGGATCAAGGGAGGGGCGGACGAGCCCGTCCGACCGGCCCTGAACCGGCCCCGGGTCGCACTCCACGACCGGCCGCTGCCGGCGGGGCGGCCCCGCCCTACAGAGACGAACATTGAATTCCGCCGCACTCGCGTCCCGGACCGGACGTGCGGCGGTACGGAGGAGGAGTCCGTGTCCGCGAACAGCTTCGGCGCCCGCAGCGAGCTGCGTGTCGGCGAGAAGTCCTACGAGATCTACCGGCTGGACGCCGTCGAGGGCTCGGCCCGGCTCCCGTACAGCCTGAAGGTGCTGCTGGAGAACCTGCTGCGCACCGAGGACGGCGCCAACGTCACCGCCGACCACGTGCGCACGCTGGCGGGCTGGGACTCCCAGGCCGCGCCCAGCCACGAGATCCAGTTCACCCCGGCCCGCGTGATCATGCAGGACTTCACCGGCGTGCCCTGCGTGGTGGACCTGGCGACCATGCGCGAGGCCGTCCGCGACCTCGGCGGCGACCCGACCCGGATCAACCCGCTCGCGCCGGCCGAGATGGTCATCGACCACTCCGTCATCGTCGACTACTTCGGCAGCCCCGAGGCGTTCGAGCGCAACGTCGAGGTCGAGTACGAGCGCAACAGGGAGCGCTACCAGTTCCTGCGCTGGGGCCAGACCGCGTTCGACCAGTTCAAGGTCGTCCCGCCCGGCACCGGCATCGTGCACCAGGTGAACATCGAGCACCTGGCCCGCGTGGTGTTCGACAACGAGGGCACCGCCTACCCCGACACCTGCGTCGGCACCGACTCGCACACCACGATGGAGAACGGCATCGGCGTGCTCGGCTGGGGCGTCGGCGGCATCGAGGCCGAGGCCGCGATGCTCGGCCAGCCGATCTCCATGCTGATCCCGCGGGTCGTCGGCTTCAAGCTGACCGGCCAGCTCCCGGCGGGCACCACCGCCACCGACCTGGTGCTGACCGTCACCGAGATGCTGCGCAAGCACGGCGTGGTCGGCAAGTTCGTGGAGTTCTACGGCGAGGGCGTGCACGAGCTGCCGCTCGCCAACCGCGCCACCATCGGCAACATGAGCCCCGAGTTCGGCTCCACCTGCGCGATCTTCCCGATCGACGACCAGACCCTGTCGTACCTGCGGCTCACCGGCCGCTCCGAGGAGCACATCGCGCTCGTCGAGGCGTACGCCAAGGAGCAGGGCATGTGGCTCGACCCGTCGGTCGAGCCGGAGTTCTCCGAGTACCTGGAGCTCGACCTCGCGACGGTCGTCCCGTCGCTGGCCGGCCCGAAGCGCCCGCAGGACCGCATCTCGCTCTCGGCCGCCAAGGAGACCTGGCGCCGCGACGTGCAGAACTACGTCAAGCAGGGCGACGAGGCGGGCATCGAGTCCTTCCCGGCGTCCGACGCCCCGGCCGAGCACGACCACGGCAACGGCGACCGCCCGCACCGCCGCACCCTCGTCCGGATGGACGACGGCAGCGAGTTCACCATCGACCACGGCGTCGTCGCGGTCGCGGCCATCACCTCGTGCACCAACACGTCCAACCCGTACGTGATGGTCGGCGCGGGCCTGCTCGCCAAGAACGCGGTCGAGAAGGGCCTGACCCGCAAGCCCTGGGTCAAGACCTCGCTCGCCCCCGGCTCCCAGGCGGTCACCGACTACCTGGAGCGCGCGGGCCTCACCCCGTACCTGGACAAGATCGGCTACAACCTGGTCGGCTACGGCTGCACCACCTGCATCGGCAACACCGGACCGCTGCAGCCGGAGATCTCCAAGGCGATCAACGACAACGACCTCGCGGTCACCGCGGTCCTGTCGGGCAACCGCAACTTCGAGGGCCGGATCAGCCCCGACGTGAAGATGAACTACCTGGCCTCGCCGCCGCTGGTCATCGCCTACGCGCTCGCGGGCACGATGGACATCGACATCCTGAACGACCCGATCGCCGAGGACGCGCAGGGCGAGCCGGTCTACCTCAAGGACATCTGGCCGTCCACCGACGAGGTCGCCGAGATCGTCGAGTCGTCCATCGGCCAGGAGATGTACATCCGCACCTACGCCGACGTCTTCAAGGGCGACGACCGCTGGCGCGGCCTGGACATCCCGACCGGCGGCACCTTCGAGTGGGACGCCGACTCCACCTACGTCCGCAAGGCCCCGTACTTCGACGGGATGGCCATGGAGCCGGCCCCGGTCTCCGACATCAAGGGCGCGCGGGTGCTGGCGAAGCTGGCCGACTCGGTCACCACCGACCACATCTCCCCGGCGGGCTCGATCAAGGTCGGCACCCCGGCGGCGCAGTACCTGCAGGAGAACGGCGTCGCGGTCAAGGACTTCAACAGCTACGGCTCGCGCCGCGGCAACCACGAGGTCATGATCCGCGGCACCTTCGCCAACATCCGGCTGCGCAACCAGCTGCTGGACGGCGTGGAGGGCGGCTACACCCGCGACTTCACCCAGCCCGGCGCGCCGCAGGCGTTCATCTACGACGCCGCGCAGAACTACGCCGCCGAGGGCACCCCGCTGGTCGTGCTGGCGGGCAAGGAGTACGGCTCCGGCTCGTCCCGCGACTGGGCGGCCAAGGGCACCGCGCTGCTCGGCGTCCGCGCCGTCATCGCCGAGTCCTACGAGCGCATCCACCGCTCGAACCTGATCGGCATGGGCGTGCTCCCGCTGCAGTTCGCCGAGGGCGAGTCGGCGACCTCGCTGGGCCTGACCGGCACCGAGACCTTCGAGATCACCGGTGTCGAGAAGCTCAACGAGGGCGAGACCCCGCGCGAGGTGACGGTGAAGGCGACGGACCCGGCCGCGCACGGAGCTGGCAAGGAGTTCAAGGCCGTCGTCCGGATCGACACCCCCGGTGAGGCCGACTACTACCGCAACGGCGGCATCATGCAGTACGTCCTGCGCAACCTGCTGCGCAAGTAGGCGCCACTGCTCGTCCGGACGGGCCGTCCCCATTTCGGGGGCGGCCCGTTCCGCGTTTCCGGACGTCCGGAAGCGGCGAATTTCCTTTGAGGTCAAACGAGGGGTATGTGGCCTCATAGGATGTATGAGGCATTTGTGATCACTGTGTCAGCGATGGAGGTGGCATGGCCCGCCAGACGAGTCACGGCGCGAAGCAGGCTCTCGCGAGTCAGGCTCTGGGGTCCCCGTGGGGCGACGAGACGGCCGTGGTGGACGCGCTGCTGGACTGGACGCGCCGCCGGGTCGTGCGGTCGAGCGACCCGAAGAGCACCGCGCGGCCCGCGTCCGAGCTGGCCGACGCGGCCGGCAAGACCGTGACGCCGTCCGGCATCGGCGCGCGCGAGGCGATGCGGGTGTTCGAGGACGTCCTGCTGCCCGCCACCCGCGCGATGGACGACCCGATGCACCTGGCCTACATCGCCGCCGCGCCGTCCCGCACCTCCATGGCCTTCGACTGCGTGGTCAGCGCCGCGAACGTGTTCGGCGGGCACTGGGAGACCGGCGCGGGCGCGATCCACGCCGAGAACGAGGCCCTCGCCTGGCTGGTCGGGCTGCTCGGCTGGCCCGAGACCGCGGGCGGGACGTTCGTCTCCGGCGGCACGACCGGCAACCTGTCCGCGCTCGCGACCGCCCGCGAGACCGCCCGGCACCGGCTCGGCGGGCGCCCCGAGGGCGGCTGGCGGCTCGCCTGCACCGGCGAGGCGCACTCGTCGATCAAGTCGGTCGCGCGGCTGCTGGACGCCGACGTCGTCGAGGTCCCGGACGACCGGGGCCGGATGACCGGCGCGGCCCTGCGCGACGTCCTCCAGGCCGAGCGGGACGCCGGACGGACCCTCTTCGCCGTCGTCGCCACCGCCGGGACGACCAACGGCGGCATCATCGACGACCTCGCCGGCGTCGCCGACGCCTGCGCCGAGTTCGGCGCCTGGATGCACGTGGACGGCGCGTACGGCGGCGCCGGGCTCGCCGCCCCGTCCGTCCGGGACCGCTACGACGGCATCGAGCGGGCCGACAGCTTCATCGTCGACCCGCACAAGTGGCTGTTCTCCACCTACGACTGCTGCGCGCTGATCTACCGCGAGCCGCGCTACGCCCGCGCCGCGCACACCCAGCACGCCGGGTACCTGGACGAGGTCGACCGCGAGCAGTGGAACCCGTCCGACCTGGCCGTCCAGCTCACCCGCCGCACCCGCGGCCTGCCGTTCTGGTTCGGCCTCGCCACGCACGGCACCGACCGGTACACCGAGGCCGTCGAGACGACTCTCGCCACGTCCCGCCGGGTCGCCGACTACATTCGCGACTCGGGCCACCTGCGGCTGCTGCAGGAGCCGGACCTGTCCGTCCTGCTGTTCGAGCGGACCGGCTGGACCGAGGAGCAGTATTCGGCCTGGTCGCGGCAGAACGCGGCGGATGGCGTCATCCTGTGCGTCCCGACCAGGTTCGAGGGCCGGAGCGTCCTGCGGCTGGCCTTCGTCAACCCGATGACCCGCGCCGACAAGGTCATCCCCGTCCTCGACACCCTGGTCTAGGCGCTACTCGGGTTCGGCGGGCGCCGAAACGGGCGCGGTTCCGGGGATGCGGGTGCGGGACGCGGGGTTGCGGCGTCCGACCACGAAGTACAGGACGATCAGCGAGCTGAGCATGAGCGCGCCGATCGGGCTCGCGAGCGCCACCAGCGCCGCGACCAGGTAGCCGACCGGGCCGAGCAGCGACTGCCGCCGCGCCCGGGCGGCCGTCCCACGCGCCGCCTCGTGCATCAGCTCGGGGTGGCGCGCCAGATGGTGCCAGAACAGCGTGAACCACCCGGACGACACCGCCATGGACACCGCGTAGAACACCGCCGCGTCGGCCGCGTGCGGGCGCGTGAGGTGCTCGCCGAGGGTGGCCGTCGGCAGCGGCAGGAAGCTGATCGTCGCCAGCAGGCCGAGGTTGAGGAACAGCAGCGTCCGGTCCACCCGGACGACCCGGTGGAACAGGTTGTGGTGGTGGATCCAGGCGATCCCGATCACCAGGAACGTCACCGCGTAGGAGTCCAGCGCCGGCCACTCGTGCCGCAGCGCCGACCACACCGGCTCGTCCCGGCCCGGCCGGTGCACGTCCAGGATCAGCAGCGTCGCGGCGATCGCGATCACGCCGTCGCTGAAGGCCTGCAGCCGGGCCGGGCTGATCGCCAGCTCGGCGTCGGCCTGCTCCGGGGGAGAGGTGAGGGGTTCGGACATGGGGGCTCCCGGGGAATGAACGTCGGCGTCCTTGGAAGGATCAAACTATGGCTGACACGAAGAGAATCGGATCCCTGGACGTCTTCCCGCTGTGCCTGGGCGGCAACGTCTTCGGCTGGACGGCCGACCGGGACGGCTCGTTCGCCGTCCTGGACGCCTACCGCGCGGGCGGCGGCAACTTCCTCGACACCGCAGACGGCTACTCGGCCTGGGTGCCCGGCAACAGCGGCGGCGAGTCCGAGACGATCATCGGGGAGTGGCTCGCGTCCCGCCGGAACCGGGACGAGGTGATCGTGGCGACCAAGGTCGGCGCCCACCCGGACCGCAAGGGCCTCGCGCCGGACAACATCCGCGCCGCCGCCGACGACTCGCTGCGCCGCCTCCAGAGCGAGTACATCGACCTGTACTACACCCACTTCGACGACGAGTCGGTGCCGGTCGAGGACATCATCGGCGCGATGGACGAGCTGAAGCGGTCCGGCAAGGTCCGCGAGATCGCCGTCTCGAACATCTCGCCCGAGCGGCTGGAGGCGTCCCTTGCGGCCAGCGAGAAGGAGGGCCTGGCCAAGTACGTCGCGATCCAGCCGCACTACAACCTCGTCCACCGGGACGACTACGAGGGCGCCCGGATGGACATCGCGCAGCGGCACGGCCTCGCCGCCGTCCCGTACTACGCGCTCGCGTCCGGCTTCCTGACCGGCAAGTACCGCCCGGGTGAGAAGGTCGACAGCCCGCGCGCGCAGGGCGCGGGCAAGTACCTGGACAGCGAGCGCGGCCAGAAGGTCCTCGCCGCGCTGGACGCGGTCGCCACCGAGCGGGACGTCCCGCACGCCACGGTCGCGCTCGCCTGGCTCGCGGGCCGTCCGACCGTCGCCGCGCCGCTCGCGAGCGCCCGCACGGTCGAGCAGCTCCCGGCCCTGATGCGGGTCGCCGACGTCACCCTCACCGAGGACGAGACCCGCCGCCTCGACGAGGCCTCCGCCTAGCGGACGGCCCGGCTCCCGCAAAGGGGATATCGCTTCGCATAGCGGATCTTGGTGGTTGTAGCGTTCCGGCGTGCTTCCGTCCACCTTGTTCCTCGTCGTCGGCGGCCTGGCCGTCCTGGTCGGCGCCATCGTGCAGAGCAGCATCGGGTTCGGCGTCGGGGTGGTCGCGACACCCGTCGTCGCGCTGCTCTTCCCGAACCTGATGCCGGGCGCGCTGCTGGTCGCGGCTACCGTCACGCCGATGTTCACGCTCGTCCGCGAGGTCCGGCACGCCGACCTGTCCGGCCTCGGCTGGGCCTTCGCCGGACGGCTCGCCGGGACACCGCTCGGCGTGTGGGTCGTCGCCGTCCTGTCGGTGCGCGGGATGGGCCTGGCGGCGGGCTCGCTGGTGCTCGTCGCGCTCGCCGTGACCGCCTACTCCGGCTCCGTCCCGCGCAACCCGGCCACGCTCGCCGCGGCCGGGATGTTCGCCGGGCTCGGCGGCACCGCCACCGCCATCGGCGGCCCGCCGATCGCGCTGCTCTACCAGCGCGAGAGCGGCCCCCGGGTGCGCGGCACCCTGGCGATCTTCTTCACCCTCGGCACGCTGATCTCGGTGATCACCCTCGTCGCGCTGCACCAGATGCCCGAGCGCCAGCTCGTCGCCGGGTTCGCGCTCACCCCGTTCGTCGCCGCGGGCTTCTTCGCCGCCGGGCCGCTGCGCCGCTACCTGGACGGCGGACGCACCCGCACGGCCGTCCTGGCCCTGGTCGCCGTCTCCGCCACCGCGCTCATCGTGCGTAACCTGATCTGATGCCGAAGCCCACCTCCCCGCGCCCGTTCCCGCGTCCCACGAAGGACGACTTGGAGGCCGCGAAGGACCGGGTGATCCCGGACGTCCTGCCGCCCGAGGACGTCCCGCTGCGGGTGCTGTTCACCGGGATCAACCCCGGGCTGTACTCGGGCGCGACCGGGCACCACTTCGCGCGTCCCGGCAACCGGTTCTGGCCCGCGCTGTACCGGTCCGGGTTCACGCCGCGGCTGCTGCACCCGTCCGAGCAGGACGAGCTGGGCGCGCTCGGCCTCGGCATCACCAACCTCGCGCCCCGCACGACCGCCCGCGCCGACGAGCTGACGCCCGAGGAGCTGCGCGAGGGCGGGAAGCGCCTCGCCGAGCTGGTCGAGCGCTGCCGTCCGCGGTTCCTGGCCGTGCAGGGCGTTACCGCGTACCGCACCGCGTTCGGGCACCCCAAGGCGCAGATCGGCCTCCAGGACGACATGATCGGCCCGGCCCGCGTCTGGGTCCTGCCGAACCCCAGCGGCCTCAATGCGAGCTGGCCCCTCGACCGCATCGCGGGCGAGCTGGCGCGCCTGCGCGAGGCCGCCGGCGCCTGACCCGCCGGGACGGCCCGCCAGGACGGGCCGCCGGGACGGGCCGCCGGGACGGGCCGCCGGGACGGGCCGCCGGGACGGGCCGTCGGGCAGCGGCCGTGTCCGCATCCGGACGGCGCCGGAAGGCGGTTCTGGCTTATCCGCCCGCATCCGGATAGGCGACAATCCCTCCGGGGTTACGACAAGTCACCGGGGGCGGCGATGGCCGAAATGGTGTTCTTCACCGACAACTACCAGGATCACTCGACCCACGAGGGATACCAGTTCGAGTTCTTCTGCGAGCGCTGCGGCAACGGCTACAGCTCGCCGTTCCAGCACTCGGTGACCGGCTTCGGGGGCCGGCTGCTGCAGCTCGGCGGCGACCTGGTCGGCGGCGAGGTCGGGGACAAGGCGTCCCGCTTCGGATGGGACGCGCAGTGGCTGCGCTCGTCCACCCGCGGCCGGACCCGCGACCGCGCGCTCGCCAAGGCCGTCGAGGAGATGGCGCCGCACTTCGTCCAGTGCCACCGCTGCGGCGACTGGTCCTGCAAGGCGATCTGCTGGAACGCCGAGCGCGGGCTGTGCACCCGCTGCGCGCCGAAGCTCGACCAGGAGATCGCAGGCATGCAGGCCGCCGCGCAGGTCGACCAGCTCAACGACAAGATCCGGCAGCAGGACTGGACGGCCGGCGTCGACTACAAGGCGCAGGCCACGGCGCGCTGCCCGTCCTGCGGGGGCGACTGCGGCACCGGCAAGTTCTGCCGCGAGTGCGGCCACGCCCTGGCCGCCGCGCCCGCCGAGAACAAGAAGTTCTGCACCAACTGCGGGACCGACCTCGGCGACTCGAAGTTCTGCGGCGGCTGCGGCTGGCCCGCCGGCTGACCGCGGCCCACGGCGCGGGCCCGGAGGTGCCGCCCGCGGCGCGGGCTGGGGCGCAGAGAGGTCAGCCGGGGCTGGACGTCGTGGAGGCGAGCATCGTGCGCACCTCCGTGACGAGGGTCGCGGACGGTTCCCAGAGGCCGACCTTGCCGAGCGCCACCACCGGGCGGGGCAGCGGGGTCACGTCCGCGAGCCGCCAGTGGTAGGTCTCGGCGTCGGCCCACGGGCCGCAGTCGCATGTACCGTCCAGGACGGCGCCGTCGCAGACGTCCTCGATCTCGGCGACCGCGATGACCGCGCCGACGGTGGCGAGGGGGTCGCCGGGGTCCCACCCGGCGGCGAGGACGAGCGGCGAGTCGCACGCGCCGAGGTCCACCCGCAGGGAGGCGTACACCAGGACCGGGCCCCGGTACGCGGTGGGCGACGGCTGGTTGAACACGCCCTTGCCGCCCCGCGCCATCGCGAACGCCCACGGCTGCTGGACGCTGATCGCCCTCAACCCGTCACCTCCAGTTCTCGCCCGTCCCTCCATCCTGTCCGGTGGAGGCGGCGGGCGTCGCACGGTCGCCGCGAGTACCCGTCCCCGCCGAACGTATCCGCACCGCCGCGACAGGCGGAGGTGTCCGCAGGGACAGCCGTCCCTGTTGTTCGGACAACGAGCGGGTGGGGCGGATGGTTCAGCTCTGCACCAGTCGTGTGTAAGCGATGACGTTGTCGACGTAATGGCCGGTTTCGCGGTCGAAGTCGCCGCCGCAGGTGACCAGGCGCAGGGCCGCGTAGTCGAGGTCCTCGGCGTAGATCTTCTCACCCGGGAAGGCGGACTTGGCAACCCGCTCCACCCGCTGGACGGCGAACTCGGCGGTCCTGCCGTCCTTCCGGACGACCTGGACGCGGTCCCCCTCGCGCAGCTCGGTCAGCTTGTTGAAGACGGCCGCCGCGCCGCGCGCGTCCACGTGCCCGAGGACCACCGACGGGCCGGTCTCGCCGGGGGTCGGGCCGTCCTTCCACCAGCCCGCGAGGTTCGGCTGGTCGAGCGGCGGGACCTCGATCGTCCCGTCCGGCTTCAGGCCCAGGCCGGTGACCGGCGCGGACACGCCGAGCTTCGGGATCTTGATGGTCGCGGGCTCCGACCGCGGCAGCGCGGACGTCGCATACCGCACCGGCCCCGCCGGACGAGGCCGCGCCCGCCCACCGGGCGTGCCCGGCCCGTCCGCATAAGGCGAGTCATCCCCGCACCCGCCCGCCAGCAAGCCCGCGACGAGCACCCCGCTCACCAGAGCGAGGTGTCCGAGCGTGGTGCGACGGCGGGGGATCAGGATCGTCCCTTCGTCGCGCGGCGGCGGAGGGCCAGGCCGGTGCCGGCGAGGACGACGACCGCGGCGCCGGTGCCGATCAGCGGCGTCCGGTCGGCGGGGCGGCGGGCGGTGCTGCCGTCGCCGGTCTCGGGGGCGCCCTTGGGGATCTGCGGGCCGGGCGCCACCTCGTCCTTGCCCGGACGGGTGCTGAACACGACGTGCCTGTAGCCGGCGCAGCTGATCGTGACGCGGACGATCGAGGGCAGCGACTTCTCGAACGTCGCCGTCGCCTCCCAGGAGTCCTTGTCGGTCTCCTTGAACCGCGGTTCCTCGACGAAGGACGACGAGGACGCGCTCGCCTCGGTCGGGCAGTGCACCTTCATGCCGAGCGTCCCGCCCGGCATGACCGTCCGGGTGGAGAGGTCGACGTCGTCGAAGCCGAAGTGGAACCCGCCGTCACCGCCGTGGCCCTTGCCGGGCGGCGGCGGGGGAGGCGTGGTCGTCTTCTCCGGGACGGTCGCGAACAGCGTGAGCGTGCGCGGCCCGCTCGCCGTCATGCAGCCGAACTTGGTGAGGTAGGAGTTGCCCGGCTTGAGCCCCGGCTGCGTCGCGCCGATCCCGCTCCAGGACGTCCCGCCGGACTTGTCGAAGTGCGCCGGGTCACCCTTCACGAAGATCTCGTTCTGGTCGCCGACGGACGGCTCGGTCACGCACCCGTCGATGTGGACGGTCACGTCGTCGCCGGGCGCGAACCGCTTGGGCTCGATCGAGACCGAGGGGGCGCCGGGGGCCGGGGCCGCCAGCGCGGGCGCGGCCCCGGCCGCCAGCGACCCGATCAGGACGGCCCCGGACGCGCCGCCGGCGGCCGCGATGCGTCGGACGGTGCTGCTGCCCATGGGAACCCCCTGAGATCGTGCGCGTGCCAGGTCACGAGGCGACTCGTAACGGGGCAGTGTAGAGACAGAGATCACTCCTGTGCGCTCTCTCACAGAAGTGATCACTTATTGACCGGATCCGGCCACCTCTCTTGTCACTTTCGGACAACGTCCACTACGCGCGGGACGAGCGTCAGCCCTTGAGCGCGCCCGCCATGAGGCCGCGCATGAAGAACCGGCCGAGCAGCAGGTACACCAGCAGCGTCGGCAGGGACGCGAGCAGCGCCTCGGCCATCTGCTGGCTGTAGTTCACCGCCGCCGCGCCCGACCCGGCCGTGTTGTTCAGCAGGACGGTCACGGGCCAGCTGTCCGGCGCCCCGAGGAACACCGCGAACAGGAAGTCGTTCCACATCGAGGTGAACTGCCAGATCAGCACCACCGCGAACGCCGGTCCGGACACCGGCCGGACGATCGACCAGTACGTGCGGAGCATGCCCGCGCCGTCCACCCGGGCCGCCTCGATCAGCTCGTCCGGGATGGTCACGTAGTAGTTCCGGAAGATCAGCGTGCAGATCGGGATGCCGTAGACGACGTGCGCGAGGACCAGGCCCCGGATCGTCCCGACCAGCTCCATGTGGGTGAGCAGCCCGGCCAGCGGGATCATCACCGCCTGGTACGGGATGAACATCCCGAACAGGAACAGCGTGAAGACCGCGTCCGCGCCGGGGAAGCGCCACTTGCTCAGCACGTAGCCGTTCAGCGAGCCCAGCACCGCCGAGATCAGCGACCCCGACACGGCGATCTTGAAGCTGTTCTCCAGGCCGGGCCGCAGCGAGTCCCAGGCCGCCCGCCATCCGCCGAGGCCCCAGTGCTTCGGCAGGTTCCACGCGGTCGCCGGATCGGCCTCCGACAGCGACTTGAAGCTCGTCACCACCAGCACGTACACCGGGATCAGGAACAGCAGGACGAACGCCAGCAGCACGGCGAACCGCAGCGCGCGCATCGCCCGCGCCCCCGCCGTCCGCGACCGCGGCGCACGGGCGACCGCTCCGGTTGCGCTCATCTGCTCCGCTCCGTCCACAACGTCCGCACCTGAAGGACCGGCCCGGTCGCGCTCATCGGCTCCGTCCATGCGGACCGGACCGGCGCGCTCATCGGTTCCGCTCCGTCCGCACCGACCAGACCAGGTAGGGGATGACCAGCACGGCGACCGCCAGCAGCAGGTACGTCGCGATCGTCGCGCCGTTCGCCGGGTCGTGCCGGTCGAACACCTCGACGTAGGTCGCGATCGCCGGGACGTAGGTGATGATCTGCTTGCCCGCGATCGCCATGATCAGGTCGAACACCTTCAGCGAGATGTGCCCGAGGATGATCAGCGCGGACAGCGTCACCGGCCGCAGCTGCGGGAACACCACGTACCGGTACACCTGCCACTCGGACGCGCCGTCCACCCGGGCCGCCTCGCGCAGGTCCTCCGAGACGCTGCGGAACCCGGCCAGGTAGAGCGCCATCACGTACCCGGACATCTGCCAGATCGCGGGGATCGCCATCGCGGCCATGCCCCACGACTTGTCCTGCCACCACGAGTTCGCCAGGTCGCCGAGCCCGGTCTTGTGGAACAGCTGGTTCAGCCCCACCGCGCGATCGGCCGGCGCCGGGTTCATCAGCCACCGCCACACCACGCCGGACGCGATGAACGAGATGGCCATCGGGAACAGGTAGATGATCCGGAACCCGGCCTCGCCCTTGATGCCCTTCTCCATCAGGAACGCCAGGAACGCGCCGAGGATCAGCGCGCCGCCGACGAACACGACGGTGAACAGCAGCGCGTGCCGCACCGCCCCCGGCCAGGACGGCTCGTGCCACAGGTCGACGAAGTTCTTGCCCTTGTCGAACTTGTAGGGCGACACCTCGTCGTGCTTGCCGCTGACCGCGACCCGGACGTTCCAGAAGATCAGCCCGTACACGAACAGGCCGATCGCCGCGATGGACGGCGCGACCAGCAGCAGACCCGGCAGCCAGCCCGCCCTTCGGAGCCTGCGGAGCGGACCGGGCGGGCCGCCCTGGGGGCGGGCCCGCCGGTCCGTGCCGCGCGTAGAGACAGACGTCACTGCGCGTCGTTCTTGGCCGCGTCCGCCAGCGCCTTCTGCAGCTTCCCGGCGTCCTTGCTCTGCAGGAACAGGCCCACCGCGGTGTCGATGTCGGTGTGCCACTTGTTGTTGGCGACCACGCCGTGCCACATGGACCCGGCCAGCTTGGTGGACGGGTTGTTCCACTGGGCGAACGCGTAGGCGAGGTAGCCGGTGTAGAGGCTCTTGTCGCCGTCCGTGCGGGCCGGGACCGAGCCCTTCTTCGGGTTGAACAGGTCCTGGCCCTGCTTGCTGCCCGCTTCCTTCAGCCACGCGAGCGCGCCCGCGCGGTGCGGGGCGCCCTTGGGCAGGGTGAAGGCGTCCGACAGCCACATGTACGTGCCGTCCGTGCCGGGGGAGGGCGCGTAGTTGAAGTCGGTGCCGAGCTTCTTGCTCAGGCCGTTCGGCGCGTCCCCGGTGAAGTAGCCGTAGGCCCAGTCGCCCATGATGTTGAACGCGGCCTTGCCGTCCACCACGGCCTTGGCGGCGCCCTGCCAGTCGGTGGAGGCGGCCTCCACCGAGGTGTACTTCACGATCTCGGCGTAGTCGGTGATCGCCTTGGTCATCTGCGCGCCGGACCAGTCCGCGCCGGGCTTCCACAGCGCGTTGTAGCCGTCGGTGCCGAGGTCGCCCAGCAGGACGCTCTCCAGCAGGTGGTCCGCGGTCCACTGCGCGCCGAGCGACAGCGGCACCTTCTTGGTCTTGCCCTGCACCTGCTTCAGGTCGGCGATGAACTCGGCGACCGTCTTCGGCGGCCCGGCGATCCCGGCCTCCTTCAGCACGGCCGGGTTGTACCAGAGCATGTTCGACCGGTGGATGTTCACCGGCACCGAGTAGATCTTGCCGTTGTAGCTGATCTGGTCGAGCAGCTGCTTGGGGTAGACCTTGGTCATCCCGTTCTCGTCGTAGAACGAGTTCAGCGGCTCGATCTGCCCGGCCTTGATGTAGTCCTGCAGCTCGGCGCCCGCGTGGCCCTGGAAGGAGTCCGGCGGCTTGCGGTTCTGCAGGCGGCTGGCGAGCACGGCCTTGGCCTGCGTGCCCGAGCCGCCCGCGATGGCCGCGTTGACGAACTGCGTGCCGGGGTTGTTCTTCTCGAAGTCGGCCTTCATCGCGGCCAGGCCGTCCGCCTCGCCTGGACCGGTCCACCAGGAGAAGACCTCGACCTTGGACTTGTCCGTCGATCCCTTGCTGCCGCCGCCTCCGCAGGCGGAGAGCGCCATCGCGCCGCAGAGCGCGACGGCCGTCATCGCGGTGAGACCGCCGCGCCCGCGAACCCGGTGGCCGCGCACACCTGAACCCAGCATCGCTCGTCCCTTCGGTTACCCGAAGAACAAGCGTCCGTTCGAGAGTGTGATCAGGTCAACACTCTGCCCCGAATAGTGATCTTCCGGTGATCTGAGTCACTCGCCGTGATTCAGGACGACTGCCGTGACGAGGGACAACTGGGGAGGTAAGGGAGGGGCTGGGAGGGGACGGCTACCAGGAGATGGCGGGGGGAAGGTCGCCGGTGCCGGCGTCCGGCCAGTCGAGGGGCTCGCCGAGGGGCGCGAGCTCGGCCATCTGCAGCCGGTACCAGGGGGACGACTCGGGCCGCTCGGCGAGCGCGAGGCACTCCGCCCACGTCCACCACTCCGCGTCCTCGACCTCGCTCGGGTCCGGGCTCGGCGAGACCTGGGTCACGGTCGCGCGGACGACCGGGCAGCGCTCGTACTCGACCGTCCCGTCTTCGGCGGACGCCCGGTACCGGAACCCGGGCAGGACGGAGGTCAGCGCGTCCGCGGCCAGGCCGAGCTCGGTGTCCAGCCGCCGCCGGACGGCGTCCCGCAGGTTCTCACCGGGCGCCGGGTGGCCGCAGCAGCTGCCCGTCCAGACCCCGGGGAAGGTCTTCTTGTCCAGCGCCCGCCGGGTGATCAGCACCCGGCCGTCCGGGGCCACGGCGTAGCAGGAGAACGCCAGGTGGTAGGGGGTGTCCCGGTGGTGGCTGGCGAGCTTGGGCGCCGTCCCGATCGCCTCGTCGGCGGCGTTCAGCAGCACGATCTCCTCGGTGTGAACGGACACGCGGTTCCTTTCGTTGAGGGTGGTGAACCCGGTCGGGCGTGGTGGACCGGTAGAGGTGTGTGGCGATTCGGTGCGGAAATGGTCCCAGGTCGCGGGCCGGGACGCCGGGTCGGTCAAGCCGCACTAAACTCGGTACGGCCCGACGACCGGGGGCCCAGGTAAGCCCCTGATGGAGGAGTTGACGAGCGTGACCCTGCTGGAGTCGATCACGGGTCCTGAAGACCTCAAGCGACTGGACGCCACGCTGCTGCCCCGCCTGGCCGGGGAGGTCCGTGAGTTCCTCGTGGACGCGGTGTCCAAGACCGGCGGACATCTCGGGTCGAACCTGGGCGCCGTCGAGCTCACCATCGCGCTGCACCGCGTCTTCGACTCGCCGCGCGACCGGATCCTGTTCGACACCGGTCACCAGGCGTACGTCCACAAGCTGCTGACAGGGCGGCACGACTTCTCCGCGCTCAAGCGGCGCGGCGGCATCTCCGGCTACCCGAGCCAGGCCGAGTCCGAGCACGACGTGATCGAGAACTCGCACGCCTCGACCGCGCTGTCCTACGCCGACGGCATAGCCAAGGCGTTCCAGCTGCGCGGCGAGTCCGAGCGGGCCGTGGTCGCGGTGGTCGGCGACGGCGCGCTCACCGGCGGCATGTGCTGGGAGGCGCTGAACAACATCGCCGGCGCCAAGGACCGTCCGGTCATCATCGTCGTCAACGACAACGGCCGCTCCTACTCGCCCACGATCGGCGGGCTCGCCAGCCACCTCGCCGACCTGCGCGTCACCCAGGGCTACGAGCACGCGCTCGACCTGATCAAGCGGACGGTGCCGCGCGCGCCCGTCGTCGGCCACGTCGCCTACGAGGCGCTGCACGGCATCAAGAAGGGCATCAAGGACGTCCTCCAGCCGCAGGCCATGTTCGAGGACCTCGGCATGAAGTACGTCGGCCCGATCGACGGGCACGACGCCGAGGCCGTGGAGCACGCGCTGCGCAAGGCCCGCTCGTTCGGCCGCCCGGTGATCGTGCACGCGATCACCCGCAAGGGCCAGGGCTACGAGCCCGCCCTCGCCGACGACGAGGACCACATGCACGGCGCGGGCGCGTTCGACCCCGCCACCGGCAAGGCCCCCGCCAAGCCCGGCGCCGCCCCCGGCTGGACGAAGGTGTTCGGCGACGAGATGGTCGCCATCGGCGCCGAGCGTCCCGACGTGGTCGCGATCACCGCCGCGATGCTCTACCCGGTCGGGCTCGCGCCGTTCGCCGAGGCCTACCCGGACCGCATGTACGACGTCGGCATCGCCGAGCAGCACGCCGCGACCTCGGCCGCCGGGCTCGCGCTCGGCGGCATGCACCCGGTCTTCGCCGTGTACGCCACCTTCCTGAACCGCGCGTTCGACCAGGTGCTGATGGACGTGGCGCTGCACCGGCTGCCCGTCACGTTCGCGCTGGACCGGTCCGGCGTGACCGGCGACGACGGCGCGTCCCACAACGGCATGTGGGACCTGTCGCTCCTGTCGCTGGTGCCCGGCATGCGCATCGCCGTCCCGCGCGACGGCGCGCGGCTGCGCGAGCTGCTGCGCGAGTGCGTCGCCATCGAGGACGGGCCGTCCGCCATCCGGTACCCGAAGGGCTCGGTCGCCGCCGACGTCGAGGCCGTCGACAAGGCCGGCGAGATGGACGTCCTCGCCCGGCACGCCGGCGCGAACGGCACCCGCGTGCTGCTGGTCGTCGCCGGGGCGCTGGCGGGCACCGCGCTCGCCGCGGCCGAGCTGGTCGCCGCGCAGGGCATCGGCGTCACGGTCGTCGACCCGCGCTGGGTGAAGCCGCTCGACCCGGCGCTGGTCGAGCTCGCCGCCGACCACACCCTGGTCGCCGTCGTCGAGGACAACGGCCGCACCGGCGGCGTCGGCGACGCCGTGGCGCGCGAGCTGCGCGACCACGCCGTGGACGTCCCGGTCCGCACCTACGGCATCGAGCAGGAGTTCCTCGACCACGCCTCGCGCGCGCAGATCCTCGCCGACCTCGGCCTCACCCCGCAGGACCTGGCCCGCGAGATCACCGCCGCCACCGCCCGCATAGCCGGCCACGGCAACGCCTCCGCCGCCGCCGAACACCACGCCGAAGCCGCCACCGACTGACGCTGCCTGGACGCCGGGGGTGGTCACACGCCCTCGGCGGAGAGGAGGTGCCAGGAGTGGTCGATGGAGGCGGAGGCGGTGCCCAGCTCGCGGCCGGAGTAGGTCCAGCGGCCGCGCAGGCGCCAGGGGCGTCCGGCGCCGTCGGAGACGAAGACCTGGAGCGGGAACGTGGCGTCGTGGGCGCGGATCACTCCCGCCGGGTCGACGGTGGGGAGCAGGTCGGGCTCGCCCTCGCAGCGCACGCCCATCACCTGGGTGCCCGCGTCCTGGCGGAGCAGGCCCTGCGTCAGGTCGTACACGAGCACGGAGACGTAGTCGGGGCCGAGCCACCGCAGGTCGGGCACCGAGGCTGGCGGGGGGAATCCGAACAGCTCTGGACCACCGGTCACACACGCACGGTAGCCGCTGGCTCACCCCGCCGTCACCGGTTCGGCGGCGGATGTCCGCTCGGCCTGGCGTTTTGCCGGTCTCGCCCCGGAAGTTCGCCTGATTCGGAAGACCGGAACCCGGATTTCCGGATCACCGAGTTTCGGTCTGGATCTGAGCCGGATTCGGTCGGCGGGATCAGGCGCCGCGGCAGGCGGAGCGCATGGCCTCCCAGCGGGCCAGCTTGACGCGCTCGCCGCGGTCCAGGGAGCGGGCGAGGGCGATCTCGGCGGCGTCCAGGTTGAGCCAGTCGGCGTACTGGACGGCGGGCAGCTCGCGCGCGTCGAGGAGGTCCTCGATGGGCCCGGCGGGCTCGATGCGGGCGTCGCCGAGATCGGCGAGCAGGTTGCGGACGGTCTCGGCGGCGTCCGACTTGTTCGTCCCGACGACGCCGGTCGGGCCGCGCTTGACCCAGCCGGCGACGTACTCGCGGGGGAGCGGGCCGTCCGGGCCGAGGACGCGGCCGCCGTCGTTCGGCACCACCTTGGTCCGCTCGTCGAACGGCAGCCCGGCCAGCGGGACGCTCTGGTAGCCGACCGAGCGCAGCACCATCCCGGCGGGGATGTCCTCGAACTCGCCGGTGCCGGTGACGCGCCCGGACGCGTCCAGGAGGGTGCGCTCGACGCGCAGCCCCTCGACCTTGCCGGAGCCGAGGATCTCCACGGGCGCGCGCCAGAACCGGACGTCGATGCGGCGCGGCCGGTCGCCGGGGGAGCCCGTCCACCCGGCCATGACCTTGACGTTGCCGCGGACGTGCCGGTCGGCCTCGGCGAGCGCCGCGCTCGCCGCGTCCAGCTCCATGTCCTCGGGCCGGACGTGCACCGTCGCCTCGGCGAGGGTGCCCAGCTCGCGCAGCTCCTTGGTGGTGAACTTGGCGTGCGCCGGGCCGCGCCGCCCGATCATGTGGACGCGCTTCACCCTGCTGTGCGCGAGCGCGTCCAGCACCTGCTCGGGGACGTCCGTAGTGCGCAGCTCGGCGACCGTCCGGGAGAGGATGCGGACGACGTCCACGGCGACGTTCCCGACGCCGATGACCGCGACGTCCTCGGCGTCCAGCGCGAACTCCAGGTCGGCGGCGTCGGGGTGGCCGCAGTACCAGTTGACGAAGTCGGTGGCGGCGAAGCTGCCGGGCAGCTCCTCCCCGGGGATGCCGAGGTGCCGGTCGACCATCGCGCCGGTCGCGTACACGACGGCGTCGTAGCGCTCCAGCAGCTCGGCGCGCGTGATGTCCCGGCCGAGCTCGACGCACCCGAAGAACCGCACGCCCGGACGCTCCAGGACGCCCTGGAGGTACCGCGCGATCGACTTGATGGACGGGTGGTCCGGCGCGACCCCGTACCGGACGAGCCCGTACGGAGACGGCAGGCGGTCGAACACGTCCACCCGCGTCCCGTCACCGGCCTGCTTCAGCAGGGCCTCGGCCGCGTACAACCCGGCCGGACCGGAACCGACGACCGCGACCCGCAGGTGTCCCGTCATGCGGGCCATTGTGCCCACGCCGGACGCCGGAGCGACAGCGTGAGCGCGGTCACACCTGGGAGTCGGCCCGCGCGATCCGCGAGTGCCTGCGGCCGTACGCGAAGTACAGGACGAACCCGATCACCATCCACGCCCCGAACCGGTACCAGGTCTCGACCGGCAGGTTCAGCATGACGAACAGGCAGGCCAGGACGGACAGGACCGGCACCACCGGGACGAGCGGGGTCCGGAACGCGCGGGGCAGCTCCGGACGCGTCCGCCGCAGGATCACCACCCCGATCGACACGACCAGGAACGCGAACAACGTGCCGATGTTCACCAGCTCGGCGAGCTTCGCGAGCGGGATGAGCCCGGCGAGGACGGCGACGATGCAGCCCATCACCAGCGTCGAGCGGTAGGGCGTGCCGAACCGCGGGTGGACGGCCGACAGCCACGGCGGCATCAGGCCGTCCCGGCTCATCGCGAAGAACACCCGGCTCTGCCCGAGCAGCAGGATCAGCACGACCGTGGTGAGGCCCGCGACCGCGCCGATGCTGATGACCGTGGCGAACGCGGGGTGCCCGACGGCCTTGAACGCGTCCGCGAGCGGCGCCTTGGCGCTCAGCTCGGTGTAGTGCTGCATGCCGACGACCACCAGCGACACCGCCGCGTACAGGACGGCCGTGATGAACAGCGAGCCGATCAGCCCGATCGGCAGGTCCCGCTGCGGGCGCCGCGCCTCCTCGGCGGCCGTCGCGACGATGTCGAACCCGATGTAGGCGAAGAACACGATCGAGACGGCGGCGAAGATGCCGAGCCAGCCGTAGGACACCGGCGTGATGCCGAACAGCACCTGCATCAGCGGCGCGCCGGCCCCGCTGACCGAACCGTTCGACTTCGAGGCGGGGATGAACGGGTGGTAGTTGGCGCCCTTGACGAAGAACAGCCCCGCGAAGATCACCAGCAGCACGATCGCGACCTTGACCGTCACGATCACCGCGTTCACCCGCGA
Organism: Actinomadura rupiterrae; assembly: GCF_024172125.1. Lineage (GTDB taxonomy): Bacteria > Actinomycetota > Actinomycetes > Streptosporangiales > Streptosporangiaceae > Spirillospora > Spirillospora rupiterrae. Next base: position 469,282 of record NZ_JAMZEA010000002.1, read on the forward strand.
GGACACCTTCACGCCGAGGACGAGCAGCCCGGTCACGGCCAGCACGATCAGCATGGCCGGGACGTTCAGCACCCCGCCGCCCTCGCCCGGCGGGTTCAGTATCGCGTCCGGCAGGTGGACCCCGGCGGACGCCAGCAGCGAGTCCAGGTAGCCCGACCAGCCGACCGACACCACCGCCGCGCCGAGCGCCAGCTCCAGGATCAGGTCCCAGCCGATGATCCACGCCGGCAGCTCGCCGAGCGTGGCGTAGGAGAAGGTGTAGGCCGAGCCCGCGACCGGGACGGTCGAGGAGAACTCGGCGTAGCAGAGCGCGGCGAGCCCGCAGACGACCGCGGCGAGGACGAACGAGAGCGCCACCGCGGGTCCGGCCCGGTCCTTGGCGACCTGGCCGGTGAGCACGAAGATGCCCGTGCCGACGATCACGCCGACACCGAAGACCACCAGGTCCATCGCGCTGAGGTCCCGGCGCAGCCGGTGCGTCGGCGCCTCGGTGTCACGGATCGACTGCTCGACCGTCTTGGTGCGGAACAGGTCCACGGGGCATCCCTTCAGGGTGACAACTGTATTACTCATGGTTGCCTTACTTAGGTGTTCGCAGGTAAGGGCCTGTCGAAACACCGGCCCGTCCGGGATGCCCGATTAAGACGCGAAAATGCCGCCCCGATCACTCGGGACGGCATTTTCCGTAACCATACGGAACGAAGCGCCGCCTTGGCCGGGCGGCGCACCGCTCAAGCGGCCGCCAGGCCGGTCAAGCGGCCGCCAGGCCGGTCACGCGGGCGGCGGCGCGCCGCCTAGGCGGGCAGGGAGGCGACGCCGGGCTCCAGGAACCGGCGGCCGGTGACCTGCTCGGCGATGCCGCTGCGGTCCAGGTACGGCGTGATGCCGCCCAGGTGGAACGGCCAGCCGGCGCCGAGGATCATGCACAGGTCGATGTCCTCGGGCGCGGCCACGACGCCCTCGTCCAGCATGAGGCGGATCTCCTCGGCCAGCGCCTTCAGCGCCCGCGCGAGCACCTGCTCCTCGGTGGACGGGCTGTCCCCGCCGCCGAAGATCTTCGCCGCCTCGGGGTCGATCGAGAAGTCCGGCAGGTAGACGCCGCGCTTCCCGGCCGCCACGAACTCGCCGAACTTCGCCGACAGCGGGAACCGCTCCGGGAACGCGCCGTGCAGCGTCTCGTTCACGTGCAGCGCGATCGCCGGGCCGACCAGACCCATCAGGACGAACGGCGGCATCGGCAGGCCCAGCGGCGCGGCGGCGCGCTCGGCCACCTCGATCGGGGTGCCCTCGTCCACGGTCTGGATGATCTCCGCCATCAGGCGCAGCAGGATCCGGTTGACCACGAACGCCGGCGCGTCCTTGACCAGCACGCAGGACTTCTTCAGCTGCTTGCCCACCGCGAACGCGGTCGCCAGCGCCGCGTCGTCGGTGGCCTCGCCCCGGACGATCTCCAGCAGCGGCAGCACCGCGACCGGGTTGAAGAAGTGGAAGCCGACGACCCGCTCGGGGTGCTTCAGCTTGCTCGCCATCTCCGACACCGACAGCGACGAGGTGTTGGTCGCGAGGATCGCCTCGGCGGAGACGTGCTCCTCGACCTCGGCGAACACCTTCTGCTTGACCGACATCTCCTCGAACACGGCCTCGATCACGAAGTCCGCGTCGGCGAAGGCGTCCTTGGTCAGCGAGCCGGTGATCAGCGCCTTGAGGCCGTTGGCCTTGTCGGCGGAGATCCGGCCCTTGCCGAGCAGCTTGTCGATCTCGGCGTGCGCGTAGCCGACACCCTTGTCCAGGCGCTCCTGGTCCAGGTCGGTGAGGACGACCGGGACCTCCAGGCGGCGCGCGAACAGCAGCGCCAGCTGCGAGGCCATCAGGCCCGCGCCGACGACGCCGACCTTGGTCACCTTGCGGGCCAGGGCCTTGTCCGGCGCGCCCGCGGGGCGCTTGGCGCGCTTCTGCACCAGGTCGAACGCGTACAGCCCGGCGCGCAGCTCGTCGCTCATGATGAGGTCGGCGAGCGCCTCGTCCTCGGCGGCGAAGCCCTCGTCGCGGGTGCGGTCCTTGGCCGCGGCGACCAGGTCCAGCGCGCGGACGTAGGACGGGGCGGCGCCGTGCAGCTTGCCGTCGAGCGTCCAGCGGGCCATGTTGACCGCGTCGTCCCAGGCCTTGCCCTTGTCGACCTCGGGGCGCTTGACCTCGATCTCGCCCGTCAGCACGCGGGCGGTCCAGATCAGCGACTCCTCCAGGAAGTCGGCCGCGTCGAAGATCGCGTCGGCGATGCCCAGGTCGTACGCCTGCTGGCCCCTGAGCTGCTTGTTCTGGGCGAGCGGGTTGTCGATGACGACCTTGAGGGCCTTCTCCGCGCCGATCAGGTTCGGCAGCAGGTAGGTGCCGCCCCAGCCGGGGACCAGGCCGAGGAACGCCTCGGGCAGGCTCAGCGCCGGGACGCCGCGGGAGACCGTCCGGTACGAGCAGTGCAGGCCGATCTCGACCCCGCCGCCCATCGCCGCGCCGTTGTAGTAGGCGAACGACGGAACCTTCAGCTCGCCGAGCCGCCGGAACGCGTCGTGGCCGAGCTTGCCGATGGCGAGGGCGTCCTCGCGCTTCTGGATCAGCGGGACGCCCTTGAGGTCCGCGCCGACCGCGAAGATGAACGGCTTGCCGGTCACGCCGACGGCGACGATGTCGTCCCGCTTGGCGATCTCGTCCAGCGCGGCGTTCAGCTCGGTCAGGCCCGCCGGGCCGAACGTGCTGGGCTTGGTGTGGTCGTGCCCGTTGTCCAGCGTGATCAGCGCGAGCGTGCCCGCGCCGAACGGGAGCTGGACGTCGCGGACGCGGACGTGCGTGACGACCTCGTCGCGAAAGATCTCGGTGATGTCGGCGCTCACTTGTCGCCCTCCCAGTTCACGTTCTCCCAGAGGACGGTGCCGCCCATGCCCATGCCGACGCACATCGTGGTCAGGCCGTAGCGGACGTCGGTCCGCTCCTCGAACAGCCGCGAGAGCTGGTTCATCAGCCGGACGCCGGACGAGGCCAGCGGGTGGCCGAGGGCGATCGCGCCGCCCCACGGGTTCACGCGCGGGTCGTCGTCGGCGATCTTGAAGTGCTCCAGGAACGCCAGCACCTGCACGGCGAACGCCTCGTTGATCTCGATGAGGCCGATGTCGTCCATGGTGAGGGAGTTGCGGGCGAGCAGCTTCTCGGTCGCCGGGACCGGGCCGACGCCCATCACCTCGGGCTCGACACCGGCGAAGGCGAAGTCGATCAGCCGCATCCGCGGCGTGAGGCCGAGCTCGCGGGCCACGTCCTCGGCGGCGAGCAGGCAGGCCGTCGCGCCGTCGTTCAGGCCCGCCGCGTTCCCGGCGGTGACGTTGCCGTGCACCCGGAACGGGGTCTTGAGCTTGGCCAGGTCGTCCAGGGTGGTGCCCGGGCGCGGCGGCTCGTCCTCGGTGGCGAGGCCCCAGCCCTTCTCCACCGAGCGGATCGCGGTCGGTACCAGGTCCGGCTGGATCTTCCCGGCCTTGTAGGCGGCGGCGACCTTGTCCTGGCTGCGGACGGCGTAGGCGTCCGCCCGCTCCTTGGTGATCGACGGGAACCGGTCGTGCAGGTTCTCCGCGGTCGAGCCCATGACCAGCGCGGACGGGTCGACGAGCTTGTCGGCCAGGAAGCGCGGGTTGGGGTCGACGCCCTCGCCCATCGGGTGCCGGCCCATGTGCTCGACGCCGCCGGCGACGACGACGTCGTAGGAGCCGAAGGAGATCCCGGCGGCGGTGGTGGTGACGGCCGTCATCGCGCCCGCGCACATCCGGTCGATGGCGTAGCCGGGGACGCTCTTGGGCAGGCCCGCCAGCACGGCGGCGCTGCGGCCGATGGTCAGGCCCTGGTCGCCGGTCTGGGTGGTGGCGGCGACGGCGACCTCGTCCACCCGCTCCGGCGGCAGGGACGGGTTGCGCCGCATCAGCTCGCGGATCGCGCGGACGACCAGGTCGTCCGCGCGGGTCTCCGCGTACAGGCCCTTGGGGCCCGCCTTGCCGAACGGCGTGCGGACGCCGTCCACGAACACGACGTCACGTGCGGTACGAGGCACGGGTCGCCCTCCCTGTCACGGTGGTACTGAACGATGGTTACTCGCTGGTAACTCATCATCCTACTCGCCGGTAACGGGCATCCGGGTCACCGACACCGCGCCGCACCCGCGATCGTGGCGCGAATCTCAGTCGGAGCGTCCGGGCGCGGGCCGCCGCGCCGCCCGGAACGCCGACGCGGGCGGGCCGTCCGGGCGGGAATCAGCCCCGTATCGCGACGCCGGGGACGACCCGGGCCATACCCTTCGTCAGCAGGTAGTACCCGGCCGCCGCGACGAGCGCGCCCAGCAGCAGGCCGACCGCCACGTCATGCGGGTAGTGGACGCCGATGTAGACCCGCGAACCGGCGATGACCAGCGCGTTCACTACGGCGACGGCGCCGAGGACGCGTCTGGCCGCCAGCCACACCGCGATCGCCGCCGCCCCGGCCAGCACGGCGTGGTTGCTCGGGAACGAGTAGTCCGACGTGCCCGGGCAGGAGACCGCGATGTGCACCGAGGGCATGGCCCGGCACGGCCGCTGCTCCTCGACCATCAGCTTCAGCACGCTGCTGACCGCGAACGCGAGGATCATCGCGGCGGGCACCCACAGCGCGCTGACCGCGGCCCGCAGCCCCTTGTCCCTGGCGTGCCACCAGGCGACCCCGGCGAGGACGACGAACAGGGCGAGCCCGTAGTCGCTCCACCAGTTCACCAGGCCGTTCAGCCATCCGGTGTGCCCGGACACGGCCACCACGTCCCGGTACAGCCCCGCGTCGAACGCCTGCCCTCCGGCGAGCCGCGCCGCCGCTGCCACATCGATCACTCGGCCCCTCGTTCCCCTGACCTTCCGCGAACGTCCGGCGACATCCCGCGGAACGAAAATCTACGGCAATGTAGAATTTCGATGACGCCAGGGTAGTCGAGAACGCCGCGTCCGGAATCCGGCGGCGGTCCGGCCGGCGAGGGGGATCGGCGGGGTCAGTCGGCGGCCTGTGCGTGCTCGACCAGGCTGTGCAGGTCGACCACCGCGTCCTGGGCGGCCAGCAATGCCAGGACGACCAGCGCGGCCATCGCCGCGATCAGCAGCGGACGCCGCGCGGGCGGCGGCTCCAGCAGCGCCTTCACCCGCCGAGGCAGCGGCCCCGGCCGCCGAAGCCCCACCAACCCGCGCCCGGCCCCCGCGTCACCGCGTCCGCTGAACCCGGCGATGCCGCGTCCGGCGAGGCGAGCGCGTCCGCGTCCGGCGAAACCGGGGAGGGCGCGTTCGGCGAGGCGGGCGAGGCCGAAGCCGCGGCGGAGGTTGTCGCGGGCGATGCCGATGCCGAGGGCGGCGGCGTGGCCCAGGCGCGGGCGGCGGTTGTGCGCGAGGGCGGCGCGGCCGATCGCCTGCGCGGTCTGCTCGCGGTCGTCGATGCTCGCCGCCGCGCGCTCGTCCGCCCATCGCTCGGTGGCGAACACGACCGCGCCGCGCAGCGGCCAGAGCAGCGGGTTCGCCGCGGCGGCGACGGTGGTGACGGCGCGGAACAGGTGGTGCCGGTCGGCCAGGTGCGCCCGCTCGTGCGCGATCAGCGCGTCCCGCTGCGCCGGGGTGAGGACGGCCAGCATGCCGGTGGTGACCATGATCCGCCCGGGACGTCCGGGCAGGGCGAACGCCTCGGCCTCCGGATCGTCCACGACGGCGACCGGGCCGCCGCCGGGCAGGGCCCGCGCCGTCCGGGCGGACGCCACCAGCCGGTACCCCTGCCGGACGGCCGCGCACGCGGCGCTGATCAGGCACATGAGCAGCAGGACGGTCGCGACGGTGCCGACCACCGGATCGGTCTGCGGCGCGTGCCGCAGGACGCGTTCGGACATGTGCCCCAGCGCCGCGATCGGCGGCAGCCGCAGCGCGCTGCCCATCGCCGAGACCGCCAGCGTGGCGAGGCTTGCCACGGCCAGCCCGGCCGCCGTGCCGGTGAGCAGCCAGGTCGCCGCGCGCGGCCCGAGCCGTCCGGAGACCGGCCGCGCCGCGAGCGCCGCCACGACCGGCAGCACCAGCGGCAGGTAGGTGTCCGGATCCCTCATCCCGAGCCCCCGGGCATGGCGCTCCGGTTCGCGGGCTCCGCGGTCATTCGGGGCGGCCTTCGAGGAGGTCGCGGAGGAGGCGCTCGTCCTGGTCGGAGAGGGTGTCGACGAAGCGGGCGAGGACCATGTCGCGGTCGGCGCGCTCCTGGAGGGCCTGGTGCATGCGCCGCGCGACGAGCCCGGGCTCGTCGCTGACCGGCGCGTACTGGAACGCCCGCCCGGCCTTCGCGCGGACGAGCAGCCCCTTGTCGTGCATCCGGCTCAGGATCGTCACGACCGTGGAGTAGGCCAGCTCGTCGGTCAGCAGCCGCTGCACCTCGGACGTGGACAGCGGCCTGCCGGCCCGCTGGAGCACCGCCATGATCTCGGTCTCCAGCGCACCCGACGCGCGCCGTCCGTCCGCACCCGCCACCGCGGCCACCTCCCGGGATCGCTCCGACGACCTTGCCGTTCCAGTTTGCCATGCGTCCCGGGAGGTGCCGCCGCACGCGCGACCGGCGGAAGGAGCCCGCACGCGGCAGTTGCAGGGTGCCGCGCGCGGCAGCTGCAGGGCGCCCACGCGGCAGCTGCAGGAGCCCTGCGCGCGGCCGTTGTAGGGCCCGTGCGGGGTCAGGTGTAGCGGTCAGGTGTAGGAGCCTTCGCGGAGGTCGGAGAGCGAGTCCGGACGGGACGGGCGCCAGCCGAGCCGGTCGCGGGACGCCGCGGCGCCGACCGACTGGTGCAGGGCGAGGGCCTGGGCGAACGGCTCGCCGAGCGCTCCGGCCGCGTCCTCCAGGGGCCAGGTGCGCGGCTCGCCGCCGACCCCGGCGGCCTTGGCGGCGGCGGTGGCGAGGTCGCCGACGGCCACGGCCTCCTCGGCGACGCCGTGCCAGACCGTCCCGGCGGGGGCGTCGGCGAGGACGGCGGTGTAGAGGTCGGCCAGGTCGTCCACGTGGACCATCGGCCAGCGGACGGCCGGGTCGGCGACCACGCGCGGCGCGCCGTCCTCGCGGGCCCAGCCGACGAGCATGGCGGGGATGCCGCCGCCGCGCCCGTACACGATGCCCGGGCGGATGACCGTGGCCCGGACGCCGTCCTCGGCGGTGGCGAGCACCCGGCGCTCGATCTCCGGCCGGTAGCCGACGATCGGGATCGGGTCGGTCGCGGCCGTCTCGTCCGCGGTCGCGTCGCCGGTGGCGCCGAGCACCCAGACGCCGCTGGTGTAGACGAAGGCGCGGCCGGTACCGCGCAGGGGAGCGGTGAGGGCGTCGATCGCCGCCGCGTCCACGGCCGCGTCGCCGGTCGGCGTCCCCGCGTGCACGACGGCGTCGATGTCGGGCGTCACGGCGGCGGTGAGGGCGGCGGGGTCGGCCAGGTCGCCCGTCCGGACCTCGGCGGCGCCGGGGACGGACGCCCGGCCCGGACGCGCCAGCGCCACGACCTCGTGCCCCTCGCCCGCCAGCCGCTCCGCCAGCGCGGACCCCACGTAGCCGGTCGCTCCGATCACCAGAACACGCATCTCGAACCTCCATCAAATATTTCGACATCGAAAATTTAGACCCAAGAATGCTCCGGCGTCAAACTTTTGGACGGTGAACGGTTAGCCTGGGAGACCGCACCCCGATCCGCCCCGTCCCGTCCCGTCCGCGCCGAGCCCGAGGAGCCCGCAGTGCCCGACACCACCACCGCGTCCACGAACACCCCGGCGTCGTCTACGAACACCCCGGCGTCCGCGCGCGACGGGGTCGACGTGATCCTCGACCAGTGGAAGGCCGCCCGGCCGGACCTCGACTGCGCGTCCATGGGCGTCGTCGGACGGATCTCCCGCGCGTCCCGTCTGCTGGAGCGCGCCCTCAAGGACGAGTTCGCCCGGCACGGCCTGGAGCCGTGGGAGTTCGACGTCCTCGCCACGCTGCTGCGCTCCGGCCCGCCCTACCGGCTCTGCGCCGGCGACCTCAGCGCCGCCGCGATGGTCAGCTCGGCCGCGCTGACCAACCGCGTCGACCGGCTGGTCGCCAAGGGCCTGGTCGAGCGCGGCGTGGACCCGACGCACCGGCGGCGCGTCCTGATCAGGCTCTCGGACGAGGGCCTCCGGCTGACCAACCAGGTCCTTGAAGCGCACGTCGCCAACGAGACGCGCCTGCTCGCCGCCCTCTCCGGCGACCGCCAGGACCAGCTCGCCGGTCTCCTCCGCGCGCTCCTCACCTCCCTCGGCGACAGCGGAACGGAGTAGGTGCCCGACCAGTCGGACATCGAGGGGTCTGCTCTTGTTCACCTTCACCACCGTGGGTACCTTGGCGGAGACGCACCGAGGAGGACGCCGGTGACGCATGCCAGGCCCGCCTACCGCCCCGGGCTGCGCCGGAGGCTGGGGCACGCGCGCGATCTCACCGGCCTGCTGCTGCGCACCGGGCTGGTCGCCGGTCCGCCGAACCGCGTGCTGTCCCAGATCGGGGCGCTGCGCACCTGGGGCACCACCCTGGCCGGGCTGCTCGTGGCCGCCGCCGCCCGCGTCCCCGATGGGCTCGCCATCGAGGACGACGAGGGCCCGCTGACCTTCGCCGAGCTGGACGAGTGGTCCGCGCGCCTCGCCGAGGGCCTGCCGATCGCCGGGCCGCGCCCGCGCGTCGGGCTGCTCTGCCGCAACCACCGGGGCCTGGTGCTGTCGCTGGTCGCGTGCAGCCGCCGGGGCGCCGAGGTCGTCCCGCTGAACACCGGCTTCGGGCCGGGGCAGCTGCGCGCCGTGCTGTCCGAGCTGCGGATGGACCTGATCATCTCGGACGCGGAGTTCGCGCCGCTGCTGTCGGCGCTGCCGGTGGCGCTGCGCCGCCGGGTCATCTGGTCCGACCACGCCCCGGCCGACCCGCTGCGCGGCAACACCCTGCCGCCCGGTGTCGAACCGCTCTCCGCACCCGTCCCGGCGGACGTCGCGGCGCCCGCCTACGCGCCGCCGCCCCCGCCGCGTCCGGCCGGGGGGCTGGCGACGACCCCGGCGGCGACCATCGGACGGATCATCTCGGCGACCGCGTGCCGCCCGGCCGGCCCGCCGCAGGTGCAGAGCCGGACGATCATGCTCAGCTCCGGCACGATGGGACGGCCCAGGGGAGCGCGCCGCCCGCCGCGTCCCGGCCTGTGGCCGCTGGCGTCGATGGCGTCCCGGATCCCGCTGCGGTCCCGGCAGACCATGGTCGTCGAGGCGCCGCTGTTCCACGTCTGGGGCTACGCGGGCCTCCAGATGGCCTGGGCGCTGCACGCGCCGGTCGTCCTGCACCGCCGGTTCGACCCCGAGCGGACGCTCGCCGCCCTCGCCGGGCACCGCGACGTCGTGCTCTTCGCCGTCCCGGTCATGCTCCAGCGCATCCTGGACCTGGACGCCCGGACGCGCGCCCGGTACGACACGTCCACCCTGCGGATCGTCGCGGTCAGCGGCTCGGCCCTGCCCGGCGACCTCGCGGTCCGCTTCATGGACGCGTTCGGCGACCGCCTCTACAACGTGTACGGCTCGACCGAGACGTCCTGGGTCTCCATCGCGACCCCGCGCGACCTGCGGCTCGACCCGCGCACGGCGGGCCGTCCCCCCGCCGGGACGACGCTGTCCATCCTCGACCCCGACGGGCGGAACGTCCCGCGCGGCGAGATCGGCCTCATCCACGCCGCCAACGAGCTGATGTTCGAGGGCTACACCGGCGGCGAGCCGCTGCCCGTCCACGACGGCCTGCTCGCCACCGGCGACCTCGGCAGCATCGACCGCCGCGGGCTGCTGTTCGTCGCCGGCCGCGCGGACGGCGTGATCGTGTCCGGCGGCGAGAACATCGTCCCCCGCGACGTCGAGGACGCCCTGCTCCGGATGCCCGAGATCCACGAGGTCGCCGTCGTCGGCGTCCCCGACCCCGAGTGGGGGCAGCGCGTCGCCGCGCACATAGTCCCGCGGCCGGGCGCGCGCATCGACCCCGCGGCCGTCCGCGCGCACGTCCACACCGAGGTCGCCAGGTACGCCGTCCCGCGCGACGTCCACGTGGTGCCTGACCTGCCCCGGAACGCCACCGGCAAGGTCGTCCCGGGACGCCTCGCCCCGCCTCCGGGCCGTCCCGCCTGACACCCCGCGGCCGGTGCCCGCCGACGGCCCGGACCGCGCCGGACGACGAGCCGGGGCGAACTGGTCAGGGGGCCTGGGAGGCGGGCATGATTGGGGCGGTCGGAGCCTCCGGCCTTCACCGCTTCGTGCGAAGGGTCTGACGTCGCCATGCCGCTGCCGGGTCCGCTGCGCCGGCGCTGCCGGGAGTTCCTCGGCGGCGCGGCGGAGATCCGCTACGCGTTCCCCGCGCTGAGCCAGGGCGGCGGCGCGGGCTTCCTGTTCGTGGTGACCGACGAGCGGATCACCGTGCTGTGCACCGGCGCCCTCAGCCGGACGAACCCCAGCAGCGTGTGGGGCAGCTACCCGCGCGAGCGCCGGATCGGGCCGGTGGAGACCGGCGCGGGCGCCAGCTTCGAGTTCGCCGGCGCGTTCTTCGAGGTGGACGACGAGTACGTGCCGGTGATCAACGCGGCCGACGCCGAGGTCTTCGACCCCGCCAGCCTCCCGCGCGACCCCCTCCCCGACCTGTAGCCCGCCGTTGCGGGCGGCGGGCTAGCGCGGCGCGTCCGGTCAGGCGGAGGCGGGGGACTTGGGAGCGGGCTCGGCCGGGGCCTTCTTCGGCGAGCCCTGCGGGCGGAGGAAGAAGAACATCACCACGGCCAGGTACAGCGCCCACATGACCAGCTGCAGCGCGGTGATCTGCGGCGTGACGTTAAGGACGCCCTGGAACGCGGTCTGCAGCCAGTCGCCCGCCGAGCCGAACTTCGCGAAGAACTCGTGCGGCTCCAGCCAGACGGTGTGCAGGCCGGGGACGACGTCCGCCTCCTGGAGGTCGTGGAAGCCGTAGCCGAACACGCCCGCCGCGACGACGATCAGCGCGCCGCCCGTCCAGGTGAAGAAGCGCTTGAGGTTCAGCTTCAGCCCGCCCCGGTACAGCAGGTACCCGAGGACGACCGCGCAGGCCAGGCCGAGCAGCGCGCCGAGCACCGGCTGCGTCGACCCCTCGGACGAGCTGGTGATGTTCGTCCAGAGGAACAGCGCGGTCTCCAGGCCCTCCCGGCCGACCGCGAGGAACGCGACGGTGGCGAGCGCGGCCGGGCCCACGTCCAGGGCCCCGGCGAGCTTGCCCTCCAGCTCCTTCTTCATGAACCGGGAGGTGCGCCGCATCCAGAACACCATCCAGGTGACCAGCCCGACCGCGATGATCGACAGCACCCCGCCGAACAGCTCCTGGGTCTTGAACTGCATCTCCGAGGACGCGGCGGTGAGCGCCAGCCCGAACCCGACCGCCAGCGCGACCGCGAGCCCGATGCCGATCCACACCGGCAGCAGCGCCTCGCGCTTCCCGGTCTTCACCAGGTAGGCGATCAGGATGCTCACCACGAGGGCCGCCTCAAGCCCCTCCCGCAGTCCGATGAGGAAGTTGCCCAGTAGCATCGCCACGCTCCTCGGGGGTCGGGCCACGGGGACGGTTCCACGCGGCGGAGAAGGATGCTTAGGCAAACCTAACCTAAACCGCCGCGTGCCCCAACAGCGAGTCCCTGTGATGTGACCCCGAGGTTCGGTGCCCGAGCCGCCAGAGCTGCCCGAGCCGCCGGAGCTGCCGGAGCCGCCCGAGCCGTCGGAGCTGCCAGAGCCGCTAGAGCTGCCCGAGCTGCTAGAGCTCGGACCAGGCGCGGGCGAGGGGCGGGACGACCAGGCCGATCTGCCACTCGCGGGCGCCGAGGGCGCGCAGCGCGTCCGCGATCGCCTCGGCCGAGACCGGGCCGGACGGCGGCGACCACGACAGGCGGCGCACCGCGTCCGGCTGCATCAGGTTCTCGGCCGGGACGTTGTGCTGCTCCGACAGGGTCGTCACGACGGCGCGGGCCGCGGTGAGCCGCGCGGCGGCGGCCGGGTCGCGCTCGGCCCAGCGGTGCGCGGGCGGCGGCCCGTCCCCGGGGACGTTCGCCTCCGGCAGGCCGCGCTCGGGCAGCCCCCGGGCCTTGGTCACCGCGCGCAGCCACGCCGACTGGTGCCGGCGCGCGCCGCGGCCCTTCATCGACGGCAGCGCGAGCAGCTCGGCCGGGGTCTTCGGGGTGTTCAGCGCCAGCTCGACGATCGCCGAGTCCTGCAGGACGCGGCCGGGGGACAGGTCGCGCTCCTGCGCGATCCGGTCCCGCGTCTCCCACACCTCGCGGACGACCGCCAGCGCGCGCCGGTTCCGCACCCGGTGGATGCCGGACGTCCGGCGCCACGGGTCGGCGCGCGGCGCCTTCGGCGGTGTCGCGAGGATCGCGGCGAACTCCTCCAGCGCCCAGTCCAGCTTCCCGGAGCGCTCCAGCTCGGCGAAGAGCGCGTCGCGCAGCTCCACCAGCAGCTCGACGTCCAGTGCCGCGTACTTCAGCCAGTCCTCCGGCAGCGGGCGCGTGGACCAGTCGGCCGCCGAGTGGCCCTTCTCCAGCGCGTACCCGAGGACGGTCTCCACGATCGAGCCGAGCCCGACCCGGGGGTAGCCGAGCAGCCGCCCGGCCAGCTCGGTGTCGAACAGCGACTCCGGCACGATCCCGACCTCGGCGAGGCAGGGCAGGTCCTGGTTGGCGGCGTGCAGCACCATCTCCACGCCGTCCAGCGCCGCGTTCAGCCCGGACAGGTCGGGGCACTCGATCGGGTCGACCAGCGCCGTCCCCGCGCCCGCCCGGCGCAGCTGGATCAGGTAGGCCCGCTGCCCGTACCGGTAGCCGGACGCGCGCTCGGCGTCCACCGCGACCGGCCCGGTGCCCTTGGCGAACGCCTCGACGACCCGCGCCAGCCCGGCCTCGTCCGCCACCACCGGCGGCACGCCCTCGCGCGGCTCCAGCAGCGGCGTCGCCGCCGCGTCCTCTGCCACCGCCTCGGCCACGCCCGCCTCGGCCGCGCCCGTCTCAGAACTCACGCTCGCTCCTGAACCGCTCTGCGGTGTGTCGGACGCTCCCACGGTCTCGGTTTTCTCCCCGGCGGTCTCGGTGCCCGGCGCTGTGCTTCCCACGCCACCTACCGTACGTCGCTCAGCGGGCGGTGCCGCCGGGGCCGTCCGGCAGGGCGGTCACCCCGGCGGGCGGCAGGCCCGCGGTGGCGCTCATGACCTCGCACCACGCGGCCACGTGCCCGGCCATGTCGATGCCCGAACCGGTGTCGGTCGGGGACCAGGACGCGCGCAGTTCCAGCTCGGTCGTGGACGGTTCGTCGCTCTTGTCGCCGAAGCTCTCCGACACCGCCCGGGTGATCGTGCCGGACACCGCGGTGAACCCGGCGGGCTCCAGCGCCTCCAGCAGCCAGCTCCAGGCGACCGAGCCGATCAGCTCGTCGGCGGCGAACTCCGGCTCCAGATCGGCGCGGACGTAGGCGACGACGCGGAAGCCGCCCGCCCACCCGTCCCGTCCGGCGGGGTCGTACAGGACGATCAGCCGGCCGGACGCCACCTCGGTGTCGTCGTCGCGGTAGACCGAGCCGGACAGCGCGGCCGCGTAGGGCGCGAGGCGCTGCGGGGCCGGCATGTCCTCAAGTTCGAGTTCGGGGCGCGGCGAGGGGCCGTCCAGCACCGCGCGCAGCGCGTCGCGGGCGCGCTGGAACGGGGGCGGCACGTCGCCCGCGGGGTCGTGGTCGCCGGTCACGGGCGCACCGGGGAGTCCGCCGGTCGCGGCGAACGGGGTTGGGGGCACAGCACAGGTCTCGTCTTCGGGGCGGCGCGGATCAGGCCACGGCCCGCACGGTGGCGGGCGCCGCGCGGTCGGGCCCGCCGGACGCGGGGTCGGAGGGCATGGACACGGGAGCATCGGAGGGGGCGGAGGCCGCCGGGACGGCGGCTCCGGCGGTGGAAGCGCCGGGGTTTCCGGCGGCGGGGCTTGCGGAGGTTCCGGGGTTTCCGGTGGCGGAGGTCGCGGGGGTTTCGGCGGCGGCTGCGGCAGGCGCCGGGGGCGCGGTCCGCGCGGGGCGGGGGAGGGGGGTCTCGTCATCACCCAGCGTGGCGTCCGGTCCGACGAGCACCGCGGCGCCGCATTCGACGCAGGCGCGCTCGGGGCAGTCGGGACCGTGCCCGTCGAGGCACGGCGTCCGCTCGAAGCGGCGTTCGTCGCCGCAGGTGGAGCAGTACACGGGGGACCTCCTCGGCTATGACACGCATCACGCTCGCACGTGCCGGTGACAGAATGCGGGACTTCGCTCGGCGTGTCCGGAACTTCATCCCGCCCGTGAACGTTGCCGCACGTTCCGTGTCCGCGCGGGGACCCACCGCACCCGAGCCCGGTTCGGGACGTCCGGCCGCCGGGGCCGTCCGGCGGGGCGCGAGTCAGTGTGCACGCCCCGGCCCGGTGGTCCGGTCGGCGGCGTGCCGGACGTCCGGCTGGACGTCGCATCCGATAGCGCCCCGGACGTCCCGCCGGACGGCCCGGAAAGGCAGGCCGGTTCGGCCACCCTGCGCACGCGGACCGGGGGAGGCGTGGGACGATCGGGGGGTGGCTGTAGACGACGTTGTCCCACCCCATGCCGATGCGCGGGCCGCTTCCGGCCTGGCCGAAAGTCCCTTCCTGCTGGCGGCCCGCCGCAAGCCCGTCCCGCACACGCCCGTGTGGTTCATGCGGCAGGCGGGCCGGTCGCTGCCGGAGTACCTGCGGGTGCGCGAGGGCGTGCCGATGCTGGAGGCGTGCGCCCGCCCGGACATGATCGTCGAGATCACGATGCAGCCGGTGCGCCGGTACTCGATCGACGCGGCGATCTTCTTCAGCGACATCATGGTGCCGCTCAAGGCCATCGGCGTGGACCTGGACATCAAGCCCGGCGTCGGCCCGGTCATCGCCGACCCGATCCGCGACCCCTCGGGCATCGACGCGATCCGCGAGCTGACGCCGGACGACGTCCCCTACGTCACCGAGGCCGTCCAGGGCCTGGTCGGCGAGCTGGGGAGCACGCCGCTGATCGGGTTCGCGGGCGCGCCGTTCACCCTCGCGTCCTACCTGATCGAGGGCGGGCCGTCGAAGAACCACGACCACACCAAGGCCATGATGTACGGCGAGCCCGAGCTGTGGAACCGGCTCATGGAGCGGCTCACCGACCTCACCATCGCCTACCTGAAGGTGCAGGTCGAGGCCGGTGCGAGCGCGATCCAGCTGTTCGACTCGTGGGTCGGCGCGGTCGCCCCGCAGGACTACCGCGACTCCGTCTTCCCGCACACCAGCCGCATCTTCCGCGCGGTCGAGGACCTGGGCGTCCCGCGCATCCACTTCGGCGTCGGCACCGGCGAGCTGCTCGGCCTGATGGGCGAGGCCGGCGCGGACGTCGTGGGCGTCGACTGGCGCGTCCCGCTGGACGAGGCCGTCCGGCGCGTCCCGCCCGGCAAGGCGCTGCAGGGCAACCTCGACCCGTCGCTGCTGTTCGCGCCGTGGGAGACCGTCCGGGCGCGCGCCAAGGACGTCCTCGACCGCGGCCGGACGGCCGAGGGCCACATCTTCAACCTCGGCCACGGCGTCCTGCCGTCCACGAACCCGGACGTCCTGGCCCGCCTCGCCGACTACGTCCACGAGGCCTCCGCCACCTGACCCCGCCGCCTGCGCCGCGCGGCGCCGTCCCGTAGGCGCCGCGCCCCGCGGGGCCGTGCTCTGCGGGGCGGCGCCCTGCGGGGCCGTTCCGGCTACTCCGCGCCCACTGGGCTGGGCGCGGAGCCGGGGGCGCGGGTCATTCGGAGCCTGGACGGGTGCCTGGACCGGCGGGCGCCGGGCGGGCGGCCGGGCGCGTGCTTCGGGCGCGGACGCGGCGGGTGAGCAGCAGCGCGGGCACGCCGACCACGGCGAGGCCGGCCACGAACGGCAGCAGCCAGCCGACGACGATCAGCAGCGCGGTGACGATCGCGACCAGGCCGCGCCAGCCGGACTTCAGGCCGCCGACGAACCCGTGCGGCCCGCTGCTCTTGGCCTTGGCGACCTGCGCGACGGGCGGCGCCTCCATGCCGATCGTGACGGTGCCGTAAGAGGTGCTCTCGTCCAGGTTCTTCTGCCGGGACTGGAGCGCCTCCAGGTCGGACTCGCGGCGCGCGATCTCCTGCTCGACGTTCATCACGTCCTCGACGGACCCGGCGCGGTCGAGCAGCTTGCGGAACGAGGCGAGCGTGGCCTGCGCCGACCGGACGCGGCTCGCGGTGTCCGCCACGTCCCCGGTCTGGTCCTGCGCCTGCTGCCGCAGTGAGAGCCGGGTGCCGAGCTGGCTGGACAGCTGGTCCAACGTCGGCGCGAACTTCGCGCTCGGGATCTTCAGGACGAGCGTCTCGGCCGGCGCCGGCTCGGTCGTCCCGTTCTCGGAGTCGACGTAGCCGCCGACCGCCGCGACGAGCTGCTTGGCACGGGACGCGGAGGCGTTCACGTCCCGCGTCCGGATGCGGAGGTCGGCGGAGAAGACCACGGCCCGGGCCTTGGCCGCCTGCTGGGGAGCCGCGGAGGCCGCCCCGCCCTGGGCCCGTCCGGGCGCCGCCGCGCCGCGGTTGTTGGTGGCCGCGCTGTCGTTGCGGCCGTTCGTCCCGGAGCAGGCGGCCAGCAGGGCTCCGGAGAGCAGGAGGAGGATCGCGCAGATCACGAGTCGCGGTGCCTGCGCCGTGCGTGCGAGAAGTCTCATAGGACTGGGATGGTGTGATCTGCCGCACTGTTCCGCGCCGCGCATCGCGAAACCAACACATTCCGGACGCGCCGACATCACGGCCCCACGCTGCGGTGCCTCGGCGCCTGCGGAACCGGGGTCCTGAAGCCACCCCTGGAGCGGATCCCGCAGGGGATCTGGGAAAGTGGAGGCATGAGCGCCAACCCCACCACCCCACGCGTGGCGGTCGTCGGCGGAGGAGTCGCGGGCCTGGTCGCCGCGATGCGGCTGGCCCGGGGCGGCGTGCGCGTCACGCTGCTGGAGGGCTCGCCGCGGATCGGCGGGAAGCTCCAGGTCAGCGAGGTCGCCGGGCTCCCGGTGGACGAGGGCGCGGAGGCGATGCTGGCGCGCCGTCCCGAGGCCCTTGAGCTGGTCCGCGAGCTCGGCCACGGCGACGCGCTGGTGCACCCGGGCACCACCTCGGCCGCGATCCTGAGCCACGGCGCGCTGCGCCCGCTGCCGTCCGGGCAGGTCATGGGCGTCCCGTCGGACCTGCGCGCGCTCGCCGCCGCGCAGGTGCTGTCGCCGACCGGCCTCGCCCGCGTGCCGCTGGACCTCGTCCTGCCGGAGACCCCGCGCGGGGACGACGTGTCGGTGGCCGACTTCATCGGCGCGCGGATGGGCCGCGAGGTCGTGGACCGCCTGGTCGAGCCGCTGCTCGGCGGCGTCTACGCCGGACGCGCCGACCGCCTGTCCTTCGAGTCGACCCTGCCCGCCGTCGCCGCCGCCGCGCGCGGCGAGCGCTCGCTGATCAACGCGGTGAAGGAGATCCGGGCGAAGGCGCCCGCCGACCCCGGCCCCGTCTTCGCGACGCTGAACACCGGCCTCGGCACCCTCCCGCACCTGATCGCGGACGCCGTGACCGGGGCGGGCGGCGAGATCCGCACCGCCGCGACCGTCCGCGAGCTGCGCCGCACGCCGTCCGGCTGGCGGCTCACGGTCGGCTCGGCCCGCGACCCGGAGGCGCTGGACGCCGACGCCGTCGTGATCGCCTGCCCGGCCCCGCCCGCCGCGCGGCTGCTCGCGCACGAGGTCCCGGCGGCCGCGCGCGAGCTGGAGCGGATCGAGACGGCGTCCATGGCGATCGTGACGCTGGCCTACCCGGCGTCCGCGTTCCGCCGGGCCCCGCGCGGCAGCGGCTACCTCGTCCCGGCCGTGGAGGGACGGCAGGTCAAGGCCGTCACGTTCAGCTCGGTGAAGTGGCCGCACCTGCGCGACCGCGACCCCGGGATCATCGTGGCGCGGGCGTCCATCGGGCGGATCGGCGAGGAGCACACGCTCCAGCGGTCCGACGACGAGCTGAAGGCCGCGGCGATGACCGAGCTGGCGGTGACCTGCGGCGTCGCCGAGCTGCCGGTCGAGTCGCGGGTCACCCGGTGGGGCGGCGCGCTGCCGCAGTACGACGTGGGGCACGCCGACCGGGTCGCGCGGATCCGGTCCGCGGTCGCCGGCCAGCCCGGCCTCGCCGTCGCCGGCGCGGCCTATGACGGTCTCGGCGTCCCGGCGGTGATCGCGAACGCGCGGTCCGCGGCCGGACGCATACTGGAGTATCTGGAGAGTCGGGGAGAGACGAATGACGGACATGCCCGCGAAGCCGAAGGCGCGCGACCTTAACCAGGTGATCCGGTACACCATGTGGTCGGTGTTCCGGGTGTCCCGCCCGGGCCAGGTGACCGAGAAGGACGCGGCCGAGGTGCAGGACCTGCTCGACCAGGCCGCCGAGAAGGACGTGGTCACCCGCGGCCTGTACGACGTGGCCGGGCTGCGCGCGGACGCCGACTACATGTTCTGGTGGCACGCGCCGTCCTCGGACGACCTCCAGGAGGTCTACTCCCGGTTCCGGCGCACCGCGCTCGGCCGCGCGAGCGAGCCGGTCTGGTCGCAGATGGCGCTGCACCGGCCCGCCGAGTTCAACAAGAGCCACATCCCGGCGTTCCTCGCCGAGGAGGAGGCACGCGCGTACGTGTGCGTCTACCCGTTCGTCCGGTCGTACGAGTGGTACTTGCTGCCAGACGAGGAGCGCCGCGCCATGCTCGCCGAGCACGGCAAGATGGCCCGCGGCTACCCGGACGTCCGCGCCAACACGGTGTCGTCGTTCGCGCTCGGCGACTACGAGTGGATGCTGGCCTTCGAGGCGGACGAGCTGCACCGCATCGTCGACCTGATGCGCCACCTCCGCGGCGCCGAGGCCCGCCGCCACACCCGCGAAGAGGTCCCCTTCTACACCGGCCGCCGCAAGCCGGTCACCGAACTGATCGCCTCCCTGCCGTAGCGAGGTCTTGAACGCGAATCCGGCCCGTCCTTTGTGGACGGGCCGGACGCATGCCGGAGCTCTATTCGGCGGGCTCCAGCGTGAGGCTGACGGAGTTGATGCAGTACCGGTCGTCCGTCGGGGTGTCGTAGCCCTCGCCGTGGAAGACGTGCCCGAGGTGCGAGTCGCACGTCGCGCAGCGGACCTCCACCCGGACCATCCCGAGCGACCGGTCCTCGACCAGCGTGACGGCGTCGGTTTCGGTCGGCTCGAAGAACGACGGCCACCCGCAGTGCGAGTCGAATTTGGCGTCGGACCGGAACAGCTCGGTGCCGCAGGCCCGGCACCGGTACACGCCGACGGTCTTGGTGTCGGTGTACTCGCCCGTGAACGGGGCCTCGGTGCCCGCCTCGCGCAGGACCCGGAACTCCTCGGGCTTGAGGACGGCCCGCCACTCGTCCTCGGTCTTGCGGATCTTCTCCATCCCTCGACGTTACCTCGCGTCCCCGGGAAGTGTCCGAGCAGGCCGGTAGCGTGCGCTGGAGAGGGATGAGGGGGACTTGCACATGGCCACATACGCACTGATTCCGGGCGGCGCGTGCGACCCGTGGTACTGGCACCTGCTGGCGGACGAGCTGCGCGACCGCGGCCACGACGTCGTGCCCGTAGACCTGCCTTGTGAGGACGACACCGCAGGCCTGCCCGAATACGCGGACGCCGCCGTCACCGCCATCGGCGACCGCCGAGACCTGATCGTCGTAGCGCACTCCCTGGGCGGCTTCACGGGCCCTTTGGTCTGCGACCGCCTGCCGGTGGACCTCCTGGTCATGCTCCAGGCCATGATCCCGAAGCCGGGCGAGTCCCCAGGCGAGTGGTGGTCGAACACCGGCCACGAAGAGGCACGCCGACGCCAGGACGAACGCGACGGCCGAGACCCCGCCGACAACAACGCCCTCTTCTACAACGACACCCCGCCGGCCCTGGCCGCCGAGGCGCTCAACCACGCCCGCGGCCAGTCAGCCACCCCAATGCTGAAACCGTGGCCTTTGGATGCCTGGCCGAACGTCCCGACCCGCTTCCTCCTGGCCCGCGACGACGTGTTCTTCCCGGCCGACTTCATGCGCCGCGTCGTCCGAGAGCGCCTGGGCATCGTCCCGGACGAAATGCCAGGCGACCACATGCTCATGCTCGGCCACCCCAAAGAACTGGCCGACCGCCTGGAGGCCTACCGAGCAGCCCTGTAACCCCGGCTCATCGGACGCTCCGAGCCCGCTCACCTCTCCCGGGACGCCGCGCATCCCGAACCAGCGGCACGATAAGCCCGGCCCGCGGCCCCGTCCGAGGATCATTGAGGAACGCGCTGATCAACTCCGGCTCCCGCCTCCGCCCCGCCGCGAACGGCCACGGCCGCCCGATCAGCGTGATCATGAACCGCCGCTGCTCCAGCATCGAGGCGACCAGCCCACCCGGCACAGAATGCCGCTCCCGAACGTCCCGATACCGGACGACCAGGCACTCAGCCCCGCCAATAGACGCCCCGACAGGGAGGCCGTCCGGATCACTAACCGAAACGATCATCCCAACCCGAACCCGAGGATGCTCAAGAAGCACCCGCATCCCCTCCGCCGCGTCCGCCGCAAACCGCGGATCGGACGGCACCGCATACACAAAAACCTGCGGAAGGCAGTCAGCAGGATTCGCAGAACCAGGATCGAGCGGCAAGCACCCAGCCACCCCAAGCACATAAGCGGACATCGCCCTCACCCCGCCCGCCGACAGCAAGGGATCAAAGCGGCGACCCACTTGCCGCACGGCTCAGTAGGCCGAATCTCCTGCCGACTGGACAGGGACGCGACGATCCCAAGCCCCCACCCCCCGATGACTTCGTCGCACGGCAGCAGGTCGATGTCGTCGAGCGAGTGAACGACCGGACGCGGAACAGGTGCGGCGTCCTGGTCGTCCCACACCTCGACCCACACACCCCCGCCCTCATCCCGCACAGGCCGAAGCCGCACCCTGACCGCCTCCCCACAAGCCACCCGCACAGCGTTGGAGGCAAGTTCGGTAACGACGGTCCCCGCACTCTCAACCAACTCCTCGCAGTACCCGGCCCCCCGAAGCGCCCGCCAGACCCCCTTCCGCGCAACCCCCACGGCCGCGACCTCCGCGACCAACGTCTCGTCGAACAAATAAGGGGCGCGAACACTCGTAACGGGACCCATGCTCTCTCCTGGCGAGGAAGGATGTGCTGTGAGTCACAGGGTGACCTCGCTAGGTGTGCATTGACCAGGTGAACTCAGCAAATTCACCGGGGTGCCGATGGGAGATCAGATGCCCGGAGCTGGACGCGCTCTCGACCCGGACCACGACATGTACGACTGGGCTGCTTATGACCTGCTGCAATTCAGGACGGTGCGCGGTGCCTCGACCCGTGAGGTGGCGGAGATCATCGGGAAGCATCGTTCGCTGATCTCAAAAATCGAGGCCGGTGAATCTAAGCTCCAGCTTGAGGACGCGAAGAAGATCGACAAGAGCTGGCAGACGGGTGGCCACTTCACGCGGATCATCAATTTGGCCAGGTCACGCCACAAGTCGGAGTGGGGAGCCGAGCGAGATGCCAGCGAGTTCAGCGC
Organism: Actinomadura rupiterrae; assembly: GCF_024172125.1. Classification (GTDB taxonomy): domain Bacteria; phylum Actinomycetota; class Actinomycetes; order Streptosporangiales; family Streptosporangiaceae; genus Spirillospora; species Spirillospora rupiterrae. The sequence continues at coordinate 490,986 of NZ_JAMZEA010000002.1, forward strand.
GATTCACATCCGTGTCTGGTCGCTGGGCTGGGTGCCGGTGCTGGCCCAGACGGAGGACTACGCCCGCGCCGCGCTCACCGAAGCTGGACGGCAAGACGTGGAGGACGCCGTCCGGGCGCGTATGAAACGTCAGGAGACTCTCAAGCGCGAAGCTCCTCCCTTGATTTGGGCGCTCATTGACCAGGACGCGCTGGAGCACCAGGTTGGTGATCGAGATGTCCATGCGGCTCAGCTTGCCCACCTGATCGAGTTGGCTTCATCGCCGACTTGGGTGATTCGCACCGTTCCGCGGACCGCGGGCGGACACGTGGGGCGAGATGGCTCAATTGAGCTGTATACAGTGGGAAGCGAGGTCATCCCGTACACGGAGACAGTCGGCCCGGGGCGGCTCATTACGGATCCGTCGGAGACCTCTCAATATGAAGTATGGTTTCGCCGGATTGGCGATGTGGCCGAATCGAAGCAGGCCACGTTGCGCCGACTTCGTGAGACCGTGGAGGAGTTCTGATGGCCCGTTGGCGGAAGAGCAGCTACAGCGAGGGCAGTGCCAATGGCGCGTGCGTTGAGCTAGGCGACTTGGAGCGCGGCAGGGTCGGGGTCCGCGACAGCAAGGCTCCCGAGGCTGGTCACCTGGCGTTCTCGACCGTCGAGCTTGCGGGGTTGTTGGCCCGGATCCAGCGTGGAAGCGTGGAGGCTCCCAGCCGTTGACGTCGGGAGGCGCCATGCCCACTTGGCGCAAGAGCAGCTACAGCGATGCTGGTGGTCAGAACTGCGTGGAGCTTGGAGACCTCGAAGCCGGTGTCATCGGCGTCCGTGACAGCAAGGCGCCGGACGCCGGTCACCTCACCATCGCGGCGGACGAGCTGGGCCTGCTGTTGAGGCGCGTCCGGCGGGACGAAACGGGCCCCGGCGGGCGTTGATCGACGGGCCGTGGCGGTCGGGCTTTGGAGCGGTGAAGCTGTGTGCGGCGGTGGTGCGCGCGTTGGGTGGCGGTCGCGCGCGCTCGGTGGGTCAGGCTGGGGTGGGGGGACGGGGGGTGTCGGCGTCCTCTTCTGGGGTGGCGGGGGGGACGGTTTGGGCCCATTCGGCCCAGTCGGCTAGGGATTGGTAGACCCTGATGGCGGCCTCCAGGGCTACGCGCATGGACTTCGTCTGGGGGGCCGTTCCGTACTCGCCTCGGTCCTTGGCGGCGGCGTAGCCGCGGGCCAGGTCGGCGATCTCCGTGAAGTACCGCTGCTCGCGGCGCAGGTGTTCGTGCAGGTCGTCCGGGTCCATGAGCCAGAAGAAGAACGAGCGCAGGACGGACTCGGAGCGCAGCGTGTGGTCGACCGCGTCCTCGCTCAGCCAGCGGCGCACCTCGGCGCGGCCGGCGTCGGTGATCCGGTAGGCCTTGCGGCCGCGCGGGCCGTGGCTGTCCACCTCGATCATCCCGGCCTTGGACAGCCGGGACAGCTCGGCGTAGATCTTGGGGTGCTGGGCGGGCCAGACCGGGCCCAGGTGCTCCTCGAAGCGCCGCGCGAGGTCGTACCCGCTGGCCGGTCCCTCCGCGAGCAGCCCGAGCAGGCCATGCCTCAGCGACACACCATCACCCCTCACACGTCGGCGACGTCCATCTTGACATGTCCCCTGGACCACCTTGATGATGATCGTGTCCCTAGGGACATGTCCTCAAGTACATGTGAGGCCCGATCACCGAAAGGGAAGGCATGACGAACGCTCCGACCGCCCTGGTCACCGGCGCGACGGCGGGCCTCGGCTGCGCCGTTGCCCGAGCCCTCGCTGACCAGGGCATGCACGTCCTCGTCCACGGCCGCGACGCGGACCGGGCCGCCGCCGTCGTGGACCAGATTCGCAAATCCGGCGGAAGCGCCCAGCCCTACCTCGCCGACCTCAGCTCGCTCGCCGAGACCCGCGCGCTTGCCGACCGCATCAGCGTTGACCACGAGGCCATCCACCTCCTCGTCAACAACGCCGGTGTCGGTGCGGGCCGCCCGCCCTTCCGTCGCCGCAAACTCAGTGCGGACGGCCACGAACTCCGCTTCGCGGTCAACTACCTGGCCCCGGTGCTGCTCGCCCGAACCCTGGCCCCCGTCCTCGCGAAGGACGGCCCGGCGCGCATCGTCAACGTCGGCTCGGTCGGCCAGGCGCCGGTCGACTTCGACGACCTCCGCATGGACGCCCACTACACCGGCATGCAGGCCTACTTCCGCAGCAAGTTCGCGCTCGCCGCGTTCACCTTCGACTTCGCCGAAGAACTCGCGGGCACCGGAATCACCGTGAACTGCCTGCATCCGGCATCGCTGATGAACACCCACATGGTGCGCGAAGCTCTCGTCCCGCCCATGTCGTCCGTCGCGTCCGGCGTCAAGGCCGTCCTGAACCTGGCCACCGGCCCGGACGGCGCCGACCACACCGGACGCTACTTCGACGGCACCCACCAGGCCAGAGCCCACGAAGGCACCTACCACCCGGCCACCCGCGCCCGCCTGCGCGACCTGACCGCCGAGATCCTCTCCCCCTTCATGTCCTGACGATGCCAGTATTCACTGGCGTTTTTGTGACGGTCGTGACAAGAAACCTGGGGCGCGGACGGGGAGCATCGTCCCCATGAGGAAGATCTCGGCCGCTGCGGCGGCGCTGGCCATGTCCGGAACCCTCGTCCTCGCCACCGCGCCCGCCGAGGCGGCCCCCAAGCCGCGGCACCAGATCCCCCAGAGCGTCCTCCGGCAACTCCCCGCGCCCCTCCGCGCCGCCGCCGAGACCCCCGGCACCCTCGGCTGGGACGCCAAGGGCCCCTACATCGTCTGGGGCGACATGGCCTGCCGCATCCACCTCCTCGTCCCCGAAGAGTGGTCCTGGGCCTGGGGCACCGGCCCCTGCTGGTTCTGACCCCAGCGCTTCAGAAGCGGTGGGCGCCCCGGTGGTCGGCCCACCGCTTCCCCAGCGCAGCGAGTTCGGCCTTCCAGGCCGTTGCCGAGTCGGCGAAACTGCGCTGTCGCCACGTCTCGGCGAACGCCCACGCGAACTGATCGAGCGTGTTGGCATCGGCCTGCGTCCAGGAGGGGAAGCGGGCGAGCCAGGCATCCACCGCTCCGGGGGAGTGGCCGGCCTTGAGCAGCCAGGGGATGAGAAGACCCAGCTCCACCCACGCGGCTCCGCGCGAGGTGAAGGCCCAGTCCACGACGTAAGGACGCCCTGCCGGAGTGATCAGCAGGTTGGCCGGGTTCAGATCCGCGTGCAGCAAAGTGCCGCCTGCCATCGCGCTCACGTCGTCCAGGACGGGTTGCCAGCGCCGTTCAACCTGGAGCGTGACCACCTCGGGGGCGGGCATCGCCTGGAGCGCTTCCAAAACCTTGGTCAGTCGGTCCAGGTCCGGCGAGCCGGGCGTGTAGTCGGCGTGCCTGGCCCGGACGTGTTCGAAACCCAGCAGCAGCCACCCCGCCTCCTCGACGGTCCAGAGGAGGCGGGGCGCGTAGGGCTGCACGTACGGGTTGATCCGGGCTTCGTTGCGCAGCGTCCGGACTTCGAGCCCGTCCCGGTCGTCCTCCTTGCGCGCACCTTTGACGAAGACCGGCCCATGGTCCGCGTGGAGGGTACCGGCGATATGAGCGTGATTTCCCGAGGGCGCCGCCTCCAACCCGACCACGGGCCCAGTGTGCGCCCGGACGCCGTCCCTGACCGGCCAGGGCATGTCGGACCAGGCGCAACGTCGCACAGCAGCCCCCTCGCTCAGGTCACACGCACGGGTTGGCAGGGCAGCAGCTCTCCCCGGTGCTCCAGAATTCCATCTCCACCCGATAGCCGGTGGCGCGCAGCGCCGGGTGACAAGAAACCCTGAGCGTGGACGGGGAGCATCGACGCCATGAGGAGGATCTCGGCCGCTGCGGTTGCGGGGTGTGGTCAGGCTGGGGTGGCTTCTAGGTGGGACGGTGCGTTGGCCTTGACGAAGGCTGCGAGGTCGGGGAGGGGGGCGTTCAGGGGTGGGATGATCACTAGTCGGTCCGCGCCGGCCTTGGCGTAGGCGTGGACGGCGTCGGGGGTGAGGGGGCCGCGCGGGGTGATCTGGACGCGCAGGGGGCCGCGTCCTTCTTCCGCCTCGATGGCACGGAGCGCTGCGACGCGTTCCGCGGTGTCCTCCGGGGTGAGGAGCCAGCCGTACCAGCCGTCCCCGTAGCGGGCCGCGCGGCGTAGGGCCCGGTCGCTGTGCCCGCCCACGATGACCGGGACGGACGCCTGGGCCGGACGCGGGTGCGCGTCGATTCCGGCGAAGTGCACGTACTGGCCCTGGAAGGCCGGTTTGTCGTCGTACCAGAGCGAGCGCATGGCCTGCAGGTACTCGTCCGTGCGTGCGCCTCGTCCTGCCAGAGGGACGCCGACCGCGTTCAGTTCGGCCTCCAGGTAACCGGCGGCCAGGCCGAACGCGAGTCGTCCGCCGCTGAGCACGTCCAGGCTCGCCAGCTGCTTGGCCAGGATCAGCGGGTTGCGCTGCGGCAGCACGATGCAGCCCGTCCCGAGCGAGATCCGGTCGGTGCGGGCGGCCAGGAGCGCCAGCGCGATGAGCGGGTCGAGGACGCGGGCGGCGGGCTCCAAAGGGGAGTGCTCGTCGCGCGGATCCGGCAGGACGACATGGTCGCCGACCCAGAGGGAGTCGTAGCCCAGGTCTTCTGCGAGGGCGGCGATCCGGGCGGCGCCTTCGCGATCGGCGCAGGTGGAGATGTTGAGGCCGAACAGGCCGAGAGTAGGGGTCACTGATGGATAATCGAACTTTTCTACGATTGAGTCAATAGACGATCGTGGGGTCATATCCTTCCGGCATGGCCGAACCGACCGGCGAACTGCCCGCAGGGCTCGCCTCCGTGCTGGGCTTCCAGCTGTCCAAGTGCGGCTGGTGGCTGGAGCAGCGGCTGGAAGAAGAGCTGGAACCCCTGGAGATCCGCGTCCGGCACTTCCTCGTCCTGGCGATGCTGGCGTCCTCCACCACCCTGTCGCAGCAGGAGATGGCCTCCTACCTGCTGCTCGACCCCACCCTGATGGTCGGCCTGGTGGACGACCTGGAGGCGCGCGGCCTGTGCGAGCGCACCCGCGATCCCGGCGACCGCCGGCGGTACGCCGTGCGCATCACCCCGGCGGGACGCGACGTCCACCGCCGCGCCCGCGCGCTGGCCGACGAGGTCGGCGCCGAGATCTTCGCCCCCCTGGAACCCGGAGAACTCCGCCTCGTCGCCGACGCCGTCGGCCGCGTCATGCAGCCCTTCTGGGCGACCCAGGCCGTCCGCCCACGCCGCAAGCCCTGACCGCGCTCCCTGCGCCGATCAGGCTTTCGCGTAGGAGAGGGTGATGGCGCCGTTGCGGCGTTCGGTGGCTGACACCAGGCGCAGGTCGGTGCGCTTGCCGGGACGGAACAAGGGTGTGCCGCTGCCTGCCATGACGGGGTTGACGACGAAGTTCAGCCTGTCGACCAGGCCGTCCTCAAGGAGCGTCTGGGCGAGGCGGCCGTAGCCGTAGATCATCAGGTGGCCGTCGCCCTGCTCCTTGAGTTCGCGGACGGCGGCGGCCGGGTCGCCCGGGACGACCGTCGTGTTGTTCCAGTCCGCCCTGGTCAGCGTGGACGAGAAGACGTACTTGGGCATCTCGTTGATGCGCTCAAGGTACGGGCCGGACGCCGTCGACCAGTTGGGGGCGAAGTAGTCGTAGGTGTTCCGGCCCATCAGCATCGCGTCGCAGTCGAGCAGCGTCGCGAGCGACTCCTCCACAGCCTGCTCGTCGAAGAGGTCGCCGATCCAGGACTGCGGGTCGCCGTGGACGCCGTCCAGTGAAACCAGGCTGCTCACGATCAGGCTGCGCATGTCGCCTCCAAGGGATGCCGGGCGGACGCCCGGGAAAATTCCGTCCCTATGAAGACCAGCCGCACCGCCGAAATCAGTCGCTCCCCGGCCAGCCAATTACTTGGGCGGCCTTGCAGGGTGGGAGCCAGGTGCGGAGTTCGTTGGTGAGGGGGATGGGGGAGTCGTTGTGGACCAGGTGGCCGGCGTTGTCGATCAGGGTGAGGGTGGCGCCGGGGATGAGGGAGCGGAGGCGTTCGGCCATTTGCGGCGGGATCCAGGTGTCGTCGGTGCCCCACAGGATGCGGACGGGGATGTCGATCTGGCCTAGGTTGCGCTCGTTTTCCTGTAGGAACGTCTCGTTGTAGTCGGCGATCTGGCGGTAGAAGGCGGGTTGGCCTTCGGGGCCGGTCCAGGGTTCGACGAGTTTGTCCAGGTCGTCCGGGCGGATGCCGCGGTGGCTGGCGCCCTCGATATAGGCGCGGACGATGGCCTCGTGGATGTAGGCGGGCAGTTCAGCGAGCAGGTCCGGGTGTTCCTGGACGAAGCGGAAGAATGGCGAGCCGCTGGGTGGGATGGCGACGACGTCAACGAGCATGAGGGACGCGTACGGGACGCCGCCGACCAGGTGGGTTCGCAGGGAGACGGCGCCGCCGAAGTCGTGGGCTACGACGTGCGGACGGTCGAGGCCCCAGTGGCCGAGGAGGGCGGCGAACGTTTCGGCCTGTGTGCCGAAGTCGGTTGATTGACCGGCGTGTTTCGACGACCGGCCGTAGCCGGGCATGTCCCACAGGTGGACGGTGTAGTCGGAGGACAGCGCGTCCGCGAAGGGGCGCCACTCGAAGGACGAGAAGGGCGTCCCGTGGCAGAACACCACGGGTGGACCGTTCCCGGCGCGTCCCCACGCGACCTGTCGCCCCTGCCACTCGAACCTCTCCGTCAACTCCATGCGGCACGCCTACCCTGATCCCCTTCGGCGAATCCCGCGCAGGCCCTGCCGAGGGCCGGGAAGTCGGCGCCCAGCGTCGCGGCGGCCAGGAAGCGGGCGGTGGTCGCGTCCTGTTCGTCCAGTGTTGGGTGGAAGCGCGGACGGCCCGAACGGACGTGCTGCCGGGCCCGATATGCCATCTGCTGGACGGCCCTTTCGGTGCGTCCGACGATGTCCGCGATCTCCGCGTGCGAGAAGCCGAACACGTCGTGAAGGAGGAACACCGCGCGTTCGGTCGGGGAGAGGGCTTCAAGGACGATCGACAACGCCGTTGCCACCTCGTCGGCGGCCCGAGGGGCCGTGGCCTCCTCCTTAGTGGACGGGACCTCGCGGCGTGCTCGGGTTCGGCGCAGCTCGTCTATCGCCTGGCGGGTGACCAGGCGGAACAGGTAGGCGCCGGGGTCGGCGACCGCGGTGAGGTCCACTCGGCTCCAGCGAAGCCAGGCCTCCTGGAGGACGTCATCGGTGTCCGGTCGGTTGCCCAGCATCCGGTATGCCGCCGCCGCAAGCGCGGGCCGGTGCTTCTCGAAGAGCTCGCTCGCCTCGTCCATCACAAGGGAAGACGGATCAGGAGGCGTCGGCGTCACGCGTGACGCCAGCGGATTTCTGTCCGTCTGAAGGGTGGTTACGGACGACGGAGGAGATGCCATGACTTCGAGCGAACAGAATCGGCGGCTCGTTCTGGAGGCCGTCGCCCGCTTCGGTGCGGGCGACGTTGAGGGGTTCGCCGAGTTGCTGGACGAGGATTTCGTCTCGCATAACCCGCGGGTGGCGCATGATCCCGCGTTGCAGTCGGGCCGGGAGGCGTTCGCGGACTTCCTGAAGGTCAGCGTGCATCTGCGCGATGCGAAGGTGGTCGCCAAGCACGTGCTCGCGGATGGTGATCTGGTCGCGGTGCACACGCATGTCGGCACGGCGCAGGGCGACCTTGCCACGGTCGATCTCTTCCGCGTCGGCGAGGGCAGGATCGTCGAGCACTGGGACGTGGTGCAGCCCGTGCCGGATGAGCTGCCGCATCCGCACGGGATGTTCTGATCACCGGATCGCGCGGCATGTACCGGACGTGTTCCAGGGGGGTTCATACTCGTCCGTCCTAGGGCTTGGCAGAGGGAGGGACGAGTGCGGGTTCGGCTGGCGTGGGGTGTTGCGGTGCTGGTGGTGGCCGGATGCGGGGGTGGGGCGGGTGGGCATCCTGCTGCGGTGTCGTCCTCGTCCGCGCCGGTGAGCACATCGCCGCCGCCGGTGCCGAGCGTGACATCGTCGCCGTCCAGCAGTAGTGCGAAGCCGGGGCTTGGGGATGATGCGATCACGCTGACTGTTACCGGGAGCGGGCGGGCCGATATTCGGTACTCGTTCGGTGACCGCTATGAGGAGGCGCGCAACGTGCGGCTGCCCTGGAAGAAGACGGGCTACCCGCAGACGCCGGACGCCTACAACATCCAGGCGTCGCTGATGGACATGTCGGAGCCCGTGACCTGCAAGGTGTACCGGGGGACCACGAAGGTCGCGTCCAACACGGGCAACGTCGCGCTCTGCATGCACGTCCCCTGACGCGCGCGGCGCGCGGCGGCATCGGGTGGGCCGGTGCCGCCGCGCGCCGTCCGGCGGGTCAGGCGCCGTGCATGACCGGGCCGATGAGGGTGCCGGGGCCGACGACCAGCACGCCGTGGGCCTTGGACCTGAAGAAGAACAGGCCGTTCGGGCCGCGGAGCCTGAAGGTCACGTGGTTGGCGAGGACGGTGGCCCCGAAGTTGGGCACCTGGATGTCGAAGTGGACCGGGTGCCCCGGGCCGAACCACACCTTCTTGGACTGCGGGCCGTAATGGCCGGCGGAGAACGGGAGCAGGTGGCTGCCGAGGTAGAAGCGGACGATGCGCGGTGAACCGGCCAGTACGCACGCGAAACCGTGCTTGGCGACCAGGGAGACGCGGAAGTGGAGGTGGCCCGCGCTCGCCGAGGTCCTGGTGATCTTGCCGGCGTGGTTCTTCGGGTTGCAGGCCGTGTGCCGCTTGATGTGGGTCGGCCCGGCGTCCGCGAGCGACGGTGCCTGGGTGACCCCCACCAGCCCCCCGGCCAGCGCCGTGGCGGCGGCGCCGGTGGCGAGGAGCTTCCGCATGGCAGTGTGCATTTCGTACCTTCCATCCCTGTTCGGAAACGACCAGGGCCCCGTCCGGAGCCCTGGTCAACTGCGCTGTCCCTACCCTCTGACCAGCGCGGATTTCGGTCCGTGATCATCTGCGGACCGGTCCTTGGCGAGAGTGGGAGGGAACGGCTCCGAAACCGGGATACGGGCCGTCCGCCAACTGGGAAACGGACGGCCGGAAGGGGGACGGTCAGGGCATGCGGGTCAGCTGCATCGTCCAGTTGGTGCGCCAGGTCGCGCCGCCGTCGTAGGAGAACGCCTGCTCCCAGCGCGGCGCGTCCGGAGACGGGATCGTCCACTCGAAGCGGACCTTCACCTCATGGCCGCCCAGAACGTCGTCGCAGTAGAACAGGCCGCGCCCGTCCTTGAAGGAGCCCTCGACGGGCGGGTCCAGGTGGCCCGGCCGCGAGGTGGCCGCCCACCAGATCCGCCAGACCCGGGCGTTCGGGTCGAACTGCCGGAGCGTGAAACCCTCGAAGGTGTCGGTCCAGATCCGGTCGATATGCCCGATGCCGGCCAGGATCGGATCGGCCTCCGAGCGTCCCTCGAACTCGGTCCACTCCTCGCAGGACGGGTCCGTGACGTCCACGAGCTTGCGGTTGTGCACCCGCCAGCGCCCGTAGATGAAGTCGAAGTCGCTGCGCCCGTCGTCGGGGGCGTCGGTGTCCATGGCAGGTCCTCAAGATCGGTCGCCCGCGCCCGCGCGCCGGCGACGAAACACACGTCGGCGCACCAACCTAGGACCCGCTTCTGACAACCCGGCTCCGGCAACCCGCTTCCGACAACCCGGCTACTTTCCGGCGGACGGTCCGGAAGGCCAGCCCAGGGGCTTGAGGATGGCGCGCGTGCGGTCGTCGCGGATCTTCACCAGCCGCTCGTAGGCCTCCTTGCCCGTCCCGTACGCCTGCTCGACCTGGTCCAGGGTCTCGCCGAGATCGTCCGGGTCGGGCGTGCCGATGTCGAAGGTCATCTGCGAGCCGACGTGCTCGACCAGGTGCCGCATCCCGCCCGGCCCGCCGCCCAGGACGCCGCTCTCGAACGGCCCGACCGTCGCCCAGCGCAGCCCGAGGGACGCGCGGACCAGCTCGTCCATGTCCGCCACGTCGATCACGCCCTGCTGGACGAGGTACATGGCCTGGTCGTTGAACACCTTCTGCAGCCGGTTGCCGACGAAGCCCGGAACCTCCTTCTTCAGCCTGATCGGCGTCTTGCCGAGCGCGCGGTAGACCTCGACGGCGCGGTCGACGGTCCGTTCGGCGGTGTCCGGGCCGGGGACGACCTCGACCAGCGGCATCAGCTCCGGCGGGTTGAACGGGTGGCCGACCAGGATCCGCTCGGCGACCGGGTTCCCCTTGGCGATGGCGGACGGCAGCAGCGAGGACGACGAGGACGCCAGCACCACCCCCGAGCCCGTGTTCAGGGCCAGGATGCCGAACAGCTCCTCCTTGAGCTCGATCCGCTCGGGCCCGCACTCCTGGACGAAGTCCGCGCCGGGCGCCGCCTCGGCGAGGTCGTGCGAGGTGGACACGGAGAGGCCGCCGAGGTGCTGGTCCACGACGTCCTTCAGGTCGGGCCGGGGGTCGCTGATCCGGACCTCCCATCCGGCCTGGCCGAAAAGCCGCGCCCAGGAGAGCCCGATGACACCCGCCCCCACGATCGTCACAACCGCCATGAACCTCACCCCGAAGTCGTGCGAGACCCGGCCCGCGCCCCCTGCGCGAGCCGCTTCCGGCTTTATACCCAGAGTGATCGTTTCTTCACGTTCCGGCCGTCCGGGCTCGGGGACGGCGCCAGCAGGCGATCGGCCAGCGGGGCGAACGCGATGCCGATCGTGGCCCACAGGACGGCCTGCGCGGCGACCGAGTACAGGCGGAACTCGAACAGGACGTCCGCCGGGAAGCCGGGATAGACGATCTGCCCTTGGGCGTTCCGCAGCGGCGGCGGTGTCTCGGTGGCCTGGCGCCCGTACTGGTGGACGTTCGCCGGCAGATGCCCCACCGAGGGCAGCGCCCACATCACCGCGCCGAGGACGATGACGCAGGCCAGAGCGGCGAGGAGGGTGGCGTTCCACGTCCCGAACCGGGGCCGGAGGCGCTGGCCGAGCCAGACCCCGGCGACCAGCACGACGATCGACGTCCCGACCATCAGCAGGTACAGGCCGCTGCGGTCGCGGATCGTCGCCTCATGCCCGATCGCGGGCGGATCGGCCGGGTACTTCAGGAACGGGATCAGGTACAGCGCCAGGAAGCCGCCCAGCGCGACGAGCAGGGCGAGCTGCCGCGGGCGGACGCCTCCGGTCCGTCCGCAGGCCAGGATGTAGGCGACCGAATACAGGGCGCCGACCGCGAGACCGAACAGGACCATCCCGATGCCGAGCCCGAGGTTGCCCTGGACGGACCGGCTGAAAAGGTCCGGACCGGGCGTCTCGACCGGCAGCCCGGCGGCCCTGTCGAGCGCGTTCTGCGCGGCCTCGCGTCCGCTCTCGTAGTCGGCGGCGCGCCGGATCGGCGGCTCGGCGAAGATCCGCGCGAACACGAAGGCGAGCAGGCCGCCGAGCACGCCCACGAGCATGCCCCGGGCGACGAACCGCCCCTCCACGGCGTCCGCCCGCGCTCAGTGGCAGGGGAAGCCGATGAGGTGCCGCGCGTCGTGCACGAACTCGTGGATGTACATGTTGTCGCCGAACACCGAGGTGGCGCCCTGGTCGATGCCGATGAAGTAGTACAGCACCACGCCGAACAGGGCCGTGCCGAACAGCCACAGCAGCGCGCGCGACCCGCCGAGCACGACCGGCGTCGCGCCGGTCCGGGAGGTCGGGGCGGTCCGGGTGGACGGGGCGGTCGGGGCGGGGCTGTGGACGGTCGATGCGCTCATCTGCGGGGCCTCCCTGGGATCACGCGTCCCGACTCGATGGACCTGGGAGGACGGCGAGGGTCTGACTCCCCGGACCGCGTGGGCCCGGAACACAGTGGCGCGACCGTGCCGGAGTTGCACCGGCTTCCCCAACCGCCTTCCGCCGTGACCGTAAGCTCCGCGCGCCCGCCCGTCAATGAACCGGACACGACTGTGTCCTCCGGGGCGAACCGGACACCGTCCCGGGCTCGGGCGGGGGAGTGTCGGACGGGTGGGTTAGCGTGCCTTTATGGCCTCGCCTTATATCGAGATCCCGGTCGGAGAGCGGCTCGTCAAGGTCTCCAACCCGGACAAGGTCTACTTTCCGGAGCACGGGTACACCAAGCGGCAGCTCGTGGAGTACTTCATCGCGGTGGGGGACGGCATCCTGCGCGCCACGCGCGACCGCCCGACCACGCTCGAACGCTGGCCCGGCGGTGTGTTCGAGGGCGCGAAGATGGCCACCCGCGAGGACTACGCGCGCGGCCAGGCCGGGTTCGGCGCGGGCAAGTCCGACGCGTTCTACCAGAAGCGCATCCCCAAGGGCGCGCCCGAATGGGTGCAGACCGCCCGTATCGCCTTCCCGAGCGGGCGGTCCGCCGACGAGGTCATGCCGACCGAGGTCGCGACGATCGCGTGGGCGGCGAACCTCGGCACCCTGACCTTCCACCCCTGGCCGGTCCGCGGCGCCGACGTCGACCACCCCGACGAGCTGCGCATCGACCTCGACCCGCAGCCCGGCACGGACTTCTCCGACGCCGTCCGGGTCGCGCTCGGCCCGGCCCGCGACCTGCTCGGCGAGCTGGGCTACACCGGGTACGTCAAGACGTCCGGCAAGGGCGGCGTGCACATCTACGTCCGGATCGAGCCGCGCTGGACGTTCACCGAGGTCAGGCGGGCCGCGCTCGCGTTCGGGCGCGAGGTCGAGCGGCGCGTCCCGGCCGAGGTCACCACCAAGTGGTGGAAGGAGGAGCGCGGCGAGCAGGTCTTCGTCGACTTCAACCAGAACGCGCGCGACCGCACGATCGCGTCCGCCTACAGCGTCCGCCCGCTGCCGTACGCGCCCGTCTCCGCCCCGCTGACATGGGACGAGCTGGCCGACGCCGACCCGCACGACTTCACCATCGCCACCATGCCGGCCCGCTTCGCCGAGGTCGGCGACCTGCACGCCACCATCGACGACAAGTCCTTCTCCCTGGAGCCGCTCCTGGAGATGGCCGACCGCGACGAGCAGGACCACGGCCTCGGCGACGCCCCCTACCCGCCCAACTACCCGAAGATGGAAGGCGAGCCGAAGCGCGTCCAGCCCAGCAAGGCCCGCAACGACTGAGCCCAGGCCCACGACGCGCGAGTGCAGGTCAGGCGGCGGCCGAGGTGGTGAGCAGGGCCAGTTTCGCCTCGCTGCCGGTGCCGGGGTCGGGGTGGAAGACGACGAGCTTCTGGCCCGCCGTCCCGCTGACGCCGAGCCGCTCCCGGTTCAGCTGGAGCCGTCCCACGCGCGGGTGGTCCAGCCGGATCGGCGCGCCCTCGCAGACGGCGACGTCGTGCAGCGCCCACAGCCGGGCGAACTCGGGGCTGGCCTGGGACAGCTCGTCCACGAGCGCGGGGAGCCCCGGGTCGCCGGCGTCCGCGCCGGCGGTCTCGCGGAACCCGGCGACCAGGCTGGACGCGGCGTGCTCCCAGTCCGGGTAGAGCGCGCGCTCGGCCGGGTCGAGGAACGCGTCCCGCAGCCGGTTCGCCCCGACCACCAGGCGCGGTGACAGCGCCGTGGCCGCCGGGTTCGCGGCGAGGACGTCCAGGTGGCGGCTCTCGACGATCGCGGGCAGCCCGAGCGCCGCGACCAGCTTGGCGACGCTCTCCGGGACGTCCTCCCCGGCGGGACGGCGTTTCGGCCGGTTCGGAGCGGCGAGGCGCAGCAGGTACGCGGTCGCGTCGGCGTCCAGGCGCAGCGCCCGGGCGAGCGCCTCCAGCACCTGGACGGACGGGTTCCGGTCGCGCCCCTGCTCCAGGCGCAGGTAGTAGTCGGCGCTGATCCCGGCCAGCAGCGCCACCTCCTCGCGCCGCAGGCCCGGCACCCGCCGGATGCCCGACGCGGGCAGGCCCGCCTGGTCCGGCGTGACCAGCTCCCGGCGCGCCCGCAGGTACTCGCCCAGCACGTTCGGTTGCCTCACCCCTCCACCGTATGCGGCCCGGAGGGCGCCTGCCTGGTCCTGCCACCCCCAGGATCGGCGGGGTTCTGGCTGGTCCGAAATCCCGGACGCACCGTGGGCTCAGAACCGCGGCAGACCGACCGCGGACGAGCACCCTCGGGAGTCTCCCCATGACCACATACCTGCTGGTGCACGGCGCCTGGCACAGCGGACGCGCCTGGGAGCGGGTCGTCCCGCTGCTGGAAGGGGCCGGGCACCGCGCCCTCGCGCCCACCCTGACCGGCTACGGTGACAAGATCCACCTGGCCGGCCCGGACGTCGGCCTCGGCACGCACGTGGACGACATCACCACCGAGATCCTCGCGAACGGCCTGACCGACGTGGTCCTGGTGGGCCACAGCTACGCCGGGATGGTCATCTCGGGCGTCGCGCACCGCGTCCCGGACCGGATCGCGCGCCTGGTCTTCCTCGACGCGATGGTCCCCGTGGACGGCGAGACCGCGATGGACGTCATGCCCGCCGCCCGCAAGGCCGCCGAGCACGCCGCCGACGGCTGGCGCGTCCCGCCGCCGCCCGAGCAGCCGCCGCCCCTCGGCCTGTTCGGCGTCACCGACCCGGACGACGCCGCCTGGCTCCGCACCCTCCTCTCGGACCAGCCGATCCGCTGCCTCACCGAGCCCGTCCGCATGGACGACCCGGCCGCGAACACGATCCCGAGGACGCACATCCACTGCGTGGGCCCCGCCCCGAAGGGCATCACCCGCCGCCCCGTCCCGGACACCGAGCCCGACGGCACCCCGTCCCGCGTCCTCCGCCTCGACACCGGCCACGACTGCATGATCACCACCCCGAGGGCGCTCACCGACCTCCTCCTCACTCTCGCCTGACCCCTCGCCCATCGGGTTCGCCGCCGTCACGCGGAGCCCGATCCACTGGTATCCGACGCGGGATCCGCCGTCGCCGCAACGCCATTCCGCATCCGTTTCGCGTCCGTTTCGCGGGCGTTCCGGTGGGCTTTCGAATTTCGGCCATGAGAACCTCCCGATCGCGGCCGGCAGCGAGAATGCCGCGGCTCTGATCAGGTAGGCGCCAAGTGGTCACGGCCGATTCGGGACACGATCGGGACGCCCCGCGCGGCTCCGTGCGGTAATGCGGGTAGCGCGGGACGTCCCGGGACGGGCCGGGGCGTCCGGACGACTCGTACGGGGGCTCCCATGACCACCACCCGTGACCGGCTCGCGACCGAGCTCCGGCGGCTTCGCGAGGTCTCCGGCCGAAGCCTCAAGGATCTGGAGTCCGACCTGCACGTCAGCGACTCCAGCCTGTCCCGCTACCTGTCCGGCAAGACCGTCCCGCCCTGGGACGTCGTGTCGGCCCTGTGCAGGGTCGCGGGCCGCGAACCGGAGCAGCTCCAACCGCTCTGGACGGCCGCGCGGAATGAGCCGGAGCAGAACGGCCGAACGGTCCAGGAACCGGCGCCGAAATCCCGCCCGCCGTGGCTGATCCCTTTGATCTGCGTCGCATTCGGCATTCTGGTGGGCGGTGCCATTGTGCCCGCAGTGAACGCCGTGACAAGCCGGCACCACTCCGACTCCGGCACCCGTGGCCCGCATTTCTCGGTAACCCTGCTGGAAGGGCGGAATCCAGAGAGTTCCAATGCGGCCATCTGGTCGTTCAATGCCCGCTGCGGCAATGCCGACGAATACCGTCTCGTCTATGACCTGCCCATCCCCATCCAGCACCGCGCCACCGCCTACCGCCTCGAACACTCCGACTGCACCGTCAAGCTCTTCGACGGCATAGGCGGCACCGACGTCGGCATTCCCCTGACCAACGACGCCAGGGTCCACACCGTCCCGCCCGAACTCCTCCGCCGCGGCTCATCCGTCGTCGCCTATTCCTGCTGCAACGGCACGATCCTCCCCACCCGCAGATAACCCCCCGCTCAAGATCATTCAGCTGCATATCTGGACGTTCCACACGATCCGTGTATCCTCCGTAACAGCCGCCCCCCGCCATGGCCGAGCGGGGGAGTCATGGGGTTGGGAGCCGGCTTCAAGGTCTCGCAGCTCGAACGGCAGGTTCGGGAGGCCGAGCGCCTGCAGCAGGTCGCGGAACTCGCCCGGATCGAGCGGGCGCTCGTGACCGTCCACCACCAGAACTTCGCGCCTGCCACGCGGGCGTTCGTCCCGCTGCCTCCGCGCACCGATCCCGCGCCGATCGAGGGCCGTCTCAGGGAGATCCATATCGGCGCGCTCGGGCTTTTCGAGTTCGCCAAGCGGAGGCAGGTCGCGGAATGGGCGCGCCAGGCCGCATTCGGACAGGCGCAAGAGGCCGATGCCCGGATGCAGGCCGAGTATCAGCGGCTGATGCGTGACGCCGATCTGGAATGGCGCAAGCTCGTCGACCACGATCCGGTCGCTGTCAGGGCCGCGCTCGAAGCGGCATTCGACGACGACCGGGCGCCTGCCGTGTGCCTCGACGTGGACGACGAGGACGGCGTCCGGTACGCGACCGTCGCCGTGCTGTTCCCCGGGCTCGGGCTCGTCCCCGAGAAGTGCGCCACGGTCACGCCCGCGGGCAGGCCGACGCTGAAGCCGCGCACCAAGACCGACCGCAACCAGGTGTACCTCGCGGCGCTCGGCTCGACCGTGCTGGCGGCCGTGAAGGAAGGGTTCGCCGCCGCGCCGAGCGTCCAGGAGTTCCGCGTCGTCGCGGTCCGCGTCGCGGCTCGCCAGGTGAACGGGTTCGAGGCGGTCTTCGCGGGACGGTTCGACCGCGAGCGCTGCCAGGCGACGCCGTGGACGCGGATCGACCCCGCCGAGGCACTGGCCGGCGTGCCCGGCGGGCTGCTGCGCAGGACCGGCCGCACGCGCGAGGTCGCGGCGCTCGATCCGTCCGCCGAGCCGGGGCTGGCCGCCGTCCTCGCGGCGCTGGCCGACGGACTTGCCGCGGACGTCTGAGGAGGACTTTCGATGGGACGCCGCTTCAACCCACCGCCCGGATGGCCCGACCCCGGGCCCGGCTGGACGCCGCCGCCCGGCTGGCTGCCGAATCCGGCGTGGCCGCCCGCTCCACCTGGATGGGATTACTGGAGCTATTCGGACCCGACGCCGATCCGGCAGGTCAAGCGGGTCGTCCTCGGGCCGGTCCGGACGCATCCGGCGCGCAAGCTGGCGCGGAGCGGCGGTTTCGGGTTCCTCGCCTTCCTGTTCGTGCTGGCGGCGGTGACCCCCGCGTCGCCCCCGCGCGACGACGGGACTGCGACGGCCGCGTCCGTGCCGTCCTCGGCCCGCCCCAGTCCCAGCCCCACGCTGCCCGCCGGGGTTCCCGCGCAGGCGCAGCGCGTCGTCGTGGACGAGGTGGTGGACGGCCAGACCGTCCGCCTGCACGCGCTGGACGACCGCCGCGGCGGCTTCCGCAAGGGGACGAAGACGACGGTCGCGCTGCTCGGCCTGGCGTCCCCGCGCGGCAAGCAGTGCCACAGCGGGGAGTCGAAAACGGCCCTGGAGGCGCGGCTTTCGGAGACCACGCCTGTCTACGCCGCTGCGGCGAAGGGCGGCGTCCTGCTGTGGGCGAACCGCGGCGAGTCGATCAACCTGCGGCTCGTCCAGGACGGCGACGCGCGGGCGGTCAAGTCAGCCGATGCCGGGATGAAGCAGGCCGAGGTCACCGCGAAGGCGATGCAGTCGGGCGTGTGGTCCTCGGTCTGCGTCAAACCCAAGCCGACGCCGTCCCCGACGCCGACGGCTCCGCCGACCTCCGACACACCGACCGAAGCGCCACCCGACACGCCGACCGACGAGCCGTCCGAACCCGGCGACGGCGGCGGGGACCACGCGCCGTCAGGAGCCACGGCGCTCTGCCGCGACGGCACGTACTCGTTCTCCGCGCACCGCCGCGGCACGTGTTCGCACCACGGCGGTGTCGCGCAGTGGCTCTAGCGCGCGGGCTCTAGCGCGCGGGCTCTAGCGCGCGGGTTCTAGCGGGCGCCGGCGGCGCGGAGGATGTCGGCGATCTCGCGCTGGTGCTTGCGCGTGGCGTTCTCCAGCGGTGACACGCCTTCGCCGTCCGCGAGGTTCACGTCCGCGCCGCCGCTGATCAGGAGGCGGACGATCTGCTGGTACGGCGGGGAGCCGTCGCCGAGGACGATGGCTTCGAGCAGTCCCGTCCACCCGAGGTTGTTGACGTGGTCGACATTGATGCCGGTCTTCAGCACCTCGCGGACGTAGTCGACGTGCCCGCGCTCGCAGGCGGGGATCAGGGCGACGCCGCCGTAGCGGTTGGTCAGGGTGAGGTCGGGCTTGGCGGGGAGCAGGGCGCGCAGCATCGCGACGCTTCCGGTCACGCCGGTGACCAGGAAGGCGCTGTCGCGCTGGTCGTCCTGCGCGTTCGGGTCGGCGCCGGCGGCGACCAGGACCTCCGCGGCCTCGACATGGTCGGCGGCGGACGCGAGCAGCAGCGGGGTGCGGCGGCGTCCGTCGCGGGTCTCGGTGTCGGCACCGGCGGTCAGGGCGTCCCGGACGGCGGCGGCGTCGCCTTGCGCCGCGGCCTTCAGCAGGGATTCGTTGGGCATGGCTCCGGCTCTCTCGGTGGGCGGGCTGGCGCACGCGGCCAGGGTGCCGCAGGCGGCCAGGGCGCCGAGCGCGAGCACGCCCAGCGCCCCTCTCCGGTCGATCATCATGCCGCCATCAGCGCTGGTGGTATCCCAGCGCCTTCAGCTGGTCGGTGCTCAGCCGCGACACGTTGTGGTCGTGGTCGGTGGACGCGTACTGGTGCAGGGTCCAGGACGTCCAGGGCGCGGGCGGGGTGACCTGCCCGGCGTCCTCGCCGTAGTGCGCGACCCAGAGCGGGTAGTCGCCGAGGCCCGCGCCGTACTGCTGCGCGAACGACCAGGAGCTGTAGAAGAACGGCTTGACGCCGGTCTGCTGCGTGACGCGTTCCAGCCACGTCTTCGCCCAGGCGTTCACGGCCTGCGTGGACCGCCCGTCGCTGTCCTCCAGGTCGAGCATGAGCAGGTCGCCGTCCTTCAGGCCCTGCTGCTGGACGACCCGGACGAAGTGGTCGGCCTCCTGCACCGGGTCGTTGTCCGGGTGCGCGTAGTGGTAGGCGCCGCGCACCTTGCCGTACTGGCCGAGCTCCTTCCAGTTCTGGGCGAAGCCGGGATCGTCGAGGGTCCGCCCCTCGGTCGCCTTCGCGATGCCGAAGGCGAGATCGCCGCTGCGCCAGTCGATGCCCTGGTCGAACGACGAGACGTCGATGCCGTGGGGCAGGCCGGGGTTGCTGGTCTCCGCCTGCGCGGGCAGGGCGAGGCCGAGGGCGGCCGCGGCCCCTGCGAGCGGCAGGGCGAGGAGACGGGAGATGCGGTTCATGCATCCAACCTCGCCGCGGACGAGCGGAACGGGTGCCAGCGATCGGCTGAAGCACGCATCAACCGTTCGGACGATGGCTCACCGTTCCAGTACCGTCCGTGGCCGATCAGATCTACAGTGTTATGCGATGAGCATCACACCGCCGGGCACCGCGCCGCCGGGGGACGCCGTCCCGCCGACCCCCGGTCGGGGTTCCTCGCTGGCGCGCGGCTCCGGGCTGCCGCAGGAGACGACGGGGTTCGTCGGCAGGCGGGACGAGGTGGCGCGGCTGACGGCGCTGCTCGGCACCGAGCGCCTGGTCACGGTGGTCGGACCGGGCGGGGTGGGCAAGACCCGCGTGGCGGTGCGCGCCGCGGCGGGCGCGGAGCGGGATTTCGGCGGCTGCCTGGCGTTCCTCGAACTGTCCGGGATGCGGGAGGCGGAGCTGCTGCCCGGCGCGCTCGCCGCCCGCCTCGGCATCCCCGACAGCGACACCCGCGCCCCGCTGGACGCGGTGATCGGCTTCCTCGCCGACCGGCCCGCGCTGATCGTCCTGGACACCTGCGAGCACCTGGCCCGCGGCTGCGCCGAGCTGGCGGACGCGCTGCTGTCGGCGACGCCGGGCGTGACGGTGCTCGCGACGAGCCGGCAGTCGCTCGGCGCGCCCGGCGAGCGGCTGTTCCCGATCGCGCCGCTCCCGGTCGGGCCGGACGGCGGCGACGCGGTCGAACTGTTCGAGCAGCGCGCCGCCGCCGTCGCGCCCGGCTTCAGCGTGACGCCCGAGAACCGGGACGCCGTGGTCGCCATCTGCCGGACGCTGGACGGCGTCCCGCTGGCGGTCGAGCTGGCCGCGGCCCGGCTGCGCGCGCTGCCGGTGGACCGGCTCGCCGCCGCGCTGGACAGCCGGTTCCGGCTGCTGACCGGCCGCAATACCCAGGTCGAGCGGCACCGGACGCTGCGCACCGCGATCGAGTGGAGCCACGACCTGTGCACCGGGGCCGAGCGGCTGTTGTGGGCGCGGCTGTCGGTGTTCGCCGGCTCCTTCAGCCTGGCCGCCGCCGAACGGATCTGCGCCGACGACGCGTCCGCCATACCGTCCGGCGCCACAGCCGTTGCGCTGACCGACAGCCCGGATGCCGGGGACGGCGTGCTGGACGGGATCGGTGTCGTCGAGGCGCTGATCGGCCTGGTGGACAAGTCGGTCGTCCTGCGCGAGGGCGGTGACGGCGCGAACGCCGAGGACGCCGAAGGCGACGACCGCTACCGGATGCTCGACACGATCCGCGAGTTCGGCGCGGAGCGGCTCGCCGCGCTCGGCGACGCCGACCGGATGGCCGGACGGCACCTCGACCACTTCATCGCGCTCGCCACCGAGTTCGGCGAGCGCATGTT
The DNA here is from genome assembly GCF_024172125.1 of Actinomadura rupiterrae. GTDB lineage: Bacteria > Actinomycetota > Actinomycetes > Streptosporangiales > Streptosporangiaceae > Spirillospora > Spirillospora rupiterrae. The sequence continues at coordinate 511,724 of NZ_JAMZEA010000002.1, forward strand.
CGACGACGACCAGCTCGACCGCACCCGCCGGATGCACCAGGACCACGGGAACCTCCAGGCCGCGCTGCGGTACGCCACGTCCGCGCCTCAGCCCGCCGGGGCGGCGGCGCTGAGCAGCGGCCTGTGGGGCTACTGGCACATGATCGGACGGCTCGCCGACGGGCGCGTGTGGCAGACCCGCGTCCTGGAGCACCTGCCGGGCGCGAGCGCCGAGCGGTCGTGGGCGCTGAGCGTCCGGTCGCACATGGCGGTCTTCCAGGGCGATGCGGACGTGGGCGTCCGCGATGCCGAGGAGGCCGCCGCCGTCGCGCGGCACATCGGCGACACGTGGCTGGAAGGCCGCGCGCTGATGTTCGTCGCGCTGGGACGCACGTTCCTCGGCGACTTCGAGCAGGCCGCGGCGGCGGACGAGCGGTGCGCGCGGCTGGTCGAGAGCGGCGACAACCGCACCGGGCTGCTGCTGTTCCACTGCATCCGCGCCTACCTGCGGCTGCTGCGCGGCGACCTGGACGAGGCGGTCGCGTCGGCACGCAGGTCGCTCGACGTCGTCGGCGAGGGCAGCGGCGAGCGCTGGCTCCAGAGCTACGCCCACTTCATCATGGGCGTCGCGTCCTTCCTCCAGGCGCGCCGCGAGCACTGCTTCACGGCCGGATGCACCGGCCTCCGGATGAAGTTCGAGCTCGGCGACCCGATCGGCACCGCCTACTGCCTCGAACTGCTCGCCTGGCTGGCCGCCGAGCAGGACCGCTTCGAGCGCGCCGGCTGGCTCCTCGGCGCGGCGGACGTGCTGTGGCGGCGCTCGGGGCAGCGGCTCAGCGCGCAGGCGATCCTGGAGACCTTCCACGCCGACGCCGAGCGCCGCGCCACCGCCGCGCTCGGCGAGGAGCGGTTCCGCGAGCTGTGGCGGGCGGGCGCGTCGCACCCGCTGGACGAGGTGATCGCCTGCGCCGAGTCCGACACCGACCGGCTCGCCCGCGTCCGGGTGCCCAGGCCGTCCGGGCCGGGGGACGGGCCGGACGGGACGCCGCCGCTCACCCGCCGCGAGCTGGAGGTCGCCGCGCTCGCCGTGGAGGGCCTGTCGAACCGCGAGATCGCCGAGCGGCTCGTCATCTCCAAGCGCACCGTGGACGCCCACATGGAGCACATCTTCGCCAAGCTCGGCGTGACCCGCCGCGTGAAGCTCGCCGCCCGCCTGCGCACCCTGAACACCGACTGACCGGCACCGCCCGCCCCGCCGCCCAGCGCGGCGCCCGGCCCGCCGGCCGTTGATCCGGAAGTAAGCGGGGCTTGACATGGGCGTTCGCGCTTTCCTAGCCTTCGGGCATTGTTTGACAGGCACAGACGAAGACCACCTGTCGGTGGCTTCGCCGTGCCCTCATGCAGCGCCGACGTACCCCCGACGGGCCTCCACCCCGAAGGCAGGTCGTATGGCGCACCACCCCCTCGTCCGCGGCGTCCGTGACGTCGCAGCGCTCATCGACGGACACGGCAGGATCACCGGGCGCGCCCGGCTGGTCTGGATCCTGGTGTTCGGCGGCCTCTTCCTGGACGCCTACTCCAACGCCGCGCTCAGCGCCGGCCTGGCGCCCATGACCAAGCAGATGCACCTGAGCAGCGACCAGGTGTCGCTGCTCACCGCCACCGCTCCCGCGCTCGCCATCGTGTTCAACCCGGTCGGCGGATGGCTCGCCAGCCGGATCGGGCGCGTCCCGCCGCTGCTCGCCGCCAAGCTGTTCGCGCTGGCCGGAGCGCTGCTCGCGGCGTTCGCCGGCGACTTCACCACCGTCTGGTTCGGCCGCGTCCTGGTCGGCGTCGCCTACGGCATCGACTTCGCGGTGGCGATGGCGCTGCTCGCCGAGTACACGCCCGCGAACCTGTCCGGACGGCTCAACCTCTGGCAGGGCGTCTGGTACATCGCCTCGACCGGCAACCTCGTCCTCACCCTGCTGTTCTTCGAGTTCGACACCGGCGCGGACATCTGGCGCTGGTCGGTCGGGTCGGCAGGCGTGTTCGCCGCGGCGCTGTTCGTCCTCCAGCTGAAGTTCCTGGTGGAGAGCCCGTCCTGGCTGGCGACCCGGGGACGCCTGGCCGACGCCGTCCGCAACCTCGACCGGCTCTACGGGATCAAGGCGCAGCCGGGCGAGCCCGAGCGGCCGGCGGACGTCCCGGCGGCCAAGCCGGTCGGGTTCCGGCAGGCGGGCGTGCTGTTCAAGGGCCGCTACCTCAGCCGGACGGTCCTGTCGTCGGTCATCTCGCTCGACCAGGCCATGCAGTACTTCGCGGTGGGCTGGTACCTGCCGGTGATCAGCCTGGCGATCTTCGGGGAGTCGTTCGAGAAGGCCACGATGGGGTCGATCGTGTTCAACGCGTTCGGCATCGCGGGCGGCCTGCTGTCGGCCTACGCCGGGCGCCGGATGGGCCTGCGGCTCAGCTCGGCGGCGGGCTTCGCGATCGTGCTCGTCGTGCTGGTCGTCATGGGCCTGACCTTCGGGCACGTCCCGACCTGGTTCGCGTTCATCCTGCCGGTGCTGTTCATCTTCGGGCACTCGGCCGGGCCGGGCGCGAACGGCAAGTCGATCGCGGCGCTGTCCTACCGCAGCGAGGTCCGCGCGCTCGGCACGGGGGTCACGGGCATGATCGGCAGCTTCGGCAGCGTCGCGGGCCTTTACCTGTTCCCGCAGATCAAGGACGGTCTGGGACTCGGGCACACGTTTCTTGTCCTGGCCGTGGTGCCGCTCAGCGGGCTCATTACCTGCCTCCTGATCAAGTGGGAGCCGACCCGTGCGGCCGCCGAGGACGAGCAGCCCGCCGTCGGCGATCCCGCCCCGGCGCCCGCCGCGTCCTGAGCCGCGGCCCGTTCCCAAGCCGCCGCCGGTCCCTGCCGGGACCGGCGGCCCCACCCCACGAAGGAGGAGCCCATGGCGCCGCACAGCGACAGCCGCGGCCCCGGCGTGCTGGCCGTCGACGAGGGCACCACCGGGACGCGGGCGGGCGTCGTCCGGCAGGACGGCTCGGTCGCGCACGTCGCCTACCGGCCGATCGGCGTGGACCACCCCGACCACGACTCGGTCGAGCAGGACGCCGCCGAGATCTGGACCGCCACCCTCGCCGTCTGCCGGGACGCGCTGGCCGCCGCGCACGCGGACGGCATCGAGGTCACGGCCGTCGCGCTGTCCACGCAGCGCGCGACCGCCGTGCTCTGGGACGGGGTCTCGGGCCGTCCGCTCACCCCGGCCGTCGTCTGGCAGGACCGCCGGTACGCGGGCGACCTGCTCGCCCTGGAGGACGAGTGGGACGCCGACCTGCTCGCCCGGACGGGCCGTCCGGTCGGGAGCCGCTCGCCGTTCCTGTGGGCGGCGCGGCAGATCGCCGAGAACCCCCGGGTGGCCGAGGCCGCCAAGGACGGCCGCCTCCGCTTCGGCACGGTCGACACCTGGCTCGCCTGGAACCTCACCGGCGGCGCGGTGTACGCCACGACCGCCACCAACGCCTGCGCCACCGGCGGCTACCTGCTGCTGGAGCACGCCTGGCACACCGACTGGATCGAGCGGCTCGGCTTCCCGGCGGGGCTGCTGCCCGAGCTGCGCGCGGACGACGACGTCCTCGGCGTGACGGACGCGGACGTCCTCGGGGCGGCGCTGCCGGTGGCCGCGTCCCTCGGCGACCAGCACGCCGCGCTGATCGCGCTCGGCGGCCTCGACGCGGGCGACGCGATGTGCATGTACGGGACGGGCACGTTCGCCGACGCCGCGACCGGCACCGAGATCTTCCCGCCCGTCCCCGGCGCGGACGGCGTGCTCGCCCAGGTCGGACGGCGCGAGGGCGGCACCACGCAGTTCAGCCTGGAGGCGTACTGCTCCACGACCGGCTCGGCGCTCCGCTGGCTCTGCGAGGACCTCGGGTTCTTCGGCTCCCCGGCCGAGATCGGCGAGCTGGCCGCTACGGCGGAGTCGTCCAAAGGCGCGTGGTTCGTGCCCGCGCTCGCTGGGGTCCGCACCCCGGCGTGGCGCCCGCGCGCCACCGCCGCGCTCAGCGGCCTGACCCTCGCCACCGGACGCGCCGAACTGGCCCGTGCCGTCCTGGAGGGCATCGCGCACTCCGTCTGCGACCTGGTGGACGGCGTGACCGCGACCACCGGCTCGCCGCTGCGCCGCATCCGGATCGGCGGCGGCGTGGCGGGCAGCGACACCCTCATGCGGATCCAGGCCGACCTGATCGGGCTGCCGCTGGAACGCGTCGCCGACTCGGCGACCGCGAGCCTGCGCGGCACCGCCTACCTCGCCGGGACCCGGCAGGGCCTCTGGCCCTCCCTCGCGGACATCGTCGAGGCGCAGCCCGCGGGCCGCGTCTTCGAACCCGCGCTCGCCCCGGCGGAGCGGGCCGCGCGGCGGGACGCGTGGCGGACCGTCCTCGCCCCGCACCTCACCGGCCCCCCGCCCGCCTGAGCGGTTCGGCCGTTCGAGCGAACCCCCCGAACCTCCCCGGAACCCCCGGCCCTCCCCGGAACCACGGAAACACCAGGAGTCAATGTGATCACCATGCCCGCCCGCAGGCCGAGCCGGAAGGCGGCGGCCACCCGCGCCCGCCCGCTGGCGCTGGACCGCGCGGCCGCGCTGCGCGCGCTGGCCGGCGAGCGCTTCGACGTGCTGGTCGTCGGCGGCGGCGTGACCGGCGCCTACACCGCGCTGGACGCGGTGTCGCGCGGGCTGCGGGTCGCGCTGGTCGAGAAGGACGACTTCGCGTCCGGCACCTCGTCCAAGTCGTCGAAGATGGTGCACGGCGGGCTCCGCTACATCGAGCAGGGCAACCTCGGGCTCGTCCGGCACTCGCTGCTGGAGCGGCAGCGGTTCCGGCGGAACGCGCCGCACCTGGTGCACCGGCTGCCGTTCCTGTTCCCGCTGCTCAAGCAGGACGGCGTGTTCGACCCGCGGCTGGCCAAGGCGTTCGAGGGCCTGCTGTGGACCTACGACCTGCTCGGCGGCTGGCGGATCGGCAAGCTGCACCAGCGGCTCACCGTGAACGAGGTGCTCGCGCACGCGCCGACGCTGCGCGCCGACCACCTGACCGGCGGGCTGCTGTACTTCGACAGCCGCGCCGACGACGCCCGGCTGACCCTGACGATCGTCAGGACGGCCGCCGCGCTCGGCGCGACCGTCCTGAACGGCACGAAGGTCGAGCGGATCACCACCGACGCGTCCGGCCGGGTGACCGGCGCGCGGGTGAACGCGGACGGCGAGGAGTTCGAGATCCGCGCGTCGGCCGTCGTGAACGCGACCGGCGTGTGGAGCGACACGCTCGACGCGATGGCCGAGTCCGGGCACGCGCCGCAGGTCAGGCCCGCCAAGGGCGTCCACATCGTGGTGCCGTGGTCCAAGCTGCGCATCGACTGCACGGTGACCGTCCCGATCCCCGGACGGGCCCGCCGCGCGACCTGCACCCGCTGGGGGGACGCCGTCGTCCTCGGCACGACCGACAACGACTACAAGGGGTCCGTCGAGGACGTCCTGTGCACGCGGGAGGAGATGCAGTTCCTCCTGGACGGCGCGAACACGGCCTTCGACGTCCGGCTCACCCCGGACGACGTGCTCGGCAGCATCGGCGGGCTGCGCCCGCTGGTCGGCGGCAAGGAGGGCGCGACGCTCGACATGAGCCGCGACCACCGGATCACCGTCGGCGCGGGCGGCATGGTCACCGTCACCGGCGGCAAGCTCACCACCAGCCGCCACATGGGCGAACTGGTCGTGGACAGGGTCATGGACGTCCTCGGCCACAAGGGCCGCAGCCGCAGCCGCACCGCGAACCTGCCGCTGCTCGGCGGCGCGGGCTACGACGCCGAGGCGGTCGCCGCGTCCGGCGGGACCGCCGCGCACCTGGGCGAGCGGTACGGCACCGAGGCCCGGTTCGTGCACGACCTGATCGCCGAGGACGGGACGCTCGCCGAGCCCGTCGTCCCCGGCATGCCCTACACCAAGGCCGAGGTCGTCTACGCGGCCCGGTGCGAGCTGGCCCGGTCGGTGGACGACGTGCTGTCCCGCCGCACCCGCGCCCGGCTGTTCGGCCGGGACGCGTCCGCCGAGGCCGCGCCCGCCGTCGGCGCGCTGCTCGGCGCCGAGCTCGGCCTCACCCCCCGGCAGATCGACGCGCAGGTCGCGGACTACCGCGCCGCCGTCGCCCACGAGAAGTCCGTCCTGCTCGAAGGAGTCGCAGCATGATCAGCCGCCAGACGATCACCCACCCGTTCAACCGCGGGGACTACGTGGTGGGCGCGCCCAGCCCGTCCAAGTGGGCGCGGACGACCGCGGCCGGCGACGGCCCGGCGGCGCTCCAGGGCGAGGTCGTGGCCGTCCCCGAGGACGTGCTGGCCGAGCTGCGCGGCGCGGCGAGGTGCGTGCACACCGCGCGGGACGAGGTGGTCCGCCGCACCCGCGACTGGTGGGCGGGGTCCATGATCGGCGAGACCGAGGGCCGGCCGGCCACGCCGGACGCGGTGATCGTGGAGGCCGCGGACGCCGACCAGGTCGCGGCCGTGCTGCGGATCTGCCACGAGCACGGCATCCCGGTCACGCCGTCCGCCGGGCGCAGCAACGTGACCGGCGCGGCGCTGCCCGTCTTCGGCGGCGTCGTCCTGGACCTGTGCGCGCTGAACCAGATCACCGACTTCGACAAGGAGTCGCTGGTGGTCGAGGTCGAGGCGGGCATGTTCGGCGACCTGTTCGAGAAGGAGCTCCAGGAGGTCCACGGCGCGACGACCGGGCACTGGCCGTCCGCGTTCGCGATCTCCACGGTCGGCGGCTGGATCGCCTGCCGCGGCGCGGGCCAGCTGTCCACCCGCTACGGCAAGATCGAGGACATGGTCGTCGGCATCGACGTCGTGCACGCCGACGGCACCCGCGCCACCTACGGCGACTACCCGCGCGCCGCGACCGGCCCCGACCTGCGGCAGCTGTTCATCGGGTCCGAGGGCACGCTCGGCGTGATCGTCTCGGCGCGGCTGCGCGTCCACCCGCTGCCCGAATACGCGAACGCCGTCGCCTACGGGTTCCCGACGTTCGCCGAGGGCCTGGACGCCTGCCGCAAGATCCTCCAGCGCGGCGCGACCCCGGCCGTCCTGCGGCTCTACGACGCGCTGGAGAGCGGCGTCCACTTCGGCCACCCGGACACCAACCTGCTGCTCATCGCGGACGAGGGCGACCCCGAGCTGGTCGACGCCGGGCTCCGGATCAGCGCCGAGGTCTGCCGGGACACGAACGGCACCGAGCTGGACGGCCAGGCCGTCTTCGAGCGCTGGCTGGACGAGCGGATGCTGGTCGGCAAGTCCGCCGACGGCTTCAAGCCCGGGCCCGGCTTCGTCGCCGACACGCTGGAGATGGCCGCGTCCTGGACCGCCCTCCCGGCCGTCTACGACGACGTGGTGGCCGCGATCCAGGGCGTCCCGGGCACGCTGGCCGCGTCCGCGCACCAGTCGCACGCCTACACCGACGGCGCCTGCGTCTACTTCTCGCTGCGCGGCGACGTGGACCCGGACAAGCGCCGCGACTGGTACCGCGCGGTCTGGGACGCCGCCAACCGGGTGCTGATCCAGCACGGCAGCGCGATCAGCCACCACCACGGCTGCGGGCTGCTCCGCGGCCCCTACCTGGAGGACGCGCTGGGCGCGGGCTTCGCGACGTTCGCGGCGGTCAAGGCCGCCCTGGACCCCGCCGGGATCCTCAACCCTGGCAAGCTGGGACTTCCCAGCCGTTTCGGCACGTCACCTCTGGCCTGACGTGCCGACCGAAACCCGCCACCGGGGGCAGACCATGAACACAGGCAGACCGTCCGGCGCGTCCGCCGGGCCGTCCGGGAGCGCCGCGAGGCCGTCCGGCGCGTCCGCGGTCACCCGCAGCCTGCCCGCCCTCGCGCGGGCGCTGCACGAGGTGCCGGTGATCGGCTCGGTCGTCGGCACCCAGCGGGTGCGCGGCTTCCTGGACGCGCCCGCGCGGGTGTGCATCCTGGCGTCGGTCCCGGTCGGGCAGCTCGGCGGCGTGCTCGCCACGCTGCGCGGCGCGGACAAGACCGTCTTCGTCAACGTGGACAGCTGCCCCGGGCTCGCCCAGGACCGCGGCGCGCTGGAGTTCCTGCGCGACAACGGCGCGCAGGGCGCGGTCAGCACCCGGCTCTCGCTGGTCGAGAAGGGCCACTCGCTGGACCTGTTCACGATGATGAAGGTCTTCGTCACCGACCGGTCCAACCTGCGCCGCAGCCTGGACGCCGTCACCCGCGGCCGGCCCGACCTGGTCGAGGTGATGCCCGCGCCGATCGCGGCCCGCCTGGACCCCGAGGCCAAGCGCCTGCTCAGCCCCTATGTCGCGGCGGGTTTCGTGGAGGACGAACGGGACGCCGCCGCCGCGCTCGCGCTGGGCGCGGCGGCCGTCGCCACCTCCGACCCGCGCCTCTGGCGGCTCCGCCGGGAGGAACTCCTGGCCGCCGCCCCTACCAAGGGAACCCCTTCATGACCTTCGTCGTCGTTGCCCGCTACCGCACCAGGCCGGGGGAGCGGGACGACCTGCTCCCCCTGCTGGACGAGATGGCCCGCGAGTCCCGCAAGGAGCCCGGCAACCTCGCCTACCGCGCCCACACCGGCACCCAGGACGAGCAGCTGATCGTCCTGTACGAGGAGTACGTCTCCGAGGACGCCTTCCAGGCCCACTGCGACTCCGAGCACTTCCAGCGGATCGTCCTCGGGCGGATCGTCCCGCGGCTGGAGAGCCGCGAGGTGCACCGCCTGAACCCCCGCGCGTAGCCCCCGAAAGGGCGCCGTCAACTCCCTGCGTGCCCCGGCCGGACGAATAAACCGGCAAATGGGGAGATGTCGGACGATCTTCGGACGTCGCAGGATGGGGGAGCGGCGGCCCGGGCCGCGGACGAGGAGGCGACCATGCCCACGACCATCGGCTCGCTGCGCAGGCTCATCATGGCGCCGTCCCTGGCGAAGGTGAGCTTCGCCGGACGCGGCTTCCCCGTGACGCCCTCGCCGTCCACCGAGCGCCTGGAGGCCATCCCGCAGGCGGTCGTGTGCGGCTTCGAGTGGGGGATCGACGCGCGCAGCCGCTGGGAGCTGGAACGCAGGCTCGCGCTCGTGGACCCCGAGCAGCGCGGCTTCGCCTACGAGGGCGCGACGATGGCCTGCACCATCCTGGATGCGATGGGCCCGGGCAAGGGCGGCCGCACCCGCGCGCTCCTCGAAGGCGCCGGCGCCCCGCACCTCTTCCTCGCCTACATCGGCATCGGGTTCGCCATGGCCCGGCTGCCGCGCCCGCTGTGGAAGAAGGTGCTGCCCGACCTGTCCGGCACGCCGTACCACCCGACGATGAGCTGGCTCGCCGTGGACGGCTACGGCTTCGACCTCGCCTACTTCCACACCCGCCGCTGGGTGGACGAGCAGCGCGTCCCCAAGCCCTACCCCTGGCTCGGGACGCCCGGCTACTTCACCCGCGCGGTGGACCAGGGCATCGGCCGCGCGCTCTGGTTCATCCACGGCGGCGGCGTCCCCGAGGTGGCGGCGGCCGTCGGGCGGTTCGCCGCCCACCGGCACCCCGACCTGTGGAGCGGTATCGGCCTGGCCTGCGTGTTCGCGGGCGGCTGCGGCCCCGCCGACCTGATGCGGCTGCGCGCCGCGGCCGGTGAGCACGCGCCCGACCTCGCCCAGGGCGCGGTGTTCGCGGCCAAGGCCCGCGACCACGCCGGGTTCGTCCCGGAGCACACCCGCGAGGCGACCTCGATCCTCACCGACCTGACCGTCGAGGACGCGTCGGTGCTCGCCGACGACGCGGCCGTGGACCCCGAGGCGGGCGGCCCGCGGCCGCCGTACGAGCAGTGGCGGAAGGGCGTCCGCGACCGCTTCACCGCCGGCGCGCCCCGGCGCTGACCGGAAAAGGGAAGAACAATTCGGCACCCGGCCCGGCCGCTTCCGGCCGCGCCGGGTTCCGGGCATTTCCGGGAATGCATTGATCGATTTCCCCGAGCACGTTCGAAGTGGACCGGCCCGAAATTGCTCGCCTACGTTGTGGACGGGTCGGCGCGCATGGAATGAACGGCGCGCGGAATTGTCGGTCCAGTCCCTCTAGGGAAAAGGAAACAATGTCATTCTCGAGCGCCCGGATGAGAGGATCGGTGCCCGGTGTCGTCGCCCTGGCCGCGGTCCTGGTGCTGTACCTGGTCGCCCGGCTGCCCGCGGCGTCCGGCGCGGAGCGGGAGCGGATCGCGAGCCGCTACTCCTTCGCCGAGCTGCCCATCGCGATGCCGCCCGGCTACCGGCCGGTCCAGACCGTGCGCCGGGTGAACCCGGCCTACCAGCACATCAGAACCTGGATCTCCTCGGTGGGCGCGGGGGTCGCGCTGACCGACCTGTGGGGGCGCGGCCGCGCGGACGCGCTGTGCCTGGTCGACCCGCGCAGTGACCAGGTCGTGGTCACCTACGCGCCGACCGCCCCGGCGCAGGACCGGTTCACCCCGTTCGCCCTGGCCGGCGCGCCGCTGCCGATGGACGCCGCGATGGCGCCCATGGGCTGCGCGCCCGGCGACTTCAACGGCGACGGCCGGATGGACCTGATGGTCTACTACTGGGGCCGCACCCCGATCCAGTTCCTGGCCAAGGCGGACGCCAAGGCCCCCGGACCGGCCGCCTACGAGCCGGTAGAACTCGTCCCGAACCAGTCGCCCGACGGCCGCTACCACGGGCCCCGCTGGAACACCAACGCGGTCAACGTCGCCGACTTCGACGGCTCGGGTCACCCGAGCGTCCTGGTCGCGAACTACTTCCCGGACTCCGACGTGCTGAACCCGCACGCCGACAACAACGTCACGATGAACGCGTCCATGTCGAACGCCAAGAACGGCGGCGGCTCGCACGTGCTCCGCTGGTACGGCGCGACGGCGGGCCCGCACCCGGCGGCGCGGTACGTGGAGGAGCCGAACGCGATCCCGCGCCGGGCCGGGACGGGCTGGACGCTCGCCGCGTCCAGCGCCGACCTGACGTCCGACGGGCTGCCCGAGATGTACCTCGCCAACGACTTCGGCAAGGACCACCTGCTCTACAACACCTCCACGCCGGGGCACATCAGCTTCAAGGAGGCCAAGGGCGACCGCGGCCCGACCACGCCCAAGTCGTTCGCGATGGGCTACAGCTCGTTCAAGGGGATGGGCGTCGACTTCGGCGACATCGACGGCAAGGGCCGCTTCGACATGCTGGTCAGCAACATCACGACCGCGTGGGGCCTGGAGGAGAGCAACTTCACCTGGATCAACCAGGCGAAGAACCCCGCCGATGCCAAGAGCCAGCTGGCGGACGGCAAGGCGCCGTTCGCGCAGAAGGCGCAGCAGTACGGCCTGGCCTGGACGGGCTGGGGCTGGGACGTGAAGACCGGCGACTTCCGCAACGACGGCAACCTGGAGGTGCTGCAGGCCGAGGGGTTCGTCAAGGGGAAGATCAGCCGGTGGCCGTGGCTGCAGGAGATGGCCATGACCAATGACCAGGTCTACACGAACCCGAGGATGTGGCCGCACATGCGGACGGGCGACGACGACCTGGCCGGCGACCAGCCGATGGCGTTCTACACGCGCCGCGGGTCCACGCCGTCCGGCAAGTACGTGAACGTGTCCAAGCAGCTCGGGATGGCGGCGCCGATCCCGACGCGCGGCATCGCGATCGGCGACACCCGCGCGAACGGCACGCTCGACTTCGCCGTCGCGCGGCAGTGGGGACCGCCCGCGTTCTACGTCAACAACACCCCCGGACGCGGCAACTTCCTGGAGCTGAACCTGTTCCGTCCGGTCCCGGGCATCAAGCCGGGCACCGGGTTGCAGGGGACGGGCTCGCCCGCGTACGGCGCGACCGTGCAGATCCGCACGGCCGACGGCCGCACGCAGATCTCCCGCCTGGACGGCGGCGGCGGGCACAGCGGCAAGCGCAGCTTCCAGGTCCACTTCGGGCTCGGCGCGGAGACCCGCCCGGTCAGCGCCGTCGTCCAGTGGTGCCAGGACGGCCGGATGTACGAGCAGAAGCTCACGCTGGCGCCCGGCACGCACACCCTGCTTCTCGACCACACGGCCCAGGAGGTCGCGAACCGATGACCACCACCGTCCAGTCGCAGAGCGGCACGCCCGCGCCGGCGGAGAAGGCCGGCGCGCCCGCGAAGAAGGGGCCCGATCCCCGCTATACCGCGCTGCGCAACTTCGCGATCTCCCTTACCGTCTTCAACATCCTCGGCTACACCGTGCTCGGCTTCGAGCAGCCCTGGCTCTGGCCGTTCCTGGCACTGGCCACCGGCTACTCGACCGAACTGATCCTTGAGACGGTCGGCGCGTGGGCCGAGCGGCGCCCGCCGCGCTACCGCGGGCACGGACCGCGCGGCCTGTACGAGTTCCTCCTGCCCGCGCACATCACCAGCCTCGCCGCGAACATGCTGCTGTACGCCAACGACCAGTGGTGGCCGATCATGTTCGCCGTGGTCGTCGCGGTCGGCCAGAAGCACGTCCTCAAGGCGCCGGTGGCCGGGCGGATGCGGCACTTCATGAACCCGTCCAACCTCGGCATCTCGGTGACGCTGCTGCTGTTCGGCACGTGGGTCAGCATCGCCCCGCCCTACCAGTTCACCGAGTACGCCAACAGCCTGTTCCGGATCCTGATCCCGGTCGTCATCGCGACCGCGGGCACGGTCATCAACGCGATGCTGACCCGCCGGGTGATGCTGATCACCGGCTGGATGGGCGGGTTCGCGATCCAGGCCGTCGTCCGGCACTGGATCTACGACGTCGCGCTGTTCTCCGCGCTCGGCGCGATGAGCGGCGTCGCGTTCATCCTGTTCACCAACTACATGGTCACCGACCCGGGGACGACGCCGTCCAAGCCGCGCGCGCAGTTCATCTTCGGCGCGGGCATCGCGACCGTCTACGGCGTGCTGATGGCCTTCAACATCACCTACACGCTGTTCTACGCCACCGCCATCGTCTGCGGGATCCGCGGGCTGGGCTGGTGGGTCGCGCACTTCCGGAACAGGTCGCGGACGCCGCAGCCGGTGGCCGCCGCGCCCGCGCCCGGCGCGTCCGGCGGCGGGCAACCCGCCCCCGCCTGATCCGCGACCGGCACCCCGCACCTCCGACCCTGACCCTGCCCCTGACCGGCGGCCGCGCCGCTCGACCCGACCCGAACCGAACCGACCCGTTTTTGCCACGGACCGGCGGAACGCGCCTCTCTCGCCCGGGAGGCGCGTTCCGCCATGCCCGGGCGTCTTCCCGAATGCCTTCCTGGATCGTGCCGTGCGGGCCTCAAGCACGACCGAAGTGGCACGTCCGGCGGGGCGCGCGGGAGATTCGAATGAGTGAGCTGATCGGCACCGAATTCAGGAGCACGCATTGCCCAGTCAGTGGCGCAAGATGCGCAGTCTCGTTCTGACGCCGAAAGAGTCGGCCGTCCGTCTCGACGTGCGCGGATTCCACGAGAAGGACCCCGAGGCGCGGGAACTGCTGGAAACGGTCGGCCGCACCTTTCTCTCCGGTTACGCCGCCGCGACGGCCGCGTCCTCGCCGGTGGAGGCGGCGGCGCGGCTGGACCGGATCCCCGTGCGCTTCCGGGGCTTCGCCTACGAGGGCGCGGCCATGGGCCTCGCCGTGATGGACGGCCTGCCCGCCGGGGGCAACGGCCGCGTCGAGGCGTTCCTCGCCGGCCCCGGCGACCCGCACGCCTACATGGCGTACGTCGGGGTCGGCTGGGCCATGGCGCGGCTGCCCCGGTTCCGGTGGCGCGCCCTCCACGCGCCCGACCCGCTGCTGCGCTGGTTGGCGCTGGACGGCTACGGCTTCCATCAGGCCTACTTCCGCACCGAGCGGTACGTCCGGCAGCAGTACCGGGACGCCGCGTTCCCCTGGCCGGACCGGAAGCTGTCCGGCTACGCGGCCCGCGCCATCGACCAGGGCATCGGCCGGGCGCTGTGGTTCGTCTGCGGCACCGACGCCGAGCTGGCCGCGAGCACGATCGAGGGCTTCGCGCCCGCCCGCCACCCCGACCTGTGGAGTGGTGTCGGGCTCGCCGCCACCTACGCCGGCGGCGCGGCCGAAAAGGAGCTGACCGTCCTGAAGGACCGGGCCGGGACGCACCGCCGCTGGCTCGCGCAGGGCAGCGCGTTCGCCGCCGAGGCGCGGCTGCGCGCCGGGCTGCTCGTCCCGCACGTCGAGCCGGCCGTCCGGGTGCTGTGCGACAGCACGCCCCAGGCGGCGGCGCTGGTCTGCGCCGAGCGGCTCCCGGACGACCCGGACCGCGTGGACGACGGCCCGGACGGCCCCGTCCCCGCCTTCGAGACCTGGCGGGACCGGATCGCAGGGGAGTTCGCATGAACCGGATCGCCGTCGTCGGGATGGCCTGCCGCTACCCGGACGCCGCGTCGCCGCGCGAGCTGTGGCAGAACGCGCTCGCGGGCCGCCGCGCCTTCCGGCGGCTGCCGGACGAGCGGATGCGGCTGGAGGACTACTGGGACGCCGACCCGGCCGCCCCGGACCGGTTCTACGCGTCCAACGCCGCCGTCATCGAGGGCTACGCGTTCGACCGCGTCGGCCACCGCATCGCCGGGAGCACCTACCGCGCCACCGACCTCACGCACTGGCTCGCGCTCGACACCGCCGGGCAGGCGCTGGACGACGCCGGGTTCCCGGCCGCCGAGGGGCTGCCGCGCGACCGCACCGGCGTGGTCGTCGGCAACACCCTGACCGGCGAGTTCACCCGCGCGAACCTGCTCCGGCTGCGCTGGCCGTACGTGCGGCGCACGCTCGCGGCGGCGCTGCGCGACGAGGGCTGGCCGGACGACCGGATCGGCCCGTTCCTGGCCGAGCTGGAGGACCGCTACAAGAGCCCGTTCCCGCCCGTCGACGAGGACACCCTCGCGGGCGGCCTGTCCAACACCATCGCCGGGCGGATCTGCAACCACTACGACCTCAAGGGCGGCGGCTACACCGTGGACGGGGCGTGCTCCTCGTCGCTGCTGTCGGTCGCCACCGCCTGCCGCGCGCTGCTGGAGGACGAGCTGGACGTCGCCGTCGCGGGCGGCGTGGACCTGTCCATCGACCCGTTCGAGATCATCGGGTTCGCCAAGACCGGCGCGCTCGCGCGCGGCGAGATGCGGGTCTACGACCGCGGCTCGAACGGCTTCTGGCCGGGCGAGGGCTGCGGCATGGTCGTGCTGATGCGCGAGGCCGACGCCCGCGCGCAGGACCTGCGCGTGTACGCGTCGGTCGCCGGGTGGGGCATCTCGTCCGACGGGCGCGGCGGGATCACCCGTCCCGAGGTCGGCGGGTACCGGCTGGCGCTGCGCCGCGCGTACGAGCGCGCCGGGTTCGGCGTGCACACCGTCCCGTTCTTCGAGGGCCACGGCACCGGCACCGAGGTCGGCGACCGCACCGAGCTGACCGCCCTGTCGGAGGCCCGCGCGGCCGCGGGGGCCGGGGACCGGGCCGTGATCGGGTCGGTCAAGGGCATGATCGGCCACACCAAGGCCGCGGCCGGGGTCGCCGGGTTCATCAAGGCCGTCATGGCCGTGGACGCGCGCGTGCTGCCGCCGAGCATCGGTTCGGTGGAGCCGCATCCGGTGCTGGCCGGGGACGGCGCGTCGCTGCGCGTCCTGCGCAAGGCCGAGCCCTGGCCGGACGGCGCGCCCGTCCGGGCCGGGGTCACCGCGATGGGCTTCGGCGGGATCAACACCCACCTCGTCATCGAGGGCGCTCCGGCCGCCGGGGACGCCTCGTTCGACGACGAGACGCGCGTCCTGGCGTCCTCGCCGCAGGACGCCGAGCTGCTGATGGTCGACGCGTCCACCCCCGATGAGCTGCGCGAACGGCTCGTGGAGCTGGCCGGGTGGGTAGCGCGCGTCTCGTACGCGCAGCTCGCCGACGCCTCGGCCGCCGCCCAGCGGAAGCTCGCCGACCTTCCCTACCGGGCCGCCGCGGTCGTCACCTCGCCCGCCGACGCCGAACGGAAGCTCCGGCGCCTCGCCGAAGCCCTGGACGCGGGCGAGACCTCGCTGCTCACTCCGGGCGGCGCGACGCTGCTCGGCCACGTCACCCGCCCGGCCCGCATCGGGTTCCTGTTCCCGGGCCAGGGCTCGGGACGCGGCACGACCGGCGGCGCGCTCCGCCGCCGGTTCGCCGAGGCCGAGGACGTGTACGCCCGCGTCGCGCTGCCCTCGGACGGCGACCCGTCCGCGACCGAGGTCGCCCAGCCGCGCATCGTCACCGGTTCCCTCGCCGGGCTGCGCGTGCTGGACGGCCTCGGCATCGCCGCGGACGTCGCGGTCGGGCACAGCCTCGGCGAGATCACCGCGCTGCACTGGGCCGGGACGATCGGCGCGGACGAGCTGCCCGCGATGGCGGCGGCCCGCGGCCGGGCGATGGCCGAGCGCAGCGAGCCCGGCACGATGGCGGGCCTCGCCGCCCACCCGGACGCCGTCGCGTCGCTGATCGCGGACCTGCCCGTCGTCATCGCCGGGTACAACGGCCCGAACCAGACCGTCGTCGCCGGCCCGGAGGACGCGGTCGCCGAGACCCGCCGCCGCGCAGACCGCGCCGGGATCGGGTTCTCCGCCCTCGCGGTCTCGCACGCGTTCCACTCGCCGCTGGTCGCGCCCGCCGCCGACGCGTTCGGCGCGTGGCTCGACGGCCGCCCGCTGCGTCCGGTCGGACGCCGCGTCGTGTCCACCGTGACCGGCGAGGTGCTGCCGCCCGACACCGACGTCCCGGTGCTGCTGCGCCGCCAGATCACCGGCCCGGTGCTGTTCGGGCAGGCCGTCCAGCTCGCCGCCAAGGACGTGGACCTGTTCGTCGAGGTCGGGCCCGGCCGGGTGCTCAGCGGCCTCGCCGCGGGCATCGCCGACGTCCCGGCGGTCGCGCTCGACACCGACGACGAGTCGGCGTCGGCGCTGCTGCGGGTCGCGGCGGCCGCGTTCGTGACGGGCGCGCCGCTCGACACCGCCGCGCTGTTCCGCGGCCGGTTCGTCCGGCCGCTGGAGCTGGGCGCGGAGTTCTCGTTCTTCGCCAGCCCGTGCGAGCAGGCGCCCGATCTGACGATCGCCCACGAAACGGTCAAGGTGGACACCTCGGCCGAGGCTTCCGAAGGCGGGCCGTCCGGGGAGTCCGGGCTGGAGATCCTGCGGCGGCTGGCCGCCGAGCGCGCCGAGCTGCCGCCCGAGACCGTCCGCGACGACGCCGGGCTCCTGGACGACCTGCACCTCAGCTCCATCACGGTCGGCCAGATCATGAACCAGGCGGCGCTCGCGCTCGGCGTCCAGCCGGGCAGCGTGCCCGCCAACTTCGCCACCGCGACACTCGCCGAGCTCGCCGGCGTGCTGGACGGCCTGGCGGGCAGCGCCCCGGCCGCGCCGGTCGTGGAGGGCGCGGCCTCGTGGGTCCGCGCGTTCGCGATCGACCTCGCCGAGGAGCCCCTGCCCGAAACCGTCGAAACGGACGAGGCGCCCGGCACCTGGCGGGTGTTCGCCCCCGACGGCCACCCGCTCGCCGAGCCGCTGCGCCGCGCGCTGGAGACCGCGCGCGTCGGGGACGGCGTGCTGGTCTGCCTCCCGACCGACTGCACCGAGGCGGACCTGCCGCCGGTGCTCGAAGGCGCGAAGGCCGCGCTGGACGGCGGGCGGTTCGTCCTCGTCCAGAACGGGCGGGGCGCCGCCGGGGTCGCCAAGACGCTCAGGCAGGAGAACCCGCACGTGAAGGTGACGGTCGTGACCGTCCCGCCGCGCGCGGAGGCGGTGCCGTGGATCGCCACCGAGGTCGCCGCGACCACCGGGTTCAGCGAGGCGCGCTTCGACACCGCGGGTGTCCGGCGGGTGCCGACGCTGCGGGCGCTTCCGGCCCGGCCGGAAAGGACGGCCGCGCCGCTCGGCCCCGGCGACGTCGTGCTGGTCACCGGCGGCGGCAAGGGCATCACCGCGGAGTGCGCGCTGGCCCTCGCCACCGATACGGGCGCCGCGCTGGCCCTGATGGGACGGTCCGACCCCGCCGACGACGAGGAACTCGCCGCCAACCTCGCCCGGATGGCGGAGAAGGACGTCCACGTCCACTACGTCCGGGCCGACGTCACCGACCCCGAGCGGGTCCGCGAGGCCGTCGCCGAGGCGGCGCGCGAGCTGGGCCCGGTCACCGCGATCCTGCACGGCGCGGGACGCAACGAGCCCGCCTCGCTCGCCAACCTCGACCTCGACGCGTTCCACGCCGCGCTCGCGCCCAAGATCGGCGGGCTCCGGGCCGTCCTGGACGCCGTCGACCCCGGCCGGCTGCGGCTGCTCGTCACCTTCGGCAGCATCATCGGACGCGCCGGGCTCGCGGGCGAGGCGCACTACTCCCTCGCCAACGAGTGGCTCGCCGAGCTGACCGAGGCCGTCGCGGGCTGGCACCCCGACTGCCGCTGCCTGTGCCTGGAATGGTCGGTCTGGTCCGGCGTCGGCATGGGCGAGCGGCTGTCGGTGGTCGACTCGCTCGGCCGCGACGGCATCACCGCGATCCCGCCCGGCCCCGGCGTCGAGGCCATGCGGCGGCTGCTCGCCGACCCGGACGCGCCGCGCGTCGTCGTCGTCGCGGGCCGCACCGGACGCGTCGACACCGTCCGCCGGGAGCGCGCCGACCTGCCTCTGCTGCGCTTCGTCGGGCAGCCGCTCGTGCACTACCCGGGCGTCGAGCTCGTCACCGAGGTCGTCCTCGACCCCGGAACCGACCACTACCTCGCCGACCACCTGCTGGACGGCAACGCGCTGTTCCCCGCCGTGTTCGGCATGGAGGCCATGGCGCAGGCGGGCGCGGCCGTCCTCGGCCGCACCGGGACGCCGGTCTTCGAGGACGCCGAGTTCGCGCGTCCCGTGGTCGTCCCGCCGGACGGCTCGACCACGATCCGGATCGCGGTGACCGTCGCCGAGGACGGGACCGTCGACGCCGCCGTCCGCAGCGCCGAGACCGGCTTCGCCGCCGACCACTTCCGCGCCCGCCTCCGCTACTCCGACGAGCCCGTCCCGCCGGATCGCGCGCCCACGGGCGGGCTGCCGCCGGTAGCGCTCGACCCGGCGTCCGACCTGTACGGACGCGTGCTGTTCCAGGGCGAGCGGTTCCACCGGCTGCGCACCTACCACCGCGCGGCGGCCCGGCACGTGGACGCGGACGTCGCGACCGGCCCGGCCGACTGGTTCTCCGGGTTCCTGCCCGGCGACCTGCTGCTCGGCGACCCCGGCATGCGGGACGCGCTGATGCATGGCAACCAGGTCTGCGTCCCCGACGCGACCCTGCTGCCGACCGGCATCGAGCGCCTCTACCCGGCGGGCCCGCGCGCGTCCGGGACGGGCGAGCTGCGGTACCGCGCGACCGAGCGGTACCGCGACGGCGACACCCACGTCTACGACATCACCGTCCAGAACGCGGACGGCGAGATCGTCGAGCGCTGGGACGGGCTGCGGCTCCAGGCCGTCCGCCGGTCCGACGGCAGCGGCCCCTGGGTGGCGCCGCTGCTCGGGCCCTACCTGGAACGCGCCGTTGAAGACGTCCTCGGCGTGCAGGTGGCCGTCGCGGTCGAACCGCACCCCCCGGCCGGCATGGACCGGCGGGAGATGACCGCGCTGGCCGCCGGACGGGCGCTCGGACGGCCCGTCACCGTCCGGTACCGCCCGGACGGGCGGCCCGAGGTCGACGGGGTCCGGTCGGTGTCGTCCTCGCACGGTCCGGGGCTGACGGTGTTCGCGGCGGCCGAACGGCCCGTGGCCTGCGACGCGGAGCAGGCCAAGGCGCGTCCGGCCGAGGTGTGGGACGGCCTGCTCGGCGCCCGCCGGGCCCTCGCCGACCTGGTCGCGCGCGACCTCGGCGAACCGTTCGACGTCGCCGCCACCCGGGTCTGGGCCGCGGCCGAATGCCTGCAGAAGGCCGGAGCGCCGCCGGACGCGCCGCTCACCTCGGCGGCCGCCGGCGCTGCGGCCGGCGCCGCGTCCGGCGCGGCGTCCGGCGGCGCGGGAGGAGCGCGCGGTGCGGTGTCCGGGAAGCCGGGCTGGGCGGTGCTCGCCTCCGGCGGCCTGCGGGTCGGCACGTTCGCCACGGCCGTGCGGGGCGTCCCGGACCCGGTCGTGTTCGCAGTCCTCACCGGAGAAGGGCGGTCCACAGCATGAGCGACTACTACGAGTACCGGCACACCGTCGGGTTCGAGGAGACCAACCTCGTCGGCAACGTCTACTACGTCAACTACCTGCGCTGGCAGGGCCGCTGCCGGGAGATGTTCCTCAAGCGGCGCGCGCCCGCCGTCCTCGCCGAGCTGCAGGCCGACCTGAAGCTGTTCACGCTGAAGGTCGACTGCGAGTTCTTCGCCGAGATCACCGCGTTCGACGAGCTGTCGGTGCGGATGCGGCTGGTCGAGCTGGCGCAGACGCAGCTGGAGTTCAGCTTCGACTACGTCCGGCTGGACGCCGGGGGCGGCGAGGCCCTCGTCGCCCGCGGGCGGCAGCGGGTGGCGTGCATGCGCGGCCCGAACGGGCGGACGGTCCCGGCGCGGGTGCCCGAGTCGCTCGTCCGGGCGCTCGCGCCGTACACGCCGTCCGCCGTGGCGAGCCCGGCCGGCGCGGGGAGGACGGCGTGAACGCGATGCCCGGACCGTCCGCCGAGGTGTACGACAGCGGCCTGCTGCGCCGCGCGTTCGGCACCTTCGCGACCGGCGTCACCGTGGTGACCTGCGGCGGGCCGAACCCGCACGGGATGACCGCCAACTCGTTCAGCTCGGTCTCGCTCGACCCGCCGCTGGTGCTGGTCTGCGTCGGGCGGGACGCGACGATGAACCGGATGCTGCGGCGCAGCGAGTACTTCGGGGTGTCGGTGCTGAGCGCCGGGCAGGAGCCGGTGGCGCGGCACTTCGCCGGCCGCCGCCGCGCGCTCGGCGCCGCCCAGTTCGACCCCGTCGACTGGATGCCCGGCGAGCTGACCCGCGTGCCGCTCATCGACGGCGCGCTCGCCTGGTTCGAGTGCCGCCGCTGGCGCGACTACGACGGCGGCGACCACACCATCTACACCGGGCGGCTGCTGTCCATGCGGCGGCAGGAGGCCGGCGACGCGCTGCTGTTCTACGATGGGCGCTTCCGGAGGGTCAGCCCCGAGCCGACGGAGGTGCCGCTGTGAGCCGCGCCGCCGAACGGGCCGCGCCCGCCGGGCTCGTGCCGCCGGGCCCGCCGCGCCGCGCCATGCCGGGGATCTTCGCCAAGCTGGTCCGCGACCGGCTCGGGCTGATGACCTCGGCGGTCAACGGGTACGGCGACGCCGTCCGGGTCGCCGCCGGGCCGAAGACGCTCTACATCTTCAACCACCCCGACCACGCCAAGCACGTCCTCGCCGACAACAGCGCCAACTACCACAAGGGCATCGGCCTCCAGCAGGCCCGCCGCGCGCTCGGCGACGGCCTGCTGACCAGCGAGGGCGAGCTGTGGCGCAAGCAGCGGCACACGATCCAGCCCGCGTTCCAGCACGCCCGGATCGCCTCCCTCGCCGATGTCGTCGCCGAGGAGGCGGCGGGCCTGGTCGCGCGGCTCCGCACCCATTGGGGACGCGGCCCGGTGGACGTGACGCACGAGCTGACCGGGCTCACCCTCGGCGTCCTCGGCCGCACCCTGCTGGACGCCGACCTCGCCGCGTTCACCACGATCGGGCACGCCTTCGAGGCCGTCCAGGACCAGGCGATGTTCGAGATGGTGTCGCTGAGCGCGGTGCCGATGTGGGTGCCGCTGCCCCGCCAGCTCCGCTTCCGCCGCGCCCGCGCCGAGCTGCACGACGTCGTGGACCGCCTGGTCGCCGCCCGCTCGTCCGCCAACCGCCATGGGCGCGCGGATGCTGCGGGCGGGGACGCGGCGGGTGGGGACGCGGGGATCGGGGACGATGTGATCTCGCGGCTCGTGGCGTCCGTGCGGAAGGAGGCCGATCCGGCCGTCGCGGACCGGCGGCTGCACGACGAGCTGGTCACGCTGCTGCTCGCCGGGCACGAGACGACCGCGAGCACGCTCGGCTGGTCGCTGTACCTGATCGACCGCGCGCCGGACGTGCGCCGGCGGCTGCACGAGGAGGCCGTCGCGGTGCTCGGCGACCGGCCGCCGGTCTACGAGGACCTGCACCGGCTCACCTACACCGCGACGGTCATCCAGGAGGCGATGCGGCTCTACCCGCCGGTCTGGATCCTCACCCGGGTCGCGCAGCAGGACGACGTGGTGGGCGGGTACCACGTGCCCGCCGGGTCGGACGTGCTGATCAGCCCGTACACGCTGCACCGGCATCCCGGCTACTGGTCCGAGCCCGACCGGTTCGACCCGGACCGGTTCGACCCGGCCCTGCCCAACGAGCGGCCCCGGTACGCCTACATCCCGTTCGGCGCGGGCCCCCGGTTCTGCGTCGGCAACAACCTCGGGATGCTGGAGGCGACGTTCGTGCTGGCGCTGCTCTCCCGCGACCTGCGGCTGTCGACCGTCCCGGGGTACCGGGTGGTGCCCGAGCCGATGCTGTCGCTGCGCGTCCGCGGCGGCCTCCCGATGATCGTCCGCCCTGCCTGACCGCCCCTGCCCGCACGGCGAAGGCCCCGGGGTCCGGAAGCGTCCGGAACCCGGGGCCATCGCCGTGCCGTCCGGGGGGCCGGACGGCACGGGCGGTCAGCTCCCGACGGCGTCCGCCGGGGCGGCGCGGGTGTCGAGGAGGGCGAGGAGCAGCGGCGGGTCGATCAGCCGCATCGGGCGCAGGGCCAGGTCGGCCGAGTGCACGGCGAGCCCGCCGTCCACGCTGAACGGGCCGTGCGAGCCGACCCGCGGGGCGGGGCCGGGGTCCAGCGGGTGCGCGGCGACCGCCTCGTCGCCCGGCGCGACCGAGTGGGCCAGCACGAACCAGGTGCCCTGCGGCACGTTGGACAGCTCGTACGGACCCGGCTCGGGCAGCACCGTGCAGCGGACCGGGGACCCCTGCGGGAGCGGCTCGGGGAACAGGCCGACGAACACCGGGCCGGGCTGCTCGTCCGGCGGGGCGAAGATCTCGCCCTTGACGGTGACCGACCGCGTGCCCCAGCCGTTGCGGCGGTCGTCGGTCGGGATGAAACGCCGGTAGCCGCCGCTCTGCCGGTACAGCGTGGGCGCGACCCCGACGCTGCTCTTGAACCGCGAGCTGAAGGTGCCGACGCTGGTGTACCCGACCCGGTTGCTGATCTCGGCGACGGTGAGCGTGGTGGAGACGAGCAGCCGCTTGGCGGCCTGCAGCCGGACCGCGGACAGGAACCGGCCCGGCGAGATCCCGGTGATCTGCCGGAAGACCCGGGAGAAGTGGAACTTGCTGAACAGCGCGGTGCGCGCCATGTCGTCGATGGTGAGCTCCTCGCCGAAGTTCTCGTACATGCTCCGGACGACGCGTTCGACTGCCTGCTCGGCGATATCTGCCATCTGAGCATTCCCTTCGACAGTGGACGGAACGCCTTTAAGCGGGGTCGTTATCGGCGTGTGATCTGACCGGAATAGCGGTGGCGCGCCAGTTATTCGGTCAGCATCACTCTAAGTCGCTGTTCTGGGGCGGTCAATTGTGGAGAGCTGAACAATAACGCCGTGATTTGGCGGTTGAATGAGAGTCCGGACCCTTGTTGATGGTCATCGTTACGCGACGAATTCCCCTACATCACACACGGGTTTCCGGGGCGCCCGGTTCACGGCCGGGAGGCGGCGGTCAGGCGCGCCGGAGGATGGCGGTCAGGCGCGGTCGCCGCCGGGGCCCGGGCGCTCCACCGCGTCCGCGAACCGCTCCCACGCCGTCGCGAACTGGCGGGCCAGGTCGGTGACGGCCTCGCGGCAGTGCTCGGGCACCAGGTCGGCCAGGGCGTCCCGCTCGTCCGGGCCGGGGACGTCCGCGCGGAGCATGCGCAGCAGCTCGCGGCCGGTGGCGGTGTGCCGCAGCGACGGGTCGCGCATCAGCCGGCGCAGCAGCTCCGGGCGCTCCTGGCCCTGCCCGGCGGTGCGGCGCGCGGCGGCGGGCAGCGCGACCGGGACGGGCCGCTCGGCCCGCTTCGCCCGCTGCGCCTGCTCGGACCTCTCCGGCCGCTTTGGGCGCTCAGGCGGCGCCGGGACGGCCCGGGCCGGCGGCGCCGGGCTCTCGCCGTTCAGCAGCCGCCTGCGCACGTCGTGCGCGGTGGACAGCGAGATCCCGGCGGCCTTGGCGACCTCGCGCAGCGGCGTCTCCGGCCGGGCGGTGATGATCTCGGCGGCGCGGCGCCGGCCCTGCCCGCCGTCCAGCGGGCGGATCCGGCCGTCCGCGCCGACCCGGCTGTTCGACCTCGGCAGGTGCGCGGTCGAACGCCGGACGGCGGCGACGGTGTGGTCCGACAGCCCGGTCCGGGCCGCGACCACCCGGTCCGACAGCCGGGGCTCGGCGGCCATGATCCGCGCGGCGGCGGCGCGCCGGTCGGCGTGCGACAGCGGCAGCCCGTGCGTGACGTTCAGCTCGACCGCGCGGGCGAACGCCTCGGCCTCGGTGCCGTCGAAGAACACCACCTCGATGCTGGTCTCGCCGCGCAGGATCGCGGCGCGCAGCCGGTGCATCCCGTCGATCACGCGCATCGCCGGGCGGTGCACCAGGATCGGCGGCAGCGGCGTCTCGATCTCGCTGAGCCGCAGGATGTGCTCGCGGTCCTCGCCGTGCAGCCGGGGCGAGTCGGCGGGCAGCAGCGAGCCGATCGCGATGCGCCGGACCTCGGCGGCGGGGGTGGTCGGCGGGTCGGGCGCGGTCGCCGTGTCGGCGGCCGCGTCGCCGGGTGCTGGGCGGGGCAACGGCGTGGCGCCGGCCTCCATCTGTCGCCTCCACCTCCGTCGAAGGTTGGCAGTCTTCGCCCCGAGGTTCGCCCCAGTGCAGGCGAAAGAGGCCCACCTTCGCCGTCCCCTCCGATGGCCTCTGCGCTCAATGCAAACCGGAGAACCGGTTTTCTGCAACCCTTGTTCTGCGGCCCTGACCGGTGGAGTAATTCGAATGGGTGTTCGAGTTTGGAGTGGGCGCCGAGCGCGTCGCTCACGCTGGGGAATAGGACGTGCCCGACCGGTCACGGATATTGGGGAATTGTCGCTCAGGGTGCTGCGGCCGCTACCCGGATAAACCCGTTCCGTGCCCGGGCGCGCCCCCTGCGTGAGAGCGCGCCGCGTGTCCGGCCGAGCACTCTCAAAGAAGTCCGCCGGCCGGCCCGCAGGCCGCGCCGGCCCGCCGGGCGGCGGCCAGGGCCGCCCAGGCGGTCAGCTCCACCAGCGCCCGGTCGGCGGGCTCGGCGGCCCGGAAGGCCGCCACGTCGGCCGGTCCGACCTGGTAGGACGCCAGCGCCGTGAGCAGCGCCAGGCGGCCCGCCGGACGCCGCTCCGGCGGGAGGGCGGCCACCGCCTCGTCCACCCAGGCGCGGGACGGCCCGGGCGGCGTCCCGTCCCAGCCGTCGAGCCGCGCCGCGACCAGGTCCCGGACGTCCGCCGGCACCGCGCGGCGGCCCGCCGCGTCGATCGCGGCGGCCGCGCGGGCGAACGCGTCGGCGAGCACGGGGTCCGCCGCCGCCCAGCCGAGGTCGGCGGCCGGGGGAGCGGCGGGCAGCAGGTTCGGCGCGTCCCCGGGCGGGACGCCGCGCCGCGCGATGGGACTCATGATCCGGCCGAGCAGGCGCCGCATCGGCGCGTGGACGCGCGCGGGCACCCGCGACGGCACGGGCGAGTCCTCAAGGAACACGTTGACCATGCGGTTCAGATAATGGAACGTCACCGCCACGCCGACCAACTGCGCGTTTTCCGCACCCGGTACGGCCTGCCGGGGTTCGGGAGGCGGTCCGGCGTCCTTCCGGCCGGTGGTCTCGGCCCATGCGGCGAGCCTTTCCAGGCGCGGCTCGTCCGCCTCGTGCGGACGTCCCGCCGGAAGGACGCCGTGCAGCGCGGCGTCGTGCACCGCGACGCAGTACGGGCAGGTGTTCGCGCGCGAGACCGCCGCCGCGACCGTCTCCCGGTCGGGGCGCCCGGCCGGGCTCCCGGCGACCAGCGACTCGCGCAGCATCACCCAGGACGCCGCCAGCACGCCGGGGGCGGGCGAGTGCAGCGCCACCGGCGGCGCGAGCATCCCGAAGTCCCGCTCGACCCGGTCGTAGACCCGCGCGACCAGCCCGTCCGCCTCCCGCGGGCGGACGGGCGACACGTGGCGCACCTCGTCCAGCGAGCGGCTCAGCGCCCGCCGGACGATCCTCGACGTCACCGTCCCGGCCCGCGTCAGTCGCGGACCAGGTCGCGGACGAGCGGCAGCGCCGCGCGCCGGGCGCTGGTCTCGCCCTCGGGCGAGGGCGCGCCGTAGGTGACCTCCACGCCGCGTTCCCGCGCGGCGGCCACGATGCCCGGCATGGCCCGCTCGGCGAGCGCGGCGAGCGTGAAGGCGGGGTTCACGGTCAGCGCGCCCGGCACGGCCGAGCCGTCGGTGACGAAGATCCCCGGGTGGCCGCGCAGCTCGTGCCGGTCGTCCAGCGCGGAGGTGGACGGGTCGTCGCCGATCCGGCAGGACGCCAGCGGGTGCACGGTGTACGCGCCGACCAGGTCGTTCGTCCACGGCAGGACGCGGGCGAGGCCGTCGCGCTCCATGATGTCCTTCACCGCGGCGTCCGACTCGGCCCAGCCGCGCATGGTGTTGATCGACGGCTCGTAGCGCAGCGTGCCCCGGCCGAGCATCTGCTGCGAGATCCGGGTCGCGTTGCCGGTGGGCGGCGGGGCGCCGAACACGCCCTCGTTGTCGTCCTCGCTCATGGTGAAGATGGTGAGCCAGGACTGCCAGTGCCGCAGCAGCTCCTTCTTCTCCGGGCCGAACCAGGTCGTCCGCCCGTCCGCGCCGGGGACCTGCGCGAGGATCGTGCCGAACCCCGGCGGGAAGTAGAGCTGCTCCAGGGTGAAGCGGGAGTACTCCGGCAGGGCCGGGTCGAGCCGGTCCCAGCTCGCCACGCAGGGACCCTTGCCGATCTGGGACGCGGCGTAAGCGGCCTCGCCCCGGTCAAGCCCGAGGACGGTCCGCACTTTCTCCTCGTCGAAGACGGCCGTGTTCAGCCGCTCGCCATTTCCGGAGAAATAGCGTCCGACCGCATAGGGCATGGGACCGAGCGCCGGTTCGGAACGCCGCAGGATGACCGGTGTCGCGCCCGCGCCCGCCGCGACGACGACGAGCTTGGCGTCGATCGCGCCGCTGCCGACCGTGACCCGGTAGTCCTCCTCGTCGATGACGTTGTAGTGCACGCGGTAGCCGCCGTCGGCGTTCCGCGAGAGGTGCTGCACCTCGTGCAGCGGGCGGATCGTCGCGCCGTGCGCCACGGCGGCGGGCAGGTAGTTCAGCAGGAGCGACCGCTTCGCGTCGAAGCGGCAGCCGGACATCATCCAGTTGCAGTTGGTGCAGAGCGCGCGGTCGATCGCGGCCGGCGCGGGGTTGGCGGTGAGCCCGGCGTGCGCGCACGCGGCCGCGAACACCCCGCCCGAGTAGGTGACGTCGTTCCAGTCCTGCTTGATGATGGGCAGCGCCTCGGCCACCCGGTCATACCAGGGGTCCAGCCGGTCCCGGTCGATGGACGACGGCCACATCCGGCGGCCGATGTTGCCGCGCCGCTCGAACACGAACCGCGGCGCGCGCGGCATCGCGGCGAAGTAGACCACGCTCCCGCCGCCGACGCAGTTCCCGCCGAGCACGCTCATGCCCTCGCCGACCACGAAGTCGAAGATCCGCGTGTAGGACGAGCCGAGCAGGAAGTCGTGCTCGAACTCGTCGCTGGCGACCCACGGGCCGCGCTCCAGCACCGTGACGTCCGCGCCGCCCGCCGCCAGGTGGTAGGCGGCGATCGCGCCGCCGAACCCGCTGCCGATGACGAGCACGTCGGTCCGCTCGGCCGTCCGGCCCTCGGACGCGTTGTTCGGATGGTTCGTCATGCCGGGCTCCCCGTGGAGGTCGTGTTCGGGTGGCGGGGCGCGAGCTCGCGCCGGTAGGAGAAGTCGGGGAAGCGCCACAGGCCGTCGTCGTCCGGCGACGAGAACCCCATGGTCGCCAGGCCCGGGTGGCCCGCGGCGATCGCCTCGGTGGTGTGCAGGTGCGCGCCGGTGTCGAAGGCCATGTTGCAGAACAGCGCGAGCAGCACCCAGAGGTCCTTCTCCGGGTGGCCCGGGGACGTCAGCCACCGGACGATCGCCGTCCGGTCCTCGAAGTCCAGCGCCACGAAAGGCGGGACGGAGTCGTCCGGCTTCAGGCCGTGCTGCTCGGCGTAGGCGGTGGCGTGCTCGTCGAGCGCCTCGCAGTAGCCGTCGAGCCCGTCGGTGACGCCCGTCGCCGGGGTCTCCAGCAGCTCCAGCGCGCCGGCCTCCACCGCGCCGGGGCCGGGCGCGGCGCCCGCCACCGTGCGGTCGCCGGGGAAGCGCTTCTCGCCCGGCACGATGGTGTCCGCGAACGCCTCCAGGGTCATCGTCCGCCGGGACCGCCCGCCCGGGTCAGCCGTTTCCATGATGTGCTCTCCCTGCCGCCGCCGGTGAATTCAGAGAAAATGATCCGGCCGGTGCGCGTGCGGGCGCATCTCTGGAATTGCCGACCGAAGTCGGACCGACAATTGACGCTCCGGAGCGGGCCGCCTAAAATGAGCGTCCCGACGAATTCGCTGAGCTTTTCCGAACAGGATTGGTCGCCGCCTGATGCAGGAACGAGCCGCCTGATGCAGGAGAGGGCACGGCGCACCCGGCAGGCCGTCGTACGGGCCGCCGCGGCCGCCTTCGAGGTCAACGGTTACGGCGCCACCACGCTCCAGGACATCGTCGCGCGGGAGGACGTCAGCCGCGGCGCGCTCTATTTCCATTTCCCCACCAAGGAGGCGCTCGCCGTCGCGATCGTCCGGGAGTACGGCGCGATGTGGGACGAGCTGGTCGCCACCCTCCGGCCGGGCCAGCCGCGCGCCGTCCGGCTGCTGATCGAGTTCTCCTTCGCGGTCGGCCGCGCCTTCGGCGGCAACGTGATCGCCCGCGCCGGGACCCGGCTGCTGCTGGAGACCCGGCTCTACGAGTCGGAGCTGCCGCCGCCCTACGCCGGCTGGATCGGCACGGTCGAGGAGGTGCTCGCCGACGCCCGCCGCCAGGGCGACCTGGCGTCCGGCGCCGACACGGCGGAGCTGGCAAAGTTCCTGGTCGCCGCGTTCACCGGGCTCCAGCAGATCGTGATGACCGGCGGCGGCCCCGAGGACACCGATTCCTGCATCGCGACGATGTGGCGGTGCGTGCTGCCCGGCCTCGTGGCCCCCGAGCGGCTGCCCGACTTCACCGATCTCGTCGGGCTCCCGGAACCCGGCGCACGAGGCCGCTAGCGGCGCCCGCCCGCCCGGTCAGCCGAAGTCCGGATCGTGCGCGCCGTGCAGCGCGCGGACGTACTCGTAGTGGCCGGGCAGGGTGGCCGAGTACAGCTCCCGCTCCCGGTCGACCTCGGCGAACATCTCCATCGCGGCCGCGTCGTCCATCCACTGGACCGAAGGCGGGGCCTTGGTGAACTCGAACTGCATGCCGGTGAGGATGGCCCAGATGCTGCGCGTCTCGAACAGCCGCAGCCTGCTGCCGTCCGGGGTGACGACGCTCTCGGCGTACTCGGCGAACTTCTCCTGGAGGCTGTCCGGGAGCGGCGCCTCGCGGACGTTGCGCCAGAACTGGCTGTCGTCCCGGTTCGTCAGCGCGTAGTGCATGACGATGAAGTCGCGCAGGTCCAGGTACGCGCCCTTGATCATCTCGTTGTAGCGGTCGCGGCGCTGGTCGTCGAAGTCCATGTCGGGGAAGTGCAGGACGAGCAGCGCGAGCTGGTACTCGATCAGCGCGATCGTGGTGGACTCCAGCGGCTCGACGAAGCAGCTCGACAGCCCGACCGCGCAGCAGTTCCCGACCCACGAGCGCTCGTTGTAGCCGACGCGCATCTTGATGTGGTTCGCCGGGACGTCCATCGCCCGCCCGCCGAGGAACCGGCGCAGCTCCTCTTCCGCGTCACCCGGGTTGGTCGTCTTGCCGCAGTACACGTAGCCGGTGCCGTCGCGGTGGTAGAGCGGGATCTCCCAGATCCAGCCGTCCTTGCGCGCGTTGGCCGAGGTGTAGGGGCGCAGGCCGTCCCGCTCGGGGTCGTTGCGCGCCGGGAGCGCGACCGCGCTGTCGCACAGCAGGTGGTCGTTCTGGCTGATGAACCGCTCGCCGAGCGCGCCATTGATGATCATGCCGCGGAAGCCGGTGCAGTCGAGGAAGAAGTCGCCCTCGATCGTGCCCTCCTGCTCGGTGACGATCCGCTCGACATGCCCGCGCGGGTCCACCTCGACGTGCTTGACGTCGGCGAGGACGTGCTTGACGCCGCGTCCGACGGCCAGGTCCCGCAGGTAGGCGGCGATGAGCGCGGCGTCCAGGTGGTAGGCGTAGCGGTAGCGCGGGTCCGGCGCGTCCGATCCGGGCAGCGGCTTGGGCGCCTTGTTCAGCTCGCACAGCCGCTGCAGCGCCATGCCCGCGTCGCCGAACGTCGGGCGCAGGCCCGTGTCGCCTTCCAGCTTGCGCTTCACGTAGAAGTGCGCCAGCGAGATGCCTTTGCCGAAACGTGTATGGAATGGCTTCTCGTACATCCCGACCGGCGGCTCGGGAACGTGGAAGAACGGATGGTAGTAAGTGTGCCGCGTGCCGTCCGCGGCCGGTTTGCGCCAGTCGTTGAAACGCACCGCCGACTTGTAGGTGGCGTTGCAGGCGGGCATCCACTCCTCCTCCTTCATGCCGAGGAAGGCGAAGGTGGTGCGCAGCGTCGGCACGGTGGCCTCGCCCACTCCGATGCGTCCGACCCGTTCGGACTCGACCAGGGTGATCTGCACCTGCGACCCGAACGCGCGGTTGAGATAGGCGGCCGACAACCAGCCGGCCGTCCCGCCGCCGACGATGACGACGCGCTTGATCGGACGTGCCACGGAAACCTCCTGGGGACGTCGTGATTCGCGTTTCCCAGGCTCACCCCGGAATCGTCCCGCCGCATCTCTGCGATTGCCTTCCGGCCGCTTCCGAACCGCAGTTCGCGAGATGCCCCGGCAGTTCACCGGTGGAAACACTGAATGCGCCCTATGCGCCGAGAGACCGGTGCTTGTTCAGTGGACGGAGCAGAACGTGACCCAGGACTCGGAATCGGCCGGCGCGGTGGCGGTCATCGGGATGAGCTGCCGGTTCGCGCCGGACCTCGACTCCCCGGACCGGCTGTGGGAGTTCCTGCGGGAGGGCCGGAGCAGCGTCCGGCCGATGCCCGCCAAGCGGTGGGACCCCTACGCCGCCGGCAGCCCCCGGGCCACCGCGATCATGCGCGGCACCACCCGGCTCGGGTCGTTCCTCGACGACATCGAGGGGTTCGACGCCGAGTTCTTCGGCATCACCCCGCGCGAGGCCGACTTCCTCGACCCGCAGCAGCGGATCATGCTGGAGCTCGCCTGGGAGGCCCTCGCGGCCGCCGGCGTGCCGCCGCTGGACCTGCGCGGCACCGAGACCGGGGTGTTCGTGGCGGCCAACTCCAACGACTACGGCCGCCGCCTGCTGGAGGACATCCCGCGCACCGGCGCGTACGCGGTGAACGGGACGACCTACTACGGCATCGCGAACCGCATCTCCTACTCCCTCGACCTGCGCGGGCCGAGCGTCGCGGTCGACACCGCGTGCGCGGGCTCGCTCACCGCGCTGCACCACGCCTGCCAGGAGCTGCGGCTCGGCGGGACGGGCCTGGCGATCGTCGGCGGCGTCAACGTCATGTCCACGCCCGCGCTGTTCGTCGCGCTGGACGCGGCGGGCGCGACGTCCCCGGACGGCCGCAGCAAGGCGTTCGACGCCGCCGCCGACGGCTACGGCCGGGGCGAGGGCGCGGGCGTCGTGGTGCTGAAGCGGCTCGAAGACGCCCGCCGCGACGGCGACCCCGTCCTCGCGGTCATCATGGGCAGCGGGGTGTTCCAGGACGGACGCTCCGACGGCATGATGGCGCCGAACAACGAGGCGCAGGAGCACATGCTCCGGCAGGTCTACCGGCGCGCGGGCATCGACCCGGCCTCGGTGGACTACGTCGAGGCGCACGGCACCGGCACCCCGACCGGCGACCGTGAGGAGGCGCTCGCGCTCGGCGCGGTCTTCGGCGCGGACCGGCCCGCCGGGAAGCCGTGCCTGATCGGCTCGGTCAAGCCCAACATCGGGCACATCGAGGGCGGCTCCGGCATCGCGGGCCTGATCAAGGTCGTGCTGGCGCTGCGGAACGGCGAGATCCCGCCGAGCGTGCACACCGAGCCGCACCCCGGCATCGACTGGGACGCGACCGGGCTGCGCCTCGTCGGCGAGCCCCTCCCGTGGCCGGACGCTCCGGGACCGCGCCGCGCGGGCGTCTCCAGCTACGGCGTCGGCGGCACGATCGCGCACCTCGTCGTCCAGGAGGCTCCGACGGCCCCCGCGCCCCCGAAGAAGGCCCGCCGCCCGAAGCGCGGCACCGCCGCCGCGCCGCTGGTCTTCCCGGTGTCGGCGATGTCCGAGAAGGGGTTGCGCGGCATCGCCGCCGCGACCGCCGACCGGCTGGGCGAGGAGCACCCCCCGCTGGCGTCCATCGGACGGACGCTGGCCGTGCACCGCTCGCACCTCGCCTGGCGCGCGGCCGTCGTCGCGTCCACCGAGGACGAGCTGGTCGAGCGCCTCCGCACGGTCGCGGACGGCGAGGAGGCCCCCGGCGTGCTGCGCGGGCGGACGGCCTCCGGCGCGTCCACCGGGCCGGTCTGGGTGTTCTCCGGGCACGGCGCGCAGTGGTCGGGCATGGGCCGCGAGCTGCTCCGCGACGAGCCGGTGTTCGCCGCCGCGCTCGACGACCTCGCCGAGGTCTTCCGCGAGGAGATGGGCTGGACGCCGCGCGAGGCGCTGGAAGAGGGCGGCCCCTGGACCGCCGCGCACGTCCAGGCCCTCACGTTCGCCATGCAGATCGGCCTGGCGGAGGTCTGGCGGGCGCGCGGTGTCGCGCCGGCCGCCGTCATCGGCCACTCGGTCGGGGAGATCGCGGCGGCCGTCGTCGCGGGCACCCTGGACCGGCACGAGGCCGCGCGCTTCGCCTGCCGCCGCGCCACCGCGCTGCGCCGCATCGAGGGACGCGGCGGGATGGCGCTCGTCGGCCTGACCGCGGACGAGGTCCGCGAGCGGCTCGGCGACCGCACCGACGTCGTCGCCGCGATCGACGCCGCGCCCGCGTCCACGGTCATCTCCGGCGACCACGATCCGGTGGCCGAGCTGGCCGAGACCTGGAAGGCCGAGGGCATCCCGGTCTGGAAGGTGGACAGCGACATCGCCTTCCACAGCCCGCACGTCCTGGACGTCCTGGACGAGGTCGCGCACGCCGCCGGGCAGATGCTGCCCCGGCCCGCCGAGATCCCGCTGTACTCGACCACGCTCGCCGACCCGCGCGGGCCGGACGAGCGCGACGCCGGGTACTGGGCCGACAACCTGCGGCGGCCCGTCCGGTTCACGCAGGCCGTCGCCGCCGCCGTCGAGGACGGCCACACCCTGTTCCTTGAGATCTCGTCCCACCCGGTCGTCGCGCACTCGATCACCGAGACGCTGGACGACCTGGGCGTGGAGGACGGCGCGTCCGTGCCGAGCCTGCGCCGGGACAAGCCCGAGCGCGAGACGCTCGCCCGCGCCCTCGCCGACCTGCACTGCCGCGGCGGCGCGATCGACTGGACGAAGGCCCAGCCGGGCGGCGCGCTCATCGACCTCCCCGCGACGGCCTGGCAGCACCGGCCGTACTGGATCTTCCCGGAGGAGGCGGGCGGCGACGCCGGGTCCGGCACCGGCCACGACCCCGACAGCCACCTGCTGCTCGGCGGCCGGTCCACGGTCAGCGGCGCGCCCGTCCGGCAGGTGTGGCAGACGCACCTGGACCTGACCTGCCGCCCCTACCCGCAGAGCCACGAGGTGGTCGGCGTCGAGATCACGCCCGCCGCGTGCCTCATCGACACGTTCGCGACCGCCGCCGCGATCGGCGGCGTGCCCGGCTCGCTCTCCGACATCGTGCTGCGCACGCCGGTCGCGGTCACCCCGCCCCGGACGCTCCAGATCGTCCTGTCGGAGAACTCCGTCCGGCTCGCCACGCGGCTCGCGCACGAGGGCCCCGCGCACGAGGACGAGCAGCACGAGTGGATCACGCACTGCACCGGCATGCTCGACACCGACGTGCCCGCGCCGTCCGGGCGGCTCGACGTGGACGCCGTCCGCGCGCGCTGCACCGAGCCGATGACCTGGGAAGCGGTCGACGCGATGTTCCGCACGATGGGCGTCGGCGGCTACGCGTTCCCCTGGGACCCGACCGAGCTGCGCCGCAACGGGCGCGAGCAGCTCGCCGTCCTGACCATCGAGCCGGACGCCGACCGCGCGCGCAGCTGGGCGCACGTCATCGACGGCGCGCTGACCCTCAGCGCGGTCGTCGTGACACCCGAGGACGCGCGCCGGCTGTGGATGTCCTGCCACATCGACTCGGTGGCGTTCCGCGGCGAGCCGCCCGCGCGGATCACCGTCCACTCGGCCCGCTCCGCCCGGTCCCCGCAGGACACCGTGGACGTCCGGGTCGCGGGGGAGGACGGCGAGGTCGTGCTGGAGGTGCTCGGGCTGAAGTTCGCCGCGCTCCAGGACGAGTTCGGCGTCGTCGCCGCGCCGCGCGACCTCGTCCACGAGATCGCCTGGCGGCCGCTGGAGCCGGAGAACGCCGGGCCCGCCGTCACGTCCGTCCTGCTGGTCGGGGAGGGCGATCGCGCCGACCGGGTCGCCGGGCAGATCGCGCGCTCCGGCGTCCGGACGCGCCGCGTCGCGTCCGCCGACGAGCTGCGGCCCGAGGATCTCCCCGGATCGGACGTCCTGCTGGTCGTCCCCGACGTGACCGGCGCGCCGCCCGAGGACGAGGCCGAGGGGACCGCGTGGTCGCTCGTCCGGTCCGCGCAGCGCCTCTCGGCCTCCTACGCCGCCGCCCGGGAGGGGGACGGCCCGCTGCCCCGCCTCTGGTGCCTGTCCGAAGGCGTCCGGGACGCGGCGGGGGAGCGGGCCCTCGCCCAGGCGCCGCTCTGGGGCGTGTCGCGGATCATCGCCGGCGAGCACCCCGAACTGTGGGGCGGCCTCCTCGACGTCCCGGCCCTGACCGACACCACCGGCGCCGACCTGCTCGAAGTGATGTCCGCCGCGCCCGGCACCGAGGACGTCCTCGCGCTGGCCGCGGACGGCGTGGAGGTGCCCCGGCTCGTCCGGATCGAGCGTCCGGCGGACGGCGCGCCGCAGCCCTGCACCCCGGCGGGCACCTACCTGGTCACCGGCGGCCTCGGCGCGCTCGGCCTCGCCGTCGCGCAGTGGCTCGTGGACCGCGGCGCCCGCCGCCTGCTGCTCGCGGGACGGCGCGGGCTGCCGCCGCGCGAGGAGTGGGACGCCGTCACCGACGTCCGCACCCGGCGCGGCATCGACGCCGTCCTCGCCCTGGAGGCGCAGGGCGCGACGGTCCGGGTGCCGAAGCTCGACATCACCGACGCCGAGCAGGTCGCGACGGCGCTCGACCCCGCCACGCACGGCCTGCCCCCGATCCGCGGCATCGTGCACGCCGCCGGCGTCGTCATGGACGCCATGGTCGACAAGGTCGACCGGAACGGCCTGCGCGAGGTGCTCGGCCCGAAGGCGGGCGGCGCGATGGTGCTGCACCGGCTGTTCCCGCCCGGGAGCCTGGACTTCTTCGTGTTCTTCTCATCCTGCGGGCAGTTCGCGCGGCTCACCGGCCAGACCAGCTACGCCGCGTCGAACTCCTTCCTGGACGCCCTCGCCGCGCACCGCCGCGCGGGCGGCGAGAAGGACACCGTCAGCCTCGGCTGGACGTCCTGGCGCGGCATGGGCATGTCCGAGACGCTCACCGGCACGCTGCGCGAGGCGAACTCCCGCGGCCTGGACGTGGTGTCGGCGGACGAGGCGTTCCGGTCCTGGTCGTTCGCCGACCGGTTCGACGGGCACTACAAGGCCGTCGTCCGGGTGCTGCCGCTGCCGCGCGGCGCCCGCCGGGTGCCGATGTTCCGCGACATCACCGCCGTGGACGCCGCCGGCGCCGACGGCGGCGCCGGATTCACCCTCGACTGGGAGACCCTGGACGAGGCGGCCGTGCTGGAGCGGCTCGGCACCGACGTGCGGGAGCAGGTCGCGGCCGAGCTGAACCTGGCGGTCGAGGACGTCGAGCCGCGCCGTCCGCTGGTCGAGTTCGGCGTGGACTCGGTGATGACGGTGGCCCTGCGCGTCCGGCTCCAGCTCCGGTACGGCGTCGACCTGCCGCCGAACATCCTGTGGAACAAGCCGAGCGTGGCGGCCCTCACCGAGCACCTCGCCGAGGAGCTGCGCCCCGAGGGCGGCGGCGAGCACGGCGACGGCGCCGACGACGAAGCCGGTGGCGAAGCAGCGGAGCAGGCGGGTACGGCGGCCTGACCACACCATGGCCCGGCGGCAGGACCGCCGCCGGGCACGGATCGGCCCCGGGCGAACGGCCCGGGGCCGATCCATCACGGGGCTCAGTCAGCGGCCTCGGCCGGCGCCGGAACCGGCGGCAGCGGCGAGGTCGGCTCGACCTTCACGTGCTCCAGCAGCAGCGCGACGGCGATGCCGGACAGCACCAGCAGCACCGCGCCGATCCGGAACGACAGCACGTAGCCGTCCACCAGGGCCTGGAAGGGCTGCGCGCCGTGGTGCTGCACCTGCGTGGCGGCGTGCCGCAGCGCCAGCGTCACCAGCGCGGCGAGGCCGAGCGCGCCGCCGACCATCCGGGTGGTGTTCTGCACCCCGGACGCCAGGCTCGCGTCCTGCTCGGTGACCGCGTGCATGGCCGCGTTCGTCATGGTCGGGAAGCAGATGCCGAACGACAGCCCCAGCACGATCATGCCGGGCAGGATGCCGGTGGCGTACGAGCTGCCGGTGCCGATGAAGCTGGCGATCAGCAGCGCCGCGCCGGAGCCGACCAGGCCCACGGTGAGCAGCGGCTTCACCCCGAACTTCGGCGTCATGCCCGTCCCGATGCCCATCCCCGCGCCCATCGCGAGGCCCATCGGCAGGTACGACAGCCCGCCGACCAGCGGCGAGTAGTCCAGGATCTGCTGCTCGAACAGCGTCAGCAGGTAGAAGTAGGTGAAGAACGCCGCCGCGAGGAAGAGCCCGGTGACGTTGGCGACCGTCCGGGTGCGGTTGGCGAAGAACGACAGCGGGAACAGCGGCTCGGACGCGCGGGTCTCCCAGCCGACCATGACCGCGAGCAGCACCACGCCGCCGATGAGCGGCAGCAGCACCTGCCACGCGCCCCAGGTGTGCGTGGCCGCCTGGAGCAGCCCGTACACGATCGCGGTCAGGCCGCCCGCGGCGAGGATGCCGCCGGGGTAGTCGAGCCGCGCCCCGGCCGCGCGGGTCATCCGGCTCTCCGCCATCAGCCGCGGGACGAGCGCCAGCACGACCAGCGCCACCGGGACATTGATGTAGAAGATCGAGCGCCAGGTCACCAGGTCGGTGAGCAGGCCGGAGATGATCGTGCCGAACGTCCCGGCGATGCCGGCGACACCGCCCCAGATGCCGAGCGCCTTCGCGCGCTCCTTCGGGTCGGTGAACATCAGCGCGATCAGGCCGAGGGACGCGGGCGCGGCGAGCGCCTCGCCGACACCCTGGCCGAACCGCCCGACGAGCATCATCGGCGCGTCCACGGCGGCGCCGCAGACCGCCGACGCGAGCGCGAACAGGGCGGTGCCGATCAGGAAGACCAGCCGCCGCCCGTACACGTCGGCGAACCGGCCGCCGAGCAGCAGCAGCGCGCCGGCCATCAGCACGTAGCTGTTCACCACCCAGGCCAGCCCCGGCCCGGAGAAGTGCAGGCTGTGCTGGATCTTCGGCAGCGCGACGTTCACCACGGTCATGTCGAGGACGAGCATGAACTGGATCAGGGCCAGCGCGATCAGCGCCTTCCAGCGGCGCGGGTCGGGCTCGGCCGCCGGACGCGTGGGCCCGGTCTCGGAGGTCTCGGTGTGCATGGGATTCCCCTCCATCATGGGCTGGATGTCAGTGGGGGCCGGTGTCGGCGAGGGACGGGACGTCCGCGGGGACGCGGCGTCCGCAGGACGGGACGCCCGCGGGGACGCGGCGTCCGCAGGACGGGACGCCCGCGGGGACGCGGCGTCCGCGGGACGGGACGTCGGCGGAACCGGAGCGTCAGGGCTTGACCGGCCGGTACGTGACGGCGACGACGCCGGTGGACAGCGTCGCGGTCTCGGTGACCTCCAGGGTCAGCGGCGGGACGCCGTCGAACAGCCGCATCCCGGCGCTGCGGACGATCGGGTGGATCATCAGGTTCAGCTCGTCCAGCAGGCCGAGCCGCAGCAGCGACCGGACGAGCCGGGGGCTGCCGGGCACCTGGATGTTCTTGCCGGGCTGCTCCTTGAGCCGGGTGACGGCCGCGCCGAGGTCGCCGCCCGTCAGCAGGACCGAGTTCTGCCACTTCAGGTCGCTGAGCGAGCTGGAGACGACGTACTTGGTCAGGCCGTTCATCAGGTCGGCCATCGGGTTCGGCGGCATCGACGTCCACATCTCGGCGAACTGGACGTAGGTGCGCGTGCCCATCAGCAGCGCGTCCGCCTCGGCTACGCCGGAGGTGATGCGCTGCCCGATCTCGTCGTTGAAGTAGGGCCCCTGCCAGTCGTCGGGCGCCTCGACGACGCCGTCCAGGGTCAGGAACAGGCCCGCGGTGAGCTTCCGCATGGCGGACTCCTTCTCTACCAGCCGGAACACGGTCCGGAACGGTGTTCCGGATCCGCCCTCCGGGCGGGGTGCATCGGTCTCTGGAGAAGGTGTCGAAGCCGGCGGCGAGGATTCGACATCATGGGGGGAACAGATCTGTACGGGATGCGACGCCGGGGGAGGATGTGACCGAGAACCTGCTGCGGGAGCTCGCGCCGGTGGTCCTCGGGAACCTGGTGCGCCGCTACGGCACGTTCGAGACCTGCGAGGACGCGGTGCAGGAGGCCCTGCTCACCGCGTCCACCCGCTGGCCGGAGGAGGGCGTGCCCGACAACCCGGCCGGCTGGCTGATCCGGGTCGCCTCGCGCCGCTGGACGGACATGCGGCGCAACGAGGAGGCGCGGGTCCGGCGGGAGCTGACCGTCGCGCAGCTCACCCCGCCCGGCGCGGAGACCGACCTCGGCCCCGGCCAGGACGACACGCTCACGCTGTTCTTCCTGTGCTGCCACCCGGCGCTGACACCGGCGTCCCAGGCGGCGCTGACCCTGCGCGCCGTCGGCGGGCTCGGGAACGCGGAGATCGCGCGCGCCTTCCTGGTGCCGCAGGCGACGATCGCGCAGCGGATCACCCGCGCCAAGCGCATGATCAGGGAGCACGGCGCCGAGTTCACGCTGCCCGGACGCGACGAGCTGCCCGCCCGCACCGCGGCCGTCCTCCACGTCCTTTACCTGATTTTCAACGAGGGTTACACGGCCAGCTCGGGAGCGGCGCTCTACCGGGTCGAGCTGACCAAGGAGGCGATCCGGCTCGCGCGCCAGCTGCACGCCCGGCTGCCCGACGACGGCGAGGTGGCGGGCCTGCTGGCGCTGATGCTGCTCACCGACGCGCGCCGGCCCGCCCGCGTGGACGCCGAGGGCCTCCTGCAACCCCTGCACCGCCAGGACCGGACGCGCTGGGACGCGGGCGCCATCGCCGAGGGGGTCGAGCTGATCACCAAGACGCTGCCCCGCGCGCACCTCGGCCCGTACCAGCTCCAGGCCGCCATCGCCGCCGTCCACGACGAGGCCGCCCGCGCCGAGGACACCGACTGGCCGCAGATCCTCGTCCTGTACGACATGCTCGACTCGATCGCGCCCGGCCCGATGGTCACGCTGAACCGGGCCGTCGCGGTCGCGATGGTGCACGGGCCGCGGACCGCGCTCGCCGAGCTGGCGGACGCCGAGTCCAGCCCGGCGCTGTCCCGCCACCACCGGCTCCAGGCGATCCGCGCCCACCTGTACGAGATGGCGGGCGACCGGGAGGCCGCGCGGGCGCAGTTCGAGCTGGCCGCGCGCAGCACCCTGTCCATGCCGGAGCGCCGCTACCTGGCCGCCCGCGCCGCCGAACTGGCCGAAGACCCGCCCTGACGCGCGGCCCGCGCTGCGGGGCTTGGACCTATTTGGCGGGGGCGTACTGGGCGCCGACGACACCGGAGCTGTAGGTGCCGGAACCGGTCAGCTCCAGGGCCATCCGGCTGGTGCCGTCCTCGAACAGCCGGTTCCCGGCGCCGAGCACGACCGGGAAGATCATCAGGGACAGCTCGTCCAGCACGCCGGCGGCCAGCAGCGACCGGACGAGCCGGGGGCTGCCCGGGACCTGGATGTTCTTGCCCGGCCGCGACTTCAGCTCCTTCACCGCCTCGACCACGTCTCCCTTGATCAGCTCCGACCCGCTCCACTCGACCTTGTCGATCGTCGAGGACGCGACGTACTTGGGAGTCTGGTTCAGGAACGCCGCCATCGGGTTGGAGTCGCCCTGCGGCGGCCACATCTCGGCGAACTCCAGGTAGGTGCGGCGGCCGAGCAGGATGGTGTCGGCGTTGGCGATCCCCTCGGCCATCACCTGCCCCATCTCCGGCACGAAGTAGGGGCCCGACCACTCGTTCGGCGCGTCCGTCACGCCGTCCAGGGTCATCATCAGTCCGGCGCAGACCTTGCGCATGGCAGTCTCCTCCGTCAGCCGAGGCTGGGCACGAACCAGCAACGTACCCGCGCGCCGCCCGCCGGACCCGGAGAACACGCCAGGCGCCCGGAACGCCCGTCCGCACGGGCTTCCGGGCGATTCGGCCATGCCGTCCGGCCGCCTGGGGACTAGGGCTTCCGGGCGATGATCACGCCGTTCGCGGCGGGCGCCCGGAACCGGACGGTCCGGGCCCCGGCGAACCCCGCGTCGGCCAGCCAGCCGCGGTACTCGCCCTCGGTGTAGTTGCGGCCGAACGTCCCGGCGAGCATGTTGAGGCTCATCAGCGCCGCGTCGAGCGGGCCGTCGCCCGAGTCGTCCACCAGCAGCTCGCTGACCACGACCGTCCCGCCGGACGGCAGCGCCCGGAAGCACTTGGCGAGGATCTCCCGGTCCCGCTCCTCGTCCCAGTCGTGCAGGACCATCGACAGCAGGACGGTGTCGTGCCCGCCGGGCAGGTCCGCGTCGGCGAAGAAGTCGCCGGGCCGGACGCCGATCCGGTCGGCCATGCCCTCCGCCACGAGCCGCTCGGCGGTCAGCTCGCACACGTGCGGCAGGTCGTAGACCGTGGCGTCCAGCTTCGGGAAGCGGCGGCACAGCTCGATCGCGAACGCCGCGCCGCCGCCGCCGACGTCCAGCAGCCGCCGGGACGCGCCGAGATCGACGGCCTCGGCGAGCGCGCGGGCGGTGACGGCCGACAGCGGGTACAGGCCGTCCCAGAACAACCGGGTCCGGTTCTCGGCCTCGAAGATGCTCACGTCGCCGTCGGCGACCTTGCGGCTCGGCTTGTTCGTCCGCACGGCCTCGGTCACCCGAGACCAGCCCGGGTACACGTACTTGTTCAGCATGCGGATGTAGTGGCCGAAGTAGTACGGGCGCCCGCGCACGAGGTACCGCTCGGCGAGTTCGGTGTTGCGGTAGGACGAGCCGTCCCGCGTGAGCAGGCCGAGCGCGGCGCACGCGGTCAGCAGGACCACCGCGGGCCGCTCCTCGATGCCCGCGACCGCCGCGAACTCCGCGGGCGTCGCGCCGTCCGACGCGGACAGGACGGTGAACAGGTCGAACTCCTCGGCGGCGACGAGCGCGTGCGACACGAGCAGGCCGTTCGTCAGCTCGACGAGCCGCTCGGCGCCGGGGATCTGCGCTCCCGGGCGATGGCTCATGACCGCTCCCCGAACCGGACGACCAGCTTCGGGAACACGATGTGCCGCCCGTTCTCGAAGTGCGGCTCCGGCGCGTCCACCAGCGTGAACGGCGGATGGTTCAGCAGCTCCCGCAGGACGGTCCGGATCTCGGTGCGCGCGAGGTTCGCGCCGATGCAGTGGTGGATGCCGTGCCCGAAGCTCACGTGGTCGCGGGCGTCGGCGCGGTCGGGGTCGAAGGCGTCCGGGTCGGCGAACCGGCGCGGGTCGCGGTTGGCGGCGTCGAACAGCAGCACCACGCGGGCGCCCTCGGGGATCGTGACCCCGCCGACCGTGACCTCGCGGGTGGTGACGCGGGTGAGCCGGTCGGCCGGGCACCAGCGGCGCAGCGACTCCTCGACGATGCCGTCCGCCAGGTCCGGCTCGGCGCGCAGCCGCTCCTGGAGCGCGGGGTCGCGGGCGAGCAGCCAGAGCGCGCGGGCGATCGAGTTCATCGGGTTGTCGTGCCCGGCCACGCAGTACGACACGATGATCGAGTAGAGCGTGTCGTCGGAGATGCGCTCGCCGCCGATCTCGGTCTCGGCGAGCCGCGCGAGGTAGTAGTCGCCGGGCTCGCGCCGGGCCCGCTCGATCTCGGCGGACAGCAGGTCGCGGAACGCGGGCCAGAACCCGGACGCGTCCGGGTCCTTCGACAGCCGCCGCCACATCTGCACGGTCAGGCCCCTGATCTGGTGCTGCGCCTCGTCCGAGAGGCCGATCGCGAGGCCGAGCGTGCCGATCGCGAACGGCTGCGCCAGCTCGCCGACCAGGTCCCCGGCGCGGCGCGCGGCCAGCGGCTCGACCAGCGACGCGGCGAGCGCCTCGATCTTCGGCTCCAGCGCGCGCAGCGCGGCCCGCTCCATCGGCGGCATCATCAGCTTCCGCAGGACGCGCTGCTCGGGCGGGTCGTGGTCGATCGGCGCGAACTTCGGCATCCCCTCGGCGCGCGGGAAGTGCACGCCCGCGCCCGAGCTGAACGTCTCGTGGTCGCGCAGCGCCTCCCGCACGTCCTCGTACCGGGACAGGATCCACATCCCGCCGTACCGGTCGGACCGGACGACCGGTCCCGTCTCCCGCACCTCGGAATTGACGATCTCGGCCGCCTCCGGCGTGTAGTCGGGATCGTGGTGGTCGAACCGCCTCGTCAACCGGTCAATAAGGTCGCGCCTGGGTGCCATCGTCGCCCTCTTCCTCTCGGAGCACGCCCTTCCGATGGTTTTCGGAAAGGCGGACGCCGGGCAACTCGCTCCTTGCTGCGCCGAACCGCCATGCGCAATTCGGCATTCGGCGAGATGGCATTTCCGGAGAAGCGGCGGGCGGCGCTCGGCAGGAATCGTTCTGCCGTGGAGGTGCCTTGATGAGCCCGAAAACCAGCCCCCGGAGCGCGGACGCCGTCCCGTGGCCCGCCGAGTTCGCCGCCCGCTACTACGAGCGCGGCTACTGGCAGGGCATACCGCTCGGCGCGCACGTCCAGGCCGCCGCGGACGCCACGCCCGACGCGCTGTGCCTGGTGGACGGGGACGTCCGCCTGACCTACCGCGAGTTGATGTCCCGTGCCGACGGAGCCGCGCTGCGCCTGCGCGACCTGGGCCTGCGTCCCGGCGACCGCGTCCTGACGCAGCTGCCGAACTGCTGGGAGTTCGTCGTGCTGGCGCTGGCGTGCCTGCGCCTCGGCACGCCGCCGCTGCTCGCACTGCCCGCCGCCCGCCGCCACGAGGTCACCGCGATCGCGGAAGCGGCCGGCGCCCGCGCCCTGGTCGTCACCGCCGACGACCGCGGCTTCGACCTGGAGGCCATGGCCTGGCAGGTCGCCGGCGACGTCCCGTCCGTGAAGAACGTCCTGGTAGCCGGTGGTACGAGCGGGAGGAGCGCGGACCTGGGGGAGTTGTGCGCCCCCGCCGAGGATGCGAAGGCGGCGCGGGCCGAGCTGGACCACGCGGCGCCGGATGCGGAGCGGACGGCGTTGTTCCTGCTGTCGGGCGGGACGACCGCGCTGCCCAAGATCATCGCGCGGACGCACAACGACTACGCCTACATGGTCGAGCGGTCGGCGGACGTCAGCGGCTTCGGCCCGGACACCGTCTACCTGGCCGTCCTGCCGTTGGCGCACGGGTTCCCGATGACGAGCGCGCTGGGCGCACTGATGTCCGGCGGACGCCTTGTCCTCGGAGCCTCGCCCGCGCCGGAGCGCGCGTTCGCCGACGTCGAGCGGGAGCGGGTGACGGCGACGTCGCTGGTCCCGGCCGTCCTGCGGCGGTGGGTGGAGCACCGCGAGCGGGACGCGCGGCACGACCTCGGCTCGCTGGAACTGCTCCAGACCGGCGGCGCGAGCATGCCGGCGGGGCTGGCGCGCAAGGTCCGGACGGTGCTCGGCTGCACGCTCCAGCAGGGCTACGGCATGTCCGAGGGCCTGCTCTGCTACACCCGCCGGGACGATCCGGAAGAGGTGCGGATCGCCACCCAGGGCCGTCCGGTCTGTCCGGACGACGAGCTGCTCGTCGTGGACGCCGAGGGTGTCCCGGTGCCGCCCGGAGAGCCCGGCCTGCTGCTCACCCGCGGGCCGTACACCGTCCGCGGCTACGTCGGCGGCGGCGAGGCGGAGGCGCGGGCGTTCGCGCCCGGCGGCTGGTACCGGACGGGCGACATCGTGCGGCTGCGCCCGGACGGCAACCTGGTCGTCGAGGGCCGCGACAAGGACGTGGTGAACCGCGGCGGCGAGAAGATCGCGGCGGCCGAGGTGGAGGCGCACGCGCTGCGCCTGGACGGCGTCGCGGCCGCCGCCGTCGTGCCCGTCCCGGATGACGAGCTGGGCGAGCGCGTCTGCCTCTGCGTCGTGCTGCGCCCCGGCCGCGCGCTCGGCCTGGACGAGGTGCGCGCCGCGATGGAACGCGAAGGCGTGGCCCGCTACAAACTCCCGGAAAGGCTCGAAGTGCTTCCCGACATCCCGCTCACCTCGCTGGGAAAGACCGACAAACGCGCCCTCCGAAACACTCTCGGTATATAGCGCC
This sequence comes from Actinomadura rupiterrae, assembly GCF_024172125.1. Taxonomy (GTDB): domain Bacteria; phylum Actinomycetota; class Actinomycetes; order Streptosporangiales; family Streptosporangiaceae; genus Spirillospora; species Spirillospora rupiterrae. The sequence continues at coordinate 556,718 of NZ_JAMZEA010000002.1, forward strand.
GTGCACGACAACTTCGGAGAAGACGCGTCCGGCGGCCCTTCCTACAGTGAGCCCATGGTCGCCGAAACAGCAGTGCCCGAAGCCGAATACCGCAATCCCCTGAGCGCGGAATTCATGCGCCGTTCCGCCGCCGAGCGGGTGGAGATCCTCGCGAGCCTGCGCGCCACCCGCGGGCCGGTGCGGTTCCGCCAGCCGAGCTCGATGGGCGGCCCGCCTGTCGAGTTCTACCTGGTCACCCGGTACGCCGAGGTGGAGGAGGCGAGCCGGCGCACCGACGTGTTCAGCTCCGAGCCCAACGCCACCACGCTGGAGGACCTGCCGCCGGACAAGCGCCGCGGCGCGCCCTCGATGATCAACATGGACGACCCGCGGCACGCCCGGATCCGCCGGATCGTCGCGCGCGCGTTCACCGTGCGGACGATCGCCGCGTTCGACCACCGCCTCCAGGAGGTCGCCCGCGGCATCGTGGACGACCTGGAGGAGCGCGGCCCCTGCGACTTCGTCGCGGACGTCGCCCGGCCGATGCCACTGAAGATCATCTGCACCATGATGGGCATCCCGGAGGAGGCGCACGACGAGGTCATCGAGCACAGCGAGACCTTCCTCGCGGCCACCGACCCGCTGGCCCGCCCGCCGCGCGACGCCGTCGCGCAGTCGGTGCGGTTCTTCGACGGGCTGTTCCGCGACCTGTCGCGCGAGCGCCGGAGCCGCCCGACCGGCGACCTGACGACCCTGCTCGTCCACGACGACGCCGACGGCGACGCGCTGGACGAGCGCGAGCTGGCGGTGTTCTTCCGCAGCCTCGTCGTCGCCGGGACGGGCACGACCCGCAACAGCCTCTCGCACGCCCTCATCCAGCTCACCGACCACGAGGACCAGCGCGAACTGCTGCTCGCCGACGTCCCCGGACGCATGCCCGGCACGGTCGAGGAGGTGCTCCGGCACGTCAGCCCCGTCACCTACATGCGCCGCAACCTCACCCGCGACTACGTCCTCGGCGACGTCGAGTACGCCAAGGGCGACATGATCGTCATGCACTACGGCGCGGCGAACCGCGACGAGACCGTCTTCGAGCGGCCGGACGACTTCGACATCACCCGCGACCCGAACCCGCACCTGGCGTTCGGCGGCCCCGGCCCGCACCTGTGCCTCGGCGCGAACCTCGCCCGCCGCGAGATGACCGTCCTGCTCGGCGAGCTGTTCACCCGGCTGCCCGGCCTGCGCGCCACCGGCGCGCCCGTCCTGCACGAGACGGGCCTGGTATACGGTGTCGATCGGCTGCCCTGTGCATTCTAGAAGCACCGCGTTCTAGGCGCCGCCTTCCCGCCGCGCTCCAGACGCGCTGCTTTCCAGCGATCCGCTGCCGGAGGCGAGGACCGTGAAGTACCTCATCCTGATCAACAGCAACCCCGAGTCCCGGCGGATCTGGGAGAAGATGCCCGCCGACCGGCGGGCCGAGGGCCTGCGCGCCTACGACGCGCTCACCAAGGACCTCGACACGTCCGGCGAGCTGATCGTCACGCACGCGCTCGCCGACCCGTCGCTGACCGTCCGGGTGCCGGGCGAGCCGGACCTGTCCCTCGCGGGCACCGGCGACGGCCCGTACGCCGAGGCGAAGGAGGTCCTCGCCGGGTTCTACCTGGTCGAGTGCGACGACATCGAGCAGGCCGTCGAGCACGCCAAGCGCATCCCCGAGGCCGCGTACGGCCTGGTGGAGGTCCGTCCGGTGATGGACTCCTACCCCTACCCGGAAGACTGACCTTCCCCCGCTGACCTTCCTCCACGGACATGAATGAGCCGCCCGGCTCCCCCAAGCCGGGCGGCTCGTCCAACGGCCGGCGGCCTCCGAACGCCAGCCGCGTCCCTGCGTCCCCGCGTCCGCGTCAGTCGCGGACGAGGCGGGTGAACGTGCGGAGGTCGGAGACGAGCGCCTCCGGCTGCTCCAGAGCGGCGAAGTGCCCGCCCTTGTCGTACTCCTGCCAGTGCGCCAGCGTCGGCAGCACCCGGTCGGCCCAGGCCCGGATCGGGCGCGTCGCGTCCGCCGGGAACACGGCCGCGCCGACCGGCGCGCGCATCGGCCACGGCCCGCCCCACGTCTTCACGAACTGCTCGGTGAGGTGCGTGGTCTCGTAGTAGATCTGCGCGCTCGGCCCGGCCGTCCCGGTGAGCCAGTAGAGCATCACGTTGGTGAGCATCCGGTCGCGGTCGATGGCCTCCTCGGGCGCGGCGTCGCAGTCGCCCCACTCGCGGAACTTCTCCATGATCCAGGCGAGCTGCCCCACCGGCGAGTCGGTCAGCCCGTAGGCGAGCGTGTGCGGGCGCGTGGCCTGGATCTTCTGCCAGCCGAAGCCGTCCTCGGCGAAGTACGCGTCGTGTGCGAGCTTCGCCTGGTCGGCCTCGCTCAGCCCCGCCATCTCGGACGGGTCGCCGGACGGCATCGTCACGACCATGTTCACGTGCACGCCCGCGACGTGCTCGGGGTCCTCCTGGCCGAGCATCAGCGAGATGACCATGCCCCAGTCGCCGCCCTGCGCGACGTACCGCTCGTAGCCGAGGCGGCTCATCAGCTCGGCCCACGCGCGCGCGATCCGGCGGCAGTCCCAGCCCGCCTCGCGGGTCGGCCCGGAGAACGCGAAGCCGGGGATGTGCGGGATCACGACGTGGAACGCGTCCGCCGGGTCGCCGCCGTGCGCGCGCGGGTCGGTCAGCGGGCCGATCACGTCCAGGAACTCCACGACCGACCCGGGCCAGCCGTGCGTGAGGATGACCGGCGTCGCGTCCGGCTCCGGCGACCGGACGTGCAGGAAGTGCACGTTCGCGCCGTCGATCTCGGTGGTGAACTGCGGGTACCGGTTCAGCTCGGCCTCGGCGGCGCGCCAGTCGTAGCTGCCCGTCCAGTACTCCACCAGCTCGCGCAGGTACTTCTGCGGGATGCCGCGCTCCCAGCCCACGCCGGGCAGCTCGGCCGGCCAGCGGGTCGCGGCGATCCGCCGGCGCAGATCGGCGAGTTGCTCCTCGGGAATGTCGATGCGGAACGGCTGCATTCGCTGTCCTTCGCTTTCGGTTGCTCCGGCCGTGTCGCTCCGGATGGCCAGCGTCGTGCCGTCACTGAATCATTTTCCCGGCGCCGCTTCTTCTTCTCCCGTGCGGTCTTCGAAATCGGCTCTGACCTGCGCCGACGGCGCCGCGCAAGGACGGAGATGCCGCGCCCGGCGCGGCGGGTGATCCTCGAAGCGGCTCATTGTGGATTCGCATCGCTCGAAAGGAGGGAAGCGGATGGGCGTACCCACCGTGCCCGCTTCCGGGAAACGGCATTCACCCTCGATATTCGGGGTCCGGGCGTTCGCCGCGCTCTCGCTGCTGACCGTGCACGTCGCGGTGTTCGCCGGCCTGTTCGGCACCACCGACTTCGGCGAGCACGAACCGGCCGGGAACCCGGTCGCGGTGTTCCTCGTCAGCGGCCTGCCGGTGACGATCGGGGTGCTGTTCGTCCCGCCCGCGATCTTCTTCTACCTGCCGATCGCCCGCTCGGTCATCGCGGGCGGAAAGATGCCGCCGCTGCGGAACACGCTGATCAGGCGGGGCCTGCGGCTGCTGCCCGCCTACTACCTGATGTACCTGACGGTGCTGTTCACGCTGAACCGGGGGGAGCTGAACAACTTCTGGGCCGTGCTGCGCCCGATCCTGCTCCTCCAGGTCTACCTGCCGCACCCGTTCGCGCCGAGCTCGATGAACGGGATGGAGATCATGTGGACCGTCCCGGACATGATCCAGTGGTACATCTTCCTCAGCCTCATCGCCTGGGGGACGCACAGGTACGCCGCGCGCGGCGCGACCCCGGCGGCCCGCGCCAAGCGGCTGATGCTGCCCGCGCCGATCCTGTTCGTCGTCGGCTTCGGCTGGCTGATCGGCGTCAAGGCGCTCGGCGGGGACGACCGGACGGTCTTCTGGTGGCCGTTCGGCATCGCGCCCGCGATGGGCGTCGGCATCGCGATCGCGTGCATGATCGCGCTCACCCGGATCTCCCCGGCGGACACGCCGAAGCTGATGAAGCTGGCCGCCGCGAAGCCCTGGATCTTCTGGGGCCTCGCCGGGGTGGTCTTCCTCGTCAACTGCTTCCGGCCGTTCAGCGTGATCGGGACGGGTTTCACACCCGGCCTGCACCTGCTGGTCACCAGCGTCCAGCTGTTCATGTTCGGCTCGCTGGTGGCGCTGCCGCTGATCGCGCCCGGCGCGCGCCGGCTGAAGCCCGTGGACGCCGTGCTCGGCAACGCCCCGACGGTGTTCCTCGGCAAGATCTCCTACGGGATCTACCTCTGGCACTTCGCCGCCATGCACTTCTACCTGCAACCCCAGACGATCCTGGACGGCAAGCCGAAGAGCATCGACGTGTTCTACGGCAGCAACGGCTTCGCCGAGCTGGAGACGGTCACGATCATCGGGACGGTCATCCTCGCGACGATCGGCTACTACCTGGTGGAACGTCCGGTCGGAGCCTGGGCCGACCGGCGCTTCCCCGATCCGCGCCCGCAGCCGGCGGGGTCGGCGCCGTCCGGGAAGAAGGCCGCCGCGCTGGCGGGCCGTCCCGCACCGGAACCGGCGCGCGCCGACGCGGCGGCCGTCGCCACGGCCGAGTCGCGCCGCGACGCGATCCGCTCCAACCTGAACGACCTGGAGAACAGCTTCGGCTGGCGGCTGCTCGCCGACACCGAGCTGTCCGGACGCAGCCGGACGCGCTGGCAGGCCGCGGCCACCGACCTCACGAGCCTGTGGCAGCTCTTCAACGCCTACTCCGTCGTCGTCCAGGACGCGGCGCTCGCGCTGAGCCGCAACGGGCAGTCGCCGAACGGCCGCTCCGCCGCGGACCTGCTCGACGCGCCCTCGGTCGTCCTCACCGATCCGGTGCCGCCGCTCGCCGAGCGCGACATCACCGATGACGGGCGCGTCGACCTCACGCCGGCCGCGGCGGTCGAGCGGATGAACCGCGTGTTCCGCCGCATCGCCGTCCTGGTGACCGACGTCGAGACCGTCTGGAACGAGGCCACGGCCCGGATCACCGATCTGCGCGACAACCTGGCGCAGGCGGGCGAGAGCGATGCCGCCCTGCAGCGCCTGATGGAGGTCCTGCGCTCCGACCCGCTCTCGCTCTGGCGGGACGGCGCCCTGGACACCACCGAGTTCGACCGCCTGCTGGCTGCAAGCTAGACGCATGAAGAACGGGCGGGACGGTCAGACCGTCCCGCCCGTTCTGTGCGTGCGCTACGAGGCGGCCTGCGCCTCGGCCTGGGCGGCGGCCTGGGAGCCGCGCAGCACCTTGGCCATCACCTTCGGCTTCATCAGCGCGGTCGGCGGGTCGATCAGGCCCGCGACCCGCATGAACGCGTCGGTGAGCGAGGCGTCCCGCGTCGCCGCCGCCTGGAGCTTGGCCATGTAGGCGTTCCCCATCCGGACCTTCAGCGGGCGCTCGCCCTGGACGCCCGGGAAGTCCAGGTCGCCGCTGGTCGAGATGTCCCACGGCTGGTTCACCACGCGCCCGACGGCCCGCAGGAACGTCCGCGCGTCCGGGACGGGCTCGCGCCGCAGCTGCCGGCTCAGCGCCATCGCCTCCATCGCCGCGACGGTCATGCCCTGCCCGTACACCGGGTTGAACGAGCAGATCGCGTCGCCGATGACCAGCAGCCGGTCCGGGAACCGGGTCAGCCGCTCGTACCGGCGCCGGACGCTCGCCGGGAACTGGAACGACACCGGGTCGGTGAGCGGCTCGGCGTCCTTGATGCCCTCGTAGACGTCCGGCACGGGCAGCGTCCGGGCGTACTCCAGGAAGCCCTCCTCGTCGGTCGGCGGGTGGTCGCCGAGGATGCCGGTCAGCGAGACGATGCACTCCTTCTCGCCGACCTGCCCGAAGAACGCGCCGCGTGGGTAGGCGGGCGAGGCGACCGGGTTGATCGACTGCACGCCGTCGAACATCTCGGGCCGGGACCGGTACAGCCGCGTGGTGTAGGTCAGGCCGATCTTCATCCGGTCCTCGGCCGGGCGGTCGTAGCCCAGCTCCTCCAGCCAGACGGGCAGCCGCGAGCCGCGTCCGGTGGCGTCCACGACGAGGTCGGCGGGCAGCTCGTACGGCTCCGCGCCGTCCGCCCGCTCCTGGAGCCGGACGCCGGTGATGCGCTCGTTGCCCGGGGACGCGAGCAGGCCGAGCAGCTCGGTGCGCTCCCGGTAGTCGACGTTGGGCAGCTTGGCGACCTGGGTGCGCAGGTAGTCCTCCAGGACAGGCCGCTGCGCCGTGATCGACAGCAGGCCCGTCCGCGCGGGCTGGATCAGCTTGGCGTTGAAGTACCAGCGCATCTCGCCCAGGTCGCCGACCGGGATGCCCATCGTGCGCAGGTCGTCCATCATCGCGGGGAACAGCCGGTCGAGGATGATCTGCCCGCGCGCGTGCAGGCCGTGCGCGTGCGCGGTGTGCGGCGCGCCCCGGCGCGGCCCGGCCACGCCGAGCACCTCGTCGCGGTCCACGACGACGACCTGGTCATAGTGCTCGGACAGGACGCGGGCGGCGAGCGTCCCGGCGACGCTGCCGCCGAGCACGACCGCTAGCTGTGTGCTGGTCACGGAGTCCTCCTGGAGGGTCGGCCTGGGATGGGGTGTCGGACGGTCATGCCGCGGTGTCCGTGCCGGTGCCGCCGCTGCCGGTGCCAGCGGCGGCGGCGGGCTTGCGGTCGGTGGCGGACGGCTCGCCGCCGCGCATCCCGAAGGCGTCGGCGAGGACGCCGAGCACCAGCTCGGGCCGCATCAGCGCCTGCGGCGGATCGACGAGCCCGGCGACGCGGAAGAACGCGGCGCTGAACCGGCCGTCCCGGGTCGCGGCGGCGTGCAGGCGCTTCATGTAGGCGTTGCCCATCCGGACCTGGAGGTTCCGGGGGCCCTCCACACCGGGGAACGCCAGGTCGCCGCCGGCCGAGATCTCCCACGGGTTGGCGATGATCGGCGCGATCTCCTGGAAGAACTCCAGCGGACGGGCCGGGCCCTTGGCGAGGTGGCCCGCGAGCGCCGCCGCCTCCATCGCCGCGACCGTCATGCCCTGCCCGTACACCGGGTTGAACGAGCAGACCGCGTCGCCGATGACCAGCAGCCCCTCGGGGAAGCGCGGCAGCCGGTCGAACCGGCGGCGCACGCTGCTCGGCACGTGGAAGCTCGTCGCCTCGCCCACCGGCTCGGCGATCTTGACGGCCTCGTACACCTCCGGCGCGTCCAGCGACCGGGCGAACTCCAGGAAGCCCTCGTCGTCGCGCGGCGGCTTGTCGCCGAGGATGCCGGTCAGCGACAGCAGCGCGATGCCGCCGGGGAACTTGCCGAAGAACGCGCCGCGCGGGTTGGCCGGCGACGCGACGGGGTTGATGGCGAGGTCGTCGCCGAACGGGTCGCTGTTCAGCTTGAAGAACCGGGACGTGTAGGTGAGGTCGATCCTGATGTGCTCCTCGGCCGGGCGCGGGTAGCCGAGGTTCTGCACCCAGCCGGGCGCGCGGCTGCCGCGTCCGGTCGCGTCCACGACCAGGTCGGCGTCGAGCGTCTCGTCCGGGCCGGGCTCGCCGTCCGGGCCGAACCGGACGCCGGTGACGCGCGTCCCGCCCGGGCCGGACACCAGCCCGCGCACCGCGACGCGCTCGCGGAAAGCGACGTTCGGCAGTGCGGCGACGCGTCCGCGGACGTGCGCCTCCAGCGCGGGACGCGTCGCCGAGATGCTCAGCAGCCCGGACGGGTGCTGGGCGAGCGGCACGCCGTTGAAGTACCAGCGCAGGTCGCCGGACAGGTCGCCGATCAGCACGTCCGGCGAGGCGTCCAGGTCGGCGGTGAGGCCGGGGAAGAGGTCTTCGAGCACGCCCTGGCCGCGGGCCAGCAGCGCGTGCGCGTGCCGCGCCTGCGGCACCCCGCGCCGCGGCTCGGTCACCCCGACCAGCGCGTCGCGGTCCAGGACCAGTACCTCCCGGTACCGGTCCGCGAGCACGCGCGCGGTCAGCAGGCCCGCCATTCCGCCGCCGAGAACGACGGCGCGGTCCCCGAGGTGTTCGGACACCGGAGGTCTCCCATCTTCAGGTGAAATGGATTCCAGTGCGACAGGAACCGCTTTTCCGCGGTATGGCGCATGGCCTCTCAAGCGAACCATCCGGCCGCTTTCGCGGCTTCTCTCGCAGTGCTTTTCTCCGGTCCCGTTGACCGCAATCGCGGAGATGCCGGGACGGCCGCGTCCCGGCGACGATCGGGAGGGCGTGAAACCGACGCGACCCCGACGAGCGAGAGGCGTGAACGACGTGCCGAAGATCATCACCAATGACGACGGGACCCGCTCCCTCACCCTGGACACCGGCGAGCTGACGCTCGTCACCGGCTTCCTCGGCGAGCAGGCGCCGCGGCTGCGCAAGGCGCTGGACATGGTCGAGGGCCACCAGATCCGGGTGACGCTGGACCTGGTCCGCGCCCGCAACCGCATCGGCGGCGGCGAGGCCGAGTAAGACCGCAAGCGAAGGCGCCGGCGAGGTCGAGGACCTCGCCGGCGCTTCTATCTATCGGCTCGCGACCGGACGGCCGCGCTGTCGCCGCCTCGCTCTATTGGAAGGAGATCGGGGTGCGGGCGCCGGGGTCGAGGTTGAGGTCGCCGATGCCGATCTCGCACTGCTGCACCTTGCAGTCCACCGGGCCCCACGTCGTCCCGTCGAACTTCACGCCCTGGAAGGACGCGCGGACGGTGAGCGGCGTGGCGAAGTTCCCGTTCGCGTCCGCCGTCCCCTGCACGATGTCGGGGAAGCTGCAGGCGAACGTGTTGGGCTCGACCTCGGCGCACTCGCCGACGCGGTAAGTGGTGCCGGGCGTCAGGCCGGTGGCGGAGGTCTGCACGACCTGCCCGTCCGACAGGCCCGACGACGGCGTCACCGTCAGCGCGACGGCGGCGGAGGCGGGGGAGGAGAGCGCCGCGCCCACCGCGAGGGTGAGCACGGACGCCCCGACCAGCTTCGTGAACATGGGGTTCCTTTCGGGAGCCTCCGCGCCGGCCCCATGCCGGCGCGGGCCTTTCTCAGCGGGGGTCGCGCGGGCAGTTCTGGTAGCCCGCGAGCCGCCACTCGCCGTCCTGCCGGACGGCCAGCCAGGTGGCGCGGATGGCCGCCTCGTCGGCCAGCTCGGTCCGGCCGGCGGCGATGACGCCGCCCTCGGTGATGAGCACGCACACGTCCGGCGCGAGGAACCGCATGCTCAGCGGCTTGCCGGTGACGCGGGTGCCCTTGAACGGGCCGGCGAACGCGGCCCGCATGAAGCCGGCGATCGCCTCCCGCCCGGCCTGGTGGACGCCGGGCAGGGTGAGGGTGCCGTCCTCGGTGAACAGGGCGCCGAACCCGTCGGCGTCGTGCTCGGCCCAGGCCTCGATCATGCGCTGCGGCAGGCCGGCGACCGCCGCCTGGTCGGCGGCGCTCGGCCCGGAGCCGGTGGCCTTGCCTGCTGCCTTGCCTGTCGCCTTGGACGACGTGCTCGCTGCCATTTCTCTTCCCTCTCCCGTGCCATTCCTTTTGCGCTCTGGCACTTTCCGACCCTTCCATCCGCGCCCCCGGACGGACATCTCCCGGATTGCTCGGAGCCGTCCGGAAACGCAATCCATCGGATGCGCCGCGCGGTGGTGCCGGACGACCATTGCGGAGATCGCAGTCCATTTCGTCGAAGGAGGACAGGGTGGCCATCGCCCAAGCGCCGACGCGGGCCGAGCTGGTCCGCGCCGCGGCGTCCCTGAAGCCGCAGCTCACCCAGCACGCGGCCTGGCACGAGCAGAACCGCCGCCTGCACGAGGACACCGTCCGGGCCCTGTCCGAGGCCGGGATGTTCCGGCTCCGGCTGCCGGCCCGGCACGGCGGCCTGGAGGCCGACGCCCGCACCGTGGTCGAGGTCGTCGCCGAGATCGCCCGCGCGGACGGCTCGGCCGCGTGGGTCGCGGCGGTCAACGCCATCACCACCTGGATGGCCGGGCTGCTGCCCGACGAGGTCCAGGACGAGGTGTTCGCCGACCCCGACGCGCGGCTGTGCGGGACGCTCAGCCCGACCGGCATGTGCGAGCCCGCCGACGGCGGCCTGCTGCTGAACGGCCGCTGGGGCTTCATCAGCGGCGCGCACCACGCGACCTGGCAGGTGATCGTGGCGATGGCCCCGGCGCCGGACGGGTCGCTCTGGCCGATCATGACCGTCGTGCCGATGTCCGAGCTGTCGATCGTGGACGACTGGGACACCACGGGCCTGCGCGGCACCGGCAGCGTCAGCACGGTCGCCGAGAACGTGCTGGTCCCGCAGGAGCGGGTGCTGCCGCTGCCGCTGGTGCTCACCGAGCGGTACGCGTCCAAGAGCAACGCGTCCTCGCCGGTCTTCCGCGCGCCGCTGCTGCCGACCGCGTCCGCGCTGTCGGTCGGCGCGGCGGTCGGGCTGGCCGCCGCCGCGCGGGACGCGTTCTTCGAGCGGCTGCCCGGCCGCAAGATCACCTACACCGGCTACGAGCGGCAGCAGGAGGCGCCGGTGACCCACCTGCGGGTCGCCGAGGCCGTGATGATGATCGACGAGGCCGCGTTCCACGCCCACCGGCTCGCCGACATGGTCGACGCCAAGGGCGCGGACGGCTCGCCGTGGAGCATGGAGGAGCGGGCCCGCGCCCGCGCCGACATGGGCCGCGCCTGCCGGCTCGCCGAGGAGGCCGCCGGAGTGCTGAACGCGGCGAGCGGCGGGTCGTCCATCTACAACGACGTGCCGATCCAGCGCATCGCGCGCGACCTGCACGCGATCAACATGCACGCGCTGATGCACCCCGACACCAATGACGAGCTGTACGGGCGCGTCCTGTGCGGCATGGAGCCCGACACCCTCTACATCTGACCCGACCGGAAGACCGGTCCTCCGGAATCCGACCCGTCCGGAAGACCGGCCTCCGGGAATCCGACCCCTCCGGAAAAGTGACGGCCGCCGGGAGCAGCTGCCCGGCGGCCGTCACGCGTTCCAGGAGTTAAGGAGCGCAGGTCAAGGAGCGCAGGGGGCGAGGTCGCCGGTCGGCGGGGTCGCGGGCGGCGGGCCGAAGAACAGGTCCGCGCACGCCTTCAGGTAGCTGGAGTTCTCCTCCGGGATCCAGTGCCCGGAGTCGGGCGCGACGGCCTGCCGGACGTCGGTCGCGACCGCCTGGAAGGACTGCGCGACACCCGGTCCGAAGACGTACTGGGCGCCCATGGCCAGAACCGGCATCGTGAGCTTGCGGTCGGCGTTGGCCTTGTTGTCGGCGGCGTTCGCCGGGAACGCCCGGTAGTACTCGAACCCGGCGCTGCGGTGGGTGGGGTCGGAGTAGGCGGCGAAGAACCGCGCCTGGTCGATCGCGTCCGGGTGCCGGGCCGAGCTGAACAGCCAGCCCAGGTACGTCTTCACGTGCGCGTAGTCGTTGATGATGTTCTCGGGGACCGGCTTCGGGCTCTGGTTGAACAGGAAGTGCCAGCTCAGGCTGTAGGCGTTCTCCAGGCCGAAGCCGTTGAGCATCGTCTCCAGCGCGGCCAGCCGGGTCACGTCGGACGGGTAGTCGCGCGCGTAGTCGTAGCCGACCAGCGCGCCGAGGTCGTGCGTGAGCAGCCCGACCTTGCCGAGGCCGAGCGTGGTCACCGCCTGGTGGATCCGCGCGGCGGCGTGCGCCATGTCGAACCCGCCGGACGGCACGCTCGACGAGCCCAGCCCGGGCAGGTCGAACGCCACGACCGTGTGGCTCTTGGCGAGCTCGGGCATGACGTCCCGCCACTCCCACCAGGTCTCCGGCCAGCCGTGCAGCAGCACCAGGACCGGTCCCGTGCCGCCCTTGACGTAGTGCAGGGTGCCGCCGTCCACCGGCACCGTCCCGTGCTGGAACATCGAGAGGTCTGCCGCCGCGGTCGCCGGCCGCGCGCCGACCTGCGCGCCCGCCGCGGTGCCGAACAGCACCACGGCCGCGGCCGCCGCCGCTCCCACCCCGCTCCGCCACCAGGTGCGGTGCCGGGCCCGTCCGGACCTGCCCGCCTTCGCGTGCGCCCTGCCGCTCACATGCGAACCGCTCACGTGCATGCCGCTTCCCTTCGCGTCGAACCGATCGTGTCGAACCGATCGCCGTCGGGTCGCGGGGTTAGACCGGCGGGGCCCGCGAGAATCATCGGCGCGCGATGGCCGGAACCGGAGCAATCTGGAAGAAGGTTCCGGCGCGGGCGCTGACCGACGATGAGGTGGCTGGTTCGGATGCGCGTGCGGGGTGCGGCGGTTCCGCGGAGTGCCGCCCGTTCCCGGGAGAGGCGGGAAGGTGACCGACAGCCAGGTGCTCAGGTTCCTGCTCGCGCTGGCGTTCGTCGTCGTCCTGGCCCGGCTGGCCGGACGCGTCGCGCGGCGGCTCGGCCAGCCCGAGGTCATCGGGGAGATGGCCGTCGGCATCCTGATCGGCCCGACCCTGCTGCACGGCCGCGTCGGCGACCTGCTGTTCCCCGCGGCCGTCCGGCCGTTCCTGACCGCCGTGGCCGATCTCGGCCTCGTGGTGTTCATGTTCGTCGTCGGCCTCGAACTCGACCACCGGACGGTCCGGACCGTCGGCCGCGCCACCGCCGGCGCGGCGGCGGGCGCCACGCTGCTGCCGCTCGGCCTCGGCGCGCTGCTCGGCCTCTATCTAGCGCCGCGGCACGCCGCCGGGCACGAGACCGGGTTCGTGCTGTTCATGGCGGTGGCGATGTCGGTCACTGCGTTCCCTGTGCTGGCCCGCATCATCGGTGACCGCGGGCTCGGCGGGACGCCGCTCGGCACGGTCGCGCTCAGCACCGCCGCCGTCTGCGACGTCGTGGCGTGGACGCTGCTCGCGGCCGTCCAGGCCGCGGTCGGCGGCGCGGCGGCCTGGCAGATCGCGCTGACCGTCCCGTACGCCGCGGTGATGCTCCTGGTCGTCCGGCCGCTGCTGGAGCGGTCGCGGCTGACCGGCGCCCTCGCCGCGCGCTCGCCCGCCGCGCTCGCCGCCGTCCTGACCTGCCTGCTGCTCTCGGCGTCGGCCACGCAGGCGCTCGGCCTGCACTTCATCTTCGGCGCGTTCCTGTTCGGGCTCGTCCTGCCGCGCGGCGAGCGGGACGAGGCGCGCGGCGCGCTGCTGCACGGGCTCCAGTTCGGCACCGTCCTGCTGCTGCCCGCCTACTTCGTCCTGGTCGGGCTGAAGGTGGACCTCGCCCGCACCAGCGGGCGGGACCTGCTCGACCTCGGGCTGATCCTCGCCACCGCCGTCGCGGCCAAGTTCGGCGGCGCGTTCCTCGGCGCGCGGGCGCAGGGCCTGCCCGCGCGGATGTCCGCGCTGCTCGCGGTGCTGATGAACACGCGCGGGCTGACCGAGCTGGTCGCGCTCGGCGTCGGCCTCGGGCTGGGCGTGCTCGACCGCGGCCTGTACGGGCTGATGGTCGTGATGGCGCTGGCGACGACCGCGATGACCGGCCCCGCGCTGAAGCTGCTCGGCGTCGACCGGTACGGCCGGGAGACCCTCGCGGACGACCGGCCGGAACCGGCCGCGACGGCGGCCTCGGGGGAGCCGGGCTAGCTGCGTTACTGGGGGAGTTCGGCTGGGGCTGACTGCGGAGAGGAGCCGACATGAGCGGAGTCGATGGCGAGGACACCGGCAGGGGCGACGCCGGGAGGGGGGACACCAGCAGGCAGGACGCGGACGGCCGGTCGTTCGGGCGGCGGCGGCCGGTGCTGTTCTGGACCGGCACGGCGATGGTCACGGCCGGGGTCGTCCTGCACCTGCCGATGTACATCCAGGCCCGCGACATGAAGTACCACATGGCCGGAATGAAGATGGACGCCTCGATGGTCACCGGCATGGTGCTCATCGTGGCCGGCCTGCTCGCCGCCGGGTACGGTCTGCTGCCGCGCCGGGCCGACTACGGCCGGGCCGCCGGGCTGCGCGTCCGGGCGCTGGACGACGCCCCGCTCGGCGCGACGCACGTCGGGCTGCTGCTCGTCCTCGCGGCGGCGGTGACGATCGACGTGATGAAGCCGACGTCCCTCGCGTTCGTCGTGCCGGGCTTCGCCAAGGAGTACGGCCTCAAGACCGCGCTCAACCCGCACGGCAGCCATCCCGCCGCGCTGCTGCCGCTGTTCGGCATCACCGGGACCGTCCTCGGGTCGCTGATCTGGGGCTGGCTCGGCGACCGGATGGGACGCCGCGCCGCGATGCTGCTCGCCGGGGTGCTGTTCGTCGGGACGTCCATCTGCGGGACGATGCCCGGCTACAAGCTGAACCTGCTGATGTGCTTCATCATGGGCCTCGGCGCGGGCGGCATGCTGCCCGTCGCGTTCACGCTGCTGTCGGAGACGATCCCGGCCCGGCACCGCGGCTGGCTGATGGTGCTGATCGGCGGCGACATCGCGGGCGCGTACGTGCTGACGAGCTGGGCGTCCGAGTCGCTCACCCCGACCTACAGCTGGCGCGTCCTGTGGCTGCTCGGGCTGCCGACGGGGCTGCTGTTCATCCTGCTCACCCGCTGGATCCCCGAGTCGCCGCGGTTCCTGCTCGCGGTCGGCAAGGAGGACGAGGCGCGCCGCGTGCTGAAGCGCTACGGCGCCGAGATCGTGCCGATCGAGACGTCCGAGCTGGCCGTCGAGAAGGACGTCAAGGCCGGGTACGCGCAGCTGCTCCGCTCGCCGTTCCTCGGCCTGACGCTGGTGCTCGCGCTGGTCGGCGGCGGGATCGGGCTCGTCCTGTACGGGTTCCAGCTGTGGCTGCCGACCAACCTGCGGCACCTCGGCTACACCGGCGTCACCGCCGACCGGGTGCTGCGCGACTCGTCCCTGATCGGCTTCCCGCTGAACCTGCTGGTCGCCTACCTCTACCACCGGTCGAGCCGCTGGACGCTGATCGGGCTGAGCGCGGTCGTCGCGGCGGCGCTGCTCGGCTTCGTGGCGATGGGCGACTCGGTCGCCGACGACAAGGCCGTGCTGCGCGTCCTGCTGGTGGTCCCGATCTGGGGTGCCAGTTCGGTCGTGGCGGTGCTGTCGGCGTACGGCGCGGAGGTGTACCCGACGCGGATCCGGTCGCGGGGCAGCGGGCTCGCGGCGGGCATGACCAAGGCGGGCGGCGTGCTGGTGATCGCGATGGTGGTGTCCGCGGTGGCGGTGCCGTCCGTCCGGACGACGGCCCTGCTCGGCGCCGTCCCGCTCGCGCTGGCCGTCGTGCTGGCGATCGCGGTGGCCATCGAGACCCGGCACCGCCGGCTGGAGGACATCACCGGCGCCGAGCTCGGCGCCGAGTCCGCACCCGTCTGACCGGGGAAGAGAGCACGCGCGCGGTCCGCACGTTCGCATAGGGCTCTCCGGTCCGGCCCGGGTGATCCTGGAGTCCGATCCCCAGGCATTCCCAGGAGAGGACTCGGGCTCGTGACGGACCTGAAGACAGTCATCGCCGACCTGACCGCCGAGAGCGAGCAGATCGACCGGATGGTCGCCGGTCTCGACGACGCCCGCTGGGGGCTGCCGACGGCGGCCCCCGGCTGGACGATCGCCGACCAGGTGGCCCACCTGTCGTTCATCTACCGGCTCGCCGGGACCGCCGCGTCCGACGCCGCCGCGTTCCAGGCGCTCGTCGAGCGCGCCAAGGGCGACTTCGACGGCGCCGTCAACGCCGCGCTGGACGACTACCCGCGCGCCGCGCCGCGCGAGCTGTTCGCCCGCTGGAGCGCCGAGCGGACGGCCGGCATCGACGCGCTCGCCGCCGTCCCCGAGGACGGCACCGTCCCGTGGCTGGTCAACCCGCTGCCCCCGGCGATCCTCGCGTGCGCCGGGATCATGGAGACGTTCGCGCACGGCCAGGACATCGCCGACGCCCTCGGCGTCCGGCCCGAGCGCACCGACCGGCTGATCCACCTGGTCGGGTTCGCGATCCTGGTCCGCGACTTCGGCTACCAGGCGCACGGCCTGACACCGCCCGCCGAGGAGTTCCGCTACGAGATCACCTCGCCGTCCGGGCAGGCGTGGGACTTCGGCCCGGAGGACGCCGAGCAGCGCGTCAGCGGCCCGGCCGAGGACTTCTGCCTGCTGGTGACCCGGCGGCGGCACCCCGCCGACCTCGCGATCCGGGTGTCCGGGGCGGAGGCCGAGCGGTGGCTCGGCATCGCGCAAGCGTACCGGGGCCCGGCCGGGCAGGGCCGCCTCCCGGGCCAGTTCGCGCCCGTCCGGGACGGTCGCCGATGAGCGAGGTCGATTTCGTCCCGTTGCCGCTCCCGCGCCCGGGCAACGGGAGCGGGAGCGGCAACGGGAACGGGAAGGCGGGCGCGCGGCTGCGGGTGAACGGCGGGCCGGTCGCGGCCGCCGTGCCGATGGACGAGCTGCGCGAGCGCCGCGACCGGCTCCGGCGGGAGATCGTCCAGGGCCGGGCACCCGCCGTCGAGCGGCAGCACGGCCAGGGCAAGCGGACCGCGCGCGAGCGCCTGGACCTGCTCCTGGACGAGGGCTCCTTCCTCGAACTCGACCTGTTCCGCAGGCACCGGGCGCAGGGCCCGAAGCTGGACGGCGTCCGGCCCGCGACCGACGGCGTCGTCACCGGCTCCGGCACCATCGACGGCCGCCGCGTGTTCGTCTACGCGCAGGACTTCACCGTGTTCGGCGGTTCGCTCGGCGAGGCGCACGCCGCCAAGATCCACAAGGTGATGGACCTGGCGGTGGCGAACGGCGCGCCGCTCATCGGGCTGAACGACGGCGGCGGCGCGCGGATCCAGGAGGGCGTCATGGCGCTGGACGGCTACGGCGGCATCTTCCGCCGCAACGTCCGGGCGTCCGGGGTGATCCCGCAGATCAGCGTGGTGCTCGGCCCGTGCGCCGGGGGAGCGGCGTACTCGCCCGCGCTGACCGACGCCACGTTCATGGTCCGCGGCACCGCGCAGATGTACCTGACCGGCCCGGACGTCATCGAGGCCGTCAGCGGCGAGCGGGTCACGCACGCCGAGCTGGGCGGCGCGCACGTGCACGGCGGCCGGACCGGCGTCGCCACGTTCGTCCACGACGACGAGGAGAGCTGCCTCGCCGACGTCCGCTACCTGGTGTCGCTGCTGCCGTCCAACTACCTGGAGGCGCCGCCCGCCGGCCCGCCCTGCGGCGCGGAGGACGACCTGCGGCCCGCGCTCGCCGAGCTGGTCCCGGCCGAGCCGAACCGGCCGTACGACACGCGCGCCGTCATCGCCGAGATCGTCGACGACGGCGAGTTCATGGAGTGGCACGAGGACTGGGCGCGCAACGTCGTCTGCGCGCTCGCCCGCCTGGACGGCCACGTCGTCGGCGTCGTCGCGAACCAGCCGACCGTCCTCGCGGGGGTGCTGGACGCGGCGGCGGCGCAGAAGGCGGCCCGGTTCGTCCGGTTCTGCGATGCGTTCGGCATCCCGCTCGTGACGCTCGTGGACGTCCCGGGCTTCCTGCCCGGCACCGAGCAGGAGTACGCGGGCGTCATCCGGCACGGCGCGAAGCTGCTGTACGCGTACTGCGAGGCGACCGTCCCGCGCGTCCAGGTCATCCTGCGGAAGGCCTACGGCGGCGCGTACATCGTCATGGACTCGCGCTCGATCGGCGCGGACGTCTCGCTCGCCTGGCCCACCAACGAGATCGCCGTGATGGGCGCCGAGGCGGCCGTGAACGTCGTCTACCGCCGTGAGCTGGCCGCGTCCGACGACCCCGCGCCGCTCCGCGAGAAGTACGTCGCCGACTACCGCGACCGGCTCATGCACCCCTACTACGCCGCCGAGCGCGGCCTCGTGGACGACGTCATCGACCCGGCCCGCACCCGCGCCGAGGTCGCCCGCGCCCTCGCCATGCTCCGCAACAAGGCCGTCGCCCCGCACCCCCGCAAGCACGGCAACACCCCGCTCTGACCGCCCTGCCCCCGCCGGCCGCCGCCCCGGCCGGGGCCGGGCGCGCCGGTCGGGGTCAGGCGCGCGGGCGGGGGTGGACGACCGGCTGGGGTCAGATGAACCGGTCGGGGTCAGGTGAACCGGGCGGTCAGGTGAACCGGGCCATGAACCGTTCCCGCGACACCTGGACGGAGCCCTGGGCCGCCGCGGCGTCGTCGCCGGCGCTGACCATCAGCGCCGTGAGCTGCGTCTCGAAGCAGCGGTCGGTGTCGTACGGGTCGACCAGGTAGCCGCCGAGCTCCAGGCTGACCAGCCCGTGCACGGTGATCCACATGTGGTGCGCGACCATCTCCGGGTCGTCCCAGCCGAGCCGTCCGGACGAGATGCAGCGCTTGGCGCAGTGCACCACGTGGACGAGCGTGTAGCGGCCGTACTGCCGGTCGACGTCCGACAGGGAGAACACCGGCAGCGAGGACGCGCCGAACATCACCCCGTACAGGTGCGGGTTCGCGCGCGCGTTGTGCCGGTAGGCGCGTCCGAAAAGGGCCATGTCGGCGACCGGGTCGGCCGACTCGCCGACGCGCGCGAAGTGCTGCTCCAGCCGGGCGAACCCCTCGTGCACGATCTCCCGGACGAGCCCGCTCATCCCGCCGAAGTGGGTGTAGACCAGCATCGTCGAGCAGCCCGCCTCGCGCGCGACCCGCCGCGCGGTCAGCCCGCGCGGGCCGTCCTCGTGCAGCACCCGGGCGGCGATCTCCACCAGCGCCGGACGCATGCCGGGATCCGATCGGCGTGGACTCACCCGCACCTCCCCGCCGCGTGCGCGCCCCGCCCGGTGGAGCCGACCGCGTCCCGCACCCACGATGTCGATCACCTGCGCCCGAGGCTATCCAACGGCCCCGAAGTCCCTCCCCTTCGAGCTTGCTTTCCGTCGCCGAACCGTGGTCATCTCGGCTCATGGCCCCCGAGAAGTGGAACGCGATCCGCGCGTCGCTGCGCGACACCACCGAGCGGTTCGCCGCGCTGGTGTCGGCCGTCCCCGACCCCTACGTCAAGGCCACCGACACCTGGACGGTCGCCGACACCGTCACCCACGTCACCTCGGTGGGCTGGCTCGACACCGTCCTCATCGACCCGACGGCGCCGCCGCCGCCCGTCCCCGACCTGTTCGAGCGCATGAAGTCCATGAACGTGGAGGACGTGCACGAGCTCAACCGCGTGGTGCTGGGCTCGCTCACCGAGCGCGGCGTCGAGCCGCTGCTCGACCGGTTACGCGAGTCCGTGGCGTTCATGCTGGACCGAACGGCCGACCGGGACCCGGACGAGACCGTCACCTGGATCGGCGGCGCGCAGGTCACCCTCGCCGGGCTGTTCGGCCACATGATCAACGAGCTGCTGCTGCACGGCCACGACATCGCGACCGGCGCCCGCGAGCCGTGGGACATCCCGCCGCGCGACGCCTCCTACTTCTTCGGCGAGTTCATGGTCGGCCTCGCGACCCACGGGCTCGGCCACCTCCTGGACGGCGGCGGCCGACCCCGCGAGCGTCCGATCTCGGTCGAGTTCCGCTCCGCCTACACCGACCCGGTGGTGTTCCGCCTCGTTGACGGCAGGACGACCGCGCACCCGCCGTCCGGCGTGCCCGACGTCCGCCTCACCTTCGACCCGGCCGTCTTCAACATGATGCTGTTCGGCCGGACGTCCCGGGTCAAAGCCGTCCTCACCCGCAAGGTCACCATCGGCGGCCGGCGCCCGTGGCTGCTCCCGGAGTTCCTCCGGACCGTCCGCGTGCCCTGACAGGGCACCCCGGGTCGGGGTGCGGGAGCGGCGGGCGCGGAAGATGGCGGGGTGAGCGATCAACAGCGGGTCCTGTATCTGATGTGCTTCGGTTCGTCCGGCTCCCGGTACGCGCACGAGGGCGTGCGCGCCGCGCAGGACGCGGGCTGGACGGTCTGCGTGATGACCACCCCGAAGGGGCGCGAGTTCGTCGACGTCCCGCGGATCGAGGAGATGACCGGCTACCCCGTCCGCTCGGTCTACAAGCAGCCGGACGAACCGGACGCGTTCCCGGTGGCCGGCGCCTTCCTGGCCGCGCCGATCACCGTCACGTCCATCAACAAGTGGGCCGCGGGCATCGGCGACACCGTCCCCCTCGGCTACCTCATCGAGGGGTACGGCCTGAACGTCCCGACCGTCGCCATGCCCTACAGCAGCCACGCGCACATGGCCCATCCCGTCCTGAACCGCTCTCTGGAGGCACTCGAATCCTTCGGAGTGACCGTCCTTCTAGGGGACGGTACGCAGGACGCAAAGGGCCGTCCTCACTTCCCACCTCCCGAGAAGTTCCCCTGGCAAGCCGGTCTGGACGCGCTGGAACACCTCACGCGCACCTAGTTCCGCCGCGACGCGTGCGTCCGCGAGGCGAGCGTTTGCGACGGGGACTCGCCGAACCTCTCCCGGTAGTGCGTCGCGAAGCGGCTCTTGTGCAGGTAGCCCGCCGCGGTCGCGATCGCCGCGACCGCGCCGGGCTTCGGCTCGGCGGCCAGCAGCGCGGCCCGGGCATGGTCGAGCCGGACGTCCCGGAGGAACTGGACCGGGGTGACGCCCCACTCCGCGCGGCAGACCGCCTGGAGCTGCCGGACGCCGATCCCCGCCGCCGCCGCGATGTCGGTGACGCCGATCGGCTCGGCGTGGTGCGCGCGCACCCAGTCCTCGATGAACCCCGCGAGGTGGTGGCGGCGGCGGTCGCGCGGCGGCTGGGTGAGCGCGTCCGCCGCGCTGTGCGGCAGGCCGAGCAGGACGGCGTTGAGCAGCGACTCCTCCAGCGCCCGGCCCAGCAGCGGATGCGGCGGCCCGTCCGCGGCGATCTCGTCCAGGATGTGGCAGACGTGCCGCCAGGTCCGCTCGACGAGCGGCGCCGGCATGATCGCCTCGCCCTCGTCCGGGCGGATCTCCAGGGGCGCCCGGTCGGGACGGCCGAGGAACGCCGCCAGGTGCCGGGTCAGCCGGTCCGTGCTGGTCGACATGACCAGGCAGCCCAGGAGCGGATGGGGGCTCATCCGCATCCCCTCGTCTTGGGAGAGGACGAGCAGCCCGCCGGCGACGTCCTTGCGGCCGGACCGCCGGTACTCCACGTCCATCGGGGCCTGCGGGGCGCACATCGCGAACTCGGCCTCGACGGGCGGGGTGTCGACGATCACCCCGCCGCCGCCGTACCGGACCCACACGAGGTTCACGTCGCCGATGCCGACGGCGTTGACCATCCCGTCCAGGGGCCGGCCAGGCTCCCTGAGCTGGAGGTCGTGGCCGACGGCGTACGGCTCGACCCGGTCGTGCAGGACCTCGGCGCTCGAACTCACGACGCGCTGGTAGCGGGACAGAGGAGGCGATGGGGTCACGTTGGCTCGCTCTCTGGTCGGGGCGCGGCAGCAGGCGGACGGACGGACGGGCGGGCACCGCCGGCGGACGGGCGGACGCCGAGCGCGGCCAGGCGCGGCAGCACCTCGGCGGCGAAGTGGCCGAGCTCGTCGGCGTAGTCGAGGAAGGACAGGGCGATGCCGTCGAACCCGGCCGCCGCGAACCCGGCGAGCGCCCCGGCCACGTCGTCGGGGTCCCCGACCAGCGGGCAGCTTCCGTGCCCGGCGGCGAAGCGGCCGCGGTAGGTCTGGAGCATCTCGGGCGTGAAGGACTGCGCGTGCAGCCCTTGCAGGCGCATCACCTCGTCCACGGCGGGCCAGTCGGCGTGCCGGTCGGCGTAGTAGGCCAGCCGGTCCTCGGCCTCCGCGCGCGTCGGGCGGCAGACGACATGCCCGAGCGTGAAGACGCCGACGGACCGTCCGAGCGAGTCGGCGTCGGCCTTGATGGCCTTCACGACGTCCGCGCCGTCCTGCGGGCCGCCGACGACGGTGAACGCGTGGTCGGCGTTGCGGGCGGCGAACGACCGTCCCTGCGCGGACGACCCGGCGTTCATGGTCAGCACGCGCGTCCCGTTGTGCGGCTTGGGCGCGCCGACCACTCCGCGAAGCCGGAAGAACCTGCCGTCGTGGTCGAAGGGCTCCGTGCTCGTCCAGATCCGCTGGACGATGTCCCACCATTCCTGCGCGTAGGCGTACCGCGTGTCATGGTCGGCGGGCAGGGTGAGGCCGAACATCTCGTATTCGGGCGCGTGCCATCCGGCGACGATGTTGAGCCCGGCGCGTCCGCTGCCGAGCTGGTCGAGCGTGGCGAGCTGCTTGGCCGCGACGACCGGGTGGTGGAACGCGGTGTGGACGGTGCTGAACACCCGGATCCGCTGAGTGCTGGCGAGCAGGCCCGATGCCCAGACCAGCGGATCGAGGACGCTCCGGTGGAAATCGGTGTCGGCTCCCCAGTCCGTCCAGCGCGCAACGGGAAGCAGGAAATCGAGCCCCGCCTCGTCCGCGATCGTCGCGAGCCGCAGATTGTTCTCCCAGGTCGCATGCCATCGCTCGGGGACGGTGGTGATCGCCAGCCCCGACTCGGTGTTGGGGGAGAACAGACCCAGCTGGAATGTCATGACGCCCGCCTTCCTCTGCGCACAGGGCCTCCAGTATCGGAAGCGGACACGAAGCAGGAAGGCGGGCCGGCCTGGCCGGAAGGTGTCATGGTCGACGCGTTTGAATACGCGTTGCCGGGCGTTCCGTCCTCACCCCGGCACCGGAAAGGTGCCCAGCGCGAGTTCCTCGACCGCCGAACCGGGTCCCTCGGCATGCGCCTCGGCGACCGCGTACACGGTGACATAGGCCGGATCGCGCCTCCGCTCGTATGCGCTGCCCGCCAACCGCTGGATGGTGTCGACGAGATGCGTTCCGCAGGTGCCGGACGTCCGGGTCGCGGCGTCGTCCTGGGCGGGGCCGGTCGTGACCAGGACCCGGAACCGGGCCGGGTGGACGCACCCGGGTTCCGAGCAAGTCGCCCCGTGACCTGCGTCGTCGTGCCGTGTCGTGGCGGCGGACATCAGCCGCGCCGCTTCCGCGCCCGCGCCCGCGCCCGCGGCTGTGTCTGCGCCTGCGGCCGCGCCTGTGCTTGCGCCCGCGCCTGTGCCTGCGGCCGTGCCTGGGGCACCTGCGGGCGCTTGCCGGGCGCCTGGCCGGTGCGCCAGGGAAGCACCCTGACCAGCATTTCCATAATCCGGATATTGCGCTCGATGTCGCCCCGGACGTGCGTCCTCCACGCGATCATTCCGATCAGTGTGACGAGCCCCAGATAGGCCGTGACCGTGCCCGCGGCCGTCCAGATGAGGATCAGCGCCGGCTCGCCTACCTGGAGCGGGAGGAAATGGACTGCGGAGTGGAGACCGGCGGTAAGGGGGTGGGCCGTGACCATGGCGGCGTGACTAGTACACTCACGCATGAACGTACCTCCGTGACAATGCCCTTGAGTGTCGGGTCGCGGCGGTGCGTGGAGGGTCGGCACTCCTTTTCGGCGGCTGTTGCAGCAGGCGCCGGAGTGTCGGCCCTTCTACGTCGGGGCCGCGGAGGTCGCTCTCTCTTGGAGAGACGAACCACCACGATGATGCCGTAGTTGCCCGGTCTCCGCAATCAAGGATCTGCCGGATGCCGAGGGCGGCCTGCGCATTGCGGATATGAATACGTTTGCGCAGCTAAGGAGCTAGGTGCAAATAGTTCTGTATGGGGTACTTGGGGTGGTTTTGCCCGGTCGGGCGGGCCGCGGTGCGCGCGGGCGCCGCGTCCGCGCAGTTCAGTGCGGCCGTGAAGGTGATCATGACGGGCCGAATTCCGGCCGATGACTAGGCATAGTGGGTCAGGTCGAAATCTCGTCCGTAGTGAAATCTGACCCAGTTTCGCCGCGACGAAGATCGCCATTCAGGAATGACCTGATGGTCACGTGGAAGTCGCGGATAGGTCGACCGTTCCAACCGCGCGGCCGCGGCCTGCTCCCGGACATGGCAGGGCCCCGCAAGCCGCCCGCTGCGAGCCCGGGCCGTCCTCGCGGGTCAGCGACTCGCGGGCACGGCCCGGGCCGGAGCGGCGCGCACTTCCAGGGCCCTGGTCAGCCGGTCAGAAGAACTTCTTCTCCTGGCGGGGGAGGTTCGCCTTCGGGCCCTTCCAGGGGGCCGTCGGGGCGGGGGCGAGCTGCGCGCTCATCCCGTCCGGCGCGAGGACGACCGGGACGGTGACGGAGCTGCCCGCGAGGTCCACGGTCACGTTCGCGCCCGTGGGGGTCTCGGTGGTGTTGTCGTAGTCGGTGCCCGCGATGACCAGGCCGAGGCGGTGGCCCTGCTTGAGGACGTACTCCTGGCTGAGCGTCTTCCAGTTGATCGAGTAGTACTTCCCGGCCGCCAGCGGCGTCGGGTGGCTCAGCGACGTGCGGTTCCAGGCGTCCATCCAGCCGCGCGCGACCACGTTCAGCGGCGTGGTCGTGGTGGTGGTCTGGGTGTCGCGGTAGCAGGCGCTGTCGTCCGCGGTGCTCTCGCCGAAGCAGCTGCGGGTGGTCAGCGTCTTGATGCCGGAGCCGGCGCCGAGGTAGTCGACGCGGGTGTCGGTGCCGTAGTCGACGAGCAGGACGGTCAGGTCCGAGGTCGGCTTGTCCAGCTTGACCTTCAGCCGCGCCTCCGGCGTGCCGGAGATCCGGACGGACTTGGGCAGCGCGCCCGACACGTACGCGAGCCGGTACGGCTTCGCCGTCGTCGGGTCGGACGCCAGGTCGGACTCGGTGTACCCGCCCTTGTCCGGGCCGGGCAGGTCGGTGAACGTGCCGGTGCTCCCGGGCGTCGTCGGCTTCAGGCCGAGCGAGCCGTCCTTACCGGGACGCAGCGGGACGGTCCGGGCACCCGGCGCCGGCCAGTCGGCCTGCGTGATCCACTGGTCCGGTCCGACCTCGATGTCCGCGCGCGGCTGCTTCAGCACGTCGTTCGGGATCTTCTGCAGCTCGTGGTCGAACCACTTGTGCAGCGTGTCCACCCAGTACTGGCGGCGGATATCGAACGGGTCGACGTGGCCGCGCTGGTGCAGCCACACCTTCCGGGCGACGCCCTGCTTCTTCAGGCCCTGCCACCAGAGGGCGAACTGGTTGTCCTTGACGTTGAAGTCGTTCACGCCGTGGATGGCGAACACGCTGGCGTGCACGTTCCGGACGTCCCCGACCGTGCCGTTCCGGTAGTTCGTGGTGTTCCAGTAGGCGTTGTAGTTGCCGTTCTCGTCGTCCTGGGCCTTGGCCAGGTGGTCGCGGACGGCGGCGCACTTCTCCGGCGGGTCGCTGTCGATGTCCTTGGCCAGGCCGTCCTGCTCGCCCGTCCAGTACTTGGTCCCGTTCATCCGGCTGTAGTCGTACCAGCCGCTGATGGCCGAGATCGGGACGATCGTGTCCAGGCCCTTGACGCCCGTCGCGGCGACGCCGTTGGCGAGCGTCCCGTCGTACGACTTGCCGATCATGCCGGTGTGCCCGGTCGTCCAGGACGCCTTGACCGGCTTGCCGTCCGGCGTGAACGCCTTCGCCCGGCCGTTCAGCCAGTCGACGACGGCCTTGCCGCCGAGCACGTCGGTCGGGCCGCCGCTGGTCGGGCAGCCGTCCGACTTGGTCGTCCCGACCATGTCCACGGCGAGGAACGCGTACCCGCGCGGCACGAAGTAGTTGTCGTAGAACAGCGGGAACGAGATCGGGTCGCCGTTCGCGTCGTACTTCTTCTTCTGCGACTCGTTGCCGCGCCCGAACGTGTCGTAGTACGGGCTCTCGTCCATGATGACCGGCACCTTGAGCCCGTGGTCGGACTCGCGCGGACGCACGATGTCCACGTTCACCCGGTCGAGCTTGCCGTCGTGGTCGGAGTCGACGCTCGACTGGACGTAGACGTGCTCGCGGATCGCGTCCTTGTAGGAGAACGCCGGCTGCGTCACGCCGTTCCGCACCACGATCTTCGGCGTGGCCGAGCGCGTGGTGGCGTTCGCCGCGTTCGCGGCGGGCAGCGCGCCCGCCGCCACGACGGCTACACCGGTCAGCGCCGCGAGCGTCGCGCTCCGGCGCGTCCTTGCGAGGGGCCGCCTGGCCAATCCGCACCTCCGTGATCAACGTGATCTCTCAGGTGCCACACGCTCCTCGCGGAGGACGCGCAGGTAAACGTCGCCGTCCGACGACTTCCGGCGCGTTTTGGTCATACTTTGCCGTTGCCTGCGGGCCGGTTCAGCCCTTCTCGCCCGGACCGTCCCGCCCGGGCCCTCCGGTGCCCCCGGCCCCGTCGCTGTGGCGGGCGGCCGGCGGCTGGACGGACTGGGCGGCGAGACCCGGCGATTCCGACACCTTCGTCCCGGCTTTGCGCGCCGAGGACAGCGGGGTCGTGACGTCCTCCAGGGACCTGCCCTCGGCGTCCACCCCCAGCGTGAGCTCGACGAACGCGCCGCCGCACATGACCAGCGCGGCGAGCAGGTAGCCGAGGAACAGCCGCCCGCGGTCCGCGCCGTCCCCGATCAGCGCGCCGTACAGCACCGGCCCGAGCGCGCCGACGCTCTGCGCGATCGCGAAGAACACCGCGATCGCCTGCGCCCGCACCTCCACCGGGAACAGCTCGCTCACCGTCAGGTACGCCGAGCTCGCCCCCGCCGACGCGAAGAAGAAGATGACGCACCACAGGACCGTCTGCGTCGCCGCGTTCAGCACGCCCGTGTAGAACAGCCACGCCGACAGCGCCAGCAGCAGCCCCGACAGCAGGTACGTCCCGGAGATCATCTTGCGCCGCCCGACCGTGTCGAACAGCGGCCCGAGCACCAGCGGCCCGGTCAGGTTCCCCACCGCGAACGCGATCAGGTACCACGGCGCGGCGGACGCGGCGATCCCGTAGATCTTCGTCAGCACCAGCGTGTAGGTGAAGAAGATCGCGTTGTACAGGAACGACTGCGTGACCATCAGGCTTGCGCCGAGCACCGACCGCGACGGGTACCGCGCGAACAGCACCCGGACCAGCGTCAGGTACCCGCGGTGCGCGGTCGGGTGGATCGCGATCGCCCGGTCCGCCGGGACGTCCTCCAGCTCCTTGCCCGCGCGCCTGACCTCGCGCTCGATGAAGGAGATGGACGCCTCGGCCTCGTCCTCCCGCCCGTGCATCACCTGCCAGCGCGGGCTCTCCGGCAGGTGCCGCCGGACGAACAGGATCACGACCGCCAGCACCGGCCCCAGCAGGAACCCGAGCCGCCACCCGACGTTCGCCGGAAGCTCGTTCAGGAACAGCAGCGTCCCCAGCGTGCCGAGGATCGCGCCACCCCAGTAGGCGCCGCTGATGCCGATGTCGACCCGTCCCCGGTACCGCGCGGGTATCAGCTCGTCGATCGCCGAGTGCATCGCCGAGTACTCCCCGCCGATCCCCATGCCCGCGATGAACCGCGTCCCGTACATGTAGACCAGCCAGCCCACGCCGGACCCGAGCGTGAGCGCCGTCAGCCCGCTGCCCGCCAGGTACACCCCCAGCGTCACCATGAACAGCTTCCGCCGCCCCATCCGGTCCGCCAGGCTCCCGAACACCAGCGCCCCGACGACCTCGCCGACCAGGTACACCGTCGCCAGCGCGCCCACCTGCGTGGACGACATCCCCAGCGCCGCGGACTCGGTCAACGTCCCCGCCACGGCGCTGGCGACCGTGATCTCCAGCCCCTCCAGCACCCACGCCGTCCCGAGCGCGATCACCATCCGCGTGTGGAACGGCGACCACGGCAACCGGTCGACCCGCGCCGGAATCAAACTCCGAATCGTCCGTCCCCCGGACGCCACCGAAGTCCCCACCCGAATCCCCCCGTCCTCGGCTGCCAACGGGGGGTAAGGCCCTACCTACCCGAAGCACCCCGCTCCTCACTCCCCATCCGGCGGCCCCGGGACCCGGATCCGGGCCCCGGGGCCCCGGTCAGATGGTGAGGCAGCGGTTGGCGCCGGACAGGACGGCCTGGACGGACGCGGTGAGGACCGACGTGTCGCGCCCCGCACCCCAGCAGACGACGTCACCCACCTTGACCTGCGCATATGCGACGGCATGCGCCCCCTGGCCCGGCTCGACCGCGTGCTCGACGTAGTGCAGGACGTCCAGCCCGACGCCTGCCTTCGTGAGCGCGGCGGCCAGCGCGTCCAGGGGGCCGAGTCCGGTGCCGGTGTGCTCGGTCCCGTCGATCACGCAGGTGAAGGTGTGGAAGCCGGGACCGGTGCTGCCCGTCCGCCAGTCCGCGAGGCGGATCGGACCGTCCTCATACCGCGCGAAGTAGGTCGCGCGGAACAGCTCCCACAGTTCCTTGGACGTGGCCTCCTCGCCCGTCCCGTCCGTGTGCCGCTGGACGATCCGGGAGAACTCCGCCTGCATCGGACGCGGCAGGTCGAGCCCGTGGTCCGCCTTCAGCAGGTACGCGACCCCGCCCTTCCCGGACTGGCTGTTGACCCGGATGACCGCCTCGTAGTCGCGCCCCACGTCCTTCGGATCGATCGGCAGGTACGGGACGTCCCACCGGTCCGGGTCGCCGCCGCGCGCCCGGTGCTCGAACCCCTTCTTGATCGCGTCCTGGTGGGTGCCGGAGAACGCCGTGTAGACCAGGTCCCCGGCGTACGGGTGCCGCTCGTGCACGCCGATCCGGTTGCAGTACTCGACCGTCCGGCGGATCCCGTCGATGTCGGAGAAGTCGATCATCGGGTCGATGCCCTGCGCGTGCAGGTTCAGCCCGAGCGTCACCAGGTCCACGTTGCCCGTCCGCTCGCCGTTGCCGAACAGGCAGCCCTCGACCCGCTGCGCCCCGGCCAGCATCGCCAGCTCCGCGCACGCCACGCCCGTGCCCCGGTCGTTGTGCGGGTGGACGGACAGGATCACCGCGTCCCGCCGCGCCAGGTTGAGGTGCATGTACTCGATCTGGTCGGCGTACACGTTCGGCGTCGCGATCTCCACGGTCGCGGGCAGGTTCAGCGTGACGGGCCGGTCGGGCGAGGCGTCCCAGCACGCCGACACCGCGTCGCAGATCTCCAGCGCGTAGTCGATCTCGGTCAGGTTGAACGTCTCGGGCGAGAACTGCAGCCGCACCCCGTCCCCGACCAGCCCCGCCAGGAACCCCGCCGCGTCCAGGATGAGCGCCCGCAACTCGTCCCGGTCCCGCCCGAGCACCACGTTCCGCCAGGTCGGCGCCGTCGCCGTGTACAGGTGGACGACCGCCCGCGGCATCCCCTGAATGGACGCGACCGTCCGCTCGATCAGATCCTTCCGCGCCGGCGTGAACACCACGGGCGTCACATCGTCCGGCACCACGCCGTCCTCGACCAGATGCCGCACGAACGCGAAGTCCGTCTCGCTCGCGGACGGGTACCCGACCTCGATCTCCTTGTACCCCATCGCCACGAGCAGATCGAAGAACCGCCGCTTGCGCCCCGGATCCATAGGCTCGGCCAACGCCTGGTTCCCGTCCCGCAGATCCACCGGCACCCACAACGGCGCCCCCGCCAACCGCCGCGAAGGCCAAACCCGCTGGGCCGGTTCAGGCAACACCACCCGCTCGTGCGCCCCCCGATACCGAAACGACCCCATCCCGCTACTCCGCTGCGGATTCCAACCCCCGGAGACGGTTGCGACTGAGATGGTTGAAGTTGAGAAAGGTGTCACCGAGACGTTCTCAGATGAGATGTTCTCGTCGCGGATGTCATCCGCGGGGACGTTGAAGGTGCTCATGCTGGCTCCTGGGCCGTTCTCTTCGGACGGACCGGCGCGACGACGGACCCCGCGGCGGGGGGCCGGTCTCGGTCAGACCCCGCCGCGGCGGCCGAGGAGAAGCGGCGTCCGCGAGAACATGCCGGTAGGCTAACCACACCTCAGCTCCTCAGACAACCTGACAGGTGGACCCACCGATGTCGCTCGGCCCGCTCCGTCCCAGCCCGCTCGTCGAGCAGGCGGCCGCTCACCTGCGCGAACAGATCACCAGCGGCCAGTGGCAGGTCGGCGCGAAAATCCCCGGCGAGACGACCCTCGCCAAGGAGCTGGGCGTCGGCCGCTCGACCGTCCGCGAGGCGATCCGGGCGCTCGCCGGCGCGGGCCTCGTGCGCGCGCGCCAAGGCGCGGGCGTGTTCGTCATCGCCACCGAACCCGACGAGGACTGGACGACGCGCCTCCGCCGCGCGTCCGTCGCCGACGTCTATGAGATCCGCATGATGATCGAGATCCGTGCCGCCGAACTCGCCGCCGAGCGCCGCACCGACGACGACCTCGCCGAGCTCGACCAGGCCCTCGAAGCCCGGAACACCGCCGCCGCGTCCGCGCCCGATGAGGAGTTCGTGGACAGCGACATCGCCTTGCATCGCGCCGCCGTCCAGGCGGCGCACAACCCCCTCCTGACCGACCTGTTCGACCAGTTCGCCCCCGTCCTCCGGGAGGGGCTGCTCGACCTCGTCCGCCTGATCGACGCGCGGTCCGCCGACGCCGACCACGGACGCGAAGCGCACGCCGCCCTTGTGGACGCCATCCGCGACCAAGACGCCGTCGCCGCGGGCGAGGTGATCGCCGCAGAACTCCGCCGCACCGTCTCCCACCTCGCCGCAGACGGATGACCGGCTGCGGACGGATGGCCGCGTATAGACGTTGGGCGCGGTCGGGCGCACCGCCGGCTCGGTGGATGTGGGGATAAGGCGGGCGTGAGCTGATGAGATGCTGGGGTGATGTCCGCTTGGGAAGATCGGGTCGCTGCGCTCTGGGCCGCCTTTGACGACTACTCCGCTGCCGACTTCGTCGCGAAGATGGAGGAACTTGCTGCGGAGCGTCTTGACGATGATGCCGTCGCTCTTTATGAGCTTGGTGGAGCGCACGACTCCACCGGCGATGAGGTAGCTGCGGCCGAGTTCTACGAGCGGGCGTTCGCCGCAGGACTTCCGGACGAGCTGCGCCGTCCCGCGACCATCCAGTACGCCAGCACCCTGCGCAACCTGGGCCGCGCCGCCGAGGCCGTGACGCTCCTTGAAGCCGAGATGGCCGCCGCCAGCGACGACCTGGACGACGCCGTCTCGGCGACCTTGGCACTGGCCCTCACCGACGCCGGCCGCGAACGCGAGGCCGTCGGCCACGCCCTCGGCGCGCTCGCCCCGCACCTCACCCGCTACAACCGTTCGATGGCCAACTACGCCCGCATCCTCCGCGAGGGGTGACGAACTCGCCCGCGTTCTCGCCACTTTCGCGGTGCTCGCGCGTCGCGTCAGCGGATGGGGGTAGCGGCGCGCTTTGCGTCGGCGGGGTGGGTGCGTTTTGCGGTGGGGGAGCGGCGGTTCGGGGGAGGGGCCGGGGGTTAGGTGAAGGCTCTGATCAGGCGTTGCTTGAGGGGGGTGATTGGGGGGTAGGCGGCGCGCAGGGTGTCGGGGGTCAGGGGTTTGTCGAGGACGGCCTTCGTGTGGCTGAACGTTTCGAAGGAGTGGGGGCCGTGGTAGCGGCCGGTTCCGCTTTCGCCGACGCCGCCGAACGGGAGGCCGGGGACGGTCAGGTGGGCGTTCGGCAGGCCGAAACCGACCGCGCCCGAGGACGTCTCGGCCAGGACGCGCCGTCTCGTCCGCGGGTCGGCGGTGAAGGCGTACAGCGCGAGTGGCTTGTCCCGTTCGTTGATGAAGGCGAGCGCGGTGTCCAGGTCCGGGACGTCCAGTACGGGGAGGATCGGGCCGAAGATCTCTTCGCTCATCACCGGCGAGTCCGCGGGGACGTCGGCGAGGACGGTCGGGGCGATGTACCGGGCATTCCGGTCGTGCTCGCCGCCGATGACCACGCGTCCGCTGTCGAGCAGCGCGGTCAGCCGGTCGAAGTGGCGCTCGTTGACGATGCGTCCGTAATCGGGGCTGCGGGACGGGTCGTCCCCGTACATCGCGCGGATCGCGTCGGCGAGATGCCGTTCGAGTTCGCGGGCTGATCCGATGGCGAGGACGTAGTCGGGCGCGGTGCAGCTCTGGCCCGCGTTGAAGAACTTGCCCCACACCAGGCGCCGCGCCGTTGCGGCCAGGTCGACGCCTTGTTCCACGATGGCCGGGCTCTTCCCGCCCAGTTCCAGCGTCACGGGCGTGAGGTGTCGGACGGCGGCCTGCATGACGATTCGTCCGACGCGTCCGTTCCCTGTGTAGAAGATGTGGTCGAACCGCTGCTCTAGCAGCGCGGACGTCTCGTCCACCCCGCCCTCCACCACGGCGATGGCCTGCTCGTCCAGGTAGCGCGGGACGAGCCGGGCGAGCGCCGCCGACGTCGCCGGGGCCAGTTCGCTCGGCTTGAGCACCACGCAGTTCCCTGCCGCGATCGCGCCCACCATCGGCGCCAGCGCCAGCATCACCGGGTAGTTCCAGGGGCTGATCACCAGCACCACGCCCAGCGGTTCTGGGACGGTCCGGGCGCGCGCCGGCAGCAGCGACCGGGGCACGTGGACGCGCTCCGGCCGCATCCAGCGGTCCAGGTGCTTCAATGCGAAGTCGACCTCGTTGATGACGAATCCCAGCTCAGAGGCGTAGCTCTCGACCGTCCCCTTGCCAAGGTCGGTCCGCAGCGCCGCCGCGAGCTCCTGCTCGCCCTCGACCAGAAGTGTCCGCAACGCCTGCAACTGCGTCCGCCGCCAGCGCGCGGGCTTCGTCCGTCCGGCGCCGAAGCCGTGTCGCAACCGTCCGACCACCGATGTGAGCTCCATCAGCGAACCCCTCCCGAAATGCAACGCCGCGTTGCATTTCGCTCGAACCCTAGCGCGCGGAAAAGTGCACCGCAACGTCGCGTTGCACTATCATGTGTCCATGAGCGGACCCCGGCGGCAGCGCGAGATCTTCGATGCGGCCCTGCGTGACCTGGCCCGATACGGGTTCGACGCGATGACGATCGAGGGCGTGGCCGAGCGCGCCGGGGTGAACAAGACCACGATCTACCGCTGGTGGCCGTCCAAACCGGCGCTGATCGGAGCCGCCCTCGTGGACGCGCCGCTCCTCGACCTCCCGATGCCGGACACCGGCACCCTGCGCGGCGACCTGACCGCCCTGGCGGACGGCCTCATCCGGCTCGTCACCGGCGAGACGGAGGGCGGCGCGGCCCGAGCGGCGCTGGCCGCCGCCGTGACCAACCCCGAGCTGGCCGCGCGCTTCCACACCTTTTTCGCCGACCGGCTCTCCCGCGAGCAAGCCGTGGTCGATCGCGCCGTCGAACGCGGCGAACTCCCCGCCGGCACCGACACCAAGCTGCTCATGGATCTGCTGGCAGGCGCCGTCTGGGTCCGGGCCGCCTTCCGCGGCGAGACCGTGCCTCCGGACTTCGCGGGACGCGTCGTCTCCGCCGTCCTCGACGGCCTCGCCTGACCCCCACCTGCCGACCTCGGACGAGGCCGTCCGGGCCCTGCGCGCGGCCGAAAACCGGATGGTGTCCGGCGAAGCGAGGGCCCTGGACGACCGGTTGATGGCGCAGCCGCTCGGCACGCTGTCCGCTGGTCAGCGCCGCCGCGTCGAGGTGGTGCGGGTGCTTTTCGGCGAGGCCGGAGTCCTGCTTCTGGACGAGCCGACCAACCACCTCGGCGCGGCGTCCCGCGCGGAGGTGCTGCGCGCCGTCGCCGAGTACCGGGGCGCGATCGTCATGGTCACGCACGACCCGGCAGCGGTCGAGGCCCTCCGCCCCGACCGCGTCCTCGTCCTCCCGGACGCGGCCGAGGACCTCTGGAGCCCCGACTACGCCGACATGGTCGCCCTCGTGTGACCCGGTCGGCCCGCGTGATTTCGTGCGTCAGGTCTCGATGAGGCAGGCCTTCTCGCGGCAATATTGCGGTGACCTGCCGCAATGCCTGGAAAACAGGCTCTGACCTGCGACTTCACATGCCATTGGTTGGCAACATTTGGTGCTGTCAACCAGCCTCGGACGGAACAGGGCCGGAACTAGGCTCAGCCGTCGTCAGCCTGCCCCTCGGCTCGTCCTTTCGGTGGCCGGCCGCCCTTGCGGGATCGCCGCTCGGCGAGTTCCTCCTCCGCTCGATCCAGGTCGGCAATGTCTTCCTCGCTTCCGTGTTCGCGGATGCGTGCGCGCATGTGGTCCACAAGGTCTCCGGCCCGATTCACGCCGAGCTTGCTGCAGACGCGGCCGTAGGCGGCCCAGATCCCATCGGGCACGCGTACTTGCCGTACGCGGGTGTGGTCGTCGCTCACGGTTGCCTCTCCCTCGTGTCAGTACAAGGAATCTTCCCACGGGGGTTGTGTACGTACAAGGTTACGAGTTACCGTGTACGTACACAGTTAGAGGAGCGAGGGAGTCGGGACATGGCGAAGCGGCACACCACCAAGACGGCGACCTGCCGCGGCTGCTACGCCACCCTCCGCGCCTCCAAGTCCGTCGCCCGCGGCTTCGGCGATGTGTGTTGGCGCCGCAAGGTCCGTCAGGACGCCGAGCGTCTCGCGCTCGTCACCGCGACCGCTGCGGTCGACGTGTCGGAGTTCAAGGACGCGGCGCCGGTGCTGGCCAAGGCCGAGCAGCTCATCGAGGACGGCGCGATCGTCCGCACCCGGCACGCCGGGCAGTACCTCGCCAGCGGCTCGGACGGCGTGTCCACCTACCTCGTCGACACCATCGAGCGCTCCTGCACCTGCAAGGCCGGGGCTCGTCTCGGCCGCTGCAACCACCTGGTCGCCGCGTCGATCCTCGACCACTTCGCCCTGCTGCTCGCCGCCTGACCCCCGCCAACGAAGCGGGCCCGGCTCAGCGATTCCCCCGCTGGCCGGGCCCTGATCCGACACCCAAGGAGGGCCGATCCGATGACCAGCACTACGACGATCGAGGCTGAGACGGTCCCGGTCACCACCGCGCCGTCCGGCACGGCCACGGTGACGAGCCTCCCGCAGGTCGACTACCCGCTTCCGGCGTGGCTGCCCTACGGCTGCCCCGCCTGGTGCGGGTACGGCGACGAGCACGACGAGGACACGCACTACGACGACAGGAACCACGGCGGGTTCGCCTTCAACCTGGTCCTCACCGCCTTCTCCAGCGCGATCAGCGACGATCGCGACATCGCGACCGAGAGGCCCGAGCTCAACATGAACCTCGTGCAGCACTACCGGGAGGTCGAGCCGCGGATCTGGATCGGTTTCAACGGCACGAACAAGGGCGTTCACGTCACGATCAGCGAGGCGGAGAAGGCGGCGCGGCACCTGCTGGACATGGTCGCGGCCGCGCACGCGGCGGCGGCGCGATGAACGCCGAGAGCAGGGAGGCGTTCGCGCTGACCCTCAAGGACTTCATCCGCATCCGGACCGCCCACGGCAGCGACGCCGCGCTGATGTTCGTCCGGCTCGTCGACGCGGTCCTGCACGAAGTGATCGACGAGGACGAGTTCTTCGAGCTGGCGCTGCCGATCACCGAGCGCGGCGACTGCCAGGCCGCCGCGGCGCGCCTGCCCGAGCCGATCCGCACCTGAACAAGGCGGCCCCCGCCGTGGCGACCTCACCGCCCGGCGGGGGCCTTGACCAGGCCCCAAGGAGGCCCAGCCCATGGAGCACTTTAAGCCCTGCATCGACTTCGATCCCGTGATGCTGTCGGTCGCACAGTCCACCGGCACCGCCTGCGTGCTCTGCAGGACCGACTACTACATCTCCGACATCCCGCACGTGCCCGTGGGCGTCTCGTCCCATGGTGACCAGGTGTTCGCGTGCGAGACCTGCATCCCGACGCCGGCCGCTTCTCGCATGACGCACCGCGCGAACGACCGCATCGGCCAATGCCCCGCATGGTGCGAACTGATCACATGCGCGGGTCGGCATTGGGCCAGGATCGACGACTGGGACGGTCCCGCGCCCCGCTGGTTCGAGATCGGCATTACCGCGCGCGGCGACGTCCGGCCCGAGATCGTCATCGAGGCCGAGGAGTGGAACGAGTACGGAGAGACCGTCCGCCACTGCTGGGAGACGCTGACGCCGCTCGAAGCGTTGGCGACGGGACTGCTCGTCCGGGGCCGCCTCGGCGCGGCCCTGCTCGGGGCGTCCGCGCGTGTCCGCATTCAGCCGTGGCAGGTGACCCGATGACCCGCCCCACATTCCTCGCGCACCGCGCCACCGTTGTCCTGATGGCCGTGGTCGTCCTGGTCGCGACCGGTGATGGCTTCGCCCAGTCGTACGCGGGCCTGTACCGCTGGGCGGTCGAGCACCACTTGGCCGGCTGGAAGGCCGAGAGCTTCCCGCTGCTGGTCGATCTGTTCGTCGCCGTGGGTGAGCTGGGCCTGTTCGCGCTCGCCCTGGAGGGCGTGCGGCTCAAGGGCGACCGGCTCGCGTGGGCCGATGTCGCGCTGCCGCTGGGGATCGCCTCGGCCGGGTGGGGCGTGTCTCTGGTGTTCAACGTCGGCGCCGTCCGGGACGCGTTCTCCGACCAGGCCACGGCCGCCGTGCCGCCGGTCGCGTCCATGCTCGGCCTGCTGGTCCTGCTGCGGACCCTGCACCGCCTCGTCACCCGCTCAGCGGCCCTCGAGCCCGACACCGAACCGGTGGTGTGGGCCGACGCCGTACCCGTACCCGAGCCCGTCCAGCAGGCGTCCGCGCTGCCCTGGTGGCCACTCCCCGAGCTGCCTGCTGGCGAGCAGGACGAAGACGAGGACGACGACGTACCCGTCCCCGACTCGCCCGTACCCGGTGTGCCCGGAGACGTCGTCGAGCGGGCGCTCGAGCTGTTCCGCGAGGACCTGGACGCAGGCCGGGTGCCCACCTACCGGGCCGTCAAGGACGGTCTGAACATCGGCCAGGACCGGGCCCGGCGAGTACGCGAGTACATGCGCGTACTCGCGTACTCACCTCGGTAAATGTGGCCGGGCCCCAGGCGAGCTTTCCAGGGCGTACCTGGGGCCCGGTCCTCCCTTGAGAGGAGTCCCCATCATGACCCCACCTGCAAGTACGGCGCGAGTACGCCGTACCTGGAGCGACGATCTTTGGAGGCGCCGCCCATGACGGTCTCCCACACCCCGCCGCGGCCGGTCAGCCCGGACCCGTCGCTGTGGGCACGTCTGCGGGCCGTGCTGCGCGGCCTGGTCCTGGTCGTCGCCGCGGTCGCCCGGCCGGTGCTGACGGCCCCTGGCGCGCTGCTGTCGGCGTGGCTCGGCATTCCTCCGGGAGGGGCGCGCAGGCTCGGACGGCGCGTCGCCGACACCTACCGGCTCGGCTATCACGGTGCCCGCGAGGGCGACGTCATCGACGAGGAGGAGGACCGGTGAGCAAGGACCGCATCCCCGAGCTGTCTGAGATTCCGTTCACCGGCGCCAAGTCCATCACCGCCTACTCCCAGGCCGGACGCAAGCTCTGCCGGGACCTGACGATCGAGTTCGACATGGCCGCGGACGAGGTCTATGCGGCGCTGGTCGCCTCACAGAAGGGCAATCCGATGCTGCTCGGCGTCGATGTGCGGATCCGCGCCCGGCGTGTGCAGAAGCGCCTCAAGCGCGCATCCGAGCACACCAAGGCCGCTGGCGCGGAGATGGTGCGGTTCCACGCCCAGTTCCGCAAGGAGTTCGCCGACGTCCTCAACCCGCCCAAGAGCAAGCCCAAGTTCAACTTCAAGGACGACTGACCATGGCGAGCAAGCAGATCACCCTTGCGGAGGACTCTTCCTGGGAGCGGGTCAAGGCCGCGCAGGCGTCCAAGGTGATGACGCTCGCACCGCCGTGGGTCCTGTGGCCCGTCATCGGCGCCATCGGGACCGGCCTGCACGCGCTGTTCGGGCACGGCACGGCCGCGGCCTGGTCGGCGATCGGGCTCACGCTCGGGACGGTGCTGCTGACCGGGGTGACATGGCTGGTCGCCCACGAGCGGGGCATCCTCGGCCGCGGCTCGGCGACCACGACCACGGCTGTGGTGGCGATGTGGGTCACGGTGTGCTCGGTCGCCGGGTTCACCCAGCCCGTCATCTTGTGGTTCTGGATCGTCGGCGGCCTGGTCACCGCGGCGGCGTGGAACATCCGGACCGTGATCCGGTCCCGGCAGGGCGCCCCCGGCGTCGTCGACTCGTTGGCGTTCCTGTTCGACCAGAACAAGGACAAGGCCAACCTGGACGGCGCCCGGATGGCGACGGTGAAGGCCGGGGAACGCAAGATCGAGGCCGCGATGGCGCTCCCGGCCGGGGAGAAGGTCGTCGCCGACATCCAGAAGAAGACCGAGCACATCGAAAGCGCGATGGGGCTGCCGCCCGGCACCATCAACGTCGCGCAGAACCTCGACCGCGCCGACCTGGCGCACGTCACCCTGTCCGACCCGCGCCTGATGCGCGCGCCGATCCCGTGGCCGGGCCCGTCCCGGCCGGGCGCCTCCATCGCCGAGCCGCTCCGGCCGGGGGCGTGGCAGGACGGCGACGACGTCACCCACGTCATCATCGGCCACCACGTCCAGGTGATGGGCAAGACCGGTTCGGGCAAGTCGATCGGCGCGGCGTGGGACTACCTCGCCGAGATCATCAGCCGGTGCGATGTCGCGGTCCTGGCAGCCGACATCACCAAGGGCGAGCAGACCCTCGGGCCGCTGCGTCCGGCGCTGCACCGGTTCGAGACCACCAAGGCCGGGGTGCGGTCGCTGGTCGCCGATATGGCCGCCCAGCTCAAGCCCCGCACCGACTACCTGTCGTCGCGGGACCTGGCGAACTGGAAGCCCGGATGCGGCCTGACCTACCAGATCGGATGGTTCGAGGAGGTCCCTGACATCTTCGACGCGCTCGGCGACAAGGGTGTCGAGACGTTCCTGAAGCTGCTCAAGGCGATCCGGTCCGCCGGCGGCACCATCGTGTTGAGTCTGCAGCGGTCGGACTGGACGCAGATGCCCACGATCGCGCGTGGGCAGCTCGCCAAGCTGTGCTTCGGCGTCGAGGACAGCGGAGACGCCACCTTCGGCCTGTCGGAGGCGCAGGAGGAAGCCGGAGCCCGTCCCGAGCTGTGGGGTTCCTCCCAGCCCGGCATGGCCTACCTGGACGCGCCCGGCATCGACCGGGCCCGGATCGCGATGCCGATGCGTACCTTCGCGTGGCTGAAGGCGGACGGCATCACCCCCGACGTCGAGGCCATGCGCGCCTACGCCGCGCAGTGGCCAGCGGAGTCCAAGACCCTGGACGAGTTCACTGCGGCGATCGTGGCCGGGCAGGGTACGACCATGACCATGAGCAGTAGCGACGACGACCAGGACCCCGACGACATCGACAGCGACGACTGGACCCCGACCGTCCCGACCGAGGACCCCGACCCCGACGTCCACGGCGACATCGACGACCCGATCCAGGACGACCCCGACGATAAGGACTACGAGTTCGCCCGGCCCGAGCAGCGGCTCAGCGACGCCGAGGCGCGTACCGCGATCCTGTCGCAGTTGGCGGCGTGGATCGACGAGGGACGCACGGACTTCACCACGGCGGACCTGGCGCCGATCTGGACAGCGGCCGGGAAGTACCGGCAGTGGGCGCAACGCCAACTCACCCAGCTTCGCGACGAGGACGGAGTGATCGGGTACGACGATGAGACGCAGCGGCACACGCTATTGCGGCGCCCCGATCTCGTGTCGGCCTAGCGCGCACGGCTGCGCGTGGGTGACGCGCACACGCGAGTTGATCATGCTGCACAAGGGGTGCACACCACGGGTGCACACGGGGGTGCACACGCGCATGTGCACCTCCGCTGACCTGTGTATCCCGCCCCCAGCCCCCGCCCAAGTGCACACGTTCCGCGGAAGCGTCAGTCCACGTGCGGAAGACCGGTCGACAGGCCGTGGTCGATGCGGCGGCGCAGCGCCGGATGGATCGCATACCCGTCCAGCTCGTCCGGCTCGACCCACCGCACCTCGTCCGCCTCGTCCGTCGTCGTCAGCTCCCCGCCGACCGGCCGCGCGTGCAGGCACACGTTCACCGGCTGCCGGACCTCATCGACCCGGCCGCCCTTCACGTACTCGATCACGTGGTCCGGGGTCGTGAACACGCCGACCAGCTCGCCCGTCTCGATCTCGACGCCGGTCTCCTCCCGGCATTCCCGGACGGCGCATTCGCGGACCGTCTCGCCCCGCTTCAGGCCGCCGGTCGGGATCGTCCACAGCCCGTTATCCGGACGCCGCAGCAGCAGAATCCGCCCCTCGGAGTCGCGCACCAGCGCGGACGCCGAGGGCTTCCGCGAGGTCGGCTTCGGCGCGTCCGGGTCCTTCCAGTGGTCGATCCGCTGCGTTCTACCCGCCATTCCCGTTCGCCTCCAGCGGTCGCGCGCTCGCCCAGATCTTCTCGTAGCTTTCCAGGAAGGTCTGGAAGTACGCCCCGTCCACCCGGCGAATCCGCATGGTCGGGGTGTAGGCGGCGAGGATGCCGTACACGTGAATGTTGACGATCATCTCGTCGTCGAACCGGTAGATCGACGCGTACAGCGGGGTGTCGTGGAGCCGGATGTCGAACAGGTCGGTGAACGGCCGGTAGTACGACAGGACCGCGGCGACCCGGCCGCCGACCCCGCCGCCGATCTCGTTCTCGGCATCACGGGACGCGAGCTGCCGCCCGTCCGGGTCGCCGAACATCATCCTCACGCGGGCGCCTGCCTCGGCCTTGGCGCGCAGCATCGGAATCCAGTCGGGGATCTCCTCGGCCAGGAACAGCCCAGCGAAAGCGATGTAGTCCACATTCCTCTCCGCGCCGCGAAGAAGATCTGTCCACAACTCGCGCGGGACGTCGGCACGCCGAGGCCAAGTGGTCACCAGCTCCGCGCCGGTGAGGCTGGCCTTGTCGACGGAGGCGGGCCACAGGTAGCTCTCGTCCTCACCGAGGGCGGCGGCGACGCGGTAGCGGGTTCGGGGGTAGGGAACCATGTCGCTGTGCAGCCAGCGCTCGACGCTTTTGGTGGATACCTCGACGGCTTGGGCAAGTCCCTCGACGTCGAGGCCGGCGCGGAACATGGCCCGGCGTAGGCGCTCGTTCATGCCGTGAGGGTGTCATCTCCGGACATCTCGCGGCACGCGCTTGGCCGATAGATGTCGGTAGATGTCTTGTGGTGTCGTCGCCGTGGGTTATGCCTCGGGCGCATCGTGTGTCGTGTGCCACAGAGACGGCCTGCCGATAGCAGGCCGCGGGTGGTCGGACGTGGACGCGGCGACTCTTGCACCGGAGGGACGTCGTGTCCGCCGGACGCCGCGCGGCCGTCCGTACGCCGGGAGACGGACGGACGGCCACGCGGTCGAGAGCGACGACGGTTCCCACCCCTGCCGTCCCGCTCACACGTGCCGGCCGTGACCCCCGACCCGTTCCCCGCAGGCCACGACCGGCACGCCCCCGACGACAAGACGGCCCCGGCCGCTGCGCGAACAGCGGAGCCCGGGGCCTTGATCGGACACTGGAGGTCCGACCCGTGAACGATCGTACGAGCAACCCAGGCGAAGCGGGACTCACCGCAGCGGAACAGTCCGACCTTCGGGCCCTCGAACGCGACTTCGCCGGCTGGCACGTGCAGGTCGCCACCGGCCTTCCGTCGCTCCGCTGGAACGCGCAACGCAAGCAGACAACCGCCTGGGACCTCGGTGTAGGCGGCGTCCGCACGCTGAACGCTGCCGATGCGGTCGGCCTGCGGTGGATGCTCGTCCGGACGGCCGTCTGGGACGCCGAGGTCGCCGCCGACTGTCCCCCGCCCGCGCAGTCTCCCCTCGGCCGGGTCGCGGCTGAGCGGCTGACCGAGCTGGCGTGCATCCTGCGTGGGCTCCGCGTCGGGGTCGAGGCGTCGGACGTGAGCGTGCTGGTCACCAACCCCGACGACCGCGGGAAGCAGGTCCGGATCGTGTGTCGTCCGCGCCTGGTCGACGCGGGACAGCTTTGGTTTTTCGACGCGTGGGGCCGTGCTCTCGCCGAGGCCGATCACGTGCAGGACGCCGTGACCGAGATCCGGCGGCTTCTCGCCGGGACGGCGGCCCGGTCGTGACCGCGGTACCGGGGCGGCTCGACGGCGATACCGGAGAACTGCTCGACGCGCTGCACCGCGAGTACCCGGCCGTTATGTCGTGGCGTGGGCAGTTCACCGGGACGTGGTGGGCGCTGCTCGGTGGCCACCTGGTCGAGGCGCCCGATGCGGTCGGCCTCGCGCGGCTGATCCGCGAGCACCTCCCGCACCGGGCGATGTGGTCGTGACGGCGTACAAGCTGCTCCGCGACCGCGGCGGCATCTACGTGGTCCACACCGGTGACATGCCGCGAGCGTGGGTGAGTCCGGGGGAGGACCCGGCCTCCTGGTTCGGGCGTGAGGTCGGATCGCCTCGGGTGCGGGAGTTCCGATTCCCGTTCGGGGCGCCGAAGTCCGAGCGGGACGCGGCGCGGCAGGTCGCGGCGATGCTGCTGGGTGGTGAGGTCCGGTGAAGTTCGAAGACGCCGACGGGTTCTACGTCCTCACCAGCGACGACGGCCGCGAGCGGCTGCGGTGCCGGCCCAACCCGTTCCGAACGGGCTACTGGGAGATCACGCTCCCGGACGGCCGGACCCGGCATCGCTACTACCCATGCGACCTTGACGAGCCGACCGCGAAACATGCGGCGGCGCTGTTCGTCGCCTACACCGAGTTCCGATAGGCCCCGCGGCCCGGGGCTGACGGCGTGCGCCTCGGGTCGCGGTCCAACGGGGGCCGTTCCGATACCTGGGAGGGGGATCGGGACGGCCCTCGGCCTTTTTCGTCAGAACGCGCGCAGCTCGGCGCGTCGGCGGTCCGCCGAACCGAAAATCTCGTCGTACAGCTCGTCCGCCGCGCGTTCCTCGACCGGCTTCGCGGCGGCAGCAATCGCCCTGCGAGCCGCCACGGCAGCATCTCGCGCGCGTTCTCCGGCCGCCGCACCGCCAGCCACCGCCCAACGCTCAACGCGAGCGTAGAAGTCCCTCAGTCCTCTCGCTTCGGCGAACCGGCCATCGAGGGTGTGCGCCGCGATGCCCTCCGCGCTCGAAGCGTCCTGGAGAAGCTCCAGAGCCTCCGGCAGCGTCTCCGCCTCAGCGATAGCGGGCCGCGTCCACCACGGCGCTCCCGACATCACCCGCGGGTCCAGACCGGACGCGGTCGCCAGGGGCAGCACACCGCTCCCAGGGAACAGCTCCGGCGGCGCCGACACCCTCGACGCATCCCGGTACGCGTGATCGCCGCGGGTGGCCTCAGCGA
The DNA here is from genome assembly GCF_024172125.1 of Actinomadura rupiterrae. Taxonomy (GTDB): domain Bacteria; phylum Actinomycetota; class Actinomycetes; order Streptosporangiales; family Streptosporangiaceae; genus Spirillospora; species Spirillospora rupiterrae. The sequence goes on from NZ_JAMZEA010000002.1 coordinate 599,666, forward strand.
GGAGTTCGCCGGCCGGGTCACCCGCGAACGCCGACACCACGTGGGCGTTACGAGCCGACGCGGCATGCCTCCCAGGCGACGCCTCGACCTGGCCGTCCGGCTCGGACGGATCGAGCACCGACGCGAGATCCTCGACATCGACCTCGGTCACCCGCCCGGCCTTGATTTCCTTACGGTAGAAGTCTCGTCGGGACGCCATGATGCGGCCCGTTCGGACCGCCCAGTCGATCACGTCCTCACCCGGACGCCGCGGCCTGTCGCTCATCTTCCCTCGCCTCCCGTCGCTTCCTGTACGCCCGGATTTCGGGCTCGGGGATCTCCCAGCGACCCCGCACCCGCACCGCCGTAATCCAGCCGTGGACGCATGCACGCCGGACCATCCGATCCGAAATGCCGAGCTGTTCGGCGGCGGCGCGGGTGCTGAGTCCTCCCGGGACCACCGGCCCCGACTCTGCCCCGCGCACCTCGTCCACCGCGACAGCGGAACCCCCAGCGGAACCCCGCAAGGTGGCGCGGAAGACTTGACGCGGCTCCGGTGGCGGCCCCTGCTCGATGAGCTTCAGAACGGTGTACGCCCTGACGAACACCTCGTTCCCCGCAATAGGCGCGCCGCCCTGCCGCATCGCCGCGCCTTTCACCGACACGTCCAAGGCCGCTCGAAATATGCGCGCGCCGTCCTGCGTAATCCAGCCCGGATAGTCCCGATCACGCAGCGGCGACAGAATCACCGGGGGAAGCGGGGGCCGCGCCTTCGGGGATTCCGCCTCGTCCTGGTGCTCGCTCACAGCGACTTCCGCGCCGTCGCCAGGCCGATTGCCGCCAGCACTTCGCGCGGCCCCTCAGCGTCATGCACCGCCCACTCGCCGCCCAGTGTGCTCGCCAACACCACCACCGACGCCGTCACCACGGGCAGGTCAACCGGCGACACGTCCGCAAGCAAGTCGTTCAGGATCGCATGGTCGCCGCCACCAGGCCGGGACGCCTCCACCACGAGTGCGACCGCGGTCCCCATCGCAGGCACACCGGCCGGGGCATGGGGCGTCGGCGCGGCGGGACGTCCCCGCAGGGCAGCCCACGCCGCACGCCACCTCACGCCGCACCCGAGATCTCGACGAGCTTGGCGCGGATCCGCGACGACGCAACCGCCCGCTCGGCCTCCGGCAACGGCTCGACCGCGTAGTCGATCAGCGCGATCAGCGCGGCGACCTTCGCCTCCTCGATGGCGGCGAGCCGCTCGTCGATGTTCAGGCGCGCGATCGAAGTGAGGATCTTCTCGCACCTGTCCATCGCCCGTTCGAACAGGGCGATCTCGGCGCGGAGCTGCTCACCGCCGTCCGTCGAGTACCGGATCGAGGTGAGTTCGTTGACGCGTTCGGCCATCGCGTCCTTCCACGCTTTGGCCTCACCCCCCAGGGCCTTGAGTTCCTCAAGGGCGTTCTCGACGGGCGGCGCATCGAGGCGGGCAAGGGCCTGCTCCGCCTGATAGGCCAGCTTCACCCCCGCGGTCTTTCTCCCGAGGTGCATTCGGCATTTGTCCGAGCCGTTCACCGCCGGCCCCTCGCAGGGCTCGCCGTTCTTCTTCCTGCCTGCACAGTTCCGTCGCATGGGGTTCCTCACCTTCGGTTGATTGCATGGGGGTCAGTTCTCGGTGTCGACGACCGGGCCGCGGCACGCCTGTGCGGCGGCCTGGGCGGGGGTTGTGGACGGCGCGAACATTTCATGTGCCGCCTCGTGTGGCTGCTCCAGCGTCCACTTGTCGGTCAGGGCCGTGACCGGGAGCAGCTCGCCGGGGGCCGCATCGTCGAACGGTGAACGCACCATCGGGACACCGTCCGCGCTGAGCGACTCCACCGGCAGCGTGACGGTCAGATCGTCGCCTTCGACGGTCCGCAGCGTCGTAATCGCCATCACTCCTGTTGATGATCCGCCGATTCGATCGGCTAGGCCGCTGGCGACCATCGCATGCCGGAACACCTGCGACATGTTTTTGCTGAACTCCGGCGCCCAGGGGGAATGGGTGGCGAAGACCCGCATGACCCAGGCGTCGTCGGCCAGCGGAATGACGGTCCCGGAGGCGCCGACGAACCGCAGGAGTTCGGGATCGTCCGGGGGCTGCTCGGCGTACTCGTCCTCGAACACCGCCAGCAGCTCCCGGTAGGACAGGCCGGTCGGCTCGACCAGATCGGGGAGGCGGATCCAGTAGGTGTTGTCGGTGGTGCGGTACATCGGGCGTACTCGGCCGAACCCCCAAAGGTCGATGTCGCCGGCGGCAAGGTACAGGCCGCGTTCCTCTGCGAAGTCGATGATGGCGTCGAGGACGGCGAGGGGCTCGTTGTCGTCGTCGTTGTGCCACAGCTGCGCGGCGGCGTCGCGCATGGCGGCGATGTGCTCGGCGTGGTCGGTGGTGGTGGTCATGGGATCCTCCGGTTGGGGCCGGGCCCGGTACCAGCGGGCCCGGCCTTGGTGGTGGTCGTCAACGGGTGCCGGTGGGCAGGACGCCGTAGTCGCGGTGCAGGCCCCGCAGGACGCCGACCATGTCCGGCGAGCCGTAGCGGGCGCGGAGTTCGGAGGAGCGGCGGCGGGCGCCCTTCTGCCACTCGGCCGGCAGGTTCAGCGACACGACGGTCCCGTCGTCGGTGCGGGTGTCGGCGTACTGCTCCCAGCGCTCGGCGAACTCCTCGATCGACGGGGCGATGAGCAGGGCCATGGCGCGCAGGCCGATGACCATCTCGCCGTGCATCTCGTTGCCGGGGTCATCGAGCAGGGCGACGTGAGGGAACAGGTCTTCGGCTCCGGGGACGGGTTTACGGGTGGACATGGGTGTCCTTCCTGTTGTTGATCCGGTTGAGGGCTGTCTCGTAGCGGGTGCGGGCGGCGATGAACGCCTCGTTGGTGCCGCCTCGGTCGGGGTGGGCGTTGGCCATCTCGTCGCGGAGGCGCTTCACCTCGGCAGTGGCGTCGATCGGCTGGCCGAGCTGGGGCGGCTCGGCGTACACCGTGGCGTCCGGTTCCCACCAGCCGCGGCTAGAAGGCCGCACCTCCCCATCCCGCTCCAGCGGCCCGCGGGGCACATAGCCGATGACCGGGCGGCGGGAATGCCCGACGACCTCACGGACGTAGTAGATGCGCTTGGCCGTGACCTTCGTGACCGGGAACCGCACCACGCGCGGCGGCAGGAGGTAGCCCTCCCCGTCCTCGCCGCGGTTGCTGTCGACGCCGTAGACGTACTTCCTGCTGGCCGCGTCGGCTTCGGTGGGTTGAAGTCGAGCGAGCTTGTTCTTGTGTCGTGCGGCGAGGCCGTGACGTCGTCGCTCGGCGAGTTCGGCGAGGCGCTCATGGCGCCGGTCGCGGGTCTGCTGGGCTCGGGTGATGCGTTCAGCGAGACGCTCCTCAACGGCCGTTCGCATATCGGCCTCGATTTCGTCGCTCATGCGGCGTCACCGCAATTGGCTGCATGGGCGTGGGAGTTTTGCGACCATCCACATCCGCTACAGGTCTGCGCCCCACCTAGCTCACCCTGCGTAGCGGCGCCCTTGGGGTGGTCATCGGAGGCGACTCCAGTCGGCTCACGCACACGCCCCTGAGCCGACTGAGAGTCATCGACGGTGTTTCCGCTGGTAGTTCCAGTTGGCTCAGTCAGCTCACCTCCAGTCAGCTCACCGCCACGTGAGCCGACTGGGATGTCACCATCGGTGACGAACTCCGGGTGTATCCAAAACGACGTTTTGGGAAATCCCAAGCTCTTGTGGGCTACCTTCGCCTTCGCCTTAGCACGCTTTACCGTGGCCTCGGAGAAGCCCTCCTTCTTGGCCTGCTTCATCACCTCTGAGCGCGCCACTTCTCCACGTTTCTCAAGGAGGAATTCCTTGAGCCACTCGGTCGCTTCCTCGACTTCGCTGCGTTCCTCCGCCGAGGTGTGCTCCCGGTTGAGGACGTCGTTGATGCTCTGGTCGGTCTCGCCCAGCAGCACGAACCGGCCCACGTCGGAAGGACCCTCGGAGGTCTGGACGCTGTACGGCTCAACGCGGTACCGCAGGCTCGGCAGGTTACGAGCCGCGATGTTGGTCTTGATCAGCGAGAGGATGCACGATCCGTCCTCAGACTCCCGATCCTCCGCGAACCCGATTGCGGAACGAACGACCTGCCCGAACTCCGACGATCCCGAGATCATGTGGAGCGGGTTGGAGTCGCTGGACTTGCGGAAGTGCGCTACCCCGACGATCGCGATACCGAGTTCCTGCGCGAGGCGCGCGAGCGGTTCGAGGTTCCGGCGGACGACACCCTGTTCGGTGAGCTTGGCGCCCCCGAACGTCGAGAGCAGCGCATCGAGGACGACCAGCCGAGCACCTGTCGTCACGATCTCCTCGCGCAAGGTCTCGAGGTCGACGGCCAGGGTGACGACGTCTTCGTGTTCGGGACTCGTCTCAACGTAGAGCCGGTACACCATGTCGGGGTCGGCATCGGCCGCGTCGAACCGCGGAGCCAGGGTGTACTCCCATGAGTCCTCAGTGCCGAGGTACAGGACGGGAGCCGGTGAGCCCTTCAGCTCTCCGTCCAGCTGGCCGCGCGAGACCTGAGCGGCAAGCCACACCGCGCCCTGCGACTTTCCGATGCCCGCATGACCGACCCAGAGCGTCAGCTCGCCGAGCGGAAGGCGCTGATCCCAGAGGTATTTGCGGCGGCGGCGCTTGATCTGCCGGAGCGGCTGCGACTTCACCCGCCGCGTCGGCGTCGGCTCCTCCGCCACACCGTCCGCCTGCTTGGCATCGCGTGCGACCTCGCCGGATGCGTTCAGGGGCCGCAGCTCGTCCAAGGCGTGGCCGGCGTTGAGGTGGTCGGAGATATCGGCCTTGGGGTGGTCGACCGCTGGCCGCATGACGACCAGGCTCTTGGTGACGGGCCCCAGCAGCTCCGCCGTGCGCTCCGCGTGTTTGACGCCGGCGTCGTCGTTGTCGGCAACGATCACCACGTCGGCGCCGCGGAACCATTCAGCGAACGGCTGAGGCCACGGACTGCCTGTCCCACCACTGTTACAGGTGGCGACCTCGCCCATGCGGACGAGGCGGTCGACGTCCTTCTCGCCCTCCACCACCCACACGCGTCGCCCGGCCTGGACGGCGGCAAGGAGGTCAGGCAGGCGGTACAGCACGCGTCGGATGCCCTGGATCCCACGCGTGCCGTCCGGCCGGTACTGCGCGAAGGACTTGGACTTGCCTTCCCAGCCCGGTTCCCAGCGCTTGACCTTGTACAACAGGACGCCGGACTCATCGTGGTACGGGTACTCGGCGACAGCGGCGGGACGCTGCTTCGTCTCCTCGCGTGGGGCGCAAAGATCGGCCATGGTGAGACCGACCGCGGCGACGATGTCCTCGGCCGGGCATTGTTGGGATTGGCATTTCAAGAGGATCGGTTGGTCGCGTCCAGGCTCGATGCTCAAGGACGGGTCGTGATCTTCATGCGCTGGACACAGCGCCGTGTAGCCCTTGCCGACTCGCCGGACCTGTTCCAGGAGTGGAAGCAGCTTGTCGTGTAGGGGGTCGCTCATCAACGCGCCGCCGAGCCATACGTGCGCGCCGGGATGACCCAGACCAGGCGTCCGCATCCTGCTCGCCGTACTCCTTGCGCGGCGCCTTGGTCGCGGGCGCGGCCGAAGTGCCCAGCTCCGCAATGCGGGCAGCGGAAGGCAATCCACCACATCGTCCGACGTCCAGCGGGGGCGTAGACGGAGGCGTGCGCAGCCGGGAGGCGCTTAGTGCCCTCGCGGGTGTCCGGCGGCTCGGTTACCATCGAATCGTCCTTTGGCGTTGGGACTGGTAGGTCGCTGTGGCGGCGACCAGAGCGTTTGAGCGGCTCGTGGGGCGGTGACCTGCGGGCCGTTCTGCTGTATGCGCTGGAGGACGCGCATCATCAAGCCGCGTCGTTGTCGGTGATGTAGTTCGCGTCTTCCCAGGCGATTACGTCCGCGAGCCTGTACCGGACGTGGCGGCCGAGCTTCATGCGCCGTGGGCCGCCACCCCTGCTGTTCCAGCGGTAGACGGTCTCCAGCGGAACACCGACCCGCTCGGCTAGGGCTTCCGGGGTGAGGTGCTGTTCCGCGGAAGGCGAGTGCTTCTTCGGCCTGGCCGATCGCTGCGGACGCTCGACGGACAGCGCATCGGCCGTCAGTGGCCCAACAGAACTATTCTTGCGCATCGTGCGCTCCTGATTATCCGTATGACAAATGGATGATCGGGGCACAGTCTGGCATGGCCTGGCGTCGCTGTGCAAGCGGATGCTACGTTTATCCGCGTGACAAATTCGAAGAGGGCCAGCGACCTGATCGGCGACCGGATCAAGGAACTTCGGAAGCTGCGCGACCTGACCCGTGACGAACTCGCGGCGAGGTGTGCTGAGCTGGGGGCGGGCCTCTCGGCCGCCATGCTGGTCAACATCGAATCCGGCAGGCCGGACGAAGAGGGGAAGCGCCGGCGAGATGTAAGCGTCGACGAACTACTCATCCTCGCCGTTGCCCTGGACGTCCCTCCCGCGCTGCTGCTCCTCCCGCCCGATCAGGCCGGCGAGGAGCGGACATGGCTGGAGATCACTCCGAAGATGAAGACGTCCGCATGGGGGTTGGCGACCTGGCTGTCCGGCGAAAGCGACCAAATGATCCCAAAAGTGGATGAAGCTGGCGTAGTCAGTGCAGAACGTCGGCGTATGTGGCGGCAGGCCGCACACCCGCTCCGCCTGTACCGGATCTGGATGGAGCGTTTTGAAGCGGTGGCCAAGGGCGAGAACGAGGCGGCCTTGCTGGCGCTCGCCGATGTCCTGGAAGTGATGATTTCGATGGGCATCACCCCTCCGCCTACTCCTGACGACTGGGTTGCAGTCATGCGGGAAAAGGGCTGGCTCAAGCACCCCGACGAAGTGCCCATCCAGCCCAAGTGGAGCGACTGATGGCACGTGTGAAAGACCTCTGGCACTCCGAGGTCAAGGACCCCAACGACCCCGAGAAGACGATCAAGAAGAAGACGGCCCGGCACAAGGACAACGGCGGCAACCCAAAGGCCAAACGGTGGCTCGCCGTGTGGATCGGACCGGACGGCAAGGAGAAGACCAGGGCGTTCCGCATCCAGCCAGATGCCGAGAAGTACGCCCGCAAGATGGAGGAGGACATCGAGCGAGGCGAGTACATCGACCCCAAGGCTGGTCGGGAGCTGCTCGACGCGGTCGCTCGCAAGTGGCTCCGTCTGCAAGCCGTGGGCGCGAACAGCGGGCGCCGCTACGAAAGCGTCTACCGGCTGCATATCGAGCCGACGTTCGGACGACGGAGCATCGCCTCGGTCAAGCCCTCCGAGATTCTGGAATGGCTCCGTGGGTTGGAGAAGACCCTCGGGCTGTCCACTCAGGAGATGGCGCACATGGTGCTCATGGGGGTCTTCTCCCTGGCTGTCGCGGACAAGATGCGCAAGGACAACCCGGTGGGCTCGCCGATCGTTCCCAAGCCCCGCAAGGAGCCGGCAGAGCGCGACCCGTGGGACGTGCCCCTCATCTGGTCCGTCGTCGATGCGCATCCCGCGCCTTATCGAGCAGCGCCGATCATCGCCGCCGGGTGCGGCCTGCGCCAAGGTGAGGCGTTCGCCGTTGCAGAGGAGGACTTCGACTTTGAGAACGGCAGGCTGTACGTCCGGCGCCAGGTCATCCGGATCGGCACAGAGATCGTCTTCAAGCTTCCCAAAGGCGGCAAAGAGCGCATCGTGCCGCTCGCTGATGGCGTCGCCCGCGAGGTCAAGGCGCACATAGAGGCATATCCGCCAGTCTCCGTTTCCCTGCCCTGGATGCAGGAGAACGGCACCCTTGCCGAGGACGAGCACGCTGCCCGGGTGCTGTTCGTCTGGCACGGCAAGAGCAGGAGGACTAACGGCAAATGCCTCCAGACGTCCTCGTACAACGACGTCGTGTGGAAGCCGGCACTAGCCGAGGCCGGGGTCATCGCCAAGCCCGACCGTGGTCCCCGCGGTGGTACGCCTCGCTATGTGTCGAGGCGCGCGAACGGGATGCACAACCTTCGCCACTACTTCTCGACGGCGCTGCTGGACGCCGGAGTCTCGCTCGCTGGCGTCATGGAGTTCATGGGGCACTCCAAGAAGGGGGCGCCGGTCACGCTCGGCGTTTACGGTCACGTGACAGAGGAGACGTTCGAGTCGGCCCGAAAGGCGATCAGCCGGAGCCTGTTCCCGCTGCGCGCCGTCCAAGATCGTTTGTCTGGCGGAACAGTGGCAGAACAGGCGGTCCGGTGATGATCGCCAATCGGACGTTTCCCCTGGTAGACGAAGCATGTGGCCTTATGTCTCAATCAAGCAGGCCTTCTCGCGGGTGTAGGCGAGGACGGAGTCGTGCCCGTAGCCGCTGTCCTTGACGCCTTCCAGCGGGAACATGACCTTGCGGAAGGTGTTGACCCAGACGGTTCCGGTTTCGAGGCGGCGGAACATGCGCTGCGCGGTGCCGAGGTCGCGCGTCCAGACGCCGGCGGCGAGGCCGTAGGACGAGTCGTTCGCGATGGCCACGGCCTCGTCCTCGGTGTCGAAGGGGAGGACGACGGCGACCGGGCCGAAGATCTCCTCCTGGCAGATGCGCAGGCCGTTGTCCTCGGTCGCGAACAGCGTGGGCTCGACCCAGTAGCCGTTCGCGAGCCGCTCGTCGCCGACGGCCTCGGCGCCGGAGCGGCCGCCGAAGACCAGCTCAGCGCCCTCTTTCTGCCCGATCTCCAGGTAGGACGTGACGCGCTCGAACTGCTCGCGCGACACGATCGGCCCCATGGACGTCCCGGCCGACATCGGGTCGCCGAGCCTGATCGTCGCGGCGATCTCCTTCATCCGCCGCAGCATCTCGTCGTGGACCGGGCGCTGGACGAGGATGCGCGAGCCGCCGTAGCAGATCTGGCCCGCGTTGGCGGTGAAGATCGCCTGGGTGGTGACGCCGGCGGCGGCCTTGTCCAGGTCGGCGTCCGCGAACACGATGTTGGGCGACTTGCCGCCGAGTTCGAGCGCGAGCGGCTTCAGCGCGTCGGCCGACGCCTTGGTGATGAGCCGCGCGGTCCCGACCGAGCCGGTGAGGCTGATCTTGTTGACGCCGCGGTGCCGGACGAGCGGGTCGCCGACCTCCTCGCCCAGCCCGGACACCACGTTCAGCACGCCGGCGGGCAGGACGTCCTTGAGTAGCTCGGCCAGCCGCAGCGACGACACCGTGGCCTGCTCGGCGGGCTTGATGATCACCGTGTTCCCGGCCGCGAGCGCGAACGCCGCCTTCGCGGAGAACGTCGAGATGGGGGAGTTCCACGGGATGATCCCGAGCGTCACCCCGTACGGTTCGCGGCGGGTCAGGCCTAGGCTTCCGGGGCCGAAGTCGACCGAGCGCCCCTCCACGGCGGCGGCGCACTCGGCGGCGGCGTTCGTCCACAGGTACGTCATGCCGGGGAGGTCGCGCTTGGCCGTCTCGTTGATCGTCCGGCCGTTGTCCCGCGTCTCCAGCTCGGCCAGCTCCTGGGCGTGCTTGGCGAACACCCCGGCGACCTTGCGCAGGTAGTGGGCGCGTCCGGCGGCGGGCATCCCGGACCATTTCGGGAACGCGGCGCGCGCGGCGGCCACCGCGGCGTCCGCGTCCTCCGGACCGCTCCGGGGGATCCGGGCCCAGACCTCCCCGGTCGCCGGATCCACGCTGTCGAGCGTCCCGCCGCCCGCCGCCGCCCGCAGCTCCCCGCCGACCAGGTTCTGGTACTCCCGCAAACCGTCCACCATGCGCCGTCCCTCCAGATTCGCTCAGCAAACAAGCGTACGCTTGGGCGACCCCCGGAGGAAACCCCACCCCGCCCCGGAGGCCGGGGCGGGGCGTGGCGTGTGCGGGGCGGGGCGGGGCGGGGCGTGCGCGGGGCGGTCGGCGGGCTACTCGTGGAGTCGGGCGAGGCTCTGCGGGAGGTCGGCGTCGTGGACGACCGTCAGGCGGCGCGTCGCGCGGGTGACGGCGACGTAGAGGTCGTGGCCGCCGCGCGGGCGCTCGGTGGTGATGCCCGCCGGGTCGACCACGATCACCGCGTCGAACTCCAGGCCCTTGGACTCCTCGGCCGTGAGGACGACGACCGGCGCGTCCAGGGCCTCGGGCGTCGCGCCGGCCAGCGCGTCCGGGAGGACGGCGCGCACCCCGGCGTGGTGCGCCAGCGACGAGATCACCGCGAGCCGCCCCTCGCCGTCGCGGCCCGTCGCGATCGCCGCGAACTCCTCGGCGACGAGTTCGGGAAGGGTGCCCAGGTCGGGGAGCGGCAGGCGGACGGCCTGGGGCGGCGGACCGTCGTCGCGGACGGGCGCCGGCGGCGTCTGCGACGGGTCGACCGACGCGAGGACGTCCGCCGCGACGTCCATGATGGCGGCCGGTGTCCGGTAGTTGACCATGAGGCGCTGCTCGCGCCACCGCCCCGGGACGTACCGGTCGAGCATGTCGCCCCAGCCGCGCGCGCCCGCCGGGCTGCCGGTCTGCGCGGTGTCGCCGACGACCGTCATCGACCGGGTCGGGACGCGCCGCATGACCGCCCGCCACGCCATTTCGGACAGCTCCTGCGCCTCGTCCACGATGACGTGCCCGTACGCCCACTGGCGGTCGGCGGCGGCGCGGTCGGCGGTCGTCCGGTGCGGGCCGCCGTCGTGGTGGCGGTCGGCGATGTCGGAGGCGTCCATCAGGGACGTCCACCAGCCCTCGGTCATCTGGATCACCTCGGCCGCGTACCGCTCCTCCTCGGCGCGGGCCGCAGCGGCGGCGCGCTGGCGGGCGCGCTCGGCGGGGTCGTCCTGGCCGAGCCACTCGGCCGCATCGTCGAGAAGCGGAACGTCCTCGACCGTCCAAGCGGACGCCCCCGGCTCGCGGTGCAGGAGGGCGGATTCGGTGGGGGTGAAACCGACCTTCCGGCCCAGCCGGGTGAGGCCGTCCAGGTCGGCGAACAGCTCCGTGAGCAGGGTCTCCGGCGTGAGCTCCGGCCACAGGGCGTCGATCGCCTTGCGGACGGGCGGGAGCTGCCACAGCTCCGCCTTGGCGAGCTTCATGTCCGCTTCGTCCAGGAGCGGGGTCTCCTCGGCCTCCTCGTTCAGCTGCTTCAGCCAGGCGGGGACGCCGCCGCTGTCGGCGACCAGGGCCTCCAGCGGCTCCTCGATCATCCGCTCGTACTGCTCGGCGCGGTCGATCGCGAGCGCCTCCAGCATCTCGTGGACGAACACCCGCCGCTGGACGTTGTGCGGCGCGCGCAGCGCCTGCGCCGTCCGCTTCGCCTGGGCGCAGGCCGCCGCGTCCACCTGGAGGGTCAGGTCGTCGAGCGGGACGGACAGGCCCTCGTCCGGCGCGCGCTCGCGGTCGTGGACGGCCGCCTCGATCAGGTCCGCCATGCGATGGTCGCCCTTGATGACCGCGACGTCCGGGGTGTCGTGAATCGTCGCGTGCACTCCGGGGTAGAGCGATCCGACCGTTGTGAGCACGACGTCGGTCTCGCCGAGCCCGGGCAGCACCTGCTCGATGTAGCGCAGGAACGTCGGGTTCGGCCCGACGATCAGGATTCCGCGGCGTTCCAGCACGTCGCGGTGGGTGTAGAGGAGGTAGGCGGCGCGGTGCAGCGCCGCGACGGTCTTGCCCGTGCCCGGCCCGCCCTGCACGACCAGGACGCCGTGCAGCCCCGACCGGATCACCTCGTCCTGCTCCTGCTGGATGGTCGACACGACGTCGCTCATCCGGCCCGTCCGGCCGCGGCGGAGCGTGGCGAGCAGCGCCGCCTCGCCGACGACCGAGCGGCGCGCGTCCTCGCCGAGGCCGTCCAGGTCGAACACCTCGTCGTCCACCCGGACCACCTCGCGGCGCCGCGTGTGCAGGTGGCGGCGGCGCGCGAGCGTGCCGGGGGAGGACGGCGTGGCGGTGTAGAACGGGCGCGCCGCGGCGGCCCGCCAGTCGATCAGCAGCGGCTCGCGGTCCTCGTCGCGCAATCCGATGCGTCCGATGTAGAACGTGTCGGACGGTTCGCCCGGCCTGTCGGGACGGTGGTCGATCCGTCCGAAACACAGCCCGTGCTCGACCCCGAGCAGCCGGGACAGCGTCCGAGCGGCCTCGTCCGTCGCGACCGACTTCTCCAGCTGCGCCTGGAGGCCGGCGCCGCCCCCGCCGAGCGGCCCGTGCCGCAGCGCCCGCTCCGCGCCCTCGCGCTCCGCGTCGAGCCGCGCGTACATGTGGCCGACCCGCGCGCCCTCCTCCTGGAGCGCCCGCCGGACGGCCTCGTCCCCTGCCGACGTGTCCTGGTCGTTCATGCCCGCCTTGTCGCTCACGCCGTTCTCCGCCGTTCCGTACTGATCGTCCGCTGTGCTCATGCTCGCCCCGACTTCCCCGCCACTACCGCTCCCGATCCCGGCACTCCCTTCCGCTCGCCGCCCCCTCTGCTCCTGGCCTCTGCGCGACCGCCATCGCCGACCTGATTCGGATTCGCCGGACGGCTTGACAGGCCGGAGTTGACGTGTCTGCTTTCCCTTGCTATTCTTGTTCTCATGGTGGGATGAGTGCGTTCAGTTGAGCCAAGATCTTTAAGTTTACCACCTCCGGTGGCTCCTGCGCCCGTTTCGTTCCCCGCCTCCAAGATCGTTTCTCGTATCCTCGCCGTACGCCCGCACGTCACCCGCGCGGCACGGCACGGTCACGCCCGCTCGGGACGCTGTCCGACGATCAGCCGTCGGACACTCCGAGAGGTCTCCATGCCCGAAGCGCCTCACACCCGCGCCGCCGCATCGCCCACCACCACCGAGAACGCGTCCGCCCTCGCCCGTCTCGTCGGGCGGCGATCCGTCCTGGCCGGGTCGCTCGCGATCGGGGCCGCGGGCGTGCTGAGCGTGCCCGGCGCGCCGTCCGCCGCGGCCGCCCCGTCGCCGGGACGCCGCCTCCCCGGCGACCCGTTCACGCTCGGCATCGCGTCCGGCGACCCCGACCACCACGGGTTCGTCATCTGGACGCGGCTGGCCGTCGACCCGCACGCCGCCGACGGCCTCGGCGGCATGCCCTCGCGCGCGTTCCGCGTCGAGTGGCAGATCGCCGCGGACGACCGCTTCCGCCGGATCGTCCGCCGTGGCTTGGCGCAAGCACGCCCGGAATCCGCGCACAGCGTGCACGTCGAGCTGAACGGCCTGTCCGCCGGACGCGACTACTGGTACCGCTTCCGCGTGGACGGCCACGTCTCCCCGGCCGGACGCGCCCGCACCGCGCCGCACCCGTCCACCTTCGGCGAGGCCCTGACCATGGGCTTCGTCTCCTGCAGCCAGTTCGAGCACGGCTACTTCACGGCATACCGCCGCCTGGCCGAGGACGAGCCCGACCTCATCCTGCACCTGGGCGACTACCAGTACGAGTACAAGAAGGGGGACTACACGGTCCCCGGCGGCAACCCGCGCGACCACGAGGGCCCCGAGACCGTCACGCTCGCCGACTACCGCCACCGGTACGCCCAGTACAAGAGCGACCCCGACCTCCGCGCCGCGCACGCCGCCGCCCCCTGGCTCGTCGTCTTCGACGACCACGAGGTCGAGAACAACTGGGCCGGGACCGTCCCCGAGGAGGGCTCCGACACGCCCGCCCCGGCCGACTTCCTCAAGCGCCGCGCCGCTGCGTTCCAGGCCTACTACGAGAACATGCCGCTGCGCCGCTCGTCCCTCCCGCACGGCCCGGACATGCAGCTCTACCGGCGGATCCGCTGGGGCCGCCTCGCCAACCTCCACATGCTCGACACCCGCCAGTTCCGCGACGACCAGGCGTGCGGCGACGGCTACAAGAACTGCGCCGCCGCGGACGACCCGTCCCGGACGATCACCGGCGGCGCGCAGGAGAAGTGGCTGGTCGAGGGCTTCCGCCGGTCCGCCGCGCGCTGGGACATCCTCGGCCAGCAGGTCTTCTTCGGCCAGCGCGACCGCGACGCCGGCCCGCTCAAGGTCACCAGCATGGACGCCTGGGACGGCTACACCGCGTCCCGCGAGCGCATCACCCGCGGCTGGGTCGACGCCCGCGTCCGCAACGCCGTCGTCCTCACCGGCGACGTGCACGCGCACTGGGCCGGCGACCTCAAGATCGACTACGACGACCCGTCCGCCAAAGCCGTCGGCAGCGAGCTGGTCTGCTCGTCCATCACCAGCGGCGGCGACGGCTCCGACGGCGACGGCACCCACCCCTGGTTCAAGTACAACCCGGCCCTGAGGTTCTACTCCAACCAGCGCGGCTACGTCCTGACCCGCATCGACCGCGACCAGATGAAGGCCGACTTCAAGACCGTCCCGACCGTCCGCACCCCGGGCGCCGCCGCGTCCACCAAGGCCACCTACGTCATCGAGGACCGCGTCCCCGGCCTCACCCAGACCTACCTGCGCCCCTACACCAAGCCCGAGGGCATGGCCGCCAAGACCGCCCCCGACCTAGACCGCCAAACCGTCCAAACCGAAACCGCCCACCCCTAACCCCCCCGCCCGGCGTCCCCCGGACGCCGGGCACCCCCGGCCCCCGAACAAGCCCGTCAGCGCAAAGTACCCGTGCCGCTGATAGGACCCGGGTGCCTGACAGTAGCTCGGTTCGGGCCGGTCGACACCGGCACCCCTCCTCGCGGCCTGACCGACGTCGCCGGCGCCAGATTCGAGAACGCCAACAGCTGCGACCTTCACCTCGACAAGGTCATCGGCTGGACAGCACCCAACTGGCATCCTGAACGGTGTGCTCTCGCTGAAGATGAACGACGCGGCAGTCCAGACCCTCGGCGTCCTGACCGGACTCGAGAGATTGGAGCCGCCAGGAGGCCTGGCGACCGGCCTCCAAGAGAAGGCTGCCCGCGGCATCATCCGCCACGGACAGGCACTCACCTGGTCCGACTCCCACAACCCGGCGAACGCACAGCTGTACCTCGATGATCTCAACCGGTGGGAATGTGACGACAGCTCCTTCCACCTAGAGGACTTCGTCCCGGTGAAAGTCGCCACCGTTGACAACGCACCAGTGATCGCCGAGCAGGAACAGCGCACCCTGCTCCTCCATGGGCTGGCATTCGCGCTGGAGTTCGCCGAACTCATCTACGCCCTCCAAACGCCCACCCCGGTACGGTGCGTCATCTCCGCCGGCGACACCAACGCAACGTTCAGATTCCACCAGATCCGACCAGATCCAGGTCGGTACACCGACCTGGACGCCTTCCAGCAGGAGAAAATGATCACGGTGGACATCGAGCCCTTCCGAGTTCGAGACTCCGAAGACCGCGCTCAGAGTTCATGCGGAGAAGGGTGATCGCCACGTCCACGCCTTCAGCCCGCGCCCGCCATGAGGAAGAACACCAGCACGGACCCAAGATCACCATTCAAAAACAGCGTCTGAAGGGTGGACGCCGGTGATTCGGTCGGCTGGCATAGAAGTTCTGGTCGCATGCCTCATCAGGTATTTCCGAGCGCATGATGCTCGCCTGCTCGCAGACCTGCTGCAGCTGATTCGCGGTCAGCCTGCGGACGTCCCAAACCAACCTCGCCGTGTCGGCCGCAGCAGGATCCTCGGGCGGCATTCCTTCGGGGAGGGGGATGCCGGAAGCGGCAGCGAGGACATCGGCAGGGACGTCCAGCAGAGTTGCCAGATCCGCGAGCCGCTCCGGCGTCAGTTCGAATCTGCCCGCCGTGATCCCCATGATGGTCGCCGGTGACACGTACATCCGGCCGTTAGAGCAACATGCGAGCGCTACTGCCGCGCCGGACGGCCCGAAATTCCTGTTGCCGTACAGCATGTTGCCGATGACCGCGCCGAAGCCCGCCAGATCCGGCTCGTACACTCTCGACGGGACGTATGGACGCTCACGAGGCTGTTGCGGCAAGCTGCGAACCATCTCTAGCAACTGCGTCCGCTGTTGCGCGGCCAAGCAGATGGCGTCGGGCACCAGGTGCTTGAGGAGCCGACTCGCGGACGCGTCCAAGGGAGCCAGCGCGTCCGGAACGGCCAGCCTGGCCAAAGCGAACAGGTCCGCTTCATGCAGATCCAGTACCGGGGCGAGCGCCCCGAGCAATGCCTGGCCGGCTGGCATCCCGTCGACGACGTCCTGCACCCGGCGTACCGCTACGCCGGACGCATTGGACACCGCATCGACATCCGTGCGCCGATGGTCGAGCAGCCGCGCCAAGACCTCGCCGAACCCGGAAGACACGTTCATCGCTTCAAGGTAATCGCCGTCAACGGACCTGATGCCGCCGCCCAGGACAGCTGGACGAAGCCATCCCGGGCGGCGGCGCGGGGTGCTGGGGGCGGGGTGGCTAGGCGGGGGTTGGTTCGAGGATGAAGGTTTTGGAGGCGTCGTTGGGGACGGTTACGGTTACGCCGGTGGTGGAGAGGGCTTCGGCGATGGTGTCGCGGTCGCCGGACCAGGTGAGGAAGAGGGGGCCGGTCAGGTCGCCGCGGGGGTCGAAGGCTTCGGCGTGGCTCTGGGTGTTCCAGAAGACGGCCTTGGCCTCGGACGGATCGTCGACGAGTTCGGCGACGCGCTCCCAGCAGCCCGAGTTGGTGGGCCAGAGGGCGGGCTCGGCGACGTAGCCCTGCTGGGCGAGGAGGTCGAACGCCTGGGAGATACGGCACAGGTCGGACGATCCGTCGCCCGCTTCGCAGGTCGGGGTGTCGTCGCCCGGGGTCTGGGGGCCGGTCATCTCGGCAATGAGGCGTTCGTACGCGGCCTGGGGGTCCTCGTCGTCCGGTTCGTCCGCCGGGGGGATGACGAGGACGAGGCCCTCGCGGGCGAAGGCGGCCTGGAGCATCGAGGTCTCCATGCCGCGGCAGGAGAAGGTCACGTCGCGGATCAGGGCGCCTTCGGGGGAGAACGCGTCCGAGAAGTCGGCCGGCAGCGTCAGCAGGCCGTAGGCGTCGGTCTCGGCGGCGAACTCGTCGGGGAGGACGAGGCGGGCGCCCTGGTCGTACATGCGGTCGAGCGCCCGGTCGAAGGCGTCGCTCTGCGAGCGGGCCGGTCCGGACTCGCGGTCGCGGCGGGCGAGCATGCGGCGGAGGTGGTCGATGACCATCGGCCACCAGCAGTGCGGGTGCCGGAACGACTCGGGGGAGAGTTCGGTGAGCTCCGCGGTGAGCTCCTGGAGGCGGGCCCGGTCGGTGGGGGACGCGGGTTCGTCCATGAGGTCGCCGAGCCGGCGGAGGAATTCGAGGAACTGGGCGAGCGAGGTGTTGACCATCTCGGTCTGCAGCTCGCCGTCCTCGCCCGGGATGAGCAGCACGACGTTCCCGCCCTGGACGTCGAGGAAGAACCGCATGTCGCCGTCGGTGCCGGTGCCGCCGAGGAACAGGGCGCGACCGGTTCCGTTCAGCGGCTGGACGGCGAAGAGGCCGAACGGCTCGTCCGGCACGTCCGTGTCGAAGTGCAGGCCCTCCTTGGGGAGTCCGGTCCCGGTGAGGATCTCGAAATCGGACTCGGACAGCCCGAGTTCCCTGCCCGTCCCGGCGTCCAGGGTGACGACGTCTTTCCCGCGCTCGGTCATGACCTTCCCAACACGTTGGATATGCGACCGAACGCACCGTAGTGACAGGAACGCGCCCGCGTCCCGAGATCGCCGAAATCGATGATCTTGCGGGACGCGGGGGAGCGGGTCAGGGCTTGCGGTAGGTGGTGGTCTCGGCGGTGTGCGGGGTCTTGAAGATGGCGTCGAGGTCGTAGTCGACGGGCAGTTCGAGCTGCTCGTAGGTGCAGGACTCGGCGGTGCGGTCGGGGCGCCAGCGGCGGAACTGGCCCATGTGGCGGAAACGGTCGCCCTCCATCGCCTGGTAGGCCACCTCGACGACGAGTTCCGGACGCAGCGGAACCCACGAAAGGTCCTTCTTGCCCGTCCAGCGGGAGACCGCGCCGGGCATCCGGTCGACGGTGGCCTCGTCCTGCTCGGCCCAGCCCGCCCACGGGTGCTCGGACAGGTCGTCCAGGCGGTAGGGCTGCAGCTCCTCGACCAGCTCGGCGCGGCGCTTCATGGTGAAGGAACCGGAAACGCCCACATGCTGGAGGCGGCCCTCGCTGTTGTAGAGGCCGAGCAGCAGCGAGCCGACGATCGGGCCGGACTTGTGCCAGCGGAAGCCCGCCACCACGCAGTCGGCCGTCCGCTCGTGCTTGACCTTGAACAG
Source organism: Actinomadura rupiterrae (assembly GCF_024172125.1). Taxonomy (GTDB): domain Bacteria; phylum Actinomycetota; class Actinomycetes; order Streptosporangiales; family Streptosporangiaceae; genus Spirillospora; species Spirillospora rupiterrae. The sequence continues at coordinate 617,831 of NZ_JAMZEA010000002.1, forward strand.
GGCGCGCTTGTCCGGCTGGTAGGGGATGCCGAGCGGCTTGGCGATCACGCCGTCCAGCCCGGCGCCCTCGAACTCGGTGAACCAGCGCTCGGCCAGCTCGCGCGAGTCGGTCGCGGGCGTCACGTGGATCGGCGGCCCGGAGTCGGCCAGCGCGTCCAGCAGCCGGCGGCGGCGCTCGCCGAGCGGGACGTCCATCAGCGACTCGTCGCCCAGCGCCAGCAGGTCGAACGCCACGAACGACGCGGGCGTCTCCTCCGACAGCAGCTTGACGCGGGACGCGGCCGGGTGGATGCGCTGCTGCAGCGTGTCGAAGTCGAGCCGGGTGCCCTTGCGCAGGACGATCTCCCCGTCCACCGCGCAGCGCTCCGGCAGCTCCCGCTTCACGGCCTCGACCAGCTCGGGGAAGTACCTGGTCAGCGGCTTCTCGCCGCGGCTGGACAGCTCCACCTCGGCGCCGTCCCGGAAGATCACGCAGCGGAAGCCGTCCCACTTCGGCTCGTACAGCAGGTCGCCCTCGGGCATCGTCTTGACCGCCTTGGCCAGCATCGGCGGCAGCGGCGGGCTGATCGGCAGGTCCATCCCCCCATCATGGCCCCTCCGTCCGACGAAACGATCGCCCGGGTCGCCGGGCGGTCCTGCCGGGCACGCGCCGGCCTCCGCCCGAACCCGCAGGTCAGGTCAGGCCGGGCAGAGGCGGCGCGGCTTCGCGATCTCGGCGATCGGACGGGCTGCGCGTGCTTGCCGGTCGTCCCGACGGGTTGCGCGTGCTTGCCGGTCGTTCCGCTCGGGCTGCGGTTTACGCGGATGCGGGCGGCTTTTCCTGCGATATCGCGTCCGTTCGGCGCGCTGATCACAGAGTGTGGTGCAATCTTCACGAAACAGTCATGTATCGGCGGTGAACGCGCGACACTCAGGGTGGGGTGGAACGGCACGCGGAGGGGAGCCGGAGTGGAGTTCGCCGCGCTCGTGGCATGGATACTGGCGGCCGCCGCCGGTGCGTACCTGCTGGTGCGCTGGCTGGCGGCGGGCGGGTTGCGCGGTCAGCCGGCCAAGGTCACGCGCTTCCCGAAGGCGGTCCTCATCGGGCACCCCCTGTCGGCGGTCACCGGGCTGAGCGCGTGGATCGCCTTCCTCGTCAGCGGCCGCGTGTGGTGCGCGTGGCTCGCCTTCGGCATCCTGCTCGCCGTCGCGTTCCAGGGCATCATGCTCTTCACCCGCTGGCTGGTCGGCGTCGGCGGCGGCGGACGCCATGCCCGCGGCGCGGACCAGTCCTTCCCGGCCGCGGCCGTCACCCTGCACGGCGTCGTCGCCGTCACCACCTTCGTCCTCGTCCTCCTGACCGCCCTGACCGCCGCCCACGCCTGACACCCCCTCGCCCAGTGCTCAGGGGCGGTGGAGGACGGTCAGGGAGTGTTCGGGGATTTCGATGGTGTCGTGGGGCTTCAGGCGGGGGCGTTCGCCGACGGTTCCGGGGGCGGCGGTGTCGAGCGCCAGTTGCCAGCGCTCGCCGTACTCGGGGGCCGGGACGGTGAAGTCGACCGCGGACGAGTGGGCGTTGATGAGGAGGAGGAACGAGTCGTCCCGGACGCGGCGGCCCCGGGTGTCCGGCTCGGTGATCGCCTCGCCGTTCAGGTAGACCGCGAGCGCTTTGGCGAAGCCGGCCTGCCAGTCGTCGTCGGTCATGGGCTCCCCGGACGGCGTGAGCCACGCGATGTCGGCGTCGTGGCCGTCCGTGCCGGCGCGGACACCGCGGAAGAAGCGGCGGCGGCGGAACACCGGGTGCTCGTGCCGCAGCCGCGACACGATCCGGACGAACTCCAGCTCGTCCGCGGCGTCCTCCGCCGCGGTCCAGTCGATCCAGGCCAGCTCGTTGTCCTGGCAGTAGGCGTTGTTGTTGCCGCGTTGCGTCCGGCCGAGTTCGTCGCCGTGCGAGAGCATCGGCACGCCCTGGGAGAGGAACAATGTGGCGAAGAAGTTCCGCCGCTGCCTCGCGCGGAGTTCGTTGACCGACCGGTCGTCGGTCGGTCCTTCGACGCCGCAGTTCCAGGAGCGGTTGTCGTCCGTGCCGTCGCGGTTGTCCTCGCCGTTCGACTCGTTGTGCTTGCGCTCGTAGGACACGAGGTCGGTGAGGGTGAAACCGTCGTGGCAGGTCACGAAATTGACCGAGGCGAAGGGGCGCCGCGCGCTGTGCTCGTACAGGTCGGACGACCCGGTGAGCCGCGACGCGAACTCCGGCAGCGTCTCGAACGAGCCGCGCCAGAAATCCCGGACGGCGTCGCGGTACTTCCCGTTCCACTCGCTCCACAGCGGCGGGAAGTTGCCGACCTGGTAACCGCCCTCGCCGACGTCCCAGGGTTCGGCGATGAGCTTGACCTGCGAGACCACCGGGTCCTGCTGCACCAGGTCGAAGAACGCCGCCAGCCGGTCGACGTCGTGCAGCTCCCGGGCGAGCGCGCTCGCGAGGTCGAAGCGGAAGCCGTCCACATGCATTTCGAGGATCCAGTAGCGCAGCGAATCCATGATGAGCTGCAAAGCGTGCGGGCTGCGGACGTTCAGCGAGTTCCCGCATCCCGTGTAGTCGAGGTGGTAGCGCCGATCGTCGTCCCGAAGCCGGTAGTAGGACGCGTTGTCGATGCCCCGAAAGGACAGCGTCGGCCCGAGGTGGTCGCCCTCGGCCGTGTGGTTGTAAACGACGTCGAGAATGACCTCGATTCCCGCCTGGTGGAGCGTCCGCACCATGGCCTTGAATTCGAGGACCTGCTCCCCGCGCTGCCCCGACGCCGAATACGCGTTGTGCGGGGCGAGGAACCCGATCGTGTTGTAACCCCAGTAGTTCGTGAGCCCCCGCGCGACCGTCGCGTGCTCGGGCACGAACTGGTGCACCGGCATCAGCTCGACGGCCGTCACCCCGAGCTCGATCAGGTGGTCGATCATCACCGGATGCGCCAGCCCCGCGTACGTGCCGCGCTGCTCCTCCGGGATCCCCGGATGCCGCATCGTCAGCCCGCGCACGTGCGCCTCGTACACGACCGTCCGGTGGTACGGCGTGCGCGGCGGCCGGTCGTCCGCCCAGTCGAAGAACGGGTTGATCACGACGTTCTTCGGCATGAACGGCGCCGAGTCGTCGGCGTTCAGCTCGTCCGGATCCCCGAACCGGTACGAGAACAGCGCCTCATGCCACCGCACCTCGCCCTCGACGGCCTTCCCGTACGGGTCGAGCAGCAGCTTGGACGGGTTGCACCGGTGCCCGTGCTCCGGCTCGTACGGCCCGTCCACCCGGTACCCGTACTGCTGCCCGGGCCCGACCCCCGGCAGGTACCCGTGCCACACGAACCCGTCCACCTCGGGCAGGACGATCCGCTCCTCCTGCCCGTCCGCCCCGAAAAGGCACACCTCAACGCGCCGCGCCACCTCGGAGAACACCGCGAAGTTCGTCCCGGACCCGTTCCAGGTCGCGCCCAACGGATACGCGTCCCCCGGCCAGACCTCCCGCATCGCCGACCCACTCCTCGCCCGCGAACCGCCCGTTCCCGACCCCACCCCTACCCACCACCAAACCACCAGCTCTCCTGATATGGGAGATAATTCGGCAGCCGCCGTCCACCCCGCCATCCTCACCGCGCACGGTCGGCCCACACGTCTCAGCGCGAACTTCCGGAGGACGAGTCGTCCAACGCGCCCAGAAGCCGGACGCCACTGAGCTAGAGTCGTCGCCGTAAGCCCCGGGCCCGCCTCTGCATCGGCAAGCCGCCCGGGGCGCTGTTGTTCACGGCATCAGAGACCCCTTGGCGAAAGACCGCCCGCCTCTACCGCGAGGCCTTGCCGCCCAAGGCGCTGTCACCCACGCGAAGCTCCGAGTGAGGCTTCCGTTCTGCGTCCTAGAGCGGGAGTTGCCAGATGGTTTCTTCGGCGGTGGTTCGGGGGGTGGGGTGCATGCCCAGTTTGGCCGCCACGGATTTGGACGGGGTGTTGTCCGGGTGGATGGAGGCGGTGATGGTGCGGACGTTGTGGGCCTTCAGCCAGGTGATGAGGGCTTCGGCGGCTTCGGTGGCGAAGCCGAAGCCCTGGTAGGGCATGGCGATGACCCAGGCGATGGAGGTCTCGGTCGGGGTGACGGTGGCCTGGACGGTGCCGACCGGCCGGCCGTCGCGGGAGCGGCGGACGATCCAGTTGAGCCAGCCCTCCTGGTGGAAGGGGGACGGGCCGGCGGACAGGCGGGCGTAGCGCGCTCTCAGGTCGGGGAGGGAGAGGGGCTCGCCGCCGATGTAGGTGTGCAGGCGCGGGTCGTCCAGGACGGCGGCCATCTCGTCCGCGTGGTGGACGGTCAGGGGTTCGAGGACGAGGCGGCGGGTGCGGAGGGTCTCCGCCAGCGGGCCGAACATTCCGATGAGCCTACGTCGCGGGGCGCAGGCGGGTGGCCCAGATGCCGTCGGGGTGCTCGCGCGGGGGGAGCCACAGCCAGGGCTGGGTGCGCCGGAAGTCGAGGGTGGTGCCGGGCTGCCAGGGGAACAGGTCGCCGCCGTCCGGCCAGACGACCTGGAGGAACGGCAGCGGCGGGCGGCGGTAGAAGGAGACCGCGCCCGGGAAGGCGGTGCGGTACCAGACGGTCTCGACGGGGCGGAAGGACGCGGGGTGGCCGCGGGCGGCCTCCGGGGCGACCTCGCCCTCCTGCGGCGCGTCGCCTTCGGCGGTGCGGCGGCCGAGGGTGTTGAGGGTCTCCTCCATCTCGTAGACGTCGCCGCCGAACATGGCGAGCTCCGGCGCGCGGAAGCTGTGCCAGAGGCCGATGCTGTAGACCCAGCCGGGCGTCCGCTCCTCGGGCTGGACGAGGACGACGCTGAAACCGTACTGGGCGATGTGCACGATGGTGCGCAGGTTGAAGGTGTCCAGGCGGTCGCGGTCACCGTAGTCGTGGTCCAGTACGCAGTGGCACTCGGGGCGGCCGTCGGACATGGCGCAAGCTTACGATCATTTCCGGGCGGTGGTCGTCCGTGTGCGGTCGGTTTCCAGCACCGGGACGGCGGCCGGGTCGGCGAGGACGGCGTCCCGGCCGGTCTGCAGCGCGCCGCGCAGGGCCGCGTCGGAACCGAGGACGCCGCGCGTCACGGTCGGCTGGAGGCCCGGGACCAGGGCGCGGCGCCCGGCGGTCTGCTCGTCGATGCCGGGGGACAGCCACGGTTCCCAGGACGCGAGGTAGCCGCCGAGGATCACCTCGCCCGCGTCGGCGAGCGCGGAGACGCCGAGGATCGCGGCGCCCAGGGCGCGGCCCGCCGCGCGGACGGCCCCGACGGCGGCGGCGTCTCCCGCGCGGAGGCGGCGGTCCAGCTCGTCCAGGGAGGCGCGGGACCCGGGGGACGGGATTCCGGCGGCCCGCGTCAGGGGTTCCGGACCCGCGTATACGGCCAGGCACCCGCGCGCGCCGCACGCGCAGGGCGGACCGTCCAGGGTGAGGGGCATGTGGCCGACCTCGCCCGCGGTGCCGTGGCTGCCCGAGTGGACGCGGCCGTTCACCAGCAGCCCGCCGCCGACACCGGTGTCGGCCTTGATGTACGCGACCGTCTCCGGGTGCCGCACGCCGCGCGCCGCGAGCGCCCGGTACTCGGCGAGCGCCGCCACGTTCGCGTCGTTCACGATGTCGATCGGGAGCGGCGCGGACAGCCGCGCGTCGACGAGCGCCCGCAGGTCGGTGGACGGCCAGCCGAAGTCGATCGCGGCGGCGACGGTCTCGCCCGTGATCGGCCCGGCCATCGCGATCGCCGCCCGGAACGTCCGTTCGCCATCGCGTGCGGCGTCGATGAGTTCGGCTATCGCCGCTGCCAGGGCGGCGGCGTCGCCGAAGGTCGCGCCGTGCGGGACGGACGTCTGGTGCAGGGTCGGGCCGGCCAGGTCGGCGGTCAGGACGTCCAGCCGCTCCAGCGAGACCCGCACCGCGATCACGCCGACCCGCCCCGGCGCTACGCGCAACGGACGCCGAGGCCGGCCCCGCGCGGCTCCGCCTGTTCCGGTTTCGGTCTCGGTGACGAGCCCTCGGGAGATGAGGTCGGTGACCAGGGTGGTCACGGAGGCGGGGACGAGGCCGGTGGCCTGGGCGAGCTCGGTGCGGGAGCAGGGGCCGTGCTCGTCGAGGTGGCGGAGCAGCAGCGAGAGGTTGTGGCGCCGCACGCCCTGCGTTCTGGCCGGACCGGTCATGCCGAGATTCTCCCCGCTGCTCCGGGTACTCGCGTATCCTTCCTGGTCATCACTATATTTCAAGACTTGAAATAATAGTCGGGCGGGGACATACTCCGAGCGGGCGGCGCCGGTGGACGCGCCGTCCGGGAGGAGGCAGTGATGGCGCAGCAGGTCACCGTCCGCACGAAGGCGGGGGACGTCGCGGGGGAGCGGCGGGCGGACGGTTCGGCGCGGTTCCTCGGGATCCCGTTCGCGCAGGCGCCGGTCGGCGACCTGCGGTTCGCGGCGCCCGTCCCCGTCCGGCCGTGGGACGGGACGCGCCCGGCGACGGCGTACGGGCCGACCGCGCAGCGCAGGCCGTTCGCCGAGGTCACGACGATCCCGGAGCCGACGATCCCGGGCGCGGAGATCCTCAACCTGAACGTGTTCACGCCCGATCCGTCCGCGTCGCTGCCCGTGCTGGTGTGGATCCACGGCGGCGGGTTCGTCGCGGGCTGCAACGCGAGCCCCTGGTACGACGGCGCCGCGTTCGCGCGGGACGGCGTGGTGCTCGTCTCGATCGGTTACCGGCTCGGCATCGAGGGCTTCCTCCACCTCGCGGACGCGCCGGACAACCGTGGCGTCCTCGACTGGATCGCCGCGCTCCGCTGGGTGCAGGAGAACATCGCGAGCTTCGGCGGCGACGCGTCCAAGGTGACGATCGCGGGGCAGTCGGCGGGCGGCGGCGCGGTGCGGACGCTCATGGCGACACCGTCCGCGCAGGGCCTGTTCCGCGCGGCGATCTCGGTCTCGGGCGCGGTCATGGAGCCGCAAAGCCGTGCGGACGGCCTCGCCGTCGCCGAGCGCTTCACCGAGCGGACCGGCCTCCCGGCGACCGCGCAGGCGCTCCGCGACGTCAGCGACGCCCGGATGCTCGAACTCCAGGACGCCCTGACCGCGCCCGAGCCCGGCGAGCCGCCGAAGGTCGAGCTGCTCACCGCGCCCTTCGCGGACGGCGAGCTCGTCCCCGTCCCGGTGCCCGAGGCCCGGGCGGCCGCCGTGCCGCTCATGCTGGGCTTCACCCACCAGGAGTTCAACATGATCCCCGAGCGGGTCATGCCGGACCTGTCCGCCGAGCTGGTAGCGCCGTCCGTGGAGGGCCTCGGGCTCCCCACGGACTCGGTCGCGGACTACCTCGCGCTGCACGAGGGCGAGCGTCCGGCGGCCGTGGTCGGGCAGGCGCTCACCGACGCGCTGTTCCGCGCGCCCGGCGTCGCGATGGCCGAACGGCACATCGCCCGCGACCTGCCCACCTGGCTCTACCAGTTCGACTGGACGGACCCGCACGGCATGGCCTACCACTGCCTCGACCTGCCGTTCGCCTTCGATGTCCTGCACGCCGAAGGCGTCCAGCGCTCGCTCGGGGACGAACCGCCGCAGCGGCTCGCCGACGCCATGCACAGCGCGTGGGTCGGCTTCGTCCGCGACCTCGACCCCGGCGCGAACTGGCCCCGCTACGAGGCGGAACGCCGCGCCACCATGCTCTGGGACGCCGAGCCGCGCGTCGTGGACGACGTCCTCGCCCCCGTCCGCACCCTTTGGTCCGGCCCTCAATACAGGTAAGGGACGATCCGCCACCGCACGCGACTCCGGTACTCGTCCCAGTAAGGCCCGTACTTGGCCGCGCACCGCCGGTCGTCGCGTCCGGTGCGGTCCAGCAGCAGGACGGCCAGGAAGACCGGGTAGAAGTACGGCAGCAGGTGGCCCGGCCCGGCGGGCAGGCTCCAGGTCAGCGCGGCGACGAATTCCGGCAGGTAGTGGAAGTGCCGCGCGAGCCCCCACCAGCCCGAGACGAGCAGCAGGCTGTCGTGCGTCCGCCCGTCGTCGGTGGTGTACCGGGCGCGGATCAGCTCGGGCGGACGGCCCCAGACCCGCGTCTCGCCGCCCGTCCGGCGCGTCCGCTGCCGCTGCCGGTCCGCGTCGTAGTTGACCCAGATCGCGCCGAGCCCCACGACGACCAGCGCCGCGGCCGCCGGCCACGGGATGTCGTGCGGGTTCGCCGTCAGGTACTGCGCCGCCAGGCTGTAGACGCCGGGCAGCCAGGTCGTGACGCCCCAGCACAGGTAGTAGCCGAACCGGTCGTGCATCACGTCCAGGCTCGCGAAGTAGCCGCCCTCCCAGACGAAGAACTTCACGATGTAGACGACCTGGAGCAGCACCGACACGGCCAGCGCGTTCGTGAGGTGCCCGGTGGTGTGGTGCTGGTAGCCGGCGAACGAGACGACCAGCAGGCTCCAGCCCATCATCCCGAAACGGCAGTTGAACAGCTGCTTCAGGTCGATCCCGAACACCGACGGATGGAGTTCGACGCCCCAGAAGTAGTCCATGACGAGGGTGCGGTTCGTCCCGGCGTCCGCGCTGGACGGCGCGAACCGCCCCTTCAGGTACAGCAGCCAGCACAGGACGAGGCAGCTCACGCACATCGTGATGAGCAACTCGCCGAACCGCGCGTACAGGACGCCCGGCGAGAACCACTTCAGCCCGTACGAACCGGCCAGGAAGACCGCGTGCGTGACGACCCACGCGGCGACTCCGTTGAGGCGGTACCGGGGCCGCTGCCCGGCGGGCGTCACCGGGCCGTGGTCGTAGCGTCCGGGCAGGAAGCGCAGCAGCAGCGCCTCGAAGGTCAGGAACCCGACGATGATCCCGGCCGCCGTCCAGGTCGGCGCGGGGAACCGGTCGCCGATGACGTCCCAGCCGTCCGCGCTGGTGAGCCGCCACAGCGAACCGTGCAGGTAGCGGCACGTCTCCCACAGGACGACCACCGTCGGCGGCGTCAGCACGACCAGCGCGAGCGGCCACAGGAAGCCCCGCAGGAACTCGCCCCGGCGACTCTTCAGCGAACCCGTCCAGGCCGGCACCGGCAGCACCTCGCGATCGGGGAGGCGAAGCGATCGTCGTCCCCGCCAGCTTCCACCATCACCCCGGACAGGTCCACCCGTTCCGGACGGGCTGACAGCGCGGTGCACCGGCAGATCGGACAGACTTGACGCGCGGGTCGCCGGATGTGCGCTACCGTACGCCAGCAGGTTGCCGGTAGCCGCCTTCCCACGGCGGCAGGTCACGCGCGGCCAGGGGACGACGGGCTGCCGCGCGGGGCGAACCACGAGACTCCCCGCGCCGGAACGACGCGGCGCGGGAGCGAGCACGCGGCCGGGGCGCTACGTGGGGTGGACGCCCCGGCCGCGGCCGAAACCGCGAACCGCGTCGGCCGCGGCCGAAACCGCACCCCCAAGGCGTGACCCCGGCCGGGTCTCGCCTACTCGAACGGGTTCAGGACGGCCTTGCTCTTCGTGGGGACGGCCAGCCCGGAGATGACCGCCTTGATGCCGCCGGCGCGCTGGAGCCGGGTGAAGGCGTCCGGCGTGCTGGTCACGCGGATCGCGTACCCCTGGACGTCGCTGATCCAGTAGGTCGGGTAGCCGGACGTCGTGTGGAAGACCGTGTGGCCCTCGATCGTCGTCCGGGCGAGGCTGCCGTCGTGCGAGACGTCGTCGGCCTCGGCCTTCGGCGTCACCTCGATCGAGAGCCCCTTGGCGCCCGGCGCCGTACCGCCGTCCAGGTCGCCGCCGAAGGACGAGATGCCGGACCCGGACAGGGTCGCGAACAGGCCGGTGGTCTGGAACGTCTTCGTCAGGCCCGCGATCCGCGCCGGGAACCGGACCGGCCCCGCGTCGGCCGGTTGCATCACGCCCGTGCTCGGCGCCGCGCCCGGTGCCGCGTCCCTGGCGGAGAAGCGGACGTTCAGCGCGATCCGGATGATCGTCGGCACGTCCTTCGACACCTCCGGGCCCACGTCGAGCGTCGCCCAGGCCCCGGACGGGAGCGCCCAGGTGAGGGTGGCGGTGCCGCGGCCCGGCTGGTTGATCCAGTAGCCGTGCATCCTGTTCACCGTGATCCGGACGGCGTCCCGCGGCACGGCGGCGCCCCGCTGCGGCGAACCGACGATGAGGCGCACCGGCGCGTCCGCGGGTCCCATGTGGAAGCCGGGGCCTGCCGCCGACAGCGTCCACCGGTGCCGGTCCCGGTTCGGGGACAGCTGGACGCTGAGGCCGCTCTCCCGGTACCCCGCCGGCAGCCAGCCGAACGACGCGTCGCGCCGCAGGGACAGCACGCCCGCTTCCCGGATATCCGGGCCGGACGAGATGCCGGGGGCGGCGACCGGGTTGTGGCGGTTCGACGGGGAGCCGGAGTCCGTGGCGGCATAGCCGACGCCGGCGATCGCGACGCAGGTCGCGGCCACCGCGGCGACGGCGCCGGCGCGGCGGACGCGCCGGGTCCGCACGCCTCTGGCGCGCGCCGCGGAGATCCGGACGCGGTCGGACGGCGGCAGCGGGGCGGTCGCGAGGTCGTGCAGGGCCTCGCGCAGGTTCGTCTCGTCCATCGGTCCTCCGGGGAGTCGCGCGCTCATCGGTCCTCCAGGGAGCCGCGCAGGGTGGCGAGGGCGCGGGCCGTCTGGCTCTTGACGTTGCCCTCCGAGCAGCCGAGCACCGCGGCGGTCTCGGCCACCGACAGGTCGCAGTAGTAGCGCAGCACGACCGTGGCGCGCTGGCGCGGGCCGAGGCCCGTCAGGGCGTTGCGCAGGTCGAGGCCGCGCTCGGGGTCGGCGGGGGCGGCGGCCGGCAGGTCGGGCGGCGCGACCAGGGACGTCCGGCGCCACCACGCCTTGCGGCGCTCGGCCAGGAACTCCCGGACGAGCACGACCCGCGTGTAGGCGTCCAGGCTCTCCGCCCGGCGGGCCTTCGCCCAGTGCACGTACAGCTTGTAGATCGTCTGCTGGGCCAGGTCGTCGGCGGACGTCCAGTCGCCGCACAGCAGGTAGGCCGTGCGGCGGATCCAGTCGACCCGCCCCGACACGTAGGCCGTGTACCCGTCGTCGCCGTCCTCCGCGGCGGCCCCCGCCCCGGCCGGCGTGAGCCGCTTCGCCAGCGGTTCCCCGGACACCGACGCCGTGGCCGTCATGAGGTCGTCCATCTCGTGCATCGCTTCACACCCACCTGATGCGGGCGGCGCCCCAGGGGGTTGCATCGGGCATCGAGGGAACCTCCGGGAAACACCGGTCCCGCATGGCCGGTTCGGTCAACCAACTATGCGGGACAGATGTTCATGCAGGTCACGCCACGGATATGGGATGCCTCACAGGAAGCGCCCTGCCCTCCGGGTCAGCCCTCGAACCAGTAGTCGAGGTGGACTTTCGCGCCCTCGCCGAGGTCGGCGCGGAAGCCGCCCTCGCCGCGCAGCCCGGCCAGCCCGCCCGTCCCGGAGCCCGGGACGACGAACCAGTCGCCGCTGACGACGCCGTCCGCGACCGTCCCGCTGTCCTGGAGCAGGAACGTGCCGCTGTGGCCGCCGATCGAGCCGGTGACGCGCTCGATCCCGACGAAACTGGCCGTCCCGTCGGCGAAGGACGCCTGGAGGAACTCCACGACGCCCGCGCCCTCGATGTCGCCGGAGAAGGTCTCCTCGACGTGGATGCGGTTGAGCGTGGGGCCGTCCGACGGCTCCTCGTAGGCGGCGGGCTCGTACTTCTGGACGCTGATCTCAGCATTCGCGCGGGTCTTACCGGACGTGCCGGTCTTGCCGTCAGAACTCATAGGGGGTCGCTTTCTGGAAGAGGGAGGTCACTGGCCCAGCGCCTGGATGACGAGCTGAGCGGTGGCGGAACCGGAGTACTGCTGCTGGCCGGTGATGAGCAGCCCGTCGCGGACGGCGTGCGGGCGGAACCGCCCGGCCACGACGAAGTTGGTGTCGGGGAGGGCGCGCGCCTCGTCCTCGATGCGGAACGGCTGGATGCGCTGCCCGACGAACGCGTCCGCGTAGTCCTCCTCGGAGTTGGCGAAGCCGGTCCAGGTCTTGCCCTTGACCAGCAGGTCGCCGTTGGAAAGGCGGGTGCGCAGCAGCGCGGCGGTGCCGTGGCAGAGCACGGCGGTGATCTTCCCGGCCTCGTAGCAGGACGCGAGCAGCGCGTGCACCCGCTCGTCGCTTGCGAACGTGTACATCGGGGCCTGGCCGCCGATGGCGAGGACGGCGTCGTAGTCCTCGATCCGGACGTCCGCCAGCGGCGGCGTCTTCTCCACGAGCGCCGCGTGCTTCGCGGAGGTGACGAACCCGAGGGTGATCAGGTCCTCGGCGGAGTAGCCGGACTCGTCGCGGGGGTCGCTCCAGCTGTCGGCGGTGAGCGGCCCGCCGTCCGGGCTGGCGATGTCGACCTCGTAGCCGTGCTGGGTGAACTCCCAGTACGGGTGGGTCAGTTCGGACCACCAGAACCCGATGGGCCAGCCGGTCTGCTCCGAGACGGCCGGGTTGGACGCGAGCAGCAGGATCCTCCGGCTGCGCAGGGTGTCGATCGTCGCGGTCATGGGGGGATTCCTCCCTATCGCGGAGTGGGGGTGCGCCTAGCGCTCCGGGTAGCCGTACTCGTGCCAGGCGGCGAGGACGCGCCGCTGGACGTCGTCCGGCCAGCCGTTCTCGAAGCTGCCCTTGACCGGACGATCCCCCTCGGGGAACAGGTCGGCAAGGAGGCAGTTGTAGACGACCTTCCCGGCGCGGTAGGAGTGCTGCTCGGCCTCGGACAGGTAGACCGAGAGCGCGGCGGTCGGCTCGGCGGGGAAGTGGACCTCGCCGTGCTCGGGGTGGGTGCGGGTCGCGAACGCCCAGACCACCTCGTTGATGTCGGTGATGTCCACGTCGTCCTCGACGAGCAGCACCTTCGGGACGCCGAACCCGGCCTTCCCCTGGAAGACGATCTCGCCGATCCGCCGCGCCAGCTCCGCCGACGAGGCGCCGAGCGACTCGTGCCAGCCGGACCGGACGGCGACGATCAGCCAGTGGTTCGCCGACTCGTAGGAGAACCAGGTCGAGGCGATCGGCAGCCCGGCGCGGCGGAGCTGGTAGAGGATCTCGGCGGCGTGCATCGTGCCGGTGCCGGTGTGGTCCTCCTCGACCGGCGGCCCGGCCGCGACGACGGGCAGGATCGCGCCGTCCCGGTAGGTGATCGCCGAGACGTGGAAGACCGGCTTCTCCGAGACCTCCAGCGCGTTGTAGCCCGGGTACTCGTTCATCGGGCCCTCCATGACCGTCTCGTCGAAGGCGACGTGCCCCTCGATGACGATCTCGGCGGTGGCCGGGACGAGCAGGTCCACGGTCTCGGCCGGGACGACCTCGATCCCCTCGCCGAACAGCGCGCCGAGGAAGTGCGACTCGTCCGCGCCCTCGGGCAGCGGCATCGCGCCGACGTACGGCAGGCCCGGCTCGACGCCGAGGGCGACCGCGATCGGCATCGGCTCGCCGCGCTCGGCCCACTGCGCCCGGATGATCCCGAGGTGCTGCGGGCCGGGGATCAGGCAGCCCAGCCGGTCCCTCCCGGCGATCATCATGCGGTTGATCGACCAGTTCGTCCAGGTGCCGTCGGGGGTGCGGGCGATGTTCATCCCGTACGTCTGGATGTACCGGCCGCCGTCGTTGCCGTGGATCAGCGGTGTCGGGAACCGGAACAGGTCGATGTCGTCGCCGAGCAGGATGTTCTGCTTGACCGGCGCGTCCTCCTTCGGGACGGTCCGCGGCGGGACGCCCTCCCGGTCGCGCGCGGCGACGACCGCCTCCATGATGTCCTGCCCGGACGCGTCCGCGGGCAGGCCCAGCGCGAGTGCGATCCGGGCGAGCGGGTGCGCCGGGGCGGACAGCCCGCCGGGCGCGCCGAGCACCCGGAAGCCAGTGTCCTGGTACCCGGTGATGTTGGTGAACAGCGGCGCGGCGGCGCGCAGGTCGTAGGAGCGCCGGATGATCGCGCCGATCTCCAGGTTCCAGTCGACCTCGCGCTCCACCCGCTGCAGCTCGCCGATCCTCTCCAGCTCGTCGACGAACTCGCGCAGGCTGCGCAGATGCTTGGACATGTCTCGTGCGGCCTCTCGGAAACTCTCGGAAGTTTGGAAACTCGGAAGAAGTGAGTGTCAGTCGCCCCAGCGGGGCAGGTCGGGGACCTCGATCCCCAGCAGGTCGAGCGCGCGTCCGGCGGTGTGGTCGACGATCTCGTCCACGCTGCCGGGACGCAGGTAGAAGGCGGGGACGGGCGGCATCACGATCGCGCCGGACTCGGTCGCCGCGGTCATCGCGCGAAGGTGCCCGAGCGTCAGCGGCGTCTCGCGGACCAGCAGCACCAGGCGCCGCCGCTCCTTCAGCGTGACGTCCGCCGCGCGGGTCAGCAGGTTGTCGTTCATCGAGTACGCGACGGCCGACAGCGTCCGCACCGAGCAGGGCGCGACGATCATCCCGTCCGTCCGGAACGAGCCGGACGCGATCGCCGCGCCGACGTCCGCCGGGCGGTAGGTGACGTCGGCGAGGGCCGCCAGGTCGCGCGCTTCGAGGCCGGTCTCGTATGCCCGGGTCTGCTGCCCGGCGGGGGTGACGACCAGGTGCGTCTCGATGCCCGCCTTGCGCGCGAGCTCCAGCACCCGCACCCCGTACGCGATCCCTGTCGCCCCGCTGATCCCGACCACGAGCCGCCGCACGCCGTGCCTCCGTTCCGTCCGCCTGCCGTTCGCGCCTCACCTTCGTGGACGGCGCCCACGTGCATCAACGGCGAAGTTCTCGTCGAACGATGAGCCACGCTTCTCGATCGCGGACCGGGCCACCGGGCGGGTGCGGCGGCCGCCGGGTCTGGCAGGATTTCGCCCGGACCAACGGCGCGGAGCGGTCGGGAGGCGGCGCGATGGAGCTGGCCGAGCTGGAGGCGTTCTTCGCCCTGTCGGAGGAGCTGCACTTCGGGCACGCCGCCGAGCGGCTGCACCTGTCGCAGTCGCGGATCAGCCAGCTCATCCGGGCGCTGGAGCGGGACCTCGGCGCGCCGCTGTTCGCCCGGACGAGCCGCCGGGTGGAGCTGACCCCGCTCGGCCGGCAGGCCCTGACGATCCTGCGCCCGCCGTACGAGGCGCTGCACGCCGGGTACGCCGAGGCCCGCGCGGTCGCGCAGGGCGTGGTCGGGCGGCTCAGCGTCGGCTTCCTCGGCGGGGTGAACGGCCCGGCGTTCGCGGGGTTGATCGCGGCGTTCGCCGAGCGGCACCCGTCCTGCGAGCTGTCCACGCTGGAGGTGCCGATCACCGACTTCTACGGCGCGCTGCGCCGGGGCGAGACCGACCTCACCCTGACCCTGCTCCCGGTGGACGAGCCGGACCTCAAGGTCGGCGACCCGATCACGTCGTTCGGCCGGGTCGTGGTGCTGCCGACCGGGCACCCGCTGACCGCCGCTCTCACCGTCGACATCGAGGCGCTCGCCGGGAACGTCCTGCTGTCCGGGCCGCCGGAGCTGCCCGAGGTGTTCCGCCGGTCGTACTTCCCAGCCGCGACGCCGAAGGGCCGGCCGTTGGCGTCCCGGGACGGCGGACGCACCTACCAGGAGACGTTCAACCTGGTCGCGACCGGTCAGGGGCTCACCATCACCCACGCCGGGATCGCCGAGCACTACCGGCATCCCGGCGTGGAGTTCCGTCCGCTGCGCGGCCTGCCGCCCGCCTACGCGGCGCTGGCCTGGCGGGCGTCGGCCGACAAGCCGCAGATCACCTCGTTCGCCGCGCTGGCCCGCGCCCGCGCCGTAGGCGTCGGCCTCACCTGACCGGCGCGTAGAAGTCGGCGACTGCGCCGAACACCTGCTTCGGCTCCCACGGCATGTCCGGGTAGGTCGTGCCGAGGCGGTCCTCGTAGACCTTGACGACGCCGTAGCTGGCCAGGTCCAGGTCGTCGCGCGGGTCGGCCGCGTCCGGCCGGTGCACGTGGTCGTGCAGGGCGAAGGTGAACACGAACGCGCCGTCGACGCCCGCCGCGTCGAAGATCTCCAGCAGCTCGCGCACGTAGGCGGCCTGGCCCGCCTCGTCGCGCTCGCGCACCTCCTTCAGCCGCACGGGCCCGCGCCGCGCGTCGTACTCGACCACGTCCAGCCCGTGCGCGCCGAGGTCGCCGGCGCCGCGGTACCCCGCCGACCCGAACTCGGTGATCGCGACGGGCTTCCCCTGCGCGACCAGGCCCCGGACGCCCTCGGCGAACCGGTCGGCGATCTCCGCGGACCGGTAGAGGTCGACCGAGACGATGTCGAACGCCGTCCAGTCGACCTGTTCCAGCGGCACGGACGCGTACGTCAGCCGCCCGCCGAAGTGCGCGCGGACGACCTCGACCGCCTTCCCGAGGAACGCGTTCACCCGCCCGCCGACCTGCCCGATGTGCTCGCGGAGCAGGTCGGGCCGGAGCAGGACCGCGACCCGCTCCTCAACTCGCTCGCCGGGCAGGAAGCCCCTGTTCATCAAGCTCAGCTCCGCGCCCGCGACGAACACGACGTCCGCTCCGGTGCGGCGCAGCCGCTCAGCGCGCTCGGCGCAGTCGGCGAGCAGGGCGAGGATCTCGTCCTCGTCCAGTTCGAGCGGGTAGGGCGAGAACCAGACCTCCAGCCCGAGGTCCGCCGCGATCCGCGCCGCCGCCTCCAGCCGCGCCGGGTCGCCGCCCATGATCCGGACGGCGTTGCAGTGCAGGTCGTCGCGGATCACGCGCAGCTCGCGCGCGACGGTCTCCAGGTCGAAGCCCCGCCGCGAGTTCCCGCCGTTCGCGACGAACCCCGTGTCGTAACTGATCCCCTTGGTGCGCATGCGCTCATCTCCTTAAGGTACTTGGCGTACCCTAAACATGCTCATGCCGAGGCTGCAAGTGGCCTTGGAAGGTACGCCTGGTACCGGATGCGAGAATGTCCGGCATGACGAGCAGGCCTGCGCGCCGCCGCGGCGCGGCCCTGGAGGAGGCGATCCTCGGCGCCGCCGTGGACGAGCTGACCGAGTCCGGCTATGCGGGGCTGACCATGGACAAGGTCGCCGCGCGCGCCGGGACGAACAAGAACGCGATCTACCGCCGCTGGCCGAACCGGCTCGCGCTCGGCATCGCCGCGTACCGGCGGCTCGCGACGGCCGTTCCCGTTCCGGACACGGGCAGCCTGCGGGAGGACGCGCTGGCGCTGCTGCGCGGCGCGAACCGGCACTGGAGCTCGCCGCTCGGCGCGGTCCTGCGCGAGCTGCTCGCCGCCGCCGGAGGCGCGTCCGAGCTGGTCGCGCAGTTGCAGGACCAGTCCGGGATCGCCGCGCCCTGGCTGACCGCCCTCGGCCGCGCGGTGGCGCGGGGCGAGGCCGCGCCCGAGGCGCTGCACCCGCGCGTCGCGACGGTCGCGGTCGTCCTGCTGCGGAACGAGTTCGTCGTCCGGGGCGTGCCGACCGCGCCGGACGACGTGCTGATAGAGATCGTGGACGAGGTGTACCTCCCCCTCGTCCGCAACCGTGCGCCTAGCTGAGTTGGGTGAGGCGGGCTTGGATGCGGTCGGTGTCGAAGCGTTCGGCGGGCGGTAGGGGAGCGCCGACGGACGTGCGGATGGTCTCGGCTTCGGTGAGCAGGCGGGACGCCTCGGCGGTGTCGCCCGCGAGCGAGCGCGCGCCCGCCAGGCCCTCCAGCGCGAGCGCGACCGCGCGGGGGTCGTCGGTCTCGCGGGCGGCGGCGAGCGCCGTCGTGTGCAGGTCGGCGGCGGCCGTGGCGTCGCCGCGCTGCTCGGCTACGAAGCCGAGCTGGGTGTGGATGAACGCGATGCCGGCCGTCCCGCCGATGCCGCGCAGCCATGGCAGCCGGCCGCGCAGGTGCGCCTCCGCCGCGTCGAGGTCGCCGCGGCGGCGGGCGATCAGCGCGAGGCCGATCGCGGCGAACTCCTCGGCCGACCGGGACGTCCGGTCGCGGGCGAGGGTCAGGGCGCGTTCGTGCAGGTCGTGGGCCTCGTCCAGGTCGCCGTCCAGCATCGCGATGCGGCCCAGCCCGGCGAGGGCGAACGACACCTCCGCCCACATCCCGAGCCGCTCGGCGCGGTCCCTCACCTCGCGCCGCATCCGGACGGCCCGCCCGTAGTCGCCGACGATCTCGGCGTGCCGGGCGACGGCGTCGGCCGCTTCGAGCTCGCCCCACGCGTCGCCCAGCTCGCCGAACAGGCGCAGCGCGCGTTCCGCGTCGCGTTCCATGTCGGCGAGGTCGCCGCCGACCATGCGCAGCTTCGCGCGCGTGCTCAGCGCGGCGGCCTCGCCCCAACGGTCGCCTTCGGCTTTGAACATCTCAAGCGTGCGCTCTAGGCGGGCGTGGCTTGCAGGCAGGTCGCCATAGGGCCAGTGGACGAACGTCAGGAACCACAGCGACCACGCGTCGGCATCCGGGCCGAGGGCCGCTTCCCGTAGGGACTCGGACTTGTCCCCTTCGCCCGACAGCATTGTCAGCCCGTTCAGCCAAACGCGCGTCCGCCGGAGGACGTTTTCGGGCGCATCCTGGGCGAGGGCAAGTGTGAGATAGCGGCGCGCTTCGTTGAGCCGTCCGCGCAGGAACCAGTACCAACCGAGCGCGTTGGTCAAGGCAGGGTCAGCCCTGTACTCCAGCGCCGCCCGGAAGTTCGCGCTCTCCTTGTCGAGAAGCTGGAGCCAGCGCTCCTGCTCCGGCCCACGCAGGTACGGGACGGCCCGCTCGGCAAGCGCGGTGTAGTACCGCGCATGTCGCGCGCGCACGAGCTCTTCCTCGCCGGCCTCCCGGAGCCGTTCCAGGCAGTAGTCGGAGACGGATTCCAGCAGCCGGTAGCGCCCGTCCTCGGTGAAGACGACGAGCGACCGGTCGACCAGGCGCGCGAGGACGTCGAGGCCCGGATCGCCGCACACCTCCTCGGCCGCCTGGAGCGTGCAGCCGTCCCAGTGCACGGCCAGCCGCCGCAGCGCGACCCGCTCCGGCCCGCTGAGCAGCTCCCAGCTCCAGTCGATCATCGCGCGCAGCGTCTGCTGCCGCGCCGGGCCGCCGCGCCGCGTGAGCAGCCGGAACCGGTCGTCCAGCCGGGCCGCGAGGGCGTCCACGCCGAGCGCGCGGACGCGCGTCGCCGCGAGTTCGAGCGCGAGCGGCAGGCCGTCCAGGCGCCGGCACACGGCCGCGACCGCCGCCGCGTTCGCGTCCGTGACGGCGAAGCCCGGCGCAGCGGCGGCGGCGCGCGCCGCGAACAGCCGCTCGGCGCTCCCCGGCCCCAGCGGCGGGACGGCCCGGACCCGCTCTCCCGCGACCCCCAGCGGCTCCCGCGACGTCGCGAGGACGGTCAGCTCCGGCGCCGTCGCCAGCAGCCGTCCGACCAGATCGGCGACGGCGTCCACGACGTGCTCGCAGTTGTCCAGGACGAGCAGCGCCCGATGCGGACGCAGCGCCGCCGCGAGCCGCTCGACCGGCTCGGACGTGTCGGTCTCGTCCCGATGCCCGAGCGCCCCGGCGACCAGGTCCGCCAGCTCGGACGCGTCGCGCGGACGGCCCGCCGCCAGCTCGACCAGCCACGTCCCGTCCGGGAACTCGCGCGCCGACCGCGCCGCGACCTCCAGCGCGAGCCGCGTCTTGCCGACCCCGCCCGGCCCGGTCAGCGTGACCAGCCGCTCGCCGCGCAGCTCCGCCCGCGCGAGCGCGACGTCCCGCTCGCGCCCGATCAGGTCGCCGATCACGGCGGGCAGGTTGGACGTCGGGCAGGCCGGCTTCGGATCCGGTTCCAGGTCCGGTTTCAGCTCGTCCGCCTGCCGGAGGATCGAGGCGTGCAGCGCGGCCAGCTCGGGACTCGGGTCGACGCCCAGCTCCTCGGCGAGCAGCCGCCGCAGCGCCTCGTAGTCGGCGAGCGCTTCGGCCTGGCGTCCCGCGCGATACAAACCGAGGATGTGCGCCGCGCGGAGCCGTTCCCTTAGCGGATGCTCAGCGACCAGCTCGCCCAGCACCGGAAACTCACCGATCTCAAGGCGCGCCTCTGCCTGCTCCTCGATCGCGCTGAGCCGCGCTTCCTCCAGGCCCGTCCTAGCCGGGATGTCGAAATCGGCGAATGCCGACCCACGCCATAGCGCCAGCGCGTCGTCGAACCGTTTCGCTCGTGCGCGCGCGTCCCGTTCACCTCGTGCCTGCGCGACCAGCTCGGCGAACTGCCACGCATCCGTGTGGTCTGCGACCAGCGCATAGCCGGGAGGCTGCGACACCACCAGCTCGCGTCCGCCCGGCTCGGCGTCCTCCAGCACTTTCCGTAGCTGGGACACGCGCGCCTGCAAAGTCCCTAGCGGATTGCGCGGCGGACGGTCTCCCCACAGCTCTTCCACTAGCCGGTCGGTCGAGACCGTCTGTCCCTCGGCCGCCAGCAACACGGCCAGCAGTAGCCGCACCTTGGCCTCGGGCACCCGGACGGCCTCACCGCCGTCCGTCCACACCGCGAGCGGCCCGAGCACCCCGAAACGCATGAACCCACCCTACGGACGAACCCGTAGTGCTCCCGAAGCGATTCCGTAGCGCCGCGTCCGAAGCTGTGGCCACACCAACGAAACAAGGAGAAACAGCATGTCGGTCACCGTCATCGGGCTTGGCGCCATGGGCGCGCGCATGGCCGAGGTCTTCCTGGAGAAGGGCCACGACGTCACGGTCTGGAACCGCACGGCTGGCAAGGCCGAGAACCTCGTCGCGAAGGGAGCGACCCTCGCGCCGACCGCCGCCGACGCCCTCGCCGCGAACGAGCTGGTCGTCCTCAGCCAGACCCACTACCAGGCGATGTACGACTCGCTGGAGGGCGCCGAGCACGCCCTGGACGGACGCGTCCTGGTGAACCTCAGCTCCGGCAGCCCGGACGAGCTGCGCGAGGCCGCGAAGTGGGCCGGGGCGCACGGCGCCCGGCTGCTGCCCGGCGGGATCATGACCCCGGTCCCGGGCATCGGCACGCCCGCCGCCGAGACCTACATCGCCGGGCCCGAGGACGTCCTCGAACGGCACCGCGCCACCCTCGGCGCGATCACCGACACCTCCTACGTCGGCGCGGACCCGGGCCTCGCGATGCTCTACTACAACGCCGGGTTCTACCTGTTCGCGGCGACGATGGCCGCGTTCATGCAGGCCACGGCCCTGGTCGCCAGCGCGGGCGTCTCGCCGCGCGAGTACGGCGCGGTCGCCGCGCCGCTCGTCCGCAGCCTCGGAGAGGACGGCCCGATGGGCTTCGTGAAGATCTGCGCCGAGCACATGGCGACCGGCACCTACCCGGGCGCCGCCGACACCGTCCTGATGGAGGCGATCAGCGTCGGGCACGTGGTCGAGGCGGCCCGCGCCGCCGGGATCGACGCGTCCGGGCCCGCCGCCCTCAAGGCCCTCTTCGACCGCGCCGTGGACGCGGGCTACCGCGACGAGGGCCTCGGCGCCATCTACGAAGTCATCCGCAAGCCGTCCGCCTGACGCGCTGATCGGGCTGATCGGGCTGATCGGGCTGAACGGCGTATACGCGGCCTCATGACCGCCGCCCGCTGAACGTCCGGCGGAGTCGGGTCACCGCCCGCCGCCGTTACGCGGGCGGCTGGTCGCCTGTCGATTGCTCCGCAGGCGGGGGTTCTTCGGGCGGGGGTTCGGCCGGGGCGAGGGGGAGGCGCATGACGAGGCGGGCGCCGCGGGGGGAGTCGGCGGCCTTCAGGTCGCCGCCGTAGATGCGGGCGATCTCGCGGGCGATCGGGAGGCCGAGGCCGGTCCCGGCGGGGTCGCGGCGCTTGGACTCGGCGAGCCGCGCGAACCGCTCGAAGACGCGCTCGCGCGCCTCCGGCGGGATGCCCGACCCGTCGTCGCGGACCTCCAGGACGGCCTGGTCGCCGTCCGCCTCGACGATGACCTCGATGACGTTCTCGGCGTGCCGCTCGGCGTTGCTGAGCAGGTTGCCGAGCACCCGGCCCAGCCGGGTGGTGTTGGCGCGGACGACCACGCCCTCGTCCATCCGGGTCGTGACGGGCACCCGCCACGGCCGGGTGGCGATCTCCCGGTGGGCCAGCTCGGCCAGGTCCACGGGCTCGACGGACGCGTGCGAGCGCGCGTCCAGCCGGGACAGCTCCAGCAGGTCGACGACGATGTCGTTGAGCCGCTCGGCGTCCCCGAGCGCGCCCCGGACCAGCGGCTTCCAGTCGGTGTCGTCCGGCTCGTCCAGCGCGACCTCCAGCCGGGTGTGCAGGCCCGCGATCGGGTTGCGCAGGTCGTGCGACGCCTCGGAGACGAACCGCCGCTCCCGGTTGGTCGCCTTCTCCAGCCGTTCGAGGGTCTCGTTGATGGTCCTGGCGAGCATCTGCAGCTCGCCGCCGGTCGTCGGCTCGGGCACCCGCATGTCCAGGCCGCGGGCGCTGGTGATCTCGGCGAGCCGCCGCCGGATGTCCCACACGGGCCGGAACGCGCTGCCGATCGTCCGCCACGTCCACCAGGCCATGAACGCGAGCAGCGCCAGCATCGCCGCGACCGCCTCCAGGTACAGCCACGGCGTCCGCAGCGGCTCGGCCACCGGCTCGGCGACGTACACGATCGCGGTGCGCGGGTACTTCGGTCCGCCGACCCGCAGCCCGACGAGCTGGACGCAGGACGGCAGGAACCTCGGGCAGGTGGTCTTGCCGATGAGCAGCTCCGCCTGCCGCAGCCGGACGGGGTTCAGCGGCGGGTCGCCCGCGAGGTCCGGGGACGCGGCGACGACCCGGCCGTCCGGCTCGACGATCTGGATCAGGCTCGCCTCGTCCGGCCGCGGGTCGACCGGCATGGCGACGCGGCGCGTGGTGATGTCGTAGACGACGCGCTGGAGCGTCCCGTAGGCGTGCTGGCGCGCCGAGTACCGGCCCGCGCCGACCAGCAGCTGGACGGCCAGCACCGTGCAGAGCAGCAGCAGCGTCCCCGACATCACGACCGTGATGACCGTGGCGCGCCCGCGCACCGAGAACAGCGCGCGCACGGCCCACCGGCGCAACCGGTCGCCCCGGCCGCCCTGCTCGCCCACGCGTCCTCCGCATCCGGCCGGACCGGTCCGGCGACGGCCTCGCGCGGATTCCGGAACGCCCGGCTGCCAGATCTAGTGGATCGGGACGCGGCGCCACGAGCGGCTCACGGCCGACATTGCGGAACCGTTGAGCCCGGTTGACCCGATTCCACCGGCACCCGCCCGCGCGGCGGTCATCCGCCGGACGGTCCGGTGAGCGCCTCGGTGAAGGCGGTCCAGTCGGGGTCGGAGAGGCTGAGCTGCGCCGCGGACTCGGCGAGCCGCGACGCGGCCAGGTCCAGCAGCCACGACGCGTTCCGCAGCACGGCCGCCGCGCCCGCCGGGTCGGCCCGCACGCCGGCGGGGGACAGGTCCAGCCCGCGCAGCCCGGTGACCGCCGTGGCCAGCAGGTGCGCGACCAGGTCGTAGGTCTGCCCCGCCGCGGTCGTGCGGGTGAGCGCCGCGAAGCGGGGACGGGCCGCCTCCGCCGTCCGGGGCGCCAGCAGCGCCGCCAGCCGCGGCCACTCGGCCGCCATGTGCCCGGCCAGCCATTCGGCGAGCCGCCGGTACCGCGCGGCGGCCTCGTCGAACCGTCCGAGCATCGCGGTCAGCTCGGCGGGCGCGGCCGGGCCCTCCATGAACAGCACGCCGGTCGTGGCGACGACCGCCGGCCCGTTCAGGTCCGGGCAGCCGACGGCGCCGTGCGCCGGGTCCGCGTTCGGAGTTTTTCCGGGGTCCAGCGTCGTCCAGTGGTCGGCCAGCACTTTGAGGACGTTCGAGTCGCGCCGGAACGCGGTCGCCTCGTCGAGCTTCAGCATGGAGTGGTACCGCTCGTGCTCGCGGTGGGCCCGCGCCACCTCGATGAACCCCCGCACCTCTTCCGGCGCCGGTCCGTCGCCCATGGACTCCTCCAGACGTCTCGCCATCGCGACGATCATGCTCCCGTGCCACCGCGGGCGCGCGACCGCCCCACCGCGTCCGGGCGGAGCGCCAGGTCAGCCGGACGCGGTGAAGAACCGGCGGCCGACGACCACGGCGGCGGTCAGCGGGACGGTCGCCACGGCCGCCACCCCGAAGATCGTGCCGAAGTGGCCGTGGTCGGCGCTGCCGCCGCCGAGCGCCGCGCCGAGGGCGCTGCCGACGAACAGCGCCGCGACGTACACCGAGACGGCCGTGCCGCGGGCGTCCGGGACGACCGACGTCGCCCACGCCTGGAGCGTCGAGTGCAGGAACGCCCAGCCCGCGCCCAGCAGCGTGGCGACGAGGCCGTACGTCCACACGCCTGGAACAACGGCGGCGGCGGTGTAGCCGGTGGCCACGAACGCGCCGCCGATCGCCGCGAGCCAGTGCGCCGCGACGCGGTGGGTGAGGGGTTTGACCGCGCGGGTGAACGCGAGCGTCCCCGCGCCGTACAGGGCGGTGATCGCGCCCGCCGCTGCCGCAGACAAGCCGCGGTGCTGCAGGGCGGGCGCGACGAAGGTCAGCCCGCCGAGCAGCACCGCTCCCTCGACCAGGCCGAGCGCGGTCACGACGTAGGCGAACCGGGCCCGCGCGACGGCGGCGAGCTGCGCGCGGAGCCCGGCCGCCGGGGCGCGCTCGGGGTCGGTGGCGCGGCGCAGCGCGACGGCAGCCGCCGTGGCCGCGATCGCCGGGACGGCGAACACCAGCCGCCAGCTCAGCCAGTTCCCGATGGCCCCGGCGACCAGGGCGGCCAATCCGCTGCCAAGGCCCAGCGCCGCCATGAGGTCGGCGAGCGCGGCCTGGCGGCGGGCCGGCGCCACCGCGTCCCCGACGAAGCTGATCGAGGACGGCACCACCGCGCCGAACGCGAACCCGGCGAGGACCCGCAGCACGGTGAGGACCACCAGGTTCGGCGCGACCGCCGAGGCCAGCCCGGCGACGGCGGCGAGGACGAGCGCGAGGCGGATGACGCGCAGCCGCCCGAACCGGTCCGAAAGGATGCCCCAAAGCGGCTGCGACAACCCGTAGGCGAAGGCGTAACCGCTGGCCAGGGCCACTGCGGACGCCAGCTGGACGTGCAGCGCGCCCACGACCGCGACCAAAATCGGCCCCACGGCGAACCGGTCGAAGTTGGCGCTGAACGCGGCGGCGGTGAGGGGGAACGGGACGCGGCCGTCCGGACGCGCGTCCGGCTCGGCCGTTCGGGTGACCATGCTCATGCAGCCAGCGTCCGCCCGCCGGACGCGCCCGCCGCCCCTCAGCCGCTCACGGATCATCCTGTGAGCAGCGCCAACAGGGTGCCGGGTGTGAAGCCCGCCGGGCTAGGGTTTCGATCACCATGGACGATCGTGAAGCACAGCGCCGCGCCGCGCTCGGCGCGTTCCTGCGGTCGCGGCGGGAGCGCCTCACGCCGGAGGAGGTCGGCCTGACGGGAGGGCCGCGCCGCCGGACGCCCGGCCTGCGCCGCGAGGAGGTCGCGCTGCTGTCCGGCGTGAGCGTGTCCTGGTACTCGTGGCTGGAGCAGGGGCGCGCGATCGCGGCGTCCGCCCAGGTCCTCGACGCGGTGGCGACCACGCTGCGGCTGACCGGCGCGGAACGCCGGCACGTCTTCTCGCTCGCCGGCGAGGCGGACGCCGCGCCGCGTCCGGTGGCCGAGGGCTGCCCGGCCGTCGGCGACCACCTGCGCGCGACCGTCGCCGCCCTCGCCCCGAACCCGGCCTGCCTGCTGGACCGGCACTGGGACATCCTCGCCCACAACGCCGCCGAGGCGGCGATCTACGGCGGCCTGGACGCGCTGCCCGCCGAGCGCCGGAACATGATCTGGCTGTACTTCGGCTGGCCGCCGATGCGGACGGTCGTGAAGAGCTGGGAGTCGGAGTCCTGGGCTGTGCTGGCGCAGTTCCGCGCCTCGGCCGACCGGCACCCCGGCGACCCGCGCTTCGCGGAGATCGTCGCGGACGTCTCGGCCGCCGACCCCGGGTTCCCCGAGCGCTGGGCCCGCCACGACGTGGCCGGCTTCAACCCCGCGCTCAAGCGCTTCGACCACCCGGACCTGGGGCCGCTCACGTTCCGGCAGGCCAAGCTCATCGCCGCCGAGGACCCCGAGCTCCACGTCGTCGCGCGCTACCCGGCCGACCCGTCCACCCGCCGCGCCCTGGAGAGGATCGCCCCGGCCCCGGCGTAGGCGCCCCACGCCGGGACCGGTGACGGCCCGATCAGCCTCAGCCTCAGCCTCAGCCGAGGCCAAGGCCGAGCTGCTGCATGGCCTGCTGGCCCATCATGCTCTCGCCGAGCGCGTTGGGGTGGACGGGCACGAAGTTCGTGCCGAACAGGGCCGGTTCGACCCACCTGGTTCCGAGCGGCTGGCAGGCGTCGTGCCCGACCGACGCCGCCATGGTGACGTACGTGCTGCCGGTCTGGGCAGCGGCCTGCTGGACGGCCGAGTTGAGCGCCGCCTCGATGTTGTTGACGTACGCGTAGTCGCCCATCGCGATCGGCATCTTGGCGAAGCAGGACGGGTCGGGCTGGTCGGGCAGGATGCGCGGGTACCCGAGGATGGCGACCCGCGCGTTGGGGGCCTTCGCCCGCACCTGCTGCAGCGCGTTCTTGAGCGCGGGCGCGATCGTCGTGTTGACCGTGTTGACGAAGCTGGACCCGTAGAGCGTCTGGCACGGATGGCCCAGGCCGCCG
This sequence comes from Actinomadura rupiterrae, assembly GCF_024172125.1. GTDB lineage: Bacteria > Actinomycetota > Actinomycetes > Streptosporangiales > Streptosporangiaceae > Spirillospora > Spirillospora rupiterrae. Next base: position 644,496 of record NZ_JAMZEA010000002.1, read on the forward strand.
GTGCTCACACCGGCCGTCCCGCAGGCGAGGACGGTGCTGGCGAACAGGTTGCCGTCGTTGCCGCCGATCGTCATCGTGACCAGCCGGGTCGCCGAGCCCAGCGCGTTGAGCTGCGGCGCGACGCCCGGGTACTGCGAGGAGGTGAAGTCGCCGGTCTTCGCGCCGCCGCACGTCACGTCCGTCAGCGTGGCTCCGATCTTGGATGCGATGAGGTGCGGGTAGTTCAGCGTGGAGCGCGCGCACAGCGGATCGGCGGACGGGGCGAGCGGCACCACGCCGGACGCGGCGCTGTAGCTGTCGCCCATCGCGACGTAGTTCAGCGACGGGGACGCCTGCGCGGGAAGCGCGAGCGCGGTGGCGCCGCCGAGACCGAGGACCGATGCGGCCAGCGCGCGGGGGAGGTGGCGAACCTTCATGCGGCACTCCAGGGGGTGGGGACGTCCGCGCCTGCACCGCGTCGCCCGCGAGGTGGGCAGCGGGTTTCGCAGTCAACGGTCCGGAGCTGGGAGCGATACGCCGAGGGGGTGGGGGTGTGACGGATGCCACTGCGCAGATCGTGTTTTCGGCGACCGGATTTGTCAAGAGGGGCGGGACGTCATGGAGGTGCTGCGCGTCCGGTCAGAACCGACGTGCGGCGCGTCCGGTCAGGTGGGAGGTGCGGCGCGTTCGGTCGGGATGGGAGGGGCGGCGCGTCCGGTCAGGGGATCTTGGGGGTGGCGCGGTCGATGAGCGGGGTGAGGTCGAGCCCGGGCGGGAGGGTGCCGAAGGCGACGCCGCCCGTGCCCGCGAGGCGGGTGGCGCAGAAGGCGTCGGCGACGGCCGGGTGGCCGTGCCGGACGAGCAGCGAGCCCTGGAGGATCAGCGCGAGCTGCTCGGCGACGCTGCGGGCGCGCAGCTCGATCGTGCCGAAGTCGGTCAGGGCGTCCTTGGCGCGCCGGACGGCGCCGTCGAGCCGGACGTCCGCGCCGGCGGCCAGCTCGACCTCGGTGAAGAACGCCTCGACGGTCGCGGGCTCCTTCGCCATCGCGCGCAGGATGTCGAGCGCGGCGACGTTGCCGGAGCCCTCCCAGATGGAGTTCAGCGGGCTCTCGCGGAACAGGCGCGGCATGCCCGACTCCTCGACGTAGCCGTTCCCGCCGAGGCATTCGAGCGCTTCGGCGGCGTGCGCCGGCCAGCGCTTGCAGACCCAGTACTTGCTGACGGCCAGGGCGAGCCGCTTGAACGCGGTCTCGGACGCGTCGCCGCGCACGGACCGGTCGGTGGCCCCCGCGAGGCGCAGCATGAGCGTCGTGGCGGCCTCGGACTCCAGCGACAGGTCGGCCAGGACGTTCCGCATCAGCGCGTGGTCGGCGAGGTACTTGCCGAAGGACTTGCGGTGCGCGGCGTGGTGGGCGGCGATCGTGAGGCCCTCGCGCATCCCGGCGGCGGCGCCGATCACGCAGTCCAGGCGGGTCATGTTGACCATCTCGATGATGGTCCGGACGCCGCGCCCCTCCTCGCCGACGCGGTGGGCGACGGCGTGCTCGTACTCGATCTCGGACGAGGCGTTGGACTTGTTGCCCAGCTTGTCCTTGAGCCGCATCAGCCGCAGCGGGCTGAGCGTGCCGTCCGGCAGGACGCGGGGGACGAGGAAGCAGGTCACGCCGGCGTCGGTCTGCGCGAGGGTGAGGAACAGGTCGCACATCGGCGCGCTGGTGAACCACTTGTGGCCGACGAGCGTGTACGTGCCGTCCGGCTGGAGGGTCGCGCGCGTGGTGTTGGCGCGGACGTCCGAGCCGCCCTGCTTCTCGGTCATCGACATGCCCGCGAGCAGCGCGTTCTTGGTCAGTGGCGCGCGCAGGCCGTAGTCGTACTCGCGCTTGGCGAGCAGCGGCTCGTACTGCGCGGCCAGCTCGGGCGTCTGGCGCAGCGCCGGGACGGCCGCGTAGGTCATCGAGACCGGGCAGCCGTGCCCGGCGTCCACCCGCCAGGCGTAGAACTTGGCGGCGCGGGCGACGTGCGCGCCGGGACGGCCGTCCGCCCAGGGCGCGCCGTGCAGGCCGTGCGTGACGGCGACGTCCATCAGCTCGTGCCAGGCAGGATGGAACTCGACCTCGTCGATGCGGTGGCCGTACCGGTCGTGGGTGCGCAGGACGGGCGGGTTCTCGTTGGCGAGCCGCCCCCACTCCTGGGCCTGGGCGGTGCCCGCCAGGCGGCCGATCTCGTGCACCTCCGGGACGGCCCAGGCGGCGTCCTCGCGGATGAGGCCGTCGAGGAGCGCGGCGTCCTCGGCGAGGTCGTGCCCGGTCAGCGGCGGGACCTGGTTGAACACCTCGTGGGTCGGCACTGCGGGCTCCTCGCGGACGGGACGGGCGGCACGGACACCCCCAACCTTACAGAATCGAATCACCTGTAGGGAAGATGTAGTACCAGGCCGGGTCCGCCCCGGGCGGTCCGGGTCCTCCCCGAGGGCAGGGTGGATCTCGTCCCCCCGGTGGATTGTTCGGCGGTCGCGGGGGCATAACGTCGGAAGCATGAGTCAGCCCACCCCGCAGCAGGCGCAGACTCCCGCCTCCCCGCCGCCCGGAAGCACCGCTCCGGCGCAGGTCCGCGCCTCGGACGCCGAGCGCGAGGCGGTCGTCGAGCATCTCCGCGTCGCGTCCGTCGAGGGCAGGCTGACCTTCGCCGAGCTCGCCGGCCGCACCGAGGCCGCCTACTCCGCGGTGACCCGCGCCGACCTGGAGGCCGTGGTCGCCGACCTGCCCGGGATGGGCGCGCCCGGCGCCGCCCCCGCCCCGCTGCTCAAGACCCGTCGGTTCAGCGCCGTCCTCGGTGACTGCACCGAGCGCATCGTCGGCCGCATCGACGAGGAGCTGGAGATCCTGGCCGTCCTCGGCGACGTCAAGGTCGACCTGCGCGCCGCCCAGGTCCCGACCGGCGCGGTGAGCGTGGTCGCGAACGCGGTGCTCGGGGACGTCACGCTGATCGTCCCGTCCGGGGCCGTGGTGGAGCTGACCGGGCACGCCGTGCTGGGCGACCGCCGGGTCTCCGCCCGGGACGTCCCGGCCGGGCCGCACGTCCCGGTCGTCCGCGTCCGGGCCAACGCCTACCTCGGCGACATCAAGATCGTCGACGAGGAGCCCGCCTCCTGGTGGTGAGGCCCCCGAACAAGGAGGCCGGTCCCCGCAACCGCGGGAACCGGCCTCGTCGCTTTCGGCGGTCCTAGGCGTTCTGCCGCTGGTAGGCGACGCGCGCGCCGAGCCAGCCGAAGTACGCGGCCACGCCGATCACGCCGGCCTTCCGGGTCTTCTTGGTGGTGAGGGCGAGGCCGAGGGCCAGCTCGGTCGCGCCGTTCCGCTTGATCCAGGCCTCGGTGTCGTGCGGGAAGCCGACCCGCGAGATCGGCTCGAACAGCTTCGGCGCGGCGAAGTGCGCCGCGCCCGTGGCGGCCAGGGCGATTCCGGCCTTGCGGAGCAGAGCCATGTCGGGACGTCCTCTCATCGGGTGAACTCGTAGTCGTCGAGGTCGAAGGTGCGTGCTCGGCGCCAAACGTACAGACCGGACTGCGGCCGGATGTACGGGGCCTCCCCGCGCTTGTCGAAGTAGTAGCTGTTGGACCGGGCGCAGCTCGGCTGCGCGAGGATCGTGCCGCGCATCCGGCGGCGCATGTCGGCGGTGAACGCGTCGTGCGGGCCGACCCGCACCGCCACCCGCGCCGCCCTGCGCCGCCGCGCCTCGGCCAGCACCCGGACGATGTGCGTCGTGCCCGCCTCGATGATCGAGAACCAGGACGCGCCGGTCACCGTGTACGGGCCGTTCATCATCCAGAAGTTCGGCGCCTGGGGAACCGACAGGCCCTCGTAGGCGTGGTACCGCTCGCGGTCCCAGTGCTCGCCCAGCTCGACCCCGCCGAGCCCGACGACCGGGAACGGCGGCGTCGCGCCCGGCTCCAGGATCTTGAACCCGGTGGCGAGGACGAGCGTGTCGACCGGCCGCTCCACGCCGTCCCGGGTGACGATGCCGGACGCGGTGACCCGCTCGATCGGCTCGGTGACCAGCGCCACGTTCGGCCTGGTGAACGCCGGAAAATAGGCGTTGGAGAACGACGGCCGCTTGCACCCGAACCCGTAGCGCGGCGTGAGCTTGCGGCGCAGCGCGCGGTCGGGCACCTGCCGCCGCAGGTGCGCCCGGCAGAGCAGCTCCGCGCCGCGCACCAGGAACGGCGCCTTGCTGTAGTGGACGATCCCGAGCACCATCACGACCTCGGACACCGCCGTCGTCACCAGCCGGACGAGCCGCTGCACCGGCGGCAGCGCGCGGAACAGCCGCCGCACCCCGCGCGGGATCGCGAAGTCGACCTTCGGGAACACCCAGATCGGCGTCCGCTGGTAGACGTCCAGGTGCGCGGCGCGCGCGGCGATCTCCGGGATCACCTGGAGCCCGGACGCGCCCGTCCCGATCACCGCGACGCGCCGTCCGGCGAGGTCGTGCCCGTGGTCCCAGCGCGCGGTGTGGACGATCTTCCCGGCGAACCCGTCCAGGCCCGGGATGTCGGGGTTCCTCGGCTGGTCGAGCGGCCCGACCGCGCACACCAGGAACCGCGCCGAGTACTCCGTCCCGCCATCGGAGGTCGAGACGCGCCAGCGGTTGGCGCCGCTGTCGAACTCGGCCTTCTCGACGCGCGTGTTCAGGCGCAGGTGCGGGCGCAGCTTGTACTTGGTCGCGCAGTGCTCGGCGTAGGCGCGCACCTCCTCGCCCGGCGCGAACGCCCGCGACCAGCCGGGGTTCGGCTCGAACGAGAAGGAGTAGGTCGCGGACGGGATGTCCACGGCCACGCCCGGATAGGTGTTGTGCCGCCAGACGCCGCCGACGCTCTCCGCCGCGTCCAGGATCACGAAGTCGCGGATGCCGCGCCGCAGCAGCTGGATCCCCGCGCACAACCCGGAGAACCCGGCCCCGACGATCACGACCTCGGGGGACTCGGCCTCAGCCATCCTGGACCACCCGCCCGCGCCCCGCGTCGTTCTGCCCGCCCTCTTCGGAATTCCGGGCGGCGCGCCGGCGGACGGCCTGCTCGGCGACGCGGCGGTCATGGGCGCCGCGCGTGCCGAAGGTCTGCCGGTGGGCGCGGTCGCCGTCCATCAGCTTCCGGACGGCCCGGACCACCCCTTCCGGCGCGACCGCGAGCGCCGGTTCCACCACCGCGAGCCAGCCCGGAACCGGGTATTCGGCCCGCCGCGACACGCAGCTCCGCACCACCGCCTCGGCGACCCTGTCCGGGTCGATGGTCGGCAGGCCGCCGCCGAGCCGGACGCCCTCGGTCAGCCCGGTCCGGACGGCCGTCGGCAGGACGGCGCTGACGCTGACGCCGTGCGCCGCCATCTCCTCCCGCACGGATGCCGTGAGTCCCACGGCCGCGTACTTGCTGGCGTTGTAGACCGCCATGCCAGGAAGCGGCAGCTTGCCGGCCATGGAGCAGATGTTCGCGACGTGGCCGCGTCCGCGCTCCACCATCCCCGGCAGGACGGTCCGCATCCCGTTGACGAGCCCCTGGACGTTGACGTCCATCGTGGTCGCGCTGACCTCGTCCGGTTCGTCCAGGAACGGGCCGAGGGGCATGACCCCGGCGCTGTTGACCAGCACGTCGATCGGGCCGAGGGCGTCCTCGACGGACGCGGCGAACGCGGCGAACGACGCGCGGTCGGTGACGTCCAGGGGTCCGGAGAGGACCGCGCCGGCGGGGCCGAGCGCGGCGGTCAGCTCGGCGGCCGTGCGGGCGGCGGCCCCGGCGTCGAGGTCGCCGACCGCGACCCGGGCGCCGCGCTCGGCGAGCAGCCGGGCGGTCTCGCGGCCGATGCCGCGCGCGCCGCCGGTGACCGCCGCGACGGCTCCCGGACGCGCCACAGCGGGGTATCGCATGGGGGGCTCCTTCGTTCGGATACCGACGGTATGTGAGTGTTGGACTCGACGTCAATAGGCCGCCGGATCCGGCCGTCCGGGCCGTACACTGCACGTCATGGCACGAGAGAGCGGCCTGAGCAGGGCGGCGCGGCAGGCCCGCACGCGCGGGCTGCTGGTCGCCACGGCGCGCCGGCTGTTCCTGCGGGACGGCTACCACGCCACGACGCTCGACCGGGTCGCCGAGGCGGCGGGCTTCTCCAAGGGCGCCGTCTACTCCAACTTCGCCACCAAGGACGACCTCTGCCAGACCGTCATCGACCAGGTGCGCGCCGAGCAGGTCGGCGCGGTCATCGAGGCGATCGGCGGCGAGGGTTCGGCGGAGGACCGGCTCGCCGTCTTCGACGCCTGGGCCGAGCGGACGATCGGCGACCCCGGCTGGACGCTGCTGGAGGCCGAGTTCGCGATCCACGCCACCCGCCGCGACCCCGACCTGCGCGACCGCGTCGCCGAGGGCGGGCGGCACTGGGTCCAGGCGCTCGCCGCCCTGCTGGAAGAGGAGGCGGGCCGCCGCTCCCTGGTCCTGCCGCTCCGGCCGGACGAGCTGGCCGAGGCGCTGCTCAGCCTGGGAATCGGCCTCGGCCTGCGCCGCGCGGTCGACCCGACGCTCTCGTCCCACGCCCTCACGGACGTGATCCGCCTCTTCCTCAGCCCCGAACTGAACGCGCGGGTCGAGAACGCACGGGAGTGAACGCACGGGAGTGAACGCACGGGAGTGAACGCACGGGAGTGAAGCGGCGAGAGTGAAGCGGCGGTTCACCCGGCGCTAACGCTCGGCCGGGCATGCTGGTCGAATTCGGCTGGTTTGTAGGGAACTTTCAGACTTGTCCCGAGCGTCTCACCAGACGGCGGCCGGGAAGCGCAGGGAGCGGCCATGAAGAGCAGGGCGAGAGCGGCGGTCGTGGCGGCGGGGGCGGTCACGACGGTCGCGGTCGCGGTGGCGGCGGTCCTGTTCGGCTCGGGCGCGTTCGGCTCGGGCCCGCCCCTGCGGGCCCATGCCGGGCTGGACGCGCGGACGACCGGTCACGCACCGGTCGCGCGCGTCCTCGGCCGCTATGCCATGCCGTCCGGCGGCGAGACATCCGCGAGTTTCCAGGGCCTCGCCGCCGCGCACGGCACGGTGTGGGTCTCCGGGACGAGCGGCCCGCTCGGCAAGGCGGGCTCGCCATCCGGGTTCGTCCTGCGCTACCAGGGCGGACGGCTCGCGAAGCTGGACGCGCCGCTCAAGCCGGGGACCAGCGAGGGCGGCGACGTGTCGGCGGTCGGCGGGCTGGCCTGGGTGCTGGCGTCCGACAAGGGCGGCGCCGAACTGCTCACCACCGACGGACGCACGTGGCGGCAGGACGTCCGTCCCACGCGGCGCGGCTTCGGCGCCTACGGAGTCACCGCGGTCAGCGAACGCGACATCTGGGTCAGCGGCGCCAAGCCTGACGACCACGGCGACAAGCAGGCGCCCGTCCTGCTCCACTACGACGGCACCGCCTGGCACAGGACGGACAAGGGCGTCGGCGGCGACCACGACGTCCTCCTGTTCGGCATGACCGCACGCGCCTCGAACGACGTGTGGACGGCCGGACAGCGCTCGCTCGGCACCAAGAACCTCGACGCGACCCCGTTCCTGGCGCACTGGGACGGGCGCTCCTGGCGACGCGCGCACACGCCCGTCCGGCTCGGCTTCGTCCGCTCGGTGGCCGCGCTGACCGGCGCCGACGCCTGGGCGGTCGGCGGGACCGACTGCTCCTGCTCGTCCGAGGCCGGGCCGCTGGTCCTGCACTACGACGGGAAGACCTGGCGCAGGACCACCACCTCGGGCCTGCGGCGCGCGCTCGAATCGGTCGTCCAGGACGGGCGCGGCGGGCTCTGGGCCGCCGAGAGCGGCGGACGCGTCCTGCACTTCGACGGCCGCGCGTGGCGACCCGCGACACTGCCGGGACAGGCGTCCGCGACCGCCGTCGCCCGCGACCCGCAGACCGGCAGGATCTACGCCATCGCCGACGAGCCGGAGCAGAACGACAAGGTCACCGGCCTGCTCCTCGAACTGGGCTGACCGGGGACGCCAGGAACCCGCGCACCTCGCGCAGCACCTCCGGATCGGTCAGGTACGCGTTGTGCGTCTCGCAGGCCAGCACGTGGTTGGCGGCCTTGGGCAACTCGGTGCTCGTGTACGGGACGATCGCGCGGTCGCACGGCGAGTACCACGTCGCGTACCTCGTCGGCCCGGGCGCCTCGGGCCCGGACGCGGCGAGCCGGACGAGGAAGGGCGAACCCGGCATCATCTCCCGGCACGAGAGGTCCAGGTCGCAGGCCAGCGCCGCGGACGTCCCGTGGTTGGCCCCGGCCAGGGACGCCACGTGCCGCACGTGCGCCGCGCCGTGCAGCCTGCTCAGGTACCAGCGCGTGACGAGCCCGCCCATCGAGTGGTTCACGATGTCGACCTGCGCATGCCCGGTCCTCGCCGACACCCGCTGGACGAAGGCCGCCAGCTCCTGCGCGCTGACCTCGTTGGACTGCGCCCAGTCGTACTCGAACGCGTACAGGTCGTCCTGGCGGTAGCCCGCGTCCTCGAACTGGGCGATCGCCGTCGCCCAATTGGACGGCTCGCCCCGGTACCCGTGCACGAACACCACCGGAACCCGAGTCGCGGCGTCCGCGGCGGGCGAGGCAAGCAGGCCGAGGAAGGCGACCGCACTCAACAGTGCGATGACGCGGAAACCGGGCCTGCCCATGTGTGCCTCCTCAGAAGGGAAGTCTCACAAAGGCAGAACCGGCTCTGAAGTCTCCGAAGTCACCTGTTTGGCAATGTCAGCGTCATGTGATGGGACAGCGCCATGCGAAGGGCCATGGGAAGGGCCGCCGCCGCCCTGCGATGGCGGTCAGACGGCGGCGGCCAAGCCCAGGCGCGCGTCCATCAGGGCCCGCTCGTAGCGGTACACGACCAGCTCGGCGAGCTCCGGCGCGTCGCCGAGCGCGGGGGAGACGGCCGCCGCGCCCGCCGCGAGCGCCTCGTCCCGCACCTTGTCGGTGAAGAAACCCGGCGCGAGGAAGTAGGACGCCACGACCACGCGCGGCACGCCCGCGTCCCGCAGCGCCGCGACCGCCTCGCCTGGCGTGGGACGCGTCGCCGACGCGTACGCGGCCACCACCCCGCGCCAGCCGCGCCGCCGCCACCGCCGCGCCAGCCCCGCGATCGTCGCGTTCGCCGTCGGGTCGCTCGAACCGGCCGCGGTCAGCACGACCGCCGTGCCCGGATCGCCGATCTCCACGTCGACCTCGCGAAGCCGCCGCTCCAGCGCCGCGGTGAGCAGCGGGTGCGGGCCGAGCGTCCGGGCCGTCACCAGGTCCAGCCGCGAGTCGGCCGCCCGCAGCACGGCCGGGACGTCGTGCTTGGAGTGGTACGCGGCGGTCAGCAGCAGCGGCAGCACCACCGCCGACGCCGCGCCCGCGTCCGCCAGGCCGTCCAGCACCGGGCCCGGCGCGGGCGGGCAGTGGTCCAGGAAGGACGTGTGCACCGGCACGTCCGGACGCAGCGCGCGCACCGCGTCCATCAGCCGCGCGACGGTCGCGGCGGCGCGCGGGTCCCGCGACCCGTGCGCCACCGCCACCAGCGGCGTCCCGCCAGGTGTCATCAGAGGTGGATTCCGCATTCGGTCTTGCCGGTTCCGGCCCAGCGGCCGCTGCGCGGGTCCTCGCCGGGGGCGACCGGGCGGGTGCAGGGCTCGCAGCCGATGGACGGGTAGCCGTCGTGGTGCAGCGGGTTGATCAGGATCCCGTTGTCCTCGATGTAGTTGTCCATCTCCTCCTGCGTCCAGTCGAGGATCGGGTTGACCTTGACCATGCCGCGCCGCCGGTCCCACTCCACGACCCGGCGGTCCCGGCGGGACGCCGTCTCGTCCCGGCGGATGCCGCTGAACCAGGCCATGTAGCCCTCCAGCGCGCGGCCGAGCGGCTCGACCTTGCGCAGGTGGCAGCAGAGGTCGGGGTTGCGCCCGTACAGCCGCGGCCCGAGCGCCGCCTCCTGCTCGGCGACGGTCCGGGACGGCTGGACGTTGATCACGTTCACCGGGTACACGGCCTCCACCGCGTCCCGGGTGCCGACCGTCTCGGCGAAGTGGTAGCCGGTGTCCACGAACAGCACGTCGATGCCGGGCTTCACCTTGGATACCAGGTGGATCAGCGCGGCGTCCGACATCGAGGACGTCAGGCAGATGCGGTCGCCGAACGTCGCCGACGCCCAGCGGATCACTTCGAGCGCGGGCGCGCCGTCGAGCGCGGCCGCGGCGGATTCGACGATGTCCTCGAGGTCGAGTGTCGGTCTGTCGGTCTCCAGCAGCGTCACCGGTGTGACTCCTCGGTCTCCGGCCGGGGGGCTCCGGCCTCCCGGGGCGCACCGACCCCGAGGAACTTCAGGTGGAAGGAGCGGACGCAGTCACGGCAGAACCACGCCCCCTCCCCTTCGCGCGGTTCGAGCCGCTCCTCGCCGCAGTACGGGCAGTAGAACGGCGCCGCGCGCTCGCTCATGCCGCCTCCCGGACGCCGGTGGCCGCGTGCGCGCTCATGCCAGGTCCCGGACGTCGGCCGGTGGCCGCGCGCTCGCTCATTTGAGGTCCGCCTCGTCCGCGCGGCCGACCCACTGCGCGAACGTCTCGCCGTCCGCCCGCTGCGCGTCGTAGTTCCGGACGACCCGCTCGACGTAGTCGGTCAGCCCGGCCGAGGTGGTCTTCAGCCCGCGCACCTTCTTGCCGAACGACTGGCCGAGCGCGCCGCCGAGATGGATCTGGAACCCCTCCACCTGGTCGCCGTTCTCGTCCACGACGAGCTGGCCCTTGAGGCCGATGTCGGCGACCTGGATCCGCGCGCACGCGTTCGGGCAGCCGTTGACGTTGATCGAGATGGGCTGCTCGAACGCCGGCAGCCGCTTCTCCAGCTCGTCGATGAGGTCCATCGCGCGCTGCTTGGTCTCGACGATCGCGAGCTTGCAGTACTCGATGCCGGTGCACGCCATCGTCTGCCGCCGGAACGTGGACGGCCTGACCTGCAGGTCGTGCCGCGCCAGCTCGTCCGCGAGCGCCTCGGTGTTCTCCTCCGGCACGTCCAGGATGACCATCTTCTGCTCGGCGGTCGTCCGCGTCCGGCCGGAGCCGTACCGCTCGGCCAGGTCGGCGATCACACCGAGCAGCTCGCCGTTGACGCGGCCGACGCGCGGCGCGAACCCGACGTAGTAGTTGCCGTCCTTCTGCGGGTGGATGCCGACGTGGTCGCGGCGGGGGAGCGGCGGCGCGGGCTCCGGGCCGTCCGGGAGGGCGAAGCCGAGGTACTCGTCCTGCAGCACCTGGCGGAACCTCTCCGCACCCCAGTCCGACACGAGGAACTTCAGCCGGGCGCGGTGCCGCAGCCGCCGGTAGCCGTAGTCCCGGAAGATCGAGACGACGCCCTTCCAGACCTCGTGCGCCTGCTCCGGCCGGACGAACACGCCGAGGCTCTGCGCGAACATCGGGTTCGTGGAGAGGCCGCCGCCGACGAACACCTGGTAGCCGGCCTCGCCGTCCTCGTTCACCACGCCGACGAACGCCACGTCGTTGATCTCGTGCACGGTGCAGTGCGCCGTGCAGCCCGAGAGCGCCGACTTGAACTTGCGCGGCAGGTTCGAGAACTCCTTGGACCCGATGTACCGGTCGTGCACCTCGCGCAGCTGCGGGGTCGCGTCGATCACCTCGTCCGCCGCGATCCCGGCGAGCGGGCAGCCGATCAGCACGCGGGGCGTGTCGCCGCACGCCTCGGTGGTGTGCAGGCCGACCGCCTCCAGGGCCTCCCAGATCGCCGGGACGTCCTCGATCCGGATCCAGTGGTACTGGACGTTCTGCCGGTCGGTGATGTCGGCGGTTCCGCGCGCGTACCTGGTCGCGATGTCGGCGATCGTGCGCAGCTGCGGGCCGTCCAGCTGGCCGCCGTCGATCCGGACGCGCATCATGAAGTAGCGGTCGTCCAGCTCCTCGTCCGGGAGGGAGCCGGTCTTGCCGCCGTCGATGCCGGGCTTGCGCTGGGTGTACAGCCCGAACCAGCGGAAGCGGCCGCGCAGGTCGGCGGGGTCGATGGAGTCGAAGCCGGCCTTCGAGTAGACCTCGATGATCCGGTTCTTGACGTTCAGGCCGTCGTCGTTCTTCTTGTTCTCTTCGTTCTTGTTCAGCGGCTCGCGGTAACCGAGGGCCCACTGGCCCTCGCCGCGCTTGGGTCTGGCGCTGGCGGGCTTGGCGCTGGAGGTGGTCGCAGGTGGCACGGCGCGTCCTTGGGATGAGCAAGGGGACGCGGACGCACCGGCGGCAGGAAGACGGCCGGCTCGACGCTGAGCGGAAGGTCGGATTCGGGGCGACGCCGATGCGCCACGCGCCCGCGTTCGACAGTTCGGCTACGGCAGGGGCGTGGTCTGGGCGTCACCGACAGATAGCGCTGCGGACCCGCTGAAAGTCGACATGCCGGCGCATGACCAGCAGCGGATCCACGGTAGGCATGCTTGAACTCTGACACGCGCCGCGGCGGCCTGTCCAGTTCCGTCCGGCATGCGGACAGGTGACTTCGGTCATCCCCGCAGGCCCGCCCCCGCCTGTCGATCATGGGCCGGACGCGGCCCGGCGCCGTCGAACCGGAGGCGCGACGCGCCGAGTGGATCACAGGAACGGGTCAAGCGGGAGGTTCCGGATGGGGGACGCTCTACCGTGGAGGGCGGTGAGCAGCGGGGCAGCGGACGGCCCGTCCGGCGGGGGAGCGGTTCCGGCGCGGGCGTCCGCGGACGAGCTGTCCGAAAAGGCGGGGGCATGGGAGGGTGAGGCCACGTCCGGGCGAGAAGCCCCGCCTGGGCCGTCCGGGTGGGAAGCCCCGCTTGAGCGGGAAGGTCTGTCCGGGCGGGAAGGTCCGTCCGGATGGGGAGGTCCGTCCGGGCCGGAAGCGGACCCGTCCCCGATGGACAGGGCGTTGTCGGAGGGAACGGGCCAGGTGTCCGAATTCGAGTCGGTCCCGGCGTCCGTCCCGCGCCCGCGCGCGGGAGGGGACGGTGTGGAGGACGCGCCGCGGCGGCGCCTGGCCGCCTGGCTGGTGAACGCGGCCCGCACGGCGTGGATCCTCGTGCGCGGGACGGTCGTGGCGGCGTTCCGGTACCGGGTGACCGGGCTGGCCGCCGAGGCCGCGTTCTTCGCGCTGCTGTCGCTGCCGCCGCTGGTGATCGGGCTGGTCGGCATGATGGGGCACCTCAAGGGCCTGCTCGGCGCCGAGACCGTGGCCGAGATCCGCACCTGGACGATCCACCGCGCCGAGAACGTGCTGACCGAGCCCGCCGTGAAGGGCCTGGTCGTCCCACTGCTGGACGACGTGATCAAGGGCGGCCGGCCGGACGTGGTGTCGGTCAGCTTCCTGATCTCGCTGTGGGCCGGGTCCCGCGCCACCAACGTCTACGTGGACACGATCACCATCACCTACGGGCTGTCCGGGGTACGCGGCGTGATCCGGACGCGGCTGCGCGCGTTCTTCCTCTACCTGCTCGGCGTCGTCCTGCTGTCGGTGGTGATCCCGCTGCTGGTCGCCGGGCCCGCGCTCGCCCGCAAGGCCGTCCCGCAGAGCTCCGGCTTCGTGGAGATCTTCTACTGGCCGGTCGTGGTGAGCGTCTCGGTGATCTTCCTGGCGCTGCTCTACCACCACAGCATCCCGGTCCGGACGGCCTGGTGGCGCGAGCTGCCCGGCGCGGTCGTCGCGCTGCTGATCTGGATCCTCGGCAGCTTCCTGCTCCGCTTCTACCTCGCCGGGTCGCTGCGCGGGATCTCGGTGTACGGGTCGCTCGCGGCGTCCATCGCGGTGCTGGGCTGGCTGTACGTGGCCGCGCTGGCCGTCCTGCTCGGGGCCGCGCTCAACAGCGAGATCGACCGCCGCTGGCCGAGCGCCGGCACCCTCCAGGCCCGCCGCCGCGCGTCCGACCCGCCCGAAACCCCCTGACCACCGACCGGAGCGCGCCGGTTCGGGTCCGCTTCCTGACTGGTCGGGAGGGGCTCGGGTCAGGGGACCTGTGGGTTTCGCCGAGGACGGGCGCGGCGGACATGTGGGTAAAGAATCCCCAGAGCCCGGCCGGGAAACCGTCAAGTATGTCGTAACCTCGCCAAGTATGGCCCCCAGTGAGCAGACCGGGCGGTTGCGCACCGTCACCGGATCCATCGACGCGTCCTCCGTCAGCGGACCCGTGCTCGCGCACGAGCACCTCCAGCTCGACCTGCGCTGGCCGTCCCACCCGGCCCGGCTGGACTCCGACCCGCGCCGCTGGCTGGACGAGGAGAAGGCCGTCACCGCCGAGCTGACCGGGCTGCGCACCGACCACGGTGTCGGCCTCGTCGTGGACCTCACCTGCTCGGGCATCGGCCGCAACGCCGCCGCGCTGTCCCGGATGGCGGCGGGCTCCCGGGTCGCCGTCGTCGCCGCGACCGGCCTGTTCGCCGGACCGTTCCACCCGTCCTACGTGGACGACGCCGACGAGGTGAAGCTGGCCGAGCGGCTGCTCGCCGAGATCGGCTTCGGCCTGGACGGCACCAGCGTGCTGCCCGGCGTGATCGGCGAGGTCGGCACCTGGGGCGACGTCCCCACCGCCGCCGAGGAGCGCTGCCTGCGCGGCGCGGCCCGCGCCGCCGAGTACTCCGGCCTGTCCGTCGCCGCGCACGGCCGCCCCGGCCTGGCCCTCCTCGAAGTGCTGACCGGCGCGGGCCTGGCCCCCGGCCGCATCGCGATCACCCGGCAGGACCTCTCCGACGACCCCGCCGCGCTCCGCAAGATCGCCGAGAACGGCGCCTACGTCTCCTTCAGCCTGCTGCCGTCCGACCCGGACGCCGCCACCGCGCCCCTGGAGACCCGCATCCGCCCCGTCCTGGACCTCCTGGACGCCGGGCACGCCGACCGCGTCCTGCTCAGCTCCGGCGTCACCCGCATGACCCAGATCACCCGCTACGACGGGCCGGGCTACGCCCACCTGTTCAACACCGTCCTCCCCGCGCTCCGCGCCGCCGGCGCGGACGACGCGACCCTCACCCAGGTCCTCCACCGGAACCCCCTGGCCTGGCTGACCACCGCCTCCTGACCCGGCCCGCCCCGCAAGCGGCGGGAGCCGTTGCGGAGGCGGCGGCGGGGGACTTCGCGGGCGGCGGCGGCCGGCCGATCTAAGCTGGAGACTGCCGGGAGCCTCTTGGGGGAGGACGCCATGTCGCCCGTGAAGTTGCCGTTCGCGGACCGGGCCGAAGCCGGGCGGGTGCTGGCCGAGCGGCTCGTCCCGCTGGAGCTGGACAAGCCCGTGGTGCTCGCGCTGCCGCGCGGCGGGGTGCCGGTCGGGTACGAGGTCGCGCGGCGGCTCGGCGGCAGCCTGGACGTGCTGGTGACGCGGAAGATCGGCTACCCGCCGCAGCCGGAGCTGGGCGTGGGCGCGATCGCCGAGGGCGGCGACCCGGTTCTGGACGCGGGGCTGCTGGCCCGCCTGCGGCTGGACGAGGACGACCTCGCCGCCACCGTCGCCGCCGAGCGCGCCGAGCTGGACCGCCGGGTCCGCGCGTACCGGGGCGACCGCCCGCTTCCGGGGACGGCGGGACGCTCGGTCGTCGTGGTCGACGACGGGCTCGCCACCGGCGGGACGGCCCGGGCGGCGCTCGCCGCGGTCCGGGCGCGCAAGCCGGAGCGGCTGCTCCTGGCGGTGCCGGTCGGCGCGTCCGCGACGGTGCGGGAGCTGACCGAGGACGCCGACACGGTGGTGGCCGTCGCCGCGCCCCGGGTGTTCCGGGCCGTGGGCGAGTGGTACGAGGATTTCGCGCAGCTCACGGACGAGGACGTCGTCCGCTGGCTGGAACGCGCCGGAACCGCGCGCTGGTAGATCTGGTAAGGGCGGGCCGGAACGGATCGGAACCACCCGGGGATGGGGTCGAAAGGATCATGGCCATGGCCCGGCGGTACTAGTCCGAAAATGGTCCGTTCCGTTTTCCGAATGGGCGGCGCAAGAACGTTCCGATGAGGTATCGGGAATGGCGCGGCCCGGACGCGCGAACGGCCCCGCCGGAGCAGGGCCGTTGACGTTTTCAGGTGGCGTGCCGGGGGCTTGCCGTCGGCGACCTTCCGGCGCGGTGGCCGAAGGACGGGGCAATGCCTAGGCGGCGTTGGCGCGGCGCATGCGGCGGCGGCGCTCGGAGGCGCGCTCGTCCTCGTTGAGTCCGCCCCAGGTGCCGTACTTCTCGGGCCGGGAGACGGCGTAGTCCAGACACTCGTTGCGGACCGGGCAGCCCATGCAGATCTGCTTGGCCTTGCGCTCACGGATCTCGCGTTCGGGCTGGCGCTCGCCGTCGGGGCCGAAGAAGAGCACGAGGTCTTCCCCCCGGCACGCCGCGGCGTCCTGCCAGCCCCACGAGGGACGAGGGAGGTTTGCCTGCCGACGTACCTGAGCCATGGAACACCCACCTTGGTTGTTTTTACTGAGCAATTTCGGGACATGGACGCTCGACGTGCCTCAGCCGCTAGCGTCCGAAGCGCCGAATGGTCCAACGTCTGGAGTTGCCGCTCTTGTTCCCCGCCCGGTTCACCGGGTCCGTGGGGACGAGACGACGGGAGACCCTCGAAATAATGGGGCCTCGGAGAGATTACACGAGGGCCGCCTCGTTGAGAAGGGTGAGGTCGGTAACAAGGTGGGTCTGGAGCTTCTCTTGGCACTCCGGACCGCATCCTCCGGACTCTTCGCCGCGTTCCACGACCACTCGGTAACGGTTCCCTCCGGCGGACACCACCGCCTCGTAGGGAGATGCTCCCGAGAGCCTCTCGACGGTCACGCCCGCCACGTCCAGAACACCCGTCCGGGCCCGGACGGCGTGCTCGGCGGCCTGCGCGGGTTCGGGCATTCCGGCCCTTCCTCGCAGGTGGTCGAGGACGACCCGTCCGTTCAGGTAAGCGGAGACGGCGGTCTCGGCCTCGGCGGGACCGAGGTTCCCGTAGTAGATCGCATGCGGAAGGCACACGAGGTTCGCCGCATATCGATCACCTCCGACATGGGTGGTCTCCCATACAAGGCCGCCGAAACGTGATGTGAGGTACCGGGCGAGGGGCGCGCCCGTCCTTGCGCAGCAGGCGTTCCGCCTCCCGTGCGTGCATACGAGGAGGACCGGCTCGTCAACGGCCTCGCCCCATCCGGGACGCTCCCCGGAGGCCACCGCCTCGAAGTCGAGCCCGGCTAGCTCCGCGTGATCGTCCAGCTCGCGCGTCTCAAGCCAGACGTCCGTCCCGTGGGACCACCCGATGTACACCCTGAACGGCGGCGTCGCCCGCCGCCCGCGTCCGGCCCGCCGGATCAGCTGTGGCCGCACACCCGCCGCCTGCGCGCGCTGGACGGCGCTCGCGAGCGCTTCCGGCTCCGCCAGCTGCTCGACCCGCTCGGGCCAGGGCCCGGGGTGCTCGACCAGCACCCAGGCCCGGGGTTTCTGGGTGGCGGTGGCCAGGCACGGATGTGCCGCGGAGTGACTCCCGGGACAGTGCCCGCAACCGCTCTGGCGCTCCACGCCACGCCCCACGCCACGCCCCCCGTCAGCCCGGATGTGAATTAGGCCAGGCTAACCTCACGCCCTGCCCGGGCGCCATGGCAGTGACCCAGCTCATACCCGATCCGATCTTCTGCGATGCCCCGGCTTCACCTGGTAAAGGAGGTGATGTCCGCGGGACGGAGCGCGGCCTCGGCCGCGGGGAGCGCGGCGGCGCGGTCGGCCGGGACCAGGCCCAGGCGGGTGCGGCGGTCGAGGAGGTCGGACGCGTCCAGCGCGCCCTCGTGGCGGACGGCCCAGGCGAGTTCGGCGCCCAGGACGGCGGAGCCCGCGAAGACCGGTTCGAGCAGCGAGGCGTCCTCGCGGGCCATGGCGGCGAGGAGCGGAGCCTCGGTGCCGTAGCGCTGGACGAGCCGGCGCGGCGCGTCGAGGCGGGCGAGGGCGTCCGGACGGGCGGCGCCGACCAGCGGGATCCGGGCCGTCCGGGACGCTCCGGCGCCGAGGCCCTTGGCGGCGAGGACGGCGTCGACGGCGTCCTCGGCCATCCGGCGGTAGGTGGTGAGCTTGCCGCCGACGATCGTGACGATCCCGTCGGGCGAGGTCAGGACGGCATGCTTGCGGGAGATGTCGGCGGTGGAGCCGTGCGCGTCGTCCAGCAGCGGGCGCAGGCCGGCGAACGCGCCGAGCACGTCCGCGCGGCGCACGGGGACGTCCAGCGCGGAGTCGAGGATGTCGAGCAGGAAGCCGATCTCGGCGGGTGTCGGCTCCGGGACGTCCGGGATCGGGCCGTCGGCGGGCTCGTCGGTGAGGCCGACGTACACGCGCCCGTCGCCCTGCGGGATCACCAGGACGAACCGGTTGGTCTCACCAGGGATCGGGATGTGCAGGCCCGTGCCGAGCCCGCCCAAGGCCTCGGCGCGGACGACCAGGTGCGTCCCGCGCGACGGACGAAGCCGGACGCCGTCCACGAGTCCGCCGGCCCACACCCCCGCCGCGTTGACCACCGAGCGGGCGCGGATCGTGAACTCGCTGCCGGTCAGCTCATCCCGGACCTGCGCGCCCGTGCCGTCCAGTTCCAGCGCCCGGACGCGGGTCAGGATGCGCGCGCCGTGCGCGGCGGCCGTCCGGGCGATGGCCGTGACCAGGCGCGCGTCGTCGGCGAGCTGGCCGTCCCAGGAGAGGAGGCCGCCGCGCAGCCCGTACGTCCGCAGCCCCGGGGCGAGCCGCAGCGTCTCCACTGAGGAGAGGCGGCGCGGGCCGGGAAGCACGGAACGCGGAGTGCGGGCACCCAGCCGAAGCGCATCCCCGGCCTGCAACCCCGCGCGCACGAGGGCGGCCTGGGAACGGGACACGAGCGGGGTGAGCGGCATCACGAACGGGAGGGCGCGCACGAGGTGCGGCGCGGTCCGCGCCATCAGCACGCCGCGCTCGACGGCGCTCTCGTGCGCGACGTCCACCTGTCCGGACGCCAGGTAGCGCAGGCCGCCGTGGATGAGCTTCGAACTCCACCGGGACGTCCCGAAGGCGAGGTCGTGCGCGTCGATCGCGGCGACGCTGAGCCCCCGCGAAGCGGCGTCCATCGCCACCCCCGCGCCCGTGGCCCCGAGCCCGACCACCAGCACGTCCACGACCTCGCCGGGCAGCGCCTCCAGCTCCCGCGCCCGCCGCGCGGCGTTCAACGACGACCGGACGGGCGCCATGGCGCGCGCGCCCTCTCCGGGGTGCTGTGCAGGCGTCATGGAGCCAGGGTCCTTTCCAGGATGGTGCGGAGTTCGGCGTCGAGCGCCTCGTAGGTGAGCGCGGGGTCGGCGGGGTCGGCGACCGTCCGCCCGGACAGCGCGAAGGACTGGACGACCAGCAGCAGCGCCCGCGCCTGCCGCGCCGGGTCGCTCCTGCGGACCGAGCCGTCCGCGTGCCCGGCGGCGAGCGCCTCCTCGAAGATCTCCAGGAAGGCGGCCTGGCTCGCGCCGAGCCGGTCCAGCAGGTACGGCAGCAGCAGCTCGGGGTCGACGTCCAGGATCTTGCGCATCAGCGGGTGCTCCCGGAGCGCCCCGACACCGCTCACCAGCCCGTCCACCAGCAGCTCGCGGACCGTCCGGCCGCCGGTGGCGGCGGTCGCGGGCCGGACGGCGGTCCCGACCGCGGTCCACTCGCGGGTCATGAGGTCGGCGACGATGGTCCGGACGTCCGGCCAGCGGCGGTACAGCGTCATCCGGGAGACGCCGGCGCGGCGGGCGATGTCGGTGAGCGTGGTCCGGCGCACGCCGACCGCGAGGACGCAGTCGCGCGCCGCGTCCAGCACGGCCTGCTCGTCCATCCTGTTGTGACGATTCGACGTCATGTGTCACAGTGTAAGCCCGTAGGACGAGTTGAGCCACTTGGAGGAGCGCGGTGGGTACCGGCGACATGCTGTGGAGCGGCTGGGGCGATCCGTCCCGGGCGACGCCCCTGCCCGAGCCCGTCGTCGGGCTGCTGCGCGAGCTGCTCGGCGTGAAGCCGGCCGAGGCCCCGCCGCTCGCCCTGGACGAGATCGTCCTGCCCGCGCCGCGGCTCTCCGACACCGCGCTCAAGGCGCTGCGGGACGCGGTCGGCGCCGAGCACGTCCGGACGGACGCCGAGACCCGCGTCCGGCACACGCGCGGCAAGTCCACGCCCGACCTGCTGCGCATCCGCGCGGGCCAGGCGGACGACGCGCCCGATGCCGTCGTCCTGCCCGGCTCGCACGACGAGGTCCTCGCCGTCCTCAAGGCGTGCGCCGGGCACCGCACCGCGGTCGTCCCGTTCGGCGGCGGCACCTCGGTCGTCGGCGGCCTCGCCCCCACGGATGTGACCTCGTTCATCGCGCTCGACCTGCGCCGCCTCGACGCGCTCGTCGATCTGGACGAGGTGTCCCGCACCGCCACCTTCCAGCCGGGCCTGCGCGCCCCCCGCGCCGAGGAGCTGCTGCGCGAGCGCGGTTACACGCTCGGCCACTTCCCGCAGTCGTTCGAGTGGGCGACGATCGGCGGGTTCGCCGCCGCGCGGTCCAGCGGGCAGGCGTCCGCCGGGTACGGGCGGTTCGACGAGATGGTCGTCGGCCTGACCGTCGCGACCCCCGCCGGGACGCTCGACCTCGGCCGCGCGCCGAAGTCCGCCGCCGGACCCGACCTGCGCCAGCTCGTCCTCGGCTCGGAGGGCGCGTTCGGCGTCATCACGTCCGTCCGCGTCCGGATCAAGCCGGTCCCGGACGCGCACGCGTACGAGGGCTGGCGCTTCCCCGACTTCGAATCCGGGTCCCGCGCGCTGCGCACGCTCGCCCAGGACGGCCCGCTGCCCACCGTCCTCCGCCTCTCGGACGAGACGGAGACGATGATCGGCCTGGCGGACCCGTCCGGTGTCGGCTCCGGACTGTCGGACGCCGCGGGCTGCCTGGTCGTCCTCGGTGTCGAAGGCACCCCGGACGAGATCGAGGCCCGCCGCGCGAAGATCCACGACGTCCTCGCGGGCCTCGGCGGCGAGCCGCTCGGCACGGCGCCCGGCGAGAAGTGGGAGCACGGCCGCTTCAACGCCCCCTACCTGCGGGACGCGCTGCTCGACGTCGGCGCGTTCGCCGAGACGCTGGAAACGGCCGCGTTCTGGACCGACATCCCGGCCCTGTACGCGGGCGTGCGCGACGCCCTTACCGGGACGCTCACCGCGAACGGGACACCGCCGCTGGTCATGTGCCACATCTCGCACGTCTACGCGTCCGGCGCGTCGCTGTACTTCACGGTCGTCTCGGCGCAGGGCGAGGACGCCGTCCCGCACTGGGAGAAGGCCAAGCACGCCGCGAACGACGCGATCCTCGCCGCCGGCGGGACGATCAGCCACCACCACGGCGTCGGCACCGACCACCGCGACTGGTACGCCCGCGAGACCGGCCCGCTCGGCATCGCCGCGCTGCGGGCGGTGAAGGGCGCGCTCGACCCGTCCGGCATCCTGAACCCCGGCATCCTCTTCCGGCCGGAATCCGGCCAGGGGGTGCGGGAGGACGCCTCCTCCGGAGAGAATCAGCTCCCCCCGGCCGCCGAGGAGTAGCCCCCCATGACCACCCGTGTGTTCACCGCCGTCGTCAACCCGACGGCAGGCGGTTCGGCCTCGGCGGCGACGCTGATCCCGCTCGCCCGCGCTTTGCGCGAGGCCGGCGCCGAGCTGGTCGTGGAGTACAGCCGCGGCCTGGAGCACGCCACCGCCCTCGCGCGCGGCGCGGCCGACGCGGGGCACGTGGTGCTCGGCGTCGGCGGGGACGGCATGGTCGGCACCGTCGGCGGCGCGCTCGTCGGCACGGACGCGGTGTTCGGCATCGTCCCGGCCGGGCGCGGCAACGACTTCGCGCGGCAGCTCGGCATCCCGTCCGAGCCGTCCGCGCTGGCCGAACTGCTGCTGCGCGGCGAGCCGCGCGCGGTCGACGCGATCGAGGCGAACGGCGTGCCGGTGCTCGGCAGCGTCTATGCCGGAGTGGACGCCGTCGCGAACCTCAACGCGAACCGCTCGCGCTGGCTGCGCGGCTCGGCGTCCTACTACGTGGGCGCGCTGCGCGCCGTCCTCGCCTGGAAGCCCGCCCGCTACCGCGTCACGGTGGACGGCGCGGAGCACCGCTTCCGCGGCTACACCGTCGTCGCGGCCAACTCCGGCTACTACGGCTTCGGCCGCCACGTCGCCCCGGACGCCTCCGTCGACGACGGCCTGCTCGACGTGATCGTGGTCAAGCACGGCCCGAAGCCGCTGTTCTTCGCCGTCATGCGCGAGCTGGCGGACGGGTCGCACATCCGGCGTCCCCAGGTCGAGGTTCTACGCGGCCGCGAGGTCCGTATCGAACTGGACGACCCGGACCGCGTCCTGCCCTACGGCGCCGACGGCGAGCTCCCCGGCGAGCTCCCCGTGACCGCCCGCGTCCTCCCCGGCGCCCTCCGCGTCCTGGCCCCCTGAAGCCGCCGCCCCCGACCGCCTCCGCCCCCGGCCGCCTCCGCCCCCGACCGCCTCCGCGACCTGAACCCGGAGGGTTGGGACGTCCTGGGAAAGGGGTATCAGGGGGTTGACCTGGGGATTCGAGATTTGGGCCCGGTATTTGGGCCGGTTTACGGGAACATTACGGGCGTCCCCCTAGTCTTCATAGTGCGTCCCGGTTCTGCTGGGACAAGGGTCGTCTGTGGAGGCATCATGAGAAGGCGACACGTCGCCGTTCTGGGGGGACTCATGATGGCCGCAGACGCCCTCGCCGTGGTGGCGCCGGTGTCCATGGGGGTGGCACCGGCGCCCGCCGCGGCTCGGGACACCCCGCCGAACCCCATCCGCAGCGTGGCCTGACCAGCGTCCGGGACGCCCTCTTCCCCTGATGGCTTCCACCTCGCGACGGCGCGGGGCGGCCGGATAGCGGCGGCCCGGCCCGTCCAGGCCCTAGGGTTGGTCCCGTGCGCACGCTGCTGAACATCGTCTGGCTCGTCTTCGCCGGTTTCTGGATGGCGCTCGGCTACGCCGTCGCCGGCGTCATCTGCTGCATCCTGATCATCACCATCCCGTTCGGGATCGCGTCGTTCCGCATCGCGCTGTTCGCGCTCTGGCCCTTCGGGCAGAAGGTCGTCAAGCGCCCGGACGCGGGCACCGGGTCCTGCCTGGGCAACGCCATCTGGCTGGTCTTCGCCGGGATCTGGCTGGCCATCGGGCACATCGTCACCGGTGTCGCGCTCTGCGTCACGATCATCGGCATCCCGTTCGGCATCGCCAACTTCAAGCTCGTCCCGATCTCGCTGACCCCGCTCGGCCGGGAGATCGTCCCGACGGACGACCCGCGCACCTTCACCGTCGCTTAGGGGCCGTCCGCCCGCTTTGTGATCCAGATCACAGGACGGCATCGGTCGCGCATCGGCGCGGTCTCCAGTTCATCTGGTCAACCAAGTTCTTGCTCAACTGGCCCGCACCGGCCACCTCCGTAGGGCATCGTTGCCGCCGATCACGGTGACATTCAGTAAGGGATCTACTCCCGGAGGTGATCAGTGACCACAGAGTCCACCGGACGGCCCGAACCCCCGGGCGGCGGGCTGGACGAGGCGGCGTATCTGAGGATCGACGAGAGCCCTGAGTTCCAGCGGCTCAAGTCCGCCTTCCGCCGGTTCGTCTTCCCGCTGACCGCGGCGTTCCTGGTCTGGTACCTGCTCTACGTCGTCCTGTCCGCGTACGCCCGCGACTTCATGGCGAAGAAGGTCTGGGGCGAGATCAACGTCGCGCTCGTCTTCGGGCTGCTCCAGTTCGTGTCCACCTTCCTCATCGCGCTCGCCTACGAGCGCTACTCCCGCGGCAGGCTCGAACCGCTCGCCGCCGGCGTCCGCAGTGAGGAAGCGTCCCTGGCCGTCCCGGCCCAGCCCTCCGAGCCCGCGGCCGAGTCGACCGAGCCTTCGGCCACGTCCACCGAGGCTGCGGCCACGGAATCCGCGGCCACGTCCACCGAGCCCGCGACCACTCCGGACGCGGTGCCCGGCCAGGCTCCCGCTCCGGACACGGAGGCGGCGGCGGGCGAGACGAGCGCGGCCCCGGGTGAGGAGGAGGGCAAGTGAACGCTCACCACGTCCTCGCGACGGCCGCGGCCGCGGCCAAGAACGAGCACCGCACCTTCTCCCTCGTGCTGTTCGCCGTCTTCGTGGCGATCACGCTCTACATCACGGTCTGGGCGTCCCGGCAGACCCGGACGGCCGCGGACTTCTACGCGGGCGGACGGCAGTTCTCCGGGCTGCAGAACGGCCTGGCGATCGGCGGCGACTACATGTCCGCCGCGTCCTTCCTCGGCATCGCGGGCATCTTCGCGCTGTCCGGTTACGACGGGTTCCTGTACTCGATCGGGTTCCTGGTCGCGTGGCTGGTCGCGCTGCTGCTGGTCGCCGAGATGCTGCGCAACTCCGGCCGGTTCACCATGGCGGACGTGCTGGCGTTCCGGATGCGGCAGCGCCCGGTCCGGGCGGCCGCCGGGATCTCCACGATCGTCGTGTCGATCTTCTACCTGCTGGCCCAGATGGTCGGCGCGGGCGCGCTGGTCAACCTGCTGCTCGGCACGCACGGCGACGCCGCCAAGATCTGGACGATCGTGGTGGTCGGCGCGCTGATGATCTTCTACGTCACGGTCGGCGGGATGAAGGGCACCACCTGGGTGCAGATCGTCAAGGCCGTGCTGCTGATGGTCGGCGCGGTCGTGATGACGGTCTGGGTGCTGTCGAAGTTCGACTTCAACCTGTCCCACCTGCTCGGCGCCGCGGCTGACAAGTCCGGCAAGGGCGACAAGTTCCTGACCCCGGGCCTGAAGTACGGCGCGACCGACGTGTGGTCCAAGCTCGACCTGCTGTCGCTCGGCCTGGCCCTGGTGCTCGGGACGGCGGGCCTGCCGCACGTGCTGATCCGCTTCTACACCGTCCCGAACGCGCGCGCCGCCCGGACGTCGGTCAACTGGGCGATCGGCATCATCGGCGTGTTCTACCTGATGACGCTGGTCATCGGGTTCGGCGCGGCGGCCCTGGTCGGCAGCAAGGCGATCCTGGAGCAGGACAAGGGCGGCAACACCGCGGCGCCGCAGCTGGCCGAGAAACTCGGCGGCGGGGCCGGGACGAACGGCGGCGCGATCTTCCTCGCGATCATCGCGGCGGTCGCGTTCGCCACGATCCTCGCCGTGGTCGCGGGGCTGACGCTCGCGTCGTCCTCGTCCTTCGCGCACGACCTGTACGCCAACGTCTTCAAGCGGGGCAGGACCCAGGAGAAGGACGAGGTGAAGGTCGCGCGGATCTCGGCGCTGGTCATCGGCGCGATCGCGATCGCGCTGTCGATCTTCGCGCGCGGGCTGAACGTGGCGTTCCTGGTCGCTCTGGCGTTCGCGATCGCCGCGTCCGCGAACCTCCCGACGCTGCTGTTCTCGCTGTTCTGGAAGCGGTTCAACACGGCGGGCGCGGTCGCGGGCATCTACGGCGGCCTCGTGTCGGCCGTCGGCCTGGTGCTGCTGAGCCCGATCTGCTGGGGCGGCAAGTCCGCGACCATCCCCAAGGGGAACCCGGACGCGCTGTTCAGCGAGCACACCGTCGCGCCGTTCCACATGCAGAACCCGGGCCTGATCTCGATCCCGGTCGGGTTCCTCTGCGCCTATCTCGGAACGGTCCTGTCCAAGGAGAGGACCGACGAGAAGTTCGCCGAACTGGAGGTGCGGGCCCTCACCGGCGAGGGCGCCCACTGACCCGCGCCGCGTCCTGTGCAGGACGTCACGGACGTAGCGGACGTTGCGGAAGGCCCGGCCGCGGGGTCGCGCCCCGGACCACCGCGACGATCGGCGCGAACAGGACGTCTCGGTGAGCTTGACGGTGGGAGATACCTCCGGGAAAGGTTGGGGACACCCCCAGCCCCCCGGAGGTCTCTTCATGCACGCCGAAGGCCCGTCCCCCAAGGTCGAGAACTCCCGGATGTCCGAGGCCGGGGCCGGCTGGGCGTGCGGGCGGCCCGGCACGTTCCTGCGGCTGATGCCCGAGCACGTGCGGGCGTTCTCGTGGCGGCGGCCGGCCGTCCTGTGGCGGTCGAGGAACGACGTGGTCGCGCGGCTGTGGGGGGACCCGGCCGGGCAGCTGCGGCGGCGGGCGGTGGCGGCGCTGGCCGAGCGCGGCGCGCCCGCCTCGTTCACGATGCACCGCCCCGACCGCGAGTTCTCGTTCATCCTCATGGGCGACACCGGGGAAGGCGACCGGTCGCAGTACGCGGTCGTCCCGCCGCTGCTGTCGGTCGGCTCGGACACCGACTTCCTCGTCGTCGCGTCCGACGTGATCTACCCGACCGGGGACACCGGCGACTACGAGGACAAGTTCTTCCGCCCCTACGCCGGCTACCCGGGCCCGATCTACGCCGTCCCCGGGAACCACGACTGGTATGACGGGTTGCGCGGCTTCCTGAACGTGTTCTGCGACCTGGACATGGACTGCACGCCGTCCTGGAACGGCCCGTTCGCGTGGCTGGCGCGGCGGCTATGGCGCAAGTCGGGCGCTGTCGATCCAGTGGCGCTGGCCGAGATCCGGGCGCGGTACCGGGGCGCGCCGTCGCAGCGGGCCGTCCAGCCCGCGCCGTACTGGGCGATCGACACCCCGACGCTGCGGATCATCGGCATCGACACCGGCATCCGCGGCGGCATCGACGACGAGCAGGGACGCTGGTTGCGCGGTGTCTCGGCCGGTCCGAAACCCAAGCTGCTGGTGACCGGCAAGCCCCTGATCGTGGACGACATGAGACACCCGGACCCGATCGAGGGCGGCGGCACCGTGGACGACATCGTCCGCGACCCGGCGAACCACTACGTGGCCGCGATCGGCGGCGACATCCACAACTACGAGCGGTACCCGGTGAAGGTCGGCGACCGGACGCTCCAGTACGTCGTCTCGGGCGGCGGCGGCGCGTTCATGCACGCGACGCACATCATTCCGAAGACCACCATCGTGGACGAGTCGGACTTCCGCTGCTACCCGCTGCGCGGCGACTCCCTGTCCCGCTACGGCCAGCTGTACGGCCGCTGGTCCCGGATGCCCTGGCTGTTCAACCTGACGCCGAAGGAAGCGACGGCCGCGATCGAGAAGCGCACCGGGATCCAGCCCGCGCGAAAGTACGACGACGGCACGGCCGTCTCGTTCCGGGCGCGCATCGTGGCCGCGATCCTCGGCGTCCCGCGCGGCAAGCGGCGGATGGGACGGCTGCAACGCCTCCCGGTGAAACGCATCCCGCAGCGCTTCCGCTCGGAAATGGCCGACTGGGACACCCCGCCCTTCTTCAAGAGCTTCCTCCGCCTGGACGTCACGGAGACCGAGCTGCGCGTCCGGTGCTATGCGGTGACCGGCTGCGGCGACCACGAAACCGACCCGCCGATCGAGGACGAGTTCGTCATCTCGCTCGTCTGAGTACCTCGTCCGGCACGCATTGAGTAGCGCCGCCCATACCGCCGTCCCCCCGCCGTTCGTAACGTGATCGACGACATCGAGACAAAAGGGATGGCGGCTATGGCGAAGCGTCGGGTGTGGCTCTGGGTCGTGTTCGGCGTCGGCGCCGTCCTGGTGGCTGGAGTGGTCGCGGTGGCCATGGCCGCGGGAATGCTCCACTCCATGGAGAAGCAGTCGTCCAAGAAGCATCCGGACGGCCTCAGCCAGCAGGCGGTCGATGCCCGGTTCCAGCAGATGCGGACGCGCATCGAAGGGGAGATCCACCGGCCGCTGACGCCTTACCGAAGCCGCTCGGGCTCGCACCAGTCCTGCCACGCGGACGGAGACTTCTTCGGTCCGGGTGCCGAAGGCACGGAGACCGTTCTGACCTTCAAAGCGGTGCTCACCCGGGCACAGACGGCGACGACCCCGATCCCTCCCGGTTCGGACCCGAAGGGGGATCTCGTCTCGACCGAATCCGTCCTCACCGCGATCCGGCAGGATTGGCTGAAGCAGCCGGCGGCCTCGGCGGGCTTCGAGGGCGACATGATGGCGAACGGCGGCGGTGTCGTCCCAGGGCTGGGGATCTCCTGGTCTCCCGACGCGAAGTCGTCCGATGACCGGAACGAGGATTTCGGCGCGAAGCTCTACGTCTCCCTCGGCCACGACGGCGCCAGCCGCGACCGCGTTCCCCGGGACGCCCGCGACGGAGACTCCGACCTCCTCTCGGTCGAACTCGACGGCCCCTGCGTCTACCCCGCGACGACCGGATAGGGGCCGCGGCCGCGTGGGACTTTGTCGTACCCGGGCGGCACAATGTGCTGGTGAGGATCGCCGTCGCCGCTGGGGCCCGAGGCGGGGGCACGTTGCAGCCCCTGGCCGACGACGGCACGCCCGCGGCCGAGGCGGTCTCCGTCCCGTCCCTTGTGTCGGCGATAGCCGAACGCGAGTCGCAGACCGGCGACGAACGGCCGCGATGGGTGTGGTCGTCATCGGCACGGCTCTATCCGGAGTTGCTGCGCGCGGGCGTCCGGGTCGAGCGGTGCCACGACCTGGAGCTGGTCGAGAGCCTCCTGTCCGGTTACGACGGACGGTACGGAGAGTCGCGTTCGGTCGCCGCCGCCTGGGCACGGATGCGCGGCGAGCCGGTGCCCGCCGATCGCCGTCCCGCTGCCGAAGCCGGGCCCCAGGCGTCCCTGTTCGACGACGCGGAGGAGGACGAGGCCGAAGACATCGCGCAGATCGTGGCCGTCCA
The DNA here is from genome assembly GCF_024172125.1 of Actinomadura rupiterrae. Taxonomy (GTDB): domain Bacteria; phylum Actinomycetota; class Actinomycetes; order Streptosporangiales; family Streptosporangiaceae; genus Spirillospora; species Spirillospora rupiterrae. The sequence goes on from NZ_JAMZEA010000002.1 coordinate 673,154, forward strand.
CGCCGAGCAGCAGAAACGCATCGCCCGCGTGCCGGGTTTCGCGCTGCTCGCCGCCGCCGAGTCGGCCGGATCGCTGATCGCGGCCGAGATGACGCACGCCGGCCTGCCGTGGTCGGCGTCCGCGCACGACGAGCTGCTGACCGGGATGCTGGGGCCACGCCCGTCCGGCGGCCTGCGTCCGCGCAAGCTCCAGGACCTCGCCGACAAGATCAGCGCCGCTTTCGGACGGCACGTGAACCCCGATTCGCCCGCCCAGATCGTCAAGGCGCTGTCCGCGGCCGGCTACCAGGTCAAGACCACTCGCGCCTACGTCCTCAAGGAGATCGACCACCCAGCCGTCCCCCTACTCCTGGAGTACAAGGAACTGTCGCGCCTCCACACCGCCCACGGCTGGTCATGGCTGGACACCTGGGTGAAGGACGGCCGTTTCCGCCCCGAATACATAGTCGGCGGAGTGGTCTCAGGCCGCTGGGCCACGAACGGCGGCGGCGCGCTGCAAATCCCGCGCATCCTCCGTTCAGCAGTGGTGGCCGACGAAGGCTGGTCCCTGGTCGTAGCGGACGCCGCCCAGCTGGAGCCCCGCGTCCTAGCAGCCCTCGCAGGCGACCGAGCCTTCGCCGACGCCGCGGCCCAAGGCGACCTCTACGCCGCCCTGGCCGACGCCTTCACACCGTCCGCCGATCTGACCGCCCGAGACAAGGCGAAACTGGCGCTGCTCTCAGCGATGTACGGCGGCGGCACAGGCGACGCGGTCCAGCTGCTGGGCGTCCTCAAGAAGCGCTTCCCGGACGCGTTCGGATTCGTCGAAGCGGCCGCGCAGGCAGGCGAGCGAGGACGCCTCGTGCGCTCGCGCCTGGGCCGAACCTGCCCGCCGCCCTCAGCAGACTGGCGCGAACTAACGTCCACGGACGAAGACACCCGCTCAGCCTCAGCCGTAAGAAGCCGAGGCCGCTTCACCCGCAACTTCGTCGTCCAGGCAACAGCCGCCGACTGGGCCCTGACCCTTATGGCCCGCCTACGCCAACGCCTCACCGCTCTAGGCGACCCCGACCTCGTCTTCTTCCAGCACGACGAGGTCATCGTCCACACACCGACCCCTCTAGCGGACGAGGTATCCGCCGCCATCGAAGCCTCCGCAAAGGAAGCAGGCCGCCTCCTGTTCGGGGACACACCGGTCGTGTTCCCGATGGAGGCGGCCATCGTCCACCGCTATTCGGACGCCAAGTAGAACCAGACGCGAAGCCGCCCGTCCTCAAGCACCCGGAAACCCCACTCGGCCGCGAGCGCCCGCAGGATCGGCAACCCGCGTCCACCGACTCCGCAGGGATCGTCAACGTAGTGCGGCAGAGCTCCGCCACCGCCGTCGACCACGGCCACGGTCACCCCGCGCACATCCGGCTCGACCGAAACCTCGACCTGCTCCCCGCCGCCGTGCACGACGGCGTTGGTGAACGTCTCGGACGTGAGCAGAACGCAGTCGTCCACTACGGGATGCCCGTCCCCGATCACCTTGGCCACCCACCGCCGGGCGGCGGCGACCTGCCGTTCGTCGGACGCGAAGACCTGCCGGGCCACGACGTCCGAGCAGTCGCTCACCGCGCGGCCCTGACGCGCTGCCGCCGCACCTGCACGGATTCGCCGACGCGCGGCACGACCGGGTGGAAGACCCGCAGCACTCGGGGACGCTCCCACACCCGCGAGGTCCTCATCCACCCGCGTTCGGCCAGCCGTCCGAGGTGATGGTCCCCGACATCCGCGCGCACCGGCCGAACCGGTGCCGTCCGTCGTATTCTCATGTACGTCCTCCCAGTGAGGATGAGCCGCGCGGCCGGGCAGGCCTGCAATCCAACCCCGGCCGCGCGGCGGCTCTCGTTCACGCCGACGTGCGCCGCTCCACCAGCGATGATCACGTACCGTCGCCGATCCGTCGCACCCGAACATCGTGAACCGCGCCGTCGCGCTCTGTCCATGCTTCGGTGCAAGTCGTTCATGATTCTTTGGTGGAAGCGGTTGCCGCGGTTCGCGCCGCTGATCCATGCTCCGGTCATGACCGGTATCAAGAGCCCTACGGTGCGTCACCGCCGCCTGGCCCGCGAGCTGCGCAAGCACCGCGAGCGCGCCGGACTGACCACCGAGGCCGCCTCCGACCAGCTCGGCTGGTCGCGCTCCAAACTCGTCCGCTTCGAGGCCGCCCGCACCCGCCCCACCGCAGCGGACGTCCATGCGGCCCTCGACCTCTACGGCGCCGACATGACCGAACGCGCCGCACTCGCGGAACTGGCCCGCCAAGCCCGCCAACGCGGCTGGTGGACGGCCTACTCGGACGTCTTCCAGTCCTCCTACGTGGCCCTCGAAGACGAAGCTTCCGCGATCTCGTCATGGCAGACGAGCCATATACCCGGCCTTCTCCAGACCGAGGGATATGCGCACGCTCTGCTTGGGTCGGGAATCCGTCAGGAGAGCGCGAATGACTTGGATCGGCGAGTCCAGGCCCGAATCGCCCGGAAGGCACTGCTCGTACGTTCGGCGGCACCGACCCTCCACGCCATCCTCGATGAGTCCGTCCTGAGACGCGGGCTAGAGACCGAGGTCATGCGCGAACAGCTGCTCGCACTTGGATCTGCGGCCAGGCGTCCCAACGTGACCATCCAGGTGCTGCCGTACTCGACGGGCATGCATCCCGGGCTCACCAGCTCTTTCGTAGTCTTTGACTACGAGGAGCAAGAGGACCTGTCGGTCGGCTATGTGGAGTCGGTAGGCGGCGAAATCTACCTTGAGAGCGCGCCGGATGTGCGAGATATTAAGCTTCGGTTCGACACGATCCGTCGCGCGGCGCTGCCTCCGGAGGAATCGGTGGAGTTCATCGCCGCCGTCATGAAGGAGCGTCCGTCAGTATGAACGCTTACGCGGCAAGCCGAACCATCTGGCGAAAGAGCAGCTACAGCTCGGCGGAGCATTCTGACTGCGTGGAGCTCTCCGACCTGGGTGCTGCCGTATCGGTCCGTGACTCCAAAGACCCTCATGGTCCGAAGCTCGCCGTCGCCTCCGCAGACTGGCGCGCCCTGACAGATGCGATCAAGCGACGCCCGTTCGCATGAGAACCGCCCACTCGCAACGAGGCACCTGGCGCAGGAGCAGTCACAGCACGCCAACCGGCTCCGATTGCGTCGAGGTCGCCAACCTCGCCGGAGCGGCCATGCTCGTCCGAGACTCGAAGGACCCGAACGGGCCGAGGCTGCCGATCCGTCCCGCTGCTTGGGACGCTCACATCCGCGATCAAGCAGCGTCCGACTCCATGAACACCCCTGGCCCGTACCGCATCGCTTGGCGCAAAAGCAGCCACAGCAGTCCTACCGGTTCCGACTGCGTTGAGGTCGGGGTGTTCATCGGGGCTACGGTTGTGCGCGACTCGAAGGACCGGCGCGGTCCGAGGCTTATCGTGCCGGCGCGCGAGCGGCGTGCGTTCGTTGCGGCGATCAAGGAGCGTCTTCGCCCCTGAGCCGGTCAGCGGCGTGGCAGCTTGGCGGGGCTATGAGGATGAAGGCGGTGCGGCGCGCGTCCTTCACTTGGTTTCCGCTGTCCTTCGGAGTGGCGCTCTGGCTCGGCGCTTGGACCGGATTCCTGGTTGAGGGCGCCCAGAACGGAGCGTGGGTCGCGGCCTTGGTCCTCGCGGTCTCGCTGACCGCCATCTGGTCGGTGGGCTGGGGAAACGCCGTCCGGTACAGCGACACTCACGTGTCGGTGACGAACGGCGTGATCACGCGGCGCGTGGCTTGGCAGGACGTGATGCGCGTGCGCGTCGGCAAGCACGAGGGCCTGGTCATCTGGGTCCGGGACGGGCAGGAACTGCATTCCGTCCAGTACGGCAAGTCCTTGATGGGCGACGTCCTCGGCTACCGCACGTACCAACACGCCCGGGAGGTGTTGGAGACCGCGCGCCAAACCGCCATTGCTGAAAACCTCGGCGCGCGCACCAACCCCGTCCGCGTGGAGACGACGCTCTGGTGGCGTCCACCCCTCATTGCCGCGCTCGCCCTAGCGACTTCTTTCGCGCTGGCCCTAGCCCTCTCGACCACTCTCAACTGACTACCAATCGAGAAGCAACATGTAACCCTCGGCCGCGGACTGCTGCATCCAGTTGAGGCACTCGGCGAACCACTGGTCGTCGAGGCCGCGTTGCACGAACTCCTCGAACGTCATCGGTTTTGTGACGCGCCGCTTCTGGCTTCCGGGAACGGCGGCGTTCCAAGCCTTGGCGAGTTCGAGAAGCGGCGGAAGGCCGTCCAACGACACCGGCACCGGAGGCAGGGCACCCCACAAAGGTGCAGCTGGGACGGCTGGAACGGGCGTGGCAAGGATTTGTTCGCGAGTTTCGACCAAGGCCGGCCGCAGTGCCCAAGCGTTGGTCCGCGAACGCGCGGCCGCCGCGCGCTCGCGCAGCTCGGACCAGTCCCCCGCAAACTCCCAGCGCGTCCTATAGGAATGCCAAGCCCGCAGGTAATCATCATGTTGCCCGGCTCGAACCTCGTCCAGATGAGCGCGCCAGGAGCGCACCGCAATCGCCGCCTGCGCAGGCAGGAAGCCACGGTACGCGTCCAACCTCCACTCCGCAGGCAGCAGCGGATGAAGCACGACCGGGTTCACGCGATGGCAGCACCCGTACTCGATTTCAACAAGCGCGTCCAATTCCTGCGTGGCCAGCCGCGCAAGCCCCAGCGCCCCCGCCTCCACAGGACGAACCAGGTGATCGAACTCGCCCTCGTACCGTCCAACCCCAGTCGCCGCGAACGCCGCAGCCTGCCTCTGGACGGCGGAATCAAGCTCACTCCGCCCAACCTTCGGCTTCGGCCGCCCTCGAACCCACTCCACACCCACGCAAACGGACACTAGCCCCGTCGACCGGACGGGCGGTCAGACTTTCCCCGTGCCCCGGCACCCCGGACAGGGGCGTTCTACTTGCCGCTGCCGTTGCACATGGAGCAGGGCGTGCTGAGTCTGCCCATGGTCACTTCCTGAGAGGGGACGAGGGGGAGTCGAGCCAGACGTACTGACCCTGCCGCGTGACGGAGAGGCCGAATCGTTCGGGGCCCGGTCGCCCCCACTTGTTCCAGTGCTGGACGGCCGCTTCCAGCTCGTCCCAGAGGTCGCGTGGACCGCGTTGCTCGACCAGAGCGCCGGTGCCGTCGGGCGGGAACACGGCGAGAGCGTGGGAGTCGTTCCAGCGTGCCGCAACGCGGAGCGTGCCGTCGGGGCCGGTGACCGCGTGGCCCTGGACGTCCGGCAGGAGCCCCGCGATCGCCAGGGACAGCCCCTCGGGCGCGGCTGAAAGTTCGGACGGATCGAGCGTGCTCGTGCCGGTCCGCGGCGCGCCCGTGATCGGGTCTTCGGCCGGACGCTGGGAGCGCATCAGCATGAACCCGGACGTCCCGTGGAAGCGTCCGGACGCGGCCCCGTCCTCGATGCGGAGCCGGACCAGGTGGCCCGTCTGCCAGCCGGGCATCCACGGCAACACGATCACGCCGCCGGGCCTGGCCTGCTCTACCCACGTGTAGGGGACCGTCCGCACGCCGCAGGAGACGTGGACGCGGTCATAGGGCGCGCTCTCCGGATGCCCGAGCGCGCCGTCGCCGACGACCACGTGCGGGGTGAGGCCGAGAGCTTCGAGGTTCGCGCGGGCCTGCGCCGCCATGGCCGGGTCGATCTCGACGCTGACGACGTGCCCGGCCCCGAGGCGCGCGGAGATCAGTCCGGCCGTCCAGCCCGTGCCGGTGCCGATCTCCAACACCGCATCGCCCTCGTCCGGAGCGAGCAGGTCGAGCATCGCGACCACGAGGCCGGGGGCCGAGCACGAACTCGTCGCTACCGCGAACGGCCGCGTGCCGCGTCCGCCCACGCGTCCGGAACGGCCACCCCGTCGAAGTCCACGCCGACATCGTATGCAGGTCGTCACATGCCGTCATGGCTACGAAGTTCAGGCCCCGGGCGGCCTCACGACAGGAGGCTCAGGCTGGGACGAAAGTGCTGATCAGGGCGGTGCGATCCGGAGCACCGGAGACGCGCAGGGCGGCTGGGAGGTCGGGGGAGTCGGCGGGGAGGACGCGCGGATCGCGCAGGTCGTAGCGCTTGCCGCGGTGGACCATCACGGCCGTTCCGGCGGCCTGGATGTTGCGGACCCAGTCCGCGTCCGGGCCGTAGTTCAGCATCACCAGGACCTGGTCGTCCGCGATCAGGACCATGACCGGCGTCTCGTAGACGCGGCCCGACTTGCGGCCCTTGTGCTCGATGACCGCGTAGTTGCGCAGCCGCGGTGCCCAGAGGCGCTGCACCGGATTCGTTGCGTACTTGTTGAAACGCGCGATGGCACGCATGGTGCCCGGGCCCAAGAACGTCGCCGTCCGCCCACCCAGCCTGGCGAACGCGATCGCGAACCTGCTCGGCATGCGTGCAGCCTCCTCCCCGTCCACACCACGGTCAAGTAGACGGCAATGTTCCTTTGCTCACTGCCCCCGCTCGTCCGGCGATGGATACCCACTCCTTGCCGCCCGAGCCGTGGCAGTGGACGGACGACACCGAGATGGCCTGCTCGGTCTACCTGACTCTCGCCGTCCATGGGGGGATCGAGCAGGACGCGCTTGCCGCGTCGTTCGCCGCTCGACACGACTTCGATCGCGGATACGGGCCGGCCACGAATCGGATGCTGCGGCTCGTCCGGGAGGGCGGCGACTGGCGAGCGCTCGCCTCCGAGCTGTTCGACGGCTCGGGGTCTTGGGGGAACGGCGCGGCGATGCGGGTCGCGCCGCTCGGTGCCTTCTTTGCGGACGATCTGGGCTGCGGCTGCGGCGGGCGGCGACATTGATACGAACTGCGCGATTGTCGGCGGCATCGTTGCTTCCGCCCCGATCCAGTTGCCTGCGACATGGTGTGGCGCGGTCGAGTCGCTGCCTGATTGGGCGTCCGGGGGGCCGTTGTCGGGGTGCGGGTGAGTGGAGAATTTTGCTGGGAGGGGGATCTTGGCGGGGCGCTGGTTCGTCTCAGTGCGCATGAGAAACAAGATTGTCGCTGCGGGGGCGGCCACTGCCCTCATGGCGTCTCCGGCGGTGGCCGATGCCGCCGCTCCGGTGCCCTCGGTCGCGGACGCGGCCAAGGTCGCCAATGTGCTCAAGCCCGGTCAGGCGCTGAAGGCCGGGCACTACCTCCGCTCGCACAACCGCAAGTACCTCCTCGCCATGCAGACGGACGGGAACCTCGTCCTCTACAAGGGGAAGTCGCCGCTCTGGTCGTCCAACACGGCGGGGCACAAGGGCGCGTTCGCGGGCATGCAGACCGACGGGAACCTGGTCGTCTACAAGGGGCGGACGCCGCTGTGGGCGTCCAACACCGGCGGGCAGCGCGGGGCGTTCCTCGCCGTCCAGGACGACTCGAACCTCGTGATCTACAAGGGCCGGACGGCGCTGTGGTCGCGGTGGATGTACGTCGGGGTGCTGCCGTCCGGGATGGCGCTGAAGGCCGGGCAGTACGTCCGGTCGCCGAACTCGAAGTACCGGCTGGTCATGCAGACGGACGGCAACCTCGTCCTCTACACGGGCAGGAGCACCGCGCTGTGGTCGACGGTCACCGCGCGGCACCCGGGCGCGTTCGCGGCCATGCAGACGGACGGGAACCTGGTCGTCTACAAGGGCCGGACGCCGCTGTGGAGCAGCGGGACGCAGGGCAAGGGCGCGTTCCTCGCCGTCCAGAACGACGGGAACGTCGTGATCTACAAGGGGCACACCGCTCTCTGGAGCCGTCACCACTGATGAGGTGACGCGAGGGGGTGGACGTTGCGGGGCGTCCACCCCCTCGGCCTTTCACGCCGTGCAGTGGACGGACGGCAGCCTGCCGCTGATGAGGTAGCCCGCCTCGGCGTCGCGGGCGCAGGCGGAGTTGAAGAACGCGGTGTGGCCGATGACGTCGGCGACGAGCAGGCCGCTGCCGGCGATCTCGCGGTGCAGGCCCTGCGCCCAGACCAGCGGCGTGGACGGGTCGTGCCGCGTGCTGGCGACCAGGACGGGCGGGACGCCGGTGATCCTCCGGGCCGTCCACGGGTCGGACGCGGGCAGCGGCCAGGACGCGCACAGGTCCGTCATCAGCCACGCCTCGGACGCGCCGCCCGTGTGCGGGGACAGAGCGCGGACGTGCTTGAGCCTTGCGGCGGCGTCGGCGTAGCCGCGGAGTTGGGGCGGGAAGTCCTGGCAGCCGATTGCGGCGTAGGCGTCCTGGGGCTGGCCTACTGCGGAGTTGTCGGCCATGGCGGAAGCGTCCCCGGCTCGTGCGCGCGCGATGGCATCGCCCAGCGCGGGCCAGGTCGAGGGGAGCACGGTACTGGTCGGGCCGAGAAGCAGCAGGTTCGTCAGGACCATCCGGATCGCCTCGTCGTTCACCCTCGTCGCACCGCCCTGGGCGTGCGGGGCGGGGATCGGTTCGCGGGCGGCGCGGGCGAGCAGGTCGTCCCAGACCTTCGTGACGTTCTGGCCGTGCAGCGCGCAGGACGTCGTGGCGGAGCACCACCGCGCGAAGAGGCCGAACACGCGGGAGACCTCGGACGCCTCCTGGTAGAGGAAGGCGCGCGGGCCGACCGCGTGGTCCATCGCGCCGTCCAGCACCATCGTGCCGACGCGCTGCGGGAACAGCCGCGCGTAGGTCTGGCCGAGGAACGTCCCGTACGAGACGCCCAGGAAGCTGATCTTCTTCTCGCCGAGCGCGACGCGGATCGCGTCCATGTCGCGGGCGGCGCTGGGCGTGTCGACGTTCGCGACGAGGCCGGGCGCGGAGTGCTTCACGCAGGACGTCCCGTACGTCCTGCTCTGTCGCTGGATCGCGGCGAACTGCGTGCCGTTTTTCGGGAAGACCGGAACGCGCGGCGAGAGGCCGGGCCCGCCGCAGGACACGGCGGTGCTCTTGCCGACGCCGCGCGGGTCGAAGCCGACGATGTCGAAGCGGTCCTGGAGCGCCTTGGGCAGCAGGACGCGCCCGTACTCGGAGATCGATTCCGCGCCCTCACCGCCGGGCCCGCCGGGGTTGAACAGCAGCGAACCGAGGCGATGCCTCTTGTCGAGCGCGGGCAGGCGGGACAGGTGCAGCGAGATGGACCGTCCGTGCGGGTCGGCCCACGACAGCGGCACGCGGATGTCCGCGCACTCCGCCGGGTTCGGCCCCTTCGCCGCGTCCGGACACCGGCTCCACTTCGGCGCGGCCGGTGCGGCCGCCGCGGCCACGGCCCCTGACAGGGAGGCGGCCGCCGCCAGCCCGGCGATCCCGGCGGCCACCCAACGTGATCTCGTCATACGAGGGACGCTACAGAGCCCGTCCCGTCCTGCCATCCGCCCGCGGGCCGAGACGCCCTCAACCCACGGACGGAGAGCGCGTCACGTCCCTGCGTGCGGCGGGACGCCCGGCTGCTGCGAGGGGCCGTCCGGCCCGGCCTGCTGCTGCGGCGGGACGCCTGGACCCGGGTACGGCGGAGGAGGCGGGGGCGGGAGAGGCGCTCCGGGCGCGGGTGCGGAGGGGGTGGCCTTCGCGTTGCGCAGGGTCATGAGCGCGGTCAGGGCGCCCGCCGCGAGCGGGACGGCCAGGATGGCGGCCCAGTTGAGCAGCCTGTAGACGTCGGCGTACTGGATGGACGCGCCGAACCGGACCTCAAGGGACTGCTGGCCGAGCTCCATGACCGCGTCGCCCAGCAGCCAGCCCACCCGCTCGGCGATGAGCCCGCCGACGGCGGCGGCGATCGGGGCGATCGGCCCCTGGGCCTTGGCGACCACGAACGCGATGGCCATGACCAGGCCGAGGCCGACCGCCCCGACGAGCCGGAGGCCGTAGAAGCCCCAGATCTGGGCGAGGTTGGAACTCAGTACGTACGAGATGAAGAGGACGACGAACGCGGCGATGGTGGTCACGACCGTGCCACCGGCGAACGCGGCGATGAGTCGTCCGGGCGGACCGCTGGGTGCGGACGCCTGCGGGGGGAAGGGGGGAGGTCCCGGCTGGTTCACCCGGCCATTGAACAGCCGTTCGGTTTCGGACGGCAACGGCCTGGCCGAACGCGGAAGGTTAAGACTTCGTGAAGCGAACGCCGGCCAGGGCCCTCGGATTCGTCCGGCCCGCTAGACGAGCCGGTGGTAGTGAAGGTCGGTCAGCCCATTGCTGGGATTGTACGTGCAGTAGTAGTGGAGCGTGGGGTTCTGGGAATTGAGCCAGAGCGCGGTGCCTTTGCACACCCAGCAGTTGGGAAAGCTGCCGTCGAATGCGTCACCGGGGTTCGCCTGCGTGGGCAGCCCGCAGTCATTGGACGCCAGCGTTGCCGCAGAGGCGGGCGCCGACGAGACCGGAAGCGTGAACAGGAATGCCGAGCCGACCACTGCCACCGCGGTCACGAGCGTCTTGACCAGGTGCTTTGCCGTGGACGCGGGCGCGCTCGCGACCGGATCCCCGTCACGGGTTCTCGCGTTGGGCAGGGCCCTGATGCGTAGGGACATCGCACTTCCTTTCCCTGGGCGGGCCATGGGTGTGCCCGCCATGTGATCCGACCTCCTTTGAATAGGCTGCGGATTGTCCAGTCGCAATGATCCTGGACAATGCGAACGGCATGGTTGTCCAGACGCCCGGCCGAATCCGGTGCGCGGACTACGAACTCGGGAGGCGGACGGCGGTTAGGGCGTGGGTGGTGAAGTTCATGGTGAAGGAGCCGCCGAGGGTGTCGACGGCGTCACCGAGAGCGTCCAGGAGTTCGTTCATCTTGGGCTCGGGGATGCGGGGGGCGACGCCGGTCGTGGGGACGTGGTCTAGCCACTCGTCGCGCGTGTAGGTGCGCGTCCACTCGTAGGTCCAGATTTCGGGTTCGGTGAAGGCGGACGTCGCGCGGATGCCGTCGGACGCCTTGTCCACGATGGCCGAATGCCCGCTCGCGGCGGCCTGCGGCCGGTTCAGGATTTGCAGCTCCGGGAGGACGCGGGCGTAGACGGCGTCGAACGCCTCGGCCGCCGCCGGCTCCGGCGCGAAGATGTGCCAGAACGCGGCGAGCACTCCGTCCGGGCGAAGGATCATGGCCGCTTTCGCCGCCGCGGAGTCCGGCTCCAGCCAGTGCCAGGTCGTCGCGGACACGACGGCGTCGAACGTGCGGCCGGACGCGTCCCATTCCTCGAACTTCGCGACCTCCGCGTCCAGGCCGCGGGAGCGGGCGAACGCGACCATGCGCTCGTCCACGTCCACGCCGAGGACCTCGCACCCCGCCGCCTGGAACTGCCGTGACGCGATCCCCGTCCCGCAGCCGACGTCCAGCACGACCGGCCCGGCCCCGCCTGCGCGGGACGCGGCGGCGACGATCCGGGTGATGAGCGCGTCGGGGTAGCCGGGGCGGGCGCGGTCGTAGCGTTCGGCGGACGCGCCGAAGGACTCGGCCATCTCGCGGGCCTGGTGGGCCTCGCGGCCCTCGAACGGGTGCGGCTGCCGGGGCGTGCCGGACGGTAGAGTGGGCATGCGCCCACACTAGTGGGCGCCCGCCCACTTCCGTCAAGGCGAGCCGGGCCGGGAGCGGTTACGTGCGGGAGTTGGCGGCGGCGGTCTTGGCGGCCTGTTCCAGCTTGTTCCGGTACTCGTGCCACCAGGTGCCGTCGCCGTCCGGGAGGTTGTCGCGGCCGACGCGCATGCCCACGGCGCCGTCGATCAGCTCGCGGGCGACGTCCGCGTGGCCGGCGTGCCGGTGCACCTCGACCGCGACGTGGACGAGGATCTGGTCGAGTGTGACGTCGGCGCGCTCGTCCGGCCACCACGGGACGCGGCCAGGGGAGTCCAGCGGGAGCTCGGTGATCGTCGCGTCGGCATGGGCGCGGACGCGCGCGTACAGGCCGAGGATGTCCTCGCGCGACTCGTCCGGGGTGGCCCACATGTCGGCGTTGTCCTCGGCGTCCTCCTCGATCCAGGCGAGGCGCTCGGGGAAGGGGCGCCCGAAGGTCGCGCCGAAATAGCCCGCCTCGACCCCCGAGAGGTGTTTCACCAGGCCCAGAAGGTTGGTTCCGGTCGGGGTCATCGGGCGGCGGACGTCGTACTCGGACAGCCCTTCGAGCTTCCAGAGCAGCGCGTCCCGCCCGAAGTCGAGGTATCGGTGCAGGTGGTCCTTGGTGCCGGGTCGTGTCATGCGCTCAGTGTGGCGACCGGCGCGGACGGTTCCAAACGGTTTGACGTCCGCTCTGAACGGTCAGCCGCCCGCGGCGGCGAGTTCCAAGCGGTCAGGCGTCCGCGGCGGCCTGCTTGGCGGCGCGCTCCACCTTCGCGTGGTGCTCCGCCCACCAGGCGGCGTCGCCCTCGGCCATGTTGCCGCCGTCCGGGCGCTGCCCGACCGCGCCGTCCGCCAGCTCGCGGACGATGTCGGCGTGCCCGAGGTGCCGGTGCGTCTCGCCGATCATGTGCACGAGGACGCGGTGCAGCGTCAGTTCCACCTTGTCGTCCCAGGGGACCCGGCCGAGCGCGTCCGGTTCCAGCGCGGCGATCGTCTCGTCCGAATGCCGCCACGCCTCGCGGTAGCCGTTGACGATCTGCTCGCGCGACTCGTCCGGGGTCGCCCAGAGGTCGGCGTTGGGCTCGGCGTCGCCCGTGATCCACAGCCCGGGGCCGTCGAACGGCCGGCCGAACATCGCGCCGAAATAGACCGCCTCCGCGCCCGTAAGGTGTTTCACCAGGCCCAGAAGGTTGGTTCCGGTCGGAGTCATCGGGCGGCGGACGTCGTATTCGGACAGCCCGTCCAGCTTCCAGAGCAGCGCGTCCCGCGCGTCCTGGAGGCACACCTGGAGATCGGCCTTGGCGTCGAATGCGGTCATGCCGGTCATCCTGCCGGGGTTCCGGCGGCGGCGCGGTCGAACTCCACTTCGTCGTGGGCGCAGAAGACGTCCACCTTGCCGCCGCGGGCCAGCTCGTTCAGCCGCGCGACGTTCCGCAGCCGCTCGGCGCGGTCGGCCTGCAGCATCACCTGGAACGCGCCGATCAGCGGCGGGCAGGACGGCGCGGGCGCCATCTGGGCCCGGTTGAAGTACGCGTCGCCGGCGTGCAGCAGCCAGCCCTCGGACGTCTCGACCGCGACACCGGTGTGCCCGCGCGTGTGCCCGGCCAGCGGCACGACCAGGATCGACGACGGCAGGCCCGGCAGGTCCCGGACGGCCGAGAACCCGAACCAGCGCTCGCCGCTCGCCTCGTGCGCCACCCAGTCCGGCCCGTGCGCCCAGTCCGGCGCGTGGTACCGCGACTTCTCCAGCATCGTCGCCGGACGGACCGCCGCGTCCAGCTCGGTCGCGCTCACGTGCACCTTCGCGTGCGGGAAGTCCCGCAGCCCGCCCGCGTGGTCGAAGTCCAAATGGGTCAGGACGATATGCCGGACGTCCTCGGCCCGATATCCGAGCCGCTCGATCTGCCGGACGGCCGTTTCGGCCTCGTCCAGTACCGGCCGGACGAACGTCCGGATCCCGGGGTTCAGGGCTTTCGGACGCCGCACGTCCTCCGTCCCGAGGCCGGTGTCGACGAGCACCAGGCCGTCGTCGGTTTCGAGCAGCAGGCAGTGGCACACGATCCGGGCCTGCCCGAGCACGCTCCCGTTCCCGCTGATCAGCCGCCCGCCGAACGGCCGCATCGTCCCGCAATTCAGATGGCGAATCCGCATGCCCGAAACCTACTAGCCGGTAGGCGCCGGTCACCATCCCCTAGATGAACATCACTGTTCGATTGATCCGCGCCCCGCCGGCGTCCCCCGGGCGGCGCGCATCCCCGGCGCATCCCCGGCGCATCCCGGGCGCATGGCGGGTGAGATGGGGAAGATCGCCGGGTTTAGGGTGTGCGCAGGCGAGTGGAGGCGGGTGGGCGGGTGACCGATTACGTCAGCGAACTGCGGCGGCTCGTCGGGACGCGGCCGTTGCTGCTGCCCGGCACGTCGGTGGTCCTGGTGGACGAGGGCTGGCGGCTGCTGCTCCTCGACCGCGCGGACGGCGCCGGCTGGTGCCTGCCGGGCGGCCTGATGGAGCCGGGCGAGTCGTTCGAGGAGACCGGGCGGCGGGAGGTGCGCGAGGAGACCGGCGTCGAGATCGGCGAGATGACGCTGCTCGACGTGTTCTCCGGCGCCGAGTACTACTACCGCTTCCCGCACGGCGACGAGATCTACAACGTGACCGCCGCCTACCTCGCCCGCGTCCGCTCCGACATCGACCTGGTCCTGGACCCGCGCGAGGCGAGGGCGGCCCGCTTCTACGACATCGACGACGTCCCGGACGAGATCATCGCGCCCGAACGCCCGATCATCGCCCGCTACGCCGCCCACCTGATGTCGAGCCGCCCGTCCAACGCCGGCGACTGACCCGACCGCCCCGAACGTCCAGAAGCCCGTCCGCGGGCTCATCTGAGTATCTGAGCGGATGCGAGGGGCGGGAATGGGCTCGATGATGGGCGGATGCTCCGATTCATGCCCTTCGTGGTGGTTCTCGTCTCCCTGGCCGGGTGCGCGGCCATGCCGTCCGCCGAGGAGCAGGCGGCCTCGGTCGCCCGCGACAAGGCCCGGCGGGCGGGCAACGTGCTGCGCGGAGGGCCGCAGGTCCGCGCGCAGGACATCGCCCACCGCGCGTCCGAGCTGGACGGCACCGAGGTCATGAACGTGTCCGGGACGTCCCTCCGCGACAAGGGCGGTGTCCGGCTGGTCGTCCGCCTGGAGGGGCAGAGCACGGAGGCGTTCGGCGGGAACGAGATCCGCGTGAAGCGGTGCTTCGAGCTCAGGGTCGACCAGGAGACGCCCTTCGACACCGCCCCGCCGCAGGTGAGGTGCCCGGCGTCCGCGCCGCTCCGGTTCGGGCCCTGGCCGAAGGGTCCCCGGCTGCCGTCCGAAACCAGCCTCCGGAAGGCGATCCCGGCCGTGCCGCCGCGCGGACGCGCCGACGAGGGCACGATCCGGCAGGCCGTGGAGCGGATGCGGCTCGACCCGGCGATCAGCGTCCGCTACCTGACCGAGGACGACACGGTCGGCGTCTCGCTGACGGTCAGACCGTCCGCTCCGAACGGCCCGCTCGACTGCGTGCTGGTCAGCGTCGCGCCCGGCAAGACCGACGTGTTCGTCCCGTCCACCGTCCAGCGCATGCCCGGCGAGGCCGGATGCGAGCCCGGGAACGCCGTCCACCCGATGCCGCCACCCCACTGAGACCCGCTCCAGGCCCCGCCGAGAACTCGATCCGGGGTTGCGGGCGACAACGGGTGTGCGAACCCACATCCCGACCCGAGAAGGACGTCATGGCCCAGGGGATCAGCTCATGACGGCCGCGGTCACACCCGGGCCCCCGCAGGCCGGCCGGCTGGACGACGCGGCGCTCATCGGGCTCTCGCTGGACGAGCCCGAATGGTTCGCGGTCCTGTTCGACCGGCACGGGGGCCGCATCCACGACTACGCGGCACGGCGGCTCGGCGTCCAGGCCGCCGAGGACATCACGGCCGAGACCTTCTACACCGCGTTCCGCCGCCGCGGCTCCTACGACCGGACGCAGCCGCACGCGCGGCCCTGGCTCTACGGCATCGCGAGCAGGCTCATCGCCCGCCACCACCGCGCCGAGGAGCGCTACCTGCGCGCCCTCCACCGGACGGGCGTGGACCCGCTGCCCGAACCCATGGACGACGCCGTGGTGGAACGCGTCGCGGCCCAGGCGGAGCGGCGGCTCGCGGGGGCGGTCGCGAAGCTCAACCCCGGCGACCGCGACGTCCTGCTCCTGGTCGCGTGGGGCGACCTGTCGTACGAGGAGGTCGCGACCGCGCTGGAAGTGCCGATCGGCACCGTCCGGTCGCGCTTGTTCAGAGCGCGCCGCAAGATCCGCGCCGCGCTGGAGGGAACCGGACGATGAACGAACTCGACGAGCTGAACGAACTGAAGAATCTGCGTGCCGCACCGCCGGAGATGTCCACCCAGACCCGCCACGAAATCCGCGCCCGCCTCCTCGCCCTCTCCGAAACACCGGGAGACGCGCCTGGCGTGCTGGACGTGGCGGGCCGCCGGAGCGGAGGGCGCGGGACGGCGGGATGGCGGCGGTCGCTGCTTCCGGTTGCGGCCGCGGTCGTGCTCACCTTGGGGATCGGCGTCGGAGCCGCGGCGCTGCGCGGGGGCTCGGACGGCGGCCACGTCCAATCGCCCGCCTACCGCTCGCCGCGGCCGCACCAGTGGCTGTACGTCCACCGGATCAACGCGGGCGGCTGGAACATGAACTACTGGTGGAAGGGTGTCGACTCGAAGACGACCGAGCAGCTGGACACCTGGGACCGCGTGGACGGCCTGTCGCACGCCTACATCAACAGCAAGGGCGCGCTGAGCGTCATGCCCCCGCCGGACGGCAGGACGGTCAGGGTGCAGGTCCCCGCCGGTGGCAAGGCGTTCAACCTGACCAACTACGACAAGCTCCCCGCCGAGCCCGATGCGCTCCTCCGCGAGTTCTACGCCGTCCACTACCCGAACCAGGTCGGCAGGACCGGGCCGCGCGACGTGTTCGAAGACCTGACCGAGATGCTGCAGAAGCCGATCTCGCCCCGGCTCCGGAGCGCCGCCTACCAGGCGCTCTTCAAGATCCCCGGGGTGGCCGTGCGTCCCGGCCTCGCCGACCAGATCGGACGGCGCGGCGACGGGTTCTCCTGGGACGACGGGGGCGACCGGGAGACCTTCATCTTCGATCCGGAGAGCCACCGGTTCCTCGGCGGCGGCGAGGACGCGACCCGCGACTTCAGCCGCGGCAGCGTGCACGTGAAGAAGGGCACCCTGCTGATGTGGTACTCGGTGACCGAATACAAGATCGTCGACAGGCCCGGCCAGCGGTGACGCGACCGCCGCGTCCGTCCGGGCATGAGGCGCTCGGACGGACGCGGCGTGTGGCGGACGCGCCGCTCAGGCGGGCGGGGTGACCGTGTAGGACGGGCGGGTGTTGAGGAGTTCGGCGTCCTGGAAGGACGTTCTGCGGTAGGCGCTGGAGATGCCGGCCAGTTCGTCGGGGGTCAGGACGTCCTCGACGCGGGTGAAGCCGTCCGGGGCGCGATCGGCGACCGTCTGCAGGACGTGGTCGACAGGCATGTCGCGGCAGGCGAGGACGATCGCGTTGACCGGTTCGCGGCGCGTGTCCTCGTAGGCGAGGAGGCCCTTGGACGGGTCGTCCGCGCGGGCCAGTTCGTAAGCCAGGACGCGGGCGTCGAGGATCGCCTGCGAGCCGCCGTTCGACCCGACCGGGTACATCGGGTGCGCGGCGTCGCCGAGGAGCGTGACGCAGCCGCGCGTCCAGGACGGGAGCGGGTCGCGGTCCACCATCGGGTATTCGAGGACGGCGTCCGTCCGGGAGAGCAGGTCCGGGACGTCCAGCCAGTCCCAGCACCAGCCGTCGAAGTGGGGGAGGACGTCTTCGAGGCGGCCCGCGCGGTTCCAGTCGACGGCCCCGGCGGCCGCGTCCGGCTCGCGGACCTCGGCGACCCAGTTCAGCAGGGCGCGGCCGGTCTCGCGCTCGGTCCGCGCCGAGATCGGGTAGACGACGATCTTGACCGTGGCGTTGCTGCCCGCGACGACCATCGTCCGCCCGTCCAGCACCGGGTCGGCCTCGACGACGCCGCGCCACATCCGGATGCCGTTCCACAGCGGCGCGCCTTCGCCCGGGTTCAGGACGCGCCGGACCGTCGAGTTCAGGCCGTCTGCCCCGACGAGGACGTCCGCCTCAACCGTTTCCTCAGCGCCCGTCCCGCGGTCCCTGAGACGCGCGCGCACGAGGTCGTCCTCCTGCTCTAAGCCGAGAAGGCTCCATCCGCAGCGGACGGCCTCCTCGCCTAAGCGCTCGCGGACGGTCCCCAGCAGCGCCATCTGCAACTCGCCGCGGTGGATCGAATACTGCGGCCACCGGTAGCCGAGCGCCATCCCGCGCGGCTCGGCCCAGATCAGCCCGCCGTGCCGGTCGAAATGCGACATCTGCCCGGTCGGGATCGCGAGGTCGGCGAGCGTGCCGCCGAGGCCCAGTTCCGTCAGCTCGCGGACGGCGTGCGGCAGCAGGTTGATGCCGACGCCGAGCGGGCGGGGTGCGGCGACCGACTCGACCACGGTCGCCGCGATTCCGTTCGCATGCAGGGCGAGCGCCGCGGTCAGCCCGCCGACGCCCGCCCCGACCACCAGGACGCGCATCCTCCGCGCCCTACTCCGCCGACCGCCGCCGCGACCGCGACCGCGACGCGGCCTGCACGACCGTCGCCGGCTTCCGCCCCGACCGCGCCCCGGCCGCACCGTCCGCGTCGTCCGCCTCGCCGTCGCCTTCGTCCGCCTTGGCCTCGTCCGCGTCCGGCTTGACGCCGTTTGCGCCCGCCTTCGCGTCCGCGTCGTCCTTCGCGTCCGCGTCGCCCGCCTTGCCGGACTTCGCGTCGTCGGCCTTGTCCGCGTCGGCCTTCGCATCCGCGTCGTCCGGCTTGGCGTCGACGGCTTCGCCTGCGTTCTCGGCGTCGTCGGACTTGGCCTCGGGGCCGGACGGCTTCTCGTCCGCGTCCTTGCCAGTCGGCGCCTCAGCGTCGGCTTCCGGCTTCGCCTCGTCCTTCACGCTCTCGTCGGACGACGTGGCATCGGCCTTCGCCTCGTCAGCCTCGGCCTCGCCCTCGGCCTTCGCGGCGTTCGGCTTCGCTGCCGCTGCGACGACGGTGGCCTTCTCGCGCGACTTTCCGCGGCCCCAGCGGCGGCGCTTGGGCTCGGCTGCCTGCGCTTCCGCCTCAGCCTCGGCCTTCGCCTCGTCCGCCTCGCTCGTAGCGTCGCTCTTGGCCTCGTCGACCTCGTCCTGAGCGTCGGCCTTGGCCTTGGTCACCTGAGCCTTGGCTTCGGACTTGGCCTCAGCGACCTTGGCCTTGGCGTCGGTCTTCGCGTTGTCGATCTCTTCCTTGGCGTCGGCCTTCGCGTCGTCGGCCTCGGTCTTCGCGTCGGCTTTGGCGTCCTCGATCTCGGTCTTCGCCTTCGCCTTGGCGTCGTCGGCCTCAGCCTTGGCGGCGGGCTCGGCTTCCGCGGCCTCGGTCTTCGCGTCGGCCTTCGGCCCGTCCGCCTTGGGCTTGGCCTCGGGCTTGGATTCCGTTGCGGCGGGCGTCTTCGGCTCGTCCGACGCGGCCGGCTCGGTCGCCTCGTCGGGCTCCGAGGCCGCGGGCTTGGGGGTGCTGCGGATGAGGCGGCCGACCTCGGCGCGCATGCGGATGAACTCGGGGTTCGCGCGGGTCTCGATCTGGTCGCGCTCGCTCGGGAGGTCGACGACCAGGTCGGCCTTGACGCCGGCCGGGGACTTGCCGAGGACGACGACGCGGTCGCCGACGTAGACGCTCTCGTCGATGTCGTGGGTGACCAGCAGGATGGTCATCTTCTGCGAGCGGTGCAGGGCGAGGACCAGGTCCTCCAGGTCCTCGCGGGTCTGCGCGTCGACGGCGCCGAACGGCTCGTCCATCAGCAGCAGGGACGGCTTGTACGCCAGCGCCCGCGCGATCGCGACGCGCTGCTGCATGCCGCCGGACAGCTGCCAGTGGTACTTGCGGCCCGCGTCCGGGAGGCCGACCTCGGCGAGCGCCTTCTCGGCGGCCTCGCGGCGCTGCGAGCGGGACAGGCCCTTGCGCTTCAGCGGCAGCGCCACGTTGTCGCGGACGGTCAGCCATGGGAACAGCGAGCGGCTGTAGTCCTGGAACACCACGGCCAGGTCGTCCGGGACGCCGTCGATCGGCCTGCCGTTGAGGGTGACGGTCCCGCCGGTGGGCCGGATCAGCCCCGCGATGCAGCGCAGCAGCGTGGACTTGCCGCAGCCGGACGGCCCGACGAGGCTGACCAGCGAGCCGTCCTCGACGCTGAGAGTGAGGCCGTCGATCGCCGTGTGCCCGTCGGCATAGGAATGGGTGAGGTCGGCTATCTCCAGCACGAGCGTCCTCTTCTCGGAGTTGGGGAAGGCCGCGGCCACCCCGTCGTTGGGGAAGTCCGGGGCCGCCCCGCGGGCGGGGCGGCCCCGGGTCGGGTCATTGGGCCCAGGGCTGGTACGCGGGGGCGTTGTCCGAGGCCACGGTGATGTCGAGCAGGAACGGCCCGGAGTGCGCCAGGGACTCCTCCAGGGCCTTGTCCAGCTCGGCGGGCGCGCCCACCCGCCGGCCGGGGACGCCGAGGCCCCCGGCGACCGCGGCGAAGTCCAGCTCGGGGATGTCCGAGCCGGGCGGGTTCGGCATGCCGAGCCGCCGGCCGAGCGCCTTGACCGCGCCGTAGCCGCTGTTGTTCAGGATGAGGATCGTCAGCGGCACGTCGTGCTGCGCCGCCGTCCACAGCGCCTGGACGGAGTACATCATCGAGCCGTCCCCGATGACCAGGGCGATGCGCTCGCCGGTTCCGGCCTGCGCCGCCTCCAGCGCGCGGCCCACCGCGAGCGGCAGGCCCCAGCCGAGCGCGCCGCTGCCGGTGGTCAGGAACCCGCCGGTCTGGTTGACCGGGACGCGGGCGTGGAAGGCGTCCCGGTAGCTCGGGACCTCCTCCACGATGACGGTGCCCTCGGGCAGCGCCGCGCGGATCGAGTCCAGGACGAGCCCGACGTCCATCGGCTCGCTCGGCTCGGGCGTCGCGGGCAGGACGCGCGGCTGCGGCAGGGGCCGGCGGAGCCGGTCCGCCGCGGTGTCGTCGATCTGCCCGAGCAGCGCCCGCACGGCCGGCCTGACCGTGGTGAGCAGGCTGGTCCCGGTGGGCGTCCACGCGGTCTGCTTGGGGTCGCAGTCCAGGTGGAACAGCCGCACGCCCGGCGGGACGAACGGGCCCTCGCCGTGCACGTGGTAGGCGAACACCTGCGCGCCGAGGACGACGATCAGGTCGTGCTCGGCGAGCCGCCCGACGATGTGCTCGCGGACGGGCGGCAGGAAGCCGCGGAACAGCTCGTGCGTCTCGTCGAACCCGGACCGGCCGGACAGCGGCGCGATCCACACGTGCGAGCGGGTCCGCTCGGCCAGCTCGACGACCTCGGGCATGGCCTGCTCGTCGTCCACGCCCGACCCGACGACCAGCACCGGGTTGCGCGCGGTGTTGAGCGCCTCGGCCAGCTCGGCGACCGCCTCCGGGGACGCGGTGAAGTCGGTGCGCACCTCGCGCACCTCGACCGGCTCGGCCGGCCGGTCCCAGTCGTCCTCGGGGACGGACAGGAAGACCGGGCCGCGCGGGTGCGTCATCGCGATCCGGTGCGCCTCGGCCAGCGCGGCCGGGACGTCCTCGGCGCGCGCCGGCTGGATGCTGGACTTGACGTACGGGCGGGGGAACTCGGCCGGCTCGTCCGCGCCGAGGAACGGGCGGTACGGCAGCATCGCGCGGCCCTGCTGGCCGGCGATGATCACGACGGGCACCCGGTCCCGGTAGGCGTTGAAGACCGCGCCGAGCGAGTGCCCGACACCGCCCGCCGAGTGCAGGCTGGCGAGCCCCGCGCGGCCGGTGCCGAGGGCGTGCCCGGCGGCGGCCGCGACGGCGACCGTCTCCTGCAGCGCGAGGACGTACTCGAAGTCGTCGGGCCAGTCGGTGAACATCTTCAGCTCGGTGGAGCCGGGGTTGCCGAAGATGGTCGTCATGCCCACCCGACGGCAGTAGTCGTAGAAGGCGTCGCGGACCGTGTATTCCGTCATGACGGGGAAGTGCCTTTCACTTGCTCTTGCCGTGCCGCCTGGTCAGGCGGGTGGGGTACGGCCTGTGCCGTGCGGGCCGCCCGGGCGCGTGCCGCCCGGGCCGTGCCCTGCGGGCCGCCCGGGCTCGTGTCGCGGGCCGCCCGGGCGCGTGCCCTGCGGCCGGTCAGGACTGCGGGGTGAACAGCAGCGACTTGATGTCCGGCTTGCTCTTGAGCAGCTTCGCGGCGTTCATCAGGTCCACCACGCGCTGGAGCCGGGTGTCGTTGTTGGACGTCGGGTAGCCCGGCAGGGTGATGACCGGCGCGACCTGCGCGGGGATGTGCGCGTAGCCGGGCAGCACCTGCTCGACCTGCTTGCGGTCGCCGGCGGCGATCGCCTGCGCCTTGAGGATCGCGCGCTGGAACGCCGCGGCGAGCTTGGGGTTCTTGGAGGTGAACTCCTGGGTGCTGACGTAGCCGGAGATCGGCATGTCCTTCACCGGCTCGCTGCCGCCGTCGACCACGACCCGGTCGCCGCTCTTCTTCTGCGCGTCGGACAGGAACGGCTCGACCATGTGCGCCGAGTCGATGTCGCCCTTGTCGAGCGACTGGCCCATCTGCGGGAACGGCACCTTGACGTACTTGATCTTCGTCGGGTCGACGTTCTTGGCGCGCAGGATCGCGTCCAGCGTCAGGCTCTGGATGTTGTTGGGGATGTTGACCGCGACGGTCTTGCCCTCCAGGTCCTTCGGCTCCTTGATCGGGGAGTTCGCCTTGACCACGACGTTCATCATGTTCGAGGTCAGCGTCGCGCCCTCGTTGAGGATCTTCAGGTGCAGCGCGCCCTGGTCGTTGGCCTGCAGGAAG
This sequence comes from Actinomadura rupiterrae, assembly GCF_024172125.1. Classification (GTDB taxonomy): domain Bacteria; phylum Actinomycetota; class Actinomycetes; order Streptosporangiales; family Streptosporangiaceae; genus Spirillospora; species Spirillospora rupiterrae. Next base: position 695,656 of record NZ_JAMZEA010000002.1, read on the forward strand.
GACACGTAGTTCGCGCCGGCGATGACGTCCACCTGGCCGGCCTTCAGCGCGGGCAGCGCCTGGATGGACTGCTGCACCGGCTTGATGCTGACCTTCAGGCCCTCGGCCTCGAACAGCTTCTTGTTCTGCGCGATGTACAGCGCCGCGCCGTCCACCAGCGGCAGGGCGGCGACGGTGATCTTGCCGCCGTGCTCCAGGCCCTTGCCCTTGTCGGACTTGTCGTCCCCGCCGCAGGCGGCGAGGGAGGACCCGGCGAGCGCGATGCCCACCACGGTGGCGGTGAGTCGACGAAGCGACCGCATGTGTACTCCTTGAATCTTGCGGGGGAGGGAACTAGCGGGGGTCGGGAGCGATCGGCGGGGGGACCGGTATCGGGGGCGGGGGACGGCGGACGGGGCGTGCGGGTGCCGTGGCGGACGGCCCGGACCGTTGACCCGGCCCGTCCGCCCGGCGGACGCGGCTCGCGCGCGGCGGCTCAGATCTCGACGCGGCGGGCGGCCAGGTGCCAGGCCAGCGCGCGCCGCTCGACGGCGGTGAGCACCGCGTTGAGGACGTACCCGAGAACGCCGAGCAGCACCACGACCGCCCACACCGTGGGCAGGTCGCTGCGGGACTGCGCGTCGCTCAGCTCGAAGCCGAGGCCGTCCCGGGTGCCGGGCAGCAGCTCGGAGAAGACCATCAGGATCAGCGACAGCGACAGCGACAGCCGCAGCCCGGCGAAGATCTTCGGCAGTGCGGACGGGACGATCAGCTTCCGCAGCCGCGCGAGCGGCGACAGCCGGAACACCCGCGCCGACTCGACCTGCAGCGGGTCCACGGTGCGGGCGCCGTCGGCGGTGTTGATGAGGACCGGCCACACCGCGCTGAACACGATGGAGGTGACCTGCATCGTCGAGCCGAGGTGCATCAGCACCATGAACAGCGGGACGATCGCGGGCGGGGGGATCGCGCGGGCGAACTGGAACACCGGGTCCACGTAGGCGTACACCCGCTCCGACCGTCCGAGCAGCATCCCGAGCAGCACGCCGACCAGCGCCGACAGCGCGAACGCGACGGCCATCCGGCCGAGGCTCGGCAGGATGTTGCCGGTGGCCTCCTTGGTGAGGAAGGCCCGGTCCGCCCCGGCGGAGAACCACATGTGGTACATCCGCTGAACGATCTTCGACGGCGGCGGGAAGAACGCGTCGTGCATCGCGCGCGTGCCCCACTCCCAGGCGCCGGCGGCGAGCACGAACACCAGCCACCGGTCGAGGACGGAGCGGAGCGCGCGCCAGGCGAGGCCGCGGGGGCGTCCCGGACGCCCGGTCGCTACGGCGCTCATTTGCCGACCCCCCGGAAGTGCCAGTGGAACAGCCGCTTCTCGCCGAGCACCAGCAGGACGTTCACCAGCAGGCCCAGGCAGCCCGCCCAGACCGTCCCGGCGAGGACGTCCTTGGTGCCGCCCAGCGCGATCGCGGCCTGGCCGATGAAGTTGCCGAGGCCCTCGCCGAACCCGGAGAGCACCTCGGTGCCGACCGCGAGGATCAGCGCGATCGAGGCGGCCAGCCGGATGCCGGTGTAGATGAACGGCGCGGCGGCGGGCAGCACCGCGCGCCAGAGCACCGACAGCGGCCCGAAGCCGAACGCGCGCAGCGTCTCCTTGGCGAGCGGGTCGACGTCGCGCAGCCCGTAGAGGGTGTTGAACAGCAGCGGCCACACCGCGGCGTAGACGATCAGCGTGACCTTCATCTCCAGGCCCGCGCCGAGGATCAGGCCGACCAGCGGGATCAGCGCCACCGACGGGATCGGCCGCAGGAACTCCACGATCGCGCGCGCCGCGGTGTTCACGATCGGCACGGTGCCGAACAGCAGGCCCAGCGGCACGGCGATCAGGACGGCCAGCAGCATGCCCAGCCCCCAGGCCTCCAGCGTCGCCTTCAGCTGGACGAACACGAAGTCGTGGTCGCCCGCCAGGCCCGCCGCGCGGGAGAGCACCTTGGACGCGGGCGGGAACTCGTCCTCGCTCGCCAGGTGCGCGCGGCCGAGCGCCTCCAGGGCGCCGACCGTGGCGAGGACGCCGACGGTTCCGCGGACGAGCCGGCCGCGGCGGGTCATCCCGCCGGATCCGGCGGAGCGGGCGCGGGCGCCGCGGCGCCGGGCCGCGGTCGCGGGGGGTGCGGTGGCCGCGGTGTCGGACGAGGAGAGATCGGAGGCGGTGGTCACCGGTCCGCCGTCCTCGCCGAGACGGCCGCACAAGACGGTCCGGCTACGCGTTCGACCGGCGCGGCGCCCCTTTTCGTGGCGGCCGCGCTGGTGCCAGGGCCGGTTCCGGCGTTATCACGCCTCGACCGATTCATCTCGTTCCTTCGGTACTTGGAGGGGGCGGCGGGCGGTGCGGCCAGGGGGGTGGTCACCGGCGCCGTGTGCCGATCCAGCTGGTTCTACTTGATCGACAGCGGTCGGACCATATCGCAAGAAGGGGCGTATCGGCGCAATCCACTTGCACTTCGAACAATTGTTCGATGACGTGTTCCGGTGAGTGGAAAAAGGATGCGGAAATGTGACCGTAAAGCGGTTCGGGATCGGCCTTCCCGGCGGCTGGGATCGGGCTGCCGCATGCCTCCGGGTGAGAGCGCCGGGACGGTGCGGTTTCTACTCCGAGTAGCGGCACCGGGGCGCTCGGTGTGGGCCCGTTCGGGTTGTTTGTCCGTGGACACCGAGTGACAAATCAGACATAGCGCGCACGTTCTGCGAGGTCAGCGGCCAAAGATCACCAAGTTGCGCATCTCTTTGCGGCGTTTCCCCTAATGTGCTGCAATGTCGGGCGCAGCGGAGGGCGTCCCGCGGTGGCGCGTGTCCGGACCATGGACAGGCAGGCGCCCCGCTCGTCGGTCTCGTCCGCCACGCGGCGCCAGGACCCCGGCGTCCGCGGAGGGGCGGCCGTGAACGGCACAGTTAGCGAGAGGGTGTAAACGCCAAGTGCGCAATCGAGCGGGCGATCCGGCACCGGAGGCCCTGCCGGACGAAGGCTCCCGGGCCGGAGGCTCCCGAGCCGTGCCCGGCGACCGTCCCGTGTCCGGGGACCGGACCGAGCCGGGGGCGGCTCCAGAGAACCCGGCGGGCGCCCAGGGCGCCCCGGCCGCGGACGGCCGTCGCGGGGGCAGCAGGCTCCGGCCGTCGAACTGGCGCGTGCCGGTCCGGCTGGTCGCGCTGATCCTCATCCCCACCGCCGTCGCGGTCGTGCTGGGCGGGCTGCGCGTCCTCAGCGCCGACCAGGACGCCAAGGACTACGCCAAGGTCGAGCGGATGGCCCGCCTCGGCGGCAGCGTCACCGACCTCATCCACGAGCTCGGCACCGAGCGCGACCTGTCCGCCGGCTACATCGCCGCCGGACGGCCCGCCGCCGCCAAGCCGCCCATCGACCAGCAGTACGCCAGGGTCGACCGGGTCGCCGCCGAGGTCCGCCGCCGCGTCGACACGGTCGTGTCGTCCGACGGCGACACCGAGGTGCGCGCGCTGGTCACCCGGCTCGACGGCCTGGCCGCGCTGCGCCAGCTCACCCAGGCGCGGGTGCCCGCCGACACGGTGACCACCAAGTACAGCGAGATGCTCGGCGAGGTCATCGGCTACCTCGACGACATCTCCTCCGCGACCAACGACGCCGCGCTCACCTCCGACACCCGCGCGCTCGCCGCGCTCAGCCGCGCCGCCGAGCAGGCGTCCCGGCAGCGCGCCGTGCTGCTCGCGGGCGCCAACACCGGCCGGCTCGACACCGACGGCCTGCGCAACCTGCTCGACGGCCGCGCGCAGATGGACGGCGACCTCGCCAACTTCCGCACCGCGGCCCGGCTGCCCCAGCGCCAGCTGTACGACGACACCGTCACCGGCCCCGACGTCGACCGCGCCGCCGAGTTCCGCGAGCGGGCGCTGACCGAGAGCCTGCGCGGCTCGCGGCTGCGCCTGGTCAAGGGCGGCAACGACGGCGAGGAATGGCGCAAGGCCATGACCGGCACCGTCGACAAGATGTACTCGGTGCAGCGCAGCATGGTGGACGGCCTCATCACCGTCGCCGGGCAGCGCAAGAGCGACGCCCAGCGCTCGGTGATGGTCCAGGGCGCGGTCGTCGCCGGCGTCCTCATCCTGGTCCTGCTGTTCACCTTCGGCGTCGCCCGCTCGCTGGTCCGGCCGCTGCGCCGGCTGAAGGACGGCGCGCTGGAGATCGCCGGCACCCGGCTGCCCGGCCTGGTCGACCGGCTCCGCGACCCGGAGGCCGCCGCCCAGGGCATCGAGGTCGAGCCGATCGACGTCGACTCCACCGACGAGATCGGCCAGGTCGCCCGCGCGTTCGACGAGGTCCACCGCGAGGCGGTCCGGCTGGCGGCCGACGAGGCCGTCCTGCGAGGCAACATCAACGCGATGTTCGTCAACCTGTCGCGCCGCAGCCAGACCCTCATCGAGCGCCAGCTGCAGCTCATCGAGGAGCTGGAGCAGAGCGAGCGCGACGAGGAGCAGCTGGCGAACCTGTTCCGCCTGGACCACCTCGCGACCCGCATGCGCCGCAACAACGAGAACCTGCTGGTCCTCGGCGGCCAGGACCAGGCCCGCCGGTGGAACCGGCCCGTCCCGTTCATCGACGTCGTGCGCGCCTCCCTGTCGGAGGTCGAGCAGTACGAGCGGGTCGAGGTCCGGGTGCACGGCGACATGACCGTCGCCGGCCCCGTCGTCAACGACCTCGTCCACCTGCTCGCCGAGCTGGTCGAGAACGCCACCGTCTTCTCCGACGGGCGCACCCGCGTCACCGTCTCGGGCCAGCGGCTCAGCGGCGGCGGCGCGATGCTCCAGATCACCGACAACGGCGTGGGCATGACCGCCGAGGAGCTCGACCAGGCCAACTGGCGGCTCGCGAACCCGCCGGTCATCGACTTCTCCGCGGCCCGCCGCATGGGCCTGTTCGTGGTCGGCCGCCTCGCCATCCGGCACGGCATCCGGGTCGAGCTGCGCGCCGCGCAGGGCGGCGGCCTCACCGCGTTCGTCATGCTGCCCGACCACGTCGTCAGCCCGGCCGACAACGCCGGCGTCGGCACCCGCGGCGGCGGCACGGCCCAGCTGGAGAGCGGCGCCGTTCCGGCGCTCGCCGCCCCGGCGGTGGCCGAGGACCGCCCCGGCTTCGACGACTACCCGGGCGCCGCGCAGCAGAGCGGCGCCTACCCCGGCGCCCCGGGCGCGCCCGGCGCGCCCGCGCCGCGGTTCGGCGAGAACGGCGGCCGCTTCGACGGCGGCCGCGGCCGCCGCATCGGCGACACCGGACCGCAGCCGGTCTTCGGCGGCACCGGCGAGCAGCGCGACCTCGGCTACGCGGGCGGCGGCTACGGCGCCGACGACCGCATGGACACCCGCGCGGACGGCCTGCACGACGGCCCCGCCGCACGTCCGGCCATGCCGCGCGCCGACCAGGACGACCCGTCCCGCAGCAGCTCCACCGGCCTGCCGGTGCGCCGCCCCGGCGCGCAGCTGCCCGGCGTGGGCACCCCGTCCGACAACGTCTTCCAGCCCACCGAGCGGACGGGGCAAGACCCGCGCGCCTCGGTGGCGCCCCGCACGTCCGGCTCGTGGCCCGCGTCCGGCCGCGACGACTCGTCCTACCAGGAGCCGTCCTACCAGGACGGGCCCCAGCCCGACCGCACGCTCGCGGACCGGTCCGCCCCCGCGGACCGGACCCCCGCCGCCGAGCCGTACGCCGGAGACCCCGGCACCACGGCACCGCTGCCGCAGCGTTCCGAGACGCCCGAGCCGGCCCCGGCCCGCCGCGCGTTCTCCTGGGACACCGGCCCCGTCAGCGCCATCCCGGAGGAAACGAACATCCCGGAGGACGCCATTCCGGAGCAGACGAACCGGCCGCCGACACCGACCAGGCCGCGTCCCGAGGACGTGCCCGTGGCCTCGCAGGCCGGGCCGCCCCCCGCCGCACCGCCCGCCCCTCCGGCCCGCGCCCCGCGCCCGGCCGAGACCGGGCCGCCCGCCGCCCCCGACCAGCCGCCCGGACGCCCCGTCCGCTCGCCGATCTTCGAGGCGATGCAGTCGGAGTGGTTCCAGCGCGGCTCCGGCCAGTCCGCCGACCCCGTCAAGGGCTGGGCGTCCCCGGGCGACGAGGGCTTCCAGGCCGTCGAGGCGCTGCGCGAGCCGGTCGCGGACAAGCAGACCCGCGCCGGGCTGCCCAAGCGGGTGCCCGGACGCAACCGGGTCCCCGGCACCGTCGGCGCGCGCAACGGCAACGGCGCGCAGCCCGCCCCGGCGAACGGCGTCAACGGTGTGAACGGAGCGCCCGGCGCCGCCCCGGCGCAGGCCCCCGGCGGGCTGCCGGGCCCCGGCGGGCTGCCGGGCCAGGCCGCCGGCCCCGCCCGGCCGGCCGCCGGACCGCCCGCCGACACCGTGCGGAACCGGTTCGCGAGCCTGCAGCGCGGCGTCCAGCGCGGCCGTACCGAGACCCGAGGCGGGACCCCCGACCTGCCCGGTGGGGGCGACCCCGCGGACGGCGGCACTAGTGGTGAAGATCCGTCGCACAGGAGCGGCGGAGAGACAGGAGGCACGCGGTGAGCGGGCAGGATCTCAACTGGTTGGTGACGAACTTCGCGGACCGTGTCCCGAAGGTCGCGCACGCCGTGGTGGTCTCCTCCGACGGACTGCCGATGGCGTACTCGGCCGGGTTCCCGCCCGAGCGCGCCGACCAGCTGTCGGCGATCGCCTCGGGGCTGATGAGCCTCACCCAGGGCGCGGCGAAGATCTTCGACGCGGGCGGGGTGAACCAGACCGTGGTCGAGATGGACCGCGGGCTGCTGTTCGTGATGTCCATCGCCAACGGCTCGGTGTTCGCCGTGCTGGCCGCGCCGGACTGCGACCTCGGCCTGGTGGCCTACGAGATGACACTGCTCGTCGAGCGCGTCGGCCGGGTCCTGACCCCGGCGCTGCGCAACGCCGAGCAGCAGCCCCCCTACGCCGGACCTCCCGTGTCGGGCATGGGCGCCGGCCCCGCCCGGTACTAGCGGACCCTGAACACGGAGGTCGGTGCGATGGATCAAGGTGGTTCCTTCGGTCCCGGACCGGGCGGCGGCCCGCCGGGCGGCTGGCACGGTGACGTCCCCCAGGGCGGACGCGGCGGGCACAGCGGCGGCTACCCGGCACACGGGCAGCAGCCGCCCCTCGGCCCGGGCCGCGCGCCCGGCGGCGGGCGGCACGGCGCGGACCCGGGCGGCGAGTCCAGCTCGCTCGTCCGCCCGTACGCGGTCACCGGCGGCCGCACCCGGCCCCGGTACGACCTCGCGATCGAGGCGATGGTGACCGCCGCGCCGCACCCGCCGCGCGACATCTCCTCGCTGACCCCGGAGTACCGGGCGATCATGGACATCTGCCGGACGGCGCGTTCGGTGGCCGAGGTGTCGGCGCTGCTGCGGCTGCCGCTCGGCGTCGCCCGCGTCCTCGTCGCCGACATGGCCCTGGAGGGCCTGCTGCGGCTGCACCAGTCCCGCCCCGCGGGCGCGCAGCCGGACATCAGACTGCTTGAGAGGGTTCTGAGTGGGCTTCGGAAGCTATGACCAGCCGTCGGCTGCGGCCGCGCCCGGGGACGGGCCGGAGCTGACCTCGGTCAAGATCGTCGTCGGCGGCGGCTTCGGCGTCGGCAAGACCACGTTCGTCGGCTCGGTGTCGGAGATCATGCCGCTCACCACCGAGGCCGTCATGACCGCCGCCAGCGCGGACGTGGACGACCTGTCGGCCGTGCCCGACAAGACGACCACCACCGTCGCGATGGACTTCGGCCGCGTGTCGCTCGACAGCGAGCTGATCCTGTACCTGTTCGGCACCCCGGGCCAGCACCGCTTCTGGTTCATGTGGGACGACCTGGTCAAGGGCGCCATCGGCGCCGTCGTCCTCGTCGACACCCGCCGGCTCGCCGACTGCTTCGCCGCCGTCGACTACTTCGAGGAACTGGGCCTCCCGTTCGTCGTCGGCGTCAACGGCTTCCACGGCGAGTTCCAGTACGCGGTCGAGGACATCCGCGAGGCCCTCTCGGTCAGCGCGCACGTCCCCATCGTCGAGTGCGACGCCCGCAACCGGGAGTCCACCAAGGCCGTCCTCATCACGCTGGTGCAGCACGCGCTATCTATGGTGAGCCCTGCTCACTGAGATGTAGTTGCGTGGCCTCGCCTAGGGGCTCGGCCACGCAACTACATCTCTGTGCGAACGCTGCATCGCTTCGCGATCAACCGCGTGGGGGGACTCGCCTTCGGCGTCGTCCCCCCACGCGGTTGTTAACGCGTTCGCGTGCGGGTCGGGGTTGGTGCGTGGCCGCGGTCGCTGGGGTGTCGTCATGGTTTGGCGGGCGGGTTGCGGTTGTTGGGGGCTTGGCTTTTTGCGGCTCGCCTTCGGCCTTGCGCCTGGGCTCGCTCGCCTTCGGCTTCGCATCGGGGCCGGCTCGCTCGCCTTCGGCTTTGCTTTGCTTACGGTGTGTCCGGTGGTGGTCACTACGGTCGCGTAGGCATATGTGCATCATGCATCATTAGTGGTGCGAACGATGGACGGACCTGTACGAGGAACGGCGATGAACGAGGCGGGGCAGCAGGGGCGGATCGGCACGTTCGTGGCGATCGGGGACAGCTTCACGGAGGGGCTGAACGATCCGGTTCCCGGCGAGGACGATGTGTTCCGGGGGTGGGCCGATCGGGTCGCGGAGCACATCGCGGCGCATAATCCGGAGCTGCGTTACGCCAACCTCGCGGTGCGGGGGAAGCTGCTGCGGCAGATCGTCGAGTTGCAGGTGCCTGCGGCTGTTGAGCTGAAGCCGGATCTCATCACGTTCTGTGCGGGTGGCAATGACATCATCCGGCCTGGTGGGGATCCGGATGCGCTCGCGGTGGAGTTTGATGAAGCTGTTCGGACGTTGCGGGGGACCGGTGCGCGGGTCGTGCTCTTCACCGGGTTTGATACCCGTGGGCTTCGGTCTGGGCGGCGGATTCGGGGGAAGGCCGCTACGTACAACATGCACCTGCGGGCCATTGCCGACCGGCGCGGTTGCGATGTCGTGGATCTGTGGTCGCTGATGCCGGTGTTCAACGATCCGCGTGCCTGGTACGAGGATCGGCTCCATCTGTCGGTGGAAGGGCATCGGCGGCTGGCGTTGCGGGTGGCCGAGGTGCTGGGCGTGCCCGCCGAGGGGGACTGGCGCGAGCCCTGGCCGCCGCAGGATGCCGCGGACTGGCTCACGCTGCGCCGTGAGGACGTCCACTGGGCGCGGACCTACCTGCTGCCCTGGATCGGACGGCGGGCCACGGGACGGTCGTCCGGTGACGGGCGGTTCGCCAAGCGGCCGGAGCCTCTGCCGTTGGAGAAGCGGGCCGGCTGACGGGGCTCCGTAAGTACAGTGCTGTCGTGAACTCCCCGCGGCTTCCGGATCACCTTCAGTTGCTGTTGACCGACGAGCCCGTGCTGGACGTGTACGCGTCCGGGCCCTGGCGGGTTCCGGACGGGCTCTACAAGGAGATGCGGGAGCGCGCGGTCGCGTTCAACGCCGACGAGCGGGCCGTGGTGCTCACGCGGCGGCTCAGCGACTTCTACGGGACGGGGACGTCGGCGGCGGGGGCCGAGCTGTGGTCGCTGCTGACGTTCCTTCTGGGGGCCGGGGCGGTGCGCGCGGGGAACCGTGGGGACGTCGACTTCGAGTTGCTCGGGGACCTGCTCGCCGATCCCGAGGCTCCGGTGCGGCATCCGCTGGCGTGGTTCTCGCAGGGTGGACGGTGGCGTCCGCCCGGGCTGTGGCTGCCCGAGCCCGCGGGGGACGACCCGGAGCGCCGCACGGTCATGTTCGAGCTCGGGCGTGCCGCCCTGGACGTGCTGGCCGGGCTGGAGCCGCTGGAGAAGGGGCGGCTGGCGCTGGCGGGGCTGTTCGACCGGTTCGCGGAGCGGGCGGAGCTGCGCGATCTGGCGCTGAGCGCGCCGCGCGACCGGCTTGAGGAGGTCTGGAGCGCGGAGCTGACCGCGGACGAGCTGGCCGTCCTGCCCGAGCTGGCCGGGCCCGTCGGGTACCTGACCTGGGCGTGCGACGGGCTCGCGGCGGCGCACGAGCGGCTGGCGAACGGGGCGGAGCCGTTCGCCGTTGCTTTTGCCCGGCTGCTGGCCGCGGGCGAGATCGCGGAGGCGCCTGCCGAACTGGCGGTGGCGCTCGGAGCGGACGTCTATGGCGACGTCGCCGACCGCCTTTCCGCTGAGGCGGACGAGTTCGACCCCGAGGCGTGGCAGTTGCGGTTGCGCGGCTGGCTCGCGCGCGGGCTCGTCGCGGGTGAGGCGGACGCGTGCCGCGCGTGGCTCGACATGGCCGCGCGCGTGACCGGGGCCGTCCAGGGGCTGCCGGGCGTCGCGGTGAACCCGCGCTGCCGGTTGCCGGTCGGGCATTTCCAGGAGGATCTGCGGCGGTTGTTCGCCGTCCGGCGCGTCCCCAACGCGTTGCGCGAGACGCTCGCCGGGCATCCTGTCGGACGGCCTGCCGCGCGTGATGACGATTCATCCGTTCCTGCGGACGTCTCGCCGGTCGTGGGGCAGCCGGAACTTGTGCGGGCCATGCGCGTGGCGCTCGCCGATCGTGCGGCCGGGCGGCGGCCCGTCCGGCTGCTGATCGCCGGGCCCGAGGGGAGCGGGCGCATCGACGCCGCCGATCTCCTGGCGGAAAGCCTCGCCCGGCTTGGCGCCGTCCGCTCCGCGCTGTGGATCTCCGACCAGACGTTCGCGTCGCTGGGTGTGAGTGATGCCGTCCTGTGGCTGTCCGCGCGCGTGCGGGAGTGCGCTGAGGCGCGGCTTCTGCTCATCGTGGACGACCTGGAGCGGATCGCGTCCGCCGAACGCTGCGGGCCCGCTGCCGTCGAGGAGCTGCGCCGCCTCATCGAGCGCTCGCCCGCGCTTGATGTGGTCGCCCTGTGCCGGACGAACGGCGACCGCCGCCTGCTCGACCTCAATCCCGCGCTGGTGCGCGCGTTCGACATCGTCCGCACTCAGGAACTCAACGAGGACGGCCTGGGCGAGCTGTTCCGGCGTGCGGCGTCCAGGCGCGGCGCGGTCGCCGCTCCGGAAGTGGCGCGTGCGGCGGGCGTCCTGCTGGCGCGGACGCCTTCGCGCGGCAACCTGCGCGGCGCGCGGTTGGCCGAGCACCTCGCCGGCGAGTGCGTCGCCGCTGCCCGGGAGCGGCTTTCGAGCGACTCCCTCGATGAGGAGATCGTTCTGACGGCGGGGGACCTGCCGTCGCGGATCAGCCAAGGGGGAGCGGCCGAGACCGTGGCCGCCGATCCGGCCGTGGAGCTGGCGAGCTGCGTGGGCATCGAGCCGGTCAAGCGCGAGGTCGAGGCGCTCGTGGCGGAGGCGCGTGCGGAGCGGTTGCGGCGCGAGGCCGGGATGCCCGTCGCGTCCCGTCCGCGGCACCTCGTCTTCACCGGGAACCCGGGCACGGGCAAGAGCCGCGTGGCGCGGGCGCTCGGACGGATGTACGCCGGCCTCGGCACGCTCTCCACGGGGACGCTGGTCGAGACCGACCGCGCCGACCTGGTGGGGGAGTTCCCCGGCGAGACCGCCGGGAAGGTGCGCGCGGCCGTCGAGCGAGCGCTTGGTGGTGTCCTGCTGGTCAGGGACGTGCACGTGTTCGCGACCGCCGAGGGCGCGCGCGGGCGCGAGGCCGTGGACGTGCTGCTCTCGGCCGTCCAGTCCCATCCGGACGACCTGCTCGTCGTCCTCACCGGGCCGGAGGCCGAGCTCAACGGGCTGCTGCGGTCGCATTCGGAGCTGGCCGCGACGTTCCCGCGCGTCGTCCGCTTCCCCGACCTGACCGATGACGAGCTGGTCGAGGTGTTCGCGCGGCGCGCCGCCGAGGCCGCGTTCGCGCTCGCCGACGGCGTGCTCGCCAAGGTCAGGCGGCTCGTCCGGGCGACGCCGCGGGAGCGGGGCTTCGGCAACGCGCGGCTCATGGTCGACCTGCTCGACCGCGCCGTGGCGCTCCAGGGGCGCCGCGTCCTCGCGGACGGCGTCGTCGACGAGACCGAGTCGCTGGACGAGATCCTGCTCGCGGACGTCCCGGACTCGCTCGGCCCCGCGCGCGACGCGCTGCCCGGCGACCCGGTCGCGGCGATCGAGGCGCTGGTCGGGCTGGAGCCGGTGAAGGCCGAGGTCAGGTCGCTGCACGCCGAGGCGCGCGCGGAGCCGATGCGGCGCGATGCCGGGATGGCGCAGAGCGCCCCGACCCGGCACATGGTCTTCACCGGCAACCCCGGCACCGCGAAGACCACCGTCGCGCGGCTGATCGCGGCGGTGTACGCGCGGCTGGGGCTGCTGACGTCCGGGCACCTGGTCGAGGTCACCCGCGCGGACCTGGTCGCCGAGTACGTCGGGCAGACCGCGCCGCGGGTCCGGGCGGCGGTCGAGCGCGCCCTCGGCGGCGTCCTGTTCGTGGACGAGGCCTACACCCTCGCCGCCGCCGGTGCCGGGGGAGACCGGCAGGACTTCGGCCCCGAGGCGGTCGCCGAGCTGCTGCGGCTGATGGAGGAGCACCGCGCCGACCTGGTGGTGATCGTCGCCGGGTACGCCGAGCCGATGGAGCGGTTCCTGTCGTCCAACCCGGGCCTGCGGGACCGGTTCCCGCGGGTGCTGAGCTTCCCCGACTACTCCGAGGACGAGCTGGTCGAGATCTTCGAGTCGATGGCCGGGTCGGCCGGGTTCCGGCTCGCCGACGGGCTGCTCGGCGCCGTCCGCCGCCGGGTGGCCGCCCAGCCGCGCGGGCCGGAGTTCGGCAACGCCCGGTTCGTCCGGAACCTTCTGGACGCCGCGATCGCCCGCCAGGCCCAGCGGATCACCGCCGAGACCCCCGGCGCCGGGCTGGACGCGGCCGAGGTCGCGCTGCTGCGGCCGGAAGATCTTCCGCTTGCTCCGGCCCCCCGGCGGCGGGACGAGGACGGGCACGGGCACTACCTGTAGGCGCGCGGGTGTGTATGGTGATCCGTCCAACGGGTCGGGAAGGTACCTAATTGGGGTATCTGCCCGTCCGGGACGTCCCCGGGCGGGTGCCCGCTCGTACATAAGGCGTGCACCGGAGGTACCAGCCTTCCTCCGCGCACGTCCCATGCTGAGATGACCTGGCGGCCGCCGTAATCATGCGCCAGTGGGACGCGGTTCTCACTGGGAGTTGTCTAAGGTCTACGAACATGACCGATGGCCGGCCCGAGAGCTGGAATCGAGACAGGAGGAGCGACGTGCATCAGGGAGCACCGGTCGGGGGCCACGACCCCTACGCCGGGCCTCACGATCCGTACGCGCCCGGCCCGCCGGACGGCGGCGTCCCGCTGCGGCGGCGGCGCCGCAGGCGCTGGCCCAAGGTGCTGGGGGCGGTGTTCGTCGTCCTGGTGCTGCTGGTCGTCGGCGGCTACTTCTACCTCGACTCCCGGCTCAAGCGCGAGGACGTCCTCACCGACTACGCCGGACGCGTCGCCGACACGCCCGGCACGAACTGGCTGATCGTCGGCTCCGACAGCCGCGAGGGGCTCAGCCGCGACCAGGAGAACGACCTCGCCACCGGGCACGCCGAGGGCCGCCGCACCGACTCGATGATGCTGCTGCACTACGGCTCCGGCGGGACGTCCCTGATCAGCCTGCCGCGCGACTCCTACGTCCCGATCCCCGGGCACGGCTCGAACAAGCTGAACGCCTCGTTCGCCTTCGGCGGGCCGAAGCTGCTCGTCCAGACCGTCGAGATGGCGACCCGCGTGCACATCGACCACTACGCCGAGATCGGCTTCGGCGGGTTCGTCGGCGTCGTGGACGCCATCGGCGGTGTGAAGATCTGCGTCAAGGAGCGCATGAAGGACCCGAAGGCGGGCCTCGACCTGCAGCCCGGCTGCCAGAACCTCAACGGCAAGCAAGCGCTCGGCTACGTCCGCACCCGCAAGTTCGCCCGCGCCGACCTGGAGCGCGTCGAGCACCAGCGGCAGTTCTTCGGCGCCCTCATGAAGAAGGCGACCAGCCCGGGTGTCATGCTCAACCCGTTCGACAGCATCCCGCTGGCCCTGCACGCCACCAGCAACTTCCGCGTCGACAACAACGACCACCTGTACGACCTGATCCGGATGATGTGGGCCATGCGCGGCGTCACCGGCGGCGACGGCGTCACCACGACGATCCCGATCGGCGGCACCGGAAGCAGCGCGTCCGCCGGTTCCTACATCACGTGGGACAAGACCCGCTCCGGCCAGCTCTTCGACGCCCTGCGCCAGGACAAGCCGATCCCGCAGAACGTCATCACCAAGTAGCCGTCTCCGCAGAGGCCACGTCCCGCAGCCGCGCGCGACGTGGCCTCCGCGCGTGATGGTGCGCGTGCGTGGCCTGTGCGCGTGGTGCGGCGCGTGCGTGGCCTCTGCGCGGGCGGGATGCGCGGCCTGGGCTCTGCGCGTGGGCCGGGCGGCCATCGGGCGTGTTGGACGGATAGAGTCGGCGCATGTCCGACGAGAAGGCCGTCGCCGCCGACCTGGACTCGCTGTCCACCGCGGAGCTGCACGACCGGGCCGTGAAGCACGCCCGCGACCACCACGACCTGCGCTTCCTGTGGGAGCTGCTGCGGACGATCCCGGCCGCCGCCGCGTCCCTGGGGGAGGGCGAGCGCGCCGAGTACGACATGATGCACAGCCTCTCGCTGCTGGAGGAAGCCCTGCACGCCGGCGAGGGCGAGCTGGGCCAGGCGCTCCGCCCGGTCTACATCGACTACCTGACCAAGCACGGCGGCAAGTAGCGGCAGCGGCCTGTAACCGGGCCTGTAACCGGGCCGGTAACGGGGGCCCAGGGGTCTGACCTGGTCTTTACGTTGCGTTGAGGCACCGGCGCCCGCCATGGGGCATTACTCTGAGTAGTAGCTTCAGTGCAGAGGGTGGGGGCCGTGAACAAGAAGCATCTCAAGCTCGCCGCGATCGCATTCGTGGTCTGGTACGTCGTCAGCAGGCCGGAGGGCGCGGCCAACCTGGTGAACAGCGCCCTCGGCGGTCTCGGAAGCGCGGCGGAGTCGCTGTCGCAGTTCGTCAGTGCCATCCCTTAGCCGACCCGGCGGCGGCGTCCTGTAGCGGGGGCGCTCGCCAAGCCCCGTACCCACAAGGTGCGGGGCTGTTTTCACGTCCGGGCCGGGGTGCGGCGGCTGGTCGTGCCATGCGGGGCGGGGCGGTCGCGCCGCGCGCGGCGGGCGTTTGCGCGGGGTGGGGCGCGCGGGGCGGACGGGTCCGCAGGGTTTCTTGAACGGGGCGGGGGCGCGGCCGCGGCCGGGACGGCGTCTTTCCGAGCCCGGTTCCGCGTCCGGTTTCGTCGCCGAGCCGCAGGTGGGACGCGGTTTCGCCTACGGGGTAAGGGATCTCGCGCACTCGCGGACGAGCGCCGACGGCATCATGACAGTAAAATCCCGCGTAGCGGCCAGCCGCAGACGGGCACAATTGGTTCGGGTCAGTGTGTCGCTGCGCTACTACAGGGACGGCGTTCGGGATGAAGAAGAACCTCCGCTACGTGGCCATCGCCTTTGTCATCTTCTACCTGCTGAGTTCACCCACCGCTGCGGCCCATGTGGTCAACAACGCGTTCACCCAGCTCGGACGGGCGGGCACGCAACTCTCCTCGTTCGTGAACGCGCTCGGCACCTGACGGACCCGGGCCCGTCCCGCCGTCCGCGCGGGCGGGACGGGCGCCATGGCCGTCCGGCGGTACCGTGCCGCTTCGCGCGGCTCGGAGTGCAGCCGTTCGGTGAGGAGTCCGTAGCGGTGCCGCTACGGCTCCCGATGCGGGCGTCCCGGCGGAGTTCGTCCTAGGATCACCCCATGTCTGTCTTCGACGTAGAGATCGACGGTCTGCGGGGCGGCTCCGCGGACCTGGGGCAATACCGGGGCAAGGCCGTCCTCGTGGTCAACGTCGCCTCCAAGTGCGGCCTCACCCCGCAGTACGCGGGGCTGGAGCGGCTCCAGGAGCGCTACGCCGGGCGCGGTTTCACCGTCCTCGGCGTCCCGTGCAACCAGTTCATGGGGCAGGAGCCGGGCACCGCCGAGGAGATCGAGCAGTTCTGCTCCACCACCTACGGCGTGACCTTCCCGATGACCGAGAAGATCGAGGTCAACGGCGATGGCCGGCACCCGCTGTACGGGCAGCTGGTGGACGTCGCCGACGCGGAGGGCCACACCGGCGACATCCGCTGGAACTTCGAGAAGTTCCTGATCGCCCCGGACGGTTCGGTCGCCGCCCGGTTCTCCCCGCAGACCGAGCCCGAGTCGGACGAACTCGTCTCCGCAATCGAGAAGACGCTTCCCGCGTCCTGACCGCCTCCGCCGCCCGCGGCGCGGGCCCTCCGGCCCGTGCCCCAGGCGGCCCCACCAGCACGAACGCCGATCCGTCCCGATCGCCGGGCGGTTCGTCCGCCGGTCCGGGGCGTCGCGTGTGTCACCTTGTCGCTGTTCGACGGCACGTCTAACTTGAGGTCCGTCAGCACGTCTCACCGAGTTCCGCCGGTCGCCCGAGGGGCCCGCCGGACAACAGCGGAGGTGCACCATGGGCGGCTGGACCGCGGCCGACATTCCGGACCTGCACGGCAAGAGCACCGTCGTGACCGGCGCGAACAGCGGGCTGGGCTACCACACCGCGCTCCAGCTGGCGCGGCACGGCGCGTCCGTCACCCTGGCGTGCCGCAGCACCGAGCGCGGCCGGACCGCGCTGGACCGGATCCGCGCCGCCGTCCCGGACGCGGACCTCGCGCTCGCCCCGCTCGACCTCGCCGACCTCGCGTCCGTGCGCGAGTTCGCGCGGCGCTGGGCGGACGACCCGCTCGACATCCTGGTCAACAACGCCGGCGTGATGGCGCTGCCGAAGCGCACCACCGCCGAGGGCCACGAGATGCAGTTCGGCACCAACCACCTCGGCCACTTCGCGCTGACCGGCCTGCTGCTCCCCGCCCTGCGCGGCGCCCCCGCGCCCCGCGTCGTCACCGTGACCAGCGCGTTCGCATGGTCGGGACGCATCCGTTTCGACGACCTCCAGGGCGAGGGCGGCTACCGCCCGTGGCTCGCCTACGCCCAGTCCAAGCTCGCGAACCTGCTGTTCACCAAGGAGCTGGCCCGCCGCGTCCCGGACGTGACCAGCGTCGCCGCGCACCCCGGCTTCGCGTCCACCAACCTCCAGGCCGCCGGCCCGCGCATGGCCGGCCGCGCCCTCGCCGAGCGCGTGGCGACGCTCGGCAACGCCGTCCTCGCCCAGTCCGGCGCGATGGGCGCCCTGCCCTCCCTGTACGCGGCGGTCGTCCCGGACGTCGAGTCCGGCGCCTGCTACGGCCCGCGCTTCTTCCAGTACCGCGGCACCCCCACCAAGGTCACCACACCACCCCAGGCCGCCAACCTCCAGACCGCCCGCCGCCTCTGGGAAGAATCCGAAAAACTAACCGGCGTCACCTACTAACCACCCCCCTCCTACGGGCGGGGTTGGGCGGGCTTGGGTGGGGTTAGGCCGTGGACGGCTTGGGCCACGGCGGTGTCGACGACGGTCGCGGCGGACGCGGGGGTGCGGGTGGCGAGGGCGGCGGCCGCGTCCACGATGCCCTGGACGAGCCCGGCGCGCAGTTCGGGATCGGGGAGTCCGGCGTCCTTCAGGGCGTCCACGAGCGGGCGCAGGAGCTGGGCGTGGCCTTCGCGGATGCGCTCGCGGGCCGGTTCGGCGAGGGCGTGCTCGACGAGCTGGACGGCGGCGGCGTGCCGGCCGTCCGTCATCACTTCGAGCTGGGCGCGGACGTAGGCCTCGACCTTGCCGACCAGGTCGGGCGGGCCGGTGAGGGCCTGCTCGACGAGCGCGGCCCAGCGCGGCAGCTCCTCCTCGACGATCGCGGCGACCAGGTCGTCCTTGGAGCGGAAGTACTCGTAGAGGCTCGGCCGCGACAGCCCGACGCGCCGGGCGAGCGCGGCGAGGGAGAGCGCCTCGATGCCCTCCTCGGCGACGAGCGCGCGCGCCGCGTCGAGCAGGGTGCGCAGCTGCCGGGCGCGGTGCTCGGCGACGGTGGGCTCGCTGATTCTTGGCACGCCGCCATTCTACGTTTTCCGACGTGGTGTCGATAAGTTGGCGTTCCGACGCGGCGTAGGTATCTTTGCCTACGTCGCGTCGGAAACGTCGGAAGAGCTGGGAGTGATCGTCGTGTGGTTCCTCGCGTGGCGGGAGATCAGGCACGGCCGGGTGCGGTTCGGGCTGACCGCGCTGCTCGTGGGGCTCGTCGCGTTCCTGGTCTTCATGCTGACCGGGCTCGCGGTCGGCCTCGGCGACGCCGGGGTGTCCGGCCTGCGGCGGCTCCCCGCGGACGTCGTCGTGTACGCGGCGGGCTCGGAGAAGACCCTTTCGCGCAGTTCGCTCCCGGCGGCCGACGGAGCGCGGATCGCGGCGGTCCCCGGCGTGTCGTCCGTCCAGCCGATCGGCCAGACGATGGCGCAGGCGAAGGGTCCCGGCGCGTCCCTGCCGGTCGCGCTGATGGGCGTCGAGCCGTCCGCGCCGTTCGCCGCGCCCGGGCTCGGCCGCGGCGGCATCGTGCTGGACCGGACGCTGGAGGGCAAAGCGCGGCCGGGGGACGTCCTGACCGTCCAGCCCGGGGGAGTGCGGCTGACCGTCGCCGGGTTCGCCGATCTCGGGTCGCTCCAGCACACGGCCGTCGCGCAGGTGCCGCTGGACGAGTGGCGGCGCGTCCAGCCGTCCGCCGTCGGCGCGTACCTGGTCACGACGTCCGGGGACGCGCGCGGCATCTCCGCCGCCGTCCCCGGCACGGACGCCGTGACCAAGTCCGAGGCGGTCGAGGCCGTGCCCGGCTACAGCGCCGAGACCGGCACGCTCAACCTGATCCGCGGCTTCCTGCTCGCGGTCACCGCGCTGCTCACCGGCACCGTCTTCTGGATCTTCACGATGCAGAAGGAGCCGAGCCTCGCCGTCCTGCGCGCCACCGGCGCCCGCGCCCGGCTGCTCGTCGGCTCCTACCTCGTGCAGGTCGCGCTGACGACCGTCCTCGGCGTCGCGGTCGGCCTCGCGTTCGTCGCGGGGATCGGCGCCGCCATGCCGGCCGGGACGTTCTCGCTGCCCGGCGGATCGGCCGCCCTCTCAGCGGTCCTGCTCGGCGCGCTCGCGCTCGGCTCGTCCGCCGCGTCCTTGCGCCGCCTGCTGACCGTCGACCCGCTGCTCTCCCTGGGAAGGAACGCATGAGCACGCCCCTGGAACTGCGCGGCGTCCGGCACTCGTACGGGGACGTCGAGGTGCTGCACGGCGTCGACCTCGTCCTCAAGCCCGGTGAGGTGACCGCGCTGCTCGGGCCGAGCGGGTCCGGCAAGACGACGCTGCTGGCCGTCGCGGGCGGGCTGCTGCGCCCGACGTCCGGGCACGTCTCGGTCTTCGGCGAGGACATCGCGGGCCTCCGCCTGGACCGCGTCGCCCGCCGCGTCGCGTTCATCCTCCAGGCGGGCTCCCTGATCCCGTACCTGACCGTCGAGGAGAACCTGCTCGCCCGCCGCGTCGTCGCCGGATACAAGATCACCCGAGCCGACCGGGCCCGCGCCGCGGACCTGCTCGGCGCGGTCGACCTGGCCGCGAAGTCGCACCGCCACCCGGACGAGCTCTCCGGCGGCGAGCGCCAGCGCGCCTGCGTGGCCCAGGCCCTCTACACCGGCGCGCCCGTCCTCCTGGCGGACGAACCGACCGCCAGCCTCGATCGCGTCCGGGGCCGCGCCGTGATGCGGCTGCTCGCCGACCACGCCCGTAATACGTCCGCGTCCGTCCTCATAGCCACCCACGACGAACGCGCCCTGGACCTGGTCGACCGAACCCGCTCCATAGAGGACGGCCGCCTACTCACCCCTTGACCACACGGCGCTGGCGCTTGGGGTCAGAGGGCGGCGGGGCCGTCTTCGAGGGACCAGTCGAGCGTCGCGGGGAGCGAGCCCTCCATGGTGAGGAGCCAGCGCTTCACCTCGATGCCGCTGCCGCCGCTGTAGCCGCCGATCCCGTTGGACGCGACGACGCGGTGGCACGGGACGATGATCGGGATCGGGTTGGACCCCATGACCTGGCCGATCGCCTGCGCGTTCACGCCGGACTCGGACCGCTCGCCGAGCGTGCCGTAGGTGATCGTCTCGCCCCAGCGGACCCGGTCGTACAGCGTCCCGAGGACCTTGCGCTGCAGCGGGTTGGTCAGCCGCCAGTCGATCGGCACCTCGAACGCGTGCGGGTCGCCGCCGAAGAACAGCTTCAGTTGCGCGAGCGCCTCGCCCGTGCGGTCCGGGTCGTCCACTGTGGGAAGCCCGATCTGGGTGGCCGTCCGCGCGCGGGTGCCGGCGTTGTCGCGCCAGGTGAGGCTGGCGATACCGGTCTCGGTCATGGCCACCAGCAGGCGCCCGAGTGCCGTGTCGAGCGACCCGAACGCCAGAGTTTCGGACATCTGTCCCCTCCCGCTCAATCCCGGCGGCCCACGCTACGCCCTGCCACCGACACTTCGTGGCCCGCGCCCGTGAGAGGACGCGGGCCGCGAGGCGGGTTAGACGTACGCGGGGAAGAGGAGGGCCAGCTCGGCGGGGTAGGCGGCGATGAGGCGGAGCTCGTCGTCGGTCAGCGGGCGGCCGGTCATCGCGTTGCACAGCTGGACGAGCTGGAACGCCAGCTCCGGGTCGGACGGCTCGACGCCCAGCTCGTCCATGACGTGCCGGAAGCCGGAGCGGCCGCCGTACTCGCCGGTGAGGACGACGCGTCCGCGGCGGGCGTGCAGGTCGTCCGGGAACGGGCCGAGCGTGCTCTCGTCGAACAGCTCGTAGTTGCCGTGGTCCTTCAGGGCGCCGTCGGCGTGGATGCCGGACTCGTGCGCGAACGCGTTGATCCCCGCGCCGACCTGGTTGTAGGGGAGCGGCTGGTTGAACGCGTAGCTCGCCCAGAGCGCGAAGCGCCGCGCCCAGGACAGGTCGAGCGCGTCGCCGATCTCGGCGTCCACGCCGAAGGCGTGCTCGAACGCGAGGATCGTGGACAGCAGGTCGGCGTTCCCGGCGCGCTCGCCGATGCCGTTCACGCACGTGTTGACCCAGGCGTCCTGCCCGGCCTCAAGGTCGCCCAGCGCGCCGGACACCGAGTTCGCGACGGCCATCCCGAGGTCGTTGTGGCAGTGCGTCTCGACCGGCATCTCGATCACGGCGGCGAGCTTGGCGAAGCGCTCGCGGATCCGGCCGGGGCTGTCGCCGCCGATCGTGTCGCAGTAGCGGACGCGGTCGGCGCCCGCCTCCTTGGCGGCCAGCGCGAACTCGTGCAGGAAGCCGTCGTCGGTGCGCGAGCCGTCCTCGGCGTTCACGCCGACGGTCTCGACCCCGCCCGCCTTGGCCGCCCGGACCGCCGCCTGCGCCTCCCTGATGATGGACGCGCGGTCCAGCTTCCCGCGGAACTTGTTCGCGATCATGTAGTCGGACGTCGAGATCGACAGGTTCATGTGCCGCAGGCCGCGGCCGGACGGCGACCGCACCTCCAGCGCCTTCTCCACGTCCGCCGCGACGCCCCGGCACCAGCCGGACAGCCGCAGGTCCCCGAACGCCCCCGCCTCCGCCAGCGCCAGCTGCGCCCGGACGTAGGGGACCTCGTGGAACAGGAACGGGAACCCGATCTCCGACTGCGCCACGCCGAGCCGGCCCAGGTACAGGTTGACCATCGTCTTGCCGAACTTCGAGAGCCCGGTCCGCGCGGTCTGGACGCCGTCGCGGTTGGTGACGTCCAGGAAGTGAATCTGAGGCATGCGCTCAGATTGACAGCCGAATCCATATGTATCAATATTGACCAAAATCAATGTCGATACCGGAGGAGCGCAGGTGGGCGAGTGGATCGACGCGGCCGCGGCCGCGGAACGCCTCGGTGTGAAACCCGCCACGCTGTACGCCTACGTGAGCCGGGGCGTCCTGCGCCGCCGCCGGGACGACTCGGGCCGCCGCTCGCTCTTCGACAGCGACCAGGTCGAGGAGCTCGCCCGCAGGGGCAAGCCGCGCCGCCCGCCCGGCCCGTCCGAGCTGGCCATCGAGTCGGCCGTCACCGCCCTCGGCCCGGACCGCCCCTACTACCGGGGGCGGGACGTGCTGAAGCTCGCGTCCGCCTACCCCTTCGAGTCCGTTGCCGAGTGGCTCTGGACCGGCGACCCGTCCACCCTCGGCCCCGCCGCGACGTGGCGCGCGTCCGAAGACGGCCTCCGAGCGGCCCGCGCCGCCCAGTCCGGCCTCCCGGACGACCTCCTCCCCCTCGACCGCCTCCAAGTGATCACCACCGCCCTGGCCGCCACCGACCCCCTCCGCCTCCACACCGACCCGGAAGGCCTCCAATCCACCGCCCGCACCTTGATCGCCGGCCTGGTAGACGCCCTCCCACCCGCCGCGCCCACCTCGCCGCCCACGCACCCCCCACACCCCGCCGAGCCCGACACCCCACACGGCCCCACCCCCGCCGCGCTCGGCATCAGCCCCGCCGCGCCCGGCCCCGCCGCCTTGAACGCCCCGGACCCCATCCCGCACGGTCCAAGCCCCGCCACGCACCGCGCCGACCCCACCGCGCCCGGCTCGGCCTCCACCCCGCATGGCGCCAGATACGCCACGTCCGTCTCGGGCCCCGCCGGCAGTGCAGGCCCCGCGGACGGCTCAGGCCCCGCCGCGCGGGGCGCCGACTCAGTCGCGCATGGCTCTGGCTCTGCGGCGCATGCCTCGGGTCCCGCCGAGGTCTCGGGCCCCGCCGACAGCGCGGGCCCTGCGGATGGCGCGAGCCTTGCGGACGGCGCGGGTCCTGCGGATGGCGCGGGGCCTGGGGAAGGCGTGGGCCCTGCGGACGGCGGCTCGGGTCTCGGCCGTCGCGATGGGATCGCGGGGCGGTTGTGGGGGGCGCTGTCCTCGGACGAGCCGACACCCGGGCTCCTGCGCGCGTTCGAGGCGGCGATGGTGCTGCTCGCTGATCACGAGCTGGCGGCGTCCACGCTTGCGGCGCGGGTTGCGGCGTCCGTCCGGGCGGATCCGTACGCCGTGGTCACGGCGGGTCTCGGCGTGCTGGGCGGTCCGCTCCATGGCGGCGCGTCCTATGCGGCGGAACGCCTGTTCGCCGAAGCAGCCGAGCCTGACCAGGTGGCCCGAGCGATCGGCGACAGGCTGCGGGCGGGGGAGCGCATCCCCGGTTTCGGGCATTCGGTCTACAAGTCCGGGGACGCCCGGGGGACGGCCCTGCTCGCCCTCATCCGGGACGCGGCGCCCGATCATCCGCGTGTCGCCGTCGCGGACGCCGTCCTCGCCGAGGCGAAGCGCCGCCGACTCCCCGCGCCCAACATCGACTTCTCGCTCGCCCTGCTGGGCGGCGTCGCCGGGCTCGTCCCCGGTGCGGGAGAGGCCCTGTTCGCCGTCGCGCGCGTCGCGGGCTGGCTCGCCCACGCGCTGGAGGAGTACCAGGGACACGCCCCGCTCCGTCCCCGCGCCGTCTACGTCGGCCCGCCCCTCGAACGCTGACCGCCGCTCCAGCCGGGACGTTGCGGTTGAGTGGGGGCCTGCACGGGCTCGGGAGAGGCGGGGGTACGCTCATGACGTGCGAAGGTTCTTCACCCCCGGTTGGATCGGGCTCCATGCGACGGCGGTCGTGCTGTTCGCGGCGTTCCTCGGGTTCGGATGGTGGCAGTTCGCCCGGGCGGAGGCGGGCAACGACCGCAGCTGGGCCTACACCTTCGAGTGGCCGATCTTCGCCATCTTCGTCGTGGTGATGTGGGTCAAGATGATCCGGGACGAGCTGACCGGCGAGGAGTCGATCCCGCGCGGTCCCGAGGTGATCGAGGAACCCGCCGAGAGGGCGGTCACCCGCGAGATCATCAAGCGGCAGGAGACCGAGGACCCCGAGCTCGCCGCCTACAACCGCTACCTGGCCCGGCTCAACACGCAGACCGGCCGCCGCGACTAGGCCCGCGTGGACGGAACGGTACCGTATCGTCCATACGAACTCCCGAGGACGCCGCGGACCCGATTGTTCCGATGGACGGGACGGGACCGTAGCGTCCTGTCGAACGTGACGCGCCGCGTGGCGCGCTGAGAGAGGTGTGACTCGTGGAAGCGGCCATCAAGCGGTACCGGATCATGGCGCTGATCGTCGGCGTGATGCTGCTGATCCTGGTCTTCGTCGCCGTTCCGCTGCGCTACATCTGGGACAAGCCGGGCGCGTCGGCGGTCATCTCCCCCACCCACGGCATCCTGTACATGGTGTACCTGGTGACGGCGTTCGACCTGTACCGCCGGGCCGGCTGGCAGCTGCAGAAGATGGTTCTCATGGTGGCGGCGGGCCTGGTCCCCTTCCTCGCCTTCTACGTCGAACACCGCATCGTCCGCGAAGCCCGCGCCGACCTAGCCCGCACCCCCACCCCCGCCGAAGCCTAACCCGCCCCACCGCCCGCCCCCAGCCCTGCCCCACGCAGGCGCCCCCAGCGTGCCCTTGCCGCGCGCCACCGGACATGCCCCCGCGCGTGACCCGCGCGAGCGCCGTCCGAGCATGCCCCCACGCCCCCGACCCCCAGCACGGCCTACGCGTGCACCCCGTCCCCGACCTGGCGCACGCCGCCCAGCATGACGTGCGGGCGCGCTACTGGGAGCGACCCGCGTGAGCGCCACGCGGGAGTGACTAGCCCGTGTACTACCCGGCCGCGTTCTGCGTGTGCCGCCCGGTCGTGCCACCGGGCGTGTCCTGCCTGAGCGCCGCCAGGGCGCTACCTTCGCACGCGCCGCCCGGTCATGACCTTCGCGCGCGGCGCCAGGCAAAACGCTGCGGGCGTGCCGCCGGGCGTGACGGGCGCGTGCACCGCCGGACGTGGCCTGCGCGTACGCCACCCGGGCCAGGGCCTGCGGGCGCCGCCAGGCGTGACCTGCGTGAGTGCAGTCTGGGTGCCATCTCCGCACGTCGCTCGGGCATGTCCTTCGCGCGCGGCGGCTGGCAAGGTGCTGCGGGTGCACCACCGGGGGTGGTCTGCGAGAGTGCCGCGCGGGCGTGACCTGCGCTTGCGGCACCGCCCCGTGCCCTGCGCAAGCGTCGCGCGGGCGTTACCTTCGGGCGCCTTGCCCCGGTATGACCTTCGCGTGCGGGAGCTGGCCGGGCGTGCGTGTACGCCGTGCGGCGTGACCTGTGGGCGCGCCACCGATAGCGGCCTGCGCGAGTCCCGTGTGGGTGTGACCCGCGCGTGCGCCTGGCATGACTTGCGTGGTGCGCCACCGAGCGTGACCTGCGCGTGCACCACCGAGCGTGACCTGCGCGTGCACCACCCCGCCGTGATCTGCGCGCTGCCCAGGGCATGGCCTGCGGGCGTGCCACTGGGCGTGACCTGCGCAAGCGCCATCCGGGCGTGATCTGCGCGCTGGCCGGGCATGATCTTTGCGCGGGCTACGGGGCGTGACCTGTGCGGGCGTTGGTGGGGCTGGGGTTGGGGACGGTGCCAGGGCTGAGGGCGGTGGGGGTGAGAGGCGTGAATGCTGGACGGTTGGGGTTGCTTCGGCTTATTGTTTGACTCCGTCAAACAAAGTGGCGAGGGGGTTCGTCCATGCCGGTGCCTGCCCATGACGTCGCGACCGTCCGGGATTTCAACCGCTTCTACACGCGCGTCCTCGGCCTGCTCGGCGACGGCCACGTCCGGACGCCGTACTCGCTCACCGAGGCGCGCGTGGTCTTCGAGCTGGCCCAGCGCGCCGAGACCGAGGTGCTCGCGCTGCGCCGCGCGCTCGACCTGGACGCCGGATACCTCAGCCGGATGCTCGCCCGCTTCGAGAGCGACGGCTTGGTCCAGCGGGAGCGCTCGGCGGACGACGCGCGCCGCCAGGTCGTCCGACTCACGGCGCGTGGGCGCGAGATGTTCGCGCTCCTGGACGAGCGGTCCGCCGCGCAGATCCGGACCCTCCTGGACGGCCTGACCAGCGATGACCGCGACCGGCTGGTCGGCGCGATGCGCACCGTCCGCGAACTCCTGGACGATGCCGAAGCGTCCGCCTCCGGACCGTCCGGCAAGGTGGTACTGCGCCCGCTCGGCCCGGGCGACCTGGGGTGGGTCGTCCAGCGCAACGGGGAGCTGTACGCGTCCGAATGCGGTTGGGACCGCAGCTACGAGGCGCTCGTCGCCCGCGTCGTCGCCGAGTACTCCGAGCAGCACGACCCCGCGTGCGAGAACGCCTGGATCGCCGAGCTCGACGGCCGGCGCGTGGGCAGCGTCTTCTGCGTCCGCCGGGACGCCTCGACCGCGCAGCTCCGGCTCCTGATCGTTGAGCCCGACACGCGCGGCGCGGGGATCGGCGGCCTGCTCGTGGACGAGTGCGTCCGCTTCGCCGCCGGGTGCGGTTACGAACGCATGGTCCTCTGGACGACGGCCCTCCAGGAACCTGCCCGGCGCATCTACGCCCGCGCCGGTTTCGAACTCGTCGACAAGGAACCCCCGTCCGAACGCTTCGGCGACACCGTCCACGGCGAAACCTGGTCCCTGACCTTGAAACAGGCCCCAGGCTCCCACGGTCCGGGCGCACAAGCCTCGGACGTCCAGGCGACAGGCGCCTAGGTCACTGGCCTCCAGGACGCGGGTGCGCAGGCCACGAACGTCCAGGCCGCGGGTGGGCGAGATGCGGGCGCCTAGGCTGCGAGCGCCCAAGGCTCGGGTGAGCAAGCCGCGGGCGCGCCAGCCCCGAGCGCCCAGGCTCTCGGCGTCCAGTGCACCGGCGCGCGAGCCCCGGGTGCGCAGGCCGCGGGCGTCC
This sequence comes from Actinomadura rupiterrae, assembly GCF_024172125.1. Lineage (GTDB taxonomy): Bacteria > Actinomycetota > Actinomycetes > Streptosporangiales > Streptosporangiaceae > Spirillospora > Spirillospora rupiterrae. The sequence goes on from NZ_JAMZEA010000002.1 coordinate 722,445, forward strand.
ACGCGATGGACGCCAAGGGCGTGGGCGTTCAGGCCGCAGGCGGGCAAGCCTTGGTCGCGTAAGCTCCGAGCGCCTAGGCCACCGGGCTCAAGCCGCGGGTGCGCAGGCCGCGGGCGTCCAGTGCACGGGCGCGCGAGCCGCGGGTGCGCGGGCCGCGGGCGTCCAAAGCCGCGCGCTCAAGCCGCGGGTGCGAGGGCGACGGGCGTCCAGGCCGCAGGCGGGCAAGCCTTGGTCGCGTAAGCTCCGAGCGCCTAGGCCACCGGGCTCAAGCCGCGGGTGCGCGGACCGCGGGCGTCCGGTTCACGGGCGCGCGAGCCTTGGGTACGCAAGCCCCGGGCGCAGGCTGCGGGCGTGCAGGCGACGGACGGCTAGGCCATGGGCGGCAAGGCCGCGGGCGGGCAAGCTGTGGGCGTTCAAGCTTCGGGTGCCCAGGCCGCAGGTGGTAAGCCGCGGGCGCGCATGCTCCGTGCGCCTAGGCCACCGGGCTCAAGTCGCGGGTGCGCAAGCCTCGGGGCGCGGAAGCGCGGGCGTTCCGGCCCGCGGGCGCGCAGGCCTCGGATGCGCAGGCCCCCCGGGGGCGTCCAGGTCCCGATCGTCCAGGCCAGGGTGCCCAGGCTCTGGGCATCCGGGGCGCGGGCGCTCGCGTCGGACGCGCAGGCCGGGGGTGCGCAGGGCGCGGGGCGTCCGGTGCATGGTGCGCGGGCTGCGGGCGGTCAGGGACGGGCGGGGCTTTGGTGTGCGGGGCTTAGCGGCGCGGGGGAGGTTAGAAGGTGTTTGGGTGGTGGGAGCGGGTTGCTTGGCGGGTGCCTAGGACGAGCATGGTTATGCCGACCGCTATTGCTAGGGCGGTTGAGGTGCCGAGTAGCCAGATCGGGGCTCCGGCGTGGGGTGGGTGGTGCCTTGCGGTCGCGTGGACTCCGTCATGTGCCAGTGCGGAGGTGCTGTCGGACAGGAGGCCGAGGGTTAGGCCTGCCAGGAGCGCGGCCAGGGTGCGTCGGTTCAGGTGGTGGGCCGGGCCGGCGGTGGCGCTAGAGGGTACCGCCGGCCCGGCGGTGAGGGACGTCGGTGCCGCGGGGGCGTGCGGCGCCGTCGCCCGGTGGTGGCCGCCGGCGCCGGTGGCGGGGGCCACCGGGCCTGGCGTGACCCCGGTCCGGCGGGCGGGCGTCCCGCCGGACGGGGCGAGGTGACGCCCGCGGACACCACGGGGGATGGTGGCGCCGCGGGCGAGTCCGGGGCCTGCCGCCGCACCGCGCTCCCGCGACGGCAGGCCGTTCGGTTCCCCGCTGGACGCGGCCGGGGCGGTACGGCCGAGGGCCCGAGGTGTGTCGCCGCACGTCGCCGGGACCGCGTGCACCGTGGAGCCCTGGGGGCGGTGCGGGAAGCGGGGAGGCTCGTCGGGAACGCCCTCGGCCGTACCGTCCTGGCCGGGCAGGGAAGCATGCGGGAGATCGGACGGCCGGGCGGGAGCGGTCCGTTTCGTCCGCGTCGCGCCTCGCATCCGTGCCCTCCCGGTTCGCCGGACGGTGCCGGTCCGGGCTTGATCACCCGTTGACCTTCACCGTCACTCATTGTCACGATCTCGATACGAGAGGTACCCCCGCGCCATGGGGCCGTAAACCGAGGTCAAGGGACTTTCCCCTCGCTGGCCTGCGGTTTTGCCCTACGCGCCCCGATATGAGGGAAGGGTCAGTCGAGTTGACGGAGCGTGAGAGCGGCCGCGTAGCGGAGCAGTCCGCGGGCGGTCCGCGGGTCGACGCCGGTGAGCCGCGCGGCGGACGCCAGCCGGTTGTCGACGGTGTTGGGGTGGACGGCCAGGGCCCGGGCCGTCCGGCGGCGGTCCATGTCGTGGTCGAGGTAGGCGCGGACGGTCGCGACCAGCTCGGGACGGCCGTCCAGCGGGTCCAGCAGGGCGGCCAGGAGCGGCGCGCTGTCGGCGGGGCCGCTGAGGTGGTAGTCGAGCAGGATGTCGTCCAGCTCGTACACGCCGGGCGGGCGGTCCGTCGCGTCCGCGATGCGGGCGATCCGGGCGGCCTGCGCGGCGGCGCGGGGGACGTCGGCGACGTCGGCCGAGCGCGCCGCGCCGACGACGATCCGCTCCCCGGCCGCGGCCGCGCCGACCAGCGGTTCGGCGAGGTCGGACGGCCGGACGGACGAGGGAAGCAGGATGTGTCCGCCGCGCTCGTCCCGATGCAGCAGGACGACGCCGTCCACCAGGCTCTCCAGGCGCGTCCGGATGCGGCGGAGCACGCGGTGCTCGGCGATCCCCCGGAGCGGACCGCCTGCTTCCCGGGCCCGGACGGTCAGGATCAGGTGGCTCGCGGACGGCGCGATGCCGTACCGGCCGACCGGCTCGCTGGCGAGCAGCGCGCGGGCGATCTCGCGGAGCGTCTCGCGCTGCTCGGCCCGGATCGCCTCGCGTTCGGCCTGGTAGGCGTCGGTCACGGCGGTCACGACATGCCCGAGTCCGCGCAGCTGGCGGCGCGCGAGCAGTCGTAGCGCCGCCTCCTCGCCGGGGAGGGCCGTGTCGCAGAGCATGTCCCACACGGCCTCGGCCGCGATGAAGTACGTCTCCAGGAGTGAGGAGAGTTCGAGGCCCTCCTCGGCGCGCTGCGCCGCCCGCTCGGTGAAGACCCGCAGGTCGGAGTCGCGCGTCCGGCGCCCGGACGCCTCCCGCAGGAACCGCCGGATGCCCTGCCGCGCGGTGTCGGCGATCTCCAGCGTCCGCATGTCCTCGGGCAGCGCGGCGTACTCCGGCAGCGCGGTGAACCGCCGCTCGGTCAGCTCCCGCGCGAGCCGGTTCACCTGCCGCTCGCACCGCCCCGCCAACGCCGCCGCGGCCTTCCGAGTCTCCGCATCCTCCAAGCCGGCCCCCTGATCCTCGTCCCCACCGAACGCCATCCGTCCCGCCCCCTCCCCGGACGGCCCGAGAGCCTCGTTCTTCTCGCGCGCCCCTTGGGCCTCGCCCTCCGCAAACCGCCCTAGAGGCCGCCCCGCCACGGACGCCCGCCGGTCCGCGTCCTCTGCGAACGCCTGCCGGTTCGCGTCCTCTGCGAACGCTCGCGGGTTTGCGTTCTTTGCGGACGATCTCTGATCTGTGTTCTCCGCAGTCGGATGCTCGTCCGCGCCCTTCGCAGACGACCGCTGGGCCGCGTCCTCCGCGGGCGGTTGCTGGGCGTCCTTCGCGGGCGAGCGCTGGTTGGGGTGCTTCGCGGACGGGGGCTCGTGGGGCATGTGGGGATTGTGACATCTCACAGGGGGTGGGGGCTAACGCTGGGGTGATGCGTGGTTGTCGCAGGACAGCGGGGGTCGGGAGAGTGAGGGGGACCAATCACCGGCGGACGGAGGCGCGTATGGCGGCAGCGGGTTCGGCCGTGCCCGAACGGACGGCCGGCGAGCCCGGCGTGCACCGCCGCGCGTGGACGGTCGTGGCGCTGCTGGTGCTGTTCATGGCGATCAACTTCATGGACAAGGTCGTGCTCGGCCTCGCGGGCAAGCATGTCCGCGCGGACCTCGGGCTGAGCGACACGGCGTTCGGCGCGATCGGGAGCGCGTTCTTCCTGCTGTTCAGCGTGTCCGGGGTCGCGGTCGGGTTCGTGACCGACCGGATCGGGGCGCGGCGCCTGGTCGGGGTGCTGGTCGCGCTGTGGAGCGTGTCCCAGCTCGCGGTCGCGGTGCCGGGCGCGGGCCTCGCCGTCCTGCTCGGGACGCGCGTGACGCTCGGCGCGGCGGAGGGGCCGGCGTTCGGGCTCGCGAGCCACACGGCGTTCGGCTGGTTCCCCGACCGGCGGCGCGGGCTCGCCGCGAACCTCCTGTCGGTGGGCGCGGCCGCCGGGGTCGCGGTCGGCGGGCCGCTGCTCGCCGCCGTCATCTCCGGTCCCGGCTGGCGGACGGCCTTCGCCCTCACCGGCGTCCTCGGACTGCTGTGGTTGCTCGCCTGGGCGAAGTTCGGCGCCGAAGGCCCCTACAACGCGCAAACGAGCGGCGGCGGTCGCCGCGGGCAGGAGCGCGGTGACTTTCGCGTGCCGTACCGGCGGCTGCTGACCCGGCCGAGCATCCTGGCCGGGCTGGCCTGCGGGTTCGCCGGGTTCTGGCTGCTGGCGGTCGCGATCACGTGGATGCCGCAGTTCATGCAGCGCGTCCACGGCTACACGCTGCAGGACGCCGGGCTGCTCGCGGCCGGGACGCAGGTCGTCGGGATCGGCGTGATCCTCGCGTTCGCCGCCGCGTCCCAGCGGATCCTGCGGCGCGGCGGGACCGGACGGGCCGCGCGAGGTGTCCTCGGCGGCGCCGCGATCCTGGTCTCCGGCGCGGCGCTGCTGCTGGTCAGCCGGATCGGCGGCGGGGCGCCGCTGGTGCTGGCGCTCATGGTCGCGTTCACCTTCGCGCACCCGTTCTTCGGGTTCGTCCAGGCGGCCGTCGCGCAGATCGCCCCGACCCGGCAGCGCGCGGCGGCGCTCGGCGTGGTGACCGCCGTCGCGTCCACGGCGGGCGCGGTCGGCCCGGCGGTGACCGGCGCGCTCGTGGACCGGGCCGGATCGGACGCGGCGGGCTTCCAGCACGCGTTCGACCTCACCGGCGTCCTGCTCCTGATCGGCGGCGTGCTCGCCGTCGCCTTCGTCAACCCCGAACGCGACAGCTTCCAGGAAGGGAACACCTTGTGAGCGATCTCGACATCAAGGACTACGCGGACCGCATCTGGCGCGGTGAGGAGGACGACAGCATCGCGCACACCGGCCTGCACGGCGCCGGCGTCGTGGACGTCGCGGACGGCGTCGGATGGGCGCCCGGGTTCGGCAACGTGATCGCGTTCCGGGCGGACGGCGGCGAGGTCGTCCTGTTCGACACCGGGAACCCGATCACCGCGGGCCGCCTGCACGAGCAGGTCCGCGCCTGGTCGCCGGACCCGCTGTCCCTCGCGTTCTACTCGCACGGGCACATCGACCACGTCTTCGGCGTCGGGCCGTTCGACGCGGAGGCGCGCGAGCGCGGGTGGGCGCGGCCGCAGGTCGTCGCGCACGAGGCCGTCCGCGCCCGGTTCGACCGGTACGTCCTGACGAACGGCTACAACGCGGTGATCAACCGGCGGCAGTTCCAGGCGCCCGACCTGACCTGGCCGGACGAGTACCGCCACCCCGACGTCACCTTCGCGGACGGCCTGACCGTCACGCGCGGCGGCCTCACCTTCGAGCTGTTCCACGCCAAGGGCGAGACGGACGACGCGGCCGTCGCGTACGTCCCGGAGCACAGGCTGCTGCTGCCCGGCGACCTGTTCATCTGGCTCACGCCCAACTGCGGCAACCCGCAGAAGGCGCAGCGCTACCCGCGCGAGTGGGCGCACGCGCTGCGCCGGATGGCCGCCCTCGGCGCGGAGACGATGATCCCGTCCCACGGCGCCCCGATCTTCGGCGCGGACCGGATCGAGCAGGCGCTGACCGAGACCGCCGAATGGCTGGAGAGCATCGTCGAGCAGACCCTCGCGCTGCTGAACGAGGGCGCGCGGCTGGACGACATCGTGCCCGCCGTCCGCCCGCCCGCGCGGCTCGCCGACCGCGTCTACCTCCAGGCCAAGTACGACGAGCCGGAGTTCATCGTCCGCAACCTGTGGCGGATGTACGGCGGCTGGTACGACGGCAACCCCGCGCGCCTCAAGCCCGCCCGCGACGCCGACCTCGCCCGCGCCGTGGCCGGACTCGCCGGCGGGACGGCCCGCCTCGCGGGCGCCGCCCGCAAGGCCGTCGCGGACGGCGATCTGCGCCTCGCATGCCACCTGGCCGAAATGGCCGTCCAGGCCGAGCCGGACGACGCGGACCTGCACGCCGTCCGCGCCGAGGTCTACGCCGCGCGCGCGGCGGCCGAGTCCTCGCTGATGGCGCGCGGCGTCTACACCTGGGCCGCGAACGAGTCCCGCGGCCGCACCGAATCCGTAGGCCCGACCCTCACCGACCTCGTCTGACGTCAGAGCAGGCGAAGTCGCGGCAGTCGCGGTCAGTCGAGTTCTTCGGCGAGGAGGTCCATCAGGAGGGTGTCGTGCCAGGTGCCGTCATTGCCGCGCTCGGCTTTGCGCAGGATCCCGACGGGCCGGAAGCCGACCTTCGTGTAGGACCGGATCGCGGGCTCGTTGGCGGCGGCCGGGTCGATCGTGATCCGGTGGTGGCCGTGGTCGCGGACGAGGTGCCGCGCGAGGGTCCGGACGGCGTCCGTCCCGAGACCGCGCCCGTGCAGGTCGGGGTCCAGGTAGACGTCGATGCTCGCGTGCCGGTAGTCGGGCTCCTCCTCGGCCTGCCACTGGATCCACCCGGCCGTCCGGCCCTCGTGGACGATGACGTACTGGTGCCCGCCCTCCTCGGCGAGGTCCTCGGCGATGGCCTTCTCCAGGTCGTCGCCGCCGCGCCACCACCGGAACACCTCGGGACGCCGCCGGATCGCCGCGAGCGCCGGAATGTCCGCCTCGTCCGCCGGACGGAGCAGCACGCGCTCCCCCTGAACCGGCTCGTCCTGCTTGCGCTCGTCGTCCATACGGCGAACGCTAGCGGCCGTCCGGCCGGGGAGCGACGGTATTTCGCGGGTGTCAGAAGGCGTTGATCAGGCCGGGGGAGCGCTCGGCGCGGGTCAGCGCCCGGATCACGGCGGTGGCGCCGTGGCGGCGGACCGACAGCCGCGCCAGCAGGTCCACGACAGGCCCGACCACCCGCGGCGGGAACTCCGGCGTCGGGACGCCCGCGCTCACGGCCAGGTCGTCCGCGTGGACGACCATCTCCATCATCCGGGTGACCAGCAGGTCGTCCAGGCTGAGCGACCACGGGCCCCAGAACGGGAACCGGACCGGACGCCCGCCGTCGAAGTCGCGTCCGGAAAGGGTGCCGAGCGCCGCCTCCAGCCGGGCGGCCAGCGCGTCCCGGCCCTCCTCGGCCGCCCGCTCGGAGCCCTCCCGGATACCGACGTTGACCGCGGCGTCCAGGTCGGCGCCGACCCACGCCGAGCGCGCGTAGTGCTCCAGCAGCGGGACGGTCTCCTCGGACGGACGCGGCGCGTCCAGGACGTCCGGCACGAAGACGACCTGGTACGCGAGATGCGCCGCGAGCCCGGCGACGCTGAACTCGGGGAGCGCGCTCGGCTTGTCCCAGGATGCCGCGACCTCGGGTGCGCGCAGGAGGTCGAGCGCCACCCGTCCAGTGGTGAGAAAGTCGTCCTTCACAGCTGGCTCCCCTCGCGCGCGCATGAGACGAGCCCAAGCCTCCGACGGCCGCCACACCATGTCAACGCAACCGCCCCGAAACTGCCGCCCGGTCGCGACGAGGTGCCCTTAACGCCGCCGCCCGGCCGCGACGAGGTGCCCTCAACGCCGCCGCCCGGCTGCGACGAGGTGGCATCAACACCGCCGTCCGGCCGCGACGGAGGTGTTGTCACTCCTCGATGGCGCCGCCCAGGCTGCGCAGGTGCTGGCGGAACGTGAGGGACGGGTCGTCCTCGCGGGCCTTGAGGAACGAGCCGAACGCCAGCTGGCTCCGCAGCGTCTCGCCCGCGCGGACGCGCTCGGCCTGCCCCCGCTCGGTGTCGCGGATGCCCCGGGCGAGCGCGGTCAGCTCGTCCACCCGGTCGGACGGGACGAACAGGACGCCGTCGTCGTCCGCGAACACCGTGTCGTCGGCGGTCACCGTCCACTCGCCGACGCGCGCGGACGCGAGCGCGTCGTCCGGACGGGCGCCCAGGCTCAGCGGACCGGCCGGGACCGAGCCGAGGCTGAACACCGGCAGCCCGATCGCGCGGATGTCGGCGGTGTCGCGGTGCAGTCCCCAGATGACCACGCCGGCCAGGCCCGCCGCCTTCGCCTCCAGGACGGCCAGGTCGCCGACGCACGACTCGTCCAGCCGGCCGCCGTTGTCCACGACGAGCACGTCACCGGGCGCGGCCTGCTCGAACGCCTCCAGGAAGACGTCCACGCTGCCCACGTGCCGGGCCGGGAGGACGCGTCCGGCGACCCGTCCGCCCACCGCGACGGCGCGGGTTCCGGCGGGTCCGCAACGCACCGGGACGTCCGCCCGGATGCAGGCGTCCGCGACGTGCGCGGTCGTCAGGCCGGTGAAGTCCGACGCGCTCATGCGACCACCCGCGCCGAAACCGCTGCCGTGGTGCCGGCGCCGCGCTTCGAACGGGCGCGCCTGTCCGCCGTGAGTTCCATACCGTCCCTTTCTCAGTCCAGTACGTCCGCGGGGGCACGCGCGATGGCTCGTCTCGTGCGCGCGCGTGTGAGGGACGCTACTTCGACAAGGTGAACGCGTCCCGTCCGATTCCCGGTCACCACCATCACCAACCGTCCAGGACCGGTCACGAGGCGGGGACGAGACCCCGGCGCCGCGCATCCTCGGCGGCGATCCGTCCTGTGACCTGGGCGCTCTTCGCGGCCCGCGACCGAAGACCCGTCCGGTGGGTGGACGGGACCCGCCCCGGACCGCCGTGGCCACACCGGCATCGCGGAAGGGGCGGGTCTTCTGGCGCAGGAGGCAATGACGGGGCCTGTCAGGACTGGTGAGGATGGTGCCGACAATCCGCGCCATCTGCGAAACAGGAGGTCCTCATGCCGAGCGTGACCAAGACCGCCGTTCTGGCCGCCGCTGCTCTGCCCGCCGCCGCCCTGCTGTTCCTGGTCCCGGCCACGGCGTCCGCCGCGTCCGCGGCCGCGCCGCCCCAGCCCGCCCAGGTGGCCGTCACCGACATCCTCTGCAACGCCGGCGGCGGCTTCGTCTTCCCGGACGCGGCCAGCCCGACCGGCTTCATCTGCTCCGGCGGCGTCTTCAGCGGCGACCCCGTCATCATCACCTGACACCGAGCGGTGCCGGACGGCGACCCGTCCGGCACCGCGAAAAGGGCTCCATCGGCTCAAGTGTCGGTGGGGTGGAGGGCGCTGGTTATCCGGGTGCGGAGGGTGGCCAGGGCGTGGGTGAGGTCGGATGGGGTTATGTCGGTCATGTCGGCGTCGAAGGTGAGGAGCAGGGCTGCGAGCCCGGGCCAGGACCAGGCGCCCAGGGTGAGGCGGGTCGTGGTCTCGGTGACGTAGTCGACCGTCGAGCCGCCGGGTGCGTAGCGGGCGACGGTGGCCGCGGGCAGGGCGAGGGTGGCGGAGCCGCGGCACGGCCATTCGGCGGTGGCGTCGCCGCGATCGTGGGCGGTCATGACGAAGGCGACGGGATCGCCCTGCGGGACGTCGCGGCGGGTGAAGGGCATGTGGGTGGGCGGGTGCGGGCGGAGGCGGTCCACGCGCATCGCGCGCCACCGGTCCGCGTCCGGGTCGAAGGCGGCCAGGTACCAGCGGGCGGCCCAGACCACGAGGGCGTGCGGCTCCAGGGTGAGCGTGACGGGCTCGCGGTCGCCGGTGTAGTCGACCCGGACGAGATGCCGCCGGCTGATCGCGGTGCCGACGGCGCGGACGGTCTCGGCGTCGATCGGCGGCGCGGGGAACTCCCAGTAGTTGCGGGCGGACGACACGGTGAACGCCTCGGCATGCAGGCGGCTGCGTGCGGGCATCGCCTGGTGCAGCGTGGCGAGCGCGCGCGCCGCGTTCTCATGAATGCCCGACAGGACGGTCGGGACGGTCTGGAGCGCGACCGCCGTGGCGACGGCCTGGTCCTCGTCGAAGACGACCGGCGGCAGGCGGGTGGCGCGGCCGAGCCGGTACCCGCCGCCCGCTCCCCGGACGGCCTCGATCTCGTACCCGAGGTCCCGGAGCGTGCCGATGTCTCGGCGGACGGTCCGCACCGACGTGCCCAGCCGGGACGCCAGCTCCTCGGCGGTCAGCGTCGCGCCGACCCCGAAGATCGACAGCAGCTTGAGCGCCCGCGCGGAGGTGGTGGCCATGATTCCCCCGATCCTCCCACCGATAGCGGCCACTCGGTGGCAACTATGCGGGCGATGGTGTCCCGCATGACCGATACACCAACTGCCCGCGAGGGCATCCGCACGCCTGGCCCCTCCCCGGCGTCCATATCCGAACCCAGCACAACCGACGGCGCGTCCAGCGCGCCCAGCGCCGATTCAGCGCGTCCGCCACCGATCCCGGCGCGGGCGGCCGGGGGAGTGGGGGTGGGGCGGGCTTGGCGTTGCTGGTCGTGCTCTTCGGGACCTTCATGGACCTTCTCGACGCGACGATCGTGACGGTCGCGGCCCCGGCGATGGCCCGCGACCTGCATGCCGGCGACACCCAGATCCAGTGGACGGTCGCCGCCTACGCGCTGGCCCTCGGCGCGGGCCTGGTCACCGGAGGACGGCTCGGCGACCAGTACGGCCGGAAGCGGCTGTTCCTGACCGGGCTGGCCGCGTTCATGGTCGCCTCGGCGCTGTGCGCGCTCGCCGCGGGCCCGGGCATGCTCATCGGCGTGCGCGCCGGGCAGGGGCTGGCCGCCGGGATCATGGTCCCGCAGGTGTTCGGGATCATCCGGGCGTCGTTCGCCCCGGCCGAGCGCGCCAAGGCGTTCGGCGCGTACGGGGCCGTCCAGGGGCTCGCCGCGGTCGCGGGTCCGCTGCTGGGCGGGCTGCTCGTGGACGCCGACCTGTTCGGCCTCGGCTGGCGGACGATCTTCTGGATCAACGTGCCCGTCTCGGTCCTGGCGCTCGCCGTCGGCGGGCGGGCGCTGCCGGAGTCCCGGTCCGCCTCGTCCGCGCGGCTGGACGTCCCGGGCGCGCTCCTCGCGGCGGCGGGCATCCTGCTCCTGCTGCTGCCGATCATCCAGACCGGGGCCTGGGGTTGGACCTGGGGCAGCTACGCCCTCGTCGCGGCCGGAATCGCCGCGCTCGCGCTCTTCCTCGCCTACGAGCGCCGCCTCACCCGGCGCGGTGACGAGCCGGTCTTCGACCCGGCCCTGCTGAGGATCCGCGCCTTCGCGGTCGGCCTGGGCGCCTCGGTGCCGTTCTTCGGCGGCATCGGATCGTTCTTCCTCACCCTGTCCGTCTACCTGCAGAACGGAACCGGCAGGACGGCCTGGGAGACCGGCCTGGTGATCCTTCCCTACGCGCTCGGCTCGATCGTCACGTCCGGCCTCGGTGTCGCGCTGGCCGCGAAGGCGGGCCGGTTGCTCCTGGTCACCGGCTCGCTCACCATCGCGGCCTCCCAGCTCGTCCTGTGGCCGATGGTCAAGGACGGCGACGACCCCGGGTACTGGCTGCTCGCGCTCCCGCTGTTCATCGGCGGCCTCGGGCTCGGGCTGGCCGCGCCGATCCTCGTCAACGTCGTCCTCGCGGGCGTGCCCGGCCGCAACGCGGGCGCGGCCGGCGGGGTGCTCTCCACGGCCAACCAGATCGGCAGCGCGATCGGCATCGCCGTCCTCGGGACGATCTTCTTCACCGCCGTCACCGACTCGGCCACCGGACGGCCCGGGCTCCATGACCACGGTCACGCGCTCGGCATCGTCCTGATCATCTCCGCCGCGCTGTACCTGGTCACGGCCCTCGCCATGCTGGCCCTCCCGAAGGCCGCCCTCGCCCACCCCGAGTGACCGCCGAGCGTCCATCCCGAGTGACCGCCGGGCGTCCCTGCGGTATGCCGCCCGTCCGGAAGGATCCGGACGGGCGGCGCGGGCGGCGCGGGCGGCGGGTTTGATCGCTGAGAGCGAACGTTGCTGAGGAAATTATTTCGGGCTCCGTTTTCTTGAGTGTGGATGACTCAACCCTCCGGGGTTCGGGTTCCCTAGAGACTTGGAGCTGAGAGCATGAGCGAGACCCTGACGCTGCCGGTGCTGCCCCTGGACGACGGGGCCGTTCTGCCTGGAATGGTCGTTCCGCTTGACCTGTCCGAGGGCGAGGTGCGCGCGGCGGTCGAGGCGGCCCGGGCGGCGGCCCGCGCCAAGGGCCAGGGGCCCGGCATCCGGTCCGCGGTGAAGCCGCGTGTGCTGCTGGTGCCCCGGCTGCACGGGCAGTACGCCGCCGTGGGCACCCTCGGCGTGATCGAGCAGGAGGGGCGGCTGCCCGGCGGCGAGCCCGGCGCGGTCGTGCGCGGCGTGTCCCGCGTCCGCATCGGCACCGGGACGACCGGCCCCGGCGCGGCCCTGTGGGTCGAGGGGCAGGAGATCGAGGTCCCGCCCGCGACCGGGCGCGCGCAGGAGCTGGCCAAGGAGTACAAGGGCCTGGTCAGCGCCATCCTGCAGAAGCGCGGCGCCTGGCAGGTCGTGGACGTCGTCCAGCAGATCGAGGACCCGTCCACCCTCGCCGACAACGCCGGCTACGCGCCCTACCTGAGCGACGAGCAGAAGATCGAGGTGCTGGAGACCCCGGACACCGTCGAGCGGCTCACCCTGGTCATCGGCTGGGCGCGCGACCACCTCGCCGAGCTGGACGTCGCGGAGACCATCCGCAAGGACGTCCAGGAGGGCATGGAGAAGACCCAGCGCGAGTTCCTGCTCCGGCAGCAGCTGGACGCCATCCGCAAGGAGCTCAACGAGCTGAACGGCGACCCGGCCGACGAGGAGGACGACTACCGCGCCCGGATCGAGGCCGCCGACCTGCCGGAGAAGGTCCGCGAGGCCGCGCTCAAGGAGGTCGACAAGCTGGAGCGGTCCTCCGACGCGTCCCCCGAGGGCGGCTGGATCCGCACCTGGCTCGACACCGTCCTCGACATCCCGTGGAACGAGCGCACCGAGGACGCCTACGACATCGCCGGCGCCCGCGAGGTGCTCGACGCCGACCACGCCGGGCTCGACGACGTCAAGGAGCGGATCATCGAGTACCTGGCCGTCCGCAAGCGGCGGTCCGACCGCGGCCTCGGCGTCGTCGGCGGCCGGCGCAGCGGCGCGGTGCTCGCGCTCACCGGCCCTCCCGGCGTCGGCAAGACCTCGCTGGGCGAGTCGGTCGCCAAGGCCATGGGACGCGAGTTCGTCCGCGTCGCGCTCGGCGGCGTCCGGGACGAGGCGGAGATCCGCGGCCACCGGCGCACCTACGTCGGCGCGCTGCCCGGCCGGATCGTCCGCGCGATCCGCGAGGCCGGCTCGATGAACCCGGTCGTGCTGCTGGACGAGATCGACAAGGTCGGCGCGGACTACCGCGGCGACCCGACCGCGGCGCTGCTGGAGGTCCTGGACCCCGAGCAGAACCACACCTTCCGCGACCACTACCTGGAGGTCGAGCTCGACCTGTCGGACGTGCTGTTCCTCGCGACCGCGAACGTCGTGGAGGCCATCCCCGAGCCGCTGCTCGACCGGATGGAGCTCGTCCAGCTGGACGGCTACACCGAGCACGAGAAGGTGACGATCGCGCGCGACCACCTGCTGCCCAAGCAACTCGACAAGGCCGGGCTGGAGGCCGCCGAGGTCGCGTTCGACGACGCGGCGCTGCGCAAGCTCGCGTCCGAGTACACCCGCGAGGCCGGCGTCCGGTCCCTGGACCGCGCGATCGCCCGCGTCCTGCGCAAGGTCGCGGCGAACGTCGCGCTGGAGAAGTCCGCGCTGCCGATCGCGGTCGGCGAGCCCGAGCTGAAGGACTACCTGGGCCGCCCGCGGTTCACGCCGGAGGCCGAGCTCAGCAGGTCCGAGCGGCGGACGGGCGTGCCCGGCGTCGCGACCGGCCTCGCCGTCACCGGCGCGGGCGGCGACGTCCTCTACATCGAGGCGTCCCTGGCCGACAAGGAGACCGGCGACACCGGCGTCACGCTCACCGGCCAGCTCGGCGACGTGATGAAGGAGTCGGCCCGGATCGCGCTGTCCTACCTGCGCTCGCGCGGCGCGGAGCTGGAGCTGCCGGTCGGCGACCTGAAGGACCGCGGCGTGCACGTGCACGTGCCCGCCGGAGCCGTCCCGAAGGACGGGCCGAGCGCCGGGATCACCATGACCACGGCCCTGGCGTCCCTGCTGTCCGGCCGCGCCGTCCGCGCGGACGTCGCGATGACCGGCGAGGTCTCCCTCACCGGCCGGGTGCTGCCGATCGGCGGGCTCAAGCAGAAGCTGCTCGCCGCCCACCGCCTCGGCATCACCACCGCGATCGTCCCGAAGCGCAACGAGCCCGACCTCGAGGACGTCCCGGAGGAGGTGCTCAGGGACATGACCGTCCACGCGGTCAGCGACGTCCGCGAGGTGCTGGACCTGGCCCTGGAGCCCGCCACCACCCCGGTCACCGTCTGAGTGCTCCCTGATGAAGGCCGCCCCGGCGTCCGGGGCGGCCTTCGCCATGCCTTCAGAAGGGCCAGCGTCCGTGTTGCGCGTCCTCGATCCAGGGGATGACGCGGAGCGCCTCGTCGCTGAACCCGGTCAGCCCTATGCCGGGGGTGGACGTCCAGTGATAGGCCGGGACGCCCAGGGGCAGGTCGCGTTCGCCGGGCATGACGGCGTACTCCTCGACGATGACCACGCGGTCATGCCCGGCGAACGCCTCTTCCAGGGGCGGAGGCTGGGTCGGGGGCCAGCGGTGCAGGTCGTGGAGCGGCGACTCGCCGTCCAGGAGGTCGAACGGGCGTCCCTCGTGGTCGATGACGTCGGCGTGGGCGCAGATGCGGGCGAGTGACAGCCCGAACGCGCGGGACGTCGCGGTGCCTCCGCCGATGAGGATCAGCGTCCAGCCGGGGATCTCGGGGAAGCGTTTCAGGCTTTGGGTCGCCGCGTCCTCCAGAAGGACATTCCAGCGGGCGGTATCGACGGCGCGTCGTGCGGCCAGGAAGGCAAGCGGGCCCAGCCCGCTCGCTTCGATCTCCGCGGGATCGCGGAGGCGCTCGGCGATCTCCATGGCCTCCTCGAACCGCGTGCCTTCACGGTCGAACCGTCGCAACGAGCGCAGAACGTCCTCAAGCGGCGGTTCGCTCGGGCACTGTCCGCGCACGATCGGGGCCTGCGCGCGGCGGGAATGTTCGGCGCGCGTGTCTTGGGGCCTTTGATGGCCGTCCAGGGCATGCCGGAAGACGTCGGCCTGCGCGGCGTCCTTCGGCGTCGGATGGACGAGCCGGAGAACGTCGCCGAACCGGAACGGCCGCGGTGCCTCGGCGTCCGGTGGCAGGTTCAGATGGAGACCGCCGGTGTCGTACCGGGCGAGGGCGTCCTCGTCGTAAAGCCGGACGACCGCGTCCGCGAGGCCGCGCTTCACCGGCTTCGGCATCGCGCGCCCGTACAGGTGCCGCCAGTGCGCGATCAGATGCCCGGGATCGTCCGCCCGCTGCAGGACAGACCCGACAACCTGCCGGGACATCCCGTCCTGGCCGCGTTCTCTGCGTTCCCGGACGAACGCGCACGCGCCGACGATCGCTGGGATGCGCAGCGGCGTGGACGCGCGCAACCACCGCAGGAAGCGGGCGGTCCACTCCGGGTCCTGCGTCGTCGCTTTGCGCGCGAGCGTCAGGAACCGTTCGCGGTCACGGTCCGGCCAGGCGAAGAAGCCGTCGCCGAGCGCGATGCGGCTCAGGACGAGCGTGAACAGCTCCTCGATGCCGGCCTCCATCCGATCGCGTTCGCCGGACGGCGACCCGAGAAACTCCGGCGACAGGCGGGTTCATGGCGGAACGCAGGCCGCCTCACCGCTGGGCAAGGCACGCCTGACCTCTCCCGGAGCGCAACCGTCGCCGTCACACCGGGCCGCCGTCCTGCGAACGAGGGAAAGCTACCGGCGCCCTACGACAGGAACCGCTCGATGATCGGGATCAGCTCCGGCCGGTGCGTGACCGCCTGGTGCGTGGTGTCCGGAAGGACGGCCAGCTGCGCGTCCGGGATCATTTCCCGCATCTCGACCGCGTGCTCCAGCGTCACGAAGTCCTCGTCCCCGACGACGATCAGGGTCGGCACGGCGATCCCGCGCACCTCGTCGTCCGACCAGCCCTGGAACGACTGCGCCGCCGCCGAGGTCTTCGCCATGAACGCCTCGAAGTACTCCGGATGCGGCGCGACCTTGAGGTACGTCTCGCGCATCTCGCGGAAGTCGTCCTCGGTGGGCATGCGCCGGGACTCGGCCCAGCGCTCGGGATCACTGATCTCCGGATGCATCCCGTCCGGCCGCACCTGCGCGGACGCGACGACCGCCTTGGTCACCCGCTCCGGATGCGCCATGGCCAGCTGAAGCGCGACGAACCCGCCCAAACTGAACCCGAACACGGCCGCCCGCTCGACCCCGAGATGATCGAGCAGCCCCCGCACGTCCTCCGCCAGCGCGCCCACGGTGATCGGACGCTCGATATCGGCGGTATGCCCGTGTCCTTGCAGCTCAGGCGCGATGACCCGATGCCTCTTGGCCAGCTCCGGCAGCATTGAGGAGAACGAAAGCTCGACCGTGAGCACACCCCCGTGCAGCAGCACGACCGGACTCCCGTCCCCATGCTCCTCGTAATACATCTTCAGCCCGTTCACCTGCGCATATCCCGTGGACATCAGAACCTCCCGCCGATACCGACCACCACCGCCCCGAAAACTCATCGCACCGGACGACCCGGACGTGGTCCGCTACCGCCCATGGAAGATCTGGTGCAAGCCGTCCATCCCGGCGCAGCCATTCGCGAGGTGCTCACCCGCACCGGCGGCGAGATCGCGCCCGTGGTCGAGGTCGTCTGCACGAACCCGGACGTCCGCCTGATCGTGAAGACCTACCCGTCCGACCAGCGCTGGAAGCTGGCGAAGGAGCGCCATGTCTACGGCCTGCTCCCCGAGGACGTCCCGGCCCCGCGCGTCTTGCACGCCTCCCGCGAGAAAGGAGCGCTCGTCCTCACCTGCCTTCCCGGGCAGCCCTTGTCGGAGATCTCCGCCTCACTTCCCCCGGACGAGCTGCACGACCTCTACACGCAGATGGGCCGCATCCTCGCGTCCATCCACCGCCGCCGAATGGACGCCTTCGGCTACATCGTGGACGGCGTGTACGAGCCCGTGCCGACGAACACCGAATACATGACGTCCCACTTCACCCGCCACCTCCGCACCTTCCGCGACCGATCAAACGATCCCGACCTGGTCCAGCGCATTCAAAAGTACGTAGACCAACGCACCGACCTATGGCGGCTCTGTGACACGCCCGTCCTATGCCACAACGACTTCCACGAGGGAAACGTCCTCGTCGATAAGACACCCGACGGCTGGCACGTCACCGGCATCATCGACATGGAAAACGCCGTAGCCGCCGACCCCCTCCTCGACTTGGCCAAAACCGACTCCTACGCCCCCGCCCACTCCCGCCCCCACCTGGACGGCCTACGCAACGCCTACGGCGACCAACCTCCCACCTGGCCAGAAGCCTTCCCCCTATACCGCCTCCACCACGCCCTAGAACTCTGGGGCTGGTTCGCAACCAACAACAACAAACCCCCACTCGAATCCCTGGCAAACGACATGAGAGAAATCGTCCACGGCTAGCCCGTCAAGCGGAACCACACACGCAGCCGCCCGTCCTCAAGCACGCCGAACCCCCACTCGTCCGCCAGCGCCCGAAGGATCGGCAACCCCCGTCCGCCGACCCCGCAGGGATCGTCAACGAAGTGAGGCAGCGCCCCGCCCCCGCCGTCCACAACCTCGACGTTGACGCGGTCCGGACCGGCTCCGACGCAGACCTCGACCTTTTCGCCCGCGCCATGCACAACGGCGTTGGTGAACGTCTCCGAGATGAGCAGCACGCAGTCGTCCAGCAGCGGATGCCCCGCCCCGAGGACGTCCGCAACCCACCCCCGAGCCGCCGCGACCTGCTCCTTTTCGGACGCGAAGAACCGGCGTTCCACGCGTCCCGAACATGCCCTCACCGCGCGACCCGCGCGGGCATCTGCGCGGCGAGCCGGCACGGCTCCAACCGCATGTCGATCCCGTCCACGACCGGCCCGAGCCGCCGGACGCGCCCGAGCGTGTTCCCGGAGCTGTCGATGAAGCACAGCCACCCGCCCCGCCGCCGCACCTGGACGGACTCACCGACACCCGACACGAGCGGGTGGAAGACCCGCAGCACCCGAGGCCGCTCCCAGGCCCGCGAGGAACTCATCCACCCGCGCTCAGCCAGCACCCAGGCCAGCCGCCCCAGGTGAAAGTCCTCGACATCCGCCCGCACCCGCCGCCCGAGCGGCGCCCGTCGTATTCTCATGTACGTCCTCCCAGTGAGGATGGCCCGCGCGGCCGGCGGAGGTCTCCCAATCTCGAACCGGCCGCGCGGCGGCTTTTGATCTGTCTGCCCTGATTGCTGTGATTGCCCGTGTAGGGCACGGGAACTGTCCTGCGTGAGCAGGCCGGTCATCGCGCGGAGATCGTCTATTTGCTTCAACAAATCCGCGTGACCCATGGTGCCCGGTACGATGCGGACGGTCAATAAGCTTCAACAAATCCGCGAGAGGTGGGGTTGTGGCGACGGCTCGATACCGGGAGATTGCGGACAGTCTGCGTCGGCGCGTCCAGGATGGCGAGTGGTCGCCAGGCGACACGCTGCCTCGGCATGTGGATCTCGCCAAGGAGTACGGCGCCGGACGTAACGCCGTGGCCGCGGCGATCAAGATGCTGGAGGACGAGGGGCTCCTGTGGGCCGTCCCGAGGCGGGGGACGATCGTGCGCCCCGACAAGCGCCGCGTGATCATGCGCACCGACCTGGTGCGGCGCAACACCCGGCATGTTGTGGACGGTCGTCCGGCGTCAGGCGGATACAGCTTTCCGGCGGCTCAGGGGGACGAGTTGTGGGTTCACCATGTGGAGCCCAGCGTCGCCGAGGAGGAGATGGACGACGCGCGTCTGGCGCACATGCTGAATGTGAAAGCAGGGTCGCGTGTCCTCCGGCGGCGCCGGGTGACCGGGCCGCCTGGTGAGCCGCCGTTCCAGATCAGCAACACGTGGATCCATCCGCGCGGCGTCGCCGACGCGCCGCTTGTTCGCGAACCCTATGGCACTGGGCCGGGGGCATGGCTCGACCGTCTAGAAGAGGCGGGACACGGCCCCATCGAATGGCTCGAGCGGCGCCGCGCCCGAATGCCCAACGCGGAGGAAGCCGGGCTTCTGCAGATCCCGGTCTCGCTTCCCGTATGGGAGATCGTCCGGATCGGTTACTCGGCCAAGGACGAGAACGCGGTGGAGGTGACGCAGGTCGTCATTCCGTCCGACCGCATGGAGGAGGTCTGCCGCTTGAGGCGCGACCCGTCCGCTCAATGGCCCCACGGCGACCGCGGCCCGGACGGTCCCCCTGTCGCCGGCCTCCAGGAATGAGCGAATGCCCTGCGGGTGGGGTCATGACGGGGTGGGGTGGGGGGTGCGGCGGCAGGTTGAGGGGGTGGTTTTGTGGTGGCGTTTGAAAGCGACGCTGAAGGCGAAAGGGTCCTGGTAGCCGACGGTCTTGGCGACTGCGGCTATGGGGGTGTCGGTGGTGCGCAGCATGTCGGCGGCGATGGTCATCCGCCAGTTGGTGAGGTAGGAGATCGGGGGTTCGCCGACGGTGGCGGTGAAGCGGGCCGCGAACATGGCGCGCGACATGCCGAGCTCGGCCGCCAGGGCGCCGACGGTCCAGGGGTGTTCGGGGCGTTCGTGGAGCAGGTGCAGCGCGTCGCCGATCACCGGGTCGGCGAGGGCGCGGCACCAGGGGGGAAGGGCGGCGTCTCCGCGTGCGCACCACTCGCGGAGGGCGATCACGAGGAGCAGGTCGAGGAGCCGCCGGAGGACGGCGTCCTGGCCGGGTTCGCTGAGGCGTGCCTCGCGGGTGAGGAGTTCGAGCACCGGCGCCGTTCTTGGGCCGGTGGGCACCACCGCTAGCCGGGGGAGCATCTCCAGCAGGCGGGCGGCGACGTCGCCGCCGAGGTCGTAGGCGCCGCGAAGCATGATGGACGCGCCGGACGAGTCGGCGCCGTAGGTCCGGGCGGCGAGGCCGGCGTGGTCGGCGGGCACGTCGCCCTCGCCGGCGAGGTACTTGCGTCCGCTGTGGATGACGTACTGCTCGGGAGTGTCCGGGCTGTCGGAGATGGTGTAGCGCGCCTCCCTGCTGATGAGCGCGACATCCCCGGCGTCGAGCGGTGCCGTCGCACCGGTGCCGAGCCGGACGGTGGCCGGTCCTCGCAGTATCGCCACGAGCGTGAGTGAGGGCGCGTCGGCATAGGTCATCGACCACGGCGGCGGGTGGATGAGCTGCCGCACCTGCGCGTCATTGGCCTGGGCGCGGAACAGGAGATCGCTGAGGACGTCCACGGCTCTCACCGTAGACGCTCGCAAAGGAATCCTCGACGTTCACCCATGGTTCGTCCGGCGGGGGCGGGATTGCATGGCGACCATGACTCGTTCCCACGAAGAGCCGACCGGACGGACCGTCCTGGTCCTGATGTGCCTGGCGCAGTTCATGTGCGTGCTCGACGACACGATCGTGAACATCGCGCTGCCGGCCGTCCAGAAGGACCTCGGGTTCTCCGGGGCCGGCCTGCCCTGGGTGCTCAACGGCTACCTGCTGACCTTCGGCGGCCTGCTCCTCGTCGCCGGCCGCGCCTGCGACGTGTTCGTGCGGCGCACGGTCTTCCTGACCGGACTCGCGGTGTTCGGCCTGGCCTCGCTGGCCTGCGGCCTCGCGGCGGGCCCGGCGATGCTCGTCGCGCTCCGCATCGTCCAGGGGGTCGGGGCGGCGCTGCTGTCGGCCTCGGCGCTGGCCATCCTCACCGCGACCTACACCGGTCCGGCCCGGGCCCGCGCGTTCGGCGTGTGGGGCGGCCTGTCCGGTGCCGCCGGCGCCACCGGCGTCCTGCTCGGCGGGCTGCTGACCAGCGGAATCAGCTGGCGCTGGGTCTTCCTGGCCAACGTCCCGGTCGTGCTCGCGGTGGCCGCCCTCACCCTGCGCCGGGTCGGTCCCGCCCGCTCGCCGGTGCGTCCGGCCCTCGACCCGTTCGGGGCGCTCACGGTCACCGCCGGCCTCGGGCTGCTGATCTTCGGCATCGCCGGCGGGGAGCGGTCGGGGTGGATCTCGCCATCGGCGCTCACGGCACTGGCCGCCGCGGTGGCCCTGCTGGCGGCGTTCGTTATGGTGGAGCGAAGGCACTCGTCGCCGCTCGTCCCCCTCGGGGTGTTCGCCAGGCGCAACGTGACCGGCGGCGCGATCTGCGCGCTGCTGCTGGCCGGCACGATGCTCGGGACCTTCTTCTTCCTGACCCTCTACCTCCAGCAGGTTCTCGGGTTCAGCGCCGTCCGGAACGGGATCGCCTTCCTGCCCTTCGCGCTCGCGGTCGTCCTCTCGGCCGCGACCTCCTCCCGGCTGGTCCCGGAAACCGGCTTCAAGCCCCTGCTCATGGGCGGCTTCGCCCTCCTCGTCGTCGCCCTGCTCTGGCTGGCGCGGATCGGCCTCGACGGCGACTACTGGACGGACGTCCTCGGGCCGGCGCTCATCGCCGGCGCCGGCCTCGGGACGGTGCTCGTCAGCTCCGTGACCGCCACGACCCAGGATCTCAGCGGGGAGGGAGAGCAAGGACTCGCCTCCGGCCTCGTCACCAGCACCAACCAGGTGGGTGGCGCGCTCGGCCTGGCCATCCTTTCGACGGTCGCCTTCGCCCGCGCCGATACTGCCTCCGGCGCCCCGGCCGCCAAACCGGGATCGCTGCTCGCGGGGTTCCACCTCGCCTTCTACGTCGCCGCGGGCTTCGCTCTCCTCGGATTCCTGGTCGCCGCCTTGGTCACAGTCCGCACTCCCGGACGGGCCCTGAATGAGGTGCAGCGAATGGCGCGCCACTGAAACGCGCGTCCCGCCCCTTTCAGCTCGCCGGATTCAACGCCGGGGCCATGGCCTTGGGAGTCGTCTTGGACGGGGTGGGAGTGGGGGTGGTGTGTTGGACGGGGTCGATGGTTTTGTAGCAGCTGGTTTTCGTGGAGCGGGAGCGGCCGGTGCTGTTCACCACGTAGGCCTCGGCGTAGACGCAGCCGGGTTTCGTTTCGAGGATGCTGCTCCAGGAGCCGGGGCGGAGGTCGGCGCTCACGGAGAACTGGACGTTCGCGTCGTCGGCGGGGCGGTGGACGATGATGTAGACGCGCCATTTCGAGGAGTTGGGGCCGGTGACGTAGCCCCAGTTGGCCTTGCAGCGGTCGGAGTAGAAGAGGGTGAGCCAGCCGTAGGTGCTCTCGTCCGGCCAGACCATTCCCTGGCGCTCGATGATTTTCTGGTCGCGGCCGCAGCCGGCGACGTACGGGTCCACGCCGTCGGCGGGGGCGACGGCGGCGGGAGTGGGTTTCGGAGAGGCGGCGGAACGGCCCGAGATGGGGTGGACGAACCAGCCGGCCGTAAAGGCGACGACCGTGACGAGGGCGCCTATCAGCAGGGCGCGGCGCTTTCGCGGAGGCGTGAGGACGGTTCCGGGAATCGTCGTCGGCAAAGCGTGTTCGGGGGGTAACGCGATGTTGGAGGACGGCCGGGGGACGAGCCATCCGCGTTTCTCCGCCTCCTCTTGTGCGTCCGGCGTGGACAGTTCGGCTTGGGTGTCCGGCGCGGACAGTTCAGCGCGGGTGGCTTCCAGGCGGTCGAGCCACCAGCGGACGTCGCCGTTGCAAAGGCGGACGAACTCGGTGAGGACGCGTTCGCTCGGGAGTTGGTATCCGGCGACCGCTGCGGCGAGCGCGCTCTTCGACACGGTGGCGTGCCGGGCCATCGTCCCGAAGGGGGCCTCACCGGCGGCGGAGCGCAGGGCGCGAAGCTCGCAGGCGAAACGCTCGACAGGTCCCATGGCCGGATTCAACGGCCGCATAGTCCGCCCCATGACGCCCATTCCTTTGCACGTCAAAGCCCAGCCTAAAGGGCTCTGGTTCGGAAGGAATCTTGCACAGCGGAGCGGACGGTGAAAGACCCAAACGCCGCCTTCTTTTAGGTGCGCCTAGGTGCGCCTGATTCGGTCGAGACCTAAACGGCCGGGGCCGTTAGGCGGAGCAGGGCGTCCGCGACGGTCGGCCAGGTCGGGCGAGGGAGGCCCTGGCCGGTGCCGTGCAGGGTGAGGAGGGTGGCGCCGGGGATCTCCTCGGCGAGCGCGACGCCGTTGCCGTGCGGGAAGAAAGGGTCCTCGTCGCCGTGGACGACCAGGGTCGGCGCGGTGATCTCGCCGAGGCGCTCGCGCCAGCGCGGCTTGCAGTCGACGGCGGCGAACATGGTGCCGATGTGGCTGGCGCGCTGCGCTTCGGGGGTCTTGCGGGCGCGGTCGAAGATCCGTCCGGCGGTCGCGCGGGCGTCCGCCTCGTCGAAGCCCTGCGCGCCGGTCATCAGCTTCGCGGAGGTCGTCATGTAGTCGACGACGGAGTCGCGGTCCGTCCAGTCGGGTTGGGGGCGGCCGAACAGCTTGCCCATCGTCTCGCCGTCGTGGTCGGGCAGGTCGTCGTCCACCGGACCGGGGGCGACCGGACGGGTGGAGACCAGCGTCAGCGACGCGACCCGCGAGGGGTGGTCCAGCGCGAGCAACTGGGCGATGAAGCCGCCGACGCCGAGGCCGACCACGTGGGCGCGGTCCAGGCCCAGAGCGGAGAGGAGTTCGGCCGCGTCCGTGACCAGGTCGCGGAGGTCGTACGCGGGCGCGTCCGGGTCGACGTAGGTGGACTCGCCGGCGTCGCGCAGGTCGTAGCGGATCACGTAGCGGCCTGCGAGCGCCTCGCACAGCTCGTCCGGCCAAGCCTGCATGGTGACGCCGATGAGCAGCACCGGCGGGTCGGCCGGGTCGCCGGAGGTCTCCGCGCACAGCTCGACACCGTTGGCCTTGACCAGCATCGTGGTCCCCTCTCGTCGTACGTATGTTCTACCCACACGCTAGGGCACGGCGCTTCACGATGTGGGCGCGAACCGGGTTCGGTAGGCGGTCGGGGTCAGGCCCGTCTGGCGGCGCAGGTGGGTGCGCAGGTTCGCGGCCGTGCCGAGGCCGGTGGCCTGGGCGATGGCGTCGAGGCGCAGCTCGCCGGCCTCGATCAGGCGGCAGGCCAGGGTCACGCGCTCGGCGGTCAGCCAGGCCAGGGGAGTGGTGCCGAGCTCGGTGCGGAAGCGGCGGTGCAGGGTCGCGGGGCTCGTCGCGGCGCGGGCGGCCAGGTCGTTGACCGACAGCGGGCGGTCCAGGTTCGCCTGCGCCCAGGCCAGGACGGGCGCCAGGGACGTGTCCGGAACGTCGGGCAGCGGGCGCTCGATGAACTGCCGCTGGCCGCCGTCCCGGTGGACGGCGAAGACCAGCCGGCGCGCGACGGCGTTGGCGATCTCGGCGCCGTGGTCGCGGCGGATCAGGTGCAGGCCGAGGTCGAGCGCGGCGGCGCTGCCCGCGGCGGTCAGGACGTCCCCGTCGTCCACGAAAAGGACGTCCG
Source organism: Actinomadura rupiterrae (assembly GCF_024172125.1). Taxonomy (GTDB): domain Bacteria; phylum Actinomycetota; class Actinomycetes; order Streptosporangiales; family Streptosporangiaceae; genus Spirillospora; species Spirillospora rupiterrae. The sequence goes on from NZ_JAMZEA010000002.1 coordinate 746,630, forward strand.
GTTCGAGTCGCACGTCCGGGTACCGGACGCGGAACACCTCGGCCCAGCGCCAGTGCGTGGTCGCGCGGCGGCCGTCCAGTACGCCCGCTGCGGCCAGCGAGAACGTGCCCGTGCAGAAGCTGACCAGGCGCGCGCCGCGCTCGGCGGCGGCCCTGATCGCGTCCAGGACGGGCCCGGACGGCGGCGTCTCCGGATCCGGACGGTTCGGAACGATCAGCGTGTCCGCCTTTTCTGCTTCGTCCAGGCCCGGAATGCCGGTCATCGTGAACATGGCCCGGTGCATGGTGACAGGCCCGGGCGCGCAGAGGGCGAAGTCGTACCACGGGACGTCCAGCTCGGGACGGCGCAACCCGAACAATTCGGTCGCGACGCCCAGCTCGAACGGGTTCGAACCGTCCTCGACGATCATCCGGACGCGGTGCGAGGATCCTTGCGGCATATGCGATTCCTAGCACTCGTCCGGGCGGTCGCGCGACCGGCAGGCTGGCCGCATGAGCGACGAAGTGATCGGACTGCGGGACGCGCTGGCCACGTTCGACGAGGTCTGGAGCCCGCGCATCGCGACCCGGGTGAACGACTACGACGTGCGGATCGCCAAGTTCGAGGGCGAGCACGTCTGGCACGTGCACGAGGACACCGACGAGTTCTTCCTCGTCATCGACGGCGAGATCACGATCGGCCTGCGCGAGGACGGTGCGGAGCGGTCTGTCAACCTTCCGCAGGGCTCGGTGTTCGTGGTGCCGAAGGGCGTCGAGCACAAGCCGTCCGCGGTGAAGAGGGCCTCGGTGCTGCTGTTCGAGCCGTCCGGCACGCTGTCGGTCGGCGACCGCCACGAGGACGTCCCCGACCACGTCGACGCGACGGTCGGCCACCAGCTGACCCGCTAGAACAAGCCGATCCGTTAGGACGGGGTCAGGCGGAAGATGCGCAGTTCGCGGCCGGCCCGTTCCACATAGCGGTCGTAGACGGGCCAGACCTGGATGAGCCGGGGCCAGGCCTCGGCGCGCTCGGCGTCCGTCAGCAGGTGCGCGGTGACCTTGGTGGTGCGGCCGCGGAAGGAGACCTCGGCGGCGGGGTTCTTCATCAGGTTCGCCGTCCAGGCGGGGTGCTTCTCGCGGCCGAAGTTCGAGCCGACGACCAGCCACGTGCCGTCCTCCTCGGGACGGCACGCCAGCGGCACCTCGCGGCGCAGCCCGGACTTCGCGCCCGTCGTCGTCAGCAGCAGGCTCGGCACGAGCGCCTGGCCCAGCAGGATGCGGCCGCCGCTGATCCGGTGCAGCGCCCGGTCCAGCGGCGGGACGACCTTGGGCCCGACCTTCGAGAACCACGGCGCGCCCGAGACGTACCGGAACACCGGTCCCAGGGTGCGCTGGATGAGCGTCGGCATCGGCTTCTCCTCCGCAGGGCGCGCTCCGGCGGGGCGCGGATCGGTGGGACGAACCGCCCCCGGGGGCCCGGGGACGAGCGGCGGCGCGTCCGGGGCGAGGCGGCCGGCGCGGCGGGGTTTGAGGTGGCCGGACGCGGCCAGCCAGCGCAGCGCGTCCGCCACCGTCGTCTCCACGGGGCGCAGGCCGAGGTCCAGCGCGGCGAGCGTGGGGGCGTCGTCGGTCGGGACGAGGCCGACCATCATCTGCGCCGCGTCCCTGGTCAGCGGGTAGTCGAACGGGCGGACGCGCTTGGCGGCGTCCAGCACCCGGCCCAGGCCGATCATGACGCTGCCCGGGACGCGCATCCTCCGGCACGGGACGCCGGTGAGCGTGTCGCAGAGGTCGGCGATCTCCGGCCAGGTGAGGTAGGTCCCGCCGAGCGTCCAGCGCTCGCCGCCCTCGGCGGTGCCGATCGCGCGGGCCAGCGCCTCGGCCAGGTCGCGGACGTCGATCACGCCGACACCGCCGGGCGGCAGCGGCCAGGCCAGGTTCAGCGCCCCGGCGAGCCCCTCCGGCAGGGCGTCCAGGTGCGGCTGGTGGGGGCCGCAGACGCCGCCGGGGTAGACGATCGCGACGGGGGCGCCGCCCGACTGCACCTCGCGGACGTACCGCTCGGCGGCGACCTTGGACCGGCCGTAGTCGGTGTGCGGGCTGGCGAGCGGGCTGTCCGGCGTGATCACCGGGCCGTCCGGCGGGACGAACACCGCGACCGACGACACGTGCACGACCGGCGCGAGGCCGCGCTCGACCGCGCCGCCGATGATGTTGCGGGTGCCGGTGACGTTCGCCGAGACCAGGTCGCCCGCCGGGCCGGTGACGCCGATCGCGGCGGCGGCGTGGATCGCGGCGTCGCAGCCGTCCAGCGCCGCGCCGACGGCCGCGGTGTCCAGCATGTCGCCCCGGACGAACTCGACGTCCGCCGCGTCCACGCCGAGCGTGGCGAGCGTCCGGGCGGCCCGCTCCGGGGCGCGGACGAGCGCGCGCACCTCGTGCCCGGCGGCCAGCAGGGCGGCGACGGTGTACGAGCCGACGAATCCCGACGCACCGGTAAGGAACACGCGCATGACGGCAACCTAGCGCTTGCTCATACAGAAGAGAAACCCCGGGGCCACCCCGAGTTCCGGCCGCGCCCCGGAGTGGCGGCGCGCTCCGGGGTTCCGGTCGCCCCTAACCATGGTCGCGCCTCGCCCGGGGCGTTGACGGGTCTGGAACGCTCCAGCACACTCGGGGCTCACCCACCCCCGCCCGGGAGGGAACCATGAGGATCGCACTCGCCGGCGCGGGCCGGATCGGCGCGCGGCACGCCGCCGCCCTGGCCCGCTCGTCCCACGTCACCGAACTCATCATCGCCGACGCCGACCCGCACCGCGCCGCCGCCCTGGCCGCCCGCCTCCGCCCGGCCCACTCACCCCCGCCGCCCACCACCTCCGAGCAGCCGACCAGCCCGCCCGCGTTCGAACCGATGGCGTCTGCGTCTGGCGCGGCCGCTGCTTCCGGGTCCGCGTCCGGCGCGTATGCGGGCGTCGCGTCCGCGGGCGCCTGTGTTGCGGTTCGTGCCGTTGCTTCTGTGGACGAGTTGTTCGCTGCGGGTGCGGACGGGTTCGTGGTGGCGGCGGCCACGGATGCGCATGCGGTGCTGGTGGAGCGGGCCGTGGCGCAGGGGACTCCGGTCTTCTGCGAGAAACCGCTCGCCCCGGACGCGGATGGAACGCTCCAAATCGTCCGCGCCGCGTGTGAGGCGCGGGTTCCGGTGCAGGTCGGGTTCCAGCGCCGGTTCGACGCCGGGTACCAGGCCGCGCGGGACGCCGTCGCGTCCGGACGGCTCGGCTGGCTGCACACCGTCCGGTCGTGCGGCTTCGATCCCGCGCCGCCGCCCGCCGAGTACGTCCCGACGTCCGGCGGGCTGTTCCGCGACTGCCTGATCCACGACCTCGACTCGATCCGCTACGTGACGGGACGGGAGGTCGTCCGGGTCGTCGCGGCCGGGGCCAACCGGGGGGACGCGTTCTTCCGCGAGAGCGGCGACGTGGACACCGGCGCGGCGCTGCTCGTCCTGGACGACGGGACGCTCGGCCTCATCGCCGCGACCAGGTACAACGCGGCCGGGTACGACGTCCGGCTGGAGGTGTTCGGCTCCAAGGACAGCGTCGTCGCCGGCCTGGACGACCGCACGCCGATCACGCCGCTGCCCGATGCGGGCCGGAGCGGCCCCGCCTACAGCGGGTTCCTGGAGCGCTTCGCCACCGCCTACGATGCCGAGCTCGCCGCGTTCGTCCAGGTCGTGGCGGGAACCAGGGCCAACCCGTGCCCGCCGGAGGAGGCGCTCGAAGCGTTCTACCTGGCCGAGGCGTGCGACCTGTCCCGGCGCGAGGGCCGCGCCGTGGACGTCGAGGAGGTCCGGCGATGACGGCGCGCAGCGCGGTGAAGGTCGCGGGGGCGCCGATCTCGTGGGGTGTGTGCGAGGTGCCCGGCTGGGGGCACCAGCTCGCGCCCGGCAGGGTGCTGGACGAGTTGGCCGCGCTCGGCCTGGACGCCGTGGAGCGCGGCCCGGACGGCTTCCTCCCGGACGATCCGGACGAACGCGACGCGCTCCTCAAGCAGCACGGCCTGCGGCTGGTCGGCGCGTTCGTCCCAGTCGTCCTGCATGACCCGGATGACGATCCGCTCGGCGAGATCGCAACGGCCCTGGACGCGCTGCCCGCCGAGACCGTCCTCGTCCTGGCCGCCGCGACCGGCCTGACCGGCTACGACACCCGCCCCGCGCTCGGCCCGGACGAGTGGCGGACGCTGCTCGCCAACCTCGACGCGGCCACCCGCCACGCCGAGGCGCGCGGCCGGACGATCACCCTCCACCCGCATGTCGGCACGGTCGTCGAGCGGAAGGACGAGGTCGCCCGCGTCCTCGACGGCTGCGCGGTCCCGCTCTGCCTCGACACCGGACACCTCCTCGTCGGCGGCACCGACCCCGTGGCCCTCACCCGCGAGGCCGCCGCAAGGATCGGGCACGTCCACCTCAAGGACGTGGACGTCACGCTCGCGCGACAGGTGCAGGCAGGCGAGAGGCCCTATGCCGAAGCGGTCGCGAGCGGCTTGTACCGCCCGCTCGGCCAGGGCGGCGTCAACGTGGAGGCGATCGTCCGCGCCCTCACCGATGCCGGATATGACGGCTGGTACGTCCTCGAACAGGACGCCGTCCTCACCGAGGAGCCGCCGACCGGCCGCGGCCCGGTCGAAGAGGTCGCGGCAAGCCTCGCCTACCTCACCGGGATCGCCCCATGACCCCGGAGCCGAACCGCCCGGCCGCACCGGATCCGGACGGCGCGGGCGTGCCGGAGCTGATCACGATGGGGCGGGTGGTCGTCGATCTGTACCCGCACCAGAGCGGCGTGCCGCTGGAGGACGTCGAGACGTTCGGCAAGTACCTCGGCGGCAGCCCGACGAACGTGGCCGTCGCCGCTGCCCGCCTCGGCCGCCGCGCCGCCGTCATCACCCGCACCGGGGACGACCCGTTCGGCCGGTTCGTCCATAAGGCGCTGCGCCGGTACGGGGTGGACGACCGTTACGTCACGTCCGTCCCCGGCCTGCCGACCCCGCTCTCGTTCTGCGAGATCTTCCCGCCGGACGACTTCCCGCTGTACTTCTACCGCTACCCCAAGGCCCCCGACCTGGTCATCCACCCCCACGAGCTCGACCTCGAAGCGATCACGAAAACGAAGCTCCTCTGGGCGACCGTCACCGGCCTCTCGGCAGAACCGAGCCGCACGGCGACGATCGCCGCACTCGAAGCACACCCCCAAACGACCGTCCTCGACCTGGACTGGCGTCCCACCCTCTGGGCCGACCGCTCCGAAGCGCGCCCGCGCGTCCACGAAGCGCTCAAACACGCGTCCGTCGCGGTCGGAAACCAGGAGGAATGCGAACTGGCGACCGGCGAGCGCGACCCGCACAGGGCCGCCCAAGCGCTCCTCGACCACGGCCTCGCCCTGGTAGTCGTCAAACGCGGCCCGGACGGCGTCCTAGCGATGACCCAAGACCGGACAGCCGAGGTCGCGCCCGTCCCCATCGAGGTGGTGAACGGCCTGGGCGCGGGCGACGCGTTCGGCGGCGCGCTGTGCCACGGCCTCCTCGCGGGCTGGGGCCTCGAACGCGTGCTCGCCTTCGCGAACGCCGCGGGCGCGATCGTCGCGTCCCGGCTGTCCTGCGCCGAGGCGATGCCCACCGCGGACGAGGTGGACGATCTCCTGTCCGAACAGTCACTTCTACCCGTCCCGCCCGCCGAGAAACAGCCGTGACCTGGAGCGCGGAAGGGGCCAAGATGAACTCCATCCGATCGCCCGCCCCCCACCGAACGGAGACCGGCCGTGACGACACCGACGCCGCGCAGACGACTGCTGGCCCTGACCACCGCCGCGCTGGCGCTGACCGCCGCGCTCGCCGGATGCAGCAGCTCAGGGGGCAAGAGCGCGGAGCAGAAGGGCCCGAACCCGGTGCGCGCCGGCGGCCCCCGGCTGAAGATCGCGATGATCACGCACTCCGGGCAGGGCGATACGTTCTGGGACATCGTGCAGAAGGGTGCGCAGGCCGCCGCGACCAAGGACAACATCGAGTTCCAGTACTCGGCCGACCCCGAGGGCGGGCGGCAGGCGCAGTTCGTCCAGACGGCGATCGACAAGCACGTGGACGGCATCATCGTCACGCTCGCCAAGCCGGACGCGCTGAAGGACGTGCTCGCCCGCGCCGCCGCCGCGAAGATCCCGGTGGTGTCGATCAACTCCGGCGCGGACGTCTCGGCGAGGCTCGGCGCGCTCGTCCACTTCGGGCAGGACGAGAGCGTCGCCGGTGAGGCCGCCGGGCGGCAGCTCGCGAAGATCGGCGCGAAGAAGGCGCTGTGCGTCGTGCACGAGCAGGGCAACGTCGGGCTGGAGGCGCGCTGCGCGGGCGCGAAGAAGACCTTCGGCGGAACCCTGCAGAACCTGTACGTGACCGGCACGAACATGCCGCAGGTGAAGTCGGCGATCACGGCGAAGCTGCAGGCGGACAAGGGCATCGACGGCGTCCTCACGCTCGGCGCGCCGTTCGCCGCCACGGCCGTCCAGTCCGCGCAGGAGGCGGGCAGCAAGGCGAAGGTCGGCACCTTCGACATGAACAAGGACCTGATCGCCTCGATCAAGGACGGCTCGATCCAGTTCGCCGTCGACCAGCAGCCCTACCTCCAGGGCTACGAGGCCGTGGACGAGCTGTGGCTGTACAAGGCCAACGGCAACGTCCTCGGCGGTGGGCAGCCCGTCCTGACCGGCCCGGCGATCGTCACCAAGGACAACGCCGACCAGATCGCGCCGTTCGCGCAGCGGGGGACCAGGTGACGGCAGCGCTCACCGAGGGCGCCGCGGACGAGCGGGTCGCGCGCCGCAACCCGCTGCGCCGCCTGCTCGTCCGGCCCGAGCTCGGCGCGCTGATCGGCGCCGCCGCGCTGTTCGTGTTCTTCTCCGTGACGGCCGACGCGTTCCTGCAGACGTCGTCGTTCTCGACCGTGCTGTACGCCTCGTCCACGTTCGGGATCATGGCGGTCGGGGTGTCGCTGCTGATGATCGGCGGCGAGTTCGACCTGTCGGCGGGCGTGCTGGTGACCAGCGCCGCGCTGGTCGCCTCGCTCGTGTCGTTCCAGCTCACGCTGAACGTGTGGGTGGGCGTGCTGATCTCCCTGGTGGTCACGCTCGCGCTCGGCGTGCTGAACGGCCTGCTCTACGTCTGGACGAAGCTGCCGAGCTTCATCGTCACGCTCGCGACGTTCCTCATGCTCGCCGGGGCGAACCTCGGCGTGACGAAGGCGGTCACCGGGAACGTCGCGTCCGACTCGATCAGCGACATGGACGGCTTCAAGAGCGCGAAGAGGGTGTTCGCGTCCGAGATCGGCGTGGTGGACCACCAGATCAGGATCAGCGCCCGTCCGGCCGTCTTCACCGGGCCGCACGTCAGCATCACGGTGCTCTGGTGGCTGCTGTTCACGGCCGTCGCGACCTGGATCCTGCTGCGCACCCGCGCCGGGAACTGGATCTTCGCGGTCGGCGGGAACGCCGCCAGCGCCCGCGCGGTCGGCGTCCCGGTGGCCCGGACGAAGATCGGGCTGTTCGCCGGGGTCGCGTTCTGCGCCTGGTTCTCCGGGATGCACCTGCTGTTCGCGTTCGCGACCGTCCAGTCGGGGGAGGGCGTCGGGAACGAGTTCTTCTACATCATCTGCGCGGTGATCGGCGGCTGCCTGCTGACCGGCGGCTACGGCTCCGCCGTCGGCGCCGCGATCGGCGCCTTCATCTTCGGGATGGTCAACAAGGGCATCGTGTACGCGGACTGGAACCCCGACTGGTTCCGGTTCTTCCTCGGCGCGGCGCTGCTCGCCGCGACCGTCGTCAACCACCTCGTCCGCCGGCGGGCCGAACGGTGACCGCGCTGGTGAAGCTGAGCGGGGTCGGCAAGGACTACGGCAGCGTGATCGCGCTGCGGGACGTCTCGCTGGAGGTAGCCGCCGGGCAGGTGGTGTGCGTGCTCGGCGACAACGGCGCGGGCAAGTCCACCCTCATCAAGATCATCGCGGGCCTGCACCGGCACGACACCGGGACCTACGAGGTCGCGGGTGAGCCGGTGTCCTTCGCGTCCCCGCGCGACGCGCTCGACCTCGGCATCGCGACCGTCTACCAGGACCTCGCCGTCGTCCCGCTCATGCCGGTCTGGCGGAACTTCTTCCTCGGCTCGGAGAAGCGGGCCCGTTTCGGACGGCTCGACGTCGAGTTCATGCGCCGCACCACCCGGGACGAGCTGCTCGCCATGGGCATCGACCTGCGGGACGTGGACCAGCCGATCGGCACCCTGTCGGGCGGCGAGCGGCAGTGCGTCGCGATCGCCCGCGCCGTCTACTTCGGCGCGAAGGTCCTCGTCCTGGACGAGCCGACCGCCGCGCTCGGCGTCAAGCAGGCCGGGGTCGTGCTCCGCTACATCGTCCAGGCGCGCGACCGCGGCCTCGGCGTCGTCTTCATCACCCACAACCCGCACCACGCCTACCCGGTCGGCGACCGCTTCCTGATCCTCAACCGGGGGCGTCCGCTCGGGTACCACGACAAGTCCGACATCACCCGGGAGGAGCTCACCGCGCTCATGGCGGGCGGCGCGGAGCTGGAGCAGCTGGCGCACGAGCTCCAGGCCACCGGCGCCGCGGAGGCCGCCCGCGAGGTCGAGGACGAGACCCGCAGCCTGGGCATCCAGGACCCCTGATCCCACGGGTCCGCCGGTTCCGCCGGGGCGGCCTGGCCTGGTCCTAGGTCCAGGTCGCCTTGGCGAGGACCTGGTCGAGGCCCGGCGTCTGCCAGAAGTCGACGATGAGGATGTTCGACTCGGGCAGGTACCAGATCCGCTCGGTGTAGGACGTGGCGGTCCGCGTCTTGAAGCCGCGTCCGTCGGTCGCGTCCCGCGTCCAGCAGGGGACGGTCCACTCGAAGTACTGCGCCTTGTGCGAGCCGACGGGCTTGAACGAGCTGACCGTCCGGGACGCGCCGTGCTGGGCGTCCGAGACGCGCAGCTTGTTGTCCGCCGGGCAGTCCATGCCCTTGTCCTCGCCGAACATCCCGCCGAACGGCTCGGTGGCCTTGAACTTCGCGGCGAGGTAGATGTCGCTGTGGGTGCTGAAACTCGGGCCCATCACCGCGTAGCCCTTGCACTGCGACAGGTTGTACGGCGAGAACTGCTTGTCGGACGGTGTGCAGCCCGGGCTCGCGCCCTGCGCGACGAGGTAGCTGTCCCCGAAGGGCTGCCCGCCCGTGCCGAGCGTCATCGGATGCAGCACCCACGGCACGGGCGTTCGGAGCGAGATGCGTCCGACCGTCATCGCCTTCGTCGGCGCGGTCGCCGCGACGTGCTTCTTATGGGACGGCTTGACCGCCTGGTACACGCCGTATCCGGCGGCCCCGGTCGTGAGGAGCGCCGCCGCCGCGATCGCGAGCCCGGTCTTGCCGCCGAGCAACGCACTGGCCCCACCGCCCGCCGAAGCCGTCCCCGCGCCCGCCGTCCCCGCACCCGCCGTCCCCGCACCGGCCGTGCCTGCGGTTCCGGCACCGGCGGCTCCTGCGCCCGCGCCTGCCGCACCGGCGCCTGCACCTGCACCCGCGCTGGCGCTGAGCGCGGCCAAGGGGAACAGGGATGCCAGCGCCATCGCCACGCCCGCGAGGACCCGCGCGCCGCGCGACTCCCAGTCGGGTCCGTAGGCGGCGCGCGCGGCGTCCTCCAGCTCGCGGACGAACACGGCGGCCCCCGGCGGGCGGTGCTCGGGCGCCTTGGCCATGCCGCTCATGACCAGCGGACGCAGCGGCTCCGGGACGTCCTCGACCGGGACGGCCCCGGTGAGGTGCCCGCCGCGCGGGTCGTCCGCGAAGGGCCTGCGCCCGGTCACGGTCTCGACGAACACGCAGGTCGCGGCGTACACGTCGGCGGCCGGGCCCGCGGGCTCGCCGAGCCACTGCTCGGGCGCCATGTACGCGGGCGTGCCCGCGCCGGACGCCGCGCCCGCCATGGTCGCCACGCCGAAGTCGATGAGCTTGCTCCGGCCGTCCGCCGGGACGATCACGTTGGACGGCTTGTAGTCGCGGTGCACGACCCCGGCCGCGTGCGCGGCGGCGAGGCCGAGCAGCGACCCCTTGAGGACGGTCAGCGCCGCCTCCGGCGCGAGCGCCCCGTACCGTCCGAGGACCTCCCGGAAGGACACGCCGTCCACGGCCTCCATCACCAGCGCGAGCCCCTGCTCGGCCTCGACGAGCTGGTAGAGCCGCGCGACGTGCGGGTCCCGGACCCGGCCGAGCAGGACCGCCTCGTCCCGGAACCGCGCGCGGGCGCCGGACCCGGCGTCCCCCAGCAGGTACTTGACCGCGACCAGGCCGCCCGACACCGCGTGCCGAGCCAGGACCACCCGGCCCTGCCCGCCGCGTCCCAGCTCCCGGATCTCCACGAACCCGTCGATGCGCCACTCCACGAGGTATGGACGCGCCTCACCGGTTTCCGGTTGCACCTTTTTCCCTAACGAATCCGAGGAGCCAAAGTCCTGGCCGTAATCGGGGCTCCGGGCTCGCGGGCGGGACCTCGCCGCGGTGCGGGTGCTCAGCGCGGCGGGTCCTCCTCGTCCGCGTAGGCCAGGGTGAGGACGGCCCGGGCGGCGTCCGTCCATCGGTCGATCGCGCCCCGGGACATCGTCCCGCCGGGCCCGGGCAGGCGCGCGACCAGCCCGGCTACGGCCGGGTCCAGGTCGCGGGCCGGCGGGGCGGCGTGCGCGCCCGGGTGCGCGCCGGGGTGCGGGCCGACGACGCCGGTCTCCGGGAGCCCGGTGAACCGGCCCGCCATCCGGGCCTGCGCTTGCGCCATCTCGTGTGCGCCACTGTTCGACATGAACGGCAACCTAGCCACGTCCGGCGCATCCCGGACGCATGATCTTCTCCGCTTTTGCCGTGGTGAACCGAACCGTTTCCCCTAGGGCCAGGTCGCGCGGCGGAGGACCGCGTCGAGATCGGGCGTGTTCCACGCGTCCACCACCACGATCTGCGCGGACGGGACGTACCAGATGCGTTCGGTATAAACCGACCCCGTCCCGTCGCCCTGGCGTTCGAAGCAGGGCACGCGCCACTGGTGGAATTCGGCCGGCCGCTTACCGAGCTGAAGGGTCTTCGACGCCGTTTGGGACGCGCCCTTGGCGGCCCCTCCCGCGACGAGCTCGGGATGCCGGGGGCAACTCATCGAGATCCGGGAGGAGAAGGTGTCCTTGGGGTCGTACGGTCCGCCGCCGTACGCCTGCGACTCGGACTTGTCGAAGAAGCTCGGCCCCATCACCGCGAATCCCGGGCACGACCCGAGGCTGGACGCGGCGGGCTGCGGGCATCCGCCGGCGAGCGACACGTAGTAGCTGTCGGAGGCGCGTCCCTTGACGGCGATCGGCAGCGCCTCCCAGGACGAGGGGGCGCGCATCCCGAGCCGTCCGAGCGTCAGGGCCTTGCCCGCCGCCGCCGAACGCTCCGCCGCCGCCCGCTGCGAGGACGCGTGCGGATCGACGGCCATGTAGATCCCGTACCCGCCGACCGCGAGCACCGCCGCGACCGCGACCCCGGTCGCGGCCAGCTTCCGGCCCCGAGGGACCCGGACCCGGCCTCGTCCCGCGCGCGCACGAGACCGTCCACTACGCGAACGCGGGGGAGGAGGAGAATCGAGGAAGCGGTCGGGGGCGGCCAGGGCGGTGAGAGCCCGGCGGCCCCGCGGTTCCCAGTCGGGGCCGTAGGCGGTGAGCGCGGCCTTCTCGACCTCGTCGGCCATCACGGCGGCGTCGGACTGCCGGTGGCGCGGGTCCTTGGCCATGCCGGACGCGACGAGCGGGCGCAGCGGCTCCGGGACGTCCCCGGACGGGATCGGCGCCGCGAGGTGGCCCTCCTCCGGGGCGCCGTACGGCCGGTGCCCGGCGAGGGCCTCGAAGAAGACGCAGGTCACCGCGTAAATGTCGGACGAGGGCGACGGTGCGCCCCCGTGCCACAGCTCCGGCGCCCGGTACACCGGCGAGGTCTGCCCGGCGTGGTCGCCGACCGCGAAATCGACCAGGACGGCGCGTCCGCTGTCCCGGATGAGGATGTCGCCGGGCGTGCAGTCGCCGTGGACGACCCGGACGGCATGCGCCGACGCGAGGCCGAGCAGGGCGTCCCGCAGCAGGACGAGCGCGGCCTCCGGGGCGATCCGCCGCTCGCGGCGCAGGATCTCGCGGAGCGCGACGCCGTCCACCCGCTCCATGACGACGGCGGTGCCGTGCGAGTTCTCGACGAGCTGGTAGGGGCGGGCGACGCGCGGATCGCGCAGCTGCCCGAGCGCGCCTGCCTGGCGGCGGAACCGGTCCCGGGCCGCCGGGCTGACCGCGGGCTCCAGGTACCGGACGACCACCGCGGACCCGGACGTGCCGTGCCGGGCGAGGACCGTCCTGCCGCGCGGCCCCCGGCCGAGCTCACGGACCTCGTCGAACCCCGCGACCCGCCACTGCGCCACCCCGACTCCCTTCGGCCTCCCCCCAGGCCGTCCCGGAGGCGACGGCGGGGGAGCTGATCTGTCCGGGATTATTGCGTGATGCGCAGCTCAACGCGAGTGCGAGGCAGGCGAACGGCACCGCGGTGACGACGTAACGGTAGTCGAACTCGGCGGTCGCGGCGGGCAGCACGACCAGTCCGGCAGCGGCGGCCCAGGGCCCGGCGGCGAGCCGTCCGGGCAGACCGCGCCGGACGAGCGCGAGGACGATCCCCGCCGCGAGGATCAGCCCGACCATCGTCCCGCGGAGGAAGAAGACCTTCTGGTAGAGGCCCGCGAAGCCCGCCCAGGGCTGGAAGACCGTCGTCTGGACGGGCCCCTGCTCGTACTGCGCGGCCCGGCGGTACAGGGCGGCGGCGTGCCTGCTGCGCGGGTTGTCCGAGATCGGCGCGGGCCTGGGCCCGAACTGGTAGCGGTCGTAGGTCAGCCGGTCGGGGAAGACCGTCCGGGACCAGTCGAAGGCGCGCAGCGTGTCGTGCGAGACGGCCTTCAGGTAGTCGCCGGGCTGCGCCTCGATCGCCCGGACGGCGAACCGCTCGGCCATGTGGTTCTTGCGCCGGCTGTAGCGCCCGCCGCGGATGTGGTTGAGCGGCGACGCCGCCGCCCAGATGTAGTTCTGCGAGATCATCCGCCTTTCCGGCGGCACCTTCGTGCAGAGTCTCCGCAGCTCGCGCGGTGGGTGGATCTTCTCGCAGTCGGCGAACCTCATGACCCGCCCGTACAGGAACACGCCCGTGCTGCGGTTGAGCGCGAACTCCCCGTAGTGCGAGTTGAACCACATCCCGTAGGCGAGGACCGGCGCGACGCATCCGGCGAGGACGAGCGCGGCCGTCCCGAAGCGCCGTCCCCAGGTCTGCCGCGCGCCCAGCAGGACGGTCAGCAGGACGCCCGCCACCACGGCGATCCCGGTCGGGCGCGTCACCACCGACGCGCCCGCGACCAGCCCGGCCGCCGCCACCGCCCACGGCCGCGGCGGGCTCCGCCACAGGACGAGCGCGAACGCCGCCATCCCGATCGCCAGGAACAGCGTGTCCGACAGGATCATCCGTTCGAGCTGGATCTCGTAAGCGTCGAACAGGACCGGCGCCGCCGCGAGGAGCGCCCCCCACTTCGGCACCCCGTACCGCCACGCGAGCGCGTACACCAGGACGCCGACGGCGAGCCCCATCACGTGCTGCGTCGCCATGACCAGCGTCAGGCTATGGAACGGTTTCAGCAGCCAGAGGTAGATCGAGTACCCGCCCGGCCGGGGCAGGCCGGGCCGCCCGTCGATCGCCTCGTCCAGGTAGGTGAAGCTGTCGGTGAACCACATCGCGGGCCGGTACCCCAGCGCCGCCACCAGCCGCAGCAGCCCCGCGACCAGCAGCGCCACCACCAGCGGCGCGTGCGCCCTGACCGGCTGCCACCGCCCGGATGTGCGCGCCCGCCCCCGCCCGAGCCGGGCTCCGGCCGTCACCGGGATCGGCCGGAGCCGTGGTTCGAATTCCGTCGCTGGAACGGGTCCGGCACCTAACCAGAGCCGCTGGAGCCGCGTCCAGACCACCGCCGATCACCCCCTTGCGGTGACCTACCGGTAAGCCGGGAAAGCGAACCTCCCCAAGGGCAATCTCATCTCCAAGTCTCATGCATGTCACTCGGCGGGAACCGCGGCCTCCTCGCCGCCGGGAACCGCGGCCTCCGCGCCGCCGGGAGCTGCGGGGACGGGCTGCGCGCGGGCCGCGGTCATCGCGGCGGCGAGCCGCCGCACCCGCGGCTCGTGCTCGTCGTACCCGACCACGACCGGCGGCTCGTTGTACGGCATCGTGTCGGACGAGCGGCGCAGCTTGATGTACTGCCCGCAGGCGTCGATGGCGTAGGGCTCCATGTCGTCCTGGAGCGCGCCGATGACCGTGATGCCGTGCTGCTCGCCGATCTCCCGGAACAGCGCGACGGCCTCCTTGCGGTGCTCCTTGCCGAGGTTGCGGCCCAGCTCGTCCAGCACCAGGCACAGCCGCCCGCCGCCGGACGACGCGAGCGCCGCCGCGCACACCAGCTTCACGGCCTTCTCGTCCATCAGCGCCGTGTTCGCGCGCCGGTTGTACGGGACGTACCGCTGCCCGTCGCTGCGCCGCCACTTCGGCGTGACCCGCCAGCGCCACTCCTGCTCGGGGTCGCCGGGCGGCTCCGGTGTCGGGAACTCCAGTGTCGCGCCGTACCCGCCGTACTGGACGTCCAGCTTCTCGAACTCCTCGGCGACCCGCTGCAGCCGGCTGCGGATCGCGGCGGTCAGCGCCGTCCGGTGCGCCTCGGCGGCGCCGGCGGCCTCGTCCGCGCCCTTGCTCGCCTTGTCCAGGTCGGCGCGGCGCGCCGCCATCTGCACCTCGATCTGCCGGCGCTGGTGCCGCTCGTAGTCCTCCTGCTGGCGCAGGTACGACTCCAGCGACCGCACCAGCCGCGGGAACGTCGCCTGCTCCCGCTCGGTCCGGCGGCCCTCGCCCTCGACGCGCTCGCGCAGCAGGAACCGGACCTCCTCCGGCATGTCCTCGTCGTTCACGCCGTCCGGGAAAACCCGGCGCAGCGCCTCGGACAGGTGCTTCTCGGCGGTGTGCCACCACTCGTCCGGCGTCCAGGTGCGCTCGTCGGCGGTCAGCGCGCCGAGCCACTCGGCGGCGGCCTCGCGCGACTCGCCCCACTCCTTCTCCAGGACGTCCAGACCGAGCGCCGCGCGCCGTCCGCCCAGCTCCGCGGCCTTCGCGGCGAGCTTCTCGCGGTCGCGCTCCAGCGCCTCCCGGCGGCCGCGCAGCCGGTCGACCTCCAGCGCGCGCGTGTCCGCCTTCGCCTGGAGCCGCCGCAGCGCCTGCTCGGCCGACCCCATCCGCGGTCCGAGCTTCGCCTCGCCGCCGGCCAGCTCCTCCAGCTCCTCGCGCAGCGCCGCCATCGCCTCCCGGACGGCGTCCAGCTCGGCCCCGGCCTGCGCCCCGCCGAGCCGCCGCGTCGCGAGCGCCACGTCGGCGGCGGCGTCCGAGGTCCGCTGGCGCGCCTCCTCCAGCGCGTTCTGCGCGTCCGTGACCCCGGCGCGGGCGGCCTGCACGCGCGCGACGCGCCCGGTCACCGGCTCGGGGAACCCCCCGAGGATCACCACGCCCGTCCCGTCGCCGCTTTCGAGGGCCGCGAAGAACCGCGAAAGCGGCAGATCACACCGGACGCCCTCGGGCAACGCGCCCTTGGCCTCGGGCGCGGCTTCAGTGAGCGCGCCGTCCGCAGGGACGATCATGGAGCCGGGGAGCGACCCGAGCGCCTCGGACGCGGCGGGCAGGTCAGCCGCGTCCAGGACGACCGCCTCCCGGTACGGCCACAGCGCGGCCTCCCAGCGGTCCCGGACGTCCTCGGCCAGCTCGACCGCGTCCAGCAGCCCGACGGACGCGACGCCCGCCCCGGCCAGCGCGCGGATCTGCGCGGGCGCGCTCGACTCGCCCGCCTCCGCCTCGGCCAGCGCGCGCTCGGCCCGCGCGACCGCGCCGCGCGCCATGCCGAACTCCTGCTGCGCCTCGTCCCGGCGGGCCTCGGCACCGGCCAGCTCGCGGCGCGCGGTGTCCTCGTCGCGGCCGTCCGCCTCGCGGCGCCGCTCCTCCAGCGCCGACACCCGGCGCCGCAGCTCCTCCATCCGGTTGCGCGCGACGGCCTTGTCCGCGCCGAGCTGGTCGGCGCGGCCTTTCAGCTCGGCGAGCGCCGCCTGCGCCTCGGCGACCTGCGCGTCCAGCGCGCCGCCGGTGAGCTGCTCGGCCTCCTTCTCGGCCGCCCGCGCCGCCTGCCGGACGGTCTCCGACTCGTCCTCCAGCGCGGCCAGCTCGGCGGCGAGCGAAGCGTCGGCCTCCGCCGCGTCCACCAGGAGCCGGGCCTGGCGCGTCCGCCAGTTCCGCAGCGCCGCCGCGACCTCGGCGCGCGCCTTGTCGCGCCGGTCGAACGTCTTCAGCAGGGACGCCGCCTCGCGCTCCCACTCGGCCAGCCGCGCCGTCGCCTCGGCCGCCTTCGCGCGCTCGCGGTGCTCCTCGGCCCGCGAGACCCGCTCGGCCTCCAGCTCCCGGTCCAGGCCGGTCAGCGCCGCGATCGCGGAGAAGATCCGCTCCGGGCTGATCTCGTTCAGCGGCTGCGACAGCAGGTTCGTCGCGACCCTCGACCGGACGGACGTCGACAGGAACGACACGCACCGCACCTGCCCGCCGTACAGCACGCGCGACAGGTCCTTGGCGACGAAGTCGCGGCGGCCCGCGCTGCGCGGCAGCGACGCCCACAGCGCGTCGGCCATCGTGACCCGCTCGGCCTCCGACGCCGCCGACGCCAGGTGCACGCCCTGCCGCCAGCGCAGCTCCAGGTGCGGCGCGTCCGCGTTCACCCGCAGCCAGACGGTGAGGGCGTCCGAGCCGTCCCCGTCCGCGTGGTCGAACACCCCGACGATGTAGCCGTGGTCGGCCGACGCCCACTGCTGGTCGCCCTGCGCGGCCAGCTCCGCGTTGAACAGCAGCTCCGCGACCGCCCGCGCGCCCGACGCGAACCGCCACTGCTCGTCCCCGAGCAGCGCCGTGATCGACGCGATGAACGACGACTTGCCCGCGCCGTTGGAGTCCTTCGGCCCCTGCCCGGCGACCACGATCAGCGTCCCCGGCACGGTCGGCACCGGATGCGTCGAGAGCCGCGAGATGTTCACCGCCTGGACGGCGACCAGCGTCCGCCCCCCGACGACGTCCTCGGCCTCACCCCCGGCCCGGGCCGGCCCCGGCACCAACGGATCAAGAACAGCGCTCACAACCCCTCCTCCCGGACGTCCTGCGTTGACACGTCTCCCTGCTCCACCCCGGCCCGCTCAGCGGAGGTTTCGCGCCTTGCTGCGGCTTCTTGTTCGGCGCGTTCGCGGCTGCGGCGGCGGGCGCGGATCGTCGCGGCCAGCGGCGAGTCCGGGCCGGCCGCGAGGATCAGCTCCTCCTGGAGGCGGCGGCGCGCGGCCGGTGTCAGGCGGTGGAACTGCGGACCCGGGACGAAGCCGCCCGCGTCGGCGCCGTCGGTCCGGCCGTCCGCGCGGACCTGGGTGACCAGGCCCGCCAGCCGCAGCCGGCGCAGCGCCGACTCCAGCTCGCCGATCGGCAGCTGGGAGCGGCGGCGCAGCTCCTCCAACGGGGTCGGGTGCGGCGACAGCCACGTGTCGTCCGGCAGCCGGCCCGCCGCGCGCGGGATCGCCACCGAGTGGATCAGCACCAGGGCCAGGACGGCCCGGTCCCCGGCGGGCGGCACGCACGCGGGGTCGCGGGCCAGTTCGGCGGCGACCTCGTCCCGGTAGCCGGACGTCCAGGACGTCCGGTCCGCGCGGATCAGCGTGCGACCGGACAGGTTCAGCATCGCCTCGACCGTCCGGCGGGACGCGGGCTCGCGCAGCCCCGCGAAGCGCGCCTCCGGCACCGGCTCGGCCGCGTGCTCGACCGCCATGTACGCCGCGACCAGCTCCGACCGCCGCCGCTCGTCGTAGGACCGGAGCAGCGGCTCGAACGCCTCACTCACCCGCGATCACCCCCTGCGGCGGCTCGGGCAGGCGGCGCAGCAGGTCGCGCAGCGGGCCGAGCGAGTCGTCCGGCCACAGCGCCACGCGCGGACCCGGGCGGACGACCCCGGCGGCCTCGTCCAGCAGCAGCCAGCCGGTGTCCGACAGCCGCCGCAGCTCGCCGGTCGCCCAGCGCCGCGCCAGCTCGGCGTCGCCGCGCGACATCCCCCCGTACACCTCAAGGACGGCCTGGACCGGCGCGGCCTCGCCCGGCCACGGCGCGTCGTCCAGGCGCGTCCAGCAGCAGCGCAGCGCCGCCGCCAGGACGCGCCGCGCCTGCCCGGAGCGGTCCAGCGGCATCGGCGCGGTGTCGTACTCCTCCAGCAATGCCGGAGTCGCTCCGTCCGGCCACGCGGACAGCAGCCACACCCGCTCCCCGTCGGACGCGGCCACCACCCCGGGCGGCGTCGGCTCCGTCACCGCCTGCGACGCGCCTCCCAGCACGCGGGCGCGCGCCCGGGCGAGAACCCCCGGATCCACGTCCGCCTTGGACTCGGCGCTTGCCTTACTCATCGGCTCCCGCCTTTCGGGGAGCGGCGACGTGCTTCACGTCGGTGCGCTCGAAGGTGCCGGGGGAGAGCCAGGTCGGGGAGCCGTCCGGCCGGACGGCCAGACCGTCCGACCAGGTCAGCCGGTAGGGCAGCTCGGGGTGCAGGTGGGCGGACGACAGGTCGGCGAGGACGCGCCGGGCGGTCGGCCAGTCCTGGGTGAGCAGGTCCTCGACGGCGATCCGGTCGCGGCCGCGGAGGGCCTGCTCGGCGACCGCGCGCAGGCGTTCGGTCGCGGTCGCGTCGCCGCCCGTGTCGTCCGAAAGGCCGGGATCGGGGACGGACGGCCGCGGCGGCGCCGGGCGCGGCGGGGTGGCGCGCGGACCGTCCTCCACCGCCTGGACGACCGCGGACGGCTCGTGCCACGGCGCCGGCGCGTCGAAGACGAAGCCCTCCAGGACGGCGGCCAGATCGTCGCGGGACGCGGTGCGGGCGAACGTCCGCCAGGTCTCCGGCGGCAGCAGGGTCAGGTTCCGGGTCGTCCCGGCCGAATCGGACAGGCGCGCGGCGGCCCGCCGGGACGCGTCGCCGTAGGCGTAGATCGCGGTGCGCAGGTCGGTGCAGGCCCGGTCGAGCTGCGGCCAGCGGCGCAGGATCGCGCCGTGCAGCCGCTCGGCGCGCTGCAGGATCTCCTCGGTGCCCCATAGTTTTGGCGCCTGCTCGCGCAGCTCCTCGATCGTCCCGTTGGTGAGGGTCAGCAGCTCGACGCTCCACAGCCGGAACGCGCGGGCGAGGCCCGCCGCGCCGTCCCTGGCCTGCGCGGGCGTCATCCGCGGGTCCGCGACGTTCAGCTGTTCGAGCGCGAGCAGCCGGTGCATCTCGGACTGGCCGCCGTCCAGCATCATCCGCCGGACGAACATCAGCCCGACCACCGAGGTGAAGGACGCCCGGTAGCGCAGCTGGTTCGGCTTCGGGAACACCTCCCGGACGGCGCCGAGCCCGCGCAGCACCCGCAGCCGGTTCTCGAACACCTCGGTGGGGTAGCGGCGGCACACGTACCGCATCTGCTCGCGGCTCAGCCCCTCCTCGCCCGCGTCGGCGAACGCGGCGAGCAGCGTCTCGGCGACGTCCACCAGCTCCGGGTCGTCCACGACCGCGCCGCCGTCCCGGGCGAGCGCGGCGAACATCTGCCGGTACACGCCCAGCACGGCCTCGCCGACCAGGGCGTCGTCCAAGGTCGGCGTGGTGTCGGAGGTCGGATCGGAGGGGTGGGACACGGCGAACTACGGTAAGGCCAGCGGGCCCCGAGGGTGGAATCGGAGCCGCTCGGGCGTGTTCGGCGGGAACGCGCCGTGCCCGCCCGGTCACGGTCCGGCGGCATGTTTTCGGCCCTCCAGGTAAAGCGGCGGGAGATAGTTCTCCGTAGCGATTCCGGGACGCGGCCCCGGACCGGGTGAAAGACTCCCGGTGAGGACGACTCGGGAACAGGGAAGCTCCCCTTGCCGAGGCACCCCCGGTCCGGCACGCCGGAGGTTGTGGAGGCCGCTGGCATGACACCGAACCACCCCGCCGCCGCGCCAGGCAAGACCCCGCCCCCCGGCGCGCCCGAGGCGACCATGCCCTCCGACCCGTCCGAAGGCCCCCCACCCACCGATGTGGTGCGGACCAATTTGCCGGGGGAGCCTAATGCGTTCGTCGGGCGGGAGCGGGACGTGGCGGACCTGCGCGGGTTGCTGCAGACGACGCGGGCCGTGACGCTCTGCGGGGCGGGCGGGATCGGCAAGACGCGGCTCGCGGTGCATGTCGCGCATGGCGTCCTTGCCGCGCATCCGGGCGGTGTGTGGCTGGTCGAGCTGGCCGACATCGCGCCCGGCGGGCCCGCCGACGTGGTCGCGCGGCGGGTCGCGGCGGTGCTCGGCGCGTCCGAGGAGGACGGGCGGGAGCTGGCCGTCACGCTCGCGGACGCGATCGGCGACCGGGCCGTGCTGCTCGTCCTGGACAACTGCGAGCACGTCGTCGCCGAGTGCGCCGAGCTGGCCGGGACGCTGATGCCGCGCTGCCCGCGGCTGCGCCTGGTCGCCACCAGCCGCGAGCCGCTGCGCACCGCGGGCGAGACGGTCTGGCGCGTCCCGCCGCTGGATCCGGGCGAGGCCGTGCGGCTGTTCGCCGAGCGGGCCCGGGCCGTCCGGCCCGAGTTCGCCGTGACGGCCGAGAACACCGCGGCGGTCGAGGAGGTCGGGCGCGCGCTGGACGGCGTCCCGCTCGCGCTGGAGCTGGCCGCCGCGCGGCTGCGGGTGCTGACCGTCGAGCAGATCGCCGGGCGGCTCGCCGACCGGTTCCGGCTGCTCGGCGGGAACGCGCGCACCGCGCCGCACCGGCAGCGCACGCTGCGCGCCGCGATCGACTGGTCGCACGAGCTGCTGGACGACCGGGAGCGCACCCTGCTGCGCCGCCTGTCGGTGTTCACCGGCTGGACGCTCGGCCAGGCCGAGCGCGTCTGCGCCGACCCGGCCGGGCTCGGCGCCGACCTGATGGACCTGCCCGACCTTCCCGACCTGCCGGAACTTCCCGACCTGGCCGACCTGCCGGGCCTGGACGAGGAGCCCGAGCCTTCGGCGGACGGCCTGCCGCCGCGCGGCGTCCTCGACCTGCTCACGGCGCTGGTCGACAAGTCCCTGGTCGTCGTCGGGGACGAGATCGCGGGGGAAACCCGGTTCCGGCTGCTGGACAGCATCCGGCAGTACGCCGCCGAGCGGCTCGCCGAGGCGGGCGAGGAGGACACGATCCGGGACCGGCACCGCGACTGCGTCCTGGAGGCGGCCGAGCGGGACGGGGAGCTGGCGCTCGCCGAGTCCGAGGCGGACTGGGCGGGCCGGGTCGCGCTGTTCCACCGCTGCGACGCCGAGCTGGGCAACATCCGCGCCGCGCTGGCCTGGGCGCTCGACCGCGAGGACGTCGAGGGCGGCCTGCGCATCTGCACGGCGCTGCGCTCGTACTGGATCGCGCGCGGACGCGTCGCCGAGTGGGCGCAGTGGACCGACCGGTTCCTCGCGCGCAGCCGCGGCCTGCCCGCGATCGTCCTCGGCCCGGCGCTCGCGGGCCGCGCGCAGCTCGCGCTCAGCGCCCGCGACTTCCCGCGCGCCGCGGGGTTCGCCGAACGCGCCCTGGACCCCTGCCGCCGCGCCGGGGACGGGTTCATGGCCGCCGCTTCGCTGATCACGCTCGCCGAGGCCCACACCCGCGCTGGCCGCTACACCGAGGCCGCCGACCGCCTGGACGAGGCGGACGCCCTCACCGACGCCCCCGGGCAGGAGTGGAACCGGGGCTACGCGCACATCGCGCGCGGCTACATGCTCGCGCGCTCCGGACGCATGCGCGAGGCGAGCCTCGCCTACGAATCCGGACTCGATGTGATGCGCGACATCGGGCAGCTTTGGGGCGCCGCACACGCGCTGATAGGGCTGGGCCGGATCGCCGAACTTCGCGGGGACGCCTCCGGCGCGCGCGCCCGATTCACCGAAGCGCTTCCGGCTCTTGTTGAGATCGAGGCGCGTCCGGAGTTGGCACGCGCGCTCGCCGGACTCGGACGAGTCGCCCTTGCAACCGGGGATGCGCCGCTCGCCCGCCGTTCCCTAGCGCGCGCGCTGCGGCTCAGCCGTGCGTCTGGGGTTCGTCCGGAAATCGCGCGCGGACTGGAGGCGTTCGCGGAACTTCTCGCATGCGAGGGCGACTCGCGCGGCGCGGTGCTGCTCACGGGCGCCGCTGCTGGACTACGCGAGGCCGCCGCGCGCCGCCACACTCCGCATCCGGACGGCCCGGCCCACCCGTCGGGGACGTCCGTCCAGCGACGGCCGGGCCACGGCGCGCGCGTCGAAGGGATGCTGGAACCCATCCGCCGCGCGATGGGCGAACCGGTCGTCGCGCAGTGGTTCGACGAGGGCCGCTCCCTGGCCCCGGACGAAGCCATAGCCCTCGCCCTCGGCACCGACGAGAACGACCCGGAACCCGCCACCACGACCGAAACCCCGGACCCGTCCCTCGCCGCCGGGGGAGCCTTCCTGCCCGCTGAACCGGCGGCCAAGGACCCGTTCGCATCGGACGCGTCCGCATCGGGCGCTGCGTCCGGGAAGGAAGTGTTCGCGTCCGGCGGGACGGCCAAGGACGAGGCCGCGCCGGGCGGCGGGGCGCCCAGCACGCTGACGGCGCGGGAGCGGGAGATCGCGCGGCTCGTCGCGCGCGGCCTGAGCAACAAGGGCATCGCGAGCGAGCTGGTGATCAGCCCGGCGACCGCCGCCCGGCACGTCGCGAACATCCTCACCAAGCTCGGCTACAACTCGCGGGCGCAGATCGCCGTGTGGGCGGTCGACCACCACCTCACCGACCAGCCGCAGCTGCGCTGAGCTACATACCAACGTGCACAATCGTGTGCATGTGCCACCGGGGGCGGCGGCCGTAGCGTCGGTCGCATGATCTGCATGCGTGTGGACGCGGCGTCCGGTCACCCCGCGGTGACGGTGTCCCGTGCGGTGTTCGGCGCGGACGCCGGCGACGAGGGGACGGCCGAGGCGCGCACCGGCGGACGCCTCGCCGTGGTCGACGCCATGGGCGACCGCGCGATGACCCACGCCGACCTCGCCGCCGCCGTCGGCTCGCTCGCCTCCGGGCTCGCCCGCGAGGGCGTCGGCCCTGGCACGGTCGTCGCCCTGCACCTCCCCGACAGCCCCGAGTTCGTCGTCGCGCTGCACGCCGTCACGGCCGCGGGCGCGACCCCGATGCCGGTGCGCCCCACCCTGCCCGCCGCCGAGCTGGCGGCCCTGCTCACCGAGGCCGACGCGCGCGTGGTCATCACCTGGCCCGTCCTGCTCGACATCGCCCAGACCGCCCTCCGCGAGATGGAGCGCACCGCCCTCCGCGGCATGGAGCAATCCGCCCTCCGCGACCTCGTGACCCCCCTCCCGAACACCCCACCCCCACCCGACCCCTCCGACAACGCGCCGGGCGACACCGGACGGTCTGCGTCGTCCGACTCGCGGCGGTCGGGGTCGTCCGAGATGCCCTGGTCCGGGTTCGGTGGCGGACGGCGGGGCGTGGTCCGGACGCGGGCGGTCAGGCGGCTGTTCTGCTTCGGGGACGAGCCGGACGTCGAGTCCGTCGCCTCGCTGCACACGGCCGCGCCCGCGCCGGACGTGCCGGTCGACCCCGCGCGCGACGCGGCGCTCATCGCGTGCACGCGCGGCGAGGGCGTCCCGGCCCGGGCCGTCCGGCTCACCCATGCCGAGGTCGTCGCCGGGCTCACCCGGGTCGCCGACGCGGGGCTGGTCGGGCCGTCCGACATCGCGCTGTCCGCGCTGCCGCTCGCCGACCCGATCGCGCTGAACGGCCTGCTCAACCCCGGGCTGCGGCTCGGCGCGACCGTCGTCACCCTCGCCGGCGCGGGACGGCACGAGCTGCTCCGCGCGATCCAGGACCACCGCGTCACCGTCCTGCTCGCGCCGCCGCGGCTGGTCGAGGTGCTCGCCTACGACCGGTCCGTCCCGCGGTACGACCTGCGCTCGCTGCGCGCCGTGGTCAGCGCGGGCGGCCCGCTGTCCGCCGAGGCCGCGCGCGCCTGCGCGAACCGGCTCGGCTGCCCCGTCCGGCAGGCGTACGGGACCGCCGAGGCCGCCGGGATCACCCACCTCAACCCGCGCGGGGTGGAGGAGGGCACGCTCGACTCGGTCGGCCGCGGCCTGCTCGGCGTCGCCTGGCGGGTCCTGGACCCGGCCACGGGCACCGACCAGCCCGCCTACCAGCCGGGCGAACTGTGCCTGCGGCTGCCGATGACCTCGGCGGCCGCGGTCCCGGTGCGCTGGCTCACCACCGGCGACCAGGCGTTCGCCGACGAGCACGGCCGCGTCTACATCCTCGGCAGGCTCGGCGCCGGACGCCCCGACCCGCCCGCCGAGCCGGACGCCGTGCTCGCCGCGCACCCCGCCGTCGCGGACGCCGTGATCGTGCCCGTCCCCGACCTGGAGGTGGGGCTCGCGCCGCACGCGTTCGTCGTGGCGACGCGTCCGGTCGCGCGCGAGGAGCTGCTCACCTACGTCAACGGCCACGTGCCGTCCTACCGGAAGGTCGTCGCGGTGCACGTGGTCGACATGATCCCGCGGTCCCCCGGGGGGCGGGTGCGGCGCCGGGCGCTACTCCAGCGGGCGGGGCTGTCCTGATGAGCTACATACCCACCTACACAGTTCTGCGGATGTGGCCGCCCGGCCGCGCTCCGTACGTTCAGCCCATGCCCGAGGGAGAAGCCGGAACGGGGACGGTGGCCGAGCCCACCGTGACCCGGGCCGTGCTGGCCTCCGCCCGCGAGCACGCGGCCCGGTTCGGCGGGCGCCCCGCGCTGGTCGACCCGGACCGGCGGATCGGCTTCGGCGCCTTCGCGGCGCTGGTCCCGGCCGCCGCGACCGGACTGCACCGGCACGGCGTCCGGTCCGGCGACGTGGCCGCCGTCCAGCTCGCGGGCGTGGCCGAGCTGACCCTCGCCGTCCACGCGCTGTGCGCGGCGGGCGCGGTGCCCGCGCCGCTCCCGCTCGACGCGACGGTCGGCGAGCTGGCCCGCATGATGACCGAGTGCGGGGCCCGGTTCCTGGTGACCGGCGGCGAGGTCGCGGCAGCGGCCCTCGCCGCCACCGAGCGGTCGTACGTCCGGCAGGCGTTCGCCTTCGGGGAGTACCCCGGGGCGACGTCGTTCGCCCGCCTCGTCGGGGCGGGCGCCGCCGGCGGGACGGCCGCCCGGTGGGGGGAGCAGGCGGCCGTGTGGGGAGACACGGCCGCCGCGTGGGGGGACGCGGGCGGCGGGTCGCACGGCGAGGGGGCCGGCGTGGGGAGCGCCGGGCCGTCCGGCCCGCCGCCGGAGGTCCCGCGCGACCCCGCCCTGCGGCTGTTCGAGCCGCCCGTCGACCTGACCCACGCCGACCGGTTCGGCGCGCTGCACCGGCTCGCCGCCGTCACCCGCGTCCGCTCCGGCGACGTGCTGGTGTGCGGTGTCCGCGACTGCCGCCCGGACGTCCTGATCGGCCTGTCCGACCTGTGCCTCGCGCACGGCGCCACCCTCGTCGGCGTCCCCGAGCCCGAGGTCGCGCCGCTGCTGCACGCCATCGGCGCGCACCACGCCACCGCCGCCGTCGTCACCCCGGAGAAGCTGCGCGCGCTCACCTTCGACCACGCGCCCGTGCCGGTCCCGGACGTCCGCCTCCTGGTGACCGGCGACATCGACCCGGAGGTGGCGCGCGCCTGCCACCACCGGCACGGCTGGAGCCCGGTCCCCGTGACCTGACCCCGGCCCGCGAACCACCCTCCGGTGCCCGCGCGGCGATTCCGCCCCGCCGCGCGGACCCACGGGACGGCCCCGGCCGAACGGGGATCACCGACCACCGGGCGCCAGGTGATCCCCGTCCGCCCGGGGCCGTCCTTTTTGTATTTCGGCTCCGCCGGACTCGCCTAGCGGCTCGCCCACCGGCCCGCAATACGTGCGAACGCTGCATGGCTTCGCCATCAAGCGCCCGCACACTCGCCTCCGGCGTTGTGCGCGGGCCCTTGTTAACGCGTTCGCGCGCGGGCCGGGCGCCGTCCGTGGCCCCCGGCTTGCCAATGTGCGTCAGGTTCCGCTGGGTGCGACACCGGTTTCAAAGCTCGCCTAGCGGCTCACCCCCGGCCCGGAAACCCGCGCGAATGCTGCATGGCTTCCCCACCAAGGACCCGCGCACTCGCCTCCGGCGTCGCGCGCCGCCCGTGGCCCCGCCTCGGCGATGTGCGGCGCGCTCTGCTTTTTGAGCCTCCGGCTCCGGGGGCTCGCCTAGCGGCTCGCCCCCGGCCCGGAAGCTCGTGCGAATGCTGCATGGCTTCGCCATCAAGGGCCCGCGCACTCGCCTTCGGCGTTGTGCGCGGGCCCTTGTTAACGCGTTCGCGCGCGGGCCCTTGTTAACGCGTTCGCGCGCGGGCCCTTGTTAACGCGTTCGCGCGCGGGGCGGGCGCCGTTTGTGGCCCCCGGCTTGCACCAACGCGCCCGGCGCGGAAGGCGCTCTGCGCCTGGAGCGCCGGGCTTGTTCTAAGCGGAGCGGGAGACTGCGATGGGTTCACGCGCGGCTCTGTCCGCGCTTCTCGGTTTGCGAGGGGGCGGGGGAGGCGGTTTGCGCCTGGGGCGCTGGGGTGGTTCTAGGCGGGACGGGGGATGGCCTTGTGTTCTAGGTAGGCGGTGAGGCCTTCGGGGCCTAGTTCTCGGCCTAGGCCGGAGTCCTTGTAGCCGCCGAAGGGGGTGTTGGGGTCGAGGACGTAGAGGTTGACGCCGCAGGAGCCGGTGCGGATGCGGCGGGCGATGTCGACGCCGTGGGCGACGTCGGCGGTCCAGACGGAGCCGCCGAGGCCGTAGTCGCTGTCGTTTGCGATGCGGACGGCGTCGTCCTCGTCCTCGTAGGGGATGAGGGCGAGGACGGGGCCGAAGATCTCCTCGCGGGCGATGCGCATGTCGTTGGAGACGTCGGCGAAGACGGTGGGGGCGACGTACCAGCCGCGGTCGTGCGGGCGGTCCAGGCCGCCGGCGATGATCTTGGCGCCCTCGTCCTGGCCGATCCGGATGTAGTTCTCGACGCGGTCCTGCTGGCGGCGGGCGACGAGGGGGCCGATCTCGGTGCCGTAGTCGGCGGGGTCGCCGACGGCGAGGGACGAGACCATGGTGCCGAGGGCGTCCGCGACCTCGGCGTAGCGGCTGCGGGGGGCCAGGATGCGGGTCTGCGCGGCGCAGGCCTCGCCGTTGTTCATCAGGGACGCCATCTTGAAGCCCTCGATGGTCGCCGCGAGGTCGGCGTCCTCCAGGATGATCGCGGCGGACTTGCCGCCGAGCTCCAGGGTGGCGGGGCGGAGCAGGCGGCCGCACGCCTCGCCGATGCTGCGTCCGGCGGCGGTCGAGCCGGTGAAGGCGACCTTGTCGACGCCGGGGTGGGAGACGAGGTAGGCGCCGACCTCGCGTCCGGCCGGGACGAAGTTGAGCACGCCGTCCGGGACGCCGGCCTCCTTGGCCCACTCGGCGAGGAGGTAGGCGTCGAGGGGGGCTTCGGGGGACGGCTTGGCGACGACGGTGCAGCCCGCGACGAGCGCCGGCGCGAGCTTCAGCATCAGCGTGAACTGCGGGACGTTCCAGGGGTAGATCGCGGCGACGACGCCGACCGGCTCGCGGGTGACGGTGACCGGGCCGAGCATGCCGGGACGCTCGTCCTCCCACGCGAAGTCCTTGGCGAGGTCGACGTAGTACTGGAGCACCATCTGCGGCAGCGCGGCCTGGCCGAAGATCGAGAAGAGGATGGGCGAGCCCATCTCCTCGGTGACCAGGTCGGCCATCGCCTGCTGGCGCTCGGCGTAGATCGCGGAGAGGCGGCCGAGGATCTCGGCGCGCTCGGCGGGCGCCATCCGCGGCCAGGGGCCGTGGTCGAACGCGCGGCGCGCGGCCTGGACGGCGCGGTCCATGTCGGCCTCGGTGCCGTCCGGGACGCGGCCGACGAGCTCCTCGGTGTGCGGGGAGACCACGTCGATGGTGCCGGTGCCGGCGGGCGCCGTCCACTCGCCGCCGATGAACAGCCGATCGTGTTCGCGCATGCCGCCTCCCGGCTTGACCGAATGCTTGCTTGGGAGACAGCATCGCACGACGCACCCGGGCGTCCGCAAGAGGAATGAGACGCCAGTCTCATCAAGGCGCGACGGTCAGTCGAGGAGGTGGGCGTTGGGTTTGCGGGCTCGGGCCGACAGGGACGGGAGTTCGACGACCTCCACCTCGTGCGCGCGCAGGTACTCGTCGCCTACGCCTTCGACAAAGAGGGATGGTTCGCGCCATGCGAACACCACGCGCCGGATTCCGGCCGCGACGATCAGTTCGGCGCAGGGGCGAGGGCGCGACTTGCGCGCTCCGCAGGGTTCGAGCGAGCTGTAGATCGTCGCGCCGGACGGCACGGACGCGAGCTTCGCGAGCGCCGCCTCCTCCGCGTGGTCGGACGGGTCGGACTCGCGCGAGAACCCGCGGGCCAGTTCCGTGCCGTCCGGGCCGACGACGACCGCGCCGACCGAAAATGCGGTCTCGGACGGCGGGCACAGTTCGGCCAGGTCGCAGGCCAGTGCCAGCCACCGCTCGTCGGGATCGTCAGCCACGGTGCTCTCCGACCAGGTAGCGCAGCAGGACGAGGTTGCCGATGCGGGTGATGTCCTCCAGCCGCATCGGACGATCCGGGGACTGCGGGAAGACGCCCGAGCCGACGAAGCGCGGCGCGGACGGGTCGCCGAGCAGGAACGGCGCGATGACGAGCTGGATCTCGTCAACCAGGCCCTGGGTGAGGAACGCGGTGTGGATGCCGCCGCCGCCCTCGACCATCAGCCGCTTCACCCCGCGTTTTGCCAGGTCGGCGAGCATCGCGGGGAAGTGGACGGGGTCGCCGGCGTCCATCACCTCGGCGCGGTCGCCGAGCCGCGTCGCGAGCGCGGGCGCGTTTCCGGACGACGCGTACACCAGTTTCGGCGACTCGCCGGTGGTGAAGAACCGCGCGTCCGGGTCGAGGTCGCCGCTCCAGGTCACGGTCACCTTGGTGAGGTCGGGCGGGAGCCCTTGACGGACCCGCTTCTCGCGCCGCGACTCGCCCTTGATGAGCAGTTTCGGGTCGTCCGCCCGGACGGTTCCGGCGCCGACCAGGATCGCGTCGCAGGTGGCGCGGACCGCGTCCACCCGGTCGAAGTCGGCCGGGGTGGACAGCCGCAGCCGCTCGGGAGCCGAGTCGTCGATGTACCCGTCGATCGACATCGCGCAGCTCAGCAGCACATAGGGACGCTCGCTCACGCGCGTCACTCTAGGGGACGGCACGCCCGGCCGCGCAGGGTGCGGACGATATCACCGAGCGTCATACCGGACGGGGAATCCCGTGCGGGGCGGCGTTTCTGAGCCTGTTGTGTCGGGGGTGGCGCTTAGGGTGTCGTCCGCGATGCGAATTCTCCACACCTCCGACTGGCATCTCGGCAGATCGTTCCACCGCGAGGACCTGCTGTCCGCGCAGGCCGCGTACGTCGACCACCTGGTCGAGACGGTGCGCGCGGAGGACGTCGGCTGCGTGCTGGTGTCCGGCGACGTGTACGACCGCGCGCTGCCCGGCGTGGACGCGGTGAAGCTCGCCAACGAGGCCCTGGAGCGGCTCGCCGAGCGCACCCGCGTGGTGCTCATCGCGGGCAACCACGACTCGGCGCGCCGGCTCGGCTTCGGAGCCCGGATGATGGACGCGTCGGGCGTGCACCTGCGCACCGACCCCGCGCGCGTGGGCGAGCCCGTCATGGTGGAGGACGTCGCGGTCTACGGCATCCCGTACCTGGAGCCCGAGATCGTCCGTCCCCAGTGGGACCTGCCCGAACGCGGCCACGCCGCCGCGCTCGGCGAGGCGATGCGGCGCGTCCGGGCCGACCTGGCGACGCGTCCGGACGGGACGCGCTCGGTCGTCCTCGCGCACGCGTTCGTCACCGGCGGCGAGCCGAGCGACAGCGAGCGCGACATCTCGGTCGGCGGCGCGGTGCACGTCCCGGCGGCGGTGTTCGACGGCATCGGCTACGCCGCCCTCGGCCACCTGCACGGACGGCAGCGCATCACCGAACGCGTCCGCTACTCGGGTTCGCCGCTCGCCTACTCGTTCTCCGAGGAGCACCACCTCAAGGGCTCCTGGCTCATCGACCTGCGCCCGGACGGCTCGCTCGGCGAGGAGTTCGTGGAGGCGCCGGTGCCGCGTCCCGTCGCGCGCCTGCGCGGGAGGCTCGACGACCTCCTCGAATCGCCGCGCTACGACGACTTCACCGGGCACTGGCTCCAGATCACCGTCACCGACCCGAACCGTCCGACCGCCGCGATGGAGAAGCTGCGCCGCCGCTTCCCGCACACGCTCGCGCTGAACTTCGAGCCCGACGCGTCCGGCGGGGTCCCGCGGCCGCGCACGTTCGCCGAGCGCGTGCACGAGCGCTCGCACCTCGACATCGCCGCCGACTTCGTCACCGAGGTCACCGGCACGCCCGCGTCCGAGGCCGAGAGCGACCTGCTGCACGAGGCGTTCGAGGCGTTCCGCCGCAAGGAGGCGCTGCGGTAATGCGACTGCACCGGCTGGTCGTCACCGCGTTCGGCCCGTTCGGCGACGAGCAGGAGATCGACTTCGGCGCGCTCGCCGACGCCGGGCTGTTCCTGATCCAGGGGCAGACCGGCGCGGGCAAGACCAGCGTGCTCGACGCGGTCTGCTTCGCGCTGTACGGGCAGGTTCCGGGCGTCCGGAACAGCGCGCGCGGGCTGCGCAGCGACCACGCCGCGCCCGACCTCGCGCCGAGCGTCCAGCTGGAGACGACGATCCGGGGCCGGCGGCTGCGCATCACCCGCTCGCCCGAATGGTTCCGGCCGAAGAAGCGCGGCGAGGGCCTGACGAAGGAGAACGCCAAGGTCGTCCTGGAGGAGTTCGAGCACGGCGAGTGGGTCGCGCTGTCCACCCGGGTCGGCGAGGCCGACGACGTGATCGGCCGTCTGCTCGGGATGACGGCCGCGCAGTTCTGCCAGGTCGCGATGCTGCCGCAGGGCGCTTTCGCCGGGTTCCTGCGCGCGAAGGCGGGCGAGCGCCGCGAGGTGCTGGAACGCCTGTTCTCCGCCGAGGTGTTCTCGTCGGTCGAGCAGTGGCTCGCCGAGCGGCGCCGGGACGCCGGCCGCGACGCCGACGCGCGGCGCGTCCACGCCGAGTCGGTCGCGGGACGCATCGCCGAGGTGGCGGGGGAGCGCGGCCCGCACGACGCGTCGCCCGTCCCCGCGCCGAGGCAGGGCCAGCCGCGCGGCGGCGAGGCGCAGGACGCGCTGGAGACGGTCGAGTCGCTGCCCGCCTGGGCGCGCGGGCTGGTCGCCGAGCATCGGGACATCCTGGACGTCCAGCGTGACCTGCACCGGGACGCCGTGGACGCCGCGTCGGCCGCGCGCGAGGAGCTCGACGCGGCGCGCGAGCTGGCCAAGCACCAGCAGCAGCACGCCGACGCGCTGCGCAAGCGCGAGCAGCTGGCCGAATACGCCGAGGCCCGCGCGAGCTGGGCCGCGCGGCTGGACGCCGCCGCGCGCGCCGACCGGGTCATCCGGGTCGTCCAGGAGGTGGCGGCGCGGGAGGGGCAGGAGCAGCGGGCGCGCGCCCATGCGGCCGCCGTCCGGACGCGCGTCGCCACGCTCGTCCCGCCGGGCGCGGCGGAGGACGTCCTCACCAAGGCCGAGCGCGACCGCCGCGACGAGATCGCCATGCTGGAAGGACGCCGCGAGACCGCGCACCGCCTCCGCGACATCACCCGCGAGCGCGAGCAGCTCTCAACGACGCAGATCCGGCTCAACGCCGAGCTGGCGCAGCTCGCCGACGCGCTCGAAGAGCTGCCCGGACGCGTCGAAGCGCACCGGACGGCCGTGGAGCAGGCCCGGGTCGCCGCCGCCGAACTTCCGGGCTCGCGCGCCGCGACCGAGGAGCTGGACCGGAAACTGGCCGCCGCCGAGCGCCGCGACCACCTCGCCGTCGCCATCGAGCAGGCCGACGACCGGCACAGCGAGGCCGTCGACACCGCGCAGAACGCCCGCGACGTGTACCAGGACCTCCAGCAGGCGCGGCTCGAAGGCATGGCCGCCGTGCTCGCCGCCGAACTCGAACCCGGCGAGCCGTGCCGGGTCTGCGGCGCGACCGAGCACCCCGAACCGGCCACCCCGTCCGGCGACATTCCGGACAAGGACGCCGTGGACCGGGCCCGCGCCGCCTTCGAGGCGGCCGAGAAGCGCCGCGAGGACGCCAAGCTGCGCGTCCGCGAGCTGCGCGGCGAGTACGACGCCAAGCTGGAGGTCGCGGGCGAGGAGCCCGCCGCCGAGTTCGCCGCGTCCCTCCAGGCCGCGCGCGAACGCCAGGACGAGCTGGCCGCCGTCGCCGCCCGGGCCGAGCACCTCGAAGCGGAGCTGCGCCGCGTCCAGGGCGAGGAGCAGCGGCTCCGGACCCGGCACGAGGAGGTCTCCGCGAACGTCCAGACCGTCCGCGCGCAGGACGAGGGCCTCGCCGACCAGCACGTCCGGCTCACCGCCGAACTCGACGCCGCCCGCGGCGACGACCCGACGCTCGAAGCGCGCATCGACCGCCTCGACCGCGAGGCGTCCGCGCTCGGCGCCGCCGCCGAGGCCCTCCGCACCGCCGAGCAGGCGTCCCGCGAGCTGGCCGCCGCCCGCGACGCCGCCTCTCGCGCCGCGACCGAGGAACTGTTCGCCAGCCCGGAGGCCGCGTCCGCCGCCTGGCTGGACGACGAGGACCAGGCGCCCCTCCGCGACCGCCTCCGCCGCTACGAGCAGACCGAGGCCGTCGTCGAGAACGCGCTGAAGGACCCGCAACTGCGCGCCGCCGCCGACCGTCCGGCCCCGGACCTACCCGCCTACGAGGCCGCCGCCGCGCGCGCGGAAGCCGCCGCGACCGCCGCCGCGTCCGCCGTCTCCCGCTCCGAACTGCGCCTCTCCCGGCTGGACGAGCGCTGCCGCGAGCTGGCCACCGCCGTCGCCGCGTGGCGCCCCGCCGCCGAGGCCTACGCGGTCGCCGAGCGCATGGCCGGGCTCGTCTCCGGCACCTCCCCGGCCAACCGCGACAGCATCTCGCTGACCGCCTACGTCCTCGCGGCCCGTCTCGAACGCGTCGTCGCCGCCGCCAACGAGCGCCTCGGCCGCATGTCCGCGGGCCGCTACGTCCTGCGGCACACCGTCGACAAGGCGGCCGGCGACCGCAGCAAGAGCGGCGGCGGGCTCGGCCTGCGCGTCGTGGACGCCTGGACGGGCGCCGACCGCGACCCGGCCACCCTCTCGGGCGGCGAGTCGTTCATCACGTCCCTGTCCCTCGCGCTCGGCCTCGCCGACGTCGTCACCGCCGAGGCGGGCGGCACCGAGGTGAACACCCTCTTCGTCGACGAGGGCTTCGGCACCCTGGACGACGAGACCCTCGACGAGGTGATGGCCGTCCTCGACGCCCTCCGCGACGGCGGCCGAGCCGTCGGCGTCGTCAGCCACGTCGCCGAACTCCGCACCCGCATCCCCGCCCAACTCAAGGTCACCAAGACCCGCACCGGCTCCACCGTCCACGTCACCGCCTGACAAGCAAAGCCGTGATCCCGGACGAACTCCACCAAGCCCGGCAATCAACCAACGCCCGACCGTGGCTGAAGCTGGACGAGCAGCTGCGCCTCAACGACATCGAGGAACACGGCTACCCCGCCCGCCACCCCACCCCGCCCCCGGTAACGCCGACCACCGAGACCGCCCTCCTCCTGGCCCTGTGCTCAGCGGACGGCCGCATCCGCGAAGCGGCCCTCCACCCCGCCAACGACCTGTCCCCGCTCCTCCCCCTCGTCGTGATCCGCGCCGCCGACTGGGCCAAACCCGTCCGCGACGCCGCCCGAGCCGTCCTCCCCAACCTGCTGCGGGACGCCCTGCAAACCCCAACCACAAACGCCGCGACGGCCGTCCTGACCGCAACGCACCTCGCAGCCCGCCGCCGAGGCGACTTCGTCCTGGACCTGCTCGCGCAACTCCTGCCCGACGCACCCCCCAACGTCCTCGCAGCACTCCGCACCCTGGACGACCGCTACACCCGCCGCCTCGTCTACCAGGCATGGCTGCCTCGCCCGGACACCCGCGTGCAGGACGTCCTGGACGCAGTCCAGAAGGAATCCGACACCCGCTGCCGAACCTGGGCGGGCGAGTACATCGCCGCGCAAGCGACCGCCCGGCACCGCCCCGACCTCATGGAGCCCCTGCTGCCTTCGTCCGGCAGCGACCTCCGCGCCCTGGCCCTCACCGCACTCGTCCGCCTGGGAAACCCCGAGCGCGGCCGGGCTTTCCTGGGAGACCGGTCCGCGCCAGTGCGCGCCGTCGCGCAATGGGCCGCAAGACGCGCAGGCGACGACCCAGCCCACCACTACAGAACCGCCCTGGCCGGGAACGAGGACCAAACAACAGCTGTCGCCGGCCTCATCTTGGGCCTCGCAGAGTCCGGCGGCCGCGACGATGCCGAGGCAGTAGCGCCGTTCTTTCAGCACACGCTGCCTCGCGTACGCGCTGCGGCCGTCCGCGCGTACTCGGCACTGCGCGGTCAGGCCAGGAGTGGGGCGCGCTGCTGACGGACCCTTCCCCGGCCGTGGTTCGCACGGTCAGCCGGGCGATGGTCGCGCACGAGGTGACCGTCCCGGTCGAGACGCTCAGGCGTCTGCTTCGGCCGGCGCGTCCGCTTCACATCCGCAGGGCCGCGCACAAGCTGTTGCTGCGGCGCGACACCTGGACGCGGCTGGACGCCGATCTGCGGCTGCTCGCAGCGCGTGATCCGGACCTGGCGGAGGCGGCGCGGAGCGACCTGGGGTCCTGGATGGCGCGCGATGCGGCGACGGTTTACGGCCGCCCGTCGGAGGAGGCGCGGGCCGCGCTCGTCCGGCTGTTGGAGGACGCGCGGGACGAGTTGCCCGAGGCCGTCGGGGCTCGGGTGCGGTGGCAGCTTGGGGTGCTTGGGTAGGTCAGGGGGCGCCGGGGCCGGGGAGGAGGGTTACTTCGGTGGGGTGCATGCGGGCGCCGCAGTGGGTGCAGTGGAGGCCGGCGTTGCTGGTTTCGCCGCAGGTGTTGTGGTGGTAGAGGACGGGTGGGCCGGCTTCTCCGGCTAGCCAGCGGTCGCCCCAGGCGGCCATGACCATGAGGACGTCCACGAGCTCGGTGCCGCGTTCGGTGAGGACGTATTCGTATCTGGGGCGCTGGTCGTAGGGGCGGCGTTCGAGGACGCCGCGTTCCACGAGGTGGTCGAGGCGCTCGGTGAGGACCTTGCGGGAGATGCCGAGGTCGGCCTGGAGCTGCTGGAACCGGGTGAGTCCGGCCCAGACGTCGCGGAGGATGAGCGGCGACCAGGGTTCGCCGATGACGTCGAGGGTGCGGGCGATCGAGCAGGCCATCGCGCCGAAGTCCGTGCGCTGCATGGGATCAGTCTACGCATTGGGGTTCCTTTAGGGAACTCCGACTGTTATGGTCTTGGAGTCTCCTCGGGGAACTCCGGGGGAGGGATGATGGGAGGAACGCGATGCTGAAGCCAGAGGTCCGCCGCGCTGTGGAGGGCACGGCCCTGGGCCACCTCGCCACCGTCCTGCCGGACGGGTCGCCGCACTCGGTGCCGCTGTGGGTGGACGCGCGCGGCGAGCGGATCGTCTTCCTGACCGGGCCGGACTCGCGCAAGGCGCGGAACCTGCGGCGCGACCCGCGGGTGGCGCTGTCGCTGACGTCCGCCGAGAACCCGTTCGAGCCGATCATCGTGCGCGGGCGGGTGGCGGAGTGGATCGAGGGGGACGAGGCGTGGGCGATCATCGACGAGATCGCGGAGAAGTACCTCGGCCGGCCCTATTCGCGCGATCTGGAGCGCGTCGTGGGCGTGATCGAGCCGGAGCGCCAGATCGTCGGGGTCAACTAGGGCCGTTTTCGGCCATTTCGGAAATGCGCGGAACGGCATTCCGCCGATCCCGCATCGGGACGCGGGCCGCGGCGGAACGATATTCCGCGGGCCCGCGTCCGAAATATGGGTGAGAGGGAGCCGTCTCGGAGGTTACCAGCGGTACCACCGGCGGCGGGCGCCGGTGCCTTCGGCGGAGCGGAGGACGAAGCCGAGGATCCACACGACCAGGACGACCAGGGCGATCCACCACAGGACGTGGACGGCGAATCCCAGCCCGCCCAGCAGGATGGCCAGCAGGAGTACGGCGAGGATGAGCGCCACGGCGCTTCACTTCCTTTTCCTGTTGATTTCCGGGTGACGGTTCCTATGTACCCCTGATAGGCGATTCATGCGTGGCGTGCGCCATACGGTAATTCGGCCCCGGGATCGCGCGTTCCGGGTGTGTCGTGGTGCCGGTTCGCGGGAAGGGGCACGGGATGCTCCATGTGCTGCGTGATTACGCCTTCGTCGGGGACGGTGAGCGGGGCGCGCTGATCGGGCCGCACGGCGATTTCGCCTGGATGTGCTTCCCGTCGTGGGAGTCGCCGCCGGTGTTCTCGGGCCTGCTGGGCGGGCCCGGCGCGTACGTGGTGTGCCCGGTCGCCGAGCGGCGGGTGTGGGGCGGGTACTACGAGGACGGCGGCCTGGTCTGGCGGAGCCGCTGGGTGGTGCCGGACGGGGTGGTCGAGTGCCACGAGGCGCTGTGCCGTCCGGCGGACGCCGGCCGCGCGGTGGTGCTGCGGCGGATCCGGGGTGTCCAGGGGACGGTGGCGGTCCGGGTGCGGTTCGGCCTGGGCGGCGACCACCGGCTGCGGCGGGAGGACGGCGCGTGGCGCGGCGACGCGGACGGCCTGTACTTCCGCTGGACGGGCGCGCCGGAGAACGCCGCAGGCTGGCCGCTGGCCTTCGAGATCGACGTGCGCGAGGGCGAGACGCACGATCTCGTACTGGAGCTGTCGAATCGTCCGCTGGACGGTCGGCCGGAACCGCCCGACCGGCTCTGGCAGCGGACGCAGGACGACTGGAAGGCGCGCATCCCCGACTGCTCGGACACGTTCGCGCCGCGGGACGCGCGCCTGGCCTACGGCGTGATGATCGGTCTGACCTCGGCGCACGGCGGGATGGCCGCAGCCGCGACGACGTCGCTGCCCGAGCATCTGGCGGGGACGCGGAACTACGACTACCGGTACGCGTGGATCCGGGACCAGTGCATCGCGGGCCAGGCCGTGGCCGCGCACGGCGGGCACTTCGGGCTGCTCGACGCGGCGACTGGGTTCGTGGCGGACCGGCTCATCGAGGACGGCGCGCACCTGACGCCCGCCTACACGGTCTCGGGCGGCCGGGTCCCGGACGAGAGCCCGGCGGGCCTGCCCGGATATCCCGGCTCCCGCGCGGTCTACGGCAACCACGTCACCAGCCAGTTCCAGCTGGACGCCTTCGGTGAGGCGCTTCTCCTCTTCGCGGCGGCGGCCCGGCATGACCGCGTCGATGCGCGGATCGCCGACGCCGCGATGCGGGCCGTCCGGGCGATCGAGGAGCGCTGGCACGAGGACGACTACGGCATCTGGGAGACCGAGCCCGCGCAATGGACGCATTCGCGCCTGGTGTGCGTCGCGGGATTGAGGTGCGCCGCCGCCTCGCTCGCCGCCCAGAAGGACAAGGCGGAGTGGGAGGCGCTCGCCGACCACATCCAGGCGGAGACGGCGACGTCCGCGCTGGACGGTCAGGGCTACTGGCGCCGCGCCCCCGACGACAAGCGGGTGGACGCGGCGCTCCTGCTCCCGGCGCTGCGCGGCGCGTACCCGCCCGATGCGGACCATGCCGTCGCCACCTACCGGAAGATCCGCGAC
Source organism: Actinomadura rupiterrae (assembly GCF_024172125.1). GTDB lineage: Bacteria > Actinomycetota > Actinomycetes > Streptosporangiales > Streptosporangiaceae > Spirillospora > Spirillospora rupiterrae. Next base: position 784,586 of record NZ_JAMZEA010000002.1, read on the forward strand.
GAGCTGGAGCAGGAAGGCTTCGTCTACCGGTACCGCCTGGCGGACGAGCCGCTCGGCGAGGCCGAGGGCTCGTTCACGCTCTGCGGCTTCATGATGTCGCTGGCCGATCTCCAGCAGGGCGACCGCGAGCGCGCGCAAGGACGGTTCGAGCGGGCCCGTTCGGCGTGCGGCGAGACCGGGCTGTTCGCCGAGGAGTACGACGTCCGCCAGCGGCAGGTCCGCGGGAACCTGCCGCAGGCGTTCGTTCACGCGCTGTTCCTGGAGGCCGCGACGCGCCTCGCCGCGCCGTAGGCGAGCAGAGTCCCGGCGGCGAAGGCGCCCGTGACTGCGGCGCGGTGCTGGCTGATCCACACCTGCGGGCTCGACGGGTGGGAGTCGGTGTCGAACCGTCCGTGCGCGCCTTCGTCCTCAGCCTGGTCGCGCGGCTCCCAGAGGTTGCCGTGCGGCGGCCCGGCGCGTTCGGACGTCTGCTGGCTGTCGAACCCGGTGCGGGCCAGGTAGCGGTCGAGGAGGCCGGGCGCGATCCGGTCGGCGAGCAGCGTCAGGACGGTGGACGCGCCGACCCAGTACTCGCGCCGCCGCGGATGCCCGGCCGCGAACACGATCGCCTCGGCGGCGACCTCCGGCTGGTAGATCGGCGGGACGGGCTGCGGCTTGCGCGGCAGCCGCGACAGCACCCAGTCGAACTGGGGCGTGTTGACGGCGGGCAGGTGCACCATGGTGATCCCGACGCCGCTGCGCTCGTGCAGCAGCTCGCAGCGCAGCGACTCGTACATGCCCTGGATGGCGTGCTTCGCCCCGCAGTAGGCGGATTGCAGCGGGATCCCGCGGTGCGCCAGCGCCGACCCGACCAGGACGATCACGCCGCGCTCGCGCGGGCGCATCACGTCCAGCGCGGCGCGGGTACCGTGCACGAAGCCGAGGTAGGTGACCTCGGTGACGCGCTTGTACTCCTCGGGCGAGATCTCGGTGAACGGCGCGAACACCGAGGTGAAGGCGCAGTTGACCCACACGTCGATTGGACCGAGCTCCTTCTCGACGGTGTGCGCGGCCTCGGCGACCTGGCGCGGGTCGGCGACGTCCACCTCGATCGGCAGGCCCTGGCCGTCCAGTTCGCGCGCGACGCTCTCCAGGCCGGCGCGCCCGCGCGCGAGCAGCGCGACCCGCGCGCCGCGAGCGGCGAAGGCCCGCGCGGCGGCCCGTCCGACTCCGGCGGACGCTCCGGTCACTACGACGACTTCCATGGCTCTCCCGTCATGTCGGGCAAAAGGGTTAGGCGACGCGGAAGCGCTCCGCGTCCGGGCGGCGGAACGCCAGGCCGAGCCCCGGCTCGCCGTCGCGCGGACGGACCGTCCCGCCGTCGGGATCGAGGACGCCGTCGAAGAGCATCGACTCGATCCGGACGTGGTCGTGGAACCACTCGATGTGCCGGGCGTTCGGGATCGCCGCCATCACCGCCGCGTGCAGGTGCGGCGCGCAGTGCGCGGACAGCTCGCGGTTGTGCGCGCGGGCGAGCCCGGCGACCCGCAGGAACTCGGTGTACCCGCCGCAGCGCGTGACGTCGGCCTGCGGGCAGTCGACCGCGCCGATCAGGTCGCGGAAGTAGGGCAGGTCGTAGCCGTACTCGCCGGCCGCGACCTCGCACTCGACCGCGTCCCGGACGGCGCGGAGCCCGGCCGGATCGTCGGACGGGACGGGCTCCTCGAACCAGCGCAGCCCGAGGTTCTCGGCGGCGTGCGCGACCTGGACGGCCTGCTTGACCGAGTAGGCGCCGTTGGCGTCGGCGTACAGCTCGGCGTCCGGTCCGATCGCGAGCCGCGCGAGACGGAGCCGGGCCAGGTCGCGCTCCTCGCGGCCGCCCCGGGCCTCACCGATCTTGATCTTGACGCGCGGGATGCCGAGCCCGGCCACCCAGTGCTCCAGCTGCTCGCGGGTCCGCGCGTCGTCGTAGGTGGTGAAGCCGCCGGACCCGTACACCGGCACGTCCGCGCGGCAGGCGCCGAACAGCCGGTGCAGCGGCAGGCCGAGCACGCGGGCTTTCAGGTCCCACAGCGCGCAGTCCACGGCGGAGATCGCCATCGAGGACGCGCCGGGACGCCCCGCGTTGCGGACGGCCCGGCACATGCGCTCGTGCGCGTCCGGAACGTCCAGGACGCCGACGTCCTCGACGGCGGGCGCCAGCAGCTCCCCGACGAGCGCGGCGACCGGCGCGGGCGCGTACGTCCAGCCGATGCCGTGGTGCCCGTCGGAGCGGGCCTCGACCAGCACCATCGTCGTGGACGTCCAGGACAGCGTCCCGTCCGCCTCCGGCAGGTCGGTCGGGATCCGGTACGCCGACGCGGCGATCCGGGTCATCCGCCACGCTCCGCGTGCTGCGCGGCAGGCCGTTTCGCGCTGCCCGAAGGAAGGAGCTGGGCGAGGAGTTCGGCCAGGTGGAGCGGGCGCGCGTCGGTGCCCGCCTCGATCTGGGTGCGGCACGAGAAGCCGTCGGCGAGCACGGCCCGGCCGTCGCGGACACCGTCCCGGACGGCCGGCCAGACGCCCTGCTCGGCGACCGTGACCGACACCTCGTGGTGGCCGCGCTCGAAGCCGAAGTTCCCGGCGAGGCCGCAGCACCCGGCGTCGAGCACCTCGACGTCCACGCCGGCGCGGCGCAGCACGCGGGTGTCGGCGCCGAAGCCCATGAGCGCGTGCTGGTGGCAGTGCGGCTGGGCGATCGCGCGCACCGGGTCGCGGTCGAGCCCGGCCGAGAGCCCGTGGGACGCGAACGGCGACGCCCCGCCCAGCGCGGCCTGCTCCTCGTCGAGGAGTTCGGCCAGCGTGCTGGTCCGGTCGCGGAGCAGCGCGATGTCCGGATCGTCCGGGAGCAGCTCGGGCGCGTCGGCGCGGAGCACGGCGGTGCAGCTCGGCTCCAGCGAGACCAGCGGGATGCCCGCGCGGAGGTGGGGCGCGATCGCCGCGGCGGTGCGGCGCAGCCGCTTGGCGGCCTGGTCGAGCTGCCCGGTCGAGATCCAGGTGAGCCCGCAGCAGACCGGCTCGGACGGGACGATCACCCGGTGCCCGGCGGCCTCCAGGACGCGGACGGCGGCCCGCGCGATGTGCGGGTGGAAGCTGTTGGTGAAGGTGTCCGGGAACAGGACGACCGGTGAGCCGCCCGGTCCCGGCGGGCGGCGGCGCCTGAACGAGTGGGTGAACCGGCGAGGGGCGAAGCGCGGCAGCTCGCGGTGCCGGTCGATGCCGCCGAGCCGCTTGGCGATCCGGTCGAGTCCGGGCAGGTGCAGCGCGCCGTTCGCCAGGTCCGGCGCGAGCGCGGCGAGCCGCGCCCAGACCGGCAGCCAGCCCATCGTGTAGTGCGACATGGGCCGTATGCGGCCCTCGTAGTGGTGCGAGAGGAACTCGGCCTTGTAGGTGGCCATGTCCACGTTGACCGGGCAGTCGCTGCGGCAGCCCTTGCAGGCCAGGCACAGGTCGAGCGCGTCGCGGACCTCCGTGGACCGCCAGCCGCCGGTGATCACGTCGCCGCGCATCATCTCGTCCAGCAGGCGGGCGCGGCCCCGGGTGGAGTGCTCCTCCTCGCGGGTCGCGCGGTAGCTCGGGCACATCACCCCGCCGGACGACGAGCGGCACTGGCCGATCCCGACGCAGCGCGCGGCGGCGTGCGCGAAGTCGCCGTGGTCCTGCGGGTAGGCGAAGTGCACGGACGGCTCGCCGGGGTCGTAGCCGCGCAGGTCGAGGTGGCGGTCCAGCGGGACGGGGTCGACGACCTTGCCGGGGTTCATCCGGCCGTCCGGGTCGAAGACCGCCTTCATCCGGCCGAAGAGGGCGACCACCTCGTCCCCGAACATGATCGGCAGCAGCTCGCCGCGGGACTGGCCGTCGCCGTGCTCGCCCGACAGCGACCCGCCGTGGCCGGAGACGAGCCGGGCCGCGCGGGTGACGAAGTCGCGGTAGCGGGCCACGCCCGCGTCGTCGGAGAGGTCGAACGGGATGCGGGTGTGCACGCACCCTTGCCCGAAATGCCCGTAGAGCGTGACCGGCCGGAGGCCGAACTCGTCGATGAGCGCCTGGAACTCGCGCAGGTAGGCGCCGAGCCGGTCCGGCGGGACGGCCGCGTCCTCCCAGCCCTCGTGCGTGTCGGCGTGGTGCGGCGGGTAGGCGGTCGCGCCGAGCCCGGCCTCGCGGACCTTCCAGAGCCGGTCCTCCTCGGCCGGATCGTGCAGGAACGTGCAGCGCGGCCCGGTGTCCGAGCCGTCCAGGCCGTCGATCAGCGCCTGCGCCTTGTCGTCGGCCTCCGCTCGGGTGTCGCCGCCGAAGCGGACCATGAGCCAGCCCGCGCCTTCCGGCATCTCCTCGCGGATCCTGTCGTCGGCGAGGTGCTCCGCCTCCGCGAGGTCCAGGAGGTAGTCGTCCATGCCCTCCAGTGCCAGCGGACGGTACGCCGCGATCTCCGGGACCGCGTCGCCCGCCGCCGCGATGTCGTCGTAGCCGAGCACGACCAGCGACTCGTGCGCCGGGACGGGCACCAGGCAGATCTCCGCGCGCAGCACCGTGACCAGCGTCGACTCCGAGCCGACCAGCGCGCGGGCGACGTTGAAGCCGTTCTCGGGGAGCAGCTGGTCCAGGCCGTAGCCGGACACGCGGCGCGGGATGTCGGGGTAGCGGGTGCGGATCAGCGCCAGGTTCTCGTCGCGCAGCGCGCGCAGCTCCCGGAAGATCTCCGCGCGCCGCCCGCCCCCGGCGATGATCCGCTCGTACTCCTCGTCGGACGTCTCGCCCACCCACATCCGCAGCCCGTCGTAGGTGAGCACCTCCAGCCGCAGCACCGAGTCGGTCATCTTCCCGTAGGCCTGCGCGGACGCGCCGCACGAGTCGTTGCCGACCATCCCGCCGATCGTGCAGGTGTCGTGCGTGGACGGTTTCGGGCCGACCATCAAGTTGTATTCGGCGAGTTCGGCATTCAAGTCGTCAAGGCAGATTCCCGGTTCGACCACGGCCGTTCTGCCCTCGGGATCGACCGACAAAAGCCGCGTGCAAAATTTCGACCAGTCGATGACCACGGCCTCGTTGCAGCACTGCCCGGCCAGGCTCGTCCCGCCGCCGCGCGACAGCACCGGCACCTGGTGCCGCGCGCATACCGCGACCGCGGCGACCGCCGCGTCCACATCGCGCGGAACCACCACCCCTACAGGCGGTTGGCGGTAGTTGGACGAGTCGTGGGCGTACGCGGCGCGCGTTCCGGCGTCGAACCGGACCTCGCCGTCCACCTCGTCGGCCAGCGCTTCGCGGAGCGCGGAGAGGCCCTCGGGCGCCTTCACGGTGCTGGATGCCATGAATGCGCATTACCCCAACCGCAGGTTTCAAGCACGCGTCCGGGGAACCGCTTCGGAGAGGACCAGAGAAGGGAACCGCCATGGGCGCGAAAGTCGCCGATTACGTGCTGGAACGCCTCCGGCAATGGGATGTGCAGCAGCTCTTCGGCTATCCGGGGGACGGTATCAACGGGCTGGTCGCCGCGCTCGGACGGGCCGATGACAAGCCCAGGTTCATCCAGAGCAGGCACGAGGAGATGTCGGCGTTCGAGGCGGTCGGCTATGCCAAGTTCAGCGGCCGGCCCGGCGTGTGCATGGCGACCAGCGGCCCCGGCGCGATCCACCTTCTGAACGGCCTTTACGACGCGAAACTCGACCACGTGCCCGTCGTCGCGATCGTCGGGCAGACCGCGCGCAGCGCGATGGGCGGCGCCTACCAGCAGGAGGTCGACCTCCAGTCGCTGTTCAAGGACGTCGCCGCCTACGTCCAGACGGCGTCGGTCCCGTCGCAGTTCCCGAACCTGATCGACCGCGCGATGCGGTTCGCGATGGCCAAGCACGCCCCGGCCGTCGTGATCATCCCGAACGACCTCCAGGAGGAGGAGTACAGCCCGCCCGAGCACGCGTTCAAGCAGGTCCCGTCGTCCGCGCCCGGCTACACCCGGCCGCTGACCCGCGCCCCGGACGAGGAGGTCGAGCGGGCCGCCGAGGTGCTGAACGCCGGGTCCAAGGTCGCGATCCTGGTCGGCCAGGGCGCCCGCGACGCCGCCGACGAGGTGCTGGAGGTCGCCGAGACCACCGGCGCGGGCATCGCCAAGGCGCTGCTCGGCAAGGACGTCCTGCCGGACGACCTGCCGTACGTGACCGGGTCGATCGGCCTGCTCGGCACCCGGCCGTCCTACGAGCTGATGCGCGACTGCGACACGCTGCTGATCGTCGGGTCCAACTTCCCGTACTCGCAGTTCATGCCGGAGTTCGGGTCCGCCCGCGCCGTCCAGATCGACGTGGACGGTCGGCTCATCGGCATGCGCTACCCGACCGAGGTGAACCTGGTCGGCGACGCCGGGGAGACGCTCCGCGCCCTGCTGCCGAAGCTGCGCAAGCAGAAGAAGCGGTCCTGGCGGGAGAAGGTCGAGGAGAACGTCGCGCGCTGGTGGGACACCGTCGAGCGGCAGGCGCACGTCCCGGCCGACCCGATCAACCCGATGCTGCTGGCCTGGGAGCTGTCGTCGCGGCTGCCGGACGACGCGATCGTCACCGCCGACTCCGGCTCGGCCGCCAACTGGTACGCCCGCGACCTGAAGTTCAGGCGCGGGATGCGCGGCTCGCTGTCCGGCACGCTCGCCACGATGGGCGCGGGCGTCCCGTATGCGATCGGCGCGAAGTTCGCCCATCCGGACCGTCCGGCGATCGCGCTCGTCGGCGACGGCGCGATGCAGATGAACGGCCTCGCCGAGCTGCTCACGATCCGCCGCTACCAGGACCGCTGGAGCGACCAGCGGCTGGTCGTGGCCGTGCTGCACAACAACGACCTCAACCAGGTCACCTGGGAGCTGCGCGCGATGGGCGGCGCGCCGAAGTTCGAGGAGTCCCAGGTGCTGCCCGAGGTCTCCTACGCCTCGTTCGCCCGGTCCATCGGGCTGGACGGGATCAACGTCGAGAAGCCCGAGGAGGTCGGTCCCGCCTGGGACCGCGCGCTCGCCGCCGCCGGGCCGGTGGTGCTGGACGTCCGGTGCGACCCCGACATCCCGCCCATCCCGCCGCACGCGGACTTCGACCAGATCAAGGACGCCGCCGAAGCGATCATCAAGGGCGACCCGGACTCGTTCGGCGTCGTCAAGAAGGGCCTGCGCACCAAGGCCCAGGAGCTGTTCGGCCGATCCGGCGACGGGTGACCCGGCATGGCGGCGGGCGACCTGTGAGGGAGGCGGGCGACCTGTGATGGGGACGGGTGACCGGTGATGGACGCGCGGCGGAGGTGGGACCGGTGGCCGTCCGTCCGGCGGGAGACGCTCCCGCGGGCGGCCGGGCCGGCGGCCTGGACGTTCCTCGCCTGGGTACTGCTGACGTGGGAGTTCACCGCTGAGCAGCTGCTCATCGGCGTGGTCGTGGCGCTGGCCTCCGGGCTGCTGTTCGCCCCGCTCGGCAAGGGCGCCGGGCCGTGGGACGTGCTGCGGCCCGGGCGGCTGCGCGCCGCCGTCGAGCTGGCCGGCTACACCGCCTGGTGGATCGTGGTCGCGAACGTGCGGCTCGCGCGCCGGGTGTGGGCCCCGTCCCGTCCGCTGCGCAGCGGCATGGTCGTGGTCCCGACCCGGGAGCGGGACGACACGGGCCTGACCACGGTCGCGCTGCTCACCTCGATGATCGTGGACAACCAGCTGGCCGACCTGGACGCGCGGCGCGGCCTGCTCCAGTACCACGCCGTCGCCGTCCCGGACCGGCCCGAGACTATCAACGAGCGCGTCGAGCGCATCCTGGAACGCACCCACCCGGACGACCACACCGCCGGGACGGGTGACTCGTGAGCAGCCTGTACCTGGTGGTGGCGCTGGCCGAGGTCGCCATCGCGGTGCTGCTGACCGTCCGGCTCGGGCTCGGGCCGACGACCTGCGACCGGATCGTGGCGCTCAACGCGCTCACCACGCAGGCGATGCTCGCGCTGCTGTTCTTCGCCGCCTACGCCGACCGGACCGGGTACCTGGACGCGGCGCTGTGGCCCGCGTCCTTCGGCTACCTCGGGACGATCGTCTGGGCCCGCTACCTGGAACGGGGTCTGCTGTGAAGGATCTGCTGTGAAGGAGCTCGTCTTCGCCGTCGTGGCCCTGGTCGGGCTGGGGTTCTCGCTGTCCGGCGCGGTCGGCGTCCTGCGGATGCCCGACGTGTACACGCGGATCCAGTGCTCGTCCAAGACCGTGACGATGGGCGCGCTGCCCGTGCTCGCCGCGCTGCTGATCGGGGAGGGGCCGTTCGGCCAGTACGGCAGCCGGGTGCTGCTCATCGCCGTCCTGCTGGGGGTGCTGAACCCGGCCGCCGCGCACGCGCTGGCCCGCGCCGCCTACCGGACCGGCGTCCCGATGTGGCGCGGCGCCGTCCAGGACGAGTCGCTCCCGCAGCGCAACGGCGAGCGCGACGGCGAACGCGGCGGTTCCGGCAAGCCGGACGAGCGGCAGGGGTGAGGCTCGGGTGTTCTGGGCGCTCGACTACCTGGTGCTCGCGCTGGTCCTGGCCTGCGCAGTCCTGGTCGTCCGGATCCGCTCCCTCAACGGCGCGGTGATGGCGCTGTCGGCGGTCGGCGTGCTGCTCGGCCTGCTGTTCATCGTGCTCGGCGCGCCGGACGTCGCGCACGCCCAGCTCGTCGTCGGCGCGATCGCGCTGCCCGTCCTCTACCTGATCGCCATCGGCAAGACCCGCACGGACGTCCCGGAGGACGACCCGTCGGGCGCGAGCACCGACCGGACCGAGGAGGCGGATCCATGCACCCGCGAAACCCGCATCGAAGACCCTTCACAGGAGCGTTCCTGACCGGCGGCTTCGCGGCGCTGCTGGCCGCTGGGCTGCTCGCCGCGCCGCGCGAGGACGCGCCGCTGTCCGCCATGGCCCGGCACGCGCTGGCGGTGTCCCTGCCGGACTGGAAGCTCACCGAGCCGGTCAACGAGATCGTCTACGGGACGCGCGGCTTCGACACCTTCGGCGAGACGTTCCTGCTGCTCGCGGCCGTGGTCAGCGTGCTGGTGCTGACCCGTCCGCGGGAGCTGCGCACCGAGCCGATGGGCGAGGAGCGGGCCGGCCGCCGCGAGCAGGCCGAGGACGACCCGGCCAGCCCCGTGGACGCCCGCGAGCGCGCGGCCCGCCGTGCCGAGCGCGCCGAGCAGGACGCCCGGACACCGATGACCCCGGTCGTCCGGACCGCGGTGCGCGTGGTCGGCCCGATACTGTTCGCCGCCGGGTGCTACCTGGTCGCCTGGGGCTACGCGCCGGGCGGCGGGTTCCCCGCCGGGGCCGTCCTGGCCGGGGTCATGCTCATGGTCTACGCCGCGTTCGGGCGCCGGACGTTCGGCACCCGGCGGCTGGAGACCGCGGAGCTGGCCGGGGCGCTCGGGATCATCGTGATCATGGGGCTCGGACTGGTCCTCAAGGACGCGGTCGGGGCCGACTGGGTGCCGCACGCCGCCGAGCGGACGCCCGCGTCGGGCGGCATCGTCCAGCCGTTCTCGGTCGCGGAGTTCGCCGAGGTCGGCACCGGCATCCTGCTCGCCGTGCACGCGCTGCTCGGCGCCCGGCACGACTGGACCCCGGACGAGGCCGGCGCCGGCGAAGGGGTGCCGTCGTGATCGTGGGGAACTACCTGGCGGCGGCGGCGCTGTTCTGCCTCGGCCTGCACACCGTGCTGACCCGCCGGAACCTGGTCCGGATGGTGATGGGCCTGTCGCTGATGGAGTCGTCCACCTACCTGCTGATGATCTCGTTCGCCTACCGGGCCGGGTCGACCGCGCCGGTGCTGCTCGACCCGCCGCACGGCAAGAAGCCCGAGCAGCTCGCGCACGGCAACGTCGCCGATCCCGTCCTGCAGAACTTCTGCCTGACCGCGATCGTGATCGGTGTCGCGGTGACCGCGGTGTTCCTGTCGGTCGTCGTCCGCGTCGCCCAGCACTACCGGACCCTGGACGCCGACCGGGTCCGGGCGATGCGCGGATGAGCACGGCCGCGCTGCTGCCGATGGCGGTCGTGCTGCCGCTGACCGCGGCGGCGCTCGCGCCGCTGCTGGCCCGCCTGGACCGGCGGCTGCCGCTGCTCGCCGGGCTGCTCGCGCTGGCGGGCGCGGGCGCTGTCCTGCTGCGCGCCCTGCCGGACGTGCTGGACGGCCGCCCGGTCGGGACCCGGCTCGGCGGCCAGGCCGGGGTGATCGCGATCGTCTTCACCGCCGACCCGCTCGGCACGCTGTTCGCGCTGGTCACCGCGCTCGTCGGGGCGATCCTGCTGGTCTACACGCTGTCCGAGCTCGGCGGGCTCGGGGGCCGCGAGCTCGGCGGGTACGCCGCGCTGTGCCTGCTGCTGCTCGGCGCGCTGATCGGCTCCGCCCTCACCGCCGACCTGTTCAACCTGTTCGTCTGGTTCGAGGTCGCCGCGCTCGCGTCCTACGGCCTGACCGGCTTCTTCCTGGAGCGGCCGATCGCGCTGGAGGCCGCGTTCAAGATCCTCGTGCTGACCACGGTCGCGAGCTTCGGCGTGTTCGTCGGCACCGGCATGCTCTACGCCCGGCACGGCGCGCTGAACCTCGGCATCCTGCACGACTCGCTCGGCGTCGCGACCGGCGTCGCCGACCTGGTCGCGCTGGCGCTGCTGATCGGCGGGTACGCGACCAAGGCGGGCCTGGTGCCGTTCCACACCTGGCTCCCGGACGCGCACACCGCCGCGCCCGGCCCGGTCTCCGCGCTGTTCTCGGGCCTGATGGTGAACCTCGGGATCGTCGTCCTGGCGCGGCTCGGCTACCAGGTGTTCCCGTCGTCGCAGGTGCCGATCATGGGGCTGCTGATGGTCCTGGGCCTGGTCTCGGCGCTGGTCGGGGCGGCCCTCGCGCTCCGCCAGGACGACCTGAAGCGGCTGCTGTCCTACGACACCGTCTCGCAGATGGGCGTGATCACGGTCGGGCTCGCCAGCGGCACGGCGTCCGGCGCGGCGGGCGGTGTCTACCACCTGCTCAACCACGCGCTGTTCAAGTCGCTGCTGTTCCTGTGCGCCGGGGCGATCGTGCACCGGACGGGCCTGACGAACCTGTCCGACATGGGCGGACTCGCCCGCCGCATGCCGGTGGTCGCGGTCGCGTTCCTGGTCGGCGTCGCGTCCATCGCGGGCGTGCCGCCGCTGAACGGTTACGCGTCGCTGTCGCTCATCCACCACGGGCTGGAGACGACGCACCAGACCATCCCGGCAGTGCTGCTCGCGGTAGCGCAGGCCGTCACGGTCGCCGCGCTCGCCCGCGCGGCCTGGCTCGCGTTCTTCGCGCGCAAGGACCCGCCGGAGTTCACCGAGCGGCCGCGTCCGGGCATGGTGACCGGCTTCCTGTCCCTCGCGGCCTGCTGCGTCGCGCTCGGCGTGCTGTCCCGGCCGGTCGTGGAGCACGCCATGAAACCGGCGGCCGGAGCCCTCGTCCACGGGGACCTCTACGCCTCGGCCGCGCGCGGGAAGGTCACGCCCATCCCGGCCCCGGATGTCACGCTCCACTACCTCGCGCCGTCCTCGCTGCTGCTCACGCTCGGCTGCCTGCTCGCGGGGCTCGTCCTGGCCCGGGTGAGCGGACGCGTGGTCGACGCGCCTCCGCTGCGGCGGCTCGCGGCCCTGCACAACGGCTCGGTGAACGACTACGCGGCGCTCGCCGCGGCGGGCACCCTCGCCGTCGCGCTGGCCGTCCTCACGTGATCGCGGACGACTCTTGGTTGTTTAGTGACGCCAGAATGGGAATGGAGCTGTATGGGCGTTTCGCCCGCGTCCGCGGAGCGTGACAGCAGAGCGGCGCTGACAGACCGAAGAGGGGAGCCCGGTCATGCCGCAGCAGGCATGGGGAAACAAGCGTGAACGCCAGTACGAGCACATCAAGGAATCGGAGAAGGACCAGGGCGCTTCCAACCGCCGCGCGGAGGAGATCGCCGCGCGGACGGTCAACAAGGCGCGCGCCCGGAGCGGCGAATCCGAGACCGCCAGCAAGTCGTCCACCCAGGACATCTCGTCCGGCCGGCGCGGTGGCCTGCGGTCCGGGACGTCCCGCACCAAGGGCCGGACCAAGGACCAGCTGTACCACGAGGCGAAGCGCCGGAACATCAAGGGCCGTTCCTCCATGACGAAGGCGGAACTGCAAAAGGTGCTCGGCGGGGGATAGCGCCGGGCCGGCACGGCGCCCGGAACGGCCGGATGCGGAGGGACGCGTCCGGCCGCTTTCGCGTGCGCGCGTTCGTGCGCCCGTTCGTGCGCGCGTGACGTTCGCGTGCGCATTACGGATGTCCAGAACACCGACCGGGACGCGAATTCCGGTGTCCCGAAGTTTGGATGCATTGGGTCGGGTACAGCGCACCACTACGGCGATCGAGAAACGCCGCCGAATCGTCAGAAGGGTGCAGAGAAATGCCTTCGGCTTCCGGCAAGGACACGGCCCGGCGCGCCGGTGCGTCCTCCAAGAGGGCGTCCGCGTCGAGGACCGCGTCCGCCGCCAAGAAGCGCACCTCCGCCGCAGCGGCCGCGAAGACCACCGCCACCTCGAAGACCGCCGAGGCCGCCAAGGGCGGCAGGAACCTCAAGGACGTCAAGGACGCGAAGAGCCTGAAGAGCGCCGGGAAGGCCGCGGGAGCGGTCAAGGACGGCGCGGGCTCGGCCGCCACGAACGCGGCGGCCTCCGCGCGCCGCACCGGCGAGACCGTCGGCCGCGGCGTCCAGGACGGCGTGACCACCGCCGCGCGGCAGCTGTCCGCCGTCCCCGCACTGGTCGGGAAGCTGGCGGCGCTCGCCAACGTGAAGCGCGTGCTGGCCGCGACCGGGGCGGTGGCCGCCGGTGTGACGGCCGCCGCCGTGGCCCGCAAGGCCACCCGCAAGCAGACCCGCCGCGGCCGCCGGCACTGACCGCGCCGCGGCGACCCCCCCGCGCCGGGGGACGGCCCTGACCGGCCGGAACCCGGCGCCCTCCAAAGGAGTTGATGACATGACTGGGCCCATCGCCCAGCAGACCTCGGGCACCAGCTACGTGCAGAACGGAGGCGGCGGCGGGCGCGGCACCAGCGGCCTCGCCGACGTGGTCGACCTGATCCTGGAAAAGGGACTGGTCATCGACGTGTACGCGCGCGTCGCGCTGGTCGGCATCGAGATCCTCACCGTGGACGTGCGGATCGTCGTCGCCAGCGTCGACACCTACCTGCGGTTCGCGCAGGCGGTCAACCGCCTCGACATCGCGCACGACGGCACCGCGCAGGGCCTGCCGGAGTTCGTCGGCGGGCTGGAGGAGTCCGGCGCCAAGCGCAAGACCAAGGGGATGCTCAGCGGTGCGCAGGAGCGCATCAAGGAGACCCTCGGCGGCGACGATGACGACTCCGACTCCAAGTCGAAGCGGCCGGCCCGCCGGCGCGGGAGCAAGGACGAGGAGGACGACAAGTGAGCGCCTCCGAACCCACCACCCCCACCGCACCGCAGTACGTCTACGGCGTCGTCCGCTCGGACGCGGAGCTGCCCGAGGGCCTCACCGGCCTGGACGGGCAGCCCGTCAAGCTCATCCGGCACGAGCGGGTGGCCGCGCTCATCAGCGACCTGCCGCAGGGCCGGGCGCTCGGCGAGCGCGCCGACCTGGTCGCCCACCAGAGCGTCCTCCAGGCGTTCGTGGACGCGGGCGCCGCGGTGCTGCCGTTCCGCTTCGGCGCGGCGATGGCCGGCGCCGACGCCGTCCGCGACGAGCTGCTCGCGGCCAATGCCGACCGGCTCGCCGCCGTCCTGGAGTCGATCGACGGCCGCGTCGCCGTCCGCGTCAAGGGCCGCTACGAGCAGGACGCGGTGCTACGCGAGGTGCTCGCGGGCGACCCGGAGATCGCGGAGCTGTCCGAGCGGCTGCGCGGCGTCCCCGAGGACGCCGCCGACGCCGTCTACTACGACCGCGTCCGGCTCGGCGAGATGATCGTCGGGGCGCTGCGGGAGCGCCGCGCGAACGACTCCGCGCGGCTGCTCACCGCGCTCGCGCCGCTCGCCGAGGCGGTCTCCGCGCACGAGCCCGTCCGGGACGAGGACGTCGTGGACGCCTCGCTCCTGGTCGCGGCCGGCGAGCGGGACCGCTTCGAGAAGGCGGTCGAGGGCCTCGCCGAGGAGAACCGGGACCGCATCAGCCTGCGGCTCGTCGGGCCGCTGCCGCCGTACGACTTCGTCCCGGAGGGCTGATGGGCCTGTTCACCGGGCTGCTCACGCTGCCGCTCGCCCCCGTCCGCGGGGTCGTGTGGCTGGCCGAGGTCATCCAGGAGCAGGCCGAGGCCGAGCTCTACGACCCCGGCCGTCTCGCGGCCGAGATGCAGGGCATCGCCGACGCCGTCGCGGCCGGTGAGATGAGCGACGCCGAGGCCGCCGAGGCCGAGGAGGGGCTCATCGCCCGGCTGCGCGGCAACGGCCCGGGATGACCGCCGGTGCGACGTCCGCGAAGAAGACCACGACCGGGGTGCGGAGGGACGCCATGACATCCGCTCAGGAGGCGGCCGAGCAGGCCGTCGCGCAGGTCGCGGACCTGACCGGCCGCGACCCGGAGAGCGTCGTCGGCCTCGAACGGCTGGAGGACGGCTGGGCCGTCACGGTCGAGGTCGTGGAGGCCCACCGCATCCCCGACTCCGCCGACATCCTCGCCTGCTACCGCGTCGAGCTGACCGGTGACGGCGACCTGGCGGGCTACCGCCGCACGCAGCGCTACTCGCGCGGCCACGTGGACGGACGCCACCGCACCTGAACGGAGCGGCGGGCGTCCGTCCGGGCCGCCGCCACGAGGGGGAACCGCCTTGACCGACATGTCCTGGACCGGAGCGCGGTCGCCCGCGCGAACCGTGTCCGCCGACAGGCAGAGCGCGAACCTCGCCGACATCCTCGAACGCGTCCTGGACAAGGGCATCGTGATCGTCGGCGACATACGCGTGAACCTGCTCGACATCGAACTGCTGACCATCAAGCTGCGGCTTCTGGTCGCCTCCGTCGACCGCGCCAAGGAGATGGGCATCGACTGGTGGGAGCACGACCCGTCGCTGTCCTCGCGCGCGCGGCCCGCCGCCGAGGGCTCCCGGACGGCCGTCGGCGGCGCCGGGCGGGACGAGCTGGAGGCCGAGAACCGCCGCCTCCGCGACCGCCTCGCCGCGCTGGAGGCTGCCTCCGCCTCCGCCGACGCCTCGCAGCGGACCGAGATCAGGGACGTCCCCGAGGACGCGCAGGACGGCGCGCGGAAGGACACATCCGAGCACGCACGGAAGGAGAGGCCGTGAGCGGGACCGCGATCTATCTGTACGGGGTGGCGCGCGGGCTGGCGCCGTCCGCGCTGGACGGCGTGACCGGTGTCGGCGGCGCGCCGGTCCGGACGGTCGTCCACCCGGAGTCGGGGCTCGCGGCGCTGGTCGGCACGGTCGGCCTCGCCGAGTTCGGCGAGCGGGAGCTGCGCGAGAACCTGGAGGACCTGGGCTGGCTGGAGGCGACCGCGCGCGCCCACCACCAGGTCGTCGCGCTCGCCGCGCGCGAGGCGCCGACCGCGCCGGTCCGGATCGCGACGCTGTACCGCGACGACGACCGCGTCCGGGACGTCCTCGACCGCGACCGGGACCGCCTGGCCGAGCTGCTCGACCGCATCACCGGACGCACCGAGTGGGGCGTGAAGGCGTACGCCGACGCGGGCGCAGCCGCCGCCCAGGAAGCGGCGGCCGTCCAGGAGCCCGAGCCCGCCGCGGACGAGTCGTCCGGCACGGCCTACCTGCGCCGCCGCCAGGCGCAGCGCCGCACCAGGCGGGCGGCACAGGACCGCCTCACCGAGTACGCCCGCGACGTCCACGCCGAGCTGGCCGACCACGCCGTCGCGTCCCGGCAGCACGCCGCGCAGGACCCGCGCCTGTCCGGACGCCGCGACACGCTCATCCTCAACATGGCCTACCTCGTCGACGACGAGCAGGCCGAGGGGTTCCTCGCGGTCGCCAGGGCGATCGACCGGCGGCTGCCGGACGTGACCGTCGAGCTGACCGGCCCCTGGCCGCCGTACTCGTTCATCGACACCGCCGAGACGACGCCCACGGCCGCACACGCGCCCGAGCCCGCGGCCGGGGCGGAGGGGACGCGCCGGTGACGGCCGTCCTGGACACCGGCGACCCGGCCGTCCCGGCCGAGCGGCTCGCGCTGGTCGACCTGCTGGACCGGCTCCTCGCCGGAGGTGTCGTGCTCACCGGCGACCTGGTCATCTCCATCGCCGGGATCGACCTGGTCCGGGTCGACCTGCGGGCCGTGATCACGACCGTCCGCGATCAGCTCGACCTTGCGGAGGGGGAGGAGGAACCATGATCGACAAGTCCCGGGTGTACTCGCCCGCCGCGCACCGCACCGCCCGCCGGCTCGACACCGACCCGGAGAACGTCGAGCGCGACCTGGTGAAGCTCGTCCTGACCCTGGTCGAGCTGGTCCGGCAGCTGATGGAGCGGCAGGCGCTGCGCCGGGTGGACGACGGCAGCCTGACCGACGAGGAGACCGAGAGCCTGGGCCTGGCCCTGATGAACCTGGAGAAGGCCATGGCGCACCTGCGGGACCACTTCGAGCTGGCCCCCGAGGATCTCAACCTGGACCTCGGCCCGCTCGGCCCGCTCCTCCCGGAAGGCTGACACCGGAAGGACGACCCCCCGGAAGGACGCCCCCCGGAAGGACGCCCCCCGCCTTCGTCCCGGGGGCCTGGCGTACCGCTAGGTTCCCGGGCATGGTGAGTCCCCCGAAGTGGCCCGTGTCCGCGAAGGGCGTCGCCGCCGTCGACGGCCGCGTCCTCCTGCTGAAGAACGAACGCGACGAATGGGAGCTGCCCGGCGGGCGCCTCGAAGCGTCCGACGCGACGCCCGAGGCGGCGGTGGAGCGCGAGATCGAGGAGGAGTCCGGCTGGCGCGTCCAGGCCGGGCCGCTCCTGGACGTGTGGATCTACACGCCGCTGCCCGAGACGCACCCGCGGAGCCGGGTGGTGATCGTCACCTACGGCTGCACCGTCCTGACCCCGGACGTCGAGCCGTTCCTGAGCCACGAGCACAAGCAGATCGGGCTGTTCGCCGCCGCCGACGTCCCGGGGCTGCGGATGCCGGACGGCTACAGGAAGTCCATCGCCGCCTATTTCGCCCTGACCTGATACTCACTCTTAGTCCGCGCTTGATCGCTCTGGATGGTTAGGCGGCGGTACCTCCTGGAATATCCAGGGGCATGGCCGGTACGCCTCGGGACGAGTACGCCGCGGGCAAGGCGCTCCGCAAGCGCGTCAAGCGGAGCGCCCACGCCGACTGGACGCCGCCCGCGGACCGCCGCGACCCGGCCGCCGCGATCTTCGCGCAGGACGCGGACCGGCTGCCCGACCTCGTCCCGATCCGGCACGAGCGGATGGCCGCCGGCGCCTTCCCGTTCCTGCGCGGCGCGGCGGCCGTCATGGCCGGGGACCTGGCGGCGACCCCGTCCACCGGGCTGCGCGTCCAGGCGTGCGGCGACGCGCACCTGCTGAACTTCGGCCTCTACGCCTCGCCCGAGCGGATCCTGGTCTTCGACGTCAACGACTTCGACGAGACGCTGCCCGGACCGTGGGAATGGGACGTCAAGCGGCTCGCGGCGAGCCTGGCCGTCGCCGCGCGCGAGCAGGGCTTCGGCGACAAGGACGCCCGCCGGACGGCGCGCAAGGCCGCCACCGCCTACCGGGAGCGGATGCGCGAGCTCGCCGGGATGTCGAACCTCGCCGCCTTCTACACGATGACCAAGGCCGCGGACGTCTACAAGCTGATCAAGAAGAAGGGCGCGCGCAAGCAGGCCCGCAAGCTGTTCCACCACTCGCGCGGCCGCGGCAACCTCCAGGCCGTCGAGAAGCTGACCCGCCGCGAGGGCGGCTCGCTGCGGATCGTGGACCAGCCGCCGCTGGTGGAGCACGCGGGCGCGTTCGACGCCGCCGGGCTCGTCAAGCGCTCCCTGCGCGACTACGCCGGCACCCTGCCGGAGGACGTCGCGACCCTCCTCGACCGGTACCGGTACATGGACGCCGCCCGCAAGGTCGTCGGCGTGGGCAGCGTCGGCACCCGCTGCTTCGTCGTCGTCCTCCAGGGCCGGGACGCCGACGACCCGCTCGTCCTCCAGGTCAAGCAGGCGATGCGGTCGGTGCTGGAGCCGTACCTGTCGCCGAGCGCCTACCCCGACCAGGGCCGCCGGGTCGTGGCCGGGCAGCGCCTGCTCCAGTCGGTCAGCGACGTGTTCCTCGGCTGGTCGGCGGACGGCGCGCACGACTACTACTGGCGGCAGCTGCGCGACATGAAGGGCTCGGTGGACGTCACGTCCATGAACGAGTACGGCCTCGGCCTGTACGCGCGGCTGTGCGGCGGCACCCTGGCCGTCGCGCACGCCAACACCGGGCCGCGCCTCCGCATCGCGGGCTACCTCGGCCGCTCGGACACCTTCGACGACGCCATCGCCGACTTCGCGATGGCCTACGCCGACCAGAACGACAAGGACTACGCCGTCTTCAAGTCCGCCGTGGCGTCCCGCGACTGAGGCCGTCCGCGCCCCGTCACGACCCGCGGCTGAGGCCGTCCGCGCCCCGTCACGTCCCGCGGCCGAGGTCCTCCGGGCTCTGCCTAGTGGACGACGTCGAAGACGTTCTTCTGCAGGCCGTTGGAGTAGGCCTCGTGCTCGACCAGCTTGAGGTGCTGGGTGTCCTTGTCGGTGTCGCTGAACAGGCGCTTGCCCGCGCCGAGCAGCAGCGGGAAGACCAGCAGGTGGTAGCGGTCGATCAGGCCCGCGTCGGACAGCTCGCGGTTCAGTTGCGCGCTGCCGTGCATGATGATCGGCCCGCCCTCGGTCTTCTTCAGCTCGGCGACCGCGTCGAGCGAGCGCAGGATCGTCGTGTCGCCCCAGCCGTCCACCAGGTCGCCCTCGGTGAGCGTGGTGGACACCACGTACTTCGGCAGCGTCTTGTACCGGGCGAACTCCGCCATCTGCGGCCAGACCTTGCTGAACGCCTCGTAGCTGACGCGGCCGAGCAGCATCGCGCCGGCCTCCTCCTGCTCCCGGCCCTTGATCTCGAACGCCTCCGGGACGAAGTCGATGCCCTTGAACGTCCAGCCGGAGTTGCGGTAGCCCTCCTCGCCGCCGGGGGAGTCGACCACGCCGTCCAGGGAGACGAAAGCGGTACTGATCAGGGTGCGCATGGCGGCCTCCGGAGGCTCGTGGATCGCTGGTCAGGTCCGGTGCGGCTCGTCCGCACCGGATGGACCAACTTTAGGGGAGACCTGCGACGACATCCGCGAGCACCGGCCCCCGGGGCGCTAGAGGTAGAGGCCGGTGCCGTGCTCGGGGCGCTCGCTGGCGATGGCGTGCAGGTCGCGCTCGCGCATGACGAGGTAGTCCTCGCCCTGGATCTCGACGACGAACTGGTCCTCCGGGTGGAACAGGACGCGGTCGCCGACCTTCACGGTGCGGACGTGGTGGCCGGTGCCGCAGACCTCGCCCCAGTGCAGCCGGTTGGACTGCTCCACCGTCGCGGGGATGACGATGCCGCCGGTGCTGCGGCGCTCGCCGCTCTCCTTCTCGACCTTGATCATCACGCGGTCGTGGAGCATCTGGACTTCGAACTTGGCCTGCTGTGACACCCTCGGAACATACCAGTCCCGGCCGGTTCGCCCGTCCCGGCGGCGGCGCGCGGTGGCCGGCCGGGTCAGCAGGCGGGCGGGATGGCGGCGATGGTCAGCGCGACGGCGGCGAGCGGCGCGGCGACGGACGCGATCGCGGCGGCCCGGGCCAGCGGACGCGCCAGGCGGCCCGTGCGGGGCGGATCGTCCAGCCGCGCCAGCCGGTGCGTGAGCGGCCGGTCCTCGGCCGGGCCGTCCGCGCTGGTCGGGCCGGTTGCGGCGAGGGTGCCGGACGGGCCGGGGAGCAGGGTCAGGCGTTCCAGCGCCGACCGGACGGTCCGGGGCCCGTGGCGTCGGACGGCGGCGTCGTCGGCGGCCATCTCCAGCAGCAGCGGCACGGTCGCCGCGGCCCGGCGCAGGGTGGGCAGCCAGGGCAGGGCGGCGTGGCTGAGGTCCAGCAGCATCAGCAGGGCGTGGTGGCGCTGCCGCAGGTGGGCGCGCTCGTGGGCGAGGACGGCGGCCAGCTCGTCCGGGGCGAGGCCGGAGCGGGCGCCGCTGCTGATCACGATCGACCGGGCCCCGGCGGGCAGGCAGTAGGCGACCGGGAGCGGGTGGTCCAGGAGCAGGACGTCCGGGTGCCGGTCGTCGGCGCGCGCGACCAGGCCGAGCATGCTGCGGTGCCGCCTGCGGCTCCGGACCGTCCGCCAGGCGCGGGGCACGCCGCGCGACAGCCGGACCGAGCACAGGACGGCCACCGCGCAGCTCGCCAGCGCGCCCCACAGCAGGCCGCGGTGGTGGTGCGGGGTGAGGCAGGTCGACAGCAGCTCGGCGAACCCGTGGCCCGCGGCGGGCGGCCAGAACAGCACCAGCGTGACCAGGCCGAACAGCGACGCCCACAGGCCGAGGATGGCGCCCGTCCAGCACAGCACGGCGCTCGCCGGATGGCTGCGCGGGAACGCGGCGCCGTCCAGCGACGGGCCCGCGCAGCACCCCAGCACGACGATCAGCACGACCAGCTGGACGGCGAGAACGAGCACCCCGTCAGCGCCCCGTCCCCGAGTCGCCCGCGCCGCCCGTCGCCCCCGCGCCGCCCGTCGCCCCCGCGCCGCCTGGGCTGCCCGTCGCGCCCGTGGCGCGGTTCGTGCCCGGTTCGTCCGGGGAGGTGCGGGCGTTGAGGGCGTCCAGCATGCGGCGGGCGTCGGCCTCGGGGACGCTCTCGACCAGCCGCGCCAGGATCGCGCCCTGGTCGGGGGAGTCGGTGAGGGCGTCCAGCATCAGCGCGACGGTGAACTCGTCGCGGCTCTGCGTCGGCGCGTACCGGAACGCCTGCCCGTCGGGGACGCGGCGCAGCAGGTCCTTGCGGGTGAGCCGCTCGGCCACGGTCTGGACGGTGTTGTAGGCGAGCCGCCGGTCGGCGGTGGCGTTGAGCCTGTTGAGCAGCTCGCGGACGCGGAGCGGCTCGTCCGCCGCCCACAGCGCGTCCATGATCGCCCGCTCCAGCGCGCCGCCGAGATCCCCCACGAGTCCCTCCCTGCCGTTCCCGCCCGGCCCATTGTCCCGCACCGCGCGGGCGCGGGCGGCGGGCGGCCCGGTCAGGGGCGGACGGCCCCGGCCCACGGCCGCCCGGCGATCGGGCTGATCTTGACGACGTCGCCGGTCTGCGGCGCGTGCACCATCTTCCCGCCGCCGATGTACATCCCCATGTGGTGCAGGTCGGAGTAGAAGAACACCAGGTCACCGGGCTGGAGCTGGTCGCGGGACACGTGCGTCCCGGCGTTGAACTGGGCTCCGGTGTAGTGCGGCAGGTTGATGCCGACGCGGGCGTACGCGTAGAGCGTCAGCCCGGAGCAGTCGAAGCCCTTGATGTTGGCGCCCTGCGCGATCCCGTACGTGGGCCCGGACGCGCTGCCCCCGCCCCACGAGTACGGCACGCCGAGCTGCGCCAGCGCGTACCGCACCGCCTGCGCGCCCTTGCCCGACCCCGGGACGGACGGCGCCTTGCCCGGCTTGTCCGGTGTCGGCGCGTCCAGCTGCCCCTTGGCCTTCTCGTACAGCTTGGTCACGCTGTCGCGCTTCTTCGCCAGCGCCGCGCTCAGCGCCTCGACCTGCCGGGCCCGTTCCTGCGCGGCGAGCCGGGCCCGCTGCGCGCCCTGGACGGCCTGCATCAGAGCCGAGACGCGGGTGCCGTTCTGCGTGGCGAAGTACCGCAGCGTGGACGCCTGGTCGAGCAGCGACTGCGGGTCGGACGTCGCGAACATCCGCTGCGTCGGGTCGGTCTCGCCGTTGATGTAGCTGGTCGCGGCGACCCGGGCGATGTCGCGCCGGACGGCCTCCAGCGCGCGATCCTGCTGCCGGGCGATCCCGTCCGCTACTTTCGCGGCGCGGCGGGTCTCGGCGAGCTTCACCCTGAGCCCGTTGTACTGCTCGGTGAGCCGTTCGAGCCGGTCCTTGAGCGCCGCCGCGTCCGGCTTGGGCTTCACGGGCGCTGCGTGCGCGGCCGGGACGGGCCCGAGCAGCGCGACGGCGGTGATCCCTGCCGTGACGACCGTCCAGCGCCGGGGAAGGACACGGCGCACGGCCCCGGAGCCGGGCTGGCGGGGGACGGGGGTTGCGGGGGTTGCGGGGCGCACGGGCGTCTCCCTTCGCGGCCGGGCCGGGCGGGCGGCGGCCGGGGGTGTGCGGCTGGCGTCCGGGCCCGCGCCCCTCGGGGTGGGACGCGGGCCCGGACCGTGGACTCCCGACGGCCCTCGGGGGAGGGCGCGGCGGTGCCGGCGCGGCGTCCGGACCGTCCGGCCGCCTCGCAGGCTCCTACAGAGCGTAGGAGGTTCGCCCGACGAATGCCACCCGAGCCCCATCAATCACACAAATCCCCCGCTCCGCAGCGCCCGCGGCGCGCGGAGGGCGCGGGGTGCGCGGAGGGCGCGGAGGGCGGCTAGGCGCCGAAGGGCTTCGCGTAGCGGATCGTGCCGGACGGCAGCGGGCGCGCCGGGTTCAGCGAGAGCGCCATCAGCGCCTCGTCCGGCACGTCGAAGCCCGCCCGGATGCCGTGCCGCGACGCCGGGGTGAAGCCGAAGCGCGGGTAGTACGCCGGGTGCCCGAGCACCACGACGTACCGTTCGTCCTGCTCGGCGGCGTGCTGGAGCGCGGCGCGGATGGCCGCCGAGCCCGCGCCGGAGCGCTGGTGCTCCGGCAGCACCGAGCACGGGGCCAGCGCGAGCGCCGGGGTGCCGCCGATGTGGCAGCGGGTCAGCAGCGCGTGCCCGACGACCTCGCCGTCCGGGGTGGTCGCGACGACCGAGAGGCCGTCGATCCACGCCTCGTCCCGGCGGAGCGCGTCGACCAGGTCGGCCTCCGCGGGCGTGTCGAAGGCGGCGCGGACGACCTCCCGGACGGCCGGCGCGTCGGCCTCCGTCTCGGGGCGCGTGATCCAGGTTCCAGAGTTGCTCGACACGATCCGATCCGTTCTGTGAGAGGCGCGCCGGCGCGGGTCAGGATCGGCGGCGGCGCGTCCGCGTCCGCGTTTCGCAGGCCGCGAGCAGCTCGGCCGCCTGGACGGCCTGCTCCGCCTGCGGCCCGAGCGTGTGCGCCGCGACCTGCTGGACGTACCGGGCCTGCGCCGCCGCCTCCGCGGCCTGCCCGAGGTTCAGCAAGATCCAGCCTATGAGCTGGCGGGTGTCGAGCGTGTCCTCGTGCTGTTCCCCGAGTGTCGCGACCTGCGCCGGAAGCAGCGCCTGCGCGACCGCCATGGCCTCCTGGTCGCGTTCGAGCATGTGCAGCGTCCACGCCAAGGTGCTGCGGCTCTCCAGCGCCGCCGGGTCCTGCGGGCCGAGCGCCGCCTCCCGGTCGGCCAGGACGCCTGCCGCGATCGGCAGCGCGTCGGCGTGCCGTCCGAGCATGAACAGGCATGTCGCGGTGAGGTGCCAGCTCGCGAGCGTGTCGGCGTGCCGCTGCCCGAGCACCCGCGTCCGAGCCTGGGCCGTCGCGGTGAGGACGGGCAGCGCCTCGGGCTCCCGGTCCAGCTCGTACAGGACGCGCCCGAGCAGGTGCCGCGCGTCCAGCGTCGCCGGATGCTCGGCGCCCAGCAGCCGCTCCCGCTCCCGGACGACGTGGTCGGCGAGCGCCAGCGCCAGCTCGGCCCGCTGCTGCTCCAGATGCTCGCCCGCCACCTGGAACTCCTGCTCCAGCGGGACGCTCGGCGGCGCGGGCGGCGCCAGCGCGGGCGCGCCGGGCGCGGCGTCCGGCTTGAGCATGGCTTCGAGGCGCCGGGTCACCACGTCCGCGTCGGCCGGACGGTCCGCCGGGTCCTTCGACAGCAGTTCCAGGACCAGCGCGTCCACGTCCTCGGGCACCTGCGGGTTCACCGCGCGCGGCCCGGTCGGCGGGACGCTCAGGTGCGCGTTGATCAGCGCCGGGATGCCCTTCTCGGTCAGGAACGGCGGCCGCCCGCACAGCATCTGGTGCAGCAGGCAGCCGAGCGAGTACAGGTCGGTGCGCCCGTCGATCTCGCCGGTGGAGATCTGCTCGGGCGCCATGAACACCGGCGACCCGACGACCGCGCTGCCGGTCAGGCCGGTCGCCGACTGCATGAAGCGCGCGATGCCGAAGTCGCAGACCTTCACCCACCCGCCCGAGGTGAGGAACAGGTTCGCGGGCTTGATGTCCCGGTGCACGATGCCGCGCTTGTGCGCCGCCGCGAGCGCGCCGCACACCTGCACCGCGTGCGCGAGCGCCCGCTCGACCGGCAGGCCGTCCGGGTGGCGGGCGAGCAGGCGGGCCATGTCCTCGCCGTCCAGCAGCTCCATGACCAGGTAGAGCAGCCCGTCATCGGCGTCGATGTCGTGCACGACCGTGATGCCCGGATGCTGGAGCACCGCCGCGAGCTGCGCCTCCCGCCGGAACCGCGCCACCACGTCCGGCCCCGCCTCGGTCGCCGCGGGCAGCACCTTCACCGCGACCGGACGGTCCAGGCGCCGGTCGGACGCGCGCCAGACCTCCCCCATGCCGCCGCGCCCGATCCGCTCCTCCAGCAGGTACCGCCCACCCAGCTCGCGCCCCGCGTACACCGCCGCTCCCTCCACCCGTCCGACCCGAGCGATTGTGCCGTGCGAACCGCCCGAAAGCAGACCGACCCCCTGCTGCCGGGGCGTAGGGGATTCCCCCGGACGATCCCGGGGGAGTGCCCCAGTGTGCCGCGAACCGCTTCTTCCTAGCGTCGGGGGACATGAGATTCCCCCCGATCATCACCGCCGGCGCGGCCGTCCTCGCCGTCCTCACACCCGCCCCGGCCCGCGCGGCTCCCGCAGCCGCCGGGTGCTCGCCGGACCATTCGGCCGTCCGGAAGGCCCTTGACGTGCTGACCTCGTCCGGCGAGGCGCCCGGTGCGGCCGTCCGCGTGGACGATCCGCGCTGCGGCGCGTGGTCCGCCGCGTCCGGACGCGCCGACCTGAGCACCGGACGCCCGATGTCCACCGGCGAGCGCGCGCGGATCGGCAGCATCACCAAGTCGTTCACCGCGACCGTCGTGCTGCGGCTCGCCGCCGAACACCGCCTCTCGCTGGACGACACCGTCGACCGCTGGCTGCCCGGCCTCGTCCGGACGGCGCGGTACGACGGCCGCCGCATCACGATCCGCTCGCTGCTCCGGCACACCAGCGGCCTGCCCGACCACGTCGACGCGATCCCCGATGACGGTTCCGCCCGCTGGCGGCACTACGAGCCCGAGCAACTCGTCGCGATGGCGCTGAAGCTCGACCCGCCGGACGCGCCGTGGCACTACTCGTCCACCAACTACGTCCTCGCGGGGATGATCGTCCGGAAGGCGACGGGCCGGAGCGTCGAGGACGAGACCGTCCGGCGCATCCTGCGCCCGCTCGGCATGCGCGACACCTACTGGCCCGGCGACGAGACGTCCATCCGCGGCCCGCATCCCCGCGGCTACGTGCACCAGGACGGCCGCTGGACCGACTACACCGACCTGAACACCAGCTTCGGCGGCGCCGCGGGCGCCCTGATCTCCACCACGCGCGACGTCAACCGCTTCTACTCGGCGCTGCTCTGCGGACGCCTGCTCCCGCCGCGCCTGCTCGCCGAGATGCGCACGACCGTCCCCGCCGACCCCGAGCGCATCTGGCCCGGCGCGCGCTACGGCCTCGGCCTGATCAGCACGCCGCTGCCCTGCGGCGGCCGCTGGACGGGCCACGCGGGCGGCACGCCGGGCTTCGCGGCCGTCGGCGCGGTCGGCCCCGGCGGACGCGCCGCCACCGTCTCCCTCAACGCCGACCCCGACACCCTCCAGGCCCAGAACCACATGCTCGACGTCGTCCAGACCGCCCTGTGCGAATGACAAGGAGCCCAGACGTGCGTGCCCTCACGGCCCTCGGCCTCACCGCCGCCGCCCTCGTCCCGGCCGTCCCGGCGGCGGCCGCGGACCCGCTCGACGCCTTCCACCACCAGAAGCTCCGCTGGACGACCTGCCACATGAAGGAGCTGGACGACGCGGGCGCGCGCTGCGCCGACGTGACCGTCCCGCTCGACTACGCGCGCCCCCGCGGCAGGACGATCAAGGTCGCGATCTCCCGGCTGAAGGCCACCGGCCCGAGGCTCGGCACGATGCTGATCAACGGCGGCGGCCCCGGCCCGGCGATCGACATGCCGCCCTACATCCGCTCGATCACCCCCAAGGCCGGACCGCGCTTCGACCTGATCGGCATGGACCCGCGCGGCCTCGGCCGCAGCACCCCGGTCGACTGCGGCTGGCCCAGCGGCACCTGGATCCGCGCGGCGGGCGGCGACCGGCGCGGCTTCGACGCGTCCGTGGCGTCCGCCCGCTCCCTCGCCGGCCGCTGCCTCGCCAAGTACGGCTCCTACCTGCCGTACATCTCCACCCGCAACATCGCCCGCGACATGGACGTCGTCCGCGCCGCCTTGGGCGAGCGGAAGATCTCCTACAACGGCGCGTCCTACGGCACCTACCTCGGCGCGGTGTACGCGACGCTGTTCCCCGGACGCCTCGACCGGACCGTCCTGGACAGCAACGTCGACCCGGACCGCTGGTCCCCGCGCCTGATCCACGGCACCGAGGAGGCCAACGAACGCGCCCTCGCGCACTGGGCCGACTGGACGGCCCGCCGCGACACCGCCTACCACCTCGGCCGCACCCGCGCCGAGGTGCTCGCGACCGTCCACCGCGTCCTGGCCCGCGCCGGACGCTCACCCCTCCTCGTCGGCCCCTACAAAGTGGACGACACGGTCGTCCCGACCCTCCTGTTCAACCTGCTCAGCGACGACCGCGACCAGCCCCGCACCGACCTGGCGAGGACGGTCGCCGACCTGAACCGCGCTGCGAACGGCGCGCACGTCCCCGCGTCCGGCGCCCTCGGCGACGCCCT
Organism: Actinomadura rupiterrae; assembly: GCF_024172125.1. Lineage (GTDB taxonomy): Bacteria > Actinomycetota > Actinomycetes > Streptosporangiales > Streptosporangiaceae > Spirillospora > Spirillospora rupiterrae. The sequence continues at coordinate 811,610 of NZ_JAMZEA010000002.1, forward strand.
GAAGTTCCTGCTCACCGGCGCCGACTCGCGTTACGGCAGCGGCCAGGCCGCGATCATCTGCGGCGACGCGCCCGCGCCCCGGAACCCCGAGACCTACTGGCGCGACATCCAGCGCGAACGCCGCGTCCACCCGGTCTTCGGCTCCCTCGGCGCGAACATCGGCCCCTGCGCCTTCTGGCCGTCCCCGCGCGAGCCCCGCACCAAGGTCCGGACGACCCTCCCGAGCCTCCTCATCGGCGCGACCGGCGACACCCGCACCGTCTACGCCGGCAGCCTGGCCCTCCACCGCGACCTCAAGGGCTCCCGCCTGCTCACCCTCAAGAACGCCGACGTCCACGCCCCCTACCAGGCCGCCTACGGCAACCCCTGCCTGACCACCCACGTGGACACCTACCTCCTCACCACCCACCTCCCCCCAAACACCACCTGCCCCTAACCCGCCCCCATGAACAGGACGGAACGGACAATGGGCGCGGGAGTCGCGGGTCCGGATCTCGGATGTGGATGAGGTGGCGGCTGAGCTGGGGATCTCTCGCCGCCACGTGCATGGGTTGCTGATGCGGCGGCGGTCGGGTTCGGGGGTGGCGAGGGATCTGCTTGCCCGCCGGCGCCGCTGACCTGTGACAGCGGTCGGTCGTGCGTCCCTCGGGCGGGGGAGGTGAAGGGCGGGGCGCTTCCCCCGCCGGGAGCGGACGCTCAGCCTGTCGGGGGAAGTCGGCGACGGCAACGCCCTGACACGCTCGAAGCATGATCGAACTTGTGGGGGCGGAACGGGGCGCGCGGCCTGGGGACCGGCGGTGGCCGCATTGGACAGGTCATGCGGCGGCGGGATGGGCTGCGGTGGAGCCATCCGCTCCACCGCAGCGCGTACGACGGATGGCCTGTCTCGGGGCCGCCGCGTTCCTCCCCTACGCGGTGAGGTTGGGAACTGCATGACGGACATGCGAGAGATCGAGGCGTTTCTCACCGTCTGCGAGGAGGTGCACTTCGGGCGGGCGGCCGAACGGCTGGGGCTGTCGACCTCCCGGGTGAGCTTCCTGGTCAAGCGCCTGGAGCGGCGGCTCGGGGCGCGGTTGTTCGAGCGCACCAGCCGCCGGGTGGGGCTCACCGAGCAGGGCGAGTACCTGTTCGCGGAGATCCGTCCGGCGACGGTGCGCATCGAGCGGGCCCTGGCGGACGTGAGCGCCTGGAGCGGCAGGCGGCGGGAGATCCTGCGGGTCGGGTTCGCCACCACGCTCCTGGAAACCATGGCAGCAGACCTGACGGCCGCGTTCGAGCGGCGCCACCCGGAGTGCCGGGTGGTCCAGTCCACGCATCCGGCCGCCGAGATGCTGCGCTGGCTCGGCCGGGACTGGAACGTCGACGTCATGGTGACCTGGATGCCGGGGGAACCGGCGCTGCTGGCGGTCCCCGGGCTGGAGGCGGGGCCGGTGATCTGGCGCCAGCCGCGCGGGGTCGCGCTGGCCGCCGATCACCCGCTCGCCGATCGTCCCGCCCTGGACGTCGAGGAACTGGCCGACCACGAGGTGCTCTCCTTCGTCGGGATCCCGCAGGGGTACGCCGACGCCTGGACGCCGCCGGTCACCCCGGCGGGGCGGGCGATGAGCCTGCGGCGCGTGCGCGCCACCTACGTGGAGGAGATGATCCGCATGGTGGCCGAGGATGGCGTCGCCCACCTCACCTTCACCTCCCTGCCCGACCGCTACCAGGTGCCCGGTGTGGTGATGGTCCCGGTCATCGGGCTGCCGCCGATGACGGTGGCCGCGATGTGGCCGGGCACGACCACGCGCCATCCGCTGGCCCCCGCCTTCGCCCAGGCGGCGTTCGCCCGCTCGGTCGAGGCGGGCTGGCCGGTCGGCGCCGATCGTGATGGCGGACGGCCCGATCGTCATCCGAGTCGGCTTTGATCATCTCGCCCCTTCCTCGACAGACTCCGGGAGAGGCCGCCGCCCGACCGGGCGCCGGCCGTGTGACAAGGCCGCAGGAAAGGCATCGCACCATGGCTGAAAGCACGATCCGCCGCTTCCAGATCGAGATCTCCCAGGCCGACCTTGACGATCTGCGGGACCGGATCCGCCGTACCCGCTGGTCAAGCGAGGTCCCCGGCCAGGGGTGGAGCCGCGGGGTCCCCGTCGACTACCTCAAGGACCTGGCCGGCTACTGGGCCGACGGTTTCGACTGGCGCAAGGCCGAGGCGCGGCTGAACGAGCTCCCGCAGTTCCTGACCACCATCGACGGACAGGACGTCCACTTCGCCCATGTCAGGTCGGAGAACGCCGACGCGACCCCGCTGCTGCTGATCCACGACTGGCCCGGCTCGTTCGTCCAGTTCGTCGAGGTGGTCGAGAGGCTGTCGGCCGACTTCCACCTGGTGATCACCGACACCCCCGGCGTGGGCTTCTCCGGCCCGCTGAGCGCGCCCGGCTGGAACACCGGCAAGATCGCGTCCGCGTTCACCGAGCTGATGGCACGGCTCGGCTACCGGCGGTACGGCGTCCAGGGCAACGGAGGCGGCGCCTGGATCGCCGCCGAGATGGGCCGCCAGGCCCCGGACGCCGTCATCGGCGTCCACCTCAACGGACTGATCACCTTCCCCTCCGACGACCCCGCCGACTTCGCCGGCCTCACCGAGGTAGAGCAGCAGCGCCTGGCCCGCCTCCAGGAGTTCCGCGACGACAAGATGGGCTTCAACGCCATCCAGTCCACCCGGCCGCAGACCCTCGCCCACGGACTGCACGACTCACCCGTCGGGCAACTGGCCTGGATCGTCGAGAAGTTCAAGGAATGGACCGACACGGCCGCCGACCTTCCCGAGGACGCCGTCGACCGGGACCACCTGCTGACCAACGTGAGCCTGTACTGGTTCACCGGCACCGCGGGCTCCTCGGCCAACCTCTACTACGAGATGGCCCACGACCCGTCCGGCTACGCCCCCAAGCCCCGCGGCACCGTCCCCACCGGCGTCATCGCCACCGCCACCACCGACGTCGCCATCCGACGCTTCGCCGACCGCGACCACAACATCACCCACTGGACCGAGGTCGAACGCGGCGGCAACTTCCTGTCCCTCGAACAGCCCGCCCTCCTCGCCGACGACGTGCGCACCTTCTTCGCCTCCCTGACCTGACACCCCCTCCCGGCCGGCGCCCCCGGGCGCCGGCAACACCCCGGCGAGGCGACGGACGACACGCAGATGGCCGTCCTGGTCGCCGAGTCGCTCCTCGAACGCGGCGGCCTGGACCTGGCCGACATGTTCGGCCGCTTCCGCCGCTGGGCCGCCGCCGACCCGAAGGACATCGGGTTGCAGACCGAGGCCGTCCTGACCAGCGGGTACGAGTGGGACCTCGCTGCCGCGCGGCACTTCCAGACGAACATGTACGCGGCCGGCAATGGTGGCCTGATGCGCGCCGCGCCGTCGGCGGTGTACTTCGCAGGGCAGGGGCGGGACGCGTCGATGGAGGCGGGACGCCGAATTACGGCGCTGACACATGGGGACGGGGCGGCGTGGGAGGGCACGGCGATCCTGCACGAGCTGATCCGCGTGGCGCTGGACGGCGCGGACCCGCTTGCGGCGATCCCCGCCGCGCTTGCGCAGGTCAAGGACGCGCATCGGGAGCGGTACGCGCGCGTGCTCGACCCCGCCTGGCATCCGGACGATGCGACCGAGACCAACGGCGCGGTGTGGGCGTGCCTCGGGTCGGCGGTTTGGGCCGTCCGGAACTCGGACGGGTTCGCGGACGCGCTGCGCATGGCGATCGATCTCGGTGGCGATACCGACACGGTTGCGGCGGTTACGGGAGCGCTCGCCGGGGCGGTTCGTGGGGTGGACGGGGTGCCGGAAGGGTGGCGGGAGGTGTTGCATGTGCCGCTGGTCGGGTTTGGGCGGGTTTTGGGGTTTGTGGGGCTGGCGGAAATGGGTGAGGCGTTGGCTCGGGGAGGGTGTTACGGGCGGGCGTGATGGATGGTTTCGGGTCCTCCTTGTTGGGTTCGGGCTGGTCGGTAGGGGAGTAGGGGGTGGCGGGCCCTAAACGTTGGTGGCCGTTTGTGGATGGTGGGTGAGCGCGTTCGCAGATCCGGGCCGTGGTGGGCGATGTCCGGCCGGTCGGCATCGGGGGTGCGTTGTGGTCGCGTTGGTTTCGCCTGCACGTTTTGGGAACGCGCTGGGCGCGGACGTCCAGGAGGAGTACCGGGGGCGGTTCGAGCGGTGGGGTGATCGGTCCAGCGTCAGGGTGAAACCGGCGCCCGTCCTCCAGGACGGGGACGGGGAGTACTTCTTCTCGCCGGAGCTGGTTCCGGCGGCGGCGCATCCGCTGGTGGCGGGGCTCGGGGACGACGCCGTCCGGCGGTTGCTGGTGCACCGGCTCTACGACTACCTGACGTTCACCGTGGTGCTGGAGCAGGTCGCGGTGATGCCGGTGTCGACGCTGATGAGCCAGGGGCGGCTCGGGGTGGCGCTGCCGGCGGGGCTGCGCGCCGACGCGTTCAAGATCACGACGGACGAGGCGTGGCACGCGCAGTTCTCGTTCGACCTGATGGACCAGGTGGCGCGGCGGACGGGGGTGCCGGTCCGGCTGCCGGAGCGGCCGGCGTTCCTGCGCGGCCTGGCGGAGATCGGCGCGCGCGTCGACCCGGACCTGCGCGGCCTGGACGAGGTGGTCTTCACGATCGTCAGCGAGACGCTGATCTCCGCGCTGCTGTCGGACCTGCCGAAGGACGTCCGGCTGCCGGCCGCGGTGCGGGAGTCGGTCGCCGACCACGCCGCCGACGAGGGACGGCACCACGCGTGCTTCGCCGACCTGCTGACCCGGGTGTGGCCCGCGCTGAGCCGCGACCAGCGGCGGCGGATGGGCCCGTGGGTCCCCGCGTTCGTCCGGACGTTCCTCGAACCCGACCGGCGCGCGCTCGCGTTCGCGCTCCACGAGGTCGGGCTCCCGCCGGACGGCATCGACCAGGTGCTCGCCGAGGCGTACCCGGACGACGCCGTGCGCCGCGCGGTCGCCGACGGCGCGCGGGCGACCGTCCGGCACTTCGCGCGCGCCGGCGCCCTGGACGAGCCCGGAACCCGGGAGGCGTTCCTCGCCTCCGGACTCATCGACGAGAGGTACCCGCTGTGACGACCATCCGCAGAGCGCGCCCGGAGGACGGCAAGCCGATCCGGCGCATGGTCTTCGACGTCCTGTGCGAATACGGCGTCCCCGCCGACCCGGACGACTCCGACGCCGACGTCATGGCGTTCGGGGAGTCGAAGGTCCCGGGCGTCGTGCACCTGGTCGCGGAGGCCGGCGGGAAGCCCGTCGGCTCGGCGATCCTGACGCCCTACGACGCGCGCCGGATCAAGCTCTCCAAGCTGTTCCTCGGCCCCGGCAGCAGGCGGCGCGGCCTCGGCCGGGCGCTGCTGGCGGCGGCGGTCGCGGAGGCCCGCGCCGCCGGCTACGCCGAGATCTTCCTGACCACCCGCGGCCTGTACCGCGAGGCCGTCGGCCTCTACGAGGCGAACGACTGGCTGCGCGGCCCCGACCAGCCGCCGCCCGGACCCGACCGGCTCTACTTCCTGCGATTGGACACCCGATGAAGAAGATCCTGCACGTGCACTCCCCGGGCGGCGCGCCCCTGGAGCACGCGTTCCCGAGGCTCGCCGGATGCGGCGAGCTGCACGTCCTCGCCGTCGGGCCGCTGCCCGACCACACCCGCGACGCGTGGCTGCCGCACTGCGCCGGGCTGACCGACCGCGGCGCGGAGCTGCTGCGCGGCGAGGCGCTGGTCGAGGCGATCACCGCCGAGGCGCGCCGGATCGGCGCGGACGCCGTGACGTTCCTGTCGGAGTTCCTCGTCCTCGCCGTCGCCGAGGCGACCCGGCGGCTCGGCCTGCCCGGGCCCGGCGCGAACGCGATCCGCGCCCGGGACAAGCGGCTGATGCGCGAGGTGTGGCGGGACGCGGGCGTGCCCGTACCGTCCTTCCGGCGGATCGACCGGCCCGCCGACCTCGCGGACGCGTTCGACCGGCTCACGCCGCCGATGCTGCTGAAGCCCGCGTTCGGCGCGGGCTCGGTCGGGCACGCCGTGCTGCGCGACGCCGCCGACCTCGCGTCCGCGCACGACACCGTCGTCCGGACGGTCGGGCAGAGCCTCGACCGGTACGGGTTCGGCGAGATCGGCCTGCCGGACGCGGTGGAGCGGGTGCTGGTCGAGGAGATCGTCGAGGGCTCGACGGACGGCTGGTACGACGACTCCGGGTACGGCGACTACCTCAGCGTCGAGGGCATCGTCGCGGACGGCGTCTACCACCCGGTCTGCATCACCTCGCGGATCCCGACCGTCCCGCCGTTCACCGAGCTGAGCAACAACGCGCCGTGCGTGCTGCCCGAACCGCTCCAGCGCCGGATCGAGGACGTCGCGCACCGCGCCGTGGACGCGCTCGGCCTCGACACCTGCGGGACGCACACCGAGATCAAGCTCGCCGCGGACGGCGCGATGTTCGTGATCGAGTCGGCCGCGCGGTTCGGCGGCTGCATGGTGACCCGCGAGATCGAGGCCGTGTTCGGGATCGACCCGATCGCCCTGCTCACCCGCTGCCTGCTCGGCGAGCGCCCGGCCCTCCCGCCCCGCATGCTCCTGGCGGACGACGGCGAGCGGGCGGCGGCGTCCCTCGCGCTGGTGCCGATCACACCGGACGGCGTGCCCTGGACGTCCAGCCCGGTCTGGGACGCGTCCGCCGCGGACGTCTCCCGGCTCGTCTCGCCCGGCAGCACGATCGAGATCGTCCGCGGCCTCAGCGTCCCGGACGGCACCCGCATCCCGCCCTACGACTTCGCGAACGGCGCGGACAACTGGGCCGGGATCTTCTTCCTCACCGCCAAGGACGCGCCGACGCTCCTCACCGACTGCTACGCGGTCCTGAACGGCCTGGAGGGCCTGCTCATGAACGTCCGACCGTCCATCGCGCGCGCATGAGGGCCGTCGTGGTCATCGGCAGCGGCGAGCAGGCGTACCGCGAGTACCTGCTCGCCGGTGCCGCGCGCGAGGCCCGCCTATGGCTCGTGGACGGCGCGACCCCGACATGGCAGTCCCCGTACCTCGCCGGGGCCGCGACCGCCGACATGTCCGATCCCGACTCCGTCCTCGCCGCCGTCAGAGCGATCGGAGAGGCGGACGACGTCGGCGGCGTGTTCTGCTACGACGAATCCGTTGCGCCCGCGGCCGCGTACGTCGTCCAGGAACTCGGCCTGCCCGGCATGGACGTCGCAACCGTCTGGGCCTGCCGCGACAAGCACCGCACGCGCCGAATCCTCGCCGCGGCCGGCATCCCGCAGCCACCGTCGATCGCGGTCCGCTCGCTGGACGAGGCGCGCGACGCCACCGCCCTGACCGGGTTTCCGGCCGTCCTCAAACCCCGTGCGCTCGGCGCGAGCATGGGCGTCGTCATGGCCCGGACGCCCGCCGAGCTGCCGTCCGCGTACGCCGAAGCGCGCGCGGCCAGGCACGACCGCGTCCCCGGATTCGACGACGGCGTCCTCGTCGAGGGCTACCTGGACGGCCCGGAGATCAGCATCGACGGCATCCTGACCACCGCCGCCCGCACCGAGGCCGCCCGCACCGAGGCCGCCCGCACCGAGGCCGCCCGCACCGAGGCCGCCCGCACCGAGGGCACCCGCACCGAGGGCGCCCGCACCGAGGGCGGCGACTCGGGGGCGGAGTACCGTCCGCTGTTCCTCGCCCGCAAGGAGCTCGGCGCGCCGCCGCACTTCGAGGAGACCGGCCACACCGTCGACCCGCGCGACCCGCTGCTGCGCGACCGGGCCGTCCTCGGGCTGCTCCGCGCCGCGCACCGGGCGCTCGGCGTGCGGGACGCGATCACGCACACCGAGATCAGGCTGACCGCCGCCGGCCCGCGCCTGATCGAGGTCAACCCGCGGCTCGGCGGCGACCTCATCCCGTACCTCGGGATGCTCGCGTCCGGCATCGACCCCGGACGCGCCGCCGCGCGCACCGCGCTCGGACTGCCCGTGCCGCTCGACCCCGACCCGCGCGCCGTCGTCGGCATCCGCTTCCTCTACCCCGACGACGACTGCGAGGTCGAGTCCGTCACGCTCCCCTCGCCGGACGACCATCCCGACCTCCTCGAAGCGGCCGCGACCGTGCACCCCGGCGCCTCCCTGAGAAGGCACCCGCCCGACCGCTACGGCCACGTCATCTGCAAGGGCCCCGACACGGCCTCCTGCCGGTCCGCGCTCAGGCAAGCGGCCCAGGCCGCCCGCCTAACCGCCCGCTCGTGCGAGCCGGCATGACCGTCCTCGATCCACCCCGGCTGCTGACGCGGCCCGTGCTCGTCCTGGCCGCCGGGGTGGCGGTCAACCGGATGGGGGCGTTCGTCCAGATCTTCCTGGTCGTCTACCTCACCGCGGAGGGCTACTCCGCGAGCCGGGCGGGGATCGCGCTCACCGCGTTCGGGGTCGGGTCCGTGCTCGGCGTCCTGCTCGGTGGCGCGGCGACCGACCGGTTCGGCGCGCGGCCCGCGATCATCGGATCGTCGCTGCTCAGCGCGGTCCAGGTCGCCGCGATCCCGGTCACGGGGCCGTTCCCGGCGCTGCTGGCGGTCTGCGCGTCCGCCGGACTGGTCGCGCAGATGTACCGGCCCGCCGCGCTCGTCACGCTATCCGCGCTCGTCCCGCCCGGCCGGCGCGTCCTCGCCACCGCGGTCTACCGGTTCGGGTACAACGTCGGCGCGACGCTCGGCCCGCTGCTCGGCGTCCTGCTGTTCGGCCTGGCGCCCGCCCTCGTCTTCGCCGTGGACGCCGCGAGCTCGGCCCTCTTCGCCCTGGTCGCCTACGCCTGGCTCCCCGCCACCCCGCGCGCCTCGTCCACCACCCGCGAAGCCCCGCCCGAGCGCTCGGCACGCACCGACAGCGGCCCGTCCTCCGGCCGCGAGCCGTCCACCACCCGCGGCCCGTCCCCTCCCCACGGAACGGCGCTCACCCGCGGGACGGCCGCCAACCGCGGTGGGCCGGGCAAGCGCGGGCTGTCCTTTGACGGCGAGGCCGCGGTCGGGCGCGGGGGGTCGGGTGAGCGCGGTGCGCGGACGAGGCGGGCGGGATATCGGGCGGTGGTCGGGGATCCGCGGTTCCTGGGGTTCGCGGTGGCGCTGCTGCTGATCTCCGTCGTGGAGATCCAGTACACCTCCGTGCTGCCGCTGGAGGTCCGCGGGCGCGGGCTGCCGCTCGGCCTGTACGGGGGGCTCGTGGCCGCGAACGGGCTGATCGTGATCGCCGCCGAGATCCCGGTCACCCGGGTCGTCCAGCACTGGAACCGGGGGACCGCGATCCCCGCGGGCATCGCGCTCATCGCCGCCGGCATCACCGGGTTCGCCCTGCCCGGCGCGGCGGGGCTGGTCGCGGCGACGCTGGTTTGGACGGCCGGGGAGATGGTCGCGGCGCCGTCCGCCGCCGCCTACCCGACCCTGGTCTCGGACGATGCGACCCGCGGCCGGTACATCGCCCTCTCCGCGGGCGCGCAGGGTCTCGGGTACGCCCTCGGACCGGCGCTCGGCATCGCGCTCTGGGCCCGGAATTCCGGCGCCTTCTGGCTCGCGTGCGCCCTGCTCGGCCTGCTCGCCGCCGTCCTCGCGCGCTGGACCACGGTCCGGGCGCCGTCCACGCCGGGGGCGGGGATGCTTGACCGCCGGGGTGGGGAGCAGGAGCATGGAGCAGGCGCATAGCCGCGTCAGGAAGCGGAACCGGGGTCTGCCCGGCGGATGAACGGACCGGTGCCGGTGCTGGGTGAGCGAACGGCCCGCCTGCGCGCACTGATCGCCGACCGCGCTGACGGTCAAGGCGTTCCGGTCTCGCTTTCGGTCGTCTGCGAGACCTGCGTGGCGACGGTGGACGTGGACGGTGCCCAGGTGTCGTTGTGGGACGAGGACGGGCAGAGCACGCCGCTCTGCTCGGTGGGGCCGCTCAGTGATCGACTCGAGGAGCTGCGCTTCACCACCGGGGAGGGCCCGGCGATCGAGGCGCTCCGCACGGGCGGTCCGGTACTGGTTTCGGATCTGGACGACGGGCGGAGCGCGCGGCGCTGGCCGCTGTTCGTGCCGGGAGCGCTGGACCTGGGCGTGCAGGCGATGTTCGCGCTGCCGCTCCAGATCGGTGCGGCACAGCTGGGCGTCCTGGAGCTGAACCGGCACCGCCCCGGGCCGCTGGACCGCGAGCCGCTCGCCGACGCGCTGTCGTTCGCGGGCCTGGCCCTCCAGACCGTCCTGGACGAGCAGTCGGGCTTCCGGGGGCGCCGGGTCGTGGACGGCCATGCCCTGGACGGCAATATCCTGGACGGCTGGTTCAGCGACCTGTTCTCGCCCCGCCGAGCGGAGGTGCACCAGGCGACGGGCATGGTCGCGGTGCACCTCAACGTGGGCATCGCCGAGGCGCTGGCCCGGATGCGGGCCTACGCCTACGCCCACGACGAGCCGCTCGGCCGGGTCGCGTCCCGCATCATCTCCGGCGAGCTCCGACTCGAATCCGACGACAGGGACAAGGGAACAGATGACCGCTGATTCTGGACGGGACCCGGAAGCGAGGCCCGAACGTCCCGTGGCGGAGCCGGGGGACACCGCGACGACCCGCGAGGAGCGGCTGGCGCTGACCTTCGTCGAGCTGGCCGACACCCTCACCGACGACTTCGACGTCATAGCGTTCCTGGACAACCTCGCCCGGCGCGCGGTGGAGCTGCTGGACCTGGCGGCGGTCGGGCTGATGCTGACCGACCACGAGGGCCGGCTGCACGTGATGGCCGCCTCGGACGAGCAGGCCCGGCTGCTCGACCTGTTCCAGCTGCAGAACGAGGAGGGGCCATGCCTCGACTCGTTCCGCAGCGGTTTCCCAGTGATCGCGAAGGACCTGGAACGCGAGGGGGACCGCTGGCCGCGCGCGTCCCAGGCCGCGCTGGCCAACGGCTTCCACGCCGTCGCGGCGCTGCCGCTGCGGCTGCGCGACCAGGTGATCGGCGCGATGAACCTGCTCAGCGCCGAGCCCGGACGGCCCGGCCCGCGCGAGGTCGCCGTCGGCCAGGCCTTCGCGGACGTCGCGACCATCGGCATCCTGCAGCAGCGCGCCCTCCAGGAGCAGCACCTGCTGGCCGAGCAACTGCAGACCGCGCTGAACAGCCGGATCATCATCGAGCAGGCCAAGGGCGTCCTCGCCGCCCGCCGGAACATCGACATGGAAGCGGCGTTCGCGCTGCTCAGGGACCGTGCGCGGAGCACCAACCGGCGGCTCTCGGAACTCGCCGCCGCCGTCGTCCGGGGCAAGGCCGACGTGGCGGACCTCCTGGCCGGGGGGCAGAAGGCCGAATAGGGCCCAATCGGCCGTCCGCGCCCTTGGCGGACGCAGCGCACGGGCATACGCTCCGTATGTCGGTCGGCGAACTCCCCGACGAGGGGGGCAAGCAACAGCCGCTGCCCCGGACCCCGGCAGCTCTACCAGATGTGGAGAGCGATGGTCCGACGGGCGGACGGCGTGTGTGCCAGGGCGAGATGCCGTGCATGACCGCCCCCGCTCCTGCTGAGCCGTCACGGTCCTCCGGGCCGTGACGGGATCGCCGCGGGGTGCCCTCCCCCCACTGCCGGCCCCACCCGCCCCCGGGACGGCAGCCCACCCTGCGGCGATCCCTCAGCCGACCTGACCCCCAGGCCACCTGGGTCCCTCGGCCACCCGGCCCGTCCACCCTCCGCCATCCAGGCGCCTTCACCTTCGGCCACCCGGCCTCCCCCCGGCCTCTTGGCTCTCGGCCGTCCCGGCTTCCTCCGCCGCTCTGCTTCTCCACGCCGAAGCGTCCTCGCGGGCGCCTACAGGGTGTGGACGGAGCGCGGAGCGGCGTAGTCGATCGGGCCGTGATACCTGGTCGCGGCGCGCTTCGTCGCCTCGTCCGGGATGAGGAACGGGCCGACGTGCGTGACCAGCAGGCGCCGGGCGCCCGCCGCCCGCGCGGTGTCCCCGGCGTCCTCGGGCGTGTGGTGGACGGCCTCGTCCGGCGGGAGGCGATCCGGGGTGTCGGCCTCGCAGAGCAGCAGGTCGCAGCCGGCGGCCAGCTCGGTCAGGGCCGTGCAGGGGGCGGTGTCGCCCGAGTAGGCGAGCGTCCGTCCCGCCGCCTCGGCGCGCAGGGCGAAGGCGGGCATGCCGTGGGACACGGCCCGGCTGGTCAGGCCGACCCCGCCGACCTCGGCGCGGTGCCCGTCGGACAGCTCCTCGATCGCGAACGCCGACTCGACCGGACTGCGCCGGGACGAGTTGGTCAGGAAGCGCGCCAGCCGGTCGGCGATGCCGGGCGGCCCGTACAGCGGGATCGGCGCGTCCAGCCGGATGTCGGCGTAGAGCGCGCCGTAGTAGGCCGTGAGCAGGTCGGCGGTGTGGTCGGCGTGCAGGTGCGAGACCCAGATCGCGTCCAGCTCGTCCAGCCGGACGTGGCGGCGGAGCTCGGCGAGCGTGCCCGTCCCGGCGTCCAGCCAGATCCGGGTGCGCCCGGCGGTGAGCAGGTAGCCGGAGCACGGGTTGCCGGGGTCCGGGTACGGGGTCGCGGATCCGAGGACGGTGAGGCGGGGCGTGTCGGCGGGCATCCGCGCAGGCTAGCGGGAAAAACCCCGCCGGGTAGTGTCCATTTCCGCGTCCTCCGTCCGTGGACGGGGTGCGCGCCGCGGCGGCGCGGGACGCGAGAGGGAGACGGCGTTGAAGTACATGATGATGATCTACGCGGGCTCGGTCGGCGAGGAGGTCGCGTCCGGCGAGGAGGCCGCGTCCGGCGCCGCAGACACCGCCGGGTTCGAGGCGTGGCAGCGCTACCACGAGCAGGTCCGGGACGCGGGGATCCTGGTCTCGTCCGAGTCCCTGGCCGACCTGGTCACCGCCACGACCGTCCGGGTGGACGAGGCGGGCGAGCGGACGGTCACCGACGGCCCGTTCGCCGAGTCCCGCGAGGTGCTGGGCGGCTTCTACGTCATCGACGTCCCCGACCTGGACGCCGCCCTCGACTGGGCCGCCCGCTGCCCCGGGTCCCGGGGCGACGGCGCCGTGGTCGTCCGCCCGGTCGCCGACTTCGGAGCCTGACCGTGCCCGCGTCCTCCGCCCGGAACGAGGACTCCGGGTCCGGTTCGGGGCGGGTGCGGGTCGAGGAGGTGTTCCGGGAGGAGCACGGGCGGCTGCTGGCGGCGCTCGCCCGCCGGTTCGGCGATCTCGACCTGGCCGAGGAGGCCGCGGCGGACGCGCTGGAGGCGGCCGTGACCCGCTGGCCGGTGGACGGCGTCCCGCCCAACCCCGGCGGGTGGCTGATGACGACGGCCCGCCGCCGCGCCGTGGACAGGCTGCGCCGCGACAAGGCCCTCGCCGTCCGGCTGGCGATGCTGCGGGTCGAGGCCGAGCGCGCGGAAACCGCCCCGGACGCGTCGGGGGCGTTCGAGGTGTCCGGCGCGTCCGGCGCGTCCGGCGCGTCCGGGGCGTCAGGCGAGGCCGACCTTCCGGACGAGCGGCTCCGGCTGTTCTTCACCTGCGCCCATCCGGCGCTGCCCGCCGAGGACCGGGTGGCGCTCACCCTGCGCTTCCTCGGCGGCCTCGGCACGCCGGAGGTCGCGCGCGCCTTCCTGGTGCCGGTCGAGACGATGGCGAAGCGGATCACCCGCGCCAAGAAGAAGATCACCCAGGCGCGGATCCCGTTCCGCGGGCCTGCTCGCGTTGATGCTGCTCGTGCACGCGCGGCGCGCGACGCGCATCGGCCCGGACGGGAGCCTCGCGCTGCTGGCCGACCAGGACCGCACCCGCTGGGACCGCGAGATGATCGCGGAGGGCCGCGCCCTGGTCGTCACCGCCCTCACCGGCGGACGCCCCGGCCCCTACGGCGTCCAGGCGGCGATCGCGGCGCTGCACGCCGAGGCGCCGGACGTCGAACGCACCGACTGGCCGCAGATCGCCGCGCTGTACGACGTGCTGCTCGCGCTCGCGCCGTCCCCGGTCGTGGCGCTGAACCGGGCCGTCGCCATCGCCATGCGGGACGGCCCGGAGGCGGGCCTGGCACTCCTCGACGACCTCAAGGACGAGCCGAAACTGCGCGCCTACCACCCCTACCTGGCCGCCCGCGCCGACCTGCTGGACCGCCTCGGCCGCCTGCCCGAGGCGGCGTCCGCCTACCGCGCGGCCCTGGAACTGGCCGGAACCGAGCCCGAACGCGCCCACCTCCGCCACCGCCTGGCCGCCATCGAGGAACAGCCGTAACAGGCCGGGCCCGGTTGGCCTCCCGGCTTCCTCAGCGGGCGTCGATCCAGACGGGGTTGGTGAGGGCGGCCATCGGTCCTGGCGTCCCGTCCGCGGCGGCCGCGTGCCGGACCTCCGCGCGGACGTAGGTCGCGTAGGACGGCGTCGTCCGCCACTCGAATGTGCCGGCGCCCGAGTCGGGCAGCGCGGACGTGAACAGCGGCCCCTGGTCGGTGATGAACCGGACCGTGCACCCCGAACCGACCCCGGACACCTCCAGCCGGACGGTCACCTCGGCGTCGGCCCGCGCCGAGAGCCGCTCGCCGATGCCGGCCTTCCGCCCGCCGCCGGACACCCCGAAGTCCAGGTTCACCTTGGACGACTCGGCGATCCAGCTCCGCCCGGCGCGCAGCCCCGCGAGGATCGCCGGGCGCGTCAGGTCGTCCGCCAGCACGACGGTCTGCGGCAGCCCGACGACCTGCGGCTCCCGGTGCGCGTCGCTGTTGCCCATCGCGGGCAGCCAGCGCTTCCGGCCTCGCGCGGCGGCGACGAGCTGGTTGTCCCAGTCGCCGATCGACATCTCGTCGTCGGGGGAGTAGGTGGAGTTCCACACCTCCATCGCGTCCGCCTGCTCGTAGCCGTACTTCCAGAACGAGCCGATGGACGTCCCGTGCGGGTGCGCCGGGACCACGATCCCGCCCGCCTCGCGGATCTGGTGCGCGTACCGCTCCCACTCGTCGTCCCGCGCGCGGTAGCGCCAGTCGATGAACGTGCCGGGCTCGATGCCGAGCGCGAGGACGTGCCCGTTGCGGGTGGTGACCTCCTCGCCGGTGAGGATCAGCAGGTCGTCGCCCCACAGCCCGCCCCACGCGCCGTGCGAGGACGAGGTGTTGTGCTCGGTCGTGGTGATGAAGTCGAGCCCGGCGGCGCGCGCTGCGGCGGCGACCTCGGCGGGCGTCCGCTTGCCGTCGGAGTAGACCGTGTGCAGGTGGCAGTCGCCGCGGTACCAGGCGCGGCCGCGGCCCTTGGCGCGCGCCGGCGGGTACACCGGGCGCGGCGCCGCGCCCGCCTTGCCGTACCGCAGGGTGATCGTCACGTTGTAGTTCACGCCCTGCGGCGCGACCGTGTACGGGCCGAGGACGATGTGCCAGGTCCCGGGGTTGACCGGCCCGGCGAGGTAGCCGGGCGTCGCCTGCTCCGCGCTGATCGCGAACTCGGTGCGCGCGCCGCCGGACCAGCCGCGGAACCCGCGCCCGCCGAGCTTGGTGCCGCGCTCGTCGAAGATGCCGATGTCGCACGCGTTGCCCTGCGTCCCGGACGGCACGGTCGGCCGGTCGTAGGAGTAGGAGACCGCGATCTCCCGGACGCCGCGCGGCACCTCCACCGGCAGGTACACGTAGTCGGCGGCGCCGGTCGGCAGGTGCCCGCTGACCGTCTTGGTCACCTCCCCGGACCCGGGCGGCGGCGTGCCGGGAGCCGCGCCGGGCGCGTCCGCGTGCGCGAACGTGACGGGGTCGAGGGTGAGCACCCCCGCACCCGCGATCACCGAGAGCCTGAGTACGTCGCGACGCCGCATGCGTGCCTCCAACCGGAACGGGAACCGCCGGTCAGCGTCGTCCCCGCCGGTTACGGGCGCGCGACGCGATCACGATCATCCGATGGCGCCCAGGCGAAGCCGCCGCTCCTTCCGCCGGCCGGAACGCCGCCGGCTACGTGGGCCGGCTAAGGGGAGGTGGCGGCCAGGCAGGAGTGGACGAAGTCGCGGACGGCCGCGTCGTCGTCCCGGTGCGGCGGCCAGGCGACGCCGACGCGGCTGGGGGAGACGCCGGTGAGCGGCCGGTACACGACGCCCGGACGCGCGTAGTACCGGGACGCGGATTCCGGCGCGAGCGCGATTCCGTAGCCGTTCGCGATCGCGTTGAGCCATTCGTCCGGCTGGGCGGTGACGGCGCCGATGCGGGCCGCTTGTCCGTGGCGTTGATCGGACGCGAGCCAGTAGTCGCGCCATTCTCCCGTCTCCGGCGGTGCGGCGACGAAAGGCTCGTCGAGCAGTTCGTGAAACGCGATGACGTCGCGTTCCGCGAGGGGATGCGCGGCCGCGAGGGCGAGGCAGCGCGGCTCGGTGAACAGGTCGCGGACGTTCCAGGCGTCCGAGCCGGGGAACGGGAGGCGGACGAGCGCCGCGTCCACCTCGCCCGACGCGAGTCCCGCCGTCGGGTCGCTCCAGGCGGCCTGGACCGTGTCGACGCGCCATCCGGGACGCCGTCCGGCGAACTCCGCGATGATCTGCTGCGTGGCCTCGTTCGCGCCGCTCGCCACGAACCCGACGCGCAGCACATGGACGGCCCGCCGCGCCTCGGCCCGCGTCTCCCGGACCGTCCGGTCCCAGGCCGCGAGCAGCGACGGCACGCGCCCGGCGAGCGCGCGGCCGGCCTCGGTGAGCGCCATCCCCGTGTGCGACCGGACGAACAGCTGCACCCCGAGGACGTCCTCCAGCCGCTTCATCTGCTTGGTGAGCGCGGGCTGCGACACCCGCATGAGCTCGGCGGCGGCCGTCAGGTTCTCCTCCTCGGCGACCGTGGCGAAATACCGCAGCAGCTTCGAGTCGAAGTCCATTCCTCCAGGTTATCGACGCGGGAATTGGACGGTCCCGAGGGCCTGCAGAAGGCTGGGCGGCGCAACGTCCCCCGGTTCGGGAGTGATTGTCCATGTTCGCTGCTTACGTCGCCGTGACCGCCGTCGCGATCGCGGCCAACCTCGCGATAGCCGTCGCCGACTTCGCGCGGGCGCCGTTCGTCCTCGCCAACGCGGCCGAGGTGCGGATGCCGATGCGTCTGCTCCCGGTCGTCGCCGTCCTCAAGACCGCCGGGGCGCTCGGACTGCTGGCCGGGCTGCTCGGCGTCCGCTGGCTGGGCGCCGCGGCGGCCCTCGGGCTCACGCTGTTCTTCGCCTGCGCGCTCGGCGCGCACGTCCGCGCCCGCGTCTTCTACAACATCGCCTTCCCAGGCGCCTTCTTCGCCGTCTCCCTCGCCGCCCTCCTCCTCGCACTCGCCCGGCTCTGACAGACGGTTTTGTTCCCTTGACTCGGCGTTCCTGGGAGGATCTCCCCGGAACCGAACGACGAAGGGAGCGCCGCGGGATGGAACCGCTGCGGGACGCCGACCCCCGGCACGCGGGCCCCTACCGGCTCGCCGCCCGGCTGGGCGGCGGCGGGATGGGCGAGGTCTACCTGGGCACCTCGCCCGGCGGGATGACCGTCGCGGTCAAGATCGTCCGGCGGCACCTGCTCCAGGGCGACCCGTCCTTCCGGCGCCGGTTCGCCCGCGAGGTCGACGCCGCGCGCAGCGTCGGCGGCTTCTACACCGCGCAGGTCGTGGACGCCGATACCGAGGCCGAGCAGCCCTGGCTCGCGACCGCCTACATCCCCGGGCCGTCCCTGTTCGACGCCGTGAGCGGGCGCGGCCGGCCGATGCCCGAGCAGGCGGTCCGGGTGCTCGGCGCGGGCCTCGCCGAGGGGCTCGCCGCGATCCACGGCTTCGGCGTCGTGCACCGCGACCTGACCCCGCGCAACGTGATCCTCGCGGACGGCGGCCCGCGCATCATCGACTTCGGCATCGCCCGCGCCCTGGACGCCGCGCCGAACCCGGCCAGCGGCCTGATCGGCACCCCCGAGTACATGTCGCCCGAGCACGCGAAGGGACGCGCGACCGGCCCGTCCGGCGACGTGTTCTCGCTCGGGTCGGTGCTCGCGTTCGCCGCCACCGGACGCAGCCCGTTCGCGGCCGAGTCGACGCTCGCCGCGCTGCACCGCGTCATCGACGACGCGCCCGACCTGCGCGACGTCCCGGCCGGGCTGGTGCCGGTGATCGCCGCCTGCCTCGCCAAGTCCCCGGACGCGCGCCCGGACGTCACCGAGGTCCTCGAACGCCTCGCCTCGCCCGCCGAAGCGGTCACCGAATGGCTGCCGCGCGACCTGACCGACATGGTCACCGACTACAGGGCCCGCTCGATCGAGGTCCTGCGCGGGACGCTGCCCTACACGGAACAGATCGACCAGCCGCCGAAACCCAGGGAACGGCCCGATCCACGGCCCGACTCCGTGGTGGTCGCACCGAAGCCCGACCCTGCCAGCCCGCCGCCGAGCCCTGTGGCGCCGAGTCCGGCGGTGCAGAAGCCAGCCGAGCCGACCCCGGTCGCCTCGTCGAAGGCTCCACCTCAGAAACCGGCCACTCCACGACAGGCCCCAACGAAAGCGGCCGCCCCGAAACCGACCCCGCCGAGAGTGGCCGCCTCGAAACCAGCCCCGCCGAAGCAGGCCGCCGCGAGACCGGCCGCACGAAAGCGTGTGGCGGCGAAACCGGCCGCGACGCCGACTCCGGCGCCGAAACCGGCGGCACCGCCCAGGCCCGCCACGCAGCCGAGACCCTCGTCCGCCGCGTCCTCGACCACCAGGCCGTCAAGCCCGGCGAGCAGCGGAGGGACGACAGCGGCATCCGCGTCGTCCAGCTCATCCGGTTCGTCCGACAATGGCTTCGGCAAGGGGGCCGCCGTCGTGGTGGCGCTCATCCTCGGCTGGGTGCTGCTGCACTTCTACGTGGGCGGCGCGCGCCAGGCGAGCATCGGCGACTGCGTCTACCTGTGGAACGGCCGGACGTGGAACAAGGAACCGTGCAAGCACCCGATGATGGGGGAGCCCAGTTTCGTGGTTGTGGGCCGCTACGTCGACGGCAGCAACGCCTACCGTCCGCCCGCCAACTCGCTCTACCCCAGCAGCCTCTACAGCACGACGACGCCGTGCGTGCTCGCCGACCGGAAGGCGTACTTCCCC
Source organism: Actinomadura rupiterrae (assembly GCF_024172125.1). Classification (GTDB taxonomy): domain Bacteria; phylum Actinomycetota; class Actinomycetes; order Streptosporangiales; family Streptosporangiaceae; genus Spirillospora; species Spirillospora rupiterrae. Next base: position 830,663 of record NZ_JAMZEA010000002.1, read on the forward strand.
GCGACGAAGAAGAGCGTCGGCGTCACCCTGTGCCTGCGCGCCTTCGTCAAGAAGAAGAAGTGACCGCGCGGACGCTCGGTCAGGAGTGCGTGGGACTGGCGGGGGGCGTGGCGGTGAAACGGAAGGTGACGTCGGCGGGCTCGCTCGCGGACGCCGCGTCCCGTGCGACGGACGTCGAGATCTCGTAGACGACCTCGTGGTCCTCGCCGTCGCCGCGGCCGGTCCAGCGGCCGAACGGGCGGTCCCGGCGGGCGAGGTCGAGCAGCGTCCCGCTGAAGACGGGGAACGGCATCAGGCCGCCCGCCTGCTCGAACACCCCGACATGCACGTTCCTGGACATCGCACCCGGCTCCGGGCACTCGACCTGGAGGCCGATCACGGCGTCCTCGGCGTCCCGGTAGCGGACGACGACGCTGCTCACGCCGTGCTCGCCGGGTGCGAGCCCCTCCAGGTGGAGGTTCGCGGCGGCTTCCGTGCCGCCGGCCAACGACAGCACCGGGCCGGACGCGGCGGCCGACGGCCCGGGGGCGGGGACGGCGGCCGAGGGGCCAGGGGCGGACGCGGACTGAACGGTCATACGACTACTCCTCCGACACTCTCTGCTTAGTTTTGCTAACAAAAATGAGAGGTCGGATATTCCGCTCAGCCGCGGGCCCGCAGCGCCTCCCAGGCGCCCCCGATGATCTCCGTGAGCCCGGACCGCGCGGGCTCCCAGCCAAGGTCGCGGCGGATCGCGGCGGCGTCGCACAGCAGCACCGGAGGCTCCGGCGACGGCGGCCGGTGGACGACCGGCACGTCCCGTCCCGTCACCGCCTCGACCGCCATGACCACCTCCATGACGGACGTGCCGACGCCCGAGCCCACGTTGTAGGTGCGATGCGTCCCGGGCGTCCCGGCGGCCAAGGCGGCCTCGTACGCGCGCGCGAGATCGTCCACATGCAGGTACTCCCGGACGGCCGCGCCGTCGCCGTTCACCTCCAGATGCGGAGCCTGCCCAGCGGCCACCGCTAGCGCGCGCGGGATCAGGCGGGTCGGGTCAGGGTCGCCTCGTCCGTCCACTGAGCCGGACACGTTGAACGTCCGCAGAACGACCGCACCGATCCGTCCCGTAGCCGCCTGGTACCGGACGACCTCCTCGGCCGCCAGTTTGGACGTCCCGTAGGGGCTCGACGGTGCAGGTGGCTGCGTCTCTGGAATCGGCTGCGTTTCAGGCGTCCCGTACACGGCCGCTGTAGAGCCGAACACGACCGTGGGCGTGCCCTTGAGCGCGTCCAGCAGATGCACGGTGCCCTGGACGTTCGCAGTGAAGAACCGCAGCGGCTCGGTGAACGACTCGCGCACGCGCGTGAGCGCGGCCAGATGGCACACCGCGTCGTACGCCTCGTCCAATTCGAGAGGCGCGAGCAGGTCACCGACCACGAGACGCACGCCGAACGGCAGCGTCCTGTCGTGCGCGCGCACGAGACCGTCCACCTCGTGCCCGGCGGCGACCAGTCGCCGCCCTACCGCGTACCCGACGTAACCCGAAGCCCCCGTGACCAGAACCCGCATCCTCCCAGCATGACGAGCGGACGCGCCCCCAGGCAACGAACCCGCCCGAGCACGCCCACGCCCCTTACCGCACGCGCGCGAAGACGGCTCACCGCACGCGCGCGGAGACGGCTCACCGCACGCGCGCGTAGACGCCCGGGTAGCCGGGGCGGGCGCAGCCGTAGGCCCATGAGGTCAGCGCGACGACGCGTCCGTTCACCAGAAGCGGTCCGCCGCTGTCGAACTGGCACGTGTCGGCCTTCGGCGAGCCCGCGCACAGCATGTCGGACGCGTCGTACGACGACCCGTAGGCCGAGGCGCACGCCGCGTCCCCGCGCAGCGGAACCGTCGCCGCGTGCAGCCGCGTGTTGAACCAGTCCGATTCCGACGTCGTCCCCCAGCCGACGACCTCGCCCTCGCGCGCGTCACCGGCCTGCCCGGTCGCGACGGTGGGCCGGTTCACGCGCCGCGAGAGCGTCAGGACGGCGAGGTCGTGGTGCTCGACGTCCTCGTTCTTGAACTTGGTCTCGTGGTAGCGCGGATCGACCCACACGCTCTTCACACCCGCGGACTCGCCGCCCTTGGCGCGCAGGTCGCTCAGCCCGAACGTCACCTTCAGGACGCCCGGAAAGCCCTTCACGGACGCGACGCAGTGCGCGGCCGTCAGCATCTTGTCGGGCGCGGTGAGCACGCCGCCGCAGTACTGCCCGGCGGGACGCACGAAGAAGAACGGCGAGCCGACGGCCCCCAGCCACGGGTACCGCGCGGCGGACACCGCGTGCCCGTGCACGACCGCCGAGGCGGACGCGACGGGCAGGACGGCGGTGAGGGACGCGGCGGCAGCGGCGGTGAGAGCGGCACGGCGCAGGGGGGAGGGGAGTGCCATGGAGCGAATGTAGGAAATTACTGGAGCTGGCGCACGTTTTTCCGTCCGGTGCGGCGGCCCGTGACGTCCCGGCGCTCGTACCGCGGGAAGTTCAGCAGCGCTATGAGCGCGAGGATGAGACCGCCCGTGCGCAGCGCGAACGGCCCCGGGGACGACGGCCAGCCCTCGTGGTAGAGCACCGTGCTCGCCAGTACCAGGTAGCTGCGGCCGATGACGGTCAGCACCGTCGCGATGATTGCCAGGCGGCAACGCTGAAGCGCCACCTGCAACTGGCCGAGCGCTAGCGCGGCGAGCCCGAGCGTCAAGTACGGGTAAGGCGTGTTGAGGACGGCGACGACGTCCCGGTGCGACTGCTCGAACACCAGCGCCATCCCCCGGATGCCCGCCTCGGCCAAGCCCGCACACGCGCCCGCACCGATCCCGTAGGCGACCCCGGCCAGCCGCTTCGCGTGCCGTCCGCCCGCGCGCCGGTCACCGACCAGCCACACCAGCACCGCGATCAGCAGCGCCGGCAGCGTCACCCCGACGACCGGCCACGGGTTCGCCAGCGTGTTCCGCCAGCCCGTGTCCGCCACCGCCGTCGAGCCCTCCCCGGCGGACAGCCCGACCAGCACCGTCGCCACCACGAACAGCGCCACGCTCGTCCACTCGCGGCCGGTCATCCGCTCGCCGAGCACCCACACCGCGTAGATCACCAGCAGCACGAGGCTGACCGCGAACACCGGCTGCGCGACCGCCAGCGGCAGCGCCTCGAACGCCACGACCTCGCCCGCCAGCCCCGCGAACAGCAGCAGCCCGCCGCCGAACCACACCGGGTCGGTCAGCATCGTCCAGGCGACATGGAACGGACGGCTGCCCCGCAGGGGCGGCATCCGCCGGGCCGCCGTTCGAAACACCACAAATGCGACGTAATACGTACTGGTCGCGAGCAGGGCGAGAGCGGCGTAACCGAGGTCGTGGCCCATCGACGGGACCTTTCGGGGCAGGACGGCGGGGGAGTTTTGGGATGACACCATTCCGTGTCACCCGGTTCCGTGACAATCCCCTCACGCGATTTCCCACGACTCATCCGTCATCCAACGAGCCGCCTCGCGCGTCCTAACGTCTCACCCCACCCGTCGCTCGGGCCCCGCGCGGTGTCAGTTCCGCTCGGTGGGGTCCCACTTGCGGCCGGAGCGGGAGAACCGGCCGACCAGCGACGGCGGGATCACCTTGCTCAGCCCGACGATCGCCTTGTACTGGACGCTCGGGACGCTGACCTCCACCCCGCGCCGCAGGTCCCGCAGCCCCTCGTCGACGACCTGGTCCTGCTCCAGCCACATGAACTCGGGAATGCCCGAGATGTCCATTCCGGCGCGCTCGTGGAACTCGGTGTGCACGAACCCGGGGCACAGCGCCATGACCCGGACCTTCTCCGCGCCCGGCCGTCCCGCGATCTCCGACGCGGCGCCCTGCGAGAACGACACCACCCACGCCTTGGACGCCCCGTACGTGCCGCGCGTCGCGAACGCCGCCACCGACGCCACGTTGATCACGCCGCCGCGGCCGCGCTCCAGCATCGGCGGAAGCGCCGCGTAGGTGAGCCGCAGCACCGCCTCGCAGTGCACCCGCAGCATCTTCACCTCGTCCTCGACCGGCGCGTCCAGGAACGCCCCCCGGTTGCCGAACCCGGCGTTGTTGACCAGGAGGTCCACGCCCTCGCGCAGCCGCTCCTCGGCCTTGCCGACCCCCTCGTCCGTGGCGAGGTCGGCGGGCAGCGTCTCCGCCCGGACGCCGTACTTGTCGCGCAGCTCGCGCGCGCACGCGTCCAGCCGCTCCGCATCGCGCGCGAGCAGCACCAGATCGAATCCGTCGGAGGCCAGTCGGCGGGCGAACGCGGCGCCCAGGCCCGCCGTGGCGCCAGTGATCAGAGCAGTCGGCATGGCTTCGAGCCTAGGCCGTCCGATACCGCGCGTCCCGTTGCGGGGCCGCGCTGTTGCGTCCCCTCAAGAAATCGCGCGGATCCGGCCGGCGCGTCGCCCGCCGGTAAGCGAAAGTGAATCCCGGCCAGTTGTTGACGATCCGCCCGTCTTCCGTCATGTACCAGCTCTGGCAGCCGCTGTTCCAGACGGTCGTCCGCAGCAGCTCCTGCATGCGCCGGTCGAACTCGTCCTGGACGTCCGGCCGCACCTCGATCCAGTCGAGCCCCGCCCGGCGCATCGCCGCCACGCACCCCACCACGTACCGGAACTGCGACTCCAGCATGTAGATGATCGAGTTGTGCCCGAGGTTGGTGTACGGGCCGTACAGCAGGAACAGGTTCGGGAACCCGCTGACCGTGATGCCCAGGTGCGCCGACGCGCCGCCGTCCCGCCACGCCTTGTCGAGCTCGCGCCCGTCCCGTCCGACGATCCGCATGGGCGCCAGGAAGTCGGTGGACGCGAACCCCGTCGCGTAGACGACCGCGTCCAACTGCCGCGCCGTGCCGTCCGCGGTGACGACGCCGTCCTTGGTCATCCGCTTCACCGGCTCGGTCACCAGCTCGACATGCGGCTCGGCGAACGCGGGGTAGTAGTCGTCCGACAGCAGGATCCGCTTGCAGCCCATCGGGTAGTCCGGACGCAGCCGTTCCAGCAGTTCCCTGTCACCGACCTGCCGTTCCAGCTCCCGCCGGAACCGCCACGCCATCGTGCCCATCAGCTTCGGATACTTCACGAAGCCCAGCGCCCGCGACTCGTACTGCGCGTAGATCCGCGCCCGGCTGGCCCCGTACACGCCGGGCACCGTCCGCAGCAGCGCCTTCTCCCACGCCCGGTACGGACGGTCCGGTTTGCTGATGACGTACGGCGCCGACCGCTGGAACACGTGCAGCCGCCCGGCCACCTTCGCCAGCTCCGGGACGATCTGGATCGCGCTCGCGCCCGTCCCGATCACGGCCACGCGCTTCCCCGCCAGATCGACCCCGTGCTCCCAGCGGGACGAGTGGAACGCCGTCCCCTGGAACTCGTCCCGCCCCGGGATCTCCGGCAGAACCGGACGGTTCAGCTGCCCGCACGCCGACACGAGCACGCGCGCGCTCAGCTCACCGTTGGACGTGGACACCCGCCACAGGCTCTCCGCCTCGTCCCACTCCGCCCCCGTGACCTCGGTACCGAACCGGATGCGGGGGAGCACCTCGTACTTCCGCGCGCAGTGCCACAGGTAGTCGAGGATCTCCTCCTGCGGCGGGAACCGACGGCTCCAGTCCGTCTTCCGCTCGAACGAGAACGAGTACAGATGGGACGGCACGTCGCACGCCGCTCCCGGGTAGGTGTTGTCCCGCCACGTCCCGCCCAGCCCGCCGGCCTTCTCCAGCACCACCAGGTCCTCGACCCCGGCCCGCCGCAACCGGATCGCCACCCCGATCCCGCCGAACCCGCTGCCAATGATCACCACGTCGTGCGGAGCGCTCATGCCGCCACCCGAATCTCGTTCAGTCCGACCTCCCGAGCCTAATGAGCAACCCGCCACCTGAGAACCCCGCCCAACAGCCCACCCCTCATCGGCCCCTCAGCCTCACCATCGCTGACCTCCCCATCCACCTCGAAAGCACGCGCCTCTGAGGGCACGACCTCGGGCACGAGCACGTGGCAGCAACGCCGGCGGTTCCCGGTGGCCGTGATCAGGACGGCCCCAGACCAACTCTCCGCTCGACCTCCAGGGCGCGCAGACTCACTGCCGAGCTCGGTTTGACGGACGCGTGAGGGTTGCGTACAGTCATTCCTCGCGCCTCGATGGGATGCAGGACGCCGTGCTGCGGTGGACGGCCCGAGGGCGCGACCTCTCTAACGATCTTGCGGATGCGATCCGTCGTGTCCGTGTGTTCGTTGTTCTCGGCAAATGGCTCGATTTTGACAATCGCGCCGGATCTGCTGGGATAGAGACACCGCACCGGAACGAACCGCTTCGGCAGTTCACGAAGGGGTGGAATCAGGAAAGTCGGGCCGAATTGACAAGCCGGACGGAACTGATAAAGTAAGCGAGTCGCCACGGAGCGAAGCCGCAGAGGGATCTGCGGGGGAGCGCGTGGGTGTCCGTTTCTTGAGAACTCAACAGCGTGTTAAAAGCCAGTGCCTTTATCGATCAGGCCATGTGCCTGATCGCCCCGTGGCCCTAGTTTCGGCTGGGGTCGGGGATTTCTTTGAGGCAAGCGATCTTTCGGGATTGCTTTGCTGGGATCTTCGGATCCTTCATGAGGTTTGGCTGCCTGGGGTTCGCCCCCTGGGTGGTCGTTGGACCTTGATGGAGAGTTTGATCCTGGCTCAGGACGAACGCTGGCGGCGTGCTTAACACATGCAAGTCGAGCGGAAAGGCCCCTTCGGGGGGTACTCGAGCGGCGAACGGGTGAGTAACACGTGAGCAACCTGCCCCTGACTCTGGGATAAGCCTGGGAAACTGGGTCTAATACCGGATGCGACGCACTCTCGCATGGGATGTGTGTGGAAAGTTTTTCGGTTGGGGATGGGCTCGCGGCCTATCAGCTTGTTGGTGGGGTGATGGCCTACCAAGGCGACGACGGGTAACCGGCCTGAGAGGGCGACCGGTCACACTGGGACTGAGACACGGCCCAGACTCCTACGGGAGGCAGCAGTGGGGAATATTGCGCAATGGGCGGAAGCCTGACGCAGCGACGCCGCGTGGGGGATGACGGCCTTCGGGTTGTAAACCCCTTTCAGCACCGACGAAGCTAACGTGACGGTAGGTGCAGAAGAAGCGCCGGCTAACTACGTGCCAGCAGCCGCGGTAATACGTAGGGCGCAAGCGTTGTCCGGAATTATTGGGCGTAAAGAGCTCGTAGGCGGCTTGTCGCGTCGGGTGTGAAAGCCCACGGCTTAACCGTGGGTCTGCATTCGATACGGGCAGGCTAGAGGCAGGTAGGGGAGCATGGAATTCCCGGTGTAGCGGTGAAATGCGCAGATATCGGGAGGAACACCGGTGGCGAAGGCGGTGCTCTGGGCCTGTACTGACGCTGAGGAGCGAAAGCGTGGGGAGCGAACAGGATTAGATACCCTGGTAGTCCACGCCGTAAACGTTGGGCGCTAGGTGTGGGGTTCTTCCACGGATTCCGCGCCGTAGCTAACGCATTAAGCGCCCCGCCTGGGGAGTACGGCCGCAAGGCTAAAACTCAAAGGAATTGACGGGGGCCCGCACAAGCGGCGGAGCATGTTGCTTAATTCGACGCAACGCGAAGAACCTTACCAAGGCTTGACATCGCCCATGCCCCGGTAGAGATATCGGTTCCTTTAGTGGGTGGGTGACAGGTGGTGCATGGCTGTCGTCAGCTCGTGTCGTGAGATGTTGGGTTAAGTCCCGCAACGAGCGCAACCCTCGTTCCATGTTGCCAGCACGCTCCTTCGGGGGTGGTGGGGACTCATGGGAGACCGCCGGGGTCAACTCGGAGGAAGGTGGGGATGACGTCAAGTCATCATGCCCCTTATGTCTTGGGCTGCAAACATGCTACAATGGCCGGTACAGAGGGCAGCGATACCGTGAGGTGGAGCGAATCCCGTAAAGCCGGTCTCAGTTCGGATTGGGGTCTGCAACTCGACCCCATGAAGTCGGAGTCGCTAGTAATCGCAGATCAGCAACGCTGCGGTGAATACGTTCCCGGGCCTTGTACACACCGCCCGTCACGTCACGAAAGTCGGCAACACCCGAAGCCCGTGGCCCAACCACTTGTGGGGGGAGCGGTCGAAGGTGGGGCCGGCGATTGGGACGAAGTCGTAACAAGGTAGCCGTACCGGAAGGTGCGGCTGGATCACCTCCTTTCTAAGGAGCACCAACTGGCCGGAAGGATCCCCCTGGTGGGATGTTCCGGTCGGTGGCCATCATCAGCGGCGAATGTTCGCTGGGTGGCTGCTCATAGATGTGGAGCACTGGCTACTCAACCCGGTGGGGTTGTCTTCACTGCTAGTACTGCGACCTGGTCGCGTGGAGCGCAGTGGAGAGGGTTCCACTTGGTTGGACACGCTGTTGGGTCCTGAAGGAACGGGCACGTTGAGTGTCCGGGTCTTCTGGACTGCGGGACCAAGCCCGGCCGGACAGGTTTTCTGTTCGGTCGTCTTGGTGGGCCCGGTTGTTTTTTGAGAACTACACAGTGGACGCGAGCATCTCTGAACGAGACTCCTTTGTGAGTTTTGTTCTCTGTTGCGATTTGTTTGATCGTTTTGTGTGTTCAAGTTTTTAAGGGCATACGGTGGATGCCTTGGCATCAGGAGCCGATGAAGGACGTGGGAGCCTGCGATATGCCTCGGGGAGTCGGCAACCAGACTTTGATCCGGGGATTTCCGAATGGGGGAACCTGGCACTCGTCATGGGGTGTCGCCGCCGGTTGAATGTATAGGCCGGTTGGTGGGAACGCGGGGAAGTGAAACATCTCAGTACCCGCAGGAAGAGAAAACAATAGTGATTCCGTGAGTAGTGGTGAGCGAAAGCGGAGGAGCCTAAACCGTGCGCGTGTGATACCTGGCAGGGGTTGCGTGTGCGGGGTTGTGGGACCATCCGATCAGGCCTGCCAGCCTGGTAAGGAGTTACAAAACACTTTGGTAGTTGAACGGCTTGGGATGGCCGACCGTAGACGGTGAGAGTCCGGTAGACGAAACCATGGTGTCTCCTGGGTGTGTTCCCGAGTAGCACGAGGCCCGTGAAATCTCGTGTGAATCTGCCACGACCACGTGGTAAGGCTGAATACTTCCTGATGACCGATAGCGGACCAGTACCGTGAGGGAAAGGTGAAAAGTGCCCCGGTGAGGGGTCGTGAAATAGTACCTGAAACCGTGTGCCTACAAGCCGTCAGAGCGTCCTCACAGGGTTTCGGCTCTGTGTTCGTGATGGCGTGCCTTTTGAAGAATGAGCCTGCGAGTTATGGTGTGTGGCGAGGTTAACCAGTGGTGGGTAGCCGTAGCGAAAGCGAGTCTGAAGAGGGCGTTTGAGTCGCATGCTGTAGACCCGAAGCGGGGTGATCTAGCCATGGGCAGGGTGAAGCGCCGGTAAGACGGTGTGGAGGCCCGAACCCACCAGGGTTGAAAACCTGGGGGATGACCTGTGGTTAGGGGTGAAAGGCCAATCAAACTCCGTGATAGCTGGTTCTCCCCGAAATGCATTTAGGTGCAGCGTTGCGTGTTTCTTGCCGGAGGTAGAGCTACTGGATGGCCGATGGGCCCGACAAGGTTACTGACGTCAGCCAAACTCCGAATGCCGGTAAGTGAGAGCGTGGCAGTGAGACTGCGGGGGATAAGCTTCGTAGTCGAGAGGGAAACAGCCCAGATCATCGGCTAAGGCCCCTAAGCGTGTGCTAAGTGGTAAAGGATGTGGAGTTGCCGTGACAACCAGGAGGTTGGCTTAGAAGCAGCCATCCTTGAAAGAGTGCGTAATAGCTCACTGGTCAAGTGATTCCGCGCCGACAATGTAGCGGGGCTCAAGCACACCGCCGAAGCCGTGGCATTCAAGACTTTGTCTTGGATGGGTAGGGGAGCGTCCTGCATCCTAAGAAGCCGTCGAGTGATCGTGCGGTGGAGGGTGTGGGAGTGAGAATGCAGGCATGAGTAGCGAATCACACGTGAGAAACGTGTGCGCCGGATGACCAAGGGTTCCTGGGGCAGGCTAATCCGCCCAGGGTAAGTCGGGACCTAAGGCGAGGCCGACAGGCGTAGTCGATGGACAACGGGTTGATATTCCCGTACCCGCTGGTACGCGCCAACGCCGAGCCCGTTGATGCTAACCACCCGAACCACCTTTTGGACCTTCGGGTCCGTCTGTGTGGGGAGCGTGGGGCCCGAGACGGTAGTAGGTGAGCGATGGGGTGACGCAGGAGGGTAGCTCAGCCCGGGCGATGGTTGTCCCGGGGTAAGCCCGTAGCCCGAGGGATAGGTAAATCCGTCCCTCACACAGGGTGAGAGGTGATGCCGAGCCGTTTTTGGTGAAGTGAGTGATCCCATGCTGCCGAGAAAAGCCTCTAGTGAGTGTGCCGGCGGCCCGTACCCTAAACCGACTCAGGTGGTCAGGTAGAGAATACCAAGGCGATCGGGTGAACTGTGGTTAAGGAACTCGGCAAATTGCCCCCGTAACTTTGGGAGAAGGGGGACCATGCCCGGTGACCGGTCTTGCACCGTGAGCTGGGGGTGGTCGCAGAGGCCAGGGGGAAGCGACTGTTTACTAAAAACACAGGTCCGTGCGAAGTCGTAAGACGCTGTATACGGACTGACGCCTGCCCGGTGCCGGAACGTTAAGAGGACCGGTTAGAGCCTTTCGGGGTTCGAGGCTGAGAATCTAAGCGCCGGTAAACGGCGGTGGTAACTATAACCATCCTAAGGTAGCGAAATTCCTTGTCGGGTAAGTTCCGACCTGCACGAATGGCGTAACGACTTCCCCGCTGTCTCAACCACAGGCCCGGCGAAATTGCAGTACGAGTAAAGATGCTCGTTTCGCGCAGCAGGACGGAAAGACCCCGGGACCTTCACTATAGCTTGGCATTGGCGTTTGATGTGTCTTGTGTAGGATAGGTGGGAGACTGTGAAGCGGGCACGCCAGTGTTCGTGGAGTCGTTGGTGAAATACCACTCTGGTCGCCTTAGACGTCTAACCCGCACCCGTGGATCCGGGTGGGGGACAGTGCCTGGTGGGTAGTTTAACTGGGGCGGTTGCCTCCCAAAGAGTAACGGAGGCGCCCAAAGGTTCCCTCAGCCTGGTTGGTCATCAGGTGGTGAGTGCAAGGGCACAAGGGAGCTTGACTGTGAGACCGACAGGTCGAGCAGGTGCGAAAGCAGGGCCTAGTGATCCGGCACCGGCGTGTGGAAGCGGTGTCGCTCAACGGCTAAAAGGTACCCCGGGGATAACAGGCTGATCTTCCCCAAGAGTCCATATCGACGGGATGGTTTGGCACCTCGATGTCGGCTCGTCGCATCCTGGGGCTGGAGTAGGTCCCAAGGGTTGGGCTGTTCGCCCATTAAAGCGGCACGCGAGCTGGGTTTAGAACGTCGCGAGACAGTTCGGTCCCTATCCGCTGTGCGCGTAGGAGAATTGATGAGGGTCTGTCCCTAGTACGAGAGGACCGGGACGGACGAACCTCTGGTGTGCCAGTTGTCCCGCCAGGGGCATGGCTGGTTGGCTACGTTCGGTCGGGATAACCGCTGAAAGCATCTAAGCGGGAAGCCTTCCTCGAGATGAGTTCTCCCACACCTTCGGGTGTGTAAGGCCCCCAAGAGACGATTGGGTTGATAGGCCGGGGATGGAAGCGCGGTAACGTGTGGAGTCGACCGGTACTAATAGGCCGAGTGGCTTGAACACACTGAACGTTCAAACCAATCGCATCTGCTGTGAGATGATTCGCGTCCCTGTGTGGTTCCCAGAAAGCAAACGGGTACCGTACAACAGAATATGCCGAGCCTGGCTCGGACGAGACTTGCCGCACCCTCTTGGGGTGTGTGCGTTGATCGTTCGGTGGTTATGGCGAGGGGGAAACACCCGGTCCCATCCCGAACCCGGTAGTTAAGCCCCTCAGCGCCGATGGTACTGCATGGGAGACTGTGTGGGAGAGTAGGACGCCGCCGGACATATATTGGATGAGGCCCCGCCAGAAATGGCGGGGCCTCATTTCATTTCAGGAGCTAATTACCCCGGCTGTTCAGCCGAAGTTCTCGACTCCCATCGGACGCGACGGGAACGGCGTCGGGGCTTCTTCGACGGCAGGAGCCGCCGTTTCGGCGCGCGACGGGGACGGCTCCTTCGCGGTCGAACGGGCCGTCCGTCCGGAGGCCGCGGAACGGGCCGGGCGGCGAAGCCCGAGGCGCTTGAGTTCCTTGGCCGTCCAGCCGAGGCGTTCGGCCTCGGCCCAGTCGCGGGTGCGCTCGGCCTGAACCTGGGCGAGGCGCGCTTGCAGTTCCTCTTCGTCGTCCTGGGAGCGGACGAGCTTCTCGATGACGGCCAGCCGCTCGGCCATCTGCTGCTCGATGAGCTCCCGCGCGGCGTCCCGGACGTCGTTGATCTTCGAGGGGTCCATGGCCGCGCAGCCTACCGGCTCGTCCCGCCGGCGGATCTGAGTATCCGTACTCAGGCACGCGCCGCCGAACGTGCGCGATCATCTGCGGTGTGGACGAACCGGTGAGGCTCGGACGGGCGTGCGGGTGCCTGGCCGGCACGGGGCTGGTGGCCGTCGGGCTGGTGATCGCGTTCGGGTTATGGGCGCTGAGTTCGTGTGCGCCTCAGAAGCCACCCGACGTCGCCGCCGTGTCTCGCTCCGAGCGTGTGGACGCCGCGGACCGCCAGGCGTCCGCGTCCCTCGCCGACATGGCCTCTTCGGTCTGGCCGAGGCAATCGTGGGCGGAGCCCTCGTCCGGCAGCGGGGTTGAGGACGCGTGTGGGAGCAACCGGATCGGGATGTTCTCCTCTACCTGGCTCCCGGTTTCCTGCTTCAGGCAAGTCGTTCGGGTGGCCACGTTCGGAGGTGACTTCGCCGGACGTGCGATGTTGCTGCACCAGCGGTTGGCTGAGCTTGGCTGGCGTGACGGCACCGGTCCGGACCTTCCCCGGCTCTTGGCCGAGTTTCACCAGGAGGTCACGCAGAGACGCCCTCTGGGAAGCCCGCCACATCCCTATGGCCCTTCGGATTTCCCGGCGGCCTTCTACAAGCGCGGCCCGGTGTCGCTGGTCATCACCTGGCGAGACCGCACCATGCCCGAGGACGATTCCAGCCCCAACCCTGCCAGCCGCCTGTACGGCTGGGCCGTCGCTGCGACGGTCGTCCGGGAGCACCAGGCATTGGACCTGCGGAAATCGGTCGCCGATGCCGCTCGGAGGCATCGATACCTCGCGATCCTCACCTTGGGGCAGAAGTACTTCGATCTTGCGGAGACGCCCTCACCGACGCCCACCACGTCCGCTAGGGAGAAGTGCATCTGCTGGAGTGGGAACCTCTGCACCTGTGGCGGAGGGTGAGCGCGGGCGAGGCCGGGGGGCGTGTCGATCTTGTGGTCGGGGTGCGGCCTAGGGTTGGGGGATGCGGATCGAGCGGATTGATCACCTTGTGCTGACCGTGGCGGACATCGGGGTCACGGCGGAGTTCTACGGGCGGGTGCTCGGCATGGACGTCGTGACGTTCGGGGCAGGGCGGACGGCGCTGGCGTTCGGGCAGAGCAAGATCAATCTGCATCAGGTGGGGCGGGAGTTCGAGCCGAAGGCGCACCGGCCCACGGCGGGCAGTGCCGACCTGTGCCTGATCACCGAGGAACCGTTGGAGCAGGTGCTTGCGGAGCTGGCGGCGCACGGGGTTGAGGTCGAGGAAGGGCCGGTCGACCGGACGGGGGCCTTGGGCCCGATCCGGAGCGTGTACTTCCGTGATCCGGATCTGAACCTGATCGAGGTCAGCAACTACGCCGGCTAGTTTCGCGCTGGTACGTCCATGCGCATGCGGCCAGGGCGCTGCCCACTCCGCAGAAGGCCAGGACGCCGGCGATGACGATCCACGGGTTAAGGGACGGTCCTTTGCCCGCATCCTCGGTGAGCGCCAGGACGCCGGTGAGGACGCCGTAGGGGACGAAGAACGCAGCGCCCAGCCAGGCGGGGACCAGCAGGAGAGGGCGCGGCAGCCTCGCGCCCCAGCCTCGGGACAGTGCCAGGACGACGAGGGCGCCCAATGCCGCCAGTACCGCCGTGAAGTCGATGCCGTGTTCTTCCAGCCAGATGAGTGCGTTCGGCGCGCCGTTCTTGCGGAATTCGGCGACCATGTCCCAGCCCTGGGGCACGCCCGCCCTGCCGCCGCATGCCCAATAGGTCTTGGTGATCGCGTAAGGCATCAGCGCCAGCGCGCCGGTCCGGCCGACCCAGTGCAGGGAACGCGTCCGAAGTGAGGAGGTCATGGAGGAACGATCTCCGACTGGCGCTGCTCGTCGCCTCCCCCGCGCTGCCGAGTGGCACCCCCCGTCAGAGGGAGAGCGGTGTTAACCGGGGGTTAGTGGATCGTGGGGTTTGGCGGAGGTTGCGCGGTTATGCTGCCCCGCATGTCTCGTCTTCCGCCAGAGGTGCGGTCCCAGCTCGCGGAGTCCGGCCGCCTCCGGCGGGGACGCGCCGGGACGGTCCTGGGGTGCCTGGTGCTGCTCGGGATCGGCGCCGTCGCCGCGTGGCCGCACGTCAAAGTGCTGCTTCGGAATGACGCGGTCACGGCGCGGATGATCTATTGCGGAGGGGCGCTCAACCACACGGTCGGGCCGCCCTTGCAGGATTTCATCGTGACGGACGAGCTGCACAACCGGACCGGCAAGGTGCGCACGGTCGTCGTGAAGGACACTTCGGGGCGCATACTCACCGACGTCAGCTCGCAGAACGCGGACGCGCGGATGACGTTCCAGCCCAACGAGACCGTCACCGTGCAGTACCGCATGACGGGAACGTTCAGCAGCAAGTGCAAGGACTTCACCGTGAGGGCTTACGTGGTGAAGTCGTAGCAGTGATGAGCAGCAGGACCATGGCGGTGGCGGTTGCGCCGCCCCACACCATGACGGTCGAGGGACTCGTGCGGTCCACGATCAGGCCGCCCACCAACGCACCCGTGGAGAAGGTCGCCTGGAAGGACGCGGTGAACAGGACGGACGCGGCCTCTGACGGCAGCGCCGTCGAGAACCAGGTCTGTGAGCAGACCGGGATCGCTCCGTAGCCCGCTCCCCAGACGATGAGGAGGGCGGCGGCGCCAAGTGGACTGGTGCCGAGAGCCGGGAGTGCGAGGGTGGCGGACGCGATGAGCGTCCCGGCCACTGCCGAGGTCAGAGTTGGGTGGCGGGTGATGGTCTGGCCCGCCACGAAGTTTCCGGCCAAGCCCGCCACGCCGTAGAGCAGCAGGAAGGCGGTCGGCGAGACGTGGGTGACGTCTTGGAGGAACGGCGTCACATACGTGTAGGTGCCGAAGTGTGCCAGGACGATCAGGGCGGTCAGGGCCAGCGCCAGCCAGGTGCCGCGCGTCCGGAAGGCTCCGAGCAGGACGTCCAGCCGGGTGACCTGCGAGACGGGCAGGGGCGGTAGCAGGACGGCCAGGGCGACGACCAGGGCGAAGGACAGCGCGGCCATGACGGCGAAGCTGACCCGCCAGCTCGTGGCGTCCCCGATCAGGGTGCCCAGCGGGACGCCGAGGACCGAGCCCAGCGGCACGGACGAGAAGATCACTGCCGTGGCGCGGGGGACGCGCGGCGGTGCGACCAGGCGCTCGGCCAGGCCCGCCGCGAGCGACCAGAAGCCGCCGATGACGACGCCGACCAGGACGCGGGAGAGCAGCATCGCCCAGAAGGCGGGAGCGGACGCGGCCAGGACGTTCGCGACCGCCAGCAGGAGCATGCACGCGCACAGCATCAGGCGGCGGTCGGCGCGGGCGGTCGCGACCCTCAGCGTGGGGGCGGCGACAGCGGCGAGGTAGCCGGGCATCGTCATCATCAGCCCGGCCGTGCCGTCCGAGAGGGTGAAGCTGGAGCCGATGGACGTGAGGAGGCCGACCGGCAGGATCTCGGTGGTGACGATGGTGAAGATGCCCAGCGTGACCGCGAGGACGGCGGGCCAGCCCGGTGTTCGGGTGCGAGGCGGAGAGGGAAGCGTGGCCGTGGACGGCAAGGTCGGTCCTCGGAGGGAGACGATGGGACGTCTCCGACCCAACCGGGCGGGCGCCGCCGGGGCTGGCGGGAAAGCGACGGCATAGTGCGGCCCGCGTGGCCGGCCCCCGGCGCCACAAGTCCCGAGGCCCCCGGCGCCGCCAAGGCCCGCGGGGCTGGGCGCGGGCCTGCGCGGGTCTGCGCGGGGTCAGGCCGTCCGGCGGCGGACGAGCCAGACGGTCGCGGCGGCGAGGACGGCGGCGAGGGCCAGCATCCAGCCCGCCTCGATCGCCTGGAAGGTCCAGAAGCGTCCGGACGGGTGGTAGTGGGTGACGATCTGGTAGTGCCGTGCGGCCAGCCACCCGCGGAACGTCGCGTCCGGCCGGTTGGCGCTGGCGGCCTGGAACTGGACGTAGAGCTGATGCGACTCCGGGCCGCTCACCGCCGAGCCGGACGGGGACAGGTACGAGGTGCCGACGCCCCAGTCGCCGGAGCCGATCCTGCTCGTGGTCGTCTTCGCCGGCAGGTAGTGCGGGCGCAGGAAGAACACGGTGAGAAGGTTCAACCCGAACGTCACGACGAAGGCCGCGCCAATCCCGACGATCACCCGCCGGGCCAGGACTCCGGCGAAGGCGCCGATGGCGAAACCGAGGACGGTCTGCGCCGGGAACACGAGACCGCCGAACTCGAACTCCAGGTACGAGCCGAAACCGGTGGGCAGGACGCGCACGAACGGCGCGTCCCAGTACTTGAAGGCCGGGCCGAACGCGGCGCCCGCGGCGGCCAGCGCCAGCGCGAGGACGGCGAGCTTGGTGACCAGCCAGCGGGTGCGGCCCGCGCCCTGCGTCCAGGCGAAGCGGAACGTCCCGGTTTCGAGCTCGCGGGCGACGGTCGGGCCGCCGACGAACGCGCCGAGCGCCGCGGGCAGCACCAGCAGGAAGATCAGCAGCAGGTGCGGGGTCTGGTACTGGCCGTTGAACTGGATCGACAGCTTGTCGCAGCGCGTGCCCGGCGTGAAGGACGTGCACTTGTCCAGGCCGAGCTGGTTGGAGGTGTCGCGCGCGTCCAGGCCGCCGTAGACGAGCATCGCGGCGAGCCCGAGCAGCAGCAGGACGGTGCAGAGCAGCGCGAAGCGGTGCTGCCGCCAGGTGACCCAGAGCGGGCCGAACCGGGGGAGCGAGGCGGACGGCAGGGTCGTCATCGGGCGACCGCCTTCGGGCCGGGCAGCGCGGCGGCGGCCGGCTCGCGCATGTACGTCAAGACGAGTTCCTCCAGGGTGACCGGGTGGCGCTGCCATCCGGGCGGGACGTTGTGGGCGCCGGTGGCGCGGACGAGCAGGTGCGCCTGCGCGAACGCCCGGCGGTCGCGGACGACCGGGAACAGCGAGGCGACCTCGTCCGCCTGGTCGGCCGGTCCGACCAGGACGTGGTGCTCGTAGGTGAGTTCCTCGACGCTGCCGGACACCTGCACCTGGCCGTCCTGCACGACGACGAGGTAGTCGCAGACGCGTTCCAGCTCGGCGACGACGTGGGACGAGAAGACGACCGAGACGCCGTCGTCGGCGACCGCGGCCATCAGCGAGGCCATGAACTCGTGCCGGGCGAGCGGGTCGAGCGCGGCGAGCGGCTCGTCCAGGACGAGCAGGCCGGGCCGCTTGGCGAGGGCGAGGGTCAGCGCGACCTGCGCGCGCTGGCCGCCGGACAGCGCGCCGATGCGGCGGTCCAGCGGGATGCCGGTCTCGGCGAGCCGGGCCCGCGCGGACGCCTCGTCCCAGCGCCGGTTCAGGCTGCGCCCGACGCGGAGCATCTCGGCGACTGACAGGTTGCGGTAGAGCGCGGCGTCCTGGGCGACGAACGCGACCATGTCGAGCGCGTCGGGGGAGCCCGCGGCGTGCCGGCCGAGCACGCGGACCTCGCCGGTCGTCGGCGGGGTGAGCCCGACGGCCATGCTGAGGAACGTGGTCTTGCCCGCGCCGTTCGGCCCGACGAGCCCGACGACGTGCCCGCTCGGGATGGTCAGCGAGCAGTCGCGGAGCGCCCAGGTGCGTCCGTAGCGCTTGCCGAGGTCGGTCGCCTCGATCGCGACGCCGTTCACGCGAT
Organism: Actinomadura rupiterrae; assembly: GCF_024172125.1. Taxonomy (GTDB): domain Bacteria; phylum Actinomycetota; class Actinomycetes; order Streptosporangiales; family Streptosporangiaceae; genus Spirillospora; species Spirillospora rupiterrae. The sequence continues at coordinate 848,760 of NZ_JAMZEA010000002.1, forward strand.
CCCCTCCGTCCGCTCGTTCCGCTCGCCGCGCTCGTTCCGGTCATCGCGCTCGCCGTGCCCGGCGGTGTGCCGGTCCTGGAGGGCGGCGGTGAACAGGGCGGACATGCCCGCGTCGTCGAGTCCGGCGGCGTCCGCGGCGGCCATCCACTCCAGCAGGGAGCGGCGCAGCCCGGCCTGCTCGCGCAGCCCGGCGCGGTCGAGGGCGCGCTCGACGAAGGTGCCCTGCCCGCGGCGGCCGGCGACCAGGCCGCGGTGCTCCAGCTCGCGGTACGCCTTGAGCACGGTGTTCGGGTTGATCGCGAGCCCGCCGACGACGTCCCGGACGCGCGGCAGCTGGTCGCCGACCTGGAGGTGGCCGAGCCGGAGCGCCTGCTCCACCTGCTGGACGAGCTGGAGGTAGGTCGGCACCCCCGAGCCGGGATCGAGCCGGAACACGATCGGCGACGGCCCTTTATCTATATCCATAGATATAGAGTTAAAGGGTGACGATCACCGGATGTCAACCCGGCCCGGCCCGGCCGCCGCGCACCGGCCCCCGCGCCGCGGCCCCCGCGCCCCCCGCCGCGCCGCGGCTACGGGACGAGGCCGAGGGACCGGGCGCGCAGGCCCGCCTGGAAGCGGGACTCGGCGTCCAGCAGCTCCATCAGCTCGGCGACGCGGCGGCGGTAGGTGCGCAGCGAGATGCCGAGCCGGCGGCACGCCGCCTCGTCCTTCATGCCCTCGGCCAGCAGCGCGAGGATGTCCCGGCTCTGCTCGCCCAGCGCCGGGGCCGGGGCGGTGAGCTCGGACACCTCGGTGGCGGCGCGCCACGTCGACCAGAACAGCGCCAGGATGCCCGCGACGACGGCGGGCGTCCGGACGACGGTGAACTCGCGCTCGCCGCTCGCGAGCGGCCCGGCGATCACGGCGACCCGCCGGTCCACGACGATCGTCTCGTGCGGGATCGGGCCGTCCAGGATGCGGACGCGCGGGCCGCGCCCGGCGAGGTCGGTCAGCAGCCGGACGGCCGAGTCGTCCGCCAGCGCCTCGCTCCCGTACAGCTTGTACGCCTTGACGTCCGGATGCCCGCGGCGCGCGGCGACGATCTGCTCGCGCGCGCCGGGCAGGGCCCAGGTGCGGGGATGCGCGGCCGCGCACACGAACTCCTCGCGCGCGCCCGCGAACAGCGGGGTGGCGCGCTCGACCAGCTCGCGCTCCCCGCGCAGGACGACGTTCTGGTCGACATTGCTGCTCACCGTCCCAGTGTCCGGCATCGTGGCAGCTTGGTGCCACCGGCTCGCCCGTCCCCGCCCCGGACGGCACGCTGGATCCATGACGACCTTCGACATGGGCGCCGACCTGCGGGTTCGGCGGATGGGCTTCGGCGCGATGCGGCTTCCGGCGCGGGAGATCCGCGGCCCCGCCAACGACCGCGGGACCGGTCTCGCCGTGCTGCGCCGCGCGGTGGAGCTCGGCGTGAACCACATCGACACCGCCGCGTTCTACTTCCGCGGCGGCCTCACCGCCAACGGCATGATCCGGGAGGCGCTGCACCCCTACGCGGACGATCTGGTCATCGCGACCAAGGTCGGCCCGCGCCGCGAGCCGGACGACCCGATGCCGACGGGGCAGCTCGCGGCGGACGCGCTGCGCCGCGAGGTCGAGCGCAACCTGCGCGAGCTCGGCCTCGACCGGCTCGACCTGGTCTACCTGCGGCCCGGCGGCGGGCTCGACGCGCCGGGCGGCGAGCCGGTCGCCGAGCGCTTCGAGGTGCTCGCCGCGCTCCGCGAGGAGGGCCTGATCAGGCACCTCGGCGTCAGCCACGTGGACGCCGCGCAGCTCGCCGAGGCCCGCGCGGTCGCGCCGGTCGCGGCCGTCCAGAACCGGTTCGACGTGACGCGGCCCGCGGACGTCGAGCTGCTCCGGACGTGCGAGCGCGACGGCATCGCCTACGTCCCGTACTTCCCGCTCGGCGGGTTCGGAGTGCCGGACGACGCGCGCCTCAAGGCCGTCGCCGCGCGGCACGGCGCCACGACCGCGCAGGTGCTGCTCGCGGGCCTGCTGGCGCTGTCGCCGGTGACGCTCGCGATCCCCGGGACGTCCTCGCTGAAGCACCTGGAGGAGAACATCGCCGCAGGTGAGCTGGAACTCACGCCGGAAGACCTGCGGGAACTCCAGGCGTGACGAGTGGCGTCGGCGTGGTCTCCGGCATCACCGAGGTGAGGTCGAAGACGGGTTCCGCGGGCGGCTCGTCCAGGGCCGCGGCGGCGGCGCTCGGCGCGGGACGCGGGCGGCGCGGCAGCGGCGAACCGGACGATCCGCCCCGGCCGCGGTAGACGACCAGGCCGTTCACCGGATCGGGAACGGCGTCGAGCGCGGCCCGGACGCCGGGCAGCTCGCGCCAGATCAGCCAGTCCTTCTCGTCCGGGAAGCAGATCTCGAAGACCACGCCCCACGGCGTGACGTCCCAGAGCCACCCCAGGGCGCCGTGGGTGAGGGCGGACTCGGTCAGCATGTCCTGCCAGGCGTCGCGCCACGACCGCGCGGCCTGCTCGCCGTTGAAGACCTCGATGGACCACCAGTCCATGGCGTCAACGGTAAGCGCGCGATCGTGCGGCGGCCAGGAGCGTGAAGGTTCCGGCATGGTTGCCCTCGAAGGGCCGGTTCGCCGGTTCCGGCCAGGTGCGCTGCGGGCGCGTCCCGGCAGGGAACGCTCCCTGCCGGGACGAGGAGGCGCGCATGGCCGTCAGGTTCGTGGTCGCGGGGATCTCGATGCTCCTGCTCGCCGGGTGCACCGGGCAGGGATCGTCCACGGAGAACATGGACACGCCTGGTCACACGCTCGCCGCGCGGTCGCCGCAGGCGCTGCTGAGGATCGGGACGACCTCGCGCGGCACCGCCCTGACGGACGAAACGGGCACCGCGCTCTACCTCTTCGCCGCCGATCGCGGCCGGTCGTCCGGCTGCACCGGGACGTGCCTGGCGATGTGGCCGCCCTACCTGACGCGCGGCGCGCCGCGTGCCGCCTCGGGCGCGCGGTCCGACCTGCTCGGCACCGTCCAGCGGCCGGACGGAACCACCCAGGTCACTTATGCCGGGCATCCGCTCTACCGGTACAAGAAGGACTACTACACCGGCGACGCGCGCGGGCAGCGCCTCTACGATTTCGGCGGCCTCTGGTACCTGCTCGGCGCCTCGGGCGCGCCGCTCTGACCGTTGCCGCCTCGTCTCTACGTGTCGATGAAGGACTGCGGGACGATCACGCGCAGCGCGTTGCCGAGCAGCCGGATCTCGACCGGCGTGCGGCCGCGGATCTCGCCGTCCACGTCCACCGGCAGCGGCGGGTCGGTCGCGATGCGGACGTGCTGGGTGGTCAGGAACGCCTCCTCGTCCAGCGTCCGCCACGGCCCGGTCAGGACGTGCCGGGCCGTCGCGGACGCCAGCCGCAGCCGCCGCCCGTCGCCCAGCCGGTAGACCGCGAGCAGCCGGTCGTCGGGGCTCGCGTCGCGCGCGATGCGCTGCCCGCTGTGGTGCGCGCCGTTCGCGATGTTGAGCTGGTGCGTCTCGACCTCGGTCGTCACGCCGTCGATCTCGATCGTGGCGTGGAACGCGTCGTGCCGGGGCAGCAGCCGCGCCGCCGTCAGCGCGTACGCCGGACGGCCCAGCACCCGCTTCAGCTCGTGCGGGACATGCCGCGCGACCTGCACCGACAGCCCGAGACTGACCATGTTCGCGAAAACATGCCCGGCCTCGTCACCCGCGTCGGTGCCCGCGTCAGCGTCGGCGCCCGCGCCCGCGCCCGCGCCCGCGTCGGCCCGGCCCGCGCCGGTTTCGTCGGTGGTGCCTTCGAACCAGCCGACGTCGACGTCCGCGACCTTGCCCGCGCGGAGCACCTCGACGGCGCCCGCGAGGTCCATCGGGAGTTCGAGGCTGCGCGCGAAGTTGTTGGTGGTGCCGAGCGGCAGCACGCCGAGCGCCGCGTCCTGGTGGGTGAGGTGCCGGACGGCCTCGGCGATCGTCCCGTCGCCGCCGCCGACGACGACCAGGTCGGGGCGGTCCGCGAGGACGCGGCGGAACAGCGGCCGCAGCCCGGACGGGTCGGTGACCGGGACGATCTCGGCGAACTCCAGCCCGGCGGCGTTCAGCAGGGCGCGCGCCCGCCCGTACAGCCGGCGGCCGCGGCGGGACCTGGCGTTCACGATCAGCACGGCGCGGCCCGACCCGCTCCGGATGGCGGAATCCAACTCCTCTTTCGAACGCGGCAAAACAAACCTTTCGGTGATTACCGTGCGTTAAAGCACTCTTGGCTCTGGGAATAAGTTACCTAACGTAGAAGGTTTTGAGCGGGGCGGAACGATGTGGCGGCGTGGCTGGCTCGGGGCCGGACTGATCACCGGGGCGGCTCTCGCGGGATGCGCGGGACTAGCGGTGACCTCGGGTTTCCTGCTTCCCCTTTCGATCGCGCCCGGCGGACCGGCGCCCGCGCCGTCCGCCGCGTCCGACGACGGCGCGACCGTGGTCGGCGAGCGGATGCGCGGCGAGCGGGTGCTCGACCTGGCCGTCCGGTCGCCCGTCCTGCCGGACGTCGCGCACGTGCGGCTGCTGCTGCCGCCCGGCTGGCGGCGCGGCTCCGCGCGCACCTGGCCGGTGCTGTGGCTGCTGCACGGGATGCGCGGCGACCACACGTCCTGGAGCGAGCACTCCGACGTGGAGCTGCTCACCGCCGACCTCGACGTGCTGGTCGTCATGCCGGACGGCGGCGGCTGCGGCCTGTACACCGACTGGTGGAACCAGGGCGCCGGTGGGCCGCCGAGCTGGGAGACCTTCCACCTGACCGAGCTGCGGCAGATCCTCGAACGCGGCTACGGCGCCGGGACGTCCCGCGCGGTCGCGGGCGTCGGCGCGGGCGGGCTGGGCGCGCTCGGCTACGCGGCCCGGCACCGCGGCCTGTTCCGCGCCGCGGCGTCCTTCAGCGCCCCGCTCCACATCCTGCACGACGACCCGGACGGCCTGGACGTCTCCGACCTCGTCCAGCTCGCCGTCGCGATCGGGTCCCGCGGCGCCGACTGGACGGACGTCTGGGGCGACCCGCGCGAGCAGCGGATCGTCTGGCGGCAGCACAACCCCTACGACCTCGCCGACCGGCTCTCCGGCGTCCGGCTGCACGTGGCGTCCGGGGACGGCTCGCCCGGCCCGTTCGACCCGCGCCCGTCGCGCGCGCCGGACGTTCTGGAACGCCTGTCCCGGACGCTCAGCGGCGAGTTCACCGGGAAGCTGAAGAAGCTCGGCGTCCCCGTCTCCACGCACTTCTACCGCGGCACCCACAGCTGGGCCTACTGGCAGCGCGAACTCCGCGCCGCCCTCCCCCTGCTGCTCGCCGAGATCACCTGATCCCGCGGCCCCGCGCCCGGCGGGCGGGGTCGGGCGGCTAGGCTCGCGGGCGTGACTGAACCGCGTTCGGATTCGTGGGTGGCCGGCGTCTGGCGGGAGCTGGGGCTGCCGGGCCTGATCGACGTGCACGTCCACTTCATGCCGCCGCGCGTGCTCGCCGCCGTCTGGCGCTACTTCGACGAGGCCGGACCGCTCATCGGCGTCGAGTGGCCGATCCGCTACAAGTGGCCCGAGGACGAGCGGATCGAGCACCTGCGCTCGATGGGCGTCCGGGCGTTCACCTCGCTGCTGTACCCGCACAAGCCGGGCATGGCCGAGACGCTGAACGGCTGGGGTGCGGAGTTCGCCGCCCGCGTCCCGGAGTGCGTCCAGACCGGGACGTTCTTCCCCGAGGCGTCCGCCGCGTCCTACGTGCGGCGCGCGCTGGAGTCCGGGACCAAGGTGTTCAAGGTGCACCTCCAGGTCGGCGGCTTCGACCCGCGCGCGGACGAGCTGGACGAGGTCTGGGGCCTGCTCGCCGAATCCGGCGCGATCGCCCTCGTCCACGCGGGATCGGGCCCGGTCGCGAACGGGTACACCGGGCCCGGGCCGTTCGGCGACGTCCTCGCGCGCCACCCGAACCTGCGGACGGTCGTCGCGCACCTCGGCGCGCCCGAGTTCACCGGGTTCTTCGACCTCGCCGACCGGTTCCCGAACGTCCACCTGGACACGACCATGGTGTTCGTCGACTTCACCGGCGGCCTCGGCGTCTTCCCCGCCGCCGAGATGCCGCGCCTGCGCGACCTCGGCCTGGCCGGGCGCATCCTGTTCGGCTCGGACTTCCCGAACATCCCGTACACCTACGCGCACCAGCTCGAAGGGCTCACGCGGCTCGACCTGGGCGACGACTGGCTGCGCGCGGTCTGCTGGGACGGCCCGTCCAAACTCCTGGGCGTCCCCTAGCGGCGGACGGTCAGTGTCCGCAGGGCGGCTGCACAGCCTCGGCCGTCTGCGCGGGCAGCGGAGCCGCGGGCTGCTCGGCGGGGGACAGTGGGACGTGGCGGGGGCCGTGCGGGTCCTCGCAGTGGAAGCCGTCGCCCTCGTGGTCGACCTCCAGCGTGCTGTGCGTGATGCCGTAGTCGTCGCGCAGCAGTCCGCGCAGATCGCGCCGGACGCCGTGGCAGTTCCCGTCCGGATTCACCATGACGTGCGCCGACAGTGCCGGGTAGCCCGAGCCGAGCTCCCAGACGTGCAGGTCGTGGACCTCCCGGACGCAGGGCCGGTCCGCCAGCCGGGCGCCGATCTCGGCCGGGTTCAGGCCCGTCGGCGCCGCCTCCATCAGCACCCGCCCCGCGTCCCGCAGCAGGTTCCAGCCCGCCTTGAGCATCAGCGCGGCGACGACCAGCGACGCGATCGCGTCCGCGCGGGCGAACCCGGTCGTCCAGACGACCAGGCCCGCGACCGTGGTGGCGATGAACGCGTACAGGTCGTTCAGGATGTGCTGGAACGCGCCCTCGACGTTCAGGCTCGACCGGTTCGCCTTGCCGAGCAGCCAGGTCGCGAGGACGTTCACGCCGATCCCGGCGAGCGAGGTCCAGAACACCAGCGCGCCCTCGACCTCGGGCGGGGCGACCAGCCGCCGCCCGCCCTCGAACACGAAGTACGCCGCGAGCAGGATCAGCGTCAGCCCGTTGAGCTGCGCCGACAGGATCTCGGTACGGCGCAGCCCGTAGGTGTAGCCGCCGCGCGGTGGGCGCGCCGCGATCCGCATCGCGACCAGCGCCAGGACGATCGCGAACGCGTCGGTCATCATGTGCGCCGCGTCCGACAGCAGGGCCAGCGACCGGGCGAGCAGGCCGATCACGACCTCGCCCGCCATGAACCCCAGGATCAGCGCGAGCGCGCCCATCAGGTACCGGCGATCGGCCCCGTCCGAGACCCCATGCCCGTGCCCATGCCTATGCCCATGCCCGTGCTCGTGCTCGTGCCGCCCGCTCCCGTGCCCCGCGTTCCCGTGCCGTCCGCTCCCGTGCTGTCCGTTCTCGTGTGCGTGCGCATGACCGGTGGACATCACGTGGTCGGCCCCCCGACATATGAAGTCTCGTTCATATGAGCAAACATAACCCATCGCGTCCGGGACGGGTCATGCCTCCAGGGAACGGTGTTCCCCGAGGTGAGCGAGGGAAGCATGGCGGGACCGGATGCCCGCCGAAGGGTTCACGCGCCGGCGGCGTCGGCCAGGGCGGCCGGGTCGCGGCCTTCGAGGGCGGCGGCCATGAGGTCGGGGAAGGCGTCCGGGGTGCAGGCGAACGCCGGGACGCCGAGCGCCGCCAGCGCGGCCGCGTTGTCGTGGTCGTAGGACGGCGCGCCCTCGTCCGACAGCGCCAGCAGGACGATCACCCGGACGCCCGCGCCGGTCAGCGCGGCGGCCCGGCGGAGCATCTCGTCCCGGACGCCGCCCTCGTACAGGTCGGTGACCAGCACCAGGACGGTGTCGTTCGGCCGCGACACCAGCGTCTGGCAGTAGGCGAGCGCCCGGTTGATGTCGGTCCCGCCGCCGAGCTGCGTGCCGAAGAGCAGCTCGACCGGGTCGTGGAGCTGCCCGGTGAGGTCGACCACCGAGGTGTCGAACGCGACGAGCGAGGTGCGCAGCGACCGCACCGACGCCAGGACGGCCCCGAACACGCTCGCGTACACCACCGACGCCGCCATCGACCCCGACTGGTCGACGCAGAGGATCACGTCCCGGCGGACGCCGCGCCCGCGCCGCCCGTGCCCGACGAGCCGCTGCGGCACGAGCGTCCCGCGGTCCGGCTGGTAGTGCCGCAGGTTCGCGCGGATCGTCCGGTCCCAGTCCACCTCGGACGGGCGGCGCGGACGGACCGACCGCGCGGCCCGGTCCAGCGCGCCGCCGACCGCCGACCGGGTGCGCTCGGCCAGCCGCCGCTCCAGCTCCCGGACCAGCGCGCGGACCACCGACCGCGCCGACTCGCGGGCCCGGTCCGGCAGCACCCGGTTCAGCGACAGCAGCGTCCCGACCAGGTGGATGTCCGGTTCGACGGCGTCCAGCATCTCCGGTTCGAGCAGCAGCCGCGCGAGGTCGAGCCGCTCGATCGCGTCCCGCTGCATGACCTGCACGACCGAGGACGGGAAGTACGCGCGGATGTCGCCGAGCCAGCGCGCGACGCTCGGCGCCGAGTCGCCCAGCCCCGCCCCGCGCCGCCCCGGCCGGGACCGCCCGCTCTCGCCGGTGCCGTACAGCTTGGCCAGCGCGCCGTCCATCCGCGCATCATCGCCGCTCAGCACCACATCGGCGCCCTCGCCCGCATCCCCGCCAAGCACCAACCGCCACCGCCGCATCCGCTCCACATCGCCCGCGCCGGCCGACTCTGGGGTTTCGGTCATGGTTTGGCCTCCGGGGCGAGGATGCGTAGGACGGTGGCTGTGGCGGGGGCGGCGCGGACGGGGTCGATCGGGGCGTCGGCGCGGTGGGCGGAAGGCGCGTCGTCCAGGTGACGGACGCGGTCGCCGATCGCGCGGCGCTCGGCGACCGCGAACTCGCCGAACGCGCGCCGCAGCAGGGGGAGGACGCCGGTGAACGCCTCGGCGGGCAGGCCGGTGATCCAGCCGTCCACGAGCCTGAGCAGGACGTCGTCGTGGACGAGCACCAGCCCGCCCTCCGACAGGAAGCCCTCCACCCACGCGGCGGCGCGCGCGGGCGCGGCCCCCGCCGACACGGCCCGCGCCATCCGGTCGGGCACGTCGGGGAGGATCCCGGCGTCCAGCAGCAGCCGGGTGAGCCGTCCTTCGAGGAGTCCGTGCAGGTCGTCGCGGTCGACGAGGGCGGCGAGCGTGGTGTGCCAGCGGGCCGTGTGCGCGGCGTCGTCGAGCAGCGCGAGCGCCGCGTGCGTCCGGTCGAGCCGTCCGAGCAGATCGCGCGCCGCGTCGTCGTCCAACCCGCGGGACGCCGGGACGAGCCCGACGCACACCCGCACGACCAGGCCGTCCACGACCGTCCGGAGCGGACCCGTTCCGGTGGCGCGCACATCGCCGTACCTGAGCGCGCGCACGAGGGCGGGCAGCGCGTCCATGAGGTGCGCGACGTCGCCGTCCAGCGCGGCGCGGTCGGCGAGCGCCCACATGACGGCCGGTAGCGCCTCGTCGAGATCGGCCAGCAGGCAGCGTTCGACCACGGCGGTCAGCTCGGCGAGCGACTCGGCCTCGGCCGCCATCGCGCACGCACGAGCCGCGGACGCTCCCGCGACCGTCGTGCCCCACGCGCTCGCCTCGATCAGCTCGACGTCGAACTCCGGGCGCCAGCACAGCGTCCACGTCTCCCGGAACGTGCCCTTGCCGCGGCTCTCCGCCGGGACGCCCCAGTCGACCTCCAGCAGCCGCAGCCGGTGCAGCAGGCGGCTGCGCGCGAGATCGACGTCGCGCCGCAGGTCCAGGTCGAGATCCCGGGAGTCGGCGGACGGCGCGAGCCGCAGCCGCCGCTGCCGGTCGGCGAGGTCGCGCTGCAGCGGCACCATCGGGGTGTCGTCCGGGACGGACCCGAGCCGCTCCCCGACGACCATCCGCCGCCGGATCAGCTCGACCGGCAGGTCCGCGCCCTCGCACAGCACCGCGCGGGTCGCCTCGGTCACCTCGTCCAGCCCGGCGAGCGGGCGGCCGCGCAGCGCGGCGAGGGCCTCCGCCAGCCGCACCGCCTCGATCACGTGCGCGGACGAGACGTGCAGGTCCTCCTGCCGCAGCACGCCCGCCGCGTCGGTCAGCCACCGCTCGACCGGACGGTCCGGAGCCGCGAACAGGTGCGCGTACCAGCCCGGCGACCGCACGCCCGCGCCGTACCCGGACCGCTCGGCGAGCCGCCCATGCGTCCACGGCACCCACGTCATCGACACCTTCGCCTTGGGCAGCCCGCGCAGCACCTGGTCGTCCCGCGCCGCCGGGACCTTCGCCAGGATCGCCGGGACGTGCCACGCCCCGCACACCACCGCGACCCGCTCGAACCCGTCCTTCAGCGCGCGTCGCAGCGTCCGGCGCATGGCCGCCTCGCGCTGCTCCTCACGCAGCAGGTACCCGGGCGGCAGCCCCTTCGAGGACGGCTGCTCGGCGACGCGCTCGCGCAGCTCGGCCATCGCCTCGGCGATCGCGGGGAACGGCGACGGACCGCCGTCGCGATGCTCGACTACGTCGTCCCACCACCGCTCGGCGTCCTCGTACCCGGCCGCCCGCGCCAGCCACCCCAGCGGATCAAGCCGAATCCCCTCGTCCCCCTCGCCTTCGTGGGCGGGGCCGAGATCGTCGCCGGTGGCGTTCTCGGGGACGGGTGGGATGAGCTGGTTCGCGGCGGGCAGGTCGCAGAAGCGGACGGCGGCGCCCTCGTCCAGCGCGTAGCGGACGGCCTGCCACTCCGGGCTGAACTCGGCGAACGGCCAGAACGCGGCCCGCCGGTCCGAACCGGACGCGGGGTCCTCGCCCGGGGCGGGCGGCTCGCCCGGCGCGTACGCGAGCAGCGCCACCGGCGGGACCATGCCGGGATCGGCCGCGAGGTCGACGATCGCGTCCGCCTCGGGCGGGCCCTCGACCAGCACCGCGTCCGGCCGGAACTCCTCCAGCGCCCGCCGCACCGCCCGCGCCGACCCCGGCCCGTGATGCCTGATCCCGTAAACCTCGACCCGCGCCGCCTCGCGTGCGATGCCGCCCGAGCCGTTCGCGGTGGCTTCGGTCAAGAGACCTCCCGGCAGGCGCGGTAGAAGTCGGACCAGTCCGGACGTTCGCGGACGACCGTCTCCAGGTACTCCTGCCAGACGACGCGGTCGGACGCCGGGTCCTGGACGACGGCGCCGACGATGCCGCCCGCGACGTCCGGGGCGCGCAGGACGCCGTCGCCGAAGTGCGCGGCGAGCGCGAGGCCGCTGGTCACGACGGAGATCGCCTCGGCGGTGCTGAGCGTGCCGGACGGCGACTTCAGCTTCGTCCGGCCGTCGCCGGTCACGCCGGCGCGCAGCTCGCGGAAGACCGTGACGACGCGGCGGATCTCCTCCAGCCCGGCGGGCGCCTCGGGCAGCTCCAGCGCGCGGCCGAGCTGGTCCACCCGGCGCGCGACGATCTCCACCTCGTCCGCCTCGGACGCGGGCAGCGGCAGCACGACGGTGTTGAACCGGCGGCGCAGCGCCGACGACAGCTCGTTGACACCGCGGTCGCGGTCGTTCGCCGTCGCGATCACGGTGAACCCGCGCCGCGCCTGCACCTCGGAGTTCAGCTCCGGCACCGGCAGCGTCTTCTCCGACAGCAGCGTGATCAGCGTGTCCTGGACGTCGCCGGGCATCCGGGTCAGCTCCTCGACGCGCGCCACCGCCCCGCGCCGCATCGCGCGCATCAGCGGGCTCTCCACCAGCGCCCGCTCGGACGGCCCCTCGGCGAGCAGCCGCGCGTAGTTCCACCCGTACCGGACGGCCTCCTCCGGCGTCCCGGCCGTGCCCTGCACCAGCAGCGTCGAGTCGCCGGAGATCGCCGCCGCCAGGTGCTCCGACATCCACGTCTTCGCGGTTCCGGGGACGCCGAGCAGCAGCAGCGCCCGGTCGGTCGCGAGCGTCGCGACGGCGACCTCGACCAGGCGGCGCGGCCCGATGTACTTGGGCGAGACCTCCGATCCGTCCGGCAGCTCGCCGCCCAGCAGGTAGGTGGTCACCGCCCACGGCGACAGCAGCCAGCCGGGCGGACGCGGCCGGTCGTCATGCTCGGCCAGCAGCGCCAGCTCGTGCGCGTACTGCTGCTCGGCATGCGGCCGCAGCACATCATCGGGAGAGGCGCCGGAGCCGGAGGCGGCACCGGAGTCGGCAGCACCAGAGTCGGCGGCACCGGGGGCGGGGGAGGCACCGGGGGCGGGCTGGGTCACGGATGGAGCTCCTTCAGCATCTCGGCGCGGAACCGGAGGGTCTCGGTGAGTTCGGTGAGGACGGCGCCCGCCACCCCGCCCGGGTCGGCGGCCAGGTACCGCTCGGCCAGGGCGTGGATGCGCGGCGCGAAGGCGGGGGAGAGGCGCTGGTCGGCGAGCCGGCACAGCTGCGTGAGGGTGTGCTCGTGCCGGTGCGTCTGCCGGTCGGCGGCGGTGCCGAGCGTCGCCACGACGGCGTCGGCCAGCTCTCCCGTCCACGGGGCCAGGACGCGCTCCAGCACGCGGGGCAGCTCAGGCCCGCCCGCGACCCAGCGGATCAGCCCCGCCGCCGCGCCCTCGCGCTCCTCGCTCGGCAGGACGGTCAGCAGGTCGGCGAGGGCGTCCGGTTCGTCCACGACGACGCCGCCCTTCAGCAGCGCCCGCGCCCACGCCGGGTCGCGCTGGCGCAGCGCCGCGCGCGCCCACCCGATGTGGACGTCGCGGGCGGCGCGTCCGGAGTCGCCCGCCGCGTCCGTGATCGGCAGGCAGACGACCTCCATCGGCGGTAGCGCGAACAGGTCCGTCCAGGTCGAAAGGGGCGTGCGCGCGAGGATCTCGCGCAGCCACGCGGCGCGCGTGCCGACCGGCCCGCCGCCCGCGCCCGCCGGGGCGAACGAGCCGCTCGGATGGAACGGGACGCCGTCGCGCGCGAGGTCTTCGTCATGCGTCTCGGGCGGCTCGACCACGACCCACGTCTGCCGCCGCTCGCGGACCGTGCGGGTCTCGGCGCGCAGGCACGCGCGGGCGCGCGAGGCCATCCGCCTGCCGTAGTCGGAGTCGGGCAGCCGCGCGAGCAGGTCGGACGCGAGCTGCCGGACGTCCTTGCCCCGGTCTTCGAGCGCCGCTTCGAGGAAGTCCTCGTCGTCCATCGACAGGCCGCGCGCGAACGTGCCGAGGAACGCCGCCCGGTCGGGCGCGGCCTCCTTCGTCCACACCGCGCCGAGCGTTTCGCGCGCCTCGGACGGGTCGCTCCCGCGCAGGCGCGTGAGGAACGCGACGCGCTGCTGCCGCGTGCCCGTTTCCCACACCTCGTCGCCGCCGCCCGGATCGTCCCCGGAACCGATCAGGTAGGCCCAGTCAGTGTTCCGCAACGCCAGCCACACGCCGCGGTGCCCGGCCGCGCGCGCGATCGCCGGACGCAGCATCCGATCGCCGCGTCCCTTCTCCAGCAGCTCGGGCAGGAGCCGCGCGGGCACCCGCCAGCCGCCGCGCGCCGCCGCGTCCAGCCACTCGGGCAGCACCTTGACCTGCTCGCCCGCCAGGATCCGGGTGAGCCGCCGCGCCGCCGCGCGCGGGACCACGGGAAGCTCCTCGTCGGGCGCGGCGGCGATCGCCTCCACGCCGTCCCGCGGCAGGACTCCGGCCCGGCGCCGCACGGCCAGCACCGCCGCCTGATCCAGCAGCCGCCCGGCCGCGTCCGTGTCGGTGGCCGGCGTCTCGGACGGGGGCGGAGGACGGCGGTCGGTGCCCAGCAGAGCGGCGCTCACGTGCTCCGACCAGGTGCTCACAGCAGCACGACCCCCTCTTCGGGATGCCAGAGGGCGAGCGGATGCAGGCCCTCCGGCGTCCACTCGCCGGACAGCGTCACCGGCCCGCCGCCCGACACCGCCAGCAGCGGCCACGGATCGCTCGTCCGCAGCGGCAGCGCCTCGCCGGAGGTGTCGAGAACGTGCAGGTCACCGCGCTTGTCGCGGCCCGGGCGGACGCCCGCGAGGACGGCGGGCCAGCGGTCGAGCCACGGGTCGTCCGCGAGCGCGGCGGCATGCTCGTCCAGCATCGCGCGCACCGACGTGCCGGACGGCGTTCCGCGCGCGGCGGGACGTTCGGAACGCTCCGCCACGAGCGCGCGCAGGCCGTCCGGGTAGAACGCGAGCGTCGCGTCAACGGCCGTGCCGACGGCCAGGGACGCGTCGAGCGGACGCCCGCGCGCGGCGAACGACAGCACGAGCGCCGACCGGCCGCTCGCCTCGCCGCGCAGCCAGACGCGGCGCGTGGTGAGCTGGTCGAGCGTCGCATCGCGCGACCCGATGACGCACCACGCGTCGCGGACGCGTTCGCCGCGCGCGAGGACCTCGTCCTGCGGCATGGCGAAGCCGATGCGCGCGCGCACGACCTCGCGCAGGCGCGGCGGCAGCGCCTCGCGCCCCTGGTACGCGCGGACGAGCAGCCGCAGCAACGCGTACTCGGCGAGCAGCCGGTCGGGCCAGCCCGCGCGGCGCGGCACCCCGGCGAGCGCCCGCACCTGCGCCGCCAGCGACCCGGCGGACGCGTCGACCAGCCGCCGGGACGCGTCGTCCCAGAGCCGGTAGGGCGCCCGCTCGGCCCGCGCCAGCCCGTGCGCGACCTGGTCGCGCAACCACTGGTCGAGCTCGGCGAGACCGTCCTCCACCCGCCGCTCGCGGCGCTCGGCGGTCCTCGGATCACGCCCGCGCCCGCCCGCGCTCGATCCCTCGCTCACACCGTCGAAACTATCGGCCGGGTCCGACAATCTCCGGCGTTCCCGACACCCCGTCAGAAGTCCCGGTCAGCAGCGCACGCACGCAGTTCCAGCCAACGCTCTCAGCGGCCTTTTCCCTTTCCGGCCGTTGGGCGGCTGCGGTGCCTGCGGGCCCGGACGCGGGCCTTGCGCTTGCGGTGGTAGGAGCCTCGGTCGAGCTTCTTCGCGGCCATGGCCCATGGTCCGTCCGGACGCTCCGACACGCGAGCGCATGGCCGCGTACGGTCAGCGGCACCGCCGCCCCGGACGGGTGTAGATAGGTACACCTCGCGGTCGGTGTCCAAGCCCCTGGGGCGGGAAAGCGCTGGTCGGCAAGCTTGATCACGTGAAGAACAGCATCCGGCGCACCGCCGCCGCCACCCTCGCCACCGCCGCTCTGACCGCCGCCGCCGTCCCGGCGATGGCGTCCGCTTCGTCCGCTTCCACGGCGTCCGCCGCGTCCCGCGGGAGCACGCTGCAGAAGGCCGTGGACCAGCTCGTCAAGGACGGCCAGCCCGGCGTCATCGCGCTGTCCCGCAAGGGCGACCAGGTCACCCGCGTCACCGCCGGGTACGCCGACGTCAAGACGCACCAGAAGATGTCCCCGGAGCTTCGCTTCCGTATCGCGAGCGTCAGCAAGACCTTTACCACCGCGGTCGTCCTGCAGCTCGTCGCCGAGCACAGGATCTCGCTGGACGACACGGTCGCGCGCTGGCTGCCCGGCGTGCTCACCCGCAACGGCAACGACGGCCGGAAGATCACCGTCCGGCAGCTGCTCGGGCAGACGTCCGGGCTGAACGAGTACGTGCAGGACCAGCGGGTCTGGCAGAACCCCGCCCGCGTGTGGAAGCCGCGCGAGCTGGTCGACATCGCCCAGGAGAAGGCGCCGCTGAGCAGGCCCGGCGCCAAGTGGAACTACGCCAACACCAACTTCATCCTCGCCGGGATGATCGTCGAGAAGGCGACCGGGCGCCCGTTCGCCGCCGAGCTGCAGCGCCGGATCGTCAGGCCGCTGCGGCTGGCGCACACCTTCCTGCCGACCTCCGACACCGGCTTCCACGGCGCGTACGTGCACGGCTACTTCGACCAGTACGGCGACGTCAGCACGATGATCAGCCCGTCCAGCGGGTGGACGTCCGGCGGCATCGTCTCGACCGTGGACGACGTGGCGCGCTTCCAGCGGGCCCTGGTCACCGGGAGGCTGCTGCCCGCCCGCGTCCAGAAGGCGATGATGACGACGCGTCCGGTCGTGGACGACTGGGTGAAGGAGAACTACGGCCTCGGCCTGGCGCGGATCAAGACGTCCTGCGGGTTCGCGTGGGGACACGACGGCGGCTGGCCCGGCTACCGGACCTGGTCCTACACCACCCCGGACGGCAGGCGGCAGGCCGTCGTCACCTACAACCAGTCCAGCCCGGTCCTGGAGGCGAAGCCCGCCTTCCGCGCCGACATCACCAAGGCGATCAACGCGGCCCTCTGCCGCTAGCCGTCCCGGCCACGGACGTTGTAGACAGTTGAGGGCGTCCGGCGGCTGGTGAACGCCGCCGCCCGCGAACTCGACATCGACCGACCGGAGAACCCGTGACCCGAGCCCGCGCGTTCGGCCTGCCCCTGCGCGGCACGCCCGGACCGTCCAATGCGATCACCGACGTGCCGGGCGTGGAGGTCGGCTACACGACCCTCCTATCCGGGGATGGACCACTGCGCGTG
This sequence comes from Actinomadura rupiterrae, assembly GCF_024172125.1. Taxonomy (GTDB): domain Bacteria; phylum Actinomycetota; class Actinomycetes; order Streptosporangiales; family Streptosporangiaceae; genus Spirillospora; species Spirillospora rupiterrae. The sequence goes on from NZ_JAMZEA010000002.1 coordinate 865,238, forward strand.
GGGGAGGGGCCCGTCCGGACGGGCGTCACGGCGCTTCTCCCGCGCGGGCGCGCGGGAGATGGCCATCCGTGCACGGCCGGGCTGTACTCGCTGAACGGCAACGGCGAGATGACCGGCGCGCACTGGATCGCCGAGTCCGGCACGCTCGCCGTGCCCGTGCTCATCACCAACACGCACGCGGTCGGCCCGTGCCATCGCGGCGTGATCGACCGGGCCGTCCGGGAGCGGGGCGGACGGCCCGCCGAATGGATGCTGCCGGTCGTCGCCGAGACCTGGGACGGCTACCTCAACGACATCGACGGCCCGCACGTGACGTCCGCCCACGCGGTCGCGGCCATCGACGCGGCGCGGGGCGGACCGGTAGCAGAAGGCTCGGTCGGCGGCGGAACCGGCATGAACTGCTACGGCTTCAAGGGCGGCAGCGGCACGTCCTCGCGGATCGTCGAGTACGGACCCGACACCTACACCGTCGGGGTCTTCGTCCAGGCGAACTTCGGCGCGCGGCGCGAGCTGACCGTCTGCGGCGTGCACGTCGGGGACGACCTGGCGGACGACAACCCGATGGAGGACACCGACTGGATCGCCCCGCCCGGCGCGGGATCGGTCATCGTCGTGGTCGCCACGGACGCGCCGCTGCTGCCCGGCCAGTGCACGGCGCTCGCCCGGCGCGTCCCGCTCGGGCTCGCCCGGACCGGGACGGTCGGCCACCACTCCTCGGGCGACGTCTTCCTCGCGTTCTCCACGGCCGACCAGGGGCCGATGACGGACGGCTTCCCGGTCGGACCGCCTGGCTACGACACGCTCCGGTACGTCCAGCGGAACCGGATCGACCCCTTCTACGAGGCCGTCGTGCAGGGCGTCGAGGAGGCCGTGCTGAACGCGCTGCTCGCGGCGGAGACGTTGGTCGGACGCGACGGCCACCGCTCCCCGGCCCTCCCGAAGGACCGGCTTCGCGACCTCATGGGCCTCTGAGCGGCGACTCGGCTGAGCGGTGACTCAGCTGAGCGGCTCAGCTGAGCGGCGGCCTGGCCGAGCGCGGACCTTAGACGTGCGTGGTGGCGGCGTCCGGGAAGAGGAGGGCGCCGCCCGCCACCAGGGACAGCAGCGCGACCAGCGCGAACACCGTGACCCAGAACAGGCCGGGGACGCCGGTCAGGTGCGCGAGCTGGTCGGCGTCCGAGCTGGGCGCCATCCGGCGGGTGCGCATCCGCTGCAGCTCGACGACCGGACGCGTCCCCGCGAGCAGCAGGAACCAGGCCGCCAGGTAGCCGAAGACCGCCTGGACGGTCGAGCCGCCGAACCAGGAGACCGCGAACACCACCGCGCCCGTGATGATCACCGACAGCGCGCCGTAGGCGTTGCGGATCATGACGAGCATCCCGGCGAGGAGCAGCAGCGAGAACCAGAGCATGAGCGTGATCCGGCCGCCCGCGAGCAGCGCGGCGAACAGCAGGCCGAGCAGCGGCGGCGTGACGTACCCGGCCATCGCCGTGAACACCATGCCGGGCCCGTGCGGCTTGCCCCGCGACACCGTCACCCCGGACGTGTCGGAGTGCAGCTTGATGCCGTCCAGCTTGCGGCCGGTCAGCAGCGCGACCAGGGCGTGCCCGCCCTCGTGCGCGATCGTCACGACGTTGCGGGCGAGCCGCCAGGTCGGCCCGTGCGCCACCGCCGCCAGCGCCACCGCGGCGGCGATCCCCACCAGCCACCACGGCGGCGCCTGCTGGGTGCCGGTCAGCCGGTCGAACATGTCGGCGATGCTCACCTGGTCGTTCACGTCCACCTCGGGTCTCGTCGGGTCCGCGCTGCCCAAGAGTAGGACGTAGGGGGTAAGCCCCGCGTTCGGTTACATCTCGATCCCCTTTCGACGGGGGCCCGCACGTTGCGAAAATCGGATCAATGGGGTGAAGTCATCCCGTGAAGTACTGGATCGCCGCAGGTCTCACGCTCGCCGGCGCGCTGGCGCTGTCGAGCGCCGTCCAGGGCGAGGGGGCCGTCGGCCTCGCCGTCCTCGCCGGTGTGCCGGGCCTGCTGGCGGCGCTGTTCGTCGTGCCGCTCGCGTCGGCCGGCCGGTCGCGCGATCTGGCCTGCGCCGGGCTCATGGCCGCTGCCGTGCTGGGCGTCCTGGTCACGCTGCTGGTCGCGTCCGACTCCCGCTACCTGGCGCTCGGCGCGCTGCTCGCCGGGTTCGCGCTGGTAGCCGGATGGCCGGTGGCCGCCTCCGCCGCCTGCCTCATGGTGATCGCCACCTTCCGCGCCGCCCGCTCCGAGCCCCGCGCCGGGACGCGCTCCGAGCCGCGCGCCGGGACGCGCGGCGGGACGCGCTCCGGGACGCGCGGCGGGACGTTGGAAGCGTCCGCGATGCGGCCCGCCGGGCTGTCGTGGGTGGGTTTCGGTGTTTCCTGGGTGCCTGCCTGGGCGGCGCGGCCGCGTGCCTGGGGACGGATGGTCTGGACGTCCTCGCTGGCCCTGGCCGCGACCTACGGCTTCGGCCTCAGCCACTTCGACAAGGGCATGAGCGACGTCAAGGACAGTGTGTGTCGCGTCACTCTCGGAGCCGCGGACGCGCCGTCCGGGCCCGGCGGCGGGCAGTCGCTACTGCCGCTGAGCGACACCACCTGCGGTCTCGACACCGTGCCCGGATTCGTGAATCCCCTGCTCGGAGCGCTCGTCGCCCTGCTCGTCGCGTGCCTGGCGGGGTACGGCGGCGCGCGGCTGCGGGCGTCCCGGCCGCGTCCCGCCGCCTGATCCTCCGCCCTGCGCCCCGACCCCGCACGGATTGATCGGCGCTCGCCCCGTGGTGTAGCTATTACTCGCCAGTAATTGCTTGCTGGCGCAGGTCTGGCGCGTGGTGGGAGTGATCGGATGTCCGGAAACGGGTTCAGCGGTGCGTCCGGAATGCGGATCGGCGCGGCGCTCGCGCTCGCCGCGGTCGCCGGCGGGACGGCCCTGGCGGCCACGCCCGCGAGCGCGCAGCCGGGCCGCGCGGCCACCGGTTACGACTACCGGGAGATCACGATCCCGAGCACCGGCGGCGTGAAGCTGGACGGCAACGTGTTCGTCCCGCGCACGCCCGGCCCGCACCCGGCGATCGTGTTCATCTCCAGCTGGTCGCTGGAGGACCACGAGTACGTCGCGCAGGCCGCGAGGTTCGCCGCGAAGGGCTACATCGTCCTCAGCTACACCGCGCGCGGCTTCTTCAACTCCGGTGGCGGCATCGACGTCTCCGGCCCGGACGACTGGGCGGACGGCTCGAAGGCGATCGACTGGCTGGTCGCGCACACCGACGTGGACCGCGCCAGGATCGGCCTGTCCGGGATCTCCTACGGCTCGGGGATCAGCCAGCTCGTCGCCGCGCACGACAAGCGGGTCGCCGCCGTCGTCGCCATGGACACCTGGGGCGACCTCGTCCAGTCCCTCTACGCCAACCAGACGCGGCACATGGGCGCGTACACCGTCCTCGCCGGGTCCGGGCGGCTCACCGGCCGGTTCAGCCCGACCACGGACAAGATCATCAATGACTTCGGGGCCAACCGGAACGTCCCGGCGCTGATCAAGTGGGGCGCCGTCCGGTCGCCCGGCACCTACCGGGCGCGGCTGAACGCCCGCAAGGTGCCGGTCTTCATCTCGAACAGCTATGGCGAGACGCTGTTCCCGCCGAACCAGGTGCTCGCCCACTTTGCCAAGCTGACCGGGCCCAAGCGCCTCGACCTGTCGATCGGCGACCACGCCACGGCGCACCTCACCGGGATCTTCGGCATCCCCAGCCGGACCTGGGACGACGCGCACCGCTGGTTCGACCACTACCTGCGCGGCGCGGACAACGGGATCGACCGCGAGCCGCAGATCTCCGCCGAGACCGCCTGGTCCCGGAAGATCGAGCCCTACCGCGACGTCGCCGCCTTCACCGGACGCCCCGAACACCTCACCCTCGGCGCCCCCGGCCTGCGCGACGGGTCCCTCTCCAGCGGGACGTCCGGACCCGGGTGGACGAAGCGGCTGCCGTCCGGGCTGGACAGCGACGCCACCGGAGGCATCCTGATCGTCAGCGGCGCCCTCCAGACCTTCGGCCTCCCCAACGCCAAGCCGATGAGCGAGATCTCCCGGTACGCCGGCGGGGTATGGAGCACGCCTGTCTTCACCGCCACCAAGCGGCTGCGCGGCGCTCCCAAGCTGGAGCTGACCGTCCGGCCGGGGGCGAAGTCCGCGACCGTCGTGGCCTACCTCTACGACGTGGACGCCACCGGGACCGGCCGCCTGATCACCCAGGAGGCGTCCACCCTGCCGTCCGCCGTCCCCGGGCGGACGTACCGGCTGCCGATCTCCCTCCAGGCCACGTCCTTCGACGTCCCCGCCGGGCACCGCGTCGCCCTCGTCGTCGACACCAAGGACCCCCTCTACGGCGACGCCGACGTGCCGTTCACCACGACCGAGATCCGGTCCCCGTCCACGCTCGACCTGCCCGTGGGCTGACCCTCCGCGCACACCCCCGGACGGCGCGTCCGAAAACGAGCGGCCTTCCCCGAAGAATCGGCGTTCACCCGATGATCAGGCGAAAAGGTCGTTATGTTATGTGCTCCGCAGGCGCTAGGGTGCCCTTCGCGCCGCACGGCGAGGATTTCGGACGTCACGGTGGGGGTGCCGCGACGTGACGGAGAGGTGACGGGGTTTGAGTGGGGACCGAACCCGCGGAGGGTCGCTGCGCGGCCTCGTCCGCCGCGACCGGCTGACCGGCCAGATCGCCTTCGCTCTCGTCGGCGTGCTCGCCGTGAGCGCGATCGTCTACGGCATCGGCACCGCCAGCGCCCGCTATCGGATCTCCGATGTCGGGTCCTGGCTGTCCGCCACCGCCAAGGGCATGATCGTGCACGCCAACGGCCTGGCCGGCAAGGTGGACGGCAAGGCCAACATGATCCCGCAGATGCGCGGGCACCACGTCAAGATCGTCCAGGACGGCACGACCGTGCTGCTCATCGACACCGACACCGGCGTCGTCAGCCGCATCGACCCGTCCCAGCTGACCGTCCAGACCAGCCGCGACCTCGGCACCGCGGGCGTCCAGGTCGTCGCCGGCGGCAACGCCGCCTACTCGGTGGACGCGGTCAAGGGCACCGTCCAGCGCATCGACCCCGTCTCCCTCGCCGGGATCGGCCAGGCCCTCACCCTGCCGCTGCCCCTCGGCCAGGCCGGGATCGACGCCGCCGGAACCCTCTGGGTCCCCGCACCGAAGACCGGCCAGCTCTTCCCCGTCCGCGCCGGGGCGCAGGGCACCCCCGTCCAGGTCGGACGCCCCGGCGACGCCCTCGGCCTCACCATCGCCGCCGGAACCCCGGTCGTCACCGACTCCTCGTCCGCGACGGCCCTGGTCGTCCGCCCCGACGGCACCCAGAAGATCAACCTGCCCGGCGCGGTCGCCCGCGTCGCCGGCGGCCTGAAGACCCCGCCCGTCGCGGACGGCCAGACCGTCCCGATGCTCGGCGACGGCGGCTCCCTCTACCTGCTGGACTCCGGCGCCGGACGGCTCAGCTCGGTCGCCCTCCGCGTCCCGGGCCACGAGTACGAGCCCCCGAACATCCTCGGCCCCCGCGTCTACCTCCCCGACCGCACGGCGGGCCAGCTGATGATCTTCAACACCGAGACCAACGACTGGGAGCGCCCCGTCCAGGCCGCTCGTCCGGGCACCCCGTTCGACGTGACCGTCCGCGACCACATGCTCTGGGTCAACGACCCGGACGGCGCCACCGCCTACGCCTTCGACCCGAACGGCTCCCAGAAGGCCATCAAGAAGTACGACGACAAGGTCCCCGGCGGCAACCGCCGCCCCATCCCCAAGCCCGCCGCCGGCGGCGGCCCCGACGGCAACAACAACGGCGGCGGCAACCCCGGCGACCACGGCGGCAAGCACCCCACCCAACCCCCGCCGCCCCCACCCCCCGGCGCGCCTGCCCTGCCCACCAGCGTCAAAGCGACGCCTGCGGGTGACGGCTCGATCAAGGTGGACTTCACGGCCGCGCACCAGAAGGCGGACAGCTTCCCGATCACCCGATATGTACTGATGGACGACGCCGGAAGTCCGGTGGCGGGCGTCACGCCACGTCAGTACCCGGGCACCGCGTCCGGGGGCTCGTTCACCGTGACCAACCTGGTGTGCCAGGCCGGGACATACGGTTTCAAGATCGCCGTTGAGTACCGGGACAAGGGCAAGAAGCCCCACACGGTGATGACCGGGGTCGTCTCCGCCAAATCGTGTCTTCCCCCGGGTAAGCCGACCAACTTCGCGGGGACTGCCGGGAACCACACCGCACGGCTGACGTGGGGCGCCGCCAGGGGCGCGTCCAACTACCGGTTGAGCACGGAGAGTGGGGAAGTCGACACCACCGTGACCGGGACCTCCTACACCGCGACGGGGCTCCCCAACAACAAGTCGTACAAGTTCACATTGACCGCGTTCAACGGCGCGGGCAGCAGTCAGGGCTCGATCAAGACCACGGTGGATCTCAAGTACCCGAACCCGCAGTTCCAGAACAAGGCCAATGACGTGACCAACACGCTCATCCGGCCGGGGGCGGCCAACTCCGGAGAGATCGGCAAGATCATGAAGGGGCAGTACATCCCCATCACGGTCATCTGCATGGTGCAGGGAGGGCCGCGCACCGAGGACCAGACGGGCGAGAGCAGCACGTGGTGGGACCGGATTCAGTGGAATGGCGGAGTCGGCTACCTCAGCGTGACGTCGATGCAGGGACCTCGCCAGCCCGACGACACGGTGTACGAGTGCTCGGATTGATGAGGGAAGTGGCATGACCGGGGGACAGGTGCGGGAACTGGAGGCGTTGGCGGGGAGGTTCTCGCAGATGTTCGGGGCGCTGGCCTCGAATGTGGAGCGGGTGATCCGGGGGAAGCGGGAGAAGGTCGAGCTCGCGCTGGTGTGCCTGCTGAGCGAGGGGCACCTGCTGGTCGAGGACGTGCCGGGAGTCGGGAAGACGACGTTGGCACGTGCCATCTCCGCGTCGGTCGAGGCGAAGTGGGCGCGGATCCAGTTCACGCCGGACCTGCTGCCCAGCGACATCACCGGGGTGTCGATCTTCAACCAGGGGGCGAACGCGTTCGAGTTCCATCCCGGGCCGATCTTCGCGAACCTGGTGGTGGCGGACGAGATCAACCGCGGCTCGCCGAAGACGCAGTCGGCGCTGCTGGAGGTCATGGAGGAGCGGCGGGTGACGGTGGAGGGGACGCCGCATCCGGTGCCGCGCCCGTTCATGGTCATGGCGACGCAGAACCCCGTGGACATGGACGGCACGTACCCGCTGCCCGAGGCGCAGCTGGACCGGTTCCTGATGCGGATCTCGATGGGGTACCCGGACCACCGGTCCGAGGTGGCGGTGCTGGCGGGCGCGCCGAGCGGCGCGGCGATCGAGCAGCTTCCGGTGGTGGTCGGGGCGGCGGACGTGGCGCGGATGGTCGAGTTCGCGCAGCGGCTGCACGTCGCGCCACCGCTGCTGGACTACGTGGTGCGGCTGGTCGCCTCGACGCGCGAGCACGCCGACCTGCGGCTCGGCGCGAGCCCGCGGGCGAGCCTGGCGCTGCTGCGCGCGGCGCGGGTGCGGGCGGCGGCGGCCGGGCGCGCCTACCTGGTGCCGGAGGACGTGAAGTCGCTCGCGGTGCCCGTCCTCGCGCACCGGCTGATCGTGACGCCGGAGGCGGAGCTGCGCGGCCGGTCCGGCGCGGACGTGGTCGGCGAGGCGCTCGCGACGGTCCCGACGCCGCAGGCCGCGCCCGCCGGGGTGTGAGCGTGCGGGTGCTGACCCCGCTCGGCCGGGGCACGGCGGCGGCGTCCGCGGTGCTGTACGCGGCGGGCTGGTGGCTGGGTTACCCGGAGCCGGCGGCGCTGGCGGTGGCGGGGCTGGTCGCGGTGGTCGCGGCCGTTCTGTGGACGCTGCCGAGCCCGAACCTGGAGGTAGCGCGGGAGATCGCGCCGGTGAAGGTGCGGCGCGGCGAGCCCGCGTCCGGGGTGCTGACGGTGACCAACCGGGGCCGGTCGGTGCGCGGCCTGTCCGCGCTGGACGCGGCGGGCGCGACGAGCGTGGACGTGGCGGTCCCGGCGCTGCGGCGCGGCGCCCGCGAGACGGTGACGTACGCGCTGCCGACCGGACGGCGCGGGGAGATCCCGGTGGGGCCGCTGCGGCTGGTCCGGGCGGACCCGCTGAACCTGGCGCGGCGCGTCCGGGAGTACGGGTCGTCCGAAACGCTTCTGGTCAGGCCGAAGACCGTGCGGCTGTCGGTCCTGCCGTCGGGGCGGGCGCATCACCTGGAGGGGCCGACGAGCGACCGGTCCCCGGCCGGGACGGCGACGTTCCACGCGCTCCGCGAGTACGTCGTGGGGGACGAGCTGCGGCACATCCACTGGAAGTCGTCCGCGCGCACCGGGACGCTGATGGTGCGGCAGCTCGTGGACGCGAGCCTCCCGACGACCGCGATCGTCCTGGACGCCCGTCCGGACGCCTGGGCCGACCCCGACGACTTCGAGCTGGCCGTCGACGCGGCTGCGAGCGTGGCCGTGGACGCCGCCGGTGACCGCTTCCCGGTCCGCGTCCTGACCGGTGACGGCCCGGTCGCGGGCACGCGCGGCGGTCCCGAGGACGCCGAACGCCTCCTGGACGCGCTCACCGGCGTCACCTTCCAGGACACCGAGCGCCCGGCCGTGGACGCCGCCCGGCGCGTCCCGGCCGGAGGCTCGCTGATCGTCGTGGCGCCTGGGACGGACACCGACCTGGGCCGCATCGCATCCGTCCGGAACCGCTTCGACCGGGTCGTCCTTATCCGCGTTCGCCCGGAGGGCCCGGCTTCGCCGCCGCCCGGCGTCCACGTGATCGACATGGCGTCCCTGGACGACCTCGCCGCCGGTTGGCAGGCCCGATGACCGCGACCCGATTCCCCAAGCCGACCGGCCCGAGCGGCCCCACGCCGGCCGGCCCGGGCACTCCGGCGCCGACCGGCCCGGGCAGCCCCGCGTCCGCCGGGCCGGGCGCCCCCGCGTCGGCCGGGCCGGGCGGCCCCGCGTCGGCCGGGCCGGGCGGCCCCGCGTCGGCTGGGCTGGGCAGCCCCGCGTCGGCTGGGCCGGGGGTCGCCGCGTCGGCGCGGCCTGGCGCGTCCGCGCCGAACGGCGTGGGCCCTCGCCCGCACGTTTCTCCACCGACCGGAACGGAGATCCCGGTGGCGACTGGAGCGGAGGCTCCGTCGGCGGCCCGGGGCCGGTTCGCCGCGTCGACGGGAGGGCGCGCTCCAGCCCCGGCGGCGACCGGAGCGGCGCCGAAATCGGAACGCCTGAACCCGCTTGCGCTTCTCGGGACGCTGGCGGTCGTAGCGGCGCTCGCAGCCGTCGCGGGGCTGGCGTTCCATCGGGTTTTCGGGTTCGGGCCCGTGGTTCCGGTTGTTGCGGTCGCGGCGGTGGGGCCGTGCGTGCTGTCCGGATTGCTGGCCAGGTGGCCGCTCTGGACGTCCCTGATCGCGACCGTCCTCGGATGGTTCGGCGCGGTCGCGGCAACGGCCCTCCGGCCCGCGCTGGCCGACGGGACGTTCGCGCAGGCGCTGCGCGACGGCGTGCTGAGCTCATGGAAGACGATTCTCACGACGCTGCTGCCCGTCCCGCCGAAACCGGAGACGCTCGTCCTGGTGAGCCTGCTGACCTGGCTCGGGGCGTTCGGCGCGGCGGAGCTGGCCGTGCGGACGCGGTGGCGGGCCGCCCCGGCGCTGCCGCCGCTCGCGGTGTTCGGCGTCGCGCTGCTCCTCGGCGTGGACGGCCCGGGCTCGAACCTCCCGCTCGCCGCCGCGGCGGCCGTGCTGATCGGCGCGCTCGTCCTCACCAGGGGGAAGGGCGCGCGGGCGGCGCTGCTCGGCGTCCCGGCCGCCGCGGCGCTCGGCGCGGTCGCCTACCTGGCCGGGCAGTTCGTCCCGGTCTCAGGGGATCCGTACAACCCGCGCGAGCAGGTCCAGGCCCCGCCGCCGCAGCAGCGCGACAGCGTCAGCCCGCTGGACCGGGTCGGCGGCTGGCTGCTCAGCCCGGACCAGCCGATGTTCGCGGTCGCCGCGTCCCGCGAGGAGGACCAGCGGCTCGCCGTCCTGGACCGGTTCGACGGCGTGACCTGGACGTCGTCCGGGCGGTTCGTGCCGACCGGCAGCCGCGTCCCGGCGGGGGAGCACGACTCCGGGCGGCACCACCGGGTGGACGAGACGGTCACCGTCCGGAAGCTGCCCGGGATCTGGGTGCCCGCCGCCGACCGGCCCCGGATGGTCCGCGGCGTCGGCGTGGTCGTCGACCCGGCGAGCGGCGCGCTCGCCGCCGCGCAGCCGCTCCGGGACGGCCAGCGCTTCACGGTCGAGTCGAGCGTGAAGGAGTGGCGCAACACCGATCTGACCGGCCTGCACGTCGCGTCCGACGGCGAGGCGCAGGCCGACACGCAGCTGCCGTGGGGGCCGGGCGCGACGAAGCCGCCCGTCCAGCTCGCCGAGTTCCGCCGGTTCGCGAAGGCGGCCGTCGGGGACGCGACGGAGCCGCTCGACCAGGCGTTCCGGCTCGCCGACTACCTCAAGGGCTTCGCCCGGTACGACCCGACCGCGCCGCCCGGACACAGCTACCGGCAGATCGACTACTTCCTCGGGCAGGCGAAGCGCGGCACGCCCGAGCACTTCGCGACCGCGTACGCCGTCCTCGCCCGGACGATCGGCCTCCCGACCCGCGTCGTCGTCGGGTTCAGCGGCGGCACCCCGGCGAACGGGACGGTCGAGTACAAGTCCGGCGACGTGACCGTGTGGCCCGAGGTGAAGTTCGACGGCATCGGCTGGATGCGCTTCAACCCGCTGCCCGAGAGCGCGACCAAGTCGAACCGCAACAACTCGGTCGCGGCGGGCGAGACGCAGCGCAAGCTGGAGCAGGCGCAGAAGGCCGCGGTGTCCCGGCAGTCCGGGGCGGGCGGCGGACGCAGCCAGAACCCGCCGCCGCAGGCCAAACCCGCCCATAAGGACGCCGCGCCGCTCCCGTGGTGGGTGTACGCGGCGGGCGGCGCGGTCGCGCTCGTCCTGCTGTACGTACTGGTGGCGCTGCTCGCGCCGTCCGTCCGGCGGCGCCGCAGGAGGCGCTCGGACGACCCGTCCGAGCGGATCGCGGGCGCGTGGCGGCAGGCGCTCGACCACCTCGCGGACGTCGGCCTCGGCACGTCCCGGACGCTGACCGCCCACGAGGTCGCCGGGTTCGGCGCGGGCAAACTCGGCGAGCCCGCCCGCGCGCACCTCGGGCCGCTCGCCGACCTGGTCAACCGGGCCCGCTTCGCGCAGCCCGGCGGCGACCGGACCGAGGCGGGCCGCGACGCCGACCGCGCCTGGGAGCACACCGACCGGCTCGGACGCCTCGTCACCGCCGAAACCGGCCGCCTCCGCCGCCTCCGCCGTCGCCTGAACCCCCGCACCCTCCGCCCCCGCTGACAGCAGCAACACACGGAGCCGCTCCGAGACCAGGAGCATGCGCTCCGGGGCTAGGAGCACCCGTTCCAGGGTTAGGAGGCTGGCCCCAAAGTCATGAGGAGCCGCTTCGGGGGGAGTCGGCGGGGACGCGGCCTCGGGGCGGGCACCAGGACGAGTGGAAGTCCTCGTAGGGCCAGAAGGCCGAGCGGGCACCGGCGGCGTAGGCGCTCTGCAGGAAGTCGAGCAGGGTGCTGCGCGGGTCGTCCGCGGTGCGGACGGCGTCGTAGGCGAGCCGGGCCTGGTGGGTCATGCCGGTCGGTTCCCAGGACGCCTCGGCGGGGGAGAGCGGCTGCTTGGTCAGGTCGCTCGGCTCGGGATGGGTGTAGGAGTAGAACGCCGACCGCGGCGAGTCGCGGTCGCCGGGCCACCAGCCGAAGCTGATCACCTCGTGGCTGTAGGCCTCGGCGGTGACCGGGTCCGCGCCGTCCATGGGCGGGGCGGTGCGGCCGGAGAACCGCGCGGTGGCGAGGTCGAAGCTGTGCCAGAACAGCTGCACCGGGCTCGCCTTGCCGTCGAACCAGCCCCGGTGCTCGCGGAACACCTCGTCCGTCCAGACCAGCGCGTCGCGGAACTTCTCGACGGCGGCCCGGTCGTAGGACGCGTGCTCGGTGTCGTCCGCGAACGGGGTGGTCATCGGGACGCCGAACGGCTCGGCCTTGATCTTCACCTCGATGCCCAGCTCGCGCAGCAGCGCTTCCAGCTCGTAGTAGAAGCCGGACACCGACAGGCCGTCCCGCAGCGGGATCGCGTCCTCGCGGTCGCGGGTCCGGACCACCAGCCGGTGCCGGATGAGGTCGAACGACAGGCGGAAGTTGACGCCGTCGTGCAGCAGGCGCTGGGTGGAGTACCCGTGCTCGTCGACCCGGAGCGTCACGTGCCACCAGTGGTTGCGCGGCTGGGTCGAGGCGAGCTGGATCTTCCCCACGATCTGCGTCCACAGGTGCAGGGTGTCCTTGGTGTCGGCCCATTCGGCGTAGGGCAGATCGGGCGGTGCGGTGCTCATGCCCCGCCCCTACCCAGACCGGACGTCGCGCATGACCCGGGACGGGTGTTCTGGTCAGACCGGACCGGTTCTTTGCCCTCAGCGAGGCAGCGGCGGCGGGAACGTGTTGCGCGCGAACCGGACGGGACGCTCCGAATCGTTCACATACGCGTACGGACGATCGCTCGCGAACCGGACGGCGTGCCCGGCGGGCAGGACGATCCGGTCCGCGCCGAGCTCCAGCGCCAGCCGCCCGGACATCACGAGGATCATCTCCGTCGTCCCGGCCGGGTCGGGATCGGCGTCGTAGCGGTCGCCGGGCGCGAGCCGCCAGTCCCACAGCTCGTTCCCGGCGGAGGCGACCGCGATCCGGCCGTGGCCGCCGTCCGCTGACGCCCACGGCGCGACCATCGCCTCGGGCGCGACGACCGTGATCTCCCCGGCCCGCTCCGCGCCGACGAGCTGGGCGAAGGTGAGGCCGAGCGCGCGGCCGACCCGCTCCAGCGTGCCGAGGCTCGGGTTGGCCTCGCCCTTCTCGATCAGCGTGAGCATCCGCCGGCTCACCCCGGACCGCTCGGCCAGCTCGACCAGCGTCATGCCCCGGTCGGCGCGCCGTGCGCGCAGCGTGCGCGCGACGGTGGCGATGATCCCCTCACCAGCCGCCCCGATGGTCTCCTCGCCGGTCGCCCCGCCGGACGCCGCGCCGGACGCCGCGCCGGACGCCGCGCCGGACGCCGCGCCGGACGCCGCGCCGGACGCCCCGCCGGACGCCGCGCGGTTCGGCCCGGTGGTCCCTTCGTTGGTCATATGAGAAATATATTGCGCATATCCTGGAGCGCGAGGCCAAGTACGGAAAGGATGTTGCCCACGATGACCGATCCTGAACCCAGGCCGGTGCGGACGCCGACGGCGGCCGACCTGGCTGCGGCGGCCGGCCGCGTCGCGGCGGTGCTCGCGCCCACGCCGGTGCTGCCGACCGCGCTCGCGCCCGGCGCGCTGCTCAAGGCCGAGACGCTGCAGCCGACCGGCTCGTTCAAGATCAGGGGCGCGCTGTCCGCGCTCGGCGCGCTGCCGGACGGCGCGCCCGCGGTGACCGCCAGCGCCGGGAACCACGGCCTCGGCTTCGCCCACGCCGCCGCGCGGACCGGCGCGGACGCGACCGTCGTGGTGTCCGAGCACGCGTCCCCGGCGAAGGTCGCCAAGATCGCGTCCTACCCGGTCGCGCTCGTCCGGCACGGCGCGGACTACGACGCCGCCGAGGCGCACGCGCTGTCGCTGCCCGGCCGGTTCGTCTCGCCCTACAACGACCCGGACGTGATCGCCGGGCAGGGCACGATCGGCGTCGAGCTGGACGCGCAGACCGAAGGACCGCTGACCGTCGTGGCGCCGGTCGGGGGCGGCGGCCTGCTCGCGGGCCTCGCGCTGTGGGCGTCCACGCGCGACGACGTGCGCCTGGTCGGGGTCGAGTCGTCGGTCTCGCGCGCGGTCTCGGCCGCCGTCTCGGCCGGCCGGACCGTCCCCGTCGAGGTCGGCGACAGCATCGCGGACGGCCTGGTCGGCAACCTCGAACCCGGCTCGGTCACCCCGTCCGTCATCGCCGCGGCCGGCGCCGTCCTCACGCACGTCTCGGACGCCGAGCTGCGCGCCGCGATCCGCTGGCTGTTCACCGAGCACGGCCTGGTCGCCGAGGGCGCGGGCGCGGCGGGCGTCGCGGCCGTCCTAGCCGGGAAGGCCGAGATCGCCGGGCGGCTCGTGGTCGTCCTGTCCGGCCGCAACGTCACCCCGGACACCTACCTGGAGGCGATCACCCATGCCTGAACTTCCCGCCCAGCCCGCGAGGCCGACGCCCATCGTGCTGACCGAGGAGCGCGTCCGGGCACTGCTGCCGCTGCCCGCCGCGATCGAGGTGACCCGGGACGCGCTGGTCGCGCACGCGGCCGGGCGCGTCACCCAGCCCGACCCGTGGCACCTGGAGATTCCCGAGGCGCGCGGCGAGGTGCACATCAAGGGCGCCTACGTGCACGGCAGCGGCTACTACGCGGCCAAGCTCGCCACCGGCTTCTACGGCAACGGCGCGAGGGGGCTTCCGGTGTCGTCCGGGCTGAGCGTCGTCGCGGACGCCGTCACCGGCTTCCCCGTCGTGATCGCGCTGGACGGCGGCTACCTCACCGACGCCCGGACGGCCGCCGCCGGCGCGCTCGCGACCGCCGCGCTGGCCCGTCCGGACGCCGAGGTCGTCGCGCTGGCCGGCCCCGGGATCATCGGCGAGCTGACCGCCGAGGCGCTGCTGTCCCTGCGGAACCCGGCCGAGCTGCGGATCTACGGCCCGACGCCGGAACGGGCGCGCGCCGCCGCGGGCCGCCTCTCCGCGATCGGCGGCTGGACGGTCACCGCCGTCCCCGGCGCACGCCAGGCGATCGAGGGCGCGGACATCGTGATCACCGCGACACCGACCCGGGCCCCGCACATCGACGGCGCCTGGCTCGCTCCAGGCGCGCACGTCACGGCCCTGGGCGCGGACATGACGGGCAAGCGCGAGCTCATGCCGTCCGTCCTCGAACGCGCGGGCGTGATCGCCGCCGACGACGTGGCGCAGAGCCGCGCGGTCGGCGAACTCCAGTACGCGCCCGGCCTCCCGGCCGTCGCGCTCGGCGACGTCCTGGCGGCCCGCGTCCCCGGCCGCACCGACCCGTCCCAGATCACCGTCGCCGACCTCACCGGCCTCGGCGCCGAGGACGCCGCGGTAGGCGCCCACATAGCCGCCCAAACCGCCGCCGAAGCCTGACCCGCACCCGCCCTCGGACGGGTCGGTCCCTTCGAGCGGACGTCCGGAGTCGCGCGGGCCGGTGCTCGGCGGGGCCGTCCGAACTGCGGGGGCCGGTGCTTGGCGCGGACGTCCGGAACTGCGCGGGTCGGCGGTTGGCGCGGACGTCTGGAACCGCGCGGGTCAGTCCTTGGCGCGGTTGTCGTGGACGCAGACGGGCTTGGACCACGAGACGTCGGCCGGGCCGTTCTGGTTGACCCGCAGGACGGCACCGACGCGCAGGCAGTAGGTGCCCTTCGGGTCGAGACCCGGGACGGTCACCGACCGCGCGTTGGTGCCCGCGGTGATCACCTGGGAGCGGCCGAACGGCTGCCGCTGCACGATGATCGGCAGGTTGGCGGCGTTCGGCGGCAGCGTCCAGGCGAGCAGCGCGGTGCGGCCGCCGGGCTTGACCTTCACGTTCTGCGGACGCGTCGTCCGGAACAGCTCCTTCGACAGCGGCATCGGCGTGTTGCCGTCCGGCTGGTTGCCCTGCACGCCCTCGCCCGCCGTCGTCCCGGCGGAGCGCTTGGGCGAGGGGCCCGAGCCGTCCCCGCCGCCGCTCGCCAGCACGAGCGCGCCGATCCCCGCGGCCGTGCCGCCGACCAGCGCGACCGCCGCCGCGATCAGCAGGCCGCGGCGCGGGCCGTCCCGGCGGGGCTCGCCGGCGGTGTGGCCGAGCGTGCTCGCCTCGGGCCCGGACGGAGGCCAGGCCGGGGCCGGTGCGGCGCCCGGGGGAGCGGTGTGCGGCGGGACGGGCGCGGCGGGCATCCCCGGCGTTCCGGGCTGTGAAGCGGCGTCCGGCAGGCGTCCCGGGGCGGTGGGCGCCCACTCGGGCACGGCAGGCGGACGCGGATGCGTGGGCAGCCCCGGGAACCCCTCGCCGGACTGCGCGGCGAGGTCCTGCAGCGCGTCGCTGTGCGCGATGTCGGTGACCGGCAGCCCGAGATCGCGCTGGACGGCCTGGAACGCGCGCGCGAACTCGACCGCGCTGCCGAACCGCTGCTCGGGGATCTTCGCCATCGACTGCGCGATCACCCGCTGCACCGGCGGCGGGACGTCCGCGCGCTGGATCGGCGGCGGCGGCTCGTTCAGGATGCGCATCATCAGCTGCGCGATGCCCTCGCCCGCCGGGCCGCGGAACGCGGGCTTCCCGGCGAGCAGCTGGTAGAGCGTCGAGCCGAGCGAGTAGATGTCGGACGCCGGGCCGGGCTGGCGGCCCTCCAGCACCTCGGGCGCCGCGTGGTGCGGGGTGAACGCCTGGGTGTGGGACGCGTCCTGGTTGTCCACGAGGCGGGCGATGCCGAAGTCGGCGAGCGCGGGCTCGCCGTACCGGGAGACCAGGATGTTCTGCGGCTTGACATCGCGGTGCAGCACGTCCGCCTCGTGCGTGGCGGCGAGCGCCCCCGCCATCTTCACCCCGATGCGCAGCACGTCGGGCACCGGCAGCGGACCCTCGCGGCCGAGCCGGTCGGCCAGCGACCCGTGCTCGAAGTACTCCATCGCGATGTAGGGGCGCCCGGCGCCGGTGAGGCCGGTGTCGAGGACGGTCACCACGTTGGGGTGGTCGGACAGCCGCCCGGTGATCCGGCACTCGCGCTGGAAGCGGCGCATGGCGTCGTCGTCGACCGTGCCGAGCGACAGCACCTTCAGCGCGACCTGGCGGTCCACCGTGTCCTGGCGGGCGCGGTAGACGACGCTGAACCCGCCCTCGCCCACCTGCTCCAGCACCTGGTAGCCGGGCACGTCCTCGCTCGTCGTGCTCATGGGCGGGCGGTTCCTCCGGGGTTCTGGGCGGGGGCCGGCGGCGGGGGCTGGTCGCAACAGCGTAGTACGGGGACGAAACGGGCGGGCCCGCCTTCGTCCGGCCGGACCGCGGAGGCGCCCGCCGCGCCGCCCCTGGAACCCGCCCGCCGGGCCACCCCTGGAACGCGCCTGCCGGGCCGTACCGCGGAACGCGTCTGCCGCGCCGCTCCGGCATCGCCTTCACGGGGGTTTTCCGCGGTCCTTCGCGGACCGCATTGCCGGGAAATAAAAGGTATATCCGGCGACGTGGTTAAGCGTTCTCTCAATTCCGGGTCGGCGGGCCTTCGCGCTCCCTAGCTTGGGCCTGTCACCGATCCCTGGACAGGAGCAGAAGGAGCCGCCGCGATGCCGGAAGACGCCATGACGAAGGCCGGAGCGGAGTCGCGCTACTGCGAACTCGTCCGGCTGGCGTACCTCGTCCTTCCGGGGACCGAGAAGCGCGCCTACCGCCTCGCGCTGGCCCGCCGCATCGTCGACGGCGCGGTCGCCGGACGGTCCGGACCGCGCGCGCTGATGGGCGAGGCCGAGCCGCGCGCGCCGCTCGGCGGGGCCGAGGCGCACACGCTGATCGGCGAGGCCGAGCCGGGCGCGCACACCAAGGACGCGCACGTGCCGGGCGACGCCGCGGAGTACGAACGGCTCCGCGAACGCGTCCTGCGCCGCGCGGTCCGGCCGTCCCGGATGCTGCGCGTCGGGCTCGGCCCCTGGCTGCGCGCGCTCCCCGGACGGCTGCCCGACCCGGCGCTCACCGGCGCGCTCGCCCGGATGGACGCCCCGGTCCGCGTCGCCTGCGTGCTGCGCCTGGTCGCGGGCCTGCACCGCTTCGAGGTGCGGGACGTGCTGGTCGGGCTCGGCGTCCGGGACCCGTGGAAGGCGATCGAGGAGGCCGAGCGGGTCCGGCTGCCCGCGCCCGCCGTGCCGTTCGAGCCCGCGTCGGCCCGTCCCGTCCGGCGCCGTTCCCGGCTGCCGGTGGTCGCCGCGTCCGTGCTCACGGCCGGGCTGCTCGGCGCGCTGGTCGTGTCGGAGAACGGCGCGGCGCTCGGCGCGCGCGGCACGCACGGCCTGCGGCTGGTGTCGGCCGCGCCGTCCGCCTGGACGCGCGGTCCGCGCACGCTCGACGCCTGGCCCGCGCGCGGGGACCTCGCGTCCGACCGCGCCCTGTCCCGCGCCGCGCTCTCCGCGTGGGCCGCGCAGCACGGCCCCGGACGCGTCGGACGCGGCGCCACGCAACTCCTCTACGCCGGCCACCTGGACGGACGCACCGTCGCCGTGCTGCGGCACGGCGACCGCATCGCGCGCTACGCGGGCCCGGGCCGTCCGCTGGAGGTCGCGACGACGGGCGCCGACGCGTCCGCGCCGGTCGCGCTCGGCGGCGGCCGCTACCTGCTCGCGCCCTGGGACGCCAAGGCGGCCGTGCCCGGCGGCGACCGCGTCCACGTCCAGGACGGCGTGACCGACCCGATCGCCCCGCGCACCCGCTGCGGACGCGGCCCCGTCCTCGACCTGAGCGGCCCGGACGGCTCCCGCACCGTCGGCGACCTCGGCGGCGCCCGCCCCGTCATCCTCACCTACCGCTCCCCGACCACCCCACCCCCACCCACCCCCACCCACTCCGCAGCCGCCGCCGCGCAACCGACGCCCGCGCAGCCCGCCGGCGCGGGAGCGCCGTCCACGGGCATGCAGCCCACCGCCGCGCAGGCGGCGGCCGCCCGGCCCGCGAGTGCTCAGACCGCGGGCGCCCAGTCTGCGGGCGCGCGGCCCGCCGCCGGGCCTGTGACCGCGCAGAGCACCGCCGCGCAGACGCCGGGCGTCCGGCCCGCGAGTGCGCAGCCTGCGGGCGCGCGGCCCACCGGTGCACGGGCCGCGGGTGCGCAGGGCGCGGGCGCTCAGGGGATGCCGGGGAAGCTCGGTGGTGGGGGGTTGAAGTTGTGGGATCGGCTGGGGTGCGTGTTGCCGCAGCCGGCGCGGCCGGTCGAGCGTGCGGACGCGGCGGATTTCTGGTCCGGGTCCGTTCCGCATGGTGGCGGGGCGGCCGACTGGGTGTGCACCCGGTTCGACTTCGCGGGCGGCGGCAGCGCCGGGCAGGCCGCGCTGGTCGGGCACGCCGCAGACTCGACGCTGTCGGCGGGCGCGGGCGGGTGCGACGACCGGCGGCCGGTGTCCGGGCTCTGGTGGCGCGCGGAGGGCGGCCACTGGTACTACCTCGCCGCCGCCGGGCGCGGCCTCACGCCGCAGGCGGACGGCCCGCTCCGCCGCGCCGACGTGGCGGACCGCCTCCTGGTCGGCGTCCCGCACGGGGACGGGAAGACCCGCCCGGACGCGCCGGTCACCCTCGCCGCGCACGACGAATGACAGAGGAATCGAACTTTCGAAAGGCCGCGGCGGATTTCGCCGGCCCCGGCCTTTTCCCTGATAGTGCATGCCTGAACCGGGAAATCACGCCATCCTTTTCTCCCGAGGCAGGACGTGACCGGGTCGAGGAGTTTCCCGTGGCGGAGGAAATCAGCGCCAATTCCGTGGTGAACAGGCGCTATCGGCGGCTTGTCCGGATCGCTTATCTGGTCCTGCCGGACGGGCTCGACCGGCACGACCGGGTGGTGCTCGCGCACTGGATCGTCGGCCGCGCCCGGCCCCGCCGCGACCACCGCGGCGACGCCGAGGCCATCTACGCCGCGCTGCGCGGCCGGGTGCTGGCCGCCGCGCTCGGCTCGGCCGCCCGCGTCGACCGGCGCGGGCGGCGCGCCGGGCGGATCCGGTCCGGGGCCTGGCTGCGCACCCAGCCGCTCGCCGCCGAGGCCGACCCGGCGACGCTGACCGCGCTCGCCCGGCTGTCCCCGCACGCCCGCGCCGCGTACGCGCTGCTCCGCCTGGAAGACCTGCCCGTGGACGCGGCGCGCGCCGAGCTCGTCGCGCTGGGCGTCCCCGGCCCGGACGCGCTGCTCGCCGAGGCCGGCGCCGTCCCGCCGCTGGGCGAGGCGGCGTCGCGCGCGCTCGACCCGACCGTGGTCCGGCTGCACGCCCGCCGCGCGTTCCGTCCGCTGGCCTCCGTCCGCGAGCTGCGCACCGGACGCGCCGCGCTCGGCCTCGCCGCCGCGGCCGTGGCGACCGCCACCGCGTTCGCGCTGTTCGGCGGCGGGATCTCGATCGAGGGCGTCCGCCTCGCCGACGGCCCGGCCGCCGAACCGAAGGCCGGACGCGTCACCGCAGCCCCCGCCGACCTGTGGCGCCGCACCGGCCGCTTCGACCTCGCCGCCTGGCCGGCCCGGGGCAACCTCGTGCACGACTCCGGGTTCGTCGCCCAGGCCGTCCACGCGTGGGAGAACTCCAAGCGCGCGCCTTCGGCCCTGTCCAGCGGGCCGCAGCTGCTGTTCGCCGGGACGGTCGGCAAGCACCGGGTGACGCTGCTCCGCGCCGGGGACGCCGTGGCCCGCTACCTGGACGGCCGCCTGGAGGTCTTCCCTGTCGCCTCCACCCGGTCGGCGGATCCGGCGCACCCGTTCGACCGGCAGCGCCCGCTCGACCCGCCGCAGCCGACCGGTCAGGACCAGCCGACCGGTCACGAGCAGCCGTCCGGCCCGGAGCACCCGATCGGCCAGGACCAGTCGGGCGGGGGCCAGCCGCAGCCGGACGGCCCGCCGCAGTCCGTGGGGCAGCAGCAGTCGCAGGCCCAGACCCACGTGCTCGGCCCGACGCGGCCGGACGGCCCGTCGCAGCCGGGAGGCCAGGAGCAGCCGACCGGAGGGGCGCAGTCTCCCGGCCGGGGCCCGGCGGCCGGACAGTCGCAGCAGCCCGGGCAGGGGCGGCTCCTCGGAGCGTCGCAGCCGGACGGGTCGGCAGTCCAGGCGTCGCCGCTGAAGATCCTGCCGGGGCGCTACCTGCTGCCGCCGTGGGTGAGCGGCGTCCGCGCGACCGACCTCGCGTCCGGCGGGGCGGCGTGGACGCCCGTCCCCGTGCACGACGGCCTGACCGGGCCCGTCCCGCAGCCGGGGCACGGCGGGTGCTGGCGCGGCCCGGTGCTGGAGCTGTCGCAGCCGCAGGTCCCGAACGGCCGTCCGTACACCGTGGCCGACCTCGGCGAGCTGGTGTCGGCGAACCTGCTGTACGAGCCCCCGCCGCCCGCGCCCGTCCTGCCGCACCAGGTCGGCGGCGGGCCCGACGCGCTGCCCGCCGGGTTCGCGCTGTGGCACCGGCTGGGCTGCGGCGACGCCGGACCGGACGCGCTCGACCGGCACGGACGCGGCGACGTCGAGTCCGCGACCGCCTGGGACTTCTGGACCGGCCCCCTGCCGGACGGCGCCGGCCCCGGCCACTGGGTGTGCGCGCGGTACGCCTACACGGGCGGACGCAGCGCCACCTACGTCGCCCTGCTCGACGGCCGGGACTCCCGTGTCAGCGGACACCGCCTGGACGCCGCCGACTGCTCGCCCGCGCAGCGTGACCTCGCGGGCGCCACCTGGTGGCGGTCGCCGAAGGGCCGCTGGTACTACCTGGCCGCCGCGAGCCGCCGCGTGACCGTCCTCGCCGCGGACGGCCCGTTCGAGCACACCACCGCCCGGGACGACTTCCTCGCCGGACGCGGGCCGGTCGCGGCGTCCCCGCCGTCCGGCCGGATCGTGGTGAACGCCCGCGGCACCGACCAGGCCCCGGTCCCCGTCTACCGCCGCGACGCCGGCTGACGGGTCCCGGGACTCCCCGCTGACGGGCCCGGTCCACCGCCGCGACGCCGGCCGACCGGTCGCCGCGTCCGCTCCGAGGTGTGATCAATATCGGCCGCCCTGGGGTCAGTGACCGCTTACTGCGTCGGGCACAATGGGAGCGGCAACCGACGAGAGGGGCGCGAGATGGGACGAGGGCCGCTGGCCGGGGTCAGGGTCGTCGAGCTGGCCGGGATCGGGCCCGGCCCGTTCGCCGCGATGCTGCTGGCCGACCTGGGGGCCGACGTCGTCCGGGTGGACCGCGCGGCCGCCGCGCGCAAGGGCGGCGAGGCGACCGGCGGGACCGACTTCACCAACCGGGGCAAGCGCTCCATCGCCGTGGACCTCAAGAACGAGCGGGGCCGCGAAGTGGTCCTGCGCCTGGTCGAAACCGCCGACGTGCTGCTGGAGGGGTTCCGCCCCGGTGTCACCGAGCGGCTCGGCCTCGGCCCGGACGACTGCCTCGCGCGCAACCCGCGGCTCGTCTACGGGCGGATGACGGGCTGGGGCCAGGAGGGCCCGCTCGCGCAGAGCGCCGGCCACGACATTGGCTACATCGCCGTCACCGGCGCCCTGCACGCCATCGGCCGCGCGGGCGGCCCGCCGCAGGTCCCGATGAACCTGCTCGGCGACTTCGCGGGCGGCAGCATGTACCTGGTCGTCGGCGTCCTCGCGGCGCTGCTGGAGTCCCGGACGTCCGGCCGCGGCCAGGTCGTGGACGCCGCGATCGTGGACGGCACGACCCACCTGTCCACCTTCATCCACGGCTTCATGGCGGGCGGCCTCTGGCAGGACGAGCGCGGCGTGAACATGCTCGACACCGGCGCTCCCTGGTACGACGTGTACGAGACCGCCGACGGCGGGCACATGGCGGTCGGCGCGCTGGAACCGCAGTTCTACGCCGAGTTCCTCCGCCTGCTCGGCCTCGCCGACGCCGGCCTGCCCGGCCAGCACGACCGCGACGCGTGGCCCGAGCTGCGCGAGCGCTTCGCCGCCAAGTTCAAGGAGCGCACCCGCGACGAGTGGGCGGAGATCTTCCTGCCCTCGGACGCGTGCGTCGCGCCCGTCCTGTCCATGAACGAGGCCGCCCGGCACCCCTACAACACGGCCCGGGACGTCTTCGTCGAGCGAGACGGCCACCTCCAGCCCGCCCCGGCGCCGCGCTTCTCCCGCACGGCGACCGACACCGACGGCAAGCCCGCCTGGCCCGGCGGCCACACCCGCTCCGTCCTCGCCGACCTGGGCATCGAGGACGCCGACGACCTCATCGCCTCCGGCGCCGTCGCCGAAACCTGACGGCCCTCCGCACCCGGCTGATCGTCCTTGCGGCGGTCAGCCGGGGAGCGGGCCGTTCGGGGGGACGGTCGTGATGGTGACGAGGTGGTGGCGGAGCGCGCTCGCCAGCTCGGCCGGGCCCATCCGCTGCGGTTGCAGGACGCCGTGCATGGTGAGGCCGTCCAGCAGCGCGTTCAGGCGGATCCGCTCGGCGCGCAGGTCGAGGCCGGTGCGGAGCGCGCCCAGGCCGTCCGCGGCGGCGAGCAGCTTGTCCAGCATCCCGGCCAGGTCGTCGTACAGCTCCTGCGCGTAGGGGCGCAGGTCGGGGTTCGTGCGCGCGGACGTGACGAACGCCAGCCAGACCTCGGCCTCCTCGCGGCGGCGGTCGTCCAGCGGGAGGGTCTCGGCGAGCAGCAGCTCCAGCGTGGTCACGTGCTCGGCGGCGGGCGCGTCCGGGTCGGGCATCCTCAGCCGCCCGGCCGCCTCCCGGATGCGCTGCCCGGCGCGCTCGGCGAAGTACCGCATCGCGAAGATCATCAGGTCGGCCTGGCCGTCGAAGTAGTGCCGGACCGAGCCGACCGCCAGCCCCGCCTCCGCCGCCACCGCGCGCAGCGAGGCGTGCTCCAGCCCGTCGCGCCGCGCCACCCGGAAGATGGCCTCGGCCACCTCGCGACGGCGCTCCCCGGGATCCACCAGCTTCGGCATGGTTGTTTTATAGCACACCTGTGCTACGTTGTTCATATAGCACGGTCGTGCCAAATAAAGGGGAGGGAACCATGGCCGAAGTCCTCACTTTCCTGCTGCTCCGCCTGGCGATCGTGGTCGGCGGCATCCTGCTGCTCGCCGTCATCGCGATCACGCTGCTGGTGATGCTGAAGCGGCACGGCCAGCTGGCCCGGGCGCGCTCGTTCGCCGAACCGGTCGTCCGGGGCTGGGCGGAACGGCCCCCGTCCGACGGCGGCGGCGCCCTCCGCCGAGCCGCCATGCGCGAGGCGCTCGACCGCCTCGACCGCGCCGAGAGCGGCGGCAGGTCCGGCTCCGCGCCAAGCACCCGCACCGGAGGTTCCGGCTCCGAGGGTGCCTAGCGCTCGACGGCCCGCCTTCTGGGACGGCGCTTGACGTCCACGCCGCCCCAGAAGGCCAGCCCGGAGATGACGATCTCCGGCGCGCCCGGGATGCCGGGCCCGGTGGCGCGGTGGTCGAAGCCGCCCATGATGCCGATTCCGGTCACCCGGACGTTCACGTCGTCCGGGACGATGATGTCGATCCCGCCCATGATGGCGACCGCGTTGATCCGGGTCGTCCGGGACGTGAACCGCGCCTCGCGCAGGTCGATGTCGCCGCCGCCCCAGAACGCGAACGCGGTGAACGTCTCCGGGACGGTCCAGACGCCCTTGCGGTCGAACCCGCTCATGATCGCGATGCCGTTCGTCCAGGTCGGGGTCTCGCCCGGGACGACCACGAACCCGCCCGCGCCCGCCCGCGCCGCCGGGGCCGGTCCGGACGGCGCGTCCCCGGCGGCCGGCAGGTCCCGCGTGAGCGGCTCCAGCTCGGCGTACGTCTTCGCCTTGTAGACCGCGTCGAGCCGCTCGTCCACCTCGTCCAGGGTGAGGCGGCCCTCGCCCGCGGCGTCCCGCAGGATCGACGCGACCCGGTCGCGGTCGGCGTCGGAGGCCCGCATCTCCGGCGGACGCGCCAGATCGGGCTTCTCGGGCAGGTTCGTCATGGCCCACACCCTACGGGCCGGGGCCTAGGGCCTGTTTCGAAGTGGCCTCGGCCATGCGCGCGAACGCGTGACCAACCCGACGGAGCGAAGCCGAAGGCGAGCGAAGCCGGGTTGATCGCGAAGCGATGCCGCGTTCGCCCAGGCACGGTCACGGAGCGAGCCGCTAGGCGAGCGCAGTGGGCCGTGACTGCGTAAACACGCCGCTAGGCGAGCGCAGTGGGCCGGGACTTTGAAACACAGCCTAGGCGCGGCGGGCGTGGCGGACCCAGGCGGCGATCTGGGCGCGGGACGCGAGGCCGAGCTTGGCGAGGATGTGCTCGACGGCGGTGTCGACCGTCCGGCGCGCCACCGCGAGCCGGTCGGCGATCTCCCGGTTCGACAGGCCGCGCGCGACCAGCACCGCGACCTCGCGCTCCCGGCCGGTGAGCGGCTGCCGCTCCGGCTTGGGCGCGGGCTCGCCGCGGGCCAGCGCGATCGCCTCGGCGACCGACAGCCGCGCGCCGCGCTCCTTGGCCGCCTGGAACCGCTCCGGCGGCAGGCGCTTGCGCAGCGCGTGCTCGGACGTGGCGCGCCGCCGCTTGTAGTCCGGCCCGTACATGCCGGCCGCGCCGATCCGCCGCCACATCGCCTCGGTCGCGCCGAGCAGCATCGCCGCCTGCTCGTACTCGCCGTGCACGACGGGCGCGGGGGTGAGCAGGTCGAGCGCGAGCGTGATGCCGAGCTGGTCGCCGAGCCGCTCCTTGATCCGCAGGCAGGCGAGCAGGTCGTCGGTCGCGGCCCCGTGCTCGCCCAGCCACCACAGCGCCGCGCCCCGCGCGTACAGCGCGAACGAGTGGCACCACCGCTCGCCGGTCGCCTCCCCGTCGCGGGCGGCGAGGTCGGCGAGCGCGAGCGCCTCCTTCTCCTTGCGCTGCAGCAGCAGGACGGTCGACAGGTGCGGACGGGTCAGCAGCGCCAGCGGGTCGCGGTAGCCGAGCCGGTCGAACGCCTCCCGCGCCCGCTCCATCCGGACCCGCGCCTCCTCCAGCTCGCCCTCGAACAGCGCGATCAGCCCCTCGCCGTGCACCACGTGCGCCCGCAGATCCGGCGCGCACGCCGCCTCCCCATCCGCATCCGCGGCGGCCTGGGTGAAGAGGGTGCGGGCCAGGTCGGTCTCGCCCTGCTGGACGGCGACCATGCCTGCGCCGTAAGCGATCCACGCGCGGTCGAGGGCCACCTGCGCCTCGTCCTCGGGGGACCCGGCGTGCGCCGCCAGCGCGCGCTCGTGCCAGCGCCGGGCCTCGCCGAACATGCCCAGGCAGATCCAGTAGTGCTGGAGGACGACCGTCAGGTGCAGCCCGGTCGCGACCTCCTCCGGCGTGGCGAGGGAGTACTCCAGCGCGACGCGCAGGTTCGGGTTCTCCTCGCCGAGCCGGGTCAGCCAGCCGAGCTGCTCGGTGCCGAGCGCCGCCTCGCGCCCGCGTTCGGCGAGGTCGAGGTAGTGGTCGCGGTGGCGGCGGCGCAGCCGCGGGCCCTCGCCCAGCTCGGCGAGCCGCTCGGCGCCGTACTCGCGCAGCGTGTCGAGCATCCGGTAGCGGCGGCCGTCCTGCTCGACCTGGACGACCGACTTCTCCACCAGCCGCCCGAGCACCTCGAACAGCTCGTCGCCCGGCAGCCCGTCGCCGCCGCAGACGCGCTCGGCGGCGGTCAGGTCGAAGTCGCCGGGGAACACCGACAGCCGCGCCCACAGCAGCCGCTCCTCGCCGGTGCACAGCTCGTGGCTCCACTCGATCGCGGCGCGCAGCGTGCGGTGCCGGTCGCCGCCCGCGCGGGACGTGCCGAGCAGCTTGAACCGGTCGTCCATCCGCTCGGCGAGCTGCTCGACCGACATCGTGCGCATCCGGACGGCGGCCAGCTCGATCGCGAGCGGGATGCCGTCCAGCCGCCCGCACAGCCGCGCGACGACGGGGCGGTTGTCCTTGGTCAGCGCGAACCCCGGCACCATCGCCTCGGCCCGGTCGGCGAACAGCGCCACCGCGTCGTCCGCGCCCCGGACGGTCCCGGCGAAACCGCCCTCCCCGGCGACGGCGAGCGGCGGGATGACCAGGTTGTGCTCGCCCATCACGTCCAGCGGCTCGCGGCTGGTCGCCAGCACCCGCAGCCGCGGCGCGGCCCGCAGCAGCGTCTCCACCAGGGACGCGGTGCCCTCGACCAGGTGCTCGCAGGTGTCCAGGAGCAGCAGCAGCTCGCGGTCGGCGAGGTGCTCGCAGAGCCGCTCGGTCTGGTCGCCCGCCGCCTGGCCGGGCAGCCCGAGCTTGTCGGCGACGTGCCGGCCGAGCAGCTCGGGCGCGCGCAGCGCCGACAGCTCCACCAGCCACGCGCCGCCCTCGAAGTCGCCGCGCAGCTCGGTGGCCAGCCGGATCGCCAGCCGGGTCTTGCCGACCCCGCCGACCCCGGTCAGCGTGACCAGGCGCGAGCGCGCGAGCACGCGCCGGGCCTCGGCCAGCTCGCGCCGCCGGCCGATGAACCGGGTCACCTCGGCGGGCAGGTTGCCGCCGTGCCGGTCGTCCGCCAGTGCCGTCACCGGTCACCTCGTCAGGGGGAGGGGTGCGTCGGGGGATGCTGCGTCGGAAAAGAGCCGTGTCAGGAGCCGTCAGGGGTGCCGCGCCGGGGGACGCGGGCGGAGGTGCGAAGGGATCTGTCGGATCGGTGCGTCAGGATGGGTGCATCGTACGCCGTCGGAGGCCCGGCCACCGGGTTATCGCGGGTCAGCGCGGCCGGTTATGGACGGACGTCCCGCTCCAGCCGCACCACCACCGACTTCGACGTGGGGGTGTTGCTGACCTCGGCCGTGCTGTCCAGCGGCACCAGCACGTTCGTCTCCGGGAAGTACGCCGCCGCGCAGCCCCGCGCCGTCGGATAGGCGATGGCGCGGAAGCCGGGGGCGCGCCGCTCGGTGCCGTCCGTCCACTCCGAGACCAGGTCCACGGTGTCGCCGTCGGCGTGGCCGAGCGCGGCGAGGTCGTCCGGGTGGACGAACACGACGCGCCGTCCGGCCTTCACCCCGCGGTAACGGTCGTCCAACCCGTAGATGGTGGTGTTGTACTGGTCGTGGCTGCGGACGGTCTGGAGCAGCAGCCGCCCCTCCGGCACGCGCAGCACCTCCAGCGCGTTCACGCTGAAGTTCGCCTTCCCCGTCGCGGTCGGGAAGCGGCGCTCGTCGCGCGGCGCGTGCGGCAGCGTGAACCCGTCCGGCTCGCGGACGCGCCTGTTGTAGTCCTCGAACCCCGGGACGACCTTCTCCACATGGCCGCGGATCACGTCGTAGTCGCCTTCCATCGCGTCCCAGCGCAGGCCGTACCGGTCGCCGAGCACCCGGCGCGCGAGCCCGGCGACGATCGCGACCTCGGACCTGAGCTGCGGAGACGCGGGCGCGAGCCGTCCGCGCGAGGCGTGCACCATGCCCATCGAGTCCTCGACCGACACGAACTGCTCGCCGGACGCCTGGACGTCCCGCTCCGTGCGGCCCAGCGTCGGCAGGATCAGCGCGGTCGCGCCGGTGACGGCGTGCGACCGGTTCAGCTTCGTCGACACCTGGACGGTCAGCCGGCAGTTCCGCATCGCCGCTTCGGTCACGTCCGAATCGGGGGTGGCGCGGACGAAGTTGCCACCCATCCCGAAGAACACCTTCACCTTGCCGTCGCGCATCGCGCGGATCGCGTCCACGGTGTCCAGGCCGTGCTCGCGCGGCGGCTCGAAGCCGAACTCGGCGGCGAGGGCGTCCAGGAAGGCGGGCTTCGGCTTCTCGTAGATCCCCATCGTCCGGTCGCCCTGGACGTTGGAGTGGCCGCGCACCGGGCACACGCCCGCGCCCGGACGGCCGATGTTCCCGCGCAGCAGCAGGAAGTTCACGACCTCGCGGATCGTCGGGACCGAGTTGCGGTGCTGCGTCAGGCCCATCGCCCAGCACACCACGATCCGCTTCGCCGCGAGGACGTCGCCGAGCGTCGCGGCGATCTCCCCGCGGGTCAGGCCGGTCGCCGCGAGCACGTCGTCCCAGTCCAGCGCCTTCACGTGGTCGGCGAACGCCTCGAACCCGTGGGTGTGCTCCTCGATGAACGCGCGGTCGACGGCGTCCGGGACGTCCGACTCCAGCAGCAGCCGGTTCAGCGCCTGGAACAGCGCCAGGTCGCCGTTCACGCGGATCTGCAGGAACCGGTCGGCGAGCTTCGTGCCCTTACCGACCACCCCCGACGGGACCTGCGGGTTCTTGAACCGGATCAGCCCCGCCTCCGGCAGCGGGTTCACCGCGACGATCCGCGCGCCCGCCTTCTTCGCCTTCTCCAGCGCGGACAGCATGCGCGGATGGTTCGTGCCGGGGTTCTGCCCGACCACGAAGATCAGATCGGCCTGGTACAGGTCGTCCAGCAGCACCGAGCCCTTGCCGATGCCGATCGTCTCGGTGAGCGCCGAACCGGACGACTCGTGGCACATGTTCGAGCAGTCCGGAAGGTTGTTGGTGCCGAACGCCCGGACGAACAGCTGGTAGGCGAACGCGGCTTCGTTGCTGGTGCGGCCGGAGGTGTAGAACACCGCCTCGTCGGGGGAGCCGAGCGCGGTCAGCTCGTCCGCGACCAGGCCGAACGCGTCGTCCCAGGAGATCGGCTCGTAGTGCGCCGAGCCCGGCCGGCGGACCATCGGCTCGGTGAGCCGGCCCTGCTGCCCGAGCCAGTGGTCGGTGCGGACGGCCAGCTCGTCCACCGTGTGCTCGGCGAAGAACTCCCGGGTGATCCGGCGGGTGGTGGCCTCCTCGGCTACGGCCTTCGCGCCGTTCTCGCAGAACTCGGCGGTGTGCCGGTGGCCGGGCTCGGGCCAGGCGCAGCCGGGGCAGTCGAACCCGTCCTTCTGGTTGACCTTGAGCAGGGTCAGCGCGGTGCGCCTCACGCCCATCTGCTCGACCGAGTCGCGCAGCGCGGCCGTCACGCCCGGCACGCCCGCCGCCCACCGCTTCGGCTTGCCGACCTCCATCGCGGAGTCGTCGAAGTCCTCGCGCGGCGCCTCACGGCTCATCGTCCACACCCATTCCCGACCTTGGAACCACTGCCCTACCACTCTCGCACCCATTCTGCGCGATAGGACACCGTGCACCCGCCCACCTGCGCAGACACCCACCCGAGCGCGATCAGCAAGCGGTGCCGATCAGCGGAGGGGCGCGGTTCTCGGGCGGTGCCGGTCAGCGGGTGGTGCGGCCGGTCGGCGGGCGGTGCGGTCAGCGGGCGGTGCGGCGTTCGATGGCCCAGGCGGCGACGCGGGTCCGGGAGGTGAAGCCGAGCTTGCCGAGGATGTGCTCCAGGTGCGAGTCGACCGTCCGCTTGGCGATCACGAGCCGCTCGGCGATCTCCCGGTTGGTCAGGCCCTCGGCTACCAGGTCGGCGATCTCCAGCTCGCGCCGGGTCAGCGGGGTCTCCTCCGGCGCGGCGTCCGGCGCGTCCGGGCCGGGACGGCGCGCGGCGGGCAGGTCGTCGTCGCCGAGCGCGAACGCCGCCGCGTCCTCGACCTCCAGGGCCGCGCCCTTCGCGAACAGCTCGGACACCCGGTCCCCGCCGAGGGCGTCGCGCAGGCCCGCGACCAGCGCCTCGCGCATGGCCAGGTAGTGCGTGCCGCGCTGGATCGGCGAGCCGAGCAGGTGCCACAGCTGCTCGCCCGCGCCGCACAGCACCGCCGCCCGCTCGGGGCGCTCGGCGGTGATCGCGCACGCGCCCATCAGGTCCAGGCAGACGACGATGCCGACCAGGTCGCGGCAGGCGGCCTTGACGCGCAGGCTCTCCCGGATGTCGGCCTCGGCGCGCTTGCCGTCGCCCTTCAGCCAGTGCGTGGTGCCGCGCATCCAGACCGCGGACGCCGCCGTCCACCGCTCGCCCGTCCGCGCGCACACCTCCAGGCTCCGCGCGCACAGGTCGAGCGCCCGCCGGAAGTCGCCCAGCAGCGCGTGCGCGCCGGCGTGCGCGTAGTGGACGTTCAGCGCGATCGGGTTGCGGTAGCCGATCCGGTCCCAGACCAGCTCGGCCTGCTCGTAGGACGCGACGGCCTCTTCGAGGTCGCCCTCATAGAACCTGATCAGGCCGATCTCGAAGTGCGCGTGCGCGAGCAGGTCGGGGTCACGCAGCTCGTCGGCCCGGACGAGCAGCCCCTCCAGGACGTCCCGGGCCGGATCGAGGTCGCCTTGCTGGATGGCGTAGGTGGCGTTCCAGAACTCCGTCCAGGCGCGTTCGGGCCCGTCGTCGCAGGCCTCGGCGGCCCGCTCGTACCAGGAGCGCGCCTCGCCGAACAGCCCGGCGAAGTACCAGTAGGGCGCGAGCCGCAGCGCCAGCCGCACGCCCGCCTCCTGCTCGTCCGGCGTGGACAGCGACCACTCCAGCGCGACCCGCAGGTTCGCCTGCTCGTCGCGCAGCCGCCCGAACCACGCGAGCTGCTCGGGGCCGAGCTGGTTCGCCGCGACCCGCTCGGCCAGCGCCGCGTAGTGCTCCCGGTGCCGCCGCCGGACCTCGTCCGCCCCCTCCAGGCGCTCGGCGCCGTACTCGCGGAGGGTGTCGAGCATCCGGTAGCGGCGGCGGTCCTCCTCGTACTGCAGGACGGACTTCTCGACGAGCCGTGTCAGCAGGCCGAACACCGTCCCGGCTGGCAGGTCGGCGTCGGCGCAGATGCGCTCGGCGGCGGTGAGGTCGAAGTCGCCGGGGAACACCGACAGCCGCGACCACAGCAGCCGCTCGGCGCCGGTGCACAGGTCGTGGCTCCAGGTGATCGCGGTGTGCAGCGTCTGGTGCCGGAGCTGCCCGCCGCGGGTCGGGCCGAGCAGCCGGAACCGGTCCGACAGCCGCTCGTCCAGCTCGTCCACCGACATCGCGCGCAGCCGGACGGCGGCCAGCTCCAGCGCGAGCGGGATGCCGTCGAGGCGGCGGCACAGCCGCGCCACCGCCGCGCGGTTCGCGCCGGTCACCGCGAAGCCCGGCCGCACCGCCGCGGCCCGCTCGGTGAACAGCCGCACCGCGTCGCAGGTCTCAGGGTCGGCGGCGTCCTCGGGCGGGACGGCCAGCGGGCCGACCGGCAGGATGTGCTCGCCGATCACGTTCAGCGGCTCCCGGCTGGTCGCGATCACGTGCAGCCGCGGCGCGGCCCGCACCAGCACCTCGGCGAGCAGCGCGCAGCCGTCCAGCAGGTGCTCGCAGGTGTCCAGGACGAGCAGCAGGTGCCGGGACGCCAGGTGCTCGGCGAGCAGGTCGACCGGGTCGCCCGCGCCGACGTCCGGCAGCCGCAGCGTCTCGGCGACCGTGCGGGCGAGCAGCCCCGGATCGCGCAGCGCGGACAGCTCGACCAGCCACGCACCGCCCTCGAACGCCGCGCGCAGCCCCGCGGCGGCGCGCAGCGTGAGCCGCGTCTTGCCGACCCCGCCCGGCCCGCAGAGCGTGACCAGCCGCGACCGCTCCACGGCCCGCCGCACCTCGGCGAGCTCGTCCCGGCGGCCGACGAAGCCGGTCATCTCGGCGGGAAGGTTTCCGGGCCGGAGCTCCGTCGCCAGAGTGGACACCGCCGCCTCGACCCTCGCCTCGGGAACCTCGGACTCTCGTATCCTACGCCGCGGCCACGCTCGGTGTGCGCCCGCTTACGAAGGATTCCGCGCCCTCTCGCGAACGAATCCGCGCGCCCGCGACCCCCGCTGCGCGTTTCTGCGAAAACCCGCGCCCCCACGAAACAAACCACGCGCCCCGCCCGTCCGCCCGCGGTCAGGACGGGTTGGGGCCGGGCCAATCCTGCGGGGGGTCGTCCATGGCGAAGGCGAGGGCTTCGGGGAGTTGGAGGGAGCGGCCGCGGGTGATCAGCTCGCGGGTGCGCGCCTCGCCGAGGGCGCGGACGATCGAGGCGATGCCCTCCTCGCGCAGCCCGGCGTAGTGCGGGCCGCGCAGGGCGTGCATGCCGAGGGTCTCCCAGAGCCGTCCGGACGCGCCCGCCAGCACGGCCGCGCGCTCGTGGCCGCCGTCCGCGACCGCGCAGGCCATCAGCAGGTCCAGCGCGAGCGCGATGCCGCCGAGGTCGTCGAACGCGGCGCGCACCGGCAGGCTGGCGCGGACGTCGGCGAGCGCCGGGCCGGTCTCCCCGGCGAGCCAGCGGGTCGCGCCGCGCATCCACACCGCCACCGCGCGGCACCAGCTCTCGCCCCGCGCGTCGCAGATCGCCAGGCAGCGCGCGCACAGCTCCAGCGCCTCGGCCACCTCGCCGCGCAGCGCGTGCACCGAGGCGATGTCGGTGTGCACGGTGATCGCCGCGACGTCGGAGTAGCCTGCCTCCTCGTAGTGCGCGCGGGCCTCCCGGTACAGCTCCAGCGCGCCGGGCAGGTCGCCCGAGTGCAGCCGCAGCCGCCCGAGCTCCTGGACGGCGTGCGCCCGCAGGTCGGGATCGCCGGACGCCTCGGCGAACGCGACCGCCGCGTCCAGCAGCTCGGCCGCCGCGCCGAGGTCGCCCTGGAGCAGGGTGAACATGCCCGCCGCGTACAGCGCGCGGCCGCGTTCGGGCAGCTCGCGCGGGGTGGCCGCGAGCGCCTGCTGGTACCAGGTGCGCGCCTCGCCTATCCGGCTGGTGAGGAACCAGTGGTCGAGCAGTGACACCGCCAGCCGCAGGCCTGCCGCGCGCTCGGCGGGTGTCTCCAGCGACCACTCCAGCGCGGCGCGCAGGTTGCCCGCCTCGTTCTGCAGCCGCCGCGTCCACCACAGCTGGCGCGGGCCGAGCCGGTCGCGCGCGGCGTGCCCGGCGAGCGCGGCGTAGTGGTCGCGGTGCCGGCGCCGCAGCAGGTCGCGCTCCCCGGCCTGGACGAGCCGCTCGGCGCCGTACTCGCGGAGCGTGTCGAGCATCTGGTACCGGTCGGCCTTCGGGTCGAACCGGACCACCGACTTGTCGACGAGCATGGTCAGCACGTCGACCAGCTCGTTCGGCGGCAGGTCGTCGTCGGTGCAGACGGCCTCGGCGGCGGCGAGGTCGAAGTCGCCGGGGAACACCGACAGCCGCGCCCACAGCATCCGCTCGGCGGGCAGGCACAGGTCGTGGCTCCAGGTGATCGCGGTGCGCAGCGTCTGGTGCCGGTGCTCGGTCGTCCGGGACGCGGTGGCGCCGCCGAGCACCCGGAACCGGTCCGACAGCCGCTCGACGATCTCCTCCACGGGCATCGCGCGCAGCCGGACGGCGGCCAGCTCCAGCGCGAGCGGGATGCCTTCCAGGCGGCGGCACAGCTGGCACACCGCGGCGTGGTTGGCGGGCGCGACCGCGAAGCCGGGGCTGGACGCGACGGCCCGCTCGGCGAACAGCGTCACCGAGTCGCACGCCGCGCCCGTGTCGGGGCCGCCGCCGGCGCCCGTGCCGTCCCGCGGGCCGGGCACCTCCAGCGGCGGGACGGGCACGATGTGCTCGCCCACGACGTTCAGCGACTCGCGGCTGGTGGTGAGGACGCGCAGCCCGGGCGCGGCGGTCAGCAGCCGCTCGGCCAGCAGCGCGGTCGCGTGCACGAGGTGCTCGCAGGTGTCCAGAATGAGCAGCAGCTCGCGGGCGGCGAGCCGCTCGGCGAGGAACTCGGCCGGGTCGCCGAGCCGCCGGCCGGGCAGCCGCAGCGTCTCGGCGATCACGCACGGCAGCGACTCGGGCGCGCGCAGCCCGGACAGCTCCACCAGCCACACCCCGTCCGGGAACAGCGGCCGCGCGCGGTCGGCGGCGCGCAGCGCGAGCCGGGTCTTGCCCACCCCGCCGGGCCCGAGCAGCGTCACCAGCCTGGCCCGCTCCAGCGCGCCCAGCACCTGGTCCAGCTCGGCCCGGCGGCCCACGAAACTGGTCGACTCGGCGGGCAGGTTGCCCGGCCGTCCTTGCAAACTCGCCACCGCTGGCCTCGGCTATCGCGTCGGGTTCGGGGGATCGTGCGGATCGCGGCGCGCCCTCCTGCCGGAGGACAGGACGCGGCCATCCTACGCCGGTCGGCACCTTTCGTGACGACCTGATTACCGGTCCCGTACCAGCGGTTCCGCCGGACCGCCGGCCGCCGGCTACTGCGGCGGGCCGTCCGCCAGCTTGATCTGCTGCGTGACGCCCTGCCCGCCGGACGGCCGGTAGGTGAGCGCGACCGTGTCCCCGGGGTGGTGGAGGAGCAGCAGGTCGGTGAGGGTGCCGGGGGAGTCGACCGGCTTGCCGTCCAGCGCGGTGATCACCGCTCCGGTCGGGATGTTGCGCTGCTCGGCGGGGGAGTCGGGCAGCGTCGACTGGACCAGCGCGCCGCCCTGCCCGCCGCCGGTGCCGCCCGTGCCGCCGGTGCCGCCCGTGCCGCCGGTGCCGCCCGCGCCCTGGCCGCCGGCCGCCTGGCTGACCTCGACGCCGAGCATCGCGGTCTTGCCGATGTGCACCTTCGGCCCGCCCTGCCCGGCGAGGATCTGCTCGGCGATCGCGAGCGCCCGGTTGATCGGGATCGCGAACCCGCGGCCGCCGCCCTGCTTGGCCATCTTGAACCCGGCGGACGCGGCGGTGTCCATGCCGACCACCTGGCCGGCCGCGTTGTACAGCGGGCCGCCCGAGTCGCCCGGACGGATCGCCGCGTCCGTCTCGATCAGCCCGGACAGCTTCTCGGACGACCCGTCCGAGTCGTCCCGCGCCACGACCGACGCGTCCTTCGCGGTCACCTTGCCGCGGGCGACCTTCGGGGCGCCGCCCTTGCCGCCCGCGTTGCCCTTCGCGGTCACCGGATCGCCCTCGGCGACCTTGTCGGAGTCGCCGAACGCGGCGGGCTTCAGCCCCGCGCCCTTGGCGTTCCCGAGCCGGATCACCGCGACGTCGTTGGACTTGTCGTAGCCGACGACGTGCGCGGTGTAGGTCGCGCGGGTACGGGTGTCGGTGACCTTGATCGAGGTCGCGCCCTGGATCACGTGGTTGTTGGTCAGCACGATGCCGGTGTCGCTCATCAGGATGCCGGTGCCCGCGGCGAGCGTGCTGCGGTAGCCGAGCTCGGTGTCGACGTTGACGATCCCGCCGCCGCGGACACCCCCGGCGGGCCGGTGCACCGCGTAGGGCGAGGACGACTCGGCGACCGCGGGCGAGGCGCCGCCCGTCCCCGCCAGGATCGGCCTGACCAGCAGGAACGCCGCCAGACCGGCGAGTGCCAGCAGCACCAGCCAGCCCGCCGCCGAGCGGGACCCGCCGGGTTCGGGGCCGGTGCGGTCCGGGACCGGGTACATTCCGCCTCCTCGCGCCGCGGACGCGGACGGAATACCCGCTGCGTCGTCTTTACACCATGGCGGCTCTACATCATGAAACGCACCGGGAACCGGAAATGTTCGGGATCTTCGGACGGGAGAGTCCCGGATCACCTGATCCGGACATCCGGTCCGTCCCGCGGACGGCCCTCCGCCGCGTGCCGCGCGGGGGTCAGGAGGCGGACGTGAAGTACCGCCGGGGGTTGGCGACGAGCATCTGGT
Source organism: Actinomadura rupiterrae (assembly GCF_024172125.1). Lineage (GTDB taxonomy): Bacteria > Actinomycetota > Actinomycetes > Streptosporangiales > Streptosporangiaceae > Spirillospora > Spirillospora rupiterrae. The sequence continues at coordinate 901,518 of NZ_JAMZEA010000002.1, forward strand.
CGATCTGCTCCTCGGTCACCCCGGCCGCGCGCAGCGCGGGCAGCACGTCGTCGGTGAGATGCCGGTAATGCCAGTTCGGGGCGATGGGGCGCAGCACCTCGGGGTCGGGCCCGAACCAGTCGATGAAGCAGGACGCGTCGTGGCTGAGGACCATCCGGTCGGCGTAGCCGCGTGCGCAGAGTGCCGCGACGGTCGCGGTCCGTTCGGGCGTCGAATTGTAGGCGTCGATCCCGAACCGGTCCATGCCGAGGATCGCGCCGGTGTCGGCCAGCTCCGACAGGTAGTCCAGGTCGTTGGAGTCGCCCGCGTGGCCGACGACGACCTTGGCGAGGTCCACGCCCTCCTTGCGCAGCAGCTCCAGCGCGCCGCGCCCGGTGTGGGACGCGCTGTGCGTGTGGACGGTCACGGGCGCGCCGGTCTCGCGGTGCGCGGCGGCGACGGCCCGGAGCACCCGCTCGACGCCGGGGGTGAACCCGGGCTCGTCCACGGCGCACTTGAGGAACGCCGCCTTGACGCCGGTGTCCGCGATGCCCTCGGTCAGGTCGCGGACGAAGTCGGCGACCATCGGCTCGGGCCCGCCGAGGACCGTGCCCGGCCCCCGGTGGTGGAACTGGAACGGCAGGTCGTTGTAGGTGTAGAGCCCGGTCGCGACGATGATGTTCAGGTCCGGGACGAGGTCGGCGATCCGCTGGATCCGCGGGATGTACCGGCCGAGCCCCCACACCGTCGGGTCGGCGATCGTGGTGATGCCGCGCTCGACGAGGCCGGTGAGCTTCTCCACGGCGTCCGCGACCCGCTCCTCCTCGTCCCACCAGGCGCCGGTGCCGTAGTTGCGCTGGTGGTACTCGTCCAGGACGAAGACGTGCTCGTGCATGAACGTCCGGCCGAGACCGGCGACGTCGACGGGGCCGCGCACGGTCTCCACGGTGGGCATGCCTCGAACCTAGGCCGCCGCCGTGAACGCCGTCAATGACGGTCAGCCGCCCATCCCGGCGGAGACGTAGAGGGTGACCTGCCGACCTGCCGTGACGGGTGTGCCGCCCTCGGGGTAGCTGCGCACCACCAGCCCGGACGCCCGGGACGACGGGACCTTGATCACCGCGCCCACCGGCAGCCGCCGCTCGGCCAGCCGGTCCGTCGCGCTCCGGACGGCGAGCCCCGCGACCGGCGGCACCGTCACCGCGCCGGCGGCCCGCCCGACCTGGGCCGTGGTGACCGTGGCGTCCGGGCCGCCGGGCGGTGACCCGCCCGGCCTGCCGCCCACCAGCACCGTGAGGCCGAGCACCAGCCCGGCCGCGGCCGTCGCGCCGCCGCCGAGCAGCAGCATCGTCCGCCCCGGGATCTCCTGCGGCCGACTCTCGGGCATCCCGCGCCCCCATCGCCCGGGGACGCCCCGACCGCGTCCCCTCTGGCCCGATGGGACTCCGTTTCCCGAGATCGAGTTCGCCCCGGGCCCGATTCGGCATGGACGGCGCCGTGGCGCCCGGTCAGAACGGGTACAGGAAGCCGATCTTGACCTCGTGCAGCAGCAGGGACGCGGCGACGCCGACCGCGAACAGCAGTGCGAGGCCCGCCGCCGACAGCCCGCCGAGCACCGACCAGCGGCCGACCTGGTAGCCGAGCGGCAGCAGCGCCGGGTCGCGGCCGCGCACCGGCCACGGCGCGCGCATCGGGGACGTCCCCGGCACCTCGTCGATGATGTCCGGCGACGCCTCGACCGGCACCGGCGGCGTCGCCGACGCCAGCCCGGACGCCCACAGCAGCAGGTCGGCGACCTCGCCCGGCGCGGTGGACAGGCCCGACCCGAAGTACCGCACCTCGGACGCGACCTGCTCCAGCGTCCGCACCGAGTTGCCGAGCCCGACCTCGGCGAGCCAGTCGCGCAGGCCGCCCGCCGTGACGTCCCGGCCGACCTCGGTCTTGACCAGCAGGTCCAGCTTGGTGACGATCACGCCGATGCGCTTCTGCCGGCCGCGGTCCGGACGCGTCCGCAGCTCGTTCAGGACGCGCTGCAGCGTGTCGGCCGGGTCCTCCTCGGACGTGCCGGCCGACTCCTCGACCAGGTGCAGCTCCGACTCGCCCAGCGAGTGCCGGACGTAGGGCAGCGCGAACGGGTCGACCACGAACAGCAGCGCCTCGCCGTGGTCCAGGTAGCGCAGCGACTCCACCTCGGTCGCGCCCGTGTAGTGCTCGCCCGCCGGGTCGAACAGGTACAGGATGCGGCGGACGCGCCCGGGCAGCTCGACGTCCAGCATCGTCGCGAGCGGCAGTTCCGGGCCGGTCTTGGCGGGCCGCCCGCCCGAGTTGAACACCTGGACCATCGCCGCGTACGCCTCGGCGTGCCGCCGCTCCACGAACGCGAGCCGCCCGTGCGCCGCGCGGGCGCGGGCGTGCAGCGCGCGGATGCCGAGCACCATGAACGTGGTCTTCCCGGCGGCCGGCCCGCCGACGAACGGCAGCGGCTCGATCCGGACGCGTCCGATGCGCTCCGGCAGCCGTCCCTCGCAGTGCGGGCAGTACGCGGCGAGCCGGAACCGGCCCAGCGGGACGGTCGTCGGCAGCCGCGTCCCGCACTTGCAGACGTGCCGGAACGCGCCCGCCGCGCCGGGCGTCAGCCGCGGATGCCGCGCCCCGCATCCGGGGCACGCGTACACCGGCAGCCCGATCCGCTCGTAACAGAACGGATGCGGGCACGTCTGCAGGATGCGGCCGTACACCATGAACCCGCGCTCGACCGCCGCCAGCGCGAGCACGCACACCGACCACGCCGCGAGCCCGACCGCCGCGACCGCCCCGTACAGGACGGTCAGCGCGAGCCCCAGCACCGCCGCCGGGACGGCCGCGACCACGATCCCCGCGCACACCGCCAGCCAGAACGGGAACGCGAAGAACCCCCACAGGCCGCCGAACTGCAACTTCGTCAGCCGCACGATCGCGCTGCGGGCCGTCTCGTACACGCGCGGGACGACCGTCCTGGTGATCGTCCACCAGTCGCGCCACGCCTGGCCGAGCAGGTACGTCCGGTACGACACCTCCGGCTCGTCCACCGGGGACGGGCCGCTGCGCTCGCGCGGCGTCAGCGCCCGGACGGCGTGCAGGTAGTACAGCCCGAACGCGGCGAGCCCCGCGGCGGCCACCGCCGCCGGGAACAGCACGGGGAACACCAGGACGAACCCGGCGTACATCGCGCCGAGCCACACCACGATCATCAGTCCGATGACGACGGGGCCCACCCGATCACCCCCGCCGCGCTTCGTCGAGCAGCGCCTTCAGCGCGCCGCGCAGCTCCGGTTCCGACCCGAACCGCGACTCCAGGTGCCGCGCCGCCAGGAACCCCGACGCCGCGCCGCGCACCCACTCCTCCAGCGCGGGCTCGCGGACGCCGCGCGCCCGCAGCCGCAACGCCACCTCGACCAGCTCGTCCCGCCGCTCGCCGTCGCCGCCGCGCCTGCGCCGCGCGCCGGGGCCGCCCGTCCAGCACACCCCGAGCCGGGCGCGCGCGGTCGGCGACGCCGCCGCGAGCAGCTCCGCCCGGAACGCCGGGTCGCGCCGCTCCAGCCGTTCGGCCGCCGAGTCGAAGGCGCGCGCGGCGAGGCGTCCCGCACGCGGCAGGGCGTCCAGCGCACGCGCGGCCGCCGCGGGCTTCTCGGCCGTCACCGCGTCCGCGTGGGCCCGCACGATCGCCGCGTCCGCGTCGGCCGCGCCGCCCGGCAGGACGGTCCGGACCCGCTCGGCCAGCCGCAGCGTCGAAGCCTCCGCCAGCCCGCCGTACCCGGCCGCGACCTTCACGAACGTCCGCGAAGGCAGCACGCCCAGCGCCGGATGCTCGGCACACGCGTCCGGGAACGCCGCCAGCAGCTCCAGGCAGACAACGGGATCAGGCGGCTCCTCCCACACAACGCTCCACACCGGATCGAGCTCGGCGACGCTCAGCCCCAGCCCGAGGATCCTCCCGGTCACCGCGACCCGGCGCTCCGGCACCCTGCGCCCGACCGACGCCAGCACCTCGGCCGCCACCACGTCCGGCGGACTGAACCATCCACGCGGCTCGGCCGACGCGTAAAGCTCGTCATAGAGCAGGTCGCAGGCCGCATCGGTCAGGACGGCCCGGCGTGTCGAGGCGTCCGCCGCCTCCAACCCGTTCAGGACGCCTTCCAGCAGCGCCGCCCGCTGATCCGCAGGGCACTCGACGAACGCCTTCGGCAGATCGGACGCGCCGGTCCGGGCCCGTCCCGAGGCAGCGGCCACGAGATCCGCATCGGCCCCGTTCCCGGCCAGCCGGACGACCGACGTCAGATCGGGCGCCTGCGAGAGCGCGCGGGCCGCGCACTGCCCGGCCACCTCGGACGCGCCCGCCGCGTCCGCCCACCGGTGCACCGCGAGCGCCAGCTCGTACCCCATCGACGGGACGCCCTGCACGAGATCGCCCCACACCCAGTCGGGGATCGCCGTCCCGTGCCGCGTGAGCAGGTCGGCGGCCCCGGCCTCCTCGTCCTCCGGGACGCCGTGCTCGCCTCGGCACAGGGCGAGCAGCCCGGCCGCGCGGTCGAGCACGGACGGGTCGACCGTGTCCGGCGAGGACCCGAGCAGCGCGAGTTCGGCCAGCGCGTCCAGCCCGGCGAAGTCCGCGTCACGCCAGCACGTGGCGACCGTCCGCGCGAACCGCCCCACCTCCTGGCCGTCCGCCACGGGCCGATCGAGCAGGAACGCGGGCGACGTGCGCTGCGCTGACGCCCATACGTCCGGCGTCGTCCCGACAAGCCGCTGCGGGGCGCCGTCCGGGTCCGCGCTGTAGGTGACGAACGACAACGCCGAAGCCGCCGCGACCGGCAGCGAATACGAGACGACCGCGATCCACCGGGCAATGACCTCCACATCGGACGCCACGAGCACCACACGCCCGTGCCCCCGCCCGAGGACGTTCACGACCGCGTCCACGATGCGCGCGAGCCGCTCGTACTCGTCCTCCGGCTCGTCCGAGAGCCACGCGGCCAGCGCCTCCGGATCGAGCCCCTCGTCGGGGACCAGGTCGTCCACCTCGGGAAGCTCGGTTCCCTCCTCCGGCGCGTCCGTCCACAACGCCGCATGCCACAACTCGGCGGGACGGACGCCTTCCAACTCGTCCGGCTCGGCGACGACCGCATGCGCGAAGAAGTTCCCGTACCGTCCCGAGTAGTCGCGTCCCAGGTACCGGCACCGCAACAGCAGCGGCCGCCCGTCCACCCGGTCATAGAGCAGCGACACGGGGAACTGGTCCAGCTCGTCATCGGCCGGCGACAGCGGCGCCTCCGGCGGCGGACGGTACGACAGGTGCGGCGTCACGCGCGCGCGCATCCCGTCCGGCAACCCGGGCGTCTCCGCCACGAACTGGAACCCCGACCGCCCGGTGGGCCCGCGCCGAGCCGACGTGTAATGCAACTGCCACGCCACGATCGTCACTCCCCGTCAAGCATCCCGAAGCGGTAGAGGAGCCAGAGCAGTGGGTCTTCGGCGCGGTAGGGGCGGACGCCACCGGCGCCCACGCGGTCGCCTTCGGGCATGGAGCCGAGGGCGGAGAGGCCGAAGAGGGCGTAGTCGGCGTACTGCTGGGACAGGAACAGGTCGAGCTGGCCCGCGTTCCAGTCGTGCAGCAGCGCTCTGACCTGCTCGTTCACGGCGGAGCGGTCGTCCAGGTCGAGGACGCCGGAGCCGGAGCGGGAGCGGTGCAGGGCCGACTGGCGCGAGACCGCGGGGCCGAGCGCGTCGATCTTGGTGAGGGCGACGGCGACCGGGACCGGGAGGCGCTCGCCGGGGCGCAGGCCGTGCCGGAGGCGGAGCGCCTCGGTGACGCGGGCGATGATGTTGATGGGCTCGCTGTCCGGGTCCTCGCCGAGCGTGCCCTCGCGGGTCTGCGCCTCGTCGGCGAGCGCGTTGTGCGCGCCGGGTAGCTCCAGCGGGTCGACCAGGAAGATGATCGCGTCGGCCGCTTCGAGGTAGCGCAGGTGCAGGTCGCGGACCTCGCGGCTGCGCAGGTCCTCACCGGCGGTGTCGAACAGGACGAGCGCGAGCGCGTCGTGCTTGGCGCGTGCCAGGCCGCCGAGCGGGGTGCGGGCGAGGCCGCCGAGCGGGGTGCGCGCCAGCTTGGACGGGCGGGTGCGGGTCAGCAGGTAGACCAGGGGTTCGCGCGGGGCCGTCGCGGCGCTCGCCGTTGTCGGCAGCAGGCGGCGCTCTTCGAGCAGCGGACGGGCGAAGTCGCGCTTGTAGCGCTCGATCGTCCGGTCGTCGCAGGCGACGAGCGAGGTGTCGAGCTCGGTGCCGACCCGGTTCATCAGCTCGTGCAGCAGGACGGCGATGTAGGTCGACTTCCCCGCGTTCTTCGCGCCGACGAGCGCGACGATCCGTCCGGGGGAGTCGCAGTAGGCGGTCGGCAGCGGGTTGTGGCACTCGGGGCAGACGCGGTTGTGCGTCGGCTGGCCGCAGTCGGGGCAGTCGGCGCGTCCGCCCGAGCGGGGCGGCGCGGCGAACACCGGCGGCAGCGACGCGCCCGCCGTCGAGCCGGTGTACTCGGCCAGCTCGCGGTCCAGCACGGGGGCGCAGCCCTGCCGCCGCCCGACCTGGCCCCGGCAGCGGAACGGGATCCGCTGCGGGTTGATCTCCACGAAGCAGTACGGGCAGGTGATCTCCTGCCGGGCGAGGCCGGGCAGGCTCACCCGGGACGCTAGGGACACCGGCTCCTCCTGGGGGGCTTTTACCGGGGGCTGTGCAGATGACGGACCGGGGGATCGGTCAGTTCGACCACGGTGTCATCCGTGAAGCAGCGTAGCCAGTACTCGCCCCCCGACCGAGGCAGCGGCACGGTGAGTTCCCCGGGAACCGGGACCTGCGTCCACGATCCGACGGTCTCGCCGTCGGTCGGGCGGTGCGGCATCACCCTTCCTCTTCGCAGGACGAGTTCCAGCGAACCCACCCGGAGCGGACGCGGCGCCGACAGCTTCACGGTGAGCGTCCGCTTCCACGGCGGTCCGCCGCGTTCCAGCTCGTACCGGACGAGCGTCCGCGCCTGCACCTCGACGGTCGCGGGCGTGCCGACGACCCGCTGGTCTCCGGCGGTGCCGACCGCGGCGACGGCCAGCTCGACCGGCTCGGCCTCGGGCACCTCGACGCGCAGCCCGCCCTGCGCCTCGTACGCGGCGCGCGTCACTGCGACGCGTTCGGGCGCGGCGGTGGGGAGGCGTCCGGCCTCGATCCGTCCTGCCGAGACCAGGTTCGCCTCGATGCGGCCGGTGGCGATCGCGTCCACGCCGATCCGCCAGCTCAGCTCGACCTCGGCCACCTCGTCCGGCCAGTCGAACCCGACGTGCACCACGCCGCCGCGCCGCTCGGCGACCAGCCGGCGCGGCGGCGGCAGGTTCACGTGCCGGTGCCGCGCGCCGACCGCGGCCGAGCCCTCGGCGACGGTGACCGCGAGCAGCCATCCGCCGCGTCCCGGCTTCACCAGGATGCCGTCCGAGGTCACCGCGTTCGGGATCCGCTTGGACGCCTTGCGCACCTCCTCGACCGGGACGATCGCGCTGCGCGGCCACGCCGGCGCCGCGTCCAGAAGGACGATCTCGGGGCTGCCGTGGCCGGGCCGCTCGAACCTTACGAGCAGCTCGTCGTCCTCGCCCGCCGACGCGTCCACGGCGATGTCGTACACCGGCTCCGGCGGCGCGGACGGCGTGACCGACACGCGCACGCCCGGCGTCGTCACCTCGCGGCCCTGCTCGTCCAGGTACACCGCGGCGATCCGGTAGTGGTGCGTCACCCCGTTCGGGACGCGTTCGGAGAACCCTTCGCGTCCGGCCGGAACCACCTTCTCGCCGCCGCGGTCGGCGCGGAACACCGCGATCCGCGCGGCCTCCGGCGGGCACCGCCAGCGCCCGGTCACCGCGCCGTCCGCAGGCGTCACCTCGATCTCGCGCGGCTCCGGACGCACCAGGACCGGCCCCGCGACGGTCGGCGGCGCGGCCGCCTCGCCCCGCACCGCGATCACCGCGTAGTACAGGTGCACGTTCACCGGCGGGTCGTCGTCCCTGGTCAACGGCATCGGCTCGCCGTCGGCGGGACCGTGCGGCGGACGGTCCCGGCGGCGCACCATGTGGTACAGCACCTCGCCCGCCGTCGACGGCGACGCCTCCCACACCAGCCGCACCGACGGCTCCGGATCCGCATGCACCGTCGCGATCAGGCTCTCGACCGGCTTCGGCGGCAGCCTTCGCTGATGCTCGGCCGCACCGGGCAGGTCCCGGACGAGCTTCAACGCGTCCGCGAGCAGCCGCCACGCCTTGTCCGGATCGCTCTCCTCAGCCGCCGCCTCCCGCAACCGCGTAGCCGTCACCACCCGATGCCGAGCCTCAGCCGCAAGCACAGCCACGTCCTCAGGCAACTCGTCGCCCCGGGCCGCATGGCGTCCGCCCGTCACGCGCCCCTCGGCCGCAGTGTCGGTGTCGGCGGACGTCTCGTCGTTCTCGGTGAGGGCGCGGGCGAACTCGGCGGCGGCGTAGATGTCGCCGGCGTCGAGGAGTTCGCGGAGGCGGTCGGCGGGGCCGGGCTGCGGGGGAGCGGCGGCGGCCGGGGCGTGCTCGCGCAGGACGGCGAACACCAGGCGGCGCGCGTCCGACGCGTCCACGCCGAGTTCCTCGGTCGCGTGCCGCAGCAGGGCGCGCTCGGACGCGCGCTGCCGGAGGCGCTCACGCAGCCGGTCCACGATGTCGTAGCGGAGCAGGTCGGTGAGGTGCGCGCTCGTGTCGTCCGGCCCCGCGCGCAGCGCGGCGAGGACGGTCTGCGCGTGCGTCGTGCTCGTGTCGCGGCTCCGGCGCGCCCACTCGGCGGCGACGGCCGCGACCGCGTCGGCGGACGGGACGAGCGGCCCACCGCCCCGGCCCGTCGCGGCGAACCCGTCCAGCACCCGCATCGGGCCGCCGATCCGCCCGCCGAACAGGAAGTCGGCGAGGTTGCGGCGGCCCAGCACGTCCAGCGACTCGCGGACCTTGGCGTACGCGGCGTACGGCGGCGCGGCGGGCAGCGCGTCCGGCTCGCGGACCTCGATCCGGCCCTGCGCGAGCGCGGTCAGCTCAGCGCCGGTCACCCCGGCCGTGCGGGCGATGTCCTCCAGCTCGCCGGGTGTCACCATCTGGATCAGCCCGCCCGCGTCGGCGAGCCGCGCCGCGGCGGTCTCCAGCCGACGCCGGGACCGCGCCGCGCCGCCCGCGAGCCGCTGCTGCAGCGGCCGGAGGTCGCCGCGCTCGGCCGCGGTGAAGATCGGCGCCAGCTCGCGGTGTTCCGCCTCCAGCCGGTCCACCAGCTTGCGGTACTTCAGCTGGCCGCGGGCCCGCCGCCAGCACTGCCGCACCTGCTTGACCCGCGCCGCGACCGCCTCCGGCGTCGGCTGGTCGGGCAGCGCGTACCGCACGCGCAGGTCCTCCGGCGGCTGGTCTCCCGCCGCCCGCGCCGGTTCCAGCACCTCCCGCTGGTAAGCCGCATCAAACCCCTGCCCCGAAGCCGCTCCCGCCCCCCGTCCAGAGCCCGACCCCGCACCCCGCCCGGAGCCCGCGCCCGCACCCCGCCCGGAGCCCCAGGCCGCTCCGCGTTCGGAGGCCGAGCCCGCACCCCGCCCGGAACCCGACCCGGCACCCCGCCCGGAGCCCGAACCCGCCCCCCGCCCGGAACCCGAACCCGCACCCCGCCCCGAGGCCGATGCCGCTCCCCACCCGGAGGCTGGAGCGGGCCCATGGCCCTGAGCCGGGCCCTGACCTTGAGCCGGGCCCTGACCTTGAGCCGGGCCCTGACCTTGAGTCGGGCCTCGACTCTCGCCGGGGCCTCGGCCCTCGGCTGGGCCTTGGCCCTGTGCCGAGTCTCGCGCCTGAGCCGGTCCCTGGGCCTGGGCCGGGCCCTGTCCTTGGGCCGGGCCTTGACTTTCGGCCGGACCTCGGCCCTGGGCCGGGCCTTGACCTTCGGCCGGTCCTCGGCCCTGGGCCGGGCCTTGACCCTGGGCCGGTCCTTGCGCCTGGGCCGGGCCGTGCCATTGGGACGGTTCCTGGCCTTGGGCCGGTTCACGGCTCTGGGCCGGGTCGTGGGCTTGGGGCGGTCGGTGGGCCGGGGCGGGGTTCTGGCCGGACGGGTGGCCGCCGGTGGTCATCGTGCGCTCAGCTCACCTTCACCCGGGACAGGGCGGTGCGGGACCGCTCGACCTCCTCCTCGGACATCCCGCCGACGTCCACCTTCAGCTCCAGCCGCTCGCCGGTCTCCTTCTCGACGGCGGTCACGTTCAGCAGCCCGGACGCGTCCAGCTCGAAGGTCACGCCGATCGGCCAGCCGGCCTGCTTGCCCGGCGGGATGCGGATCTGCCCGGTCGCGATCTCGGAGTTGTCGACCAGCTCGGCCGACTCGACCGACCCGGCCTGCTCCATCACCCGGACGTCCGCCGAGGCCTGCTCGTCGTGCACGGTGTAGAAGTCCTCGGTGTGCGCGGACGGCAGCTCGTCGTTGGCGTGCACCAGGTGCGCGACGTGCTCGGCGCCGGAGTCGCGGTCGACCACGACGATGCCGAACGCGTGCGACGCGACGGTCCGGATCCGGCGGCCCGCGATCTGCCGCTTCTGGTCGGCGGACAGCCCGGCCCGCCCGGCCATCTCCTCGGCCTGGTCGTCCTGCCCGGCTGCGAGCAGCCGCCGGTAGGTCTCCTCGAACGCGTACAGCGCCGCGCCCTTGGCGACGGCGAGGTCCGGGTCCTGGAGCCGCGGGTTCAGGCCGAGCTCGGTGGACAGCCGCGCCGCGACGACCGGCATCTTGGTCGACCCGCCGACCAGGACGAGGTCGTCGAAGTCGTCGACGCCCTTCTCCTTGGCGGTCTCCAGCGTCCGTCCGGTGATCTCGATCGTCCGGTCCAACAGGTCCCGGGTGAGCTCCTCCAGCTTCTCCCGGGTGATCTCGATCGTCGCGCTGCGTCCGTCGTGCATCACCCGGACGGTGTGCGAGGTGCGGTTGGTCAGCGACTTCTTGGCGTCCTCGGCGTCCCGGCGGAGCTGCTGCTCGGACTGCCGGTCGTCCAGGGGGTCGCCCGCGTCGGGGTGCTCGGCGCGGAACCGCTCGGCGAGGTACTCCACCAGCCGCGCGTCCCAGTCGGCGCCGCCGAGCTCGTGGTCGCCGTCGGTGCAGATGACCTCGATGTGCCCGCCGCGCAGCGTGATGACCGTGGTGTCGAACGTGCCGCCGCCGAGGTCGTACACCAGGATCGTGCGGTCCTGCTCGGGGTTCAGCACGCCGTAGGTGATCGCCGCGGCGATCGGCTCGGACACGATGTCGATGACGTTCAGCCCGGCGATCCGGCCCGCCTTGCGGGTCGCGTCGCGCTCGGCCGCGCCGAAGTAGGCCGGGACGGTCACCACCACGTCCCGGGCGTCCTCGCCGGTCTGCGTGCGCGCGTCGGTGACCAGCTTCAGCAGGATGAACGCCGACAGCTCCTCGGGGGTGTACTCGATCCCGTGGATCTCCCGGGCCACCTCGCGGCCCATGTCCCGCTTGACGAGGCTGACCACGTTCTCGGGTTCGAGGATCGCGGTGTCCTTCGCGGTCTGCCCGACGACCACGTTGTCGCCGCTCTCGAAGTACACCACCGAGGGGGTGGTGTCGGTGCCCTCCAGGTTCCGCAGGACCCCGGGGCGTCCCACATCGTCGATGGAGGCAATGCAGGAGTAGGTGGTTCCCAGGTCGATCCCGTAGACAGCCATATCCTCTTCACCTATCGCTACCGGAGTGCGGCGGAGTGCCGGGTCCGCGTCCCGCCGGGCGCGCGGCCGGCCAGGACGGGGACGTCAGCGCGCCGACCGTCGATGACCATCGTCCCGCTCCGGACGCCGCCGCGCAGTGCTCTTGACCGACTTCCCCACCCGCACACCGGCCTTCCGGACGACCCTGCCGCCCATTTCGAACCCGTCCGCGAGGACCGCGACGACCGTCCCCGCGCGGTCCGGGTCGTCCACCTCCTCCACCCCGAGGGGACGGTGCCGGGACGCGTCGTAGGGCTGGCCCGGCTCGACCTCGAACCGGACCGCGCCCGTCCTGGCCAGGGCGTCGGCGACCTCGTTCGCGCAGTCGCCGAGCAGCCTGGCCGACTGCTCGGGCCCGGGCGGGGCCGCGGCGGCCTGCCGGAGCGTGTCGTGCACCTTGTACAGCGCGGCCCGGACGGGTTCGAGCATCGACTCGATCTCGCCGCGCCGCAGCCGCTGGTTCTCCTCGTGCAGCCGGTCGATGACCGACTCGCGGTGCGCGGCCCGCCCGTCCTCCCGGTCGAACCGCTCGACCAGCTCGCGCAGCGCGTCCCGAACCTCCCCGACCGCCTCAAGCGCACCCGCGCCCGCGTCGCCTTTACCGGACGCGCCGTCGCCGGGCGTGTCACCGCCGGACGTGCCCCCCTCAACCCCGCTTTCGCCGTCCCCACGCTCGCCGCGCCCAACCTCGCGAGAGGCGCCCTCCCCGTCCCCGCGCCCGCCCGCCCCGCCCTGACGAGATGTGTCCCCGCCGTCCGCGCGCTCGACCGGCCCGGCCTGGCGCGAGGTGTCCTTCCCGTCCACGCGCTCGCCCTGCGCGGCCTCGCGAGAGGCGTCCTGGCCGTTCGCGCGTTCGCCTGGCGCGGCCTGGCGCGAGGTGTCTTTACTGTCCGCGCGTTCGCCGGACCCTGCCGCGCGAGTGGCGTCCTTGCCGTCCGCGCCTTCACCCCGCCCGGCCTCGCGTGAGGTGTCCTTGCCGTTCGCACGTTCGGCTGGCGCGGCCTCGCGCGAAGCGTCCTCGCCGGACGGGCCTTCACCAGGCGCGGCCGCGCGCGAGGCGCCCTTACCGTCTGCGTGTTCGCCTGGCCCGGCCCCGCGCGAAGCGCTCTTGCCGTTCGTGCGATCGCTGGAATCGGGCGTCGTACCGTCCGCTGCCGCGTTCCCGTCCGCGCTCGCCTCGTCCTGACCGTCCAGACCATCCGGACCGTCCGGACGCGGGGTCTCCTCCGCCTCGGGGGTCTCCCCGGGCTCACTCGCCTCGGCGGGCTCGGAGACGTCCGCGGACTTGCCGGAGCGCACGGCCACGCCGCGTTTCCGCTCGTCCCGCGAGTGTGCGCTGACTTCCCGCTTCCGATCGCTCGACACGTTGAGTCACCTTAATGGGACGAACCTCGCAGGCATAGGGCGCGCTTGACCGGCGCCTGACTTTTCCCTGGCGGGACGCGGTGCCGGGGCCGGGTTCTTCATCCGGACACGGCGGGGTAACACCACCGAAACGCGCGTCGGTGAGGCTGGTGACCTCGGAAGACATCACGGGAGGTGCCCATGCTGCTGCGGATTCGGGTTCGGCTGCCGGACCGTCCGGGATCGCTCGCGAGCGTCGCGCGCACGCTCGGCGCTGCGGGCGCGGACGTGGTGCAGATGGCGGTGCTGGAACGGGACGCCGGCCGCGCGCTGGACGACTTCACGGTCGCGTGGCCCGCCGGGGCCGCCACCGCAGGGCTGCGCGACGGCCTCACCGCCGTCCCTGGCGTCATGGTGATAGGAATCTGGCCCACGGTCGAGCCGCAGGGCGCGCACCCGGACGCCTCGCTCCTCGGCCAGCTCGCCGCCGATCCGGTGCGCGGCGCGATGACGCTCGCCGACGCGGTCCCGGCGCTGCTGTCGGCCGAGTGGGCGGGCCTCGCGGACGGCCCGTCGCTCATCTACGGCAGCTTCGGCGCTCCGGAGGCCGCGCCCGACGGCGGACGGCTCGGCCCGTCCCGCGCCCGCGCGTTCGATGGGGACGACGGCGTCCACTACGCGGCCTGCCCGGTTTCGGACGGTCTGGACCTGGTCGTCGCGCGCGGCGGCGAAGCCCCGCCCTTCCACCGCACCGAGGTGTTCCGCCTCGACCAGCTCGTGGCCGCAGCACGCGCCGTCCTAGCCGCCGCCCCAGTACGGAAGTAGCACCCGCCCGAACGCGAAAGCACCCCGCTCGGTTCCCCTCCCACAACCCACCCGCAGCCCGCGCGCAACCTGCTTGCGGCGCGCCCGCAGCCTGTGCGGCGCCCCCTTCAGCCTGTGCGGCTCTCCTGCGGCCTGCACAACCTGGGTGCGGCGCGCCTGCAGTTCGTGCGGCGCGCCTGCGGCTTGCGGGCAGCCTGGGTGCGGTGTGCCTGTAGGTCGTGCGGTGCGCCTGCGGTTCGCGCGCGATCTGGGGGCGGCGCGTGCGGAAAACGAGCAGAGAAGGCGAAACCGGACGCGGCGCGCGTGCGTCTACGTTCTTGGACACGGTTCCCGGCCGCGGCGGCGCGGTCGCGTACGGGGACCGTGTCCTTGCGCGTCCAGGCCCAGGGCCGCAGGGGCGGATCACCTACCACAGTGCGGGCCGCGCGGGGCGTATTCGGCGCTATGCCCAATAGGTAACACTCCACAGACAGTCGCGTCCTTTTGTGGTTCCCTGCCACGTGACAAAAGCGGGTCCCGACGACGAGCTGTTCGGAAGTGGTCTCTTGAGCAGTGGCTCCCACATCTTCGCGATCCCTCTTGAGAACGAGGTGCACACCGGCGAGACGCAGGACGGACGGGCGCACGAGGACGAGGCGTACCTCGTGTACGCGCCCCTGCACGGTGTCGCGTTCGCTTCGACCAAAGGACTGGTGGCGTCCCTCTCCGGCGTCCTCGCGGGCGAGGACGGGGACGAGAGCGTGGTCGAGTTCGCCCGCCAGACCGGACTCCTGGACGACCCCCCGCCGCTTCCCGTCACCCGCCAGCAGGGCGACCCGTCGCCCACCGAAGTGACGCTGTTCCTCACGACCGCGTGCAATCTGCGCTGCACCTACTGCTACGCGTCCGCGGGCGACGCCCCCGCCACGTTCATGAGCATGGACGTTGCCAAACGCGGCATCGACTTCGTCATAGACAACGCCAAGCGCCTGGGCGCGCCCTTCGCGGGAGTGCATTTCCATGGCGGCGGCGAGCCCAGCGTCCACTGGAACCTCATGACCGAGGCCCTCGCCTACGCGCGCGAGCGTGCGGGGGACCTGCGGGTCATCTCGTCCTCGGCGGGCAACGGCGTGTTCACCGACCGGCAGATCGACTGGATGATCGCCAACCTGGACGGCGGGATGAGCCTGTCGTTCGACGGCCTGCCCGAGGTGCACGACAAGCACCGTCCGACCGTCCGGGGGACGGGGTCGAGCGGGCGCGTCATGCACACGATGCGGCGGTTCACCGAGGCGGGCTACCCGTACGCGGTGCGGCTGACCGTCACCGCCGAGCAGATCCCGCTGCTGCCGGACTCGGTCGAGTTCGTCCTGGCGAACTTCACGCCCGCGCGCGTCCAGGTCGAGCCCGCCTACCAGCTCGGACGGCACGAGGGCGAGCCGGACGCCGAGACCACCGAGTTCATCGACGCCTACCGCGAGGCCCAGGCGCGCGCCGCCCGCTACGGGCACGAACTCGCCTACAGCGCGGCCCGCGTCGGCCAGCTCACCAACCACTTCTGCGGCGTCACCCAGGACAACTTCTGCATCACGCCATCGGGCAACGTGTCGGCGTGCTTCGAGGCGTTCTCCGAGGACAACGAGTTCGCGGATGTCTTCTTCTACGGCTCGTCCGGCCCGCCCGGCACCGACGGCTACACCTTCGACATGGACGCGCTCGACGGCCTGCGCGACCTGGGCGTGGAGAACCGCTCGTTCTGCGACGGCTGCTTCGCGCGCTGGAACTGCGCGGGCGACTGCTACCACAAGTCCCTCGCGACCAACGGACGCGGCGAGTTCGCCGGATCGCAGCGCTGCCACATCACCCGCGAGCTGGTGAAGGACCAGCTGCTCGCCCGCATCGCCGACGCGGGCGGCCTGGTCTGGCGCGACGGCCGCGAGGACGTCCCCTGCGCCGTGCACGGAGGCGCACATGAGTGACGTCATGCTCCCCTGGCCCGAACCCCGCCGCCCCAAAGGCGACCCCCGCCCCGAGGCCCGAGCCGAGGGCCGCGCCGAGCCGCGGGCCGGGGGCCGCCCCGTCCCTCGCGCCGAGGGCCGAGCTGAGCCCGGCGCTGGAAGTCGAGCCGAGCCGCGCGCTGAGGGCCATGCTGGGGCCCGCGCTGAGGGCCGGGCCGAGCCGCGCGCCGGGGCCCGCGCTGAGGGGCGAGGCGGGTCTCGCGCTGGGGGACGGGCGCGGGGGGCGGCGCCGCATTATGAGTTGCGGAGTGTGATGGACGATGGGACGGCCGGTCCTGTCGAGGTGCTGCCGATCGTGAAGCCGCCGTGGGAGGCCAAGGCCGGGCGGCGCGGGTTCCTCGGCGCGGGCATCGCGTCGTCGGTCGCGGCGGCGATGCTGCTCAGCGCGTGCGGGACCGAGGAGAACAGGAACACGCCGTCCTTCACCCCGTCCGAATCGGACTCGCCGTCGGATTCCCCGTCCGACACCTACACGCCTTCAGAAGAGCCGTCCGACGAACCCTCCGATGAGCCGTCCGACGAGCCGACGGACGAGCCCTCGGACACGCCGTCCGACGACGACACGGGCGGTGGGGTCGGCGGCGGACGGATCTGCACCTGCAACAAGGTGTGCACCTGCATCCCGGTTTGCCAGGCGCACCGGCTACTGGACGCCGATCCGGTCGTCCGCCGGATGGCCGAGACCGTCGTGGTCGCGATGGGCCTGGACGAGCTGCCCTACCTGGAATGGGCCGCGGACGAGGCCGCGCCCGCGCTGAGCCGCCGGATCGCGCGGCTCGTCGCGGAACTCCAGGCCGGACGCCGCCTCCGCCCGGACGACCTGCACGGGTTCGACTGCGATCCGTATCTCGACTCCGGCGATCCGGTCGTCGCGATGATGGCGGCGCAGGTGCTCACGCTGCGGGCGCGCTTCCTCGGAACGCGCCTGACCGGTCCTCTCGCCGACCGTGCCGCGGAGGCGTTGCGCGCCGGGCAGGTCCTGCACGCCGAACGCCGCCTCGCCTGGACGGCCTGATGCCCGGTCCTGCCCAGCAGCCGTCCTGCTCCCAATCATCTGCTACGGAACCATCTGGTTTCGAAGTAGATGGTTCCGAGCCGTCCGATATCCGGACGGCCTGATACCTGGGCGGTCTGGCGTCCTGCGGGGTGACGCCGGCCGTTCCGGGCCTCGCCCTGCTCTGGCCCTCGCGGCTCAGAGCAGGGCGAGGACTCCTTCCAGATCGGTGAGGTTCGCGTCCGAACCGAGCCCCTGCGCGACGGTCGCGGCGGCGGCCGTCCCCCACCGCGCGGCCTCCACCAGGGGGAGCCCGCGCAGCAGCGCCGACAGGTAGCCCGCGCAGTACGCGTCGCCGCAGCCCGTGGTGTCGACGACCGGGACGTCCAGCGCCGGGACGCGGTGCACATCCTCGCGCGTGGCGACCAGGCTGCCCTCGGCGCCGAGCGTGACGACGACCGAGGCCGGCCCCTCGGCGAGCAGCATCCGCGCGGCCAGTTCCGGGTCGTCCTCGCCGGTGAGCGAGGCGGCCTGCTCCTCGTTGGGCAGGACGTGGTCGACGTGCGCGAGGAAGCCGCGCGCGCCGTCCAGCAGGTCCGGCATGTTGGACAGGAAGTCCATCGTCACGATCGTCCCGGACGAGCGGGCGGCGTCGAGCGCGCCGAGGAACGCCGGGTCGTTCAGGCCGAACGTGACGTCCGGGCCGCCGAGGTGGACGGCGTCGGCGGCCACGAGCAGCCCCGGGTCGACGGAGTTCGCGGTGAGCGTGAGGTTCGCGCCGGGCGCGTGGAAGGACGGCCGGCCGCCGTCCGCCCGGATCGGCAGCACCGACGCGGCGGTCTGCGCGTCCGCGCGCCGGACCAGCCCGCTCACGTCCACGCCGTGCCGCGTCATCAGGACGGTCAGCAGGTCGCCGAGGTCGTCGTCGCCGATCGCGCCGACCGACACGACCTGGTTGCCGAGGTGCGCGAGCGCCACGGCCGTCCCCGCGGCGGACCCGGCCGCGGTCACCCTGACCTCCTCGACCACGACCGTGCCCTGACCGTCGGGGAGCTCGTCCACCGGGCGGGCCAGGACGTCCACGATGTGCGCACCGACGGTCAGTACCACCACGGCGGGTCTCCCTCAGAAGATCGTCAGGGCCGTAGCCTACGACTCCGGACGGCTCGGATGTGGGGAGTGGACGCATGTACTGGGGAGCGCGCACGGACGTCGCGCGGGCGGGACGCCGCGTGGTGGAGGCCGGGCTGGTCGGAGGCGCCGCGGGCAACGTCAGCGAGCGAAGCGGGGACCGCGTGATCGTGACGCCTGGAGGCGCGCGGCTGCACGAGCTGACCGACCGGGACTGCCCGGTTTTGACCCTGGATGGACGGGTCGTGGACGGCCAGCAGACGCCGTCGTCCGAAACGCCGATGCACCTCGCGATCTACCGCGCCACCGACGCGGGCGCGATCGTCCACACGCACTCGGCCAACTGCGTCGCCGTATCGACCGTCCTGGACGTGCTGCCTCCCATCCACTACTACACGCTGATGCTGGGCGGCGTCGTGCGCGTCGCCGAGTACGCGACATACGGGACGCCCGAACTGGCGCGCAACGTGCTGGCGGCGCTGGAAGGCGGCCGACGCGCAGCGCTCATGGCGAACCACGGCGCGGTCGCGCTCGGCCGCGACCTGGACGAGGCGATCGAGAACGCGCAGCTCCTGGAATGGCTGTGCGGCGTCTACATCTCCGCCAAAACCCTGGGCGAACCCCGCGCCCTGACCGACGCCCAACTAGGCGAAGCAGTCGAACGCTTCGCCGCCCCCTCCTACACCCACCCCTCCTAACCCCGCCCGCACAGCACCACACACCCTCGCCCCCACACGTCCGCCCCGGCGCCATGCAACCCCGCATCCGGCACGGCCGGCCCGGTGCCGTGCTGCCTCGCGTCTGCTACGGACGCCTCGATGCTGGTGCAATTCCACATCCGGGACGGACGCCTCGGTTCTGCGTTGCCTCGCGTTCGGTGCGGCCGCTCCGGTGCCGTGCAGTCTCGCGTCCGCCGGGGACGCCTCGACGCTGGTGCAGCTCCGCATCCTTCACGGACGCCTCGGTATTGCGTTGCCTCGCGTCCGGCGCGGCCGCTCCGGTGCCGTGCAGCCTCGCGCTCGCCGCGGACGCCTCAGCACCGGTGCACACCTGCATCCGCGGACGTTTCGGTGCCGGTGTAGGCATTTGGCACGGAGGCTTCAGTGCCGTGCAGTCTCGCGTGCGGCACTGATGTCTTAGCGCCGGTGCAACCTCGTATCGAGGACGAGCGTCTCGGTGCTGTGCAACCCGCACGCGGCACGGAGGTCTGGGCGCCGGTGCAGCTCCGAATTCGGCGCGGGCGTCTCGGGTGCTGGAGCAGCTCTGCATCCGGGAGGGACGCCTCCGCGCTGTGCAACCCCGCACCTGGCGCGGACGCTTCGGTGCTGTGCGGTTCCGACGCCTCGGCGTCGCGGTGCGGGCCGGCGTCGGGCGGTGGCGGGTGGTGGTGCGTAACCTAGCGCTTGCTAGGGAGCATCGCGTCCGTCGCGAGAAGGGAAGTCCATGTCCGACTTCGTGCTGGTCGAGCGGCCCCGTCCGCACATCGCGCTGGTCACGCTGAACCGGCCCGAGCGGATGAACGCGATGGCGTTCGACGTCATGGTCCCCTTCCGCGACACGTTGGCCGAAATCTCGCGCGACAACGACGTCCGCGCGGTCGTGGTCACCGGCGCCGGGCGCGGCTTCTGCTCCGGCGCCGACCAGGAGTCGCCCGGCCGGATACCCGGCATCGACGGGCTCACGGTGTCCACGATCGCGCTGCGCTCGATGGAGCTGCTCGACGACGTGATCCGGACGCTGCGCCGCATGCACCAACCGGTGATCGCGGCGGTGAACGGCCCGGCGATCGGCGGCGGGCTGTGCCTGGCACTCGCAGCGGACGTCCGGCTCGCCGCGTCCGGCGACGCCTACTTCCGCGCCGCCGGGATCAACAACGGGCTCACGGCGAGCGAGCTGGGCCTGTCCTACCTGCTGCCGCGCGCGATCGGGTCGTCCCGCGCGTTCGAGATCATGCTGTCCGGACGGGACGTGGACGCCGCCGAGGCCGAGCGCATCGGCCTGGTCTCGCGCGCCGTCGAGCCGGACAAGCTGCTGGACGCCTGCTACGACCTCGCCGACCGGATCGCCGGGTTCAGCCGTCCGGGCGTCGAGCTGACCAAGCGCATGCTGTGGGCGAGCCTGGATTCCGGAAGCCTCGACGCGCACATGGACCACGAGGGGCTCGGCCAGCTCTTCGTCCGGCTCACCACGCGCAACTTCGAGGAGGCCACCGCCGCGCGCAAGCAGGGCCGTCCGCCGCGCTTCGCCGACTGAGGCGTGTGATGTGATGGGCGGGTGCCGAGCCTGAGCCACGAGGGGGCGCGCGCCCGCCTGGCCGCCGCGCCGGTCGCCCGGCTCGCCACGGTCGCGCCGGACGGCCGCCCGCACCTCGTCCCGATCACGTTCGCGCTGGCGCGGGGCAGCGTGTTCACGGCCGTGGACCACAAGCCCAAGGCCAGCCGCGACCTGCGGCGGCTCGCGAACCTCCGCGCGAACCCGCGCGCCGCCGTCCTCGCCGACCACTACGACGACGACTGGGACCGCTTGTGGTGGGTCCGCGCGGACTGCCGCGCACACGCCATCACCGACCCGTCCGCGATGGCCGCGCCCCTGGACCTCCTCGCCGCCCGCTACCCCCGCTACCGCGACCAACGCCCCGACGGCCCGCTGATCGAGCTGGTCATCGACCGCCTCTCTGGTTGGACGGCCCAGCCCTAACGCCCGCCCAGACGGCCCGTCCCCCAGATGCGACCGCAAAGCGCGCGATCCCCGCCGCGCGCGGATCGCCCAACTCTCAGCCCGGCCGGATGGCGCCCCCCAGCGCGGGCCGCAGCGCGCGCGACTCTCGACGCGTGCGGATCGCGTGTCTCCCGGCTCGGCTGGACGGCGCGCCCCCGAGCGGCCGCATAGTGCGCGCTCCCGGCCTGCGCGGATGGCGCGCCCCCGGCCCGGCCGGACGGCGCTCCCCAACGCGGGCCGCAGCGCGCGCGACTCTCGACGCGTGCGGATCGCGTGTCTCCCGGCTCGGCTGGACGGCGCGCCCCCGAGCGGCCGCATAGTGCGCGCTCCTGGCTTGCGCGGATGGCGTGCCCCCGGCCCGGCCGGATGGCGCGCCCCAGCGCGGGCCGCAGCGCGCGCGACTCTCGACGCGTGCGGATCGCGTGTCTCCCGGCTCGGCTGGACCCCCGAGCGGCCGCATAGTGCGCGCTCCTGGTCTGCGCGGATGGCGCGCCCCCCGGCCCGGCCGGACGGCGCGTGCGCCCCAGCGCGGGCCGCGAAGACTTCCGGCGCTCGGGGATTGCGCGACTCCTTGCTCGGCTGGACGGCCCGTCCCAGCACGGCCGCAAGGTGCGCGCTTCCGGCCTGCGTGGATGGCGCGTGACTCCCAGCGCGGCCGGGCGGCGTGGCCCCAGAGTGGCCGGACGGCTTGCGACTCCCGGCGCGCGGGGAGCGCGCGGCTTCTAGCTTGGCTGGATTGCGCGGCCCCGAGAGCGGCCGGGCGTGGCGCGGCTCTCAGGCTGGGGGGGTTAGTCCCAGGCTTTGGCGATGGTTTGGAGGCGGGCGGAGTATTCGATTTGGGATGACCATTCTGTTGGCCAGGCGTCCATGCCTTGGTGGGCGCCGGCGAAGGCGCCTGCTAGGCAGGCGATGGAGTCGGAGTCGCCGGAGCTGGCCGCGCCTCGCCAGATCGCCGAGACCGGGTCGTCCGGAAACAGCAGGAAACAGTAGAGGCCGGTCGCGAAGGCCTCCTCTGCGATCCAGCCTGCGCCGGTCGCGGCGCAGGGGTCGGCGGTGCGGTCGGGGTGCAGGAGCGCCGCGTCCAGGCGGTCGAGGACGGCGAGGCAGTCGTCCCAGCCGCGCGCGATGAACGCCTCGGGGGACGCGTCCTGCGCGTGCGTCCACAGCGCGCCGAGCCAGTCCTCCCGGTACACCGTGCGCTGCGCGAGCGCGCGCTCCCGCAGGGTGGCGGGGAGGGCGGCGGGGGCCATGCCGTCGGCGAGCCAGCGGGTGGTGAAGGCCGTCAGCTCGCTCGCCGCGAGGGCAGTGGGGTGGCCGTGCGTGAGCGCCGCCTGGAGCTGGGAAGCGCCCGCGAGCGAGTCGTCGGTGAGGCCCGGAGCGAGGCCGACCGGCGTGACCCGCATGTTCGCGCCGCAGCCTTTGGATCCGATCTGCGTCGCCTCTTCCCAGGGGAGGCCGCGGTCCAGGCGCTCGCAGGCGCGCAGGCAGGTGTTTCCGGGCGCGCGGTTGTTCTCCGGGTCGTGCAGCCAGTCGACGAAGCGCCGCCGCCACATCGGGGTGATCAGCTTGGCGGTGAACGGCGGGTTGCGTAGGGCGTCGACCAGGCCCTCGGCCACGGCCAGCGCCATCTGCGTGTCGTCGGTGACGAGCGCGGGCGTCCGCTCGAAGTCGCGCGGACCGTCCTGGCCGAACCGCTCGTGGATCTGCTTCATGTTCAGGAACTCGGTGGGCGCTCCCAACGCGTCCCCGTAGGCCAGGCCGAACAGGCTCCCGCTGACTCGTCTCATCTGGCCCATTGTGCCCCGGACGCGTAGGTTCCCGGCGTCATGCCGTAGTACCGGACGAACCATCGGTGCATGTGACTCTGGTCGGCGAAGCCCGTGAGCGCAGCCGCGTCAGCGGCCGGTGTCCCCGCGCGCAGGAGCTTGCGCGCCTCGCGGAGCCGCAGCTGCCTTTGGTAGTCGCTCGGCGCCATTCCGTAGGCGCGACGGAAACCCCGGTACAGCGCGAAACGGCTGCTCCCGGCGGCTTCGGCCAGTTCGTCGGCAGTCACGTCCGCCAAGGGCTGGTCGTGCAGGATCTCTCGTGCGCGCGCGACAGCGCCGTCCGGCTGGGGGCGAGGAGCGGAGAGGCGCGCGGCGCGATGGGCGAGGGCCGTCACGGCGCGGGTGGTCAGCTCGTCCCGGCGGAGGGCGGACGCGCCGCCGACCAGCCCGCTGTGCAGGTCGCGCAGGCTCGCCGCAAGCACCGGATCGGACACCACCGGGGACGCGAACAGCGGCACGCCGCCCCGGATCCGCGCGTCCGTGAGGACGTCCTCGACCAGCTCAGGCCCCAGATGGACGATCCGGTAGGTGAATCCGAGCGCGTCCGCGGCCTGCCCGTCGTGCGGATCGTCCGGGTTGAACGCCATGACCATCCCGGCGGCGCTGGTGTGCGCGCCGCCCCGGCAGCGGAACGCCTGCGCACCCGCCTCCGTCACGCCGAACGAGTACGTCTCGTGGCTGTGCCGGTGGTACACGTGCCGCTCGAAATGCGCGTACATGGCCTCGACCGGACGGTCCGGCGCCCGCCAGTACCGCGTCCACTCCCTTTCCGCCCGTCCGTCCCCGTCCATCCGTCCATGGTGGCGCACGAGCGTTCAAGACCACGACCTGCGGGTTCGGTGATGCTCGTCGCATGCGCTTCGACACCAAGATCGCCATCGTGGTCCGCGACGACCTGGCCGCCTGGCAGCGGCTCAACGTGACCGCGTTCCTGTCCAGCGCGGTCGCCGCGGGGGAGCCCGCCCTGATCGGGGAGCCCTACGAGGACGCCTCGGGTAACCGCTACCTCCCGATGTTCGGCCAGCCCGTCCTCGTCTACGTGGCGTCGGCCGAGCAGTTGGCGGCGGCTCATGCGCGCGCGCTCACGCGGGACGACATCCGTGAGGCCGTCTATATCGAGGACATGTTCAAGACCGGGAACGACGCCGACAACCGCGCGACCGTGGCGGACCGCGCGTCCGATGACCTTCCCCTAGTCGGGATCGCCCTGCACGGCCCGCGCAACCCCATCGACAAGATCCTCAAGGGGCTGCCGCTGCACCCGTGATGCCGACGAGGTCCGCGAGCCGGTTCCGGTGCATTGCGGGCGGGCCGAAAAGCTCCTGGGACGACTTCGCGCGCTTGAAGTACAGGTGCGCGTCGTGCTCCCAGGTGAAGCCGATGCCGCCGTGGAGCTGGATCGTCTCGCCCGCGACGTGGAAGTAGGCATCCGAGCAGAACGCCTTGGCGAGCGCGGCGGCCACCGGAAGCTCGCCGGGGGAGTCGTCGGCGGCCGCGGCCGCGTTGAGCATCGCCGACCGCGCCGACTCCACCTGGACGAACATGTCCGCGCAGCGGTGCTTGACCGCCTGGAAGCTCCCGATCGGACGTCCGAACTGCTCCCGCACCTTCGCGTAGTCGACGGTCATCTGGAGCGCTCGTTCGGCCCCGCCGACCTGTTCGGCGGCGAGCAGCGCGGCGGCGACATCGCGTGCGCGCGCGAGGACGGCTTCGGCATCGGACGAGATCAGAAGTGCGTCCACGTTCTCGAAGTGGAGGCGGGCGAGCTTGCGCGTCTGGTCGAGCGTGGGCAGCGGCGTCCTGGTCAGGCCGGGTGCGTCGCCGTCCACCGCGAACAGCGCGACGCCAGTGCCGCTGCCGCTGCCGGTGTCTGTGCCGGTGCCGGTGCTGGTGCCGGTTCGGGCCGTGACGAGGACGAGGTCGGCCGTGTGGCCGTCCAGGACGTAGGTCTTGGTGCCGGTGAGGCGGCCGTCCTCGCAGGTCATCGCGGGCGGGGCGGCCCAGCGGTCGTCCTCCGTCCAGGCGAGGGTGGCGATGGTCGTCCCGTCCGCGATGCCGGGAAGGTCGTCCGTGGCGCCGGCCGCGAGGAGCGCGGGCAGGGCGAGGCCGACCGTGGCGAGGAACGGGCCGCAGTACAGGACGCGTCCCATCTCCTCGAACACGACGGCCAGCTCCCGCACGCCGAACCCGGACCCGCCGTGCTCCTCCGGCACGGCGAGCCCCTGAAGGCCCAGCTCACCGGCCATCCGCCGCCACAGCTCGCGGTCGAAGCCGTCGCGCGTCGCCATTTGCCGCCGCGCCTCGGCGACGGGCGCGTGCTCGGCGAAGAAGCGGCGCAGCATGGCGCGCAGCTCCCGCAGCTCCTCGGTCTCGACCAGGCCCATCGCCCGCCTCCCGACGCAGTTCGGCCAAACGCTTGCTTGGCAAGCATAAGGGTCGCCGGACGCGCGCGGCCAGGCGGACGTGCGCGGGCAGGCGGACGTGCGCGGGCCGCCGGACGTGCGCGAGCCGCCGGATGTGCGCGGGCAGGCGGATGCCGCTGGGCGCGTCCGGACGGGGGGCGCGTATGGGCGGGCGGACGCATGCGGGTTAGCGGACTCGCACGGGTCAGCGGATGCCTACTGGTCAGCGGATGGTCGTGTCGTCCAGGGACTCCAGGAGTACGCGCAGTGCCGTGTCGAACTGCTCGCGCTGCTCGGGTGAGAGCGCGGACAGCATCCGCGCCACGTTGTCGACGTGCGGGCCCATCAGCCCGTCGATCAGGTCGAGCCCGCGCGGCGTGAGCCGGATCCGGACCGACCGCCGGTCGGAGCCGTCCCGGACCCGCTCGACCAGCCCCTTCGCCTCCAGCTTGTCGATCCGGTTCGTGATCGCCCCGGACGTGACGAGCGACGCCTTCAGCAGCGCGCCGGGTGTCAGGGCGTAGGGCTCGCCCGAGCGGCGCAGCGTGGCGAGCATGTCGAACTCGTGGTTCTCCAGGCCGTGCTGCCGGTAGAACTCGTGGTTGGCCTGCTGGAGCCGGTGCCGGAGCCGCGCGATCCTGCCGTTCGCGCCCATCGCCCAGAGGTCCAGGTCGGGCCGCTCGCGGGCCCACTGTTCGAGGATCGCGTCCATCGCGTCGCCCATGCGCACTCCCTCTGCGACGTATCTCTCAACGCTAAGAGACTTGACGTTCAACTACCTCTGTGATGTTATCTCAACGTTGAGATTATCAAGATGAAGGAGTTCGCGCGATGGCCTCCACCCGGACCACCTCCGAGCCCGTCCAGACAGACCAGACCACCGAGCCCGTCCAGACCGCTCAGGCCGCCGCCCAGGCCGCAGGCCGGGCAGTGGCCGATGCCCCGGAGAAGGTGCCGCTACGGCGCTGGCTCGGCGTGGGGGCGGTCGCCTCCGGGACGTTCGCGATGGTCACCCTCGAACAGCTCCCGGTCGGCCTGCTCAGCTCCGTCGGCTCCGACCTGCACGTCTCGGAGGGGACGGCCGGGCTGATGGTGACCGTCCCGGGCCTGGTCGCGTCGGCCGCCGCGCCGCTGCTGCCGGTCGCGATCCGCCGCCTCGACCGCCGGCACGTGCTGATCGGGCTGATCTCCCTGATGGTCGCGGCGAACCTGCTGACCGCGCTCGCCCCGAACTTCGGCACGCTCCTCGCCGCCCGCTTCCTGGTCGGCATCGGCATCGGCGGCTTCTGGGCGATGGCCGCCGGGATCGCCGTGCGGCTCGTGCCGTCCCATGCCGTCCCGAAGGCGACGGCCCTGACCTTCGGCGGCGCGACGGCCGCGAACGTCCTCGGCATCCCGGCCGGGACCCTGATCGGCAGCGTCACCGACTGGCGGATCGCGTTCGTCTCGGTCGCCGTCCTCGGCCTGCTGATCGTCGGCGCGCTGGTCGCGCTGCTCCCGTCGCTGCCCGCCGACAACGCGGTGCGGCTGCGGGCGCTCGGCGAGCAGCTGCGGGTCCCGGCCGTCCGGACGGGCATCCTCGCGACGTTCTTCCTGGTGAGCGGGAACTTCGCGGCCTTCACCTTCGTGAACCCCCTGCTCCGCGACCTGTCCGGCCTGCCGGGCAAGTCGGTCGGCGGCCTGCTGCTCCTGTTCGGCGCGGCCGGGATCGCGGGCAACTTCCTGGCCGGGATGCTGCTCTCCCGCGACGTCCGCCGGACGATCATGACCGTCAGCCTCACCCTCGCCGCCGTCCTGGCCCTCTTCCCGCTGCTCGGCGCGAAACCGGTCGGCGGCGTGGCGCTCCTCGTCCTCTGGGGACTGGCCTTCGGCGGCATCCCGGTCAGCGTCCAGACCTGGATCCTGCGCTCGGCCCCGGACGCCGCCGAAGCGGCCACCGCCCTCAACACCGCGCTCTTCAACCTCGCGATCGCGCTCGGCGCCCTGTTCGGCGGGCTGGTCGTCGACCACCTCGCGCTCCGGGGCGTCCTGTGGCTCGGCGCCGTCCTGATCCTCGGCACCTCCGCCGCGATCTACCGCGCCCGAGGCAACTGACCGTAGCCCCCCAGCGTCGCCAGCCACCGTCCTTAGCCACTGACCGTAGCCACCCAGCAGCGCCGCCGACCGGGGCGGTGCGGCGTCAGACGAGTGTCAGACGCCGCATCCGCCCTGGTCGGCGGCGTTCTGACAACTTGACGACACCGGATCCCTTGTTGACATCCGGGCCGAGCCGTGACGCTTCGGCGTGGTGAGCCGCCCCTGGCGGTGGCTCCGCCCACGGAGCTTTCCCGGTCCAGCACAGGAGATCCGATGAAGTCGCGTTCCCGCGCCGCCGTCCTCTCGGCGGCGGTCCTGCTCGCCGCCCTGACGGGTGCGCCCGAGGCATCGGCGGCGCCGGCGCGGGCCCCCAGGGCCCTTCCGAGCGTGGACATGGAGGCCGTCGTCAAGGCGGCCCAGATCGACCCGCGGCGTCCCGACAGCACGCTCACGCCGGGCGCGAAGGCGAGCGTCCTGCTCGTCGAGCGGGCGCTGTCCGACCGGCACCTGCTCGACAAGAAGTGGGTGGACGGCTACTTCGGCACGATGACGGTCGACGCCTTCGCGAAGTACCAGAAGTCGCTCGGCTACACCGGGCTCGGCGCGAACGGGCTGCCCGGCAAGGCGTCCCTCACCAAGCTCGGTGAGGGACGCTTCAAGGTCGCCCACGTCATCACGCCCGGACCGCGCGTCCACATCGGCGCGTTCGTCATCAACGTCCGGACGCAGAAGATGCTCGCCGAGGCGCAGCGGCTCCTGCACCGCAGGCTGACGCTCGACCAGGGGTCCTACAACCCCGGCGGCGACCCGACGTCCGCGGGCACCCACGACGGCGGCGGCGTCGTGGACGTGGACGTCAAGGGCATGAGCGCCGCGACCCGCACCTCGGTCGCCCGCGCGCTGCGCCGCGTCGGCTTCGCCGCCTGGGTCCGCAACCCCTCGCAGGGCGACTGGCCGTGGCACATCCACGCCGCCGCGATCAACGACACCGACCTGTCGAGCCAGGCGCAGCACCAGATCGGCGACTACTACCTCGGCGAGAACGGCCTGGCCGGCCGCGGCCCGGACGACGGCCCGAAGGTCACCCCGATCCGGACGTGGGAGGAGTACCTCCGCCTCGTCCACCCGACCCGTCCCTGACCCCCGTTCCCGACGCTCCCGCCCCTGACCCCCCGCGCCTGCCCCCGCGCCTGGACCCCCGCCTCTGACGCCTCGTCCCTGACCCCACATCCACAACCCCGCATCCGCAGAAGGAGAAGACCATGCGCACCCTCAACAAGTTCCTCAGCGCGGCGACCGCCGCGGCGGCCATTGGCGGGGCCGTCGTCGCGTCGTCGTCGCCCGCGATGGCGGCCGGACGCAACGGCGTCTGCGACCCCGGCGAGTTCTGCTACTACTTCAACAGCAACAACCAGGGCTCGGTGTCGGACTTCACCGGCTCGGTCGCCGACTACGGCGCCAAGCAGCCGTCCTGCTACGAGTTCAAGGGCGCCGGCAACGGACGCGGCGTGTGCGTCAAGAACAACGCCGCGTCCGTGTGGAACCGCAGCGGCAGCACCGTCCGGGTGTACTACAACAGCCGCTACGGCGGCCGGTACCAGGACTTCGGCCCGGGTGCGCGCGGCAACCTGAACTCGGCGCTGAAGAACCAGAACGCCTCGCACCAGTACCTCGGATCCACCCCGCCGCCGCCCTCGCAGCACACGAACATGTCGTGGGCGCTGTACCTGGCGAACGGCGGCCGGATCACCTGCGGCTTCGACGGCTACCACGGCACCCCCGGACGGCACGAGGGCATCGACATCGCCCGCGGCATCGGCTCGGACGTGCACGCCCTGGTCGCCGGGCAGATCATCAACGTGGTCTGGGGCCGCACCGGCGGGTCCGGGCTGTCCACGATCGCGGTGTACAACTCGTCCCTGAACAAGACGATCATCTACCTGCACTCCGCGCCGCTCGGCTCGCTGCGCATCGGCCAGTGGGTCAACCGCGGCCAGCTCATCGCCAGCGAGTCCTACCGCGGCATCTCGTCGGCGTCCGGCGCGCACACCCACGTCGAGATGCGGCTCGGCCGCAAGACCCTCGCCGCGAAGAGCGTGAACGACTGGAACCTGGAGAACCCGAACCCGACCTCGTTCTGGATCTCCCAGGGCTACAACGTCCGCTGACCCCGGCCGACCCCCCACCGAAGGATGAGTGTGTCGATGCGCAAAGCACGGCTGATCCCGCGGGCGTCCGCAGTCACCGCCGCGATGGTGGTCGGCGGGACGATACTCGCCACCACCTCGCCCGCCATGGCCGCGGGACGCAACGGCGTCTGCGACCCCGGCGAGTTCTGCTACTACTTCAACAGCGGCGAGAAGGGCTCGGTCTCGGACTTCACGGGCTCGGTCGCCGACTACGGCGCGAAGCAGCCGTCCTGCTTCGAGTTCAAGGGCGCGGGCGCCGGCAAGGGCGTCTGCGTCAAGAACAACGCCGCGTCGGTCTGGAACCGCAGCAGCGTCACCGTCCGGGTGTACTTCAACAGCCGCTACGGGGGCCGCTTCCAGGAGGTCCGCGCGGGCGCGAAGGGCAACCTCGACGCCTGGCTGAAGAACCAGAACGCCTCGCACCAGTTCATGTCCGTAACCCCGCCGCCTCCGCCGCCCCCTCCGCCGCACGGCTGCAAGACCGACGGCTCGAACACCAGGCTGCCGTCCTCGATCCTGGTGTACCGAACGGGCCTGCACCGCGTGGACCGGGTGGACTTCCGGACGTACGTCAAGAACGTCCTGCCGAACGAGTGGGTGTCGAGCTGGCCGCGCGAGTCGCTGCGCGCGGGGGCCGTGGCCGTGAAGAGCTACGGCTGGTACTGGGCGCTGCACTCGACGCGCAAGACGTCCTGGGGCCAGTGCTTCGACGTCTACGACAGCACGTCGAGCCAGGTGTACCGGCCGGGGTCGGCGGTGACGTCCACCAACGCCGCCGTGGACGCGACGTGGAGCACGCGGATGACCCGCGGCGGATCCATCTTCCAGGCGCAGTACTGCGCGACGTCGTCCGCGTGCGGCGCGTGGCGCGACGGCGAGTGGATGTCGCAGTTCGGTTCGCGTGACAAGGCGAACGCGGGCTGGGGCTACGCGAGCATCCTCCGCTACTACTACCGCGGGATCGCGCTCTCCTGATCCCCTCCGAGCGGTCCTCCGCCGCGGTGCCCACTGGGGTTGCACGCCGCGGCGGAGGACTGGGGCTGCCTAGGGCCCGTCGACGACGATCTGGAAGTTGACCGGACGCTTGCCGGGGAACGCGACCGTTCCGGTGGCGTCCATCATCTTGAACCGGACGTAGCACAGAACGCCCTTGGCGGGCGTGACGACCTCGGTGGAGATGTCGACGGTCTCCTTGGGCTCGGTGTCCCTGATCGGGATGTGCTCGGACGTCCGGCACTGGTCGGGCTTCTGCGGCACGTCGATCCGGGCCAGCCAGTACCCCTTCCACGGAACGGTCCCGATGTTCTTGATCCGCCAGGTCTTGGTGACGGTCTTCCCGGCCCCGACGTGCGTGCAGTCGGCGAGCGTGACGTCCTTGACGAAGATGGACTCGTCGCCCTTGTGCGCGGCCGGCAGCGCCGTGGCCGGCGGTCCCACCACCGGGCACGAGACCGTCGCCTCCGAGTTCGCCCCGGACGGGTTCAGGTCGTGCCCCGGCGGCTCGTTCGAGCCCTGGCCGAAAACCACCGCGCAGACGACGATCGCGCCGAGCGTGACCGCCGCACCCGCCGCCGCGAGCGGCGGACCGAGCCGCTTGCGCTTCCGCTTCGCTGCTTCTGGGACGGCGAGCAGGGTGGCTTCGACAGCGCTCCTGGGCTGCGTCGTTTCGGCCGACACCACCTCACCCGTGATCCAGCCCTCTGGCAGAACCTTGGCGGCGGGCTGCCCCGAGGTGCCCGTTGGGTGCGGGGGGACGTCGACGGGACTTGCCGGTTGCGGGGGGACGTCCACGACGGGATTGCCGCCGGTGGTCACCGACCGGACGACGAGGTTCGCCGCCTCCCAGCGCTCCCGGTACTCGGCGGGCTCCCCGCCGCACGCCTTGACGAACTCGACGGTGGTGGACCAACTCGGAAGCCGGTTCCCCTTCGTGGCCTCGTGAAGCGTCGCGTGCGAAATCGCCTTTGACCGACCGGACATCTCCCGGAAAGAAGGATTACCCACGGAGTTTCGCAGTTCTCGTAGAACCGCTGCGAAGTGCTCAATCGCCTCCGCCCGTGCACGCACGTCGTCCACCGGCAGAAGTTAACAGCGCCCACGCGCTTTACTCAAGCTTGAACGTGCACCAGGAGACAAACCCCACGCGTCCAGCTGATGTACGCCCCGGCGCGAAAGCTCAGCGGCCTGTCACAGGTGACCGCTACCGTCCGGTCGCATGCCCTCCGCCAAGGTTCCGTCCCACGCGTTGCTGACCGACTGCGTCTTCCTCGTCCATGCCGACCCCGCCCAGGTCGTCCCGCTCCTGGAGCACGCGGAAGACGACGCCGCCCGCCTCGCCGCCGCCGTCTACCGGACGTCCCTGCACGCGCACCGCCACGCGACTCCCAGCGTGCGCCGCCAGCTGCTCGCCTTGGACGCCGCCCGCTGGGGTTCCCCGGACCTGTCCGCCCGTTTCGCCGACATCCCGATTACGGACGCCCCAAAACCACTCTGGAAAGTAACCGAGTCCACCGGTTCCGGTGCCCGGCCGCGCTTTTTGTTCCAGCTGGAAGGGGCCGAGCATGGCCGAGCGGTGACCATCATCGAACTGAACGGCCGTGCTGTCGCCGTTCACGGCGGCGCTTCCGGAATCCGCATGTGGGACATGGCCACCGGCACCGTGCTCGTCCCGCCAGGAACCGCCCTCGCCGACGTCCGGAACGTCGTCGCCTTCGCCAGGGCCGGCGGCCGGTCACTGGCGCTGGCAGCGGAACAGGAGCGCTGCGGCGGCTGGCTTGAGGCCGCCGAGACCGCGCGCTTCCAGGTGTGGGACCTGACCAGCGGGGAGCCGGTAGGAGATCCGGTCACCGGCCCGGCAGGCTACCTCGCCACCGTCGCGTTCACCGTCTGCGCCGACCGTCCCATCATCGCCGCCTACATCCACGGGAGAGGGGTGACCGTCTGGGATGAGGCAGGCGGGACGCCGCTGTGCGATTCCGACGTCGACATCGCCATGGTCGCCTGCGCGATCGTGAACGGACGGCCCGTTGTGGCCACCGGTGTCCCCGACACGGTGACGGTGTGGAGCCGGGCCTCCGGCGCCTGGACCGGCCAGATGACGGTCGAGCCCCCAGGCTGGCTGAGCGCGATCGAGATCGGCGAGCTTGGCGGACGTCCGGTGCTCATGACCGGAAGCGGCGTCGATGCCGAGACCTCCAACGACCACCAGATCCGGATGTGGGATCTGGCAGACGGCGAACCGGTCGGCCAGCCGCTCTCGTCCGGCCATACCGACTCCATTGGTGGCCTGAACTGCGTTTCCGCGTCCGGACGAACCCTGGCGGTCACGGCCGGTTCCGCACCGGACTGGACGGTCCGCGCGTGGAACCTGACGGACGGTTTCCAGCTCGGCGGCGCCCTGACCGGGCATCAAGGCTCTGTCATGGAGGCGGCCATCGCCGAGGTCGACAAGGTTACCTTCGCGGTCACTGTGGACATGCGGGACCAGGTCTTCCTCTGGAACCTGTCGCCCCAGGCGATCCCGCAGGGGAGCTCTCGCACTGCCGAGCCGTCCGGCGCGGACACTTTGGCGACCACCGAGCTGGACGGACGCTCCGTTGCGCTGATCGGCAGCTGGGAAGCTGGGCTGCAACTCCGCGACCTCGCCACCAGCGACCCACTCGGGCCTTCCTTCGCTGCGGAAGAACTGCTCACGATCCGGGACGTTGCGGCCACGGTTCTCGATGGCCGCCCGATTCTCCTGGTGGCCGGTGAATCCGACGCGGCCGTTCGGCGGTGGGACGTCCTGACCGGGGAGCCACTCGCGCCGCTGAAGGCCGGTGCTGACGCATCCAAGCCATGGCCCCACGACAGCGAGACGATGCTCGCGGTCGCCTGCACGGAAATGGACGGACGACCTGTCGCGCTGGCCGGTGGCGAGCACGCCGAGCTGTGGATGTGGGACCTGGCGTCCGGCGAGCCGCTCGGCACGATGCACGGCCACCTGAAGTGGAGCGAGGAGGCCCAAGGTCGGCCCGGCCTCGGCACCAAGCTGTACATCACCGCCCTCACCTGCACCCACCTCGACGGACGCCCGATCGCCGTGACCGGGGGAGAGGACGGAACCGTCCGCCGCTGGGACCTGACCACGCTCCAGCAGATCGGGACGCCCGAAATCCCCGCCCAGCTCGACGACAAGAGCAAGACGATCACGTCGCTTTGCCACACCGAGCTGGACGGACGTCCCGTCGTGATCAGCGGCGGCCAGGACCGCACCCTCAGAACGTGGGACCTCGCCACAGGCGAGGGGCAGGGCCCGGCGATGACCTTCCCGGCGCCGATCACCAAGGTCTCGGCGACCGAAGCGGGCCTGGAGGTCCGTTTCGGCGCCGACACCGCCGTCCTGGAGGCCGAAAGTGGACGCGGACGGAACATCGGGGCGATCGGGGCCGACTAACGGCTGAGTTCCGGACGGGAAACGGGGGAGTCGCGATGTCCGAGGAGCAGGGGGCCATCCCGCAGCTGAACAGGACGAGGGCCCCGGCGATGGCCTGGTCCCAGCAGGTGGCGGGCAACGACCGGATCACCTGGGCGCCGAACAGCGAGAGCATCGGGTCGGAGGTGCGCTGGGCGCCGACACGTCCGCTGCGGGACGGGCGTGCCACCAGCAGCGTGCCGTCCATCAGCGGCAACCAGTCGCCCACCTGCATGGTGTGGAAGGGCGTCGCCGGCGACACGCGCATCTGGTACTCGCTGTGGGACGCGGCGGCGAACGACTGGGGCGACCAGATCCCGTCGAACTTCAAGACCGAGCAGTACCCGACGGTGGTCAACTTCAAGGGCCATACGCTCATGTTCTGGAACGACCCGGACTCCAGGCACCACATCGCGTGGTCGGAACTGGTGAACGGCAGGTGGGTGCACCCCATGACGCCCGGTGACGAACCCAAGGCGCAACTGGGCTTCCAGTACGTCACCGGTATCTCCGCCGCCTGGGACACCCATCAGGACGGCCTGTACATCGCCTGCCGTGGCGTCAAGTCCGACGATGCCGACGACACCGGCATCTACTGGCTCCAGGGGGACGACCACACCACCAGCGGGCAATTCCTGTGGCAGGAGAGCGGCCAGATCCCCTTCGCCGCCGCCAGGACGCAACCCGCACTCGTCTCGGACGGCAACGTTCTCCACGCGGCCTGGCACAACGCCAACGACGACCACATCTCCTGGGCCTGGTCGGTCAACGGCGGCGTCTGGACCCGTCCACTGTCCCTCACCGACCGCCTCACCTCAGCCACCCCGGCCCTGGCGGCTATCAGCACCGGCGACGTCATCATGGCCTGGAAAGGCGCCGGCGCCGACCCCCGCATCTGGTGGTCCCGCCTCCGCAACAACGCCTGGGGCCCGCAAACCCCGTTCCCCGACCGCCAACTCAACGCCGACCGAGCCCTCGCCCTCTGGGCCCCGGCGCTCTAACGACCGTCCGGCGCCATCTCCCGGGCGATCGCCAGCAACGCCATGGCCCGCACGGAAGGGATTCTGATAGTGCGGGCGATGCGTTCGGCTTCGACAGGATCGGTGCCGGCCAAGGCCTCCGCGACCGCGTTCAGGGCCCAAGGCCTTGCGCGCTCGTCGACAGAACGGGCGATGCGTTCGCCCTCGATTGGGTGAGCCTTGGCCACGGCCCCCGCGACCATCTCCAGCGCCTCAGCCCGCCCGAAAAGGGCGCCCTCGGGGACGGCGCGGGCGATGCGTTCGGCCTCGGCGGGAAGGGCCGGGGCCACCGCAGCAGCGACGGCGGCGGAAGCGCGCATCCGTGCGAACGGGGTGGGGATGGTACGCGCGATGCCTTCGGCTTTGCTCAACAGGGCCCCGGCCCGTGATGGGTCGGCGGCCGCCATCGCCGCCATCGCTACGGCCAATACATCGGCTGTATATCCGATGTCACCGAGGTGAGTGGCGGTGCGGACGCTATGTTCGGCATCGGCGAGCAACGCGCGTGCATGCGCTGGGTCACCGGCGGCCATCACCGTCACGACCTTCGCTAACGCTTGGGCTCGGGGGATGAGGTCAGGGATGGAGCGGGCGATGCGTTCGGCCTCGGCGGGATTGGTGGCGGCGACCGCTTCCGCGACCGCTGTCAACGACCTTGCCGGTCCATCCGTTTCGGGGAGGGCCCTGGCGATGCGCTCGGCGCCGACGGCATCGGTGAGGGCCATTTGCCCGATGACATCTGCCATCGCAAGGGCCGTCGCGTGAGGGGCGGGGATGGCTCGGGCCATGCGTTGGGCCTCGCTGGGGTCGATGACGGCCATCGCCGCCGCGATCGGGCCGAAGATTGATATCTGCGGGTCGGGATCCAGGAAGAGAGCGGTGCGCTCGGCCTCGCGCAGCAGCGCACGGGCTCGGCTCGGCGCGCTACCGGTTACGGCCTTCGCGACTTTCGTCAACGTCCATGCACGATCCCGAGGATTGCTGACGGAGCGGGCCGCGCGTTCGGCATCGGCCAGCAGGATGCGAGCTCGCTGAGGCTCGCTTCCGCCCACGAGACTCGCGATCGTTGCGAGCAGCTCCGCCTCTGGATGGGATGTGGAACGGGCGATGCGTTCGGCGTCGTCCACCAGGACACGGAACCGGGGATGCGGTCTTTCGGCCGCTCCGGTGAACGAACGGAGCGTGGCCGGGATGCTCTGGGCGGACGGCCTTCTGGCAGGATCCGGAGCGAGCAGCGAGGCGACGTAATCGCCGAGCGCCGTAGGAATGTCAGGACGCACGCTGCCCAGGGCCGGCGGCTTCTCGCCCCGAAGGTGCCGGGTCACGATGGTGTGCGCGGGGCCAACGTACGGGGTGCGGCCCGTCAGCAGGTGGAACAAGGTCGCGCCCAGCGCGTACACGTCGGCGGACGCGTCGACCTTCTCGCCGTACACCTGCTCAGGCGGCATGTAGGCGAGCGTCCCCAGGACGCCATTGGACGGCGTGAGCCGCATTGAGCCATCTTCCAGCCGCGCGATCCCGAAATCGCAGATCTTGATGCCGCCGTTGCCGTCGAGCATCAGGTTGGACGGCTTGACGTCCCGATGGATCACCCCGGCCGCATGCGCTGCCGCCAGCCCCTCAGCAGCCTGCGCGCCGTACTCCAATACGCGCTCGACAGGCAGCCCGCCCTGATGGGCGTCCAGTTCCGCCGCCAGATCAGGCCCCGGCAACAAAGCCAACACCAGAAACGGCAAGCCACCATGCTCGGCGATGTCGTAAAGAAGCGCGATCCGAGGATGGTCAAGTCGCGCCGCCGCCTTCGCCTCCACCCGGAACCGCGCCAGCGCCTCGTCCTGAGACCGGCCCCCGAGCAGCACCTTCACCGCGACCGAGCGGTCCAGAGTGAGATCCAGCGCCCGCCACACCTCGCCCATGCCGCCGCGCCCGAGCAGCTCCACCAGCCGATACCGGCCGGCCAACTCGTCTCCCGGGTGCATCCCCACCCCAACCCGCACGACGGGCGCCGCAAGGGCGCGTCCCCTGACGACGAGGTGATCGTATCCCTCAAGCAAACACCGACGGCTGGCTGTGTGGCCGAGTCCTCACCGGCCGCCGTCGTAGGCGCGGCCGACCGGCGCTCACCGTCAGCCCTCGATGTCCTCGAACCTGCGGGCGATGCGTTCGACGGCGTCGAGGTCCTCGGGCGGGAGCCGGTCGACGAAGTGGCGTCGCACCGAGGCGGCATGCGCCGGGGCGACGTCCTTGAGGGTGTCCAGGCCGTGGTCGGTGAGGATGAGGAGGCATCCTCTGCCGTCCGCCGGGTCGGGCGCGCGTCGCAGGAGGCCGCGCTCTTCCATCCGGGTGGCGTGCCGGGAGAGGCGGCTGCGGGACCATCGCATCTTGGCGGCCTGTTCCCAGAGGGTGCTGGTGTGGTCGGGGCGCTCCGACAACGTGCTGAGCACCTCGTAGTCGGGCTCGGAGAGCCCGGCCGCGGCCAGGTCGCGCGCCGTGGCGGCCTGCACGGCGACCACCATGCGCCGGTAGGCCCGCCATGCCCGCTCCTCGTCCGGGCTCAGCCAGCGCACGCTCTCCGCCGGAGACTTCTTTGACATGTCATCAATCTACCGGCTACTTTCATTTCCATGTCAACGAAAACGGCGCGCGTCCTCGTCCTGGTGTGCAGCAGCCGGCCCGGCGCCCTCGGCCCGGCGGTCGGCACGTGGTTGACCGACACGCTCGCGCCTCGCGCCGGGGAGCTCGACGCCGAACTCGTGCACCTGGCCCTCGGCGACCTCGACCTGCCCTTCCTGGACGAAGAGGAGCACCCGTCGTCCGGGGTCTACGCGCACGAGCACACCCGGCGATGGAGCGCGCTCGTGGACGCCGCGGACGGCTTCATCGTGGTGACGCCGGAGTACAACTACGGAATGCCGGCGACCCTGAAGAACGCGCTCGACTACCTCGGTCGCGAGTGGGCCTGGAAACCGATCGGCTTCGTCAGCTACGGCAACACCTCCGCGGGCACGCGCTCGGTCCAGCACGCCAAGCAGGTGGTGACCACACTGCGCCTCGTGCCGTTGGGGCGCACCGTCGCGATACGCATCAGTGAAGCGGTCGAAGACGGACGGATCCGCCCGAGCGCCACTCTCGCCTCGGCGGCCGTCGGCGTCCTGGACGAGCTGGTCCGGGTCGCCCACGCCCTGCGTCCGATGCGCGAAGCGGAGCTGTCCGGCCCGCTGCCCGGTTTCTACCTGAGACGGCTGACCCCCGATGACGCTCCCGAGGTCACGGTGATGCAGCGGTGCTGCTGGGTGGACGAGGCCCTCGCCAACGACACCCTGGACATCCCGGCCCTGCACGAGTCACCGGAGCAGACAGGCGAGTGGCTCGCGACCTGGGACGCCATGGGACTGTGGCGGGACGGCCGGCTGCTGGGCATGGTCCGGGCCCGGCGCGTCGGCACCGACTGGCACCTGGGCCGCCTGGCCGTCGTCCCCGACCTGCGAGGCCAGGGACTCGGCCGCTGGCTGCTGCGCACCGCCGAAGCCGCGGCCGACCCGACCTGCCATCGCGTCGTCCTGCACACCGGCACCCACAGCCGCCAGAACATCGCCCTCTACCAAAGCGAGGGCTACCGCCCAGCCCCACCCACCAGCGACGCCGAAACAACCCGCCTAACCAAGGAAATAACCCAAAGAAACGTCGCCTAGCAGCACCCCCGCCGACGAGCGCGCCCCTCCTGACCATCGCTCGCCGAGCCCGTCCAGGACAAGCCGCCCAACGACCCGAACCTGCTCCGCCTTTCCCAGACGGCCTGCTTGGATTCCGCCGCGCGTGGTTTGCTCCTTGTGACGTCTCATGCGGTGAGGGTGATTGCCGGTGAAGCTTGTCGGGCTGGGGTCTTACGAACAGCGGCTGGCCGTCTCGGGGCGTACTTTGCTGGAATGCCAGGGCTTTGACGGCGGGTGGGGCCTGACCTTGTCGTCGGTGTCGTCGATCGTGCACACCAGTGAGGTGCTCGCGGTGCTGCGCGCGGCGGGGATCGGGGGCAGCCCAGTCCGTGCCGCACTTGGTTTCCTCTCCGGCGCCGTGGAGGAGCATTGCCGCCCCCGGCAGAAGGGCGGGCGCGGCGAGAACACCCGGTTCGTGTGCTTCGGGTTGACCGGCCTGCTGTACTTCCCGGAGTTCTTCACCCAGCCGCAGGTGTGCGGGACGGCCGCCTGGTGTGTGGATTGGCTGGAGGAGCATCGCATCGAGCAGGGCTGGCCCGAGGTTGTCGGCATCGACGACACCTCGCTGCGTCAGACCGCTTTGGCCGTGCTCGCGATGGCACGCCTGCGGGACGTGGTGGACGGGCTCGGCCCCGACCTGGTGTTGCCGGACGGGACGAACACCAGTGCTCTGGTGGAACGGGCAGCAGCCCTGGTCGAGCATGGGTTGGCCGGGCTGCTGTATCACCGTCGCTCCAGCGGGGCGTGGGGATGGCGGACGTATGTCGAGACCGCTCCTTCGCCGAGTAAGACCGCGCTGTGCCTGCTGGCAGTCGACGCTGCCCGTTGGGCCGACCGAACGCTGGAGGTGGGCGGGGTTGATGGCAGCCCGGTACTGCTGCCCGCGGACAAGGTCGTGGCCGAAGCGGGCAACTGGCTGCTGCGTCACCATTCCCGTTGGGAGACGTTCGTCGAGGACGACAAAGACGTGCAGGGAACCGCATGGGAGCACATGGCTTACGCGCTGGGCGTCCAAGCCGCACTGCGAGCGGGAGCCAACCCGGGCGACCAGCGGTTGATCAGGGCGTGGAAGCTGATGGACGAGCTCTGGGACGGCGAGGCAGGATTGTGGAGCGAGCCTGGTGCGTCCGGCCGCCGCGCGACGATCCGAGCCGCCTACTACAGCGTGTGCGCGTATGAGGAGGCTCGGACCAGAGTGGCCCAGCTCGGCATGACGGGACGGGCGGAGGCATCGGCTTCACTGGAGGTGCCGCCAACGCCGCTGCGTGAGGTCTCGTTGTTCTCCGACGGCACCCAGCTCGTCGTTTCGACCACCGAAGCCGCCGTCACCTGCACATTGACCCGGCGGCTGTTCGATTTGGCCGTGCTGCTCCACCACCATCCGGCCGGATTGACCGTCCGGCGACTCGCCGCGCTGATGCATGTCGCGCCATCGTCGATCCCCAAATACGTGCAGCGGATCAACGCCGCGATCAGCCGGGAGTTCAACGGCGCCCCGGTCCGGCTGATCGTCACCTGCCAGACCCCGGAGGGGAGCGGCTACCAACTCGCGCTCCCCGCCGAGGGACGCGGCAGCGCTGGTCGGCCCGGCTAGGCGCGTTCGCTTTCGATGGGGTAGTTGCCGAGCGCGAACCGGGCCAGCGACCGAACCTGCTCGAAAGTCTTGAGGTCGTCGAGCTCGGCCAGACCGAACCAGCGGGCATCGTGTACTTCGGACAACTCGGCCGCCAACTCCTGACCGTGGCTGGCGGCTGCCCGGCGAACGTAGAAGAACTGCACCAGAGCAGGGGTGGCGAACCCTTCGCGCTCCAGGTCCGCATAGAACGGCACAGGCTCGGGAGTCGCGTTGTCGTCCGGTGGATGGATTCCGGGCTGGGACGAAAGGGCTTCGACCAGCAGCCCGGTCTCTTCTTTGAACTCACGAACCGCGGTCTCGGCGAACGTCTCGCCGGGCTCGATATGACCACCCGGCGGAACCCACTTGTCGAACCGGTTGTGGTGGACGAGGAGGACCCTGCCCTGCTCGACCAGGTAGCCCGAGCAGATGAGGACGAGCCCGAGGTTCTTGGACACCTCGTCGTCCTGGATGAGGATCGAACGTCGCACCACACGGCCACAGTACCCACCCATGGTGATCACTCGGGCGGAAAAGAGAGGCCGCCCCCGCCCTCGGACGGCCACCTCCCTGCGGGGCGCCTGACATGTCATCGGAGCGGCAGGGACAGGTCAGGGGCGATGACATCGAAGTGTCATCGGGAAGCCGGGCGGACCTGTCGGATTCTTCACTCATGGACACCAGCGCCCTCCGCCCGCGGCGCGGCTACGACGAACGGATCGGCCGCACCTTCCAGACCGTTGTCATCCAGCCGACCAGCCTCTGCCCGGGTGACTGCGACTACTGCTACCTGCCGACCAGAAGGCAGCGCCGCGAGCTGCTGCCCCTGGTCGCCCAAGCCGTGGCGAGATCGATCGCCGAGCAGGACCGCCGGCACGACATCGATCAGCCGGTGAGCGTGGTCTGGCACGGCGGAGAGCCCACCGCGCTCGCGATCAGCGAGTTCGGTCGACGGCTGGACGCCTTCGAGGACCTTCGCCACGCG
Organism: Actinomadura rupiterrae; assembly: GCF_024172125.1. Lineage (GTDB taxonomy): Bacteria > Actinomycetota > Actinomycetes > Streptosporangiales > Streptosporangiaceae > Spirillospora > Spirillospora rupiterrae. The sequence goes on from NZ_JAMZEA010000002.1 coordinate 942,591, forward strand.
GGAAAGGTCAAGCACTCCATCCAGACCGGCGCGTTCCTGCTCAACGACGATTGGTGCGAACTGCTCCGCCGCTACCGGTTCAGCATCGGAGTCAGTATCGACGGCCCACGCGCAGCCAACGTGAACCGTGTCGACTGGGCCGGGAAACCGCTGTTCGACAGGGCCATACGTGGCATCAGGCTCCTGCAAGCCCACCGGCTGGAGTTCAGCGTCATCTGCGTGGTGTCACCCGAGACCATCCATGACCCCGACGCCCTCATGGCCTTCTTCGCCGACCTGGGCTGCACCCACGTCGGGTTCAACATCGAGGAGTTCGAAGGGACCAACACCCGCACCCCGGTCACCCACGACGCCGCCCAGGCGTTCTGGGAGGGCGTGCTGGCCGCCCGGTCCCGCCACCCGCATCTGCGAGTCCGCGAGACCGACCAGCTCGCCGCCTACCTCGCCCAAGCCCGCACAGGGCGGAAGGAGGAATGGTCCACCGCCAGACACGACCCGATTCCCACCGTCGCCTGGAACGGGGACACCGTCCTGATGTCCCCCGAGCTACTCGGCATCAAAGACGACGACCATCACGATTTCGTCATCGCCAACGTGCTCAGCACCTCACTCCCCAGCATGCTGCGCACCGCCGACCAGGCCCCCTACATCAACGACGTTCTCGCCGGACTGGACGCCTGCGAGGACACCTGCGACTACTGGGCGTTCTGCCGCGGAGGGCACGCCGCCAACAAGTACTTCGAGACCGGCACCTTCACCGCGACCACCACCGCCCACTGCCGCAACTCCCGGCAAGCCCTCGTCAACGCCCTCGCAGCAACCATCAAGGAGTAGAAACCATGCCCGTGCTTCAGCTGCTGGAGACCACCTCCGCCACTACCTTGGAAGAGTTCCTCGCCGACATCCTCACCGGCGCCCCCGACCTGGCGCCCGAGGTCTTCGACAACCGCCCCACCTGGGACAACTGGAAGAAGAACTAGCCGCCGGCCAGGCGATCAACAGGCCCGGCTCCGGAACACCGGCCATGGTGTTCCGGAGCCGGGCGTCCAACCACGAAGGGCAGCGCTCATGGACGTCCGGACGATCCGCGAGATCAAGGTCCTGCTGCCTTCCACCGAACTCGACCTCACCGCCACCGACCAGCCCCCGGCCCGCGGCGATCTGATCGGCCTTGAGGCCCGCGACACCGACTGGTCCCGGCTCCAACTGATCAAACGCCGGCTCATCGACTGCCGCCTCCACACGGTCACACTCGACGGGCTCCAACTGGAAGACACCCGAGTCGGCAACACCACCTTCACCGACTGCGATCTCAGCTCCAACCGCTGGAACACGGTCAAGATCGACCGGTGCGTCTTCACCGGCAGCCGCCTGATCGGCCTCCAGGCCAGCGGCATCACCATGGCCGACGTCGTCTTCGAACGCTGCCGCCTCGACTACGCCACCCTGACCGCCATCCAAGCGACCGGCTCGGTCGCCTTCATCGACTGCACCCTCCGCGAAACCATCATCGAAGACTCCCGCCTCGACGGCATCGTCCTCGCCGACTGCCCCATGCCCGGCACCCAACTCACCCGCACCAGACTCCGCGACGCCGACCTACGCGGCAGCAACATCGAAACCCTCACCGGTACCGCCAACCTGACCGGCGCCACCCTCTCCGAAGATCAGATTCCGCAGCTCACCCAGGCCTATCTGGAAGAGCTGCAACTGACGATCGAAGACAGCGTGTGAAGGAGAGGAAGCAGCAGACGAGCCGGCGCGCGTTTGGCCACAGGCAGCACGGCCTCTAGGACGACCCTAGCGGAGCCGGTACGTATCGCCGGGGTCGTCCGATGGGGTGTCAGAGGTCGAGGTCGCCGGACTTGACGCGGGCGAGGAACCCGCCGAACGCGGCCGGGGCGAACTCCAAGTGCCCGTTCTCGGGGGCCTTGCTGTCACGCAGACCGACAGCGGTTTCTGCCCTGGCGACTTCGACGCACTCCCGCTCGGCGTCGCTGTAGCTGCTCTTGCGCCAGGCTGCGGCTTCGACGCACTCCTGATCGGAGTTGCTGTAGCTGGACTTGCGCCACACGGCGGACAGGTGATCGGTGATCATGGCTCGTGCATCTCCCTTGCTGTCTGCCGGAAGAGATCCGTGCTGTCGGCTTCGGACAGCGCGTCCTCCCAGATGTTCTTGAACGCACCGGAGTACTGGGCGACCTCGTGAGCCTTGTCCAGGTAGAGGGCTCCGGTGTAGCCCTGCACGTACACGGTCGGTGGTTCGTGGTCGTGACCGTCGCCACTGGTGTGGAACCCCAGGATGATGAACGGTCCAGTGTCGAACCCCGGGTGCGCGCCTCTGTCGAAAGGGGCCACGCGGACGTAGACATTGGGCAGCTCGCTGAGTTCCGCGAGCCGGTTGAGCTGGTCGGCCATCACCTCTGTGCCGCCGACCGGACGGCGGATGACGGCCTCGTTGAGGACGAGCCGGAGAGTCGGCGGTGAGGTCACGCGGGTGATGAGCACCTGCCGCTGCTTCCGCAGCGCCACTTTCCGCTCGATCTCGTCGGGCTGGAGTCCGGGACGGTTCCGCTTGAGCAGCGCCCGGTAGTAGTCGGGGGTCTGGAGGAGGCCGGGGATCAGCTCGGGGGAGTACTGCTCCAAGCTGACGGCGGCCTCTTCGAGGCCGATGTAGAGGTCGAAGCCCTCGGGGATGACGTCGCCGTAGGCGTGCCACCAGCCCTTGGACTTGGTCTCGCGGGCGAGGCCCATCAGGGCCAGCCTCATGTGGTCGGGGGCTCCGTAGACGCGGCAGATGGTCTCCACGTCCAGGGAGCGGAGGCCGGTGTTGCCGGTCTCGATCCGCCAGATCTTCGCTTCGGACCACTCCAGCGCTTCGGCGGCCGCCTTGACAGTCATGCGCGCGTCGGTCCGAAGCTGGCGCAGGTACCGGCCGAGCTGTCGTCGGGGGACGGTCGAACCCGTCGGGGCGTCCGGCATCCGCGTCACCTCCTTCAAAACGAGGCGGCCTTTCACTCGGAATGAAAGCATCCGGCCGCAGGGTGTGCAATGGGTCTCCGACCTGCGGAAATTCGCTTCGCAGATTCCCGCGGGCGTCTTGCCGTACGGGAGGCATGCTGCTCTACTCGAAGACACTCCGGAAGCGGTTCGGAACAATCCGTGAGCGCATTTTCGTCGTGAACGCCGACGTTCCGTATTCGTTCCGAGCGTGAGAAAAGGCGCCGCGCGGCCGGTTCGAGATTGGAACCCTCCACCGGCCGCGCAGCCTCATCCCCCAGAGGAGGACGCACATGAGCATACGTGCGGTGCGGTTCGCCGTGCCGGTGACCGCGGACGTCCAGGACCGCCATCTCGGACGGCTGGGCCGGGCGCTTGCCGAGCGCGGGTGGACGACCACCACGCCGTCCGCCAGCTCCGGGCTGTGGCTCCGGGTGTTCCACCCGGTCATCCCGCGCGTCGGCGAATCCGTCTGCGTCGGCCGGAAGCGGGTGCGGCTGTACTACTACGACAGTTCGGGCGACGTGCTGGGACGCGTCGGTGACCTGCCGCGCGTTCTCGCCGGGATCGAGGCGCGGCTGGAGCCTTGTCGGCGCGCTGCGGATGTTCGGCGGATGATCGCGTGAGCGCATGTCGTGCGGGCGGCGGGCGTCGCGAGGCGTTCGCTGCCTGCGTCACTCAGGTCGCGGTTGTGCGGAGGTGGGTAGCCGAGGTGCTTCGGGAGCATCCGGCGCTGGACGACTGCGTGCTTCTGGCTTCCGAGACGTTCACCAATGCCGTCCTGCATGGCGGCGGCGACAAGGTTGAGGTTTCGGTGGACGTTCAGGAGCGCTCGGTTGTCGTCGCGGTGACCGATGGTGGGTCGGGCATGCTTCCGCATGTTGTGGACGAGCCTTGCGCGCTTGGTGGGCGTGGCCTGTTCATCGTCCAGGCGCTTGCGCGGGAGTGGGGGTTTGACGTGCTCGATGGTGGGGGTGTGCGGGTTTGGTTCAGTCGGTGAGGTCGGCTTCCATCGTGACCGCGTACGCCTTCAGGGCTTCGCGGACGAAGATTGCGCCGTCGCGACCGCCGTAGGTGGGGTGGAAGTCCGGGTGGTTGACGTAGAGGTCGCCTATGCAGCGGACGAGTTCGATCGAGCGTTCGCGGTCGCCGTCCGCCACAGGGGTGCCGGGGATCTGGGCCAGCCAGGTGACGTGCCGGGCGGCGACGGCTTGGGCGCGGGGTGAGGTGGGTGTTTCGCCGTCCTGGTAGACGGCTCGCCAGGCGGCGACGAGTTCGTCCGTTTCGCGCTTCCAGGCGATGCGCTGGCTGAACGACTTGCTCTTCCACCAGGCATTGCTCGCCTCGTAGGCGCGCTCGCCCCAGCGGGCGACGACGTCCTCGCGGTAGCTGTCGTTGAAGCCGTCCAGCATCATCTCCATGGACGGGTCGCGACCGCTGCGACGGGCTTCCAACGTGTGGCGGACCGCCTGGATGCGCTGGTCCAGGCGGTCCCGCTCGGCTTCCAGCAACGAAATGTGGTCGCTGAGCGCGGTCTCCTCGTCCTTCTCGCGGGCCAGGACGTCCGCGATGACGGGCAGGCCGAGCCCGAGGTCGCGCAGCAGCAGGATGCGCTGGAGGCGGGCCACGGCAGGAGCGTCGTAGTAGCGGTAGCCGTTCTCGCCCACGCGGGACGGGCGCAGCAGACCGATGTCGTCGTAGTGCCTGAGCGTCCTACTGGACACGCCCGCACCGCGCGCGACCTGCTGGATCGTCCACTCCACGCCTACTCCTGCTCTACGACCTCGTAATCGCCCTCGAAGGTCTTCGCCCACTCCTTGGCCTGGCCCATCTCCCCCATCCGGGGCGCGGTCAGGATGATCCGGTTCCCGTCAGGATCGTCGATGGTCAGGTCGGAGGTGAACCACGGGGTATCCGATGGGCCTGAGACATGAGCACCTTCGAAAGCCGCCTCGCGGAGCGACGCGGCCAGGGCGGCCAAGTCCTGGTCACCGGCCGAGAAGCTCACGGTAGTGCTTCCCGGGACCGCTTCGCCCGGGACGAGCAGCAGGTCCTGGTACTTCATCCGGCGCAGGTGGATCACCGCCGGGGAGCCGTCCGGGCCGGGGACGGTTGCCAGGGAGACGAAACCGGCGGCCTCGTAGAACGCGGCGGCGGCCTTGACGTCCGCGACGCGGAACGTGGCGAACATGGGCATGGGGTAGATGGTTCGGTCGATCACGCACGCCACGCTAGAAGTTGACGTAGCGGCAAGGTCAAACCGGCGAAGGTGAACCGGATTCGGGGACCGCGCGTCCCATCGGGACACACCCACCGCCCCAGGAGCCGCCATGACCGCGCGGCTCGCCGCCGCCCTCACCGTCCTCGGCCTGGCCCTCACGGCCTGTTCCAACCCGCTCGCGCCGAAGGCCGAAAGCACCCCGCCCCAACCCACGCGACCGGCGCCGCCGGCCTCCACCCCCACGCCGAGCGCGGCGCCCGCGCTCCAGCTCGGGACGCCGGGGACGGCCGCGACGCAGTACGTCGCGGCGTCGATCACCGCGCTCACCTACCGCCAGCCGCTTCCGGGCCGGCGCCTCCCGCGCACGGGCTACGAATGGGCCGGAGCGGAGGTGGAGACCTGCATGAAGCGCTCGACGGCGTCGATAGCGACCGTCGCCGTCCAGGCCTGGGCGCTCAAGCTGCCGGACGGCTCCAAGGTCCAGCCCGAGGAGCCGGAGGCCAAGGACTACGAGGTGACCTTGTACCCGGTCACCCCGCGCAACATCCGGCCAGGCGACTGCGTGCGCGGATGGGCCGTCTATGAGGTTCCGGGCGGCAAGCGCGCCACCGGCATCGTCTATTCGGCGCCCAACCCGGACAGTCCGATCGCGCCCGTCACCTGGGCGGTCGGCTAGCCGTAGCGCTTCATCTCGTGGAAGAAGCCCGGCACTTCCTGGAGCTGACCCGACGCGGTGACCTGGTCGTACACGTGCCGTGCGACGGCCAGGTCCAGGACGCCGAGGCCGAAGGGGGAGAAGACGACCGGCTTGTCCGCGGGCGGGACGACCTTGCCGGTGAGGACGTCGTACAGCGTGCCCGCCACGAAGTCGCGGTTGCCGACCCTCTGCTCGGCCAGGTGCGGCGAGGTGTTCGCCTTCATGCAGTGCTCGACGTCGTCCACGACGTTGCAGGACGCCAGGATGATCTCCGGCGCCAGGTCGCGCAGGGACACGTGCAGGACGAGCGGGTTGTGCGCGAACCAGGCCGGGTCGTGGACGTGCGGCTCGCCCGCGACGGTGGCGAAGACGATCAGGTCGGACGAGCGGACCAGGTCCTCCGGCTCGGCGTGGATGAAGATCGAGCCGCTCTCGGTGCGCGCGAGGTATTCGCCGAAACCGGCGGCGTGGTCGGCGGACAGGTCGTAGATGCCCAGCTCGTCGAACGCGAAGCCGTTCGCGGCGAGGTAGGTGTGGATGTAGCGGGCGATCAGCCCGACGCCGAAGAAGCCGACCCGGCGCGGGCGGTCGCCGCGGGCGTCGGCGATGCGGGCGGCGGCCAGCGCGGCGGACGCGGCGGTCCGCGCGGCGCTGATGATCGACGACTCCAGGCACGCGAACGGGTAGCCGGTCTCGGTGTCGTTGAGGATCAGCACGGCCGAGGCGCGCGGGACGCCGTTCGCGACGTTGCCCGGGAACGAGGAGATCCACTTGATGCCGTGCGCGTTCACCTCGCCCTTGACCGACGCGGGCAGCGCGATGATCCGGTTGGACGGCTGGTCCGGGAAGCGCAGGAAGTAGGAGTCCGGGTTGACCGTCGCGCCCTCGCCGTGCAGCCGGTAGGCCGCCTCGACCATGGCGGTGACCTCGGTCTCGTGGCCGTGCACGGCCTCGTGCACCTGCGCGCCGGAGATCACGGCGAAGGACGGGCTCTGGGACATCGGGGGCAGCTCCTCTTCGGTTCTCACGGGCGGACGCCGAGGACGCCGGCGTCCGGGGCGCCGAGTCGGGCCGGGACGTCGTCCGGCAGGTCCGGCTCCGGCTCGGCGGGCAGTTCGGGGAAGTGCTCGGCGAGCCAGCCCTCGTCGTAGATCGAGTCGAGGTAGCGCTCGCCGAGGTCGGGGGCGATGGCGACGGCGACCGGGTGCGGGCCGCCCGCGGCGTGCCGGGCGGCGAGCCAGCGGGCGGCGCCGGAGACGACCGTCCCGGTGGAGCCGCCGAACAGGAAGCCGCGTGCCGACAGCCGGTGGACGGTCCGGATCGTGTCAGTCTCCGGGACGTGCACGATGTCGTCGATGTACGACTCGTCCACCAGGGCGGGCCGCGCGCTGGTGCCGAGGCCGGGGACCATGCGGCGCTCGGGGATGCCGCCGAAGGTGACCGAGCCGACCGCGTCCACCGCGACGATCGTGACCGGACGGCCCTGCTCGCGGAAGTAGCGGGCGCAGCCCATCAGCGTGCCGGTGGTGCCCGCGCCGACGAACAGCACCTCCAGGTCGGGGAAGCGCCGGTCGATGGCGGGCGCGGTGCCGGTGTAGTGGGCGCGCCAGTTGTTGCGGTTGGCGTACTGGTTCAGCCAGATGTGGTCGGAGCGGTCGGCGCAGAGCCGCCGGACGTGCTCGATGCGGCTGGCGAGGTACCCGCCGTTGGCGTCCTGGTGCCCGATGACCAGCACCTCCGCGCCGAGCGCGCGCATCACCCGCATGGACGCGGGGTTGCAGCGCGGGTCGGTGACGCACAGGAACCGGTAGCCGCGGTCGGCGGCGATGATGCTGAGCGCGATGCCGAGGTTCCCCGAGGACGACTCGACGATCGTGGAGCCGGGCCGGAGCAGCCCGTCCCGCTCGGCGGCCTCCACCATCGCGGCGGCGGCCTTCAGCTTCACCGAGCCCGCGAAATTGAAACCCTCGCACTTGAGGAACAGCGGAACGTCGAGCACGGGACGCAGGTCCACATAGAGGTCTTCGACGTTGAAGTCCTGCGGCGAGGAGATGATGGGCACGCTGCCACCCTGGGGAGAAAACCGATCTCGTTGGCCGTTGGAAGTGGGGACGGCGAAGCGGCGAAAGGGATGGTTCCGCCCCTCGCCGATCCGTTGTGCGAATGGCTCGAACGCAATTTCCGGCCGTTCTCCCAGCTTCCCCCGAAGTGTGCCGCGATCATCTGGTGGAACCGTGGCGGATCATCACGGTACCTAGCAGCATGGATGCCCGCAACCCCCGGCTTACTGGGCGGTAGGGTTGATATCCGACAGAAACCCGGCAGGACTGGCCGGGGTCGGACATAAGCTTCTCTCCACGTCGAAGCGCCCCGGAAGGGGCGGAGAATTCGGCGATGACGGGTGAGCGCCACCACATCACGGAGGGTGACGATGAACGCTGGGCTGCCGGTCCGCGACCGCCTGCTGCCGGCCGCGGCGCTGCCGGTGCTGGACGTCCCGTCCGGGGAGATCGCGCGCGCCCGCGAGCTGGCCGCGCGGCACGGCATGGTCCGCGACCACGGGATCGACATCGGCGCGCCGGTCATCGCGCGCGTCGAGCGGTTCGCGGCCGAGCGCGACCGTCCGGCCGTGGCCGACGAGCACCGCGAGCTGAGCTATGCCGAGCTGGCGCAGGAGGCCCGGCGGTTCGCCACGCTGCTGGAACGCGAGGGCGTCCAGCCGGGCACGGTCGTCGGCGTGGGCGGCGAGCGCCGCATCGAGGTACTCGCCGCGTTCCTGGCGTTGGAGCTGGTCGGGGCGCTGTACGTGCCCGCCGACGGGAGCTGGCCGGCGGGGCGCGTCCGGGACGTCCTGGACCAGGCGGGCGCCGCGCTGCTGATCACCGTCGAGGACGAGCCGCCCGCCGCGCTGCGCGAGGGCGCCGAGGCGGCGGGCTGCCGCATCGTCCCCGCGCGCGAGGCCCGCGACTGCGCGCCGTGGCAGGGCGAGGCCCGCCTGGAGACGCTCGACCAGCCCCGGTACGTGCTGTTCACCTCGGGTTCCACGGGCAAGCCGAAGGGCGCGGTCGTCGAGCACCGCGGCATGATCAACCATCTGTTCGCCAAGATCGTCGACCTGGGCATGACCGGCGCGGACGTCCTCGCGATGACCTCGCCGCTCGGCTTCGACATCTCGGTCTGGCAGATGGTGTGCCCGCTGCTGATCGGCGGCCGGGTCGAGATCGTCCCGGACGCGGTGGCGCACGACCAGGTCGCCTTCGCCCGCGCCGTGGACGAGCGGGGCATCACGGTCGTGGAGCTGGTGCCGACCATGGTCCGGCACCTGCTGGACGACCTGCCCGACGCGCCCGCGGGCTCGCTCGGCGGGCTGCGCTGGATGATCGCGACCGGCGAGGAGCTGCCCGCCGAGCTGTCCCGGCGCTGGCTGGAGGCGATGCCGCACGCCGGGCTGCTGAACGCCTACGGCCCGACCGAGTGCTCCGACGACGTCACCCACCACG
>NZ_JAMZEA010000003.1 GCF_024172125.1 Actinomadura rupiterrae
CCGTCAGGACGTGCCGGACGGTCTGTATCAACCCGAGCCCGTCCAGTTCGGCGTCGCCGCCGGCGCGGGCCGCGCCGCGCAGCCGGACGACGGCCTCGCGCACCTCGGGACGCTCGAAGAACCGCTCCGCGCCGCGCACGACGTACGGGACGCCCGCGTCGTTCAGCGCCTCCTCGATGCGGGCCGACTGCGCATTGATCCGGAACAGGACGGCGATCTCGCGCGCGGGGACGCCCTCGTCCATGAGCTTGCGGCAGCGCCGCGCGACGTCGGCGACCTCGGACGCATCGTCGCCGTACTCGCTGAACACCGGGTCCGGGCCGTCCTCGCGCTGGGCGACGAGTTCGAGTTTGTGGCGTTTCGCGGCGTCGCCTCGGGCGCGGCCGATGACGTCGTTGGCGAGCTTCACCACCTGCGGCGTCGACCGGTAGTCCCGGACGAGCCGGACGATCCTCGCGTCCTTGTGCTGCTTGGTGAAGTCGAGCAGGTAGGACGAGGTCGCGCCGGTGAAGGAGTAGATCGTCTGGTTCGGGTCGCCGACCACGCACAGGTCGTCGCGGTCGCCGAGCCAGGTGTCGAGCAGCATCTTCTGCAGCGGGTTGACGTCCTGGAACTCGTCCACCACGAAGTGCCGGTACTGCTCGCGGACCTGCCGGAGCACCTGCGGCTCGTCGTGCAGGACGGCGACGGTCAGCTCCAGCATCCCCTCGAAGTCGAGCAGGTTGCGCTCGCGGCGCAGCCGGTCGTACTCGGCGTAGACGCGCGCGACCTCGACGACGTCGGTGGACGGCTTGCGGCCGAACCGGGCGGCGGCGTCCATGTAGTCCTCGGGACGGTGCTGGGTGACCTTCGCCCACTCGATCTCGGACGCCATGTCGCGCAGCTTCGCGATGTCGGTCTGGTTGATCCCGCACTCGCGCGCCGCGTCCCGGACGAGGCCGAGCTTGGACTCGATGATCTTCGGCGGGTCGCCGCCGACCACCTTCGGCCAGAAGTAGGTCAGCTGCCGCAGCGCCGCCGCGTGGAAGGTGCGGGCCTGCACGCCGGGCGCGCCGAGCGCGCGCAGCCGGGACCGCAGCTCGCCCGCCGCGCGCGTGGTGAACGTCACGGCCAGCACCCGCTGCGGCGCGACCACCCCGGTCAGCGTCGCGTACGCGATCCGGTGCGTGATCGCGCGGGTCTTGCCCGTCCCGGCGCCCGCCAGCACGCACACCGGACCCCGCGTCGCCTCCGCCACCGCCCGCTGCTCGGGGTCCAGCCCCGCCAGCACCGCCTCCGCCTGCATCCCCCCATGGTGGCAGGCCCGCCGCGGTGCTCGAAGCGCCCCCGCGCGAAAACCCCGCTCGGGCGCGGCGGTGCGGCACCGGTTGGAGGGACGGCCCGGACGGATGGGAGGCTGTGGGGGCCGCCGGGGCGTGGACGCCGTGGGCGCCGAGGGCGGAATGTCCTTGGGAGTCCGGGTGTTATCGCTCAGGCACGACCGAGACCGTCCAGGTGAGGAGCCGACGAGAGCGATGACGACGCAGGCCGCCGAGAAGTCCGAGCAGGGCCGGATCACCATGTACACGACCACGTGGTGCGGGTTCTGCCGCCGCCTCAAGACCCAGCTCGGCAGGGACGGCATCGAGATGGTCGAGGTCGACATCGAGCGCGACCCGAAGGCCGCCGAGTTCGTGATGAGCGTGAACGGCGGCAACCAGACGGTCCCCACCGTCGTGATCCGGACGCCGGACGCGGGCGAGGTCGTCCTGACCAACCCCAGCGCCAAGGAGGTCAAGCGCCTCATCGGCGCCTGACCCGCCCCGGGCCTGACGCGCCCGTCGAGCGGCGGAGACCTGACGCGCCCCGGACCCGCAGCGGACGCCCGTCCGGCTCACCCCGGTCGCGGTCCCGTCCTCCCGGCTCCTTCGAAGGCCCTTCCGTTCGGGTAACGGAAGGGCCTTCGGCATTTCCGCGGTCTGCCCGGCATGGCTAGCCTTGGCGCGTTTCGATGACGCGAAGGAGTTTCACGTTGGACGTGGCGGACGCGCTGTCGCTCGGTTCCGGACTGGCCTGGACGGCGACCTACCTGCTGATCATCTGGACGAGCCGGCGCGAGAAGACCTACGGCATGCCGATCGCCGCGCTCGCCGCCAACCTCGGCTGGGAGTTCATCTTCTCGTTCGTCCGGCCGGGCGACGGGATGCAGCTGGTCGTCAACTACGTCTGGTTCGGGTTCGACGTGGCGATCCTCGCGCTGACCGTCGCGTACGGGCCGCGCGAGTTCCGCTTCCTGCCGCGCTGGGGCTTCCTCGCGATGCTGGCGTCCGTGCTGGTCATGGGCTACCTCGGCGTGGACCTCGTGAGCCGCCAGTTCGACCACGGCCTCGCCACGTTCGCCGCGTTCGGCCAGAACCTGATGATGTCCGGGCTGTTCCTGTCGATGCTCATCGCCCGCGGCTCGACCCGCGGCCAGTCGGTCTGGATCGCGCTCACCAAGGGTGTCGGGACGGCCCTGGCGTCGGCCGCGTCCTGGATCTGGCTCCAGGACGAGCCGTGGCGCCACGGCCCGCTGCTCCCCTACCTCATGATCGCGACCGCCGCCCTCGACCTCGCCTACGTCGTCGCCGTCCACGCCGTAGCGCGCCACGAGTCCGGCCGGGCGGTCAGAACAGGGGCATTTTCGGGAGGGGGCCGCCGTACCAGCGCATGATGAGCTGGGCGGCGATCGACAGCGGGCCCGGCGCGACGATGCGGCCGGCCTCGATCGCCTCGGTCAGCTCGTCACGGGTGTACCAGCCGGGGTCGCAGATCTCGGCGGGGTCGGGGACGAGCGGTAGCGTGCCGTCCGCGCGGGCCATGAAGCCGATCATGAGGCTCTGCGGCAGCGGCCACGGCTGGCTGCCCAGGTAGCGGACGTCCTCGACGGCCAGCCCGACCTCCTCGTGCACCTCGCGCGCGACGGCCTGCTCCAGCGACTCGCCGGGCTCGACGAACCCGGCGAGGATCGAGCGGCGGTCGGCGGGCCACTGCGGGCCGCGGGCCAGCAGCAGCCGGTCGTCCTGGTCGGTGACCATCATGATCACGGCCGGGTCGAGCCGCGGGAACTGGTCGGTGCCGTCGTTCGGGCAGTGCCGGACGTGCCCCGCCTGCCGCATCTCCGTCTTCGTCCCGCAGCGCGGGCAGTAGAGGTTCGAGCGGTGCCAGTGCTCCAGTGCGACGGCGTGGGTCAGCAGGCCGGAGTCGCGGTCCGGGAGCAGTGCGCCGATCCGCCGCAGGCCGGCGGCCCGGGCGCCCTCGACCGCCGGGAGCGGGCCGGTGACGGCGAAGTAGGCGGTGCCGTCCTCGTCCAGGCCCAGGAAGTAGCGGTCGCCGGGCGGCGCGTCCGCCGGGGGTAGCAGCACCAGCGCGGGGTCCGGGTCGATGATCGCGTTGACCTCGCCGTCCCGGAGTACCAGCACGCGGGTGCGCGGATCGTTCCACGCCGCGTCGAGAAACGCCTCGTCCGAGCGCCGCTCGCCGGCCCGGTCCAGCGTCCCGCGCGCCAGCGCCAACCACTCCAGCGGCTCCGCGCCGCCGCCGACTTCGCTTCCTGCCAGGGGGGATTCGCTCACCCGATCACGCTAGCGCGTATTTCCGCAGTCTCGGCCCACTGCCCTCGCCTAGCGGGCCCACTGGGCTCGCCTAGCGGCTCACCGCGCTCGACTAACGGCTCGCTCCGTGACCGCGTCTGGGCGAACGCGGCATCGCTTCACAACCAACCCGGTGCCGCTCGCCTCCGGCTTCGCGGCACCGGGTTGGTCACGCGATTCGCGCGCGTGGCCGAGGTCACTGTGAGGCAGGCCCCAGCGCACCACCCAGCCCCCGGCCCGGTCAGCGGAGGGCGGTGGCGAGTTCGTCCCAGAGGTAGGCGGCGGCCTCGGCGCCCTTGAGGAGCAGGGGCATCTCGACCTTCTCGTTCGGGGCGTGGATGCGGTCGTCGTTCAGGCCGACGGCGACGAACACCAGCGGGGCGTCCAGGATGTCGGCGAGGTCGGCTTCGGGGCCCGAGCCGCCCTCCCGGGTGAACAGCACCTGGGTGCCGAACGCCTTCTCCATCGCGCGCCGCGCGGCGGCCACGCCGGCCGAGTCGATCGGCGAGAAGCACGGCCGGACGCCGCCGCCCTCGGTGTGCACCTCGACCTCGGTGCCCGCCGGGGCGTTCGCCTCGATCCAGGCGCCGAACGCGTCCCGGACCTTCGCGGGCTCCTGTCCCGCGACGAGCCGGAACGAGATCTTGGCGTGCGCCTCGCGGGGGACGATGGTCTTGCCGCCCGGGCCGGTGTGCCCGCCCCACATGCCGTTGATCTCGGCGGTCGGACGCGCCCAGATGCGCTCCAGGGTGGTGTAGCCGGCCTCGCCGTAGGCGGCGCGGCTGTTGCCGGCGGTGCGCAGCCAGGCGTCCTCGTCGAACGGGAGCCGCGCGAACAGCTCGCGCTCCTCGTCGGTCAGCGGGACGACGTCGTCGTAGAAGCCGGGGATGGCGACGCGCCCGTCCGCGTCGTGCAGCTTGGCGAGCAGCTCGACCATGGCGTGCAGCGCGTTCGGGACGGCCCCGCCGAACGAGCCGGAGTGCAGGTCGACGTCGGCCGCGCGCAGCGTGACCTCGGCCTCGGTCAGGCCGCGCATGCCGGTGCACATGGACGGCACGTCCGCGGCCCACATCGTGGTGTCGGAGATGATCACGGCGTCGGCGGCGAGCCGGTCGCGGTGCGCGCGCAGCAGCTCGGCGAAGTGCACCGAGCCGGACTCCTCCTCGCCCTCGACCAGCAGCTTGATCGTGACGGGTGGGGCGTCCGCGCCGCTCGCGGCGAGGTTGGCGCGCAGGCCGAGGGTGTGGAAGAAGACCTGGCCCTTGTCGTCGGACGTGCCGCGCCCGACCAGCTGGTCGCCGCGCTCGACGGGGGTGAACGGGTCGGTGTCCCACTCCTCCAGCGGCGTCACCGGCTGGACGTCGTGGTGGCCGTAGACAACGACGGCCGGGGCGTCCGGATCGGCGGCGGGCCACTCGGCGAACACGGCGGGCAGGCCGGGCGTCGGCCACACCTCCACCGTGGGGAAGCCGAGGCCGCGCAGGTAGTCCGCGAGCCAGTCGGCCGAGCGGCGCACGTCGTCGTGGCGGGACGGGTCTCCGGAGATGGACGGGATCGCCAGCCACTCCTTGAGATCCGCGAAGAACTGGGCCTTGTTGGCCTGGATGTACTCCACAACGTCCACTGACATGCTCCCTTGCATGATGCTTTGCCCCTGAACTCTAGGGGACGTCAGAGCCATGCGTTGCGCAGGAGCCCAAGCCCTGACGGCACTGCGGGGACCTGCGTCGGAGCGGCGCCGCGTCAGGCGTTGAGGAGCGGGCGTCAGGCGTTGAGGAGCATCAGTTCTGTGCTCATGTTGCGGCGCGCGGCGGCCTCGAAGCGGGCGTTCGCCTCCGGGGTGTGGAAGATCTTCGGCAGGTCGAGCAGGCCGCGCAGGATCTCGGCCCGCCCGGCGCGGAAGATCTCCTCCGGAACGAACGCGTACTCCTCGCGGACGTTGGCGGTGTAGGCGGCGTAGGTCTCCGGGTCCGCGCCGAGGACAGCCAGGTCGGCGTCGCAGAGCAGCTGCCCGTCGGGGTCGCCGTCGTCCGGGTCGTGCGTCTCGGTCAGCTCGACCAGCCGGACGACCTCGGCGACGCGCTCCGCCGACAGGTCGGTGTCGGCGAGCATGCGGGCGGCGAGCCGGGCACTGCGCTCCTCGTTGTCGGCGCGCTGCGGGTCGTAGACGGCGTCGTGGAACCAGGCGGCGAGCCGGACGGCGTCCGGGGCGGGGGCGTGCCCGGCCAGCTCGTCCACCAGGTCGAGGACGGCGGTCAGGTGCGCGACGGTGTGGTGGCGGCGGTGCGGCTCGGCGTAACGGTCGGCGAGCGCCTCGCCGATGTGCCGGGTGGCGGTCCCGGCGAGGGCCACCCAGCGCTCGACGAGCGCGGCGGCCGCGGCGGTCTCGCGCTCGGCATCCGAGGCGGCCGCGGCGTTCTCGTTCGCGGCGAGGGACTCGGCAGGTTCGATCGGTTCGATCGGTTCGATGGGTCCGTCCGGTTCGGCTGGCTCCATGGGTCCATCCAACACGCGCGCGCGCCGTCCTTGCACACCGGGCGGGGCCCGGCCACTATGGTGACCGCTTGAGTTAGGCAAGGCTAACCTCACTACGCAGGGTGAAAGGGTGCCGTGGCCGCCTCGCTCCACCTCGTCTCCGGCAGGCTCACCGACTCGGTGGCGCACGGGTTCCTGCCCGCGGCCGCCGCGCTCGGCCTGGACGTGACGCTCCTGACCGACCGTCCGGACGAGCACGCCGCGGTCTTCGACGGCCCGGTAGTGCGCTGCGACGCCGGCGACTTCCGCGCGCTCATCGCCGCCGGACGCCCGGACGCGGTGTTCAGCAACTCCGACTTCCTCCAGGCCCCCACCGCGCTCGCCGCGGCCTTCTTCGACCTGCCGGGCAAGGACTGGCGGGCCGCCGTCCGCGCGAAGGACAAGCTCCAGACGCGCCGCGCCCTGGCCCCGCTCGACGCCGTCTTCGCGGCGCCCGCCGACCGCGTCCCGCCGGACGCGCCGTACCCGCTCGTCCTCAAACCGCGCGAGGGCGTGGCCAGCGAGGACGTCTTCCTCGTCGCGGACGCCGCCGAGCTGCAAGCCCGCCGCGCGGAGATCGGCACGCGGCGCCCGCTGATCGTCGAGGAGTACCTGCCCGGCGAGCTGCACACCCTCGAAACCCTCGGGGACGGGCACGAGCTGCGCGTCCTCGGCTCGTTCCGGACGCGCCTCTCCCCGCCCCCGCACTTCGTCGAGGAACGCCTGGAATGGACGCCGCCGCCGCCCGAGACCCCGCAGGTCCTCGCCCAGCTGGACGCGCTCGGGGTCGGGTTCGGCGCCTGCCATACCGAGTTCGTCGTCCACGAGGGCCGCGCGCGGATCATCGAGGTCAATTACCGGGTGATCGGTGACCACTGCGACTTCCTGCTGGCCGACCTGCTCGGCGTCCCCCTGTTCGAATGGATCCTGCGCGTCCACCTGGGCGAGCGCCTCGCCTCCCTGGACGCGTCCCCCCACCGGGACGCGTACGCGGTCGCCGACTGGGTGCTGGCCGACCGCGCGGGCACCCTCACCACGGCCCCGGACGCCGCCGACCTGCACGAGGACGGCGTCCGCCTGACGTACCGCCCGCTGCGGCCGGTCGGCGCGGACGCTCCCCTGACCCGCACCAACCGCGACTACCTCGGGACGATCCGCGCGATCGGCCCGTCCCGCGCCACGGTCGAGGACGCCGTGACCCGCTTCCGCACAACCAACACCTGGACCATCGCGTGACCGCCGACACCGGCGCGGCCGGGATCGTGCCGACTCGCGAAGTGCCGTCCACTACGCATTGGACGTCCCTTGACGCGCGGGGGCTCGGCCTGGAGGAGTCGCCTTCCTTAGACCGGGCCCGCCGCGCCCCCCATCCCCCGCGTGTTTCCACCGAAGGTGTGCTCGCCGCGCGCGTCCTGGACGCGTTGCTTCGCGAGGACTACGGAGGTCTCCGCTCGTACGCGCGCGATGGCCACCTCACCCCGCCGGGGACCGCGCCTGTGAAACTGCGCGCGGACGGCTCAGCAGGCGGCCTCCACCCCGGTTTCCTCACGGACGCGGTCGTCGACGTCGAACAGGAACTCCGCCTAGCGGATGTCCTCGCGCTCGCCGAACGCGTCGCTCACCGCCAGGACGACGTGGCCGCGCTCGTGCGCGAGTGCCGAGAGGCGCTGACCGCGACGCTGCTCTGCGAAAGCGCCCGCCCAGAGGTCATGCGGCGGCTCGCCGATTCCGATCCGCTCGGGCCGGGGGTCTTCTACGAGACGCTCGCCGCGCACGCCGAGCATCCGGTGTATCCGTGCTCGCGGGCGCGGTCCGGCCTCACCCCGACCGACCTGCGACGGCACGCGCCCGAGTTCGCGCCGGAGTTCCCGCTGCGCTGGGCGCGGGTGCCGCGCGGCGAGATCACCGCCGTGGGCGAGCTGCCCGGTTGGTGGCCCGATCCGGATCTGTTTCCGGTCCATCCGCTGGCGGTTCCGGACGTCCGGAAGCAGGCGGACGTGCTGCCCGAGGCGTTCCGTCCGGCGCGTCCGACGCTGTCGATGCGGACGCTCGCCGCCGACCCGCTCGTCCACGTGAAGGTGCCGCTGCCGACGAGCACGCTCGGCTTGCGGAACCGGCGGACGATCGTCCCGGGCACCCTCCCGGACGGCGCGCTCGCCGAACGGCTGCTCCGGACCGTCCTGGACGAGGAGGACCGCCCCGTCCTGCTCGCGGACGAGCAGACATACGGACATGCCGGAACGCCGCTACTCGCCTACCTCGTCCGCCGCTTCCCGGCCGGAACGGAACGCGCGCACGTGGTGCCGGTCGCCGCGCTCACCGCGCCGCACCCGGACGGCGGGCTCGTCATCGAGCGCTGGAACGTCCGAAACCTTTTCGGCCAGTACCTCGACGCGCTCCTGGGCTGGAACGTCGCGCTGTTCGAGCGCGGTATCGCCCTGGAGGCGCACCAGCAGAACGTCGCGCTCGTCCTGGCTCCCGGCGAGCCGCTCCGCCTACTGCTGAAGGACAACGACGGGATGCTCGTGAACCCGGACGTCCTCGGCGCGCCCTGCCCGTTCGGGGACCACCGGATGCGGACGCGCGACCGCGAGGCCCTCGCCCGCGTGTTCGTCACGATCACGCTGCACCTGTGCGCCGCCGCGCCCGCGTTCGCCCTCGCCGAGCACGGCCTGCTGCCGCGCGCGGAGGGCCTGGCGATGATCCGCGACCGGCTGGACGCGCTGCTCGTCCCGTCCGCCGGGCCGGAGGCCGCGTTCCTGCGCGCCCGCGTCCTGGACGCGCCCACCTTCCCCACCAAGGCGATGGTCACCGCCGGAACCCTGGTCGACAAGGCCCGCACCGGCGCCGCCGACATCAACAAGCATTACGGCCCCGACGGGCCCAACTACCTACGGAACCTTCCTTGACCGAAACCCACACCCACGCCCACACCGCCCCCGCCCCCGCAGCGCTGGCCGCCGCGGCCGACGGGACGGCGACCGCGCTGCTGAACTGCCTGGTCCGCGAGGTCTGCGGCCCCGAGCGGCAGCTCTGGACGCGGGACGACCGCCTGGTCATGCGCCTCCCCCGCGTCGGCGTCCTGCTGCGGGCGCGCCTTGCCCGCAAGCCGCACGGGCCGTCCTTCCGGCTCGTCCCGCCGTTCGAGGAGCAGCGCGACGGCGCGTGGATCCCGGCGGGCCGGCCGCGCCTGACCTCGCTCATCGCCGGGGAGCTGGAGCTCTCCACCGGACGCGCCAACCCCGAGTTCACCACGCAGGTCGAGGACAGCCACCGGTCGCTCGAAGCGATCCTCGCGACCCGCGAAGCCCAGAAAGCCATGCCAACCGATGCGTTCATCGCATCCGAGCAGAGCCTTGTGTTCGGCCATCGCTTTCACCCGTCGCCGAAGGCTCGGCAAGGCGCGGTCGACGAGTGGCTGCGCTATGCGCCCGAAGCGGGAGCGAGGTTTCGGCCGCACTGGCTAGCAGTTCCGGATGCGCTCCTCGTCGAAGAAGGAGACCCGCGCGCGTTCGCGAGGCTTGAGCCGTTCAAAGCGCCCCCCGGACGGCGGTTGCTGCCCGCCCATCCCTGGCAGCTGTCCCTCCTGAAGGACGAACCGCTCCTCCAACGCGCCTTCGCCAGCGGCCTCGTCCGCGACCTGGGCCCAGGCCCGGCAGAAGCCTTCCCCACCTCATCGGTCCGGACGGCGTACCTTCCGGATGCGGACGCGTTCCTGAAGTTCAGCCTGGACGTCCGGATCACCAACTGCGTCCGGAAGAACGCCTGGTACGAGCTGGCCGGCGCGGTCGAGCTGGACCGGCTCCTGCGTCCGGTATTCGAGGAAATCAACGCGACGCTGCTGGCCGAACCCGCGTACCGGTCGCTGGCGCTGGCCGACCGGCGCCTGCACGAAGGGCTGGGCGTGATCGTCCGGCAGGGGGTGAAGGGCCTGGAAGGGCGTCCGCTGGTAGCCGCTGCGCTGGCCATGCCTGAAAACCTCGCCGATCTACCGGCTGCGCACAGAAACCCGCTGGACTGGTGGGACGCCTACGTCTCGCACGTGGTACCGCCCGTTCTGCGCGCGTTCCTAGAGCACGGCGTCGTCCTGGAACCGCACCTACAGAACGTGCTCGTCTGCGTGGACGACGACGGGATGCCAGTCCAGGCGGCGTTCCGCGACCTGGAAGGAACCAAGCTCGTCGCCGGGCGCTGGGATCTGGCCCATCTCCCCGCGCGCGTGCGCGAGGCCGTCACCTATGACGCCGACCGGGGCTGGGACCGCGTCGTCTACTGCCTGCTCATCAACCACCTGACCGAAATCGCCGCCGCGCTGGCCGACCTGCGTCCCGGCTCGGATCTGGAACCGGAGCTGTGGCGGGCGGCGCGCGCGCACTTCGCGGGCGACCATCCGCGGCTGCGCGCGCTGCGCGCCGGGGTCCCGGTTCCGGCGAAGGCGAACCTGCGGACGCGCTGGACCCGCTCCGCCGACCGCTCCGCCGGATATGTCCAGGTCGCCAACCCGCTGGGTGTGGAACAGCTCACATCCTGACCGCAGCCCTTCGCCGACCGCGGCCGTTCGACTACATATCTGACGCATTGCCGGGTATGTCGTTGATCTCGGCACGTCCCCCCGTGAAGGAGAAGACCGTGGCGTTCGGGCTGGTGAGAGCGGTGGCGCGGGTTCCGCGGGCGGTCTGGGACGCGGGGGTGCTGCACCCGGTCCGTCCGGACCGGGCCCTCCGGATGCCGTTCCAGTTCGTCCGCTACGGCGCGACGCCCGGGACGGTCGAGGCGATGTCCGCGCTGCGCTTCCCCGACCGCACGGCCCTGCTGGACGACCGGGGATCGCTCACGCACGCCGAGCTCGAACGCCGCGTGGCGGTCCTCGCGACCGCCCTACGCAGCCGCGTCGAGGAGTCCGACCGCGTCGGCGTGCTGTGCCGGAACCACCGCGGCTTCGTGGAGGCCGTGCTCGCGGTGTCCCGCCTCGGCAACGACGTCGTGCTGCTCAACACCGACTTCTCCGCGCCGCAGCTCGGCGAGGTCGCCGCGCGCGAGGGTGTCGGCGTGCTCGTCCACGACCAGGAGTTCGACGCCGTGGTGGACGAGTCCGGATACACCGGGCTCCGCGTCCACGCCTGGCGGGACGACCCGGACGGCAAGCACGTCTCCGTCGACGACCTGCTCGCCACGACGATCGCCGAGCCGTTCAAGCCGTCCCGGACGAGCCGTGTCATCGTCATGACGTCCGGCACGACCGGCACGCCGAAGGGCGCGCGCCACGACCTCGGCGTCGGGATGCTGCTGCCCGCCGCGATCACGCACATGATGCGCGTCCCGCTGAGGTCGGGCGCGCCGATCGCGGTCGGCCCGCCGCTGTTCCACCTGCTCGGGATGGCGTACTGCTTCGCGGGCCTCGGCCTCGGCATGCCGCTGGTGCTCACCCGCCGCTTCGACGCCGCGCGGCTGCTCCGCCTGATGGACGAGCACGGAGCCGAGGCGCTGGTGGCCGTCCCGATCATGCTGGCCCGGCTCCTGGACGTCCCGGACGGCCCGCGCCCCGCGTCCCTCAAGGCGGTCGTCTGCGGCGGCGCGGCGCTCCAGCCGCACCTCGCGTCCCGCTTCATGGACGCCTTCGGGGACGTCCTGATCAACATCTACGGCGCGACCGAGACCGGCTGGGCGACCATCGCCACCCCCGCCGACCTCCGCGCCGCGCCCGGCACCGTCGGCAAGCCGTCCCTCGGCCTCACCATCAAGATCCTGGACGAGGACGGCGCCGAACTCCCGCAGGGCGAGATCGGCGAGATCTACACCGGCGGCGGCCTGCGCTTCACCGGCTACACCGGCGGCGGGACCAAGCAGGTCCGCGACGGCCTGACCGGCAGCGGCGACCTCGGCCACTTCGACGCCGACGGCCGCCTCTTCGTGGACGGCCGCGCCGACGACATGATCGTCTCCGGCGGCGAGAACGTCTTCCCCGGCGAGGTCGAGGAGCTGCTCGGCGCGCACCCGGACGTCGCCGAGGTCACCGTCCGCGGCGTGGACGACGACGCGTTCGGCCAGCGTCTGGCCGCCTGGATCGTCCGCCGCGACGGCGCGTCCCTCACCGCCGACGCCGTCAAGGACCACGTCCGCGACCACCTGGCGCGCTACAAGGTCCCCCGCGACGTCCACTTCGTCGAGGACCTCCCCCGCACCAGTACAGGCAAGGTCAAATCCCGCGCCCTGACCCCTTGACCCCGGTCACCACCCCCACACCAGCAAGCCCGCGGCGAGGAGTGCCGCACACGCTCCCCCGACCGCGAGCGGCACGATCTCCTCGTCCTTTCCGGCTATGGCCCGGTGCGGGCGCCGGGGGTTGTAGACGACGCGCAGGTACTCGCCGACGGGCAGCTCCTGAGCCCGCAGGGTGTGTTCGCCCCCGGCCCGGTCCGTATAACGGACGACCGAATAGCGGACGTCTCTCACCAGCCAGGTCGGCGGCCCGACCGTCACCCGTTCGGAGCGGCACTCGACGACCATGCCGACCGTGAGCCCACCACGCCGCAGCCAGCGCCGCCGCAGCAGCTCACACGCCAGCGCGATCAGCATCGGCGCGGCGACCATGCTCACGAACAGCCCCGCCACCACCGCCACCGGATGCCGCATCGCGCCAACTCCGCCCGCCCGCTCCCCCCCATTCTGACCCCCGCGCGGACCTGTGCCCAGAGCGCGTCCCGGACGCTCCGGACGCTCCGGACGCTCCGGACGCGACAGGCGAGCAACGCGACGGATGAGTGAAGTGGCGCCCAAGAGACGCGACATCTCCGATGCCGCAAGGCGGCCAGGCGGCAAGGGTGGCGCGCTCGGGCGGCGGTGGTGCCGGGGGCAGGCGTCGATGCCCTGACGAAGGCGGTCAGGCAGCGGCGTTCGTGCGGGCGGCCATGCAGATGCGGGCGAGGTCGTTCAGGGCGTCGGCGCGGCGCTCGTCCAGCGAGCGGCCGTCGTCGGCGTTCGACTCGGCGAGGGTGTCGATGACCAGCGAGAACACGGGCCACTCGGCCGGGCCGATGGCGCCGCGGAAGTCGACGCCGCCGTCCGCGAGGTCGTCGAGGTCGAGGTTGCGCGCGAAGGTGGCGAGCGCGGCCTCGGCCGCGACGATCCCGATCCGCATCGCGAGCGCGGCCGGTTCGCGCTCCAGGGGAAGAGCGGTGCTGGAACCCATGTTCGACAACATAGAACACCCGAGCGAAGATCGTCGAACGTTTGGTCGAAATAGCGGTCCGCTTCACCCTGCTATCGCCCGAAAGTGGCCCCGCGGCGTCCTCTCCGGCCAGTTCAGCCTGCCGTCGCCTGGAGGAAGGCGTGCGAGTGGGTGAAGTGCAGGGCGCCGTCCACCAGGACGGGACGCATCCCGGTCGGCGCGCCGCCCGCCAGCTCGGCCTCCAGCTCCTTGCGGATCACCGCCGACAGCTCGTCCGACGTGCCGGTGAACGCCAGCCACGGGTCGAGCGGCCGGACGACCTCGAACCGGTCGGCGCGGCGCACCTCGGCTCCGGCGGCGGCGAGCATCGCGGCGATCTCGGCCTCGGTGCGCAGCGTCCCGTGCGAGGGGTCGCGCTGCCGCTCGATCCGGTCCGGGTCGCCCGCGAGCCCCTCGGGACGGACGAGGTCGGCGATCACGATCGCCGCGCCCGGCCGCGCGACGCGGGCCATCTCGCGGACCACGGCGTCCGGGTCGTCCACCTGGTGCAGGGAGAAGCGGGTGACGACGAGCGTGAACGAGCGGTCGAGGTAGGGCAGCGCGGTCGCGTCGCCCCTGGTGAACGTCATGTTGGTGACGCCCGAGGCGTCCGCCGCGCGCTTGCCCTCGGCGAGCATCGCGGGCGTGAGGTCGAGCGCGGTCGCGTGCCGGACGCGTCCGGCGACGGCCCGGGAGACCAGCGCCGTTCCGGCGGCGACCTCCAGCACGACGTCCTCGGGGTCGAGTTCGGGCTCCATGAACCGGACGAGCCGGCCGAGCTGCGCGGTGAACGCGGCGTTCCGCAGCGGGTCCTCGAAGCCCGCCGCCTGCCTCGTGAACTCGTGCACGATCGTCTCGCCGTGCGCCTCGCGCCGTTCCACAGGGGTCGCCGTCACGCCAGCCTCCTCGGGGTTCCCCGGGATCTTCCCCGTTTCCCCTGTTCCTGAACAGGGCCGGACGCCCCCTTTGTCAGGCGACGCGGTCAGCGGCCCTGTCAGACGGCGGGCACCACGTCGTCAGACGGCGGGCACCACGTCGTCAGACGGCGAGCACCACGTCGTCAGACGGCGAGCACCACGTCGTCAGACGGCGGGCACCTGGTCGTCAGACGGCGGGCACCTGGTCGTCAGGCGGCGGGGACCTTGTCGAGGAGCGCGGCGAGGCCGGGGCCGTCGAGGAGGTCGGACGGGCGGATGGTGCGGTTCGCCTTCACGTAGTGGAAGGCGGCGCTGACCTGGTCGAGCGGGACGGCGGCGAGCTCGGCCCAGGCGACCCGGTAGGCGGCGAGCTGGACGGCGGCGGCCTCGGCGGCGGCGCCGGTCGGCGGGCGGCCGGTCTTCCAGTCGACGACCTCGTACCGGCCGTCGCCGTCGCGGAAGACGGCGTCCATCCGGCCCCGGACGAGCCGGTCCCCGATGATCGTCTCGAACGGCACCTCGACGTCCAGCGGCTCGCGGTTCGCCCATTCGGACTTCTCGAACATCTCCTGGAGGAGTTCGAGCTGCGCGTCGTCGGCCGCGTCGTCGTCGGCGGAGCCGGGCAGCTCGAACATGTCCATGAGGCGCTGCTGGCCCCAGCGCCCTTCCAGCCAGGCGTGGAACGCGGTGCCGCGGCGCGCGTACGGGGCGGGCTTGCGCGGCATCGGCCGGCGGATCTGCCGGGCCAGCGCGCCCGGGTCGCTCGCGAGCGTGACCAGGGACGACACGGTCAGGTTCGCGGGCAGCTCGACCAGCAGCCCGTCGCCCGAGCGGCCCCGGTCGCGCTCGGCGAGCAGCAGCTCGACGTCGCGCGCCCACGCGGTCATCCGGCCCCGGTCGTCGTCGGTCAGGCCGTCGGTGCCCGCCCACAGGCCGGTGTTGCCGTGCATCGCGTCCCGGACCATCCCGGCGGCCTCGACGATCGCCTCATAACGCGCGCGGGCGGACGAGTCGGCGTTGCGCAGGTCGCCGGGCGCGACCGGCCACTGCGCCTCCTCCTGCTCGGTGAGCAGCGGGTTCGCGTCGTCCTCGCCGGGCGGGTCGGTCCACACCGCGACGGTGCCCGCGCCCGCGACGCACACCTCGCGGACCTCCTCCAGGTACGGGGACGGCCCGATCGCGCGGCTCGACGACCCCCACCAGTAGCCCGTCGCGATCAGCAGCGCGGACGCGCGGGTCAGCGCGACGTACGCGAGCCGCCGCTCCTCCAGCAGGTCGCGGCGGATGGACTGCTCGTCGAACCGGGCGAGGTCGTCCTTCTCCAGCCCGTTCAGTTTCGGCAGGTCGGCGTAGTCGCCGCGGAGCGGGAACGGCAGGACGCGCGGGTTGGCCGTCCAGCGCGTGGTGTTCTGCGGCGGGGACGGGAAGACCGACCCCTTCGCCGGGGACCCGTTCTTCTGCGGCACCGACGACAGCCCCGGCACGATCACGACCGGCCACTCCAGGCCCTTGGACGCGTGGACGGTCAGCAGCTTCACGCTGTTGGTCTCGCCGACGCGCCCCGCCTCCAGCCCGAACTCCTCGGACTCGGCGGCCTTCAGGTAGGCGAGGAACGCGCCGAGCGTCGGGTCCTCGGCGTCACCGGCGAAGTCGGCGGCGGCGCCGACGAAGGCGTCCAGGTCAGCGCGCGCGGTGACCGGGTCGAGGCCGGACCGCGCGGCGACCTCGATGTCCAGGCCGAGCGCGCGCTCGACCTCGGCCACCAGGTCGGGCAGCGGCAGTCCGACCTGCGAGCGCAGGTGCCGCAGCTCGTCGCGGAGGCGGCGGAGCCGTCCGAAACCCTCCGGCGAGTAGGCGGACGGGTCGCCGAGGTCGTCCAGGGCGTCGACCAGGCTGCCGGTCTCCTGGTTGAGCTCCGACACCAGCTGCCGCAGCGGGTCGTCCGGAACGGCCTCTTCGTCCCCGGTTTCGCCGGTGTCGGGCGGCGGCGCGTCCGCGGACGGTTCGGGCGGCGTGATGTCGCGGGACTGCTCGGTGGCCAGGGCGCGCGCCCGGCGACCGAGCGCGACCAGGTCGCGGGGGCCGAGGCGCCAGCGCGGCCCGGTCAGCAGGCGCGCGAGGGACGCTCCGGCGGTCGGGTCGTGCATCGCGCGCAGGGTCGCGACGACGTCCTGCACTTCAGGGACGGTCAGCAGGCCGCCGAGCCCGACCACCTCGACCGGCACGTCACGCAGCTCCAGGGCGCGCCTGAGCAGCGGGAACTGCGACCGCTTCCGGGTGAGGACGGCGATGTCTGACCACTTCAGCGGTTCGTCCCCGGCGGGGCCGCCGTCCGGCGCGTACTCGGTCGGGCCCATGAGCTGGACGATCCGCTCGGCGATCCGGTCGGCCTCGTCCTCGATGGTGGCGAACAGCGCGCATTCGACGCGGCCGCGCCCGTCGCGTCCCGCGCCGGGGATGAGGACGGGCACGTCCCGCGCGTCCTCGCGCAGCTCGGCCTGGACGCGCGCGGCGGCGAGCAGGATGCGCTCGCCGTTGCGGAAGCTGCGGCTGAGCTTGTTGATCGGCGCGGGCTCGGCCGGCGCGTTCCCCACCGCCGGGCGGCGCGGGAAGTCGCGCGCGAACCGCAGCAGGTTGCCCGCGCTCGCACCGCGCCAGCCGTAGATCGACTGGCACGGGTCGCCGACCGCGGTGACCGCGTGCCCGCCGCCGAACAACGAGGTCAGCAGGACGAGCTGGGCCTGGCTGGTGTCCTGGTACTCGTCGAGCAGGACGACCGAGAAGCGGGACCGCTCGATCATCCCGACCTCGGGGTGGTTGCGCGCGATCCGCGCGGCGAGCGCCATCTGGTCGCCGTGGTCGATGACCTCGCGCTCGCGCTTGGCCGCCTGGTACCGCTCGATCAGCGGCATCAGCTGCTCCCGCACCTCGTGCTTGGCGAGGATGTCGCGCTGCGGTTTCAGCGGTTTCTTCAGCGAGGCGAACATCGCGTCGAGCCGCTCGCCGATGCGGCGGACGTCATCGGGTGTTCTCAGGTGTTCCGACAGGTCGCCGCCGAGTTCCATGACGGCCTTGGTGACGGTGTCCGGCGACCATTCGATCTTGTCCATCGGGCCGGAGTAGGCGTCCACCACGCGGGAGCACAGCTGCCACGCGACCGCCGGGGAGATCAGCCGCATCGTCGGTTCGAGCGCCTCGCGCAGCGCGTGGTCGCCGAACAGCCGCGCCGCGTACGCGTGGTACGTCGACACCATCGGCTCGCCGTCGAAGATCTGCTCGCCGCCGAGCCGCTCCAGCTCGTGCGCGGGCAGCTGCTCGCGCAGCGTGTCGAGCCGCTTGCGGACGCGCACGCCGAGCTCGGCCGCCGCCTTGCGGGTGAAGGTCAGCCCGAGCACCCGCTCGGGCCGGACGAACCCGTTCGCGACCAGCCAGACGACCCGCGCCGCCATCGTCTCGCTCTTGCCGGACCCGGCGCCCGCGATCACCGCCATCGGCGCCATCGGCGCCTCGATGACCCGCGCCTGCTCCTCGGTCGGCTCCGGCACCCCGAGCAGCCGC
This sequence comes from Actinomadura rupiterrae, assembly GCF_024172125.1. Classification (GTDB taxonomy): domain Bacteria; phylum Actinomycetota; class Actinomycetes; order Streptosporangiales; family Streptosporangiaceae; genus Spirillospora; species Spirillospora rupiterrae. The sequence goes on from NZ_JAMZEA010000003.1 coordinate 17,808, forward strand.
GCCAGCTCCGCCGGAGTGATCATGGACCGACCTGTCCCCCCTCCTCGTGCACCGGGCAGCAGGACCGTACCGGGCAGGTCCGACACTTGTCGTTCGCGCGCGCCTGGAAGACCTCGCTCGCCATCCCGGTCGCGACGATCTCCACGAGCTTCTTCGGCCACTCGGGGTCCGGGTCGTCCGACGGGGGCGGCTGCTCCTGCTCGCGGACGCGGTTCGCGAACGCCGCCTTGCCGACCTGGACCAGCTTCGCGCCGCCCGGCTCGACCAGCCCGTGCCGCTCGAACGCGCCGAGCATCACCGCGTACTGGTACACGCCGAGCTGCGGGTGCCGGGCCAGGTCGCCCTTGCCGACCGCGGTGGTGGACGTCTTGATGTCGATGATCACCGCCCGGCCCTCGGCGTCCCGCTCGGCGCGGTCGATCCGTCCCTTGATCACGACCCGGCCGAGGTCGACCTTGAACGACTCCTCCAGCGCGACGATCTCGTTCGGGTTCTCGTTGTGCCAGGTGAGGAACTTGTCGACCATCGCCGCGGCCTGCTCGCGCTGCTTCTCGGAGTACCAGGACGAGCGGAAGTCCAGGTCGTTCCAGATCTCGTCGAGGCGGCGCGCGACGTCCACCTCGGTGACGCCGTCGTCCCCGCCCGCCATCTCGGCGACCGCGTGCACGACCTTGCCCATCGTCGAGTACTCGTTCGGGCCGCCCTCCTGCGCGCCGACCGCCGAGGTCAGCAGCCAGCGCAGGCCGCAGGTCGTGAACGTCTCGACCTGCGACGGCGAGATGGTGATCTGCTCGTCCGGGGCGAACGCCGGGCCCGAGTCGGACAGCGCGGTGATCGCGTACCAGTTCTCCGGACGCGCGCCCCGCACCCCCGCGCGCGCGAGCCGCGCCAGGTGCCCGGCCGCCGCCCTCCGCATCGGCGCCGGCCGCGCCGGGTCGGCCACGACCGAACGCAGGTCCGCCACCAGCGCCGACAGCGACAGCCAGCGGGTCTTCTCGTCCAGCTGGGACTGCTCGATCGCGCCGGGCAGCAGCTCGTTCAGGAACCGGGACGGCCGCTCCTCGGTGTCGTCCCCGCCGATCGCCGTCACGACCAGCCGCCGCCGCGCCCGCGTGACCGCGACGTAGAACAGGCGGCGCTCCTCGTCCATCATCTTCGCCGACAGGGACGCCCCGGCCGCCGCGCCCTCGTCCGGCACCTGCGACCCGGCGACGTGCTCGACCAGCTCCTCGATGCCGAGCAGCGACCCGCGCAGCCGCGTGTCCGGCCAGACGCCCTCCTGGACGCCCGCGACGACCACCACGTCCCACTCCAGGCCCTTGGACCGGTGCGCGGTCAGGATCCTTACGGCCTCGCCGTCGGGCGCGCTCTCGGCGAGCGTGTCACCGGCGATCTCCTGCGCCGACACGGTGTCCACGAACAGCTCGGGGCCCGCCTGCGGCAACCGGTCGACGAACCGCGCCGCCGCGTCGAACAGCGCGACCACCGCGTCCAGATCCCTGTCGGCGGACGCGCCGCGCATGCCGCCGCGCACGCTCTGCTCCAGCAGCACCTCGGCCTGCCCGGACTTCTGCCAGACGTCCCACAGCACCTCCTCGGCGCTGGCCCCCTCGGCCGCGCGCTGCCGCGCCACCTCGACGAGCCGCGCGACCCGCTCCGCCGGCGCGCGCACCTTCTCGTGGACGAGCACCAGCTCGCGCGGATCGTTCACGGCCGCGACCAGCAACTCCGACAGCTCGCGCCGCCCGCCGGAGATCTCCTCCAGATCCCGCAGCGCCCGCTTGAGCCGCCGCATCGCCAGCGCATCGGCGCCGCCGAGCGTGCTGGTCAGCAGATCCTCGGCGACGACCTCGTCCAGGAAGTCCTTCTTGAGCGCAGCGCGCAGCAACAGCAGGAACGGCCGGACGGCAGGCTCCCCAACCAGGGGCACCTCGTCCCCCGCGACCACGACGGGCACCCCGGCCTGCGCCAAGGCCCTGCGCAACGTAGGCACCTGCCGCACCGCACTCCTGACGAGCACCGCCATCCGCGACCAAGGCACCCCGTCCAGCAGATGCGCCCGCCGCAACTCATCCGCAACAAGCGCCGCCTCCTGCGACTCCGAGTCCGCAATAACCGCCCGAACCTCCCCCGCAATCCCCTCATCCCCAGCAGCCCCCCCACCCGACCGCCCACCGGCCCGCCCGGACACCGCACCAGACCGACCATCGGTCCGCCCGGACGCCGCACCAGACCGACCATCGGTCTGCCCGGACGCCGCCGCAGACCGACCGTCGGTCTGAGCGGAAGCCACAGCAGACCGACCGTCGGTTTGGGCCTGGGGCGCGACCGACCGACCGTCGGTTTGGGCCTGGGGTGCAGCGGACCGACCGTCGGTTTGGACGGCGGGGGGCACGACGGACCGACTGCCGGTTTGGGCAGAAGGCGCGACCGACCGACCGTCGGTTTGGGCGGGAGGGGCAACGGACCGACCGTCGGTTTGGGTAGGGGGCGCAGCGGACCGACCGTCGGTTTGGGCGGGCGTTGGGGTGGGGGTTAGTTCGGAGGGGTGGCGGAGGGCTCGGTGTTCGGCGGCGAGGGACGTGCCTGCGGGGAGGCGGCGGGCGATGCGGCGGGACGCGACGAGGAGTTCGGGTGCCATGCGGCGGCAGGTGCGCAGCGCGACGACCGGGGCGGGCGCGCCGTCGAGCGTCCGGAAGCGCTGCGGGAACTCCAGGATGCCGCGCACGTCCGCACCGCGGAAGCCGTAGATGGACTGGTCAGGGTCGCCGACGACGACGAGGTCGCGGCCGTCGCCCGCAAGGTATTGGAGCAGTTCCTCCTGGGCGGGGTCGGTGTCCTGGTACTCGTCCACGAAGACGACGTCGTAGGCGTCCCGTTCGCGGATCCGGACCTCTTCCTCGGCCAGCGTCCCGGCGGCGAGGTGGATCAGCTCGCCGTAGTCGAACGTCGGCGTCGGGTCGAGCGCGAACCTGTCGACGTACCGGGTCATGAACCCGGCGATCGCGGCCCAGTCGTCGCGTCCGCGCTGCCGTCCGATGGCGTCCAGGTCTTCGGGGAACACGCCGCGCTCGCCCGCGCGCAACATGAAATCACGCAGTTCCTCAGCGAACCCGCGCGTCGCGAGCGTCTCGTGCAATCGTTGTGGCCAGCCGCGCGCGCCGTCCATCAGCTCGCCCTGCAGCAGCCGCCGTACCTCCAGCAACTGCTCGGGGCCGGTCAGCAGCCGCGGCGCCGGTTCGTCGTTCAGGACGGCGTCGCGGCGCAGCAGCGCGTAGGCGTAGCTGTGGAAGGTGAGCGCGAGCGGGGTGCGGGTCGTCCGGCGCAGGCGTCCGGTGATCCGCTCGCGCAGCTCCCCGGCGGCCTTGCGGCTGAACGTCAGGACGAGCACGCGCTCGGGATCGGTGCCCCGGTTCTCGATCCGGTCGACGACCGCCTCGACGATCGTGGTGGTCTTGCCGGTGCCGGGCCCGGCCAGCACCAGCAGCGGACCGCCCGCATGGTCGACCACCGCGCGCTGCCGCTCGTCCAGAGCGGGCGCGGCGGTACGCGCGGGACCCGCGCGGCGCACGAGACGATACGAGGCTGCTGACACGACATTTCATTGCAGCAGATCATCGGGACTCCCCGGACCACATCCACCGCATGTCGTCCATGTGCCGCACGGTGAGCGCGCGGACACCCCGGGCGGCGTTCGGCAGTGATTCAGCTCCCATTCAGCGTCTTTCTGGGATTCCCGGGGGTTTCGACGGGGAGGGGCGGGCACGTTGGCGATACGGTGCCCGGAGATCGACGACGCGATGCTCGAAGGGGTGGGAACCACGGACCCGCGCGACGACGGCCAGACCCCCGACCCGGACGCGACCCGCAGCGACCTCTCCCCCGGCGCGCCCGACACACCCCCACCCGCCCCCGGCTCAGCAGGCGGACCGCCCGACCCCGGCTCAGCAGGTGGGTCGCCCGGCCCCGGCTTGGCAGGCGGACCGCTTGGCCCTGGCTCAGCGAACGTCCCACCCGACCCCGGCTCGGCAGGTGGGCCGCCTGGCCCCGGCTCAGCAGGTGGAACGACTGGCCCCGGCTCAGCAGGCGGACCGCCCGCCCCCGGCTCGGCAGGTGGAACGTCCGGAGCGGGCCCGGCGGGCGGAGGACGGCCCGGGTCCGGGCCGACCAGGCAGGACATGCCGCTGCCGATCCGCAGCTCGAACCCGTCCCGCCAGGGCGCGCAACCGCCCGGCGTGCAGCCCCCGGACATGCAGCCGCCGGGCGCGCCGTCCTCCGACGAGCTCGGCCGTCCGCCCGGCGAGGGCATGCCGCGGCTGGGACGCCCGTCAAAGGGGCTCAACCGCCGGAAGGTCCTGTTCGGCGGTCTCGCCGCGGCCGGCCTCACCGCGGTCACGGCGTTCGCAGCGGACGAGCTGATGTCGGGCGGATCGGCCAAGGGCCAGGAGCACACCGCGGGCCACGCCGCCGGGACGTCCGGCCGCCACCACCCCCCGACCGCCGCGCCGCGCACCGCGCCCCCGGCGAGCTGGACGTCCTCGCCGCTCCAGTCCGCCCGCACCCCGCTGTTCGACCTGCGCGAGCTCCAGCCCCCGCCGCCGCCTACCGCCGTCGCGCTGACGATCGACGACGGCCCGCACCCGGTCTACACGCCGATGATGCTGGACCTGCTCGCCGAGCACGGCATCAAGGCGACGTTCTCGCTCATCGGCTCGCAGGTGAAGATGTTCCCGAAGGTCGTCGAGCGGATCGCCGCCGCCGGCCACCAGATCTCCAACCACTCGCAGACCCACCCGAGCCCGTTCGCCGCGATCGGCCAGGACCGCATCCGCCGCGAGATCATGGAGGCGAAGGAGCGGATCGAGAACGCGGCCGGATACTCCCCGAAGTTCTTCCGCTCCCCCGGCGGCGACTGGAACCAGTTCATCTTCGAACAGTGCCGCAGCCAGGGCATGATGCCGATCGCGTGGAACATCGACCCGCGCGACTGGTCCCGTCCGGGCACCGAGCACATCCGCCGCTCGATGCTCGGCGCGAAGGGCGGCGACGTCCTCCTCTGCCACGACGGCGGCGGCGACCGCCGCGAAACCATCGAAGCCCTCCGAACCGTCCTCCCCGCCCTGAAACAACGCGGCCTAACCTTCGTAGCCCTCTAACCCCGCCATACGAGCGCGGCCGTTAGGCAACAGGGCCCTCCCACCGCGCGCGGCGCATGTCGACGCGGCGGCCGTCCGGGCGGAGCGGGGTGCCTTCCACGCGGTACTCCTCCATCGCGCGCACCTCGTGTCCGGACGCCGGGCTTCCGTCGGCGCGCACCACCCGCCACCACGGGACGCCTCCGCCGAACAGCGACATCACGCGTCCGACCTGGCGCGGTCCGCCCACGCCCAGCATCTCGGCGATGTCGCCGTAGGCGAGCACCCGTCCGGGCGGAATGCTGTCCACGGTGTCGAGCACCAGCTCCGCATACTCGTCAGGTTCCGACTGCACCCGGCGATTCTCCCGTGTCGGGACGTCCCGCCGCGACCGATCACCAGCAAACGACGCCGCACTAGCCCGCGGAGCACTCCTCGACCACCGCGTTCGCCCTGTACCGCCCGGCGAGAGTGCGCCGGGCCCAAAGTAGTCCTGGCATGCCTAGGCACGGGCGAGCACTGGGTGGACGGGTCGCGCGCGGCCAGCATGATGTGCATGAGCAACGAACTGAAGCGCATCGCAGTGGTGACCGGGGCGTCCAGCGGGATCGGCGAGGCCGTCGTCCGGCGGCTGGCCGCCCAGGGCGTGAAGGTCGCGGCGCTGGCCCGCCGCGAGGACCGGCTGAAGAAGCTCGCCGACGAGCTCGGCGACAACATCCTGCCGCTGGCGGTGGACGTCACCGACCCGGCCTCGGTCGACGCCGCCGTGGCCCGGATCAAGAACGAGCTCGGACGCGTCGACCTGGTGGTCAACAACGCCGGAGTGATGCTGCCCTCGCCCATCGAGGACGGTCGCGAGGACGAGTGGCAGCAGATGATCGACCTGAATATCACCGGGCTGCTGCGGATCACCCGGGCCTTCCTGCCCGACCTGGTGGCCGCCGCCGGTGACGGCCGCGCCGCCGACCTGGTCAACATCTCCTCGATCGGCGCGCACTCGGTCTTCCCCGGCTACAACGTGTACTCCGCGACCAAGGCGTTCGTCACCCACCTGACGCAGAACATCCGCGCCGAGGTCGGCCCCAAGGACGTCCGCGTGACCAACATCGAGCCGGGCCTGACCGAAACCGAGCTGCAGGGCAACGTCACGCACGACGAGATGCGCGCGGCGCTGCCCGACTGGTTCGCGTCGGTCGGCGAGTACCTGATCGCGGACGACATCGCCGACGTGGTCGAGTACGTGACGACCCGCCCGCGGCGCCTCAACCTCCGCGAGATCGTCGTCCTCCCCACCCGCCAGGCATGACCCGCAACCGAACCGCTGGCAGCAGGCCCACCCCTGCTACCAGCGGTTCCCCGCTCATCAGCCCTCAGCCCCGGGCCCTACCCCTTCAGAAGCCGGCCTGCTCGGCCCGACCGGCTCACCCGCCACTTCGTCCGCCGGAGCGGCCGGAACAGCGGATTCGCCCATCGCCTCATCCGCGGGCACAGCTGGAATGACGGGTTCCCTCGCCTCCTCGTCCGCGGAAAGCGCCGGAAGGACACGCTCGCCCGCCGCCTCACCGGCCACCTCGCCCGCCGCCTCACCGGGCACCTCGCCGGGCACCGCGTTCGCCACCGCCTCCGCCGGAGCGGCAGGCAGGGCGGTTCCGTCCGTCAGCGCGTCCACGGGAAGCGCCGGTTGCACAGGCCCGGCGGCCAGCGCGGGACGGCGGCGGACCAGCAGCCAAAGCGCCGCAGCGATCGCAATGACGCCGACCGCGACGAGCGCCCCGAAACCCCCGAACCACGGGAGTGGGAGGGGCACGGCTCGGATCCGGGCCGAGGTCTTGCCTCCGAAATGGGACGCGTCGGCGACCGTCGGCTCGGCGGTCTCCGCGAGCGGCGGCCGCTTCGCCAGAGCCGCGGCCTTGGTCAGGGCCCCAGAGGCGTTGACGAAACCGAATCCATGCTCGGTCGTGTAGTGCCCCTTCGGATTCCGCGCCGAAGATGTGAGCGCCTCGACGACCTGGGCCGGTGTCAGTTTCGGGAACGTCGACCGGACCAGGACGGCTGCCGACGCGACGAAACCCACCGCGGGGCCGACGCCCCAGAACGTCCAGTTCGCGGTGCCGTCGTCGCCGATGCCGGGTGTCTTGTCACCGTAGGCCACGAGCTGGATGGCGCTGGTGGCACCGGAGAACTTGCCGTAGCGGTCGCCGTCCTCGTCCACGACTCCGACGCCGAGCACGCCCGGCAGCGCGGCGATGGACTGCACGTCGTCCGCGTCGTGCGACCCCGTCGGCGCGATGACCAGCGCGTTCTTCGACTGGGCATAGGTCACGGCGGCGCCGACGATTCCCTTGCCGTCCCACCCTCCGGGGTCGGTGATGGCGATGACTTCCGCACCCTTGTCGGCGGCGTAGCGGATGCCGTCCGCCAGGGCCTTCGCCGGCTTGCCGGTGTAATAGCCCCACTTGCGGAAGCCCGGCTCCTTGCCGCCGGCCATCACGCGGACGGGCATGAGCCGCGCGTTGCGCACGTATCCGTCGATCGAGAGCCAGCCGTACTCCATGTCGGCACGGCCGCCGACCAGCATGGACGCGATGAGCGTGCCGTAACGGCGGTCGGGCTTCGACAGGCCGACGAAGTCCTTCTCCGGCTCGACGTGGCGTCCACCGCCGCCGAACACGTCCTCGACGCCGTCCGAGAGGAGCGCCACCTTCACGCCCTCGCCGTGTCCGTCGGCCGCCGCGTCGCTCAGGTCGTTGACCGACCGCTTCACCTCGCCGCCCGCGTCGGCGTGCGCGGCGGACGCGAGCGGCGGAGCAAGGACGAGGACGAGCGCGGAGGCGAGCCCCGCTCCGAGGACCCGGGTCAGCATCGCACGGCCTTCCGCTTGCACGGCTCGCCATCGTCGGCGAGCACGGTCATGATCTTGCCGAGCAGGTCCTCCGCGATCTGGACGCGGACGGTCCGCTTCGCGGGCACGCCGGCCTGCGCGATCATCGGCCCCTCGGAGCGGAAGAACATGTAGGACGTGTGGTTGGTGCTCATCTGGAAGATCTGGCGCTGGGCGTCGTCGAAGCGGTCCACGACCGTTCCGGGGAAGCGCGCCATGAGCAGCCCGCGCCGGTCGGCGAGACGTCCGTCGCCGGACCTGTGCAGGTCCGACTCGGCGGCGTCCGCCGCCGCCATGTCCGGGAAGACGGCGATCCCCACCGTGGCGGCGCGCAGACCGGTCACGTCGGTGTAGGTCGCGCGCAGCAAGGTACGGCAGCCGTGCGCCGTCACGATCTTCGCGATCTCCTTGTCCAGCCCGTCCGCGCAGGACGCGGGTGGAGCGATGCCCACGCGCCGCGCCTGGACGACCTCGCCCGGCCAGGTGTTCTGCGTCTTCGCGTACATGGTCTCGCGGGCGAGGTTGTGGACCTTCGGGAAGAGGGTGGCGGCGGGGAGGCGCTGCCAGCGGGTGGCGACCTCGCGGGCTCCGGCCTTGTCGATCTCGGCCTGGGTGGGCTTGCGGGTCAGCTGGTAGCCGATGGCCGTGCCGCCGCCGGCGATGGCGGCGAGGCCGAAGAGCAGCAGCAGTGCGATGGCCGCGCGCGGGCGGCGGGGTCGCGGGACGGGCGCAGCGGCGGGCGCGGGGCCGAAGGCGGGCGCGGGGCCGGGGCGGGGCCGTCCGGGACGTCGGGGGTCTCGGTGGACTCCTCCGGTGGGGGGATTTCAGACACGAACGCGGATCTAACAGGAGTCAGATCTCAAAGTGATTGCTTTCCGGGGCATTTCTCCGAAATAGCAGGATTCCGGACGCGGCCAGGCCCGCCAGGGCGAGCAGGCACGCGACCGTGCCGCCCAGGACGAGGCCGGCCGGATGCCGGACGACGCGCACCCGCGAGGCGCCGCCGACCGAAGTGGACGGGTCGGCGCCCAGTCCGCTCGTCCTCGCCGCGGCCAGTCCGTCGGACGCGGTGAGCGCGGCGGCGGCGTTCACCCGTCCGAAGCCGACGCCCAGGTCGTACCCGCCGGACGGACGGCTCCGGGTGCTCGCGACGAGGGCCTGCGCGACCAGCGCCGGGGCCATCTTCGGATGCCGGGACCGGATGAGCGCCGCGATCCCGGACACGAACGCGGTCGCGGGGCTCGTCCCGTCCCCGACCCAGTACTGGTCGCCGGGGCCCGCGCCGATGATCTGGACTCCGGGCGCGGACACCACGACCGCCGAGTTCCGGTTGGAGAACCCGGCGTGCCGTCCGGCGGAATCGACGGCCGCGACCGAGATCACGCCGGGGAAGGACGCCGGATAGGTGTAGAGGGTGTGCCCGCCGCGCTTGGCCGGACGGTCCGCGCCACCGTTCCCCGCCGCCGCGACCACGACGACGCCCTTGCTGATCGCGTAGGCGACGGCGTCGCGCTCGGCGGGCACGGGATACGAGCGTCCCAGGGACAGGTTCACGACGTCCGCGCCGTGGTCGACGGCGTAGCGGATGCCGCGCGCGATCGTCCCCTGGTAGCGCTTGTCGCCGTTGAACCTGTCGTAACCCGCCTCGTCCTGTTCGAGGATCACGCGCAAGGACAGCACGTGAGCCTCGGGCGCGACGCCCATCATCCCGTCTTCGTTCCCCGGCCCATGGCCGTGACCTGCGATGACGGACGCCATGTTGGTCCCGTGCAGGCGCTTCGGCACGCTGCCGGACGGCGCGGCCCCGGCGGCGTAGTCGGGTCCGGTGACGACATTCCCGGCGAGGTCCGCCTGCGACGCGTCCACCCCGGAGTCGAGGACGGCGACCGTGACCCCTCGTCCGCGCGAGGCCGCCCAGGCGCGGGGCACATCGAGCGAGTCCAAGACAGGCGTCATGGCGTCCCGCACCTGATCCGCCCGCGCCTCAACGGGCGCCAAGCACACCAATGCCAGCGCCGCAGATGCCACGACACCCACCGTCCTCCGAACGGCCAAGGCGCCCACGGCTCTCCGAACGGCCAGGACGCCCACGGGCCTCCGAGCGGCCGAGGACGCGGCGCGGCGCGCTCGCGCGGGGGTCAGCACGCCCACTCGCGCTCGCCGCACTGGACGGAGGCGGGCGCGGACAGCGGGCGCAGGACGTCCTCGACGAGTTGCGGGCCAAGTTCGGCCAGGTCGTCCTGCTGCTGCTTGACGCGGAGGGTGGGCCGTCCGTCGGCGTAGCCGACCGTGGCCGCGACGATGTACGGGCCGCGCTGCCCGAGCGCGGCCGTCTGCCGGGACGCGTCGCCGAACCTCCCGACCACCGAGCCGGGAAAGCCGAGCGCGCGCAGGCCGGGCACCGCCGCGCCGCGCGCAGGGAACCAGCGCGCGGCGGCCCGCGCGGACGGCTCGTCCGGAAACGCCACGATGCCGAGCGTCACCGCGATCCCCTGGAGCTGGTCGAGGTAGGTGGCGCGCAGGACGCCCCGGCAGCCGCGCACGGCCAAGGACGCGCCGAGCGTCGGGTCCACGGCGTCGCGGCAGGACGTCGCGGACGCGATGCCAACGCGACGCGAGCGTTCGGCACTGCCCTGGTCAAGGCTGTAGCGGAGGGCGTCCGGGAAGAGGCGTCCGGTGGGCCAGGCGCGCCAGCGCCCGGCGACCTCGGCGGCGGACGCGTCCGCGCGCTCGGCCGCGGTGGGCCCGCGCAGCAGCTCCCGCGCCAGCCGGCTCCCCGCCACGGCGAGGACGACCAGGCAGACGGCGACCGCCGCCAGCGGCATCCGCCGGGCTCCGATCCCGGCCATCGCGATCTCGGCACGGGCCACCAGCGGAGCGTAGCTGATCATCAAAACGGTCAGGGGCGCGGCGGTGGGGTCGTCCAGAGAGGTGGGGCCGCGGGCGGGGGGACGTCGGTGGCGGGGTGGCGGCGGGCGAGGGTGATGGCGATGGCGGTCGCGGCGGCCGCGCCGGCGATCGCGCCGAGGATGACGATGGCGATGACGACCTTTGCCCAGGTCGGGCGGGGGACGACGGTCACCGGGCCCGGCTCGCCGCCGGTGCCGAAGCGGCTGTCGCCGGGCTTGCCGTTCAGGCCCTTCGGGATCGCGGCGAGCTTGTCCGAGGCGGCGAGCGCCTTGGCCGCGTTCACCTCGCCGTGCCCGACGGACGGGTCGTAGGACGTCCCGCCGGACGGCGTGCTCGCGACGAGGGCCTGCGCGACGAGGGCCGGGGGGAGCTTGGGGTGGCGGGCGCGGATCAGCGCCGCGATGCCGGAGACCAGCGCGGTCGAGTCGCTCGTCCCGTCCGTGATGTAGTACGCGCCGTGCTCGGCGCCGATGCCGGGCAGGTTCACGCCGGGCGCGGCGACCAGGACGGAGAAGTTGCGGTTGGAGAAGCCCGCGCGGGTGTGCCGGGGCGTCGTCGCGGCCACCGTGATCACGCCCGGGTACGAGCCGGGGTAGGAGTAGGGCCCGTAGCCCTTGCTGTCGAACTTGTCGCGCTTGTCGCCGTCGTTGCCGGCCGCCGCGACCACCACGACGCCCTTGGACACGGCGTACGCGACGGCGGCGCGCTCCTCGGGCTCCTCCACGCCCTCCCCGATGGAGAGGTTGATGACGTCCACGCCGTGGTCCACGACGTAGCGGATCCCGCGCGCGGGCGCGCCGTCCCCCATGGTGGTGGTCTTGTACGTCCGGAAGGACGGGTCCTCCTCTTCCGCGATCGCGCGGACGACCAGGAGCTTCGCCTGCGGCGCGACGCCGATGACGCCGTCCGCTCCGCCGGGCCCGCGGCCCTTGCCGGCGATCAGCATCGACATGCTGGTGCCGTGCAGCCGGGCGGGCGTCGTCCGGCCGTCCACGTTGGCGATCATGTTGGGGCCCGCGGTGACCTGGCCCGCGAGCTCCGGCTGCCCGGTCTGGACACCCGAGTCGACGACCCCGACCGTCACCCCGGCGCCGCGGGTGATCTTCCACGCGGCCGGGACGTCCATCGCGGCGAACGCGGGCCCCTGGAGGTCGCGGACCTCGTCCGCCCGCGCCGCCCCCGTCCCGATGAACGGCCAGGTGAGCGCCGCGGCCGCGACCAACGCCCCGGCCCGCCTCACAAGCCGCTCCGCCCTCGCACGCCGCACGAACCGCTTCGCCTCGGCACGCTGCACGGACGGCTCCGCCTCGGCACGCTGCACGGACGGCCTCGCCTCGGCACGCTGCACGAGCGGCTTCGCCTCCACGTGCCTGGACGCACGTCGGTTCATGGTCAGCACTTCCATTCGCGGCTGGAGCAGTCGGGGAGGGCCGGGGCGCCCAGGGTGTGGGCGATCTGGCGGCCGATCTGCGGGGCGACCGTGAAGGGGAAGTTGGGGCGGCGCTCGGCGACGGCGGCGGCGGGGCGGCCGTCGGTCTCGCCGGACGAGGTGAGGACGAGGTAGGGGCCGCCGCGGTCGGCCGTCGAGTCCTGCCGGGCCGGGTCGGTGAAGCGGGCGGACGCGGTGCCGGGGAACGGGACGGCGCGGACGCCGTTCTTCACCGGCTCGCCGTCCTGGTCGGAGGGGAGCTGGCGCCAGATGCGGTCGGCGGTCGTGGCGTCCGGCAGGACGGCGACGCCGATGGTGACCGCGACGCCCTCGATCTGGTCGACGTAGGTGGCGCGCAGGACGATCCGGCAGCCGCCGCGGGTGAGGACGGCCGCGACCGGCGGGTCGACGGCGGCGGTGCAGTCGGACTCGGGGGCGATCCCGGTGCGGGCCGCGTACTCGGTCCGGCCGCGGCGGACCTCGTAGGCGATCCGCGGCGGGAAGATCCGTTCGGCGGTCCAGGTCTGCCAGCGGCGCGCGACCTCGGCGCGCGCGGCGACCTGGAGCTCGGCGTTGGTCGGGCCGCGGGTCAGCGAGGTGTAGGCCGTGACCAGCGCGAGGGTCCCGACGAGGGCGAAGACGCAGCCGAGCGCGGCGGCGACGAGCATCCACTGGCGGGCGCGCAGCCCGAGGACGGTGGCCGGCGGAGGTGGTCCCGGCGGCTCCGCCGGGAGGCCGTGGAAGGGCGGAGGCTGCTGCGTGGGGGGCTGGAACGCCACAACCGGAAAGGCTAACCCGGCAAAGCACCGATCCGTCCCATCTCACAGGGAACCTCCAGATCCCCGGCTAATCCCGTGATAAAGGCCTCACCGCGTCCCACCTGGGGACTCCCCTGGGGGGAATGCCGCGGGACATGGCAGGGTTGTCGCCTGAGAGGACGACGGCGTCCGCCCCCGTAAACCGCAACGCGTCAGCACAGGAGCACCCACCGTGTCGTTGCCACCGCTGGTAGAGCCAGCACCGGAGCTCACCCGTGACGAGGTCAACCGGTACTCGCGGCACCTCATCATCCCGGACGTCGGGATGGCCGGGCAGAAGCGCCTCAAGAACGCCAGGGTCCTGTGCGTCGGCGCGGGCGGCCTCGGCTCGCCCGCCCTGATGTACCTGGCCGCGGCCGGGGTCGGCACCCTCGGCGTCATCGACTTCGACGTCGTGGACGAGTCCAACCTGCAGCGCCAGATCATCCACCGGCAGTCCACGCTCGGGCTGCCGAAGGCCGAGTCCGCCGCGCAGACCGTCCGCGAGATCAACCCGCTGATCGACGTGGTGGTGCACAACACCGCGCTCGACCGCGACAACATCCTGGACATCTTCGGTCAGTACGACCTGATCGTGGACGGCACGGACAACTTCGCCACCCGCTACATGGTGAACGACGCGGCCGTCCTGCTGGGCAAGCCGTACGTCTGGGGCTCGATCTACCGGTTCGACGGCCAGGCGTCGGTGTTCTGGGCCGAGCACGGCCCCTGCTACCGCTGCCTCTACCCCGAGCCCCCGCCGCCCGGCATGGTCCCGTCCTGCGCCGAGGGCGGCGTCCTCGGCGTGCTGTGCGCGTCGATCGGCTCGATCCAGGTGAACGAGGCCATCAAGCTGCTGACCGGCATCGGCGAGCCGCTGGTCGGACGCCTGATGATCTACGACGCCCTGGAGATGAGCTACCGGACGGTCAAGGTCCGCAAGGACCCCGACTGCCCGCTGTGCGGCGAGAACCCCACCATCACCGAGCTGATGGAGGACTACGAGGCGTTCTGCGGCGCGGTCTCCGACGAGGCCGCCCAGGCCGCCAAGGACTCCACCATCTCCGTCCACGACCTCAAGGCCATGCAGGACCGCGACGAGAAGATCTTCCTCGTGGACGTGCGCGAGCCGAACGAGTACGAGATCGTCTCGATCCCCGGCGCCACGCTGATCCCGAAGGGCGAGTTCCTCAACGGGTCCGCGCTGGAGCGGCTGCCCCAGGACCGCCAGATCGTCCTGCACTGCAAGTCGGGCGTCCGCTCGGCCGAGGCCCTCGCCGTCGTGAAGAGCGCCGGCTTCGGCGACGCCGTCCACGTCGGCGGCGGCATCGTCGCCTGGGTCAACCAGATCGACCCGACCCTCCCGACCTACTGACCGCTTCCGGCCACCCATCAAGGCCCCCAGGACACTCGTCCCGGGGGCCTTACTCATACCCGCTCCCCACCCCCCTCACCCCGGACGCACGAACACAAACGGCCGCCCGAACGCCCAGCCCCACGAACGCCCGGCGCCCGAATGCGCGGATGCGAACGCGCGGACACCCAGATGCGCGAATGCGCGGACGCCTGGACACGGCCGCCCGGACACGCGAATCCCCGCCCCCCGGCCGCGTGGATACACAGGGGCCCGGATGCCCAAGGCCCGAAGGCGCAGGGGGCGCGGACGCCCGGACGCGCAGGGGCACGGGGACGGATGCGCGGGCGCGGTGGGCGGAGGCGCGGTGCGCGGGGGGTGGTGCACGGACGCGCAGGGGCGCGGGGGCCGGGATACGCGGGGCACGGATGCGCCGGGGCGGGGGGGCACAGATGCGCGGGGGCGCGGCGCGCGGGGGGCGGGGGCGGACGCGCAGGGGCGCGGGAGCGGACGCCCGGACGCGCAGGAGCCCGGATGCGCGGGGCGCGGACGCGCAGGAGCCCGGATGCGCGGCGCGCGGGGCGCGGGGCGCGGACGCGCAGGAGCCCGGATGCGCAAGGGCGCGGTGCGCGGGGGCACGGGAGCGCGGTACGCGGGGGGCGGTACACGGACGCGCAGGGCGCGGGAGCGCAGGAGCGCAGGAGCGCAGGGCGCGCAGGGCGCGGACGCGCAGGGGCGCGGACGCCCGGACGCGTAGGGACCCGGATACGCAGGGGCGCGAACGCCCGGATGCGCAGGGGCGCGGGGCCCCGGATGCGCAGGGGCGCGGGGGCCCGGATACGCGGGGGCGCGGGGGCCCGGATACGCGGGGGCGCGGGGGCCCGGATACGCAGGGGCGCGGGGGCCCGGATACGCAGGGGCGCGGGAGACGCGGATGCGCGGGGCGCGGATACGCGGAAGCGCGGGGGTGGGGTGCGGTGCTTGCGGAGGGCGCGGGGGCTGGAAGTGCGGGTTTCGGTGACCATGGGGTGGGGGTCAATTTTGACGGGGCCGCATCGTCCTCAATGCCCATGTCGGGCGCGTGAGCTGCGGGGTTCCGGGCGTCCGCCGGGAGGGCCGTGGCGACGCCGCCGCGCGACCCGCGCCGAAGTGCTTGTGATCTGGGTCACCGCTGGCCAGACTGAACGCGTTTCCGGTTCCGCCGCCCGGACGGGGCGGCGGCCGCGAACGCGCGACCCGCGTGCAGGCCGGGTCGCGCCGCGACCGGCGACCGCACCCCTCGCGCCCCGCGCGGCCGGCCCCCTGCCCGCAAGGCCCGGGGCCCGGCGGAGGGCACGCGGTCGCGGGCGCGTCCCGCACCGCACTTTGGAGGAACGATGTCCACGCAGGTGATGACCGATGCCGAACGTGCGCTCGGCCACCTGGAACGCCTCACCGACGACCTGCGCTCGCGGGGCTGGCTGGTCGAGGTCGCGGCGCCCGGCGACCGCTGGCCGACGGCCCTGGTCAGCAACCGGGAGCTGCCCGGCCTGAACGAGAGCGTGATCGCCGCGCCGGACCACTCCGGCGCCGACTGGTGCTACTACTTCGGCTGGGGCGAGCGCATCGCCCCCTGCTCCGAGGCCGACCGCGCCGTCGCAACGCTGGCCCGCGTCCTCGCCGTCCGCACCGACACCTGACCGCCGCCCACCGGCCCGTCGCGACGCCGGTCCGCGCCCTGGCCGTCCACACCGACTCCTGACCGTCGGCCTCCGGCTCCTAGCGATTAGCGATCCTGACCCGCGCCCTCGCGGAAGCTGGCCCGCGCCCTCGCCGTCCGACCGACACCTGACGGCCGCCCACCGGCTCGTCGCGACGTCGGCCCGCGCCCTCGCGGATGCTGGTCCGCGTCCTTGCCGTCCGCGCCGACTCCTGACGATCGGCCTCCGGCCCGTTGCGACGCTGGCCTGCGTTCTCGCGGGCGCTGGGTCGCGTCCTTGCTGTCCGTGCTGGTTCTTGACGGGTGTCGGCGTTCGGCTCGTCTGGACGCGTCGCACCTGCGGTGAGGGGTGGCTGGTGCGGCGGCACGCCGGGGCGGGGATGGACGAGGTGGTTGAGCAGGCCAAATAGCATGTGTCCATGGGTTGGACGCGTTATGTGGCGATCGGTGACTCCTTCAGCGAGGGCATCGGGGACGAGTACCCCGACGGGCGTCCGCGCGGGTGGGCCGACCGGGTGGCCGAGGCGCTCGCCGAGCGCGAGGACGGCTTCACCTACGCCAACCTCGCGGTGCGGGGGAAGCTGCTCGGGCAGATCATCGAGACCCAGCTCCCGGCCGCGCTGGAGCTCGGCCCCGACCTGGTGAGCGTGTCCGGCGGTGGCAACGACCTGCTGCGTCCCGGCACGGACGTGGACGAGCTGGCCGCCTCGATGGAGCAGGCCGTCGCGCGGCTCCGGGCGGCGGGCGCGGACGTCGTCCTGTTCACCGGGGTGGACCCGTCCGACTCGGCGGTCATCCGGCTGACCCGCGACCGCGTGGCCCGCTACAACGACCACCTCCGCGACATCGCCGCCCGCCACGGCGCGCACGTCGTCGACCAGTGGACGATGCAGATCCTCCGCGACTGGAGGATGTGGGGGATCGATCGCCTGCATATGAGCAAGGAAGGGCATCGACGGGTCGCGCTGGCCGTCCTGGAAGCGATCGGCGTCCCGGACGCGGGCGACTGGCGCGAGCCGCAGCTCGTCCCGCTGCCCAAGCTGAGCCGCGGCGCGCAGCTCCTCTTCGACGTCCGCTGGGCCCGCGGCCACCTGCTCCCGTGGATCGGCCGCCGCCTGCGCGGCCACTCGTCCGGCGACGAGGTCGCCGCCAAGCGCCCCACCCTCGAACCCGTCGAACTCCCCGGATAGCCGAGCCCGCGCCCGACCCGTCCGCCCGCCGGTCCGTACGGAAACCGGCGAACGCCGAGAGATCGCCGGACGCCGAGAGATCGGGCGGCCCCTGAGAGACCGGCGAACGTTCGTCGGACGCTGAGAGATCGGCGGGCGCCCCAGCACTGGCGGACGGGGCGGCGGATCAGGCGGAGCGGCGGGAGCGGGGTTTGGGCGACTCGCTCTTCTTCGCGGTCTTGGCCGACGTGCTCTTCTTCGCTGCGGTCTTGCGGGTCGTTCCGCCGCGGGCTCGGGTGCCGCCCTCGCCGGACGTGCCGCCGGAGGCGGCGCGCTTCTTGGTGGTCGCGGCCTTCTTCGAGGTTGCGGACTTCTTCGCCGGGGCGCTCTTCTTCGCCGTCCCTGAGCCGCCGCGGCCCTTCTTGGCGGCCTCCACGCTCGCGCGCAGGGCGCTGAGCAGGTCGGCGGCCGGGGCCTCGCCCTCCTCCTCGGCGGGCTGGACGACCTCGCGCCCCTCGACCTTGGCCTCGATGACCGATTCGAGCGCCTCGCGGTAGGTGTCCTTGTACTGGCCGGGGTCGAAGTCGCCGGACATGCTGTCGATCAGCGAGGTCGCCATGGTCAGCTCCTGGCGGCGGACGTCGATGTCCTCGTCCAGGAAGGGGAAGTCGGCGGTGCGGACCTCGTCCGGCCAGAGCATCGTCTCCAGCACGAAGACGCCCTCGCGGACGCGCAGCGTGGCCAGGGACTCGCGCTGCCGCAGCGCGACCTTCACCAGCGCGACCTTGCCGGACTCCTCCAGCGCGTCCCTGAGCAGGACGTACGGCTTGACGCCCTGCGAGTCGGGTTCGAGGAAGTAGGACTTGTTGAAGTAGATCGGGTCGACCTCCTCGGCGTCCACGAACTCCAGGACGTCCACCCGGCGGCTGCTGCTCAGCGGCAGGTCCGCGAAGTCCTCGTCGGTCAGGACGACCATCTCGCCCGACGGCAGCTCGAAGCCCTTGGCGATGTCGGAGTAGGCGACCTCCTCGCCGTCCAGCGTGCAGACCCGCTTGTAGCGGATCCGGCCGCCGTCCTCCCGGTGGACCTGGTGGAAGGACACGTCCCGCTGCTCGGTCGCCGAGTACAGCTTGACCGGGATCGTGACCAGGCCGAACGAGATCGCGCCCTTCCAGATGCTGCGCATGGACTGCTCATACCCACGTCACGACGCCGAACGCGTTCGATTTCGCCCCAGACCGTCCAGGACGGGCACGGCGGTCGCGCCGCGGCGGGCCCGGGAGATCCTTTTCCGGGGCGCGGACCGGGGTAGGAACGGCGTTATGACCATGCCGTGGCCCGTGGAGCCGATGACGGCCGTCACCGGCGATCTCCCCGACGACACCGCGCGCTGGGGCCTGGAGCTCAAGTGGGACGGTGTGCGCGTGCTGACCGGCGTGTCCGCGGACGGCGTCCGGGCGGTGTCCCGGCGCGGCGCGGACGTGCTGTCCCACTACCCCGAGCTGTCCGGGCTGGCCGACCTGCTCCCCCACCACGACGTGGTCCTGGACGGCGAGGTGGTCGCGTTCGAGGACGGCCGGCCGAGCTTCGCCAGGCTCCAGCGGCGGATGCACGTGGCCCGCCCCGGCCCGCGGCTGATCCGCGAGGTGCCCGTCCGGTACGTGGCGTTCGACCTGCTCTTCCTGGACGGCCGGACGCTGTTCGACACCCCCTACGCCGAGCGCCGCGCGCTGCTGGCCGAGCTGGAACTGGCCGCGACCGGCCCGGTGGAGGTCCCGCCGTACCTGGACGGCTCGGACCGCGCGCAGGTGACCGAGCTGATGGCCTTCACGCAGGAGCAGGGCCTGGAGGGCCTGATGGCCAAGCGGCTCGACTCGCCGTACCGGTCCGGCCGCCGGGTGGACTTCTGGCGCAAGATCAAGAACTTCCACACCCAGGAGGTCGTGGTCTGCGGCTGGAAGCCGGGCCGCGGCCGGCGCGAGGGCGGCGTCGGGTCGCTGCTGCTCGGCGAGTACGACCCGAAGGGCCGGCTGTGCTTCGTCGGGCACGTCGGCACCGGCTTCAGCGACCGGGCGCTGGACGAGCTGTACGAGGCGCTGTGGCCGCTGCGCCGCCCGGACAGCCCGTTCGACGACGAGGTCCCGCGGGATGTCGCCCGGGACGCGCAGTGGGTTGAACCGCGGCTCGTCGGGGAGGTCGCCTATGCCGTCCGGACCAGGGACGACCGGCTGCGCTTCCCGTCCTGGCGGGGCCTCCGCGACGACAAGGACCCGCAGGAGGTCACCCGTGAACCCTGACCGTGAGATGGACGCAGGGGCGAGCGAGGCCGCTGAGTCCAACAGGGACGTGAGCCCTGGCGAGGAGCCGCAGGAGGTGGGGCGTGAGCCCTGAGAAGCAGGTCGTCCAGGTCGACGGGCGCGACCTCGCCCTGTCGAACCTGCACAAGGAGCTGTACCCGCACTTCGCCAAGGGCGAGGTGATCGACTACTACGTCAAGATCGCGCCGGTGCTGCTGCCGCACCTGCGGGACCGTCCGGCGACCCGCAAGCGGTATCCGGACGGCGTGGACGGCGGGTCGTTCTTCGAGAAGAACGCCCCGTCCCACACGCCGGACTGGGTGCGGAAGGCGACGATCCCGACGCCGGGCAGCTCGCGCGGCCGCGACACCCTCGACTTCGTCGTGATCGACGACCTGCCGACGCTGGTGTGGTGCGCGAATTTGGCGGCGCTGGAGCTGCACATCCCGCAGTGGAAGGTGGGGCCGCGCGGCGGCCTGCATCCGCCTGACCTCATGGTTTTCGACCTGGACCCGGGCGCGCCCGCGAGCATCCTGGACGCGCGGAAGGTGGCCGTCCTGCTGCGGGACCTGCTGGACGCCGACGGCCTGGCGTCCTACCCCAAGACCAGCGGGAAGAAGGGCCTGCACCTCTACGTCCCGGTCGAGGAGACCGACCGGACGTCGGAGTACGCCAAGAAGGCCGCGCAGCGCCTCGCCGCCGACCACCCGGACCTGGTCGTCGCGAAGATGGGGCGCGACCTGCGCAAGGGCAAGATCTTCGTCGACTGGAGCCAGAACAACCCGGCGAAGACGACCGTCGCGCCGTACTCGCTGCGCGCGACGTCCGAGCCCGCGGTGTCCACGCCGATCACCTGGGACGAGCTGGAGGCCGCCAAGACCAAGGACGACCTGGACTTCGGCCCGGACGACGTCCTCGCCCGCGTCGAGCGGCACGGAGACCTGCTGGAACCCCTCCTCACCGACCACCAGCCCCTCCCCTGACGCCTTCGATCCGGCCCCACCGGGGGGCCGCTCCGGAATATACGGATGCCGTATGTGTTCGAACCGGCACTCTCCGCCGCCGTTGTCGGTCACCATGAGGTGCGGGGACATGACGAGGGGTGCCGGAGGCAGAGTTGTCGCAGAATCACTTCGACGTCGTCGTGCTGGGCGGCGGGTCGGCGGGCGAGCCGGCCGCGGCCGCCCTCGCCCGCGCCGGGCGGGACGTCGCGCTCGTGGAGAACCGCCTGGTCGGCGGCGAGTCCCCGTACTTCGCCTGCGTCCCGTCCAAGTCGCTGCTGCTGTCGGCGCGGCGCGGCGAGACCTGGGAGCTGGCCGTCGCGCGCCGGGACGAGGTCACCGGGAACCTCGACGACGACCGCGCGGTCGCCCGGATGGCCGAGGCCGGGGTGACCGTCCTGCGCGGCTGGGGACGGGTCGCCGGACCGGGCGTCCTGGACGTGGACGGCGCGGAGCACCGGTTCGACGACCTGGTCATCAGCACCGGCAGCGAGCCGGCGGTCCCGGACGTCGAGGGCCTCGGCGACGTCCCGGTATGGACGAGCGACGAGGCGCTGACCGTCCCGGACCTGCCGCGCCGCCTGGTCGTCCTCGGCGGCGGGCCGGTCGGGTGCGAGATGGCCCAGGTGTACGCGGCGTTCGGGTCGGCGGTCACGGTGGTCGAGGCGTCCGGGCGGCTGCTGACGGCCGAGGCGCCGTTCGCCGGGGAGGTGCTCGCCGAGGCGCTCCGCCGGGTGGGCGTGGACCTGCGGCTCGGCGCGGAGCCCGCACGCGTCGAGCGCGGCCCGGTCGGGCTGCGCCTGTGGCTCTCGGACGGCGGGGTCGTCGAGGCCGACCGGATCCTGGTCGCGGCCGGGCGCCGCCCGCGCGTCGAGGGCCTCGGGCTGGAGACGCTCGGCGTGGACGTCCAGGCCGGGCATCCCCTTCCGGTGGACGCGACGTGCCAGGTCCGGCTGGGCGACGAGGAGACCTCCGAGGAGGACGGGCCCGGCGGCGGGGTCTGGGCGGCCGGGGACGTGACCGGCGTCGCGCGGACCACGCACGCGGCCCGCTACCAGGCGCGCGTGGTCGTCTCGAACGTCCTGGGGAAGCGCCGCGAGGCCGACTACCGGGCGATCCCGCGGGTGGTCTACACGGCGCCGACCGTCTACACGGTGGGCGTCAGCCCCGTCCAGGCCGAGCGGGACGGGCAGGCGCTGATCACGGCCGGATGCGACCTGTCCGCCACGGCGCGCGCGTCCGTGGACGCCGACGACCGGGGCCGGGTCGAGCTGTACGCGGACGCCGAACGCGGGCTGCTCGTGGGCGCCGCGGCGGTCGGGCTCTACGCTGAGGAGTGGATGAGCGAGATCGCGCTGGCGATCCGGGCGGAGACGCCGCTCAGCCTGCTCACCGACGTCGTGCACGCGTTCCCCACGTTCGGGGAGGCCGTGGAGGCGCCGCTGCGGGAGCTGGCCGGACGGCTGTGACGCCCGGCCGCCCGGCCCGTCCGGGCGCGCTCGCCGACGCCTAGGGGGAAGGACGCACGATGAGCGAGACCGAGGGCCTGGAGCCCCGGACCGACGACGACGCGCCGGACGACGCGCCGGAGGCCGACGCCGCCGAGCAGCGCGCCGACCTGCTGCCCGGGGACGACGACGCGCGGGACGGGCAGCGCCCGATGGACGCCGACGAGGCCGACTACGCCGACCAGGGCCGCTCGGTGGCCCTCGACGAGGACGACTACCGCTGACCGTCCCGCCGCTCCCGTGCCCTAGGGTTGCGGGAGTGGCGGGAGGGACACGCGCGGCGACGCGAACGGGCACGTGGGTGACCTTCGAGGTTACCGGCGCGTAGGATGGTGGGATTGACTCCAGCGGCGGACGACCCCCGGACCGCCGCACTGATCGGTGATCGGAGAGTGTGGTGACCGCGACCCCGGACGCCCGCCCCCGTGGCACGCGCCTGCCGCGTCTGGCCAGGCGCAGGCAGCTGCTCGGCGCAGCGCAGGAGGTGTTCGTCGCCCAGGGCTACCACGCCGCGGCGATGGACGAGATCGCCGAGCGGGCGGGTGTCAGCAAGCCCGTGCTGTACCAGCACTTCCCGGGCAAGCTGGAACTGTACCTGGCGCTGCTCGACGAGCACGCCGAGGCGCTGGTCCGCACCGTCCGGGAGGCCCTGGCGTCCACCAGCGACAACAAGCTGCGCGTCCAGGCGGCCATGCAGGCGTTCTACGACTTCGTGGCCGGGGACGGCGAGGCCTACCGGCTGGTCTTCGAGTCCGACCTGCGCAACGTGGCGCCCGTCCGCGCGCGGGTCGAGCGCGCCAACACCCAGTGCGCCGAGATGGTCGCCCAGGTGATCGCCGAGGACACCGGCGCCGACAGCGACGAGGCGCACCTGCTCGGCATGGGCCTGGTCGGCATGGCCGAGGTCAGCGCCCGCTACTGGCTCGGCCAGCACGGCAAGATCCCCAAGGACACCGCCGAGAAGATGATCGCCCGCCTCGCCTGGCGCGGCATCTCCGGCTTCCCGCGTACCCATTGACCCTCCGGCTCCGCGCGTACGTATTGAGCCTCCGGCTCCGTGCGTACCCATTGAGCCTCCGGCTCCGTGCGTACCCATTGAGCCTCCGGCTCCGTGCGTACCCATTGAGCCTCCGGCTCCGTGCGTACCCATTGAGCCTCCGGCTCCGCGCCCTCGCCTAAAGGCTCGGGCGCGGCCCGGAAGCTCGTGCGAACGCTGCATCGCTTCGCGATCAACCGCGCGGGACTCGCCTGCGGCGTCGTCCCGCACGGTTGGTAACGCGTTCGCGCCGGTTGCGCTCGCCGACTCGTCCGGGTATGCGTTCGCGGCGGTCGGGGACGGCGATCCGGGGCCCGGGCGTGGCAGCATCGAGGGGTGCCGTCCTTCCGGGCGGCGCGTTCACCTTGAGACGGGAGCTATCGCGTGCAGGTACGCATCGGGGTGCAGTTCGTCCCCAAGGAGCTGGTGGTCGAGACCTCGCTGTCGGCGGACGAGGTCCAGCGCGTCCTCGCCGAGGCGCTCGCCGAGTCCGGCGGCGTGTTCGTGCTGCAGGACAGCAAGGCCGGGCGGGTCGTGATCCCGGCCGCGCACGTCGGCTACCTGGAGATCGCCGAGGACGAGGGCCGCTCGGTCGGGTTCGGCACCACCTACACCTGATCGGCCGGTGCCGGGCGGGGACGTTTGAATCCGGCACACGGGGCATACCGACCACCGACAGGCCACCCGCACCCCCGCGGGGCGTCCCGAACACGGAACGGTGATCGAAAGTCATGCTCACGGTCCTCTGGTTCATCGTGGTGGGGGCGGTGATCGGCGCGCTCGCGCGCCTGCTGGTCCCCGGCCGCAACCCGATCGGCATCCTGCTGACCATCGGCGTCGGCGTGGTCGGCGCGATCCTCGGCGGACTCATCGCCAGCGCGCTCGGCGCCGGCTCGTTCGTCGCCTTCGTCTTCGCCGTGATCATCGCGGCGGTCGGCGTGGTGGCGCTGACCTCGCACGGCACGGGCCGCTGGGGCTCGGGCCGCTGGGGCAGGCGCCGCCGCAGCTACTTCTAGACCCCCTGTGACGGCCGCCGCGAGGCGGCCGCCCGGCCCCGCTGGTCCGGAGCCCCCGTGCCCGCACACGGGGGCTCCGGCGCGTCCGGCCCCGTCCAGGACGTCCCGGACGGCCCCTGGGCGATGCGGCCCGCCTCCGGCGGATGCCTCTCGGCGGGCGGGCCCTGCGGACGCCCCCAGCGGACGCCCTCCGGCGGACGCCCCTCAGCGGGCGAGCCCGGCGGCTGGCCCCAGCGAATGGCCCCCAGCGGACGTCCCCGGCAGGCGGCTCCCGGCGGACGTCCCTCGGCGGGCGGCCCTTGGTGAGCGGCCCTCAGCGGGCGGACCTCGGTGAGCGGCCCCCCGGGCGGACGGCCTCTGGTGGGCGGTGGTGGGCGGCGTGCGGGTCAGGTTCCGGTGATCGCTTTGAGGATGTTCGGGCGGAGCGTTCCGCGCAGGTCCCGGTACGGGACGATGACCGGCTCGTCGGCCCGGTTGCAGGCCATGTCGTAGCCGAGCAGGGCCTTGGGGACGTAGAACTCGACGCCCGTGGCCGTGAGCAGTGGACGCACGTAGCCCTTCTCGATCGCCTCGGGCTTCAGGTCCGTCTCGGGGCCGGTCGGATGCGGCACTCCCTTGCAGAGCACGCCGGTGGCCGTGTGCCGTTCGAGAAGGAGCGTCAGGTCGCGGGCGCCAGGGACGGTGTCCACAGCGGGGAGCAGCAGGTCACGGTTGTCCAGCCTCGTCCCGGTCGCGAGGTCCACCGTGACGATGGTCTTCTGGGGCGTGTTCCGCCACGCGACGACCGGCCGGTACCGGACGGAGAGGTAGCGCGGCCCCTTCAGCCCGAAGTCGACGACCGCGGCCGGGCGGAACAGCGGACCGGGCGGCGCCTTCGTCCCGACAAAGCCGCCGTAGTCCTCGTGGACGGCCTTGGACCACTCGTCCGCCGGAGCGCGGAGGATCCTGTTGACGCGGTTCTCCAGGTCGGGCGAGGCGAGGCCCGTCACGCGCGGGTAGGCGACGGTCGCGGTGGCGTCCGGGGCGTGGAAGACGGTCGTGACGCTCGCCAGCGTGATCTTCAGCGCCTTCGGGGACGGGCGCGCGGCCGGGTGGCCGGGGTTGGTCACGGCGACGTAGGTCCCGGCGCCGCCCGCGACGATCGCGGTCGCGACGACGGCCGCCGCGACCTTCGCGCCGGTCGCGGCGAGCAGGCCGCCTCCGCCGGCGATGCCCGCAGCTCCGGCCGTGCCCGCGGCCGTCCCGCCGAGGGACGCGCCGCCGAGCGCGGCTGCCGGGAAGAACGCGGCCAGCGCCATCGCGAGCCCGGCCAGGACGCGGACGCCCCGTGACTCCCATTCCGGCCCGTACGCGGCGGACGCGACGGCCTCCAGCTCGGCGGCGAAGGCGGCCGCGGAGGGCGGACGGTCCGCCGCGTCCTTGGCCATGCCGCGTCCCACCAGCGGTCGCAGCGGCTCGGGCAGGCGCTCCAGCGGCGGCGGCGCGGTGAGGTGCAGGTTCGCGAGCGCCGCCTGGCTGCTCGCGCTGAACGGCCGCTCCCCCGTGACGGCCTCCACGAACACGCAGGTCGCCGCGTACACGTCGGTCGCGGGCGAGGCGGGCCCGCCGCGCCACTGCTCGGGCGCCATGTAGGCGGGCGTGCCCACGGCGGACGCCTCGCCGACCGGGACCGCGATCCCGAAGTCCACCAGCTTGCTCAGCCCGTCCGGCCGGACGACCACGTTCCCGGGCTTGTAGTCGCGGTGCACGATCCCGGCCTTGTGCGCGGCGGCCAGGCCGCGCAGCGACCCCTTGAGGACGGTCAGCGCCGCCTCGGGCGCGAGCGCGCCGTTCTCGGCGAGGACGCGCGCCAGCGGCACGCCGTCCACCGCCTCCATGACCAGCGCCGCGCCCTCCGGCGCCGTCACGAACCGGAACAGCCGCACCACGTGCGGGTCGGCGACCCGGCCGAGCATCACCGCCTCGTCCCGCAGGCGCGCGAGGCGCCGCTCGCGCTCGTCCGGATCGTCCGCCGGGACGTTCAGGTACTTGATCGCGACGGCCGTCCCGTCCCCCTCGTGCCGCGCCAGGACGACCCGCCCCTGCGCGCCCGCCCCCAGCTCCCGCACCTCCTCGAACCCGCCCACCCGCCACCGCCCACCCGAAACCCGCGGCTCGGCAGGATCGGACGAATCGCGCGCCCCGGGAGGCGCGGGCGAATCGGGCGAGAGCGCGGAATCGCCTAAGTGGACGGGGTTTTCCGGCGTGTTATCGGAGGGAGTGATCATTTCGCGGTCGCGGCGGTTTGGAGGCGGGTCAGGAGGTCGGGCTTCACCAGGTCCTTGAGCTTGGCGTAAGGCGCGGAGAAAGTGAAGCTGGAGCAGTCGGTGCCGATCGTGGACCAGATCAGGTTCAGGCCCTGCTTGTCGAAGAACAGCCCCGCGGACGGCGGCGTCTCGACCGGGCCGTCCTGCTTACCGGGCAGGAAGTCCTTGCGCTTGATGTCGGCCAGCTCGCATTGCTTCCAGTCGTCCTTCGGGCCGGACAGCGCGTCCCACAGGGGCTTCGGGTCGTTCAGCGTCTTGTCGGTCAGCACGTCCGGCGCGGTGAGGGCCTTGCCGGCCTTCACGTCCACGGTGACCGGAACGGTCGGCAGCGCCTCCTCGCTCTCGTAGCAGGGGATCATGATGATCGAGTTGTTCGCGGACACGATGTCCGGGCCGCCGAGGCCCAGCCTGACCTTGGTCTGGACGATGCTGGTCTTGCCCTTGCACTGGTTCTTGCGGTCGGCGTCCAGGGTCGCGCCGAGCCACTTCACCGTCCAGTCCAGCGGGCCGTGGAACGCCTGGCCGATGCGCTGCTCGGCGGCCTTGTCGGGCAGCCCGGCGACCTTGACGTACTCGGCGTCCTTGAACTTGACGAACTGGCCGGGGTGCTCGCTGTTGTCGTGCACGACGATCGTCCCCTTGTCCGGGACGTCCGGGCCGCCCTTGGACTTCCCGGACGAGCAGCCGCCGAGCGCCGCCCCGACCACCGTGACCGCCGCCACCCACCGCACGACCGTCCGCATGCGTTCCGCCTCCCTCGTCCGCAAACCTGGCGGATCACAGAATGTCAGCATCCGGCCGGAGCGGCGGCCACTCCCGGCCATCCGCGGCCTTCCGGCGCCCGGAAAACGCCGGTCCGGCAAGGCGCGCGGAATACCCCCGATCTCGGAAACGTTGGGACAGGTGATCGGCTATTGGTGTAGTGACACCGGCGCCGGTACACTGCGTCGCGGAGTGTGACCGCACGCAGCCACAATGAGTGACTGCTTTCAACCCCTGACTGCGGTCGCCGTAAGGAATTGATCGACGGCTGGTCCCTCCCGCGCGAGCGCGCGGCCACGGAAAGCGACCGGCGGGCACTGAAGGCCCCGCCGGGAACGCAGCCGTGCCAGGTCGGCCCGGAGCACCGGTGGACGGGCTCCGGCGGAGCCGACGGCGCTGCGCCGCGACCGGGAGCGAGGACCCCGCATATTGGAGGCTGGAAGCCCTGACTACCTTCGCCGAACTCGGGGTCGTACCCGAGATAGCCGATGCCCTCGAAGCCGAGGGCATCGTCGACGCGTTCCCCATCCAGGAGCTCGCCCTGCCGATCGCGCTGGGCGGCCACGACATCATCGGCCAGGCCCGCACGGGCACCGGCAAGACGCTGGCGTTCGGCGTGGCCGCGCTGCAGCGCATCAAGCACGGCGGCCGCAAGCCGCAGGCCCTGGTCATCGCACCGACCCGCGAGCTGGCCCTGCAGGTCACCGACGACCTGCTGGTCGCCGGCGGCAAGCTCGGCACCCGCGTGCTGTCGGTCTACGGCGGCCGCGCGTACGAGCCGCAGATCGAGGCGCTGCGCACCGGGGTGGACGTCGTCGTCGGCACCCCCGGCCGGCTGCTCGACCTGGCCAAGCAGAAGCACCTCGACCTGTCCGAGGTCGCCGTCCTCGTCCTGGACGAGGCCGACCGCATGCTCGACCTCGGGTTCCTGCCCGACATCGAGCGGATCATCAGCCGGGTGCCCGAGCGGCGGCAGACCATGCTGTTCTCGGCCACCATGCCGGGCGAGATCGCCGCGCTGTCGCGCCGCTACCTCACCCGCCCGACCAACGTCCGCGCCGAGGCGCACACCGAGTCCGAGGCCACGCCGCAGGTCCAGCAGTTCGTGTGGCAGGCCCACCAGATGGACAAGCCCGAGATGGTCGCCCGCCTGCTGCAGGCGGAGGGCCGCGGCCTGACCATGGTCTTCTGCCAGACCAAGCGCGCCTGCGACCGCGTCGCGGCCGACCTGTGCCAGCGCGGCTTCGACGCCGCCGCCGTGCACGGCGACCTCGGCCAGTCCCAGCGCGAGCGCGCGCTGCGCGCGTTCCGCGCGGGCAAGATCGACGTGCTGGTCGCCACCGACGTCGCCGCGCGCGGCCTCGACGTGGACGACGTCACGCACGTGGTCAACTTCGAGTGCCCCGACAGCGCCGACACCTACGTGCACCGCATCGGCCGCACCGGCCGCGCGGGCCGCGAGGGCACCTCGGTGACCCTGGTCGACTGGTCCGACATCCCGCGCTGGAAGCTGATCAACGGCACCCTCGGCCTGGACTTCGCCCAGCCCGAGGAGACCTACTCCAGCAGCCCCCACTTCTTCGAGGCCCTCGGCATCCCCAAGGGCACCCGGGGCACCCTGCCCAAGGACCAGCGGCACGGCCGCGCGGGCCTGGAGGCCGAGAAGCTGGAGGACATCGGCGAGACCGGCAAGACCCGCACCCGCGAGCGCGACCACGACCGTGACCGCGACCGCGACCGCGACGAGGCCCGTCCCCGCCGCAACCGCCGCTCGCGTTCCCGCACCCGCACCCGCAACGGCCGTCCGGTCGAGCAGCCCGTCCAGCGCGACGAGCGCCCCGCCGAGACGCCCGTGTCGACCGAATCGCCGGAGACCGCGTCCCCGCGCCGCCGCAAGCGCAACCGCGGCCGCAAGGACACCGCCGTCCCCGCGATCCCGGCCACCCAGGACACCCCGGCCCCGTCCGAGGCCCTGGTGGACGAGCAGCCCAAGCGCCGCCGCGTGACCACGTCCCAGGACGAGGCCCTCGCCGCCGAACGCGAAGCCGCCCGCAAGGCCACCACCGAAACCGCTCCGAAGCGCACCCGCACCCGCAAGGCCGCGGCCAGCGCGACGGACACCGCTGAGGCGACCGAGGCCGCTCCGAAGCGCACGCGGACCCGCAAGACCGCCGCGAGCACCAGCGAGGCCGCAGCCACGCCCGACGCGTCCCCTGTGGACGCCACGGCCGAACCCGCACCCACGCGCACCCGCAAGGCCACGGCCAGCGTGACGGACGCAGCCGACGCGGACACGTCCGCCGAGACCGCTCCGAGGCGCACGCGGACCCGCAAGGCCACCGCGAGCGCAACTGAGGCCACGGCCGGTGTCCCGGACGCGACCGAAGCCGCGAACGCCGCCGACGCCGCGCCGAAGCGCACGCGGACGCGCAAGGTTGCGACCGCAGCGCCCGAGGCGTCCCCTGTGGACGCCACGGCGGAGGTCGCACCCAAGCGCACCCGCACGGCCACGGCCAAGGTGACGGACGCGACCGACACCGCTGACGCGGTCGAGGCCGCGCCCAAGCGCACGCGGACCCGCAAGACCGCCGCAAGCGCGGGTGACGCGGAGGCCCAGGCCAAGCCGGCCCGCACGCGCAAGACCGCAACCAGCACGTCGGACGCGTCCGACACCGCTGAGGCTGCACCCAAGCGCGCGCGAACCCGCAAGGCCGCGACCACGACGCCCGACGCGTCCCCTGCGGACGCTACGACGGACGCCGCGCCGAAGCGCACCCGCAAGGCCACGGCCAGCGCGACTGACACCGCTGACGCGGCTGAGGCCGCTCCGAAGCGCACGCGGACGCGCAAGACCGCCGCAAGCGCAAGCGACGCGGAGGCCCAGGCCACCGCCGAAGCCAAGCCCGCTCGCACGCGCAAGGCCGCAGCAACGCCCGACGCGTCCCCTGTGGACGCCACGGCCGAAGCCGCCCCCAAGCGCACCCGCAAGGCCGCAGCCAGCGCGACGGACGCGTCCGACACCGCTGAGGCGGCGCCGAAGCGCACCCGAACGCGTAAGGCCGCGAGCGCAGCGCCCGAGGCGTCCCCTATGGACACCACGACGGAGGCCGCACCCAAGCGGACGCGCAAGACCACGGCCAGCGCAACGGACGCGACCGACACCGCTGACGCGGCCGAGGCTGCCCCGAAGCGCACCCGGACGCGCAAGACCGCTGCCGCAACGCCCGAGGCGTCCCCTGCGGAAGCCACGGCGGACGTCGCGCCCAAGCGCACTCGTGCGCGCAAGGCCACTGTCAGCGCGGTGGACGCGTCCACCACGGACACGGTCACTGCGGAGACCGCGCCCAAGCGCACCCGGACGCGCAAGGCCGCAGCCGCTGCCGAGGACGCCCCCGCGAAGCCCGCGCGGACGCGCAAGGCGGCGGTGGCCGAGACGGACGGCCCTGCGGCGGACGCCAAGCCCCGACGGGCCAAGCGCGCCGCCGGAGCACCGGTCGAGGAGCCCCAGGGCGTCTGAACCCACCAGTGAACGCCGGTCCCGGAATCCCGGGGCCGGCGTTTTCGCGTCCAGGCCCGCGCGGGGCGGAGCTGAGGGATTTTCATGTTTGTTGCCGGGGTGATGCGGGTTCGCCGCGTTGCCGTTACCGGGTGCGATCAGCGTTCTGGGCATGAGTTCCGGTCCCTCTCGCCGCCGTTTCCTCGCGTCCGGCGCGGCCGTCGCCGGGGGCGCGGCGGCGTCGCTGCTGCCGCCGTCCGTGCACGCCGCGCTGGCCCGTCCGCTGCCGCCGGGCGGGCTGAAAGCGATCAAGCACGTGGTGTTCCTGATGCAGGAGAACCGCAGCTTCGACCACTACTTCGGGACGCTGCGGGGCGTGCGCGGGTACGGCGACCGGAACGCGATCGAGCTGCCCGACGGATACCCGGTGTTCGAGCAGAAGGGCCTGCTGCGCCGCGTCAAGCCGTTCCTCGCGCGGGACGCGGTGGGCCACGGCCCGCTGACCGACGTCAACTACATCGCGGGCCTCGACCACTCGTGGGACGGCGGCCAGAAGGCGCGCGGGGACGGCTGGCACGACGGCTGGATCGCGGCCAAGCAGCTGCCCACGATGGTCCACTACGACCGCCGCGACCTGCCGTTCCAGTACGAGCTGGCCGACACGTTCACGATCTGCGACGCCTACCACTGCTCGGTGTTCGGCCCGACCAACCCCAACCGGACGTTCCACTGGACGGGCACGATCGGCTATGAGGCCAACGGGCACCGCGCGGTCGAGAACGACGCCTACAGCGAGGACACGCATCCGGGCTACGCGCTCACGTCCTATGCCGAGCGCCTGTCGAAGGCCGGTGTCAGCTGGCGCGTCTTCCAGGAGTGGGACAACTTCACTGACAACCCGCTCGAATTCCTCGTCACGTTCAAGAAGGTCATGCGGACGGCGCTCGGCTCGTTCAGCCAGTACAAGAGCCTGACCGCCTTCTACGGGGACGTCGCGAAGGCCAAGCCCGCCGACCAGGCCACGATGCTCGCCGACCTGGACAAGGCCGTCGCGGCGCTCCCGGCGAACGAACGGGACCTGTTCGAGCGCGCCCTCCGCCGCGTCCGGGGCGGGACGCTCGCGAAGTCCTTCCGCGAAACGGTCGAGCACGGACGGCTTCCCCAGGTTTCGTACATCGTGGCGTCCGCCGCGGACTCCGAGCACCCGAGTTCGGGCAGCCCGGTCCAGGGCGCGGGCATCACCTACGAGGTCCTGGACGCGCTGGCCTCGCGTCCGGACGTGTGGGGGTCGACGGCGCTGTTCCTGCTGTTCGACGAGAACGACGGCTACTTCGACCACGTCCCGCCGCCGCTGCCGCCCGCGTCCGCGAAGGACGAGTGGGTGGACGGCAGGCCCGTCGGCCTCGGGTTCCGCGTCCCGATGATCGTGGTCTCGCCCTGGACGGCGGGCGGCAACGTCTGCTCGGAGGTGTTCGACCACACCTCGACGATCCGGTTCATGGAGCGCTGGCTCGGCGTCCGGGAACCGAACATCAGCGCGTGGCGCCGGACGGTAGCGGGCGACCTCACCTCGGCGTTCGACTTCACGCGCCGCGCCCGCCCGCCGCGTCCGGACCGGCCCTCGGCGCCGCCGAAGTTCTACTTCCGCTGGCCGGCGCTGCCCCCGATCGTCCAGAAGGACGCGGCGGTCGAGCCGGGCACGCGTCCGGCGCGCCCGCTCCCCTACCGTCCCGAGGCGAGCGCCCGACTGGACGGCGGCGCGCTGCTCCTCACCCTCCGGGACGACGGGCCGCGTTCCACGCATTTCGCCCTCTACCCGTACGCGAAGGAGTTCGCGAAGCCGCGCCACTACGACGTCGCGAAGTCCGCGACCGACCGCATCCCCCTCCAGGACGGCCGCTACCGCCTGACCCTGACCGGCCCGAACGGCTTCCGCCGCGAGTTCGCCGGGACGACCAAGGGCAAAGCCGCGAAAGCCGACGTCACGACGTCCCCGAAGGCGAACCGCACGCTCGCGATCACCCTCGCCAACCACGGCCGGGACACGCTGACCTTCACCCTCCGCGCCCTCGCCTACGGGACGTCCACGAAGAAGATCACCCTCGGCCCCGGCGCCACCCGCACGATCACCTGGCAAACCCGCAACGGCTGGTACGACCTGGACATCACAACCCCCGAGGACCCCACCTTCCACCGCCGCCTCATGGCCCACCTGGAAAACGGCCGTCCCAGCACCACCGGCTGACCTCCGGGCCCCCGCCCCCGAGCACGTCCGGACGAGCGCCGGGCCTGGGCCTGTTTCGAAGCCGCCCAGGACACCCGCGCCCAGGCAGCACGGAACTGAAGGCGACCCGAGCAGCCGCGCCACCACCCCAGCCACGCGCGCGAACGCGTTACCAACCCGGCGGAGCGAAGCCGAAGGCGAGCGAAGCCGGGTTGATCGCGAAGCGATGCCGTGTTCGCCCAGGCGCGGTCACGTAGCGAGCCCTAGGCGAGCGAAGTGGGCCGTGACTGCGATAAAGACGCGCGGAGGGCCAGGGCTTGGCGTGGGTGGTCGGTGATCAGGACCTCGACGCGGCCGTCGGCGAGGAAGCGGCGCATCTGCGGCTCGTCGTTGACGGTCCAGATCATCGCGGGGAAGCCGGCGCGGGCGATCTGGGTCAGGACGCCGACGCGGGCCAGCCGGTGGTTCAGCGCGACGAGGTCGGCGCCCGAGGCGCGGATCGCGCGGACCGGCGCGAAGTCGCGGTGCGCGCCGCGCTCCCACAGGCTGCGGCCGACCGAGATCGCCACCCGGACGTGCGGGAAGCCGGCCTTGATCTGCTTGATGCTGGCGGGGTCGCGGGTGGTGACGACGAAGCCGTCCGGGCCGAAGGCGGCCTCGGCCATCTCGACCAGCTCGGTCTCGCAGCCGCGCTCCTTGAGGTCCAGGTGGCCCCGGGCGTGCCCGGCGATGATCTCCATCGCCTCGCTGACCAGCGGGATCTCGTTGTCGGCGAGGGAGACCGCGCGGTCGTGGGCGAGCCGTGCCAGCGGCAGGCCGCCGACGGTGGGATCGTGGTGGACGACGAGGGCGCCGTCGCCGGTGCGGCGGACGTCGATCTCGACGTAGTCGGCGCCCGAGCGGGCGGCGTCCTGGAGTCCGGTCAGGCCCGCCGCGTCGCGGCGGTGGGCGGAGACCGCCGGGTACGGAGCCACGGCCCGAACGCTACCACCGTGGCTTCTTGACCGGTGTCGCGACCGGGCCGTTCAGTATGCTGGCGGCCCGTGAGTACGCCCCGGTTTCTGTCCCTGCCCTCCGGAGTGCGCCGGACGTTCGCCGAGACCTCCCGCGGGAGGTTCGCGGCTCTGGAGGCGCTGCCCGGGTCGGGCGTGCCCGAACGGTGGCCCGCCCTGCTCGTCCCGGGCTTCACCGGGAGCAAGGAGGACTTCCTCGCCGTCCTCCAGACGCTCGCCGCGTCCGGACGGCGCGTCCTCGCGGTCGACCTGCGCGGCCAGTACGAGTCCCCGGCCGGGACGGGCCCGGAGGCGTACACGCGCGCCGCGCTCGGCGCGGACGTCGCGGCGCTCGCCGAGTCGCTCGGCGCGGACCTGCCCGTCCACCTGGTCGGGCACTCGTTCGGCGGCCTGGTGGCGCGCGAGACCGTCCTCGCCGGGACGGTCCCGGTGGCGTCCCTGACGCTGATGAGCTCGGGCCCGGGCGCGCTGACCGGGCCGTCCGCCGACAAGGCCCTGCTGCTGCGCGACTCGATCCCGCAGCTCGGCATGGCGCAGATCTGGGACCTGGTGCTCGGGCCGGACGCGGTCGGACGCGGCGTCCCGCCGGAGATCGTGGAGTTCCTCAAGGCGCGGACGCTCGGCAACTGCGAGACCGGCCTGATGGCGATGGCGACCGAGCTGACCTCCTGCCCCGACCGCGTGGACGAGCTGGCCAAGCTGGTCGCGGACGAGGGCCTGCACACGCTCGTCCTGTACGGCGAGGACGACGACGTGTGGGACCCGCGCGTCCAGGCCGCGATGGCCGAGCGGCTCGGCGCCCGCAAGGTCGTGATCCCGAGCGCTGCGCACTCCCCCGCCGTGGACGCCCCGGAGACCGCCGCCGCCGCGCTCACCGACTTCTGGGCCGCCGCCGAACGCACCCTCCGGTAGAAGCGGACCCCGGGGCGCGGGGTGACTTGGCGCACCCCGGGTAGCAGAACTCGATTCTGTAATGACACACTTACCGGAGTTTGTCTCACCGGAGGTGCGTGATGGCGGCAACGGTCGCTCCCCCCGAAAGCGTCACATGGCGCGTGCACATCGACCGGTCCATGTGGATCGGCGGCGTCCGCGGGCTGATGTTGCAGGCGCTGCATCCCGTCGCGATGTGGGGCGTCTGGCAGAACTCCAACTTCCAGGAGGACCCTTTCGGGCGGCTCCAGCGCACCGCCGACTTCGTCGGGGTCGCGACGTTCGGCAGCCCGGCCGAGATCGACGAGCTGGCGGCGCGGGTCCGCGGGATCCACCGGAGCCTGCGGATCCTCAACCACGACACCGGCAAGAAGGAGCGCCTCGACCAGCCCGAGCTGCTGCTCTGGGTGCACTGCGCCGAGGTGTACTCCTATCTGGAGACCGCGCGCCGCTCCGGCCTGCCCCTGACCGACGCCATGGCCGACCGCTACCTGGACGAGCAGCGCCACACCGCCACGTTCGTCGGCCTGCACGCCGAGGACGTCCCCGGCAGCGTCCGCGAGATGGACGAGTACATCAACGACATGCGGCCGCAGCTGCGCGTCACCGAGGAGGCCGCCGCGACCGTCCGGTTCCTGATGTGGCCGAACCTGCCGGAGAACCTCCGGTTCCTGTCGCCGGGCAAGCCGGGCTACTTCCCGTTCGGCGCGCTCTGCTACTACTCGCTGCCCGCCTGGGCGCGCCGGATGTACGGCGTCCTGCCCGAGGTGCCGCAGCCCGCCGTCACGGCCGCGCTGCGCTCCTTCCGGACGGCCCTGAGCACCGTCCCCGAGCGCCTGCACGACTACGCCTTCGCCAAGCCCACCCGCGACATGCTCGAACGCGCCCGGCAGCGGCTGGCCGCAGAAGGCTACGACACGGCCCACGGCCTCTACGGCCTACGCGACCCCCGCCGCTGGCCCCAGAACGCCCTCACGCCCGCCTGACGCCCGTCCAGGCCCCACGCGACCCCGTCCAGACCCCATCTGGCCTGACGCCCGTCCAGACCCCCACACCGGCCTGACGCCCGTCCAGACCCCACGACGGCGGGCTCAGCCGGTTTCGGCCTCGGCGGCGGTCAGGGAGGCCCAGGGGTCCTTGCGCGGCGCGGCCTGCTGGCCTTCGGGGCAGTGCCGGGCGAAGTCGCACCAGGAGCACAGGTTGCTCGGACGCGGCGGGAACAGCTCGTCCCAGGGTCCGTGGTCGACGGCGGGCGGGGCGTCTCCGGTGCGTGGACGTGGCACTCGGGACGCCTTGTACGCCTCGTCGGCCGCGGACGCCTCGTCCGCGATCTGCTCGGCGCGGGTGATGTGGCGTCCGAGGGACTCCTCGGTGTGCTCCCAGGACGCGACCCCACCCGACGGCAGGTGGTGCAGCTCGACCTTGTAGCAAGGCTTGCGCAGCACGCGGGACGACGCGACCGCGTAGATCGCCAGCGCCAGCGAGCCGCGCGCGTCGTCCGCCGTGAGGACGTGCCGTCCGGTCTTGTAGTCGACGACGACGAGCTCGCCGTCGCGCTCGTCCAGCCGGTCGATGCGTCCGGACACCGCGATCCGGGACGTGCGGGTCGCGACCGTCCGCTCGACGCCGACCGGCTCGTCCGCCGGGTCGATCTTCGCGACGTAGCGCTCGACCATCGCGCGGGCGCGCGAGCGCCACCGCGCGGACTGCTCGCCGTCCTTGAACCCGTCGGTCAGCCAGCCGCGCAGCAGCAGCGACCCGGCGGCCTCCGGCGTGCGCTCCTCAAGCGGGAGCTTCCACCAGTTCGCCAGCGCGTTGTGGACGCTCGCGCCCACGCTGTTGTGCGCCCACGGCGGGCCCTTCGGCGGGGACGGCCGGTCCAGGTAGGTCATCCGGTACCGGCGCGGGCAGTCCAGCCAGGCGTTCAGCCGCGACGGCGTGCAGGTGTAGAGCCGCCGCGGCATGCCCTCGAAGCCGAGCTGCTGCTGCTCCAAGACCGGGGGCTACTCGTCGTCGGACTCGGTGGCGAGCGCGCCCCAGCTCTCCCAGCGCGCGTCCTCGTCGCCGACCGTCGTCTCCTCGCCCTGGCCCGGCAGCACCCGCATGTCCTTCGGCAGCGGGGTGAGCAGCGAGCCGATCGAGTTGAGCTGCTGGCGCAGGTCCTCGTAGGCGCCGCCGATCGAGCCCGGCCGGCCGCGGTGCAGGGTGTCGCCGGAGAACAGCACGTCGAGCTGCTCGCTGATCACGCAGACGCTGCCCGGGGTGTGGCCGGGGGTGTGCGTGACCTCCAGCTGGACGTCGCCGATCTCGAAGACGCCGCCGTCCTCCAGCCAGATGTCGGCCTCCAGCGCGCGCAGCGCCTTGGCGTCGTCCTCGTCCTCCTCCTCGCGGGCCAGGAGGGCGAAGTAGTCGCGCCAGAGCCGCCGGTCGGAGCGGTGCAGGGCGATCGGGGCCCAGTTCTCCTCGTCCTCCTCGCCGGCCGCGGCGACCTCCAGCACCACCGCGAGGTGGTGCTCGTTGCCGTCGGTCAGCAGGACGGCCATGACCTCGCGGTCGCCGACCTCCTTGAGGATGGCCTCGGCGTCGTTCGCCGGGTCGATGACGATGACCTCCTCGTCGTCCCCGACGATGTAGGTGTTGGTCTCGACCTCGTACTCGGTGTCGTCCAGGGTCACCCGACCCGACGTCACCACCTGTTCGATGCGCACGTCCACGCCCGCACCCTACCGCGCCCCGCGCACGGCGGCGCCGAGCAGACGCTCGTAGGCTTCGGGGGCGGTCGTCTCGCAGCCGATCCGGTCGCCGGTCAGCTCGCCGTGGTCGTCGCTGGCGCCCGTCCCGACCAGGCCGAGCTCCGCCGCGAGGACGCGCAGGGCCGCGCGGTCGTCGGGCGCGTGGTCGGGGTGGTCGATCTCCACGCCGTTCAGCCCGGCCGCGGTCAGCGTCCGGATGACGTCGTCGTCGAATACGTAGCCGCGCCGCCTCGCGCGCGGGTGCGCGAGGACGGACACGCCGCCCGCGTCCCGCACCAGCCGGACGGCCCGGACGGGGTCCAGCGCATAGCGCGTCGCGTGCGCGCGGCCGTCCGCGCCGATCCAGTCGGGGGTGAAGGCGTCCTCGACGGACGCGACGGTGCCGACCTCGACCATGGCGCGGGCGATGTGCGGACGGCCGATCCGCGCGCCACCCGCGATCCGCTCGACCTGCTCCATCGTGACCGGCGAGCCGAGCGCGCGGAGCCGCTCGACCATCGCGCGGCCGCGGCTGTCGCGGGACTCCCGGACGCGGTCCAGCTCGGCGCGCAGCTCCGGGTCGTCCGGGTCGAACAGGTAGCCGAGCAGGTGCAGGCTGCGGCCGTCCAGCTCGCAGGAGATCTCCATGCCCGCGACGAGCGTCAGGCCGCGGGGCAGCGCGGCGGACGCCTCGTCCCAGCCCAGCGCGGTGTCGTGGTCGGTGAGCGCCACGACGTCCACCCCGGCCGCCGCCGCGCGCCGCACCACCTCGGCGGGCGGACGCGTCCCGTCGGACGCGCTGCTGTGCGTGTGCAGATCGATCCGCATCCCCCGAGGCTACGTGCCGGGGTCAGGCTTCGGGGGGTTCGGCGTCGAGCAGCGGGGACGGGGCGCCGAAGGGGACGCTGATCTCCAGGCCCGGGTCGCGGAGGTCCAGCAGGGGCGGCCGTTCGAGCATCAGCGCCCCCGCCTCGGCCGGCCACAGCACCGCCCACAGCCAGAGGCCCTTCGCCTCGCCCACGTAGACGGCGCGGTCGTCGCCGGACGGGACGGCCCACATCGCCACGCCGTGGGACGCCGACGCCCGGCTCAGCTCCAGCTTCACGTGCGGCGGGTCGGAGTCGAAGCCCAGGCCGGGATCGGGCCCCGGCAGCCCGGCGAAGTAGGCGCCGAGCCCGACGCCCGGCTCCTCCGCCACCAGCAGCACCTCGGCGGGCCCGCTGGTCATGCCCGGCCCGGCCAGCGCGACCCCGACGGCGCGGGAACCGGTCCGCTCGTCCCCGACGGTGGCGAACCCGGTCACGAGCCAACCCTTCGGCAGCGGCCACGGCAGCCACACCGGCACGCGCGCGTCCCGCAGGACGGCGGTCAGCCCGTCCTCGTTGGGCCGCTTCGCGGGCTGCCTCGGCAGGACGGCGCCGTGCGCCGTGCACCACCAGTCACTCGACCAGGCGTTCGGCGCGCGCAGGGGTCCGGCGCAGCGCGGGCACGCGGTCTCGCCCTTCATAACTACCAACCGTGGGATGCCACCCGCGCGAACGTCAAGCTCGGGCTGGTCAAATATGTCTATGCGGGTTCTTTGCGTGGGCGGGATCGTGCGGGACGACCGGGGAAGACTGCTGATGGTGCGGCGCGGGCGCCCGCCCGGCGAAGGATTGTGGTCCGTCCCCGGCGGACGCGTCGAACCGGGCGAATCGGACGCCGAGGCCGTCGCGCGCGAGCTCCTCGAAGAGACCGGCCTCACCGTCGCGGTCGGCGCCCTCGCCGGAACCGTCGAGCGCCCGGGCCCGGACGGCGTCACCTTCGTGATCAACGACTACGCGGCGACCGCGACCGGCGGCACCCTCCGCGCCGGGGACGACGCCGCCGACGCCCGCTGGGTCCCGATCCCCGACCTGGACGCCCTCCCCGTCACCCCGGGCCTCCTGGAGGCCCTGCGCAGCTGGGGAATCCTCCCGCCGACCTGACCGTCCGGTCACTGCGGCGCTTGAGGCGCCGGCCACCCAGGCGGCACCTGCACATCGCCCGCTCCGTGCGCCGGCAGGCCCTGCGGCGCTTGCGCGCCGGGCGGCGAGTCTTCGACTGCGGCAGGCGGCGAATCCTGGGCTACGGCAGGCGGCGCGCTCTGGGCGGCGGCGGGTGGCGTGTCCTGAGCTGCCGCAGGCGGGGTGTCCTCGGCGGCGGCGCTCGGTGAATCCTGGGGGTCGGCGGACGGGGTGCGGTTCGCGATGCCCATGCGGCGGGCCAGCCACAGGACGGCCAGGGCGTACAGGACGAGGGCCGACACGTCCACGACGACCGGCTGCCATCCGACGCTGCCCTGGTCGAGGTCGAGCGTCCCGAGCGCGGCCGGGAAGAGGAACGACATCAGGTTGTTGAAGGTGTGCACGGCCATGCCGGACTCCAGGCCGCCCGTCCTGACGGCCAGGAACCCGAGCACCGCACCGAACATGAAGATGTCGACCGGGCCCCAGCCGGTGTAGTCGTGTCCGGCGGTGAACGCGAGGCCCGCGACCACGATGCCGGGCCACGGCGTCCGCAGCACCCTGCTCAGCGCCCGCGCGATCGCCGGACGGCGCCCCTCCAGCGTGTACGCGCCGACGGCCTGGATCAGCCAGCCGCGGAACACGACCTCCTCGGCGGTCGCCTGGAACGGCACGAGGACGAGCGCCAGCACGGCCGGAACGAGGAACCTCTCCCAGCCCACCCAGTGCCCGTCGTCCCCTCCGCCGCCGTCCCCGCCCAGCGCGCCGACGCCGACCGAGAGGCCGAACGACACGACGAGGAAGGCCAGCGACAACCCGCAGCACGCCAGCAGCCAGCGCCACCGGATCCGGCCCGCCACCGACAGCAGCGTCCCCGGGCGGCGGCGCTGGATCCACCACGCCGCGAACAGCGCGACCGGGGTCATCAGCGCCAGCCCGGCCAGGTTGAAGCCCAGGTCGGCGTTGGTGCTCCCGAAGATCGAGTCCTTGCTGCCCGAGTCGTCCATGTCGTGCCCGGTCGCGGCCCAGACGATCATCATCGGGACGATCAGGACGATCATCGCGAGCAGCGCACCGGCCCCCAGGAACAGCGTCCCGACCAGGGGCCGCCACCACCGGTTCCGCGCCGTCCGCGCGAGCTGGTGGAACCGCTTCCCGGGCGGCGGCTCGTCCGCCCAGGGCACCTTGGGCG
Organism: Actinomadura rupiterrae; assembly: GCF_024172125.1. GTDB lineage: Bacteria > Actinomycetota > Actinomycetes > Streptosporangiales > Streptosporangiaceae > Spirillospora > Spirillospora rupiterrae. Next base: position 58,683 of record NZ_JAMZEA010000003.1, read on the forward strand.
CCTGGTACGGCTGCCCGTACGCATAAGGCTGCTGCCCCCACCCCGGAGGCCCATATCCCCACGGCCCCTGCGGCTGCGGCTGCGCAGGCCACTGCGGCCCCGCCGGCCACTGCGCTCCTTGAGGCGCTGAAGGCCGCTGCGCGCCATGCGGACCGGAGGGCCACTGCGGGCCGGAGGGCCACTGCCCTACTTGCTGAGCTTGCGGCCCTTGCGCACCCTGCGCGCCTGAGAGCCACTCCGAATCCTGCGGGCCTTGCGGCCACTCCGCATCCTGCGGGCCTTGCGGCCGCTGCGGATCCTGGGCCCCTTGCGGGCCTTGCGAACCCGGCGGGTCCTGGGGCTGATGTGAGGCTTGGGGGTGCTGCGAGGCCGCGTGGGCGCCGTTCTGCGGTTGCGGGTCGTCCGCCTGCGGAGGGTCGGCGGGCGGACGGCCGGAGTCCTGGGGCGCGGGATCAGGGGGTGCCCAGCCAGGACGGTCCGGCTGCGGGCCGTGTCCGGACGGCGGCCCTGAATGCTGCGACACCTGCGTCTCCCCCGGTCAGCGCATGAAAGGTCCCGGGACGATAGTACGGTCGCGGCGTCCCGGACCCCGGCCGAAGCGGCGAGCTCTCAGCAGGTTCGCAGGTACGGTTCAGCTTTCGGGCGGCTCGAAGGTCCGGGTCCGGGCGAGTCCGGCGGCGCGTCCCTTGGCGGCGATCACGAGGGCCATCTTCCGGGACGCCTCGTCGATCATCTCGTCCCCGAGCATCGCCGCGCCGCGTCCCTCCACGGACGTCGCGTGCGCGTAGGCGTCCAGGATCAGCTCGGCGTGGTCGTAGTCCTCCTGGGACGGGGAGAACACCTCGTTCCCCGCGTCCACCTGGGACGGGTGCAGCACCCACTTGCCGTCGAAGCCGAGCGCCGCCGAGCGCTGCGCGACGCGCCGGAACGCGTCCACGTCCCGGACGTTGAAGTACGGGCCGTCGATGGCCTGGAGATCGTGCGCCCGCGCGGCGAGCAGGATCCGCATCAGGATGTAGTGGTAGGCGTCGCCCTCGGTGTATCCGGGCGGCTGCTCCCCCACGACCAGCGTCTTCATGTTGATGGACGCCATGAAGTCGCCCGGCCCGAACACCAGCGTCTCCAGCCGGGGCGAGGACGCGGCGATCGCGTCGATGTCCGTCATCCCGCGCGCGTCCTCGATCTGCGCCTCGATGCCGATGCGTCCCACCGGCAGGCCCGTCGCGCGCTCGATCTGGGTGATCAGCCGGTCGAGCCACTGGACGTGCGAGGCGTCCTGGACCTTGGGCAGCATCACGCAGTCGAGGTTCGCGCCCGCGCCCTCGACGACCTCGATCACGTCCCGGTAGGCGAACGGCGTGTCCAGGTCGTTGATCCGGACGACCCGGACCTTGCCCGCCCAGTCCCCCTCGTTCAGCGCCGCCACGACGTTCTTGCGGGCGTCCGCCTTGGCCGAGGGCGCGACGGCGTCCTCCAGGTCCAGGAAGATCTCGTCCGCCGGGAGCCCCTGCGCCTTCTCGATGAACCGCGGGTTGCTGCCCGGGACGGCCAGGGTGGTACGTCGCGATCGCATGGCGCGGATGCTACCCGCGGGCCCCTCCGGCCACCGTCCGCGGGTCCCTCCGGCCACCGTCCGCGGATCCCTCCGGCCACCGTCCGCGGGTCCCTCCGGCCACCGTCCGCGGGTCCGCCCGGACCGCCGACCGAGAGGCCGGCTCGACCACCGGCCGGGGCCGCGAGGATGGCCGTCAGGGGCGGTTGCGGTAGTGGTTCGGGGGTACCGCAACGGAATCCGCACGAACAACATGTAAACAAAACGCAAAGCAAAAGTCTTGTGTGTTCGCCGCCGCGGCTGCTTGCATCCCCGCCAAGCCTCTCACCCCACCGTTCTGCGACGGTCCCCCGGCCGCCGCGACGCTCACCCCCGGAGGGCGGCACAGCCGTGAGCACAGTCGAGAGCAATCCCCCGAAGACCGGACAGGGCGAGATCCAGCGCCTCCGCAAGGACGCCGTCGGCCTGGTCGGCGTCATCTTCATGGCGGTCGCGACCGCCGCACCCATCACCGCCATGGTCGGCAACGTGCCGATCGCGGTCGGCTTCGGCAGCGGCACCGGCGCGCCGGCCGGATACATCGTCGCGACCGCCGTGCTGACCGTCTTCTCCGTCGGCTACGTCTCGATGGCCAGGCACATCACGGCCGCGGGCGCGTTCTACGGGTACATCTCGCACGGCCTCGGCCAGGTCGCCGGGATGGTCGCGGGCCTGCTCGCCAGCCTCGCCTACATCGTGTTCGAGGCGTCCATCGTGGGCGTCTTCTCCTACTTCGCCCACGGCACGGTCTCCGACCTGCTCGGCGTGGACGTGCCGTGGATCGTGCTGGCGCTGGCGATGCTCGCGCTCAACGCCGTCCTCACCTACTTCGACATCAACCTGACCGCGAAGCTGCTCGGCGCGTTCCTGGTCACCGAGATCCTCATGCTGGGGCTGCTGGCCTGCTCGGTGCTGTTCAGCGGCGGCGGCCCGGACGGCATCCCGCTCTCCCCGGTGAACCCCGCGCACGCGTTCTCGGTGAACGGCCTGGCCGCCGGGTCGGTCGGGCTCGGCCTGTTCATGTGCTTCTGGTCGTGGGTCGGGTTCGAGTCGACCGCGATGTACGGCGAGGAGTCGCGCGAGCCGAAGAAGATCATCCCGCGGGCGACGCTGCTGTCGGTGGTCGGCATCGGCGTGTTCTACGTGTTCGTGTCGTGGATGGTCGTCTCCGGCAACGGCCTGCACCAGGTCGTGAAGATCGCGTCCGGGAACGACCCGGGCCAGATCTTCTTCGCCCCGACCAAGGACCTGCTCGGCACCTGGGCCGTGGACCTGTTCAAGGTGCTGCTGATGACCGGCTCGTACGCGTGCGGGATGGCGTTCCACAACTGCGCGGCCCGCTACCTGTACGCGATGGGACGCGAGGACCTCGTCCCCGGCACCCGCCGCACCCTCGGCGCGACGCACCCGAAGCACGGCTCGCCGCACATCGCGGGCTTCGTCCAGTCGGCCGTCGCGACCACGACCGTCCTGGCGTTCTGGGCCGCCGGGAAGGACCCCTACATCCACCTCTACACGCTGCTCGCCGTCCTCGGGACGATGGCGATCCTGATCGTCCAGGCGATGTGCTCGTTCGCGGTGATCGGCTACTTCCACGTCCGGAAGATGCACCCGGAGACGGCGAGCTGGTGGCGCACGCTGCTCGCGCCGCTCGCGGGCGGGATCGCGATGATCTACGTGATCGTGCTGCTGTTCCAGAACCAGAAGACCGCCGCCGGAGCCGCGTCCACCGGGCTGTTCTTCAAGCTCATCCCCTACATCGTGGTCGGCACGGCCGCGCTCGGCGCCGCGCTGGCGCTGTACCTGAAGTACCGGCGCCCCGAGCGGTACGCGGTGATCGGACGGGTCGTCCTGGAGGACACGGCCGAACGCGACTAACCAAGCGGCCGGGCGGTCGCGGCCCCTCGGCCGCGGCCGCCGGGCTCCGCGGCCGCGGAGCCCGGCTCCGCGGCCGCCCGGCTCCGCGGGCGTGGCCGCCCGGCTCCGCGGGCGAGGCCGCCCGGCTCCGCGGGCGAGGGCACCCCCCGCGGTGTGAGACGCTGACTGCATGGGTGATACGCGATCGGCTCTGATCGAGGAGGCCCTCAAGAAGTCCGGCATGCTGTGGCTCGTCCTGTCCGGACTGCCGCAGCCGCGCGCGGCCTGGCACGTCTGGCACGACGGGTCGGCGTACGTGCTCACCGGCGGCGAGGGCGAGCAGCCCCTTCCGGGCCTGCCGGACGCGACGAGCGCCACCGTGATGGTCCGCAGCAAGGACAAGGGCGGGCGCCTCATCACCTTCACCGCGTCCGTCGAGATCGTCGAACCGGGCACCGGCCTCTGGGACGAGATCACCCCGGTCCTGGCGAAGGAGCGGCTCAACGCGCGCTCGCACGAGGGCCAGATCGACCGCTGGGCCACCGACTCCTGGATCGTCCGCCTCACCCCGACCGAGGAGGTCGAGGAGGAACCGGGCAACTACGACGAGTCGTACGCCGTGGTCCGTCCGATCACGACGCCCGCGACGACGGCGGGCACCCCGCCCCGCATGTTCGGCGCCCGCCGCCGCCGAGCCGACCGCTAAGGTCCGCCCGGCCGCCGACCTCCGCGCGCCCGCCGACCTCTGCGAGCCCGCTGCCCCGGCCGCCGACCTCCGCGCCGGGCCGGTCGAATCGCCGTCCCGGCGCGGGTTCCGGTCAGTCGGTCAGGGTGCGGCCGCCCTGGACGGCGTGGAGTTTGTCCGGGTTGCTGACCATGTAGGCGGTCGCGATGCGGTCCTGGTCGTCCAGCACGACGCCGATCGTGGCGAGGACGCGGTCCGGCCCCTCCAGGACGAGCCCGGGCGCGCCGTTGATGTCGGCCCACGACAGCCGCCACTCGTCCGGCGGGACGCCCTGGTACGGCCGCCCGATGATCCCCAGGAAGAACCGGACGACCTTCTCCGCGCCGTGGATCACCCGCAGCGCCGCGCGGACCTTGCCGCCGCCGTCCGTCCAGAGCGCGATGTCCGGGGCGAGGACGGCCATCAGCTCGTTGATGTCGCCGCCGACCGCCGCGTCCAGGAACCGGTCGACGGCCGCCCGGCGCGCGTCCGGCCGCGCGTCGAACCGGGGGCGCCGCGCGTCCACGTGCTTGCGGGCGCGCGTCCCCACCTGCCGGACGGACGCCTCGGACCGTCCGAGCGCCGCCGCGATCTCGGTGTACGGGAACCCGAACGCCTCGCGCAGGACGAACACCGCGCGCTCCAGCGGCGACAGCGTCTCCAGCACCACCAGCAGCGCCATGGACACCGACTCGGCGACCTCCGCATGCGCCGCGACGTCCGGCGTGGTGATCACCGGCTCGGGCAGCCACGGCCCCACGTACGCCTCCCGCTGGACGCGGACGGACCGCAGCCGGTCCAGCGCGAGGTTCGTCGCGATGCGCACGAGGTACCCCTCGTCGTCCTGGACGGCCTCCCGATCGTGCGCCGACCAGCGCAGCCAGGCGTCCTGCACGACGTCCTCGGCGTCGGCCACGGTCCCGAGCATCCGGTAGGCGACCCCGAAGAGCCGGTCCCGATGCGCCTCGAACCGCCCCGCAACGGTGAGGGCTTCCCCCTCGGAGGAGGGTTCAGGCCTTGTCGGCAGGGACATCGCACCGGTCCTTGAAGCCCTGGCCGGTCAGCCCGGCGGCGGCGTTGAAGCGGGATCGCAGGTTCTCCACGGCCACCATCATCGTCAACTCGACGATCTGCTTCTCGCTCAGGAACCCCCGGAGCCGGTCGGTCAGCTCGTCCGTGACCTCGGGCGGGTCGGCGCACATGGCCTCGGCGTACTCCAGGACGGCCCGCTCCTCCGCATTGAACAGGCCGGACTCGCGCCAGGCCGGGACGGCCTCCAGCTTCTCCAGCGGGATCCCGTGCGTCGTCGCCGCCCAGGTGCCGAAGTCGACGCACCACGAGCAGCCGATCCGCACGGACGCGGCCATCTCGGCCAGGTCCTTGTACTCGTGCGGCAGCGACCTCCAGCGCTGCACCTGCATCTCGAAGATCGAGTACGCGGTCGCGACGCCCATGTGGTGCCCCATCGCGCGGGCCGGGTCGAGCTCCTTGCCGTACATCCGGCGGGTGATCCACGCGGCCGCGCGGTAGCGCAGCGTCTTCGGCGGGTTGAGAGAGATGCGTGCCATGTCGGTCCTCCTTGCCTTCACTGGGGGGACGAGCCGGCGGACGCGAATGTGACATCCCGCCGCCGCGAAGGCGAGCCGCCGAGCCGGACACCCCCGGCATCGGGGGCCGCGCGAACGCGACATCGCGGGGAAAACGCGTGGTTAACGTTGGTAAGGCGGCTCGGATGAGGTCGAAGATCATGGGTAGGCTCCGGGCATGAGCGGAGTTCCCAGCAGGGTCTTCATCGCGCGGCTGGCGGGGATCGCCGTGTTCGACCCGGCCGGTGACCAGGTCGGCAGGGTCCGCGACGTGGTGGTCGCGCTGCGCCCGGACGACCGCCCGCCCCGCGTGCTCGGCCTCACCGTGGAGGTCGCGCCGCGCCGCACCGTGTTCCTGCCCATCACCCGGGTCACCACGATCGAGGTGGACGCGATCATCTTCGACGGCCGGCTGAACGTCCGCCGGTTCCAGCAGCGCGCGGCCGAGACGCTCGTCCTCGCCGAGATGATCGACCGGACCGTCCGGCTGCGCGAGTCCGGCGACCCCGTGCTGGTCGTGGACGTGGCGATGGAGCCGACCCGCACCCGCGACTGGCTGGTCGGGAAGGTCGCGGTGCGCCGCGCCACCAGCCGCGGCCTGCGCCGCCGCGGCGAGACGTCGGTGGTCGAGTGGGGCGCCGTGGAGGGCTTCCGGACGACCGAGCACGGCCAGGGCGCGGGCGCGCTGATCGCCGCGTTCGAGAACATGAAGCCCGCCGACCTCGCCAACTTCGTCCACGACCTGCCGGAGAAGCGCCGCACCGAGGTCGCCGTCGCGCTCGACGACGAGCGGCTGGCGGACGTCCTGGAGGAGCTGCCCGAGGACGACCAGGTCGAGATCCTCGGCAAGCTGGAGGTCGAGCGCGCCGCCGACGTGCTGGAGTCGATGGACCCCGACGACGCCGCCGACCTGCTCGGCGAGCTCCCGACCGACCAGCGCGAACGCCTGCTGACCCGGATGGAGCCGCACGAGGCCGCGCCCGTCCGCCGCCTGCTCACCTATGCCGACAACTCCGCCGGCGGCCTGATGACCACCGACCCGGTCGTCGTCCCGCCGGACGCCACCGTCGCCGAGGCCCTCGCCATGATCCGCAATCCCGACCTGAACCCGGCCCTGGCCGCCCAGGTGTACGTCTGCCGCCCGCCCACGGCCACCCCGACCGGCCGCTACCTGGGCACCGTCCACTTCCAGCGGCTCCTGCGAGAACCCCCGCCGACCCTGGTCAGCGGCATCGTCGACGCCGAGCTCGACCCGCTCCGCCCGACCATGTCGCTGGAGGCCGTCGCGACCTTCCTCGCCACCTACAACCTGGTCGCGGGCGCCGTCGTGGACGAGAACGGCCACCTGCTCGGCTCGGTCACCATCGACGACGTCCTGGACCACCTGCTGCCCGAGGACTGGCGCGAGAACGTCATGCACGGCACCCCCGACGAGTCCGCCGACCCCGAAGAGGAAGCCCTGCGCGCGGGAGGCATCGCATGACCTCGCGCCTCGACCAGCCCCGCGACGTCCGCCGCACCGTCCTGCCCCGCCCGCACTACGACCCCGAGTCGTTCGGCCGCCTCTCCGAACGCATCGCCCGCTTCATGGGGACGGCCCGCTTCCTCGTCTACATGACGATCGCGATCGTCGCCTGGATGCTCTGGAACATCCTCGCCCCCGGCTTCCTGCGCTTCGACTCCTACCCCTTCATCTTCCTCACCCTGATGCTCTCCCTCCAGGCGTCCTACGCGGCCCCCCTGATCCTCCTCGCCCAGAACCGCCAGGACGACCGCGACCGCGTCCAGTACGAACAGGACCGCTCCCGCAACGAACGCAACATCGCCGACACCGAATACCTCACCCGCGAAATAGCCGGCCTCCGCATGGCCATCTCCGAAGTCGCCACCCGCGACTTCCTCCGCTCCGAGCTAGAACGCATGCTCAAAGAACTGGACACCCGGGACGGCCAGAAAGACCCCGCCTAACCCGGCTCAGCGCTTGGTCTCGTACCTGGTCAGCAGGACGCTGTCGGGGAACGCCCGCGTCTCCACCAGGCTCAGGTTCACCCAGTTGTCCAGAGCGGTGAAGAACGGCGTGCCGCCGCCCACCAGGACCGGATGGGTGGCGATCACGTACTCGTCGATCAGCCCCGCCCGCATCGCCGCCGCAGCCAGCGTGGCGCCGCCGATGTCCATGTGCCCGTCATCGTCCTCGGCCTTCAGCCGGGCGATCTCGGCGACCGCGTCACCGCTGACCAGACGGGTGTTCCAGTCGACCGTGCTGATCGTCGAGGAGAACACCACCTTCGGCATGTCCCGCCAGCGCCCGGCGAACTCGATCGCCGCCGACGTGGCGTCCGGCTCCTTGTCAGCGGCGGGCCAGTAGGAGCTCATCGTCTCCCACAACCGGCGCCCGTAAAGCGCCAGCCCGGTCTCCCCCACCCGATCGGACCAGAACTGGAACAGCTCGTCACTAGGCACACTCCAGCCAAGGTCATCGCCCGGCGCAGCGATGTAGCCGTCCAAGCTGACATTCATCCCAAAAGTCAGTTTCCGCATAGCCCCAGCTCCCAAGAGTCCGTCCTTGCCATACGGACCAACACACAACCCAAAACTCATCGCCAGCCCACCCCGCACCAACCAACTGCAAGGCCCTCGCTACGCTCGGACTCCCTCCTTGGGGCTCCGCCCCAAACCCCAACCCGGGGGCTCCGCCCCCGGACCCCCGAATAGCCTGAGCCGCGAAACCCGCCGACAGCTGCGTTCTTTCTTCTGTTGATGGGCATGAGGGTTCGGCTCATGGATACCTACGATGGACGCATGAGCACGCCCACCGTTGGTGATCGTCTCCAGTCCGTCAGGAAGCGCAGGGGCCTCACGCAGAGGGAGCTTGCGGAGGCGTCCGGCGTTTCCGTCTCGTTGATCCGGCAGTTGGAGCAGGGCGTTCGGGACGACACGTGCCTGGAGACCGCCCGCAAGCTGGCAGTCGCCTTGCAGGTTCGGACGAGTGAACTGATCGTCCGTCCGGATGCCGACGACGCCGACGCGGTCACCGTTGAACACTGGGCTCAGGTCAGGCGGGCGCTGGAAAGGCTGCCGGAGGATCAGCCGTCCGAGCCTCCGACCGTGGAGGGGATCGACGGCGTTCTTCTACGCGAGGCCGTTCCGCTCTACCGGGAGACTCGCTGGAAAGAGCTCGCGCTGATCTTCCCCACCCTCCTGAGAGACGCTGATGTGCTGGCAGATGAAACACCCGAGGCGCGATCGCTGCGCTTCCGTCTCTTCTACATGGTCGGGACGGTCCTGACGCAGACCAGGCAGTACCGGGCTGCGGAACTCGCTTTGCAGCGTGCCCTCGACAGCGCGACCGGACGGCTGGAGAGCGCTGCGGTCGTGAACACGATGGCCTGGCTCCTGATCCGCCAGGGCAGGCTCGCCGAGACGCGAGAGCTTGCTACACGCTGGGCGGACGACATCGAGCCCAGGATGTCCAGGGCGACGCTGGATGACCTGGCCGCGTGGGGCATGCTGCTGATCCGGATCTCCACATCAGCGGTTCGCGACAACCGTCCGGGCGAGGCGGAGGACACCATGCGCTACGCGCGCACGGCGGCCGTCGCGATGGGGCACGAGTACGCGCCGCACGCCGACTACCTCCGAACGTTCGGCCCGACCACATGGCACTTCAAGCGGGCCGAGAACCTGATGATCACCGACCGTCCCGACCGCGTGATCGCCATGGCCGGCCACGAGCCGAGGAGCACCCAGCAGGTGACGGCCAGCAACCGGAACCGCCATCGGCTCGATGTCGCCAACGCCCACGTCCGGCTCAGGCAGTACCCGGAGGCCTTTCAGATCTTGCAGGACATCAGGCGCGACAACCCCGAATGGCTGCCCCACCAGAGGTACGCGCGGGACGTGATGGGAAGGATCGTCGACAGAAGGCGCACCCTAACGCCCGAAATGCGAGATCTTTCCGACTTCATCGGCCTACCCTACTGAGCTGCCGACATAGCGCTCATTGTTACTTCCACACCTGGGGCACCCGAACAGCTAATGACAGAGGATTAACACGCCCTTAGCGTTTCTGTCATGCGCCCCGGACAGACCACGCCACGAACGGACGGCGGACCCGCCGTTACGAAAAAGGGCTGGACTTTCGCCTGGGCTCCCCAAGGCTCAAGGAGGAGCCATGACCCTCATGTCCGAACGAACGTCGCAGATCGCGAAGGACCCGCGGGAGCTGGTCTCATCGGAGGTGTTCGACCTGCTCGTGGCCGACATCATGCGCTACAACCACGTCACCCGGCACTACGCCGAGCGGTTGATGGGCCAGGCGCTGGTGTTCCTCAAGGCGCACGCCGACCTGATCAAGCAGGCCGGGAACGACCCGGACGCCTGGATCAGGATCGTCCCTTCGGTGCCGGTGGACGAGGGCTGGCATGCCTTCCTCAAGCGGACGAAGCCCTACTTCGAGTTCGGTATGGAGCACGCCGGGTCCTACCTGCATCATGTGCCGGTGATGGACGACGACATCCGCTCCGGCGCCGCTCTCGCCCGGACCGTCCCGATCCTGGAAGCGACGGGCTACCAGGTGGACATGGAATTCTGGGAGGCCGGCGCGGGCGCGGGATGCTGCCCGCCTGAGTGCAGCACCATCGGCGACTGACGGAGGGCCTGCATGCGTTGCGCCTGGACGGACCTTCCGGCCGAGCTGCGGACGGCGATCACAGCGCATACGGGCGCCGTCCGCGACATACGAGCGGCGCCCGGTGGCAGCAACGCCGCCTTCGCCGCCACGCTGACCGGCCGGACCGGTCCGGTGTTCGTCAAAGCCGCACCGACCCGACCGGACGGCCGAGACGGCCCTCAGATCCGGGCGCTACGCCGCGAGATCGCCGTCAATCCGTGCGTACCCGAGTTCGCCCCCCGGATTCTGTGGAGCACAGAATCCGGGGGGTGGCTCGCAGTCGCCTTCGAGCATGTCAACGCACGTCACGCCGACTATCAACCCGGATCCCCCGATCTGGATGCGCTCGCCGGACTCGTCCACCGACTTCAGCGGACTCCGTGCCCACCGGTCGTCGGATTGGCCATCGAACGGCGATGGGCAGCCCTGGCCGATGATGTGTCCGCGTTCGCGGGCGGGGCTCTTCTCCACACCGACCTGAACCCGCATAACGTGCTCATCACCGAGGATGGACGCGTCGTGCTGGTGGACTGGGCCTTCGCGTCCAGAGGCGCGGCCTGGGTCGAGCTGGGCCAGACAGTCCCATGGCTGCTACGCGCCGGTCACGAACCGGCCGCCGCCGAAAACTGGGCCGGTCAGTTCCCGTCCTGGACGAATGCCGAACCAGCAGCGATCACGCTTCACGCACGCCTGTCAGCCATCCGCTGGCAACACCGCCACAAGAATCACCAATCACCAGCCATCAATGCTTCAGTAGCCGTCGCCCAGCAGTGGGCCGACTACCGAATGGCGGGAGTCCCGGCCGCAGGTTCAGCCTCTTCGTAGACGAACAAGCGCGTTACCAACCCGCCGTGCAGCCAGGGGCAGGCCGGCAGCACGAGAGCGCCTAGTCGGGAGAACGCGAAATGAGAAAACCGCATTGGGAGGGCCTGCCCGATTTCACGCGCGCTGCTATCGAAGGGCGTTGCGGGGAGATCGCGAAGGTTGAGCCGGTGAGCCGCGGGATCATGCCCGGCCTGGCGGCGCGGCTCCACACCGTCGGCGGCGGCCGGTTCTTCCTGAAGGCTGTACCCGACGACAGTCCGGCGAAGGACCTGTACCTGCGTGAGCGGAAGGCCAATGCGGCGCTCACGGTGACCGAGTTCGCTCCCGTGATGCTGTGGTCGTCGACGGGGCACGGTTGGGTGGTGATGGTCTTCGAGTACGTCGACGGACGCGAAGTCGACCTGTCGCCTGGCTCGCCTGACCTTCCCAAGGTCGTGTCCCTTCTTCGGCAACTCGGCTCCTTGCCTACGTGGCAGAATGCGCGCCCGTCGCCCTCAACGTGGACACGCTGAAGCGGACCGCCGAAACGTTGCTGAAACAGTGCAACAGCGGCGCCCACCGCGAGATGTACTCCCGGGCCCTTGACGGGTTCGACCTGGACGGTCTCGCGGGTGACTCGCTCGTCCACTATGACCTGTCGCCCGGCATCCTCCGGATCAGCGCCGATGGCCTCAAAGCGATCGACTGGTCGTTCGCGTGCGCGGGGGCGGCATGGCTGGACGCTGCCCTGTTGCTCCCCAGGCTTATCGAGGCCGGTCACACTCCTGCCCACGCGGAAGCGCTCATGGAGGAAGTGCCTGCCTGGTGCGCTGCACCCGGCGACGGCATCACCGGTCTCGCCACGCTGTGGACGATGTTCCGCGAGTACAAGTCCATCAATGGCCCAGCCGAGCTACGCGGCTCACGCGCTCAAGCCGCCAAAGCCGGACGAGCCTGGATCAAACACCGGACTCACTAACGACGAACGCTGCCCCGCCGAGATGTGCGGCGGGGCAGCGCCTTGGGCATGAGTCGGGTCGTGCCGGAAGGAGCTGGATGGTTGTGCAGGTTTCGGTTTGCGGGCCTCGGGATTGTTCGGACGGGGAGTGGCGGGACGCGGTTGAGGTTGGGCGGTTGCTGGCTGAGCGGGGGGCGGTGGTGATCTGCGGTGGGTACGGCGGGGTCATGGCTGCTGTGGCGGCCGGTGCGCGGTCAGCGGGCGGGACGGTGGTGGGGATCCTGTCGCGCGACGACGCCGACGGCGCCAACCCGGATCTGTCCATCGTCATCCCGACGGGCTTGGGCGAGGCGCGCAACAACGTCATCGTGAACTCGGGCGACGCGGTGATCGTCGTCGGGGGTTCGTGGGGCACCTTGTCGGAGGTTGCGCTGGCCGTGCGCGGGGGGCGCGTTCCTGTTGTCCAGCTCGGCGGCTGGACGGTCCTCGACCAGGACGGCACCACGGTCGATGGCGTCCGCCACGCCGCCACGCCGGACCAGGCGCTTGGGCTTACTGGTCTCTGGCCCTGATGGCGGCACCGAGCGGGCCGCCTTGCTTTGAGTCGCCCAACAAGCGCGGCGAAGTCGGCACTGCTGACCGGCAGGTGACCCGAGGCAGGAGCCTTGCTGTCCCGGATTGTGAACAACGCGGACGTAGGCGGACGCTTCTGCGAGGACGTCACCGTGGGCGGGGTTCGGCGGTTCCTCTGGTCCTGGGGTGAGGCGGTCGCAGAGGTGGACGAGGCGGACGTCGCGGGGGCGCGGGTTGTTCACGTGATGGTCATGGGACAGGGGTGATCGGGGGTGGGGTGGCGGGACAAGGTGTGACAACTCGGGGTGGTGAAGATTGCGGGATACCGCCAGGTTGTCGGGGGTGCGGGGCGGCTATTGTGTCGCCTTGCCCTCAGAAGATAAGGAACGTGAGATATGGCTGATTCGGGTAGCGGGCCTGCGCCGCGCTGGTGTTCGTGCCGGGTGCCGGACGACGCGGAGCGGTCGTCCGGGGTGAGCCGGCGCGCGGTGCTCGGCGGGCTGACCGCGGCCGGGGCGCTGGCGCTGGCGGGGTGGCCGGGGTCGGCGTCGGCGGAGGCCGCGGCGGCCAAGGACAAGTCGGTCACCATCACCGTGATGGGGACGTCCGACCTGCACAGCCACGCGGTGAACTGGGACTACTACACCGACGCGGCCTACAAGGACAGCGCCGGGAACGTGGTGGGCCTGGCGCGGGTGTCGAGCCTGGTGGAGCAGATCCGCGGGACGCGCGGGCGCGACCGGACGCTGCTGTTCGACGCGGGCGACACCATCCAGGGGACGCCGCTCGGGTACTACTACGCCACGGTCGAGCCGATCACGAAGACCGGTGACGTGCACCCGATGGCGCGGCTGATGAACGAGATCGGGTACGACGCGGTCGCGCTCGGCAACCACGAGTTCAACTACGGGCTGCCGCTGCTGGAGAAGTGGATCGGCCAGATGGACGCGCCGGCGCTCGCCGCGAACGCGGTGCACGCGGGGACGACGCGTCCGGCGTTCGAGCCGTTCATGATCAAGCGGATGCACGTGCCGGGGCACCCGCCGATCCGGGTCGGGCTGCTGGGCCTCACCAACCCGGGTGTCGCGATCTGGGACAAGGCCAACACGTCCGGCAAGCTGGAGTTCCTGGACCTCGTCGAGACCGCCAAGCGGTGGGTGCCGGTCATCCGCGCGCGGGGCGCGGATGTCGTGATCGTCAGCGCGCACGCCGGGGACAGCGGCCTGTCGTCCTACACCGGGGACATCCCGGTGGAGAACGCGTCGGCGATGGTCGCCGAGCAGGTGCCGGGCATCGATGCGATCCTGTTCGGGCACGCGCACCTGGACATCCCCGTCCGGTACGTGACGAACAAGGCCACGGGGCAGTCGGTGGTCATGAGCGAGCCGAAGTGCTGGGGCGAGCGGCTGTCGGTGTTCGACCTGACGCTGGCGCACGAGAAGGGCCGCTGGAAGGTCACCGGGAAGTCCGCCACGACGGTGAACACCAACACCGTCCAGGAGGACCCGAAGATCGTCGGGCTGGTGAGGAAGCAGCACGACGCGGTGGTCGCGTACGTGAACCAGAAGGTCGCGACGTCCACGCAGGCGCTGTCGGCGGCGGAGTCCTGCTGGAAGGACACCGCGATCCTGGACTACGTGCAGCTCGTCCAGACCGCGAAGGTCACCGAGGCCGTCAAGGGGACCGAGTACGCGTCGCTGCCGGTGCTGTCGATCGCCGCGCCGTTCAGCCGGGCCGCGACGTTCCCCGCCGGGCAGGTCACGATCAGGGACATCGCCGGGCTGTACATCTACGACAACACGCTGCTCGGCAGCGTCCTGACCGGCGCGCAGATCAAGGACTACCTGGAGTACTCCGCGCAGTACTTCAAGAAGACCGCGCCGGATGCCCCGGTCGACCCCGCCTCCTGGACGAACGAGGCGAACCGTCCCGACTACAACTACGACCAGTTCGCGGGGGTCGACTACGACGTCGACATCTCCAAGGACGCCGGGTCGCGGATCGCCAACCTGAGCTACGACGGCGCGCCGATCGACCCGAACCAGAAGTTCGTCGTGGCGGTGAACAACTACCGCCAGTCGGGTGGCGGCGGCTTCCCGCACATCAGCAAGGCGCCCGTGGTCTACAACGCCCAGGTCGCCATCCGCGAGGCCATCGTCGCCTACGCGTCGGCGGCCGGGACGATCGACCCGGCCACCTTCCACAAGGAGAACTGGCGCCTCGTGCGCAACGGCACCCCGGTCTTCTAAGGCTGTTCGCAGCGGCGGCCGCGTGGGCGATTTGTCGCCTGCGCTGCCGCCGCTGACGTTTCACTGCTGCGCGGCCGCCGCCGACGATTTCGCGCCTGCGCGGCCGTTCGGCTGCTCGGCCGTTCGGTGTTTACGCGCGGGGACGCCAGGCGTAGTCGTCGACCGCTAGGAACGGCTCGCGGGCCACGGTCACCGGGGTTTCGCCGGAGAAGGCCAGGACGTCCCGGTGCAGGTGGGATTGGTCGGCGTAGCCGGAGTCCGCGGCGACCCGCGCCGGGCTCTCCCCCGCGACCAGCCGGTGGACGGCGTGGTCGAAACGGACGAGCTTCGCCGCCTGTTTCGGCGGTAGCCCGATCTGGTTTCGGAACCGGGACCACAGGCGCTGGCGGCTCCACCCGAGTTCGGTCGCCAGCCCGTCCACGCGGACCGTCCCACGGCTGTGGACGATCTGCCGCCACGCCCACGCGACCTCCGGGTCCGGCGCCCTCGCCGTGCTTCGCCGGGCGATTTCGGCGTCCGTTATTGCGAAGCGGTCCTGCCATGAGGACGTTTCGGCCAGCCGGGCGCAGATCCTCTCCGCGGAACGGCCCCACAGGGCGTCGAGGGGCACCATCGCGCCGTCCAGCTCGGCCGGCGGGACGCCGAGGACGGCATGCACGACCAGCGGCGACAGACGAACCTGCACGACCTCGAAGGCCCCGCCCCGAATGCGGACGCCGCCCAGCGCCAGCCCCAGCCCGGCGACGAGGTTGCCTCGATGCGGACCGGTGGCACCGTCCACGATGAGCGACCCGCGGCCGAACTCCAGGACGAGCGTCACGCTCGGATGCGGGATCGCGCGCCGGCTCGCCGCCGACAGGCCCCGATCCCGGAATCCGGCCATGCTGATACCGGTTGTCCGGGAGGGCCGTTCGGGACGGGCGACCTCCCACTGCATGCCCTCATGCTAAGCGCGACATTTGTTCAATCGCGGACACGCGTCGCCGCTGGACCCTGGTCTCATGACCACCTCTCCGAAGACAGAGCCCGCCCCCTCTCCGCAGTCCGGGCGAGGTCGCAAACGGCTCGGCATCCTTGCGGGTACCGTCGTCGCGGTCGCGGGGGTCGTGCTCGCGAACGCGGTCGTGGTGTCGCGGCAGAGCGCCGGGGCCGCGCGGAACGACGTCGTCCCGGTCGATGGCGGGAAGGTCCATGTCGTCCAGGACGGTCCGCGCGACGCGCCGGCGCTCGTCCTCCTGCACGGGCGAGGCGGGTCGACGCGCTGGTGGGACGCGGTGGTACCGGCGCTCGCGCAGAACCACCGCGTCGTCCGGATCGACCTGCTCGGGCACGGGTTGTCGGGCAAGCCGTCCGGCGGCGCGTACTCGATCCCCCAGCAGGGACGGCGGGTCGGGCAGGTCATGGACCGGCTCGGCGTGCGGCGCGCCGTCGTCGTCGGGCATTCGACCGGCGGCGCGGTCGCGACGTCGGTCGCCGAGCAGCGGCCTGACCTGGTGACCGCGCTCGCGTTGATCGACACGGGCCCCCGCATGAGCGCCTTCGCCTCGGGCGGCTTCGTCGGACATCTCCTGTTCGTCCCGGGCGTGGGGCAGCTGCTGTGGCGCATCCGGACGGACCGGCTCGTCCGCAAGAGCCTGAGCAGTGCGTTCAGCCGTCCCGGGTTCGCGATCCCGAAGGCGCTCATGGACGACGTCCGCAGGACGACCTACCACTCGCTGACCGCGACGTCCCGAGCGTCCGACGACTTCCTCAAGCAGCGCCCGATCCCCGACCGGCTGAAGCCCCTCGGCAAGCCGCTGCTGGTGATCTTCGGCGCGGACGACAAGCGGTGGCGCGTGTCGTCCGCGAACGACTACCGGGCCGTCCCGGACGCGAAGATCGAGGTGATTCCCGGTGTGGGGCACTCGCCGATGCTCGAAGATCCGGCGAAGACCACCGCACTACTACTCGCCTTCAGCCCAACGCCGCACGCATAGAAGAACCCGGTCCGGACGCTGGGCAGCGCGTCCGGACCGGGAGAGCGGGGATCAGCCGGTGGGCTGCGGCTCGGCGGCGGGGAGGAAGCCGTCCGGGTAGATCATGTCGTCCGGGGCCTGGGAGCGCGGCCGGGCCAGCGGGTAGTAGAGCGCGGCGGTGAGGACCAGGCCGATGATCCAGGAGATGTCCGCGCCGCCGATCATCTTGGTGACCGGGCCCGTGTAGAGGGTCTGGCTCAGGAACGGGATCTGGGCGACGATGCCGACGACATAGCAGCCCAAAGCGACGATGTTCCAGCGTCCGTAACGTCCGTTGGGGTCATACAGGGCCGGGATGTCGACGCGCTCCTTCGAGACCAGGTAGTAGTCGACCAGGTTGATCGCGCTCCACGGCGTGAAGACGGTCAGCAGCAGCAGGACGAAGTTCTTGAAGTTCGTGAGGAAGTCGTGGCTGGCCAGCAGCGCGACGAGCACCGACAGCGCCAGGAACCCGGCGATGTACAGCGTCCGCGCCCACTGCGACACGCGCCGCTCGCTGGTGAACGCCGACACGGTCGTCAGGATGGACATGAAGCCGCCGTAGGCGTTCAGCGTGTTGATCGTCAGCTTGCCCACGATGATGACCAGGTAGATCAGCACGGCGATCGCGCTGCCGCCGAGGTGGCCCATGAAGCCGACCTGGTTGTCCAGGAAGCCCGCGCCGGACGCGGTGGGCAGCGCCGCCAGCAGCACGCCGAACACCATCGACCACTGCGACCCGATCACGCTGCCCCACAGCGTGCAGTGGAACGTCGTGCGCGCCGAGGTCAGGCGGGGCAGGTAGCGCGAGTAGTCCGCGACGTACGGGCCGAAGGTGAGCTGCCAGCCCGCGCCGAGCGAGATCGCCAGCAGGAACGTCGCCGCGTCGAACGGCTTCGCGCCGAACAGCCCGCCGAGGTCGTGCGTGGACGCCAGCCGGATCATCAGGTACGTGAACCCGACGACGCCGAGGACGGTGGCGACACGTCCCAGGTTGTGGATGTAGCGGTAGCCGAGCACCGCGACGACGGCGGTCAGCGCACCGAACACTATGATCCCGACGGGCTTGGAGTCGGTGTGGACGATCTCGTCGACGGCCTGGCCCGCCAGGACCGTCCCGGTCGCGGCGAAACCCAGGTACATCAGGATCACCAGGAGTAGCGGGAGGACGGCGCCGAACACGCCGAACTGCGCCCGGCTGGAGATCATCTGCGGCAGGCCGAGCCGGGGGCCCTGCGCCGAGTGCAGCGCCATCACCGCGCCGCCGAGCAGGTTGCCGATGAGCAGGCCGACGACCGCCCACAGCGGGTCGGCGCCGAACACGACCGCGAGCGCGCCGTTCACGACGGCCGTGATCTGCATGTTCGCGCCGAACCAGAGGGTGAACTGGTTGAGCGGCGTCCCGTGCCGCTCGGATTCCGGCACCACGTCGATGGTGCGGCGCTCCAGCAGGCTGGGAGGGGGTTCAGGAGCCATGCTGTCCGGTCCCTTCAGGGGTTCGCAGGGGTCGGGGGGAGAAGGGTTCGAGGGAGAAGGGGTCGCGAGGAGGCAGGTGGCGGAGGGGGGTTCCGGGCATGCTCAAGGTACTCCCAGAACCGCCCAAAACACCGCCCCCCATCCGGACATCCGACCAGGCCCGGGTTGTTTCGCAGGGGTGCGAAGGTGTCGCCAAGCGCCGCCGCCGGACGGGAGGATTCGGACATGACGATTGAGGACATCAACGCCGCCGCATCCGGGACGTGGAAGCTCGGGGACATGCCGGTCCACCGGGTCGGGTTCGGCGCGATGCGGCTGCCGCAGACCGGGGGCGCGCTGGTCGCGGACGCCGTGCCGCGCGACCGCGCGCAGGCGGTCGCGGTGCTGCGGCGGGCCGTCGAGCTGGGCGTGAACCACATCGACACGGCCGCGTTCTACTTCTCGCCGCTGCGGTCGGCGAACGAACTGATCAACAGCGCGCTCGCGCCGTACCCGGACGACCTGGTCATCGCGACCAAGGTCGGGCCGGCGCGCGACGCGTCCGGGGAATGGGCGACGCACGCCATGACGGCCGCGGCGCTGCGCGGCCAGGTCGAGGAGAACCTGCGCCAACTGGGCCGCGACCACCTCGACCTGGTGAACCTGCGCATCGTCCGGGACGACGCGTTCGAGGAGCGCTTCGGCGCGCTCGCCGACATGCAGAAGGAGGGCCTGATCAGGCATCTGGGCCTGTCGAACGTCCGGCCCTGGAACCTTGAGAAGGCGCGGGCGATCGCGCCGGTCGTGTGCGTCCAGAACCCGTACGGCTTCGGCGTCTTCCCCGAGCAGGACGAGATGCTGCGGCTGTGCGGCGCGCACGGCATCGCCTTCGTGCCGTTCTACTCCCTGGCCGGGACGGGACGCGAGGGAGGCGCGTCCGGCGCGGAGGAGGCGCCCGAGATCACCGCCGTCGCGCGGGCGCACGAGGCGACCCCGGCGCAGATCCGGCTCGCCTGGACGCTGCACCAGGGCGAGCACGTCCTCGCCATCCCGGGCACCGGGGACCTCCGGCACCTTGAGCAGAACATCGCCGCCGGAGCCGTCCGCCTCACGGACGACGACCTCGACGTCCTCAGCGAAGCCGCCCGCCCCACCGACCAGTAAGCCATCAGCCCCCGGTCAGGCCGCCACGCCGTCAGCCCGCCACGCCCTCAGCCCCTCACGCGGCCAGCCCGTCCCCCGGTGCCGCAGTCAGCCCGTCACGCGGTCACGCGGCCAGCCCGTCCGCCGGTGCCGCAGTCAGCCCGTCACGCGGTCAGGTCGTCCCGCCGTCGGGCGGTCCCGCCGTCGGGCGGCCAGGGGGTCAGGAGATCAGGCGGTTGAGGATGGCGCCGAAGACGCGCAGGTCGTTCTCGTCCAGGCGGCTCAGCACGTACTCGCGGACGCCGCGCTGGTAGGTCGGGGTCGCCTCGGCGAGGCGGGCCCGGCCGGACGGGGTGAGGGCGGCGAACAGGCCGCGGGCGTCGCTGCTGCATGACTGGCGGCAGACCAGGCCGTCCCGCTGCAGCCGGTCCACGAGGCGGGTCAGGCCGCTGCGGGACAGCAGGACCCGGTCGGCCAGGTCGTTCATCCGCAGCCGTCCGTCCGGGGCCTCGCCGAGGTGCATCAGGACGTCGTAGGAGCCGAGGGCGAGGTCGTGGTCGGCGAGCAGGTCGGCCTGGAGCCGGCGGGAGATCTTGACCTGGGCGCGCAGCATCGTCCGCCAGACCGTCAGCTCGGCCGCCGTGACCTGCCCGTCTGCGGGAGCGGCGGACGGCTCGGCGGGCGGCTGCGGGACCGGCGGGGCGGCGGACGGCACTGTCACGAACCCGATGGTACGCCTGCCCCCGGCCGGTGACCCAGCCCACAGAAACCGCTGTGACCTGCGGCGACAGGGATCACACCCCGGATTCGCGAGCGCCGGTGTGGAGTTCGTAGCATGGGGGTATGGCCTCCCCATTGACAATCGAGCAGGTGACCGCGGCCCTCGCCACGGTGAACGACCCTGAGATCCGCAAGCCCATCACCGAGCTCGACATGGTCAAGAGCGTCGACATCGCCCCGGACGGCTCCGTGCGCGTCGGCATCTTCCTGACCGTAGCCGGTTGTCCCATGAAGGACACCCTCACCAAGAACGTCACCGAGGCCGTCTCCAAGCTGGACGGGGTCGCCTCCGTGCAGGTCGAGCTGGACGTGATGAGCGACGAGCAGCGCAAGGCGCTGCGCGCCAAGCTCCGCCCGGACGAGGCGGCGAAGGAGATCCCGTTCGCCAAGCCGAACTCGCTCACCAAGGTGTACGCGGTGGCGTCCGGCAAGGGCGGGGTCGGCAAGTCCTCGGTCACCGTGAACCTGGCGGCGGCGCTGGCCGCGCAGGGCCGCAAGGTCGGCGTGGTGGACGCCGACATCTACGGCCACTCGATCCCGCGCATGCTCGGCGTCGAGCACCCGCCGACCAAGGTCGAGGACATGATCATGCCTCCGACCGCGCACGACGTGAAGGTGATCTCGGTCGGCATGTTCACCGCCGGGAACCAGCCGGTGGTGTGGCGCGGGCCGATGCTGCACCGCGCGCTGCAGCAGTTCCTCGCCGACGTGTACTGGGGCGACCTGGACGTCCTGCTGATGGACCTGCCGCCCGGCACCGGCGACATCGCGATCTCGGTCGCGCAGCTGCTGCCGTCCGCGGAGATCCTGGTGGTCACCACGCCGCAGCAGGCCGCCGCCGAGGTGGCCGAGCGGGCCGGCGCGATCGCCGCGCAGACCCACCAGCAGGTCGCCGGCGTGATCGAGAACATGTCCTACCTGACCTGCGCGCACTGCGGCGAGCGCCAGGAGATCTTCGGCTCCGGCGGCGGCGCGACCGTCGCGGACGCGCTGACCCGCACGCTCGGCACCCAGGTGCCGGTGCTCGGCCAGGTCCCGATCGACGTCCGGCTCCGCGAGGGCGGCGACGAGGGCAAGCCGCTCGTCCTGTCCGACCCGGACGCCGAGGCCGCCAAGGAGCTGCGCGCCATCGCCGACAAGCTCGGCGCCCGCTCGCGCGGCCTCGCCGGAATGTCCCTGGGCATCTCCCCCAAGCGCCGCTGAGACGCGAACAAGCGCACAAGAAAGGCCCGGCCGATTCGGCCGGGCCTTTCTTCATTTCATCTCGCAGCCCCGGAATCGTCACCGAGCTGCCCCGGCGTTTCACCTTGCGGTCCGGGAAACGTCATCGGGGGGCGCCGGCGTTTCACTTCGGGGACTCGAAGAGTTCGGCGGGAATTCTCAGGTGGCCTCGGTGCCGAACTCAGGTGGCTTCGGTGTCGAAGGGGGGACGCTCGCCGTATTCGAGCTGGCTCGCGGCGGCAGCGGCGTAGGAGGTGTCCGCCAGGGACGCGCCGTTGCGGTGCTCCGGTTCGGAGTCGAGGTCTTCCAGCAGGTGCTTGCGGACGAACGTCTTGGGGTTCAGGTCGGCGATGTCGAAGTCCTTGAACTCCGGCCCGAGCCCGTCCTGGAGGTCGGCCTTGGCGCTGTTGGCCATCTCGCGGAGCTGCCGGAGCGCCCGTCCGGCCTGGCCGGCGACGGTGGGCAGCTTGTCCCCGAAGATCACCAGGGCGAGCACGACGAGCACGACCATCTCGCCGAGTCCTACGTCGAACAACCCGTCCTCCAACGTGCCAGGGGACCGGACACGTCCCGCGGCCCGGTCACCTCAGCCTATCTCCACTCAGGTGAACGCAAGCTCTGCGTCTCCGGCCGGTCAGATCCCGCAAAACCAGCTCGGCCCCGGCATGCGGGCACCAAGCCGGACGGGGAGGACGCGCGGCCGGCGCGCGTCCTCCCCGTCCGGGAGCGGTCAGTTGGTGGAGCCGAGCGTGACGTCCACCGTCGTCTCCTTGCCGCCGCGCTGGTAGGTGACCTTGATCTGGTCGCCGGGGGCGTGGCTGCGGACCTGGGCGAGCAGGTCGGCGGAGGTCTCGATCGGCTGGGTGCCGATCTTGACGATCACGTCGCCGGGCTTGAGGCCCGCGCGGTCGGCCGGGCCGCCCTTCACGATCGCGGGCACGTTGCCGCTGCCCTGCGGCGGGATCCGCACACCGGGGCCCTCGAACTGCGGGTCGATGGCGATGCCGAGCTGCGCCCGGCGCACCTTGCCGGTGTTGATGATCTCCTCGGCGACCCGCTTGGCCTGGTTCACCGGGATCGCGAAGCCGAGGCCGATGGAGCCCTGCGACTCGGTGCCGCCGGTGAGGATCGCGGTGTTCATCCCGATCACGCGGCCCTTGGCGTCCACCAGGGGGCCGCCGGAGTTGCCGGGGTTGATCGCCGCGTCGGTCTGGATGGCGTTCATCACGGTGTTGTCGCCGCTGCCGCCCTCGCCCTTGGTCGGGACGGCGCGGTTCAGCGAGGACACGATGCCGGTCGTCACCGAGCCCTGCAGGCCCAGCGGCGAGCCGATCGCGATCACCGGGTCGCCGACCGCGATCTTGTCGGAGTCGCCGAGGGTCAGCGGCGGCAGCGGGTGGCTGCCCTCCGGCTTGATCACGGCCACGTCCGAGGACGGGTCGGTGCCCTTGACCGTGGCGGGCAGCGACGTCTTGTCGTTGAACACCACCTTGATGCTCGCGCCCGCGCCGAGCCCGGCCACCACGTGGTTGTTGGTGATGATGTAGCCGTCGTTGACGATGAACCCGGTGCCCGCGGCCTCGCCGCTCTGCCCGGTCACGCGGATCATGACCACGCTCGGCAGCACCCGCTGCGCGACGCCCGCGACCGAGTCCGGCGGACGGTTCTGCACGGGCGCGTTGTCGTTGCCGCTGCCGAGCTTCACCGACCCGCCGTTGTCGTTGTTGCGGTCGCCGGTGCTCAGCGCGACGATGCCCGCGCCGAGTCCGCCCGCGACCAGCGCGATCAGCAGCCCGATGACGGCCAGGGCGCCGAGGCCCGGCCCGCCGCGCCCCGCGGACGGCGGGGCGGGCACCGGCGCCCAGTTGGGGCCGCCCGGAGGCTGCCCGAACGTTCCCGGGCCGCCCGGAGCCGTGCCGGGACCGCCGGGCGCACCCGGCCCTCCCGGCGCGGTCGGTCCGGCCGGCCCGCCCGGCATCGGCTGCGGAGCGCCCGGAGGCGGCGGACCGCCCGGGGCGCCCATCGGCGGGCGCGCGCCCGGCGGAGCCGGCTGGGGCGACGCCTGCGCGGCCCAGCCGAACTGCGCCGCGGCGGCGGCCCGCGGGTCCTGGTCGTGCGGCGCGAACGCCGGCCGCTCCACCTGCGGCATCTCCTGCGCGACCGGCCCGGCGGACGGGTCGTGCGCGGCGCCGGCCGACGCGTAGGGCTCCTGGCCCGAAGCCGCGAACGACTCCGGCCCGGCCGCGTACGCGCCCTTCCCGGACGGCCCGTAAGCATCGTGCCCCGGCGCCCCGTACGCCTCCTGAGCGCCCGACGAAGGCGCCCCGTACGGCTCAGCGCCGTGCGTCTCCTGGCCGCCCCCCTGGCCGCCCGCACCAGACGATCCGTAAGGCTCCTGCCCGCCCGCAGCGGACGATCCCTGGCCGCCCGCACCAGACGATCCGTAAGTGTCCTGGGCGCCTGCACCGGACGATCCCGAGGCGCCTGCACCGGTCGGGCCCTGGGCGGACGCGGCGGAGGTGCCGTAGGACGGCTCGTCCGGCGCGTCCGGCGGGGCGAAGCCGGACGGCTCGCCGTCGGTCATCGTCGGGAGCGGTCCGGACACGCCCTCGGAGCGCGCCGGCTCGGCGCCGGGCTCCGGGTCGTCCGCCGGCTCGGGGTCGTGGTCGGTCAAGGTGTCCCGCGTGGCCGCACCGGCCACCGGACGGTCGCCGGGCGGCGGGGAGTCGTCGGCGGAGCCCGCCGCGGCGGTCCCCCGGCCGTTGGCCCGCTCGGCCGCGGCCCCCGCGGCGCTCCCGGCTCCGGAGGCGTCCGGCCGCCCGTCCGCCTGGCCGGGGGCGGGCTCGTCCCGCTCCGTCCCCTCGACAGGTCCGCGGCTGTCTTCGGTCATCCCCACTCTCCTACCGGGCATGAATCTCGTTGATCCGCGCTCATCGTCGCCGAGGCGGCATGTGATGAGCGTAAAGCTCCGGACAACCCCCACCGACCGTCCAATTGTCCCGGATCCCGGGACCGCACGCCCCCATCACCCCCTGCCTCACGGGCACCAGGAGGCGCACTGACGCTGTCAGTCGAAGGGGTTGGCCCAGGAGGTCAGGCGGCCGAAACCGCGGCGCATGCGCGGCCAGAACGCGGGGTGGCCTTCGGGGAAGGCCTCCGCTGCGGCCGACGCGGTGCTCTCCGGAGCGTCGGTGAGGACGGTGTAGACGTACCCGCCGCGCTGCTCGACCACCCAGTTGCGGACGGTGTCGCGCCGGTAGGCGGTGCGGCCGTCCAGCCGCTCGCGGGTCCAGCCCTTCATGCGGCTCTTGTCGAGCCCGCCGTGCTGGACGAACACCGAGACGACGGCCAGGCCGTCGGAGTAGCTGAGGTGCAGGATCTGGTCGCCGGACGGCCCGTCCGAGCGGCGCACGTCGTACAGCGCGAGCCTGCCGGGCAGCGTGCGCGGCATCGGCCAGCCGTCCTCGCGCAGCTGCTTGACCTGCGCGGACGTGAGCGACTCCTCGCTCGGCAGCCTGGTCATCGGGCCGGAGGCGGGCTGGTAGGGCTCGGCGTCGCCCGGCTCGTCCGCGCGGACGGACGAGCCGCGCACCGGCACCGGCGCGGGCGCGCGCTCCGGCGTGGCCGGTCTCACAATCTGGAAGTTGTTGAACCCGACCACGACGACCGCGCGGCCCTCGGTGTCGAGCAGCTCGCGGTGCAGCATCAGGCCCGTGTCGGCGTCCAGCCAGAAGCGCCCGGCGGTCGAGCCGTCCGACCGGCGGGCCTCGACGACGGCGGCGCGGCGGCCGCACATCGTGCCGTCCTCGCGCCGGACGAGCGAGTAGTTCCGGACGAGCAGCGCGAGCGTGCCGCGCGTCACGCCGAGCGGGACGTCCGCGCCCGGCGCGTGCTCGACCTGCGCGGTCGTGGTGTGCGTGCCGTGCCGTCCCCAGGTGGTCAGCACCCGCTCGCCCTGGTAGGACACCGCGCCCGCGGCATCGGCGGCGGCGCGCAGCAGGCGCAGCGCGTCCGGGTCGCTCGGCGCGGGCCGGTCGCCGTGCGCGTCGCCGGCCAGCACCGCCCCGGCGCACAGCGCGCCGGCGATGCCGACGGCGGTGAGGGCGCGGCGGCCCCGGCACCGGGCGTCGCCGCGCGGACGGCGCGGACGCGGGCGGACGGGCCCGATCACGGCTCCGGGGCGGCCGGGACGGCCGTCCGCAGCGTGTCCGGGTCGGTCAGCGGGTCGGTGATGGGCGTGTCGCCCGAGGTCAGGGCGTGCTCGACGGCGAACCGGTCGAACGCGGGCGTGACGGTCGGCGCGTCCTGGTTGCCGCCGGCAACGTAGGACGCGACGCCGAGCCCGAGGAACAGCGAGGCCGCACCGGCCGCCAGGTAGCGCCGCCGGGGCGCCCGCCTGGACCGCGCCGGGCCCGTCCCGGCCGGGCCGGAACGCATGGCCGCCGCTGCCATTGCCGGGGCTCCCGCGCGCCGTCCCGCGGCACGCCCCGCGGCGACCGGCGGACGGTTGTCACGCGGACGGCCCGCGCGCGGCGTCCCGGCAGAAGGCGATACCCAGGGCCCGCGGCCCTTGGGCGCTTCCCACCGGTCACCGGTCCGCCCGGCCTGCTCGTCCGGACGGGTGGCATCGGCCGGACGCGCGCTCTCCCCGGCGTCCGCGCCGTCCGAGGCGGCGAGCGTCTCGCCCAGGCCGCGCAGCCGGGCGAGGAAGTCAGGAGTCGGAAGATCGTCCGGAACCCGTGAGGAAGCGGCGTCGCCGCCCGCCCCCAGCGCCCCGTCCAGGCCGCGGAGGCTGTCTGAGCCGCGCGGGCCGTCCAGGCCGTCTGCGGCGCGTGGGTCGTTGAGGCCGCGGGGGGCGTCCGGGGCGCGGAGGGTGTCGGGGGTGCGGGGGCCGGGCGGGGTGCCGGGGCCGCGGCCGGGGAGGCCGGGGGCGGGGGCTCCGGCGGTGGGTGACGCGGGCGCGGGCACGCTCGGCGCGGACGCGTCGGGCGAGCCGAGGCCGCGGAGGCGGGCCTTCAGGCGGCGCAGCCCGTCGGCCTCGGCGCGGCACGACGCGCAGCCCGCGAGATGGCGCAGGGCGCGTTCGCGCTCCTCATGCCCCAGCTCGCCGTCGACCAGAGCGGTCAGACGCTCCCCCAGACAACTCACGCGGCTCCCTCGTCGATCATTCCAAGCTGTGGCGCTCCGCCGCGCCGGGCCGCCCGTCAGCGGCCCTCCGCGGCCGCCGCCGGCTCGGCGGCGTCCGTGGTTCCCCTGCGGCGGGGCGCCCGGTGCTCCAGTGCGGCGCGCAGCTGCGCCCGTCCCCGGTGGATGCGGCTGCGCACGGTTCCCAGTTTGACATCCAGCGTCGCGGAGATCTCCTCGTAGGAGAGCCCCTCGATGTCGCACAGCACCACGGCGGCCCGGTACTCGGGGGCCAGGGCGTCGAGCGCGGCCTGGACGTCGGAGTCGAAGTTGCGGTCGTCGAACGCCTGCGCCGGGGTGGGCTCGCGGCCCTGGAGGCGCTCGGCGGCGTCGTCGGCCAGCCCCTCGAACCGGATGCGCTGCTTGCGCCGCGCCTGGTCGAGGAACAGGTTGGTGGTGATGCGGTGCAACCAGCCCTCGAACGTGCCGGGCGTGTAGTTCGAGAGCGAACGGAACACCCGGACGAAGACCTCCTGGGTGAGGTCTTCGGCGTCGTGCTGGTTGCCGGTCAGCCGGTAGGCCAGCCGGTAGACCCGGCCGGAGTGCTCACGGACGACCTCGTCCCAGGACGGCGGGGCCCATTCGGCCTCGGGTGCGTTCTCGCGCGCACGCGCCGCGTCGGCCCGGCCCCTACTGGAGCCGACCCCGACAGCGCTCTTGAAGGTAAGTGCTGCCACTCCCATGGTGCCGGGCTGTTCCTCTCTCCACATGGTGGAACGACACGGTCCTGCCTGGGCTGGGGCGGTTGCCGTACTCGCGATCCGCACCCGCCCCGACCGGGGCGAGCGCCATCGTGGTTTAGAACGCGCTGGAACTCCGGTTGGTTCCCCGTCAGCGATATTGTCTTTCCAGCATGAGCCAGGCGGGGGTCCCGCGAGGAGGCAGCCATCGACGCCATTGAGGCCACCCTGTCCTACGTGGAGGACTTCCTCCCCGAGGACGAGGCGATCGTCAACGCCCGGCAGCGGGGGGAGGAGGTCGGCGCCACGCCGATCGGCCCGGCCGGCGGGGCGGCGCTGCGCTTCCTCGCCACGCTGATCGGCGCGCGGACGGTCGTCGAGGTCGGCACGGGCTGCGGCGTGTCCGGAATCTCCCTGATGCGCGGCATGCCGCCGGACGGCGTGCTCACCAGCGTCGACGTCGACCACGAGAACCAGCGCCTGGCGAAGCTCGCCTACCGCGAGGCGGGCCTCGGCTCGTTCCGCACCCGGATGATCGTGGGACGCGCCCTGGAGGTGCTGCCGCGGCTCACCGACGGCGCCTACGACATGGTCTTCTGCGACGCCGTCAAGACCGAGTACCCCGAGTACTTCACCGCCGCGCTGCGCCTGCTGCGCCCCGGCGGCGTCATGGCGTTCGACAACGCCCTGCTGAACCGGCGCGTCGCCGACCCGTCCTACCGCGGCGACCCGACCACCGAGGCCGTCCGGGAGATCCACCACCGCGTCCGCGAGGACGAGCGCCTCGTCCCGCTGCTGCTCCCGGTCGGCGACGGCCTCCTCTGCGCCGTCAAGCGCGACTGACCCATGCCCGCCCCCCGGGACACCGACCGCTACGGACGCCCCGTCCGCGGCGGCCGCAAGCCCAAATGGGCCGACACGGCCCACGACGTCCCCCCACCCGTCCCCGACGACACCCCAGAGCCCCTGGACGTCCCGGGCGAGGCGTCCACGTCCCGCGAAGCGCTGGACGAGCCGGGCGATGCGTCCGAGACCACGTCCACACCCCGCGAGGCGCCCGAGCCGCTTGAGCCCGCAAGCGCCGACAAAGCCGACAACCCCGCGAGCGCCGGCTCAGAGGACGCCAAGCCGCACGGCGTGTTCGCGGTTCGGGCCCGGATGACGTGGCGGACGGCCTGGCGCGCGCTCGCGTTCGGCATCCTGCTGCTGGCGTCGGCCGGGTTCGTGGCGGGCGGCGTCATGGGCGGCGGATCCGGCGTCGGGAGCCTGGTGTTCATCGTGCTCGGCGCGGTCGGGCTCGTGGCCTTCGGCGGCGGGTTCGTGGCCGCGGTCGGCGGCCCGCTGGCCAAGCGGCCCGTCCTGGAGATCGCGGACGAGGGCGTGCGCCGTCCCGCGAGCTGGCCGCTCCCCCGCTCCCGCGACCGCGTCCTCCCCTGGACGGACGTGACGGCCCTGCTGGCGCTGCGCCGCGGCGTGGCGGGCACCAAGCGCGGCGAGCAGGACTTCCTGGTCTTCCTGAGCACGGACGCCGTGGTCGAGCTGGCTCGCGAGGCCGAGCGCGCCGCCCTGATCGTCTTCACCCTCGCGGACGTCCCGGCGACCACCCCCGGCATGCCCGAGGCCACCCGCTGGAGCTTCGCCGTGGACCAGAGCTGGGACACCACCCTCCCGGCCCTGGTCAAGCAGATCCGCCGCCGCCACAAGATCCCCGTAGTGGACCGCCGCACCCGCTGACCGGCGGGTGCGGACGCACGGTCGGCAGGACGCCCGTCAGCCGGTCAGCCACTCCAGGAGGAGGCGGGTGGAGAAGCCGGTGGCACCCTTGCTGATCTCCAGGTCGTCGCTGGTGGATCGGGCGGGGCCGGCGATGTCGAGGTGGGCCCAGGGGCGGTCGCCGACGAACTCGCGGAGGAACAGCGCGGCCATGATCGAGCCGCCGCCGTAGCCGCCGCGCTCGATGTTGGCGACGTCCGCGACGTCCGACTCGATGCCCTTGCGGTACTCCTCGACGAGCGGGAGCCGCCAGAGCGGCTCGCCCGCGGCCGTCCCGGCCTCGGTGAGGGCCGCGGCGAGGGCGTCGTCGTTGGCGAACAGGGCGCCGTGCCGCAGGCCGAGCGCGACCTTGGCCGCGCCGGTGAGGGTCGCGACGTCCACGACGAGGTCGGGGTCCAGCTCGGCGTCGGCGTAGGCGAGCGCGTCGGCGAGGACGAGCCGGCCCTCGGCGTCGGTGTTCAGCACCTCCGACGTCCTCCCGCCGAAGTGGGTGATCACATCGCTCGGCCGCATGGACGACCCGGACGGCATGTTCTCCGCCGCCGCGACCAGCCCGGTGACCTTGGCGCGGACGCCGAGGCCGCGCAGGGCGGACATGACGGCCATGACGATGCCGCCGCCCTGCATGTCGGTCTTCATCGTCTTCATGTTGTCGTTCGGCTTCAGCGACAGGCCGCCGGAGTCGAACGTGATGCCCTTGCCCACCAGGACGATGTGCCGGTCGGCGCCGTCCGGCGCGTAGGTGAGCTCGATGAGGCGCGGCGGGTGCAGCGGCGAGCCGGAGCCGACCGCGAGGAGGCCGCCGAAGCCGCCGTCGGCGAGGTCCTTCTCGTCCCGGATACGGACGGAGAGCCCGCTTTCGGCGGCGAGCTCGCGGGCCCGCTCGGCCAGCCACGCCGGGGTCTTCTCCGAGGACGGCGTGTTGGCCAGGTCGCGGGAGAGCGCGGTGGCCTGGGCGAGCGCGATTCCCCGCTCGATCTGCGGCGCGGCGGCGTCCGGCCCGGACTCGGTGAGGACGGTCAGCGCGCCCAGCGGGCCCTTCTTGGACGCCTCGCCGATGCGGAACTCGTAGGACGCCAGCAGCGTCCCGACGACGAACGCGGACAGGTCGCCCTCGGGGACGCCGACGACGAGGTTCGCCCGTCCGCGCGCGCGTCGGGCGAGGGCCGCGCCCGCCTTGCGCAGGTCGTCCGGGGACGCGTCGCCGACGCCGTAGAGCAGCAGCTCGCGGACCTTGTCACCGACGCGGACGGGTGTGGCGACGATCTCGCCCGGCTCGCCCTTGGCGCGGTGCAGGGCGAGCACCTCGTCCAGCGCGAACGGGAGCGCGGCGGCGATCTCGGCGGCGGGCGCGACCGGGCCCTGCCGCACGGGGACGGCGGCCAGCTCGGCGTCGAGCTCGGTCACGGCCTGCGAGACGGTCCCGCCGGTGGGCGCGACGCGGGTCTGGATGGGCATGCTGAACGCTTCCCCCTGTGCTGCTGCTCTGCTGCTGGTCGGGCTGCTCTTTGCGCTGCCGGATGGGCTGCTCTTTGCCTGCGCCGCCGGACGGTCGGCACGGCCGCCGGCGGGTCCGCGAGGGGCCTCGGGACGGCGAAGGCCCCGGCGTCTCCGCCGGGACCCGCCGTCACGCCGAAGCGAGTGGGGAGGTCAGCCCACGACCTGCTTCAGGGCTTCGCCGAGCTCCTTCGCCTCGTCGGCGGAGAGCTCGACCACGAGGCGGCCGCCGCCTTCGAGCGGGACCCGCATGACGATGCCGCGTCCCTCCTTGGTCACTTCGAGCGGACCGTCTCCCGTCCGCGGCTTCATCGCCGCCATGCGTGCATCCCCTTCCTGCCCAGGACCGCGTGGGGCCTTTCGGGCACCGTTGGCCGCGTGGCCGCCTGTGCTTCCGCGTCATCAGTAGTAGTGGTCCATTATCTCGCCTTCCGAGCGCGAAGTGGTAACGATCAGCCTCCAGATCGCGGGACTCGCCCCAAAAAGTCCCCTTTTGGGGCGGTGACTACCAACCGTTTCGTCCGGGAATCCCACTCTCGGCCGGAGGTCCTCCCCCGGCAGGCCGCCGCGTCCCGCCCGTCCGGTCCGACAGGCCCGGTGAAGCCCGCTACGGCAGGCCCGGCACACCGCCTGGACGTCCCTTCCACGCGGGCCGAGGGCGCGCGGAAGCGGCCGGGGACTTGCCCTCCGGGGGCATGGTCGTCAAAGGTGGCGGAAGCGAGACCGTGAGCAGATTGTGAGGACGACGATGTCCGAGGCGACGACCGAACCGGTGCGGTACGGCGTGGACGGCGGTGTGGCGACGATCACACTCGACCGCCCCGACACCATGAACGCGCTGACCGTGGCCATGAAGGAGGCGCTGCGGGACGCCGTCGAGCGCGCCGCCGCCGAGGCCGCGGTGCGCGCCGTGGTGCTGACCGGCTCGGGGCGCGCCTTCAGCGCCGGGCAGGACCTCCGCGAGCACGCCGGGAACCTGGCCGCCGGTCGCGGCCTGGACGGCACCCTGCGCAAGCACTACAACCCCATCGTGGAGGCGATCACGGGCATGCCGAAGCCGGTCGTCGCGGCCGTGAACGGCACCGCCGTGGGCGCCGGGATGTCCCTCGCCCTCGCCTGCGACCTGGTCGTGGCCTCGGAGAAGGCGTCCTTCGCGACCGCGTTCAGCAAGATCGGCCTGGGCCCGGACAGCGGCCTGTCCTGGACCCTCCAGCGCCTCGCCGGCCGCGCGAAGGCCGCCGAGCTGCTGATGCTCGCCGAGCCGCTGCGCGCCCCGGACGCGCTGGCCCTCGGCCTGGTCAACCGGGTCGTCCCGGCCGAGGAGGTGCTGTCCGCGGCGACCGAGATCGCCCGCACCCTGGCGTCCGGGCCCACGGTCGCCTACGCCGCGATCAAGACCGCCCTCGCGCACGCCGCCGCGCATGACCTCCCGTCCGCCCTGGACCGCGAAGCCGAGCTCCAGGACGCCCTGGCCGAGACCGCCGACCACAACAACGCCACCGAAGCCTTCCTGAAGAAGCAGAACCCCACCTACGAAGGCCGCTGATCCGAGGCCGCAGGGTCTGCTTGCAACTGCAAGCAGACCCTGTTCGCTCAGGTGTAGGCGCCCCGGCGGTGGCAGGCGGCGAGGTGGTCGTCGACCAGGCCGCAGGCCTGCATCAGGGCGTACGCGGTGGTCGGGCCGACGAAGCGGAACCCGTTGCGCTTCAGCTCCTTCGACAGCGCCTTCGAGCCCGGCGTGGTCGCCGGGACGTCGTCGGTCGTCTCCGGGACGGGCGCGTCGGGGTCGGCGAACTTCCAGATCAGCTCGGCCAGGCCGCCCGGCACCTCCAGGGCGGCGCGGGCGTTGCCGATGGCGGCGTCGATCTTGGCGCGGTTGCGGACGATCGACGCGTCCGCCATCAGCCGCGCCACGTCGTCCTCGTCGAACGCGGCGACCTTCTCCATGTCGAAGCCCGCGAACGCGGCGCGGAAGCCCTCGCGCTTGCGCAGGATCGTGATCCAGCTCAGCCCGGACTGGAACGCCTCCAGGCAGAGCC
The DNA here is from genome assembly GCF_024172125.1 of Actinomadura rupiterrae. Classification (GTDB taxonomy): domain Bacteria; phylum Actinomycetota; class Actinomycetes; order Streptosporangiales; family Streptosporangiaceae; genus Spirillospora; species Spirillospora rupiterrae. The sequence goes on from NZ_JAMZEA010000003.1 coordinate 91,463, forward strand.
GCTCGTAGAGGCCCTGGTCGTCCCGGACGGGACGCCCCCACTCCTCGTCGTGGTAGGCGACGTACTCGGGCGCCGAAAGGCCCCAAGGGCAGCGGGCGAGCCCGTCCTCACCGATGACCGCGGTATTCACCAGCCCTGTCTACCGCACCCCGCCGACAGAACCGCTAGCGCTTTTGCGACTTCTCGTCTTCCAGCAGCTCACGGCCGCTTTCGAGCAGCTCGTGCCCGCTCCCGAACCCGTCCGGCCCGCCCTCGAACGGCTCCCGCCCGTCCGAGTCGCCGCCGCCCTCGAACCGGTCGCCGCCCGCATCCCCGAACGCCTCGCGCCCACCCTCGTAGCCGCTCTCGCGCCCACCCTCGTAGCCGCTCTCGCGCCCACCCTCGTAGCCGTTCTCGCGGGCTTCCTCGAAGCCGTCCCCGCGCTCGCTCTCGTAGCCTTCGACCTGGCCGTTCTCGCGGGCGGTGCGGGGCGGGGCCGACTCGTCCAGCCGGCGCTGGAGGTCGGCGATGTGCTGCTCCAGCGCGGCCATCCGGGCGTCCCGCTCGGTGAGCGCGTAGGCGAGCCGGTGCAGGGCCTCGTCCGTGATGCCCATCTGGTAGCCCCAGAGCGCGCGCGGCAGCCGCAGCATCGCCACCTCGGGCCCCGTGACCGGGACGCCGTTGATCAGCGGCAGCGGCGGGACGTCCGGGTGCGTGCGGGCCAGCTCGCCACCGCGCCCCATCGCGAGCACGACGACGGCGGCCAGCACGGCGACGCCCGCCAGCACGAGGACCACCATCACCACGGTCTTGCTCCGATCTGTCGACACGGCCGCGTCCGCCGACACGTCCGCACTGTCGATCGTGCCATGACCGGGGCGGTGCTCGCGCGTGACCGCGTCGATGCCGGACGGATCGGGCACCACCGCGAGCGCCCCGGCACCGGTGCCGGGGGCGCCTCACGGGCCGGGTCAGCGGTGGAGGTGGTGCCAGGGGCCGGTGATCGCGAAGGTCACGCCGGGGCCCTCCTGGCGGTTGGCGAACAGGATCCGGCCGTCCGGGGAGAACGTCACGCCGGTGAACTCGCTGTCGTTGAACGCGTTGCGGGCCAGCGCGAAGGGCCTGCGGTCGGACGTGGTGCCGACGAGGTAGTTCTCGCCGTCGCCGTCCTCGGCGAGGATCACGCCGCCGCCGTACGGCGAGACGGTGATGTTGTCCGGGCCGTCGAACCGCCCGCCCGGCTTGAACACCAGCTGGAGCTCGATCTCGCGGCGGTGCGGGTCGTAGGTCCAGACCTGGCCCGCGTGCTCGGCGGCCGCGCCGTCCTTGGTGTGGGAGAAGCTGCACACGAAGTACGCCTTGCCGTGCCCCCACCACGCGCCCTCGATCTTCTGGCTGCGGGTGATCTGGCCGTCCTCGAACTGCTTGCGCGTGGAGACCGTCGCGGCGGACGGGTCGGGCACCTTCGTCCACTGCACCCGCAGCCGGGTTCCGGGCTCCTGCACGACCGACAGGTCCCGGACGTCCGGGACGTACATGGCCTCAAGCGTCCCGCCGGCGAGGTAGGCGTGGTAGTCGCCGCGGTGCGAGCGCGGGGTGAAGCGGTAGAACAGGCCGAACGGGCCCTTCGCGTCCTCGGTGAGGTAGGCGGTGTGGGTGTGCGGGTCGACGGCGACGGCCTCGTGCGCGAACCGGCCCAGCGCGGTCAGCGGGACGGGCTCGGTGCGGCGGCCGGTCGGGTCCACCTCGAACACCCAGCCGTGCGACTTGGTCTGCCCGCTGAAGCCCTCGGTCTCCTCGCAGGTCAGCCAGGTCCCCCAGGGCGTGCGGCCGCCGGCGCAGTTGGTGGCCGTCCCGGCGAGGCTGACGTACTGGGAGATCAGCGTGCCGTCCCGGTCGACCTCCAGCGTGGTGGTGCCGCCGTTGGCCGCCGGGTCGTAGGTGAGCTCCGGCGCCGCGACCGCGCGGGTGCCGTTGTTGCTCTGCTCGTGGTTCCGGACGAGCCGGGTCCGGTGCGGACGGCTTCCGGGGAACGTCGCCGTCCCGTCGTGGTGCCCGGGGACGACGACGCCGTCCTTGATCGGCTCGCCCTCGGTGGACAGCGTCTTGTAGGCGAACCCCTTCGGCAGGTCGAGCACGCCCTTCGGGTCGGCGACCAGCGGCCCGTACCCGAACGCCTCCCCGCCCGCACCGGTTCCGGCGGCGCCCGTCTCGGCGGACGCCCCGGACTGGAAGATCGAGTCGACGCTGCCGGCCAGCGCGATCGAGAGCGCGCCGGCTTTCATCACGCCACGACGGGACACGGCCATGATCAGGCTCCTTCGGGGAGGGCGCCCGTCCAAGAGGGCGCGGATCTCCCCGGAGCCTGGCGACCCCACTTGAATGCAAGGTAAACGGCCCGCTTACCTTGCACGAACCTCCCCGCGCCCGCCGCCCGCGCGCGGAGGCCGGCGGACGTTTACGGTTCGGCTTCGATGTAGTCCTCGGCGGTGGGCTCGACCTGGGGGCGGCCGCGTTCGAGGAGGTCGAAGGCCTCGCCGAGGTCGGCGGTCCAGCCGATCGCGTCGAAGATCTTCGGGCGGGCGAAGCCCAGCTCGGTGAGGTTCTCGGCCAGCTCGCGCAGCGGGGCGAACACGCCGTACGGGTCCAGGACGACCAGGGGCTTGTCGTGCATGCCGAGGGTGCGGGACGTCCAGATCTCGAACAGCTCCTCCAGCGTGCCGATGCCGCCGGGAAGGACCAGGAAGGCGTCGCTGCGCCGGTCCATCTCGCCCTTGCGGGAGCGCATGTCGGGCGTGATGACCAGCTCGTCGCTGTCCTCGTCGGAGACCTCGACGTGCCGCAGGCCCTCGGGGATCACGCCGACGGTGTGCGCGCCGCCGGCCCGCGCGCCGCGCGCGACGGCGCCCATGGAGGAGATGCGCCCGCCGCCGCTGACCAGGGTGTGGCCGCGCCGGGCCAGCTCGGCCCCGACCTGCTCGGCGAAGTCGACGTGCTTGGGATCGATGCGGGTGGACGAGGCGCAGAACACGCAGATCGCGAGCCCCATCACATGCCGTTCCCGGCGCGGCGGGCGGTCTCGGCGCGGGCCTCGGCCTCGGCCTCGGCGAGCTGGCGCGCGGCGGCCTCGTGCGCGTCCGCGATGATCGCGACGACCTCGTCCGGGTCGTCGGTGAGGTGGATCAGGTCCAGGTCCTCCGGCGAGATCTTGCCGGACGGCACCATCACCTTCCTCACCCAGTCGAGCAGCCCGCTCCAGAACTCGGTCCCGACCAGGACGATCGGGAACCGGGTGATCTTGCCGGTCTGGACGAGCGTGATCGCCTCGAACAGCTCGTCCAGGGTGCCGAAGCCGCCCGGCAGGACGACGAACGCCTGGCTGTACTTCACGAACATCGTCTTACGGACGAAGAAGTAGCGGAACTCGACGCCGATGTCGATGTGCGGGTTCATCGACTGCTCGAAGGGCAGCTCGATGCCGAGCCCGACCGACAGCCCGCCCGCCTCGTCGCAGCCCTTGTTCGCGGCCTCCATGATGCCCGGGCCGCCGCCGGTGATCACCGCGTAGCCGGCCTCGTGCAGCTTCGCGCCGATCTGCTCGCCCAGCCTGAACTCGGGCGAGTCCGGCTTGGTGCGCGCGCTGCCGAACACGCAGGCGGCCTTGGGCAGCTCGGCGAGCAGCCCGAAACCCTCGACGAACTCGGCCTGGATGCGCAGCACCCGCCACGGGTCGGCGTGCACCCAGTCCGCGGGACCGCGCCGGTCGAGCAGCCGCTGGTCGGTGGTGGTCGACGGGATGGCCTTGCCGCGCAGGGTCGCCGGGCCCTGCCTCCTGGTGCGGATCTCGCGCTTCATGGCCTCACCTTAGCCAGGCGAGCAGGCGGTTCTCGGCGTCGGTGATGAGCGGGAGGTCGACGAACTCGTCCTTGGTGTGGGCGAGGGTCGGCTGGCCGGGGCCGTAGTTGACGGCCGGGACGCCGAGGGCGTCGAACCGCGCGACGTCGGTCCAGCCGAGCTTCGCGCGGACGTCCGCGCCGGTCTCGGCCACGAACGCGCGCGCGGCCGGACGGTCCAGGCCCGGCCGGGCGCCGGGCGCGGAGTCGACGAGCTTCACCTCGAAGCCGTCGAAATATGACCGGACGTACTCCTCGGCTTCGTCCACCGACTTGTCCGGCGCGAAGCGGTAGTTCACGGTCACGACGCATTCGTCCGGGATGACGTTGCCCGCGACGCCACCGGAGATGAACACCGCGTTCAGGCCCTCGTGGAACTCCAGGCCGTCCACGACGGGCTTCGCGGGCTCGTAGGCGCGGAGGCGGTCGAGGACCGCGCCCGCCGAGTGGATGGCGTTGGAGCCCATCCAGGCGCGCGCGCTGTGCGCCCGCTCGCCGCGCGCGGTGACCTCGACGCGCAGCGTGCCCTGGCACCCGCCCTCGATGAGCCCGCCGGTCGGCTCCATCAGGACGGCGAAGTCGGCGGCGAGCAGCTCGGGACGGTTCTCGGCGATCCGCTTGAGGCCGTTGCGTGCCGCCTCGACCTCCTCGCACTCGTAGAAGACGTACGTGACGTCCCGGGACGGCTCGGACAGCGCGGCGGCCAGCTTGAGCTGCACGGCCACCCCGGCCTTCATGTCCGACGTGCCGCAGCCGTAGAGCCGGTCGCCCTCGCGCCGGGACGGCAGGTTGCCGTTCAGCGGGACGGTGTCCAGGTGCCCGGCGAGCAGCACGCGCTCGTCCCGGCCGAGGTCCGTCCGCGCGATGACCGAGTCGCCGTCCCGGACGACCTCCAGATGCGGCAGCGCCCGCAGCGCCGCCTCGACGGCGTCGGCGAGCGCCTTCTCGTTCCCGCTCACCGACTCGACATCGACGATCGCCGCCGTCAGATCCGTCACGTCCATCTGGAGATCGAGAGAGGTCATGCGGGAAACCCTATGCAAAAGGAGCGGCCCGTGGGCCGCTCCCCCGCCGCGTCCGGCGCGTGCCTAACGCGCCCGCGTCCGGCGCGCGCTTTCGGGCCTGCTCAGGTGTTGATGCCGTGGTCGCGCAGGATGTCGTTCAGCTCGGCCTTGTTGTGGCGCTGGCCGGGCTCCAGGCGCTTGAGGATCAGGACGGCGGGCAGCCCGAAGCTGCCGCCCTTGAACTCCTTGATCCGGGTGCCGCCGACCGCGACGCACCAGTCCGGGATGCGGCCGCGGGCGATCTCCTCGCCGGTCTCGACGTCGATGACCGGCATGGACGCCGACAGGTTCGTCCCGGAGCCGACGACCGCGCCGGTGCCGACCCGCGCGCCCTCGACGATCATCGAGCGGGAGCCGATCATGGCCTCGTCCTCGATCACCACCGGCTTGGCGTTCGGCGGCTCCAGCACGCCGCCGATGCCGACGCCGCCGGACAGGTGCACGTTCTTGCCGATCTGCGCGCAGGACCCGACGGTCGCCCAGGTGTCGACCATCGTGCCGGAGTCGACGTAGGCGCCGATGTTGGTGAACGACGGCATCAGCACGACGCCGGGGGCCAGGTAGGAGCCCCAGCGGGCGATGGCGCCGGGCACGACGCGGACGCCGTCCAGCCGGCTCTTCAGCGGGATGCGGTCGTGGTACTGGAAGTCGCCGACCTGCGACCGCACCATGCCGAGCACCTTGAAGCTGAGCAGGATCGCCCGCTTCGCCCGCTCGTCGACGACGACCTCGCCGTCCGCCGGGTCGATGAAGGCGACCCGGGCCTCGCCCGCGTCGATCTGGTCCACGGCGGCGACGATCGCCGCGCGCGCCTCGGTGTCGTCCGGTCCGAGATCGGCGCGGCGCTCCCAGAGCTCGTCGACGGCGGCGGAGATCGGGCTGGTGAACGTTTCGCTCATGGGCATTGAGCTTACCGACGGCCGGAGCCCGGTACGGTCTTCGCGTGGCTGTCTGGGCGAAGCTGGGTTCCGGTCCCCGGGAGGGATCCGGCGGCGGGCGGGTGGGACGGCGGCGGCGCTGGTGGATCGTGGCGCTCGTCGCCCTCCTGGTGCTGGGCGCCGGCGGCTGGGTGCTCTACACCCGCGCCCGCCCCTACCTGCACGGATCGGGGTGCGAGGTGCGCACCGGGCAGGGCAAGATGCCGCTCGACCTGGACCAGGCCGCGAACGGCTCGACCATCGCCGCCGTGGCCGTCCGCAAGGCGCTGCCCGAGCGGGCCATGGTGATCGCCTACGCGACCGCCATCCAGGAGTCGCACATGCGCAACCTGGCGGGCGGCGACCGCGACTCGGTCGGCATGTTCCAGCAGCGCCCGTCGCAGGGCTGGGGCTCGCCGGACAAGCTGCGCGACCCCGTCCAGTCGACGAGCAAGTTCCTGGACGCGCTGGTCAAGGTGAAGGACTACCTCGACCTCGACCTGCACGACGCCGCGCAGCGCGTCCAGCGCAGCGCCGACGGCAACGCCTACGCGCAGCACGAGGGCGACGCGAAGGTGCTCGCGCAGGCGTTCGGCGGGCGGTCCGCCGCGTCCGTCCGGTGCTGGTACCCGCCGAACAAGCGCACCGCGCCGCGCCGCGCGGACGCCGTCCGGGAGATGCGCCGCGCGTTCGGCAGCCGCCTCCAGGTCGCCGCCCCGGCCGCGCCCGACTACGACGCGGTCAAGGCCCCCAACGAGCGGACGGGCTGGGCCGTCGCGTCCTGGGCGGTCACCCACGCCCAGGTCTACGGCCTGAGCGAGGTCCGCTTCGCCGGACGGCACTGGCGCGCCACCGAAGGCCACGACGGCTGGACCCGCGACGCCAAGGCCCCCACCACCATCGTCATCATCCGCTGACCCGGCGCGCCTCCTCCCGGGGCGCTTCCTGCCGCGCGGCTCCTCCAGGGCCACGAACTGCCGCGCGGCTCCTCCCGCGCGCCTCCTACAGGGCGACGAACCGCCGCGCGGCTCCTACAGGGCGACGAACTGGAGGCCGCGCTGCTTCAGCTGCGGCAGGACGGTCTTGAGCGCGTCGATCGTCTGGACGCGGTCGCCGCCGCCGTCGTGGCAGAGCAGGATGTCGCCGGGCTGCGCGGCGAGCATCGCGCTGGTGATCTTGGCGATGCCGGGCCGGGCCCAGTCGCGCGGGTCGATCTTCCAGTCCACGCAGATGAGCTGGTGCTGCGCGGCGACGTCGAACACCGCCGGGGACCAGTTGCCGCCGGGCGAGCGGAAGAACTTCGGCGCGACACCGGAGACCTGCGCGATCTGGTCGTGCGCCTCGCCGATCTCCCTGGTCATCCGGGCCGTGTCGAGCTTGGGCAGGTTCAGCGGGTGGGTGACGGTGTGGTCGGCGATCTGGTGGCCGTCCGCGACGATCCGCTGGACGATCTTCGGCTGCTCCACCACCTGCTCGCCGATCATGTTGAAGGTGGCCTTGACGCCGTGCGCGGCGAGCAGGTCCAGCATCATCGGCGTGTACTTGGGGTGCGGGCCGTCGTCGATGGTCAGGGCGATCGCGTTCTGCGGCGCGGCGGGAGCGAGGTCGTACAGGCTGCGGACGGGCTTGTGCAGCGCCTGCATGGGCTGCCCGTGCGCGTAGCCCGGGTCCGGCGGCGGCTCGGGGGCCTTGCCGTGGTGGCCGCCGTGTCCGGACGCGCTGGCCGAGCGCGGCGAACTCCCCGCGTGCCACAGGTCAGGCGCCGCCGCGGCGGCGATGCCCGCCGCCCCGGCGGCCAGCAGCCCGAGGGCGCGGCGGCGGTCCACGTTCGGCATGTGTACTCCGTGTCTGTCCGAGTGACGGTCCGTCCGGGCGGCGACGTCCGTCGAAGGTTGGCTGGGCGTTGGCTGAACACTGACTTTGACGCCGCCCCCGGCGCATGTGTTCGATCACCCGGAGGTGTTCGATCGCCCGACATCGTGACAGACCTCACCCGGACAGGTCACGCCGCCCCTCAGCGCACGTCCGCGACACCGCCCCGGGACGCGCCCGCAAAGCCTTCGGCCCCTGCGTCCGCCGCGACGTCCTCCGGGAGTTCGGGACGCGCATCCTCGGCGGGGGCCTCGTCGCCCCGGGTGTTGCGGACGCCGAGGCCGACGACGGCCGCCGCGACGGCGAACAGGGCGCCGGCGAACAGCGCGCGCTGGAAGCCCTCGGTGGTCGCGTGCTGGACGTCCGTCCCGAGCTTGACCAGGTGGGACGAGCGGTCCGCGGCGAGCACCGCCATGATCGCGAGGCCCAGCGCGGTGCCGAGCTGCTGGGACGAGTTGAGCAGCGCGGCCGCGATGCCCGCACGGTTCGCCGGGACGCCCGCGTTCGCGGCGGCGGTGACGGACACGAACACCACGCCGAGGCCGAGCGCGACGACGATCAGGCCGGGCAGCAGGTCCGAGACGTACGAGCCGCCGACCGGGACGCGGGACAGCAGGTAGAGCCCGGCGGCGCCGATCAGCGCGCCGACGGCGATCAGCGGACGCGTCCCGAGCCTCGGCAGCAGCTTGGACGTGATGCCCGCAGCGACGCCCACACAAGCGCACAGCGGCAGGTAGGCCGAGCCGGTCTGGAGCGGCGAGTACCCGAGGATGCTCTCCATGTAGAGGCTGAGGAAGAAGAACATGGCCGCGCCGCCCGCAAGGACGAGCAGCTGGGTGACGTTCGCCGCCGCCAGCCCGCGGATGCGGAACGTGTCGAGCGGCAGCAGCGGATGCGCCGCCCGCATCTCGTTGAGGACGAACAGCGCCAGCAGCACCGCCGCCCCCGCGAGCCCGCCGATCGTCCGGGCCGCGCCCCACCCGGCGTCCGGGGCCTTGACCAGCGTGTACACCAGCAGCAGCATCGCGCCGGTGACCAGGAACGCGCCGGGAATGTCGAACTCGCGCAGCCGGGCCGTCCGGCGGTCGTCGGGCAGCAGCATCGGGACCACGACGAGCACGGCGGCGACGACCGGCAGGTTCACCAGCATCACCCAGCGCCAGCCGAGGCCGTCGGTGAGGACGCCGCCGAGCAGCACGCCCGCGCCGGACGCGGCGCCGGCCATGCCGCCCCAGACCGCGAGCGCGCGGTTCCGCTCCGGGCCCTCCCGGAAGGACGTGGTGAGCAGCGACAGCGCGGCCGGGAGCATCATCGCCGCGCCGAGGCCCTGGACCATCCGCGCGGCGACCATCACCGGCGCGTTCTGCGCGAGCCCGCCCGCCGCGGACGCCGCGCCGAACAGGACCGTCCCGGCGACGAGCACGCGGCGGCGGCCGAGCAGGTCCGCGACGCGCCCGCCGAGCAGCATGAACCCGCCGTACGCGAGCAGGTAGCCGCTCGGCACCCACTGGAGGCCCTCGACCGAGAAGCCGAGGGCGCGGCGCATCGCGGGCAGCGCGATGTTGACGATGGACGCGTCGATGAAGTCGAGGAACGCGACGCCGCAGAGCAGCGCGAGCGTGAGCTTGCCCCGGCGCGTCGCCAGGAACGAGCTTTCGGACATGAGGATTTCGCCTCCGGCATCGGATGGTGCGCCGCGATGGAAGAACCGCGGCGGGTGCGCCGCGAGGGAAGGACTCCGCGGCGGGTGTGTCGCGATCCAAGAGCCGTCCGCGCCCGCGGGATGTGACGCGGTGAGAGACGAATCCCATTTGCCCGGGGGATGTCACACTTCGGGGGTCGCCGCACCTCACGGGGGTGGCGAACAGGAGGAACCATGCCCCACGACACTTCGACCGGCGCACCGGACGGCGGCCGATCGGCCGGCGTTCCGACCGCGCGGGCCTCCGACGAGGCGACCCGCGTCTACGCCGAGCACCGGGAGCTGCTGTTCTCGATCGTCTACAACCTGCTGGGCAGCGTCGCCGACACCGAGGACGTCCTCCAGGACACCTGGCTCGCCTGGGCGGCCCGCGGCCCGCACGGCGTGGAGAGGCCGCGCGCGTACCTGGTGCGCATCGCGGTCAACACCGCGCTCGCGCGGCAGGCGGCGGTCGCGCGGCGGCGCGAGTCGTATCCGGGGCCGTGGCTGCCCGAGCCGCTGGTCGCCGGGTCCGGGGAGGACGCCGCCGAGGACGCGGCGCGCGGCGAGGCGGTGTCGCTGGCGATGCTGGTCGTGCTGGAGACGCTGACCCCGCTGAGCCGGGCGGTGTTCATCCTGCACGAGGTGTTCGGCTACCCGCACACCGAGATCGCCGAGATCCTGGGCCGGTCCGCCGCGTCCGTCCGGCAGGTGTCGCACCGCGCGAGGCTGCACGTCCAGTCCCGGCGGACGCGCCGGACCGTCGACCGCCGCACGCAGCGCGAGGCCACCGAGCGGTTCCTGGACGCGGCGCTCGGCGGCGACCTGGCCGCGCTGATGGAGATCCTCGCGCCGGACGTGACGATGTGGACCGACGGCGGCGGCCACGGCCGCGCGGCGCTGCGCCCGATCCGCGGCCGCGACAAGGTCGTCCGGCTCATCACCGGCGCGAACTTCCGCCGCCCGGACGACCTGGACATCCGCTACCGCACCGTCAACGGCGACCCGTCCGCGGTCCTGTTCGACCACGACGCGCCGTTCGCCGTCATGGTCCTCGACATGTCCGAGGACGGCGAGCGCGTGGACGGCATCTACGCCGTCACCAACCCGGAGAAACTCACCCACATCGAAGACGGCGACGAAGACGGCGACGCGTGAGGCGTGAGGCGCGTCAGGACCCGCCGTCGGTGCGTCAGGCGCAGTCGGTGCGGAGGCCGCCGAGGATCTCGGTGAGGACCTCGGCGTACTCGCCGCGGAGGCGGTCCTTGTCCTCGTCGGGGGCCTCGGCGACGGCGGTGCCGGCCGCGCCGAGGACGTGGAAGGCGACCCGGGCGAGCGCCCCGCGCGGCAGCGGCGGCAGGAGCCCGGCCTCCTGCAACGACGCGACCATCTGCTCGACCACGCCGTAGCCGAACCGCTCCTCGCACTCGCGCCAGCGCTTCCAGCCGAGCGCGATCGGGCCCTCCTGCCAGACGATCCGGCCGTAGACGGGCTCGCGGCAGTGGTCGAGGAAGGTGTTCTGCGCGATGACCGCCGCGGTCCAGGCGTCCGGGGCGTCCGCGGCGGCGCGCAGGATGGCCTCGGTGGACCGCTCCTCCAGCCGCTCGAACACCGCCTGGAACAGCGCGGTCTTGCTGGCGAAGTGGTGGTAGACCGCGCCGCGGGTGGCGCGGATGTCGGCCGCGACGTCCTCCAGCGACGTGCCCGCGAAGCCGTGCTCGGCGAACCGCCGGGTCGCCGCGTCCAGCAGCGCGTTCCGCGTCTCCTCGGAGTACTTCGCCCGGCGGCTCTTGACGTCTGGCATGCGCGGAGCATACTACATACACAGCGTATGTAACCGACACAGCGTAGGTGGCAACCACCCGGGAGACCCCCATGTCCGAACCGGAACTGCTGTTCAACCCGTTCGAGCCCGGCTTCACCGACGACCCGTACCCGGCGTACCGGCGGCTGCGCGAGGCCGACCCCGTGCACGAGAGCCCCATCGGGATCTGGCTGCTGACCAGCCACCAGGACGTCACCGACCTGCTCCGCTCCGACCAGTCGGTGGACGAGCGGCAGGTCAGCGAGGGCCTGTTCGTCGCGCAGATGCGCGAGTTCGAGAGCGCGCTGAGCGGCCGCGGACGCTCCATGCTCGACCTCGACCCGCCCGACCACACAAGGCTGCGCGGCCTGGTGTCCAAGGTGTTCACCCCGCGCCGCATCGCCGCGCTCGAACCGGAGATCACCGCGCTGGTGGACGCCGCGCTCGACGAGATCGAGGACGCCGGGACGGCCGACCTGGTCGAGACCCTCGCGTTCCCGCTGCCGTTCACGGTCATCTCGTCCATGCTGGGCATGCCGCCGACCGACGCCGCGCGCGTCCGGGAGCTGAGCGGCTGGGTCGTCCGGTCGCTGGAGCCGCTGCCGGACGACGAGGCCGTCAAGCGCGTCGGCGCGGCCGGCGTGGAGCTGTACGAGCTGGTCCGCGGGCTGATCGCGGACAAGCGCGCGAACCCCGGCGACGACCTGCTCAGCGCGCTGATCGCCGCCGAGGCCGAGGGCGACCGGCTCACCGACGACGAGCTGGTCGACCAGGTCGTCCTGCTGTACGTGGCGGGGCACGAGACGACCGTCAACCTGATCGGCGGCGGGACGGTCGCGCTGCTGCGGAACCCGGCGCAACTCGCGCTGCTGCGCGAGAACCCGGACCTCGCCGCGAACGCGGTGGAGGAGCTGCTCCGGTTCGTCAGCCCCGTCCAGCAGAGCCGGCGCGTGACCGTGACCCCGTACAAGGTGCGCGACAAGGAGATCCCGGCGCAGCGGTTCGTCGTCGCCGGGCTCGCGGCCGCCAACCGCGACCCCGAGTTCTTCGGCCCGGACGCCGAGGAGCTGCGGCTCGACCGTCCGAACGCGCGCCAGCACGTCGCGTTCGGCGGCGGCCCGCACCACTGCCTCGGCGCCGCCCTCGCGCGGCTCGAAGGCCGGGTGGCGTTCGAGCGCCTCGTCGCGCGGTTCCCGCACCTGGCGCTCGACGGGGACGTCACCTGGAACGGCCGGATCAACCTGCGAGGGCCGTCCGCGGTCCCGGTCGGTGTCTGACGGTTTCCGGCGACGTGCGGCCCGGCTCGGGCGGGGGTGCTCCGGGCCGGGTCAGCGGTGCCTTATCGTGAACAGATGCCCCAGTCAGCGGAGGAACGCACGGCCGAGTCGGCGCCGCGTCGTCTGCCCCGGGGACGTCACGCCCTCGCGCCCGAGGTGGTCGAGCGCATCCACCGCGACCGGCTGTACGCGGCGATGGCCGAGGCGATGGCCGAGCGCGGGTACGTCCGCACGTCGGTGGAGGACGTCCTCAAACGCGCGGTGGTGTCCCGGCAGAGCTTCTACCGGCTGTTCGAGTCGAAGCTCGACTGCTTCATGGGCGCCTTCGAGCGCGCCGGCGAGATCCTGGTCGCCCACGTCCTGAACGCCCTCGACCCGAACGCCGAGCCCGCCCCCGCCTCCGGCGACGCGCCGGGGAACGGCGGCGCGGTGGCGGCGCGTCCGGCGGACGACCCGCTGCCGACGATCGAGCAGGCGATCACCGCCTACCTGGACGTCCTCGCGCAGGAGATGCCGTACGCGCGGCTGTTCCTGGTCGAGGTGTACGCGGCCGGGGCCGAGGCCGTCGAGCGCCGTACCGCGCTGCAGGCCAGCCTCGCGCAGGTGTTCGCCGACCTGATCGGCGCGAAGGACGACGCGGGCCGCTACACCTGCCACGTGATCGTCGCCGCGACCAGCGCCATGGTCACCCCGGCCGTCGCGGCAGGCGACCCCGACGCGCTCCGCGCCCTCGGCCCGCCGCTGGTCGACCACATCCGCCGCCTCTGGCACGCCGGCATGTTCGACGGCGCCTCACCCGAGTAGAGGCCGGTCAGTCGGTGAGCCAGCCGGGGCTGACCAGGCCGGACTCGTAGGCCAGGACGACGAGCTGGGCGCGGTCACGCGCGCCGAGCTTGGTCATGATGCGGCTGATGTGCGTCTTGGACGTCGTGGGGCTGAGCACCAGGTGCGCGGCGATCTCGTCGTTGCTGAGCCCGGCGGCGGCCAGCCGCAGCACCTCGCGCTCGCGGTCGGTCAGCGCGGCGAGGCGCGGCCCGGGATCGGGCGCCCGGACGCGTCCCGCGAACTCGCCGATCAGCCGCCTTGTGATCCGCGGCGTGATCAGCGCGTCTCCCCGGTGCACGACCCGGACGGCCTGGATCAGCTCCTCCGGCTCGGTGTCCTTGAGCAGGAAGCCGCTCGCGCCCGCTCGCAGCGCGCCGTAGACGTACTCGTCCAGGTCGAAGGTGGTCAGGATGACCACGCGGACGCCGTCCAGCCGCGCGTCGGCGGAGATCGTCCGGGCCGCTTCGAGGCCGTCCATGCCGGGCATCCGGATGTCCATCAGGACGACGTCGGGCCGCAGCTCGCGGACGCGCTCGATCGCCTGCGCGCCGTCGCCCGCCTCGCCGACGACCTCGATGTCGTCCTCGTCCGACAGGATCGAGCGGAAGCCCGCGCGGACCAGCCGCTGGTCGTCGGCGAGCAGAACCTTGATCATGCCGTCCTCTTCCCATAGGGCAGCCGAGCGCGCACGCGGAACCCGCCCTCCGGCCCGGCCTCCGCGCTGAACTCGCCGCCCAGCGCCCGCACACGTTCCCGCATCCCACCGATCCCACTCCCCGTCCCATCGTCTTGGCTCGGGGCGGGGCCGTTGTCGGTGATCTCGATCAGCACGGCGTCCGGGGCACGCTCGATGCGGACGGTGGCGTGTGACGCGTGCGCATGCTTGACCACGTTGGTCAGCGCCTCTTGGACGATCCGGTAGGCGGCGAGGCCGACCTCGGCCGGTGGCGGAGGTCCGTCCCCGGACGTCTCCTGCCGCACGTCGAGCCCGGCCGAGCGGGCCCGCTCGATCAGCTCTCCGAGCCGGTCGAGGCCCTGGACGGGCGCGGTAGGCGCGTCCTCGCCGTCCTGCCGCAGGACGCCGAGCATCGCGCGCAGCTCGCGCAGCGCCTCGATGCTCGTCTCGCGGATCGCGGTCAGCGACTCCTCGGCATGCTCCTCGCCGCGCCTGCGGTCCTTGGCGAAGCGCCGCAGCGCCGCCGCCGACTGGACGCTGATCAGCGACAGGTGGTGGCCGACGACGTCATGCAGTTCGCGCGCGATACGCAGCCGCTCTTCGGTGGCGGCGCGCTGCTCGGCCTCGTGCGCGTGCGCGGCGGTCGTGTGCCGCAGCCATCCGATCAGGACGACCGCGACGAGCCATCCGGCGAGCATGAACAGCGCGACGCCGTTGACGTCGCCGTTGCCCGCGAGCGTCCCGAGGCCGGTGAGGCCGAGCGCGACCAGGCCCAGCGCGACGGCCGCGCTGTGGCGTCCGCGCTCGGCGACCGAGTACAGCGCGACCATGAACGCCGCTAGCAGCGGCCCGTCGTACTCGCTGAGCAGGTAGTACGCGATCGTCAGGACGAGCATGAACGCCGCGACCGCGACCGGGTACGCGCGCCGCGCGACCAGCGCCCCGCACACCGCGACGAGCAGCACCCAGGACAGCGCGGTGACCGACCACGGCTCCTCGCGCGGGCCGAACAGCGACCGCGAACTCCCCACCGCGACGAGCAGCAGCACACCGAGGGCGACCGCGACGTCCGCCGCCCGCCCGCGAGGCCACCCGATCACCATGCGCCCAAGCCTAGAGTCCCCCGCCCGCCCCCACTTCAGCTCGTGGTCTCGGTGCGGAAGGCGCCTGGGGGCATGCCTGTGTGGCGTTCGAAGAACTTGGCGAAGTTGGCGGCGTCGTCGAAGCCGAGGCGGGCGGCGCAGCGGGCGGCGGGGAGGTCCGCGTCGATCAGCAGCCGCCGGGCCTCCAGGGCGACGCGCTGGTCGATGAAGCGCTTGGCGGTCTGCCCGGTCGCGGCGAGCGTCGCGCGGGTCAGGGTGCGCGGCGCGTAGCCGAGCTGCGCGGCATAGTGCGCGACCTGCCGCGAGCGCCGGAAGTCGCGCTCGACGGCCGCACGGAAGGCGGCGAACACCTCGTTCGCCGCCGGGGACGCGCCTCCCGCGCGCACCGAAGCCTCCGGCAGCAGCCGCAGGATCAGCACCGCGAGCAGGTGCCGCAGCACTTCCGCGTCCGGCGAAGGCTCCATGTATTCGGCGCGCAGATGCTCCAACGCCGTCCGCAGTGGACGCGTCGGAGGTGCCGTCCAGCAGGACGGCCCGAACGGGTCGTCGGCGGCCGTGCGCGCGATGCCCGGCGGCGGGAAGTCGGAGCGGAAGAGGATGAGGGCGCCGTCGATCTCCTCCACGCCGTCCAGCCGGTGGACGACGCCGGGCCTGATCCAGAGCACGGAACCGGGGCCGAGCGGGTGGCGCACGAAGTCGACCGTGTGATGGCCGGTGCCGCGCTCGACGACGCCGAGCACATGGAACTCGGGACGCTGGGCGGCGGAGCGCCGCTCTCGGGGGCCCAGCTCGCGCAGCCGCGCGAACGACATGACCTCGATCCCGTACGGCGCGTCCACGGGGCCGAGGTACGGGATCGTCGCGATCGCTTCGTGTCCGTTTTTCACCATGTCCAGCCCGGATCTTACCTCGCTGTGAGATAGGGGATCCCGCCAGGCTGTCGTTATCCACCACGAAGGAGAACGCGCGATGCCTTACGCCGAGATCGACGGCCAGAAGATCCACTACCTGGACACGGGCGGGGACGGCCCGGCCGTGGTGTTCAGCCACGGCAACCTCATGGACGCGGGCATGTGGGAGCGGCAGATCGCCGCGCTCCCCCGCGTCCGCCGCATCGCCTGGGACGCGCGCCTGCACGGCCGCACCTCCGACGACGGACGCGTCCCGACCTACTGGAGATCCGCCGAGGACCTGCTCGGCCTGCTCGACCACCTCGACTTGCCGCGCGCGGTGCTCGTCGGGCATTCGCAGGGCGGTTTCGTCTCGCTGCGCGCCGCGCTCACCGCGCCCGGACGCGTCGCCGGACTCGTCCTGATCGACACGGCCGCCGATCCGTGGCCGCCCGAAGCGCTGGAGCAGATGACGCACGTCCGCGACGGCATGCGGAACGCCGGACCGGAGGCGGTTGCACCCGCTTTGCTCCCCTTCCTGCTCGGCGACGAGCCCGACCTGCACGAAGAGTGGCTTGCGCGTTGGCGAATGCAGCCGCGCGCCCGGCTCGCGGACGCGGTCGCGATGCTCATGGCCGTGGACGGCGTCCGCGACCGGCTGTCCGAAATCGACGCGCCCGCCCTGGTCGTCCACGGGACCGAAGACGGCCCGGTTCCGGTGGCCGCCGGGATCGCGCTGCATGCGGGCCTGCCGAACACCATCGCCGACCCGGTGCTCATCCCCGGCGCCGCGCACACGCCTCCGCTCACGCATCCGGACGCCGTGACGGACGCCGTTGACCGGATGGTGGAACGGGTTCTAGTCTCGGCGGAGCGAAACCAAGCTAACGCTTGACCGAGACCTCGGGAGGCCCGGTGGCCACGGAGCCGTTCGAGCGCGCGACCACGGAACCGCCCGCCACCGAGGCGGTTGCGTCGGGGGCGGCCACGGAGGGGTTTGCGCGGGCGGTCGCGGAGGCGGAGGGGATCATTCGGGCCGCGCCGCACGTCCGGTCGGAGCTGGATCTCGCCGAGGGCCTGGCATACCTGGCCGGGAGCGTCCGGGCGTCGCTGCACATGGCGTGGGCGTACGAGCGGGACTTCCCGTTCTTCGCGCGCTCGACCGGGCCGCACTCCAAGCTCGGCCTGGACAATCCCGACACGCTGTACTTCAACGCCTACCTGCGCGACAACGCCGAGTACGTGGTGACCGGACGGCGCGGAACCACCGCCGACCTGAGCTTCCAGGTGCTCAACGGCGACTACACGCCGTCCGCCTCGCCGGACAGCCTGAACGCGTTCGACGACCGCGCGTTCGAGATCGCGCCGAACGGCGAGTACGAGCTGCGTTTCGGTCCGCCGGACCCGGACCGCAAGGACGACCCGAACTACGTCGCGCTCGGCGAGGGTGCGGCGATGCTGCTCGTCCGCGAGGTGTACAGCGACTGGGCGGACGAGCGGCCCGGCGAGATCCGCATCCACCGCGCCGACCGGCTCGGAGCCGCGCCCGCAGCGCCGACGCCCGAGCGCGAGGCGAGGCGGTTCGACGTCGCCGGCAAGATGCTCGTCAACCGGATCAGGACGTTCCTGGCGTTCCCCGAGTGGCACTACCTGAAGCTGCCGGTCAACACCATGACCGAGCCGCGCCCGACGCCCGGCGGCCTGACCACGCAGTACTCGTCCGTCGGGCACTACGACCTCGCCCCGGACGACGCGCTGGTGATCACCGTCCCGCGCTCGGACGCGCCCTACCAGGGCTTCCAGCTCGGCAGCATGTGGTACATCTCGCTCGATTACGTCAACCACCAGACGAGCCTCACCGCCGACCAGGCCGTCCCCGACCCGGACGGCATGATCCGCCTCGTCGTCGCCGAGCGCGATCCCGGCCTCGCGAACTGGATCGAGTGCACCGGCCACGACCGCGGCTTCCTCCAGATCCGGTGGCAGCGGCTCTCCCGCGAACTCACCCCCGCGGACGGCCCGCAGGTCGAGGTCGTCCCGTTCGACGAACTTCCGGCGCGGCTGCCGTTCCACGAGCGGCAGCGCGTGACCGGTCCGCAGTGGGCGGAGCGGATCGCTGCCCGCCAGGTCTCGACCGCGCGAAGGATGCTGGGCTGATGCTGGACGGACGGGTCGTCGTCATCTCCGGGGTCGGCCCCGGCCTCGGGCGCGGGCTGGCGCTCCAGTGCGCAAAGGCGGGCGCGGACGTGGTGCTCGCCGCGCGCACCGAGAAGCGCCTGGACGAGGTGGCTGAGGAAGTCCGCGCGCTGGGCCGCCGCGTCACCGCTGTCCGGACCGACATCCGCGACCAGGCGTCCTGCGAGCGGCTCGTCCGCGAAGCGCTCGATGCGCACGGACGCGTGGACGGCCTGGTCAACAACGCGTTCGCGATCCCGCCCCTGCAAGACCTCCTGGACGTGGACATCGCGGCCGTCCGAAAAGGCTTCGAGACGAACGTCCTCGCGGCGCTGAACCTGACCAGGCTGTTCGTCCCCACGCTCGTCGAGGCGAGGGGGTCGGTGGTGATGGTCAACTCGGCCGTCCTGCGGCACTCGAAGCCGACGTTCGGCGCGTACAAGATGGCGAAGTCGGCGCTGCTCGCGCTCGCGCAGGGCCTGTCCACCGAGCTGGGGCCGCGCGGCGTCCGGGTGAACACGGTCGCGCCCGGCTGGATCTGGGCCGACAACCTGAAGTGGTACTTCGACCACCTCGCCAAGGAGCGCGGCACGACGTCCCAGCAGGTCTACGACGAGACGGCCGAGACGATCGACCTGCGCAAGCTCCCCGAACCGGACGAGATCGCCGACGCGGCCGTTTTCCTGCTGTCCTCGTACGCGCGCGCGATCACCGGCCAGTGCCTCGACGTCAACGGCGGCGAGTTCCACCACTGAGGAGTGAGCCCTATGGACGGCGGGACGACCACCGTAGGCACGGTCGAGGATCTGCACGCTTCGGCTACGCGCATGACCGGCCTCACCGATTTCGGCGAGGACGACTACACCGACGGTCTCGAAACGCTTCTCGCGTCCTACCGCGAGGAGGCGCGCCTCACCCCGCTCGGCAGCAAAGTGCAGCGCGCGTTCCTTCGCGGTGCATTGACCGCGCGCCTGTTCGCCGAGGACGCCTGGAAACGGAACCCCGCCTACACCTCCGTGCCGATCGAGCGCCCGATCTTCGTCACCGGCCTCCCCCGCACCGGGACGACCGCGCTGCACCGGCTGCTCACCGCCGACCCGTCCCATCAGGGCCTCGAACTGTGGCTGACCGAGGTCCCGCAGCCGCGCCCGCCACGCGCCACGTGGGCGGACGATCCGGTCTTCCAGGCCGTCCAGGCGAGCTACGAGCGGCACCACGTCGAGCATCCGGAGTTCATGGGCGTCCACTACATGTCGGCGGACATGGTCGAGGAGTGCTGGCAACTGCTGCGCCAGTCGATGCGGTCGATCTCGTTCGAGTGCCTGGCGCACCTGCCGTCCTACTCCGCGTGGCTCGCCGGGCAGGACTGGACGCCCGCGTACCGCCGCCACCGCCGCCTGCTCCAGCTCATCGGCCTGAACGACCCGGGACGCCGCTGGGTGCTGAAGAATCCGAGCCACCTGTTCGCGCTGGACGCGCTGTTCGAGGTGTACCCGGACGCGCTGGTCGTCCAGACGCACCGCGACCCGCGCACGGCGATGGCGTCGATGTGCAGCCTCGCCGCGCACGCGACCGACGGCTGGTCCGAGCTGTTCCGCGGCGAGGTGATCGGCCGCGACCAGCTGGACCTGTGGTCACGCGGCCTGGACGCCTTCCGCCTCGAACGCACCCGGCACGCCCCGTCCCGCTTCTTCGACGTCCAGTACGAGGACTTCGTCCGCGACCCGCTCGGCACGGTCGAGGCGATCTACACGCGTTTCGGCCTGCCCCTCACCGACGATGCGCGCGCCGCAATGAAGAACCTCCACACCGCGTCGAACGAGGGCCGCGCCCGCCCGTCCCACCACTACACCCTCGCCGACTTCGCCCTCACCCAAGCCCAGGTCGACGCGAAGTTCGCCTGACCCTGTGCCACTGACGCCCGCTTCACCTGATCCTGGTCGTGCGGCTGAATCCTCCCGAAGGAGGAAACGCGGTCGTACGACTGGCCGCACGGACGGCCCGGACGCCGGAGGCGCGTTCCGCTCGCCGCGCCCGAAGCTGGACGCATGACGACGACGAACGTCCCGCGTCCGCGACCGCGCCATCGCGTCGGCCGGGTCCCCGCCTCCGAACGCCTGCTCGCCGGGGCGCTCGCGATCGGCGCCGCCGTCCTCGTGGTCTGGACGGTCGGCATGGCCTTCTCCATCCCGCCCGCCGAGCCGCGCCCGGTGAACTGGGCGCTGCTGTGGTGCGGATTCGACGCGATCGAGGTCGTCGCGATGGCGATCGCGGCGGTGCTCGTCCGGCGGCGCGACGCGCTCGCGCCGATGGCGCTGTCCGCGCTCGCGACGCTGATGGTCGCGGACGCCTGGTTCGACATCATGACGGCCCGTTCCGGCTACCTCCCAGCGGCCCTCTCAATGGCCGCATTCCTGGAACTCCCCCTGGCCGCCGCCCTGACCGCCTTCGCCGTCCGCATCACCCGCCGAGGCGCAACGCAGGCTTCGTGAGCGGCGCATCGCAGCCATCGTGACCAGCGCATCGCAGACGTCTTGGAACCGTCCTGATGAAAGATCGCGAAGATCGCGGCGGGTGTGGTTGTCTGGGCGCATGAACGAGATTCGGCCGGTGCCGCCCGGTATCGACCCCTCGGTGCCCAGCGTGGCCCGGATGTACGACCACTACCTCGGCGGCAAGGACAACTACGCGTCCGACCGGGAGGCGGCGGCCGCGGTGATCGAGGCCAGCATCCGGACCGGCACCGACATCAGGGTGGCGGTCCGGGACAACCGCGCGTTCCTCGGCCGGACGGTCCGGGCCCTCGCCGAGGCGGGCGTCCGGCAGTTCATCGACATCGGCGCGGGCCTGCCGACGCAGGAGAACGTGCACCAGGTCGCGCTGCGCGCCGCACCCGACGCCCGCATCGTGTACGTGGACAACGATCCGATCGTCCTCGTGCACGCGCGCGCGTTGCTCGCCGACAACCCGCGCACGCGCGTCATCGAGGGCGACCTGCACGACCCGGCCGCGATCCTGGACGACCCCGAGGTCACCCGGCACATCGACTTCGGGCAGCCCGTCGCGGTCGTGTTCTGCGCGATCCTCCAGTTCATCCCGGACGACGCGGAGATCGCGGCCATCCTGGAGACCGTCCGCGGCCGGCTGGCGTCCGGCAGCCACCTGGTGATCTCGCACCCGTTCCCCGGCGAGCAGCCGGACGAGGTGTTCGACACCGTCAGCGACGTCTACACCCGCACCCGCTCCGGGTCGTTCACGATCCGCGGCAGCAAGGCCATCACCTCGTTCTTCGCCGGCACCGAGCTGCTCGAACCCGGCATCGTGCCCGTCCAGAACTGGCGGAACGGCGACACCGAGCCGGACTTCACCGTCCCGTCCTACCTGGGCGGAGTCGGCCGCCTCATCTGAGTCAGCCGATATAGCCGAGCTTGTACGCGCCGACGAGGGCCGCGACCGCGAGCAGCACTCCCAGGACCAGCGAAGCGATCTTGGCGGCGCTGTACGGGCGGCTCCCGTGCACCACGCCCGTGACGCCGTTCACCACGAGGTTCCAGGGCTTCCCGCCGTACATGTACGACCCGATCCACACGGGCAGCAGCACCAGCTTGTACGTCACGTCCGCGTAGCTGATCTCGATGTGTTCGAGGCGCTGCTCGTTGCCGCCGATGTCGTCGACGCAGGCCCGGTGGATGACCTTGCCCATCCGCTGCTTCGCGAGATCAAGGCCGGTCTCGGGCTCGACGTCGTAGCGCAGCGACTCGTGTCCGGCGATGTATCCGGCCTGGAACGGCACCACTTCATCGAGCGGCCAGCGGCCGAGTTTGCTGAGCGTCTTCTCGTCCATCCGGCGCGTCCCCGGGACGAGGACGTCGTCGAAGTTCCGCGCGACCGTCCCGCTGACCCGCCGCCACCGCGTCTTGCGGACCTGCCGGGACCGCTGCTCGGACTTCCCGTTCACGGTCTCGGTGTAGTACTCGGTGTCGTAGTAGTGGTCGCCGCGCTTGCCCCGGTAGCGCGTGACCGTGCAGGCGTCGAACGTCCAGTGCGGCAGGTAGGTGCTCGCCATGGTCTCCGCCTCGGTGATCCTTTTGAGGCGGTTGGGTGCGAACCAGCGGGATCCCGTCCATTCGGTCAGCGCGTCCGTGGCCGCCGCGCGGTCGAGCCTGAACGGCAGGACGGCCTCGGGCGCGACCTGGTGGTCGACGCCGTTCTCCACCACGAGCGGCGCGGTGCAGAACTGGCAACTCTGCGAGACGGCGTCCCCCTGAAGCTGGGCCCCGCAGCTCCGGCACGCGTACCGCTGCCCGGCGAACGTCCGCGCCGGCACGCGCGGCCCACCCGTCAGCTCCGCAATAGGATGCTCCACAACCAAACGATCCGCTTCGGGAAGTTCTTCTTCGACGCCGCAGGTCGGGCAACGCAGAACGGACGTCCCCGGCGCATACTCCGTAGCGGACCCGCACTCCTCACAAACCGCGCTCATCGCACGGAACCCCGCAGCAACCCGTCCGCAATGAACCGCCCGAACAGCCCCATACTGACTCCTCGTCTGACAACCCACCCGAACTCGGGTTGGACGCGCCGGTCGCCGATCCGGTTTCGCCCGGCCCGCCCCGCGGAGTCACTCCAGGTCGTCGGGCCTCACCGTCGAAGCGGCCCTGACCTCGATGCCGACGACCTGCCCCCGCCGTTCTCCAGCACCGCGTCCACCTCGCCCTTGTCCTTGGTGCGGTCCGGACGCGGGTCCGCGTCGACCTCTTCCTTGATCGCCAGAAGCAGCTCCGGGACGCACTGGTTCTCATCGATCGCCATCCGGTCCGCGCCGGCGACGAACCCGGTCGGATCGGCGAGCCCCCCAAGCCGTCCCACTGGCCGTCCCATTGGTCGCGAGGTCGCTGACACGCTGGTCGCTACTGACCTGACACGCTGGTCGCAAGATCGCTGACACATGGGTCGCGTGATCACCGTCGCGCCCGCCGGATTATCGCCCGGGGCGGCCCGGACTGGTCAGCTTGCGGGGAAAGCGGCGGTGACGGTGCGGGACCGGTCGGTGCCGGACCAGCGACACCGATCGGCGAGCGCCGCGACGAGGATGAGCCCCCGACCGGATTCGGCCAGCTCGTCGGACGCCCCGTCCGCCGGAACCTTGGGCCCGCCCTGGTCGGTCACCGAGACGACGACGCGCTCCGCCTCGACCAGCACGCCGACCTCGAACACGCCGCCGTCCTCGCCGGACCGCGTGTGCTGGACGGCGTTGGCGGCCAGTTCATCGACGACGAGAAGCATGTCGTCCAGCGAAGGGTGAGCGGGAAGCAACGCCCGCAGAAAAGAACGCGCCTGCCTGGCCTGGTCGGGACGACCGGGAAAAGCACGCTGCCAGTACATCTGCGCGCTGGACGGACGGGACTGGGGTATCGCGAGCAGCATCGGCCTACTCCGTGGACACGAGCGAGGTTCAACCGGTAACCCGGCGTGGTCGCAATCCAGTCCACTGCGCTGAACGCCCCGAGTCTCGGTTTCGACCTCCCTGTCCGCCTCTCCGGCCGATTCCTACACTGCGCCAGGCGACCGCAACCGCCCCGCACGTTCAGCACCGGAACGTTCCCCACACGAACGTTCCCGCGCGGGACACGACCGTCCGCAAAAAGCCCAGGCAAGAACGAGAATGACCACCGTGCGTCACGATTCGTCGCCTATCGTGCTGATCAGGTCTGACCGATCACGTGGCCGAACTTGACCCCCCGGCCGGTTCGTTCAAGGGAGAACGCGCGTGAGCAGCCCCTATGTGCGTCGCCGTCGACTGGCCATCGAACTCCGCGACCTCCGCGAGTCCCATGGCCTGACCGCCGACGACCTCGCCGCCCGCATCCACCAGTCCCGCGTCAAGATCTCCAAACTGGAGAACGCGCACGGCCGCCCCGACCTGGCCGACGTCATGAACATCCTCCGCGCCCTCGAAATCCCCGACAAGGAGTGGCGCCACTACATGGAACTCGCCACCGACGCCGCCCGGAAGGGCTGGTGGGACAAGTACGGCGACACCATGGGCGACCGCCAGCGCATCTACGCCGACCTCGAATCAGGCGCGGAATCCATCCGCGAGTACCAGCCCGGCATCCTTCCCGGCATCCTCCAGACCGAGGAGTACATGCGCGAGCTCGTCGACCGGAGTCGTGGGGGCGGCCCGATCAAATTCGTACCGGAGCGCATGATCAAGGCTCGCCTTCAGCGGCAGGAGACCGTACTGCGCCCGGACGGCCCCCACTTCGAAGCCATCCTCGATGAAGTGGGCCTACGCCGTTACCACTCGTCCGCCGAGGTGTACGTCCCCCAGCTGCATCACATGGTCACGCTGGTGGAATCCCACCCTCGCGTCTCGCTGCGCATCCTCCCGCTACGCACCGAGCCCATCGCCGGCCTGATGCCCCGCGCACCCATGTCCATCTACACGTTCCAAGACCCCGAGGACCCGACCGTGCTGGTGGAGCCCACCGTCACCACCGACCTCATCTCCACGCTTCCGTCGGAGACCGCCCATGCCCTGAAACTGTACGAGCACGTACGCAGCGCGGCACTATCGGAAGTGAGCAGCCTGGGCTTCCTCAGTTCGCTCGCCGATGAGATCGGCGATACGGCAGGATCGACCACATGACCACGAAGTACTACGGCTGGCGCAAGGCCACGCGCAGCGAACCCGGTGAGAACTGCGTCGAGGCGGCTCGCTCCACGACAGGCACAGTCGGCGTACGCGACACCAAAGCCAAAGGACGAGGCGCCATCCTCGACTTCACTCGGGTCGAATGGGCCGCCTTTCTCACGGAGCTTCGCCACACCTAGACGCTCCTTGGAGGTCTGGTTGGAGTAGGCGGGTCATCGCGCTGGTGACGCTCCTAAGCTCCTTGGGGCGGAGGCCGAGGCCCCAGCGGTTGCATTGGAACGTTGCGTTGGCGGTCAGCCAGGAGCGCTTTCCGACTGTGAGTGCGCCCTCGAAGGCGAGTGGGGTTAGCTCGCGCGCGGTTTGTTCGTTGGCGTTGATTGCTTGGCGTAGGAGGCGTATCTCGGCGGGGGCGAGCTGTCCGGTCAGGGCTGGCGAGAGACTGTAGATGCCTTGTGCGAGCTTGGGGTCGATGCCTTCCGAGTCGTCTGGGGCTACGGGTGCGATGAGGGCGTCGAGGCGTTTCCAGACGTCCCAGACCTCGGCCGAATCCTCCAGGCAGAGCATGAGCAGGTGGTTGACCATCGCTGCCCAAAGGACGGACGCGGCGACAGTGGCTTCCTGCGTCGCCTCGTAGCGGAGGGCGAGTTGGGTGTCCTGGTCCCAGTGGCGGTGGGCGAGGGCCATTCCGGCTTGGCCGCCGAAGCGGTGTTGTTCTGGTTCGTAGACGGCGAACCGGTGTCCTACGAGTTTGCCATGCTTGGTCTCGTTCTCGATCCAGGCGGTCAGGTCCGGGGTTAGGCGGTCGGCTAGGTCTGGGCCTTGGAAGCGCAGGCGCAGGCCCGGGTATTTGCGGACGAAGAAGCTCTGTTCGAAGCGGCCTTCGGCGCGCCAGCGCTCGAAGGCTTCCGCGAGTCGTGCCCACGGGATTCGCGGGCCTCTGGTGGTGGGGTCGGTGCCTATGAGTAGGCGCACTTCGAGCCAGGGGGCGCCTTCGTCCACTGGTTCGTGTAGCTCGGTGACGTCCCTCATGGCTTGCGCACCTTTTTCCAGTAGCGGGTGTCGTGCCAGGTCACCGCTAGTTCGCAGGCGTACCGGTGGCCGGTGTCGGGGCATTCGATCCAGGGCTGCGCGGCGCCGTGGGCCTCGAAGAACTCCACGGGACGCGGCTGTTCCTCCAGCCTGTGCAGCATCGCCGCGACCGCGAACGGGCCGGTCGTCATGAAGAACAGCGGCGCGGCTTCCGGATCGTCCTCGATGACCGTCCACACCGCGTCCGGGAGGCCGAGGTCCTCTGCGCGGGCGCGCCAGGCCAGGTAGCGATCCGCCTCGTCCAGGTCGAGGATCTCGTTCAGGTCCCGCTCGCCCAAGGTCCAGCGGGCGGGCGACAGCGCGGCGGACGAGGGCAGTTCGATCCTCGGGATGCGGGTGCCCGGCGCCGGCCGGGGCAGCAGGCGGCGGCAGATGAACTCCCAGCCGTGGCCGAGCGCGAGCCGGTGCAGGACGAAGCCGCGCAGGTCCCATCCGCCGACGCCCGCTGCCGAGTTGCAGACCGGGACGAGCGCGTCGCCTCGCCCCGGGTCTTCGAGCCAGGGACGTAGGGATTCCGTCCGGACCACCGTCTTCGTCGTGTCGTCCGTTGAGATGAGCCGCCGTTCGGTCACGGTGGGACGGGTCGCTACGTTGAGGCTGGGCGGGTCGGCGGCCGCGACCTCCATCGCCTGTGCCGTTCGCGGCGGCCAGGACGCATACCAATTCCGGACGGCGACGGCGAGGGGGGAGGACGCATCCGGCTCGCTCAGCAGTGGCTCGAAACGGGCGGACAGTGCCAGGGGTTGCGGCCTCCCCCATTCGACGCGCAGGGCGCCGGAACCGGCCACGGCCAGCACGACGGCTCCGCCGGGACCGGCGATCGGGTCGGAAGGCAGTTCTTCCGCCGGTATCCGGTACGGGATGTACGACAGGGGCGACGTGCGCAACCGGTCGCGCCAGCGGCGCGCGGGCGCGTCCCTGTGAATGCGGAGGTCCGAGTGGATGCGTGCCGCCGCGCCGGTCGGCCGTCCCATGCCGGTCATCACGCGGTACGCAGCGCCCGCGTTCCGGACGATGTGGTCGAGCGGGATTTCCGTCTCGTCGCCGAGCAGGAGTCGCATGGACGACCTTCGGAGCAGCTCCGGGCCCTGGTCCTCCTCGTAGTAGGCCAGCGTTTCGGCAACGGCGCGTCTGACCGTTTCCCGGAATGTGGGGTCCCAGGTCGCCGCGAGCCCCGGACGGTAGTCGACGCGTATCGGCCATCGCGGGACGCCGTCCTCGATGCCCGCTCGACCGGCGAACGCGCGGATCTCCTCCCCGATGGCCGTCAGGCATCGGCGGAGTTCGTCCACTCCTGTCCGCTCAAGGCGTTCGGCCAGATCACGGCAGGACGCGCGCAGTCGCATCACGGTCGCCGTCCAGCGTTCCCGGTCGTCGTGCAGGAGGTCGTCGCCTACCTTCGCGAGTGCGGCCCAGGGATCGGTTTCCGCTGGTGGTAGCCGGACGGGCGCCTTCCCGCGATACCTGGGCTCTCGCGTGAGGGCGTCCAGGATCGTCCGGAAGACGGTCAGGTCAGGGGCGACCGCATAGCGGGGCTCGGCGGGGTGGAGGACGAGCCGCCCCGACCGTCCCGATTCGTCCATGGCTACCGGGACGACGCCCGCCCACAGGCCGTGCGGCGTGGGACGGGTCGCCGCACGGACGAGGTAGGCGAACACGCCGCGTTCCATGCGTTCGGTCCGGACCGCCGATCGGGTGCTCGCGCTTCCGGTGCGGACAGACGATCGCGTGGTCACGCCTTCGGTCCGGACGGTCGATCGGGTGGTTGTGCGTCCGGTGGCCGCCTCGGTCCGCAGTTCGGCTTCCCAGCTCGCCGAAAGGTCGGGGCTGGCCAGCAGGAGCGCCTTCCGGAAGCGTTCGCCGGCTCCGATACAGCGCAGGAGGAGGCGGTGCCGTCGCAGGGCGGCGGCGTGTTCGGCCGCGAACGCGGCGCGCAGTTCCGCGAGCCTCAGCCGGGATCGCTGTTCACCGAGGAGCGCCTCCGCAAGCTCGCGATCGACCGACCGGAGCACCTCATCGAGGTTGCCGATCGGTTCGGTGTCCCTGTGGATCTGGCGCTTCACGCCGAGCAGCAGATGGCGGGCCCGGCGGTCCGCTGTCGCCGGAACCGCCGCGTGCAGGAGCGCGTCCAGCCGCGGGCGCCGCGCGATGATCCGGTTTCGTACGGCGCCGACCAAGCGCGCGGCCGCGGCCAGCGCCGGAGCGTGGAAGGGATCGAGAGCGTGTGCCGGAAGAGCCGCGCAACGAAGCACCGCGTCGGGGAAGACCTCGATGGCGGCGGCCACCGGGTCCGGTTCGTCCGGGGCGGGGTTCGTGGGTTCCATTTCGCGTCCCGTCAGCCGAACGGCCACTCGTGGCCCGGCGCGCGGACGGTCTCGAAGGACGCCGGGAGCCCGGCCAGCGAGTCCCCCGGACGCAGGACGACGACCCGGACGGGCGAGCGTCCGTCGAGCCCGCCGGGCAGCCGGATCCGGCGCGACGCCGCGTCCACCACGCGCTCAGGGAACGGGTCGAAGTCGACATCCTCGGTGCCCGTCCCGTCCAGGCGCGGCCCGAGGCCGGCGGACCAGTACCAGGGCGCTCCGCCGTCGCCGTACGGGATCAGGTAATGGGCGCCGAAGCGTTCGGCCAGGTCGATCGCCTCGTCCGGGCCGTTCATCAGGCGGCACCGCGCGGCCCACAGGTCCGGCGGGACGAACGGCAGGTAGCTGCCCACCGACGAGAACAGCAGCTGGACGGGATAGGTGATCCACCCGCGGTACCCGCTGAACACCAGGTCGACCGGGCCGTGCTCGGCATGCCAACGGGACGCGACAGATCGGACATCCCCAAAGGCGTCCCGCCCGCTGTCCGAAACGAACGCGGCGCTGAAGTCGGCCGTCTCGACGATGTAGGTGTTGCCGCGGTTGCGGATCTCCGGATGCAGCGTCGTCTCGTCGGTCGGCTGCTCGCCGTAGAACGGCAGCGCGTGCACCCGCGCGTCACCGATCTGGATGGACGACCACCAGTTCAGCGTCGTCACGTTGGTGAAGCCCAGTTCGCGGAGCCGCGCGGACATGTCGGCGCAGAGCAGCGTCTCCGGGCCCGAGTTGGGGACGATCACCGGGGTGTCCGGCGGCAGCCGCAGCAGGGACGCCGCGTCGAAGTGGTCCGGATGCGAGTGGGTGATCAGGACGGTGTCGAGCCGTCCGAACGCCGACAGCGCGAGCGGCTGGTACGCGTCGGGGTACTCCGGGCTCCGGGAGAACTGGAACGGGTCGATGACCAGCCGCGCCGCCCCCGAGCGGATCACGACGGTGTTGTGCCCGACGAAGGTGACCTGCGACCGGTCGAGGGCGCGGGCGGCCTTGGGGCATCCGTCGTCCGAGCCGGTGACGACCATGCCCGCGTTCACCAGGGCATCGAGCAGGCCGCGCGCCCGGCCGCCTGGCGCGGCGCGTCCGTTCGGTCCGAAGCCCGCCAGGCCGCCCGCCTGACCGGCCAGCGTCGCGACCAGCGCATGAACCTCGGGCCAGGCCTCCGGATCCACGGTCGTCCGGAGGCGTCGGCCGGACTTCCGGTGCTCGAACGACAGCAAGCGAGGACGCGCCAACCGCGGGTCCGGATACAGCACATCATTGTTGAGGCGCCATTCCCGTCCCGCGCGACTGGCGATACCGGCGAACTCGCGGCTCCCGACCACCTCGCGCAGCAGCAGCGGGCCGGCTTCGACGACCGCGTCCAAGCCGTGCTCCCGCGCGTGCTCGATCACCGGCCTGAACACCTTGCGGACCGACTCGCTCGGACGCATCGTGACGGGACTGCCGAAGCGCGTCCTGTCGTCGTAGCCGACGGCGAGCGCGACGTACGGATCAATGGTCTGCATGAGCCGGGTCGCCTTTCCGATGCGCCGGATCGCTCTCGCCATGGGGCTTGTCGGCCGTCCACGTGCGGGCGGTCGAGATGCGCAGCTGCGTCGCGGTCTCCTCGCCAAGGCGTTCCGCGTGGATCTCCGCGAGTCGGCCGAGCAGCCGGGCGTCCTCAAGGAACCGCCGGAACGTCTCGTCGGTGACGCCCTCGTGCCGCATCCAGGTCAGCGTCTCCTCCAGCGAGCCGAGCCCGGTCTGCCGGACGAACCCGTGCAGCTCCTCGGTGATCTCCTCCCGGCTCACGGCGACGCCGGCGCGCTCGGCGACGTCCCGCGCGAGCAGGCGGAACAGCGCCTTCTTCTGCAGGACGGCCAACGTCTCGCCAGTCCGCGCAACCGCCGCGTCCTCTTCCTCGGTGCGCCCGACGAGCGCGCCCTCTTCTGCGCTGCGCCCGACAAGCGCGCCCTCTTCTGCGCTGCGCCCGACAAGCGCGTCCTCTCCTGCGGCGTCCGCGACAGCGGCGTCCCCTTCTGTGGTCTTCGAGAGAGTCGTCGTGGTGCGCGCGACCGCCGAGTCAGGTGGACGGGGCGTCCCCGCGAGGGAGCAGGGCACCGGCCGGCCCATCAGCACTTCGAAGTTGCGGCGGTAGAAGCGGTCGCGCTCGTCCTCGCTCCGGCCGGTGAGGGACGCCTCGACGCGTCCGAGGGGATCGTCCCCGCCCTCGTCGTGCGGGTAGTCGCTGCCGAACATCAGCGCGTCCGGGCCGAGTTCCCCGATCAGCCGGCCGACGTCCTCGAACGGGAAGGGCGTCAGCTTCACCTGCCGCCGGAAGTACTCGCCGGGCGCCATCGACAGGCGCTCGCCGTGGCTGTGCGGGGCGAAGGACGGCGCGAGGTCGAGCCACCGCTGGAACCCGGGCGCCCACGTCGCGCCCTGCTCGATGATCCCGCAGCGGAGGCCGGGGAACCGCTCGAAGACCCCGTCGAAGATCAGCGCGGCGACCGCCATCTGCACCGGCGCCGGCATGCCGATCAGGGTCAGCTCGGCGAGCGTCGTGTCATGGCCGGTCGATCCGTCCCGGTCGGCGAGCCCGTTGTCGGCATACACACGATGGACGAGCGGCCCGCCGCCCCCGACATGGAACACCAGCGGACGCCCGGCCTCCTCCAGCATCCGGTAGACAGGATGCAGTGCCGGATGGGTGAGGCTGAACGGTCCGACCGGATAGGTCGGGACCTCGATCGCGGCGCAACCCATCGCGAGCGCCTCCGCGCACGCCTCGATGGCACGCTCCGGATCGTCAAGTGCGACCCAACCGACAGGCAGAAGGCGCGGATCGCGGCAGAAATCCACCATTCCCCGGTTGTGCGCCCGGACCGCGCCGTACAGGACGTCCGGGTCGAAGTCGATGCCGCCCGGCACGCCGGGGCAGTCGATCAGCGCGACATGGCTGTAGGTGGAGAACACCAGCTGGGACCGGAAACCCAGCACGTCGAGGGCCGCGGCGCGCTCGTCCGGCCGGAAGGCGCCCCGCGCGCGCCAGTTCTTCTCCGCCATCACCGCCTTGCCCGAACTCGTCCCCTCCGGGGTGTCCGCGGCGACGGCGGCTTCGGCCAGCGGCTCCAGGCCGTGCAGGTCGAGCGGCCGCAACCTGTCGCGGATCGCGGTGTCGGCGTATCGGATCAGCCAGTCCGGAGTCTCCATGAGGTGACTGTCAGCGTCGTTGATGATCCGGCCGCCGGTGTACGTTCCCGTCACTTGCCTTCCCCTTCCGTCCTCGGCGCCGCCCCCGCCGCCGGGCGGAGCGCGGCACCCTTCGAGGAAGAGCGGAGCCGACCGCGCGGTCTCCCAAGCGCACGGACGGCCCCGCTCCGGTCTTCGGTTCGTCAGATCAGCAGAACCAGGGGCACATCACGGTGACCGGCGGGAGGACGAGCGACTGGAACTCGCCCATCTCCTCCGGGTTCTGCGGCACGATGCCCTCGATCTCGTCCCGCTGGACGCGGTCCACGATCTGGAAACCCCGGCCGCCGGCGGCGCCACCGTTGCCGTTCAGGAGCGCCGTCATGCGCTCCAGGCCATCGCCCTTGATCCGGAGGGCCTCCAGGAAGCTGTCGCGGATGAAGTACAGGGCGCCCTGCTCGTCCTTCAGGACCAGGCCGCCTTCCGCGCCGGTGTCCGCCTCCGTGGTCGCCGTCGCCACTGTCTGGGTCAGCACTTGCTACCTCCCGTTTCGCTCGGTCGAGCCGTTCTGGAACCGCGTCCCCGGGAACGCGGAGCCGGTCAGGCGGCCACCGGTTCGGCACCGGTGCTGCGACCCTTCGCCGCCGCGAGATCGGCTGTGTCCTCAGACTCGGCGGCGGATGTACAGACCCCGCATAGAGAGCGCATATTGACGTGACACCGCGCTCGGACGGCACGACCGGCGCGATCCGGGGAAGGTGTCGCGGCCGGGTTCGGACATTCGGGGCGTTCGGTCGAACGCGGCGCGCGATGTATCCGTGCACCTCGGGGAGGTGGCGATGGAGTTCCGGGTGCTCGGTCCGCTGGAGATCTGTTCGGCCGGGGCGGTGGTGCCCGTGCGGTCGGGCGCCCAGCGGGCGCTGCTGGCGGCCCTGCTGCTGTCGGCGAACCAGGTCGTCCCGGCGGATCGGTTAGTGGAGCTGATCTGGGGCGCCGAGCCGCCGGCGTCGGCCGAGGCGAACCTCCGGACGCACGTGTCAGCCTTACGCCGCCTGCTCCAGGCGTCGGGGGACGGCTCCGCGCGGCTGGTCACCAGGCCGGGCGGCGGCTACCTGATCGAGGTCGGGACGGACGATCTCGACCTGCTCGCCTTCGACGCGCTCGTCCGCGAGGGACGGCGCGCCCTGCGCGAGGACAAGCCCGGCACAGCGGTCCGGCGGCTGTCCAGGGCGCTGGGGTTGTGGCGTGGACGTCCGCTGGAGGACGTCGTCCTGCACGGCGACGGCCATGCCGAGACCGCGCGGCTCGCCGAGGTCAGGCTGGGCGTCGTCGAGGACTGCCTGGTAGCCAGGCTGGCCACCGGAGAACACGCGGACGTCGTCGGCGAGCTGAGCGGCCTCGTCGTCGAGCACCCGCTGCGGGAGTCGCTGTGGGCCCTGCTCATGCTCGCCCTGCACCGATCCGGACGGCAGGCGGACGCGCTGGCCGCATACGAGCGGGTAAGACTCCTCACGGCCGAGGAACTCGGCGCCGATCCCGGCCCTGAACTGCGGAAACTACATCAGCGACTCCTCACCGGCGAGCTCGCCACGCCCCCTCCGACCCCGGCCCCGGGCGGACGCTGCGACCTGCCCGCCGACCTGTCCGACTTCACGGGCAGGCGGCAGGAGCTGAACCGGGTGATCGCCGGGCTGGAGGCGGACGGCGCGTGCGCGATGGTGATCTCCGCGATCGACGGCATGGGCGGTGTCGGGAAGACCGCCCTGGCCGTCCATCTGGCGCACCGGCTCGCCGAGCGCTACCCCGACGGCCAGATGCTGATCGACCTGCAAGCCCATCACCAGGCGAAGGCGCCGCTCAGCCCGTCCGACGCGCTGGAGCGGCTGTTGCGCGCGGCGGGCGTGCGCGGCGAGCAGATCCCGCCGGACGAGGCGGACCGGTCGGCGCTGTGGCGGTCGACGCTCACCGCCACCCGCACCCTGGTCGTCCTGGACAACGCGACCGACAGCGCCCAGGTCCGTCCGCTCCTGCCCGGAGCGCCCGGCTGCCTCGCGCTGGTCACCAGCCGGCGGCGGCTCGGCGGCGTGGACGGCGCGCAGCACCTGTCCCTGGACGTCCTGCCGCCCGCCGACGCGACGGCCCTGCTCGAACGGATCGTCGGTGACGCCCGTCCGTCCATCGAACCGGACGCGGTGGCCGAGCTGCTCGCGCTCTGCGGCCACCTCCCCCTCGCGATCCGGATCGCGGGCTCCCGCCTGCGGAACCGCGCCACCTGGACCGTCGCGCACCTCGTCGAACGGCTCCGGGACGTCCGCGTCCGGCTGGCGGAACTGCGCGCCGAGGACCGCGACATCACCGCTGTCTTCTCGCTCTCCTACCAGTGCCTCACCGGCCCGCAGCAGCGCCAGTTCCGCCTGCTGGGCCTGTCTCCCGGCCCGGACATCGACCTCCGCGCCGCAGCCGCCCTGGCCGGCCGTCCCGAACCCGAAACGGAGGACCTCCTCGAAGACCTCGTGGACGTCAACCTGCTCCAGCAACCCGAGCAGGGCCGCTACCGCTTCCACGACCTCGTCCGCGCCTATGCGGCGAGCTTCGCCACCACCGAAGACTCCGCCGCCCTAACGCGCCTCTTCGACCACTACCGCGACACCACGGCGACCGCCGCGTCCCTACTGGCCCCCGCCGAACGCAGGCACGACACCATCGAACCCGGCGCGTCCTTCACCGGCCCGGACGACGCCCTCACCTGGCTGGACGCCGAACGCGCCAACCTCCTCGCCGCCGCCGCGCACGCCGCCGA
The DNA here is from genome assembly GCF_024172125.1 of Actinomadura rupiterrae. GTDB lineage: Bacteria > Actinomycetota > Actinomycetes > Streptosporangiales > Streptosporangiaceae > Spirillospora > Spirillospora rupiterrae. Next base: position 125,697 of record NZ_JAMZEA010000003.1, read on the forward strand.
GCACGGATGGCCCGGCCACGTCCGCGACCTGTCCGCGGCCCTGGCCCGCTACCTCAACGCCCGCGCCCGCCACACCGAGGCCCTCGCCCTCCACACCGCCGCCTGGAACGCCGCCCGCCGCGACGACGACCCGGCCGGCGCAGGCCACGCCCTGCACGACCTCGGACGCGTCCACTTCTTCATGGGCTGCTACGACCGGGCCGTCCAGCACCTCGACTTCGCCCTGGACATCGCCCGCCGCACCGGCGACCGCACCGCCCAGAGCCACGCCCTCAACGGCCTCGGCTACGCCCTCTGGCGCCTCGGCCGCCACGACGAGGCCCTCGGCAACCTCCTCCAAGCCACCGCCATCGCGGGCGACCTCGGCGACCGCATCGGCCTCGGCTACATGACCTGCGCCCTGGGCGGCGTCCACGGCGACGCGGGACGCTACGACGAAGCCGTCCACCACCTCGAACGGGCCCTCGCCCTCACCGAGGAAACCGGCGACCAGATCACCCGGAGCAACGCCCTGGGCCTGCTCGCCAACGCCCACGAGCACCTCGGCCACCACACCGAGGCCCGCCACCACTACCGCCAGGCCCTCGCCACGTCCGAAGCCATCGGCGAACGCGGCGCCCAGGTCTTCGCCCTCAACGGCCTAGGCGAAACCGCGACCGCCACCAACGCCCCCACCGCCGCCCTGACCCACCACCAGGCCGCCCTGACCCTCGCCACCGAAATCAACGACCGCCACGAGCAGGCCCGAGCCCACCACGGCCTCGGCAACGCCCACCAGGCCCTCGGCAACCCCCAGCAAGCCAAAACCCACTGGTACGAAGCCCTCAACCTCTACACAGCCCGAGGCGCCTCCCAAGCCGCCCTACTCTCCCAGGTCATAGCCACCTGACTCCGTTGAGGACGCATGAACGGGTTTCCCGCCCATACGTCCCAACTCGTCCTGCTACGGCTTGTGGGTCACCCAGATCATTTCGGACGGCCAGTGGTGGGCCCAGTCGGGCGGGTCGGTCTTGTTGAAGCCGTTGAGCGACCCGGCCCCGGGACGCGGCTCGATGAGGTCGTCGATGACGAGGCCCGCGCCGCGCAGGACCCTGATCCAGTCGCCGTAGGTGAGCTGGTAGCTGATCGCGCCGTCGCCCTCGGCAATGGTGTTCATCCCGAAGTAGTCGCGCTGGAACGTGGTCGTGACGCGCTCGGCTTCCTCGTCGTAGCAGGCCTCGAACCACGGGCTGGTCACGTTGAAGACCAGCCGCCCGCCGCTGCGCAGGACGCGCGCCACTTCCGGGACGGCCTGGTCCGGCGGCGCCCAGCTCAACCCGCCGTGGTCGCAGAACACCAGGTCGAAGCCGCCGTCGGCGAACGGAAGCCGTTCGGCGGCGCCCTGCACCAGCGAGTAGCGGTCCGTCCCCATCGCGCCGGCCGCGGCGGCGAGCTGGGCTTCGGACAGGTCGAGCCCGACCACCGACGCGCCCTCGGCGGCCAGCGACCTGGCCCACTGCCCGGCCCCGCAGCCGAGTTCGAGGACGCGCTTGCCCGCGACGTCGCCCAGGGCGTTCAGCTCGTCGTCCGGGATGGCGTACATCCCCCACAGCCGCGGCGCCGCGCCGATCCGCGCGTCGTGCCTGTCCTGGTAGGCACCGCTGAGCTGATTCCAGAACCGCCGATTGGCGGAAGTGCTGTCGTCCACCCGCCGACTCCAGCACCACCCGCCGAGGGTGGTCAACTCGATATGGACGCCACGCGGCGCGCGCGCTGCGCTTGGCCGCGACCGTGGGCCGCGGCCGTCGTCCGGACGGGGTGCTAGATGCCGAGGCCGCGGCCGATGATCTCTTTCATGATCTCGGTGGTGCCGCCGAAGATGGTCTGGATGCGGACGTCCTGGTAGGCCTTGGCGATGGGGTACTCGTTCATGTAGCCGTAGCCGCCGTGGAGCTGGAGGCAGCGGTCGACGACGGACTTGAGCATCTCGGTCGTCCAGTACTTGGCCATGGACGCCTCCTCGGCGTCCAGCTCGCCGCGGGACTCCTTCGCGAGGCACTGGTCGAGGAAGGCGCGCGCGACGGTGATCTCGGTCTTCATCTCGGCGAGCGTGAAGCGGATGTGCTGGAACTTGCCGATGGGACGTCCGAAGGCCTCGCGGTTCTTGCAGTAGTCCAGCGTCATGTCGAAGGCGGACTGGGCGCCCGCGACGGCGGAGACGGCGATGCAGAGGCGCTCGCGGGCGAGGTTCTGCATGAGGTAGATGAAGCCCATGCCCTCCTCGCCGAGGAGGTTGGCCTTGGGCACGCGGACGTTGTCGAAGAACAGCTCGGCGGTGTCCTGCGCGTGCATGCCGATCTTGTCGAGGTTGCGGCCGCGCTCGAAGCCGTCCATGCCGCGCTCGACCATGAGGAGCGAGACGCCGTGCGCGCCGGCGGACGCGTCGGTCTTCGCCGCGACGATCACCAGGTCGGACAGGATGCCGTTGGTGATGAAGGTCTTCTGCCCGTTGATGATGTAGTCGTCGCCGTCCTTGACGGCGGTCGTCTTCATGCCCTGGAGGTCGGAGCCGGCGGCGGGCTCGGTCATCGCGATCGCGGTGATCAGCTCGCCGGAGCAGTAGCCGGGCAGCCAGCGCGCCTTCTGCTCGTCGTTCAGCAGCTGCACCAGGTAGCCGCCGACGACGTCGTTGTGCACCGAGAAGCCCGGACCGGACGCGCCGGCCTTCGCCAGCTCCTCGTTCAGGACGGCGTAGTAGCGGTAGTCGGAGTCGCCCCCGCCGCCGAACTCCTCGGGCATCTCGATGCCGAGCAGCCCCTGCCGTCCGGCGGCGAGCCACACCTCGCGGGAGACGATCTCGTCCTTCTCCCACTGGGCGTGGTACGGCTCGATCTCCTTCGCGATGAAGGAGCGCACCATGTCCCGGAAGGCCTCGTGCTCCTCGGTGAAGATGTCGCGTGCCATGCGCCGGAGCTCCTCGATGTAAGTGCGTACTGACCTGCCCACAATGTAGCGCAGCCGCGTCCGTCACCCCAGGTGGCAACCCTGTGACCTACGCCAAAGGCCCACCACCGGGAGGGGCGGCAGGCCTTCATTCGCGCGCACGGCGTCCTGCCGCGCGGGTGCGGCGTCCACGCGCAGGCGGACGGGCTTCAGAGGCGGGTTGTGGCGGCGCCCACGCGGTCGTCGGTGGCTGTGAAGGCGATGCGGACGTGGTTCGCGCCCGCCTGGCCGTAGAAGTCGCCCGGGCCGACGAGGATGCCGAGGTCGGCGAGGTGGCCGACGGTGTCCCAGCAGGACTCGTCCCGCGTCGCCCACAGGTAGAGGGACGCCTCGGAGTGGTCGATGCGGAAGCCGTGCCGCTCGAACGCCTCGCGGAGCGCGGCGCGGCGGCGGGCGTAGCGGGCGCGCTGCTCGCGGACATGCTCGTCGTCGTCGAACGCGGCGCGCATCGCGGCCTGCACCGGCGCCGGGACGATCATCCCCGCGTGCTTGCGGACCTCCAGCAGCCGCTTCACCAGCGCCAGGTCGCCGCTGACGAACCCCGCGCGGTATCCGGCCAGGTTGGACCGCTTGGACAGCGAGTTCAGGACGAGCAGGCCCTCGTGGGAGCCCTCGCAGACGTCCGGGTGCAGGATCGAGACGGGCGGGTTCGACTCGTCCCAGCCGAACTCGACGTAGCACTCGTCGCTCGCGACGACCGCGCCGCGCGAGCGGGCCCACGCGACGACCTTGCGCAGGTGCTCGGCGGGCAGCACCTTGCCGGTCGGGTTGGACGGCGAGTTCACCCAGACCAGCTTCGGCGTCTCCGGGCCGAGCGACAGCAGCGAGTCGGTCGCGACCGACCCGGCCCCGGCCAGCCGCGCACCGACGTCGTAGGTCGGGTACGCGAGGGTCGGAAAGGCGACCTTGTCACCGGCGCCAAGGCCGAGCAGCGTCGGCAGCCAGGCGACCAGCTCCTTGGTGCCGATCACCGGCAGGACGGCGTCCGGATCCGCGTCCAGGACGCCGAGACGGCGGCGCATCCAGCCCGCGACGGACTCGCGCAGCTCGGGCGTCCCGTACGTCTGCGGGTACCCGGGCGCGTCCGCGGCGGCGCGCAGCGCGTCCTGGATCGGCTCGGGGGTGGGGTCCACCGGCGTGCCGACCGAGAGGTCCACGATCCCGTCCGGGTGTGCGGCGGCGCGCTCCTTGTAAGGCGCGAGCCGGTCCCATGGGAAGTCCGGCAGCGAGAGCAAATCCCACCCCTCCTGTCACATCACGAAACGACGAGGGCCGCGGCCTCCGCTCGGAGACCGCGGCCCGACGGCTCAAACCTGACCGGGAGCCCCGGCTGACCGGGGAGTCCCGGCGCCGACCGGAGAGCCCCGGCCGCCGCTAGTCCTCCTGCGTCTGCGGGGGCAGCGCGGCGACGATCGGGTGGTCCTTCTCGATCTTCCCGACCTTCGAGGCCCCGCCCGGGGAGCCGAGGTCGTCGAAGAACTCCACGTTCACCTTGTAGAAGTCCTTCCACTGCTCGGGGACGTCGTCCTCGTAGTAGATGGCTTCAACCGGGCAAACCGGCTCACACGCACCGCAGTCGACGCACTCGTCCGGGTGGATGTAGAGCTGGCGCTTCCCCTCGTAGATGCAGTCGACCGGGCACTCCTCGATGCATGCCTTGTCGAGCAGGTCCACGCAGGGCTGCGCAATGACGTAGGTCACGTCAGTGACTCCTCTCGGGTTACCGGCCCCGCCGCACGTCACGGCTCACCGCAAGCTCGCTGTGAATAGTATGGCCATCACCGCACGGTCGATTCGACATGGGGGTCGCACATGCCAGGGCGTATCGGCGCGCGTCTGGTGGTCTCCGTCACACCGGCCGACGTCGGCGAGCGGGTCTCGCTGCGCCGCCGTCTGCCAACGGGAGAGTACAGCGACGTGGTCGGAGTGCTCGAATCCTGGTCCGGCGGAAGGCTCCAGGTCCGCCGCCGGAACGGCGAAACTGTCGACGTCCCCGAGTCCACCGTCGTCGCGGGCAAGGTCGTCCCGCCCACCCCGCCCCCCAAACGCCGCCCCCGCCAGGACTGACCACTCCAGAATTGCGCGCCCGGAACGACCACGCCCCGAATCCGCATGAGCGGGACGCTCACGCCCCGAATCCGCACGGGCTGGACGGCCGCGTCCGAACCGCACAGGCGGGACGGCCGCGTCCCGAAACCGGGCGGGCGGGACGGTCGCATCGCGAAGCCACACGAGCGGGGACGGCCACGTCCGCTGGCGAACAGGACCCCTAGGACCAGTTCGGGAAGGTGCGGCCGGCGGCCAGGCTCTGGTTCTCGGTCAGCTCGCCGACCGTGACGAACGTGAAGCCGCGCTTCTGGAGCCCCGCAAGGACGCGCGGGATCGCGTCCACGGTCGTCTTGTGGATGTCGTGGAACAGCACGATGCTGCCCTTCTTCGGCTCCCGCGTCCCGACCCGGACATTCCGGGCGACGTTGGGGTAGCGCCAGTCCATGCTGTCCACGTCCCAGACGATCTCCGGCATCCCGACGGCCTTGCCGACCCGCGCGTTCGTCGCGCCGTACGGCGGCCGGAACAGCGTCGGGGTCACCCCGCCGGACGCGTCGTAGATCGCCTTCTGCGTCCGTCGCACCTGCGAGCGGACGGCGTCGGTCGACAGGGACGGGAGCTCCGGATGCGACCAGGTGTGGTTGCCGAGCTGGTGCCCCTCCAGGGCCATCCGCCGCACGTCCGCTTTGTACTCGCCGACGTTCTCCCCGAGCATGAAGAACGTGGCGCGCGCGCCTGCGGCCTTCAGCACGTCCAGCAGGTGCGCGGTGTACGGGCCGGGCCCGTCGTCGAAGGTCAGCGCCACGCAGTTGAGGTGCGCGCAGTCCATCGTCCGCTGCGGTGGAGGCGTGGGCGTCGGGCTCGGCGCGGGGGCGCGCTTCTTGACGGCGGCGGCCTGCTGCCGGAGGTCCCCGGCGTGGACGGATCCGCAGGCCGCGATCACCGCCGCCGCCAGACCGACCATCGCGCCCTTCGCCGCCCTTGTGCCCCGCATCTCGCGCACCTCCGCTCCGTCCCCCTTGAGCCCTCGTCCCTCTGGCGTGCCCCGGAACAGATCATGTGTCGTCTCGGATCCCGTCCAGAAAAGGCAAAACCCCCGGCGAACCGGGGGTTCCCCACCAAACCCACCCCACCCCGACGAACACCCGCGCCACACAACCCCACTCACGAACTCGGAGTGCGGCCTGCCGACTTTCGGGCTTGCCGAGAGGCCCGTCGGCCGACGACCTTGCCCGGCCGCCGCACGGCTTACGGCCTCTCTACGAGTCACCAGCAGACGGGCTCGCAGCGAGGGCCAGTGCGCTCACCGGCTTGTCGACCGGGTCAGCGGCCGACGGGCTTGCCACGGGCCGCCGACTTGCGGGCCTGCCGAGAGGGCGTCGGCCGACGACCTTGCCTCGGCCACCGCACGACTTACGGCCTCACCATGCGAGCCACCAGAAGACGGGCTCGCAGCGAGGGCCAGCGCGCCTACCGGCTTGCTGTGCGGAACAGCGACTGCAGGACTTGCCGCGCGGGCGTCGGCTTACAGGCTTGTAGCGCGGCCCGTCTGCATACCGGATTTGCCCCGGGCCGCACGCCTTACGGGTCTGTCGTGGAGGGCCTTGGGATCAGCGGAGGGGCCAGTCGGGGACCTCGGCCGGCAGGTCCTTGCTGACGCGCATGGGGAACTCGGCGGGACGCTTCTCCAGGAAGGACGTGACGCCTTCTGCCGCATCCGGGGCGCTGCCCAGGGCCGCCATCAGGCGCGAGTCGTTGGCGTGCGCCTCCCACGGGGACGGCGCGGACAGCCCCGACCACATCAGCCGGCGGATCGCCGCGACCGACACCGCCGAGGTGTTGTCGGCGATCTCGCGGGCCAGCTCGTACGCGGCGGGCAGCAGCTCATCCGGGGCGTACACGCGCGAGACGAGCCCACCGTCGAGGGCCTCCTGGGCGTCGAAGACCCGTCCGGTCGCGGCCCACTCCATCGCCTGCGCGATCCCGACGAGCCGCGGCAGGAACCAGGACGAAGCGGCCTCGGTCACGATCCCGCGCCGCGCGAACACGAACCCGAACTTGGCCTTCTCGCTGGCCAGCCGGACGTCCATGGGAAGCGTCATCGTGATCCCGACGCCCACGGCGGCGCCGTTGAACGCCCCGATCACGGGCTTGAGGCAGCGCGCGATGCGCAGCGCAACCGTCCCGCCGCCGTCGCGCGGAGTGCCGTCCTCCAGGACGTCGTCCTCACCGGCGAACATGTCCTGCGACTTGTCCTTGTTGAACGTGTCGCCCCCGCCGCCGAGATCCGCACCGGCGCAAAACGCCTTCCCCGCGCCCGTCACGACGACCACGCGCACGTCGTCGTCCGCGTCGATCCGGTCGAACGCGTCGAGCATCTCGGCGCGCATCGTGTACGTGTAGGCGTTCATCCGTTGGGGACGGTTCAGGGTGATCGTCGCGACCCCGTCCCGCACCTCGTACTCGATCTCCGTGTACGTCACCCTGCCGCCCCTTCCTACGTTTTGGAACCCGATTCTAGAACGTCCCTCATCCCCGACCCCACCCCGGGACACCCCGTCTACCCCGCGCCCCGAACACCCCGTCCACCAAGCACGCCCCGAGAGGCTCCAGCACCGCCGAAACGCCCCGCCCATCCAGGACGGGACGAGCCACCTCGCGCCGACGCGTGGCGTGGTCTTGATGGTCGCGGACCTCGCCTGGATCGCCTGCAATCGCCCGCCCACTGGTAGAGCCTCGCGCTGGGCGCCGATTATCCGGGCCGCCCAGGCGGCCTCGTTTACACGCCAAGGCACCCGCGACTCAGCACGAGCCAGCGGGGAGCCCTGGCCCACCGAACCAGAACCCCCACACTCAGGACGAGATGCAACGGGACGAAATCCCCGCCGACTCCGTGCCGGTCTCCTAGCAGTTCCGCGCTGGACGCCCGCCCCCTCAAGACGAGCGCAATCCGCTTGGGCGCCCCTACAACTCGACACAAACCGGAAGGACTCCACCGCGCTCCGTGCCGAGTGGCGCGAAGGTCGCAGGACAAGGCCGGCAGGGCTCCGCCGTCCCGCGGCAGGCCCAACACGAGGCCGAGGCCCAGAACGGGCCGGGGCCCAGGACGGGCCGGGGCCCAGGACGGGCCGGGGCTCAGGACGGGCCGGGCCCCAGAACGAGCCGAGGCCCAGAACGAGCCGGGGGGCAGGACGAGCCGGGGGGCAGGACGAGGCGCGGCTCAGGACGAGGCGGAGGGGAAGAGTTTCTCGACGATCTCGCGGCGCCAGTCGGCGATGCCGAGGGGCTCGCCGGGCGGCGGGTGCGGGGCGAGGAAGTCGCCATCCGGGACGAGGTTGACCGTCACGTCCTCGGCGAGGTCGAAGGTCGCGGGGTGGGACGGTCCGGCGGCGGCGATGCGCCGCGCCAGCTCGCCGAGCACCCGGGACCAGCCGGATCCGAGGTACCAGGCGAGCCCGGTGACCCGCAGCTCCGGCAGCCCGCGCTCCGCCAGGCCCGCCGTCCGCAGTTCCAGCCCGCCGGGACGCTCGGCCCCCACGATCCGGACCTCGCCCCGTGTCCGCTGCCGTTCCACGCCTTCGTCCTCCTCCGGTCGGTTCACGTCACGATATGGCCGCGCGGGCGGGGTCGAGCGTCCGGCCGAAGTGACAAGTCCGATAAATTGCGACAGTGAACTGGTCCGTGTCGACGTACGACTCAGCCTTCGGGTACGTCTCCGCACACGGCGCTCCGCTGGTCGACCTGCTCGACCCGCAACCCGGCGAGAAGATCATCGACCTGGGCTGCGGGACGGGCTCGTTCACCGCGGACATCGCCGAGCGCGGGGCCGAGGTGCTGGGCATCGACGGCGCGCCCGAAATGGTCGCCCAGGCGTCCGCACTGAACCCCGGCCTGTCGTTCACGATCGGCGATGCGCACGACTTCACGATCAGCGAGCCGTTCGACGCAGTGGCGTCCAACGCGGCCCTGCACTGGATGACCCGCGACCCGGACGCCGTGATCGCCCATGTCCACGCCGCGCTCCGTCCCGGCGGACGCTTCGTCGGCGAACTCGGCGGCGCCGGCAACTGCGCCGAGCTGATCGCCGCTATGCAGACCGCGTGGCGCGTGTTCGGCCTCGGCGAGCCCGAGCTGCCCTGGTACTTCCCCACGCCCGCCGAGTACGCAGCGCGCCTGGAGGACGGCGGCTTCACGATCCGCCTGCTGGAGCACGCTGACCGGCCGTCCCGCATGACCGAGTGTCCGGACGGCGCGGCCGACTGGGTCCGCATCTACGCGCCGAGCACCCTCGCGGACGTCCCGCCCGAGATGGTCGACCCGCTTCTGGCCCGCGTGAACGAGCTGGCCGCCCCGGCCCTCCGCCGCGAATCCGGCTGGGTCGCCGACTACGTCCGCCTCCGCTTCGCCGCCATCCGCAAGCCCAACAGCTCAACCACCCTCCCCTAATCCCTTCACCCTGGCTCGTCCGCACAAGCCAGTCACCTTGCCTCAACCTTCTCACGCCAGTTAGAGGGTCTAACTCAAGTTCGAGCCCATCACCTTCGTTAGCAGCCGTCCCCACAGCAAGCACCCTTCACACCCGCACACGAACATCCCCCTCACTCAAGCCGCTCACCCGAGCACAACCCCCTCACCACCCGCCCGGCCCATCACCCGAGCGCGCCCTCTCACCACCCGCCCAACCCATCGCCCAGGCACGCCCCTCTCACCAGCGATCCACCCCCTCACCCCGGCACGCGCTCCACACCATCCATCGAGCCCGCGTCCCCAGCACGCACCGCGCACCACCCCTCAAGCCCGCAACCCCAGCGCGCACCACTCACCACCCGTCCAACCCATCGCGCAGGCAAGGCCCCCTCATCACCGGTCCAGCCTCTCCCCCAGGCACGCACACATCCCGCACACCCCGTCGACTCCGTAGCCCCGGCACACATCGCGCGCACCCTGTGCAACCGGTCGCCCAGACACGCACTCCTCGCAGCCGTTAAGGTCGCAGCCCAGCCCCCGCCGCTCACAACCCGTGAGGCCCGTCGCCCAGGCAAGGCCCCTCGCCACCGGTGCAGCACGTCCCCTACACGCGCGCCGCTCACCTCCCGCCCTGCCCATCGCCCAGGCACTCAGGCCTCACCCCGGCTCGCGCCCCCACATCCATCGAGGCCGCGTCCCCAACACGCACCGCGCACCACCCTCAAGCCCGCACCCCCAGCGCGCGCCCGTTCACAGCCCACACCCAACCCGCCGCGCAGGCAAGGCACCCTCACCGTCGGTCCGGCTCTCCCCCGGGCACGCACGCATCGCGCGCTCACCCCGTCGAGTCCGTAGCCCCGGCACTCATCGCGCACACCCCGTCCAGCCGGTCGCCCAGACACGCACACCCCACACCCGTCGAGCCGCAACCACAGCGCGCACCACTCACAACCCGTCCAGCCCGTCACCCAAGTACGGACCCCTCACCACCCGTCGAATCCGCCGCTCAAGCACACACCGCCCACAACCCGTCGGCCGGAGCGCCAGACGCTCGGGTTGAGTGCTCGGGCGAGGAGCGCTCAGGCGACGCGTGCTCGGACCGCGAGCGCCCCGGCGAGGAGCAGCGCCCGGACTGGGGCCCGCACGGGAACGCACGCATGGGGAACGCCGGACCGGGGGCGCTCGAACGCGGGGGGGCGGACGCGGGGAGCGCCCGGACGGGGGGAACGTTCGGGCGAGGGGCGCTTTGGCGGGCTCCGGTTGGGGCCGCGGAGCGGGCCGGGGTGGCGGGGCGGTGGTTTGGAGGGGATCGCTTAGGGTGCGAGGCATGCTGCGTCTGTTTGACCCTCGGTCCGGACGGCTTGAAGGACTGCCTGGCGGGGAGGTGGTGCGCGTTCAGGTGCTGGACGGGACGGACCTTCGCGGGCTGGTCATCGCGGATCTTCTGCGACGGGTTGCTGAGCGCGGCAGGCGCCGCGTCCTCCTGTCGGGTCCACAAGAGGACGCCTCGGACTACGGCGTCGCTCCTCTGTTTCCCGAGGCTGCGCAGCCAGCCGACCTCTACGTGGGTCCGTCCGCGCACGAGGGCGATGCTTGGACGCTTGTTGTGCCGCCTGCCTCCGGGACGGCCGAGGGCGACGCATTGGCGATGCGGCTGGCGTATTTGTCGGGGCACTATCGCGAGCCGTTGACGCTGGACGCGGAGGCTGCCGCGACGCGGTTGCAGGGGTGGCGGACTGATGTTGCGACCTGGGCCAGCGCTCCCGGGCGTCCACTGGATCGTGCTTCAGTGACCGAGGCCGAAAAGGCGCTGGCGGACGACCTGAACACGCCGGCCGCGCTCGCCGTTCTGGATCGGGTCGCGTCCGATGACTCGCTCGCGTCCGGGACGAAACTGGAGACTTTCATCCATCTGGACCTTCTCCTCGGCCTGAACGTCGTCGCCGACATCGGTCGCGGCGGCTGAAACCAGCGCGAGCAAGGCCCACCGGGACGTTCTCCAGAGCCCCGGCGGCCGTCCTCACCACGCCATTAACCTGCGAGCCCCCGCGTGCAGAGGAGGGTTCGATGAGGGGCTTGGCGTCCGCGAGAGGCTCGGCATCCGCGAGGGGCTCGGCGTCCGCGAGGGGCTTGGCGTCCGCGAGAGGCTCGGCATCCGCGAGGGGCTTGGCGTCCGCCGCGCTGGTGTTGTGCCTTTCCGCGACGGCCTGCACCAAGGCGGCCGGTGCGTCCGGCGGGCACCTGAATCCGACCGGTCGCTTGCCGACGGCATCTCCGGTCGCCGCTCCGGTTTTCCAGCCGGACGTCCTGGCCCAGTACCGCCGCTTTCACCAGGTCGTCGAAGCGGGCTTGGCGACAGGTGATTCGTCCCAGGTTCCGCTGGTCGCGACCGGTTCGGAAGCCGCGTTTCTTAAGCACGAGGTCGCCGAGAACGAGCGCGAGGGCGTGATCGTCCGAGGGCATGCGGTGCCTCATCCGCATCTGGCATCCGTCCGCCCGGAGGAGGCGCAGATCGTCGACTGCGTGATGGCGGCGGGCCCGTACACGTTCCGCCGCGATACGGGGAAGCGTGTCGGCGGCGAACCGCCCGCTCCGCGCCACTACCTGATCTACGCGGCGATGACGCATTCCGACGGCACCTGGAAGGTCTCTTCAGTGGCCACGCCGAAGGACAACCGGTGCTGACCGCGTCCGTCGCCGCCTGGACGATCCTTGCTGGCGGCTGCACCAAATCGACATCCTGGACGTGCACGGTCTCCGCGTCCTCAAGTCATGGAGGCAGCGGGCCCCGATCGGCCTCCGCCGGCGCGCCAAGCTCGGCTGGAGAGCCGCCCGCAGGTGTGCAAGTGGAGCCGATGTGCCAGGTGACCGGCGGTGCGGACCATTGCATGACACTTCCGGAGAAACCGGCCAAGACTCCGACCGCCGATGTCGTCGCGATGGCCTGGGATTCGTTCGCTCTGCCGCCGCCGAAACCGCGTACGAGCCCGTCCGGGCGCTCCTTCGTCTCGCTTCCGACCTATTTGTGGGTCGATTCGTCCTCCTGGAAACCGCGCCACGCCCAAGCCTCTGTGGACGGCCAGACCGTCACCATGACCGGCGTCCCGCAACGCGTCGACTGGTCGCTGGGCGAAGGCGGGACGACCTGCATCGGTCCGGGCGTCCCGTACCTGAGCGGCGGTCCGCCGTCCGGGTGCGCGTACACGTACCGGCGCGCCGGGTCCTACGCGGTCACCGCGACGGTCTACTACACGGTGAACTGGCTCTGCTCCGGCGCATGCGACGCTCCGAGCGGCTCCTACGGGACGTTTCCGACATCAGGCTCGACCCGCCTGACCGTCCGCGAGATCCAAACCCGCACCACCAGCTGACCCGACGAGATCGAGGGTCCAGTGAACCTGGACCCCGGAGGCGCGAGGATCGTTGAAGGCCAGCTCTGGCCTCACTCGCCTCCGTCCAGGCCGAAACGAATGGCGCAGGCCATCCCTGGACGGAGTTGCTCGCGGCGGGCCCGCCAGGACATTGCCGAGCGGAGTTGCTCGCGGCGGGACGCGCCCGGGACGTTGCCGGACGGAGTCGGTCGCGGCGGGACGTTGCCAGGCGGAGGTGGTCGTGGGCGGACGTGCGTCAGGACGTTGCCGGGCGGAGTTGGTTGCGGAGCCAGGAGCCGGCGGCGGCGGTCGACCAGAGGCGGGTGGCCATGTTGCGGGCGGCGATCCCGGCGCGGCTGCTGGGGACCATGAGGGCGCCGGCCATCGCGACGTTCCCCTGTTTCGGGTCGACCAGAAGCCGGTGCCGCGCCTCGTAACGAGCGAACGCGGATTCGGGCGCTGCAGGGGTTGCGGCCAGTTCCTCGGCCAGCGTGTGCGCGCCCGCAATGGCCAGCGTCGAGCCCTCGCCGAACAGCGACACCGACGACGCGGCATCGCCCAGCAGTGCGACGCGTCCCTGCGCCCAAGAGTCGATCCGCACCTGGCTGACGGAGTCGAGCCACAGGTCGTCGGCGTTCTTCACCCGGTCGAGGAGCTGCGGGACGAGCCATCCGTCGCCCGCGTACGCCTCGGCCAGGATCGCCTTGTGCTGGTCGAGCGCACGGTGGTCGAAGCCGTCCACCGCCGTCCGCCGGAAGATCAGCGCCGCGAGCGCCTGCCCGTGCACGGGGTGGATGGACGCCATCCGGCCCGGCGCGTTGTGGATGACGACGTGGTCCGGGTCGTCCGCCGGGCCGTTAAGCGGCAGCGTCGCGACGTACAGACCCATATGCCGGACGAAGCGTGACTCGTCCCCGAAGGCCAGCCGCCGCGTCGTCGAGTGGAGCCCGTCCGCCCCGATGACCAGGTCGAACCGTCGCGGCGCGGCCTTGGCGAACGTGACGTCCACCCCGCCTTCGTCCTGCCGGAGGCTCGTGATCGTGTCGCCGAACAGCACCTCGGCCGAGTCGCGGCTCGCCTCGTAGAGGATCGCGGCGAGGTCGGTGCGCGTCACCTCGACCTCCCGGCTCGCGGACGCCCGCCGCAGCGCGCGCATGTTCACCCGTCCGACCTGCCGCCCGGACGCGTTGACGAACCGCATTCCGGTCACCGACGTCGCCGCCTCGCGCAAAGCCGGCATCACGCCCATGGCCTCGGCAACCGCCACAGCAGGACCGCGCACATCCACGGGGTTTCCGCTGGACCGCAACCCCTCCGCGCGCTCGACGACGGTCGTCCGGAACCCGTGCCGTCCGAGCCAGTACGCCAGCGTCGTCCCGGCGATCCCGGCGCCGGAGATCAGAACCGTCTCGTTGCTCATGTCGTGCCCCTCTCGCAGTTCAATGAGAGCAAGATATGACTGATTTTGAAATCTAGTCAACTACTTGGCACAGGTTGACCAGAAGTCACATCAGGTCATACGGTGCCGAGCGTGAGCGCCAACGGTGAACGCCTCCGCGATCCGCAGCAGCGGGCCGAGCGGGCCACGCGAATCCTGGACGCGGCGGCCGACCTCCTCCTCCGCCACGGCTACCGGCGGGTGACCATCGACGACGTCGCCGCCGAGGCGTCCATCGGCAAGGGCACCGTCTACCTGCACTGGAAGACCCGCGAGCAGCTCTTCCGGACGGTCTTCGCCCGCGAGGTCGTGCACGCGATCGACGAGCTGCGCGACGCGATCGAGCAGGACCCGACCACCTGCCTGCCGCACCGCTTCGCGTCCACCTACTTCACGGCGATCACGAACCGTCCGCTGCTACGCCGCTTCCTCCTCGGGGACCCCGACCTCCTCGGCAAGCTCACCAGCTCCCCGGACACCGACCGCGACACGCGCCACGCGCAGGTCTCCCAGAGCTACTTCCAACTCCTCGCCAAGCACCACCTGCTCCGCGACGACCTGACGCCGGCCGAACTCGCCTATGCCTACCAGGCCACTTTCGAAGGCTTCCTCAGAGCCGAAGCCGCCCCGGCCGCACCGAATCCGGCCCGCCAAGCATCGTTGCTGGCCCAAACCGTCCAACGCGCCTTCGAACGCGAAACCCCACCCCCCGCCAAGGCCGTCGCCGAAGTAGCCGCCGCCACGGCAACCCTGCTCACCACCCTCACCACCGCCGACCGCAAAGACTTCGCCCTCCCCTCCCCCAACCCACCCGCCTAACCCAAGCCCAACGGCCCCAGTTACCAACCGCCTTCCGTACGCCCGTCCGCGTCCTGGCCTCCCGCTCGCCGCACGCCGAGGCCGCAACCTGCCCGCACGCTTGCCGCACATCCGAACTGCGCACCTCATCCGCGCTTGCCGGACGCCATGTCCTGCGCCTGCCGAACCCCTGCAGCACGTCCGACCACGCTGGCCCGGCAGGCTTGGCACACCCGCGCTCCGCGCACCGCCCAGCGCCCGCCGCCCGCCGCCCGCCGCCCGCCGCACCCTCACCCCGCGCTGCGCGCTCTGCCCAACGCCTGCCAAACCCTCACCCGCGCCTGCCGCCTGGCCGCGGCAGCACTGACTACGCGTCCAGCCCACAGCCCTGACCGTGCGCCTGACCTTGCATCCGCCGGACGGCTCGCCTCGCGCTTGCCGAGCACGTGCAGCGTGACCGGGTCGTGGACGTCCCGCGACTGACTGGTCAGGTTTACGCGGGCGGACGGGTTGGCCGGATCCGGCAGCAAGGCGCGCCGCTCCCCAGATCGGGCGCTACTGTCGTCCCACGATTTGATCTTGAGGAGCCCGTCCCCCATGCCCGCGAAACCCCTCGTGCTGGCCGTCGCCTCGCTCCTGGCGGTGGCGTCCTGCGGAACCGCCGCCTCCCGCAAAAGCGTCGCGGATCGGGCGCCCGTACCCGAAACGCCGGCGTCCACCGCTCCGCCGAGCCTCTCCCCGAGCCAGTTGGCCAAGGTTCTCAAGGACACGCCGACCGGGTACGACCCGTCCCGCAACGCGCCGTCCGACATCTCGGCCGCGCTCGTGAAGGCCCGGACCGACAAGCGGCCCGTCCTCCTCGACTTCGGCGCGGACTGGTGTCCGGAATGCCGGGCCATGCTGCGCGTCTACCGGGAGGACGAGGTCCTGCCGATGCTCAGCCGCTATCACGTGGTCGCGGTCAACGTCGGGCGCTTCAACCGGAACCTGGACGTGGCGCACCGCTACGGCCTGTCCGTTCAGCGGACGGGCATCCCGGCGTTCGTCGTCCTGGCGCCGTCTGGGGAGGTCAAGGTCGTGACGGAGGAGAGCGCCTTCACGGGCGAGGAGTCCGTGACACCTCGGAAGGTGAACACCTTCCTGAGCCACTGGTGGCAATGAACCTCTCCTGGGCGGCATCACTGAAGTTCCGTCCGCCGCGAGCAACGCTTCGAACGTGCTCGGCCGTTTCGGCGGCAGCGCTGCTTCTCGCGGGCGCCGCTTGTTCGGCATCGCACGGGGCGACGTCCCAGCACTTCGCCGAGGGCGGCGTCGAGGTGACGATCACGGTGGACGCGTCCAAGGCCACTGCGGTCTTCCGGCCGACCCGGCCCGGGTTCCACCTGTACAGCAGCGACCTTCCACCGGACGGCGTCCAGGGTTTGGGTGTTCCGACACGGTTCCTTGTGGGCGGCGGACTGGCCGCAACGGCGCGTCCGACCGCCGACAAGGCCGTCCGGCCACTTCTGCTCAGGGAGCTGAACGTGACGTTGCGGGTCTATCCGGACGGTCCGGTCACGTTCACGCTTCCCGTGCGCCGCTCCGGCCATTCGGGCACTGCGACCGTTTCCTATGGAGCGTGCAGCGCCACGACCTGCATGGCCCCGGTCACGGATCACATCACCCGCTTCACCTACTGACGGTGGCCTCTTCCGGTCCCGGATGTCGCGGAGCGTGCGGACGACGGCACCAGGGGTGGACGGTCCGATCTCACGGAATCGGCGCAACGCGCGCGCAAAAGGCACGTCCCACCAGGCCAGCGGCCCAGGGCCAGCGCATCCGGGACAGGTGAACGCGGCGTTCACTTTGGTAGTAATTCATCGCATGTGGCGCGATTGGCGTAAGTTGACGCACGTGCCCCAGGTCGGTTGGCTTGGGGCTTTCATCACGGCTGTCACCGATCCCTCTACGGAAAGGCCAGTTGGGTGCGTCCCTCCAAGACCCGACTTCTCATCGCGGGCGGCGCCGCCGGCGCGCTCGCCATCGGCGGCGGGGTGGCTTACGCCGCCACCGGCTCCTCGCCCACGCACGACGCCGGGAAGGTGTCGGCGCCGTCCTCGACCGGCCCGGGCATCATCTCCAAGGACTTCGGCTCGGGGATGTCCGCGCAGGCGAACCTCGACATCTCGAAGATGAAGCTGAAGCCGATGCCGGTGCCCGCGGGCCAGGCCGGCGGCGTGACGGCCGAGTCGGCCGACTCGCAGACGCTGAACGTCGACGGCTCGCTGCCCGAGAACTCCCCGGACTCGCTCAGCGCCCAGGGTTCGGTCACCGCCGCCAGCTCCACCGCGAAGGTCTGGACGCGGCACGGCAAGGCCCCCGCGCGGACGATCGGCCGCCTGGTCGCCACCGACGACGGCAAGACCGGCTACTTCTGCACGGCGACCGTCATCACGTCCCACAACAAGTCCACGGTGTGGACGGCCGGACACTGCGTCCACAAGGGACACGGCGGAGCGAACGGGTTCTTCAAGTACTACGCGTTCCAGCCCGACTTCAACCAGGGCAAGAGCCTCGGCACCTACTACCTCAACGCCATCCGCGTGATGGCGCCGTGGGCGAACAACCGCGACCTGCACTACGACTTCGCCGCGTTCACCGTGAAGAAGCACGGCCGGACGCCGATCCAGTCGGTCACCGGTGCGCAGGGCGTGAGCTTCGGCTACAAGCACCGCAAGTACCCGTTCGTGTCGTTCGGCTACCCGGACCACGCGCTGCCGTCGGGCAAGCACCTCGGCATCGACCGGCTCTGGTACTGCTCCGGGACGAGCTTCGCGTCGAACTACCCGTCCGGCGGTCTCGGCATGTGGTGCAGCATGGGTCCGGGCGCGAGCGGCGGGCCGTGGCTGTACGGGATGAAGAGCAACGGGATCGGCCGGGTCGCGGGCATCAACAGCACGCACATGACCAAGACGCTGCAGATGAACTCGCCGTACCTCGGGTCGGCGGCGATCAAGCTGTACAAGGCCATCCAGGGCTGACGTCCCCAGAGCGGACGTTCTGAATGGCGGAGTCCCGTCGCCCCTTCGCGGGCGGCGGGGCTCTTCATTTGCGCGAGGCGGACTCGGATCTGCGCGCCGGGGCTCTGGTTTTTCTTTTCGGACGTCCGGTGATGACCCAATCGTGACCTCGTCCCGAGATCATCTCCGTGTCCCCGCAGGCCCCCATCCCACAGGGAGTCCTTTTCCGTGACCCGAATGGGCCGCACGGCGGGATTCGCCGCGGCAGCCGCCCTGGTGGCGGCGGTGCCGCTGGTGTCCGCGCCGGCGCAGGCCGCGTCCCCCGCCAAGATCACCTGGAAGCGCTGCGCCGACGACCACTCCGCGCAGTGCGGCACGCTCACCGTTCCGATCGACAGGGCCCGTCCGAAACTCGGCGGCATCAAGCTCGCCGTCGCCCGGGCCAAGGCCACCGACCCCCAGCACCGCCTCGGGACGATCTTCGTCAATCCCGGCGGACCGGGCGGGTCGGGCATCGACTTCGTGCTCGACCGCGCCGGACTGTCCCGTGAAGTGCGCAAACACTATGACATCGTCGGGTTCGACCCGCGCGGTGTCGGCGGGAGCCATCCCGTCAAATGCGGCAAGCTCGGCAAGGCCCCGGCGCTGTACCCGCAGAACGAGGCCGAGTTCCGGAAGCTGAAGTCCTACCAAGGCGCGCTCTACAAGGCGTGCCGCAAGAACACCGGTCCCATGTACGACCACATGGGCGCCACCGATTTCGCGCGCGACATGGACGCCGTCCGCGCGGCGATCGGCGAGCAGCGCATCACCTATTACGGCGTCTCCTACGGGACCTGGCTCGGGCAGCGGTACGCCGAGCTGTTCCCGGGCCGCCTGAAGGCGATGGTCGTGGACGGCACGATGGACCACACCGTCGTCGGCGCGTCCCGTTTCACCTCGGACGAGTCGCGCGGGCTGGAAGCGGCATATGCGCAGTTCGCCCGCTGGTGCCCGACGTCCAAGTACTGCGCCATCCGCGGCAAGAACCCGTGGAAGGTGCTGGACTCGCTGATGAAGCGGGCTGCGGCGGGCACGCTGCACGACATCGACTCGTCCAAGATCCGGCTCACGCCTGCCGGGATCGCCCAGATCGTCCGGACGACCATGTACGACCCGATCGCCTGGAACGAGCTGAGCGAGGAGTTCCGCGAGCTGTCCCGCCAGAAGGCCCGCAAGGTCAAGGGTGCGCGGACGGCCGTGTCCCCGGACGGGCGGTTCGCCGGGATCATGTGCTCGGACTGGACGTTCCCGGTCCGCAGTTACAAGGACCTGGCGGGCATGTGGTCCGCCAACCGGAAGGCCGCGCCGCACCTCGGGACGAGCCCGCTCGGCTACGAGGCGGTCGTCGCGTGCCTGGGACGTCCCGGCGGTGCCGACCGGCAGCGCCCGTCCCGCATCCCGGCGTCCGTGCCCGTGGTGGTGCTCGGCGGGATCGGCGACCCCGCGACCGTCTACCCGTGGGCGCAGGGCGTGAACCGGCAGGTCACGGGCTCGTCCCTGGTCACCTACCAGGGCGCCGGGCACGGTTCGTACGGGCTCAGCCCGTGCGTCCGGAAGTCGGCGGACGCCTACCTGCTGGCCGGGACGCGTCCGGCGGCGGGTGCGCACTGCCCGCCCGTCCTCCCGGACTACAGCTCGCAGAGCGCGCGCCGTCCCGCGCCGGAGCCGCTGCGGTTCTGACGCAGGTCGTACGAGCCCCCGGCCGGTTTTCCGGCCGGGGGCTCGCCTTATCCGATTGCGCCGGTCACGGCTCGTCCGCCAGGCTCGGGGGATGACCATGGACGAGCTCCTCGAACTGGAGAAACGCGATGAACTCCCCAAGTTCGTCCTGTTCTGGGGAGGGACGCAGCCGAAGGGGTGCCTGAGCCAGTGGTACCCGTCGCCGTTCACGGTGGACGGCGTGGAGTACCCGACGGCCGAGCACTACATGATGTGCGAGAAGGCGCGACTCTTCGGGGACGAGGAGTCCGTCGCGAAGATCCTCGAATCGCCCGATCCCGGACGCGCCAAGGCGATGGGCCGCAGCGTGCGCGGGTTCGACGAGGACATGTGGGTCGCGAACCGCTACGACATCGTCCGCCGCGGCAGCTTCGCCAAGTTCGACGCGAACCCTGACCTGTGCGGCTTCCTGCTCTCGACGGGCGGGAAGGTACTCGTGGAGGCCAGCCCGCTGGACCGAATCTGGGGTATCGGCTACGACGAGCACGCCCCGCAGGCGGTGCGCCCGTCGCAGTGGCGCGGGCTGAACCTGCTGGGCTTCGCCCTCATGGACGCCCGCGAGGAACTCCGCCGCACCTCCCCCGACCGCCTCCGCCGCAACACCTGACCGCCAAGCCTCCAGCAACACGCGAAGCCTGACGGCGGGGGTCTGCGGCACCGCCGCGACGCTTGGCGTCCGGACTCCCGACAGCGGCGCGAAGCCTGACGGCCGGGCTTCCGGCACCGCCGAGACGCTCGGCGGGCAAGCTTCCGGCGGCGGCGCTACGCCTTACGGCGGGGCCTGCGGCACCGCCGCGACGCCTCACGCCCGGGGTTCGGGCAGTGGCGCGAAGGCCGACCTGCCAGGCTTCCGGCAAGGATCTTCGGGCGGGGGGACGCAGCATCGGCTGACCTCCGTTAACGTCAGGTTCGTGTCACTCCGAAACGCCGCGTCCGCCGCCAAGCCCGCCAAGCCCTCGCGCCGCCGGAGCCCGGCGCGGCTCGCGGTGTCGGGGGTGGTCGCCGTGCTGCTCCTGGCGTTCGCGGCGTCCATCGCGATCGGCTGGTACTTCTCGGGCGTGGCCACCCAGGTGACTCACGAAACCCCCTACGACCTGCGGGTCCGTGCCGTGGCGGACGGGACGGTCACGCTCCCCCGGACGCCGGCGACCGAGCGGCGCGGCGTGTTCGGGCTGGCGTGGTCGGGCGGCGGCCGGGCGATCGTCGGCGACGTGGTCAAGAAGGGCGAGTCGATCGCGGGCATCGACACGGGGACGGTCGTCCGGAAGGTGCTGTCGGTGCCGTCCGGAAAGCTGGAGTCGGGCCTGGCGGTCGGGCTGGACCACTGGGTCTACGGCGGCGACCCCAAGTCGGCGCTCGGCCTGGACTTCCAGAACGTCACCTACCCGTCGCAGGTCGGCGCAATGCCCGCGTGGCTGCTGCCGGGCCGGACGAAGAGCTCCACGTGGGTGATCGCCGTGCACGGCCGCAACGCCGACCGCGCCGAGACGTTCCGCGTGATGAAGACCGTCCATGACACGGGCATGCCGATGCTTTCGATCGCCTACCGGAACGACGAGCACGCGCCGTCGGCTCCCAATGGCCGGAATCTGCTCGGCTCGAAGGAATGGAACGACGTCGCATCTGCCGTCGCCTATGCACGTTCACAGGGCGCAACAGGCGTAGTCCTATACGGATGGTCCATGGGTGGGTCGATGGTGATGTCCACCCTCCGCAACGCCCCGGACGCGTCGTTCATCCACGGCGTCGTGCTGGACTCGCCCGTCCTCGACTGGAAGGCCACGCTTTACAAGCAGGGTGCGTCGCGCCACCTGCCGAGCATGGAGACCAACGTCGCGATGCGGATGCTGAAATGGCGTTACAGCATCGACCTCGGCGCCATGGACATGCGCCCTTACGCGCCGCACCTGAAGACCCCGGTGTTGCTTTTCACCGCCGATGACGACGAGACCGTCGACAACGGCCCGTCAGACGAGTTCGCCCGCAAGGCCCCCGCCGGAATCGTCACCCACCTTTCGGCGTCCGGAGCCGACCACACCGAAGCCTGGAACGTCGACTCGTCCGTTTACGAGAAGGCGCTGACCGGCTTCCTCGGAAAGACCGCGGCGTGACCGTCCTGCGGTCGCTGGCACTGTTCGCCCTGGCCGCAGTCGCCGAGATCGGCGGTGCATGGCTGGTCTGGCAGGGCGTCCGGGAACACCGCGGCGCGGCCTGGATCGGCGCAGGCGTCATCGCACTCGGCCTTTACGGATTCGTCGCCACGCTCCAACCGGACGCCCATTTCGGCCGCATTCTCGCCGCCTACGGCGGCATCTTCGTCGCCGGCTCCCTGGCCTGGGGAATGCTGGTGGACGGCTATCGCCCCGACCGCTACGACATCCTAGGCGCCCTGGTCTGCCTGATCGGCGTAGCCGTAATCATGTACACCCCACGCCCCTGAACTCCTGCTACTAGCCACTCGCCCGCTCCGTTCGAGAGGGTGGCGGTCAATCCCAGGAGGCTGTGGTCTACGAATACGGCTACCTCGGCGGAGTGCAGAAGGTGGGGCATCTCGACGGAGTGCAGAAGGTGGGGCATCTCGACCTCCCGGCACCGATGTTACGGGGCGCGGTCGTCGGTTTCTGAACCTTGGCGTGGTTCTGGGCGTCCTAGATGGTGTGCGGGATCTTTTGAGGACGCTCGCTCCGGGGGCGACGGCGCTGGTCGCGGTGGCTCTCGTTCTCGGGCTGGCCAGTGAACCTTTTCCAGCAGCCTCTTCAAGGCTGCTGATCACAGCATGATCGCGGGCGGCGTGGCTGGCCGTGGACGTGAAGAAACCCCTGGTAGGAGAGGGGTCTCTGACCTCCGCCCCCCACAACCAGAGGTTTCACGTGCTTTTCTATCGTGCTTCGCTGCCGTTGTCGCGTTCGACTCTGAACTACCTGACCGGTCTCGTCCGGCGGGAGCGGACGAAGCTGAAGAGCAAGGGCCGGGCTTTGAACGCGGGGCAGCAGGCGCTGATGACGCTCGCATACTTGAAGAAGGGCGATACGTTCGCGCAGCTCGCGGCAGGTTTCGGGGTCGGGACGACGACCGCGTGGAGGTATGTGAACGAGGTCGTGGCTTGGCTGTCGGCCCGCTCACCCAAGCTCGGCACCACACTCGCCAGGGCGAAGAAAGACGGGCTGGGACATCTGATCCTGGACGGCACTCTCATCGCGACCGACCGCCTCCGCGCCGACCGGCTCTTCTACTCGGGCAAGCATCACAAGCACGGCGTGAACCTGCAGGTAATTGCCGGCCCGTACGGGCAGATCGTGTGGGTGTCGGGTGCGGTACCCGGCTCGATCCACGACCTGAAAGCGGCCCGGAACTGGGGAATCATCCGCGCCCTGGCAGCGTGCGGGCTGCCGGTCCTGGCCGACAAGGGCTACGTCGGCGCCGGTCCCGCGATCATCGTTCCTTACAAGGGCAGGAACAAGCCCGCCTCCCAGAAACAAGCCGACCGGGCCCACGCCAAGCTCCGCGGACCAGGTGAACGCGGAAACGCCCAGCTCAAGTCATGGAAGATCCTCACCAAGCTCCGCTGCTGCCCCTACCGCGCCGGCCACCTCGCCAAGGCCATCAGCGTCCTACAAAACCGCGAGGCCGCCCTCGCCCCGTGATGGAAAAGGCTCAGTCTGCGCGCCGACGGGCCCTCCGGGTGGTATTGGGTGCCGCTCGAAATCCTGATGTTCGTGCTGGCGTTTCTCCTCGGCACGATCGGCATTCTCGGAACGGCGCTGGAGTCTGATCTCAGCGTGAGCGCCTGGGTACTGATCGCCGTCACCTTCATCAGCGGCATCGCCCTTTACGTCGCGGTGACCGACAGCGCGCTCGCCCACCGCGGGACGGTTCAGGTCTGCCAGGTCACGGACGTGAAGGAGCGTGTCCGGGTCGAATCCGGTGGCGACAATGCGACCACGACCACCGACTACGTCCACAAGCTGCGGTGCCCGTCCGGCGGGCCGTCCCAGGTGACGACCAGCCGGCGGGAGGCGTCCGCCGGGGACCGGATGTCGGTCACCTCCGACCCGCGCCACCGCATCCCGCCGAAGCCGACGAAGGACGTCTGGCACTTCGCGATCCCGCTGTGGGCCTGGTTCCTCGCGGGAACCGGAATCCTCTTTCTGGCTCCTCTGGAGGCGGCCGTTCGCGCCGCTTTCCGGCGGCGATGACCGGAAATGCGAACGCCCCGTCCGCGCCTGGACGGGGCGTTGCGCAGCGCGAGGGTCAGCTGCCCGCCCAGACGCGGTAGCTGCCGTTGAAGGCGCCCATGACGTCGGCGTACGGGCGGTAGTTCCTGCCGTTGCCGGTGTAATAGAACTTGTACTGCGACTTGGCCAGCACGGTCGCCCAGGTGCTGTCGTGCGTGAGCGAGTGCTGCGTCCAGCCGCGCATCCGCCAGACCCGCTTGTTGTAGGTGTAGGCGGACCGGTTCACCCGCGCCGAGTTGACGTGCAACCCGTCGTAGCACCAGGTCAGGCGGGTCTTCACGTAGATCAGCCAGCGCCCGTGCCGGGACGACTTGCGGCCCTGCGTCCGCTCGACCCAGCGGCAGGACGCCGCGTGCACCGGCGCTGCAGCCAGCGTCATCTGACCGGAACCGCGGGCCAGCTTCTGCGCGGCGGCACCGGTGATCGTGCCGTGCGTGACCGTCGTTGCCTCGACCCCGGAACCGCCGGTGGGCGTGGCCGCGCCCGCCGGGAGGGCCGTCCCGGCGACACCGGCCACGATGGCCCCGGACGTGACGGCGACTGCGGCGAACTTTCGCATGTGCATCTCTCCTCGCAAGGGGGGACGGCGCGTCACGCAGACGATAGCGTTTGTTTGAGCGGACGCGAGGGTGTCGCTCCCCACACCCGAATCACCGAACCGGGCCGTCCGGATCCGCGTCTAACGCTCGCGCCGGAGATCGTCCATCCGTCCCGCGGCGCACCCGACGCAGCCCTCTGCCCCGCCACGCCGAACGGAGACCGACGTGGACAGGACCCTCCCCCTCCTCCGCGCGACCGGCGTCGTCGCCGTCGGCGCGCTCGCCATCGGTGGCCTCGTGCTCGTCGGCTGGCTCGACTATTTCGGTCCGCACGTCCCTCTGCTCGGACCGGTCGCGGGACTGCTCGCGATCGCCCTCGGCGTCGTCGGACCGGCGCTGCTCGGTCGCCAGCCCTTCACGTCCATCGCCCTGCTCATCGCGCTGCCGCTCGCCGGGTTCGCCTTCCACAACGCGGCCGAGGGCCACGTCCTGCCGGCCCGCGGCGTCACCGCGTCCTGCCAGGTGGACGACGTGAGCAGCAAGTCCGCCGAGGTCCAGGACGGCTCGGTCGAGAACGGCACCAAGACCGTGACGCGGCACCTGCAACGGCTGCGCTGCCCGTCCGGCGGCCCGTCCAGCCTGAATTCGGACAAGCCCCTCGCCGCCAAAGGCTCAACCGTTTCGGTCACCTGGGACCCGAAACACCGGGTTGCGGCTCGTCCGGCCCGCGACGTCCACGGTTCGCTGCTCTGGCCGTCCGTCCTGGCCGTCGCGCTGTTCCTGCTGACCTGCACCGCCATCCCCGGCGCCCTGCGGCGGAACTGATACCGGCACTTCCGGCACATCACCAACCGTTGTCCCTTCGACCCCAAACGAGAGGACGCGCGCGATGTATCCCCCGATCGAACCGCACACCCACGGCATGCTCCCGGTCGGCGACGGCCAGGAGCTGTACTGGGAGGAATGCGGCAACCCGGACGGCAAGCCCGCCCTCTTCCTGCACGGCGGCCCCGGCGGCGGCCTGCTGCCGAACGCGCGGTCCTGGTTCGACCCCGACGCCTACCGGATCATCCTGTTCGACCAGCGCGGATGCGGTCGCAGCACACCGCACGCCGGGGACGTCCACACCGACCTCACGACCAACACGACCGCGCACCTGCTCGCCGACATCGAACTCCTCCGCGGACACCTCGGTGTCGACCGCTGGCTACTGTTCGGTGGCTCCTGGGGTAGCACCCTCGCCCTCGCCTACGCCCAGCGCCACCCCGATGCGGTCAGCGAGATCGTCCTACGCGGCGTCTGGCTCCCCGACCTCGCCGCCGACACCGCCTGGGCGACCGGCCCGCACGGCGCGGCCCGCCTCTTCCCCGAGGACTACGCCCGCCTCCGCGACTACCTCCCGCTCGCCGAACGCGACGACCTCACCACCGCCTACGGCCGCCGCCTGAACGACCCCGACCCGTCCGTCCACGTCCCCGCCGCCCGCGCCTGGGGCGCCTGGGAGATCGCCGCGAACACCCTCCTGCCCGTCCCGCCCCCGATGCTGGACGACGCGACCCTCATCGCGTTCAGCCGCATCCTGCACCACTACTTCAGCCGCCAGTGCTTCCTCGGCGCGGACGAGCTGTTCGACGGCATCGACAAGATCCGCCACATCCCGGCCGTCATCGTGAACGGCCGCTACGACATGAAGACCCCGCCGGACGCCGCGTTCGCCCTGCATCGCGCCTGGCCCGAAGCCGACTTCCACCTCGTCGAGGACGCCGGCCACGGCGGCTCCGAACCCGGCACCCGCGACCTCCTCGTCCAGGCCACCGACCGCTTCCGTCCACCCGCTTGACCCCTCACCGGCATGCCCGAGGTGCCCGGCTCCCACCCTCGTGACCAGCTCGTGGAAACCTTTCGGCAACGGAACTCTTCACTCGCAACATGCACCTCTGTAAGCTTTCGCGCGTACTCCGCCCCGTTGTCAGCAATGCGGCCAGGGATAGCGATGCACAGCCGGTCGGTACGTTCGTCCCCCGCAGGGACCCCCCGAGCCGTCCGCCGACGCGCCGGCCTCACCGCGGTCGCGGCCGCCCTCCTGCTGGCCTCGGCCTGCGGCGGCTCCCACAAGGACGGCGGCTTCGCCCCGAACGGCAAGTTCGACAACGCGGGCCGCACCTCGTCCCCGGACCTCCCGTCCGCGAGCGGCCCCGGCCTCCCGCCGACCCTCACCCCGCAACAGGTCGACCAGGCCGTCCTCGACGCCTACCGCCGCTTCCAGCAGACCTACCAGCAGGTCTACCAGAACAACGACCCCACCCCCCTGGCCCAGGTAGCCGCCGACCCCCTGCTGACCAAGGTCACCAACGACGTCCAGGCCACCAAGGCCAAGGGCGAGATCTGGCGCTTCGTCAACATCTCCAACCCCCGCATCTACGCCCGCACCAAACCCGGCACCAAGGTCTTCATCATCGACTGCATGCGCACCCTCGCCGCGTATCGGTTCTCCGCCGCGACCGGCAAACGCATCGGCGGAGGCGATGGCGCCGCCTTCGTGCAGCGGACGGGCCTCAAGTACGTGGACGGTGTCTGGAAGGTCTACGACAGCGTCCGGGACAACCAATGCTGAAGCCCCCGTTCCTTCGTCCGGCCGCTCCCCGCAACTCTGCCCTTGCGTGCCAGGACGTTCCCCACAGAAGTACCGCCCGGACCAGCTCGAATCCGGACCCGCATGCCGCACCGCGCCGCCCCCGCCCGGCGGTAGGCAGGTAAGGAGCCCTCATGTCCCCCACATCCTTCGCGGCACGACCAGCCGTCCGCGCGGCTTCTCTCTGCGCCGCCGCCGTAACGGCCGGGGCTCTGCTCTTCTCCGGCACGGCTTACGCCGACCCGTGCGGTAACGGCGGCGGCGGCAAGTTCGGATGCGACTGGGGTTCGCCCGGCGGGGGCTCGGGAGGAGGCGGCGGTGGAGGGGGAGGCGGTGGAGGCGGCTCCACTGGCGAAATCCCTACCGCGCCCGGAGCGAACGCCGGCGGCCTCCCTGGCGCCAACGGCAACGGCCCCGCCGCGGGCCCTGCCCCTGTCAGCACGCTCGACCTGGCCCAAAGGGCCGCGAACAGCGCCGAACTCCATACCCCGAAAGTGCACACCGCCCCCTCCGGGAAGACCTACGTCAAAGTCAAGACGGCCTTCTGGGTGGACGGGTTCGAGCCGGTCTCCACGCCTCCGCAGACGGCCGCGAACCAGACCGTCACGGCGGTGGCGACACCGGCGCGTGTCGAGTGGCAACTCGGGGATCCGGTGCAACCGCATATGACTTGCGACGACGGCGGAACCAAGGACGGCAGCACCTGCAGCCACACCTACGAGCGTTCCTCGACCGGAGCGCCGGGCGGCGCTTTCCAGATCACGGCGACGATCGTCTGGACGATCCACTGGACGTGCGAAGGGACCGGCTGCGCCCAACCTGGAGGCGATCTGGCCCCGATGCAGATGACCTCGCCCCAGACACCGCTGACCGTGGGCGAGATCCAGACCGGCAACCGCCAATGAGGCCGTCCAGCACCGCAGGCATCACGCTGGCCCTGGTAGCCGTGACGGCAGTGTCCGTCAGCGGATGCGGCGGCGGCCACCACAAGGCCAGCGCCCCCCGCACCTCGGCGTCCACGTCGGCGCCGCCGCCTCCACCGCCCACCTACGCACAGGCACAGGTGAGCGCCGCCTTGCTGACGCCGAAGGAGATCGGCGGGGACATCTCCCGGATCGAGCTCGCGGTGGACGCCCTCAAGCACGACCAGTTCCCCTCGTGCTCGTTGTCCTCCCTCAAACTGCCCGGAGCCCCGAAGCTCGCGCTGCGGCAGTACACCAACAGCGCGAAGGGCAAGGGGGAGGTCAAATACGCCCAGGCGTTCGCGCTCTACGGCGACGCGACTTCGGCGGCCTCGGCCTTCGACTTCATCAAATCAAAGTCGATGGCCTGCCCTGCCAAACACCACACGCCCAAACGCCCCCTCACTGAGGACACCTTCATCCTGC
Organism: Actinomadura rupiterrae; assembly: GCF_024172125.1. Lineage (GTDB taxonomy): Bacteria > Actinomycetota > Actinomycetes > Streptosporangiales > Streptosporangiaceae > Spirillospora > Spirillospora rupiterrae. Next base: position 154,356 of record NZ_JAMZEA010000003.1, read on the forward strand.
CTCACGAGGACATCTGGAAGGCCACCCAGGACACCGTCGGGCAGTGGGCTCACGTACGCGGGACAGAGCAAGAGCTGTTCTCTCGCGACGTGTCCAAATACAACCTGTTCCACTATTTCTACGACTACACCCAGCGCGGAAACCTCGTCATCGGCACGCTCTACTGGGAGCGCACTGAGCCCAAGGGCTCTCCTGACCCCATCGCGCAGCGCGCCACCGCCCTCCTGACGAAGCAGCTCAACAAGCTCGGATGAATCCGTCCGAGCGAGCCGACAACGCTGCGCCCGGAGAACCGAACGGACGCGGGCTCAGCGGATATACCGAGCTCAGGGAGTTGGGCGCGGGGGCACAGGGGCGGGTCGTGCTCGCGGTGCGCGACGGGGATCGTCGGCCGGTGGCGATCAAGTACCTCACCGCGGACGGTCGTGGTGATCCGCGGTTACGGGAGACGTTCCGGAGGGAGGCGGCCCTCCTTCAGCGAGTTGTGAATCCGCATGTCGCGCGGCTGCTCGACTATGTCGAACGGCCGGAGGGTTCGGCGATCGTCATGGAAGCGGTCTCCGGGCGGTCGCTGCGGGCGGTGCTCGACAGCCATGACGGGCCGCTGGCTCCCGAGGCCGCATTGCTTACGCTCAAAGGTTCCCTGCTCGGTCTCGCCGCGGCGCATGACGTCGGTGTCGTCCATCGCGACTACAAGCCGGGCAACGTGCTCGTCCAGGACGACGGCGTCAGCAAACTCATCGACTTCGGGGTCGCGGTCCTTACAGGTCAGTCCGGAGTCGCCGGAACACCGGCTTACATGGCTCCCGAACAGTGGTACGGCCAGGCGGCGTCGCCCGCGACGGACATTTATGCCGCCACTTGCGTCTTCGTCGAATGCGCCACGGGACGCAAGCCTTTCCGAGCCGAGACTCTGGACGAGCTGCGCACGCTTCATCTGCACCAGTGGCCCGCGATGGACGAGATCCCCGAGGAGCTTCGTCCGTTGGTGGCTCATGGCTTGGCGAAGGATCCGGCAAAGCGCTTGTGGAATGCCAACACCTTCATTGGGGAGCTGGAGTCTCAAGCGGTTCGCAGGTACGGGCCAGACTGGGAGCGGCGCGGGATCATCTCGCTCGCGTCCGTGGCAGCGCTTGTCGGATCGGCGGTACCGGCCGCGCTGTTGGGCGGCGCTTTCATCGCGTCCGGAAGCACTTCAGCGGCGACCACAGCTGGAGCCTTGTCGACGGGTGCTGTCGGACAGGGCGCCTCGGCGGCTGGAGGATCCGCCCATGCGGTCGCCGGCTCACAGGCCGCCGCGAAGCTCGGCGCCTCCAGCACGAAAGGCGTGCTCTCCAAGGTCGGTGGGACGAAGGGGGCCGCTGCGATCTGCGGTGTGGGAGCCACGGCGGCGGTCGCGACGGTCCTCCTGTGGCCGTCCGGGCCGACGGTGGGAGGTCGAGAGAGCGGAACGTTCGTGCTCTCGTTCACGCACCCGGACGTCCTGCTCGGGCAGCCCAACATGCCCGCCTCCGAGACGCCGTACATGCGCTTCCAGATCACGGTCACTCCGGCCCGTGCGCGCCCTGGAAGCGAAGTCAAAGTGGTGACGGTCTTCAATGCGAGGTCACCGTTCGGAGTGGCTTACTCGCCCGGCGGGCAGCGCCGCTGCTATGGGGAGAAGAACCATCCTGCCGGGGTCGTGAAGTCCTACGACTTCGGAATCGGCCAGGGCGATGGGAAGAAACGCGCGCCGACTCAGGGGACCGTGGCTCTCTTTCCCGTCCCGCCCAACAGGCCCGGCGTGGTCCCCAGAGGCGTCGGTCAGATCATCGAGGCGGTCCGGCAGGAGAGCGAGAACCACCAGCCATATTCACTGAGTGAGCCTTTTCCATCACGGGGCGAGGGCGGCCTCGCGGTTTTGTAGGACGCTGATGGCCTTGGCGAGGTGGCCGGCGCGGTAGGGGCAGCAGCGGAGCTTGGTGAGGATCTTCCATGACTTGAGCTGGGCGTTTCCGCGTTCACCTGGTCCGCGGAGCTTGGCGTGGGCCCGGTTGGCTTGTTTCTGGGAGGCGGGCTTGTTCCTGCCCTTGTAAGGAACGATGATCGCGGGACCGGCGCCGACGTAGCCCTTGTCGGCCAGGACCGGCAGCCCGCACGCTGCCAGGGCGCGGATGATTCCCCAGTTCCGGGCCGCTTTCAGGTCGTGGATCGAGCCGGGTACCGCACCCGACACCCACACGATCTGCCCGTACGGGCCGGCAATTACCTGCAGGTTCACGCCGTGCTTGTGATGCTTGCCCGAGTAGAAGAGCCGGTCGGCGCGGAGGCGGTCGGTCGCGATGAGAGTGCCGTCCAGGATCAGATGTCCCAGCCCGTCTTTCTTCGCCCTGGCGAGTGTGGTGCCGAGCTTGGGTGAGCGGGCCGACAGCCAAGCCACGACCTCGTTCACATACCTCCACGCGGTCGTCGTCCCGACCCCGAAACCTGCCGCGAGCTGCGCGAACGTATCGCCCTTCTTCAAGTATGCGAGCGTCATCAGCGCCTGCTGCCCCGCGTTCAAAGCCCGGCCCTTGCTCTTCAGCTTCGTCCGCTCCCGCCGGACGAGACCGGTCAGGTAGTTCAGAGTCGAACGCGACAACGGCAGCGAAGCACGATAGAAAAGCACGTGAAACCTCTGGTTGTGGGGGGCGGAGGTCAGAGACCCCTCTCCTACCAGGGGTTTCTTCACGTCCACGGCCAGCCACGCCGCCCGCGATCATGCTGTGATCAGCAGCCTTGAAGAGGCTGCTGGAAAAGGTTCAGTGAATGTGCTTACCTGAGCAGGTTCGTGGAGACGAATACGTTCATCATGCCGTCCTCGAAGGTCGTGAAGCCCGGCAAGTACCTGCTTGCCGAGAGCAATGCTCCGCGCATCACGAAAACGTCCCGCGAGAACGTGACCCTCTCCCCTGAATCCGCGGGCGCCACCGCAAGCGGCAGCCTCCCGCTCTTCACGGTGCTCAAGGGCTGACCACCCGTCGCGAGGGCGGGTGCAATCGCGGCGTTTACTCCTGGAGTTGGCGGGCTGTGGGCGGGCTTAGTCGGAGTTGTACCAGAGGAGGATTCCGGGGCCGTCGGGGGTTTGGACGGGGATCCAGGCTTCGTCGGCTTCGCGGATTCGGGAGTCGTCGAGTTTTAGGGTGTGGGGCTCCTCGGTGTGGCCGTCGCAGGCCCAGTAGGTGACGCCTTCGATTGTGGTGCGGAGTTTTGCGTGCTCGTCGGCCGTCCAGGTGTGGTTCCAGGTGCCTGCGCCGCGGAAGTGGTCTTCGAACAGGGTGCGGAGTTCGGGGAGGGCGTCGCCGGCGAACAGGGGGACGAGGAATCCTTCTATCTGGCCTTGGCGGCAGGCCGTGCCGCCATATTGCTGCTGGTAGAAGACGCCGGTTTTGGCTTCGACCACTACATAGAACCTTTTCCAGCAGCCTCTTCAAGGCTGCTGATCACAGCATGATCGCGGGCGGCGTGGCTGGCCGTGGACGTGAAGAAACCCCTGGTAGGAGAGGGGTCTCTGACCTCCGCCCCCCACAACCAGAGGTTTCACGTGCTTTTCTATCGTGCTTCGCTGCCGTTGTCGCGTTCGACTCTGAACTACCTGACCGGTCTCGTCCGGCGGGAGCGGACGAAGCTGAAGAGCAAGGGCCGGGCTTTGAACGCGGGGCAGCAGGCGCTGATGACGCTCGCATACTTGAAGAAGGGCGATACGTTCGCGCAGCTCGCGGCAGGTTTCGGGGTCGGGACGACGACCGCGTGGAGGTATGTGAACGAGGTCGTGGCTTGGCTGTCGGCCCGCTCACCCAAGCTCGGCACCACACTCGCCAGGGCGAAGAAAGACGGGCTGGGACATCTGATCCTGGACGGCACTCTCATCGCGACCGACCGCCTCCGCGCCGACCGGCTCTTCTACTCGGGCAAGCATCACAAGCACGGCGTGAACCTGCAGGTAATTGCCGGCCCGTACGGGCAGATCGTGTGGGTGTCGGGTGCGGTACCCGGCTCGATCCACGACCTGAAAGCGGCCCGGAACTGGGGAATCATCCGCGCCCTGGCAGCGTGCGGGCTGCCGGTCCTGGCCGACAAGGGCTACGTCGGCGCCGGTCCCGCGATCATCGTTCCTTACAAGGGCAGGAACAAGCCCGCCTCCCAGAAACAAGCCAACCGGGCCCACGCCAAGCTCCGCGGACCAGGTGAACGCGGAAACGCCCAGCTCAAGTCATGGAAGATCCTCACCAAGCTCCGCTGCTGCCCCTACCGCGCCGGCCACCTCGCCAAGGCCATCAGCGTCCTACAAAACCGCGAGGCCGCCCTCGCCCCGTGATGGAAAAGGCTCATAGAACCAGCCGTCGGCCATGCCGTCGGGGTCGAGGAAGACGTACCGTCGGTCGGTCATGGCGGACAGTCTCTCTGGAGTTGGTTGCGGCGGCGGGTTAGGGCGGCGGTTTCGGCGGTGTTGCCGGCTAGGTCGATGGCTTTGTCGTAGGCCGCTCGGGCTTGGTCGGACTGGCCGAGGCGGCGTAGGAGGTCGGCGCGGGTTGCGTGGTAGGCGTGGTATCCGTCGAGTTTGTCTGCGAGGCGGTCGATGGTCGCCAGGGCGACCTGCGGGCCGTCCAGTTCGGCTAGGGCGATGGCGCGGTTGAGGGCGACGATCGGAGACGGGTCGAGGCGGACGAGCTGGTCGTACAGGGCGAGGACCTGCGACCAGTCGGTGTCGCGGATGTCGCGGGCGCTGGTGTGGACGGCGTTGATCGCCGCGAGGATCTGGTAGCGGCCCGGGGCCGTCCCGGCGGCGGCCGCGGCCAGGCGTTCGCGTACCAGGCGGTGTCCTTCGGCGATCAGCGCGGTGTCCCAGGCGCCGCGGTCCTGCTCGGCGAGGGGGACGAGTTCGCCGGTGGACGAGACGCGGGAGGTCCGGCGGGCCTCGGTGAGCAGCATCAGCGCCAGGAGGCCGGCCACCTCGCCGTCCTGCGGTAGCAGGGCGCGGATCAGGCGGGTCAGGCGGATCGCCTCGGTGGTCAGGTCGTGGCGTACCGGGTCGGTGTCGGGGCCGGTCGCGAGGTAGCCCTCGTTGAACACCAGGTACAGGACGGCCAGGACCCCGGACAGGCGGGCCGGGAGGTCCTCGGCGGACGGCATCCGGTAGGGGATGCGGGCCGCTTTGATCTTGGCCTTCGCGCGGGTGATCCGCTGCCCCATGGCGGGCTCGGCGACCAGGAAGGTGCGGGCGATCTCCGGCACGGTCAGGCCGCCGACCATCCGCAGCGTCAGCGCCACCCGGGCCTCGGTCGCGAGCGCGGGATGGCAGCAGGTGAAGATCAGCCGGAGCCGGTCGTCGTCGATCGCGCCGAAGGGCTCGGGCGGGGTGTCGTCGTGCACCATGCGAGCCTCCTTGTGCTTGTCGTCGCGCTTACTCTCCCGGCGGATCCGGTCGATGGCCTTGCGGCTCGCGGTGGTGGTCAGCCAGGCGCCGGGGTTGGGCGGCACGCCGTCGTCCGGCCACCGCTCGACGGCGGTCGCGAACGCCTCGGCGGCCGCCTCCTCGGCGATGTCGAGATCGCCGAATTTTCTGGCCAGGCCGGCGACCACGCGCGCCCACTCCTCGCGGTGGACGCGGGTGATCGCCTCGTGGGTGTCGCTCACTGGAACGGACGCACCTCGATCTTGCGGTCGCAGACCTTCGACGCCTCGGCCGCGAGCTTGAGCACGACGTCCAGATCGGGGGCCTCCCAGATCCAGAAGCCGGCGAGGTACTCCTTCGACTCCAGGAACGGCCCGTCGGTGAGCACCGCCTGCTCGCCGCGGTTGTCGACGACCGTGGCCGCGTCGGTGTCGGCGAGCCCGCCCGCGAAGACCCAGTAGCCGTCCTCGATGAGCCGCTCGTTGAACACGCTGATGGCGGGCTGCCGGTCCGTGCTGCCGGGGTTGCTCTTGTCGTCGATCACGGAAACCAGGTACTGCATTTTCGCCTCCACCTGTGTCGGTGCCTTCGTGTTCGCCGGTCTGGGTCAGGGCGCCGTCGGGTACTGCGGGCGCCCGGCCGGGCGGAAGGTCTGGATCGTGACACCGTTCGAGTCGACGCGCGAGTCCAGCAGGTCGAGCGCGATGTCCGGGCCGGCGTCCGGGAGCAGGCGCTTGCCCTGGCCGAGCACCACCGGGACGGTGATCAGGGTCATCTCGTCCACCAGCTCGTTCGCCAGCAGCCACTGGACCAGCGTGCCGCTGCCGTGCACCTGCAGCTCGCCGCCCGGCTTGGCCTTCAGCTCCCGGACGGCCGTGGCGAGGTCGTCCGGCAGGACGGTCGTGCCTTCCCAGGTCGGGTCGGTGAGCGTGCCCGACGCCACGTACTTGGGCTTGGAGTTGAGCGAGCGCATGACGCGCTCCCAGCCGGGGACGTCCTTCTCGGACAGCGTGCCCCAGGATGCGTGGAACAGCTCGTAGGTCCGGCGGCCGAACAGGTACGCGTCGGCGCGCTGGTAGGCCTCGTTGATGAACTCCTGGGTCGAGCCGTCGCCCTTCCCCAGGGCCCAACCGCCGCGCTCGAACCCGTTCCGGCGGTCCTCCTCCGACGCACCGCCGTTCCCCTGGACGACGCCGTCGATGGTGACCTGGGTGATGGTCGTCAGCTTCATGATCGCGAATCCTTCCCCTGGGCGCCGCCCCTTGCGGCCGGCCTCACCACTGCCACGAACGCCGCCACCCCGATCCGACAGCGCCGGCCAGAGAATTTTGAATTTCCTTGGCAGGGCGATCGCGGGTCAGGGGGAGGTGAGCTGCTCGCGGAGGATGTCGGCGTGGCCGGCGTGCCGGGCAAGTTCTTCGATCATGTGGACGTAGATCCAGCGCAGGGTGACGCGGCGGTCGTCGAAGGCGATCTCGTCGTCCAGGGCGAAGCGGGCGGCGATCGCGCGCGACTCGGCGCAGGTGGCGCAGTAGGCGGCGATCACGTCCGGTATGCGGACGTCGCCGGGGACCTGCCAGCTGGCGTCCTGGCTGCTGCGCGGTCCGTCGATCTCCTCCCAGGGACGGCCGTCCAGGACGTACTGGAACCAGCTTCGCTCGTCGGCCGCGCAGTGGCTGACCAGGCCGATCGGGGTCGTGAGGGAAGGGACGAGCCGGGTCCGCGCCTGGGTTTCGTCGAGGCCGTCGAGGCCGTTGGCGATGGTGTCGCGGTAGTGATCCAGGAACGCTTCGAGGACGTCCCTCTCATTGTTAGAGGTTGTAACTGCTGCGATACGCTCGAACGGATCCTTCACCATGGAGCGAAGCTACCGCGGTGTCGCGCTCGTTCCGGAGTATGCGTAGTCGTCCAGGGGGAAGCTTCGGCTGCGGCGTCTCGCGGGAGCGGTGTTGATCGGGCGCAGCCAGGGGGCGTCGCCGTGCTCGTCGAAGTAGTAGCTGTTGGCGTCCGCGCAGTTGCCGTTGAAGAAGACGGTGTCGGGCATGCGGCTCGCGATCCACGCCATGTACTCGTCGTGCGCGTCCTGGCGGACCTCGACGCGGGTGGCGCGGCGGCGGCGCGACTCGCCCAGGACGCGGATGACGTGCGGGACGACGGCGTCGATCATCTGGAACCAGGAGAGCCCGACGTTCCCGTAAGGGCCGGGGACGAGGAAGAGGTTCGGGAAGCCCGGAACGGCGACGCCTTCGTAGGCCTGCCGGCGGTTGCGGCTCCAGAAGTCGGACAGCTCGCCGCCGTCGCGTCCGACGATCGGGAACGTGATGTCGAAAAGTTTGAAGCCGGTGGCGAGGATGAGCGTGTCGGCGGCGTGCTCGACGCCGTCCCTGTCGCGGACGCCCGACGGCGTGACCCGGTCGATCCCCGCTGTCACCAGGTCGACGTTGGGACGGGTGAACGTCCGCCAGTAGGTGTTCGAGAAGGACGGCCGCTTGCAGCCGAAGCCGTACTGCGGGCGCAGCTTCTTCCGAAGTTTCCGATCACGGACCTGGACGCGCAGGTGCAGCAGGGAGAGCCGCTCCACGACGTCCACCATGGGCTTGGACCTGCGGTGGTGGACGACACCGGTGACCAGCGCCTCCACGAACGCGGTCGTGACCAGGCGGCACAGCCGGTGCAGCGGCGGGAAGGCCCGGATCAGCGCCTGCAGCGGGCGCGGGACGGGCGGGTTGAACTTCGGGAAGACCCAGATCGGCGTCCGCTGGAACACGGTCAGCCGCGTGGAAACATCCGCGATCTCAGGGATGAGCTGGAGCGCCGTCGCGCCCGTCCCGACGACCGCGACGCGCCTGCCGCTCAGGTCGTGGTCGTGGTCCCAGCGGGCGGTGTGCATGACGTGGCCCTGGAACTCGTCCAGGCCGTCCAGGGACGGGACGCTCGGCGTGCTCAGCGCGCCCTGGCAGGAGAGCAGGTACCGGCAGGTCAGCTCGGTGCCGTCCGCGAGCGAGATGCGCCAGTGGTCGCCCGCCTCGTCGAACTTCGCGCCGGTCACCGTGCTGTTCAGGCGCAGGTGCGGACGCAGCCCGAACTGCTCCACGACGCCGTCCGCGTACTGCTTGATCTCGCGCCCGGACGGGTAGAGCCGCGACCAGTCCGCGCGCGGCGCGAAGCCGAACGAGTAGGTGAACGCCGGAATGTCCACGGCGAGCCCGGGATAGGTGTTGTCGCGCCACGTCCCGCCGATGTCGGCGGCCTTCTCCAGCAGGACGAAGCCCTCGATACCGGCCCGTTTCAGGGCGATCGCGAGCCCGATCCCCGCGAACCCCGCCCCGACCACGATCGCCTCGTGCTCGGGCCCCTGCGCCGCCACGGCCATCTCCGCCTCCCGCCACGCCTATTGGACGCGCTGTCCACTAGACGTCGCACGACACGCTAGACGCGACCTCCCGTCCCGTCAACGCCCCCAGCACGCCCAACGCCCCGGCGCGTGGCCGCTCGGCACCCCGGCGCTCGGCGCCTCGGCGCTCGGCGCGTGGCCGCTCGGCGCCCCGGCGCGTGGCCGCTCGGCGCCCGGCGCGTGGCCGCTCGGCGCCCGGCGCGTGGCCGCTCGGCGCCCCGGCGCATGGGCGCTCGGCGCGTGAGCGCTCGGCGCGTGCCCGCTCGGCGCGTGGGGGGCTTGGCCTCGGCGCGTGGGGGCTTGGCCTCGGCGTGTGGGGCTTCGGGGTGGTGCGCCGGGGGTGGGAGCGGTTGGGTCAGGGCTTTGTGGTGCGGATCAGGTCGCGGTACCAGGCGAAGGATGCTTTGGGGGTTCGCTTCAGGGTTTCGTAGTCGACGTGCACGAGGCCGAAGCGCTGGCGGAAGCCTTCGGACCATTCCCAGTTGTCGAGCAGGGACCAGACGAAGTAGCCGCGGACGTCCACGCCCTCGTCCATAGCGGAACGGACGGCGCGGATGTGGCCGTCCAGGTACTCGATGCGGCGTGCGTCGTCCTGCGGGTCGTCGTAGGAGCAGCCGTTCTCGGTGATGAGGACGGGCGGGAGCCGGTCGGCGTAGCGGTTGCGCAGGGAGACGAGGAGGTCGCGCAGGCCCGCGGGGACGACCGGCCAGTCGAAGTCGGTGTGCGGGTAGCCCTCGATGTCGTGCAGCTCGAACGGCAGGTCGGCGGGGAGCTTGATGCCTGCGTAGGTGGATTCGCCCGGCTTCGGGATGCCGACAAGGGATGGGTTGTAGTAGTTGATCCCGTACCAGTCGATCGGGGACGAGATGACCGACAGGTCGTCCTCGACAGGGCCGGGCATCGCCTCGGCGAAGCCGTCCGGGTAGCGGCCGGTGAGGACCGGGTCGGCGAAGAGCCAGTTCATGATGCCGTCGTAGAGGTCGGCGGCGAAGCGGTCCTCGTCGGTGTCGCTCGCCGTCCAGACCGGCGTGTGGGACATCGCGACGCCGATCTGCTCCGCGCCGGCCGCGCGCAGCGCCTGGACGGCCTTGCCGTGCCCGAGCAGCAGGTGGTGCGCGACGGGCAGCGCGTCGAAGACCAGCTCCAGGCCGGGCGCGTGCTCGCCGATGGCGTGGCCGAGCAGGGTGACCTCGGCGGGCTCGTTGATCGTGATCCAGCGCGGGACGCGGTCCTTGAGGCGTTCGGCGACGACGGCGGCGTACTCGGCGAACCGGTCGGCCGTGTTCCGGTCCTGCCAGGAGAGCGAGGTCGGCGTGTCCCAATGGAAGAGGGTCGGCACGGGCGTGATGCCGTGCGCGGCCAGCTCGTCCACCAGGCGGTCGTAGAAGTCGAGGCCGCGCTGGTTGATCTCGCCCGCACCGGACGGCAGGACGCGCGGCCACGAGATCGAGAAGCGGTAGGCGTCGACGCCGAGCTCGGCGAGCAGCGCGACGTCCTCGCGGTAGCGCTCGTAGTGGCCGGTCGCGACGCGCGCGTCCGAGCCGTCCCTGGCGGTCCGCGCGTCCCAGACGGACGGCCCGCGCCCGTCGGCGTCGAACGCGCCCTCGATCTGGAGCGCCGAGGTGGACACGCCCCACAGGAAGTCCGAAGGAAAGCTGCTCACGCGCGCACCCTATCCCCAAACGCAAGAAATATTCACGTTTCGCCCGCAAGATCGCCCCAACCACGTGGCATCCCGCCGCCGGTCGCGATGGGCGGGGGGCTAGGGGTTGGCAGAGGTGGGGGTTTTGGGGATTCGGGTGGCCAGGCCGTCCAGGACGCAGGCGAGGCCGATCTCGAAGGCGGCCTTGGGAGAGAGGTCGTCGGCCTCGACGACGCGGCGGGCGAAGTGGGGGTAGTCGCCGCTTTCGACGACCTCGCGGATGTAGGGGCCCACGCTCGCGCGCCACTCGGACTCGGTCATCCCGGTGCGGCGGGACGCCTGGGCCTCGGCGACCTCGCCGCCCGCCGCGCCGAGGACGTAGGCGGTCACCGTGTCGACGGCGAGGGCGGCGAGCGTCGCATCGGACGTCAGTTGCGCGGCGGCCGCGAGGACGGCGTCGTACTGGCGCAGCGCGTTCGGGCCGAGCGCCGGGCGGCCGGTCAGCTCGGCGCCGAGCCACGGATGCCGCACCAGGAGGGCGCGCAGCCGTCGGGCGGAGGCGGAGAGGTCGGCGCGCCAGTCGCCGGACGGCCCGGGCGGCACGTCCTCGCCCTGGACGGCGTCGATCATCAGGTCGAGCAGCTCGTCGCGGCTCGCGACGTACCGGTAGAGGGACGCCGTCCCGGACCCGAGATCCTTCGCGACGCGCCGCATCGTGACCGCGTCGGCGCCCTCGGCGTCGGCGACCGCGACGGCATGCGCCACGAACCGCTCCACGCTCGGCGCCTGGCGGCGCGGGGCGCGCCGCTCCTTCGTCCACACCAGACCGTCCATTGCGAACATCGTATCCCTGTGGCTACGGTGTATCCATTACGGAAACGCTGTAGCCACAAGGGGGCAACATGATTCTGGTCGCCGGAGCCGGGACGGTCGGGCTGTCCGCCGCGCTCTTCCTCGTCCACCACGGCATGGAGGTGATGGTCGTCGAGCGGCGCGAGGGGCCGGACGTGCATCCGCGCGCCACCGGCGTCGGCCCGCGCACCGCCGAGCTCTTCCGCGAGGCCGGCATCCAGGACGCCGTGAACGCCGCTGCCATCGAGATGACGACCGGCCTCGGCAAGATCACAGCACCGACCCTGGCGTCCGCCGATCTGAAGGCCCTGGCCGCCGCCGCACCGCCGCGCCCCGTCCAGGTGGCGAACCGTTTCGGCGCCTTCTCCCCCGCCGCGCTCCGCGGCATCTGCCCCCAGAACCGCCTGGACGAAGTGCTCCTGAAGGCCGTCCTCGACCGCGGCGTCAAGGTCGCCTACTCGACCGCCCTGACCTCCTTCACGCAGGACGCGACAGGCGTGACCGCAACCCTTGAGGCGGCTGGAGGCGAAGGCGCCTCGGCGTCGGACGCGGCTTGGCGGCGGGAAGGTGAGCCCCGGCATCCGGAAGTTGCCGCTTGGCGGCGGGAAGGTGCGGCTCGGCAGCGCGAGAGCGCAACTCTGCGTCGGGAGACTGCGGCTCGGCGGCCAGAGGACGCGGCTCGCGGGCCGGTGGACTCGGCTCGCGGGCCGGAGGACTCGGCTCGGCGGCCAGAGGACGCGGCTCGGGGCCGGGAAGGTGCGGCTCGACAGCACGAGGACGCGGCCCTGGGGCGGGAGGACGCGGCCCTGGCGGCCCTGGGGCGGGAGGACGCGGCCCTGGGACGGGAGGACGCGGCTCTCGGGCGGGAGGTTGTTCGGGCGGAGTATCTCGTGGCGGCGGACGGGGCGCGGAGTGGTGTTCGCGAGGCGCTCGGGATCGGGGTGTCCGGGCCCGGCGCGCTCGGGGACGCGTTGATGAACATCCTGTTCGAGGCCGATCTCAGTCCGTACACGCGCGGCCATTCGTTCGTCAATTGCGGGACGGACGCGGGGATGCTGATGACGATCGACGGCGAGCGGACGTGGGTCCTGCACGTCCGGCGCGAGGACGGCATGACCGGCGCGCGCTGCCGCGAGCTGGTCCGAGCAGCCGTCGGGGACGACGGGCTCGACGTCAACGTGATCGGCGCGCAGCCGTGGCGGGTGCGCGGGCAGCTCGCCGACCGCTTCCGGGACGGGCGCGTCCTGCTGGCCGGGGACGCGGCGCACACCGTCCCGCCGCTCGGCGCGTTCGGCATGAACACCGGTGTCGCCGACGCGCACAACCTCGCCTGGAAAATCGCCGCCGTGGTGGACGGGACCGCCGGGCCCGGCCTGCTCGACACCTACGAGGCGGAGCGCCGCCCGGTCGGCGCGCTGGCGCTGGAGCAGTCCCTCGTCCGGCTGACCGATCCGCGGTTGCACTGGGGGACGGGCCCGGAGGCCGCCGCAGCACGCGCCGAAGCCGGGGCGGTCAACGCGCCGATCGTGCACCTCGGCTACCGGTACGACTCGTCCGCGATCACCGACGCGTGCACTGACCTGCCGTCCACCGAGGATCTCGTCCTGGACGGCTCCCCCGGCTCCCGCGTCCCGCACCTGTGGGTCGAGGACGGCGTCTCGACACTCGATCTCGTCGCGTCCCGCTTCACGGTCTTCACCAACACCGAAGAATGGGTGAAAGCCGCCGAATCCGCCGACCTCGCCGCCTACCGGATCGAGGCCGAGTGGCTGCCCGAAAACGGCATGCTCCTCGTCCGCCCGGACGGCTTCGTCGCCTTCCGCACCTCCGACCCGTCCACCGACCTGGGCAAGGTGATGCGCCGGCTCCTGGCGAGTTGATCAGAACGAACAAAAAGCCTCCCGCCCGTCTGCGACCATCGCACCCATGGACGGCCTCGAACATGCGTGCGACATGCTCCGCTACTGCTGGCGCGCCGTGGTCAACGACGGGCGCGACACCGACGATCTCGGCGACGCGTTCGAGGAGACCCGACGGCTGTACCAGGCGGCGGACCGTCCTGACGACCCGGCCCTCACGACCGGGCTGGCCGTGCTGGCCTTCACCCGCCTCCAAGCGCACGTGCAGGCCGAGACGCTCATGCCCCTCGCCTGGGGGGCGTCGTACGACGAGGGCGAGCCACTGGAGGTTCTAGACGAAGGCGACGAACCGGGCCGCTTCCTCGCCGCCGAGTCGGTCCGCGCAGCCCACCGAGCGCTCGACATCGACCCGGACGACAACCTCGCCGCCTTCACGCTCGGGCTCACCCACGAAATGCTGGGCGACACCGCCGGGGCAGTCGACGCCTACCTCCACGCCCTCCGGACATACCCAGGCGATGACGACATCGTCCTCCGCCTCGAAGCGCTCGGCGCCGAGCCGCCGCCCCTGCCGGACGACCTGGACGTCTGCCGCCACTCCCAGGGCTTCTTCCTCCTGACGATCAACGCCCGGTTCTCCAACAGCGAGTGGGGCGACTGGGTGCACCTGCTGAGCGACCAGACAAGGCTCAGGCCGATCGCCGACGAGATCACGGCCGACTACCACTGGGAGAGCTCGTTCGAGGACGGCGACGACGACCGCTGGGACCCGCGCTCCCCGGCCTTCGCCCCGTCCCCGGACCACAACGTCACCCTGATCGTCCACCGTCCCGGGACGCCGGAGACCAGCATCGACCTGTACCGCGCGCTGCGCAGGTCCCGGACGGGACGGTCGCGCTCGACTGGTCGGAACTCGAACTCCCCGACCCGCTCGCCGTCCCGCTGTCGCCGTCCAGGCCGGTGCGCACCGACTCGACGACCTACTTCCCCGGCGTCAACGGCCCCGAATGGGAAGACGCCGAACGCCCCTGACCCCTTAGTCCAGCAGGGATTTCCAGTACTCGACGTAGGACGCCTCGTGGGCGATGCCCAGGTCGAGGAGGCGCTGCCGGGCGAGGTCGTCCGGGGCGAGTGAGGCGCGCAGGTCCTTGTATCGGGCGAGCCATTTCTCGTGCTCGGCGACCTGCGCCCCGGCCAGGGCCGCCAGGTGCTCCGGGCCGGCCAGGTCGGCGAAGAACAGCTTGACCTGGGACGGATCGCGCGTCTCGGCCGGACCGGCATCGGGGTCGGCCAGCCATGACCGGAGCGCGTCCCGCCCCTTTTCGGTCAGGTGGAAGACGCGGCGGCGCCGACCGGTCTCCTCCTGCTCTTCGAGCAGGAGTCCCTGCTCCGCGAGGCGGGCCGGGATCCGGTAGAGCTGCGCGTGCGGGATCGGCCAGAAGTAGTCGACGCTCTCCTCGACCTTGGCCTTGAGCTCGTACGGCGTCATCGGGCCGTGGCGCTCGATCAGGCCCAGGACGACGTAGTCCTGCGGGCTGCTCTCCGGCATCGGATACCTCTCCTTGACATCGTCTCACTGAGACCATACATTCATACCATCGAGACCGTATCAATGAGAGGGTTACTCGGATGTACGTTCACCCCGAACTCGCGCCCGTCCTCGCCGGCCTCCCCGAGCGGGTCGACGCCGCGCGCGACATCGAGGCCGCCCGCGCGAACTTCAAGGCGCTGATGGCTCCGCGCATGGGACCCGACGAGCGGGTGACGGTCGAGCACCGGAGCGCCGACGGGGTCGACGTCCAGATCGTCCGCCCGGTGGGTGCGACGGGGACGCGGCCTGCGGTCCTGTACGTGCACGGCGGATCGTTCAGCTTCGGCGAACTGGACGGCCCCAGCCCGATGGCGCGGGACGTTTGCGCGACGACGGGCGCGGTGGTCGTGAACGTCCACTACCGCCTCGCCCCGGAACACGTGTTCCCGGCCGGTTTCGACGACTGCTACACCGCGCTGTGCTGGCTCGCCGAACACGCCGCCGAGCTGGACGTCGACCCCGAGCGGATCGCAGTTGCCGGTGCCTCGGCGGGCGGATGCCTGTGCGCGGCGCTCTGCCTCGCCGCCCGCGACCGGGGCGGACCGCGCATCGCCTTCCAGACCTTGCTGATCCCCTGCCTGGACGACCGGTGCGACACGCCATCGATGCGCGCCGTCACCGACCCGCGCTTCACGAACGGCGGCCTTGTCTCGCGCATGTGGGACGTCTACCTCGGCGCCGACCGCGAGCAGGGACGCGGGCACGAGCACGGAAGCGGACACGTTTCGCCGTACGCCGCGCCCGCCCGCGCGGACGACCTCTCCGGACTGCCGCCCGCGTACGTCCTGACCTGCGGAGCCGACCCGCTGCGGGACGAGGGCCTGGACTACGCGCGCCGCCTCATGGAGGCCGACGTGCCGGTGACGGTGAAGGACGTCCCGGGCGCATGGCACCTGTTCGAGGCGTTCGCTCCTGATTCATCCCTCGCGCGCGAGACCACCGCGCACTGGCTCGCCGCATTGCGCGACGCGCTGAAGTAACGCCCCTCAACGGCCACTGCAGTAACGCACCCCAGCGGCCGCTGCAGTCACGCACTTCAACGGCCGCTGCGGTAACGCGCTTCAAAGGCGGCCGCGGACCCTCAGAGGCCGAGGTGGTCCGCGGCCACGCGCTTCGGGACGACCATCCGCCACGCGTCGATGACGAGTTCGCGCATCTCGTCGGGGTCGAGCGCGGCCGTCCAGGACTCCACCCAGTTGAAGCGCTGGTCGGACACGCTGGGCATCAGGAACTTGGACGGGTCGGACGCGATGAGCCCCTCGCGCTCCTCCTTGGGGAAGGCGAAGCCCATCATGGTCTCGTCCCGGGAGAACGCCACGTAGACGATCGCGCCCACGCGGAACTTCACGCGATCCCTGATCAGGTGCTCCGTGGTCCGCGGGAGGGGCAGGGCCACGCGCCGGACGTCGTCAACCGTCACCATGGTCCCAGTATGTCGTTATGGAATCTAGGTTCCAAAACGTGCTACCGTCGTCCGCATGGCACGACCGAGGACGTTCGACGAGACCCGCGCGGCCGAGGCGGCGGCGGACGCGTTCCGCAGGACGGGCTACGAGGGCACGTCCACCGACGCGCTGTGCGCGGCGACCGGGCTGCGGCGCAGCAGCATCTACAACGCCTTCACCAGCAAGCACGACCTGTTCCTGCGCGCGCTGAAGCAGTACATGCGGACCGCGACGGATCGCACGGTCGAGCTCATGGAGGACGACGCGGCGTTCGCGACGTTCCGGGAGAAGGCCGGCGAGTTGCTCGACCGGATCATCCGCGAGGAATGCGAGGACGGGCTCGGCTGCCTGGTGGTCAACACGAGCATCGAGCTCGCCGCGCGGGACTCCGAGATCGGACTGCTGCTGGAGCGCGACTACCGGCGGCGGTTCGAGACCGTCCGCGCGGCGTGCGCGCGAGCCGTCCGGGACGGGGAGATCTCCCCCGACAGGTCGCCGGACGCGCTGGCCCACTTCGTCCTGACCCAGGTCAGCGGCCTGCGGATCGCATCCCGGTACGGAGCGTCCCGCGCCGACCTGGAAAGCGTCGCGGCGACCGCGCTGGCCGCTTTGTAGGCAGAAGCACGATGCCCGACCCGGGCTTCGTGCGCCCTGGTTTTGGAATCTGGAATACAGAATGAGGTGAACGAAGGATGCCGCTGGCCGTCTGGGTCCTCGGGTTCGCGATCTTCGCGCAGGGGACGTCGGAGTTCCTGCTCGCCGGGCTGCTGGAGCCCATGGCGCGGGACCTGCACGTGACCGTGCCGACCGCGGGCCTGCTGATCTCGGCCTACGCGGTCGGGATGGTCGCCGGCGCGCCGGTGCTCTCGATGGCGACGCTGCGATGGCCCCGGCGCAGGGCGCTGCTGCTGTTCCTGACCGTGTTCGCGGTGGCGCATGTCGTCGGGGCCCTGACGCCCGGCTATGCCGTGCTGTTCGCGTCGCGGCTCGTCGGCGCGATCGCGTGCGCCGGGTTCTTCGGAGTCGCGATGGTGACGGCCGTGGACCTCGTGCCGGGCGAGGTCCGGGCGCGCGCGCTCGCCGTCGTCATCGGCGGGATCACGGTCGCGACCGTCTTCGGCGTTCCGGCCGGGACGTTCATCGGGCAGTACCTCGGCTGGCGCGCCGCGTTCTGGGCGGTAGCGGCCCTGACCGTCCCGGCGCTCGCGGGCGTCTACCTCACCCTGTCCGGCGGACGGAACGTGGGGCGAACGCCGGCGTCCAGGACCGGAACGCGCGAGCAGATCGGGGACGAACTGCGCTCGATGAAACGGCCCGCCCTCTGGATCGCCTACGGGACGACCGCATTGTCGTTCAGCTCGATGATGGCGACGTTCGGGTACCTCGGGCCGCTGCTGACCGGGCCGGGCGGCCTCGGCGAACGCTGGGTCCCGATGGTGCTGGCGCTGTTCGGCGTCGGGTCCCTGGTCGGGATCACGATCGGCGGCCGGGTCGCGGACGCGCACCCGTTCGCGACGCTCTACACGGGCCTCGCCGGGGTCGTCGCCACCTCGGCGGGGATCGCCCTGACCGCCGGGCACCCGGCGGCAGTGACCGTGCTGGTCTTCCTGATGGGCGTCGCCGGGATGGCCACGAATCCGGCGGTGAACGTCCGCGTGCATGCGACGGCGGGACCGGACAGGACGCTCGCCGGCGCCTCGGTGACCTCGGCCTTCAACGTGGGCAACGCGATCGCGCCCTGGCTCGCCGGCCTGGTGGTCGACGCCGGGCTCGGCTACGCGAACGTCCCGTGGGTCGGCGCCGCGATGGCGGCCGGCGCGTTCGCCACCGTCGTCTGGGCGTCGAGGCTCGACCGGCGTCCGGCAACGCCGACGCCGTCGGCCGAGAGGCGAACCCTCGAACCGGCGGCGACGGATCGTCCAGTCTGAGCAGGCCGTAAAGCGGCCTCAGACGGGGAACGCGGTCAGGCGTGGCAGGTGGACGTGCTGGTCTTGGACGGGTCGGACTCGGACGCGGCGCGCAGCGAGATCGACGCGTGCCGGTCCGCGCCCGCGCCCGGCTTCGCCCAGACCTCGACCTTGGTCGCGCGGCCGTTCTGCGCGGTGGCGAGGGAGTTGGGCAGCCAGGTCGTCCAGCCGCGGGCGGACGTCGCGGAGGTCAGCCGGAAGACGTCGGACGCGGTGTACCCCGCGCCGCCGCTGCCGGTGTTGTGCAGGACGACCGTGCAGCGCCGCCAGCCGTCGGAGCCGGCGCGCGCGCCGCCCGGGGTGAGGCGGACGCCGCGGGACTGCGGGCCCGCGCCGTCCAGCGACCGGACCGCGACCGTGTAGGACAGGACGCCCTTCCTGTCGCGCTTGAGGTTCAGCACGTAGAAGTGCAGCCCGTTGGCCTGGTCGACGTACTCGTACTGGCTGCCGGAGTTGTTGCCCGCGTGGTACAGCGCGTCCGAGAGCTGCCGGTAGTCACCGATGGTCATCTTCTGCGGCGTCCCGTCCGGCAGGACGAAGTCGACCTTGTTGATGTCCTCCGGGTGCGCGTCCTTGATCCAGATGAACGGCGCGCTGTCCTTGTCCTTGGTCTTCGACAGCAGGACGCCGGAGTCCGGGGTGAACGAGTCGAAGCCCGTCCGGTCGACGACCTCGACGGTGTAGTTGTCGTAGCCGCCGCCGTCGCAGAGCGCGTCCTTGGACGTGTCGCACTTGGGGCTCTTGTCCCCGCCCGCGCCGAGCTTCACGTTCACGCCGGTGAGGCCGCCCGATCCGGGGACGGACTCGCGCGCGGTCACGTTCGCGACGACGAGGCCGCCGGAAGCGAGCGTGTCCCGCTGCACCTGGAGGACGTTGTTCGGGTCCACCATGTTCAGCTTCATCTTGTTGCGGAGCATGTGCTCGGCGCCCATGGACGCCCCGGCCGTCGCCGGGATCAGCCAGCGGCTGTGCGGTCCGCCGGGCCCGTTGAAGCTGCCTCGGCTGAGCATCTCCCACGGCCCGGAGTACGAGCGGCGCGGCGGGATGCCGTACGGGTTGTTGTAGTTGTCGCCGATCCCGAGGATGTGGCTGAACTCGTGGGCGAAGACGGCCATGCCGCTGCTCTCCGCCTGGATCGAGTTGCCCGGGATCGCGTTCGGCCACAGGTTCGCGCCGGCCTTCCAGGACGTCCATGGGACGTACCGGGTCTTCACCCAGTTCGGCAGGGCCGGGTCGGGCGAACCCCACTCGCGCGGGACGTCGTCCTTGGACGTGAACTTCATCTGGCCGAACTCCTGCCAGGTGCTGCTCTCGTCCTGACCGGCCGACAGGAAGAACACCATGTCGTACTTCTTGGCGTTCTCCTCGCCGATGTCCTTGATCCAGGCGGCGGTGGCGTCCGTGCGCAGGTCGCGCTGGCACGTGTCGCCCGCCGGGCAGCCGGTGCCGCCCTGGAACGAGTCGATGCCGTACTCGTGGCTCTTGTGGTCCAGGCGGTACGCGCCGAAGCCGGTGAGGTCCACCCCGTACCGGCCGCCGGAGTCCTCCATCCAGTACTCGTGGAGGGTGTGGCCGTGGTTGAGGGCCTGCGGCTTGTTCAGGAAGTCGCGGTAGAACTGCGCCACCTGGGCGCGCGGGACGTCGCCGACCGACGTCGGGTTGCCGTAGATGGTGGAGTTCTTCGGCTTGGTGATCGCGAAGTCCTCGTCCGGGTAGTCGACCAGGACGACCGCGCCCTTGAACGTCTTCACCGAGCCCTTGCGGTTCGGATCGGCCCAGCTCGTGCCGGGGACGGGCTTGTAGTCGTCCCAGGTCATCGTGTCGGGCAGCTCGTAGTTCTGCGGGTCGATCGGCTTCGGTGCGCCCGCCTTCAGCGCGCGCACCTCCGGACCGCGCTGCCACGGCTGGGTCTGCGGCCAGTGCCGCATCTGCCACGGGTTCGGGGTGGGCTTCGGGACGGACGGCGACGGCTGGGCGGACGCGGGCCCCGCCACCAGCCCGATGGCCGCCAGCGCCAGCGCCGCGGGCACCAGGACGATCTTCTTCGCGCGCATGGTTCCTCATGTCTCAGGGGGTCGCCTGAGACCGTAGGACCGGCGCATTCCAAGATCAATGTCCGATTCGGACGAACCGTCCCCCGCAACCCTGGCAAGCCACGCCGGTTTACCTCCCGCTAACCGGAGGTAAACCGCTCCGGACCCCGGACACCCCGCGCGGAGGGCTCCCGGCCGGTGCCGGTCAGGCGAGGAGGTCGCGCGTGGCGAGGACGATGCCGTCCTCGTCGCTGTAGAGCCAGTCACCGGGCGCGAACCGGACGCCGCCGAACTCGACCGGGACGTCCAGCGCGCCCGCGCCGTCCTTGGCCGACTTGCGCGGGTTGGAGCCGAGCGCCTTGACGCCGAGGTCGAGCGCGCGCAGCGCCACCACGTCCCGGACGGCCCCGTTGATCACGACACCGGCCCAGCCGTTGTCGGCGCCCGACTTGGCGATCATGTCGCCCATCAGCGCCGAGCCGAGCGAGCCCGCGCCGTCCACCACCAGCACGCGCCCCTCGCCGGGGGTGGCCAGCACCTTCTTGACCAGCCCGTTGTCCCGGAAGCACCGCACGGTCGCGACCCGCCCCCCGAACACCGCGCGCCCGCCGAGACTCCGGAACTGCGTCTCGCACGACCGCAGCTCGTCCCCGAAGTCGTCAATCAGATCAGCCGTCGCGAACTCCATGCCCGGCAGCCTACCGACCGGTAACGCCCGCGTCCCGCCCGGGATCCCGTGACAGCGGGGCGGCGGTTCGGCTAAACACTCGGACATGTACCTCCCTCATCAGGTCTTCGCGCCTCTCCAGGCGGGCGACCCCCCGCTCGTCGGGGGCTACCGCGTGCTGGCCCGGCTCGGCGCGGGCGGCATGGGCCGCGTCCTGCTCGCCACCGCGCAGAGCGGGCGGCGGCTCGCGATCAAGGTCGTCCGGCCCGAGCTCGCCGGCGATCCCGGGTTCCGCCGGCGGTTCCAGGAGGAGGTCAAGGCGGCGCAGCGGGTGCGCGGGAGCCGCGTCGCGCAGGTGGTCGACGCGCATCCGGGCGCGTCGACGCCGTGGCTGGCGACCGCGTACGTCCCCGGACCGTCGCTGGCCCAGGCCGTCACCGCGCACGGTCCGATGCCATGGGCAACGCTGCGGGTCCTGTTCGCTGGGATCGCCGAGGGCCTGGAAGCCGTGCACGCGGCCGGAATGATCCACTACGACCTCAAGCCGTCCAACGTGCTGCTGGGGGCGGACGGTCCGGTGGTCATCGACGCGGGCATCGCGCGCGCCGCTGATGCGTCACCGGCGGCGCGCGCCGGATCGCCGCGGTTCATGACCCCGGAGCAGGCCCTCGACCACGATCCGACGCCCGCGATGGACGTGTTCGCGCTCGGCTCGGTCCTGCACTTCGCCGCCACCGGCCGGACGCCTTTCGGGGACGGCCCATCCGGTCTGGCCGGTCTGGCCGGTCCGGACGGCCCGGACGTCTTGCTCCGCATCGCGCACGAGGAGCCGAACCTCGACGGCTGCCCGGACGACCTGCGCCCGCTCATCGAACGGTGCCTGGCCAAGGACCCGTCCGCGCGTCCCGCGCCGAGCGGGATCCGTACCGCGCTCGGCTTCGAGGACGACGTGTCGGCCCCGAACTGGCTCCCGGCAGACGTCGCGAGCGTCCTTCCTGCCTACGCCGGTGAGCCTCCGCGTCCCGTGCCGCCGCCCGGAATGACGCCGACCACCCCGTACACGAGCTACATGCCGTCCGGTACCGCGCCCTTCGGAGCACGACGGATCGCAGCCCGGGTCCCGGTGGCAGAACCCCGCGGAACGTCCTGGGATCTTGAAGCGCCGCCTCGGAGCACCTGGCCGGGGTCTAGCTGACCTTTGCCCGCCGCGACACGTGCCTACGAGCTTGCGGGGACGGGCTTGGGGGTGGTTGGGCGGCGGGTTCGCGTGGCGCTGGTGAGGCCCCAACCGGTCAGCAGCGCCAGCAGGACCAGGCCGGTTCCGGCCGTTGCGGTCTGCCAGGTCGCTTTCTGGTCGGCCTTGGTGCCGATGTGGCTCTTGACGGCGCCGGGCGACAGGACGAAGTGGACGGGGACGTGCTCGCCGAGCTTCGGGAAGGACATGCGGTAGAAGCTCGACGGGCAGCCGTCCACTGAGACCTCGCGGCGGGTGCCCGCGTCGTCGTAGGCGACGAGGCAGTGCTGGTGCTCGCTGCGGGTGCCCTTGCCCGTGGTCCAGGCGCGGACGAACTCGCCCTGGACGTCCTTGCCCTTGTACTTCAGGTAGAGGGGCGAGGTGGCGCCGACGACGCCGATCATGACCAGGATGATCGGCAGAATTGCCAGCCACGCGTGCAGGTGCCCGCGGGAGGCGATGAAGCCGCAGGTGAACACGGTGAGGAAGAACGTGCCGAGCATGACGACCGCGAAAACCCAGTACGCGGTCGCGGTCATCACGAGCATCCCGGCCGGGACGACCACCAGCGGGAGGCTCCAGATCAGGGCCCAGGAGGCGATCGCCGCGCCCGGGCCCATCGGGGGCCGTCCGGGCGGCTTGCCGCTTTTTCCGATCTCGGCGGCGAACCTCCGCTGCCGGCGCTTGGCCTCGGCGGCGTTGGCCTCGTCCTCGGGACGCGGGGGCCGGTAGCCGGTCCGAGTGTGCAGGGCGAGGACGCTCTCGACCAGCGCTGCGCCCTCCCGCTCGGACGCCAGGCGGGTCAGGCCGAGCAGGGGCCCGAAGCCGTGCTGGACGAGCTTGGCCTGCTCCTTGCCGGTGAGCCTGCTCAGCGTCCTGCGCACCGATCGGGGGGTCGGCTTGGCCATGGGCCGTCCTTCGTCCAAGGGAGGGGCTGATCGAAGATACGCCCCTCCCTCCCCGTCCGCCACAGGTCAGGCCGGGGTGGCGGCCCCGGTGTCGGTGGGCCGCCCGATCAGGCGGGACAGCACGATCGCGGTCTTGGTGGCGGTGATGTTGGGTTCGCGGCGGAGCCGTTCGAGGGCCTGCTCCAGGTGCTGGATGTCCTGCGCGCGGACGTGCACCAGGGCGCTGGCGTCGCCGCTGACGGTGTAGGCGGCGACGACCTCGGGATGCTTGTGGACGCTGTCGTAGATGTCCTCCGGGGACGTGGCTCCGGTGCAGAACACCTCGATGAACGCCTCGGTCGTCCAGCCGAGGGCGGCCGGGTCGACCACGGCGGCGAATCCGGTGATCACGCGTTCCGCGCGGAGCCGGTCCACGCGGCGCTTCACCGCGGGGGCCGAGAGCCCGATCCGGTCGCCGATCTGGGCGTACGAGGCGCGCCCGTTCTCCAAGAGCTGCGCAACGATTCGACGGTCCAAGTCGTCAAGACGCAACAAATAACTCCCCCCGAGAGCTCATTCGGCACTGTGTGCAGGTAGATCCCGAACATACGCTGGTCGTTGGGCCCGCGCACCACGTTCGCGCGACGCCCACCCCCCATCCGGCACCGGCCGACCTCCGGTGTGGCACACAGTCCCGGCGACGAGGCCGGGCCGACACGGGTGAAGGAGCGTTCGTGACCCGATCCGAGCAGCTGCGGGCGATGTCCGAGGAGCACAGCGCGCACAACTACCACCCTCTCCCGATCGTCATCGCCGAAGCGGACGGGGCCTGGGTCACCGACGTCGAGGGCAGGCGCTACCTGGACATGCTGGCCGCCTACTCCGCGGTCAACTTCGGGCACCGCAACCCTCGGCTGACCGAGGTGGCCAAGGCGCAGCTCGACCGGGTGACGCTGGTCAGCCGCGCGTTCGACCACGACCAGTTCGGGCCGTTCGTGGCCGAGCTGGCCGAGCTGTGCGGCAAGGACATGGTGCTGCCGATGAACAGCGGCGCCGAGGCGGTCGAGACCGCGCTGAAGACCGCGCGCAAGTGGGGCTACGAGGTGAAGGGCGTGCCCGCCGAGCGCGCCGAGATCGTCACCTTCGAGGGCAACTTCCACGGCCGGACGACCACGATCGTCAGTTTTTCCACCGACCCCGACGCGAAGGACTCCTACGGTCCGTTCACGCCCGGGTTCCGGACCGTCCCGTACGGGGACGTGGACGCGCTCAAGAGCGCCATGAACGCCAACACCGTCGGCGTGCTGGTCGAGCCGATCCAGGGCGAGGCGGGCGTGAACGTGCCGCCGAGCGGGTTCCTCAAGGCCGTCCGCGAGCTGTGCACCGAGCACAACGCGCTGATGATGGCGGACGAGATCCAGTCCGGCCTCGGCCGCACCGGCACCACCTTCGCCGTCGAGCACGAGGACGTCGTCCCGGACGTCTACATCCTCGGCAAGGCCCTCGGCGGCGGCATCATGCCGGTGTCGGCGGTCGTCGCGGACTCCGGGGTACTCGGCGTGTTCAAGCCCGGCCAGCACGGCTCCACCTTCGGCGGCAACCCGCTGGCCTGCGCGATCGCCCGCGAGGTCATCGCGATGCTGAAGACCGGCGAGTTCCAGGAGCGGTCCCGCGAGCTGGGCGCGCACATGCACCAGCGGCTGGGCCGGCTGCCGGCCGACCGGGTCCGCGAGGTGCGCGGCCGCGGCCTGTGGGCCGGGATCGAGCTCACCGGCCCGGCGCGTCCGGTCAGCGAGCGGCTGAAGGAGCTGGGCGTCCTCGCCAAGGAGACGCACGAGACCACGATCCGGCTCGCCCCGCCGCTGGTGATCTCCCGCGAGGACCTCGACTGGGCGATCGACCAGCTGGAGATCGCCCTCAAGGGCTGATCACCACCACGCCTTGGGGCCGCCGCCGGCCAACGAAGTCCGGCGACGGCCTCTTGCCATTCCCCCACCGCCATCGCCGCACGGCCATCGCCGTGCGGTCGTCCCCAGGCGGTCGTCCCCAGGCGGTCATCCCCGCGCGGTCATCCCGGCGGTCGTCGCCGGGGCGCGGTGGGTCAGGAGCCGGGCGCGGGGTCCAGGACGGGGTCCGGTTCGGCGGCGCGTGGCACGAGCAGGACGGACGTCGCGGCGAAGTAGCCGAACGCGGCGATCGCCAGCCCCGCCGCCGCGCCCGGAGCGCCGCCCCAAGCGGCCCCGGCGCCCGCCACGACCACCGCTCCCGCCGCTGCCGCGACGCGCAGGGCGTCCAGGCCCGGGACGTCCTGGAACGCGCGCAGCGCCGCGGACGGCCCGACCGCGGCCCCCGCCAGCACCCGCTCCACCGCCACCAGCCCGAGAAGCGGGACGACCGCGCTCCAGGTCGTCCCCAAAAGGGCGTGTCCGGCGGACGACGGAAGCGCGGCGAGCCCAGCTCCCGCGACGAGCCCGGCCAGGGCGAGCGTGATCGACACCAGGGCCGCGGCCCGGGCTCGCCGCTCGGGCCCGACCCGTCCCAGCTCCGCGAGGGCCAGCGAGCGTCCGGCGGCGATCACCACGCCGACCGGCCCGAACAGCACGCGGACCGCCCAGAGCGCCCCGACCGCCCCCAACCCGGCCAAGGCGCCTGCCAGCAGCAGCACTCCGTACCCCGAAGCGGCGACGGCGGCGCGCGCCACGACCTCGGCTCGTCCGCTCCCCGGCCGGAACCCGTCCAGCGAAGGACGCCGCGAGCCGCACGATCCCGCGATCAGCGACCCGCCCAGAAGCAGCCCGCCGATCGCCCACTCGGCGAAAGAGCGCGGCAGCTCGTGCAAGAGCAGGAGCCCCGCGCCCAGCACGGCGCCCCACCCCAGGTCACACAGCGCCCGCCCTAGTCGGCGATCACCACCGGACGCCGCCCGGACAAGTTCGGCCACCAGGAGGTAGTGGCCGTAGAGGAGCGCGAAGGCCCCGAGCTCGGTCGTGGAAAGCCGCCGCCCAAGGAAGACGACGAGCGCCAGGTTCGTGAAGCAGGCGGCCGCCCGCCACCGGTCATCCGGCGGCAAGCCCAGCAAGGACGACCGGAGCGGAGTGCACGAGGTGGCATGGCGCGGGCGCCGCGGGGTCATCGGGCCAGGGAGGTGAAGACGGCGAGGTGGCGGCGGGCGGCCAGGTCCCAGGTGAAGGTGGCGGCGCGGGCAAGGCCGAGGGTGCGGAGCTCGGACGCGCAGGACGGGTCGTCCAGCAGTTCGGCGAGCGCGCGGGCCAGGGCGTCCGCGGAGAGCTCGGGGAGGACGCGGGCGGCTCCCCCGGCGACCTCGGGCAGCGCGCCGCGGTCGGAGACCAGGACCGGCGTGCCGCAGGCCATCGCCTCCACGATCGGCATGCCGAAGCCCTCGTGCTCGGACGGCAGCGCCAGCACGGACGCGGCGCGCAGCAGCGGCGCGACCAGGCCAGCGGGCACCGCGCCCAGGATGCGGACGTTCGGGTACGGCTCGATCGCGCGCATGACCTGCTCGTCCCCGGCGCACGGCACGCCCGCGAGCACCAGCGGGACGTCCAGCCGCGCGGTCGCCTCGGCGAGCATCGGGACGTTCCGGCGCGGCGCGAGCGCTCCCAGGAACAGCACGAACCGCTCGGGAAGCCGGAGCGAGGCCAGCACCTCGCCGTCCCCTATGGAACTGGTGTGGAAGCGCCTGGTGTCCACGCCGTGCGGGATGACATAGAGCCGCGTGGTCGGGACGTCGAAACGCGCGCAGATCTCGTGCGCGGCGAACTCGGACACCGTGACGACGGCGTCCGCTACCGAGACCGTGCTCGCCACCCGCCGATGCCAGAGGCGCTCCCATACGGCAGGACGACCCGGACGACGCGGAGGCAGCCCATTGATCGTCGCGACCATCGGCACGCGCGCGCGCACGAGGGCGCCTGTGTCGTCCGGGTAGTGGAGGAGGTCGAACTTCTTGCGCTTGGGCCAGACCAGCCCGTCCGCTACCGCGTAGGCAAGGGGACGCACCGGACCGCGCGCGCCGCGCGGAACCAGCATCCCCGCCTGGACGCCCATGGGCCGCAGCCGTTCGTACAGGGACCGGGCATACGTGGTGCTGCCGCCGACATGGCGCTCCAGCGCCTTCCCAGATACCCCGACCCGCATAGTCTCCGGACGCTATAGAGGCGGACCGGAACTCCCCGCGCAGGCGCGCGAGCCGTTGGCCTGTCTTGGATCGCCGTTGGCGGACCCCTGTCCGACCCGCACCCCGGCGCGCCCCCTGCACGCGTTCGGCGCGTCCCGGCGAGGCCCGCACGCGGCGGCGACAAGGTGAGACGACCATCACGTAGGCGGGACCCGGAAAACGCACTGACAGTCAGGTCTTTCCGGATTAGTCTAAGTGGACTAATCCACATCAACCAAAGACAGCTGATGTCCAGAAATCTGACCCCCCTGGCGCTGGCCGTGCTGCGCATGCTGTGCGACGGGCCGATGCATCCCTACGAGATGCAGCAGCGCATCCGGTGGCACGCCTACGACCACGCGGTGAAGGTGACGCACGGGTCGCTGTACCACACCGTCGACCGGCTGGCCTCGTCCGGGCTGATCGAGCCGGTGGAGACCAACCGGGACGGCCGCCGGCCGGAGCGGACCGTGTACGCGGTGACGCCGTCCGGCCGGGACGCGGCGTGCGACCGGCTGGCCGACCTGCTGGCCGCGCCCGCCGAGGAGTTCCCGCTGTTCGGCGCGGCGCTCGCGTTCGTCAACCTGCTGCCCGAGGACGAGGTCGCCCGGCACCTGCGCAGCCGCGTGGTGATGCTGGAGGCGCTCGTCGCCGGCCACCAGGCGTCGTTCGACTCGCTGCGCAAGCGGGGCCTGGACCGCTACAAGCTGCTCGACCTCGAACTCAGCCTGGCGCGGCAGCGCGCCGAGCTCGACTACGCCCAATCCCTGGTGGACGACCTCGAAGCGGGCCGCCTGACGTTCACGGACGCCGAGGACTCGCCCTGCTCGCAGCGACACCCCTACGAGAACGCGCCCGGCCACGGGGCGCGCACTGAGGAGAACCCATGAGCAAGTGGCGCGGAAACCCCTGGGCGGTGCTGATCACGCTGTCCCTCGGGTTCTTCATGACGCTGCTCGACCTGACGATCGTCAACGTCGCGATCCCGAGCATGATCGACAAGCTGCACGCCTCGCTGGACGAGGTGCTGTGGATCACCAACGCCTACATCCTGGTGCTGGCCGTCCTGCTGATCACGGCGGGCCGGCTCGGCGACCTGTGGGGCAAGAAGAACCTGTTCGTCATCGGCGTCGTGGTGTTCACGCTGTCGAGCCTGGCGTGCGGGATCGCGCAGGACCCGACGCAGCTGATCGCCGCCCGCGCGGTGCAGGGCCTCGGCGCGGCGCTGCTGATGCCGCAGACCATGTCGATCATCATCGCGACGTTCCCGCCGGCCAAGCGCGGCGCGGCGCTCGGCGTGTGGGGCGCGGTGGCGGGCGTCTCCACCATCGCCGGCCCGACCGTCGGCGGCCTGCTGGTGACCAGCTTCGACTGGCGGTGGATCTTCTTCGTCAACCTGCCGATCGGGATCATCGTGCTCGCGATGGCGCTGCCGATCCTGCCGGGGCACACCCCGGGCGTCCGGCACAAGTTCGACGTGCTCGGCGTCGTGATCGCGACCGCCGCGCTGTTCTGCCTGGTGTTCGCGCTGACCGAGGGCCAGAAGTACGACTGGGGCGCCGGGATCTGGGCGCTGATCGGCGCCGCCGCGGTGCTGCTGGTGCTCTTCCTCGTCCAGCAGCGGTCCCGCCAGGACCGCGAGCCGCTGGTGCCGTTCGCGCTGTTCAAGGACCGCAACTTCGCGATCCTGTGCTTCGTCGGCGCGGCCGTCTCGGTCGGCATGCTGGGCATGTTCCTGCCGATGAACATCTACCTCCAGTCGGTGCTCGGGTTCAGCGCGCTGAAGGCGGGCCTGGTCATGGCGCCGTCCTCGGTGGTGTCGATGTTCCTCGCGCCGGTCGCGGGCAAGCTCACCGACAAGGTCGGCGGCCGGTTCATCCTGATGGGCGGGCTGGTGCTGTACGGCATCGGCATGCTGTGGATGCTGGCGGTCGCGGGCACCGACACGTCCTGGACGGCCTTCCTCGGCCCGCTGGTCGTCTCCGGCATCGGCGTCGGCGGCGTGTTCGCGCCGATGGCGACCGAGGCGACGCGGAACGTTCCGCCGCGCCTGGCCGGGGCCGCGTCCGGTGTGAACAACACGATCCGCCAGGTCGGCTCCGTGCTGGGCGCGGCGGCGGTCGGCGCGATCCTGCAGAACCAGCTCGCCTCGTCCCTCAAGAGCGAGGCGGTCACCCGGGCGCAGGGCCTGCCGCAGCCGTACCACGACAAGTTCGTGGCGGGGTTCTCGCAGGCGGCCAAGGGCGGCATGGAGGTCGGCGCGTCCCAGCACAGCGCGGGCCAGAAGCTCCCGCCCGGGACGCCGGCGAACGTGGCGCACCAGATCCAGGGCCTCGCGGGCCAGGTGTTCAGCCACGGCTTCGTCCACGCGATGAAGCCGACGATGCTGATGCCGGTGGTCGTGGTCATGGTCGGCGCCGCCGCGTGCCTCGCGGTCAAGCGGTACCGGGCGCCCGAGGCGTCCGACACCGTCCAGCCGGAGGCCGCCCCCGCCGCGCACTGACCCGCCGAGCGGACGGCTGAACGACCGGCCCGGCACGACGCATCCCGCGTCGTGCCGGGCTTTTCCGTGCCGTCAGTGCCGTCCGGACGAGCCTTCAGCTCGCGGCGATGCGGCGGTAGCGGCCGTCGTGGAAGATCAGGGGCTCGGCGCCGGGGTTCGGGACGTCGAGCGACAGCACCTCGCCGACGACGATGCTGTGGTCCCCTGCCTCGTGGACGGCGTGCGTGCGGCATTCGACGGCGGCGAGCGCGTCGGACAGGATCGGGACGCCGGTCGCGGGGCCGCGGTGGACTCGGTAGCGGTCCAGCTGCCCGGCGATCGGGCGGCCGCGGGTCGCCAGGTGCTCGGACGCGCCGCGCAGGCCGTCCGGGAGCACCGAGACCGCCCAGGCGCCCGCGGCGAGGACGGTGTCGTGGAAGCGGGCCGTCCGGTCGGCGCAGAACATGACCAGCAGCGGGTCGAGGGACACCGAGGTGAAGGCGTTGACCGTCATCGCGTGGTCGACGCCGTCCGCGACGGTGGTCACGACCGCCACGCCGGTCGCGAACCGTCCGACCACCTGGCGGAACAGCCGTGGGTCGGGCGCGGCGGCGAGGGCGTGGGCTTCGGGGCAGGGGGGCTCGATGCTCACAACACCCTCACACTACCCGCGGGTATCGCCACCGCCTCCGGTGAGCCACTGGCCGGTGAGCCACTGGCCGGGCTCCCGCCTGGAGGGCACGACGGCTATCGCGACCAGGGCCGCGACCATCCCGCCGATGATGTAGACGTACCCCGCCATCGTGCCGGGGATCACCAGATCGCCCTCCGCCTGCTTGGACGACATGACGAAAGTCACGATCATCCAGGCGGCCGCGGGGGCGACCCCGCCGAGCTTGCCGCCCATCCCGAACCCGGCGCCGAGGACGAGCCCGAACAGCAGGACGCACAGCCCGACCGACGGCAGCGGCAGCGACGCGACCGACCAGTCCTGGCAGAACGAGCCGACGGTCCCGGCCACGGCGCCCAGCGCGGCGAGCATCCCGTAGGCCAGGCCGGAGACCAGGGCGTACAGGGCGGGCGGCGGCCCGGTGGCCGGAGCGGGCGGCGCGGCGCGCTCACCGGTCCGCAGCGAAGTGGCGTCGTCCTCGTTCACGCCGCCAGCCTAGCCAGGCTCCGGGCGGCTCCGTCCGCCGAAGCCGCCAGACCGTCCCGGCGAGCAGAGCCCCGGCGGCGGGCAGGGCCGGGCGGTGAGGTGTCAGGTCAGGCCGGCGAAGAGGTCGGTCTCGCGGCCGCCGGGGCCGGACGGGCCGCGCTCACCGTCGAGCAGGACGTAGTACTCGGTGCCGAACGCCTGCTGCGCGAGGTTGTTCGACAGCGCGAAGAACGGCCCGGTCCCCTCGGGCGCGACGACGATCTGGGTGCGGTGCGCGCGCAGCGCCGCGAGCTTGCGCGCCAGGTAGGGGCGGGCGTCCACGACGCTGGTGATCGCGTCGTCCGGGACGCCGGAGCCCAGCTCGTCCAGGGTGGCGACGCGCGGGAACGGCAGCCGCGCCTCGCGCATCACCGCGATCGCCCGGACCAGGACGGTGCGGGGCGTCGCGTACGCGTACAGCTTGGCGACCTTCCAGGGCTCCCGGCCCTCGCCCGTGAAGGACGGGTCGGCGGCCAGCGCGAAGGCGCGGTGGGTGACGCGGTGCGCCTGGATGTGGTCGGGATGCCCGTAGTTGCCGCGGTCGTCGTAGCTGACCACCACCTGCGGCCGGACCTCCCGGACGATCTCGGCGAGCGCCCCGGCGGCCTCGTCCAGGTCGGCGCGCCAGAAGCAGTTCGGGTCGTCGTTGCTGGGCGCGCCCATCATCCCGGAGTCGCGCCAGCGGCCCGCGCCGCCGAGGAACCGGTGGTCGGCCACGCCGAGCGCCGCGCAGGCGGCGGCGAGCTCGCCGATGCGGAACTCGCCGAGCCGGTCCTCCTTGTCGGCGGCGAGGTGGCGCAGCTCGTCCGGGATGACCTCGCCCTCCTCGCCCAGCGTGCAGGTGACGAGGGTGACGTGGGCGCCCTCGGCCGCGTACTTGGCCATGGTCGCCCCGGTCCCGATGGACTCGTCATCGGGATGGGCGTGCACGAACAGGATGCGCGGCTCCTTCATGACCATTGAGCCTACTAACGCGTGGGACCGTTCTCGGCTCCCACCCTTCCCCGGTACGTGCGCGAAACGTCACGCTCCGGACGTGACCGTCGTCACGTCCGGAGCGTCCCGGCCCTGGAGGCGCTCAGTTGCCGCCCGCGCCGCCCGCGCCGCCGCCGCTGGCGGGCGGGGAGGTCGGGCTGTGGGACGGCGAGTGCGACGGGCTGTGGGTCGGGGTGTGCGTCGGCGTGTCCGTGGGGGGGTCGGTGGGCGTGCTCGTGTCGGTCGGGGTGCTGGTGTGCGTCGGGCGGTGCGTCCGAGTGTGGCTCTCGCTCGGCGAGGACGGCTCGGTGGAGTCGTCGGTGTTGCTGTCGGACGGGGTGTCGGTCACCGACGAGTTCTGGTTGCCGGGCGTGTTGCCGTGCCCGCCGCCGCCCATGTTCGCGACCGCGATGCCGACCACGGCCGCGAGGACCAGGATCGCGACGACGGCCGCGATGATCGGGCCCTTGGACTTCTTCTCCGGCTCCCAGTCGCCGCGCCGACCGCCGCCACCGCCGCCGCGGTAAGCGTCCTCGTACCCGGCGACCGGAGGCAGGGTCGCGCCACCGCCGCCCATCGCGTGGGTCGGGGCGTAGCCGCCCTGGTCGTACGCGCCCGCCGGGGCCATCCGGGTCGCGGCGGCGCCACCGGCGGCCGCCGCTGCGCCGCCCGCCAGCAGGGCGGTCGCCTGGGCCGGGTCGTCCAGCGCGGTGGCGCCCGGCACGCCGCCGGTGCCGCCAGGGCCGCCGCTGCCGATGAGCGCCATCATCAGCTGCTGCGCGGTCGGCCGCCGCGCCGGGTCCTTGACCAGGCAGGCGGCGATCAGGTTGTGCAGCTCGGGCGGCAGGCCGTCCAGCGAGGGCGGCTCGTTCATCACCCGGTTGATCACCGCGACCACGGTGTCGTCGCCGAACGGCGGGCGCCCGGTCGCGGCGAACACCATGGTCGAGCCCCAGGCCCAGACGTCCACGGCCTCGGTGAGCCGCTGCCCGGCGACCTGCTCGGGGGCCATGTAGGACGGGGTGCCGATCGCCTTGGTCGCGTTGGTCTGGCCCGCGTCCAGGGCGCGCGCGATGCCGAAGTCGATCACGCGCGGGCCGTCCGGGGCCATGATCACGTTGTGCGGCTTGAAGTCGCGGTGCACGATGCCCGCCTGGTGGATCGCCACCAGCGCGGTCGCGGTGCCGATGGCGAGCCGCTCCAGCGCCGCCCCGGTGATCGGCCCCTGCTCGGTGACCTGCCTGTACAGCGACGGGCCGGGCACGTACTCGCTGGCGATCCACGGCTGGTCGCCCGCGACGTCGGCCTCCAGCACCTGCGCGGTGCAGAACCGGGCGACCTGCATGGCCGCCTGGGACTCCCGCACGAACCGGTGGCGGGCCTGGTCGTCGGCGGCGAGGTCGGCGCGCAGCAGCTTGATCGCCGCCTTCGCGCCGGACGGGTCCACGCCGAGGTAGACGACGCCCTGACCGCCCTCTCCGAGACGTTCGGTCAGGTCGTAGGACCCCAGCCGCCGGGGATCTCCCGGCTGCATGTCCGGCATGGAACTACTCCTTCGGCGGGCGACTGGCGACGCTTCGGCGCTGGGCGAGGTATGAGCTTACGCGAGCACGCGTCCGCCCACCCCGCGTTCACCCTGCGGGACCATACCCATATAAAAGCCGCAAAGCAGCGAGTCGGCCGGGCTCCCGCCCGGAAGGATCGGGGGCGGCTGGCAGACTTCGCACCATGAGCATCAGCTATCCGCGGCAGACCGCCCGCACCCGCCGCTTCACCCTGGGCGTCCCGCGCGCCTTCCAGATCGCGCCCGACGGGTCCCGGGTGGCGTTCCTGCGGACGAAGGCGGGCGACGACCCCGTCACCTGCCTGTGGACGCTCGACCCGGCGACCGGCGCGGAGACGCTGGTCGCCGACCCCGCCGCGCTGTCGGTGGCGGGCGAGGCGAACCTGCCCGCCGAGGAGCGCGCCCGGCGCGAGCGGGCCCGCGAGGGCGCGGGCGGCATCGTCGGCTTCGCGACCGACTCGGCCGTCCGGCAGGCGGTGTTCAGCCTCGGCGGACAGCTGTTCCTCACCGACCTGGAGTCCGGCGAGACCCGCGAGCTGCCCGCGCGGACCCCGGTGTTCGACCCGCGGCTCGACCCGGCCGGGCGCCGCGTGGCCTACGTCTCCGCCCGCACCGTCCGGGTGATCGGCGCGGACGGCACGGACGACCGCGCCCTGATCACGCCCGAGAGCGAGCAGATCTCCTACGGCCTGGCCGAGTTCATCGCCGCCGAGGAGATGCAGCGGATGCGCGGCCACTGGTGGTCACCGGACGGCTCGACCCTGCTCGCCGCCCGGGTGGACGAGACGCCCGTCCAGCGCTGGACGATCGCCGACCCTGCCAACCCCGACAGCCCCGCCACCGAGATCGCCTACCCGGCCGCCGGGACGCCCAACGCGATCGTTTCGCTCGTCCTGCTCAAGGCGGACGGCGAGGGCCGCGCCTCGGTGTCCTGGGACCGCGGCCAGTACCCCTACCTGACCACCGCGTCCTGGGACTCGCGCGGCCCGCTGATCGTCGTCCAGACCCGCGACCAGCGCGCCCAGCGGGTGCTCACCGTCGACCCGCTGAACGGCGAGACCGCGCTGCTGCACACCGGCCACGACCCGGTCTGGACCGAGATCGTCCCCGGCGTCCCGGCCCGCACCGGCACCGGCGACCTCGTCTGGACGATCGAAGACCACCAAGCTGACACGCGGCGCCTCACCATCGGCGGCGAGGCCGTCACCCCGCCCGGCCTCCAGGTCCGCTCGGTGCTGGGCGTCGAGGGCGGCACGGTGCTGTTCACCGCGTCCACGGAGCCGACCGAGATCCACGTGCACCGGTACGCCGACGGGGAGGTGACGCAGCTCACCTCGGGCCAGGGCGTCTTCTCCGCGGTCGCGTCGGGCGACCTGACCGTGGTCACCGGCTCGCGGCTGGACGCCCTCGGCACGCTCACCGAGGTCCGCGGGCCGTCCGGCACCTTCCCGATCGAGTCCCGCGCCGAGACCCCGGTGATCACGCCGCGGGTCGAGCTGCTGCGCGCCGGCGAGCGCGGCGTCCGCACGGCGGTCGTCCTGCCCACCGGCTGGACACCGGAGCAGGGCCGGCTGCCCGTCCTCATGGACCCCTACGGCGGCCCGCACGCGCAGCGCGTCCTGGCCGTCCAGCGCGCCTACTGCGAGCCGCAGTGGCTCGCCGACCAGGGCTTCGCCGTGGTGATCGCGGACGGCCGGGGCACCCCGGGCCGCGGCGTCGCCTGGGAGCGCGCGGTCCGCGGCGACTTCGTCACGCCCGTCCTGGAGGACCAGGTCGCCGCGCTGGAGGAGGCCGCCCGCCGCCACCCCGCCGCGCTCGACCTCGACCGCGTCGCCGTCCGCGGCTGGTCCTTCGGCGGCTGGCTCGCCGCGCTCGCCGTGCTGGCCCGCCCGGACGTCTTCCACGCCGCCGTCGCCGGCGCCCCGGTCACCGACTGGACGCTCTACGACACCCACTACACCGAGCGCTACCTCGGCCTCCCCGAGGAGGAGCCGGAGTCCTACGCCGCCAACTCCCTCATCGAGCTGGCCGCGAAGCTCACCCGCCCGCTCCTGCTCATCCACGGCCTCGCCGACGACAACGTGGTGGCCGCGCACACCCTGCGCCTCTCCTCGGCCCTCCTGGCCGCGGGCCGCCCCCACACCGTCCTCCCCCTGTCGGGTGTCACCCACATGACCCCGCAGGAGGTCGTCGCCGAGAACCTCCTCCACCTACAGGTCGACTGGCTGCGGAAATCCCTGGCCTAAAAAACCAAGCCGTGTGTCCGGGGCCTAGACGGCCCCGGACACACGGCGTAGCAACACCCGTCCCGCAAACGCCACACCGCACCACACACAGGAAGCACACGCGAGGCCCTGGTGTGCTGCGCGGGCTGGAATGGCTCGCATGCACGTGCCAGGGCGCGTGAGACGCGACGCTGCGGGTGTGGTTTGCCGTTGCCGCGTGTACCTGGGTGGGGCTGGTTAGGGGTTGTCGGCGGGTTGGCGGTCGCCGTGCCAGGAGGTCCAGAGGGCGGCGTAGCTGCCGTTCTCGGCCAGCAGGTCCTCGTGGGTGCCCAGTTCGGTGATGCGGCCGCCTTCGACGACGGCTACGCGGTCGGCGTCGTGGGCGGTGTGGAGGCGGTGGGCGATGGCGACGACCGTCCGGCCGTCCAGGACGGCGGCCAGCGAGCGCTCCAGGCGGCGGGCCGCTCTCGGGTCCAGCAGGGACGTCGCCTCGTCCAGGACGAGGGTGTGCGGGTCGGCGAGGACGAGCCGGGCCAGCGCGAGCTGCTGGGCCTGCGCCGGGGAGAGGTCCTCGCCGGCCGCGCCGACCTGGACGGTGAGGTCCGGGCCGTCCCAGTCGACGGCTTCGAGGGCGGCGCGGATCTGGTCGTCGGTGGCGTCCGGGTTGGCCATCACCAGGTTGTCGCGCAGGGTGCCGCGGAAGACGTGGTGCTCCTGGGTGACCAGGGCGACGTGGCCGCGCAGCTCGTCCAGCGGCAGCTCCACGAGCGGGACGGGCGCGTCGTCGCCGACCTCGACCGCGCCGGAGCGCGGGCCGTCGATGCCCGCGACCAGGCGGCCGAGGGTGGACTTGCCCGCGCCGGACGGTCCGACCATCGCGAGCCGCTCCCCCGGACGCAGCGCCAGGTCCACGCCGTGCAGGACGTCGTGGCCGGGACGGTAGGCGTACCGGACGTCGCGGACCGCGATCCGCTCGCCGTCCGGGCGCGCGGAGGTCGGGACACGGTCGGCCGGGACGTTCCCGACGCCGAGCAGGCGGGCCAGGGACGCGCCGCCGATCTGCACCTCGTCCATGCGGGTGAGGAGCATGTCCACGGGGCCGATCAGCTGCTGGACGTACAGGGTCGCGGCGGTGACCTGGCCGAGCGTGGCGTGGCCGTGCGCGTGCAGGAGGCCGCCGATGACCAGCGTCCCGACGACGGGCAGCACGTAGCCGCCGTCGACGACCGGGAACAGGACGGTCCGGAGCCCGAGCGTGTAGCGCTCGCGGGAGAAGGAGCGGGCGATGTCGGCGTCGCCGCGGGCGATCCGGCGGCGCTGGAGGCCGAACGCCTCGACCGTCCGGGCGCCCTGGACGGTCTCGGCGAGGCCGTCGGTCAGCTCCGCCCAAGCCGCCTCCTCGCGCAGGTAGCCGTCCCGGGCGCGCTTCAGGTACCAGCGCATGCCGAGCACGATGGGCGGGACGCCGAGCAGCACCGGCAGCGCGACGAGCGGCCCGGTCAGCACGAGCGCGCCGAGCGTGAGGACGACCGTGACGCTGCCGATGACCATCTCCGGGACGGCCTCGCGGACCACGCCGGACAGCTCCCCGACGTCCCGCGAGGTGCGGCTGACCAGGTCGCCCGTCCCGGCCCGCTCGACCCGCGACAGCGGCAGGCCGAGGACGCGTCCGACGAACTCCTCGCGCAGCTCGGCCATGACCCGCTCGCCGAGCCGCGCGGACGCGAAGTAGGCGTACCGGGTCAGGACACCCTGGACGATGACGAACCCGGCGATCGCCGCGCCGACCGCGTCGATGTGCGCGGTGCCGGTGCGGACGCCGTCCACCAGGCCGCCCAGCAGCCGCGGCGCGACCAGCCCGGAGATCGCGGCGAGGGCGTGCAGGGCCAGCGCCCCGGCCAGGGCGCGCGGGTGCCGGCGCGCGAGCGCGACGGCGTACGCGCGCACCTGGGCGCGGGTGGCGACGGGCAGGATGGCGGTGCTCATCCGGGACCTCCGGGACAGGCGCCCTCCGGGGACGGGCCGCGCGAGCGGCGGATCATGAGGCTCCCCGGGTGACGACGGCGGCATAGCGGGGTTCGGTGTCGAGCAGGTCGCGGTGCGTGCCCTCGGCGACCACCTCGCCGTGCTCGACGAACGCGACGTGGTCGGCGCGGTCGAGGACGAGCGGGCTGGTGGTCGCGATCACGGTCGTCCGGCCGGACCGGGCGCGCCCGATCCGCTCGGCGATCGCGGACTCGGTGTGCGCGTCGACCGCGCTCGTCGGCTCGACCAGGACGAGCACGTCGGGGTCGGCGGCGAGCGCCCGGACGAGCCGGAGCCGCTGCCGCTGGCCGCCGGAGAACTCCCGTCCGGCCTCGGCGACGTGGCCGTCCAGGCCGTCCACCTCGACGATGTCGTCCGCCGCGGCGGCCTCGATCGCGACGTCGAGCCCGGACGCGCCAGAGGCCCCGGACGGCGGGCTGAGCGTGTTGCGCAGGGGGCCGGAGAACAGGCGGTCCTCGTTGACGGCGACCAGGACCTTGCTCCGGACGTCCGCGACCTCGGCCAGCGGGACGCCGTTGTAGGTCACGTCGCCCTCGGCGTACCGGCCCAGCCGGTCGGCCACGGCGGCGGCGTCGCGCGGGTCGGCGGCGGCCACGGCGGTGACGCGCCCCGGCCGGACGACCAGCCCGGACGCGGCGTCCACCAGCTCGGCCGGGCCCTCGACGGCCCGGGTCCCGGACAGGGTGATCTCGGGCTCGACGGCCAGCAGCCGGCAGACGCGCCCGGCGGCGACGCGGCCCTTGGTGACCTTCTGCGCCATCTCCCCGATCGTCCGCAGCGGCTCGACCAGGAAGACCGCGTAGCCGTAGAACGCGACGAGCTGACCGATGGTGATCCTGTGGTCCTGGGCGAAGTGCGCCCCGACCCAGGTCACCAGCGCGACCAGCAGGCCCGGCAACAGCACCTCGGCGCCGCTGATCCGCGACTCGGCCCACGCCACCCGCACCCCGGCCCGCCGGACGTCCTGCGACCGGCGCCGGTAGCGCTCGGCGAACAGGCCCTCGCCGCCGACGCCGCGCAGCACCCGCAGGCCCGCGACCAGGTCGGTGGCCGTCGAGTTCAGCTCGCTGACCAGCTCCCGGTGCGCGTCCTCGCGGCGCTCGTAGGGGCGCAGCAGCGGCGCGGCGAGCGCCAGGATCAGCGGCACCCCGACCAGCACGACCAGGCCCAGCGGCCAGGACGTCACGAGCAGCAGGACGGCGACCACCGCGATCGCGACGACCGAGCCGGTGCCGCGGCCGACGATGTCCAGGACGTCGCCGAGCCGGGCCACGTCGGAGATCCCGACGCTGACGACCTCGCCCGCGGTGAGCCGCTTGGGCAGCGTCGCGCCGAGCCGGGTCGTCTGCCGCGTGACGATCTGGATCGTCCGGTAGGCGGCCGACAGCCAGTTGAAGACGGCCAGCCGGTGCCGGGTGACGCTCGACACCATCTGCAGGACGCCGAGCGCCGACAGCACGCCCGCCCAGCGCAGCAGCGCGCCCGTGTCCTCCCCGGCCACCCCGTCGTCGATGGCGCGACCGATCACGGCGGGCATCAGGGCCGGGGAGAGGAAGAACAGCGAACCGAGCACCGCGACGCCGATCACGCTCCGCCTCTGCACGCGCACGAGCCAGAGCAGGTAGCGCGTCGGGGAGGTGTGGTCGGGGGTGCCCGGGTCCGAAACCGGCAACTCCTTCACCCTGCGAAGGTATGCGGCGGCCTCCGGCCCGCACGACTCATTTTTTCGCCGCCGGACGCCCTGGCGGCACGGGCTTCCGGCCCATTACGGGCATCCTGGGAGGTGCGCGGCACGCGCGGGACCGGCTAGCCTCCCTCGGGTCGTGACCACTCCCCGCCGTCCCGCCCTCCCGCCCGGCCAGCCCGAGACCGTCGAGTTGCTGGCCGTTTTCGGCGACCCCGCGGACGTGCTGATGGTGGAGAAGATGCTCACCGAGGCCGGGCTGGACGTCGCGCTGACCGTCGCCGCCTCGGTGGACGAGGCGCGCCGCAAGGTGTCCCGCCGCACCCAGTGCATCCTGATCGACCTGTCCGGGCCCGAGGACGACCGGCTGACCGGCCTGCGCCGGATGCTGGCCGTTTCCGGAACCGCCGCGGTGATCGTGCTGACCGGGGTGGACGACGTCACCCTCGGTGTCCGCGCGGTCGCCGCCGGAGCCGAGGACTACCTGGTCAAGCGGGAGATCGACGGTCCGCTGCTGGCCCGCGCGGTGCGCTACGGCATCGAGCGGCGGCGCGCGGACGAGAGCGAGCGGCGGCTGGTCGAGGCGCGGCTGATGGCGGCCGAGAACGCCCGGCTGGAGCGCGGGCTGCTGCCCGTCCCGCTGATCGACGACCCGTCCCTCTCGCACCACACCCGGTACCGGCCCGGCCGGTCCCGCGCGCTGCTCGGCGGCGACTTCTACGACACCGTGCAGACCGAGGGCGGCGCCGTCCACCTCATGATCGCCGATGTTTCCGGGCACGGACCGGACGAGGCGGCGCTCGGCGTCCAGCTCCGCATGGCGTGGCGGACGCTCGTCCTCGCCGGGCACACCGGCGAGCAGCTGCTCGGCACCCTCGACACCGTCCTCGGGCACGAGCGGCGCAGCGACGAGACGTTCACGACCCTGTGCATGGTCACGGTCGCCCCGTCCCGCCGGACGGCCCGCATGTACCTGGCCGGCCATCCCGCGCCGCTCCTGTTCAGCGGCTCCGGTCCCGAAGCCGATTCCGGCTCCGGCGGGCGGGTCATGGCGCTGCCGGACTACGCGCACGGCCCAGCGCTCGGCCTGGTGCCGGACGCGGACTGGCCGATGACCGAGGTCGAGCTCGGCGAGACGTGGAGCCTGATGCTCTACACCGACGGCCTGATCGAGGGCCACACCGGGGACGGCACGTCCGCCCGGCTCGGCACCGAGGGCCTGGTGGACCTGGCCCGCCAGGCGTCCGGGCGGGGCCTGGTCGGCCGCGCGCTGCTGGACGACCTGGTCTCCGGCGTCGAGCGCCTCAACGGCGACGCCCTCACCGACGACCTCGCCGTCGTCCTCCTCTCCCACCACTGACCGCCCATCGGCTGTCCTCGCGCCGCCGAACCCGGCCGCCGCCAGACCTCGCGCCGCCGGACGCCGACCGACCTCGCGCCGCGGGACACCCGACCGACCGGGCTGTGACCCACGTCACCTGCGGTTTTATCTACTACAGCGCGTAGAGCATGATGTACTACGGCCTGTAGTTCCCGAGGGCCGTGTGAACTCTGTCACGATGCGTGATCACCGAACGGTCACGACACCCTGGTCGCAGCGGGTCATAGCCGCTGGCTATGGAAACGAGTGCCTCCATGACTTGGCCCTCTTCGCCCAGGTCGCCCTACTTTCTGAGCCGTGGCTATAGCGAGTACTGCGATCTACAGATCGACCGTGGGCAAGAAGGCGGTCATGGCGGTGACGGGGGCGATCCTCGTCGGCTTCCTGATCGCGCACATGATCGGGAACCTCAAGATCTTCCTTGGCGCCGGCGACTTCGACCACTACGCGCACTGGCTGCGCACGATGGGCGAGCCCGCCGTCCCCCGGCGCACCGTGCTGACCCTCCTTGAGGTCGTGCTCGGCGTCTCCGTCCTGCTGCACATGTGGTCCGCGGTCTCGCTGGCCCGGCGCGCGAGCGCGGCTCGGCCCGTGAAGTACCACGGCAAGAAGAAGTCGCACGCGCAGGGCTACGCCACGCACACCATGCGCTACGGCGGCGTGATCATCCTGCTGTTCGTCATCTGGCACCTGCTGGACCTGACGTTCTACGCGGTGAACCCCAAGGGCTCTGACGCCACCCCGTACGACCGGGTCGTCGCCGACTTCGACGCCTCCCGCTGGTACATCACCGTCTGGTACGTCCTCGCCGTCCTGCTCGTCGGCCTGCACCTGCGGCACGGCATCTGGAGCGCCTTCCAGACCCTCGGGCTGCGCTCGCCGCGCAACAACAACGCGCTGCGCGCCCTCGCCGGAGGCATCGCCGCCGTCGTCACGATCGGCTTCATCGCCGTGCCGATCTCCGTCACCTTCGGATGGGTGAGCTGACCATGACCGACGCCATCTTCGAGACCGGCGACCCGATCGCCGACACCAAGGCCCCGGCCGGCCCGGTCGAGAGCCGCTGGACCACCCGCAAGTTCGAGGCCAAGCTGGTCAACCCGGCCAACAAGCGCAAGAAGAAGGTCATCGTCATCGGGACGGGCCTGGCGGGCGGGTCCGCCGGCGCGACCCTCGGCGAGGCCGGCTACCACGTCGTCCAGTTCTGCTTCCAGGACTCGCCCCGCCGCGCCCACTCCATCGCCGCGCAGGGCGGCATCAACGCCGCCAAGAACTACCGCAACGACGGCGACTCGGTGCACCGCCTGTTCTACGACACCGTGAAGGGCGGCGACTTCCGCTCCCGCGAGTCGAACGTGCACCGCCTCGCCGAGATCTCCACCCAGATCATCGACCAGTGCGTCGCGCAGGGCGTCCCGTTCGCCCGCGAGTACGGCGGCCTGCTCGACAACCGCTCCTTCGGCGGCACCCAGGTCTCCCGCACCTTCTACGCGCGCGGCCAGACGGGCCAGCAGCTGCTGCTCGGCGCCTACCAGGCGCTCATGCGGCAGGTGGACGCCGGGAACGTCGAGCTGCACGCCCGGCACGAGATGCTCGACCTGATCATGGAGGACGGCCGCGCCCGCGGCGTCGTCGTCCGCGACCTGATCACCGGCGAGATCAAGCACTACACCGCCGACGCGGTCGTGCTGGCGTCCGGCGGCTACGGGAACGTGTTCTTCCTGTCCACCAACGCCATGGGCTCCAACGTCACCGCGTCCTGGCGCGCACACAAGCACGGCGCCTACTTCGCCAACCCGTGCTACACGCAGATCCACCCGACCTGCATTCCCTACTCCGGCGAGCACCAGTCCAAGCTGACGCTGATGTCGGAGTCGCTGCGCAACGACGGCCGCGTCTGGGTGCCGAAGAAGGCCGGCGACGAGCGCGCCGCCGCCGACATCCCCGAGGACGAGCGCGACTACTACCTGGAGCGCATCTACCCGTCCTTCGGCAACCTGGTGCCGCGCGACATCGCGTCCCGCGCCGCCAAGAACGTCTGCGACGAGGGACGCGGCGTCGGCCCCGGCGGGCAGGGCGTCTACCTCGACTTCGCCGACGCGATCGCGCGGCTCGGCCGCAAGACCGTCGAGGCCAAGTACGGCAACCTCTTCGAGATGTACGAGCGCATCACGGGCGAGAACCCCTACGACGTGCCGATGCGCATCTACCCCGCCGTCCACTACACGATGGGCGGCCTGTGGGTCGACTACGACCTGCAGTCCAACATCCCCGGCCTGTTCGTCATCGGCGAGGCCAACTTCTCCGACCACGGCGCGAACCGGCTCGGCGCGTCCGCCCTCATGCAGGGCCTCGCGGACGGCTACTTCGTCCTCCCGACCGGGCTCGGCGACTACCTGGCCCGCAACACCGGCCTGGACGAGGTCTCCG
Organism: Actinomadura rupiterrae; assembly: GCF_024172125.1. Classification (GTDB taxonomy): domain Bacteria; phylum Actinomycetota; class Actinomycetes; order Streptosporangiales; family Streptosporangiaceae; genus Spirillospora; species Spirillospora rupiterrae. The sequence goes on from NZ_JAMZEA010000003.1 coordinate 197,499, forward strand.
AGACCGCCATCGCCGAGGCCGAGGAGCGGGTCTCCGCGCAGGTCGAGAAGCTGCTCTCGATCAACGGCACCCGCACCGTCGACTCCTTCCACCGCGAGCTCGGCCACATCATGTGGGAGTACTGCGGCATGGAGCGGACCGAGGAGGGCCTGCGCAAGGCCCTGGAGCTGATCCCGGCGCTCCGCAAGGAGTTCTGGGAGAACGTCAAGGTCACCGGCAAGGGCGAGGAGCTCAACAAGGAGCTGGAGAAGGCCGGCCGCGTCGCCGACTTCCTGGAGCTCGGCGAGCTCATGGTCGTGGACGCCCTGCACCGCTCGGAGTCCTGCGGCGGCCACTTCCGCGCCGAGTCCCAGGACGAGGACGGCGAGGCCAAGCGCGACGACGAGCACTTCTCCTACGTCGCGGCCTGGGAGTGGGGCGGGGCGGGCACCAAGCCCGTCCTGCACCGGGAAGCCCTCGAATTCGAATACGTTCACCCGACGCAGAGGTCGTACAAGTAATGAAGCTCACCCTGCGCATCTGGCGCCAGACGGACCCGAACGACGAGGGCCGGATGGTCGAGTACCCGATCGACGACATCTCCCCGGACGCCTCGTTCCTGGAGATGCTGGACGTCCTCAACGAGCGGCTGATCACCGAGGGCGAGGAGCCCGTCGCGTTCGACCACGACTGCCGCGAGGGCATCTGCGGCATGTGCTCGCTGGTGATCAACGGCACCCCGCACGGTCCGGAGCGGGCGACCACCACCTGCCAGCTGCACATGCGCAAGTTCAAGGACGGCGAGGTCATCGACGTCGAGCCGTGGCGCGCCCGGGCCTTCCCGGTCGTCAAGGACCTGGTCGTGGACCGGTCCGCGTTCGACAAGATCATCCAGTCCGGCGGCTACATCACCGCGCCGACCGGCACCGCCCCCGAGGCGCACTCGGTCCCGGTGCCCAAGCCGGACGCCGACGCCGCCTTCGAGGCCGCCGAGTGCATCGGCTGCGGCGCCTGCGTCGCGGCCTGCCCGAACGGCTCGGCCGCGCTGTTCCTCGGCGCCAAGGTCACCCACCTCGGCCTCATGCCGCAGGGCCAGCCCGAGCGCTGGGACCGCGTCGTCTCCATGCTGGAGACCCACGACGACGCCGGCTTCGGCGGCTGCACCAACACCGGCGAGTGCACCGTCGCCTGCCCCAAGGGCATCCCGCTCGACGTCATCTCGTCGCTCAACCGGGACTTCCTGAAGGCCACCGTCGGCGGCAAGAAGAAGTAGACAAGGGCAGCAGCCGGAGGTGGCACGAAGAAGTAGGCCGTCCCGCTCTCCGCGAAGCCGCGCGACGCTCTCGACGAAGCCCCGCGACCGATCCGGTCGCGGGGCTTCGTCGCGTTTCGGCATCGCTATAGCGCAGTGTCCGAGTTAAACGATCATGCCCGTTCGCGCTCGTCTCGATTCCGCTCAGCCATAAATGCTGGTTATGAGTGAGATGCGGCCGGGAACGGGCAGAACCGCAGGCGGGCATGTGTGCAGGGTCACACGGTGGCGTCGTTGTTATGTGTGTCACAGTCGCGGGACCGTGGCGTAGGGTCACATCCCCCGGAGGCGCGAGAACGGGGAACCACCCCAGCGGGGAGACGACCCCGAGACCCCGACCCGAGCTCAGGAGAGCGATCGATGAGCACAGTGGAGGCGCCAGGCAAAGCGCGCGCCCAGATCAAGGAACGCACGCTCCGCCGGGACAACTGGCGCGTCTATCCGGTCACCACCCTGGTGATCTTCACGGCGTGGGTGGTGTACGCGACCATCCGGGCCTTCTGGGGAGCGGCGTTCTACGTCCCCCAGTACCACTACCTGACGCCGTTCTACTCGCCCTGCTTCAACGAGATCTGCAGCAACGTGCACGCCAACGGGCACACCGGCGACGCCGCCGAGTTCGGCACGTTCCTGCCGTCGGCGACGCGCGGCTGGATCCCGTTCGCGGCGGTGTCGCTGCCGTTCCTGCTGCTCTTCCGGCTGACCTGCTACTACTACCGGAAGGCCTACTACCGCTCGTACTGGGCGTCCCCGCCCGCGTGCGCGGTGGCCGAGCCCCACAAGAGGTACTCGGGCGAGCGGCGGTTCCCGCTGATCGGCCAGAACCTGCACCGCTACTTCTGGATGGCCGCGTTCCTGATCTCGCTGGTCAACACCTGGGACGCGGTCCGCGCCTTCCACGGCAAGGACGGCGGGTTCGGGATCGGGCTCGGCACCCTGGTGCTGCTCGCCAACGTGGTGCTGCTGTGGATCTACACCCTGTCCTGCCACTCCTGCCGGCACATCGTCGGCGGACGGCTGAAGAACTTCTCCAAGCACCCGGTCCGGTACTGGATGTGGGGGCAGGTGTCGAAGCTGAACAAGCAGCACGGCCGGTACGCGCTCATCACGCTCGGATCGCTGGTGGTGGCGGATCTCTACGTCGCGCTGGTCTCCAGCGGCACCATCACCGACCTGCGAATCTTCAACTGAGGACCCCCAGATGACCGAAATCGAGAGGCACGCCTACGACGTCGTCGTGATCGGCGCGGGCGGGGCCGGGCTGCGCGCGGCGATCGAGGCGCGGCTGCAGGGCAAGAGCGTCGCCGTCATCTCCAAGTCGCTGTTCGGCAAGGCGCACACGGTGATGGCCGAGGGCGGCGCGGCCGCGGCGATGGGCAACGTCAACCCGAACGACAACTGGCAGGTCCACTTCCGCGACACGATGCGCGGCGGGAAGTTCCTCAACAACTGGCGGATGGCCGAGCTGCACGCCAAGGAGGCCCCCGACCGGGTGTGGGAGCTGGAGGCGTGGGGCGCGCTGTTCGACCGCACCAAGGACGGCAAGATCTCGCAGCGCAACTTCGGCGGGCACGAGTACCCGCGGCTGGCGCACGTCGGCGACCGCACCGGCCTGGAGATGATCCGGACGCTGCAGCAGAAGGTCGTCGCGCTGCAGCAGGAGGACCACCGCGAGTTCGGCGCCTACGACGCGCGGATCAAGGTGTGGGCCGAGACGACCGTGACCCGGCTGCTGAAGGACGCGGACGGGCGGATCTGCGGCGCGTTCGCCTACGTCCGCGAGTCCGGGAGGTTCGTGGTGTTCGAGACCCCGGCGATCGTGATGGCGACCGGCGGGATCGGCAAGGCGTTCAAGGTGACGTCCAACTCCTGGGAGTACACCGGGGACGGGCACGCGCTCGCGCTGCTCGCCGGGGCGTCGCTGCTGAACATGGAGTTCGTCCAGTTCCACCCGACCGGGATGGTCTGGCCGCCGTCGGTGAAGGGGCTGCTCGTCACCGAGTCGGTGCGCGGCGACCGCGGCGTGCTGCGCAACTCCGACGGCAAGCGGTTCATGTTCGACTACATCCCCGAGGTCTTCAAGGACAAGTACGCGACGACCGAGGAGGAGGGCGACCGCTGGTACGACGACCCGGACAACAACCGCCGCCCGCCGGAGCTGCTGCCGCGTGACGAGGTCGCGCGGTCCATCAACTCCGAGGTGAAGGCGGGACGCGGGTCGCCGCACGGCGGCGTGTACCTGACCGTCGTGGACCGGATGCCCGGCGGCGCGGAGGAGATCCGGCGCCGGCTGCCGTCGATGTACCACCAGTTCAAGGAGCTGGCGGACGTCGACATCACGGTCGAGGCGATGGAGGTCGGCCCGACCTGCCACTACGTGATGGGCGGCATCGAGGTCGACCCGGACACCGGCGCGGCCCTCGTGCCCGGCCTGTTCGCGGCGGGCGAGTGCTCCGGCGGTATGCACGGCTCGAACCGGCTCGGCGGCAACTCGCTGTCGGACCTACTGGTGTTCGGCCGGCGCGCGGGCCTCGGCGCGGTCGAGTACCTGGACGGTCTGGACGCGCGTCCGGCCGTCCCGGACGCGGAGGTCGAGGCGGCCACCGCGGAGGCGCTCGCCCCGTTCGGCCGTCCGGACGGCGAGAACCCGTACGCGGTGCACGGCGAGCTCCAGGCGACGATGAACGAGCTGGTCGGCATCATCCGCACCGAGTCCGAGCTCGTGGAGGCGCTGGAGAAGCTGGACAAGCTGCGCGCACGGGTCGCGAAGGTCGGGGTCGCGCCGGTCGCGGTCGGCGCGGGATCCGACGACGGCGACGGGCGCGGCTACCACCCCGGCTGGCACCTGGCGCTGGACCTGCGCAACATGCTGCTGGTCTCGGAGGCGGTCGCGCGGGCCGCGCTGGAGCGGCAGGAGAGCCGCGGCGGGCACACCCGCGACGACTACCCGGTCATGTCGGCGGACTGGCGCAAGGTGAACCTGATCTGCCGGCTGTCCGGCGACGCGTCCGACCCGGTGACCGGGGCGTCGGTCGAGCTGCGCAGGCAGCCGATGGAGCCGATGCGCGACGACCTGATCGGGCTGTTCGAGACCGACGAGCTGAAGAAGTACCTCACCGCGGCCGAGCTGCCCGGCGGCGGCGCGTCCGAGGCGGCGGAGGCGGCGGGCGAGGAGGACGGCCAGTGAGCTACGAGGCCAAGTTCCGGGTGTGGCGCGGCGACGAGGGCCGCGGCGAGCTGCGCGACTACACCGTGGAGGTGAACGAGGGCGAGGTCGTCCTCGACATCATCCACCGGCTGCAGGCGACGCAGGCCCCCGACCTCGCCGTCCGGTGGAACTGCAAGGCGGGCAAGTGCGGCTCGTGCTCGGCCGAGGTGAACGGCATGCCGCGGCTGATGTGCATGACGCGGATGTCCACCTTCGAGCCGGACGAGGTCGTCACGGTCACGCCCGTCCGCACCTTCCCGGTCGTCCGCGACCTGGTGACGGACGTGTCGTTCAACTACGAGAAGGCGCAGCAGATCCCGGCGTTCGACCCCGGCGACACCAAGCCGGGCGAGTTCCGGATGCAGCAGGTGGACGTGGAGCGCTCGCAGGAGTTCCGCAAGTGCATCGAGTGCTTCCTGTGCAACAACGTCTGCCACGTCATCCGCGACCACGACGAGAACAAGCCGAACTTCGCCGGGCCGCGCTACCTGATGCGGATCACCGAGCTGGAGATGCACCCGGCGGACGTGGACGACCGGCGCGAGATCGCGCAGGAGGTCTTCGGGCTCGGCTTCTGCAACATCACCAAGTGCTGCACCGAGGTCTGCCCCGAGGGCATCAAGATCACTGACAACGCGCTGATCCCGATGAAGGAGCGCGTCGTCGGCCGCCGCTACGACCCGGTCGTCTGGCTGGGCTCGAAGCTCGGCATCGTGAAGAAGGGCCAGGACACCCCACCCGCGTGATCCTGGGGCGCTGCGGCGGCGTCCGGCGACGGGCGCCGCGGCGGCGGTCGGCGCGCGTTGAGGCGGTCGGCTGGCCTCGGGGCGTCGGGGCGTCCGGCGACGGGGCGGTGGTGACGGCGGGCGGCGTGCCCCCGTCACCGCCGCCCGTCGCCACCGCCGTTCCCCGTGAACGCCGTCGGCCACCGTGACAACTGGGCCACCGTGCCGCGCTCCACCCTCGCTCTTGGACGCGGCGGTGAATAGGTAGAAGTACACAGAACCGGGTCTTGATTTGTTCTGGCGTCGTGGGTCCCCTGACGTCGTCCCGCGTCTTAGCGTGGAGGGATGACCGCCTTGGAGCCGGGCTCCTTCCTCGCCGAGCTCACCCCCGCCGAGCGCACCGACCTCGAATCCCGCGGCGGCGTGCGCGCCTTCGACCGCGGTGAGGTGCTGTTCCACGAGGGCGAGGACGGCGCCTGGGTGGCCGTCCTGCTGACCGGGCGGGTCAAGGCGTTCTCCACCCGCGAGCAGGGCGGCGAGGCGGTGCTCGGCGTCCGGGGGCCGGGCGCGCTGCTGGGCGAGGTCGCGGCGATCGACGAGCTGCCGAGGTCGGCGTCGGTGAAGACGCTGGAGCCCGCGCGGGCGCTGGCCGTCGCGACCGAGGACTTCCGCGCCTACCTGTCGTCCAACCCGCGCGTCTCGTTCATCATCATGAAGATGCTGTGCCAGCGCTGGCGCGAGGCGGACCGCGGCCGCGTCGAGTTCGGCATGTTCGACGCCACCGGACGCGTCGCGCAGCGGCTCGTCGAGCTGGCCGAACGGTTCGGCGTCCCGTACACGGGCGTGAACGGCGCGAGCGTCCAGATCACGCTGAACCTGACGCAGGAGGAGCTGGCGGGCTGGGTCGGCGCGTCCCGCGAGGCCGTCAGCAAGGCCCTGCGCACGCTGCGCCGGCACGGCTGGATCGAGACGGGCCGGCGGAGCGTCATCGTCCACGACATCCAAGCCCTCCGCCGCCACGCCCGCTGACCCCGAACGACTCTCGCTTCGCCGTCACGCCCGCTGACCTCGAACGTTTCGCGACATGGTGCAGCGCCGGACCGGGATACAGGCCGGAGGGCGCCTCTCGCGGACGGGGCGGGAATGCAGGACGCCGCGTCCGGGGGAGCGGACGCGGCGCCTGGCGTGCGGGCCTCGGTCAGGAGGCGATCGGGGAGGCCGGGACCTTCGCCGACTTCAGCGACGGCAGGACCTTGCCCGCCGTGATGCCGCGGTCGCGGGCGAACGCGTCGGTGACCTGGCCGAACATGTAGTTCTTGACCCCGATGACGACGTCGATGTCCGCCTTGTTGGCGCCGCTCGGGCTGGGCAGGCCGACGAGCGTGTTCATCACGCCGGTGAGCAGGCCGCAGTTGGTCGCGGCGGGCACCGGGAACGCCGTGTCGGTGATCTTCGCGGGGATGACCCAGGCGCCGTTCACGTTCTTCAACGACAGGTCGGACAGGTTCGGCGTGATCGAGACCGGTGCCGCGTCGCTACCGATGTAGCAATTGTCGCCGAGCAGGTTCGCCTTGGTGTACTCCGTCTTCACCTTCAGCGGGATGCTGTCGGGCAGGACGTACTTGCCGAGCGTGATTGCTCCGGCCTGCTGGACGCGCACCTGGAAGCCGTCCAGGCCGAGCGGCGCCGATTCCTTGGGAATCGAGATCGGGTCGCTCCTGAAACCGCCGTCCGGGGTGCGGATCTGCAGCTTCCACTCGTGCAGCCCCACCGCCACCGGGACGGTGATCGGCGAGGTGATCTTCTGGGTGAGGCCGCCCAGCTTCATCTCGCCGCCGGTCATCACGATGGCGACGCAGTTCCACAGCCAGGACTGCGCGCCCTGGGGGATCGCGGGGCAGTCCTTGAAGTCCGCGCTGCTTGGGGTGTAGCCCGAGGCCCCATCGGCGTGCGCCGCGACGGCGGGCCCGGCCGCGAGCGCGGCCCCGAGACCGGCGGCGCCGAGGGTCCGGGAGAACACCCGGTGGGACAGACGCTTCATGCATGCTCCGAGCACGTGGGGCGGTGGCGGGGCGGACGTGGGGTGATCCGGGAGCGGGTGTGGGGTGGAAAACGCCCGCACGGCGGGCGGGGCAGACGAAGCATAAGTACGGCCTTACCAGGCCCGATACTCCCTGTCGCGAAAGTTTCTCAAGTTGCGGATGTATCAGAAGTGACAAGAAACGCCCGCCGCCTCCATGCCACCCACACACCCCACTCCCCAAAGTGATCAAGAAACCCCGCCCCCGCCCGACCGTCCCGTCCGACCAGAGCGCGCGCCAGCAAGGCACCCGAGCGGAACGCGCGAGCGGGACGCCCTGGAGGCCGGGCGGGAGACCGGGGCAGAGCGGGGCGGTCGGCAGGCCGGGCAGGCCGGAGGGGGCCGAGGCCGGGGGGCCGGGGCTGCGGGGGTGGCGTTGGCGGGAGGCGGGGGTGACCTGGGGTGGAGGCGGGTGGCGCCGGGTCGGGCGGCGGGTCGCGGACGGGCTGCCCCTACCCTGTGAGCGTGCAGTTGCAGCAGCTCGCCTACTTCGTCGCGGTCGCGGAGGTCAGGCACTTCACCCAGGCGGCCGAGCTGCTGCGCGTCGCCCAGCCGTCGCTGTCCAAGCAGATCAGGGCGCTGGAGACCGAGCTCGGCGCGTCCCTGTTCAGCCGGGCGCGCGGCAACATCACGCTCACCCCGGCGGGTGAGGCGCTGCTTCCGCTGGCCAAGCGGATCCTCGCGGACGTCGACACCGCCCGGCTCGAAGTGCAGGAGCTCGCCGGGCTGCGGCGCGGGCGCGTCCGGCTGGGCGCGACGCCGTCGCTGTGCGCGGGCCTGCTCGGGGACGTGCTGCGGCGCTTCCACGACGCCTTCCCCGGCATCGAGCTGCTGGTCGAGGAGGGCGGCTCGCGCGACCTCGTCCGGGACCTGACCCGCGGCTCGCTCGACCTGGCCCTGGTCATCCTCCCGCTGCACGGCGATCCGCCTCTCTCGACGACGGCGATCCTGCGCGAGGACCTGGTCGTCGCCTCCCCCGCCGCCGAGCCCGAGAACCGGGCCGAAACGGGCGTGGGCGGACGGCTCGCCGACCGCGGCTGCCAGCTGCCGCGCCGTCCCTACCTGCACATCTCCGACCTCCGGGACCGTCCGCTGGTGATGTTCCGGCCCGGCTACGACCTGCGCGAGGCCACCATCAGCGCCTGCCGCGCCGCCGGGTTCGAGCCGCGCTTCGCGGTCGAGGGCGGCGAGATGGACGCCGTGCTCCGCTTCGTCGAGGCGGGCCTCGGCATCGCCGTCGTGCCGAGCATGGTGCTGGCCGGACGTCCCGGCCTGCACGGCACTCCCCTGATCATCACCGACGAGGACGACCCGGCCCGCGGCGGCCGGCGAGCCCACCCCGACCACGGCCTGCGCCGGACGATCGCCCTGGCGCACCGCAAGGACGTAGACCTCACCCACGCCGCACGGGCCTTCCAGGAGACCCTGGAGAACTTCCTCGTAGAAGCCGGTTTGGCAGGCGCACTCCCCTCGGGTGTCGAAACCCTCCTCACCCCCTGACCCACGAGTTCTCGCCCCCAGGACGGTTCGGGGTCGGGCCGTCGCGGCGGGTCCCTGGTGGTGGGGGTCATCGCTGGAGGGTGCGCTTGAGGTGGGCTTCTGCGTCGGCGGCGCGGCCGTTGCCGTAGACGCGGAGCACTTCGGCGATCTCGGGGAAGTTCACGTCGATCGTCGCGGCGGCGGCCTCGATCTCGGCGGCGGACGCGACCTCCCTCAGCAGCGCCTGGAGGACGCGGGCGGGTGACTCGGGCGGCGCGGCCTCGTGCCACGCCACGTCCATCACGCCCCCGCCCCGCCCGGACGACGTCGCGCGCCCCTGACCCTCCGCGCGCAGGGTGGACGTGGTGGTCGGTGACTCCTCGCGGATCTCGTCCAGGCGGGCGCGCAGCTCGCCGGGCGGGACGGTGTCTGCCTCGGCGGCCAGCTCCTCGACCGCGAGCAGCCGGTGCAGGACGGCCGGATTGCTGATCTTGGCGCGCTGGCCGGACATCAGCTGGGACAGCATCGGCGCGGACAGCCCGAGCACGCCGGCCAGCCCCGACTGGGACAGCCCCATCCGGTCGAGCACGCGGCGGAACCGGTCGCCGAGCGGCTCGCCGTACCACTCGGTCTGCAGCGCCCGGTTGCGCTCGACGGCGTCCTGCGTGGCGGGCATGCCGAACCTCCCACTTGACGTTCGCAACTGCAAACGCTAGATTCCCATTCGCAGAACATCATACCTCGTGATCGAGGGTCGGCACGGAGGATGGAGTTTGCAGATGCGACTCCGTCGTGATCAAGGAGGGAAGGAAGGCATGCGAGGAACGCGAACGGCGACCGTCCTGCTGGCGGCCGCCCTGCTCATCGGCGGGGTCTCCGGCTGCTCGGGGCTCGGCGGAAAGTCGGACGGGCACACGTCCGGTGTCCGAGCAGCGAACTCGGTCGGACTCGGCAAGCCGTCCGTCGAGACTGCGGGCAAGGTCGTCGTGAAGGGCACGTTCGACTCGCCCTTGGCCGCGGGCGCGAAGGTCGACATCGCCATCAACAGCCTGCATGTGGACGGCAGGCTCGCGACGCTGATCGCGCAGTTCACCCCGCACGTCCCGAACCCGTCGTCGAGCCTGAGCCTCTTCTCGCTGAACGGCCACAACGGCATCGACCCCGCGCTGATCGACCCCGTCAACCTCAAGCGCTACGTCGTGGTGAAGGATTCGGGCGGCCACGAACTCCAGACCAGCGAGATCTTCGCCACCCTCGCGAACGAGCAGCCCACCCAGGTCTTCTTCACCTTCGCCGCGCCACCGGAGAACGTGAAGTCGGTGAACGTCCAGCTCGGCACCTGGCCCACCTTCCGCGCCATCCCAGTGGAGCGCTGACCCGTGCGCCACATGACCGTCACCATCGTCCTCGGCATCCTGCTACTCGCTGCCCCATCAAACGCGTCCGCCGCCACCCCGACCTCGGCCGCGATCGGAGGCCGGTCTCCGTCTCCGTCCCCGTCCGCATCTCCGGTGCCGGACGGCGAGCTGGCGAAGTCCGTCCTGGACGTCAACGCGAACGCCTCGGTGTTCGACATCGACATCGCCAAGTCCGTGTCCCCGCTCGAATCCGAGCAGGCACAGGGCTCGAAGGTCACCGTCAGCCTCTCCGCCGACGTCATGTTCGACTTCGACCAGGCGACGCTGACCGACGCCGCCCGCGGCAGCCTCACCCGCCTGGCCGCACGCCTGCGCAACGCGTCCGGCACGATCCAGGTCGGCGGCCACAGCGACGCCCTCGGCGAGGACGCCTACAACCTCACCCTCTCCCAGAAGCGCGCCGACGTCGTCGCCGCCGAACTCCGCCGCCTGATCGGCGGTAAAGCCGACATCACCGCCAAGGGCTACGGCTCGTCCCGTCCCGTCGCCCCCAACACCGCCAACGGAAAGGACAACCCCGATGGCCGCGCCAAGAACCGCCGCGTCGAAATCACCTTCGAACCTGCCTGACCACCGCTTACCCCGCCACGAACCGAGCCACCATGAGCGTGGACCAGAACCCCAGAGGCGCGGGGCCAGCCCTGCCTCAATCCGTGAAGACCAACCCGCAAGGCATTCGCGCCGAGACGACAGGAGGGGGTGCAGCCGGCGCGCAAGCTCTCAGAGCCGCCCTCCGGTGGCCAGAGCCATCACGCGCGCCAACCATGCCTGCCTGCGAACACTCATCCGCATGGCGCCCATACTCCTTGCGGTCCTGGGCACTCGGCTGCGGCATCAGAGCTGGGGAGACGGGCCCAGGTGGTCGAGGATCTGCAGGGGTTCGCCATCGAGGGTGCGCGCGGGGAGATCGAGGGTCAGTCCGCACTCGGCGAGTTCGTGCCGGGCTGCCTCAGCGGAGACAGGACGGGCTGCCGGGTCCGGTGCGGCAAGGCGCGCGACCAGGGTCCAGAGCTGCGGCGGGACGCCCGGCGGCAACGGCCCGATCCGTTGCCGCGTCTCCGGGTCCCCCGCGCCGGTCAGCATGCGCCACGCGACCATGCCCGCCGCGTACAGATCCTGGGCGGGCCCCGGACGCGCCCACTCCAGCACCTCGGGCGCGAGATATCCGGGCGTCCCCACGACGAACCCGGTCGTGGTCAGCCGCTCCGCGTCGTCCCCGAGCGCGATCCCGAAGTCGCTCAACCGGATCAAGGGCGCGCCGACCGGGCTGGGCTCCAGCAACACGTTCGCGGGCTTGACATCGCGGTGAACGACGCCCTGCGCGTGGATATGGCCGAGCGCGGAGAGCAGCTGATCCAGGATCTCCGCCGCGTAGGACGCGGGAAGCCGCCCGTAGTCACCGAGCAGCGCCTCCAGCGACCCGCCGCGCACCAGCTCCAACGCGAGCAGCACATCGCCGTCCGACGTCGGGCACCAGGCGTACGGCGTCACGACATGCGGATGCGCGAGCCGCAACGTCCGTTCCCGCATGGCGCGCAACACCGCAGTGCCGTCCGTGCTGCGGACGAGCTTGGCCGCGCAATACCGCCGCTCGTCCCGGTCAAAGGCGCGCCAGACGCGTCCGCTACCGCCCGCCCCGATCCGGTCCAGCATGGCGAACCGCCCGCCAACCACCCAACCCCCATGCACCCCCGAATCGTACGCATCCACCCCCCACCCAGCCGACCCCACGACCCTCCGGTCCCCCAACCTCCGGCCCAGGTTTCTCGCCCACCCCCACAACCCAGCCCTCCGCCTCCTCACCAGCACCCCCTCCCACACCCCCTGGCTGTGCTCCCTCCCAACGCCCCAGGCTGTGCGCGGGCTCCCTACGCCCCAGGCTGTGCGCGGGGTGGGTGGGGTGTTCTTAGGGGTGGGGGTGTGGTCTGCTCACGGGTGGGAGCGGGGGTTGTTGGGGTGGGGGCGTGAACCGTTCGGTGGGTTCGGTTGTCAGTAAGAGGTAGGAGGACGCCTTGGTGGTGTCCTCCCTCGGTCAGGAGCATGCGATGTCCTATGGACCTCCCCCTTATCCGGGGCCCCGGTACGCGGAGTCCCCGGTTCGTCCACCCCTTCCACAGACCGTCCAGATCGCGTTCTACCTGATGCTGGCCGGGGCCGCGATGCAGGTCCTCGGGTTCATCGTCACGGTCGTGCGGATCAGCGCGCTGCGCGACCAGCTCCGCAGGCAGCTGATCGACAACGGGACCGCGCCGACCGACTCGTCCCTGAACACGCTGGTCACGGTGGTCATCGCCATCGCCGGGGTGTTCGCGGTGATCGGCGTCGGCCTGTGGATCTGGATGGCGTTCACCAACCGGGCGGGACGCCAGTGGGCCCGCATCACCGGGACGGTGTTCTTCGGCATCTTCACGCTGAGCACGCTGGCCAGTCTGGTCACGCTGGCCGCGGGAGGATCGAGCCGGATCAACGTGGGGTCCAGCACGCCCGCGAGCTTCGCGGTCAGCGCGATCTCCTGGCTGATCGGGCTCGTGACCGTCGTGCTGCTCTGGAACAAGGGGTCCGGCGCTTATTTCAGGCCGGTCCACGCGCCCTACGGGCAGGCGCCGGTGGGGTATCCGTACGGGCAGAGTCCGCAGCCCGTCCAGCCCCAGCCGTACGACATGCAACCGCCGTACCCCGTCGAGGCGCCCCCGCCCGGGCCGCCCCAGGCGCCTCCGCCCGCCGGGGGTCAGGCCCCCTCGTCCGGTCCGGGGCAGTCTCCCCCGGCAGGGCCCGGCCAGGCGCAGCCCGGCGGGCAGCAGGGGGAGGGGCCGCCGCCTCCGCCGCCGAACTGGCAGAATCCGGCCTAACTCTGACAGGGCACCACGAACCCGACTAGGGAACTTTGCCCACTTTGGCCCCATAATCTGGCAGGGCGACCCCGCGCCCCACCAGTGCTGACCTCGAAACGGGACCGAATGAGCCACGAAGACCCCGGCCGCGAGCACCCGCGCGCCGACCTCCCCGAGGACGCGTCCGCGCCGGAGACCCCCGCGACCGCCGAGGGCACCGCCAAGGCGTCCGGGCTGGAGGCCGTCGGGCTGGAGTCGGCCGAGGCCGAAGCCAAGGCCGACGCCGAGGAGGACGAGAGCCGCACCGGACGCCTCGCCCGCCGCAAGGCCCGCAACCGGCGGGTGCTGCGCTGGGTCGCGGCCGGCATGGCGGGCGCCGTCCTGCTCGCCGGGGGCGTCGCGGCCTGGCTCTACCAGGACCTCCGCGGCAACATCCGCCAGGAGCACGTCAAGGGCAGGCTCGGGGAGAACCGCCCGGCGAAGCTGAACAAGTCCCTGAACATCCTGCTGATCGGCTCCGACACCCGCGAGGGAGAGAACGGCCGGTACGGCTCGGCCGCCGAGATCTCCGGAGCGCGGTCGGACACCACGATCCTCCTGCACCTGTCCCCCAACCGCGACCAGGCCGTCGGGATCAGCTTCCCGCGCGACTCGATGGTGCAGATGCCCACCTGCAAGCGCGACAAGGGCGCGGACGTCCCGGCGCACTTCGGCATGATCAACGAGGCGTTCGCCTACGCCGGGCCGACCTGCACCTGGAAGACCCTCGAATCCCTCACCGGCATCCACATCGACCACTTCGTCCAGGTCGACTTCATCGGCTTCAAGCGCATGGTGGACGCGCTCGGCGGCGTCGAGATCTGCCTCGACAAGCCGGTGGACGACCCGCGCGCCGAACTGCACCTCAAGGCGGGCCGCCAGACCGTGAAGGGCGACGACGCCCTCGGCTACGTCCGCGCCCGCTACTCCCTCGGCGACGGCTCCGACCTCGAACGCATCCAGCGCCAGCAGAAGTTCATGGCGTCCGTCGTGAGCAAGGCGTCCAGCTCGTCCATGCTCACCGACCCCGCCAAGACCTACGGCTTCCTCAAGGCCGCCACCAAGTCCGTCACCACCGACGACGAGCTCGACCTCGGCACCATGAAGAAGATCGCGGACGGCCTGAAGGACATGAGCGCCGGACAGGTCCGCTTCGTCACCGTCCCGGTCGAGCCCTACGCCCCCGACCCGAACCGCGTCCAGTGGGACCAGACGCAGGCCAAGGCGCTCTTCCAGGCCGTCCAGCACGACAACGACCTCCCCGCGGCCCCGCCCACCCCCCAGACCGCCGGCCGCCCCCTCCCCGCGAACGCCCCGAAAACCGCGAACGCCCCGAAACCCGCCAAGGTCCACGTCGCCGTCGTCGACGCCGGCGCCAAGCCCGAGGACGTCACCCGCATCGTCCAGCAGCTCCACCGCCGCGGCTTCACCGTCGACGCCAAGGTCGACAAGGCCGCCCCCGCCCAGCAGACCACCCTCTCCTACGCCCCCTCCGCCGAAGCCCAGGCCACCCGCCTGGCCCGCATAGCCCCCACCGCCGTCCTCACCCCCGACCCCAGCGTCCCCCCGGGCACCCTCCGCCTCACCCTCGGCGCGAACGGCCTCCAACTCCTCCCCCCGAAGGCCCTCGACTCCATAACCGGCGGCATCAACCCCACCCAAAACCCCTGCACCCAAAACTGAGGCATATCGGCTGGTCGCCGAGACGCCACCGCGCCACGAGGCCGCCGGAGGCGCTTGGCTGGCAGGCCTTGCGGGCGTGCGCGCTCTAGAGTCGTTCCAACGGTCAGGAACACCTCCAGGAGACGGCGATGACGCACCCTTCCGACCCCGGTCAGTCCCAGCCGCCGGGCGCCTCGGGCCGCCCATATGGTCCGCCTCCGCCGGCCCCCTCCCCTCCGCAGCAGGCGCAACCGCCGTCCTACCAGCAGCCCGGCCCCGTCCCCGGGCCGCGACCGGATCAGGGTCAGCCGCGGATGACCGGGCCGCAGCAGACGTGGACGCCGCCGCCTCGCCAGCAGGGCATCGTCGCCGCGCTCCTGGACGCCAACTTCGACACCCTGGTCACGCCGAAGCTGATCAAGTTCTGGTACATCCTGGCGCTGCTGCTGATCAGCGTGCAGTGCGTGGCGTTCCTGCTGCTCGGGCTGCGCATCGCGACCTGGGACAACTTCTGGGCGTGGGGGGTCATCATGGCCGTCGCCTCGCCGTTCGTCTGGCTCTTCGAACTGCTGATGGTGCGGATCCTCATGGAGGCCGTCATGGTGCGGTTCAAGGGCGTGGAGTACCTGCACGTGATCAAGGACAAGATCTGACGGTCGGGTCGGGTTGGGTTAGGTGAGGTGGGCGGCGCTGGTGGGTGAGAGCGGCGAGGGGCCGGACGGCGGGCTCGGTCGGGCTGAGACTCGGCGGGATGCGGGGGTTACCCGGCGGGACGTTCCGGGGCCGCGTGAGGGTGGCGGGGCGCTGGTTCGGTTGCCGGACGAGTTGGCCTCGCGGTTCTCGGTGGTGGCGGAGCTGCCGGTGCAGGGGGCCGAGTCGGATCTGCTGCTGGTGCGGGACGGCGGCGGGCGCGAGCTGGTGATGAAGGTGTTCCGGCGCGGATACCACGCGGACCGGGACGTCTGGGCGAAGCTGCCCGCGCTGGGGTCGCCGCATGTGGTGCGGATCCTGGAGACGGGGAGCGCCGGCGGACGGGACTACGAGGTCGCCGAGTACGCCGAGCACGGGAACCTGCGGACGGTCATGGACGGTCCGCTCGACGCGGGGACGGTCGGCGAGGTCGTCGGGCAGCTGGCGGCCGGGATCAAGGCGCTGCACGACGCGGGGATCGTGCACCGGGATCTGAAGCCCGAGAACGTCCTGGTCACGTCGGTTGAACCGCTGCGGACGGCGATCACCGACTTCGGGCTGAGCCGGGTGCTGGAGCAGAGCGTGGTGTTCGCGTCGTCGTCGCGGACGCTCGCGTACGCGGCGCCGGAGTCGCTGTCGGGGCAGGTGTCGCCGGCGCGGGACTGGTGGTCGCTCGGGATGGTCGTCCGGGAGATGGCGACGGGGCGGCCGCCGTTCCTGGGGCTGAGCGAGACGGCGGTGGTCGATCATCTGGCGACGCGTCCGATGCCGGTGGACGACGTGGCCGACCCGCGGTTGCGGCTGCTCGTGCGGGGGCTGCTGACGCGCGACCCGCGCCGCAGATGGACGTTCGAGCAGGTCAGCGCATGGCTCGACGGGGAGGCGCCGGAGGTCGCGGAGGAGGTCGGGGGGCCGGGGCTGCCGTTCGACGGGCGGCGGTTCACCGACCGGAAGGAGCTCGCGCGGGCCCTGGTCGAGCGCTGGGACCGGGCCGCGGTCTACCTGTTCGGGCGCGGTGAGGCCGGGGAGGCGTGGCGGGCGCTGCGCGAGTGGCTCGCGGAGATCCCCGACGACAGCCGCATCGAGCTGGTCGACCGGTACCTGACATCGGACCTGAGCGCGGACGGGAAGCTGCTGCACCTCGTCCGCTGGCTCGATCCGCAGCTGCCGCCGCACTACCTGGGACGGCGCGTCACGGCGGACGATCTGCCCGGTCTGGCCGCGCTGGCGAGCGAACCGGGACATCCCGACCACCGGACGGCGTGCCTGCTCGGCAAGGGGCTCTGGGACGAGCGGCTGCTGGACGTCCTCGCCGGGTTCGAGGGCGCGCACGAGCTGGCGCAGGTCGATGTGCAGTGGCGGCGGCACGTGGCGGCCTGGAACGACCTGGCGCGGTGGCTGCGTTCGCAGGACGCGCTGCCGCTGTCGGCGAAGGCGCGGCTGCCGGAGACCGGCGTGTCCGAAACCCCGGTTGCGGGCGAGGTGCCGCCGGACGAGCCGCCGGTCGTCCTGCTGACGCTGCTCGCGCTGGCGGCGCGTCCGGCGGAGACGGCGGAGGCGCTCAGGCGGGCGCTGGCGCGGGAGCACGGGCAGGACGTCCCGTGGTTCGCGTGGCTGGTGGACGGCGCGGCCGACGATGATCCGCTGCGGCTGCTGGCGGTCGTCCGGACGCAGCCGGAGGCAGCCGCGGAGGCGCAGACGCGGCACCGGGACCGGCGCGCCGAGGAGATCAAGGCGGAGGAGATCCGCCGCCTTCGGGACGAGCAGGAGCAGCGGCGGCTGGCGCAGAGGAGCTCGGCCGTCACCCGGGCGGTCGGATGGTCGGTCCCGATCCTGCTGTTCTGGCTGGCCGGAAGCTGGGTCATCGCCGAACTGTCGGGAAGCGGCACGAAGACCGGTCCGACCGGATGGTTCGTGATGCTGGGGTTCGTCGCCGTCCTGGCGTGGGCGGCGGAGTGCGCGGCCGAGGTGTTCGTCGCGCGCGCACAGGGAGGCGAGTACCTGCCGCATGGCCCGTGGGCGCTGCTTTCGCGCGCACTGTCGGCGAGCGGACGCGGCATGAACAAGGTCGGGCAGGCCATGCGCGGCACTCCGGGCAAACGCGGATTGGTACCGTTCGCGCTGGTCTTCGGCGTCATGTTCGCCCTGCTGCTGATCGCGCTGGCCGCCGCGACCCCCGCGGGCGGCCTGCTGTGGATGCTGGTCATGCCGGTCGCGGCCGTCGCGCACGGCGTGGCCGCCGGCGTCCGCCTGCACCGCTGGCGCGCGGCCCGCGCTACCACGTTCGACGGAAGGACACCATGAGCAGCGGCGTCGAGGCCGACATCGTCCTGGACGCGGCGGTCGTCCTCACCCTGGGGATGAACCGCGCGCTCGGCCGCGCGAGCGGCCTGGCCGGACGCGGCGCGGAGGCTCTCGCCGAACGCGCCGCCGGACGTGCCGAGGCGCGCGGCCGCCGCCTCGCCGAGGTCCGGGACCTGGAGCGCGCGCTCCGCGAGGTCGTTGAGCGCAACGCCCGCATCCGGGCCCTGGACGAGCTGGGCGCGGAGAACCTCCCGGCTCCGCTCGCGCCCAGCGAGGACGACGCGGCCGACGACCTGACCGCCTGGTGCGCCGCCACCGACACCCGTCTGGACGAGGCCGAGACCGCCCTCTCCAGAAAGATCGCCGCCGACCTCGGCACCCAGATCTTCGCCGCCACCCCCCTCACCACGGACACATCCGCAACCCCGACACGCGACGCCTCCACACGCCCGGCGGCGTCCTCGTCCGAACGCGGATCATCCGCAACGGAACACAAATCATCTGCAACGGAACGTTCGGCGTCCGGGATCGACGAGGCACTCGGGCGCGTCCTCGCACGACTGCTCCCCGATGCGACCGAGGACGAGCGCCGGGACGTCGTCGAGGCGGCGAAGCTGCTGTCCGGAACCGGGACCGCGCAGGACGCCGAAACCGTCCTGACCGAGGTCCGGTTGCGCGTCCAGAGTGCGAACGAGAACGCCCGCGTCCGCCGCGAGGAGCTGAAGCAGGCAAGGGCGCGGCAGGACGCGCGCGAGCAGGCCGAGGCCGAGCGTCAGTACGTCCTGTCGGAGGTCACCAGGGCGTTCGAGGACCTCGGCTACGAGGTCCAGCAGAGCTTCGAGACCGTCACCGCCGACAACGGCTCGCTCGTGCTGTCCAAGGGCGACTGGCCGGACCACAGCGTCCGGATGCGGCTGGACGGCGACGCGAAGCTGCGCGCGAAGATGATCCGCGAGACGCCCGTCCTGAGCGAGAACGACCGGCGCGTGGACGTCGAGCGCGAGCAGGAGTGGTGCGACGCGTTCGAGGCGGCCAGGGAGCGCCTGGAGGACGCCGGGATCGGCTCCGACGTCACCTGGCGGCTCGCGCCGGGCGTGGAGCGGCTCCCCGTCCGGGCCGAGACCCGGCAGACCGGAACCCGCACCCCCCAGGCACGAGCCCGCGAACGCCAACGCGAACACAACCCCGACCAGTGACCCGCCCCACCGATGATCGGCTCAGCCGTTGGCCCGCCTGGACACCGATGCCCCCCCGGCAGCCTCCTCGGCCAAACAGGTGACCAGATCCGGAGCTTGCTGAACCAGGCAGGTGGCCAGACGGTACAGGCGGCCGGACCGGCCTGTGACTAGACCGGGCAGCCGCCCTTCTGGACAGGTGGCCGGACGGGACGGCAGACCGGGCCGGGCCGGTGACCGAACCAGGCAGGTGACCGAACCAGGCAGGTGACCGAACCAGGCAGGTGACCGAACCAGGCAGTCGCCCTTTTGGGCAGGTGGCCGGACTGGGCAGGTGAGTGGAGCGGGTAGCGCCCGTCCGGGCGGGTGGGCGGGGTGGGTGGTTGGGTGGATCGGGGTGGGTGGGGGCTCGGTCGGGCGGGTGAATGCGGTGAGGGGTGACCGGGGCGGGGCGGGGTGGACGATAATCGCTGGACGACGAGCCCCGACGGACTACCGGAAGAAGTGAGCGTGAGTATCGAGTCCCCCACCCTCGGCGGGCGGCTGCCCGGGTGGCCGCCGTTCATCCGCGAGCTGGACGCGACGCTGGCGGTGCACTCGCAGTACGTGCTGTCGGGGAACCTGTACGACAGCTTCCTCGCCCCCGGGGACGGCACCGCGCCCGCGCGGCTGCTGCCGCTGCGCGACCTGATGTGGGAGTCGCTGCGGTCCAGCGGCTTCTCGTTCATGGTGGTCTACGACGCGGTGGACGGTGTCCAGATCCATCCGGCGTCGGCGGCGGACGAGGCGCAGCGGCTGCTCGGGAAGGTGAAGCCGGACGACAAGCCGTCGCTGGAGGCGCTGACCCGGCTGCTCGCGGCGGTCGCGCGTCCGGCGGAGGACGTCCGCGCCGCGTTCCTGATCGACTCGGCGTCCCGGATCGCGCGGACACCGACCGACCTGGAGCCCGCCGAGCGAGACTTCTTTCGGTTCTGCGCGCGGCTGTCCCGGACGGCGCGTCCGGTGCGGGTGGCGGGGCAGCGGCCGAAGCCGCTCTACAACCCGGTCGTCTGGCTGGTGGACCGGCCGGGCGACCTGCCGCCGTGGCTGACCGCCGAGAACGAGAACGTGCGCGAGATCACCATCCTGCGCCCGCACCTGGGCGACCGCCAGGAGACCGCGCGGCTGCTGGCCCGCGCATTCGGGGTGTCCGACGTCGGAACGGACGAGGTCGCGGCGCGCGCGTGCGACGCGTTCGCCGAGCAGGCGGACGGCCTGACCCTCCAGTCGATGATCGAGGTGACCCGGCTGGCGAAGGAGCGGAACGTCTCGCTCGCCGACCTGCCGGACGCGGTGCGCACCTACAAGCTCGGCGTCCTCGACAACCCGTGGAGCCGCGGGCACCTGCGGCGGCGCGTCCTGGAGGGCGAGAAGAAGGTCCCGGAGCGGGTGATCGGGCAGCCGCAGGCGGTCACCAAGACCCTGGACATCCTGAAGCGGGCCGTGCTCGGGCTGTCCGGGGCGCAGGCGACCCGGTCCGGGTCGCGGCCGCGCGGCGTGCTGTTCTTCGCCGGGCCGACCGGTGTCGGCAAGACCGAGCTGGCCAAGGCGATCACCGAGCTGGTGTTCGGGGACGAGTCGGCCTACCTGCGGTTCGACATGAGCGAGTTCTCCGGCGAGGGCTCCGGGGACCGGCTGATCGGCGCGCCGCCCGGCTACGTCGGGCACGAGGCGGGCGGCGAGCTGACCAACGCCGTCCGGGAGGACCCGTTCCGGGTGATCCTCTTCGATGAGATCGAGAAGGCGCACCCGCGGATCCTGGACAAGTTCCTGCAGATCCTGGAGGACGGGCGGCTCACCGACGGGCGCGGCAACACCGTCCACTTCTCCGAGGCGATCCTGGTGTTCACCTCGAACCTCGGGATGTTCGTCCCGGCGCACGACACCGGCGGCGGCCCGGCGCCGCGCGTCCGCAACGTGATGCCCGGCATGCCGTACGAGGACGTCGAGCAGCGGATGAAGGGCGCGGTCGCCGACCACTTCACCGAGGTGCTGAACCGGCCGGAGCTGCTCAACCGGTTCGGCGACAACATCGTGGTGTTCGACTTCATCGGCGCGGAGGCCGCGGACCGGATCTTCGACCTCCAGTTCGCCAACATCTGCCGCCGGGTGACCGAGGAGCACCGGCTCGTCCTGTCGGTGAAGGGCGAGCCGCTCGGCACGCTGCGCGAGTGGTGCACCGCCGAGCTGGACAAGGGCGGACGCGGCATCGGCATGGCCCTGGAGTCGTTCTTCGTCAACCCGCTCGCCCGCGCGCTGTTCGACCGCGACCTCACCCCGGACGAGAAGATCACCGTCACCGGCATCCGCCGCGAGGGCAGCATCGTCCACCTGGACCTCGCATGAGCGGAAGCGGTGTGAGGGGACGGATGTGACGGATCTCCTGCTCGCCAAGGCGCATTACCCCGTGACCACGCTCGGGCCCGGGACGCGGGCGGGCATCTGGACGCAGGGTTGCACGCTGCACTGCCAGGGGTGCCTGTCGCGCGACACCTGGGAGGCCGACGCCGCCAAGGCCGTCCCGGTGGACGCCGTCCTGGGCTGGCTGCGGTCGCTGCCCGCGCCGCTGGACGGGGTGACGATCTCGGGCGGTGAACCGTTCCAGCAGCCGGAGGCGGTGCTGGAGCTGGTGCGGGGGGTGCGCGCCTGGCAGGCGGAGCTCGGCCATGAGAGCATTCCGTTGGACATTCTCGTCTACAGCGGATATGTCTACACACGGCTCTCGCGCTCCCTCGCGGCCCGCGAGATCCTGAACAGGTGCGACGCCGTCATCACGGGGCCGTACGTCGACCGGCTCAACCCGGAGGGGCGACACTCACCCGGAGGGTCCCTACTCTGGAGGGGGTCGGCCAACCAGCGCGTCGTGCCGCTGTCCGAGCTCGGGCGGCGACGCTACGCGGAGGCGGCCGGCGAGGAAGCGAACCGGGACGACGTGCCCCGCATGCAGGTGTCCGTGGACGAGGGGCCGGAGGGAAGGCGGGTGTACTACATCGGGATCCCGCGACGAGGTGACCTCGATCACCTCATGACGACGCTGGAACAGGCCGGAGTGCGCGCGGGGGAAGTGTCGTGGAGACCATGAACTGCCCATACTGCAATGAACCGGTGCAGCCGGGAGACCTGCTCTGCCTGAGCTGCGGCGCGAACCTGGCCCGTCCGGGTGCGCAGCAGCAGCACCAGCACGGCGGCCAGGGCTACGGCGACCAGGCCCCGCCCCGCACGACGCCGCCGCCCGCGCCCGGCCAGCACGGCCAGCACGGCGGCGGACAGCCCGGCGGCCCGCCGCCGTACGGGCAGCAGGGCGGTTACGGACAGCCCCCGCAGCAGGGCGGGCAGCCCCCGTACCAGCAGGGCGGCCAGCCCGACTACGGCCAGCCGCAGCCGGATTACGGTCAGCCGCAACGTCCCCAGCAGCCGTCGCAGCAGTCGGACCCGTGGGGCCCGCCCCAGCAGCAGTCGCCGGACCCGTGGGGTCCCCCGCAGCAGCAGGGCAGCGGCTTCGGCCAGCCCCCGCAGCAGCACGGCGGCGGCCAGCCCGACTACGGCCAGCCGCAACAGGCCGGTCAGCCGGACTACGGCCAGCCGCCCCAGCACGGCGGCCAGCCCGACTACGGACGCGGCGGGCAGCCCGATTACGGTCAGCCCCAGCACGGCGGGCAACCCGACTACGGCCAGCCGCAGCACGGGGGCCAGCCGGACTACGGACAGCCCCCGCAGCACGGCGGTCAGCCGGATTACGGACAGCCCCAGCACGGGGGCCAGGCCGACTACGGTCAGCCGCCCGCCCCGCAGCAGCAGGACCCGTGGGGCTCCCCGCCCCCGCCCGCGCCGCAGGACCCGTGGGGCTCGCCGCAGCCCGGCTACGGCCCGCCGGCAGGCCCGAACGGCCCCGGCGGCCAGCCGTACGGCCGGGAGCAGACGCTC
This sequence comes from Actinomadura rupiterrae, assembly GCF_024172125.1. Classification (GTDB taxonomy): domain Bacteria; phylum Actinomycetota; class Actinomycetes; order Streptosporangiales; family Streptosporangiaceae; genus Spirillospora; species Spirillospora rupiterrae. The sequence continues at coordinate 220,364 of NZ_JAMZEA010000003.1, forward strand.
CTGCCGTCGGACGGCCAGGGCGGGCGCCGTCCCGACAACACAGCGATGATGTGCCCGTACTGCGAGGCGGTGCTGAGCAACCCGTCCGCCGCGCAGTGCGACTCGTGCCTGCGCCCGCTGCCGGGCAAGGGCGCGCCGACGCTGCGGGTGCAGTTCCCGACCGGCGAGCTGAAGATCGCGATCGGGCAGACCCTGGTGCTCGGCCGGGACGCGGGCCAGTCCCCCGTCGCGGCGACGTTCACGCCCTACGACAACGTCTCCCGGCGGCACTCGACGCTCTGGCTCGACCAGCAGGGCACCGCCTGGGTCCGCGACGAGGGCTCCACGAACGGCACGTTCATCAACGGCGAGCGCCTCCCCCCGCGGGTGGACGCCCCGCTCCGCGACGGCGACCAACTCCGCCTGGCCGCCGACGTAGCCGGCACCGTCACCCTGAACTAGCCCACGAAAGCACCAAGTAGTCCACGGAAGCGCCGGGGCCCGCAAAGGACCCCGGCGCTTCCGCACCCCCCAACACCACGCGCGGAACCGCCAGCGGCGGGCGGCGCGTTCACCTTCAAGGGCGTCACCGGGTGCGCCCACGGCTGGTTCCGCGTGCGGTTCGCCGGAAATGCGCGTCCGAAGACGGACGCCAAGGGACACTTCACCGGACGTTTTCGTCTCTACAAGGGCGCGACCTTCGCCTACATCTACGACGGCGACAAGACCCACTACTACGACTCGCCGCTCAAGGGCACCTACGTCTCCGTCCGCTGACGGATGGCATGACCGGCACGAGGTGGCCTGGACGCTCCACGAGGCGGCCGCGACGCCTCGCGGGACGGCGGGCCGGAGCGGTTCGCGTGGCTTTGCAGTTTTGTGATCCGTGTGGGGGCAACCGGGGTGTGAGCTGCGGCGTCTTGCATTCGCGCCTCCGCACCGGGCGCGCGAACGATCAGGAATGAGACCCATGCGCACTGCCTCCTTGGCGCTCGGCGCGGCGACGGTCACGGCCCTTTCGCTGGCCGTCCCCGCCGCCGCCCATGCCGCCCCCGCCGTCCCCACCAAGATCACCGGCCTCACGGTCAGCACGAAGGCGACCTGGCAGCTCAGCCTGTCCGGCAAGCTGACCACGCGGGCCGGGCAGCCGGTGGGCGCCGGACGCAAGATCGTCATCGAGACGGCCGACGACGCGCGCAAGCACTGGCGCGCCATGCCGAAGGCCCTGTTCACCAAGGCCGACGGGACGTTCGCCACCGACGCCCGGCACACCGCCGTGATCTTCGAGGACGGCTACTACCGCGTCCGCTTCGCGGGCGGCCCGACGTTCGCCGCCACCGTTTCCGGCGAGGTCCGGGACCGCCGGATCGCGACCCGCGTCGCCGGCTGGAAGGTCTCCACGACCCGTCCGCGCCGCGGCTCGTCGTTCACCGTCCGCGGCTACCTCCAGGAGAAGCCCGGGACGTCCTGGAAGGCCCTCAAGGGACGGCACGTCTCCGTCGAGTACTGCCTCAAGGGCGGCGACTGCCTGAACGACATGTCGCTCTGGCACGCGTTCTCGAACTACAAGTCCGACTCGAAGGGCTTCTTCCAGACCCGCGTGCACGTCGGCGCGAAGGCGAAGCCGATCTACGTCGCGTACACCTTCTACGGCGACTCAACCCATTACGTCACCTACCTGGTCAAGCCGGTCCTCATCTCGCCCCGCTGACCACTCGCGGACCCGGCCCGCACCCCCGTCTCCCCCGCCGCATCCGATGAAAGTGATGTCCATGCGCAAGTCCCTGCTCCTCGCGAGCACGGCCGCCGCCGCGGCCTCCCTCGTGGCGGCCCCCGCCGCCAACGCGGCCGCCACGCCCGCCGCGAAGACCCCGACCAAGGTCACGTTCGGCATGTCCACCACGTGGGACGCCAAGCTGAAGATCTGGGGCAAGGTCACCGCGACCGGCACGACCGTCCCGGCCGGGAAGTGGCTGGTCGCGGAGTGCTACTCGTACCAGTGGCACAAGTGGCAGGCGGTCAAGCCCGGCAAGGGCCAGAAGCCGCTGATCACGCAGGCCGGCGGATCGTTCTCCAGCGACCTGACCGTGTACTGCTCGCACGGCAAGTACCGGGTCCGCTTCCCCGGCGACCCGACGCTCGCGCCGTCCACCAGCCCGATCGTCCTGGACAAGCGCATCAACGCGCTGACCTTCGGCTGGAAGGTGACGCCGAAGTCGATCCGCAAGAACGGCTACGTCTACTTCTCCGGGACGCTCAAGCACGACCCCACGCCGGGCCACTATGTCCCGTTCAAGGGCCAGCGCGTCTACCTGTACGTGAAGTTCAAGGGCGAGAAGAAGTGGTACTGGTTCGCCCGCCCGAAGACCGATTCGAAGGGGCACTTCAGCGGCCGCTTCCGCATCCCGCGTGATGCCTCGTTCAGCTACGAGTATTTCGGTGACAAGACTCACTACTATGACTCGCCTCTGAAGGCGACGTTCGTTAACGTTCGATAGAGCGCGTTCCGTAGTGGCATCGCGGCGGTCCGGAGTTTCCGGGCCACCGTTGTCCATTCGTGACCTGAGAAGCGCAACCTTACGGCTGACTCGTGCATCCTCCAATATGCATGTTTGTGGCAATTTCATAGCTCGGCGTCACGCGAACGGCACGGTCCGTTCCGGCGAGCCGCTGAACGGCCGGGAGGTCGGTTGAAACGGGGGATCCGCGCCGTCGAGGCGATCCTCGCCCTGGGCGCGCTCGGTGTGATGTCGACGCTGGTCGCCGCGTTCCCGGAGGGCCACAGCAAGGCCAGCAGCACGCATCGCGGGCTGGCCAAGGACGCGCGCGGCGCGTTCGCGGACGGCGTCCACCCGCCGGACGGGCAGGGCGCGCTCCCCGCCGAGCCCGCGGGCGGGACCGGCGGGCGCTGGTCCGCTCCCGGCGGCCGCTTCATGCAGGTCGTCGCGCACGAGGACGACGACTCGCTGTTCCTGTTCCCGGACATGATCCGCTCGGCCGCGGTCGACGCGACGACGGTGTACCTGACCAGCGGCGAGGCCAACGGCCGCCGCTACAAGAACCGCTGCGTCTACGGCATGCACCGCGAGGACGGCGCGCGCGCCGCCTGGGCGCGCAATGCCAAGATGCCGAACCAGTGGACGCGGACGCCGCTGCGCCTCCCCAGCGGCCAGACCGTCGAGCTGGACACGCTTAACGGCTCGTCCGAGATCCGCCTGGTCTTCTTCAAGCTGCACGAGGCCGGGGACCGTCCGGCGATGGACCACACCTCGTCGCTGGAGGAGCTCCAGCACGGCGTCGGCGCGGCGACGACGCTCGGTTCCGAGCACACCGACGGGACGGGCTGCGACCCCCGGTACGTCCGGCAGCGGTACACCAAGCAGCAGCTGGAGAACGCGCTGCTCTGGCTGATGCAGCGGTTCGGCCCGACCGTGGTGACCGCGCAGGACCCGAAGTCGCCGCCGGTCCAGGGCAAGTTCACGCACATCGTCGGGGCGATGGGCGACCACACCGACCACCGCGGCGCGGGCCGCCTGGTCGCCGAGGCCGCCGCGCGCTACACCGGGCCGCAGCGGGACGGGAACGTCCTGGTCCGCTTCTACCGCGACTACAACGTCCGGACGTCCCCGCCGAACCTCGGGCCGATGGGCCCGGTGAAGAAGCAGCTGTTCCTGACCTACCTCGGCGCCAACGGCGTGAACGACCCGGGGCCGAGCCCGAACAACCCGACCTTCTACAACCTGTTCTACTCGCGCCAGTACACCCGCTGGACGAACGGGACGAACTGGGCCGTCCTCGACGGCGCCCGGCGGCTCAACGCGTTCGCCGTCCTGGACGGCCGGATCGCGCAGTGGCAGCAGGCCCGGCCCGGCGGCCCGTGGACCGGCCCGCGGTTCGGCCCGGCCGGCGGCCTGTCGCCGTACGTCACGGCCGTCCGGGACCAGCGCGGCGTGATCCACCTGTTCGCGCTGCGCCTGTCCGACGACGCCATCGTGACCGCCTCGCAGACGCCGGGCGGCGGCTGGACGGCCTGGTGGTCGCTCGGCAACCCCGATCCCGGCGCGGGCCTCATGGTCGGCTCCCCCGCCGTCGCGGTCTCCCCGAACGGCGACATGGCCGTCGCGGTCCGGAACCTGGACGGCGGCGTGAGCGTGAAGGAGCGCCGCGGCGGCGCCTGGGCCGGCCGCTGGGCCTCCCTCGCCGCCAAGGGCGTCCGGGACGGCGTCGCCGCCGTCGCCGACGCGTCCGGCCGGGTGGAGATCTTCGCGCCGACCGACACCGGCGTCGCGCGGTGGCGGCAGCAGGAGCCGGGCGAGCCGTTCGTCCGGGTCGACGGCGGCACGGGCGGCCCGCCCGCCGGGCCGATCACCGGCGTGGTGGACGCGACCGGCGCCGCGCGGATCTACTACCCCGCCGCCGGGGCCGCCTCGACGCTGACCCAGTCCGACAACGGCCAGCGCCCCGACGCGCTCGGCGGCCCGATGACGTTCGAGGGCACCGCCGCCGCAGGCAGCGGGCAGCGGACCGTCCTCGCGGCCCGCTCGACCGACGGCGCGCTCGCCCTGGGTGTCCAGAACGCCCCGTACGGCCCGTACGCGTGGTCCACGCACCGGGCGGACGTCATGGGGTCGCCCGCCCTCGCCTACGACGCCGACGGCCGTCTGGTCGTCCTGGCGTTCGGCGGCGACGCCCACCTCTACACGATGCGCGCGACGACCCCGTCCACCGCCACGTCCTTCACCGACTGGACCCGCGCCGGCTGACCCACCCGCCCGCACGGCTGACCCCAGCCCGCACAGGCCGACCCCAACCCGCACAGGCCGATCCCGGCCCGCGTCGGCAGACGCGTGCCCGCGTCGGTTCGGTCGGAACGCGAAGAACGGCCCCCGCCAAGCTGGCGGGGGCCGTTCTCTGGTTCTGGGCGGGGGTCAGCCGGCGTTGCGCTTGGCGCGGGCGCGGATGCGCTCGCGCTCCTTGCTGTCCAGGACGATCTTGCGGATGCGGACGAAGCCGGGCGTGACCTCGACGCACTCGTCGTCCCGGATGAACTCCAGGCTCTCCTCCAGGGTGAGGATCTTCGGCGGGGTCAGCGTCTCGGTGGTCTCGGCCGTGGAGGAGCGGACGTTGGTCTTCTGCTTCTCCTTGGTGATGTTGACGTCCATGTCGTCGGCGCGCGAGTTCTCGCCGACGATCATGCCCTCGTACACCTCGGTGGTCGGGCCGACGAAGAAGGTGCCGCGCTCCTGGAGGTTCAGGATGGCGTAGGACGTCGCGGCGCCCGCGCGGTCGGACGACAGGGACCCGGTCGGGCGGGTGCGCAGCTCGCCGAACCACGGCTCGTACTTCTCGAACACGTGGTGCGCCATGCCGGTGCCGCGGGTCTCGGTCATGAACTCGGTGCGGAACCCGATCAGGCCGCGCGCCGGGACCAGGAACTCGATCCGGATCCAGCCGGTGCCGTGGTTGGTCATGTGCTCCATGCGGCCCTTGCGGACGGCCATGAGCTGGGTGACCGCGCCGAGGTGCTCCTCGGGGATGTCCACGGTGAGCCGCTCGACCGGCTCGTGCTTCTTGCCGTCGATCTCGCGGGCGACCACCTGCGGCTTGCCGACGGTCAGCTCGTAGCCCTCGCGGCGCATGTTCTCGACCAGGATGGCGAGGGCCAGCTCGCCGCGGCCCTGCACCTCCCAGGCGTCCGGGCGCTCGGTCGGCAGCACCTTCAGCGACACGTTGCCGACCAGCTCGCGGTCGAGCCGGTCCTTGACCAGGCGGGCGGTGACCTTGGTGCCCTTCTCGCGGCCGGCGAGCGGCGAGGTGTTGGTGCCGATGGTCATCGAGATCGCGGGCTCGTCCACGGTGATCAGCGGCAGCGGGCGCGGGTCCTCGGCGTCGGCGATGGTGTCGCCGATCATGATCTCCGGGATGCCGGCGATCGCGATGATGTCGCCCGGCCCGGCCTCGTCGGCGGGCTTGCGGGTGAGCGCCTCGGTCATCAGCAGCTCGGTGATCTTGACCCGCTCGACGCTGCCGTCGTGCCGGCACCAGGCGACCTGCTGGCCCTTCTTGATCGTGCCGTTGTGCACGCGGCACAGCGCGATCCGGCCGAGGTAGCTGGAGGCGTCCAGGTTGGTGACGTGCGCCTGGAGCGGGGCGTCCGGGTCGTAGGACGGCGCCGGGATGGTCTCCTTGATGACCGTGAACAGCGGCTCCAGGTCCTCGCTGTCGGGCATCTCGCCGTCGGCGGGCTTGGTCAGCGACGCGCGGCCCGCGCGGCCGGACGCGAAGACGATCGGGAACTCGATCTGGTCCTCTTCGGCGTCCAGGTCCATGAACAGCTCGTAGGTCTCGTCGACGACCTCGTCGATGCGGGCGTCCGGCCGGTCGGTCTTGTTCACGACCAGGATGACCGGGAGCCGCGCCTCCAGGGCCTTGCGCAGGACGAACCGGGTCTGCGGGAGCGGGCCCTCGCTGGCGTCCACCAGCAGGACGACGCCGTCCACCATGGACAGGCCGCGCTCGACCTCGCCGCCGAAGTCGGCGTGGCCGGGGGTGTCGATGATGTTGATCGTCATCCCGGCGTGCCGGACCGCGGTGTTCTTGGCCAGGATCGTGATGCCCTTCTCACGCTCCAGGTCGTTGGAGTCCATGACGCGGTCGTCCACGTCCTGGTTCTCGCGGAACGCGCCGGACTGCCAGAGCATGGCGTCGACCAGCGTGGTCTTGCCGTGGTCGACATGGGCGACGATGGCGACGTTCCGGAGGTCGTCGCGCGTGGAGAAGGGCATGCGGTCTCGCCTTGGGTTCGAGTTCGGGATCGGCCGCAGACGTGCGACAGCCCTAGTCTACTCGGCCGTCCAAGGAACCCGTCCGTCCACCGGGAGTCGCCCGGGTGAAGACCCGGGTCCCGGCGGGCGTCCGGACCCCCGTCCACCCTCGCGCCCCATTGGTACCAAACGTTCACACGTGGACACTTTGCGTGACTGTTTGGCCATTTTTGAACTTCCTTTGTAGTCTGCCCCGCAGATCCGGCCGTGCCGAAGCCCCGCCCCCGGGGCTGCGACCGGACCGCCGAGTCCCGCAAGGGAACCGGGGACCCACACCCCTGGGGTGAATCGGCGCACGTCACGGAGCGTCCCCAAGAGGGACGGCGAGGTGCCGTGCGGCGTAGGGCGACTCCTGGCCCGAACCCGTCAGCTAACCCGGTAGGCGGCACACGAAGAGGAGAACACCGGCTTTGGCCAAGGACCCCCAGCGCCGCCGCGTGACACTCGCGGCCGCCACCGTCCTCGCGCTCGGACTCGGCGTCGCCGCACCCGGCCCCGCCCAGGCCGCGCCGCCCGCCGCGCCGCCCTCCCCGTCCGCAACGGGCAAGCCCACCGAGTCCGACCTGAAGAAGCAGCTCCAGCAGCTCCAGGACGAGGCCGAGAAGCTCACCGAGCAGTACAACAAGTCCCGCGTGGACCTGGGCAAGGCGCAGAAGGCGGAGCAGGACGCCACCCGCCGGGCGGACGCGCTGGAGGCGCAGGCCGCCCCGGCCCGTGCCGCGCTCGGCCGCGTCGCCGCCAACCAGTACATGAGCGGCGGCGGCCCGGACATGATCTTCGCGTCCGGCGACAACGGCGGCCTGTCCGACACGGCCTACCTGGCGCAGAACCGCGCCGGCGCGGTCGAGCGGCTGCAGACCCTGATCGACCAGGCCAACAAGGCCAAGTCCGACGCGCAGGCGCAGACCGCCAAGGTCAAGCAGGCCGCGGACCAGGCCGACGCGGCCCGCAAGACCACCAAGGGCAAGATCGACCAGGTCCAGAAGCTGCTGGACAAGCTCAACATCACCCGCACCAAGGACCCCACGTCCGGCTACACGGTGACGGTCAAGGGCAGCGGCCTGCCGCAGAAGATGCTGCGCAAGGCCCTGACCAAGCTCGGCTCCCCCTACGTCTGGGCGGCCGCGGGCCCCACCACCTTCGACTGCTCCGGCCTGGTCATCTGGGCCTACGCCCAGGTCGGCAAGCCGGGCCTGCCGCACTACACCGGCGACCTGTTCGACCTCGGCACCAAGGTCAGCCGCGACTCGCTGCAGCAGGGCGACCTGGTGTACTTCGGCTCGGACCTGCACCACATGGGCATCTACGCCGGCGGCGGCCTGTTCCTCCAGGCCCCGCAGACCGGCGATGTGGTGAAGGTCTCCAAGCTGTCGGACCGTTCCGACTACGCGGGCGCCAACCGCATCGAGTAATCCCCCTCCCGGACAGGCCCTCGGGCCGGTCCAGGAAGCCCCACGCCGAAGACCGGTGCCCGCGAACAGCGGCCACCGGTCTTCGCCGTTACGCCCCGGCCCTGTCTCAGCAGGACAGGCAGAGCGCGGTCGTCAGCGGGACGAGCAGGGCGCGCTCGCGAGGCCGTTCCGCCGGGCCTGTCGTCAGCGCGCGAGGTAGGGCGCTATGGCCTCGACGACCGGGAGGTCGCCGGGGAGCCAGTCGACGTCGTAGAGGTCGTCCAGGGCGAGCCAGCGCAGCGCCAGGTGCTCCAGGGCCTTGGGCTCGCCGCCCGCCACGACGGACGCCGTCCAGACGCGCAGGACGGCGCCGCCGAGCACCAGCGGCCAGTCGCCGCCGACCCGGTCGCCGAGCCGGACCTGGACGCCCAGCTCCTCCTGGCACTCGCGGACGAGCGCCTGCTCGTCGCTCTCCCCCGGGTCGACCTTGCCGCCCGGGAACTCCCAGCCGCCGGCCAGCTCCGGCGGTTCGGCCCGCTGCGCCGCCAGCAGCCGGCCGTCCGAGATGATCGCCGCTCCCACCACCACGCTCACGCTCATGGACCGCCATCATGCCGCGTCCTTGACCTTCCCGTGGCGTCCGGGGCGAGCCCTAGGTGGATGACGGAGCGGAGCGCCAGGTGGACGACGGGGCGGCCGCGCGGGACGCGGCGACGGTCTCCAGGGCCGTCTCGACGATCGCTTCGAGGTGGTCGCCGTGCGCGCCGCGCCAGTAGACGCGCCCGCAGTCGGGGCAGCGGCCGTAGGCGTCGTAGCTGCGCCGCGTGCCCTCGGCGAGCTCCCGCTCGATCTCGGCCTTGTCCACCGGGACGAGCACGCCGTTGCAGGCCGTGCAGCGCGTCCAGGGCGCGAGCGGCGGCGCGAACCGCTCCAGCAGGTCGCGCAGCTGGTCGTCCGGACGGGGCGTGCGGACGTACGCGCCGAACCACAGCGCGCGGCGCATCAGCAGCCCGCGGTCCTGGCTCAGCAGGACGCGCCGCTCGGCGTTCGCCTGGACGACCAGCTCCGGGTCGTCCATGTCGTTGTGGTAGGCGGTGTCGAGGCCGAGCAGCCGCATCCGGCGGGCCAGCGTGCCGAGGTGGACGTCCAGCAGGAAGCGCGGGGCCGCCTGCCCCGGCTCCAGCGGGACGTCCTGCGGCCGCGCGACCGGCGCGACCCGCACGACCGCGCCGGAGGGCGGGCGGTGCGACGCCTCGACCGCCGCGCCGTCCACGGTCAGCGTCCCGACCTCGGGCAGCGGGACGCCGAGGGACTCGATCACGTGTCCCAGGCTCGACGTCCCGTCCCAGGCGACCCGCTGCCGCTCCCGGCGGCGCGACGCGGGCAGGAACAGGAGGAGTTCGGGCGCGATTTCCAGTGTCATGTCCGGCTCGTCCACGCCGCCAGCATGTCACGCCCACCCCACCCGCCACCCCTCTATTTCCGCCCCGGCCGTGGGGTTCAGTTCGCGGCTGTTGCTTGGGCGATGTGTTCGGCGGTTGCGGTGAGGTGGTCGAGGGCGGAGCGGACGTCGGCGAGGAGTTCGCCGTCGCGCTTGACAGTGCGGCCCCCGACCAGGACGGTCTCGACGGCGCGGGTGTCGGCGTAGAGGACGGCCGCCGCGACCGGGTCGTGGACGGGGGCGATCCCCGGAAGGTCGGTGCGGAGCAGGACCAGGTCCGCCTGGAGGCCCGGTTCGATCTTCCCGGTGACGCCGTCCAGGCCCGCGACCCGGGCGCCTTCGGCGGTCGCCATGTGCAGCGCGTCGGCGACAGTGAAGCCCAGGCCGGCACCGTCCGGACGGGCGCGTTCGGTGAAGTAGGCGGCGCGCATGAGGGTGAACATGTCGCCGGGAGCGCTCGTGACCGCGTCGGCGCTGAGCCCGGTCGGGACACCTGCGGCGCGCGAGCGTCCGGTGACGGGGAGGCTGAAGTCCATGGCGGTCTCGATCGCGGGCGAGACGGCGACCGTCCCGCCGTGGTCGGCGATGCGCTTGAACTGCTCGTCGGTGTAGTCGTTGGCGTGCACGTACATCGTGCCGGGCGTCCACAGGTCGTTGGCGTCGAGGAAGGCGTGCCCGGCGGTCGCGGCCTCGGCGCCGTGGCCGCCCATGTGCGTGGTGATCATCACGCCCAGGTCGCGCGCGGCCAGCCATTCCTCGCGGGCGCGGTCCAGGTCGCCGAAGTCGGGGCCGAGCGCGGCCACGGCCATCCGGAGGAGGCCGTCCCCGCACGCGTCCTTCAGGCGCCGCGACTCGGCGGCGCGGGTCGCCTCGCCGGCGGTGTGGCAGTACCCGAAGACCGCGCGGATCCCGGCGTCGTGCAGGGCCTGGACGTTCGCGTCGGCCTGCTCGGGCGTGCTCAGGACGTGCGACCAGTCCACGACGGTCGTGACGCCGGAGTCGAGGGCCTCCAGCGCCGAGCCGAGCACGCCCGCGTGGATGTCCTCGGGACGGAACGCGGGGGCGGTCCGTCCGATCACTCGGTCGAGGTAGGCGGACAGCGTCGTGTCCGGCAGGACGCCGCGGACCGCGCCCTGCCACATGTGCCGGTGCGTGTCCACGAAGCCGGGCAGGACGATCCGCCCGGACGCGTCGATCACCTCCGCGCCGTCCGGAACGGGCAGGTCGGGACCGACGGCGGCGATCAGCCCGTCCCGGACGAGGACGTCGGCGATACCGAGGACGCGCGGGGCGAGCACCAGCCCGCCCTTGATCAGCAGAGGGGTTGTCATGCGCGAAAGCTTAGAGAGAAGCTTTTCAGAAAGCAATATCGCCGCCGAGTATCCTCGACCGCGTGCAGAACCACCCGGACCCCCTCGCCGCCGAACAGGGCGGCTCGGACCTCCGCGACGACCAGGCCCGCGCGAGCGATCGCGGCCTTCGGGACGAGCAGGGCCTTCGGGACGAGCAGGGCCTTCGGGACGAGCAGGGCCGGGGAAGCGGCCGGAGGCTCCGGGACGAGGTCGATCCGCTCGTGGACGGGTGGCGCGCCGAGGGGCTCGACGAGACGCTCATCGCCATGCTGGAGGTCGGCAAGCGGGCCGCGCGGCTGCAGGGGCTCGTCCACCAGGCCGTCCGCTCCGACCTGGCCGAACTCGGGCTCACCTATGCCGAGTTCGAGGTGCTCGCCGTCCTGCGCCGCGCGGGCAGCCCCTACCAGGTGCGCCCGACCGACCTCACCAAGCAGGCGCTGCTCACGTCCGGCGGCACCAGCAACGTCCTGCAACGCCTGGAGAAGGCCGGCTACGTCGAACGCGGCACCGACGAGGGCGACGGCCGGGGCCGCTGGGTCCGCCTCACCGCCGACGGGCTCCAGATCACCGACCGCGCGATGGACGCCAGCGGAGCCGCCCACGAGGACGTCCTGGGCCCCGTCCCGTACGAGAAGCTACGCGCCGCCGCCGACGCCCTCCGCGACGTCCTCGCCCCCATCACCCCCCGCCGCTGACGCACGCGGCTGGGCGGTCAGCCTGGTTGGTTGGCGGAGGCGAGGTGCGCCAGCTGGTTCTTGAGCTGCTTGGTGGCCAGCGGACGGGTCACGCCGATCCAGTCGGCGCGGTTGTAGGGCGTCACGCCGATGTTCGGGACGCAGGACGAGCAGCGGGCGACGACCATCCGGTTCTTGCCGATGACCATGCCGACGTGCCCGGGGCTGTCCGACGACGTGCCGGGGCCCGAGTTGAAGAACACCAGGTCACCGGGTTGCTCCTGGCCCTTGGGGATCTTCTGGCCGAACGGCCACTGCTCGAACGTCGTGCGCGGGATGGTCAGGCCGACCGACCTGTACGCGGCCTGCAGGAGGCTTGAGCAGTCCCACGCGTCCGGACCGGCCGCGCCGAAGATGTAGCGCTTGCCGCGCTGCGCCATGGCGAACGCGATGATCTGCCGGATGATGCCGGACGCGTTGGCGGGGAGCTCGTCGTCCTGGCAGTCCACGCCGTTCGACTGGACGACCTTGAAGTTGCCGTTCGCGTACTTCCCCGCCCAGTCCAGGACGAGGCTCACGTAGTCCCAGGAGTGGTTGTACATGAAGATCGCGGTCTTCATCCGCTCCGGGGCGCCGTTGTGCTTGAGGTACGCGCCGGCGGTGTAGATCGCGTCCGCCGGGTCGTAGAGGTTCTTCTTGCCGTCGTGGTCGCCGTCCACCGCGAACGAGTCGAACGTGGGCTTGAGGAACTGCATCGGCCCGCCCGCGCCCGCGTAGTTCGTGCCGCTGGAGACGCCCGTGCCCTTGGCCGTCCCGTGCGCGGTCTCGACCTCGCCGATCCCGGCGAGCACGTTCCACGGGATGCCGTACTGCTTGCCCGCCGCCTGGTACAGCACCAGGTAGTTCGACGGGATGCCGCGGGCGTCGTCCGACGCGCCCGGCTGCCCGGACGCGCCGGAGGTGTCGACGCAGCCGCCGCTGCCCGCGCCGCCCCCGCCGAACATGAACTGGCTCGCGCCGAACAGCACCGGGATCAGCAGCAGCGCGGCGAACAGGGAGCCGGCGGCCACCAGCGCCGTGACGGCCAGCACGCGGGTGCGGGTCATCCGGTCCCTCCTCCGCCGGTGTCGCCCGCCTGGCCGACGTCGGCGGGCTCGAACGCGGAGACCTTCAGCGCGTTGCCGTCACGCGCGATCGTCACCGCCCACTGCTTGCCGTCGGTGCTCGCCTTCCCCGACTGCGTGATCTGCTGCTTCCCGGTGACCAGGAAGATGATCGAGTTGTTGCCGATGTCGCGGACCCGGTCCAGCGTCGCGGTGCAGGTCGCGACAGTCTGCGCCTGCTGCCGCTGCTGCTGGATGCCGGGCGCCGCGAACCCCTGCGCGATCTGCTGCGCGACCTGGTCGGTGACCAGCGGCTGCAACCGCGCCGCGTACGCCTGCGGCTGCTCGTCGAACCGGTACGTCCCGTAGGCCGCGACGAACCGCTGCGCGGTGTCGGCGCCGGTCGCGAACTCCTGCTGGGAGAACGGCAGCAGCCGGTAGATGTCGAAGTTCCCGGGGGTGATCTGGGAGGTGATGCCGGGGGGCGGGGAGGCCGGCGCGGCCGGGCCGCCGCTGGTCGCGGGCGCCGGACGCGCCGCGTGGTGGCTCGGCTTGTGCTGCGGCGACGCCGCCGTCAGGTACACCCCGACGGCGGCCAGGACCACCACCAGCACACCGAAAAGGATCTTCCGCTGCCGGTCGGACAGGTTCATCACTCGTCCCGATCGACCGGACGCAGCCAGAACGGGATCGGCGGTTCGCCGCCGCCCTCGCCGGAGCGCCGTCCGCCCCACAGCGGCGGCGGCTCGGGCGCACTCCCGCCGTTCCCGTCACTGCGCGGCTGCGGCACGCTAGCGTCCCCTCCACCGGACGCCCCGGACCCACCGGACGCCCCGGACCCGCCGGATCCGCCCCCGGACGTTCCTGACGAGCCGCCGCGACCGCCGCCACCGGAGCCACGTCGTCCGCCGGTGTCGCCGCTGCGCCGTCCGCCGCCGTCTCCGTTGCCGGAGTTGCGCCGTCCGCCACCGAACCAGCTCCGCCCGCCGGACGAGGAGCCACCGGACTCCCCACCACCGGACGCCCCGGACCCGCCGCTTCCGCCGCCGTCCGAGTCACCACCGCCGAACCAACCACGTCCACCAGAAGCACCGCCGCCGCCGGACGCACCACCGCCGCCGCCGGACGCGCCTCCGGACGCGCCGCCGTCGCCGGAGCCGCCGCCCCAGGGCCCAGAGCCTCCACCGGCTCCCCCGGCCCCGGCCGCGCCGCCTCCGGCACCCGCCGCACCACGCGCAGGCGACCGACGCGACCTACCGCCGCCGTCCGCCCCACGCGACCGCCGAGACCCGGCCCCAGCCGCGCCCGCGCCGCCCCCGGCCGCGCCGGCACCACCACCGGAAGCACCCGCGCCGCCACCAGACGCGCCAGCGGAGCCACCAGCGCCCCCGCCGGACGAACCGCTACCGCCACCACTGGCGGCGCCTGCGGCTCCACCGGAGCCGCGCAGACCGCCACCTCCGCTACCGCCGCCGTTCGAGGCACCGGCGCTCGGACGAGCCGTCCACGACGTCGGCCCGGACCCGCCACCGCGCGCCCGCGCCCCGACTCCGGCCCCAGCGGCACTACCGCCACCCGACCCGGACTCGCCCGAAGTGCCACGTCCCGCACCGGCTCCGGCCGAAGCGCCGCGTCCCGCGCCAGAACCGCCCGCAGCACCCAGCCCCGGGCCCGCGACACCGCGTCCCGCGACGGCCGCAGAACCACCGCCCGACGCACCCGCGCGTCCGCCCGAAACACCACCTCCCGTGGACGGACGAGCCGTCCACGAAGTGGGACGTCCAGCACCGGTCCCGGATCCGGACGCCGCTTCGGTCGCACCGCCGTCGCCGTCCGCGCGCACGGAACCGCTCAGCGATCCGGCGCGCGTCGGGAGGTTGAGCGGTGGAGCGTCCCGCCGCAGCCGTCCGGTCTCGGCGGCGGCCGCCGCGGCGGATCCACCGCGTGGTTTCGCCGCGAGGACGGGCGCCGAGTCGGGCGAGGGCGCGTCCGCGACCCCGACCGCCCCGGCGCGCCGGTCGGCGACGGTGACACCCGCCGCCGTCCCCGCCGGCTCGGCGGCCGCGTCCGACGCCGCGTCCCGCTTGGCCCAGCGGCCGAGCCGGTACCCGGACGCGCCGGGCACCACGGCCGCCGCGACGCCGACCGTGTTCTTCCGCGCCTCGGCGACCGACTTGTCCAGGTGCGCCTCGCTCTTCTCCCGCGCCCCGACCGCCGAGTACCCGACCGCCGAGAACAGGTGCTGGAACGGCTTGCGGTACACGAACGCCGCGCACGTCACCAGCGCGATCAGCAGGATCTGCAGCCCCCACGGCAGCGTCTCGCCGAGGATCAGCCCGTACGCCCACAGCAGCAGCGACAGCACACCGATCAGCGCCGCCTGCTTCAGCAGCATCGACAGCAACAGCTCAAGCCAGCGGATCGCGATGACGCGTCCGATCCCCGGATGGATGCCGATCCCCAGGAAGATCGGCCCTGCGACAAGCAAGAGCAGGAACGCGATCTTCACCACGATCAGCGCGATCGCGATCACTAGAATCAGCAGCCCCGCGACCAGCGCCGCGAACAACCCGCCGAACGCCACCGCCAGCCGGCTCGTCCAGTTCTTGCCTTGGAACAGCGCGTACGAGCCGGAGTAGTTCTCCTTGACGTTCTTCGACACGTCCTTGTACGCGTCGGCCTTCTTCGCCAGGTCGACCTTCTGCTGCCCGTACGTCTCGGGCAGGTCCACGGCCTGCGACGCGAGCAGCTTGTCCGCGTTGTCCTTGACGATCTTCGCGTTCGGGTCGGTCGTCCCGAACTCGCCCATCAGCCACGGCTTGCACACCAGCGCGACCCACAGCCCGTTCGCGTTCCGCGTCGTCGCGTCCGGCTGCGCCGCCGGCGGCTGCGCGGGCTGCCCCGCGGGCGGCGCCGGCGCCGGGATGCACGTCGACCCCTTGGTGTCGCTCTGCGGCAGCGCCGCGTTGAACGCCGCGCTCGTCGCCCCCGACACCTTCGTCCCGAGCGTGGTGAAGTCCGCCGGTCTCGCGATCAGCCAGATCAGCGCGACCATCGCCGCGACCATCCATATCACGCCCTCGGTGACCTTGCTGGCCCGCTTGCGCACCAGCCCCCACCACGCCAGCGTGATGGCCCCGAGGATCACCACCCACGACCAGTACCGGGCGTTGAACGTCTTGCCCATCTGGCTGATCACACCGTCCACGGTGTTCTTCAGCCAGCTCAGCAGCGACTCGCTCGCCGCCGCCTGGTACACGCTGATCGTCGTCCGGTCGATCGCCCGCACCAGCGTGAACGTCGTGTTCGCGAGGGCGTTCCCCATCATCGCCATCGCGTCCGAGCAACCCATGTCGACCGCGTACCACGACTGCCCGGCCGTCCCGTACCGGTCGTAGTACGTCAACTGCGAAGGCGGCGTCGCCTTCAACTTGTCGTCCGGATAGTTGGGCGGCTTGATCATCCCATCCGCCCCAGCCCCATACTGCTCCGGCGCCGGACTGTCGGACGGGCGGCAGGGGTCCCCGCCGAACGGTCCCGCGCTCGCGATCGGGGTCAGCCCGAACATGAACAGCGCCAGGATGAGCGTCAGCAGCGCCGACCGGCGCGGTCCCCGCCTGCGCCTGCCGTCCCCGCGACCCAGGTCGAGCCCCTGCGCGGGGCTCTGCTGGATGCGAAGGCGGCGGGTGCCCGGGGGGTGGAGGCGGGGGCGGCGGGTCGTCATGGGGCGGCCTCCTCGGTGTGGGCCCCCGCGGCGGTCAGGTCGGACGATCCGGGGTGCTGCCGGGTCGGGTTGGTGTCGAGCCAGGCGCGCAGTTCGGGCGAGACGAGGTCGACGCCGATGCGGCCGGCGCGGCCGTCGAGGTCGCGGAAGACGCACTCGCCGTTGCCGAGGTTGCGCAGGACGGCCTTGTGCTCGTCGGACGGCTCCACCCCCAGCAGGGCCATCACGTTGCCGACCTCCACGCGCTCGGTCGAGCGGAAGGAGAACACCGAGGACAGGCAGTTGGTCACCTGTTCATTCAAGAGGTCCCCGGCGTTCTGCGAGACCAGGATCAACGCAGTGTTGCGAGAACGCCCCATCCGCGACACTTCCGGCACCAGCTTGGCGCCCTCGGGTGTCGATGTGATGGCCCACGCCTCGTCCAGGAAGATCGCCTTCGGGAGGCGGCGGTCGAGGCCGTGCATGAGCCGGCGGGCGAACTGCGACACCAGGTACATCAGGGCCACCGAGAGGCGCTGCTCGTAGGAGTAGTCCTCGCGGCTGATCGACACGTCCGGGAGGGTGAGGCCGCCCAGGGTGAAGACGGTCGTCCAGCCCTCGGTGTCGATGCGCTCGCCGCCGGACGGGTCGAAGCACAGCCGCGCGAGGCGCATCTCCGACATCGAGCGGAGTACGGCGCCGAGGTTCTTGGACGCCGGGTCCGGCGCGGACTCCAGGTGGTCGACGACCTTGCCGAGGGACGGCCGGTCGCCGTTCGCGACCGCGCCGACCGCCTGGATCATCGCGGACTCGCGCTCCTCCGACATGCGCGGGAGGAGGAGGCGGAGGGTCTCGGTCGCCATCGTCTTCTTCGCGGCCAGGTCGTCCCCGAAGGAGAACGGGTCGAGCAGGCCGGGCGCGGCGGATCCGAGGGGCAGCGTGCGGGCCTTGCGGCCGCGCGCCTTGAGCAGCTCGACGAGGGACTCCGCGTCGCCCTTGGGGTCGATCGCGGCGACCGTCACGCCGCGCAGCGACATCTGGTAGATCAGCAGCAGCGCGAGGGTGGTCTTGCCGCCGCCGGGCTCGCCGGTGATCGCGACCGCGGTCGGACGGTTCCGGGCCGCCGCGACCAGCGGGTCGAAGTGCACGATCGAGCGGGCGCGGCCGAGCGTCTCGCCGATGTACGGGCCGATCCAGCCCTCGTTCACCTCGTCCGGACGGTCACCGAGGTCGACCGTCGCGGTCGGCATCCCGCCCGCGATCGTGCGGAGCGGCTGCCGCTGCGCGTATGCGTTCAGCCGGATGCGGTCGCCCGGAAGGGACTCGGAGAACAGGCTGAACTGGTCGCCGGTCGAGTTCACCACGTCGATGCCGATGTCGCGGTAGTGCTCCACGACGGTGTCGACGCGCTGCGCGAGAAGTTCGGCCGTGGGCGCGGACACGATGAGCCGGTGCCAGCCGTACACGAACGGCAGGCGCTCCTTGGTGATGCCGTGCTCCAGCAGGCGCGCCGCGTCGATCTGCTCGGCGAGGGCGATCGGCGCCTCGACGCCTGCCTCGCGGATGTGCTGGTCCATGTCGCGCGCGTGCGCGAGCTTGCGCGAGACGTCCTTGGACGCCTTGGCCGGCGGGATCAGTTTCATGCGCGCGCTGATCTCGACCGGGAAGGACAGCGCGTCCGCGTAGTGGAACCAGGGCTCGCCGTCCGGGAACGGCATCAGGTCCGGGAACCGCGCGAACGACAGGTACGCCACGAACGACTCGGCCGTCGCGCCCACACCCGCGCCGTTGAAGTTCGGCTGCTCCATCCGCAGGAAGGAGCGTCCGTTATGGATCGCTCCCTCGACCAACGCCTCGATCTCACCCCGCCCCCACGTCCGGCGCGGGACGGCCGAGGGCGGCGGATCGGTCAGCGACCCGGTCACCGCATGCTGGAACAGCCACGCGACCTCGGTGGACGTAGCGTGCCGCGCGTACAGCGCCGATCCGCCGAGCGCGCGTCCGATCCGCTCGGCCTGCTCGGTCCAGCGCGCGACCTCCTTGGCGTCGATCGCGTCGTCCTCGATGCCGAGGGCCGACTCGCTGCGCTTGTAGAAGTTCAGCAGCTGCGCGATCGCCCCGCCGGACAGCTGCGCGCCCATGCCGCGCGGGCCGAGCCGGACGCCGAGGTAGATCTCCTTCGTCCAGAAGACCTTCGCCCAGACGTGCCGGTAGGTCTCCTCCAGGTAGTCCGCCCAGCCGGGGCCGCCGTCGGACGTCCGGTCCAGCGCGCGCGCCCACTCCGCCGCCGGGTACGTGCGGTGCGCGATGCGCAGGTGGATCTCCGCGTCCTGCATGCGGATGCCGGCGAGCGCGATGGTGATGTTCGTCGCGAGGGCCTCGCGCTCCTCGCCCGTGGTGAACTCGTACGACACCGTCGGCAGCCGGAAGTACGCCCACGCGGCCGTGTCGGTCAGCAGCACCCGGTCATCGAAGTACCGAACGGGAAGCCGGGTGGACCGCGCCTTCGTCATCCTGCTCATCAGACGCCCCCCCGAACCCGCCGCACCCGCCCGGCCTCCAGCCGCGCACGAGTCGGCCCCGACCACGCACCCGTCCGCTCCGGTCGCCTATGCATCAGCTCCGGCAGGACGTGCTGCCGCTCCGGCCACGCCAGCCTGGCCTCCCGTCGCGCCAGCGGGAGCTCCGGCCACGCCTGCCCCTGCCCCTGCCACGCCAGCGTGAGCTCAGGCCACGCCTGGCTGTGCTCCCGTCGCCCCAGCGGGGGCTCCGGCCGCACCTGCCCGGGCTCCGCCCGCACCAGCGTGAGCTCAGGCCACGCCTGGCTGTGCCCCCGTCGCCCCAGCGGGAGCCCCGGCCGCACCTGCCCGGGCTCCGCCCGCACCAGCGTGAGCTCAGGCCACGCCTGGCTGTGCCCCCGTCGCCCCAGCGGGAGCCCCGGCCGCACCTGCCCGGGCTCCGCCCGCACCAGCGTGAGCTCAGGCCACGCCTGGCTGTGCCCCCGTCGCCCCAGCGGGAGCCCCGGCCGCACCTGCCCGGGCTCCGCCCGCACCAGCGTGAGCTCAGGCCACGCCTGGCTGTGCCCCCGTCGCCCCAGCGGGAGCTCCGACCGCGCCTGCCCGGGCTCCGGCCGCACCGGCGTGGGCTCCTGTCGAGCCAGCCTGGGCTCATGCCGCAACCGCGTGGGCTCCGGTTTCGCCGGCGGGGGCTCATGCCGCGGCTGCCTGGGGTCCGGATGGGCCGGTGTGGGCTCCGGGTGCGCGTGCCTGATGTCCGGTCGCGCTGGCCTCCGGTCCGGTCGCGCTCGTCCGGCCGGACCTGGCTCGGGGCTCATCGGGCGGCCTCCTGCTCCTGCTGCTGCTGCTGCTCGGTGTAACGCTCGGGCACGACGGCGAACCCACCGGCGACCACACCGGCGAGGGCGAGGTAGGCACGCCGCGTCGGCGCCCGCAACGCCTTCAGTTCGTTGCGGGGCGCACGGTCCATGCTGAGGTGATCGTCCCACGGGATGCGGACGAGCGCGCGGCAACGTCCCCGCGCCACCTCCTCGGCTTGTTCAACATCATCCATGCTGCGCCGGCTGACCCCGTTGATCACCGTCACCGCGCGCCGGCGCAGCTCGCCGTAGCCGTGGCCGTCCAGCCACTCGTAGGTCATCGCGACCGCGCGCGGGGCGTCCGCGCTGGCCGGCGCGACGAGGACGACCTGGTCGGCGTACGGCAGGACGCGCGCGACGACGGCGGCGGCAGCGTCCAGCAGCGTCACCGAGTAGAACCTGTCGATCGTCCGGACGGCGAGGGCGTAGTCGCGGTCGTCCAGCGCCTGGAGCGGGTTCTTCCCGGCCGCGATGACGTCCAGGCCGGACTTGGCCTGCGAGGTGTAGCGGCGCATCGCGGTCAGGCTGCCGATCTGGTCCGCGCGCGTGATGAGCCCGGTGAGGGTCTCGTTGGTCTCGCTGCGCGTCCTGCGCGCGAGCGCGCCCGGCCCGGGGTTGATGTCCACGGCCACCACGGGCTCGCCGTTGTGCTGCGCGAACGTGTGGCCGAGCATCAGCGCGGTCACCGTCTGCCCCGCGCCGCCTGTACATCCGAGGACGACGATGTGCCGCGACCCCTGGAACGGCTGCTGGAGCCGCTGCTCGTACTCGGCGTCCGCGTCCGCGTGCCCGCCGCCGACGGCGTGGAACAGCCTCCGCAGGCCGCCGCTGGTGAGCTCGTGCTCGGGATCGGGCGGCGTGATCGCGGGCTCCGGCGTCCGCGGCGCCTCCGGGGGCGGCGGCAGGGGCCGCGGCCGCACCGGCGACGCCGGCCCCGACCGCTCCGCCCGCGAAGGCGGGACGTCCTGCACCGGCGGAGGCGCGGCGGGCGGCGTCACCCGCGCGGACGTCTCGGCTCTCTGCGGCTGCTGCGGGGACGGCGCGGGCGGCGGCCCCGGCGGCGGCACGTCCTGCCGCTGCACCGGCGGCCAGGGCGCGGGCCGCGAAAGCTCCTCCGACCAAGTCCGAGGCTCCCGCCCCCGAACCGGCCGCCACTCCCCTTCCGCATGCGCCCCCTCACCCCGCACACGCTCACTCCGCGCACCCTCAGCCCGTGCGTCCTCCGCCCGCGCGTCCTCAGCGCGCACGCCTTCACTCCGCACGCCCTCAGCCCGCGCCGCCTGGGCCCACGCGTCCTCGGCCCGCGCGTCCTCATCCGAACCGACCCCGGCCCGTCCGAACGCTCCGGGCACGGCCCGCCCTGCCGCGCCGGGCACCGCCCGCTCTGCCGCTCCGGGCGTCGGCCGCTCTGTTGCCCCGGGTGCCGGACGCTCCGTCCGCCGAACCACGTTCCCGCGCGCGACGAGCTTGTCCCCCTCCTCGGGAACCCCCCGGGAAGGCTCTCGCTCAGCCGCGACCTGCGGAATATCAGGCCGAGTAGGCGCCCCGGACGCCCCCTCGCCTGCTTGCGCATACTGCGAAGGCGACGACGACGTAGGCCGCGCGGACTGCGCGGACGCGTCCTCACCCGCCCGATGCTGCGCAGCCCCACTCGCACCCGCAACACCCTCCGCACCTTGCGCGCTGGAAGCGTCCTCGCGCGTCTGCCGTACGGAAGGCCACGCCTCCACCGTCGGCCGCCGCTCCTCCCGAGTGTCTTGGTGCGCGGAGGCGTTCTCGTCCACGCGCGCAGCGCCCTCCTCCGCACGCGAGGCACCCTCACCCGCCCGCACGTCGGACCCATACGCCTGCGCAGCCTGTCCCTGCGCCTGCGCCTGCGCGGGCGGGGCCTCGTCCATACGTCGAACGCTCTCGTCCGCACCCGAGGCATCGTCGCCAGCCCGCGAACCGCGGTGAGGCGCAATCGGAGTCGCGGATTGGGCGGACGCACTCACACCCGCAATGCCCTCCGAACCTTCCGCGCTGGACGCGTCCTCGCGCGGCTGTTGCTGCAAGTAAAGGTTCGCCTCTGCGGCCGGGCGCTGCCACTCATGTGTATCTTGCCGCGCGGGCGCGACCTCGCCCGCATGCGCGGCGCGTTCGTCCGCGTGCACGTGGTGCTGCGGCGCGACATCGCCCGCGCTTGTCTGCGAGGGCTGCGCATCGCGGGTGGAGTGCTGCACACGCGCGTTCCCGCCGACCTGCGCTACCGCCTCGTCCGTCCGCGCGGTATGCGGAGGCATTGGTGGCGTGGCGGACGCGGACGCAACACCCTCGGCGACCTGCGACTCGGACGCGTCCCCAGGAGATGGTTGCTGCGCGACGGGCTGCGCCTCCACCAGCGCACGCTGCCCCTCACGAGTGTCCGGGTGCGCGCGCACGCCCTGGTCCGCTTGCGCGGCGCGTTCGTCCGCCTGTGCGGTAGCTGGAGGCATTGCAGTGGACGGCGCGGTCGCGGACGCAACGCCCTCCGAGTCCTGCGACTCGGACACGTCCCCACGAGGTGATTGCTGCGCGACAGGTTGCGTCTCCACCGGCGCGCGCTGCCCCTCACGGGTGTCCGGATGCGCGCGCACGACCTCGTCCGCGCGCGCGGCCATCTCGCCCGCCTGCGTAGGAGCCGCCTCGCCCACGCGTCGAGCGGCCTGGTCGGCATGCGCGGCGCGTTCGTCAGCGTGCGCGTGGTGTTGCGGCGCCACATCGCCCGCGCCTGTCTGCGAGGGCTGCACTTCGCGGGTGGCGTGCTGCGTACGTGCGTTGCCGTCGGCCTGCGCTGCGGCCTCGTCCGCCTGCGCGGTATGCGGAGGCATTGCAGCGGACGGCGCGGACGCAACGCCCTCCGCGACCTGCGACTCGGACGCGTCCCCACGAGGTGATTGCTGCGCGGCGGGCTGCGCCTCCACCGGCGCGCGCTGCCCCTCGCGAGTGTCTGGGTACGCGCGCACAACTTCGTCCTCGCGCGCGGCGGTCTCGCGCGCCTGCGTGGGGGGCTGCCCGTCCGGGCGTGGGGCGGTCTCGTCCGCGCGAGAGCTTGAGCCTGCCTGCGAACGTTGCAGAGGCGTTGGGGACGCGGACTGCGCGGACGCACTCGCCGTCTCCGCGCCCTGTGCACCAGACGCGTTCCCCTGCGGCTGTTGCTGCGAGGCAGGGCCCGCCTCGGCAGATGCGTGCTGCTCCTCACGGGTGTCTGGACGTGCGCGCACGGCCGCGTCCGTGTGGGGGGCGGGCTCGTTCGCGTGGGAGGAGTCCGAGGGTGGCTGCGGACGTTGCAGCGGCGTTGGCGGGGCGCTTGGGGGGGCGGGCTGCGGGGATGCGCTTGCGGGCTCTGCGTTCTGTGGACTGGATGCGTCCCCCTGCGGGTGTTGCTGCGAGGTGGGGGTTGCCTCGGCGGGTGGGCGGTGCTCCTCGCGGGCGGTGGGGTGTTGGGGGATGTCGGGGCGGGTGGGGGTGGGTTGGACGGGGATGTCGGGGCGGGTGGGCGGGGGGGTGTCCTGGCGGCGGCGGGTTAGGCGGCCGAACATGGACGGGGGGCCTTCGGTGCCCTGGGGGATGCCCGGGTCCCGGTCGGGCGTGGTGTCCGAGGGGGGCTCCTGGGGGTGCGGGGGCTCGGTTTCGGACGGGCCCTGGGGGAGGTTCCGGGTGATACTCGTCCAGAAGTCGGCGGGGGCGCCGGGGCGGCGGACGCCGGAGGCGAGGGCCCGCTTGCCGGAGCCGCGGGCGGGGTTCTCGAGTTCGGGGGTCGCGGGCGGGTGGTCGAGGTCGTCCGCGGTGAAGGTCGCGCCCGCGACGTGGACGTCGGCGTCCAGGGGGACGGGGTGCGGACGGGGCTGGGGTTCGGGGAGGGGCTCGGGGCGGGCTTCGGCCAGGGGCGGTGCCTGCGCCGGGAGAACGGGCTCGGCCAGCGGTGGCGCGTCTGCCAGGGGTGGGGCTTCGGCGGGGACGCGGCGGACGGGCGGGACGGCGATCGGGGTGGGTGTGGTCTCCTCGACCAGGACGTCCGGCTTGCGCCGGCGGGCGGCGGCCTTGGCGGGGGCGGGGTCGCCGCGGCGCCAGACGCGGGCCACGACGACGACCTCGCGGGGTTCGCGGATCGGGGTCAGGCGGCACCAGGTGCGCGGCTCGGCGAGGTAGCGGGTGTGCGAGAGCAGCAGTTCGGTGAGCCGCTTGCCCTCGATGACCGGACGCGTCGCGAGCCATGTCAGCACGCCCGGGGGGACGATGTAGAGGACGTGCCAGGGGGTCTTGAACGGGACGCCGACCAGCCGCAGCATCAGGATCCACGGGATGAACACCCCGGCGAACACGCCGATCTGGACGAGCGGCAGCGGCATGGGCAGCCGCAGGTCGTACAGCTTGTACAGCCGCTTCTCGATGCGCCAGATGTTCGTGTACGTGGGTAGATCCACGCCCCTGCTCCCCTTTGCTGCGCCGGGCACGGTGTCGCCTGCCGGGTCCCCGGACGGGAGGGGGACCCCTGGACCTCGGACCTCGCGGGACTAGGTCAGGTTCACCCCCAGCGCCTTGGCGATCGCCTTCGCCGTCGTCTCGATGATGTTCGGGACGTAGAAGACCACGCCGATCGCGACGGCCAGCACGATGAACTGGACGAAGCGCGTGATCTCGCGGGTGAACAGGAAGAAGATGGCGACAATGGAGACGATCACCAGGAAGAGGGGGCCGAAGATCTGCCGCAGCCAGTCGGCGAGCTGGTCCGTCCTGAGCTGGTCGTTGTTCGCGGGCGCCGCCAGAATCTGGTCGGGAATCGACGCCATGAGGTGATGCAGCATCGACTGCTTACCTTCCTGGTTCGGCCGGGGCCGGTTCTTGTGTGAGGGTCACTTCGGGGACTTTCATGAGGCGTTCGGTTGGGCCGTGCCGCGAATGTCGTGCACGTACCAGGTGCCGTTCTTCTTCACCATGGACAGGTCGTAGGTCTGGTCGAGCTCGCCGCCCGCGGCGCCGCCGGGGGCGGGCATCTGCCAGCCGACGGTGACGGTGACGGTGCGGCTGTCGACCGGGCCCTTCGGCGCGATGACCTCTCTGACCTGCACGAAGGTGACCGTGTCGGCGAGGCCCCGGATCGGGGGGCCGTCCGAGAAGCGCTGCAGCGCGGCCTGGTCGCCGTGCGCGTAGGCCGGGAAGAAGGCGGCCATAACCGAGGCGAGCTCGGTTTCGAGGGCGCCGTCGCGGTCGCGGACCCCGGCCTGCGGGAGGCCGGCCTTCGCGGGCGGGGGAAGCAGCGCCGGGCGCGCGGAGACGACCATCGCGCCGTTCTTGGAGTAGACCGGGACGGCGAGCCGGAACCACTTGCCCTGCGCGCCCGCGAGAACGGTGACGATGGCGTTGTCGGTGTCGCGGACGTCCACTCCGGCGACCTGGACGGACTGCACCTGCAACTGGCCGACGTTGTTCCAGCCGAACTGCGCGGACGCGCCGTCCGGCACGAACGCCTGCAGTTGCTGCGCGCGCGCGTCGGCGGTGCGCGGGTCGTAGTTCAGGTAGACGTTGGCGAACTGGAGCGCGAACGCTCCGGCGGCGGTGGTGGGGAAGCCGCTCGCGGACGCGCCGGAGCCGCCGCCGGAGGAGGTGTCCTTGGCGGTGAACCGCTCGAACGGCGCGCGGACGCCGTTCACCACGATCACGATGATCAGGGCCCAGAGCACGGCGCGGCCGAGCCAGACCCACCAGCGCCCGCCGGATCCGCCCCAGCGGCCGCCGCGCGCCGGCCGCCCGCCGCGCCGCGGGCGCCGTCCGGAGGCCGCCTCCCACGGGTCGTCGGCCGGTCCGAGGGCGTGCTCGGACGGTCCGGCGCCGTCGACGCCGGCGGGCTGGTGGCCGTCTGTCACGGCCGACCTGCGAGCCATCCTGCCTCCGCTCGCGCCTCCCCTCGGACGGCGCGCTCTGTGTGTGCCTGATCCCTGCCGATGTGGCCCATTCCGAACCCACCTCGGGCCCAGCGTAACCACGAGCGTCAATTGTTCCAGCGCAACGCGGTGAAGCACAGTCCCGGCGCGCGGTTGTGGATAATGCAATCCACCTCAGCAGGAACGGGGAGGATTGCCAAACGGTGACGATCCCGTATCGCCGACTCCGAACGGCGCGCGAGGGCCCGTTTCGGACAAGCACCCCGGTACAGGAGGTGCTTGGTTACCCGCGGCGATCTCGCCACGAAATCTCTTTGCGCCAAACCCGGCACGGTGCCCACTCCACGACACACCGCATCAGACGCCACCTCAGCGGACGTCCAGCACGGCGGATTCAGCGCGCTGGACGTCCGCGCGGCGGGTTCAGCGCGGCGGGTTCAGCGCAGTGGGGACGGCGAGTATGCGTCGTGCAGGAGGAGCTTCGGGGTGCCGGTGCCGTCCGCGGGGACGGTCCAGACGTCGGAGTTTCCTCGTCCGCGCGCGATGGCGTAGGCCACGGTGCGGTCGTCGAGCCATGCCGCCTGGTCGTCCACGGAACGGGTCTCGGCGAGCGGCGTCGCGCGCATCGTGGCCAGGTCCAGGACGGACAGTCGCCAGCCGCGCGAAGGGTCACCGCCCACGGCGGACTTGAACGCGACGCGCTTGCCGTCCGGTGACAGTGAGGGGCACTCGACGTTGTCGTGCAGTGTCCGGATCGTCCGGGCGGCCAGGTCGCCTTCGACGAGGTAGCGGTGCCCGCCGGTGGACATGGTGGCGTAGAAGCGGCGGTCGTCGCGGGTGAAGGTGACGCCCCAGAAGTTGGCGTCGGGGACGCGCCGCCGGACACCGCCGACGCTGATCGCCCAGTCCTCCAGAGTCGGGACGAGCGCCTGCGTCCAAGTGTCCAGGATGCCGACGCGGGTGGAGAAGCGCCCGCCGTTGTACGAGTCGCCGGTGACGAACACCGTCCAGGCGACCATGCGTCCGCTGGGCGAGACGCGGGCGCGGTTCGGGATCCCGACGAGCGGGATCGTCCGCTTCTCACGCAACGCGGAGTCCAGGACGACGAGCTGGTACGTGGTGAAGCCTTTGGCGAGGCGCAGGCACAGGCCCGTCCCGTTCGCTGCGTAGAGGCGTTCGCACGTCAGCCCTGTGAGCGCGTGCCGTCCGCCCGATACGGACACGGCCCTCCCCCGGCTCTCAGCGGACGAACTGAGCGCTACCAGCCCCGGCCCTCGCGCAAGCGACAGGCGCGCGTCCCCAACAGCGCGACCGTCCCGCACGGCCGACACCACGGAGAAGACGGCGACGACGGTCAGAACCACCGTCCCGACGACCGCGACCACCGCTCGCTTCACCGAACCTCCACTTCACTGAACCTCTGCTTCCGCGCGCTTCACCGAACTTCCGCTTCCGGTCGCGTTCGGTTGCCGGAGAGCAGCAGGGCCGTCGCCGTTACCGCGACGACCACGACTACAGCCGCGCCCTGCATCGCGGTGGACGCACCCCAAACGCTCCACGCCGCGCCGAATCCCACTGACGACAGCAGGTAGGCGAGCGCTTGGCCGCTCTGCACGAGTGCGAGGCCGGTCGTCCGCATCGCTTCAGGGACGGCCGGCCCGGTCAGCGCCATCAGCACTCCGTCGGTAGCGGCGTAGTACCCGCCGTACAGAACCAGTGCGAGAACCGTCCAACCCGTCCCGCCGAGCGGGTTGGACAGCAGCAGGTAGACGACGAACAGCGCGGCATAGCCACCGAGGACGACGGGCAGGCGTCCTATGCGGTCGGCGAGCATCCCGAACGGAGCGGCGAGAACGAGGTAAGCAAGGTTGGTCCCTACAGCAAGGATCGGAAACCACGCGGCCGTCACCCCCTGCCCACGCATGAGGATCAGGTAAACGAATCCGTCCCCGACCGTGGACAGCCCCAACAGGAACGCAGCACAGGTCAAGCGACGCACAGCAGGCAGCCGCAACAACCCGACAGCAGCACGCCCCGAAACCGCGGCACGCGACGGCGGCGACGCGGACGCCTCCGCAGGCTTCTCGCGGACGGTCAAGAAGAGCAGCAGCACTCCTGCGCACGCGATACAGAAGCTCGTCGTGAACAGGGCATCGAACGTCCGCGCTGTAGCCGCCCCCATGAGCGTGAGGAGCCCGAGCGCGACGAGCGGCCCGGCGAACGCACCCGCGCTGTCCATCGCGCGGTGGACGCCGAACGCGCGGCCGAGGCGCGCCTCCGGCGTGGCCGCGGTGATCATCGCGTCCCGGGGCGCGGTGCGCAGGCCCTTGCCGAGCCGGTCGGCGACGATCACCGCGCCGATCGCCGGGACGGACGCGCCCGCCGCCACGAGCCCCAGTTTCGCGACGGCGGACACGCCGTACCCGGCCCCCGCGACGCCCTTGCGCCGGCGCGTCCGGTCGGCGACGTAGCCGCCGGCGACGCGCAGCAGGGCGGTCGCGCCGGTGTACATGCCGTCCATGACGCCGTAGACGACCGGTCCCATCTGCAGGGTGAGGACCAGGTACAGGGGCAGTACCGCGGTGACCATCTCGGACGAGACGTCCGTGACGAGGCTGACCGCGCCGAGCGCGAGGACGGTCGGGCCGACCGCGGCGCCCGCCCGCGGCCCGACCCGCCGCAGCCCGATCGTGGACAGGTACATGCGCCCTCCCGCGCGTGGAGCGGCCGGCGGCCGGCGGCGGCGCGCGCCGGCCGGCCACCGGCCGGGTCGGGACGGCGGGTCAGCCGGCGGTCCAGAAGTCGGTCAGGGGCGTGCGGCTCGCGGCCGAGCCGAGAGCGGGCAGGCCGTACAGGTCCTCCAGCGTGCGCAGCAGCGTGTAGTGGTCGATCTGCGTGCCCGAGGCGTACCCGGGCTTCACGTACTGGCCGCCGAACGAGGTGTAGATCTGGTTGACGGAGGTGAAGTTGTCCTCGTCGAACGTGGCGACGAGCAGGCTGTTGTGGGTCCGGGCCCACTGGACGTAGCCGTCCAGGTGGTTCTTCAGCCAGGTGTCGCCCGTCTTGATGGAGCAGTCGTGCATGTCGTCGCACATGTTCGGGATGACGAACGACAGCGTCGGCAGCTTGGTGTAGTCGGTCGGGAAGGACGAGAACGGCACGTTGTAGGACGCGCCGCTCACGGTCGGGAAGCTCGCCCACGGCGCGTGCTTGCGGGCGTAGTTCCCGCTGGTGCATCCGGTGTACCCGGCGCTCGGCAGGCTCTCCGAGTAGCCCTTGAACGACAGGCCCGCGCTGATGAGCTGCTGCCCGAGGTTGTCGCCCGTCAGGTTCGTGCACGTGTCGCCGGTGACGCCGTGCTGCGAGCCGGAGAACAGGCCGATGTAGTTCGGCTGGCTGGGATGCGTCAGCCCGAACGAGTTGGTGGACAGCGTGCCCGCCTTCGACAGCGAGTTGAGGTAGGGCGCACTGGAGCTGCCGTTGACGCTGCTGTAGTTCTTGTTCTCGAACATGACCACGATGACGTGGTCGGGCCGGTGCACGGCGGCCGGCGCGGCACCGCGCGCGGACGCCGGAGCGGGAGCGGGGGCGACCGCGGCGGCGGGGACGGCGGCGCGCGGGCTCGCCGAGCCCTGGTTCGCCACCACGGCGGTCGCCGCCGCCGCGGTGGCCGCGGCGGCGAGGGTCAGCGCCGCGAGTCGGGTCGGACGCATCGGGGGACCTCCTGCGGGGAGCGGGCTGGAGACCCCAGGTGTAACCCGCCCGTCCCGTCCGCGATGTCCCACTTCCGCCACTGACAAGAATTCGCCACACGCCGGCCCGCGGACCTTGCCCGCGTCGGCGGTCAGAGCCAGCCGTTGCGGGCGGCGTGCAGGGCCAGCTGGAAGCGGCTCAGCGACCCGGCGCGCGTGTTGAGCTGCTCAAGGTGCCGTGAGAGCGTCCGCCGGCTGATACCGAGCAGTTCGGCGATGGTCTCGTCCGTGACGCCGGTGGCGAGGAGTTCCAGGATGCGGCGCTGCATCGGGTTCAGCGCGGCGGGGGCGCGGTCGTCCCGGTGCATGGGCAGCGCGACCCGCCAGGACGTCTCGAACAGGCCGATCAGCGCGGACAGCAGGCTGGACGGGTGGACGAGCAGCAGCGAGTCGTTCACCTCGGCCTCGACGAAGGACATCGACACCAGCGCCAGCCGGCCGTCGAAGACGGTCAGCTTCACCGGGACGGCGGGCAGCACCCGCGCCTTCTCCCCGGCCGCGACGCAGGGCCGGATGTTGACGCCGTAGTACGCGGAGTCCTCGACGGCCGACTTGGAGTAGACGACCCGGTACTCCACCCCCCTGGCGAGGTTCTCGATCTCGACCGGGTTCGCGCCGCGGCGGGTGTGGTACGGCGGGGAGTCGAACCGCAGGACGCTGCTCTCGACGGCCTCCTCGATGTTCCAGATGCGCTCGGCGATCGCCGTCCCGGTCACGACCTCCACCAGGTCGTGGGTGGCCTGCGGGCTGACCGAGCGCCGGTAGTCCCGGTAGGCGTTGGCCGCCGCGAGGTGCGCCCGGCGCAGCTCGGCCGTCCGGGCGTGCGCGAGATGCTCCAGCGCGATGGACGGCTCGACCGGCGCATGCTCGACCTCCGTCCCCGCGCCCCCCTCCCCGGACGCCTCGGACGTCCCGCTCGTTACGGCCACCTCGCCCGAAGTTCCGGACGTCCCAGACACCTCGCTAGACGTTCCGGCCGTTCCGGACGCCTCGCCCGAAGTTCCGGACGCGCCGGACACCTCGCTGGACGTCCCAGCAGCGGTGACGAGGCCCAGGGAGCGCAGTTCGCCGAGGCGGCGCGCCACGTCGGGGACGTCGTCGGGGGCGCGGCCGAGCTCCTTGGCCAGCCGGACGGCGTCACCCGGGCCGGTCGCGAGCAGCGCCAGGTAGATCTCGGCCTGCGGGCGGGAGAGCCCGAGCCTGCACAGATGGGTGGACAGGTCCGCGTCGTGCACCGCGACACCTCCGGTGGGGGCGGCCGGAAGGCACCGCCGGGCACCGGGCAGGAGTGGCGGACCGGCGGCTCACGCACATCGTGACACGCCCGCCCCCCGCGTGACAGATGCGCGCCCCTCCGCCCCGCGTATGACAAGTGCGTGCCCCGCGCCGGGCGCGGCAGACGCGCGAAGCTCCGTGCCCTTCTGCGCCATTGGCCGCTGTGCGCCACCATGACCGGCGCGCCTGGAGTACACCGGTCTGGCGCTCGGTGTCGCGAGGGTCAGCGCTTCTCCCCATCGGCCGTGAGGCGGCCCTCCCCCTGCCTCCGGCCGGGCGGCCGGTCCCGGCCCCGCTCCGGGACCGGCCGCCGCCCGCCGCCTGCGACCCGCAGGGGTCAGACGTTGAAGCGGAACTCGACGACGTCGCCGTCCTGCATGATGTACTCCTTGCCCTCCATGCGGACCTTGCCCTGGTTGCGGGCCTCCGCCTGGGTGCCGGCGGCGATCAGGTCGTCGAAGGAGACGATCTCGGCCTTGATGAAGCCGCGCTGGAAGTCGGTGTGGATGACGCCGGCGGCCTCGGGCGCGGTGGCGCCCTTCCTGATCGTCCAGGCCCGGGTCTCCTTGGGGCCGGCGGTCAGGTAGGTCTGCAGGCCGAGGGTGTCGAAGCCGATCCGGACCAGCTGCGACAGGCCGGACTCCTCCTGGCCCATGCCCTGCAGCAGTTCGAGCGCCTCGTCGTCGGGCAGCTCGATCAGCTCGGCCTCGATCTTGGCGTCCAGGAAGATCGCCTCGGCGGGCGCGACCAGCTCGCGGAGCCGGGCGCGCAGGGCCTCGTCGCCGAGCTCCTCCTCGTCCAGGTTGAAGACGTAGAGGAACGGCTTGGCGGTCAGCAGGTGCAGCTCGCGCAGCAGCGCCAGGTCGATGCCGGCCTTGGCGGCGCCGGCGAACAGCGTGACGCCCTCGTCCAGGACCTTCTGCGCGTCCTGGACGGCCTGGACGACGGCGAGCTGGTCCTTGTCCTTCTTGGTGCGCGCCTCCTTCTCCAGGCGCGGCAGGGCCTTCTCGATGGTCTGCATGTCGGCGAGGATCAGCTCGGTGTTGATCGTCTCGATGTCCCGGGACGGCGCGACGTCGCCGTCCACGTGCGTGACGTCCGGGTCCTCGAAGGCGCGGATGACCTGGCAGATCGCGCTGGTCTCGCGGATGTTGGCGAGGAACTTGTTGCCCAGCCCCTGGCCCTCGGACGCGCCCTTGACGATGCCCGCGATGTCCACGAACTCCATCGTGGCCGGGAGGATCCTGGCCGAGCCGTAGACGCCCGCCAGCTTCTCCAGCCGGGGGTCCGGCACCCCGACCACGCCGACGTTGGGCTCGATGGTCGCGAACGGGTAGTTCGCGGCGAGCGCGTCGTTCTTGGTCAGCGCGTTGAACAGGGTGGACTTGCCGACGTTGGGCAGTCCGACGATTCCGATGGAGAGGCTCACGGGCGCCAAGTTTATGGGCCCCGGCGGCCACTCGGTTACGTGGCCGCGTCCGGGACCGGTACGGGACTAGGCGTTGGCCAGAAACTCGGCTATATGCCGGAAGGCGGCC
The DNA here is from genome assembly GCF_024172125.1 of Actinomadura rupiterrae. GTDB lineage: Bacteria > Actinomycetota > Actinomycetes > Streptosporangiales > Streptosporangiaceae > Spirillospora > Spirillospora rupiterrae. Next base: position 252,675 of record NZ_JAMZEA010000003.1, read on the forward strand.
TTGCCCTCCGGGACGTACTCGCAGAACACCGGGAAGACGTGCACGAGGCCGTTCCACTCCTGGTAGACGCTGTCCACACCGGCGGCCTTGGCGCGCTCGTGCGCCTCACGCGTGTCGTCCCTGAGAATCTCGCTACCGGACGCCACGAACAGCATCGGCGGCAGGCCCGTCAGGTCTGCGCGCGCGGGGGCGTAGAGCGGGTCGTCCTCCGGCTTGCCGTTGCAGAAGTCACGTCCGAGCCAGGCGAGCTTCTTGGCAGGGATGAGGTAGTCGGTGCGGGCGTTCGTGCGGTGCGAGTCGGCATCGCAGAGGAGGTCCACCCATGGGGAGAGGCACACCGCCGCCTTGGGGAGAGGCAGTTCGCGCTCTTTCAGGGCCAGCAGTAGGGCCAGGGTCAGGTGGCCCCCGGCGGAGTCTCCCCCTACGACGATGTCCTCCGGCTTGTAGCCGCGTCCTAGCAGGAACTCGTAGGCGGTGACCGCGTCCTCTAGGGCGTCCGCCGGGGTGTGCTTGGGCGCGAGCCTGTAGTCGAGGGCCAGGACGGCCCGTCCGGTGGACGCCGACAAGCGCCAGTTGAACGGCCGGTACAGGCCCGGGCTGCCGAAGAAGTAGCCGCCGCCGTGCAGGTAGAGGAAGACCTTGTCCTCGTCGGGCGCGCCCGCGCGCACCCACTCCGCTGTGCAGGCGCCCAGCTCCTGGGGCTCGACCGTCACGCCGCGCGGGAGCGCCCCGGTGTGGACCAGCAGGCTCGACAGGCGGTGGACGAGCAGCAGCCCGGCGTCGGTGGACGGGCTGTACGCCCACAGGTTCCGTCCGATCGCCCGGATGAACTGGTTGGCCACGCGCGCCCGGAGGGTCGGCGGGCCGCCCGGCTCCAGCGCGAGGACGCGGGCGATCCGGCGCTCGACCCGGGTCGTCGCCACCACCCGGACGGTCCGGCGCGCGGGAACCGCGCCCGGTTCGGCGGGAGAGGCGGCGGCGGGGATGCCCGACGTGTCGGCGGGGACGTCGGGGGCCGAGTCGGGGGCGGGACCGGAGGCGGTCGGCATGGCCACTCCTCGCGAGGGGGACGTAAGGGATCTAACTAACAATGAGTCTAATAGTCCGGACATCGCGGGCGGCTCGCCGGGGGAACGGCGCGTCGCGCCGGTGCGCACCGGTTCCGCTGCCACGATTGGCGGATGGATCCCGCGCTGCTCGTCGGCCTGCTCATCGGGGCCGCCCTCGGCGTGGTGGTCGGGTACGCCCTCGCCACGAGCCGCCAGGGTGCGCTGATCGCCCGCGCGAAGGCGGCCGAGGAGAAGCTCGCCTACGCCGAGGACCGGATGGCCGAGCACTTCGAGAACCTGTCCGCCAAGGCCCTGGACGCGTCCAACCAGCGGTTCCTCGAACTGGCCGACGCCCGGCTCAAGGTCGCCGGCGCCGAGGCGGCGGGCGAGCTGGACCGCCGCAGGCAGGCCGTGGAGCACCTGGTCGCGCCGCTCCGCGAGACCCTCGCCAAGGTCGAGGAGCAGCTCCGCGAGGTCGAGACCGGACGCCGCGAGTCGCACGCCATGCTCGCCAAGCAGGTCGAGTTCGTCCGGCAGAGCGGCGAGCAGCTCCGCACCGAGACGCGCACCCTCGTGCGCGCGCTACAGCGGCCCGAAGCGCGCGGACGCTGGGGCGAACTCCAGCTCCGCCGCGTGGTCGAGCTAGCCGGAATGACCCACCACTGCGATTTCGACGAGCAGGCCAGCTCCACCACGGAGAACGGCGTGATCCGGCCAGATCTGGTCGTCCGCCTGGCGGGCGGCAAGAACATCGTCGTGGACAGCAAAGTCTCACTCGCCGCCTATCTGGAGGCCGCTTCCACGGGCGACGCGTCCGCCGAGCGCGACCGGCTGGACGCGCACGCGCGGCACATCCGCGACCACGTGGACCGGCTCGCCGCCAAGAGCTACTGGCAGGGGTTCAGCCCGACGCCGGAGTTCGTCGTCCTGTTCGTCCCCGGGGAGGCGTTCCTCGCGCCCGCGCTCGACCGCGACCCGGCGCTACTGGAGTACGCGATGCGGCGGCGCGTCCACATCGCCACCCCGACCACGCTGATCACCATGCTGCGCACCGCGTCCTACGCCTGGCAGCAGGAGGCCCTCTCGCGCAACGCCCGCGCCGTGTTCGACCTGGGCAAGGAGCTGTACGAGCGGCTCGGCACCATGGGCCGCCACGTGGACGAGCTGGGCCGCACCCTCACCGGGGCCGTCCGCGCCTACAACCGGACGGTCGGCTCGCTGGAGACGCGCGTCCTGGTGACCGCGCGGAAGCTGAACGAGCTGGGCGTGGTGGAGGACAGGCTGGAAGCCCCCGCCCCCGTCGAGGACGGCCCCCGCCCCCTGTCCGCGGCCGAGTTCGCCCCGGAAAACGATCTTCGCGAGGAGACGCGCGCGCACGAGCGGCCCGACCCGGCCGCGGAAGCGGTAGGTTTCGGCGGACGGGCCATCCCTGATCAGACTGATCGGCGAGAGAGGTGGCAATGAGTACTTCGTCGGTTCGTGAGGCGCCGGACGGCGCCGCGGCAGGGGGTCCAGTGCGCCGGAACGCCTCCTCGCGGCGGGCGCCGCGACCCGCCGCCCCGGCCGGGCCGGTCACCCTCACCGGACGCGGCGGCGTGGCGCTCGTCCTCGCCGCGGCCCTGCTCGGCGCGCTGCTGGCCCGCTGGGTCGGGGTCGGGATGCTCGCCGGGGGCCTGTTCATCGCGGGCTGCGTGCTCGCCGCGCTGCTGACCCGCCCGGCCGACCTGCCGACGCTGGTCGTCAGCCCGCCGCTGGCCTGCTTCGCCGCCACGGTCGTCGCCGAGCTCGCCGCCGACGACGGCCCGCTCACCCGGACGATGTCGCTGGGCCTGCTCGCCGCGCTCGCCGCTATCGCGCCGTGGCTGTTCGCCGGGACGCTGATCGCGGTCGCCATCGCCGTCCCGCGCGGCCTGCCCGGCGCCTTCGGCGACCTGCGCGCGCGCCTGGCCCGCGGCCGCACCCTCGCCGAGGACGACGACGTCGACCCCGTCCGCTGGGAGGAACCGAGCCGCCCCCTCCCCCACGGCGACGTCGACTGACCAACACCCGGCGGCAACCGCAACCGGCGCGAACGCGTTAACAACCGTGCGGGACGAAGCCGAAGGCGAGCCCCGCACGGTTGATCGCGAAGCGATGCCGCGTTCGCACGAGCATCCGGGCCGCGCCCCGAGCCGCTAGGCGAGGGACGCGGCCCGGAGGCTCAATCAAGCACTGCGAAGATCCTTGCGGAGTTCGTGGGGGAGGGCGAAGCGCATGCTTTCCTGGACGGACTCGATCTCCTCGACCTCGCCGTAGCCGCGCTCGGCGAGCCAGGCGAGGACGCCGCTGACCAGCTCCTCCGGGACGGACGCGCCGGAGGTGACGCCGACCGTGGTCACGCCCTCCAGCCAGCCCTCGTCGATCTGGTCGGGGTAGTCGACCAGGCGGGCGTCGTCGGCGCCGTGCTCCTTGGCCACCTCGACCAGCCGCACCGAGTTGGACGAGTTGGTCGAGCCGACCACGATCACCAGGTCGGACCGGGCGGCCATCTGCTTGACCGCGACCTGCCGGTTCTGGGTGGCGTAGCAGATGTCGTCGGACGGCGGGTCCATCAGCTTGGGGAAGCGCTCGCGCAGCTTCTCGACCGTCGCGATCGTCTCGTCCACCGAGAGGGTGGTCTGGGACAGCCAGGCGACCTTCTCCGGGTCGCGGACGACGACGTTGGCGACGTCGCCCGGGCCGTCCACCAGGTGGATGTGGTCGGGGGCCTCGCCGGTCGTGCCGATGACCTCCTCGTGCCCCTCGTGCCCGATGAGCAGGATGTCGTAGTCGTCCTTGGCGAACCGGACGGCCTCCTTGTGGACCTTGGTCACCAGCGGGCACGTGGCGTCGATGGTGCGCAGGCTCAGCCCGCGCGCCTCCTCGTGCACCACGGGGGCGACGCCGTGCGCGGAGAACACCACGATCGCGCCCTCCGGGACCTCCTCGGTCTCGTCCACGAAGACCGCGCCGCGCTCCTCCAGCGTCCGGACGACGTGCACGTTGTGCACGATCTGCTTGCGCACGTAGATCGGCGCCCCGTACTTCTCCAGGGCGATCTCGACCGTCTGGACGGCCCGGTCGACCCCGGCGCAGTAACCGCGCGGTTTGGCGAGCAGGACACGGCGCTGGCTGGTGGAGGTCATGCCTCTATCGTACGAGCCGTCCCAGGGGGCCCGAACCGCCCGCACGGGGGCATCGCGCCCCCACGCGACCCAACTCTCACCCCGGCGCCGGACGCACCGCCCGTCCTGCCCGCTCCGGGCCGGGGAAGCCCATGTGAAGCCCGCTGCCCGCGCCGCGGAGGCGGCACTGTGACCCAGCCCACGGCCTTCTTGGACGGAAATCCATTAAGGCGGGGTGACCGTTATCGCACCGATGCGGCAAAGTTGTGGTGGACAGACGGTGCACACCCAACCGGCCCCGGCCAGGCCGGCTGGGGCAGCAGGAGGAGTGACAACGATGACGAGATCGCCGCGCCGCCTCAAGGAGCAGGTCAGGGACACCGTCGGCGAGCAGGTCCGCGACCTTCCGCTGCACGCCGTCCGGCTGGCCATGTTCGGCGTCGGCCGGGCCCTGCTGCTGAGCGACCGGGTGACCCGGGACTACAAGGAGATCACCGAGGGCGGCGGGGTGAAGCCGGTGCTCGGCCGGCTCCGCCAGGACGTGCAGCACACCGCCGTCTCGGTGGTCGGCACGGTGGTGGAGCGCGTCCGCGGCGGCGAGGAGGAGCCCGCGCCGCGCACGGCCCGCGCCCGCACGGCGGCGGCGCGTCCGGCGGCCCGTCCTGCGGAGCGCCCGGCCGCCCGCGAGAAGGAGATCTCGGTGGGCAAGCCCGCCGCGTCCGCCAAGCCCGCCGCCAAACCGGAGCCCGAGGCCGCGAAGCCCGCCGAGCCGAAGGCCGCCGAGGCCAAGCCCGCCAAGCCCGCCGAGGCGAAGCCTGCTCAGGCGAAGCCCGCCGAGGCCAAGCCGAAGGCCGCGGCGAAGCCGAAGCGGGCCGAGCCCGCCAAGCCCGCCGCGACGTCCAAGGCCGCCGGATCCGCCGGTGAGGCCGCCGAGCTCCCGGTGCCGGACTACGACACCGCGACGCTCCCGCAGCTCCGCGCCCGCCTGCGCGGCCTCTCGGCCGACCAGGTCAAGCTGCTGCGCGAGTACGAGCGCGAGCACGAGGCCCGCGCCGACATCATCCGCATGTACGAGAACCGGATCGCCAAGCTCAACGGCTCGCACTGACCCGCACCGATCCGCAGCTCAGGCCCGTCCGAAACCCCTTTCGGACGGGCCTGAGCGCGTCCAGGCCCTCCTCTCGGGACCTGAGCGCGTCCTGGAGAACGTCCTTCCGGGACCTGAGCGCGTCCGGACGTCCTTCGGGGCCTGAGCGCGTTCAGGAACGTCCTCCAGCGGCTCAGCGGACGAGCTGGTCGCCGAGCGGGCTGCGCATGTAGACGACGGAGCGGCCGTCGCGGGTGCGGTTCAGGAGGCCGCCGGCGTGCAGGGCGGTGAGGTGGCGGCTGACCGCGCCCGGCGTGACGCCGAGGCGGCGGGCCAGCTCGGTGGTCGTGGACGGCGCGGCCAGCATGACCAGCAGCCGGGTCCGGGGCAGGCCGATCAGCTCGACGAGGGCGTCCGGCCCTTCGGGTTCGGAGTGGTCCCAGAGCGCGCCGCGACCGCGCGCGGGATAGGTGATCAGCGGCGGGCCGTAATCGTCGATCATGGAGACCGCGCCGCGCAGGAACAGGCACGGGACGAGCACCAGGCCGCGTCCCGCGACGTCCACCACGCGCTCGGGCGCCAGCCCGGACGGGATGGCCAGCCGGACCATGCCCTCGGACCAGGTGACCCGCTCGTCCAGCTCGGCGAACAGCGCGGCGGCGCCGCCGAAGGTCAGCCGCCGCGCGCGGTGCACGAGGTCGGCCTCCAGGACGGCGAGGATCCGCGGCCAGTAAGGGGCGAGACAGGCGTCCCAGTACTCCTCGAACGCCGTGCAGATCCGGTCGAGGAGGGCCGCCGGGTCGCCGCTCAGCACGGGCGGCACCGGGACGTGCCGGTAGGCGACGACGATGTCCCGCCGGACGTCCTCCGGCGGCGTCCGGCGCAGCACGGCCAGGTCTTCGGCGATGTCGGTGACCAGGCCCTCGGGACGCGGCGTCAGGAAGTCGGGCGTCCAGCCGTGCGGCGCGAACAGGGCGTCCAGCAGCTCGACGTCGAGCCGCGCGTAGGCGGCGGCCGTCTCGCGCGCGTAGGGCAGGTGCTCGGGGTGCCGGGCGGGGAAGACTCGCGGGCGCAGGCTGAAGACGAGGTCGAACAGCGGCGACATCCCGAAGGACGTCTCCGCCAGGTCCTGGACGCCCAGCCGGAACTCGTACATTGACCCATAGGGTAAATCCATTCCGTCCCGATATGCCGCGGGGTTGGGATGGACGGCATGACGACGACCTCCCCCGGGTCGCCGAGCATGGCGAGCCTCGCCCGGCATCCGGTGATCCGCGTGCTGTCCGTGGCGATGCTCGTCAACACGCTCGGCAACGGCCTGTTCATGACCACCAGCGCCCTGCTGTTCACCCGCGCGGTCGGCATGTCGCCTGCCCAGGTCGGCTTCGCGCTGGCGCTGGGCGGGGTGTTCGGCATCGCGGCGGGCGTCCCGATGGGACGGGTCGCCGACCGGTTCGGGTCGCGTCCGACGGTGGTGGCGCTGCTAGGCGCCGAGGGCGTGCTGATCCTCGGCTACACCCAGGTCCACTCGTTCTGGGCGGCGGTGCCGCTGATCTGCGGCGTCACGTTCCTGGACCGGGGCGCGAGCGCCGTCCGGAACGCGCTGGTCGCGCACGCGCTGCCCGCCGAGCTGCGGATGCCGGGCCGCGCCTTCCTGCGGATGATGACCAACGCCGGGGTCGGCGTGGGCGCGGCGCTGGCGTCCCTGGCGCTCGTCGTGGACACCCCGTTCGCCTACCGGACGATCGTCGTCCTGGACGCGGTGACCTTCGTCGGCGCCGCGCTGCTGCTCACGAGGGTGCCCGGGGAGCGTCCGGCCAAGGGCGCGGCGGCGTCCGGCGGGCGGGCGTTCGGCGCGCTGACCGACGTCCCGTACCTGGTGATCACGCTGCTGTCCGGGGTGCTGGTGCTGCAGCAGGGGATCATGGAGGTCGGCATCCCGCTGTGGGTGACGCGCGACACGCACGCGCCGCGGCTGCTGGTGTCGGCCTGCCTCGTCCTGAACACGGCCATGGTCATCGCGCTCCAGGTGCGGCTGACGCGCGGCGCCGAGGACCCGGCCCGCGCCGCCCGGATCTGCCTGCGCGCCGGGACGCTGATGGCGGTCGGCTGCCTGCTGTTCGGGCTGGCCAAGGGCCCGGACGCGTGGACGGCGTCGATCCTGGTCCTCGCGGCGCTGGCGCTCCAGACGGTCGGCGAGGTGCTGTGCGCGGCGGGCACCTGGGCGCTCAGCTACGAGCTGGCGGACGAGCGCGCGCACGGCGTCTACCAGGGCGTCTTCAACAGCGGCTTCGCCGCCGGGGTGCTGCTCGGCCCGCTGGTCGTCACGCAGACCGCGCTCCGGTTCGGCATGACCGGCTGGCTGGTCTTCGGCGCGGTCTTCCTGGTGGCGGCGTTCGCCTTCATCCCCGCGACCCGCTGGGCCGCCGCGAACCGCCCGTCCTGGGAGCCCGTCCCCCGGGAGCAGGAAGTCACCGCCTGAGCAGAGCGGACGAGAACGGCCCCGGACGTCCGGGGCCGTTCTGTGCGCAGGGGCCGCGCGGGGGCCGGTCCCTGCGCCGCTCATACCTTCACGGGGAGTCCTGCGCGGGTCATACCTTCACGGGAGGCTCAGCGCTGCTCACGCCTTGGCCGGAAGCGCCTCGTCCTGGAAGGTGTGGTCGATGTCGACGCGCTCCAGGGACTCCAGGTGCCGCCGCCGGACGACCAGGATGCCGATCGCGACGGCGCAGCAGGCCGCGCCGATGTAGTACGGAGTCGAGTCGCTGAACCGCTCGGCGAGCTTGCTGCCGAAGTAGGGCGCGATGCCGCCGCCGAGCCAGCGGACGAAGTTGTAGCCCGCGGACGCGACCGGGCGGGGGTTGTCGGAGACCTCCATGGCCGCCTCGGTGAAGGCGGTGTTGTTCAGCCCGATCGGGATGCCGGACAGGATCGTGGAGACGATGATCCCGGTGTGCCCGAGCGTGGCGAGGCCGAGCTGGAACACGATCAGCAGGGCCAGTGCCAGGTGCATGACCCGGACCGTCCCGATCCGGCGCTGCAGGGCGGGCGCGCCGAACACCGAGGCCAGCGCGACCATGACGCCCCAGCCGAAGAACACCAGGCCGATGCCGTGCGCGTTCATGTGCAGCACGAACGGCGTCCAGGCGAGGACGGTGAAGAACGCGTAGTTGTAGAAAAGTGCGGTGAACGCGGTGGTCTTGAGGCCGCCGTGCCCGAGCGCGCGGATCGGCGCGGACAGCGGGGTCTTCTCGGCGGGCTTCGGCGTCGGCTTCAGCAGCGTGGCGATGAGGACGAACCCGACCGCCATCAGGATCGCCGTCCCGAAGAACGGGAAGCGCCAGTTCATGTCGCCGAGCAGCGCGCCGACGAGCGGGCCGAGCGAGATGCCGATGCCGAGCGCGGCCTCGTAGAGGATGATCGCCGACTCCGCGCCGCCGGACGCCGCGCCGACGATCACGGCGAGGGCGGTCGCGACGAACAGCGCGTTGCCGAGCCCCCAGCCCGCGCGGAACCCGACGAGCTGCCCGACGGTGTCGGACGTCCCGGCGAGCGCGGCGAACAGCACGACCAGGGTGAGCCCGATCATCAGCGTCCGCTTGCCGCCGATCCGGCTGGACACCCAGCCGGTGATCAGCATCGCGACGGCGGTGATCAGGAAGTAGCTGGTGAACAGCAGCGACACCTGGCTGGGCGTCGCCTTCAGGTTCTTGGCGATGGCGGGGAGGATCGGGTCGACCAGGCCGATGCCCATGAAGGCGACCACGGCCGCGAAGGCGGTGGCCCACACCGACATGGGCTGCCGCAGGAGGCCGGGCTTGGCGGCGCCCTCCACTGGCTGTGCGTGCATGGAACCTTCCTTTCGAAGGGGTGCCCGCCCCTCCCCGCCCGGACGCCGGTCAGCCGGCGGGCGGACGGTCGGGGTCGGCGAAGAGCCTCCCGAGCAGGGGCAGGGCGGCGCTCAGGGTCTCCCGCTCCGGCTCGGACAGCTCGGCGAACCGTTCCACGAGGAGGCCGATGCGGCGTTCCCGGGTGCGGTGCAGCTGGACGCTCCCCTCCCGGGTGATGCCGGCGGTGACGACGCGGGCGTCGGAGGCGTCCCGGCCGCGGGCGACCAGGCCGTCCCGCTCCAGCCGGTTGACCAGGGCGGTCATCGTCGGGAGCTTGACGCCGTGCTCGGCGGCCAGCTCGGTCATCCGGCGGGGCCCGCCCTCCAGCGAGCCGAGCACCGAGGCCTGCTGGCTGGTGACGGCCTGGTCGGCGTTGACGCGGCGCAGCATCAGCACCATGTCGCGGAGCCTGGCGTTCAGCGCCTCGGCGAGCTCGCGGTCGGACTGCATCGGTCTCTCCTCAATTACTTAGCCATACTAAGTTAGTTTGTCTAACTTTTCAACCCCGGTGACCTGCATCGTGCCGCGTCGCGCACCGCCTAGGCTGCCGACATGGCGATGGAGACCTCGGCGGAGTCCCCCGTTCCCGTCCGGACGGTGTTGCAGGCGGTCGGCGGCTGGATCGGGCGGCTCGGCCGGATCTGGGTCGAGGGGCAGATCACCGAGCTCAACGCGCGGGGCGGCACGGTTTACGTCACGCTCCGCGATCCGGTGGCGAACATGTCGGTGCCGGTCGTCGGCCGCCGCGAGACCTTCGCCGCCGCCGGGCCCGCCGTGACCGACGGCGCCCGGGTGGTGATCCACTGCAAGCCGGACTTCTGGGTCAACCGCGGCCGGTTCTCGCTCAGCGCGATCGAGGTCCGCCCGGTCGGCGTCGGCGAGCTGCTCGCCCGGCTGGAGCGGCTCAAGCAGCTGCTGGCGTCCGAGGGCCTGTTCCGGGCCGAGCGCAAGCGCGCGCTGCCGTTCCTGCCCGGGCGGCTCGGGCTGATCTGCGGCCGCGACTCCGACGCCGAGCACGACGTGCTGCAGAACGCGCGCCGCCGCTGGCCCGCCGTCGAGTTCACCGTCCGCAACACCGCGGTGCAGGGGAGCAACGCCGTCCCGCAGATCATGGACGCGCTGCGCGAGCTGGACGCCGACCCGGACGTCGAGGTGATCGTGATCGCGCGCGGCGGCGGGTCCATGGAGGACCTGCTGCCCTTCTCGGACGAGGCGCTCGTCCGGGCCGTCGCGGCCGCCCGCACGCCCGTGGTCAGCGCGATCGGGCACGAGCAGGACAGCCCGCTCCTCGACCTGGTCGCCGACCTGCGCGCCTCCACGCCGACCGACGCGGCCAAGCGGGTCGTCCCGGACGTCCGGGAGCAGCTGCAGCTCGTCCGGCAGCTTCGGGACCGGGGGCGGCGCGTCCTGGTGGGCGGGGTCGAGCGGGAGCTGCACTGGCTGTCGGCGATGCGGTCCCGTCCGGCGCTCGCCGACCCGGTGCGGGAGATCGAGCGGCAGGCCGAGCGCGTGGAGGCGCTGCGTGACCGCTCGCGGCGCTGCCTGTCGTCCGCGCTGGACCGGGCGCACGACCAGCTCTCTCATACGCGCGCGCGTCTGCTGGCCCTCTCCCCTGCCGCGACGCTGTCGCGCGGGTACGCGATCGTCCAGCGGGAGGACGACGGGGTCGTGCGGGACGCGTCGTCCGTCGCCGAGGGCGAGGCGCTGACCGTCCGGCTGGCCGAGGGACGCCTGTCCGTCACGGTCACCGACCGCGAACTCCCGGACGCCGAAACTGGCTGAACCGGCTGAGTCCGGTGGGACGTCCCGGCATTGCCGCGAGGCGGTTCGGCATTGGCCCTAGGCTGGGCCTGTGGCGGAGAAGACCGAACAGAGTTACGAGCAGGCCCGGGACGAGCTGACCGAGGTCGTCCGGAAGCTGGAGGCCGGCGGCCTCACGCTGGAGGAGTCGCTGGCCCTCTGGGAGCGCGGCGAGAAGCTGGCCGCCGTCTGCGAGGAGTGGCTGGAGGGCGCCCGCGCCCGCCTGACCGCCGCCATGAACGCCGAGGGCGACGCCAAGGACGATTCGTCCGACCCGTCCGCCCCCTTCTAGCCGGGCCCGCGCCCTAGGAGCGCTGGGTGGGGGCGGGGGTGACGATGCTGGTGTCGTTCTTGTCCAGCGGCTTGAGGGACGCGGCGAGGACGGCCAGCTCGTCGTAGGTGGCGGTGCCCGTGACCACGATGCTCACCCCGTCCTTGAGGGTGCGGGCGAGCGAGTTGGCCTTCTTGTCGCGGCGGTAGTAGGTGTCCCAGGTGATCCCGGCCACGGCCCTGGTGCCGATCGCGGCCTTGCTGTTGGTCATCCGCGGGACGTAGTCCTTGGCCTTCTCGTTGCTCTCCTCAAGCGCCGCGTACTGCCCGGACGGCGTGACGAACCCGAGGTGCCACGCGACCGGCTTCCCCTTCTCACCGAGCCCGTGCAGCCGCGCGCTGGTCGCCCGCCAGCCCGCCGGGAGGCCCTTCGGACCCCACGCCTGGTACGGGCCGCTGTGCGCGAGCGCCCACTCCTGGGAGCCGTAGTCGACCGTCGGGAGCAGCTCCTTGTTCGACCGCGGCGTGATGATGAAGATCACTCCGACCAGCAGCAGGCACGCCGCGATCGCCGTGGCGAACCCGCCGAGCCCGCTGGTCAGCCGCTTGTAGAGCCCCGGCGCGACCTGCACCGTGCCGCGCTGACCCGCACCGGCGGCGGGCACGGCGGAACCGCCGTCCGGCGCGGCCGCAGGGGCGGGCGTGGTGGCGCCGTCCTCCGCGGACGGGCGCGGGTGCTCGGACGTCGTCGTCGGGGCAGGGCTGTCGTCGCTCACCCCACCAGGATCCCGCACGGTCAGCGCTGCTCCGTACGGGGGTTCCTGATAGTGCCGACAATGGCCATGATGTCGTCCGCGAGCCGCCGCGACCCGTCGGCGTCGTCGCTCAGCGACACCTCCGACACCGCGCCCGCCATCGCGCCGGTCAGGACGACGACCAGCGCCTCGTCCACCCCGCCGTCGGCGGTGTGGAACAGCGCGGCGTTGCGCCGGGCCCACTTGTTCAGCCGCTGCCGCATCACCCGGTCGAAGCCGGGCGGGCCGTCGCCGGAGATGAACAGGCGCGAGACGTCCCGCTCCTCGATGCAGCCGTCCAGGTAGGCGCCCGCGCCCGCGATGAACTGCCGCATCGGGTCGGACTCGCCCGCCTCGCGCACCGCGTTGATCGCCTTGCGGGTGCGCTCCTGCTGCCGCGCCTGGAACTCCTCGAACAGCGTGAGGTACAGGTCGGCCTTGCCGTTGAAGTGGTGGTAGAGGCTGCCGACGCTGGCCCCGGCCTTGGCCACGATGTCGGTGACCGCGGCCTGGGCGAAGCCCGCCTCGCAGAACACGTCCCGCGCCGCCGCCAGCAGGGCTCCGCGCGTCGCCGCGCCCCGGTCCGAGGTCCGCGGCGGGGTCGTGTCGATGTCGCTGCTCATGAGCATAGAGATTACGCCGGACGATCCCTGGACACGATCCCGACGGGGGCCTCCGTCCGCTCTGGTCTGGTCCAATTTGGACGGCGGCGCGGGCCGCACGGAGAATCCGGATGAGCCATCGACCGAAAGGGCGTCCCGCCATGTCCGACGACACCACCGTCTCGTCCCCCCTCGTCACCGAGCCCGCGGCCCCGGACCGCAACCTGGCCCTGGAGCTCGTGCGGGTGACCGAGGCGGCCGCGATGGCCGCCGCGCGCTGGGTCGGCCGGGGGGACAAGAACGGCGCCGACGGGGCCGCGGTCAACGCCATGCGGCAGCTGATCAACACCGTCTCGATGAGCGGCGTCGTGGTGATCGGCGAGGGCGAGAAGGACAACGCCCCGATGCTCTACAACGGCGAGGCGGTCGGGGACGGCTCGGGCGCCGAGTGCGACGTGGCCGTGGACCCGGTGGACGGCACCCGGCTCACCGCGCTCGGCATGAACAACGCCATCGCCGTCCTCGCGGTCGCGCCGCGCGGCTCGATGTACGACCCGTCCGCGGTCTTCTACATGGAGAAGCTGGTCACCGGCGCCGAGGCGGCGGACGCGGTGGACATCGAGCGCCCGATCGCCGACAACATCCGCGCGGTGGCCCGCGCCAAGGGCTCCTCGGTGGACGACGTGACGGTCGTCATCCTGGACCGCCCGCGGCACGAGGGCATCGTCAAGGAGATCCGGGAGACCGGCGCGCGGATCAAGTTCATCCTGGACGGCGACGTCGCCGGCGCGATCATGGCGGCCCGCGAGGGCACCGGCGTGGACCTGCTGCTCGGCATCGGCGGCACCCCCGAGGGGATCATCGCCGCCTGCGCGATCAAGGCCCTCGGCGGCGTCATCCAGGGCCGGCTGTGGCCCAAGGACGACCCGGAGCGGCAGAAGGCCCTGGACGCCGGGCACGACCTGAACCGCGTCCTCACCACCGACGACCTGGTCTCGTCCGACGACGTCTTCTTCGCCGCGACCGGCATCACCGACGGCGAGCTGGTGGACGGCGTCCGCTACAGCAAGGGCCGCGCCATGACGCACTCGCTCGTCATGCGCTCCCGCAGCGGCACCATCCGGACCATCCACAGCGAGCACCAGCTCAACAAGCTGCGCGCCTACAGCGCCATCAACTTCGACTCCGCGGTCTGACCCGCGCACGTGCGCAAGCCCTGACCCGCGGACGTGCGCGAGCCCGGCGTGCGTACGCCGGGCTCGCGCGCGTCGTGCCGTGGACCGCGCTACTTCACCGTCCCGCAGGCCGCCTGGATCTGCTTCTGGATCTTCAGCGGGAGGTTCTTCACCTTCACCGCCTTGTAGCGCTTGTAGAACGGGGTCTTGACGATCTTGGCCTGGGCGGCGGGCGTCAGCCCGGCCACGCCCTCGGCGACGGTGTGCTCCCTGACCTTCCCGTAGTCGCACCCGGCCGGCACGGCCGCGCGGGCGGGCGCCGCGGCACCGCCCAGCGCCAGGGCGAACGCGGCGGCGGTCCCCAGAACACGCATCTTCATCTCAGAACTCCCTCGATCTCGAAGCACGTGGCAACGCCATCTGGCTACCCAGCGACATAGATCAACTACCCTCGGTCACGAAACCTCGCAGAAGATCTCCCTGCGCCCCCGCGGCAAACCCGCATCGAGCAGGCGGCACCACCCCAACCGAACGATGCGGGCCGAGCGCACAAGCCCAGGCGATGCCGGATCAGACGGACGCGGGCGGCGGCGTTACGGGGGGCTTCGGCGATCAGGTCTGGCGGCGGTAGTGGCGGGCGGCGCGGGCGCGGTTGCCGCATCGGGTCGAGCACCACTCCTGCTGGGGGTGGCGCTTGATGAAGTACAGGACGCAGCGCGGCGCGGGGCAGACCTGCACCAGCGCGGGAAGCGGGCCGGCGAAGAAGTCGACGGCGGCGTTGGCCAGGGCGGCGGCCAGGCGGGCGGCGTCGCCGTCCACGGTGGGACGGGCGTCCTCCTGCCAGGTGTCGTGCCATTCCAGGGTCCTGACCAGGGGCGCGGCGGCGGCGTTCACGCGCGCGAGGGCCTCGGGGAACGGCGGCAGGTTCGGGGCGTCCGCCGAACTGAGCGGCGACGGCGCGACGGCGCGGGCGAACAGGGCGCGGACGGCCTGGCGCAGCTCGGCGATCTCGGCGCGGACGGGCTCGTCCGCCGTGAACCGGGAGGCGTCCAGGTACGGGGACAGGTCCTGGTCGCGGACCCAGGCGGTGAGGCCCTCGGGGGTGGCGAAGGCGTCGGTCAGCCCGGCGCGGGTCGCGCGGATCGTACTCGCCAGACGCAGGGCCAGAGGGTCGTCCATGTCTCAACTCTAACGGGTTCCCGACCGTTGCGGCGTTATGTTATAACGGCTTTCATCGATGGAGCCCGTGAGAAAGTTGGCGTGATGATCAAGCCGGTGCAGAACGACCCGCGCCTGGACGACCTGGCGAAGCGGCTCCCCCGCGTGCCGAACATGCTCCGCGTCATGGCGAACTCCCCCGCCGTGCTGGACGGCTACCTCGGGCTGGCCCGGTCCCTGAAGAAGGGAAGGCTGCCCGCCGCCACCAGCGAGCGGATCGCGCTGACCATCGGCGCGGCGAACGGCTGCGACTACTGCGTCGCCGCGCACACCTACAGCGGCAGCACGGCCGCGGGGCTGAGCGAGGACGAGATCGAGGCCGCCAAGGCGGGCACCTCGGCGGACCCGCGGGAGGCGGCGGCCGTGGCCTTCGCGCGGGCCCTGACCGAGTCGCGCGGCAACGCCGACCCGTCCGCCGCGCGCGAGGCCGGCTGGAGCGACGAGCAGATCCTGGAGATCATCGCGCTGGTCGCGCTCCAGACCCTGACGAACTACACCAACAAGGTCGCCGAGACCGAGAACGATTGGCCCCCGGCGTGAACACGGTGGTGCGGGCGTCGGGGCTGACGGTGCTGTTCCTGGCGCCGCTGGCGGTGGCGCAGGCGCTGTCGGCGGAGCCGCTGCTGGCGCCGCCGCTCGCCGCGTCCGCCGCGCTGGTCGCCGCCACTCCGGCGGTTCCGGCGGCGCGTCCGGCGACGGTGCTGCTCGGGCACCTGATGTCGGTCGCGGCGGGGCTTCTGGTGGCGCTGACCCCGGCGTCCGCACCGGTCGCGGCGACGATCGCGGCGGGCCTTGCGGTGGCCGCGATGACGGCGACCGGACGCTTCCACGCGCCCGCCGTGGCGTCCGCCGCGCTGGCGGGGGCGAGCGGCTCCCTGCCCAACGCGACCGCGCTGCTGGCAGGAGCGGCCGCGATCACGGTCCTGGCGTCCGTCCCGCTGCTGCTCCCGAAGCCGAACGTCCAGGAGACCTGAGCGGACGAGCCTGTTTCCGGACCCCGGGGGCGTCCGGAAACAGGCCGCCGGGACGGGCCGCCTTCTCGGGGATGATCAGGTGGCGGCGAGGTAGGCGGCGCTGAGGAGGCCGGCTGCGCCGCAGTAGATCGCGAACGGGGTCAGCGTCCGAGTCTCGAAGTACTTCACCAGGAACCGGACGGCCAGGTAGGCGGCGACGGCGGCGGCGACGCTGCCCGCGAGGATCTGGCCGTGGATGCCCTTGCCCTCCGCGCCGGTCAGCTCGGGCAGCTTCAGCACGCCCGCCGCGAGGATCACAGGCGTGGCCAGCAGGAACGAGAACCGCGCGGCGTCCTCATGGGTGAGGCCGCGGGTCAGGCCCGCGACCATCGTCGCGCCCGAGCGGCTGATGCCGGGGAGCAGCGCGAGGATCTCGGCGGCGCCGATCAGGAGCGCCTCCCACCAGCCCAGCCGGGCCAGCCGCCGGTCGGACGCGACGTCCGCGTCCTCGACGATCGGCAGGTCGGCGCGGGTGGCGCGGGACGACGCGTCCCACGCCGGTGCCCCCTGCCGGGCCGGGACGGGCGCCGCCGGTGCGGGCGGCGCGGCCTTGCGGCGCAGGCGTTCGCCGACGAACAGGAGCAGGCCGTTCGCGGCCAGGAACAGCGCCGCCGGGATCGGCTTCCCGAGGACGGTCCGGAACACGTGGTCCAGCGCGAGCCCGGCCGCGCCGACCGGGACGGTCGCGACGATCAGCAGCCACGCGAGCCGCTGGTCGGACGTCGCGATCCGGCGGTCGCGCAGCGAGGTGAGCAGGCCGACCGTGATCCGGATCCAGTCCCGCCAGAAGAAGACCACCAGCGCCAGCGCCGTGGCCACATGCAGGCCGACCAGGAACGCCAGGTAGGGCGACTGCGAGGCGGACACGTCCAGGTCCCTCGCCCAGCGCCCGCCGACCAGCGCGGGGATCAGCACGCTGTGCCCCAGGCTCGACACCGGGAACAGCTCGGTCACCCCTTGGAACAGCCCGACCACGATGGCCTCGGGATACGTCAGCGACATGCCCGAAGCCAAGCACCGCGATCCACGCCTTTCCAGCGGAACAGGCGAACACCGGATGAACTCGGGCTCCGGCCGCGTCAGCCCGGCGCGCGGCGCGGAACGTGCCAGGATCGGCGGATGGAGGCCGAGGACGAGCGGCGCGCGGAGGCCGAGCAGGCGCGGCGTGTGGAGGCCGGGGACGAGCGGCGCGTGGAGGTGGCGGCCGAGCGGCTCAAGGAGCGGATCTACGCCACGATCACCATGGTCGCGGTCACGATCGGGCTCGCCCTCGGCGGGCATGTCGGACCGGCCGGCGCGGCGCTGTCGGTGCTCGGCACGGCGGCAGGCCTCTGGATGGCCACGCTGGTCGCCGACGGCCAGGCGTACAGGACCGTCCACCGCGAGCTTCCGATGTGGCCGGGAGTGCGGCGCTCGCTGTACGTCACCAGCCCGCTGCTGCTGTCGGCGGTGAGCCCGCTGCTCCTGATCGGCGCCGCCGCGCTGGACCTGATGCCGCTGCGGACGGCCCTGCTGACCGCCACCGGCCTGGACGTCCTGTCGCTGTTCCTCTGGGGCTACGTGGGCGGCCGCCGGATGGGCGACCGCCCGATCGTGGCGCTGGTCGCGGGCGTCCTCGACTGCGCCGTCGGCGCGATCGTCGTCGCCGTCAAAGTCCTGGCCGGCCACTGACCCGCCCCGCCCCGGTAAAGCGGGTTCGGCTGCGGCAGGGCCGGGCGGATTCAGCGGCCGAGGTCAGGACAGTTCGGCGTTGGCGCGGTCGGTGATGGTGGTCAGGACGCGCGCGGCCACGGCGAGATCCTCCGGCGCGATGCCGCTGTAGAGGCGGTCGATGATCTGCGCCGTCTCGGCGGCGAGCTTCGCCTGGACGTCTCGTCCCGCGTCGGTGAGGGCGGAGACGGACGGGTCGGCGAGGCCCTGCGCGGGCAGCGAGTCGGCCACGGCGGACGCCTCCGCGCGGTCGATCTTGAGGCCGCCGGCCAGCTGGTCGATCACCTGCTCGCGGTCCTTGCCGGAGGCGAGGGCGTTCAGGGCGAGCGACTGGCGGAAGGTCAGGCCGAGCGCCGGGAGCCGGGACTCCAGGACGGCGCGGGTGGCCTGGTGGGCGCGGCCGATGATCTGGCCGTTCAGGGTGGGGACGGGCATCGCGTTCTCCTCACGGGCGAAATCGTTAACGAGAACCTAATGGAACTCAGTGTCATTTAGCAACGGTTCACGGAATCCGGTACGGTGAGCGGCATGAGCCCACCGAAGGCGCGCGAGGACGGCATGCGCGAGCTGCCGCTGCGCGAGCGGAAGAAGCTGCGGACGCGCCGGGCCCTCGCCGAGGCGGCGCTGCGGATGTTCACCGAGCGCGGCTTCGACGCGGTCACGCTCGAAGAGCTCGTGGACGCCGTCGAGGTCTCCAAGAGCACCTTCTTCCGGACGTTCCCCGCCAAGGAGGCGGCGGCGATCGAGGCCGAGGCCGAGATCTGGACCGCCTACCTCGAAGCCCTCACCGCGCCGGAACGCCTCCCCGAGGGGCCGGCGCTCGACGCGCTCCGGACGGTGCTGGGCGAGGTCGTCGGGGAACTCGGCCGGGAGTGGGGCGAGCGGTACGCGGCGACGCGGCGGCTCGTCCTGACCGCGCCGTCCCTGCTCGCGTACGCGGGAAGCCACCGGCACGGCGTCGAGCGGGAGCTGACCGCCCTGCTCGCCGCGCGGCTCGGCCTGCCGGAGGACGACCTCCGCCCGCAGACCCTCGCGCAGCTCACCACGACCGCGTGGAGCGTCGCCGCCCGCGGCTGGGTCTTTTCGGACGCCCCTTTCGACGCCCTGCTGGACCGGGTGGGACGGGCCTTCGCCGCGATCCCCGGAAGCCTGGAGCTGACCGTCCGCCACCCGGGATGATCGAAGTGTCGCCGCGGAGCGGCAGAATCGCGGGGCGATCTTGATTCCGGACCCGGAGGCCCGCCCATGCCCGCGCTCGACGACTTCGCCACCTGGGAACCCCTGCTGAGGCTCATGTGGGAGGCGCTGGACACCCCGAACGGTGATGGCAAGGCATCCGGCTCGATCTCGAAGGGCGGCTGGAGCGTCCCGGTGAAGCGGCCTCCGATGGTCCCCGGCCGGGCCATGCAGGTCGAGGACATGCGCGCGGAGCACGACGCCGTCGAGCGCGTGATGGGGGCGCTCGGCGAGCCGGGCGTGATCTCGTTCGTCGCCGAGTTCGAGGCGTCCGGACGGACCGTCCTGCGCCTGATCAACCCGACGGAGGCCGCGCAGCCGGGCCTCTCGAACGCCGCGCCGGACGAGTTGGTCCTGGTAGCAGGGTCGCGTCCGGAGCCCTGGCGCCGCCTGCCCGAGCCGAACCCGGACGCCGTGCCCGCCCCCACGGCCGACGCCGCACTTGTTGAGCGGACGCTCCGCGAGCGGCTCCCCGACGCGATCGCCGCCACGGACGAGGAGATCGCCGCCGCCGAGGCCCGTCTCGGCATGCCGCTGCCCGACGAGCTCAAGGCGGTGTACCGCGTCACGCGCGCCCGGTGGAGCGACTTCAACGGCGACTACGAGGCGATGACGCGCCACGCCGACGCCGTCCGCGCGGAGCTCTACTCCCTGGACTCGCTGCGCATCGCGGACGCGGCGTCCCGGGACGCGCCGTGGCAGTTCGCCGCGACGGAGGCGGCGGTCACGCGTCCGGACTCCGCCGTCCAGGGGCTGCCCGGTTCGCCGGGATGGCTCGCGTTCGGGGAGAACGGCGGCGGCGACGTCTACGCGATCGACCTCACACCCGGGCCGGCCGGGCGCCTGGGCCAGATCATCTTCCTCAGCCACGAGGAGAACATCGGCGCGGCCCTGGTCGCCGACTCGCTCACGGACATGATCGTCCACGACGCGGAGCCCGTCTGGGCGCAGCCCGCGGACGGCACGCCCGAGATCGCCTACGTCAACGTCCGGAGCATCCCGGACGTCGCGTCCGCGGCGCATCCCGACCTGGAGGTGCTGAGCCTCGGCGTCTGGGAGGCCGAGCCGACGAGCCTCGCCCCGGTCTTCGGCTGTCCGAAACTCCGGACGCTGTCCGCCTACCCCGGCACGCTCGCCGACCCATTGGAGATCAACCGGCTCGCGAACCTGGAGTACCTCTCGCTGCCGGTCGCGTACTGGCGCGTCCTGCTGGACGCGGACGCCGTGCCGCGGAGCCTGCTCGCCGCGGGCTTCGAGGGCTACGCGGACGACCCGCTGGACCGGGTGGCCGTCGCCAACGAGCTGCTCGCGCTGTTCGCGGCGGGCCCGCAGATCACTGAGACCGTCGTCGAGGGCGTCCTCTAGCGCCGAGCCGCGCCCGGGCGCGCTCGCGCAGGGTGCGCTTCGGCGCGTGCGCGGACACCGAGCCGAAGATCAACGTGCCCGCGATCTCCACGGTCGGGCCGTCCGCCTCGGGACGGGTGCGCAGGTCGCGGGTGGTCAGCGCGCTGCGGCCGGTGACCGTGACGTGCACCCCGTCCGGGACGAGCAGCCGGACGCGCCCGGCGACCAGCAGCGAGTCCAGGACGATGTGCCGGCGCTGCAGGACGGCCTCGCGCAGGTCCAGCTCGACCGTGCCGAACAGCGCGACCAGCGGCAGCTTCACCGGGACGACCCAGCGGCCCTCCCGGCGGGTCCGGCCGAACAGCACCGACACCGGGCGGTCGTCCACCAGGATCGGCTGCGACTCCTCGGGGCTCAGGTCGGCGGTGAGGCCGGTCAGCTCGCCCAGCGTCCGGGCGGTGTAGGCGTGCGAGGTGCGCTCGGCGTGCTCCGCCATGGTGATCCGGCCGTCGGCGAGCGCCTCGCCGAGCACCGCGACCACGCGCTCCCGGTCGGCGTCGGACGCGCGCAGGTCACGCACGCGCGGCGGGCGGCTCCTGTCCACGCCGCCAGCGTAGCCGCCCACCCCCGCCACGCCGAAGCCCTGCAGCCTCCCGCCCCGAACCCCCGCCTCCCGCCCCGAACCCCCGCCTTCGGGCCGAAGCCCCGCCTTCGGGCTGAAGCCCCGGGCGGTCCGTCCGGAGCCGTGGCCGCCGGGCCGGAGTTCTGCCGTGGCCGCCGAGCTGGAGTTCCGGCCGTGGTCGCCGGGCCGGAGTTCCGGCCGGTCGTGGCCGAAGAGCAACCTTTTCGCTATGTTCGCGGGCGTTGACCGCCGAGCATCCAGGTCTCTACCCTCATTTGAAACTCTTTCATGTTTTTCGGCCGCCCGGATTCGCGGTTGGGAAGGGGCGGATATGACTACGGAAGCCGCCGCGGCAGGGGCCGTGACCGGCCGGGACCGCCAGGCCCGCATCGCCGCGTACGCCGCGTTCGCCGTCCAGGGGCTGTGCTTCGCGACCCTCGTCGGGCGCGTCAACCAGCTGCGCGACGCGCACCACATGACCGACGACCAGATCAACATCCTGGTGCTGTGCGTGCCGATCATCGCCGGTGTCGGCAGCGCGGTCGCCGCGCCGCTGATGGGCCGGCTCGGCAGCGGCCCGGTGCTGCGGATCGCGCAGCCGCTGGTCTGCCTGTCCGTCCTCGCCGTGGGCCTCACCGGCCACTCGCGGCTGCCGCTGTACGTCCTGATCGCGCTGTTCGGCCTGTTCGTCGGCGCGGTGGACGCGTCGATGAACGCGCAGGCCGTCCGGGCGGAGCGGGCCTACGGGGTCAGCATCCTCACCGGCTTCCACGCGCTGTGGAGCGCGGCCGCCGGGCTCGGCGCGGTCTGGGCGTGGGCGGCCAACGAGTACGTCTTCCACGGCTCCCTGACCAAGTCGCTCGCCGTCGGGTTCGCGATCCCGGCCGTGCTCGGCATCGCGGTGTCCGCCGCGACCGGGACGCGCCTCTACCGCCGTGCCGAGGAGGCCGCGGACGTCGCCGCGGAGGCGGTGAAGTCGGCCGCCAAGCTCGTCCCGTGGCGCCCGGTGCTGATCATCGGCATCGCGATGGCCTGCTTCTACATCGCCGACTCGATGCTGTCGAACTTCGGCACCCTGTTCTTCGACAAGGACCTGCACAGCAAGTCCGTCGCGCCGCTCGGCCTCGCCGCCTACCAGGTGATGATGGTCGTCAGCCGCGCCGTCGCCGACTTCGGCGTCCGCCGCTTCGGCGCGACCCTGGTCGTCCGGGCCGGGACGGTCGTGGGCGCGCTCGGGCTCGTCCTGGTCGTCGCCGCGCAGAACGCCCCGATGGCCATCGCCGGGTTCGCCGTCACCGGCCTCGGCATGTGCGTGGTCGCCCCGATCTCGTTCTCGGCGGCGGGCAAGGTGGACGGCAGCGGCCTCGGCATCGCGGTCGCGCGGGTGAACATCTTCAACTACGTCGGGTTCGTGGTCGGCGCGGTGATCGTCCTGATCGTCCAGCCGATGTCCAGCTACCAGACCAGCTACATCGTCCCGGCCGTGCTGGCCGTGGTGATCATCGCCCTGGCCCGCGGGTTCGAGCCCGCCGAGGCCGCGGGCGCCCCCGCTCCCGTGGCGGCCGAACGCCCGGTCGCCTGAGTCCCGCCCCCCGTCCCTGCCCCGCGTCCGTCGCGCGCGACCGCACCCCGCTCCGCGCGCGCCGGACGCGGCCACGACGAAGGCCCCCGCACCGGGTGCGGGGGCCTTTCGCGGTCTTCTGCGGGGTTCGTGTGGGGTCAGGAGTTCTCGCTGACGGCCATGACGGCCTTCTCGCCCTCGACGCGGGCTTCGTCGGGTGACAGGTCCTCGGAGGCGCGGTCCAAGGCCGTGATGGTGGCTTCGATCGCGGCGCGGGCGGTGACCGCGTTCTCCTGTGCGCGGTCGAGGTCGCCCAAGCCGATCAGGTCGAACGACACCTGCGCGTCGTGGACGGCCATCTTCAGCTGCCGTGCGGCCTCGTCCAGACTCATCCGTACCTCCTTAGGCGGGAACCCCGTATCTACCCCTGAGCATCGCCTGTAACCGCTCTGCCAGCCCGTTCACGCAAGGGCTGAAGGTCGTTTTCGTCACTCTCGTGCGCGCGCGACGGCGTCGCCCAGAATGCGGGCCGCCTCGTCCAACCTGGCCTCGTTCAGGGCCGCATACCCGAGGACGAGCGCGGGATGCTTCTGACCTTCGCTCCACATCTCCGTCGCGCCGGAGACCCGAACTCCGGACGCAGCGGCCACGTCGATCACGGCCTTTTCGGACGCGCCGGAAGGCAGTTCCAGATACAGGTGGACGCCCGCCGAGATACCCCGGACCACGGCGTCCGGGACGTGCTCGCGAAGCGCCGCGACCAGGGCGTCCCGCCGGGACCGGTAGCGCCGCCGCATCGCCCGCAGGTGCCGGTCGTACGCGCCGTCCGCGAGGAAGCGCGCGAAGGCGTGCTGGTCCAGGACGGGCCCGCCGAGGTCGCTCAGCTCGCGGTGCTCGCGCAGCTCGGCGGCCACCCACGGGGGCGCGACGGCCCACCCGAGCCGCATCCCGGGCGCCAGCGCCTTGCTGACCGATCCGAGCAGGACGGTTCGCTCGGGCGCGACGCCCTGCAGGCAGCCGACCGGATCGCCGTCGTAGCGGAACTCGGCGTCGTAGTCGTCCTCGATGATCACCGCGTCGGCGGCGCGGGCCCAGTCCACCAGCGCGGCGCGCCGCCCGGGGGCCAGCACGACGCCGGTCGGGTACTGGTGCGCCGGCGTGACCAGCACGGCGGACGCGCCGGACCGCGCGAGCGCCGCGACGTCCAGCCCGTCCCCGTCCACCGGTATCCGGACGATCCGGGCGCCGGTCGCTTCGAGCATGGGCAGCTGCCGGTCGCTGGTCGGATCCTCCACGGCGAGCGTCCCGCGCCCCGCCGCGACCAGCGCCCGGACCGCCGACGACAGCCCGAGCGCCACCCCGTTCATGATCACGACCTGGCCCGCGTCCGCAAGCGCCGCCCGGACCCGCCCGAGGTACCCGGCCAGCTCCGCCCGCAACTCCAGGACCCCACCGGGATCCGGATACGTCAACGCACGATGCGGCACGTCCTGCAAGGCCGCCCGATAAGCCGCCAACCACCGAGACCGCGGAAACGCCGCCAAATCCGGCCGCCCCGGCGTCAAATCAAACCGCACCCCAGGAACAACCGCCTCAGCCCACCCATCCAACTCCCCCGAACGCCCATCCGCCGCGCGAACAAGCCACCCTCCCGAGGCATCCTGCGCTCTCATCGCCGTCCGCGCGCCCGAAGCACCCCCCGAACCAGGGACCGCACACGCGTCCGAGGCGCCCCGCGATGCGGCAACGGGCCGCGTCCCCGAGCCGTCCCACGCTTTCGTCCTGGTCCGCGCATCCGAAGCACTTCCCGGATCAGGGTCTGGCAGCGCGTCTGAGGCGCCCGGCGATCCGGGAACGGGGCGCGTCCCCGAGGCGTCCTGCGGTCCCGTCGCCATCCGCGTGTCCGAAGCGCCCCCCGAATCAGGGAGCGCACGCGCGTCTGAGGCGCCCCGCGATGCGGGGACGGGCCGCGTCCCCGAGGCGTCCTGCGGTCCCGTCGCCGTCCGCGTGTCCGAAGCACCTCCCGGATCAGGGACCGGCCGCGCCTCTGAGGTCCTCCGCGATGCGGGGGCGGGCCGCGTCCCCGTGACGTCCTGCGCCGGACGCGGGCTCGGCTCGGGCCGCGGGACGGGGACGGGGCGGGCGTTGGGGGCCACTCGGGTGCCGTCGCCTCGGCGGGCGACGAGGAAGCCTTCGGCGATCAGCTGCTCGTACGCGGTGACGACCACGCCTCGGGAGATGCCCAGGTCACGGGCCAGATCGCGGCTGGACGGCAGGCGCGTGCCCGCCACGAGCCGTCCCGCCCGGATCGCGTCGCGGCAACCGGCCGCAAGCTGCGCGGCAAGGTGCCCGGCCGAACGATCGAGCGCAACATGCAGGTCGGTCACGAGGTGGTCCTTGTCACGTTCGGGGGTTGGTCCTCGTAAAGGGGCAGGGATTGGCCCTGTTTCCAGGACCAAGGGGTTTCTAGCGTTGCATGCCATGACGTTCTCGGCCAACACCCGCGGGGCGGCTCAGGCCGCGCTCGCGATGTCCCTTGTCGGGTCGCTGACCGCCGTGTCCGCGACGATCGCCGACTTCCCGGTGCTCGGCGGGCAGGCCGTCCGGTATGCGGGCGCGGCGGCGATCCTGTTCGGTATCGCGCGGCTGGACGACCGGCGTTCGGGGCGCGCGCCGGTCAGGCCGTCCCGGCGCGATCTCGCCCTGCTGGCGGCGCTCGCGGCGACCGGGCTGGCCGCGTTCAACGTGTTCATCATCCTGGCGACGCACGACACGAGCCCGGCGACGATCGGGACGGTCGTGGCGACGGTCCCGATCGTGCTGGCGCTGGTCGGGCCGCTGCTGTCCGGACGGCGGCCGACCGCGGCGACCGTCCTCGCGGCGTGCGTCGTGGCGTCCGGGGCGGGGCTGGCGAACGGGCTGGGCGGCGGGACGGTCCGGGGCCTGCTGCTCTCGCTCGGCGCGCTGGGCGGCGAGGTGTGCTTCTCGCTGCTCGCCGTCCCCCTGCTGCCGCGGCTGGGCCCGATCCGGGTGTCGGCGTGGTCGGCGGCGCTCGCGGTCCCCATGCTGCTCGGCTCCGGTCTGATCATGGACGGGCGGCACGTCCTGCGGATGCCGACGGGCGCCGAGCTCGCGGGCCTGATCTACCTCACCGTCGTCGTGACCTGCGTCGCGTTCCTGCTCTGGTACGACGCGCTGGGCGTGATGGGCGCCGACCGGGCGGGGCTGTTCGCCGGGATGATCCCGGTCGCCGCCGTCCTGACGACGGTGGTGCTGGGCGTGGCGGCGCCGCGTCCGGCGGAGGTCGCCGGGGCGGCCCTGGTGGCGGTCGGCGTGGCCCTCGGACTGCGGCCGGTACGGGGGCCGGAGGCTCGGTTGAACACGGCGTAACCTGTAGGGCGGCCCCCAACCGGACACCTCACGAGGATCTTCGATGCCTGAGTTCTCCTACACCGACCTGCTGCCGACCGGTCCGGACGAGACCGAGTACCGGCTGCTGACCACGGACGGCGTCTCGACGTTCGAGGCCGGCGGCCGGACGTTCCTCCAGGTCGAGCCGGAGGCTCTGCGGCTGCTCACCGAGACCGCCATGCGCGACATCGCGCACCTGCTGCGGCCCGCGCACCTCACCCAGCTCCGCAAGATCCTGGACGACCCGGAGGCCTCCCCCAACGACCGCTTCGTGGCACTGGACCTGCTGAAGAACGCGGGCATCGCGTCCGGCGGCGTCCTGCCGATGTGCCAGGACACCGGCACCGCGATCGTGATGGGCAAGCGCGGCCAGCACGTCCTGACGTCCGGGCGGGACGAGGAGGCCATCTCGCGCGGCGTGTACGACGCCTACACCAAGCTGAACCTGCGCTACTCGCAGATGGCGCCGGTCACCATGTGGGACGAGAAGAACACCGGCAACAACCTGCCCGCGCAGGTCGAGCTGTACGCGACCGACGGGGACGCCTACAAGTTCCTGTTCATGGCCAAGGGCGGCGGCAGCGCGAACAAGTCGTTCCTGTTCCAGGAGACCAAGGCCGTCCTGAACCCGAAGCGGATGATGTCCTTCCTGGAGGAGAAGATCCGCTCGCTGGGCACCGCCGCGTGCCCGCCGTACCACCTGGCGATCGTCGTGGGCGGGACGTCCGCCGAGTACGCGCTGAAGACCGCCAAGTACGCGTCCGCGCACTACCTGGACGCGCTGCCCACCGAGGGGTCCCCGCTGGGCAACGGCTTCCGGGACGTGGAGCTGGAGGCGCAGGTGTTCGAGCTCACGCAGAAGCTCGGCATCGGCGCGCAGTTCGGCGGCAAGTACTTCTGCCACGACGTCCGCGTGGTCCGGCTGCCGCGGCACGGCGCGTCCTGCCCGGTCGCGATCGCCGTCTCGTGCAGCGCCGACCGGCAGGCCCTCGGCAAGATCACCGCCGAGGGCGTCTTCCTGGAGCGGCTGGAGACCGACCCCGCCCGCTACCTCCCGGACACCACCGACGAGCACCTTTCGGACGACGTCGTCCGGATCGACCTGAACCGTCCGATGGACGAGATCCGCGCCGAGCTGACCCGCTACCCGGTCAAGACCCGCCTCTCGCTCACGGGCCCGCTGGTCGTCGCGCGAGACATCGCGCACGCCAAGATCAAGGAGCGGCTGGACGCGGGCGAGCCCATGCCGCAGTACCTGCGCGACCACGCCGTCTACTACGCCGGCCCCGCCAAGACCCCCGAGGGCTACGCGTCCGGCTCGTTCGGCCCCACCACGGCCGGACGCATGGACTCCTACGTCGAGCAGTTCCAGGCCGCGGGCGGCTCCCTGGTCATGCTCGCCAAGGGCAACCGCTCCCAGCAGGTCACCGACGCCTGCAAGGCGCACGGCGGCTTCTACCTCGGCTCCATCGGCGGCCCCGCCGCCCGCCTCGCCCAGGACTGCATCAAGAAGGTCGAGGTCCTGGAGTACCCCGAGCTCGGCATGGAGGCCGTCTGGAAGATCGAGGTCGAGGACTTCCCCGCCTTCATCGTCGTCGACGACAAGGGCGAGGACTTCTTCGCCGACACCACCGGCCCCGTCCTCAGCATCGGCCGCCGTTAACCCGTCCGGACGGCCGTCGCCCCGCCCCGGCGGCCGTCCGACCAGCACAACCCGTCATCGAGGCCGTCCTGGCAAAGGCCATCACATCGAGGTGCCCTGCCTTCGCCGCAGAGTCCGTCCCTCAACCCGGCCCGTCCCTCAACGCGGCCGTCCCGTGGGCGCGGGCCTTTGGTCGGCGAGGTGCGTCCGGCGGCGCCCCGCGTCCGGCCGCGGTGGCCGCCGGCCTCTTCGCAGGCCAGGGCGGGATCCGAGGGGGACGTTCCGGATGTTCTCCGAGGGTTCGGCGAGGCTTCACCTGGCCCGTCGGAGCTGGGGTGATCGCGGGACGCGGGGGAACGGGACCGGGCGAAGGTGACGGACCGGATACATATCGGCGGAAATTCCAAGTTGGTGCCGAGGTGTAGCCGCTGGGAACCTGGTCACTCCGGTATCTTTTCGGCCATGTCTCAGTCAGAGCGCCTCGTGTTGGCGACGCGCTACCGGCTGGTCTCGGAAATCGGTCAAGGCGCCAACGGAACCGTCTGGAGAGGCCACGACGACCTCCTCGACCGCGCTGTCGCGATCAAGGAGCTGCGGCTGCCCGCGGACCTCTCCGAGGACGACCGGGTGGTGTTCTACCGCCGGACGCTGCGCGAGGCGCGCGCCCCGGCGCAGCTGCGCTCGACCTCGATCGTCGAGGTCTACGACGTGGTCATCGAGCAGGGCCGCCCGTGGATCGTGATGGAGCTGATCGAGTCCCCCAGCCTGGAGGACCTGATCGAGCGGGACGGGCCGCTCCCGCCCGACCGCGTGGCGCACATCGGGCGCCAGCTCCTGACCGCCCTGGAGGAGGCGCACCGCTCGGGCATCGTGCACCGCGACCTCAAGCCGTCCAACGTGCTGCTGGACGGCGACCGGGTGGTGCTCACCGACTTCGGCCTGGCGTTCTCGTCCGGGTCGGTGAAGCTCACCAAGACCGGCCACTTCATGGGGTCGCCCGCCTACGTCGCGCCGGAGGTCGCCGCCGGGGAGAAGGCCACGCCCCGCTCCGACCTGTGGTCCCTCGGCGCGACCCTGTACGCCGCGGTCGAGGGCAAGCCGCCCTTCGAGCGCGAGAACGTGATGGCGACGCTGAGCGCCCTCGCGAACGAGTCCCCGCCTCCCCCGCTGCGCGCCGGGCCCCTGGCCCCGGTGATCGACGGCCTGCTGGTGAAGAACCCGACCCGCAGGCTCACCCACGCCCGCGCCGCGGACCGCCTGGAGCGCGCCCTCAACGGGCCGCGCTCGGCGCGCCGCGCCGCCGTCCCCGCCGCCCCCCGCTACCGGCTCATGATCGTGATCGCCCTGATCGGCGCGACCGTCGCGTCCTGCGGCATCGGCGCGACCGCGCTCATCGTCGGGATGATGAAGGAGAAGCCCGGCCCGTCCCCCACCCAGCCTCCACCCAAGACCGGCGGCGCCGGCCAACCCGGATCCGGCACTCCGTCCGGCGCGGCGACCGCGACCTTCCTCGTGCGCGCGCGGGAGGAGGGCTGCAAGATCTTCGTATCCGTGCCCGGCTCCCGGCTGACCGTCCTCACGGACGAGACGCTCGCCAAGGGCGACGCCCGGCAGTACAACCAGCCGAAGCTGACCGCCGTCCTGACGAACTCGGCGGCCTGCGAGGTCTGGGTGAACGGCCAGCGCAAACCCGAAGGACGCGCCGGAGAACGCCGCACCTACACCGTGGACCGGGCGATCCCCGGCGACGGCACCGCCGACTCCGGCACCGGGGGCTGATCCCGGCCCGGCGCCCGCGGCTGTCTGATCGATCACGTCCGGGAATGGACGGGCCGCCGCGGAGGCTGCGCTCTGACGAGAGTTAACGTCGGAGGACAGCGTCGCAGCGGAGGTGGCTTTCCATGGACTACCGGATCGAGCACGATTCCATGGGCGAGGTTCGGGTCCCGGCCGAGGCGAAGTGGCGGGCGCAGACCCAGCGCGCGGTGGAAAATTTCCCGATCTCCGGCCGCGGCCTCTCACCTGCGCACATCGCCGCGCTCGGCCAGATCAAGGCGGCCGCCGCCCGGGTGAACGCCGAGCTGGGCGTCCTGGACGAGGACGTCGCCGAGGCGATCCGTGAGGCGGCGCTCGACGTCGCCGCCGGAAAATGGGACGACCAGTTCCCGATCGACGTCTTCCAGACGGGTTCCGGCACGTCGTCCAACATGAACGCCAACGAGGTCGTCGCAACGCTCGCCTCCGAGAAGCTGGGACGGGACGTCCACCCGAACGACCACGTGAACGCCTCCCAGTCCTCGAACGACGTGTTCCCTTCGTCCATCCACATCGCGGCGACGGGCGCGGTTTTGAACGACCTGATCCCCGCGCTGCGGCACCTCGAAGCATCCCTCACCCGCAAGCAAGCCGAGTTCGCCGACGTCGTGAAGTCGGGCCGCACGCACCTCATGGACGCGACGCCCGTCACCCTCGGCCAGGAGTTCGGCGGCTACGCGGCGCAGATCCGCTACGGCGTCGAGCGCCTGGAGGCCGCCCTGCCCCGGCTTGCCGAGCTGCCCCTGGGCGGGACGGCCGTGGGCACCGGCATCAACACCCCGCCCCGGTTCGCGTCCCGCGTGATCGAGGAAGTTTCCGCCGCGACCGGGTGGCCGTTCACCGAGGCCCGCGACCACTTCGAGGCCCAGGGCGCCCGGGACGGCCTGGTCGAGACGTCCGGCGAGCTGAAGACCATCGCGGTCTCCCTCACCAAGATCGCCAACGACCTGCGCTGGATGGGCTCCGGCCCGCGCGCCGGCCTCGCCGAGATCCGCCTCCCCGACCTCCAGCCCGGCTCGTCGATCATGCCCGGCAAGGTCAACCCCGTGATCCCCGAGGCCGTCGCCCAGGTCGCCGCCCAGGTCATCGGCAACGACGCCGCGATCACGTTCGGCGGCGCGTCCGGAAACTTCGAGCTGAACGTCATGCTCCCGATGCTGGCCCGCAACGTCCTGGAGTCGATCAGCCTCCTGGCCAACGTCTCCCGCCTCCTCGCCGACCGCACCATCGACGGCATCGAGGCCGACACCGACCGCGCCCGCGAGTACGCCGAGTCGTCCCCGTCCATCGTGACGCCCCTGAACCGCTACATCGGCTACGAGGAAGCCGCCAAGGTCGCCAAGCAGGCCCTGGCCGAACGCAAGACCATCCGCCAGGTCGTCCTCGAACGCGGCTACATCAAGTCCGGCAAACTCACCGAACCCCAACTCGACGCCGCCCTCGACGTCCTCTCCATGACCCACCCACCCCAGCCCTAACCAGAGAGGAGGGCGCCCACTCCCCCGGCGCCCTCCGAACTCCCCGCTCCGCTCTCCTCAAAAGGCCCTCGCTCCGCTCGGACAGCCCTCATTGGGGCTCCCGCCCCAAACCCCGAAGCCGGGGGCTCCGCCCCCAGACCCCCGGAACCACCCATCGCCCGAACCCGTGGCCAGTGGGCGCCGTCCTGCGTCCCACAGGCCACGGGAGCGTCAGCGGAGCCCACTCAGGAACCGCACCACCACCAACTCCAGCGCCGCGAACTCCCCACCGGGCTCGTACGGTTGCCACATCTCGCGGCTCTGTGACCCATCCGGCGTCACGCAGAACCACCAACCGTCCCAGCCTTGGCCCTTCGGGCTGATCTCGGCCAGCCGCACGCCATTCGTCGCCGCGCACACGACGTATCCGGAACGGTCAGTCCGCCGATAAATCTCCGCAGTCATCCCCAGGTCTCACTCCCGAGGAAGAACCAGCGCAACCAATTGCGCATGCGCCGCCGCCAAGACAAATGCAGGACCGAAACCCGCGCCGGACACTCAGCCAGGCAGCCCGTCACGACCGAGTCGTGAACGAGCACACCAGCGGACCGCGCCGACGGATCAGCGCGCCGCACCGGCAGATCCGCGGGCCGCGCCGAGGGCAGCGAAGCGCGAATGGACTCGGCGAGCTGACAGGCATCGCGGGCTTCGACGAGGCGCCCGCGCAGCAGGGCCCACCACGAGCCGGTGAACTCCCCGTGCCAGGTCATCACGTTGGGAAACTCCTCGTGCAGGACGGCCAGCACCTCGTCCGGATCGACGTCCGCCGCCGACCAGGGCAAGGCACTCATCGCCGGTCCCCGTCCCGCTGCGCGGCCAGCCGTCCCTTGATCTCGGTCACCGCGTTGAACATCTGGTCATGCGGCGCGAGCGGCGTTCCGTCCGCATCGAAGAACCACAGCTCGTCCCCATCGGTGGGACGCTCACGACACACCACCCGCACCGACGGAACTTCACCGGACCCCGACCACAATTCGTCCTGCGGGTCCGTGACCAGCGCACTCGTGTCGCTCAGCTCGGTGAACAGCTTGTGCGCGAGAAGGTGTTCCTTGAGCGCCGAAAGCCGCTCGGACGGTCGCGCAGGCCGGCTTTCAGGCACAGGCCCAGTCGAGCCCGCCCCTTCATTACGATCGTTCACGGGTCGGACCTCCAGAGTCCGATCAAGGCCCCGGACCTCCCCGGTGTTAGCGCACCGAGGCCGGGGCCGCCTTGTGTCTCCGGACGGACGCGAGCAACACACGACTTTTCGACCCGCCGACGGATCCCTCGAAAAATCAGTAGTGGTCGGTCGCACCCATCACCGACAGTGAACAGCTGCGCGTGCTGCGAAACCATGGGGAGAATGGGGGAGGTAAGGGGAGGCGGTAGCCCGTCCATCCCTCCCTCGGTTCGGTGAGAGGTGCATTGCGACATGCCCACCGACAAGATCAAGCGAGCCATCGGCGCGCGACTTCGCGCCGCTCGCGAGGCACCTCCGTATTGGTCGCGGGCCGAGATGGCGCGCCGACTCCGGGCGGCTGCCGACCCGGCCGACCGGCAAGGTCTTCCCCATGTCGCATCCCTCGCCGACATGGTCAAGCAATGGGAGCGCGGAGACCACACGCCGGGCGCCCGCTACCGGCCCCTTTATGCGGTCGCGACGGGACTGGCGGAGGACGCACTGTTCGGCGACACCCCAGGCAAGGCGATGGCACTGCCGGCCGAACTCGCACTGGACGACGAAACCGAGGCACTTGAACTCGCGCGGCGCATCGCCGCCAGCGACGTGGGAAACGAGACACTCACCGGCCTTGAGGCCGCAGTGGACGAACTGGCCATCGCCTATCCCCAGACTCCGCCCGCGTCGCTTCTGACAGGCACCCGCCGCCACCTGATCTACGTGACCAGCCTCATGGACGCTCGGATGACGCTTGCCGAACGGCAACGTCTGCTCGTGATCGGCGGATGGCTGTCCTTGCTCGCCGCGACCTGCGGGATCGACCTCAAACAGGACCCCGCGGCAGCGGCCCGGCTGAGAACCGCCGAACAACTCGCCCGCCATGCCGGACACGACGAGATCCTGGCATGGTGCCTCGAAACCAAGGCTTGGCAAGCACTCACAGCCGGAAACCTGGCCATGACGGTCGAGCTCTCACAAGCCGCGCAAGAGATCGGGCCAACCGGAAGTTCGGCCTACATCCAAGCCATCGCGCAGGAGGGCCGCGCATGGGCACGTCTCGGTGACGGCCGCCGAACCCGGGAATCGCTCAGCCGTGTCGAGCAACTCGTCGCACCGCTTCCGATGCCGGACCGTCCCGAACACCATTACCGATACGACCCGGCGAAGAGCGAGGCTTACATCGCGACCACGCTCTCATGGCTCGGCGACCCCGCCGCGGAGCGCTATGCGCGCCATGTTCTCGGACGCCTCGAAGGCGCTGACGGCTCACCTGCCCGCCCGCGCAGGGCCGCTTCAGCCCGCCTCGACCTTGCACTGGCCCTCCTCGCCGCTGATCAACCAGACGAGGCCGCACACACCGCGCTGGAGGCGGTCACAAGCGGACGCCTCGTCCCGTCCAACTACTGGCGAGCAGCCGAGGTCCTGAGCGGCGTCCAGAACTGCGACGCCCCCGAGGCCACCGAACTGAACGAGGCATACCAAGCCCTCTGCAACACCGGAGTCTCGACTCACCAGCCATGAGCGCGGTCACCACCAGACGGCGCAAGGACCACCCCTCACGACCTGGCCACTGCCGATGGCCGATTGGGCGCCCGGTTCGCCCCCGGCCGGTCCTGCCCAGCGCGGATCGCGCCGGTGGACGATAGCGTGTCGCCTGGCGTCGCGGTGTTCTGGCCTGGTCATGCGCGTAGCGGGGTGCGTGGGGAGTCGAGCCAGACGTGTTGGCCGTGGGGCGTGACGCTCAGGCCGAAGCGGTCTCTCGTGGGGCTGCCCAACGCCACCCAGTGCAGGAAGGCGTCGTGCACTTCGTCCCACAGAGCGCGGCGCCCGGACTGGCGGACGGCGGAATCCTTGTAGCCGGGGTCATAGTGGACGTGCGCGGAGGAATCGCTGCTCCAAAGCCACAGATCGAAGGACCCGTCGTCCTCGGTCTGGTGGTTACCGAACAGGTCGGGCACCAGCCCCGCGATCGCCACGTCGGCCCCGGTTGAAGCACGAACCACGCGGCGAGGGTCAAGCGCCGTGAACGACTTGCGCGACTCTCCGCCGGCAGGCGCGGCCGGTGGACGTTGGCTCCGGAGCATCACGAATCCGCAACCACCGTGGAATCGGCCAACGGCCGTCCCGCCTTCACCGACGGTGAGCCTGACGCAGTGCCCCGGCTCCCACCCCGGCATCCAGGGAAAAACGACCAAGCCACCCGGCCGCGTCTGCTCCACCCATGCATGAGGCACGTCGCGTACGCCAACTGTGACATGGACCCGGTCATAGGGCGCTCCCTCAGCCCACCCCTTTGCGCCGTCCGCATGGATCAGGTGCGGAGTACGCCCGGCTGCCAAGAGGTTGGCGCCGGCCACGACGTGCAGAGCCTCGTCGATCTCGATGCTGTACACGTTGTCGTCGCCAAGCCGAGACGCCAGCAGGCCTGCCGTCCAGCCGGTGCCGGTACCGATCTCCAGCACCTCGTCCCCGTCGTACGGATCGAGCAGCTCCAGAAACGAGAACACAATTCCCGGAGCCGACAAGGAAGAGGTGAATTCACCCGGCCCGGACGCCACACTCGCCGAGCCATCGGCGAACTGCGTGATGATAGCCGAGTCGGAGTAGGCAGAATGCACCCATTTGTCGCAGTCCGCCGCTCGATCAATGAGGTAACCGTCGCCCTCCTCCGGCAAACACCACGCCTGGTCAGGAACGAACAGGTGTCGAGGCACGGCCCGCGCCGCTCCCCGCCACTCCTCTCCGAGCCCCGCCATCCGGTCGATGAGCGACTCGAACCCCTCAGCCTGCGTCACTTGCCCTTCTCATGTTTTCCTCCCTTGTCGGGACGGTCCCCGTTCTTGCTCGGCATGATCGGCTGAACCGGCTTGTCCTGGGGCTTGTCACCCTCATGCTTCGCCATAAGGTAGCTCCATCCAGCGGCCCTCAAGCTCCTGCGGAACTCTTCCGAACTGGTGCAGCTGCCAGATTACGCAACGACCACCTGCGACACGATTACTTCGACGATCCGATTCAGTCACCAACAATAAGAGGAACCGGTCTCAACTGGCCACCTCCCTCGAATTTGGACGAACCCAAATTAGCCTCGTCGGTCACCACAGAGGCTCTTCGCGGGCCGCGATCATGAACTCTGGAATTAGGCGGGCCGTCGGGGGTCTGGGGGCGGAGCCCCCAGCTTGGGGTTTGGGGCGGGAGCCCCAATGAGAGGCCCGAGCGGAGCGAGGACCTTTTCACAAGGCGTTGTGGGGGGCTCTTGAGGGGGCGGCGGTCCGGACAGCGCTTGTCTAGCCGGGGCTGTGGTGGGTTTTTAGGTGGTCTCGGGCGTCTTGCTCCAGGCGTTCGAGGAGTCTGGTCATGGGCTGCATCGTTGCGAGCAACTCGTTGCGCAGGCCGTCGAACTTGGCGCTCATCTCCGAGCGGAGGCCGTCGATGCGGGCGTTCGTGCCGTCCATCTTGGCATCCAGTTCGGTCCGCGTGCCCTTGACCTCCTTGCGGACGCCGTCGATCTTCGCGTCGAGTTCGGTGCGGGTGCCGTGGGCCTCCCTCCGGGCACTGTCGATCACCGCGTTGAGTTCGGCGCGGACGAGGCCCATCTGGCGGAAGATGACGGCCAGGAGGGCGAGGGCGGTCGCTACGAGCATGGCGAACTGGGACAGGTGCATGGCTGCGTTCCTTTCATCACTGAATGCTGACGTGACGATGGTCCGAAAGCGTCACTGTTGATCACAAGCCGACGCCGGAACTGTGGATAACTTCGTCCCGCCCGTGCTTTTCCGGGGGTCTGGGGGCGGAGCCCCCAGCTTGGGGTTTGGGGCGGGAGCCCCGATGAGACGGCCCGAGCGAAGCGAGGACCTTTTCACAAGGGCGCGGCGAAGCCTGGCGGGCAGTGCCTGCGCCCGGACCACAGCGCCTAGCCGGAGCTGTGGTGGGTTTTTAGGTGGTCTCGGGCGTCTTGGTCCAAGCGTTCGAGGAGTCTGGTCATGGGCTGCATCGTTGCGAGCAGCTCGTTGCGCAGGCCGTCGAACTTGGCGCTCATCTCCGAGCGCAGGCCGTCGATGCGAGCGTTCGTGCCGTCGATCTTGGCGTCCAGTTCGGTGCGCGTGCCGTTGATCTCTCCGCGGACGCTGTCGATGCGGGCGTTGAGTTCGGCGCGGACGAGGCCCATCTGGCGGAAGATGACGCCCAGGAGGGCAAGAGCGGTCGCCACCAGCGTTGCGATCTGGGGCAGGTGCATGACTGTTTTCCTTTCATCACTGGTTGCTGACGTGACGATGATGCGAAGGCGTCGTTGTCGATCACAAGCCGACGCCTACACTGTGGATTACTTCGTCCTGTCCGTGCTTTTAGGGGGTCTGGGGGCGGAGCCCCCAGCTTGGGGGTTGGGGCGGGAGCCCCAATGGGACGGCCCGAGCGGAGCGAGGACCTTTTCACAAGGGCGCGGCGGAGGCTGGAGTCCCTTCGCCTGGACCACAGCGCCTAGCCCGGGCTGTGGTGGGTTTTCAGGTGGTCTCGGGCGTCCTGGTCCAGGCGTTCTAGGAGCCTCGCGATGGGCTGCATCGTCGCTAGAAGCTCGTTGCGGAGGCCGTCGATGCGGGCGTTCGTGCCGTCGATCTTGGCGTCCAGTTCGGTGCGCGTGCCGTTGATCTCTCCGCGGACGCTGTCGATGCGGGCGTTGAGTTCGGTGCGGACGAGGCCCATCTGGCGGAAGATGACGCCGAGCAGGGCGATAGCGGTGGCTACGAGCATGGCGATCTGGGACAGGTGCATGGGCGTGTCCCCTTCGTCACTGGCTGTTGATGTGACGATCATCTGGGAACGCGGGCATTGATCACAAGCCGATGCCTGAGCTGTGGATAACTGCGTCCTGCCCGTATCTGAGCGATGTTTGTGGGGGTTAGGCGGGGGTCAGGTCTTTGGGGAGTAGGAGGGTGAGGTCGGTCAGGGAGGGGGCTGGGAGGAGGGCTATGCGGCCGGCCTGGCGGGTGATCATGCGGTCGAGGGTCTGGCGGGCGTAGCGGGCGTTGCCGAAGGTGCGGTCTCTCGGGACGGTGGCGAAGTGGGCGCGGAGGGCTTCGCGGGTTTCGGGGGAGAACTCGTAGCCGACGGTGGTGGCGGTGCGGGCGGCGATCTCGACCAGTTCGTCGTCGGCGTAGTCGGTGAAGGCGATGGTGTGGGCGAAGCGGGAGGCGAGGCCGGGGTTGGACGCGAGGAAGCCGGACATCTCGGTGGCGTAGCCGGCGGCGATGACGACGACTTCGTCGCGGTGGTCCTCCATGAGTTTGACCAGGGTGTCGACGGCCTCCTGGCCGAAGTCGCCGGTGCGGCCCTCGGGGGTGAGGGTGTAGGCCTCGTCGATGAACAGGACGCCGCCCCGGGCGCGGTCGAAGACCTCGCGGGTGAGCTGGGCGGTGTGGCCGATGTAGCGGCCGACCAGGTCGGCGCGGGCGACTTCGACGAGCTGGCCGCGGGGCAGGACGCCCAGGGCGCGCAGGAGTTCGCCGTAGAGGCGCGCGACCGTCGTCTTGCCGGTTCCCGGAGGGCCGGAGAAAACGAGGTGGTGGCCCACGGACGGGACGGGGAGCCCGGCGGCGCGGCGGCGGGACGCGGTGGCGGCGAGGTTGACGATGTCGGTGACCTGGCTCTTCACGCCGTCCAGGCCGATCATGGCGCGGAGTTCGGTGAGGAGGCGCGTGGCCTCGTCGGCCTCGGGGGCGCCGGACGGTGCGGGGACGCCGAGGTCGGCCGGTTCTAGGCGGACGAGGTCGGCGGGCAGTGCGTCGGGGCGGGCGGCGAGGCGCTGGGCCTGGCGTTCGACCATCTCCTCGAAGACGCGGCGGGCGGCGCGGCCGTTGCCGAAGTCGTCGCCCTTGTGGAGGGCGGCGAAGTGCGCGAGGAGCGCGCCGCGGGTCTCGGCGGCGAGCTCGTAGCGGTGCTGGACGCAGAGTCGCTCGACGATCGCGACGAGCTCTTCGTCGGAGTAGTCCGGGAAGGTGATCGTCCGGGTGAAGCGGGAGGTCAGGCCCGGGTTGGACGCGAGGAAGCGTTCCATGTCGGCGGCATAGCCGACGGCGATGACCACCACGTCGTCGCGGTGGTCCTCCATGAGTTTGACCAGGGTGTCGACGGCCTCGCGGCCGAAGTCGTGGCCGCTGCCGGGCTTCTGCGCGGTGAGGGTGTACGCCTCGTCGATGAACAGGACGCCGCCGACGGCCTTCTGGAACGCCTCGGTGGTCTTGATGGCCGTCCCGCCGATGACCTGCGCGACCAGGTCGGCTCGGGACACCTCGACCAGGTGGCCGCTCTTGAGGACGCCGAGTTCGGCGAGGATGCCGCCGTAGAGGCGGGCGACAGTGGTCTTGCCGGTGCCGGGCGGGCCCGCGAAGATCAGGTGGCGGCTCATCGGCGGCGCGGGGAGGCCGACCTCCTCCCGGCGGCGGGCCAGCTCGATCAGGTTCACCAGGCCGGTGACCTCGCGTTTCACCGCGTCCAGGCCGACCAGGGCGGCGAGTTGCTCGCGCAGCGCCAGCGGCTTGGCGGGCTCCTCGGCGGGCGCCGGGACGGCGGACGAGGCGGGCGTCTCGACCGTGTCCCCGTCGCCGTTGCCGAGGACGGTCAGGTTCTCGGCGCTCAGGTTCGCGCTCGGCTGCGTCTGCCGGAGCCCGGCGCCCGAATTGTCCCGGACGACCAGGTCCCGCAGCGCGACAGGTTCGGTGCTGTGGACGAGCAGCCCGTCGCCGCCGTTGCCGAACACCTCGGAGTCGCTCACCGCGGCGCGCGCGCCCGCGACGACCAGCACTCCGGCCAGGCGCGCGCCGTGGATCCGGGTGCGGGCGACGACCGCCTCGCCGCCCGCGCCGATGCGCAGGCCCTCGGCGCCGGCGGTGTCCAGGTCGCAGTCGCGGACGGTCGCGTGCGCGTCCTCGATCCGCAGGCCGGCGCCGCCCGCCTCCCGGACGGTCAGCCCGGCGAGGTGCGGCCGCGCTCCCCCGGCCGCGCGGACGCCGGGACCGCCGGTGCCGGTGATCTCGCCGTCCTCGACGCGGCCGTGCCCGCCGTCCAGGTCCAGGCCGGGACCGCCCGGCGCGGTGATCATCGGACGGCGCAGCAGCGGGTTCGCGCCGTCGGTCACGAGCACGCCGGTCCCGGCCGGGCCGGTGACGCGGAGCAGGTCGAACTCGGCGGCACTCTCCCCGGACAGCACGACCCCGTCGCCCGTCCCGCCGTCCACGGTCAGGTCGGAGAACACCGGCGAGGCGGCTTCAGTGACGACCACACCGGCGCCGGCATCTGCAACCCGGCAGCGCTCGAAGCGGCCCCGGGAACGGGAGGTCACTTCGATACCGGTGTCCGAGGTTCCGGACACTTCGCAGTCCACGAGCAGCGGATCGGTACCGCCCGCTAGGCGAATGCCCGGGGCGGACGCGCCCGCTACACGGATCCCCTCCAGCCTCGCGCGCCCGCGCGTAGCGAGGTGGACACCGGCGTCCGCGCACTCGCGCACGATCGTCCGCCGGACGGTCGTGGACGAGTCCTCCTCCAGCGCGATCGCGGGCTTGGCCGTCCCGGTGATCTCGCAGTCCTCGACGGTGCCGCGTCCGTGCCCGTTGGCGCACAGGCCGTTGCCGCGCGCGTCGCGCAGCACGCAGCGGCGGACGAGCGGGTCGCCGTGCCCGCCGATCACCACGGCGGACGTGCCGAGGCCCTCGACCACGCAGTCCTCAACGACGCTCTCCCCCGGCGCGGTCACCACGACGCCCGCGCCGGACGGGTTGGAGATGCGGCAGCCGCGCATCGCGAGGGTGCCCTCGTCGCGGCAGAGCACGGCCGTCCAGGACGCGCCGGTGATGCGGCAGTCGTCGATCGCGGCCTGGCCGACCGCCACGTCCACCGCGGGGGTGTCGGCGTCCTCGCCGGTGACGGTCAGCCCGGACAGCATCACGGCCTCGGCGGCGAGCAGGAACGCGCTGCCCTCGGCGGCGGCGATCTCGACCGTGCCGGGGCCGTCCGCCGCGAGGATCGTCACGACCCGCGTCACGACCAGGCTCTCCCGGTACCGTCCCGGCCCGACCGCGATGACCGCGCCGGACGGCGCGGCGGCGAGGGCCGCTTCGAGGGTGGAGTGGTCGGCGTCCGGGCCGGTGCCGACCCGCAACCGCTGCCGTGTCATTCAGGTGTCTCCGAAAAGGGGGTTCAGGGCTTGCAGATGGCACGCATGGCGCCCGCGGCGAGGTGCGCGCCGCTCCGGCTGCCCCAGTCGATGCCGCGGTCGTGCAGTTTCACGGTCAGGGACCCGCCGCTCACCGGGTACGAGCCGACGTCGACCCAGCTGTCCTGGTTCGAGGTCTGGTCCACGGTGAAGGCGGACCCGCCGACCGTGTAGTACGCGGGCGCGCCGCCGACGTCCTTGATCCCGCCGGACGGGACGTACACCGACAACTGGCAGGTCCCGTTCTGGACCTGCCCGGTGTCGAACGTCCAGAGCACCGAGTTCTCGCCGTCCTTGTTAGAGGCGCCCGTCATCGGGACGGTCGAGAACCGGCCGCTACATCCATTGCCCGGGGAGCTGCCGATGCGCGTGTGCCAGTCCTCGTTGTGCCCGATCAGCCGGTAGCCGCCGCCGGTGGAACTCGGGCAGCCGGGGCCCGCGAGCGCCGTGACGGAGACCGAGTGCGCCTTGTCGCCCTTCGGCGCGCCCGCGTTCGGCGCGCCGCCGGGCTTCTCGGGCGTCCCGTCGCCCGCCTTCCCGCCCGCTCCGCCGGACGGGCTGGTGGACGGCGCGCCGCCGCCCCCTCCGCCGCCGTTCCCACCGTTCCCGCCTCCGCCGCCCGTGCCGTCCGTGGGGGCGGGGCCGAGCTTGGGGTCGGTCACGCCCGGGACGTAGCCGGAATCGCCGGGCTTGTGCAGGCCGCCGAACGCGACCGGCTGCTCCTTCTTGCCCGAGTGGTCGCCGCCGCCCACGGTCGCCACGGCCAGCGGCACCGCGAGCAGGACGAGCCCGACGAGCACCGCCCCGGCCAGCGCGGGCTTGCTCGGCTTCCCGACGGCCTGCTCCTTCGGCTTCGCGGCGGCCGTCGTGGCGAGCGCGAACCCGCGTG
Source organism: Actinomadura rupiterrae (assembly GCF_024172125.1). Lineage (GTDB taxonomy): Bacteria > Actinomycetota > Actinomycetes > Streptosporangiales > Streptosporangiaceae > Spirillospora > Spirillospora rupiterrae. The sequence goes on from NZ_JAMZEA010000003.1 coordinate 293,828, forward strand.
CCTTCGCCTTGCCTTCGGCTTTCGCCTCGGCGTCGGCATCGGCTTCGACGTCCGCGACGGCCTCGGCTTTGGCGTCGGTTTTGACTGCGGCCTTGGCCTTCGCTTTCGCTTCTGCTTCGGCCTTCGCGGCCACCTTCGCCTCAGCGTCCGGCCCGAACCTGCGTCCGCCCTCAGCGCCCGTCCCTGCCGACGCGACCGGTCCGGCTTCCGCCTCGGTGCTCGTCCCGGCTTCCGCTTCGGCCTCGGTCTCGGGCTTCGCTTCGCCCTCCGCGCTCAGCGCGGCCGAGACCGCCTGGGCGTCGGCGGTCCCCGGCGAGGGCGCCGTCTCGTCCGGGACGGCCTGGTCACCCGCGTCCGTGGGACGCCGCGATCCGCGAGCGCCGTCGTTGTCCATCGCCGCTACCTCTCCCTGTCACATCCGCCGCGCCCGGCGGCGGACCCCGTCCGGTCGGCGCGCCGCGCCGGACCATCATTCCGATCTTGGACGTTCCGCGCGATCCGCCCTCGGCTCACGTGCGGGCTCCGCTCCCGGCTCACGTGCAACCACCGCCCCCGGCTCACGGGTGGCCTCCGGTGCCGCGGCCGGTCCGGGCCGGGGCGGGCTCGCCCGTGGCCGTGAGGATGAACTGGCCGTAGGAGTCCGCGTTCATGAGGCCGCGCAGCCCCATCGCGTACCAGTTCGCCTGCTTCTTCTTGATGTCCGCCTCGCTGGACCCGGTGTACGACCCCGGGTCCCGGACGTTGCGGTCGTCGTTGGGGATGACCACGTCCTCGGGCATCCCGTCGTAGAGGACCTCGTCGTTGTACGAGGAGTACTGGTAGTCGAGCGTCCCGGCGAAGCGGTGCGTGGCCTCGTGGATGAGGAGCCAGGTCAGCTCCGTGTGCCCGCCGATCTGCGCGAGCCGGATCGAGCTGGTCCGCTCGAACATCGGCGCCAGCTCGTCGCGTTCCATCTGCTTCGGGTCGGTGAGCCGCTGCCCGATCTCCGTCCAGGTCGGCTTCACCCAGCCGAGGTGGGTCGGGTTGCCGCCGGGGACGATCTTGATGCTCGCCTGCGCGGAGTCCAGGCCGTCCCGGACGCGGGTCAGGACGTCCACGACCCGGTCGACGTAGGTGAGGATCTCGTGCTGCGGCTTGTCGCGCAGCACCGGGAAGCTCGAATCCAGGGCCTTGCGGACGGGGTGGTCCGGGTGCAGCGGATGGTCGGTGGAGCGCATCGTCTGCGGGGTCCGCAGCTTGGATCCGAGCAGGTCGACGACCTGGTCGATCCTGCGCTTGGCGTCGGCGACGGCGTTACGCGTCCGCTGCTCCTTGACAGCGTAGTTCTCGACCGTGCCTTCGGCTTTGATCGACACGTTGGCGCTGCTGTAGAGCTTGCCGGTGGCCTGGTCGAACTGGTCGCCGTGCAGCGGACGCGGCGGAACCCCTTCTGGCCCGCCGTCCGGGTGCGTCTGGTGGGGAGCGTTCACGTTCACCCACTGGCCGGTACCGCCGTCGTAGCGCCAGACCGGCGACGGGACGAGCGGCGCTTGGTCGAGCGGCGGCGCGGACGGGGTGTCCGTCGTGTCGTCCGGGCGCGGAACGTCGTGGTGCGCCTGCTTCGCGATCTCCTCGATGCGCGTGAGGTCGTGCTCCGTCAGCACCTTGTCCTGCGTAGCCGCGACGGAGTGCATGACCCCCTCAGACGAGACGGACGAGGACGAGTGCAGAACCGCGCCGCGCTCGTAGTCGTCCGGCAGCCCGAGGTAATGCAGGAGTTCGTGCGTGAGCTGCCGGTGGTCGTTCTCCACGAAGACGTGGTCCTGCTTCGGGGTGCCCGCGCCCGGCGACACCTTCATCCGGACGTGCGCCCGGTCGGGGTCGCCCACGCGCTCCACGCGGACGTGCAGCTGGTTGCCGCCAGTAGGCAGGTGGAATCGCTGGTTCACCAGCAGGTCCAAGCCGTCCTGCATCCGCTGGTGCAGGCCGTCAAGCTCGCCGCCCGAGACGCCCGAGACGCCCGAGTCGGACGAGTCGAAGTGCACGCGGAGCGTGAACTCGCTGACACTCTTCCCCTCGATCTTGTATTCGCGCAGGTCGTAGCGGATGCGCGTGGTCTCCTGGCGCAGCCCGCCGAGCGCGGAGACGATGTCGTCGTAGAGCCGGTCGCCGCCTTGCGGGTGCAGGAGTTCGGTCCGCTCGGTCCAGAGCGACTTCGGGGTGGTCTCGTCCCGAAGGTGATCCCAGGCGTCGGGGTGGAGGTTTTCCGACACGGCTTCCACGGTCGGGTGGGCCGCGTGGAACTTGCCGTCCTTCAGGACGACCGTGACGTCGCGTCCGCCGCCGGACTCGTTGAACGTCTGGAACGTGCCGTCCTCCGCGACGACCGTGAGCCGGACGCCGAACTCGCGCGCGGCGAGGTCGGGCAGAAGGTCGGCGGCAGAGTGATCCCAGCCGTCGCCGCCACGGGACAGCATCGTCCGCGCGAGGGCGTGGCGCTGTGCACCCGTGAGCGGCTGCGAATGCGGCATGACCTTCAGCGCGTCGAACTCGTTCTGCTGCGGCCCGCCCAACCGGATTCCGGCGGCCTCCAACTCCTGCGGGGTGAAGGTGTCGGTGTCGTCCACAGCCAGAACGTCGGCGTAACGCCGCTGGTTGGCCGGACGATCGAACGCGCTGAGCAGCTTCGCATGGACGTCCTCGGAACTCCCCACCGAGGGAAGCAGTTCGCTCAGCGCATGCTGGAGCGAACGCCCTTGAGGCGAAACCGAATCCGACAGTTTCAGCAGAGAACCGGTAGGCGAGGTGACCTGGTCGTCCGCGATGGTGAAGCGTGGCGGCTGGTCGTCCTCGTCCTTGGAAACGGTAAGGACAGCAGGCTCGGCGGACGGATCAGCGGTGAGCCGGGCCGCGTTGGCCCGGGCGTCGCGCCAGCGCTTCTCGGCGTCCGCGACGGCCAGCCGGGACGCATCGGTGTCGATCCGGGCGAGGTTCTCGCGGGCGCGCGCGGCGGCTTGGAGCGCCTCCGCCTCGGCCTGCCGCGCTGCTGCCGCCTTACGCCGCGCCTCGCGAAGCTCCGACGCGGCCCGGTCACGACGCCCGGCGGTCTCCGAAAGGGCATTCCGGTCGCGATCGAGCAGAGTTTCCGTCTCCCGCAAAGCCGCGGACGAACGGTCCGCCCGAACCTCCGTCTCGCGGATCTTCCGGTCGCCGTCCTCGACCGCGGTAAGCAGCCGCTCGTGCCGGGATTCGGCCTCGGCGACCCGTGCATCAGCGTCCCCAGCAGCCGAAGTCAGCTCCGAGACGCGTCGCGAGGCCGCCGAAAGGTCGCGTTCGGCGTGCTCGAACGCGGTGCGTGCGTTGTCGGTGCGGCGCTGCGCCTCGTCCCGGGCGGCCGGAGGCTTCGTCACGTCGTTGATGTGCGCGTCGCGTTCGGCGATCGTGTCGGCCCAGCGGCGGTAGCGGCGCGCGTACCGCTGCCGCGCCTGCTCCTCCTCGTCGCGGGCCCTGCCCAGGGAGTCGCGGGCCTGATCACGGATGGACCGCTGCTCGGTCAGGTCGCGAGTCGCGGTGTCAAGATCGTCCTGGTGCCGCGTCTGCTCGTCGCGCAGGCCGCGGAGTTCGGACTGCGCGCGGTGCAGGTCGGCACGGTGCAGGTCCCGCCGCCTCTCCAGCTGCCCGATCGAGTCCTGGAGCTTCGCCGCCTGGTCGTCGAGGTCGCGATGCCGCCGGTCGAGCCGGGAGGCGTCCGACTCCGCGGTGCGGCGTTCGTCGCGGCGGTTCTCGTGCGTCAGGTTCGCGCGGTCGCTCGCCGCCCGCGCCTCCTGGAGGACGGTCGCCGGGTCGCGGTCCCCGGCGTTCTCCTTGAGCCGGTGGACGGTGTCGTCGTGCTCGCGGCGCTTCTCGGTCCACGCGTCCTCGGCCTCGCCGTCCGCGTCCCACGCCTTCTTGACGGCGTCCGGGTAGCGCTCCTCGGTGAGCAGCCCGAACCGCTTCGCCTCGGACTCGCTGAGCCACAGCGTGACGTGCGTGTCCGCTTCCGTCTGCCGGGCACGCAGCGAACGCGGCGTATAGAACGGCGTGTGCTGCGCCATCCAGGTAGCGGCGTCGGAGTCGCGGACGCGCCGGTGCGCCTGCGCAACGGTCGTCAGCCGAACCGGAACGCGGAACAGGAACGAGCGTTCGGCGGGCGGCTCGTTGGACGTCGCGGTCGTCGTGCCCGGTTTGCGATTCCCGGTGTCGCCGCTGCCCGAGCCGACGATCCCCGGGTTGGGCGCGCCGGTCGTCTGGAAGCCGTCGTGCGCATCGTCCCCGGTCAGGACGAGCGTGGGCGACGCGGTGCTGCTCGCCTCGGTGCCGAACTCGATGTCGGAGCCCGCCGCAGCCTTGGTCGTCCCGCCGAGGGTGACCTTGTCGGACGCCGTGAGCAGCTCGGCGCCGGACACGTCGATCTCCGGACGCAGCGAGACGGTCAGGTCCGTCCCGCCGATCAGCGCGCGGTCGGGTAGCCGGGGCAGGACGACCGGCTCGCCCGTGGACAGCGCCTTGTACAGCAGCGCCTTGAACCCGGTCGCGTTCAGCAGTCCGGACAGCGCCTCACCTGCGGCGCTTCCCGGACGCGTCAGGTTCGGCGACCCGACCGGCGGCGGGGTTCCGGACGGCCCGTCCCGGCGCGTGCTGGTCGCGGCCCGGACGGCGGTGTGGACCGATTCGCGCAGGTCAGAGATGTGATCCAGGGCGTGGATCGCGAACTTGTCGGACGACAGCTTGTCCCACGTGCCGCCCTTGCCGTCCCGGACGAGCGGCCCGGGCGCGCCGGGTTCGGTCACCTTCGCAGCCGCGTGCTCCACCGGATTCGGCGCGTCGTGCCGTAGCGCGCCGCCGGGACGCAGCAGGCTCGTCGAGATGTACTCGCGGACGGTCCCAGCGGGGATCGTCCGCGGCAGCTCCTTGCCGTCCAGGGTGAAGGTGATCCGCAAGGAGACGTCGGTGTCGAAGCGTGCCTCCGAGCCCTTGTAAGTGATCGTGCTGGACGTCGTGTGCGTGCTCGACTCGGTCGTCCCGTCGGTCTGCTTGCGGCCGCCGTCCACAGTCACGCTCGGGCCGGCGCCGACGAGCTTCGGGTCGGGGGTCTTGATCGCCTCACCGAGCGTCATGTTGGCGTTGAGGCCGCCGACGCTCTTCGACACGGCCTTGTCCTCGGCGGACGCCAGCTCGGACGCGACCTCCAGCTCGGTGTCGTGCCCGAGGCCGTGGAACTCCGGTTCGCCGTTCCGGACGAGTTCCAGCGTGAGGCGTCCGCTCGAACTGCTCAGCTTGAGGTCTTTCAGGTCCTGGATCGGGTCCCAGCCTCCGTCGGTTCCGGTCTTGCGGTCGCCCTCGAACTTCCACAGCAGGCGGTTCGCGGTGCGGAGCCGCGAGGTCAGGCCGCCGCCCTCCATCGCATCGGCGAGCGACGGCAGCGCGTGGTCGGAGATCAGCGCGCGCAGCCGGTCGCGGCTCGGCGCGTCCAGCTTCACGCCGGCGTCCGCGAGGAGCTTCTCGGCCTCCTGCACGACGGTGTGCGCGGACGGCGGGTGGGTCATGTACGCGGGCGAGCGCGTCCAGTCCTCCTGGTGCCACGGCTCGTCCTTCACCGGAGCGACGTCCGGCGCCCCGTCGAGCCACAGGTGCAGCTCGTTCTCGGGGACGTAGATCAGCGCGCCCGCCTCGACGTTCACCTCGCGGCTCGCCGCCGGGCGCGGCGCGACCTCGGTGAACGCGAGCGGCCCGGTCTTGCCGACCTTCGCCGCGAGGGCGAACGACACGTCCGCGACGATCGGCACCATCCAGCCGGTGTACTTGCGGGACTGCTTGCCCGTCGCGGTGAGCGACAGTCCCTTGGACACGCTCTTCGCGACGTCGAGCAGGCTCGCGCCGGGCCCGTAGGACGCCAGGTCGTTGGGGCCGTGGTTGCCGCTGTAGCCGAGCGCGGCCGTGATCTTGTGGGTGAGGCCGGTGCCGGTCGTCCTGCCCGCCACCTGGTCCAGCCCGGCCGACAGCTTGGTGCTCATACGCACGGGCGGGCCCGCCAGGCGGTGGTTGGTGAGCGCCATCCGCAGCCCGACGTCGGCGACCATGTCCCGGAACGGGCCCTCCGCGCGGACGCCCGGCACCTGGAGCCCCTCGGCGAACCGCTGCGGCGCGCTGCGGACGACCGGCTGGCTCAGCAGCGCCTCCAGCAGGTCGTGCGGCCCGGAGCCGGGCTCGGTGTACTGCCACTGGTCGCCGGACGCCTCGCGCAGCACCTCGGTCAGCGCGTGGTTCAGGCCGTCGGTGACGATGTCCTCCAGCTTGTAGGACTCGCCGAGCAGCTCGTCCTTCGGGCCTTTGCCGAAGGTCCCTCCGGCGAGCTGGTCTGCGGTCTCGGTGAAGGTCCGCCGGTTATCGGTAGGACGCGGCGTGATGTCCTGGAACCGCGCCGGGTTGTGGTTGTGGGTGAGCCGGTCGGGGACGAGCAGGACGATCTCGTCCTTGTGGGTCAGCGGCGCGTCGTCGCCGCCGGTCAGAGGCCGCGTCTCCGAGCGGTTCACGAACTGCTCCAGCGCGCCGACACCGAGCACGCGCTTGAGCTTCCGGGGACGCGAATAGGTCGTGACGTCGGCGGTGAGGTTCGCGTTGTACTTCCAGCGGTTCGCCGGGCCGTCGAAGGACGACTCCCCCGAGGACGAGTACGTCGTGCCGTAGGCGGTCTTCTCCGTCCGCTTGCCGCCGCCCTTGTAACCGGCGGCCGCCTGGACGCCCTGGCTGGTCTTGTCGCCCTGGTCGTGGGCGAGGCGGAGCGTGACGTCCAGGCCGGCCTCGAACCCCTGGGTGTCGGTCTGCGAACCGTCCGCGCGGCGGGTCGCGGCGGCCGTCCGGGAGAGCGACGCCACGTCCCGGGACGCGCCGTCGAAGGCCCGGTCGGTCAGCTCGGCGCGCAGCCTGACCACGACGGTGTGCATGCGCCCGTCGTGCATCTGCTTCAGCTTGACAGGGACGCCGTCGTTGACCAGCGAGCTCAACTGCCCCTGAAGCTGCGCCTGCCGCATCGCGGTCCGGAGCCGCTGGGTGTTCTCCTGCGCGCGCCGGTAGGACAGCTCGTTCGGGAAGTCGTCGCGGCGCTGACCTGGGCGGACGACCAGGTGCGGCGGCAGGTCGCTGCCCGGCCGGGACAGCGCGTCCAGCAGCTCGTGGTGGAAGTCCTCGGCGTGGTCGAGGCCCTCGACGGCGTGCGGGCCGAGCAGGCGCGGCCGGTCCTTCGGCAGGTGGGACGGGGCGGGCGGCTCGGAGCGGTCGCGTCCGGCGTCCCATCCGGCGAACGCGCGCGCATCGGACGGGGTGAGCCGGTCGAGCGTGACCACCGGCCGGGTCTCGCTCGTGCCGTCCGGCAGGTGGACCGTGATGTCGCGCCGCACCCGGTAGAGCGGCAGCTCGGAGTACTTGACCTTGGACGTGTCCGCCGCCGACGCGCCGCCCGTGGACGCCTGCTCGGACGAGTTGGTCACCTTCACCGACGCCGCGGCGCGTCCGGAGAGCTGGAGCGCCCCGAAGGAGTGCGAGACGGACGGCCCGCCCGACACGTCCAGGCTGACCGAAAGGGTGTCCTTGGTTCCGGTCTCGGCCTTGACCTGCGACGCGACCGATGTACTGCCGGTCACCTTCGTCCCGGCGCCGACCAGTTCGATGCCCGTGACGCGCGACCGGACGCCGAAACGGCCGTCCAGGCCGGGCAGGTTCGCGGTGGTGAGCATCTCGTGCTGCGCCGCGTTCTGGTTCGCGAGCAGGTTGTCGGCGGACAGCAGGCGGTTGACCTCGCTCCGGTGAGCGCCCGGCCGCGCCAGCTCGGGATGGTTCCTCGCCAGCCAGTTCATGGCGGTTTCGCGGAGTTCGCGAACCGAGCTCATCCCTTCCGAGTGGACGACCGTCAGCGGACGGGACGTCGCGGGCTCGTAGGCGAGCGGGATGCGGCTCGGGCGCGCATCGACGTCCTTGGTGGAGGTCAGGTCGTCCGAGATGCGGGCCGTGATGCCGTGCCGCATCCCGAAGGACGCGGTGTGCGAGGCGCCCTTGGACGGCGTGATCGTCAGCTCGAAGAACGCGTCGCCCCGGAACAGGTGCGACAGCCCCGCCGAGGTCTCGCCCTTCGCCTTGACCTGCGAGTTCAGGACGTGCGAGACGCCCTGCGCCTGCGAACCGGTGAGGCCGGCCGACACCATGCCCGCGACCTTGGTGTCCGCGACGGCCCCGGACGTCGGCAGGCCCGAGACCGTCATGCCCGTTTCGGACGCCTTCACCGCGACCTGGAAACGCGTGCTCGCCTGCTTCGCCGTGCTCGCGATCGCGTCCGCGCCCTCGTGGGACGAGACGACCTTCGTCTTGTCGCCCTGCGGATCGGCCGCCGTCCAGTTGCCGCCCTTCAGCGTCAGGCGGACTTCGTGCGGACGCCCCTTCGCATCGGTGTAGGTGAATGCGCGCCCGTCACCGGCGAGCGTGCCGGGCGCGGCATGGACCGCGTGCCGCAGGTCGGCGGGGAGGCGGTCGACCGGCACGCCCGTCCGCTCGCTGATCGCGTTGAGCACCTGGGACGTGCCGAGCAGCTTGACCTCGGCGCCGCCGAACGTCTCGTCGAACAGGGCGGGCAGCTTGCGGTCGCCGTCCTCGAACGTCACGGTGCTTCCCGCGACGTTCTCCGGCTTCGGCATGGTCCGGACGAGCCTGGGCTGCTGCTGATCGGTGGGCAGCGGTTCGAGTCGGGTGCCTTCCTGCTCGTCCTCCGGCGCTTGGCGCGGATGCTGCGGGCTGGTCGGCGGGTGTTCGGGCGCTGCGTGCGTCGTCGTCGTGGCGCCGGGGCTGAGCCAGGCGTCGCTCTGGTTTTCGATCTTCTCCAGGTGGCCGGGGAGCAGGCCCGGCGCGTCCTCGTCGTGGAGGGCGCCGCTCATCAGCCCCTCCCCTTCGAGCGCCGCGCCGCCGCCGAGCAGGCGGTTCGGACGGGCGTAGCCGTCGCGCAGGCCGAACGAGTGCATCACCTCGTGCACCCACGCGCGCGGCGGAGCCCCTGCGAACCAGGTCGCCGTGTCGGACCGTCCGTTCCCGGGGACGACCTTGACCTGCGTGTGCGCGCCGGAGTCGACGAACTCGACCCGCACCCGGAACTCCTCGCGGCTGCGCGGTAGGGCGGACCCGACGTTGACGAGCCGGTCCAGCTCGTCCGCGAACGAGGTCTTGAGCGCTTCGAGCTGCTCGGGCGGGAGGCCGCCGCCGTCCAGCTGCACCCGGACGACGTGCTCGCGGACCATGCCCCCGCCGCCGAGCGGATCCGGGACGCGCCGGACGGCGTACCGCACCGGATCGGGCGAGCCGAGTTCCTTGACCGCCTCGGACAGGCCGCTCGCCCGGGAGTTCCGCGCCGAGGCGAGCGGATCGAAGTCGTCCGTGGCGATCTCGGTGTAGCGCGCCGGCGGCTCGTCCGACGTGGAGGTCGTGGACGTGGTCTTCGGGCGCACGTCGGGCTGGTTCGGCGTGCCGCCGACCGTCTTGGTCTCGTTGACCGGCGTCGGGACCGTCTTCGCCTCGGTGCTCGTCGGCGTCGAAACGGTCTTCGTTTCGTTGACCGGTGTCGAGACCGTCTTGGTTTCGGTGATCGGGGTGGAGACGGTCTTCGGCTCGTTCAGCGGGACGGGGTGGTCACCGGGCGGGAGCGAGGTCAGGTGGGACGTGTCGAAGGCGACCGCGAAGTGGCCGGACGAGCCGAGCGGGGTGACGCCGAGCGCCTTCAGGCCGGCGAGGCTGCCGTGGAGCATCACCTCGTGGACGCCGCCCATCGCGGCCCCGGCGACACCGCTCAGCCAGGACGTGTGGAACTCGTGGCTCGGGTCGAAGACGAGGTTGTACATGCCCTCGGTGAGCATCCCGGCCCCGGCGTTGCTGACCGCGCGCAGCCCGAAGCCGCCGATCTTCGGCAGCACGTCATTCGCGGCGCCCGCCAGCGCCTTGTTGATCGCGCCGGGCAGCTCGTGGGCGAACAGGTCGCGGGTCGGCGGGGTGAGCTTCCCGGCGCTGCCTCCGAGGTCCCGGCCGAGGTCCCGGCCGAGGTCGCGTTCGAGGAGGTTGCCGAGATCCTTCTTGCCCCAGTTCTCGGCCAGGTTGCGTCCGTAGCGGCTGCCGAGGTCGCGGGCTGCGTCGTTGCCGAGCGTCCCGCCGAGGTGCTGGGTGAACAGGTCGCCGAAGCCCCGGGACATGTTGTCGGCAGCGGACTTCGGCAGCGGCGTCCGCTCGGTGAGGTGCTTGAAGAAGTCGCTGCCGTGCGGCTTGAGGACGTTCCCGAGGTCGTGCTGAAGTTCGGGCCCGAGCCCTTTGAGTCCCTTGAGCTCCTTGTCGAGGTTCTTGCCGAACCGGCTCAGGAAATGGCTGAGGTACTGGGCGAGCCTGCCGAGCGGGCCGCCGACGAGCCCACCGAGCAGGCCCATCTCCGCGCTCTGGATGGTGAGCTGGGTGTCCCAGTCGGTGCGCGAGCCGTTCGCGATCTGGATGCGCTGGATGATGGCGTCCATCGCCAGCATCCCGGCCTCGCTGATCACGACGTGCTTGATCATCCACTCCCAGAGGAACTGGAAGACCTTCTGGATCACCGTCCGGGAGACCTCCTCGGCCACCTCGGCCTCGGCCGCCGCGGCCGGGTTGAACCACCAGGTCGCCAGCGCCCACGCGATCTCCAGCGCGAGCTGGATCAGCTGCGCGATGATCATGTACTTGGCGTACTCGACGTTCGCCGCGGTGTCGCGGGCGAACTTCGCCAGCAGGTCGGACGCCTCGGCGGCGGCCGACAGGTAGCCGGGCCGGCCGTCCACGAACACCGACATCGAGTCGCGGAACTGGTCGGAGGTGTCGGCGTCGAACTCCGACTGCACCTCGTTGATCGCCTGGACGACCAGCCCCGGCAGGACGCCGCGCAGGTCGTGCGCGGTGTGCTGGTAGACCGCGGCGAGTTCCCGGAGGGCGTCCTCGTTCGCCTTCGGGAACTCCATCCCGGTCAGCCCCTTGAACAGGCCGATCAGGCCGTCCGGCAGCTCAAGCGCCATGCGTGTTCCCGCCGTCCTCAGCGGCGGGGGTGGAGGTCATGGCCCAGCTCGGTGTTCTCCATCTCGGTCTTGCCGAAGCGCTTGGCGGTGCCGAGCAGGACGTCCGCGCTGGACTCGAACCCGTGCGGGAGGCTCTGCATGAGCCTGCCCAGGTTCTCCCGCGCGGGCCCGTACACCTCGTGGAACTTGCCGCCGGTCTCGTCGTCGCCCCAGCACGCGCCGAGCAGCTCCAGGGACGTCGCGTGCCGGTCGGCGATCGCCCTGGCGACCCTGGCCAACTCGGCGACGGCGCTGCTGCGGTCGGCCAGGCCGTCCGGGTCGACGGACAGGAAGTCGGCCATCAGAACGCCCCCAGGAACGAGCGCAGGCGCTCCTTGTCCGCGCGCAGCGGCTCGAACGCCTCGCTGACCTGCTCGGCCATCGTCCGCTGCGCCTCGACGACGGTCTCGCTGACGGCCGCGGCGAGTTCCGCCGGGGCCATCGTGCGGTACCGGGTGGTGTTGAAGGTCAGGCCGACGAGCCCGCCGCGCGCGTCAACCGTCGCCGTGACCAGCCTGTTCGCGGACGTCGCCGACGCCGTCCGCTCCCGCAGTTCGGCTCCCGTGCTGCGCAGCCTCGCCGTCTGCTCCGCCAACTGTCCGAGCGCCTGCTGGAGCTGCTCCTGGAACGACGTACTCATATTCGGCTTCCGTCCTGCTTCTGCGCTTGGCGCGGCGGCCGAGGACCCCGGCACTGCGCTTACCGTCCTGCCAGGTCCCCTCGTCCTCCGACACCCATGTCGTGCGTTCGCGTTCGGCGTTCTGCTGCCCGCCCGCGCCGCCGCCCTGCGCGCCGGCGGTCGGCGGGTAGAGCGGGACGCCGCCCTGGCCCTTGGCGGCCGAGCCGTCCGCCTGCGGGGACAGGCTCGGGTCGGCGACGGTCTTCGGGAGGCCGCCGGTTCCGTTCCCGGTGCCGAGTTCGCCGCTGCCGCCCGTCCCGCCGGGGATGCGGCCCCCGCCGCTGCTGGTCGGCACCTTGCCCATCTGGTTCTGGAGGCGGCGCAGTTCCTTTTCGGCCTGCTTCCGCGCGTCCTCCTGCGCCTTGGCGAGCGCGTCGGCCTGCTTGCGCGCCTCGTCGCGGAGCCGGGCCGCGTTCTCCTCGGCATTCTTGCGGGCCTGCTCCTCGGCCTTCTTCAGGTCGTCGAGGTACTTCTGCTGGGCCTTGCGGCGCTTCTCGTCCTCCTTGGCGGCGTTCTTGTTGCCGTTCGGGTTGTTCGTGCTCGGGACGAACCCGTGGCCGCCGCCTTTGGGGTTGTTCTTGCCCTGGCCGGGTCCGGTGCCCGGGCCGTTGCCCGGGCCGTTCTTGCCCGTGCCGTTCGTATTGTGCGAGCCGCCCGGCGTCAGGCTGCCGGAACCGCCGCCCTGCGGGCCCTTCGAGCCGTTCGGGCCCTGGCCGTTCCCGTTCCCGTTGCCCGTTCCGTTGCCGTTACCGTCGCCGGTGGTGCCACTGCCGGGGCCTTTGCCGTCGGGGCCCTTGTCACCTGATCCCGGGCCATTGCCATTGCCGGAGTTCTTCGGGTCGAACGGGTTGCCGGAGCCACCGCCGCCCGCCAGCGGCGAGGACGGCAGGTACCGCTGCATGTGGCCCTCGGCCGTCAGGTAGGCGTTGTTGAGCGTGGACATGGCGGAGGTGGCCGGGACGTCGAGCTTCTCGCCGACCGACGTCAGCCACTTCAGCTTCGCCGCCGCGGACAGCGCCTCGTAGAAGGACGGGAGCGACGCGTCCATCCCGTTGCCGAAGCGGTACGGCGCGTTCGCGTTGGTCGGCGGGGACTGCATCCACTCGTCCACCACGGCGCTCAGCGCGCCCATCGGCATGGACAGCGGGTCCGCGCGCCAGGTCCAGTAGGCCGTCCGGAGCGAGTTGAGCGCGGTGACCAGGTTGTTCTTCGCGGTGAGCAGCGCGACGCCCATCGGCGGCTCGGCGCTCATGTGGTCGTGCAGGAGCGTGAAGCCGACCGACAGCCTGTCGATCAGCTTCCAGATCTCGTCGGCGGCCTCGCCCTTGAGCGCGGCCTCGTCGCCGCCGAGCCCGCTCTGCCAGCCCTTCACCTTGGCCTGCGTGGTCTCCAGCCAGGAGATCACCTGGCCGAACTGGGTGGCCAGCTCGTCGAACGAGCCGAGCCGGACGGCCTTGGTGTCCTCGCCGCGCGCCGCCGAGTCGAGGATGTTGATCGCGTTGACCGAGTACTGCTCGATCGGGCTGTTCGCGCCGTTGCCCAGCTCGTGCTTGGGACCCTCGCCGCCCTTCGGCCCCCACGGGTAGTCGAAGGTGAAGAAGTAGGTGTAGCCGCCGACCGACCACGTCCTGACCATGTCGTGGCTGCCCGCCGACGAGGTGGACGAGCTTCCGTAGGAGTAGTAGCGGATCCACTGCACCGACGGGTCCGACACGGCCGACCGCGTGGGGACGGCCGGCAGCGTCTTGCCGTCGGTGAAGCTGTTGATCGCCAGCTCCCAGGTGCCCATCCCGCCGGTCGCGGGACCGTCGCCCTGGTTGTCGGTGAGCGGGTCGCCCGGCTTGATGCTCTTCGTGTTCGTCCCGTCGTCGCCGAACGTGGGCTCGTGCGAGTCGATCGGCTTGGTCATCAGGACTTCCCGGACGGATCTCCGGACGACCCGCCGGGCTGGTTCGAGCCCCCGCCCGGCTGGTTCGAGCCCCCGCCGGGCTGCGTCGAACCACCGCCGCCGGACGTCGGCGCGAGCGTGTTGAGGATCGCGTCGACCTCGGCGACCGTCAGGCCGTTCTCCAGCTCGGTCTTGTCGGCGGTGGCCAGCGTCAGCTCGATCGCGTCGACCATCTGGCCGAGCGTGCCCTTCAGCGCGTCCCGCCAGGTCACCACGCTCTTGGCGGCGGTCTGCACGGCGGTCGCGAGCCCGGCGCCGCCCGGCAGCAGCGTGCCCGCGCCCGGCTCCAGCGTCTTGTCGGTGACGTTGCCCATCGACACGAGGCCCGGGGCGGTGGTGACCTCGGTGGCGAGCGGCGTGACGTCCTTGCTCTCGAAGTCCCTCAGCCAGGCTTCGTCGATCTTGATGGTCTCCGCCATGTCAGCGGATCTCCGACCACTGGAAGGACAGCTTGGCGTCGGTGCCGGAGTAGTTCGCGCGGATCTCCACCAGCGCCTGCTGCGCCTTGGTGAGGACCGTCCGCATGTCCTCGACCTTGGCGTTCCAGGCGTTCTGGACGGCCTGGTAGGTCTGCGGGTTCTCACCCAGCCACTGCGACTTCAGCGGCTCGATCTGGTCGTTGAGGTGCGCGACGATCGCGCCGACGCGGAGGGTGGCCTGGGCCAGGTCGTCGGTGACGCTGTCGACGGTGCCGGTGTGGACGGTGTAGTCGGGCATGGATCTCTCCTTCGGGAGGCGGGGGGAAGGCGGGGCGAGGCGGCGCGGCGGGTCGGTCCGCGGCGCGCGGCCGGCGGCGGCGGGTAAGCCCGCGGCGCGCGGCCGGCGGGGGCGGGTCAGCCCGCGGCGCCGAGCTCCTTGCCGATCCAGGCCATCGCTTGGTCGATGTTGTCGTTCTCCATGCGCTTGTAGGACGCGTCGTGGCTCATCAGCAGGTTGCCCATCTCCTCGATCTTGGAGATCACGCCCTGCAGGTCGGTGAGCCACTCGTGCACCGCGTTCTGGTAGCGGGTCGCCGCCTCGCCGGTCCACCCCGCGCTGAGCGAGCCGCGGATCTCGTCCACCATCAGGTGCACGCCCCGGCAGTCGCCCGCCGCGGTCTCCAGCGCGCGGATGCCGGTGGTCATCGCCTGGTCGGTCGTCTGGAGCGTTCCGGGCACACCCTGGTCAGCGGTCATGGCGGATCCTTCTCGCGGGGGGTCGAGCGGGGTCGTGGGACGCGGACCGCCGGGCGGGCCGCGGCAGGCGGTAGTTGATCACAGCCGCCGGGGCCGATTCCAGAGCCCAGACGAAAATTTGAAACAACGTTCACCTATCGGGCGGAACCCGACGTTCCCCTCGCCCGTCACGGCGTCGGCCTACCAGCCCATCGCGCACGGGAGCACCGGGGCGGACGCCGAGCCGGACCGGACCGCGCCCGCGTCCAGCACCGGACCGGTCGGCAGCAAGTCCAGGACAGTCCCGGGGAGCATGACGTCGCCGGAGTAGCCGAGCGCCTTCGCCGCGTCCGCGTTCGGCACGGGGTACTTCACGCCCTCGTCAGTGACCAGGTAGTCGGTCGCGACGCGGGGCCGTCCGGCGGCGGGCAGTGCGGCGGCCAGCACGCCGTGGCCGGGACGCGTCCCGATCAGGTCGGGGGCGGCACAGGACGGCGCGGTGTTCGGCTGGGCGGTGACGGACCGTCCGCCTACCCGGTCCTGGGGCACGAGCGATACGGCGACGTCGGCGGTGTCCGCGCCGGGCGCAATCCGCACGCACGGGAGGCCGCCGGAGCCTGCCGCGGCCGGAGCGGGCGGGGCCGGAGGGAGGCCGTCGTCCGGAGGCGGCGCTACCGAGGTCGTCGCCGACGACAGGACGCGCGGCTCCCCCGCGTCCGTGCGGTACAGGTCGAACAGGGTCGCGGTGAGCGGGGTGAGGCCCTCGCGGCGGAGTTGGTAGTACTGGTCCGAGCCGCCCGCGACATGCAGGACGAACAGCTGCCCGACCTTCGCGGGCCGTCCTGCGACCGGGGTACCGGGCTTGCCGGCGCCGGGCAGGACGGGCGCGGCGAGTTCCGGCCCGGCCGCCACCGCGTTCAGGAACGGCGCGCCGACCGGGTAGGGCGTGACCGCGCCGTACCCGAGCGCACCGAGCGCGGCCTGGCCGATCTTCAACCGGTGCCCGCGCCACAGCAGGTAGCGGGCCTTGTCCGGGCCGCTCACCACCAGCGCATGCTTGTCATCGAGCGCCCCGCCGGACGGCGCGGACGCCACGTCCAGCACGGTCTTGCCGCCGTCCGAGCAGACCTGCCACGGGTCGGCGGTGAGCCGGGACTGCGGCGGCAGCGCGTCCGGCGCGCCGGGAATGCCGAGCGGCGCGCCGCGCGGGACGTTCCGCAGCGCGTCGCGCCCGACCCTGTGCATCTCGGGCTCGTGCCCGGCCAGCAGCCGCGCCGAGGAGTAGTTCAGCAGCGGGTGCAGCGAGCCGTCGAGGTAGACGAACCGGGCGCCGGTCTCGCTCTCGGTGACGACCGTCCCGGCCTTGCGCCAGGCGTCGCCGCCGCCCGTCACCACCCCGTACACGACCGCGCCGACGCACACGATGACGGCGAGGCACGCGCCGACCAGGAGACCTTGCGTGGTGCGGACGGTCGGCGGTTCGGGGACGTCGGGCTCGGCGCGCAGCATGCCGGTGGTCAGCCGGTTCACCACGAACCGGTGCGCCTGGACCTGGTCGCGTCGGGTCTGCATGGCCGTCCCCTCAGCTCAGCGCGCCGCGCAGCGCGTCGTACACGCCGAGATTCCACAGCACGAGCGGGATCAGCCCGATCGCGGCGAGCGTGTGCAGCACGTCGGCGGCGCGTCCCCAGTACGGCAGCGTCCGGCGGCCGGGCAGCGACCAGGCCGCGACGGCGAGCGCGGCGGCGGCGAGCATGCAGCCCGCGAGCGCCGCGCCGCGCGCCGGGCCGTGCGCGGTGACCGCGAGGAGGCCGAGGCCGAACGCGGCGGGCAGCACCATCGCCAAGCGCTGCCAGGCGCCGCCGAGCGCGCGGGCGTGCAGCAGGAGCAGCAGGCACAGCACCCCGGCGATGCCGTCCCGCAGCCCGGTCCGGTGCCCCGCGAGGACCAGCACGCCGAGGCAGGCCGCGCACAGCGCGCCCGCCGCCGCGTACAGGCCGGTCATGTACCCGTCGGCGACGGCCGAGCGGCGCAGCGTGTCGGCCGCCGGATGCGGCTCGATGCCCTCCTGCAGCTGGTCGGCGTTGGTCGGGAGCGGCGGCAGCCGGAAGCCCGCGAGCCGGAACGCGAGCACCGGGACGAACGCGCCGAACACCATGACCAGCACCGCGACGGCCCCCGCCGCCTGCGACGGGCTGTAGTCGCCGAGCACCATGAACGTCCCGCCGAGCACCGACGAGAGCGTGATCACCGCGACCGCGAGGAACAGCGGCGCGCATACGGCGACTCCTGCGAGCGCCAGCGCTGCTGCGCCCGTCCCGGACGCGCCGCCCGCCAGCAGCCGCGCGCCAATCAGCTTGTCCCCGGCGGGGCCGTGCGGGACGAGCGCGCCAAGCGCCGCCGCGTACGGGACGGCCGCGAGCCCGAGCGCGGTGGCCGAGCCGCCGTCGCCGAGCGCCCGCGCCGCGAGCGTCGCGCCGATCAGCAGCAGGACGGCGAACGCCGCGCACAGCGGGACCCGCGCGGACGCCGGGCCGGTCAGCGCCGCGATGCCGAACGCGGCGGCGAGCGCGGCGACCGACAGGCCGATCAGCAGGTGGTGGGTGAACGCGGGCCGCCAGGCGTCCGGCCGCTCGCGCATCCCGGTGGCGATGCCGTCCACCAGGTCGTCGAAGTGGATCCGCGGCAGCCGGTCGGCGCGCGGGCGCAGGTGGACGGTCTCGCCGTCGCGCAGGCCGAGGTCGGCGGCGCCGCGCTCGGTGTCCAGCGGGTCCTCGCCCAGCCGTTGCAGCACCCAGCCGCCCGCCGCGTCGGCCCGGGCCTCGCCGGGGGCGGCGCCGGCGCGGGCGTGCTCGACCAGCACGGGCAGCAGCTCGGCGAGCGGGACGTCCGCCGGGACCGCCAGCTCGAAGCGGCGGCCGGGAGCCCGGACGGTGAGCCGGCACAGGCCGGCCGTCGTGGTGTCGGTCACCTGGAGTCACCCTTCTCGGTAGGACACGGCAGGGCACGGTGGGGCGGGAGGCCGCGCGCGGTGCACGAACGCGCAGCGCGCGGGGCACCGCGGAGTGCACGGTGACACGGTGTGCGCGGAAACTATGGCATGGCATGATCTGTCCCGCTCTCCCCGGTGGAAGGATCACGAGTGAGCCTGGTGCTGTTCCGGCGTCCCCCGCGCCTGCCCGGACCGCCTCCCCCCGCCGGCGGCATGGAACTCCAGGAGCCGCCCGCGCTGCCCGAGCAGCAGGCGAACCTGTCGGCGTTCCTGACCTACCTGCCGATGGGCCTGGCGTCCGCCGCGACCGTGCTGATCTTCATCCATCCGGGCGGCGGTGGCGGCACGTTCATGTACCTGGCCGCCGGGCTGATGCTGGTGTCGACGCTGGCCATGCTGGTCGGCCAGCTCGCCCGCGGCGCGGGCGACCGCAAGCGGCGGCTCGCCGGGGAGCGCCGCGACTACCTGCGCTACCTGGCCCAGATGCGGCGCCGGGTGCGGTCCGCGATCGCGGCGCAGCGCGCCGCGCGGCAGTGGCGGCACCCCGACCCGGACGCGCTGTGGACGCTCGTCGGCGGCCCGCGCCTGTGGGAGCGGCGGCCCGAGGACGAGGACTTCGGCGAGATCCGGATCGCGACCGGCGAGCAACCGCTGGACGTGGACCTGGAACCGCCGTCCACCAAGCCCGTCGAGGATCTCGAACCGCTGTGCGCGCACGCGCTGCGCAGCTTCCTGCGGGCCTACTCGCACGTCCCGGACCAGCCGGTCGCGGCCTACCTGCCGGGCTACCCGGTGGTGCGGCTGACCGGCGACCGCGAGGTGGCGGCGGACCTGGCGCGCGCGATGGTCGCGCAGCTCGCCGTCCTGCACGCGCCCGACGACCTGCGGCTGGTGTTCTGCGTGTCGGACGCGCGGCGCGGCGCGTGGGAGTGGGCGAAGTGGCTGCCGCACGCGCTGCATCCGACCGAGCAGGACGCGGCGGGGCCGGTCCGGCTGTTCACCGACGCGGCCGCCGAGCTGGAGAGCCTGATCGGCGGCGAGTTCCCGGAACGTCCGCCGTTCGACCCCGACGCTTCGCCCGACCGTGACGAGCCGTACACCGTGGTGGTGCTGGATGGCGGGAACGTTCCACCAGGTGGGCGGCTCGGCGCGGCCGGCTACCGCAACACGACCGTGCTGGACGTCGGCGGCACCCTCGAACCGCGCGGCGAGTGGGACGCGCTGCACCTGGACGTGGACGCCGACGAGGTCCGCGTCCTCGGCGAGCAGGACGCGGACGCGGGCGTCGGCGTCGATGTCGGCGCGGGCGCGGACGGCGCGGGCGGCGCGGACGCGGACGGCTCGGAGGCGGCCGGTGTCCTCGGCCGTCCGGACCGGCTCGGTCCGGCCGCCGCGCGGGCCCTGGCCGTCCGGCTGGCGCCGTACCGGATCAACCTGAACGCCGAGGTGTCCGACCCGCTGACCACCGACTTCGACCTGACGTCGCTGCTCGGCGTCGGCGACCTGGCCGTCCACGACATCGGCGCGCTGTGGGCCGGGCGCGGGCCGGCCGAGCGGCTGCGCGTCCCGATCGGGTACGGCGCGGACGGCCGCCCGGTCGAGCTGGACATCAAGGAGTCGGCGCTCGGCGGCAGCGGCCCGCACGGCATGCTCATCGGCGCGACCGGCTCGGGCAAGAGCGAGCTGCTGCGCACGCTGGTGCTGACGCTCGCGCTGACCCACTCGTCCGAGACGCTGAACCTGGTCCTGGTCGACTTCAAGGGTGGCGCGACGTTCCTCGGGCTCGACACGCTCCCGCACACCTCGGCGGTCATCACCAACCTCGCTGACGAGACCGCGCTGGTCGCGCGCATGCAGGACGCGCTGCACGGCGAGCTGATCCGGCGCCAGGAGCTGCTGCGCGCGGCGGGCAACTACGTCAACATCCACGAGTACGAGGCGGCGCGCGCCGCCGGGACCGCGCTGCGCCCGCTGCCGACGCTGTTCGTCGTGGTGGACGAGTTCAGCGAGCTGCTCGCCGCGCACCGCGAGTTCATGGACCTGTTCGTGATGATCGGACGGCTCGGGCGGTCGCTCGGCGTGCACCTGCTGCTCGCCTCGCAGCGCCTCGACGAGGGCCGCATGCACCAGCTTGAAACCCACCTGTCGTACCGGATCGGGCTGCGGACGTTCTCGGCGATGGAGAGCCGCGGCGTGCTCGGCGTCCCGGACGCCTACCAGCTGCCGCCGGCGCCCGGCAACGGCTACCTGCGCGGCGACACCGCGACACTGACCAGGTTCAAGGCCGCCTACGTGTCGGGTCCGTACCGTCCGCGGCGGCGGGCGGGCGCGATGGCGGCCGGGGCGGGCGAGGTCACCGCGTACGGCACCCGCTACCTCGCGCCGCGCACGCCGCTGCCGGCCGTCCCGGAGCCGGAGCGGGACGAGTCCGCGCCGTCGCTGCTGGAGCTGGCGGTCGACCGGCTCCGGGACGCCGGGCCGCCCGCGCACCGGGTGTGGCTGCCGCCGCTCGCCGAGCCGCCGACGCTGGACCTGCTGCTGCCGTCGTCGGTCGTTAACGGGCGGGGCCTGTCCGCGACCGGGCAGCCGCCGCTGACGGTTCCGGTCGGGATCGTGGACCGCCCGTTCGACCAGCGCCGCGACGCGCTCGTCGCGGACCTGTCCGGCGCGGGCGGGCACGCCGGCGTGGCGGGCGGCCCGCGCAGCGGCAAGAGCACGATGCTGCGGACGCTGGTCACGGGGCTGGCGCTCGTCCACACGCCGGTCGAGGCGCAGTTCTACTGCCTGGACTTCGGCGGCGGCGGGCTGTCCGCGCTCGCCGGGCTGCCGCACGTCGGCGGCGTCGCCGGACGGCTCGACGCCGAGCGCGTCGCCCGGACGGTCGGCGAGGTCACCGGCGTGCTCGCCCGGCGCGAGCGGCTCTTCGCCGCGCGCGGCGTGGACTCGATGGCCGACTTTCGCCGCCGCCGCGCCGCCGGGGAGTTCCCAGACGAGCCGCACGGCGACGTGTTCCTGGTCGTGGACGGCTGGTCCACCTTCCGGCAGGACTTCCAGGACCTGTCGATGTCGGTGGCGCAGCTCGCGCAGCGGGCGCTCGGCTACGGCGTGCACCTGGTCGTCGCCTCGCCGCGCTGGAACGAGATCACCCCGGCGCTGCGCGACCAGATCGGCACCCGGATCGAGCTGCGGCTCGGCGACCCGATGGACTCGCTGATCGAGATGCGCAAGGCCCGCGAGGTGCCGCGCGTCCCCGGCCGCGGCCTCACCGAGGACGGCCTGCACTTCCTCGGCGCGCTGCCGCGCGTGGACGGCTCGGGCGACGCGTCCGACGTGGCCGCCGGGCTCGCCGCGCTGGTCGCCGCCATCGCGGACGCGTGGGACGGGCCGTCCGCGCCGCGCGTGCGGATGCTGCCGGACGAGCTGCCCGTCGCCGCCCTGCCCGAGCCCGAAGGCGCGCTGCGCGTGCCGCTCGGCGTGGAGGAACGCGAGCTCGAACCGTTCTGGCACGACTTCTCCGCCACCCCGCACCTGATGGTCGTCGGCGACGCGGAGAGCGGCAAGACGAACCTGATGCGCCTCGTCGCGCGCGCGATCACCTCGCGCTACTCGCCCGCCGAGGCGCGCGTGATGACGATGGACTTCCGCCGCGAGCTGTACGAGGCGGTGCCGGAGGAGTACCGGCTCGGCTACGCCGTCTCGGCGGACGTCGCGCGGCAGATGGCCCGCGCCGCCGCCGACGCCATCGGCAAGCGGATGCCCGGCCCGGAGATCACCCCCGACCGGCTGCGCAGCCGCGACTGGTGGGAGGGCCCCGAGCTGTTCCTGCTGGTGGACGACTACGACCTGATGACCTCGCCGATGGGCGGCAGCCCGTTCGAGCCGCTGCTCGACATGCTCGCGCAGGGCGCGGAGGTCGGGCTGCACGTCATCGTCGCGCGCGCCGCCAACGGCGTCGGCCGCGCGATGAACGAGCCGCTGCTGCGCCGCCTGACCGAGCTGAACACCCCGGCCGTCCTGCTGTCATGCCCGACCGCCGAGGGCGTCCTGTTCGGCAACGTGAAGCCGCGCCAGTTCCCGCCCGGCCGCGGCCTCTGGCTGTCGCGCCGCACGCAGACCCAGGTCCAGACCGCCCTCCTCGACTGACCCGGGGCGTGGGGGGAGCCGGTCAGGCGGGTGGGCGCGCGGCGTCAGGCGGGTGGGCGCCAGGAGCGGCGGTTGCCGCGCGGGACGACGACGGCGCCGACTCCGACGGCCACCACGAGGCCGCCGAACACGGCCGCTACGGCCAGCGCGTCCCGGACGGCCCCGCCGTCGCCGCGGGCCTTGCCGGGTCCGTAGGTCGGAAGCGGCGGCGCGACGACCACCTGCCCGGACGACCCGGACCCCACGGTCGTCAGCGCCGCATACAGGTCGAGCCCGCCCGCGCCGCCCACGGCGTTCCTGTAGGCGGTGGCCCGGAGCCGTGCAGCCGCCTGAACAGCGGTGAGTTTCGGCTCGTGCGCGCGCAATAGCGCCGCCGCGCCCGCGACGAAGGCCGCTGAGAGCGACGAGCCCGTCCCGGCGAAGTTGCCGGAACCGCGCGGTCCGATGCCCACGACCGAGACGCCGGGGGCGAGCAGATCGGTCCTGGCTTCGGCGGGTTCGGCGACGCGTCCGTCCGGTCCGAGCGCGCCGACGCACAGCGCGCCCGGCACGT
The DNA here is from genome assembly GCF_024172125.1 of Actinomadura rupiterrae. Lineage (GTDB taxonomy): Bacteria > Actinomycetota > Actinomycetes > Streptosporangiales > Streptosporangiaceae > Spirillospora > Spirillospora rupiterrae. Next base: position 316,414 of record NZ_JAMZEA010000003.1, read on the forward strand.
TCGGGACGCAGCTGACCGGGCCGTGCTCGGCGTCGGCGGGCGTGACGGCCGAGACCACGAGCACGTCGGCCTCGGCGGCGGCCTTGACCGCACGGTCGAGATCGCCGCCGCGTCCCTGCGCGAGCGTCACCGCGATGACCTTCGCGCCGCGTCCCACGGCGGTGGTCACCGCTGCCGCGATGCGTTTCGGCGAGCTTTCGCCGGTGTTGTCGGTGGCCGGCACATCGATGATCCGGGCGTCCGGCGCGACTCCGGCGAACGGGCCGCCGCTCCCCCGCCGGGCCGCGATGAGCCCGGCAACGAACGTCCCGTGCCCGACGCAGTCCTTGCCGGCGCCTTCGACGCGTCCGCCCAGCCACGAGGACCCGGCGTCCACGCCGGTGTCGACGACCGCGACCGGAACGTCCCCGCGCGTCAGGGGCCAGGCCCGCTGCGGCGCGAGGACGACCTGCTGCCACGGCGTCTGCGACACCACGACCGCCGAGCCCTGGACGCACCCGCTGCGCTCGGGCAGCTTCTCCGGGATCCCGGGGAGCGCGCCGGGCGCGGGCGCGCCTGCGAGAGCCGCACCGGGCGCCAGGACGCCTGCCAGCGTGACCGCCGCGCCCGCGGTCGCCACCGCGCTGAGCCAACTTCGCACCCCCGCATCGTAGGGCCGCCGTCCACCCCAAGATCCACCAAGCCGGGCAAAACGCGGAGCGTCCCACCGGTGAAGGCGGGACGCTCCGGGCGGGTCGGCCGGGTCACGCGTCCCGGGGCGCGCGCACTACCGGACTCAGTACCAGCTGGACGCCTGCCAATGCCCCCAGGCCGTGCAGGGGCTTCCGTAACGGCCGCGGATGTAGCGGAGGCCCCACTTGATCTGTGTACGCGGGTCGGACTGCCAGCTCGGGCCCGCCGCCGACATCTTCGAGCCGGGGAGCGCCTGCGGGATGCCGTGGGCGCCGGACGGGCTGTGCGCGTGCTCGTTCCAGTGGCTCTCGCGCGTCCAGAGCTGTTCGAGGCAGCGGAACTGCCGGTCGGAGCCCCAGCCGAGCCGGGCCATGAGGGCCCGCGCGAGCGACTGGTTGCGCTCGGCGCGGTCGGTCGTGGAGAGGGTGCTGGCCTCCGCGGTGGAGGTGGTGCTCTTCACCGGGTCGGCGAGCAGCGGCGCGGCGACGAGGGCCGCGGCGGTGCCGACGGCGGCCAGGCGGGCGGTGGCGCGGATGCGGCGCGACCGCCCTCGGACGTTGTCGGTGCTTCGGTGAGTGGACACGGGTCGTAGCGTGCTCCGGGCCCGGGCCGGGACGCGGGGAGATTCCGGAGCACCGCACCGGGCTTTTGCCGACCCATGGACGAGCGCTTCCCGAGCGGGCGGACAAAAGGGGACGGACCGAAGTCCGTCCCCTCGCGTCCGCAGCAGGACATCTCGCCCACGTAGGGCGTAGCGCTACAGATCAGACGTCACAAACGCTCATCGACGGACATGCCGTCCGATCGGGGCGTAGTGGTTAGTACCACCCGCGCGCGTTGGAGTGGCCGAGCGCGCGGCAGGGGGTGCCGTAGCGGCCCTTGATGTAGCGCAGACCCCACTTGATCTGGGTCTGCGGGTTCGTCCGCCAGTCCTTGCCGGCGCTGCGCATCTTGCTTCCGGGGAGCGCCTGCGGGATGCCGTACGCGCCGGACGGGTTCCCGGCCTTCTGATTCCAGTGGCTTTCCCGATTCCAGAGCTTCACCAGGCACTTGTACTGCCGGGTGGACCAGCCGCGCTTGGCGACCATGCGCTTCGCGATCGCCTGGTTGCGCTGGGCCCGGGTGAGCTTCTTCGCCGTGGTCTTCGCCGTCACCGCGGTGCGGGTCGGAGCCGCCGCCTGCGCGGGGACGGTCTCGGCGACCACCCCGAAGGCCAGGGACGCGGCGAGCACGAACGTGGCGGAACGCCGGAGGGGCTTGACAGCCAAAGCAGACCTTTCGTCATGCCGGACGGACCGGTCGGTCCGGCGGAGGGCACCTCGGGCGGGCGCGGCCCTGTCCGTGCGGGCGGGGCGACCGGGCGCCGGGGCGTCTGGAGACGCGATGGCCGTGCGGCGAGAACCGTCCCCTGGAGGGAGACGGCCCGCACGTGCTGCCGAGGTGGAGACCGGCCTCAAGAGGGAGGACCGGCCTGGGGGCGCGGACTCGCGCGCCGGGGGACCCCTCCCCTCCGTTGAATGGGGAGGGCGTCCCGCACGCGGACGGCCCGCCTTACGGGCCGTCCGATGTTTGTGGAGTTAGTACCAGCCGGTGGACTGGCTGTGCGCCCAGGCGCCGCAGGGCGTGCCGTAGCGGTCCTTGATGTAGCCGAGGCCCCACTTGATCTGGGTCGAGGCGCTGTTGCGCCAGTCGGAGCCCGCGCTGGCCATCTTCGAACCGGGCAGCGCCTGCGGGATGCCGTAGGCGCCGGACGGGTTGGAGGCGTGGGTGTTCCAGCCGCTCTCCCGGTTCCAGAGCTTCACCAGGCAGCCGAACTGGCCGGAGCCGGAGAAGCCGAAGCTCGGCAGCAGCTGCTTGGCGATCGACTGCGCCTCGCCCGCGGGCACGGGGTCGCCGCTCGGGCCGTTGTCGCCTCCGCCGCCGCCGGACGAGTCGGCGGTCTTGGACGGCGACGGGACCGGCTTGCCCTTGGGCATCAGCTTGGTCGGGTCGGTCTCGCCGCGGGCGGCGCGGGACGCGCGGTCGAGGGCCTGCTTCTTGCGCAGGGCTTCGAGCTGCGCGGTGTCCATCGCCGGCGGCTTGGCCGTGTTCGGGCCGGCCGCGAGGGTGGTCTTGTCCGGGCCCTTCTTGGCCGGGCCGGAGTCCGAACCGGTGAGCGCGAACGCGGCGGCGGCACCGCCGCCGATCACCACGGCGGCGCCCGCCGCGACGGCGGCGATCTTCACTCCGGTGCGCGCGAACGGGCCGCCGGACGAGCCGGACCGGCCGGGGCCGGACTTCGGCGCGGGACGACGGCCGCCGCGGGCGCGGCGCGGAGCGCGCGGGGCCGGGGGCTGGTCGCTGGAGATGACCTCGGTGGCTCCGGGGAAGCCGGACGCGACGGGGGGCAGCTCGCCGGTGTCGCCCGCCCCGCCCTCACCGGGCCGCCGGGCCGAGCCCGCGACCTTCACGTCGTCGTCGTGCGCCTGCGTGGCGTCGGACGCGGCTCCGAACGGCTCAGCGGCGTGGGGGTCCGCTCCGAACGGTCCGGCGGCGTGGGGCTCTGCGCCGAACGCGCCAGGGGCGTCTGCGCCGAACACGCCGGGGGCGTCCGCGCCGAACGCGCCGGGGGCGTCTGCGCCGAACTCGCCAGGGGCGCCGAACGGCTCGGAACCGGTGGGCTGGGCGTGGGGGGCCGCGGCCGACCCGAACTCCGGTGAGGCGGGCGAGCCGTGGCCGTCCTGCCCCAGGGGGTCGGAGTTGTGTCGATCGTCTCGCCAAGAGGAGCCAGAACGGTCTCCGGACAAGGCGGTCCTTCCGACGGTCGTTCCGCACATGGACGCGCGGACGAGACTTCCACCCCTGGGCCGTCGCGGGACCCCGCGCGCGGCGGCGTCCCGGCCCGAAGCGGCCGCGGGACAGGGGCGCGTCAGGGGGCCGCCCGCCGTCCGCACACCGCTCGGGGGTGCTTACGGGGACTCACAATGCCCGACCCGATCGGGTGCTTCGCAACCAAATCGAGATTGATGGTCTTTGTGGGACGGTTGTCAACTCGTCCCCGGAATGGCCCGATGCGCTACGGGACCTGGGATTCCTTATGTTCGCCATATGTTCTGTGACGTTCGTCACAGTTACACGCGGTGATGTTTACTGATCACTTTGCGTGGTGGAAACATGGACGCCCCGATGACCCTCGGGCCATCGGGGCGTCCACGGAACGTCGCTACATGATCACTCTGCGCCTATCCGGCGGCCGTCACACGCCGACGTCTCCCAGCATGTCGGTGACCAGCGCCGCGATCGGCGACCGCTCGGACCGCGTCAGCGTCACGTGCGCGAACAGCGGATGGCCTTTCAACCGTTCCACTACGGCCGCGACACCGTCGTGCCGTCCGACCCGGAGGTTGTCGCGCTGCGCCACGTCGTGCGTCAGGACGACCCGGGAGCCCGCGCCGATCCGCGACAGCACGGTCAGCAGGACGCCCCGCTCCAGCGACTGCGCCTCGTCCACGATCACGAACGCGTCGTGCAGCGACCGGCCGCGGATGTGGGTGAGCGGGAGCACCTCCAGCATCCCCCGGTCGAGCACCTCCTCGATGACCTCGGGCGTGGTCACCGCCGAGAGCGTGTCGTAGACCGCCTGCGCCCACGGCGACATCTTGTCGTTCTCGGTGCCGGGCAGGTAGCCGAGCTCCTGCCCGCCGACCGCGTACAGCGGCCGGAACACCACGACCTTGCGGTGCGCCCGGCGCTCCAGGACGGCCTCCAGCCCCGCGCAGAGCGCGAGCGCCGACTTGCCCGTCCCGGCGCGCCCGCCGAGCGAGACGATGCCGACCGTCTCGTCCATCAGCAGGTCCAGCGCGACCCGCTGCTCGGCGGACCGGCCGCGCAGCCCGAACACCTCGCGGTCGCCGCGCACCAGCCGGACGGACTTGTCCGGCGCGGTCCGGGCGAGCGCCGAGCCGCGCTCCGACAGCAGCCGCAGGCCCGTGTGGCAGGGCAGGTCGCGGGCCTCCTCCAGGTCGGCCCGGCCGCCGTCGTACAGCTCCTCGACGGCCGCCGCGGTGACCTCGATCTCCCGCATCCCGGTCCAGCCGGACTCCACGACCGCCAGCTCCGCGCGGTACTCCTCGGCCGCCAGCCCCACCGCCGACGCCTTCACCCGCATCGGCAGGTCCTTGGAGACCAGCACCACGTCGCGGCCCTCGTGCGCCAGCCAGCTCGCGACCGACAGGATCCTGGTGTCGTTGTCGCCGAGCCGGAACCCGTCCGGCAGCACGCTCGGGTCGGAGTGGTTCAGCTCCACCCGGAGCGTCCCGCCGAGCTCGCCTATGGGCAGCGCCTCGTCCAGCCTGCCGTGTGTGAGACGCAGGTCGTCCAGGGTGCGCAGCGCCTGCCGGGCGAAGTAGCCGAGCTCGGGGTGGTGCCGCTTCCCTTCGAGCTCGGAGATGACGACGATCGGAAGCACGACCTCGTGCTCGGCGAACCGGGTCATCGCCCCCGGGTCGGCGAGCAGGACGCTGGTGTCGAGGACGTACGTGCGCCGGTCCGGAGCGCCGTCACGGCCGCCGGTCGCGCCGGCGGTGTCACGGTCGCCGGACGGCCCGGCGTGGTCGCCGGACTCGGGACGGCGCGGGAGGGTTGTGGCCACTCGATCTCCCTGATCGTGGGGGATGAACTCGTGGCGCGGCGGTCCGCTCCCCTGGCACGCCGAAGCCGCCCATGCGCGGGCATGGACGGGACGAGCCCGGAGCGGTGATCGCGGGGGTGGGGCAGCGACCGTCAGGAACCGTAGCGCCGGTGCCGCGCGGCGTAGGAGCGCAGGGCCCGCAGGTAGTCCACCTTGCGGAAGTCCGGCCAGTGGACCTCGCAGAAGTAGAACTCCGAATGCGCGCTCTGCCACAGCATGAACCCGGACAGACGCTGCTCACCAGAGGTGCGGATGACCAGGTCGGGGTCCGGTTGGCCGCGCGTGTAGAGATGCTCGGCGATGTGCTCGACGTCGAGGATCTCGGCGAGCTCCTCGATGCTGGTTCCCTTACCCGCCTGCTCAACGAGCAGTGAGCGCACCGCATCAGCGATCTCACGCCTACCTCCATACCCAACCGCGACGTTCACAATCAGGCCTGGACGGTCAGATGTCTCTTCTCCGGCCTTCTTGAGCACCAAAGCGGTCTTGTCGGGCAGCAGATCGAGCGCGCCGACCGGTTTGACGTGCCATCCCTCGGCGGCGAGGCCCTCCACGGTGTTCTCGATGATGCGCAGCAGCGGCTCCAGCTCGCCCGCCGGCCGCGACAGGTTGTCGGTGGACAGCAGCCACAGCGTGACCACCTCCACCCCCGCCTCGGTGGACCAGTGCAGCAGGTCGCTGATCTTGTCGGCGCCGCGCTGGTGGCCGCGGTTCACGTCGTCCATGCCCATCGCGCGCGCCCAGCGGCGGTTCCCGTCCAGGATCACGCCGACGTGCCGCGGGACGACCTCGATCGGGATGTACCGCTCGACGCGCCGCGCGTAGAGCCGGTAGACCACGTCGCGGAAGGCGACGTACGGGGCGCTGTGCCGGATCGCGCCGATGACGCCGTCCTCGGCCGGGGCCCGGCGTGGACGGTGCCGCCGGATGGCCCGGCTCCTGCCGGCCCTCCGCTCGTCCGCCATGTGTGGGCACCCCCTCGCGCGACCGTTCCTTGACGGAAACGACGCTCAATTATGGCCCACGGTTCGTCCCAGACGATCTGCCTCGGCGAGCAGATCCGCGAGGAAGTCGGCCAGCTGCCCCGCCGTCAGCACGGACCGGACGCCCCGTCCGCCCGCGCCCCACGCCTCCACGACCGCCCGCCTGGCGAGCCGCCACCGCCCGTCCGGCGACCCGTGCGGGCCGACCCAGGCCGCCGACGTGCGGACGCTGCACCGCAGCTCCCCCGTGCTGGCCAGGTCGCCGCGGTCCCGGTAGCGGAAGGCGAACAGCTCCGGCTCGGCCGCCGCGAACGGCCCGGAGATCCACCGCTCGTGCGCAGGGTCGGGAAACCGGTCGTCCGGATCGGGCCACGCCTCCGCCTGCGGCGACCCGTCCGCCCGCGCCGCCGCGAGCCGCCGCTCGAGATCGCCGAGGAAGTACCCGCAGCGCTCCCCGACGCGTCCGAACAGATCGCCGTCCCGCCGGAGCTCTAGCGTCACCTCGTAGGCGAGCCCCCGCCGGTCCCGCGCCGCCACCGGCACGACCGCGAGCGCCGAGCCGTCAAGGCACCGAAGTCCACCCACATCGCCACCCTAGGCACCCCCCGCCCCAACCCCCCACCCCCCGAAAGCGAAGATCCCGCAAATCCCACCCCACCCACGTTGACCAGCGGATTCGTCAGGGGGTGGGGCCGGCGGCTCGGGCTCGTTCTACGTGTTCCAGGGCGGTGCGGAGTTCGGTGAGCCACTCGTCGGTGTTCTTGCCGACGAGGCGGACGCACCAGGCGAGGGCGTCGCTGCGGCTGCGGGCCACGCCGGCGTCGACCAGGGTGTCCAGGACGCGGCGCTCGGGCTGGCGCAGGCGGGTCATGACGGGGACCGAGAGGGTCGTGAACATCTCCTCGTGCTCGCCGCAGGCGGCGCCCCAGGAGACCTTCTGGCCGAAGCGGTGCTCGGCCTCGCGGGCGATGGCGATGCGCTGGTCGCGGGTGCCCTCGCGGAACTTCTGGACGTGGCCGGCGAGCACCTCGGCGCGCTCGGTGTCCGAGACGCCGGTGGCGGCGGACGGCTCGGGCAGGCGGCCGATGACGCCGATCTCCTCGCGGTCCAGCACGATCTCGGGCGCGGCCTCGAACCAGCCGTCCGGCAGGCGCCCGGCGAACCAGCCGCGCACGGCCTCGGTCGCTTCGCTCGTAGTCATGTAATCAAAATTACACCTGCCCGGGAGGGCGTGCCAGGGCGGGATCTGGATTGACAGTCGCCATCTTTTGAGAGTTACTTTCATTTCATAGGGACACTCAAAGGAGGGTTGCTGTCATGGTGATGTCCGCGAAGGCGCGGCGCTGGTCGGGGCTGGGCGCGCTCGCGCTCGCCCTGCTCGCGCTGGGGTTCGACATGACGATCCTGAACGTGGCGCTGCCGACGCTCTCGGTGGAGCTGCACGCCGGGACCAGCCAGCTGCAGTGGATCGTGGACGCCTACATCCTGGTGTTCGCAGCGCTGCTGCTCCCCGCGGGGCTGCTCGGCGACCGGTTCGGGCGCAAGCGGCTGCTGCTCACCGGGCTGGCCCTGTTCGGCGCGGCGTCGCTCGGCGGCAGTCTGGTGGACGGCGCGGACGGCCTGATCGTCGCGCGCATGTTCATGGGCATCGGCGCCGGGATGGTGATGCCGCTGTCGATGTCGATGCTGCCCGCGATCTTCCCGCCGGAGGAGCGCACCCGCGCGGTCGCGGTCTGGTCCGGCGCGATGGCGCTCGGCCTGCCGCTCGGGCCGCTGCTCGGCGGCATCCTGCTGGAGCACTTCTGGTGGGGCTCGATCTTCCTGATCAACGTCCCGGTCGTGGTGGTCGGCGGGATCGCGGTCGCGCTGCTGCTGCCGGAGTCGCGCGACCCGTCGGTGCCCCGGCTGGACCTGCCCGGCGCCGCGCTGTCGGCCGGCGGGCTCGCGCTGCTCGTCTACGGCGTCATCCAGGCCCCCGAGAACGGCTGGACGTCCCCGGCCGTCGTCGCCGCGATCACCGGCGGGGTCGTGCTGCTCGCCGCGCTGGTCGTCCGCGAGTCGCGGATCGCGCAGCCGCTGATGGACCTGCGCCTGTTCCGCTCCCCCGCGTTCCTCTGGGGGACGCTCGCGGGCGCGGTCGGGACGGTCGTGATGTCCGGGGCGCTGTTCGTCCTGCCGCAGTACCTCCAGGCGGTGCGCGGCGCGGACGCGTTCGGCACCGGGCTGAGGATGATCCCGATGATGGCCGGGCTGCTGGTCGCCGGGATCGCCGTCGACCGGCTCGCGCCGCGCGTCGGGCACAAGCCGATCATCGTGGCGGGGCTGCTGCTGGTCGTCCCGGGCCTGCTGCTCGGCGCGCTGAGCCGCTCCGGGTCGTCCTACGCGTTCGTCGCGACGTGGCTGGCGATCACCGGGCTCGGCACCGGGTTCGCGCTCGTCCCGGCGATGGACATGGCGCTCGCGGGCCTTCCGGACGACCAGGCCGGGCGCGGCTCGGGCCTGGTGCAGACGATCCGGCAGACCAGCGGCGCGCTCGCGGTGGCCGCGCTCGGCAGCGTCTCGTCGGCGGTGTACAGGCACCGCCTCGGCTCGGACGTCCCGCACGCGGCCCGCGAGTCGATCGGCGTGGCGGCGGCGATGGCCCGGAAGACCGGCGACGCGGCGCTGCTGCACTCCGCGCGGGACGCCTACACGGCCGGGATGGACGCCGTCCTCGCGGTGTCCGCCGCGGGGTCGCTGCTGATGGCGTTCCTGGTGTGGCGGCTGCTGCCCCGTCCCGCCCGTCCGGACGTCGATGCACCAGAATCGGACCATGAGCACATCGCCTCCTGACCAGCGGGCCGCCCGCGCCGACGACCCGCTCGACCGGCTGCCGCTCCGGGAGCGCAAGAAGCTGAAGACGCGGCGGGCGATCCAGCACCACGCCCTCCGCCTCTTCGAGCGCCAGGGCTACGACGGCACGACCGTCGAGCAGATCGCGGCCGCCGCGGAGATCTCGCCCAGCACGTTCTTCCGCTACTTCCCCACCAAGGAGGACGTGGTCGTGTCGGACGAGTACGACCCGGTCATGGCGGCCGACCTGCGGCGGCAGCCGCCGGAGCTGCACCCGGTGGAGGCGATCCGCCGCGTCCTGCGGGACCTGCTGCCCGAGATGCTGGACGGCGGCGACGGCGACACCGTGCTCACCCGGATGCGGCTCACCGCGACCGTCCCGTCCGTCCGGTCGCGGACGTTCGAGGCGATGCGCTCCGGCACGCAGGCGATGCTCCGGGACGTCATCGCCGAGCGCGCCGGGCGCGCCCCGGACGACCTGGAGGCCGACGCGCTCGCCTGGGCGGTCGTCGGCGTCCTCATGTCGGCGATGTACGCGTGGCTGGACGGCCGCGTCGGCATGGAGGACATGCCCGAGCTCATCGACCACAACCTCGCGTTCCTCGCCGCAGGCTGCCCCATCTAGGGGCAGCGCGGCGCGGGCGCAGTCGTCAGTCGGCGGCGCGGGCGGCCATCTGCGGGCTGACCCGGACGGCGCCCTTGAAGTTGCGGAAGTAGACGCTCTGGATCTGGACGTTCGTCCCGGTGTGCGGCGCCACGATCATCTTGCCGTCGCCGATGTAGAGCGCGATGTGCGAGATGTAGCCCGGCGCGGTCGGGTCGTTCGCCCAGATGAGCAGGTCGCCCGGCTGCGCCTGGCTGAACGGGATCACCCAGCCGGTGCGGGCCTGGTCGGCGGCCACCCGCGGCATGTGGATGCCGGCCTTGGCGAACGCGTAGAGCAGCAGGCCCGAGCAGTCGTAGCCGCCCTCGGACTCCGACTCGCCGCCCCAGACGTAAGGCCAGCCGATCCGGGACGCGGCGGCGCGGATCACCGTCTGCACCTGGTTCGCGGTCATGACCTTGCCCGGCACGCCGGAGTTGCCGCCGGCCGACGGGTAGTCGATCTTCGGGTCGACCTCGACCGCCTTGAGGCCCTTCGGCAGCACCTTGCGGACGGCCTTGAGCAGCTTGCCGCTGTCCACCTTCGGCGCGCTGACGAGCATCGCGTTGCCGGACGGGAGCCCGAGCGCCATCGCGGTCTGGTGCGAGACCACCGCGTCCACGTCGCCGATGCCCATCGTGGCGTACGCGCCGACGCGCAGCTGGGTCTGGTGGTCCTTGCCGCCCGCCGGGACGCGGCTGCCGAGCGCGACGCCGCCGTCGTTGCCCATCGTGAACGAGATCGCGACGTCGCCGCCGGCGATGTTGCGCCACAGCGGGTCGGACTTGGCGGTCGGCTCGGGCGTGTAGTTGCGGAAGGTGGACGGGTTGACGCCCATCAGCCCGACCCGCTTGCCCGCGATCATCGCCTGGACGGCGTCCACGGTCTCTACGCCCTGCACGCCCTTCAGCTTGCGGATCTTGTCCAGGACGTCCGCGGGGAGCGTGGTGGCGCCCGCGACCATCACCTGCGGTTCGAGTCGCCTGCCGGCCGGCTGGACGGACTGCGGCGTGATCGCCGAGTCGCTGGACGCGGCGACGAACCCCCCGGTCATCGTCTGGGGAGCGTGGTGGCGCGTACGCCCGTCGTAGGCCACCACCACGGCCGTGTTCACGGCCAGGGTGGTCACGACCGAAACGCCGATGATCGTCGGTAGAACCCGGCGGTTCGGCTTGCGCACGGCATCGCTCCCTCTGTCGTTCGGCGGGACCCGCTCGGGTCGGCATCGAGCCATCCGGCATCGACTATGGCGCAGATTCGCGACCAGAGTCCAGATACCCGGCGTCTCCGGCGACACCCTGCCCATAGGGGCCGCATTGGGTCAGTCCCGTCTCCGCTACCAAGTGGTAACACCAACCACAGAAGAGATCAAGGTCACCCCGTGACAAAAATGGACTCCCGGTCCAATTACTCCTGTAGTTCGCGGGCCAGGGCGGCGGGGGTCGTGACCGGCAGGCGGCACACGAAACCCTTGCACACGTAGGCGGTCGGCGCGCCGTCGACCAGCGGGCGGCTCGCCAGCAGCGGGACGTCCTCGACGCCCGGTTCGCCGATGCTGACGACCGCCCCGGCCGACGTCGCCATGAGCGCGGCGCGGTGCAGCTCGTGCGTGCGCGGGTCGTCCGGCGGTCCGAGGATCCCGATCTCCAGCGGACCCGCCAGGTTCGCCTCGGCGACCGCCAGGCCCCACCCGGCGAACCGCGCCGCGCCCCGCTCGGCCAGCACCGCCGCGGGAGCGAGCGCGCCCGCGGCGGACTCGCGCGCCCACGAGGACGCGGTCAGCGCCGCATACGAGAGCAGCGCCCCCGCCGCGGCGAACTGCCCGGACGGCGTCGCGTTGTCGGTCGGGTCCTTGGGACGCCGGAACAGCCGCTCGGCATCGTCGGCGGTGTCGTAGAAACCGTCCTGGCCGTCCGAGAAGCGCTCCTGAACCGTCTCCAGAAGTTCACCCGCCAGCCGCAGGTGCGCCGGGTCGCCCGTGACGCCGTGTAGCGCGAGTAGCCCTTCGGCCACATTTCCATAGTCGTCCAGCACGCCGGTATTGGCTCCGGCGACACCGTCCCGGGACGTGCGCGTCAAGCGTCCATCGCGCAGATGGACGGTCAGCAGCAGCCGGACCGCGTCCTCCGCCGCCGCCACCAGGTCCGGGCGCTCGAACAGCGCGCCGCACTCGGCCAGCGCCGCCACGGCCAGCCCGTTCCACGACGCCACGACCTTGTCGTCCCGCGCTGGCGGCACCCGCTGCTCCCGCGCCGCGAGCAGCGCCGCGCGGACACGCTCGTACCGCGTGCGGTCGTCCGGGTCGTCGAGCAACTGCAGGACGGACGTCCCGTGCTCGAACGTCCCGGTCACGTCGAACAGCTCCACGGCGAACGCCGCGTCGTCCGGGCCGAGCACCTCTTCGAGCTGCTCGGGCGTCCAGACGTAGTAGCGGCCCTCTTCGCCCTCGCTGTCGGCGTCCAGCGCCGAGGCGAACCCGCCCTCCGCCGTCCGCAGGTCGTGGACCATCCAGTCGCACGTCTCCAACGCGATCCGCCGCGCGAACGGACTCCCGGTAATACGCCACCAATGCGCGTAGACCCGCGCCAGCAAAGCGTTGTCGTACAGCATCTTCTCGAAATGCGGAACGACCCAATGCGCGTCGACCGAATACCGCGCGAACCCGCCGCCGAGCTGGTCGTACATCCCGCCCCGCGCCATGGCCTCCATCGTGTGCGCGGCCATGGCGAGCGCGCGGTCGTCCTTCGTCCGGACGTGATGCCGAAGCAGGAACTCCAGCACCATCGACGGCGGAAACTTCGGCGCACCCCCGAACCCGCCGCGCGCCGCGTCGTAGTTCTCCGCCAACGACTCGACCGCGTCGATCAGCAGCTCCTCACCAGGAGCCAGCCCCCCGGCCAAAGCGGCACCGGTCGGCGTCAGCGCATCAACGACATGCCGCCCCTGCTCCTCGACGTCGTCCCGCTGCTCCGTCCACGCCTTCTGGACGGCCCGCAGCAGCGCCTGAAACCGCGGCCGCGGAAAGTACGTCCCGCAGTAGAACGGCGCGCCGTCCGGCGTCATGAACACCGTCATAGGCCAGCCGCCCTGCCCGGTCATCGCCTGCGTGGCCTCCATATAGACCGCGTCGATGTCCGGCCGCTCCTCGCGGTCCACCTTCACGTTGACGAACATCTCGTTCATCAACGCCGCCGTCTCGCCGTCCTCAAACGACTCATGCGCCATCACATGACACCAGGAAGATCAGCGAAGCTACCAATGGCAGGACGCGTACCCCACTGATAGCAGTATGGGTACGTCCCGCCTCTTCGCTTCGCTGATCGCCTCCTCTCCCCACTCCCACCAGTCCACGGGATTGGTGGCGTGTTGCAGCAGGTACGGAGACGTCGCCTGCGCTAGCCGGTTCATGCGGCCAGCCTCTCACACGCGCGATCAGGCACGGACAGCGACCGAGCGAGAACGGACTGTCAGTGACTTCTGCTGCACTGGCGGCATGAGACGCCTCCACCTCATCGCCTACGCCCGGATCAGCGACCTCTCCGGCAAGCGGGGCACCGAACGCGCGGAGTTCGGTGTTCAGTCCCAGCACGCCCTGATCGAGCGCATCGTCCAGCCCGAGGGCGGATCGATCGTCCACCGCTACACCGACAACGACCGGTCGGCGAGCCGTGACGCCCCCAGGCCGGGCTTCGATGCGCTCCTGCTCGCCCTCTATCGGGACAGGACGGACGACGGGCGCTCCGTGGACGGAGTGGCGTGCACGGACGAGGACCGCCTCTTCAAGACACCGGCACAACTTGAGCGCTTCCTCTGCGCCTTCCGTTCGCGCCCCGGGCGGCTGCTCGCTGTCGAGGAGGGGCGCGTGGACCTCGACTCAGCCGGGGGTTATGCCCTGGCCGCAGAGGGCGTCGCCGTGTCCGTCTGCGAGAACATCAGGCGGAAGGCCGCACGCGACGCTGGCACAGGGCCCAGGCTGAGAGGGGAGCCGCCCATACGGGCGGACGCTTGTTCGGCTACCAGCGCTCCCCCGGCGTCCCGGGAACGATCCTCATCGTCCCGGAGGAGGCCGCAGTCATTCGACGAGCGGTCGCCGCCTGCATCGCGGGCGAATCGTGGGCCGAGATAACCCGGATCTTCGTCCGGTCGGGTCTCCCCACCCGGCGCGGCGGCCCCTGGAGGGCTCAGACCATCAAGCAGATCGTGTCCAGTCCACGCAACGCCGGGCTTCGCATGCTGGACGGCGATCTCGTCCGGAACGACGACGGCCTCGTCCTCGGCGCATGGCCGGCCATCATCGAACCGTCTCGAAATCAGCCGACCAGTTCGTTCGATCGACGGACAACCGAAACACTCATCGCGACCCTGGGTGATTATTCGGACACGTTGCGCCCCCGACGTCTGGAGGGAATGATGCTGCCATGGCCAAGGTCCTCGAACGCCCGGTGGTGGTGGAGACGAACGACGCCGATGTGGACATCGATGAGATCTACGCCGAGCTCTGCGAGCGGCATCCGCGGGCGCGGATCCAGATCGTCGGCGGCCGGATCCAGGTAGGTCCGATGCCCACCTGGCTCCACGAGAAGATCATTTCACGGCTGCTCAAAGCCCTGATGGCGGTGGTATGCGCGAACGACTGGGAGTTCTCGTCCACCATCGCCGTGTACCTCGGGCCGCAGCGTGACAGGTACCGGCCCGACCTGACGGTCGCCCCGCCGGACGCTCCGCTCTGGGGGAAGGACCATCTCCACGGCGACGGCGTGGTGCTCGCGGTCGAAGTGGTGTCCGCGAGCAGCACCGGCGACGACCACAAGGTCAAGCCGGCCGGTTACGCGGCGGGCGGTGTCCCGATCGTCGTGATCATCGACAGCTTCGAGCAGAGTCTGACGTTGCTGTCGCACCCGCTTCCCGAGAAGGAGAAGTATCGGGACGTCCACGTGATCCCGCTCGGCGAGAAGGTGACGCTGCCCGCGCCGTGGAACCTCGCCCTCGACACCGCTGGCCTGGTTCCTGAGCAGTAGGGGTGGCTAGCCGAGGTCGGTGAGGGCGGATTCGATGGCTCGGTGGAAGGTGGGGTAGGCGTAGATCATGGTCTTCAGGGTGGCGGTGGGGACTCTGGCGTGGACGGCGGTGAGGAGGAGGCCGAGGATCTCGCCGCCGTAGGGGCCGGCGGTGGTGGCGCCTACGAGGATGCCGCGGTCGGCGTCCTCGATGAGCTTGATGTAGCCCTCGTTGCCCGGGGAGCCGTGGATCCAGCCCCGGGACGAGTCGGGGATCCGAGTCGTGCCGGTGCGGATGTTGAGGCCCTGGTCGCGGGCCTGGGCCTCGGTGAGGCCGACGGCGCCGATCTCCGGGTCGGTGAAGGTGACGCGCGGGACGGCGTGGTAGGAGGCCCAGGGGCCGTCCTCGCCGAGGATGGAGCGGGTCGCGATGGCCGCCTGGTACATGGACATGTGGGTGAAGGCGCCCTTGCCGGTGATGTCGCCGATGGCCCAAAGGCCGTCGGTGACGCGGAGGCGGTCGTCCACGGGGAGGGCGCGGGCCGTGTCGTCCACGCCGTAGTGGTCGAGGCCGAGGTCGCGGATGTTGGGACGGCGGCCGGCGGCGACGAGCAGGCGTTCGGCGGTCAGGTCGCCGTCGGGAAGGGACAGGGTGAAGGACGAGCCGTCGTGGGAGGCGGCCGAGACCTTCGCGCCCGTCCGGACGGTGATGCCCTGGTCGGTGAAGACCCGCTCGATGAGGTCGGACGTCTCGGGTTCGTCCTGGGCGAGGAGGCGGTCGGCCACTTCGACGATGGTGACCTCGGTGCCGAAGCGGGCGAAGATCTGGGCCAGCTCGGCGCCGACCACGCCGCCGCCCAGCACCAGGAGCGAGGCGGGGGCTTCAGTCACTTGGACGATGTCGCGGTTCGTCCAGTAGGGGAGGTCGGCGAGGCCGTCGATGGGGGGCGCGGTCGGGCTTGTGCCGGTGTTGAGGAGGATGCCGCGGGTCGCCCGGAAGGTCTGGTCGTCCACGGTGACCTCGCCGCGGGCGGTGATGCGGCCGCGGCCCTTGACGACGCGGACGCCCTTGTCCTGGAGGCGGTCCACGGCGACCTGGTCGTTCCAGTGGTCGGTGGCGTCGGTCGCGATGCGCTCGGCGACGGGCGTCCAGTCGGGCGCGACCGTGGTGGTCCCGGCGCGTCCGGACGTGCGGCGGGACTCGGCGAGCAGGTCGGACGCGCGCGCCATCATCTTGGTCGGGACGCAGGCGTAGTACGGGCACTCGCCGCCGACCAGGCGCGACTCGACGGCCACGACCGACAGGCCCGCCTCCGCGAGGCGGCCGGCGGCGTCCTCGCCTCCGGGGCCGGTGCCGATCACGACGATGTCCACCGATTCGCTCATGCGGCCATCCTGCCCTACGGCATCCGGGTCAACCGGGAGCGCGGTAGATCTTGATCCAGTCGACGTACATGGTCACCCACTGCGGCGTGGAGCGGGTGCGGCAGAAGCCCGGCCCGCGGTCGCAGACCTGGTCGTTCTGGAGCGCCAGGCCCATCTGCGAGCGCTCCGGGGTGAGGTCGCCCTGGTAGTCCCAGACCTTCTGGCCGTCGAGCCAGAACGTGAGTCGGTGCGGCAGCCAGTCGAGCGCGAAGACGTGCCACTGCGTGAAGTCGGCCTTCAGGACGTTGTGCTTCTGCGTGTCGTTCGGCCCGTAGTGGATGTACTGGTCGCTGCTCTGCTTGGTGGGGTCGATCATCTCGGCGAAGTCGATCTCGGCCTTCTCGGGGTCGCCGAACACCTTCGGCCACAGCAGCGCGACCGCCGAGTACCCGGCGCCCTTGGACGCGCGCATCCGCACCTCCCAGCGGCCGTGCGTCTGCGTGAGCCGGGACGCGATGCCGCCCGAGAGGTCCTTGCCGCCGTAGATCCCGCCGGTGAGCTGCAGCGTGCCCGCGTCCTCCTTCGTCGCGGCGGCGGTGCGCGGGTTCACCCGGTCGTTCGGGCTGTCGTAGACGATCCATTTGGACGCGTCGACCGACGTCCCGTCGAAGCCGTCCTCGACGACCGGCCGTCCCCAGAAGGCGGGCGTGGGCGGGTCGGTCGTCTGCACGGGACGCGGGATCGGGGAGCCGGTGGGCGTCGGGGCCGAGGCGGCGACCTGCCCGGACGACGGGACGCCGCCACCGCCCGGCGCGGACGGCGGCTCCGCGCGATCCGGGCCCGGCCCGGAGCCGGAGCAGCCGGCGGCGAGCGTCGCCATCAGCAACGCCGACACCCCGATCCGGGCAGACGCCCGGCTCCGGACGCACGCCCCGACCCGGGTGGACGCGGAGATCCCCATCCCCACATCAGAACCCCGCTCGGGCCGCCCGTCACCAGAAATGCCGATTGTTGCCGCGGCCTTGCAATCGCCCGCCGCGCGGCGTTCAATCCGCCCCTTTCACCCCGATTGCCCGGCGGGACGGCAGCGGGATGCGGTCCAGGTCGTGGACGAGCGTGATCTCGCCGTCGAAGACCCGTGCGGCCTGCTCGGTGAAGCGCGGCTCGTCGGACGGCCGGTACCGCTCGGAGAAGTGGGTCAGGACGAGCCGTCCCACACCCGCCTGCTTAGCGACCTCCGCCGCCTGCCCGGCCGTGAGGTGGCCGTAGTCGGCGGCGAGCGCGGCCTCCTCGTCCAGGAACGTGGACTCGATCACCAGCATGTCCACACCGTCGGCGAGCTCGAACACGCCGTCGCAGAGCCGGGTGTCCATGATGAACGCGACCTTCTGGCCGGGCCGGACGACCGAGCACTCCGCGAGCGTGACCGTGCGGCCGTCCGCCGTGCGGACCTCGCCGTCCTCCTGGAGGCGGCGGACGAGCGGCCCGCGCACGCCCAGCTCGGCGAGCCGCGCGGGGAGCATCGTCACGCCGTCCGGTTCGGCGAGCCGGTACCCGTACGCCTCGACCGGGTGGGACAGGCGCCACGCGGTCAGCGTGAACGGGTCGCCGGTCGCGAGCGTCGCGGACTCCCCCGCGACGGGCAGCTCGACGATCACGTCGCTCTCCCGGTGCGGGGTGGCGTGCCGCAGCCGATCCCAGTACACCGCGCCGCTCGCAGGGAACACCGCGCGCACCGGGTGGGCCACGCCGTCCCGCGCGATCCGCTGGACCATGCCGGGCACGCCGAGGCAGTGGTCGCCGTGGAAGTGCGTGACGCACATCCAGGTGACGTCGTTGGCGGCCAGCCCCGACATGATCATCTGCCGCTGGGTGCCCTCCCCGGGGTCGAACAGCACGCCCTGCCCGTCCCAGCGGAGCAGGTAGCCGTTGTGGTTGCGGTGCTTGGTGGGGACGGCGCTGGCGGAGCCGAGGACGACCAGTTCGCGAACGGACACCCGACCATGATGCCGGTGATCGACCGAAATAAGCGCTTGGTTATCCTGGGCACGTCGTCCGTCCGGGAGCAGGAACGTTCGCAGGGAGGCCGCCGTGGCGAGCAAGCGCGAGAAGATCAGGATGTCGGACGAGGAGGTCGCGGCCTTCCTCGGCGGCAGCTACAAGGTGCAGGTCGCGACCGTGGGCAAGGACGGCGAGCCGCACCTGGTCACGATGTTCTACGCGCTGCTCGACGGGAGGATCGCGTTCACCACCTACCACTCGTCGCAGAAGGTGCTGAACCTGCGCCGGAACCCGGTCATGACCTGCCTGGTCGAGGACGGCGTCCAGTACGGCGAGCTGCGCGGCGTCGCGCTCTACGGGCGCGGCCTGGTGATCGAGGACCGCGAGCCGCTGCTCAAGGTCGGCGCGGTCGTCGGCTCCCGGATGGCCGGGCTGCCCGTGCCCGAGATCGGCGAGCCGGTCGACCCGGAGTTCGCCGCCGGGCTGGAGCAGGCGCTCGCCAAGCGCGTCCTGATCGTCATGGAACCCGACCGCGTCGTCAGCTGGGACCACTCCAAGGCCTAGCCCCGCGCGGCAAGGCGAGGCCCACGCGACAAGGCGGGGCCCGCGCGGACCCGCGCGCGACCCGTCAGAAGGGGCGCTCGGCCTCCGCGTGCGAGGAGTCGCCGAGGTCGAGCTCGCCCCGCGGCGCCGGGACCCGCATGTCCTCCGCCGTGACCAGGCCGTGCTCGGCCTCGGCGCGCTCGCGGCGGGCGCGGTGGTAGGCGCGGACGTCCCAGAGGGCCAGCGCGGCGATGACCAGCGTGGTCGCGAGGCCGAGGACGAGCGGGGTGAACCGGTCGGCGACCAGGCCGCACGCGCCAAGCGCGAGGATCGTGACGACGCGCGCGGTGGTGAAGTGGCCGAACACCACGCGCTTGAACAGCGCGTGCCCGGCCACGAACAGCACCGGGCCGCCGAGCGCCACCGCGACCATCCCGCCGGACACGTGCCCGGTCGGATGCGCGATCACCATCTCGTCCGCGACCGCGCCGACGATGATCCCGGCGACCATCGGGATGTGCATGAAGGTGTAGGCCGAGCGGCCGAGCCGCCCGGGGTCGTCGGACGCGGCGATCCGCTCGGCGGCGACGTCGGCGGTGTGGTCGAAGTAGATCCACCACAGCGCGACGCTGCCCACGAACGCCGACGCGAACGCCGCCACGTGCGCCGCGTCCACCGGCAGGCCGCTGATCGTCGCGCCGGTGACCAGCACCGACTCGCCCAGCGCGATGATCACGAAGAGCTGGCAGCGCTCGGCCATGTGCGCGCCGTCGATCGTCCAGTCCCGGGTGGACGAGCGGCCGAGGCCCGGCACGTAGAACCCGGCCCACGGGGCGGACTGCTCGACCGCGATCGCGGCCACCCACAGCAGCGCCCGCTCGCCCGGGGCGTCCACCAGGGCGCCGATCACCCACAGCGCGGACGCGACCGACAGCCACGTCAGGACGCGCTGGAAGTTGCGGCCCAGCTCGTGCCGCCGGGTGACCCACGCCACGAACAGGGTGCGGCCGACCTGGATCACCGCGTACGTCGCCGCGAACCAGATCCCGCGCGAGCCGAACGCGCCGGGCAGCGTCGCCGCCATCAGCAGCCCGGCGATCATCACCACGACCAGCATGATCCGGACGGCCGGGTGGTCAGGGTCGAACCAGTTGGTCGTCCAGCAGGTGTACATCCACGACCACCAGACGGCCATCAGCAGGATCAGCGTCTCGCCGGCGCCGCGCCAGGACAGGTGCTGGAGCAGGCCGTGCGAGAGCTGGGTGACCGCGAAGACGAAGACCAGGTCGAAGAACAGCTCGAAGAAGGTGACCTTGCCGCCCTGGTCCCCGTCCCTGGTCCGCAGGGCGGGGATCGCGGCCGCCACGCCCGCCGGGCGCGCCTGGGGGGTGGGCGCGTTCATCGGGGCGGGGCGGTCAGCCGTCGGAGTCGGACGAGGCGGCCGCCTTGTCCTTGTCGGCGGTGTCGCCGCTGCCACCGGCCTTCGCGGCTTCGGCGCGCTCCCACTCCTGCTGCTTCAGGTCGGCCTCCTTGGGCGCCTGGATCTTCTTCATCTGCTTGTTCATCGAGCGGACGAGGAAGAACAGCACCACGCCGAGGGCCAGGAACACCCCGAAGCCGAGGAAGCCCGGGCTCACGGTGTCGTTGTTCAGCGGCAGGTTGTTGTCCGCGAGGACGGTGGTGGCGAGCGCTGGGCTGGCGAGGGCTGTGGTGGCGAGGGCGAGCATCAAACAGACACCTTCTCCCGGATACCGGCGAACAGGTCGTCCTCCGGCAACTCGGTGTCGACCAGGGACCTTGCCAAATGGTAGTCCTCGGTCGGCCAAGCCTCGCGCTGGACGTCCAGTGGCACCGCGAACCAGAAGCCGTTCGGGTCGATCTGGGTGGCGTGCGCGAGCAGCGCCTTGTCCCGGGTCTCGAAGTACTCGCCGCACGGGACGCGGGTCGTGACCTCCCACTGCTCCGGGCGCTCGGCGGCCCGCTTGCGCCAGTCGCCGTACGGGGACTCCAGGCCGGCGGCCTTCATCGCCTCGTCCAGCGCCTCGATCCGGCCGTGGTTGAAGGTCATGTGGTAGTAGAGCTTGAGCGGCTGCCAGGGCTCGCCGCCGACGCCCGGGTAGCGGTCCGGGTCGCCCGCCGCCTCGAACGCCTCGACCGACACCTCGTGCGTCTTGACGTGGTCGGGGTGCGGGTAGCCGCCGTTCTCGTCGTAGGTGAGGATCACGTGCGGGCGGAACTCGCGGACGGCCTTCACCAGCGGCTCGGCGGCCTTCTCCAGCGGCTCCAGCGCGAAGCAGCCCTCGGGCAGCGGCGGCAGCGGGTCGCCCTCGGGGAAGCCGGAGTCGACGAAGCCGAGCCAGCGCTGCTCGACGCCGAGGATCTCGCGCGCCCGCGCCATCTCCTCGTTGCGGACCCGGCCGATGTCCTCCTTGACCTCCGGGCGGTCCATCGCGGGGTTCAGGATGTCCCCGCGCTCCCCGCCGGTGCAGGTGACGACCAGGACCTCGACACCGTCGGCGACGTAGCGGGCCATGGTGGCCGCGCCCTTGCTCGACTCGTCGTCCGGGTGGGCGTGCACCGCCATCAGCCGCAGCCGGGGCTGGCCGGGGCCGGTGTTCGCGGACGGGCCGGTGGTGAGCTCGGACACCTTGGGTCTCTCCCTCGTGGCACGGTTCGACGGGACCCGGTGCGGAGCATCCCCCGGGACCGAAGAGAATTGTTCCTGACAACACCGCCGCCCCGCACGGAGATTCCCCGCCATGAGCGCCAGCGTCCCAGCAGACTCCGCGCCCGAGCCGTCCGTCCCGGACGCCGCTCCGGCGCCGGAGGCGTCCGCGCAGGTCATGGACGAACCGTCCGCGCAGGCCGCGGGTCCGTCCGTGCCCTCCGTGGACGGCTCGTCCGTGCCCACCGCGGACGCGACGTCCGCGCAGGCCGCGGACGAGGAGTCGTACTCGCCGTTCCGGCGGCGGCCCGACCGGCCGCGGCTGGGCTGGCTGGGCTGGGTCGTGATCGGCGTCCCGACCGCGGTGCTGGCCGGGGGCTGGGCGATCATCATGGCGCATGTGGGGCAGACTCCGGGAATCTCCATGGAGACCCGGACCGTTGACCTCCACGACAACGCCGCGGTCGTGACCTACGCCGTCGGCAAGCCCGAGGACGAGCAGGTGCGGTGCGTGGTGGACGCCTACGACGAGAAGCTGAGCGTGCTCGCGCAGCGTGAGATCACCGTTCCGAAGGGGACGGCGAAGGTGACCGCCCGGGAGACGCTGGCCACACCGAGGAAGGCGACCGGCGGGCGCATCCGCGACTGCCACCGGGTCTGACCGGGGAAAACACCCCAACAGGTCGGACATACCCGGATTAAAAGGACCTGGCGAAGCCGAAACCCCCGCGGCAGATTGCGGGGGCCCGCATCAGGGAACCTTTACCGCACACACCGGATAGGCTAGAGGTTTAACCCGGCCGCACTTCATGTCGATGTGTCGCTGTCCCAGCCGGGAGAGCGAGATCGCAACATGTGGATGAGGAGTACCCGTGACCGAGACCCGCGCTGACAACGTCACCTGGCTGACCCAGGAGGCGTACGACCGGCTCAAGGCTGAGCTGGACCACCTGTCGGGCCCGGGCCGCATCGAGATCGCGCAGAAGATCGAGGCGGCGCGGGAGGAGGGGGACCTGCGCGAGAACGGCGGCTACCACGCGGCCAAGGAGGAGCAGGGCAAGATCGAGGGCCGCATCCTCCAGCTCCAGAGCATCCTGGAGAACGCCCGCGTCGGCGAGGCGCCCCGCTCCGCCGGTGTGGTCGGCCCCGGCATGACCGTCACCATCGCCTTCGAGGGCGACGACGAGGAGGTCACCTTCCTGCTCGCGTCCCGCGAGGAGAGCGGCGTGCCGATCGACGTGTACTCCCCGAAGAGCCCGCTCGGCTCGGCGATCAACGGCAAGAAGGTCGGCGACAAGGCCAGCTACACCCTGCCCAACGGCCGCGGCATGACCGTCGAGATCCTCGACGCCACCCCGTACGGCGCCTGATCTGCACGCCTGATCCCTGCGGCTGAGCCCCACGGACGACCGCGGCGCCCCGTCCCATCCCGGGTCGGGGCGTCGCGCATTACCGGGCGGACGGTCAGCCCGACCGGGTCTCCTCGGCGACCTCTTCGCGGAACTCGCCGGAGACTCGGTCGTCGGGGAGGCGGTCCAGCATCAGGTAGAGCTCGTCGCCGACCCGTCCGGAGTCGACGGAGCGGAGCAGGGCGAGGGCCCGGCGGCCGGTCGCGACGGCGGCGTCCACCTGGCCCATCTGGATCTGGGCGGTCGCCACGACGGTGAGGGCGAGGGCGTGGTCCCGCGGGTACTCGCCGCGGTCGAGGTCGACCCAGTGGGCGAGGTTCCTCGGGACCTCGGCGGGCTGCCCGAGCTCCAGCATGGCCAGGTTCGGCTCGATCGTGGTCGAGGGGCGCTGCATCCAGTAGATCCAGGCCGGGTCGTCCTCGGGGTCGCGGCGCTCCCAGTGGGCCTCGGCCCGCGCGAGCGCCCGCCCGGCGAGGACGCGGTCGCCGAGCTTGGCGTACGCGCGCACCTGCCAGGTGTCGAGCATCGCCAGGACGGTCCGGCTGAGCCGTCCGCGCGAGCCCCGGGACGCCTCCAGCAGCTCGACCGCCGCCGCGCCGTCGCCCGCGTAGAAGCGCTGCATGGCCATGTTGGACAGGATGTAGACGCCGCCGTCGACGTCCCGGGCCTCCTTGGCGGCGCGGAGCCCAGCGTGCCAGTAGCGCTCGGCCGCGGCCGGGCGGCCCGCGTCGAAGGCGCCCCATCCGGCCTGCCGGCACAGCCCGCCGGCGACCTTGAACAGCCGCCGCTCGACGTCGAGCGTGTAGGAGCTGCCGGTCAGCAGTCCGGTGACCAGCTCCAGGTCGTTCACCGCGAGCCGGGCGGTGATCTCGCCGCCGACCAGGTCGTCCAGCGTCCACAGGTCGGCCAGGCGCTTCTCTATCGCCGAGACGAGCTCGTGGTCGGTGCGCCCGCCGCGCAGGGACCGCGCGACCTTCTCCTGCGGGACGAGCCGCCACGGCTCCGTCCAGCCCGCGGCGATCACGCCGATCGCGGCGCCGGAGAGGGTGAGGAAGCCGCGCCGGTCGGTGAGCGCCGAGACCGTCCCGGCCAGGGTCGACCGGGCGTGCTCGGCGGACCAGGCGGCCGAGACGGGCGAGTCGTCGGCGTAGAGCAGCCACTCCGGCCAGGGGTGCGCGTCCACGAGCCGGGGCGGGACGCCCAGCGCCTCGGCGAGGGCGCGCTGCGCGGAGGGCTCCGGCCGGACGCCGCGCCGCTCCCAGCGGTTGACCTTCTGCTTCCAGGTGGCCATGTTCCGGCCCTGGGCGACGACCGACGCGACGTGCGCCTGCGTCCACCCCCGCTGCTCCCGGACATAGGTCAGCGGATGCGCGACAAGGCCCGGCTGAGTCATGGGCGGCTCCCTGTGTGACCGCGGAGGCTACCCGAGGCTACTCCCGCGGCATTGCCCGGCACCGGCGGTCGCGCTTTTCTTGCTGGGAGCACCGACCCGTGAGTGATCCGCCCCCGCCGCGCGCCCGAGGATCCAGGCAATGGCCACCATGACGATCAACGCGAGGCACGTCCTGCTGTCGATGGACTACCCGGCCGTGCCGTCCGCGGTCGGCATCGCCCGCAAGTCCGCCGAGCACGTCCTCGCCTCGCACGGTTTCGCGACATCGCTGGCCGAGGACGTCGGCCTGGTGGTGTGCGAGCTGGTGACCAACGCGGTGAAGGCCGCGGGCGTGGCCACCGTCGGCCTCGTCCTCGCCGAGGACGCGCCCGGCGAGGTGACCGTGGAGGTCTGGGACTCCTCCTACGAGGAGCCGCACCTGCGATCCCCCTCGCTGGAGGACCCGGGCGGCCGCGGGCTGGTGATCGTCGCGGCTCTGGCGCACCACTACGGGGTCCGGCGCGAGGCGGACGGCAAGACCGTGTTCGCCGTCCTGCGGTCCTAGGGGTGAGCGGTGTGCGGGACGCGGGCGGGCGGCCGGAGCGGGATGCGGTACCGAAGGCGCGCCGCGAGCCTGATCCGCCGCCGGCGGGACGCGGGGCGGATCCGGTCGCGCAGGGACGACGCGGGACGGATCCGGTCGTGGAAGGGCTGCGCAGGGCGGATCCGGTCGTGGAAGGGCGGCGCGAGGCGGAGCCGGTCGCGGAGATCGGCGAGCTGCTGGGGCCGCTGCCGGGCGACCGCGTCCTGGAGGTCGGGACCGGGTCGGGCCGGACGGCCTGCCTGCTCGCCGAGCTCGTCGGCCCGCACGGACGCGTCGTCTCCCTGGAGGCGGACGCCGGGACCGCGGGCGCCGCGACCGAGCGGATCGCCGGACGCGGGTTCCCGAACGTCCGCGTGGTCCGGCAGGACGCGCTGAGCTTCGAGGCGGCGGAACCGTTCGACCGGCTGCACGTCCGGGTCGGGATGGCGGGGATCCCGTGGAACCTGCTCGCCGCGCTGCGTCCGGGCGGGCTCGCGGTCGTGCCGTGGTGCCCCGCCTGGGGACCGGGCCACCGCCTCACGCTGATCCGGCTCGGCCGGGAGGCCGTGGGACGGATCGACACCACGCCGGGCATCCCGCCGCCGCAGGGTCCGCGTCCGGATCCGCCCGCGCGCGCCAGGACGGACGTCCGGCGCTACGCGACCAGGATCAACCCGCTGACGGTCGGGCACGCGCCCGGCTCCCGCACGTACGGCGGCGGCGTGGTCATCGCGGCGATGGCCCCCGGCGTCCACCACGATCTGTCCGGGGAAGGCGCCGGACGCGCGACGCTCCGGCTCCACGAGACCGGATCCGGCGCGCCCGTACCGCCCTCCTGGGCGACGGTCGCCTTCGAGCCGGACGCCGATGACTACGAGGTGACCGTCTCCGGCAAGCGCGACCTCTGGGAAGAGGTCACCAGCGCGTGGATGTACTGGAACTCCCTCGGACGGCCCGAACGCGGCCGGTTCGGCATGACGGTCTCGCGCGACGGCCAGGAGATCTGGCTCGACAAGCCGTCCCACATCATCGCCTGACCTTCTTCGTGTGGGACCAGGCACACGAGTGGGTGGGGCCGGCCCTACTCGTGGCCCGCTTCGCGCGGTTCGCCGCCCGCTGAGGTGCAAAGTGGGAGCTCCAAGCCATAACGTCCGTTCCGGCACCGCGCCGCGGCGGCGTCGTGAAGCGAGAAGGAACGGTCATGCGTCCAGTGGTGTCGTGGGTTCGGGAAGCCTGCGCCGGGTCGGCCCGCGCGGGAGCCGTGGCGGCCCTCGGACTACCCGTTCCGATCTTGTGGGCGGGGATCGCGGCGGGCATCTGGTTCCTCGGGAACCCGTGGGCGTGGACGGCTCCGATCGTCCTCACCCTCGTCGCGACGCTGCTCACCTCGCGCGGGCTGTGCGCGATGTTCCGGAAACTCGTCGCGCAGTGGACGGGGACCGTGATCCCCGGCGGGCACTGGGAGGCCCGGCCGGTGACGCGGATGTCCACCGGCTACTGGTGGAACGGCTACTCCTACTCGCGCTCGAACAAGGAGGCAGCCGAGGACCAGCGGCTGCGCATCCTCTGGCACGATCCGGCGACCTGGCGCGACCTGCGCTTCGTCCCGATTGCGGCGCTCGCCGGGCTCGTCGCGGCGGTCCCGTTCGCCGGGTTCGTCACCGCGGTGGTCGGATTCGGGGTGGTGTCGCCCCTGCTCGGGGTCGCCGGGCTGGTCGTGGCGGTCGGCAGCGCGCCTTACGCGTGGCGCGCGACGCCGCCGCTGACCGTCCGGTTCCTGCGTCCGTCCCGCGCGATGCTGCTCGCGGGCCGGGTGGACGAGCTGACCGCCCAGCGCGCGGACACGACAGTCGCGCAGGCCGCCGAGATCCGCCGGATCGAGCGGGACCTGCACGACGGCGCGCAGGCGCGGCTGGTCTCGCTCGGCCTGGCGCTCGCGACCGCCGAGAAGCTCATGGAGACCAATCCGGAGGCGGCGAAGGCGCTGATGCGGGAGGCGCGGGCGGGCGCGGCATCGTCGCTGACCGAGATCCGCGACCTGGTCCGCGGCATCAACCCGCCGGTGCTGACCGAGCGCGGGCTCGTCGACGCCGTCCGCGCGCTCGCCCTGGACACGCCGCTCGACGTGACCGTCAGCGCGGACGCGCTGCCCCGGCTGGACGCGCCGATCGAGTCCGCCGTGTACTTCGGCGTCGCCGAGCTGCTCACCAACGCCGTCAAGCACGCCCGCGCGCACGAGGCGCGGGTCTCGATCGTCCTGGACGGCGCGGTCCTGGTCGTCGAGGTCGAGGACGATGGGCGCGGCGGCGCCGATCCGGGACCCGGCGGAGGTCTGGACGGCCTGCGGCGCCGGCTCGCCGTCTTCGACGGGAGCCTGGAGGTCACCAGTCCCGAGGGCGGCCCGACCCGCGCGAGAATGGCGGTGCCATGCGGATCCTGATCGCCGAAGACCTGTACCTGCTACGGGACGGGATGGTGCGGCTCGTCGAGGCGTTCGGCCACCAGGTCGTCGCCACCGCGTCCACCGGTCCCGAAACGCTCGACGCGCTGCTGCGCTGGCGTCCGGACGTGTCGATCGTGGACGTCCGGATGCCGCCGAGCCAGTCCGACGAGGGCCTGCGCGCCGCGCTCGCGGCCCGCCGCGAGGCGCCCGGCCTGCCGATCCTGATCCTCTCCCAGCACGTCGACCAGCTCTACGCGCGCGAGCTGCTCGCGGACGGCGCGGGCGGCATCGGCTACTTCCTCAAGGAGAGCGTCTTCGACGCCGACCAGTTCGTGGACGCGCTGGAGCGCGTCGCGGCGGGCGGCACGGCCATGGACCCGGCCGTCATCGCCAAGCTGCTGTCCACCGGGCCGTCCCGCAACCGCCTGGACGAGCTGACCGAGCGCGAGCGCGAGGTGCTGGCGCTGATGGCCGAGGGCCTGTCGAACCAGGCCATCGGGAAGCGGCTGTTCCTGAGCGAGAGCGCCATCGGCAAGTACACGACGTCGATGTTCGGCAAGCTCGGCATCACCGACAGCGAGAGCGACAACCGCCGGGTGCTCGCCGTCCTCGCCTACCTCAACTCCCCCGGGTAGACCCGTCCCCCGGGTAGGCCCGCAGGTCAGGACTCGCGGCCGGGGGCCCGGACAGGTCAGGACTCGCGGCCGGCGGCGCGGACGAGCGGCAGCGTCCGGGCCGGGATCTGGTTGGCGAGGGAGATGACGGACGCGGCGCGCTCCACGCCCTCGGTCGCGACGATCAGGTCGATGACGCGCTGGAGGTCGGCGTTGGAGCGGGCCACGACGCGGCAGAGCATGTCGCCGGGGCTGGTGATCGTGTGCGCCTCGATGACCTCCGGGATGCCCGCCAGGCCCGCCGCGACCGGGTCGTGGCCGCCCGCCTGCCGGAGCTGGAGGGTCACGAAGGCCGTCACGGTGTAGCCGAGCGCGGCGGGGTCGATCTCGGGGCCGAAACCGCGGATGACTCCCGTCCGGGCCATCCGGTCCAGGCGCGCCTGGACGGTGCCGCGCGCGACGCCGAGGCGCCGGGACGCCTCCAGCACGCCGACCCGCGGCTCGGCGGTGAACAGCTCGATGATGCGGCCGTCCAGGGCGTCGATCATCTCGGGCCTCGTCAGGTTGCTCGGTTTGCCGGGTCGCGGCGCTGATCCGCTGTACAGGTTGCACAGTGATCCGATCCACTCTTGCGCATTCTGTGGTGGCTGTCGAGATTGGCGCTATGGACGAGTTTCCGGTCAAGGGCATGGACGCGGTCGTGTTCGCCGTCGGCAACGCGAAGCAGGCCGCGCACTACTACTCCACCGCGTTCGGGATGCGCCGGGTCGCCTATCGGGGGCCGGAAACGGGGTATCCGGACGAAGCCGTGCACGTCCTGGAGTCGGGTTCGGCCCGGTTCGTCTTCCGCGGGCCGGTGCGCGCCGGGACCGGGATCGGACGGCACATCGCCGAGCACGGGGACGGCGTCGTCGACCTGGCCATCGAGGTCCCGGACGTCGAGCACGCCTACCGGCACGCCGTCGCGAAGGGCGCGCGCGGGATCGAGGAGCCGCACGTCCTGGAGGACGAGCACGGCAAGGTGACCATCGCGTCGATCGCGACGTACGGCGAGACGCGGCACTCGCTGGTCGACCGGTCCAACTACCACGGGCCGTACCTGCCGGGCTTCGAGGCGGCCGAGCCGTTCGTCGCGCCGCCCGGGAAGCGGTACTTCCAGGCGATCGACCACTGCGTCGGCAACGTCGAGCGCATGGATGAATGGGCTGACTTCTACCACCGCGTCATGGGCTTCACCGACATGGCCGAGTTCGTCGGGGACGACATCGCGACCGAGTACTCCGCGCTGATGTCGAAGGTCGTCGCGGACGGGACGCGCAAGGTCAAGTTCCCGCTGAACGAGCCCGCCGAGAGCCGCCGCAAGTCCCAGATCGAGGAGTACCTGGAGTTCTACGGCGGCCCGGGCGTGCAGCACATCGCGCTCGCGACCGGCGACATCCTCGCCTCGGTGGACGCGATGAAGGCCGCCGGCCTGGAGTTCCTGGAGACGCCGGACTCCTACTACGAGGACCCCGAGCTGCGCGAGCGCATCGGCACCGTCCGCGTGCCGGTGGAGGAGCTGCAGAAGCGCAAGATCCTCGTCGACCGGGACGAGGACGGCTACCTGCTGCAGATCTTCACCAAGCCCGTCCAGGACCGTCCGACGGTGTTCTTCGAGCTCATCGAGCGGCACGGGTCGCTCGGCTTCGGCAAGGGCAACTTCAAGGCGCTGTTCGAGGCCATCGAGCGCGAGCAGGAGCGCCGGGGCAACCTGTGAGGACCGTCCTCTGAGCGCGGCGCGCCACACCTCCCGGCGCGCCGAGCCCGCGGTGGGGCGTCCGCGTCGGGCCGACGTCCACCATCCCGTCCCGTTCGGGCGGGCGGCCCACCGCGACCCGCCGGTCCCGCGTCCCGCCGACCCTCGTCCCCGGCGGGCCGCGGGGCCGGACGGCGAACCCGGACCCCGAGGAGCGGTCGTCGGGGGCGGACGGCTGGAGCGGACCGTTCCCGCAGGTGATCGCTTTCCGCCCGGCCGCGCCGGACGGACCGCAACCGGGCCCGGAACGGCCGCCCGGACAGGTTTGAGGAGGCTCCCGCGTGCCGAGATTGAGGGCATGACGCAACCGCCGCAACCACCACCCGGGGAGCCGCCGGAGCACGGACAGTCCGGACAGGACCCCTACGGCAACCAGCCGCCGTCCCAGCAGGGCTGGGGCGGCCAGCAGTACGGGCAGGGCCAGCAGCAACCGCACTACGGGGACGCCTACGGCGACCCGTACTCCTGGCAGAACCAGCAGAACCAGCCCTACGCCTACGGCCAGCAGCAACAACCCCAGTACGGCCCCTACAGCGGACCGCCCGCCGGGTCCGGCGGCGGGACGAACGGGATGGCGATCGCCTCGCTCATCACCGGCATCGTCGGCCTGTTCTGCGGGATCTCCTCGATCCTCGCGGTCGTGTTCGGGCACATCGGGCTCGGCAAGATCCGCAGCACCGGCGAGGGCGGCCGGGGCATGGCGATCGCGGGCCTGATCCTCGGCTACATCGGGCTGATCGGCTGGATCCTCTACCTGATCGTCGTGATCGCGGTGGCCGCCAACCACTCGGGATCGAGCTACTGATTCCCGCAAGCCCGGGCAAAGATCCGGCTATGAGGCGGCGGGGTGGCGTTTGCCCCCGTCCCGTCCGGCACACCTTGACGGCATGACGCAACCGCCTTCCAACCCGCCGTCCGGCGACGACGACAAGCCCTGGCAGCCTCCATCGCAGGAGCCCCCGCAGCAGCCGCAGCAACCCCAGCACCCGCGACCCGGCTACGGCGGCGGAGGCCAGGGCGGCCAGGCGCCGGGCCACGGCGGAGGACAGCAACCCTACGGAGGCGGCGGCCAAGGCGGCGGCTACGGAGGCCAAGGCGGTCAAGGCGGCTACGGCGGCGGCGGCCAGGGTGGTTATGGCGGCGGCGGGCACGGCGCGGGGCAGGCGCCCTACGGCGGCGCGGGGCAGGACCCGTACGGGTCGCTGCCCAGCTACGGCGGTCCGCTCGGCGGCTACGCCGACCCGGCGGCCGGGCTCGCGAGCCCCTGGCGGCGGCTCGGCGGGATCATCATCGACTACATCATCGTCGGCATCGTCGGCTGGCTGATCACGCTGCCCTTCGGCGAGCTCGTCGAGGTGACCGGTCCGAGCGGGGACCAGCGGGTCGTCTGGCACGCGGGCGGCGGGATCGCGAACCTGATCGTGTTCGTGCTCGCCCTCGCCTACTACACGATCCTCCAGGGCAAGTTCGGGCAGACCGTCGGGAAGATGGCGGTCGGGACCCGGGTCGTCCGCGCGGAGGACGGCGGGCCGGTCGGCTACGGCGCCGCGCTGCTGCGGACGTTCGTCATGTACGTCCTGTGGGCGATCTGCTGCATCGGCGGGATCGTGGACGGCGTCTGGCTGTTCGCCGACTCGCGTCGCCAGACCTTGCACGACAAGGCCGGCCGGACGGTCGTGATGCGGGTCGACCCGGACGCGCCGAACCCGTACCAGGACCGCTGATCCCGTTCCCCGGACGCGCCGCGCGGATGGCCGTTCGGGGCCGGGGAGGGCCCGCGAGTTGCCCAGCCCGCCGCAAGACGGGCAGGCTGGGCCTCGTGCAGCAGGACGCCCGCTCCCCCCGATTCGTCCGGTTCCCCCGTGCCGCCCGGCCCGGACGACCCGGCCCGCTCCCGCGAGGTGTCGCGGGCCTGGCCGCGTTCGCGCTGGTGGCGGGCTGTTCGGTGTCGATCCGCACCGGCGGCAAGGAGGGCTCCGGCGAGCCTCCCGAACGCGCGCCCGGCGGCCTCGCCACGGTCGGCGACCCCTACACCCCCGGGGACGGCAACGCCGGGTACGACGTCCAGCACTACGGGCTGAAGCTGGCGATCGTCCCGGACGACGAGGCCAAGCAGCTGGACGGCACGGCGGAGATCACCGCCGTCGCGACGCAGCGGCTCACGATGTTCGACCTGGACCTGACCGGCCTCACGGTCGCCGAGATCAAGGTGGACGGCCAGGCCGCCAAGTACCACCGGGACGGCTCGGAGCTGGTGATCGAGCCGGGCAGGGCGCTGGAGAAGGGCGCGCGGTTCGTCACGACCGTCCGGTACTCGGGGACGCCGCAGCCCGTCCGGGACAAGGTGCTCGGCAAGTACGGCTGGATCCGCACCCGCGACGGCGTGTTCGTGGCGTGCCAGCCGAGCGGCGCGCACACCTGGTTCCCGAGCAACGACCACCCGAGCGACAAGGCCACGTTCGACATCCAGGTCTCGGTGCCGCAGGGCCTGACCGCGATCTCGAACGGCGAGCCGGCGCCGGGCACGCTCCAGGGCGGCGGGACGAACCCGGGCGGCGGCGACGCGCCCGGCATCCCGGACACCCCGCCGCCCGGCAACGGCCCGGGCCAGACCCCGCCGCCCGGCCAGTCCCCGCCGCCCGGGCAGCCGCCGAACTCGCCGCAGCCGACGATCACGACGGTCGCCTACAAGCAGCGCGCGATCAAGCAGCGCGCGATGGCGACGACGTCCTGGCACGTGGCGCAGCCGATGGCGACCTACCTCGCGACCGTGGACGTCGGCCGGTTCGACGTCCGGCAGGGCCGCACGCCCGGCGGGATCCCGTACCTCACGGCCGTCGACCCGACCGTCCCCGGGCCGGGCGTGGACGCGGTCGCCGCCAAGACCGCGCAGATCACCGACGAGTGGACCCGGCTGTTCGGGCCGTACCCGTTCTCGTCCACCGGCGCGGTCATCGACGACGCGGACGTGGACTTCGCGCTGGAGACCCAGACCCGGCCGGTCTACGGCTCGTTCGGCCCGGACGAGACGATCATGGCGCACGAGCTGGCGCACCAGTGGTTCGGCGACAGCGTCAGCCTGGAGCGCTGGAAGGACATCTGGCTCAACGAGGGCTTCGCCACCTACGCCGAGTGGATGTGGGGGCAGCACGCCGGCGGCCCGTCCCCCCAGCAGCGGTTCGACCAGCTGTACCGGCAGGGCAGCGCCGAACTGTGGGGCGTCCGCATCGGCGACCCGGGACGCACCGACCTGTTCGGGCGCGCCGTCTACGACCGCGGCGGGATGACGCTGCACGCGCTCCGCACGAAGGTCGGGGACGCGGTGTTCTTCAAGATCCTGCGCACCTGGACGGCCGAGAAGCGCGGCTCGAACGGCACGACGCCGCAGTTCATCGCCACCGCCGAGCGCGTCTCGGGCAAGAAGCTCGGCCCGTTCTTCGACGCCTGGCTCTACCAGCCGCACCGCCCGGCCCTCTGACCCGCGGCCCTGCCGCCGCCCGCCCGCCCAGCCGGCCGGCCGCCCGGCCGCCCGGGGCGAAGTTGATCAAGCGTCCGGCGGGGGTGAACGAGCGGCAAGGGGACGTCAAAGACCCGGTCCGGCTACCGGCCCGAAGCGCCCGGACCGTCCAGGCTGGGACGGGTGACTGGGCAACGAGCACGTGCGACCGGGCGGCGGATGACGGCGGGCCTCACCGCCGCGACGACCGCCGCCGCCCTGCTGGCGGCCGTCCCCGCCCCAGCGTCCGCGACCCCCGGACCGGCCGGCACCCCGCAAGCCGCCCCCGGCACACCGCTGGCGGTCCCCGGGCGGCCGCAGGTCGTTCCCGGCACGCCGCGGGCGGTCCCGGGCGCGGCCGCGAGCCCTCCCGGTAAGCCGGGGGCGCTGGTCGGGAAGCCCAACATGGCGATCGGCGCGCCCGGCGGAGCACAACGCAGACCCGACGCGGCAGGGTTGCCCTCGGCGCTCGTCGGGGGGCCTGGCGCGGCGATCGGCACGGCGGTCGGGTCGTCCAGTGCGGCGGTGGGCACGCCCGGATCGGCCGGTATCGGGGACGCCTACTACCCGGCGGCCGGCAACGGCGGTTACGACGTGTTCCACTACGACGCCGCGCTGGACTACGCGGGCCGCGAGACCGGCAAGGTGGACGCCACGGTCACCATCACCGCGATGTCGACGCAGCAGCTCTCCCGCTTCGACCTGGACTTCCGCGGCCCGCAGGTCACCGGCATCACGGTGAACGGGCGTCCCGCGTCGTTCACCCGGAGCGGCCAGGAGCTGGTCGTCACGCCGTCCGCGGTGATCCCGTCCGAGACGAAGTTCACCACGGTCGTCCGGTACTCGGGGGTTCCCGGGCCGGCCAGCGACGGCTCGCTCGGCACCTACGGATGGGTTCCGACCAAGGACGGCGCGGTCGCGCTCGGGGAGCCGGACGGCACGCCGACCTGGCTGCCCGTCAACGACCACCCGCGCGACAAGGCCACCTACGCCTTCCACGTCACGGTGCCGTCCGATCTCCAGGTCGTCGCGAACGGGACGCCCGGCGCGTCCACGAGGCGCGGCGCGAAGACCACCTACGAGTGGACCGAGACGTCCGCCATGGCGAGCTACCTGGCGACGATCGCGATCGGGAAGTTCCAGATCAGGCGGACGAAGGCCGGGAAGGTCCCGGTCATCACGGCCGTGGACCCGAAGTACGCCTCGTCCGCGAGGAAGCTGGAGCGGACGACGGTCGCCGCGCTCAAGTGGGAGGCGTCGCAGTTCGGGCCCTACCCGTTCGCCACGGCGGGCGGCACCATCGACGACCCGCGGCTCGACTACGCGCTGGAGACCCAGGAGCGCCCGGTGTACGCCGGTTTCGCGCCGGACGAGACGTTCGTCGTGCACGAGTTGGCCCACCAGTGGTTCGGCGACGCCGTGAGCCTGCACGACTGGAAGGACATCTGGCTCAACGAGGGCTTCGCCACCTACGCCGAATGGCTGTGGGCCGAGCACAAGGGCAAGGACACCACCAGGCGCATCTTCAAGAAGTACTACGCCCAGCCCGCCGAGTCCCCCGTGTTCAACCCGCCGCCCGGCTCGCCCGCCCGCCGCGACCTGTTCGGCTTCTCGGTCTACATCCGGGGCGCGATGTGCCTGGAGGCGCTGCGCGAGCGCATCGGCGACGCGCGGTTCTTCAAGCTGGTGAAGGCCTGGGCGGCGCGCGGCTGGTCCGCGTCCGCCAGGAAGAGGTCCGGCACCCGGTCCGCGAAGTACGGAGCGGCCACCACGGCGGGCTTCATCGCCCTCGCCGAGAAGATGTCCGGCAAGTCGCTCGACCGGCTGTTCCAGGCCTGGCTCTACCAGAAGGGCAAGCCCAAGAAGTGGTGACTCCGGGGGCCGAACGAGACGCCGGAACCTCGGCCCGGCCGGCGGTGCCCAGCCGGATACGGCAGGTTAACCGCCGATTTGATACCAAAACGCGCTTGATCGCGGAGTGACGGCGGGGAAATTCTGATGCGGACGATAACCCTCGCAAGGATGAGGCGAATGAGCAGAGTCCCCAGAGCGCTCACCACCACCGCCGTCGCCGCCGGCCTCGCACTGGCCGCGACCACGGCCGCCGCGCTGCCCGCGAACGCCAAGCCGCCCCGGTTCACGCCGGGCGCGGCCGGTGCGGGCGACCCGTACTTCCCCGAGATGGGCAACGGCGGCTACAGCCCGATCCACTACGAGATCGGCCTGAAGTACGACCCGAAGAGCAAGGGCATCGACGCGGTCACGACCGTCCAGGCCCGTGCCACGCAGAACCTGTCCCGGTTCGACCTGGACTTCCAGGGCCTCACCATCAAGTGGCTCGCGGTGGACGGCCACCGCGCGTCCTACAAGCGCGTGGGCACCCAGGAGCTGGTGATCACGCCGCCCAAGGGGCTGCGCAAGGGCAAGAGGTTCACCGTCACCGTCGCCTACTCGGGCGTCCCGCAGACCATCAACGACCCCGCGCTCGGCGTGTCCGGCTGGGTCCCGACGGCCGACGGCGGGCTCATGCTGAACCAGCCGATCGGCGCGGCGGCGGTCTACCCCGTGGACGACCACCCCACCGAGAAGGCCACCTACGGCTTCACCCTCTCCGCGCCCAGCGCCCTCACCACGGTCGCGAACGGCGACCTCAAGGGCAAGTGGTCGCGCAACGGCTGGACCACCACCCGCTGGGTGATGGACCGGCCCATGGCGAGCGAGCTCGCGATGATCGCCATCGGCAGGTACGACGAGGTCAAGGGCCGGACGGCGCACGGCGCGCCGAACCTGACCTACACCGACGTGAACATGAAGATCCCGGCCGACAAGGCCAAGCTCTTCAACACCCAGACCGCGCAGATCACCGACTGGGAGTCCTCGGTCTACGGCCGCTACCCCTGGTCGTCCACCGGCGGCATCACCGTCGCCGCGCACGTCGGCTACGCCCTGGAGACCCAGGGACGCCCCGTCTACGACCTGTACAAGCACCCCGGCAACATCCCGTCCGGCGACCTCCTCGCGCACGAGCTCGGCCACCAGTGGTTCGGCGACAGCGTCTCCCCGTACCGCTGGTCCGACATCTGGCTGAACGAGGGCTTCGCCACCTACTCGGAGTGGCTCTACCAGGAGAAGTTCAACAACACCCCGGTGGAGAAGAGCTTCCAGGGCGTCTACTCCACTCCGGCCACCGACGACCTCTGGAAGGGCGTCGTCTCCAACCCCGGCCGCGACCACATCTTCGACAACCTCGTCTACGACCGCGCCGCCGCCGCGATCCACGTCCTGCGCAAGCAGATCGGCGACAAGGCCTTCTTCACGCTGCTGCGCACCTGGCCCGCGATCAACCGCTACGGCAACGGCTCCACGGCCCAGTTCGTCCGCGTGGCGCAGCAGGTCTCCCACAAGGACCTCTCCAAGTGGGCCCACACCTGGATCTACAGCGAGGGCAAGCCGTCCCTCTAGCTTCGACCAGGCCCGGCGCTCCGGGCGCAGAGCGCCCTCCGCGCCGGGCGTAAAAGGGCGGCCCCGCAAGAAAAAGGGGCCGCCCTTCCCCATGCCCTCGACGCTCCCTGGCTCTCTGCGATGTGAAGGCCGGGCAGCCGGCTCATGTCGTGGAGTAGTTGGTTGATGACTCTATGATGTTGGGTTTAAGGGGGCGGTGTGGGCGAGGACGTGATCGTCGCTGAGGGGCTGGTCAAGCGGTTCGGGAAGGTCGACGCCGTGAACGGGGTGGACCTGAGCGTGCCGGCGGGGACGGTGATGGGGGTGCTCGGGCCGAACGGGGCGGGGAAGACGACCACGGTCAGGATGCTGACGACGCTGCTGCGGCCGGACGGGGGGCGGGCGGTCGTCGGCGGGCACGACGTGGTGGCCGAGCCGGACGCGGTGCGCACCATCATCGGGCTGTCGGGGCAGTACGCGGCGGTCGACGAGTACCTGACGGGGCGCGAGAACCTCGCGATGTTCGGGCGGCTGTACCACCTGTCCAAGCGGGACGCGAGCGCGCGGGCGGACGAACTGCTGGAGCGGTTCCGGCTTGACGAGGCCGCCGACCGGCCCGCCAAGACCTATTCGGGCGGGATGCGGCGGCGGCTCGACCTCGCCGCGGCGCTGGTCGTCCGGCCGCGGATCATCTTCCTGGACGAGCCGACCACCGGCCTCGACCCGCGCGGCCGGATGGGCATGTGGGAGGTGATCCGCGACCTCGTCCGGGACGGCGCGACGCTGCTGCTCACCACGCAGTACCTGGAGGAGGCGGACGAGCTGGCCGACGAGATCGCCATCATCGACCACGGGCGGGTGATCGCGCGCGGCACGTCCGACCAGCTGAAGGCGCAGGTCGGCGGCGAGCGGGTGCAGTTCACGGTGCCGAGCCCGGCGCTGGTGCCGAAGGCGTCCGCGGCCGTCCTCGACGTCACCGGCGAGACGCCGGAGATCGACACCGAGACCAGCACCGTGTCCGCGCCCGTCCGGGAGGGCACGCGCAGCCTGGTCGCGGTGGTGAACGCGCTGGACCGGCTCGGCATCGAGGCGCACGACGTGGGGCTGCGCCGTCCCACGCTGGACGAGGTGTTCCTCGCGCTCACCGGGCGCAAGGCCGAGGACGGGGCGGTGGAGCGGTGAGCTACGTGCTGTCCGACAGCTGGGAGATGACCAAGCGGCAGCTGCGGCAGATCCCGCGCATCCCGGAGCTGTTCTTCTTCTCGCTGATCCAGCCGGTGATGTTCGTGCTGCTGTTCCGGTACGTGTTCGGCGGCGCGATCAAGATGCCGCCCGGCGTGGACGCCGTGCAGTACATCATGGTCGGGATCTTCGCCCAGTCCATGACGTTCGCGACCGCCGGGATCTCCACCGGGCTCGCCGACGACATGCAGAAGGGCCTGATCGACCGGTTCCGCTCGCTGCCCATGGCGCGGTCGGCCGTGCTCATCGGGCGGATGGGGTCCGACCTCGTCCGCAACATGTTCGTCGCGGTGGTGATGGTGCTGGTCGGGCTGCTGGTCGGGTTCCGGTTCAGCGGCGGGTTCTGGGGCGCGGTCGGCGGGTTCGGGATGTTCGCGATGACGATCCTGGCGTTCGCGTCCATCGGCGCGTGGATCGGCCTGTCGGTGCGCAACGCGGAGGCGGCGAACATCGCCGGGATGGTCTGGCTGTTCCCGCTGACCTTCACCAGCAACGCGTTCGTCCCGCTGCAGACGATGCCGGGCTGGCTGCGCGCGTGGGCCGAGGTCAACCCCATCACCAAGATCGTGGACGCGACGCGCGGGCTGTTCATCGGCCCGCCGGTCTTCAAGGTCGCCCCGGCCGTCTGGGAGGCGCTCGCCTGGTGCGTCGGCCTGATCGCCGTGTTCGGGTTCCTGGCCGTCCGGCAGTACCAGCGCGCCTCCTCCCGCTAGGCGGCGTGCGCGAGGCGGGTCAGGTGCCGAGGGTGAGGGTGTAGCCGCGCTCGCGGAGGCGGCGGGTGACCTCCTCGCTGTGCTCAGTGCCGCGCGTCTCCAGCTGGAGCAGCACCTCGGCCTCCTCGACGGGGAGGCGCGGGGCGATGCGCTCGTGCACCACGTCCAGCACGTTCACGCCGAAACCGGCCAGCTCGCCGAGCAGGGTCACCAGCGCGCCCGGACGGTCCTTCAGGCGGCAGCGGACGACCAGGTACCGGCCCGCGCCCGCGAGGCCGTGCCGCAGCACCTTGGTCATCAGCAGCGGGTCGATGTTGCCGCCGGACAGGATCGCGACGACCGGCGTCTGGACGGCGTAGGAGTGCTCCAGCAGCGCCGCGACACCTGCCGCGCCCGCTGCCTCGACGACCTGCTTGGCGCGTTCGAGGCAGAGCAGCAGGGCCTGCGAGATGGACTCCTCGGTGACCGTGACGACCGCGTCCAGCAGCTCGCTGACCAGCTGGTACGTCAGCTCGCCGGGACGTCCGACGGAGATCCCGTCGGCCATCGTCGGGCGCAGGTCCACCCGGACCGGGCGCCCGGCGGCGAGCGAGGCGGGGAACGCCGCCGCGCGCTTGGCCTGCGCCCCGACGATCTTCACCGGGTGGTCCGCGGCCGCCTTCACCGCGGTCGCGACGCCGGACATCAGCCCGCCGCCGCCGACCGCGCCGACGACCGTCCGGACGTCCGGGCACTGCTCCAGGATCTCCAGGCCGATCGTGCCCTGCCCGGCCACCACGTCCGGGTGGTCGAACGGGTGGATGAGCACCGCGCCGTGGTCCTTGGCGAACGCGGCGGCGGCCTCCAGGCAGTCGTCCACGGTCGGGCCGGGGAACACGACCTCCGCGCCGTAGCCGCGGGTCGCGGCGACCTTCGGCAGCGGCGCGCCCACGGGCATGAACACCGTGGCCTTCGTGCCGAGCATCGACGCGGCGAGCGCGACGCCCTGCGCGTGGTTGCCCGCGCTGGCCGCGACCACGCCGCCCGCCCGCTCCTGCTCCGACAGCCGCGCGATCCGCACGTACGCGCCGCGGATCTTGAACGACCCGGTGCGCTGCAGGTTCTCGCACTTGAGCAGCACCGGCCCGCCGACCGCCTCCGACAGGACGCGGGACGGGATCAGCGGGGTGGGGACGGCCACGGCGGTGAGCAGCTCCCGCGCGTCCTGGACGTCCTCAAGCGAGACGGAGACCACTCCCGCATCCTGCCACGCCCCCGCCCGCTCCCCACGCACCCCGCCCGCTCTCCACGCACCCCGTCGGCTAGTCGGCGCCGGTCCAGTACTTGTCGGGCTCGAAGATGAGGGCGGCGGCGCCTACCAGGCCGGATGTCTGGCCCAGAGCGGCCGGGACGACGCTGACGCGGCGGGCGAACTCCATCCGCGCGTAGGTGCGGAGGGTCTCCTCCAGCGGGTCGAACAGCAGCGCGCCCGCCTGGGAGATGCCGCCGCCGATCGAGACGACCTCCAGGTCGCACAGGTGCGTCGCGGACGCGATGGCGAGGCCGAGCGCGTGGCCCGCGCGGCGCATCGCCGACTGCGCGACGGGGTGGCCGCGGCGGGCGTCGGCCGCGAGCGCGACGCCGGTCGTGCCGTGCCAGCCCTCCTCCCGCGCCCACGCCACCAGGCCGGGCCCGCGCGCGATCGCCTCCAGGCAGCCGCGTCCGCCGCACTCGCAGGTGGGGCCGGTGGGATCGACGACGATGTGCCCGATGTGTCCGGCGTTGCCCGAGGCGCCGTCGATGAGCCGCCCGTTCAGGATCAGGCCGCCGCCGACACCGGTGGACACGACCATGCCGAGCATGTTGTCGCGGCCGCGGCCCGCGCCGCGCCAGTGCTCCCCGATGGCCAGGCAGATCGCGTCGTTGTGCACCCGGACGGGCAGCCCCGGGTAGGTCTCGCGGAGCCGGTCGCGGAGCGGGAAGTCGCGCCAGGCGGGGATGTTCAGCGGCGAGACGTGCGCGTCCGGCCAGGTCATCGGGCCGCCGCAGCCGACGCC
This sequence comes from Actinomadura rupiterrae, assembly GCF_024172125.1. Classification (GTDB taxonomy): domain Bacteria; phylum Actinomycetota; class Actinomycetes; order Streptosporangiales; family Streptosporangiaceae; genus Spirillospora; species Spirillospora rupiterrae. The sequence goes on from NZ_JAMZEA010000003.1 coordinate 356,928, forward strand.
GACACCGGCCAGGGCGGGCCCGCCCGCCTCGGCGACGAGCTTGTCGAGCATCGCGGCGAGCGTCCGCCACAGGCCCTCGGCGTCGGTTCCGGGGTTGTTCGGCGTCGGGATGCGGTCGGAGACGGCGATCCGCCCGCCCGGCTCCACGACGGCGGCGGCGAGCTTGGTGCCGCCGATGTCGACGGCCAGCACCGGCGCGTCCGCCGGGGTACCGCCCGCCTCCAGGGCCGCCTCCGCCGGACGCGGGACGAGCGTCGTCGCGGTGGTGGCGGTCACTGGTCGTCTCCCGCGGCTCCGAAGGCGAGGATGGAGGCGGTGAAGCCGTGCACGTGGTTGCGGCCGCCGACCGGGCCGATCTCCCCGGCGGCGAAGAAGCCGCCGACACCGGCCGCGCCGCCGAACGCCCGGTGCAGGACGCGCGCGTCGTGGTCGGAGTCGGGGAACATCGCCCGGCCGCGCCCGTTGCAGGAGAACAGCAGCGCGCCCTCGACGGGCGCCAGGTCGAACCGGTCGAGCAGCTCGGCGAGGTCGTGCTCGGCCGCCGCCGCGTCCCGCACCTGGAACCGGACGGTCCGCCCGACGTCCACCACGTCCCCGATGGAGATCGCGCCGGTGTCGGTGTCCGCGCCGACCACGCCCCGGACGAGGAAGTCGCCCTGCTCGTGCCGGTCGGCGTACTCGTCCATCGCGACGCCGATCAGCAGGCCGCGCCCGGCGAGCTCCTGCTCGTCCGGTGTCAGGCCGAGCACGACCTCCTCCAGCTTGGACAGCGCGGGCGCGCCCGCCAGCTCGTAGAGGACGTTCTCGTCCGCCTTGGTGACGACCATGTCCGGGCCGATCGGGCGCGCGCCCTGGCTGACCACGGTCGCGGCGTGCACCTCACCGCCGAGGACGACCCCGACGGCGCCCTCGTCGAACTGCTCGCCGTTGACGAACACCCGCGTCATGCCGCGGCCCGGGCCGTCCGCGAGGCCGCCGACCAGCGGCAGGCCCGGCATCGCCTCGCCGGACCGCTCGACGAACGCGTCGATCGGGAAGCTGTAGGGGTCGGCGAGCAGCACGCCCACCACGTCGTCCTCGTTCGCCTCGGGCATGCCGACCACGACCAGCCGGTCCTCGGCCTTCAGCGTCTCCAGCCGGAACGGCGTCAGCCGCGCGTCCGGCAGCACCCCGGCCCAGGCGCTGACCGCGCCCTGGCCCTCGATGCCGCGGCCCGCGCCGATCACCCCGGCGGCCGAGCAGCCGAGGAAGACCCGCGCGCCGGCCGCCTCGTGCGCGCGCCGCGCCGCGGCCTCGATCGCGTCGGTGTCGCCGCCGGAGACGAAGACGCAGACCAGGTCGGGCGGCTCGGTCAGCTCGGCGCGGGCCTGCCGGACGGCCGTCTCCGCCGCCTCGGCCAGGTCGGGGCCGAACGCCAGCCCGTCACCGAATCGGGCCATCGGTGCCCCCCATTCTCCGTACGGTCACACCCCCAGTCTCCCCGCTGGACCGGGCACGACGCGAACGCCGGGCCGGACGCGGCGCCCCGGAACCGGCCGCGGCGGTCCGAACGGCCGCCCGCAAGGGGGTTCCGGACGGCCGGACGCGACGTAGGGTCGGTCGCGTGCGTGCATCCACACCTCGCGAGAGCACACTGGGCGAGCTGCGCACCAGCGGCCACCAGTTCGAGACCGTGAAGGAAGAAATCCACCGGAACCTGCTGACCCGGCTGAGATCGGGGCAGCCCAGGTTCCCCGGCATCGTGGGTTTCGACGACACCGTCCTCCCCCACCTGGAGCGCGCCCTGCTGGCCGGGCACGACCTGGTCCTGCTGGGCGAGCGCGGCCAGGGCAAGACCCGGCTGATCCGCACGATCGCCGGGCTGCTGGACGAGTGGACCCCCGTCGTCGAGGGCTGCGAGATCAACGACCACCCGTACGCGCCGGTGTGCGTGCGGTGCCGCCGGCTCGCGGACGAGCTGGGCGACTCCCTCCCCGTCGCCTGGAGGCACCGGGACGAGCGGTACGGCGAGAAGCTCGCCACGCCCGACACGTCCGTGGGCGACCTGATCGGCGACGTCGACCCGGTGAAGGTCGCCGAGGGCCGCACGCTGGGCGACCCGGAGACCGTCCACTACGGGCTCGTCCCGCGGACGAACCGGGGCGTGTTCGCCGTGAACGAGCTGCCCGACCTCGCCGAGCGCATCCAGGTGTCGCTGCTGAACGTGCTGGAGGAGCGGGACGTGCAGATCCGCGGCTACGCGCTGCGGCTGCCGCTGGACGTGCTGCTCGTCGCGTCCGCCAACCCCGAGGACTACACCAACCGCGGCCGCATCATCACGCCGCTGAAGGACCGGTTCGGCGCGGAGATCCGCACCCACTACCCGGTCGAGCTGTCCGACGAGCTGGACCTGGTCCGCCAGGAGGCCGAGATCGGCGCGGACGTCGAGGTGCCCGAGCACCTGCTGGAGGTCGTCGCGCGGTTCACCCGGCTCGTCCGGGAGTCCACGGCGGTGGACGCCCGGTCCGGCGTGTCCGCGCGGTTCGCGCTCGCCGGCACCGAGACGGTCGCGGCCGGGGCGGTCCGCCGCGCGGCGCTCGCCGGGGAGGACCGTCCGGTCGCGCGCGTCTGCGACCTGCCCGCCGTCGTCCCGACCCTGATGGGGAAGGTCGAGTTCGAGGTCAGCGAGGAGGGCCGCGAGCAGGAGGTGCTGGAGCACCTGCTGCGCCGCGCGGTCGCCGAGACCTACCGGCGCACGCTCGGCGGGGCCGACCTGTCCGGGCTGCTGGCCAAGTTCGACGGGGGGCAGACCGTCGAGTCGGGCGAGCTGGTCCCCGCGGCGGAGCTGCTGCGCCGCACCGGCCCGGTGCCGGGGCTGGCCCGGATCGTCGAGCGGCTCGGCATGTCCGGGGAGTCCCCCGGCCAGGCCGCGGCGGCCTTGGAGTTCGCGTTGGAGGGGCTGTTCCTCACCCGGCGCCTGTCGAAGGACGACACCGGCACCTATTCCCTGTGACCCGTTGAGGTTGGAATGAGCCGTTACCGGTATGGGGCCTACCACGAGGGGCCCGACCCGCTCGCCGCGCCGTACGACGTCCGGGAGGCCCTGGACGCCCTCGGCGACTCGGTCCTGGAGGGCACCCGTCCGGGCGACGCGCTGCGCGAGCTGCTGCGCCGGGGCCTGCCGAACGACGCGCGGAACCGGCGCGGGCTGGACGAGCTGCTCCGCGAGGTCCGCGAGCGGCGGCGCGAGCTGCGCCGCCGCGGCCGGATGGACGGCACGCTGGAGCAGGTCCGCGCGCTGCTCGACACCGCGATCGGGCAGGAGCGGGCCGAGCTGTTCCCCGACCCGTCCGACGACGCGCGCCTGCGCGAGGCCGAGCTGGACGCGCTGCCGGACGACACCGCGCAGGCCGTCCGGCGGCTGTCGGACTACCAGTGGCGCTCGGACGCCGCGCGCCAGACGTACGAGAAGCTGAAGGACCTGCTGCGCAGCGAGGTCCTCGACTCGCAGTTCGAGGGCATGCGGCAGGCCCTTTCGCAGCAGGACCCGGCCGCCATGGAGCGCGTCCGCGACATGATGGCCGCGCTGAACGACATGCTCGACAAGGACGCGCGCGGCGAGCACACCCAGGAGGACTTCGACCGGTTCATGCAGGAGTACGGCGAGTTCTTCCCGGAGAACCCCGCCGACCTGGACGAGCTGGTCGACTCGCTCGCCCGCCGCGCCGCCGCGATGGACCGGCTCATGGCGTCCCTCACCCCCGAGCAGCGCGCCGAGCTGGCCGGGCTCATGGACCAGGTCATGCAGGACGCCGGCCTGTCGATGGAGATGACCCGGCTCACCGAGTCGCTGCGCGCGCGCCGTCCCGAGCTGGGCTGGGGCACGCCCGAGCAGATGACCGGGGACGACCCGCTCGGCATGAGCGACGCGACCGGCGCGCTCGCCGAGCTGGCCGACCTCGCCGAGCTGGAGACCGCGCTCGGGCAGGACTACCCCGGCGCGCGGATGGACGACATCGACGAGGAGGCCGTCCGGCGCGCGCTCGGCCGCTCCGCCGTGGACGACCTGGCCGCGCTGCGGCGGCTGGAGGCCGAGCTCGAACGGCAGGGCTACCTGCGGCGCAACCGCGGCGAGCTGGAACTGACGCCCAAGGCCGTCCGGCGGCTGGGCGAGACCGCGCTGCGCCGGGTGTTCTCCAAGCTCACCGCGGGCCGCGCGGGCGACCACGACCAGCGCGACGCGGGCCAGGCGGGCGAGCTGACCGGCTCCACGCGCGAGTGGCGCTTCGGCGACGAGCAGCCGCTCGACGTCGTCCGGACGGTCTCCAACGCCGTCCAACGTTCCGCCATGACCCCCGCCGCACCCGCCGAACCGCAGCCGACCGACGCGTCCACGCTGAGGTCCGTCGACACGCCCGCGGCGAGGCCGGGCGGCGCGTCCGGGCTGGAGCGGGGCGGCGCGGCCGCGGTGAGGCGCGGGGGCGCGCGCGGGGTGAAGCTCAGCGTGGACGACTTCGAGGTCAAGGAGACCGAGCGGCGCAGCGCCGCCGCCGTGTGCCTGCTGGTCGACCTGTCCTACTCGATGGTGCTGCGCGGCACGTGGGCGGCCGCCAAGCAGACCACGCTGGCCCTGCACACGCTGGTGACCAGCAAGTTCCCGCAGGACGCCATCCAGATCATCGGGTTCTCCAACTACGCCCGGGTGCTGCACCCGACCGAGATGGCGGGCCTGGACTGGGACATGGTCCAGGGCACCAACCTGCACCACGCGCTGATGATCGCCGGACGGCACCTGGACCGGCACCCGGACTTCGAGCCGGTCGTCCTGGTGGTGACCGACGGCGAGCCGACCGCGCACCTGCGCCCGGACGGCCGGTCCTGGTTCGACTACCCGCCGTCCGCCGACACGCTCGTGCTCACCACCGCCGAGGTGGACAAGATGACCCGGCGCGGCGCGGCGCTGAACTTCTTCATGCTCGCCGACGACCGCCGCCTGGTCGCCTTCGTGGACGAGGTCGCGCGCCGCAACGGCGGCCGGGTCTTCGCACCGGACGCCGACCGGCTCGGCGAGTACGTCGTCAGCGACTACCTTCGCGTCCGCCGAGGCGGCCGCCGCTGAGCGCCCACCTCTGGCCAACCGAGCGCGGGCGGGCGGGCGGGCCCGGGATCAAGGAAGCGGTGGGATCAGGCGGACACCGGGGTCAGGTGTGATCTGGAGGCACCTAACCGCCCCTTTGCCGACAATCTCGATTAGTGCCCGACCGCACCGGGGAAGCCACTACGCGGAGTGAATATTCCCGCACCAGAAGTGCCTTCGGGGGTTTCTGTGACGACACATCGACGGCTGCCCGCGAGCGCCGCGGCCAGGGGCTCCGCCGCCGCGCTCGCCACCGGGTTCGCGGTGGCGGCCGTGCTCGCGCTCGGCTCCGGTCCGGCTCTGGCGGACCACGAGCCCGGCCACCACGTCCACTCCTCCGGACACCACCCCTGCCCGCCCGCACCCCCGAGGGACAAGGGCCTGGGAGGCGGTGCGGTCCATGGCGGGGCCGCGGCGAAGCCCGCGAAGTGCCCGCCGCCGGTACTGGACGACCCGCCCGGCAAGAAGTGACCCGGCCCGCGCGAGGCCGGGGTCCCACGGACTAATCGGGGATGCCCCATTCGGCCGGTCGACGCCGCCCGCGGACCGGCCGGGAAGCCGCCCGGCGCCCGCGCGCCGGGCGGCTTCCGCAGCTCTTCCGCCGTTCCGGGGAACCCCGCAGGCTAGGGTCGTGGCATGTCGAGTTCCGATCGCCTGCTGCTGATCCTGCACATCGGGTTTGCGATCTTCACCCTGGGACCGCTGACCGCCGCCACGATGTCCACCCCGCGCTACATCCGCAAGCGGGACGTGACGATCCTGCGGTACCTGAACCGGACGACGGCGATCTACGCGTTCGGCGCGCTGGGCGTGTTCCTGTTCGGGCTGTTCCTGGCCAAGGGCGACTTCGCCAAGTTCTGGCTCTCGGCGTCCATGACGCTGTTCGTCGTCGGGCTGGTGCTGCTGTTCATCGTCGAGCGCGACCAGCGCAAGGCCCTCAAGCTGCTGGAGGCCGCCGCCGCGCCCGCACCGGAACCGGCCGAGGCGGCAGAGGACGGCGAGAAGGACGAGCCGGCGGCCGAGTCCGGCGCGTCCGGCGACATCGCGGCCGTGGAGCGCGGGCGGATCGCCGCCTTCTCCGGCGTGATCGCGCTGATCTGGATCGTCATCCTGGTCATGATGGTCTGGCACTGACCACCAGTCTGGCACTGACCACCAGGGGCGTCCGCGCCGCTCAGGCGGTGCGGGCCTTCAGCCAGGACAGCAGCGCCGGGTAGACGGTCGGGTCGACCATCAGGCCCATACCGTGCATGGCGCCCGGGACGGTCCGGACCGTGGCCGGCACGCCCGCCACGCGCAGCGCGCCCGCCAGGGCGGTGCTGTGCGTCACCGGGACGAAGTCGCGGCTGCTGTGGAAGAGCAGCATCGGAGCGTCGCCGCGCGAGACGTGCGCGGCGGCGTTCGCGTCGTCCAGCCGGTCCCAGCAGCCGGGGACGGGCCCGGCCGGGACGCAGCCGACCAGCTTGGCGACCGCGCCGCGCAGCTTGCGCTGGGCCGCCGTCGCGTCGGGGTTCCCGCCGTCCTGGTAGGCCAGGTAGGGCGTGTTCACCGGAGACAGCGCGACCACGCCGCGGACCCGCTCGGCGCCCTCGCCCAGCGTCCCGACCTGGGTGGCGAGCAGCCCCCCGGCGGACGACCCGACGACGGCGATCCGCTTCGGGTCGAGGTTGACGGACTTGGCGTGCTTGCGGACGTACTCCAGCGCGGCGACCGAGTCGTCCCGCTGGGCGGGCCAGCGCGCGGTGGTCGCGAGCCGGTAGTTCGGCGCGATCACGGTGAAGCCCTGCGCGGTCAGGCGGCGCGCGAAGTACTTCCAGCCGCTCTTGTCGCCCTCCAGCCAGTAGCCGCCGTGCAGCAGCAGGACGCCGGGGCGCGGCTTGGCCTTCTTGTCCTTGGGGTTCGCGGGCTGCCAGTAGACGTCCACGCGCTGCCGTGCGTCCTTGCCGTAGGCGAAGGTGTGCGTCTTGGGCAGCTTGGGCGTGACCATGACTGCCTTGCCGGTCACGTTCGCGCTCGGGTCGGCGTCCGGTGTCGTGGACGGCGTCGTCGGCCCGGACGGCCCGGTCGAGGGCGCGCCCGTCGGCGACCCGGACGGCGTGCCCGTGGCGGACTGGGTGCCGTCCGGCCGGGTCGGGGACGGCAGCGTCGGCGGGGACGCGGGCCCGACGGTGGAGCCGGGCGTCGGCAGCGGGGCCGCGCCCGCGCTGCCCGGAACCGATGCGGCGGACACGCACACCGCGGCGAACGCCGCACCGCCGACCAGAACTCTGCGCACTCCAACCCCTTTCGGACACCCGCTTCCGGGCGATCCCGGGCACATCATACGACTTTGATCATCATCGCAGGCGTCCCCCGCGCCGCCCGCCCACCGAACCGCTCCCCTACCTGCCCGAACGCCCCAGGGGAGCGCTGCGCGCGGAGGACCCGGCCCGGTGCGTCCGGCCGGCCGGGTCCTCCTGGCTCCTGCGGGTCAGGAGAGGGCGTGCTCCAGGTCGGCGATCAGGTCGGCGACGTCCTCGATGCCGACGGAGAGGCGGACGAGGTCGGCCGGGACCTCCAGCGGGGAGCCGGCGGCGGAGGCGTGCGTCATGCGGCCGGGGTGCTCGATCAGCGACTCGACGCCGCCGAGCGACTCGCCGAGCGTGAACAGGGTCGTCCGCTCGCAGATCCGGACGGCGTCCTCGGCGGACCAGGCGCGGAAGGAGATCATCCCGCCGAACCGCTTCATCTGCTTGACCGCGACGTCGTGGCCGGGGTGGTCCGGCAGACCCGGGTAGAGCACCTGCTTGACCGAGCGGTGCGCGACGAGCATCTCGACGATCTTCTCGGCGTTGTCGCAGTGCCGGTCCATCCGGACGCCGAGGGTCTTGATCCCGCGCAGCGTCAGCCAGGAGTCGAACGGCCCGGCGACCGCGCCCATGGCGTTCTGGTGGAAGGCCAGCCGGTCGCCCAGCTCGGCGTCCTGGACGGCCAGGGCGCCGCCGACGACGTCGGAGTGCCCGCCGACGTACTTGGTGGTCGAGTGGACGACGATGTCGGCGCCGAGCGCCAGCGGCTGCTGGAGGTAGGGCGAGGCGAAGGTGTTGTCGACCACCAGCAGCGCGCCGCCCTCGTGCGCGATCGCGGCGAGCGCGGCGATGTCGGACACGCCGAGCAGGGGGTTGGTCGGGGTCTCCACCCAGACGATCTTGGTGTCCGGGCGCATCGCGGCCCGCACGGCCGACAGGTCGCCCAGCGGGACGGGGTCGTAGGAGACGCCCCAGGGCTCGGCGACCCTGGCGAACAAGCGATAGGTGCCGCCGTAGGCGTCATTCGGGATGACCACGTGGTCACCGGGGCGCAGCAGGGTGCGCAGGATCGCGTCCTCGGCGGCGAGCCCGGACGCGAACGCCAGCCCCCGCGTGCCGCCCTCGATCGCGGCGAAGCACTCCTCCAGCGCCGTGCGGGTGGGGTTCGCGGAGCGTGAGTACTCGTAGCCCCCGCGGAGCCCTCCGATGCCGTCCTGCTTGTAGGTGGAGACCTGGTAGATCGGCGGGACGACGGCGCCGGTGGTCGGATCCGGCTCCTGCCCGGCGTGGATCGCCAGCGTCTCGAACCCCTGCTGAGGGACGTTGCCCTGCGGAACCTCGTTGTCCATAGGCACGAGGTTATCCACCCGCGAACCCTCCCAGAGGATGAGGCCATCCCCCCCAGGTATGGCCTCCCATTTCGACACACCGGGTGACCAAATCCGGGCGGGGGATCTCTACTGTTTGAGAGGTAATCGCGACGCTTGACCTCACCGCGTCTCCAGACCTCACCACTCACCGCCCTACCTGAAGGACGCTTGCATGTTCGCACGGCTCGCGCGCTTCGTCGTGAGACATCCGTGGTACACGATCGTGGCCTGGTTGATCATCGGCGCTCTGGTCGTCTTCCTCGCCCCCGGGGCGAAGAAGAAGTCCGACCAGAAAGACTTCATGCCCTCGAAGTACGAATCGATCCAGGCCGCGAAGGTACTGTCGGAAGCCTTCCCGCAGCACGCGGACGCCACGGCGTTCGTGGTGGTGAAGCGGACCGACGGCGCACCCATCACCCCGGCCGACAGCGCGAAGGTGGCCGCGGCCGCCAAGACGCTGACCGACAAGCACTACAAGCGGGTCCAGGGCTTCATGGCCGGCCCGCAGACGGTGGCGCCGAACAAGGCGGTCCAGGTCATCAGCGTCCCGATGTCGGGCACCGACAGCAAGGCGCAGAAGGACCAGGGCCAGGCCATCAAGGACATGCGCAAGGACCTGCCGTCCGCGCTCGGGTCCGGCCTGACCGCGAAGGTCGGCGGTGACACCGCCGCCTTCACCGACAACGAGAAGTCGTTCCAGCAGTCGTTCGCCATCGTGTCGGGCGCGACCTTCATCCTGATCATCGGCCTGATCCTGCTGATCTTCCGGGCGCCGATCGCGGCGTTCCTGCCGATCCTGGTGATCATGCTGACGGAGGTCGTGACGACCAAGCTGATCGGCGCGGCCTCGCACCTGCTGAACTTCTCGACCGACGACAGCCTCCAGATCATCCTGACGATCGTGCTGTTCGGCGTCGGCGCGGACTACTACCTGTTCGTCCTGTTCAGGTTCCGCGAACGGCTGCGGCTCGGCGAGGACCGCAAGACCGCCCTGATCAACGCGGTCGAGCGGGTCGGCGAGGTCATCACCTCGGCCGCCGCCGCCATCGCCGCGACGTTCCTGGTGCTCATGCTCGCCTCGTTCGGCCTGTTCGCCGCCTGGGGCCCGTCCCTCGCCATCGCCGTCGTCGTCATGGGCATCACGGCCCTGACCCTCGTCCCGGCGCTGCTGTCGCTGCTCGGCACCGCGACGTTCTGGCCGTCCAAGGCCTGGAAGAAGCAGCCGAAGGCGCGCGCCTCGGTCAAGATCGGCGCGCTGGTCGGCGGCAAGCCGCTGCTCGTGGCCCTCGGCACCGGCGCGATCCTGGTCGTGCTCGCGGTGGGCGCGTTCTCCTTCAAGTCCGACTACGACTTCCAGTCCGGGTTCCCGCAGAACACCGAGTCCGCCCAGGCGGGCAAGGACATGCAGAAGGGCTTCCCGCCCGGCCTGACCACCCCGGTCCAGGTGCTGCTGAAGTCCACCGACGGCGGCACGGTGTCCAAGGCCGAGGTCGCGCAGTTCCGCGAGAAGGCCAAGTCGCTGCCCGGCGTCGGCACCGTCCAGCCCGAGGTCCGCAACGCCAAGGGCGACGTCGTCCGGGTCGACCTGCTGCTCAAGCAGAACCCGAACGACAACTCGGCGATCACGCTGGTCAAGGACAAGCTCGGCCCGGCGGCGCACCAGATCACGCCGCAGGGCACCAAGATGTACGTCGGCGGCGCGACCGCGATCTACAGCGACATGAACAAGGTCGTCAACCGCGACCTGTCGGTGATCCTCCCGGTCGCCGCGGCGCTGATCGCGCTGATCCTGCTGGCGCTGCTGCGGTCCATCGTGGCCCCGCTCTACCTGGTCCCGGCGGTGCTGCTCGGCTTCGCCGCCACGCTGGGCTCGGCGGTCTACATCTTCCAGGGCCTGCAGGGCAAGGAAGGCGAGATCTTCCACCTGCCGATCATGCTGTACCTGTTCGTGCTGGCCATCGGCACCGACTACAACATCCTGATCACGGCACGGCTCCGCGAGGAGGCCAAGGAGGGCCACCACCCGCGCCGCGCCGCCGCCCTGGCCGTCCAGCACAGCGGCCCGACGATCGCCGCCGCCGGACTCATCCTGGCCGCGACCTTCTCGGTGATGCTGCTGGCCAAGGTGTCGATGCTGCAGCAGATGGGCTTCTCCATCGCCATGGGCATCGCGCTCTCGGCCTTCGTGATGGCGATGTTCCTGGTGCCGTCCATCACCGCCCTGCTGGGCCACAAGGCCTGGTGGCCGGGCCACGGCGACCGGGCCCGCAAGGCCCCGGCCCGCCAGGCCCCGCCGCAGGACCCGATGGCCGACAACCCGTACGCCCCGACGGGCAGCCGCTACTAGACGTCGGGACGCGCGCCGGGACTATCCAAGCCGCCCACACCCCCCGGCGCGCGCCCCGACCCAAAGGGGAAGACGACAAGGCCCCGGAACCACCAGGTTCCGGGGCCTTGCCGCATCCATGCTCAGCTCAGTGGGCGGCTAGGAAGGCGATGAGGTCCTGGCGGGTGATGAGGCCCTTGGGCTTGCCGTCCACGAGGACGACCGCCGCGCCGGACTTCTCCAGGATGGGGACGGCCTTGCTGACCGGCTCGCCCGAGCCGATGGTGGGCAGCGGCGCGGACATGTGCGACTCGACCGGCTCGGAGAGCCGGCCCCGGTCGCGGATCAGCAGGTCGAGCAGGTCGGACTCGCTGACCGAGCCGACGACCTCCGCGGCCATGACCGGCGGCTCCTCCTTCATGACGGGGAGCTGGGAGACCTCGTACTCGCGCATGATCGCGACGGCGGTCTGCACGGACTCGTGCGGGTGGGTGTGCACGAACTCGGGCAGCGTGCCGCCCTTGCGGGTGAGCACCTCGCCGACCGTGGACTCCTCGGTCGGGGCCGACAGGAAGCCGTAGTTGCTCATCCAGTCGTCGTTGAAGATCTTGGAGAGGTAGCCGCGGCCGCCGTCCGGGAGCAGGACGACGATGACCGCGTCGTCCGGGGCCTCCTCGGCGACGCGCAGGGCGGCGACGACCGCCATCCCGCAGGAGCCGCCGACCAGCAGGGCGTCCTCGCGGGCGAGGCGCCGGGTCATGGTGAAGGAGTCCTTGTCGGACACGGCGATGACCCGGTCGCAGATCTCGCGGTCGTAGGTCTCGGGCCAGATGTCCTCGCCGACGCCCTCGGTGAGGTAGGGGCGGCCGGACCCGCCGGAGTAGACCGAGCCCTCGGGGTCGGCGCCGACGATCTGGACGCGGCCGCCGGACACCTCCTTGAGGTAGCGGCCGGTGCCGCTGATCGTCCCGCCGGTGCCGATGCCCGCGACGAAGTGCGTGATGCGGCCCTCGGTCTGCTCCCAGAGCTCCGGGCCGGTGGTCTCGTAGTGCGAGCGCGGGTTGTTCGGGTTGGTGTACTGGTTCGGCTTCCAGGCGTCCGGGATCTCGGCGGCGAGCCGGTCCGAGACCGAGTAGTAGGAGTCCGGGTGCTCGGGCGAGACGGCGGTCGGGCAGACCACGACCTCGGCGCCGTAGGCGCGCAGCACGTCGATCTTGTCCTTGGCGACCTTGTCCGGGCAGACGAAGACGCACCGGTAGCCGCGCTCCTGCGCGACGATGGCGAGCCCGACACCGGTGTTGCCGGAGGTCGGCTCCACGATCGTCCCGCCGGGCCGGAGCTCGCCCGACTTCTCGGCGGCGTCGATCATCCGGACCGCGATGCGGTCCTTGACCGACCCGCCGGGGTTGAAGTACTCGACCTTGGCGAGCACCTGCGGCCCGTCCGGCCGGGTGTGGCCGCGGGTCACGTTCCGCAGCCGGACCAGCGGCGTGTTGCCCATCAGTTCGACGAGCGAGTCATGCACCTGCATCGCGACGTCCTTGTCGTGATCAACAACGATGTGAAACCTGGATGACATCCCGTTGCGGCAATGTTTAACCGCTATAGGCGGGAATGCGGTTTCGGATAGATTTCGGTTCCCGACGGTAGCCCAGATCGGCGTGGCCGGGCATCACCACCCTATGGGGATGGGAGTCCTGTTCGGACGGGGGGTGACTGACGATGTTGAGAGCGCTGACCGCTCGGCGCGTCGCCACGGCGGCCGCGTACGGCGGCGGGGGGATCACGGCACTCGGCGGGATCACGGTGGGCCTGGTGATGGCGGAGGTCCGGCTGGCGCGCCGCATCATCCAGGCGACGCCGAACGGTGACCCTCCCCACGTGGACGGCCTGTACGGCCGCGGCCTCCCCGGTGAGCCGCTCTCTTTCGCGATGCTCGGCGACTCCACGGCGGCGGGGCTGGGCGTCCACACCCCGGACGAGACGCCGTCCGCGCTGCTGGCGGACGGCCTGTCGGCGATCTCCGGACGGCCCGTCCGGCTGGTGAACGTGGCCGTGTCCGGGTCGCGGTCGGAAGCGCTGGCCGGGCAGGTCGAGCAGGTCCTCGCCGCCGCGCCGGACATCGCGGTGATCATGATCGGCGCGAACGACGTGACCTCGCGGGTGCGCGCCGCCGACGCCGTCCGGCACCTGGCCGGGGCGGTGGAGCGGCTGCGCACGGCGGGCTGCGAGGTCGTGGTCGGCACCTGCCCGGACCTCGGCTCGGTCAAGCCGCTGATGCAGCCGCTCAAGTGGGTGGCCCGGCGGGCGAGCCGGCAGCTGGCCGCCGCGCAGACGATCGCCGTGGTCGAGCGCGGCGGGCGGTCGGTGTCGCTGGGCGACCTGCTCGGCCGCGAGTTCGCCGCCGACCCGGCCGGGATGTTCAGCGAGGACCGGTACCACCCGTCCGCGCGGGGCTACGCGGCCGCCGCGATGGCCCTGCTGCCGTCGATGGCCGCGGCCCTGGACCTCGATCCCGACCTGGACGAGATCCTGCCGGACGCGCGGCGCGGCGAGGGCGTCCTGCCCGTCTACCTGGCCGCCGCCGAGGCCGCCGAGAAGGCCGGCACCGAGGTCGCGGGAACGCGCGTCGCGGGCCGGGACCGGGGGCCGCGGGGCCGGTGGGCCACGCTCCTGCGGCGCGTCCGCCGGGCACCGGCCGAGCCGATGGCGGACTCCAGCGCCGCATAAGGGCGGTCAAGGAGATTTTGCGAAAGCGCCTCCGCAGCGTGTTCACGCTGCTACGTTCCGCATGGATCGGTATGTCCGGCGTGGGGAGCGGGGGACGCCATGGGCGCGTGCGGGGTGCGGAAGGCGCGGTGGGTCGGTGCGGCGGCGATGTGCGCCGCGCTGGCCGGGTGTTCCAGCGGCGGGAACGACGCCCTGGGCGCCCAGGGCTGGTCGGCGCCCGGGCTGGACGTGGTGAGCAAGGCCGCCGTCGGCAACGGCATCGCGGCCGTGACGGCCCTCCGGACGGACGGGACGCTCGAAACCGACACGTTCGACCTGGCCAGAGGCAAGCGGCTGTGGGCCAAGCCCGCCGCCATGCGCGGCCGGACGCCCGATCAAGGCGTCCAGCCGCCCGCGGTGTCCGGACGCGTCGTCGCGGCGGTCGAGCCGCAGGGGCAGGGCGCGGTCCTCGTCGCACGCGACGCGCGGACCGGCGCGCTGCGCTGGACCCGGGACGTCCGGACCACGTTCGGCCCGCAAGCCTGCGGCCCGATGCTCTGCCTGGCCGAGCGGACGGCCGATGCGGACGCCCGTTTCGTCGCGCTCGACCCGTCCGCCCAGGGCAGGGAGCTGTGGCGGATGGACGGCGTCGCCGAGGTCGAGTGGGCGGACGCGTCCCGCGTGATCGTCTTCCGCATGGCGAAGCACCCGGCCCTGGAGGCGCGCGACCTGCGCAGCGGCCGGGCGCTCTGGTCCCTTCCCGTCGAGAACGCCGTGGGGAACGGCGTGAACCTCTCCGGCGGCTGGGCGTTCGGCTCGCTCGGCGACACGCTCGTCGGCTACCTCGGCCCGCACCAGACCGGGCGCGGGCAGCCGCTCACCTCGTTCGGGTTCTTCGCCGTCAGGGCCGCCGACGGCGCGCTGACCTGGTCGCGTCCCCGGCTGCTGCGCGTTTACCCGAGCGCCAGCCCGGCGGTCGCGCTGATCGCGCGGCAGGTCACGCCGGCGGGCGGGTACGGCGGCTTCGAGCAGGTCGACCCGCGCACCGGGCGGACGGCCGTGACGCTCCCCGCGGACCGCGCGCCGCGCTCGTCCTGGTGGCTGTCGCTGCCGTCCGACCTGGCGCAGCTCGGCTTCCTGACTCCGGACCGTCCGGGCCGCGCGGTCGCGCTGCGCGACGCCGCGCCGGTCCCGGCGCACGGGTTGCGGATGTGGTCGTTCTGCACGGTCACGCCGTCCACGCTGAAGATCACCGGACGGCCCGGCTTCTACCCGGTCGCCCCGCTGTGCGCCTTCGACCTGGGCAGCGGCCGCCGGATCGGCGACCCGGGCGCGCCGCCCGGCTGGTACACCGGCGCGACCGACGGCTGGCGCGTCTGGCGGGACGAGTCGGGCACCCTGCACGCCCTGCACGACGCCCGCGGCACCGCCCCCGGCATGTACGGCCCCTGACCGCCGACCATGCTCCGGCCCTCGCCCTGGCCCGCGCCCGCCCGGCGACGACCGTGTCCGTCTGGTCTCGGCTGAGTATTCGGGCGGGGTGTCCGCGCACTTCGGGACAACGGGTTCGCGCCGCGCGGGACCCGGCGTGTACGCGCCTTCCGGCAGCGGCTACATTGCGGAGGTGACCGGCGAGTAACCCAGGTACCGAAGGCCGGTACGAGACCGGACCGGAAGGTCCCGCAGAACAGGGAGTCACGCAATGCCCGAGGCAGTCATCGTCGCCACCGCGCGTTCCCCCATCGGACGGGCCTTCAAGGGGTCGCTGAAGGACCTGCGCCCGGACGACCTCACCGCGCGCATGGTCGAGGCGGCCATGGCCAAGGTCCCGCAGCTCGGCCCGGACCAGATCGACGACCTGCTGCTCGGCTGCGGCCTGCCCGGCGGCGAGCAGGGCTACAACATGGGCCGCGTCGTGTCGGTGCTGCTCGGCTGGGACAACGTGCCCGGCGCGACGATCACCCGGTACTGCTCGTCCTCGCTCCAGACCACCCGGATGGCGCTGCACGCGATCAAGGCCGGCGAGGCCGACGTGATCGTCTCGGCCGGTGTCGAGATGGTGTCGCGGTTCGCCAAGGGCAGCTCCGACGGCCTGCCCGACACGCAGAACCCGCTGTTCGCCGGGGCCGAGGCCCGCACCGCCAAGCGCGCCGAGGGCGGCGCCGAGGTGTGGTCCGACCCGCGCGAGCAGGACGAGCTGCCCGACGTGTACATCGCGATGGGCCAGACCGCCGAGAACGTCGCGGCGAAGTACGGCGTGACCCGCGAGGCGCAGGACCACTTCGGCGTCCGCTCGCAGAACCTCGCCGAGAAGGCGAACGAGAACGGCTTCTGGGCGCAGGACATCACCCCGGTCGAGCTGCCGGACGGCACGGTCGTCAGCAAGGACGACGGCCCGCGCGCCGGCACCACCTACGAGAAGGTGTCCACGCTCCAGCCGGTGTTCCGGCCGGACGGGACGGTCACCGCGGGCAACTGCTGCCCGCTGAACGACGGCGCCGCCGCGGTCGTCGTCATGAGCGACACCAAGGCCGCCGAGCTCGGCATCACCCCGCTCGCGCGGATCGTGTCGACCGGCGTGTCCGGCCTGTCCCCCGAGATCATGGGCCTCGGCCCGGTCGAGGCGTCCCGCAAGGCCCTCGCCAAGGCCGGGATGAGCATCGGCGACATCGACCTGGTCGAGATCAACGAGGCGTTCGCGGCGCAGGTGCTGCCGTCCGCCGAGCAGCTCGGCATCGACATCGACAAGCTGAACGTCAACGGCGGCGCGATCGCGGTCGGCCACCCGTTCGGCATGACCGGCGCGCGGATCACCTCCACGCTGCTGAACAGCCTGAAGTTCCACGACAAGCAGTTCGGCCTGGAGACGATGTGCGTCGGCGGCGGCCAGGGCATGGCGATGGTGGTCGAGCGCCTGTCCTGACGGTCCGTACGGCATCCGTGAGGCATCCGTGCGGCATCCGTGCGGCATCCTCGCGGCGGTCCTGGTGGGCGTCGTGCGGACGGTCTGACGGTCGGGAAGGCTGATCGTCCGGCCGCATGATCACTAAGCGTCATCCCAGCGTGGCCCGGGTTTGCAGGGACAACCCGGGCCACCTGCGCGTTCGGGGCGAGTATCGCTTTACGAAGGATCTACGTTACGTGATGGATAGGTCCCCGTTAGGGGGTTGTCACATCCGGGTCCGTGTTGCACAGTCGGCTGAAGAGCCCCGCGACATGGAGGTGCCTATGTCACTGAACCACTCGTCGGAGACGCACACCAAGCTCATCGCACGCATCCCGCAAGTCACAGGACGTGACATCCCCGAGTGGTTCACCACCATCGAGAACGGTCCCTCGTTCCTGCGCTGCGACGAACGCACGACGTGGCTCGCCGCGGAACACGGACTCTCCCACGGCTACGCCGCCGCCCTCGTGCGCGAGCACGAGCGGACGCGGCGCGCGCGCCACTACTGAAAGGCCGCGTGTCGCGAGGCGGCGCCCTTTCGCTCGTCGCCGCCACAACTGAAGAGCTTCGCGGGAACCGGCCACCGGACAGCCCCCGCTGTCGCGCCGCTGCGCGTGCGCGATCGTGGCGCGGAGTTCCCGCCGACGAACAGCCCCTCGCCGGTCTCCGCTTCCGGCGAGGGGCTGTTCGGTTCCCCGATTCCCCACGCCCTGGCGCTGGTCGGTTTCCCGGTTCTCCACGTCCCGGCGCTGGTCGGATCCCCGCTCCTCCACGTCCCGGCGCTGTTCGGCTTTCCGGGTCCTTCCGGCATGGCGGAAGGTAAATTCGCGCTCAACGATCGCGTCCCCGCCGCGAACGCCCATCACCGTCGTTGCCGTGAAGGTGCCGTGAGCCGTGCCCGTCGTCGCCGTGCCCCGCGTTGCAGACCGCCTCGCCCTGTTGATCGGCGTCCCCGCGTGCCCGGAGGCCGCGTCCGTCCTGCCAGGTGATCTGTCGGACGTCGTCCCGCGCGACGTGTCGCTGATGGCGGACGCGCTGTCCGGCTCGAACTACGACCTGCGCGTTCTGGGCCTGGACGATGACGCCTCGGGCGGACGGATGCGCGGCGAGCTGCGCCGGGCCTGCCAGGACGCCCCGGCCGGCGGGACGCTGCTCATCTACTTCTCGGGGCACGGCGTCCACCTGAACGGCGCCGACTACCTAGTCCCCTCCGACGCCCAGCTTTCCGGACCGGACGAGCTGGACATCAGAACCCTCCTCCCGCTCGACCTCAGCGAGTTCCTCGACCAGTGCCCTGCGCGGACGGTCCTTGTCGTCACGGATGCCTGCCGCGAGGGCCCGACGCGCGGATTCGGCGCGGTCACCTACCCGAACGCGTCCGCTTCGCTGGACGTGGGCTTCTTCTTCGGCTGCGCCGAGGGGCAGGTCTGCGGATCGGACGAGCACGGCAGTTTCTTCACGCGCGCCCTGGCGGACGCCCTCGCCCCACACACGCCTACGCGAACCGTCGAGCGCCTCGTGCGCGAGGCAACGGGCGCGACCGTACGCGCTTCCGCTATGCAGACCCCGCGGTTCGTGCGGAGCAGCGTGATTCCCGATCGCCTGGACGCGGCGGAGATCTGCGACGGTCTGGAACTCATCGACCGCTGGCGCGATGCGGTTTCGTCCAGCCCTCTATGGGATCTGGCGTCCGGGCCAGTGGACGAGATCCGCACACGCGTGGTGAAGGTGGTCGAGGAGTTCGCACGCCAGCGCCACGACGCCATGGCAGCGCTACCCGATCCCTGGGCGGACGACGAATACCCGGTACGCGTCCTAGAAAAGGGCCTGCTGCCGCTCTGCCGTGCCGAATTGAGTCCGGCCGAGGTCGCAGCCTTGGTCGCCGTCCCGTTCCTGCGCGAGGCCGTGTTGGCGGTCGGACTCTTGGAAGCGCGCGAATGCGAGCCGCTAGACCTGGAAGCGCAACCGCAGGCATCGGCCATACGAACCGAGCTGGAATCCGTCCACCGGGCGTACCAGATCGTGTGGCGACGCGCGTCCGGGCGGGCTCCCGGCTCGGCCCGCGACGCGCTCGCCATGTGGCTGTGCCACCGCTGGCTGGTCGAACGCGCCGAACTGTGGCGCTCGTCCCGTCCGCGCGAGCTGACCGGACGGCTCGCCGCCGCGCTCCTCGGCACGGACGCCGCCGACTGGAACGCCGACGACCTCACCGAACTCCTCCTCGCGCTCGGCCCCTCGGTCGGCTCGGACATCGTGGAACGCCACGCCGGCGGCGAACTCAGCCCGTTCCCTACCGGCGGCGTCCGGATGCCCGGTCGCGCCGACCAGCCTTTCCGCCTCCTCGGCCTCGCGGTGCTGCTGGCGTTCGCTGGCCAGCTCGCCGCCGATCCGCGCGCGCTGCCGACCGTCCTCGCCGATCACGTCGGCATCCCGGACGGCGTCACCCCCGACGATCTCCGCACCACGCTCACCCAGCCCGGCTTCGCGTGGACACCGGTCGGCGACGACCTGGATCTCCAGGCCGTCTGCCCGCACCCGGCCGTCCATGCCGCGCTCGAAGCCCTGATGCTCCGCGTGGACGAGATGCGCCAGGCCATCCCCGAACTGCAAGCCGCCCGCGGCTCCGAGGAGCTGGCCCCGGCCGCGGACCTCCCCTCCCGCTTCACGCGGCGCGGCCTGCGTCCACGAAAGCTGAAGGGCGAGCCGACCTACGACGTCCCGCTGCTGCGCTTCCGCCTGGCGGACGACGAGGTCCGCGAACTCCTCATGGGCGCGCAGCTCTACGGCGAGCGTTCGCTCGCCATCCGCGAGCTGTACCAGAACGCACTGGACGCCTGCCGCTACCGCGAAATGCGCCTGCGCTACCTGTCGAAGACCGGCGCTCCCGGCGCGTCCTGGCACGGCGAAATCCGCATAACCCAAGGCGTGGACGAGGACGGCCGCGCATTCATCACGTGCGAGGACAACGGCATCGGCATGGCCGAATACGACCTCAAGCACACCTTCTCCCGCGCCGGCCGCCGCTTCGAGCAAACAACGCAGTTCCGCCGCGAGCAGGCCCAATGGAAACGCAAGGATCCGAGCCTGCGCCTGTACCCGAACAGCCAGTTCGGCATCGGCGTCTTCAGCTACTTCATGCTCGCCGACGAGATCGCCATCGAGACCCGCCGCCTCAACATGGACGGCCACGGCGGTGGCACCGGCCTCCGCGTGGACGTGTCGAGCAGCGGCAGCCTCTTCCGCATCCGCCGCTCCGACCAGGCCGTCCCCCACTCCGGCACGCGCGTGACGCTGTACCTCCCCGACGACATTGCCCAGTCCACCTCCGTCCTCAAAACCCTGGGCGACCTCCTGAAAGTCGCCGAATACGACGTCATCATCAAGGAAGACGACCGAAAAAAGGTCTGGCCCGCCGGTTGGCTCCACTACCCACCCGGAGGCTATGAGGCCGGTCGGCCAGCGGTTTACTCTTCGGCGCCGACGATCGACGCGCCGCCACGGCCCCCCGCGGTCCCTCCTTACCCGAGAGAGTTCTCCACTGATGATCTGCCCGACTGGTACGGCCCGGCGGAGAGCTTCTGGTGGGTGAACGGCCACGGCGCGATACTGGCGGACGGGCTCCTCGCCAACCGGCGCAACTTCGGCTACGTCGCGGACTTCGGACGTGAGCACCTGCCGCAAATGAGCGTCAACCGAACCCAGATCCTCGCCTACGACCGCAGGCGCTTGGACGAACTGTTGCGCCGGGGGCTGGAGCAGCTGCCCCAGTGGCAGGAGCTGACCCTCGCCTGGCTGTGGCGGCTCGCACTGGCCGAGCCCTCGCTGGCCCAAGCGGCCGTGGAGGCGCTCATCGAGCAGAACGTGGTGGTCGCGGCAGGTCTCCAACCCACGACACACATGACGCCCGTGACGCGCGCACCTGCTCCGGCATGGTCGCCGCCAGTGTCCCTCCGGGCCGTGGGCTGTCTGAACCTCGACGCGAAAGGTCTGGCAGCCGCACTGCCCGACCTTTCCAAGGGGATACCGATCGCCTGGCTCGCTTCCGGCTACTTCCAACCGGTCCCCCTGTCGCCAGCCGCCCCGCAGGGGGACTTCAACCAATTGGAGACCTGGGTGTCGGCCTGGCGTCGGGTCGTCCACATCGAGGCCGGGATGACCCGGGCGGACCCGGAGGAGGATCTCGTCCTGCCGGAACGGGTGGACGGGTACCCAGTGCCGACGCCTTTGGAGCAGGTCCTCCTTCAAGAGCCGGAGATCACCCTCCACCGGGTGGCGATCGCCGCGGGCACGGTGAACAGGACGATGGAAACCGCGCTCCGGCGCGCCCGGCGGCTCGCGTTCGTGGGCCGGGTCTGCACCCGGCTCCCGCGGGTCTTCCAGGGGCCCGACTTCGTGCCCGACCGGTTCGACTGCTCGGTGCTCGCCTGGCCGGACGGGCGGGGGGCCGGCGCCCGGCTCACCCGCGCGCGGTTCTGCGCGATCCTCATGATGCTCGACGGAATGGACGTCGAGACGTTCTTGAAGGAACGCCTGCCCGGCTACCGCGCGTGCGGCGTGCCGCTCACCGAGCGGGACATCCAGGACGCGGTCGCTTCGCTGACGCCCGAGATCACCCATCTCATCCGGGACTGGGTCGCGGTGAACCAGGGACTGCCGCGCGATGGCTCGCTCGACGAGCGCGGCGTCAAAGCCCTCGCGACCCACTGGGGGCTCTCCCGGAGGATGGCGTTGAAACGTCTTGCTCCGCTCGCGCGTATCGGACTCGCCGTCGCTCATCGGACGGACTTCGGTCCCCTGCTGGGCTCCGGCCGCTTTGTCCACGCCGCCCCTGCCCCCCGGGCGTTCGCCGCCGTCCCCGCTCGGGAGATCGTGGACCAGCTCGATGCGGTGGCCGTGACCGACCTGGACGTCCTGCGCCTGGCCGCTCGGTATATCACCTCGGTAAGAGTGGTGCGCGAACGGCTGAACGGGCTCGCTGCGTCACGGGGACTCACCGTCCCCCCGCCGACCGAGGCCGACCATTTGCGGCCGCAAACGCCCGAGATGGCGGCCCTGGGGCTGCAAACCCAGGCGGACGAGTACTCGTGGGAACAGGAAGGACCTTCTGGCAACGGCCGAGTGACGCTCGGGTGTCTGATCTTGGCCGCGGCGAAGACGCGGATCCCGATTTCGGAATTGCGGGCCCGGCTGGAGCAGTACCGGCCGCTCGGGATCCGGTTCACCGAGTGGAGCGGGAAGACCGACCTGGTCGAATCACTGCGTCAGCCCGACTGGCAGTTGCTCGCCGACAGCGTCGACCGGGAATGGGACGGCGGCCCCCTGCCACTCAGAGCCATCCTCCAGCTCGCCACCGACCGACGGCAGACGGTGAGCAAGATCTCCGCCATGCTGGCGTCCCTCGGCGCCCAGCTGGGGATCACATACTTCGTGCCGATCCTCATCGGCGACTTCGCCGAGCTGATCCCGACTCATGACGAACTGACGATGCTGGAGCGTCACCGCCACCGGGGCCTGCCGACCTTCCTTCTCGCCCGGTTCGCCCACATGGCGCACGCTCCGCTCGGTGAGGTGGTCAAGCGGTTCAAGCACTATGAGCAGCTCGGGGAGTACCGGGTCTGGCCTGGGGCTTCGCCCGAACTGCCCGAGGACGCGGCCGCTACGCGGCCGGACGGGTACGACGTGATCGCGCTTTCTGAGGATCTGCTCAACGTCGAGGCACGGTCAACCCCTGTGGACGGGCTGGAGCTGGTGCGGATCGCGGGGCGGTTCGGGTGGACGTTGGGGAGGCTTTGGAAGCGGTTGTGGCCCTACACGTTCCTTGGGTTGGAGCTGACTGCGCCTGAGCCGGTCGGGAAGTTGGCGGAGCACATGCCGGACTGGCGGGAGTTGTTGCTGATCACGCGGAACCTGGACGGGGCGCGGCCTGTCGCGTATCCGGTTCCGGACGATGATCATGTGGACGACGCCGCTTTCGTCGTCGAGGAATCCGGGGAGTATGTGCAGGAGCGGCTGCGGTTCTATGCGCCGCTGTTCGGAGGGGGCGGGGATGGCTGAGGGGCATGACACCGACCTGGAGTACACGATCGACGACCTGGACGTCCTGGAGGGCTTCGACGTCACGGTGAGCGCGGACGGGCGGCGGTACACGGTGTCCGGGAAGTGCCCGCAGTGCGGCGGGAAGACCGATTACACGGTGTCCCGCGGCACACCGGAGATCGCCAAGGGCCTGGGATGGCGGCGGGATGCGCCGGCGCTGCCGCAGGTCGGGTTGAGCGAGGTTCCGGTGAACTGCTGCTGCGGGTATCCGCACGCGCATCGTCCGGACAACGAATACTTTCCCGGTTGCGGGGCGCGCTGGAAGGTGCGGTTGCCGTGAGCCTGTCGGACCGGCGGTGGGACGCGAAGGCGGCCGAGCTGGAGTTCGGGCAGCTGGAGGCCGTCCGGGCGCAGGCGGTGAGCTGGCGGAACGGCCTCGGCGGGCTGACCGCGCTGCTGGCCGCCGTCGTGATCGTCAAGGGCCGCGACAACATCGGGGACCTCGGCGGTGCCACCAAGTACTGCGTGATGGCGCTGCTCTGCGTGGCGTTCCTGGCGCTGCTGGCCGGGTCGCTGCTGGCGATGACGGCGGCGTTCGGCTCGCCGGGCGAGGACATCCTGCTCACCGGCGACGAGCTGCGCGTCTGGACGAACGCGGCGGTCCGGACGGCGCGGCGGCAGCTGGACCGGGCCCGGGTGCTGCTGGTCGGCGGGGTGGTGCTGGTGGCGGTGGCGACCGGGGTGACCTGGACCGCGCCGAGTCCGGCCGCCAAGAAGGACGCTCCGGCGCGGATCTATTCGGTGGAATTGTCCGTGGGCGGGACGGTTTGCGGCGAGTTGTCGGGCGGAGATACGACCGGCTTGACCCTCCAAACCGGAAAGTCCGGGAAGAAGGCGCCCGTCACCATTCCGTACAGCCAGGTCAAACGGGTCGGAGTCGTCAGCTCCTGCTGAGACCGACGCGCGCTGGCGCCTGCCGATGCGCCTGGTGCGCCGGACGCGTCGGGCCTGGCGGGTGGGGGCGTCCGGACGGGATCGAGCCCCCGGCCGCGGGTGCGGCCGGGGGCTCGCCGGTGCCCCTGGTCGGATTCGAACCGACACAAAAGCTCTTTTAGGGAGCCTGCCTCTGCCATTGGGCTACAGGGGCGCGCGTCAGCATACCGGCGGCACGCGGAATCCACCGGTAGTAATTCCCAGCCGAGCGCGGTTCAACGGTCCGATTCGGAGGTCGAGCGGCGCGATGTTCCGGCCGAACGGACGGTTTCGGTGGATCGGCGGACGTGATCGGCGGTGCGGAGGTCGTTGACACGGTTCCGGAGCGATGAGGCGGTTCAGCGGCGAAGTACGGCGCGGTCCTCCACGAGGGTGGTTCCGGCCCGTCCGTCACGATCGCGGCGGACGGCCGTAATGGCGTGCACGCCGATCCGCCCGCTCTCGCAGGCGAGCGCGGAGGCGGCGAGGTAGAGCAGCCAGACGCGGGCGCGTCCGGCGCCAGCCTGCTCGACGGCGGTGGGCCAGTGCAGGCGCAGCGCCGCCGCCCATGCGCGCAGCGTCCGGGCGTGGTGCTCGCGGAGGGCGAGCGTCCCGCGCACCTCAAGGCCGGATTCTTCGAGTCCGGCGACGATCGACCCCAACGTTCTGAGCTCGCCATCCGTTGGAAACATGTAGGAGGTGGTGAAGGTGCGGCGGATCTGGTGGGGTCCGGGGCGGCGGGTCTGCTGCTGGAGGAGCAGCCGTCCGCCCGGGGCGAGCAGCGAGTACAGCCGCTCGGCGGGCGGGTCGAGCGCGTCCACGCCCGCGAGCCCGGCGATCGCGTCGTACGGGCCGTCCCCGGCGACGGCGAGGTCGCCGACGCGCGGGTCCACGGGCAGGTCCGCGCTGCGCTTGCGGATGTGCTCGGCCTGCTCGGGTGTCCGGACGAGGGCGACGACGCGAGCGCCGTGCTCGGCGGCGGCGTGGTGGGCGAACGCGCCCCAGCCACCGGAGAGGTCCAGCACGCGCGCGCCGGAGAACAGGCCCAGCCGGTCGGCGACGGCCTCCAGGGACGCACGCTGGGCGTCGTCCAGGTCGACGGCCTGGTCCCAGAGCCCGGTCGAGGTCGCCAGGGACGGCCCGAGCATCTGGGTGAAGAAGTCCGCGGGCGCGTCAAGCGGCCCAAGCCCCGCACGGGCATCTCCGGAGCGCCTGTCGCCAGAACGGCCTGCGCCAGGGCTCGTGTCGCCAGAGCGGCTCGCCGCGTCGCGGGCGTCGCTGGAGCGGCCCGTGGAGGAGCGGGCGTCGCCGGAGCGGCCCGTGGCGGAGCGCGTGTCGCCGGAGCGGCCTGCGGCAGGGCTCGTGTCGCCGGAGCGGCTCGCGGTGGGACGCGCGTCGCTGGAGCGGCTCGCGGAGCGGGTGTCGCCGGGGGTGAACTCCTCGGCGGGTGGGCGGGGCTCGGTGCCGACCGCGCCGAGCAGGACGGCCGTCCGGACGATCTCGCGCTTGTCCTCGCCGGTCAGCCGGATCGGCTCGTCGCCGATCCGCATCACCTGCTGGACGGCCTCCAGCGCGTCGAAGACGTCGCCCTCGATGTCGAGCTCGCCCGCGACGTACGCGCGGACGAGGCCGATCTCGCCGGGCTTCCACAGCAGCCGGCGCAGCGCGCGGCGGTGCCGCACGACGAACACCGGCGCGCCGGACGGCCCGACCGAGCTGCCGTCCCACGCCCGGACCCGGATCGGCAGGTCCGCGACCGGCGCGTCCGCCTCCCCGAGCATGATCCTCGCCAGCAGCGGCCCCAGCCGTCCGGCCACACCCTCGCTCACTCCCCAGCCCCTTCGCCGTCACCGTCGGGTGCCGCAAGGAGGCGTACCGTGATCATCGGCGGGGACCGGGACGGCGGGCGGGTGGTCGGGTCACGTGCGCCTCCCCGGGCGTGGTCAGCCGTCCTTGGGCCGATGCTCGGTCGCGAGTTCGAACTCCGCGCGCGGGCTGGACAGCTCGCCCAGGGAGACGATCTCCCGGCGGAAGAACAGGGCGAGCGACCAGTCCAGGGCGACGCGGAACTTCCGGTTGACCGTCGGCATCCGAGACAGATGGTATGTCCGGTGCATGAACCAGGCGACCACTCCGCGGAGTTTGAGCCCGTAGACGTTGGCGACACCCTTGTGCAGCCCGAGGCTGGCGACCGAGCCGACGTAGGCGTGCTTGTAGGGCGTGAGCGGCTTGCCGTGCAGGTCGGCGGCGATGTTGTCGCCGAGCGTCCGGGCCTGCCGCACGGCGTGCTGCGCGTTCGGCGCGGTGAACTCGCCGAACCCGCTCAGGTCGGGCACGCGCGCGTTGTCCCCGGCGGCGTAGACGTCCGGCAGCCCCTCGACGGCGAGCTCGGCCGTGGCCTTCACACGGCCCTTCTCGTCCAGCGGCAGGTCGGTCCGCTTCAGCATGGGGTGCGGCTTGACGCCGGCGGTCCAGACGAGCGTCCCGGCGTCGAACGACTCGCCGTCGCTGAGCACGATGTGCCCGCCCTCGGCGGTCTTGAGCAGGGTCTCCAGCTTGACCTCGATGCCGCGGCCGCGCAGCGCCTCGACGGTCCAGCGGCCCATCTCGGGCCCGACCTCGGGCAGGATGCGGTCGGCGGCCTCGACCATCATCCAGCGCATGTCCTCGTGCCGGACGGACGGGTACCAGCGGCAGGCGTCCCGCGCCATGTCCTCAAGCTCGGCGAGGGCCTCGACACCGGCGAAGCCGCCGCCGACGAACACGAAGGTCAGCGCCCGGCGCCGCACCTCCGGGTCGTCGTTGGACGCGGCGATGTCGAGCTGGTGCAGCACATGGTTGCGCAGGTAGATGGCCTCCTCGACGGTCTTGAAACCGATCCCGCACTCGGCGAGGCCCGGGATGGGCAGCGTCCGCGAGATGGACCCGAGCGCGATCACGAGCCGGTCGTAGGGCACCTCCTGGACGCGCGCCTCGCCGCTCGCCCCGACCCCGTCCCAGCCCTCGGGCCCGGGATCGGAACCGGCCGGGTGGACGAGCGCGACGCGGCGTTCGGCGGAGATCCCGACGACGTGCCCGTTCAGCACGCGGCAGCGCTTGAGCACCTTGCGCAGCGGCGCGACGACGTGCCGGGGCTCCAGGTTTCCGGCGGCGGCCTCGGGCAGGAAGGGCTGGTAGGTCATGTAGGACTGCGGATCGACCACGGTGACGGCGACCTCGCCGCGCCGCAGCTCCCGCCGCAGCCTGCGCTGGAGCCGGAGCGCGGTGTACATCCCGACGTAGCCCCCGCCGACGATCACGATGTGCTTGGCGGCCGGGGGGATCTGCTCGACAGACATACCGCTCCCGGTACCCGGGAGCCGGTCGTCCTCACCTCATGCACCACACATCCGAACAACTCCCCCCTATCCGGCATCTCACTAGGTGTATCGGGAAAGACGGCGGGACAGGGCCGGACGGGGGCGCCAAGCGGGCGGCTTCGGGGACGAGCCGCTTGGCCAAGGCCCTGCCCCGCCTTTCACAGTCCAGGGGAGACGCGAAATGTCACGGATCGTCCAGGGGTCGCTCATCGCCGCCGCCGTTGCCGTACTGGCGACCGGGTGCACCTTCTCGCTCGACGGCAAGTCCAGCAACGGCAAGACCACGGGCGCCGGAGGCACGACCAGCCCGTCCGCCGGGAGCGGCGGAGGCGGCGGGAACGGCGGCGGCACCGGTGGTGGCGGCGGCAACGGCGGCGGCGGTGGTGGTGGTGGGACAGGCGGATCGTCCGGCACCCGCTGCACCGCGGCCCAGCTCCGCGCGACCGTCATCGGCCTGAGCCCCGGCGCCGGCCAGCGCTACGCGCGGCTCACGCTCACCAACATCTCCGGCCGCGCCTGCCGCGTCTACGGCTTCCCAGGCCTCGGCCTCGCCAGCCCGTCGAACCCGAGCATCCCGACCTCGACCCGGCGCACCGGCTCGCCCGCGGCCTTCGTCGTGAAGCCCGGCGGCCACGCCTACTCCCTGCTGCACTGGACCGCCGTCCCCGGCGACGGCGAGGCCGGCTCCGAGTGCGAGCCCTCGCCGACGGCGCTGCACGTCATCCCGCCGGACGAGCGCTCCTGGGTCCGCGCCTCCTGGACGCTGGGCCCGGTCTGCCAGCACGGCCAGATCGACCTCCAGCCCCTCTCCCCCGCCGCCCCCGCCCAGTAACCACCAAGCGGCCCCGTGTGGGGGCGCGTCCCACACAGGACGCGCCCCCACACGGACGCAACCGCTCGTCCACGTAGGACGCAACCCGCACGGCCCCAACCCCGCGCGGCCCCAACCCCGCGCGGGACGCGACCCCGCGCGGGCGTAGCTCCGCGGAGGGGCTGCGCAACCCGCACGGCACCACTCCCGCGCCGGGCGACCCCGCGCGGGTGAAGCTCCGCAGGGGTGGCTGGTACCTCGGGGATGCGGCCCAGGGCTGGTGTATGGCGCGGGGGCCGGGGCGGACGGTCACGATGCTGCGCTTCACGGCGGGTCGGAGCTTTATGCGCACGCATCCGGCCCGCCGTGATCTTGCCCGGACGGGTCAGATTTCGGCGAGGGTCTTGGCGCGGGTGAACAGGGCGTCGAGCATGGTTTCGGTCACGCGTCCGGTGAAGGTGTTCTGCTGGCTCGGGTGGTAGCAGCCGAGGACGGTCAGGGAGACACCGTCCGGGCCCGCGATCTCGACCTCCGCGCCGTGGCCGAACTTGGGACGCGGACGCGGGATCTCATAGCCCGCGTCCTTCAGCACCGGCCAGACGTTCTGCCAGGCGAAACCGCCGAGGCAGACCACGCAGCGGACGGACGGGGCGACGTCGGCGATCTCGCGGGCCAGCCACGGCAGGCAGGTGTCGCGCTCGCCGGGCGTCGGCTTGTTGTCGGGCGGGGCGCACCGGACGGTCGCGGCCATCCGCGTCCCGATCAGGCGCAGCCCGTCGTCCGCCCGGACGCTCGTGGGCTGGTTCGCCAGGCCGACGCGGTAAAGCGAGGCGAAGAGCCAGTCGCCGGAGCGGTCGCCGGTGAAGATCCGGCCGGTGCGGTTGCCGCCGTGCGCGGCGGGGGCGAGGCCGACGACCATGATCTTCGGGTCGGGGTCGCCCCAGCCGGGGACGGGCCGTCCCCAGTACGGCTCGTCGGCGAACATCCGGCGGCGCTCGACGGCGACCTTCTCCCGCCACGCGACGAGGCGGTCGCAGGCGCGGCAGACCGACTGCCGGGCGACCAGCTCGTGCAGCGAGGCCGCGGACGCGGCGAGCGAGGCGACCTCCCCGGCGTCGTGCGCGACGGGCGTGCCGGGGTCGGCGAGGTCGTCCGGCCACCCGGTTCCGGGCGGCACGTAAGGCGCGTTGGCGGCGTCGCTCATGTTGCGATCCTCGCACGTCAGAGCGGCCGCAGGTGGCCCGGCCCACGATCACGACGTGGTAGGACAAAACGCACATCACGGGCACGGCGCATCGGTACGATGCCGTCCACGCCGGAGGGGGGCGGGAGCCCGTGCGCGGGGGCCCGCGCGGAGCGGAGGGCAAGGCCGATGACCCAACCTGGTTGGTATCCCGACCCGTTCGGCGAGAGCAAGCTGCGCTGGTGGGACGGTGAGGCGTGGACCGAGGCCCTCAACCCGCAGCCGACCCGCCCGTCCCGGCTGGCCGCCGCGCAGCGCCCCGGCCCCGGCCTCGCCGCCGAGGTCCGCGGCCTCCGGCTCTACCTGGACGACCAGGTCGTCGCCTACGGGAACACCACCCTGGCCTGGGCGCACGTCGAGTGGACCGCCTACTGGAAGACGGCGCTGCCGACCCAGTGGATCTTCCGCGTCGGGCGCCACCCCTTCCAGGGCGGGCCGCGCGTGGAGGTCGCGCTCGACCCGTCCGGCGAGTACGACGCGCAGGGCCTGTGGACGCGGCTGGTCGAGACCTGCCGCGACCGGGCCGAGGCGCGGCTGATCGCCGAGATCGTCGCGCGCGTCCGGACCGGCGAGGCCGTGGAGGTCGCGCAGGGGCTCGTCCTGCACCCGGGCGGGCTGCGCGGCGGCCGCGCTTCGCTCTCGTGGCCGATGGTGGCCGACGCCGTGATCGAGCAGGGCCGGGTGCTGATCCGGCCGTCCGGCGGCGGCTCCGCCGTCCTCTACGTGCCGCAGCAGAGCCCCAACGCCATGATCATCCCGGCGCTGATCGCCACCCTCCGCAACGACTTCTAGCCCGCCGGAACCCTCAGCGGACGAGGCCGTCCAGCAGGCGTCCCAGCAGCCGGTCGAAGGTCTCGTCCGGCGGCGGAGGCGGGGTGGGGTCGGCGTCCAGCAGCGCGGACAGCTCGGACAAGCCGCCCTCCTCGGCCGCCCTGCGCAGGTATCGGACCTGGGACGCGGCGTCCCCGGCGGCGACGTCCCGCTGCCCCACCTCGAACCCGACGTGGCTCGCGACAAAGCCGGTGACCAGCGAGAACACCTCCAGCGCCGCACCCGGCGCCAGACCGGCCGGGGCGAGCACGGTGATCGCGTGGTCCATCACCCGGAGCGTGTTCGGGCCGAGCGTGCGGCGCGCGGGCAGGGCGGCGGGCAGCCAGGGATGCGCGAGCATGACCGCCCGCTGCGCGTGCGCGAGCGCCCGCATGTCCGCGCGCCAGTCGCCGGTGCGCGGCGGGACGGCCGCGCCGGCCGCGTGGTCGATCATCAGCTCCAGCAGGGTCTCCCGGTCCGGGACGTAGGTGTAGAGCGACATCACGCCCGCGCCGATGTGCGCGGCGACCTTGCGCATGGTCACCGCCGCCGCGCCCGCCGGCCCCGCCGCGTCCGCGACCGCCACCGCGGCCTCGGTGATCTCGGCGCGGCTGTGCGCGGGCGGGCGGCCGACCCGGGGCCGGTCCGCGTCGAGCCAGAGGGCCTCGGGGTCCATGCGTCCCATCCTGCTATTCTCGTACTAAGTACGGAAACCCTCCGGAGGTGCCCATGGCCGCCATCACCCCGACCGCAGACACCGGACGCCTCTCCCGGGCCGACCGGCGCGTCCCGCGGCACACCCGGCTCGCTCGGCGCACGCTGCGGGGTCTGCCCGAGCCGCGGCACGCGGTCGGCTTCGAGGGCGGCATCGACGTTCCCGCCGCTGACGGCAGCCCTTTGAAGACCGACCACTACTTCCCATTGGACGCGGGCGACTTCCCGACGCTGCTCGTCCGCACGCCGTACTCGCGGGGCTTCCCGTGGGCCGCGATCTTCGGCGTCGCCTTCGCCGAACAGGGGTTCCACGTCGTCCTGCAGAGCGCGCGCGGGACGGGAGGCTCGGGCGGGACGTTCGACCTGTGGCGGCACGACGCGGCGGACGGGCACGCCGCCGTGGCCTGGCTGCGCGAGCAGGAGTGGTTCACCGGCGTCCTCGGGACGATCGGAGCGAGCGCGCAGAGCCACGCGACCGCCGCCCTCGCCCAGGATCCGCCGCCCGAGTTGCGGGCCTCCGTCGCGCTCGTCCCGCTTCACGACCCGCACGCGTTCCTCTACACCGGCGGCGTGTTCAACCTGGAGAACGCGCTCATCGCGTCCACGACGCTGGCGCACGAGGGCCGGATGACGCCCGCGCACGTCGCGGCGCTCGTCCGGCTCGCGCGGCGGCTCCGGAAGGGCGTCCGCCCGGACGAGATCACCGAGCCGCCCTTCCTCCGCGACGCCATCGCCCACCCCGACCCCGCCGACCCGCACTGGACGGGCGCGAGGGTCACGCCGCGCGTCCCGACCTGCCTGGTCAGCGGCTGGCAGGACGTGACGCTCGACCAGGCCGTCCGCGAGTACGAGTCCCTGCGCGAGGCGGGCATCGCGGCGCGCCTGGTGATCGGGCCGTGGACGCACTCGTCCGCGCTGAGCCGGGGCCTGCCCGAGGTCTTCGACGCCGCGCTGGCCTGGCTCCGCACCCACCTCACCGGCGAAACGCCCGCGCCGGGCAAACCCCTGCGCCTGCACATCGCCGACACCTGGCGCGACCTCGACACCTGGCCCGCCCCGCCGGAACCCGCCCGCACGGACGAGCCGGAACCGCCTGCAACGTCGCGCGAACCGGCGCATCCCGCAAGGCAGCGCGACTCGCGGCGGAACACGACGCCGCGCGACCCGGCAGTCCCGCCGGTGCAGACCGGCGCGCAGGTGTCGGCGACGGCGCGCGGGCAGGTGGTGCGCGTGGATTCGCGGGGGCCGGGACTGCCTGCGACGTTGCGGCACGATCCGGGGCGTCCTCCGGCGTCCGTCGGCGGGGCGTTGCTGTCGTCGCGAGGCGGGGTGAGGGAGGACCGGCGGGGCGCGCGGCACGGCGGGGCGCTGGCCTTTGAGAGTGCGCCGCTTGATGAGCCCCTTGAGGTCGTCGGGGCGGTCGGCGTGCGGTTGCGGATCTCCGGGAACGGGGTGATCTTCGTCCGGCTCAGTGACGTGGACGAGCGTGGGCGTTCCCGCAACGTCAGCGACGGCGTCGTCCGGACGAATGGGGGCGAGGCGGTCGTGCCGCTCGCCACCACGGGGCATCGGTTCGCCGCCGGGCACCAGGTGCGGGTGGTGGTGAGTGGGCCGCCGCATCCCAGGTACGCGAAGGGCGGCGCCACCACGTTCACCGTGGCGGCGCCGCCCGAGATCGTCTACTGAGACCCGGCGGGTCAGCCGGCGAGGGACCAGGCGATGCCGTCGAGGATGTCGTGCTCGCTGACGACGACGGCGCCGAACCCGTACTCGCGCATGATGCGGTCGATGATCAGGGAGCCGGCGCCGATCACGTCCACCCGGCCGGGGTGCATGACGCCGATCGACGCGCGCTCGGCGCGGGTGGCGTGCAGCAGGTCGCGGGTCACGTCGTGCACCTGGGCCGCCATGATCCGGGACAGGTGGATCCTGGTGGAGTCGTACTCGGGCAGGCCGAGCGCGATCCCGGCGACGGTGGTGACCGAGCCCGCGAGGCCGACCAGGGTGCGCGCCTCGTCCACCGGGACGGTCTCCCGGACGGCCGCGAGCGCCGCGTCGATGTCGGTGATCGTGTCGGCGATCTGCTCGGGGCTGGGCGGGTCGGCGTCCTTCAGGTGCCGCTCGGTGAGCCGGACGCAGCCGATGTCCATGGACACCGCCGCCTCGACGCTCGACGACCCGAGCACGAACTCGGTCGAGCCGCCGCCGATGTCCACCACCAGGTACGGACGGGCCGGACGCAGCGCCGCGAGCTCGCGGGTCGCGCCGGTGAAGGACAGCCGCGCCTCCTCGTCCCCGGTGATCACCTCGGGCACCACGCCGAAGATGTCGACCACGCCGCCCACGAAGTCGGCGCGGTTCTCGGCGTCGCGGGTCGCGCTGGTCGCGACGACGCGGACCTTCTCCGCCGCGTGCCGGGTGATCAGCTCGGCGTACTCGCGCATGGCGGTGAAGGTGCGGTCGAGGGCCTCGGGCGCGAGCCGTCCGGTCCGGTCGACGCCCTGGCCGAGCCGGACGATCCGCATCTCGCGCTCGACGTCGGTGAGCGTGTCGCCCTCCACGTCGGCGATGAGCAGCCGGACCGAGTTGGTACCGCAGTCGATGGCGGCGACGCGCGTCACCGTTCCCCCTCCTGGTCTGTCCTCGTGTTCTCCTGGTCCGCGGAAGCGGCGGCGGTGGCTGCCCGGTCGGCGGCCTGGTCGGGGGTGTGCGCGGGCGGGCAGACGCACGGGCCGTTGCGCCACCACTCGGGGAGCGCGGCGAAGGCCTCGCGGCCGAACGGGTTGACCCCCGGGACGGCCAGCTCGTGCGCGATCAGCGCGTGCAGGCATTTCACCCGTTCGGGCATGCCGCCCGCGCTCTGCATGCCCTCCGGAAGCGGCTCGACGCCCTCCTCCTTGGTCGCCTCGTCGCGGCGGCGCAGGTAGTCGGCGTGCGCCGCCTCGTAGGACACCTTCAGTTCAGGGTCGTCGGCCAGGCGGGCCTGCATCTCCCGCATCATCCCGCCGCCCTCAAGCGTCCCGATCGCGGACGCCAGTTTCGGGCAGGTCAGGTAGAACAGCGTCGGAAACGGCGTGCCGTCCGGCAGCCGCGGCGCCGTCTCGATCACGGCCGGGTTGCCGCACGGGCAGCGGTAGGCCACCCGCCGCACGCCGCGCGGCTCGCGTCCGAGCTGCTCCGCGATAGCGGCCTTGTCGCGTTCGTCGATCATGTCCCGTCCCCACTGGCGGGCCGCGCACCGGCCCGCGCCGTGCCGCCTCCCCGCGGCACCTCCCGCGGCGCGCCCGAGAACGGGCCGCCGTTCTTTCCCGCACCCTCACAGGGCGCGCATCTCTTTCCCGCACCCCCCACAGGGCGCGCATCTCCTTGCCGCGCCTCCACAGGGCGCGCATCGCCGTGCCGGGCGTCACCGCCCGGTGCGGCCGTGGCTCCGTCCGGTGCCCGCCGGTCCCTCAACCGCCGGGCTCCGCCGGTCCGCCCGCCGTCCCGCCGGGACGCGCCCGGCGCGGCGGGTCAGCGGGTGCGGTCGGCGGTCTCCACCGACCGCCAGAGCGTCTCGTACCACGGCGGACGCCCGTCCGCACCGCTCCGCCGGGCCTGCTCCCCGTCGCTCGCGCCACCGTCCAGGACGATGTAGCACTTCTCGTCGGGCATGCAGTAGTGGAGCCGTCGCTTCGCCTCACGTTCAATGTACGACTTGTCGGTCAGCCGTTGCTTGCGTTGCGAGAGTTCCGCGACCTGTTTCTGCGCGACCGACTGCTTGTGCTCCAGGTCGGCGATCTCCTGCCGCTGCGCGATGTACTCCCGGACGGGGTAGGCGAGCGTCAGGGCGATGGCGCAGACCACGACGGCGAGGATGGCCGCCCGTCCGGTCAGGGCGGACCCGCCGCCCTGCCTGCCGCGCTGCCGCCCGGAGCCACCGCCGCCCTTGGCGTCCGCCTTGGCACCGGCCTTACCCGAAGCGCCCGAAGCGCCCGCAGGGCCCGAAGTGGGTCGCTTGCCGTCGTCCGCCGCCATCACCGCTCCCTCGTTCGGGACCGCCGGCCGGGACGGACCCGGCCGGCGCTCCGGCACGTGCTCAGCACTCCCGGACGGGCTCAGGCCCCCTGGGTGAAGCGCGGGAAGGCCGCCGCGCCGGCGTAGCGGGCGGCGTCGTCCAGGATGTCCTCGATGCGGAGGAGCTGGTTGTACTTGGCGACGCGGTCGGACCGGGCGGGCGCGCCGGTCTTGATCTGGCCGCAGTTGGTCGCGACGGCGAGGTCGGCGATCGTGGTGTCCTCGGTCTCGCCGGACCGGTGGCTCATCATGCAGCGGTAGCCGTTGGTCTGGGCGAGCGCGACCGCGTCGAGCGTCTCGGTCAGGGTGCCGATCTGGTTGACCTTGACCAGCAGCGCGTTCGCGATGCCCTCGCGGATGCCGCGGTCGAGGCGCTCGGGGTTGGTGACGAACAGGTCGTCCCCGACGAGCTGGACCTTCGACCCGATGGCGTCGGTGAGCGACTTCCAGCCGTCCCAGTCGTCCTCGTTGAGCGGGTCCTCGATGGAGACGACGGGGTAGGCGTCGACGAGCTCGCCGTAGTAGGCGGCCATCTCGTCGGCGGACCGCCGGTTGCCCTCGAACTGGTAGGCGCCGTCGGAGTAGAACTCCGAGGCGGCGGCGTCGAGCGCGACCGCGATGTCGCGGCCCGGCTCGAACCCGGCCTTCTGGATGGCGTCCATGATCAGGTCGAGCGCCGCGCGGTTGGACGACAGGTCCGGCGCGAAGCCGCCCTCGTCGCCGAGGCCGGTGTTGAGTCCCTGCGATTTCAACACCGCCTTCAGGGCGTGATAGGTCTCGGCGCCCCAGCGGACCGCCTCGGCGAACGTCGGCGCGCCGATCGGCGCGATCATGAACTCCTGGACGTCCACGTTGTTGTCGGCGTGCGCGCCGCCGTTCACGATGTTCATCATCGGGACGGGCAGCACGTGCGCGTTCGGGCCGCCCACGTAGCGGAACAGCGGCAGGCCGGACGACTCGGCGGCGGCGCGCGCGACGGCCAGCGAGACGCCGAGGGTCGCGTTGGCGCCGAGGTTGGCCTTGTTCGGCGTGCCGTCGAGGTCGATCAGCGTCTGGTCGATCAGCCGCTGCTCGGTCGCCGGGTAGCCGACGAGCTTCTCGTCGACGGTCTCGTTGACGGCCTTGACGGCGTTCCGGACGCCCTTGCCGCCGTAGCGGTCGCCGCCGTCGCGCAGCTCCACGGCCTCGAACTGGCCGGTGGACGCTCCACTCGGGACGATGGCGCGGGCCTCGGTCCCGTCCGCGAGCAGCACCTCGACCTCGACGGTCGGGTTGCCGCGCGAGTCCAGGACCTCACGGCCGAGGACGGCCTCGATCGACGACACGGGCATCTCCCCTGTTGCTTCGACAAGCTCAGAATCGGCGCACCCGCACGGGCGGATGCTCCCCGAGCCTATCGAGCGCCCCGTCCGGACTTCGAACTGGCACGCCGCCCTTACCGGACGCCCCATGACAAACCCTGTTCGAGTCCGCCGCGCCGCGACGCGGTCCCGGCGCAGATCCGTATCGCAAGCCGCTTGACGAAGGCATTACCTACATTGTCTACTGTGCACGTCAATCCGACCTGCTTAGTAGGGAATTATGCCGATGCACCGAACGTTCCGCCTGCGCGCCGCGGCCGCGGCCCTGACCGTCCTGGCCGGCGCGTGGACGCTCAGCGCCTGTGGCGGCGACGACAAGGGCGGGAAGGACGGCGCGGCCGCCCCGCTGAAGCTGGGCTACTTCCCGAACATCACGCACGCGACCGCCCTGGTCGGCATCCAGAAGGGGATCTTCGCCAAGCACCTCGGCGTCGCGCCGAAGACCGCGACCTTCAACGCGGGCCCCGCCGCGGTCGAGGCGCTGTTCTCCGGCGCCGTGGACGCCACGTTCGTCGGCCCGAACCCGACCGTGAACGCGTGGGCCAAGTCGCACGGCAAGGCCGTCAAGGTCATCTCCGGCGCGGCGTCCGGCGGCGTCTCGTTCGTCGTCAAGCCCGGCATCAACGGCCCGCAGGACCTCAAGGGCAAGAAGATCGCCACGCCGCAGCTCGGCAACACCCAGGACGTCGCGCTGCGCTACTGGCTGAAGAAGAACGGCCTCACCGCCAACAAGGACGGCTCGGGCGACGTCAAGGTCGTCCCGCAGGAGAACGCGCAGACCATCCAGACCTTCCAGCAGGGCTCGATCGACGGCGCGTGGGTGCCCGAGCCCTACGCGTCCCGGCTGGTGCTGGAGGGCAAGGGCAAGAAGCTGCTGGACGAGTCGTCCCTGTGGCCCGGCGGCAAGTTCGTCATCACCAACCTGATCGTCCGGCGCGACTTCGCCGACAAGCACCCGGACCAGGTCAAGAAGCTCCTCGCCGGAGTGGTCGAGGCGACCGACTACATCAACTCCGACAAGGCGGGCGCCGAGCAGGCGACCAACGACGCCCTGACGAAGCTGTCCGGCAAGCCGATCAAGCAGAACGTGCTGGACGCGGCGTTCAAGAACATCACCTTCACCACCGACCCGGTCGCGCCGTCCCTGGTGGCGGGCGCGCAGCACGCCGAGGACATCGGCCTGCTGGACAAGGTCGACCTGACCGGCATCTACGACCTCGGACCTCTCAACGACGTTCTCAAGGCACAAGGAAAGGCACAGGTCAGCGACAAATGACACAGGCCGTCGAGGCCGCCGCGAGCCGGGCCGTGCCCTCCGGGGCAGCGGTCCGGCTCGACGGCGTCTCCAAAGCGTTCGGGTCCCTGCCGGCCCTCGACGACGTCTCGCTGCGGGTCGAGCCGGGCGAGTTCGTCTGCCTGCTCGGCGCGTCCGGCTGCGGGAAGAGCACCCTGCTCAACCTCGTCGCCGCGCTGGACCGGCCGTCCGCCGGGACGATCGACACCGCCGGGCGGCGCGTCGCGCTGATGTTCCAGGAGCCCGCGCTGTTCCCGTGGCTGACGGTCACGGCGAACATCGAGCTGGCGCTGAAGACGCGCGGCGTCCCGCGGGCCGAGCGCCGCGCGCGGTCCGCTGAGCTGCTGGCGTCCGTCCACCTGGCGGGGTTCGAGAAGAAGCGCCCGCACCAGCTGTCGGGCGGGATGCGGCAGCGCGTCGCCCTCGCCCGCGCCCTCGCCCTCACCATCGACACCGAAGGCACCGGAACGCTCCTTCTGATGGACGAGCCGTTCGGCGCGCTCGACGCCATGACCCGCGACCTGCTGCACGACGAGCTGGAGCGGATCTGGCGGGAGCGGAACCTGAGCGTGCTGTTCGTCACGCACAACGTCCGCGAGGCCGTCCGGCTGGGCGACCGCGTGGTGCTGCTGTCGAGCCGTCCGGGCCGGGTCGTGGAGGAGTTCCCCGTCCCGATGGACCGGCCGCGCCGCATCGACTCCACCGAGGTCGCCGCGCTCGCCGCGACCATCACCGACCGGCTGCGCGAGGAGGTCGGACGCCATGGCGCTTGACACCGAAGCGGCGAACGCGGACGGAACCGCCGCGCGCCCCGAGCCGAACGGCTCGGCACCAACAAAGCCGGACGGCGCGCCGCGTCCCGGGCTGAACGGCTCGGGACGGCCGGAGCTGAGCCGGCAGATCTCCGGGCTGGACGCGCTGGAACTCGGCGGAACGGCGGGCCGCAACCCGCTCGCCCGCGCCTGGTCGGCGGTGTGGCCGATGGCCAGCGCCGTCCTGATCGCGCTGCTGGCCTGGCAGATCGTGGTGTGGTCGGGCTGGAAGCCGTCCTACGTGCTGCCCGGACCGGCCGACACGCTGCCCGTGCTCGGCGACCAGCTCGGCAAGGGCTCGTTCTGGGGCGCGGTCGGGCTGACCATGCAGCGCGCCGTCGTCGGGTTCGCGGTGTCGGTCGTGGTCGGGACGGTCGTGGGCGCGCTGGTGACGCAGTCGTCGGTGCTGCGCCGCGCGGTCGGGTCGCTGATCACCGGGTTGCAGACGATGCCGTCCATCGCCTGGTTCCCGCTGGCGATCCTGCTGTTCCAGCTGAGCGAGCAGGCGATCCTGTTCGTCGTGGTGCTGGGCGCGGCGCCGTCCATCGCCAACGGGCTGATCGCGGGCGTGGACTACACGCCGCCGATCCTGCTGCGCGCAGGGAAGGTGATGGGGCTGCGCGGGCTGAACCTGTACCGGCACCTGATCCTGCCCGCGTCGCTGCCGTCGTTCGTGGCGGGGCTCAAGCAGGGCTGGGCGTTCGCGTGGCGGTCGCTGATGGCGGGCGAGCTGCTCGTGGTGATCTCCTCGCACACCTCGCTCGGCGTGCTGCTGTCGCAGGCCCGGGAGTTCTCCCAGACGGACGCGATGATCTCCTACATGATCGTGATCCTGGTGATCGGGATCGTGATGGACCGGCTGTTCGGCCTGGTGGACGGCGCGATCCGGACCCGCTGGGGCCTGGACGGCGACTGACCCCTCACATCCCCGTCCCGGCAGGGGTCCCTTACTCCGCGTAACGGATCTTTGCCGGGGGCGGCGGGTCACGTTTACCCAGGTAGGGGAACTTTCCGGGGAGTGAGCGGTCCGTCGGCGCGGCTGTGGCACCGGGTGCTGCGCGACCCGTCGATCCGGACCGGGGTGACGGTCCGGGCCGTGGTGTTCGCGCTCCTCCTGGTGATTCCGCTGTACCTGGTGGCGATGCTGCTGGTCACCGCCGAGGCGCGGCACTCGCTGGAGCGCCGCGTCGCGCGGCGGGCCCGCGTCGTCGCCGAGCTGGCCCGCGAGGGACGGCTCCCCGCGCACGTCCCCACCAGCGAGAACTCGCTCGCCCAGGTTGTGGACGCGTCGGGCAGCGTCGTCGCCGCGAGCGACTCCATGTGGGGCCGTCCGCCGGTGCGGTTCCCCGCCCCCGAGGGCCTGGACACCCGCCGGGACGGCATCAGCTGCCACGCCACCGCCCCGTACGGGCGCTGCTTCCAGGTGGTGGCGCTGCGGGTGCACGACGGGCACCGGAACCTGGTCGTCTACGGCCTGGAAAGAACGCGTCCGTGGCTGCCCGAACCCGGCGTCGCGCTGCTGTCGGCACTGGTGTTCCCGCTGGTGGCGCTGGTCGTCGGGGCCGGCGCGTGGCGGGCGGCCGGGCGGGCGCTGCGCCCGGTGGACGCGATCCGCCGCGACCTGGACGAGATCACCGCGACCGACCTCGAACGGCGCGTGCCCGAGCCGTCCCGGAAGGACGAGATCCACGCGCTCGCCCGCAGCATCAACCAGACGCTCGACCGGCTGGAGAAGGCCGTGGCGCGGCAGCGCGCGTTCATCTCCGACCTCTCGCACGAGCTGCGCAGCCCGCTGACCGGCCTGCGCACCGAGCTGGAGCTCGCCCGCTCCGACCCGCAGGGCACCGACCTCGGCGAGTCCACCGAGGCGATGCTGCACAACGCCGACCGGCTGGAGCAGGTGCTGAACGACCTGCTCGCGCTCGCCCGGCTGGAGTCCGACCAGGGCCTGCGCCGCGAGGTGCTGGACCTGCACGAGATCGCCGACCAGGAGGTGCTGCGCCGCCCCCGCCGGACGAAGGTCACCGTCACCGGCGACTCCCCGGTGCTGGTGCGCGGCGGGCGGCTGGAGCTGGCCCGGGTGCTGACCAACCTCATCGACAACTCCGACCGGCACGCCGCGTCCACCGTCACCGTCCGGGTCGGCGAGGAGGGCGGCCAGGCGGTAGTCGAGGTCGTGGACGACGGCGGCGGCATCCCGCCCGGCGACCGCGAGGACGTCTTCAACCGCTTCACCCGGCTCGCCGAGTCCCGGCACAAGGACGCCGGCGGCACCGGCCTCGGCCTCGCCATCTCCCGCGACATCGTCGAGGCGCACGGCGGCTCGCTGGTCATCACCGACCGCATCGACGGCACCCACGGCGCCCGCTTCGTCCTCACCCTGCCCAAGGGCGACCCCGTGGACCAGCCGCAGAAGCGCAACGGCCACCGCCCCAAACCGGGCTAGCCTTCGAGGAACTCCACGATCGCCTCGGCCAGCTCCGGACGGGTCACGGCGCTCATGTGGTTGCCGGGGATCTCGACGTACCGGCCGTCCGGCAGCGCGGCCGCCAGATCCTTCGCGGAGCCGTTGTCATGGTCGTCCACCCCGGCCACGACCAGCGACGGCAGCGTGAACTTCGCCAGCTCCTCGCGCGGGGTGTTCACGAACGTGTCGAGCACGCCGAGCAGCGCGAACCGGTCACCGCCGACGGTCTTCAGGAACGCCTCGGCACGCCACTCGGCCGTGCCGCGCTCGAACGTCCCGGGGTTGGTCAGCACGTCCCGGAAGTGCTCGCCGCGCCCCTCGGTCTCGGTGATGCCGGTGAGGCCCATCCCCCCGAAGATCGCCCGCACCGGGTTCGCCCCGCGCGCCAGCATCCGCGCGACCGTCCGCGCGCCCAAGGAGTACCCGCCGAGCACGTAGTCGGTGAGGTCCAGGTGCTCCAGCAGCGCGAACCCGTCGTCGGCCAGCACGTCCGGCGGGTAGTTCGCCGGGTCGTGCGGCTTCCCGCTGTCCCCGTGCCCGCGCAGGTCCGGCATGATCACCCGGTACCCGAGGTCGGCCAGCGCCTCCGCGTGCCCGTACCGGATCCAGTTCACCGTCGCGGTCGAGAAGTACCCGTGGACGAGCACCAGCGGCCGCCCCTCCCCCAGCTCCCGGAACGCCATCCGCACGCCGTCCCGCGCCGCAAAGTACTGAACAGGCACGTCGATCATCCCCCCAACCTACCCGTCCCCGCCCCTCCCCCCGCCCGCGATCTCCGGCCTACAATCCGTCCTGCTGATCAGACTCCCCCGCTGAAGGCGAGCGTGAGCATGCGCGGATTCAGGATCGTCGCGGCCTCGGCGGGAGCGGCCCTCGGGGTCGCCTGCCTGACCGTCCCGGCGGACGCGGCGACCGGCGGTTCGCTGACCGTCCGCACCATCGACCGCCACGGCCGCACCGTCCGGACGTCCGTCGACCTGGTGAACCCGTCCACCGAGGCCGAGAAGCAGTTTTCCAGTGGCAAGAGCAAGAGCCTCCGCAAGGGCCGCTATGCGTTGGGCGTGGTGATCTCGACACCGGACGACGGAATGCTCGGCAGCCAGACCCTCGCCGCCCGCACCGTGACGATCGGCTCCAAGCATGTGGACGTCACCCTGGACGCGCGCAAGGGCAAGCGTTTCAGCGTCTCCCCGCGAGGCGCGACCCTCGGGAGCCTCAGCAAAGCGGCGGTGTGCGCGGGACGCAGCATTCTCGGCCAGCTGGATTCTGACGGCCGGGCCATGTATCTCGTGCCCAACACCGACCGGGCGCTCGACTTCGGATACAGGGCAAGTTGGGTCACGGGCGAGAATGGGCCGTTCTACTGGGTCAGCGGCTCCGCACGAGGAGTTCCCGGCGGGCTCGTGCGCGACCAGGCACACCTGCATTTCGCCACGATCCGGGCAAAGGTCACGACGAAGCGCTCCAAGCGGTACGCATCGACCCTGCTCATGGGGACCAGGGACTGCCCGGGTGGAACCGACGGCTGGAGCTACTTCTCGGCGCCCCGCACGGTGACGGCGTACGTGACGACGGGGCATTGGAGCGGCTATGTCTGGAACTCGCGCGGCGTCAGCAATGACGTCGACGGTCGGTTCGTCGCGGGCCATACCTACCACGTGACGTTCAAGGCGTGACGCGGGTCTGATTCCGTGAGCCGAGCGTGCCCGCGGTTGAGGGGCGTGCTCTCCTTCACGGGG
The DNA here is from genome assembly GCF_024172125.1 of Actinomadura rupiterrae. Classification (GTDB taxonomy): domain Bacteria; phylum Actinomycetota; class Actinomycetes; order Streptosporangiales; family Streptosporangiaceae; genus Spirillospora; species Spirillospora rupiterrae. The sequence goes on from NZ_JAMZEA010000003.1 coordinate 399,358, forward strand.
TGCGTTGGGCGTTGATCAAGGTGTTGCCGGCTTCGGTTCGGTAGTAGAGGACGGAGCGGCCGGAGCGGCGGCGGTCGGCTAGGCGGGCTTCCAGGAGGATTTTCAGGTGGCGGCCTACTGAGCCGAGGGGGAGGCCGGTGAGGGCTACCAGTTGGGTGGTGCTCTTCGGGTTGTCCAGGAGGGTCAGGACGGCGGCGCGGCCCTCGCCCAGGAGGCGGGCGAGGGCCTGGGGGGTGCGGATGGGCTCGGGGTCGGCGAGCTCGCCGGCGCAGGGGTAGACGATGCCGTGGCGGGGCTCGTCGTTCCAGGTGACCCAGCCGCGGGACGCGGTGATGGGGACGAGGCAGAGGGTGCCGCCGGAGATCTCGCGCGGCGGGTAGTCGAAGGCGTTGATGCGGAAGCGGCCGTCGCCGAGCCAGCGGGTGCCGGGGCGCAGTCCCTCCAGGGCTCCGGCCCAGCCGTCCCGGGAGAGCTGCCGGGTGCGGGCGATGATGTCGGCCTCCAGGACGCGGCGGCGGCGCGGCCAGTACGGTTCGACGGCCTCGTGCCAGAGGCGGGTGAGGGCGTCGGCGGCTATGGCGGGGAGGTCGTCCCTGCGCAGGATGTCCGGGAGCGGGCCGCCGATCGAGACTTCGAGGTCGGCTCGTGCGCGTGCGGGGGGCGTCGCGCGGATGTCTTCCAGCTCGTCCTCGAAGGACGGTTCGAACTCGCCCGATGGGGGTGGGGTGAGGAAGTCGGCGTTCCACTTGGTCTTCAGGGGGACGAGGCCGCTGCGGAAGATGGCGTGCGCGACCGGGTTCTCGCTCATGTGCGCGCGGTGGCCGGGCAGGACGGCGTCCATCCAGGCGCGGCGTCCGGGGTGGACGGCCTTCTCCAGTTCGAGGTCGCGCAGGCAGCCGATGGTCTCGGCCAGCGGCGACAGGACGAACCGTCCGGTCGCCATCGTGTCCACGTTGATCAGCCACAGGCCCATGTCGTTTCGCCTCCCTGCGAAACATTAAGGGCGGCGGCCGGGTGCCCGGACACTTCGAACCATGCGGACCTACAGGGAGCTGTTCCGGTCGCCGGAGTACACGCCGCTGTTCGCGGCGGTCTCGGCGCAGTCGGCGGCGATGACGGTGAGCGGCCTCGCGCTCGGCACGCTGGTGTACGAGGTGACGAGGTCGCCGCTGGCGTCGTCGCTGGCGATGTTCGGGCCGTCGTTCGCGCAGCTCGTGGGCGCGACGACGCTGCTGTCTGCGGCGGACCGGCTGCCGCCGCGCGCCGCGCTCGCCGGGACCGGGCTGCTGTTCGCCGCGGTCACGGCGCTGCTGGCGGTTCCGGCGCTGCCGATCTGGGGGCTGTTCGCGCTGCTCGCGGTGCTCGGCCTTGCCGGGTCGGTCGGCGGCGGCGTCCGGTACGGGCTGCTCACCGACATCCTGCCGAAGGAGGGCTTCATCCTCGGCCGGTCGGTGCTGAACATGTCCAACGGGCTCATGCAGATCGGCGGGTTCGCGGCGGGCGGCGTCCTGGTGGCGTTCCTGTCGCCGCGCGGGACGCTGCTGGTCGGCGCGGGCCTGTACCTGGTCGCGGCGCTCGCGGCGCGGTTCGGGCTGGCGGCCCGTCCGCCGCGCGCCGCCGGGCGCCCGTCGGTCGCCGAGACCTGGCGAGGCAACGCGCGGCTCTGGGCGTCGCCCGCCCGCCGGTACGTGTACGTCGGGTTGTGGGTGCCGAACGGGCTGATCGTCGGGTGCGAGTCGCTGTTCGTGCCGTACTCGCCGTCCCACGCGGGCCTGCTGCTCGCGGTCTCGGCGGTCGGCATGCTCACCGGGGACGTCCTGGCCGGACGGTTCGTCCCGCCCGAGTGGCGCGAGCGGATCGGCCCGTACATGCGGCTGCTGCTCGCCGCGCCCTACCTGGTCTTCGCGATCGACCCGGCGCTGCCGGTCGCGGCGGTCGCGGTCACGCTCGCGTCGGTCGGGTACTGCGCGACGCTGCTGCTCCAGGAACGGCTGATGGCCGTCACACCGGACGACCTCCAGGGGCAGGCGCTCGGGCTGCACTCGTCGGGGATGCTCGCGATGCAGGGCGTCGGCGCGACCATCGCAGGCGGCGTCGCGCAGGTCACCGGGCCTGCGGCGGCGATGGCGGCGGTGGCGGCCCTGTCGGTCGCCGTCACGCTCGCGATCGCCCCCGGCCTGCGCCCGGCGATCGTCCCCGAGCCCGGCTGACCCCTCGTCGGCGCGAAGCCGGCCGACCCGCGTCGGCGCGAAGTTGCCTCGCCCGCGTCGGCGCGAGGTCGGTCGGCCCGCGTCGGCGCGAGGGTCGGCTGATCTCCAAGTCGTGGCCATTTTTCCCGCAGGTCCGGTATCAGCGGCCGGACGGGCGGAGATCACCGTACGGTGAGCGAGCAGAGCAACAGCGAGTACGACGAGCGGCTGTGGAACCGGGGCGACGTGGTCCTGCGGTTCCCGGCCGACCGCTCCGTGGGCGAGGTCCAGATCGTCGCCGTCGGCGACGAGGACGAGGACGTCGAGATCCGGGACGCGCGCGGCGAGGTGACCGTCCCGGCCGGGCACATGGTGTCGCTGGAGATGCCGGACGACAGCCCCGCGGGCGACCTGGCGTTCCTGGACGACCTGCCCGCGGACGCGCTCGCCGGGTTCGCCGCGTCCGGGGTGAACGCGGCCGGGCTGGCCCGGCTCGCCAAGCAGAAGGAGCTGTTCCAGGTCGTCCTGGAGGAGCCGGAGCCGGACGACCACGCGCTCGCGGGCCTCGCCGGGCTGTCGGAGCTGGAGATCCTCGGCATCGAGGACGACCGGAGCCCCGGTACCTGGTTCGAGCGGTTCGGCGGGTCCGGGCTGATGAACCTGGAGGTATCGCGGCCGCGGACCGACACCGACGCGCTCGGCGGGATCGGCGCGATCGACGCGCTCTACTCGCTGCGCCTGCTGTCGGACGAGCTGGACGGCGTCGGCCTGGAGGCGCTCGGCGCCCTGGACGGCCTGGAGTCCCTCACGATCTGGACGGACAGCACGCTCGAACCGTCCCATTTCACCTTCGCGGCCGACATGCCGGAGCTGGACGTCCTGGAGGTCAAGTCGGCCGACGGCGGCGACCTGCTCATGCCGGACCAGATGCTGGAGCTGCTCCGGATGCTGCCGGACGTGGAGATCAACGGCCTCTGGTACACCGCGGAGAAGCTGCCGTCGCTGACCGCGCGGGACATCGCGCACGTCGGCGACCAGGACGTCATCGCTATCGAGAACGTGGACGACTTCGACCGGCTCGTCGCGCGGGCCGGCGACACGGCCGTCCTGGCATATTTCACCGCGAAGTGGTGCGGACCGTGCAAGCAGTTCGGCCCGATCGTCGAGCGGTTCGCCGCCGACAACGCCGACCGGGTGATGACCGCCCGCATCGACATCGACGCGGCTCCCGAGCTGGCCGAACGCTACGAGATCCAGGGCGTCCCGACGCTGCTGGTGATCGTCCAGGGCGAGGTCGTCGCCGACCACGGCGGCTCCCTCCCCCGCCGCGACCTGGAGCACTTCGTCAAAAACGCCCTGGACGGCTGATGCGATGTCAGGCGCGTCCTGTGGAGTTCGGGACGTAGACCTCGACGTTGGCGGCGTTCTGCCGGACGGCCAGTCGCGGCAGCGGCGCGAGCGGCCGCTTGAACCGCTGCTGCAGGACGGCCCCGTCGAGCGAGAACAATGACTCGTGGCAGGGGCAGCGCAGCCCGTCCCCCTGGTGGAACAGCGCGCAGCCCTGGTGCGTGCAGATCCCGGATACCGCCTGGAACCTTCCATTCCGCCTGGTCAGGAATCCGGGCACGCCGCCCGCCTCGAACCGGCGCACCGCGCCCTCGGGCATCTCGGCGACGGCCGCGACCGGATGCCAGACGCCGTGCAGCGGCGTGAGATCGCTGTCCGGGGGCGCGGACGCAGCACCCCCGGACAGCGCGTGGTCGGCGACCGCGCCCGCAGCGGCCCCTCCCACGGCCAGCGCCCCGCCCGCCAGCAGGGCCCGTCTAACCGGCGAGCGCGGCGCGGGCGCCTTCTCCTTCGAGCCGCCCTGCGCGCCGACCTCAGCGTCGGCCTGTGTATTGACCTGCGCATTGACCTGCGCATTGACCTGCGCGTTGGCCTGCGCGTTGGCCTGGGCGAGCTTGCGGTGCAGGGACGTCACGAACTCCTCGCGGGGTGCGTCGGCCCCCGGACGGGCCGCGCGCAGCTCAATCGCGGCGCGCAGCTCCTCGGCCTCGGCCTCGGTCGGGCGGAACCGGCGCGGACGCCGCCCGCGCAGCAGGTCGCGGACGTGCCGGCGCAGGCCGTGGCTCATCGGGCCTCCCCCGGGTTCTCGCGGGCGGCGTCGGCCGCCAGCCGCAGCGCGCGGTGCTGCATGACCTTGGCGTTCCCGGTGCTCACGCCCAGCTCGGCGGCCGTCTCGCGGACCGAGTAGCCGTTCAGGAACCGCAGTTCGAGGACGCGACGATACCGCTCGGGCAGCGCGCCGAGGATCCGCCGGACGCGGTCGGGCGCGGTGCCGCCGCGGTCCGGCTCGTCCTGCGGGGGCGCGGGCAGGTCGGTGTCCTCGATCCGGGTGATCTCGCGGCCGAGCGTCCGCCGCCAGTGCGCCGCGAGGACGGTCCGGGCGGTGGCCGCGAGGTAGGCGCGCACCTCCTCGGCCGCCGCGCTGAGCCGCAGCGGGCCGAGCGCGGCGAGGAACACCTCGGCGGTGAGGTCCTCGGCGTCCGGGCGGTTGCCGACCTTGGCGAACATCAGCCGGTACACCCAGCGGACGTTGTCGTGGTAGACGGCCTCCCAGTCGGGATACGCCCCGTCCCGCACCAGGCAGAGGTGCACGCCGGCGTCGCGGGGCGGCGGGACGGCACCGCCGCCGCTGCCGCGGAGCCTGCGGCGCATCGCGGATCCTCTCTCCGACGCCACCGTACGCCCGTCCCTAGGCGAGTTTCTGGTCGCGGACGGCGAGACCCGCCCGTCCCCGGACATAGCCGACCTCGCGGATGCCGAGCGCGTCCTGAAGCTTCCCGGCGGGCAGCGTGACCGGCGCGGGCGCGGGCCCCTGGCCGGGCTTCGGCAGCGGGTAGGCCGTGGTCGTCGCGCTGTGGAACGTCACGTTCCCCTCGGTTTTCGTGAACAGCTGGTGGATGTGCCCGTTCAGGCACGTCACGGACGAGAACCGCGCGAGCATCTGCAGCACGCGCGCCGCGTCGTCCGTCCCCCAGCCCCACGCCGGATACAGCGCGAAGAGCGGGATGTGGCTGAACACCACGATCGGCGTATCCGAGTGCAATCCGGCGATGTCGCGCTGCACCCATGCGATCTGGTCTTCGCCCAGGTGGCCGAGCTTCTTCAGGTTGAGGGTGTTCACCAACCCGATGAAGTGGACGCCCTGAAGGTCGAAGCTGTACCAGCCGTCCCCGACCGTCCCCTTGCCGAACGCGGCCCGGTACTTCTGCCCCGCGTCGTCGATCGAGTCGTGCTCGCCGGGAACGAACACGACGCGTCCAGCCTTGAGCTCGGAGGTCATCTGCTTGACATGGTCGAACTGCGCGGGCGTCGCGAGATGCGTCAGGTCGCCGCTGTGCAGGACGAAGTCGGGCCGGTGCTTCAGCGCGTTGACCTGCTTGACCGCCCGGTGGAACGACCCGGCGACGTCGGTGTTCGCCGGTCCGGTGAACCCGATGTGGCTGTCGCTCACCTGGACGAACCGGAGCGTCGCGTCCTTCGGGAACGGATCGGGAGCGTCCGCGTCCACGACCCGGCTCACCACCTCGCCGCCCGCCACGGCCAGCGCCACCGCCGCCCCGAACCACGCGCCGTGCTTGATGAGCTGCCGCCGGTTCATCTCGATCACGGCGTCACCACCACCGTGCCGTGCATGAACGGGTGAATCGTGCAGATGTAAGTGAACGTGCCGGGCTTGGTGAAGGTGAACCGGAACGAGGCGCCCGCCACCAATGCGGGGGAACGTGGACCGCCGGTTGCGGAGGCGGTCACGGTGTGCGGGTCCTCGTCCCGGTTCGTCCAGGTGACGGTGGTCCCGCGCTTCACCGTCAGCTTCGCGGGCCCGAACGCGAACCCGCCGATGGACACCTCATTGGGCCCGGCCGCAGGCGGCGCCTGGGCGGCCGAACTCGACGGCATCTTCATGCCGCCCATCGGCGACGCCGCGGGAGCGGCCTTCCCGCCGCCACCCCCGCAGGCCACCGCCGCGAAAAGGATCAGTGCGCCCCCGGCGGCCAACCCCGCCGCCCGCGCCCCAGACGCCGCGTCCATCCACGCCCCCTCCAGGAGATCCCGCCGACTGCGGAACCCTCACAAGGAGATAGGCGAGGGGGTTACATCACCCCCGGGCGCGCGAGAGCAGCTCCGTCCAAGCGGACGCGCTCAACAGCAACTTCGGCCCCTCCGGATCCTGAGAATCCCGAACCGCCACTACAGCCGCAGCCCCCGCAACCTCAACACAGTTGCCTCCAGCGCCACTGTGCGAGCTCCTCTGCCAGGCAACGTCCCCAACCTCGACGCACTGACCACCGGTGTTAGTGCTGTGGGAGCTCGTTCGCCATGCGATGTCAGCGACCTCAACGCACTGGCCGCCGGTATTGCCACTGTAGGAACTCTTGCGCCAACGCGCCGCCGACCAATCAGCAGTGCTCACAGGGCCTCCAGTGCCTCGCGAAACAGCTTCAGGGAGTCAGAGGCGGATTTCGCCACTCCCCTGATCAGGTCGAAGCTTACTTCGTACTCCCGCACCGCTGGCCTGTGTTCCGTAAGCAGCCCTCCGACGTGCCCTTCGCTATAGGCAACGTTCGGTCCACTCTCGAACCCGAGGACAGAGAATGAACCCATGATGCCGGGATACGCCCCTGCCTCCATCGGAACGACCTGCACAGATACGTTGAACAGCTGTGATACCTCGATCAGGCGCTTGTACTGACCACGCATCACATCGCGATCCCCGATCCGCCGAAGGACAGCGCTTTCGTCGAACACCACCACCGTTGTCGGCGGCTTCTCACGTTCGAGTATTGCCGCACGCGCCATGCGCATCTCCAGAAGGCTTCGGGCCTTGTCCGGCGGGTAACTGATCTTCAAAATCTCGTAGGCATACTCGGGCGTTTGGAAGAGACCAGTGATGATGCTCGCCTCGTAGACGTGGACGACGGTCGCCTTCGCCTCCCGGGCCAGGAAGTCCGGGAAGCCTGGGGGGAGCAGGCTGAGGTCACGCTCCTCTTCGATGTCGTCCCAGTAACGCACGAAGGCTCCCGCACATGGGAAGAACGTGTCACAGTCCTCGGCGAACTTCCTGGACGGGATGTTCTTACACGCCTCGATCTGACCGACAAGCGAGGCGTCGTAACCGAGCCGTGCGGCCAGTTCAGCCTTGCTAATGCCCAACTGCTCGCGCCAAGCCGTCAGCTCGCGGGCAAATGCCCTGATCGCCCGTCCTTCGTAAGGCTCCCTACTAGCAGTCATCGCGTCTCCGTGTGGGGGTTTTGGGCGCGCGGTCTAGCGGCGGTCCAGCCTGGTCAAGTTGCCGGTCCAGTAGCGGTCCGTTGCGGTCTGTCGCCGAGCGTAGCCGAATGCGGAAAGCTTGGTGATGCACATCACGAACGACCGACACGGCAGACAAGGCCGCATATGAGCACCCGAACCATCAACGACGAGCAGGCATTGGACGCCCTGCGCCGCGAATACCCCGGTCACAACATCTGGCGGGCCCGTCGCAGGGACGGCCTGGCGGGCGACTGGTGCGCGACCCTCCTGAACCCGAACGAGGGCATCGACCCCACCGTCATCCGCAGCGCCGCCGACGACCTCTGGGACGAGCTGGCCCAGGAGCGCCGCCGCGCGCGGAACCGGGGCTCGCTGTGATCGCGCGCATCCCGTTCCCCGGCCGGCTGCGCCGCCGCTGGATGCGCTGGCACCTCAACCGCATCCGCGCGCACCTCCGCCGCGAAGGCTGGATCGTCGACCGGCGCTACAACACCCCGATCCCGCTCCTCCACGTCCGGTCACCATCCACTCCCCACATCGGCGAGAGCGTGCTGCTCCTCAAGAGCCGGCACGGCTGGCACTACCGCTCGTCCAACGGCGACTGCCTCGCGTCCCACCGCAACCCCGCCCTCGCCGCCGACCAGCTCAGCGCCATCCTCACCTTCTGGACCGGCACGACCCCCCACTCCCAAATCAACGCAAAGTAAACTGTCAGACACGAGAGGTAACGTCCCCCACATGCTTACAAGCCCCCACGAGGCGCTCCACCAGATCTTCCGCGAAGATCACGGCCTCGCCTCCCGCCTGTTCGAGCGGCTCTCCAAGTCGTCGCCGCCCCCGTTCGAGGACGTAACCGTCCTGAACACCGATCTCACCAGCATCAAGCTGGTCGAACGGCGCGCCGACACTGTCCTCATGCTCCGCGGCAAAGTCCGCGGGAAGGACCACATCCTCGTCTGCGAGGCCCAGCTCAACATCGACAAGGCCAAGCTCAGGAGCTGGCCGCACTACGTCGCCTACCTGCACGACAAGTACGGCTGCGATGTCGATCTTCTGGTCGTCTGCCAGAAGCAGAAGACGGCCGACTGGGCGAGGAACGTCATCAAGATCGGCCGCCTCAAGAAGCGTCCGACGCTGCGGCTCAACGCCTGGGTGCTCGGACCGGACAACGCTCCCAAGATCACGGACGCCGACGAGGCGTTGCGCGACATCTACTTCGCGACACTCTGCGCTATCACCCACGCGTACACCCCGGCCGCAGAGGTCATACTGAAGGCGCTGGCCTTGGCCTTCAACCCGTTGGAGGCCGAGACCCGCGACGTCCTGTACTACTTCGTGGCGTCCGGACTCGTCGAATCGCCCGCCCGCTTCGTCTGGAGAGAACTCATGAAGGACACGGAGACCTACAGCTACGCCAAGGACCTCGCCGACATGTACAGCCCCCTCGCCTACGAGGCAGGCGAAGCCGACGGCAAGGCTGAGGGCACGCGGAAGGCCAAGATCGAATACATCCTCGACATACTTCGCGTGCGCGGCGTCCCGTTGTCCGCCCACGACGCTGCCAAGATCAAGGCGTGCACGGACGAAGCCACGCTCGACCTGTGGCACACCAGGTCCGTCTCCGCCACCACGATCAAGGACGTCTTCCGCGACTGACCCCCGGCCGTCTCACGCTCTGAACATCGCTCGACCGTGCCTGCGCCGCGCCCGCAGCCACGTCGAGGCCGTTCACAATCGGCCCGGCCAAGGCCCTGGAGTTCCGTGAAGGACACAGAGGTCCACAACTGCGCGAGGGATCTCGCGGACATGTACAGCCCCCGGGCCTACGAGGAGGGTGTAGCCCGCGGAGAGGCCAAGTCCCTGGCCAAACCACTGCTCACCGTTCTTGAGGCACGGCGCATCCCGGTTCCGGACGACGTCGCCGAGGAGATCGCGAACTGCCCGGACGCCGACACGATGCTGGCCTGGCTGCGCCGCGCTGCCCTCGCCACCCACATCGCGGACGTCTTCCGCGTCTGAGCCCGCAGCTTGAGCTCCGAACATCACCCCGACCGTGGCTGCGCCGCGCCGCCCTCGCCGCCGGCCGGCTCAGCGCCATCCTCACCTTCTGGACCGCACGCCCCCTTCACCCACGCGCCCACGCAAAGTGAACTGTCAGACACGAGAGGTAACGTCCCCCGCATGCCGAAAGCCCCCCACGAGGCGCAGCACCGCATCATGCGCCGAGACCCTGACCTGATCCACCGTCTCGTCGGAAGGGACCATAAAACAGGCTTCACGCTGCGCCCGTACAAGTCCTACAAGATCCTCGACAGCGACCTCACCCAAGGCGAACCGCTGGAACGGCGAGTCGACACCCTCATCGGCTTCGAGGGCGAGGACGGTGCGCCGTTCATCGTCATCTGCGAAGCCCAGAGCAAGACCGATCCGAACAAACTGCACAGCTGGCCCTACTACGTCGCCTTCGTCCGGGCCAAGTACAAGATCGAGGACGTCTACCTCCTCGTCGCCTGCCGGGACGAAGAGACGGCCAAATGGGCGCGTATCGGGTCGGTGACCGGATGGTCAGCGGTCGGAAAGAAGTACTTCGTCACTCAGTCGACCCGGCCCTATGTGCTGGGCCCGACGAAGGTGCCCGAGATCACCGATGCGGGGGAGGCGGCCGAGGACATCATCCTGGCCGTGTTCGCTGCCATCACTCACGCACTGTCTCCGCAGGTAGGTGCGATACTGGAGGCGCTCGCAGACGCGCTCGCCACTCAGGACACCGAGTCCGCCCAGTTCTTCGCGCAGTACCTGAACGTCGCTCTGGAAGACACCGACGCACAAGCGATCTGGAGGGAACTCATGGCTCTCAAGGACCACCCCTACGCCAACGAACTCCGCGACCTCTTCGAAGAGCCCGCGCGCAAGGAAGGCCTCGCGGAGGGCAAGCGGAAGACCACGATCGAACACATCCTCACCGCGCTCCGCTCGCGCGGCATCCCGACGTCCAGCCACGACATCGCCAAGATCAAGGCCTGCACGGACGAGACCACCCTCGACACCTGGTTCACCCGGTCCATGTCCGCCACCACCATCAAGGACGTCTTCCGCGACTGACTTCCGAGTCGGAGCTCCGAACGACGCTCGACCGTGCTTGCGCCGCGCCCGCAGCCACGTCGAGGCGACTCACCCGGCCCGGCCAAGGCTCTGGCGTTCCGTGAAGGACACAGAGATCTACACCTGCGCGACGAATCTCGCGGAGATGCACAGCCCTCTCGCTCATGGGGACTGTAGAAATTTCGGTGTAACTCCTGAGGTGTAGGAGACACCTGTGACGAACGTGAGCAAGCCGGTTGATGGCGGTGAGTCCGCTGGTGAGGTGCCTTCGGCTGTGGCTGGGCAGGTTGCTGATCTGGTGGCGCAGTTGCAGGCGCAGGGTCTGCCGGTGTCGGGTGAGGGTGGGTTGCTGCAGCAGCTGACCAAGCTGGTGCTGGAGTCTTCGCTTGAGGGCGAGCTGGACGCTCATCTGGGCTATGCCAAAAACGATGCCGCTGGTCGCGGCAGTGGGAACTCCCGGAACGGGAAGCGGTCCAAGACGGTGCTGACCGAGGCGGGTCCGGTCCAGATCGAGGTGCCGCGGGACCGGGACGCCTCGTTCGAGCCGCAGATCGTGCGGAAGCGGCAGCGGCGGTTGGACGGGATCGACGGCATGGTGTTGTCGCTCAGCGCGAAGGGGCTCACGACGGGTGAGATCTCGGCGCATCTGGCCGAGGTGTATGGCGCGTCGGTGTCGAAGGACACCATCTCGGCGATCACCGACCGGGTGCTGGAGGGCATGGCCGAGTGGCAGTCGCGTCCGCTGGACGAGGTGTATCCGGTGGTGTTCATCGACGCGTTGCGGGTGAAGATCCGGGACGGCCAGGTCGCCAACCGCCCCATCTACCTCGCCCTGGGCGTCACGGTCGACGGGCAGCGCGACTTCCTCGGGCTGTGGGCCGGTGAGCACGGTGACGGTGAGGGCGCCAAGTACTGGCTGCGTGTCCTCACCGAGTTGAAGAACCGCGGTGTCAAGGACGTCCTGATGCTGGTCTGTGATGGGCTGAAGGGGCTGCCTGACTCGGTTGCTGCGGTCTGGCCGCAGACCGTGGTGCAGACCTGCGTGGTTCATCTGCTGCGCAACAGCTTCGCCTATGCCGGCAGGCAGGACTGGTCGAAACTCGCCAAGGATCTCAAGCCCGTCTACACCGCCCCGACCGAGGCCGCGGCGTTCGACCGGTTCGCCGAGTTCTCCGAGAAGTGGGAGCGCAAGTATCCCGCGATCGTCAGGTTGTGGACCAACGCCTGGGCCGAGTTCGTGCCATTCCTGGCCTTCGACGTCGAGATCCGCAAGGTCATCGCCACCACGAACGCGATCGAGTCCATCAACGCCCGGCTCCGCCGGGCCGTGAGCGCCCGCGGCCACTTCCCGACCGAGCAGGCCGCGATGAAATGCCTCTACATGGCGCTCATGGGACTGGACCCCACCGGCAAAGGCCGTGGCGCCTGGGTCCGCCGCTGGAAGCCGGCCCTCAACGCCTTCGACATCCACTTCGACGGCCGCCTGACCAGGAACAACTAACCCATCCAAGATCGACTTACACCGAAAAATTGACAGTCCCCGCTCATGAGGAGGGCGAGGTTCGGAACGTGGCCGAATCACTGCTCAGCGTCCTTGAGGTCCGGAACATCCCGGTCTCGGACGACATGGCTGAGAAGATCGCGAACTGCCCGGACGTCGACACGATGCTGATCTGACTGTGCGTGGCTGTCGTCACGTTGTGTGCTCACATGAGCGGTCGCTGTGAGATCAGTACTTGCCTGCGTTCGTTCAGCTCACCGTGCTGCAGCAAGTCCTGTTCGTGTGACTTGCGGTGAATAATTCTCCTGGTGGGGTGGTTGCTCCGCCGCGAGGAAAACGTCCGTGCGGCACGGGCGTCTCGCCGACCATGACCACCCGATGACGGAGCATCCGATGACCACACCTGCCACCCACGCACGCCCCGCCCCAGCGGGGCGGCGGCTGTCGTATCCGTTGTTCGCTGTGATCGTGCTGGTCTATCTGGCCATCATCCAGGGAGTCGGGGCGCTGGTGGGGGTGGACACCAGCGGCTCCAAGAGCCAGTTCCCCACCACCGAGGCGATCGTCCGCAACGCGCTGATCCCGATCGGGTTGTCGATCGTGTTCGCCGCCGCGGTGGTGACCTGGCTGGGCTGGTGGCCGCACGTGCTGCGCTACCGGGCCCCGGTGCGGCGCTGGGTCTGGTTCGTGCCGATCTCGATGCTGGTCGCCGGGGTGGTCGGGTTCAACTACGTCCACGCCGCCGACCAGAAGCTCGGTCTGGTGGTGTGCCTGCTGGTGCTGGGCGTGTTCGTCGGGGTCGGGGAGGAGTTGATGTTCCGCGGCATCGGCGTGCAGGTCTTCCGCCGCGCCGGCCTGAGCGAGGGCAGGGTGGCCCTGTACTCCTCGGTCGTGTTCGGGCTGGTGCACGTCAGCAACGCCATCGGCGAAGGGCCCCAGGCCCTGGCACAGGCGGCGATCGTGGCCACCTCGGGCTACTTCTTCTACCTGTGCCTACGCGTCGGCGGGACCCTGCTGCTGCCGATGCTGGTCCACGGCCTGTGGGACACCAGCCTGGTCTCCAACCTCATCGGGCCCGAAACCGGCGCGGGCCTGGGCATGCTGTTGCCCATCCTGCTCCAGGTCGTCCTGGTCATCGTCCTGCTCATCCGCCGCCACGCCATCAATCCGGCCCCCACCTCCGCACCCGCTGCGTGATCTCCTGGCCGGTCGCAAGGCCACCTGGACGACGTCGATGTCGCCGAGGGGTTTGCCCGAAGGCCGCGGGGAGCCGTTGATGATCACCTTGTCCGTTCGGTCTCTGCTCGGGCCAGGGTGACGCAGGCCTCGGACAGTTCGTTGACGAAGTTCGAGGGGATGGTCTGGCGTCTCATCAACTCGCCCAAGGAATCCGGCACGGTTCTCCAGGCGACCGGCTCGACCAGGTCTCCGTACTCTTCGGGGTTCTCGCCAGGGAGGCCGAGGGCGACGGCCATCCAGGGGAGGCACTCTGCCAGGTTCAGGTACTGCCACCACTCGGCGTCGCCCCAGCCGCCTCGCTCCAACACGTCGTCCCAGGCGTCGTGGCAGAGGTGGGTTACGACGTTGGGAACGCGCTCGATCGGTGGGCGGCCTTCGACCGGCACGGCCGCCATGGCCGTATGAACAGCGCGGATGCAGTGGACGACGAAGTCGAACCGGTTCCCGTCCACAGTACGGAGAGCCATGGTCTCGTCCGCTGGGCGAGCGAGGAACGCTAGGTCGATGATCAAGGGGTCGCCTGCTGGTCGTCGAGCCTGCGGAAGCAGGGTGCGGTACGTCCAGTCCCATCGTGCGCGCGTGTCCACGGGAGTCATCGTGTCAGTGGCGATGAGTTTTGGTGGGGGCGGTGGGTCTGTTGGGGGGTGGCGGAAACGGGAAGGGCTGTCGGTATGGGCAAGGTCATCGCGATGGAGCATGTGACGCTGGACGGGGTGATCCAGGCTCCGGCCCGTCCGGATGAGAACGCGCGGAACGGGTTCGTGCACGGCGGGTGGGCTGCTGAGAGGCAGGATCCGGCGATGCAGGAGGCGATGGGCGCGCGCATGTCGGACGCCTGGGCCCTGCTCGTCGGGCGCGTCACCTACGGCGATCTCTACGGCTACTGGCCCAAGCAGCCGTCGAATCCGATCAGCGACGCGTTCAAGCGCGTCCGGAAGTACGTGGTTTCGAGGACGTTGCGGGAGCCGCTGCCCTGGGACGGGTCGACGCTGCTCACGAGCGAGGACGACGTCGCGCGGGTGAAGCAGGCGCGGGACGAGAACCTGGTGGTCTTCGGCAGCGGTGTGCTCGTGCGGTCGCTTCTGCGGGCCGGCCTCGTGGACGAGATGGTGCTGATGGTCCATCCCATCGTCGTGGGTAAGGGCGAGCGGCTCTTCGCCGACCAGGGGGACGACCTGACCGCGTTCGATCTCGCCGAGTCGGCGGTGACCGGGAACGGGGTCTTCATCGGGACCTACACGCTGCGAGCCCGCCCCTGAGAGAGGCGGGCTCGCGTTCGTCAGGCGAGGTTGGCGGCGGTTACGGAGACTTCGATTTCTTCGGTGGGGGTTATGCCCATGGCGGCGGCCAGCTTGCGGTAGCGGGTGGCTTCCGCGGGATTGTTGCGGCGCTCCAGGGTGCGGGCCAGGGCCTCGTACGCCCAGCCGTTGCCCGGGTCGAGGTCGATCAGGCGGTGGAAGGCGTCCTCGGCGCGGCCGAGCTGGGCGCTGTGGAAGTAGGCGCGGGCGAGCAGCTCGGCGACGGCGCCGTTGCGGGGCTCGGCCTCGGCGACGGGGGCCAGGATGCGGGACGCCGAGATGTAGTCCCGGGCGTCGAAGAACATCCGCGCGCGCTGGAACTCGTCGTAGGTGGTCATCTGGGTCCTCCCGCTCTGTTGTTGAACCTTCAACCAGAGCGGGAGCGGGTTCATTCCACGGCGATGTCGCGGAAGGAGAGTTGCGGGCCGTCGTGGCCCGGACGGTTGATCCGGCCCAGGTAGAGGTAGTGGCCGCGGTAGGACGTGTCGGAGATCGTGGCACCTCGGGTGCCCGCTCGCTGGACTGTGACCGTCCATGGGGCGACCGTGATCGTCAGGCTTGCCGCTGTGGCGGAGCGGGTGATCGGCGGGGTGCGGACGGTCGTCAGGAGGCGGTGGTCCTTGTAGAGGTCCAGGTGGCCGTCCTGGCGCAGGACGAGATCGTAGCCGCGGGTGTGGGCGGTGAACGGGTCGTCGGTCGGCGCTGCGAAGTGGACGGCGGCGGCGTCGGCCCGGCGGGAGCTGAGGCGGTCGAAGCGGACGGTCGCGCGCAGCGTGTAGGAGCGTCCCAGGTAGGCCCAGCCCTGGCGGGTGTAGAGGTCGGCGCGGCCGTACGGGATCGTCCACCAGTTCGGGGCGGTGAAGCGGCCGCGCTGGTACTGGGTCATCGCGGCGGCGGTTTGGGTCTGGCCCATATGGCCCGGCGCGTACGTGCCGGTCGTGAACGGGTCGGTCGAGCGGCGGTAGCGGGTGCCGTGCAGGTAGACGGGGTCGTCGGTGTCGATGCCGCGGACGCCGAGCCGGTAGAGGTCGTCGCGGCGGGTCTGCGACTCGACGTTGAAGCACGCGACGATCAAGCCCTCGCGGACATATTTGGCGATGAGCGAGTCCGGCAGCTGGGAGTTGATCGAGACGCGCTGGATTCCGGCGCGCCGGACGGTGCGCGGAGAGATGGCCTCGCGCTCGGTGCCGATGAGGAACTGCGCGGTCATGCCGGCGCGGCGGGCCGCGACCGCATCTGACAGGGTGTTCGTCTGCATCTGGACGTGGCCCGTGAGGTGCCGCGCGACGACGTGCTTGATGACGAGGCGCGCCGCGCGGGAGTCCTTGGGATGCGCCAGGAGTTGCTTGCGTTTCGCGTACTTCGCCAGCACCTCGTCCAGGAAGAGCGGGTGCGTGTCGCGCGCGGTGCCGCCGAACCAGGTGTGCGCGTCGATCCGCAGCTTCTTGAACTGCTTGCTCGTGCGCGCGTCCACCCGGCCGTGGGACGGCGTGATGCGGTCGACCGAAAGGTCGTGCCAGACGCCGCCGACCCCGTCCTTGAGCACCTGGACGTCGAATTCGAGCAGGTCCGCATCGGGGTCGTGGATGCCCGACTCGAACGCGGCGGCCGTGTTCTCCGGCGCCAGGAACGACCCGGACGCGCGGTGCGCGATGAAGAACCGCTGCGGCAGCCGGAAGCCCCCTTCGGCGCTCGCGGCGGGTGTCCAGATTGGGACAAGCGCGACCGCGGTCACGGCGGCGACGAGGGGACGGCGCATGGCGACCTCGCAGGTGGGGAGCGTCTCGGCGGAGACCCTACTCACACCGGGTGATCCATCGATGACGATCAGGTGAACGCGGGCGTTCTGCCGGATTCATCGCCTTCGCCCGCATCGCCGCGCTTCTCCAGTTAGATGTGCTCACTTCCCCTCCGCACACCGCACCCCACGAGGAGCTCGATGCTCACGAAACTGCTCGTCACGGCGTCCGCCGGACTCGTCGCCACCGCCGTCGCCACCGCGCCCGCGAGCGCCGCGCCGTCCCCGACCGCGCCCAGGACGCCGGCGGTGACCGCCGCGCGCTGCCACTCGCACAAGGTGCACCAGCACTGGGAGTGCGTCACGCCCGGTTCGTACTGCCCGAAGGCCGCCCACCTGAAGTACGGGTACGCCTACAAGACCGGCAAGCGGTACCGCTGCGTCCGGTACACGAACGGCCAGTGGCGCTGGAAGCGCGCCTGAGAAAGCGCCGAACCACACCGCCCCGACCCGTCCGGGGCGGTTTCTTTATGCCCGCATCGAGCGGTCACGGCCGCTAGGCAAGGACGGTCGGCATGCATGATGGGACGTGATCGCAACCGAGGGGGCTCGCATGATCGAGAAGTCGGACGTCCGCGCCGCCGCCGCACGGATCGCCGGGCACGTCCGCCGGACGCCGGTCCTGGAGAGCGACGCGTTCGGCGCGCCGGTATGGCTGAAGCTGGAGCAGACGCAGCACAGCGGGTCGTTCAAGGCGCGCGGCGCGTTCAACCGCCTGCTGACCGCCATCGAGGACGGCACGCTGCCAGCGTCCGGCGTGGTCACGGCGTCCGGCGGGAACGCGGGGCTCGGCGTGGCCTACGCCGCGTCCACGCTGGACGTTCCCGCGCGGGTGTTCCTGCCGCGCAACGCGCCCGAGGTGAAGGTCGCCAAGCTGAGCGCGCTCGGCGCGGACGTGCGTCCGGTCGGCGACAAGTACGCGGACGCGCAGGAGGCCGCGCTCAAGGACGCCGCCGACACCGGCGCGCTGCTCTGCCACGCCTACGACCAGCCCGAGGTCTGCGCGGGTCAGGGCACGATCGGGCTGGAGCTGCTGGAGCAGACCGGCGGCGCGTTCGACACGGCGCTGATCGTGGTCGGCGGCGGCGGGCTGATGGCCGGGATCGCGACCGCGCTGGACGGCGAGGCCAAGGTCGTCGCGGTCGAGCCCGAGCGGTGCCCGACCCTGCACACGGCACTTGAGCAGGGCGAACCCGCGACCGTCGCGGTGTCGGGGGTGGCGTCGGACTCGCTCGGCGCGTCCCGGATCGGGGAGATCGCGTTCGCCGTCGCGCGCCGGACGGGTGTCGGTTCCGTCCTGGTTCCGGACGAGGCGATCGTCGAAGCGCGGCGGGCGCTGTGGGAGCGGCACCGGCTCGTCGCCGAGCACGGCACCGCCGCCGCCCTCGCCGCGCTCCTCTCCGGCGCCTACAAGCCCGCGCCGGACGAGCGGATCGCGATCGTCGTCTGCGGCGCGAACACCGACCCGTCCGATCTGGTGCGCCCGTGATCACAAGGGTGCGACCATGGGCGACATGAGCGAGCTTGAAGTGACTCCTGACCGGACGGCGCTGGTGGCGATCGACCTGATGGAGCGGATCGTCGCGCTGCCGACCGCCCCGCACAGCGGCCCGGACGTCCTCGCGCGGACGGTCGCCATAGCGGACGCGCTGCGCGAAGCGGGCGGGACGGTCATCTGGGTCCGCGTCGAGCGTCCCGGCGTGGACGAGCAGCCACCCGGCAGCGGCCTGTGCCCCGAGATCAAGGTCGCCGAGTCGGACGTGGTGATCGTCAAGCGGACCTGGGGCGCCTTCCAGGACACCGGCCTGGACGCCGAGCTGCGCCGCCGCGGGATCGACACGATCCTGCTGACCGGCCTGGTGACCAACTTCGGCGTCGAGTCCACCGGACGCGCCGCCGACGACGCGGGCTTCCGGACGGTCTTCGTCGAGGACGCCATGAGCGGACTGGACGCGCACGCGCACGAGTTCGCCGTCGACTACGTGTTCCCCAAGCTCGGCCCGGTGGTGTCCACCGAGGGAACTCTCGGGGCCATTTCTTGCTCGTTTGCGCGATAGCTTTACAGTAGGTGGGTCGGAATCAGCCCGGGAAGGGGAGGGTGGCCATGGGAGAGCTGTCGCCGTCGCACTGGCTCATCGTGATCATCGTGGCTCTGCTGCTGTTCGGCTCCGCGAAGCTGCCCAAGATGGCGCGCTCGCTGGGGCAGTCCGCGCGGATCCTGAAGGCCGAGATGAACGGCCTGCACGACAAGGACAAGGACGAGCCGCAGGTCGAGGCCGCCGCACCGGCCGCCGCACCGGCCGATTCGCCGCGCCTGGTCAGCCAGGACGGCCAGGCCGTCGACCGGCAGCAGCGCTGACCGCCTGCTGCTCAGCCGCCCCTCCGGCGGCCGGTCGCCGAACCTGACCTTCCGGCCCGAGCCCCCGGCATCGCACCCCGCGATCCGGGGGCTTCGCGTTACCCGCCCGGCCCGTCCGCCCGGCTCGTCCGGGAGCCCGGCCCGTCCGCCTGGCCCGGCCGGGAGCCCCGCCCGCGCCGTTAGTGCGGGTCGGGGCGGCTGCGGGTGATGATCCAGTCGACGGTGTGCTGGGTGCGCGTGATGCGGCGCCGGACGCGCGGCTTGACCGGCGTCGCGGAGTGCCCGACCACCACGCGGCCCGGCGGCGGGACGGCCGGCCGGGCGGGCTTGCCCGCGGACTCGGCGGCGACCTCGGCCAGCGCGGACAGCAGCCGGGCGGCGCGGCCCAGCTCGTGCAGCGCCGCGGCCTCGTCGGCCGCAGTCTCCGCGGTCAGCGCCGCGGTGTAGAGCGCCTCGACCTCCGCCATCCGGACGCCCAGCGACAGCATGGCGCCGTCCTCCGCCTTCTTCCCCCGCTTCACGATCCGTGCTGCTCCCCTCCGCGTGCCCCCGTGGATCCCCAGTGTCTCCGCGATCAATTGTTTGCACAATCGCTTTAGTGTTTGTGTCCTCTGACACGTTTGATGCGCGGCGGCCCCCGGAGGTTGCCCTCGCGGCCCGGCGAGATTGCCCGGACGGTCAGATCGCCCCTGCCCGCCGACCCGATCGGCTCTGCCCGCCCACCCCCTCCCGGTCCCGGCGGGCTTCCCTCCTGATCCGCACGGGCTTCCCTTCCGATCCTTACGGGACGGCCCGGCGGATGGGGATACCCTCGTAGCGGAGCCGCACGGCTCACCAGCGGAACCCCGCCCGAGGGCGGGGCACGAACGGCGGGAGGCGCACCGGTGAAGGAGCGGACGCGGGACACGGCGCGGCCCCCGGAGACGCTCTCGCCCGAGCTGCTCCAGGAGGCCGCGGGACGCTTCGGCATGCTCGCCGCGACCATGCGGCTGCACATGGTGTGGGTGCTCGCGCAGGGCGAGCAGGACGTCAGCTCGCTCGCCGAGCGGGTCGGCGGCACGGTGCCCGCGGTCAGCCAGCACCTCGCCAAGCTCAAGCTCGCCGGGCTCGTCCGGTCCCGCCGGGAGGGCCGCCACCAGGTCTACGTGGTCGACGACCCGCACGTCGCGGCGATCGTCGCGCAGATGGTGGCCCACCTCCAGGGCGACCCCGTGGAAGCGGCCCCCGTCCGTGGCCTCGGCGCCTGAGTCCGAGCCGTTCGGCGTAGCGAGGCCGCTCGCCGAGGAGCCCGGTCTCGTCCCGTCCCCACCGGACGGGCCGGACGCGCTGCCCGACGTCCCGCGCACGCACGCGCTGCTCGCCGGGTACGCCGACCGCCCACCGCTGTCGGTGCTGCGCGGCCTGGAGACCTCCGCGCGCGGCCTGACCGAGAGCGACGCCGAGGACCGGCTGCTCCGCCAGGAGGCCGCGCCCGCGGACGGCGGCCCCGGTCGCGCCGCGACGCTGCGCCACCTCGCCCGGCTCGCCGCCGACCCGTTCGTGCTGGTCCTGGTGCTGCTGAGCGCGGTGACCGCGGTCACCCGCGACCCGCGCGGCGCGGTGCTGATCGGCTCGCTGGCCGTGCTGAGCTGCCTGCTGCGGATGCGGCAGGAGCGGCGCGGCGGGCGCGCCGCCGCCGAGCTGCGCGCCCTGACCACCACGACCGCGACCGTGCTGCGCCGCGCCGACTCCGGGTCCGCCGGTGTCGAGCGGGAGGTGCCGGTCGAGCAGGTCGTCCCCGGGGACGTGGTGCGGCTCGCGCCCGGCGACATGGTCCCGGCCGACCTGCGGCTGCTGAGCGCGACCGGGCTGCGGGTCGACCAGGCCGTGCTGACCGGCGAGTCGCTGCCCGCGCCCAAGCGCGCCGCGTGGACCGCCCAGTCCCCGCCGCCCGAACCGGACGTGCCGCTGTTCGACCGTCCCGAGCTGTGCCTGATGGGGACGAGCGTGGTCAGCGGCACCGGCACGGCCGTGGCGGTCGCGACCGGGCCGCGCACCCACTTCGCCGCGCTCCAGCGGGACGTGCCGCGCGCCGCGCCCGAGACCGCGTTCGACCGGGGCGTCCGGGCGGTGTCGTGGGCGCTGATCGCGATGGTCGCGGCGGCCGTCCCGGTGGCGCTGCTGTTCACCGAGCCCGGCCGCACCCCGTGGTCGCACGCGCTGCTGTTCGCCGTGTCGATCGCGGTCGCGCTCACCCCCGAGATGCTGCCGCTGGTCGTGACGACCACGCTCGCCCGCGGCGCGGCGACGCTGACCCGAGACGGCGTGATCGTCAAGCGGCTGCCCGCCGTGCACGACCTCGGCGCGATGAACACGCTCTGCGCGGACAAGACCGGCACGCTCACGCTCGACCGGCTGTCGCTGACGTCCTTCCTGGACGCGTCGGGCGAGCCGTCCGACGAGGTGCTGCGGTGGGCCCGGCTGAACGCCTGGTTCGCCACCGAGCTGGTCCCCGAGGCCGCCGGCGACACCATGGACGACGCGCTCCTCGACGACACCGACCCGCCCGAGGACGGCTTCCACGCCGTGGACGCCGTCCCGTTCGACTCCGACCGCCGCCGCGCGACCGTCGTGCTCCGCCAGGACGGCCGCCTGGGCCGCGACCTGCTGGTCACCAAGGGCGCCGTCGAGGACGTCCTGCCGCTCTGCGACCGCGTCCGCACCGCGCCCGCGCCCGCGCCCGTCCCGGCCCTCGGCGCGGCGACGGCCGTCTTCGCCGCCGGTGCCGAACGCGACGGATTCGCGGACCCTCCGCCCACCTCCGCGGACGCTCCGCCCACCTTCACGGACGTCCCGCTCACCCCGGACGAGCGGGACCGCCTGGCCGCCCTGACCGACGAGCGCTCGGCCACCGGCGAGCGCCTCCTCGCGGTCGCCGTGGCGGACCGTCCGGCCGCGCGCCGCGACTACGCGCCCGGCGACGAGCGCGGCCTCACGCTGGTCGGCTTCGTCGGGTTCCGGGACGAGCCCGACCCGTCCGCGCCCGCCGCGCTGGAGCGGCTCGCCGGGCTCGGCGTCGCGCTGGTCGTGGTGACCGGCGACCACCCGCTGGTCGCCGTCCGCACCTGCCGCGACGCCGGCCTCACGCCGGGCCGGGTGGTGCTCGGCGCGGAGCTGGCCGACCTCCCCGACGCCGAGCTGGACGCCCTGATCACCCCGCCGGACGGCACCACCCCGGTGTTCGCCCGCGTGGACCCGCGGCAGAAGGCGCGGGTCGTCGGCGCGCTGCGCCGCGCGGGCCGGACGGTCGGCTTCCTCGGCGACGGGATCAACGACGCGCCCGCGCTGCGCGCCGCCGACGTCGGGATCTCGGTCACCGGCGCGGTGGACCTGGCGCGCGAGTCGTCCGACGTGGTGCTGGCCGGACGGGACCTGTCGGTCCTCGCGCACGGCATCACCGAGGGCCGCCGCACGTTCGGCAACGGCGTCAAGTACATCCGGATCGCGGTGACCTCGAACCTGGGGAACGTGGCGTCCATGCTGGCGGCGAGCGTGCTGCTGCCGTTCATGCCGCTGCTGCCGCTCCAGGTGCTCGCGCAGAACCTGCTGTTCGACCTCTCGCAGCTGTCGCTGGCCCGGGACCGCGTCGACCCGGCCGACCTGCGCGGCCCGCGCACCTTCGACCTGCGCGACCTGGCCCGGTTCGCGGCGGTCTTCGGGCCGCTCGGCGCGCTGTTCGACCTGATCGCGTTCGGGCTGTACTGGTGGCTGCTCGAAGCCCGGACGGGCGCGGGCGGCGAGGCGCTGTTCCACACCGGGTTCCTGGTCGAGAACCTGCTCGCGCAGGCCCTCATGCTGCTGGTGCTGCGCGGACGGGGCCGGGGCCGCGGGTCGCCGCGCGCGAGCCGGACGGTCGTCACCGCGGCCTGGCTGCTGGCGGTCACCGCCGTGCTGCTGCCGCTGTCGCCGCTGGCCGGGCCGCTCGGGCTGGTGCCGCTGCCGATGGCGGCCGTCCCGGTGCTGGCGATCGTCCTCGCCGGGTACGGGGCCGCGCTGGTCTTCGTCCGGAACCGCTACCTCAAGGCCGCCTGAGCCGCTGAGAGGCCCGCAGGCGGCTCAGTGGCCGGATCGGCCGGTCGCCTCCGGACCGGCGTCCGGGCCCAGCTCGGCCTTGATCCGGTCCCGCTCGGCCTCCAGGTCGGCGATCTGCCCCTCCAGCTCCTCGCGCATCTGGAGGTCCTGGCCGGAGTCGCCGAAGTCCTGCGGCACCGAACCGAACTCGGAGCCCAGATCAGCGTCCTCACCGCGCAACCGGCGCAGCGAGGCCTCGACATTCTCCAGCCGTTGTCGCAGGTCAGAAGAGCTCATGCGGGTTGATATTCCCGTGCGTCCCGGTACATAACGCAAGCAATCCCCGGGAAGCATCAAAGAAAGGGCGTAGCAGGGGGGACACCATGGTCCGTCGACATGAGTCAGAGGAAGAGCAGGCCCGGTACGAAGCGGAGATGGGCGACGACGAGCAGGAGTACACCACCCGCGCGACCGAGCGGTACATCGAGGACCCGCCCGCCGAGCTGGTGTTCCAGGACGACCCCGACCCCACCGAGGGCAGGATCGGCATCTTCCGCGAGTCCGGGATGCAGTACCGGCGCGGCGACCGGCGCCGCGAGGAGGACGAGTGGGACGACCGCCCCGCCGAGGTCACGGCCGTGAGGGACACCCGGGGCAACCCGCCCGACGAGGACGCCTTCGCCGACGACCTGCGCGAGGACCGCTCCGACGACGGCACTCAGGAGGACCGGGACTGACCGTCCCCGCCTCCGTCCCCGTCCCCGTCCCCGTCAACGGGCCTCTCGGTCGGATCAGCCGCCGCCGCCCCTTCCGCGGTCTCGGCGGCTGATCTCCGCGCGGCCTCGGCCATCACGTCGATCGCGGCGACGAAGGGCTCCAGCTCGTGCGGGCCCTGGTACTCGGCGCCGTTCAGGAAGAAGGTCGGCGTCCCGCGGACGCCCGCGCGCCAGCCGGCCTTCTTGACCTTGTACACCCGGCGCTCCAGCTCCTTCACGTTCTCCCAGGGGAAGAAGCCCATCCGCTCGGAGTAGCCGAGCAGGTCCCGGTCGTTCAGTTCCAGCTGGTGGGAGAACAGCACGTGGTGCATCTCCCAGAACTTGCCCTGCGCCGCCGCCGACTCGGCGACGAGCGCGGCGGGCATGGCGTGCGGGTGGATCTGCTGGAGCGGGAAGTGCCGGAACACCAGCCGCAGCCGGTCGCCGTAGCGCTCCCTCAGCTCGTCCAGGACGGGTTGGACGGCCCCGCAGTACGGGCACTCGTAGTCGCCGTACTCGATCAGCGTGACCGGCGCGTCGGCCGGGCCGAGCACGTGGTCGTGCTCGGTGACGGGCGGCAGCGGCTCGGCCTCGAAGTCCGGCTCGTCCGCGGTGCCGGGCGGCGCGCACACGCCGCCGCGGTTCCAGGCCATCCGGAAGATCAGCCAGCCGAGCGCAGCGGCCAGCACCGACCCGGCCAGGATGCCGATCTTCGCCTGGGACTCCAGCTCCGGCTTGTCGCCGAACGCGAGGTCGGTGATGAACAGCGACACCGTGAACCCGATGCCCGCGACGGCCGCGCCGCCGAGCAGCTGCCCCCAGACCAGGTTTCCGGGCAGCTCGCCCCAGTTCAGCCGGAGCGGGATCCAGGTGCCGAGCGTGATCCCGACGAACTTGCCGACGACCAGTCCGAGCACGATGCCGATCGTGACCGGCGAGGTCGCGGCGCGGCGCAGCGACTCCGGGTCGAGCCGGACGCCGGCGTTGGCCAGCGCGAACAGCGGGACGATCACGTAGCTCGTCCAGGGGTGCAGGATGTGCTGGAGCAGGTCGTTCACCGAGACGGTCGAGGCGACCGAGCGGCGCGCCTCGCGGGCCAGCTCCGGGCTCGGCTCGCGCTGGAGCCGCTGCACCAGCTCCCCGGCGCGCAGCTTCTCGGTGTCCGGCGGCGCGTACACGTTGACCAGGACGCCGAGCAGGATGCCCGCGATCGTCGGGTGCACGCCGCTGCGCAGCACCGCCGCCCACATCAGGAAGCCGAGCAGCAGGTACACCGGGCCGCGCCCGACCTTCAGCCACCGGACGGCCACGATCAGCGCGAACAGCACCACCGCGAGGACCAGCGGCGCGAGCTTCAGGTCCTCGGTGTAGAAGATCGCGACGACCGAGATCGCGCCCAGGTCGTCCACCACGGCCAGGGTGAGCAGGAAGATCCGCAGCGGCTGCGGGCAGCGCGCGCCGATCACCGCGAGCAGGCCCAGCACGAACGCGGTGTCGGACGCCATCGGGATGCCCCAGCCGCCCGCGCCGGGCCCGCCCGCGTTCACCGCGTAGTAGAGCACCGCCGGGACGACCATCCCGCCGAGCGCGGCGACCGCCGGGACGGCCACCACCCGCCGGTTCCGCAGCTGCCCGACCTTGAACTCGCGGCTGATCTCCAGCCCGATGACGAAGAAGAACAGCGTCATCAGGCCGTCGTTCACCCACTCCTTGAGGCCCATGCCGAGCTCGTGGGAGCCGACGACGAGCGCGAAGTGCGTCTCCCAGAAGCGGTCGTAGGTGTCGTGCCAGGGCAGGTTCGCCCAGACCAGCCCGGCCAGCGTCGCACCGAGCAGCAGTAGCGTGCTGCCGGTCTCGGTGGCGAGGAACGAGCGCAGGCCGTCCGGGACGACCCGGGCGGCCACCGAGCGCTCGGCGGCCATCAGACGCGGATCACCGTCTTGCCGCGCGCCCCGCCGCGCTTCGCGTCCGCGATCACGTCGGGCACGTCGGTCAGGTCCACCTCGCGGGTGAGGTGGACGGTCAGCCTCCCGGTGTCGATCATCTCGGAGATCGTGGTGAGCAGCTCCCCGGACGCCCTGTTCTGGAAGTTGATTCCCTTGATGCCGCGCTTCTTGAGGCCCTCCACGTCGGCCGCGCCGATCGTGGACGCGACGACGCCGCCCTTCTTCACGGACTCGGACAGCAGGTCGACCTTGCGCTTGTCGTTGACCATGTCGAGCAGGACGTCCACGCCGTCCGGGTGCTCCTCCAGGACGGCGTCGGCCACGTCGACCTCGTGGTAGTCGAGCGTCTCGTCCGCGCCGAACTCCCCCATCCGGTCGGCCATGTCGGGGCCCGCGGTGGCGATCACGTGCGCGCCCTTGAGCGCGGCGAACTGCACCGCCTGCTGCCCGACGCCGCCGGTCGCGCCGACGACCAGGACGGTCTTCCCCTCGTCCACGCCGGCCTCGTCCACCAGGTTGAAGGCCGTCATCGACGCCATCGGCACCGCGGCGGCCTGGCTGTAGACCAGCTTCTGCGGCATCATCGCGATCTGGCCGTCCTGCGGGGACAGCGTGAACTCGCAGTAGCTGCCGAGCCCGCGCGCCGCGCCGAAGAACGACCCGTACACCTGGTCGCCCGGTCTGAACCTCTCCACGCCGTCCCCGACCGACTCGACGACGCCCGCGCCGTCCTGGCCGAGGATCAGCGGGAACCCGGCCGGGATCATGTCCCCGAAGTCGCCGGCCGCGAACTTCCAGTCGAACGGGTTCATCCCGGCGGCGACGAGCTTGATCAGCACCTCCCCCGGCCCGGGCTCGGGCCAGCCCACGTCCATGATCGACGGCGTCGCGCCGAACTCCGACACGGCGATGGCACGCATGCGTCTCCCCCCGTTCACCCCGTCGGAGTCGATCTACCCAGGGGTGCCCGCCCGCACACGACCGCGCAGCTCAGCGGCTCGCGGTGGGGGTGGTCAGTGCTTCGGGCCGCCCGGCTTCGGGCTCGGGGACAGGGTCGGGGGCGTGCTCGGGGACGGCGACGGATCGCCCTTCTTGTCCCCCTTCTTCTTGTCCTTCTTGTCCTTCTTGTTCGGGTCGGTCTCGCCGTCGCCCATGCTGAAGTAGTGCGAGGGCGGGCTGTGGAAGTCGGTCTCGGACGTCCCGTCCAGCGCGGCGGACATGGTGTCCTGCCAGATCGGCGCCGGGATCGTCGCGCCGAACACCTCGCCGTAGCACTCCCCGTTCATGCACAGGTCGTCCATCGGGTACTTGTAGCCGCCGCGCGGGTCGCCGACCCAGACCGCGGACGCCAGATCAGGCGTGTACCCGGCGAACCAGGCGGCGGAGAAGTTGTCCACGGTGCCGGTCTTGCCGGCGGCCGGGCGCCCGATCCCCGATCCGGCGGCGGTGCCCTTGGTCAGCACGCCCTGCAGCACGTAGTTCACCGCGTCCGCCACACCCTTGTCGATCACCTGCTTGCAGCTCGCCGCCGGGACCTTCAGCGGCTTGCCGTCCGTGCCCGTGATCGACGTGATCGCGATCGGCTTGCAGTACTTGCCGCGCGCGCCGAACGTCGCGTAGGCCGCGGCGAGCCGCAGCGGCGACACCGGGTTGAAGCCGAGCGTGAACGACGGGTACTCCTCCAGCGGCTTGCCGTTCGCCTGCCGCATCCCGAGCTTCTCGGCCATCTGCACGGTGTCGCAGAGCCCGACCTCCTTCTCCAGCCCGAGGAAGAAGGTGTTCACCGAGTGCCAGGTGCCGGTGACCAGCGAGAACGACTTGCCGCCCTCGCCGTCGCCGGCGTTGCGCAGCGACGCGTTCGGGTCGCCGACGCGCTTGCCGTCGCAGTCCCGGTAGCCGGTCGGGGTGAACTCGGTCGGCGCGTCCATCATCGTGCCGAACGGCATGTCCTGCTCCAGCGCGGCGGCCAGCGTGAACGCCTTGAACGTCGATCCGGCCTGCATGCCGATGCTGGAGCCGTGGTCGGCGTCGGCGGCGAAGTTGATCCAGGTCTTGCCGCGCTGGCTGTCCGGCCCGAGGTCGCGGTCCACCGCCATGCCCTTGATCTGGCCGGTGCCCGGCTCGACCAGCGCCTCGGCGGCGGCCTTGTGCGCGGAGTTCTTCGGCGGGACGTGCGAGTCCACGGCCTTCTGCGCCGCGTTCTGCACCTTCCAGTCGAGCGTCGTCCGGATGGTGAGGCCGCCCTGCTTCAGCAGCTTCTCGCGGGCCGCCTGCGTCTTGCCGAACGCCGGGTTCGTCAGGATCTCCCGCTGGACGTAGTCGCAGAAGAACGGCGCGCCGCTGCTCACGCAGCCGTTCCGCGCCTCGTGCACCCGCAGCTGCACCGGCTGCTTGGCGGCGGTGTCCGCGGTGGCGCGCGGGATCCAGCCGAGGTCGGCCATCCGGGTGAGCACCACGTCGCGGCGCTGGCGCGCGGCGTCCGGGTGGTTCACCGGGTCGTAGGCGTAGGGGTAGCGGACGACGCCCGCGAGCAGCGCCGACTCGCCCAGCGTGAGCTGCGAGGCGTTCTTGGAGAAGTAGTGCCGGGCCGCCGCCTCGATGCCGTACGCGCCGTCGCCGAAGTAGGCGATGTTCAGGTACCGGCGCAGGATCTCGTCCTTGGAGAACTTCTTCTCCACCGCGACCGCGTACCGCAGCTCGCGCATCTTGCGGCCCGCCGAGACCTCGGTCGCGCCCTTGCGCTGGTTGTCGTTGGTCGCCTGGGTCAGCAGCAGGTTCTTCACGTACTGCTGGGTGATGCCGGACCCGCCCTGCGTCACCTGGCCGCTGCCGAGGTTGCTGATCAGCGCGCGGAGCGTGCCCTTGGAGTCGAGCGCGCCGTGCTGGTAGAAGCGGCTGT
This sequence comes from Actinomadura rupiterrae, assembly GCF_024172125.1. GTDB lineage: Bacteria > Actinomycetota > Actinomycetes > Streptosporangiales > Streptosporangiaceae > Spirillospora > Spirillospora rupiterrae. The sequence goes on from NZ_JAMZEA010000003.1 coordinate 427,810, forward strand.
CCTCGATCGCGAGGACGGCCTGCCGAGCGACCGGCGCGATCTGGTTCAGCGGGACGTCGATCCGGTTTTGGTAGTAGAACGTGGCGATCGAGCTGCCGTCCCGCGCGAGGATCGTGGAACGCTCCGGCACGCCGCTGGTGTCGAGCCCGTCCGGGACGTCCTCGAACCAGCCGGCGGCGTCGCGGGTGGACACCCCGGCCGTGAACGCCGTGGGCAAGACCAGGAGCGCGACCAGCACACCGGCGAGCGCGCCGAACCCGAACAGCCCCCGCACGGCCCGGAACTTGTCCGGCGCTTCGTCGTCCCGCAGACCAGGCAGCACGCGCCCCAGGGTAAACGGCGGACCACGGCCCGGCCAGACCTTCGCCGATCTTCGCCCCGCTGGTCCGGTTCCGGACGCCGTGTCAACCTTGTGCCGGTTCGTCCGACATGGGGTGGGGCGCGGGCGCCGGGCGGACCGCTACTCGCCGGACGGCGCGGGGTGCTCCCGCTCCCAGGCGCGGACCCGGTCCGCGAACTCCCGGGACGCCGCGCGCAACTCGGCCTCGGCGTCCACACCCTCCGCCTGCGCCTGCCTGACCAGCGAGAACAGTCGCGCGACCAGGTCGGAGCCGGTCACCTCGTAGGCGTCCTCGGGCAGCTCGACGCGGGCCGCGCGGCGCTGCAGCTGCGCGGCGAGGCTCAGCGCGGGCTGCCCCATCGGGACGCCGTCCAGCACCGACGCCTCCGCGCCCTTCTTCTCCGCGCGCTCGGCCGCCTTGATCTGCTCCCAGTTCGCGTTCACCTCGTCGGCGTCCCGGACGGTCACGTCCGCGAACACGTGCGGGTGGCGGCGGACGAGCTTGTCGACGATCCCCGCGGCCACGTCGTCGACGGTGAACGCGGTCTCGTCGTCCCGCTCGGACGCGACGACGGCGTGGAACGCGACCTGCATCAGCACGTCGCCGAGCTCCTCGCGCAGCGCGCCGTAGTCGCCGCTCGCGACGGTGTCCTCGACCTCGTAGGCCTCTTCGAGCAGGTACTTCACCAGCGACTCGTGGGTCTGCTTGCGGTCCCACGGGCACTCGCGGCGCAGCGTGTCCATGACCGAGACCAGGTCGAGCAGCCGCGCGCCCGGCAGGTCGTAGGAGCCGTGCAGCACCTCGACGTCCAGCGGGTCGGCCACGATCCGCTGCCCGATGTCGCGCATCAGCCGCTCGTCGCCGTCCTGCGCGGCGATCCACACGACGCCCGCCCGGCCCTCCGGGCCGGGCCCGCCTTCCGGGGACTCCCGGCGCGCCAGCTCGACCAGCGCGGCCGGGTCCGGGTCGGTGACCTGCTCGGCGTGCACCCCCGCCTCCGCCAGGTACGGCAGCAGCGGGTGGTCCGCCCGCGCCAGCACGCGCGGGGCCGAGCGGAGCGCCTCCCAGGCGCGCCAGGTCAGCAGGCCCGGCGCGACGCGGTGGGAGGTCGCCAGCAGGATGAGGCTCATGGCTTAACGCACACCCGATTCGTTGGCGGACAACCGGTACACGATCGGGTTGATCGTGACCCTCGTCGGATCGAACGTGCCGAACCGCGGGTTGACCTGGATCTTCAGCTTGCGCGCGGCCGCGCCGAGCGCCTGGTCGAACTGCTGCATCGCGCGCTGCGCCGCCGGGGAGTCGCGGGTGTGGTCCCAGCCGAACCGGTCCATCAGCAGCAGCTGGATCGCGTTGAACCGGGCCACGTCGCGCACCCGGTCCTTCGGCAGGCCCGCGGCGAGCGTGGTGGACACCGCGTTGGAGTTCGGCTGCTGGTCCATCAGCGCGATGGCCTGGTCCACGTCCCCGCCGGACGGCGACACGCCGTTGTCCTTCGCCGCCTGGTCGCCGACCTTCAGGAAGACCAGCGTGGTCAGGGTCGCGCGGACGTCGTTCTCGCTCGCCGCGTCCCCGCCCATCTGCTGCTGCGCCGGCGGCTCGGCGCGGTTCGCACTGGCCTGCGGGTCGGCCTTGAACTCCGGCCACCAGTCCCGGACGGTCTGGTCCAGCCCGGCGACGCTGATCCGGTCGTCCCCGACCAGCGCCGCCGCGCCCGCCTTGACCGGACCGCCGCCGCAGCCGGACAGCAGGACGGCCGAGAGCGGCAGCGCGGCGAGTGCGGTGATCCTCGTCAGATTCATGATCGGAACCCTAGGCCCGCGCGGGTTCGAGGAACAGTGCCTCGACGAGGTCGGTGGCCCATCGCAGCAGCTCCTGGTCGCGCAGCGGGGTGCCGCCGAGCGGCTTGGTCTTCGGCATCGGCACGAGCAGCGTGTTCGTCGCGGGCTTCAGCAGGCTCTTCGGGTAGAGCCGCTGGAGCCGGACCTGCCGCGAGTCGGGCAGATCGACGGGAGCGAACTTCACGAAGTTGCCCTGGAGCGTGACGTCGCTCAGCCCGGCCCGGCGCGCCTTCGCCCGGAACCGCGCGACCTCCAGCAGGTTCAGCACGGGGACGGGCAGCGGGCCGAACCGGTCCTTCAGCTCGTCCGCGACGGCCGTGATCTCCTCGTCGGAGGTGATCGCGGCGATCCGGCGGTAGGCGTCCAGGCGCAGCCGCTCGCCCGGGATGTACTCGTGCGGCAGGTGCGCGTCGACCGGCAGCTCGACCTTGGTCTCGGGCAGCTCCTCGGCCCGCGCCCCGCCCTCCTTGAGGTCCCGGACGGCCTCCCCGACCATCCGGACGTACAGGTCGAACCCGACGCCCGCGACGTGCCCGGACTGCTCGGCACCGAGGATGTTGCCCGCGCCGCGGATCTCCAGGTCCTTCATCGCGACGTACATGCCCGCGCCGACCTCGGTGTGCTGCGCGAGCGTCGCGAGCCGCTCGTGCGCGGTCTCGGTCAGCGGCGTCTCCGGCGGGTACAGGAAGTAGGCGTAGGCGCGCTCGCGGCCGCGTCCGACGCGTCCGCGCAGCTGGTGCAGCTGCGACAGGCCGTACATGTCGGCGCGGTCGACGATCAGCGTGTTGGCGTTCGGGACGTCCAGGCCGGACTCGACGATCGTGGTCGCCACGAGCACGTCGAAGTTCTTCTCCCAGAAGTCGACCATCACCCGTTCCAGCTCGTGCTCGTTCATCTGGCCGTGCGCGACCGCGACCCGCGCCTCCGGGACGAGCGCCTGGAGCTGCGCGGCGACCTTGTTGATCGAGCGGACGCGGTTGTGCACGAAGAACACCTGGCCCTCGCGCAGCAGCTCGCGCCGGATCGCGGCGGCGATCTGCTTCTCCTCGTACGGACCGACGAAGGTCAGCACCGGGTGCCGCTCCTCCGGCGGGGTGAGGATCGTGGACATCTCGCGGATGCCGGTGAGGCCCATCTCCAGCGTGCGCGGGATCGGCGTCGCGGACATCGCCAGCACGTCCACCTGGGTGCGCAGGCGCTTCAGCTCCTCCTTGTGCTCGACGCCGAACCGCTGCTCCTCGTCGATGATCACCAGGCCGAGGTTCTTGAACCGGGTCTGCGCCGACAGCAGCCGGTGCGTGCCGACCACCACGTCCACGGTGCCCTTGGCCAGGCCGTCCAGCGTCTCCTTGATCTCCGCCTCGGTCTGGAACCGGCTGATCGGCTTCACGCTGACCGGGAACGCCGAGAACCGCTCGGAGAAGGTGGACAGGTGCTGCTGGACGAGCAGCGTCGTCGGCACCAGCACCGCGACCTGGCGGCCGTCCTGGACGGCCTTGAACGCGGCGCGGACCGCGATCTCGGTCTTGCCGTAGCCGACGTCGCCGCAGATCAGCCGGTCCATCGGGACCGGCCGCTCCATGTCGCCCTTGACCTCGTCGATGGCGGCGAGCTGGTCGGGCGTCTCCACGTAGGGGAAGGCGTCCTCCAGCTCGCGCTGCCACGGGGTGTCGGCGCCGAACGCGTGCCCGGGGCTCGCCATCCGCGCCGAGTACAGCCGGATCAGCTCGCCCGCGATCTGCTTGACCGCCTTGCGCGCCTTCGACTTGGCCTTCTGCCAGTCCGCGCCGCCGAGCCGGTGCAGGCTCGGCGCCTCGCCGCCGACGTACCGGGTCAGCTCCTCCAGCTGGTCGGTCGGGACGAACAGCCGGTCGCTCTTGGCGTACTCCAGGATCAGGTACTCGCGGGTCGCGCCCTGCACGGTGCGGCTGACCATCTCGACGTACCGGCCGACGCCGTGCTGCTCGTGCACCACGTAGTCGCCGGGCCGCAGCTGGAGCGGGTCGATGCCGCCGCGCCGCCGGGACGGCATGCGCCGCATGTCCTTGGTGGACGCCTTCTGCCCGGACAGGTCGGTCTCGGTCAGGACGGCGAGCTTCACCTCGTCCCAGACGAACCCGTTCTCCAGCAGGCCCGTGGACACGTTCACCAGGCCGGGCCTCGGCTCGTCCTTGAGGTCGGTGAGGGTCGCGCCGAGCCCCTCCTCGCCCATCAGCTGGACGAGCCGCTCGGCGGGACCGTGCCCGGCCGTGACCAGGACGACGCGCCAGCCGCCGCCGATCCACGACTTCAGGTCGCCGATCATCCGGGCGGTGTCGCCGCGGTACGCCTCGGCGGGGTGGACGTGCAGGTCGAGCTCGTCCTCCTGGGTGAGGGCGGAGACCGTCCAGCGGTAGAGGCCCAGCTCGTCGTTGTGCTCGACGACCTCCTCCAGCGACCGGAACGCGGCCGCGCCGAGGTCGATCGGCGCCTCCCCGCCCGCCGCGGCGTTCACCCAGCTCGCGTCGAGGAACTCCTGGCTGGTGCGGACGAGTTCGACCGAGCGGGTGCGGATGCGCTCCGGCTCGCACACCAGCAGCGCCGAGCCCTTCGGCAGCAGGTCGGTGAGCAGCTCCATGCGCTCGGCGAGGACGGGCGAGAACGCCTCCATGCCCTCCACGGTGTCGCCGTCGGCGATCCGGGTGAGGATCTCCTCCAGCGCGGGATGCTGGTCGGCGAGCGACTTGGCGCGTTCCCGGACGGCCCCGGTCAGCGGCAGCTCGCGGCACGGCGGCGCCCACAGGCCGTCCTGCGCGATCTCCAGCGAGCGCTGGTCGGCGGCCTTGAAGTAGCGGATCTCCTCGACCGTGTCGCCCCAGAACTCGACCCGGAGCGGGTGCTCCTCGGTCGGCGGGAACACGTCCAAAATGCCGCCGCGCACGGCGATCTCGCCGCGCTTCTCCACCAGGTCGACGCGGTGGTAGCCCGCGTCCACGAGCCTGCGGACGGCCTCGTCCAGGTCGGCGTCGTCGCCGGAGCGCAGCCGGACCGGTTCGAGGTCGGCCAGGCCCGCGACGATCGGTTGCAGGACGGCCCGGACGGGTGTCACCACGACGTCCAGGCGCCCGCCGAGCGCCTCGTCCGCGCCGGGGTGGACGAGCCGCCGCAGCACCGCGAGGCGCTGGCCGACGGTGTCGGAGCGCGGCGACAGCTTCTCGTGCGGGAGCGTCTCCCAGGCCGGGAAGTGCGCGACGCGCTCGGGGTCCATGAGGCTGCTCAGCGCGGCGGCGAGGTCTTCGGCCTCGCGGGCGGTGGCGGTGACGGCCAGCACGACGCCGCCGTCGCCGTTCGGCGCCACGGCGTGCAGGGCGCGGGCTAGCGAGGCGCCGAGGATCGGCCAGAGGGACGGCGGAGCTACGACGGACCGGGGGTCGTCGGGCCTGGCAAGCGCGGTGCGCAGCGCGTCGTCGGAATACGCGAGATCAACAAGTCCAGAAAGCGTCATCACTGCCTGCAACGTCATCGCCCCGCCGGAAAGTCCGCGGCGTCGCCTGCCGCGAGCCGGATTCGGGGCAGCCCGAAAACCCGGGAATCCGATCGTCCTCCCGGTGTCCGTCCCCACCCTACGCGGCACCCCCGACAACCCGCGCGGACTCTTCCCCAACCGTCCCGGCGCGTCCCGGCGTGGAAAATCGCTTGCCGGTACGACAGCGACGTCTAACATGAGACATAAATGTCGCATCTGAGGCGTTGGGGTTGGACATGCGGACCACGGACGAGATCATCGGGGCGGCGATCCGCTGCCTGAACGCCGAGCCCACCGCCTCGATGGCCCGGCTCGCCGAGGCCGCCGGGGTCAGCCGCGCCACGCTGCACCGGCACTTCGCCAGCCGCGAGGACCTGCTGCGGGCGCTCGGCGAGCGCGCCACCCGGCGCTGGGAGGAGTCCCAGGACGCCGCGGGGATCGACGCCGCCGCCGCGTCCGGCGATCCGGGTCGGCTGGCCGCGGCGCTGCGCGCGCTGCTGACCGCCTTCGTGGCGGACGCCGACGACTTCGGCTTCGCCCTCACCGACCACTTCGTGAACGGGATTCCGGAGATCGTCGCGTGGGGCGAGCGGCTGGAGGAGCGCGAGATCGCGTTCTACACGGCCTGCCAGCGCGCCGGGGTGCTGCGCGCGGACCTGCCCGTCCGCTGGATGAGCAACACCGTCTACGGACTCATGATCAGCGTCCGGGAGAGCCTGCGGCGCGGCGACGTGGCCCGCCGGGACGTCCCCGGCCTGCTGATCGACACCTTCCTCGCCGGCGCCGGAACCGCGCCGCCGAGCACCGAGAACGCGAACACCGAGAACGACGGAGGAACGAGATGACGACCGCCGAGCCGGTCGAGACCGGGGCCCGGGTGCCGCAGGGCGGCCGAGCGGCGGCGCCGGACCCGCGGCGGTGGGCGGGGCTGGCCGTGCTGTCGGCGAGCCTGCTGCTCGTCGTGATGGACATGACCGTCCTGAACGTGGCGCTGCCCGGGATCGCCGCCGACCTGCGGCCGTCCTCGATCTCGCTGCTGTGGATGGTGGACGTCTACTCGCTGGTCGTCTCGGGGCTGCTGGTCACCTGGGCCGCGGTCGGCGACCGGTGGGGCCGCAAGCGGATGCTGCTCACCGGGTTCGCCCTGTTCGGGCTGGCCTCGCTCGCCGTGCTGTGGGCGGACTCGCCCGGCGCGGTCATCGCGGTGCGCGCGGTGCTCGGCGTCGGCGGCGCGATGATCATGCCGTCCACGCTGTCGATGATCCGGAACCTGTTCCCCGACCCGCGCGAGCGCGCGACGGCGCTCGGCGTCTGGGCGACCACGGCCGCGCTCGGCGGCGCGCTCGGCCCGATCCTCGGCGGCGCGCTGCTGGAGGCGTTCTCCTGGCACTCGGCGTTCCTGGTGAACGTCCCGGTGATGGCGGTCGCGGTCGTCGCGGCCTGGTTCCTGCTGCCCGAGTCGCGCAACCCGCACCCGGGCCCGTGGGACGCGGTCGGCGCCGTCCTGTCGATCATCGGGATGGTCGCGCTCGTCTACGCGATCAAGCACATCGGCAAGGACGGCCTCACCGGCGGGGCGCTCGCCGCGACGGCCGTCGCGGTCGCCGCGCTGGGCTGGTTCGTGCGGCGCTGCCTGAACCGCGAGCACCCGCTGCTGGACGTCCGGCTGCTGCGCGGGCGGGCGTTCTCCGCCGGGATCGTCACCGCGCTGACCGTGAGCACCGCCGCCGCGGCCACGATGCTGCTGCTCGCGCAGTGGATGCAGGTCGTCCAGGGGTACTCGCCGCTGGAGTCGGGCGTCCGGCTGCTGCCGGAGGCGGTCGGCGCGGCGGTGTTCTCGCCGCTCGCCCCGGCCATCGCGCACCGGATCGGCGCGCGGGCCGTGCTGTCCGGCGGGCTGCTGCTGATCGGCGCCGGGTTCGTGACGCTGTTCCTCGGGCCGCGCCCGCTCGGCTACCCGACCGTGGCGGTGGCGCTGCTGGTCGTCGGGATCGGACTCGGCGCCCTCGCGGTGGCGTCCGCCGTGATCATGGCGGGCGCGCCGCCGGCGCGGTCCGGCAGCGCCGCCGCGTTCGAGGAGACCAGCTACGAGCTGGGCGGCGCGCTCGGCGTCGCGGTGCTCGGCAGCCTCGCCGCCGCGGTGTTCCGGCACGGCCTGCCCGCGTCCGACCTGGCCGCCGCCGGGATCACCGGGCCCGCGGCGGGCCAGGCGCGCGAGTCGATCGCGGGCGCGGTCGAGGTGGCCCGGCCGGTCGGCGCCCACCTGGTCGCCGAGGCCGAGCACGCCTTCACCACGTCCCTGGAGTGGACGGGCCTGGCGGGTGGCGCGCTGATGCTGGCCGCGGCCGTCGCCGTCTGGCTGCTCACCCCGCGCGACCTGGACCTCGCCGACTCCGAGCACTGAGAGAACCTGGGCCTCGTCGGCTCCGAGCACTGAGAAGACCTGGACCTGGCCGGCTCCGAGCACTGCGTGCCGGGGTCGGCCGGGCCCCGGAATCGGGTCGGAAGCGCGGCGGGCGGGGCGCATCGGCGCCCTCACGACGCCGCCAAGAATCGGCAAATGACGGACGCTGCGCGATCTCCCGGTTACGCTCCGAAGCTGTGACCGAACTGCGCACGACACCGGTCAACTCCGGCGAGCTGTTCTCCGCACGCGTCCGGCAGCACGGCGCCGAACGCCCGCTGCACCGGCTGCACCTGCTGGAAGCGGGCTGCGGCTGGGCGCACCCGCTCGACCTCGGCGGCCTGGACGTCCACGTCACCGGCGTCGACCTCGACCTGCCCGCGCTGCGCGACCGCACCCGCGCCCGCACCGACCTGGACGCCTGGCACCTGGGCGACCTGCGGGACGTCCCGATGCCGCCGCGCGCCTACGACGTGGTGCACGCCCCGTACCTGATCGAGCGGCTCCGCAACGCCGAGCTGGTCCTCGACCGGATCGTGGCGTCGCTGCGGCCCGGCGGCCTGCTCCTGGTCCGGATGCGGGACCGCGACACCGCGTTCGGGTTCCTCGACCGCAAGGTCCCGGGCGCGCTGCGCCGCTCCGCCGTCCGGACCGCCGTCCGGGCCGCCGCGCTCCGCGTGCCGAGACCGCGCGGGGCCTCGGACGGCCCGCCCGGCGGCCCGCCCGGCGGCCCGCCCGGGCAGGGCGTGCCGCTCCCGCCGCCCGCGCCGACCGCCTACAACCGGGTCGCCTCGCGCGCCGGGATGCAGTGGTACTGCGTGATGCGCGGCCTGGTCATCGCCGAGGAGTACACCTCGCGGGACTGCATGACCGCGCTCGGGGCCGGAACCGGCCTGCTCCCCGCGGCGTGCCGCGGCGTGGCGGCCGCGAGCCGGGGCCGGCTGCCCGCCACGCACTCCGAGGTCACGCTGGTGGTCCGCAAGCCGCAGAACCGGTACGCCAGAGTGATCTGACCGACCGCCCCGCGAGGTGCGCGAGGGCCCGCCGGCTCGGTAAATTTCTGCGGACACCCCAACTGACCTGGATCGGCCCGGCCCGCGCCGGGCCGGATCGGAGACCGCGGTGACCGCCGAAGCCGGCCTTCCCGACATGCTGCGCGACCTGCCCGCCTGGACACCCGACCCGGTGGAGCTCGCGGACCTGGAGCTGCTGCTCTCGGGCGTGTACCGGCCGCTGCCGGGGTTCCTCGGGTCGTTCGACACGGCCATGGTGATCGCGGGCGGGCGGCTCGCCGACGGGACGCCGTGGCCGGTCCCGGTCACGCTGACCGTCCCGAAGGAGCTGACCGCGCACGAGCGGGTCGTCCTGCAGGACCCGGAGGGCGTGCCGCTCGCCGCCCTCACGGTCACCGAGGCCTGGCAGGACCCGACGTCCCAGAGCTGGCGGCTCGCCGGCCCGCTGGAGCCGCTGCGCGCGCCCGCGCACGGCCCGTTCCACCGGCTGCGCCGCCGCCCGGACGAGGTCGAGCCCGCCGACGGGCCGGTCCTCGCCGTCGCCACCCGCGAGCCGCTGCACCGCCGGGGCCTCGGCCAGGTCCGCCAGGTCGCCGAGCGGCTCGGCGCGCGGGTGCTCGTCCTGCCGCTGCTGAGCGGCGTGCACGACGAGTCCCTGGTGCGGGCGCTGCTGGCCGTCCGGCGGGAGCTTCCGGAGGGGACGCGGATCATCCCCGTGCCGCTGCCCGTCCGCCCGGAGGTCGCCGAACTCGCCCAGGACGCCGCGTCCGGCCGCGACGCCGGCGCCGAGCGCGACGTCCGGCTGCGCGCGCAGGTCGCCGCCGCCTACGGAGCGACGCACCTGCTGGCGGACGCCGAGGTGGAGGGCACCGCGATCCCGGTGGTCGTCGCCGAGCCGTGGGCCTACGACGCGGACGTGGAGGTGTGGCGGCCGGTCGCGCGGATCGAGCCCGACCACGTCCAGGCGGAGCTGACCCCCGAGCAGCTCGGCGACCTGCTCGACCGCGGCGAGCCGGTCCCCGACTGGTTCACCCCGCCCGCCGTCGCCGCCGAGCTGGCGGTGGCGCGCCCGCCCAAGCACGAGCGCGGGCTCACGGTCCTGTTCACCGGGCTGTCCGGGTCGGGCAAGTCGACCGTCGCGCGCGGCGTCTGCGACGCGATCGTCGAGCGCGGCGGCCGGACGGTCACCCTGCTGGACGGCGACGTCGTGCGCCGCATGCTGTCGGCGGGCCTGACGTTCTCCCGCGCCGACCGGGACCTGAACATCCGCCGCATCGGGTTCGTCGCCGCCGAGATCACCCGGCACGGCGGCGTCGCCGTCTGCGCGCCGATCGCGCCCTACGCCGCGACGCGCGCCGAGGTCCGCCGGATGGTCGAGGCGGCGGGCGACTTCGTCCTCGTGCACGTCGCCACGCCGCTGGAGGAGTGCGAGCGCCGCGACCGCAAGGGCCTCTACGCCAAGGCCCGCGCCGGGATCATCCCCGAGTTCACCGGCGTCTCCGACCCCTACGAGGTGCCGGACGACGCCGACCTGACCCTCGACACGTCCCGGTTGACCCCGGACGAGGCGGTCGCGCAGGTCGTGGAGCTGCTCACCTCGGGAGGCTGGCTCCGCCCCGAATAGGCCCGACGCGCAGGGGCGGGGTTTTCCACAGGAGCGACGCCCCTTACCCTGTTCTCAGGATTTCCTGTATGTCTGGTAGGTCATGCCGATGCACTTCGATTGGGCGATGGCGGGCGGCTCCTTCCTGGTGGCCGTCGTCGTCGGGCTGACCGGGATGGGCGGCGGGGCGCTGATGACCCCGATGCTCGTGACCTTCTTCGGCGTCAGCCCGCTCGCGGCGGTGTCGAGCGACCTGGTCGCGGCGGCCGTGATGAAGCCGGTCGGGAGCCTCGTCCACCTACGGCGCGGCACGGTCAATCTGCGCCTGGTCGGGTGGCTGTGCGTGGGGTCGGTGCCGTCCGCGTTCGCCGGCGTGCTGGTGGCGCGGGCGCTCGGGCACGGCGCGGACGTGCAGGACGTCGTCCAGAAGGCGCTGGGCGTCGCGCTGCTGGTCGCCGCCTCCGGGCTCGTCCTCAAGGCGTGGATGAGCCGCCGCAGCGCGACCGAGGACGCGCCGGACGCGCAGGACGGGACGCCGCAGATCAGCGTCCGGCCGCTCCCGACGGCGCTGGTCGGCCTGCTCGGCGGGCTCGTGGTCGGGATGACCTCGGTCGGGTCCGGATCGCTGATCATCGTGGCGCTGCTCGCGCTCTACCCGGCGCTGCGCGCGAACCAGCTCGTCGGCACGGACCTGCTCCAGGCGGTGCCGCTGGTGTTCTCGGCGGCCCTCGGCCACCTGCTGTTCGGCGACTTCCACATGGAGGTCACGGCCGCGCTGCTCGTGGGCTCGATCCCCGGCGTCTACCTCGGCTCGCGGATCTCCTCGCGCGCGCCGGGCGGGATCATCCGGCGCGTGCTGGCGTTCGTCCTAGTGGTGTCCGGCCTGAAGATGTTCGGCGTCCCGGCCGTCCCGCTGGCCTGGACCATGGTCGGCCTGGCGGCGGCCGGAGGGCTCCTGTGGGCGGTCGGCGCGGCCCGTCGCCCACGGCAGGACGGCCCCGGCGGCGAACGTGAAGCCGGTCACGAGCAGGCCGGAGACCAGCCAGCCGCCGGCCACGTCGGTGATCCAGTGGCGTCCTAGGTCGAGCCGCGTGTAGCCCTCGACCGCGCCCGACAGCACGACGAGCGTGACCGCGGCGGTGGTCCAGCGCGGGCTGGACGCCCACCGCATCCCGCGCGCGCGGGCGTAGTAGAAGATCAGGAAGACGCAGAAACCGCCCTGCGCGAGCAGCCGGATCGTCGCCCCGGACGGGTAGGTGCCCGGGTTCGTCGGCGGGTGGCCGCGGTCGACCAGCGCGGCGAGCGCGAGCTGCCCCCAGTACTGCGCCACGAACATCACCGCGATCAGCAGGACCGGGACCCACCGGCGGCGCCGCGCCAGCAGCAGCGTCACCGCCATGGAGAAGACCGCGAAGTACCGGGTCGCGGGACGGTCGCCGACCTGGGTGACCTGCGCCATCAGCGACGCCCAGCCGCCGTGCAGCCGGTGCGCCTCGATCCAGTGGTAGACCGGCCAGTCGATCGCGTGCTGCCCGAACCGGAACGCGACGATCCGGCCGAAGGGCCAGGCGACGACCAGCGTCGTCCCGATGGCCGCCATCGTCAGCAGCAGGTACGCGCCCCACGGCCCCAGCGTCCGGACGAGCCCGGAGCGGGCGTCCAGGAACCTCCGCCGGACGGCGCCGACCGGGTTCGTCCCGTTGACGGCGGCTGCGAGCCGTCCGACCAGCGCGGGGCGCGCCAGGAACGTCAGCCCGGCAGCGAGGAGGGCGGCGAGCACGACCGCACCGCAGAGCAGAACTGGCATGCGGCAACAATAGCCACTCGAAACGCCGGAACTATCCGGAAACTCCCTGCATGGCGGCGACCTCGGCCTGCGCCTCCACCGGACGCGGATCGTCCCGGCGCAGCAGGTACCAGAGCAGCGCCGCCGAGACGAGCCCGCCGCCGCCGAGGCAGTACGGCGCGAGGGCCGCGTGGCTCGGCGCGGCCGCCAGCAGCCCGAGCAGCACCAGCAGCCCGAACGCGCTCTCCACGCCCCGGACGGCGAACACCATCCGGGACTTCTTGCGCGCGGTCGCGAGGCTCGCCAGCGGCAGCGTGCAGGCGAAGCACACCGCATAGACGCCCCAGCCCGCCAGCGCAGTCTTGTTCACATCGAACGAGCCGCCCGTGACGACCGGGCCGAGCCAGTCGACCAGGACGATCCCGCCGAGGCTCAGGACCAGGGCGATCCCCGCCATCAGCCCGCACGCCTTCAGCGCCGCGCGGGCGGGCATCGGCGTGCCCTCCCGCTCGGCCTTGGCGAAGTCGCCGAGCAGGAACCAGCCCGCGCCGTTCACGAACGTCATCGCGGGCGCGAGCAGCAGCCGCGCCGCCTCCACCCCGGCCAGCGCCGCCGTGGACGCGAACGCCGCGATCATGATCCGGGCGAGCAGCAGCGCGCCCGGCCGGACCCCGGCCTGCACCGACCGCCACCACGCGAACTCCAGGATCTCCCGCAGCGCCGTCCCGCGCAGCGGCGCGCCCGCGTACTCCTCGGCGGGCAGCCGCAGCCGCGCCAGCCCGATCGAGCCGACGCAGCCCACGCACATCGCGCCGAGCAGCAGCTCGACCGAGCCGTCCGCGCCGAGGCCGACCGCGATGCCCAGCGCGGCCAGCGTCACCACCAGGTAGGACGCGTCGTTGAGGGTGAGCCGCCAGAACTCCATCCGCGCGGTGAAGATCCGCCGCCCGGTCTCGTTCAGCAGCCAGAGCGCCACCAGCAGCGCGAACAGCGCCGTCCCGGCCGCCCCGGCGAGGCCCATCGCGACCGACACGACCGCGCCGACGACCGCGCCCGCCGCGACCGTCCCGATCACCGACCAGAGCAGCGCGCCGCGCACCCGCGGGTCGAACCGGTCGAAGACGGTCAGCGTGTCGCCGACGAAGCTGGTCTGCACGGACGTGATCATGACCAGCACCGCGAAGAACAGCGCGTACGCGCCGTACCCGGACGCGCCGAGCGTCCGCGCCGCGAGCGACTGCACGACCAGGCTGCCGCCCGCCGTCACGAACTGCACCGCGACCGCGCCACCCGCCGACGACAGCAGCTTGGCGGCCTTGCCCTTGAGGATCGCGCGCATCAGTCGCGGTCGAACCCGCGCAGCGGCGAGTCGCCGGACAGCACCCCGGCCCCGTTCCCGGACGCGTCCTTCGCCGCCTCGTCCTCGCCGGAGCCCTTCGCCTTGCCCGAGCCATTCCCGTTGGACGAGCCATTGGACGACCCGTTGGACGAGCCGTTGGACGGGCTCTTGGACGGCTTGGCGGCGGCGAGCATCGCGTCATCGACGATCCGGAGGTCCTCGATCGTCCGCCCGGGGTCGGCGCTCGGATCGGCCGGGGCGGGCTCGCTCTTCGCCTCGTCCTTGCCCACGGGCTTCTCCTCGGACTTGCCGGTCGCGGGCGGCGTCATGGCCAGGCCGGTCTCCAGCGCCTTCGCGGGGTCGCGGAACGACCCGTCGTCCCGGGTGGAGCCGCGCGAGTGCGCACCACCGGAACCGGACCGCGCGCCGCTCCCCCGCCGTCCGCGCCCGGACGCGACGGCCACGCCGTCCTCGCTGGTGGCCGTGCTGCCCAGCGGATCGTCCAGAACCCGCCCGCTGTCCTTGGTCTTCAGGGGGTCGGCCGCCAGAGGATCGACGGGCTTCGCAGAGCTGCCGGCCCGCGCGGAGTCGTCGCCTCGTGGCGGGGAGGGTTCGGCCTTCGCGGGAGGCGCGGGCAGCACGGGGTCTGCGGGCTTGGCCGGCGCGGTCGGGGTCGTAGGCTTCGGTGTCGAGGCGGCGGACGGGACGCCGAGTTCGGGGGCGCGGCCGTAGCCGGATGTCGAGGCGCGGTCGGCGGAGTGGCGTCCGCCTCCGCTGCTCGGGGTGCCTCCGGCGACACGGCGCCCCTCGGGCTCGACCGAAGGCTGCGGGGCGCGCTCGCCCGCGGAGTGCGTGGGGCGCTCGCCCGCGGTGTGCGTCGCGCGCTCAGCCGCGGAGGGCGTGGGGCGCTCGGTGGGGGGCTGGGGGGTGCGGTCGGCGGACGTCCCGTAGCCGTTGCTGCTGGGAGCCGCGGACCGCGGGGGCACGTAAGGGGCGTCCGTCCGGGGCGCGGGCTCGCTCGGGCGCGAGTGGCTCGGCGCGTAGGACGCGTTCGGAGCCGGCGGGTTGCTCTGGCGCGGCGCCGGCGCCGGCGGGTTGTAGCGCGGCTCGGGACGCCGCGTGTTGTCCTGGATGATCCGGTTCGGGCCGGTGTTACCGGCGGGCAGGGCCGGACGGGCGCTGGGCCCGTAGACCTCCTCGTCCGTCCAGACACGCTCGATGCGGCGCTCGGCCCCGCCGGGACCGGAGCCCGGACGGCGGGACGAGCGCGGCCGGAGCGGCCCGCCCGAGGTGGCGCGCAGGAAGGACACCACGCACGCGAGGATCGCGCCGATCGCCAGGCCGATCACCGCGTTCTGCGGGATCTGGTTCGGGGTGGAGCCGCCGGGGTCGGCGTTGTCGACGAACTGGACGCCGTCGTTGGCGTTCGCGCGGGCCGACAGCACGCCGCTCTCCGCCGACTGGAGCTTGGTGAGGTTGGCCGCCAGCACCTTGCCCTCGCGGGTGCTCGCCGGGGTCGTCTCCAGGTTGCGGGTGATCTCGCGCTCGCTGTCCTGGATCTTCTTGAGCTGCGCGTCCAGCTTGGCGGTCGCGGTCGCGATCGTCTGCTCCTGGTACGCCTGCACGACGGCGTTCGCGACCAGCGCGGCCTCCGGCACGCTGCTCCCGGACGCGGTCACGATCACCACGCCGCTGTCCGGCTTGGTGGACGTCTTGACCCGCCCGCGCAGCGCCACCGCGGTCAGCGCCGGGCCGTGCTTGGACTTGATGATCTCCGCGGCGCGGCCGAGCACCGGCGCCGAGCCCGCGAACGCGGCGCGCTGCGCGGTGTAGGCGGCGTAGCCGGGCCCGGACACCACGCCCTGCCGCAGGACGTTGTTGTTGTTCGTCGGGTCGGTGACGGCGAACCGCGCGGTGGCGGACGCGCCGCCGAGCAGGAACGCGGTCGCCGCGACCGAGGCGAGCACGCAGGCCACCACGATGAGGGACGACATCAGCCGGTAGCGCCAGACGGCCTCGACGAGACTGATCTCGGACGGGGCCGCGGAGGCGGAGGTCGGTGCGGTCATCGGGTTGCTTCTCATCCCCTGGGGAGTCGGGCAGGTCCTTGCGGAGGATAGGCGGTGGCGGGAGCGGGCCGGGCCGGGCGGCAGGTCGGACGGCTTGTCGGGCGTCGGTTCGGGCGTCGGTTCGGGCGTCGGTTCGGACGGTTCACGAGGCCGGGACGGTCAGGGCGGTGACGGCCTCGCGGAGTTCTCGGTGGTAGCGGGCGGTGCCGAAGCGGGCGGCCGCGTCGGCCCCGGCCCGCTTGGCCAGGGCCAGGGCGGCGTTCCAGTCGTCCAGGAGGCGGACGACGCCGTCCGCCAGGGCCTCCGGATCGTCCGGGACGACCCGGACGCCGGTCTCGCCGTCGACGACGATCTCGGTGAGGCCCTGCGTCGCGGAGACCACCACGGGCCGCCCGGCCAGCATGGCCTCCACGGCGACGTTACCGAACGGCTCGACCCGCGAGGGCACTATCGCCAGGTCCGCTTCGGCGAACGACTCCCACACCGACGGCCGGAACCCGGCGAACTCGATCGCCGGGCTGCCGCCCGCGAGGTCGCGCAGCTCCCGCTCGAACCACTCGTAACCAGGGAAGACGTCGCCGACGAGGGTGAGCCGCACCGGGACGCCGCGCTCTTCCAGCAGCCGGACGGCCCTGACCGCGACATCGGTGCCCTTGCGCGGGGAGAGCCGTCCGACCAGCACGATCCGCGCCGGACCGGTCAGCTCGGCGCGCGGCTCGGGGACCGGGTTGGGCGGCTCGTCCACCCCGTTGTAGATCACCTGGGCGCGGCGGCCGGCCGCGCCGAGGGCGGCGGCGCTCGCGCGGCTGTTCACCACGACGGACCGGGCGAGCCGCAGCGGCGCGGCCAGGGCGGCGCGGACCGGGCCGGGCACGCCGTCCTCGGCCTCGTGCACGTGGCAGAGCGCCGGGACGCGCGCCAGCCGCGCCGCGACCAGCCACAGCGGGATCGTCACGGTGTTCACGTACAGGGCGGCGGCGCGCTCCCGGCGCAGCAGCCGCCAGGCCGCGGGCAGCGCCCGGAGGGAGCCGAGCGCCAGCCGGACCAGCCCGACCGGTCTCATGTACGCCTTGCGCAGGACGGGGACGGGCAGCACCTCGACCCGCGCGCCCGCTTCGCGAAGCGCCTGCGAGAGCGGGCCGTCCGCCGGTAGCGTCACCAGGACGCGCCAGTCGCGGGCGAGGCCGCGGACCGACTCGACCAGCATCCGGTCGGATCCGTAGAGGTCGGGCGACGGATGCGCCAGCACCACGACAGGTCCGGTTTCTCCCTGGCCCACTCTTCCCCTTCCGCCGCATCTGGCAGGCTTTGATAAAACAGACTCCCGCAACCCTCAGATTAACTCCGCATTACCTCTGGACGCGCGGAGCCCATCCGGTCCTCCCCCGCCGGCCCGGGCAGCGGCCCAGGGGAACGGTACCGACGCATCGGAGGCTCCCCGTGCGCATCGCCATGATCGGCACCCGCGGCGTCCCGGCCCGCTACGGCGGGTTCGAGACCGCCGTGGAGGAGATCGGCCGCAGGCTGGCCGACGCCGGGCACGAGGTCACGGTCTACTGCCGCGGCGAACGCCATCCGGACCGCACCTACCTCGGGATGCGGCTCGTCCACCTCCCCGCGGTGCAGCGGAAGGTCGCCGAGACGCTCAGCCACACCGCCCTGTCCGTCACGCACGCGGCAGGCCGCCGCCTCACCGGCCGCGGCCCGGACGCCGCGCTGGTCTTCAACGCCGCGAACGCGCCGCTGCTGCCGGTGCTGCGCACGCTCCGCGTCCCGGTCGCCACGCACGTGGACGGTCTGGAGTGGAAGCGCACCAAGTGGAGCGGGTCGGGCCGCCGCTACTACCTGGCCGTCGAGCGGCTGGCCGTCCGCTGGTCGGACGCGCTGATCGCGGACGCCGTCGGCATCCGTGACTACTACCAGGAGAAGTTCGGCGCGCAGTCGGTCTTCATCCCCTACGGCGCGCCCATCCTGGAGAGCACGAACACGGCCAAGCTTGCCGAGGCGGGCTACAAGCCGGGCGGGTTCCACCTGGTCGTGGCCCGGTTCGAGCCGGAGAACCACGTCCACCTCGCGGTCGAGGGCTACCGGCGCAGCGCCGCCCGCAAGCCGCTGGTCGTCGTCGGCTCGGCCCCCTACGCCGACGAGTACACCGCCCACCTGCGCGAACTCGCCGGAGACGACCCGCGCATCACCTTCCTCGGCGGCGTCTGGGACCAGGAGCTCCTGGACGCCCTGTACGCGGGCGCGCTCACCTACGTCCACGGCCACTCGGTGGGCGGCACGAACCCGTCCCTGCTGCGCGCGATGGGCGCGGGCGCGTCCGTCCTCGCCTACGACGTGAACTTCAACCGCGAGGTGCTCGGCGAGGACGCGGGCCGCTTCTTCGGCGACCCGGCGTCCCTCGCCCGCGAGATCGAGGCCGCCGAGTCCGACCCGGGCCTCGCCGCCGACCGCGGCGAGGAGGCCCGCAAGCGCGCCGCCGAACGCTACGTCTGGGACGACATCGCCCGCGACTACGAGCGCCTCTGCGAAGACCTCGCCGCCCGCCGCCTAACCCGCCGAACCATCCGCCCCAAGCAATGACCCCGCCCGGAGACATGCCGTCCCCCGCGAACGCAACACCCCACGCGGAAGCAACACCCCACGCGGAGGCAATGCCGCACGCGGGAGCTGCGCCCCACGCGGGAACGGCAGCGCACGCGGGAACGGCAGCGCACGCGGGAACGGCAGCGCACGCGGGAACGGCAGCGCGCGGGGGGACGGTGCCGTCTGGGAGGTTCGTGCGGGCGCCGGGGGGCGGGAACGTGTTGGTGCCGGTTTCGTCGCGGCGGGGGGCGCTGGCCGGGGTTTCGCTGCTGACCAAGTCGAAGCCGGTCGCGGTGGCGGCGCAGTGGGCGATGTACGGGGCCGTGGCGGTGGCCGGGCCTCGCGTTCTGCCTGGTCAGCGTCTGTCCTGGGACGCGCCGGGCGATCCGGAGCTCTGGCGGGACGTCGCGGACGGCGTCGGCGGCTTCGACGGTGTGGCCGTGTACGAGCGGCCGCAGGCGTCGCGCGAGGGAGTGGCGGCGGTGCTGCTCCGCGCGGGACGACCTGCGGGTTTCCTGAAAGTCCGGCCAGACGCGGGCGAGCTGGATCGCGAGGAGCGCGCACTGCGGGCGTTCGCGCACGGCTGCTCGGCGGCGTTCCGCGTGCCGATGGTGCTGGGCCGGGGCGAGGCAGGGGGTCGGCACTGGATGGTCATCGAGGCCATGCCGGCGCGTCCGGCGCGTCCCGTCCGGCGCCCTGACCTCGAAGGTGTCGTTGAGGCCGTCCAGGACGCGCTGGCCCCCGCGCTCCCACCTGTCCCAGAGGCCACAGAACACTGGCGTCCGATGCATGGTGATCTCACCGCGTGGAACCTGCGGGTCTGCGGGCGCGGGCTGCCGTGGCTGATCGACTGGGAGGACGCGGCGTGGGCGCCCCCGCACGCCGACCTGGTCTACTACCGCGCGACCGCGAGCGCCGCGCTCGGCGCGCCGCTGGGCACCCTGCCCCCGGACGCGGACGAGGCCGCAGCCTTCTGGGCGAAGCGCGTCGAGCAGCGTTCGGGCGGCGACCACGACGCCGCCCTCAACCAGCGCCTCCTGGACATCCTCCGCACCCTCTGAACACGCCGAAGCCGCCGCTCCCCGGGGAGCGGCGGCTTCGGCGTGTTTCAGGCGGTCAGCGGTACACGGTGTTGGACGCCGCCGAGGTGGAGGTGTTCCCGAGCGGGTCCTTCACGCGGATCTTGTAGGTGTGCCGGCCCCTCGGCGCGGACGTGTCGGTGAAGCTCAGCGTCGGCATCGCCCAGAAGTTGGACGGCTTGGCCAGCGTGCCGATCGCCTTGGTGCCGTTGTCGCGCAGCACCTCGTAGGTGAGGTTCGCGTTGTCCATGTCCCAGGTGGCCGTCCAGCGCAGGCTCACCTTGCCGCCCGAGGCGTAGGCGCGCGGCGCGGACGGACGGGCCGGACCGGTCTTGTTCGGCGCCTTCGCCCGGATCGCGAACCGGACCAGGCCCTGCTGCGGCTTGCCGTTCACCGAGGGGAACTCGCCGCCGAGCGCGATGGTGTTCGCGTTCCCGGTGACCGCCCAGGCGGCCTGGAACTGCTTGGTGAAGGTGCCCATCGCGAGCGTCGGGAACCAGTGCAGCAGGCTCGGCACCGGCTGCTTGCTGTAGTTGCTGTTGCTCCCGGGCTCGGCCTGGTCGCGGCCGGTCGGCGCGGCGGTCTCGGCGAGCGTCCGGTGGTAGGTCTCGGGGGTGGTGTCCTTGAACGCGCCGAGGGACGAGCAGTCGTGCGCGTGCGAGACGCTGTAGACGGCCTTGCCGAGCGGCAGGATCGAGTAGGTCGCGCCGTAGCAGTTGTCCAGCCAGACCAGGTCGCCGCCGCTGGCCTTGGCCGCGAACCGGCCGTCGTACCAGTGGTAGCCCTCGCCGTCCGCCGCGCCGTACACCGTGTCGCCCTGGACGTGCAGGTCGGTGACGTAGGAGAACTTCGTGCCCTGCCGGGACGGCACCGGGCGGCTGCTCCACGGCGCGAGCGAGCCGTTGGCGGTGTAGACGGCGCCGACGCCGACCTTGTCCTGGCCGTCCAGCTTCTGGAAGCGGCCGCCGACCACGACGGTCTTCTCGCCGGGGGTCAGCGCGAGCGCGAACACCTCGTCGTCGTCGGCGGTCGGGCGCCAGGTGTCGATGTTGGCGCCGTTGGCGGCCTTCACCGCCGCGAGCCGCGTGCGCGGCTTGCCGTTGACGCTGAAGAAGTTGCCGCCGAAGTAGACGGCGCTGTTCGTGGCGGCGATGCCGCGGACCTTGTTGGACACGACCGGCTTGAACGCGTCGACGAGCTTGCCGGTCTTGGTGTCGAACGCGGCGAGCCGGCTGTGCGCCTTGCCGTCCACGGTGGTGAACTCGCCGCCGACGTAGACGCGCTTGCCGTCCGGCGAGGCCACGACGCGCAGGCCCTGGCCGTTCAGCTTGTGGTTGAAGGTCGTGACCAGGTTGCCGGTGCTCAGGCTGAAGGCCAGCAGGTTCTGCCGCGCGACCTGCTTCTTGTCGCCCGGCTTGGTGCCCGGCGGGCGCGCCTTGGTGAAGTTCCCGGTCACGTAGACGGTGTCGCCGACCGTCGCCATGCTCCAGACGACGCCGTCCACCTGCCAGGTCGGCAGCGGGTCCGCGCTCATCGTCGCGGGCGTGCCGGACGCGGGGGCGGTGTCGGCGGTGGCCGCGTCCATCGGGACGAGCGCCGCGCCAACGAGGGCGGTGCCTGCGGCGAGCGCGGCGGCGGAGCGCCACGGACGGCGGGTGGACGGTACTGGTCGCGTGTGAGCCCTCACGAATCGCTTCCCTTGGTCCCCGGAGCCTCGGTGGCCCCCTGGCCACCACAGTCGGGGGAGATCGTAGTACTTGTCCGCATTGCCCTCACGGCAACTCGGCGAACAAACAGCGAAGAGGACGGATCCCCCTAACGGGGACCCGCCCTCCTCCGTGGCCTTCAGGTTAGGGGGCCAGCCGGTCCGCCCGCAGGTCATCCAGGGAGAGGCGCACCGGGACGGCCGTGGTCTTCGCCGTGTAGGCCCGCACCCCGACACCGCCGGCGCGCTGGAGCGCGGCCGTCGTGTCGGTGGCGGACACCTGCCACGCCGAGGGCTCGGACTGCCCGGCGACCCAGACCTTCGCGCGGAGCGTGGTCGGAGCCGTCCCGACGGCCTGGACGCGCACGCGCAGCCGCGTCCACGCCTTGAACGCGATGCCCGGAACCACCTTCTCGCCGCCGATCGCGGTCTCGACACCCGACGCGTTCGTCCTGCTCAGGCGCATGTAGACCTTGCCGAGCGCGATCCGGACGCGGGCCCGGTACTCGCCCGCGCCGCCGATCGTGCGCGGCGTCCCGTACAGCGCGACACCCGAACCGGTCGGGTTCCGGTCGGCCGAAAGCTGGAACGCCAGGTCGTTGCTGGTGGACGACACGGCCTTCAGCCCGGCCCCGCCGAGCGCGCCGGTCTTGGTCATCTTGATCCAGCCGACACCGCCGCTGGCCGAGAACGCGCCGCCGTAGACCGTCCAGGCGCCGCCCGGCGACGTGCTCCCCCAGCCGGACGCGACCGTCCGGGTGAACGAGTCGGTGACGATGTTCTGCGGCTTGACCGCGACCGTCCCGGTGTTCTCGGTCGTCACGCCCTGGTCGTCGGTGACCTTCAGCGTGACCGTGTAGCTGCCGGCCGCCTGGTACAGGTGCGTCGGCTTCGCCCCGGTCCCGGCTGCCTTGTCGCCGAAGTCCCAGGCGTAGGACTTGATCGAGCCGTCCGGGTCGGCGGACTTGGCCGCGTCGAACGTGCACGACAGCTGCGCGCAGGCCGGGGTGAACGCGGCGACCGGCGGCAGGTTCGGCTTCTCCGCGCCCGAGCCGATGCCGAAGTGGTGGTGCAGCGTCGCGGAGGTCAGCGCGGACGGGTAGACCGCGACCTCGTCGATGTCGCCCTTGAAGTACGAGCTGCGCGGGGCCTGCGGCCAGCCGGAGAGGTTGTCGCCGCCGATCCGCCAGTAGCCGTCGTAGTTCTGCCCGAACGTGGTGTTCGCGTCCTCGGCCTGCTGCTCGCCGTCCACGTACAGGCGGATGCCGGCGGTCGAGCTGAGCGTCGCGGCGACGTGGTGCCACTTGCCGTCGTTCAGGCCGTCCTTGCTGCGCAGCGTCTTGGCGTCGCCGTCGTAGACGCCGAACATCACCGCGCCGTCGTTGGTCATGTACAGCTGCCGGTCGTAGGACGAGCTGCTCCCGGTCGCGCTGCTCCCGAACCCGACGATCTTCCCGCCGGTGTCCGCCGAGGTCTTGATCCAGGCTTCGAGGGTCAGGTCGTCCGGCGAGGGCGTCGGGGCGCCCCCGGCCGTCCCGGAGGACGAGCCGTCGAACGTCGCGGCGTGGTCGTCGTCGTTGGCGATCGCGCCCTGCGCGCCGCGCTGGACGCCCGAGCCCACGGTCAGGTCTCCGGCGCCCGCGTAGTCCATGGCTTTGCCGGAGTCCTCGCCGAGCCGCCAGTAGCCCGCCGGGGAGTCCGCGGCGATGATGTCCGCGTACGACCCGACCTTGCCGTCCCCGGGCTTGGCCGCGTTGGACGGCACCGTCCGCGTCGCATTCCCGGACGCGTCCTTAGCGCGGACCTCGTACGTGTGATCGACGCCCGGCGCGGCCGTCTTGTCGATGAACGCGATCGTCGGACGGCTCCAGAACGTCGAGGTGCGCGTGACCGAGCCGACCGGCGTGGCGCCGCCGTCCCGGAGCACCTCGTAGGTGACCGCCGGGTCGTCCATGTCCCAGGTCGTCTGCCAGCCGACGCGGATGCGCCCGCCGGGCAGCGGTGTCGCGGTCGGCGCGGGACCGTTCGGCTTGGCCCAGCCGTCGGACTGCGGGCCGGTCTTGTTCGGCGCCTTCGCGCGGCTCGCGAACCGGACGATTCCCTGCTGCGCCTTCCCGTTCACGGTCGGGAACTCGCCGCCGAGCGCGATGTAGTCGTCGTTCCCCGTGACCGCCCAGGCGGCCTGGTACTGCTTGGTGAACGAGCCGGGGGCCAGCGTCGGGAACCACTGCATCAGGCTCGGGACGGGCTGCCGCTTGTAGTTGCTGTTGCTGCCAGGGTCCGAGTGGTCGACACCGGTCGGGTCGGCGGTCTCGGCGAGCGCGCGGTGCCAGGTGACCGGGTTCGTCTCGCGGAAGTCGCCGAGCGAGGCGCAGTCGTGCGCGTGCGAGACGCTGTAGACCGTCTTGCCGCGCGGCAGCATCGAGTAGGTCGCGCCGTAGCAGTTGTCGAGCCAGACGAGCTTGCCGTCGTCGGCCTTCGCCGCGAACCGGCCGTCGTACCAGTGGTGGCCCTCGCCGTCCGCCGCGCCGTAGACCGTGTCGCCCTGCACCTGGAGGTCGGTCACGTACGAGAAGTTGCCGCCCTGCTTGGACGGGACCGGCTTGGCCTCGAACGGCAGCGTCCCGCCGGTGGTCGGGTCCACCTCGCCGACGCCGACGTGCGGCTCGCCGTTGATCGTCTGGAACCGCCCGCCGACCAGGATCCCGCCCTTGGGCGCGATGGCCAGCGCCATCACCTCGTCGTCGTCCGCCTTCGGCGCCCACGGCAGGAGCGTCCCGTCGGACGCGTTGACCGCGGCGAGCCGGGTGCGGCCCTTGCCGTTCACGTTGAAGAAGTTGCCGCCGAAGTAGACGGCCGTGTCGGTCGCGGCGATGCCGCGGACCTTCTGGCTGACGTCCGGCTTGAAGCCGTCCACGAGGGCGCCGGTCGCGGTGTCGAACGCGGCGAGGCGGTTGTGCGGCTTGTCGTCCACGGTCGTGAACTCGCCGCCGACGTACACGCGCTTGCCGTCCGGCGAGGCCGCGACGCGGAGGCCCTGGCCGTCCAGGGTGTGCGCGAACGACGTGACCAGGTTGCCCGTGGTCAGGTTGAACGCGAGGAGGTTCTGCCGCGCGACCTCCTGCTCTCCGGGCGCCGCGCCCGGCGGGCGCGCCTTGGTGAAGCTGCCGGTCGCGTAGACCGTGTCGCCGACCGTCGCCATGCTCCAGACCACGCCGTTCACCTGGACGGTCGGCAGCGGGTCCGCGCTGACCGTGGGCGGCGTGGCGGCCGAGTCGGCGGCGGTGCCCGTCACCGTGGCCGAGTCGTGCGGGTCGATCAGGGCGACCGCGCCCGCGAGGGCGGCCGTCAGCGCGACCCCGCCGGCGAGCGCCGCGCGCCGGCGGCCGGGCCGCGAGGGGAGTCGTCTTCTCGGACGAACGTTCACGAGCTGGGATCCTCCGCGGAAAGGGAGCGGGGCGTCACATCAACCCCAGAAGTAAGCGTCAGGTTAACCAGTTGGTGACGATCACCGGCCGACATCGCGGGCAATGCGCCTGAATCGTGACCGGGCGTCCCGCCCGGCCGCCTAGACTCGTGCGATACCCCAAGGCGAACCGCGCCGCCGCGCGCCCCGAACTGCGAGGAGTCCCCCACATGGCCGTTCCGCGCTCGCTCCGAGTCGCCCCGGTCGCGGTGCTGACCGTGGCGCTGGCGCTGACCGGTTGCTCGTCCTCGGGGAAGAAGAAGGACGCCAAACCGGGCCCGCCGCCCCCGGCCCCCTCCGAGCAGCCCGAGTCGCAGGCCAACGCCGCGCCCGGCGCGAAGGCGGTCACGATGTCCGGCGGGCTGAAGAAGCCGGTCACCTACGACGACAAGGTCACGGTCGCGATCAGCGGCGTCCGGTACGTGAAGAACACCAAGCACGGCCC
This sequence comes from Actinomadura rupiterrae, assembly GCF_024172125.1. GTDB lineage: Bacteria > Actinomycetota > Actinomycetes > Streptosporangiales > Streptosporangiaceae > Spirillospora > Spirillospora rupiterrae. Next base: position 452,995 of record NZ_JAMZEA010000003.1, read on the forward strand.
GGGCGAGCTGACCGGCCAGACATTGACGATCTTCACGCTGAGGTTCAGCAACGGGTCCGGGCAGCCGCTCGACCTGAACGGCGTCCGGGTCGTCGCGAAGTACGGCGCGGGCAAGCAGACCGCGAGCCCGACGTCGTACGCGAACCTCAACGACTTCTCCGGCACGGTCAAGCCGGGCGCGAGCCGGTCCGCCTCGTACGCGTTCGACCTGCCCAGCCAGGGCTACAAGTCGGTCATGCTCGGCGTCACCTTCGACGGCAAGCACAAGACCGCCCTGTTCTCCGGCGCGATCCACCCGTAGCGCGTGGCACTCACCCGATCCGCCCGCCTCTGGATGGCCGCGGCCATCGCCGTCCCGGTCGTCGCGGGCGGCGTCGTGGGCTGGCAGCAGGCGTTCCGGCAGAGCTCCGAGGCCACCCCGCAGGCCGTGCGCACCGCGCCCGCCGCGCAGGCGGAGGCCGGAGCCGGCTCGGCGCCGGTCGGCCGGACGGCCTACCGCGTCCCGCGCGGCGCGGTGATCGTCGCGCCGGACGGCAGCGACGGCGCGCCCGGAACGCCGTCCGCGCCGCTGCGCACCCTCGCCGCCGCGATCTCCCGCGCGCCCGACGGCGGCACGATCGTGCTGCGGCGCGGCGTCTACCACGAGTCCGTGACCGTCCCGGAGGGGCGGCGGCTCACGATCCAGGCGCATCCCGGCGAGCCGGTGTGGCTGGACGGCAGCTCACGCCTCGCGTCCTGGAAGCCGTCCGGCCAGGTCTGGCAGGCGGACGGCTGGAACCACCGCTTCGACGACAGCCCCAGCTACACCAAGGGCGCCGACGACGGCGACAACCCCGCCTTCAAGTTCCTCGACCCCGCGTACCCGATGGCCTCGCACCCCGAGCAGGTGTGGGTGGACGGCGCGGCGCAGCAGCAGGTCGCGTCCGCCGACCAGGTCAAACCGGGCACGTTCTTCGTCGACCTGGACGAGCACCGGCTGCTGCTCGGGACCGACCCGTCCGGGCACGAGGTGCGGGCGAGCACGCTCCAGGAGGCCGTCACGCTCCAGGGCGAGGGCTCGGTGCTGCGCGGCATCGGCGTGCGCCGGTACGCCACGTCCATCCCGCAGCTCGGCTCGGTGAAGGTGCTCGGCCCCGGCATCGTCGTCGAGAACGTGGTGATCACCGACTCCGCGTCCACCGGGATCTCGGTGGACGCCCCGCACGCACGGCTGCGCGGGATCACCGCGCTCCGCTCCGGGATGCTCGGCATGCACGCCAACTACGCCGACGACCTGCGGATGGTGAACGTCCTCGCGCGCGGCAACAACACCGAGCACTTCCGCGCCGCGCCGGTCTCCGGCGGCATCAAGATCACCCGGTCCCGGCGGATCGCGGTGCTCGGCGGCGTGGTCGCCGACAACCGCGGCAAGGGCCTCTGGTTCGACGAGTCGGTGCAGGACATCACCGTCACCGGGCTCCGGGTCGTCCGCAACACCGACCACGGCCTGGTGCTGGAGCTGTGCGCGCAGGCCGTGATCGCCGACAACGTCGTCGGCGACAACGGCGGCGACGGCCTGAAGATCAACGACACCTCCGAGGTGCGGGTCTGGAACAACACCCTGACCCGCAACACCCGGAACCTGCACCTGATCCAGGACCACCGCGGCGACGACCCGACCGCCCCCGCCCACGCCACCGGCCGCGACCCCCGCCGCCCGCCCAGCCCCGCGATGACCTGGCGCATCGGCCGCGTCGTCATCGCGAACAACCTCATCGCCCTCGGCCGCGACGGCTCCACCTGCCTCCTCTGCGTCGAGGACACCACCCACCAGCGCCCGGCATCCCAACTCGGCCTCACCGTAGACGGCAACACCTACACCCGCAGCGACTCCACCGACCCGTCCGTCCTGGTCATCTGGCCAGTCGACCAGGGCGACCCAAAAAGCTTCAAAGACGAAGACGAGTTCCGCAACGCCACCGGCCAAGAGAAGTCGAAGGGCCCCCTCCCCCTCCCCGCCGACATAGCCCGCCTGATCGGCAGACCCGCCGGAGCCCAGCAACAAGGCGCCTGGCGCCCCTAACCCAATCCCCACAAGGCCCGCCCGATTACGCCGCGCATCGCGGAGCGATGCGCGGCTTTGACAAGGCCGTTAGGGCTTGGTCCAGGGGAGGGAGCGGCCTAGGAGCTTTTCTAGGTCGGCGTTGAAGGGGGCGTAGTGCTCGGCTAGGGATTGGCGGGTTTCGGGCTTCAGGTCGGCGCTGGGGGCCGGGTTCCAGACCTTGGAGGCGGCCTTGGGGAGGGGGGCCTTGGGGAGGCCCAGGAAGGTCGCGACCTCGTCGATGGCCTTCTGCTGGTCGGCGTAGAACTCCTCGGCGACCAGGACGTGGACGCGCTCGGGCGGGAAGTGCAGGAGCCAGCGGCGCAGGTGGGGGGCGTACTCGCTCTGCGCGCGGTACGACTGCTGCTCGTGGGCGTAGCTGCGGTAGCCGGGGCAGGTGCGGATCTTGTCCGCCTCGCCGGCCAGGCGGTCGGCCTCGGCGGCCAGGGCGTCCTCGAAGGTCGGGAGGTCTTCGGCGTTCTGGCGGCGGCGCTCGCGATAGTGCGAGAAGGCGCGCTCGACCGGGTCCCGCAGGATGAGCAGGATCTTGGTGTCCGGGACGTCGCGTCCGGCGCGTTCGGCGGCCAGTGGGTGGAACAGGTAGTAGGGCGAGCCCTCGCCGACGAGGACGCGGCCGCCTGCGCGGCGGGACGCGGCGCGGCGGGCGGCGACGGCCGGGAAGTGGGACCGGTACCAGGCGTCGCCCAGCTCGTAGTGCGAGTCGAAGTAGTGGACGCCCTTGGTGTCGTTCCGCTTGGGCAGCAGGCGGGCGCTCGGGAACAGCGGCATGATCCGCGGGTGTTCGAGCAGGCCGTAGTACAGCGACGTGGAACCGCCCCGTTTCGCGCCGATCAGCAGGAAGTCGGGTCCTGGCCGGAGGGCCGCGGTCGTCATCCCGTAGCGGCGGATCAGGGTCCGGCCGGCGCCGATGACCGGGGCGGGGAGGTGGTCGCGATTCACGCTGACAGCGTAGTTGCGCGCGCGACCCCGCCTATCCTGTGGGAGCGATGCCTTCCCTTTTCCCCCGTCCGGCCGTCCGCCGCCCGGCCGTGGTCCTCGAAGCGGGCCACCGCTGGGCGGTGCTGCTGCCGATGGCGCTGATGCTGGCCAGCGACTACAAGCTGCGCAGCCGTCCGGTGGACGAGACGGTCGGCGGCAGCCCGGACCTCACGGTCTTCCTGGAGATCGGCGTCTACGGCCTCGCCGCGCTCTACCTGTACTGGCGGTTCGGGATGCGGCCGCCGGTCCGCCGGACGACCGGGCTGCTGTTCGCGGCGTGGGCGTTCACCGGGTACGTGGCGATGTCGGCGCTGTGGTCGCCGTTCATGTCGCTCGGCGTCGTCCGGGGCGCGCAGCTGCTGGTCACGATGGCGCTGGTGCAGGTGCTCGCGACCCGCGCCACGGTCGCCGACCTGCACCGGCTCGCGCACGCGTTCGTGATCGTGGTGCTCGGCTCGGTCGCGATCGGCGTGGCGCACCCGTTCCCGCGGACGCCGCAGACCCTCACCCGGTTCAACTGGCTGTACGTGCACCCGGTGATCGCGGGCGTGTACCTCGGCATCGCGGTGCTGCTGGTGTTCGGGCTGCTGATCCGCAGCCGCCGGTACGGCGAGCAGGCGCGCGGCTGGCCGCCGCTGGTGTACGCGGCCGTGCTGCTGGTGCTGATGGGCGCGCTGGTCGCGACCGGGACGCGCGGTGCGGCGGCCGGTGCCGCGGCCGGGCTGCTGGTACTGATGGCGACCGCGCGCGGCCCGCGCGGCCGGATCGACCTGGTCGTGATCGGCGGGGCGGTCGGCGCGGTCGGGGTGCTCGCCTTCGCCGACAAGATCATGAACTTCGTGGCGCGCGGCGAGACGGCCGACAAGCTCGCGTCCCTGAACTCGCGCACCGACCTGTGGACGCTCGCCATGCGCGCCTACCAGGAGAAGCCGATCTTCGGGCACGGGCTGGGCGCGTCGCGCGGGCTGTTCCTCCAGGACATCGGGCTCGGCGGCGGGCACAACGCGTTCGTGAACGCCCTGGTCGACAACGGGACGGTCGGGACGGCCCTGTTCGTCGCGCTGCTGCTCACGCTCGGCACCGTCCTGGTCACCCTCGTCCGGCGGCGGGAGCTGCGCGGCGACGCCGGGACGCTGCTCGGCATCCTGGCGTTCTTCCTGGTGGACGGCATCACCACCGAGGGCCTGGCGATGCCCGCGAACGTGTCGGGCATCTGGCTGCTGCTCCTGGTCGCCTTCACCGAGGCGCTGCGCCGCGGCCGCTTCCGGACGGCGGACGAGCCCCCGCGCGTCCTGGTCTCCGTCCCGGGCATCTCGGTGCCGGGCACCACGTTGCCGGGCGCCTCGGTGCCGGGTGTCTCAGTGGCGGACGCGCCGGCGGCCCCGGAGATAGAGTCCGCCCCCCACCGCACCTAGCACGACGAGCCCGGCCAGCGAGCCGGTGCCGAGCATCCCGCCCGGCAGCGTCTGCTTCACCGGGCGGTACTCCCCGCCGCCCGGCATCGGATCGGCAGCGGCGCGGCCGGGCACCGGGGTGGCGCTCTCGGTCTGCGGGCTCGGGGCGTCCGACAGCGGCAGCGCGAACACGCGCGGATGCGCGCCGGACTCGGCGATCAGCACGTGCCGCCCGTCCGGGGCGACGGCGACCGCATCGCCCTTCGCGGACGTCCGCAGCACCTGGGTGACCTTGTCGCGGATCCCGGCGAGCACCCGGACGTCGCCGGTGCCGCGCAGCACGACGCGTCCGTCCGGGGCGAACGCGCCGCCGCGCACGCCGAACGGCAGCCGCCGCACCCGCGTCAGCCGGTTCACCACGCGCGAGCCGAGCGCGGCGGGCAGCGCGTACACCGACGCCGCGCCCGCCGCGCGCGTGACCACGTACAGCCGCTGCTCGGACGGGTCGCCGAGGACGGTGCCCGCCTCGTGCGCACCGTCCGGATAGGTCACCTGGTACGCCTTGGCGGCCAGCGCGCCGTCCGCGAGCTTGGCCGGTTCCGGCACCTTGTAGAAGGTGAGGGTGTCGTGCTTGGCGCCCGTCCCGTTGAGGTCGGCGAGGTAGAGCGTGCCCGCGCCGCCGTCGCCCTTGACGACGGCGAGCGTGTCCCAGCCGCGCGTCCCGGGGACGGTGAAGGACGCCTTCGTCCGGCCGTCGTCGCCGACCGCGAACACCCGCGCCTTGCGGGCGTCGAGCGTCCACCACACGTCCGGATGGGCGATCCCCCTGGCCAGCGCGCCGGGGTCGGAGAGCCGCGCGTCCTCGGCCCGGAACGCCTGCGACGCCTGCGGGGACGAGGTCGGCACGGGGTTCGGCGCGGCGGCCGCCGCGGGTGTCCCGGCGAGCGCGGCCGGCAGGACCGCGCAGCCGGCGAGGACCGCGGTCCTCACGACGAAGGAGGCCTCCGTCCGCGCGACGCGCGGGGCGCTCGATGGCACGATGTGACCTGCCTCTCCACGACCGACCGTGTGGCATTCTTGCGCATGTGGAACCACTTGGCATCAAAGGGGCGTTTCTCGTCTCCCCCCGCGTTCACGGCGACCGGCGCGGGTCCTTCCACGAGTGGTTCCGGGCGGACGCCATGCGCGAGCGGCTCGGCCACGACATGAAGCTGGAGCAGGCGAACTGCTCGGTCTCGGCGCGGGGCGTGCTGCGGGGCGTGCACTTCGCCGACGTCCCGCCTGGCCAGGCCAAGTATCTCAGCTGCGTGCGCGGCGCGCTGCTCGATGTCGCGGTTGACCTGCGCGTCGGCTCGCCGACCTTCGGCCAGTGGGACGCGGTCCGCCTCGACGAGGACAACCGGCGCTGCATGTACCTAGCCGAGGGCCTCGGCCACGCGTTCCTCTCGCTGGAGGACGGCACGACCGCGATGTACCTGTGCTCGGAGCCGTACACGCCCGCGCGTGAGCACGGCGTCCACCCGCTCGACCCGGACCTCGGCATCGAGTGGCCGTCCGATGTCGAGATCGTGATGTCGGACCGGGACGCCGCCGCGCCGTCCCTCAAGGAGGCCCTCGACGCGGGCCTGCTCCCCGACTACCGGGACTGCCTCGCCTACTACGCCAAGCTCGGCGCGACGTTCGTCTAGCGGAGTTCCGGCCAGGCGGCGTGGAGGGCTTCGCGCCAGTCGCGCATGGGCTCCATGCCCGCGCGGTCCCATCCCTTATGGCCGAGGACGCTGTTGGACGGTCGCCGCGCCGGACGCGGGAACCGGTCCGTCGTCGTAGGCCGCACGCGCTCCGGATCGTGCCCGAGCAGCGCGAACACCTCGCGCGCCAGGCCGAACCAGGTCGTCTCGCCCGCGTTGGTGCCGTGGTAGATCCCGAAGGGCGCGTCGGACGCGACCAACCGGACGATCCGGTCGGCGAGGTCGCCCGTCCAGGTGGGCTGGCCGCGCTGGTCGTCGACGACGTCGACCGTGTCGCGCTCGGCGGCCAGCCGGGCCATGGTCGCGACGAAGTTCGGCCCGTGCGCGCCGTACAGCCAGGCCGTCCGGACGACGTAGGACCGCTCGTACGCGAGGGCGGCCTGCTCGCCCGCGAGCTTGGTGCGGCCGTAGGCGTTGATCGGCCCGGTCGGGTCGTCTTCGCCGTAGGGGCCGTGACCTGGGAAGACGTAGTCGGTCGAGAGCTGGACGAGGCGCGCGCCGGCCTCGCGGCACGCCTCGGCCAGGTGCCCGACTGCCGTGCCGTTGATCGCGAGCGCGTCGTCCTCGCGGGCCTCGGCGTCGTCCACGGCCGTCCAGGCGGCGCAGTTGACGACCGCGTCCGGCCGGTGCACGGCGACGGCCTCGCGGACGGCGTCCGCGTCGGTCAGGTCGAGGGACGCGCGGTCCAGCGCGACCGCGCCGGGCAGGCGCGCGGCGAGATCGGTGCCGAGCATCCCGTCGGCACCGGTGACCAGGCACTTCACCGCGCGTCCTCGGCCCGCTTCTTCAGCGGCTCCCACCAGTCGCGGCGGTCGGCGTACCACTGGACGGTCTCGGCGAGCCCGTCCTCGAACGCGACCTGGGGCGCGTAGCCGAGCGCGCGGAGCTTGGTGTCGTCGAGCGAGTAGCGGCGGTCGTGGCCCTTGCGGTCGGGGACGCGCTCGACGCGGTCCCAGCCCGCGCCCAGGGCGTCCAGGAGCCGCTGCGTGAGCTCCAGGTTGGTCAGCTCCGCCGTGCCCGCGATGTGGTAGACCTCGCCCGGCTCGCCGCGCTCGGCGACGACCTGGATGCCCCGGCAGTGGTCGGCGGCGTGGATCCAGTCGCGGACGTTCCCGCCGTCGCCGTAGAGCGGCACGGTCAGGCCGTCCATCAGGTTCGTCACGAACAGCGGGACGACCTTCTCGGGGAACTGGTACGGCCCGTAGTTGTTGCCGCAGCGCGTGATCGACACCGGCAGGCCGTGCGTCACCGCGTACGCCCGCGCGATCATGTCGCCGCCGGCCTTCGCCGCCGAGTACGGCGACCGGGGCGCGAGCGGCGCGGACTCGTCCCACGAGCCCGCGTCGATGCTGCCGTACACCTCGTCGGTGGACACCTGGACGACCCGGGGCACGCCCGCGTCCAGGCACGCCTGCATGATCGCCTGGACGCCCTGCACGTTCGTCCGGACGAACTCCCCGGCGCTCGCGATCGACCGGTCCACGTGCGACTCGGCCGCGAAGTTGACCACCACGTCGTGGCCCGGCACGACCTCGGCGAGCAGCCCGGCGTCGCACACGTCGCCGTGCACGAAGTCGAACCCGCCCTCGACCGGGTCGAGGTTGGCGAGGTTGCCCGCGTAGGTCAGCCGGTCGAGCACGGTCACCCGCGCCCCCGCGAACTCCGGGAACGCCCCGGACACGACGTCCCGCACGTACTGGGACCCGATGAACCCGGCCCCGCCGGTCACCAGAACTCTCATCGCCCGCCAACCCTCACTGCCCGCCAACCCTCACCGTCTGGTCACCCTCACTGCTTGCCTCCTCACTGCCTGATCTGCACCTTGCTGTGGTCGCCGAGGACGAGCCGGTGCGCGCGGGGCACGTGCGGCGCGGGCGTCACCTCGGCCTCCCGGCCGATCAGCGAGCACTCGATCCGGCCCACCCCGTCGATGGACGCGCCGCGCAGCACGATCGAGTACTCGATCTCGCTGTCGATCAGCCGGCAGTCCCGGTCGATCGAGGTGAACGGCCCGAGGTAGGAGTCGCGCACCACCGACCCGGCGCCGACGATCACCGGCCCGACGATCCGGGACCCGGTCACGGTCGCTCCCGGCTCGACCACGACCCGCCCGATCAGCTCGGACGACGCGTCCACGGTGCCCTGCACGGACGGCTCGACGCCCTCCAGCACCAGCCGGTTGACCTCCAGCATGTCGGTGACGTTGCCGGTGTCCTTCCAGTAGCCGGAGATCACCGTGGAGTCGACCCGGTGGCCCGCGTCGATCAGCCCCTGGATCGCGTCGGTGATCTCCAGCTCGTCCCGCCAGGACGGCTTCAGCCGGGCGACGGCCTCGTGCACGCGCGCGCCGAAGATGTAGACCCCGACGAGCGCCAGGTCGCTCTTGGGCCGCCGCGGCTTCTCCTCCAGGCCGACGACGCGCCCGGCGGCGTCCAGCTCGGCGACGCCGAACGCGCGCGGGTCGGAGACCTTGGTGAGCATGATCTGCGCGTCGGGGCGCTCGTCCCGGAACCGCTGGACGATCTCGTTGATCCCGCCGACCACGAAGTTGTCGCCGAGGTACATCACGAAGTCGTCGTCGCCGAGGTACTCGCGGGCGATCAGGACGGCGTGCGCGAGCCCGCGCGGCGCGTCCTGCGGCAGGTAGGTGACCTCCAGGCCGAACGCCGACCCGTCGCCGACCGCGTCCTGGATCTCGGCGGCGGTGTCGCCGACGACGATCCCGACCTCGCGGACACCGGCGTCCCGCAGGGCCTCCAGCCCGTAGAACAGCACCGGCTTGTTCGCCACCGGCACCAGCTGCTTGGCCGAGGTGTGCGTGATCGGCCGCAGCCGCGAGCCGGAACCGCCCGCCAGGACGAGCGCCTTCACGGCGCTCCCCCACCGGGCCGGGGGGAAACGAGAGGGTACACAGCGGCTCCAGGGACCCCGAGGGAAGGACTCCTCGACAGTACCGGCCCCGAAACGCTTCCCCGCCACGCTTCCCCCTGACCACAAGCAGCCAGCGGCGCGGGTCGCCCGGGCTCAGATCGTGAGCGTCGGGCTCAGGCTCGTGATCACCGCCGTGGACGTCTGGTAGGTGCCCCGCGCGGTGTACGAGCCGGGCGCGGCCGGGATGGTCTTGGTGACGGTCCCGGTCGTCCCGGTGACCGTGGCGCAGTTCTGCGGCAGGTTGTTGATCGTCACGCAGATCCGCATCCCGGCCGCGTTCGTGCCGGAGACGCTCGCGCTCGCCACGATGGCCGGTCCGGACGTCCCGATGCAGGTCCGCAGGTACTGGCCGCCCGAGGTCAGCAGCGTGGTGCAGCCACCGCCGGACTCGGCGCCCGCCGGGCCCGCGAGGGCCGTCCCCGCCAGCGCCAGCCCCGCCGCCAACCCCGCGGTGCCGACCGCCAGGTGCGCTCGTCGCATGATCGTTCCCCTTCCGTGCGGATGGTCGTCCCGTCGAAAGAGTGCGCCGGGGCGGAGCGATCATCCACCGATTAGGGGCTCGGCCTAATCGATGGACAGCCCGGGGCGCTCGAAGGACGGCAGGTCGCACACCCCCAACACCGAATTGGGCGGTATTTGCGCGTTTGCTTGCGTCCTGAAGTGGCCGCGCCGGAGGGGCGGTTCCTGACGCATGATCCATTCGGGCGGATCACGGGGAAGGGAGTGCGGGGGTGCCGATCATCCGGTTCGACGCGGCCGATCTCGCGAACACGCGGTTCGCCATCTCGCCGCTGGGCCACCTGGTGCACGGGGTGCAGGGCAGCGCGTGCAGCGTGCGGTCCGGGCTGCGGCAGCAGTGGTGGCGGACGGCGCGCAGGAACGTGCCAGGGACGAGCGCGCGGCTGGTGGCGATGCTCGCGGCCGATCCCGAGCGCACACCGTCCTCCCTGCTGCCGCCCGCGGTGGACGGCGTGCTGGAGCCCACGCTCGACCAGGAGCTCGAACGGCTGGAGGCGGCCGGGCCGCACGACGTCCCGGGCCTGGTGGACTCGGTCCGGGCGCTGTTCAGGGCCTGCATGGCCGACGACTGGGCGGACATCCGCCGGACCCTGCGGGCCGACCTCGGGCACCGCACCGAGACGATGCTCACCGGCGGGCCCGTCGCGGTGCTGCGGACCCTGCACCCGGAGCTGACCTGGCAGGACGGGCACCTGGTCGCCGGAACGACCGCGCCCGGCCTCGAACGCCATCCGGACGGCGCCGGGTTCCGGCTGATGCCCTGCGCCTTCGGCCGGGACGGCCTGCACCCGGTCATCGACGCCGCGCACCAGCCGATCCTGATCTACTCGGCGCTGCCGGAGGCCGGACCGGCCGGGGCGGGCGGCCTGGAGGCCCTGCTCGGCACCGGACGCGCCCGGACGCTGCGGGCCCTCGACGGCTCGCCCGCGTCCACGACCGAACTGGCGCGGCGGCTCGGCGTCTCCGCGCCGACCGCGTCGGTGCACGCGGCGCGGCTGCGGGACGCCGGGCTCACCACGTCCATGCGGGACGGCCGCAACGTCCTGCACTGCGTGACGCCGCTCGGCGCCGGCCTGCTCGCCGCCAACCCCGGCACCGACCGCGAACGCGCCGTCAGCGTCCCGCGATGACCCCCGTCCCGCGCGGACGTGAGGAGTCCCGAGACGACTCCCGCCCGGCGCGTCGGCGAGGCGTCCGGAGAAAGCGCCGGCTCGGCACGCGGACGGAGGTCGGCGTGCCGAGCCGGGACCACCCGCTAGCGGGCGGAGATGATCATTCCGGCCGCGACCGTGTTGTTGGTGGCCTCGTCGATCAGGATGAAGCCGCCGGTCAGCCGGTTGCGGGAGTAGTCGTCCACGAACAGCGGCTGGGTGACGCGCAGCGAGACGCGGCCGATCTCGTTCAGGCCGAGGCCGGTCGCGTCCTCGTCCCGGTGCAGGGTGTTGACGTCGAGCCGGTAGTGCAGGTCCTTGACCATCGCGCGCGCCGTGCGGGTGGTGTGCTTGAGGGTCAGCTTCGAGCGCGGCGTGAGCTGCCGGTCCGGGGTCATCCAGCAGACCATCGCGTCGATGTCCTGCGCCACCTCGGGCCGGTTGTTCGGCCGGGCGATCATGTCGCCGCGGCTGATGTCGATGTCGTCGGCCAGCCGCAGCGTCACCGACATCGGCGCGTACGCCTCGTCCACCGGGCCGCGGGGGCCGTCGATCCGGGTGATCGTGGTGGTCAGGCCGGACGGCAGGTGCACCACCTCGTCGCCCGGCTTCAGCACGCCGCCCGCGACCTGCCCCGCGTAGCCGCGGTAGTCGTGCAGCTCGGGGTCGGTGCTCTTGTGCGGCCGGATCACGTACTGCACCGGGAACCGCACGTCGATGAGGTTCCGGTCGGACGCGATGTGCACGTGCTCCAGGTGGTGCAGCAGCGAGCTGCCCGCGTACCAGGGCATGTTCCCCGAGCGCTCCACCACGTTGTCGCCGTGCAGCGCCGAGATCGGCACGAAGGTCAGGTCGGTGATGTCGAGCTTGGCGGCGAACGCGGTGAACTCGTCCACGATCCGCTCGTAGACCGCCTTGTCGTAGTCGACCAGGTCCATCTTGTTCACCGCGACGACCAGGTGCGGCACCTTCAGCAGCGTCGCCAGGAACGCGTGCCGCCGGGACTGCTCCAGGATGCCCTTGCGCGCGTCCACCAGGATGATCGCCAGGTCGGCGGTGGACGCGCCGGTGACCATGTTCCGGGTGTACTGGATGTGCCCCGGGGTGTCGGCGATGATGAACTTGCGGCGCGGCGTCGCGAAGTACCGGTACGCCACGTCGATGGTGATGCCCTGCTCCCGCTCGGCGCGCAGGCCGTCGGTGAGCAGCGCGAGGTTGGTGTACTCCTCGCCGCGGTCGGCCGAGGTCCGCTCGACCGCCTCCAGCTGGTCCTCGAAGATCGACTTGGAGTCGAACAGCAGCCGCCCGATCAGCGTGGACTTGCCGTCGTCCACCGAGCCCGCCGTCGCGAACCGCAGGATGTCCATGGGCTTCCCCGCACTCGTCATGGTGCTCACTAGAAGTAGCCCTCCTTCTTGCGGTCCTCCATCGCGGCCTCCGACGACCGGTCGTCGGCGCGGGTCTGGCCGCGCTCGGTGATCCGGGTGGCCGCGATCTCCTCCATCACCTGCTCCAGCGTCGCCGCGTTCGACTTCACCGCGCCCGTGCAGGACGCGTCGCCGACCGTGCGGTACCGGACGACCGCCTCGAACTCCGGCTCGTCCTCGCCGCGGTTGGCGAAGCCGGTCTCGGCGTCCAGCAGCATGCCGTCGCGCTCGAACACGCGGCGGGTGTGCGCGAAGTAGATGGGCGGCAGCTCCAGCCCCTCGCGCCGGACGTAGTCCCAGATGTCCAGCTCGGTCCAGTTGGAGAGCGGGAAGACCCGGACGTGCTCGCCCTGCCGGATGCGGGTGTTGTAGAGGTTCCAGAGCTCGGGGCGCTGGTTCTTGGGGTCCCACTGGCCGAACTCGTCGCGGAAGGACACCACGCGCTCCTTGGCGCGCGCCTTCTCCTCGTCGCGGCGGGCGCCGCCGAACGCGGCGTCGAACCGGTGCTCCTCGATCGCGTCCAGCAGCGTCGTGGTCTGCAGCCGGTTGCGGGACGCGCGGCGGCCGGTCTCCTCCACCACCCGCCCGGCGTCGATCGAGTCCTGCACGGACGCCACGACCAGGCGCAGGCCGAGGTCGGCCGCCCGGCGGTCGCGGTACTCGATGACCTCGGGGAAGTTGTGGCCGGTGTCCACGTGCATCACCGGGAACGGGATCGGCGCGGGCCAGAACGCCTTCTCCGCCAGGCGCAGCATCACGATGCTGTCCTTGCCGCCGGAGAACAGCAGCACGGGCCGCTCGAACTCGGCGGCCACCTCGCGGATGATGTGGATGGACTCGGCTTCCAGCACGTCCAGCTGTGACAGCAGGTAATCGCAGCGCTGCATGGGTGAGGACTTCCTGACTTCGGGGCCAGTCATGAGGCAACGTCCCGGATGCCGGTCAGCAGCGTCGGTGCCGACACGGGATGGCACACCAGGATATCCGGCAGGCGCGGGTCGGCCCGGTTGTAGACCAGGGGGGACCCGTCGATCCGGGACGCGTGCGAGCCCGCCGCGAGCGCGACCGCGGCCGGTGCGGCCGAGTCCCACTCGTACTGGCCGCCCGCGTGGACGTAGGCGTCCACCTCGCCGAGCAGCACGGCCGAGATCTTCGCGCCCGCCGACCCGATCGGCACGAGATCGAGCTCTCCGGGGACGCGCTTGGCGAGGTCTTCGAGGAACGCGGGCGGCCGCGAGCGGCTCACCGCGATCCGCAGCCGACCGGGGTCGGCGGGCTCGGGCACGACCAGCGGGCCCGCTTCCGGCCCTCCGGAACCGGCCGTATCGGACGTCCATCCGGACGCGCCGGGACCGGTCGGCAGCACGGCGGCGCCGCTCCCGGTCGTGTGCAACGTCACGCCGCGTCCGGGCAGGGCGACGGCGCCCGCCGCGAGGCGGTCACCGGTCCAGAGCGCCACGTGGACGGCCCAGTCGAGCCGTCCCTCCTCGGCGAACTCGCGGGTGCCGTCGAGCGGGTCGACGATCCAGACGCGCGGGGAGGCCAGCCGGTCGGCCAGGGACGAGTTCGCGGTCGGCGCCTCGGACGACCCGGCGGACCGCTTGCCCGCGACCGACGCGCGGCCTTCCTCGGAGAGCACGGCGTCGCCCGGACAGCGCTCGGCCAGCCTCGCCATCAGGTACTCGTGCGCCCGGAGGTCGCCCGTGTCCTTCAGAGCGCGCGCGTCGGCGAAGCCCAGCCCGTCCCGTACGTCCAGGAGGAGCCGACCCGCTTCCGACGCCAGCTCGGCGGCCAGCGCGTGGTCCGTCATCCCGCTCGTCACACCCCAATTCCCGACTCAGCCGATCAGTTGGGTTAAGAATCTCATGGGCACCGGGGAGCGACCCACGCCGGGGGCCGGGTAAGCCGCCCGGTAAGCGCAGGGTACGCGGCCGGAGCCGGTGCCCAAAGCCGCGCCGTTGGACGGCCCGGGTCGTCAGCGCGGGTCGATGGCCCGGCCCGCCTAGTAGGCGCCGGAGCCCCGGAACACCGCCGACCAGGTCTTCCACATGATCTGCAGGTCCATCGCCAGCGACCAGTTGTCCACGTAGCGCAGGTCGAGCCGGACCGACTCCTCCCAGCTCAGGTCGGACCGCCCGCTGACCTGCCACAGCCCGGTCAGCCCCGGCCGGACGACCAGCCGCCGGTACACGTCGCCGCCGTACCGGGCGACCTCCTCCGGCAGCGGCGGGCGCGGGCCGACCAGCGACATCTCGCCGCGCAGCACGTTGATCAGCTGGGGCAGCTCGTCCATCGAGTAGCGGCGCAGCATCCGGCCGACCCGGGTCACCCGCGGGTCCGAGCGGATCTTGAACAGCACGCCGTCGTGCTCGTTGTCGCCCAGCAGCGCGGCCTTGCGGTGCTCGGCGTCCTCCACCATCGTGCGGAACTTCAGCACGGTGAACTCGCGCCCGCCGCGCCCGACCCGGACCTGCTTGAACAGCACCGGGCCGCGGTCGGTCAGCTTGATCATCGCGGCGACCGCCAGCAGCAGCGGGCTCAGCACCAGCAGCGCCACCGCCGCGCCCATCCGGTCGAGCAGCGTCTTCAGCGCCTTGCGGACGCCGTCCAGCTCCGGATGCTCCACGTGCAGCAGCGGCAGCCCCGACACCGGGCGGATCGAGATGCGCGGGCCCGCGACGTCCATCAGCGCGGGCGCGACGGCCAGCTCCACGTCGTCCCGCTCGATCTGCCAGGCCAGCCGGCGCAGCGCCACGCCGTCCATCTCCGGGCAGGCCAGCACCGCGACCGAGTCGGCCCCGAGGCGCTCGACGACCTGCGCGACCTGCGCGAAGTCGCCGCCGACCGGCACCTTCTCGACCGGGCCGCCCTTGTCGTTCGGCGGCAGGCACACCGCGACCACGGCCATCCCGTGGTAGCGCTTCTGCCGCAGCAGGCGGATCAGGTCGGCCAGCGCCGCGCGGTGCCCGACCGCGACCACCCGGCGCATGCAGTCGCCCTTCCAGCGCCGCGCGTGCAGCCGCTTGCGCAGCCGGTACCGCGCGGCCAGGCAGAGGAAGACGCCGAGCGGCAGCGCGAGCACCACGTACCCGCGGGCCACCTCGATCTTGAACGCGTAGGACACCATCGCGACCGACGCGATCAGCAGGAACCCCGCGCGCAGCACGCGGTGGAACTCCTCGTACCCGACCCCGGTGTAGCGCGGCTGGTAGGCCCGGCACAGCACCAGCGCGACCAGCCAGAACACGGGCAGGAGCAGGCTGAACACCGCGTACGGCAGGGTCATCCGGTCGGGGAAGCCGGGGAAGCGCGCCGCGAAGGCCACCCCGCCCGCGACGAGCATGGCGAGCGCGTCGAGCGCGACCGCGGACCGCTGGTAGGCGCGCGTCCACTGCTGGACGGCCGACCGGGCGCGGATCGCCCCGGACGACCGCGTGCCGCCGGAGGAACGGCCGTCCCCGGAGGACGCGCCGTCCTCTGAGGTCTCGCCGTTCGCAGACCGAAGCCCGTCCACCACGGCCATGCCGACATCACCCGCCTTGCAACACTTGCCCCGGAACGCGGCTCACACCCCAGTGACGGTCGAATACCCCACAGGGTTCACATGCGCCCACATGCACCACGTTGTGATGCATCTTACGGGCGATCTCCCCGCGGGGAAGACCTTCTCAGGAGGCGTGGAACTCGTTCTGCGCGGCGTCCAGACCGCCGGTGATCAGCGCCTCCACGGCGTCGCCCGCGCGCTCGGCGTTCAGGTCGAGCTCGCGGCGCTCCACCGCGGAGAAGTCCTTGAGGACGAAGTCCGCGGCGTCCATTCTGCCGGGCGGGCGGCCCACGCCGAAGCGGATCCGCAGGTACTCCTTGTCCCCGAGGGACTTGGTGATGGAACGCAGCCCGTTGTGCCCGTTGTCGCCGCCGCCCTTCTTGAGGCGGATCGCGCCGTACGGGATGTCCAGCTCGTCGTGCACCACGATCGTCCGCTCGACCGGGACCTTGTAGAAGTCGCGCAGCGCCTTCACCGGGCCGCCCGACACGTTCATGAACGAGCGCGGCTTGGCCAGCACGACGCGCGCGCCCGCGAGCCGCCCTTCGAGGACGTCCGCCCGCGCCTTGTGCGACTTGAACTTGCCGCCGACGCGCCCGCCGAGCACGTCCAGGACCATGAACCCGGCGTTGTGCCGGTTGCCCGCATAGGACGGGCCGGGGTTGCCCAGCCCCACGACCAGCCACAGATCAGTGCTCACCACGGTTCCTCGGGAAACGGGCACGGCCCCTTCCGGTGCGGACGCACCGGAAGGGGCCGTGCTCTCAGCTGTTCGAGCGCCGGGGACCGGGTCTCAGGGACCGGGCCTCAGAGACCGGGGTCCCGGCGGCGCTGTTCGAGCGGCGACCGGAGCGGTCGTCACTCGGCGGGCGCCTCGGCGGCCTCGGCCGGGGCCTCCTCCTCGGTCGCGGCCTCGCCCTCGGCGGCCTCGCCCTCGGTGTCGCCGGCGGAGACCGACGCGTCGTTGATCTGCAGGATCAGCGTCTCGGGGTCGGTGACCAGGGTGGAGCCGGCGGGCAGCTTCACGTCGGAGGCGTGCACCTGCGCGCCGATCTCCAGGCCGTCGATCGAGACGTCGACACCGTCGGGGATGTGGGTGGCCTCGGCCTCGACCGACAGCTGCACGGTCTCCTGCGCGACCAGGCCGCCGGAGACGACGTCGCCGGTCAGGTTCACGGCGATCTCGACGGTGACCTTCTCGCCGCGCTTCACCGCGAGCAGGTCGACGTGCTCCAGGAAGCCCTTGATCGGGTCGCGCTGCACGTCCTTCGGCAGGGCCAGCTCGACGGCCTTGCCCGGGATGTCGATGGTCAGCAGCACGTTCGGGGTCTTGAGGGCGAGCATGAGCTCGTGGCCCGGAAGCGCGATGTGGACGGGGTCGGTGCCATGGCCGTAGAGGACGGCGGGCACCTTGCCGGCCCGGCGGGTGCGCCGCGCGGCACCCTTACCGAACTCGGTGCGCGGCTCGGCGGCGATGCGTACCTCGGACACGGCGAAAACTCCTCGTTGTTGCGATCCACGGCCGACCGGCACGGTCGTCCGCTACGGACAGTGCGAATCAGGCGTTGCTCGATGCGTCGTGCGCCTCGAAGACTCGTTACGCGTTCCTCCGGGGAGTGCGGAACCTGCCCAGGTTCCACTGCCAGGGCCGCACTGAACCGACCCGGGGGCATACGCGGATTCAAAGAGTCTAGCCGATGGCCGGAACGCCCCGGGCCACCAGTCCTCAAGCCGCCGTTCACCGAACGCGTCTACAGGGCCCCGGCGCCGCGCGTTCCGCCCCTCGGACGGCCCGTCCTACCCCTCCGGCGGCCGCGTCCCCGCCCGGACGCGCGAGCGCCCGGCCCGCATCGCGGACCGGGCGCTCGGCAACGCTCAGCAGAGGGCGTCCTAGGGCCTGTTTCGAAGTGGCCTCGGCCACCCGCGAACGCGTGACCAGCGCGATGCCGCGACGCCGGAGGCGAGCGGCACCGCGCTGATCGCGAAGCGATGCCGCGTTCGCCCAGGCACGGTCACGGAGCGAGCCGCCAGGCGAGCGCAGTGGGCCGGGACTTTGAAACACAGCGTCCTACTAGCTGTGACCGCCGAACAGGCTGGTCACCGAGCCGTCGGTGAAGACCTCGTGGATCGCGCGGGCGACCATCGGGGCGATCGACAGCACGGTCAGCTTGTCGAACTGCTTGTCCTCCGGGATGGGCAGCGTGTTGGTCAGCACGACCTCGGAGATCTTCGAGTTCTTGAGCCGGTCCACGGCCGGGCCGGACAGCACGCCGTGGGTGGCGGCGACGACGACCTTGGTCGCGCCGTGCTCGAACAGCGCGTCCGCGGCCTTCACGATCGTGCCCGCGGTGTCGATCATGTCGTCGACCACCACGCAGGTGCGGCCCTCGACGTCGCCGACCACGTCGAACACCTTGACCTCGTTGGCCACGTCCGGGTCGCGCTTCTTGTGGATGATCGCCATCGGCACGCCGCCGAGCCGGTCGGACCAGCGCTCGGTGACCCGCACCCGGCCCGCGTCCGGCGCGACCACGGTGACCTGGGACAGGTCCAGCTTGTCCTCGAAGTGGTCGGCCAGCAGGTCCAGCGCGAACAGGTGGTCGACCGGGCCGTCGAAGAAGCCCTGGATCTGCGCGGTGTGCAGGTCCACGGTGATCAGCCGGTCCGCGCCCGCGGTCTTGAACAGGTCCGCCATCAGCCGGGCCGAGATCGGCTCGCGGCCGCGGTGCTTCTTGTCCTGCCGCGCGTAGCCGAAGAACGGCGCGACCACGGTGATCCGCTTGGCGGACGCGCGCTTCAGCGCGTCCACCATGATCAGCTGCTCCATGATCCACTGGTTGATCGGCGCGGTGTGGCTCTGGATCACGAACGCGTCGCTGCCCCGGACCGACTCCAGGAACCGTACGAAGGTCTCACCGTTGGCGAAGTCGTAGGCGGAGGTCGGCGTCAGCTCGACGTCGAGGTTCGCCGCGACCTCTTTGGCCAGTTCCGGGTGGGCGCGGCCGGTGAAGAGCATCAGCTTCTTCACGCCGCTGGTCTCGATCCCACTCACTTGGACGACTCCCCCTCAGAAATCGTTGCGCCGCTCACTCGCCGGCCTTGTTCTCGTCACGCTGCCCGGCCGGCTGCTGCTCGGGCACGGCGCCCTCGCGCTCCCGGGCCAGGCGTGCCGCCTCGGCGTAGGGGGTGCCGGCGCGCCTGCGCTCGACCCACCCCTCGATGTTGCGCTGCCGCCCGCGGGCGACGGCGATGGCGCCGTGCGGCACGTCTCCGGTGATCGCCGACCCGGCGGCGGTGGTGGCGCCGTCGCCGACCGCGACCGGTGCGATCAGCACCGTGTTGCTGCCGACGAACGCGCGGGTCCCGATGCTGGTGCGGGCCTTGGTCACGCCGTCGTAGTTGGCGAAGATCGTGCCCGCGCCGATGTTGGCGCCCGGGCCGATCTCGGCGTCCCCGGCGTAGGTCAGGTGCGGCACCTTGGCGCCCTCGCCGACGTGCGAGTTCTTCACCTCTACGTAGGTGCCCGCCTTGGCCTTGCGGTCCAGCCGGGTGCCGGGGCGCAGGTAGGCGTACGGGCCGACCTGGGCCTCCGGGCCGATCTCGGCCTCGACGCAGACCGCGTTGACCACGCGGGCGTCCTCGCCGACCACCGTGTCGGTGAGCGTGGTGCCCGGGCCGACCTCGGCGCCCGCGCCGAGGCTCGTCGCGCCGCGCAGCTGGGTGTTCGGGTGGACGACCGCGTCCGGCTCGGCGGTGACCTGGACGTCGACCCACACCGACGCGGGGTCGACCACGGTCACCCCGGCGCGCATGAGCGCCTCCAGGAGGCGGTCGTTGAGCTGGCGGCGGGCCTGCGCGAGCTGGACCCGGTCGTTCACGCCCTGGGTCTCGACCCAGTCGGCGGCGAGGTGGGCGCCGGCGCGGTGGCCGTCGCCGCGCAGGATCGCGACGACGTCGGTGAGGTACTCCTCGCCGCTGGCGTTGTCGGTGCTCACCCGCTTCAGCGCGTCGGCGAGCAGCGTGCCGTCGAACACGTACATGCCGACGTTGATCTCGCGGACGGCGCGCTGCTCGGCGGAGGCGTCCTTGTGCTCGACGATCGCCGCGACCGAGCCGTCCGGCTCGCGCAGGATGCGGCCGTAGCCGGTGGCGTCGGGCATCTCGGTGGTCAGCACGGTCACCGCGTTGCCGTCGTCCTCGTGCGTGCGCACGAGCTCGGCGAGCGTCTCGCCGCGCAGCAGCGGGTGGTCGCCGTTGGTGACGACCACGGTGCCGCGCAGCTCGCCGACCTGCTCCAAAGCAGTGCGGACGGCGTGCCCGGTGCCGCCCTGGCGCTCCTGGACGACGGGCTCGGCATGCGGCGAGGTCAGCTTCAGGTGCTCCACCACCTGCTCGCGCCGGTGGCCCACGACCACCAGCGTCCGCTCGGGGGCGAGGGCGTCCGCGGCGGCCAGCACGTGGCCGAGCATGGAGCGCCCGCACAGCTCGTGCAGGACCTTGGAGGTTCGGGACTTCATCCGGGAGCCCTCGCCTGCGGCGAGGACGATGACGGCGGCCGGGCTGGCCCACTCCCGTGGACGGCTGGCACTCACTAGGAGGCTCCTCGGCATCGCGGACGGGTGGGTGCCGGGATGCGGGCGCCTGCGGCGGTTCACCGCCCGTCCACCCGAGTGTGAGGACGGCGCGGCAGGTCAGAGCGCACCCGACACCGGAAGGATACCGTCCGGACCGGATCTGTCAGCCAGCACCCGGGCGCATCGGACCCGCGGCGGGCCCGCCCGGCGGACCGGGACGGACCCGGACGGCCGGCCGCGCGGCTGGGCCGCTCGGCTCCGGCGCAAGGATTCGAACCTTGTCTAAGGGCACCAAAAACCCTTGTGCTGCCGATTACACCACGCCGGATCGCACGGCGGGACAGAGCGCCCCGCCGATCACGCCAAGGATACCGAAGTGCGCCCCCGTCTCCGGTACGCCTTTTCTCAGCCGTCCTCTCCCCGGGCCGGGCTCACGCGCCGAGCCATTCGGGCAGCGGCTCGCGGGCGTCGAGCCACTGCCGCGGCGGCGCGGTCCGGACGCCCAGGATCCCGCCGACGATCGCGGCCGTGGTGTCCATGTCGCCGCCCGCCGCCGCGCACGTGCGGACGGCCCGCTCGTACTCGTCCAGGTGGTTGGCGACGACCCACAGGCAGAACGGGACGGTGTCCTGCGCGGAGATCCGCGAGCCGTTCCCGAGCTCGTGCGCGGCCTCCTTGGCCGGGTGCCGCAGCAGCGCCAGCGCGCGGCGCAGCCCTCGCCGCACGTACTCGCCCGACCCCGGGGTGTGGTCGAGAGCGATTTCGATCACATCGCGCGGGGACGGGTCGCCCGTCCGGGCGACGTAGGCCGCCGCGACCGCCACGGCCACCGCGCCCGCGACACCCTCGGGATGGACGTGCGTCACCTCGGCGGACAGCTCGGCCTCCTGCGCGGCCCGATCAGGGTCGTCCGCGAAGTACGCTCCGAGCGGGGCGACGCGCATCGCCGCGCCGTTGCCGTAGGAGCCCTTGCCGTCGAAGGAGTCGCAGGCCGCGACACGCCAGTCGTGGCCGGACCGGACGCGGGTGAGCAGTTCCAGCGCGCCGACGCCGTAGGCGCGGGCGACGGTCATCCGCTCGGCGAAGCGGGCGGCCAGGTCGTCCTGCTCGATCCGGTCGTAGCGGGCGAGCACGTCCACGACCGTGCAGGCCATCTCCGTGTCGTCCGACCAGGCCCACGGGGCGGGCGGCAGGTCGCGGTCGGGTGACAGGCCGCGGTTGTCGAGCTCGAAGAAGCGGTCGCCGAAGGCGTCGCCGACCGAGAGTCCGTCCAGGGACGCGAGGGCGCGGGTGAGAGGGGCCATGCGGGCTCCGTCCAAGCGTGAGGCTGCCGAGTGTCCTGCCGGGGGCCCCGCCCGGGACGGGCAGGGCGGGCGGGTAACCGCATGGTGACCGTAACGCGAGTTTCGGGCGCTGTGCGCGATTTTACCTTCGGGCGCTGTTTACTTACGGGAGCGTAGGTTACGTTGACGTAGGTAAGGGCTCCCTGAGCAGGAAGAAGTGGTGACGCATGACTACAGCCCCCGTTGTCGACGCTACGAAGCGACGCAAGGCACAGCCGGAGTTCGCCGCAGAACCCCAGGGCACCATGGAGAAGATCCTCGTAGGGGTCTTCACCGGGCTGCCGTTCCTCGCGCTCTTCGCCGCCGTCCCGATGCTGTGGGGCTCGTTCCTGAGCTGGACGGACGTCATCCTGACCGCGGTCTTCTACGTGCTCTCGGCCGGCGGCATCACCGTCGGGTACCACCGGTACTTCACGCACGGCTCGTTCAAGGCCACCCGCGGCCTGAAGATCTTCATGGCGCTCTGCGGCAGCCTCGCCGTGGAGGGTCCGGTCATCACCTGGGTGGCCGACCACCGCCGGCACCACAAGCACTCCGACATGGAACTCGACCCGCACTCGCCGTGGCGGTTCGGCTCGGACTGGAAGGCCCTGACCAAGGGCCTCGCCTGGGCGCACTACGGCTGGCTGTTCGACGGCAACCGCACCAACAAGAACCGCTACGCCCCCGACCTGCTGAAGGACCGCGACATCGCCGCGATCCACCGCTGGTTCCCGGGCATGGTCGCGGTCACGCTGATCCTTCCGGGCGTGCTCGGCGGCCTCATCACCATGTCCTGGATGGGCGCGGTCACCGCGTTCTTCTGGGCCGGCGTCGTCCGCGTGACCCTGGTGCACCACGTCACCTGGTCGATCAACTCGATCTGCCACACCTTCGGGCAGGAGCACTTCGAGACGCGCGACAAGTCCCGCAACGTGTGGTGGCTCGCCATCCCGTCCCTCGGCGAGTCCTGGCACAACCTGCACCACTCCGACCCGACGTCCGCGCGGCACGGCGTGCTGAAGGGCCAGATCGACATCAGCGCCCGGATCATCTGGGCGTTCGAGAGGCTGGGCTGGGCCACGGCGGTCCGCTGGCCGAACGCCGAGCGGCTCGCCGCGCGCCGGCTGGACGGCCGGGACGGCGTCGAAACGGTCTCCGATCCCGCCACCGGCGGCGAGAAGGCCGCGTGACCGTCACAATTGACGACGTGACTGAACCCGCTCCCAGGTCGCGCAGGAAGCGCATGACCGGCAAGGAACGACGCGAGCAGCTCCTCACCATCGGGCGGACGCTGTTCGCCGAGCGGGGCCTGGACGGCACCTCGGTGGAGGAGATCGCCGCCGCGGCGGGGGTCTCCAAGCCCGTGGTGTACGAGCACTTCGGCGGCAAGGAGGGCCTGTACGCGGTGGTCGTCGACCGCGAGTTCGAACGGCTGCTCTCGCTGGTCACCGAGGCCCTGAACTCGGCGCACCACTACCGGTCCAAGCTGGAGAAGGCCGCGCTGGCGCTGCTCGCCTACATCGAGGAGAACCCGGACGGCTTCCGCATCCTGGTGCGGGACTCGCACGGCGGCACCGGCACCGGCTCGTACGCGAGCCTGCTCAGCGAGATCGCCGGTGAAGTCGAGCACATCCTCGCGCAGGAGTTCAAGCGGCACGGCTACGACGACAAGGCCGCGCCGATGTACGCGCAGTCGCTCGTCGGCATGGTCGCGCTGACCGGCCAGTGGTGGCTGGACGTGCGCAAGCCCGGCCGCGAGGAGGTCGCCGCGCACATCGTCAACCTCGCCTGGAACGGCCTGTCCGGGCTGGAGCCCCGGCCGTACCTCGATCCCAAGCAGCGCCGCAAGGAGCTGGAGCGGATGGAGAAGCAGCGCGAGAAGGCCGCCGCGAAGGCGGAGAAGGCCGAGGCCAAGGCCGAGCGCGCCGAGGAGAAGGCGGCCGCCAAGGCCGAGAAGGCCGAGGCGAAGGCCGAGCGCAAGGCCCGCAAGGACGACCCGCGCGCCGACGACTCCGAGGCCGACGCCGACACCGGCTCCGGCGGTGAGTTCGCCGGGGACGCCGCCGACGACCTCACCGAGGGCCTCCCGCAGGACGAGATGCCGGCGGACGCGACCCTCCGCAGGGCCACGGAGAGCGTCAACTACTGAGCGGTATGAGAAGGGCGGCTCCCGCGTGCTGCGGGAGCCGCCCTTTCCGCTGTTCAGGCGGGCTGCTGCACAGGCGGGCTGCTGTTCAGGCGGGCTGGAGGAACTCCAGGCGGTTGCCCGCCGGGTCCGTGGCGTAGAAGCGCCGGTAGCCGGGGAACAGGCCGTCCGGGGTCACCTCGTGCCCGGCCGCGCGCAGCTGCTCGGCAAGGGCGTCCAGGTCGTCCACGAGGAAGGCGGGGTGGGCCTTCTTCGGCGCGCGGAACTCCGCGTCGATGCCGACGTGCAGTTCGAGACCGGGACCGCGGAACCAGGCGCCGCCGCGCTTGGCCAGCTCCTCCGGCTTCGGGATCTCGGTGAAGCCCAGGACCCCGCCGTAGAAGCCGCGCATCGCGTCCTCGCTCCCGGCGGGAGCGGCGATCTGGACATGGTGGTAGCCCTTGATGGCCATGGGGTTCTCCTAGGAGGGTGATGGGATGCCGTCCGCCGCACGGGGTGACGCACCGCAGGGGAACGGAATCGTTTCCCCCGCACGGCGGACGGCATCCTGCTCTAGGGGCCGGTGCGCTTCCCGGCGACCACGAAGATGCGCCGGAAGGGGAACACCGTTCCGTAGGACGTGCGCGGGTACGCCTGCCGCAGGCGTTCCCGGTACTCGCCGATGAACTCGTCCGCGTCGGACGGTCCGAGCGCGGTGAGGACGGGCCGCAGCGCCGTCCCCTTGACCCACTCCAGCACCGGGTCCTCGCCCTGCAGCACCTGGGCGTAGGCGGTCTCCCAGGCGTCCACGGAGCAGCCGAGGCGCGTGAGGACGTCGAGGTACCCCGCGGGGTCGAGCACCGGGTCGGGCCGGACGACGCCGCCGAGCCGGTCCCGCCAGCGCGGCGACTCGCACAGCTCCCGCAGGATCACGTGGCTGGGCGCGCCGAAGTTGCCCGGAACCTGGAAGGCGAGCCGCCCGCCGGGCGCCAGCGCGTCCAGCCAGCGCGGGAACATCTCCACGTGGCCCGGCACCCAGTGCAGCACCGCGTTGGACACGATCAGGTCGACCGGACGCTCCGGACGCCACTCCGCGACGTCCCAGACGCCGAAGGAGAGCCGTCCGGGGATCTCGTGCGCCCGCGCGGCCTGGACCATCTCCAGCGAGCTGTCGTAGCCGTCGAGCACGGCGTCCGGCCACCGCGCGGCCAGCGCCGCGGTCAGCTCGCCCGACCCGCACCCGAGGTCGACCACGTAGCGCGGGCTCTCCAGCCCGGCGCGCGCGACCAGTTCGAAGAACGGCCTGCCGCGCTCGCCGCCGAAGGCCCCGTACTGCGCGGGGTCCCAGACGGCCGCGGGCGGCCGGTGCATCGCTTCTCTCGACATCAAGACAAATGATGCCCGGCGCCTATCTTGATGTCAAGAAAGTCATCTCGATATCAAGACAGGTAGGGTGACCCCATGCACGACGAGGTCGATCGGCTCGTCGAGGCGTGGCGCGCCGAGCGCCCGGACCTCGACGTCTCCCCCCTGCTGGTGCTGAGCCGGGTCTCCCGCCTCGCCCGCCACCTGGACCGGGCCCGCCGCGCCGTGTTCAACGACCACGACCTGGAGTCCTGGGAGTTCGACGTCCTCACCGCGCTGCGCCGCGCGGGTGCCCCCTACGAGCTGTCCCCCGGCCGCCTGCTCCGCGCCACCCTGGTCACCTCCGGCACGATGACCAACCGCATCGACCGCCTCACCGCCGCCGGCCTGGTCGAGCGCCACCCCGACCCCGCCGACAAGCGCGGCGTCCTCGTCCGCCTCACCGACGCCGGCCGCACCCGCGTCGACGCCGCCTTCGCCGCCCTCCTGGAACGCGAGCACGCCATCCTCGACGCCCTCACCCCCACCGACCGCGAAACCCTGGGCGCCCTCCTGAGAACCCTCCTGGTCCCCTTCGACACCAACCAGGACTGACCCGCCTCCCTTGAGGAGGCGGGGCGACGGATGAGACGGGTCAGCCCTAGGCGCGCTCGATCTGCGTCAAATAGATCGTGAACTCGTGCTCGGTGAAGTGGAGCAGGTACTTGCCTGCGGGGACGATCCAGGCCCCGTCATCAACGCCGGGCTCGGCCCGGTCGGGAATGCCCTCGTGCATGAGCGCCATCACCCCGTCGGCGACCGCCAGCCGCTCGTCCGAGGGGATCTGGTCGTATGCCTGTCGTGCCAGCCGCTCCCACTCGACGTGGTACGACATCAGTCGGCGTACTTCTCACGCAGCTGCCGCCGGTCTTCCTCGGAGAGTCCGGAGAGCATCAGGAACTCCTCCGGAGAGGTCCGGACGCGCCCTTCGCTCTCCCGCCATTCCTTCTGCTTGCGCAGGTGCTTGTACTCGTCGAGGGGGACGATGACTGCGGACTCGCCGCCGAGGTGGATCACCTGGTGCTCGTCGCCCTCGGGAAGCATGCGCTCAGCCATGAGTCCCATGGTAGGTGCCATGGGACTCAGGGTAGGGATGGTGGCCCTGTTGCGACATGGGAATGCCTTGATGTCCGGTTATCCGACGTCTTCGGCGAGCATGAGCCACTCTTCCTCGACTTCGGCGGCCTCGGTCTGGAGGGCCTTGAGCTCGGCGTCGAGTTCCTGGAGCTTGGCGTAGTCGGTGGCGTGGGCGGCGAGCTGCTCGTGGAGGGCGGCCTGCTGCTTGGCGAGCTTGTCGAGGCGGCGCTCCAGGCGGTCCAGCTCCTTGCGGGCCTTCCAGTCCTGGGCGTTGCCCTTTGGCTTGGCGGCGGGGGCCGCCTCCTGGGCGCGGACGGCCTGGGCGGTCTTGGTGGTGGCGCCGCCGGACGCGCGGCGGGACAGGTACTCGTCCACGCCGCCGGGCAGGAAGGAGATCTTGCCGTTGCCGAGCAGGGCCACGACGCGGTCGGTGACGCGCTCCAGGAAGTAGCGGTCGTGGCTGACCACGACGAGGGTGCCCGGCCAGCCGTCGAGGATGTCCTCCAGCTCGGTGAGGGTCTCGATGTCGAGGTCGTTGGTCGGCTCGTCCAGCAGCAGGACGTTCGGCTCGGCCATGAGCAGGCGCAGGACCTGGAGGCGGCGGCGCTCGCCGCCGGACAGGTCGCCGACCGGGGTCCACTGGCGGTCGCCCTTGAAGCCCAGGCGTTCGAGGAGCTGGGACGCCGTCCAGTCGCGCTTGCCGACGGTGATGCGGCGCTTGATCTCCTCGACGGATTCGAGGACGCGGCGCTCGGGGTCCAGCTCGTCCAGGTTCTGGGAGAGGTGGGCCAGCTGGACGGTCTTGCCCCGGACGAGCCTGCCCGCGGTGGGCTTGACGGCGCCGTCGAGCAGGCGGAGCAGGGTGGACTTGCCGCTGCCGTTCACGCCGACCAGGCCGAGCCGGTCGCCGGGGCCGAGCTGCCAGGTCAGGTGCTCGAAGATGTCGTTGCCGCCGACCGTGACCGTGACGTCTTCGAGGTCGAAGACGGTCTTGCCGAGGCGGGCGGTCGCGAACCGGGTCAGCTCGACGGTGTCGCGGAGCGGGGGCTCGTCGGCGATCAGGGCCTGCGCGGCGTCCACCCGGAACTTGGGCTTGGACGTGCGGGCCTGCGGGCCGCGGCGCAGCCAGGCCAGCTCCTTGCGCAGCAGGTTCTGCCGCTTGGCCTCGGTCGCGGCGGCGATCCGGGAGCGCTCGGCCTTGGCCAGGACGAACGCGGAGTAGCCGCCCTCGTAGCGCTCGACCGAGCCGTCCACGACCTCCCAGGTGCGGTCGGTGACCTCGTCCAGGAACCAGCGGTCGTGCGTGACGACGAGCAGCGCGACGCGGCGGGACCGCAGGTGCCGGGCCAGCCAGTCGATCGCCTCGATGTCGAGGTGGTTGGTCGGCTCGTCCAGGACGAGCAGGTCGGACTCGGGCACCAGCAGCCGGGCCAGGGCGACGCGGCGGCGCTCCCCGCCGGACATCCCGGCGATCGGGGCGTCGAGCGTGAGGTCCGACAGCAGGCCGGACAGGATGTCGCGGACGCGGGTGTCGCCCGCCCACTCGTGCTCGGCGCGGTCGCCGACCACGATCGAGCGGACGGTCGCGTCCGGCGGGAACTCGTCACGCTGGGTCAGGTAGCCCATGCGCAGGCCGCGCGCGTGCGTGACGCGGCCGTCGTCGGGTTCCAGCTCGCGGGCGAGGATCGAGACCAGGGTGGACTTGCCATCTCCGTTGCGGCCGACGACGCCGATGCGGTCGCCCTCGTCCAGGCCCAGCGACACCCCGTCCAGCAGCGGGGACGGTCCGTACGACTTGCTGATGTTCTCTACATTGATCAGATTCACGGCGACACTCAGACTACCGTCGCGCCGGGCACCGGACCGGACGCCCGGACGACCTGCTTCGCCACACCCGTCCCCGCGAGCGCGGCGGCGAGGTCGGCCGCGTGGTCGGCGGACTCGGCCAGGAACGCGGTCGTCGGCCCGGACCCGGACACCAGGGAGCCGAGCGCGCCCAGCTCGCGGCCCGCGTCCAGTGTGCGGCGCAGGGACGGGCGCAGCATCAGCGCGGCGGGTTGGAGATCGTTACTGAGCGCGGCGCCGAGGGCCCGGGCATCGCCGGACGCCAGCGCCTTCACCAGCTCCTCGGACGCCCTGGGCCAAGACACCTGCTGGCCCTGCGCCTCCCGCAGCCGGTCGCACTCGGCGTACACGGCGGGCGTGGACAGGCCGCCGTCCGCCGTCGCGAACACCCAGTGGAAGCTCCCGGACGTCTCCAGCGGTGTGAGCCGCTCGCCGCGGCCGAGCCCGACCGCGGTCCCGCCGAGCAGCGCGAACGGCACGTCGCTGCCGATCTTCGCGGCCAGCTCGGGCAGCGACGGGAGGGCGAGGTCGGCCTTCCAGAGCCTCGCGCAGGCCAGCAGGGCGCCCGCGGCGTCCGCGGAGCCGCCCGCCATGCCGCCCGCGACCGGGATCGCCTTGCGGATGCGCAGCTCCACGTTCGGCTCGACGCCCAGCTTCGCCGCCAGCAGCCGCGCGGCCCGCAGCGCGAGGTTGTCGCCGTCCAGCGGGACGCTCTCCATGGCGATCCGCGCGTCCGGGGCGGCCTCGGCGGTCACCTTCGGCGCGTCCGCGGGGACGGCGGTGACCTCGTCGAACAGCGACACGGCGTGGAACACGTTGACCAGGTCGTGGTAGCCGTCGTCGCGGAGGGGCCCGACGCCGAGCTGGAGGTTCACCTTCGCGGGGACGCGCACCGTCACGGGATTCACGCTTACCGAGCGTACGGGAACCCCGCCCCGCCCCGAGCCGCCAGCCCCGCGATCCGGACGGCCGCGCTCACTCCGCCGGCGGCCGACGGACGGGGGTCAGGAGCCGGGGGTGACGGGGAGGTTGCGGGGGTTGAAGAACGGGGCGGTGGCCAGCTCGCGGAGCGCCAGGATCGCCCGCTTGTCGCCCGCGACCGAGTACATGTGCGAGCGGTCGCGCGGCTCGTCGGCGTCCTCGTCGGAGTCGTAGTAGGCCACGGCCTTCACCTGCGGGTGCTCCTGGAGGTATTGGCTGGCGTTGCGCAGCCACTCGGCCCGCCGGGACCCGTAGGACGCCGGGACGCCGAACTCGCCGATCATCACCGGGCGCGGGTGGTGGTGCGCCCATTCCAGGAACTTCCGGGACGCCTCGGACAGGTCGCGGTAGTCGTAGTCCGCGCCCGGGTAGACGTCGGCGCAGATCCAGTCGACCGCGTCGTCCCCGGGGTAGTAGCTCGGCGCGATGTCGGGGAAGCCCCGCGCGGACGGGCACCAGACCCAGGCGACGTTGTCCACCTTCTCCTCGGTGAAGATCAGCCGCAGGTGCTTCCAGGCCGCGATGTAGTCCACCGGGTCGTGGATCTTGGTGGTCGGGCCGAGCCGGTCCATGTCGCGCTGCCAGCGCAGGAACACCGGCTTGCGGGTCGCCTTCAGCGCCCGGGCGCGCTGCCGGATCATGTCGTCGAACTTGCCGCCGAGGATCTGCTTGGTGTCGCCGGACGACCAGGACAGCAGCAGGGAGCGGTCGCTGGCGAGGACCGCCTTGTCCGCCTCGTCCGGGAACTGGGCCTTCCAGCCGTGGTAGCTGGACGCGAAGTCCAGCTTGCGGCCGAGCTGCTGCTCGAAGCCGTCCAGCGCGGCGGTCGAGGCCGACGACGAGGACGACTCGTCCGGGCTCGGCGACTTCGACGGGCTCGGGGCGCCGCTCGGGAGCGCGGTGCGCTCGTCCGGCGAGACCCACGCGCCGAAGTACGCGCCGCGCTGCGGCGGGGTCGGGGCCACGCCCTGCTTGACGGTGGTGGTGATCCTCGGGGTCGCGCGGGCGCCGTCGGAGCAGCCCGACGCGGCGAGCGCCAGCGCCGCCGCGACCGCCGTCCCCGTCAGGACGCGGTCACGTGCCCGCACCGTCCGGAAGGCCCCCGTCACCCGCGCGCTCAGCATGATCCTCCGCCTCTTCCGGTCCCGCCGACCGCCCCTGGCCGGGTACCTCGCCCACAGGACGATACTGGGCGATGCGGGCGAACGCGGTCACGTCGAGCTGCTCGCCCCTGATCTTCGGGTCCACTCCGGCGGCGCGCAGCGCCTCCTCGGCCGCCGCCGCCGAGCCCGCCCAGCCCGCCAGCGCGGCGCGCAGCGTCTTGCGGCGCTGCGCGAACGCCGCGTCCACCACGGCGAAGACCTCCCGGCGCGAGGCGGTCGTCTCCGGCGGGGCGGTGCGGGTGAACGCGACCAGGCCGGAGTCCACGTTCGGGACGGGCCAGAACACGGCGCGGCCGACCGGCCCGGCCCGGCGCGCGTCCCCGTACCAGGCCAGCTTCACCGACGGGACGCCGTAGATCTTCCCGCCGGGCGCGGCGGTCATCCGGTCGGCGACCTCGGCCTGCACCATGACCAGCACGCGCCGCAGCGACGGCAGCGCCTCCAGCAGGTGCAGGACGACCGGGACGGCAACGTTGTAGGGCAGGTTCGCGACCAGCGCGGTCGGCTCCGGCCCGGGCAGCTCTGTGATCTTCAACGCGTCCGCGTGCACGACCTCCAGCCGGCCCGCCAGCTCCGGCTCGCGCGCGGCCACGGTGACCGGCAGCGCCCGGGCGAGCGCCGCGTCGATCTCCACGGCCACCACCCGGGACACCTCGGGCAGCAGCGCCAGCGTCAGCGAGCCCAGCCCCGGCCCGACCTCTACCACCACGTCGTCCGGCGCCAGCTCCGCCGTCCGGACGATCCGCCGGACGGTGTTGGCGTCGATGACGAAGTTCTGCCCGAGCTGCTTGGTCGGCCGGATGCCGAGCGCCCCGGCCAGCTCGCGGATGTCGGCCGGGCCCAGAAGTCCCTGAGATTCCCCCACGTCCCCAAGTGTTCCAGGTGTTCGGCGATGCTCCGGGACACCCCGCACCCGCCCCGGGCGGGAACGGTCCCGGCGCGGGCCGGTCAGGGCTCAGGAGAACAGGTAGCGGCCGCAGTTCGGCCACTGGCCCTGCCACCGTCCGCCGACCCGCTTGTAGAGCAGCTGCGCCCGGTAGGTCTGCTCGGCGGCCGGGGCGTCGCTCGGCCGCCCGGAGCCGCCCACCGACGCCCACGACGACAGGGAGAACTGGTAGAGCCCGTAGTACCCGGCCGGGTTCACCGAGTGCGGGTTGCCGCCGGACTCGCACTGCGCCAGCCCGGCCCAGTTCAGCTTCGCGACGTCCCCGCCGACCCCGCTCTCCGGCCCGACGCCGAGGATCCGCGGGACCGCCTTCTGCTTGACCTGCTGCGAGATCACGGCCTTGACCTTCTTGCCGTGCCGCTTCACGTAGGCGACCTGGACGATCTTGATCTCCGGCCTGCCCTTCCGCAGCTCCTTCTGGCTGAACGGCGGCAGCGACGACATCTTCTTCTTCACCGTCGGCGGATCGGTCGTGACGGTCTTGGTCTGCGGTTTCGACAGCAGCCGCAGCACCTTGATCAGGTCTGTCGGCGCGGCGTCCTTGGCCGGGTTGACCAGGTCGAACTGGCCGAGCGTGATACCGGCCTGGTCCAGCACCTGCTGGACGGTCTGCCCGCTCGTCATGACCTCGGTCCGGGCCTGGTCGACGACGATCGTGATCTTCCGCTTGGCCGGGGCGGACGGCGCGGCGGCGTCGCCCGCCGGGTTCGCTTTCCCGGACGGAGGCGCGGCCTTCGCCCCGGAGCCGCAGGCGGCGGCGAGCAGCGCGAGGGCGGCCAGGGGCACGACGAGTCTCGGGTGAGGGCGCACGAGGATCTCCTCTGGGGGCCGGGACGGTGACAGGAGGGGTCGCCGGGCCCGGACGCCTGTCGTGGGGGGACGTCCGGGACGGCCTGGGGTTTGTCGTCCCGATGGCCGATGAACCTAGCGCCACCCGTGCCCCGCACGCCACTGCCGGTCCGGAACGTCCGCATCGCATCCGGGCCGAAACGGCGAAACCGGGTCGGCCGCCCGCGCGTCCCACTACCGACGTGATCATCCGGAGGCCCGATGCCGAAGCCCCCCGTCGTCCAGACCGTCCTGTTCGGGCTCCTCACCCTCGCCTTCCTCAGCTGGCCGACCGGCGTGGCGTACACGCTGCTGGCGGGCGAGCGGGCCACCGCCCACGTCGCCGAATGCCACACGGTGTCGAAGGGCAGGGGCACGAGCCTGGCCTGCACCGGAACCTGGCGAACGCCCGACGGGCGCGGCGGCTCGGGCGACCTCTACAACCTGGACCGGGACGAGGCCGGCCACGACGTCGCCGTCCGGAGCGGCCCGTTCGGCCTCTACGCCCACGGTTTCGGCCGCGCCTGGCCGCACCTGCTCTTCTCGCTCTTCGGCCCCGTCCTCTTCGGCGCCCGCTTCGTCGGCCTGCTCGCGCGGGTGCGCGCCCTGCGCCGGGAGGAGCGGACCCGGCTCGCCGGCCTGGCGCGGGAGGGCGCGATCATCGTCACCCGCGACCTGGTCCGGACGGCCGAGGGGCGGACGCTGGTCGCCGCCGTCCGCTCCGCTGCCGGACGCCTCTGCCTCGACGGCCCGGACGGCACCACGCTCGTCCAGTTCGAGGGCGACGGTCCCTGGACCCTCTACGACCGGGACGGAAGCCCGCTCGGCAGCCTCGAATCCGAACTGGGCACCTTCCTGACCCACCTGGCCACGCCCTCGTCCACCCCAGACCCGCCCGACGAGCCGGACTCGCCCGCCGCCCCAGCCCCGCCCGGCGAGCCGGGCTCGCCCGCCGCCCCGATCCCGCCGGACGAAGCGGGGCTGCTCATGAGCGCCGTCGACGGTAGCGGATACGCGCTCACCGACCCGTCCGGGACGCCGCTCGCCAGGTTCGCACCGGACCACCTGGACGGCCGACCGGGGTACGCGGTCCGCGACGCGGCCGATCGGGAGATCGGCTCCCTCTACCGGGAGGGCGACGAGTGGATCATCCGCTTCCCGGACGTCGTCCAGGCGCGTCTCCGAAATGCCGCGATAACCTTCGCACTCATCCAGGCCCGGGCGTTCTGAGGAGAGCCGATGCGCGCGCTGTTCTCGTTCGTCCCGCTGCTCTGCTACGCCGTCGCCGCCGCACTCGCCGCCTGGCCCGCGGGCGTCGGGTACACGCTCGTGGCAGGCGACAAGGCCACCGCCACCGTCCAGTCCTGCCGCATGGTGACCACCCGCCACTCCCACACCAGGATCTGCGAGGGCGACTGGCGCAAGCCGGACGGGACGACCGGCTCGGGCAGGATCTACAACCTGGACTCCCGCGACGCCGGGCACGACGTCGCCGTCCGCCTCGGCCCGTACGGGCCCTACGCCCACGGCTTCGGCCGCTGGATCTGGCTCAAGCTCGTCCTGTTCGGCGC
Organism: Actinomadura rupiterrae; assembly: GCF_024172125.1. Classification (GTDB taxonomy): domain Bacteria; phylum Actinomycetota; class Actinomycetes; order Streptosporangiales; family Streptosporangiaceae; genus Spirillospora; species Spirillospora rupiterrae. The sequence continues at coordinate 486,627 of NZ_JAMZEA010000003.1, forward strand.
CGGCATCGCGCTCTGCTTCGGCGTCGTGGCGGCGGTCATCCGCTTCGCGCGGCAGCAGGAGGAGATCAAGCGCCGGACGGCCGCGGAGCGGGCCGTCCGCAGGCTCAGGGCCGAAAGCCCCAAGGACCCGACCGGGAGCCGGCTCCGGAGCCGGACCCGCGCCCGCCGCAAGCGGCGCGCCAAGCGCAGGCGCGCCGGACGCTGACGGCCCGGAGGAGATCACCCATGCGCGTCTTCCGCTCGCCCGCCGTGCTGCTTCCGCTGCTGGTCGCGGCGCTGATCGCGATCTGGCCCGCCGGCGTCGGCTACACCGTCCTCGCGGGCGACAAGGCCACCGCGCGCGTCCTGGTGTGCCAGCGGTCGCACACCGGCAGCGTCCGGACGACCCAGTGCCGCGGCACCTGGATCAAGCCCGACTTCACCACCGGCTCCGGCCACATCTACAACGTGGACGAGAGCGACTACGGCCGCGACGTCCCCATCCGCTTCGGCCCGTTCGGGCCGTACGCCCATGGCTTCGACCGCGGCCTCACGGCCCGCTTCGCCGGTTTCGGCTTCGGTATCGGCATCTGCCTCGTCCTCGCGGTCGTCTTCGCCCGCGACCGCCGCAAGAAGGCCGCCGCCGCAGCCTGGCGCGCCTCCCAAAACCCCTGACCCGCCACCCCACGACGTCCGGCGGACCGGGGTGGTGTGGCCGAGTTTGGCGGCGGTGGGGTTACCAGGGGCCGAAGGTGCGTTCGCCGGTGGCGGCGATGGCCTCGCACAGGTCTTCGAGGCGGACGCCCTTGTAGTCGGCCATGAAGCGGACGGTGTGCGGGATCAGGTAGGAGGCGTTCGGCTTGCCGCGGTTCGGGACGGGCGTGAGGAACGGCGCGTCCGTCTCGACGAGGATCAGGTCGAGCGGCGCGACGTCCAGGGCGTCGCGGAGCGGCTGGGCGTTCTTGAAGGTGATGTTGCCCGCGAAGCTCATCACGTAGCCGCGCTCGGCGCAGACCTCGGCCATGGCGGCGTCGCCGGAGAAGCAGTGGAACACCGTGCGCTCCGGCGCGCCCTCCTCCTCCAGCAGGCGCAGCACGTCGTCGTGCGCCTCGCGGTCGTGGATCACCAGCGCCTTGCCGGTGCGCTTGGCGATCTCGATGTGCCCGCGGAACGAGCGGTGCTGGTCGTCCTTCGGGGCCCAGTCGCGGTAGTAGTCGAGGCCGGTCTCGCCGATCGCGCGCACCTTGGGGTGCTTCGCCAGCTCGGCGATGTCGTCCAGGACGGCGTCGGAGATCCCGGTCGTGTCGTTCGGGTGGATCGCCACACCGGCGTAGACGTCGTCGAACTCGCTCGCGGTCTCGACGCACAGCCCCGAGGACGCCAGGTCGACGCCGATCGTGACGATCCGGGCGATGCCCGCCGCCTTCGCGGACGCGAGCTGCTCCTCCACCGGCAGCCCGACCAGGTCGAGATGGCAGTGGCTGTCGAAGACGTCGACGGGCAGCCGGTCGGGCAGCGGCGGGAACGTGCGCGGGGCCTCGGCGTCCGTGCCCCGGTTCGTGCTCACGCGCCCTCCAGCCGGGCCAGCTCCTCGTCGACGACCGCGTCGTCGAGCTTCTTGAACAGCGGCGTCGGCTTGACCAGCGGCACGCCCGGACGGATCGGACGCGACTCCCAGACGGCCTGCTCGGCGGCGTAGTCGCCGGTCAGGATCGGGTAGTCGGGGCCGCCCTCCTCCGAGACGGTCTCCAGCCGCGGCTGCGCCGCCCACACGCCCTCGCCGCCGAGCATCTCGTGCACCTGCTGCGACGAGGTCGGCAGGAACGGGGTGAGCAGCGACTTGGCGTCGTCGACCACCTGGAGCGCGGTGTAGAGGATCGACTGGACGCGGGCCGGGTCGTCCTTCAGCTTCCAGGGGGCCTGGTCGGACAGGTAGCGATTGGCGTCGCGGACGACGTCGAGCGCCTCCCCGATGCCGTTCTTGAACCGGGACCGTTCGAGCTCGGCGCCGACCTTGCCGAACGCCTCGCGGCTGCGCGCCAGCAGCGCCCGGTCGGCGTCGTTCAGGTCGCCCGGCTCGGGGATCGCGCCGTAGTTCTTGGCGGCCATGTTCACCGACCGGTTGACCAGGTTGCCCCAGGCCGCGACCAGCTCGTCGTTGTTGCGCCGGACGAACTCCGACCAGGTGAAGTCGGTGTCGTTGTTCTCCGGGCCGGCGATCGCGATGTAGTACCGCAGCGCGTCGACGTCGTAGCGCTCCAGGAAGTCCTTCACGTAGATGACGACCTGGCGGGACGAGGAGAACTTGCGGCCCTCCATGGTCAGGAACTCCGACGACACGACCTCGGTCGGCACGTTCAGCGCGCCGAGCGAGCCGGGCGTGCCGCCCTTGTCGCCCTTGCCGTCGTAGCCGAACAGCATCGCCGGCCAGATCTCGGCGTGGAAGACGATGTTGTCCTTGCCCATGAAGTAGTAGGACAGGGCGTCCGGGTCCTGCCACCAGGCGCGCCAGGCCTCCGGGTCGCCGGAGCGCCGGGCCCACTCGACCGAGGCCGAGAAGTAGCCGACGACCGCGTCGAACCAGACGTACAGCTTCTTGGCCGGGTTCTCGCGCCAGCCGTCCAGCGGGATCTGGACGCCCCAGTCGAGGTCGCGGGAGATCGCGCGCGGCTGGAGGTCGTCCAGCAGGTTGAGGGCGAACTTCAGCACGTTCGGCCGCCACTGGCCCTGCTTGGACTTCAGGTACCGGCCGAGCACCTCGGTGAACGCGGGCAGGTCGAGCATGAAGTGCTCGGTCTCCACGAACACCGGCTTCTCGCCGTTGATCCGCGACACGGGGTTGATCAGGTCGATCGGGTCGAGCTGGTTGCCGCAGTTGTCGCACTGGTCGCCGCGCGCGCCGTCGTAGCCGCAGATCGGGCAGGTGCCCTCGATGTAGCGGTCGGGCAGGGTGCGGCCGGTGGACGGCGAGATCGCGCCCATCGTGGTCTTGGGGAAGATGTACCCGTTGTCGTACAGGCCCTTGAAGATCTCCTGGACGACCGCGTGGTGGTTGAGCGTGGTCGTCCGGGTGAACAGGTCGTAGCTCATGCCGAGGCCGCGCAGGTCCTCCGCGATGGCCAGGTTGTACCGGTCGGCGAGCTCGCGGGGGGACACGCCCTCCTTGTCGGCCTGGACCTGGATCGGCGTGCCGTGCTCGTCGGTGCCGCTCACCATCAGGACCTTGTTGCCCGCCATCCGCTGGTAGCGGCTGAACATGTCGGCGGGCAGCGCGAACCCCGAGACGTGCCCGAGGTGGCGGGGCCCGTTGGCGTACGGCCAGGCGGGCGCGGTGAGGATGTGTCGGCTCGACGAGGACATGTCTCAAGGGTAGAGGTCCCGCCCCGCCCGTCCGAACCGATATCCGCCCTGTGGATGAACCGGTCCGGCGACGGGAACGGGATGGAGCGTTCCCCGGAATCCGAACGGACGTTCACGGAAAGGGGGACGGTTCCTGAAAGGTCACTGACGGTTCGGCGTCGTCACGGGGCCCGGCCGGGGGCGTGCGGCTACCCTGCTGATCAGGCCGATGACATGCGCAGACGCTGGTGGGAGCGGGTTTTGGCAGACACGGACACGGCCCGGACGGCGGTCTCTGGACCCTCGGCCGGCCCGGCCCGGACCGGCTGGTCCGGACGGCTCCGGAGGCACCGGCTCGCCCTGGCGCTGAGCGCCCTCGTCGCGGTCTGCGGGGTCGGGCTCCAGTACGTCCTGATGGTGCCGCCGCTGTACTTCGACCCGTACTACGTGTGGCTCGCGGCCCGCGACTGGCCGGACGTCCCGCTGGAGCAGTGGCCGTTCTCCGAGGTCCCGCACCAGGTGACGCGGGTCGGGCTGGTGCTGCCCGCCCGGCTGGCGCAGGAGGTGCTCGGACCGGGCCAGATCGCCTACTTCACCGTCACGGCGTTTGGCGTGGTGCTGTTCTTCGTCGGGTGCTTCCTGGCCGTCCGGTCCCTGTTCGGGAACCTCGCGGGCCTGGCGTCCGTGCTGGTCATCCTGGTCAACCCGCTGTTCACGATGACCAACCCGTACGGGCACGAGCTCGGCTGGTCCACCGGCGTGATGCTGCCGGACATGCCCGGCGCGGGGCTGTTCTCGCTCGGGATGGCCGCGCTGGTCACCGCGTCCCGGCGCGGCGGGCGCGACCAGACGCGCTGGCTGGTGGCCGCCGGGACCTGCTACGGCCTGGCGTTCCTCAGCCGCGAGTTCGTGGCGCTGCTGTTCGTGGTCATTCCGGTCTTCCTGCTCCCGCTGCGGATCCCGTGGCGGCGCAACCTCACGGTCGGCATCCCGATGGCCGTGATCCTCATCGCCGACTTCGTGCACAACCAGATCGTCTGGGGCAACCCGCTCGCCGGGCTGATCTCGGCCGCCGAGCACGGCGGCCTCTCCCGCGACCACGTGACCCGGAAGCTCGCCGCCGAGTCGTTCACCCGCGCCTTCCACGACTGGAGCGCCCTCGGGTCGGTGTTCATCGCCGCCCTCGCCGTCACGGTGGCCGGCTGGCTGATCACCCGGGACCGGCGGCTGCTGCTCGTCCTGGTCTGGTTCCTGGCGCTCGGGATCCCGATCACGCTGCTGTCCGGGGTGCTCGACCCGGAGTCGATCTCGCTGCGCGCCTGGCTCCCCCGGTACTGGGACGCCGTGCTCCCCGCCCTGCTGGCGGGCGGTTTCGGCACGGTCGCCCTGCTGTGGCAGCGCGTCCCGGAGCGTTCCAGGCGGCGGCTGAAGGCGCCCGCGGCCGTCCTCGCGCTGGCCGTGGCCGCCTCGTACGTCGTGGTGTGCGTCCGGGCCGTCCCGGACCTGCCGCGCGACACCGCCTGGAACGAGCTGCGCATCTGGCTGCGCGGACGCAACGACATCACGACGATCTACTCCGACCGGCGGCTCGCGCAGACGCTGACCTTCTACGTCCGCGACCCGTGGGGCCGCAGGACGTGGAACGGGCAGATCCAGTCCTGGCCGCACGACCACTACAGCCTGCCCGTCGAGGCGTTCAGCGCGCCCGTCCTGTGGACGCGCTGGCGCGGCCAGGAGTCGCAGGTCCTCGGCGGATGGCGGCCCAAGCAGTCCAAGGGCTGGCAGCGGCTCTGGAAGTCGTCCGACGGGATCCTGCAGGTCTGGGACCACCCGTCCACGCTGGGCCAGACGCCACCGAAGCCCACCTCGCCCGACCGCTCCGACCTGCACTGACGCTCTGGAACGTCAGTCGCGGCGCCAGGCGACCCAGCTGCCTTCCTTGCTGATGCGGGTCGCCACGATGTGCCAGCCGGGCGGCGGCGGGCCGTGCTTCCAGGACTGCTCGGGCGGGACGTGCTTGGGCCGCCGCCAGTTCAGGATGATCAGGTTCGCCCGGCGGGTCGGCGGCTTGTGCCGGTTCCCGTCGAACTCGATCGGCCGGTGCCGTCCGGCGTCGTAGAGCATCGGCAGGCGCAGCTTCCAGGGCACCTGCCAGTCCACCGCGACGCGGTCGTGCGGGCGGGCCAGGCCGTCCAGCCGGGCGATCGGGCTGAACTGGCGGACGAGCGGACGGCCGATCTGCGCCGTGGCCGTCCCGGTCATGCCGATCTCGACGGCGACGAGCGCCCCGGCGAGGACGACCATGGCCTTGCGGCCGCGCAGCCCCCAGACGATCAGCACGGCGAGCCCCAGCAGCACCAGCCCCGCGACCGTCGCCCGCCACAGGTGGAACCGCTGCCAGTCCCACATCAGGAAGGACGACTCGGGGAAGTCGAACTGCGTGAACACGTACTTGCTCAGCCGGTCGCCCGCGTACCCGTACACGACGGCCGCGGAGGCGGCGGCGAGCACGGCCGTCCCGGCCGCCGCGAACGCCACCGTCCGGCGGGCCGCCAGCACGAGCACGGCGATCCCGGCGGCGACGAGCAGCGGCGCGAAGCAGGCCAGGTAGCGCCCGTACACGTAGTTCCCGACCCGGACCTCGTCGGGCAGCGCGGCGGACGTGGCGACCGCGATCCCCCCGATCGAGCCCAGGACGGCCAGCGCCAGGAACCGGAGCCGGGCGCCGGTCCCGCGCCGGACCGCCAGCGAGCCGCAGCCGAGCAGCCCGATACCGGCGAGCCCGCCGGTGCCGACGACCAGGTACCAGATCTGCCCGACCGCGAGCGAGAACGTCCAGGCGAGGCCGCCCGGCGTGGTCAGCCGGCGGCGCAGGTTGCCCTCAAGGTCGTTGTCGCCCATCGGGTAAAGCACGTGGAAAAGGTGGGTGTTCAGCTTCGTCCCGGCGGCGAACACCGCCGCCAGCGCCAGCGCCCCGAGGACGGCCTGCCAGACCGGGCGCCACCGCAGGGCCGCGGCGACCAGGATCAGCCCGGCGTGCACGACGATGATCACGACTCCGCGCGAATGCGCCGCGCAGGCGTACGCCGCCAGCAGCGACGCCCCGACGCACCCGATCGCCTGAATTCGCGGATCATCACTGGTGAACCACGTATGCGTGAGAAGCAGCCAGCCCAGAACGACCACCGGGAGGATGGCGTCGGTCAGCACGAACTCGCTGTAGAAAACGGCGGCCGGAAGCAGCGCGACGACATTGGCGAACAGATAGGAGCGTCCGCGGGTCAGGCCGAATCGGCGGAGCAGCACATACGCCAGTGGCAAAACCAGCGCTCCGACCAGCGCATTCGTCACCAGGCACAGCCGGTAGACGGTTTCCGGATCATGCGCGAGTTTGAACGCGGGCACCAGCAGCATCGGATAGCCGCCGCGGTAGACCGTCCCGTAGGACATGTCCGCGGGCGGCCCGCCGGTGAGCACCCGGGCCGCGAAGAGGTAGCCCGTCTCGTCCGGCGTGGCGACCGGCATCGTCTGCCCGCTCGCGAACGCCAGCCGGATGCCGACCTGGACGACCCAGCCGATCAGGAGCAGGACGGCCCAGCGCCGTCCGCCTTCGGAAATGCCGAAAATCGCGTCGGCCCGCGTCCCCGACGCGGCCGGCCGCTCGGCCTGCCCTTTTTCCCCTGTCGCCGCGGCGGGATCGGTCAGCATCGGACCTGCGGCCGGGCGCGGACGGTCGCAAACGGTTGATCCATTGCCTTCTCAGGCTGCCACAGCCCCGCGAGGCGGGCGTACTCGGCCAGGAAACACTCAGCAACTTCTCGGCATACGCGACGGACCGTCATCCACGCTTCACCTGCACGTCACTCGGGCGGGACCGACCCGGGTACTCGCGCGGGGGACGACCCGATACGGCCATTCACCCCGGCACGTTCCCGGGTTCGGCCCGGAAATGCCGGGAAGGACGAACGAGCCCCGGGCCGAGGGGCCCGGGGCTCGTCAGGGGTGTGAGATCGCGCGGTGTCGAGAGTGCGTGCGCGGTGGTGCGATGCGGTTGTGCTGTGCCGCGATGCGGTGCATCTGTGCCGCAGTGCGGTGCGGCGACGACGGTGGCGCTGTGCGGTGCGGCGGTGTGAGGTGACCTTGCGGTCAGGCCCCGGTCTTCTTGGAGGCTCCGGTCTTCTTCTTCGAGTCCGCCTTCGCGGCCTCGGCCTCAGCGGCGACCCCGGCCTCGGCCTGCGCCCCGGTCCCGGTCTCGGCCTCGGCCGAACCGGCCTTCTTGCGCTCGCCGGCGACCTTCTCGACCGCGGCGTCCACGACACCGGCGGCCTCCTCGGCCGCGTCCACGATCGGCGGGTGCATCCGGCGGCGGATGCCGAGGATGGAGACGAACATCGCGCCGAAGATCGTCTGGAAGCTCATCACCAGCGCGGTCGCGGACGGCACCACGATGCGCAGCGAGTGCCGCGGGTCGAGCTCGCCGAAGTTGTTGACCCGCCAGTGCATCACCGACGCGACCAGGCCGGCCAGGCCCGCCAGGGCCAGCAGGCCGCCGAGCACCAGGCCCTTCTCCATGCTCAGCCACGAGGTGAGCTTGCGCACCCGCGTGTCGGTCGGCAGGAAGCCCTCCTGCGCGGCATAGACCTTGGTGAGGACGGCGAAGATCACCGCCTGGAAGCCGATGACCATCGCCGCGCCCGCGCCGACCAGCGTGTCGACGTCGAACGCGATGTCGCCGATGCGGACCGGGCCGAAAGCGAGGGCGATCCCCGCGACCAGGCCGAGCGTCATAAAGACGAGGCCCGGGATCAGGAACAGCCAGCGCGGGCTGTAGAGCAGGAGGAAGCGCAGATGGCGCCAGCCGTCCCGCCAGGTGTTCAGGTGCGGCGGACGCGACCGGCCGTCCTGCGACAGCGTGGTCGGCCGCTCGCGGATGTCCAGCTTGGCGAGGGTGGCCTTGACCACCATCTCGCTCGCGAACTCCATGCCCCCGGTCTGCAGGCCGAGGCGCAGGATCGACTCCTTGTTGAAGGCGCGCAGCCCGCAGTGGAAGTCGCCGATCTTGCTGCCGAAGAACAGCCGCCCGACGAAGCTCAGCACCGGGTTGCCCAGGTAGCGGTGCAGCGGCGGCATGGCGCCGTCGGCGATGCCGCCCTGGAACCGGTTGCCCATGACCAGGTCGGCGCCGTCGCGCAGGTCGTCCAGGAACGGCCCGAGGGTCGCGAAGTCGTACGAGTCGTCCGCGTCGCCCATGGCGACGTACTTGCCGCGGGCGGCGCGGATGCCGCCCATCAGCGCGTTGCCGTAGCCCCGGTCGGCGACCGGGACCACCCTGGCCCCGGCCTCGCGGGCGATCTGCTGGCTGCCGTCGGTGCTGCCGTTGTCCGCGATGACGACCTCGCCATCGATCCCCTGCTCCGCGAAGAACGCCAGCGTCTTGCGGATGCAGGTTTCGAGGGTCTCGGCCTCGTTCAGACATGGCATCACTACGGAGAGTTCCACACGATCTCCTTCGTTACCCCTGGTGACCGTCTGCGGTACTTTCAACTACTCTCGACTTGTTCCGCTGGACGGCCCGTCATAGTTCATGATGCCCGCCGGAGCCGGATCATGCGGGCCGCACCGCTCAAGAGCACCCGTATCGTGTTGCCTGTTCGCAACTCGAAGGCCCTCTCCGCGGCGGCCGCCGGCGGCACTCTAGGGGCACAAGCATACGGGCACCTCGGCCCGGAAGGGGTGGGGCCGCTGTGACGCAGGCGGGAGAACGGGGCACCGCCGGGTCCGGCCCGGGAGCGCAGTCAGGAGGCGCCGCGATGGCGAAACCCCCGGTGGACGGGGCGTCGCAGGGCCCGGCACCGACCGCCGGGACGGTCGGGGACGCGCCCCCCGCGGGCGACGGCGAGCAGGTCGCCGAGACCGAGATCCAGGCGGTGATCGACGCCGCGGAGCAGGCCGCCGAGCAGGACGCGGCGGCCGCCGACCCGGCGCGTGACCAGCGGGTTCCTTTCGGTGACCGGTTGCGGCGCGGGGTCTCCTACCTCGGCGGTTCAGTTCGCCGCAACCCATTGTTCACTGTGATCCTCGTCATAGCGGCGGCGCTGCGCGGGATCGCGATGGTCGGCTACCGGCCGGCGATGTTCTTCAACGACAGCTTCGACTACCTGCACGTGGCGCTGTCGCCGTACCCGCACCAGCTGCGGCCGGACGGCTACTCCTTCTACCTGTGGCTGCTCAAGCCCTTCCACAGCTTCGCCCTGGTCGTCGGCGTCCAGCACCTCATGGGCCTCGGCATGGGCCTGATGGTCTACGCGCTGCTGCGGCACCGGTTCTCGCTGCCCGGCTGGGGCGCGACGCTCGCCGCCGTCCCGATCCTGCTGGACGCCTACCAGATCCAGCTGGAGCAGCTGGTGCTGTCGGACGTCCAGTTCACCTTCCTGACTGTGGTCGCGGTCACCCTGCTGCTCTGGAAGGACCGTCCGTCCTGGCGGGTCGGCGCCGTGATCGGCCTGCTCATCGGGGTGTCCTGGCTCACCCGCTCGGTCGGGCTGCCGGTGCTGCTGGGGGTGCTCGGCTACATGGTGATCCGCTGGATGAACTGGCGCGTCCTCGCCGCCACGGTCGTCGCCTGCGCGATCCCGGTCGTCGCCTACATGTCCTGGTACAAGGCCGAAGAGGGCAAGTTCGCGATCACCGAGAGCAACGGCTTCTTCCTGTACGCCCGGGTCTACAAGTTCGCCGACTGCCACAAGATCAAGAACCTGCCGGTGGAGGAGATGATCCTCTGCACCGAGAAGGACGGCACCCGGCTGCCCAACTCCCAGGACGGCATCTGGAACGAGGCGTCCCCGCTCAACCGCTACACCGGCACCCGCTGGGACCCGGAGAAGAACCGCCTCGGCAACGACTACGCCAAGCGCGTGATCATGGCCCAGCCCGGCGACTACGCCAAGACCGTCGGCCACGACTTCCTGCGCGTCTTCAACTGGAACCGGACGGTCTTCCCCGACAAGTCCACCTACTCGCAGTACGAGTTCGGCAAGAAGGCCCGCCCGCTGGCGACCTGGCCCATGGGCAGCGGCGCCACCGCCGCCGAGGAGGCCAACGCCTACGAGCACGGCCCCGCCCGCACCCGCCTCACCCAGCCCTTCGCCGGCTTCATGCACCACTACCAGCACTACGTCTACCTGCGCGGCACCCTGGTCGGCGCCCTGCTCCTGGTCGGCCTCGCAGGCATGCTCCCGCTCTGGCGCCGCTTCGGCGGCCCGGCCATCCTCCCCCTGGTCCTAGCCGTCGGCCTCCTGCTCGCCCCAGCGGCCACAGCGGAGTTCGACTACCGCTACGTCCTCCCCGCGGTGCCGCTCGCCTGCCTCGCCGCAGGCATGGCCTTCCAAGCAGACGTCCGCACCAAGTACGCCCGCCTACTCTTCTGGCGCAAACGCCAGGCCCCGGCCACCAAGCCCGAGCCGGAGACCGCCAGCGCGTAGAAGGCGTGCGGAAGCACCGACAAGCCGCCGGTCACGACGGCCGGTCGGTGCTTTCACATGTTGCCCAGCCCAGCTGCCGTACAGGCCTTAGTAGGCATGTAGTCGGCGGAGGCGGAAGACGAGTTCGAGGTCGTCTCCTTTGCGCGTTGGGGGGACGGCGCGGTGGCGGCGCCAGGGGGCGGGCCATGCTTTGACCCTGGCGCGTTGGCAGTCCGGGCACATGTGGTCTGTCCATGGTGTGGTGCAGGAGTGGCCGTCGTGCTCGTAGGCGACCGCCTCACCGCCGTGCCCGTCCGCGACGTGCCGGGCCTCGAACTCTTCGTCCCAGGTACGGCCGCAGTTCTGGCACTCGTACACCCAGACCTCGTGGTTCGACCATGCCTCGTGCACGGCCCCCACCCCCTCGGTGAACGCTTTTCAGGCGGGTTCCATCCTTCTCCCGATCCGGAGCCCGAGGTGTTTATTCCCCACAATCCTACCTTTGGACCGTTCCGGGCGTAGTGACTATTTACTGGCCGTGACGACGGCGTCGTAGACGACGCGCTTGGGCAGGCCGTTCTCCTTCGCGATCTCCGAGATGGCCTGCTTGCGCGCGACGCCGGACGCCTCGCGGTCGGCGACCGCGGCCGCCAGGTCGGACGGTTCGGTCAGGCCCTCCCGCTCGGGCGCGCCGCCGACGACGACGGTGATCTCGCCCAGGACGCCCTCGGCGGCCCATTTCGCCAGCTCGGCGAGGCTGCCGCGGCGGACCTCCTCGTAGGTCTTGGTCAGCTCCCGGCACACCGCCGCCGGACGGTCCCGTCCGAACGCCTCGCCCATCGCGGCGAGGCTGTCGGCGAGGCGGCGGGGGGACTCGAAGAACACCATCGTGCGCGGCTCGTCCGCGAGGGAGGCGAAGCGGCGGGCGCGCTCGCCCTGCTTGCGCGGCGGGAAGCCCTCGAAGCAGAACCGGTCGGTGGGCAGGCCCGACACCACCAGCGCCGTGGTCACGGCGGACGGTCCGGGCAGCACGGTCACCGGGACGCCCTTCGCGACGGCCGCGCGGACGAGCCGGTACCCCGGGTCCGACACGCCCGGCATCCCGGCGTCGGTGATCACCAGCACGTCCCGGCCGGCGAGCAGCTCGGCGAGCAGGCCGTCCACGCTGGCCCGCTCGTTGTGCTCGTGGTGCGCCAGCACCCGCCCGGCGATCTCGACGCCGAGGTCGGCGGCGAGCCGGCGCAGCCGCCGGGTGTCCTCGGCCGCGACGACCGGGACGTCCGCGAGCGCCGCGAGCAGCCGCCGCGAGGCGTCCTCGGGCCGTCCGATCGGCGCCGCCGCGAGCAGAAGGGATCCGGTCTCAGGGCTCATCCCCCCATTCTCGCGGTTCCCCGCGCCCCGGCGCGTCCGGGGCGCGCGGTCCGGAAGGTCCGCGTTTGCGCGCGGAGGCTGCCCGTACGATGGCCCAATGGCGATGACGGACTTCACGCCCGCCGAGACCGCGACGGCCCCGCCGCATCCGCGCACGCCGAGGCTGCGCGACTGGCTGGCGCCGCCGGTCCCGGGAAGCGCGCTGCTCGGCTGGGCCGGGCCGCTGCTGGTGACGGCGCTCGCCGCACTGCTGCGGTTCTACCGGCTCGGCTCGCCCAAGGCGGTGGTCTTCGACGAGACCTACTACGCCAAGGACGCGCTGTCCCTGCTGAAGTTCGGCTACGAGCACACGACGGTGAAGGACGCCGACAAGATGCTCATCGCCGACCCGCACGCCAACATCTGGACGGACGGCGGCAGCTTCGTCGTCCATCCCCCGGCGGGCAAGTGGATGATCGCGATCGGCGAGCAGCTGTTCGGCGCGACGCCGTTCGGCTGGCGGTTCATGCCCGCGCTGTGCGGGACGCTCGCCGTCCTCATCCTCGCCCGCGTGGTGCGCCGGATGACGGGCTCGACGCTGCTCGGCTGCGCGGCGGGCCTGCTGCTCGCGCTGGACGGCCTGTCCTTCGTGACCGGACGCGCCGCGCTGCTCGACGTGTTCGTCATGTTCTGGATCCTCGCCGGGTTCGGCTGCCTGGTCGTCGACCGCGACCGGGCGCGGCGGCGCCTCGCCGACCGGATCGAGCTGGGCGACACCTCCCCCTACGGGCCGATGCTGCTGCACGGTTGGCGGATCGCTGCCGGGGTCTGCCTCGGCATGGCCGTCGCCACCAAGTGGACGGGCGTGTTCTACATCGCGGCGTTCGGCCTGATGGTCGTCTGCTGGGACTACGGGGCGCGGCGCGCCGCGGGCGTGCGCGAGCCGATGGCCGGCACCCTGCTGCTGGACGCGATCCCGGCGTTCCTCCAGCTCGTCGTGGTGTCCCTTGCGACCTACCTGGTGACCTGGTCGGGCTGGATCTTCAACGCGGGCGGCTGGGACCGGGGCAAGCCCTCGTCCAACCCGCTGTGGCGTCCGTTCGAGGCGATGCCGAAGCTGTGGAAGTACCACAAGGAGATGCTGGACTTCCACAACGGCCTGCACGACCACCACCCGTACCAGTCGTGGCCGTGGGACTGGCCCGTGCTGCGGCGTCCGGTGGCGTTCTACTACACCGAGCCGTCCGGGTGCGGGGCGAGCAAGTGCTCCAGCGAGATCCTCGGCATCGGGACGCCCGCGCTGTGGTGGGGCGCGATCCTGGCGCTGGTCGTGGTGCTCGGGATCTGGCTGGTGACGCGCGACTGGCGGGCCGGCTCGGCGGTGCTGGGCTTCAGCGCGGGCTGGCTGACCTGGTTCCCGTCGGCGTTCGACGACCGGACGATGTTCCTGTTCTACGCCACCCCGATGGTCCCGTTCATGATCATCGCGATCGTGCTGGCGCTCGGCTACCTGATGGGGCCGGAGCGCCCGACAGGGCCGCGCCGGGTGATCGGCGCGGCCGTGACGGGCTCGTTCGTGCTGGTGGTGCTGGCGAACTTCGCCTACTTCTACCCGATCCTGTCGGCGCAGGTGATCAGCTTCGACGCCTGGCATGACCGGATCTGGTTCAAGTCCTGGATCTAGGCTGTGTTTTCTCAGTCCCGGCCCACTGCGCTCGCCTAGCGGCTCGCTCCGTGACCGTGCCTGGGCGAACGCGGCATCGCTTCGCGATCAACCCGGCTTCGCTCGCCTTCGGCTTCGCTCCGCCGGGTTGGTCACGCGTTCGCGCGCGTGGCCGAGGCCACTTCGAAACAGGCCCTAGTTCCAGGACGGGGCGGTCAGGACTCGGATCCAGCCGCCGGAAGGGCGGTCAGGACTTCGCGAGGCCGCCCATCTCGGTGATCTCGGCCTGCTGGGCCTTGATGATGTCGCCGGCCAGGGCCTTCGCCTCGGCGGACGCGCCGGACTTCCGCTCCTGCTCGGCCATGGTGACCGCGCCCTTGTGGTGCTCGATCATCATGGTCAGGAACATCCGGTCGATGTCCTTGCCGGACGCCTTCTCGAACGCGGCCATCTGCTTCTCGGTCATCATCCCGGGCATGGGGTGGTCCATCCCCGGCATCGAGTGGCCGCCGCCCTCGGCCGGGACGGACTCGCCCCACGCCTTGAGCCAGCCGGACATCTTCTCGATCTCCGGCGCCTGCGCCTTCTCGATGCGTCCGGCGAGGTTCTTCACCTTCGGGTCGCTGCCCTTGGCGAGGACGGTCTTGGCCATCACCACGGCCTGCCGGTGATGCGGGATCATCATCTGCGCGAACATCACGTCCTGCGCGTTGTGCCCGCCCTGCGACGCCGGCGCCGTGGCGCTGGGCATGGACATGCCCTCGTGGCCCGACATCGCCTTGTCGTCCTTCTTGTCGTTCCCGCCGCAGGCCGCTGCGGAGAGGCCGAGGACGACCGCCATGCCGGCGGCCGCGATGCGCTGCTTGTTCATTTGTCGATCTCCAGAAGTGCTGTGGGGATAGGTCGTTCGCCGGGGGACGGACGGACCTCTACAGCCGCAGCACGCAGAGTCGATGGAGATCGGGTGGACGGGCGGACGGCGGTCCCCGGCGACGCGTCCAGGCTTCGCCGGACGGCGGTCGCGCGGGCAGCAGGGCGACGGACCGTCCGGCCAGGGCGACGGCGAGGACGCCGAAGACCAGCAGGGCCAGGCAGACCGTCCCGCCGAGGCATCCGCCCATGTCGTGGGCCATGGCCGCGTGGGCGGACACCGAGGGCCCGGGCATGCCGTCCGGCATGTGGTGCGCGGACGCCACCTGGACGGGGTCGGAGAAGTGGATCGGGGACGGGCTGGCGGACACCCCGTGCATGAGGAACAGGCCCGCCAGCAGGGCACCGAGCAGCAGCGCCAAGGCCGCTCCCCGAGATACCCCCCGCCCGTTCATGCCCGCGATCCTACCCGCCGCCAGGAATCCCGCCGCACCGCCCGCCGCCAGCCCGCCGGCGCACCGGCCGCCGTGGCGCAGCGTGCGGTGCGCTCGTCCGCCACAAGGCCGCGTGGCCGCGTGGCCGCGTGGCCGCGTGGCCGCGTGGCCGCGTGAGGTGCGGTCGTCCGCCACAAGACCGCTTGACCGCGTGGGGTGCGGTCGTCCGCCGCGTGCCGCGGGGGGTGCGGCGCGCCCGGTCCGCTGAGGGGTGGCTCAGGGGACCGGGGCGCCGCAGATCGGGGCGTCCGCGCGGACCGGGCGCGGGCGGAGGGTGCGGTGGCCCAGCAGGCAGACGATCAGGGCGAGCAGCCCGCCGAGGCCCGCTCCGGCGAACGCGCCGGGCACGCCGCCGAGGTGCTCGCCGTATCCGGAGACGAACGAGCCGAGCGCGCTGCCCGCGCCGATGGCGGCGACGATCCAGGCGAACGCCTCGGTGACCGTCCCGGTCGGGGCGAGCCGGTCCACCAGCGAGAACGAGCAGGCCAGCGTGGGCGCGAGGAACACGCCGCTGACGAACGCCAGGACGGTCATGACCGGCAGCCCGGGCGCCCAGGTGAGCGGCGCGTACCCGGCGGCGAGCAGGGCCAGCAGCCAGGGCAGCCGGACGTGCAGCTCGCCCGGCCAGTCGCGCGCGCCGTAGACGAGCCCGCCGACCAAGGCGCCCGCCGACATCGCCGCCAGCAGCACCCCGGACGCGATGCCCGAGTCGAGCCGTTCGGCGTAGGCGACGACCGCGACCGCGTAGACGCCGAGCGCGATGCCCGCCATGGCCAGCGCGGCGAGCAGCACCCGCAGCCCGGACGAGCGCAGCGGCCCGGCCCAGTCCCCCGCGCGGGGCTCGCCGCGCCAGCGGCGGGACGGCCCGGACGTGACGACCACGAGCGTCCCGGCGATGCCGAGCGCCCCGGTGAGCAGCAGCGCCGTCGGGGTGTTGATCGCGGCGGCGGCGACCACGAGCAGCGGCCCGACGGTGAACAGGATCTCCTGCGCGGCGGCGTCCAGCGCGTAGGCGGCGTGCACCTGCTCCGGACCGTCCAGGACGGACGGCCAGAGCGCGCGCAGCCCCGCCTCCAGCGGCGGCGTCGCGAACCCGCCGAGGACGACCGCGAGGACGGTCACCGGCAGCGGATCGGCCCCGAACGCGGCGAGCAGCGCGAACCCGGCGGCCGACGCGAACGCGGCCGGGAGCAGCACCGGCGCCTGGCCGAAGCGGTCCATCGCGCGGCCGAGGACGGGCTGCCCGACGGCCGTGGCGAGGCCGAGCACCGCGCCGAGCGCCCCGGCCAGCGGGTACCCGCCGCCGGACGCGCGGACGTGCAGCACCACGGCCAGCATCGCCATGCCGTTGGGCAGCCGCCCCAGCAGCGTCCCGCCCAGCAGCCGCGCCGCGAACGGCACGCGCAGGAACTCCAGGTAGCCGCGCATCACACTCCGAGGTCAGTCATACGTATTACTGGATGGCTAGTCATACGTACCACGTCGGACGGCCCGGCGTCGAGTCGGATACCGCTAGCCTGCTCTCATGCCGATGACCAGCCGTCCTACGAGCAAGGACGTGGCGAAGGCGGCCGGGGTGTCGCAGTCCACGGTCTCGCTCGTGCTGGGCGGGAAGTGGGCGGGACGCGTGTCACCGGCGACCGTCGAGGCCGTGCACGACGCCGCCGGACGGCTCGGGTACCGGCCGAACCGGGCCGCGCGCAGCCTGCGGATGGGCTCGACCCGGACGGTCCTGCTGATCGTTCCGACGCTGACCGCGCCGTTCTTCGGCGCGGTGCACGACGGCGCGGCGCGGGTCGCGGCCCGGCACGGGTTCGGGATCGTCGCCTACCCGTGGCCGGAGACGGCCGGGCCCGCCGACAGCCCGTTCGCCGCGCCGGACGAGGCGATCGACGGCATCCTCGCGTCGTCCCTGGCCGAGGACGCCATGATCGGGTTCGCCGGGACGCCGGTCGTGATGCTCGACTCCGACCCGTCCGCCGCGGCCCCGACCATGGTCTTCGGCGTCGAGGGCGGGATGAGGGCGATCGTGGCGCATCTCACGTCCCTCGGGCACCGCCGGTTCGGGCACGTCGCCTCGTCGATCGACCAGTGGACGTTCCACGCGCGCGGCGAGGCCCTCACGGACGCCGTGGCGGCCGTGCCCGGCGCGTCCCTGGTCCGCGAGGACGCCGCGCTCGACGTCACGGCGGCCAAGGACGCCGCGGCCCGGCTGCTCGGCCGCCCGGACCGTCCGACCGCGCTGGTCTGCGACGACGACGTGATGTCGGCCGGGGCGTACAAGGCCGCGCGGGCGCGCGGGCTGGAGATCCCGCGCGACCTGTCGGTGACCGGGTTCGACGACGTCCTGCTGGCCACGGCGCTGGAGCCGGAGCTGACGACCGTCCGGCTGCCCGCGGGCGAGCTGGGCGCGGCGGGCATGACCGCGCTGCTCGAACTGCTGGAGGGCGGGCGTCCCGAGTCGCGGTCGCTGCCGGGCGAGCTGGTCGTCCGGGGCTCCACCGGGCCCGTCCCGGCAGGGTAGCCGCCGGGCCGCCGGGTACAGGGACGGCATGACCGATCAGCGCTCGACGGCCGGTTCCGAGGACGAGGTCTATACCGAGCCGCCGCGCACCCGGGCCTGGCACGACGGCGTCCTGGAGGCCGAAAACTTCCCGGTCGACGACGTCAGCGAGTACCTCAAGAAGGACGGCACGACCGTCTGGCTCGACCTGTGCGGCCCGCAGCGGACCGCGATGCACGTGATCAGCCGCGAGCTGGACCTCGACCGCGTCGCCGTGGAGGACGCGGTCTCCCGGCACGAGCGCACCAAGCTCGACCGCTACACCGACTACGTCTTCCTGAACCTCTACCTGCCCAAGGTCGACGGCGTGCGGATGACGCTGTACGAGCTGTCGGCGTTCGTGACCGCGAACGCCCTGGTCACCGTCCGGGAGGACCCCGGGTTCCCGATCGACGAGCTGATCGGGCGCTGGGACCGCAGCCCCGACTTCAAGCGCGACGAGCTGGCCGGAAGCACCGTGGCCCTCCTGCTGTACGGGCTGCTCGACCTCGTCGTGGACTACCAGCTCACCGCCGCCCAGTCCTTCGACGACGAGGCGGACGAGCTGGAGGAGCTGGTCTTCCGCGACGACTTCCCCGTACGCGAGATCCAGCAGCGCAGCTTCACACTCCGCAAGAACCTGTTCACGCTTCGCCGGGTCTCCCTCCCGATGCGGGAGATCCTGAACACCCTGCTGCGCCGCGACCTGAAGTTCGTGTCGCAACCGCTCGTCCCGTACTACCAGGACGTCTACGACCACTCCCTGCGCGTCGGCGAGTTCACCGACGCCCTGCGCGACCTGATCGCCAACCTCCTGGACACCCGGATCGCCCTCCAGGGCAACCGGCTCAACGAGGTGATGAAGAAGGTCACCAGCTGGGCCGCCATCATCGCGGTCCCGACCGCGATCACCGGCTTCTACGGCCAGAACGTCCCCTACCCCGGCTTCGGCCAACACTGGGGCTTCTGGCTCAGCTCCGCCGTCATCATCACCCTGAGCGGCCTCCTCTACACCCTCTTCAAAACCCGCGACTGGCTCTAACCCCCTCCGCCGCCAACCCTGAGCCCGGGGTCCGCGCCCGGCGCTGGGCGGGATGGTGGTCAGGATTCGTGGCCGGCTCGGAGGGCGTTCAGGAGGCCGCGGGCCTCTTCGGTCTCGGCGACGCCGAGGCGGGTGAAGATCGCGAGGGCGTCGGTCCAGCAGGCGCGCGCGGCGGCGGTGTCGCCGAGCGCGGCGTGCGCCCGGCCGAGCGCGACGCGGGCGCGTCCGACCTGGAACTCCTCGCCGATCTCGCGTCCGATCGCGAGCGACTTCCCGGCCGTGCCGAGCGCCTCCTCGGGACGGTCCCGGCGCAGCTGCGTCTCGGCGAGCCGCAGCAGGACGTAGGACTCGCGAGCGCGCAGCCCTTGGGACCAGCAGATCGCGAGCGCGTCGTCGTAGCGGGCGACGGCCTCGTCCAGGCGTCCGGCGCGGTCCAGGGCCATGCCGAGGGTGTAGAGCGCGTACGCCTCGCCGGCGCCGTAGCCGAGTTCGCGGGCGAGGGCGCGCGCGTCCTCGGCCCAGTCGATCGCGCGGTCGGGCTCGTCCAGCTCGACGTGGGTGTAGGCGAGGCTGGCCAGGCGCTCCATCTCGCCCGCGCGGTCCCCCACCTCGCGTCCGAGGGTCAGGGCGCGTTCGAGGTGCGCGGCGGCCTCGCGCGGGCGCAGCCGGTAGAACGCGACGTGCGCGAGCAGGTCATGGGACGCGACGCGTAGCGCGGTGTCGCCAACCAGCTCGGCGAGTTCGGCGGCGCGGGCGGCGGCGCGCTCCGCCTCGTCCAGGCGGCTGGTGTGCACGGCCACCCTGCCGAGGACGTACCGGGCCCGGCCCTCCGCGTACGGGCCGCGTCCGGCGTCGGCGAGGGCGCGCGCGGCGGGCTCGACCTCGGACCAGCGGTAGCCCTCCTCCAGCAGCGGATCGAGCGCGAACAGCAGGTCAGCGGCGGTCGCGGCGGCCGTCCCCGCGCGAGCCGTCTGCCGGACGACCGAAAGCATCGTGTCGAGATGGTCGAACGTCCAGTCCCGAGCCCGCGCCGCCGACCCGAACCCGGGAACGTCGCCCGCCCCAACGCCGCGCGCACTCCCCGCGCCGAAGGCGGGGCCGGTGTCCGCGCCGAGGCCGGTAGCCGCACCAAAACCTGGAACGGTGTCCGCGCCGCCGAAGGCGAATAGGCCCGGGCGGACGAGGCCGGTCACCGAACGCTGGACGGTCAGCAGGTACGTGAGCAGGCGGACGGGGACGGCGGCTCGCTCGGACGCGGGGTCGGTGCGTTCGGCGGTCTGGCGCGCGAAGAGCCAGAGCAGGTCGTGGTAGCGGTAGCGGCCCGGGGCGGGCGAGTCGAGCAGGCCGAGGTCGACCAGGGACTCCAGCACGTCCTCGACGGCGAGCACGTCGTCCTCGCCGAGCGCGGCGGCCGCGGCCTCCGCTGGCAGGCCGTTCGCCTCGGGTAGCGCGAGCAGCCGGAACGCGCGGGCCTGCGCCGGGTCGAGCTGGTCGTAGCCGAGTCGGAAGGTCGCCTCGACGGCGAGCGAGCCGATCCGCAGCTCGGCGAGGCGGCGGCGGCCGTCGGCGAGCCGCGCGGCGAGCGTGCCGACCGTCCAGGACGGGCGGGCGGCCAGGCGCGCGGCGACGATCCGGACGGCGAGCGGCAGCAGCCCGCAGAGGCCGACCACGTCCACCACGGCGGCGCGCTCGGCGGTGACGCGCTCCGGACCGGCGATCCGGCCGAACAGCTCGATCGCCTCCACCGGGTCGAGCACGTCCAGGTCCACGTGCCGGGCGCCGGACAGGCCGGCCTGCCGGGCCCGGCCGGTGACCAGCACCGCGCAGCCGCGCTCGCCGGGCAGCAGCGGCCGCAGCTGCGCCGCGTCCCGGGCGTTGTCCAGCAGGATCAGGACGCGCCGGTCGGCGAGCCGGGAGCGCAGCAGCGCGGATCGCTCGGCCTCGCCGTCGGGCATCGCCTCCTCGCGGACGCCGAGCGCGCGCAGGAACCCGGCGAGGACGACGCGCGGGTCGAGCGGCCTGTCCCCCACGCCTTGCAGGTCGACGTAGAGCTGGCCGTCCGGGTAGGCGTCGCGGACGGCATGTCCGACATGCACGGCGAGCGCGGTCTTCCCGACGCCGCCGACGCCGCTCAGGCACACCACCGGCGGCGCGGCGCGCCGGTCGGCGGGCTCGGTCAGGGCGCGGACGAGGTCGGCGGCGAGGGCCGTCCGCCCGCTGAAGTCGGGCAGGTCGGCGGGGAGCGCGGCGGGCTTGGGCAGGACGGACCGCTCCGGCTCGGGCTGCGGCCCCGGGACGGGCAGGGGCCCGGCGTTGTGGTCGGGCGCGTCCAGCGACGGGTCGTTGCGCAGAATCCGCTGGTGCAGGTCGGTCAGCTCCGGACCGGGCCGGACGCCCAGCTCGGCCGCGAGGACGCGCCGCGCCTCCCCGTACGCGGCCAGCGCCTCCGCCTGCCGCCCGCACCGGTACAGCGCGGTCATCAGCCGCTCGTGGACGCGCTCGTCCAGCGGGTTCTCCCCCGCGAGCAGGCCGAGCTCGGCGACCGCGGCGGCGTGCCGTCCGAGGGCGAGGTCGAGATCGAGGCGGGTCAGCAGGACGTCGAGGCGCCGTTCGGCCAGGCGCGTCCGCCACGCGTCGGCGTCCGGGCCGGGGACGCCGGTCAGCGGCGCTCCGGCGAACGCCCGCAGCGCCTCGTCCAGCAGGTCCCGGCGGATCTCCGGGCACTCCTCGGCCTCGGCGCGCGCCACGCACGCCTCGAAGACCCGCGCGTCCACCGCGTCGTCCGGGACGTCCAGGGCGTACCCGTCGCCGTCCGAGCGGAGGATCTCCGGCCTGGTCCGGTCGCGCTCCAGCACCTGGCGCAGGCGGGACGCGTACGTCCGGACGGTCCCGACGGCGCGCGCGGGCGCCTCGTCACCCCAGAGCGCGGCGACGATCCGGTCCATCGGCAGGCCGCGTCCCCCGGCCGCGAGGAGGGCCGCCACGAACGCCCGCTGCTGCGGTCCGCCGAGCGGCAGCTCCACGTCGTCCCGGAAGGCCCGCACGGGCCCCAGCACCGCGAACCGAAGCCTCCCCCCACCGTCCATAACCTCCCATTCTGGCCCATTCCCCGATTCCTCCGCCCGCCGTCCCACGAACGCCCCCACCGCACAGCCACATCCCCGACCCCACTCACGACTGCCTCCGCCCCACCAAACGAACAAATCCCTCGCCCAACCACCGCCCCAACCAGCACAAACCAATCCACACCCCGCGGCAACGCCGGGCCGCAGGCCAGGGTGGAGGGTTAGGCGCGGGCGGGTTGCAGGCTCGGGCCGAGGGCTGGGGCCAGTGGGGGCGGTTGGGGGTTAGGCGGCGAGGGTGGGGTGGGGGTGTGGGGTGAGCTGGGGCGATCTACGCTTTGGGCGATGGAGGGGCGGATGGCGCCGTTGCGGTTCAGCCTGCTCGGGCCGCCGCGCGGATGGCGCGGGGAGGACGAGCTCGATCTCGGCTCGCCCCAGCAGCGCGCGCTCCTGTCGATGCTGCTGCTCCGAGAAGGAGCGCCGGTCTCGACGCCGGAGCTGGTCTCGGCCGTCTGGGACGGGGATCCGCCGCCGCGGGCGGTCGGCACGCTGCGCACGTACGCGTCCCGGCTGCGCCGCCTGTTCGAGCCGGACCGGGGGGCGGGCCGTCCGTCCGAGGTGCTGGTCACGGTCGGCGGCGGGTACGCGCTGCGGGTTCCCGCCGAGTCGCTGGACGTCCTCCGCTTCACGCGCGGGATCGCCGAAGCCGAGCAGGCGAGCGCCGCGGGCGACCTCGTGCGCGCGCGCGAACTGCTGAGCGAGGCGCTGGGGCTGTGGCGCGGCGAGGCGCTCGACGGCGTCCCGGGGCCCTATGCCGAGGCGCAGCGCGTGCGGCTGACCGAGCGGCTGGTCGCGGCCCAGGTGAGCAAGCTCGACCTCGACATCCAGCTCGGCCGCCACGATGAGGCGATCGCCGGGATCCGGGCGCTGGTCGTCCGGTATCCGCTGCGCGAGCGGCCGCGCGAGCTGCTGATGCTGGCGCTGTGGGGGGCGGGGCGTCCGGCCGAGGCGCTCGACGTCTACCTCGACGCGCGCCGGACGCTCGTGGACGAGCTGGGCATCGAACCCGGCCCGACGCTGGCCGCGCTGCATGAACGCGTGCTCGCCGCGTCCTCGCCGACGCCCGCGACGAGCGCCCGTCCCGCGCAGCTTCCAGGCGCCGTCGCCGACTTCACCGGACGGACCGCACAGATCAACGACCTGCGGCGCGCGCTCGCCGGGGGCGGCGTAGCGACCGTCGCCGGGGTCGCGGGCGTCGGGAAGTCGGCGCTCGCGCTGCGCGTCGCGCACCAGATGCGCACCGACCATCCGGACGGCCAGCTCTACGCCGACCTGCACGGCGCCCACGAGCGGCCCGCCGATCCGCACCTGGTCCTCGGCGCGTTCCTCAAGGCGTTCGGCGTGACCCCGGAGGCGGTCCCGAACGATCTCGACGACCGGGCCGAGCTGTTCCGGCGCGTCACCGCCGGACGCCGCGTCCTCATGGTCCTGGACGACGCGCGCGATGCCGAGCAGGTCCGTCCGCTGCTCCCGGACGGCCCGGGCGCGTCGGTGATCATCACCAGCCGGGCCCGCCTCGACGCCTTGGCGCCGGCACACCACCTGGACCTGGACGTCTTCGACCCGGACGAGGCGCGCGACCTGCTCGTCCGGGTCGCCGGGCCGGACCGCGTCACCGCCGAGCCGGACGCCGTCCGGGCCCTGCTGGAGGCGTGCGGGCAGCTCCCGCTCGCCGTCCGCGTCGCCGCCGCGCGGCTGGCGGCCCGGCCGTCCTGGACCGTCCGGGCCCTGGTGGACCGGCTCGCCGACCGGCGCCGCCGACTCGCCGAGCTGCGCGTCGCCGACCTGGCCGTCGAGTCGGTGTTCCAGCTCGGCTACAACCAGCTCGACCCGGTGCTGCGCCGCGCGTTCCGGCTGCTCGCCCTGCCGGACGGGCCGTCCTTCTCGGTTCCCGCCGCCGCGGCCGTCCTCGGCGTCCCGCAGGACCGCGCGGCCGAGCTGTGCCGCGCCCTGGAGAACGCCAGCCTGCTCCGCTCGACCACGCCGGGCCAGTACCGCTACCACGACCTGCTGCGCCTCTACGCCCGCCAGCGCGCCGACGCGGACGAGCCCGCTGCCGAACGCGCCGCCGCCCTGCACCGCCTGGTCGGCTTCTGCCTGACCAGCGCCCAGGCGGCCCACCTGACCATCAATCCCGGCGACGCCCGCGCCCACGTCCCGGGCGGAAGCGAGATCGGGATGGAGTTCTCGGGTCAGGCGGAGGCCCGCGAATGGCTGTTCAGCGAGGCCCCGATGCTGCTCGCCGTGATCGGCCAGGCGGCGCGGGCCGGGCTGACCGGACCCGCCGCCGACCTGCTGTTGATGACGGACACGCTGGTCAACTCGGGTTTCCATGCGCGGGCGTGCGAGCAGGCCGCGCACGCGGTGATCGACAGCGCCTGGGAGCGCCGCGACCTGCGCAGCGAGGGCCGCGCGCACCTGCTGCTCGGCTGGCTCTACTACTACGCCGACCGGATCGGGGACGCCGAGGCCGTCTGCCGGGTCGCGCTGCACCGCGCCCGCGAGACCGGCGACACCTGGACCGCCGCGGACGCCCTCAGCCGCCTCGGCAACTGCGCCTACCTGCTCGGACGGCACGAGGAGGCGCTCGGACTCGACCGCGAGGCGCTCGCCGCCTTCCGCGCCCACGGCGACCGGCACGGCGAGGGGATCACCCTCGCCGCCATGGGCCGCGCGCTCCTCGACGTCGGCCGTCCCGCCGAGGCCGCCGACGCCGTCACCGCCGCACTCGCCCTGCACCGCGAACTGGGCGGCGAATTCGGCATCGGCTACGCCCTCTACCAAGCAGGCGTCGTCCTCCGCACTGCCCAACCCCCCGATGCGCTGCCCGCGGGTGGCGAGGTGTTGGGGATGCTTGTGGAGGCTTTGGGGCGCTTTCGGGCGGGTGGGTATCGGGTTTGGGAGGGGTTGGCGCTGTTCCGGGTCGCGCTGGCGCGGCTGGACCTCGGGGACGCCGAGGCGGCCGAGGCGGACGCGCGGCAGGCGCTGGCCGTCCTGCGCGAGATCGGGGACCCGTGGGGGCAGGGCATGGCCCTGGACGCGCTCGCCCGGTCCTTCGCGGCGCGGGGCGACGCCGAGACCGCACGGACGCACTGGACCGAGGCATTGCGGATCTTCGAGGAGCGGGGCGTCCCGGAGGCCGACGCCGTCCGCGCCCGCCTGCATCCGTGACCCGGCGGGTTCCGGGCCGGCCGTAAGTGGCGGGTGCCGAGAAGGGGCGCCTCACTGCTAGGAGAGGACGTGCCTTCCGGCACCCGGCACCGGGGGGTGCGGGCCGGGCGCGCCCGTAGCCGACGGAGATCCTGACCCCGCCCCCGCCAAGAAACGAGGTCGACCGTCATCGCGCCCGGCCCGTCCGGACAGCTTGCCGAACCCCGATCAACAACCGTTCAACGCCGGTAAGCGCAGGTAGCCGACGGTTTCAGGAAGCAGGGTTTCCAGAGAGCACGGGTGTTCAGGGGGCGACGGTCTTCAGGAAGGACGCGGCGATCGGGGCGGCCGCCTCGGCGCCGGTGCCGCCGCCTTCGACGATCACCGCGAACGCCAGGTCGCCCTTGTAGCCGATGAACCAGGCGTGCGTGGGCGGGTTGTCTCCGGTCCCGAACTCGGCCGTGCCGGTCTTTCCGGCCGTCCCGGACGGGAAGTCGACGCCGTGCGCGGTGCCTTCCGTGACGACGGCGGGCATCAGCGTGTGCAGGGCCTTCTTGACCGCCGGGTCGAGCTGGTGCGGCGGCTCGGGCTTGCGCCCGGCGGCGTCCACGGCCTGCGGCGCGAGGTCGGCCGGGACGATCCGGGGCGTCCGCCAGGTGCCGTCCGCCGCCGCGCCCGCGACGCTCGCCATGTTCAGCGGGCTGGTCAGCACCTCGCCCTGGCCGAACGACTCGGCGGCGAACGCCGTGTCGTCCTTGGCGGCCGGGAACGCCGCCCGGACGGCGGGGAGCCCGCCCACGACCGGCGCGTTGAACCCGAACTGCTGCGCCACCGAGGTCAGCTTGGCCTGGCCGAGCTTCTGCACCGCGAGCTGCGCGAACGTGGTGTTGCAGGAGTGCGCGAAGGCGTCCCGCAGCGGGATCGTGCCGAAGCTCTCGTTCTTGTAGTTCTTGAACGTCCGGCCGCCGACGTTGATCGTGGCGGGGCAGGGCACCGGCGTGCTCGCGTCCATCCCGCCGGCGACGAGCGCCGCGGCCGTGACGATCTTGAACGTGGAGCCCGGCGGGTAGTGGCCGAGCAGCGCCCGGTTCAGCCCGCCCGGCTTGTTCGCGATCGCGAGGATCTCGCCCGTGGACGGCCGCAGCGCGACCAGCGACGCGGGCTTGTCCACACTGGACAGTGCCTGACCTGCTGCTTTCTGCGTCTTCGGCTCGATCGTGGTCTGGATCGGCTGCCCGTCCGTCCCGCCGAACCGCTTGATCGTCGAGATGGCCTTCCCACTCGCGTCGACGATCTGGACGGTCAGCGCGGGCGTTCCGGCGAGCCGCTTCTCGTACTGCTTGTTCAGGCCGTCCAGCCCGATCGGGTCACCCTTGCGGTAGGGCGCGCCGAGCTTCCTCGCCGCGTCGTCCGGCGCCGGGCCGACCGGCCCCACGAGCTGCTGGACGGACCCGGACGGCGAGCCCTCCATGGACGTCCCGTCCGCGTACCCGATCTGCGCGCGGCCCGGCCAGGCGCGCGCCGCCGCGAGCCGCTGGCCCTCCTTGAGCGACGGGTAGAGGATCCGCGGCGACCACGCGATCTTCCACGTGCCACCGGACTTGGTGAACTCCAGCGTCCCGTCGTAGCTCCAGGCGCGTCCCCCGGCGAGCGTGAGCTGCGCGGAGTAGGCGCCGCCGGCCTCGCCTCCCTTCGGCTTGCCGACCGACGCGACGGTGTACCTCTGCGCGGTCGCGCCGAGATCGTCGCGCTGCTTGGCGAGCCGGGTCGTGAGGTCGGCGGGCGGGTTCGCGGTGAGGTCGCGCATCGCGGCGAAGTCCCCCCGGCTCCACGCCGCGACGAACTTCTGCGCGGTGCCCTTCGGACCGTCGTCCCCGCCGAGGAGCCAGAAGGCCCCAGCCCCCACGAGCACGACGGCCGCCACGGCGACGGCGGCGGCCGCCGCCCACCGGGATCGGGTCATGACTTCCCCCTCTTGGTGCGGTGAGCCCATAGAACACCAGGTCAGCGCCGCCATGTCCAAGAGTCATATCGATCCGGCAGCATGATCGGAATTGGTATCGTTCCTGGTCATGGACATCGTCGGGCATCTCGCCCACTTCGTCGCGGTGGCCGAGGAACTGCACTTCGGCCGCGCGGCGGAGCGGCTCGGGATGGCGCAGCCCCCGCTGAGCCAGCGCATCCGGCGGCTGGAGGACGAGCTCGGGGTCCGGCTCTTCGACCGGACGAGCCGCCGGGTCGAGCTGACCGCCGCCGGACGGCTCCTGCTGCCCGAGGCCCGCGACGTCCTCGGCCGCGTGGACCGCATCCGCGAGCTGTCCGAACGCGCGCGCAGCGGCGAGGTCGGCCTCGTCCGGGCCGGGCTGCCCGCCGACCTCGGCGGTGACGTCGTCGCCGCGCTGGTCTCGGCGTTCCGCGACCGGCGCCCCGACCTGCGGCTCGCGCTGCGCGAGACGGGCACGGCCGAGCAGGTCGAGGCGCTCGCGGACGGGTCGCTCGACGTCGCCGTCCTGCGCCATCCCTGCGACACGCGCGGCCTCGCGCTCGGGCCGGTGCTCGCCCAGCCGCTCGGCGTCCTGCTCGCCGCGGACGACCCGCTCGGCGCGTCCGGCGAGGTCCGGGTGGACGCCCTGGCGGGCCGCGACCTGGTGCTCTTCCCGCGCGAGGAGGCGCCGGGCGCGCACGACGACCTGCTCGCCGCGTGCCGCCGCAACGGCTTCGAGCCGCACGCGGTGCACGAGGCGCGGCACCCGCAGTTCGCGCTGGGGCTCGTCCTGCTGGGGACGGCGGTCGCGCTCGTCCCCCGGCTGACCGACTGGGGCGGCGCCGTGTGGCGCCCGCTGGCCGGCTCACCGCTGGCGCTGCGCACCTCCTGCGCCTGGCGGCGCGACGCCGGGGACGGCCCGGTGGCAGACTTCGCCGCCGTGACCACCGACGTCCTGCGCGAGGTCGCCGCCATGCGGCCGCTCGACGCCGTCCCGCCGCGCCGCGTCGTGCTGCGCCCGTCCTCCGGCTTCCTCTCATGACCCCCCGCAACCCCGAGCTCGACCGCGCTGCGGCTTCTTCGCCTGCTCAAGTGGTGGGGGTGATCGAGAGGGCGTTCCGGGAGGCGGGGGTTTGGGGGCGGCTGCATGCGGTGGACGTCGACACCGGGCGCGAGATCGGCGTCGGCGCGGACGATCCGGTGGTGCTCGCCTCGGTCTACAAGGTGCCGCTGCTGGTGGCGTTCTGCCGGCTGGCCGCGGACGGCGCGCTCGACCCGGCCGAGCGCGTCACGCTGCGTCCGGACGAGCGGACCGAGGGCGGCACCGGCCTGTCCGTCCTGCTGGACGAGGTGACCATGTCGCTGCGCGACCTCGCCTGCCTGATGATCACGGTCAGCGACAACGCGGCGGCCGACACCGTGTACGGGCGCGTCGGGCGGGACGGCATCGCCGCCGCCCTCGACGCCCTCGGGCTGCGCCGGATCCACGTGGTCGGCGACGGCCGGGACCTGTTCGACGCGCTGCTCGCCGACTCGGGCATGGCCGACCTCGGCGAGCTGTGGCAGCGGCTCGACGAGCCCGGCGTGCTCGACCGGCTCGGCCCGCTCGACCCGTCCCGGACCAGCGACGGCACGCCGCGCGAGCTGACCCGGCTGCTCTCGATGATCTGGCGGGACGAGGCCGCCCCCGCCGCCGAGTGCGCGCTGATGCGCCGGATGCTCGGCCTCCAGGTGTGGCCGCACCGGCTGTCGTCGGGGTTCCCGCGCGACGACGTCCGGGTCAGCGGCAAGACCGGGACGCTGCTGACCGTCCGCAACGAGATCGGCGTCGTGGAGTACCCGGACGGCGGCCGCTACGCCGTGGCCGTCTTCACCCGGGCGTTCGAGGCGGTGGCCGTCCAGCCCCGCGCGGACGCCGTGATCGGAACCGCGGCCCGGCTGGCCGTCGAGGCCCTGCGCGCGTGACCACGCCTGCCGGAGAGTGAGGGGGTTCGGCGGGATCCCGGACGGTGTTGGCCGTCCGGGATCCGCGCTGAGGGAGTGCCTGGCCTTTACGCAGCGGTCGTAATCAGGCCAAGCCAACGCTCGGCACGCCTGCCAACCCCCTGGAGGCGCGCCGACGCTGACGACCCTGGCACAAGTCGATCAACGCTGGATTGCCGCGCAGGTCAGGAGCTCTTCTCGGGACGCCGGCGCTTGAGCCACGGGGTCTCGGGCCGACCTTCGGCGGCGGCCGTTCGGCGGCCCTTCGACGGCCGTTCGGCGGCCAGGAAGGCCATCAGGCCGTCTCGTTCGTTCTCTACGGGTTCGTCTCAGCGCAGGCCGTCCGAGCGGACGGTCCCATCCTCCCACCCGGGACCGGCATTCCCCCGGCGGCCCGGCGGATACCCGCGCCCAGGGACCGGACCAGGGGCCCGGCAGGGCGGCCGGTAACCGCCAACCGCGCGAAACGCTCTCGACGGGGACGGGCGGCAGGGCGGAAACTGGCGGGGTCCGGCGGCGGGCGGGAGATCGCCGGACGCGGCCGGAACGCGCGGCCGGTCCGCGGGGCGCCGTTCCGGAAGGCGGGGCGGAGTTCCCGAGACCGGTCGGGCGACACGTCCGGAAACGTAGGCTGTTATCCCTGTTTTGGACGTCCCTGGGGAGAATGCGTTGCGGCTGCCGGAGCACCTGGAACTGCTGCTCACCGACGAGCCGGTCCTGGACGTGTACGCGCACGGCCCGTGGCGCGTCCCGGACGGCCTGTTCGAGGAGGTCGCGGCCCGGATCGACGCGCTGGCGGCGGACCCGCGCGCGGCCGGCCTGACCACCGACGAGCACAAGCTGCTCACGCTGCCGGCGTCCCTGGTGACGGCGGAGATCTTCGCGATCCTGGCGTTCCTGCCGGGCGGCGGCGCGATCAAGGCCGGGTCCTGGTCGCAGCTGCCCGAGCGCCTGCTCTACAAGCACCTGGCGAACCCGGCGCCGCTGAGCACCCGGATGACGCGCTGCGACGCGCCCGGCGGCCGGTGGCGCCCGCCGCTGGACTGGCTGGTCGAGGCCCCGGACCGCGAGCTGGCGATCGAGCTGGCCCGCGACTGCCTGGTCGCCCTGGAGGGCATCGAGCCGCTGGAGACCCGCCGCCGCGCGCTGATCGAGCTGTACGACGCGCCGCCGTCCGGCGAGGTGAACCTGCCGAAGATGGAGCTGCGCGAGCAGTGGCACGCGCACGCGCCGGAACGCGTCCTGACGGCCGTCCCGGAGCTGCTCGGCCCGGTCGGGTACCTGGAGTGGGTGTGCGAGGGGCTCCTGGCGGCCCGCGAGCACCTGATGGCGGTGGCGCCGCGCGAGGAGTCGGTCGAGACGCACCTCGTCCAGCTGCTGCTCCAGGGGAGCATGGAGCAGGTGCCGCCGGAGCTGGCGGTCGCGGTCGGCGAGGACCGGTACCGCGAGGTCCGCGCCCGGTTCCCGGTCGAGCGGCGCGGGTTCAAGGCGGCCGCGTGGCAGGAGCAGACCCGGTCGTGGCTGGTCGCGGCGCTGGTGTCGGGGGCGGCGGACGCGTGCCGCGCCTGGCTGGACATGTCGATGCGGTTCGTCGCGATCGTCCAGGGGCTGCCCGGCGACCCGTGGTTCCCGCGTCCGGAATGGATTCCGGTCGTCCAGTTCCAGACGGACCTGCGGCGCCTGTTCGCGCCGCGCCGCCGGGTCCCGAACCCGCTCGCGGACCGGCTGAAGATCGCTCCGGGCGAGCCCGCGGCCGTGCCCGCCGCGCCGTCCACCGGGCTGGTCGACCAGCCCGAGGTGTCCGCCGCGCTGGACGAGGTGCTCGCGGGCGCCGGGACGGCCGGGACGCCGCGGCCCGGTGTCCGGCTGCTGCTCACCGGCCCGGACGGCACGGGCAAGCGGGACGCCGCGCAGGAGCTCGGCCGCGCCCTCTCGCTCGGCCGCGACCCGCTCTGGCTGACCGCGAACCTGCTGGTCGGGCAGCGCCTCCCGGACGCCGTCGCCAAGCTGCACGCGGACGTGCGGGACTGCGGCGCCGACCGGCTGCTGGTGATCGAGGGCCTGGACACGATCACCGGCGACCCGAGCCTCGGCGAGGCGGTGGCCGAGGAGCTGCACCGGCTGCTGGCGATCCATCCCGAGCTGCACGTCGCCGCGCTCTGCGACGCCGAGGGCGACCGCCGGATCGGCGAGGTCAACCCCGTCCTGCCGCAGCGGTTCCGGATCGCGCGGACGCGCCCGTTCAGCCCCGAGGGGCATGCCGAGCTGTTCCGCCGGGCGCTCGCCGCGCGCGGCGCCCGGGCCACCCGGCACGCCCTCGCCGCCGCCGGGGCGCTGCTCGCCGCGACGCCGCCCGTCCAGACGCTCCGGAACGCGCGCCTGGCGCCCTACCTCGCCGATCTCGTCCTGGACGGGCTGAAGACCGCCGACGGCGAGCAGCCGGTCGTCCGGAAGGGCGACATCCCGGCGACGCTCGACACCGCGAAGGCCGCGGGAGACCCGATGGCCGAGCTGGCGGAGCTGACCGGGCTGGAGAACGTCAAGCACGAGATCGCGCTGCTCGCCGCGACCGCGCGGGTCGACCGCGTCCGCGCCCGGTCCGGGCTGCGGGTGACCGCGCCGACCCGGCACATGGTGTTCACCGGCAGCCCCGGCACCGGCAAGACCATGGTCGCGCGGCTGCTCGGCCGGATCTACCGGCGGCTCGGCGTGCTGTCGTCGGGGCACCTGGTCGAGGCGTCCCGCACGCACCTGGTCGGCGAGTACATCGGCCAGACCGCGCCGCGCACCCGCCGCCTGGTGGAGCGCGCGGTCGGCGGCGTGCTGTTCATCGACGAGGCGTACACCCTCACCCAGTCGCCGCTGAAGGGCGACTACGGGCACGAGGCGATCGCCGAGCTGGTCAAGCTGATGGAGGACCACCGCGAGGACCTGGTCGTGATCGTCGCCGGGTACCAGCGCGAGATGGCTGAGTTCCTCGCCGCCAACCCGGGCCTGGACTCGCGCTTCCCCAAGCAGATCCACTTCCCGGACTACACCGACGACGAGCTGGTCGCGGTGTTCGGCGCGCTCGCCGCGGGCGACGGGTTCCGGCTGGACGACGAGCTGCCCGGGATCCTGGCCGGGATGCTCCGGCGCGTCCCGCGCGGCGAGGGCTTCGGCAACGGGCGACTCATGCGGAACCTGCTGGACATGGCCGTCGCCAACCAGGCCCAGCGCATCGCCGCCCTGCCCGAGCGTCCGGAGCGCGAGGACCTGATCACCCTCGTCCCGGACGACATGCCCCCGATCTGGGACCACCCCGAGGAGCTGTACGGCCTCTACCTGTAGCCGGGAGGTGGTCCCGTGGCGAGGGGCCGGTCGGACGCGGCAGGCTGGTCGGACCCGGTAGGCCGGTCGGACCCGGTAGGCCGGTCGGACCCGGTAGGACGGCTTAGGGCGCTCGCGGCGCGCTACGACTGCCTACCGCCCGACCAGGGCGACGCCTTCGCGATCGCGCACGAGCTGGCCCACGCGTTACGCCCGGACGACCGTCCTGACCGCGGTCGTCCGTGCCGAGGCCAGCGGAGGGTCGAGGCGGATTTGGTCGCGCACTGGGTCCTGACCGAACTGGGCCTCTCCCCACGTCCGCCCTACGCCGGATCCGCCCCTTGGGGTCCACCCGATATAGGCGACCGGGTCGTCGAGCTGGCAGAGGCGATCCTTCGGGAATCGCGCTCTCCGCATGCGGGGTCGGTTCTGGGGGATGCGCTGGCCTTCTTTTGCTCATGCGCGCGCGAAGGATGGGTGCCGTCGTACCTGGTTTCGCGCGGGTTCAGCGAGGACGTGCAGGGGCGATGGGAGATCGGGTGGGCGCCCCCTGGCCCGGCCTCGTTGACAGCACGGCTGCGGAGCCTCGGGTATCCGGACGCGTCGATCGTCGCGGCGGGCCTGGCCCGTCCCGGACGCGCCGGACGCCTCCGGGACGTGTTCCGCGACCGCGCGATGTTCGCCCTCCGCACAGCGGACGGGACGATCGCGGGATTCATCGGACGCCGCGCCGACGACGGCCCCGGCCCGAAATACCTGAACAGCCCCGCCTCGGCGCTTTTCCACAAGAGCGAACTACTTTTCGGCCTGCACGAATCGCGTGAGGCGCTCGGTCGCGGCGCGCGTCCCGTCCTCGTCGAAGGACCGCTGGACTCCGTCGCCGTCGTCCTCGCCGGGCACCCGGCCGTCGCGACCTGCGGCATCGCGTTCACCCCCGGCCAGCTCTCCGCTCTCGCGTCCGTCGCCGACCTCGACCGGACGGGCCTGCTCGTCGCGTTCGACGGCGATTCCCCGGGACTGCGCGCGGCCCGGCGCGTCTGGCGAGTGGCCCGCGGCCTGGACGGCCCGCTCGACCACGCGTCCCTCCCGCCCGGCACGGACCCCGCCGACATGCTGGCCACCGCCGGGCCGTCCGCGCTCCGGGAGGCCCTCCGCACGTCCCGTCCGCTGCTCGACCTGATCGTGGACGACGCCCTGGACCGTCCGCTGGAGACCGTGGAAGCCCGGCTGGCCGCCGCCCGCGCCGCCGCCTCGGCGATCGCCGCGAGCCGTCCCGCCGATGCGGCGCGGCAGGTCGTCCGGGTGGCCGGACGGCTCGACATCCCGGCCTCCCTGATGACCGGAATCCTCGCGGACGCCGCCAGCCCGCCATGACCGAACGGATGGGCCAGCTCGCCGTGAGAGAACGGATGGGCCAGCCCGCTGTGACCGAACGGGTGGGGCGCGTGGGTCGTGAGATGTTCAGGCGCCGTCCATCCTGCGTGACCGACCACTCACCGCACGTGACCGACCGCTCGGCGACGCGGCCGCGAAGGGGGTGAACCCGCGCGCCGTCTCCCACTAACTTCGTGCGAACCCAAGTGGAGACGTTCGCCGAAGGCCCCGAGGGGGGCGGAGCGGAAGCGCGGGAGGGCGCGTCCGCTCCGGGCCTGAAGCGCCGGGTCCGCCTGCGGTGGTGGGGGGACGGGGTCACGGCGGTGCACCGCCCGCCGTGACTCCCCACACCCCCGTTTCTGTCGGTGACGTCGCCTAACCTGGACGGGATGGAACCGGAGTACGTCCGGTACCGTCCGGCGGCCGCGCTGAGGCCGTGGGTCTCGGGCGGTTCGGGCTATCGCATGGACGGCCCGCCGGGACGGCACCAGGGGCTGCCGTCCGGCCGGCTCACCCTGATCTTCTGCCTGTCCGGCAGCGTCGACGTCGTGGAAATGCCCGATCCCGCCCGCGCGCCCGGCTCGTTCCCCACGCTGCTCGGCGGGCTGCACGACGCACCCGCCGTGATCGAGCACGACGGGCGGCAGCACGGAGTCCAGCTTCAGGTGACGTGGCGCGGGGCGCGCGCGCTGTTCGGCGGCCCGGCCGGTGAGCTCGCGGGCGACGTCGTCGACCTGACCGCCCTCGTCGGGGCGCGCGCCACGGAGATCGCCGAACGCCTCGCCTCCGCCCCGACCTGGGACGACCGCTTCGCCGTCCTCGACGCGTCCCTCCTCGCCCTCGCAGACCGCGACCGGGCGCCGGGCCCGCCCGACCAGGTGGCCCGGGCATGGGAACGGCTCGAAAGCAGCTCGGGCGCCGTGCCCGTAGGCGCGCTCGCCGCCGAGCTGGGCTGGTCCCGCCGCCACCTCACCGGACGGTTCCAGCGCGAGTTCGGCCTGTCCCCGAAGGCGGCCGCGCGGGTGATCCGGTTCGAGGCCGCCTGCCGCCTGCTGCGCACCCCGGCCCCGCCGCCGCTCGCCGACGTCGCCGCCCGCGCCGGCTACTTCGACCAGGCGCACATGGCCCGCGACTTCCGCGACCTCGGCGGCACGACCGCGACCGCCTGGCTCGCCGAACTCCGCGCCACGATCCTGCCCGGCGCCGCGGCACCGGCCTGACACGCCGGTTCCCATCCGTCCAAGACCTGGCGGACGCGCCGGGCGCATGCTGGATCCATGAGCGAAACGAAAGTCTGGCCCTGCTTCAGCTACCCCGACGCCCGCGCCGCCATCGACTTCCTCGTCGAAGCGTTCGGGCTCGTCGAGCGCGCGGCCTACACCGACGACCGGAAGATCGTCCACGCCCAGCTGGACTGGCCCGCGGGCGGCGGCGTCATGATCGGCACCAGCGACCCGGCCAACGAGTGCTCGCAGCCCGTCGGCGGCGGCTCGGTCTACTTCGTCACCGGCGAACCCGACGCCCTGTACGAGCGGGCCACGGCCGCCGGAGCCAAGATCGTCCGCGGCCTGCGGGACGAGGACTACGGCAGCCGCGGCTTCGTCGCCCGCGACCTCGCGGGCAACCTCTGGAGCTTCGGCACCTACGGCGGCGAATGACGCCCGCCCGAGCCGCCCGGGCCGGGGGCGACCCGGCCCGGGCCGCGCTCATTGCGGCATGTCGCGGCGCTTGAGCTTCGCCATCCGCCCGTCCGGCGCGTGCCAGACGATGCCCTCGTAGGGGTGCGACAGCAGCCACTCGCGCAGGCCGTCGAAGTCCAGCGGGACGCCGACCAGGCGCTCGGACCCGTGCAGGACGAGCCGGTGCTCGTCCACGCCCTCCGGGTTGCCGTTGACCTTCGGGCCGATCAGCTCGTACGTCCCGTCCTCCCAGGCGCCGTCGCCGACGGCCGCGCGCAGGTACTTCCAGAAGGCGGACCCTTCGGCGGGCTCCCAGCCGACGGTCCTGCCGGTGGCCGTGTCCGTGCCGAGCGGGACGAAGCCGTCCGGGGCCGTCCGGCCCGCGCGGACCTCGCGCCGCGCCCACCAGCGCGTCCCGTCGAAGCGGACGCAGGTGCCGTCGAACTTGCGGGTCGGGACGCCCTCGCCGGCCTGCACCCACCCGCAGTCGGGGTGGGGAATGCGGGTCACGAACTTCGGATCCGCGTCCCAGTCGCGGACGAAAACGGTCGGAATCTTGCGCATGACCCCGATTGTGCGATGGATCTGGGCCTTCCTCGACCGGTTTTCGCACGGCTAGGGTTCGCCCATGATCCAAGATCACCAAGGCCGGGCGCGGCGGCTGACCGCGCTGTGGACGGCGTCCGCGGCCGCGCTGTCCCTGCTCCTGGCCTCCCCCGCCTCAGCCTCCGCCGACACGGTGGGGATCACGATCCCCAAGGACGAGTCCCCGCACAACGCCACCCGCGAGTGGTACTACTACACCGGCCACCTCACCGGTGTGGACAGCAAGGGCAAGCGCCACAACTACGGCTTCGAGCAGGTCTTCTTCCGCAACCAGATCCAGTACCCGAGCCTGTCCGGGTACGCGGGGAACATGGCGGTCACCGACCTCACCGCCGACAAGTTCAAGTGGGAGTCGCGCCAGGCCGGCCAGCCCGACAACATCCCGGCGGACGGCGGCTACGACATCGCCGTCCAGGACTGGAACATGTCCGGCAAGAGCGGCAGCTACAAGCTCGGTGGCGGCTTCCAGGACGGGTCGTACAAGCTCGACCTGTCGCTCAACCAGAGCACCCCGCCCGCCCTGCACGGCAACTACCTGGGCACGCGCGGCCTGATCGACTACGCGCAGTGGGGCCAGTCCTACTACTACTCGTACACCAACCTGAAGACCTCGGGCACGGTGTACGACCACGGCGAGGCCGTCAAGGTCACCGGGCAGTCCTGGTTCGACCACCAGTACGGCGACTTCAAGTCCGCCTACGGGCGCTGGGACTGGTTCAGCATCCAGCTGACCAACGGCAGCCAGTACATGGTCTACCTGATCAGCGACAAGACCGGCCTGGTGCGGCGCGCCGGGACGCTCGTCCGGCCGGACGGCACGACCGCCGACCTCGACCCGTCCAAGCTGTCCATGACGCCGACCGGCAGCTGGACCAGCCCGGTCACCAAGCTCACCTACAGCAGCGGCTGGAAGGTCAGCGTCCCCGGCGGCCAGTTCACCGTCACCCCGCAGCGCCGCGACCAGGAGGTCGCCTGGGACAGCGCGCCCGGCGGCGGCTACTGGGAGGGCGCCTCGACGGTGACCGGCACCGTCAACGGCTGCCGCGTCGCGGGCCAGAGCTACGTGGAGATCACCACCCCCGACACCGTCTTCTGACCCCTGCCCGGGGCGGCGGCAGCACCCGCCGCCGCCCCGGCCGCGGATCAGCCGTCCGCCACGGGCAGGGGTCAGCCGCCTGCCCGGGCGCGGGTCAGCCGTCCGCCACGGGCGCGGGTCAGCCGCCCACCCGGGCGCGGGTCAGCCGTCTACTACGGGACGGGCGAGCGGGGTGCGGCACCATTCGCGCAGCAGGGCGCTGTAGCGGGCGGCGTGGGTCTCCTCCGCCCAGGGCGCGGCGGCGGCCTCCAGGTCGCGGGCGCGCTGCCAGACCGAGCGGATCGGCACCGGACGGGTGAGTTCGAGCGCTCGGCAGCCGAGGCCCATCGCCTGCCGGACGTCGTCCGCCAGCAGCGCCTTCGCGACGTCGAGGCCGACGAGCGCCTCCGTCCAGCGGGAACCGGAGCTGCGGACCATCGCGTCGATCGTGGACGCGTATTCGAGCGCCCGGTCCGCGTCGCCGATGGACACGTGCACGCTGACCGCGCTGGCCAGCGTCCGGGCCGTGCTGTACGGGCCGAACGAGACGCAGGGCGGGAACCCGGTGGGCAGGCCGTCGCGGCGGCGCTCCGACAGCTCGATCGCCTCGTCCAGCATGCGTTCGGCGCGGGCGTGCGCGTACGAGCCGCCGAGCCGGGCCAGGGCGCGGGCCCGTCCGGTCGCGAGCAGCCTGATCGCCTGCGGACCGGACGGGTCGAGCCCCACGGCCGCCTCGGCGACGGCGTCGGCGTCCTCGAAACGTCCCTGGTCGTAGAGCGCGAGCGAGCGCGTCCCGCCCGCCCACATGCGCATCTCGACGTCCTCGGCGTGCCCGGCGAGCAACTCGGCCTCGGCGAGGTACGCCTCCGCGACGACCGGACGTCCCAGGTGGACGGCCATGTACCCGAGCAGTCCGGCGGCCCGCGCGGCGGTGGCGAACAGCTCGCGGCGCTGCCTTGGCGGCTGCTGGCCGCGCAGCAGCGCGTGCAGGGACCGGCGCAGCTCGCGGGCCTCGGGGGCGAGCGTCCAGGGTCCGAGCTCCTCATAACGGTCCACGATGCGGCCGAGGGACATCCGCGCGATGCGCAGCACCTCCGGATCGGCGTTGGACGCGCCGAGCGACCGCGCGTCCGCGAAGATCATGATCGGGTCGCCGAGGTCGGGCAGCGGCCTTTCGGCCTCGGGGACGGCGCGTCCGGACGCCTCGTCCGGCTCGTCCGGGCTCGCGAACCAGGACCGCACCCGCGCCGCCGGGACGTCCAGCACCCGCGCGATCTCGGCGATGTGCTGCGTCCGGGGCGCGCGCTCGCCCCGCTCCCACCGGGCCCAGGTCGAGGTGGCCACGTACAGCCGCTCGGCCGCGTCCGCCTGCGTGAGCCCCTGGAGCTCCCGTGCCCGCACGAGTTCCCGCCGCTGGTCGCTCATAGGAACCGCATTCTCACGCACCCGCGCGGCAGGATGCCCGCAAAGTGCCTACTTTGTTGGTAAATGATCAACGAGTGCGCAGTGCCGGGCAGCGGATGCTCTCGCGCCCGGGACGCACGGCCGCCACGATGGGACGCCGAGGGGCCGCCCGCCGCGCCGCCGGGCCCGCCCGCCAGCCCCCGCCCGCGCTACCCCGAAAGGGATCATGAGTCCTTCCGCGCCCGCGCCGGACCCGTCCCTCTCCCCCAGGCCGCTCTGGTACGCGCTCTGGACCTCCGCCGGCGCCACCCTCGCGCTCACCGCCGCCGGCCCGTGGCTCTTCGCCGCCGGCGCGCCCGCCCGCTGGCCCGGCTTCGCCCTCGCCGTCGCCGCCGCGCTCGGCACGGTCGTCCTCGCCGTCCTGACCATGCTGCGGGCGAGCGCCTGGCAGACGCGGCTCGCGCGCCGCGCCACCTCCCTCGCCGCCGAGCGGACCACGCTGATCTCCGAACGCGACGCGCTCACCGCCGACCGCGTCCGCCTGCACGAGCAGTGGCGGCAGTACGCGGCGACGCTCACCGACGCCAACGGCCTGCTCCGCAAGGGCGTGGAGCACCTGCTCACCGACGCCCTCCCCGCCGCGCTCGCCGACCGCGACGCCCCGCTCCCGCCGCCCGAGC
Organism: Actinomadura rupiterrae; assembly: GCF_024172125.1. Taxonomy (GTDB): domain Bacteria; phylum Actinomycetota; class Actinomycetes; order Streptosporangiales; family Streptosporangiaceae; genus Spirillospora; species Spirillospora rupiterrae. The sequence goes on from NZ_JAMZEA010000003.1 coordinate 525,732, forward strand.
AGGACGAGGCCCTCGGCGCCGACCTCACCGACCTGCGCGCCCGCACCCTCCAGGACCTCCGCACCACCGCCCGCGCCGCCGAACTCTCCCGGATCACCGCCGAGAGCGACGCCCGAGCCGCTCGCCGCGCCGCCGAGGAAGCGGCCGACGCCGCGCAGGCCAAGGCCGACGAGACCATCCAGGCCGCCAACCTCCAGGCGGACGAACGCGTCCGCGCCGCCCAGGAGGCCGCGCAAGCCGAAACCGACGAACGCGTCCGCACGTCACAAGCCGAGGCGGACGAGCGCGTGCGCGCATCACAAGCCGAGGCGGACGAGCGGGTGCGGGCCGTGCAAGAGGCGGCGGACAAGCGACTGGCGGAGGCACGCGAGGCTGCGGACGAGCGGTTGGCGGAGGCGCGCGAGGCGGCGCGGGCCGCTGAGAGTGCGCTCGCCGGCGTCACCGAGGACGCGGACGGACGCCTCGACTCGCAGCGCATGGTCCTGGTCGCGCTCGGACGCCGCCAGCAGACGCTCATGCACCGCGTCCAGGCCGCCGCCGAACGGCTCGCGGAGTCGCGCCGCGACGATCCCGAGGTCTACGCCGCCGGGCAGACCGTCGACCATCTCGCCGCCCAGGCCGCCCGCCTCGCGCAGAGCCTCGTCGTCGCGTGCGGCACCTGGGAGGGCCAGCACTGGCCCGACCCGATGCGGCTCGCCGAAACCGTGCAGGCCGCGACCGCGCGGATCGAGGACTTCCGGCGCGTCCGGATCGAGGGCGACCCGCTCGTCGCCGTCCGCCCCGCCGTGCTGGAGCCGGTGATCCACCTGCTGGCCGAGCTGCTCGACAACGCGACCACCCTCTCCCCGAGCGCCACCGACGTGATCGTCGGCCTGTCGGCGGGCGCGTCCGGCGCGGTCGTCCGCATCGACGACCAGGGCACCGGCCTGGAGGAGCCGCGGCTGTCCGAGGCGCAGGCCCTGGTGTCCGGCGAGCGGCCCGTCGACCTCACCGAACTCGGCGAGGTGCCGCGCCTCGGCTTGGTCGTCGTCGGACGCTACGCCCGGCGCCACAACCTCCACCTGGCCCTGGAACCCTCGCCGTACGGCGGGTTGCGCGTCGTCGTCCGCATCCCGGACGGCCTCACCACGACCGTCCGCCCACCCGCCTTCGAGCCCGTCGCACCGGAACCCCCGCGCGAAGAACCCCGCCCCGCACCCGAGCCCGCCCCAACGGTCGTCGAAGCCGCCGCCGCTCCCGTACCGGACGCCGAGGAAGCGTCCGACGGCCTCCCCAAGCGCACATCCCGCCGCCGCAGCGAAGCCCGCCCGTCCGGCCCCCTCTCCGAACTCGCACCCCCACCCTCCAGCCCAGACGAAGCCGGCGCCTTCATAGCCTCCCTCTTCACCACCCCCACCCCTGGCACGGATCCCGCGCCCAACGCTGAGGCCAGCGCCAGCGACAAGCGCGCCCCTGACCTTGAGGCCACGCCCGGCACGGAGCCCGCTACCGGCGCTGAAGCCACGCCCGGCGGCGAGGCCGCGTCCGGTGTTGAAGCCGGGGCCGGCGCTGGGGGCGCGTCCGGGGGTGGGGGCTTGGGGACGTCCGCAGCTGTAAACGACATGCCGTCGCAGGGAGACGATCTTGACCGCTGACCAGGACTGGATGATCGACTCGCTGGCCCGGGTCGCCGGCGTCCGCCATGTCGTGCTGTGCTCCCGGGACGGCCTGGTCATCGCGCGCTCGGCGTCCCTGGCCCGGGACGAGTCGGAGCGCCTGGCGGCGACCTGCACCAGCCTGCTGTCGGTGTCCCGGTCGGTCGCCGGGACGTACGGCACCGGCGCGCGGGCGCTCTACCAGGTGATGGCGCAGTACGAGGGCGGCGTGCTGTTCCTGCGCGGCGCGGCCGAGGGGACGTGCCTCGGCGTCCTCACCCAGGGCGTGATCGATCCCGCGCTGGTCGGGCAGGAGATGCAGCGCCTCGTCCTGCGGTACGGCGAGTCCGTGCTGCGGACACCCCGCCGCGACACCCCCGGCGTCCCGACCGGCACCGCCCCAACTGGCGCAGGCGTTCCCGGCACCGGCATGCCAGGTACGGGCATGCCGGGCTCGGGCATGCCGGGCTCGGGCCCGCCCACCGGCGCGGGCATTCCGGGTGCGGGCTCGGCGACCGGCGCGGGGATTTCCGGCACGAACATTTCGGGCGCTGGCGCGAGCGGGGTGGGGAGAGTGGCCGGGCCTTCGGCGGCGGCCGGTGGGCCGGGGGTGTGAGATGGCCGGACCGGACGAGGCCCGCGACACCCCGCTGCGCCCGTTCGTGCTCACTCGTGGCCGCACCGCGGCCGGCCGCGGGCTCACCGTCGACACGCTGCTCGCCGCCGCCCCCGCCGACGCGCCGCTCCGCGTGGACGCCCCGCCGCAGGCCCGCGACCTGCTCGCGCTGTGCCGCCGCGGCGTGCTGTCGGTCGCCGAGGCCGCCGCGCACCTGCGGCTCCCGGTGAGCGTGGTGCTCGTGCTCGCGGACGACCTGATCGCCTCGCACCACCTGACCGCCCGTGCGGGCAGCGGCTCGGACGCGCCGCCCACGGCCCTGCTGCAGGAGGTGCTGGATGGCCTCCGCCGGCTCTGACGCCGACGTCCGGTTCGTCCCGGGGACGGTCGAGCGCACCGCGAAGATCCTCGTCGTCGGGTCGTTCGGGGTGGGCAAGACGACCTTCGTCGGGGCGGTCAGCGAGATCGAGCCGCTGCGCACCGAGGAGCCGCTGACCACGGCGTCCGTCGGCGTGGACGACCTGCGCGGCCTGCCCGGCAAGACCACCACGACCGTCGCGCTCGACTTCGGCCGCGTGTCGCTGTCCGAGCGGCTCGTCCTGTACCTGTTCGGGACGCCCGGGCAGCGCCGGTTCTGGGACATGTGGGCCGGGCTCGCCGAAGGCGCCGTCGGCGTCCTGGTGCTGGTGGACGTCCGGCGGCTCGCCGACAGCTTCGAGGTCCTCGACCACCTGGAGGACGCGGGCCTCGCCGCGTTCGCGGTCGCGGTGAACCGCTTCCCCGACAGCCCCGAGCACGACCCCGCCGCGCTGCGCGAGGCCCTCGACCTGCTCCCCGAGACGCCCGTGCTGAGCTGCGACGCGCGCGACCGCGACTCGGCCGTGGCGGCGCTGGTCCGGCTGGTCGAGTACGTCCTCACCAGGAAGCCGAGCATGCCCGCGACAGGAATGAGACCCGGTGACCTCCGCTGATCTGTACGCCTTCCCGCAGGTGACGCCGCTGGCCGCGACGACCGCCGACCCGGACGCCGCGCTGGAGCGGCTCTGGCGCGAGCACGGCCCGGTCGCGCCCGTCGAGCTGATGCCGGGCGTCCGCGCGTGGCTGGTCATGGGGTACGCCGAGATCCGCCAGATCACCACCCAGGACCACCTGTTCAGCCGCAACGCCGACTCCTGGAGCCTCGTCCAGGACGGCACGGTCGGCCCGGACTCGCCGCTCGGCCCGATGATGTTCCACCGCGACAACGTGATCGGCGCGGACGGCGAGGAGCACCGGCGGCTGCGCCGTCCGATCGAGCAGGCCCTAGCCGGGCTGGACCACCGCGCGCTGCGCCGCACGGTCGAGCGGCTGTCCGCCGAGCTGATCGACCGCATCGCGCCGTCCGGACGCGCCGACCTGATCGCCGACTACGCCGCGTCCATCCCGCTCCTTGCGATCGGCGAGCTGATCGGCCTCGACCCGGGCCGCGCCCGCGAGCTCCTGGAGGCCATGAACCTGCTGTTCTCCAGCGGCCCGCGCGCGCAGGAGGGCAACGCGAAGTTCGAGGCCCTCCTGAACGAACTGGTCACCTCCCGCACGAACCTCCCCGACACCGGTCCCGGCGCCTCCGGGACGAGCGGCTCCGAGCCCAGGCCCGACGCCTCCGGGACGAGCGGCTCCGAGACCGGGGCCGGCGGGGCCGCGGACGACCTCACCGGTTTCCTGGTCGGGCACGAGGACCTCGGGACGACCAGCGAGATCCTGCAGACGCTGGTCGTGGTCGTGTCCGCCGCCAACCACACGTCCATCTCGTGGATCGCCGAGACGCTGCGGCTGATGCTCGTCGACCCGCGCTTCGCCGGGCGCATCAACGGCGGACGGCTGTCCATCGACGACGCGCTGGACGAGGTGCTCGCCCGCCAGCCCCCGATGATCAACTTCCCGGCGCGGTACCCGCTCGCCGACACCGTGCTCGCGGACCGCCCGGTGCGGCGCGGCGACGCGCTGATCCTCGGCCTGGCCGCCAGCGCCCGCGACACCCGGGTGCACGCGTCCGACTGGTGGACGCGCGGCAGCCGCGCCCACCTCGCCTGGTCGGTCGGCCCGCACGCCTGCCCCGGCCGCGACCCCGCGCGGACCATCGCCCGCACCGCCGTCGCCACCGCCCAGCACCTGCTCGGCGGGCTGCGCCTCGCCTGCGACCCGGCCGAGATCCGGTACCAGCCGAGCCCGTGGATCCGCACCCCGATCAGCCTCCCGGTGACCTTCCACCCCCACGCCCCCGCCGCCGTCTCGCGGACGACCGCCCTGGAGCAGCCATGACCGCAGTCCCGTCCCCCGCCGCCGAGATCCCCGTCATCGAGCTGGACCCGACCGCCGCCGACCACCACGGCGAGGCCGCGCGGCTGCGCGCCGCCGGGCCGGTCGTCCGCGTCGTCCTGCCGGGCGGCGTGCGCGCCTGGGCCGTCACGACGCACGAGCTGGTCGAGCGGCTCGTCCGCGACCCCGACGTCAGCAAGGACTACCGGAACTGGACGGCGGTGAGGACCGGCGAGCTGGCCGACGACAACCCGATCATCGGCATGATCAAGGTGGACAACCTGGTCACCGCGGACGGCGCCGAGCACACCCGGCTGCGGCGCCCGATCGTCGGCCAGTTCACCCGGCGCCGCGTCCAGGACATGGTCCCGGCGATCACCGGGGCCGCGACGGCCCTGGTGGACGCGCTGCCCGCGACCGAGGTCGTCGATCTGCGCGCGCACTTCGCCGCGCGGCTCCCGCTCCAGGTGATCTGCGAGCTGCTCGGGGTGCCCGCCGACCAGCACCCGCGGCTCCGCCACCTGGTCGACGCGATCTTCCGCACCGACACGACCGCCGAGGAGGTCGCCGAGGTCCAGGCCGAGATCCCGCGGCTGCTCGGCGACCTGATCGCGGCCCGCACCGCCGAGCCCGGCGGCGACCTGACCAGCGCGCTCATCGGCGTCCACGCGGGCGACCCGGCCGCGCTGTCCGCCGAGGAGCTGGCCGGGACGCTCTGGGTGCTGCTCACCGCCGGGCACGAGACGACGATCAGCCTGATCTCCAACGCCGTCCGCGCGATGCTCACCCACCCCGACCAGCTCGCCGCCGCGCTGTCCGCCAGCGACGACCCGTGGCCCGCGGTCGTGGCCGAAACCCTCCGCTGGGACGCCCCGATCGGCAACTTCCCGGCCCGCTACCCCCTGACCGACCTGACCATCGGGGACGTCACCATCCCCGCGGGCGACGCGATCATCGCGCCCTACACGGCCGTCAACCGCGACCCGGCCCACCACGGCCCGGACGCCGACCGCTTCGACCACACGCGCGCGCAGAAGGGCGATCTGGCGTTCGGCGCGGGCCGGCACAGCTGCCCCGGCTCCTTCCTGGCCGAGACCGAGGCCTGCATCGCCCTGTCCGTCCTGTTCGACCGCTACCCGAAGATGACCCTGGCCGTCCCGGCGGACAGCCTCCCGCCCGTCCCGAGCCTCTTCACGAACAGCATCGCCTCCCTCCCCGTCCGCCTGACCCCCTGAACCCCGGCCCGGCCCGCGCGGACGTTCGAACGTCCGTTGGACGGCCCGTCCGCACGCCTGCGGAGCGCGGCCGTCCGGCCCCTTGGACTCCGCCGACCGCGCTGGCCGCAGCGATCCACGGCGCTGAGCGCAGCCGTCTCGCCCTCTGGTGTTGAACCTCCCCCAAGGGGAGGTGCCAAGGTGGGGCGCATGCAGGGCGACGACCACTCGATCGGCGAACTGGCGCGGACGGCCGGGGTGACGGTGAAGGCCGTCCGGTTCTACACCGACCGCGGCATCCTGCCGTCCCGCCGGACGGCCTCGGGCCACCGCCGCTACGGACCCGACGCGGTGGCCCGGCTGGCCCTCGTCCGCACGCTGCGCGACCTAGGCCTCGACCTCGCCACCATCCGGAAGATAGTCGACCGCGAGACCTCCCCCGCCGAGGCCGCGGCCGCGCACGCGGACGCCGTGGCCGTCCAGATGCGCATGCTCCGCATCCGGCACGCCGTCCTGACCACCGCCGCCCGCCGCGACAGCACCCCGAGGGAGCTCGAACTCATGCACCGCCTCGCCCGCCTCTCCACCGCCGAGCGCGACGACCTCGTCAACGACTTCCTCGACAACGCCTTCGGCGCCCCCGACGGGCCGCTCCCCGGCGTCCTGCGCCGCTCCCTCACGCCCGAGCTCCCGGACGACCCGACCTCCGAACAGCTCGCCGCCTGGGTCGAGCTGGCCGAAATGGCCCAGGACGAACCGTTCCGCGCCCTCATGCGGTCCCTCTTCAACGACCACATGACCGGCGGCGCGCCCACCCCACCGCGCAAGCACGCCGTCGGCCTGATCCGGGAGATCGCCCCTCCCCTCCTGGGGACTCCGCCCGACTCCCCAGAAGCCTCCGCCGCGGTGACGACCGTGGTCACCGCCTACGCCGAATCCCAGAACCTCCCGGACACGCCGTCCCTGCGCGCCCGCCTCGCCGCCTACCTGACCGCCGCCAACGACCCCCGCCGCGAGCGCTACCTGACCCTCCTCGCGACCGTCAACGGCTGGCTTCCACCCGACCACCCCCGCCGCGAACTCACCTGGTTCCTAACCGCCCTGGCAGCAAACTCCCCTGACTCCTGACCGCCCCTGACGCACTCCAGCGTCACGGCGACGGGACGTGCCCGGCGAGCGTCCGGGTGGCTTCGTCCAGCCAGTCCATGTACCAGGCGAAGAACGTGACCGGCTCGCCCTGCGGTCCGACCATCGGGGCGAGGTCCTGGTCGTCCACCCGGTAGTCCGTCCACATGTGACCCGCCTCGGGCCCGCTCACGACGAGCCAGAGCCGCTGCGCGCACCCCTGATGGCAGAGGACGATCGCGCCGACCGTCCGGTCCGGGTTCCAGAGCAGGTCGGCCAGGCGAGCGTCCCACGCCTCGTATGCCTCGTCGAAGCCGTCGATGCCGTCGAAGGCCTCCTCGTCCGGACATTCGTCGTGCAACGCGTCGATGTCGGCCTGTGCCGGGCCTTCGACCGGGAAGGGTTCGGCCGTCCGCGCGAGATCGGCCAGATCCGCCCCGTCGCCCGCCCAGGCCCAGAGCCCGTCCTTCTTCTGCACTGGGAAGACGCCATAACAAGGCCCTGCGCCACCCGCCCCCACCTGGAGCAAGAAGTCGCGATAGTCCTCCGGCAGCCTGACGCCGAGCTGCGCCTCCAGGTCGGCCAGCTCCGGCTCCGTGAGCGGCTCCATCAGGACGAACCGGTGCCCGCGCGCCCCGAACACCTCGTGACCCCGAGGGTGCGCCGCCAGAGCCTCCACCCGCTCCCGCACCCCGCCCCAGTCGCTCATGCCCGGAGCCTACGAGCCGCCACCGACAATCCGGAAGCCGGCTGATTCGTGCGGGCGAATCCGGGGTCCGTTCGCCGTGTCCTACGTCACCCATTGCTGAAAGCGCCGTTGCGGCCTGACCGGCGACGCCGTCCGCGGTCGGTCCCCGGATATGACAGAGGCCCTGCTTCCCTTTCGGGAGGCAGGGCCTCTGGTCTGCGGTGGAGCTGAGGGGATTTGAACCCCTGACCCCCTCGATGCGAACGAGGTGCGCTACCGGACTGCGCTACAGCCCCGCGGACGTGCATAAGGTTAGCGCACTTTGGCAGTGGTTCGCGCGCTGGAAAACGGCGGGTCACTCGCCGACGGCGCGGCGGTCGTCGGCGGGGCTGTGGGCCTCGGGGGCCTGCGCGTCGTCGGCGTACTGGTCGAACACCTCGTCCTCGGGACGGGCGACGAACTCCAGCACCTCGGCGGACGGCTCGGGCGCGACCGGCTCCGCAGCCTGCTCGGCCACCGCCTCGGCCTGGGCGCGGGCGGCTTCGAGGCGGGCGGCCTCGGCCTCCTCGCGGGCGCGCGCCTGGTCCATCTGGACGGCGACGCGGAGCAGGGCGAGGTGCCCCGCCAGGAGCAGGACGGGCGGGGCGGAGATCCACCAGGGGGCGAGGCCGGTCGCGGACACGGTCACGGCCGTCAGGACGAGCAGGGTCAGTCCGACCGTCCGGCGGCGGCGGCGCGCGATCACCGCGGCGCGTCCTGGACGCCGGTGGACGGCCGGGGCCTCCTCCTCGGGGGCGGGTTCGGGTTCCGCCTCCTCCGGGACGTCCTCGGACTCGTCCGGAGTCTGCTCGATTTCGACCATTTCTTCGTGATCGTGGTCGAGATCCGCTTCGTCCTCGTCAGGACGCTTGTGAAGAAGGCGCGAGATGCCGGTCGTCTCCGTGTCCCGGCGCAGCCACATGGGGACGAGGACCACGGCCCACACCGCGACGATGGCGAGGTAGAGGAAGGCGCTGCTCACCGGCTCACCACCCGCCCGGCCCGTTCCCGGGCACGACCGGATCGCGAGCCGACTTTCGGCCCGCGCACGTGCATTGGGAACAGGGTCACGCCCCGCACGGTACGAGCCGGTGTCAGAGATTGACGAGTATTAGGGGCGGTGTGTCGCGAGATCGATCCCGCGGTTACTCTCTGTTTGCCAAGCCTTCTCTTCCGGAGGATTCTTACGGGACGGGGGTTCCCGAAAGTCTCCGTGCCGGTCAGGGTCACGAGGGAGATCGCGGAAAGGCCTGCCTGGTGCTCGCGAGCCACCTGGACCGCAGGCCGCCCGGGACGTCCTCGACGGTCAGCGCGTAGCAGATGTGGTCGCGCCACGCGCCGTCGATGTGAAGTTGGCGACGCCGAATTCCCTCTTCCCGGAATCCGAGCTTTTCCACGACCCTCCGGCTCGCGGTGTTCTCCGGCCGGATATTGGCCTCCACCCGGTGCAGGCCGACGGTGAAGAAACAGTGGTCGACGGCCAGCGCCACGGCCGTCGGAATGACGCCCCGGCCGGCGACCGCCTTGTCCACCCAGTAACCGATCTGCGCGGAACGGGCCGAACCCCACACGATCGCGCCAATGGTGAGCTGCCCGGCGAAGTTCCCGTCATAGGTGACCACCCACGGCAGCGCCAGCCCCTGCCGCGCCTCGCGCCGCATGGTGTGCACCATGCTCACGTACGGCCCCAGCCCCGTCCGGAACAGCGGCGTCTCCGGATTGGTCGGCTCCCACGGCCGCAGCCAGTCGGCGTTACGAACCCGCAGGTCACGCCACACCGCCGCGTCGCGATGCCGCAGCGGACGCAGCCCGACCGGGCCCTCGCTCAAGGTGACCGGCCACCCACGCATCCGTTCCACGGCTCCCATGATTCCCCGGACGGCGGCCCGGACGCCATCAATTGTCCCCGACAACTCCTCCCACCCACCGATCCACCCCCACCACCCCCTCCGAGCCCCCGCGCTCCCACGACACCGCACCCCCTCTAGAGCAGGGCGACCACCCCGCCCGCCTCCTGACACGCGCCCTACAGACCCACATCACCCCGCGCCCCAGGAACCGAAGCAACCGCCCCCGGACGTCCCGGCTCTCCTCGCCCCCAGCCGCGAACGGCCCCGAACGCACACGCCCCTGACCCGGACCGCCCTGAGCGCAGGCGACCCCAGCCACAAGCACCGAAGACACCCAGGCGTGAACAATTCGATCCCGCAGGACAGTGAATACGGCCGCCCCGGCCGGGCCCGGCAGGACCGGCCGGGGCCTGGCGGACGGACTTGGATCAGGTGATGTGGAGGACGTGGAGAAGGCGGGTGATTTCGGCGGCGACGGCGGTTCGGGCGGGGGACGCGTACTTGCGGGGGTCGACCATGTCGGGATTCTCAGCCAGCACCCGGCGCAACTCGCTCGTGTAGACCTTGTTGAGCTGCGTCGCGATATTGATCTTCGTCATTCCGCGCTCGACGGCGGCGGTGAGGGTCGCGTCCGGCACGCCGGACGATCCGTGCAGCACCAGCGGCACCGGCACCGCGGCCCGCAGCTCCGCGATCAGGTCGAGATCGAGAACCGCGTCCCGCGTGAGCATCGCGTGCGAGCTCCCCACCGCGACGGCCAGCGCATCCACGCCGGTCGCGGCCGTGTAGGCAACGGCCTCGGACGGCTTCGTGCGAACGCCCGGCGCGTGCACGCCGTCCTTGCCGCCGACCTCGCCGAGCTCCGCCTCCACCCATACGCCCTGCTCATGGCACCAGGCGGCGATCGCCGCGGTCTCAGCGACGTTCTCCTCGTACGGCAGGGTGGACGCGTCGAACATCACCGATCCGACGCCGAGCCGCACCGCCTCGCGCACGAGATCGGTGGACGTCGCGTGATCGAGATGGACGGCGACGGGCACGCCGGCCGCGCGCGCGACCGCGAGCGTCCCGGCGAGGATCGGTTCCAGTTCGCCGTGGTAGCGCACGCAGTTCTCGCTGATCTGGAGGATCACGGGCGCGCCCGCGGCCTCCGCTCCGCGCGCGATCGCGGTGGCGTGCTCCAGATGGATGACGTTGAACGCACCGACGCCGAGCCGCTCGGACGCGGCCTTCGCGACGATCTCGCCGGTTCCTACGAGGGGCATGGAAGTCCTTCGATCATGATTTCGGGGAGTAGGCGGACATACAGATCGGGGTCGAAGTCCCCCGCGACCGGAGCGGCGACCGCCGCGGCGGACAGCGCGACGGCGTCTCTCAGCAACGCATCCCAGGGACGTCCGAGCAAGAGGGCACGCGCGGTGGCGGCAACGGCCGCGTCGCCCGCCCCGGTGGGGTTCCCTGCGACGGCCCTTGGCGGGACGGCTCGCCAGACCCCATCGGCGGTAACGGCGAGCATCCCGTCCGCTCCGAGGGAGACCAGAACAGCCCCTGCCCCGGACGCCCGCAAAGAGTCAGCCCGTCCAACCACCTCACCGAACCACTCCCGCCCAGCCAAACCACCTCCCAGCACACCCCCGGAAACAGCCCCCCGCATGGAGTCGCCTTCGGAACCCGCCCCTCCCGCGGACCCGCCTTCCGGCTCACCTCCGGCGACCGCCCCTCCTGCGGGCGCAACTCCACCCTCACCTCCGGACTGCGCCCCCCTGGAAGCACCTCTCACGGAAAGCCCCTCCGGCCCACCCCCGGAGGCACCCTCCGGCTGATCTGCGGAGAGCGAGCCTCTCGTCGAAGCGGGCTCGTCCTCGGACGGCTTCGCGATGTCGCGCCCACCACCCACGTCCGGATGCCCCGGCTGAACGTCCGTGCCCGCACCTGCTGTCGCTCGAAGCAGTTCCTCGGCGTTGGGTTTGATCACGTCGGGCCGGCCGGCGACGCCGCGCGTCAGCGCCCCGCCGTCCGCATCGAGGACGACCTTTCCGGGCGCTAGCCGCACGAGCTCGGCGTACGCGTCCGCCGGCAGCCCAGGCGGGAGGCTCCCCGACAACACGACGACCGACGCGGACTCGGCAAGCGCGCGGAAATGATCGAGGAACGCCCGCCACTCCTCCGGCCGGACCTGGGGCCCGGCCTCGTTCAGGACGGTCGCCTCGCCGGTTTCGGTCTCGACGATGGTGAGCGTCCGGCGGGACGGCCCGGAGATGGGCAGGAAGTCATGGGCAAGCCCCGCCGCGTCCAGATCGTCCCGAATGAGGTCACCGACCACCCCACCGAGCAGCCCGGTCGCGACGACCTCGCATCCCAGAGCACCGGCGACGCGCGCCACGTTGATCCCCTTGCCTCCCGCCCGCTCCCGGACGGTCCGGACACGATGCGAGCCGCCCTGCTCCAGCGCTCCGACCTCGTACGTGACGTCCAGCGCCGCATTCAGCGTGACGGTGAGGATCATTGCCACCACCCGTCCTTCATCACTCGCTCGACGGCCCACCCGTCACCAAGAACGACCAGGTCAGCACGCTTCCCGACCTCCAGGGACCCGATCTCCCGATCAAGCCCCAGCGACCGCGCCGGAGCCAGCGAAGCGGCGCACGACGCGTCCTCGACCGCGACCCCGACGACCTCGATCGCCCGCCGGAACGCGTCCGCCATGGTGATCGTGCTGCCCGCGATGGACGACCCGTCCGCGAGCATCGCCCGTCCCTCGGAGACGGTGGCGGTCATCACTCCGAGGTGATAAGTGCCGTCCCCTATCCCGGCGGCGGCCATCGCATCCGTGATCAGCGCGACCCGTCCCGGCGCCGCGGCGAACACGAGCCGGACCACCTCCGGCTCCACGTGCACCCCGTCATTGATCAGCTCGACGGTCACCCGCGCGTCTCCGAGCGCCGCCGCAACGGGCCCGCCTTCCCGGTGATGCAGCGGCCGCATCCCGTTGAACAGATGCGTCGCCACACGCGCACCCGCGTCGAACGCCTCCCTGACGCAGGCCCCCGACGCGTCCGTGTGTCCGACTGCCGCAACAACACCTGCCTGGACGGCATCCCGGATCAGCTCGACCGCCCCGGGCAGCTCCGGCGCCAGCGTGATCATGCGGACATGACCACGCCCCACCGCCACCAGCCGCCCGAACTCCTCCCGATCGGGCGCCCGCAGCAACGCCGGATCATGCGCCCCACACCGGCTCGACGCCAGGTAAGGCCCTTCCAGGTGGATTCCGGCGATGAGCCCTTCGTCGGCGACCTCCGCAAGCCCGGCGACCCCGGCCGCCAAAGCGTCCGGCGATCCCGTCACCAGGCTCGCGACGGTCGTGGTCGTCCCGTGCCCCAAGTGGTACTCGGCGACCCGCCGAGCCTCATCCGCCCGCCCCGACTGGTACGAAGCCCCCGCTCCCCCATGGACGTGCATGTCGACAAACCCAGGCACGACATACCGCCCACCCAGATTCTCAACAACCTCCCGCACGCCCCCAGCAAGCACCCCCGCCGCGTCCTCGCCCCGAACCAGCTCCCCCGCACCAAAGCCACCCCGAGCTGGCAAAGCAACATCAGCCAAGTCGCCGGAACGCATAGAGCTGCCCCAAGACGACGGCGGCGCCCCCGCCCCAAGCGCCACAATCCGCCCGCCCTCGACCCGAAGCCAGCCGTGCACAACCCCGTCCGGCAACACAAGCCGAGCATTAACCAGCACCAACGCCCCCGCCGCAGGCGTCAGCGCGGACGCAGAACCCGACACGGACAAAGACTCCACCTCAGCCGCAGCCCCCACCCCAATCAGAGTCTCCGACCCAGTCGGCCTCTCCGACGCGGATTGAGGCTCCAGTCCGCTCCCGGACCCCGCCTCACCCGGCACCCCCGGCACAGCTGGGGGCACCGACGCGGACCGAGACTCCGCCGCAGCTGAAAACTGGGCCGCGCCCAAGGCCCCTGCCGCAGAACGAGACTCCAGCCCAGTCACGGATGGCGTACCAACCGCCGCCCCCGACAGGGCCGAAGGCTCCGGCGCAGCCAGCAACTCCGACGCCGAACGAGACTGCAGCGCAACTACGGACTCGGCTCCAAACGGGGACTCTGCATTAGCTGAAGACTGCGCCGCTTTGGAGCGCTCCGGCACCACTGGAGCACCCGACGCGGGACGAGGCTCCGGCGCGGTTGGGGGCCCCGACGCAGCGGCGGGCTCCGGAGCGGCCGGGGGCTCGGTCCTCCGGGAGGACGGGGAGGACGGGGGTGCGGGGGGCATCAGCCGAGGATGACGGAGCGGGTGAGGTTGCGGGGGGTGTCCGGGTCGTGGCCGGCCTGCCGGGCGAGGTGCAGGGCGAGGCGGTGGACGCGGACGAGGTCGGCGAGCGGGTCCAGCGGGCTGACGATCATCGTGCCGCCGACCCCGGCGACCTGCTCGGCCAGGCCGGCCGGTGGTTCGCCGAACATCCAGGCGACCCGGCCGGGGCCGGTGATCGCGATGGGGCCGTGCCGGTACTCCATCGCCGGGTAGGACTCGGTCCACGCCGTGGCGGCCTCGCGCATCTTCAACGCGGCCTCGTGCGCGAGCCCGACGGTCCAGCCGCGGCCGAGGAAGGTGAACTGCTCGGCTGTCAGCGCCGCCTCGGGGAGCGGCTCGGCGAGAGCGCGCTCCGCGTCGGCGATCGCACCGCTGAGGTCCTCCCCCAGGTGCGCGCGCAGGAGGACGAGCTGGCTCGTCGCGAACCGGGTCTGCACGACCGACTGCTCGTCCGCGTAGTCGAGCACGATCACCTCGTCCGCCGCCGTCATCACCGGGGTGGACGGGTCGGCGGTGATCGCGACGCTCGGGAGGTCCGTGCGGTCGAGCAGTTCCAGGACCTCGGTCGTGGTTCCGGAGCGGCTGAGCGCCAGCACCCGGTCGTAGCGCCGCCCGAACGGGAACTCCGAGGCGGCGAAGGCGTCGGTCTCGCCGAGACCGGCGGCCTCGCGCAAAGCGGCGTAGGACTGGGCGATGAACCAGGACGTTCCGCAGCCCACCACGGCGACCCGTTCGCCCGGACGCGGCAGCACGGCGCCGACGCCGCCCGCCCCGTCGCGGGCGGCCCGCCGCCACAGGTCCGGCTGCGAGCCGATCTCGCTCTCGGTGTGGTTCCCCGTCATGGTGACCTTCCCTCGATGCTCATTAATGCTCGTTTCTTATCTCAAACAGACACAAAGAAACAAGGCCGCGCACGGCTAGACTCCCCTCCGTGACCCGTCACGAACGCTTGAACGCGCTGCTGGAACTGCTCGCCGACGCCGGGCAGCTGAGCGTGGAGGAGGCCGCCGCGCGCATGGCGGTGTCCGCCGCGACGATCCGGCGCGACTTCGACGAACTCGCCCAGCAGCAGATGCTGACCCGGACCCGCGGCGGCGCCGTCGCCAACAGCGTCAGCTACGACCTGCCGCTGCGGTACAAGACCGCCCGGCACGCGTCCGAGAAGCAGCGCATCGCCGCCGCGACGGCCGGGATCGTCCCCATGGGCGCGATCATCGGCCTGAACGGCGGGACCACGACCACCGAGGTCGCGCGCGTGCTCGCCACCCGCCCGGATCCGGGCGGCGGCCGGCCGGCCCTCACCATCGTGACGAACGCCCTCAACATCGCCAGCGAACTGGCCGTCCGCCCGCACGTGAAGATCGTCCTCACCGGCGGCGTGCCGCGCCCCCAGTCCTACGAGCTGACCGGACCGCTGGCCGCCGGCATCTTCGACCACGTCACCCTGGACATCGCCATCCTGGGCGTGACCGGCATCACCGCCGAGCACGGCGCGACCTGCCCGAACGAGGACGAGGCCGCCGTCAACCGCCTCCTCGCCGACCGCGCCGACCAGGTCGTGGTCGTCGCGGACGGCTCAAAGGTCGGCCGCCGGGACTTCGCCCGCATCTGCGACACCGTGACCGTCGACACCCTCGTCACCGACGAGACCCTCAGCGACGAGGACGCCGCCGCCTTCACCGAAGCAGGCGTGGTGGTCATCCGCGCCTAACCCGCCCCGGCCCACACCCCCGCGCACGTCCGGATCCCCCACCCCTGGGTGCTTGAGCGCCCACGCCCCACATCCCCTCGGACGTTTCGAAGCACCCACCAGAGCGCCATACATCGCACCCCACGCCACCCAGCCCAATCCACCCCGCAGTTCCCCACTCCGACATCACCCGAGCCAACAACCAGGAGGCCGGGGAGCGACGCGCGCACGAACAGCACGCCGACCACAGAGGCGCAAGCGAGCTGCAGCCCAACGTCAATCGCGCGGACGAGCCGCAGCCAAGCGGCAGGCGCACAGCCGAGCATCAGCCCGGCACCAGACGCACAGGCGAGCAGCACCCCACCACCAAACGCGCGGGCGAGCGGCAGGCTGGGGAGCGCCACACGGACGCGCTGCAACCCAACCACAGGCGCCCGAGCGAACGGCAGCCCGATGGCACACGCACAGGCGAGCCGCTGGGTCGGGAGCGACGCACGGACGCGTTGCCAGCCGACGACGGGCACCCGAGCGAACGGCAACCCCATGCCACACGCACAGGCGAGCCGCTGGGTCGGGAGCGACGCACGGACGCGTTGCCAGCCGACGACGGGCACCCGAGCGAACGGCAACCCGACGGCACACGCCCAGGCAAGCCGCAGGCTCGGAAGCGCCACACGGACGCGCTGCAACCCAACCACGAGCACCCGAGCGAACGGCAACCCGACGGCACACGCACAGCCAAGCCGCAGGCTCGGAAGCGCCACACGAACGCGTTGCCAGCCGACGACGGGCACCCGAGCGAACGGCAGCCCGATGGGGCACGCACAGCCGAGCGGCAGGGTGGGCAGCGACGCACGGACGGATTGCAGGCCGACGGCGGACGCACAGGCAGGCAGCAGCCTGGCGGCGGACGCGCGGGCGGGCGGCAGTCTGGCGGCGGAGGCGTGAGCGGGACGCAGGGCGGCGGCGGACGCGTAGGTGGGCAGTCGGTGGGGGTTGGGTGGGGTGGCTTGCAGCGAGTTGGGTGGGGTGGCGGCTTCGGGCGGGCTGGTCGTGGTGCCGTCGGCAGGTCGGCAGGCCGTGCTGGTGTCGGTTGGGCAGCTGGTGCTGGCCAAATGCGTCGCGTTCGGGGGTGGGTGGTTGGGGGTTAGAGGTAGAAGATGCGGTCGGCGTTGGCGCGGAGTTGCTGTTTGTTGCGGTCGGCGCCTCCGGGGAGGTTGACGGAGCGGAAGACGGGTGGAGCGAGGCCGCGTGCCGCCAGGCGTTCGATGACGGCGGCGGTCAGGGCTTGGAGCAGCGCCGTGACGACCACGCCGGACGTCGCGCAGAAGGGCTCGGAGACGGACGGGTCGGTGAGGATCGCGTCGCCGATCGGCACGTGGTTGTCCAGGACGATGTGCGCCACTTCGGCCAAGCGCGTTCCATAGGCGCGCGAGGTGACCGCGACAACGACCAGCCCTCGTGCGGCGGCGAGCGAGGCCAGCTCGACCGGGAGCGCGTTGCGTCCGGAGACCGAGACCACGATCAGGACGTCGCCCTCCTGGACCGGCGAAGCGTCCAGGAGTGCCGCGGCGTAACCCGGTAGGCGTTCGAGCGCCGTGCCCAGCGTGGCCGGTCGGGTCTCGACCCCGGAGAGGCCCGGGGCCGGCAGCGGGTTGACCAGCATCAGGCCACCGGCGCGGTAGACGATGTCCTGGACCGGGAGTGCCGAGTGCGAGCTGCCGAACGCGAACAGCCGCCGCCCGGAGGCGAGTGCCGAGGCCGTCGCATCGGCGGCCTCGTCGATCCGTTCGCGTTCGGCATCGCGGACGGTTCGCAGCAGTTCGGTCACCGCGTCGAAGTACGCGTCGCTCATCCGGCTCACACCGGCATGTTCCGCCCTGACGGCGGTCTCGTGAACTCTCTCTCGCAGCCATGTCCACGAGCCTAGGAAGCCCTCCCTGCTTCCGAAAGCTCGCGGCCGATCTGTGGATAACTCACATCCCCGCAGGTCAAGCGGGGCGAGGATGGTCTCCACCGGCGATCTGGTCGACGGCATGGGCCAGCACCGGGGCCAGCACGGCCATCCCGTCCCGGACGCCGCCGGTGGACCCGGGCAGGTTGACGATCAAGGTCCGCCCGGCGGTCCCCGCCAGCCCGCGGGACAGGATCGACGCCGGGACGGTGTCGCGGCTGACGGCCCGGACGGCCTCGGCGATGCCCGGAATCTCGCGTTCCAGGACGCGCCGCGTCATCTCGGGCGTCCGGTCCGTAGGAGTAAGCCCCGTTCCGCCTGTGGTCACCACGACGTCGTAGCCCTCGGACACGGCGGCCCGCAGAGCCTCCTCGACGGGCTCGCCATCCGGGACCACGCGCGGACCGTCCACCTCGCACCCGGCTTCGGCGAGCAGCGAAACCAGCACCGGCCCGGACCTGTCCTCGTACACGCCTGCAGAAGCGCGGTTCGAAACGGTCACCGCCAACGCGCGAATCACTGGATTCCTCCTCTGCCTACCAAGCCGAACCCGTCAGCGCGCGTTTGAAGACTTGCGTTGCCAGAGGCCGGTTTTGCCCCCGGTTTTCTCCTCCACGCGGACGTCCGTGATGACGGCGGCGGGGTCGATGGCCTTCACCATGTCGATCAGCGACAGCGCCGCAACGGAGACCGACGTGAGCGCCTCCATCTCGACGCCCGTACGGTCGGCCGTCCGGACGACCGCCTCGATGGCCACGCCGCCGTCCTCGACGGCGAGTTCCACCTCGACGCCGTGGAGAGCGATGGGATGGCACAGGGGCACGAGGTCCGGCGTACGCTTCGCGCCCATGATGCCCGCGATCCGCGCGACGGACAGGGCGTCCCCCTTGGGCACCTCGCCCACGCGCAGGGCGGCCACGCACTCGGGAGACAGCCGGACGAAGCCGGTCGCCGTCGCGGTGCGCATCGTGACGGACTTGGCCGAGACGTCCACCATGCGAGCCGCGCCCGCATCGTTCAGATGGGAGAATCCGGCGAATTCCGAACCCATGCTCATGACGGCAACCTCATCACCTCGACGTGGGACCCCGCGGACGCGCTTTCGACGGCTTCAGGCAGGACGATCAGCGCGTTAGCCGAGGCCAGCGAACCCAGCTGGTGCGAACCCTGCCCTTCGGCAGGTGACACCGCGTATCCCGCAGGTCCGTAGCTCAACCGCGCGCGCAGGTAGTGCCGGATACCCGCGGGCGACTTCAGGTCACCGTCCAGGACGGCCGAGACGGTCGGCAGCGGTTCGGGAGGCAGCCCCTGCATCGCGCGTAGGGCGGGCCGGACGAACACCTGGAACGACACGTAGGCGCTAACCGGATTACCCGGCAGCGTGAAAATCGGGGTGCCGCGCAGTAGGCCGAAGCCCTGCGGCTTACCCGGCCGCATGGCGACCTTGTGGAACTCCACGGTTCCGGTGCCGGTCAGGACTTCCTTCACCACGTCCCTGGTGCCCATGGACACTCCGCCGGACGTGACGATCGCGTCCGCGCGCATGAGCTGGTCCTCAAGCGTCTCCAGCACCTTGTCGGGTTCGTCCCCGACCGTGGTCTGCCGGTAGCCGACGCCGCCCGCCTCGATGACGGCGGCGGTGAGCATGAAGCTGTTGGAGTCCCAGATCTGGCCCGGCGCGAGGGGCGAACCCGGTTCCCGCAACTCGTTCCCTGTGGACAGGACGACCACGCGCGGACGAGGCCGGACCACAACACGGGACTTTCCTACAGCGGCCATCATGCCGAGCTGTGCAGCACCCAGCCGTGTACCGGCAGGCGCCACGACCTGCCCTTCGAGGACGTCCTCCCCCGCGCGCCTGATGTAGTTCCCGGACGGCGCGGAGCGATGGATGCGGACGGACGTGCTACCGCCGTCGGTCCACTCGACCGGGACGACCGCATCCGCGCCCGCGGGGAGCGGAGCGCCCGTCATGATGCGCGCGCTGAGTCCCGCACGGATCGCGGCGATGCCGTCGTCGCCGGCCAGGATGTCGCCGACGACGGGCAGCGTCACCGGCGTGTCCTTGGACGCGCGCGCGATGTCGGACGCCACGACCGCGTAACCGTCCATCGCCGAGTTGTCGAACGGCGGCAGTGGCATTGGTGAAGCGACGTCCTCCGCGAGAACTCCGCCGCCCGCTTCCAGTAGCGCCAGGTCTAGCGGCGGGAGCACCGGCACGGCGTTCAGGATCCCCGCCAGGTGCTCTTCGACCGTCCTCATGGTCCGTCCTCCAGGCGGGTGGTCAGGCGTCCTTCGCGGCGTCGGCCCCATCGTGCGCGCGCACGAAGTCGCGCAGCCACGCCATGAACTCGGCGGACAGGTCCTCGCGCTCCGAGGCGAACTGCACGACGGTCCGGAGGTACTCCAGCTTGTTGCCGGTGTCGTAGCGGCGGCCCCGGAACTTGACGCCGTAGACGCCTCCGCCCTGGTCGGCGGGCATGTCGGCGAGGGTGCGCAGCGCGTCGGTGAGCTGGATCTCCCCCCCGCGCCCAGGCGGGGTCTTCTCCAGCACGTCGAAGACCGCGGGGTCGCAGACGTAGCGGCCGATGATGATCCAGTTGCTCGGCGCCTCGTCGCGCGCGGGCTTCTCGACCAGGTCGGTGATCCGCACGACGTCGTCCTCGCCGGTCGCCTCGATCGCGGCGCAGCCGTAGGCGGAGACCTGGTCGGGCTCGACCTCCATCAGCGCCACGACGCTGCCGCCGTACCGGTTGCGCACCTCGATCATGCGCTTGAGCAGCGGGTCCCGGGCATCGATCATGTCGTCGCCGAGCAGCACCGCGAACGGCTCGGTCCCGACGTGCTGGCGCGCGCAGAACACCGCGTGGCCGAGGCCGCGCGGCTCGCCCTGCCGGACGTAGTGCATGATCGCGAGGTCGGCGGACTCGCGGATCGCGGCGAGGCGCTCGTCGTCGCCCTTGGCGTTCAGCGCCTCCTCCAGCTCGTACGCGCGATCGAAGTGGTCCTCGATGGAACGCTTGCTGCGTCCGGTGACCATCAGCACGTCGGTGAGTCCCGCGTCCACCGCTTCCTCGACGACGTACTGGATCGCAGGTTTGTCGACGATGGGGAGCATTTCCTTGGGAGTCGCCTTGGTGGCGGGCAAGAATCGGGTCCCGAGCCCTGCCGCCGGAACGACGGCCTTGCGTACAGGTGCGAAGTCGGCCATGTAGAGACCCTAGTCACCGTGAAGGACCAGAGCGTGCACGACATCGGCTCCAAACCCGCCCTGCGGGCTGAACTTCTGGCCAACCGCGCGGAACTGTCCGCCGACGTCCGTTCGGCGGCGGGACGTTCCCTTCGGGACACCCTGCTAGGCATGCCCGAGGTGGAGATGGCCGGAACGGTCGCGGCGTACGTCTCCATAGGCACCGAGCCGGAGACGCATGGGCTGCTCTTCGCTTTGTGGAAGCGCGGCACCTATGTGCTGATCCCCCGGCTGCTTCCGGACGGCGATCTCGACTGGGCCTCCTACGAAGGTCCCGATTCGCTCGTTTCCGGCCCGTTCGGCTTGCTGGAGCCCAGCGAGCCCGGACGCGGCGTGGAGGCCATCGCGAGTGCGGATGTGGTTGTCGCACCGGCCCTGGCCGTAGACCGGACGGGCGTCCGCCTTGGCAGAGGCGGCGGTTCCTATGACCGCGCCCTCGCGCGCGTGAGCCCGGCCGTCCTCACGGTGGCACTTCTGTACGAAGGCGAGTTGCTGGACAACATCCCCAAGGAGCAGCACGATCGCACGGTTCGCGCGGCCGTGACCCCGGACGAGGGGCTTCACCTCCTGGGAGACGGCAATTAAGGTGGCCCCCGCACACCGAGATCCGTAGGCCGCTTCGGATCGTCGCGCGTCCCCACCCTGGCGCGACGGCCCGCATGGAGCGGTCTGTCCAACGCGGCTGCCCATCGGCGATGCCGACGTGCGCACGCACGAGGCAAGCGCCCGATCTGCTGCGGGCAGGACGGCCGTCTGACCGGAATCGGCCGTCCACATGCGGCTTCTGCTGCTGAGCCGGGAGTTCTGGCGGCGTCCGTCCCGGCAGCGGATCCTCGTGCGCACGCGGCCGGGCATGGGCGGAAGGGATGGCGAGGACGGAATGACGACGAAACCGTGGAACGTGCTGGCGCTGGCGCCACTGGACGAAGGCATCGTCCGGGGGCTGTTCGCGCCATTGGGGGAAGCGGTACGAGTCTCGTTCCCGTCCTCGCGCGACCGCGCGGGAGTGCACGCCGCGATCGCCGACGCCGACGTGGTCGTCTCCGACTTCTCCGGTGCTCTGCCCCTGGACGCGGAAACCGTAAGGGCGGCTTCCCGGCTCGCGTTCGTGCAGTTGCCGCAGGTGGGTTCCGACAACGTCGATCTGGACGCGCTCACGGACGCGGGCGTCCCCGTGGCCAACACCGCCGGGGTCAACACGCGCGCAGTAGCGGAGTGGGCCGTCGGAGCGGCGTTCGCGCTCTGCCGCGGCCTCGTATGGGCGGACCGCGCCGTCCGCTCGGGCGGCTGGCCTCAGATGGAGGCGCTCGTGCGCGGGGGACGCGAGCTGCACACCCAGCGTGTCGGGATCGTCGGCTACGGAGCGATCGGCGCGGAAGCGGCACGGCTGTTCTCTGCGCTCGGCTGCCCCGTCTCGTACTGGACGCGCCGTCGGCGTCCGGAAGCGCCCGCCACGTACCGTGAACTGGACGACCTCCTGGCGCACTCCGACATCCTGGTAATCGCCCTGCCCCTGACGGACGAGACGCGGAACCTGCTGGACGACGCCAAGCTCGCCCTGCTTCCGCCCCGGGCGCTGCTCATCAACGTCGCGCGCGCGGGGATCGTCCCCGAGGACAGCGTCGTCGCCGCTCTCGATTCGGGCCACCTCGCCGCGGCGGCGCTCGATGTGTTCGAAATCGAGCCTCCGGAGCTCGACAACCCCCTGCGCACGCACGAGAACGTCCTCCTGTCCCCGCACGCCGCCTGGGCCACCTCGCAGGCGCAGGTCAACAGCGCGATCGTCATCCAGGACAACGTGAAGGCCGCAGTGGAGGGCCGCCCGGTGCGCAACGTCATCAACGGCCTGCCGCCCAAAATCGACCGCCGCTGAGGCCGCGCGCCCACCCCGCCTCAACTGCACCGGCCGGCCTGGCTCAACTCCACCGGCCGGCCTGGCTTAACTCCACCGGCCGGCCCAGCTCAGCTCAACCGGCTGGCCCGGCTCGTCCCGCCGACTTCCCAGCTTGTCCTACCGGCTTCGCTTTCGCCCAGGTCAGAGGGATTGCTGAACGCCCGTTATGAGATCGATGGGCGAACTGCATAGGATCTCTTAACGATCACCTAGGCGAAGGGTGGGATGTGCAGCTCGACCTCTGGCTACTCCTCGGAGCCACGCTCATACTCTGCGCGATCGTCGCCGTGCGGTTGTCCACGAGTGCGGGTCTCCCCACGCTCCTCGCCTACCTCGGCCTAGGCCTGCTGATCGGCGAGTCCGGTTTCGGACTGCGCTTCGACAACGCGGAGCTCGCCGAGGTGCTGGGCCTAGCGGCACTGGTGCTCATCCTCGCCGAGGGCGGCATCACCACGGACTGGCAAAAAGTGCGCCGATCGGTGCCCGCCGCCCTGTCGGTGTCCACGATCGGCACTCTCGTCAGCATCGGCGTCGTCGCCGTAGCGGCCAACTGGCTCCTCGGCATGGACTGGCGCCTGGCGTTCCTCCTGGGCGCGGTACTGGCGCCGACGGACGCGGCGGCAGTGTTCTCAGTACTGCGACGCCTGCCGCTCCCCCCGCGCCTTACGGGCCTGCTAGAGGCGGAGTCCGGTTTCAACGACGCGCCAGTGGTAATCGTCGTCGCCACGCTCAGCGCATCGGAAGCCGCACACGGCGTACCGAACCTCGCCGAACTCGCCGGGGTCATGGTCTACGAGCTGGTCGTCGGCGGCCTCATCGGCTTCGCAGCCGGATGGGCCGGTGTCTTCACCCTCCGTAGGATGGCCCTCCCCGCATCCGGCCTTTACCCCATCGCGGTGCTGTCCCTAACGGTCGACTCTTACGGCGCAGCGAACCTGATTCACTCCAGTGGCTTCCTCGCGGTTTACGTCAGCGCCCTAGTGCTGGGCAACGCGCGCCTACCGCACCGCCCCGCAACCCGGGGCTTCGCCGAAGGAATCGCCTGGCTGGCCCAGATCGGCCTGTTCGTCATGCTCGGCCTACTCGCCTCGCCTAGCGACCTGCCCGCCCAGATCGTCCCGGCCATAGTGATCGGCTTCGTGCTGCTTCTCGTGGCGCGCCCCTTGTCGATCCTGATTTCCACGGCCGGATTCAAGCTTTCCCTTGGGGAGAAGCTGTTCGCCTCGTGGGCGGGCCTGCGCGGCGCGGTTCCGATCGTCCTGGCGACGATCCCCTGGGTGAAGGACGTGCCGGGCGCGACCCGCCTCTTCGCGATCGTCTTCACCGTCGTGGTGCTGTTCACGCTCCTTCAGGGCCCGACACTGCCCCTGGTGGCGCGCTGGTGCGGCCTGAAGGACGACTCGCGCGCCCGCGAACTGGGCGTCGAAGCCGCCCCCCTTGAGGAACTCCATGCGGACCTCCTGGAGATCCGGATTCCTGACGACTCCCACCTGAACGGTGTCGAGATCTTCGAGCTGCGCCTCCCGCATGGGGCGTCCATCACACTTGTCGTCCGGGACGGCGAAAGCTTCGTGCCCGAGCCCACCACCACCCTGCGCGCAGGAGACACCCTCCTGGTCGTGACCACGGCGGACGTCCGGGACGCGGCGGAACGCCGCCTGCGAGCGGTGAGCCGCAGGGGCAAGCTCGCAGGCTGGTTCGGCGAGACCGGAATCTAGGGACCCAGGGGTCCTGACCTGCCCGAACAGTCTTCGGCATAGGCCGGCACGGAGGCGCTGGGAACAGATCGGTTGCGAATCCTGTTCACTACATCGGTACCATTAGCAGTCATCTAAGGTGAGTGCCAGTCCGGATACCCGGTCTGAGGCAGCAAGGAGGGACCGTGCCGACGTATCAGTACGTTTGCACCGAGTGCGGCGAGCCTCTGGAGGCCGTGCAGAAGTTCAGCGACGACGCGCTGACCGAGTGCCCGGCATGCCGCGGCAAGCTCCGCAAGGTCTTCTCGGCCGCCGGCATCATCTTCAAGGGCTCGGGCTTCTACCGCACCGACAGCCGCGGTGGCTCGTCCTCGACGGTGAGCACCCCGGCCGCCGGCAAGTCGTCCTCGGCGGACGGCTCATCTGACAAGTCCTCGGCCTCGACCACGTCCTCTTCGGACTCGTCGTCCTCCTCCTCGACGTCGACGAGCAGCTCGTCCTCGTCGTCCGAGAAGGTCGCCTAACCGCGTTCAGCGGTTCCCATAGCTTCCCCACAGTCGGGGTCTCTCATAGGCAGAGACTCCGGCTGTTGTCGTCTTGGCCAGATGCCGTGCGGACGGCCCCATCCCCGCGCACGCGAGTAGCGGAAGCTCGGTTGTCGACGAGTTATCCACAGTTGGCGGCCGGACTTCGTTGATCTTGGCCGGGCTGGTTAGTGTCGGCGCATGTCCACTCCTGATTCCGCGTCCGCCGAGATCGGCGTCATCGGCGGCTCCGGCTTCTACTCGTTCCTCGACAACGTCACCGAGGTGGAGGTCGAGACCCCGTTCGGCCCGCCGAGCGACCCGATCACCCTCGGCGAGCTCGGCGGCCGCCGCGTCGCCTTCGTCCCCCGCCACGGCGCCGACCACCGCTTCCCGCCGCACCGCATCCCCTACCGTGCCAACCTGTGGGCCCTGCGCTCGCTGGGCGTCCGGCAGGTCCTCGCGCCGAGCGCGGTCGGCTCCCTCACCCCCGCCTACGGCCCGGGCACCCTCGTCGTGCCCGACCAGCTCGTCGACCGGACGTCGGGCCGTCCGCAGACCTTCTACGACGAGGGCGCGGCGATCCACGTCTCGTTCTCCGACCCCTACTGCCCGGTCGGCCGCAGTGCCGCCCTGTCCCAGGGGCAGGCCGCCGGCTGGCCCCCGGTGGACGGCGGCACGCTGGTCATCATCGAAGGTCCCCGCTTCTCCACCCGCGCCGAATCCCAGTGGTTCGCCGCCCAGGGCTGGACCCTCGTCGGCATGACCGGCCACCCCGAGGCAGTCCTCGCGCGCGAACTCGCCCTCTGCTACACCCCGCTCTGCCTGGTCACCGACCTCGACGCCGGCATCGAGTCCGGCGACGGCGTGACCATGGACGAGGTCTTCCGCGTCTTCGCCCAGAACATCGGCCGCCTCCGCCCCCTGGTCGCCGACATCGTCTCCACCCTCCCCACCGAACGCACCTGCCCCTGCGCGAACACCCTGGACGGCATGAAACTCCCCATCCAACTCCCGTAACCCCGCACGCCCCCGCCGAACGCCACCCCTCACGACCGCCCCAAAGCCACAAAGCCTTTCATCAAACCCCGGTGAGCAAGATCCTGGCGCTTTAAGCGCCATCATCACCTCACCCCATGCCCCATACCCAAATCCAACTCCACACCGCAACGTGCCGATCACAGAGAGCACCTCGTCATCCATGCACCCGTTGCACAACCACGAAAGAAGTCATGAAACTCAACCTCTTCACGCCGCCCACAGCGAAGTACGCCCCAACCAATGGGCTCCACAGAACCGAGTCGAGCTTCCTCGGAGAGAACGATGAATGACGGATTCGGACGGAAACGACGCCTGTTAGCAGCCCTGTTCGCTGCACTCGGCACGGGACTCGTCCTCTTGTCGATCCGACCGTCTGCCCCACGAACCGTCCACATCGCGGTCGCGTCACGAGACCTCGCCGCCGGGGCGACGCTTCGCCCGAGCGATATTCGAATCGTCGCGCTTCCGCCGGCGGTTCGTCCCGATGGGGCGCTCCGCGATCCGCCTGTCGGTCACGTCCTGTCGGGGGCTGTCCGAAGAGGCGAGGCACTCACCGATGCGCGCCTGCTCGGACCGGGACTTCTGGACCAGCAACCCCCAGGCACGGTCGCCACCCCGATCCGGGTAGCCGACGCGGCATCGGCGCGCCTCCTGCGTCCAGGCGACCGAATAGACGTGCTGACCGCCACACCTCCCGGTTCTTCACAAGACCCGCCACCCGTACCGGACGAATCCGCCCCAGGACCCAGCCCCGACGGACCGAAACCCCCACCACCCGGCAAGCCGTCCACCAAAACCGCGACACCCGGCATCAACACAAGCCCCGTTCCCCGGGTATCACCCGCCACCAAGCCTGTCGGCAACCTAGAACTGGAGCCCCCTCTCGCAGCACCAGCGCTCCCGGCCCAGACACCCAGGCCCATCCAGACCTGGCCTCCAACGTCCATTGCGGCGGCATCTACGGCACCCTCCCAAGGCCAACCCGACGCACTGCGAAAACAACAGAAAGCAACCGCTCTCTGGATTCAAATACCGCCACTCCAGGGCCACACAGCCGCGCGCACCAAGCACCGAGATACAACGCCCCCACCGCCCAGTTGCGCCACTCCGATTTCGCCCGCGCCCGAACGACGAGAGACCCAGTTCAAGGGAAGCAAGGAGACCAACCTAAGTCACTGCCAAACAAACGATGCATCAACCGGATATGCCTCCGCGGAGATCACCTCCTACCGAAGACAGGACGCACAACTCGCAAGAACGGAGGATGGCCTTCGCTTGGAGCCAAGCCCATTGAGGATTGGCCTCGCGGGCTGGTCCCGGGTCGTGGTCTCGTCCGCTGTCGTCCTGGCAGTGCCTCATGAGGAGAGTGGACTCGGCAATGCTGGGCAAGGTGCATTGGTCGTGCTGGCGACCAGTCGCGCACAAGCCGCCGCGCTGGCGGGGGCCGGAGGTCCACTGCTCGTGACACTCGTGCGCGATTGACCGCGCCACTGTGTTACGGTCTGACGACTCTAAGCGACGAAAGGATACGTTTTATGGATGGGTTCAAGAAGTTCTTGTTCAGGGGGAACCTGGTCGAGCTCGCCGTGGCCGTCGTCATCGGCGCCGCGTTCAGCGGCCTGGTCACCGCCTTCGTGAACTCGTTCATCGGCCCGCTGCTGGCCCTGATCGGGGGCAAGCCCAACTTCGACGCCCTCGGCTTCACGATCAACGGGACGCTGTTCCCCTACGGGAAGTTCCTCACCGCCCTGATCTCCTTCCTGATCACGGCCGCGGTGATCTACTTCTTCATCGTCCTGCCGATGGCGAAGCTGCTCCAGCGGCTCACGCGCAAGGAAGAGGCTTCGGAACACCCCTGCCCGCACTGCCTGAGCGACATCCCGATCAAGGCGACCCGCTGCAAGTTCTGCACCTCCGAAGTCCAACCCATCCTCCCCGCCTGACCAGCCCACCCCCTCTCCCGTTCCCACACCAAACCCACATCCGCCCCCTGCCTCCCCTTCAATACACCGCACCAGCACCCCGTTCCCCAGGCTCCGCAACACCTGACATGCCTAACCGCATGCGCCCTGGTTTGGGCGACAGAGCGGCCAAGTTAGTACGGCACAGCGCCCAGGCCAGCACGCCCGCACGGCATCTGACCTCCGCGACCGCTTACTACCTGGTCTGCGAGCTGCGGCGCCCCTGGCACGTGCGGCGGTGCGCGGAACTGCGCGCCCGTACGCGGCCTGGCTTGCGGGGCGCTGCGCCGGACCGACGCGACCGCTCACCCCTGGCTCATGCGGGGCGGCATCCGCACCTGTGCGGCGCGGCGCCCGGAGCTGCGCGACCGCAGGCGCCCCTGACACGTGCGGCGGCGCGCAGAACTGCACGTCCGAATGCGGCCTGGCTTGCGGGGCGCTGCGCGGGACCAGGGTGCCCGCGCGGCGGCTGACCCGGTCGGCCGCTTACGCTCGGCTTGGACGACGCGCGCTCGGACTCGCGCCACCCACCCACGTTCTGGCTCGTGCGGCAAAGAGGATGGCCTTGCGAACGAGTGCACCCTGACGTGGGCAGCGCGGCGCCTCCTCCAGCTCGTCGCCTCCCGCCCGTCTGATGTGCTTGACCGTATACGTCCTGCATGCGCCCGGCGCGACGCACGGATCTGCATGCCCGCCTGCGGTCCGGCTTGCGTGACGCTGTGCCGGACCAGCGTGCCCGTACGGCGCTTGGCTTGGACGGGCGCTCGCGTCCGGCTTGTACGAGAACGCCAGCGAGTTTGTCGGTTCCGCGCCCAGGCCAGCGTGCCCGCACAGCGTCTGACTTTCGCGACCGCATACGACCGGCCTACCGGATGCGGCGCCCTGGCATGTGCGGTGCAGCGCGCAGGCCTGCGCTTGCGTCTGCGGTTGGCTTACGTGAGTCTGTGCCAGATCAGCGCCCGTACGGCGCTTGGCCTGGGCGGGCGCTCGCGTCCGACTCGTACGAGAGCGCCAGCCAAGTTGTCGGCTCGGCACCCAGGGCAGCTTGCCCGCACGGCATTTGGCCCTCGCGACCGCTTTCGACCTGGCCTGCCGGATGCGGCGCCCTGGCATGGGCGGCGCAGCACGCAGCCTGCGCTTCCGACTGCGGCCTGGTACATGCAGCGCAGCGCGCGGAGCTGCGCCGCACGTATGCGGCCTGGTTTGCCTGGCGCTGCGCGGGACCCGCGCGACCGCCCGCCCCTGGCTTGTGCGGCGCGGTGCCCGGAGCTACGCGACCGCGAGCGCCCTGGGGCATGCGGTGTTGCGCGTGGAGCTGCATGCCCGTATGCGGTCTGGCAGCGCGGGCCGGTGTGCCCGTGCGGCGCCCGGCCTGGGCGGTTACTTACGCCCGGCTTGTACGGCAGGCCGCTCGGACGTGCGTAACCGCTTCCGTTCTGGCTCCTGCGGCACGGCGGGCTGGCATGCATGCGCTGCGCGGGACCAGGGAGCCTGCTGGGGTGGACGGTGCGGCGTTCGCTTCGCTTGGCGGCGTGTCTTCCTTGGCTGCGGGGCGCGGTGGTCTGGCCTTATACGGGATGAGGGATGCGAGGTTGGGCGCCCGCGGGGCGGCTTGGCTCGTGTGTGGCGCCCTTGGTTTGCGATGCGCATGAACTGGGTTGTGCGGCGCAGCGTCTGGTCTGCGTGGGCAGATGGCGCCTGGTTTGTGAGGGCGGGTCTGGGGGCTTGGGGGTTGGGGTGGGTTGAATTGGGCGGGCATGGTGTGGTTTGGGTTCGTTCGTGGGTGGGGGGGCTTGGTGGACTCGGGTGGGGTGGTTTTTGGTGGGTATCGGGAGTTGTTGTTTGGCGTTGCCTATCGGGTTCTGGGGCGGGTTACGGATGCTGAGGACGTTGTCCAGGAAGCGTGGTTGCGGTGGTCGAGGGCCGACGGGGTGGACGATCCGGAGGGGTTCCTCGTCACGGTGACGACGCGGTTGGCGATCGACCGGTTGAGGCGGATTCAGGCGCGGCGGGAGGCATATGTCGGGGAGTGGTTGCCGGAGCCGGTGATGACCAGCGAGGACGTCGCCGAGGATGTGGTGCGGGCCGAATCGGTCTCGCTGGCGCTGCTTGTCGTGTTGGAGTCGTTGTCGCCGCTTGAGCGGGCCGTGTTCGTGCTTCGGGATGTGTTCTCGTTCTCGTACGCGGAGATCGCGGCCGCGCTGGAGAAGACCGAGCCGGCCGTCCGGCAGGTGGCGGCGCGGGCGCGGGCGCACGTGCGGGAGCGGCGGCCGAGGTTCGAGGTGGATCCGCGGGTCTGGCGGCAGGTGAACGACCAGTTCATCGGGGCTTGTCTGAATGGTGGCGTTGAGGGGCTGATGGAGTTGCTCGCCCCGGACGTCCGGCTCATCGCGGACAGCGGGGGCAACGCGGTCGCGCCGCGCCGGATGCTGGTCGGAGCCGACCGGGTCGCGCCGTTCGTCCTCAAGATCATGCAGTTCGGCACGTCGTTCCTGCGGTCGGTCGACGTCGGGCCGGACGCGCACATCGAGTACCGGCTGGTCTACGCGAACGGCGGGCCGGCGATCCAGGCGGTCGCGGACGGAAGGCCGTTCGTGCACTTCCAGGTCCAGGTGACGGACGGCAAGGTCAGCGCCTGCTATCTCATCGTGAATCCCGAAAAGTTCAGCGGGGTGATGTCACAGAACGGGTGGGTTCTGCGTCCTTGACGGCATGACGACCAACAGCACCACCATCACCATCGTCGGCGGCGGGCTGGGCGGGCTGACGGCGGCCATCGCGTGCGCCGAGGCAGGCGCCTCCGTCGTTCTGCATGAGGCACATCGGTCACTCGGTGGGCGGGGGCGCGCGACGTCACCGGCGCCGTATGTGGTCCACGACGGCGCGCACGTCTTCTACGCGGACGGCCCGCATTACCGCTGGCTGGCGAAGCGCGGCCTGGTCAAGGGGCTGGGCTGGCCGAGCCCGCTCGGATTCTCCCGCGTCCGCTTCCGGGTGGACGGCAGGCTGCGGCTCGCGCCGCCGGTGAGTGTGCTACGCGCCCAGTCGCATCGGTGGCTGAAGGCGCCGGTGGACGAGGATTTCCACAGCTGGGCGTCCGGCCGCTGGGACGAGCGGACCGCGCGGCAGATGGCCAGCATGATCGGTGTCGCCACCTACGACGCCGACACCGGACGCCTGTCCGCCGCGTTCGTCTGGGACCTGTTCCAGCGCGTGTACGGCCCGCGCATGCCCGGCGTCCGCTGGGTGAAGGGCGGCTGGCAGACCGTCCTCGACCGCATGGTCCAGCGCGCGCGAGAGCTTGGCGTGCGCATCGAGACGTCCTCGCGCGTGGACGCCCTCCCCGAGGACGGCCCGGTGATCGTCGCCACGCAACTGGCCTCGGCCGCCCGGCTGCTGGGTGAGGACAACCTGTCCTGGACGAGCGGACACTGTGCCCTCCTCGACATTGCCGTCCGCGCTGACGCCAAGGACCGCAACCTGGTCTTCGACCTGGACGAAGGGGCCTTCCATGAGAGCTACACCATGCAGGACGACTCGGTCGCGCCGCGCGGCGAGTCCCTGTACCAGCTCCAGATGCCCGTCCGCCGGAACGAGAAGCACGCGGAGACCCATCGGCGGCTGCGCGCCTTCGCCGATCAGGTTCTGCCGGGTTGGGGCGACCGCGTGACCTTCGAACGCACCGCGATCGCCAAGGGCCGCATGGGCGCGCTCGATCTCCCCGGACAAACCTGGCGAGACCGGCCCGCCATCGACCGCGGCAACGGTGTCTACCTCGTCGGCGACATGGTGGCCGCCCCCGGCATGCGCGGCGAGATCACCATCAACAGCGCTATCACCGCCGCCCACCAAGCCCTCGGCGCGGCCACCCACGAGCGCAAAGTCCGCACCTGACGAGTCCGCACCTGAAGAACGAGCCCTCGGCGCGGACGAGCCCAACGAAGTCCTCGTCCTCCCCGAAGCCCCCGTATCGGCCGAGCCATAAGCCTGTCGGCCGGGCTCGTCCGCCCGACAAGCCGGTTCGGCCGGGCTCGTCC
Source organism: Actinomadura rupiterrae (assembly GCF_024172125.1). Taxonomy (GTDB): domain Bacteria; phylum Actinomycetota; class Actinomycetes; order Streptosporangiales; family Streptosporangiaceae; genus Spirillospora; species Spirillospora rupiterrae. The sequence goes on from NZ_JAMZEA010000003.1 coordinate 557,576, forward strand.
ACCCGACAAACCCTGTCGGCCAAGCTCGTCCGACCCCGGCCCCGGCCCACGGCCGTCGGCCTCGCGGTCTGGACGGGCTCAACCGAGCCCGACAGAACACCGTCGTCATCACGATGCCCTGCCCCCGAGGCGTGAGTTGATGGTGCATAGATGCCGATCGCACATTTTCCTCGCTGACCATGTTGGCTCCGGGTGACACTGGACGCCTCTGCACGCTGCACCGGTGGAGGCGTCCATGGGGTTTCGCGAGGAGTTCGACAAAGCGCAGAAAGCCAAGAAGGAGATCGCAGAAGACCTTCGTATCCATGAAGAAGGTCTGAAAGGACGACGCAGGCACGACCTCGCGCTGACAGCGCAACTCGTCGAAGCGGGAAAGGTCGTCGCCGCGGACGCCGTAGGGCTCCGCATCCCCTTCGACGTGATCGCAACCGAGACAGCCCAGGTCAGAGGGGCCGGGGTGGTGTCCCGCTGGATCCCCAGGACGGAGCGTCGCGTCGCGTTCGGCGCCTGGGTGATCTACTACAGGAAGGTCTTCCGTAATCCGGATCGGCTCGGCGGGCCTGTGGGAGAAGTCTGGCTCCTCTGCCAGGACGGCACGTTCCGGCACCACAGACTCACGTGGGCGTACCACGGCGAGTCCTTCCCCGAACGCACGGAACCCGTCCAGATCAGCGCCGATGCCGAGCTCCCGATCCTGTCAGTGGAGTACGTCTCCCAACAGCCGCTCGAACCTTCGATCTATGACTACGAGTGGCCCAAGCAATGGCCGCTGGCGGAACTCGTCGAACACTTGGCCGCCAAAGCGGCCCACTGGGAAATCGACCCCGCGCGAATCATGCCCATCTTCGACAAAGGATGATCCCGCCGCGCACCGGAAAGCCGGCACCGACCAAGAGGCCGCCGAAAGAGATCAGAAGTTTCCCTCTGCGACCTGCAGGACGGTGAGGCCGAGGCCGCGCCACATCGCGACAACGGAGGCGCGGTCGTCCAGCACGGCGGTGACCGGCCCGATCGGGCGGACATGGCGCCGGTACAGCTCGCGTTTGACGACGGTGTCACGGCGCCGGTCGCCGTCCGCGCGCATCAGGAGCGCTTCGCCCTGAATGCCGACGTGTCCGGCGAGCCACGCGTTGGTCGCGGCACGGCAGGCGTCCGACCGGCCCGACAGGTAGATGATGCGGTGGCCCGCGACGGCCAAGGCTTGGACGACGGTGATGACGGCCTCGTTGGGGAGGTCTTCTCCAACACGGTGCCAGTCATACGGACCGCGCTCGTTCGGACCAGTTCGGCGAAGCGCAACCGTCCCGTCGATATCGACCAGAAACAGCCCCTTCGAGCCAAGCCGGCCGGGTTCTGTCATGTGTTCACCTCAGTGGGAGGGCTGAGGACGGCCGGCAGAGGCATGGGAGGCCCTGCGGAGGGACCGCCCGGGGAGCGGAGGGGCTCCCCCGGGTCGACACCCGTCCTCGCAGGTAGACGGTGCCCCCGGAACGGCCCTGCACACATGGCCCCGCTCACCCACCCCCACCCAACACCTGACAATCACGGGGTCGTTCCCCGTCCCCGGCAGGACTGCGCGCCCGTGAACCCGTGGTGGCGGGCCGCACCTTTCAGGCGCTCAGGCACGGGGCCGGGCTCTCGGGATGTTAAGGAGTCGGCAGTCTCGGTGACGCGGGGGGCCTCTGGCAGCACTGTCCCACGGGTCGCGGGATCCGCGGGATACCTCCCGACGTCATTGTGCTGACACAGTCGTACGTCACGTGAACTCCGATACTGGTATCCATTATGGGCGTCCTCCCTGTAAGATGTGCCCAGTCCATGGGGATCTTGGATGTGTGTCGCGGTAAATGAGGCGCAGTATGCCATTGTCCGTAGGTGAAGGCTTTGAGACCTTCCTAAAGCGACTGATTCCCTTGCAGTCGCAGCGCGAGGCGGCCGCAAAGCACCGATCGAGCGTTGAGACGTCTTTGTCGAATGCACTTGACGTCATCCTCTTCCGCGAGACTGGTTCCTTCGCCCACGGGACCGGGGTCCGGAACTACTGCGATAGTGACCTTCTTGTAAGTTTGCGAAATGGGCGACCGGGTTCTTCGGATACGGCTCTCCGCTGGATAAAAGATGCACTGCAAGCGAGTTTCCCCTACACGTCCGTGAGGGTAAGCCGACCAGCCGTAGTTATCGCCTTTGCTGGCGGTACCGAGACGTGGGAGGTAATCCCGGGTTTCGTCAAGGCAGCAAACAGCACTCACTCTGTTTATGATATACCTGGCGCTGCGTCAGGATGGCTTGAGTCTTCCCCTTTGTCTCACCTCGACTATGTCAACACCGCAAATAAGCAGGAGGGAATCGCGGGCGGCGCCAAGAAGCTGGCTCGTCTGATGAAGGCCTGGAAATATTATAATAAAGTGCCGATCTCCTCTTTCTATCTCGAAATGAGAGCTGCCAAGTATCTGACCACGCAAAGTTCTTTTGCTCCGGCGTGGGACTTGTGTTGGCTACTGGAGAAGTTGGAGAGTTCTGAGCTGGCGGCGATGAACGATCCGACTGGAGCTTCAGGCAGGTTCTATCCGTGTTCTAGCGAGTACAATAAGGCTGAAGCACTATCGAAGGTGAAGACAGGAGCTACGAGGGCGCGTAAGGCGCTAACCGCCTACCAGAATGATGAGCCTGCTATGGCTTTCTACTACCTCGATCTCTTGTTCGGCAACAAGTTTCCCGCACGGTAGCGAAGATTGGTCTCACGTGACAGCTGTCCGGCAACCAATTAGCAGTCGGCAGAACGATCCGAATATGATCGATCTCCGCAAAGCGTCCGCTGCAGTGCATGCTCGCGCACTCCGTCTGGAGTCTCTGCGCGTCGGCGTCTCCGCGACACTTGCCATTGCCGGTGTTTTGGCAGCTTTTGTTCAGATTATCATGCCGCCCATTGCGGCCATGGGCGCTCTATGGGCACTTGTGCTTGCCGTGGGCGTAAATCCCTGGGTGCGAGGACTTGCGAAGCGTGCAGCTACTCTCCAAGAGATGTTTGATGTAGAGCTATTCGGTTTGCCGTGGAATAAAACCATCTGCGGCTCTACTCCGGCGCGCTATGAATGTAATCGGTGGACACGAAAGTTCTCTACACGCAGGGGTGGTGTGGAGCGGCTACGTGATTGGTATGTGGACGTCGGAAGCATTCCGCAGCCCTATGACATCCTATTCTGTCAACTGCAGAACCTCGCGTGGGACTCTCGACTGAGACGGCGGTGGGCGCGTACCGTCTTGGCACTTGTCATTGTTTGGGTCGGCCTTGGTGCGCTCGTTGGATACCTTGCCAGCCTGACAATCAAAGAAACTCTCGTTAGCTGGTATCTTCCAGCAATGGGAGCTTTCCTTTTGGGCTTCGACAATTATCGTGGTCAACTTGAAATCGCTTCAGAAAGGGAGCGCCTCACTCAGATAGTGCAGGCTGAACTTGACGGCGCGAGAAGACCTCCTTTGAGCAAAAAGGAGTCTCTCAGGCTGAGCCAAGTTATGCGCGAGATTCAGGATGCCATCTTCTCTACGCGCAAGCACACCGCTCGGGTTCCCGATTGGTTTTACCGTCGCTTTCGGGGTAGTGACCAGAGAGATTTTCAGCTAGGTGCTGATGTCCTTCGAGGGAAGCTAGTCGGCCCGTAATAGATAACTTGGGGATACCGGTCACCATCGGTTGGCCTGCAGATTAGATTTTATCTCTTCTTACGCCGCTCCGGAGCCACCACCTTAACTCGAACCCATGCCTCCCTCACCTCGGCTACTTTCTGAAGGATGTCGCGAAGCAACATTAAAGCCAGGCCCGCAAAGGATGAGAAGCCCAAGATCCAAAAGGTCAGCGCTTCCCAATTCATCGCACATCCCGCTTCGGACCTGCAACGGAATGTTGCGGCAGAACTCTATCCAGCCACGGAGATCCCGCCCCGGCTCGCGGCAATCGGTCACGAAGTTCTGCCGAATCTCCATACGCTGGATTGCGACCCCATCTAAAACGTAGCTGCAATCGTCCCCTGCTACGACCAGGACTCGAGAGAACATAAGTACACTGAGCCCCCGACACATCCTCCTTCCCCCAGAGCTCACAGTTGCAGTACGCCTGAGTTTCAAGCAGAAGTGTGCCTCAGGTATCATCCTTTAGGGCCTTAATAAACTCATCGTGGTTGGGGTGCACTGAGGGATAAAAATCTATCTCGAAGATCCAATCAATCCCATTGTTCCACGACCTGGTCGAGTAAGCATTGCTGGTCGTGTGAAGCAAGGCAATTCGACGCAACAAGAATGAGCCGAGCCAGGCGAGATCCCGCCACCCTTGATCCACTAGGGGATAGGTGCCCTCATCTACTTTCTCGTGCTTTGACACCCCTTTCTTGTCCCACAAAGGCACATGACCATCACTTTCCAGGTCAGCCCGTCGATGCCTGATAGTCGCAACCCAACTAGCCTCATCCTTGCTGCGGAGAACAACTGAAGCATCATTCCCAGCGAGCCCCAGCCGGAGATCGCATCCCTTGATGCCCTTGACGCGCAGTCGCCCTATTCCGTGAACCTCGACTCCATCTTCGTACCACGGCAGCAGGCATGCGGCAGTGTACTCGCTTATCGGATAGAGCCGCGCTGAGCTCGTAACAAAGTAGCCGTCAAGCAGTACGACCAAGGAAGACGGAGCAATCATCACGCCAGCGATTCCGAGGGGATGTGCGCTCCATTCGCTGCCCCGCCCAAGTTCGGCGAGAACGCGAGCCTCAAGGAAGGCTTGGTCACCGTTAGAGTCTGGAAGCAGTGGAAGATTCCGCCTCTGCTGCAATGACTGCTTTGCGTACTGGAAAGGCTCGCCCGTGTACTTGATGCGGGTGCGTGTACGCTTCCCCAGCTGTCCACTTGCTGACACTTCGAATCCGTTCCCGAGAACCGCCGCCTCTAGGTACCCGAAACCGACCGAAGCGTCCTCTCGGACGCATTTGTGGCACATTTCACGCCAAGGATGGAGCCCAAGCTTCTTCGTCCCGTCTAGGGCATCACAATCGAGGCGGCGTGACACCGGAACAGGCCGTCCTGACGGCCTGCCCCCAGGATGGGGTATAGACGCACCGAGTGCAAGCGGATCGCCTAATCCCATCGGAGCCTACTGAGGCCAGCAATGGACGGGGCAAGCAGTGCAACTGTCTCGGCAGGCCCTGCACCTACCAGCCGACCACTAGATCGGCGTTGAACTCTCACCACGATCGAACCAGTCCTGGTACCTTTCCCGATCGGCTCTCACTACGCCGTCAGTGGGTGGACGACCATGTCCGTTGGATGCCGAGTGGGTTGCACTCGTGGGACTCAGAGAAAGAGCTCAACTTCGCGAGGCTCCGTCTGGCCAGATGATCTTTATGGGGAGGCCTGCGTCTCGTGCGGCTTGGACGACGTCGGCGGTTCCGCCGTAGCCGCGTGCGGGCTTTCCGTCCCAGACTGCCCACAGTTCGTCTGCGAGAGTGAGCATGAGGTTGCTGGCCTCCATGTGGGCGTTGCTCTCCGACTCTCTGAAGGGGAGCCGGCGGACTTCCTTGGCGGCTGACAGGAGGTGGTCGTAGGTGGCGTGGTGCTGCTCGGGCAGGCCGTCTCTGTACTCGGACGCTGGGACCACGGCCACCAGCTCACCGCCGTGGGCGAGGACGGCCTGAGCGAAGAGCGCATCAGCGCCGTCTGCCAAGCAGGAGATGCCGATTACCGGACCAGCCTGAGCGGTGAGGAGCTTGTCCAGCTCTTGGCCGACGAGGCGTTCGGTCTCGGCTGGCAGGAGGCGGTGGCCTGTGATGGCAATGCGCATTGCTCTCCCTACACGAGTGTGGTCCTGAGGCGATCGTCGAAGCGGGTGATGGTCGGGTTGACCGGGCCTGAGTAGTCGTAGCGGAACTGGCGGGCTTGCTGAAGGACACGTTCCGAGCGCAGGGTGATCCCGGTGTCGAGTGCGCCGAGGGCGAGGCGGAAGGCGTCCTCAACTTCGCCGCGTTGGCAGGTTGCCGTGGCGACTTCCAAAATGGTGAGGGCCGCTTGTTTCGGAGCTGGCTGGGGCGAGGGCAGCGATTCGGCGAAAGCTCGGGCCGCGGCTTCGCCTTGGCCGAGCCGAACGGCAACGGATGCACGTGTCCGGGCGAGCTTGGCGTGGTCGAACGGGTAGACCCAAGGCCATGGGGGTGGTCCGTCGGCCGTCTCGATAGCTCGCTCTGCTCGGAGCAGGGCTTGGGTGGACGCGAACTCGTCGCGTCGTGGGCCGGAGGCATGTGCCAGTGCTTCCAGGGACTCCAGCCAGGCTGTGGGTGTGCTGGACTCGGGGCCTCGGTTCAGGAACGTTCTCGCTTCCTTGAGCATGGCCAGGCCGAGAAGAGGGTCGGCGGCGGCATCGATCTCGAAGGCGGCCAAGCTGCCTGTCATGTACGCCGCGAGAAGGCTGTTCCCAGCGTCCCTGGCACTTGCGATCGCCTGCCGGTAGTAGCCGCGAGCGCTGCCGAGGTCCAGCATGTCCATGGACAGCCACGCCGCGAAGCCGGCGGCCTCGCTCACGGCCGCCGCGATGCTGGCGGCGTGATGGCCCGCGTGCTGGCGGGCTCTGAGTGCTAGGTCGAGGTGCGCTCTCACACCGTCGATGAGGTCCTGAGACCGGAGCACGGCGTCCAGCCGCCGTTGCTGACCAGTGATGGAGGTGAGCGTCCTCGCAGTGCTTTCGTCAATGGCGCTGGCGGAGTGAGGGACCGGCAGGATGGTAAAGAGCGCCATCATGCCGAATTGTCTGCGGTTCGTGGGGTCGTCCTCTTTCTTACTCTCGCTGGGATCGCCCAGGCGAAGCAGGTTGAGGGGGATGTCGAGAGTGAACCCATTTCATCCGCCGGTGAGGTCTCGCAGGTCACAGCATGATCGCGGGTTACGGATTCGGTCCATGAGGCAGAGAAGCCCCTGGTAGACGGGTTGATCACCACAACCACCACGTCCAGGAACCAGGGGCTTCTGCGTGCTGTTCTATCGTGCTGCCGTCGATTTGTCGCGTTCAACGCTGAACTACGTCGCTGGGCTGATTCGCCGCCGTCGCAAGGCGATCGGGTCGGTGTGGCGGCTGCTCAACCCCGGCCGGCAGGCTCTGCTGGTGCTGGTCCACCTGCGCAAAGACGAGACGTTCGCCGAGATCGCCGCGGGCTTTGAGGTGTCGGTGTCAACGGCGTGGCGGTATGTGGAGGAGACCGTGATGCTGCTGTCGGTCCGCTCACCCAAGCTCACCCAGGCGCTCGGGAAGGCCCGCCGGGACGGGCTGACCCACGTCATCTTGGACGGGACGCTCATCCACACCGACCGAGTCAAGGCCGACCGGCCCTACTTCTCTGGCAAGCACCGCGTCCACGGCATGAACATCCAGGTCATCGCGGGCCCGGACGGGACGATCCTGTGGACATCGGGGGCGCTGCCGGGCAAAGCCCACGACCTGGCCGCCGCCCGACTGTGGGGCATCCTGCGCGAGTTGGAGCGGGCCGGAATCCTCACCCTGGCCGACAAGGCCTACCAAGGCGCCGAGGCCACGGTCGTGATCACGCCCTACAAGGGCAAGAACAAGCCGGAGTCGCAGAAGCAGGCCAACCGCTCGCACGCCAAGCTGCGCGGGCCGGGCGAACGCGCGAACGCGCAGCTCAAGTCATGGCGCGTCCTGCGGAAACTGCGCTGCAGCCCGAGCAAGACCGGCCACCTCGTCAAGGCCATCGCCGTCCTCCAGAACCACCGCGCCGCTCAAGCCACCACCCGAGGATGAAATGGGTTCAGTGCGGCTGACCACGCGCACCTGGTCCAGGGTCAGCGAAAGATCTCCCCGCAGAACCTTCGATGCCCAACTCTGGGTGTATCCCAGGGCTTCGCCGAGGTCTGCCTGAGTCCATCCCCGCGCCTTCCTGATCTCCTCCAGGAGCGTCGCCATGTCGCAGGTGGCGAGAGCACGTGCGACGACCGGATGAGACCAGAACTCGGGCGGCTCCATGGAATCTACGTTAGAGCGAGGCGAGCCACGCGGGGCTAGTCGTCAGCGGAATGTCCAGGAGCGAGCTTTAGTCGGCGCAGTAATACCGCCTACCGCGCATGGCAGCAGAGGGCGAGCATCAAAGACATCACGCCTGACGAGTTCCGCCGCTGAGCCCACGTCGAACGCTTTGGCCTCAGATGTGGCGGTGCGCTCCGAAGGAATCCCCGCATCAGACAGAGGATCACCATGACCTTCGATGCCTCTCAGCGCACTGTGGCCATCACGCTCAGTTCGATGGCGGCATGACATGTCGGGCCGCCATGCAACCAGAAGGGGCGGGCCGCGCCTTGCGCCGCCCGTGCCAGAGGCCAAGGACGCGGTTGGGCTTGTGGTGCCCAACCGCGAGCGCTTCGCTTACCTGACTCACCTCGCGGAGCAGCTCCCGGCGGGACTGTCGGCGAGCTACAGCTATCGAGCGCACGAAGTCGTGATGCACGTGGTATTGGTGACCACCATCGAGTGCGCTAAGGATGGTCCACCCCCGAGTGCGGGAGTGACGGTGGGATGCCGTTACGAGGCCGGTGCCTGGTGGTTCGTCCGCAACGGAAGCGGTACTCGGTTCGCTGCCGCAAACAACCTGGCTGAGGCCGCGGGGGCCATCGTCCGCGCGATCGCCGAGCAGCTCCGCAGACGAACGATGCCGCGTGAGCGAGCGGTGGGTGTAGGAGCGGGCCGGTGAGTCGGATCTGCACCGCGAACAGCCGGAGCGAAGCGGCCCCTGGGAAGTCATCCGCTGGCGGTGAAGGGGCGGGTGCTGACGGATGAGTGAACCGGTTGGCAAGATCTCCGCCGTGACGGCTTGGCACCTCTCGACGCCGAAGCGGATGGCTGAATCCGTGATGGAGCGCTATCGCGGCCTCCTGCTGGATCACGGCGAAGGTGCAGACAAGTTAGGCTTGATCAACGCCCTGGCGGCCGAGAAGGCCGCGCCTGCCTCGGTCGGGCTTCCCGAACTGCCCGCGGACGAAGCCCTGCGGGTCGCGCGCTCGGTGATCGCTGACGCCTACAACGCGGCGCTGCGGGCGTTCAAGGTGCCGTCGGTGGTGATCAACGCGATCGAGGATCGGGTGTTCGCCGACCTTCAGGTGGCGATCGAGATCCGCGCCCGGATGCTGGCCGCGCCCATTGATGAAGAGATCAGACGGCTTCGGAAGCGTGGTGACGTCGCACCCCGGGCAGCCGCCAGCGACGCCTCTGCCGGGCGCGACGATCAGCATGCGACCAGGCGGGATCTCAAGGACCTGCCCGCTGAGGACGAGTGGGTCGCGGCCGATTCGGCCGGCGAAGTACCGACGGACAGGAAGACGGACGCTCTGAGGCGAGTGACCACGGACGTAGGAACCCAGCTTGCTCCATTCGGAAGCGTGGTGACGTCGCACCCCGGGCAGCCGCCAGCGACGCCTCTGCCGGGCGCGACGATCAGCATGCGACCAGGCGGGATCTCAAGGACCTGCCCGCTGAGGACGAGTGGGTCGCGGCCGATTCGGCCGGCGAAGTACCGACGGACAGGAAGACGGACGCTCTGAGGCGAGTGACCACGGACGTAGGAACCCAGCTTGCTCCATGAAGTTCTGGAGTAGTTCCCCGGCCTGCTCCGTGGAGTTTCCGGAGCAGGCCGGGCGCCAGACCCGGTGCGCGGACAGGCCGCGCAGGGAGGCTCTAGGAGGAGCCCGTGACCGTCACCACTGAGAAGGCCACCAACCAGGTGGATCGCCCGCGCGAACTGCTCGCCGACTGGCCGGGTCTGTTCGAGAAGGTGGTTGAGCGCATCCAGGACGACTACTCCACCGTCGCGACGTTCTACGCCGAACTGGTGGTTGAGCAGGCGCTCGCCTACATCGCGACCTGTGCGGTCTACGACCAGGAGAACCCGCCGTTCGAACTCGAGGACGGCTTCAACATGCTCACCCCGTCCAGGGCTGTGGACGTGGGCATCCATGCCTTCCTGGACTTCACCAAGGACTGGCGGGAGTTCACGGCCAAGCTGACCGGCGGCAAGTTCCTCGACCACATCCCGGTCACCAACGACTCGATCACCTCGGGCCGTTCGCTCGACCTGACGGTGCGCGTCATGCGTCACTACGGGTGGAGCGTCGATGACAGGATGTGGGAGCGCGGCGCAAGCTGCGGCTCTACGGACAACTGCGGCCTGTCGGCCGTGATGCTCGCTTAGAGGTGACTCATGCCCCGTAGCGGCTGGACCGACCTACCCGACGAAGTCCGGGGCGCCATCGAGGCGCGGATCGGCCCCGTTGTCGGTGCCAGATCGGCAACCACGGGCAACCACGCCGACGTGGCCGCCACTTTGGAGACGGCCGACAGCAAGGTGTTCGTGAAGGCCGCGCGGAAACTGGACACCGATCAGGACGGTCCTGAGGTCTGGTCGCTACGGCGCGAGTCCCTGATCGCTCCACATGTCAAGCAGTTCGCTCCCCGGCTCCTTTGGCAACAGGAGTCGGGGGGATGGCTCGTCTTGGGCTTCGAGCACGTTCCCGGCCGGGCCGCCGACTTCGCGCCCGGGTCGCCCGATCTGAACGAGCTGGTGACGATCATCCACCGTCTTCAGGCCGCCCACTGTCCTGACGTGGTGGAGCTGCGGGTGGAACAACGCTGGGCGAGCCTCGCCGACGACGTGTCCCCTATGGCCGGTGACGCGCTCCTGCACACCGACCTCAACCCAAAGAATCTGATCATCAACGATGATGACGGGAGCATCCGAGTCGTGGATTGGGCGCTGGCCAGCCGGGGCGCGGCATGGGTCGAGGTCGTCCAGCTCATGCCGTGGCTGATCATGGCTGGCCACGCCCCCAACGAAGCCGACATGCTCGGCAGGCGGCTCCCGTCATGGCGGAACGTCGCGCCCGAAGCCGTCGCACTGCATGCAGGTCTTGCTGTGTCGTTCTGGGAACGACGCAGTCGCAATCATCCCGCCGCCTGGATAGCGCCCTACCTGGCAGCGTGGCGAGTGTGGGCGGATTACGTCTCCAAGGCATACGCGGCGCCGCACTAGAAGATTGCACGATCTCTTGGTCGGCAGATCTTGATTGCCAGCATCGGCAGTTCAGTGACGGCCCATCCCGGAGAGTTCCGGAAGAAGCGCGAGGACTTGACCTCGGATATCAAGGTGCGCACTAATCGCCATTCGTCCGCCCGTGTCATTGGGGCCGGGTTCCGGCGGCGGGTGGTGAGTCAAGGAGGAACGCGCAAGGTGGAAAATGTGAAGTGGACCGGCGGGAGTGCGTCGGAGTGGTTGTGGTCGCCCCCGCCGATGCGCTGGAGGCGCGTCTACTCGGGGCATGCGGGGCAGGTTCGGTCGGCGCGGAAGTTCGCCGAGGAGCTGTTCGCCGGGACGCCGTGCGTGGACGTGGTGGCGTTGGCGGTGAGCGAGCTCTCTGGCAACGCCGTTCGGCACTCGCGCTCGGGTGAGGGGAACGGCGGCTGGTTCGGCCTGGAGCTGACCTACGGCAACCCGGTGTATGTCGCCGTCACCGACCTGGGCGGGCACGGCGTCCCGACCGTCCTGCCCGAGGGGTACGGCAACCAGAACCGCGAGAACGGCCGGGGGCTGCGGATGCTGTACGAGCTGGCGGTGGCGCTCGGCGTCCACGGGAACAGCGACTTCGGCCACACGGTCTGGGTCGACCTGGACCTTCGCGCCAAGCTGGAGGCCGACACCGAGACGTCGGCGCTGGTGGCGTCATAAGGGAGGGCCCAGCCTGATCCAACCAGGCTGGCCCCTCGGGCCAAGGATAGACACCACGCGGTAAAGCGGCCCTGGCTTCGCCCGATTCGGGTGAAACCAGGGCCGTTGGCCTGCTTGTGGCCTGTGACCGTCTCCGCCCCTTGCAGGCGGCGTCGCATGGGCCTTCTCCTCGATGTTCTGCTGGAGCTTCTCCTGGGGCTTCTCGTTATGACGAGAAGCCCCAGGTGGGTGCACTGCCGCAGGTAGAGGCCACTATGAGCAACGCGACGCGCTCCCGACTCGTCCCTCAGGACGACCAGTAGTAGTAGCGCGGGAGCTGATGATGAAAAAGCCCACGAGCAGCCCTCCCGACATCTACATCGGAGCCTTCCGCAAGCCGGCTCAACCTCCCGAGATGCATTGCCGGGCAACGACCCAAAACACGAGGCGCTTCACCGTCGAAGCGAGCCGCACTCACTCTGCAGATGCGCTCGAGGACCAGGCGGTGGTCAGCGCTCAGAAGCACAGTCGTGAGCTGCAGATCAGGCCGTCAAGCTTCTTGTTACCGCCGGTCGCAGATTCCACCTACCGCATTTTTGTTAGGGAAGCCTCTCCAGCCGTTCCGGTGACGCTATTCCTCGCGCATTCGGGCTGTGGTGCGACAACCATCGAGGGATGATGAACGTAGAACGAAAAACGACACCGGGTCCGGCGGAACGTAATCCGACCGCTGGAACAACGGAGAAAAGGAGTCCCGAAATGGCCGCGAACACCATCCCCGCCACCGCGAACACCGCGACCACCCCCACCACCGGCCCCGACGTCCCGGCGGCCGTTCCGGCGTTCCCGGACGGTTTGAACGACGACGGACGGCGGGTGTGGGATGCGCTGACCGCCACCGGCGGCGGTACGGTCGCGGTGATCGCGAAAGCGGCGGGGACCACGCAGAAGATCACCCGCGACGCGATCAAGATCATGTTCGCGATGGACCGGGTCGTCCGCGACGGGGATGTGTGGCGTCCCGCGCCCCCGGCCGACGCCGTGGCGCACGGCGCGGCCACCGACGTCGCGGCCACCGACGACACGCCCCCCGCTGACACGACGACGGACGCGCCCGCCACGGACGCGCCCGCGATGGACGGTGCGGACGCGGACGGTGCGGACGCGGACGGTGCGGACGCGGACGGTGCGGACGCGGTGGTGCCGGATCGTCCGGCCCCGGTGTTGACGCCGGAGGCGATTGCTAGCGCGATGCAGATCATGCAGGCCGAGTCCGATCGGCGGGCGGCCGCTTCGGCCGAGTTGGAACGGCGTCAGGCCGAGGAGGACGCGCGGCGCGCGGCGATCGAGGCGGAGTTGGCGTGGGCGCGGGCGGCGGAGGCGGCGCGTGAGGGGTTGGCGGATCTGTTGGCGGCGGTGACGGCGGCGTATGCGGCGGTAGCCGACGGCGCGGATCAGGCCGCGATCGGTGCCGCGCTTGCGCCGGTGTTCGATGCGGTGGGTGCGTTGGGGGTCGCGACCGGGCACGCGCGCCCGCGCCGCGCCCGGACTTCCACCGGCGGTGGGGTGGTGCCGTCGGGTGGTCCGGTCGCGGTCGGGGACCGCAAGCCGCCGACGCCGTTGCGTCCGCTGGTGGCCGCGCACCTGAACGCCCACCCCGGCATCGAGTTCACCCCGGGCGAGATCGCGCGGGTGTTGGACCGGTCGTCCGGCGCGGTCGCCAACGCGTTGACCACGATGGCCAACCAGGGCGAGGCCGTGCTGACGTGTGAGAAGCCGATGCGGTACCGCGCCGCCACCCTGGCCACGGCGCCCACCGGTGCCTCGACCACCGGCGACGCGCCTGCCACCGGCGCCCCCGACGCGAGCACGGCCGCCTAATCCGGCGCAGGCGAGCCCGAGCGTCCCGTCCCCAACTGTGCCGTTCACCGGCCCCGCCACGCCCTGACCGCGTGGTGGGGCCGGACCCATTGCGCGGGCGGGCCTGTCCGGGGGCCGTACGGTCCACGTGCCGCGTGTGGGGTGCGGTTGCCGGGCCCATCCGCCGCTGGACATCACCCGGCCGGACACGCGGCACGGGGCCGTGCGCGCCGTAGGGGGCGGGCGGGGCGGCGGCGTCCAATACCCGTTCCGCCCGCCGGTGATCGGGCGTCTATGGTCACGTCAGGGCCCGTCCTCCTGACGATCACGCCGGGTACTCCCATGCGTGTCCCAGGCACGCAAGGCGGTGTCGTGCTCCGTTGACCCCGGCGGGGAGCCAGACGGGCCCGGCGGGCCCCTCAGGATCGGTTGTGGGTGTGTGGACGGCTGTGGCCACAGGGACTTTAGGGGTGTCGAGAATCGTCCGGAGATTGGCCTCGCGTGCGGCGCTAGGCAGCCAAAAGAGGACGGGTACGAGTTCGCCGGTCTTGCGTGCGAGAGCGGCGTAACCGTCGATCTTGGCCGCGACGCTGGCCAGACGTTCGGTTCCAGTGTCGTGTTCGAGGAAGAACTTGATCCTGGACCTCTGCCGGCATCGGTCGGTCTCCTGCCAGTAACCATAGGCGTCTGGACGAGCGCGGTCGCGCCACTGGGATTGGCACTGCCGCTCTGACAGCCATCTGATCAGGCGTGTGCCCTCGTCGTGCTTGCGGGCATGGGCACGGAGACGGACAAAGAAGTCGTTTACGCCCAGCTGGTGTCCAAGTCGAGGCGAGACGGCGATGGCCAGCGCCGTCTCAAGCCGGTAGCCGAGTTGCTGGATGTGAACGCCCCGCTCGACCGCGAGGACGTGGGCACCGGCCGGGCCGAGCACCCAGTGATTTGCGGCGGTCCCGACCGGTGTCCAGGGCCGGAACGAGGACAGCGCACGGTGGCGGTGGAGTTCACGTAGACGCTGCTGGGTGCGTTCGGGCGTGCGGAAGAACAGGGCGGTGATTTGGTCGGTCGTCAGGACCTTGTGTTCCCAGACCAGGCCGAGGATCGCGCGATCACGAGGCGTCAGCCGATGGGCGAGGTCGGCCAACGCCTCGGGCGTTACCTTTCCCGGATACGTGGTCGGGCCTTGGCGGAGCCGAGTAGCTGGCTTGCGCGGCCTTGTCACAGGCTCCCTCCGTCTTCGACTGCATCGTCCGCGGGATCGTCGTCATCTTCGGCGGGGACGAGAGCCGACTCGGCGACTGTCCGCGGGCGGACGGCCCGGACGGGAGCTTCGTCGGCGGGCGTGTAGGCGTCTCCAGAGACCTGGCGGACCGCCCCGGCGTGTCCGGGAATTGGGTCGGCAAGCGGACGTGTCTTCAAAGTGAGGGTGCCGCCGGGAGGGCAAGGTCCAGGGAACCTCGGGGCGGGGCTGGGCTCCGAGACGTTTACAGGGGACAAGGACGGACCTGCCTTCTGTGTGTGGTGACCGTGTGCAGTGCGTTCATGCGCGAGCGGCTCATCAATGGGAAAGCACTCCGCCGGACGCGCTGTTCGGCACGTGGCCGACCGCCCTTGCCGAAACTTGACCCGATGCCATTGCAGTGGCCAAGCGCGCTTCGGCCCGCTCGCGCTGCGAGTACAGCTTGGATTCCGCCTCTCCTCGACCGCGGGCGACGTGACGCAGGCTCTGTCCCTGCAACCTTGTCGCCCGGATCAACTCGGCGTCCTCGGCGCGGATGATCCCCTGGCGGATGGCCAAGCCCAGTAGGTCAGCAGGCTCTACTGGTGACGAACACACTGAGCCCTGTAGACCGCCATCGGAGGCGGTCTCGTGTTGGTCGGCCCGCTCTAGGGCCTCGTGCGGATCGCGCGGCTCCACACGCAGACCCCGCCCACGCTCGCGCAGCGCCCCTTTACGTCCCCACCACAGCAGACGGGTGGCGATCCTCGGACGGTCCAGGTCGATACGCGGGAGCTGTGCGAGGAACTCCGTCAGCATCTCCGATACGACGTCATCGGCGAGACGCTCCGGACTGTGCCGCAGATTGCGGGCAGCGGCGGCGCGCAGACCAGGCAACGCCATTCCCACGCAGGCTGTCACCCAGGGCTCCCCGTCGGCACGAGCGCGACGCACCAACGCCGCCCACACCAGATCCTTCAGGTCGCCGCGGGTCTCGGGGCCGAGGAGCATGGCGCGCAGTTCCCCCAACGCCAGCGGTCGAGACGGCAGCACCTCGCCGATCTCGCAGCCGTCCAAGAGCAAGGCGCCTGGTCCTGTGGCGAGTTGGCGGAATTCGGTTTCCAGCCTGCCCAGTACACCTCCAGCCGCCGAGTCGCACCTGACCTGCGAGTTGCCCGCCGATGCGGTCACGCTGCGTCGTTCATCGTTCGCCAATTCACCAACCTCCTTCGCTATGTAGAAGGGGTGGGCGAACCTCTGATTCGACTCGCCGGCCTCGACCAGGTCCAAATCACGACCTGCACAAGAGGGCCCCTTCGCTCCCTAGAAGCCCACCGGGAACGCGAATTCCCTTTCGCTGCTCTGGATTTTTGCCACGACTTTGATCACACGGCTGCGCAAACCGGGACGCACTGAGCCTTTTCCATCACGGGGCGAGGGCGGCCTCGCGGTTTTGTAGGACGCTGATGGCCTTGGCGAGGTGGCCGGCGCGGTAGGGGCAGCAGCGGAGCTTGGTGAGGATCTTCCATGACTTGAGCTGGGCGTTTCCGCGTTCACCTGGTCCGCGGAGCTTGGCGTGGGCCCGGTTGGCTTGTTTCTGGGAGGCGGGCTTGTTCCTGCCCTTGTAAGGAACGATGATCGCGGGACCGGCGCCGACGTAGCCCTTGTCGGCCAGGACCGGCAGCCCGCACGCTGCCAGGGCGCGGATGATTCCCCAGTTCCGGGCCGCTTTCAGGTCGTGGATCGAGCCGGGTACCGCACCCGACACCCACACGATCTGCCCGTACGGGCCGGCAATTACCTGCAGGTTCACGCCGTGCTTGTGATGCTTGCCCGAGTAGAAGAGCCGGTCGGCGCGGAGGCGGTCGGTCGCGATGAGAGTGCCGTCCAGGATCAGATGTCCCAGCCCGTCTTTCTTCGCCCTGGCGAGTGTGGTGCCGAGCTTGGGTGAGCGGGCCGACAGCCAAGCCACGACCTCGTTCACATACCTCCACGCGGTCGTCGTCCCGACCCCGAAACCTGCCGCGAGCTGCGCGAACGTATCGCCCTTCTTCAAGTATGCGAGCGTCATCAGCGCCTGCTGCCCCGCGTTCAAAGCCCGGCCCTTGCTCTTCAGCTTCGTCCGCTCCCGCCGGACGAGACCGGTCAGGTAGTTCAGAGTCGAACGCGACAACGGCAGCGAAGCACGATAGAAAAGCACGTGAAACCTCTGGTTGTGGGGGGCGGAGGTCAGAGACCCCTCTCCTACCAGGGGTTTCTTCACGTCCACGGCCAGCCACGCCGCCCGCGATCATGCTGTGATCAGCAGCCTTGAAGAGGCTGCTGGAAAAGGTTCACTGGCAAGTCGAGCCGAGTCGCTCGCCCACGAGAGGGCGGCGAGCTCATTGGCAGGGCCAACCTCCGAACTTGGCTGACGCTTGGCCTCGTTGTTCGCCGAAGTTCGGTCGATGGGCGGTGCTTCATAGGCGAAGGGGGAACGACCGGCCACCGACCCAGCCGTCCGACACATGACAGACACCTCGCGCAGCCCGAAATCCCATCTCGGCTCGTTCAGACCACGCCGCTCCTCATCGGCACGCGACCAAAGCCCGTTCCCGGCCGACAGGTCAGCCCGGGAGCAGGCCTTGACCTCCAGCGGCGAGACGGGCGTGGATGCCCACCCCGGCACCGCGCCCGTTGCGGAACCGGTGCCCCGGCCACGGACAGAACGGTCCACCGAGCCGACGGCAGCCGGGGATCGCACAAGCGGGACCGGAAGTCATCCCGGCACGAAAGTCGAGTTCACCTGGACCGTCGTCACCGCTGACAGCGCAATCGCGGACCAGCTCCAAACGGCACAAACACAAGCGATCAAGGAGGCCCTGGCTTGGCTGAGCCAGCACGCGCACCCATCCCGTCCCACCTGCTCCGATCCGGCTCCCGAGCCAAACCGCGGCGAAATCTGACTGGCCCCACAGCCGGACGTGGCTCGGCCGATCGGCTACGCCTCGCCTTCGCCGGACGCACGTCGACCGAAGACCAACAGGACCCCACGCTGTCGATCCCGCGCCAGCTCAACAACTGCCGCAAGGTGCTGCCCGACGGCGCAGAGATCGTCACGCACTTCTACGACATCGAATCCGGACGCATGGACCTTGCGGCACGCGGCCGGAGCCGAGGACACGAACGCTTCGCAATCCCCGTCCCCCGCGACGGCGGCATCCAGGACCTGCTGGAGGAGGCCGAACGTCCGGACCGGCGCTTCGACGCGGTGATCTGCGAGTCGATCGACCGGATCTCGCGCCGGACCTACATCGGCACCCTGATCGAGAACCGGCTCGAACAGGCCGGAGTGCTGCTCCTGGCGGCCGACGAGCCGATCAACCTCACCGGCAGGCGCGCCTCGCAGATCCTCACCCGTCGCGTCAAGCAGGGCGTCGCCGAGTGGTACGTCCTGGAAATGCTGGAGAAATCCTGGGGCGGGTTCGAAGCCCACACCGAGCAGGGATACAACGTGGGCAAACCGCCTTACGGCTATATGGCCCACCGGATTCCGCACCCCGTGCCAGCCAAGCGTGCCGAGGGTGCCACCAAGCACGTCCTCGTCCCCGATCCCGAGCGCGGACCGGTCGTGCAACACATCTTTCGACTGCGCGCCAGCGAGCGGCTCGGCTACCAGGTCATCGCCGATCGCCTCAACCTCAACCTGGACCGGTTCCCTCCACCGAAACCGATCGGCTCACACCGCGCCGTCGGCAAATGGACGGCTTCCTCTGTCCGCGAGATCATCGTCAACCCCAAGTACACCGGCTACATGGTCTGGAACCGGCGCGCCACCAAGACCGGCGGAGGACGGCACAACCCGCCCGAGGCGTGGGTCTGGTCGGACAAGCCCACCCACCCGGCCCTCGTCAGCCTCGACATCTTCATCGCCGCCCAAGAGGTCGCCAAGGTCCGCGAACGATCCCGCTCTGCCGCCGGAGCCAACTCCGCCCACCCGTCCACGCGCCGCGTCTACCGCCTTCGCTCCTTCCTGACCTGCGCCATGTGCGGACGCCGCATGTTCGGCAAGACGCGTCGTGACCACGCCTTCTACGCCTGCGCGCCCGACCCACAGCACATCCCCGAAGGGCACCCGAAAAGCATCTGGATCTCAGAAGCCCCGCTCATCGACGGTGTGGCGGAGTTCTTCGCCACCAACATCTTCGGTCCGCACCGCCGAGCCCGGCTGAACAATCTGCTCCTGGAAGCCGACAATCAGGCCGCGCGCGATCACCAGGAGAAGATCAGCGCGGTCCGGCGCACGATCGACGATCTCGACGCCCGCCAACGCCGCCTCGTCCACAGCCTCGAACTCACCGATGATCCGCCTGCGGCTCTCATCCGCAACATCAAGACCCGATCGCAGGAGCTGACCACCGACCGCGAAGCCAAACAGGCGGAGCTCGCCGAACTGGAGGCGGCCCTCCCACCGCGGCATTCGCCCGAGCTCCTCGATGCACTGCCAGCCGGCCCAGTCGACATCAGTCTGCTGCCCGACGAGATCACACGGAAGCTGTTCGACGTCTTCCGCCTGGAGGTCAGCTTCGACAAGCGGACACGGATCGCTCACTGCCGGGTCACCCTGGCAGGAACTACGATCGAAGATCAGGCACGCGTCGCGCATGAGGTGATGTCGGCGTCCGCCCGGACGCACACCGCCCGCGCCGGTGGCCGGGCGGGCGGTTCCTATCAGTGTGGTGCCCCCGGCAGGATTCGAACCTGCGGCACCCGCTTTAGGAGTCAGCATCGCACTAGACGACGATCACGTGCTCTACCTGCATTTATGCACTACACCCACCAACATCTCGCCAGGTTTGGGCAGGCATTGGGATCGCAGGCGCCCTGAGTCGTCATTTCCGCGGCCCGACTTGCCAGGCATGCTTGGACCCCTGAAGAGTTGCGAACCCGCCTCTGTGTTCGTTTCAGGGATCGAGTTTGCCGGACGGTGAACCCCCTCGCGTGTCCGCCAACGTCCAGCGCCAGTAGCACCTCCGTATGATCCTGTAGCTTTCGCGGCGCGTGTGGACCTGACGGTGCCTTCACTCCACGCCGCTGATATTCGCCACAGGCTACGGGAGGGCTCCGGGGCCGATCCGCTCTGAGTCTGGCCCGCTTCAGTCGGTGCCGGCAGGGGCAGGGCCCGCCTTCGTGCGGCCGATCTTGGCCAAGGGGCAAGGGGAGCCCCATGCCTGGTGACGTTAGAGCAGCGAACCTATTGGCTTGGAACACGTGCCTCACCTGGGCTTATGAGGCCATAAGCCATTGGCACCTACTCGGCCCAAAGCGATTTTGTCACTGCACCGGACTAGCTTCGAACGTATGTGTGGTTCATCCGCTGTAGTGGACTGCCCGCCCACGGCTGTGAGCGCGGCGTACCCTAGCTGCGACGAGCACGCGAGCGGAGGGTCATTGGCAGTGACATACCGCAACATCCCGCGGCCCGCAGGGGCTGCAAACTGGACCAAGACGTCACAGTGGGTCGGCTGGGTGAATGACGAGGGATTGGCACCCTCCGTCGCTCCTGCACTTGAAGGTACATGCGCTTTTTGCTACGGCGCTGTCGGAACACGATTTGATGGCGAGACTTTTCCAACTTGCCAACACTGCCCTACCTACCGAGGGCATATTACGGCGGTCGTACCCGCAGTCTATTCAGTAGATAGTGGCCTAGAGTCACTGCTTCATCGATATAAAGATTTCGGCATTCACTATAGATGGATGTCGGCCCCCATTGGAAGCCTGGCATATGACTTCTTTGCACGTCATTTGAGCTGCATCGAGGAGCGATATGGAGAGATAGACATCTTTTCTGTAGCCCCGCAAGGCAACTCTGGTCGTGGCTTTGATCACCTTGGGAAGGTGCTTTCGACCGTCTCGGGGTGGCCTATGGACTGGGACACAGATCTCCTGGTGAAAGTTCGACAAAAGCAGGACATTCGGGGTACAATAGATCGTTCATGCTACAAGTTGAACGATGGCAAGTCCGTTGCAAAGAAGAACGTTCTACTCTTTGACGACACATGGACGTCTGGCTCAACGCTCGCCAGTGCGGCCGCTACTTTGAAAAGGAACAGCGCACGTAGCGTCGTTGCTGTGACCGTTGGTCGGCAGGTGAGTGACTGGGGAACAGGGCCAGAGATCAAGGAAGCTATCCGGTACCGACGTTACGATCCCGAGAGGTGTGTTATCTGTGGGTGACGCTCGTGATCTAGAGGCTGCCCAGATCCTGCTGATGCTTGATGCGCCATCCGTCGGGCCGACGAAGCTGCTGGCCCTCCTGGAGGAGTACGGGTCTGCGGATGCCGCTCTGCGCAAGCTTTACTCTTCAGCATCCGAGCGTGTCCGGGAGTATCTAGACACGGCGCTTATCGATTCGTACATCGAAAGCATTTCCTATACATACAAACTCAATGCAGAGTTCAAACTTTGGAAGGACGAGGATTACCCTCAGAACCTTCGGCAGTGGAATGGTCGACCCCCCATACTTTTCTATCGCGGAGACCTTTCAAGCCTCGGCGATCGATCGCTAGCTCTAGTGGGACGGGTAGACCCAACGCCACTCGGCCTGGATTCTGCTCATAGATTTGCAAGAAAATGTGTAGACAATGGCATCTCCGTAGTCAGTGGACTCGCTAAAGGCATAGATGCCGCTTCGCACAACGGTGCTTTGACCGATCCGTCAGGAGAGACGTACGCCGTTGTCGGGCACGGCCTCGCTCATGCCTACCCGAAGGAAAACTCTGAACTTTATAAGAGCATTCCACATCATGGCGCAATCGTCTCGCAATTTAAAACAGAGATGAAGGCGCAAAAATGGACTTTTCCGGCACGCAATGAGGTAATGTGCACCCTCGCTCTCGGCACCGTGATCGTTGAAGGTAAGCCTGGTTGCGGATCGATTATTCAGGCTGACTTCTCCTTCAAGCACGGCCGCCCGGTATTCATTCTCTCTAGAAATCTCAAGTCAGATGATCCTGGATGGGCTCAGGAACTAGTACGGCGCGGAGCGCATGTAATTGAGCGGTTCGAGCAAGTGCTTGAAGTTGTAGAGCCTATGACTCAGCGTTCTTGGCGAGCTTCGAAGCCACAACTTCAAACGCTATTCGATGTAGAGGGCGATCGGAGGTCCCTGCCTGGCCAGTCGGCTGATGTCCCTCCTTCGCCTTCATCGGCCGCTCTGTTTGACCTAGATGGCGTAGTGATAGATAGCCGTAATGCAACGGCTGTTGCTCTTGCCAGAATCGCTTCGAGGCATTTGGGGCAGCAAGTCGATCCTAAGAATGTTCTGGTCACCGGCCGCCCACACGATGCCCTAGCCAGGCTGGGTGTCGTGGACGCATATCGCGTCTACCGCGCCGAATATGACGCTGCGTTCAAAGAAGCCACGGGAGCCGTCCAGGTCTTCGAGGAAGTAGTTGACGGAATCAAGGCGCTCAAGGCTTCTGGTATCAGAGTTGGCGCGATAACAGCCCAGCCGGCTCGCCGAGCAAACTCGATGGTTCCTCGCGAAGTAAAGAACCTTTTTGAGGAATTCCTCTGCTACAACGATACTGGCAAGAATAAGGAAGTGGGCATAGCGGCTGCCCTGTCAAGATTCAATGTACCCAAAACGCGGGCTGCATATATCGGAGATTCACCCACGGACCTTGAGGCGGCTCGACGTGCAGGAGTTAAGGGCGTGGGCGTGCTCTGGGGATTCAACAGCGAAGAGGAATTGCGTCGGTGGCCCCATGACGTTTTGCTGGCAGAACCCCACGAGATCGCCTCATCGCTTCTGCGTATCCTATCTGACGGCTAGACCCGCCTGGCAATTTGAGAGCGTCCACTAGCGCCGGTGGGGGGCAATAGCGACTCGGGGGCCTGTCCATCCCTCAAAGAGCCATTGGATCTCTTCGCCTGACAGCCTCTCATCCGGACCAGTTTCTCTCACAATGTGGGGATGCTCACGGCAGGTCTGGACTGGCTGTTGCAAGTGTAGGAGGATGGGGCATGGCCAAGTTGTCCATGACGTCGCAGCGCTGGGCGGAGCTGACAGAGCTTCTGAAGGACGAACCAAGGCTTCAATCGACCTTCCCGCTGGTGGCTGAGTATCTGAGCATGGCGGCACGGTTGCGAGGGACCGGAGATGAGCAGGCCGACGCCCAGTTCGATCTACGGCTGGTGCATTACATGACTGGCGGCAGTGCCGTTGCATTAAATCCATACTGGGAGATCGTTCAACCGTTTGTGACCGAGCGGCACGGCCGTCGCATAATCAACGGCGGTCGGGGTACTGGAAGCGCGCGACTCGCATTTGCCCAGATGGTGTTGCAGGCGACGTATGCTTACGCGGTACCTTCACCTGAGACCATCGAATGGGTGACAGGTTTCTGCGGTGACTGCCCCGTCGTGGAGCTTGGTGCGGGACGGGGCTACTGGGCCGATCAGCTGGCGCGGGCCGGGCTAGCTATCGAGGCGTACGATTCAGAGCCTCCAGACAAGGGGGCGAACGTCTCGTTCCCCAGAACAGTCGGGCAGGCAGATGTCTGGCACCCGGTCCGGAGCCTTGATGAATTCGCGGACCGCAGTCGGCCGGCGGACTACTCGCTGTTTCTCTGCTGGCCCCCTGGATGGGGTGACACGATGTCGTCTGAGGTACTCGCCTTGTTTGAGAAGGCTGGAGGCGAGCGACTCGTGTATATCGGAGAGCCAAGGGGCGGCAAGACTGGGAATGACGATTTTTTTGCTGCCTTGTCCGCTCGATGGAAGTTGGAGAGCGAAGACCCGCATTTTGTTTCGTGGTGGACGGATGCGGACGTGGCACAGGGCTGGGTTCGAGGCTGAGGTAACGAATAGCAAGACGAAGGGGCGCCGACCACGGTCGGCGCCCCCTTTCACTTTCCCTCCCTACTTGAGATTCATGCGGAAGACGAACGCGTCGTAGCGATCGCGAGGGTATGAGACGTCAGAGACCATGATGATTCGTTTGTCGCTTGCAAGGAAGCGCTGGTGGACGGTCTTGACGAGATCACCGGGCATCGTCCGTAGCCAGTCAGCATGCGCCGGCGACGGTAGCGCATCGGCAATCGTCTCTTCGAGGAACGCGGCGTCCGAGACGTCTGCGACGTCCAACGGCGTGTAGGTGTCCGAGATCGAGATCGGCCGCCCGCCTTCACTGGCGCGGGTGATGACGTGCCTGATCTCTTCCCCAACCGAGGTACCGAGAGCCTCCGCGAGTTGGCTTGTAGCTGGGACCTGTTCACTGTCCCGTTCGACCACAATCTGTTGGTCCGACTCGTTCTCGAATGATCGTTCCGCAGGCTCCATCTGACGTTCGGGCGACACACGAACGAGGTTGGGGCGGTCGGCAACGAAGATGCCACGCCGCCGCACAGAACGAACGAGGCCCTGACTCTGAAGGAGTTCGAGGGCCTTACGGACCACGATGTCTGACACGCCGTTCTGCCGAGCCAGCTCGGCGTAGCTCGGTAGCTGGGTGCCAGCCGGGAGCACTCCAGCTCGGATGCGGCGAGCGTAATCACCTGCGATGCGGACGTAGGCCGGTTCTGCCACTGCCTGATCAACCCCTTCGACGCTCTTGTGACACTCCCACCAGCGTATACGCATCATCGTATACCTAGGTCTTGTGCGTATACGAAGCTACGTATACGCTGCCCTCAGTTGCTCGCCCGCACTGGTGAGTCACTGGCAGTAGTCCGGCGATCAGGAGGTCTCCGATGCTTCCCCAGTCCCGACGGATCTGGCCTTACCTCGCGCTCATCGCGGTTCTGGCGTTCGCGATCAAGAACCCGGTCGGCGCCGCGCACGGTGTCAACCACGTGGCTCACAGCGCGCTCGCCTTCATGGGCGCGCTGGGCTGAGCCCCTTGCCCTAGCGGGCGGCACCGGTCAGCCACCAGGCCCCGTCCCGCGCCGATGGCCGCCCGCTGCTCCGACCGATCACGTTCCCGAACTCGAAGGAGTCCGCTGTGAGAACCCCCTTCCCGCCCGGATCGGGCACCCGGCTCCGGGAGGAGTTGGCCGAGCAGGTCGCGTGCCGGTTCGACCCGGAGCTGCACGACGGTCCGAAGCTCTCGGCCAGCGAGTCGCCGGAGGGCCAGGCCGCGCGTGAGGAGGTCGCGCGGCAGGTCTGCGCCGACTGCCCGCTGCGGGAGACGACGTGCCTGGCCTACGTGCGGCGGGTGCGGCCCAAGCGCGGTATCTGGGCCGGACTAACGGCGGAACAGATCGCCGAGTTGCCGAACCGGGGATCGCGGAAGGCGGCCTGAGATGCGTGTCCGCGTGATCGGCCTGCCGGACGAGATCGCCCCGATCGTGGAGGCCCTCAACCTCGCCCTGGACGTGGTGGAGGTGTCGGCCCCGTACCCGTGCCGCGGTTCGTCCCACAACGTCCGCGTGTACGCCGAGCTTCGTCCGCTGCCGGAGTCGGGCGGCGGCATCGCCGCTGAGTTGCGGCAGACCTGCGAGCGGATCGAACGCGTCGTTCGCGCCGGACGCCGACAAGCACGCCGCCGACAAGCACCTGACGCTCGAAGACGTCCACGGCAGCCTGACCGCCCTGACCGCTCGCCTGAAAGGACCCGAATCGCGATGACCACTCGTACCTTGACCGCCCCTCGCACCGGACCGGTGCTGCTGTCGGTAGACCTGCCGCACGGCGCCGTTAAGGCGCGCACCGAGCCCGGTCGCGCGGTCGCCGAGGTGACCGTCACGACCGATGACCCGGCGCTGGCCGAGGCCGTCCGGGACACCGAACTGATCTGGAACCCCGGCCGTGACGAGTTGATCGTGCGGGTGCCCGACACCGGCGGCGCGCACACCACGGTGATCTCCCACGGTGGTGGTTCGGTCGACATCGGCGACGGCACCGTCACCATCAACGGGATGACGATCACGGGCGGCACCGTGGTCGGCGGACCGGTCGGGACGGTCACCGTCACCGCGCTGCTGCCGGAGCGGTCCGGGCTGGCGACCTACACCCGCAGCGCCGACGTGGACGCCGATGGCACCTTCGAGGGCGTCAAGGCCACTTCCACCTCCGGTGCCGTGGGCGTAACCAGCGTGCGGTGCCTGATCGCCAACACCGCCTCGGGCAGCGTCTGCGCGGACGTCGCCGAAATCGTCGCGGTGCACACCAAGTCGGGCACCGTGAACATCGGTCACACGGTGGACGTCTCCGTGTCCACCAAGTCCGGCGCGATCACGGTGACGCGCTACGCCAGTTTCGGCGCCGGAGGCACCGCCCACCTGGAAGCCGTCTCGGGTCACATCGCCCTGACCGCGTCCGGCCCCGGCGACGTCACCGCCCGGTCGGTGTCGGGGCACGTGGACATCGACGCCGGTCCGCACCTGGACCCGGCCACGCTGACCGTGCGGGCGTCCTCCCGCACCGGCCGCGTGCGCACCCCGGCAGGTGCCCGGTGAACCCCGGCGCCGTGGTGTTCGCCAGCGTGTTCGTCGCGCTGTACGCCGCGCATGAGCTGGGGGACTACTGGTTGCAGACGCACGGGCAGGCGTGCGGCAAGGGTGCCGCCGACTGGGCCGGTCGGCTGGCGTGCGGGCGGCACGTGGCGACCTTGACCGCGGCCAAGACGGTGTTCGTCACGGTGACCGCGCTGGCGCTGCACCTGCCGCTCAGCCTCGGCTGGACCGCGCTCGCGCTGGCCGCCGACGCTGGCTCGCACTGCTGGGCCGACCGCCGCACCACCCTCGCGAAGCTGGCGGCGCTGCTGGGCCGCACCGTCGTCCCCGGCAAGGGCGAGTTCGTCACCCTCGGCGCCCCGCGCCCCGGTCACGACGACAACCCCACCCTCGGTACCGGCGCCGCCGCGCTGCTGATCGCGCTGGGGGTGGCCTGAGATGCCCGCGCTGCTGCTGACCGCCTGCATCGGCTTCGCCCTGGCCTGCCTGATCGCGCCACTGATCTGGTTCGCCGCGACCGGGGTCCTGGCGGTCCCGCTCGCCCCGATCTGTCTGTTCGGTTCGGTCACCGGCCTGACGGCCCTGGCCGCCCGCCGCTCCGGAGGTACCCGATGACCGCCTATCCGCACACCGCACCCCACAACCCCGCGCCCCGGACGGGCCCGGACACGCCGCCGCGCTGCCGGAACGCCGAGCGGCTTTGGTTGCGCGGCACCTGGACCCGCCTGCACCTGCGGTACGGCCGCGCGCTGCACGAGTTGTCGAAGGTGTCGACCCCGCTGGCGCTGGGCCAGTTCGCCGCCTTCCCCGACGGGCAGGACGCGCGGGACGCCGCCGAGGCCATCGAGACCGCGGTGCTGGCCGCCTACAGGGAACTGGACCGGATCCTGGCCTACGTCGGTGCGGTGCTGGACCCCGGCCCGGCCACCTGCCAGACCTGCGGCGGCGGCCTGTGGGCCACTCACGGCCAGGGCCCGGCCGTCTGGCAGCACTGGCGCCGGCTCAGCGACACCATGCACGGCTTCGAGCGCTACACCGCCGACCACCCGCCCGCCGTCACCTTCGGCCAGCCCGACCGCCCCGACTGGGCCGACGGCGACGCCGACCTGACCCCGCCGCCCACCAACACCCCTGCCAACCAGGAAGAGGCCACCCGATGACCGAGACCCGTACCGTCCCCGACGCGACGACCGCGCGCAGCGTCGAGCTGCACTACGTGGTCACCCTTCAGTGGATTCCCGGCCCCGGCCAGACCGCGACGAACACCCAGACCGGGCCGCTGACCGTCCCCGACGGCGCCTCGCGCGCCCAGGTGGTCGAGTACCTGCTCACCTTCGCCCGCCAGGGCGCGGAGATCCCGCCGGGCTTGCCCGCCACGGTGCTGTTCCTGTCCATCGAGCCCGTCACCATCACCGCCGAGTCCACCCGGACGGGAAGCGAGTTCATCCGATGATCGAGATCCGTACCGACGCCGACGCCAAGCCCGCGCGCCTGGACGGCGGGCACCACCCGGCCCAGACCATCGCGATCGCCGACGGCATCACCGAGGCCGTCCGGCTGCTGAACTACGCCACCGACCCCGGCAAGCACGGGCTGCGGTACCCGTCGGAGGTCTACAGCGTGCTCGGGGCGCTGGCCAGCGCCCTGGGCATGCTCCCGCAGGCCCTCACCCAGATGAGCCAGTTCATCGGCCACGGCGTCACCGACCGGCGCATCGCCGAGAACCCGCACTACGGCTCGCACGGCGGCGACGCCCACGCCGCGCACGCCGAGATGCACGACGCCATCACCACGGCCGTCGGCCGCCTGGGGACGGCGCTGGCGAGCCTCCAGACCGCGCACGCCGCGCTGTCCGGCCTGGAAGCCGCCGAGCCGCCCCGCCGCTCCACCTCCCTGGACTGACCGGAGGCATGACCATGACCGGCTCGCCCGCACCCGCCCGGCACGGCGTTCAGCCACCAAGCACGACGCCGCCCCGGACGCTCCGACCGATCACGCTCCCGAACGAGCCCCACGCCCCGGCCACCCACCCGGCCACCGACCGTTCCGCCGGTCCGGCCGTCCGGGCTGGCGCCGCCAAGACGTGCCCGACCTGCCACACCGCCCTGGACGGCGGACCGGTGCACTTCCGGTGCCCGACCTGCCAGCGCGCCGTGATGGCCGCCGACATCGACCACGAGACCCACGCCCCGCTGACCGTGCCCGCCTGGGCACTCGCCCCCGTCCGCTCCGACCTCGGGAGGGCCGCATGACCGCCGTGCTGTTGCTGCTGACCGCGCTCACCGCGCTGGCGGGGTGGCTGTGCCTGTCCCCGATCCGCCTGGCCGCCGCCGGATCGGTGCTGCTGTTCGCCCACCCCGTACTGACGGTCACCCTCACCACCGTGGCCGCCTTGGCGCTGACCGTCGCCGCCGTCCGGATCGTCCACCGATCTCTGCGCGACGGCGGCTGGCACCTGGTCACCGTCCAGCGGCCCGCGTTCGCCGTGAGCAGGGCGGGAGGCATGGCGTCATGACCTCCTTCACCCCGCCGCCGGAGTTCGGCCGCCCCGACCGTGCGGGCGGCTGGCAGGCCGAGGCTGCCGGAGCCACCTCCGACCGGAACGGCCGCCCGGTACAGGTGTTCAATCTGCGCTACCTGCCCGGCTTCCTCAACCGGCGCCGCACCACCGCGACCGACCCGGCCGCGTCCGGTACGGCCGACCGGGTGGGGGGCTGGCTGCTGGCCGGCGCTGCGCTGCTGCTGCTGGCGCTGGCGCTGGCGCAGGGCTACGTCTCCTACCGCGCGCAGTACCAGTTCGTTCACGCGGTCAAGCGCGAGCACCTGGCGTCCACGCTGGAGGCGCTCGGGCTGGACGCCGCCGCGGTCATCTTCGCGCTGCTGGCCCTGGCCCAAGCCCGGCTCGGGCGTCCGGCGGTCGCCGAGCGGACGCTGAACCTGGCGTGCGTGGCCGGCTCGCTGCTGATGAACGCGCTGAGCGCGGACGTCGGCTCGGCCAAGTCGGTCGCCGCGTGGGTGCTGCCGGCCGCGCTGTACGCCGCCGCCTCCGACCGCCTGATCGCTGTGGTCCGGCGCCGCGCCCTGGCCGGACGCGACAACGCCGACACCACCTCGCCGTTGGCCGCCGCGCGTGGCATCGGCCTGTGGGTGCTGCGTCTGGGGCTGGCACCGGTCACCACCTGCAAGGGGTTCCGCGCCTGGGTACTGGACGAAGCCCCCGTCGCTCCAGGCCGTCGCGCCCTGCCCGCGCCCGGAGCGGGCACCGGACCGTCCGCGCTGCCGTCCGCTGAGCGTCCGGCTCTGGAGGCCGGACCGTCCACCGCCCCCGAGACCGGACCGTCCGGCTCATCGTCCACTCCGTCCACGTCTCCGACGGCTGGACCGTCCACCGTTACCGGGCGGACGGGACGCGGGACGCGCAAGGCTCCGTCCGGCGGACGGTCCCGGCGTTCGTCCCGGACCACCGCCCGCACCGAACCGGACGTGACCGCGCTGCTGCCGCTGGGACGGCGGATCGCCGCCGACCTGGCCGCGCGGGGTGAGGCGCTCACCCGCGACACCCTGGCCGCGCAGTTGCGGCAGGCCGGACACACCGCCGGAAACGCCCGCGTCGGCGCCCTTCTCACCCACCTGAAGACCGACGCCCCCGCCCCGTCCACCGCCGACCCCAACGCATCCCCGTCCGAGACGACCACGGCCACGGAAGGACAGGCCGCATGAACACCCCGAACCCCGGCACCCCGAACCCCACGCCGTCCGATGACGACCTGGACCCCACCGTGCGCCGCCACAACCCCGACGGCCCGGCCGCGCCGCAGCGACGGTTCGACGCCGAGGTCATCCCGCTTCGCCCGGACGACGACGCGCCGGACAGCAACGGCGACGCTGGCCCCGCCGACATCGACACCTCGTTCGAGGTGCAGTTCGACCCCGAGCCCGACACCGGTCCCGAGCCGGTGGACGACGGCATCGGGTACCTGCTGGACGACCCGGACGGGGACGCCTACCCGGTCATCCCGGAGAACCTGCGCACGCTCGGTGGCGTCTGGGAGGCGATCGGGCGGCACTCCCGCCGGTTCGGGCACCGGGTCGCCTTCCACGGCGTCCGTGCGCCCCGGTACCTGCTGCTGGCGCTGCTGTGGAGCGTGGTCGGGGTCTGGCGGCTGATCAACCGCCAGCTCGCATGGTGGTGGGTGACCGAGAACGACTACCTGCGGTCGCTGGCGGTCGCTTCCGGCGACTCGCGCGAGTGGTACAAGCTGCACCGGGAGGTGAAGGAGACCCGCCGCGTGCGCGGCACCATCCTGGCGGGGCAGGCGTTCGCCCTGCTGGCCGGACTGCTGCTCATGGTGAGTGTGGCGCCGTGGTGGGGGTGGGCGCTGCTGCTGGCGGTGGCGGTGCCGTGGCTGGCACACCAGGGCCGACCGGAGGATCAGCCGATCATCGTCCCGGCGATGACCGTCCCGCGGTTCCGGCTGCTGAACCACGATGTGGTGTTGCGCGCCTACTACGCCGCCGGGCTCGGACACCCCGACAAGCCGAACCAGCAGGTCACCTTCGAGACCACCATGTCACGCACCAAGGAAGGGCATGGCTCGCAGGTCAAGGTGGTGCTCCCGTACGGCAAGGGGTTCGACGCCGCGGTCAACGCCAAGAAGGAACTGGCGTCCGGGCTGGATGCGGCGCCGTCGCAGGTGTACCTCACCCACGACCCGTCCAGCCACCGCCGGCACACCCTGACCGTGATGGACCGCGACCCGCTGGCGGTCCCGGCGGGCAAGACGCCGCTGCTGGACTGCAAACCCCGCAACATCTGGCAGCCCGCGCCGTTCGGACTGGACGAGCACTCCCGCAAGGTCGCCCTGTCGCTGCTGTGGATCTCGATCCTGATCGGTGCCCAGCCCCGCAAGGGCAAGACGTTCGCCGCGCGGCTGCTGGCCCTGTACGCCGCGCTGGACGCGCACGTGCGGATCAGTGTGGTGGACGGCAAGAACTCCCCGGACTGGAACAAGTTCGCGCTGGTCGCCTACCACTTCATCCGCGGCACCGTGCCCAATCGCGCCGGTGACCCGGTTCGGCAGCTCATCGACGCCCTTGTCGAGATCAAGCGGCACATCATCGACACCAACGAGTTCCTGTCCACCCTGTCCCCCGAAGAGTGCCCCGAGGGCAAGCTGACCGAGGAACTGTGCCGCAAGTACCCCAAGCGGCTGTTCATCTGGATGCTGGTCATGGAGGAGTTCCAGAACTACTTCGAACTCCCTGACCAGGACGACAACAAGCAGGTCGCCGAGCTGCTGTCGTTCATCCTGGCGGTCGGCCCGTCGTCGGGTGTGATCCTGCTGTCGTCGTCGCAGAAGCCGTCCGGCGTCGGCGCCGGCGACGTGCAGCGGCTGTTCAACCGGTACCGCGACAACCACGCCGTCCGGTTCGCGCTGCGCTGCGGCAACCGCAACGTCTCTGACGCCATCCTCGGCGGTGACGCCTACTCCGAAGGGTTCGACGCCTCCGCGCTCCCGGTCGGCAAGCCCTACCTGGGGGTGGGCTACCTGTACGGCGCCACCGACCACACCCCGACCGTCCGCACCCACCTGGCCGACCACGGCGACGCCGAGAAGATCCTCACCGCCGCCCGCCGCATGCGTGAACGCGCCGGCACCCTGACCGGCTACGCCGCCGGGCAGGACTCCACCACCCCCGACCGCGACGTCCTGGCCGACGTCCTGGCCGTGTTCGGCTCAGACCCCGGCCTGCACTGGACCGAACTCGCCGACCGGCTCGCCGGCCAGATCAGCGACCGGTGGGCCGACGTCACCGCCGATGCGATCTCCGCGCAGTGCCGAGACCTCGGCGTGCCGAGCGTGGACGTCAAGCGCGCCGGAGTGACCCGCAAGGGATGCCGCAAGCAAGCCGTCCAGGCCGCCGCCGACACCGCCGCCGCCAGCTGACCCGGCCCGCTACCCGGTAGCGGCACCGCTACCGGCCCGACCTGCACAAACCCGACCGGCCGCGACCTGCCGCTACCCGCACACCCCGCTGACCTGCCCGGTAGCGGGTAGCGGCACCCGGCCCCACACCCACCAACAGGAGACCCCATGGCCCTGAAGATCCAGGTGTTCAAGTGCGGACGCTGCGGCAAGCCCCGCGGCCTGACCCACACCTGCGTCACCCGCCTGAACCGCCGCACCAAGCCCGGCAAGACCCGCATCAAGCCCCGCGCGGCCCTCACCACCACCTGCCGCACCTGCGGCCAGCCGCGCGGCCTGCTCCACACCTGCCATGTCTCCACCGACTTCAAAAAGCGCAAGGCCGAAGCCGCCCGCAAGCAGGCCGCCGCCCGCAAGCGCAAGCAGGCCGCCCGCCGCAAGGCCACCGCCGCGGCCCGCCGCAACAGCGCCCCGGCCAAGCCCGGCCGCGCCCGAACGGCCACCAGCAGCAAGCCCACCGCCCAGCCCACTGCACAACCCACCGCCAAGGCCGCGGGCAAGGCAGGCGCGAGCAAGCCGACGCACGACCACCGCACCTGCCAAGACACCGACTGCCGCCGGTACGCCTGCCAGATCTGGAAGGAAGCCTTCGCCGAGGCCATGGCCATCGGGTTGGAAAACGGCTACCAGCAGGCCGCCGAACAGCGCCAGCCCATTCCGCAGGACCGTCCCGGCGGCAAGCCCCGCATGTCGGAATGGCAGATCAAGTCGCTGGTAGCCGACCACTTCGCCGAAGACAACGTACGCCCGGACGAAATCGTCCTTCTGCCCAACGGCGACATCCTCATCGACCGCCGCAAGACCGTCTCGTGGGCCAAGCCCCACGTGGTCGGCCGCTGGAAGCCCTGACCAACCAACCTCGTTCAACCCGACCCGCAACGCGCGCCTGCTGAGGAGAACCCGCATGGTCACGCTGCTGCTGATCGCCATGGCCGGCTTCGTGCTGTGGGCGGCCAGCGTCTACACCTACCCCTTCCGCCCCTGCCGCCGCTGTAGCGGGACCGGCCGCAAAACCGGCAGCAACCGCCGCCGGTTCGGGCCCTGCACCCGATGCGGCGGAACCGGCCGCACCCAACGACTCGGCTCCCGCACCGCACACCGCACGGTCCTGTCCGTCCGCTCCGAACTGGCCAAAGAACGCCAACGCAAACGCGACCGCAAAGCCACCGACCGCGCCACCCACCCCCGCCGACTGGAAGACCGCTGACCCAACGCCCCGCCCACACAACGCTGAGGACACCGCATGGACCTCACCATGACCCAACACGCCGCCCAACACGCCACGGCCCCGCCGGTGGACCTGCTGTCGGTTCTGATCGCCATCGCCGCGACCATCTGGTTGGTCCGCTGGGCCCTGCGCGGACGCGGGGTGTGTGGTCGCTGTCAGGGCACCGGCGTACACCGGGGACTGCTCGGCGACAGCCGGTGCCGCCGCTGCGGCGGCACCGGTCACAACTGACCATCCGTCCGCCGACCCGAAGGACATCGGCCATGTCCGACCACAGCGCCATCGAATGGACCGACGCGACCTGGAACCCGGTCACCGGCTGCACCAAGGTCTCGCCGGGCTGCACCAACTGCTACGCCGCCACCTTCGCCGAACGCTTCCGCGACGTGCCCGGCCACCACTTCGAGCACGGCTTCGACCTGACCCTGCGCCCGACCAGGCTCACCCAGCCGCTGCACTGGCGCCGCCCTCGCCGGATCTTCGTCAACTCCATGTCCGACCTGTTCCACGCCGACGTGCCCGCCGACTACATCACCCGCGTGTTCGCCGTGATGGCCGCCGCGCCCCAGCACACCTTCCAGGTGCTCACCAAGCGGCACGCCCGCATGCGCACCCTGCTGAACCTGCCCGACTTCGCACCCACCGTCCGCGCCCTGGCCGCCACCGACTACGGCGCCACCAACACCGTCGGATGGGCGTGGCCGCTGCCCAACGTCTGGCTCGGGGTGTCGGTGGAGAACCAGAAGTGGGCCGACCTCCGCATCCCCGCCCTGCTGCGCACGCCCGCCGCCGTCCGGTTCCTGTCGGCCGAACCGCTGCTGGGACCGATCGACCTGAAGCAGGCGGTCCGGACGATGGGCAGCGAGCGCGGGCACGGCCTCACCGCCTCGTTCGTCCACGCGGGCGGCTGCTGCCAGCGCCGCTTCCACGGCATCGACTGGGTGATCGCCGGAGGCGAGTCGGGCCCCGCCGCCCGCCCCGCGCACCCCGACTGGTTCCGGTCGCTGCGCGAGCAGTGCGACAGCGCGCAGGTGCCGTTCTTCTTCAAGCAGTGGGGGATGTTCGCCCCCGCCTCCGAAGAGCAGCCGCGCGGCCCGATCGTCCTGGTTGACCAGCTCGGCCGCACCCACTCGCCCCGCATCGGCGTGTTCGCGCCCGCCGACGCCGTCCGTATGAGGCGCTTGACCAAGCACCGCGCCGGCCGCGTCCTGGACGGCCGCACCCACGAAGCGTTCCCCGCCCCGCCGACTGGCCGCGCCGAGGCCATGCCCGCGCGCGGCGCTGCCTGAAGCCCGTCCCGTCTCTGAAGACGGAGCGACCCCCAGCGGTCAGCCACCAAGCACGCCGCCAGGGGTCTACTCCAACCGATCACGTCCCCGAACGAGCCAGGCCCATCCGAGAACCATGAAGGAGCCCCACCATCATGACGCACAACCGTCCGCAACGCCCACCCTGCGAACAGTGGCCATCACTGGCCCTGGCGGACTGCCCGACCTGCCGCACCGACCACCGCGTCCGCTGGATCGCCTCGGCCAACCGGCTGACCGACGGCGCGCCGGTGCAGGTCTGGCTCTGCGCCGCCTGTCAGGACGTGTTCACCACCCCGGTCACCCGCTGGCCGGTCCTGGACGGCCCCGACTGCCCGATCGCCGGATGCGGCGCGGTCGGCACCCGCTGGGACACCATCGACCCCGACCACCACGCCGACGTGTGGTCCTGCCCGTTCGGCCACCGGTTCCTGCTGGACCCCGAGGGACTGGTGTCCCCGCTGCCCGCCGACGGCTCCGAGGTGGCGGACGGAGGTGCGGCGTGACCGTCACGCTGTATGACGAGTTCGCCGGTGGAGGCGGCTCCACCGACGGCGCCGCGAACGTGCCCGGTGTCGACCCGGTCCAGGCCGCCAACCACAACGTGGTCGCGCTTGAGACGCACGGTGCCAACTTCCCCAACGTCGACCACATCCTGGGGGACGTCACCAAGACCGACATCGTCCGGTTCGCGCGCGCCGACCTGTTCTGGGCATCCCCGGCCTGCCCGCCCTGGACCGACGCCCGCGGCAAGAAGCGCGACTTCGACAAGTCCACCTTCCAGGCCCTGCCCGGCATGCCCGACGACCCGGCCACCGCCGACGCGCAGACGCTGCGCGCCCGCAAGCTCATGGAGGAGATCCCCCGCTACCTGGCCCACTGGCACCTGCGCGGCCGGCCCGTGCTGGCCGGAGTGGTCGAGAACGTGGTGCAGTGCCGCCGCTGGGCCGAATGGCACCGCTGGCTCGGCGAGATCCAGGCCCTCGGCTACCGGACCCGCCTGATCGCGCTGAACAGCATGCACGTCCGGCCGGTCCGCACCGCCCGCGCGCCGCAGTCCCGCGACCGGCTGTACCTGGCGTACTGGCTGGACAAGCTGCCCCACCCCGACTTCGACAAGTGGCTGCGGCCCCGCGCGTGGTGCCCGTCCTGCGATCAGGTCATCGACGCCATCCAGGTGTTCAAGAACCCCCGCAACGACATGGGCCGCTACGGCGTCCGGCACGGCCAGTACGTCTACAAGTGCCCCCGCCACACCTGCCGCGGCCAGGTGGTGGAGCCCGAAGCGCTGCCCGCGCTGACCGCGATCGACTGGACACTGCCCGCCGCCCGCATCGGCGACCGCGCCGACTTGGGCAAGGAACCGCTGGAAGCGGCCACCCTGACCCGAATCCGCGTCGGTATCGCCAAGTACGCCGTCCCGCTGCTCACCCCGGCAGGCGGGACCTGGCGTGACACCGCGCTGCCGGTCACCGCGCCGATGCCGACCCGTACCACCCGCGAGAACGACGGCGTCGCCGTCCCGCCGCTACTGGTCCCGGTCGAAGGCCGCCCCGGCAAGACCGCCGCCCCCGCTGCGGCTCCGCTGCGGACCCAGACCGCTCGGAACGAAACGGGCTTGGCGTGGGTGCCGTTCATCGTCCCGATGCGCGGCGGTGGCGACAAGGAACGCGCCCGCGACATCGGCCAGCCCCTGCACACCGTCACCGCAGGCGGCAACCACCACGGCCTCACCCTGCCCGAACCGCTCGCGCCATGGGAACACCTGTTGGTGCCCTACAACGGCAAGGGCTACGCCCGCCCCGTCACCGGCCCGGTCGGCACCCAACCCACCCGCGACCGGTGGTCCCTGGCCTCCGGCATCGCCGCCGACATCGACCTGGACGACGTCCGGTTCCGGATGCTGGAACCCCACGAGATCCAACGCGCCATGGCCTTCCGCGACGACTACATCATCTGCGGCACCTCCAAGCGCGCCAAGGTCCGCCAGCTCGGCAACGCCGTCACCCCACCCGCCGCCGAAGTCATCGTCTCCGCGCTCGTGGAAGCCATCACCGGACACGACCTCGAACGCGACCCCCAACCCCGGACGGAGGCCGCATGACCATGATCGGACGCACCTACCTCGAACGCGGACACCCCGTGGTCGTCCTGGCCCGCTGGGGCACGGGCGGCGGGCCCCGCAACGTCCTCATCCGCCGCGCCGACGGCACCCTGACCATCCGCCCGTTCCGGGGACTGCGCAGGCCCAAGACCACCGACCGGGACGCCGCATGAACACACCCACCCCGCACTCACACCAGGCCGAAGACCTCGCCGAGGCCGCCCCTGGCCCGGACACCGTCACGGTGGCCCGCTGGCTGATCGCACGCGGCATGTACGTGTTCACCGTGGACCATCCGGCGCTTCCGGACTGCGTTGGGGCGCACCGTCCCGGTGCGCCCTGTGACGGCGACCGCGGCAAGCACCCGGTCGGTAGGTGGAGCCAGCGCGCCACCCGCAACGCGGCCGCCATCGTCCGCGACCTGGCGCGCGGGCCCCGGAACCTCGGCATCGCATGCAAGCCGTCCGGGCTGCTGGTGATCGACGAAGACCGGCCCGGTGCGTTCACCGACTACGCCGCCGCCCTCGGGCGACAGGTCCCGGCTACCTTCGTCGTCACCACTGCCAAAGGCCGCCACTTCTACTTCGCACAGCCCACCGACGGGCAGCTGGGCAACAGTCCGGGTGCCCTTCCTGACGGCATCGACGTGCGCGGCGCCGCTGGGCAGGGCGGCTACGTGGTCGCGCCTGGCTCCCTGCATCGGACCGGTATCCGGTACACGCCCGTGGACTCCTCCGCGCCCGTCCTGCCCGCCCCCGCCTGGCTCATCGATGCTCTGCGCGTCCGCTCGGGGCCCCAGACCGCCCGCCAACGGCCCACGCCGCAACCGGCGCCGCTCACCGACGGCGGGCGGCCGTTCCGGGTGCTGTGCGCCCTGGTCAACACCGTCCTGTCCGCCACCACCGGTGACCGCAACAACCGGCTGTACTGGGCCGCCTGCCGCATGTACGAACACGCCGACCGCGGCCTGTTCGACCCGGCAGCGGCCCGCGCCGCCCTCACCGACGCCGCCCACCACATCGGCCTCGGCGAGGCCGAGACCGAACACACCCTGGACTCCGCCCGCGCCATGACCGCCCACGGAGGCGCCGCATGACCGCCCCGGCCGAGCACCCGCCCGCCAACACCCAACCGACTGGCACCGAACCCACCGACCACAGCGAGCCCGCGCCCGCAGGTGCCGACGCCCACGCCGCCGAGACCGCTGCGGACATCGTCGGGCGGCACGTCGCCAAGGAGGACAAGGGGCCATCGCAGGCCGCGATCCTGGTCAAGATCGCCAAAGAGCGGTTCACCTTCTGCGTGTCCGGGGACGGCCGCCCCTACGCCGTACCCATCCAGGGCCCGAACGTGGCGCTGCCGCTGCGCGGCAAGAACGGGCTGCGGTCCCAACTTGCCCGCATCTACAACGACGAACAGAACCAAGCCGTCTCCTCCCAATCGGCCCAGGCCGACGCCATGACGGTGCTGGAAGGCATCGCCCAGACCGCCGACCTGGCCACCCCGCACCTGCGCGCCGCCCGCACCCCCGACGGCATCCACCCCGGCGACAGCAACGGCGTGGTGGTGGACCTGGGCACCCCCGACGGCCGCTGCGTGGTCATCACCCCGGCCGGCTGGCAGCGCGTGCCGCGCTCCCCGGTGCTGTTCCGCCGGTCCGGCGCCATGAAGCCGCTGCCCGACCCGGTCCGCGACGGCGACGGCCTGGCCCGGCTCGGCGCGCTGCTGAACCTGGACGAAGACGCCTTCCACCTGCTGGTCGCCTGGCTGGTCGCCGCGTTCATCCCCGACCTGCCGCACCCGATTCTGACCTTCCGGGGAGAGCAGGGCACCGGCAAGTCCAAGTCCGCGCAGATGGTGATCGGGATCATCGACCCGTCCGGGGCGCCCAAACGTACCGCGCCCCGCGACCTCAAATCCTGGGCCACCCAGGCGTTCAATTCATGGGCGCTGTGCCTGGACAACATCTCCTTCATTCCCGACTGGCTCAGCGACGCGCTGTGCCGCGCGGTCACCGGTGACGGCATGGTGGACCGCGCGCTGTACTCCGACGACGACGTGGTGGTCCTGGAATTCCGCCGCGTGCTCGCACTGACCACCATCGACGCCGGAGCGCTCGCCGGAGACCTCGCCGAGCGTCTCTTGACGCTCGAACTGAACCTGATTCCCGACCACGCACGGCGCGAGGAAGCCGAACTGGACGCCGCCTACCGCGATGCCCATCCCGCCATCCTCGCGTCCTTGTTCGACCTGCTGGCCGAGGTTCTCAAGGCACTGCCGGATGTGGAACTCACCCACCGGCCGCGCATGGCAGACTTCGCCCGCGTCCTGGCCGCCACCGACCACGTCACCGGCTGGCACACCCTGGACACCTACGCCGCCGGAGCCCGCGACGCCGTCGCCGACGTCCTGGACGGCGACCCCTTCGCCCAGGCCCTCATCACCCTGGTTGACCAAGCCGGACCCGAAGGCGTCGCCGCCACCGCCCAAGAAATCCTCGACAAGGTCCCCACGCCCGAACGCCTGCCCAAGAAATGGCCCAAAGACGCCACCCGCGCCGGAGGACAGATCAAACGCCTCGCGCCCGCCCTCCGCCACGTCGGCATCAACGTGGACGACTCCCAACGCCAACCCACAGGTAACCGGTCCCGGATCTACCGCCTCACGCCAGCCTTGGAGAGAAGCCGCATTCCAGCGCCCGCAGCACCCGCAGCACCCGAATCTGTGCCTGACCAGCACCAACGCGCGGGTGCTGCGCGAAACGGCAGCACCCGTGCGGGTGCTGGCAGCACCCGCACGCCCCACGGCGCGGGCGCTGCGGGCGCTGCTGCGGGTGCTGACCGGGTGCTGGCCACCGAGGCCAGCACCCGCACGCCGCACGCCGAGCGACCTGCGACAACGCCACAGGCTGCGGGTGCTGCGGGTGCTGCGGGCGCTGGAATGCCCTACTCCTCAGATGTCGGTACCTGCACCGTCTGCCGACAGCCGATGACACTCGTCGAGCCCGACCAGGCCACACACCCCAACTGCCAGCCCGAACCCTCTACCGGAGCCGCCCACGCAGCAACCTGACGACCCTCACACTCGACCCGCGAAGCAAAGGCGCTCAGCCACCAAGCACGGCGCCCCAACCAGCCAACCGATCACGCGCAAGAGAGCAGGCCCCCAGGATGAAAAAGCCCTCCAACGGCCAAATGCTGACCGTGGACGAGTTCTGCCAGAACCTCCAGATCGCCCCGCGCACCTTCTACGAATGGCGTGCCAAGGGCACGGCCCCGCGTTGCATCAAGATCCCGAACGGGCAGCTTCGTATCCGCCTGTCCGACTATGAGCGCTGGCTTGACGCCCGACAGGAGATCGCGGCCTGATGCGCACCACCTACAAAGTCCGGGTCTTCAAGACCGAGGTCCGCCAGAACAAGCACGGCAAGGTGACCTCCTACCGCGTCCGCTGGCAGACCGACAACCTGCCTGAATGGAAGCGAAGCTTCCCGAACGTAACGCAGGCCGACTCCTTCCGCAGCAGCCTGGTCACCGCCGCCCGCAACGGCGAGGCGTTCAACCTCGCCACCGGCGAACCGGTGGCCTGGGGCCGGCGGGACAAGCAGGACATGAGCTGGTACGAGTTCGCCTGCAAGTACGTCGACATGAAATGGAAGCCCGCCGCAGGCCGGTACCGGGAAGACATCGCCCGCGCGCTGACCGCCACCACTCCGGCGCTGCTCACTACCCGACGCGGAAAGCCGGACGCCAGCAAGCTGCGCACCGCCATGCAACGCTGGGGATACAACACCAAGAATCGGGACAACGCCCCCGCCGACGTGGCTAGGGCACTCGCCTGGCTGGCCGACAGCACCCTGCCGGTATCGGCACTTGCCGATCAGGAGACCGCCCGCGCCGCGCTGGATGCCGCGATTTCAAGACTGGACGGCAGCGCTGCCGCAGCGACCACCGCCCGCAAGCACCGGATGATCCTGGCCAACGCTCTCGATTACGCCGTGGACCTCAAGCTTCTGGACTCCAACCCCATCCGGGCACTGAAGTGGAAACCTCCGCGCATCACCGGCGAAGTGGAACGGCGCCGCGTCGTCAACCACGCCCAAGCCCGCGCGCTGCTGGCCGCCGTCGGACGTCAGCCCCGAAGCGGAAAACGCCTGGTCGCCTTCTTCGCGGTCATGTACTACGCCGGACTTCGCCCCGAGGAAGCCGTGAACCTGCGACGTGACCACATTGTCCTGCCGGACCTGGTCACCAACCCCGAGACCGGCGAGGAGGAAGAGCCCGCCGACGGATGGGGCGAGATCATCATCTACAAGGCGGCACCATTCGTCGGACGCGACTGGACCGACGACGGCGAGCTGCGCGAGGAGCGGGCACTCAAGCACCGAGCCGACGACGAAACCCGGCCTGTTCCGTGCCCGCCAGAACTGGTCAAGATCCTGCGTAGCCACCTGGAGGAGTTCACCGCGGGGGCCGACGGTCGCGTGTTCTACGGCGTGCGCGGCGGCGACCTGCCCAACATCACCTATCGCAGGTCATGGCGCGCAGCCCGGCTGGACGCCCTGACCGCCGAGCAGGCCGCATCCCCGCTGGCCGAACGCCCCTACGACCTGCGGCACGCCTGCGTCTCCACCTGGCTCAACGGGGGCGTCGCACCGGCCCAGGTCGCCGAATGGGCCGGCCACAGCGTCGAAGTCCTCCACCGGGTCTACGCCAAGTGCATCGACGGAGAGGACGTGACCGCCAGACAGCGGATCTCCGACGCGCTCCGCAGGTCCTGAGCCCTCGCCCGTGGGCACGCATTGGGCAGAACCGGCCGCATGTGGCTGCATGTAGCCGCATACAACCGCACACAACAAGGACCCCCTGACCGACGTTCACGCTGGTCAGGGGGTCCTTTTCGCTGGTTGATCTTGTGCCCCCGGCAGGATTCGAACCTGCGGCACCCGCTTTAGGAGAGCGGTGCTCTATCCCCTGAGCTACGGAGGCTTGTCGTTCGCGGTAGAGCGTAGCGGACGGCGGTACCAGGGTAGGGGACGGGAGGGGCTGGGGTGGAACCCGTTTTGGGGACTAGGCCGGGTGGGGCGGGGGTGAGTACAGTTCGGTGCCGTGGTGGGTCGGCATCGTGGGTCGGCGCGGCCCGGGGGTAGTGGCGTTGGGCGGACGCCTCGGCGGATCTGGTTGGTGGCCGGGGGGATCGTGGTTCCCGTGGCGCTGGCCGGGGCCGTGCTGGTGGGGTCGTCGGGTGGACGGCCCGAAGCGGCGCCTACCGTGGCGGCGACTCCGGAGAGTAATCCCAC
Source organism: Actinomadura rupiterrae (assembly GCF_024172125.1). Classification (GTDB taxonomy): domain Bacteria; phylum Actinomycetota; class Actinomycetes; order Streptosporangiales; family Streptosporangiaceae; genus Spirillospora; species Spirillospora rupiterrae. The sequence goes on from NZ_JAMZEA010000003.1 coordinate 599,756, forward strand.
GGTCGGGGGTTACGTACCGCCGCAGCCCAAGCCGGCGACGCAGTCCCCGGTGCCGGAGAGGACCGTCCGGCCGAAGGCGACCACCAAGCCGCAGCCGCCTCCGGCGAAGCGGACGCGGAGGCCGCCGGGGCAGGAGCGGCCCGGGTGCCCGCCCGGGTGGCAGGACTTCCCGTTCCTGCGGCACTGGTGTGACAGGCATGGGCGCTGAGGCGACCTGATCACGGGGTCGGCTGTAGTAGCGTTCCTGCGGCTCTTCGGCTTCGGGCATCAGGAGGAAACTGGACGTGCCGATTCCTCGGTCGGGCGTGCTGGCCGCGGTCGTCCTGATGGTGGTGACGCTGTCACCCGGTGGTACCGCGGCGGGCGGCACCCGCGACGGCGACGCGGCGGCGCAGCTGCGGAAGGCCGCGAACAAGGCCCGGACGGATCTGCAGGCGGCGACCCGGCAGATGGAGGACCGGCGGCGGGCGCTGGCGGGCTCCCAGGACAAGCTGCGGGCGACGCTGAAGGACCTCGCGGCGGCGGACGCGCAGTTCGACCGCATCCGGGGGCCGCTGTCGCGGCTCGCGAACGCGTCGTACCAGCAGCCCGGAGTCGTCGGCTCGATGGCCGTTTTCGGGTCGGGTGGGGATATGTCGGCGCTGCGCTCGACGGCCGACGTGGACCATCTGGCGGACGCGCAGCAGTCGCTCATCAGCCAGGCGGACCGGTTGCAGAAGCGGAAGCAGGAGCTGGCGTCGGCGGCGCAGGAACTCCAGTCGGAGAACGCGGTCGCGCAGACCAGGCTGAAGCAGCAGATCGACGGGTTGAAGCAGAAGTCGGCGCAGCTCACCGCGCAGCTGGAGGGGATGCTGCGCAAGCTCGATCCGGACAAGCGGCTCGAACTGGGCTGCGACAAGAGCCTGGCGTCGGAGTCCACCAAGTTCCCGAACGGCCTGATCCCGGACAAGTTCCTGTGCCCGCTGCCGCAGAAGGGCATGAAGCTGCGCGCGGACGCGGCGCTGGCGTTCTACAAGGTGAACGCCGCGTACCGGCGCAGGTTCGGGCACAACATGTGCGTGACGTCCAGCTACCGGAGCCTGGCCGACCAGCACCGGGTGTACGCGGAGCGGCCCGGGTTCGCGGCGGTTCCGGGCACGAGCAACCACGGCAAGGGCCAGGCCGTCGACCTCTGCGACGGCGTGGAGAACCAGGGCTCGACCCAGTTCAACTGGATGAAGGCCAACTCCGGAAAGTACGGCTGGTTCCACCCAACGTGGGCCTACAGCAACCCGTTCGAGCCCTGGCACTGGGAGTACGGCACCGACAGCGAGCATTAGGCCGTGTTCCAAGTCCGGCCCACTGCGCTCGCCTAGCGACTCGCTCCGTGACCGTGCCTCGGCGAACGCGGCATCGCTTCGCGATCAGCGCGGTGCCGGGACGCCGGAGGCGAGCGGCACCGCGCTGGTCACGCGTTCGCGCGCGTGGCCGAGCGCCGCTTCGAAACAGGCCTGGGGCCCGCTTCGCCCGCGCGGTCAGGTTCTTGCCGGTAGGGGCTCCTCGGTCACGACGCCGTCGGTGATGGCGAGGAGCCGGTCGGCGTGGTCGATGACGATGGGGTCGTGCGTGGCGACCAGGACGGTGACGCCCTCGGCGGCGATGACGGCGCGCAGCAGGGGCATGATCGCGCGGGAGGTCTCCGAGTCGAGCTGGCCGGTCGGTTCGTCCGCGAGCAGGAGGCGCGGGCGGGACGCCAGGGCGCGCGCGATCGCGACCCGCTGGCGCTGCCCGCCGGACAGCTCGTAGGGGCGCTGCCGGGCGTGGTCGGCGAGGCCGACGAGGGCGAGCAGCGTCGCGACGCGGCGGTCCCGCTCGGCGGGGGCCGTCCGGGCCAGGCGCAGCGGGACCTCGACGTTCTCGGCGGCCGACAGCACCGGGATCAGGCCGTGCGACTGGAACACGAAGCTGATCGTCTCGCGGCGCAGCCGGACCAGGGCGTCCTCGTCCAGGGACGTGACCTCGCGGCCGTCCAGCAGGACGGTGCCGGAGTCGGCGGTGTCGAGGCCGCCGATCAGGTTGAGCAGGGTGGTCTTGCCGGAGCCGGAACGGCCCTTCAGGACGACCAGCTCACCGCGCCCCACGCTGAACGAGACGCCGCGCAGGGCCTGCACCTCGACCTTGCCCGTCCGGTACGTCCGGACCAGGTCGGTCACCGCGAGAATGGGGTCGGCGGTCGGGTCAGTCACTGTCCGGTCCCTCCTCCGCCCGGTGGACGGCGACGTGGTCGGGTTCGAGGTTCAGCCGGACCCGGTCCCGCATGCCCAGCTCGTCGATGAAGCGGCGCGGCAGCTGGACGCGGCCGACGCGGTCGAGGACGGCGTACTCCTCGGCGATCCGGACGGTGCGCCCCTCGGCGTCGACGGTGCTGCGCCGCCGGACCTCGCTGCTGGTGCGGCCGTCGCGGATGCCGACCGTCCGGTCGACCTCCTCGGCGACGTGCGGGTCGTGCGTGACGATCACGGTGGTGGTGCCGAGCTCGGTGTTGACCCGGCGCAGCGCGTCGAAGACCTGCTCGGCGGTGGCGGAGTCGAGCTCGCCGGTGGGTTCGTCGGCGAGCAGGACGTCCGGCTCGTTGGCGACGGCGACGGCGATCGCGACGCGCTGCTGCTGCCCGCCGGACAGCTCGGCGGGGCGGCGTCCGGCCAGCTCGCCGATGCCGAGGACGCCGAGCAGCTCGGCGGCGCGGGTGCGGCGGTCGCCGCGGGCCCGGCCGGCGAACCGCATCGGCAGCTGGACGTTCTGCTCGGCGGTCAGGTAGGGCAGCAGGTTCCGGGCGGTCTGCTGCCAGACGAAGCCGACCTTCTCGCGCCGGAACGTGAGCCGCTGCGCGGCCTTCATGGTCAGCAGGTCGATGCCGCCGACGCGGGCGACGCCGGCGGTCGGGACGTCCAGCCCGGACAGGATGTTCAGCAGCGTGGACTTCCCGGATCCGGACGCGCCGACGATGGCGATCAGCTCGCCCGGGTCGACCAGCAGGTCCAGGCCCTGGAGCGCGACGACCTCGATGCCGTCCGCCTTGTAGATGCGGACGAGGTTGTCGCACACGATGTGCGCGCCCTCGCCGTAGGCCGGGCCGCGGTCGGTCGCGCGGCGTTCCAGTTCCGCGAGGCTCGGGGTCTCGGTCATGTCTCCTCCCCCGTTCGAAGCACTTCGCCCAGCCGGTGGCGGGCGTCGAAGAGCCGGTCCACGGCCGTCGCGGCGAGCCCGGCGACGGCGAGGACGGCGGCGAGCGCGGCCAGGTGCAGGGGTTCGACGGCGTGGTTGGAGGCCGCGAACCCGAGCGTGTAGGGGCGCAGGTTCACCACCGGGCCGGTCAGGCGCGGCAGCAGCATGCCGACGAGCCAGCCGATCAGGACGGCGCAGAGCACGACCGGTCCGATCTCGATGAGCGCGAGCGTCCGGCGTTGCCGGCGGCTCAGTCCGAGGACTTCCAGGTGCGCGATGGCGCGTCCGCGTTCGCGCGCGCCCACGAGGAGGACCAGCAGAACCGACAGCAGCGCGTAGGCGGTCACGATGAGCGCGCATTCCGCGAACGCCTTGTGGACGACCTGGACCATCGGCCCCTGCTTGAGCTCGTGCTCGACATCGCCCCGGTACCGGACGAACGACGGCCCGATCGAGTTGGTGGCGAATTCGGGAACGGCCCTGCGCGCGGTCTTGTCAAGGGCCGTCCGGTCGATGCCGTTCCCCTGGACGAACACGCGGGTCGGGAACGAGTCGATGTCGGTGAGCATCCGGAACGGGATGATCACGTACGGGGTGGTGGCGTCCTGGCCGGGGAACCGGTTGACGATCCCCGCCGGGTGGACGGGCAGGGACTTGTTGAACCAGTTCAGCGTGGTCGGCTTCGTCCCGACGGACTGGACGGCCTCCGGGGAGACCAGCATGCCGTTCGGGTCGGCGGGCGCGGCCGGGACGAACCGGGCGGCGCCTCCCGAGACGCCGCGCAGCGCGTCCAGGTCCACGGCGATCACGGTGATCTCCGGCTTGCCGTCGCCGACCGCTCCGCCGACGCCGGCGTCCGGGATCGTGCGGAGCGGCACGGCCGCGGTGACGCCGCGCACGGACTTGAGCCACTGCGGCAGGCGGTAGTCGAACTGGGTGGCGTTGAGCTGCGCGTCGGAGCCGACCGAGTACCAGGCGGCGGTGCCCTGGCCGCGTTCGAGCGCGGCGTCCACGGTCGCGCCGAACCCGGCGACGGACGCCGCGAGCAGCAGCACGACCAGCGGCAGGACGGTGACGACCTGCTGCCGGGACGCGCGGGCGAACCCGACGAACCCGACCATGGACCGGCCCCGGCGGAACAGCCGTCCGGCCAGGCGCAGCGGCCAGGGGAAGCCGCGCAGCACGACCAGCCCGGCGGCGATGCCGAGCAGGACCGGGACGGCCCAGATCAGCGGGTCCGCGCCCAGCTCGGCCTGCGCGGCGAGGCCGCGGCGGCGCAGGATCACCAGGCTGACCACGGCGAGGCCCAGCACCAGCAGTTCGAGGACGAGCCGCCGCCGGGACGTCTTCGGCGTGGTCGTCTCCGGTCGCCGCGTGGTCAGGACCGCGCCGCGGTTCCAGCGCGCCGCGAGAACGCAGGGGAACCCGATGCCGATCAGAGCGACGACCGCGGCCAGGTAGATCGACACCACTTGTGGGGGCCCGGCATGGATGAGCAGTCCGACACCGCACCCGGCCGCCGCCGCTGGCAGGAGTGTCGGCGCGGTCAGCCAGCTGATCGTCCGGAACAGCTGGAAGAGCGACGAGCCTCTCGCGCGCTGCACGGCGAGCGCGCTGCGGAGGCGTTCGGTGAACAGCGCCAGGCCGAGCAGCAGCGCGCCGACGAGCACGGCGGCGAGCCCGCTGAAGGCCAGCCCGGTGATCACCTGCGCGGTGGCGTACTGGCCGATGAAGTCCTTGATCCGGGCGTCCAGCGGGGTCTGCATCTGGCAGGGGAAGATGTCCTGCTGGCTGGAGACGGCCGACCGGTAGCGGTCGAGGTCCCGGGCGAGGTCCCGCACGCCGGACGCCTTGATCCCAGCGGAGTTCACCGGGAAGCGCCAGGTGAAGGTGAACTGGCCGTTGGTCTGGTTCAGGTACTGGGAGTAGGCGGCGTAGTTCATCAGCGCGCCGCCGACGAGCCACTCCGCGCCGTCGTTGTCGACCTGGACGTGCGGGTTGGTGGTCGAACCGCGGTCCGCCCAGTAGCCGCTGCCCGGGTCCTCCGGCTTGAAGATCAGCCCGACGGTGACCGGGAGGCTGCCGTCGCCGTTCTTGTACCGGACCACGGAACCGATCTTGAGGCCGAACAGCTCCGCGGTCTCCTGGGTGACGGCGATCTGCGGCACCGCGGGGTCCATGTAGCCCGTCCCCTGGAGCACCTTGTAGGGGCCGGCGAGCACTCCGTTGGCGATGAGGTCGAGCACGGCGCGGCGCTGGCCGGGCGGCCGCCGGACGGGCACCTTCGGCGCGAACGCGAACGGGTCGGCCTCCTGGGTGGCGTGGCCGAGCCGCGCGGGCATCAGCCCGTGCCAGGCGGCGCCGCGCGGCACCATGGCCGTCGGGTTGGCGAACAGGTTGAGCGCGTTCCTGCCGCCGGCGGCGCCGCTGACGTTCACCGAGGACCCGGTCCCCAGCACGCCGGTCGCGGCGTCGTCGTAGCCGTGCACGGCGCGCGCCGGGAACACCACGGCGAGCGCGGTCGTGACCGCCGTCAGGACGGTCACCGCGAGCAGCGCCGCCCAGTGCGTCCGGACGAGCCGGAGCCGTGGCCCGTTCATCGGTCCTCCCCCGCGCGCAGGTCCCCGCCGAGGCCGCGCCTGCGCAGCATCCTGATCACGACCAGCAGGACAAGGCCGAGCATCGCCGCCACCCCGGCGGTGAGGCCGCCGACCGCGAGCCACGGGACGACCAGCGTCGCGGGCGGGTAGGGCGGCGCGGCCTGGACGGTCAGCACGATGTGCGGCACGACCAGCTTCGCGACGACCAGGCCGAGCGCGAGCCCGCCGAGCAGCCCGAGGCCGACCAGGATCGCCTGCTCGACCGCGAGCATCCCGGAGACCTGGCGCTGGTCGAGGCCGAGCGCGCGGAGCACCGTGAACTCGCGCGCCCGCTCCCGGACGGCCACCGCGGCGTTCACGGTGAAGGCGATCAGTGTGAAGGCCAGCGCGGCGCCGAAGCCGAGCAGCAGCGCGCCCTGGAGGGACGCGGCGAGCGGCGCGTCCCGCAGGTTCTTGCGCAGCTGGACGCGGTCGGCGGCGACGTCGCCCCAGCTCTCGTGGAGGCGCATCGCCGCGGCGGCGGGCTCGGTCCGCGTGTCGCGCAGCGACAGCCACCACTCGTCGGGGTTCGCGCCCGTGTCGGAGGAGCCGCCCGAGGCCTGCCAGCGGTCGGCGAGCGTCGGCAGGTCGACCAGCGCGCCGTCCGTCCCGGTGTCCAGGCCGGGCAGCGCGGGCACGATCCCGGCGACCTTGATCGGTTGCTGGCCGGTGCCGAGGTGCAGTTGGACCGTGTCGCCGACCTTGGCGTGCGCCCGGTCGGCGAGGGACCGGTCGATGACGCCGGTGACGACCGGCAGCGGCGGGACCGCGCCCGACGTCTCGTTCTCGTGCGGCGGCGCGTCACCGTGCGCGACGAGCATGTTCACCCGCGCGGTCGGCGCGCCGTACGAGAAGCCGCCGGCCAGTTCGGTCGCGGGGATCGCGGAGGCCAGCAGCACGCCGGAGCGCTGCGCGGCGGTCACCTTCCGCTGCTGCGCGCCGGGTCCGGTGCCGTCGTCCCACCACTGGTCCCAGCCCGCGCCCGCCGGCAGCGCGGCCGGGCCGCCGCCGGGGCCCTCGCCGCGGATGCCGAGCACGTCGAGCGACAGCGGCCCGTGCAGCGGGTTGTCGCCGTCCGCCCAGCGCAGGCCGCGCACCGACAGCGGGTAGGAGATGACGCCCTGCGGTCCGGACAGGGACGTGACGTCCACGGTGAGGGTCTTGTCCTTGCCGTCGGCCTTGAGGCCGGTCAGGTCGACGGAGTAGGCGACGCCGCGCGCGTCCTGGAGGAGGGCGGTGACCTCGTAGATGGAGGCGAACGGGTCCCAGGGGCCGAAGTAGCTGTCGCGCGGGATGCTCGGGGCGGTCCCGTCCGAGGTCAGGCGCAGGTCCATGCTCAGCTTCGTGGGCCGTCCGGGCAGCGGGATCAGGTGCGTCGCGGGACGGGCGGCCGCCAGCGCGCCGAGCCGCAGCGAGCGGGCGAGGCCCGGGGACACCCGCAGCACGCGTCCGAGGTTGCGGGCGTCGGCGGCGAGCAGGAAGCCCTCGGCGTTGCCGTAGGTGGCGGGCCGCCGCGCGACGGGGAGGGCGTCCTTGACGCCGGGCAGGGACGCGTAGCGCGCGCCGCGGCCGAGCGGGCCGAGCGCGACGTCCCCGGCGGGCTCGTTGATCCGCATGTCGGCGGCGGCGCGGAAGTCGGCCTGCTCGGTCTGCGAGCGCCGCCACGTGCTCATCGTCGTCGCGGACAGCACCCCGACGGCCATCGCGAGGACGAGCAGCAGCGCGGGTCCGGCGTACCGGAGCGGCCGCCGGGCCACCTGCCGGGCACCGAGCGCGGGCGCGAGGCCGCGGCCGCGCGCGGTGAACCTCTCGGCGGCGCGCGAGCTGACCGGGACGAGCCGGAGCATCAGCACGCCGCCCGCGAGCAGCGCGAGCGCCGGACCGGACACGATGAACGGGTCGATCCCGCCCGCGCCGGACACCCGGGGCGTGCTGCCGTAGCGGGTGAGCTGCCAGACGCCGAGCCCGGCGACGACGAGCAGCGCGAGGTCGGCGCCGGTGCCCGCCCACGCGCTGCGGCGGCCGCGGCTGATCGCGGCCTCGGTCTCCACGAACGTGCCGCGGACGGCGCGCAGCGTCGGAACCGTCACGGCGGCCACGAACACGAGCGCGGCGACGATGGCGACCGTCCAGAGCGTGCCCGGTGATCCGGCCGACAGCCGCATCCCGGTCGCTTTGACAGCGGGCGCGTGCCCGGCGAGTTGGAGTAGCGGGTTGGCCAGCAATGGCCCTATGAGCAGGGACGGTAGGACGACCGCGAACCCTTCGGCGACCGTGATTCCGGCGAGTTGCCGCATCCCGGCACCGCGCGTGCGCATGAGGGCGAGTTCGGTGCGCCGGTGGTCGGCGAGCAACCGCGCGACCAGGAGCCACGCGTACCCGGCAAGCAGGATGAGCTGGAGAACCGGCACGAACATCGTGGACCGCGCCACCAGCACCGCGCTCGTCAGCTGCTCGGCGAGCTGGGGCAGGTCGCTGGTGACGGCGAACGTCGTGCCGTCGCCGTACTTGCGCAGCGAGACGGTCGCGTCCTGCATGCGGTGGCCGAGCGTCCGGAGGCCGGAGACATCCAGGTGGGACAGGTCGTTGCGGACGAACCAGGTGACATCCCCGCCCGCCGCCGCGAACCGGGCCCGGTAGACGTCGGGCGGCAGCACGAGCGGCCCGTAGGTCGTGTAGTTCTGCTGCTCGGAGCCCGTCGTGACGAGCCGGTCGCGGTGCCAGAGGTAGTCGTCCTGGCGCAGCACGTCGAACGTCCCGGCGAGCCGCACCTTGATCGCGGACGACTTGTCGACGCGTCCGCGGACGGTGAAGACCGCGCCCGGCTTCAGCCGCATCGCGCGGGCGGCCTGCGTGGGCAGGACGGCCTCGGCGGTGCCGTCGGAGGTGGCGGCGGGCCAGCGCCCGCCGGTCAGCTTGGCGTGCTTGTCGATGTCGGCGTAGGTGGCGAACTTGGTCAGCTCGGGGTGCTGGGCGCGCTCCTGGCCGGGCAGCGTGTAGGTGTCGCTGTGCGCGGTCTGCTCCAGCCGGTACGGGACGTTCCCGTAGGTCGCGCGGAGCGTCCGGTCGAGCTGCCTGCCGGTCTCGGCGTTCTGGCCGGGCAGCACGGTCACCACGACCGCCGCCCCGATCTGCGCGTCCTGCGCGAGCGTGCGGTGCAGCCCGTCGCGGGTCACCGCCCCCGCGTAGCCGACGAGGGCCGCGAGGACCGTGGTGGCGAACAGCGCGGTCGCGCACGCCGCCATCACCAGGGTCCGGTCGCTGGCCATCCGCCGCAGTACCAGCCCCGGATGCCACATAGACGCCGATGATCAGCTGAACGTGAACCGTGCCACAAGCCCCTGTCATCGTTTCTTGGGCAAACCGCAACCTTCACCAGAAATGCCGCGACGGGCCGGCGGCTATCGGCCTGTCCTTAATCCGGTGCTCAGGCGACCGGAGCGGCGGCGCAGGCGTACAGCAGCTCACGGAGCCCGGGAAGCGCCTCCCGGTCCGACCGCCACACCAGTCGCAGGCTGATGTCCGGAACCGGCAGGTCGAGCCCGACGAGCGCGCCCGCCCGCAGCGCCTCGGCGACGGCGAACGCGGGGAGCAGCGCGACCCCGAGGCCCTGCTCGGCCCAGGCGCGCTGCACCGGCACTCCCCCGGCCCGGACGCGCGCGACGTCCGGCCCGAGGAACCGGTCGGCGGCGAGCCGGAAGGAGCAGTTCTGCACGTTGACCAGCAGCGATTCGCCGCGCAGGTCGTCCCGGACGAGACCGTGCCGCCCGGCGAGGGCGTGGCCCGGCGCCGCCACGAGGACGAGCGGGACGGGCTCGACATCGACGAACGTCAGCGGTTCCTCGGGCGGCGGGAAGCCGAGGTCGCCGAGCGAGTCGCCGGTGTCGAGGAGCAGCGCCGCGTCGAGCTTCCCGTCCGTGACGTCGGCGAGCAGCTCGTCCCGGAAGCTCGACGCGGCCACCTCGGCCGCGATGCCCGGCGAACGGGCCGCCAGCCGGGCCAGGACGCGCGGGACGTGCGTCGCGGCGATCGTCTCCAGCGCGCCGAGCCGCAGCGCCGAGGCCGCGCCGACGACCTCGCTCCGCGCCTGCTCGGCCGCGTCGAGCAGGCGCCGCGACCACGCCAGCATGCGCTCGCCGGACGCGGTGAGCCGCATCCCGCGGGCCGTCCGGTCGAACAGCGGGACGCCGAGGGACTCCTCCAGCGCGCGGATCCGGGCCGAGACGCTGGACGGCGCGAGGCCGAGCGCGACCGCCGCGTCGGTCACCGTGCCGTGCCGGACCACGGCCTCGAACACCCGCAGCTGCCGAAGCTCCATGCCGCCCCCTCAGCTCTCCGCGCTCTCCGCGCTCTCCCGCGCTCTCCCGCGCTCTCCGCGCTCTCCGCGCTCTCTCACGTTCTCCCGCGCGCTCGCGTGCTCCCGCCGCGCGACCGTTCGGATTTTCCGAACGCAGCGTACGCGACGGCCGGTGGAGCCCGGCGCGCCGTCCGCCGAGGCTGTGGGGCATGACGATCACCGCTACGGCGACGAGGGCGCCGGCCGGCTCGCGGACGGTCCCGCTGCTCGGCGTCTCGCTCGGCTACTTCATGGTGCTGCTCGACATGACCGTCCTGTCGGTGGCCGAACCGGACCTCGCGTCCTCGCTGCACGCCTCGACGGCCGGTCTGCAATGGGCGACGACCTCCTACACCGTCGTGTTCGCGGCGCTGCTGCTCACGTCCGGCGCGGTCGCGGACCGCTTCGGCGCGCACCGGATGTTCCGCGCCGGGATCGCCGGGTTCGGGGCGCTCTCGCTGCTCTGCGCGGCGGCTCCCGGATTGTGGGCGCTGGTCGCGCTGCGCGGGCTGCTCGGCATCGCCGCGGCGGCCTGCGTCCCCGCCTCGATGGCGATGATCGCGCGGCTGTACCCGGACGCGCCGGCCCGCACCCGCGCCCTGGCGACCTGGGCGGCGGTCAGCGGCAGCGCGGTCGCGGCGGGCCCGGTGCTCGGCGGGCTGCTGGTAGGCGCGGCGGGCTGGCGCGCGGTCTTCGTGGTGAACGGCCCGATCGCGGTCGCCGTCCTCGCGCTGACGGCGGGCGCCGCGGTCCGCGTCCCGCGCGGGACGCGCCGGATCAACGTCCGCTCGCAGCTCGCGGTCTGCGCGACCCTCGGCCTGGCGACGGACGCCCTGATCGCCGCCGGCGCCCGCGCCTGGCTCCACGCGGCACTCTCCGCGGCCGCCGCGATCGCGGCCGCGTTCACCCTGGTGTTGCTCGAACGCCGCAGCCGCATGGGTGACGCGCCGCTGGAAGATGGTCGCGGCGAGGCACGCGAGCGCCGCCGGGTGGGGCCGGTGGTCGATCCGGCTCTGCTGCGGAGCCGGGGGATGCTGGTCGGATTGGGCGTGGGGGCGGCGGTCAACTTCACGCTGACCGGGGACCTGTTCGTCCTGCCGCTGACGCTGCACCGCGGGCCGGTCGCGACCGGGCTGGCGATCCTGCCGATGACCGTGCCGTTCGTCCTCGGCCCTCCCATCACCGGACGGCTCGTCGCCCGCTTCGGACCGCGGCCCCCGCTGCTCGGCGGGACGGCCCTGCTGGCGGCCGGCGCGGTGCTGCTCGCCTCGCACGTCCTGACGGTCGGGCTGCTGCTCACCGGATGCGGGGTCGCGCTGGCGCTGCCGTCGCTCGTCGCCGCCGTGATGGCCGCCGCGCCGGACGGCACCGCCGGATCGGCGGGCGGGCTGCTCAACGCCGTCCGGCAGTGTGGCGCGACGCTCGGAGTGGCGGTCGCCGGAGCCTTCGCGACCTCGCATCCGTCGATCGCGCTACTGGTGCCGGGTGTGCTCTGCGCGGCGGCCGGGCTGGCCCTCGCACTCACCGGCCGCGACTGACCCTCAGCGTTTCAACAAGGTGCTCATTCGGGTTCCCTGGTGGCGTAGTCGAGGACGCGGTCTCCGAGTAGGGACTCCATGACGTCCAGCAGGTCGTGCATGGCGGCGGCGATGTCGCCGGGGGGCTCGTCGCGGGCGGTGCGGTCGGCGATCTCGGCGAACATCCGCTCCTGCACCCAGGCGATCTGCGCGGCGACGAGCCGGGTCACCAGGTCGTCCGGGGACGCGCCGGTCGCGGCGGCCAGCTCGGCGGCGAGGGCCTCGCGCATGTCCGTGCCGACGCGGTCGAAGCGCGCGAGCAGCGTCGGCGACTCGCGGACCATCCGCATGAACCGGCCGTAGCCGAGGGTGAGGCCCACGGTGCGGTCGCGGCGGCTCAGCTCCGCGCGCAGGTTCCGCAGGACGGCCCGGGCCGCCGACTCGCCCGGCGTGCGGTCGCGGACGAACGCGGCGAGCCGGTCCGCGGACGCCTGGCCCTCGGGGAGGACGAGATCCTCCTTGGCGCCGAAGTAGTTGTAGACGGTCTTGACCGACACGTCCGCGGCCTCGGCGACCTCGGCGATCGTGACCGCCTCGAAGCCGCGCTCCACGAACAGCCGGGTCGCGACCTCGGCCAGGTGCCGCCGGGTCGCCGCCTTCTTCCGCTCGCGCAGGCTCTCCGTCACGGCGGCCAGCTTACATGCCATACGAAACTTTCAGTCAGTTGTAATTTTCTCATCCGTTGTGCTTTCCTGTCCGGCATGACCTCCCCTGTTCTCGACGTCCACGGGCTGAGCCGCACGTTCCGGCTGCGGTCGGGGCCCGTCCACGCGGTGCGCGGCCTCGACCTGTCGGCGGAGCGCGGCGAGGTCCTGGGCGTCCTCGGGCCGAACGGCGCCGGGAAGACCACGACCGTCCGGATGCTCGCCACGCTGCTGCCGCCGACCGGCGGCCGGGCCGTCGTCGCGGGCCGCGACCTGCTCGCCGACCCGGCCGGGGTGCGCGCCCGGATCGGCTACGTCGCGCAGTCCGGCGGCCTCGACCCGAACTGCCCGGTCGGCGAGGAACTCGTCACGCAGGGCCGGATGCACGGCCTGCCCCGGGCCGGGTCGCGGGCGCGCGCCGCCGAGCTGGCCGCCGACCTGAACCTCGCCGACCTCCTGGACCGTCCGACCGCCGCGCTCTCCGGCGGCCAGCGCCGCCGCCTGGAGATCGCGCTCGGCCTGGTCAACCGCCCCGAGGTGCTCTTCCTGGACGAGCCGACCACCGGCCTCGACCCCGGCAGCCGCGCCGACCTGTGGGACCTGGTCCGGCGCGTCCGGCGCGAGCACGGCACGACCGTCCTGCTCACCACGCACTACCTGGACGAGGCGGACGCCCTCGCCGACCGGCTCGTCATCGTGGACGCCGGAGCCGTCGTCGCCGAGGGCACCCCGGCCGACCTCAAGGCCCGGCACGGCGCCGCCACCCTCCAGGACGCCTTCCTCGCCATCACCGGACGCGCCACCGACGCGCCCGCCGCCGTCTAGGGAACCCTGATGAACCGACTCATCGCCGACACCGGCGTGATCTTCGGCCGCTCGCTGCGGCAGACGCTCCGCTCCAAGACCGCGTTGACCTTCGGGATGCTCCAGCCGCTGCTGTTCCTCGCGCTGATGGGCCCGCTGCTGTCCAGGCTGGACCTGCGGACGGGCGGGACGGCCTGGCAGGCGTTCGTGCCGGGGCTGCTCGTCCAGCTGGCGCTGCTGGGCGGGATGTTCGTCGGGCTCGGGATCCTGATCGAGCGGCAGGTCGGCGTGATCGACCGGATGCGCGTCACGCCGCTGCACCCCGCCGCGCCGCTGCTCGGCCGGATGCTGCGCGACGTGGTCCAGCTCGTCGTCCAGTCCGCGCTGCTCGTGCTGCTCGGCGTCGCCTTCGGGCTGCGCGCGCCGGTCGGCGGCGTCCTGCTCGGGTTCGTGTTCGTCGCGCTGCTGTCGGCGGCGCTGTCGATGCTGTCCTACGGGCTGGCGATGAACGTGCGGACCGCGCCCGAGTTCGCCGCGATCGCGAACACGACCGTCCTGCCGCTGATGCTGCTCGCGGGCCTGCTGCTGCCGATGACGCTCGCGCCCGGCTGGCTGGACGCGGCGTCGCGCATCGTCCCGTTCCGCTACACCGTGGACGCCGTCCGGCACCTGTACCTCGGCGAGTACGCCGACGGGACCGTCCTCGCGGGGCTCGCCGTCACCGCCGCGCTGGCCGCCCTCGGCCTCGCGGGCGGCCTGGCCCTTTTCCGCAGGTCAGGACGTACGCCATGATGCTCTGAAAAAAGTTTGGGTGTCATGTCGATCCGGCCGCGCTCCGATCGACGCGTTGGTGCAAGCGACACCGCGAGCGAAGGAGAACGAGATGCGGTTCCTGCTGATGACGGTCGACGACGGTACCGAGCAGGGCGAGCTGGACGCCGAGCTCCAGGCCCGGATGGGCGCGTTCATCGCCGAGATGAGCAAGGCGGGCGTGCTGCTCGCCACCGGCGGCCTCGACCCGCGCGCCACCCACATCGTCGCGAAGGACGGCAAGGCCGAGGTCGTGGACGGCCCGTTCAGCGAGGCCAAGGAGTTCGTGGCCGGGTTCGCCCTTATCGAGACGCGGAACGAGGAGGAGGCCATCGAGCTGTCCCGCCGCTTCTGGGCCATCGTCGGCAGCGGCCGGGGCACCATCCAGCGCGTCTACGGCCCGGAGGACATGCCCGGCCAGTAGTCCGTCCCCCCTCACTCACGCCCGTCGCGCGCCCGCGCGGCGGGCGTGTTGCCGTCTGGGCGCCGGTGGCTCTGCCGGATCGCGCGGCGGGTGTGTTGCCGTTTCCGGTGCTCAGGTGCTCTGATCGGGCGCGTGAGGGATGTGAACCGGACGATCGACGCGGTCTGGCGGCTGGAGGCGCCGCGGATCATCGCGGGGCTCGCGCGGCTGGTCAACGATGTCGGGCTGGCCGAGGAGCTGGCGCAGGACGCGCTGGTCGCCGCGCTGGAGCAGTGGCCGGACCAGGGCGTCCCGGACAACCCGGGCGCCTGGCTGATGTCGGTCGCCAAGCGGCGCGGGATCGACCGGATCCGGCGCGAGCAGACGTTCGCCCGCAAGGTGGAGGAGATCGGGCAGGCGCTGGACGAGGCCGCCGAGATGCCCGAGCCGGACGAGATCGCCGACGACCTGCTGCGCCTGGTGTTCACCGCCTGCCATCCGGTGCTGTCGCGGCCCGCGCGGGTGGCGCTGACGCTGCGGATGCTCGGCGGCCTCACCACGGACGAGATCGCGCGGGCGTTCCTGGTGCCGGAGGCGACCGTCGCGCAGCGGATCGTCCGGGCGAAGAAGACGCTGAGCGCGTCGGGCGTGCCGTTCGAGGCGCCGGAGGGCGCCGAGCGCGCGGCGCGGCTCGACTCGGTGCTGGAGGTCGTCTACCTGGTCTTCAACGAGGGGTACGTGGCGACCGCCGGATCCGACTGGCTCCGCGTGGACCTCTGCCAGGAGGCGCTCCGCCTCGGCCGGCTCCTCGCCGAACTCGCGCCGCGCGAACCCGAGGTGCACGGGCTGGTGGCGCTGATGGAGATCCAGGCTTCTCGCACGCGCGCACGGGTCGGCGAGGACGGCGCGCCCGTCCCGCTACCCGAGCAGGACCGTGGACGCTGGGACCGGCTGCTCATCGCACGCGGCTTCGACGCCCTCCTGCGGGCGCAGGAGATCGGCGCTCCGCCCGGCCCGTACGTGCTGCAAGCGGCGATCGCCGCCTGCCACGCGCAGGCCGCGTCCGCCGAGGAGACCGACTGGACGCAGATCGCGGGCCTGTACGAGCTGCTCGTGCGGGCCGAGCCGTCCCCGGTCGTCCAGGTGAACCGGGCGTTCGCGCTCGGCATGGCGTTCGGCCCGCGCCGCGGCCTGGACGTGCTGGACGCGCTGGCGGACGAGCCGTCCATGAGGAGCTACCACCTGCTGCCGAGCGTGCGCGGCGACCTGCTCGCGCGGCTGGGAGAGCGGGCCGCGGCGGCGCGCGAGTTCACCCGCGCGGCCGAGCTGACCAGGAACGATGCGGAGCGGGTCGTGCTGCGGAAGCGGGCCGGCGAACTTTCTTAGAAAAAACTTCCGGCGGATGTCGATCCGGGCGGCACCCGATCGACGCATGGGCGAAACGAGAAACAGAACCGGAAGGACGAAGCCATGACCACCGCGACCGCCACCGCCGCCCACGCCACCGCCGCCTCCGCCCAGACCCGCTCGCGCCGCCGGACCGTCCTGTGGGTGCTGCAGATCCTCCTCGGCCTGTTCCTGCTGATCGCCTCGGCGATGCCGAAGTTCGCCGGGCAGAAGGACGCGGTCGAGACGTTCGCGAAGATCGGCGTCGGCCAGTGGTTCCGGTACGTGACCGGGGCGATCGAGGCGGCGGGCGCGATCGGGCTGGTCGTCCCGCGGCTGGCCGGGCTCGCCGCGACCGGCCTGATCGGGCTGATGATCGGCGCCGCCGTGACGCAGGTCGTCTGGCTCGTCCCCGGCTGGGCCGCGTTCCCGCTGGCCCTGGGCGTGATCTTCGCTCTGATCGCCTACGACCGGCGCGCCGAGACCCGCGACCTGCTGCGCGGCCTGCGCGGCTCGCGCGGCCCGCGCGGCCCGCGCGGCGCCCGGAAGTGAGCGACGCGTCGAGCAGGACAGGCGGACGGCCCGGGCACCCCACGCGCCCGGGCCGTCCGTATCCGAGATGGTCGATGGACCGCGGAATCCGCGGTTCAGGAGCCGCCGCTCAGCAGTTGCTCTGCACCGGCTTCCCGGCGAAGCGGTCGGCGAGGAAGTTCGTCACGTCCCCGGCCGCGCCCCAGTCGGTGGTCAGGTGCTCGGTCGGGTAGGTGTTCTTCCAGGTCGTGTTGATGCCGGCCTTGCAGTAGGCGTCGTGCGTGGCGTCCTCGGTCTCGTGCGGGATGATCTCCTCCAGCCAGCCGCGGTACTGGAACACCGGGAAGCCGATCTTGTACTTCGCGCCGGACGACGCGGGCCCGATGTCCACGCCGAGCTTCTGCCGGTCGACGATCTCGCCCCAGGACGTCCCGTCCGGGCCCTTGAGCGCGTAGATCTGGTCGAGCGTCAGGTGGTCGGTGGAGAAGTTCTCCACGTGCTGGCCCGCGAACACCGCGAGCGTCCCGTAGAGGCAGTTGGACTTGACGTCCTGGACGGCCTTCTTGCCCGCGTCGTTCATCAGGCTGTCGAACGGCATCTCCGGGTAGGCCGAGTGCAGCCCGACCAGGGCGTCCGCGGCGAAGCCCGCGAACGCGCCGCCGTTGAGGAACTTCGCGGTGACCTTGAGGTCGCCCGGGACCCCGCCCGCCGCCGCGCCGACGACCTTGAGCTCGGGCGCGTAGGACGCGGCGAGCTGCGCGCCCCAGAGCGCCGCCTGCCCGCCCTCCGAGTAGCCGGAGATGCCGACCTGGCCGTCCGCGGTGAGCGTCCCGCCGGGGATCTTCCGGGACGCGCGGACGGCGTCGAGCAGCGCGTGCCCGGCGTTCGCGCCGACCACGTAGGTGTGCGTCGACCCCTTGAGGTAGCCGACGCCGTCGGTCGCGGCGACCGCCATCCCGGCCTTGAGGAACAGGCCGAGGTTGCCGCCCTCGTACATGTCGACGAAGTGGCCCGCGAGCTGCTTGGAGAACGCGCACTGCTCGCCGAGGCCGAGCGTGCCGGGGTTGAACGCGACCGTCGGGCGGGCGCCGCCGCCGGGGGCGGGCGCGTCCGGGACGGCGACCGTCCCGGAGACGGCGATCTTCGCGCCCTTGGCGTCGGTGGAGACGTAGCGGACCTTCCACGCCTTCATCGGGATGTCGCCCGGGATGTTCGACAGCTTGGCCGGGGCGCAGGCCAGCAGGTCGCCCGGGTCGCCGGAGATGTTCTCCGACGGCGCGTAGATGTCGTCGTCGGTGGCGGTGCACCCCGAAGGGGCGCCCGACGGGACGGTACGCGCGGGGGCGGCCGCGGCCGCCTGCGGGGACGCGGCCAGTCCCGCCACGCTCGCCGTCCCGAGGACGGCCGCGCTGATCATGGACCGCAGTTTCATCGTCACTCACTCCTGGGAGCCGGAAGGTGAACGGTGACGACTGTGTCCTACGTGATCAGCGCGGCGGTACGCAGCCAGGCAACAGGAGTGCGCCGCGCGTTAGCAGCGGCTCACAACGTTGAACGAGCACCGGCGCGCCGCATCGGAGCGGCTCAGAGCCCCGAATCGGCGCGGAGAGGCTCAGCGCGGCAGAGCGGCTCGGAGTGGCAGGGCGGCTCGGAGCGGCAGGGCGGCTCAGAGGGAGGCGAGGACGGAGTCGACCGCGCGGACGTAGTTGTAGAACGCCGCCGTGCGGTGCCGCGGGTCGGCGATCCAGGCGGCGTCGAGCCGCCCGCCCTTGAAGAACGCCTTGCGCTGCGCGGTGGTGATCTCCAGCTGGACGCCCTTGCCGCGCGCGTTGCGGTTGCAGATGTTCTTCGGGTCGTTGCCGTCGATCCGCCCGGGCGGGTTGGACACCTTGAAGCCCTTCGCGCGCAGCGCGCGGGTGATCTTCTGCGAGAGGACGGTGTCGCGGCCGCCGATGTAGGTGGTCGCGGTGTCGCCCTTCGCCGCGTGCCAGGACACCGTGTACTTCACCGTCTTCAGCAGCTTCAGCGCGCGCGGCTCGTCGAAGTGCGTGGAGGTGATGTGCAGCACCTGGTTGCCGGACTTCTTCAGCCCCTCGAACGAGTAGAACGCGTCCTTGCCGGTCGCGGACGCGTAGTCCGCGAGCTGCGTGGTCGGCGGCTCGATCTGCCCGCCGTGGATCGCGATCTGCGCGACGCGCGCGCCGCGCGGGGTCCGCTGGACGCGCTTGTAGTCGCGCCCCTCCTTCTCGTGCCGGGCGAGGTCGGCGTAGTTCCGGTACCTGTCCGCGGCGGCCGTGACCTGCGCCGCGACCGGCCGGGCGTGGGACGGCGCGGCGGACGCGGCGCCGCACGCGGACAGCGGCAGGACGGCGAGGGCCAGCCCCGCTACGGGCAGCAGCTTCTTCACAGGGGGTACTCCTTGATCGAAAAGGTTCGGCCGGAACACTACTCCCGGACGGAGACCCCCACGATGCAGACCACCCACGTCGTCACCGGAGCCGGCCGCGGCATCGGCCGCGCCGTCGTGTCCCGCCTGCTGGACGTCCCGGACGCCGTCGTCGTCGCGGTCGAGCGCGATGCCGGCGCGCTCGCCTGGGCCGCCGGCGAGCCGCGCGTCCGGACCGTGACCGGCGACGCCGGGGACGCCGCGACCGCCGAGCGCGCCGCCGACCTCGCCGAGGAGGCCGGGACGCTGGCCGGCTGGGTCAACAACGCCGCGGTGTTCCGCGACGCGTCCCCGCACGACACGTCCGCGCGAGAGCTGATGGACCTGGTCGCGCTGAACCTCGGCATGCCGATGACCGGCTGCACCACGGCGATCCGGCGCTTCCTCGCGGCCGGGACGCCCGGCGCGATCGTCAACGTCACCTCGCACCAGGCCCGGCGGGCCGTCCCGGGCTGCGTCCCCTACGTGACGGCCAAGGCGGCGATCGAAGGGCTGACGCGAGCGCTCGCCGTCGAGTACGGGCCGCGCGGCATCCGCGTCAACGCCGTCGCGCCAGGCTCGGTGCGCACCGAGCGGTACGAGGCGTTCCTCGCCGACCTCGGCCCGGAGCGCGCCGCCGACGTGGAGCGGCAGATGGGCGAGCTGCACCCGCTCGGCCGGGTCGCGCTGGCCGCGGAGGTCGCGTCGGCGGTCGTCCACCTGCTGTCGGACGAGGCGTCCTTCATCACCGGCGCGACCGTCCCGGTGGACGGCGGACGCTCCGTCCTGGCCCACGACCCGGAAGCCCATTAGGTCCTCGGCGGGCTTACGGGTTCGGGCTTACGGGTTCGGGCTTACGGGTTCGGGCTTACGGGTTCGGGGTGAGGAAGGTGAGGGGCAGGAAGCGGGTCGTCGTCGCGGACGCGGTCGCGTCGGAGGGGTCCGAGGGGCCGCAGAGCGCCTGGATGACGTGCGAGCCGAGCGCGTTGTCGATCGGGTCCGCGAGGGGCACGCCCTCGCCGTCGAGGCGCTGGTACCGGCTGCGGTTGCCCGCGACCGTGAGCTGGCGGGTGCCGTCCTGGCTGGTCAGGGACTGGGTCACCGCGCCCCAGACCGTCCCGTCGTGGCCCCAGAAGCGGCCGCAGGGCAGGTTCAGCGCGTAGACGCCGAGGCCGTAGTCGAGGACGGTCCGACCACCCGCGTCCTTCACCGGGACGGTCTTCTGCATCTCGGCGAGCGCGTTCTTGCTGGTCAGCTTGCCCGTGAGCAGGTCGCGGTAGAAGTGGTTCAGGTCGTCGGGCGTGGAGACGAGCGAGGCCGACGCGAACGCCCAGCTCATGTCGTACTCGCTGTAGTCGCGCGGCGTGGTGAGCACGCCGTGCAACGACTCGTACATCTTCGGGTGCGGGGCGCGGATCGCCGCGTCGTTCGGGAAGAACGTGTGGCGGAGGCCGGAGCGGCGGATCACGTTGTCGGTGATGTAGTCCGACGCGCGCTGGCCGGTGACCTTCTCCAGCAGCAGGCCGAGGATGACGTAGTCGGTGTTGGAGTACGACCAGGTCTGCCCGGGGTCGCCGGCCGGCTTCGCGCCGAGGCCCCACGCGACGAGCTGCTGCGGTGTCAGGTGCCGGTACCGGTTCGCGTCGATGCTCGCCGCGGACGGGTCGTCCAGGGACGGGAACGCGGCGGGCATGTAGTCGCCTATGCCGCTGGTGTGGTTCAGCAGCATCCGGACGGTCACCTGGCGCCCGCGCTGGCCGGGGACGAGGTCGGGCAGATAGCCGCCGACCGGGTCGTCCAGGTGGACGCGTCCCTGGTCGACCTGCTGCAGGACGGCCGTGGCGACGAACGTCTTGGTGATGCCGCCGACGCGCTGCCGCATGTCCGGGCGGACGGGCCGCCCGGCCGCGGTGTCGGCGACGCCGGACGAGCCCTGCCAGGACGTCTCGCCATCCCGGGCCGCCGAGGACAGGCCGGGCATTCCGGCCTCGTGGGTGGCGTCGAGGGTGGCTTGGAGCTTCGCCGGGTCCAGGCCGTCCAGGGCTTCCTGTCCGGGCTCGGACCGGACCGCGGTGGGGCCGCCCTGCTCGGGGGCGAGCGGGCTGCCCGCGGCGGCGGGCATCGGGGCCGTCCACGGAAGCGGGGGCGCCAGGCCGGGCGCGCCCGCCCGCAGAGCGCCTTCCGAGGGGGCGGAGGCGGGCAGGACGGAAGCCGCCGTCCCGGCCGTGACCGCCGTCGTCGCCAGCGCCGCCGCGGCAAGAAGCCGCCGGAGCCGCCTGGTCTCCATCCCGCCACTCCAGTCCCTGAACCACCCGGGCGTCGCACCCGGTAGGCGTCCACTGTGGCACCACAACTCAACGCAAGTCCGACATCAAGGCGAACCGGACATGGAGATGTGACGAGACGGTGATCCCGCCGGGTTCATCGTGATCGGCATGAGACCCGTCACGGGAACTTTCCGGCCCGCCGTGAGCCCGGTCACGCCCTCATTTCTGGGTTCGTCCTAGACATAGGACTGGGCCAAGTTCATGCCAGAATGGACGCCATGACGGCCAAGACGGAGGGTGGCCCGCCGTGACGAAGACCGAGGAGCCCAGGGCCGGGGAGCCCAGGGCCCAGGAGCCACGGGCGGAGGGGCTGCGGGCTCTGAAGAAGCGCCAGACCAGGCTCGCCATCTCGCACGCGGCGACCCGGCTGTTCCTTGAGCGCGGCTTCGACAAGGTCACGATCGCCGAGATCGCGGAGGCGGCGCAGGTCGCCAAGATGACCGTGACCAACTACTTCCCGCGCAAGGAGGACCTGGCGCTCGACGTGCACGCCGAGTTCGTGGCGTGGCTCGCCGGGACCGTCCGGGACCGCGCGCCCGGCGAGTCCGCGCTGGCCGCCCTCCGCCGCGCCTACCTGGACGCCGTGGACCGGCGCGAGGCGCTGATCGGCTTCAGCGGCGAGCCGTTCGCCCGGATGCTCACCGGGAGCCCCACGCTGGTCGCCCGCATCCGGGAGCTGCACGAGGAGCGCGAGGCCGCCCTCGCCGAGGCGCTCGCCGAGACGTCCGATCAAGGGGGCCTGACCGCCCGGATCGCGGCGGCGCAGTTCGGCGCCGTCCACCGGGTGCTGTTCGACGAGGCCCTGCGCCGGACCGTGGACGGCCAGACCCACGAGGAGATCGCCGCCGCGCTCACCGGGGCCGCCCACGAGGCCTTCGACCTCCTGGAACCCTCGCTCGGCGGTTACACCCCGCGGGCAGACCCGTAAACCTGGCCACAGCTGTCACGGGGACGGCCTAACCTTTACGCCGGGTTTGCGGGTTTGTAGGCGAGGGGGTCTTGCGTGGCGCTGCCGGAGCATCTGGAGCTGCTGGTCACCGATGAGCCGGTCTGCGACTACTGGGCTCACGGTCCCTGGCGGGTACCGGACGGGCTGTTCGCGGAGATCCGCGAGCGGGTCGAGGCCCTGGTCGACGATCCGCGCTGCAAGGGGCTGACCACCGACGACCTGGAGCTGCTCAAACCGCCCGCGCCGCTCGTCCTCGGCGACCTGGTGCTCGCGCTGGAGTTCCTCGGCGGCGGCTCGGCCGTGTGCACCGGGTCACACTCCCGGCTCCAGTACCAGTTCTTCGGCAAGTACCACCGCGAGCAGCGCGACCTGCTGCTGGAGTTCCCGTCCTGGATCGTGACCAGCGGCAACTTCCGCCCGCTGGAGTGGCTCGGCGACAGCGGCGACAAGGAGCTGGCACTCACCCTGGCCCGCGAGTCCCTGGACGTCCTGGCCGGGATCGAGCCGCTGGAGCCCCGCCGGCAGGCGCTGATCAAGCTGCTCGAGGACCCGCCGCCCACCCTGGACATCACCGACCACCTCGTCGACCAGCGCCAGGCATGGATGGACCACGCGTCCGACGAGGTGATCGCCGCGCTGCCCGAGCTGGCCGGACCGATCGGCTACCTGGAGTGGATCTGCGCCGGGCTCGCCCCGGTGCACGAGCACCTGCGCGCCGCCGCGCCGCGCGAGGAGACCGTCCAGGATCTCTACGTCCACCTGCTGCTGCAGGGCGGGCTGCGGGAGGTCCCGGCCGAGCTGTCGGCCGTGCTCGGCGAGGACGCCTACGGCGAGCTGCTGGAGCGGTTCGCCCGCGTCCGGGACGCCGGGTTCGAGGCGGCCGAGTGGAGCGAGGGCGTCCGGGCGTGGCTCGCGCGGGCGCTCGGCGCGGGCGAGGCCGACGCCTGCCGCGGCTGGCTCGACATGGCCGTCCGGTTCACCGGGTCCGTGCAGGGCCTGCCCGCCGACTGCGACATCCCGGACCCGCAGCACGTGCCGGTCAGCCAGTTCCAGTACGACCTGCGGCGGCTGTTCCGGCCGCGCCGCCGGGTCGTCAACCCGCTCGCCGCGTCCGTCGGGAAGGGCACGCCCCGCTCCCGCCGCCCGCGCGCGTCCGCCGAGATCGGCTCCAACCTGGTCGGCCAGCCGGACGTGGTCGCCGCGCTCGCCCGCATCGGCGAGGGCGACGCGCCCGTCCGGCTGATGCTGGTCGGCCCGGACGGCACCGGCAAGCGGGACGCCGCCCAGGAGGTCGCGCGGCTGCTGCTCGACCGCGGCGTCACCGCGTCCCCGCTGTGGCTCGCCGACGACTTCTTCGCGGGCAAGGAGGTCTCCGCCGCCACCACGCACCTGTACAACGACGCGCGCGAGTCCGCCGGGTCCCGGCTGATGGTGATCGACGGCCTGGACGACATGTCCCGCGACCCGCGCAGCGGCGAGGCGATCGTCGAGGAGCTGCACCGCGCCCTGGACGTCCACGACGACCTGCACGTCGTCGCGCTGTGCGAGCCCGGCGGCGACGAGCGGATCCGCGAGGTCAACCCGGCGCTGTCGCTGCGGTTCGAGGTCGTCCACACCCGCCCGTTCGCCCCGGACGCCTTCGCCGAGCTGTTCTCCCGCGCTCTCGCCGCGCGCGGCGCCCGCGCCCACAAGCGCGCCCTGACCGCCGCCGGCGACCTGCTCGCCCGCACCCCGGCCGTCCGGAACCTGCGGAACGCCCGGCTCGCCCAGCGCCTCGCGGACGTCGTGGTCGCCGACGTCCGCGCCCGCACCGCGCCCGGCGAGGAGCTGGTGGTCAAGCGCGCCGACGTCCCGGCCCGCTTCGACGCCGCCGGCACCGCGTCCGACCCGCACGGCGAGCTGGCCGCGCTGGTCGGCCTCGCGCCGGTGAAGCGCGAGATCGAGCTGCTCGTCGCCGGCGCCTCGGCGCTCCGGCTGCGCCGCGACGCCGGGCTGCCCGCCGCCGCGCCGTCCCGGCACATGCTGTTCACCGGCAACCCCGGCACCGGCAAGACCGAGGTCGCGCGGCTGCTCGCCCGGCTCTACAAGGACCTCGGCATCCTGTCGTCCGGGCACCTGGTCGAGGTGTCCCGCGCGCAGCTGGTCGGCCAGTACCTCGGCGAGACGGCCGTGAAGACCCGCGAGGTCGTCCGGCGCGCGGTCGGCGGCGTGCTGTTCATCGACGAGGCCTACTCGCTCGCCCAGTCCGACCTCGGCGAGGACTACGGTCCCGAGGCCGTCGCCGAGCTGGTCAAGATGATGGAGGACCACCGGGACGACCTGGTCGTCATCGCCGCGGGCTACGAGCGCGAGATGCAGCGGTTCGTCTCGTCCGACCCGGGGCTGTCCTCGCGGTTCCCAGTGACCGTCCGGTTCCCCGACTTCACCGACGCCGAGCTGCTGGAGATCTTCGTCCGGATGTGCGGCGCGGCCGGGCTCACCCTGACCGACGACGCGTCCGCTAAGGTCTCCGACCTGCTCCGCCGCGCCCCGCGCGGGCGCTCCTTCGGCAACGCCCGCCTCATGCGCAACCTGTGCGAGCGCGCGCAGTCCCTCCAGGCCCGCCGGATCGCCGCGCTGAAGCGCCCGTCCGCCGAGCGCCTCGCCGAGCTGCTCGCCGCCGACATCCCCGACTCGCTCACCGGCGCGTCCCGCGTGGTCGTCGGCGCCGACCCGCTCGCCGCCCTGGACGCCCTGGTCGGCCTGCGCGACGTCAAGACCGAGGTGCACCGCCTGGTCGCCGAGGCCCGCAGCGCCGAGCTGCGCCGCGCCGCCGGGCACCCCGCCGCCCCGCCCACCCGCCACATGGTCTTCAGCGGCGGACCCGGCACCGCCAAGACCACCGTCGCCCGCCTCGTCGCCGCCGTGCACGCCGACCTCGGCCTGCTCTCCTCCGGCCACCTCGTCGAGGTCGGACGCGGCGACCTCGTCGGCGGCTACCTCGGCCAGACCGCCCCGCGCGTCAAGGCCGCCGTCGAGCAGGCCCTCGGCGGCGTCCTGTTCATCGACGAGGCCTACGCCCTCGGCGCCGACCACTACGGCGCCGAGGCCGTCGCCACCCTCGTCAAGCTCATGGAGGAGTACCGCGGCGACCTGCTGGTCATCACCGCCGGCTACGAGCGCGAGATGTCCGCCTTCCTCACCGCCAACCCCGGCCTCGAATCCCGCTTCCCCAAGCGCCTGAGGTTCCCGGACTACACCGACTCCGAGCTCGTCCAGATCTTCGAGCTCCTCGCCGCCTCCGACGGCCTCACCCTCGCGCCCGGCGTCCGCGAGGCCCTCGGCGCCCTCCTCCGCACCGTCCCCCGCGGCCCCTCCTTCGGCAACGGCCGCTTCATCCGCAACCTCCTGGACGCCGCCGTCGCCACCCAGTCCGTCCGCCTCACGTCCACCACCCCCGGAGACCCCGCCGTCCTCCACCCCGAAGACCTCCCCACCACCCTCCCCAAAACCGCCACCACCCCCGGCCTCTACCTGTAGAACTCGGGATTACTAAGGGCTTGTCTCGACAAAGCACCTTCTGTCAAAGTGGCCGACCGTGGTCGCCCACAGCTCCCGAACGTCACCGCTAGAACCTTCCGTCCCCGCCAGCGGGCTCGACTCGTTACGCAGACCGCACCTCTGGCTGCGCTACTCCTCCCCGCCTGTGCAATGGGCGGTTCTCACCATCGTCAGCGGTGCGGGGTGCGGCTTGGGGAGTTGGCTGTCCGGTGCCGACGCCCAGGCCGCCGCGCGTGTGGGCGTCCTGTTCGGTTTGGCGTTCGGCACCGTGGCCTCGTTACTCCTCGCCTGGTCGATCCGGCGAGTTCTGGCGCAGTCGGAAGCGGAGAACCGAGTAGTACTCGGCGTTCTCGCCAGCGCTGTTTCCCAAGGCCTCCTTCCGGACGATCCCGCGCTGGACCCTGCGTTGGCCCGCTACATCGCTTGGCGCCGAAACCGGCTGCGGCCGATGCGGTGGTCCGTTCTCTGGCTGGCCTGCGCCGCCGTATTCGGCCTGGCCACATCCCTGCTGACGCACAGCTTCAGCGGCTACCTGACCGGTGCGGTTCTTGCGCTGGCGTTCGCCGCGTCCTTGGGCGAAGTGCGGCGGAGCAAGGTTCGGATGGACGTCCTCGAAGCGGCCATGGCGAACCGGGGCGCGTCCGGCGGCCCAATGTCCTCGTCTGATCGTTCGGCGCGGCGCACTCGGCGGGAACGCGCCTGCATCGTCGTGGTCGCGCTCTTGACGGCCGGTGTCGGGGTGGCCGTCGTCCTCATCCCCCACGGCGGTGAGCTGCACGGGCCGTACGGGACGTTCCCCTCGGCGATCACGCCCCCGACCAGCGGGATGTTGCGCACCGGTGCCGCGGTCCCCGACAGTGCGCTCGCCTTCCAGGGGCTCGCGATCGAGGAGGATCGGGAGGTGGGCGATGACAACCCGAACCGCTTGTCCATCGCCGACCTGCGGACCGGCAGGCCCTACTGGATCCGGGACCTGCACGAACCGGTCTTCGTGGCGAAGGCCGTGGACGCCGCGACGGGCGGGGTCGCGGTACTGACTCGTTCGGCGGGCTCCGATTATCGGCTTTCGATGTTCGATCTGCGGTCCGGGCGGCAACGGTGGCGCGCCACTGTGTCAGGCAGCGCCGGGGCGCCGTTGCTGGACGAGGGCGGTGTCGTGGTCGTCTCGTCCTCGGAAGGGCTCACTGCCTTCGACTCGCGCACCGGTCGGCAGCGCTGGTTCACGCGCTTCCCATCCGGATGTGTCATCCGGCCGTTCTCCCAAGGGCTCAGCGGGGTTCTGCTCGTGGGCCTGTTGTGCCCTGACGGTTCCCGGCTCAACGCCTACGAGCCGCGCGACGGACGTCGGCGGTGGTCAGCGCCCACGACCTGGCTCACCGGTGACGATGTGGACTGGAAGTCGCAGGGACGCCAGTTCACCACGTCCGGTAACTCGCTCGTGGTGTCGGACTGGAACACGACGGCGGCCTTCGATCTGACCACCGGAGTCCTCAGCCGCGTCGCCGCGGCCCAGCGAGGGGAACTGGCCGGGACGATCGGCGGCGGAGCCGAAGTCACCGGCTGCATGCAACCGTCCCGGCGGGAGGCACCGGAAGGGCTCTGCGCCGTCGCCCCCGCCACAGGTCGGCCTCTGTGGCAGTACCGGATGCCGAAGGGCTGGGAACTGGCGGATTCCACCAGCGGGATAGTCGAAGCGCGCGGCCGGGTGTACGTGATGGCAGTTGCCGCTGGGAAGAAGCGTTCGCTGCTTGTCGTGGACGTCCAGACCGGACGGCAGCTCGGCGAGCTGAACATGGCCGGATCTGACGGGACGGAGCTGAAGGTCACCTCGGGTGGGGACGTCGTGTTGAGCGGCTTCCTGGCGCGGTCTTCGCAGGTGCTGGTCGGGTCATGACAGGAGAATCGGTGAACGTTCCGGCGCGGCACCTCCAAGCTCCCACGCGGCGCCTCCAAGCTCCGACGCGGCGACGCCAGGTGATGACGACCGTGCTGGCCGTGCTGACGGTGGCCTGCGCCGCCGGGCTGTCCCTGTTCGCGACCGGCTACGGGGACGACGGCCCGTCCTTGGCGGCCGAGCACGGCACGTCCGGCCCGTCGCGATCACCCGCGCTCAGCGGGCCGGGGCCGGGAGCGGGCAACCTCACAGCCGACTGGTCGACCACCCTGATCGCCGACAGGCCCTGGTTCGCCGCCCGCCAGGACGTCCTGCTGGTCGGGTCGTCCTCGGGCATCGACGGCTACGACCCGCACACCGGAACCCGCCGCTGGTACTTCCACACCTCCAGCCCCGACGCCAAGGACTGGAGTTACAGGATGAGCGGTCCCGTGCTGACCATCGACCGGGGCTACGCCCACGGGACGTCGGGGCCCGACCTGCGGACGGCGCTGGACCCGTCGTCCGGGCGCGTCCTGTGGAACAAGCTGAGGTCTGAGCAGCTGCGCGGCAACAGCGCGCTCGGCAATCTGGAGAGCGCCCCGTACACGCCGTCCATCTCGGCGAAGGGTGAGGTCTCCGGGCCGGACTGGCACACCATTGGAAGGGTTCCCGCCGGCTTCGGCACCAACCGGTTCCAGGCCCGAGTGTCCGGCGACTACGTCGTCATCCCCGGCGAGGACACGTCGGAAAAGAGCCCGGGCAAGGGCACGACGGACCAGCATTATCTGGCCGTCATCAACACCCGCACCCGCAAGTCCCGCGTTCTGCGAACCGGCATTCCGCGTGCGTTCACCGTGAGCGGCACCCATGCCTACCTGGTGACCGGGAACGTCGGCTCGGGAACCGGCCTGCCGATGGCCTCTCCAACGATCGAAGCCGCGCTCCTACCGGCCGGTCTGGACGTGATCGACCTGACCACCGCGAAGTCGCGACGGCTACCGCTACCGGTTCTGGGCGGCAACGCCGTCGCCAGCCCCACGCAGAGCTACCCGCAATGGATCGCCGCCGGCGGCGGACACCTGTTCCTCGCTTCCATGTCCCAGCAGGGCGGATCCCGCGTGCAACTCAGCTCGGTTTCGGTCTCGGACGCCAAGGAGCCCTTGGCCTTGGGAGGCGTCCGGCCCTCCGACTGGCCCGACCCCTGCCGCCTGGCGCCACACCACTCCAGCGCGCCTAACGAGACCGACCCGGGCCACCTCACGATCGACGGGACGACCCTGCCGAGAGTCGGATGCACTTACAAAGTGGCGAGCGGCGAAACGGTCAACGTGACCGTCGGCTGGGTCGCTGCGAGCGACCGCGCCGCGCACCAGCTGTTCAGCGGCCTTCCGGCCGGTCAACCGCAGAACGTCGGCGACGAATCCGCCACCTATCCGGGCTCGAACGGCGCGGGTGCCAGGACGATCGCACGCGTGGGCCGCACGGTCGTCATCTTCCTCGTCAACCACCGTCCCTCCCCGCCCGACGCCGCTTCCCAGAGCTTGATGACCGAGGTCGCCGCCACCCTGCGCACAGCGAACCCCTGAACAGCCACACCCCGTATAGGCAGGCGTTCTCGCGCGAACGCTCCGAGATCCCGAATTCCACTGACTCCCTGACCTTGACCTTCCCGACGTGTAAGGTCTTCCGCGATCTTCTGGACGGCGCGGGAGGTACCGGATGCAGGCGGAGCAGTCTCCGTGGACCGGCGTCGAGCCGCTGACCTCGGACGACCCGTCCTCGGTCGGCGGGCTCCGGTTGCTCGGCCGGCTCGGCGAGGGCGGGATGGGCGCGGTCTACCTCGGGCTGTCCGACTCCGGCCAGCGGGTCGCGGTCAAGGTCGTCCGGCGGGACATGGCGGCCGACCCGGGCTTCCGCGCGCGGTTCGACACCGAGGTCGCCAACGCCCGCCGGGTAGCCTCGTTCTGCACCGCCCGCGTCCTGGACCACGGCGAGTCCGACGGCGTCCCGTACCTGGTCACCGAGTACATCGCGGGCCCGTCGCTGGCCGACCACATCGAGGCGGAGGGCGCGCTGGGCGGCGGGTCGCTGCGCGGCCTGGCGGTCGGCGTCGCGACGGCGCTGGCCGCGATCCACGCCGTCCGGCTCGTCCACCGGGACCTCAAGCCGCGCAACGTCATGCTCGCCGAGGACGGCCCGCGCGTGATCGACTTCGGCATCGCCCGCGCGCTGGACGCCGACGACCACCACACCCGCACCGGCGGCTTCGTCGGCAGCCCCGGCTGGTGCGCCCCCGAGCAGGTCTTCGACGGCCGCGTCTCCCCGGCCGTCGACGTCTTTGCCTGGGGCACCCTCGTCGCGTACGCCGCCACCGGCCGCCACCCCTACGGCGTGGGCAACCTCCCCACCCTCGCCGCGCGGGCCCAGCAGGCGCAGTTCGACCTCTCCGGCGTCCCGCCCGAACTCCTCCCCCACGTCCAGGCCGCCCTGCACCCCGACCCGTCCGCCCGCCCGACCTCGTACGACCTGCTCCAGCGCCTGGTCGGCACCGACAACCCCCAGGCCGCAGCCAGCACCGTCATCAACCGCGAGTGGTCCCCGGCCCTCCAGCCCGCCACGCGCCCCGCCCCACCACGACGCCGCACCTGGCTGATCACCCTCATCGCCGCCGCCACCACCGCCCTCGTCGTCGCCGGCGTGACCGCGGGGGCCCTCGCCCTGGCCTCGGACTCCCACGGGAAGAAGGGCTCGGCGCACTCCCCTGGCGCAGCCCCGAAGCCGGCGTCCAAGCCGGCCGGGAAGGCGGAGTTCGTCCGCATCGCCCGCCCCTGCGACCTGGTCTCCCCCGCCCTCCGCGACCAGATCACCCCGCAGGCCCTCGTCGAGCCCCGCAGCAACTCCAACCCGCAGGACCTCGCCACCGACGGCGCGCAGACCGGCTGCACGCTGACCTCGGAGAAGTACGACTCGGAGGACCCGTCCACGGTCGGCGACAAGCAGCTCATCCTGTCGATCAAGCTTCGCCGCACCGGCCCGGGCCGCGACGGCACGACCGAGGCGGCCCGGGACACCGCCGCGTACAAGGCCGACCTCCTGCGGAAGGCGGGGACGAACGCCGGCGGGATGCGCTTCGACGACGTGCGCGTCCTGCCCGGGCTGGGCGACGAGGCGTTCGTCAGCGGCGCGCACGGGACGACCGACGGCAAGGGCGACGACCAGCGCTTCCGGACCGCCTCGGCCGCCGCCTTCGTCCGGACCGGCAACGCCGAGATCAAGGCGATCTACGCCTTCAGCTACCCGCTGTCGAACAAGCCGTCCGCCGGGTACGACCTCGTGGCCCGCGAGCAGATCTCCCGGCAGCGCGCGGCGCAGGCCCTCCGGGACGTCCTGGCGAACCTCCAGGGCTGCGCCGACTGCAAGGGATGAGCATGCGGCACGATCCGACGAACCACGACGCCACCAGCGCCGACGCGACCCGGAGCGACAACGCCCGGACCGGCGCCCGGCCGTCCGGCGCCGCGAGCCTCCGGAGGCCGTGGTTGATCCCGGTCGCAGCCTCGGCGGCGACCGCCGTGGTGACGGCCGCCGCCGTGACGCTGATCATGATCTCGACCGGTTCGTCACCCTCGTCGGAGCGGACGGCGGGGAACCGGCCCGTCCCTCCCGCCGTGACATCGTCGGTGAGCGCGCTGCCTCGGCCGCCCGCAGGGATACTGGCCTCCGCGCCTCCTCCCTGCACGCTGGTACCGCAGCAGACGGTGGAGCGGCTGGTGCCGCAAGCCGTGTACTCGGACGTCGGGTCCGGCCCGATGAAACCGAGCGAGGAGCGGACCTGCGACTGGGACCAGCCAGGTCACGAAACCGACGTCAGCCGGCAGAGCCGCCACCTCACGCTGTCCCTGACCCTGGACGAGCCGAACAACAACGACGGTCTCACCGCACAGCGCAGCTTCGCGTTGGACAAGGAGGCCGCGGAGAAACGTTCCGGCAACTACGCGAACCTCACGCCGACCAAGGACAGCCGGATGGTGGAAGGCCCGTTCAGGCCGGTGGCCGGCCTGGGTGTCGACGCGTTCACTTCCGAGTACCGGACCGTCGAGGGGCCACCACTGCCGACCGACACCCAGGCAGTCGAGCTGAAGTTCGCCTATCGCGGCCTGCTGGTCGAGATCACCTACAGAGGCGAGGACACCGTCGCCGGCAAGCCGGGCGAGCAGAGCGTCACCCCACTACCAGCAGAAACCGCCCGAACAGAGACGCTCGCCGTGGCTCGCGAAGTGATCACCACCCTGAACACATGCCGCACCTGCGGCAGCTAGCGTTCACCCACATCCCCGGCCGACTCACCATGAACCCAACCGAACATCCGAGCACTGAACGAGGCCAGAGGACGCGGCGGGCAGGCATACGGCGCCGCTGCTTGGCGTGCTCGCGCCGCCCTATTCAAGGGGTGCGGCGGCGGATCTCGTTGATGATCTTCTGCATGTCCTCCTTCTCGTCGGGTGGACCGGTGAGCTGGACGGCCACGGCGGTGTCGATGGGGCCGCCCTGGCGGGAGGCGAAGACGTGGCTCATGGCGACGCGGACGACCTTCTCGTTCTTGGTGTTGGTGCCGGTCTCCTCGGCGTACTGGGTGGTGGGGTCGGTGGCGCGCCAGTCCTTGGCGGTGATGACCATGGCGTTGCGGGCGGACTCGCGCTGGGTCGGGCCGCAGCCGGACGGGCAGGGCTGGATCGCGACGAGGCCGCCGGCGCTGGTGCCGCCGGTCGGCGGGAAGCCCTTGCCCTCGTGGGCGCAGATCCAGCGGTCGGAGAAGGGCGGTTTGTCGCTGCGCATGCAGCCCCACTCGTCCGGGACGTTGAAGTTGAAGGGGAAGCCGTTCAGCTTCATGAAGTAGAGCTTGTCGCCGCTGCCGAAGCTGGGGCCCGCGACGTGGGCCTTGTCGTCGGTGGCGTTGAGTTTCGGGACGTCCGTGGTCGACGGGGACGGGGTGGTACTGGGAGTATCGGGCGCCACGCGCGGCGGGGCGGGTGAGTCCGCCGTCGTCGTGCTGCCAGAACGGTCTGCGATGACGAAGTAGGCGACCGCGGCCCCGGCGATCACGATGGCGGCGAGGGCGACGACCGGGATCAGCAGCGGCGCGCGGGACTGCCTGGGCGCGGGCGCGTAGACCGGCGGCGGGTTGTGCGGCTCGGGCGACCAGTGCGGCGCAAAGCCAGGGACATGCGCGGGACTCGGCTCAGCGGTTGACAGGGCAGTGGTGTCCAGCAAGCCGAGGACATCGTGGACCGCGCCGCCGATGTAAGGGACGGCCACCCAGATCGGCGGGTTGGTCGTCGAGGACGCCACGATCTCGCGGTTCTCGGCGAGCGCGCCGACAGCGGACGCGAACCGCGCGCGGACGCCGGGGTCGGCGGCGGCCGTCGGGTACGGGACGCCGAGGACGACCTGGGCGCGCCGGTGATCCTCGGCGAGGAAGAGCGTGCCGGCGCCGTGCGAGCTGAGGCGGCCGAGCAGCGTGAACCCGCCCATCAGCCTGGGGTCGGCGATCCGCAGCGGTTCCGGGTTCGGCTCCACGGGACTCCCTTCGTCCAAGGCCCGAATTCCGGGCCGACAGGGCGCTTCTGCGGCAATTCGGCAAGGTTAGGCCAGACAGCCCGCCCAGACGCCCCCGTAGGCCCCCGTCCAAGGCAGGCCCCCGCCCCGAAACCGAAAAGCGCCCAGTGCAGATCAAGGCGGGATCGCCCAAAGGCGTCCCACGGGTACCGGTCACAAGCAGACGCCGGGTCCAAAGCTGCCGCTCGCGGACGGCCGGGATCGTGCGGACGGCCGGGATCGTGCGGACGTAGAGAAGGCACGGACACCGACACAGGACGGGCGCGATCGCGATACCGGCACGAGCCCGGGCGCTGGTCGCGGACGCGGGCGGTACCAGCACTAGGGACGGCACGACCGCAGGCGGGACCAGCCGTGCACGGGCGCGAGCGCGGCACAGGGACGGCGCGGCCGCGGCATAAGCGCGGGTGCGGCAAGGACACGGGGATTACGGGCTCGGGGGCGGGGTGGCGAGCTTGGGGACGGAGTGGCGAGCTCGGGGACGGAGTGGCGAGCTCGGGGACGGCACGGACGTGGGCGTGGCGCAGGCACGCCGTGGGGCGCGGAGCATGGGGTGCGGGCACAGGACGGGCGCGAGCGCGGCAGGGGGACGTCGCGGGCGCGGCAATAAGCGTGGGTGCGGCACGGACACGGGGGTTACGGGCTCAGGGGCGGCACGGACGCGGTAGCGGCGCGGGGCGCAGGCACAGGACGGGCGCGAGCGCGGCACGGACGCAGGCACGGGCACAGGGCGGGCGCGGTACCAGCACGGGACGGCGTGGGCGCGGCATAAGCGCGCGGGCGGCACACGGACACGGGGGTTACGGGCTCGGGGACGACACGGACGCGGTAGCGGCGCGGGCGCGGGTGTGGCGTGGGCACGGCGCGGAGGGGCGCCACGAGGAACGGGCACGGGGGCGGTACCGGTGCGGGGCGGGCGCGAGGGTTGGAGCGCGTGGGCAGGAGTGCCGTGCGGGGGCCGCGGGCGGGGGGCGTTGTGCAGGGCGGGGCTGGAGGCGGGGTTCGCCGTTGGGTGTGGGCAGACAGGGGTGGCGTGGTGATCAGGGGCGATGTGGGCGATCAGGCGTGATGTGGGCGGACGAAGCGATGTGGTCAGTTGGGCCGAGAAGGAGGGCGGGGCCGAGGAGGGCCGCGAGGCCGGGGAGGGCAGCGGGGAGGGGGAGGGCGGCGGGGAGGGGGATGAAGTTAGCGGTGCGAAAGTTTTTTGGGGAAGCGGCCGCTCGGCAGGAATAGCCGGAAGGATCTTGCGGTTGCAACCATCGACGCGTACAAGATCCCGCACAGCGGGTGACCCCTGCTCGACACGAAGGAGATCATCATGCAGAGCAGCATTCCGAAACCCCGCCAGGACGAGCGTCCTGCCGTCCGAACCCGCTCGCTGCGGGCGCTCGCGGTGGCGGCGCGGCTGGAACGCCATCACGCCCCCGAGGCGCCGCCAGGCTCCAGGGTGGGGCGCGCCGCACACCGGCCCGCCCAGCGGGCCGCCGAGAACGCCTGAGCCCTAGCCCCCACAGCCACCCCACCCGCGCGCCGGGCCTGCGCCTGAACGCCCGCCCCGGCCATCACCCCGGCCGCAAATCCTGTAGCTGCCCGGCCCGCAGGCCCGACCGTCGCCTGAACGACCAGCCCGCCCGGCGCCTCATCCGGAGGCCCGGGCGGCGCCCGCGTTACAGGTCGCGTCCGGACCTGAGTCGCAGGGCCGGACGGGGCCTGAGTTGCAGGCTCTTCCGGCGGCTGAGGCGCAGAGCCGGGCGGCGTCTGCGTCGCGGGCCCCGTTGGGGCCGGAGTCGCACGTTCCCCCGGCGGCTGAACCGCCAGGCCCGGGCGGCATCTGCATCGCAGGTTCGGCTGGGGTCTGAAGCACAGGCCCCGTAGGGGCTTTAGCCGCAGGTTCTCCCGGCGGCTGAACCGCCGGGCCGGGCGGCTTCTGCATCACGGGCCCGTTGGGGCCTGAGTCGCAGGTCCCTCGGGCGGCCGAACCGCAGGGCCGGTCGGGGCTTGAGTTGCAGGTTCTCCCCGGCGGCTGAACTGCCAGGCCGGGCGGCGTCTGCATCTCGGCCCTGTTGGGGCCGGAGTCGCAGGTTTCCCCTGCGGCGGAACCGCCGGGCCGAGCGGCGCCTGCAGCTCGGGCCCGTCCGGACCTGAGTCGCAGGCCCCTCCGGCGGCCGAACCACAGGGCCGAGCGGCGTCTGCAGCTCGGGCCCGTTGGGGGGCCTGAGTCGCAGGATCTCCCGGCGGCGGAACCGCCAGGCCGGGGGTGTCTGCGTGACGGGTTTCGTTGGGGGCTGAAGTGCAGGGTCCGTAGGGGGTTGAGGCGTGGGGGCCTGCGGCGGTTGAGGTGCGGGTTTGGGCGGGGTTTGGGACGTGGGTGCTTTCGGGGCCCTCGCGCGAATATTCGTGCGGGGGCCTCGGGCGCACCACGGACAAACTAGGATTTTCCAACCAGACCACGGGAACGGAAGCGACGGGAGCGAGCCGAGTGACGGACAGGACGATGCCCGACGCACAACCGCTGCGGGCCGGCGATCCGAGCGGCCTCGGCGCGTACGAGGTGCTCGGACGGCTCGGCGAGGGCGGGCAGGGCTCGGTGTTCCTGGGCCGTAGCGCGGCCGACCGCACCACGCTCGTCGCGATCAAGCTGATGCACACCGGGCTGGCCGGGGACGAGGGGGCGCGCGCCCGGTTCGTCCGCGAGCTGGAGGTCGCCAAGCGGGTCGCGCGGTTCTGCACCGCGCAGGTTCTCGACGCGGACGTGGCGGGCGACCGACCGTACATCGTCAGCGAGTACGTGCCGGGGATGTCGCTGCAGCGGCTCGTCCTGGAGGACGGCCCGCGCGCCGCCGGCGCCCTGGAGCGGCTCGCGATCGGGACGCTGACCGCGCTGCAGGCGATCCACCAGGCCGGGATCGTGCACCGCGACTTCAAGCCGCACAACGTGATGATGGGCCCGGACGGCCCGCGCGTGATCGACTTCGGCGTCGCGCGCGCCCTGGGCGCGGCGGGCGAGACGCAGAACGTCGGCACTCCGGCGTACATGTCGCCGGAGCACTTCACGGGTGGCTCGGTCGGCCCCGCGGCCGACATGTTCGCCTGGGGCACCACGATGGCCTTCGCCGCCAACGGCCGCCCCGCCTTCGGCAACGACGACATGGCCGGCGTGATGCACCGCATCCTGACCGGTGAGCCCGACCTCGGCACTCTCCCCGACCCCCTTCGCTCGATCGTTCTCGCTTGCCTGGACAAGGACCCCGCCCGCCGTCCCGGCGCCAAGGAGGCACAGGAACGCCTGGTCGGCGCCGCGACGGGCGTCACCCCCGTGCCCGCGCCGCAGCAGGCCGTGTGGCCCGCCCCCATGGACGCGGCGACCGTCAGCGACCATTCTGGCGCCCCGGGTGACGCCGGCAACTCCGACGCCCAGCCTGTGGATAACCTCGGCGCAAGTGGCCCTTCGCCCTATCCGATCGCTTCGGGATTCCCCAGCGCACCCGGTCTGCAAGGCGCCGACACCCCGGGCAACAGCCTGCCTGGCAACAGCTCCCCCGGGATGCCTGGAGCCGGCGCGTCCGGTATGCCAGGGGCCGAGGTCGGCGCGTTCGCTCAGGGCGCCTCTGGTCCCTGGGGCCACGCGTCCGGTGCAGGGCCGGTCAACTCGGATGGACGGACGAACCCCGGCGCTCCCCCCGGAGGCTGGAACGGCGCTCATCCCAACGGAAGCAACGGTTCCGGTAAGGGTCGCCGAAAGCTGGCCATCCCGATCGCAGCCGCAGCGGCCGTCCTGGCCATCGTGGCAGGCGGATCGGTCTGGGCGGCCACGCGCTCCGGGGGCGACGGCGGCAAGGACAAGACGATCGCCCAAGGCGACGGCGCGAACGGCAATACCCCGACGGGCGGCCCGGGCGGAGGCGCCGCCAACAATCTCGGTGGCAAGTCCTCGTCGCCGAGCGGGAAGCCCAGTCCGAAGCCGTCCAGCAATAGCCCTACCAAGGACAGCTCACCGAAGCCCGGTTCCAAGCCCGGTCCAGATGGCAAGTCGCCGTCCGGGCAGGAGCCGCCTAACAAGTTCACCGCGCAGGGCGCGTGCGACTCTGGCGGGCACGGCGGCGGCTTCGTCGTGCTGCGTTCCATGCCAGTCACGGGCGGGACGGCCTACCTGCTCTACAACAACGCCACCGACTACAACTGCGCCGTCACCATGAAGAGCACAGGTGTAGGCCGCAACACGGCGGTTTCGGTGTGGGTCCAGGCAACCGGAGGCGGCCAGATCGCCGACTCCGGCTCGTACCAGTGGTACGCGGGCCCGGTTTTCGTGAAGGCGCCTAAGAAGTGCGTTCGGTTCGGTGGGAACGGAGCGTCCGCCCCCTGGGGCAACTGCGGCTGATCTGAGGCGCCCACCGCGCTACCGCGCCCACCGCGCCATCACGCCTATCACGCTCTGCCCGCGCCTACGGGCGCGGGAAACGGGCAACGAGCGCGTGGGACGACACGAGAGCGCGGAAAGGGCGTATACCGGCGTCCTAGGGGCCGCTGGCGGCCCCTAGAGCGGTCTCAGTTGTCGGACGGTGTGATGAGGTGGTCGAAGTCGCCGTCCTTCGCGCCGAGGATCAGCGCCTCGATCTCGGGACGGGTGTAGATGAGGGCCGGGCCCTCGGGATGGCGTGAGTTTCGCATGGCGACGCGGTCGCCGGGCAGCTCCGCGATCTCGACGCAGTTTCCTTGGGAGTTGCTACGGCGCGACTTGAGCCAGCGCGCGCCGCGCAGACTGGTCGCGGGGATCCCGTTGTACGGATAGGGGACGGCGTGGGGCCGACCGTCACCGGTCGGGAGCGGGGGCTCGTCGGTCGGGAGCATCATGTCTCTCTGAGGAAATCACCGAGAAGCTCGACGGTGTGCTCCGGGGTCGCACTGTCGACGGACAGGCGTTCCATGGCCTGGAGGTACGTGTCGACGTCGTCGCGCTTGTCGAGGTACATCGCGCCGGTGAGGCTCTCCACGTACACCACGTCCGGAAGGTCCTGCTCGGGGAACCGGAGGATGGTGAACGCGCCGCCCTCAGCGGCGTGCGCGCCGAACTTGAACGGCATGACCTGGATGGTGACGTTCGGCAGCTTGGACACCTCGATGAGGTGCTCCAGCTGGCCGCGCATCACCTCGGGGCCGCCGATCGGCCGCTTCAGCGCGCTCTCGTCCAGGACGGCCCATAGCCGGGGCGCGTCCGGAGCGGTGAGCCGTTCCTGGCGCTGCAGGCGCAGGCTCACGCGTTGTTCGATCTCG
Source organism: Actinomadura rupiterrae (assembly GCF_024172125.1). Lineage (GTDB taxonomy): Bacteria > Actinomycetota > Actinomycetes > Streptosporangiales > Streptosporangiaceae > Spirillospora > Spirillospora rupiterrae. The sequence continues at coordinate 638,094 of NZ_JAMZEA010000003.1, forward strand.
CTTTCGGGTGCGCCCGCGTTGCCCTGCTGGATGATGGCCCGCGCATAGCCCTCCGACTGCAGAAGCCCCGGAACGAACTGCAGCTCGTAGGTGCGGATGAGCGCCGCCGACTCCTCCAGACCGACATAGGTCTGGAACCAGCTCGGCAGGACGTCGGTATAGCGGTGCCACCAGCCGGGCGTGTTCGCGTCGCGGGCGAGCTGCAGAAGTGCGTTCCGCTCGCGCGCGTCGCTCACGCCGTACAGGGTGAGCAGGTCTTCAACGTCGCGTTCCTTGAAGCTGACCCGCCCGAGCTCCAGCCGGCTGATCTTGGACTCGGACGCGCGGATGACGTATCCGGCGTCCTGGCGGCTCACGCCCTGCGCCTCGCGCAGGCGTCGGAGCTGTGAGCCGAGCAGGATACGGCGGACCGTCGATCCGGTACCCGGCGTCTCTGGAGCCACGCCCAACCTCCCGGCCGTTCTGGCGGACAGCGAACCTAGTGTGCCATCGCCCGGCGAGATCCGCCGGGGGGCGCGGGGATCATGATCCCCGGACGACTGTTGACCTTGGATTCCTTCTCCCGGGTACCTCCGATCCGGTGCTCCGCGCGGTGTACTGGAGCGTGCAGGCGCCAGATGCACGTGCATCGGCCGATGCATTTGGCTCTTGCATTCGCACGCTACGATGCGCAGGATAACGCACGAGACTTCCGAGCCATGGCTGCACAACGAGATCACTCTGCGGGGTCCCGGGAATGACGTCACGCCACGCGCACGACGACACGCGCTGGAGGGTCGAGTCCGCCGCGCGCGCAGCGTCCTCAGCGCCCTCCGCCATGCCGGCCGCCGCGTCGGCCGCCGCGTCGGCCGCCACGCCGCTCCCGGGGTCGCCCGGCGCGTCCGCGACGGGGGTGCCGGAGGCCGCAGACCTCCCGGCGCACCTCGACCACGCGCTGCGCGACCTGGTCCTGCCGTGCGGTACCACGGTGACCTTCACCGTCCTGCCCGACCCCGAATCGGTCACCGCGGCGCGGCATTTCACCCTGACCCGCCTCACCGAGTGGGGCCTCGCGCCGCTCGGCGACGACGTCGGCCTGGTCGTCTCGGAACTGGTCACCAACGCCCTGCGGCACAGCGGCGGTACCAGCTCCTGGTGGACGAGCCCGGACGGGCACCGCGGCGACGTGCACGAGTTCGGCGACGCGGACGACCCGCTGTGCTCGGCCCCCACCGCCATCCGGCTCCGGCTCCTGCACCGCGCGGACTGGCTGCTGTGCGGAATCTTCGACGCCAGCTCCGACGGACCGCGCCGCAAGGAGCCCGACTACATCGCCGAGACCGGACGGGGACTCCACCTGGTGGAGTCGTTCAGCTCCCGATGGGGCTGGTCGTCCCTGCCGTTCGGCAAGGTCGTCTGGGCCATGTTCCAGACGACCTGACCTCGCCCGAGGGGATTCCCGGCGGCTCCTCCGCGTGGGATAACCGGCGGCTCCCCGGGTATAGCCATCACCCATCCGGAGCGCGCTGACAGGGAGTGGTCGTGGAATTCGCCGTCGAGCACAGGGCCGTGCGGGACCTCACCGTCGTCAAGATCAGCGGCGAGATCGACGTCTTCACCAGCCCGCGCCTGCGCGAGATGCTGCTCGACATCATCGACAACGGTGGCCTGCACCTGGTGGTCGACCTCGGCGAGGTGACCTTCCTGGACTCCACGGGCCTCGGCGTCCTCGTCGGCATCTACCACCGCCTGCGCGCACGAGACGGCTCCATGTCGTTCATGGGGGTCAACGAGCGGGTCCGGCGCGTCTTCCACGTCACGCAGCTCACCAAGATCTTCGTCCTTCACCGGGACCTCGAAGAGGCGCTCGCCGCCCACGAGTCCGACAACGCGTCCAGCGAAACCCCGTCGTCCGCCTCCTGACCTCACGCGCGCGACCCCACGCGCGCGCTAACCCCACGCGCGCGTAGGACGCCAGACGCGAACCACGGCGTGCGGTGGGCGCGGGCGAGACCGGGGTGCGCGGGCACGCATGAGGGGAAGTCCCAGCCGGTACGGTGAATCCGGGGATCAAGGCCGCTCCAGGGCGAGCGGCGACGCTTCCCCGGGAACCGATCCACCGACCGGACTGGAGCGCTTTCGTGGCCGAACAGCCGCTGCACGAGCACACGCTCGGCAATGGCCTGCGGGTGGTGGTCTGTGAGGACCATGTCGTCCCGCTGGCAGCCGTCAACATCTGGTACGGCGTGGGCTCGCGGCACGAGCGCGCCGGCCGCACGGGCCTGGCCCACCTCTTCGAGCACCTGATGTTCCAGGGCTCGGGCAACGTCGCCGAGGGCGAGCACGCCGCGCTCCTGGAGGCCGCGGGCGCGTCCTTCAACGCCAGCACCTCCTTCGAGCGCACCAACTACTACGAGACCGTCCCGGTCAGCCATCTGGAGCTCGCGCTCTGGCTGGAGGCCGACCGCATGGGGACGCTCCCCGCCGCGCTCACGCAGGCGAACCTCGACAACCAGCGGGACGTGGTGAAGAACGAGCGCCGCCAGCGCTACGACAACCAGCCCTATGGGACGGCGTTCGAGCGCCTGTGCCGCCTCACGTTCCCGGCCGGCCACCCGTACGCGCACACGCCGATCGGCTCCATGGAGGACCTGGACGCCACCACGCTCGACGACTGCCGGGACTTCTTCGGCACCTGGTACGCGCCGCACAACGCGGTGCTGTCCGTCGTCGGCGACGTCGACCCCGAGGAGACGCTGAGAGCCGTCGAGAAGTACTTCGGGGGCATCCCGGCGGGTCCGGCCACCCCCGAGGCGCGTCCGGGCGATCTGGGGCCGCTCAGCGGCGTCACCGGGGAGCCGGTGGACGAGGACGTGCCGTCCCCCGCGTACTTCGCGATGTTCACGCTGCCGACCGACGGCGGCGACGACATCGAGGCCGCCGAGATGGCGGCGGAGATCCTCGGCGGCGGGTCCGGTTCGCGGCTGTACGACCGGATGGTCCGCCGCGACCAGATCGCCACCGAGGTGTGGGCCGGCGTCACCCGGCTCGCGGGCGGCCCGTCGCTCGCGCTGGTCGAGGCGGTCGGCTCCGACCCGGAGAAGATCTCCGCGGTGCTGGACGAGGAGCTGGCCAGGTTCGCCGCCGAGGGCCCGACCGAGGACGAGACCGCGCGCGCGACCGCGCAGGCCGAGCGCGGGTTCCTGGAGCGCACCGAGACCGTCACCGGACTCGCCAACGCGCTCTCCCAGAACGCCACCCAGTTCGGCGACGCGTCCCGGGTGTTCACCGCGCCCGCGCGCGCGGCCGCCGTCACGGGCGACCAGATCAAGCAGATGGCGGGCCGCTGGCTGGCGCCGGGCGCCCGCACCGCGCTGACCTACGGAGGTACGGCCAAGTGACCGAGGTGAGGCTCGCCGAGCGCCCCGTCCCCGGCCCGTTCCCGGCCTGGGAGTTCCCGGCCGCGGTGTCCGGGCAGGTGCCGTCCGGTCCCGGGACGCTGCGCTGCGAACTGCCGGGCCGCCGTCTCGCGGCCGTCCGGCTCGTCCTCGACGCGGGCGCGGGACGCGAAGGCACCGGCCAGGACGGCGTCGCCACGATGACCGCGCGCGCGTTCCTGGAGGGCACGCAGGCCGGTGGTGGGACGGCCCTGACGAACGAGTTCGAACGCCTGGGCGCGTCCCTTTTCGCTTCAGCCGACCTGACGGCCCTGCGCATCGCCCTGGACGCCCCGGTCACGCGCCTTGCTCCGGCGTTGGAACTGTTGGGTGAAGTCCTGCGCGCGCCCGCGTTGGCCGATTCCGACGTCCAGCGTTTGGTGAACGAGCGTCTGGAAGAGATCGCCCAAGAGGACGCCGACCCGGGCTCGCGCGCGGCGCGCGAACTGCGCGCGGTGCTTTTCCCTGCCGAGGCGCGCGCTTCGCGTCCGACAGGAGGCTCGCGCGCGTCCGTCGAGGGCCTTACGGGCGAAGGTGTCCGTGCGTACTTCGGCTCGATCGTCCCTGCCGAGGCCACTGCCGTGGTCGCCGGTGACATCGCCGGTACCGATGTGGACGCTACGCTGGCTGCGGCGCTGTCCGGTTGGACGTCGTCCGGTCCCGCGCTCCCCACGGCCGACACCATCGCGCCCGTGGACGAGGCGCGCATCGTCATCGTGGACCGTCCGGGCTCTGTGCAGACGTACCTGAACATCAGCCACAGCGTCCCGGACCGTACCGACCCGGACTGGCCGCTCCTGTCGGTCGCGGCGCATGTGCTTGGCGGGGGCCTCACGTCCCGACTGAACGCGGTGCTGCGTGAGGAGAAGGGCTACACGTACGGCGTGCGCACGGGAATCCTGCGGATGCCGTATTGCGGCGTGTTCGTCACGCAGGGCTCGGTGCACACCGAGGTCACCGGCGACGCCGTCGCGGACGCCCTGACCCAGCTGCGCTCCATCCGCGAGCGCGGTATCGAGGCGGACGAGACGACCGCCGCGATCAGCGCCCTCGCCGACCGCGCGCCGAGCGAGTACGAGACGTCCCGATCGGTCGCGGTGGAACTCGCCGACGCGTCCGCGAGCGGTCTCGGCGTGGACTACCCGTCCCGCTACCTGGCCGCCGTCCGCGCCGCGACGCCGGAGTCGGTCGCGCGCGCGTACACGAGCAACGTCGACACCGACCGCCTCACGGTCATCGCCGTAGGCGACGCGTCGCAGATCCGCGAGCCCCTCGAAAAGCTCGGCTACGCGAGCGTGACGGTGACGGCCAAGTAGCCGTCGCCTGGGTTTTCGCGGAGTTTTCCACAGCCCCGGCGGTCGTTCGGCCGCCGGGGCGGGCCGGGCGTAGTGTGCCGCTTGTCGATGACGAGAGGAGATCGTCCAGTGGCATACGGGGGACCGTCGGTGGACACCGTCCTGGCCGAGCCGCGCTGCGCGCCCGGCGGGGCCGTGGCGGGCAACGTCCACCTGCGCGGCGGGGCCGCGCCCACCGACATCCGGCACGTCACGATCGCGCTCATGCCCCGCATGCGCGACGCGTGGGGCCGCGACATCGCCGGGCCCGAGGTCTACCGCGGCGCGCTGACCCGCTCGTTCGTGCTCGGCCCCGGCGAGGAGCGGGCCCTCCCGTTCTCGATCCCGCTGCCGTACGAGCTGCCGTTCACCACCGTCCTCGGCCGCGAGCTGCCCGGCTTCACCCTCGGCCTGTGCACCGAGGTGGACGTCCGCGGCGGCCCCGACCCCGGCGACGTCGACCCCATCTCGGTCGAGCCGCTCCGCTCGCAGCAGTGGGTCCTCGCCGCGGCCGCGCGGATGGGCTTCACGATCACCACCGTCGCGTTCGAGACGACCAAGGTGCAGGGCCTGTCCCAGCAGTTCCCCTTCCACCAGGAGATCCTGCTCAACCCGCCACCCCACCTGCACGGACGGCTCGACGGCGTCGGCCTCACCTTCATCGCCAGCCCGACCAGCATGGGCTTCAAGCTCCGCGCCCTGGGCCGCAGCGCCCCGCACGACGACGACTCCTTCGGCGCGTTCGTCGTCGAGCACCCCGAATCCGCCGAAACCGACTGGACGGCCCGCCTCACCGACTGGCTAGACTCCGCCGCCTCCCTGCCACCCCGCCTGGACCACACCCCCGGCCCACCCGGCGCCCACCCGCCCTCCGGCCCCGGAGGCTTGGCCGGCCCTCCCGCCCTCCCACCCGGCTTCGCCCCACCCCCCGGCCCGCCCTCCCCAGCCGTAGGCATGCCAAGCCCCGGCATGCCCCCCGCCCCCGGAATGCCCGGCCCCGTCCCAGGACCCGGTGGGCCAGGAATGCCCGGCCCCGGCGGCCCCGGAGCATTCGGCCCCGGTGGGCCTGGAATGGCCGGCCCGGGCGGCCCCGGAGGCCCAGGGCCGGGTGCGCCCGCGTTCGGGCCAGGCGGGGCCGCGCCGCCAGCGTTCGGCCCTGCCGCAGGCGGCATGCCGCCCAACCCGGTCGGCCCAGGCAGACAGCACGGTCCCGCCGGACCGGCCCCCGCCGCTCCCTTTGGCGCACCCCCGGTGCCACCTGGCCCCGGAATGCCAGGCCCCGCCGTCCACGGATCGCCCGGCCTGCCACCTGCGGGCCCGTCAGGACCAGGCATGCCGGGCCCAGGTGGGCCAGGAATGCCGCACCATGCGAGCCCGCCCGGCCCAGGAGGGCATCCCGCCCCGCACGGCGCCCTGCCAAGCCCGCCAGGCCCACCGTTTCCCGGGTCTCCCGGCATGCCCCCTCCAGGGCCGCAGGGCCCGCCCCCAGGGCCGCACGGTGCACCGCTGCGCCCGGGCGCGCCCGGCCCCGGGCCCGGCATGCCCGCATATCCGCCGCTCGCCGCGCCTCCGGGTGGTGGAGCCGCTCCACCCGCGCCGTTCCCAGGCCATCCGGGAGCTCCGCCGCCTCCACCGCCGGGCGCAGCGCCCTTCCCACCACCGCCAATGCATCCGGGCCCAGCGATGCCCCCGCCAGCGGCGCCGTTCCCGCCCGCGATGCATGGCGCCCCGATGTATCACCACCACGGGCATCCGCACTATGGCGCGTCCTACCACCCAGGCGCGGACGTGGCCGCAGCAGGCGCGATCATCGCAGGCGGCATCGTCGCCGGCGCCGCGGTCCACGCTGCAGTGGACGGCGCCGACGCCTTCCTAGACATGCTCGACCTGTTCGGCTAACCCACTGCCCGCTCCCAAATCCGCAGATCAGGTTCAGTGCGCAGACGCCAGCCAGGCACCTGCACACTGAACCCGACAGCTCCCCATCCCGTCAGGCAAGACGCCAACGGCTGCCCCAAACCGCACCTTCGCTTCGCCGCCGCCTCCGCCAACCACAGGCCCGCTTCCACTGCCGACGCTTCCTCGTGTTCGGCTGGCAAGCACTACCGTCCGAAAGCGCAGCTCAGGACATCGGAAGCGCGCCGTCCACGCGCCTCCGAACGGAGCCGCTCACTCCGCAGCCTGTTGGACGAGATCCCGTGGGCCAGCGCGCGAACCTGTGGCCTGGTTCGTCGCCATTGTCCCAACCTTCGTGGCTTTGGGTGGCGTCACGGGGCCCCTCGGCGTGCTCGCGTGTTCGAGTTGGCAGAGTGCGGCGCCGGCCAGAGCCACGGCATGGGTTCGTGGCCGACAGTGTGGGGCGCATGGCGATGGACGGCGCGGCGTCGTCCTCGACATTCTCGACTCGTCCCGAGCACGCCGAAGGTCGACCGCCTGAGAGCGCGGCGCAGACTCATCGCGGACGGCGCCGTCGACGCGGCAACGGACGGAGCCTTTGGCTTTCTGGGCCCGTTGAGGGAGGGCGTTGGTCGGCGTCCGTAATTGTGGCGTGGTTCGTCGCCGGGCCGTGATCCACACGGCTGCGAGTGGGTTCCCCGACATGTTCGCTTGGTCGGGTAGGACGAGGGCAGCGACGCCTGGAGCTGTGGCTTTGGTTCGCGGCTGGCGGTTGGGGACGCGTGGCACGGGACGGCGTGGCGTCGGCCTCGACGTACTCGGCTCGTCCGCGATGGGCGTGCTGAGGGATTGTCCGAAAGTGCGGGTTTGGTTCGTCCGGTGCGCGAGGGGAGGTGGGTAACAGACCAGAATTGAGCGTCTGATTCGGACGAGTTGCGGCGCGACAGGGGTCGGTTCGGCCTGCGGTGGTTAGGGTCGAGTGTGGTGCCCGCCCCCGAGGGAGCTGTATGACCACCACTGTGATCCTGGTGCTGCTCTGCCTGGCGATCGCCGGGCGCGAACTGTATCTGGCGTCCGACAAACGACTCCCCCGCGCGCAGGCGGAACTCCGCGAGCTGCGCGACCGCGTGGCCGACCTCACCCGTCGGCAGGACGCCTTGCGTGCCGAGGTCGACCGGTCCATCCAGAGTCCGGCTTCAGAGCTGCGGCCTGTCGAGGTGAGCGGGACGCCTCCAGAGCAGTCCGGGCGGCTTGACGACCTCGCCGACCGCGTGGACCGGGCCGAGAAGGAACTCGGCGCGTTGTCCGGACGGTTCGCCGAACTGGAACTCGACCGGGACGCGCAGCGCGCCCTCGCCAGTTCCCTGGACGACGTCGAGCAGGACGTCCGGGAGCTTCGCCAAGAGATGCTCGACCGGCTCGCGTCCGAAAGGGGCGTGGTCGCGGGGCTGCTGCTGAGCGAGGAGGGCGAGGCCGGAGCGCTGCTGACCGAGTCGTTCGAGCGCTGCGCGGCCGAATACGGGTTGCGTATCCGGATCCGCGAGGAGCGCATGGCGGAGGCCGGCAACGGCGGGTTTGCGGGGACGTCGTACTACCTGTCCGGGCGACGTCCGGACGCGCTCGCAGAGGAGCTGTTCGGACACGTGCGGAGCCTGTACGACCCCCAGGATCCGTCCGGGCTGACGGCGCTCCTCACGGAACTCGCCCATCTGCGCGGCGGCGGACTCGTCCGCTTCGGCGCCTTCACGGCCGTCCGAACGCACGACATCCTGCTCTGCGGCTTGCTTCCGGAGGACGACGCGTCGTCCGCTGACGAATCAGGCGATCCCTGGACCCTCGCCGCCCGCGTCCGCGACCTGCCCGACGACCAGCAGTGCGACCTGACCTGGCTACACGCCGACGAGTAACCAGGATCCCCCGTCGGACTCGACGGCTCACCCAGCCGCGTCCGGCGCCTCAACAGCACCATCAAATTTTCGCGCCCGAGCCGACGGTTCTCGGGCTGTAATGAGCTGGCCGGCCTGGTCTCGTCCCGTCCTTGGTCCTGTCGCACCGTCTGCTTCCGGCCTCGGGCCGCCAGCGGGCCTCTCCTTATGCGGTCAAGCAGCTCCAGCTTCACCGGCCCTTGAGTTGAGGCCGCTGGCGCAGGCTTGTAAGCGCCTGCCGCAGGGCTGCTGTGCTGGTCGTGCGTTCGGGCGTCGCACAAGGAGGCCAACGCCCTCCGCGCAGCGGCCGGTGCACCCCACGCGGCCGTGGGTGCGGCCTCGCAGGGGGCTGGTGCGCTCCGCGGAGTGCACCAGCGTGATCCCGCGCGGCGGCAGTGCGCTCCGTTGCCGCAGGGCTGGTCGCGCCGTTCTCGCAGTCGGGTGTCGCGCAAGGAGGTCGGCGCGCTCCGCACGGAAGCCAGCGCCTCCCCCGCGACCGCGGGTGCACTCCGCGCGATGGCGGGTGCACGCCGCACGATCGCGGCTGCGCTCCGCGCGAAGGCGGGTCCGTTCCACGGCGAAAGCGGCTGCGGTCCTGCACGAAGGCGACTACGGGCCCACACGAAGTCGGGGGTGCGCTCCACGCGGCGGTGAGTGCGCTCCACGCGGAGGCGGGTGCCCTCTGCGCGAAGGCGGGGTGCGTTCTCGCACGGCGGTGCGTGCACCCGCACGAGGGTGGCCCCGCTCCACACGGCGGTGGCCCCGCTCCGCGCGTGGGTAGCCCCGCCGCGCGGCGGTGACTCCCTGCGCGTGAGGGTGGGCGCACTCACGCGCGAGGCGGGTGCGTTCCTGCACGAGATCGGCGCGCTCCCGCGCGGCCGCAGGTGCATCCCCGCGCGGCGGCTAGTACACCCCGCACGAGGTCGGCCCCGTTCCACACGAGCGTGGGCGCACTCGCGCAGTGGTGGCCCCGCTCCGCGCGTGGATGGCCCCTCCGCACGGCGGTGGCCCCGTTCCGCGCGAGGGTGGGCGCACTTGTGCGCGAGGGGGGTGCGTTCCTGCGCGAGGTCGGCGCGCTCCCGCGCGGCCGCAGGTGCGTCCCCGTGCGGCGGTGAGTGCAACCGTACGAGGGTGGCCCCGCTCCACACGAGCGTGGGCGCACTCGCGCGGCAGTGGCCCCGCTTCGCGCGGGTGGCCCTTCCTCGCGAGGCTGCGCGCGCACTCGCGCGAGGCGGGTTCGTTCCTGCGCGAGGTCTGCGCGCTCCGCGCGGCTGCAGGCGCGTCCCCGTGCGGCGGTGAGTGCGCTCCGCACGAGGGTGGCCCCGCTCCGCGGGGAGTGGATCCACTCCGCACGGTGGCAGGTGCATTCCCGCTCGGCGGCGGGTGCACTCCCGCGCAGGGCGGGTCCCCTCTGCGCGACCCGGTTGCGTTCCCGCGCGGGGGGTGCGCTCTGCACGGAGGCGGATGCGCTGCTGCGCTAGGCAGGCCCGCTTCCGGACGGCGGCGGGTGCTCCTGCGCGGCAATGAGTGAGCTCCCCCGCGGCGCCGGGCCCGCTCTGCGCGGAGGCGGGTGCGCTCCCGCTCGGAGGGCGGGCCGAGGCGGGTGCGATTCTGCGCTAGGCGGGCGCGCTCGCGCGGGCGGCGAGTGCGCTCCTTGTCGGAAGGGCGGGCCCGCTCCGCGCGAGGCGAGTGCACTCCCGCGCAGGGCGGGCCGAGGTGGGGGCGATCCTGCGCGGGTGGGTGGGTTTGTTTGGGTTAGGGGCGGATGAAGCGGGGGGTGCTGACGTCTGTGCGGTTGATTCGGAAGGCTAGGAGGCAGCGGGGGGTGGCTCGGTCGTCCAGGGCTAGGCATAGGCCGAGGCCGAGGCGGGGGTCGACGATGACGACGCGCCTCAGCGAGCGCAGCGTCCGGCGGGCGCGCGGCCATGTTTCGGGACGGCGCGGGTCGCGCAAGGTGTCCGCGACGATGCGGGAGGCGTAGCGCCAGATCGCGGGCGCGTTCAGGACGCGGACACCGGCCGCCGTCAGATCGGCGACGATCACCACGCCGGTGTCGTCCTCGTCCTCCCTGGTGTGGCGGACGTCGCGCTCGTCCGGACGGTCGAAGGGAGCCGGGGTGCGCATTCGGCCGAACGCGGTCGGCGGGTCGTTGAGCGGATCCGCATCGTGGTCGGCGTCGTGCGGCGCGCTGGGTCCGCTTACGGGGCGGTGGTAGCGAAGTGGGTCGATGGTGTCGACGACCAGCGCCTTCGGGTATGGCCGGGACGCGCGCGCACGAGGATGGGCCGGGTGCTGGGAGGTGGGGCGCCAATGCGCGCTGAGGTCTACGACGAGTCCGCTCGGGCCGATCCAGGCGGGCACGCCTAGGCGGGTTACGGCGCCGCGTTCGTCCAGTGGTGCGATTTCACGCCATATCTCGCCTGCGGACGTGGCGAGATTTGCGGCGATGTCCAGCCCGGGGAACGCGCCTTCCAGGACGACTAGGAGTGCTTGCCAGGTGGAGCCTCCGACGAGATCGCCAACGAACTCGTCCACCAGAGCGCGTCGCGCCCTCGGATCCAGGCGGGACAGATCATCGGCAGGTGCGGGAGCCTTGATGCGCTGCTCTCGACGCGGAGGTGTCGGGTGGCTCGGCATGCTGTCGCGTGCTGTGACGTCCGGCCTTGTTCTGGACGTCTCGGATTGCGCATCGACTGGGTGTTCGGGGGGTTGGTTTACGTCCCGGAACGCTTCGGGGCGGGTGGTTGGACGGCTTGGAGGCTCGGAGCCTGGGGCGGACGCGTTTTCGGGCGGGTCGTCGTCCCTCAGCGGCTGGTCGGAGAGCCCGTTGCTTTCGGCAGGGCCTCGGTGGGCGCCAGGCTGCCCTGTTGACCGTCCAGGCGCGGGTTCCGGGGAACGGTGACGTCCACCGGGTGAGGCCGGCATCCATGTGCCTGGGGCCGAGGCTGCGGGCGGGTCGGCTGCGCCGAAGGACGGCGGGCTCGCCTCGGCGCCTATGGAAGGCGTCTGGAATGTGGTCGCCGGTTCTTCAGGTTGGCCGAGTCGTTTGTCGCCGGTTGCCTGGGTTCGATCTGCGTCATCGTGCGCGGGACGAATCGCTGGTGCGTGGGGGGATGTCCTGGGTCCCTCGTGCGCGCGCGGGTCGTCGGGCTTGGTATCGGGCAGCGGTGAGGTCGCGCGCTCTTCGTTCGGGCGGAAGTCTTCGTCCTCGCTAGCCACGTCCGGGCTGGAGGCGGCTGATGCCTGGTTCGTTTGGGACGTTGGCACGCTGTCTTGGCCGGTCGGCGCGTCGCGGCGGGTGACAGAGGGGCCGGTGGCGTCGGGCTTGCGCACTGTCATCCAGAGTTCGTCTTCTTCTTGGGCGGGGGCATCATCGGTTCGCGCGGGGGGCGGTCGCTTGATCGCGGTTCGCCACACGTCTCCTGCGTCGGGAGGTGGGGTGGCTCTTTGGGGGCCTTCGTCCGCGCCAGGTGGAGCGGCCTCGACAGCTCTCGCTGGGTCGCTATGCGGGGACGGGGCGTCCGGCTTCGGTACGTGTGGCTGTGGTTCTGCAGTGTCGCGAGGGGACTGTCTCTCGGGGGTGGGAGCGGCGCGTCCGTCGTCCGTCGGTTGCGGGACGCGGCGGGGCACGGATGACTTCGCCCATTCCGATCCGCTGAAACTGGTCCAGGGCTCGTCTCTGTCGTCCGGCGCGGGCGTGGGTTCCGGAACGTGATCGGACGGGGCCTGAGCCGCTTCCCTGTTTCGCGGCTCAGACGCGGGGTGTCCTGGCGCCTCGTCCGAATCCGGAGTTCCGGCGGAGGCGAAATCGTGTGGGCGAGACGTCTGGGGAGCGACGGGGTTCGCTGTTACGGGCGTCCAGTCCGACAGCGCGGATGTGCCCTCGTCCGTCTGCCCTGTAGGCGCAGGCGGGGCATCCGGTGAGGCCTGGGACATCGGCGAGGGGATCTCAACGGTCGGCGTCCTGGGCCCTACGGCACCAGGGCGCGTGGGCGGCGTATCGGACACGACGGGCGGAGCCGCATCGGTCTTCGGCTTCGCCGAGGACGCCTCGGATGCGGGCCCGCCAGTCGGGTCCGCATGAGCGGACGGGGGCGGTCCGGCAGGGGCGGACGGAGAGGAGTCGGCGGGAGGGGCCGGGGTGCCGAAGGCGGTTGACGGCGAGGGGTCAGTGGGCGGGTGAGCGGCCGCGGCCTGTTCGGCGACGGTGGGACGGCGGGGTGGACCGCCCGCGACCCGGATGTCGCCCGGATGCGGCACCGGCGCGGGCGGCACCGGCGCGGGGCGTGAGGGCCTGGCCGGGGACGGGGACGGAGACGATCCGGGACGCCGCCGCCGGGCGGGCTCGTGATCGTCGGGCTCGTCGGAGGGCGGGCCGGGATGGTCGCGTGGGCCGAATCTCACGTGCACGATCCTGTGCAGAGATCAAGATCGTCGGCAAGCTCTGCGCTGATCATCTTCTCCTCGATCGAACGCCGTCGCGGGGGTGGTGGAGGGGCCGGTTCACGACGGCCCGAAAAGCGCCGCGCAGAGGTGTTCGAGGCGGTCGGGACCGTCGTCCGCGGCGAGGACGGTCAGGACGGCGGGCGCGTCGCCCTCCGGATCGTCCAGGCGGAGCCGGACGAACACTTCGCGGCGCATGGCCTCATCAGTGCCCTGAGCTGCCGCGACGTCCTGGAGGCCGACGGAGACGACTTCCGGCAGATCGACGAAGACGGGCAGTTCGTCCACGGGAAGCTGCTCCACCCAGAGGTCGAGTAGGCGGCGGGCCAGGCCGTTCAGCAGGCGTCCCCAGGATTCGACGAGCTGCGGCGGGACGTTCTCGGTCTGAAGTTCGGGAAGGCCGAAACGGGCCAGGCCGTTCGTGGTGAACCAGAAGCCGTGCGGTCCCCGGGTGTGCGGGAGGAGGATCCAGTCGGTGAGCCGGATCGTCCCGTCCGGACCGGGCAGGGAGCGTTCCAGCCGGTCGCGGCCGAGGACCTCGGGCGTGAAGCCGTCCACGACCGGCATGCTCAGCGCCGTCCCGACCGCCCCGGCGACGGCCCGCGCCGCCCATTCGTGCGCGGGCGGCCATCCCGGTCGATATGCCGCACGAACGGCCAACAGGTGTGACGCGGCGGAAATCGCACCCAACTCACCTCTGGACGCGCCATAAGCCGCGAGCAGATCCACCGGAAGGGGAGGAAATTCCCTGGCCGGGCGCATATCGATCGTGAGCAGCGGACTGGCCAGCATCCCGAGGACGAGATCGCGCAGCGGCGGCCGGATCAGCCGTCCCACCTCGGCACGGGCCAGCTCGCGCGGATCGGCGGGCGGCGCGGCGAGCGCCACGGCATAGGTCGCGTGCAGGTTCTCCGGAACCGGCAGCGTCAGAATCTCGCCCAAAGTGCCCACTCCCCGACGACACCGGCCCGACAGAGCCCGGCGTCACCCGACCGACACTACAGATCCGACGAGAGACCCACCCGAAAACGATCTATCGCAAAAGCGACAATTTCCTACCGACGCCGCTTACCCGAATAGCGCACCACCTCATCCGCCCCACCTCGCGCACCAGGCGCAAAACAATCAAGCCCGGACGGCGAGGGCCGGCAAATGATCGTTGAGTCGCGTGCCGCCATACTGGGTGAGTACTCACTCGCGGTGGGTGAGCATTCACTCACCACGAGTAAGCGTTCACTCACCCCCTCGCGGACGTCCCTGCCGTCGGGGCTCGCCGCCACGGTGCGCCGTGGCGCAGCGCCGCCGCCGGCGGCAGCAAGGGACGAGCCCGGGTGAGAAGTCGAGAGGAGTTCGCAGTGCCGTCCAGCCCCGCGACGACGCGCGACCGCATCCTTGCCGCCGCCATTGAGGTGATCAAGGCGCGCGGCGTCACGGCCGCGACGACCAAGGAGATCGCCCGCTCCGCCGGGGTCTCCGAGGGCAGCCTCTACAACCACTTCGCGAACAAGACGGCGCTCTTCGCCGCCGCACTCGGCGAAGTGACCGGCACCGCCAGGACGGCGATCACGACCTTGATCGGTTCGGCGGGCCAGGCGTCCGTCCAGGAGAACCTCACGCGCCTGGCGTCCGGGATGATCGGCTTCTACGCGGAGCTCCTCCCGATGACCGGCCCCGTGCTCGCCGACCCCGACCTCATCGCCTGGCTCCGCACCCACACGACGTCCCCGATCACGCCGCCCGAGCCGTCCGCGAACGGAACGGCAGCACCGAACCGGCCAGCCGCACCTACCTCGCCCGCGGCTTCACCCTCCTCCAACGCCCCGGCGGAGACCTCTAACACGCCCCCAGCGCCGGGCCCGGCGGTCGACTCTGCCCCATCCCCCGATGCGTCCTCGGCGGCGGATTCGCCTTCGGCTTCGGAGGCACCTTCGGGTCAGGAGACGGCGCCTTTCTCAGGCCCGGCGGTGGAGCCGCCCACGGCAGATGCGTCTCCTAGGGGCGGGTCCGGCACAGCCGGCTCGGCGAAGGCAGGCGAAGCGGTTCCGGGAGTTGGGCTTTTCGGGGCAGGGGCCTTGGCGGGGCCGGTTTTGGGCGTTGCAGGCGTTGCGGGGTACCTGGAGGCGGAGCAGCGGCTGGGCCGGGTAGCCGAGGGAGCCCCGGTGGCCTACCTGGCGGCGGCGCTGCTCGGCGGATGTCAGATGCATGCCTTTCTCGTCCGCTTGGCGGGGGTTGAGGCGGTCGAGGCCGGCGCCCGGCTTCCCGGGACGCCCGAGGAGTATGCGGTCGGGCTCGTGAACGCCGTAATGGCAGGCCATATCACCAGAGAGTGATCAAATAATCACCCCACGCATACGGGCTCGCGATAATGGGTTGCGGGATTCGGACGGGCTCTATACCGTGCGCCAGACGTGGACTGGGACAGTTGGCCGCGAAATGTGACTGACGCCACGCAACCGTTTGGACCGTCCCAAGCGTCTTACTCATTGAGAACGCCACCTAAGAGTGGACGGCTCGATCGGACAAGGCCCGCGACGTCCCGCGAACCGGGGTCGCCCTGGCGAAGCCGATCCGGCCTCATCCCTCCCTCGGCCCACCCTCCACGCGTGGCCGAGACCCCGCCCGGCGCGAACACTCACCCTTCTGGGAGACGTCGCCTGCGCGCATGAGCCCCCGGCTCGTCCGCGCGACACGTCATGAGTCCGCGCCGAACCGGCCGGGCCGGTGGCACGTACGAAACAGCAACGGGGGGCGGTCCGTCCGCCCGAACTGCAAGCGCCTACCGCGCGCCGCCACCGGCCCCACCCGGGCCTCGACCCTCGGGGAGCGACGATGACCGCTGTGACCACGGCTGTCCGCCCACAGGACGACACCAACCGCCACGACGTCGACCGCTACGAGCGTGACGTGCTTCCGCTCGTCGACCCGCTCTACGCCAGCGCCGTCCGGATGACCCGGAACAGCGCCGACGCCGAGGACCTCGTGCAGGAGACCCTCGCCAAGGCCTACGTGAACTTCCACCAGTTCCAGGAGGGCACGAACCTCAAGGCCTGGCTGCACCGCATCCTGACCAACAACTTCATCAACACCTACCGCAAGAAGCAGCGCGAGCCGCAGCGCGCGGGCTCCGAGGAGCTCGAGGAGTGGCAGATCACGCAGGCCGAGGCGCACTCGGAGGGCTTCCGCTCCGCCGAGTCCGAGGCCCTGGACCGCATCCCCGACCAGCGCGTCGTCACCGCCCTGCGCTCCCTGCCGCAGGACTTCCGGGACGCCGTCTACCTCGCGGACGTCGAGGGCTACGCCTACAAGGAGATCGCGGCCATGATGGGCACCCCCATCGGCACCGTGATGTCCCGCCTGCACCGCGGCCGCAAGCAGCTCCGCGAGGCCCTGGCCGACCACCCGGCCCGCCCCGTCCACGAACTCGCCGCCTGACCCACACCTCCCCCACCAACCCCCGAGGGTGCGACCGAAAGGTCGCACCCTCGCCCTTTTCCCACCCCACCTCACCCCGCGCCACTCCCCCAGCCACCTTGCCCGCGCCCCAACGCCCCTCTCCCGACGCCCCCTCTCAGCCCACACAACCCCAGCCCCCAACACAGCCCCACCCAAACCAACATCCCCGCCCCGCCCCGCGCCCGCGCTAGCTCGCTTCGGACGGCGCCCGCGCTCCCGGACGGCCCGTCTCGGACGGCATCCGCCCGCCCCGCCGGCCCTGCTCAGGCCTTGCTGATCGCCCCCGGACAGCCCCACCTGAACCGCGCCCGCTCACCTCGCGATCGCATGTCCAGATGGCCTCGCTTGCACCAACGCTTGCTCGCCGACCGCCCCCGGAACGCGTTCCGAGCGCCTGCGCCCAGGCCACGCAGCGAGCCATGGTCCATGGCCTAACGAGCGCCGAGCTTGGCTCCCCTGCCAGTTCGAGTCGCAGTCCGTGTAGCCCGGACGCATGGGCCCGCAGCGCACGTCCCACAGCCTGCACTACGCGACGGCGGCACCAACGCTCCACAGGCGCGGGCGCAATACGAGCACGAGCGCGGGCCCGGACGGACGCGGGCGCAGGACGGGCGCGGGCACTGCACAGAACACGGGCACGGAGCACAGGCACCGGTGCGTCACGGAGCGCGGGGTATGGGGAGCGGGCACGGGCGCGGGTACGCCGGAGGCGAGCCGCATGGACGCGGGTGCGGTACGGGCGCGGGCACGTCACGGACGTGGCGAAGGCACGGACACCAGCACGGGACGGCTGCGAGCGCGATACCGGCACGAGCACGGGGGCACAGGTCGCGGGCGCGGCACGGACACGGGGCGACACCGGCACGGGGACGCGGGCGCGGGCGGTACCAGCTGCGGCACGGGCGCGAGCGGGACGGGTGCGAGCGCGGCACGGACGCCTGCACGGGCACAGGCACAGGACGGGGGTACCGGCTCGGTGGGGCGGTAGCAGGCGCGGGGACGGGGCGCGGGCGTGGTGTGGCCGCGGGCACGGCATATGCGCGGGTGCGGCACGGACACGGGGTTACGGACGCGGGGCGGGACGGATGCTAGCGCGGGTGCGGGGTGGGCGCGGAGGGGTGGAGCGCGCGGGCGGAGGTGCGGTGCAGGGGTGTTGTGCAGGGTGGGGGTCGGGGGCTTGGCGTTTGGGTGTGTGGCGGGGCGGTGGAGGAAGTTGGGAAGGTTGGGCGCGAAGAGTAGTTGGTTGGATACAGTAGGCGACGGTTCTTCCTGGGATTGTGGGGAGTGGTTGTGAAGTACCTGGTTGCTGGGGTTCTTGTGGGGGCGCTTGCCGTTGGTGGGACGGGGGTTGCGGAGGCGTCGGGGGCTGGGGGGACGAGTTTGCAGCTCACGCTGGCGTATCCGGGGGACGGGGTCTCGGGGACGCGGATGGTCGTCCTGGCGTGTGATCCGGCAGGTGGGACGCATCCGGAGGCCGGGCCTGCGTGTGCGGATCTGGCGGGGCACAACGGGGCGTTCGATCACGATCCGGCGGAGGGGATCTGCGCGATGATCTACCGGCCGGTCGTCGCGCGGGCCTCCGGGAGCTGGCGCGGGAAGGCGGTGGCCTTCTCGAAGGAGTACGGGAACGAGTGCCTGATGCACGCGCGTACGGGGAAGGTCTTCGCCTTCTGAACGGCTCTACCGGACGGCCCGAAGGATCCGATCCGGCCGTTCGGCATACCCGGCTTAGGGCTGGGTAGAGCGCGCCCGTAAAGGGGCATGGGCGCGAACGGAGGTACCGGCGATGTCCCCTGGAGGCCCGAGGGTGAGCGAGGTGATGACCGTGCGTCCGCGGTCCCTCCCCCGCGACGCCACTCTGCACGACGCCGCCCGGCTGATGCGGGACGCGGGGATCGGCGACGTCCTGGTCACCGTGGCCGGACGGCTCTGCGGCATGATCACCGACCGGGACATCGTGGTGCGTGCCGTGGCCGAGGACCGCGATGCCCGGATCATCTCGCTCGGCGAGGTCTGCACCGCCGACCTGGCGACCGTCCGGCCGGACGACGACACCGCGACGGCCGCGCGGCTGATGCGGGAGCGGGCCGTCCGGCGGCTGCCGGTCGTGGACGAGGCGCGGCGGCCGGTGGGGATCGTGTCGCTCGGCGACCTGGCGATCAACGACGGGGTGTCCGCGCCGACACTGGAAGAGATCTGGAGGGCGCCTCCCAACGTTTAGGTGCGCTGGACCGTTCTGTGGTGTGAGGGGATACCGTCGGGAGGGTGCCGCCCACCACCGTCCTGACCGACCGGCTTGCCGTGGAGATCGCCCGCCTCGGCATGGTCGGCGAGTCCTCCGACGTGGGGACGCTGAGCCGCGTCTCCGAGCTCGCCGCGCAGGCTGTCCCGGGATGCGCCGGGGCCTCCGGCGTGCGCTGGGCCATGCCTGATGAGGGGGCGCAGGACGAGGAGCCGGAGCCGCTCGCGCACGCGGCCAGCCACCCGGAGCTGGCCGAGATCACCGACCGCCAGCTCGCCCGCGGAAGGGGTCCGGTCTTCGACGTCGTCGCGACCCGGCGTCCGCTGGCCGCGGACGACGTGCTGGCCGAGGCGCGCTGGTCCGAGGCGACGTCCGACATGCTGCGGCGCGGCGTGCGCTGCTTCAGCACGACCCCGCACGACAGCCCGCCGGTGCTGGTGACGCTCACGCTGTACGGGGTCACGCCCGGCGCCCTGGCCCCGGGGCAGCATGCGCTGGCGTCCCTGCTCGCGGCGACGGGCAGCGCCGCCGTGTCCAACTCGCTCCAGTACGACGAGGTGCACCGGACGGCGGCCCAGCTCCGCGAGGCCGTCGAGTCCCGCGCCATCGTCGACCAGGCCAAGGGCATCCTGATGCACGCCCTGGGCTGCGACGCCGACCAGGCCTTCGCCGAGATGCGCCGTATCTCCCAGACCCGACACCTCAAGCTCACCGCCCTCGCCCAGCGCATCGTCGGCGGCCGCGGCGTCTCCTGATCACACCCGACACGGCCCGACCGAGCACTCCCTGTGGACGCCCCGTCTCCCGATTGCCTCCGACTCGTCCCCGGCCCAGCCCCTTCGGCAGCCGACACGGGTTCCGACCGCACCCGCCCGTCCCGTCCAAGCCCCCGGCAACTGGGGCGCCCCTGATCAGACCCCCGCTGCCCCCGGCCAAACGCTCCCGGCGGCTAGGGCGTCCCGCAATCAGATCCGCCGCGCCCCGGGCCGAACGCCCCGGGCCGAGCGCTCCGGCAGTCTGGACGCCTCCCGGTCAGCCCCCGGCCGAGCGCCCCGACGGTCGCAGCGGCCCGTGATCAGACCTGCGTCGCCCCCGAGCCGAGCGCCCCCGGTGGCCGGGTGCCCCTTGATCAGTTCCGCGACGTCCGGATCCGAGCGCCCCGGTGGTCTGGGCGCCTGCTGATCAGACTCGCGTCGCCCCCAGCCGAGGCCCCGACGGTCGCGGCGTCCCGCGCTAAGACCTGCGTCGCCCCGGCCAAACGCGCCCGGCGGCCGAAGCGTCCCATGATCAGATCCGCGTCGCCCCCGAGCCGAGCGACCCGGAGGTCTGGGCGCCTCATGATCAGACTCGTGTCAGTCCCGGCCGAGGGCCTCGATGGTCGCGACGTCTCTTGATCAGATCTGCGTCGCTTCGGGCCGAGCGCCGCGGCGGGCGGGGCGCCCATGATCAGATCCGCGTCGCGCCGGGTCCAGGGCCTCGGCGGCTTGGGGGCCTCCTGATCAGTCCCCGTGTCGGCCCCGGCCGAAGGCCCTGGCGGTCGCGGGGGGCCTTGATCAGATCCGCTGCGGCCCCGGGCGAGGGGGTCGGTGGCGGGGGCGGGCCTTGATTTGGCCTGCGTTGGCCCCCGGGCGAGTGGGGCTGGTGGTCTGGGGTGCCTTGATCAGGTTGGGGTTTGGGCGGTGCTGGCGGTTTTGGCGGGGCGTGATCGCGCGTGCGTCGGCCGCGGTCAAGGGTGGGTTGTCTGGAGAGGGGTGGGGGGTGCGGGTGCTGGCGGCGAGGGGGGTTTGGGATTGGGCGGTGGGGGGTGTTGGGCGGGCCGATTTGGGGGTGGGGGCGGGGCAAAGCGGGGTGTTCCTGGTAGCGGGCGTTCCGGCGTGGGTGGGGGCGTTGGCGTGGGGGTACGGCTGGGGTGGGGTGGGGGGCGGCGGCGATCGGGATGGGGGTGGCCGGGTGGGGATGATCGGGGGCGGGAGGTTCGTCTTCGTACAGCGGGGGCCATTCCGGGAATAGGCTGCGAAGGCCGGTCGGCAGGTCGGGCCGGTGGTCGGCGTGCGCCGATCTCGCGTCGTCGAGGACAGGAGGGGTTCGATGCCCGAGCAGCTCGACCCCGAGAGCGTGCTGCGCGAGGTCGCGGGCCTGGAGGGGCGGATCGAGGAGCTGCGGCAGGCCGCCGGGCTGCCCGACTCCGACACGCGGGCGACGCTGGACGCGGCGCTGGTCGAGCTGGAGCTGGCCCTCGCGGCGCTGCGGACGGTCGGCGGGGAGCAGAGCGGCGCGTCCGGGCGGACGGCGGCGGCCGAGGACGAGCGGCGCGTCCTGAAGACGGTGTTCACCGACGCGCCCGTCCCGATGTTCCTGCTGGACCGGGACGGCGGGGTGCGGCGGGTGAACCGGCAGGCGGCGGACCTGCTCGGGACGTCCACCGGGTACGTGTCGGGCAAGCAGTTCACCGCGTTCTGCGACCTGGCCACGCGGGCGCCGCTGCGGTCGCAGCTCGCCGCCGTGGTCCGGACGGGGCGGCGGTGCCGGGTGCCGGTGCGGTTCCTCGGCGGGGAGCGTCCGGTGGACGCGGTGGTCACGCTGGCCCGGGTCTGGATCCGCGGCGAGCCGGACCCGATGGTCGTCGCGGTCGCCGGGCCGACGACGACGCCCATCAGGATCTCCGCCACGTCCGTCCCCGCGGCCGAGCGCGCGGAAGGCGACGAGGCGGACGACGACCGCGCGTTCGGCGAGCCCTCAGTGGTCGGCGTGGAGACGTCCGGGGACGAGGCGGTCGCGTCGCTGGTGCACCGGATGGACGTGCTGGCGGCCGTCACCGAGATGCTGCTGGACGAGCCGGTGTTCAACGAGACCGTCGCGGTGCGGCGGTGCGCGCGGCTGCTCGCGGCCGAGCTGGCCGAGTGGGTGTTCATCGACCTGGTGCCGCAGCGGCAGAGCGACGGCGGCGGGCAGGTCGTGGCGGCGCGGAACGGGGACGCGGCGCCCCGGCGGCACGTGGTCCTCGGGCCCGAGGACGAGGCCTCCGAGGAGGCCGCCCGGCGGCTCGCCGAGCTCGACCCGGCGTCCGGCACGCTGCCGTGGACGGTGTTCGAGAGCGGCCACAGCGCGCTGCGGGCGCACGCGGAGGAACTGGACCTGCTGGGCGCCGACGCGGACGGGCGGCCCGTGCTCAGCATGATCGGCGCGACGTCCGTGCTGGGCGTCCCGGTGACCGACGGGGACCGGACGATCGGCACGATCACGCTCGCGGGCAGCGGCGAGCACGGCCCGTTCTCGCTGCTGGACCTGTCGGTCTGCCAGCGCATCGGACGGTACCTGGGGCTGGTCATCCGGGCGGCGCGGCTGTACCGGCGGCGGGCGGAGGTGGCGGCGACGCTCCAGGCGAGCCTGCTCCCGCGGACCCTGCCGGAGATCGACGGCGTGGAGCTGGCCGCCCGCTACACCTCGGCGACGCACGGCACCGATGTCGGCGGCGACTTCTACGACGCGTTCCCCACCAAGGACGGCTGGGGCCTGGTGCTCGGCGACGTCTGCGGCAAGGGCGAGGACGCGGCGGCGGTCACCGCGACGGCCCGGCACGGCGTCCGGCTGGTGTCCCGGTGGCGGACGCATCCGGCGGAGGTGCTGGCGGCGGTGAACGAGGCGCTGCTGAGCGAGGACCGGTTCGTCACGGCCGTCCTCGCGGGGATCGCGCCGCGGGGCGAGGGCCTCCGGGTGACGCTCGGCATCGCGGGCCACCCGCCGGCGATCGTGGTCCGCGCGGACGGCGTGATCAGGACGGCGTCCCGGGGCGGCGTGCCGCTCGGCCTGTTCGACGACTTCGAGGCCGGGCTGGACACGCTCGACCTCGCGCCCGGCGACACGCTCGTCCTGCACTCGGACGGCCTCCTGGAGGCCTGCGCCGCCGACCGCCGCCAGTTCGGGCAGGCGCGCCTGCTGGAGACCCTGGCCGCGCACGCCGCCGACCCGGTGAACGACATGCTCGGCGCGGTCGAGCGCACCCTGCTCGACTTCTGCGACGGCGACCTGCGCGACGACGTCTCGATGCTGGCCCTCCGCGTCCTCCCCCCGTCCCTCAACTGAAACCCGACCCGAGGACGAACCGGACCCCGACGCCCCGAAAGGCAGATCAGCACACCTGCGCACGCCGCAAATGCGGAACGGGCCGGAGCGAGTTGTCGCTCCGGCCCGTTCGGTTGGAAATCAGTAGGCGCGGCCGAAGATGACGCGCTTGCCGTACGCGGACGGCTGGCCGCACTTGACGCAGGTGCCGGTCTCCTCCGGGGCGTCCATGGGGATGACGCGGGGGGTGGCGGCGGTGTCGGCCTTGATCTCGTCCTCGCACTCGGCGCGGCCGCAGTGGAAGGCGCGGGCCCAGCCCTCGGCGACCTGGGCGGTGAAGGCGTCCCAGGTGTCGACCTTGGCGGTGCGGTCCTCGCGGAACGCCTCGGCGCGGGCGAGCAGGAAGGCCTGGAAGTCGGCGAGGATGCCCGGCAGCAGCTCGGGCACCTTGTCCAGCGGGATCTGCTCCTTGCCCTGGCCCTCCACGGTGGGCAGGCGGCGGGCGAGGGTGGCGACGCCGTTCTCGATGTCGCGCTTGCCGAGCTCGATGCGGACGGGCACGCCGCGCATCTCCCACTCGTTGAACTTGAAGCCGGGCGACAGCTGCGGGCGGTTGTCGTCCACGTGCACGCGGATGCCCATGGCCTTGATCGCGCCGGCCAGGCGGCGCGCCTCGGCGGCGGCCTCCTCACCCTGCTCCTTGCGCCCGATCGGGACGATCACGACCTGGTAGGGCGCCAGCCGCGGCGGCAGCACCAGGCCCTTGTCGTCGCCGTGGGTCATGATCACGCCGCCGATCATGCGGGTGGACATGCCCCAGGACGTGGTGTGCGCCAGGGTGAGCTGGCCGTCCTCGTCCTGGTACTGGATCTCGAACGCCTTGGCGAAGTTGGTGCCGAGGTAGTGCGAGGTGCCGGCCTGCAGGGCGCGGCCGTCCCGCATCATGCCCTCGATCGTGTATGTCCGGACGGCGCCGGCGAACCGCTCGCCGGGGGTCTTCTCGCCGGCGACGACGGGCATCGCGGCGAGCTCGCGCGCGACCGAGGCGTAGGCGTCCAGGGCCCACATGGTCTCGCGCATGGCGTCGGTCTCGTCGACGTGCGCGGTGTGCCCCTCCTGCCAGAGGAACTCGGTGGTGCGCAGGAACATCCGGGGCCGCATCTCCCAGCGGACGACGTTCGCCCACTGGTTGAGCAGCAGCGGCAGGTCGCGGTGCGAGTCGATCCACTTGGCCATGTACTCGCCGATGACCGTCTCGGACGTCGGCCGCACGACCAGCGGCTCCTCCAGCTGCTTGCCGCCCGCGATGGTGACGACGGCCAGCTCCGGCGAGAACCCCTCGACGTGCTCGGCCTCGCGCTTGAGGTAGGACTCCGGGATGAACATCGGGAAGCACGCGTTGTCGTGCCCCGCGTCCTTGATCCGGCGGTCCAGGTCCGCCTGGAGCAGCTCCCATACCCGGTACCCGTACGGGCGGATGACCATCGTGCCGCGCACCGGGCCTCGGTCGACGAGCTGCGCCCGGACGACGAGCTCGTTGTACCAGGCGGAGAAATCCTCGCTCTGCGGCGTCACACCTTCTCGACTCACGCCCCCAAGGGTACTGACGAGCGGGACGCGCCAAAACGCGATTCCTCCGGCGCGCCCACACCGTTATGGTCGGCCGCATGCGCTGGTCACACCTGTTCGTCCCGACCCTGCGGCAGGATCCGGCGGACGCGGACGCCCCGAGCCACCGGCTGCTGCTGCGCGCCGGGTACGTCCGGCGGCTGCACGCGGGGCACTACAGCCTGCTGCCGCTGGCCGTCCGGGTCCGGGCGAGGATCGTCCAGATCGTCCGGGAGGAGCTGGACCGGATCGGGGCGCAGGAGATGCTGCTGCCCGCGCTGCACCCGGCGGAGCCGTGGCGGCGGTCCGGACGGTGGGATCTGGTCGGTCCGGAGATGTTCCGGCTGACCGACCGGCGGGGTAACGAGCTGGCCCTCGGCATGACGCACGAGGAGATCTTCACGACGCTCGCGCAGGAATTGACCTCGTACAAGCAGCTTCCGCAGCACTGGTACCAGTTCCAGACCAAGTTCCGGGACGAGCCGCGCCCCAAGGGCGGGCTCATGCGCGTGCGCGAGTTCACCATGAAGGACGCCTACTCCTTCGACATCGACCAGGACGGCCTGGACGCCTCGTTCGAGGCGTACCGGGCGGCCTACCTGCGGATCTTCAAGCGGCTCGGCATTCCGGCCGTCCCGGTCGAGGCGTCCAACGGGGCCATGGGCGGGACGGGCTCGACCGAGTTCGCCTGCCCCGCCGAGGTGGGCGAGGACACCGTGGCGCATTGCCCCGCCTGCGGTTACGCGGCGAATGTCGAGAAGGCCACGTCCCGCCTCGCGCCCGTGACCGACGAGGACGGCCCGGACGCGCCGGAACCCTTCGACACCCCCGGCGTCCGGACGATCGAGGATCTCGCCACCGGCTACGGCACGCCCGCCGACCGGCAGATCAAGACGCTCGTCTACGTCGTCGACGGCAAGCTCACCCTCGTCCTGCTCCGCGGTGATCATGCGCTGCACGAGCAGAAGCTCGCGGACGCCGCCGCCGCGAACGATCTCCGTCCCGCCGAGCCCGACGAGATTCGAGAAGCCCTGGGCGCCCTGCCCGGCAGCCTGGGCGCGGTCGGCGTGACGGGCCTGCCCGTCCTCGCGGACCAGGCGCTGCGCGGCCGCCGGAACATGGTCACCGGCGCGAACCGCGACGGCGTGCACCTGCGCGGCGTGGACGTGGCGCGCGACATCCCGTCCGCGGCCTGGGCCGACCTGCGCGAGGTGGCCGCGGGCGAGCCGTGCCCCGCCTGCGGGACGCCCCTGGAGGTGTTCGCGGCGATCGAGGTCGGGCACATCTTCAAGCTCGGCGACCGGTACACCCGCGCGCTGGACGTGACCGTCCTGGCGGCGGACGGCGGGCGCGTCCACCCGCTGATGGGCTGCTACGGCATCGGGATCGAGCGGGCGCTGGCGACGATCGTGGAGGTCCACCACGACGAGAACGGGATCATCTGGCCGGCGGCGGTGGCGCCCTTCATGGTCGCCGTCGTCCCTGCTCAGACGGACGATCCGGACGTGGCCGAGACCGCCGAGCGGCTCTACCGCGAGCTGCGCGAGGCCGGACTCGACACCGTGATCGACGACCGTCCCGAACGCGCGGGCGTGAAGTTCCGGGATATCGAGCTGTCCGGAATCCCCTACCGCGTGACCGTCGGACGCCGAAGCCTGGCCGAAGGTGAGGTGGAACTCACCGTCCGGGCCACCTCGGAGACCACCCGGATCCCGGTGGACGGGGCCGTCCAGCGCCTGAAGGACGTGGTCGGAGGCGCGAAAAGGATTTGACCCCCATGCCCCCGGGTCCAGAGACTCTGGGGCATGGGGCACGTCGAGGTGGGACATGTCAGCCATACGCTGCCGGATGGGCGCGTATTGCTGGAAGACGTGTCGTTCAGGGTCGGAGACGGCATCACGGCGGCGCTCGTCGGGCCGAACGGGGCCGGGAAGACGAC
Source organism: Actinomadura rupiterrae (assembly GCF_024172125.1). Classification (GTDB taxonomy): domain Bacteria; phylum Actinomycetota; class Actinomycetes; order Streptosporangiales; family Streptosporangiaceae; genus Spirillospora; species Spirillospora rupiterrae. The sequence continues at coordinate 664,412 of NZ_JAMZEA010000003.1, forward strand.
GCTGCTGCGGACGATCGCCGGTGACCTGACCCCGCAGGAGGGCTCCGTCGCGCACAGCGGCGGGCTCGGCGTGATGCGGCAGTTCGTGGGGAACGTCCGGGACGGCTCGTCCGTCCAGGACCTCCTGCTCACGACCGCCCCGCAGCGCCTGCGGGACGCGGCCGGCCGGCTGGAGGCCGCCGAGCTCGCGATGATCGAGCAGGACGACGAGCCGGCCCAGATGCGGTACGCCGAGGCGCTGACCGGCTGGGGCGACGCGGGCGGCTACGAGGCCGAGGTGCTGTGGGACTCCTGCACCACCGCCGCGCTCGGCGTCCCCTTCGACCGCTGCCGGTACCGGGACGTCTCGACGCTTTCGGGCGGGGAGCAGAAGCGGCTCGTCCTGGAGGCGCTGCTGCGCGGCCCGGACGAGGTGCTCCTGCTGGACGAGCCGGACAACTACCTCGACGTTCCCGGCAAGCGGTGGCTGGAGGAGCGGCTGCGCGAGACGTCCAAGACGGTGCTGCTCGTCTCGCACGACCGCGAGCTGCTCGACCGGGCGGCCGACCGGATCGTGACCGTGGAGTCCGGGACGGTCTGGATCCACGGCGGGCGGTTCGCGACGTACGCGCAGGCGCGCCGGGACCGGATCGAGCGGCTGGAGGAGCTGCGCCGCCGCTGGGACGAGGAGCACGCCAAGCTCAAGCAGCTCGTCCTGATGCTGAAGGCCAAGGCGACGTACAACGACGGCCTCGCGTCGCGGTACCAGGCGGCGCAGACGCGGCTGCGGAAGTTCGAGGAGGCCGGGCCGCCGGAGGTGCCGCCGAAGGACCAGAGCCTGAAGATGCGGCTGCGCGGCGGACGCACCGGCAAGCGGGCCGTGATCTGCGAGGACCTGGAGCTGACCGGGCTGATGCGGCCGTTCGCGGCCGAGTTCTGGTACGGCGAGCGGATCGCGGTCCTCGGATCGAACGGATCGGGCAAGTCGCACTTCCTGCGGCTGCTCGCGCATGTCGCGGAGGTGCTGCCGCGCGGTGCGACGCCGGTCGAGCCGGTGGCGCACACGGGCGTCGCACGCCTCGGCGCGCGCGTGGTGCCGGGACTGTTCGCGCAGACGCACGCCCGTCCCGACCTGGCCAGGCGGACGCCCTGCGAGATCGTCATGACCGAGCACGCGCGGCTGCGGAACGACGCGATGAACGCGCTCGCCCGGTACGAGCTGCAGTTCTGCGCGGAGCAGCCGTTCGAGACGCTGTCGGGCGGGCAGCAGGCGCGGTTGCAGATCCTCCTGCTGGAGCTGGGCGGCGCGACGCTGCTCCTGCTGGACGAGCCGACCGACAACCTCGACCTCGCCAGCGCCGAGGCGCTGCAGGAGGGCCTGGAGTCGTACGAGGGCACGGTCGTCGCGGTGACGCACGACCGGTGGTTCGCGCGGTCCTTCGACCGGTACCTGGTGTTCCGCTCGGACGGCTCGGTGGCCGAGTCCCCGGAGCCGGTCTGGGACGAGCGCCGCGTCGTCCGCGCCCGCTGAACCCCCGTTCCGAGCCTTCCGGGCGGCCGTTCCGCGGCCTTCCGGGTACCCGTTCCGCGCGCCTTCCGGATACCCGGACGCATCGTTCGGGTACGCAGAGCACTGTCCGGTCTCTATATGGTGCTTCGGTGCGGGTTGTGGTGACAGGGGCGGCCGGGTTCATCGGGAGCCGCGTGGCGGAGGCGGCGGCGGAGGCCGGGCACGACGTGCTGGCCGTGGACGCCCCCGACCGCGCGCTCGCGCCCGGGACCGCCCGCCGCACCTGGGACGCGCTCCCCCTGGACAAGCGCGAACTCGACCTCGCGACGGCCGACCTCACCCCGCTGACCTCGGCGGACGTGGTCGTCCACCTCGCCGGACGGCCCGGGATCAGGTCGTCCTGGGGCGCCGAGGACGACATCCACCGGGACAACGTCGTCGCGACCCGGCGCGTCCTGGACGCCGCCCGGAACCGGATCGTCGTGGCGTCCAGCTCGTCGGTCTACGGCTCGGCGGGACGGGACCGCCCGACCCGCGAGGACGACCCGCTCGCGCCCGCCAGCCCGTACGCGGTGAGCAAGGCGGCGGTCGAGCGGCTGGCCCGGCGGCGGCCGGATGCGGTCATCCTCCGCTACTTCTCCGTCTACGGCCCCGGCCAGCGCCCGGACATGGCGTTCCACCGGTTCGCCGAGGCCGCGCTCGCCGGGCGTCCGCTGCCGGTGTTCGGCGACGGCCGCAAGGCCCGCTCGTTCACGCACGTGGACGACGTGGTGGCCGCGACGCTCGCCGCGATGACGGCCGAGACGCCCGCCGGAGCGGCGATCAACGTCGGGCATCCGGAGCCGGTGACCGTGCGGGCGGCGATCGCGCTGCTCGGCCGGATCCTGGACGTCCGGCCGGAGATCGAGAGCACCGCGCCGGTCGCCGGGGACGCCGACCGCACCTGGGCCGACCCGTCCCTCGCGCGCGAGCTGCTCGGCTGGACGCCCCGGATCGCCCTCGCGGACGGCCTCGCCGACCAGATCGCCTGGCACCGCGCCAACGCCCTGGCGGCCGCATGACGGACCGGCGCCCCGACACCCTCCAGCCTCCGTACGCCACCGGGCATCGGGCGGCGTACTTCGCGTTCGACCTCTTCCCGTCCACGAAGGGCGCGGCCGTCCACATCGCGCAGATGGCGGACGAGCTGTTCGCGCGCTTCGGCGGTGGCCTGCTCGGCGTGACCGGCGGCGGGCGGCTGCCGCGCCGGCAGGTCGAGGACGGCCGGGAGATCGTCCGGTTCGACGACGCCGTGCCGAACCTGCTCGGCCGCTTCGAGGCGTTCTCGTCCTGGGTGGCCGGGCACGTTGCCGAGCACGCCGGGACGCTGGAGCTGTGCCACGTCCGCGACCCGTGGGGCGCGCTGCCCGTCGTGGACGCCCCGGGCCGCCGCTACCAGGTGGTCTACGAGGTGAACGGGCTGCCGTCGATCGAGCTGCGGCACACCCGGCCGGGCCTCCCGGAGCGGACGCTCGCCAAGATCCGCGAGCTGGAGCGGCACTGCCTGCACGCCGCGGACGCGATCATCGTGCCGTCGCGGGTGAACGCCGAGGCCGTCCGCGGCTACGGCGTCCCGGACGGGAAGGTCACGGTCGTCCCGAACGGCGCGGACGTCCCCGACCCCCGTCCAAGGCCGGACGACGCGCCCGACCGGTACATCATCTACGTCGGAGCGCTCCAGCCCTGGCAGGGCCTGGACGTCCTGATGCGCGCGTTCGCACGCCTCGCCGACCTGCCGGACCTGCGGCTCGTGGTCTGCTCGTCCGTCCAGGCGCGGCGCGCGAAGCCGCTGCGGCGGCTGGCCCGGCACCTGGGCGTCGAGGACCGCGTCGAGTGGCGGTTCACCGTCCCGCACGCGCAGGTCGCGGCCTGGCTCCAGCACGCGGAGCTGTCGGTCGCGCCGCTCACCGCCTGCGCCCGGAACCTCGACCAGGGCTGCGCGCCGCTGAAGGTGCTGGAGTCGATGGCGGCCGGGACCCCGGTCGTCGCGTCCGACCTGCCGGTGGTGCGCGAGCTGATGGCCGACCGGGAGCACGGACGGCTCGTCCCGGCGGACCGTCCGGCCGAGCTGGCGCGTGCCGTCCGGGTGCTGCTGGAGTACCCCGACACCGCGCGCGACATGGGCGCGCGCGCACGAGAGCACGTCGCGAGCACGCTGACCTGGGACGCCTCGCGCGCCCGGCTGGCCGAGGTCTACCGTACGCTGGCCGCGCACCCTGCAGTTCCCACGCGCCCAATGGTCCCTACGGTTTCCGCCGGAACCGCGGATTCCGCTCGACCCACGTTGTCCGCTCGACCCGTCGATCGGTGGTGACGCATGTTCTGGCGTAAGCAGCGCCGGGCGTTCGAAAGCCTGCACCCCCTGCACCGGCAGCTCGTCGAGGAGCACAGGTTCTCGGCGACGCTGCCCGCCGCGGAGTGGTCGGCGCTGGTGGCGAGCCTCGCCTCGCACGAGGGGACGATCACCCGCCGGAGGTGGCGGCTGCCGCGGCATGCGCCGTCGGTGCTCGTGCCGATGATCCGAATCCTCCAGGAGGACATGGAGCCGGGCGGGGCGCTCGGCGTCAGCACGGACCTGCGCGGCCCGAACGTGCCGGAGAAGCGCGGGCCGTCGCGGCAGCTGAACGTCCGGTACCCGGTCCGGCGCGGGTCCGAGACGCTCAAGGTCGACCCGTGGCTGCTGCTCCGCGCCGAGCTGCGCGACGGCAGCGTGCTGGACGTCGCGGTGGTCGAGCGGGTGCGGGAGCGGCGGTTCACCAAGACCAGCCGCAGCGGCAAGACCAAGCACAAGTCGAAGACGAAGACGGTCCGGGTCGTGCAGGCCACGCGGCGGCTGCCGAAGGGCATGGCCGTCAGGCAGCCCGCGCAGCCCCCGCCGCCGTGGCTGGCCGTCCGCGTCCAGCAGAAGGAGAACGGCCGTGCGGTGCTGCGCGCGTCGGCGAAGCTGCACCCGGTCGCGGATGTCCAGACGCCCGGGCAGATCCTGACCGTTACGGGCGAGCTGTTCCGCTGGACGCCCGCCGCGTCCGCCCCGTCCGCGGCGTCCCCGAGGAGGACCCGTTGAACATGCCGCCGATGCCGCCGCAGGGCGGCCCGGTTCCCGGCCCGGTCGCCTGCTCGGTGCTGACCGGGTTCTTCGTGCTGCGCCGCTGCGACCGGTACGCGGCCGGGCCGTGCGTCCGGTGCGGCCGACCCGCCTGCGGGCACCACCTCGGCCCGGACGGCCACTGCCCCGAATGCTCGGGCTACGGGAGCCGGAACCCCTACGACCGGAGCTGGACGCACGGCTACCGCCGCAGCCACTACCACCACACCACGACCGTCTACGGGAACGATGGCTGGTACTCGTCCTTCGACCAGTACGACCGCGACTCGTTCGAGTCGAGCGGTTCGGGCGGCGACGGCGGCGCGGGCGAGTGGGCGGCGGCGTCCGGCGACTTCGGCGGGGACGACTGGGACGGCTCGGACAGCGGCTCGGACGACTGGGACTCCGGCGGCGACGGGCTCGTGGACAGCTGATGCCCCAGCCGCCGATCTCCCAGCCGCCGACAGCTCAGCCGCCGCCAGTTCAGCCGCCGGGGCACCGGGTGCTGTGGCTCACCGAGCACTACCCGCCGAGCAAGGGCGGGATGTCGGAGTCGTGCGACCGGATCGTGCGCGGCCTCCGGGCCGCCGGGGCGGAGATCGACCTCGTCCACCTCAGCCGCCGCGACCTGCCGTGGGACCTGCGGCGCGAGGTCGGCGGGCGGCGGGTCACCGCGCCGCTCGGCGCCGACCCCGAGCACGCGCTGCGCCGCCTCTGGACGCAGCTGACCGCCGCGCGCATGACGGACTACACGCACGTCGCCGCGTTCGGCGGGGTGTTCGCGACGCTCGCCGCACCCGTCCTGTCCGCGCTGCTGGACGCCCCGCTGATCACGCTGCTGCGGGGCAACGACATCGACGTGGGCGTGTTCTCGATGCGGCGGCGCGGGACGCTGACCGATGCGCTGCGCGCGTCCGCCCGCGTCTGCGTCGTCGCGCGGTCGCACATCCCGCTCGTCCATGCCCTCGCGCCCGGCGCGGACGTGGCGTTCGTGGCGAACAGCGTGGACACCTCGTCCTGGGAGCTGCTGCCGTCCGAGCGGCGCCGCGCGGACCAGTGGCGGGCCGCGAACGTCGCGGACGGCCTCCGCACGCTCGGCGTGGTCGGGCAGCTCAAGGCCAAGAAAGGCGTGGACTTCCTTCTCGACGCGCTCCCGCCGGACGCCTTCCACCTCGTCCTCGCCGGTGAGGTGGACGAGGCCGTGACCGCGCGGCTCGGCCGGTTCGCGCACTCGGTGCTGCCGTTCCAGGAGCGCTACGACCTGCCGTCGGTCTACGCCGCGTGCGATCTGGTGGCGCTGCCGTCCTTCTACGACGGGATGCCGAACGTGGCGCTGGAGGCCGCCGCGCTGGGCGTCCCGCTGCTGTGCTCGGACGCGGGCGGCCTCGCCGACGTCGCGGACGACGCGATCGGCTTCACCTTCGCGGCGGGCGACGCCGGCGGCTGCCGCGACGCGGTCCGGCGGGCGGTCGCCGCCTCGGGCGCCGAGCTGGCCAAGCTCGGCGCGGCCGGGGCCGAGCGCATCCGCCGCGACTTCACCCCGGCCGCCGAGACCGCGGGCTACCTCCGCGTCCTGGACGGGACGGGATGAGCGGGGCCGGAGAACGGTGATCGCCTGCTACGCGCACGGCGCGGGGCTCGGGCATCTCACCCGGGTCCGCGCGGCGCTGCGCGCGCTCGGCCGCGAGGACGAGCCGGTCACGATCGTCTCCGACTCGCCGTTCATGCAGCGCGTCCTGCCCGGCTGGGACGTCGCGGCGTCGCTGGCCGACGTGCGCGCGGACGAGGTGTGGGTCGACGCCTTCCCCGCCGGGATCGACGGCGAGCTGGAGATCCCGAGCGGGCAGCATGTCGTCCACCTCGCGAGGCTTCTGCGCTGGCCCGTCTACGAAGCGCTGCTGCCGGCCAAGCGCCCCAGATTCGACATCACCTACATATGCGAGCCCCTCGCGCCCGCGCACGAGGCGTTCCTACGCGAGGTGTCGGACGAGGTGAAACCGCTCGAACTGGTAGACCCGCCCGCGGCTCCGCACGACATCGAGATCGACGGGTGGCTGATCGTCCACTCGGGCCCGGACGACGAGATCCGCGAGCTGGTCGCCTACGCCACCGACATCGCGGCGGCCGAGGGCCTGAGCCCCGATTTCACGCTCGTCGCGCCAAGACTCCCGGACGGCCTGCCCGTCGAGGTCGTCCACCACGACGTGTACCCGGCGTGGCCGCTCGGCGCGCAGGCCGAGCGGATCGTCACGGCGGGCGGGTTCAACGCCGTGCGGCAGTTCGCGCCGTGGCGGGAACGGCACCGGATCATGCCGTTCCCGCGCCGCCTGGACGACCAGTTCGCGCGCGCCGCCCGCGTCCGGAACGAGACCCGGATCAGAAGTACGCGCGCTTAGAAGTACTTCGGGTACAGGTCGCCGGTAGGCCACCTGGTGACGGCGTTGGCGGCCTTGTGCAGCGCGCCGTCGATGTCGCCGTAGGACGGCTGGTTGCCCTCCTGCCGCTGGTCGAACAGCACCGCCCAGGTCAGCCCGTCGAAGCGGCGGACGAGCAGCGTGCTCGTCCCGGCGAGGCTGCCGTCGTGCCAGGTGTTGCGGCCGCCGGTCACGGGACGGACCATCCAGCCGGTGCCGTAGTACCAGCCGTTGGAGTTGACCCCGGTCTCGGGCTTGGCGAACGCGCGCGCGATCGACGCCGAGTTCAGCACGGACGTGCCGCCGTCGTAGATCTGCGCGAACCGGGTCAGGTCGACGGCGGTCGAGAGCCAGCCGCCGTGCGCGTCCATGTTCTCGATGTTGAACCCGCCGTACGGGAACGGGACCTGCTTGCCCGTGTTGTCGTAGACGGTCGTCCCCTTGTACGAGGAGTAGTAGGGGACCTCGCCGGTGGCCTTGGACAGGCCGTGCGCGAGCTTCATCCGCTTGATGCCGCGCGGTCCGAGCACCTTCTGCTGGACGTAAGTGGAGTAGCTCTGCCCGGAGACCTTCTCGATGATGCGGCCGAGCAGCATGAAGCCGTAGTTGCTGTAGGCGTAGGTCGAGCCGGGCTTGTGGTCGAGCTTGCGGCCCGACTCCCACTTCATGATGTCGGCGCGGCTGACGGGGAGCCTCTTGTGCAGCGCGCGGGCGATGTTCGCGTCCTGGAACATCGGGTCGGGCGAGATGTCGCGGTCCCAGCCGCCGAGGTGCTGGAGCAGCCGCAGGACGGTCACGTCCTTGAGCCGCGGGTCGGCGGTGGTCGGGAGCCTGAGCAGCGTCGCGACCTTGTCGGTCGGCTTGAGCCTGCCCTCCTGGATGAGCCGGAGGACGGCGGTCGCGGTGATCGGCTTGGACACGCTGGCGATCCGGAACAGCGAGGTCGGCTGCGTCTTGAGCGCCGCGTCCGAGCTCCACGTGTAGCCGCGCGCGAGCAGCAGCTTGCCCTTGCGGACGACGGCGAGCTGCCCGCAGGGGATGTTCCGCGCCTGCATGAAGCTCTTGACCGTGGAGTCGAAGCCGCCGAGGCCGGTCAGCGCCGACCCGGTCACCTTCCAGGTGCGGGTCGCAGCCACGGAGGACGCGTCGTGGGAGTCACCGCCCTCGCCGCACGCGGCCAGCAAGGCGGGGCCGCCCACACCGAGCGCCGCCAGCCTGCCGAAGTCCCTTCGCCTGAACGCCGGAGTTTCCATGCTTCGCGACCGTAGCGCACGTTGATCGCTTATGTCGGGTCGAATGGAGATCATCCGGCCGGGTTACGGTCAGCGCCCTGTGCAGGTGACTTTGGGTTCCGGCTGGTAGACGGTGTGGAATCGGTCCCGCCGGATCATCCGGCCCTGGTGCGAGAGCGTCCGGTACACGTCGATCTGGAAGCCGGGCCCGCCGGGCATCGGGACGCAGCGGCGGCTCGCGTCGACGAACGTCCCGGCGCGGGTGTAGCCGTACCGCTTGGACGTGACGGTCTTCACCTGGTACTTCGGCGTGCCCCACAGCGAGACGGTCAGCGTGTCGGCGGTGACCTCGGTGCGGAGCCTGATCGGGCCGGCCGAGTCGTTGCGCCACACGAAGTCGAGCGACGGCCAGGCGACGGCCGCCTCGCGGCCCTGCGGGTACTCGGGCATCCACAGGGTGTGCGGGTGCGACTCGGTGATCTTGAGTCCGGCCTGGAACACCGCGTTCCACAGCGTCGCCGAGACCTGGCAGATGCCGCCGCCCAGATCGTCCACGAGGCGGGAGCCGACGATCGTCGGCGCGGACACGTAGCCGCGCGAGGCGCTCCGTGGGCCGACGACCTTGTTGAACGAGAACGCGCGGCCCGGCTTGACGACGTACCCGTCGATGGCCTTCGCGCCGATCCGGATGTTCTGGACGCGCGCCTCACCCGGCTTGAACCTGGTGGTGTACCCGGCGAGCTTCTGCGAGCCGTCCTGCGGCCCGGCGATCATGGGACGCGCCCGGGGAGAGTCGGCGGGACGGCGCTGGTCGGAGCCGGAGCCGGAGCCGAGGCCCGAGCCGAGCGCCTGGGTGCCTCCGTTGGTGGCGATGTACCCCGCGCCGAGCGCCACCGCGGCGACCGGAACGCAGGCCGTGACGGGCCACCACCGGCGCAGGCGCGCCCTCCTTTTCGGACGCCTCCTCCGATGCCGAACCATGGCCGGGCCCCACCCCCAAAAGCGGACAACCCGGCCAACGTTACGCACAGGCGGCGGCGAGATGCCCACTTTCGGACGTCCCGAATGACATAGATCACCCGAGGTAAACCGGACGGCGGTCTCGGCCGTCGTCGGTACGTCTCAGCAGGTCAGATCACCAGGCCCGGACGATGGTGCGGGGATTGAAGACGGGACTGGTCGCGTCCGCCGGAAGGACCTCCAGGGGCCGCGCGATCTCCTTTTCGGTCAGGCCCACACGGTCGGCTACCGGGCGTAGGGCGTCCAGGTCGAAGCCGTAGACGCGGGCCGCGTTCGCGGCGACGATCCGGTGCAGCTCGTCCGCCGGGACGTCGTGGAAGGACCGCCGCAGAGCCTCCCGGCTGTAGGGGAACGTGCCCTCGTCGTGCGGGAAGTCGCTCCCCCACATCAGCCGGTCCACGCCGATCGCGTGCCGCAGCGGCGTCTCGGACGGCTTCATGAACGTCGCGCCGACCATGCAGTTGCGCGCGAAGTACTCGCTCGGACGCAGCGACAGCCCTGCCACGGCAGGTCCGCCGAACTTCGCCTCGGCCGTCGCGTCCCCTGAGCGGAACCGGTCGAAGTAGTAGTCCAGGGTGTCCAGCACGCCCGGGATCCAGTCCGAGCCCTGCTCGGTCAGGACGAGCCGCAGGTCCGGATGGCGCTCGAAGACGCCGCCGAGGATCAGGTGCCAGAGCGCCCGGTGCGCGTACCAGCTGACCTCCACGATGAAGATCGCGAGCGCGACGTGGTTCGGCTCCAGACCCGGCGCGCCGGTGCCGCCGTGATGGTTCACCGGCATCCCCAGCTCGGCGCACGTCCGCCAGATCGGCTCGTAGACCGGGTCGTGCAGCGGCGGGACGGGCGCTCCTGGCGCGACTCCGGGCAGCAGCACGCCACCGCGCAGTCCCGCGCCGTGCGCCCAGCGGATCTCCGCTACGGCGTCGTCCACGTCGTTCAGCAGGATCTCGGCGACACCTGCGCGGCGTCCGGGCGCCTCGGCGCAGAAGTCGGCAAGCCAGCGGTTGTGCGCGCGGCATCCGGCCCAGCGCAGCTCGTACTCGGCGGCGGTCGGATGCGGCGCGGTCAGGTTCGCGGACGGGAAGAACGGCGGGATCGTGTTCGGGAACAGCACCTCGGCGACGATCCCGTCCTGCTCCAGCTCGCGCAGGCGGCGGCCGGAGTTCCAGTTCCGCTCGGCCTCCGGCGCCTGGAGGTCGGCGAACGGGTTCACGTACGCCTTCGCCCAGGCGTCGAACTCCTCGCGGTACCGGGCCTCCAGGTACGGCCGGTAGTCGAGCAGGTCGGCGCCCGCGTGCCCGTCGGCGGAGATGACGATCAAGGGTTCCCTCCCCTGCGGGCCGCGCCCACGACGGCCGGAACGTCCGGTCCGGACAGCCAGTGCCGTCCGGCCTCGCGCGCCTGGTCCCAGATGGACGTGTCGGCCTTGTCCTGGCCCAGGTCGGACGGTCTCGGGCCGATGCGATCGGCGAGCGGACGGAGTCTCGCCACGTCGAAGGCGTAGTTCTCGGCGGCCGAAAGCCCGAGCATCGCGCGCGTCTCGTCCACCGGGACGTCCGAGAACGCGTGCACGAGCCACTCGCGGGTGTGCGGCCAGGTGCCCTCGGGGTGCGGGAAGTCGTTCCCCCACAGCAGGTTCCGGACGCCCACCTCATACCTTTGGGACAGCTCCCGGCGCTTCGGCGTGGACATCCCGAGGAAGCAGTTCCGGTCGAAGTACTCCGACGGGCGCATCGTCATGTGCTCGCCGAACGAGGCCAGCTTGCGGGTGCCGTGCTCGCGGTCGAACGCGACGTCCATCTGCCAGAGCAGGTTCCCGGCCCACCACACGCCCGCCTCGGTGACGCCGAACCGCAGGTCCGGATGGCGCTCGAAGACGCCCGTCCAGATCAGGAACCACAGCGGACGCGCCGACCACCAGCCCACCTCGGTGATGTAAAGCCCCAGGTAGGCGCCCAGCTCGTCGCGCGGCGCCGCGCCCACATGGGTGTGGACGGGCAGGCCGAGTTCGGTGCACACCGCCCACAGCGGGTCGTAGCGGCGGTCGTGGTACGGCGGCTGGCCGTGCCCCCACACGGACGGGATCATGACGCCGCCGCGCAGGCCGTCCGCGTGCGCGCGGCGGATCTCGGCGACCGCGCCCGCGACGTCCCCGACGACCGGCGCGACGATCACGCCCCGGCGTCGGTCCGGCGACTCCTGGCAGAGCCCGGCGAGCCAGCGGTTGTGCGCGCGGGCCCCGGCGAGCGCGAGTTCCGGGTCGTCACCGGGCCCGGCCATGCCGAGGCCCGCGCCGAAGGGCGCCTGCGTCCCGGCGGCGACGGCGTCCGCGTCGGGGAAGATCACCTCGCCGGCCACGCCGTCCGCGTCCAGCTCCCGGTCGCGGCGGCCGGCGTCCCAGCCGGCGCGCAGCTCCTCCTCGTGCTCGCCGAACCACTCCTCGGCGAACTCCTCGTTCTGGAGGCCGAACTCGCGGCGCGCCTCGGCCATCGCGTCCTGCTTGGCGAGGAACCCGTCGAACGCCTCGCGGTACGCCGGATCGAGGTAGGGGCGGTACTCGGCGGTCGGCAGGCCCGCGTGGGTGTCCGCCGAGATGATCAGGTACGGCTCGTCCGGATTCCTCGTGCTGTCGGTCATGGCACTTCCCGTCGAGTGCGGTCGGGCTCAGGCGTCTGCGGTCGGGCTCAGGCTTCTGCGGTCGCGGCTCAGGCGTCGAGGACCTGCATCGGGTCGTCGTAGCGCTGGTGGACGAAGGGCAGGACGGCCTCTGCGGGCACCCGCTCGGCGATGCGGCCCTGCTGGGAGGACGTCCGCTCCCCCAAGGTGATCTCGACCAGGCGGCGGACGGGCAGGTCGGCGACCGGGTCGTACGGCGACTCGGCCAGCGTGACCGTGCCGTCCACCCGGCGGAGGCGGCGCGTCCGCCCGCGCCGCGTGCAGTGGACGAGCGCGGCGTCGGAGTCGAGGCCGTCCCCGTCCGGCGCGGGCAGGAACTTGAGGTAGAAGTCGAGGTCCTCGTGCGGCGGCGGGATCTCCAGATCCTCGCCGATCACCCCGCTGACCTGCACGAACGCGATGCCGTGCCGGACGAGGGAGGCGTCCAGCCGCCCGCCCGCCACGGTGACGCGCACGTCGCCGAGCTTCTTCGGCTCGCCGAACACCTCGCGTCCGCCGGTCAGCGCGCGCTCGGTCGTCATCGGCATGACCAGCGGGTAGTCGCCCTCGCGCCCGTCGTGGACGGCCCGGACCGCCACCGACCCCGCGCCGAGCGCGTGCCCGCCGGGCAGGTCAACCCGGCTGAGCGTGGCCCGGACGAGCGGGCGCGCGGCCGGTTTGAGCGGCGGCGGGAGCACCTGCGCGGCGGCGTCCGGATCGGTCTCCCAGACGGCCGTGACCCCGGTCGACCAGACGTCCGGGATCCGGGCCGCCGCCTCGCGCGCGGCTCGCAGTTCCTCGGCGGATCGTGGACCGTAGCGGATGCGGCGCATCGCCCCTCCTCGGTGCCGGGCCCCCTGCGATCGGGCTCCTGTAACACCGTTACAGGGACCGGCAGGGCCGTCGAGACCACCGCGCGGACAGGTCTTTGTCACCTTGCTGGACGCGTCGCGGGGTGGTTCCGTCACTCTGTGGATGTCATCGGCGCCGGGTACGGACGCACCGGCACGCTGTCGTTGAAGACCGCCCTGGAGCAGCTCGGCTTCGGGCCCTGCCACCACATGCTGGAGATGCAGCGGCCCGGCCAGTTGGAGGCGTGGCTGGCCAAGACGCGCGGCGAGCCCGTCCCCTGGGAGACCCTCTTCAAGGGCTACCGCTCCTGCGTGGACTGGCCGTCCGCCGCCTACTGGCGCGAGACCACCGAGCACTACGAGGACGCGAAGGTCGTGCTCAGCGTCCGGGACCCGCGCCGCTGGGTCGCCAGCATGCGCAAGACGATCCTCGGCGAGCGGGCCAAGCAGAACCGGCCCGACCGAAAGGCGCTGGTGATGCTGTCCTCGGCGCTCGGCACCCAGCTCGCGTCCTTCGTCCGGATGACCTCGGCCATGCCCGGCACGCAGGGGCTCGACCGGCTCACCGACGAGGGCCTGGTCGCCGAGTTCGAGCGGCACACGGCCGAGGTGGTCGAGGCCGTCCCGGCCGAGCGGCTGCTGGTCTACGAGGTGGAGCAGGGCTGGGAGCCGCTGTGCAAGTTCCTTGAGGTGCCGGTGCCCGACACGCCGTTCCCGCAGGTCAACGACACGGCCGAGTTCGCCGCCCGCGCGCAGCGCATGGTCCTGCGGATGGCGGTGACCCGGTAGCGCGGGGTGGAGGGCAGGCGCGACACTCACGAGGTGCGACACGAGCGCGGAGCGCAGGGTGGGCGCGGGGTGGAGGCGGCGGGGCTGAGCCGGGAGGCGGTGCTCGACACGGCGCTGCGGATCGTGGAGGCGCGCGGCCTCGCGGCGCTGACCATGCGCGGCCTGGCCGCCGAGCTGGGCGTGGCCGCCACCGCGATCTACTGGCACGTCGGCAACCGGGACGCCCTGATCGCCGCGCTCACCGACCGCATCCTCGGCGACTTCGGCGACCTCGCCCCGCCCTCGCCGGACGCGCGGGAAGAGCCCGCGGAACGGATCGTGGGGATCGGACGGGCCCTGCGGCAGCGGATCGCCGCGCGGCCGCACGCCATCGCGCTGCTGCACGAGCAGGGCCGGACGGCGGTGATGATGCGTCCCGCGCAGCGCGCGCTCGCGGCCGAGGTCGCGGCGGCCGGGCTGGATGGTGAGCGTGCGGCGACGGTCGTCCGGGCCGTCCTGCACCACGTGGTCGGGTTCGTCCTGCTGGAGCGGGCGGTCGAGCGCGGGCCGGAGCCGCGTCCCGGGCCGGACGAGGTCTGGCGCGACCCGGACGGCGTCGACCCGGCGCTCGCGCGCGAGCTGGGCCGCCCGCACGACCCGGACGCCTTGTTCGAGGTCTCCCTGTCCGCCCTGGTCAGGGGGCTTCTGGCGAGCTGATCAGCGGGCGCCGGCCCGCAGTTGATCAGCGCGCGGGGGCGCGCAGTTGATCAGCGGGCGCGGGCGCCGGCGCGCAGGCGCTCCGGGTCGATCTCGCGGGCGGGTTTGCGGCGCAGGTACTCCGCCTCGTACTGGTTCATCCGCCGGGTGTGCTCGCTGAACGCGTTGTCGGAGCCGTGCCGCAGCGTCTCCATCCGGGTCGCGTAGAGGTGTCCGAGCTCCCGCAGGAGGTCGTCCTCGCCGAGATCGCCCGGGTTCACTCCGCCCGCCATCATGATTCTCCCTCCGCGCGGGTTTCGGACAGCACCGTTTGCTCCTTTACCCGTCCGCGCCAGGACGAACCGGACGGACCCTTGCGCCCGGCGGAGACACCTACCTAGCGTTTGCTCCATGACTGAGACGATCACGGTCGGGCACGTCCACGACGACGATCTCCCCTGGGTGCAGGCGGGTCCGGTGGGCCTGAAGGTGCTCCGGGCCTCGGCGGACACCTGGGTCGTCCGCAACCGGTTCGCGGCCGGGTTCCGGCTGCCGACGCACAAGCACACCGGCGGCGTCCACGCGCACACGTTCTCGGGCCGCTGGCAGTACGCCGAGTACGGCATCGACTACGTCGCCGGGACCTACATCTACGAGCCGCCGGGAAGCGTCCACACCCTGACCGTCCTGGAGGACGACACCGACATCCTGTTCGTGATCCAGGGCGCCTTCATCGAGTTCGGCGACGACGGGCAGATCAGCGGCGTCGTGGACGGCGAGTCCACGCTGAACGCCTACCTCGCGCTGTGCGACGCCGCCGGGATCCCGCGTCCGACCGGCATCCTGCGGTGATCTCCGAGCGCTTCCCCGACGACGGCTCGTACGAGCACGGCCATCCATTCGAGCTGTACGCGCGGATCCGCGAGCGCGGCCCGGTCCGGCATCCCGCGCTGCCGCTGTGGATCGTCGGCACGCATGCGCACGTGCACCGGATCGCGTCCGATCCGGTGGCGTTCCGGTCCGGGGACGGGATCCTGATCCCGGAGATAGGGCACAGCTACGACGCGCCGCCGACGCTCCTGCACACCGACCCGCCGGAGCACACCCGCTACCGGGGGCTGGTCGCGCCCGCGTTCCGCCCGGCCCTCACGCGGACACTCTCCGGAGCCGTCCGCGACCGGGTCCGCACCCTGCTGGACGCGCTGCCACCCGCGTTCGACGCGGTCGGCGCGCTGGCCGTCCCGCTGCCGCTCCAGGTGATCTGCCTGCTCCTCGGCATCCCCGAGTCGGACTGGCCGCGGTTCCACCGCTGGACCGACGCGATCATCCCCGGCGTGTCCGGGCTGCCCGAGGACGAGCGGAACGCGCTGCGCGCCGAGTGCGGCCTCTACCTGCTGGAGACCGCGCACCGCCGCCGCCTCGACCCGCGCGACGACGTGATCTCCGGCCTCGCACTGGCCGAGCTGGACGGTGACCGGCTGACCGACCTCGAACTGGTGATGTTCCTGATCCAGCTGCTGGTGGCCGGGAACGAGACGACCCGGCACGCGGTCTCCGGCGGGCTGCTGGCGCTCGCGACCCACCCGTCCCAGTGGACGGCCCTCCGCGACCGGCCGGGCCTGCTGCCCTCGGCGGTCGAGGAGATCCTCCGCTGGACGTCGCCGGTCTCCTACTTCCTGCGCACCGCGACCCGCGACGTCCCGCTCGGGGACGCGGTGGTCGGCGCGGGCGAGCACGTGATGCTGCTGTTCGGGTCGGCGAACCACGACCAGGCGGCCTTCGGGGCGAGCGCCGGGCGCTTCGACATCACGCGCGAGCCGTCCGCGCCGGGCCTGGCCTTCGGCCACGGGCCGCACTTCTGCCTCGGCGCGGCGCTGGCCCGGATGGAGATCCGCATCCTGCTGGAGGAGGCCGCGCTCCGCCATCCACGCCTGACGCTGACCGGCACGCCCGTCTGGAACGGCTCGCCGATCGTGACCGGCCTCACCCGCCTCCCGCTGGACGCCACCGCCCGGCGCTGACATCCGCCCTGCGGGCGCGTCCGCTAGTGCGGCTTGCGCGGGACGAAGACCTGGAGGGCCCGCGGGTCGATCGTGAAGCGGACCGTGGACGGCAGGTCGGTGACCTCGCCGTCGTAGGCGAGCCTGAACCCGCCGGACCGGTCGGTGATGTCGAGCGAGCCGCCCTGCCACGCCTTGAAGCCGGGCGCCACGTGCAGGCCGCCGCCCAGCACGGACGCCAGGGCCCGCAGGCGCGGGACGCGGCGGCCGATGTGCACGATCCGGACGTCGAAGAGGCCGTCGTCCAGGTCCGTCCGCCAGGTCGGGGCGGGGCCGCGCGAGCCGTAGACGCCGTTGCCGACGAACGCGAGCCAGACCTTGCGCGGGCGGCCGTCGATGATCATTTCGCGCGGCTCGAAGTCGCGCAGCGTCCGGATCGCGGCGACGGCGGTCGCGGGCCACTTCCCGAGCCGTCCCTGGAGCCTCTCGCGCAGCGCGACCAGGTCGGTGTAGGCGCCGAAGCTCGCGGTGTTGAGGAAGACCGCGTCGCCGGGCGCGATCCGGCCGACGTCGACGCGACCGAGGCGCCCGCCCCGGTAGGCCGCCACGGCGTCGGTGACGGTCTCGATGCCGAGCGCGCGGACGAAGTGGTCGAACGTCCCGCCCGGGACGGCCAGCAGCGGGACCTTGTGGGCGAGCGCGGCGCGGGCGGCGGCGTTGACCGTGCCGTCCCCGCCGACGACGGCGAGCGCCTCGGCCCGGGAGGCGGCGGCGTCCAGCACGGCGGCCAGGTCGCCGCCGGGCTCGAACCGGACGATCTCGGCGTCCGGCAGCTCGCGCTCCAGGATCCGGGCGACCGACTCGGCCCGGCTCGGCAGCCGCGAGTCGTCCCGGTGGTTGGCGCCGGAGCCCATGTTGATCACCGCGACCACGCCGCGCCCGTCGCCCTGGACGACGACCTGCTCGGTGGTGGTGTGCGAGACCTTCGCCACGGCCGGACGGGCGGGCCAGACCAGCCGGGTGCCGAGCGCGGCGGCAGCCCCCACGGCCGCGCCCGCCAGCACGTCCCCCGGATAGTGGGCGCCGGTGTAGACGCGGGAGAAGCAGACGGCGGCCGCCACGCCCGCGATCGGGACGGCGACGGCCGGCGGGGCCTCCATCGCCACGCCGGTGGCGAACGCGGCCGCCGAGGCCGAGTGGCCGGACGGGAAGGCGTGCGAGGTCGGCAGCTTCCACCGGATCCGGACGGGCGGGACGAGGTCGACGACCGGGCGCCGGCGCCGGAACGCCTGCTTGCCGAGCAGGTTGACGACCGGGCTGGCCACCGCGATCCCGATCAGCCCGCGGAGCGCGGCGCGGCGCAGCCGGGGGCGGCCCGACGCGCCGAGCGCCGCCGCCGTCCCGAACCAGAGCAGCCCGTGGTCGGCGGCCCGGGACAGCCGGGGCAGGACGTACTCCAGGCCGGGCAGCCGGGCCTCGGCGACCCGCTCGAACGCGTCCCGGTCGAGGCGGCCGAGCCGCGCGAGGGGTCCCCGGCCCGCCCTCGGCCCGCCGTCGGTGACCGAGAGCGGCAGGGACGGTGACGTACGGTGAGTCGCGCGCATGTCTCGGGTATCCCCAGGTAGCGGGACATGATTCCCCGAAGATCGCAACCGGACGGTCAGCGCCGGGTCCGCAGGTCGGAGGGCGGGGAGCGGGGTGCGCGGCCGGGGCGGAGCAGGGTGTGATGTCTGCCACAAATCGGCTGACCATCCCAGAACCTCCCGTTTTCGGTCGGTGTGGGGCGTCAAATAAGGGCGAACGTCTCGCACAGAGCGCGGTCTGCAATAGGCTTCCGAGCATGAGTCACCCGGATCCGACCGGCTCCTCGGGTGGCGAGTCGGTCGGCACGCTCGCGGAGCCTCCACGCAGAAACGTCGGAAGCAGCGAGTCCCTGGCCGCCTACGCCACCCGCTTCGGCCTGAAGCAGAGCTCGGCCCGCCCCCCGCTGCGCAAGTACCTCGCCGACGTCTGGCAGCGACGCCACTTCATCTGGGCGTTCGCCTCCGCCAAGAACATCGCGATGTACAGCGACTCGCGCCTCGGCCAGGTGTGGCAGCTGCTCACCCCGCTGCTGAACGTCGGCGTCTACTTCCTGATCTTCGGCCTGCTGCTGAACACCTCGCGCGGGCTGCCGGACTTCCTGCCGTTCCTGGTGACCGGCGTGTTCATGTTCGGGTTCATGCAGCGGTCCATCCAGTCCGGCTCCAAGTCGGTCGGCGACAACCTGTCGCTGATCCGGGCGCTGCACTTCCCGCGCGCCACGCTGCCGCTGGCCATCGCCGTCGTCGAGTTCCAGCAGCTGCTGCTGTCGCTGGCGGTCCTGATGATCATCGTGCTGGCGTTCGGCGAGCCGCTGAGCCTGCACATGCTGCTGTTCGTCCCGGTCGTCGGGCTCCAGCTGATGTTCAACGTCGGCGCGGGCATGATGATGGCCCGGGCGGGCGCGTTCAACCGCGACATCACCCAGCTGCTCCCGTTCATCACCCGCACCTGGCTGTACCTGTCCGGCGTGATCTGGTCCATCCCGGTCCTGCTCAAGGACAGCCACTTCCTCAAGACGCACGCCTGGATCGGCGAGATCCTCAAGGCGAACCCGGGCTATGTGTACGTGGAGCTGAGCCGGCACACCCTGCTCGGCAAGTACCGGCACTACGTCCACCACCATCTGCACGAGCACTCGACCACCCAGCTGTGGATCTACGCGGTGGCGTGGTCGGTGGTGTTCCTGGTGGCCGGGTTCATGTACTTCTACCGTGCCGAGGAGCGATACGGCCGTGGTTAACGCCCAGCTGGCGCAGAGCCCCGTGGTGATCGACCCCGAGCGGGAGCCGATCGTCGTGGTGGACGGCCTGCACATCATCTACCGGGTGTACGGCGCGGGCGGCAAGGGCAACGCCGCGTCCGCGATGTCCCGGGTGATCAAGCGGCAGAAGCGCCCGAGCATGACCGAGGTGCACGCGATCAAGGGCCTGTCGTTCGTCGCCTACCGCGGCGAGGCTGTCGGCGTGATCGGCACCAACGGGTCCGGCAAGTCCACGCTGCTCCAGGCGATCGCGGGCCTGCTGCCGCCGGCCCGCGGCGGCGTCTACACCGACGGCCAGCCGTCGCTGCTGGGCGTGAACGCGGCGCTGATGAAGGACCTCACCGGCGAGCGCAACGTCGTGCTCGGCTGCCTGGCGATGGGCATGACCCCGCAGGAGACCCGGGAGAAGTACCAGGAGGTCGTCGACTTCGCCGGCCTCAAGGAGGGCTTCATCAACTACCCCATGCGGACGTACTCGTCCGGCATGGGCGCCCGGCTCCGGTTCGCGATCGCCGCGGCCAAGACGCACGACGTGCTGCTGATCGACGAGGCCCTGGCCACCGGCGACGCCAAGTTCCGCACCAAGTCGCAGCGCCGGATCGAGGAGCTGCGCAGCGAGGCCGGCGCGGTCTTCCTGGTCGCGCACCAGCTCGACGTCGTCCGCGAGACCTGCGACCGGGTGATCTGGCTGGACGACGGCCAGATGCGCATGGACGGCGACCCGGACGAGGTCATCGACGCCTACACCGAGGCCACCCAGAAGTAAACGCGTTCGCGACGGACCCCGCCTGATTGGCCGTGACCGGCCAGGGGCGGGGTTCGCTGTTTCCTGAGTGGCGGGTGGGGCCGGTGCAGCGCGTCGTTCCCCAGCGGCCCCTGGATGCGTCCCGCGTCCCGTCCTAACGTCGAACGAGGAGACGGTCGACGACGCGAGGTGCGGGCATGGCCGACGGCATCAGCAGGCGCGGGTTTCTGGGGACGGCGGCGGTCGCGGGCGGGCTCGCGGCGGCGGGGGCCGCGTCCGGGTGCGCGAGCGACACGAGCGGGCCGAAGGCGAAACCGTCCGGGCAGGGCCCGGCCGAGGTGTTCACCACGCCGACGAGGAAGCTCAAGGGCTCGCTGACGATCCTGATGTGGAGCCACTTCGTGCCCCGGCACGACACCTGGTTCGACAAGTTCGCGGCGGACTGGGGCAAGCGGGTCGGCGTGAGCGTCCGGGTGGACCACATCAACACCGTGGACGTGCCGAGGCGGGCCGCGTCGGAGATCCAGTCCGGGCACGGGCACGACCTGATCCAGCACATCGCGCCGCTGTCGCAGTACGAGCCGTCCGTCCTGGACATGGCGGACGTCGCGCAGGAGGCGACCCGGCGCTGGGGCCAGCAGCTGGAGCTGTGCCGGAAATCCAGCTACAACCCGAACACGCGGAAGTTCTACGCGTACTGCCCGGGCTGGGCGCCCGATCCGGGCGACTACCGGAAGTCGATGTGGCAGAAGGTCGGCCTGCCGAACGGTCCGGGCAGCTACGACGACCTGCTGCGGGGCGCGGCGGAGATCAAGCGGACGACCGGCATCCCGTGCGGGATCGGGCTGTCGCCGGAGACCGACACGAACATGGCGATGCGGGCGCTGATGTGGTCGTTCGGCGCGTCCGAGCAGGACGCGGACGAGCGCGTGGTGATCAACTCGGACGCGGCGGTCGCGGCGGTCGACTTCATGGCCCGGCTGTGGAAGCAGGCCGAGACCAGCGAGGTCTTCTCCTGGACGCCCGCCTCGAACAACCAGGCGCTGATCGCGGGCCGCTCGTCCTACATCCTCAACTCGATCTCCGCGTGGCGGACGGCCCAGGCGACGAACGCCGCGATCGGCGACGACATCTTCTTCGTCCCGGCGCTGCGCGGGCCGAAGGCGGCGCTGGCGGCGCAGCACGTGATCCAGCAGTGGATCATCCCGAAGTACTCCCCGAACGCGGACGCGGCGAAGGAGTTCCTGCTGCACTACACGGCCAACTTCGCGTCCGCGTCCTACTACTCGAAGCTGTACGACTTCCCCGGCTGGCCGTCGCTGGTGCCGCAGCTGGACGGCTGGCTCGACAAGGACCCGTGGGGCGCGCGCCCGGCGAACAAGCTGGCGCTGCTGAAGACGGCCGTGTCGTGGAGCGCGAACATCGGGTATCCCGGGCCGTCCAACCCGGCGGTCGGGGAGATCTTCAACACCAACGTGCTGCCGACGATGTTCGCGCGGGCGGCGCGCGGCCAGGTCACCGCGAAGCAGGCGGTCGCCGAGGCGTCCGGCCAGGTCAACGCGGTCTTCGCGAACTGGCGGGCGCGCAAGCTCGTCGGTGGGTGAGGCGGCGGTGGCGGATGCGGTGCGGGCCGTCCAGGCGGTGCGGTCCGTCGAGGTGCGCTCGCTGGTCAAGGTGTACGAGGGGCACCGGCGGATGGGGTCCGGGACCGTCCGCGCGCTCGCCGGAGTGGACCTGGCGGCCGAGCCGGGCGAGTACCTGGTGCTGCTCGGGCCGTCCGGATGCGGGAAGACGACCCTGCTGCGCACGATCGCCGGGCTGGAGCAGCCGACCGAGGGCGAGGTGCTGATCGACGGGCAGGTGGTGAACGGGCTGCCGCCGCGCGTCCGGCAGGTCGCGATGGTGTTCCAGTCCTACGCGCTTTACCCGCACAAGACCGTCCGGGCGAATATCGAGTTCCCGCTAAAGGCGGAGCGCTCGCTGGGCAAGGCGGCGCGGGCGGAGAAGGCGCGCTGGGCCGCCGGGCTGCTCGGCATCGAACCGCTCCTGGACCGGCGTCCGCGGCACCTTTCGGGTGGGGAGCGGCAGCGGGTGGCGCTGGCGAGGGCGCTCGTCCGGGATCCGGCGGTGTTCCTGCTGGACGAGCCGCTGTCGAACCTGGACGCCAAGACCCGCACGGCCGCGCGGGACGAGCTGAAGCGGTTCCAGCAGCGCGTCGGGACGACCACGGTGTACGTCACGCACGACCAGGCCGAGGCGATGGGCCTCGGCGACCGGATCGCCGTCCTGTCCGAGGGGCGGGTGCGGCAGGTCGGGACGCCCGCCGAGGTCTACGACGACCCCGCGGACACCTTCGTCGCGACGTTCATCGGCGCGCCGCCGATGAACCTCGTCCGGCGGGACGACCGGCTCGTGGGGTTCCGGCCCGAGCACCTGCTGCCGGTCGAGGCCGTCCCGTCCGGCGCGCGCGCCGAGCGCGTGACGATGCCGCTGCGCGTCGAGCGGATGGAGTACCTGTCCGGCGACCGGCACGTCTACGGGACTGCCGGCGGGCTCGGCGCGGACACGCGGGTGATCGCGCGGCTCCCTGCCAACGTCGAGACGCCATTGCATCCGGGTGAGACGCACGAGTTCGCCGTGGACGCGTCGCGGCTCCGCTTCTTCGACGCCGAGTCTGGCGTGCGGGCATCGGCGGTCCGGCTGTGAGCGCGGCGGAGTCGTCGGGACGGGCGCGGAAGGTGCGGCTTTCGGATCGGGAAGGGTTCCTGGCCTGGGCGATGCTGCTGCCGTCGGTGGTCTACATCGTCGCGCTGGTCGGCGTGCCGTTCCTGCTGGCGATCGCGTTCGCCTTTTCGGACGTCACGACCGGCGACCCGTCCTACCACTTCGTCGGGTTGCGGAACTTCCGGGCGATCTTCCATGACGGGGTGTTCTGGCAGGCGCTCGGGAACACGCTGCTGTTCACCGCCGCGTCCATGGCGCTGATCGTGGTGTTCGGCAAGATCCTGGCGAACATCCTGGTCGCGGACTTCCAGGGGAAGTGGTTCGTCCGGTTCCTGGTGCTGCTGCCGTGGACGACGCCGGTCGCGCTGTCGTCGATCTCCTGGCTGTGGTTCCTCGACTCGATCTACTCGCCCGTCGACTGGACGCTGCGCCGGCTCGGCCTGCTGCACGGGAACGTGATCTGGCTCGGGCACTCGGGCACGGCGATGCTGTCGGTGGTGTTCGTCCAGGCGTGGCGGCTGACCCCGCTCGCGGCGGTGATCGTCATGGCCGGGCTGGTCGCGATCCCCCGCGACCTGGACGAGGCGGCCCGGGTGGACGGCGCGGGCTACTGGCGGCGGATGTTCGAGGTGACGATCCCGCTGACGCTGCCAGTGATCGCCGTCGCCGCGCTGTTCGGCGCGATCATGACGTTCACCGACATGACCGTCCCGTACGTGCTGACCCGCGGCGGGCCCACGCACGCGACCGACGTGCTGGCGTCCTGGGCGTACTTCCGCGGCATCGAGGGCGGGGACGTCGGGCAGGGCGCGGCGATCGCGCTGTTCCTGTTCCCGATCCTGCTCGCGGCGGCGATCGCCGTGCTGCGGGCCGTCCGGCGCCTGGGGCTGCGATGAACGCCGAAGACACGGCGGGAGCTGCGATGAGCTCCGAAGACGCCGCGGCGGCTGCGATGAGGGCCGATGGCGTCGCGGGGCTGCGGCGCCGGTACGCGCGGCGGTACGTGATGGGACGCGTCGCGCTGTACGCGATGGCGGTCATGGCGGCCCTCGTGTGCGCGCTGCCCTTCCTGTGGAGCCTGATCAGCGCGTTCAAGCAGAACCAGGACCTCTACAACCCCGACAACGACCCGTTCGTGTTCAACAAGCCCGCGACGCCCGACCACGTCCGCTACCTGTTCGCCGACACCGGGTTCCCGACGTTCGTGGGGAACACGCTGCTGGTCGGGACGGCGGTCGTCGCGGTCACGCTGCTGCTCGCGCTGCCCGCCGCGTACTCGCTGGCCCGGCTGGACCGGCCGTGGGGCACGCCGATGGGCATCGGGATCTTCCTGGTGTACCTCGTCCCGCCGTCGCTGCTGTTCCTGTCGCTGACCCGCGTGGTGGTCGCGCTGGGCCTCGCCGACTCGCTCTGGTCGATGATCGTCATCTACCCGACGTTCACCGTGCCGGTGTCGGTGTGGCTGCTGATCGGGTTCCTCAAGGCCGTCCCGAAGGACGTCGAGGAGCAGGCGATGGTGGACGGGCACAGCCGGCTCGGGGCGTTCGTCCGGATCGTCCTGCCGCTGGTGTTCCCCGGAATCGTCGCGGTCGTCGTGTTCGCCTTCACCCTCACCGCGAGCGAGTTCGTGTACGCGCTGGCGTTCGTCTCGGCCGCGCCGGGGATGGTCGTGAGCACCGGCGTGCCGACCCAGCTCGTCCGCGGGGACGTCTTCTACTGGCAGTCGCTGCAGGCCGCCGCGGTCTTCACGGCCGTCCCGATCGCGTTCGCGTTCAACCTGTTCCTGGACCGGTTCGTCACCGGCTTCACCATGGGCGCGGTGAAGACATAGACCCTGATAGGTATGGGAGAAACGGCTATCAGGAGGAGGACTGACCATGGCCGGTAAGCCGCCGCTCCCGCACGAGCACCTGCCGGAGGTCCCGTCGTTCACGCTGGAGAGCGACGACATCGCCGACGGCGAGCACCTGGCGAACAAGCACGTCTTCAACGACTGGGGCTTCTCCGGCGAGAACCTCTCGCCGCAGCTGCGCTGGTCCGGCTTCCCCGCGGAGACCAGGAGCTTCGCGGTGACCTGCTACGACCCGGACGCGCCGACCGGCTCCGGTTTCTGGCACTGGGTCCTGTTCGACGTCCCGGCGGACGTGACGGAGCTGCCGACCGGCGCGGGCACCGCGGACGCCAAGATCGGCGTGCAGGCCCGCAACGACTACGGCAACAAGGAGTTCGGCGGTGCGGCCCCGCCGCCCGGCGACCCGCACCGCTACGTCTTCACCGTGCACGCCCTGGACGTCGACTCGCTCGGCATCCCGTCGGACGTGATGCCCGCGGTGGCCGGTTTCAACATCACCGCCCACACGCTGGCCCGCGCGACCCTGGTCCCGGTCTACGGCACCAAGTGACCGCCGGTGAGGGTGCCCTCGCCCGAAGGCGCCCTCACTCCCCCGGCCGCTCCTCCGCGCCGGCGGCCGCCTCGGCTGCGTCGGCGCACCTCCGGCGCGCCTCGCCGAGCATCTCGGACGCCTCCTCCGCCTCGTCCAGCATGGCGGTGAGCGCCTCCTCGTAGGCGGGACGGGCCTGCCGGTACCGCTCCCGGCCCGCCTCGGTGACCACCGTGTAGACGCCGCGCTTGTCGTCCGGGCAGAGGTCGCGGTAGACGAACCCGGCGTCGTTGAGCCGCCCGACCAGCCGGGTCACCGAGCTCTGGTTGAGGCCGAGGCCCCCGGCGAGGTCCTGCATGCGCAGCTCGCCGTCCGCGGCCTCGGCGAGCAGCGCGAGCGCCCGGTACTCCGACAGCCCGAGCCCGTGCTGCCGCTGCAGGACCGTCCCGAGCCGGTGCTCCACCCGCGCGTGCAGCGCGAGCAGCCGGTTCCAGAGCCGCGCGTCCGCCTGCCCCTGAAGCGTCGTTCCCATCGCGCCGTCCTCTCGTTGACACCAGCTTACTTGTACATGCATACTCTTGCTCGTCCCAAGAACTTGCATATACATACAACTACTTGGAGTCCCGATGGCCTGGCTCTTCCTGCTGATCGCCTCCGTCTTCGAGGTGGTGTTCGCGCTCGCCACCAATGCCACGCACGGCTTCACCGAGCTCTGGCCGTCCCTGCTGACGGCCGGCGCCGCCGCGGGCGGGATCTACTTCCTCAGCCAGGCGCTCCGCACCCTGGACGTCGGCGTCGGCTACACCGTCTGGACCGGCATCGGCTCGGTCGGCACCGTCCTGTTCGGCACGGTGATCTTCCACGAGTCCATGAACCCCTGGAAGGCGCTGGCGTTCGTCCTGATCATCGGCGGCGTCCTCGGCCTCAAGCTCGCCGACAAGCTCGCCCCCTCGAACTGAACCCCCTGAAGGAGCACCACCATGGCCTGGATCTTCCTCGCGCTCGCGATCGTCTTCGAGATCGCCTTCGCCCTCGGCACCAACGCCACCCGCGGCTTCACCCGCCTGTGGCCCTCGGTCCTCACCCTGCTGGCCGCCAGCGGCGGCATCTTCACCCTCAGCCTCGCCCTCCGCACCCTGGACGTCGGCGTCGGCTACACCATCTGGACCGGCATCGGCTCCATCGGCACCGTCCTCTTCGGCGCCCTCATCTACAAGGAGAAGATCACCCTCCCCAAACTCCTCTCCTTCGCCGCCATCATCGCCGGCGCCATCACCCTCAAACTGGCCTCCGGCCTCTGACGCTAGGCGTGGATGAGCGTGATCTTCCGGCCGGACGGCGACTTGACGGTCTCGATGCCCGCCCGTTCGGTGATCGGCGGAGCCGACGGGCGGCGGTCGAAGACGATCAGGGTGCCGGTGTCCAGACCGAGGCGGTCGATGTAGCGGTCGAGCTGCTCCAGACCGTCCGCGACCTGGTCACCGGTCTTCTCGGTGCGCACCTTCAGCTCGAAGGCCGACTGCTGCACCGCCCGGCCGCCGTCCGCACCGGTGTACGGCTTGTGGATCATCAGATCGAGACGCATCCGGCCGAGCGCGTACTCGCGGTCGATGATGGCCCCGCCGTTGACGACCCGCTGGAGGAACGCCTGGAAGACCAGGTGGCACGCGGCCTCGTGGTAGGTGTGCTCGGCGTCGAGGATCTCGGCGTTCGCCTTCCAGAACGCGACGAAATCGCGGTGGATCTTGGGGATGTCGAGCCGCCCGTCCGGCATGAGGAACGCCCTCGGCTCGGCATCGATCATGTGCTGGACGGGAAGGGACAGCACGCGGACGATCACCTCCTGGTACGCCGGGTTGGCGATGAGAGGCGGCGACGTGCGAGTGATCAGGCCCAGGTCACGAACGTAGGACAGGTCGTCGTCGTAGGAGGCGTCCCAACGCGGGTCCCCACCAGTGATCATCGGCTCGATGAACCGGCGGACGCGCGGTTCGTGCAGCCGGGCGACCAGGGAGTCCAGATGGGTGGCCCGCTGCACGATGAGGCGCTCGACGGCCCGGTCCATCAGCTCGTCGGTGATCTCCTGGTCCGCCGGAACCTTCATCACCTGGATGATGTCCCGGGCCAGGGCGTTGACCAGCCATGGCTGCCCCTGGCTCGCGTGGTAGGCGCGCTCGACGGCCTCATCGGTGAACTTCTGGCCGGTCAGCTCCGTGTGCTGACCGTAAAGCGAGGCCATCTCGCTCATGGAGAAGTCGTCGATCCGCAGGGATCCGGCGCTGATGTTGAAGGGGCTGGACGTGCTCAGCCGAGTGGGGTCGCCTCCCGAGGCCGCCTTGTAGTCGCGCACGTTCCGCATCCCGCACAGCACCACCGAGTGGGGGAACCGGACGTTCGCGGAGGTGTAGCCATCGCGGAGCGATCCCAGCACCCCCATCAAGACCCGCCCCTCCAGGGCGTCGATCTCGTCGATGAGCAGCACAAGCTTGCGAGGGCACTGCTTGGTCCATGCCTGCAAGGCGCTGAACAGCCGCGCTCCGGGCGTACTGTCCGGCCAAGGCATGGGCGGCAGGCACTCCGGGTCGAGTCCGGCCATCTCCGCCTCTGCCCTGATCGCGTCGAGGACCTCCGGCTGCGCTTCCGCAGGGTCGCTGAAAATGCGCGCGCGCTCGCACGAGAAGCGGACGGCGGCGTACTCACCGGTGGCGTTGAGCGTCTCGGCGAGGGACGCGAGCGTCGTCGTCTTGCCGGTCTGGCGAGGCGCGTGCATCACGAAGTACTGGCCGTCCTCCACGAGTTCGAGTGCCTCCGGCAGCCGAGGGAGCGGCGGCAGCATGTAGTGCTTGCCAGGAATGCACGGTCCGGCCGTGTTGAATTTCATCACCCTCCGCACACTAGCCGTCACATATGACAGTCGTCCTGCGGGTTGAGGGACTGTGGGGCGATGTGCTCTCGGCGGGGCGGTGTGAGCGTTGGGGGTGTGATCGAAGTTGATGGGTTGACGAAGCGGTACGGGGCGGTTTCGGCTGTGGACGGGGTTTCGTTCGTGGCGCGGCCTGGGGTGGTGACGGGGTTTCTGGGGCCCAATGGGGCCGGGAAGTCGACGACCATGCGGATCTTGCTCGGGTTGGCTTCGGCGGATTCTGGTCAGGCGCTTTTGAGTGGGCGTAGCTATCGGGAGATCGAGCGGCCCTTGTGCGAGGTGGGGGCGCTTTTGGAGTGTGCGGCGCCGCATCGGGGGCGGAGTGGGTACGCGCATCTGCTGTGGCTCGCGCGGTCGCATGGGATCGGGGTGCAGCGGGTTCGGGAGGTGCTCGGGCTCGTCGGGTTGGAGGACGCGGCGCGGCGGCGGGTCGGCGGGTACTCGCAGGGGATGCGGCAGCGGCTCGGGCTCGCGGCGGCGCTGCTCGGCGATCCCGGGATCGTGGTCCTGGACGAGCCGGCCAACGGGCTCGATCCGGAGGGGATCCGGTGGTTGCGGGGGTTGTTGCGCGGGCTCGCCGGAGAAGGGCGGACGGTCCTTGTTTCCAGCCACCTGATCGGTGAGGTCGCTCGGACGGCCGATCGGCTTGTCGTCGTGGCGCGCGGGCGGCTGGTCGCCGATGCGGACACGGCCGATTTCACCGGCGATCTGGAGGACGAGTTCCTGCGGCTGACGGGCGGTGCGAGGTGATCGATGCGGTGCGGGCCGAGCTGCTCAAGCTGCGGAGCGTCCGGGGGCCGGTGATCGCGCTGGCGCTGGTGCCCGTGATCAGCATCGGGGTCGGGGCGCTGGACGGGTGGTCCGGACGGCGGGCGATGGACGCGCACAACCCGCTGCTGCGGCCGGACTTCACGGCGCAGCAGGCGGGGTTCGACGGCGTCCAGTACGGGATGCTCGCGCTGATCGCGTTCGGCGTGCTGGCCGTGTCCGGGGATCCGCTCGGGCCCGCGCTGCTGGCGGTGCCGAGGCGCGCGCGGTTCCATGCCGCGAAGCTGGCCGCGATCGCGGTGGTGGCGCTGCCGGTCGTCGCGTTCTCGGTGGTCGGGTCGGACCTCGCCACGCAGATCGCGCTTGGGCCCTACGGGAAGTCGTTGGGGGCGGACGGGGTGCCGCGGTCGTTGGCCGGGGCCGTCCTGTATCTGATGCTCATGTGCCTGTTCGCGGCCGGGTGCACGGTGATGGCGCGGAACGCGCTGGTGCCGCTGGCTGTGTTGTTGCCGCTGGTCACGGTGGGGTCGCAGCTGATGTCGGTCGCGCAGTCGAGCCGGTACGCGGCCGATCTGCTGCCGGACCGGGCGGGGGCGCAGCTGCTGACCGTCCGGCCGGAGCATGATGCGCTGGGGCCCGCGCTCGGGGGTCTGATCCTGGTGGCGTGGGCCGTTGCGGCGATGGTCGGCGGGTTGGCCGTGTTGCGGCGGCGGGACGTCTGACAGTTACGCTTTCGGGCATTTGGGAGGCGTTCTGAGCGAGTCGGTCCGGGTTCTTATCGCGGAGGACCAGGCGTTGCTGCGCGGCAGCTTCCGGTTGCTCGTCGACTCCGCGCCGGGGCTGGAGGTCGTCGGCGAGGCGGGCGACGGCGAGCGTGCGGTCGAGCTGGCGCGGCGGCTGCGTCCGGATGTGGTCCTGATGGACGTCCGGATGCCCGTCCTGGACGGGGTGGAGGCGACCCGCCGGATCTGCGGCGACCCCGAGGCGGGCGGCGCGCGGGTGCTCGTGCTGACCATGTTCGACCTGGACGCGTACGTGTTCGCGGCGCTGCGCGCGGGCGCGAGCGGATTCCTGTTGAAGGACACGCGTCCGGCCGACCTGCTGGAAGGGATCAGGGTCGTGGCGTCCGGGGAGAGCATGCTCGCGCCGTCGGTCGCGCGGCGGCTGGTCGAGGCGTTCGCGCGGCGCTCGGAGGTCGCGATCGACGGCATCACGGATCGGGAGCGGGACGTGTTGAAGCTGGTCGCCGAGGGGCTCAGCAACACCGAGATCGCCGAGCGGCTCCGGCTCGGCCTCCCGACGGTGAAGACGCACGTCGGACGGCTGCTCAGCAAGCTGCACGCCCGCGACCGCGCCCAGCTCGTCATCATCGCCTACGAATCCGGACTGGCCGGACGATGAAGCGGGACGTGCCGGTGGCTTTCGGCCTGGCCGTTCTGCCGCCGCTGGCCGGGCTCCAATCGCTGAGCGCCTGGGCGTGGATCGTGTCGGTGGCGGCGGCGTTGCCACTGGTAGTGCGGCGGCGCTGGCCGGTTGCGGCGTTCGCCGTGTCGGCGGCGGTGTCCGTCGCCGGGATCGCGGTGGGAGCGGGCGCGTTCCTCGCTGCGGCGCTCGCGCTCTACACGGTCGCGTCCACGCGGGACGCGCCGCGCGGGCCGTCCACCGGGCTCGTCGGCGGGTTCAGCGCGGCGGGGGCGGTGGCGCTGGCCGCCGTGGGCGCTCCGGCGGGCACGTTCGCGAGCGCCGTGCCGCGCGGGCTGCTCGGGCTGGTGCTGCTCGGCGGCGCGTGGACGGCCGGACGGGCCGTCCACGAGCGGCGGCGCAGCGCCGAGCGCGAGATCGAGCGCGCCCGGATGGACGAGCGCCTGCGCATCGCGCGCGAGATGCACGACGTCGTGACGCACGGGATGGGCCTCATCGCCGTCCAGGCGGGCGTCGCGAACCACGTCGTCGGCGAGCACCCGGAGGAGGCGCGGCGGGCGCTCGCCGTGATCGAGGACGTCAGCCGCAGGTCGCTCGGCGAGATGCGGGCGATGCTCGGCGTCCTGCGCGGCGAGGCGGACGAGGCCGCCCTCGAACCCGCACCCGACCTCTCCGACCTGCCAAAACTCGTCCAGGACGCCGGGGCAGAACTGGAATTCGACACGTCCGGCCCGCAGAACGAAGCACAGCCCGCCCCGGACGGCGCGCCCTCCGGGATGCGATTCGACGCGGACGGCACGCCGTCCGGAGGGCGGCTTGGTACCGACGGTGCGGCGGACGGGGTCCGACTCGGCGTGGACGGGGTGCCGTCTGGGGTGCAGGTTGCGGCGTTTCGGATTGTTCAGGAGGCGCTGACGAATGTGCGGCGGCATGCGGGGGCGGCGGCGCGCTGCCGGGTCCGTGTCCACTCTCGGCCAGGGCGGCTCGACGTGGAGATCCGCGACACCGGGACCGGGGTGTCGGGTGTTCGGGCGGCGGGTGGGGGTTTCGGGCTGGTCGGGATGCGGGAGCGGGCGCTGGCGCATGGCGGGGAGTTCGAGGCCGGGCCGGTGGACGGCGGCGGGTTCGCCGTGCGGGCGACCTTGCGTTACTGAGGTCAGTGGACGAGTTCGGGGCTGAGGAGCGCGTCGCCGAGTTCGGTGCGGCGGTACAGGACGGACCGTCCGTAACGGTCCCGGGCGACCAGGCCGGAATCGCGCAGGACGGCCAGGTGGTCGCCGACGCAGCCGAGGCTCAGGTTGAGCAGGGCGGACAGCCGGGTCGTGGTGGTCGGCTCGTCCAGGGTGCGCAGGACGTCGGCGCGGGTGCGGCCGATGAGCTTCGGCAGGCCGTCGTCGGGCGGTGCGTCGCGGGACCAGAGGTTGGCGACGCCGCGCGCCCGGTAGGACAGGGTGTTCTGCCAGGGCGGTTCGGTGGAGTAGCCGAGGCCGGCGAAGACCGACGGCAGGAAGAGCAGCCCGCCGCCGTTCAGGGCCGTCCGGGAGTCGTTGAGTCCGACGAGCTCGATCGTCCCGCCGGTCTCGGACGGGTGCCAGCGGACCCGCGGGGACAGCCCGGCGAGGGCTTCGGCCCACCCGTAAACGGCGAGACGACCTGCCCGGTAGAGCAGGTCCCGCTCGAAGATCGTCCGCATCGCGGGCCATTCCGGCGCGATCAGCGCGGCGAACGCCCGGCCGAGGCCCTCGGCGAGCAGTTCCACGACGTCCGGGGCGTCCAGGACGGACCGGACGCCGCGGTCCGGCTCGGGCAGCCCGGCGCGGTTCTGCGCCAGCTCGTGCCGCGCCAGGTCCAGCGGCGTGGCCCTGACCTGCGCGAGCTGCTCCTCGATCGAGATGTGCACGCGCTCGGGCGGCGGCGTGACGAAGTCGGTCATGTAGCCCTGGCGGCGGCGCAGGTAGACAAGCGCGCGGACGGCCGGGTCGTCGAGCAGCGACCGGAACACAGGCCGGACGCGCTGAACCCACGGCCCGAGCGGCCCGAGGGCGTGCCGGCCCGACACCACGCCGAGCGCGCTGTTCACCTCTACCA
The DNA here is from genome assembly GCF_024172125.1 of Actinomadura rupiterrae. Lineage (GTDB taxonomy): Bacteria > Actinomycetota > Actinomycetes > Streptosporangiales > Streptosporangiaceae > Spirillospora > Spirillospora rupiterrae. Next base: position 696,557 of record NZ_JAMZEA010000003.1, read on the forward strand.
GCGGAGACACCGCGAACCGCGACGCGGTGACGTCCCCCGGACCGACCTCGATCCACGCCATGTTTCGCTCCTGCCCGAAAGCTTAGCCTGGACGGCCACCTGCCCGCGAAGGTGCGGTTCGTGACGACGACTCCTACTACGTCCCCCGCCACCGTCGCCTACCGCGACATCTTCGCCGTCCGCGAGTTCCGCGTCCTGTTCGCGCTCCGGGTGATCCTCGTCGGCGGCGACATGGTGCGGATGCTGGCGCTGTCCGTGCTGGTCTACCAGCGCACCGGATCGTCGCTGCTCGCGGCGCTCGCCTACACCGCCGAGATGTTCCCCTACGTCATCAGCGGCGCGTTGCTGCTCTCGCACACCGACCGGCTGCCGCCGCGCCGCCTGCTGGTCGGCGTCTACCTGGTCCAGTCGGCGACCTCGGCGGTGCTCGCGCTGGACGTGCTGCCCGTCGGCGGCACGCTCTGCGTGATGTTCGCCCTCGGGCTGCTCATGCCGCTCGCGTCCGCGTCCACCTGGGCGATGCTCAGCGAGATCCTGCCCGGGGAGGGCGGCTACGTGCTGGGCCGGTCCGTCTTCACCATGACGGCGGGCGGCGCGCAGATCGCCGGGCAGGCGTTCGGCGGGCTGATGATCGCGGCGGTCGGGCCGTCCAGCACGCTGTGGATCTCCACCGGGACCGCCGGGTGCGCCGCCGTGTTCGCGCGGATCGGACTGGCCGCCCGTCCGCCGCGGGTCGAGGGCGACCGCGAGGACGGGGCCGCGCGGGAGACCTGGCGGGTCAACCGGGCGCTGCTCCGCGACCCGGTGATCCGCGGGACGCTCCTCGCGATGTGGCTGCCCACGGCGCTCGCGACCGGCGCGGAGGGCGTGGTGATCCCGTACGCCGCGTCCATCGGGAAGCCGGAGCAGGCGGGTTTCGTGCTCGCCGCGATCGCGGCCGGGATGCTGCTGGGCAGCTTCGTCGTCGGACGGTTCGTCCCGCTGGCGCTGCGCGAGCGGATCGGCCTGCTGCTGGCGGTGCTGAACGGCGCGCCGCTGGTCCTGTTCGCCCTCGAACCGGGCATCGCGATCGCCTGCGTGCTCGGGCTGGCGGGGGCGGCCGGGCTGAGCTACGAGCTGAGCATCCAGCAGCGGTTCGTGGACGCCGTCCCGGAGGAGCGCCGCGGCCAGGCGTTCGGCCTGCTCACCACCGGGACGATGACCCTCCAGTCCGGCGCGATGGCCGGTGCGGGCGCGGTCGCCGAGGGCCTCTCCCCCGGCCTCACGATGGCGATCTTCGGCGGGGCGTCGGTGTGCGTGGCCCTCTCCCTGGCCCGCCACCTGCGCTGGAGCCCGCCGGCCGCGGTCGTCGCCGACTAGAACCCGCCGGCCGGGAGTCGTTGGTCCGGGCCGTTGATCACGGGCTGTTGCCTGAGTCGTTGCCGACCGGGGAGATCCGCCCTGGACTCCCCGGTCGCACCCGTCGGATTCCGCCGTGGGAATTACGGTCCCGGAGTTACCGGCTGGGAGTTACGTGCCCGGAGTTCCGGTCCTGGAGTTACGGGCCGGAAATTACCCTCCGGGAGTTACGCGTCCGGAATTACGCCTCGAACGGGAACTTGGTGTCGAAGGCGGGCTTCAGGTCGTCCAGCCAGACCGCCTCCGGGTCGTACTTGGCGTAGAAGGGCCGGTTCACCAGCGACGAGTCGCGCGCCTGGATGAAGTGCAGCGCGAAGACCTTCTCGCCGAACAGGTCCAGGACGCCGTCCACGCAGACCTTGCCGGGCGTCGCGGACATGGACGGGCCGCGCACCGTCCGGGAGAGGCCCGACACGTTCGCGTAGGCGTCCCGGAAGATCTCGTAGGCCTCGCCCAGCGGGACGGCGAAGTAGTCCTGCGGTCCCGTGTCGCGCTCGACGAACATGTAGTAGGGCACCAGGCCCATGCGGGTCTGGGTGCGCCACATGTCCTCCCAGACCTTCGGGTCGTCGTTGATCGTGCGGATCAGCGGGGCCTGCGTGCGGATCACCGCGCCGGTGTCCTGGATCCGGCGGCACGCCTCGGCGACCATCAGCGGCTCCAGCTCGCGCGGGTGCGTGAAGTGGGCCATGAACGCCAGGTTCTTGCCGGACCGGACGACCTGCTCGAACAGCCGCAGCATGTCGTCGGCGTCCGGGTCGGTGACGAACTTCTGCGGCCAGTACGCCAGCGACTTGGTGCCGATCCGGATCGACTCCAGCTGCTCCAGGTCGAGCAGCGGCTCGACGTAGCGGCGCATCACCGGCTCGCCCATGATCATGGCGTCGCCGCCGGTGAACAGGACGCTGGTCACCTCGGGATGCGCGACCAGGTACTCGCGCAGCTGCGCCGGCCCGTCCCCGGCCATCTTGAGGTCGGGCTCGCCGACGAACTGCGCCCAGCGGAAGCAGTACGTGCAGTACGCGTGACAGGTCTGCCCCTGCTTGGGGAAGTAGAGCACGGTCTCGTCGTACTTGTGCTGCAGGCCCGGGATCTTCCCGTCGCCGAAGGTCGGGATGTTCAGCTCCATCTGCCCCGCCGGATGCGGGTTGAGCTTCATCCGCACCGCGTGCGCGGCGGCCTCGACCTCGGCCTTGGGCGCCTCCCGGCGCAGCAGGTCCGAGAGGTGCGCGACGTCCGCCTCCGGCAGCATGTCCTCCTGCGGGAAGACCAGCCGGTAGATCGGGTCGTCCGGCGCGGCGGACCAGTCGATGAGCTCCTCGATGACGTAGGCGTTGGTACGGAACGGCAGGACGGTCGCCACCGCCCGTACCGCCAACTGCTGGTCCGGCGTCAGTCCGGCACGGGCGGTCAGCTCGTCCAGATGCTTCGCCGTGAAGGCGCGGAACTTGCGACCAGTGGATCGCGTGCCGGGAGCCGCGTCGTTCACCATCGTCACGTGTGGGTACTCCTTGAGTTCAGCGGGGATGCGGGCACCGCGCCCGGGGGACGGTGATCGTCCTGGAAGCCGTACCCGCCGGGGGGTTCACTTCGTCACGGACAGTCATCGGTCGGGTCCGGGCCACCCCCATTGAAGCGCCGAAAATCGGTTCATGCCGAATGGATACCCCCTAACCGGTACAAAGATGCAGGTCAGCGGCAGACCACCGCAGCCGTCCGGGCCAGGAGCCCCGCACCGCCACCAGATACAACGATTACGCGGCGTAAAAGTGGCGAGCCGGTCCGCCTGCCTATGCTGGTGGGGAGATACTTGCGAAGGGAACGCCCGGTGCGAGCGGGGCGTTCGACGCAGTACGGACGAGCAGGACGGACGACTCCGCGCGGGTGACCGCGAGCACCCAGTGCCGATGGCCGCGACCGACGCTTGAGGGGGGCCGGTGAAAGCGACCGGGCACGACACGCCGAACAGGCCGGAGCGGACACCCCAAGCCGACACGGACAGTCAGGACCGCCCGCCCCAAACCGGGACGGACCGACAATATCGGACACCCCAGGCCGATACGGACGGTCAAGGCCAGGCGTCCCGAGCGGACGGTCAAGGCCGGGCGTCCCGAGCCGGGACGGACGGACGAGGCCAGGCCACCCAAGGCGGTAGGGACGGGCAAGGACGGGCCGTCCAGGCCGGTACGGACGCGGGGGATCGGGTATCGAAGGCCGACATGGCCGCGCACGAGCACGTCCCCCACGCCGCCCCCCACGGACGCGACCGCTTGCCGACCGGGGTGGCGCCGCTGTTCGCGGCGGTGCTCGCGGCCGTGGCCGGGGTGAGCTACGCCACGTTCATGCTGGAGCACCTGCTGAGCCCCGCGCTGGACGTCGTGAACGGGTACGTGAGCGAGCTGTCCGCGCGCGACCAGCCGTACCACCTGGTCTACAGCGGCGGCGACCTGGTCACCGGGGTGCTGTCGATCATCGTCGCGGGCACCGCGCTGGCCACGCTGCGCCGCCGGTTCTGGAGCACGCTCGGCTGGGGCTTCCTCGGGCTGTTCGGGTTCTGCGCGATCGGCGACGCGCTGTTCCCGCTGGACTGCGCGCCCAGCCTGGAGACCCGGTGCGCGCTGCGCGAGCGCGCCGACCAGGTGTCGTTCTCGCACTCCTTCCACTCGGTCACCAGCAGCGCGGTGATCGCCTGCGGTGTCGCGGCGCTGCTCACGCTGTCCATCGCGGCCCGCCGGTACGGCTGGTGGCCCGCGCTGGCCCGGTTCGGCTGGCTGCTCGCGGTCACCGAGACGGTGTTCGCGCTCGGCACCGTGGCGGCGATGCTGGCCGGCGAGTGGCTCGGCATCCTGCAGCGGATCCAGATCATCATCCTGTGCCTCGGCCTGCTCACGATCGCGTGGGCGCTGTGGACCGACTGGCGGACCGCGTGGCGCGCGCCGCACCGGCCGCCCGTCCGGGCGAAGGAGAAGACGGCCCTGTGACGAGCGAGCGGACTTCGGTGGACCCCGGCGGGACGGACGGCCCGGTCGCGCCGGGCGGACGCATCGTGGCGGCGGGCGGCGAGCGGGTGCACGTCGTCGAGTCCGGCCCGCGGGACGCCCCGGCGCTGCTGCTCAGCACCGGCCTGGGCGGCGCCTGGTTCGACTGGGAGCCGGTCATCGGCCTCGTGGGCGACCGGTACCGGGTGATCGCTTTCGACCGTCCAGGGCTCGGGCTCAGCCCCGCGGCGCGGCGTGCGGCGAGCCTGCGGCGGGACGTGGACGTCCTCGCCGACCTCGCGCGCATGAGCGGAAGGCCGGTCACGGTCGTCGCGCACTCGATGGCCGGGTTCCACGCCGAGGCGCTGGCCCGCCTGCATCCCGAGCTCGTGCGCGCGCTCGTCCTGGTCGATCCGAGTTGCGAGGAGCGGGTCAACTGCGCGGGGTTGCGCATCAGCGCCGCCGTTCACCCGGTGCTGCGCGCGACCGGCGCGGGTCTTGAGGCGACACGCCTTTCGCGGGTGATCGGGCCGTTCGGGCGGCGCGTCACGCTGAAACAGGTCACCGCGCGGGACGAGCCGGTCTCGCGGGACGTCGTCCGGTCCGTTTACGGGCGCGGCGCCGTGCTCGGCACCGTCCTGGCGGAGGACGTCGCGTACCGCGAGGCGGCGGCCGACCTGCTGGCGCTGCGCGCGCGGCGGCCGCTTCCGGACATCCCGCTGGAGGTGCTGACCGCGCTCGGCGACGCGGGCGACGGCGCCGAATGGTCGGGCTGCCACCGCCGCCTCGCCGGGATGTCCCCGCGCGGCCACCAGGTGGACCTTCCGGACTGCCCGCACATGGTCCAGTTCGACCGTCCCGACGCGGTCGCGGACGCGGTCGACCGAGCCCACGGAGCAACCCCGTGACCCCGGACGCCCGCCCCCAGCCCCCGGCGCGCGATCGAGGTCAGGCGCCAGCGCGCGTCCGGCCACAGCACCCGGCGCGCGGGCGGGATCGGGGCGTGGCGTCTGCGCGGCGGGGAGCGCGCGGGTGGGGGCGGCGGGTGGGTGTGATGTTGGTCGCGTCCGCGGCCGTGGTCGCGCTGGGCGGATGCGGCGTGATGCAGCGGATCTCCGAGGGCGCCTACCGGAACGCCGTGGCGGACGGGGCGTCCGCCGACCTGCGGGCCCGGGGCGTCCGGCTGGAGGGGCGTCCGGCGTGCCAGACGCCGCCGACCGGCGCCTTCGCCGAGGTCCGCATCGACTGCACCGCGCGCACCATCGAAGGCGAGCCCGTCGAGATCAGCGGGACGGTCAGCGACGCCGACTCGTCCACCCCGCGCGAGCGGTACCAGGTGACCGTCGGCGGGCGGCTGCTGATCGACCGGGACTGCCTCGGCACCGGCTGCAAGCACTCGGCCTGACCTGCGCTTTCGCGACAGGACGCGCCGGGTCGCGGGTGAAGGGCGCGCAACGAGTCCGCATGATCGACAAAAATCGGGGCGGCGGAGGCGTGCCCCGGCGGCCCAGCGGTGACGCTACAGCCGTGAAGATCACGCGGATGAAAGCCCTGGTCATGGGCACGGTAGCCGTCACCGTCACCGTCGTCGCCGCCGGTGTCGTCTACCTGACCTTCTTCAACGGCAAGGAACTGCGCTACAAGACCCAGAACGCGCTGCGGGCCGGGACCGCGCGCTCCGGCGGGACCGAGCTGGCCCGCCGCGGCGTCGCCCTCACCTCCGGCCTGACCTGCGCGGACGAACCCGGCTGGACGAAGCGGAAGATGCGCGTCACCTGCACCTCCACCACCGCGGACCACCGCCCGGTGCAGGTGATCGGGGCGGGCGAGGACGAGACGCAGGCGCAGTACTACACGATCCTGGTCGGCGGACGTCCGATCGTGCAGAACGCCGACTGCCTCGGGACGGACTGCCGCAAGAAGCACTGATCCGGAGGCGGGCGGGCGGCCCGTCCCCTGCGGGGGGCCGGGGCGGCGGGGGCTCGGCGATCGCTGGATACCATGCGATGAGCTGCCGCGTCGCGGTGCGGCGCGTCTCTCCCCGTCCCTTCTGGAGTGCTGATGACCGGCAAAGGCGAGCAGGCACGGCCCTCGCCGGCCGGCGGCATCCGCCCCACGCCGGACGCGCGCGCACGCGAGGCCCGTCCTGACGCGCGCGCACGGGAGAACCGTCCCAGACCGGCGCCGATCGCCGTGGACACCATGGGCGGCGACCACGCGCCGGAAGAGATCATCGACGGCGCGGTGGCCGCGTTCCGCGAGCACGGTGTCCGGGTCGTCCTGGTGGGGCAGGCGCCGCGGATCCGCGCCAGGCTCGACCTGCTCGGCATCGCCGGGGAGATCCCGATCGTGCACGCGGACGAGGCGCTCGACATGGGCGAGGGCGCGCTCGCGAGCTGGCGCAAGCCGCGCTCGTCGGTCGCGATCGCGTGCCACCTGGTCAAGCAGGGCCGCGCGTCGGCGCTGGTGTCGGCGGGCTCGACCGCGGGCGTGGTCGCGACGTCCCGGCTGCGGCTGAAGGCCCAGCAGGGCGTGATGAAGCCCGCGATCGCGGTGACGCTGCCGACGCGGCCGCGGCCGACCGTCCTGCTGGACGCGGGCGCCACCGCCGACGTGAAGCCGGAGACGCTCGTCCAGTTCGCCGCGCTCGGCACCGCCTACGCGCAGATCAGGCTCGGCCTCGCGCGCCCGCGCGTGGGGCTGCTCAACATCGGATCCGAGGCGGGCAAGGGCAACAAGCTCGCCAAGCGCGCGCACGAGCTGCTGGTGTCCGGCCACCACGGCGTCGAGTTCGCCGGGAACGTCGAGGGCCACGACCTGCTGGCGGGCCGGGTCGACGTCATCGTCACCGACGGCTTCACCGGCAACGTCGCGCTCAAGACGCTGGAGGGCACCGTCCGGACGGCGTTCGCCGAGATCCGCGAGGCGGTCACCTCGTCCCGGACGGCCCGCGTCGGCGCGCTGCTCCAGCGCCGCAAGCTCACCGAGCTGCGCGACCGGCTCGACTCCGACACCTACGGCGGCGGCGTCCTGCTCGGCCTGAACGGCACAGTGATCATCGCGCACGGCGCCGCCAGGGCCCGCGCCATCACCTCCGCCTGCCTGCTCGCCCACGAGCTGGCCGCGGGCCGCATCGTCGAGCGCATCCGCGACCAGGTCGCCGCCACGAAGACCTCCCGCTTCCCCCGCTGGTCCCACAACGACCGGGACACCCCCAAAGACCCCCGCGAAGCCAAGGATTCACGCGCAGGCAGGCAGTCGCGCGAAACCCCCGACACCAAGGAACCCCGCGACCCCGGCGAAGGACGCGACTCCGGCGAAGGACGCGACCCCCAGGACGCCCGCGAAACGCGCGACATCGTCGAGCCCCGCGACACCGTCGGCCCCCGCGACGCCGCCGGACCCCGCGGCACCATCGAGCCCCGCGACGCCGCCGGAAAGACACCGGACGCCGGACAAGCGCGGGGAAATTCTCGGGGGGATGCACCCAACGTTTCCGGAGCGTCACCCGTTGTAGAGGGTGAGGACGGGCGCGGGGAGGGCTCGGACGGCGAGGCGGCGGGGCGGCCGGTGCCGGGGCGCTCGGGCGAGCGGCCCGACCGGGGGGCCGGGGGGCGCTGAGCACCCCGCGGTTGCCCTAGTCGATCTTGGGGAATGGGCTTGCGACGGGGGGACGATGAGCGAGGTGCAGGCCGGCGGGCTGACCGGGGAGCAGGTCCGCGAGCGGGTCGCGGCCGGGCTGGTGAACGACGTGCCGCGGCCCACCAGCCGGTCGGCCGCCGACATCGTGCGGGCGAACGTGCTCACCCGCTTCAACGCGCTGATCGGCTCGCTGTTCGTGCTGGTCATGGTGTTCGGCGAGTGGCAGGACGGGCTGTTCGGCGGGATCATCGTCGCCAACTCGGCGATCGGCGTCGTGCAGGAGCTGCGCGCCAAGCGCACCCTCGACCGGCTGGCGGTGGTCGGCGAGGCGCCGGTGCGGGTGCTGCGCGACGGCGCGGTCCGCGACCTGCACCAGCAGGAGGTGGTGCGGGACGACCTGGTCGTGCTCGGCGCCGGCGACAAGATCGTGGTGGACGGCCCGGTCGTCTCGTCCGGCGGGCTGGAGGTGGACGAGTCGCTGCTGACCGGCGAGGCCGACCCCGTCCGCAAGGCGCCGGGCGACGAGCTGCAGTCGGGCAGCTTCGTGGTGGCGGGCTCCGGCACGTTCACCGCCGCGAAGGTCGGCGGCGACGCGTACGCGGCCCGGCTCACCGAGGAGGCCAGCCGGTTCTCGCTGTCCCGCTCGGAGCTGATGGACGGCATCAACCGGTTCCTCAAGTACGTCACCTGGCTGATCGTTCCGACCGCCATCCTGCTGTTCGCCAGCCAGTTCCGGTCGGCGGGCGGGGTGTCGAACGCGGTGGTCGGCGCGGTCGCGGGCGTGGTGACCATGGTCCCCGAGGGGCTGGTGCTGATGACCAGCATCGCGTTCGCGGTCGGCGTGGTCCGGCTGGGGCGGCGGCAGGCCCTGGTGCAGGAGCTGCCCGCGATCGAGGGCCTGGCGCGCGTGGACGTGCTGTGCCTGGACAAGACCGGCACGCTCACCGAGCCCGGCATGGACCTGGACGAGGTCGTCGTGCTCGACGGCGACATCCCGGGCGAGCAGGCGCTCGTGGCGCTCGCGCGCGCCGATCCCGATCCGAACGCCACGATGCTGGCGGTGCGGGACGGTCTCGACACCCCCGATCCGGGCTGGGCGCCGGCGGCCGCCGTCCCGTTCTCGTCCGCGCGCAAGTGGAGCGGGGCGTCGTTCGAGCACCACGGCGCATGGGTGATCGGCGCCGCCGACGTGCTGCTCTCCCCCGCCGATCCCGCGCGGACGAAGGCCGAAGACCTGGGCTCCAGCGGCCTGCGGGTCCTCGCGCTCGCGCGGGTGCCGGACGGCGCGTTCGCCGAACCGGACGAGCTCGACGTCGCGTCCACGGCGACCCCGGCGCTCCTGGTCGTCCTGCGCCAGCGGATCCGCGCGGACGCCGGGGACACCCTCGCCTACTTCGACAAGCAGGGCGTCCAGGTCAAGGTCATCTCCGGCGACAACCCCGTCTCGGTCGGCGCGATCGCCACCTCGCTCGGTCTGAAGGGCGCCGATCACCCGGTGGACGCGCGGTCCCTGCCGTCCGACACGTCCGCGATGGCCGAGGTGATGGACCGGAACTCGGTGTTCGGCCGGGTCACCCCGCAGCAGAAGCGCGACATGGTCGCCGCGCTCCAGTCCAAGGGCCACACGGTCGCGATGACCGGCGACGGCGTGAACGACGTCCTCGCGCTCAAGGACGCCGACCTCGGCATCGCCATGGGCTCCGGCAGCGACGCCACCCGGGCCGTCGCGCAGATCGTCCTGCTCGACGACCACTTCTCGACCCTGCCGTACGTGGTCGGCGAGGGGCGCCGGGTGCTCGGCAACATCGAGCGGGTCGCGAACCTGTTCCTCACCAAGACGGTCTACTCGATCATCCTGTCGGTGCTGGTCGGGCTCGTGCACGTCCGGTTCCCGTTCCTGCCCCGGCACCTCACCCTGATCAGCTCGCTGACCATCGGCGTCCCGGCGTTCTTCCTCGCGCTCGCGCCGAACGACGAGCGCGCCCGGCCCGGCTTCGTCCCGCGCGTGCTGCGGTTCGCGATCCCGGCCGGGATCGCCTGCGGCGTCGCGACGTTCGCGGGCTACTGGATCGCCACCCGCGACACCCGCAGCAGCTTCGAGCAGGACTCGTCCGCCGCCACGATCTCGCTGTTCCTGCTGGCCCTGTGGGTGCTGGTGCTGATCGCCCGGCCGTGGAACTGGTGGCGGCTCGGGCTGGTCGGGGCGATGGGCGCGGCCTTCGCGGTCGTCCTCGCCGTCCCGTGGCTGCGGCACTTCTTCGCGCTCCGCCCGGACGACCTCGGCAACGACCTGTCCGCGCTGGTGATCGCCGGAATAGCGGCCGTGCTGCTCACGCTCGTCCTGAAGGCCCTTAAACAGCAAACCATTACCGGTTCCACACCGCCGCGCCGATAACCTTGAGACATGTCCGACCCGCAACTCGTACTCGCTGACAGGGTCCGGGCCGCGCTCGCCGCCGCCTTCGGACCGTCGTTCGCGGACACCGACCCGGTCATCCGGCCGTCGCAGTTCGCCGACCTGCAGGCCAACGTCGCCATGTCGCTGGTCAAGCCGCTCACCCAGGAGCGAGGCGAGAAGCAGAACCCGCGCGGCATCGCCGAGGAGATCGTGGCGGGGCTGGACGTGGACGGGCTGGTCTCCAAGGTCGAGATCAGCGGGCCGGGCTTCATCAACCTCACCCTCGCCGACGGCTGGATCGCGGACCAGGCGCAGGCGGCCCTCGGCGACGAGCGGCTCGGCGTCCCGCTCGACGAGCACCCGCAGAAGGTGATCGTCGAGTACTCCTCGCCGAACGTGGCGAAGGAGATGCACGTCGGGCACCTGCGCACCACGATCGTCGGCGACGCCATCGCCCGGATCGCCGAGTTCCTCGGCGAGAACGTCGTCCGGGACAACCACGTCGGCGACTGGGGCACGCCGTTCGGCATGCTGATCGAGCAGCTGCTCGACGTCGGCGTCGAGGCGGCCGAGCGGGACGACTCGTCCGTCAGCGACCTCACCGCCTTCTACCAGGCCGCCCGGCGGAAGTTCGACTCCGACCCGGCGTTCGCCGAGCGGTCCCGGAACCGGGTCGTCCGGCTCCAGGCGGGCGACCCCGAGACCATGCGGCTCTGGCAGGTCCTGGTGGACGTGTCGAAGCGGTACTTCAACCACGTCTACGCGCGGCTCGGCGTCACCCTCACCGACGACGACATCAAGGGCGAGTCGTTCTACAACGACCTGCTCGCGCCGACCGCCCAGGAGCTCACCGACAAGGGCATCGCCGAGATCAGCGACGGCGCCCTGGTGGTGTTCCCGCCCGGCTACAAGGGCCGGGAGGGCGACCCGCTGCCGGTGATCGTCCGCAAGAGCGACGGAGGCTACAACTACTCCACCACCGACCTGGCGACCATTCGGTACCGGTCCGACACCGAGCACGCCGACCGGGTCATCTACGTCGTCGGCGCGCCGCAGTCCCTGCACTTCCAGATGGCCTTCGCGGTCGCGCGGATGGCCGGCTGGGTCAAGGACGGCATGGTCCTGGAGCACGCCGAGATCGGCAACGTGCTCGGCACCGATGGCAAGATCCTGCGGACCCGGGCGGGCGGCACGGTCAAGCTCGCCGAGCTGGTGGACGAGGCCGTCGTCCGGGCCGGCGCCGAGTTCGACAAGCTCAACCACGACGAGTCCTTCGACACCGCCGAACGCGACGCGATCGTCGAGGCCGTCGGCATCGGCGCCGTCAAGTACGCCGACCTGTCCGTCGCCCGGGACAGCGAGTACGTCTTCGACTTCGACCGGATGATCTCCTTCAAGGGCAACACCGGCCCGTACCTCCAGTACGCGGTGGTGCGGATCCGGTCGATCTTCCGCAAGGGAGGCACCGCCCCGGAGGACGCGCACGGCCCGATCGTGATCACCGAGCCCGCCGAGCGCGCCCTGGCCCTGCACCTGCTCGGCTTCGGGGCCGCCGTCCAGAGCGCCTACGACGCGGCCGAGCCGCACCGGCTGGCGACCTACCTGTTCGAGCTCGCCTCGTTCTACACGACGTTCTTCGAGAACTGCCCCGTGCTGAAGGCCCCGGACGAGGAGACCAAGCAGTCCCGGCTGGCCCTGTGCGCCCTCACCCTGCGCACCCTGGTCACCGGCCTGACCCTCCTCGGCGTCCCGACGCCGGAGCGCATGTAGCCCCGACCGCACAGGAGCCGTCCACCCCACCAGGTGGACGGCTCTTCGGCGTCCGGACCCACTCCGCGCGGCTGCGCGCTGGGGCCGACTGGATCAGCAGTGCGGGACGGAGCCGCTGATGATCTTGATGTAGTGGGCGGCGACGTACTCGTGGCGCGCGCTCGTCAGCCGGTACCAGGTGCGATTGCCGTAGATGCGCTGGCCCGTGACGGAGCATCGGAGCGACACGGACGTGCCGTCCGGCAGCCTCCGGTAGGTCTGGCTCAGGCGATTGGCCTTGGAACGGACGCGAAGAGGCTGCGGCGAATGAACGCGTCCCTGCGCACCCACAGGCGCCGCCCCGCCCAAACCGGCCTTACCGCTCACACCGGTCTGCGTTGACGCGAGGGCGGGCCGCGAGGCGGCCGACGCCTCCGTCCACGTGGCGAGAGGAACGGCCGCGACCAGGGCGGTTCCGGTGGTCGCGGCTAGCAGCAGGCCCTTCACGGCGAAGCCCTCTTCCAGTGGCGGGCGGCGCGCCCGTCCGGTGCCGTCCTCATGGTGAATGAGATGACACCACGGACGGCTCAGGTTGGCAGCGCCCCGCCCTCCCCCGACCGCATCCGGCCAAACCCCACCGCGCACGCGCGTGGCGCCACACGCGCGGGTCGCAGTGACCGCGCGTGCGGGTGTGGGGTGGGGTGGGTTACTGGAGGTAGCCCTCTACCTCGCTGGCGGGGCGGGCGGCGGCTTCGTCCGGGTTCTCGCCGGCGTCGCGGCGGGCCCGGCGCTGCCGGAGCAGGTCCCAGCACTGGTCGAGCTCGATCTCCAGCGCGCGGAGGCGCTGCTGCTCCTCGCCCTGGGACAGCTCGCCCCGCTGGAGCTTCTCGCGCAGCGCGGCCTCCTCGGCGACGTACTCGTCGATGTGGGAAAGGATCTGCTTGTCGTCCATGCGTCCTCCGTAGGCTCGTCCGCTCACCGGCCGAGCCCCGGCCCGCGCGGACGCGGGACAGGGCTCTGCACGGTCGAGCATTCCACCTCCGTCAACCGTTGCCGGACCCCCGGCTCATCCCGGACAGGACGCCGTTGTTCGACGACGCCGACGAACCGACCGCCGTGGTCTTCGGATCGACCAGGGTGGAGCCGGAGGCGGCGGAGACCGCGCCGTTCGAGGCGGCCGTGGCCGGTGAGGACACGGTGCTCCGGGACGCCGGGCGGCGGGCGGACGCGCTCTTGGCGGTGCGCGGACGCCTCGTCGCCGACTTGGTCGCCGTCTTGCGCGCGGTGGTCTTGCGCGCCGTGGTCTTGCGCGGCGACGCCTTCCTCGCGGTGGTGGCCCGCTTGGCCGTCGCCCGCTTGGCGGTCGAGGCCGACGCGGTCGACTTGGCCCGGCCGGACGCGGCGGTCGCCTTCTTGGCGGTGGACGCCTTGCGCGCGGTCGTCTTCTTGGCGGTCGACTTGCGGGCGGTGGCGGCCTTCTTGGTGGTCGACTTCCTGGCCGTCGACTTCCTGGCCGTCGCCGCCTTGCGGGTCGTCGACTTCTTCGCCGTGGACTTGCGCGCGGTCGCCTTCTTGGCGGCGGCCTTGCGCGTGCCCCCGGCGGTCGACCTGGTGCTGCCGACGGCCTTGGCGGCGACGTTCATCGCCTTCGCGGCGTCGGACATCGCCTTGGTCGCCGTGGTCATCGCCTTGGTCATGGCAGTCATGGCCCTGACCGAGGCGTTCGCCTTGGTCGCCACGGACTTCATCTTGGTCGCGGCGGACTTCGCCTGCGTCGCGGCGGTCGTCACCTTCTTGGCGGCGGCCGCCGTGCTGCGGGACGGGGCGGCCGCGGCGGTACGGCGGGTCGCCGTGGTCCGCTTGGCCGCCGTCGACGACGCCCGCTTGGCCGTCGCCTTCCGCGCTGTGGACTTCTTGGCTGCGGTCTTCCGCGTCGCGGTCGCGCGGCGCGTGCCGGTCGCCTTCTTGGCGGCCGTGCCACGCGTCGCGGTCGCCCGCTTTGCGGTGGTCGCCCGGCCGGCGCTCTTGCGCGCCGGTCCGGTGCGTGCCGTGACCGTGGACCTGGACGCCGTCGACTTGGCGGCGGCGCTGGTCCGCTTAGGCGTCCGCTTGGCGGTCGCCGTGGCCTTCCTTGCAGTGCTTCTCGCGCGCCCGGCCGTACCTCGGCTCGAAGTCGTACGCGATGCGGTCCTGGTAGGCACCTGATCTACCCCCCGTGCATGATCAGCTACGGAGAGATCTATTCCACACTTCGCGACGATCTACACACTCGGGCGCGCGAGGGGCACTACACACCCACGGGATGCCAGACCGTCTTGGTCTCCAGGAACGCGGTCATCCGGTCGATTCCGGGCTCGTCCGACCAGTCGCTCAAGCCCGGACGCAGCACGCGTTTGAGGTTGTCGGCGGCGGCCTTCTCCAGGTCCGCGACAGCGTCCGCGGACACGCCCGCGAGATCGATCGCGTTCACGTCCATGTGCGACGCGAGCCACGGCGCGAGTTCGGCGCGCCGTCCCGTCAGCAGGTTCACCACGCCGCCCGGCAGGTCGGACGTCGCGAGCACCTCGGCGAGCGTGATCGCGGCCAGCGGCGCCGGCTCGGACGCCACGACGACCGCCGTGTTGCCCGTGACGATCGCGGGCGCCACCACCGAGACCAGGCCGAGCAGCGGCCCGTCCGGCGCGACGATCCCGACGACACCGGTCGGCTCCGGCGTGGACAGGTTGAAGAACGGCCCCGCCACCGGGTTCCCGTTGCCGACGACCGCGCCGACCTTGTCCGCCCAGCCCGCGTACCAGACCCAGCGGTCGATCGCCGCGTCCACCTCAGCGGACGCCGCGGTCTTGGCGGCCCCCGCGGCGCGCAGCTCCTCCACGAACTGGGCGCGCCGCCCCTCCAGCATCTCCGCCACCCGGTAGAGGATCTGGCCGCGGTTGTACGGCGTGCGGGACGACCATCCCCCGAAGGCCTTCCGCGCCGCCACGACCGCGTCCCGCACGTCCTTGCGGGACGCCTGCGACGCATTGGCGAGGAACCGCCCCTTGGCGTCGTTCACCACGTACGACCGTCCGGACTCCGACCGGGGAAACCCACCCCCGATGAACAACTTGTAAGTCTTACGAACACTCAACCGCTCAGTGCTCATTGGCTCGCCTCCGCTCGCCGCTTCGCGGCCATGAAACCGCGACGTCTTCCCTCGTCACTCGTCCCTCGCTCCTCAGTCCAGACGCCGCGCGGCCGCTCAGACATTGAGATACGCCGACAGGCCGTGGCGGCCGCCTTCGCGGCCGTGGCCGGATTCCTTGTAGCCGCCGAAGGGGGACGCCGGGTCGAACTTGTTGAAGGTGTTGGCCCAGACGACGCCGGCGCGGAGCTTCTCGGCCGCCCAGAGGATGCGGGAGCCCTTCTCGGTCCAGACCCCGGCGGACAGGCCGTACGGGGTGTTGTTGGCCTTCTCGATCGCCTCGTCGGGGGTGCGGAAGGTCAGCACGGACAGGACGGGGCCGAAGATCTCCTCGCGCGCGATGCGGTGCGACTGCGCGACACCGGTGAACAGCGTCGGCGCGAACCAGAAGCCGCGCTGCGGCAGGTCGCAGGGCGGGGACCAGCGCTCGGCGCCCTCGCTCTCGCCGCTGTCGGCCAGATCGCGGATCTTCGCCAGCTGCTCGGCGCTGTTGATCGCGCCGACGTCGGTGTTCTTGTCCAGCGGGTCGCCGACGCGGAGCGTGCCCATGCGGGTCTTCAGGCGGTCGAGCAGCTCGTCCGCGACCGACTCCTGGACGAGCAGCCGCGACCCGGCGCAGCACACGTGCCCCTGGTTGAAGAAGATCGCGTTGACGATCCCCTCGACGGCCTGGTCGAGCGGCGCGTCGTCGAAGACGATGTTCGCCGCCTTGCCGCCCAGCTCCAGCGTCAGCTTCTTGGAGGTGCCCGCGACGGTGCGGGCGATCTGCTTGCCGACCTCGGTGGAGCCGGTGAAAGCGACCTTGTCGATGCCGTCGTGCCCGACCAGCATCCGGCCGGTCTCGCCCGCGCCGGTGATGATGTTGACCACGCCGTCCGGAAGCTCCGCCTGCTGGCAGATCTCCGCGAACAGCAGCGCGGTCAGCGGCGTCGTCTCGGCGGGCTTCAGGACGACCGTGTTGCCCGTCGCGAGCGCCGGCGCGATCTTCCACGCCAGCATCAGCAGCGGGAAGTTCCACGGGATGACCTGGCCCGCGACGCCCAGCGGCCTCGGGTCGGCGCCGAAGCCCGCGTGGCCGAGCTTGTCGGCCCAGCCCGCGTAGTAGAAGAAGTGCGCGGCGACCAGCGGGACGTCCACGTCCCGCGACTCGCGGATCGGCTTGCCGTTGTCGATCGACTCCAGGACGGCCAGCTCCCGCGACCGCTCCTGGATGATCCGCGCGATCCGGTACAGGTACTTGGCCCGCTCGCGGCCCGGCATCGGGCCCCAGACCTTCTCGTAGGCGCGCCGCGCGGCGGCCACGGCCCGGTCGACGTCCGCCGCGTCCGCGCAGGCGATCTCGGCGAGCGGCTCCTCGGACGAGGGGTCCAGCGTCTTGAACGGCTCGCCGTGGCCCTCGGTGAACGCGCCGTCCACGAACAGCCCGTAGGAGGGCCGGATGTCCACCACGCTCCGCGACTCGGGAGCCGGTGCGTACTCGAAGTCCATCGTCCTCAGTCCAGGGTGAAGTGGTCGGGACCGGAGTAGACTCCGGTGGCGAGCTTGCGGCGCTGCATCAGCAGGTCGTTCAGCAGGCTGGACGCGCCGATCCGGAACAGGTCCGGGGTCAGCCAGTCCGGCCCGGCGACCTCGTTCACCATCACCAGGTACTTGATCGCGTCCTTGGTCGTGCGGATGCCGCCCGCGGGCTTCACCCCGACGGTGCGCCCGGTCGCGTCCCGGAAGTCCCGCACCGCCTCCAGCATGATCATCGTGACCGGCGGCGTCGCGGCCGGGGAGATCTTGCCGGTGGAGGTCTTGATGAAGTCGGCCCCGGCCCGCATCGCCAGCCAGGACGCGCGCCGCACGTTGTCGTAGGTGCGCAGCTCGCCGGTCTCCAGGATGACCTTCAGGTGCGCGTCCCCGCAGGCCCGCTTGGTCTCGACGATCTCCTCGTGCACCTTGAGGTAGTCGCCGGCCAGGAACGCGCCCCGGTCGATCACCATGTCGATCTCGGCCGCCCCGGCCGCGACCGCGGCCCGCGTGTCGGCCAGCTTGGCCTCCAGCGGCGCGCGCCCGGCCGGGAACGCCGTCGCCACCGAGGCGACGCCGATCCCGGACCCGCGCAGCGCGTCCACCGCGACCCCGACCAGGTCCGAGTACACGCACACGGCCCCGACCTTCGGCGCGTCCGGCTGCGCGGGGTCCGGCCGGACGGCCTTGGCGCACAGCGCCCGGACCTTCCCGGCCGTGTCCGCGCCCTCCAGGGTGGTCAGGTCCAGCATGGAGATCGCCAGATCGATCGCCCGCGCCTTGGCCGTCGTCTTGATCGACCGCGTCCCGAGGCGCGCGGCCCGCTCGTCCGCCCCGACCTGGTCGACGCCGGGCAGTCCGTGCAGGAACCCGCGCAGCTCGGCCCCGGTGGGCATAGTCTCCGTTGACACCACCCCAGGATCACGCACGGAGCGCGGTGGCACAAACCGGGCTCGCGATCACTTCCCCAGCGGAGTCGTCGTCCACTTGCGCTGGTCAGCCCCCAGGTAGGTGATCCGCCCGAGCAGGCCCTGCGCCCCGCCGGACGCCTTCAGGGCCTGGTAGGCCCGGCCTTCGAGGTCGATCTGCACCTCCATGCCGTGCCAGCCGAACACCATCAGCATCTCCCCCCGGTCGGCGCCCGTCGCGGGATCACGTACCACCCGGTACGTGGCCGGGCTCCCTCCGATCGTGATGTTCTGGATGGACGGTTTGACCTGACCGTCCTTTTCGACCTGCTGCGGCAGCTGGAAGCCCCTCGCCATCGGCGTCAGGCTCACCGAGAGGCCATCGCGATCGGCGGCCCCGCGTTCCGGGGCGAGATCGATATCCGTATCCCCGTTCCCGGCCACCCAGGCCCGCGCGACGCGCATCCCGGACGGGACGCCGCCGATCCGCACCGGGAAGGCCGCGGCCTCGCTCGAACCGAACCGGACGGCTTCGGCGATCCGCCGCACGTTCGCCTCCGTCGCGACGTCCCTGTCCACGATCATCAGCTCGGCCCAGCGCTGGTCGGCGTACTGCCAGCGGAACTCGGCGGGCACCTGGTCCGAGCCGTCCGCGCCCGGCTTGATGATCCAGGACGCCGGACGGCCGTGGACGGGCGCCGCCGGCGTCCTGTGTCCGGGCCGGCCGCCGGGCAGGCGCGGGACCTCGGGCTCCGCGCCCCGGGCCAGCTGCAGGGTGATCCCACCGGCCTTCTGCCCGGGCCGCCCCGCGCTGACCGAGTAATCCCCGTCGCCCTGGACGATCCGGATGTTCGTGTAGCCCTCCGGGACCCAGCCGAAGACCGCCTGCTTGATCAGGACCGTCCCGTACCCGGCCGGAGCCGGCTGGAGGGCCGGCGCCCGTCCGCTGTGGCCGTCCTTGTCCGGGACGGCCAGAGCGACGCCTCCCGCTGCTGCGACCGCGAGGGCCGTGCCGCCGGCGGCCAGGGCGCGGCGGCGGCGCCTGATCCGCCGTCCTCGCCGGACCGCCGCGCTCGGGCTCACCCCGGGCGCGCCCGCTGGACGCGGCGTGGCGGCGATCTGCTCCAGGTCGTCCTTGAGTGCGTTCAACTGCGCGTCTCCTCCAGAGATCGGCGCAGGGCCGCCAGCCCGCGCGCCGTGTGGCTCTTGACCGTCCCGCTCGTGCATCCGAGGACCTCGGCCGTCTGGTCGACCGACAGGTCGCAGTAGAACCGCAGCACGACGACCGCCCGCTGCCGCGCGGGCAGCGACCGCAGCGCCTCCCGCAGGTCGAGCGCGGCGTCCGGGTCGTCCGGCCGGGTAGTCGTGTCCGGGACGTCCTCGACCGTCCGGACCCGCCGCCACCACGCGCCGCGCTGCTCCGCCAGGTACACGCGGACCAGGACGGTCCGGGCGTACCCGTCGAGATTGTCGCTGGCCTCCGCCCGCCGCCAGTTCAGGTACAGCCGGGTGACCGCCGTCTGCACCAGGTCGTCGGCGCGATGCCAGTCCTGGCACAGCAGGTACGCGACCCGCTGGAGCCACGCCGACCGCGCGGTCACGTACGCGGCGAACTCGTCATCGGCCATGTGCCCGCCCAAGCCTCGAATGCCTCACGCTCCCTTGATGCGCCCGGCCGTCCCGCAGGTTGTCATCACCTGCGAGGCTTGTGCGATATGGATGACCTTGCGGTGGCCCTCGCCCTGGCCGACGTCGCCGACGCCATCACCCTGCGGCACTTCCGCAGCGCCGGCCTCGCCATCCGGACGAAGGCCGACCGGAGCCTCGTCACCGAGGCCGACACCGAGACCGAGACCGCCCTGCGCGCGTACCTGGCCGAGCACCGCCCGCACGACACCGTCCTCGGCGAGGAGGAGGGCGGCGTCCTCGGGGACCGCTGCTGGCTGCTCGACCCGGTCGACCACACCGCAAACTTCGCGCGCGGCATGCCCGTCTTCGCCACCCTGATCGCCCTGGCCGAGGACGGCCGCCCGACCGTCGGCGTCGTCTCCGCGCCCGCCATGGGACGCCGCTGGTGGGCGTCCCGCGGCGGCGGCGCGTTCGGCGACGGCGAGCGCCTGCGCGTCTCCACCGTGGACGACCTATCCGACGCCACGCTCTCCATCGCCGCCCTGCACCGCTGGGACGACCGGAACCTGCTACCCGAGATCGCAGCCCTCGCCCGCCGCGCCCGCAACACCTGGGGCTCCGGCGGCTTCTGGTCTCAGATGCTCGTCGCCGAGGGCCGCATCGACGCCTGCCTCGACCCCTGGGGCAAGCCCTGGGACCTTGCCGCCTCCAAGATCATCATTGAGGAGGCCGGCGGCCGCCTCACCGACCTGACCGGCGCCCCCCGCATAGACCAGGACTGCGCCCTGGCCACCAACACCCTCCTCCACCCCACCCTCATAAGGGCGCTGGACCGCTAGGGCGCGAATGGGCGCGCCGCGTTCATCGGCGCGCCCATCCGGTCGCTCGGTATGCCGGTCTCGTCAGCGGAACAGCTCGTCCGCCGAGGCGACGGTCCCCGCCTGGGTCAGCCACGTCCGGAGCCGTTCGGGATCGTCGCAGGTCAGCACGCGTTCGCACTGGGTGCCGGAAACCGCGATCCCGCGCCCCTCCAGCACCAGCAGCACGCCCTCGGCCTGCCCTTCGATACGGCCTTCACGAACTCCCTTGGCACGCGCTTCGGAGGCGTACCGGAAGACGTTGACCGTCACCCGAAGACGTCCTCCTCCGAAACCGCCGTGGCCGCCCGCAGCAGCCAGTCGTCCAGGACGGCCGGGTCGGTGCATCCGAGGACGCGGGCGCGGCTCTTCTCGGAGAGCGCGATCCCGCGCCCCTGCAGAACCAGCAGAACCGCCTTGACCTTCCCCTCGGCACGCCCCTCGGCGATGCCCTCGGCGCGCCCCTCGGCGATGCCCTCCTGGCGAAGGGTCGAGACGTAGCGCGGGTTGTAAGTCTTCACGAAGTGCCTCCAGAGTTCCTGGGTCTCGCCGACGAGACCGGCTTCGACGAACTCGTACAGGTCCCGCTGGGTCGAGTCCCTCGCCTCGCCGAGGACCAGGGCCAGCGGTTCCAGTATCGCATCCGGGTCCGGCGCGTGGCTGTGGACGAGCGCGGAGAGGATCGCGAAGACCGCGTCCTCGCGAGCCTCGTCGAGGGTGGTGATGCGGGGGACGTTGTGGGGCCCGAAGACGACGGCGCGGACGGTGAGGGTCGTCCAGTCCTCGAGGCCGACGATGATCGGCTCCTCGAACCGCCGCGCGTCCGCGGCGTCGTGGGTGATGACGATGAGCAGGACGTCGCAGTCGTACTTGTCGTGGACGAACGCCACGTAGTACGGCCAGCGGCTCTGCTTGATCTCCTTGTTGTCGAGCTGCGCCTCGAAGATCATCGCGATGTCCCGGCCGTCCGTGCGGAGCCTGACCAGGGAGTCAACGCGCCGCTCGACCGCCTCGATGGTGGTCAGATCGACGTTGAGGATCTCCGCGTCCTTGACCGGAGGCAGGCGCAGGCCGTGAACGCGCTCAAGGGCCCGTTCGACGGTCTCGGGGTTGTCTCGCGCTATCTGGTGCAGCGCTTCATGTCGAGGGGTAACCATGACTCGAAGCTACGGTGCGCGCTCGTTCGATTACAGCAAATGAGACCGAACAGCCGGAACTGACTACGGCCACCCACCCGGGGGCGCGCTGGGTGGGTGGTGTTCGCGTTTGGTTTCCTTATGCGGAAGCGGACTAGTTACCTTGCAAAACCGGGTTGCTTAGGCCGGCGCCGGGTTTTGTTAGGGCACGCCTACGGTTTTGGTTAGCGGCCTAGTTGAGGATGAGGTAGGCGCCGGCGGCCGTCTTGGGCAGGGTGGCCTTGGTCCAGGTGCGGCCGTTCCAGTGGCGGACGAGCGGGGTGCCCTTGCGGTTGCCTACCGCCCAGGCGTCCTTGGCGCTGAGCGCGGTGACATCGCGGAACTCGGCGCCCGCGTCGGGGGTGGCGGTGAGGCGCCAGCCCGTGGCCGCCTGGGCGGTGGCCACGGGAGCGAAAACGGCGGCGGCGGCCGTGGCGATCGCCACGGCCCGTACCCGGTTGTTCACATGTATTCCGTTCGGCTGATCGGTGCGGGGTTGGGGCAGCCTAACGGGATTTGGGGTGGTCAGTAGGGGGAGGGGCCGCCGAACATTTCGCTGAGGCGGGGGGCCAGTTCGAAGTCGCCGCGGATTTTCAGGCGGCCGTCCATGAGGAGGGTCGCGGGGCTGGCGTCGCCGGCCAGGACGCGCAGGAAGTCGGGTGTGGACGCGGTGAGGGTGAGGGACGGGTCGGCGGACGGCCCGGGATGCGGGTGGGCGCGGTCGCCGGCGATGGTCATGGTCCAGGTGGTGGACGAGCCGTCCGCGCTGGTCAG
Source organism: Actinomadura rupiterrae (assembly GCF_024172125.1). Taxonomy (GTDB): domain Bacteria; phylum Actinomycetota; class Actinomycetes; order Streptosporangiales; family Streptosporangiaceae; genus Spirillospora; species Spirillospora rupiterrae. The sequence continues at coordinate 718,761 of NZ_JAMZEA010000003.1, forward strand.
GCGGAAGTCGATGTCGCCCTTGAAGCCGCCCGCCATGGACGGGTCGTAGGCGCGGGCCATGCCGGTGAAGAAGAGGCGCTGGGCGCGGGGGCCGAAGCGGCGCTCGATGGTCGCGTCCGAGGCGTTGTGGACGATCCGGAACAGCCCCTTCTGGACGCGGTACCGGGCCTCGTGCCGGACGTCCGACAAGGTCGGGCGGCGCAGGCGGGGGCGGCGGTGCGCGCGGGCTACCTCGGCGTCCTCGTCCATGCGGTAGCCGATGGGCAGGGAGCGGGCGGGCTCGCGGCGTTCCAGGGCGAGTTCGATGGCGGGTGCGAGGCGCGCGGCCTTGTCGGCCTCGCGGGCTTCGCGGTCCTCGGTGAAGCGGGGAAGAATGGATTTGCCGAAGAGTTCGAGCGACTCGCAGATGTGTTCGTGCTTGTTCGGACCGGATTGGAGCACGAAGCCGATCTGGTCGACGCCGACGGCCTCGTAGCGGCGGATGAGTTCGGCGACCTGGTCGGGGGTTCCGATCGCTCCGCGCAGGGAGCCGACGTTCACGTTGAGCGTCTGCGAATTCGCGATGATCTGGTCGCGGTCGAAACCCTGTGCGGCCCGGCGTTCCTGGAATGCCTCCCAGACGTTGGTGCGGCCCGGGTCGTGCGGGGTCGTCCCGTAGTAGTGGGCCAGGGCGAAGCCGAAGAAATGGGCTCCGTCGACTCCCCGGTCGATGGCCGTCGCCTCGTCCTCGTGCAGCATCATCGGCAGGACGACGCAGACGTTCGGGTTCACCGCGAAGCCGGCCGGGACGCATTCGTCCGACTCGATGATGCGGTAGTACTCGTCCACCCATTTGGCGGCGTCCTCGGGTTCGACGAACGAGAACGAGAGCGCGCCGATGCCGTTCCGCGCGGCGAACTGGATCGTCTCGCGCCTCGAACAGGCCACCCACAAAGGCGGATGCGGCTTCTGGACGGGCTTAGGGATCACGTTGCGCGGCGGCATCCGCAGATGCGGGGAGTTCCATCCGGCGAACGGCTCTTCCACGAACATGCGCGTGACGGCGTCGATCGAGTCCTGCCACTGCGCGCGCTTGTCAGTGCGCCGGACGCCGAATCCGCCCAGTTCGGCACTGGACGACGACTCGCCCGTCCCGAATTCGACGCGTCCGTTCGACACCAGGTCGAGCGTGGCGATCCGCTCCGCGACCCGGGCCGGGTGATTGACGGCGGGCGGCAGCTGGACGATTCCGTGCCCGAGGCGAATCCGCTTCGTCCGCTGGGAGGCCGCCGCGAGGAAGACTTCGGGCGCAGAAGAATGGCTGTATTCTTCGAGGAAATGGTGTTCGACTTCCCACACGGCGTCGAACCCGACCCGGTCGGCGATCTCGATCTGGTCGAGCGCGTCCTGGTAGAGCCGCCGCTCCTGGCCGTCGTCCCAGGGCCTCGGCAGCTGGTGTTCGTAGAAGAGCGAGAACCGGATCTCCACCACCTCCACCGTCCTGACCAGGCAGGACAGCCTGGTCGACCATGACCGCCCACCGCCAGCGTCTCCCCCGTTGGACCGGCCGTCAACACCGCCGCGCTATGAAACAAGCGCTCGCTTGACTAATATCGGGCGGGCGGGACGGCGACGGTGGGCGGGAACGGCGACGGGAGGTCGGGATGAGCTTGCTGGCCGGGGTCCGGGTGCTGGATCTGACGATGTGGCGGCCGGGTCCTTACGCGACGCAGCTGCTCGCCCAGCTCGGCGCGGACGTGCTGAAGGTGGAGCCGCCCGGCGGCGAGCCGATGCGCGCGTTCCGCTCCCATTTCGACCTCCTCAACCAGCGCAAGCGAAGCGTCGTGCTGGATCTCAAGTCCGCGGAGGGACGCGCCCGGTGCCTGGAGCTGGCGGCGGCGGCCGAGGTCTTCGTCGAGGGGTTCAGGCCGGGCGTGGCCGATCGGCTCGGCGTCGGGCCCGAGGCGGCGCGGGAGGCCAATCCCGCCCTCGTCTACTGCTCGCTCTCCGGCTACGGGGCCGAGGGCCCGCTGGCGGACGTCCCCGGGCACGACATCAACTACCGCGCCCACGCCGCCGCCCTCGCCCCGGACGCGCTCTCCCCCGCCGCGGACGAACTGCCTGTTGCCGACATGTCCGCCGCGACGATGGCCGCGTTCGCCATCACCGCGGGCGTCCTCCACGCGCGCGTGACCGGCGAGGGCGAGCGCATCGACCTCGGTATGGCCGACGTCATGGCGCACTGGGTCGCGACCGTCCCCCAAGCAACCCGAACACCTCCACCAACCGCCGAGTCGCACCGGGTGGGGCCCGTGCCGGGTTACGGGGTCTACCGGACGAAGGACGGTCGCGGGATCACGCTGGGCGTGGTGTCGGAGGACCGGCTCTGGGCGGCGGTGTGCCGGGCGCTCGACCTGCCCGACCTCGCGGAGCTGGGTTTCGCCGACCGCCTCGGACGGGTCCGGGAGCTGGACGAGGCGGTCGCGGCGGCCGTCGCCCGGCTCCGGGCGGACGAGGCGGTCGTCCGGCTGGCGGCCGAGGGCGCGCCCGTCGCGCCGATCCTGAGCCGGGCGGAGATGATGGCGCACCCGCACTTCGCGGCCCGGGGCGTGGTCGCGGACGGCGGGCTCGGCAGCCCGGTCCGCACGACCGCGGCGAAACCGCTCCCACCTGGGAAGGTGCCGGAGCTGGACGAGCACCGCGGCCAGTCCTGGCTGGAGTGAAAAATGGGGAGATTGTCGGAACCGGCTGGCATGCTGGGGGCGTGAGAGCACACGGGACGTCCCCCATCATGGTCGGCCGGGCCGGGCAGCTCGACCTGCTGACCGAGGCCCTGGCCGCCGCGCCGGGCGCGGTGCTGGTCGGCGGCGAGGCGGGGCTCGGCAAGACGCGGCTGATCCGCGAGTTCGGCCCGGCCGTCAAGGACCGCGCGCGGATGCTCGTCGGGGGCTGCCTGGAGCTCGGCTCGGACGGCCTGCCGTTCGCGCCGTTCACCACCGTGCTGCGCGGGCTCGTCCGGGACATGGGCGTGGACGGCGTGGCCGAGCTGCTGCCGCGCGGCGCGACGTCCGGGCTGGCGCGGCTGCTGCCGGAGTTCGGCGAGCCGGAGACCGACGCGGCGTCCGGCGAGGAGCGCGCGCGGCTGTTCGAGACGATGCTCACGCTGCTGGAGCACCTGGCCGAGCGGTCGCCGGTGGTGCTGGTGATCGAGGACGCGCACTGGGCCGACCGGTCCACCCGCGACCTGCTGACGTTCCTGGTGCGCAACGTCGGGTCCGCGCCGCTGCTGATCGTGGTGACCTACCGGTCGGACGAGCTGACCCGCACCCACCCGCTGCGCCCGCTGCTCGCCGAGCTCGACCGGGTGGAGCGCGTCCGCCGGCTGGAGCTGCCCCGGCTGTCCAGGGACGAGGTGGGCGAGCTGGTCGCCGACATCCTCGGCCGCTCGCCGGAGCCGGAGCTGATCGACACCGTCTGCTCGCGCAGCGAGGGCAACCCGCTGTTCGTCGAGACGCTGGTCGGCTGCGACGGGCGGCTGGTGTGCGAGCTGCCCGAGACGCTGCGCGACCTGCTGCTCGCCGGGGTGCAGCGGCTCCCGGAGGAGACCCAGGAGGCGCTGCGGGACGCCGCGGGCGGCAGCACCCGGATCGAGCACCGGCTGCTCGCCGCGGTGACCAAGCTCGACGACGCGGGCCTGACCCGCGTGCTGCGCCCGGCCGTCGCCGCGAACGTGCTGGTCGTGGACGGGGACGGCTACGCGTTCCGGCACGCGCTGATCCGCGAGGCGCTGCACGACGACCTGCTGCCCGGCGAGCACACCCGGCTGCACACCAGGTACGCCGAGGCGCTGGAGGACGACCCGGACCTCGTCCCCGCCGACCGGCTCTGGCACGAGCTGAGCCACCACTGGCACGCCGCGCACGACGCGCTCTGGGCGCTCGTCGCGTCCTGGAAGGCCGCCGGGGAGGCGCGCCGCCGGGTCGCCTACGCCGAGTGCCTGGACATGCTCGCGCGCGTCCTGGAGCTGTGGGACCGGGTGCCGGAGGCGGCCGAGCGCATCGGCGCGGAGCGGATCGAGGTGTTCGAGCAGGCCGTGGCGGCCGCCGAGAGCGCCGGGGAGCTGGACCGGGGCGTCAGGTTCGCGACCGGGGCGCTGCGGATGCTGCCGGACGTTCCGGAGAACGCGCCGAGGCGCGCCGCGCTGCTGGAGCGGCGCGGCCGGATGCTGTTCGACCAGACCGTCCCGGAGGCGGTGGACGACCTGCGCGAGGCGGTCCGGCTGCTGCCCGCCGAGCCGCCCACGGCGCAGCGCGCGCGGGCGCTCAACACGCTCGCCACGGTCGGCCGGCTGCTGCAGAACTCCGAGGAGCCCAAGCGCGCCGCGCACGAGGCGCTGGCGGTGGCCCGGGCCGTCGGCGACCGGACCGCCGAGGTGGAGGCGCTGCTCACGCTGTCCTGCGTGGACTTCGACTACGGCGCGGGCTACGGGCACGACGGCTCGCCGACCGAGCAGGTGCTGCGCAACTCCCAGGACCTCGCCGACCAGGAGAACGACGACCGGCTGCGGCTGCGCGTCGCGGTCAACTGGTCGCACTTCCTGGAGGGCTGCGGGCGGCACGCCGAGGCCGTGGAGATCGCCCGCGCCGGGGTACAGAAGGCGCAGGCCAACGGGGTCGCCCGCACGCAGGGCGCGTTCCTGGCGATCAACCAGGCCGAGCCGCTGGTCTCGCTCGGCCAGTGGGACGAGGCGGACGCGCTGCTGCGCCGCACCATCGAGCAGCGCCCGCCGCGCAAGATCCGCACCTCGCTGTACGCGCTCGCCGGAGAGGTCGCCGCGGCGCGCGGGGACGTCGAGCAGGCGTGCCGGATGCTGGCGCACGCCCGCGAGGTGACCTGGCCGAAGGTCCAGGATCTGTTCGCGACCCGCCGCCTGGAGGCGGCGCTGCGGCTCTCCCAGGGCCGTCCGGAGATGGTGATCGCCGCGGTCGAGCCCGTGCTCGGCGACCCCGACCGGACGCTCCCGGACGACAGCCGGTACGCCTGGCCGGTCCTGGTGCACGCCGCGACGGCGTGCGCCGAGCTGGGCGGGACGCCCGACTTCGAGCGGGTGGAGAAGCGCGCGCAGGCGACGACGGCCCTCGGACGGCTCCAGGAGGCATGGCAGCTGACCTACCTGGCCACGGCCGCGCGCGTCCGCGGCGATCTGAACGTCGAGGACTGGGATCGGGCGTCGGCGGCCTGGCGTGAGCTCTCCAACCCCTACCAGGAGGCGCAGGCCCTGTCCTGGGCCGGGCAGGCCGCGCTGCACGCCGGGGACCGGGACGCCGCGCGCGACCGCCTGTCCCGCGCCACCGAGCTGGCCCGCGCCCTCCGCGCCGTCCCGCTGCTGGACCGGCTGGACGCGCTGACCCAGCGGGCCCGCCTCGGCGGCACGCACGCCGACCCGGCCGCCGCGCCGTTCGGCCTCACGCCGCGCGAGTTCGAGGTGCTGCGCCTGGTCGCCGAGGGGCACAGCAACCGCGACATCGCCGAGGCGCTGTTCATCTCCGCGAAGACGGCGAGCGTGCACGTCTCCAACATCCTGGCCAAGCTGGACGTCGCGAGCCGCGGCGAGGCGGCCGCCACCGCGCACCGCCTGTCCCTGTTCACCCCCGCCGCCCCCTGACCGGCACCACGCAACCGGCACGGCACGGCGTCGCCGGAAATGCGACGGCCCGGCCATCCTCCTCGGATGACCGGGCCGCCGGCCCAGACCCGCCCCTGGTCCGGTCTGTGTCCGCCGGATGCCGTCCAGCACCCGGTCTCGGACGGGCCACCCCCCGGTCGGCCCGTCCACGCCCCCCAGCGTTCTCCACTGGTGCTGGTGCCGCCGGTCCGGCCATGCCGTGGGAGTAGCACGCCCGGACCGACGGGACCGGCCACCGGCGGCGGGTCCGGCCGCCGCACAGGGACCGTCCCGCCGCCGGCACGCTCCGGCGGTCGCCATCCGCTCCCGGGTCCGGGTCCGATGGCGGGCGCCTCCCCTCCCGGGCACCCGCCACCAGACCGTCGGACCACACGGGAACTTCAGTGGCTGTCCTCGCGGAACGGAGTTCGCGGAAGCCGCGGGGCTCCTCCGCTAGGAGGGGCGCCCTCCGGGCCGCTCGGACTCCACAGAGTCTGCCGGTCGGCGGCGCCGGAAGGCATCGGGAAACATCCCGAGCCGCGTACCTAAAAGCCATACGGATACCGTCCGGCAGTACCGAGACGCACGCTCGGACGACCTTCGGCGTGCGCCCGCCGCCGGACGCTGTCCGCGCCCGCCGCCGGACGCGAGCAGGGCCCGGCACACCGCGCGGTGTGCCGGGCCCTGCCAGGTGAAAGGCGCGTCCGCGCCGGAAGCGCTACTCCGGAAGCGCTACTCCGGGACGCGGGCGACGCAGAGGACGGTCTGCCCGAACGGCGGGCGCACGATCCGCTCGATGGCCCGCGTGGTGGGGATGACCGTCCGGTCGTAGATCTTGACCAGCCGGGGGTCGGGGTAGCCCGCGCCACCGCGCCGGACCGCCGCCCACCAGGCGATTCCGCCCAGGAAGTTGATCGGCTTGAGCACGTCCGGGACGAGGCCGGCCTCGCGGACCGACTTCTCCAGCGTGGTCGGGGTGTACCGCTGGACGTGCCCGACCTTGCGGTCGAAGTCCCCGTACAGCTGCATGTAGCCGGGCACCCAGATGACGATCCGGCCGCCGGGCTCGGTCACGGCGGCGAGGTCGCGCAGCGCCTGGACGTCGTCCTTGATGTGCTCCAGGACGTTCATCATCACGACGGTGTCGACCTTCTGCCGGATGTCGATCGTCGCGGGCAGTTCGAGGTCGAGGACCTCGACGTCGTCGTTGCCGTCGTAGCGCTTGCGCAGCTCGCCGACGCAGTACGGGTCGTTGTCGCTGACGACCAGGTAGTCCAGGCGGCCCGCGAACTGCTCGGAGAAGTGGCCGAGCCCGGAGCCGATCTCCAGGAGCTTGCGCCCGACGTGCGGGGCGACCATGTCGTACTCGTACTTGCGGTAGTTGCGAGCCTCGTCGCCGCCGAGGTGGTTCTCCAGCGCTCCCTCGCCCGCGGCCGGCTGGACGACGTCCTCGCCGGCGGCGGGCGGCGCGGCCGGCCCGGGTTGCTTGGGGCCGCTGCTCAGCAGGCTGAGGACGCCGCCCATGATGCTCTTCTTCTGACCTGGTGACTGCATACTTCCCGCTCGCTCGGATGCTGTGTGACAGACCGATGCCGATCTCGGGCACAAAGGGTCGGGTCAGTCTACCCACAGCCGGTGACCCGGACGGTCCTATCGGCCCGGCCGCGCCAACCTGGGGAAACCGCCAGGTCAGCGCCGGGTGAATGCCCGCTCCCCGCGCGGTTAACCCGCGGTCAGCCGCCGGTGAACTCCCGGGCGGCCCGCCTGGGGCCGGCGGGACCGGAGAGGTTCCAGGTCACGTCCCCGTAGCGGACGCTGTACAGATGGTCGCGGGCGGCCTGCTCGCGCCGGTCCGGACGCCGGGTCCGGGCGATCCCGTACACGTCCATGATCTCGCTCAGCACGGCCGCGCGGACGGTGTCGAGCGTGATCGGCATCCCGAGGTCGGCGAGCGTGTGCCGCTCGGGCCCGGCCGGCCCCGGCGCGCGCCGCCTCCTCCGGCGGTCCGGCGCGGGCGGCATCAGGTAGACCGGCCCGTACGCGTTGATCGGTGTGACGTGCACCGCGACATGGGTGAGGACGGCCTCGTGCGCGTGCAGCCAGGCGGCCTGCACGATCCCGCCTGCGATTCCCCCGGCTCCGCCGCCCGCGAGGACGTGCGGCGGGTAGCCGAGCCGCCCGAGCGCCGTGCCGACCAGGACGTCCAGGTCGGGCTGCTCCGGCGGGACCCGCCGCTCGCCCGGCCGCGGCCGCCTGACCAGGCTGAACAGCAGCGTGCCCGAGTCGGTGTAGACCGCGCCGCCGCCGCTCGCCCGCCGGACGACCCGGACCCCGTCGCGGGCGCAGGCCGCCAGGTCCACGACCTCCTCGACGTTCTGGAACCGGCCGATCACCACGGACGGCGCGTTCTGCCAGACCCGCACCACCGGGATGGACCGCTCCGCCGCCGTGAGCCCGCACGGCCCGTCCAGATGCGGCCCGTCGACCCGCGGCCGGTCGCGGCGCGGACGCTCGATCCCCGCCCCACTAACACGCGACGGCCTGCCGAAGCCGGGCCCACCGAAGTCCGCTCCGCCGAAGTCCGCTCCGCCGAGCCGCAGCCCGCCGAAGTCCGTCCCGCCACCTCGCGAACCTCCCGAATCCGGCCCGTCCAAATCCGGCCCGTCGAAGTTCGGGCCGTCGATGCGCGGGCCGCCGAAGGCAGGGCCTTCCGGGCGCGGTGGCGGCACCGTCCCGGGGCCCGCGGGTCTACCGCGCCGCCCGCCGCTCCGCCACCGCCCGCGCGGGCCGGGCACCCGGACCAGCGCCTCGTCCAGCGCGAGGTTCCACGCCGGCTCCCGCACCTCGTCGACGATCATGCTGAGCATCCCGCCGTCCCTTCGCTCACCTCCGTGCGGCCGTCTCCGCCGATCCGGCCGCCGGGCGCCCCGGCGAACCGCACCACCGCCGGGTGGCTGCAACATATCGACACACCGGGCCGAAGGCAGGCGGAGAGTTTTCATATGGTGACACTGTGCGATGATCCGCAGCTAGTCCGTCCTCCCGGATGTCTCCGCCCAATCGGACGGCAGGGGCGGATGGGGCCCGCGGGTCAGTCGATGAACCCGCGGGTCAGTCGATGAACCCGCGGGTCAGCCGATGAGCCGGCGGTCAGCCGATGAAGCGGTGCACGTCCTCGCGCTCGCTCGGGCCCGGTTCGGCGGGCGCGATCCAGGGGCCGGGGACGGACGGGTCGAGCACGCCCTCCTCCAGCCAGGCGAAATCGCCGTGCAGGACCTCGCGGGCGAGCTTCGCGTCCGCCGCGTCCGTGTTGTGCCACAGCGCCTCGAACAGCTCCTCGACCCGCACCCGCGACTGGCGGCAGAACGCGTCGGCCAGCCGGAGCGCCGAGGCGGGCGGCTGCACGGCGGTCTCGCCGACCGGGTCGCCCTCGGGATGCGCGTCGGCGTGGGCGCGGACGCAGACCGCGCTCATCGCGTAAAGCTCGGCGCCGATGTCGACCATCCGCCCGAGGAAGCCCTGGCGCCGTTCCAGCCCGCCCTGCCAGCGCGCGGCCGCATAGAACGTCGAGCGGGCGAGCTTGCGCGAGGCGCGCTCCACGTAGCGCAGGTGCTTGGCCAGCGGTCCGAACTGGTTGTACGCGCCCGGACGCTGCCCGGACCCCGTGACCAGCGTCGGGAGCCAGCGCGCGTAGAAGCCCCCGGCGCGCGCCGCCGCCTGCGCCTTGTCCTTCGGCGACGCGTCCGGGTCGATGACGTCACCGGCCACCGACAGGTGCGCGTCCACCGCCTCGCGCGCGATGAGCAAATGCATAATCTCCGTGCTTCCTTCGAATATTCGGTTAATTCGAAGATCACGGAAGACCTGCTCGACCGGGACGCCGCGCTCGCCGCGGGCGACCAGCGACTCGGCCGTCTCGTAGCCGCGCCCGCCCCGGATCTGGACGAGGTCGTCGGCGATCCGGGAGGCCATCTCGGACGCCCAGAGCTTCGCGAGCGCCGCCTCGATCCGGATGTCGTTGCGCTCGTCGTCCGCCAGCCGGCTCGACAGGTCGAGCATGGCCTCCAGCGCGTAGGACGTGGCGGCGATGAACGACACCTTCTTCGCGATGGCCTCGTGCTCGCCGACGGGCCGTCCCCACTGGACGCGCTCGGCCGTCCAGCCGCGGGCGATCCCGGTGGCCCACTTCCCCGCCGCCGCGCACATCGCGGGCAGCGAGAGCCGTCCGGTGTTCAGCGTGGTCAGGGCGACCTTGAGGCCCGCGCCCTCGGGTCCGACGAGGTTCGCCGCCGGGACGCGGACGTCGTGGAACCGCGTCACGCCGTTCTCGATGCCGCGCAGCCCCATGAACGCGTTGCGGTTCTCGACCGTGATGCCGGGGCTGTGCATGTCCACGACGAACGCGGAGATCCCGCCGCGGTGCCCCTCGCTCTTCGGGACGCGCGCCATGACCACGACCAGGTCGGCGATCACGCCGTTGGTCGTCCACAGCTTCACCCCGTTGAGGACGTAGTCGTCGCCGTCCGGGACGGCCGTGGCGCGCAGCCGCGCCGGGTCGGACCCGACGTCCGGCTCGGTGAGCAGGAACGCGGTGACCGAGCGCGCGCTGACCGGCAGCCACGCGGCCTTCTGCTCGTCCGTGCCGAACAGCTTGACCGGCTGCGGGACGCCGATGGACTGGTGCGCCGACACCAGCGCGCCGAGCGCCGGGCTGGTCGAGCCGATCACCATCAGCGCCCGGCCGTAGTGGTACTGGCTGAGGCCGAGCCCGCCGTACTCCTCGGGGATCTTCATGCCGAGCGCGCCGAGCTCGCGCAGGCCCTTGACCACCTCGTCCGGGATGCGGGCCTCGCGCTCGATCCGCATCGGGTCGACGCGGGTGGCGCAGAACTCGCGCAGCCGCGCGAGGAACTCCTCGCCCTTGCGGTGGGACGCGGCGTCCCCACGCGGATGCGGATGGATCAGATCGAGGCGGAAGTCGCCCAGGAAGAGCTGCTTGCCGAAGCTGGGCAGGTGCCACTCGGCCTCGCGGGCCTCCTCGGCGACCCTGCGGGCGGTGCGCTCGTCCACCTGCGTTCCGGCCTGGGCGCCGCTCTGCGTTCCGGCCTGGGCGGCGTTCCGCGTTCCGGTCTGGGCGGCGTGGTCCGGCTGGTTCATGCCGACTCCTCGGACGTGCTCCCGGGGGCTCTCCCCGCGAAGTTACTCCCGAGTGGTACCGATGAGTAGGGGTGCCTCCAAGACCGACTTGGCGAAAACGCCCGCCGGTCCGCACGGAAGGTGATCCAATGGTCGCGTACCGCCCATGTCCTTGGCCGCTGCCCGGCCGGAGGGGTTCGCTGTGCGTGATGGATGAGACACGGAGACCTACTCTCATCTCCTCGGTGCAGCGCGCGTTGCGGCTCATGGAGGCCGTGGCCTCGCACCCCAACGGCGCGCCCGCCAAGCAGCTGTCCCGTGAGGCGGGACTGCCGCTCGCAACCACATATCACCTGCTCCGTACCCTGGCCCACGAGGGTTACGCCCTGCGGCTGACCGACGGCGCGTGGGTGCTGGGCGACCGCGTCCACTCGCTCCAGGGCCAGGCGCGGGCGCAGCAGCTGCTGACCCGGATCCGCCCGGCGCTGGTCGCGCTGCGCGACGAGCTGGGCGTCGCGTCCTACTTCGGCATGCACGTGGACGACGAGATCCGCATCGTGGACATCGCGGACGGCCCGCGCGCGCCGCGGGTGGACCTGTGGGTCGGCTTCGACGAGGCCGCGCACGCGACCGCGATCGGCAAGTGCATGCTCGGCCAGCTCGACGAGGACCGGCGCCGCGACTACCTGTCCCGGCACCCGCTGGTCGACCTGACCCCGCACACGATCACCGAGCCGCGCCGCCTGATGCACGTGCTGGACGAGCAGACCGGGCTGTCCCTCGACCACGAGGAGTACGCGATCGGCACCGGCTGCGCGGCCGTCCCGGTGACCGACGCGACGGGCGGCCTGGTCGGCGCGCTCGCGATCTCGTGCCGGTCGACGAAACTGCCCAAGGTGGAGGCGCGGGTGCACCGGATGCAGGCGACGGCGGCGCGCATCCAGCGCACGCTCAGCCTGACGCTGTGATCCCCGGCACTCCGCCGATGTAACTGTCGAAACGGGATTGACCGGTTACGGCATGCCCGCCTACCGTCGTGACTGTCATTCTTGCAGATGGCAGTTACGGAGGACGTCGTGAGGGGAAGCGGGCAAGGCCGGGGCCGGTTGCCGCGGAGCGTGTGGCTGCTGGCCGCCGCGCGGGCGGTGAACCGGCTCGGCGCGTTCTCGGTGCCGTTCCTCGCGGCGCTGACCGTCGTCCGGTTCGGCGCGAGCCCGGTCACTGCCGGGCTGGTCACGGCCGCGTTCGGGGTGGCGACCATCCCGTCCCGGCTGCTCGGCGGGCGGCTCGCCGACCGGATCGGGCGCCGCCGCTCGATCGTCCTCGGGCTGGCCGGGTGCGCGGTCGCGCAGCTCGCGATCGCCGCCGCCGGGACGGTCTGGCAGGTGCTCGCGTTCGCGGTGCTGCTCGGGCTGGTCTACGAGATCTACGAACCGGCGAGCCAGGCCATGATCGCGGACGCGGTCGGGCCGGCCGACCGGGCCCGCGCGTACAGCCTGTTCAGCGCCGCCCTCGCCGCCGGCGGCACCGGCGCCGGGCTGATCGCGGCCGCGGTCGGGCGCTGGGACCTGCGCTGGCTGTTCGTGATCGACGCCGCGTCCTGCCTGGCGTGCGCGGTGGTGGTCCGGCGCGTCCTGCCGCTGGACCGCCCGCTCCGCGCCGGGACGAAGCGGACCGGCGCGTCTCCCTGGCGCGACCCGGCGCTGCTCGCGCTGCTCGGCTGCGGGACGTTCTACGCGCTCGTCTACACGCAGGTCACGGTCGCGCTGCCGCTGTCGATGCGGCACAGCGGCCTGGACGCGGCCGACGCCGGAATCCTGTTCACCGTCGCCGCCGTCAGCACGGTCGCGGGCCAACCGCTGCTGCGGCTCGGACGGCTCGCCGCGCTCTCCACGCCCGTGATGCTCGCGAGCGGCTGCGTCCTGCTCGCCGCCGGTTTCGCGGGGTACGCGTTCGTGCAGGGCCTCGTCCCGCTCGCGCTCGCGACCGTCGTGTGGAGCGCCGGGGACCTGCTCATCTTCGGCCGCGTGTACGCGACCGTCGCCGATCTCGCCCCGCCGGACGGCCGCGGCCACTACCTGTCGGTATACGGGCTGAGCTGGGGATTCGCCGCCGTCATCGCGCCGGTCACCGCCACCTGGACGCTCCAGCACGCGGGCGTCGCCGCGCTCTGGACCGGCACGGCCGCCCTCTGCCTCGTCCTCGCCGCGTTCCAGTTCCTCGTCGTGAAACCGCTGCTCCCGGACGCGCCGCGGGACGACGCGCCCGTCCTCCTGGAGCCGGCGCCCGCCCCGGCCGCTAGTTGAACACTTGGGGTTTTCGTCCCCGTGGACGGCGGTTCGCCCCTACACTGCCGCCAGCCCAGACGATCACGGAGGTCCCATGGCGAGGCGACGGACGGCACGGATCACGCTCATCACGGCGGGCGCGGGCGCGCTCGCCTGCGGGGCCGCGGCGGCGGTCGCGGTGGCGACGACCGGCGGCGGGCACGGGACGGCGGTCTCGGCGGTCGCCGGGCGGACGGTCCTGGCGTCCTCCCCGGCCGACCTCCAGAAGAAGGTCGATGCGGCGCGGCCGGGCGACACCGTTTTGCTCCGCGACGGTTCGTACACGCTGAACGCGCCCGTGGCGATCACCGGACGCGCCGGGACGAAGCAGGCCCGGATCACGGTCGCCGCGCAGCACACCGGCAAGGTCGTCCTGACCGGGACGGGCGGCATCACGATCGCGCGCTCGCCCTACGTGACGCTCGCCGGGTTCGTTTTCCACACCCGGCAGGCGCCGGCCGTGCCCGCCGACTCGCCCGGCGTCCGGTTCACCCGCAACACGTTCCGGCTGGCCGAGCCGTCCGGCAAGAACAACTGGGTGAGCGTCGAGGCCGACGACGTCCAGGTGGACCACAACACGTTCGCGCACAAGCGGTCCCAGGGCGTGTACCTGCAGATCAACGGCCCCGGCAAGGCCATGGCCCAGCGGACGCACGTGAACGCGAACCTGTTCAGCGACCACGGCTACAGCGGGTCCAACGGCGGCGAGTGCATCCGGCTCGGCTACGGCGACAAGGGCGCCGTTCCGGCGCACGCGCTCATCGAGGGCAACCTGCTCGACCGCGCGAACGGCGACGCCGAAGGCATCTCGGTCAAGTCGTCGAACAACGTCGTCCGGTACAACACGTTCCGGAACAGCAAGGGCTGGATCGTCCTGCGCTTCAGCAACGACTCGCAGGTCTACGGCAACGACCTGTTCGGGACGTCCGGCATCCGCTTCTACGGGCGCGGCCACGACATCCACACCAACTACGTCGAAGGCGGCGTCACCGTCGGCGGCGGGACGTCCGACCCGAACGCCTACTGGCCCGCCGACCACGTCCGGTTCACGCACAACACCGTCCTCGGCCAGGTCAAGAGCGACCACTCGGGCGGTGGCAAGGCGCATGACCTGACCTTTGCCGACAACGTCGTCCGGACGTCCACGGCCCCGGCCGTGAGCGTCAGCGTCCTCAACTCGTCCTTCGCGGGCAACCTGTTCTTCGCGCCTGCCAAGGGCGCGCCGGGCGTCCCGGCGTCCGGCTACCGGTTCGCCGATCCGAAGCTGAAGCCCGCCGGCGGCCTCCAGCACCTCGCCAAGGGCAGCCCGGCCGTGAACGCCGCGAAGAGCCCCTTCCAGGGCGCCGACATCGACGGCCAGGCGGCGGTCGGACGCGCCGACATCGGCGCGGACGAACTCTCCACCGCCCGCGTGTCCCGCGTCCCGCTGACCACCGCGAACGTCGGCCCGTCCGCCCGCTGACCCCGGCGCGACCGCCTTCCTCGAAACCTCAGCCGCGCGCCCAGCGGCGCGCCCAGCGGCGGGCTCAGCGGCCCTTGAAGTCGGGGGTCCGCTTTTCGAGGAAGGCGGTGATGCCCTCCTTGGCGTCCTCGGTCGCCGCGAGCGCGACCAGCTCGCCGAGGAGGTGCTCGACGGCGTCCTCCAGTGGACGGCCCTCGATCGCGAAGAAGGCGTCCCGGCCGCGCCGCAGCCCGATCGGCGACTTGGACGCGATCGTGCGGGCCAGCCCGTCCACCCGGGCGTCCAGGTCGGCGCGCGGGACGACCTCGGTGACCAGCCCGATCTCGCGGCCCTCGGCGGCGGTGATCCGCTCGCCGGTGTAGTACAGCTTGAACGCGTGCTTGGGCGCGACGTTCCGGTTGATGATGGCCATGATCATCATGGGCCACAGCCCCACGTTGACCTCGGGTGTCGCCAGCTTCACGTCGTCGGCGGCGAGCACCAGGTCGCACGCGGCGGCGAGGCCGAGCCCGCCCGCCACGGCGTGCCCGGCGAGCCGCGCGAGCACCGGCTTGCCGATCTTCGGGAACGCGGTGAACAGCCGGAACGGCGCGCTCGCCCGCAGCTCCTCGGGGGTGGCCGCCACGCCGGACGCGGCCAGCCCGCCCAGGTCGGCCCCGGCGCAGAACGCCCGGTCCCCCGCCCCCGTCAGCACGATGACCCGGACCTCGTCGTCGTCTCGTGCGCGCGCGAAGGCGTCGAGCAGCTCGTCCACCATCGCGTCGTTCAGCGAGTTGCGCGCGTCGGGCCGGTTCAGTGTGATGCGCGCGATCCGCTCGGACACGGAGTACAGGATCGTCGAGTACACAGCGCCTCCCAAGGCCACAGGCCCCTGTTCCAAGATGAACGGGCGGGACCGGCCACGCGGTCCCGCCCGAACGATGCCAGAAAGCGGACGGCTAGAGGCGCTCGATGATGGTGGCGTTGGCCTGGCCGCCGCCCTCGCACATCGTCTGGAGGCCGTAGCGGCCGCCGGTGCGCTCCAGCTCGTGCAGCAGCTTGGTCATCAGGATGCCGCCGGTCGCGCCCAGCGGGTGGCCGAGGGCGATCGCGCCGCCGTTCGGGTTGGTCTTCTCCAGGGACGCGCCGGTCTCCTGCGCCCACGCCAGCGGCACCGGCGCGAACGCCTCGTTGACCTCGAACACGTCGATGTCGCCGATGGACAGGCCGCTCTTGGCCAGCGCCTTCTCGGTCGCCGGGATCGGGCCGGTCAGCATGTAGACCGGGTCCGAGCCGGTGACGGCCAGGGTGTGGATGCGGGCGCGCGGGGTGAGGTTGTGCCGCCGGACGGCCTCCTCGGACGCGATGAGCAGCGCGGACGCGCCGATGGAGATCTGCGACGACACGGCCGCGGTGATGACGCCGCCGTCGCGCAGCGTCTTCAGCGTGGCCATCTTCTCCATCGAGGCGTCCGGACGGGCGCCCTCGTCCTTGGCGAGGCCGGCGAGCGGGGCGATCTCGCGGTCGAAGTGGCCCGCCTCGATCGCCTTGGCGGCGCGGCGGTGCGACTCCAGCGCGAACCGCTCCAGGTCCTCGCGGCTGTAGCCCCACTTCTCGGCCATCAGCTCCGCGCCGCGGAACTGGGAGATCTCCTGCATGCCGTACCGCTCGGCCCAGCGCTCGCCGTACGGGAAGTCCAGGCCCTGCACGATGGACGCGCCCATCGGGACCTTCGCCATGTGCTCGACGCCGGACGCGACGACCAGGTCCTGCGTGCCGGACAGCACGCCCTGCGCGGCGAAGTGGATCGCCTGCTGGGACGAGCCGCACTGCCGGTCGATGGTCACGCCGGGCACGTTCTCCGGCAGCCCGGCCGACAGCCACGCGGTGCGCGCGATGTCCAGGGCCTGGCCGCCGACCTGCATGACGCAGCCCATGATGTTGTCCTCGACCGCGGCCGGGTCGACCCCGGTCCGGTCGACCAGCTCCTTCAGGACGTGCGCGCCGAGGTCGGCGGGGTGGACGTCCTTCAGTGCGCCCTTCTTGGTACCGACGGGGGTACGGACCGCGCCGACGATGTACGCCTCGGCCACTGCGCCTCCAAAAGCCAGGGGTTGGGGTTCCGTCCCGAAACCGAGTGAGATTCGGTCAGTCAGTATGAGATTACAACGCCCCCGGCGCAATCTCCTGTGACCTGGGTCTCGGTACTGTCCGCACGTCTCCGGGCAAGGGGCCCGCGCCCGTGGATCCGGCCAGGCTAGCGGCGGCCGGACCGCTCCGCCCGGTGCCGCCCGCGCCCGTGCACGGCGCGTCCCTCGGCGTCGTCGCCCAGCGTGGCGCGGGTGAGCCGGGTGAGGACGTCGGCCAGCTCCGGGTTCTCGTCCGGCGACCAGTCGGAGATCTGCCGGGCGAGCCCGGCGCGCCGCGCCCGGACGAGCCGCTCGGCGACCTCGGTCCCGCGCTCGGTCGGCGCGAGGGTCGTGCCGTCCGAGGTCACCAGGCCGTCCTCCACCAGCCCGCGGACGTGCGGGCGCCCCTCCTCGACCGTCACGCCGGCGCGTTCGGCCAGGTCCTCGCCGCGGACCGAGCCGTCCTTGGCGATCCGGCACAGCGCCCACATCTGCTCGGGCGGCAGCGACACCCCGGCCGCCTGCGCGAGCCGTCCGTACAGCTCCAGCGCGGACGGGTCGTTCCGGATCAGCTCGCTGAGCGCGCGCTCGGCCTCCGTGCGCGACGAGCCGTCCCCGAGCGGCTGGACGGCGTCGACCGCGCCCGCGCCGGACCGCAGCGGCGTCTCCTTCATGAACCAGGTCAGGACGCACGCGACCAGCGCGACCGGCACCGCGTACAGGAACACCTTGGAGATCGCGTCCGAGTAGGCGTGCAGCAGGTCCAAGTGGACGTTCGGCGGCAGCTTGTCCAGCAGCTTCGGGTTGCCCTGCACGGCCGCCGGGTTGAACCCGCCGCGCAACTCGCCCTTCTTGGCCAGGTCGGTGATGTTGCCGGCAAGCCGGTTGGCGAACACCGTGCCGAACGCCGCGACGCCGAACGACCCGCCGATCTGCCGGAAGAACGTCACCGCGGACGTCGCGACCCCGAGGTCGGCGTAGTCCACCCGGTTCTGCACCGCGATGACCAGCACCTGCATGACCAGGCCGAGGCCGAAGCCGAGCAGCGCGAACCGCAGGCTCATCGACAGCGTGGACGACCCGACGCCCATCCGGGACAGCAGGAACAGCGCGAGCGCGACGATCGGCGTGCCGATCATCGGGTAGATCCGGTACCGGCCGTTCTTGCTGATCAGCTGGCCGGACCCGATCGAGGCGACCAGCAGCCCGAGCATCATCGGGAGCAGGTAGACCCCCGACATCGTCGGCGACACGCCGTGCACGACCTGCAGGAACAGCGGCAGGTAGGTCATCGCGCCGAACATCGCGAAGCCGACCACGAACCCGATCGCCGAGGACAGGTCGAAGGTGGAGTCGCGGAACAGCCGCAGCGGGATGATCGGCTCGGCGGCGCGGTGCTCGGCGTACACCCAGAGCACGATCAGCACCACGGCGAGCACGCCGAGCCCGATGATCTGCGGCGACACCCAGTCGTACTCGGTGCCGCCCCAGGTGGTCATCAGCACCAGCGCCGTCGCCCAGCCGATGATCAGCAGCGTGCCCAGGTAGTCGATCCTGTGCTTGTGCCGGACGGGCCTGGTGTGCAGCGCGAACGCGATCGCGGCCAGCGCGAGCAGCCCGATCGGCAGGTTGATGTAGAACACCCAGTGCCAGGACAGGTTGTCGACGAACCAGCCGCCGAGCAGCGGCCCGCACACGCTGGAGACGCCGAACACCGCGCCGAACAGGCCCTGGTACCGGCCGCGCTCGCGGGGCGGCACCACGTCCCCGACGATCGCGATCGCCAGCACCATCAGGCCGCCGCCGCCCACGCCCTGGATCGCGCGGAACGCGATCAGCTGGCCCATGCTCCCCGCTACCCCGCACAGCGCGGACCCGGCCAGAAAGATCACGATGGACGCCTGGAACAGCCGCTTGCGCCCGTACTGGTCGCCGAGCTTGCCCCACAGCGGCGTGCACGCGGTGGACGACAGCAGGTACGCCGTCACCACCCAGGACAGGTGGTTCAGCCCGCCGAGGTCGCCCACGATCGTCGGCAGCGCCGTGGCGACGATCGTCTGGTCGAGCGCCGCCAGCAGCATCGAGAGCATCAGCGCCCCGAGGACGACCGCCAGCTCCCGGCCCTTCGGCATCTCGCGCGCGGCAGGTTCAGCCGTCGTTGTGGACATCCGCCCCCCAAAGCCCGTCCGGTCCCCCCGAACCGTCCGTTCATGTCCCAGGGGACCTACCCGCACCCGCGCAAAGATCACGTGCCGGGCGCGCCCACGCTCCCCGACCGGGCCGCCCCCGGGGCAGGAGAGGACGTTCCGGGGACGGGAGAGGACGTCCTGGGGTCGGAGTGGACGTCCCGGCCTGGGGAAGGACGTCCCGGCTCGGGAGGGGCCGCCCCGGGGTCAGGGGAGGAGGTCGCGGGTGACCTTGGCGGCGCCGAGGGCGGTGGCGCCCGCGGCGATGCCGGTCGCGCCCGCGGCCACCCAGAGCGGGAGGCCCGGACGGCTGCGGAGGCCGTTGACGGTGTCCAGGCCGTCCACGACGAGGCCGAGCCGCGCCCAGGTCTTGCGGGCGGGGCCGCGGCTCAGCAGGTAGCCCGCGCCGAGCGCGAGCTCGCGCGCCGCGAACATCCGGGTGACGTAGTCGCGTCCGGCGTCCGCGTGCCCGCCGAGGCCCATGGCCTTCACGGTCAGCCTGGGGGCGGCGAAGGCGGCGACGCCCACCGCGATCCGGGCGCGGGCGACGTTCAGCATGACCGCGTCGAGCCGCTCGGCGACGCCCTTGTTCTCAGTTTCCGTCACATCAGCCACGAACCGGAGGTTATCCCCCGGCGCGACCGGCCGGTGACCCGGCTCTGACCGAGTTATGGTCATGGTTGTAGCCCGTCCTCCCGGAACGAAGGTGGCCGTCCATGCAAGCACTGCTCGCCCTGGCCGTCACCGGGCTGCTCGTCGCGTTCTGCGTGCGGTGGGTCGCGGCGAGGCTCAAGCTGGGCGCGCCGACCCGGATGGCCGTCATCACCGTGTTCGTGCTCGTCGCGCTGGCCCTGTTCGGGCACCAGCTCGGCAGCTAGCGCGCTCCCCGGCCGGAACCGGCGGCCGCCTCCGGCCAGGTTTTCCGGGAACCGGACGGAGATGTTCTACATCGGAGTCGAACCTATCGCCGGGTCACGGAGTCATAACTGACGAAACCGGCTTCACCCCTCCCCGCTCACGCCCGCCGGACGTCCTCGACCGGCGGCGGGCGGGTGGGTCCCCGCCGCACCGCCGCCCCCGAGCCGAGGGAGAGTCCAGACGTGCCGCATCCGGCGACCACACTCCAGGAGCCCGGCCGCGCCGTCGCCCCCCACCTGCGGCGGCTGCTCGACTTCGCCGAGCCCCGCGCGGGCGACGTCTGCCTGGACGTCGCGCGCGGCCCGGGCCCGCTGCCCGCCGCCCTCAGCGGCCTGGTGCGGCGGGTGACGGCGGTCGACGCGGCGTCCCCGCTGCGGTCCCGGAACGCCCGCACGGCCACGACCACCTTCGGCACCGGCCCGGTCCGCATCGCCGACCTCGGCGAGGAGCCGGTGGACGCCGTCCCGCCGTCGCACGCCCTGCCGTTCGAGGCGCGCAGGCTCCCGGCGGGGGCCGTGCGCGCCGACGCGTCCGCGCTGCCCTACCAGGACCGCTCGTTCTCCCTGGTCACGACGAGGTTCGCGCTGTTCCACCTGGGCCGTCCCGAACGCGTCCTGCGCGAGCTGCTGCGGGTGTGCCGCCGGGACGGGCGGGTCGTCATCGCCGACCTCGTGCGCGGCAACACCGCCGGCACCGACCGGGACCGGATCGAGCGGCTGCGCGACCCGAACCACCCCGGCACGCCGTCCATCGCGGGCCTCACCGAACTGATCGTCTCGGCGGGCGCGAACGTCCAGCGGCTGGACGTGTTCACCGTCGAGCGCCCGCTCGAACCGTGGCTGGCCGGGGCGTCCGACGCGGACGCCGCCGACGTGATCCGCACCGAGCTGCTGGACGAGGTGGACGGCGGCCCGCGCACCGGCGCCAAGCCGCGCATCATCGGCGGCGAGCTGTGGTTCACCCAGTCCTGGGCGCACCTGGCCGCCGAACCCATCTGAGGCACCCGGAACCGCGCGGCGTAGCTTGGAGAAATGCACGCGTGGACGGTCCCCGAGCCGGGGACGCTGCGGCGGACCGAGCGGGACGCGCCCGAGCCCGGCCCCGGCGAGCTGCTGGTGAAGGTGCTGGCCTGCGGGGTGTGCCGCACCGATTTGCATGTCCTGGACGGTGACCTGCCCGTCCATCGCAAGGGCGTCGTACCGGGCCACGAGATCGTCGGCGAGGTCGTGGCGGCCGGCCCGGACTGCGTGCACGAGTCCGGCGACCGCGTCGGCGTCGCCTGGCTGCGCGGCACGTGCGGCAAGTGCAAGTTCTGCCGCCGCGGCGCGGAGAACCTCTGCCCGTACTCCGTCTACACCGGTTGGGACGAGGACGGCGGTTACGCCGACTTCGCGCTCGCCGTGGACGCCTTCGTGTACCGGCTCCCGGACGATCTCGACGCCGTCCGCACCGCTCCGCTGCTCTGCGCCGGGATCATCGGCTACCGCGCGCTGCGCCGCGCGGACGTCCCGCCCGGCGGGCGCCTCGGCATCTGGGGCTTCGGCGGCTCCGCCCACCTCGCCGCGCAGGTCGCCCTCGCCGAGGGCACCGAGGTCCACGTCTACACGCGCGGCGAGAAGGCACGCGAGCTGGCCCTGGAACTGGGCGCGACGTGGGCGGGCGAGTCCTTCGACGAAGGCCCGGCGCTGCTCGACGCCGCGATCTGCTTCGCGCCCGCCGGGGAGCTCGTCCCGGCCGCGCTCGAACGCCTCGACCGCGGCGGGACGCTCGCCATCGCGGGCATCCACCTCAGCGACGTCCCGTCCCTGGACTACCAGCGGCACCTGTTCCAGGAGCGCCAGGTGCGCTCGGTGACGTCCAACACCCGCGCGGACGGCGAGGAGTTCCTCACCATCGCCGCGCGCCTCGGCCTCAAGGTCACCACACACGAGTATCCGCTGGACGAGGCCGACAAGGCCCTGGACGACCTCCGCGCCGGACGCTTCGCCGGCGCCGCCGTCCTCGTCCCGTAAGGCCCGGGCCGTACGCCCTCTAACGCAAGGGCAGCTGGAACCAGACGGCTAGCGCAGGGGCAGTCGGGACCAGACGGCTAACGCAAGGGCAGTTGGAACCAGACGGCCTTGCCGTTCTGCGTCGGACGGGCCCCCCAGCGCGTCGCGAGCTGGTCGACCAGGTACAGCCCGCGGCCGCCCTCGTCGGTCTCGCCCGCGCTGCGGATGCGCGGCAGCCGCATGTCGGCGTCGAAGACCTCGACCCACACGGCGTCCGCGCCCTTGCGGAGGCGGACCCGGAACTCCTTGGTGACCGGTTCGCGGCGGCCGAGGTCGGAGCCCAGCACGTCCACGGGGTCGGCCCCGCCCTCCGGCGGCAGGCTCCAGTCGTCCTCGTCCAGGTTGAAGTGCACCGGCGGGCCGCCGTCCAGGACCAGCTCGCGCCGGGGCGCCGGTGTCGCGGCGGCGTGCAGGACGACGTTGGTGACGACCTCCGACACCAGCAGGCACGCGAGTTCGGCCTGCTCGGCGGGCATGCCCCAGGCGGCGAACGCGTCGGAGGCCATCCGCCGCGCCTCCGACACCATGATCGGCTCGGCCGGGAAGGTGCGGTCGGCGACGGCCAGCTCCTCCGGCGAGGTGCGGATCACCACGATCGCGACGTCGTCGGCGATATCGCCGGGGATGGCGTCGTAGGCCGCGCCCGCGATCGCCTCCACGTCCTTGCGGGCGACGGACGCGACGGCCCTGCGGACGGCCTCGCGCGCCTGCTCGCGGCTGTAGTAGCCGCCGTCCTCGCGCGGGCGGCGGTCGATCAGCCCGTCGGTGTAGAGCACCAGCGTGGAGCCGGGCTTCAGCTCGGCGGTCTCCTCGTTGAACAGGATCTCGCCGCCGATGCCCTGGGCGCGGACGCCGAGCATCGCGCCCTCGCTCTCGAACTTCAGGTCGTGGACCTCGCCGTCCACCAACAGCAGCGGCGGGTCGTGCCCGGCGTTGGCGAACTCCAGCACCCGCGACCACGCGTCGTAGACGAAGTAGGTGCACGACACCAGCGGCGGGCGGACGAGGTCGTCGTTGCTCCAGCCCGAGGTCATCCGGGACGGCCGGGTCATCGTGCGGACCCACTCGTCCAGCTTGCGCAGGATGTCGGCGGGCGGCTTGTCGTCCTGCGCGAACGCGCGCAGCGCCGCGCGGAGCTGGCCCATCACCGCGGCGGCCCGCGCGCCCCGGCCCTCGACGTCGCCGATGACCAGCCCGACGCGTCCGGCCGACAGCGGGATCACGTCGTACCAGTCGCCGCCGACCTGCGTCTGGATGCCGTGGCCGTGCGACTCCAGCGGCCGGGCGGGCTCGTACCGCCAGGCGATCTGCAGGCCGTCCGGGCTGGGCGGGCGCTCGCCGGGCAGCAGGTGCTTCTGGAAGGCGAGCGCGGTCTCGCGCTCCTCCTCGAACAGCAGCGCGTTGTCGACGGCCAGCGCGATCCGGGACGCGATCGCGCCGATCAGGTCGCGGTCGAAGCCGTCGTAGTGCGGGTCCGGGCGGCGGGACAGGTTCGACAGCGCCAGCGACATCACGCCGAGCAGCTCGCCCCGCGCGATCAGCGGCGCGGCGATCACCGAGGTGATGCCCATCGCGTCGCCGAGCCGCTGGGACTCCTGGGTCGGCGCGGCGAACCGGTGCTGCAGCATGTCCTCGACGAGGACGGCGTCGCGGCGGTTCATCGCGCGGGTCGCGAAGTGGCCCGGCGGGTAGGACACCGGCTCGCCGGTCTCGGCCCAGGTGCCGGGCGGCGGCTCCCAGCCGCCCGCGTGCGCGGACACCCGCCGGTAGAGCCGGTCGCCGCTGAACAGGTCGATGAAGCAGTGGTCGGCGAACTGCGGGACGAGCGTGTCGGCGACCCGCTGGAGCGTCGCGGCCAGCTCCAGGGACGCCGAGAGCCGCTCCCCTATGCGTTCCAGGATGCCGTAGCGGTCCTGCTCGCGCTGGTTGGAGCGGAGCGCCTCGCGGGCGAAGATCACGATGCCGTCCACCGCGCCGGACGGGTGCCGCAGCGGGACGGCGTGCGCGCGGGTGTAGACGGTCGAGCCGTCGGCGCGCTGGTTGCAGAAGGTGCCCTCCCAGACACCGCCCTTGAGCACGTGCTTGGCCAGCTCGGTGGCCTGCTCGTGG
Source organism: Actinomadura rupiterrae (assembly GCF_024172125.1). GTDB lineage: Bacteria > Actinomycetota > Actinomycetes > Streptosporangiales > Streptosporangiaceae > Spirillospora > Spirillospora rupiterrae. The sequence goes on from NZ_JAMZEA010000003.1 coordinate 742,702, forward strand.
TCCTCCTCGGCGATGCCGAGGGACAGGATCGAGTGCCCGATGACGTCGTCGCCGCCGAACCCGAACAGCTGCCGCGCGAAGTGGTTGCCGTAGATCACGTTGGAGAACCGGTCGCACACCACGACCGCCATCTCCATCTGGGCGAGGACGGTCTCGGGCGGCAGGTGCGCCTCGAACGGCGACTCACCCCAACGCTTCATGACCCACTCCCCCGGGGGGCGACGCGCCGGTCCCGGGCGGGGCGCGCCCCACCCGTTCCGGCCTCGCCGGTCTCCGCTCGTCCGCTCACCACAGCCCTTCCGCGCGACGCGTCCCGGGGCGGACGGTCTCGCCGACCCGCGCCGGACGCCACTTGAGGTATTGAACGACGAACCGGCCCCCCGGACACGCCGGATCGTGGCGACGAAACGGAGATCTTTGGTGTGGAGCCGCCCATGGGGGCAGGGGCGGCGCCGTCAGCGGCGGCTGACGAACACGTGTCCGGCGATGTCGGCCGGAAGGTCGGTCTCCGGGCCGTCGGTCTCGTCGTCACAGACCACCCGCACCCCGTCGTCGGTCGTCCGAAGAGTCACCTCTCGTCCCGGTTGTATCCCGATCTGCTTGAGTCTAAGCATCAGATCGCTGTCACTCTGCACCTGTTCGGAAATACGCCGAACAATCGCCTGCGTGCCGTGCGCGGACGCCGCCGCGGACATCGGCACGACGGGAGCCTCGTCGAGTCCGTCATGACCGCCCAGGTCGGACAGGCCGGGGATCGGGTTGCCGTGCGGGCAGATGGTCGGGTTGTCCAGCAGCGCGACCAGCCGCCGCTCGACCTCCTCGCTCATCACGTGCTCCCAGCGGCACGCCTCGATGTGCACGTCCTCCCAGGGCAGGCCGATCACGTTCACCAGCAGGCACTCGGCCAGCCGGTGCTTGCGCATCACCGACACCGCCAGGCTGCGGCCGGAGTCGGTCAGTTCCAGGTGCCGGTCCCCCTCGACCCTGAGCAGGCCGTCCCGCTCCATGCGGGCGACCGTCTGGCTCACCGTCGGGCCGCTCTGCGAGAGGCGCTCGGCGATGCGCGCGCGGAGGGGGACGATCCCCTCCTCTTCGAGCTCGAACACCGTTCGGAGGTACATCTCCGTGGTGTCGATCAGGCCGTGTGAGGTCACGAGCTCCCTCCAGTGTTGTGGCCATCGAGTCTACTTGCTGCGGCCCTTCCGGACCGGGGCGAGTGAATATCCTCTCCGGCGCCGGGTACGGCACAACGCCGGAGGACCGCCCGATCTTCCCGCCCCGTCCGGCCGGGCGGCCGCAAGCCCCGGTCAGCCCCGCGTGTCGCGGTCCATCCCGCCCCGGGCGCGTCCGGGGACGTCCCCGCCTGGTTCCGGATCTCAGTCGCCGCTCGCGCCGGGGGCGTAGGTCATCAGGGACGGGACGGACAGCCCGACGATCACCACCAGGACGGCGCAGACCACGCCGCCGCCGACCCAGGACGCGCCCGCCCCGGCCACCGACGCCACCGCGCCGGCGCGCAGGTCGCCGAGCCGGGGCCCGCCCGCCACGACCACGGTGAACACGCCCTGGAGGCGGCCGCGCATCTCGTCCGGCGCGTAGGTCTGCAAGATCGACTGGCGGAACACCGAGGACACCAGGTCGGCCGCGCCGCCCACGGCGAGCAGCGCGAACGCCAGCCACAGCGCGTGCGCGAGCCCGGCGGCGGCCACGGCCACGCCCCAGACCGCGATGGACGCGACGAGCGCCGCGCCCTGCCGGTGGATCCGCCCGATCCAGCCGGACAGCAGCCCGCCGAGCAGCGCGCCGAACCCGATCGCGGCGACCAGCCAGCCGACCGCCGCCTCGCTGTGGAACCGGGTCTCGGCCATCTCGGGGAACAGCGCGCGGGGCATCGCGACGACCATGGCGATCAGGTCCACGACGAACGACATCAGCAGGACGGGCTGGGTGGCGATGAAGCGCAGCCCGTCCACGACCGAGCGCAGGCCGAGCGGCCCCGTGCCCGCGCCGAGCGGCGGGATCGCGGGCAGCCGGACGGCCGCGTACAGGCCGACGGCGAACAGCGCCGCGTCCAGCGCGTATGCGGCCGGGTAGCTCCAGTGCGTGAGGATCAGCCCGGCGAGCAGCGGCCCGGTCAGCGTGCCCACGGTCTGGACGGTGAAGTTCAGCGTGTTGGCGGCGGGCACGAGCGGTTCGTCCAGCAGCCGGGGGATGATCGCGCCGCGGGTCGGCGAGGACACCGCGAACCCGACCGACTGGACCGCGACCGCCCCGAGGATCAGCGCCAGGCTGCCCGCGTGCAGCAGCGCCTGGAGCATCAGCACCAGCGTGGCCGTCCAGGACACGCAGGACGCCGCGAGCAGCAGCTTCCGCCGGTCCATGTGGTCGGCGACCGCGCCGCCCCACAGCCCGAAGACGATCAGCGGGACGAGGTTGGCGATGCCCAGCACGCCCACCCACAGCGACGAGTGCGTCATCTCGTACACCTGGACGGGCACGGCGACCGACGTCACCTGGAACCCGACGAACGACACGCCCTGGCCGAGCCAGAGCCGCCGGTACGCGGGATGCGCCAGCGGCCGCGTGTCGATCGCCACCCGCCGCCACAGCGCCGTCTTCTCGTCCGCTCCGGCCGTCGCGCCTGCTCCGGCAGGCTCGGCGGAGTCGGTAGAGGCGGCCTGCTCGTCCGGGGGGAGGACGGTCGAGGCGGCCGGGACGGCCGGCGGGGGCTGCTGGGAGGGGATGTGGTCCTGTCGCTGTTCGGGGGTCTGGTTTTCGGGGGAGCTCACGGGGAGAGTCTCTCGACCTTCCATTCGTCGCCTGTACGGCGGTACCGGATCCTGTCGTGCAGGCGGTTGAGGCGGCCCTGCCAGAACTCCACCGCCTCGGGGACGACCAGGTAGCCGCCCCAGAAGTCCGGCAGCGGCACCTCGCCGGGCCAGCGCTCGTTCAACGCCGCGTAGCGGTCCTCGATTTCCGCCCGGGTCCCGATCACCTCGGACTGGTGGCTCGCCCAGGCCCCGATCCGGGACCCGTGCGGGCGCCCCTCGAAGTACAGCCGGACGTCCTCGCGGGGTAGCTCCTCGACCGTCCCCTCGATCCTGACCTGCCGGTACATCGGGTGCCAGGGGAAGACGAGCGCGGCGCGCGGGTTGGCGGCCAGCTCGTGCCCCTTGCGGGACTCCAGGTTGGTGAAGAACCGGAAGCCGTCCTCGCCGAAGCCCTTCAGCAGGACGGTCCGCGCCGACGGCGCGCCGTCCGGCGAGGCGGTCGCGAGGACCATCGCGTTGGGCTCGGGAAGGCCCACCGCGGCGGCCTCGGAGAACCAGGCCGCGAACAGGGGAAGCGGCTCGGCGGGGAGGCCCTCATCGGGGAGTTCTCCGGCTGCGTAGGATTCCCGGAGCCGTGCGGGATCGGGCGCACTCACATCGTTCGAGCCTCTCACCTGGGCATTGTGCAACTCACAGGGGCCTGGGTACTAGCCAGTAGGGCGGACAGGGTTCAATGGCACGGCACCGCCTTATCACTCATGGGGACGAAAGGCAGGACGACATGTCCGACTTCAAACCCGGTCTAGAGGGGGTCGTAGCCTTCGAGACCGAGATCGCCGAACCGGACAAGGAGGGCGGCGCCCTCCGTTACCGGGGCGTCGACATCGAGGAGCTCGTCGGTCGCGTCTCCTTCGGCGACGCCTGGGGCCTGCTGGTCGACGACTCCTTCGACCCGGGCCTCACCCCGGCGCCGCCGCTCGCGCTGCCGGTCGTCTCCGGCGACGTCCGGGTGGACGCCCAGGCCGGGCTGCCGGCGCTGGCCCCCCGCTACGGCCTCAAGCCGCTGCTGGACATCTCCGACGAGCAGGCCCGCGCCGACCTCGCGCTGGTCTCGGCGAACGCGCTGTCGTTCGTCGCCCAGTCCGCGCGCGGCATCGGGGTCCCGGTCGTCCCGCAGTCCCGGGTGGACGAGGCGCGGACGATCACCGAGCGGTTCATGATCCAGTGGCGCGGTGAGCCGGACCCCCGGCACGTGCAGGCCATCGACGCCTACTGGGTCTCCGCCGCCGAGCACGGCCTGAACGCCTCCACCTTCACCGCCCGCGTGATCGCCTCCACCGGCGCGGACGTGGCCGCGTCCATCTCGGGTGCGATCGGCGCGATGTCCGGTCCGCTGCACGGCGGCGCCCCGGCCCGCGTGCTGCCGATGATCGAGAAGGTCGAGCAGGTCGGCGACGCCCGCCGGGTCGTGACCGACATCCTCGACTCGGGCGAGCGGCTGATGGGCTTCGGCCACCGCGTCTACCGCGCCGAGGACCCGCGCGCCCGCGTGCTCCGCCGCACCGCGCGCGAGCTGAGCGCGCCGCGCTTCGAGGCGGCCAAGTCGCTGGAGGACGCCGCCCTGGCCGTCCTGCGCGAGCGCCGTCCGGACCGCGCGATCGAGACCAACGTCGAGTTCTGGGCCGCGGTCATCCTGGACTTCGCCGAGGTCCCGACCGCGATGATGCCCGCGATGTTCACCTGCGGTCGCACCGCGGGCTGGGCCGCGCACATCCTGGAGCAGAAGCGCACCGGCCGCCTGGTCCGCCCGTCGGCCCGCTACACCGGCCCCGGCACGCGCTCGATCAACGACGTCGCCGGCTCCGCCGACGCCCTGAAGCGCTACGCGGCCTGACCCCCGCGACGCCCCGGCGTCCGACGCATGAGGCCCCTGGATCTCCAGGGGCCTTGTTCGTTTCCGCCGCCTGCCTCTCCCCGCTCGTTTCTGCCGTTCGTTCCGGTTGTGGGCTTCTGCCTTTCGTTTCTGCTGCTCGTTCGGGCCTTGGTTTCGCCAACTGTTCGTGCGCGGCCGTCCCGGTGCCTACCCTCTGCGTCCATGGACGACGAACCCCTCGAAGGTGACATCGGCCCGTCCGCGCCCGTCCGGGAGGACGCGCCGGACCGCTCCGACGCGTCCGCGCCCGGGCCCGAGCCGGGCGGCCCGCCGCTTCCTCGCCCGGCTGACCCGGACGAGCGGCGCGCGGCGGTCGCGGCCGAGATACGGCGGCTGGAGGCCGAGCGCGAGCGCCGCCGGCGCCGGACGAACGCGCTCGCCGGACGCGCCGCGTTCTGGCTGCTCGCGCTGTTCCTGGCGTTCCTGGCCTACGACTCGGCGGTGACGGCGCACGAGGCGCGGCAGCGCGGCGCCGACTGGATCTACCCGCCCGCCGTGAACGCGGTCCTGTGCATCCTCGGCGTCCTGCTGCTGCTCGGCTTCGCGCTCTGGCGCCGCCGCGCCCGGAGCCGGTGAGCAGGCCCGCAGGCAGGACGGCGTCTCGGCATGTGGTCCGGACGGCGATCATGAAAGGGCGGTCGGTACCCTTCGTGGGGTGACCGAGAGCGCGAATCCTTCCCTTGCCATTCCCGCCGACCTGAAGCCCGCCGACGGCCGGTTCGGATGCGGGCCGTCGAAGGTCCGTCCCGAGCAGCTGGCCGCCCTCGCCGCGTCCGGCGACACCTACCTGGGCACCTCGCACCGGCAGAAGCCGGTCAAGTCGCTGGTCGGCCGCGTGCGCGCCGGGCTGAGCGAGCTGTTCTCGCTGCCCGAGGGCTACGAGGTGCTGCTCAGCAACGGCGGCACCACCTGCTTCTGGGACGCCGCCGCGTTCGGCCTCGTCCGGAACAGGTCGCAGCACCTCGCGTTCGGCGAGTTCTCCAGCAAGTTCGCCAAGGTCACCAAGGGCGCGCCGTGGCTGGACGACCCGTCGGTGATCTCCGCCGACCCGGGCAGCCACCCGGAGGCCCGCGCGGAGGAGGGCATCGACGTCTACGCCCTCACCCACAACGAGACCTCGACCGGCGTCGCGATGCCGATCGCGCGCCCCGCGGGCACCTCGGCGGACGGGTCGCTCGTGCTCGTGGACGCCACGTCCGGCGCGGGCGGCCTGCCCGTGGACGTCAGCGAGACCGACGTCTACTACTTCGCGCCGCAGAAGTGCTTCGCGGCGGACGGCGGCCTGTGGATCGGCCTCGCCTCCCCGGCGGCGCTGGCCCGGATCGAGGAGATCGCCGCGTCCGACCGGTACATCCCGGAGTTCTTCAACCTGAAGACGGTCGTGGACAACTCGGCCAAGGACCAGACCTACAACACGCCCGCCGTCGCCACCCTGCTGCTCCTCGCCGAGCAGATCGAGTGGATGAACGGCAACGGCGGCCTGGCCTGGACCACCGCGCGCACCGCCGACTCGTCCCAGCGGCTCTACACCTGGGCCGAGAAGACGTCCTACACCACGCCGTTCGTCACCGACCCGGCCCAGCGCTCCCAGGTCGTCGGCACGATCGACTTCACCGACGACGTGGACGCCGCGGCCGTGGCGAAGGTGCTGCGCGCCAACGGCATCGTCGACACCGAGCCCTACCGGAAGCTGGGCAAGAACCAGCTCCGCATCGGCATGTTCCCGGCGATCGACCCGTCCGACGTCGAGGCCCTCACCCAGTGCATCGACTACGTGGTCGAGAACCTCTAGGCAACTGAGCCAGAAGGGCGGGACGCTCCGGCATCCCGCCCTTTCAGCTTGTTCAAACGGAGCGTGCTCGGGTGGGGCTTGATCACGCGGAGCGTGCTTGCGCGCGTGGTCAGGCGACGGTGGCGGGTGTTCCGGCCGGGTCGTCCACGCCGAGCGGGGCGACGCGGTGGCGGAGGGACGAGCGGTCCCGGGCGGCGTCGGCGGGGGTGAAGCCCGTCCAGACGCGGTCGTCCAGGTCGAAGGCGCGGGCGGTGGGCGTGAACCCGGCGCCGGTGAGGATCTCGGGACGGGCGCCCGGCGCAGGCGGCCCCAGCCGCAGGTAGGTGCCCTCGCGGAGCATGACGACGGTCGCGAAGCGGACGCTGGTGTGCCGCTCGGCCAGCCGGAACCACTTGGGATTGGACGCCCAGTAGAAGTTCTGCTCGTCGTCCACCGCGACCGTGAGCGGGCTGACGGCGGCGCGGGCCAGGTGCACGACGTCCGGACGGGCGCGCTCGACCCAGGCGAGGGCGGCGCGTCCGACCAGGGCGGTGAGCGCTGCGGTGACGTCCGGCACGGACGCGCGGCCCGCGAGCACCTGGAAGATCGGCTCGGAGTCGGTGCCCCCGACGGGCGGGGGCGGTCCGTACCGGGCGCGCAGCGCGCCCGCCTCGATGTCGCCGTTGTGCGTGGCGACGATCCCGGCGGCGCGGGCGGCGAGCGGGCCCGCCGCGGCGGCTCCGCCGACCACCAGCGGGCTGGCGTTGTCGAGCGAGTGGGGCGTGCCCTGGGTGGCCCACCTCGTGTGGCCGAGCACGATCGGCGCGGCGTCCAGCTCGGGCAGCAGGTCGGGGCGCCAGACGGCGGAGAACGCGCCGCGCCCCTTCACCACCCGGCAGCCGTCATGGAGCAGGTCGCTGCTGCGCTCGTCGGCGACGCCCTCCAGCGGGGCCGCGTCCCGTCCGGCGGGACGGCCCGTCAGCAGGGCCAGCCCGGCCGAGTCGGTACCGCGTTCCTCGGCGAGGGTTCCCAGGGCGACGACGACGTCCGACGCGCGTTCCGGATGGACCGCGGCGGGCGAGCGCAGCAGCCCGAACAATCCGCACATGCTGGATGAGACGTATCTCATGAGGGACGGGTTCGAGGGCTCTCCGGGGCCGAATAAGCTCGGAACGTGAACCGCGCGCCCCGATGGCTGCTCCCTACCGTGCTGACCGCGCTCGTGCTCGCCGTGGTCATCGGCTCCGTGCTGCGTTGAGCCGGGTCGCCGCGTCGGCCCTGGCGCTCGCCGTCGCCTCCGCCGCGCTCTGGCCGCTTCCGGCCTCCGCCGGGCCCTCCTCCGCTCCGTCCGCCACGCCGTCCCCCACGCCGTCGCCGTCGGCGGGAACAGGCGGGGCGCGGGTCGCGTTCACGATCAACGATGAGCGGATCACCGAGTCGAGCGGGCTTGCGGCCAGCACCGCGCACCCCGGCGTCGTCTACACGCACAACGACTCGGGCGGCACGCCGCAGATCTTCGCGGTCGGGCCGGACGGCCGCGTGCAGGCCGTGCTGACCCTCGCGGGCGCGAGGAACCGCGACTGGGAGGCCATCGCGATGGGCCGCGACGACCGCGGCCGTCCGGCGATCTTCGTCGCGGACATCGGCGACAACCTCGGCGGCGCCTGGCCGTACGTGACCGTCTACCGGATCACCGAGCCGTCCGTGCTGCGCAGCGAGACCGTCGAGCCGGCCGCGTTCCGGTTCAAGTACGAGGACGGCCCGCGCAACGCCGAGGCCCTCATGATCGACCCGCGCACGAACCGGCTGTACGTCGCGAGCAAGCTGTTCTCCGGGGCGCTCTACGAGGCGCCCGGGAAGCTCTCCACCAGCGGGTTCAACAAGCTGCGCAAGATCGGCGACGCCCCGCCCATCGCGACCGACGGCGCGTTCGCGCCCGATGGCGACAGCTTCGTGATCCGCACCTACTTCGGCGCGCGGATCTACCGGATGGGCCCGGACGGCAAGCCCGGCGACTCCCACTCGATCCCGCTCCCGCAGCAGAAGCAGGGCGAGTCCGTCACCTACACGACGGACGGCTCGGCACTGCTCGTCGGCTCCGAAGGCGACGCCCAGCCGGTCTACCGGATCCCGCTGACCGGCGCCGACGCGGTCGCCGGGGCGACCCCGCCGCCCGATCCGAGCGGTCTGGCCACGCCGCCGCCCGGGAAGGACGATCATGACCGGGGCCGGCTGAAGCACACCGGGGGCCGCCGGGTCGCGCTCGTCCTGACGCTCGGGGTCGCCGCGCTCGTCGGTTACGGACTGGTCCGGCGGCGGCGCTGAACCGCCGCGAACCCCCTACTGACCGTCAGAACGGCCACCGGTTCAGAAAAGGAGGCGACGTGCCCGCCGGTTCCCGCGAGAGGATGCGGACTGTGGAACATGAGCTGGTCGGCCTGCACGGGTTCGGCGGCCGGTTTCGCCCGGTCGCGCCGGGGCCGTTCGTCCTGCTGGCGGTCGCCGCGGCGCTCGCGCCGGTGCGTCCCGGCTGGCTGTGGGCGGCGCTGATCCTCGCCGCCGCCACCGGGCCGTGGCTGGTCGGCGCGGTCGCGGCGCTGGTGCCGTGGGCGGCGCGGCGGCGCGGCCCGGCCTACTGGCGGCTGTCCGAACGCGGCCTCGAAAAGATCGGCCCGGACGGCTCGACCCTCGCCAGCTACGAGCGCGACCGCATCGAGGGCCTCGGCATCACCACCGGGGACGGCGTCCTGGTCGTCCAGCACAAGTTCGGCACCGCCTCGATCGGCCCGCTGCCGTCGCTCGGCCTGGAGCCCCTCGCGCTGTTCGTCACCGCGCGGCGGGTCGGCATCCCGGTGCGGCTGGTGCACGGCGAGGTCTCCGACCTGCTCGACCCCGCGCTGGACGACGCGGGCCGCCCGCCCGGCATGGACGACGACGCCGAGCTGGTCATCCCGCTCGGCCCGACCCGCGACCTGGCGGCCGAGCGCCGCCTGCTCGACCAGGAGGCGGCGCTGCTCGCCGCCGCGCACGAGGAGGCCGCCCCGGAACCGGCGGCCCCCGGCCCCGAGCGGGCCGTGCTGGCGTCCGCCGAGCCGGACCCGTCCCGGCGCCGCGTCCTGCTGCTCGGCGGGCTCTCGGGCGCGCTCGGCGTGGTCATGGTGCTGCGCCTGGCCGTGGACGGCCCGCCCGGCTTCGGCGTCCGCGTCGCGGCGGCGTGCTGGGTGCTGGCGTCGCTGGCCGCCGTCCTGGTGACCCGCCGCCGGTCCCTCGCGTCCGCCCGGACGGTCTGGACGATCGACCGCGACCTCATCCAGGTCTCCCGCCGCCCGCGCCGCTCCCGGGCCGCGTCCGGGGGCTGGGCGGCGCGCGGGGTCGTCCCGTCCCGCGGGGCCCTGACCGTCCCGGCGGCGGAGACCGCCGCGCTGGTCATCGGGCCCGGCCTGCGCGCCGACCCGCTGACCGGACGGCCCCGGCGCAGCGAGCTGTCGGTCCTGGCGTTCGACCACCGGCTGCGGCTGCTCGCCCGATTGCCCGCGCACGGCCTGGACGCCTTCCAGCTCGCGCACGCCCTCGCCGACCGCGGCTACCGCGTGGTCACCCCGGGCGCGCGGGCCCCCCGCACCCCCGAGTACGGCCTGGAGGGCCTGCCGGAGATCTTCGCGCGCGTCCCCGGCGGCCGGCTGGTCGTCGAGGACGGCGGCCTCGGCTGGGCCGACGCCGCGGGCGAGGTCGTCCTGCGCATGCCCGAGGACCGGCTCGGCGGCATCGAGCTGCTCACCATCGCCGGACACGCCTGGGTCCGGCTCTACGACTCCGACGGCGACGAGTTCTTCGCCGCGCCGCTGTCCGCGCTGCGCATCTCCCGCACCGACCTGCGCGAGGCCGCCCGCCGCGAGGGCCTGCCGGTGAACGACGCCGAGTACGACGCCTACCTGAGCGCGGCCTTCCACTCGGCGGTCTCCACGCTGACGCTCCCCGCGTCCGAGACCCCGGCGCTGGCCTCGGGCGCCGAGCCCGTCCCGCTCGAACTGACCGCGCCGCCCGCGCCGTCCCCGGCCCACGCGCCCGGCATCCTCCTCGACGCGACCCGCCGGTCCCGCTTCGGCACCTACGGCATGAGCCTGATCCTCGCCGAGATCGTCGCCGTCGTCGGCGCCGCCTGGCTCGGCCCGGACCTCGGCGGCTTCGTCACCACCGCGAGCTGGTCGGTGCCCGCCGGCCTGCTGGTCGGCCTCGGCGGCTACTGGCTGCACGACCGGGACCGCCCGCGCCTGCGCGTCTCCCCCGCCGGCCTCGCCGTCGTCACCCGCCGCGGCCGCGTCCGCTGGGAGCTGGCCCGCGACCGCGTCGCCGGCATCGGCATCGACGACGCCGCCGACCGCCTCCCCCGCCTCGTCGTCTGGAGCCCCACCGGCCGCGTCCTCCGCCAGGTCACCTTCCCCCCCGACCTCGCCGAACTCCGCCGAGCCTGCGAACGCTACGGCCTCCCCTGGGGCCCTCCCGACGCCGACCACCCCACCCCCCCACCCCCGGAGCTCTAACCCCCACACGAACAAGCCCCCCACAGCGGTCCGTGGGGCTTATTTGGGGGTTCGGAGGGGCCAGGAGGCGATGGGGTCGTAGAGGACCTTGGTGCGGCCGCCGGCGGGGAGGTGGCTGCGGACGAGGTGGACCCGGTCGGCCGTCCAGGGGGCGCCGGCGAAGGCGGACATGGGCTCCAGCAGCGGACGGACGTCCACGGGGTGGCGGCTGCGGGCGAGGGTGAGGTGGGGGCGGAAGGTGCGGTGGTTGTCCGGCGGGGTTCCGACGCGGCGTCCGGCGGCGGTGGTGGACGCGGCGAGGCGGGCGAGGCCGCGGCGGTCGCCGTAGAGGCCCGTCCAGAGGACGCGGGCGTGCGCGCCGCCGCCCGGGAAGGCGCCGCCGCCCGCCAGGGACAGGTTCAGGCGGTCGTGGCGGGCCGTGGCGCGTTCCAGGCGGGGCAGGAGGCGTTCGAGCGTCCGGTCGTCCACCTCGCCGAGGAAGGTGAGCGTGACGTGCAGCAGGTCGCGCTGCGTCCAGCGCAGGTCGGGGACGGTGTCCTGGAGCGGCGCGACGAAGCGCTCCAGCTCGTCCAGGACGTCCTGTGGCGGCAGCAGCGCGACGAACAGCCTCATGCGCGCATCCGGGCTCCCACGTCCGCCAGCCTCTCAGCCCGGACGGGTGCTTGTCACGCGCGGGACCGTTCCCACGTGCGGGATCAGCGTCCCGGGGCGGCGGCGAGGAGGCGGGCGAACAGCGGCCGGAGCTCCGCGCGCGGGACGGCCGCGACCGCGACGCCGAGCGTGGCGACGATGGCGACCGCGCCGCCCACGACGACGCTCGCCTGCGGCCCGAACGTCTCGGACATCCAACCGACCACGGGCGCGCCCAGCGGGTTCGTGCCGAGGAAGACCAGCATGTACAGGCCCATGACCCGCCCGCGCATCTCCGGCTCGACGCCCAGCTGCATGATCGCGTTCGCGGACGTGGTGAACGTCATCATCGCGATCCCCGCCGGCACCAGCGAGATCACGTAGGACCAGTACGTCGGCATCAGCCCGCCCGCGACGACCAGCGCCGCGAACACCAGCGCCGCGCCGATCAGCACCCGGAACCGGGGGTGCGCCGCCCGGCGCGCCGCCAGCAGCGCCCCGGTGAGCGCGCCGACCGCCATCATCGTGGACGCCAGCCCGAACGTGGACGCGCCGGAGTGGAACACCTGCCGCGAGATCAGCGCGACCGTGATCTGGAAGTTCATCGCGAACATCGAGACGAACCCGATGAGGACGAGCACCAGCATCAGGTCCCGCCGCCCCCGCACGTACCGCAGGCCCTCCCGGAGCTGGCCCTTCGCCCTGGCGACGGGCTCGACCGTCCGCAGCTCGCCGGGCCGCATGAGGTACAGCCCCAGCAGGACGGCCCCGAACGAGGCCGCGTTGACGAAGAACACCGGCCCGGTCCCGATCGCCGCGATCAGCAGCCCGGCGACCGCCGGACCGACCAGCCGGGCGCCGTTGAAGGTGGCGCTGTTCAGCGCGATCGCGTTGGGCAGGTCGTCCTTGCCGACCATCTCCACCACGAACGACTGCCGGGTCGGATTGTCGACCACGGTCGCGAGTCCGAGCAGGAACGCCAGCACGTACACGTGCCAGACCTGGGCCGTCCCGGTGACGGCGAGGACGCCGAGCACCAGCGCCAGCAGCCCCATCGCCGTCTGCGTGAGCATCAGCACGCGCCGCTTCGGGTACCGGTCGGCGATCACGCCGCCCCACAGCCCGAACAGCAGCAGCGGCAGGAACTGCAGCCCGGTCGTGATGCCGAGCGCGCTGCCGCCGTTCCCGTGCGCCAGGCCCAGCACCAGCCAGTCCTGCGCCACCCGCTGCATCCACGTCCCGGTGTTCGACACCACCTGCCCACCGGTGAACAGCCGGTAGTTCCTGTTCCTCAGCGACCGGAACATCCCGCCGCGAGCCTCGCGCTCCCCGGCGAACTCCGCAGCCCGCTCGGTCACCTCCGCCGTCCCGGTCCCGAGGGCCACCGCCACGCAGACACACCTCCGCCACTCGCAAAGTCCTTCTCTTTGCTAACGATATGCCCGCGTCCGACATTCCGCCATCCGAAACTTTCGCCCTAAGCTGCACCCCCATGCCCGGCCCCCACCGCTGGCCCGCCCACGAGCACCGCGCCGGCGGTGATCCCTGTCGGGCTCGATCATCTGCGGTTCGGCGCTGCGGCGATGCTGGTCGGGGCGTTCGGGGGGCGGCCGCTTTGCGAGGCTCCGGCCTGGTCGTCCTCGGATGCCATACGGAGGTTCAAGCGCGCGTGCGCGCATCCGGTGTTCGAGCACGAGATGGAGCCCGTCGCCGGGAACCTCGCCACGTTGATCGCCGACTCGGAGCGCAACCCCTGGATCTGGGACGACGTGCTCGGCGGGGTCAGGGTCGTCCCGGGGGTCGAGCCGCTCGACGCGCTTCACGACCTGCTCCAGCAGATGAGCGGGGCTTCCCCGGGGCCTTGGGACCTGTCGCTGGCTCAGCTGCCGATGAACGGCTGGGAGGTGCGGTTCCGGTTTCCGGAGCTGGGCGAATACGTGGCCGGGCCGGACGCGTTCCTCGCGGCGCGGGAGCCATACTGGCTGATGCTGCCGCCGGTGATCGGGGAGATCGGTGAGTTGCTGGCGCTGCTTCCCCGGGACGAGGACGTCGATCGCGCGATGGGACACCTCGGGGCGTCCGGCACCGGGTGGCGGGGACGGCTTGAGCGGCTGTCGGACGACCTGCACGTGCTGATCCGGCAGCGACGACGGGTGGTGGTCAGGTGGAGCGGCTGAGCTTGTCGAGGACGGGGGCGGCCTGGTGGAGGATCTCGCGCTCCTCCTCGGTGAGGTCGGCCAGGCGGCGGGCCAGCCACTGCTCCTTGCGGCGGCGCTCCTCGGCGAGCAGGGCCTTGCCCTCCTCGGTGGGGGCCAGGACGGCCTGGCGGCCGTCGGTGGGGTGCGGGGTGCGGGCCAGGAGGCCCTGGTCTTCGAGGAAGGCGATGACGCGGGTCATCGACGGCGGCTGGACCTTCTCGTGGTCGGCCAGCTCGCGCGGGGTCATGGAGCCGTGCCGGGCGAGGGCGGCGAGCGCGGCGAACTGGGTGAGGGTCAGCGGCGGGCGGGCGTCGTCCGGACGCGCCGGACGCAGGGTGCGCAGGCGGCGGGAGAGGCGCGCGACGGAGATGCGCAGCTCCTCGGCCAGGCTGTCGGTGCTGGTGTCCAACGGTCGGTTGCCCTCTCCCTGCGGTGCGCTGCCTCCATCGTCCCACGTCGGCGGCGGAATCGAACCGGGGGCGGGGGCCGAACCGGCCCGTCCGGCGCTTAGGCTGAGCGCATGAGCCGTCCGCGCCGCCCCGATCCGCCGCCGCTGGCGACCAACGACGTGCACCTCGCGATCGCCGGGACGGTCGCCTGGGCGATCGCGCTGGTCGTGCTGCTGCTCGTCGGGCTGCCGTCCGGGGAGCGCTGGTGGCTGTGGGTGTGCGTCGTCGGCATGGGCTGCGGCCTGTTCGGCGTCTGGTACATCCCGCGGTTGCAGGCGGCGCGCGAGCGGCTGGTCGCCGAGCGCGCGGCCCAACGCGCTGACGGTTCCGCGCGAGGTCGTTGAGGCGGGGGCCTAGGGCCTGTTTCGAAGTGGCCTCGGCCACGCGCGCGAACGCGTGACCAGCGCGGTGCCGCGACGCCGGAGGCGAGCGGCACCGCGCTGATCGCGAAGCGATGCCGCGTTCGCCCAGGCACGGTCACGGAGCGAGCCGCCAGCCGAGCGCAGTGGGCCGGGACTTTGAAACACAGCCTAGGGCTCCAGGTCGGCTTCGGCCAGCAGGGCGGGGACGTCCTCGGGCGCGCGCAGCACGGCCTCGGCCAGGTGCCGGTCGGGCCAGGCGCCGGTCGTCCAGGCCAGGGCGCGCGCCAGGCCGGAGGGCCCGACCGCGTGGATCTCGCCGTCGCCCACCCACCAGGGCACGTCCACGCCGTCCACGCTCAGGTCCTCGTGGGCGAGGTAGGTGCCGGGCGCGTCCGGCAGGACGGTCCTGATCACGTCCGGGACGGGCGCCGGCATGCCCGGCTCGGACGGTTCGCCCGTCACTTCCTCGCTCGCGCGCGGCAGGTCCAGCAGCTCGGCCAGCGCCCCGGCGCTGCCGGACGCGGCGATCACGAGCGGCTGGCCGGTCAGCAGCGGCAGCAGGTCGGGACGGTCCAGGACGAGCGCGTCGGCCGCGTCCACGACCTCGACGCGTCCGTCCACGATCGCGCGGACGGCCTCGGGCGGCTCGACGGCCTGCCCGGACGCGGCCAGCGCCGTCCACAGGACGCCGAGGTGCTCGCGGGAGATCTCGCGGGCGGGGTCGGCCATCCGGTCGAGCAGCTCGGCCGCGCCGCCCGGCTCGTCGAGCAGGTCGTCCAGGGTCGTGCGGACGCCGAGGGCGAGCAGCAGGCCCTCGTCCAGGCCCTCGGGAGCCGCGTCGTAGAGGCCGTGCAGGAGGTCGTCGCCGCCGGGGAGGCGGAACCGTCCGGGGAGACGGCCGTCCAGAACGGGGTGCCGCCGGAGCCACCACGCGGTGTAGGACGGCGCGGACACCCTTCGCCCGCCGTCTACGCTGACCAGGGCGGGTTCGACGACGGCGGCGCGCAGCGGCGGCCGGGACAACAGACCCAGCGCGGCGTGCCAGTCCTGCACGAGCTCCAGGTCGCGGACGGCGGTGAACTCGGGGACCAGCGGCGGGAGGTCCTGGTCGCCGACGCGGGCCAGGACGTCCTCGGCCCAGCCGTCCTCGCCGTCCAGGTGGAGGGTGTCGGCGGCGTCGGCGAGGCCGATCACGTTGACGTCCTCGGCGCGGACGGTCGCGAACCCGTCCAGGACCCCGGCCGCGGCGAGCACCTCGGAACCGAAACGGTCGACCAGTTCGGCGGATACGGTCGCGAAGGGCGCATCCTCCGCCATGATCGCGTGCAGCGGGCTGTCCGGCAGCAGCAGCTCCCCGGCCGCGGACGGCTCGCCGTCGTCGGCGGGCAGCGCCAGGTTCTCCAGCCACGGCTCGTCGCCCGGGTCGAGCCGCGCCTCCCGGACGAGCGTCAGCACCGCCTCGGCGAGGGCGTCCGCGTCCTCGGCGTCGAACGACTCCTCGACCGCCGCCCGGACGGCCGGGTCGGCGAGCACCTGCCGCGGCCCCGCCTCGATCGCGCCGAGCCTGGTCAGCAGCGGGTGCACCGCCTCCGGGTGGACGATCCGGAGCCCGAGCGGTTCGAGCGCCGCGACGTCCCCGGACGTGATCAGCGTCCCGCGCGGGCCGCGCGAGAGGCGCCCGTCGGCGAGCGGGACGGGCAGCGCGCCGAGGCCGTCGGCCGACGCCCCCGACAGGCTCTCGTAGAGCGACTTCCACCAGGTCGGAGGGCGTTCGAAGGAGACCAGCGCGTCCACGACGTCCGCGATCTCCATGCGGCGGACGCCGAGCGCGTCCAGCGGCTGGCTCCGCACCGGCCAGCCCGGCGGCAGCAGGCCGGGCATGGCCTCGGCCATCAGGTCGAGGAACGGCGGCGGCGCGTCCAGCGCCACGGCGTCCGGGCCGCGCATCGGGCCGGGCAGAAGCGGGGTTCCGGGCAGCCTGGCCAGGATCGCCCGGCGCAGCTTCGCGTCCAGCTCCCCGGCCCCGACCGGGCTCGGGACGAGATCGAGCACGGCGGGCTCACCGGCCGACCCGCGCATCAGCTCGACATAGGCGTCGGCGGCGCGCTCGACCAGGAAGTCGGTGAGCGGACCGGGCGCGACATGCCGCCGGTCCGGCGCCAGCGGGAACGACGCGATCAGCAGCGGCGCGAGGTCGATCCGCTCGTCCGAGGGCGTCGGCGCATGCAGGACGGCCGGAACCCCGACCTTCTCCGCACTAAGAACCCGCCCACCCCCGCCGCCCCCTAGACGGCCGTCCAGCCCAGCGTCCAGACCACCGGAAGCCTCGATGGGAAGCGCCCAGCGGACTTGCCAGCCGGTACGCAGGCGCTCCTCGGTCGGCCGGTCCGCGAGCAGCTCGGCGGGAATCTCCCCGTGCGCCTCGACCGTCCGCCACTCCCCGAGCCGCACCTCGCGGACGTCGCCGTCCACGTCGACCTCGACGGACTCCAACGCAGGCAACGCGAGCAGCAGCGCAGGCCCGACCTCGCCCAACTGCACCCGAACCCGCTCGACCGCCCCCGCATCCCGCAGGGGCAACCGAACAACCGTCGCAAACCCCTCCAACCCCCCGCCCCCACCAGCAGACGCGGCCCCTCCAGCGGACGCGGCCACCTCGCCAGGCGTCGGCCCTCCGGTGGACGCAGCCCCTTCGCCCCGCGCGGGTCCTTCGCCGCGCGCGGGTCCTTCGCCGCGCGCGGGTCCTTCGCCGCGCGCGGGTCCTTCGCCCCACGCGGGTCCTTCGCCCCACGCGGGTCCTTCGCCCCGCGCGAGTTCTGCGCCGCGCGTCGGCCCTTCGCCGCGCGTGAGTCCTTCGGCGGACGTCGGCCCTTCGGCGGGGGTGGGTTCTTCGGCGGGGGCGGGCTCGGGGAAGGGGAGGCGGAGGAGGGGGAGGTGGCCTGATCTTGCGGTGAGTTCGTCGGCGAGTTCCGGGATGTCGGCGACCAGGGCTCGGGCGCGGGCCAGCGACCATGACACACCGCCCGAAGCGGACGTGATGGACGGCTCGTCGGTGACCGAAACCACGGCGGCGAACCCGACGCCGAATCGCCCAACCGATCCGGCCTCGTCCCGCTTTGCGGAGGCGCGCAGCGTGGACAGGGCCTCCACGCCGTCGGGTGTCAGCGGCGCGCCGGTGTTCGCGGCGGTCAGCACGTCCCCGCGCAGCGCGAGCCGCAGCCGCCCGGGGACGCCCGCGCGCGAGGCCGCGTCGGCCGCGTTCTGCGCCAGCTCGACCACGACCCGGTCGCGGTACCCGCCGAGCGCGAAATCCTCTTCGGTGTTGGCGTCGGCGCGGAACCGCGCCGACGACTCCGCCCAAGCCCTCAGAACACGCGCGCGCAGCGCGTCCGTGCCGAACGCGTCGTCCACAGCCGCGTCACCCAATGCCGTTCGCTCGAAGTCCGGCCGGTCAGCCCTCGTCGCCGTTCTCAGCTGCTCCAGCGTCCGGCGCGTCGCCGGTCTCGGCGCGCTTCCGCGCACGTGTCCGGCCGGACGTCCCGGTGCCGCCTTCGGCCGCGGCCCGCGTCTTCCGCGTACGCCCGCCGGACCCGCCGGATTCCGCGGTGGCGCGGGCCTTCCGCGTCCGCGCGGGAGCCGCCTCGCCCGACTCGCCCTCGGCCGCACCGGCGTCGGACGCGCTGCGCTTCGCTGCGGAGGTTCGCCGGCGGGTCGCTCCGGCCTCGGGCTCGTCACCGTCCGCCGCAGCGGCCTTCGTCGCGGACGCGCGCCGGCGCGTCGTCCCGCCCTCGGGCGCGCCGTCCTCGGCCGGTGTGCTCTTTGCGGTGGATGCGCGTCGGGTGCGGGTGCGGGTCGCCTTGGCCTTTGTGCCGGTGCTCTCGGCCGCTTCCGCCTGGGCCTCGCCGCCGGTGGCGCCGTCTTCGACCGCGCCGTCCTTCGGCGTGTCGCCAGGAGCCTCGTCCTGGGACGATTCGGGCTTCGCGGCGGCTCGCTTGGACGTCGCGCGCGGCTTGCGGGCGGCGGTCTTGCGCGCGGGCACCTTCGCCTCGTCCGAAGCGGCCTCATCTGCGGTGGCCTTGGCGGTCTTGCGGGTGCGGCCCTTGGTCGTCTTCGCGGCAGGCGCTTCCGGCTCGTCCGACACTGTCTCGGACGGAGCCTCGGTCTTCGTTGTCGCGCGGCCCTTGCGGACGGCGGTCTTGGTCGCCTCGACCGCCGGCGCCTCGCCCTCGGCCTCAGCGACCTCGCCCTCGGACGGGGTGTCGGTGACGACCTCGAAGTCCAGCTCGTCCAGGACGGGCGGGCCGTGCTCGGAGGCGGCCGGGAGTGTCACGGCGTCGGAGTGCGCGCCGCAGCCGTGGTCGGCCGACACCACGCGGCCGTCGTCCGGGGCGTACTCGTTGGCGCAGACGCCGAACAGCTGGCGCAGGCCGCCCGCCAGCGTCACGTAGAAGCCGCAGGTGGCGCAGTGCGCGGGCGCGGACGTGGCGATCGGGGCGCGCGGCCCAGCGACGCCCTCGTACCAGCGTTCCGCGGCCTCGTCGCGGCCCTCGGCGGACAGCACGCGCGGGCGCCCGAGCCCCAGCTCCCACTGGACCTCCCGCACCTCGGGGTCGGCGGTCTCGGTGTAGCCGGGCGCGAGCCGCGCGTCGTCCGGCGCGGTGGGCATGAGGTCGCCGGGGCCGATGTCGCCGGGACGCAGCCGCTCCAGCCACGGCACCCAGGCCGGGGCGAGCAGCGCGTCGTCGCCGGGCAGCAGCACGCACTCGTCGACGGTCACGTTCCTGGCGCGGGAGGCGCGGGCGACGGTGACGGCCCAGCGCCAGCCGCGGTACCCCGGGTCCAGGCAGGCGAAGTAGTGGGTGACGACGCGCTCGGCCTCGGCGACCAGGCCGAGGTGCTCGCCGACCCCCAGGGGCGCGGCGGTCTGCGCGGCGGCGTCGCGGGCGAGCTCGACCGCCTCGGCGCATGCCTCGTCGACGGCGGGCGGGCGGCTGCGCCGCGTCCCGCCCGCGGCGGCGCCGGCGGTTGCGGCGCCGGACCGGGACCCGGTGGAACGCGCGGTGCTGGACTGACGGGTTGGGCTCACCCCTCAATTCTCGCCCATGGATGGACGTGGCCGGGCACGCGCCCGCCCCGGGGACGGCTGATCGGCGCTTCGAGGGGAACATACCCTCGTTACAGGCCCTCCGCCGTCCGCACGACACCGAGGAGCACGCCGGGACCAGATGTCCGAATCCGCAGGTCATCCCGCTGGGGACCGCCCGCACGGCGGCCCGGGCGCCGCGCGCGCCGGCGCGGGTCACACCTCGGCCACGAACGCGGCGGACTCCGGCGAAACCCGCGTTTTCGGCCGAATGCGCCGCGGCGGGCGGGCCTTCCGCGGCGGTTTCCGGCGGATCGGACGGATCACCCGGCGCGCCACGCACGCCCAGGGCGCCGGGCGCAGCGGCCTCGGCGCGCTGATCGAGGCGGCGGCGGTGAACTCGGCCGGGGACGCCATGGTCGCGGTCGCGCTCGCCGGAACGCTGTTCTTCAACCTGGACGTGAACCAGGCGCGCGGCCAGGTGGCGCTTTACCTGCTGGTGACGATGGCGCCGTTCGCGCTGGTCGCGCCGCTGATCGGCCCCGCGCTGGACCGGATGCGGCACGTCCGACGGTACGCGCTGGCCGGGACGATGGCGGGGCGCGGGGTGCTGTGCTGGGCGATGGCCGGGGCCGTCCTGCACGGCGACCAGGTGACCTTCCTGCCCGCCGCGTTCGGCGTGCTGGTGCTGTCGAAGGCGTTCGGGGTGCTGAAATCGGCGGTCACGCCGCGCGTCCTGCCCGAGGGGATCACCCTGGTCACGGCTAACGCGCGGGTGTCGTTCGCGGGCCTGCTGGCGGCGGCGGTCGCGGCCCCGGTCGGCGCGGGGCTGTCGCTACTGATCGGCGCGGACTGGCTGCTGCGGCTCGCGCCGGTCGTGTTCGGGCTCGGCGTCGTCCTGGTGCTGCGCCTGCCCGCCCACGTGGACGACCCGGACTCGGGCAAACCGCCGGTCGAGGGGCCCCTGGCGGGTGTGGAACGGGCGAAGACCGTCCGCGGACGCTGGCGGACGCTGCACAAGGTCGGCCCGGTCGTCGCGGAGGCGATGCAGGCGAACGCCGTGCTCCGCGCGTTCTCCGGCTTCCTGATCATCTACCTGGCGTTCGTGCTGCGGCAGGAGAAGTTCGAGCCGGTGCCGCACAACGTGGCGCTCGGGCTGCTCGCGGCGTGCGCGGGCGCGGGCGGCCTCGCCGGGACGGCCCTCGGCGCGTGGATGAAGGCGCGCGCCCCGCAGTTCATCGTGTACGCGACGCTCGGCTTCGTCACGGCCGTCGCGGCGGTCAGCGCCGCGCTGTTCGGGCTCTGGGCGGCGCTCGCGGTGGCGTTCGCGGGCGCGGTCGGGCAGACGCTCGGCAAGCTGTCCCTGGACGCGGTGGTGCAGCGGGAGATCGGCGAGGAGGTCCGCTCGTCCACGTTCGCGGTGTCGGAGACCCTGCACCAGCTCGTCTGGGTCGCGGGCGGGCTGCTCGGCCTGGCCATGTCCATGGTCGCGGACGGCCGGGTCGCGCTGATGCTGGTCGCCGCGGTGATGGCGGTCGCGCTCACGCTGCTGCTCGTCCGCCATTCGGGCGTCCGCCACCGCGGGACGCGCCGCTCCGGCACGCGCCGCGCGGGCAGGCGCCGCCGACCGCGGACCGGCTAGCGGAAAACGGCCGGATGCGGCCGCAACCCGTCCCGAAACCGGAACGGCCGCCCGGACGGGCCAGGCAGCCGCCAAACCCGGAAAACGGCCCCATCCAGCCGTCCGGAGCCGGAAAACGGCCGCCCAGGCGCGCTGGGCGGCCGCCGGAGGGGGTCGGGTCAGGGGGCGGCCAGGTCGTCCGCGACGGCGCGCAGCACGGTCGCGATCTTCTTGGCCTCCGCCGGGGACGGGTGCTTGCCGCGCCGGTAGGTGTTGGAGATGACGTCCAGCAGCTTGATGAGGTCCTCGGTGATGACGACCATCTCGTCCGGCTTCTTGCGCTTCTGCCGCTGCAGGGTCTTCTCCACCGAGGGCAGGGTGTCCAGCGTGCGCAACTGGTGGGCCTGCTGGCCGCGCCTGCCCTCGACCACGCCGAACTCGACGCGCTGGCCGGGCTTCAGTGCCTGGACTCCGTCGGGAAGCGCCGAGGAGTGCACGAAGACCTCACCGCCGTCGTCGCGGGTGAGAAAGCCGAATCCCTTGTCGGCGTCGTACCACTTGACCTTGCCAGTGGGCACGGGAACCTCGTCTAGCTCGTTCTGGGTTGGCCCTCAAGATTAGTGCCTCGCCGACTGCCGGAGAACACGCGTGCGACCCCGGAAACCCCTGCGCGGCAACGGACTGAAGCTACCGGCGCACATCCGGGACCGCATCTGAATAACCTTCGGGACGCCCTTCCGGATGACCGTTCGGGTAACGGCCCGCGTAACGGCGGGTCAGCCAATCCGGGAAAGCGCGCAGGTCGGGCAGGACGATGTCCGCGCCGTAGTCGGTAAGGGCCGCCGCGTCGAATCCGCCGGTCGCCACTCCGATCGAGGTGATCTCGGCGGCGCGGGCCGCGTCCACGTCACCGGGATGGTCGCCGACGTAGGCCACGGCGCGGTGTTCGCGCAGCGCGACGCCCTTGTCCATGCCGAACAGGCCGCCGACCACCGCGTCCACCGGGAAGTCCAGGTGCCGGACGGTCCGCTCGGTGTCGGCCTGGTTCTTGCCGGACACCACGACGACGCGTCCGCCCAGCTGCCGCACCGCGTCGAGCGCCTCGCGCGCGCCGTCCATCGCGACCGTGGCGGGGATCGCGATCTCCGGGTACACCGCGCGGTACCGGGCGACCATCTCCGGGACCCGCTCCGGCGGGTACCAGTAGCCGATCTCCTCCTCCAGCGGCGGCCCGATCCGGCGGACGACCGCGGCGGTGTCGATCGGCACGCCCGTCTCCTCGGACAGCGCGCGGTAGACGGCCGCGATGGCCGTCCTCGTGTCGGCGAGGGTCAGGTCGAGGTCGAAACCGATGGCGAAGGGCTCTAGGTAAGGCACGCCCCACAGGGTAAAGGGGTAGGTATGACGGTTCCGCCGGTGGCGGCCGCCCGCCGCCCGCCCCCACGGCCCTCGCACGCGCCCGCACGGCCCTTGCGCGCGCCCGCACGGCCCTCGTGCGCGCACGCGCAAGAACTCCCCCTGGACACGCGTACCCGCGCTCTCCCGGTAGTGGCGATGCGACGGGATCCGAGTAGGAGAGCGCGGGAGCTGTGTACGCGTCCGGTGCCGGACCGGTGCGGTGTTGTGGCGGTGCCTGCTGGACTTATCCCCGCCGCCCGGGGCGGCAACCCCGCCACCTGGGAAAACGCCGGTCCCGAATGCCCCATGCGCGTCCCAAGGAGGATGTGATGACACAGGAGCGCGACTCCGCGGCCCGCACCGATCCCGGCGGGACGGCCCGGACCCGGCGGATCGGCCCGCCCGGCGGCGGTGTCGCGGCGGCCCGGCGCCGCGCGGTCGGCTGGCTGGTGACGCTGATCTCGATCGTGACGACGGTCGTGGTGGTGATCCTGGCCGTCCACATCGTCTTCGTGGCGTTCGACGCCAACACCGGCAACGCGCTCGTGCACCGGATCGGCTCGTGGGCCGGCCACCTGGCCTGGCAGTTCAAGGACGTCTTCCAGCCGAAGAACCACAAGGCCGAGATCGCGGTGAACTACGGCCTCGCCGCCCTGGTGTACCTGGTGGTCGGCCGCATCCTGGTCGCCCTCGTCCGCCGCGTCCGCTAGCCGGGGAAGCCCGGTGGCCGCGGCAAACCCGCAGCCGCGGCAATCCGGGCGTCCGTAATCAAGCAGATCAGAAGAAGACAGGTCAGAACGGGTCGAGCGGGGCGGACTCGACGAGCTCGGGCGCGCCGCCGGCCGGGTCGAGCACGCGGACGGCCTCGAACGGCCACGACGCGTCCAGCCAGTGCCGGACGAAGTCGGCCAGCTCCTTGTCCAAGCCGGGGTGGTCGTTCCCCGAGCGGACCCAGAACGACAGGACTGCCTGCGCGCCGTCCGCCGCGTCCGGCTCGGCGGGGAACACGTGGATGCGGCCGAGCTGGCGCTCCTCGTCCGGTGTGGTCACCACGTAGGTGAACTGGCGGCGCAGCTGCCCTTCCTTCTGCATCCACGCGACGTCCACCAGCGCCTGCTCGACGGTCAGGTCGGGCCGCGGCCAGCCCCAGTCGGCGGCGAAGCGGTCCCGCAGCTCGGGCAGGCTGTCCATCACCGCGCCGTAGTCGCGCACCGCGTCGTGCACGGTGATCGGACGGATCCGGAAGCCCTGCCCGGCGACCAGGGTGGGCACCTCGAAGTCCTCGGGCAGGAAGGCCGTCCCGCAACCCGTCCCAGGCGGCAGCGCCATGCGTCGACCCTTTCCACGCTCCGGCCCCTCCCGGCGACGGGGGCGCGAAGCCAACGACTCTAGCCCCAGGCGGCGCGGCCGAGCCCGCCTAACCGGATTTCGGGCGAGCCCGCGGCGGGGTGAGGGCACGCCCGGTCCGGGATGATGCCTTAGCCTTTGAGCGGAGGGGTGCACATCAACATGACGACTTCTACGCGCGAGCGGATCGTGGCCGAGTCGCTCCGGCTGTTCGCGGACCGGGGCTACGCCGCGACATCGGTCGCCGAGATCGAGGCGGCGGCGGGCCTGTCGCCCGGCGCCGGCGGGCTGTACCGGCACTTCCGGTCCAAGGAGGAGGTGCTCGCCTCGGCCATCCGCGAGCACATCGAGCGGACCCGGCAGCAGGTCAGCGACGTGCTCGAAGAGGCGACGCAGTACGAGGACCGCCCGCTGGAGGTCCGGCTGCGGATGACCTGCCAGGCCGGGCTGGCCAAGATGCGCGAGGAGCAGGACCTCATCCGGGTGCTGTTCCGCGACCTCGACCAGTTCCCGAACCTGGTCGCGGAGATGCGCGAGGGCATCGTGAACCCGCTCTACGACGGCATCGCGACCTGGCTCTCGCAGCAGCCCGAGTTCGCCGGCTCCGACGAGGACTGGGCGGCGATCGCCTCGA
The DNA here is from genome assembly GCF_024172125.1 of Actinomadura rupiterrae. Classification (GTDB taxonomy): domain Bacteria; phylum Actinomycetota; class Actinomycetes; order Streptosporangiales; family Streptosporangiaceae; genus Spirillospora; species Spirillospora rupiterrae. The sequence continues at coordinate 767,440 of NZ_JAMZEA010000003.1, forward strand.
TCCTCGGCGGCGCGGTGGTGAACTACTGGCTCGCCAACGAGTCGATGTACGAGCCGCCGACCCGGATCGACGAGAAGCGGTTCGTCGCCAGCTGGGCCCGGCTGGGCCTCGGCCTGGTCAACCTGGACCGCGCGCCCGCCTCGTCCTGACGCCGCGTCCGGCCATGGTGGACAGCTTCGCGGACTGGTTGCGCGGACGCGACGACGCCGAGCTGCGCGCGCTCCTGGCGGCGCGGCCGGAGCTCGTCGCGCCCGTGCCCGCCGACCTGACCGCGCTGGCCGCCCGGGCCGCGACACCCGCCGCGGTGTCCCGCGCGCTGGACCGACTGGACGCGTTCGCGCTGGCCGTCCTCGCCGGGGTGCTGGTGCTGCCCGACCCGGTCCGCGTCGCCGACCTGGCCACCGCGCTGCCCGCGCCGCGCAAGGCGGTGTCGGCGGCGCTCACCGCGCTGCGCCGCGAGGCGCTCGTCTGGGGCACCCGGACGCACCGCGCCGCGCCCGGCGTCCGGCAGGCGCTCCCGCAGCCCGCCGGCCTCGGCCCGCCCGCCGCCGAGGCGTTCGCCTCCTACCCCGCCGAACGGCTCGCCGCGCTGGTCGCCGACCTCGACGGCGAGGAGCCGCGCGGGTTCACCGACGCGTCCCGGCTGATCGCGCGGATCGCCGAGCGGCTCGCCGACCCGTCCGACCTGATCGCGGACGCCGGGGACGACGCCCGCGCCGCGCTCGACCGCCTCGCCTGGGGCCCGCCGGTCGGACGCGTCGCCGACGCCCGCCGTCCCGTCCGTGTCGGCACCGCCGAGACGCCCGTCGAACGGCTCCTCGCGCGCGGCCTGCTCGCCGCCGAGGACGACCGGACCGTGACCGTCCCGCGCGAGGTCGCCCTCCACCTGCGCGGCGGCCGCCTATTCCGGGACCTCGCCGCCGAACCGCCGTCGCTCGGCGCCGACGCGCGCGCACGAGACGAGGACACCGTCGTGCGCGGCGCGGCGGGCGAGGCGTTCACGCTCGTCCGCGAGATCGAGGAGCTGCTGGAACGCTGGGGCCTGGAGCCGCCGCCGGTGCTGCGCAGCGGCGGGCTCGCCGTCCGCGACCTGCGCGCCGCCGCGGCGCTCCTGGACGTCCCCGAATGGCGCGCCGCGCTGCTCGCCGAGGTCGCGCAGGCCGCGGGCCTGCTGACACGCTCCGGCGACCTGGACGGCGAGTGGCTCCCGACCCCCGCCTACGACCTGTGGCTCCGCCGCGACATCGCCGGCCGCTGGTCCGAGCTCGCGCACGGCTGGCTGCGCACCGACCGCGTCCCCGGCCTCGTCGGCGAGCGCGACGACCGCGACCGGCTGGTCAACGCGCTGAGCGAGTACGCCCGGCACGGCAGCGCCCCCGCGACGCGGCTCGCGGTGCTGTCCGTCCTCGCGGACGCGCCGGACGGCGCGCCCGTCACCGCCGACGCCGTCCGCGAGCGCCTCGACTGGCTCCAGCCGCGCCGCGGCGGTCCGCTGCGCGACCGGCTCGTGGACTTCACGCTCCGCGAGGCCGCCGTTCTCGGCCTGACCGGTTTCGGGGTCCTCGCCCCCTTCGCCCGCGACCTGCTGGACGGCGCCGACCCCGAACCCGGCCTCGCCAAGCACCTCCCCGAACCCGTCGACAAGGTGCTGATCCAGGCCGACCTGACCGCCGTCGCGCCCGGCCCGCTCGTCACCGACCTCGCCCGCGAGCTGGCGCTCACCGCCGACGTCGAGTCCACGGGCGGCGCGACCGTCTACCGCTTCACCGCCGAGTCCGTCCGCCGCGCCCTGGACGCCGGACGATCCGCAGCCGACCTGCTCGACCTGCTCGCCCGGCACTCCGCCACACCCGTCCCGCAACCGCTCACCTACCTCGTCGAGGACGTCGCGCGGCGGCACGGCCAGCTCCGCGTCGGCTCCCTCGTCTCCTACGTCCGCGCCGACAACCCCGCCACGCTGGACGAGATCGTCGCCGACCGGCGCGCCGAGGCGCTGCGGCTGCACCGGCTCGCGCCGACCGTGCTGGCGTCCGGGCTCGGCCGCGCCGAACTGCTGTCCGGGCTGCGCGGGCTCGGCCTCGCCCCGGTCGCCGAGTCGCCCGGCGGCGGCGTGATCGTCACCCGGCCGGACGCGCGGCGCGCCGAACCGCCGCCGTCCACCGAGATCGTCCGGCTGCGTCCGGCCGACGCCGCCGAGGACTCGGTGATCACCGCGACCGTCCGGGCGCTGCGCGCGGGCGAGGAGGCGTCCCGGCTCGGCGCGGCCCGGCAGGCGGCCGCCCGCCCCGGCGCCCCGGACGGCGAGCCGCCGCGCTCCCCGGCCGTCGCGACCGTCGAGCTGCTGCGCGGCGCCGTCGACCGGGGTGCCCGCGTCTGGATCGGCTACCTCGACCAGCAGGGCCAGGCGTCCAGCCGCATCGTCGAGCCGATCCGCGTCGAGGGCGGCTTCCTGACCGGCTTCGACGCCACCCGCGCCGCCGTCCACCGCTTCGCCCTGCACCGCATCACCGGCGTCACCGAACTCGACCCCGAATAATTCGGTTGCCGGCCCCCGCCATTCCCGGGCAAGGTATTCCTCGTACGGCGACGACGGCCCGAGAGGAGGGCTCCGGAAATGCAGAGACCGAAGCCAGAGCCCTCGGGCTGCAGAATCGCCGTCCCCAGACGCGCGCCCGGTGCGTAGGCAGCGGTTACTTCCGCTGATAACGGGGTGACGCGGGTTCGAATCCCGCCCGTTCGACTCGGCGAACGGTAGCTCAGTGGCCTAGAGCGCCTATGTACCGCAGCCGCCCTTGATCTCGGGCGCGCCCCCTGTCCCCTCCCGATGCGCAGGTCGAAGCTACTTCGGCACGTATTCGGCCCGAACCGGCCGTTACGTAAGGCTCCGGCCGTCCTTGGCCTCGGGAGGGGCTTTTACTTTCCGCCTCCCAGGAGGTTCCACCATGTCCAAGTTCAACCGAGGCCGTATCACCGGCGCACTGAGCCCCGTGAAGAGCCGTTTCCAGCCGACCGGCCGTACCCATGAGGGCTCCCCCGGTTACGCGCGGGACGCCAAGAGCGAGCTTTTCCTTTTCGCGGTTTCCAACATGGTGGGCGAGCAGACCTTCTACGAGAAGGCGGACGACCGCGACGCGCGCTTCCGCGACCTGGTCCGCAAGGTCGCCGTGGACGACGTGGACTGGCTGACCCGCATGGTCGGCTGGCTGCGCGACTCCGCCGGCATGCGCTCGGCGAGCGTCGTGGCCGCCGCCGAAGGCGTCGCCGCCCGTCTCGCGGCGGACGCGTCCGGCGGGAACCGGGCGCTCGTCCGGGCGGCGCTGCGCCGCGCGGACGAGCCGGGCGAGCTGCTGGCGTACTGGCAGTCCCGCTTCGGGCGGGCGCTGCCGCAGCCGGTGAAGCGCGGCCTCGCCGACGGCGCCCGCGCCCTGTACACCGAGCGGTCCCTGATCAAGTACGACACCGGGACCGTCCGGTTCGCGGACGTGCTGGAGCTCACGCACCCGCGCGCGTCCGACGACCGGCAGGGCGACCTGTTCCGGCACGCGATCGACCGGCGGCACGGGCGCGGCGACGAGATCCCGGCGTCGCTGGCGATGCTGCGCGCGCGGGCTTCGCTCCTCGCTCTGCCGCACGGCGAGCGCCGCAAGCTCCTCGCCCGCGAGGACGCCACGGAGGTCCTGGCCGCCGCCGGGATGACCTGGGAGTCCCTCGCGGGGTGGCTGGGCGGCCCGCTCACCGCCGCGTTCTGGGAGCGGATCGTCCCGTCGATGGGCTACTTCGCGCTGCTCCGCAACCTGCGGAGCCTCGACAAGGCACGCGTCTCGGACGAGGTCGCCGCGCGGGTCGCGGCCCGCCTGGCGGACCCGGCGAACGTGGCGCGCTCGCGCGTCCTGCCGATGCGCTTCCTGTCCGCGCACCGCGCGGCGGGGTCGCTGCGGTGGGCGTGGCCGCTGGAGCAGGCGCTGAACGCGTCGCTGGCGAACGTCCCGTCCCTGCCCGGCCGGACGCTGATCCTCGTCGACCGCTCGGGCTCGATGTTCGGCCGGCTGTCCGAGCGCTCGGACCTGACCTCGGCGGACGCCGCCGCCGTCTTCGGGACCGCGCTCGCGCTCCGGGCGGAGCGGGCGGACCTGGTGCAGTTCGGCACGTCCCACGAGGCGGTCCGGTTCCAGCCGGGCGACTCCGTCCTGAAGATCGTCCAGGCGTTCAGGAACTGCGGCGGCACGGACACGGCGGCGGCCGTCCGGGCGCACTACCGGAACCACGACCGGGTCGTCATCGTCACCGACGAGCAGGCGTGGGGCACCGTCTGGGGCCGCGAGCCGACCCGGGCGGTGCCGGACCGGGTCCCGGTCTACACCTGGAACCTGGTCGGCTACCGGTACGGGCACGGGCCGTCCGGCGGGGCGAACCGGCACACGTTCGCGGGCCTGTCGGACGCGGCGTTCGCGATGATCCCGCTCATCGAGTCCGGCCGCACCGCCGACTGGCCGTTCTGACCAGACCGCGTGCCGGTCTCGCCGCCGCCCGGGCGGTCTGAGCGCGGCTCGGGCGGTCTGACCGGATCGCGTGACGGCCGGTGTTACGGCTCACCAGCCGTTCTGACCGGAGCAGGCCATGGGCCTCCGGCGGGGAACCGTCGGAGGCCCGTGGCGGTCAGAGTGGAACCCGAGGGCTGTTGTTCCAGGAAAGGGTGGCGATGGGCGGATATCCCGGCTGGAACTACGAGCCCGGTCCGTACGGTGGCTACGGGCCCGGCGGGTACGGGCCCTACGAGGAGCCCGCCAGCCAGGGCGCGGCGATCACCGGGCTGGTGCTGAACTCCGTCCTGGCGGTGCTCTGCTGCGGCGTCCTGGCGATCCCCGGGATCATCACCGGCGCCTTCGCGGTGTCGAACTGGCAGACCAACCCGCGGCTGTCCCGGACGCTCAACGCGTGGACGTGGGTGATCTTCGGGCTGAACGTCGCGATCATGCTCGTCCTCTTCCTGATCCTGCTGAGCCGGGCGGACTCGACGTCCTGAACCGCGTCCTGCGGGCGCTCCGGCCGGGGTCCGGCGGCGACCTGGGAAGAGAGAGCGCCCGGCGAGCGTTGGGAACTCGGGGTAGCGTGCGGGGGTCGCCGCCGTCCCGACCCTTCCACCGAGCTTGGGGGCACCGTTCCGTGACCGATGGGCCGTTGATCGTCCAGTCCGACAAGACGCTGCTGCTGGAGGTCGACCACGAGCTGGCCGACGCCTGCCGGCAGGAGATCGCGCCGTTCGCGGAGCTGGAGCGGGCGCCGGAGCACGTGCACACCTACCGCGTGACGCCGCTCGCCCTCTGGAACGCGCGCGCCGCCGGGCACGACGCCGAGCAGGTCGTGGACGCGCTGATCAAGTTCTCCCGCTACCCCGTCCCGCACGCGCTGCTGGTGGACGTCGCCGACACCATGGCCCGCTACGGCCGGCTCCGCCTGGAGAAGGACCCGGTGCACGGGCTGGTGCTGTCCTCGTCCGACCGCGCGGTGCTGGAGGAGGTGCTGCGCGCCAGGAAGGTCAAGGGCATGATCGGCGACCGGGTCGGGGACGACGCGGTGGCCGTCCACCCGAGCGAGCGCGGCGCGCTGAAGCAGGCCCTGCTCAAGCTCGGCTGGCCCGCCGAGGACCTGGCCGGCTACGTGGACGGCGAGGCGCACCCGATCAAGCTGTCCGAGGACGGCTGGGAGCTGCGCCCCTACCAGCGCGAGGCCGCCGACGCGTTCTGGCACGGCGGCTCGGGCGTCGTCGTCCTGCCCTGCGGCTCCGGCAAGACCACCGTCGGCGCGGCCGCCATGGCGAAGGCCGAGGCGACCACGCTGATCCTGGTCACCAACACCGTCTCCGCGCACCAGTGGAAGCAGGAGCTGCTGCGCCGCACCAGCCTCACCGAGGACGAGATCGGCGAGTACACCGGCGCGAAGAAGGAGGTCCGCCCGGTCACGATCGCGACGTACCAGATCATGACGACGCGGCGGAAGGGCGTGTACCCGCACCTGGAGCTGTTCGACGCGCGCGACTGGGGCCTGGTCGTCTACGACGAGGTGCACCTGCTGCCCGCGCCGATCTTCCGGATGACCGCCGACCTCCAGGCCCGGCGGCGGCTCGGCCTCACCGCCACGCTCGTCCGCGAGGACAACCGCGAGGGCGACGTGTTCTCCCTCATCGGCCCCAAGCGCTACGACGCGCCCTGGAAGGACATGGAGACGCAGGGCTGGATCGCGCCCGCCGACTGCGTCGAGGTCCGCGTCACCCTCACCGACTCCGAGCGGCTCGCCTACGCCACCGCCGAGCCGGACGAGCGGTACCGCTTCTGCGCCACCACCGACACCAAGACCCGCCTGGTCGAGGCCCTGGTCAAGCGGCACGCCGGCGAGCAGCTGCTGGTCATCGGCCAGTACATCGACCAGCTGGACGAGCTGGGCGAGCTGCTCGGCGCGCCGGTCATCAAGGGCGAGACGCGGGTGAAGGAGCGCGAGCGGCTGTTCGACGCGTTCCGGTCCGGCGAGCAGAACGTCCTGGTCGTGTCGAAGGTCGCGAACTTCTCCATCGACCTGCCCGAGGCGACCGTCGCCGTCCAGGTGTCCGGCGCCTACGGGTCGCGGCAGGAGGAGGCGCAGCGGCTCGGACGGCTGCTGCGGCCCAAGGCGTCCGGTGCCGGGGCCCGCTTCTACGCGGTCGTCGCCCGCGACACCCTCGACCAGGACTACGCGGCCCACCGGCAGCGGTTCCTCGCCGAGCAGGGCTACGCGTACCGGATCGTCGACGCGGACGCGGTTTTGTCAGGCGACGAGATCTGAGCCCTCGCCCGCCCCGTCCGTTTCCTCACATCACGATGAATCCTCCCGAACCTCTCGACACGGTTCGCCTTGATCGCAATCATTGGCGCGCCTTCGTCACCGTTCGGGAGGAGCGTCCATGCCGTCCCCCCTCACCCACGAACGCCGACCGATCCGCGGACGCGGCGTAGCGCACGCGGCGATCACAGCAGGTCTCGCAGCGACGGTCCTGGTCTCCGCAGAAGGACCCGCATCGGCTCTCGGCACCGCATCGCCCAATGGCGAGGCGCCGTCGCGTGGCGGAACGTCGGGCACCGATGCGTCATCACCTGCGAAGGTGGATGCGGACGCTGCAGGCACGCCCGTCGCGGCCGTGAACGAGGCGACCCGGTCGATCGAGTTCTACCCTGCGCCAACGCCGGGCCACCCGTGGAAGCCGACCAGCCGCTGGCGTCCGGTGTCGTCCTGGGCGGGCGGGGTGGACGTCAAGCTCCGCCCGGGCGGCCCGTACGGCGGACGCGTCCTCGCGATCGCCGACGGCGGCTCCGGGTACGTCGGGATCTACTCCTACCCCGGACGAGTGCGGAAGTGGTCGGCGTACGTCGGAAAGGCCCGCACGACCAACGTCCATGGCGTCGAGTTCCTACCGGACGGCAACGTCGCCATCGCCAACGCGGCCGGCCCCGACGGCGGCCGGATCAAGATCCTCGCCCGGAAGGGCGCGAAAGTGCTCGCTTGGCGGACGTTCCCTGGCGCGCACGAGGTGCTGTACGACCCGTCCCTGCATGCGTTGTGGGCGATCGGGAACGATCGTCTGACCAAGTTCCCCTACCGAGCCGGACGGCTGGGCACCGCGGTGAACTACAAGCTTCCGCGCTCGTCGGCCTACCCGCCGTCGAAGAACATCCCGTCCTACGGGCACGACGTCCAGCCTGTGTACGGCCACCGTGACCGCCTCTGGATCCTGACGAGCGGCGGCGTCACCCAGTTCTCCAAGACGGCCACGAAACCGTGCAAGGTCGTCGCTACGGCGGTGAAGTGGCCGCTGCCGGGCCTGGACGGGGTAGGCCGCCGCTACTGCAACGACTTCCCGGGTGCTGCCGGCATCAACGCGGGCAACCCTCGGCCGGACCGCACCGGCAGCTACCGCCGACTCCCGAAGTCCATCGGAAACGACCCGTCCACCGGACGCGTCCTGCTCACCTACCCGAATCCCGCGCCGGGCGCCCATGCCTGGACGACGCCGTACGCCACGCTCTACGGAGCGCCCGGTTGGCAGCCCACGCCCTTCAGCCCTAACCGGACGAAGACGGCGTACTACCGCGTCCGCTGGCTGGTATCCGCCTATCAATAGGACGGCCTGGCGCAGCACTTTCGTGCACAAAGAAGTGAGGCCCCGCCATTTCTGGTGGGGCCTCACCCAATATATGTCCGGCGGCGTCCTACTCTCCCACACAGTCTCCCATGCAGTACCATCGGCGCTGAGGGGCTTAACTACCGGGTTCGGGATGGGACCGGGTGTTTCCCCCTCGCCATAACCACCGAACGATCAACGCACACACCCCAAAAAGGTGCGGCAAGTCTCGTCCGAGCCAGGCTCGGTATTCACTTGATTGCGGAACCCAGGTTGTTTTCTGGGAACCACACAGGGACGCGAATCATCTCATTCAACGCAGCGATTGGTTTGAACGCTTAGTGTGTTCAAGCCACTCGGCCTATTAGTACCGGTCGACTCCACACGTTACCGCGCTTCCATCCCCGGCCTATCAACCCAATCGTCTCTTGGGGGCCTTACACACCCGAAGGTGTGGGAGAACTCATCTCGAGGAAGGCTTCCCGCTTAGATGCTTTCAGCGGTTATCCCGACCGAACGTAGCCAACCAGCCATGCCCCTGGCGGGACAACTGGCACACCAGAGGTTCGTCCGTCCCGGTCCTCTCGTACTAGGGACAGACCCTCATCAATTCTCCGACGCGCACAGCGGATAGGGACCGAACTGTCTCGCGACGTTCTAAACCCAGCTCGCGTGCCGCTTTAATGGGCGAACAGCCCAACCCTTGGGACCTACTCCAGCCCCAGGATGCGACGAGCCGACATCGAGGTGCCAAACCATCCCGTCGATATGGACTCTTGGGGAAGATCAGCCTGTTATCCCCGGGGTACCTTTTAGCCGTTGAGCGACACCGCTTCCACACGCCGGTGCCGGATCACTAGGCCCTGCTTTCGCACCTGCTCGACCTGTCGGTCTCACAGTCAAGCTCCCTTGTGCCCTTGCACTCACCACCTGATGACCAACCAGGCTGAGGGAACCTTTGGGCGCCTCCGTTACTCTTTAGGAGGCAACCGCCCCAGTTAAACTACCCACCAGGCACTGTCCCCCACCCGGATCCACGGGTGCGGGTTAGACGTCTAAGGCGACCAGAGTGGTATTTCACCAACGACTCCACGAACACTGGCGTGCCCGCTTCACAGTCTCCCACCTATCCTACACAAGACACATCAAACGCCAATGCCAAGCTATAGTGAAGGTCCCGGGGTCTTTCCGTCCTGCTGCGCGAAACGAGCATCTTTACTCGTACTGCAATTTCGCCGGGCCTGTGGTTGAGACAGCGGGGAAGTCGTTACGCCATTCGTGCAGGTCGGAACTTACCCGACAAGGAATTTCGCTACCTTAGGATGGTTATAGTTACCACCGCCGTTTACCGGCGCTTAGATTCTCAGCCTCGACAGGACGAACCCGTCTAACCGGTCCTCTTAACGTTCCGGCACCGGGCAGGCGTCAGTCCGTATACAGCGTCTTACGACTTCGCACGGACCTGTGTTTTTAGTAAACAGTCGCTTCCCCCTGGCCTCTGCGACCACCCCCAGCTCACGGTGCAAGACCGGTCACCAGACGTGGTCCCCCTTCTCCCAAAGTTACGGGGGCAATTTGCCGAGTTCCTTAACCACAGTTCACCCGATCGCCTTGGTATTCTCTACCTGACCACCTGAGTCGGTTTAGGGTACGGGCCGCCGGCACACTCACTAGAGGCTTTTCTCGGCAGCATGGGATCACTCACTTCACCAAAAACGGCTCGGCATCACCTCTCACCCTTGATGGACCGCGGATTTGCCTACGGTCCGGGCTACGGGCTTACCCCGGGACAACCATCGCCCGGGCTGAGCTACCCTCCTGCGTCACCCCATCGCTCACCTACTACCGTCTCGGGTCCCACGCTCCCCACACGAACAAGCCCGAAGGCTCGTAAGGTGGTTCGGGTGGTTAGCATCAACGGGCTCGGCGTTGGCGCGTACCAGCGGGTACGGGAATATCAACCCGTTGTCCATCGACTACGCCTGTCGGCCTCGCCTTAGGTCCCGACTTACCCTGGGCGGATTAGCCTGCCCCAGGAACCCTTGGTCATCCGGCGCACACGTTTCTCACGTGTGATTCGCTACTCATGCCTGCATTCTCACTCCCACACCCTCCACCGCACGATCACTCGACGGCTTCACCGGACGCAGGACGCTCCCCTACCCACCCCAACTTGCGTTGGAGTGCCACGGCTTCGGCGGTGTGCTTGAGCCCCGCTACATTGTCGGCGCGGAATCACTTGACCAGTGAGCTATTACGCACTCTTTCAAGGATGGCTGCTTCTAAGCCAACCTCCTGGTTGTCACGGCAACTCCACATCCTTTACCACTTAGCACACGCTTAGGGGCCTTAGCCGATGATCTGGGCTGTTTCCCTCTCGACTACGAAGCTTATCCCCCGCAGTCTCACTGCCACGCTCTCACTTACCGGCATTCGGAGTTTGGCTGACGTCAGTAACCTTGTCGGGCCCATCGGCCATCCAGTAGCTCTACCTCCGGCAAGAAACACGCAACGCTGCACCTAAATGCATTTCGGGGAGAACCAGCTATCACGGAGTTTGATTGGCCTTTCACCCCTAACCACAGGTCATCCCCCAGGTTTTCAACCCTGGTGGGTTCGGGCCTCCACACCGTCTTACCGGCGCTTCACCCTGCCCATGGCTAGATCACCCCGCTTCGGGTCTACAGCATGCGACTCAAACGCCCTCTTCAGACTCGCTTTCGCTACGGCTACCCACCACTGGTTAACCTCGCCACACACCATAACTCGCAGGCTCATTCTTCAAAAGGCACGCCATCACGAAACAAAAAGACAAGTCTCCCTGTAGGACGCTCTGACGGCTTGTAGGCACACGGTTTCAGGTACTATTTCACGACCCCTCACCGGGGCACTTTTCACCTTTCCCTCACGGTACTGGTCCGCTATCGGTCATCAGGAAGTATTCAGCCTTACCACGTGGTCGTGGCAGATTCACACGAGATTTCACGGGCCTCGTGCTACTCGGGAACACACCCAGAAGCCACTGGAATTTCGTCTACCGGACTCTCACCGTCTACGGTCGGCCATCCCAAGCCGTTCAACTATCCCAGCAGTTTGTAACTCCTTACCAGGCTGGCAGGCCTGATCGGATGGTCCCACAACCCCGCACACGCAACCCCTGCCAGGTATCACACGCGCACGGTTTAGGCTCCTCCGCTTTCGCTCACCACTACTCACGGAATCACTATTGTTTTCTCTTCCTGCGGGTACTGAGATGTTTCACTTCCCCGCGTTCCCACCAACCGGCCTATACATTCAACCGGCGGCGACACCCCATGACGAGTGCCAGGTTCCCCCATTCGGAAATCCCCGGATCAAAGTCTGGTTGCCGACTCCCCGAGGCATATCGCAGGCTCCCACGTCCTTCATCGGCTCCTGATGCCAAGGCATCCACCGTATGCCCTTAAAAACTTGAACACACAAAACGATCAAACAAATCGCAACAGAGAACAAAACCCAACCCCGAAAGATCGAGTCTCGTTCAGAGATGCTCGCGTCCACTGTGTAGTTCTCAAAAAACAACCGGGCCTACTAGCGCGGCCGAACGGATCCCGTTCGGCCGTCATCTAGTCCCGCAGTCCAGAGGTTCGGACCAACGTCCGTTTCCTCAGGACCCAACAGCGTGTCCAACCAGGTGGAACCCTCTCCACTGCGCTCCACGCGACCAGGTCGCAGTACTAGCAGTGAAGACAACCCCACCGGGTTGAGTAGCCAGTGCTCCACATCTATGAGCAGCCATCCAGCGGACGTGCGCCGCTGATGATGGCCACCGACCATGACCCCAGGTTGCCCTGAGCGTCCTGGCCAGTTGGTGCTCCTTAGAAAGGAGGTGATCCAGCCGCACCTTCCGGTACGGCTACCTTGTTACGACTTCGTCCCAATCGCCGGCCCCACCTTCGACCGCTCCCCCCACAAGTGGTTGGGCCACGGGCTTCGGGTGTTGCCGACTTTCGTGACGTGACGGGCGGTGTGTACAAGGCCCGGGAACGTATTCACCGCAGCGTTGCTGATCTGCGATTACTAGCGACTCCGACTTCATGGGGTCGAGTTGCAGACCCCAATCCGAACTGAGACCGGCTTTACGGGATTCGCTCCACCTCACGGTATCGCTGCCCTCTGTACCGGCCATTGTAGCATGTTTGCAGCCCAAGACATAAGGGGCATGATGACTTGACGTCATCCCCACCTTCCTCCGAGTTGACCCCGGCGGTCTCCCATGAGTCCCCACCACCCCCGAAGGAGCGTGCTGGCAACATGGAACGAGGGTTGCGCTCGTTGCGGGACTTAACCCAACATCTCACGACACGAGCTGACGACAGCCATGCACCACCTGTCACCCACCCACTAAAGGAACCCCCATCTCTGGGGGGACATGGGCGATGTCAAGCCTTGGTAAGGTTCTTCGCGTTGCGTCGAATTAAGCAACATGCTCCGCCGCTTGTGCGGGCCCCCGTCAATTCCTTTGAGTTTTAGCCTTGCGGCCGTACTCCCCAGGCGGGGCGCTTAATGCGTTAGCTACGGCGCGGAATCCGTGGAAGAACCCCACACCTAGCGCCCAACGTTTACGGCGTGGACTACCAGGGTATCTAATCCTGTTCGCTCCCCACGCTTTCGCTCCTCAGCGTCAGTACAGGCCCAGAGCACCGCCTTCGCCACCGGTGTTCCTCCCGATATCTGCGCATTTCACCGCTACACCGGGAATTCCATGCTCCCCTACCTGCCTCTAGCCTGCCCGTATCGAATGCAGACCCACGGTTAAGCCGTGGGCTTTCACACCCGACGCGACAAGCCGCCTACGAGCTCTTTACGCCCAATAATTCCGGACAACGCTTGCGCCCTACGTATTACCGCGGCTGCTGGCACGTAGTTAGCCGGCGCTTCTTCTGCACCTACCGTCACTTCCGCTTCGTCGGTGCTGAAAGGGGTTTACAACCCGAAGGCCGTCATCCCCCACGCGGCGTCGCTGCGTCAGGCTTCCGCCCATTGCGCAATATTCCCCACTGCTGCCTCCCGTAGGAGTCTGGGCCGTGTCTCAGTCCCAGTGTGACCGGTCGCCCTCTCAGGCCGGTTACCCGTCGTCGCCTTGGTAGGCCATCACCCCACCAACAAGCTGATAGGCCGCGAGCCCATCCCCAACCGAAAAACTTTCCACCACCACAAGATGCCTTGAGTGGTCACATCCGGTATTAGACCCAGTTTCCCAGGCTTATCCCAGAGTCAGGGGCAGGTTGCTCACGTGTTACTCACCCGTTCGCCGCTCGAGTACCCCCGAAGGGGCCTTTCCGCTCGACTTGCATGTGTTAAGCACGCCGCCAGCGTTCGTCCTGAGCCAGGATCAAACTCTCCATCAAGGTCCAACGACCACCCAGGGGGCGAACCCCAGGCAGCCAAACCTCATGAAGGATCCGAAGATCCCAGCAAAGCAATCCCGAAAGATCGCTTGCCTCAAAGAAATCCCCGACCCCAGCCGAAACTAGGGCCACGGGGCGATCAGGCACATGGCCTGATCGATAAAGGCACTGGCTTTTAACACGCTGTTGAGTTCTCAAGAAACGGACACCCACGCGCTCCCCCGCAGATCCCTCTGCGGCTTCGCTCCGTGGCGACTCGCTTACTTTATCAGTTCCGTCCGGCTTGTCAATTTCCGGGCGATTCCGATTCCGCGCTTCCCGTCCGCTTTCGCGGCCGTTCGGCGCGGCCCTGCTATTTCACCAGATCCGCTCCGATTCGCAAAATCGGCGCTTTTCCGGTGCACCATCGTCCGGCGGGCACGACGAAGCCGCTTCCGCTTGTTCGTTGGATGGTTTCCCCTTGGGCCGGCCGCCGTTCAGCGTCCCGCAACCCCTTGGGGCGAAGTGAACAGTATGCCCAGCGGGCGTCCACGTCAAACCGACCGGCGAAAATTCTTCCGGCGTGTTGCCGGGAGGCTCGCCCGCCGGGCGTACCGACGTCTTCTAGCTGGGCTTTTAGTGTCAGATGGGCGGACAACTCGGTCCGCCGGGGTGTTCAACGGCGCTCTGACCGGCGCTATTCCGCGACGTCCGATTCGTCCCAGAAGTGTGTCGCCCGCCACGCGGTTCGGGGCGGGCGGGGACGGTCAGGGCTTCGCGAGGTAGCCGCCGACGAACATGACCGCCTCGGCGAACACCCAGAACCCGACGGCGATGGTCAGGTTCCGGTCGAGCATGTCGGGCCGGCGCCGGACGCCCGGCAGGAGCCAGGACATCACGCTGATACCGGCGCCGACGAAGGCGGCCGGGGCGGACAGCCAGACGTACCGGAGCACCGCGTCGCCGCATTCGGCGTCGTGCGTGGGCGCCTGGCCGCAGAACGCGTCGTCGCTCCAGCCGCCGAACGCGGAGAACCCCCAGAGCGCCGCCAGGACGCAGTTGGCGACCGTCGGTATGGCCGGTGATATCCACTGGCCGTTCGACCGTCCTGGCATGACCTGCACAAGCGGAACGTACCGCGCGTTCGCCCCCATAGGGAACCCCGCTGTCACTGCCGTCCGGAACGGTCCGACGCCCTGCCGCCAGGGGGTTCCGGGCCGGTGGCGGCGACGCCGGAACCGGGTCAGACGAGTTCTTTGGACTCGTAGGCCATCATGTCCAGCACGATCGCCGTGACGACGACCAGGACGCGGAGGGTCTCCGAGACCTCCTCGGTGAACTCGACCGCGTAGCGGTCGGCGGTGGTGAACAGTTCGGCGCGCAATCCGGCCCACTTCTTGTCGATGCGGGCGAACCGGCGCCGGTCGTTGTCGGTGACGGGGAAGCTGCGCAGCCGGAGGTCGCCGACGGCCTGCGCCAGCTCGTTCTCGTCCGCGTCGAGCAGGACGTAGTGGCGGCGGGTCGAGTTGGCGCGGACGGTCCCGATGGCGTCGCCGCGCATCAGGTCCTCGCCCTCGTCCTCGCCGGGGACGGCGTGGTGGACGTGGGTGTGCCACGCGTCCACCTTGTCGATGACGTAGCGGGCGGCACCGTCGCCGTCGCGCAGGACGAGCGTGGCGTGGGCGCTGCGGACGGTCTGCGGGAGGGCCGCGCGGACCGCCTCTCGGCGGCTGCGGACCTGCTGGTCGGCGACGGAGGCGAGCAGGCCGCCCCGGTCGTCCACGACGTCGTAGCGCGTCTGGGTCTGGACGACCTTGCGCGGCTGCTCGACCCGCATGCTGGGGAGGTTGAAGAGATCGGTCACCCGGCGATCCTGTCAAGCCGGGCGCGGTCCCCGAAAGGGCACGCGGCGTCCACCCGCGGATGGGACCCGCCGGTAGGGCGACGTCCTCCCAGGTCAGCCCCGAATGCGACACCAAGGCCAGTAACAGCTACCCCGCGGACCGGACCGCCGGGTGGAGATCGTCCACGTAAGGAGACCGGCACGAACGCCAAAAGGGGCGGTCCCGGGATGGGACCGCCCCTTTCAGGTCTGGCAGAGCGAACTCACCGATCCTGGGATCAGAAGTCCATGCCGCCGTCGCCGCCCGGCATCGCCGGGGCCGGGGTCTTCTCCGGCTTCTCGGCGATGACGGCCTCGGTGGTCAGGAACAGCGCCGCGATGGACGCCGCGTTCTGCAGAGCGGAACGCGTCACCTTGGCCGGGTCGAGGATGCCGGCGTCGAACATGTTGACGTACTCGCCGGTCGCGGCGTTGAGGCCCTCACCCGGGGTCAGGTTGCGGACCTTCTCCACCACGACGCCGCCCTCGAGGCCGGCGTTGACGGCGATCTGCTTGAGCGGCTCCTCCAGCGCGCGGCGGACGATCGCCGCACCCGTGGCCTCGTCGCCCGGCAGCTCCAGCTTGTCGAACGCCTTGGTGCCGGCCTGCAGCAGCGCGACGCCACCACCGGGGACGATGCCCTCCTCGACGGCCGCCTTCGCGTTGCGAACGGCGTCCTCGATGCGGTGCTTGCGCTCCTTCAGCTCGACCTCGGTCGCCGCGCCGGCCTTGATGACGGCGACGCCGCCGGCCAGCTTGGCGAGGCGCTCCTGGAGCTTCTCGCGGTCGTAGTCGGAGTCGGTGCGGTCGATCTCGGTGCGGATCTCGTTGACCCGGCCCGCGATCTCGTTGGCGTCACCGGCGCCGTCCACGATCGTGGTCTCGTCCTTGGCCACCACGACCTTGCGGGCGCGGCCCAGCATGTCGAGGGTGGTGTTCTCCAGCTTGAGGCCCACGTCCTCGGAGATCACCTGGCCGCCGGTCAGGATGGCGATGTCGCCGAGCATCGCCTTGCGGCGGTCGCCGAAGCCCGGCGCCTTGACGGCGACGGACTTGAAGATGCCGCGGATCTTGTTGACGACCAGGGTCGCCAGCGCCTCGCCGTCGACGTCCTCGGCGATGATCAGCAGCGGCTTGCCGGACTGCATGACGCCCTCAAGGACGGGCAGCAGGTCCTTGTTCGCCGACGCCTTGCCCTGGACGATCAGGATGTACGGGTCGTCGAGGACCGCTTCCATCCGCTCGGGGTCGGTCACGAAGTACGGCGAGATGTAGCCCTTGTCGAAGCGCATGCCCTCGGTGAGCTCCAGCTCGAGCCCGAAGGTGTTGCTCTCCTCGACGGTGATGACGCCTTCCTTGCCGACCTTGTCCATCGCCTCGGCGATCATCTCGCCGATCTGGGCGTCGCCCGCGGAGATGGAGGCCGTGGAGGCGATCTGCTCCTTGGTCTCGACGTCCTTGGCCAGCTTGGACAGCTCCTCGCTGACCCGCTCCACGGCCGCCTCGATGCCCCGCTTCAGGGACATCGGGTTGGCGCCCGCGGCGACGTTGCGCAGACCCTCGCGCACCAGCGCCTGGGCCAGGACGGTGGCGGTGGTGGTGCCGTCACCCGCGACGTCGTCGGTCTTCTTGGCTACTTCCTTGACGAGCTCGGCGCCGATCTTCTCCCAAGGGTCCTCGAGCTCGATCTCCTTGGCGATCGACACACCGTCGTTGGTGATCGTGGGGGCGCCCCACTTCTTCTCCAGCACGACGTTGCGGCCCTTGGGACCAAGGGTCACCTTCACGGCATCAGCGAGCTGGTTCATGCCGCGCTCGAGGCCGCGCCGGGCCTCCTCGTCGAACGCGATCATCTTTGCAGCCATAGGCTCCAAGTCCTCCCGGAACAGGGTGGCCATATGAGGATCGAGCCGATGCCCGCGACGGACGACCCCCGCCGACGACTGCCATTCCGCCGCCGCCAAGAGGCCTCATCGCCCCGATCCCCGACTGTGGAGCTGTCACTCTCCACAGCAGAGTGCCAACGTTTGTTTAGCACTCTACCCCCCCGAGTGCAAGCGCCCGCCCCCGTCCCGAGGTTCGCCGCCCCCGACCTCGGGACGCGCACTCCCACCAGCAGAAGCACCGTTCCCGCTGGTCCGCGACGAGCGCGACCGTGCCCCACAGAGGCGGAAGGCTTCTCCTGTTGTTCCTGGACCTGGACGGCGAAACTCGAACCGGAGCAACAAGGTCACGCGCGGGACGAGGAGCGGAGGGCTGAGCCATGGAGGGCGCCGACCTCGCGGCAGGACTTGAGCGGGAGCAGCATGTGCGCGTGCGGAGAGGCCTGACCAACGCGGAACAGTTGCGGAACGGACTGCCCCCGGTTCGTGCGCAGTGAGGTCGTCCGTTCGCTGGCCGGGTTGGGGTTGGGGCTTTGAGCTGGATATATGATCACTTGATCATTTGTTGCAGGAAGGGCTGTCGTGTCGCTTGGGCTTGCTGAGCTGCTGGTGCTGCTTGTTGTTCTTGGGGGTGGGGTGGTGGGGGTGCTTGTGCTTCTGCTTGTGCTCGTCAAGGTGGGTAGGCGGCTCTGACCCGGGGTTAGGAGGGGCGTAGGAGTTCTGAACGCGGGGGCGGGGCGTTCGGTTTCGGGGTTTGGGTCGGTTAGGGGTTGGTTAGCGGGGGTTTTAAGGATCTTGATGGGGGTTTGCCGGTCACTAACCGGTGGTGTGTGAGGGTCTTCGGGCCATAGGCGGGATCGGGATCGCCTCTGTGGGAGCGAGGGCCATGAGCGACTACGCGCGGTTCGCCGCCGCGGACATGGAGGAGGCCCGGGGGCGGGCCGAGCGGCGCATGGAGAAGGTGATGGCCGTCCAGGCGCGGCTGCGGGACGTCGTGGGGCGCGCGCGGAGCGAGGACGGCACCATCGTGGCGGAGTGCACCGGCGGGCGGGGGCTCACGGGGCTGGCCATCGACCCGCGGGCGATGAAGCTCGGGTCGCACGAGCTGGCGGAGACGGTGGTCCGGCTCGTCCAGGAGGCGACGGACGACCTGCGGCGGCAGACCGCCGAGATGATGCGCGAGGAGCTGGGCGACCTGGCCGACCCGCGCGCGCTGAAGGACGAGGTCCACGCGGCGCAGCGGGACTTCGAGCAGAAGATGGACCACGTGAAGGAGCAGCTGGCCCTGGCCCAGGCCCGGATGCGCAGCGCCTGACCACGGACGGGAACCCCCCAATGAGCCGAATCTCGGACATCCTCAACACCTCGACACCCCCGCCCGGCACGCCGCGCGCGCCGCTGTCCCCCATGGGCGATCCGGCGGACGGCGGCAAGCCGGGCGAGACCGGCGGCGCGGACGGCGAGGTCAAGCACAACCCGGAGGACATCAAGCGCCTCGGCAAGCAGGTCGAGGACGAGGTCGCCAAGCTGGTCAAGGAGGCCGCGGCGGCGATCAAGGAGGCCGAGATCGGCCCCGAGGACTTCAGCGACCAGGGCTTCCCGATGGGCATCGCCTACCCGGGCGCGCACGAGTACGGCGTGACCGACGGCGAGAGCAAGGAGAAGCACCTGAGCAAGGTCGCCCAGAAGCTCGACAAGACCGCCGAGCACTGGGAGAAGACCGAGGAGAAGAGCACCGTCAGGGTGACGACGGTCTGAGAGGCGTCCGATGACCGAGAACTACGGCCGGATCGCCATCGAGGCGTCCGAGGTCGCGTGCATCGCGTGCACGCCGTTCATCCCCGAGGGCCCGGTGATCGCGGGGCTGATGAGCAAGGGCGCGGGCTGCGACGGCAAGCTCATCGACGGCGCCGGGAAGTGGAACGAGGCCTCCGACAAGTACAAGGAGGCCAAGGAGAAGCTCGAAGGGCTGGTGCGCGGGGTGTCCGCGGAGTCCTGGTCGGGCAAGGACCGGGACGCCTTCGAGAAGGAGATGACCCAGTTCGGGCAGCAGCTCGACACCAACGTGATCGCGTGCGAGACGGCCGCGGTGACGCTGGGCGTGCTGGCCGGCGCGATGGAGATCTACGCGGCGTTCTGCGTCGGGATGGCGGTGGCGGTGGTCGCAGACGCGGCGATCGTCGCGGCGGCGGACGCCACGATCATCGGCGCGCCCGAGGGCGAGGCGGAGGGCGCGTCGTTCGGCGCGGCCTGCGTCGGGGTCATGGAGACCGCGAACACGGTGCTGATGGGCGCGATGACCGGCGGCGCGGCGATCTTCGGGGTCGGGATGTTCGTGGACGCGGGGTTCCAGTCGTCCGAGGGCGACCAGGACGTGCTGGGCGACCTCGTCCAGGCGGAGATCACGGCCGCGCCCGAGACGGTCGAGGGGATCCTGGAGGGGCGGTCGCACGCGAAGGAGTCGGGCGAGGAGCCGGAGGGCATGGGGCTGCCGAAGGTCGCCTACCAGTCCACCGAGCTTCCGGGCAGTCCGGCGGGCTGGGTCAACAAGACCGGAATCCCGCAGGACATCACCAAGCCGCTGGGCGAGGCGGCCGGCGACGGCATCCGTCCGGACGACAACGTTCCGGAGAACGGCTACGCCTGAGACGCACCGGAGGGAGGCCGTCGTGAGCGACCTGTTCACCGCGCCCGTGCTCGTGTACGACTTGCCCGACCAGGGGCGTTCGGTCGCGATGGGGCTGAACATCCTGGACCAGGAGGGCGCGCTCGTCGCGACGGTGACCGAGCAGATCACCGAGGAGCAGCGCGGCCACCGGCGGCACTGGGGGTCGGGCGAGCGGTCCCGGCGCACGATGCTGGTCGCCGCGCCGAACGGCGTCCCGTACTTCTGGTTCGACCGCCTGCACGTGGACGGCGCGACCACGACCGGCGGACGCACCCTCGTCGTCGCGCCGGACGGAACGCCGATCGGCCATCTCGATCGGCACACCAAGGGATTCGACCTTTTCGACGCGTCCGAACGGCAGATCGGGCACTACGACTACGCGCGCATCTTCGACTGGCAGGGAACCGAGGTCGCGGTAAGCCTCAAGGACCGCACCGGGGGCTATTTCCAGCAGCTCGCCCAGGGCATGGCGCGGGGCGACCGGCACGTCCTGACGATGCATTACCAATTGCCCGAGCCGCTCCGGACGCTGGTGCTCTGCTGCCCGATCGCCTTCGACGTCTCGATGTCGTCCTCGAACCGGCCCTATGGGCACGGCGGCTACTTCGACAACTTCTTCAGCTGACACCCGCCGTTTTCTTCAGCTGCCCCCCACCGTTCGCCTTGAGCTGCGCCTTCGTCGGGTAGACAGGACGGAGGACGCGTTTCGGGGAGGGGTGCGGGTTGGCGGACGCCGAGGACATCGCGAGTCCTGTGCAGCAGCTTCTCGACGAGGTTCACCAGCGCATCGGGGAAATCGACGACGGACGCGTCGCGACCTATATCCCGGCGCTAGGGAAAGCCGATCCGAAGCTGTTCGGACTGGCCTTGGCGACGCGGGACGGGCACGTTTACGAGGCGGGCGACACGCGCGTCCCGTTCACCATCCAGTCGGTTTCCAAGCCGTTCATCTACGCGCTCGCGCTGCACGACCGCGGGCTGAACGCGGTGCTGCGGAAGGTCGGCGTCGAACCGACCGGCGAGGGGTTCGACGCGATCAAGCTGGAGGCGGGGACGGGCCGTCCGCTGAACCCGATGGTGAACGCGGGCGCGATCGTCACGGCGTCCATGGTGGACGGGGACGACTGGGGGCAGCGGTTCCAGCGCATCCTGGACGGCCTGTCCGGGTTCGCCGGGCGCGACCTCAGCATCGACCACGAGGTGCTCGCGTCGGAGGAGCGGACCGGCGACCACAACCGCGCGATCGGGTACCTGCTGCGCAACGCCGGGACGCTCGACGGCGACGTGGACAAGGCGCTGTCGGTGTACTTCATGGCCTGCTCGACGCTGGTCACCGCACGTGACCTGGCGGTCATGGCGATGACGCTGTCGTCCGGCGGGGTGAACCCGCTGACCGGCCGCCGCGTCGTCGGGACGGACACGACCGAGCACGTCATGGCCGTGATGGCGACGTCCGGCACCTACGACTTCGCGGGCGAGTGGCTGCTGCGCTCCGGGCTGCCCGCCAAGAGCGGCGTCGCGGGCGGGCTGGTCGCGGTACTGCCGTCGCAGCTCGGCATCGGCGTCTACAGCCCGCCGCTGGACACGCGCGGGACGAGCGTCCGGGCGATCGCGGCATGCCAGGAGCTTTCGTCCCGTTTCGGACTGCACCTGATGCGTCCGGTGACCGGGTCGACGTCCGCGATCCACCGGTACCTGCGCGGGGACGCGGTGTCGTCGCAGCGCAGCCGCCGGTACGCCGAGCGGGAGATCCTCCGGACGCGCGGGCGGGCCATCGCGCTGTGCGAGCTGCAGGGCGACCTCGGGTTCGCGTCCACGGACGTCGCGGTGCGCGCGATCACCGGCGACCACGACGGCGTCCGGTGGCTGATCCTCGACCTGCACCGGGTCGCGCGCACCGAGCCCGTCGCCGTGAACCTGCTGGACACGCTCGTCCGCGAGCTGGGCGAGCACGGCGTCACCACGGTCGTCGCCGCCGAGGGCGCGCGGTCGCCGCTGGCGTCCGCCGAGGCCGCGTTCGCCTCCCTGGACGAAGCGCTCGAATGGTGCGAGGACGCGCTCGTCGCCGGGACCGCACCGGCCGAGGACACCGGCGCCGCCGAGGCCGTGCCGGTGCCCGAGCAGGACGTCCTGCGCGACCTGCCCCCCGGCGTGCTGGACGAGCTGACCCCGCTGCTGGAGGAGCGCCGCCTCGCCGCCGGCGAGATCCTCTTCGCCCCGCGGGGCGAACCGGACGAGTCGCTGTACTTCGTCGTCTCCGGCGGGCTGGTCGCGCAGGTCATGGAGGGCGACCCGCCCGAACCGGTGCAGGTCGCGTCCATGGGCCCGGGCACGGCGGTCACCGAGCTGACGCTGCGCCGCGACGACCCGCGGGCCTACCGCGTCGTCGCGGACGAGCCGACGGTCTGCCGGGTGCTGTCCGACGGCACGCTGAAGCGCCTGGAACGGGATCGTCCGCAGGTCGTGGAGGCGCTGCACTGGGCGATGGCGCGCAGCCTCGCGGCCCGGCTGCGCCGCGCGGACCGGCTGCTCGCCGCGCACGTCGCGTCGGGCCCGCGGTCCGGGACGCCGCCCCGGACCGGGTGAGGGAGCTTCGGGGGGCCGGCCGGCGCTCAGATGGCGCGGACGGCGTCGGCCTGCGGCCCGCGGTCGCTCTGGGTGATCTCGAACTCGACCCGCTGCCCCTGCTCAAGGCTGCGGTAGCCGTCCATCTGGATGGCCGAGTAGTGGACGAACACGTCCCGGCCGCCGTCCACCGCGATGAAGCCGTAGCCCTTGTCCGCGTTGAACCACTTGACTGTGCCCTGCGCCATACCAACCTGCCGGATCGTCCGCGGCCCCTGCCGCGGTGCGCTACGGGCCCCGCCCCTGCTACCGCGGGCCCCGCCGACCACCTCCCGTGTCTCCACGTCCCGTGCGAGAACGGGCCGCGGCGGGGTCGACCCGGCGTGATCGGGACCGACCTTATAGGCGGCCTGATCCGGCCGTCAGCCCTTACGAGCGAAGACCGGACGGCCGGTAATGGTCACCGTCGCGCGCGTGCACGAGCGGCAGCACCTCCGCCTCCAGCCGCCTCGGGACGCGCTGCCCGTACCGCGCCTCCAGCCGTTCCCGCGCCCGGACGTAGCGGGTCACCGCCTCCTCCAGCGACCGCGGGACGACCTGCACGCCGAGCGGGCGCAGCAGGTGCCCGCTCATGGTCAGCAGCTCGCCGCGCACCCGGTCGTCCATCCCGCGCTGCCGCTTGCTCACCAGCCACAGGATCCAGTCCCAGAAGTGAGCATCCACTGCCCCGAGCGTGTCCGGCCCGATCCGCCACGGCCGCGCCGGGCGGCGCGGGACGTCCCGGAACAGCAGGTCCACCTTCACCGGCCCGGCGAACACCAGCAGGTAGCTCGCGCACTCGCCCAAGGGATCCCACTGCGCCGCCACCGGGTCGAACGGCGCCACGAGCCCCGGCAGGTCCGCGGCCACCTCCCCGAAATCCTCCACGGCGACCGCGAAATCCCAATCCGAACTCCGCGCGGCCGTGCCCCGCGCCCGCGACCCGACCAGTTCCACCCCCCGCACGGCCGGATGGGCACGCAGCAGTCCGGCGACATCCTCCGCTATCCCCATAACCATCCCTTTACCCTCATGAGCAGCACAAAAGCCCCCTCTCACAAAGAAAGGGGGCTTTTGACAATCTTTTTGTCAACGAGTCAGCATCAAGCCCCGCCGACCGTCCTTACACAGCCCGATCCGAAGCTCACCAACCTGCTCAGACGCCGCGCGGGACGCGGGCCAACCTGCACTGAGCCCAGCCGGTACACCACGCCCGGCACGCAGGGCGCTCTGCGCCCGGAGTGCCGGGCTGCTCAGGCGCCGCCGGCGACGGCGGGGATGATGGAGATCTGGGTGCCTGCAGGAGTGGGGGTTTCGAGGCCCTCGGCGAAGCGGACGTCCTCGTCGCCGACGTAGACGTTCACGAAGCGGCGGATCTTGCCGGCGTCGTCGAGGATGCGGGCGGAGATGCCGGTGTAGGACGACTCCAGGTCGGCGACGACGGCGCGCAGGGTGCCGCCTTCGGCCTTCACCTCGGACTCGCCGCCGGTGTAGGTCCGCAGGATGGTCGGGATGCGGACGGAGACGGTGCTCATGGGGGCTCCTCTCAGGCGATTCCGGCGGCGCGGAACGCGTCCAGGCTGGGGGCGATGTTCGCGGTGGGCGCGACGACCGGGGCGACGGCGTCCAGCGTCTTCAGGCCGTCCCCGGAGTTGATGATCACGGTCTCGGCGGACGGGTCGAGCGCGCCGGACTCGGTGAGCTTCTTCAGCACGCCGACGGTGACGCCGCCGGCGGTCTCGCCGAAGATGCCCTCGGTGGCGGCGAGCAGCCGGATGCCCTCGACGACCTGCTCGTCGGTGACGTCCTCGACCGCGCCGCCGGTGCGGCGGGCGATGTCGAGCACGTAGGTCCCGTCCGCCGGGTTGCCGATGGCGAGGGACTTGGCGATGGTGTCCGGCTTGACCGGCCGGAACACCTCCCAGCCCTGCTTGAACGCGTTGGCTACCGGGTCGCAACCAGCGGCCTGCGCGCCGAACACCTTGTAGGGCTTGTCCTCGACCAGGCCGAGCTTGATGAACTCTTGGAACGCCTTGTCGATCTTGGTGAGCTGGGATCCGGACGCGACCGGGACCACGATCTGGTCCGGCAGCCGCCAGCCGAGCTGCTCGGCGATCTCGTAGCCGAGGGTCTTGGACCCCTCGGCGTAGTACGGCCGGACGTTGACGTTCACGAACGCCCAGTCGTCCTGCTCGCCCGCGATCTCGGAGGCGAGCCGGTTGACGTCGTCGTAGTTGCCGTCCACGGTCACGAACGTGCCGCCGTACACGGCCGTCGTGATGATCTTCTGGGACTCCAGGTCGGACGGCACGAACACCGCGCTGCGGATGCCGGCCCGGGCGGCGGCGGCCGCCACGGCGTTCGCCAGGTTCCCGGTGGACGGGCAGGCCAGCACCTTGAAGCCCAGCTCGCGGGCGGCGGCGAGCGCGACCGCGACCACGCGGTCCTTGAACGAGTGGGTCGGGTTGCCGCTGTCGTCCTTGACCCACAGCTTCGACAGTCCGAGCGTCTCGGCGAGATGGTCCGCGCGCACCAGCCGGGTCAGCCCGGGCTCGGTGTTGGGCGTCTCCTCGACGTGGGACGGGACGGGCAGGAGGCCCTTGTACCGCCAGATGTTGCGCGGTCCCGCCTCGATCGACTCGCGGGTGACGTCGCCGAAGTCGTAGGAGATCTCCAGCGGCCCGAAACACTCCTCGCACGCGTAGTGCGGGCCGAGTTCGCGGGTGGTGCCGCATTCGCGGCAGGTGAGCGCGGTGGCAGGTCCGAGATTCGTCGCAGACGTGAGCGCCATGAAGCGAGGCCCTTCTCCCCATCTTCCCTGCGCCGCCTTGGTCGCAGGCCGGAGTTGGCACCACTTCCCGGTCGGCCTCGCGGGTCGCGAGCGCGCACTGACCGGGTGGTTGCCGGGGCTTCGTAGGGCCGGTCCCTCCACCCCTCTGGATGAGCGTTATGAAGTTATAGACGCGGGTTCTTTCGAACTCCGTGAGGCGAGATTACATGACTTGCCCGGTTCTCGGACAGCGCCGTCTCGCCCGCTGAGACGTTACCCGACCGTGTCCTTCGTCACGCAACGGTCTTGACTCACCTCGATGGCATTGGCTTCTGACGCCTCCGGAGAGGGTCTCGTAGCGCGTTCGGGGATTGCGCCGAGGTCTCGCGACAGGTGAGTGACCGGGAATCACGCGGGTCCCTTTGATGTGCGGGCGTCGCGGCTGAGACGCTGCTCCCATGAGTCAGATCGTGGTGGCGTCCAACCGTGGTCCGGTGTCGTTCACCCGGAGGGAGGGCGGCGGGCTGGCCGCGCGGCGCGGGGGCGGCGGGCTGGTGTCGGGGCTCGCGGGGGTGGCCGCCAGCACGGACGTGCTGTGGGTGTGCGCGGCGCTCGGCGACGCCGACCGGGAGGCCGCGCGGGAGGCCCCGGACGGACGGCTCGACCGGGCCGGGCACGACACCGGCGGCGCGGCCGTCCGGATGCTGGACATCCCCGCCGCGACGTTCCAGCGCGCCTACAACTCGGTCGCGAACTCGACGCTCTGGTTCGTCCACCACCTGCTGTACGAGACGCCGCGCGCGCCGCACTTCGACGCGCGGTTCAGGCGGGACTGGCAGTCCTACGAGGCGTACAACGCGGCGTTCGCGGACGCGCTGGCCCAGTCGTCCGAGCCGGACGCGAAGGCCGTCGTGCAGGACTACCACCTGTCGCTCGCGCCCCGGATGCTGCGCGACCGGCGCCCTGACCTGCGGATCGCGCACTTCTCGCACACGCCGTGGGCGCCGCCGGAGTACTTCCGGATGCTGCCGGACGACATCGCCGAAGCCGTCCTCGGCGGCATCCTCGGCGCGGACCACGCGGGTTTCCTCACCCAGCGCTGGGCGGACGCGTTCCTCGCCTGCTGCGCCCAGCTCCTCCCCGGCGCCCGCGTGGACGGCCAGTCCGTCACGTTCGCAGGCCGGACGACCCGGATCGGCGTCCACGGCCTCGGCGTGGACGGCGAGTCCCTGCGCGCACGAGCCGCCGAGCCGGACGTCGCCGAACGGCGCGAATCGCTCCGCGCGCAGGTCGGCAACCGGAAGCTGATCGTCCGCGTGGACCGGACGGAGCTGTCGAAGAACATCGTCCGCGGCCTGGCCGCCTACCGCGAGCTGCTGGCGACGCATCCGGAATGGCACGGCCAGGTCGTCCACCTGGCGTTCGCCTACCCGTCGCGGACGGATCTGGCCGAGTACCGCGCGTACACCGAGGCGGTGCACGAGACCGCGCGGGCGATCTCCGAGGAGTTCGCCACGCCGTCCTGGGACCCGCTGATCGTGCAGGTCAACGACGACTACCCGCGGTCGCTCGCCGCCTACTCGCTGGCGGACGTCCTGCTGGTGAACCCCATCCGGGACGGTATGAACCTGGTCGCGAAGGAGGGCCCGGTCCTGTCGGCGGACGGCTGCGCGCTCGTCCTGTCCCGGGAGGCCGGCGCGGCGGCCGAACTCGCCGCCGACGCCCTGATGGTCAACCCCTTCGACGTGTCACAGACCGCCGAGGCCCTGCACCGCGCTCTGCTGATGCCACCCGGCGAGCGCCTCGAACGCACCCGGAGGCTCGGCGACGCCGCGACCGCCCTGCCCCCGGCCCGCTGGTTCTCCGACCAGCTGGCGGCCCTCGACTGACGCCGCGCCGCCCCGAAGTCAGGCTAGGACGGGAGTGAGCTGGTAGGCGACCGGGTTCGGTTCGTGGCGCCGCCGCCAGCGTTCGCGGACGTCAGCCTTGCGATGGGCCAGGCGCCGGTGCGCGGCCGTAGCGGTGAACCTGGCCATGAGCGCGGGGTTCGGCCTCGGTAGCCCGCTGGGCTCGTAGCCGTGGTCGGTGAGCCGGTCGCCGAAGGCGGCTTCGGCGAGCCCGATCTCCCAGGGTTCGAGGCGGTCGTGCCAGGAGCCGATCCGTCCGGACGACACGGCCGAGCGGGTGCGGTCGTGCCAGTTCTTCTGCGGCGGGACGGTCAGCGCCGCGATGTGC
Source organism: Actinomadura rupiterrae (assembly GCF_024172125.1). Lineage (GTDB taxonomy): Bacteria > Actinomycetota > Actinomycetes > Streptosporangiales > Streptosporangiaceae > Spirillospora > Spirillospora rupiterrae. The sequence goes on from NZ_JAMZEA010000003.1 coordinate 795,000, forward strand.
CGCGGCTCGGTCATCGCCGGGTCGAACTCCTCGCCGAGGAACCCGCACAGCCGGGACAGCTCCCCCGCCGGGTCGGCGACGAGGCGCTCGTACCGGAGCTCGCAGTACGCGCCAGGCCCGAGCCGCGCGGCGGCGCGGCGGCCGATGTCGACCGCCTCGCGCCAGGACGCGATCGCGTGGTGCAGGTCGAGCTTGTACCAGGGCATCTCGCGCAGCGACGCCACGCAGTCCCGGCCGTCCCGGACGAGATGGACGAACTGGGCGTCCGGGAACATCCGCAGCAGCGCCGGGATGTGCTGGTAGTAGCCGGGCCGCTTGTCGCCCCAGCGCGTCCGGCCGAAGCGGCGCGCGTAGGCCCGGAAGACGATGCCCAGCGCCGAGCCGAGCGTCGGCGGGCCGTCGGTGATCTCGTCGGCGACCTCCGCCGCGTCCAGTCCGAGATCGGCGAACCGGGTCGAGCGGCGGGTGGTGATCCACTCCGCGAGCCGGCGCCTGTTCTCCCTGTCCGCGAGGTCACCGAATTCGCACCTTCCGGTGTAGGCGGAGAGGACGAACCGGGTCTCGGCGGGGATCGCGATGCGCGGATGCGAGTGCAGCATCAGCTGGAGCAGCGTCGTGCCCGACCGCGGGCAGCCGAACACGAAGACCGGCCGGTCGGCCGGGGCTGTTCCAGTGGCCATGCAGGGCATGCTGACGCCCCCGGACTCGCCGCGCTCGTCGGCGTCCCGGCCGCTTGGCCCACCCCTTGCCGACCCTTGGCCCCGCTCCGACCGCGACACGCGCGGGCGCGGGGGTCAGGTGTAGGACTCGCCCAGGGTCTGCCGGACCTGCTTGCGGGCCTCGTGGATGCGCGACTTGACCGTGCCGAGCGGCAGCTTCAGCTGCTCGGCGATCTCGGCGTACTCCAGCTGGGAGACGTCGCGCAGCACCAGGGCCTGGATCAGGTCCGGCTTGCGGGCCTCCAGGTCCTCCATGGCGTCCAGGATGTCGACCCGGGAACCGGCGATCACGCTGGTCCGGCGCGGGTCGGGGCGCTGCTGGGGCAGCTCGCCCGCCTGCTCCATGGACCGCCGCTTGAGCGAGCGGTAGGTCGAGCGCGACGAGTTCGCCACCACCACGTGCAGCCACGTGGAGAAGCGCGATCGTCCCTCGAACCGGTGAATGTTGCGCGCGACCTGCAACAACGCGTCCTGGCAAGCCTCCTCGGCGTCCTGCCGGTTGGGCAGGAACCGGGACGCGTGTCGCAGCACGTCCGGCTCGATCTTGCGGAGCAACTCCTCCAGCGCGCCCTGGTCTCCCTGGGCGGCCTTCAGCGCCAACTCCTCGGTTCTCTCATCGAATGCCATCGCCGTGCCTCGACCTCGCTCGCACACACACCCCGTTTGTTGGGCATGATACGGGAGTGTCCTTCCCCTCTACCGTCGGCCGTTACCGAATCGACCGCGTCCTCGGGTCCGGGGCGTTCGCCTCAGTGTGGCTCGGGCATGACGACGCGCTCGACTCGCTGGTCGCGATCAAAGTCCTGAACGGCAGCCTGCTGGACGACCTCGATGTGCGCAACCGGTTCCTGGAGGAAGCGCGGATCCTGCGCCGCGCCGACTCCGAGCGCCTGGTGCGGGTGCACGACATCGGGGAGCTCCCGGACGGCCGTCCCTACTTCGTGATGTCGTACGCCGACCGGGGGACGCTCGCCGACCGGATGAAGGCCCGGCCGCTTCCGGTCGCCGAGGCGCTCGCGCTCGCCGAGGACACCGCCTACGGCGTCGAGGTGATCAACACCCTCGGGGTGATCCACCGCGACCTGAAGCCGTCGAACGTGCTGTTCCAGTCCACGGCGGACGGCGGCGAGAAGCTGCTGATCGCCGACCTCGGGCTCGCGAAGGCGCTGGCGCACGCGTCCGGCGCGTTCACCCTGCCGGTCGGCACGCCCGGCTACATGTCGCCGGAGCAGGCCCGCTTCGGCGGCGGCCTGGACGTCCGCGCGGACGTGTACGGCCTCGGCGCGCTGACCTTCCACATGCTGACCGGCAAGCCGCCGTCGCAGGCGCCGATCCCGGTGCCGCCGCCGAGCGAGCTGCGCGAGGGCCTGCCGCCCGGGACGGACGAGGTCGTGCTGCGCGCGCTGGAGGCCGAGCGCGAGAAGCGCTGGCCGACGGCCGAGGCGTTCGGCGAGGCGCTGGCCGAGCTGCGCGCGAAGGTCGTCCCCGAGACGCCGGCCGACTCCGCGGGCGGGACGCCGGTCCCGGCCCGGGTCCGTCCGCCGGCCGAGCCGCCGGCGACGATCGCGGAGCCGGGGCCGATCGCCGGCGGGGGCGGCGCGCCGAACCGTCCGGCGGAGGCGCCGTCCACGGTGGTGGACGTCCCGTCGCCGCACCAGTCCGGCAATTCGCCCGAACCCGGCCCCCCGCGGCGAGCGTCATACCCCGGTGACCAGGACGAGGTACCGGAGGCGACCGTGCGCGATCCCCGACAGCAGCCCTACGGGGACCGTCCGCCCGGCTCGGAGACCCTTCCGCCGGACGCCGGGCCCGACGACTCCCGCACGACCGAGATGCCGCTGCCGCCGCGCCCGTCCGGTCCGGCCGGGCCTGGTTACACGCAGGGTCCGGACGGCGGCGAGGCGACCCTGATGGACCAGCCCGGCGGACGCTACGGCGACCGGCCGCCGCCTCCGCAGCCCGGTGGCGATGCCAAGACGTCGGTGTTCCCGGCGGGCGGCCAGCCCTACGACCCGAGTCCCGGGCAGGGGCCGGGTCAGCCGTTCACCCCGGGGCCCGGGCCGTCGCAGAGCCCGCCCCCGCACGGCTACCCGCCGCCTCCCTACCAGCCTCAGCAGGCGCCTCCCGGGCCGCCCGGATCGTCCGGGTCGTCCGGTAAGGGGTCGCCGTTCGGACGGCGCAAGAAGGACACCGGCGGCTCCGGCGGCGTCCCCGGCGGACCGCCCGGGCCCGGCGGGGGCGGCGGCGGAGGTGGCAACGGCGGCGGAGGCGGCCGGCGCGGCTACCTGACCCCGCTGCTGATCACGGCCGCGGTGCTGACCGTCGCGCTGATCGCGGGCCTCGCGCTCGGCTCGATCTTCTCCAAGGACGGCAAGGGCAAGAACGGCAAGGGGAAGGACGGCCAGAAGACGTCCGTCCCGGCCGACTTCGCCCAGGTCGCGGACGACTCGGGCAAGATCAAGGCGGCCGTGCCCAAGGCGTGGCCGAAGGCCGGGGACAAGACCTGGCTGCCGAGCGGCGTCGGCTTCGTGGGTGATGCCACGGCCCGTCCCGTCCTGCGCGCGGTTCCGGACATGGCGAAGTGGCGGCTCGGATCCGGGCCGGGGCTGTTCGTCGGCCTGACGACCGCGATGCCGAAGTCGGAGACCCTGCCGGCCGGCGTCTCGACCCACTCGGCCTGCACCAAGGGCAACCCGGAAAGCTACACCTCGCCCGACAAGCAGCTCAGCGGCACGATCCTGCGCTTCACCGCGTGCAAGACCGGCACGCCGCTGGTCACCGAGGTCGCGCTGCACTCGGCGGACGGCAAGTTCGGCGCCTGGGTGCGCATCCGGCAGAGCGACAACGCCGACATCGTGAAGGCGATCCTGGACAACCTGAAGCTCCAGGCCCCTTGATCGAACGCCTCCGGGCGCTCTGACCTGAAGCCTCCGGGCCGCAGCCGCGGCCCGGAGGCTTTCGCGTTTCACGCCGTGCGGACGCGTTCGGGACGCGGGCCGTACCCGACCAGCCGCGCGGCCGGTCCAGCAGCGCAGCCGGTCCAGCGGGGCAGCCGGTCCAGCAGCGCAGCCGGTCCAGCGGGGCAGCCTGTCCACGCGGGCGAGCAGGAAGCCGAGGACGGTCCCGGTGGGTCCGCCGCCCGTCACGCAGGCCGTCGTGGCGGTGCGTCCGGTCATGGGCGCCACCCCCTTCCTCGATATTCAGCACCTGATGAGTTTCTGTCGAGGGAATGCGGGCTTGCCAGCGAGCGTTCACCGATATATCGTTAATGCATCGCGATCGAACAACGACAAGGAGATGATGACGATGCGCGAGTACACCAGGAGCCACGAGCACGGCCGGCGCGGACCCGGTCCGCACTTCCGCGGGGGGCCCGAGGCGCGGATGCGCCGGGACGACCCGTTCGGCTGGGGCGGTTTCGGCCCCGGCGGACCGGGTTTCGGTCCGGGCGGACCCGGCGGACGGGGACGCGGGCGAGGCCGGGGCGGCGGGCGCCGCACCCGCCGCGGCAACGTCAGGGCGGCGCTGCTCGCCCTGCTCGCCGAGCGGCCGATGCACGGCTACGAGATGATCCAGGAGCTCGACGAGCGCACCGGCGGCGTCTGGCGGCCGAGCCCCGGCTCGGTCTACCCGACCCTGCAGATGCTGGAGGACGAGGACCGGGTCAGCAGCGAGGAGCAGGGCGGCAAGCGCCTGTTCTCGCTCACCGACTCCGGTCGCGAGGAGGCGTCCGCCCAGGCCACCGCCCCGTGGGACGAGGTCACCGAGGCGGCCGGGGAGAGCGTCCTGCACTCGCGGGAGGCCATCCGCCAGCTGATGGGCGCGCTCCACCAGGTCATGGCGGTCGGCAGCCCGTCCCAGCAGTCCCGGGCGCTGGACGTCGTCAACGACGCCCGCCGCCGGCTGTACGGCATCCTCGCCGACGACCCGGGCGCCGAGGAGTAGGCCGGCGCGTGACCGGACCGGCCGTCCCGGCCCGGCGTCCTGCGCAGGGCCCCCGCCCGGCACGACCGAAACGAAGGGCCGTCGCGACCGAATCGCGGCGGCCCTTCGCCGTGCCTGGAGGCGTTCTAGTGCGGGAGGGGGGCTTCCTTGGCGGTCTGGTCGGCCATGTACATCTGCTTCCAGATGAACAGGCGCAGATCGCCGGTCTTCAGCTCCTTCTCGACCGGGACGTCGACCGTCGCGCGGACGAGGTAGGCCGAACCGGGCGGCATGTACTTGTCGTCGCCGTCGCCCTTGATGAGCTGGCCGCCGCGCAGGGACCGCACGACGTCGCTGTGCGTCGGGGGCGTGCACATGTCCTCGGGCGTCCCGGCCTGGGGCATGCAGCGCCCGCGCGCCGCGCTCTGGACCAGGGTGCGCTTGACGAACACGTCCCCGGGGAAGTCGAGCAGCACCTTCTTGGCCGTCGGGTTCGACAGGACGTACTCGACATACGCGAAGCCGTATCCGGACGGCGCGGTCGTCTGCTGCGTGGACGCACCCTCGCCCACCCCTGAATCCACGGCGGCGAGCTGGTACTGGTAGCCGTCCGTCGTGCCGACCGTCACCGGGGTTCCGGTCTTCGGCATCGCGGTCGACTGCGTTGACGAGGCGGGCGGGTTCCCGTCGATGGCGGCCGTCCCCGGGTCGCCCTTCTCGCTGTCCGAACCGGGGATCAGGACGAACGCGCCGGCAGCCGCCGCTGCGACCACCAGCACCCCCGCGCACACGAGGAGGCCCTTACGGCGACCGGAGCGTCCGCGCTCTTCTCGCCGGATCCGGTTGCGCTCGCTCCGGGACGACGCGATCCGCACCTCGACGCCACTGGTCTCCCTGACGCCGATCTCGTCCGAACTGCGCGGCCCGTAGGACGCCTCATGCGCGTACGCGTTGGGCGGCTGCGAAGCGGACGGGTGCTGCGCGTACGCCTGCTGGGCGGGAGGCTCCTGCGCATACGGCTGCTGGGCGGGAGGCTCCTGCGCGTATCCCTGCTGAGTAGGAGGCTGCTGTACGTACGCCTGCTGCGCGGGAGGTTGCTGCGCGTAAGGCTGCTGTGGTTGCGGCGATTGCTGCGGGTGCGGCTGCTGCGGGTGCGGCTGCTGCGCGTAGGGCGGCTGGGCGGACGGCTGCTGCGGGTAGCCCTGGTGAGCCGGGGACGCCGAGGTGCCCAGGGGGTCGCGGGACGTGGCGCGAGGCCCGCCGGACCGGCCCGGCAATCCGGATTCTGTGTCCACGTCAGCACTCCCCGCCTGTGTCTCGTCCGGCCTAGACCCCGCGTCCACCGGGCGCAGCGAAATTACCCTATTTTTGCCTGATTGTTTGCCAGACTCGCACCCGCCCCACCCGCATCGGCGGTACGCGGCGTCCCGTCCCGACGAAAGCGCAGGCCAGAGGCCGCTCGGGTGGCGAGGCGCGGTGACGGGTTCCGGACGTCCGGAACCGGCCGGACAGGTCGGCGACAGCGACCGCCCGGGACCGACCGGACGGGTCAGGAGGACGGCGGCAGGAGGGTTTCGAGGAAGGCGACGACGCCGTCCGGGCCGTCCACGACCAGGTCGGCACGCTCGGCCAGGGCCGTGACCTCGGTGGATCCGCTGCACAGCTTGAGCCCCGGGACGCCGTCAGCGCGCAAGGCATCGACGGTGTCGTAGGCAGTGAGGTCGCCCAGGTCGTCGCCCGCGAACATCAGCATGGACGGACGGCCCGTCTCCTCGACGAACGTGTTCAGCGCGACGCCCTTGTCCATGCCGGGCGGACGGAGCTCCAGGACGAACCGTCCCGGCTCCACGACCAGGCCGTGCCGCTCGGCCAGCGCGTCCATGATGCCGCGGAGGCGGTCGAGCGCGACCTGCGGTTCCGCGCAGCGCCGGGTGTGGACGGCGAGGGCGCGGCCCTTGTCCTCCACGAACGTCTCGGGCGGCGCGCCCGCCGACTCCAGCACGCGCGGCAGCTTGGCGCGCACCGCAGCGACGCCCGGCGGCGGCTCGGGCGAGGTCAGCGCGCCGGACTCCCAGCGCTCCGCGCCGTACTGCCCGAGCACGACCAGGCCGTCGATGCCCTCGAAGCCGCCGTACTCGACCGCGGTCTTCGCCGGCCGGCCGGTCACCACGACCAGCGCCCGGACGCGCGGGGCCAGCGCGGCGAGGACGGCGGCGGCGCGGGGATGCGCCCGGGCCGCCGCCGGATCGTCCACGATCGGCGCGAGCGTGCCGTCGAAATCGAAGCCGAGGACCGCCCCGCCGGGGTTCGCGCGCAGGGCGGCGAGGGCGTCCTCGCCCTCGGGGGTGATGCGGGAGGAAGGCTGCACGTGACCAGTGTCGGCCACGTCAGGGGCGGATGCCGAGCCGCCGCGCGGCGCGCTGCCGCTGCCGCTGGGTGCGCATCCGGCGCAGGCGCTTGACCAGCATCGGGTCGTGCACCAGCGCTTCGGGTCGGTCGATCAGGATGTTGAGGAGCTGGTAGTACCGCGTCGCCGACATGTCGAACGTCTCGCGGATGGCCTGCTCCTTGGCTCCGGCGTACTTCCACCACTGGCGCTCGAAGGCGAGGATCTGGCGGTCGCGCTCGGACAGGAGGTCGGCCGGGAAGGCTGCTTCGTCGTCTTCCCGGCCCTCGTTCATCGGGGGCAGGGGTGAGCCATCGTTCATGCTGCCGTCCTGTTGGGAACCGTCGCCGGGAGCGTCCGCCGCCGACGTGGCGTCCCCTTTGGTGGTCACTGATCCCGGGTCGTCCGGGTTCGGCCGAGGCCACTCTACGCGTCCCGGCGGACATTCTCCGGCGGTTCGCGCGGAACGGCCACCCACCCCGCCGCAGGCCCGGGCGAGGGCGCGCGGGGGCCTGTCTCGGCAAAGGCTCAGCTCGCACTCGGGATACTCCCAGCCGGCCCGCGTTAATATGTGCATTGTGCATCCGTGCCGCCGGGCCGTACGGCGGGCCACCACGCGAACGGAGGACGAGCATGGCGACCGAGAAGCCCTCCGGTCCGGGTCCCGAGCCGGACCCGCCGCTCTCCGAGATCGCGCTGGCGCTGTTCCACCTGCGCCGCGTCTGGGCCCGCCCGGACCTGATGCGCAAGATCCGGGCGCAGACCTCGTCCGGGCCGGGCGGGCGCCCGATCCAGCTGTCCAACCTGATGGTCGTGCACGCCGTCGCCGCCCTCGCGGCCTGCACGGACGGCCCGGAGGTCACGGTCGGCGCGGTCGCCGAGCGGCTGGAGATCGACCCGTCCACCGCGAGCCGGCTGGTCGGGCACGCGATCGACGCGGGCCTGGTGTCGCGCCGCCCGTCCCCGGTGGACGCGCGCCGCGCCAACCTCGGGCTGACCGACGCCGGCGACCGCGTCCGGCAGGTCGCCGACCGGTTCCGCCGTGCCTACTTCGACGAGCTGATGAGCGGCTGGACCGGCCACGAGAAGGCCGAGTTCGCCCGGCTGCTCACCCGCTTCGCCGACGCCGCCGCGAAGTCCCCCGCGATGATGGACCCCGAGGGCGTCGAACGCATCTTCCGCGAAGCCGGCGCCGACTGACCCCGCGCCCCCTCATCCCCGCTCGGCGCGGAGGGCGGGCGCGGGCTGCGCGGTCATTCGCGCTCGGCGCGGAGGGCGGACATGCGGGAGTGGAACTCGTCCTCGTCAACCTCGCCGCGGGCGAAGCGCTCGGCGAGCAGGTCTTCGGGGCGCTGCTTGCCCGTGTCCGCGCCCGGTCGCGGTCCGGCCGGGTGCGGGAAGCGCCGGCCGCGGCGGCGGCGCTTGGCGATCTGGAAACCGACGAACCCGATCGCGGACAGCCACAGCAGCCCGAAGGTGATCGGGAAGATCGCCCACCAGCCGGGGCCTCCGTGGTCGTGCCAGCCGGGCTGCGCGGCGGTGATCATCAGCGTGTGCATCGGACTCCTCCTCCGGTTCGGATGGTCCGATGCTCCGTGGAGGGTCCGCGGCGTGTCGTCGTACGAGCGGCGGCTTCGGCCCTACGCCCGGCGGGGTAGGCGCCTCACCACCAGGGCGGACGGTAGTCGTCGTCGTCCGCGACCACCGGACGGCGGCGGCGCGGGCTGTGCCCGGCGGCGTCGTCCGGCGCGGAGGGCATCGGGCCGTGGCCGTTGGCGTCCGCGAGGCCCGGCGGCGGCGCGTCCGGCACGGCTCCGGTCTGGAGGTCCTCCAGCGGCGGCATCGGCGGCGGGGCGGGCTGCTCGGCCTCGGCTAGGACGCCGCGCCGGAAGCGTTCCCACTCCTCGTCGCTGAGGCCCGGCTCGTCCTCCACGGGCCGCGCCTCCTGCTCGCTCAGCGGCCCCGCTCCCTGCACCGACCCCGGCCCCTGCAACGGATCGGCCAGCGGATCGAACGCGGAAGGCACCTCGCCCTCGTCCGGGTAAGCAGGCCCGGAGGACGATGCGGACTCGGCGAAACGCTCAGATGTCGGCGGGGCGGGCTCGGCGAAACGCCCAGGCTCCTGCGAAAGCGGCGTGAACTCGGAAGGCCGCTCAGGTTCGTGCTCGGTGAAACGCTCGGGCTCTGGTGTGGACGGCACGGGGCGCGGAGGCGGCGGCGGTGTCCAGTCGGACGGCTCGCCGGAGAAGGTCGGGGCGGCCAGCGGTTCCGCCGCGGGAGTCGCTGGAGGTGCGGGGCGCGGCGGGGCGGGCTGGAAGGAGACCACGGGCGGGGACTCGACCGGCGGTGCCGACCGGCGCGGTGCGGGGACCGGGGCAGGAGGCGGGACGAGCCCGTCGTCCTCGTCCGGACGGCGGCGCTGCCGCCAGCCCAGGAAGAGGCCGATCAGCACCAGCGCCCCGCCGCCGCCGAGGATCGCCAGGTAAATGCGGTCGGAATCGCTGTTCGAGGTGCTCGCGGTAGGCGCGTCCTTGCGGACGGCCGGAGCGGACGGTTTCGGCGGTTCCTTGCTGATCCGCGCGGCCGCCGCCATCGCGCGCGCCGCGTCCAGCGAACCGGGGCAGCTCCCGGACGGGCTGGTCCCCTTCCCCGTCGAGCCTTCGACGAGCGCCTGCCGCACCTGGTCCGGGCTCATGGACGGGTAGCGCGACCGCAGCAGCGCGACGATCCCGGCGACGATCGCCGAGGACGGGCTGGTCCCCGTCCCGACCACGTAGCCGTCGTCGGCGTCCGCGCTGACGATGTCGACGCCCGGCGCGCAGACCGCGACGTACGGGTGCCGGTTGCTGTCCTTCCACTCGTGCATGTCGTGGTCGAGCGCGCCGACCGCGATCACGCCCGGGTAGGCGGCCGGGAAGTTCTTGCGGTTCGCGCCCGCGCCGTCGTTCCCGGCGGACGCGATGAGCACGACGCCCTTGCTCTGCGCGTACCGGATGGCGTCCTCTTCGGACGAGTCGCCGTCATAGTACTGCTTGCCGCCGCCGAGCGACATGTTGATGACGGTCGCGCCGTGGTCGACCGCGTACCGGATGCCCTGCGCGATTGCGTCCCGGGCGTGGTTGACCTGCGCGTCGTCCTTGCGCATGGGATCGTCGTTCTCCCACGTCACGCGCAGCGACATCACGTGGCTGGCGGGCGCGACGCCCATCACGCCCTGCGAGCCGCCGGGTCCGTGCCCGTGCCCGGCGATGATGCTGGCCATCGACGTCCCGTGCAGGCCCCAGTACTTGCTGCCCGGACGGCGCGTCCCGCCGGTGAGGTCGGGGCCGGTGATGACGCGCCCGGTCAGGTCAGGGTGGTGCTTGTCCACGCCGGTGTCGAGGACGGCCACGACGACGCCCGCGCCGCGCGACTGCTTCCACGCCTTCGGCACGTGCAGCGCCGACAGGTGCCACTCGCGCGACCGGATCATGTCCACCGGGCCGTCCGGCGCCTGCGGGAAGGGCAGCGGCGCGGCGGCCTGGCGCGCGCCGGTCCTCGACGTGCCGGCCGCGGTGCCGCGCGCGGTCTGGGACGTCGCGGCGCTCGATCTCGCCGCGAGCGGGTCCAGCCCGGACGACGGCGCGAACGCGATCGGGACGCCGACGGCGGACGCGAGGGTCAGCGCGGTCAGCGCCGCGGCGGTGCGGACGGGCGGGCGCGCCGCCGCACGCCGGCGGTGCTTCCGGCCGGTGGCGCGGCGGCCGTCAGAGGGCAGCGGCACCGCACCTCCTCCCGGCCGTCGGCCGCGTTCCACGAGTTCCGATCCGCCCGGGCGGCGGACGGCCGACCGGTCGGGGGCCCTCATTCTGCCATGACGCTCCGAGGCGGCCCCGGCACTCCCGCACTTCGGGACGCGCGCCGGACCACCGGTCGCGGAACCACCGCGAACCCCGCTGGTAACGGCGCTCCGGCCCGCGGCCCCGGAGGACGTCCGCGACGGGCGGGCGGGGTCAGGAGCAGGTACCGAAGGGGTGGTTGCAGTGGTAGGCGCGGCCGCCGAGGTCGGCGCGGGCCTTGTCGACGAGCTCGCCGGGGCCGGTGAGCAGCCAGTTCGGGCCCTGGAGGATCGCGAAGGAGCCGTTCTCGCCGAGCGCGCTCTGGCCGACGCCGCTGCGCCAGCTGCGCAGCGCGGTGTCCATCGTGAGGCCGAGCTCGGGCGCGAGGACGGTCGCGGCGACGTAGCGTCCCTGGTAGCGGCATTCGACGCGGGTGGCGTCCACGCTGCACCCGGTCGCGCCGTCCTCGCGCAGGGCGCGTCCGATCTCGGCCGTGTCCTGGTAGGAGCGGGCGGACGGGGCGGACTTCGCCGTGGCCGAGCCGCCGTCGCCGCCGCAGCCCGCGAGCAGCGCCGCGACGCCCGCCGTGGCGAGGGCGGTGGCGAGCACCGTCCCTCCGGTCGAGCAGGCGAGGGCGAGCGTGGACTTCGGCTTCATGCCCACCAGCCTGCCGTACCGGCGGGTAACCCCAGGCCGTCCGGGGGTGTTAGTCCTCTCACGAAAGTGATCACTGCCCGAGCGGCCCGCGCGGCGGGCGGACGGCGGTCGTCCGGGTGGGCGGGGTGCGGCGAGAGCGCGCACCCCGCCCGTCCGGACGGGTCAGACCGAGCCGGCGCCGGTCAGCGAGCGGAACGAGAGCTCGTCGTACCGGCGCGTGTCGGCCTCCTCCCGCCCCAGGAAGGTGCCGATGACGGCGCAGAGGAACCCGAAGGGGATGGACACGAGGCCGGGGTTCTCCAGGGGGAAGAAGTGGAAGTCCACGCCCTTGGGGAACAGCGACAGGCTCGCGCCGGTGAGCGGGTCCACCTTGCCGGACACGACCGGGGAGAAGAAGACCAGCACCAGGGAGCTGATCAGGCCGCCGTAGATCCCGGCGACGACCCCGGCCGTGTTGAACCGCTTCCAGAACAGCGACAGCGTGATCGCGGGCAGGTTCGCCGCGGCCGCCATCGCGAACGCCAGCGCGACCAGGAAGGCCACGTTCATGTTCTTGGCGATCACGGCGAGGACGATCGCGAGCACCCCGATCAGGCACGCCGCGAACCGGGCGACCGCGACCTCCTGCGACTCGCGCGGGCGGCCGAACATCAGCACGTGGCCGAAGTAGTCGTGCGCGAGCGAGGTCGAGGACGCCAGCACCAGCCCCGACACCACGGCGAGGATCGTCGCGAACGCGACCGCGCCGATGAACGCCAGCATCAGGTCGCCGCCGACCGGGCCGCCGATGTGGTCGCCGACGGCCTTGGCCAGCTGCGGCGCGGCGGTGTTGCCGGCCGGGTCCTGGGCGATGATCGCCTTGCGCCCGACCAGCGCCGCGGCGCCGAACCCGAGCGCGAGCGTCATCAGGTAGAACGCGCCGACCAGCCCGATCGCCCAGTTCACCGAGGTGCGCGCGGCGCGCCCGTCCGGGACGGTGAAGAACCGGGTGACGATGTGCGGCAGGCCCGCGGTGCCGAGCACCAGGGCGAGCGCCAGGCTGATGAAGTCGAGCTTGTTCATCAGCGTCTGGAACCCGTCCCCCGGGACGTCCTTGCCGTACTTCAGGCCGGGCTGCAGGAACGCCGTCCCCTTGCCGGACGACTCGGCCGCCGACCCGAGCAGCCCGGACAGGTTGAACCCGAACCGGGCCAGCACCAGCACGGTCAGCACGATCGCGCCGCCGATCAGCAGCACGGCCTTGATGATCTGCACCCAGGTGGTGGCCTTCATCCCGCCGAACATCACATAGAAGATCATCAGCGCGCCGACCGCGACGATCGTCCAGGTCTTGGCGGCCTCGGCCGACATGCCCATGAACGTCTCGCCGGGGTGGATGCCGAGCAGCAGCGCCACCAGCGCGCCCGCGCCGACCATCTGCGCCAGCAGGTAGAACACCGACACGGTCACCGTGGACACCGCGGCGGCCGTGCGGACCTTGGGCTGCCTGCGCACCCGGTAGCTCAGCACGTCCGCCATGGTGAAGCGGCCCGCGTTGCGCATCAGCTCGACCAGCAGCAGCGTCAGCAGCCACGCCACCAGGAACCCGATCGAGTACAGGAACCCGTCGTAGCCGGACAGCGCGATGATCCCGGCGATGCCCAGGAAGGACGCCGCGGACATGTAGTCGCCCGCGAGCGCGATCCCGTTCTGCGGGCCGGAGAACGCGTGCCCGCCCGCGTAGTAGTCGACCGCGTTCTTGGTGTTGAGCCGCGCCCACACTGTGATCCCGAGCGTGACCACGATGAAGAACACGAACAACCCGAACGTGACGGCCCGGCCGTTGTCGCTGGCCGTGCCCGGAGCATGGACGTGCGCCGGCACCGCTGCCGATGCCGACGCTGCCCCCGCGAGGATTTGACTGATCATCCCAACCACCCCGGATCCGGTCGTACCGCCTTGCCGGACCAGGCGTCCGAGCCCTCCGGCGCCGCCCCCGGCTCCGGATGCCCTCGCGCCGGGTCCGCCTCGTCGTTCCGCGCCTGCTCCGGCACGTGCGGAGCCACGACCGGTAAGGGCTGCGTCGCCTCGGCCACCGGCACTGCACGCCCCTCCTCGGAGGGCGGCTGCGCGGGTGGTCGCGATTCGGCGCGTGACGCGATCACCGGTTGCGCTTCGGTCGGCGGGGGTGCGGGGGCGAGGGGCGTGGCTTCCGCGACCTCGCCGTGGTGCCGTTCCGCGGCCTCACCGGGGAGCCGGGCGTCCGCGGCCTCACCGGGGTGCGGGACGTCTGCGGCCTCGCCGGGATGCCGAGCTTCCGCGGCCTCGCCGGGGTGCAGGGCGGCGCGTTGCCGGCCTGCTCGGATCGCGGCCGGGGCGTCCGCCTCGTCCCGCAGGACGGACGCGACCGGGTCGAGCGACGCGCTCGCATAGCGCGCGTAGCACCAGGCCAGCGCGAACGTGGAAACGAACTGCAGGACGCCGAGGACCAGGGCGACGTTGATGTTGCCGACGATCGCGCGCGCCATGAAACCGCGCGCGAACGCCGAGAGCGCGACATAGAGGAAGTACCAGCCGAGGAAGGAGCCCGCGATCGCCAGGGCCAGCCGGGCGAACCTCCTTCTCAGCAGGCGGAACCTCTCGTCACGCGCCATGACCGCGTAGCGCACGACCGGTTGTCCTCGTCCCCGGCCGTTCCCCCTGCGCTCCGGTGGTCTCGAGTCCCAGACCATCTGGCCCTCCCTGACTCACCATGACTCTATGTAGTGACGTGACTTCACTATGAGATCAAACAATCATGGTGCGCACGGGCCACTTCCCGAGAATGCTTGGAAGAAGTGCCGAGCGGCGGTCACGTTGCGACCCCGCACGTCATCCCTTTCCACTATTTCCCCAGAGGTCCCAAGTGGCGTCACATTCCGGTGCCGCTTCCGGAAGCCGCCCGTCCCCCCTGGGCAACGGCCCGATGAGTGCATCCGACGGCCCGTCTGACGGAATTGCGCCCCGTTCAAGGACCGCGTCCGGTCACCGCCGCCAAAGCGGGACCCGCGGCAATTCTGATGCAATGATGCGGCGCTCCGGATAAGCATTCACACGCCGATCCGGGGACCGCGCCCGGCGGACGAGCCGCGGCCGCCGGCGGGGACCGCGCGGATAGGGTGAGGCGACCAGGACAGGGCCGGGCGAACCGGCCGCGCCGCAAGCACCGGAGAAGGCAGGTCATCGTGCCAGGAGCCGTCCCGCACCGGGTCTACGCCCCCGAGCTCGTCAGCCCGAGGCGGACGATCGGGCGCCGCTCCTTCGACTTCGACCGGCAGGTCGCGGTGATGGCGATCATCAACCGGACCCCGGACTCCTTCCACGACCAGGGCAGCACGTTCGCGCTGGACAAGGCCGTCGCGGCGGTGGAGAAGGCGCTGGACGAGGGCGCGGACTGGCTGGACATCGGCGGCGTCCCGTTCGCGCCCGGCCCGGAGGTCTCGCCGCAGGAGGAGATCGACCGGGTGCTCCCGGTGATCGAGGCGGCGCGCGCCCGCACCGACGCGGTGATCTCCGTCGAGACCTACCACCCGGAGGTCGCGCGCGCGGCGTTCGCGGGCGGCGCGGACGTGCTGAACAACGTCACCGGCCTGCACGACCCGCGGCTCGCGGACGTGGTCGCCGAGACGGGCGCCAGCCTGATCATCACGCACAGCCTGGCCGAGCCGCGCACCCGCTACCCGCGCCCGGTCTACGCCGACATCGCCGCCGACGTCGCCGAGTTCCTGCGCGACCGGGTGAAGCTCGCGCTGGACCGCGGGGTCGCGCCGGACCGGATCATCATCGACCCCGGCCACGACCTGAACAAGAACACCCTGCACTCGCTGGAGCTGACCCGGCGGCTGCCGGAGATCGCCGACCTCGGCTACCCGCTGCTCGCCGCGATCTCCAACAAGGACTTCATCGGCGAGACCCTGGACCGGCCGCAGCGCGAGCGGGTCGAGGGGACGATCGCCGTCACCGTCGCGTCGATCATGCTCGGCGCCCGGATCGTCCGGGTGCACGAGGTCCGGCAGGCGGTGGACGCCGTCCGCATGACCGAGGCCGTCCTCGGCTGGCGCGCGCCCGCCTACACCAAGCACAACGTCGGCTGACGGCGGCTATTCGATGGCGTATCGGGTGAAGAGGTAGTCGCTGTCGGGGATGGCGTGCATGAGGCGCATCCGGTGCGGTGTGTCCAGGACCGGGCCGTTCATGATCCGGGACGCGTCGCCGGACGTGACCATGGGACTGAGCGTCAGGCACAGCTCGTGCAGCCATCCGGCCGCCGCGACCTGCGCGAGCAGCCTCGGACCGCCCTCGCACAGCATCCGCTGGTAGCCGCGCTCGGCCAGGGCGTCCAGTGCGGGGCCGATGTCGGCGAACGTCTCGCCCGCGAGCATCACGTCCGCGCGTCCGGACGCCTTGTCGAGCAGCTCCTCGGGGGCGGACGAGCAGGTGACCACGATCGTCCGGCCGCCCTCGAAGACCCCGCCCTCGAAGTCGAGGTCGAGACTGCGCGAGACGACGGCGAGCGGCGGCGCGTCGTCCGGCCAGGAGTCGTACTCCCGCACGGTCGCCGCCCCCATGATCACGATGTCGGCGAGCCCGCGCAGCCCCTCCATGAGCCGGTGGTCCAGGGGGTAGCCGATCGCGGCCGTGTCGCCCTTGTACTGGATCCCGCCGTCCAGCGTCGCGATCATGTTCGCCCGCAGCCAGGGCGTCCGGTCGGGATAGGCGTACCGCTTCAGCAGCTCGTCAATGTCCACACCCCGATTCTGGACGAGTTCCCCGCCTGCAAACGTCCCGCCCCGCGCCGAGAGCGCATCCCCCCATCGGCACTACTTCCAGTGCTACAGGTGAGCGGAGCCGCATTGGCGGGCGCCCGTGACGAGGCTCGCGCACACGGTCGCCGATGCGGCATCGGGGGCCGCCAGCATCGGAGTGCTGGTGGCCCCTCCCGATGACCGCACCTTGGCCTTCGCGCTGTGGCCGCCTACCGCCACCTCGATCCGGTCGTAGAGGCGTCCCTGCTCCAGGTCCCCCCACGCGGCACGGCAGGACGGGCTGTACCGCAGATGCACAAGGGCATGGTCGACGTGGACGGTCGCGGCGGTGACCGCATCGCGAACGCAGCCGCGCGCGGTGGGCGACTGCTGCTCGCACGCCGCGTCCCTGCAGTTCACGCCTGCTGTGGACACCGGAAGGGGGCTGGTCGGGGCCGCTGACCCGCCGGCCGAGCCGGTCGTGCTCGCGGCGGTCGGAGGGGACGAGGTGTCCGGCTTGGACGGGGACGTCCCCAACCACAGGCCCACACCGACCCCGATCACCACCGCCCCGGCGCCCACGACCAGCACCCGTCGCACCCGCCGCCAAGCAGCCCGAGGCGCCTCCTCCGCGTCCGTCCCCCCACGCGAACCGCCCGCCGCACCACCAAGTCCCCCACCAAACGCATCCCACCCCGACGCACGCGCCCCAGCCGATTGGCCACCATCCCCATGCGCCCCAGGAGCATGCGGCCCCGACGCACCACCACCGGACGCGTAAGGGCCCGACGCATGCGAGCCGGAGGCGTCGCTGCCCATGGCCTGGGCGCCCAGGCCATGGGCGCGGGGCGCGCGGGCGCCGGAGCCGTGGGCGCCGGACGCGTGGGGGCCCGACGCGTGGGGGCCCGACGCGTGGGGGCCCGACGCGTGGGGGCCCTGCGCGTGGGGGCCCTGCGCGTCACCGCTCGGAGTGTGGGCGCCCGGCGCCTGGCCGCCCGGGACGTGGGCGTCGGACGCGTGGGCCCCTGGCACGTGGGTGTCGGACGCGTGGGTGCCTGGGGCGTGGGCGTCGGACGCGTGGGTCCCGGGGGCGTGGGGGTTGGAGCCGTTGTGGCGGGGTGTGGCCTCGCGACTTGCGTGCTGGCTGTTCGCGTCGTTGCTCGTTGCGTTCTTGCGGGGGGTGTCGTTGCTGGGCGGGGGTGGTTGGCGGTGGCGGTGGGCGTGGTCGGCCAGGTCCCAGAGGGCCAGGAGGGCGTGGTGGTCGGCGTTCGCGAGGGCGGCCAGGGCGGCGACGACCTCGCGGGGCGGCAGGGCCTGGCCGTTGAGGTAGCGGCCCCAGGCGGACCGGCTGGCCGGGGTTCTGCGCGCGAGCACGTCCAGGTTCAGCCCGGCGGCGTCCTTGATGTCGCGGAGCCGGACGGTCAGCCGCCGGACCTCCGGCGGGAGGGACTCGGGAAGGGGCTGCCAGGCGTGCACGGGGGTTCCCTCATTCCGTCGCGGGTGTCGGGCCGTCCCCTTCTTCGATGCCCCGGACGGCCCGCGCGTTCCTCGCTCGGCGGCATGCGTGAACGGGACGCGAGGGGCGAACAGTGGCGGAAGGTGCTACCGAAAGAGCCAGGGCGGCACCCCGTTGGGGTGACGCCCTGGTCGTCCCGAGCCGGCGAGGGGACTTGAACCCCTAACCTTCTGTTTACAAGACAGATGCTCTGCCAATTGAGCCACGCCGGCGAGTACGTCCGCATCGTAGTCGAACGGACGGCAACGCGCGCCCTCTGATCGCACCCGGCCGGGTGCGATCAGAGGACGGCGTGGGTCAGTACCGCGTCCCCACGGGAGGCGGGACCTCGGCGAGTTCGTCCAGGTCGGCCTGCGTGAGGACGAGATCCGCGGCCGCGCAGTTCTCCTCCAGCCGCGACACCCGCTTGGTTCCCGGGATCGGGACGACATGGCCGCCCTGGGCCAGCGTCCAGGCGATCGCGACCTGTCCCGGCGTCGCTCCGTGCCGGTCGGCGACGGCGCGGACCCTGTCCACGATCGCCAGGTTCGCCTTGAGCGCCTCGTCCGCGAAGCGCGGCAGGCGGGCGCGGAAGTCGTCCTTGCCGAAGTCCGCCGCGGAGGTGTACTGGCCGGTCAGGAAGCCGCGCCCCAGCGGGGAGTACGGGACGAACCCGACGCCGTGCTCGGCCGTCCAGGCGACCACCTCGTCATCGCGCGTCCACAGCGACAGCTCGTTCTGGACGGCCGCAACCGGGTGGATGGCATGCGCCGTCGCGATCTGCTCGGGCCGGACGTCCGAGATTCCGAGCTTCCGCACCAGGCCCTGCGCGACGAGCTCGGCGAGCGCGCCCCAGGTCTCCTCCAGCGGGACCTGGTCGTCCACCCGGTGCAGGTAGTACAGGTCGATGCGGTCGGTGCCGAGGCGGCGCAGCGAGTCCCGGACGGCGGCGTGGACGTGCTCGGGACGGCCGTCCCGGTACATCGCCCGGTTGTCCTCGCCCGGCGGGATGCGCAGCCCGACCTTGGTGGCGAGGACGACCTCGTCCCGGCGGCCCTTCAGCGCGCGCCCGACCAGCTCCTCGTTGGTGAACGGGCCGTACACGTCGGAGGTGTCGATCAGCGTCGCGCCGAGGTCGACCGCCCGGTGGATCACCCGGACCGACTCCGCCTCGTCCCGCTCGCCCACGGTGTAGGCGTGCGTCATCCCCATGCACCCCAGGCCCACCGCACCGACCGACAGTCCGCCAATATCGCGCTTGTCCACAGATTCCTCCGGTTCCGTACGTTGTGCCAGAACCGACGTTACCCAGGACGAACGCCCGCCGTTAACCGCGCCGCCCCCGCCCCGGGCACGCCCACGATCCGGCCGCTCCCCCAGAACGCGCGTCCGCACCGCCGCTCAAGGCCGTCCCGGTCGCCGCCCTGAACAGGCCCAGCCGGAGCGGACGGCGAGACGTCCTGGGACGAGCGGCGCCCCACACTTTGGACGCACCATGGCTCAGGAGCGAGCGCGGCCCAAGAGGGAGCGCGCCCCCAGGGGCGCGCTGGTTCAGGGGGCGCGGTGTGGTTCAGGGGGCGCGGCGGTCAGGAGGCGCGGTGGGTCAGGAGGCTCGGTGGCGGGAGACCTCGTAGAGGGCGACGCCGGCGGCGACGCCTGCGTTCAGCGACTCGGCCTGGCCGGGCATCGGGATCGTGACGAGCAGGTCGCAGGTCTCGGCGACCAGGCGGCCGAGGCCCTTGCCCTCCGAGCCGACGACCAGCACGAACGGGCCGTCCGCCACCTCGATGTCGCCGATCGCGGAGCCGCCGGCGGCGTCCAGTCCGGCGACGAAGCAGCCCGCCTTCTGGTACGCCTTCAGCTGCCGGGCGAGGTTGGTGGTCTGCGCCACAGGGACGGTCGCGAGCGTCCCGGCGGAGGTCTTCCACGCGCCCGCCGTGACACCGGCCGCGCGCCGCTCCGGCACCACGACGCCGGACGCGCCGAACGCGGCGGCGCTGCGGACGATCGCGCCGAGGTTGCGCGGGTCGGTGATCCCGTCCAGCGCGACGATCAGCGGGCGGGTGCCGCGCAGCAGGTCGTCGGCGTGCGCGTACCGGTACGGCTTGACCTGCAGCGCGATGCCCTGGTGGACGGAGCCGTCGGTGAGCCGGTCCAGCTCGTTGCGGCCGGCCTCCAGCAGCGGGATGCCCCGGTCCGCAGCGATCTGGATCGCTTCGCGGATCCGCTCGTCCCGCGCGTCGGTCACGTACAGCGCCGAGCCCGGAACCTTGGCGCGCAGGGCCTCCAGCACCGGGTTGCGGCCGGTGACCAGCTCGGGCGTCTCGCCGTTCGCCCGGCGCGCCCCGGCCGGACGCCCCGACGGCGTCCCCCCGGACTTGGCGGCGTCCGCGGCGGCCTTGCGCGCGGCGCGCGCCCCGCCCGGTCCGAGCGTGTCGGTGCCGGTCCGGCGGGAGCTCTTGACGGCGCGGGCCTTCTGGCGCTTACCGTGCCAGTGCCGGTCCTCGGCCTTCGGGGTAGGGCCCTTGCCCTTGCGCTTCGGCATGATCGTTACGCCCTTCGCGACGTTAGCGGGTTGCGATGCACGCCCTCGTGGCGTCGGGCGGCTGGATTCTCGGGCGCGCCCCTCATACCAACGCGCGCCCTCAAACCTCTGATTTTAGGCGTCCCCTCGCCCTGCCCGAACCATTCCCTCGCGCCGGACGCCGTCCCGCGACCCGCGAAGGCCGTCGGTCAGCCGCCGTCCTGGTCTTCCAGGCGGTCGGCCAGCCGGGCGAGATGGGCCTCGATCGCGGCGAGGCGGGCCTCGATGCGGTCGAGGCGGTCGTCATCGGCCGCCGCGCGAGACCCCCGGACGTGGGACATCGGCGTGATGCGCGGCGTCCGGCCGCGCAGCGACCGCTCGATCTCGCGCTGGACGGCCTTCAGGTCGCCGGTGCCGTCCAGCAGCACCCGGGCACCGAGGCCGCCGCCCTCGCGGATCATGCCGAGCAGCAGGTGACCTGGGACGATGACCTCGGAGCCGAGCCGGTTCGCCTCCCGCAGCCCGAGCTCCAGGACCTTCTTGGCGCGCGGCGTGAACGGCACGTGGTCCCGCGGCTCCTCCTCGTCGGCCGGGACGAGCTTGGCGATCGCCTCGCGCAGCCCGTCCAGGTCGAGCCCGGCGCGGGCGAGCACCGACCCGACCGCCGGTTCGTCCACCCGGGCGAGGCCGAGCAGCAGGTGCTCGGTCCCGATCACCGAGTGCCGGAGCCGCCGGGCCTCGTCCTGCGAGAGGACGATCACCTGCCGCGCTTCGTCGGAGAACCGTTCGAACACGGGACCACCTCGCAGGGATGCGACGGGACTGCGTCAATTGTGCCCCGGTTCGTCCACTTTCCCGGTAGGGCCGGACGTCCCAAACGCCCGATGGCCGGTTCCGGATCGCGGCCACGGCAACGGAACGCGCGGGCCAGCACACCTAACGCCGCCCCGCGCGCTCCGCGGACAATTCAGCCACGCCGTCCCGCACCGAGGCGACACGCTCGGCCGCATCAAGTCGACGGGCTCGGCCGGGTCGAGCCGACCCACACGGCCGGGTCGAGCCGACCCACACGGCCGCGCCGAGCCGACCCACACGGCCGCGCCGAGCCGACCCGCACGGCCATGTTGAGACGGCGCGCTCGGACCGGGCGGGTCAGTCGCGTTTGAGATCCCAGCGGGGGCCGTGGGGGGTGTCCTCGACGACGATGCCGGCGTCCGCGAGCTGGTCGCGGATGGCGTCGGACGCGGCGTAGTCCTTGCGCTTGCGCGCCTCCTGCCGCTGCTCCAGAGCCACCTTGACCAGGGCCTCCACCACCGGGGTCAGGTCGTCCCCGGCCGTGGCGTCCCACTCGTCCGACAGCGGGTCGAGGCCGAGCACGCCGGTCATCGCCCGGACAGACGCCAAGTGCCGGTGGGCGGCGTCCTTGTCCTCGGCGGCGAGCGCGTTGTTGCCCTCGCGGACGGTCTCGTGCACGACGGCGAGCGCCTGCGGGACGCCCAGGTCGTCGTCCATGGCCTGGACGAACGCGGGCGGCAGCGGGCCGGGCTCGGCGTCCCCGACGATCTCGGCGGCGCGCTTCACGAAGCCCTCGATGCGCTGGTAGGCCGCCACCGCCTCGGCGAGCGAGGCGTCGGTGTAGTCCATCAGCGACCGGTAGTGCGCGAACGCGAGGTAGTAGCGCACCTCGACCGGGCGGGCGCGTTCGAGCAGGTCGGGCAGCAGCACCACGTTGCCGATCGACTTGCTCATCTTCTCGCCGTCCACGGTGAGCAGCCCGTTGTGCATCCAGTAGCGGGCGAACCCGTCCCCCGCCGCCTTGGACTGAGCGATCTCGTTCTCGTGGTGCGGGAAGATCAGGTCGACGCCGCCGCCGTGGATGTCGAACGCCGTGCCGAGGTACATCGTCGCCATCGCCGAGCACTCCAGGTGCCAGCCCGGACGGCCCTCGCCCCACGGCGTCTCCCACGCGGGCTCGCCCGGCTTGGCGCCCTTCCAGAGCGCGAAGTCGCGCGGGTCGCGCTTGGCGTCCTCGTTCGGGGTGTCCCCGGCCGAGCGCATGTTCTCCAGCTTCTGGTTCGACAGCTCGCCGTACCGGTCGGCCCAGGAGTTCACGTCGAAGTACACGTCGCCCTCGGACGCGTACGCGTGCCCGTTCTCGATCAGCCGCCGCATCAGCTTGATCATCTCCGGGACGTGCCCGGTCGCGCGCGGCTCGACCGTGGGCGGCAGGCAGCCGAGCTGCTCGTAGCCGCGCCCGAAGATCCGCTGGTTGCCCTCGGCGACGGCGAACCACGGCGTCCCGGTGGCCGCCGCCACGTTGATGATCTTGTCGTCGATGTCGGTGACGTTCCGGACGAAGGTCACCTCGTACCCCGACGTCCGCAGCCACCGCAGCAGCACGTCGTAGATCACGCCCGACCGGAGGTGTCCGATGTGCGGGGCGGCCTGCGGTGTCGCACCACACACGTACATCCCCACGCGGCCCTCGCGAAGCGGCTCGAACGTGCGGACGATACGGGTGCTGGTGTCGTAAAGGCGCAGGCTCACGCCCCCAGGTTATTGGATCGCCCCCCGCTCAGGTGACCCCAAACACCCTTTCCCTAGCGGCCGGACGCCCCAACGGCCGCGGGCTCCAAAGGTCAGCGGGTGAAGACGTACGTCGGGGTCACCCGGACGATGACGCGATCCGCCGGGACGGGCTCCTCCCACGAGCCGCCCGTGTACTTCTTGGACAGCTCCTCGATGAGGGCGGCGTCCGGGTCGTCCACGATGGTGACCGTGCCGCGGACCTCGGCGTAGTCGTACGGGTTCGCGATGTCGTACGTGGTCAGGTTGACGCGCGGGTCGCGGACGAGGTTGGTGTACTTGCGGCGGCCCTTGGTCGTGGAGAACACGATCTGGTCGCCGTCCACCTTGGCCCACACCGGGCTCCCCTGCGGCGAGCCGTCCGGGTTGAGCGTCGCCACGGTCACGAAGTTCCTGCCGTCGAACAGCTCGCGGGCCTTGTCGTTGAGCGCCTTCTCGGCCATGCCGCCCCCTTCGGAAGATCACCTGCTCCCCGCATCCTCGCACGCCCCAGGAGCCCCACCCCCGCGCGGGGCCGTCCCTTCCCGCGAGCCCGCTAGCGGACGGGCCGGTCGCGCGTGGCGGGCTTCCAGGCGCAGAGCTGCACGAACGCGACCGCATTGGGCGTGTGGGCGGCCAGCGCGGTCAGCTCCCGGCCGTCGACCGTGCTCACCCGGACGATCCCGTTCCCCATGCCCACCTCGCGCACGGCGGACCACGGGACCCACTGGCCGTCCTTGCAGACGCCTTCCTGGGCCACCTCGAACGCCCCGAACCGGACCGTCCCGCCGCTCCGCACGACCGCCGCCAGGCGCGGGACGACCCGGGCCGTGACCTCGGCGACGATCACCTCACCCAGGCTGCGGACATCCGGCAGGCGATCGTCCAGCGGCAGATCGCGTCCGCCCTGGGCGGTGACGGTGAACTGCCACCGCGTCCGCTCGCGCTTCCCACCGCGGACGCCCGCGACGGTCACGGCGGACAGATCGTCCCAGTGGTACGCGGCCGTCCGGCCCGTCCCGGCGTAGACCAGACCGCCGTCGAACAGGTACACGACGGGCCTGCGCTCCCGCAGCCCGCCCCGCAACAAGATCCACACCGCCAGCACCAGGTACCCAACCGCAACGGCGGCCGCGAGCACCCCGATCCAGATCCGCCCCGCCACCAGATAGGACGCCGCGGCAGGCGCGAGCACAAGGACGGCGAGGATCAGCAGCACCAGCCAGCCGACCGCCCGCCGGCGTCCGACCCGACCGTCGAACACCCGGACCGGCACGCCCAGCCCGTGCGCCGCCGCGCGCTCCAGCACCGGATGAGGAAGTGGCACAAACTACCGCTTACCCCAACCCACCCGAAGAAATTCCCCACCCCCCGCCATACCACCCTCACCCCACCCGCCGGCCAGAAGCCACCGCCCGCGCGCGCCAAGCCGGGCGGAGTTGGTCGGCGTGGGGACGACCGGTGTGGGCCCGGCTTGGCGCGTGGTGGTGTGGGAGCGGGCTGGCGGGTCAGGTGGCGGTGCGGGCCCAGGTCCAGGCGTATTCGGGGTCCTCGCAGCGGCGTGCGGCGGGCCCCAGGTCCAGGGGACGGAAGGTGTCGATCATGACGGCGAGCTCGGTCGCGCGGTCGTGGCCCTGCTTGACCGCGTCGATCACCGCCTCCACGGCGCCCGGCTGCGGGCCGTGCGTGAAACCGGCCGGGTGCAGCGAGATCGAGCCGATGCCGATGCCGGAGCCCTTCCGGGCCGTGTAGTCCCCGCCGACGTAGAACATCATCTCATCGGAGTCCACGTTGTGGTGGTTGTACGGGATCGGCACGGCCTCCTCATGGAAGTCGAGCGGGCGCGGGCAGAAGGAGCAGATCACGAAGTTCGGCCCCTCGAACGTCTGGTGGACGGGTGGCGGCGCGTGCGTCCGCTTCACGATGGGCTCGAAGTCGTGGATGTTGAACACGTACGGGTACAGGTAGCCGTCCCAGCCGACCACGTCGAACGGGTGGTGCAGGTACGTCAGCCTGGACAGTCCCCCGCGCGTGCGCACGATGACCGGCACCTCGCCGCCGTCCGCCTGCAAGGGCTCGGTGGGCGCGCGCAGATCGCGCTCGCTGTACGGCGCGTGCTCAAGGAACTGGCCGAACTGCGAGAGGTACCGCTTGGGCGGACGCACATGACCGCTGGCCTCGATGACGAGCGCGCGCAGCGTCTCGCCGTCCTGCGGGACCCACCGGTGGATCGTCCCGGTCGGGATCACCACGTAGTCGCCCTCGCCGACCTCCAGCGCGCCATAGGTGGACTCGAACGTCGCCCGTCCCGTCTGGACGTAGACGACCTCCGCGCCGACCGAGTTGCGGTACAGCTCGCTCGGACCGCCGGAGGACGCCACGAACGACATCCGGACGTCCTGGTTGCCGAACAGGACCTGGCGGCCGAGCACCATGTCCCCGCCGACCGGGAGGTCCTGGGTGCGGTAGCCGCGCGGTTGCAGCGGATGGTTCGGGGCCAGGCCCTCCGACACCGCCGCGTCGTCCAGGCCCTCGCTCTTGATGATCGCGGTGGGCGCGTACCGGTGGTACAGCAGGCTCGAATCGGAGGAGAACCCCTCCTCGCCCATCAACTCCTCGGCGTAGAGACCGCCGTCCGGACGGCGGAACTGCACGTGACGCTTGCGTGGGACCTCGCCCACGACCCGGTAGTACGGCATCGCTGCCTCCAGTAGGGGACGCCATCGTCATCAACACCGTACGTCCCGACACGTTTCGGACGCAGCATCCGGGATCCCGGCGCCGCGCGTCCGTCCTGGTTACTGTGGGTGCCGCCGATCCCCCTCCCGAACGACGAGCCGCGATGTCGCCCGAAGCGCCCCCGTCCCGCCTGCCGCGCCGCCTCCTCATGGCCTGCGCCGCACTCCTGGTGACCCTGCTGACCGCAGCCGCCTGCGCCCTGACCTGGAACATCCTGCGCGACCTGGCCGAGGCCGGCGGGATCGACCCGAAATGGTCGTCCGTTTACCCGGGGGCGGCCGACGCCCTGCTCATCCTGACCCTCCTGTCCCTCCTGGCGGCCCGCCACGCCCGCTGGTGGACCCGCGCCCTCCGCTGGACGCTCCTGCTCCTCCTCCTGGCAGGCCTCTCCTGGGCCGCGTTCCAACACGCCGTCTGGGGCTACAAGTCCCTGCCCGCCAAGCCCCTACGCGGAACCGTCGCCATAGCCCCGCACGCCATGCTCCTCATAGGCGTCTGGCTATGGCTGACCACCCTCCGCCTACTCCGAACCCCCACCCGCCGACCCCCCACACCGGAACCGGAGCAACCTCCCGCGCCGCCCACCTCAGAAGAATCCCCTCTCCACCTCTTCTTCCCGGACGAAGAACCCCCCGCGCCCGCCCCAGCCGAGTTGGAGGCGCCCAAGCCGAGCTTCCTCGACCTGAGCAACAACGACCTCGAACCGGACGAACCCGCCCCACACGAGCTGGCCCCCGCCCCGTCCACAACCAGCCCGAACGGCCACCACCCGAACACCATCCACCTCACCCCACCCCCGCCCGAACCAGTCACGCCCGGACCGAGCACACCCGAGGACAGCACGCCCGAACCGAGCACAGCCGAGCCGAGCACGCCCGAACTCAGCCCGGCCGAGCCGAGCACGCCCAAGCTGAGCCCGGCCGAGCCAGGCACGCGCGAGCCGAGCACGCTCAAGCTCAGCTCGGCCGAACCCGGCACGCGCGAGCCGAGCACGCTCAAGCTCAGCTCGGCCGAACCCGGCACGCGCGAGCCGAGCATGCCCAAGGTCAGCCCAGCCGAGCCGAGCACGCTCAAGCTCAGCCCGGCCGAGCCGGGCACGGCCGAGTTGAACGCACACGACCTGCCCCCGAACGAACTCGACGAGGACGAAGCGGCCCAGCACGCCACTCTCGCCGTCGAGCCAACGGCCGAAGCCCCATCACCCCCTCACCCAAGCGCGGACGACCACGCCTCCACGCAGCCAGAAGGCACCACGGGCGCTCCCTCCACGCCAGAAGCAACCGCGACCACGCCAGCCTGGTCAGAAGGCACAGCGACCACTCCAACCTGGGCAGAGGGCACCGCGACCACTCCAGCCACGTCCGACGGCGCGTCCCCCTCCCCGACCAAAGCGTCGGCAGCCCTCCCGGACCTGGCCGAAGAAGACGGCACCGACCCACCCGTCGTGGACCGCGCCGAGGACCCGGACGCCGGCGATGACGACCGCAGCCCCAGCCGAGGCCGCCACGCCCTCCGCCTTCCCCGGTCCAACAACGCGCCCAAGCCGTCCCCGCCAGGAGACACACTCCTTCCCTCCCCGGTCCCGGCCGATACGGACACCGACGAGCCCTCCACCTGGGACTTGAACCCTCCCTCCAGCACCCTCCGCAGCTCCCCCACACCCCCAGCGGACTAACGCCGGGCACCCCTGCTTGCGACGACCAGCAACTACTCAGGCAGCGAGCGAGACTGACCGACGCTCGCCCGCGACCGAGCAAGTTGCACTGGCCCGCACAGTTCAGGCAGCGTGCGGGCTGAACAGCGCTCCCCCGCGAGAGACCGAACACCTCGCGCCGACTCGGACAGCTCAGACGGCGGGTGACTGACCAGGGCTCCCCCAGCCGACCGAGCAAAGCACGCCGTCCCCACACAGTCCGTGCAGCGTGCAGGCCGAACAGCGCTCCCCCCGCCAGACCGAACACCTCCCGCCGACCCCGGGCAACGCAGACGGCGAACGAGACTGAACCGGCCACCCCCAGCCGGCCAAGCAAGATGCCCCGTCCCCACACAGCCCGTGCGGCGTGGTGGCCGAACAGCACCCCCGCGCCAGACCAAACACCTCCCGCCGACCCCGGACATCGCAGACGGCGAACGAGACTGAACCGGCCACCCCCAGCCGATCAAGCAAGATGCCCCGGCCCCGCGCAATCTCTGCGTGCAGGCCGAACAGCACTCCCCGAACAAGACCGAACACCTCCCGCCGACGCCGGACAACGCAGACGGCGAACGAGACTGAACCGGCCACCCCCAGCCGACCAAGCAAGATGCCCCGTCCCCGTACAGTCCGCGCGGCGTGCAGGCCGAACCGCACTCCCCGCGCCAGGCCAAACGCCTCCCCATGACCCCGGACAGCTCAGACGGCGAGCGGGGCTGACCAGGCCTTCTTCAGGACCGAGGAAGGTGCGCTGGCCCCGCACAGCCACGGGCGGAGTGCAGGATGAACAGCACTGCCCGCGCGAGACCGCACGGCCCGCTGCCCCAGACAGGCGGCGGGTGACTGACCATGCCTCAGCCGAACGAGCAGGGAGCGCCGGGCCCACACTGGCCGGGCCTGGGTGGCTGACTTGTGCTGCCCAGGGCTGAACGAATGCCTTGCGCTGACCTCGGCTGGCTCAGGCCACAGTGAGGCTGGCCAGGGCCGTCTGCGGTCGGCAGGAGGCGTTGCGCTCGGATCGAGCTGGCTGCGCGATGTTCGGGGCTGGCTAGTGCTGTCCGCGGCAGGCGGAACAGCTTGTGCTGGTCTCGGACGGCTCGGGGGGTTGGTCAGTGCTCCTTGGCGGCAGGGCGGGCGTGGGGCGCTGGGGTTGGGCTGGTTGGGCGGGGAGCGGGTGGTCAGGGCTGGCTTGGGCGGGTGGGGTTGGGGTGGGCCGGAACTGGTCGGGTGGGGGCGGGGGTGCGCGGGTACGTTTTCGGTCATGGGTCAACTGTTCGCTGGGTTCGTGGACGACGCGGCGCTGTTTCCGCCTGCGCGGGAGTCGTTGGAGACGGCACTGCCCGCCTATCGGGCGGCGGTCGGGGATGCCATGATCGGGCGGTTCCTGTGTCCGGCCTCGCGGGTGGCCGAGTTGCGGACGCAGTTGCAGGCCGAGGACCTCCTGGATCTCGTGGTGATCGCGGACACGGGTGTGGACGGGCTGCCGAAGGTGCTGGAGGACGTGGCGTCCGAGCCTCGCGTGCGGTTGCGCGGGATCGAGATCGCCTTGCCGGAGGACGCGGACCAGGCGCGCGCGGCGACGGTGACGATCGCGTCGCTGCCCACAGAGGTGCCGGCCTTCCTTGAGGTGCGGCGGGCGGCCGGGTGGCACATGGTGATCGACGGGATCGCCGCCGCTCGTGAGGCCGGGGCCCAGGTCGGGGCCAAGCTCCGCACGGGCGGGCTGAGCGCCGACGCCTTCCCGTCGCCCGAGGAGGTCTCGGACTTCGTCGCCGTCTGCGGCGAGCGGCACGTCCCGTTCAAGTGCACGGCGGGACTCCACCACGCCGTCCGGCACACTGATCAGGAGACCGGCTTCGTCCATCACGGGTTCCTGAACATCCTGCTGGCCAGCGCGCACGGTGGCGCCGTCGAGGATCTGGTGATGATCGACCCGGTCGCGGTCGCCGACCGCGTACGCGCCCTGACCGAGGACGAGCGCCAGATCGCCCGTCGCCTGTTCACCGCCTTCGGCTCCTGCGACATCGACTCTCCTCGCTCGGATCTCGCCACACTCGGCCTGCTCTGAGGAGACGTCGCGGCGATTCGGCCGAAGAGCGGTCTGTTCGTGCCCTGCGCGTGTTGTCCGTCCTGGCTGGTGGCTGGGGAGCTGTGGTTTTCGGCGCGGCTGGTGGGGTGAACGGCCTGGGGCCTTTGGCGTGGCGGGTGGGCCTTCGGCGGAGGCGATCGCGAGGTCGGGGGCGCGGCTGAGCGTGGCTGGATTGAGGTACGGGTCGGGGGGCTTGGCGGCTGTCGGGGGCCTGTCGGTTCGAGGGAGTTGGGGTGCGGGAGGGGGTTGGTTGGGCGGGGCCGGCGGGGAAGGATGGGGCGCATGACGTGGGTTGAGGTCGACGAGGACAGCGGCTTTGGCATCGAGAACCTGCCGTACGGGGTGTTCCGGCGGGACGGGACGGCGGCGCGGGTCGGGATCGCGATCGGGGACAGCGTGCTCGACCTGGCCGGACTGGCCGGGGCAGGGCTGGTCGAAGATCGCGGATGGTTCGACTCCGCGGCGCTGAACAGGTTCATGGCGGCAGGACGGGCGGCCTGGCGGGCCAACCGGGCGAGGGTCCGGGACCTGCTGACCGATCCCGGGCATCGAGAGGCCGTCTCGCCGCATCTGGTGCCGGTCACGGACGTCGAGCTGCTGCGGCCGTTCGAGGTCGCCGACTACGTGGACTTCTACTCCTCCGAGCACCACGCGACGAACGTCGGACGGATCTTCCGGCCGCAAGGCGAGCCGCTGCTCCCGAACTGGAAGCACCTGCCCGTCGGCTATCACGGACGGGCCGGGACGGTCTACGCGTCCGGGACGCCGATCGTCCGGCCGTGCGGGCAGCGCAAGGCGGCCCCGTCGGACGCCGGGCCGTCGTACGGGCCCTGCCTGAAGCTCGACATCGAGGCGGAGGTCGGGTTCGTCGCGGGGGTGCCGTCGACGCCGGGACGGCCCGTGACGCCGCGCGCGTTCCGCGATCACGTGTTCGGGTTCGTGCTGGTCAACGACTGGAGCGCGCGGGACATTCAGGCGTGGGAGGCGCAGCCGCTCGGGCCGTTCCTCAGCAAGTCGTTCGCGACGTCGATCTCGCCGTGGGTGGTGCCGGTCGAGGCGCTGGAGGCGGCGCGGGTCGCCCCGCCCGCGCAGGATCCGGCGCCGCTGCACTACCTGCGCACCGACGAGCCGTGGGGGCTCGACCTGCGGCTGGAGATCCTGATCAACGGACGGCCCGTCTCCCACCCGCGGTTCGACGGGATGTACTGGACGCCGCCGCAGCAGCTCGCGCACGCGACGGTGAACGGCGCGTCGCTGCGCACCGGCGACCTGTTCGCGTCGGGGACCGTCTCGGGACCCACCCGCGAGGAGCGCGGCTGCCTGCTGGAACTCACCTGGAACGGCTCCGAGCCGCTTGAGCTGCCGGACGGCACGAAGCGCACGTTCCTTGAGGACGGCGACACCGTGGCCATCCGCGCGACCGCGCCGGGCGCGAACGGCACCGTGATCGATCTGGGCGAGGTATCCGGGACCATCCGTCCCGCCCACTGCTGAACGTCTCATGCCGTCGAGTCTGCGGGGCGCGGACAGGCCCACGCGAAGTTACCCGCCAGTTGTGGATAACCCCGCCCCGCACGCTCGTTTCGCCTGGTCGGAGCACCTACGCGGTCGCTCCGACGGCCTAGCCGCCGACGCGGCCAGCACGCTCACCTGTTGCTGTCGCCGGACGTTCTGCCCGGTGGCCCAACCCGCGCCCGCACCTACGCCTGCGGGGTTCTCTGGAGCTATGGGTTGAGCGGGCTCACCTGCTGGGCCGACCGGGCGGTCTGCTCGATCGCCACGCCTGCGCCCCGAGTTGTGCGGGCTCACCTGCTGGGCCGACCGGGCGGTCTGATCACCACGCCTGCGCCCTGAATTGTGCGGGTTCGCCTGCTGGGCCCGCCCGTCGATCTGCCGAGCCGTCCTGCGCCCGCCGGCGGCTGCGGGGTTATTTCGGGAAGACCAGGGCGTTGGCGAGGGCGGCCAGGCCTTCGCCTCGGCCGGTCAGGCCCAGGCCGTCCGTCGTGGTGGCCGAGACGCTGACGGCGGCGCCGTTCAGGGCCTCCGAAAGGGTCTTGGCGGCCTCGTCGCGGCGCTTGCCGATCTTGGGGCGGTTGCCGATGACCTGGACGGCGACGTTGCCGATCAGCCAGCCCGCCTCGTCCACCAGGCGGGCGGTCTCGCGCACCAGCGTGACGCCGGACGCACCGGACCAGCGGGGGTCGGACGTCCCGAACACCTTGCCGAGGTCGCCCAGCGAGCAGGCGGACAGGAGCGCGTCGCAGATCGCGTGCGCGGCCACGTCACCGTCAGAGTGTCCGGCAAGGCCGGGGCCCTCGCCGGGCCATTCAAGCCCCGCCACCCAGAGGGGGCGGTCATGGGAAGCGAACGGGTGGACGTCGGTTCCGACGCCCACCCGTGGAAGCTGATGGTTCACCTGATCAGCTGGCCAGCACCTCGTCGAGGAGGGCCTCCGCCTTGTCCTCGTTGGTCTTCTCCGCCAGCGCGAGCTCGCTGACCAGGATCTGGCGCGCCTTGGCGAGCATGCGCTTCTCGCCCGCCGAGAGACCGCGCTCCTTGTCCCGGCGCCACAGGTCGCGGACGACCTCGGCGACCTTGTTCACGTCGCCGGACGCGAGCTTCTCAAGGTTGGCCTTGTAGCGGCGCGACCAGTTGGTGGGCTCTTCGGTGTAGGGTGCGCGCAGCACCTCGAACACCTTCTCCAGACCCTCCTGGCCGACGACGTCGCGAACACCCACGTCCTCGACGTTCTCGACCGGAACCTGAACTGTCAGGTCGCCCTTGTCGACCTTCAGGACCAGGTAGGTCCTTTCCTCACCTTTGATGGTGCGAGTCTCGATGGCCTCGATCCGAGCAGCCCCATGGTGGGGGTAGACGACGGTGTCGCCGACCTGGAAAGTCATGTGACAAGTACCCCTTCCGCTAGAACCAGGGTAGCACGGACCTCGGGGTGACCGCACCGACCTTCGCGACAAATCCGCAGGTCAACCCCCTAATTGGGACCTTGACAAAGCATCTTGATGGTGCATCGAGGCGGGCTTTACCCGCCCTGTCGAGACCTTCGCGGCGTCCCGGTCGCGGGCCGCATCGCCCCTTGTCACCGCACGTCCGAGCATGATCACGAAAGTGTCTCGGCCGAAGTCAGGGGCCCCTTTCCGGCCCCCTTCGCGATGTTCTGCCGCTCCCCCCTGTCAGGCGGCGGACCGCGGCCCATACTGGGAGGTGAACATGGCGGGCGGTGCGGGTACAAAGCATCCAAAAATGAGCGAAAGGGGCGCAGGGGGCGGAAGCGTTCCAGCGGGACACGGGGAAACAGGAGAGGTGCGGCGTGAGGCCAGACGGCGACTCCGACCACGACGACTACGGGCTGCCCCGGGTCGACGTCGTGGTCCCCGACGACGCCCGCGACCTGGAGCGCGACGTCATCGCCTACCGGCGCGAGCTGCGGCAGCTCCGCCGGCGCGTCCGGGCGCAGCGCCTCATCGGACCGTTCGCCCGGTTCGGCGTGGCCATCCCGATCATCACGGGGGCGCTGCTGATCGCGCTGATCAGCGGCGTGCTGATGACCGCGCTCGGCACCCGTCCCGAGCCCGGGCCCACGCGCGCCGCGCTCGCCCCGCACCCCACCGGCTCCCCCGGGCAGAAAGGCGGATACCTCCCGGACGTCACCGTCGTCGAGCCGCCGTCCACCAGCCCGAAACCCCTTCGCGACCAGCGGCCCGGCGTGATCGCGATCGCCTCGCCGCGGTGCGGCTGCTCGGCGGTGGTCGCCGACCTGGCCAAGCGCACCCAGGAACTCCGCTTCAAGATGTACCTCGCCGCCGACCGCCGGGGCTCCACCGCATCCACCGGGGACACGATCAAGTCCCTGCGCGCCCTCGCCGGGAGCGCCCACGATGGCGACCCCATCGTCCTGGACGACACGACCGGAGCCCTGGCCAAGAGCTACGCCAACACTCCGGAGGGACGTCCCGCCACCGGCCTGACCGCAGTCTTCGTCGGCAGCGACGGCGTCGTCTCGGACGTCCGGACGTCCGCGCACCCGGGGCAGGAGCTGACCGACCTGATCAAGGCCGTCGACGCCAAGCCCAACTGACCCTCGCCCAGCCGGCCGCTCGGCCCAGCCGAGCTGAGGCTGGTCCTAGCTGGGCTGAGCCTGCTCCTAACGGACCTGAACCTCGTCCCGGCCGAGCTGAACTCGGGCCGAGGCGGGGTGGACGTGGTCCAAGGGGAGCTGAACCCCGCGTCCGCCGCACGGAAAGATCCGTGGTGGACCCACCCCGAGTCTGAATATCACGCGCCACCTCGCTAGGCTGCCTTCGGCGTTCGGCACGCCGAACCCCCAACCGCCTGCAACCCCTTTCGCGAGGAGATCGTCGCCGTGATCCGTAACAGCCGTCGAGTGGTCGCGCTCGCCTTCGCGGGCGCCGTCGCCATCGCGCCGGTGCTCACCGGCTGCGGCGCCGGCGAGGAGCCTCAGACCGCGGCGCCGACCCAGCTGACCGAGGGCGTCAACGCCTGGGTGCCCAAGACCGACGCGGCCAAGCCGCAGGTCAGCATCCGCAACATGTTCCTGCTCGGCCCCGAGCCGGACAAGGCGCTGCCCGCCGGGTCCTCCGTGCCGCTGTACGCGACGCTGATCAACGAGGTGCCCGGACGCGCCGACCGCCTCGTCTCGGTCAGCGCGCCCGACTTCGGCCAGGCCAAGATCGCCTCGGACGGCGTGGCGCTGCCCGCGGCGAAGGAGCGCGGCGAGGGCAGCGCGGTGTCGCTGCTCGGGACGGCCCCGTCGGGCCACCCCGTCGCGCCGGGCCAGGAGACGCCGTCGGGCGCTCCGTCCGGCAAGCCGACCGCCACCAAGCCCGCCAAGCCGGGCACCAAGCCGTCCACCGGCGCCGTGACGCCGCCCGTCGCGGGCGCGCCGACCTCGGGCGCTCCGACAGCCCACGCCTCCGGGACGCCCGGCACCGGCGCGCCGACCACCCCGGTCACGGGTGAGGCCCCGTCCGCCACCGGCGCCCCCGCCCCCGCACCGGGCGGCAAGACCCCGCTGGTCGTGCTGACCCAGGCGAGCAAGCAGCTGCTCGGCGGCGAGTCCATCCAGGTCACGCTGCAGTTCGAGAAGGCGGGCACCATCACGCTCGCCATCCCGGTCATCCCGCAGCAGAACGAGTTCACCACCTACGCGCCGGTCTCCCAGAGCACGCCGCTCAGCCCGGTCCCGTCGACCGGCACGACCGGCAGCGGCGAGCCGACGAGCCCGGCCACCCCGTCCGGGACCCCGTCGGGCACTCCGTCCGGCAGCGCCAAGCCGACCAAGTCCGGCGAGCCCGAGGGCACCCAGACCCCCGCCGCCTGACCCCAGCACCACCCGAAAGGCCCGCGCGACCGCCGCGCGGGCCTTCCCCTTTGCACCAACTCCCCGCCCGCGCATACAAGCCGACCTGGATCGGGCCCCGCGCAGGCACAAGCCGATGTCGCTCGGTGCCCGGTCCGCAACTCTCCCCCGCGCGCATACGAGCCCCACATGAACGAACCGCACCCGCATGCCCGTGCACGGGGCCCAACGTATAGAGCCGCGCAAGGACGAGCCGCCCAACCCGCACCGACCTTCCCGCCGCACGCACCAGCCGGCGTCTCGCAGGGCCTCGTCCACAGCTCCCCGCGCGCGCATAGGAGCCCCACATGAACGGCCGCGCCCGCATGGCCGCGCGCCGCAGTACATAGCCCGCGCGCGACCCAACGTGTAGAGCCGCGCCCGGATCAGCCGCGCAAGGACGAGCCGCCCCGGCCGGGGCCGACCTTCCCGTGCGCCCGCTCCAGACAGGACGGGCGCATCGGGCTTCGTAGGGCGTCGCGCGGACGCGAACTCATGTGGACAGGCGGCGATCGCAAGGCGGCGCGGGGCTTCGTGTTGGGTGGTCGTGGGGTTAGGTGCAGTTCAGGGTTGCGGAGGCGAAGAAGACGTGGCCGAAGGTGGGGTCGTTGAAGACCTCGTCCACGTGAGGATCGCCGGCCAGGACGCAGTTCCCGTGGCCTTCGTCCCTGGCCGAGTCTTTGGCGTCGTCAATCGCGGCCTGGACGGCGATGTCGCGGGTCGGGCCTCGGCCGGCGCCGCAGTACTGGACGGTGGACGCCAGGGCGGGGCCCGCGGCGGCCAGGAGGGCGGCGGTGGCTCCGGCCGCGAAGAGCGCGCCTCGGGTCGTCCGGGACGAGAGCGTCATCCTGATCTCCCTGCTCGCAGATCGCCCCGGCGAACGGGCCGGGGCCTGGGTTCCCCCTCGCAGAGATCACGGATCTTGCGGGACGTCCGTTCACGGGTGCCAGGTCCGCATCCGGCCAGGCGTCCACCGACACGTTCGGCTTCGGCGGTACGGGCGTCCCGCCGAAGCCGACCGGGGCGTCCGCCAGGCGTTCGCCGGACGCGCACGTGTTCGGCATCCCGAGTTCGGACGCCCCGGTCGGCGCCGGCCTGGAAGCCCACTAGGTCTTCGCGGATTCGGCCAACCCCGCAGCCCGCAGGCACTCCGTGCCTTCCGACGGAGGTGGTTCGGCGCCCTGACGGGGCAGACGCCCGGCGCCTTGACGGCGCAGGCGTTCCGCGCCTTGGCGGTGCACACGTTCCGCGCCTTGGCGGTGCACACGTTCCGCGCCCTGAAGGTACACGCGCTGCGCGCCCTCGCAGCGCAGGTGCTCGGCGCCCTCGTGGCGCAGGCGTTCCGCATGGGTGTTCAGGGGAGGTGGTCCGGGGTGGGGGGAGCGGAAAGCGGCCGCGGGCTGGTGCCGGCGGCCGGGTTCCGGGTCAGGGGGTTACGGCTCGAACTTGTAGCTCTCACCGATCAAGCCGACCTGCGGTGGAACACTCAATGTCCGGGTTGACCTGCGGCTGACCCCTCAGTGATTCTCGCCTTCTCGCGCCTCCTCGTGTGCTCATGTGCCCTCGATGTGCCCGGCGGCATGCCCTCGGCATCACGAGCCGGTCCCGGTAGGTTCAGCGGCTGGAAGAGCCGTCGCCGTACTCCATCCGGCTCTCGGTGAAGTCGCCGGACTTGTGCTTTCGCAGCCAGGAACACCGCTCGGAGTAGGCGTCGACTGCTTCTGCAAGGCCGTAGCCGCGCTGGTCGCGAAGAGCCGCGATCGCCTGGATGTTGCGCCCGTTGAGGATGTGCTCGTCGATCTCCGCCCAAGGATCGGACATCCCACCTCCTTGCGTCCTCTGCCCAACCATCTTGCCAACCTGGTCTCTCGGCAACCACGTAGCTCCATATCGGTGGATGCATCGCCCCTGCCCGTTCGCTGCCCTGGCCTCACCCCAGCCTCGGCCTTGACCGTCTGGTGCTCGTCGGCGCTCCGGCAGCTCGTCGTCACAGGTACAGCGACCGGTCCAGAGTGCTCATTCGCGCGAACGGCGAGAACCCCTGACAGACCGATTCGCGCGAATGAGTGCTCTGGTGCGCGGGGGTCCAGGGGGCGGCGCAGCCCCCTGGTTCGAGCACGCTCCACCATCAGTCGAAACGACTCCGCTGGCCGATCAGGGACGCTTGGCAACCTTCACAAGGATGAAGAGCAAGCCGAGGACAGCAACCAGCCCGCCCCCAAGAATGATGAGCAGGATCAGTACCTCAGCGAAGCCAAGTCCCACGGCGTGCCCCTTCTGTGTCGCAGACAGTCGAGGGAGCATATAGGCAGTTCAGGCAGCGTGAGCGAGCGGGCTGCCGTCCAATGCCGTAGGCACCCGAAGGGCGGGCTTGCCCGTTGGCCGGCGGCCTGCGACCTGTGCTCGTGGGGCGGCGGTGCGCCCTGGCGGACGACCGTTGGCCGGAGGACGGGGCCGGGCCGTCGCCGATGCGCGGCCGGTCGCGCGGGGCCGGTGACCGGCGCCCACGCCGCACGCTCCGGCCGTGCTGGCGGCGGGCCGCGCCAACGGCGCGAGCGCCGCCGCCCTTGATCTCAAACGGCCAAATTCGGCAGTGATGGCCGACACCCGGCAGGCTAGAGCGGCCTAGCTAGTCCTTCTTGCGCGCCGCCTGCCTGCTGATGCCGCACGCCCTTCCGATCTCCGCGAAGCTTGCGCCGTCACTGCGCGCCTTGAGGCGGGAGAGCTTCTCAAGATCGTTCAGAGCAGAGGTCATGACCGCGAGCACCTTTAGGATCTCTAGATGACTCAGCCTGCGTTGCTCGGTCGTGGCGTAAGGGTCAAGAGGATCAACAATCTCGACTCCCCGCCGAGCGGCCTCCTCTTGGGCATACTTCAGAGCTAGATCGTACATACCGGCCCAAAGTGTCGCATAAAGGTCCACGCCGACAACCTTAGTTGTCGCGACCACTCCACCCGGGTCAGACGGGCAACATCGCTTCCACCTGCGGAAATATTAGATCGACTTGCAGGTTTGGGGCGCATCTGTCACACTCCCCCAAGTAGGGAGAGGTGTGCTCTCCTTGCGGGCTCTCATCCTCGATGAGGGCCTTTTTTATTGACGACGCAACACTCGGTTTTGCAAGCGTCGTCACAACCCGCCCCATCCCTGAGGCGGGTTTTTTCATGCCCAGAACTGGGAGACCACGGGTGCACATCCTTGGCGACCTGGCGGCTTCGAGCTGGCAGGCGGCGGTCCTTTGGGCGGTGGTGCGACTCGTTCGCATCGTCCTGGACTACCGCCTTCAGCGAGACAGGATCGGACTTGCGCGCGAGCTGCTTCAGCGCACTCCGAACCGGCTGCTGGTCGACGTGATCCGCTCGCTCAAGAGCGCGTCGCCTAACAAGCGCCGCTAGGATCACAAAAAGTTGATGACATCCCGAACATTCAACTACTGTCCTTGTGCAGGTTTAAAACTGCAGGAGCGCAACATGCCTGACGACAACATCGAGACGTCCGAACAAATGAGGCTCCTAAAGGATCTCCTGACAGGAGATGAGGATCTCCCGCTGGGGCAATGCCTTGGCTTGCCCAATCTGCCCCCCGGAGACTATTGGGTAGATATCGCAGGAGCATGCGTACTGTGCGACGTCCAACCAGGAACAATTACTGGCTGGCTCGTCAAAGGGGGACCCGCCAGGCGCCCTTTCCCTAACCCATTCCGACTCATGTATAGGTTGTACTGGAAAAGAAGCGAGATTGATTTGTGGCTCTCGGATTAGGCAGTTCAGAAAATGTTCTGCTATCTGAGCGCCCCGACTGGCCCCCCAGTGCGCAATAGCCCTGCCGGGAAACCGTAAACTGGTCGCATGATCCGCGCTGTGGTGTTTGATGTCGGTGAAGTCCTGGTGAACGAGACGACTGAGTATGGGACGTGGGCTGACTGGTTGGGGGTGCCGCGTCATACGTTCTCGGCGGTGTTCGGGGCTGTGATCGCCTCTGGGTTGGACTATCGGGAGACGTTTCAGGTGTTCGCGCCGGGGTTCGATCTGCCCGAGGAGCGGCAGAAGCGGGCGGATGCTGGGAAGCCGGAGACGTTCGGGGAGTCGGATCTCTACCCGGATGTGCGGCCATCGCTGTCGAAGCTGCGGGATGACGGGCTGTGGGTCGGGATCGCTGGGAACCAGACCGTTCGGGCCGGGGGGATCTTGCGGTCGTTGGATCTGCCAGCGGACATGATCGCCACGTCTGATGACTGGGGGGTGTCCAAGCCGGACACGGGGTTCTTCCGGTGTCTGGTGGATGCTGCGCCGGTTGAGGCGGGCGAGATCTTGTATGTGGGTGACCGGTTGGACAACGACATCCGGCCTGCGGCTGCGATGGGGATCAAGACGGCGCTGATCCGGCGGGGGCCCTGGGGGATCATTCAGCAGGACGACCCGGAAGCCGACAGCGTTCCGACGATGCGGATTGATTCGCTGGCTGAGCTTCCGGGCCGGGTGGCTGAGTTCAACGCTGCAACGAGCTGACGGTCGTTTGCCAGTCGTACAGGCGGTCGTCCAGGTGGCGGACGGCGTCGCTGTCGGCCCAGGGCTGGAGGGCGCGGCGGACCTGGTTCACGCGGTCCATGCCGGTGGCGTACCAGGTGGCCGAGAGCTGGTCGAGGGCCTGTTCGGCGTAGGCGGCTGCACCCTCGGGATTGCCTAGCGCGATCTCGACGGCGGCCAGGTCGCCGAGGATGACCGAGCGTTGTTTGGCGTTGGTGTCGGCCATGGACTCCAAGACGGCTTGAAGGGTCGCCTTGGCCTGGGCGGGCTGGCCGGCTTTGAGTTGGGTGTCGCCCTTGAAGGACTGCAAGCTGTGCGGCGAGAACCAGTTGAACCACTCGGGGGCCGGCGTCTCGCCGCCTTCGGCCAGCATGAGTTCGGCATGGTTGATCAACCGGAGTGCCTCGCGCGGGTGTCCGCATCGGGTCTCGCACTCGGCCTCGACTGCATCCAGCCATGCCCAGAACTCCGCGGGAGCTGGAGTACGGCGGGCATAGGTGCGGGCCGCGCGCATGCGCTCGGCTGAGTCCTCGCGGCGGCCGTCCCAACCGGGGATGAACGCGGCGTGCGCGAGGATCGCCGCACCTAGGAGCGAGTCGTTGGCTTCTCCGGCGGCCTGGAGGGCTCGGACGTAGGTTGCGTCCGCCTCGTCGGGCTGGCGGAGGTCGAAGAACTCAATCCGGCCGACCAGTAGCAGGGCCTCGGCTAGCGCAGTTGCCAGGATTCGGCGGGGTACGCCGGTGGTCTCGGCGAGTAGGTGGGTTCCAAGCTTGGTGTGCTCCAGCACGGCGGGGTGGAGCTGGGTGGGCTGCACGCTGAAGTAGAGACGGCGGAGCGCTGCGTTGATCGCGGCGAAATCGGCTCCGACCGTTGGCGGTTGCAAGGCGGCGGAGGTGCTGGGTAGGGGCAACGCTGTGCCGAGGGCCTGGGGTGTTGGGCTGCTGGGGGATGTTGGGTTGGTTCGGTTCGCGGACGGGTCGGTGCTCTCCCATGGCGGGGTGAAGCCGAGTTGTTCGATCGGCAGTTGCAGCACGTGAGTCAGTAGGCGCTGGTGGTCGGCTCGGGGCCATGGCGGATTGACCGATTCCCAACGGCGGATCTGGCGTGCGCTCACCTGGATGTGGCCGAGGTCGAGAAGCGGCGCGGCTCTCGTCATGGCGTCCGCCAGTGCTTGCTGTGAGGCGTACCCGGCGTGCTGCCGAGCGGCCTTGAGACGGGTGTTACCGACTGGGCGCGGCACCTGAACTCACCTCCGACGCGTGTCCTCTACGCGTCTGACGGTACCGAAAAACGGTCCTTCAACGGACACTCGGGCTTATCTCTCCGCCTGAACGTCCTCAAAGAGTCCTCTATAGGACCCATAGAGGACCTTCATGAGGACGTTTCTCCGGAGCACTCTTTCAGCATGCGAGATGAGCGGGAAGACGGCTCCTGCGCGTACTGCCGGGGGCGCGGCTGGAAGTGGGTTTCGGCGCGGCGCTTCGTCCTCGTCCGGAGTGCGGGGGCTGGGAAGCGGCCGAGGCCGGAGCGGCGGCCGTGCTCCTGGTGCTCCCCCGAGGGCAAGTCGCGGGCGGCGTGATGAGCGAGCAGCCGTTGAGCGAGGCTGAGGCTTCGGCGTGGGCTCCGGCGGCGCGGGCGCTGGTGGTGGAGCTGCTCGCGCGTGGTCTGGTGGCGAAGGTACGGGGTCATGGCGCGGTGTGGGCGCGGAACCCGGCCGGGGAGCCTGCTCCTGACGACCTGGTGGGCGCGGCGATGTCCCCGGGGCTGAGCCAGGAAGTGTGGTGCCGTCCTCGCTGGCCCGAGCGCGACCTTTGGTGGTGGTGGGCCTGGGCGGGGCCGTCGCGTGAGGATCCGGCGGAGCTGGAGCCGTTGTGTCCGGTGGCCGAGTCGGTGCGGGCGGCGGAGGTTATCGCGCGGGTGTTGGCGGTGCCGTTCACCGATGCGTCGGTGTCGTGATGCGTGGCGACTCCCCCAGGCTCAATGGCCCTGGTGGGCTTGCTGACGGACGGGCCGCTGAAACCGCGGGGCATCTGTCGAGTTCGCGGGGTGGCGGTCGGGTGGAGCTGCCGGCCGGGCTGAACGCGGGGCCGGTCACGCGGGCCATCAAGGCGGAGTTCGGGTGTGTGGCGGCGGCTTGGTACGGCGAGTACACGTGTTCGTGGTGGGCGTTGGTGCATTCAAGTGAGGGCCTGCGCCTGGTGGAAGCAATCAGTCCTCGGGAGTTGCGTGATGCGGTGGTTCAGGTGGACGGATGGCCCTGGCCCAAGTCCGGACCGCGGACCGCTGATCCGCAGAGCACCTGAGCGCGGGAGCCTGTTCGACGCTCCCTCGATTGGCGACCAGGTCGCCGAGTTGGCGGACGGTGCCGGGTCCCTGCTTCCCGAGCTGGAGGACGCGGCCGGACCTGGCTCTGCGGTGCTGGTGTCGGCCGGGAGGTTGGCTGACGCGGCGGCCGAGTTGCGGGATGGCACGCTTGCCGGCGTGTCGGTCGCGGACACTGACGCTCTACTGGAAGTGCTGTTCGAGGCTCTTGATCGGCTCCTTGGGGTGGTGTGGAACGCAGGCCAAGGAACGCAGCGCGCGCATGCCTCGATGGTCGCGACGGGCTCCGTCTGGGACGACACCGGCGCCGCACGAGCGCGCGCGACGATGGATGCACTGGAAGACGCGACGGTGAACCTGTCGGCCTGTGCCGATGCACTGGCTGCGGCACACATGCTCCTCGGCCACGCCTCAACCGCGCTCAACCGGAT
The DNA here is from genome assembly GCF_024172125.1 of Actinomadura rupiterrae. Lineage (GTDB taxonomy): Bacteria > Actinomycetota > Actinomycetes > Streptosporangiales > Streptosporangiaceae > Spirillospora > Spirillospora rupiterrae. The sequence continues at coordinate 837,029 of NZ_JAMZEA010000003.1, forward strand.
CGACGGCAACGAGTAGTTGCGGTTCGCCCGGCTGGCGGGCTGGCCGGATCGCGCCATGGTCGGGGCGCAACTCCGGGTGTGACATGGGGAAACGACTCTGGGTACGCTTTGCCTACTCGTGTTATCGACAAGTAGGCAGGTCCAGATGTCGGACGACTGGCAGTACCTCCCGAAGTACCAGCAGATCATGCAAGTACTCCGGGGCCGCATCGCAGACGGCACCTACAGGGTCGGTGACAAGCTGCCGTCCGAGTCGCAACTGATCAAGGAGTTCGGGACGTCCCGTCCTACAGTGACGCGCGCCCTGAACGACATGCAGCTCCGCGGCGAGGTCGAACGCGTTCACGGGCGCGGCACCTTCGTGAAGGCCGTCGTCTCGACCGACCCGGACCCCAACCGTCCGGGCCTAGCCGTGCTGGACCGCCATGAGACGGCCGAGACGGTCAAGGTGGTCGAGGTCGGACGGCGTCCCGCTCCGCCGGAAATCGCGGAGCTGCTGGGGCTGTCGGCAGATGCTCCGGCGTTCCTACGCCGCTACGTCAGCATCTACGACCAGATTCCGAGTGAGCTGGTGTCCCTGTGGCTGCCGCTGGACATTGCGCGCGCGACAGGCCTGGAAGTGGCCGGCCCCCTGACCGTCCCGGCGCGTGAGCTGCTGTCCTCGGCGCATGATGAGCGCCTGGTCCGCATCGATGAACGCTTGTCGGCGCGACGTGCGACCGAGCAAGAGACCGAGATCCTGGAGCTGGACGCCCATGAGCCGGTGCTCGCCGTCCTGGGCGTCATCCGCGACGCGTCCGGGCGCGGTGTGCTGGCCGTTGACCTCGCCCTTCCCGGCACCCTGCACGAGCTGACGGACACCTTCTCAATCTGATGTGATGCACGTCACACGATAAGTCGAGTTAACAGCCTTCCAGATCGCTGCCCCTCGGCGTACTTTCGTAGTGAGCAACTCGATAAGACGAGTTGCTGACAAGTAGGTCGCTCGGTAGAGCGATGCAACGGAGGTGGCGTCATGGCGGTACTGGGACGGATCCCGGTGAACTTCGGAGAGGTGTTCCCGTACGGGGTGTTCGCGACGGGGGCGGCTGAGCCGCTGGAGAACTTCGAGACCAAGCGGCAGGAGACCGACAAGGAGAACGGTCTGCCGGTCTGGGTGGTGAACGTCTACGACGCCGACCCGGAGGCCAAGCACCAGGCTTCGGCGATCAAGGTGAAGATCTCCGCCGAGGTCTGCCCGGTCGTGCCCGAGCCGGTGATGGGGCCGTTCCGCCCGTGCGAGTTCGAGGGGCTGACGGTGACGCCGTGGCTGGACGACTCGGGCAAGCGACCGAAGATCGCCTACTCGTGGCGGGCGCGCGGTGTGCGGGCTCCGGCCGGTGCTCCCGGTGGCGTGAAGACCCGTCCGGCTGCGGCGACCAAGGACGCGGCCTGATGGGGGCGGGCAAGGGGCGCATGTCGGCGCTGACGCTGCCGGTCGATGCCGGGGCGACCTGCGAGTTCCGGGGTTTCCGGGCGCGGACGCCGCTGTTCTCCATCGTCGCGGCGCGGACGCTGGTGACGCTCACGCTCCCGGAGCGGCTGCGGGCCGAGGACGTGGAGTTCGCCCGGTCGCTGGCCGAGCAGGCACAGCGGTACGCGGTCGAGGTGGAGCGGGCCTACCGGTCCGGCAACGGGGCCTCGGGTGCCCGGAAGGGGCGGGCGGCCTGATGGGTGAGTACTCCTACACCACGATCGCGATCGAGCCGGGCGAGTCCCCCCGGATCGGGGTGGTCCTGCGCGGCGGTGAGTCGGTGTCGGTGCTGGCCTGTCTCCAGGGCGATGCGGCGCAGGTGGCGGTGACGCAGGAGGGCGTGAGCGTCGCCTTCACCCCCGCTGACTGGGAGCTGGTCACGGCGGCGGACGTGCACACCGCGCGGGAGTTGGCCGAGGCATTCGCCGCCTACGCGGCCAAGCTCGAACAGCTCCACGCCGAGCACACCGCCGACTCCGGGTCTGACGACTCCTCCGGCGCGGACACCTCGGAGTGTGCGGCGTGATGGCGCTGGCGCTGCTGGGGCTGGTGCTGATGGCCGTGGGCGTCATGGGCGCGCTGGCGCTGCTGGGTGAGTGGCTGGAGTCGCGGCGGGCGGTGCGCTGGTGCCACACCATGGGCCGTCACTGCGGTCGGGCCTCCTGTGAGCCGTGCGCGCTGGCTGCCGAGTCGGCCGAGGCCGCCGCGAAGGTCGGGGCCTGTCCGGTGCTGATCGTCCCGGGCTGGTTCCCCGGGCCGCCGTTGATCCCGGGCGCGTTCACCCGGGTCACCTGAACTAGCGAGTTCGCGCGAGGTGAGGGCGGGGCGGCGTGAAGCTGCAACCTTCCCGCCGCCCCTTCCCCTCTCGCTCGCTTCCTCTACCTGCGCAAAGTCCACGAATCCCGAAGGGGTGACCTCATCATGGCATGGGAGTTCCGCAAGCTCGGTCCGGGCGAGAACGTCGCCGTCGAAGCGTCCACCGACCCGTTCGCGGGCCCCAAGTGGGCGCCGCCGGTCTGGCACATGCCAGAGGGCCTGGTGCTGCTGGTCAACCTCGTCCGCTTCCTCGTCCGGCTGACCGTGTTCACCGTCCGCAACGCCCTCCCGCTCTCGGCTCTGACCGGGCTCGGATGGCTCGCCTACCGGTACGGCTGGGTCCTGCCGGTCGTCTTGGTACTGCTCGCCGGTGCCGCTCTGGCCGGGTGGGCGGCCTGGGACCGTCCCTCGTTCCTCCACTGGGTCGGCTACCCGGCTCGTGCCAAGTGGCGGCACTTTCGGATCTACCGGCGCGACTGGCAACCGGTGATCGTCGGGTCCGGGCTGTCCCGCGTCCACAAAGGGCGCGAGTACCTTCCGTCGATCAAGCGTGTGCAGTGTGGTCCGTCCGCTGACCGGGTGCTGGTCCAGATGCTCAAAGGGCAGGCTCCGGACGCCTGGGAGCGGGTCACGGCCAACCTCGCGCATGGCTTCGGCTCGTCCCTGGTCCGTGTCCGTCACGGCGGCCGTCCGGGGCGGGTCTGGCTGGAGTTCGTCCGCAAAGACGTTCTCGCCACCCCGATTCCCGCGCTGCCGATCCCCGCCGCTGCGGCCGTCGATCTCGGCGGGCTGGAGATCGGGCGGTGTGAGGACGGCTCCCCGTGGCGGCTGCGCGTCCAGGGGACACACGTCCTGGTCGCGGGCGCGACCGGTTCAGGCAAGGGCTCGGTGATCTGGTCAGTGGTGCGGGCGCTGCTGCCGCTGATGGTCGCCGGACTGGTCGAAGTGTGGGCCATCGATCCCAAGCGCATGGAACTGAGCTTTGGACGGCAGCTCTTCGAGCGGTACGGCCGGTACTCCGACGATCCCAAGGGCGGGATGGTCGAGCTGCTGGAGGCGGCGGCCGAGGACATGAACGCCCGCGCGGCCGAGTTCGGTGGGGCTGTGCGGTCGTTCACCCCGAGCGGCCGGCACCCGTTCCGGCTGATCATCGTGGATGAGCTGGCGTTCCTGACGGCCTACTGCCCAGAGCGGGAGCTTCGCAAGCGCGCCGAATCCGCACTGGCCATCCTCGCCTCCCAGGGCCGATCGGTCGGCTACGGGCTGCTCGGTGCACAACAGGACGCCCGCAAAGAGGTCAACAACCTGCGGAACCTGTTCCCCGACCGGATGGCGCTCCGGCTGGACGAGTCCGACCAGGTGGACATGATCCTTGGGGACGGCGCGCGCGACCGTGGCGCATACGCCGACGAGATCTCCTCGGTCCCCGAGATCGGCGCGGGCGTCGGGTTCGTCCGGCTGGAGACCGTGCCCGATCCCGTCCGCGTCCGGGCCGCGTACGTCTCCGACGACGACATCCGCGCCATGGTCGCCTACGCCCTGGCCCACGACGAACGAGACGACTTCGACGACCAGGACGGCGGCACCTTTGGCCCCGGAGCGGCGGCATGAGCGCGCCTCGTCACTGGCTTGACCCGGTGCGCTGCCCTGCCTGCGCTCGCCTGAACCCCTCCTGGCTGGCCTACCGGCCCGACCGGGACGGCGACCGGGTGACCTGCGAGTCCTGCAACGCGGTGGTCCTGGTGCTGCTCGCCGATGGCCGCCTGGTGGAGCTGCGGCCCCTCAACCCGGCCAACACCACGGGAGGTGACGCATGACCTTCACCCAACCCACCCTCGACGCCCCGGACAGCCCCGTCGAACAGGCTGAGCAGACCGGGCGAGTGAAGGTGTACCCGCCGCTCGCGCGCGACTTGGTCAAGGCCGTCGCTCTGGAACACGGCGTGTGCATCCGCCCCGTGCCCATGCGGCGGGTCGATCTCCGCTCGGGAGTGTCGGAAGTCGTCTACGTGCCGTGCGGACACACCCTCGCCTCGGTCTGCCCCTCGTGCGCCGAACGCAAGCGCAAGCTCCGAGCCGTCCAGTGCTCCCAAGGCTGGCACCTGGACACCGAACCGGAAATCCGGCGCGAAGACCCGGCCGAACACCAGCGCAACCTGATGGAGCTGCGCGCCAAAGCCCAGGCCGAACGCGACCGGGCCAAAGCCGAAGGACGCGCGCACGGGGAACCGGTCGAGTTCTGGGATGGCCTGCTCGCCGAACTCGACGTCGAGATCGAACGTGCTGGGGTGCGCGGCACGCTCAAGACCGGTGACCAGCCCACGCGGCGGACGCGAAGCACGCGGCGGCGACAGGACGCCCCCGACCTTCCCCGCCGTCCCGTGGACGCGCGGACCGTGGGCAAGACCTTCACCGCACCCGGCGGGAAGACGTTCCGGCCGTCCATCTTCCTCACGCTCACCCTCGACTCCTACGGGCGCGTGCACTCCGATGGGACGCCGGTCGATCCGGACGGCTACGACTACCGGCGGGCCGCACGCGATGCGATCCACTTCGGGAAGCTGATCGACCGGTTCGTTCAAAACCTCCGCCGGTTCGTCGGCTACGACGTCCAGTACTTCGCCGCCGTCGAACCCCAACGCCGCCTCGCCCCCCACCTCCATATGGCGATCCGCGGGACGATTTCACGTCGCGAACTGCGTCAGGTGGTGGCGGCGACCTATCACCAGGTGTGGTGGCCTTCGACGGACCGGATCGTCTACCCCAACGACCGGCTTCCGGTTTGGGACGAGTCGGCCGGAGACGACGGACAGGGCGGTTACCTCGATCCGAACACGGGTGCGGCGCTGCCGTCCTGGGATGAGGCCCTGGACGCGATCGGCGAAGATTACGACGCCGAGCCCCTGCACGTGGTCCGGTTCGGCCGTCAGGTGGACGCCCAGGGTGTGTTGGCCGACACCCCCGACGCGCGGCGCTGCGTCGGCTACCTGACCAAGTACCTGGTCAAAAGCGTCGCCGACTGCCACGAACCCGAAACCGACCGCCAGAAGCGGCATGTCGAACGGCTCGCCGACGCGCTTCGGTATGAGCCGTGCTCGCCGACCTGCGCGAACTGGCTGCGCTACGGCGTCCAGCCCAAGAACCCGCGAAGCGGCATGGTCCCGGGGTTCTGCAAGGGCAAAGCCCACAAGCGCGAACACCTCGGCTACGGGGGCCGGCGGGTCCTGGTCTCCCGCAAGTGGTCCGGCAAGACCCTCGCCGACCACAAAGCCGACCGCAAAGCATGGGTGCTTGCGCGCCTGGCCGAGGCAGGGATTCCGGCGACCAACACCGACACCGGTTCCGGCTACGCCTGGGAACGCGCGGGCCCTGGAGATGCCGACGTCCGATCCCTCGAACACCGCCTACTGCTGCTGATCAACGAACGCGTCAAGCGACGCGAGCAGCTCGCACAAGCCACCCCAGAGCTTTCGGCAACCAGGGAGGCAGCGTGAACAAGTCCGAACTCCTCGCCCTGGTGGAGCTTCCCCACGATCGGACGTGGACGCCGCAAGAGGTCTCGCGCTTTCTCGGAGTCCCGGTGGCAACTCTCCACCAGTGGCGCTATCTCGGCACGGGTCCCAAGGCTGCCAAGGTCGGGCGGCACCTGCGGTACCTCCCGGCCGATGTCCTTACCTGGTTCCGCGCACAGCAGGAGGCGGCGTAATGGCGGTCTACGACAGATGGCACACCAAGAAGCCTCGCAAGGACAAAGACGGCGTCCCTGTGGAGCCGTGCCCTGAGCACAAGCTCTACCCGAGCAAGGACCACGGGGACGGCGACCGTTGGCAAGTCCGCTGGCGTGATGAGACCGGGAAGCAATGCAAGGCCAACCGGCCCAAGCGGCAGGGCAAGAATCCCGACACGAGCGCTGAGGCTTATGACGCCAAGATCAAGGGTGAGCTTGCCTCTGACACGTATGTAGATCCTGAGCGGGCCAAGAAGCCGCTAGAGGAATTTGTCCGGGACTGGCGAAGCGGCCTCACGGGCGACCCGAACACGCTCTGGAACCTCGACAAGCGGCTTGCGCACATCATCGATGTCCCGCCGCGTCCTGGGCAAAGGAAGAGCCGACGCCCGCCCGGCGGGCCCAGTGTGATCGGCAAGCGTCCGCTGTCGGTCTTGGCCAAGACTCCCAGCCTCATTCAGAAGTGGATCAAGTCCCTTGAGGACAAGGGCCTCTCGCCTGCGTACATCAAACGGATCTTTGACACGCTCTCAACGATCTTCATCGCGGCCATGGAAGACGGGTTGGTGAGCCGGAACCCGACCAAATCGAGTGCCGTCCGGCCTCCGCGCGTGCCCAAAAAGAAGATCGTTCCGTGGACGCTCGACCAGGCGGACAGCGCGGCCGAAGCGTTGGGCGAAGACGGCACAATCGTCTACCTCGGTTCCGGGGCCGCGCTCAGGCAAGGCGAGATCTTCGGCCTCGCCGTCGACGACATCGATTTCGGCAACCGCGTCATTCACGTCGTCCGGCAAGTCCGGCTCGTGAAGGGGCAGCTCGTGTTCTCCCTGCCCAAGGGTGACAAGGAGCGGGACGTTCCGCTGGCGGATTCGCTGGCAAGGCGACTGAAGTCCCGGATCGAAGAGCGTCCCCCGGTTGAGGTGACCTTGCCATGGAAGACGCCCGCCGGGAAGCCGCACACGGCCCGCCTGCTGTTCGTCCGGTCCAACGGGCTGCCCCACTACGGCGGCGAGTTCAACTACACCTGGCGGGACGCACTGCGGGCGGCGGGCATCGAGGTATGCCGTGAGAACGGCATGCACATATTGAGGCACACGGCGGCCTCGGCCTGGCTCGTCGCTGGCGTGGACATCCGGACCGTGGCTGAGTACCTGGGTCATGCTGACCCGGGGTTCACGCTCCGCACTTATGCTCACCTGCTCCCGGATGCTGCTGACCGTGCGCGGGCGGCGATGGATCGGTTCTTCGGCGCAGGTACCGACGACGACCAGACCGAGAAGGAGGCATGACCGGATGTGTGCCCTGCATGTGCCCTCAGAGCCGACGCAGAGAGGGAACATGCAGGTCACAGGGGGTCTGCTAGGGCTCGAACTTGTAGCCGAGGCCTCGGACGGTGACGATGTGGCGGGGGGTGGACGGGGCGTCCTCGATCTTGGCGCGGAGGCGCTTGATGTGGACGTCCAGGGTCTTGGTGTCGCCGACGTAGTCGGCGCCCCAGACGCGGTCGATGAGTTGCATGCGGGTCAGGACGCGGCCGGCGTTGCGGAGCAGGACCTCCAGGAGCTCGAACTCCTTGAGGGGCAGCTGCACCGAGCCGCTGTTGACGCTGACCACGTGCCGCTCGACGTCCATCCGGACCGGGCCCGCCTCCAGGACGGCCGGGGCGAGCTCCTCGCCGGCGTCGCCCTGGCGGCGCAGGACGGCGCGCATGCGGGCGATCAGCTCGCGGGTGGAGAACGGCTTGGTGACGTAGTCGTCCGCGCCCAGTTCCAGGCCGACGACCTTGTCGACCTCGCTGTCCTTGGCGGTGAGCATGATGACCGGGACGTTGGACTTGGCGCGCAGTTCGCGGCACACCTCGGTGCCGGGCAGGCCCGGCAGCATCAGGTCGAGCAGGACGAGGTCGGCGCCATTGCGCTCGAAGATGTCCAGCGCGTCCGGGCCGGTGGCCGCGACCGCGACCTCGAAGCCCTCCTTGCGCAAGGTGTACGACAGCGCGTCGCTGAAGGACTCCTCGTCTTCCACGACGAGCACTCGGGTCACGGTGTTGCCTCCCGGGCGGTTCTCGGCCGGTGCGCTGTCATCGCGTCCGGTCCTCGGGGGTCGGGTGGGATGGGGTGAGGCCGTTGACGGCCGACAGGGCGGACGGGCGCGGTGCGTCCGGTCCGCCGCCGCTCGCGTCGCCGGGTTCGCCGGGGACGTCACGGGGGGTCTCGGTGTCGCCGCCGGACGGCGCGGAGCCGGCGCCGGCGGACGTGGCGGCGGGCGGCGTCGCGGCGGGGTTCAGCAGCGGCAGCCGGAGCGTGAAGGTGGAGCCGGAGCCCTCCTTGCTCCACACGGTGATCTCGCCGCCGTGCTTGCTGGTGACGTGCTTGACGATCGCCAGCCCGAGGCCGGTGCCGCCGGTCTGCCGGGACCGCGCCGGGTCCACCCGGTAGAACCGCTCGAAGATCCGTTCCAGGTCGCCCTCGGGGATGCCGATGCCCTGGTCGGTGACGGTGATCTCGACGTGCTGGTCGTCGGCCTGCCGGGTCGCGATCACCACGCGGGTGTGCTCGGGACTGTAGGCGACGGCGTTGTCGATCAGGTTGCGCAGCGCGGTGACCAGGAGCTCCTCGTCGCCGCGGACCCGGAACCCGTGCCGGCCGCCCGCGATCAGCTCGATGTCCTTGGAGCCGGCCCGGATCTGCGAGCGGTCCAGGGACTCGTCGATCACCTCGTCGAGCTCGACCGGGTGCAGGTCGTCCAGCGGCTCCTCGCCCTGGATGCGGGACAGGGTCATCAGGTCCTGGACGAGGTTGGTCAGCCGGACCGACTCGTGCTGCATCCGCCCGGCGAACCGGCGGACGGCCTCGGGGTCGTCGGCGGCGCCCTCGACGGTCTCGGCGAGCAGCGACAGCGCGCCGACCGGGGTCTTCAGCTCGTGGCTCACGTTGGCGACGAAGTCGCGGCGGATGGCCTCGACGCGGCGCATCTCGGTGAGGTCCTCGGCGAGGACGAGCACCAGGCCGTGCGAGCCGAGCGGCGCGACCCGGACCGCGAACCAGCGGCCCTCGGCGCGCGAGCGCGACCGGGACGGCCCGACCTGGATCTCGGTCTCCCGGATCTCGCCGTCGCGCCGGACCAGCCGGGCCATCGCGAGCAGCTCGTCCACGACCAGCCGGTCGTCGCTGACCAGACCGAAGGCGCGGGCGGCGGAGCTGGCGCGCAGCACCCGGTCCTCGGCGTCGACGACGACGGCCGACGACCTCAGAACGCTCAGCACCGACGCTATGCCCGGCGGCAGTCCCCCCTGGGGCTGCGCCGGGCGCACGGTCCGCTGGGCACGCTCGCTCACCCGTACCGCCAATCCCGTCGCGAGTCCGATCGCGAGCCCGGCGAGCCCGGTCAGACCTGCGACAACCTCGACCTCCACATGTTGGATCGTAAGTGGCGAACGAGGCCGCCCCACACCACGGGGGTACCGCAGGGAGAGGCGTTAGCCCAATGTTCACCTCTTTATCCGTATCGGTTCACAGCGGTGGGGCAGGCTGTGGCGTGGGCGAGTACGCCCCGCCCTCCGGGACCGCTCCGGGGGCGGGGGACCGTGCGCGACGGCCCGTCCGGGCAACGCGTTCCGGTCGTCCGCAACCCCGTCCCGAGCGGGCGGCCACCGCCGTCCAGCAGTACCGAGCCGGCCCCGGGCCGGCCTCCCCGAAAACCGAGGTTCTTCCCTTGCGCGACGCTTACCACGAGGAACTCGACTCCCTCGCCGACAAGCTGGTCGAGATGACCCGGCTGGTCCGGTCGGCGATGTCCCGCGCGGTGACCGCGCTGCTGGACGCCGACCTGCGGCTGTCCGAGGAGGTCATCACCGCCGACGAGCAGGTCAACAAGATCGACTCCGAGATCGAGGAGACGGTCTTCGACCTGATGGCCCGGCAGCAGCCGGTGGCCGGCGACCTGCGCACCCTGGTCACCACGCTGCGGATGAGCAGCGACCTGGAGCGCATGGGCGACCTCGCCGTGCACATCGCCAAGACCGCCCGCCGCCGGCACCCCGAGGGCGCCGTCCCGCCGGAGCTGCAGTCCACCGTCCTGGAGATGGGCCAGATCGCCGAGCGCATGATCGCCAAGGCCGGGTCGGTGATCGCGTCCCGGGACGTCGAGATGGGCCTGGAGCTGGACGCCGACGACGACCAGATGGACCGGCTGCACCGCCGCCTGTTCGACATCCTGCTCTCCCCCAAGTGGAAGCACGGCGTCGAGCCCGCGGTCGACATCACCCTGGCCGGACGGTACTTCGAGCGCTTCGCCGACCACGCCGTCCACGTCGCGGAGAACGTCGTCTACCTCGTCACGGGCCAGCGCCCCCAGGAGATCGTCGACGCCGGCTGACCCGTCCCCACCTGCCACCTGACCGGCCCACAAAAGGAGCCCGCCGCGTCCTCCCAGAGGGACGCGGCGGGCTTCGCCTTGTCAGCGGGGTTTGCCTTCTCGGCGGGCTTCGCCTTCCGGCAGGGTTCGCCCTTAGCGGGGTTCGCCTTCTCGGAGGGCTTCGCCCTTAGCGGGGTTCGCCTTCCGGCGGGCTTCGCCTTCCGGGGGGTCGCCTTCCAGGGGGTTACTTCTTCTTCTTGGCGCCCTGGTTCTTGACGGCCTCGATGGCGGCCTTGGCGGCGGCCGGGTCGAGGTACTCGCCGCCGCGCTTCAGCGGGGCGAAGTCGTCGTCCAGCTCGTAGACCAGGGGGATGCCGGTGGGGATGTTCAGGCCGACGATGTCCTCGTCGGAGACGCCGTCCAGGTGCTTGACCATGGCGCGCAGGGAGTTGCCGTGCGCGGTGACCAGGACGGTCCGGCCGTCCGCGAGGTCCGGGACGATCGCGTCGTACCAGTAGGGCAGCAGCCGGTCCACGACGTCGGCGAGGCACTCGGTGCGCGGGATCAGCTCGGACGGCAGGGACGCGTAGCGCAGGTCGTTGACCTGGGACAGCGGGTCGTCGTCCTTGATCGGCGGCGGCGGGGTGTCGTAGGAGCGGCGCCAGATCATGAACTGCTCTTCGCCGTACTCCTCGCGCGTCTGGGCCTTGTTCTTGCCCTGCAGCGCGCCGTAGTGCCGCTCGTTCAGCCGCCACGACCGGCGGACGGGGATCCAGAGCAGGTCCGCGACGTCCAGCGCGATGTTCGCGGTGCGGATGGCCCGCTTCAGCAGCGAGGTGTGCACCACGTCGGGGGTGATGTCGGCGTCGAGCAGCAGGTCGCCGCCGCGCGTCGCCTCGCTCTCGCCCTTGGCGGAGAGATCCACGTCCACCCAGCCGGTGAACAGGTTCTCCGCGTTCCACACGCTCTCGCCGTGCCGCAGCAAAACCAGGGTCGCCATGGCTCTAGAGCCTAGCGGGCGCCGGTGCGCGATCGAACCGGCCCCGGCCGTCCCGGACGCCCCTGACCAGCGGAACGGCCGCCGGATGATCAGTGACGGACGCCGGCGCCGCCGGATTGGTGAGGTCCGAAACGGCGGGCGGGCGCGTGGGGCTCAGCGGTTGGCCGGGTCGGCGAAGGAGGCGAAGGCGCGCAGGTTGGCCAGGGACTCGCCGCGCTTGACGCGCCAGTCCCATTCCTTCTGGATCGAGGTCTTGAAGCCGCGTTCCAGGGCCTTGTCGAAGTTCTCGTCCGAGTAGGTGAGGACGCAGCCGAGGAGCCGGTCGACCTCGTCCGGGGTGACGGACTGGAGCGGCACGCGGCCAACGATGTAGACGTCTCCCACCTCGTCCAGCGCGAACGACATGCCGTACATGCGGCCGTTGCGTTCCAGCAGGAACCGGTAGAAGTCGGCGTGGTTCTCGTCCGGCTGGCGGCAGAAGAACGCCTCGACGTGCAGGCTGTGGTCGCCGACGATCAGCCAGGTCATGGTGGCGAGCTTGTGCTGGCCGGGCAGCTTGACGAAGAACGCGCCGTCGCGCGGGACGCTGTACTCCAGCTCGGCGGCCTGCAACGTCTCCTCGATCACCTTGACCGGGCCGTCCGCCGGACCGTCGAACGAAGCGTTCGCCGAGCCGCTGGCCGGACCGTCCGCCGAAGCGTTCGTCGAACCGCCGACCGGCTCGTCCGCCGAGCCGGTGGGACGGGCGTTCGCTGCGTCGTGGCTCACCGGGCCATCTCCTTCACCATCGCCTCGCGGGTCGTCGCACCGGTATACACCTCCAGGAGGCGGTCCACCGTCGCGTCCCAGCCGAAGTCCTGGGCGTGGCGGACGGCGCCACGGGCGAGCCGGAGGTGGGTGCCGGGCTCGGCGTGCAGGCGGCGCAGGACGGACGCGTAGTCGGCGGGGTCGTGCCCCTCGACCAGGATGCCGGATTCGCCGTCCTTGACGGCGGTCTGGAGCCCCCCGACGGACGCGGCGACGACGGGCGTGCCGCAGGCCTGGGACTCGACGGCGACCAGCCCGAACGACTCGTTGTGGGACGGGACGACCGTGACGTCCGCCGCGCGGTACCAGTCGGCGAGCTCGCGCTGCGGGCACGGCGGCTCGAACCGGACGACGTCGGTGATGCCCAGCTCGGCGGCGAGCCGCTGGAGTCCCTCGGGGCGGCAGCGCGCGGCCCCGGACGGTCCGCCGACGACGGCGACGACGAGCCGGGAGCGCAGCGCGGGCTCCTGGTGGAGCATGAGCGCGACGGCGCGGAGCAGCACGTCGGGGGCCTTGAGCGGCTGGATCCGGCCGACGAACAGCAGCACGAAGGCGTCCCGGGGCAGGCCGAGGCGGCGGCGCGCGGGGCCGGTCCGGTGCGGCAGCAGCCCGGTGCCGCGCGCGATGATCGGCGACTCGGGGCGGAACAGGCCGAGGTCCACGCCGGGGCTGACGGTCGCGATCCGGGACGGGTCGGCGCCGTAGAGCCCGGTCAGCTCGCGGGTCTCCTTGGCGGTGTTGGCGACGAGGTGGTCGGCGGTGTCGACGATCTGCTGCTCGCCGTCCACGCGCAGGGCGGGCTCGGGCGTGTCGCCGTCCGCGAGCGCCGCGTTCTTCACCTTGGCCATCGTGTGCATGGAGTGCACGAGCGGGACGCCCCAGCGCCGCTTGGCGGCCCATCCGGCCTGACCGGAAAGCCAGTAGTGGGTGTGGATCAGGTCGTAGTGCCCGGGCTCGTGAGCGGCCTCGGCGCGCAGCACCCCGGACGTGAAGGTGCACAGGTGGCGAGGCAGCTCGCCCTTGTCCAGCTCCTCGAACGGCCCGGCGACGACGTTCCGGACGAGGACGCCGGGCGCCAGCTCGCTGACCGGCGGCAGGGCCCGCGAGGTCGCGCGGGTGAAGATGTCCACCTCGACGCCGCGCTCGGCCAGCCGCTTCGCGGTCTCGACGACGTAGACGTTCATGCCGCCCGCGTCGCCCGTGCCGGGCTGGTCCAGGGGCGAAGTATGCAGGCTGATCGTCGCAACTCGGTTGATACGACCCGACACCGGACACCACCTCCGGTAGTGCAACCTATCCACCGGTTCGACTGTTCCCGTACGGAGGCCGCCACCCTGCGGAGCGTCCGGGCCGGGCGGTCTGGAAAGCTGTGCGGCATGCGTAAGACGGCGGTAGTGACCGGAGCAAGCAGCGGGATCGGGGCGGCCACGGCGCGGCGGCTGGCCGCCGAGGGCTTCCACGTCGTGGCGGCGGCGCGCCGCCGGGACCGGCTGGACGCCCTGGTGAAGACCATCTCCGAAGAGGTCCCGGGCGCGGGCAAGGTGGTCCCGGTCACCCTGGACGTGACCTCGCAGGACTCGGTGGACGCGCTGGCCGCCGCGCTCGACTCCTGCCACGTCCTGGTGAACAACGCGGGCGGCGCCGTCGGCCTGGAATCGGTCGCCGACGCGGACCCGGCCGACTGGCAGACCATGTACGACACCAACGTCCTCGGCCTGCTGCGGGTGACCAAGGCGCTGCTCCCGAAGCTGATCGAGTCCGGAGCCGGCCACGTGGTGAACATCACCTCGCTCGCCGCGCACGCCGTCTACGAGGGCGGCGCCGGATACAACGCCGCCAAGCACGCCGCCTTCGCGGTGAACGAGGTCATGCGCCTCGAACTCGTCGCCGAGCCCGTCCGCGTCACCGAGATCGCGCCGGGCCTCGTCAAGACGGAGGAATTCAGCCTGGTCCGCTTCCGCGGCGACAACACGCGCGCCGAAAAGCCCTACGAGGGCGTCCCCGAACCCCTCGTGGCCGAGGACATCGCCGACTGCATCGCCTGGGCCGTCACCCGCCCCGCCCACGTCAACATCGACCGCATCGACGTCCAGCCCCGAGTCCAGGCGGCCCCCCACAAACTCCACCGCGAGCCCTGACCCCACCTAGCCCCACGCGGGGCCGTGCCTGGGTAAGGCGATGAGGGCCGTGCCTGGCTGAGGCGATGAGGGCTGTGGCTGGGTTAGGCGATGAGGGCTACTGAGCCTTTGGCTTCGTCTTGGAAGGCGGCTTCGTCGCCTTCCAAGACGGCGAGGACGCCTTCGCCGATGGTGAGGACCTGGGTTTGGACCTCGTCGCGGAAGGAGGCGGCGTCGTCGCCGGAGAGGCCGGCGGGGACGACGATGGGCGGGTCCAGGGAGGCTTTGCGGGCGCCGGTGCGGGCGTCCAGAACGACGAGGCTGGGCTTGGCCTTGCCGTCCTCCGGGGTGAGGGTCACGTAGACCTGGCCGCCGGCGAGGAGCGGACCGCCGTCGAGGCGGAAGCCGGTGGGGACGGGGTTCTGCCAGAGGCGGCGTCCGGTGGACGCGTCCCAGACGCCGAGGGCGTCGCGGCCGCTGTCCTCGGGCTGGCCGGCGCCGACGACCAGGCCGCCGGACGCGTCCCAGAGCTCGACGGGCGTGGTCAGCTGGCGGACGGGGCGGCCGTCGGCGGCGGCGACGAGCGTGCCACCCTGGCGCCCGGTGAGCAGGACGGTCGTGTCGTCCACGGCGACCGGGTGGGCGGCGACCTCGGCGACGCCGGACGGGCCGGTCCAGGCGCGTCCGCCGTTGTCGAGGCGGTAGGCGGCGACGGTACAGCGGTCGTTCCGGGACGCGATGACGACGGTCGTTCCGGTGAAGACCGGGTTCTGGTCGAGGGCGAAGGGGCAGCCGTCGGCGGGGCGACCCGTCCAGCGGGCGGCGCCCGAGTCGGCGGCGAAGGCGTCCACGCGGTCGGAGGCGACGAGCAGGACCAGGCCGTGCTGCGGCGCGATGAGCTGGGCGTGCTGCCGGCCCTCCTTGACGAGGGGCTGGTCGAGGTGGTGCCGCCAGCGCGGCTTGCCGCTGCGCGAGTCGATCCGGGTGAGCTGGCCGTCGTTCCAGAGCGCGAAGACGTCGCCGTCGGTGGCGGCGATGTCGATCACGGCGCGTCCGGGCCTCGTGTAGGTCCAGTAGGCGCGGTGGTCGCGCAGGCTCACGGCGGTGATGCCTCGGGACGTGCCCCGGACACTCTGCTTCCCTTCCGGGAAGGAAAGTGTGGCCTTGCCCGGCAGCAGCGCCAGGCCGCCCGCGAGCTCGACCGTGCGGCTCGCGGTGGCGACCGTCCTGGACGGGACGGGCGCGCCCGACCCCAGCGCGGCGGGGAACGAGCCGTGCGGTCCGTCGACCCGGTAGTCGTGCGGCTCGCGGGTGAGGTACCAGCCGCCGGCGAGGACCAGCACCACGAGCGCGACGACGGCGCCGATGACCAGGGCGGACCGGCGTCCGAGCGCCGCGCGGACGCCTGTGGATGTCATAAGGACAGGGAAATTATCGGCTCGGAGCGACCGCCGTCCAGGGCAGCGTCAGCTCGCCATGTCGCCATCGTGTCCTTCCTCCCAGAGGGGGCCTAGTACAAACCGGATAGGACGCCGCAAGGTGCTCGACAGCGGCGGTCCAGCGGGCGCGCGCGCCGAAGACCGACTGCGGCGCGGCGACGGCCCACGCGCGGTCGAAGTCGGCGAGCAGCGCGTGCACGGCCTCGCCCTCGACGTTGCGGTGGATCAGCGTCTTGGGCAGCCGCGGCGCGAGGTCGGAGGGCCTGTCCAGGGACGGCAGGTGGGCCGCGAACGTGATCGTCCGGGGGCCGGTGCGGTCGAGCGCGACCCAGACGGCGCGGCGGCCGATCTCGTCGCAGGTGCCCTCGATCAGCACGCCGGACGGGTCGAGCCGCGCGGTCAGGTCGTCCCAGGCCTGCCAGGCCGCGTCCTCGTCGTACTGCCGCAGCACGTTGAAGGCGCGGACGAGCGTCGGCGGACGGTCGACGGGCAGCTCGAAGCCGCCACGCACGAACGACAGCCCGGGATACCGCGCCCGGACGGCCTGGCCGGCGGCGACGCGATCGGGCTCGATCTCGATACCGACGACTTCGAGGTCCGGGACGACGGCGCGCAGGCGGGTATGGAACTCGATCGTGGTGATCGGGGACGCGCCGTACCCGAGATCGACGGCGAGGGGACGCGGGACCGACCGCAGCAGGCGGCCCTGGGTCGCGGCCGTCCACCGGTCCGCGCGGCGGAGCCGGTTCGGGTTGGTCGTCCCTCGGGTCACCTCCCCTCGGGGTCTGGTCGTGCGCGCCACGCCGTCGATTCTCGCCGCCGCTCAGACCGAACGAGATTCTGATCCTCGTAAGCAATCGGTTACGGTGATCTCCCGCCGTAGGCGCCGCCCGCGCCGTAGGAGCCGTCCGCGCCGTCCGCGTCCGAGGGAGGCCTTCATGCCCCACCCCACGTCGAACCCGCAGGCCGAACCACCGCAGCTGGACCTCGCGTCGCTGCTGGAGGCGATAGCGAAGGCGCTGCCAGAACGAGAGTGCCTGGTCTGGCACGACACCCGAGAGGACAACCGGCACAACGTCCGGGATGGCGTTCGGCGTGACGGGGGTGGGCGGCGGGCGCGGAGTTGGGGGGAGATGGTCGGGCGCAGCCGGCGTCTGGCGCACGTGCTGCACGCGCGGGGCATGGGGTGGCGCGACCGGCCGGCCGAGCCGTGGGAGTCGCCTCACGATCATCTCGCTCTCCTTCTGCACAACGGGCCCGAGTACCTGGAGGGCCTGGTCGGCGCGCACATGGCCCGCGTCGCGCCGTTCAACGTCAACTACCGCTACACCGGGGACGAGCTGGCGCAGCTCTTCGGGGACGCCCGCCCGAGCGCCGTGATCTACCACGCCCGCTACGTCCCGCGAATCATTGAAGCCCTGGAGCGCACCGGCCTCCAACCCCTGCTGCTGTCTGTGGATGACGGATCCGAAACCCCGCAACCGCCGGACGCGCGCGCGTACGAGGAAGCGCTAGCGGCGGCCTCGGACGAGCCACTCGACGTGGTCCCCTCCCCCAGCGACCTGCACATCCTCTATACGGGCGGGACGACAGGGCTCCCCAAGGGCGTCCTGTGGCGGATCGGCGACCTCATGCTCGGACCGCTCGGGCTGCGCCGCCGCGACCACACCGCGATCACCGACCTGGACGAGGCGGTCGCGCGGGCCGTCCGGTCGGACGCGCGGGTGCTGGTCGGGCCGCCGCTGATGCACGGAGCCGGGACGTGGTCGGCGCTCGGCGGCTGGTGCGGGGGCGCGTGCGTGGTCCTGCCCGCCCGCGTGGACGGCCTGGACGCCGCCGACCTGCTCGCCGTCGCCGAGCGCGAGAAGATCACGCGGATCCCGCTCGTCGGGGACGCGTTCGCCCGTCCGATCGCGGCCGAGTTGGAGCGCCGCCGGTACGACCTGAGCTCGGTGCGCTCGCTGCTGAATTCGGCCGCCGCAATCAGCCCCGGCGTGAAGAAGCGCCTGGTCGAGCTGCTTCCGCATGCGCGAATCACGGACGTGCTCGGGTCGTCCGAAACCGGGTTGCAGGTGGCCCGGCAGGGCGCCGAGGACCGGCCGTTCGCCGCCACGCCGGGCGCTGTCGTGCTGAGCGCCGACCGGTCCCGGGCGCTGTCGCCCGGCGAGGACGAGCTGGGCTGGCTGGCCAAGGGCGGCTCGATCCCGCTCGGATACCTGAACGATCCGGACAAGACCGCCGCGACGTTCGTCACCCTCGACGGGACGCGCGTCGTGGTCGCCGGGGACCGCGCCCGCCTGCTGCCGGACGGGACCGTCCAGGTGCACGGACGGGAGGCCACCACGATCAACACCGGCGGCGAGAAGGTGTTCGCCGAGGAGGTCGAGACCGTCCTGCGCGGCCTCCCCGGCGTGGCGGACGCGCTGGTCATCGGCCGTCCGAGCGAGCGCTGGGGCACCGAGATCGTCGCCGTCCTCCGCCCCGCAAAGCCGAACACCGGCGTTTCGGATAGCCGGGACGCCGACGCCTCCGATGCCCGGGGCGGCGACGTTGCCGGTCGCCAGGGCGGCGGCGTTTCGGATGGCCTTGACGGCGGTGTTTCGGATGGTGAGTTGCGGGACGGGTGTGCCGAGCATCTGGCGCGCTACAAAATCCCGAAAGCGTTCGTCCGGACGTCCGGATCGTTGCGGCTGCCGAACGGGAAGGCCGACTACGCGGCGGCCAGAAGGCTCGTGGACGGCTCCGGACCGTCCTGAGCCCGCCCGTCCGCCGCCCTCGCCCGTCCGGCCGAATCTTGTTCGGTCGGGGTCTTCCGCCGGGGGCAGGCGAGCGGGGATGCTGGCGGGATGCCGGATCTCAACGCGCTGCTCGCGGACATGGCGGCCGAGGGCGCATCCCTCGACGCCCTCGTCGCGCCCCTCGACGCCGCTTCGTGGGCCCTGCCCACGCCCGCCGAGGGCTGGACGATCGCCCACCAGATCGCCCACCTGACCTGGACGGAGGAGCGGGCGCTGGTCGCCGCGACCGACCCCGACGCGTTCTGGGCGAACCTGCCCCGGATCGAGGACGTGGACCTGAAGGCCGCCGAGGGCGCGCGGATGGACCCCGCCGAGCTCCTCGACCGCTGGCGCAAGGGTCTGGCGGAGCTGGGCGCGGCGCTCGCCGCCCTGCCGCCCGGAACCAAGCTGCCCTGGTTCGGCCCGCCGATGGCCGCCGGATCCATGGCCACCGCGCGGATCATGGAGACCTGGGCGCACGGCGAGGACGTGGCGGACGCCCTCGGCGTGACCCGCGCCCCGACCGCGCGGCTGCGGAACGTCGCGCACATCGCCGTCCGGGCCCGCGACTTCGCCTTCCACAACCGCGGCCTGACCCCGCCCGGCGAGGAGTTCCGCGTCGAGATCACCCCGCCGGACGGCGGCGAGCCGTGGACCTGGGGACCGGCGGACGCCGCGCAACGCGTGTCCGCCCCCGCGCTCGACTTCTGCCTGCTCGCCACCCGCCGCCGCAACCGCGCGGACGTCTCGGTGTCCGCACAGGGCCCGGACGCCGAACGCTGGCTGGACATCGTCCAGTCTTTCGCGGGCCCGCCCGGCGCCGACCGCCCGCCACGCACCTGACACCTGCCGAGCCCGGTGCGACGCGCGGGTGTCGCGGGACGGGCTGGGTAGGGGTTGGAGGGCGGTGACCAGTGGATCCGCGCGAGGTGATCTTCGGCACCTCGGGGTGGGATTCGGCTGAGCGGGAGATAGGACTGAGGCATGACCATATTGATCGCTTTCGACGGTTCCGATGACGCGCGCACTGCCATCGAGTTCGCCGCCCGCACCCTCCGCCCCGCGCCCGTCGTCGTCCTGACCGTGTGGGAGCCCCTGCTCAGCCAGATCAACTGGGCCCCGCTGGCCGCCGCCGGCGCGCTCACCGTGGACACCAAGACCGACGAGTGGCCCGAGGAGGAGCAGGCACGGCAGCTCGCCCTCGCGGGCGCCGAGCTCGCCCGGAAGGCCGGTTTCGAGACGGTCGAGGCCCGCTCGGCGCGCACCACCGGCCCGATCTGGGCGGGCATCGTGGACGTGGCGGACGAGCTGGACGCCGACGTCATCGTCACCGGCTCGCGCGGCCTCGCCGGCGCCCGCTCGGTGATCCTCGGCAGCGTGTCCACCCGCGTGCTGCACCACACGCACCGCGCCACCCTCGTCGTCCCGCACGCGAAGCAGGACTGACCGTCCCCCCGAGTCGCGGGCGCCCACCCGGCCGCCCGCCGACTCCCGGGGACGCACGGGGGCGGGTGTCGGCCTTGGCGGAAGCGGGTCGAGGTGGCGTTGGGGGGATTGTTTTGTGGTGGTCGGGGGACGGTGGGCTAGCCGCTCAGTGAGGCGAGGGCCTGGTCGAAGGCGGTGTAGG
This sequence comes from Actinomadura rupiterrae, assembly GCF_024172125.1. Lineage (GTDB taxonomy): Bacteria > Actinomycetota > Actinomycetes > Streptosporangiales > Streptosporangiaceae > Spirillospora > Spirillospora rupiterrae. Next base: position 857,207 of record NZ_JAMZEA010000003.1, read on the forward strand.
CGTCTTCGGTGAACAGGACGAAGCGAACGTCCTCGACCTTGGTCGGGGTGGACGCGACGGTCGACAGGGCGATGCGGGCGGCGTCGTCGACGGGCCAGCCGTAGATGCCGGCGGAGACGGCCGGGAAGGCGATCGAGGCGGCCTCCAGCTCGTCCGCCGCGCGGAGCGACTCGCGGTAGCAGGACGCCAGGAGCGCCGAGCGGTCGTCGGTGGCCGAGTAGACGGGCCCGACGGTGTGGATCACCCAGCGCGCGGGGAGGCGTCCGGCGGGTGTGGCAACGGCCTGGCCTGTGGGGAGCCCGCCGCCGTAGTGCGAGGCCCGCAGCTTGCGGCAGGCTTCGAGGATCTCCGGGCCGCCCTTGCGGTGGATGGCGCCGTCCACGCCGCCGCCGCCGAGCAGCGAGGAGTTGGCCGCGTTCACCACGGCGTCCACATCCTGGACGGTGATGTCGCCGCGGACCAGAGTGATCTTCATCGCTTCCCTTTCGCCCCTACCCGACATCCCGGACATCGCTCCGAGCGCCCCCGAAACCCGGACGTCCTCCGGCTCCCAGCGGGAACCCTGCTCCGGGTGCCGGAACGTTAAACCCGGTGCCGGGACGCGAAAACGGGGGCCGGGAGGGGCCAAACGGTCCGCACACCCGGACGACTTCGGGTTTCATGGAATACCGGAAAGTACCGACAATTCGGCGGCCGATCGGCGGCCGGACCGCTGGGCCCGTGGTGGCAGCCAGGCCACGAACGAGCGAACCGCCGGAGAAAACGTCGTCACGGGCGGCACTATCCTGCCGCTACAGCGACCACAATGGTGTGAAAGTCGTGGAGGTGCCCCCCTTGAAGATTTTCGTCGCGGGCGCGACCGGCGTGGTCGGGCGGCGGCTGGTGCCGCTGCTCGCGCGGGCCGGTCACGAGGTCGTCGGAACGACCCGCAGCCCGGAGCGCGCGCAGACCCTCGCCGACCAGCACGCCACCCCGGTCGTCGTGGACGTGCTCGACGCCGGAGCGCTGACCGAGGCGCTCGCCGAGCACGCCCCGGACGTGGTGATCCACCAGCTGACCGACCTGTCCGCCGAGGACTTCGCGGCCAACTCGCGGCTGCGGATCGACGGCACGCGCAACCTGGTGGACGCGGCCCGCGCGGCCGGCGTGCAGAAGATGATCGCCCAGTCGATCTCCTGGATCTACCAGCCCGGCACGACCCCCGCCACCGAGGACGACCCGCTCGACCCCTCGCTGCCCCCGTACGGCGGGATCGCCGCGCTGGAGGAGGCCGTGGGCGAGATGCCGGAAGGCGTTGTGCTCCGTTATGGAGCGTTTTACGGCCCTGGCACCTGGTACGCCCCGGATGGCGCGATCGCCGAGCGGGTGCACGCGGGCGCGCTGTCGCTCACCCCGTCCTGGACCTGCTTCGTGCACGTGGACGACGCCGCCTCGGCCGCCGTCGCGGCGCTCGACTGGCCCGCCGGACCGGTCAACATCGTGGACGACGAGCCCGCCACGGCCGCGGAGTGGCTGCCCGTCTACAGCGCGGCGCTCGGCGCGCCGACACCGCCTACCGCGCGGCACGCCGCCCCGCTGGGTCGTCCGGTGTCCAACGCGCGGGCGCGCGAGCTCGGCTGGAAGCCGCGCCTCGAATCCTGGCGCGAGGGCTTCTCCGACCTGGGCTGAGCCCGCTCCCCCTCCGGGAGCGAGCCCGGCCCAGGCCCGGCGGACGCCGCCCTGCGCGCGCCCTCGTCCGCGGGCCGTCCGTCGCGTTCGGCTCGCCCTTCTCGGCGCCTCGCGTCCCGTCCGCGGAGTCGGGGCGGATGCGCCCCCGGCGCCGTCCGATCCGTCACGTCCGTCCGGCTTCGGGAGATTTCCTGGGGGCCGGACGGATCAATCATTGAAACTTCAAGTACGATGGTGGGCATGACGGACACCCGGTGGCTCGACGATGAGGAGCAGCGGACCTGGCGCGCCTTCGTCGCGTTCTCCCGGCTGCTGTCGGAGGCGATGGAGCGGCAGCTGCACCGCGACGAGGGCCTGCCCTTCAGCTACTACCTGATCCTGGCGATGCTGTCGGAGGCGCCGGGCCGCTCGCTGACCATGACCGAGCTGGCCTCGGTCGTCCGCGCGTCCCCGAGCCGGATGTCGCACGCGGTCAACAAGCTCCAGGCGAACGGCTGGGTGATCCGCAGCCGGCATCCGGAGGACCGGCGCGCGATCATCGCGTCCCTGACGGACGAGGGCATGGCGGTCGTCGAGAAGGCCGCGCCCGGGCACGTCGGCGAGGTCCGCCGCCTGGTGTTCGACCGGCTCACGCCGGAGCAGCGCGAGTCGTTCGACGACATCCTGTCCACGCTGCTCGTCGGGCTCGACCCGGATGCCCCGATCTGCCCGGACACTCCCGTCTGCCCCACCGATCCGGAACCTCCGTCCGCCCTCTGCCCGGACGACGACATCGACGAGTGCCAGTCCCCCGCGGACGACTGCCAGGCGCCACCGGACGACTCAGACTGCGACGCCGCCTAACCCAACGCCCCGGCCTGCCCCTGCTGGACGCGAGGCCGCCAGGCCCGGCTGCGGTTCGTCCCTCAGTCCCGACGCGCCAGCCCACACCGTGCCGGACGCGATGCCGCTTGGCGGTCGGTCTCGGCATGCTCCGCGTTGCGCCTCCCTGGCTCCGCGGGGTTGTGGAAGGTGGGGGAAACCGAACCTTGGGATAGGTGCGGGCACGATCGACGGACGGGCGGGGTGTCCGGGAACCTGGGCGTATGTGGTGGAACCCCAACGGGCGGCGCTTCTGGGCGCCTGCGCTCTACCTGGTCGCGGGCGGCGCGCTGAGCGCGGTCGGGGTGTACTACGCGCTCTACGCGGGGCTCGCCGCGCTCGTCCTGGCTATCACCAGGGTCGGTGCGCCCGCGTCCGCCGCCGTGCTGCACGGGGCCGTCCGAATGGCGGAGGCGCGGCGCGTGCTGGCGGCCCGGCTGCTCCATGAGGACGTGCCGTGGCCGTCCCGCGGCAAGGCCCGTGACCTGCGCGGATGGGTGCGCGACCAGCACGGGTCGCTCGGTTACCGCGCGTTCGGGTACCTCGCCGCGAGCGTGCCGTCCGGCCTGCTCGGGCTGCTGTCGGTGCTGGTCACGTGGGCCTACGGGACGATCCTGCTCATCTACCCGCTGCTCTGGCGGCTGCGGATGAACGAGATCACCGAAACGGACGCGAACGGACACGTCCGGCACGGGATGAAGCTCGCCGGGATCTGGTTCGACACCTGGCCGCGCGCGATCACCCTCTCCGCGCTGGGCGCCCTGCTGCTGATCAGCGCCCCCGCGGTGACGGCGGCCGCCGCCCGGCTGGACGTGCGCGTGCTGCGGTTCGTCTTCCGTCCCGGGCAGGCCGAGCGGCGGATCCGCGCGCTGGAGGAGAGCCGCTCGTACGCGGTGCGGGACGCGGTCGAGACCGTCCGGCGGATCGAGCGGGACCTGCACGACGGCGCGCAGGTCAGGCTGGTCGCGGTCACGATCCGGCTGGCGATGCTCAAGGAGACGCTCCCGCCGGACGCGCCGCCGGAGGTCCGCGAGCAGGTGGACGCGGCGCACGAGGAGGCCCGCGCGGCGATCGCCGAGCTGCGCGAGCTGGTGCGCGGCATCCACCCGCCCGTCCTGGACAAGGGCCTGGACGCGGCGCTCGCGACCCTCGGCGCGCGCAGCCCGGTCCGCGCGGAACTCGCCACCGACCTGCCCGAACGTCCGCCCGCCGAGATCGAGTCCATGGCCTACTTCTGCGCCGCCGAGCTGCTCGCGAACGCCGCCAAGCACGCGGACGCGTCGCTCCTCAAGATCGACGCCACGCTCGGCGAGGGGCGGCTGGTGCTGCGCGTGACCGACGACGGGCGCGGCGGGGCCGAGGTCCGCGAGGGCGGCGGGCTGGCGGGACTGGCCGACCGGGTCGCTACCGTGGACGGCGAGATGACCGTGTACAGCCCGCCCGGAGGCCCGACCGCCGTGACCGTCACGCTCCCCCTCCGCACGTCGTGACGGCCTTGCGCGTGGTGATCGCCGAGGACGCGGCGATCCTGCGGGACGGGCTCGTCCAGTTGCTGCGGATGCGCGGGCACGCCGTCCTCGCGGCCGTCGCCGATGCGGACGCGCTGGTCGCAACGGTCGCCGAGCACGAACCGGACGTCGCCGTCGTGGACGTCCGGATGCCGCCCACGCACACCGACGAGGGCCTGCGGGCCGCGCTCGCGCTGCGCCGCGACCACCCGTCCGTCGGGATCCTGCTGTTCTCGCAGTACGTCGAGACCCGGTACGCGGCCGAGCTGCTCGCCGGATCGCCCGCCGGGGTCGGCTACCTGCTCAAGGAGCGCGTCGCCGACCTCGCCGAGTTCGAGTCGGCGCTGCGGCGCGTCGCGTCCGGCGGGACGGCGCTCGATCCGGAGGTCGTCGCGCAGCTGCTCGGCGGCGGCCGCCTGCCCGGCCTGACCCCGCGCGAGCGCGAGGTGCTGGGCCAGATGGCCGAAGGACGAACGAACTCGGCCATAGCGGACGCCCTGACGGTGTCCGAGCGGGCCGTGGAGAAGCACGTGGCGAACATCTTCGCCAAGCTCGGCCTGCCGCCCGCGCCGGGCGACCACCGCCGCGTCCTGGCCGTCCTCCGCTACCTGGACGGCGCCTGAACCGCTTCCTCAGCCGACCCGAACGGCGACCTGGCCGTCCTGAAACCGCATGGCCGGTGCCTGAACGGCGACCTCGGCGGACGAACTGTCAGTGCCGTCCCGCATGATGGCGGGCATGGACGAGAAGGAGACCGAGCGGCGCAAGGCCCGGCTCACGGAGATATGCGAGGGTTTCCCGGAGGCGGCGTCCGAGCCGTCCGGGCACGGCCCGCACGTCGTCTACCGCGTGCGGAAGAAGACGTTCGCCTGGTATGTGGACAACCACCACGGCGACGACCGCATCTCCCTGTGGGTGAAGGTCACGCTGGACGAGCAGCAGGCGCTCGTCGGCTCCGATCCCGAGCGCTTCTACAGCGCGCCGTACATGGGCCAGCATGGCTGGGTCGGCGCCCGCCTCGACCTCCCCGACGTCGACTGGGACGAGATCACCGAGCTGCTCACCGAGAGCTACCGCCTCATCGCCCCGAAACGCCTCGTCGAGCAGCTCACGACCTGACCGCTCAGCGCGTGAACACGATCTCCCGGTCGGACGCCTTCGGGTAGGCGGCGGCGAGCAGGCGCAGGCCCTCGGCGGTCAGCTCCTCGCGGGCGGCGGCCGGGATCGGCTCGAACTCCTCGATCCGCAGCGTCGCCGCGCCCCACTTTACCTCGGCCTTCCACATGCCCTGGACGAAGCCGTCCACGAGGACGGCGGCGCGGATGATCCCGTTCACGGTGAAGAGCCGCTTGCGGTGCTCCTCGCTGACGATCCGGGCACGGTCGGCGTGCGACAGCGTGAGGTTGTCAAAATCCGGGATGAACCGGACGGGCGCTGGCGTGCCGGCGTCCGGACGCGGCGCGTCGGGCAGGTCGTAGAGGACGCGTCCGTTCTCGTCCTCGAAGGTGAACAGTTCGGGCCTGAGCCGCGCGAAGACCTCGTCCAGCCCGGTCAGGCCGGACCAGTGCTGCGCGTCCCGGACGGTCGCGGGCCCGAACGCCGCCAGGTACCGGCGGACGACCGCATCGACGTCCGGTTCGCCGAACTGCTTGCCGAGCCACACGTCCAGCGTGGTGTGCCGGGCCAGTCCGGAAGATCCCCAGACGCCGCGCGGAGGCACCTGGACCAGCGGCAACATGCAGCGCGCGGCCCAGTTCAAGCGCTCGGCGTCGTGCTCGGGGAACCGTTCGGCCAGCGCCGTCCGGACCTCCTTGTCAGAGAGCGGACCGGCGCCCAGCAGCTCCCGGACGGCCTCGCGCACCGCGTCGAGATCGACGTCCTTCAGGTCGCGCCCGCTCGGCCCCCGGAGGTACTTGTCCAGGACGACCTGGGTCAGCGGCCGCAGGGCCAGCGCGTCACGCGCGCTGACCAGGTGCAACGTGCCGCGCATGAGCACCATGCGGACGATCTCGCGCTCGTGCAGCAGCCGGCCGGGCTCGTCGAAGTCGAACTCCTCCAGCCTCGTCCACAGCCCGAGATACGGCGGATTCGGGGCTTGTGCCTGCATCCCGACAAGGTGTTCGACGGTCTCCAGCACACCCATCCGATGGCGGCGCAGCAGCAGCTGCCGCGCGAGCAGCGCCCGGTTCAGGTCACGTCGTCCCAGCTTCTCGGGCATGTCAGACCGGGTAGTCGTAGCGAAGGAAGCCGTTGTGCTTGGCGACCTTGTCGTACAGGAGGCGCGCCGTCGCGTTGTGCTCCTGCGTCGTCCAGTACAGGCGCGACACGTCCCGCTTGCGGGCCTCGTCCGCGACGGCCTCGATCAGCCCGCGCGCGACGCCCTTGCCGCGGACGCTCTCGTCCACGAAGAGGTCCTGGAGGTAGCAGGCGTCGTTCTCCCAGACGGTCGCGTGGAAGAGGTAGTGCGTGATGCCGACCAGCCGCCCGTCCAGCCGCGCCCCGAGCCCGAACACCGCCCCGGCCGCCATGATCCGCTCCCACGCGAGGTCGTACCCCGCGCCGGACACCTCGGTCCGGTAGAACTCCTTGTACCCGCGCGCGAGCACGTCCCACGCCGCACGCTCATCCGGACGAAGCGGCCCAATCTCGATCACCCCCGCATAGTCCCACGCCCCACCGACACCCGCCCTACCGCCCGACCACCGCCACCATCCCCCGCCACGCGTCCGCACCCAGCGCGATCACGGGCCCTTCTGGATCCTGGGAGTCCCTCAGCAGGACCCCGCCGCTCAAGTCGCCGGGTGCCACAACGGAGTGCCCGTTACCGGAACCGCTTCTCCGCCAAGCGGCGACTTCGACGCAGGTCGTCTGCCCCTCGTTGCTACCGCTGTGGCTGCTCGTGCGCCATGGGCCCACCGAGATTCCAGAGGGCTTCCTCGATCCGGACACGGGATTCATCCTTACTCAGGCTCGCCTCCAGGAGGTTCTCGAAGACCACGCTATAGCGTCCCACCTGAGCTTCGTCATCGATGTAGACGGTCCGCAGGAGACTCTCGATCACCACCAACTCGAAATCGGCGTCCTCCGCATCGAAGATCGTGAACGGCCCGTCCACCCCCGGGTTCCGGGTGCCCTCCAGGGCCAGGATTCGTATGTCGATGTTCTCCCTGACCACCAAGTCCAGCAAATGGCGCAACTGCTGATCGAGCACCTGCCAGCCACCGAGTGGCTGCCGGATGTGCATTTCAGGTACAACCGCAACGAAATCAACGGGATCATCATCACGCAGCAGGCACTCCTTGCGCGCCGACCGCAGGTCAACGGCACGTTCCACTTCCGGCTGCTCACCGAAGGGTTGCCGAACGACGCTTCGGATGTACTCCGGCGCCTGAAGCAGTCCCGGCAGTACGGAGGTCTGGAAGGTGCGGATCCTGCGTGAATCCTGTTCGACGCGGATCGTCTCCCCGGCTCCCGGGCGGCCGAGAAGCGCGGAGTGACGCTTGATCCAGTCCTTGGAGCGTCCGGCCTGGGCAAGAGTGATCAGGCTGTCGCGGAGGCTGTCGTCCTGGACGCCGTAGACACGGAGCATGTGGTCGACCGCCCAGGGGCGAATGGTGACCTTGGCGGACTCCAGGCGATGCAGCGAGGACTTGGACATGTGCAGCAATGCCGTCGCCTCGTCCAGCGTCATGCCGCGCTCCTCGCGGAGGCGCCTGAGTTGGGACGCGAGCCGCCGCATCCGAAGTGTCGGAGGCTTTGCCATATACGTATGGTGACGGCTCCGCCACAGAGGTGGCAGGGGTTCTCTCGAAAGCGGGAAATCCCGGACTCGGGCGTTCTCTATTCTGCGCACCACGCAGGGTTTATGGATCACGGGTTGCCCACGCGCTGGTCGAGAACCGGACGCGCCCGGCCGCGTTGGGCGGGCGGGCGCGTTTTGGGGTTAGGCGGATTCGACGGGGTAGCCGGCGGTGGTCCAGTCTTCGATGCCTTCGCGGTACTTGCGGACGTTGGTGTAGCCGAGGGCGGCGAGGCGGTCGGCGACCTGGCCGCTGTTGGCGCAGGCGGGGTTGGAGCAGTAGGTGACGATCGCGGCGTCGCGGTCGGGGAGGCGGTCGGACGCGCCGGCGTCGACCTCGCCGGGGGCGAGCGGCACGGCGCCGGGGAGGTGCTGCTTGGCCCAGTACTCGCCGCCGAGGGCGTCCACGAGGGTGACGGAGCCGGCGTCGACGGCGCGCTTGAGCTCGTCGCGGGTGATGAGAGCGGTCATGGAGGCATCCTCTCGGAAATCGGACTATAGTCCGGTTCGTGCCTCGAAACAGTAACGGACCACGGTCCGCTTTTGCAACGCCGCTGGAGTTGCTGCGCACTCCGCCGCCGAAGGAGCGCGCGGACGCGGCGCGCAACCGGGTCGCCGTGCTGGAGGCGGCCGCGCGGCTGTTCGCCGAGCACGGCCCGGACGCGGTGTCGATGGACCAGGTCGCGGCGGAAGCCGGGGTCGGCAAAGGGACGCTGTTCCGCCGCTTCGGCGACAAGGCGGGCCTGGCCGTCGCCCTGCTGGACGCGCGCGAACGGGAACTCCAGGAGGCCGTCCTGAACGGGCCGGCGCCGCTCGGGCCGGGGGCGTCCAGCAGCGAGCGGGTCGAGGCGTTCGTCCTCGCGTATTTCGACTACCTGCTGAAACACCTGGCGCTGGTGCGGATGTCGGAGACCGCTTCGCCCGGCGCGCGGTACCGGATCGGCGCGTACCGGTTCTGGCATCTGCACCTGGCGCTGCTGCTGGACGGGGACCCCGATCCCGAGGCCGCCGCCCATGGCGTCCTGGCGATGCTCAGCGCCGAACACGTCTCGGCGCTGCTGCCCGAACTGGGCGAGGAGCGGTTGCGCGCGGCGGTCGTCCGGTCGGCGGTCACTGCTTCCGGCGGCGCAGGTAGTACGCGACCGTGACCACCGCCAGGAGCGGGCCCCAGGCAAGCAGCGGCGCGTAGGAGACGTAGAGCAGGTCGAGCTGCCAGTCGTGCGCGAACGTCTTGTCAAAATTCTCGTTCTTGTGTCCGCCGACGAAGAAGAACGCGCAGATGGACATGATCGCGAGGGACCCGAGCGCCGCCGGGACCACCGCCGCGAGGGTCGGGACGCGGCGTCCGCCGAGCAGCGGGACGCGGCGCGGGACCCGCTCGCCCCACGTGCTGACCAGGCCCACGGTCAGGAACGCCAGGCCCTCGCTGACCGCGCAGAGGATGATCATGTAGGCCCACTGCGGGATGGCGGACGGCGTGTCGCCGCGTCCGCCGCCGGGGATGTCCGGATGCTCGGCGACCGGCAGGCCGAAGACGCCGAACGCCAGCCGCCACAGGCAGGACGGCAGGACGACCCAGGTCGTGGCGTGGGCGGCGATCACGATCCAGCGCGGCACGCCCTCGACCGGACGCCCGTGGAGGCGGGCGTACGCGGCGGCGAACCGGTTCTGGCGGCGCAGGGGAACGGCTTCGGACACGGCTCTCTCCAAGATCGGGATTTGTGCCGTGCCCAGCCTCGGCCGCCGCCGGCTTCCCGCGACTCCCCCGCGATCGCGATCCGCCTCCCCCGCAGGTCGCGAAACGGACGACCCGAGCGAGGGAGAACGCAGAGCGCCGCCGAAAGCCCCCGATCGTCCGGCAGGACGGCCGTGCCCCGGGCCCTCGGCGGCGCGCGCCGATCCCGGAGCCGCACCTATCACGGCTCCGGGATCGGTGGTCAGCGCGGACGCACGGTCAGCGGCGGAATCCGCGGACGGCGGCCATCAGCCGGACGGTCTGGCCGCGGCGTCCGTAGGCGATGATCGCGACCGGGACGAGGTAGGCCAGCGGGACCAGCGCCATGGCGGGCGTGTCCGCGACGAACTCGGTGATCGTCGCGCCGACCAGCAGCGTCGAGAGCGCCGCGCCGGAAAGTCCGGAAAGAATCGGGATCATCAGCGCGACCGCGCCGAGCAGCTCCAGCGTGCCGATCACGATCAGCCCCGGCTCGCCGAGACCGATCTTGTGGAAGCCCTGCACGGCCTGGTCGGTCAGCGCCACCTTGCTCGCTCCGGCGATGACGAACGCGGCGGCCATCAGGGCCTGGAGCGTCCACAGGGCGATGCCGGCCTTGCGTCCGGTGCGGTGCGCCTCGGTGGCGGTGGCGGTGGGGGTCGTCGAGGCGGTCATCGTCGCCATGGTCCTGGTCCTCTCGGTGGTGGGGGCTGCACCGTGGGCGGATTTTCCCGCCCGTTCCTTACACCTATGGAGACCAGGGCCCCGCCGAGAACTCATCGCCGAACGGGACAGAAATTTCTCGCCGCTTCCGCCGGAGGGTGAGCGCCTTGACGTCCGGCACATTATGAACGTACGTTCATGAACTCACGTTCATTTTGGAGGACGGCATGACCGCACAGATCGTGAACACCGCCCAGTCCGAGGCGTGGAACGGCGGCGAGGGCGCGCACTGGGCCGCGCACCACGACCGGTACGACCTGGTCAACAGCGGCTTCAACGAGTACCTGCTCCAGTTCGTCCACCGGGGCGACCGCGTCCTCGACGTCGGCTGCGGCAACGGGCAGCTCACCCGCCTGGCCGCCCGGACGGCCCAGGGCGGCCGCGCGACCGGCGTGGACCTGTCCGGCCCGATGCTCGGACGGGCCCGCGAACGGGCACAGTCCGAAGGGGTCGCGAACGTCCGGTTCGAGCAGGGGGACGCGCAGGTCTTCCCGTTCACGCCGGCGTCCTACGACGTCGCGCTCAGCCGCTTCGGGATCATGTTCTTCGCCGACCCGGTCGCCGCGTTCGCCAACATCGGGCGCGCGCTGCGCACCGGCGGGCGGCTCGCGTTCGTCGCCATGGACCCGGTCGCCGGCGGCGACATCGGCATCCTGCTCGGCGCGATCGCCGGCGCGCTCGGCATGCCCGACCCCGCGACCGGCGCGGACGGCACCGGCCCGACCTCGCTCGCCGACCCCGCGCACACCGAGCGCATCCTGACCGAGGCCGGATTTTCCGACATCCGCATCCGCCGGGTCGAGGCCCCGCGCATATGGGGCCGGAACGCGGCGGACGCCACGGAGTTCTTCTGCGGCTGGGGCCCGATGGTGCACGCGTTCGCGCAGGCCGACCCCGATGCGGTCGGCGCCGCACGCGAGGCCGTCTACGACCAGATGGCCCGGTTCCAGGGCCCGGAGGACGTCCGGACCGACGGCAGCGCCTGGCTGGTGAGCGCCCGTTACGATTGGCGGTGATGTCCCCGAGAACAGCCGCGGCGGTGCGGGACGGCGGCCGCAGCCTGCGCGAACACCTGGTGGCGGCGGCCGCGCGCCTGATCGCCGAGCGCGGCACGGCCGACCTCACCGTCCGCGCGATCGCCCGCTCCGCCGGAGTCGCCGACGGCGTCCTCTACAACCACTTCGCCGACAAGGACGAGCTGCTGGCGGAGGCGTGGGAGGCGCACGTCCAGGCGATCGAGGACGGCCTGCCGCCGCTCCCCCGCCCGGGCGAGGGCACCCTCGCGGACGGCGTGCGCGCGCAGCTCACCCACGGCCTGGCCCTGCACCGCGCCGTAATGCCGGGCTTGTCCGGCCTGCTCGGCCGCCCCGAACTGCTCGCGCGCCTCACCGCCCCGCGCCCGTCCGGCACGGACTGGCGCGACCGCCTGCGCGCCTGGCTCCTCGCCGAACAGGACCTCGGCCGCATCCCCCCGAACGCGCCGGTCGACGCGTCCGCCGCCCTGATCGTCGGCGTCTGCCACGAGTCCGTCCTGACAACCCTCCTCCAAGCCACCCAAACCACCGCCCCACCCTCCCCCGACCACCTGAACGCCCTAACCCAAGCCATCCTCCACGGCCTCACCTAGCCGCACGCGGACGAACTCCTCTGCTGAACACCCGGCACGCACGCCCTGCCTGAACGGCCAAGGTGGTACGCCCGCACCCGAACGCGCGACACATACACCTCGCCTGAGCAGCCAACAGCAGGACGCCGCACCCCGAACGCGCCGCACGCCTCAGCTGGACAACCAAGACAGAACGCGCAACTCAACGCACGGCACGCACGCCTCGCCTAAGCAGCCAAGAGCGGGAGGCCGCGCCCCGAGCGCGCCGCACGCACGCCTCGCCTGAACAGCCACAGAGCGCCGCAACTCAGCGCGCAGCATGCACACCTTGCCGGAACGGCCAAGGCTGGGCGCCGCGACTGAACTCGCGAATCGCAGCGCCTGAGCGGCCAAGAGCCGGGACGCCTCGCCTGAACGCGCGGCATGCACGCCTCGGCTGAACAGCCAGGACAGAACGCCGCAACTCAGCACAGCACGCACACCTCGCCGGAACGGCCGAGGCGCGGCGCTGCGACTGAACTCGCGGATCGCACGCCTGAGCGACCAAGAGCCGGGACGCCTCGCCTGCACGCGTGGCATGCACGCCTCGGCTGAACAGCCAGAACAGAACGCCGCAACCCAGCACGGCACGCACGCCTTGCCGAAACGGCCGAGGCGCGGCGCTGCGACTGAACTCGCGGATCGCAGGCGCGGCCGATTAGGCGAGGCGGGGTGCCTTGGTTGGAGGCGCGGGGCGGACGCTTCGGCTGGGCGGCGATGGGCGAGGGTTGGTGGTTAGTGGAGGTAGTTCATACCCATGGCGGATTTGACTTCGGTCAGGGTGGTTTCGGCGATCTCGTTGGCGCGGGCGTTGCCGGCGGCGAGGACGGCCTTGAGCTGTGCCGGGTCGGCGATGAAGGCGGCTCGGGCCGCGCGGATCGGGCGGAGGAACTCGTTCACCGACTCGGTGACGACGCGCTTGAGCTCGGCCGCGCCGCCGCCGCCGATATCGGCGGCGACCTCCTCCGGCTTGCGGCCCTGGGCGAGCGCGGCGAGCAGCACAAGGTTCGAGACCTCGGGACGCGTCTCGGGCGCGTAGGCGATGTGCCGGTCGGCGTCGGTCTTGGCCCGCTTCACCAGGCGGGCGACCTCGTCCGGCGGCGTGGACAGCGAGATCGCGTTGCCGCGCGACTTGCTCATCTTCTGGCCGTCGGTGCCGAGCAGCAGCGGCGCGTCCGAGAGGAGCATCTCGGGCAGCGGGAAGACCGGGCCGTAGCGCTCGTTGAAGCGGCGCGCGACGGTCCGGGTGACCTCCAGGTGCGGGGCCTGGTCGCGGCCGACCGGCACCAGGTCGGCTTTGCAGAACAGGATGTCGGCGGCCTGGTGGACGGGGTAGGTGAACATCAGCCCGCTCACCGCCTCCTGCCGGGAGTGCTGGATCTCGTCCTTGACGGTCGGGTTGCGGCTCAGCTCCGACACCGACATCAGGGACAGGAACGGCAGCAGCAGCTGGTTCAGCGAGGGGACGGCCGTGTGCGTGAAGATCGTGGCGGTGGCGGGGTCGATCCCGGCGGCGAGGTAGTCGGCGACCAGGCCGAGGACGTGGTCCTCCAGGCGTTCGGCCACGTCCCGGTCGGTGAGCACCTGGTAGTCGGCGACCAGGACGAACACGTCCACTCCGGCGCGCTGGAGCCGGACGCGGTTGGCGAGGGTGCCGAAATAGTGGCCCAGGTGGAGGGCTCCGGTGGGGCGGTCGCCGGTGAGCACGCGGTGCTGGGCGGCGTCGCCGGCGACGAGTTCGTCGAGCTCGGGGGCGGTGAGCGTCATCGGTCTCTTCCTTCGAGGTCGGAGGGCGACCCCGGGAAAGAGAGAAGGCCGCCCGATCTTCGGACGGCCTGCGCGTATGCCTGGTCAGCCGTCCGTGGACGGCCACCAGCTGAGACATACGCAGCGCTGCATGGGCTCAGGGTACCCGTCCGGCACGGCACTATCAATGTCGGAAGCAGATGATCTGCTACGGAACTAGACTGGGGGCATGACCTCTCTCGCGCCCACCTCCCGCGTCGGCCACGACATCTCCTTCCTGTTCGACCACAACGCCCACGTGCTGAAGACCCGCATGTCCGCCGCGCTGGGCGAGATCGGCCTGACACCGCGCATGCACTGCGTCCTCGTCCACGCCCTGGAGGAGGAGCGGACGCAGAACCAGCTCGCCGAGATCGGCGACATGGACAAGACCACGATGGTCGTCACGGTGGACGCGCTGGAGAAGGCGGGCCTGGCTGAGCGCCGCCCGTCCTCGCAGGACCGCCGCGCCCGGGTCATCGCGGTCACCCCGAAGGGCGCCGAGGTCGCCGCACAGAGCCAGGAGATCGTCGATTCCGTCCACGCCGAGGTCCTGGACGCGCTGCCCGAGAAGGAGCGCCAGATCTTCCTGCACTGCCTCAACCTCCTGTCCACCGGCCTCCTCGCCGAGCCGGTCGCAGCCACGTCCACCCGCCGCACCCGCGAACGAACCCTCTGAGCCGCGACGCCCCGCGCGGTGCACTCGCGAGCGCACGCTCAAGCGGCACGTCCACGCGGCGCACCTGCCAGCGCACACTCGGACCGGCCCCGTCCACTGGCCGCCCACGCGAGCGCACGCTCTGAGCAGCCACGCCCACGCGGCGCACCTGCGGGCACACGCTCCAAGCGACCACGCCCCCCGCCGCACCCCCAGCACACGCTCTGCCGCGACGTCCACGCAGCGCGCACGCGAGCGCACGCTCCGAGGGGCGACGCCCACGCATCACACCCGCAAGCGCAGGCTTTGAGCGACTTCGTCGACCCGCCACACCCGCCCGCGCACCCTCTGAGCAGCCACGCCCACGCGGCGCACCTGCGAGCGCGCCCTCCAAGCGACCACATCCACCCGCCGCACCCCCAGCACACGCTCTGCCGCGACGTCCACGCAGCGCGCACGCGAGCGCACGCTCCGAGGGGCGACGCCCACGCATCACACCCGCAAGCGCAGGCTTTGAGCGGCCACATCCACCCGCCGCACCCGCGAGCGCACGCTCTGCCGCAACGTCCACGCAGCACGTCCGCGGGCGCACGCTTCTGAGCGGCACGTCCACCCGCCACACTCGCTTGCGCACGTCCGAAGCGGCCGCGTCCGCACCTCGCACCCGCCAGCGCACGCTCCGAGCAGCCACGCCCACGCGCGCGCACGCTCCGAGCTGCGACGTCCACTCGCCGCACCCCCAGCGCACGCTCAGCTGCGACGTCCACGCGGCACGTCCGCGGGCGCACGCTCTGAGCGGGCACGGCCACGCCGCGCGCGAGAGAGCACGCTCTGAGCGGGCACGGCCACGCGGCGCGTAAGAGAGCACGCTCTGAGCGGCCACGTCCACCCGCCGCGCCCCCAGCGCACGCTCTGCTGCGACGTCCACGCGGCGCGTCCGCGGGTGCACGCTTCTGAGCGGCACGTCCACCCGCCGCACTCGCTTGCGCGTGCTCGAAGCGGGCACGTGCACGCGGGCGCGCGTTTTGAGGGGGCACGTCCACGCGGCGCGCGTGGGCGCATGTTCTGAGGGGCGGCGGCCATGCGTCGGCGCCTGCGCGCGCTTTTAGTGGCGCGTGGTCTCCGGGATTGTATAGATCCGAAATATATCGTCTGCTACGAAACTATCTGCTAGTGTCTCTTCTGTCGCGCCCGGACGGGTGCGGTCCGGCTCGGTGGAGGAGAAGGCTGTGGAGAGCGTTCGGTCACGGGCGATGGCGCTGGCGGTGCTGTGCGCCGGCACCTTGATGATCATCTTGGACGGGTCGATCGTGACGGTCGCGCTGCCGGCGATGCAGCGCGACCTGGGGTTCAGCGACGCGGGGCTCACCTGGGTCGTCAACGGGTACGTCGTCGCGTTCGGCGGCACGCTGCTGCTGGCGGGACGGCTCGGTGACCTGCTCGGGCGCCGGTCGGTGTTCGTCGCCGGGATCGCGGTGTTCACGATCGCGTCCATCCTGTGCGGTATCGCGCCGAGCCCGGGAGTCCTGGTCGCCGCGCGCTTCGCGCAGGGCCTCGGCGGCGCGCTCAGCTCGGCGGTCGGCCTCGGCATGATCACCACGCTGTTCGCCGAGGCCGGCGAGCGGACCCGGGCGCTGTCGGCGTTCGCGTTCACCGGCGCGGTCGGCGCGTCCCTCGGGCAGGTGCTCGGCGGGGTGCTCACGGATGCGCTGAGCTGGCACTGGATCTTCCTGATCAACCTGCCGCTCGGGGTGGCGGCCGTGCTCGCCGCGCTGCGCTACCTGCCGTCCGAGCAGGGCCTGGGGTTCAAGGCCGGCGCGGACGTGCTGGGAGGCGCGCTGGTCACCGCCGGGAGCATGCTGGGGGTCTACACGATCGTCCAGACCGAGCAGAACGGGTGGGGAACGCGGACGCTCGCGCTGGGGGTTGGCGCGCTGGTGCTGCTCGGGGGCTTCGTCCTGCGGCAGGCCACCGCGTCAGTGCCGCTGATGCCGCTGCGCGTGCTGCGCGACCAGAACGTGTGGGGCGCGAACCTCATCCAGCTGGTCGTCCTGGCGGCACTGTTCAGCTTCCAGGTCATGGTGACGCTCTACATGCAGAACGTGCTGCGCTACAACGCGTCCGAGACCGGACTGGCGATGCTGCCCGCGGCGGCCTCGATCGCGGTCGTATCGCTCTTCGCGGCGGCCCGGCTGATCAACCAGTTCGGCGCGAAGGCCGTGCTGGTCACCGGGCTCGTCCTGCTGCTGGCGGCGCGGCTGCTGCTTACCCGCGTCCCGGTGGACGGCCACTTCGCGGTGGACCTGCTGCCGCTGATGATCCTCTCGGGCGGATTCGGGCTGGTGATGCCGTCGCTGACCGGGCTCGGCATGTCCGGCGCGAAGCCCGCGGACGCCGGGGTCGTGTCGGGCGTGTTCAACACGACCCAGCAGATCGGCGCGGCCCTCGGCGTCGCGGCCCTGTCCGCCGTCGCCACCGCGAACACCGCCGGGACGTCCCGCGAGGCGCTGACGCACGGCTACCACGTCGCCTTCTGGGCAGGAGCCGGACTGCTGACCCTCGGGATCGTCCTCTCCCTGACCGTCCTACGCCGCTCCATCCCCAGTTCGGCCGAAGCCCCTAGCCCGGCCCCGGCCACCGAGAACCAGCTCGCGAACGCCCACTAGCCGCCAGGCGCGCCCGGACTCGGATGTACGAATTGCCACCGAAAAGGTGGCACCAGAGTTCGAGCTCGCGGATTTACTGAGCCTTTTCCATCACGGGGCGAGGGCGGCCTCGCGGTTTTGTAGGACGCTGATGGCCTTGGCGAGGTGGCCGGCGCGGTAGGGGCAGCAGCGGAGCTTGGTGAGGATCTTCCATGACTTGAGCTGGGCGTTTCCGCGTTCACCTGGTCCGCGGAGCTTGGCGTGGGCCCGGTTGGCTTGTTTCTGGGAGGCGGGCTTGTTCCTGCCCTTGTAAGGAACGATGATCGCGGGACCGGCGCCGACGTAGCCCTTGTCGGCCAGGACCGGCAGCCCGCACGCTGCCAGGGCGCGGATGATTCCCCAGTTCCGGGCCGCTTTCAGGTCGTGGATCGAGCCGGGTACCGCACCCGACACCCACACGATCTGCCCGTACGGGCCGGCAATTACCTGCAGGTTCACGCCGTGCTTGTGATGCTTGCCCGAGTAGAAGAGCCGGTCGGCGCGGAGGCGGTCGGTCGCGATGAGAGTGCCGTCCAGGATCAGATGTCCCAGCCCGTCTTTCTTCGCCCTGGCGAGTGTGGTGCCGAGCTTGGGTGAGCGGGCCGACAGCCAAGCCACGACCTCGTTCACATACCTCCACGCGGTCGTCGTCCCGACCCCGAAACCTGCCGCGAGCTGCGCGAACGTATCGCCCTTCTTCAAGTATGCGAGCGTCATCAGCGCCTGCTGCCCCGCGTTCAAAGCCCGGCCCTTGCTCTTCAGCTTCGTCCGCTCCCGCCGGACGAGACCGGTCAGGTAGTTCAGAGTCGAACGCGACAACGGCAGCGAAGCACGATAGAAAAGCACGTGAAACCTCTGGTTGTGGGGGGCGGAGGTCAGAGACCCCTCTCCTACCAGGGGTTTCTTCACGTCCACGGCCAGCCACGCCGCCCGCGATCATGCTGTGATCAGCAGCCTTGAAGAGGCTGCTGGAAAAGGTTCACTGAAGCCGCAAAGTTGATTTCCGACGATCGCTTGGCCGAGAAAGGAAAAGATGATGACTGCTTATGGACCCGGAGACGGACCCGCTCCCGCCGTCCTCACCGACGACGCCCTTTCCGAACTTATCGGGGCGAGCACGTTCGCAGCCCTGGCCACCACCAAGAAGGCGGGCAGGCGGGGGGGCGGTCAGGGGGTTAGGTAGTGGAAGGTGGGTGGGGGGTGCATGAGGAAGTTTTGGTGGGAGATGTTCCAGGCGTAGGCGCCTGACATGCTGAAAGCGACGATGTCCCCGATGCCGATTTCGGTGACGGGGACTTCGCGTGCGAAGACGTCCTTTGGGGTGCAGAGTTGGCCGACCAGGGTCACTTCGATATCGCGCACGGGGCGGGCCGAATTCGGGACGATGGTGAACGGCTGGTCGTGCTGTTTGGTCACCGGGGTTCGGAGGTGCATGGTGCCGCCTTTGAGGATAGCGTACCAGCGGCCGTGGGACGGCTTCAGGTCCAGCACTTCGGTGACGTACCAGCCGCAGTAGACGGTGACGGCTCGGCCGGGCTCGATGCGCAATGTTTCACCAGGAAGTGCGAGTCTTGCGATTTCGCGGCCGTAGGTCTCCCAGTCGAAAGTCCGGGTGGGCGAAGAGTAGTCGACGGCCATTCCGCCGCCGAGGTTGAATTCCGGGTTCTCGATTCCGGCCTTCTCCGCCCACGGACGGGCCCAGTCCAGGATCTCGCGGGACTGGGCCAGGAGGTCCGGGACGTCCAGGCCGGAGGACAGGTGGGCGTGGACGCCGCGCAACCGCAGCCACGGAGCGGACGCGAGGATGTCGTGGCACTCCTCGATCAGGTCCGGGTCCATGCCGAACGGGCCGGACATCGCGAGCGCGACGCCCGCCCGGTCGGCGGCGGCGGCGGCGAGGTTCACCCGCACAAGGACGTCCGTTTCGCGGCGTTTGGCGGCGAGGCGGGCCAGCTCGCGCGGTGACTCGACGTGGACGCGGTCGGCGCGCAGGTCGAGTTCGGAGTCGGTCTTGCCGGGGCCGCCGAAGGCCAGCCGGGCGAAGGGCACGGCGTCCAGGACGTGCCGCAACTCGCCCCCGGACGCGACCTCGAAGCCGTCCACGAAGGGCGCGAGCGTCCGGAGGATCGGGGCGTCCGGGTTGGCCTTCGCGGCGTAGTAGACCTCGATCGGCACCGCGTCGCGGATCCGGCGGGCGTGCGCGGCCAGCGCGTCCAGGTCGTAGACGAAGGCGGGCAGCGGCGGGGCGTCCGCGATCCAGGATCTCAGCCGGTCGGTGAGCATTCCGCCATTGTCGCCGGGCTGGAAGGATGATCACGGAGGTGTCTTGAATGTCCGAATACCCCGTTCGTGAGCTGACGGTCGCCGTGGCGCAGCCCAGCACCGCGTCCTACGACGTGGAGGCGAACGCGCTCGCGCACGCCAAGTCCGTTCTCGCCGCCGATGCCCGTGTTGTGGTGTTTCCCGAGCTCTCGCTGACCGGGTACCACCTGGACGCCGAGCCCGTGGCCCCCGACGACGCGCGGCTCGCGCCGATCATCGCCGCCTGCGCCGAGACCGGGTCGATCGCGCTGGTCGGCGCGCCCGTCCCCGGCCCATACATCGGGACGCTGGCGATCGACGGCGAGGGCGCGCGCGTCGCCTACGCCAAGCAGCACCTGCACGGCGAGGAGAACGACCGGTTCCTGCCCGGCCCGAAGCCCGTGGTGCTGGACGTGGACGGCTGGCGGCTCGGGCTCGCGATCTGCCGCGACACCGGCCAGCCCGTGCACGCCGCGGACACGGCCGCGCTCGGCATCGACGGGTACGTCGCCGGCGTCGTGCACGGCGAGCACGAGCGGCACGTCCACGGCGAGCGCGCCCGCCGGGTCGCGGCCGACCACGGCGTCTGGGCTGTCACCTCGGCCTTCGCGGGCCCGACCGGGCACGGCTTCGACCGGACATCCGGACGGTCCGGAATCTGGTCGGCGAGCGGCGAGCTGCTCGCCGAGACCGGCCCGGCACCGGACGAGGTGGCCTCCTGCACGTTCGTCCGCAACGACTGAAGGAGCGCGGTATGCAGCAGGTACGGCTCGGGTCGTCCGGGCTGCGGGTCTCCCGGATCTGCCTGGGGATGATGAGCTACGGCGACCCGTCCAACCGCTCGTGGGTCCTGGAGCAGGACCAGGCCGAGCCGATCGTCCGGCGGGCGGTGGAGCGCGGCGTCACGTTCTTCGACACCGCCGACGCGTACTCGAACGGACGGTCCGAGGAGGTCACCGGCGCGCTGCTGGCCAAGCTCTTCGGCCGGCGCGAGGACTACGCGCTCGCCACCAAGGTCTACTTCCCGACCGGCGACGGACCCAACGACCGGGGCCTCGGACGCAAGCACGTCATGGCGTCCATCGACGGCTCGCTCCGGCGGCTCGGCACCGACTACGTGGACCTCTACCAGATCCATCGCTGGGACGACGAGACGCCGATCGAGGAGACGATGGACGCGCTGCACGATGTCGTGAAGGCCGGAAAGGCCCGCTATATCGGCGCGTCCAGCATGTTCGCCTGGCAGTTCGCGAAGGCGCAGCACTGCGCGCCGACCCGGTTCATCTCGATGCAGAACCACTACAAATAGTACTTCACTTCATGCGGGAACGCACGGGAGTTGGCCTCGACTACGCAGGGTGAGCGCCACCGCATAGGCGCTGGGCCCAGCTCAGGCCGTCACCCCAACCCCCGCGAATCATCTTCGTGTGATCTACATCACTCTGAACGTCTCTCGTTGTATGCCGTTGTGTGCCACTGGTTGCCGCTGTTCGCCGTTGTTGACCGACCGCGCGGGCGGCTTGCCACCGAGGGGGATTCAGTCCCGAAGGGTTTCGGGTACCTCTTGATATGGAGCCGCATGCATGCGACTTCGAGGATGGCGAGTGAAAGGCGGGGGTCGGCTCCCCGCCGCCCGAGGCTGAAATGGTCCTCACACACAAAGAGATAGCCGCTACAAAAATGATCTCCGGGGTGGGCTCCCGGCCGGGTGGGTGCCAGGTGGGACGCGTCCCGCTAATAACCTCAGATGGCCCTTACAAGACTCCAAAGGATGTCACTCGCCGCGCAGGGTCAGCCGGGCACGGATACGTGCCTGATCACTGACTCTCGGTTCTCGTTGCCCCGCGCGCGCTCCTTCTTCCTGAGGAGAGGAGTACCGGGTTGGAGCCGAGCCCGGAGGCCAGGCGATGGGGCAAGCGCCAGGCCGAACAGTCGCCGCGTTGGTCCGATGCCAAGTGGAATCGCGTGGCCGACATCTTTGGAGTCACCCTGTCGGCCCCAGACGCCGACTCATCCAGCGACGAGCACCAGGCCGCCGAGATCATGCGGGATGCGGCATGAGTTCCGCGCCGATGCCCGCGCTACCGCCCGAGGTTGCCGCCGCCGTCCAGCGCGCCGAGTTGCCGGACTTCGCCCGCTGGCACGAGATGATCAAGTCTGCCGGGGGTTGCGAGCAGCCGATCAGGCTTCGCGGGGAACGCCTGACCGTGGACGGCGAGACCGGTGAGTTGATCGAGTCGTACTCGACCGACGACGAGCCGACCGGCTACCTGATCACCGCGTGCGGGAACCGCCGCGCCTCGCGCTGCGCTGCGTGCGCGGAGGTATACCGCGACGACACCTACCACCTGATCATTTCTGGCCTCACCGGCGGGAAGGGCGTAGACGAGCAGGTCAGCGGGCACCCGCGTGTGTTCCTGACGTTGACCGCCCCATCCTTTGGTGCCGTGCACGCCCATCGGGAACGAGGGGGGAAGGTACAGCCGTGCCGTCCGCGCCGCGATGACCCGCTCTGCCAGCACGGACGCGCCGAGGGATGCAGGCGTCGCCACGCCGCCGATGACGCGATGCTTGGGCAGCCGATCTGCGAGGACTGCTACGACTACCAACGCGCAGTGTTGTGGAACGCCCATGCGCCCGAACTGTGGCGACGCCTCACGCTCGCCGTTCCTCGCTGGCTGACCGCCGAGTTGGGGATCACCCACAAGGCGCTCCGAGCGCAGGCACGGATCTCGTATGCGCGGGTGATCGAGTACCAGCGCCGAGGGCTGATCCATTTCCATGCCGTGGTGCGTCTCGACGGACCGGACGGCCCGGAGCAGCCACCGCCCGCGTGGGCCAGCTCCTCCCTGTTGGAACGTGCGTTGCGGGCCGCCGTCTCAGAGGTGTCGGTACCGATCCCAGCGCCGGACGGGCAAAGCCAGCCGGAGGAGGTGCGGTGGGGCAGGCAAGTGGACGTGCAGGCGATCCAGGTCGCCGCCCAGTTGGACGGGATCGCAGACAAGCACGTCGCCCGGTACATCGCCAAGTACGCGACTAAGGGAGCCGAGGATTCGGGCACGGTGGACCGGCCGATTCGCTTCCCCAGCCAGATCCGCACGTTGAAGGTGTCCGAGCACGCCCGCCGCATGATCTGGGCATGCTTTGCGTTGGCCGACCAGCCCGAGTACGGGGATCTGCGGTTGCGGAACTGGGCCCACATGCTCGGCTACGGCGGGCATTTCTCTTCCAAGTCCCGCCGCTATTCGGTCACCCTCACCCAGCTCCGCGAGGCCCGCGCCGAGTTCGCCGCGCAGGCAGCACGCCAGGCCGAAGGCTTGCCCGAGCCGGACCCGAACCGGAACGTGGTGAGCACAGGCCGATGGAAGTACGCCGGATCTGGGCTGTTGCACGGCGAGCACTTCTGGGCCGAGCAGGCCCGCGACCGCATCCAGAAGGCGCGACGCGTCCGGCAGAGCATCACCGAGCGTGACCAGCAGCGGAAGGCGAGCTAGCCCGGACCACCCGACGTCGAGAAGTTTCATTACAGGGTCAAGGGCGGGCCGCTCACGCGGCCCGCCTTCGGTTTGGTTGAGCGGGATCGAACAAGGGGGATTCGCATCCCCCTTGACCCCGGCGTGCCGGAGGACTCATTCGCGCGATTCTGTCTGGCACGGGGTGACGGCAGTTCGCGCGAACAAGCCCTCCGGAACGGTCTCCGGTAGACAACGACTGAGAAGGGGCTTCGCCTTGCTGAGGGAGCCCGAGACGGCAGCGCAGAGGCGGGGGCCGGGTTGCGTGGCTGGGCCCGCCCACAGCACGCCCTGAGCCCGCTTGGCGGCCGCACGCGCTTTGCGCGTGCGGCCTGGGGGCCGTTCGCAGCGCGACGGCCGCAGCGGGCTCCGGGAAGGCTGTGGACGGCCCGCCCGCACCGCACCGCCCGTGGCTGGGCCAGGCCCCCGCAACGGGGAACTCCATCCACCGTGACCGCAGACATGCCAAGGGCTGGGATCGGGAAATTCTCCGAACCCAGCCCAATGCATCAGGTCGCACGGCACCACGTACCTACAGCGAGAAACGAGCTTCCTCTCCGGCCGGGGGCGTGGCCGTGCCGTCCATGGTCTCGAATCGGTCGAGGTCGGTTTGGGCGTGGCTGAGGAGCATGTGCGCGCCGCCGAGGACGTCACGGCAGGAGGACAGGTTCACCATGGCCTGATCAAGCGCATGCAGCCTCTCCCATGCTTGCCCGCCGTTCGCTTCGTCCCACACCGCCCCCTCGGCAACGGTTGCGCGATGGGTGTCGGTCAGACCGCGCCCCACGTCCCCGAGCATCACGAGAAGCTGATCAAAGATGTCGAACAGCCAGGTCAGCAACTCGCCGGTCTCCTCCACCGGCAGCGTGCCCGACGCCGACACCGCTTGGCGGAGCAGGTCCGCCGCATCATGGGTGGCCTCGGCCATCACCAGGACCGCCGCCCCCGGCTTCGCCTCCTCGGACCCGCCGGCCGACTCGTCAGACCGAACCCCGGACACCCCTTCGCGTTCGGGTTCATCGTGCATGTTCGGCCCGTGATCCCGTGTTCGGCCAGGGCCAGCCGTCCGCCTGAACCACCGCATCGCGCAACTCCCGAGGGCTGATCGCTTCCACCAGGCGCGACCCACCACCCACGCGGACCATCGCCCACCACGAACACGTGGCCCGGCCGTACCACGCCATCTCGACCCGGCACCCGAACTCGGACTCAATCGCCCGCGTCACCGGCCCGGCATCCAGGCCCGCCGGAAGCTCCACCCGACCAGCATCGACACCGCCGGACAACCCGCCGCCCATCACGACACCCCAGCGTTAGCGAACGGCACCGCCAACACCCGCGCGATAGCCTCAGCCGCCCGCACCGCATCCCCCGCCGGACACAACCGCTCCAGCTCCACAGGCGGAGCCCCGCACGAGTCGTCCCCCACCGGACGCGGCGACGTCCAGGCCCACCACCACCACAATTGGTGGTCAGGCCAGTCCGGACGGCACCACACTTCCTGACTCAACCCAGGAGAGACGGCCGCACCCACCGGGTCATCAGGGGCAGGCTCACCGGCCGGGTTGCGCGCCCAAACCGCGCCATGACCCCGCACCCTCGCCACCAGGCCCCGCGCGGCCAACTCCACCACCAGCGCACGCGCCGCAGGAGCCCACACCGACGCCTCAGCCTCACTCAACGGCTGCTCACCCACCGCCTACCCCCTTCCCAGGGTTGGAAGCGGGACCGGTGAACCGGGGACATGACCCGAGAAGCGACACCACCCCGTGGAAAGGAGGCACCGCAGCCACCCACACCAGAACACCGGCCCCGCAGCTCATCACGCCGCCCGCACGGCCCTCACCGACGAGCACCAGGAGCACGGCCGCCGCATACGTTCTGGGCCCGTACGTGAGTTCCGAACCAGGACGAGCCGACGAGGGGAAACCCACTTCCATCCGCGTCCACCACAGGACAGGCACTGACCCGCATTGCCTGGTTCGCCCAACTCATGGCCTCCGTGCTCGCATGGGGCTCACCCGGAACCGAGGAGCCAGGCCGCCCCATCTCTCAACGGGGCTTGTCGGCCTGTTTCGAGACTCGCGTCAGAGCCGCCATTGCGGACCATGTGAAGCCCCATGTGAAATGTGAGTAGCCCGAGGGAGCCGGGCTGACCCGCGCTACGCTCAGCGAAGGCACGGCCGGAAGGACGCCCCATGGCTGACCGCAATGACGCTCTTGCCGCACTTGTCGCCGAGGCAGGTTGCACCGAGGCATGGCTAGCGGGCCGTGTCAACGCTCTGGCCGCAGTCGGAGGCGTAGCCCTCACGTACGACTACAGCGCCGTTTACCGCTGGATCGAGAAGGGGCAGAAGCCGCGCAAGGGCGTAGCCCGTTTCGTCGCCGCCGCCTTGAGTGAACGGCTTGGCCGCCGCATCAGCCCCGCCGATTTCGGCATGGGGGATGAGGCTTCGTTGGCCGAGCGCGGACTGACCTACTCCGCTAGCCCACTCGCTACGGTGGAGACGGTTCTTGAGCTCGGGAGAGCAGACGTGAAACGACGCACCTTGATCACCAAGTCCCCCTACCTAGTCGCCGCACTCGCCATCCCCAGTCGAGATTGGCTGTTGGCCACGCTCGACGAACAGCAGGACTCACGCGGCCCCCGCAAGGTGGGCATGCAACAGGTCGAGGGCATCCGGGAGATGTTCCGCCACTTCCAGGAGATGGACGTCATGCGCGGCGGCGGACACGCGCGCATCGCACTCGTCCAGTACATGGACGACTTCGTGATGCCCCTGCTTCGCCAGCCCCACCCGGAAGAAGTCGGCAAGGCCCTCTACGAGGCGGCAAGCGAACAGTGCTACCTCGTGGGCTGGATGGCCTACGACGATGGACAGCACGGACTAGCCGAGCGCTACCTCATCCAGTCCCTTCGCCTTGCCCAGGCGTCCGGGAACGCGCCCCTTGGGGCGCATGTGCTCGCGGGCATGTCCGATCAGGCCAACCTTCTCGGGCACCCCAAGGAAGCGATCTCGCTTGCCAAGGCCGGTCAGCACGCGATCACCGCAGACGACTCGCCCGCCTGTCTCACTGACCTCTACGTGCTGGAAGCCCGTGCTCAGGCAGTAGTCGGCAACGACGACCAGGCAGCCCGAGCAGTCGGCAAGGCTGAAACGCTCTTCGAGCGGATCAAGCACGAGAACGAACCTGAGTGGGCCCGCTTCATCGACCGCGCCTATGTCTTCGGCGAGGCCGCCCACACGTACCGTGACCTAGGGTTCCGCAACCCCAAGTACGCCAAGCGTGGCGAGGAGTTCGCGACCGAATCGCTCAACGAGGCCACGCGACAGCGACGGGCGAGGCGAGGTTCCCTCAGTTACGCCGCCCGCGCCCTCACCCACCTACAGCGCAGCAACGCCGCCCAGGCAGGCCACGAAGCCCTACAGGTTCTCAACCTCGCAGGCCAGATCACTTCCAGCCGCACCCACGAGACGATTCGAGACCTCAGCCACCGGTTCAAGGGATACGAATCCGAGCCCGAGGTTGCCGAGTTCATCGGCCGCGCCCGCACGGAGTTCAACATCGCGGCCTGAGCACCACCCTGAGAAGCCCTCGCGTAAGTCATACGCGAGGGCTTCTTCCTGCCGTCCGAGACCGAGGCGCGCGGACTGCCCGGCAGGCCACTTCACGCGTTCGCGTTACTCGGTGCGCCAGACTGGATCGAGTAGGTCAGGGTCGAACCGCTTGTTGCCCTTGCCAGCGGGATAGACGATCACCGTGTAGAGAGCCGTCCGGATGTAGGCCCGCTTCACCGAAATCGGGAAGCCCCCCTCAGCTTCGGGCAGGTACCAACGCCGCCGCACATCCGCCGCGCCAGTGCTCGCGCGAGCTGCCCGCTTGACCTTGTTCGCCTCATGCTTGTTCTTTTCCGCCCGTAGCCGCTCCAGCTCTTGCTCCAGCTCAGGAAGCAGTTCGAAGAACTTGTTGTTGGTGACCTTCTTCGCCTTCCAGTTGCGTGTCAGTGCGTCCAACTGCTCCTGAACCTCGCGGTACTCGGCTTCCTTCTGCCACTCGCCGACGTCCGAGGCTGCGGTGAAGGAGGCTTCCTCCAGCTTGGCGAGTACCGCTTCCGAGACGAACTCGTCCACGAGGTCACCGCGACGGGACACGCCCGAGCATCCGCCTTCGGCCGAGCTACGGCAGACGTAGGTGTGGTGACCGGCATCGCTCTTGACGTTCACACGGAGCGGTGTGTTGCAGGGCGTGCCGTCCGCCTTCACCCGACCACAGCGCAGGATGCCGGACAGCAGGTAGGCCGGGTCTCGATAGTCCGCCGGGTGTGCTCGGCCGATCTTCATGTCTCGGCCCACGAAGTGTCCCTTGCGCATCTCGAATTTCTCTCGGATGGCGAGCCACTGTTCGGGGCTGATGATCGGCTCCCACTGGCCCACGACCGGAGCACCATCCGGGCTCCGTACCAGTTCGCCGGAGATCTCGCGCCATCCGCAGATGCGAGGGCTTGTCAGCGCCACCTTGAGTGACCGCGAACTCCAGTCGTTGCCCCGTGCCGTCTTGACGCCTGTCGCCTGCCACTCCGTGACGATCGAGTGCAGGGATCTGCCCCGCAAGAAGTCCTTCGCGGCTTGGGCCAGGAGCGCCGATTCCCGAGGGTCAAGAGTCAGCCTGTCGTCCTGCCAGCCGAACGGGCGAGGCCCGCCGACCGGCTTCCCTGCCTCAGCACGAGCCCGATGCGACCGCCTCATCCGGCGTTGCATCTTGCGCACCTCCATCTTGGAGATGACCGCTCCGAACAGCCCCATGCCCTCTACGTCTTCGCTGTAGAGATCCTTCGGGCCGCGCTGGTCAGCGAAGACCCGGTTGTCCTGGTGAGTGAACGCCTCCACGAAGCGTTCGTAGTCGCCAGGCCGCCGCGCTAGGCGATCTTCCGCGAGGATCACCACGCCGTCTACTCGGGTGCCGTCCAGCAGCCGACCGAGCCGCAGCGCCTTCAACATCTCCTCGAAGTCGTCCCGGACGACACCGACCTTTGCCGCCGACCTGTCGTTGTCCGTGAACTCGTGGACCACCGTCCAGCCCAGGCGGGCCGCAGTCTCCCGGTTGACCTTGTGCTGATCTTTGACACCGTGGGCGTCCCGCTTCAGGTCGGCCGAGATGCGCGCGTACGAGACCACGAGGGTAGGAGCATCAGGCGAGGACATGACACCTCCGGTAGGTAACCCGCCTCAAGTTAACTACTAGAACCTCGTCTACCGCGAGGAGGAGCGGGAGATGATCCCGCTCTGCCGGGACCAGGGCGTCGGCGTCCTGCCGTACAGCCCGCTGGCGCGTGGGCTGCTGGCCCGCGAGTCCGGGACGGCGCGGCTCGACGGCGACCCGCTGCTCGACCGGTTCTACGACGAGTCGGACATGGACGTCGTCCGGGTCGTCCGGGAGGTCGCGGCGGAGCGGGACGTCTCCCCCGCTCAGGTCGCACTCGCATGGCTACTCGGTAAGGAAGGTGTCACCGCGCCGATCGTCGGCGCGACCAAGATCAGGCATCTGGACGACGCCGTCGCCGCGACCGAGCTGGAGCTGACCGAGGCGGAGGTCGCGCGCCTGGAGGAGCCTTACAGGCCGCACCCGGTCATCGGTCATTCATGAGGCCGAGGCGGTGCGCGACGGCGGCCGCCTCGGTCCTGGACGAGACCCGCATCTTGGCGAGGATGTTCGAGACGTGCACCCCGGCCGTCCGGCCCGAGATGAACAGGTGCTCGCCGATCTGGCGGTTGCTGCGTCCGAGGGCCACCAGCCGCAGCACCTCGGCCTCGCGCGGTGTCAGGGACAGCGGGGTCTCGGTGGCGAAGGGGGCCGCGCCCAGGGACGTGGTCAGCGCGGTCGCCTCGCCGATCGCGCCCGCGCGCATGAGCGCGTACGCCAACCGGTAGGGATGGTTCAGCGCGCGCCACGCTTCGACCGCGTCCGACCACTCCCCCTCGCCCAGCTCAGCCTGGACGGTCGTCCGGAACGCCGCCTGCAGGGGACCGATCACGGGCAGCCCGGCGGCGAGGTCCCTGATCAGCGGGCGGTGCGTCGTGGTCCGGCGGGCGGCGGTCGCCAGGAGCGGCCAGACCTGCCGGGAGTGCGCCAGGAGATCGGGGGCGGACAGGACGTCCGCGAGCAGCGCGTCCGGGTCGGATGCCACGGCGCATTCGAGTTCCAGCAGGCGCAGCTGGAACATGCGGCCGCGGTAGGTGGCGGCCAGGTTCCGGCGGGCCTCCTCGGCGGCGGAGGCGGCCGCGTCCGCCTTGCCCTCGGCCAGGTCGATCATGCCGAGCGTGGTGAGGGCCAGCGCGCGGAACAGCGGCGGCGGCTCCTGCGCGAGGCACGCCGCGAGGACGGCCCGTGCCTCGGACCAGCGGCCGAGCGCGACCAGCGCCTCAGCGGACATCCCGGTCATCCCGGCGCCCTGGTCGCGCGCGAGGCCGTGCTCGCGGGCGGCCTCGATCCCGGTCCGGGCGCGCTCCCAGGCCTCCTCGTCCCGGCCCATGGCATGCAGGGCGTCCGCCTCGCACATGATCGCGATGCAGAGCGTCGTGCCGTCGTGCATGGCCCGCGCGAGCCGCTCGGCCTCGCCCGTCCGGGCCATCGTCTCGTCCAGGTCGCCCGCCAGCCCCGCGAGAGCGGCCAGCGTCAACTCCGCCCACGCCCGCACCCGCCCGTCCCCGCCCACGCGAACGCGCCCGTCTCCGCCCACGCGAACGCGCCCGTCCCCGCCCACGCGAACGCGCCCGTCCCCGCCCATGCGAACGCGCTCGTCACCTCCACGAACGCGCTCGTCACCTCCACGAACGCGCTGGTCGTCCGCCCGGACGCGCTCGACGCCGTCGGGGTGGACGGGCGCGTCGCCGCCAGGCCCGGCGCGCTCGTGCGCGGTGGGGTTCAGGGTGAGGACGTGGTGGGCGAGGGATCGAGCTTCGGGGTATTCGGACATCAGGAAGAGGCGGTTCGCCAGGGTGGACATCAGGCGGGCGCGTTCCGGGCCGTCCGGAAGCAGGGCGACGCCTTCGCGCAGGTCGGCCAGGCCGTCGTCGCCGAGGCGGTGGGCGAGGGCGCTGCGCAGGTCCAGGAGGAGCGCCCGGCGGCGGGGTGACTCGATCAGGGCCAGGCCCTCGGTCGCGAGTTCGACGCCGCGTTCGGCCTCGCCCGCGTAGAGGCAGGCGGTGACGGCGAGGGAGAGGGCGAGCGAGCGGTCCGCGTCCGGCGGCAGCAGGGACAGGAAGCGTTCGAGCATCCGCAGCTGCTCGGGGTAGGCATGCTGGTCGGCGGCGGCCTGGGCGGCGCGCCAGCAGGCGGCCAGGGCCTCGTCGCGCTCCCCGGCGGCATGCCAGTGCGCGGCGAGCAGCGGCAGGGCGCGGTCGCGCCTGGTCAGCGACGGATCGGCCTGGAGGACGCGCCCGAACCGCAGGTGCAGCCGGGTGCGCTCGCTCGGCAGCAGGTCCTCGTACACCGCCTGCCGGACGAGGTCGTGCGCGAACGCGTGGCAGCCGGCGGACGGGCGGACCAGGACGCGCTGCTCGATCGCGACGCGCAGCGCGGCTTCCAGGTCGGTTTCGGGCAGTCCGGTGACGGCGGCGAGGAGGTCGAACCCGGCCGGTCCCTCGGCCGCCGAGAGGGTCCGGACGACGTCGCGCGAGGCGTCCGGCAGGGCGCGGAAGCCGGTCAGCAGCAGGTCGCGCAGGGGTGTCGGCGTGCTGGACGGCCCGGCGTCCGCGAGCGCCTCGGCGAACAGCGGGTTCCCCTCGCTGCGCCGGACGATCTCGGCGGCGAGCCGTCCGGGCGGGGCGCCGCCGAGCCGGGACGCGACGAGTTCGCGCAGGTCGGCGGCGTCCAGCGGGGCGGGTTCGAGGGTCCGGACGGAGGGCGAGCGGGTGAGGGCGGTCAGCGCCCTCCGGAGCGGATGGCCGTCCGGCACCGGCCGGTACGTGCCGACGATCAGCAGGTTCGCGCCGGTCAGGTTGCGGACGAGGAAGGTCAGCAGGTCGCGGCTGGACGGGTCGGCCCAGTGCAGGTCCTCCAGGACGACGACCAGCGGACGGTCCGCCGCCGCGGCCGCCACCAGCGCCAGGACGTCCTCGAACAGCGCCGTCCGCCCCAGGGACGGGTCGGACACCGGTTCCGGACGCCCGAAAACGGGCAGCCAGCGCGCGAGCCCGCGCCGTCCGCCGCCCGGGACGAGCCGGGAAGCGCGTTCAGGGCCGAGTTCGGCGACCAGCCGCCGCGCGACCGTGACGTGCGGCGCGTAGGGCAGGCCGTCCAGTTCCAGGCAGTCGCCGGAGACCGTGCGGGCACCGGCCGCGTGCCGGGCCGCGAACTCCGCGACCAGCCGCGACTTGCCCAGGCCCGCGTCCCCGGCGACCAGCACGGCCGTGACGCCGGGATCGGCGAACGCCTCCGCGAGCGCCGCCAGCTCGGCCGCCCGTCCGACGAAGACCACCGGCCACCTCCCGATCTAAAGAGCCCTGAACCCGCCGTACGTATTCCGGCAGATGCCGCGGACCTCTTCAGAACGCCACCTTCGAGACAGAAGGCGATCTTAGGAGGATCCGATGAGACTCACCCTGCCGGTGATCCTGTCGGCGACGTTCATGGCCTCGTTCGACTACATGGTCGTGAACGTGGCCGCGCCGTCGCTGCAACGCGACCTGCACGCCGGAGCCGCCGCGCTGGAGCTGGTGATCGGCGGCTACGCGTTCACCTACGCGGCCGGGCTGGTGACGGGCGGGCGGCTCGGCGACCTGTTCGGCCACCGCCGGATGTTCGCGCTCGGCATGGCCGCGTTCACGCTGGCGTCGCTGCTGTGCGGGCTCTCACCAGACGCCGGGACGCTGGTCGCGGCGCGGCTGCTGCAGGGCGTCACGGCCGCCGCGATGGTGCCGCAGGTGCTCGCGCTGATCACGGCGTCGTTCGCGGCGGACGAGCGCGCGCGGGCGATGTCCTGGTTCGGCGTCGTCACCGGCCTCGGCGCGGTCTGCGGCCAGGTGCTCGGCGGCGTCCTGCTCCAGGCCGACCTGCTCGGCCTCGGCTGGCGGACGATCTTCCTCGTGAACGTCCCGGTCGGCGTCCCCGCCGCCCTCCTCGCCACCCGCGTCCTCCCGACCCCCTCTGCCCAACCCGCGCCGCAACCGAACGCACCCGGCCGGCCAAAGCCCGACCCGTCCGAGCCCTCCCAGGCCGCGCCCGCGCGGGCGGCGGCGCGGTTGGACGTGACTGGGGTGGTCGGGGTTTCGGGTGGGGTGGCGTTGGCGTTGGTGCCGCTGGTGTTGGGGCGGGAGGAAGGGTGGCCGGCGTGGGCGTGGGTGTCGCTCGCGGCGAGCGTTCCGGTGCTGGCCGCGACGCTGCTGTGGGAGCGGCGGACGGCGCAGCCCGTCGTCGACCTCACGCTGTTCCGCGCGCGCTCGTTCAGCGTCGGGTCGGCGCTGAACATCGCGTTCATGATGTCGTTCGGCAGCCTGATGCTGGTGAACACGCTGCTGCTCCAGTACGGGTTCGGGCTGAGCCCGGTCCGCGCGGGGCTGGCGTTCGGGCCGCTGGCGCTCGCGACGATGGCGGCGTCCCTCGGCGGGCGGCGGCTGGTGGCGCGGTACGGCCGCCGGGCGCTCACCGCGGGATGCGCGATCACCGCGCTCGGCGTCGCCGGGATCGAGGTCGTCCTGCACGCGGGCGGCGGCGTCGCGGAGTTGCTCGCGCCGCTGGCGCTGCTCGGGCTGGGCAGCGGGCTGACGCTGCCGGGCGTGATCGGCGCGGCGCTGTCGGGGGTGCGTCCGGACCAGGCGGGGGCCGCGTCCGGGCTGCTGAGCACGTTCCAGCAGTTCTCCGGGGCGGCCGGGGTCGCGGCGCTCGGCGCGCTGTTCTTCAGCCTGGCCGGACGGCACGGGCTCGTCGGGGCGGCGCAGTACACGCTGCTCGCCAACCTGGCGCTCACCCTCGCCACGATCCCGCTGACGCTGCTGCTCCCCCGTCCGGACGCCCCGAGGAAGACGGCGAAAAGCCGGTCCGGAACGAGTGTTCTGGACCGGCGTATCTGAGGGGCTCTAGAGCGGCAGCGCCCAGAGCAGCGCCGGGACGGCGACCAGCACCGGGATGGCGAGGGTGGCCGCGAAGCGGATGCGGCGGGGCTGCGGCTCGGGCCGCAGCAGCCGGTTCACCCGGGCGAGGACCGGGATGTCGTCGGCCGCCGCCACGCCGAGCGTGCCGGACGGCGCCGGACCCGGACGGGCCGCCGCGAACCGCAGCAGCGCCGTCGCCAGCTCCTTCGCGGGGCGGTGGCGGCGCGCGCGGTCGTCGGCGGCCATCTCGATCAGCAGCTCGACCGCGTCCAGACATCGTCCGACCAGGCGGATCTGCGGGAAGACCTGGCGGAGCGAGTAGAACGGCAGCAGCACCAGGTCGTGCCGCTCGCGCGCGTGCGCGCGCTCGTGCGCGAGGACGGCGGCCAGCTCCTTGTCGTCGAGCAGCGCCAGCGTCCCGGCGGACACCACGACCTTGGACGAGCGGACGCCCGGAACGCAGTAGGCCGCCGCACCCGGGTGGTCGAGGACCAGCGCGTCGGGGGCGGCGGAGTCGCCGCGGGCGACCAGCGCGAGCAGCGCGCGGTGCCGGCGGCGGGCGCGCACCACGCGGAAGACCGCGGTGGCGAGCATGGTGAGCAGCACGAAGGTCAGCGCGACGGCCGCCAGCAGCGCGGCCATGTGCACGGCGTCGAGCCGGGCGGCGTTGTCGGAGACCATGCTCGGCAGGCCGCTCGCGATGCCGCGCTGGTAGGGCAGCAGGGCGACACCGAGCAGGGTGCCGATCGTGGCGACGCCCCAGCCGAGGCCGAGCGCCTGCCACAGCCCGATCGCGATCCGGGGGGTGCGCCACGTCCAGCGGGCCCTGGACAGCCCGTGCGCGCCGAAGACCGTCGCGAGCGCGACCAGCGCGAGCAGGGCCGAGCCGGTCATGCCGGTGGCTCCAGGGTGACCTCGGCGAGCGCCTGGCGGATGACGTCGATCTCGTCCTGCGAGACCGACCGCACGAAATGCGCCAGCGCGGCGTCGCGGTCCCCGGTCTCGTCCAGCGCGCCCAGCATCAGCTCGGTCACATATCCCTCCCTGCTCGCAACTGGACGGTACCGCCACGCGCGACCGTCCCGCTCACGATCAAGGAATCCCTTCTTGGCCAGCCGGTCCAGCACCGTCATCACGGTGGTGTGCGCGAGGTCGCGCTCACCGGCCAGCGCGCGGCTCACGTCGCGCGCCGTCGCGGGGGCGAGGGACGCCTCCTCGCGCGCCCAGCAGACCTCCATGACGGTGCGTTCAAGCTCTCCGAGACCCTTCACGGCGTCCACTGTAAGCGACGGGTGAGCGAGATCACCACGCGGGGTAGTACTACCGACTTAAGTACTACAGCTCGTAGTACTACATTCAGTCGTATGAGCAGCCTCCAGCTCTTGACCGAGGCGTCCCACGCGACCCTCCTCCCGCACGCGGGCCTCCTGCCGCACGCGGCGCTCGCGCACACCGCGGACTCCCACGGAGCCGCCTCACCGGCCGACTACATGGCCGCACGCCAGCAGATGGCGTTCACCCTGGGCTTCCACATCGTGCTCGCGTCCATCGGGATCGGCCTGCCCGCGATGACGCTGATCGCCGAGTGGCGCTCCCTGCGCACCGCCGACCCCGTCCGGCGGGCGGTGTACGCCGAGCTGGCACGCCGCTGGATGAAGGCGGCGGGCGTGCTGTTCGCCGTCGGCGCGGTGTCCGGGACCGTCCTGTCCTTCGAGATGGGGACGCTCTGGCCGAGGTTCATGGAGCAGTACGGCCAGGTCTTCGGCGCGGCGTTCGCGCTGGAGGGCATCGCCTTCTTCATCGAGGCGATCTTCATGGGCGTCTACCTGTACGGCTGGGACCGGCTGTCCCCGCGCGCGCACTTCCTCACCGGGATCCCGATCGTCGTCGCGGGCCTGCTGTCCGCGTCGTTCGTGCTGACCGTCAACTCCTGGATGAACCAGCCGCGCGGGTTCAGGCTGGTCAACGGCAAGGTGACGGATGTCGACCCGCTCGCGGCGATGTTCAACCCGGCCACGCCCGTCCAGGCGCTGCACCTGATCCTCGCCTCGCTGATGGTCTGCGGGTTCCTCGCCGCGTCGGTGTACGCGGTGGCGCTGCTCCGCGACCGCCGCGCCGGACGCGTCGACCGCTACCACCGGATCGGCTTCGCCATCCCGTTCACGCTCGCGGCGGTCTGCGCGCCGCTCCAGGTGCTCGTCGGCGACATCGCCGTCCGGTTCGTGTACTCGCACCAGCCGGCCAAGTTCGCGGCGATGGAAGGTGTCGACCACACGCAGGCGGGCGCGCCTCTGAAGTTCGCGTTCCTTCAGTTCCCGGACGTCCTGTCGCTGCTGCTGAAGTTCGACCCGCACGCGACGATCCGCGGCATGGACACCGTCCCCGTGGAGAACCGGCCGCCCGCCGAGGTGGTCAAGACGTCCTACGAGATCATGATCGCGATCGGGACGGCGCTGCTCGCGCTGGCCGCCTGGTGGGGCTTCACCTGGTGGCGGAAGCGGCGCGGCGCGGCCGACCTGCGCTGGCAGGGCTGGTTCCTGCGGGTCGCGACGTTCGCGGGCGCGGGCGCGGTGATCGCCATGGAGGCGGGCTGGACGACCACCGAGGTCGGACGGCAGCCCTGGATCGTCTACGGCGTCATGCGCACCGAGGAGGCGATCAACCCCAACCCCGGCCTCCGGTACGGCCTGTACGCCGTGCTCGCCGTCTACACCGTCCTGGCGGTCGCGACGATCAGCGTGCTGCGCCGGATGCGCCGCCGCCCCGTCGCCGTCCCCGCCGACCAGCCGGACCTCGTGGGGAGCGCGCGATGACACACGCGGACATCGCCTTCGGGCTGATCCTGGCCGGGCTGTCGGCCTACCTGCTGTTCGGCGGCGCGGACTTCGGCGCCGGGCTGTGGCACCTGGCGTCCCGGCGCCGGCGCGGCGACCAGGAGGTCATCGAGCACGCCATGGGCCCGGTCTGGGAGGCCAACCACGTCTGGCTGATCTTCGTCCTGGTGATGACCTGGACGGCGTTCCCGCCGGTCTTCGCGGACGTGATGGCCCGGCACTGGGTCCCGCTGTCGCTGGCCGTCCTCGGCATCGTCGCGCGCGGCTCCACGTTCGTGTTCGCCAAGGCCGCGCCCGACCAGCCCTGGCACGCGCCGATCTTCGGCGTCTCGTCGATCCTCACGCCGTACTGCCTCGGCGCGGTCGCGACGACCGTGGCCACCGGCAAGTCGAGCTGGCTGAGCCTCGCCGGGGTCTACGGCGGCGTGCTGACCACGGCGCTCTGCGCCTACCTCGCGGCCGTCTACCTGATCTGGGACGCGCGCCGGATCGGCGACCCGGACATCCTGCTGCACTTCCGCGGCTACGCCCTGCTGTCCGGCGTCGCGGTCGGGCTGTTCGCGCTGCCGGGCGCGGCGGCGCTGGGCGTCCGGTCGCCGCTGATCCTCGTCTCGGCCGCGGCGGGGCTGGTCTCGCTCGTCCTGGTCGTCCGGCGGCGGTACCTGGCCGTGCGGGCGACCGGCGCGCTCGCGGTGGTGAGCGTGCTGTGGGGCGCGGCGTCCATGGCCGACCTCGACCTGGACGGCTCGGTCGCCCAGAACGCCGTGCTGGACGTGGTGTTCGCGGCCCTCGGGGTGGGTGCGCTGATCATCGTCCCGTCGATGACCTGGCTGTACGTCCTCTTCCAGCGCGGACCGGCCGCCAAGACCTGAGCCCGGGTCAGCCGCAGGAGCGCACCGGCTCAGACGAAGGAGCGGCCGGTGCGCATGCGGCGGCGGAAGTCCCAGAGGTAGAGGTTGAAGGGGAACTCGCGGAGCGGCTTCGGCATCGTCCGGTTCGCGAGGGCGATCGCGCGGACGGCCGCGTCGAACGCCTTCTGCTCCCGGTTCGTCCAGCTGAGGCCCAGCTCCTCGCGGAACTCCGGGGGCAGGAACCCGACCGTGAGCAGCCGGTTCCCCGGGCCGACGACGCGCTGGACGGGCTTGGGCAGGAAGTTCGCCTTCGCGAGCCCGCGCAGGTAGGCGCGGGTCTCCGGGGTGCTGCTGATCTGCCGGAGGCCGTCCTGCCAGTACTCCTCGAAGGCCGCGCGGTCGGCGGGCCACATCTCCTCGGGCACCTGGAGGGTCGTCGCGAACCGGCGGCCGTGGTGGTAGAACTCCGCGAGCACGTCGGCGGACGGCTCGCCGTAGAAGCGCCGGTAGACGTCCTCGGTGCCCCAATAGATGCAGGCGGCGACCCACAGTTGCAGCTCGCGGTCGAACGCGTTGTAGCGGACGGGCGCTCCCGGCTCGCTGCGCACCTGCCGGTGCTGCTTGTTGACCTGCTCGCGCATCCAGGCGCGCTCCTCGGCGGTGCCGAGCATGGCGACGACCAGGTAGGTCAGCGTGGTGCGGGTGCGCTTCACCGGGTGCTTGTCGACGCGTCCGGAGTCGACCTTGCTCTCGACCACGCCGACGCCGACCGGCAGCCGGCAGAGCTGCATGATCACGTTCGCGCCGCCCGCCACCAGGGACGGTCCGCTGAGCAGCTCGCGGTAGACCGGCGGGATCGGCTCTTCGGCGGTGTCGGCGGCCGCGTCCCGGTCCGGATCGGGTCCGGCGGGGAGCGGCAGGGCGGCGGCACTGGTCACGGGGGCCTCGCTTCGCACGGGCTGGGCGGTCCCGGTCCAGGGTGCCTTAAGTAAGGACTTACTTGCAAGGTGGCCGGGCTCACACGGCCCGCCCCGCTCCCCCGGCGCGCGCTCCGGCCCGTCCCTACCAGGGGCCATACGGCCCCATGTTGGAGCCGCGGCCGCCGCCGCGCCCCTTGAACGGCTTCACCGCGGGCCGGACGTCCGCCAGGTACACGGCGGCGGCGATGAACGCGGCCACCGGCAGGATGCCGAACAGCACCGCGACCGGGGACGAGCCCTGGAGCGGCAGCACGGCCGCCGCGAGCCCCACCACGGCCGCGACGATGAGGATGATCATCCAGAGCTTCTTGCTCTGCTTGCTCGCCGCGGCGTAGGCGTTCGGCGGCACGGTCAGCGAGTCGATCAGCGCCCACGCCTCCATCACGAACGCGATGAGCAGCAGGATCCAGAAAAAGTAGTCGAGCACACCGAAGCCGGTCACCGACGATCGACGCTCCGTTCCGTCCCGGGCGGCGCCCCCGCGGGCCCCGCGTGTTCGGCGAGTGGACCTCCCACCCTATGCGGCCTGTCCAGCCGGTACCTGGAACGACGAAGGGACCCGGCCGGGTGTTCCCCGGCCGGGCCCCTTCCGCATGCCTGCGTCTCCCGCGCCGCGGTCGCCGTCAGGTCCGTTATGGGACCGGATTCGGAACCGTCGCGAGTACCGCCGCCTGGATCGTCGTCAGGACTCGGACTTGCGGGCGCTCGCGGTGGAGCGGGCCTGCTCGCCCGCGGCCTTCTTCGTCCGGGTGGCCTTGGCCTTGGACGAGCCCTTGCCCTGGTCGCCCGCGGCGACCTCGGCGACGGCCTCGGCGCCCTGGGCGACCTCGGCGGCGGCGCCGTGCACGACCTTCTTGCCGCGCTCGGCCAGCTCGTCCACGAACTCGAAGGCGCGGGTGCCGAAGTGCGTCACGTACGCGACGGCGGCGCCGGGCAGGTCCTTGACCTCGACCTTGTCCTGGATGCGGCCCACGTTCTCGCGCGCCTCGCCGCGGTAGCGGTCGACGTTCTTGCGGACCTCGACCCGGTACTTCGTCACGGCCTCGCGCACCTGGCCCTGGTAGCGGCCCAGGTTCTCGCGCAGCTCACCGCTGTACCTGTCGAGGTTCTCGCGGACCTCGTCCTGGTACTTGGCCGCCGTCTGGCGGGCCTTCCCGACCTGCTCGGGGGCCTCGCGGAGCTTCTCGACCGCGAGGTCGCCCGCGCCGGCGACGGTGTAGACGACCTTGTTCTCGCGGAGGTTGTCGGCAAGCGTCATCGGACCTCATTCCCTTCCTGTGCTGCGGGTGCCTGCTCGTCGTCCCGCCCGTCCGCACCGAACGCGGCGGGGCCGGGGACGACTCCGGCTGCTTCGTTCTCCTTCCGGAACGAGTCGTAGATGTCGAGCAACACCTGCTTCTGGCGCTCCGTGAGGATCAGGTCGGCCCGGACCGCGGCCTGCACGTCGCTCTCCGCCTCGCGGGCTTCGAGAATGCCCGCCTGGACGTACAGCGCCTCGGCGGAGATGCGCAGACCCTTCGCGATCTGCTGCAGGATCTCCGCGCTCGGCTTGCGCAGGCCGCGTTCGATCTGGCTCAGGTACGGGTTGGAGATGCCCGAGACGTCCGCGAGCTGGCGGAGCGAGATCTTCGCCCGCGTCCGCTGCTCCCGGATGTACTCCCCGATGGAGCCGACCTTCGAACTTGCCATGCCTCCACCCTCCGTCAACGTGCTTGCAATTGCAAGCGGGCTGCTAGCACTTTCCCGGTGAGGTCGCTCACAGCCATCATGACCAGCGCCGATGTCGTTCATGCGTGCGCCGTCCCGCCGTTCGCGCTCCTCGTTCACTCGCGCGGCCCCGGCCAGGCGGCGAGCGCCATCTCGACGGCAGGGCGCAGGTCGTCGGCGGTCGCGCCGTCCCCGGCGCGCTGCGAGAGGCCCTGCAGGAGCATGGCGAACAGCTGCGCCACGGCGTCCGCGTCGGTGCCCTCGGGCAGCTCGCCGCGCCCGATCGCCCGGCGCACCTGCTCGGCGAAGTCCGCCACGTTCGCGTTGCGGATGCCGCACAGGTACGTCTCGACCTCGGCGTCCTTCGGCGCGACGTTCGTCGCGGCCCGGATCACCAGGCAGCCCGCCGGATGGGACGGGTCGGTGTAGATCTCCGCGGCCTCCCGCAATGCGCGCGCGAAGGCGCGGTACGCGGTCGGCTCCTCGGCGACCGCGCGGGTCACGAAGGCCGCCGCCTCAGTCCCCTGGTAGCTCTCCACGACCTCCCTGAACAGGGCCTTCTTGTCCCCGAAGGCGGCGTAGAGGCTCGCCGGGCGGATGCCCATGGCCTCGGTCAGGTCGCCGATGGACGTGGCCTCGTAGCCGCGCTGCCAGAACAGCCTGGTGGCGGTGTCGAGCGCGGCGTCGCGGTCGAAGGCGCGGGGACGGCCCCGGCGGGTCTCGGTCATGGCACCAATTCTAGAGCGTCCGCTCAAGAAACTGTGCTACGGTCCTTTCTTGAGCGAACACTCAATAATTTGGAAGGACGTCGCAGACCATGGGCACGAGCACCGCGAGCCGCACGCTGGACGGGAAGTACGCGCTGGTCACCGGGGGCAGCCGGGGCATCGGGCGGGCCATCGCCAAGCGCCTGGCGGCGGACGGCGCGACCGTCGTGCTGACCTACGCGCAGAACGAGCCGGCGGCCGGCGAGGTCGTCCGGGAGATCGAGAAGGACGGCGGGCGCGCGGTCGCGATCCGCTCCGCGCTGGGCCGGCACGGGGACGCGGCCGAGCTCTGGGCCGCCTACGACGAGGCGACCGGCGGGGCGCAGGTCGACGTCATCGTGAACAACGCGGGCATCGGCCGCAGCGCCGACCTGGAGAACCTCACCGAGGACGGTTTCGACGAGGTGTTCGCGGTGAACGTCCGGGCGCCGTTCTTCATCGTCCAGCAGGGCCTGTCGCGGCTGAACGACGGCGGCCGGGTCGTCAACATCTCCAGCGGGCTCGCCCGGCTCGCGATGCCGGAGATCATGGCCTACGGGGCGACGAAGGGCGCGCTGGACAACTTCACCCTGAACCTGGCCCAGCTGCTCGGCCCGCGCGGGATCACGGTGAACTCGGTCAGGCCGGGCATCATCGACACCGACGTCAACGCGTTCTGGCTGCGCGGCGAGGAGAACAAGGCCGCGTGGGACGCGTCCGCCGAGCTGTCGGCGCTCGGCCGCGTCGGGCAGTCCGAGGACGTCGCGGACGTGGTGGCGTTCCTGGCGTCCGACGACTCCCGCTGGGTGACCGGCAGCGTGATCGACGCCACCGGCGGCTCCAAGCTCTGACCTCGAACGGCCCCGGCGGCGCCAAGCCGGGAAGCGGAACGGCCCCGGCTCAGCGCCGGGGCCGTCAGGGCCGCCGGGGGCGGCAGGGCCGTCAGGGCCGCCGGGGGCGGCGGGTCAGGAGACCGCGCTGGACGGGGCCGTCCAGGTGTTGCAGACGGACAGGTCCTGGTTCTTGATGCCCCGGACGACCCAGCCCGCGTAGTGCTTGCCGGAGCCGTGGTCGCGCTTGTCGACGGGCTGGTTCTCGTCGCCGCGGCCCTGGACGTCCAGGACGAGCGCGGTGTACTGGTCCTGCGTCAGCGGCAGGGACGACTTGTTCGCGCCGAGGAACTCGCCCGCGAAGCACTGGGCCTGGAGCTCGATGCGGCGGCTCGCCTCGGCGCGGCCGAGCGGGTCGCTCTGGTCCATGAGGTGGTCGCCGTAGAGCAGGATGCCCGCCCGGTCCTGCACGTGGTGGCCGTACTCGTGCGCGATGACCCGCGCGAACACCGCGAAGTGCGCGACCGACTCGTCCCCGGACGTCTCGATCACGTGCTTCAGCCCGACGTACATGGTGTTGTTCGCCGGGCAGTAGAACGCCGACGAGCCGGGCGCCGGGTAGTTGCCGCAGGGGCTGGTGCCCGGGGTGAGCCAGAACACCCGGTTCGGCGGCGCGAACGACTCGTCGATCTTGCCGAACTGGGCCTTCCAGGTCGCGTCGAGGCAGTCGCTCAGCTGGTTCATGAAGCGCCGCATCGAGTCGGACCCGGTGTCCAGCGCGGGCAGGTGGCAGCTCACCGAGGCGAGCGAACCGGACGTGTACAGCTTGTTGTTCGTCGCGGTCGCGCGGGTCGCGGTCTGCGGCGCGCCGCTGCCGCTGCCCTGGCCACTGGCGGTCACGCCGCCGCCCGTCGACACGCTGGTGTGGTGGGACGACACGGCCGACAGCACCACGATCAGTATCACACCGAGCGCGGCGAACCCGCCGATGACGCCCGCGACCGTCCCGCCCGCGCTGCGCCGCGGCGGACGGCGCGGCGGCATGTACCGGTACGCGACCGGACCGCCCTGCGGGTAGGGCTGCGGACGGTACTGCGGAGGCGGGCCCTGCGGCCTCTGCGGCGGGCCGTATCCCGGCTGCGGGCCGTAGGCGGGACGTGGCTGAGCCCCGTACGGCGGCGGGGGCGGCGCGCCGTGCGGCGGCCCCC
This sequence comes from Actinomadura rupiterrae, assembly GCF_024172125.1. Taxonomy (GTDB): domain Bacteria; phylum Actinomycetota; class Actinomycetes; order Streptosporangiales; family Streptosporangiaceae; genus Spirillospora; species Spirillospora rupiterrae. The sequence goes on from NZ_JAMZEA010000003.1 coordinate 899,312, forward strand.
CGTAGGGCGGCCCCTGCGGGGGCGGACCGTACGGCGGTTGCCCCGGCCGTCCGGCCGGAGGGGGGTAATGACCAGCCATAGGGGAGAACTATACGGGCGGGCCCGCTACCATTTGCCGCCATGTTGGGTCGCCTGCGGCCATTGGTCGCCTCCCTGCCACTCGCCGCCGTTCTGTCCGCCGCGCTCGCGCTTCCAGCGCAGGCCGCCGCAGGGCGTTCCGCGACGGCCGAGCACGCCTCCGGCGGGACGGCCGCGGCCGCTTCCGGCCCCGCGGCGGCCCTGCGGCTGTCGGACCGCGTCGTCAAGGACGAGGCGGCGATCACGATCGGCAAGGGCGGCACCGCGCACGTCCGCGAGACGATCGTCTACGACTTCACCAGCGCCGGCTTCGACCGGGTCTTCACCACCCGGACGCACTCCAGCGTCACCGAGGACCGGGTCTGGAAGATCGGGAACCTGAAGGCGTCCAGCCCGGACGGCGGGCCGGCGAAGGCCGCGGTCTCCTCGTCCGGGACGACCACGACCGTGAAGCTGACCGGCGGCGCCGCGTCCGGGCAGCACACCGTCCTGCTGGAGTACGACGTGCGCGGCGCGGTCGCGCAGCTCAAGCAGGCCGAGGAGTTCCACTGGACGGCCGTCGGCGGCTGGAAGGTCCCGGTCGGGCAGGCGCGCGCCACGGTGGACGCGCCCGCCATGGTGCAGAACGTCAACTGCTTCGCGGGCGCGCTCGACAGCACGGTCGGCTGCACGCAGTACTACACGAACCACACGCACACGCAGGGCCTGTTCAGCCAGAGCCAGATGCTCCCGGACGACAACCTCACCGTCGTCGTCGGGCTCCCGGCCGGGGCGACCGGCGGGAAGGCGCTGTTCGAGCGGCGGCACACCGCCGCGACCGCGTTCTCGGTGAACGGCGTCACCGCGTCCGCGCTGGGCGCCCTGCTGGTGCTGCTCGTCGGCGGCATCGTCCTGCTCTACATGCTGCGCGGGCGGGACGCCCGAGTCGTCGGCAAGAAGGCCGCCGAGGGCGACCAGGCGCACGTCACCGGCGAGCACTTCGAGCCGCCGAACGGCGTCCGCCCCGGCCAGGTCGGCACGCTGATCGACGAGCAGGCGGACGTGATCGACGTCACCGCCACCATCGTCGACCTCGCCGTCCGCGGCCACCTGCTGATCGAGGAGGACGACCTCGCCGCCACCGGCCGGCTCGACTGGACGCTGCGCCGCCTCCAGCGCCCCGGCGGCGACGCCGACCTGCTGCGCTACGAGAGGATCCTGCTCGGCGCACTGTTCGACGGCCGCGAGGCGGTCAAGCTGTCCGCGCTCGGCGGCACCTTCGCGACGCAGCTCGCCCGCGTCCGCGCGGCGATGTACGACGACGTGGTGGAGCAGGGCTGGTTCGCCCGCCGCCCCGACACCGTCCGGTCCCGCTGGACGATCGCGGGCATGGCCCTCACCGGCCTCGGCATCATCGCCACGGTCGTCCTCGCCGTCACGACCGACCTGGCGCTCGTCGGCCTCGCCGTGATCGTCGCGGGCGCGGCGCTCGCGTACGGCGGCCAGTACATGCCCGCCAAGACCGCGCGTGGCTCCACCGTCCTGGCGCACACCATCGGCTTCCGCGCCTTCCTGGAGCGCGGCGTCCTGCCCGAGGCCGACATGCCGTCCCAGCAGCGGATCGCGCTGTTCTCGCGGTTCCTGCCCTACGCCGTCGTCTTCGACGTCGTGGACCGCTGGGCCCGGACGGTCGAGGACGCCGGAGTGCGGGCCGAAGGCGCCGACAACCTCTACTGGTACGAGGGCCCGGCCGAATGGGACCTCTCCCGCTTCGCCGAGTCCATGCGCACCTTCACGCTCGCGACGTCCGGCTCGATCTCCCAGTCCCGCGGGATGTAGCCGCTCCTTTCCCCTCGCAGGGCCCGCGTCCCCGGGGACGCGGGCCTTGGCGTTTTGCGGGTTCTTGGGCGAAATGGTTGAAGCCTGCGCTCGGGGTAGGGGCCCTGGTGGAGGAGGTGTCACCTGTGCTCGCCATCGCTTTCACCGGCGTCGCCGCCGGCCACCACGTCGGGAACAACTACTGGCTGATCCTCGGCCCGGTCATCATCGGGCTGTCGCTCCTGGTCTGGATCGGCCTGACCCGCTACGCCTCGGGCAAGCGCGTCCGCTCGCAGCGCCTCCGGGGCGGCAGCTCCGACCGGGGGCCGGTCAAGGGCGGCATCATCGAGGGCAGCCCGGCCCAGCGCACCCGCCGCGACCCCGCCGTCCCCGAGGACTACAAGGACCGCGCCCAGCACTGAGTCCAGCGCACGCTTCAGCACCGGCCCGGGTCGCGCCGACCCGGGCCTTCGTGCGCGTTCCCCCCGCCGGTAAGATGTCTGACATCTGACCTGCGGAGGTGGCATGGCCCTCAACCCCGTCCCCAGCGGCTCCACCGTGGACGCCGTGCTGGACCAGCTCCAAGCGGAGATCACCGGCGGCGGCTGGAAGGTCGGCGAGCGGCTGCCCGGCGAGCTGCACCTCGCGGACGAGCTGGGCGTGAGCCGTCCGGCCGTCCGGGAGGCGATCCGCGCGCTCTCGCACATCGGCGTGCTGGAGGTGCGCCGCGGTGACGGGACGTACGTGCGGAGCCGCGTCGATCCCCGTCCCATGCTCACCGGCGTGGCGCGCTCGCGGCTGATCGACGTCTTCGAGGTGCAGCTCGCCTACGACGTCCAGGCCGCCCGGCTGGCCGCCCGCCGCCGCACCGACGCCGACCTCGCCCGCCTGGAACGGCTGCTCGCCGCGCGCGGGGCCGCCGCGGACGAGCGCGAGTTCGGCGAGGCCGACGCGCGCTTCCACCTCGGCGTCGTCGAGGCCGCCAAGAACCCCCTGCTGGTCGAGGCGTACCGGTACTTCGCCGGCCGCCTCGGCGAGGCGATGACCGCGCTCCGCGCCGACGACACCTCCCTGGAGGCCACCCAGGAGGCCCACGGCGCCGTCCTGGCCGCCGTGGCCGCCCGCGACCCCGACGCGGCCGAGCGCGCCGCCCGGACGATCATCGAGCCCACCCTGACCGCGCTGGACGCCCTCGGCGCCCCCGACTCCGGCCCGAAGCCCCCGGAGCCCCCGGAGACCCCGGAGCCCCCGGAGACCCCGGAGACCCACGAGACCGGCATGGAGACCCCCGATGACCTTGCGTGAAGGCTCCGATCCCCCGTCCGCGACGCGAACAGAAGAGATCAGCGAGACACCGAGGGCGACCCCCGCGCCCGAGACCGGGAGCCGCTGGACGGTCGGGGTCGTCGGCGGGCTGGTGCTGATCGTCCTGGTCGCGGTCAACCTGCGGCCCGCGCTGACGGCCGTCGGGCCGCTGGTCGGGGAGATCCGGGGCGACCTGCACCTCTCCGGGACGGCCGCGGGGGCGCTCACGACGCTGCCGCTGATGTTCCTCGGCTCGTACGGGCTGCTGGCGGCGTTCCTGCGGCGCCCGCTCCGTCCCGAGACGCTGCTGGTCGTGGCGATGGTCGCGCTGACCGCGGCGATCGGGCTGCGGATGATCCCGTTCACGGGCGCGCTGTTCGCCGGGTCGCTGGTCGCCGGGATGGCGATCAGCATCGGCAACATCGCGGTGCCCGGGATCATCAAGCGGGACCATCCGCGCTCGATCACCGCCGTGACCGCGCTCTACACGGTCGCGCTCAGCGGCGGCGCGGCGCTCGGGTCCGGGCTGTCGGTGCCGCTGGAGCACGCGACCGGCGGGAGCTGGCGGGTGCCGCTGTCGCTGCTGGTCGTGCCGTCCGTGCTGGCCGCCGTCGCCTGGCTGCCGCGGATGCTGCGCGTCCGCCGGGAGGCGGCCGGGACGGCTCCGGCGGCGGCGCACCGCGACGTGGCGCGGAAGGTGTGGCGGTCGCCGCTGGCCTGGCAGATCACGCTGTTCTTCGGGCTCCAGTCGTCGCTGGCGTACGTCCTGTTCGCCTGGATGCCGACGCTGCTGGCCGACCGGGGGCTGTCGGAGAGCAGCGCGGGCTTCGTGACCGCCGCGTCCAGCCTGATCCAGATCGTCGGGAACATGTGCCTGCCGCTGCTCACCGCGCGGCTGCGCGACCAGCGGCCGATCGCGGTCCTGGTCGGGGTGCTGACGGCGGCCGGGTTCGCCGGGCTGACCTGGGCGCCGCTGGGCGGGATGTGGCTGTTCGTCGCCGTCCTCGGGCTCGGCCAGGGCGCGTCGTTCGCGCTGGCCCTGTCGATGATCGGGCTGCGCTCCCCGGACGCGGCGACCGCAGCCCAGCTGTCCGGGATGGTGCAGGGCGTCGGCTACCTGATCTCCGCGCTCGGGCCGCTGCTGATCGGCGCGCTGCACGACGCGACCTCGGGCTGGACGGTCCCGGTGGCGCTGGTGGTCGCGATCGCGCTGCTGGAGATCGTCCCGGGTCTGGGCGCGGGCCGGGGACGCGTCCTCGACTGACCCCCGGCACGCAGGCGATTCTGGAACGTTCCAGAACGGCGCGAGAGCCAGGGTGGCCCCGGGAAGGGCCACCCTGGCTTCCGCGTGGGCTCAGAACAGGTTCGGGGTGGCGCGGATCTCGCCGACGACCGCCTCGCCGCCGTACAGCCGGACGGTCGCCAGCTCGTCCAGCACGGACGGGTCGGCGGGCTCGACGCCCAGCGCGCGCAGCAGCGCCACGGTGACCGGCGTCCGGGCCCGCATGGACCCGTCGTCGACCTTGATCGCTCCGGCGCGCCCGTCCGCGAAGGCGAAGGCGTCCACACCCTCCGCGCCGCACTTGACCAGCAAGCCCGGGACGGCCTCCATCAGGCGGCGCTCCTCGCGCCGGGTCCCGGACGTCCAGGCGGGGTGGGCGCGCATCGCGTCGGCGACCTTGCGCTCCGGCGTGCCCGGGTCGGCCGTCACCAGCGCCCGGAACGCCCGCGCGACACCGGTCGCCGACAGCGCGAACAGCGGCGCGCCGCAGCCGTCCACGCCGACCGCCGCGACCTTCTCCCCCGCCAGGCGCTCGACCGCCTCGCGCGAGGCGACCTGGAGCGGGTGCGACGGGTCGAGGTAGTCGTCGGTGGACCATCCGGCGGCGACGCAGGTGGCGAGCATCGCGGCGTGCTTGCCGGAGCAGTTCATCCGCAGCCGGGACCGGCCCGCGCCGCGCCGGGCCACGTCCAGCGCGACCGCCTCGTCCAGGGGCCACTGCGCCGGGCACTGCAGCGCCTCGGCCGTCAGTCCGACGGCGGCGAGGATCTGCTCGGCGCCCTCGACGTGGAAGTCCTCGCCGGAGTGGCTGCCCGCCGCGATCGCCAGCAGCTCGCCGTCGAGCGGCAGCCCCGAGCGGACCATCGCGACCGCCTGCATCGGCTTGTTGGCCGACCGCGGGAAGATCGGCTCGTCCGGGACGCCGGCGCGCACCGCGGTCGTCCCGTCGGCCGCCAGCCCCACCGCGCTGCCGCGGTGCCGCGACTCCACGAAGCCGGAGCGCTCCACTTCGACCAGGACAGGCGTGGACACCATCGTCACAACAACCCCCACAATTAAGACAGTTCACCCCCACTCATACCCGAACACCCCCACCACCCGGACCAGGTGGTGGGGGTGTTCGGCTCTCGTGGATCAGGCGATGCCGAGGAAGGTGCGCGCCTCCGCCGCGGTCATCGGGGGGCGCTGGGCGTGCCGGGCCAGCTCGGCGGCGCGCTCGACCAGCTCCGCGTTCGCCGTCACGGGCCGCCCCTTGGCGAAGGTGAGCGTGTCCTCCATGCCGACGCGCAGGTGCCCGCCGGCGGAGAGCGCCGCGAACATGACCGGCAGGGACGTGCGGCCGACGCCCGTCGCCGACCAGGACGCGCCCTCGGGCAGCGCCTCGACCGCGGCGACCAGCGTCCGCGCGTCGCCGGGCATCCCGCCGGGGACGCCCATGACCAGGTCGCAGTGGACGTGCCCGCCGAACGGCGCGCCGTACTTGTCCAGCAGGCGGTGCAGGGACGCGATGTGCCCGAGGTCGAACAGCTCGAACTCCGGGACCACCCCCTGCGCCTGCGTCCGCTGGTACAGCTCCGCCATGAACGGCCAGGGGTTCATGAACACGTCGTCGCCGAAGTTGACCGTCCCGCAGGTCAGCGAGCACCCGTCCGGCTCGGCGTCCAGGACGCGCAGCCGGTTCTCGTACGGGTCGGTCACCGCGCCGCCCGTGGACAGCTGGACGATCAGGCCGGTGCTCTCCCGGAGCGCCTGGACCGTGTCGCGCAGCCGCGCGAGGTCCAGCGTCGGCCGCGCGTCGTCGTCGCGGATGTGCACGTGGATGACGGCGGCTCCGGCCGCCTCGCATTCCTTGGCCGTCTGTACCAGCTCGTCCAGGGTGACGGGAAGTGCCGGGACGTCGGCCTTCGCCGACTCCGCCCCGGTCGGGGCCACCGTGATGAGCGTCATTGCTCCCATGCAGGCAGAATGGCGTGTCATGCGTGCGGTAGTCCAGAGGGTGAGCAGGGCGAGCGTGACCGTCGGGGGACGCGTCGCCGGGGAGATCGACGGGCCGGGCCTCCTGGTCCTGGTCGGCGTGACCCACGACGACACGCCGGAGAAGGCCGCGAAACTCGCCGCCAAGCTGTGGGGGCTGCGGATCCTGGAGGACGAGAAGTCCTGTTCCGACCTGGGCGCGCCGCTTCTGGTGGTGAGCCAGTTCACGCTCTACGGTGACGCCCGCAAGGGCCGCCGCCCGACGTGGACCGCCGCCGCGCCCGGCCCGATGGCCGAACCGCTGGTGGAGGCCGTGGTCACCGAGCTGCGCGCCTTGGGCGCCAAGGTCGAGACGGGCGTCTTCGGCGCCGACATGAAGGTCGAGCTGGTCAACGACGGCCCGATCACGGTGATCCTGGAGTACTGACGCGTGCTCTGGGGGCGTCAGGCGCCGAAGCCGTAGATCATGCCGGCGAGGGCGATGACCGTGCCGGCGCCCGCGAGGCTCAGGCAGACCTGGTCGGCCTGGGCGAGGCGGGAGCGGGCGGCGCGGGAGTGGACGAGCACCCGGTCGTCCCGTCCGGGCGCGTTCCTCGGGGCGGTGTCGCGGGCCGGGCGGCGCACGCCGAGCAGCCGCATGATCCCCTCGTTCTTGTACGCCTGGTGATCCCGGCCGCACGCGAACGGGCGGCCCCGCACCGGCTCGCGGCACGGGTAGCCCTGCTCGGTCATCACCCGGCACACGGTCGGGATCAGCAGGAACTCGTACAGGCACCACGCGGCCAGGACGAGGAGCGCGAGCCGCCACGAGCCGGCCAGCCAGGCCAGCAGCGCCAGCACCGCGAACCCCGTCCACCACACGGCGGGGTGCTCCCGCTTGGGACGCCGCCGCCGCGGCCCGCGCCCGCCCACCCAGAGGTCGCCGTCCTCGGGCGCACGGCTCGGGGGGTACTCGTCTCCCGGAGTTCCGGCCACGGGCGGACCACCTCCTTGGGGAGGCGGTGGCCCCTCGGACGGCCACCGCTCCCGTGAGGACGATTCTGCCCCTCTGGCCAGGTTTCTACGCGCCTTTCGGCATGCCCGGCACGCGCGCGACGGCGCGGTCCCGGTGCGGTGGGGCGCGGGGTGGCGCGGCGCGGCGGCTAGGCGCGGTCGGCGGCGGTGCGGCGCAGCTCGATCTTGGCGTTGGCGCCGGTGTCCGGCGGGACGACGACCTCCTGCGCCGCGGCCACGCCGCCGGCGGTGAGCTCGACGTCGACGGGGGTGTTGCGCTTCACCAGGGCCAGCGCGATGGGGCCGAGCTCGTGGTGGCGCGCGGACGTCCCGACGAAGCCGATCTGGCGGCCGCCGGGGATCTCGACCGGGTCGCCGGCGGCCGGGAGGCGGTCGGCGTGGCCGTCCAGGTGCAGGAAGACCAGGCGGCGCGGCGGGCGCCCCAGGTTCTCGACCCGCGCGACGGTCTCCTGCCCGCGGTAGCAGCCCTTGTTCAGGTGGACGGCCGTCCCGATCACGCCGATCTCGTGCGGGATCGTCCGGTGGTCGGTGTCCAGGCCGAAGCGGGCGACGTGCGCGGCGATCCGCAGCGCCTCGTAGGCCCACAGGCCCGCCGGGGGCAGGTCGCCCTCGCCCAGCTCGGCGCGCGGGACGATCCGGGTGGTCAGGCCCGCGACGTCCGGGAAAGAGACGCCCTCGGACGCGGCGTCGCCGGACGGGCCGGTGATCACGGCGTACCGGTCCGAGACGTCCTCCACCTCAACGCGCAGGAAGAAGCGCATCCGGTTGAGGAACTCGGCGAGCGCGGGCGCGGTGCCCGGCTCGACGTGGATCCACACGGCCTCGCCGTCGTCCACCAGGTGCAGGTGGTGCTCGATGTGGCCGTTGACCGTCAGCAGCAGCGCCTGGGTCGCGACACCGGGCTCCAGCGCGTCCAGGTGCTGGCTGAGCAGGCTGTGCAGCCAGGACAGCCGGTCCGGCCCGGAGACCTTCAGGACGCCGCGGTTGCTGCGGTCGACGAACGCCTTACCCGCTTCGAGCAGCCGTTGTTCGCGGACCGGGTCCCCGTAGTGCGCGGCGATCTCCTGGTCGGGCGCGTCGGCGGCGACGGCCCCGTGCAGCTTCAACAGCGGGCTCTCCATGCCGCCCAGACTATTCGCCCGGACGGCCCGCCTAATGGCCCGCCCTAATGGCCGGGCTTCGCCGGGCCGAGGGCGCGGCAGTCCTTGCAGCGCCCGTAGACCGTGAGGTGCTGGACGTCGGTCTCGAAGCCGTGGTCGCGGTCGAGTCCGGCGGCCAGGCCCGCGGCGGCGTCCAGGGAGACGTCGTTCACCCGCCCGCAGTCGCGGCAGACCAGGTGGATGTGCTGCGCCTCGGCGGCGAGGTGGTAGTTCGGCGGGCCGTGGCCGAGGTGGGCGTGCTTGACCAGGCCCAGCTCCTCCAGCAGCTCCAGCGTCCGGTAGACGGTCGAGATGTTGACTCCGCGCGCGGTCCGCTGGACCTCCGTGCAGATCTCCTCGGGCGTGCCGTGCTCCAGCTTGGTGACGGCCTCCAGCACGAGCTGCCGCTGCGGCGTGACCCGGTAGCCCTTCGCCCGCAGCTCCTCCTGCCACGTGTCGGCCATGCCCGCATCCTATGCCGCCGGGCCCGCGGGGCAGTGCGGGAAACCGTCCGGAAAAAGTGTTTGCCCCCGCGCGGGACGTTCGCATAGCTTGGCGGCACGCGCGAAAGGAGGTGGTCCAAGAAATGGTTGATTCTGGGACTCGCGAGGTGACTGTCCGCTAGTCGCCGTCCTGCCGCGGCGCCGCCGTCTCGTACGGAGGCCGCCGGTCATCGGACGGTGACCGGCGATTACCAGGCAGTTACCCGGCCCCCGGACCGACGTATCAGTCCTGTACGTCGTCCCGCCACCCGGCGGGAAGGTTCGGGGGTCGCTTTATGTCTTCCGCCAGTGCCTTTCCCGGTCAGTCGGCCTTCTTGAGCTGCGCCGACAGGTGCGCCTGGAGGGGCTGGCCCATCGCCGCCATCTCGTAGACCCAGCCGAGGTCGCGCGCGCCGTTCTTCTCCGGCATCAGCCCGTACAGCCGCTTGCCCGCCTTGACCTCCTTGGCGGTCTCGGTGCGGGCGACCACGTCGGTCGCCAGCTCGACCTGGTGGAAGGCGATGGTGCCGAGGTAGATCTCGACGATGCCGGTGGGGTGCGCCAGCGTCACCTCCAGCCGGTTGCCCGGCTGCGGCCGCCAGTACCCGGTCTCGGTGGACAGCGGGCGCCCGACCGTGCCGTCCGCCTCGATCAGCCAGCTCCGGCTGGAGTAGATCAGGAACGGCTTGCCGTTGTGGCCGAAGGTGATCTCCTGGCCGAAGTTGAACGCCTCGATCGTCGGGTAGTCGCCGACCCCGGCGCCCTTCCAGGTGCCCAGGAGGAACTCCAGCGGTTTGAGGTCGTCGTGCAGCTCAGGCTCCATGCCCGCAAATCTATCGCCCGCCCGCGCCCGCGCGCCCGCCATGCCGCCGGGTCAGCGCAGCCGGAACAGCCGGACGACCAGGAGGGTCGCGGCGACCGCCATGCCTGCGCAGGCGAGGACGAGCACGCCCGCGTTCACCAGTCCGCCCATGGCGCACCACCCTAGCCCGGCGCGGGGGCGGGGCCGCGGCGCCGCGCCCGGCTACAGTGCCCGGTATGGCGCGTTCTTTGGTGATCAAGGCGACGGCGGGCGCGGACGGCCCGGAGCGGGTGAACCAGGCGTTCACGGTCGCGGCGGCGGCCGTCGCGAGCGGGCTGGAGGTCTCGCTGTGGCTGACCGGCGAGTCGGCCTGGTACGCGTTGCCCGGCCGCGCGAAGGAGCTGGAGCTGCCCCTCGCCACCCCGCTGGACGAGCTGCTCCAGGTGATCATGTCGGCCGGCCGCGTGACGCTCTGCACCCAGTGCGCCGGACGCCGCGACATCGGCCCCGACGACGTGATCCCCGGCATCCGCATCGCCGGCGCCCCCACCTTCGTAGAAGAGATCACCGCCGACGGCGTCCAAGCCCTCGTCTACTGACGCGCGGCTTGATCAGGCTGCGCCTGATCAAGCCGGGCGGACTGAGCACGCGCGCGGACTGAGCGAGCGCGCGGGCTGGCGCGCGCGCGGGGTGATCAAGCGCGTGGGGCGGTCTGGAGCGCGGGTCGGCGGGTGCGGGGATCAAGCGCGGAGACCTGAGAGGTCTCGGCGGGTGGTGGTGTTGCGGTCGGTGAGGCGGTCGCCGAAGGAGAGGCGGGGCCAGGCGCCGGAGAGCTCCTGCCTACTGCGCTCGCTCCACTCGCGGGCGAGCGGCGCGCGGGTCTTGTAGAAGTTGAGCGCGTACCCGCCGGAATGGACGCGCAGCAGCGTGAAGCCGCCCGGGTACTCCTTGACCGCCGCGACCTCCTGCTGGACGACCCGGGGCGCGAGCGGGAACACCGAGCGCCGGTTCCGGTGGGTGTGCCCGGCGTGGTGGAGCAGGACGCCGGGTGTCCGGTTGTAAGCGGCGAGGATCTGCAGCGACTGCCCGGCGTCGAGCGAGTGCGTCCCGGTGACGGCGAGCGGGTCGTTCTCGGTGAACAGCGGGTGGTGGCCGAAGACCAGCGTCGGACGGTCCGGATCGCGGGCCAGCTCGTCCTGGAACCAGGCGAGCTGCTCGCGGCCCAGTCCGCCCGAGTCGCCGCCGTTGCCGGGCTTGTCGTAGGTGTCGAGGCCGATGATCCGCAGGCCGTTCAGCTCGTGCGAGAAGTACGTCGGACGGCCCTGGAAGAACGCGTCGCCGAAGCAGTCGTTCCCCTGCCAGCGTCCCGGCGTGCAGGTGGGCTGCCCGTCGTGCGCCCGGTCGTGGTTGCCGCGCGTGACCAGGTAGTCCGTCCCGTAGGCGCCGAACCGGTCGAGCAGGCCCTTGGCGCGGGCGAGGTCGCCGGGCGCGGCCTCGGCGCTGACGTCCCCGGCGGCGAGCAGGTGCGTCGCGCCGCGCGCCTTCGCGTCGTCCACCAGCGCGGTCGCCATGATCTCCGGGTAGGGCGGGTGGCCCGGGACCTGCGAGATGCCCTTGATCCACGGCAGTCCGCCGACCAGGCCCGCGACGGTCTCGCCGAGGTGCAGGTCGTTGCAGAGCGCGACCGCGAACAGGAACCGTCCCGGCGGCGGCTGCGGCGTGGTGAACGCGAAGACCCCGTCGCCGCGCGGCGTCCCGGCCGCGTGCCCGCCGTTCAGCGGCGTCTCGGACGCGGCGCGCCCCTGCGACAGCGCCTTGTAGTAATAGGTGCGCCCGGGTTCGAGTCCGTGCAGCTCGACGTGGTGGTACGCCGTGCCGGACGGCCCGTGCGCGACGCGGTTCAGCCGCGCCGGATGCGTCCCGTACCGGACCTCGGCGTCGGCGGCCGCCGGCCGCATCCGCCCGAGCCCGTCGTCGGTGCCCGGCGCGCCCGTGTACCAGGTGAGGACGGCGCCGGTCTCGGTCAGCGTGACCAGCTCCAGGTTCACCGCCCGGACGCTCGAAGGCGACGCGGCACTCGCGGCGGACGGCACCAGCGTGAACCCGGCGGCGACCGCGCTCAGCCGCAGCACGTCGCGGCGGCTCGCCGCGCAGCAGATCATGGACGCACTGTGGCAGCGGCCCGTGAACCCCGCCAGACCCAAACGGAACCGGCCGCCCCCGCGCGAGGGGACGGCCGGAGAACGCCGGGTTCGGGCCGACCGCCCGTCGCTCGCAGCGACGGCCGGCAGGTGCCTACTCGGTAGGCGCGCCCAGGACGGCCGCGAGGCGCTCCTCGCGGAGCCGGCCCGCCCAGGAGTCGTCGACCGGCTGGAGCTCCTGGCCCACCGCCCAGCGGAGCAGCAGGTCGGCGAGCGCCGGGTTCCGGACGAGCGCCGGGCCGTGCATGTACGTGCCGAGGACGTGGCCGCTGTAGGCGCCCTCGAAGCCCTGCCCGTCGCCGTTGCCGATGCCCGAGACGACCTTGCCGAACGGGCGGGCGTTCGGGCCGATGCTGGTCGCGCCCTGGTGGTTCTCGAAGCCGGTCACGCGCGGGACGCGCAGCTCGGACGCGACGTCCGACACGACCTCGCCGACCGCGCGCTGCTGCCCGCGGCCCGAGCGGATGTCGAGGATGCCGAGGCCCGGTAGCGGCTGGCCCTCGTCCCCGCCGAACTCGTGCCCGATGATCTGGAAGCCCGCGCAGACCGCGAACACCACCGCGCCGTTCTCGACGGCCCGGTGCAGCCCGCCGTCGGCGCGCAGCCGCTGCGCGGCGAGGATCTGCGGCCGGTCCTCGCCGCCGCCGAGCAGGTAGATGTGCCCGTCGGCGGGCACCGGCTCGTCCGAGCGCAGGTTCACGGTCTCGGTCGGGATGCCGCGCAGCGCGGCCCGCCGCTCCAGGACGATCGTGTTGCCCTGGTCGCCGTAGGTGGACAGCAGGTCCGGATAGATCCAGACGATCTTCAAGCGGTCAGACGACACGGCCGTACCTCGTTCGGATGCTCTGGAAGGCGGTGTAGTTGGCGATCACGTCGAGGTGCCCCGGCTGGACGGCGAGGATCGCCTGCTCCACGTCGTCCACCACGGTGAACGGCACCTCGGCGGCCTCCAGCCGGGCGGCCAGGTCGATCCGGCGCTCGCCGGTGACCCAGACCGGGCGGCCGCGCAGCAGCCGGAAGTCGACGTCCCACAGCCAGGAGGTGTCCCGGCCGTCCGGGCCCTGCGCGTTGATCGACAGGATCAGCGGCGACGGCGCCGGCTTCAGCACGTCGAACGCCTCCAGCCAGCCCGCCGGGTTCTTGGCGAGCAGCAGCCGCAGCGTCCGGCCCTGCGCCTCCACCGAGGTGTACCGGCCCGCGACCGACTTCACCGTCGCCAGCAGCGGCAGCGCCTGCTCCGGCGGGAGGCCGAACTGCGCGACGACGGCGAGCGCGACCGCCGCGTTCGACCGGTTCGCTCGTCCCGGCAGCTGGATCGCGTCCAGCGGGAACGCGCGGCCCTGCGGGTCGTAGACCGCGCCGTTGTGCAGCACCCAGTCCGGACGCGGCCGGCGGAAGTGGCACTGGCGGCAGGCCCAGTCGGAGTTCTCCTCGCCCTCCTGGCGGTCCAGCGGGCCGCCGCACTCGGGGCAGCACCAGGAGTCCTCGCGCCAGTGCTGGCCCGCCGCGACCCAGGTCACCGACTTGGCGGTGGCCGCGCCCCAGGTCACCAGCGGGTCGTCGCAGTTCGCCACGACGTGGGTGTTCGGCGCCTCGGACAGCGACTTGCGCCACTTGCCCGCCAGCAGCCAGATCTCGGCGGCGCGGTCCATCTGGTCGCGGGACAGGTTCATCAGCGCGACGACGTTCGCGCCGGTCTCCCGCAGCACCATCGGGACGTACTTCTCGTCGCACTCCAGCACGCCGTAGCGGGCGTCCGGGGCGGACGCGAGCGCGGACACGTGCCCGGTGGGCATGTTCGCGCCGAACGCGTTGGTGGCGACCTCCCCGAGCGGCGTCATCGCCGAGGTGATCAGCCGGGTCGTCGTCGTCTTGCCGTTGGTGGCCGAGACGAGGACGAGCTTGCGGTCCCGGGACAGCCGGGTGAGCAGCTCGGGGTCGAGCTTGAGACCGACCTTCCCGCCGATCACCGACCCGTCCCCCTTGCCCGCCATCCGGGACATCTTCGCGGCCGTACGACCGAGCGCGACGGCCAGCTGCGAACGCAGCGGAAGATCGCTCATGGACTCCGTCTTCTCTGTATGCGTGTCTCTGGGGCGCCTCAGCGACCTTCCCGAGGGTAGTCGGTACCGGGCCGGACTCGGCGTGGGTACGATCACGCGCCGCCGCGTCGCGTCCCGCCGTCCGATCCCGGCGCGCGACGCGGAGGACGGGGAATGCGACGAGCATCACACGTGGTTCGGGTAAACCTCGGCGGTCCGCCTTGACCGTGAACGACATGTCGTGATTCGGTGCCAGCCCCGGTGACGTTGCGACGGCGGCCGAACGGAAGGCCCCGCGGATTCCCGTCACCGCGTACGCGGCGGGTGGTACGCAGTACCTTTTGTCGGAACCCCGCGGCCGGAGTGGGGAGGTCCGCCCCGAGGAGGGCGTGGGCCGCGAGGCGTGCGAAGCGGCGACAAGCGAGGTCTGAGCGATGCAGTGTCCGACGTGCGGGTCTACCACGGCCGGGACGCTCGACAGGTGCACGAACTGCGGAACGCCCACGGGTGCGGCGGCCGCGCAGAACCCCGGCGGTGCGCAGAACGCCGGCTTCCCGAACCCCGGCGTGCAGGACCACGGCATGGCGTCCGCCCAGAACGGCTTCGGCCAGAACGGCTTCGGCCAGAACGACGGCTTCGGCCAGAACGGCCTGGCGCAGGGCGGCCCGTCCCAGAACGGCGGCGGCGAGGAGTTCGGCGACCGGACGATGGTCGTCCCGGGTCCGGGCGCGTCGCCGTCCGGGTTCGGTGGCGGGCAGGGCGGCATGCCGCTGTCCGCGCCTACCTCCCTTGACTCTTCGCCGTCCTCCGGGAACGGGCTGTCCGGGTCCTCCGGGAACGGGCAGGGCGGGGGTGACGTGCCTCCGCCGCCGGTCCCGGCGTGGGCCGCGTCCCAGCCCGCCTCGGTCGACCCCGAGTCCACCGCCGCGTGGGTGTTCGACCCGGCCGAGTCCGGCGAGCACCAGCAGGCCGGGCCCGCCGACCCGCACCCGGCCGAGATGAAGACGATCATCGCGCCGTCGTCCGCGATCTCCGCCGCCCAGCAGAACTGGCAGGACGGCGCGGCCGAGAACCCGGCCGAGTCGATCGTCCCGGAGTCCTGGTACGCCAAGCCGCGCCGTCCGGAGGGCCCGGCCGAGGACTCCGGCCCGCAGCAGTGGCAGCCGCAGCAGACCATGGCCGACCAGGGCTGGCAGCAGTCGCCGCCGCCTCCGGTCCAGGGCGGTTTCGGCCAGCCCGGCAACGAGCAGCCGACCACCATGCTCGACGCGGGCGCCGGCCAGGGCGGCGGCTTCGGCCAGCCGCAGGGCTTCGGCCAGGACGCCGGTTTCGGACAGCAGCAGGCGTTCGGTCAGGACGCGGGCTTCGGCCAGCAGCAGGGCTTCGGGCAGGACGCCGGGTTCGGCCAGCAGCAAGGCTTCGGCCAGGACGCGGGTTTCGGGCAGGACGCGGGTTTCGGACAACAGCAGCAGGGCTTCGGTCAAGGCGGCGGGTTCGACCAGGGCGGCGGGTTCGGGCAGCAAGGCTTCCAAGGCGGTCCGCCGTCCAAGACAGGCAAGAAGCCGAGCAAGCCGCTGCTGATCGGCGTCGGCGCGCTGGTCGCGGCGGCGGTGATCGCCGTCGTGGTCGTGCTGTGGCCGAGCGGCGGCAAGGGCGGCTCGTCGCCCAACTCGTCCAAGTCGCCGGTCGCGCAGAAGAGCAAGCTCCCCGCGGACGACGCCGCGCGCGAGCAGGCGGGCGCGGTGAACGCCGTGCTCAACGCCAGCGCCGACACCAAGCGGACGCTGGTCAAGGGCCTCGGCCAGTCCCGCAAGTGCCAGGACCTCGCGGGCGCGACCGACTCGTTCAAGCAGGTCGCGCAGCGCCGCGAGAACCAGCTCAAGCGCACCGCCGCCCTCAAGGTCGACAAGCTGTCGAACGGCGAGAAGCTGCGCGCGTCCCTGCACGACTCGCTCCAGGCCTCGCTGGACGTGGACCAGGCCCTGCTCACCTGGGCCACCCAGTCGCAGAAGGGCTGCAAGGGCAAGCCGAAGCCGGACGCCGCGCACGCGCCCGGGCGCGCCGACGCCGAGCGCCGCGCCACCTCGTCCAAGAAGTCCTTCGTCGAACTGTGGAACCCCGTCGCCCGCAAGACCGGCCAGCCCGCCCGCCACTGGACCGGCGTCTGACCCGTGTTTCAAAGTCACGGCCCACTGCGCTCGCCTAGCGGCGTGCTTGCGCAGTCACGACCCACTGCGCTCGCCTAGCGGCGTGCTTACGCAGTCACGACCCACTGCGCTCGCCTAGCGGCTCGCTCCGTGACCGTGCCTCGGCGAACGCGGCATCGCTTCGCGATCAACCCGGCTCCGCTCGCCTTCGGCTTCGCTCCGCCGGGTTGGTCACGCGTTCGCGCGCGTGGCCGAGACCACTTCGAAACAGGCCCTAGCCCGCAACCGGGCTTCTGCCTTGCGCGTCCGGCCTCGTCTGCGGACGAGGCCGGACGCGCGTCTCGTGCACGTCCGCGCGCATCCGACCACGCGGCGCATCTGAGCCGCAGCCGCGCGCGTCCGGCGCGTTTGCTGCGGGTGGGGTGGCCGACGGTGGTCAGGGGTGGTCACAAGGCGGTCGCGGCGCGGGCGGTGGGCGCCCGATGCGCGGCGCGCCACGGTACGGTGTTCGCGACGGACCCGACGGTGAGGGGCTTGCATGCGGTGCCCTGCCTGCGACAGCGACACGACCCCGGCGCTGCCTTACTGCACCCGGTGCGCCGCGCCGCTCAACAGCGGCGCGACACCGTCCGCCGACGACGCCACGCGGCGCGAGGACGGCTGGCCGCCGTCGCCTCCGTGGCCCTCCGAGCCGGAGGCCCCAGGCGGCGCGCCCGAGGCTCACGGTGCAGGCGGGTCGGCGGCCCCCGGTGCGAGTGGCCCGGCGGCTCCTGGTGCGAGTGGTTCGGGAGCTCCTGGTGCGAGTGGGCCGGAGCATGTGCCCGTGCCCTATCCCGCGGAGCCCTATCCGGCCGAGCCGTATCCGTCCGCGCCTGCGGGCTACGACCCGGCGTATCCGGCGGGGCATGCCGCATCGCCGCCGCCGGATTTCGGGCATCCGCCTACTGAGCTCGACGCCGGATACTCGTCCCCGCCGACCGCTTATGACGCGGGGACGCCGTCCGCCGATCCGGGCGCGGCGTACGGGCCGCCGCCGGAGCCGTGGGGCGGCGCCGAGCAGCAGGGCTGGCAGGCCGCGCCTCCCCCGCCGCCCGCCGGGCCGCCCGGCGAGCACACCATCACGCTGTCGCCCGAGCCGTGGGCGGCCGAGCCGCAGGTGTGGAGCCCGCCTCCGCCGCAGAAGAAGAAGCCGCCGTACCTGCTGATCGCGACCGGGCTGGTCGTCCTCGCGGCGGTCGCGCTCGGCATCGTGTTCTGGCCGACCGGGTCCAGCAAGGCGAACCGGGCGGGCGACAACACCCCGACGACGCCGCAGCAGACGCAGTCCGCGACGACGCAGAGCCAGCCGTCCGACACGCCGTCCACCCAGCCGTCGTCGCCGTCGCCGAGCGGCGACCTGCAGGCGCAGGCGGGCAAGGTGAACGCGCTGCTGGACCAGATGGCCTCGACGCGCAGCGAGCTGCAGTCCGTCCTGACGGGCGGCTGCGAGACGTCCGGGCTGGAGCAGATCCGCGGCGAGCGCCAGACGCAGCTGTCCACCGCGCAGGGTTTGGAGGTCAGCGCGCTCGACAACGGGCAGCAGCTCAAGGACGCGCTGGTCCGCGCGCTGGAGGCGTCCGTGGCGTCCAACCAGAAGTACATCTCGCTGTCGCCGGGCTGCCCGTCCGATGACGACGTGGCAGACGTGAACCAGCAGGCTACGGATGCCAAGCGCGAGTTCATCGGCTACTGGAACCAGGTCGCGGGGAAGGCGAACCTCTCCCCGCGCACCGAAGCCGGCATCTAGCCCACCCGGCTTAAGCGGCCGCCCGCCGAACCGGACGTCTAGTTGCCGAGGCCGAGCTGCCCGGCGAGTGCGTGGACGGCTTCGGTCAGCGCGGTCACGCCGGTGACGCGGCGGGTCAGGCGGGCGAGGGCGCCGGACATGCGGTCCTCGTCCGGGTCGTCCGACTCCGACTCCTCGCGGACGTCGGCCAGGTCGCGGCGGGCGCGCGCGGCGTCCGGGAGGTCGGCCTCGTGCTCGTCCAGCAGGTCCTCGACCAGGTCGAGCGCCTCGGCGGTCGCGTCGTCCGCGCCGGACGGGCGGCCGCCCTGGATCTGGGTGGAATTGTCGCCGGTCGAGATCTGCCCGGTGACCCGGGCCTTCCCGCTGATGTGGACGCCGCGGTCGTCACGCATGGCCTATCCCTCCGCTTATGGGTTGACGCCCTGGGCCTGCCGGACGCGCGAGCCGCGTCCGCTGACCGAGATCTGCCCGCTGACCTGGCCGCCGGTCATGATGACGCCCTGGTTGAGGATGGTCGCCATCTGGCCGCGGTAGGCCGACACGTCCACGCCGCACTCCTGGAGGTAGTCCAGCAGCGCCGCGTTGACCCGCTCCTCGATCAGCCGGGTGTACTTGTCCACGTCGGTGAGCTGCAGGAAGTCGTGGAAGCCCGTGTCGGCGACCAGCTCGCGGACGCTGAGCCGCGCGCCGTAGTCGCGCGCGATCCGGGTGGTCGGGTCGCCGGCGGTGTTCGCCTGCCAGGCGCCGCGCGCCATCCACCAGAGCATCGCGGCGGCGCGCGGGACGGGCAGCAGCAGCGACGCGAACGCGCCGAGCCAGCCGATCCGGACCGCCTTCCAGGCCAGGTGCGGGCCGCTCCAGTCCGGCAGCAGGTCCACGACCTGGTACTCCGGCCGGACGGGCGGGAGCACGGTCGCGACGAACTGCGCGTAGAGCATCCGGCCCTCGACGGCGAGGTACACGAAGGTGCTGAGGTTGATGTCGCGGTCGGCGCCGGGCGCGAGGGCGCGCCCGCGGCGGCTCATGACGGGCTGGCAGCGGGCGCCGACGGTGATCCGCTGGTAGCAGCGGACGGTGGCCTGCGGGTGGTGCACGATCGCGTCCACCGCGTCCTTGTCCGCGACCGTGAACGGCACCCGCGCGGCCGCGTCGATCAGTGGGTGGCCCTTGAGCAGCGTCGGGTCGGTCTCGGAGACCGGGCGCGGGCGCTGCTCGCAGAAGCCGGGCGCGACGACGTGCCAGCCGATGTTCAGTCCGGAGACGCGCTCGCGCTCGGGCAGCGGCGCGCTCGGCCCCCCGCCCGCGAGAGCGCCCGGCCCTGCGCCCATGAAAGCGACGATGCCATCGCCCGCGGTCGGCATCGCCTGTGCCGCGGTCGCGCCGGGAGGCGAGGGCCACGGTTCGCGCATCGCGAGGACGCTGCGCTTGATCCGGTCGTGCATCACGGTCGGGTCGGGCCGGACGGACGCGTGCTGCGACAGCGGATCGGGCCGCTCCTCGTCGTCCAGGAGCGTCCCGCCGGGCCGGTCGAGTTCGAGGACGACCGACCAGGAGTGCGACAGCTTGGACGCGATCTCCCCCGCGCCGAGGAACGGGTTGTCGCCGGAGTAGAGCGTGATGTTGCCGAACTGCGCGGCGCCGATCCGTTCGAGCAGCGCGCGCACCCGCTCGCTGCCGACGTTCGGGCCCGGGCCGGTCGCGCCCGGCCCGAGGTGGCGCGCGAGGGTCGCGAGCACCGCGATGAGGTGCCCGAAGTAGACGCCGAAGAAGTACAGCGTCACCAGGATCATCATCGGGCCGGTGGATTCCAGCGCCAGCGAGAACACCCGCTGCATGACGCCGTTCTGCCCGCCGTTCTGCGTCCCGATCACGTGCCCGAGGGCGGACAGCAGGACGACGAAGAGCCAGAACAGCACCATCGCGCCGACGAACAGCCCGATCAGCGCCCATGCGACGAAGAACCGCAGCCGCCAGCTCAGCGCGCCCCACGGGACGCGGGTCGCGATCGCCGGGGCGAGCAGCACCGCCGCGTACAGCGGGACGAGCACGGGCGATACCACCAGCAGCGCCACCCATCCCGCGATCAGCAGCAGGTCGCGGAAGAGCCGCAGGCGCCGGGCGCGCAGCGCGTGCCGGATCACCGGTTCGAGGTCGTAGCCGAACGACGGCACGACGGCGCGGTGCGGGTCGTGCAGGTGCTCGTCGATGACGGCCGCGCACACCGCCCGGTTCAGGTACACGGCGGCGCACAGGTAGCGCGTGGTGTTCTGGAGCGTCCGCGCGCCGCCGCCGGGCTCGCGGCGGACGTGCTTGAACGCCGGTGCTTCGCCTTCGACCGCGGTGACCATCCGACCTCCCTGCGGGGCGCAGAGCAGAAAAGTAACCGGCCGGGCCGTGCGCCGGGAGGCTTGCTGCGAAATCGTGACGAAGCAGCCACACCTGGCCACGTGATCGTCGGGCCGGGACGGCGCCGGGGCGCAGCCGGAGCCTTCGCGCGGCAGCGTCAGCCGGTGAGGAAGGGCAGCCCGGCGGACGGGTCCTCGAACGGGACGACGAAGCGGTCCGGCCAGCTCAGGACGGGTTCCAGCCACGGTTCGACCTGCATCGCGGCGGCGATGTGCCCGATCTGCTCGTGCTCCTCCATGCCGATCGCGACGAGCGCGAGGTCGGCGTAGAAGGCGGCGTGGTCGTCTTCGCCGGCGAGCGCGAGCAACGCCAGCGGACGGTTGGACGCCAGCTCCATCGACAGCGGATGGCGGCGCAGGCCGCGCAGCCGGTGGCCGAGGCGGGCGTCCGGGACGTCCCGGAGGCCGGGCAGGCGGTAGTCGAGCGGCGGCGCGAGCGCGTGCTTGTCGGGGGCGCCCGCGCCGTACGGGAACAGCCGGTCCAGCTCGTGCAGCCAGCGCAGCTGCGGGATGACCCATTGCGCGCCGGGCCGCGCCCCCACCTGGTCGCTCGCGCCGGACAGCAGCGCCGTCGCGACCGTGGCGACGGCCGCGGTCAGGTCGGCGGGCGGGAACGCCGTGCGGAGGGCACGGGCGCGGCGGGTCACGGCGCGGTCCACGACGGTCGCGAGCGTGCATTCGCGCAGCCTCGGCGCCAGGCGCGACCAGGCGCGGCCCAGCTCGGCCGGGACGGCGGGCAGCGGGCGGTCCACGACGTGCGCGAGGACGAGCGTCTCGCCCCACAGCCGCAGCCACGTCCACTCCGCGTGCCCGGCGAGCAGGTCGGCCTCGCGCAGCTCGTACAGGGTGCAGGCGCGTCCGGCGCGGCACTCGCAGCCGCACGCGGCCGAGCGCCGCCCGTCCACCGGCGGCGGCGGGCCGGGACGCGCCTCCTCGCGGCCCTCGCCGAGCGGGACGCGCACCCGCAGCGGGCGGTCCATGCCGTCCGCGAAGACCGCCGCGACGCCCGGGCGCAGCGACACCACCTCGCGGGACTGGTCGGCGTCCAGGTTCATCGCCGCGCCGACCACGTGCCGGTCGTCGAACGCGGGCAGCCGGTGCACGACCTTCAGCGCGGTGTTCTTGATGACGTCCGGGACGAGCTTGGTCGGGATCTGCTCGGCGACCACGATCCCCTCGCCGTACGCGCGGATCTCCGCGAGCAGCCCGGCGAACAGCTCGACCGCGTGCGACGACGTCCGCTCCGGGCCGCGGTTGCGCAGCAGCCGGTGCGCCTCCTCGATCACGATCACGTGCCGCAGGCCCTGCGCCGGGCCGTGCTCGCGGGCGCGCATCCGCAGGTGCTCGACGACCCGGATGATCAGCGTGCCCATGAGGAACGCCTTGTCCTCGTCGTTCGCGACGTCCTCGATGGCGAGGACGATGTTGTCGCGCAGCAGGCCGCCGATGTCGGCCGGGTGGCCGCCCTCGAAGAACCGCCCGGCCGAGCCGATCCGCAGCGAGCGCAGCCGGACGTCCACAAAGCCCTGCACGTCGGCCATCAGCTCGCGGCCGTACCCGACGTCCTGGATCACCTGGAGCGCCGCGTTCTGCAGCTGCTCCAGCGTCGGGACGGTCGGCTCGATCAGCGATCCGGGCACGCCGCCGCCGGTCACCACGTCCCAGCCGCACGCCTCGTACACGCGCTGGAGCGCCTGCGCCATGATCTGCGGGAACGGCTCCTCGGCGTCGAACGCGGCCTGGAACAGCGCGCGGACCATGTCGATGTGCGCCTGCACCGGGTAGCCGGGCTCGGGCGCGAGCGGGTTCACCGACAGCGGCACCGCGCCCGGGTCGGACGGGTTGACCACGGTGACCTTCGCGCCGAGGTCGGCGATCCGGCCCGCCATCGCCGCGTACTCGGACTTGGCGGGCTCGATCGCCAGCCACGGGATGCCCGCGCGGGTCAGCTGCTCCAGCAGGTGCCGGACGGTCTGGGACTTGCCGCCGCCGGTCGCGCCGGTGACGAACACGTGCCGGTTGACGGTCGAGCGCGGCACCGCGAACCGCCCGACGACGCGGTCCTGGCCGTCCAGGATGTCGCCGAGGCTGATCGCGTCCTTTTCGGTCCCGTCCTCGCCGGTTTCGGACGTCACGTCGAAGTAGCCCGCGTCGAGCACGCGCAGGCCGGGGACCTCGCGGCGCGGCAGCCCGGCGAGGGCGGCGAGCGCGCCCGCCGTGGCGGTGAACCCGAACCGCTGCTCGGCGTCCGGCATGAGCGCGGCGCCGACGCGCTCGGGCGCCGCGTCCGGGGCGAGCATCTCGGCGAAACCGCCGCTGCCGTGGCCCGAACGCAGCCGGTAGGGATGGTGGCCAATCTCCAGCGACCCGACCAGGACGGGCGCGATCTGCGCCAGCTCCGCCTCGGACGCCGCGCCCGCGAGCACCCGGATCCGCCACAGTCCGGCCTCGCGGAACGCGTCCAGCTCGGCGACGCGGCGGTCGGCGCGGGCCACGGCGAGCCGCGCCTGCTCGTCCTCGCCGCGCCGCAGCATCCGCAGCTCGTGGTGCAGCTCGCGCATCTCGGCGTCGAGCTGGCGGTCGTCGCACGGATCGGCGACGACGAACCAGCCGAAGGGCCGCTCCATCAGCGTGACCAGCGTCGACTCGAACAATCCGGCGCCGGTTCCGGCGCTTGCCGCCGGCTGGCCGGGCGGGGCGAGGCGTCCGGGGCAGCGCGTCCAGACCATGCGCTCGGCCCGCTCCATCCACTCCTCGCCGACCTGGACGCCGCGCGCGCCGCTCGGGAACAGCAACCCGCTCCCCGGTCCGACCGGGCCCGCGTTCGTGACCAGTTCGAGCGGCGCTCCCCCGCCACGCGACAGCCACCCGACGACGAACGGCCGTCCGAGCCGCGCCGCCGACAGCGCCGCCGGGAGGACGCTCACGAAGTCCCCTTCAGCGGACGCGCCACGCTCGGGCGCCGGAATCGCCTGAATCCGGTACCAAGGCCCTGGCAAGGCCGCCTTCGGCGACGACGGCTCCTGGTAGCGGGCCTGCTGGCGCGGCGGCTCGTGGGGCGCCTGGCGCTGCTGCGGCTGCGGCGGTTGGCGCGGCGGGCCTGGGTATTGGACGTTCGTCCACTCGTCCGGCGAGGGCCCGGACGAGAAGCTCGGCGGCGGCGTACCCGGGGGGAAGGTCACCCGTGCATGCTTACTCCCCGTTCGGCGCGACCGCCACCGCGTCGGGACTGCTGTGATGCAGGGGACGGGTGGCGCGCCGCCCGCGCTTCTCGGCGACCGCCGTGACGCCGAGGGCGACGGCGGTGACCGCGGCGAGCAGCGTCCAAACCGGCGAGAAACCGTGCGCAAGGTCCCTGAACAGGCCGATCGCGGGCGGGACCACGACGATGAACACCTGGTTGGCGGCCATCGCGAGGCCGAGCGCGAACCCCGTCCGGTCCGGCGGCGCGGACTCGGCGACATACGCGACCCACGGCCCGTACCACCCGAAACCGAAGAAACCGAGCCAGCCGAAAATCAGGCAGGCGGCGACCGGATCCCGCCCGAGCGGCGTCGTCAGCACGGCCGTCCCGGCGACCACGGCCGCCATGCAGACCATGACGGTGACATACCGTCCCGCCCTCGTCCGGTCGCTGGCGGCGGCGAGCCCGACGCGTCCGGCCGCACCGGCGAACTGCGCGCCGACCAGCGCGAGCGCCGCCGCCCCGGCGCTGAACGACGCACGCTCGTGCAGGTGCAGGACGATCAGCAGGTCCAGCGACACCTGCACCGAGATCAGCGCCGTCCCGGACAGGACGATCTTCAGCATGACCGGCTCGCGCATCATCGCGACCCGATCCCTGAGCTTGATCGCCTGCCTCGGCGCGGCGTTGCCCTCGGGCGGCTGCCGGTAGAGCCCCATGAACACCGCCGCTCCGACCAGCGCGACAATGCCGCCCGTCACGAGAGTCGCGCTCAGCCCGTACCGCGCGCCGATCCAAGGCAGCGACGCCGCCGCGATCGCCCCGCCGAGCGGCAACCCCGCCTGCCGGATCCCCATCGCGAACCCTCGCTGGGACGGCTCGAACCACGCCGCGACCGACTTGCTCCCGCCCGGCTGAGCCGTGCTGTACCCGGCCCCCACCACCAGCAGCACGACCAGCAACGGCACGTACCCCTGAACCCCGCTGCCGGCCAGCAGCGCGCCGCCGATCAGCAGCCCGCCGATCCCGACCACCCACCGCTCGTTATGCCGGTCGAGCAGCTCCCCGGCAACGAGCAACCCGATCAGCGGGACGATCTGCGCCGCCGACAGCAGCAACCCGAGCTGCGCGGTCGTCAGATCCAGATCGTCCTTGAGC
Source organism: Actinomadura rupiterrae (assembly GCF_024172125.1). Taxonomy (GTDB): domain Bacteria; phylum Actinomycetota; class Actinomycetes; order Streptosporangiales; family Streptosporangiaceae; genus Spirillospora; species Spirillospora rupiterrae. The sequence continues at coordinate 924,108 of NZ_JAMZEA010000003.1, forward strand.
TGGACGCCCATCGCCTCGACGCCCGCCGTGAAGAAGCACGACGCCGCCTGCGTGAACGTCGCGATCCCGAGAACGGCCCACCGGTACCCCGCCCGCGCACCAACCCGTTGTGACATGCACCTCAGGCTGATGTAATGACCTTGTGCACCTCAACCCTTACGGCGCCGACGCGGTGAACCTGGCCGCCGACCTCGCCAACCGGCGGCCGTCATCCGCCGAGGAACTGGCCGACCGGTGCCGCACCGCCGGGCTCGTCGTAGAGGCCCCGGTCACGTCGTCCGACCTGCCTCCGGTGCTTGCCGCCCTGGACGCCTGGGAGAAGGCCGTCGATGCGTCCGACGAGCGCGAGCGCGCCGCCCTCGTCAACCGCTGCCTCGCCGACGCCGCCGCCTACCCGCGCCTGACCGACCACGCGCACTCCGGCTGGCACCTGCACTACCGCGACGACACCCAGCCGCTCGGCCGCGTCCTGCCCGCCCTGATCTTCGTCGGCACCGCCCTGCACCTGTCCGGGCGCGGCATGCACCGCCTCCGCCGCTGCGCGGTCTCCGACTGCTCGGCGATCTTCGCCGACACGTCCCGGACGGGCCGCCAGCGCTACTGCTCGCATCCCTGCGCCAACCGGGACGCCGTCCGCCGCCACCGCGCGAAGGCCGCGCGCTAGTCGTCGTCGGCGGCGTGCCGTCCGGTGGAGCGGAGGGGCGGGACGATGCGCCACTGGCCGCTGGCCTGAGCGTGCCGTCCTCGCGATTGGCGCGGGACGCGTCCGGACGAGCCGAGTTCGGCGAGGGCCTCGCGCGCGTCGTCCAGGTCGGCCTGGATGACCGGAGCGGCGAGCGGCGGGTCGTCGGCCGGGTCGTCCGGCAGGGTTCGTTCGTCGGCCTCGGGGAGGGACTGCTGCTCGCGCAGGTACTCCTCGAACTCCATGGTGTGCGCGGTCGGCAGCGTGATGATGCCGGGGTTGGCGTCCACCAGGAGTGTTCGCCGGCCTGTTCCGCCGGCGTGGGTGAAGACCATCGCCGTTGGGGGAAGCTCCTGGAGTTGTCCCGGCTCGACGACGAGTTCGCGATGGCTCTGCTTGCCTTCGGGTGTGCCGAGCAGGCTTTGGCCCCAGGTCGTGGCGGTGCTGATCTGCTCGACCAGGACGGAGTCGTCGGCGGCGGGCTCGGGCAGCGGCGTCCAGACCGGATCGTTGAGGTCGTCGCCTCGCCTCCGCGCGAACGCGACCGTGCTGGCATAGCCGTCCGCCGTATCGAGGAGGTTCTCCCCTACGACGTCGGTGATCTCGGCGACGAGAAGCGGCTGACCGGCGCCGATGTGCTCGGCGGCGACGCGCGCGTCCTCGGTGTTGCCGAGGCGCATGAACCCGACCGCGGCATGGCCTCGACGTCCGAGACGTTCCCGCACGTGAGGGGCTATGGAGCGATACATCAGGACAAGCCCCGTGCCCGTGGCCTCGCAGGCGTCAATGAGCCGGTCGAGCACGTCCCCGCGCAGCTTCTCGGCGCCGCAGAGGAACAGCGTGTGGTCCCAGCGTCCGGACGGCGGCGCTTCGCGCACCCGGTGCGTCAGCGCGGTCGCGACGTACGTCCCGAGGATCCGGTTGGTGAGGACGCCGGCGCGCCGGTCCATCGAGATCACGTGCAACCGGGACGGCGGCAGGTGGACGGGCTCGGTCGCGAGTCGCTCCAGCTTCCTGAGCTGCGCTTCCAGCGCCCACGCCCGCCGGACGACGATCCGGTCCGTCGCGTCCCGTCCGAACATGGACGCGACCCTCGCCAGCTCGTCATCGGTCAGCAGCCCGCGCCGCAGGTCATCCCTCGGATCGCCGACCTGCGCGAGCACCCGGAGCGCGGCCGTGATGCGCGGAATGGTCGCTCCCGGCCCGAGCACTTCGAGAATCCGCTCAAGAATCGAGTTGTCGAACGAGAGATCCTGCGTCCCGCCTTCTTCTTCCCCCGCACTCACGACCAGCGAGAGAACATCGGCAAGCGCCTCGGGCCCCAGACCACGCGTCGCATCCAGCCGCGGCAAATCACCCGGCAGGACCCAAACCAGCGGATCGTCCCCGCGCTGCGCCGCAACCCGGAGCAGATCCCGAGCGACCGCGCCTTCCGAAAGATCGATAACGGTCACCCGCGCGCCGACCGCGAGCCGCGCCGCGCCCATCGTCGTCACGGCGGCCGTCCACCCCGCCAGCGTCCCGCCGACGACATCGACGCGGTCAACCCCATAAGGAACCGCAACGGGATACCACTCGCGCTGCGCCTCGTAGGCGGACCGCTTCCGCTCCCAGTCCTTCCGGGCGTCCTCGTGCGCGCGCACGACTTCAAGCCGCTCACGCTCCCTGGCTGCCCGCTCCCGCTCAACCCGCTCAGCTTCGGCCTCGGCCCGCGCCCGCGCGTGCTGCTGGCTACGCCACAACGGCGTCCCGGTAATCCCGAGAACGACCGCGCACGCGACGAGCCCCGTTCCGGCGAACGCCCAGGGCAGCATCCCGAAGATCGCGCACAGCATGATCAGCGCCGCGAACGCCCCGCCGCCGGCCGCCGCGATCTGCAGCGGCCGTCCGGCCAGATGCTCGGCGCTCAGCTCCCGCGAGGCGGCGTAGGCGGCCCGCCCGCCCTCCTGACGCGCCGGCTCCGGCTCGCTCGGCGGCGGTCCCGGGTCCTGGTGGACCTGCGCGTACCGCCACCCGACGTACAGCCGGTCGGCCTGGACCATCCGCGCCCTCGCGGAACCGCTCGGCAGTTCGGTCACGTCGGCAGACCCCTGGTTACGGACGGTGCGGGCACATCAGGGCGGCGGCCTCGGCTGAGGATCCTCCCCGCCCAGAGTAAAGACCTACCCTGCCCCGCGCGCGCCGTTCAACCGAACACGAACCCTGATGACCGACTTGAACCTCCAATTCGGTCACCGGGTTCACCTGCACCAAAGATCACCCATACTCCCCAGCGACTTGGCCACATCCGGCCACCTAACCCCCGTAATCAGCGACCCGGGTCACCCGAGGGAAGCGCGAGCGACTGCCCCAGCGCGACCGGCACACCGAACGCCGGCGAGCCGTCCTTAGCCCACCCGAACCGCTGCGTCCGGACCGTCCGCGGGACGAACGCGTCGCCGCTGAAATCCTTGGCGTGATACACGATCCAGTCCTGCCGCCCGTCCGGCGACCGGAAGAACGACGCCGACCCCGGCCCGAACACCCGCGCCGCGTCCCGCCGCTGGAACACGGGCGCCTTCACCTGCCTCCAGTTGCGCGTGACCAGCGGATTCGTCTTCGCGGCAACGCTCTCGACCATCAGCCGGTAGTCGGGCGTCCGAGCGTTGCAGGCCGAATAGACCATCCACGTACGCCCGTTCCGGTACAGGAATCCGGGCGCCTCACGGATCTTCGGACACCGCCCGTCCGTCCCACCCGAAGCCGGAATCCGCACCGCCTTACCGACCTTGGTCAGCCGGCTCAACGGCGCCAGGAACAACCCGTTCGCCGTATCCGGAACCGCCCCGACGAACGCCAGATACGTCCGCCCGTTGTGAAACATCAGCACGGGATCGATCTCGTTCCCCCGATGCCCGCCCGGCCGCAACAAAGCCAGATGCCGGTAAGGCCCATCTGGCGCCCCCGCCACAGCAATGTGCAACCGATGCGGCGCCCCCGCCCGGTCTGTCGCCGTGTAGAGCAAGTACCACTTACCGCCCACCCGGTACACGCGCGGCCGCCAGATCTCCTTGTTGTCGGGCGCCGGCGGCGTGAACACCGTCCGCTTCCGCGCCGAGGCGAGCTTGCCGAGGCTGGCGGCCTTCCACATGTTCACGTGCCCGAGATCGCCATCGTCGGTGAGCGTCAGGTAGTACGACCGCCCGGCCGTGAACACCGTCGGATCCCCACCCCGCCCGATCGGATTCCGAAACGTCCGCGCCGAGGACGACGCGGGAATCCGCATCGGCCGCATGGCATTCCGGCGCAGCTCAGCCATAAACCGCTACCCCACCACCCACGACCAGAGCATCGACAACGGACGTCACGAACGAGTCAGGAAAGTTAGCGAAGTTCACTCCCTCTAGAGGTACAATGAAGGTCGTCGGGGCACACCCCGTCGAGGACGTCCGAATAACCCGAAGTCCGCCACCATGGGCAGGAACGTCCCCCTGGCGGCAGCCAGCATCCGGTCAGCGGGTTGATCGACGGGACCTTACCGTCGAACACCAGCCGCGCTCGTACCACACCGTGTAGGCAAAGGCAACAAGTTGCATCGGCGGCACCGCAGCGCCAGTCGGCTGGCCAGGCAACGAACGGTTCGCCGCCGCCCCGAACGCCGTGCCAAACGGGACCAGCCGAAGCGCAGGGACACCAAGAGCCAGGAACCGCACACCTGACACAAGCTGGCTGAAACTTTCTCTACAAGTATCAAGAGCACGCCTCCGGCGCGCCGTGGGCTACGCCCGCCCAGGACGGGCACGCCTCCTGCCTCCGGCCCGGCAGCCCGTCCGGCTCCAAGGAATCGACGTGCATCTGGCAGCTGGGCTATCTGGATTCACGCGGGCACACCGACGCCCGAGGATGGCGCGAATCGCGGGCTTCGCTCCCACACGTCGGTTTGACGGCAACACTGACGGCAACGCAGGCGAACAAGAGAGCACTTTCAGCACTCTGGGTGACTGTCAGAGGGACTGGCTGCCACTGCTGCCTTCCTCTGTTGCCAGCCATATTTGAGCACGCAAATCCTCGTCAGCGGGCAGCACGCCCCGCTCTGAAAGACCACGAACGTATTCCCGCAAACGAATAGAACCACGAGCGTCACTAATGGCAAGAATCCCAGCAGTTGATTGCCAAAGAGTACCCCTAACTATGGCTCGTCCATCGAGAGATGCCGCTGCAAACTCGATGTAGCCGGGGCGAAACCCGAAGATGCCATAGGACGCCCCAATTCCTGCGATATCGGAATCCTCTCGCACACAAACAAGAGCCCAATGAGGCTCCGGCAAGCCAGAGTTGCTGGAGATAACGGAAAGCAGGAACCGTCCGTTGCCATCCAAGAGGCCAACCTCTGTCACCACCCGACTCCACGTGGAGTTCAGTTGGCCAACAAGGTCGAGAGAGTCGAGATCGTAAATCACATCACACCTACCGCCCTCTCCAGGCTGGCAGGTGGTGGCTGCCCAAGCAGCTTGGATCGGAATCGAAGCACCCTCATATCGAAGCTCAAGCAACTGGAAACCAGCCGCCCGAAGGCCCTCCGCGAGCGCTTGCTCGCTGAGGGCATCAGGGTCATCCGCCATAAGGAACTCCACCTATAGGACCTGTCAGCATGTCGGGGGCTTGTAGATATTGATCTTTCCGTAGTTGTGCCCGGAGATCCAGCCAATATCGCCATACTTGTTCACCATGATTCGGTAGCTGTTACCGCCTCCGGGTACATCGTAAATCTGCGAACCTCCCCACTTACGTGCGATAGCTCCCGGCGTACCTTTGCGGATCTCAAAGATATCGGGCGTTCCATCAGGGTTCAGGCGCGGTGTGTAGGTGCTATTCTCGATCGCTTCCCTGATCCTGTCCGGCAGGTCCGAGTCAGCGTTGTGGACGAGGACCGGGGTGTTGCCAGCGAGCACGTAGAAGGTGTGGTCGATCGCAATAGTGAGATCGTAAACGCGCGGGTGGATGTCCTGCATATCCACAGACCGAACAATTGCGCCGACACCGTTCGCCATGCGGAGTATATCACCGCGCTGGAGACTTTCTGCCCTAGTCCATTGATGGGCCTGCGACTTCCAGAACAAGTGATGCTCAGTGGCCAGAATAATCCCCGATCGATCCTTTATTCCCTCCTTTCCGCCTACCTCGATCTTCACCAGACGCTCATAACGAGTTCCACTAAAAGCAGCGAGAACCGTTTGCGGGCGCGTCTTTCCGGTCTTGGGATCCGTGGCGACGATTTTGTCACCGACTCGAATTTGATCAATTTTCTTACGGGACCCATCAGCCATGAGTACTCGAGTACCCGCAACAAAGCTGTTACCACCGCAGCCGCGGAGCATGGCTTTGAGGATTCCGCGCTTCAACATACTGCCCCCGACACGCACCCCCAACCTTTGGGCAAGAGCCTTGACTGCACGACTTTCGCCACCAAGTCCACCGGCAATTAGATCGGGACCGATTGCCATAAGCCATGCCTGCCTGAATCGGAACATCCATGGGCTGTTGCTGCACGATTTGATCATCTGACAGGCGTCAACAGCGGCTGCCAAGTCTCGTTCTGGCTGCGCTGAGGGCATCGCGTCGGTGAGTCGGCCATCGAAGCGGCGCTGGTAGACATCCCAGTACTGCTGTTTGAACACCTCCGGCTTTACAACTGGGGGAATCGGAATGAGACCCGCCCATCCGACCGTGTTGTTTGGGGGGCTGGGCTGGGTTCCGGTGAGATAGTTCCCGTTGTTGTCGTAAACGTCGTGCCCGGCCTCGTTGTTGGGCCTGGGACGTCGGTCCACTCCATCACCGTTATTGCAGTCGTAGTCGCCGTTTACCCGTCGACAAACCAGACCGCTGCCATCTGATTGGGTGATCGGACTGTTGTCCGCGTAGGCGTAGTTGTTCCAGGACTGCGGGTCCTTGCCGTCGAACACGGGGTCCGGGGAGATGAAGCGGCCTGTGGCCGGGTCGTACTCTCGCGCGCCTAGGTGGGTGAGGCCGGTGTTGTCCTTCGTACCGCCGACGAAGCCCCTGTCCATGGTGGTCGGCCACGGGAAGGCGGGCGTGCCGCGTTCTTCGCCGAAGGGGGTGTATCGACGGCGGCTGACCTTCGAGAGGTTGTTGGCGTCGATGGTCAGTTCGGCGGTGTTGTGCTGGTCGTTGATCAGGAAGGTGACGCCTGCGGAGGTACGCATCGCAACGGTCTGGCCGGCGTGACCGTAGTAGCGGGTCGCGGTGGTGGTGCCGTTGGCCAGGTGGACTTCCATTCCGGCCGTGTACAGAGTGGTGCCGGTGGAGTCGCGGCGGATCAGGCGGTTACCCTCGGCGTCGTAGACGAAGGTGTTCTTACCGGTCGCGGTGTCGTCACTCTGACTGATCTCGCCAGTGCTGTCCCAGGTGTACTTGAGGGTGCTAGCGCCCTCGGTACGTTGCGTGGTGTTGCCGGCAGCGTCGTAGGTGTAGCCGTAAGTCTTGGTTTGGCCGCCGTTGGTGCCGTCGACCTGCTGCGTGTAGCCGGCGAGTTGGTGTCCGGTGAAGGAGTTGTCCACGCCTGTGTCGCCGGCATAGCGGTAGTCGCGGTTCCATCGCCAGAGGCCGCCATTAGGCCCGCCTGCCCACGTCTCTTCCTTGGTCCGGTTGCCGTCCTCTGTGTAGGAGAAGCGCTTGCGGTAAGCGTCGGGGCCAGTGATTTCGGCCGTGGACGGGTCGGCCGCGCAGGACGTGGTGTTCTGTGTCCAGGCGTTGGTCAGACGCTGCTGGTAGTCGTACTGGAAACACTGCGACTCGGTAGTGACGCCACCGGTGCTGGTCGCTCCGGTTACATCGGTTACGCGGCTGATGGTGCCAACCGGGTTGTAGGCGTAGGTGGCGTCTCGGTCGTAGCCGTCGACTCCTTCACGGCTCGCCACCGAGCGCGTCAGCCGTCCAGTGGCTGCATCGTAGTCGAAAGCGACGTCGACCTGCTTGCCGCCAGCGGCCAAGAGGTAACCGCTGAGCTGGCTGATGTTGTTGTAGCTGGTGCCAGTGACGTAGCTGGACAGCCCGGTCAGTTTCACGGGTCGCTGGAAGTCGTCGTAAGTGGTGGTGACGACTTCGGCGGGAAGGTCGCCCGCCGCGGGGAGCCCGGCGGACTGGACGGTGCCGTCTGGGTTGTAGGCAGTGGTGAACGAGTAGGTGCCGTCAATGCCCTTGCCCTCGGCGCCGTCCGGAATGATCAGGCTGGTCTGCTTCGGACGACTGGCAGCGTCGTAGCTGTCGATGCGGGACTTGTACTCGTAGGTCTTGCCGTCGGCCCCCTTGGCCATACGGGAGGCGAAGGTCAGGAGTCCGGGCCGGACCGTGTCGTAACCCCACAGAGCCACTAGGTCGCCCTTGTTTCCGTCACTGTCGGCCGCATAGACGCGCAGCTTGCGACCTAGGACGTCGTAATCGGTGAAGGTCTTGCCGGCGCTGCCCCGAGCGTCCGCGGCGGAGATCACATGGTCGAAGTCGTCGTAGGTGAAGGTGCTGGTGCCCTTGTCCGGGTCGCTGGACGAGGTCAGGCGGCCACGCTGGTCGTAGTGGTTCTCCCAGGTCTTGCCGGCAGGGCCGACGATCTTCGTCACCCTGTCGGCGGCGTCGTAGGAGTAGTGGGTTGTGATGAATCCGCCCGAAGCCGAGCTCTGCTGGCGGGTCTCGATGTTGCGTCCGCGGGCGTCCGCGTAGGCGGTGGTGGGAGTACCTCCGTCGGGGGGCGTCGTGGTGACCCAGTCCCCGTTGGAATCACTGCCATATGCGTAGCTGGTGGCGAACACTTCTGTGCCGTCACCGGCCCCGGGGAGCAAAGCTTCTCGGGTCTTGCGGCCTACTCCGTCGTAGCTGTAACGGGTTTGGCTGTGCACCAAGCCCTGCATATCGGGGCCGAATAGCGCCGGCGCAGGGCCGGACTGGTCGTTGTAGAACGCGTTGTAGACCCAACTAACCTGGCCGCGCCCGTCGTACATGGTGTCGGTGATGATCCGACCACCGTTCTGTCCGGGCGCTTGGACTTGGCGAGTGCGCAGGAGGCCGTCGAGGATCTGGTACGTCCAGGGACCCATCGCTCCGGCGTTGGTGGCCTTTCGCGCGCCGGTGACCACGGGCAGGCCCTCTGCGACCTGATAGGTGAATTCCATGCTGGGCTTCTGGCCAGCCGCACGGCTCCGGTCGGGCAACCACACCTGAGTGGTCTGTCCTAGCGCGTTGTAAAAGACCTCGGTCTTGCCACCCGATTCGTCATTGTTGACTATGGGCTTCGCCCAAGCAGGGTCCATGGTGACCGACGACGTCAACTGGAGGCTGCTGCCGTCATCCTTCTTCACCGGGGGCTTGGTAACGGTGACCTTGTTGGTCAGTCCCGGGCTGCCCGTGGGACCGGTCTGCGTGTAGACGGTCGTGGTCGCGTTGCCGTCAGCGCCTTCGACCTTGGTGGCACGGCCGAAGTCGTCGAAGCCCGTGACTGCCGACACTTTCTGGTACGTCGGCTCCGAACCGTCGGCGGCTGCATGAGAGACCAGGCGTTCGGAATAGGTCAGCCGCCCGCGGCTCACCGACTTGAAATCGCTCTTGGGGGCGGTGGCCGAACCGTCGTAGTACGTGCGAGCAGCCGACAATACGTCCTTCGTACGGTCTACATCTGTTCGGTCGCAGGACCCGCTCAGCACTTCCTTCTCGGCGACCAGGTTCCGCACCCAGGCCGTGATGTTGTCGGCATAGGTGTAGCGAACGCAGCGATCATCATTCGTGCCCGGGCCTCCCAGGTCGGACACCCAGTTCTGGCGGCCGGTGCCCGGGTCGTAGTCGGTCCGGGTTTCGGACTTGCGCCAAGCACCCGGTCCGGTCGGAGTAAACGTGCGGGCGTACTCGGTGCCCACAAAGTTGGCGGTGGTCGTTCCCCAGGGCCGGGTTCGGGACGCGGTCTCGAACTTGCGCGGGATGTTCTGCTTCCAGTCGACAACGCTGCCGCCTGGCTTGCTCAGCCGAACAGTACGGAGTTCCTGACCGGTGAAGGCGTCATCGTCCCGGACGGTGCCGCCGTTGCCGTCATCTACGAGGACACCGCGGGTCATCTTGGGGTCGCTGGCCGAGACGCGATCGCCGTCCATGCCACGCAGGTAGTAGTGATCCGTCTGGGATGCCAGATCGTTCACCAGGTCCGAGCCGGTCAGGACGCTGACCTTGGAGTACCCGCGCCACTGGCTCCAGGACTTGTACTTCTGCTTGATCAGCCCGTCATCGTCGTCGAAATGCCAGGCCGCCCCTCCGTCCTCGTCGTAGACGTACTTCGTCACCATGTCCGGGGTCCGGCCCGTCCGGTCCCGGACGATCACGTTGTTGATGACGTACTTGTTGAACCAGTCGAGCTTGGGATCGATTGAGCCCGCGTAAGACCAGTAGACCGGGAAGCAACGCTTGGTGTTGCTCTCCGGACTCGGAAGTGTGGTCGGAGTGCATTGGGCCGTGCTGTAGTCGACTGAAATCTCGCTGCCGTACTCGTCCGCGACATAGTCAAGCCGGTACTTCATCAGGCCGCCGGTGTCCCCAGCGCGGACGCGGTTGTTTCGCTCCTCGTAATCGAGTGTGGTCTTCGGGAGTGGGATGGGCGTCGTGGCGGCCAAGCCGGTGTGCTGGATGGAAATCGGGAGCAACGCGCGGTCGTAGTCGGCTGTACCCCACTTGTAGGTCAGCGCCCACGAGTCGACACCACGCCAGGTCCCGTCAGCCTTGAGGATCTGCGTGGTCACGGTGTCCAGGCGCTTACGCGTCCAGAACGTCGGGGATGAGATTCCGTGGAAGTCCTTGCACTCAGTGTCCTTCTTGCAGTTGAGGTCCCACGGAACATCAGGCCAAAGGTTCTGGTTGTCCGCGATCTTGTCCGGGTCGCAGTTGACATCGCTGTCCAGACAACGTTCCTTGCTACCGAACACCACGCGAGCCGGAGCGGCGGCAGTCAGGTTGTCGGAGCGCAGGCCGTACTCGATGCGGTTGAGTACCCCACCGCGGATGTAGGGCGTCTCGTCCTCGGCCTTGAGGTTTCGGCCGTAGTAGTTGGTCTCGGTGTCGTAGTAATACGTGATCGCGTTGCCGTTTGGATCGACGACGTAGTCCAGGTTCCATCGCCACGCCTGCTGGCACCAGGAGTCGGCGAACGTGGCGCCGTGGCAGGGCTCGTCCTTGTCGTCGCCGAACACCGGGACGGTCCAGGTCGCGTTGGTTGCGGGCTTCTTACCATCGGCCCCCTTGTTGGAGCCGAAGTAGTAGGAGGTGCCGTCGGTAGTGGTGACCTTCCAGTACTCATTGTCGTTGTCACCGTTGTCGACGTTCGCGTCGGTCAACCGCTCGATGCGGGTGCCGTCATCGTTCTTCAGGTGCCATTTGCCGTTGCCGTCGGGGATGAGTTCGCCGCCATGGCCATTCCAGGTGATGGAGGCGTTGTCGTAGCCCCAGCACTGATCGCCGGGGTAGTTGCCGTTGTCATCCTTGGGCGCCTCGTCGTCCTCGCAGGACTTGTAGCGGCGCTCGATGTAGCCGGACCAGAGGTCGAACCCTTCACCGACCCACCCGGACTGCGCACCACTTCCAGACGTGCGTCCGTCAACTGCTCCCGAGGAGTAGTTCAGGCCCACCGTAGGCTGCCGTCCTCCGGGAACCGGAGGCACCTTCATCGGATAGGACCAGGTGAACTCACCGGTGTTCGTCGCGACATTCCACGTCGCAGACGGCGACAGTGACGTCACCTTGTAGTCGCCGTTCTCCCCTCCCCCGCCGGCCTCGGTGGCCAGCACCGTGGCACCCGACACCGTCACAGCGGTCGTGCGCTTCGAGATCAATGCACCCGAAAGAGCACGCCCTCGGACCGTGGCACTGGCTTTAGGTGACGCAGACGCAGAAGGATGCGCAGACGGAGCATTCGTGGAAGGGGTGGTCGGCGAGGTGCCGGGGGCAGTCACCGGAGGACTGTCGCCGGCCCCGGGACTCGCTTGGACTTCGGTGACGAGCGTGTGGTGCTGGGTATCGTTGTCGGTGACCAGTGGGATGGCCTTACGGCAGCCCGGCCGCTCAGGCGTGGTCAGTACACAAGCCGGGTACTGCACCAGACGAAGACGTGAGGCGTAGTTCCCGCCGAAGGCAGTAGCGAAGTCCGAGTAATCAAGACCAACGGTCAGTTCACCTGGAGCGTTCTGGTCGACACGGCTGACGGCGAACATCACACCGTCCACACCCGCGCGTTTGCTGAGCCTACGGTCAAGTACCTGGACCTTGACCTGCTTCGCAGCCTCTTGCCCCTGGGCCTGAGTACGCAGCCCCAGTCGCCGTTGCCGACCCGCGTGTGGAGCGGTTACCCAGACCGGAAGCTTCCCAACACGATTCCAGGAGCCGGCAGCCGCGACTTTGCCTTCGGCGTTGCCTGCGGCAGGCCAGGTCGGTTGGCCAAGCGGCTGTTCTGTCAACTTCTTGTCGGTCGCCTTGCGGGGTCGGACCGAGAGGTTGTGCCCCTTGACGGCTTTGGCGTCAGAGAACCTGTGTCGTCCTGGTCCTGCTGTTTGAGCGGAAACCGGGGAGGCCAAGCCTGCGACCAAGGCAGCCGTGACACCCACGGCAACACTCATGTGCGCCCGACCCCGCCGGGTCAACGCCATGCGAGCGCTACGTGCTTTCACAACTACCTCCATGCTCCGTCCAGAGTTTTCTGGGCGGACTTGTCACAGCTTCTACCAGCAGAAACAAGGGAGAGCGATCGCTCTCAGACCACGGCTCGCATTGACGAC
>NZ_JAMZEA010000004.1 GCF_024172125.1 Actinomadura rupiterrae
CATACGTCCCGACCTGCCACAACCGAAGCCGGCGCCCGTGCCGGTCATAGCCGGTCCGGGCAGTGGCCCCCCGAGCACGCCCCCGCGTGGCCCCGCCAAGACGACGTTTCGACTCACCTCGTCGGCGGCCGGCGACCAGCTCGATGCGGCCACGCCCTACGGGCGTTCACCGCCAGGTCCGCCCACACCAGATGGCCCACCTCCGGAGATCCACAGACTCCCCACCCAGCGGAAAGGTCCGAGACCGCGCGCAGGCCCCACCCTCCAACTGCAAGCGTCGTTCGAGGTACCGGCGCACCCGGCCTCGGAACGTCCCGCCCTCCCAGGTCCTGGACCGCGATTCGCATCAGCCGACCCTGCCGAACCTCGACGCCGAACCAACCACCCGGCTCCCCCGAACGGGAATGCAGCAGCGCGTTGCTAACCAGCTCGCATGCGATCAGCTTCGCGTCATCCTCACGGTCGTATTCCGCGAAGAAGGCACCGACGAACGATCGCGCAGGTTTCACCTGGTCCGCCCGCCCCGGATATACCTGGCGCCAGCTTCCAGCAGGCCCCCCGTGCAGCCATTCATTGGCTCCGCCCGACAGGTTGCTGTGGCACTGCATCGTGAAACACCTCCCCGAATGCCGCCGCCCGCTCTAATCTGCGGGCTGGCCGAACGGCATGGGACCATCGGCGCTCACCTCTCCCGACCCGTCAAGTCGAGGACGCCGTCGTCCATATGGGCTGCCAAACGTGTCGCAATTGACTTTGCCGCGACCTCCAACTCCTCAATGAGGGCGATCCCTTCTCCCCACCCCCACCAGAACCAGCCGCGTGCGCTGAGAACTCGGGCCGAGGCGAACCGCGGGCTCGCTACCAGAAGTCGGTACGAGCCCGCGGAGTCCTCGCAGAAGGCGGTCAGCTCATAGCGCTCACGAAGTACCTCAGCGAGCGCTCCGAGTTCGGCCGGACCGCCCTGTGCCGGATACCAGCCGGTCACGCGAGCGGGGGCTGCACAGCCCCCGTGACCGCGCGCTCAACCGCCTCGTTCCGGAACTCCGGGAAGGCGTCGTCAGGCTCCGCCAACACCCGGCTGAAATCGCCGAGGAGGGGCGCGTCCTCCGTTGGCCCACCATTGGGGCTGAGAAGCACCCACACCTGGTAGCCGTTGCCGCGCCGGCGGATCCGCCACCTCGCCGCGAAGGCCCCGACGATCTGCAGCCCGCGGCCGCTCGTACTCGCGAGGTCCACCTTCCTGAGCCGAGGGGCAGACCCGGGACCGTTCCCAGAGTCCGCCACCGACAGAGCGACACGGTGGCCCGGAAGCCGACGGACAGCGACCCGGACCGGATCGTTCTCACGCGAGCCGTGCACGATCGCGTTCGCTACCAGCTCGCTCACCACAGTCCGCGCCGAATCCCCACACGGATGCGCCGGACCGAGCCGATCGTCCAGCCACGCCCTAGCCGTGGCGACCTGCTCCGGAGACGCAGGAACGACCAGGCGCTCCGAGACCAGCGAGGTGCGCGGCGTGCAGCTCCTTGCCACCGCGGCGGACAGGACGCGCCAGAGCACTGACAGAGGGATACGGGCGTTGATCGAGATGATCGATCGGGAAGCCTTCATCTTCGGGCCTCTTCTGTTCGGTATGCGTGCGGGGTTGCTCGCCACGGGCCGGGCGCGACACCGGGCGGCAGTGAGAACCCTGATGCATCACGATGCGTCGATGGCAGACCATCGGAGCGTGAACGTCGTGACGGTGACCGATGAAGCCGCGAAGGTTGTGAAGGTCGGTCGGGAGCCGGTTTCGCTCCCACCACGCGTGCCGAGCGGAGCTACATTGCTCGAAAATGCCGATTCGGCGCGGAGATCATATGGGCGCAAAACAATCGCTTCTCACCGAATATTTGGATCGGTTGAATTGGACGCCCCGGGAGCTGGCGCATGCGATCAACGCATGGCTGGAGGCACGCGGGCGGGCGTCAGATCGGATCCACCCCACGACGCCGTACCACTGGGTCGCCAAGGGGTTCTGTCCCTACGCCCCGTACCCGCAGATCGTGGCCGAGGTCCTGTCGATGGAGCTGGGCGGTGTCATCTCGCCCGCAGACATCTGGCCCGGACGGTCGGCGTTGGACCGTCATCAGCCCGCGTCCGCGATCGCAGCCCTGGCGGCCGATTGGGACGTGGACGAGGTGATCGCCAAGATCTCAGAACTCACGCACGATGACCCGGACCGCTACGTCCCCGCCAAGGGCGTCCCCCTGATCACCGCCGCCCTGGGTGGGATCCACCATTCTCCATCTCGTCTGGCTGACACCTCAGGGAAGGACGCCCTCCGCCCGGCGCTCATGACCCTCATCGCCCGGCACATCGCCGATCTCCGTCTGCTCGACGACCAGGCCGGTGGCGGGGCTCTCAACCTGCGCTACGTCAACGGCGAACTGCACGCCGTACTTGACCTGCTGCGTAACGCCTCCGCAAGCGCTGACATCCGCGAACGCCTCCTACTCGCGACCGCGGACCTCGCCCAACTGTCGGGCTGGATGTTCTGGGACTCCGGCAACTACGCCGCCAGCCAGCGCTACCTGCTCCTCGCCGTCCGTGCCGCCCGCGCGACTGCGCAGTCCTCGACAAGCGAACTACGCCGGATCGCAACCGAGAGTGCCGCCAACACACTAGGGATGCTGGCCTACCAGATCGCCCACAGTGGGAACCCCTCAGACGCCATCCGTATCGCCGAGGCCGCCACCGAGCAGAGCACTCACGCCTCACCGGGCATGCGTGCACGGCTGAGCGGCCGTCTCGCCACCGCGCAGGCCGCCGCCGGGGACGTACATGCCTTCCGCAATGCGGCCGACCAGGCCAAGTCGCTCCTCCAAGCCCGACACCGGGCAGACGACCCGCCCTTCCTCTACTACCTCAACGGCGAGCAGCTGGCCGCAGAGACCGGTCAGGCCTTGGTCGACCTCGCAAGGCACAACCCCGGCCAGGCGCGCGCCCTACTCAACGAAGCCGTCGACCTTCTGACGCCTCTCTCATCCACCGGCCTGCGAAATGAGTACCAGCGGTCGGCGCTCCTGCACGGCTGCTACCTCGTCCAGGCCCACCTCCAGCTGCACGATCTCGAAGCCGCAGTCCAAGCCCTGCGCAAGGCAACCGAACGTCTCTCGGGCGTCCAATCCGTCCGCTGCCAGTCCCTGCTCAGGCAACTGCGCCGCACCTTCGCCCGGCGTGCCAGGAACCCCTACGTGGCCGACCTACTACCCGAATTGGATGATGCGCTCCGTAGTGCGTGACCATGGAGGAATGGCTCAGGCCCCGACTCCCCCCGAGCGTGTCGACCAGCTCGACCTCCGCGCCCGCCCGTACGACCACCCCGACGCCCGCCACCTCACCGCAGAGCTCTACCGCGAGCAGTTCGACCGCTACGGCTTCGCGGACGCTCCGGACGACCCGTCAGATGACTTCACCCCGCCAAGCGGACTCTTCCTGGTCGCCTACGAGGACGAGAAACCGTGCGCCTGCGGCGGCATCCACACCCACGCTCCCGGCGTAGCCGAAATCAAGAAGCTGTACGTCGCCCCCACCCACCGACGCTCCGGTCTAGGCCGCCGCGTCCTCACAGCGCTCGAAGACGCAGCCCGCGCCAACGGCGCCAAGCGCATCGTCCTGGAAACCGGCTCACGCAACGTCGAAGCCCTAGCTCTCTACACCCGAGCCGGCTACCACCCGATCCCCGCCTACCGCGACCGCGACGCCAGCATCAACCGCGCCCTAGCCAAGGACCTCGCAACCGATGGATCAACGCACCAGTAGGAAGGCCGGGAGCGCGGCCAGGACGCCCACTGGGGCCCCGGCCACTACTTGAGCGACTGAGTGATGAGACAGGACGACGCGCGACCATCCGATGAGGACGACGAGGAGGAGCAGGCCGGCTAGGGCGAGCCCGTGGACGGCCATCAGTATGCAGGCTGCTGCTGCCGCGACCCCGGTGTGGAAGCTGATCTTCCAGATGGCGGTGATCGGACCCATGACAAGGAGCCCTCCGAGCATAGAGACTTCCACGGCGACAAGGGCAGAGGGAGCACCGCCCATCTGAAGCGTCACGATCCCCAGGCCGACCGATAGCAGCGAGAGAACGAGCGGCACGATGCGGTGTTCACGAGTCGTGAGGTGATGGTCGCTGAATCGGCCGGCGATCACCCCGCCGACGATGAAGCCCATCGGCCCCAAGCTGGCAAAGAGGGCTCCCAGGAGGCCCCAGCCAAGCCCGGTGGCTCCGTACTTCGCGCCGACCCCCAGGAACAGCCCGGTGATCAGCAGCCAGGGGGCAAAGACCTCCGTGACGGCGCGGGCCACGCTCGATCGCCAATCACGATCCTCTATTTCCCGCGGAGAAGGTTCATCCTGGGTGGCAGCACTCGACATATTGAGCCTCCGATTCGGAATCACACCGGCAATGTCGCCGAGTCCTCAAGCAAGGGCGAGCGAAAGAACTCTGACACTTGGACAAGCCATTGGCATTCACTCATGAGGTCTGGTGACGGACGGCCACCCAGATCTTTGACCGGCGAGCTGGCTGCTGCTTCCCGCCCAGCTTTCATCGCTGCGAGCGCCAAGGAGAGGAGTGTTCCTTCTACTGCGGCGTCCAGGCGTGAGCCGCAGAGCCCGCGCACTTGAGCTGTCTTACGAACCAGGCACCTCAGCTCGTCATCTTGGTACGCATTGAGAGCGAGCTGAGCGTCGCGGATCTCGATGATCTTCCGATAGAGCCGCTCAGTTCGATTCTGATGGTCGGCCTTCAGCACGACCTGCGGCATGGCTTGAGTCAGTTCCAGCCACATCGGCTCCAGACTCTTGATGGCTGCACGCTGACGTACCGCATCCGCGGCCCCAGGCCCAAGTGAGGCGATGGTGAGACCAGCAACAATAAGGGCCGCGGCCAGCAGGCCGAGTGATGGTCCAATGATCTTCTCAAAGTATCGACCTTTAAGCTCCAGGAAGGCCGACACGGCGACCAGTGACTTATAGAGGCAGAAAGTTAGACCACACGTGCTACCGCAGGCGACTAGCCGAAGGCCAAGCCGAAGTGCCGATGAGCTGACCTGAGGAGCGAAACGGAAAGTCACGCCAATCGCCTGAGTCATCACAATGCACAAGTAGCAGAGATTGAGCAGGAGATAACCCAGGACTGCACCAGTCTTGGCATTTACCTCTATGAAATCGGCAGCATCCCTAGGGTTCGCAGAAAAAATCAGACCTGCCATCACAGAAACAACGGCGACGAAGCAAGCTAGGCGCACCCCAAAAGCACGAGCGCTGGGACTGCCTTGGTTTCCAAAGCGACCAAACACTCCTTGAATGCAAAATGCAGCCGCCAATGTGCAACTGTTACCGAACCAGCGGGCAGAGCATCTGACTCCTGTAAGTGCGTCAATTGATGGTCGGCTGGCTTCGGGGAGCACGGCGAAGGCCAGCCCGAGCAGAGCCAAGGTCATCCAGGTGGCGCGCTTCGCGGGAGAGCTACGGTCCCCCCGTGCCCCTACCATTCGACACAGCGCCCCTGCCCAGCAAACGAACGCGAGGAGGTAGAAGAGCGCGCTCACTGCGGGGGCCTTCTCATGTCTCCCCAGGCTTGCTCCACTTGGGCGACAGCCAGCGCAGGGCCAAGGCGCGAACTCTCGGGGCCAGGAGGCATCCTTCGGCCGCTCTCAACCAGCAGGGAAGCGAACGTCTCGGCTTCGCGCTCCTCCGTAGACGAATAGGAGGCTCTTCCCAGCATTCGCCTGATCAGTTGTGGATCAATGTTCGGCAGCATCGCGATGCCGAGTTCAACTGAAGACATTCCTTCGCCGTGCTCGAACATGATATGCCCGACCTCGTGGGCGATGATGTGCTCACGGTGGAGCGGAGTCGCCCCTCGCGCGAACATGATGTGATCGGTAGTAGTGGTCTGGACCAGGAGGCCACAAGGCAGAAAGCGCGATGCCTTCTCCGCTTCCATCTCCTCCAGGTGCACAGGACGCCGGCGATACCTGGCCAAGCGTCCAACCATTTGATCAATGTCGAAAGGCCTCGGTACGACGCCTGCCCCGTGAAGCTCCTGGATCAACCTCTTGCATCGATCCTCGACTCCACTCGTCCCGCGCAGGTCAGACGCCTTTTCCGACCGTCTCGGACGAAAAACGGATATTCGGAACATGGACTCCCCTACATGCCCAGGGCGGGGAGCCGTTCACTCCGCTCTGCCCTCGCGCCCCATCCTCTCTATCTTCGCAGTCCGCAAGATCATCTCACCGACCATGTCACGCCCCTCTTTGGAAAGCTCACAGTAACTTCTGAGTTGCGCCCCCTGGATGCCACTTTCGCGCAGCAGCACTAGGAGCTCGATCTGCTTGGCGATCCGCTCCGACGACTCGTCGTCAAAGAAATATGTCGGACTCACCCCGAAGAACTTTGCTATGGCCTCAAGAACGCGCTTGGTAGGATTCTCCGCCTTGCCCGTCCGCAACTTCCAAAGGGTGTTGTGGGACACCTTCTCGCCGGTCAGGGCCTCGATCCCCTCGGCGGCCTCTTGCAGCGAGTACGGCTTACCTCCAGCCGGGTAGACCGTGCGGAAGAGCGAATCAATTTTCTCGGAAAGTTGCACAGCTTCTCCAAGAACACCTGTTGCGTATCCAAACCTGGCTTTTGTAGGTCTTGTCCGGGTTGTCATCAACTCCATGCGACACACACCGACCGGAGTCGCGAGGTCGTTGACTCCAGGAACGCCCGTTCCCTAGCGTGCCACCTGCCCGCATCACTAGGAAGTGAAACGAGGCAGTACGGCTTCACCTCAGATTGACGCCCACCCTGTGATTAGAAGTGAGAGTCTGCCGCCCTCTCATACCGAAGTCCAGGTCCGCAGACCCGTTGCCAACCATTCGGTTTGTGCACTGATCCCAAAAACGTCCATTTCCCTACTTGCCGACAATGACGTATTTGGACAAGATGCGCCGCTCGTCAGCACCTATCAGGAGGACCATTGAGTACGTGGACTCGTCAAGGACCTCGCCAGTCGTCGCCAGCAACCATCCTCGCGACGCTCCTGCAGCGTTCCCCACGAGCCCGTGCGGTGGGAGAACATGTCGAAGCGTTCCTGCACGGAGCCCTTCGAGAACTCCAGCCATCGCCGCCCGCACCCCGTAGGCCGCGTCCCAATCCACCGCCCGCGGGCGGCACGACCTGGTCCGTCGCGGCGGCTGCCGCGTCCCCGACTGGCTCCCGAGCCACGGGGGCCACCGGTAGTGCCGAGCATCTCGATGAGGAGAGCGCCCCCAAGGGCTCGGTGCTCATCCGCCTCCTAGGGCGATACTCCGTGGAAGGCAGCGGCGGGGTGATCCAAACGGAAGGCAGAACGGACGGCTGGCCGCTCCTCGGCCTCCTGGCGGAGTTCCGGAACCTTCCCCTCCCCCGTCTGACGGCATACTCCAGGCTCTGGCCCGACAGCGACCCGGCCGAGGACCGAGACGCATTCTGGCGACCGATGCGAGAAGCCCGCGGTCACCTCCTCAAGGCACTGGGCGGCGGGCCGGCTGCCAGCCAGGTCATCCAAAAGATCGGCCGCAGCAGCTACCGCCTCAACGCCGGCTTTTGCCAAACCGACGTCTGGCAACTACGCGACAAGCTCAACGCCGCACGCGCCGCCCCAACCACCAGCAAGGCTGCGCTTCTACGGACCGCCGTCGACCTCTACACCGGCCCCTACCTGCCCGACTGCGACCACGAGTTCGCGACCACCGCCCGCCGCGCACTCGACCGCGAAGTGGTCCAAGCCCTCGTCCAACTCGCCGAGACCAGCGCGCCAGAGCAAGCCCCCATCTACCTCGAACGCGCGACGACCATCGCCCCGACCTCCGAGCACCTCTACCGCAGCCGCATACAGGCCTACGCTGCACTCGGAAACACCACGGCCGCTCACCACTGCTACCAAGAACTCACCGAGTTCCTCACACCCCTCAAGCTCCGACCGAGCGCCTCAACGGTAGACACGTATCGGCGAGCAACCCGTGACCACTGAGCGATGTCAACCGCTTGCATTCGTGCCAGTTCCAAGTCCCGTGAGCCCCTCAAACGCCATCCCGAAGGCCTTGCGATCCTCGCCCGCCCCCCAACGGCGCGTGCCACGCCTCTTCGCGGCGCAGATCCTCGGCCTGCACTGGGCGGTTGCGATTCTCGCCCGCCCCGGAGGGCGGGCGCCACACCAGCCCCTCGGCGAACCATCCCTTCGCGGACTTGAGGTTGCGATCCTCGCCCGTCCCGGGGGGCGGGCGCCACGGTCTCGCCGCCGTCATGAAACGGGACGCCCTGGTTGTTGCGATCCTCGCCCGTCCCGGAGGGCGGGCGCCACCGGCTATAACGCGAGCATGGTGGCGACCAGCCTCACGTTGCGATCCTCGCCCGTCCCGCAGGGCGGGCGCCACCTATGTCGCCGAGGTGTGTCCAGGCGTTGCCCTCATGGTTGCGATCCTTGCCCGTCCCGGAGAGCGGGCGCCACGCGACCGGCTCGCCGCACTGCCGTCCCGCGGTGATGAGTTGCGATCCTCGCCCGTCCCGGAGGGCGGGCGCCACCGGCCTCGGCCGCCCAGGCGTAGCCTGGATGGACATCTCAGTTGCGATCCTCGCCCGTCCCGGAGGGCGGGCGCCACCGGCCTCGGCCGCCCAGGCGTAGCCTGGATGGACATCTCAGTTGCGATCCTCGCCCGTCCCGGAGGGCGGGCGCCACCTCGGACGCGGCGCTCACCGGGTCACCTCCGCACGCGGGTTGCGATCCTCGCCCGTCCCGGAGGGCGGGCGCCACGACCCGACACGGTCTGCCCCGCCCGCGGGAACCGGTAGTTGCGATCCTCGCCCGTCCCGGAGGGCGGCCGCCACTCAGGCCCGGCGTCACCGCGCCCGTCGAGCTCGACAGGTTGCGATCCTCGCCCGTCCCGGAGGGCGGGCGCCACATTACGCCGCACAGCATCACCCGCGGCTGATCCTCATCGTTGCGATCCTCGCCCGTCCCGGAGGGCGGGCGCCACGGACGGGCTGTCGTGGTTCGCGATCGAGACGACGCTGTTGCGATCCTCGCCCGTCCCGGAGGGCGGGCGCCACATTACGCCGCACAGCATCACCCGCGGCTGATCCTCATCGTTGCGATCCTCGCCCGTCCCGGAGGGCGGGCGCCACGGACGGGCTGTCGTGGTTCGCGATCGAGACGACGCTGTTGCGATCCTCGCCCGTCCCGGAGGGCGGGCGCCACCAACTCCAAACCGCCGACCAGGCGGTGCACGGCGGCGTTGCGATCCTCGCCCGTCCCGGAGGGCGGGCGCCACCCCCACGCGTTGAGGTAATCGCCGGATGCCCAGGTGGTTGCGATCGTGTCTCCGCCCGCGGGCTGGCGGCCGCGCTGGCCTATGACGGCGGCGAGGCCGGCGCGGTGCACGGGAACGCCTGCTCGGCGGCTTTGCAGGAGGCGGCGGGTCCGCTACTGCACCGGGCCGTACAGGACGGCGCGGTGGCGGCGGACGTCACCGTCGCAGACCTGATCACGCTGGTCGTCGGCATCGCGCTGGCCACCGAGCACCATCCCGAACCCGCCGCCCAGGCCGACCGGCTGTTCCGGCTGGCCGCGGCGGGACTGAGCCCGCAGGCCGGCTCCGGCCGGCCCCAGCCGGCCAGGCCGGTGCGGTAGGCGCAGACCACGGCCCGGCGGCGGTCGCGACCGTGCGGGCGGTCAGGACAGACCGGCGACGCCGGTGCCAAGCAGGCCGAGCCCGATGAGGAGGCCGATCCAGCCGAGCCACGTGCCGCGTTGCGCGAAGGTGTCGATGGCGATGCGGGTGGGGCGTGTCGGGTCGTAGAGGACCGGGACGGTGGCGCCGACGCGCGGACCGCCCGAACCGCTGCCGAGGGACGCCTGCGCGGTGACCGCCTCACCGGCCACCGTGGCGAAGGAGACGACGGGATGCATGATGCGCCTGCCGCTTTCGTCCGACGACCCCGGCGCCAGGCCGACGACCACGCCGGTCGTCCGCACGCCGTTGCGTGACAGCCTCCTCGTCCTGACGACGACGATCAGGCCGGCGGCCGCGAACGCGAGTCCGGCAACAAGCAGGAGCATCGTCATCCCCCCATGGCGGTGTGGCAGTCGAGATTCATGGGGCGTATGACAGCGCGACGCCGGTCAGGGTTCGGACCGCCGGATGTGGCCTCGAACACTTGGGGTTCCTCGCGGCGGATCCCGGCGATGTCGCCGGCTTTTCACTGTGCGGCTCCGAGCCACCCAGCCTGGCGTGTGGCCGGACGGCTCCGAGATCTACCCGGCTGACGCGGCCGTTGTGCCGGGGAGTGGACGTGCTGCGCGAGGAACAGGGCTGCGCGGTCCAGTGCCTGGTCGGCCTCGTCCAGGACGCCGGCGAACGACTGGAACACGTGGGGCACGTCGGCGGTGATGTCCAGGATGATGTCCACTCCGGCCGCCCTTGCCCGCACGGCCAGGCGCGTGGAGTCGTCCAGCATGATCTCATTGGTGCCCACCTGCATGAGCATCGGGGGGAAGCCGGTCAGGTCGGCGAGGACGGCCGGGCTGAGCATGGGCTGGTGCGGGTCGGCCCCGGCGAGGTACATGGCTCCGGTGTGTTCCACGGACTTGCGGGTGAGGATCGGGTCGATGCCTTCCTTGGTGTCCATGCTCTCGCCCGTGCGGGTGGCGTCGAGGCCCGCGGAGAACGTCACGATGGCGGCGGGCAGCGGGAGGCCCGCGTCGCGGGCGGCCAGGCAGGTCGTCACGGCGAGGCCGCCGCCGGCGGAGTCCCCGGCGAACGCGATGGCCGAAGGGTCCTGACCGCCGTCGAGGAGGGCGCGGTAGGCGCTCAGAGTGTCTTCGATCGCGGCCGGGAACGGGTGCTCGGGCGCAAGCCGGTAGTCCACCGAGTACGCCCCGAGGCCGGTCCTGGCGACGAGGTGTCCCGTCAGCGCCAGCACGCTTTCGGGGGAGCCGTATACCCAGCCGCCGCCGTGGAAGTACAGGATCGTCCCGGCGCGCGGGCCGCTGTCCGGCTCGACATGCAGTGCTGGTCGGTTGCCAAGCGTTGTCTGCGTGGTGCGGATGCCGTCGGGCACGATCATCCGGTCCATCAGCGCCTTGAATCCGGCCCGGATCACCTCGACCGACCGGGGGCCCGCGGGGCGCGGCTGCCGCAGCATCGCGTCGAGCTGCGCGCTGGTCCTTGCTCATCTGCTTCTCCCGCCGTAAGTAACTTCCACGGAACTATATTCCTCAGCATCTATCGTAGACTACATGCCGTGGCATCCAAAGCGAGCAGTGAGGCAGTCGACCTGCCGGGCTTCTTCGCCGACCTGGTCCGATGCGAGACGCGGCTGTACAACGCCCTCAACGACCGTCTCCGTGAGCAGCACGGGATCGTCACCTCGCAGTTCGAGGCCCTGCGCTACCTGCGCGACCACCCCGACTCCCGCGTGGCGGACCTTGCCGCCGAGTTCGCCATCGGCATCGGGGCGACCAGCAAGACCGTCGACCGCCTGGAGAAGCAGGGGTGGGCCGTCCGGCAGCCGAATCCCTCCGATCGCCGGTCCTCCCTGCTGGCCCTGACCGACGACGGCCTGCGGTTGGCCGAGGCGGCCGAAAGAACCTTCACCGAGCGTCTGGCCGAGCTGACCGCAGATGCGCTCGAGGCGTCCCCGCTGGCGGCCGCCGCGCAGGCCCTCTCGGAGCTGCGTTCCGTCCTGGAGCGCGACCAGATCGGCGCGCCCACAGGCTGACGCGTTCTCGCAACCGGCCGAAACGGCAGCGGCCAGGGATGGTCAGCCCCGGCGCACCATCAGGATCTGCCCCGGACCGACGCCCCTTAGCGGTCCGCAACTGGGTGCCGTAGACCGGGGCGCGCGCACACGGGTTCAGCGTTCAGCGCCTGGATTCTGGGCCGGCCCACCCGCCATCCCCTGACGACCAGCCAGCCTTACACACCGTCACCCGCAACCCGGTAGTCCGTCACGAGAATGGCGAAACTGCGCGTCCGGCGTGCACCGGATTTTAGAAGGCCGCTCCTCCCGAAGTATTCGCCGACCTGGGCATGGATGGGGATTTCGGTGGCTATGACGTTCGTAAACGGGCTCATACAAGATTTTCGTAGCCGGTGATCGGCGCGGTGTCTGGGGCGTGACAGGGCGGGCCGGTGGCGGAATGCTGGCGGTGTGTGAGGACGAGTTGCTGATCACGTTGTTGCCGCGGCTGGCGTTGGTGGAGGTCGAGTCGGTGGCGGTCGAGGCGGATGTGCTGGTGGTGCGGGCGCGTACCCGTGACGGTCCGGCGGCCTGTACCGGCTGTGGGCAGGTGTCGGAGTGGGTGCACAGTGGCTACTGCTGGCCCACCTGCACCTGATGCTGAGCTGGGCGACGCTGTTGAACGTGCTGACGCGGTCGCCCGATCCGCCCGCGGTGACCCCGACGGTGCTGGGCGTGGACGAATTCGCGTTGCGCAAGGGGCGCGGCGTCTTTGGCACGCTGTTGGTGGACGTCACCCCGCACCTGCCGCTCACCCTGTGGGACGGCCGGGACGCCTGGATCGACTCCGTCGCCGACGGCCGCCTGCCCGCTCTGCCGGTTTTCGCCCACGGCATCGCCGCCGACCGCGACGCGGTGCGCGCCGGGCTGACCTCACCGAGTGCGGGCTTACCTCTCACCGCCCCGCCCTCCGGGGCCCATGACGGCTGGTGTGGTCGGTCGAGCTGTGGGTTTACCTGCGTCATGGCAGATGCACCAACGCGATCCTCCCGGAGACCACCATGTCCTTCAGCGGGCCAGCGACGGTGGTCGGCCTGCGGTGCCGTCAGCGCCGTCCCTCACTCATCCTTCTGCACCGCATGGTCGGTCCGGACCCCTGAGATCACGATGTGGTCGACCAGGTTGTTGACGAAGGTGCGTCCGGACGACTCGAAACCGGCCTCGGCCATCCACGCCTCGAACTCCCGGGGCGTGTAGACCATCCCCTCGCCCGAGGCCACGGCGTGGAAGTAGGCCGACAGTTCAGCGGCGTTCTGCGGGCCGGTCTCGTCGTCGTCCTGGAACGGCGTGACGATGAAGATCCCGGCCCCGGCGTCGACCACCTCCGCGGCCTTGCGCAGCACGGCCCGGATCCGGTCGGTCGACCAGATCTCCAGGAAGTGCGCGAACAGGACGCAGTCGAAGCTCCCGGACGGGAAGGCGTCCGCGAGGGCGTCGGCCCCGAGCGCGCGGATCCGGTCGCCCAGCCCGGCCGCCGACACGCGCTCGTTCGCCTCCTTGGCCACGCTGGGAAGGTCCAGGATGGTGATCTGGAGCTGTGGCCAGCGGCGGACGAGGTTCATCGCGTTGACGGCCGTTCCGCCGCCGATGTCCAGCACGTGGCGGTAGCGCGACAGGTCGAGGGTTTGGACGAATTCGTCCGACAGGTGGGCGCTGAGCGCGCCCATCGCGTTGTGGAACGCGCCCTCCAGGACCGGATCGCCGGCCACTCTCGAGTACAGGTTCGTCGACGCTGCGCCGAACTCCTTTTTCAGCCCCACGTTGGTGTTCGCCTTCAGCGACTCGCCAAACCATCCCATGGCCCGGTAGGTGATGTGCTGGTAGAAGGGAATGAAGACAGCCGGGAATTGGTCGAGATTGTGCGCGAGGGATTGCGTGAGTTCGGTGTTGTAGTAGCGGTCGCCGTCTTTGCGTACCATTCCGAACGCGGTGCAGCCGAGCAGGAGGATGCGCGCCGGTTGTTCCGCCAGCCCGAGCCCGGCGGCGATCTCGGTCCTGGCAAGGCCGGGGCGCTGGGAGAGAAGCGCGAAGAGTCCGAACTCGAACGCCGTGCTCAGATACTGGAACCGGTAGTGGGCGATGCAGATCTCGCGTAGTTGGACATGGGGGGCGGTCGTCGCCGCGGCCTGCTCCTGGGACATGGTCCTACTTCCTTCGCCCTGAGAGGGGTTGCCGTGTCGTTGCCGTGTGGCTTGGTGCGGGTGTGCAGCGCGGCTCAACCGCGCAACAGAACGGTCCAGATGGTGGCGCCGGGACCGTAGGCGAGCGCGACGCCGTACCCGCCAGGGGGGAGCGGGTGGGTCTGCTGGAGCCGTTCCAGCACCATGAGCACGGCCGGTCCGACAGTGTTGCCGTACTCGCGCATCACCTCCATCGCCGCCTCCAGCGACGGGTCGGGGATGCCGACCTCGGCGGCGACCTGCTCCAGGACCCGCCGGCCGCCCGGATGCAGCGCCCACCAGTGGATGTCCTCGTGGCGCAGCCCGTTGCGGCGGAGCAGGATCTCCAGGGGGCGGCCAACCGCGGCGGCCACCACCTCGGGCATGGCGGGCGCCAGCCGCATCGCGGCCCCGTGGTCGCCGGTGTAGACCCGCAGCTTGTCCGCATGCTCCGGCATGGTGATCATCTGGTTGTCGACGATGTCGATTCCCGGCATGCCCGGTTCGCCCGGCCGGATGACCAGGGCCGCCGCCCCGTCGCCGAAGAGCGTCAGGATGATCGCCTGCTCCTTGTCGTAGGGGGGCGGCTGCAGGTGCGGGGAGAACATGTCCACGCACAGCAGCACCGCCGGCTTGCCGTGCACGCTCACCCAGTTGCGGCAGGTCGCCAGGGCCGGTGCGGTGGCGTAGCAGCCCATCGGTCCCAGTTGGAGCCGCTCGGTGTCGGGCCGCATCCCGAGGTCGGCGGCCAGCCCGTCCAGGCCGGGGAGCGACTGGATGGTGGTGGTGACGGTGGCCAGCATGGCGATCTCGTCGGCCGCGACGCCCGCCGCCGCCAGCGCCTTGCGGATCGCCCGCGCGCCGATGTCCTTGCCGGCCGCCAGGGCGCGGCGGTAGCGCTCGGCCGGGCCCCATGACCGCGGGTCCTCGGTCAGGGGGTTGATGGCCATCGCCTTCGACTCGATGGCCGAGAGCGCGACGAGGTGGGCGAGGTCGGCGCCGCCGGGGTCGGCGGCGAGGTGGCCGGCGACATCGCGCATCTTCACCAGTTGCGGGGCCGCGGTCGCCAGTCCGGAAATGCGTGCGGTGTACAAGGGGACCTCCTGATAGTGGCGGTTCAGGCCGGTGGCGCACCCGTCCCGGGGCGCGGGTCGGTCTCCCGCGTCGGCCGGGACGGCCCACGCCGGTCCGGTTGCGTGCTAGGTCGGTTGTCGGTGGAGTCGATGTGGTGGTGGCGGACGCCGCGCCGGCGTCCTCGGCCCGGGCTAGCCGGACTCGGGAACCTGGCGGTCGGCCAGCGCGGCCATGATCTGGTCGGCGGCGGCGTCCGGGGTCGTCGGCCCGTAGTTGTCGATCACCAGGTGCGCGGCCGTGGGGAACTCGGCCGCGACGCCGGCACCCACGGCGGTGCCGCCGGCGTAGAGCGCGGCCCGGCCGGCGCGCGCGCTCAGATCCGGGAGCGGGACGCGCAACCAGACCTCGAGGTAGTGCTCGTTGTTCTGCCGGTTCCACTGGTGCACCTCGTGGAACAGCGAGATCGTCGAGCACAGCACCAGCCGCCCCTGCGAGGCGAACTCGTGCGCGAGCCGGGCATAGAACATCGCCAGCCGCCGGCGGTCGGCCTCGTCATAGCCCAACCGGACCGGCAGGATCGCCCGGAGCCGGTCGCCGTCCAGGACCACGGGATCGGCCGCGCTCTGTGCCAGGCGGTCGCGCACCCGGGCGGTCACCGTGCTCTTGCCGCTG
This sequence comes from Actinomadura rupiterrae, assembly GCF_024172125.1. Lineage (GTDB taxonomy): Bacteria > Actinomycetota > Actinomycetes > Streptosporangiales > Streptosporangiaceae > Spirillospora > Spirillospora rupiterrae. The sequence continues at coordinate 15,720 of NZ_JAMZEA010000004.1, forward strand.
CCCGACAGGCCCGTCACCCACACCACGCCCCGGCGCATCATGGGGCGACCGCGTCGAGGTCGCGCAGGACGGGCATCCCCGCCTCGATGTCCGAGGGGTGGTCGAACTCCCACCACGGGCCGCGGGTCGGCACCACGGTGATCGGCAGCCGGCGCCGTCTCAGCAGTTCCCGCAGCAGGCCGGTCATGTCCAGCCCGCCGCCGGCGTCGCGGGCGACCTCGTCGGCGGCCGCCCACGCGTCCGGCGTGAACCGCAGCAGCCCGATGTACTGGCCCATGACCTCCGCCATCCCGGCCGGCCGGCCGCCGATCTCCAGCAGCCGCCCGTCGGCGTCGTGCCGGAAGGTCTCCGCATCGTCCAGGGGCCGCTCGAACCGTCGCTCCCACAGCGCGCGCCAGTGCGGGTCGTAGGAGAGCGCGAGCGGGCCGGACGCGGCGAGCAGGGCCCGGACGGTGTCCGCGGTGTAGACGATGTCGCCGTAGGACACCACGACCTGCTCCCGCGCCAGCCAACTGCGGGCCGCGGCCGCCGACTCGACCATGGTCGTCTCCGCCCAGCGCGGGTTGTCGAACCGGCGCAGGCCGGTGTGCGCGAACGCCTCGGCCGACCAGCCGGTGACCAGGCCGATCTCGCCGACTCCCGCGGCGGTGAGCGCGGCGACCTGGCGGTCCAGGAGCGTCCGGCCGTTGATCTGGACCAGGCATTTGGGCCGGTCTGCGGTGAAGGGCGCGAACCGGGAGCCGCGTCCGGCGGCCAGGATGAGGCCCTTCACCGCGCACCCCCGAACAGGCCGCGCACCAGCGCCACATCCTGGTCGGCGTAGGATGCCTCCCGCTCGGGATGCCACATGATCCCCTCCACGGGGGCCCGGCGGTGCCGGACCCCCTCGACGACCCCGCGGTGGGTGCTCGTCGCCACCAGCGGAGGCGGCACCGAGCGCGCAGCGTACCGGTGGTAGCTGTTGACCTCACGCCTGGCACCGCGCCCGTCACCGCGCCCGTCACCGCGACCGCGACCGCTGCGCGCGCCGCCGGGCTCGCTCTCCTGGCCGGTGATCTCGTGCCGGGTCGCCACATGGCCGTCCACCGGGACGAGTTCGGCGCCGAACTCGTCCAGCAGGAGTTGCATGCCGCGGCAGACGCCGAGCACGGGCAGCTCGGTGTCCAGCGCCCAGCGCAGCAGGGCGCGTTCGGCGGCCTCCCTGCGGCCGCCGGGGCCTCCGCAGACGGCCAGGTCGCCGCCCCCGGTCAGCACGAGGCCGCGCAGGCCCAGCGCGGCGGCGCCGCGCAGCGCGTGTTCGGGCAGGCCGGGCAGCGGGACGGCGACGAAGCCGCAGGTGCCGAGGAACTCGTGCCACCGGACGTCCAGTGCGTCCCGGTGCTCGCCGAACCGGTCGGGCGGCAGCGCCCGCTGGGTGAGGCCGATCCTCGCGCGGGCCGTCATGGCAGCACCGTCACCAGGCCGTTGGCCGCGTCGATCTCCAGCGCCGGCGCCGCCGCCCAGGTGCGGAACAGCAGCTCGCCGGCGCCGATGACCGCCGGGATGCCCAGCTCGGCCGAGCGGATCGCCATGTGCGAATTCGCGCCCCCGTAGGCGGTGATCAGGCCGCGGATGCCGCGCGCGAACAGCCAGTCGTAGCCCGGGTCTGCGCTGGCGACCAGGGCGATCGCGCCCTGCGGGTCGGCTCCGGCGTCCACGTCGGCGACCCTGGCGATGGCCCGGCCCCGGGTGACGAAGTTCGGCTGCGCGCGCAGTGTCTGGAAGCCCCACACATCGGCGGGCCCGCCGACCAGCGGCGGCAGCAGCAGCATCTGCCCCTCGGCGTACCGGCTGCGGCCCTGCTGGGCCGCGCGCGCCAGCGCGCGCGCGTCGGCCGCCGGGTCCGCGCTGAGCCCGGTGAGGCCGGTGAGGCCGGTGAGACCGGTGAGACCGGTGAACACCGGCAGGTCCACGAACGACAGGTCGTCCACGCCGAGCCCGTGCCGTTCGCCCAGCGCGCGGAGGTCCACCAGCAGGTCGCTGACCACGCGGGTGAACTCGAACTTGGCCTTCTCCCGTCCCCAGATCGCCGTGCCGATGAACTCCAGCAGCCGCGCGGCGTCGAAGGTGAAGCCGCTGTCGGCGATCAGCCGCTCGATCCGGCGTACCTGCGAGGGCCGCGGGGTCCACCGGGCGCGCGGCGGCTCGGCGAGCGCCCGCGTCGACCAGTCGAAATAGCGGTCGGGGTCCTCGTCGTAGCGGGGCGACAGGATGTCGTAGGTGCCCGGCCGAAGGTGGCCGTAGTGCTTGAGGAAGGCGTCCCGGTCGAGGGCGCTGAAGTCGCGGCGCAGCCCGCTGGCCACCAGGTCCAGGCCGCCGAGCAGGTCCGCCCGGTCCTGCTCCGAGATCGCCTCGGCGGCGACGAGGTGGTCCAGCAGGTCGGTGGCGATGAACGCGGCCCGCGCCAGCCCGGCGAAGGGCAGCGTCCCGTGCTCGGCGCACCGGCGCACCTTGGCCGCTGGAGCCTCCGCCGCCGGCCGTGGCGTGGCGGGGCCGTCCAGGGCGGAGAGCCGGTCGAGGTCCTCGCGCCACAACCCGCCGTTGATGATGCGGTCGGTCAGCGCCCGCAGGTGGCCGGCGAGCGTGGCGCGTTCGGCAGCGGTGAAGCCGGCCTCGCCGAGCTCGCCGAGCCGGTGGTCGGGCCCGAGCCCCAGCGCCGACACCACCACCCTGGATTCCAGCTTGTCGTGCAGGTGCGGCCGGTCGAGCAGCGTTCGGACCCAGTGCTCGGTCAACCGCGTCGCCAGTGGCCGGTCCACGGTCGCGGGGATCAGCGAGGTGACGCTGGCCCGCACGTCGATGTAGGGCAACCCGGAGAAGTCCACCATCAGCGGCGTCCCGCGCAGGTCCCGGTAGCCGTACCGGTGCCGGGCCCGCGCCCAGACCCCGTCGGTGATCAGCGCCCGGTACAGCGACAGCGCCAGCGGCCGCGGGCGCAGGCCGATCATCTCGGCGGGGTTCCAGTCCGGCATCACACCGTAGGCGGTCTGCTCCCCGAGCGCGGCGGACGGCCGGGTCCCGGCCGCCGCGATCTGCCGCGAGGCACCGGCGAGCGCGGGGCGGTGGGCCGCCTCGGTGACCGTCCCGGCCCTGACCACCAGCGGACGCGCCTGCAGCAGGACCAGCGCGCCGTCGGCGGCGACCGCGAACTCGACGTCAAGCCGGTCGTGCCCGGTCAGCCGCCGAAGCTCCGCCAGCAGGACGGGGACCCCGGCGACCGCCTCGGGCGGGCGGGCGAGGCCGGTGTAGCAGGCCCCGTACCAGCAGCGCAGGTCTTCCACCCGGCCGCCGGTCACGGTGTCGGTGAGCCCGTCCTCGCTCCAGTTGATCACCGTGTAGGGGGCGCCGCTGCTGGGGTCGCAGGTGAAGGCGACGCCGCTCAGCCGCGGCTCCAGCAGTTCCGGCTGGATCAGCACCTGGTCGCCGGGGTCCGGCTCCCCGTAGGAGGCGAAGACCCGCGCGACGGCGGCGGCGAGAGCGTCCCGGCCCGCGACCGCCGGGACGGTCAGGAACCGCCCCGCCATTGATGCTGCGGCGGCGTCCTCCGCGCCGGCGCTGCTGCGGACGATCAGCCGGCCGGTCCCCCAGGGCGTGGCCAGCACCTGGTCCAGGACCGCCTCCCTGTCGGCCTCCCATTCGGCGAGATCGTGCAGGGCCAGGGGCAGGATCCTGGCGGCGCGCACCCGTCCGGTCAGCTCGGCCAGCGTCTCCCCCTTGGTTCCGAGCCGGACCTCGGGCGCCGCTTTCACCCGCGGCCCCCGCGGTCGCCGCGGTCGCCGCGGTCGCTGCGGGCTCGGGCGATCCACAGCCGCGTCGTGTAGGGCACCTCCACCACACCGCCCGCGTGCGCGCGCACCAGGGTGCGGATGCCGTCCAGGACGTCCCCGAACCGGTCCCCGGCCTGCGTCCCCAGCGTCATGTGCGAACTCCACGCGTCGCACCAGCTCTCGGCGTCCACCGGATGCACCACGCGCTGCTGCAGCGCGAGCGGCTCCTCGAACAGCCCGCTCGCCCTGATCACCGGTGACGGATCCTGGCGCCGGGGGCCGTAGTCGTAGTCCGGCACCTGCCGGTGGATCAGCGCCTCGATCTGCGCCTGAAGCGGGTCGTTGAGGTCGCGGTGGTTCCACAGGCAGGCGAAGTACCCGCCGGGGCGCAGGATCCGGTCGGCCTCCTGCAAGGCGGCCGCACGCTCGGTGCGGTCGAAGGAGGACCCGAACGTCACCAGGCGATAGACCCCGGCGGCCCGTCCGGTGCTCTCACCGAACCCCTCGTGCCAGGCGACGCGGGGAAAGCCGGCGGTGCGTCCCATGCCGATCTCGCGCATCGCGGCGTTGGGCTCCACCGCATCGACGATGAGGCCGCTGTCCAGCAGCGGGACGGTCAGGTGGCCCGAGCCTGCGCCGATGTCGCACACGCGGTCGTCCGGGCCGGCGCCGGCGATGCGCACCAGCCCGTCCACGACCCCCGGCGCATAGTCCGGACGCTGCGCATAGGTGGACGAGAACGGTGTGTAGTCATGCTTCAGTGAAGTCATTAGAACGTTCCCTTTCTTCGCAGCAGAAATGGTGCCGAATTAAAGGGTGGCCGATCTTTTCACTCCGGCAGCGAGTAGCCGAACCGGGCCGCCATCTCGATGAGTTCGGCGTTCCGGAACCGTGCGGCAAGTTCGGGGGCACCGAACCACTCTTCCCATTCGCGCACCTTGCCGCGGCGCATGATTCGGGCGTTGACCGCCTCCCCGGTCGCGGCGGCGTGCGCGTCCTCGTGTCGGCGCATCGCGTCAAACGAACTGCGCTCGACGGCGTCGGCGATCCTGGCCGCCGCGATCCTGACGTCGAACAGCCCGAGCAGTTCGGTTACGGCGCCGACGGCGTCCGCCTTCAGGTCCTCGAAACGGAGGACGATGAAACGCTCGAACCGGTCGGCGGCCTCAAGCCAGCCTTGGTAGAAGGAGGTCCAGTACTCAAGCGGCGGCGGCTCGAGCCCGGACCCCTGCCCCTCGAGGAACTCACCGAAAGTGCCCTGCTCCTCGATATCGTCACGGCCGGGGATCAACTCCCCGAAGTCGCGCAGGAAGCAGTATTTCGAGTACACAGCGTCGCGCGGGTCGCGGACCAGCAGGACCACCCCGCGGACGGTCTGGGCGGAGAAGACCTCCGGTGCCAGGAAGTTCTTGAAGAACCGCACCTCCGGATTGCTCGTGGCAGATCCGTTGCGCAGGCTCCGCTCCTTCGAGGCGACCGCGGAGATGCGTTCGCGCTTGGCGAGCACCGGCTCGTTGGCGCGGACCGACCCGTCCTCGTCGATGACCGCCCCGAAGGGGTCCAGCACGTCGATGTCCAGTTCCAGCAGGATGTTGCCGAGCAGGGTGGCCCCGGAGCCGGTCTGGGTGGCCATGACGATGTCATGGGCCCCCAGCCGCCGGGCGTTACGCTCGTGCAGGCGGGCCGGCGCGCCGGTGGCCGGCGGTGGCTGCGTCATGACGACTCCCGTTCGTGTTCAAAGGTCAGAGATGGCCCGTGCCCGGCCAGAAGCTTCTGGATGTTGACGCGGCCATTCAGCACAACCCCGCCCCCCCTTTTCCGGGCCACGCTATTTCTGCCGGAGACGCGGAATTCGATCCAGGGTCTCTTCTGGACTTTCACCGAGCCCGGACTCCTTCCGCAGTGGCGCCATGGCGTCCCATGCGCCAATCATCCGCGCCCATGGATCCTTCATATGAACAGTGATGTCTGCATGACGATAGGGCCGCTCAAGGCGGCTGTCTTGTCACTTCGATCAACTTGCCTTAGCAGGATTTATCAATCACCTCTTAATGTGAGGTTTTCTCACAGTTCATGGGTGCCATGCCCGGATGATTCCTGATCCTGCAGGTCACAGCCCGTTTCACCGCCCGCACATCATGATCCAATGCCACCCGGCCCGAGTTGATCAAGGTTGTGACCTGCAAGTCCGTGCCCGCCCGGCGGGGATTGCCGGACCCGGGCACGGTGTGTGGCAATCGTCACGTCGCGACGAAGGACCCGATACCCGCTGGGTGGTCCGGTTGCCCGATCTGGACGGTCACGTCCGCATCTGGCGTCCGGAGAACAGGATCGCCGCGGCGCGCGCCTCCTCCGACACCGCCTACGCCGGGTTCGACCGCCTCGGCCCCGACTGATCGCCGAGGCCCAGCGGCTGATGGGCGCACGGCTGGACCGCGACGCCGTCGTCCTGGACTACTGAGATTTTCGTGAGTTCCGTGGACGTGAGGGGTTCTTGCGGTGTGAGTCTCGTGGCGCGGCCTCCGAGTCTTCGGTGGTTGTTCCCGCGCCCTCGGCTCCGCCGCCGACCCGCCCGCAGGTGAGCGAGGCCCGGCGGATGCGCGCGGTCGCGCTGTTCGAGCCGGGTGTGCGCCAGGTCCAGGTCGCGCGGATCCGGGGGTTCATCCCGAGAGTGTGCGGCGTCGGAGGCGGCTGTGGGAACAGGGCGGGACCACGGCGTTGCGGCGGCGCCCGGCCAGCGGACGGCCGCCCGGACTCGGTGATGACCAGGGCGAACGGGTGCGGGCCGCGCTGGGCCAGGGCCCCGGGCGCATGGCTTTGGTCGAGCGGGACGCGGCCGAGATCGCCCGGTGGCTCACGCACGCGTGGCCGCGGATCAAAAGTGGGCCGTGAAGGACTGAAGCGCCGCCACCGTCCGGGTCTTCTCCACTCACCCTCCGCACGGAAGAAGAGACCCGAGCCCCGCGCCCCCTCATCTGGTCCTACAGATGAGTCCTGGGAGCTGGCCCACGGATGCCGTTAGTGATCTTGTGGGGCGCGACCGGCTCGGGCAAGACCACACTGCTCACCCTGAGGGGCCTCGCGTTTTCCGGACACCTGCTTGATGGGTGATCTACGCGGCTTGCTGCCGGTCCAGGTACTCGTTGTGGACCTCCCATGGGGTCCGGTACCCGTTCGCGGAATGTAGCCTGCGTCGATTATAGAAGCCCTCGATGTAGCGCATGCACGCCCGGCGGGCCTTCGCGCGCGTGGCAAATACCATACGGTTCAGCCACTCGTTCTTCAACGCCCCGAAAAACGACTCGGCCAAGGCATTATCCCAACATACGCCCGTCCGGCCCACCGACCGGCGCATTCCATGCCCGGCCAGGTGCCGACCGAACTCGGCACTCATGTAATTCGACCCGCGATCGGAGTGGAAGACACATCCGGGCTCGATGTCGATGTTCCTTGCGGCCGCATCCAGGGCGTCGGTGAGCAGCGAGGTTTTGAAATGGTCGCCCATCGCCCACCCGACCACCATCTTGGAGTGGCAGTCGATCACCGTCGCGAGATACGCGAAGCCCTCCCAGGTGGGAATGTAGGTGACGTCCCCGACCAGCTTGGTGCCCGGCGCGGCGGCGGTGAAGTCGCGGCGGACCAGGTCGGGGACCGCGCCCGGGCCGTCGGCCCGGGTCGTGACCGGCCGCCACGGCCGCGGCTGCACCGACTCCAGACCCAGCTCGCGCATCAGCTGCCGGACCAGTTCCGGCGACACCCGAACACCCGACCGAGCCAGAACCGCATGCACCCGCCGATAGCCATAGGTCTGGTGGTTGGCCGCAAAGACCGCCTCGATCATCAACTTGAGCCGCTCGCGGCGTTCGCGGGTCGCCAAGGCCGGCCGCCGCCGCCACTCGTAGAACCCCGAGCGCGAAACATGCAGCCAGGCGCACATATCGATAATGCTGTGGTTGGCCTTCTCCGCGTCGATGAACTCGTACTTGGCGGTCACGGGTGTTCCCTGGCGAAGAAGGCCGCGGCTTTTTTCAGGAAGGCGTTCTCCTCGCGCAACCTCCGGTTCTCGCGTTCGAGTTGGAGTTCCCGCTCGGTCCTGCCCTCGCCCGGACCCGATGCGGCCTGCGTGTCGGCGCCGTGCGTCAGCCGATACGCCTTCACCCAGGATCCCAGGGTGGTCTCGTGCACATCCAGGTCTCGTGCCACATGGGTGATGGGCCGCGGACCGTCCAGCACCATCCGGACGGCCTCGTCCTTGAACTCCTGGGAGAAGTACCGCCGTTTACGCCTTGCCAATGACCTTCCTTCCGGTTCGTCCACAATCCTAGCTATGGACGTGTCCGGAAGATCCGGGGCACCTCAGTCGCGCACCGACATACCATGCGCATACAGGCTGATGACCATGTCGTCCAGGCCGCCCGACACCCGCCCTGCCCGCTTGGGCACCAGGACCGGCTCAAACGATCCAGTCCGATCTCGCGGCACCGCGATCTGCACCGGCCCGACCCCGGTCTGCACCGTCTTGCGGATCTTGCCGTTGCGGGTATTCCCGGCGACCGCGCCCGCACCCTGCATGTGCCGGCCATAGCCCAGATGCGCGGTCAGCTCTGCCTCCAGCGCCCGCTCCAGCACCGCCCTCACCAGCTCGCCCAGCATGCTGCCCTCACCGGTCAGACGCAGCCCGCCGGCCTCGTCCCGGGAACGGACCAGCAGCTCGTCCAGCAGCTGATCACCCATCAGCTCCCGGATCGGACGACGCTCCGTCTCCACCCCGCCCACCACAGTAGACGCAAGATCACTTACCGTAGTCGACGCTGAGCCGTCGACACCCTCGATGATCGACATGATGCTTCTCCCCCCGAACAAGTAAGCGCTTCCCGCTCACGTTGAACTTGATTCCCCTCAAGATCAACTTCACACACGTGGAGAGATACCCCCAAACCCCGCAGGACCTGGAGCGTCACCGTGACCGTCCCCGACGGCGAAAGAAAGCCCGGGCGTGCCGTGCGCGGTCTGCTTCAGGGGGGTCAGGCGCCGGCGTAGGTGATGATGGCGTCGGTGGCGAAGCCGAGGATGAGGCCGGTGAGGATGCCCCAGGTGGTGATGGTCTTCATGGCGGCGGCCCGGGCGACGGCGAGCAGTTCGATCACCACGTAGAGGATGGAGCCGGCCGCCAGCGCGAGGAAGGCGATACCGAGGGTGTCGCTGGTCAGGCTCTGGCCGATGAGGGTGCCTGCCAGGGTGGGGCCGCCGCCGATCAGGCCCAGGAGGACGAGTCGCCCCCAGCCGAGGCGCTGTCCGGCGGAGGCGAGCGGGGCGACGATGCCGAAGCCTTCGGTGGCGTTGTGGGCGCCGAAGCCGACGACCAGCAGGACCGCCAGGCTCAGTTCGCCGGAGGCGGCGGCGTTGCCGATGGCCAGGCCTTCGGCGAAGTTGTGCAGGCCGATTCCGGTGGCGATGAGCAGGGCCAGCCGCTGGGCGGGGTCACCGGCGGGCGCGGGCCGGGTGCCGGCGGCCGGGAGGGCGGCGGCGCCGGGGCCGTCCTTGGGTGGGGACGTCTTGCGGGTGCGGGTGGCGATCCAGCGGTCGAAGTGGACCAGTCCGGCCAGGCTCGCGGCGAGGCCGGCGGCCAGCACCGCGCCGTATCCGGCGGCCGTTGCGGCGTGGTGCTTACTCAGTGCCGCGTCGATCGGCTCCCAGGCATGGGACAGGACGTCGACCATGAGGAAGATCAGGATGCCGATCGCGGTGGCGCTGAGCAGGGCCCGGGTCCGCGGACGCGGGTCGCGCAGCCGCCCGATGGGCAGGCCGAGAAAGATCGTGAAGCCGGCGATGGCTCCGAGCAGCGCGATTTTCTCGCCTGACATGTCTTACTCCTGTCGTTCCGTCCCCATGACTTAGCTGAGGCTAACCTCAGTTCGACGGTTCGTCTACAGGACTGTAGAAGCAAAGGTGGCTCCGCGGTGAGGGACAAATCACCGGGACCGGCCGCCAGCGGGGGAGGGGCCGGCGCGATGGCCACCGCGTCGGTGTCGGCAGTGGCCCTCGCTATTGGTCGCCGTCGCCTGCAGAGCCGCGCAAGGCGGCCGAGGCGCGCCTGCTCCGCCAGATCTCCACGGCGACGGGGAGCAGCGAGACCGCCACGATGACACCCACGATCGGCAGCAGATACTGATCGATGCCCGGGATGCTCGCCCCGAGCAGGTACCCGGCGACGGTCACCCCGACCGTCCAGACCAGGCCCCCGACCACCTGCCAGAGCGCGAAGGTCCGGACGGGAACCTCGAGCGCACCGGCCAGGGGGTTGAGCACTGTGCGCACCACCGGGACGAAGCGTGCCAGCACGATCGCGCGGCCATGCCCGTAGCGGGCCAGAAACTGCTGGGCGCGGTCCATCCCCCGCAGCAGGTGCCGGTTGGTCGTGCGCGACAGCACCACGCGCCCGCCGCGCCGTCCCAGCCAGTAACCGGTCTGCGCGCCCGCCAGCGCGCCCGCCACCGCCGCCACCAGCACCATCGGCAGCGACAGATGGACCGTGTCGCCCGCCCGCGTGGTGCACAGCAGTCCGGCGGTGAACAGCAGCGAGTCGCCGGGCAGGAAGAACCCGACCAGCAGGCCCGTCTCGGCGAACAACACCAGGAACACTCCCAACGCTCCCGCCGAGGTCAGCAGGGAGGTCGAGTCGAGGGGATTGAGAGCTGCGATCACACTGGTCCTTTGGTTGCGGCGACCGAACTTCTACACCAATGTAGTAGCTCGTAGCACTGCCGGACCGCGAGGGTCGCTCCGCGGGCGGCGCACGAAAGGCGGGCGGGTCAGCCTGCCGCCTCCCCGAGGGGTGTGCTGCGGTAGCTGCGCCATACGGTGAGGTCGTAGCCGATCGCCAGCGCGGCGCCGAGCAGCAGCGGCGCACCGGCCGCGGCCAGCGGGCCGGTGAGTAGCGCGGTGGCGGCCAGCGGGCTGACCGAGACGGCGATGCTCCGGGCCAGGCTGGTCATGCTCGCGGCTGCGGTCCGGTCCCGAGCCGGGACGACCGCGGCGGTGAAAGCCTGCCGCGCCGGCACGTCGATCTTGGACAGGGCTTGGCGGAGGAGCAGCAGCGCCACCGCGCCGCCCAGGCTGGGCGCCAGCGGGATCAGGGCCAGGACCAGGTTGGAGGCGAGATGCGGGACCAGCATCGCCGCCAGCAGCCCTCGCCGGGCCGCCAGCAGCGGCGCGGCCAGCTGAGCCAGGGCCGGGACGAGGTTGGCGGCGAAGAACACCAGCCCCAGCTGGGCGGTGGAGGCGCCGAAGCGATGGGCGAACCACCACGCCAGCACCGCCTGCACGGCGAGTCCCCCGGCGAAGGCGTCGATGGCGAACAGGGCGGCCAAGCGCCGCACCGCCGCCGGGAGGCGTGCGGCCCGGTCCTCGGCCGGGCGCGGGGCTTCAGGCTCGGGCTCCGTCAGTCCGCCCGGCCGGGCTTCGGCGAGCGGGGACAGCCGGGCGAACAGCACCACCGTGGTAGCCGCCAGCAGCGCATACAGCGCGAACGCCGCATCACCCGCCGAGACCAGATCCTGGGCCCCCAGGCCGGCGGCGGCCAGGCCGCCCAGGGCGCCCGCGCCCAGCGCCGTGACGTTGTAGAAGGTGAACACGGTCGTGTGGCGGGCCCGGTCGCACGACTGCGCCAAGATCGCCTGCTCGACCCCCGAAAACGGGGTGTTGTCGTTGGTCGAGGGTGAGATCGTGCCAATGAACGCCGCGGCGACCAGCACCGGAAACGACTCGCTCAGGGCGAAGGCCACCCCCGCCAGCGCCATCAGCATTCCGCAGACGATCAGGACGCGGCGTCGGCCCCACCGGTCCGCGAACAGGCCCAGCAGCAGGCTGAACGCCACCGATCCGGCCGCCGCGACCGCCAGCAGCAGGCCCGTCTGCCACGGCGCGTCCCCGTCCTGGGTGAGCATCTCGGCCAGCAGCACGCTCGTGCACCCGTAACCGAACGTCCGGACCGCCCGCGCCGCGACCACCAGCCGCGCGTTTCGTCCCGATGCACCCGTAAATATCCCATTGACCTGCGAAAACGCCATGCCCCAGTTGACCGGAACCCCGCTACCGATGGCGGACGGACACGCCGAGGCGCCTCGTCCTGAGACCTGCCAGGACGGATCGGGGAGCGGGTCAGGCGCAGGTGTGACGCCAGCGGCAGACCGCGCGGCTCCGACGAGAGAACGGCACCCCAGCCCCCATAACGTACAGCGATACTCGAACACATATTGTGATGATGCAGGCGTCCTGGACCGCCTCGCCCGGCGGCGCATCCGGCTCACATCGTTGTCACATCCAGCGGTTTTATGATGGAAGAGTGCGTGTGCTAGTCGTCGAGGACGAGGTCCGCACAGCGGCGCTGCTGCAGCGCGGGCTGCGCGAGGAGGGCCACCGGGTCGAGGTCGCCGCCAACGGCCTGGACGCGATGTGGCAGGCGGTCGCCCACCCCTACGACGTGATCGTCCTGGACGTCATGCTCCCGGGGCTCGACGGGTTCGAGGTGTGCCGGCGGCTGCGGGCGCGGGACTGCTGGACGCCGGTGCTGATGCTGACCGCCCGGGACGCGGTCGGTGACCGGGTCCATGGGCTGGACGCGGGCGCCGACGACTACCTGACCAAGCCGTTCAGCTTCGCGGAGCTGCTGGCGCGGTTGCGGGCGCTGATCCGCCGCGGCGCTCAGGAGCGGCCCGCGGTGCTGAGCGTCGGGGACCTGCGCCTGGATCCCGCCAGCCGCCGCGTGTGGCGGGGCGAACGCGAGCGGCCCCTGTCCCCCAAGGAGTTCGCGCTGCTGGAGCTGTTCATGCGGCATCCGGGCGATGTGCTGAGCCGCACCAAGATTCTGGAGCACGTCTGGGACTTCGCCTACGCCGGGGGTTCCAACGTCGTCGACCAGTACGTGGCCTACCTGCGCCGCAAGATCGACGAGCCGGGGGCCGAGTCGCATCTGGAGACGGTCCGCGGGGCGGGCTACCGGCTGCGGGCCGTCGTCCCGTCCGGCGGGGGATGATCGGCCGTGCCGTTGCGGTGGCGGTTGGCCCTGCTGTTCGCGCTGGTCGCCGCCGTCCTGATCAGCGGGGTCGCGGTGCTGTTCCGGCACCAGTTGACGATCGGGATGAACTCCTCTCTCGACGACGGTCTGCGGGCCCGCGCCGACGCCCAGGTGACCCGCCTGGCCTCCGCCACGCCCCCTCCCCCGTCGCCTCCGGGGGCCCACGAGGAGCAGGGCGCGGAATCGCACGACAGCGGCTCCGATGACGTGGCCCAGGTCCTGGCCTTGACCGGGCAGGTGCTGCAGAGCAGCGGGGACAGCCGCCAGCCGCTGGCGAGCGGCGCCCGGCTGCAGGACGCGGCCAGGGAACCCGAGAAGTTCACCACGGTCATCGAAGGCCAGCAGTACCGGATGCTGGCAGTCCCCGCGCGCGCCGCCGGCCGGCCGGCCGTGGTCGTCGTCGGGACGAGCACCCAGATCGTGGAGGCGACGGCCGCCCGCACCGGCAAGATCTTCCTGACGGCCGGGCCGCCCGCCGTGGCGCTCGTCGGGTTCGGCGCCTACCTGCTGGCCGGGGCGGCGCTGCGTCCGGTGGAACGGCTGCGGCGACGCCTGGCCGACATCTCCGAGCATGACCTCGACGCCCGCCTGCGCGTGCCGTCGACGCGCGACGAGATCGCGACCCTGGCGAGGACCATGAACGCGGTGCTGGACCGGCTGGCCCGTGCCCTGGCCCGCGAACGCGGCTTCGTCGCCGACGCCGGTCATGAGCTGCGCACCCCGTTGACGACGCTCAAGGCCGAGCTGGAGCTGGCCCGGCAGCCGGGGCGCTCGCGCGAGGCGCTCGCCTCGGCCGTCGCGGCGGCGGCCGAGGACACCGACCGCCTCATCCGGCTCGCCGAGGACCTGCTGCTGCTCGCCCGGGCCGACGAGGGGCACGCCTTCCTGCGTCCGCGGCGCATCGCGCCGCACGAGATCCTGGCCGCGGCGGTCCGGTCGGCGTCCACGCGGGCCGCCTCCCACCAGGTCACGCTGCGCCTGGACAGTGACGAGGGTCTGCACCTGGTGGCCGATCCCGACCGGCTGCGGCAGGCCGTGGACAACCTGCTCAACAACGCCCTGCGCCACTCGCCGCCGGGCGGTGTCATCGACGTCGGGCTCGGGCACCGGGGCAGGTCCGGACGGGCCGTCGCGGTCATCGAGGTCCGCGACCACGGGCCCGGCTTCCCGCCCGACTTGCTGCCCGCGGTGTTCGAGCGGTTCCGGCGCGCCGACACCGCACGCAGCCGAGCCGACGGCGGGACGGGCCTCGGGCTGGCGATCGTCCGGTCGATCGCCCACGCCCACGGCGGACGCGTCGTCGCGGACAACCCTCCCGGCGGGGGCGCCCGAGTACGCCTGGAACTCCCCCTGCCACCCGCTCCGAGCCGCCGCAGGGACGCGCCCTGAGGCACCCTACAGGCGCCCGCGACGCCGCATGTCAACTTTCACATTCCGCACACACGGTCCTCTCACCTGCCGTTATGCAGACTGGAGCGCTCCAGCGTCAATCCGTGTGAAAGGCGGATCCATGAAGCTCAACCGGAAGATCGCGGCCACGGCGTTCGGCGTTCTCGCCCTTGGGGCTGCGGGCGCATCGCTCGCGGGAGCGGCCTCGGCCGCCTCCTCCTCTCACCACCCCGTCCCGGCCGTCTCCCGGCAGGTCACGCCCCCGGCCCCCACCCAGGCGGACGACCACGGCACCGACGAGAAGGGAACCGACCCGGCCACCGGCCCCGACCGCGACACCGTCCAGCTGACGGGCCAGAAGGGCGCCGACAAGGAGACCAACGACGACGGCGCCAAGCCGGACTCGGAGAAGGGAACCGAGGACGGCGGCAAGGACGGCGGCGAGTCGGGCAAGAACGCCACCGGCGCGCATGACACCGACAGCGGTCACGAGGACGGCCCGGGCGACACCCAGCCCGAATCCGGCGCGGAGCGGTAACGCGCCGAGCGGCATCACCAGGAGGCACCCGCGGCGCGACTCGTCGTCGCGGGTGCCTCACCCTTTTACGGCCCGTGGCGCGACCACGCCCGAAGCGCGATCAGGGCGCCGGGCTGACCCGGCGGCTCGCCCCTCGTCGCAGCGCGAGCGAGCCGGTGCGGGTCAGCGCAGGTCGGCGAGGAGGGTGGTGAGTTCGGCTTCCTGCTTCGCCGCCGGCATCGGCGGGTTGGAGTGGTCGATGCCGAAGGTCTTCAGGACCTGGTCCATCTGGGCGTCGATGGACGTCCAGCCGGTGCCGTCCAGGGGACGCAGGGTGCTCTCGTCGGCGTCCCAGAGGTCACGCAGGGACTTGGCGGCCTTGTGGGCTCCGGCCGGGTTCCCCGCGCGGGCGTCCTTGAGCGCGGTCGACGCCAGTGCCCGCAGCGCGTTGATCTTGCCGGGCGGGAAGTGCTCGACCGCTTGGCCGGGCGCGAGCTGGACGGTCGGTGTGGTGTCGCTCTCGGGTGCCGGGGTGACGTGCGGCCTGCCGTGCGCCCAGACCAGCAGGACGGCGGTGGCGACGGCGAGGAGGCCGAAGCCTGCCAGCGCGACGCGCTCCCTGCGCAGGTCGCCCGCAGTGCGCGGGGGCTGCGGCGCCCGGTGGGTGTCGGTGACGTCGGTGCGTGTCGCGGTCAGGTACAGGACGGTCGCCAGGATCAGCCCGAGGAAGATCAGGCTGGTGGTGAAGGTGCCCAGAGCCAGGCCCGTCGGGTCGCCCGGAGTCTCGGCGACCTTCGGGGAGGCGAGCCAGTCACCGATGTTGGCGCCCAGGGGGCGGGTCAGGATGTAGGCGAGCCAGAAGGACAGCACCGGGTTCGCGCCGAACCTCCAGAGCAGCGTGATCGCGGCGATGAGGCCGAGCGGCAGCAGGACCGACACTCCCGGGCTCCAGCCGGTGAGGTCCAGGGTCCAGTCTCCGGTGGCGGTGCCGAGCGCGAAGGTGACCAGGACGGTGAGCCAGTAGAACGACTCCCGCGACCGGGTGGTGACCGCGTGGATCGACAGGGTGCGCTCGCGCAGCCACCACGCGCCGAAGACCGCGGTGAGCAGGACCGCGAACACCGCGGAGCTGATCCACAGCGGCACGTGCAGCTGGTCGGTCAGGATGTCGGTGTACAGGGTACCGGTGACGCTGACGACGACCACGGTGAGCCAGTACGGGAACGGGACGTACCGCTTCAGGCCCAGCTGGACGGCCAGAACCAGCACGAGGACCGCGGTGAAGATTCCGGCCGTGTTCACCAGGCCCACGCCCAGCCGGGTGTTGATCCAGTCGGCGAAGCTCTCCCCGACGGTCGTGCAGAGGACCTTGATCACCCAGAACCAGATGGTGACCTCGGGCACCTTGTTCAGCGGGAGCCGCCCGCGCCGCTCGTGCCGCGGGTGCACCGCGCTTGTGGTTGTCATGCCGCCAGGCTGGACCGCCCTACCTGCACTTAACCTGACTGCGGGGACGGCGGCGCTGCGGGGAGCACCACCTCGACGCGGCCGTGCCCGCCGGCGACCGCCCGGACCTGCACGCCGGCGGACGCGGCCAGGCGCCGGACCACGGCCAGCCCCAGCCCGTGCCCGCCGCCGCCGGAGACGCCCGCCTCGAAGACCCGGTCGACCTGGGCCGGATCGAACCCCGGGCCGTCGTCCACGACCTCCACCACCACGCTCCGGGCGTGGCGGCGCGCGGTGACCTGCAGGCGCGAGCCGGCGTGCCGCAGGCCGTTGTCCAGCAGGGGCGACAGGACGGCGACGAGCAGTTCGCCCGGCACCGCGACGCCGATGCCGGCCGGAACCGCGAGGTCGACCGAGCGGCCCGCGATGGCCTGCCGGGCCGCGGTCCGCAGATCGCAGCGGGTGCCGCCGTCGTGCCCTGGCCGGGCGGTGCCCAGGATCGTGGTGACCGCCGTGTCCAGGCGTCCGACCTCCCGCAGGACCGTGTCCGGCGCCAGATCGCGGCCGGACAGCTGCGCCAGCTGGGCTTCACCGCGCAGGACGGTCATGGGCGTCCGCAGCTCGTGGGCGATCTCGTCGGTGAGCCGGCGCTCGTCGGCGAGGGCGGTGTCGACCCGCTCCAGCAGACGGTCGAGGGTGCGCCCGAGCTCGCCGAACTCGTCGCGCGGCACGCCGAGGTCGAACCGGCGGCCGGGTTCGTGATCGCCCCAGTCGTCGGCGAGGGCGGCCATGTCGTGGACCACCCGCAGCGCCCGGCGGACCGCCAGGTAGGCGACGGCGCTGGCGAGCACGATCGCCAGGCCGCCCAGGATGAGCGACATCACCAGCCCGCGCCGCTCCGACGTCTCGTAGGGCGTCAGATCCACGCTCGCGACCACCACCACATGGTGGCCCCTGAGGGGAATCGGCAGGGAGTGCAGCAGGTGGTTGTCGATCGTGGCGGTCCGGGCCCGCTCGGCGCGCGCCAGGCTCTGGACGTGGTCCAGGATGCCGTCCGGCACGGCCCCGTCGATGAGGTGCCCGTCGGCGTACACCCAGGAGACCGTGTCGAAGGCCTCGTTGCCGTTCTCGGTCATCACCACGCGCCCGCCGCGCACGGTGACGTTCGCCGCGACCGCCTCGGCGCGTGTCCGTGCCAGCCTTTTCGAGTCGGCCTCGGTCACCCGGGCCAGCAACACGTGCGAGACCACCACCAGCACCGCGACCACCGAGGTGGCGATCAGCGCCGTGAGCGCGACGACCCGGCCGCGGAACCCCGTCACTCCCATCGGTAGCCCACACCCCGGACGGTCACCAGGTGATGGGCCGCGCCCAGCGCGCCGAGCTTGGTGCGCAGGCGGCGGACAAAGGAGTCCAGGGTGTTGTCGCTGACGTGCGCGCCATGCGGCCAGCCGGCCGCGACCAGGGCGTGGCGGCGCACCGCCTCACCTTGGGAGGCGATGAGCCTGCCCAGCAACCGGAACTCGGTCGGCGTCAGGCTCTCCTTCACCGAGCCGCGGATCACCGCGTGTTTCGCCGGATCGAGGACGATGCCACTCGACGGGACGACAGTGCCGCTCGGCGCGGCGGTCGCGCTGGTCCTGCGCAGCAGGGCACGCACCCGCACCAGCAGTTCCGGAACATCGAACGGCTTGGTCACGTAGTCGTCGGCGCCCGCCTCGAAGCCGCCCACCTTGTGGTGCACGCCGTCCAGGGCGGTGAGCATCAGCACCGGCACGGCGGCGAGGCGCGCCCGCAACGCCAGGCAGACGTCGCGGCCATCGGCGTCCGGCAGCCCCAGGTCCAGCACGACCAGGTCAGGGGCGGGCTCAAGGTTGCGCAGCAGACCACCAGCCGTGGCCGCGGCCGCGACGGTGTGGCCGTCGTGTTCCAGGACGCGCTTGAGGACGTCGCGAACCGCCGCGTCGTCTTCGCACACCACGATGCAGGCCATCCGCCGACCCTATGTGAACCTCGCCCCCCCGTATCCCTCTGTTCACGCCACTCCTGGCTTGTAACGGCTCACGACTTCCTCGACGGGCTGTCGTCGCCAGATCCTTTACTCGTTTCACGGGCGTTGCCGTTGGTCGCAGCAGGTACTTGACGTTCGAGCTGGTGCGACGGGGGTGACCTGTGGCGGGTATGCAGCCGGAGGAGTTGCAGGAGTACCCGTACCGAGCGGTGCGCGAGGTGCTGGCCGGGTCGCCGATCGGTGAGGTTGCTGAACGGTACGGGACCTCGCGCCAGTCACTGCATATGGGGCAGAAGCGGTTTGAGCAGGAGGGCATGCCCGGTCCGGCGGATCGGTCGCGCCGACCGAAGACGAGCCCGGGCCGGACCGCAGCCGAGGTCGAGGCCAGGTGTGTGAGCTCCGGCGTCTTCACCCGCGGTGGGGGGCGCAGGATCCGTTACGAACTGCTGCGCAGGGGCGTGGATCCGACGCCGTCGAGGGCGACAGTCCATCGGGTCCTGGTCCGGAACGGCCTAGTGGCGCCGCAGGTCCAAGACCACAAACGCCAGTACAAGCGGTGGCAGCGGGCCGCTCCGATGCAGCTGTGGCAGATGGATCTGGTCGGCGGGGTGTTTCTCGCCGACGGCCGCGAGTGCAAGATGGCGAAGCCGTTGAAGTCGAACGGAACATCGGTCATGACGGCTTCGTCAATATCGCAGGCCAGCAGTTCCTCCTCGGCCGCCAGTGCTACGGGCAGCGCGCTGTCCTGCGTCTGGATGGCCACCTCATGCACGCGATCTGCGACGGGGTTCTCGTTGCTACCTGGCCATGCCCCGTCAATCGTGACCGGCTCTCTTCCCTAAGCGGAGCCCACGCGGCCGATCCGAAGCTACCCGCGCGCCCCATGCCACCCGGCTCGATCCGAGTCCAACGACGAGTTGGGAAAGACGGGCAGATGGTGATCAACAGTCAACGGATCAAGATCGGCAAGCTTCACGCAGGCAAGATCGTCACCAGCGTGATCGAGGACACCCACCTGCGGGTGATGGACGGAGACGAAGAACTCGCGGTCCGCCAGCGCAAGACTCTCGGGCCCATCACCCAACTCCACGTCCACGCCCACCGGTCACGCTCGGCAACGTAAAGCAAGTTCCGCAACCTTGAACATCGCCACACCACCTCCACCGGTGAAGCAAGTCCCGAGGCCATGCCGTCAAAGATGTCCTGAGCCCTCACAAACCACACCCCATCGTGCTCACCCCCGGCCATCGACGGCGCAGCCCTCGCCCACGCCACCGCTCGCCTGTGCCACCAAACCATCGGCTGGTCCGACCGGTCCCGTTACCCCGCCCCCCTCCGCGCCGCCAAGCAGATCGACCTCGACCACCCCGAATACCGCCGCTCCACCCCACCCGAAGACCGTCCCAACGCCGACGAAGAGGAAGAGTTCGCCGACGAACAGTCCCCCTTTGATCACGGGACCTGACCTTCCATTCGTGATCATTAGTGAAACTTAAACCGCTTGCCTTTGGACTCCGCTCTACGTTCAACATCCTTGGCAGAAGCAATCAAGGCCATACCGGGCACCTTGCACGCGTAGTTCAGCAACGGTGGTCCGTACGCCTTGTCGTTCTGCTCCAGCAATGGGAGCGACGGCATCCCTCCTGAGATCAGTCGTGGGCGAACCGCCCAACTGCCAATCGCTCACAGGTTGGATGGCGACTCCTGACCTCTGGCGATCGCGACCATTTGAAGGAGGCTACTACCGAGATCTTCTGCCTCGTCAAGCGTCAGCAGCTCTTCGGCTGCATCGTCATGGCTCGCGAGAGCGACAGCCGGAGCTCGATCGTCCCAATCTTGCCGAAGCCCCACCAGGGCGGGAGCAAAAAAGCACTCGCCTTTCACCCAGTAAGGGTATCGACTCAGCGGAATCGCAATTCCCGCCGCCATATGGAGTGTGTCGAAGCTCAGAGTATGCTCCTCCACGCACCACGACGGGCAAAGACTCCGCTTGAGGTCGGTGATCGCATGGGCCGCCAGGCGAAGGGCAATGGGGAGCCGCTCAAGCCACTCAATCTCACCATTATTACCCTTCAGTGGTAGATGCGGAAGGACGTCACCCCCCAGCTCCCCCAGAAGACCTGCGCAGGCACGATTACGGACTGCGGCGTCCACGAGTCCGGCGAGAACGTGAGCACTCTCAGGAGTGTGTCTGATGACCTCATGCTCCCGGATGGCACGATTCCCGATGTAAACGGCAGGATCGGACGAGACTCCTCCGACACGCTCCTGGATCACCGATACTTCGAGCGTCCAACACTCGGCCTCCCTCACTGCGATCTCTTCAATCAGACGGCAGTGCGAAACCCCTTCCGCAGAATGATCAACGTGCGTCTGGCACCAGCTGGGACAATTAGCCGCCGCTGCGGCGTTCGCGCCGGACGGATCAGCTTGATTCTCCTCGCGAGCCTCGTCAGGCTTTCCGGCGTCGATGACCGTCATGCCACCCTCCAGTTCGACCAGCATGCTCGATGGGCCTACGGGGAAACACTCCTCTACAATCCCTGTTCCCTCTCATACGCAGCCGGCTGGAGTCACGTTCAAAAAGGCCATAACCCCACTCACCAACACCGTCAAACGGCACGCCCCACCAGTGGGCATCTCCTCCTGGAACATCGAAGCGCTCATGCTGTACCTGGCCCAGGTTCCTGCCCCGGATGCGCTGATGACCAGATACAGGCTCACCTGCTACCCGGCGGCGCTGGACACCGCCGAGCACCTCGCCGAACTGGTCGCAGCAGCCGAGCTCGACATCGACCCGGCGCGGGTGGCCGCATACCGGGCCCTGCTCACGCAACGGAAGGCTACGGTGACGGCGTGAACCACCAAGCGTCCCTGTTCGACCTGTCGAAGGTGCCGCACGACGATGTGCTCGACATCATCGAGGCGCGGCTGGGCCTCACCCTCGACCGGGCCGCCGGGCACTACAGTGCCCTGAACGGAACCGCCGGATTCCCCACCGGTACGGGCACCTGGGTCCGCCTGGCCTGGCACCGCCCGGCCGAGCTGAACGCAGAAGCTCTCACCGGGTTCGAGACCGCGCTGGTCTTGACCAAGGTGCCGCGCCCCGTCTGGCGATCCGCCGCGACCTGGTACGACGATGACCGGGAAGTGGTGTGGCGGGCCGATGAGATGACACGGGTCACCGCCCCCGCCGTATCGCCAACCGGAGCGGTCACCAGCGACCCCGACCTGCCCGAGACCTGGTGGGCCGACCTGCAGGTCGCGATCAAGACGCTGGCCTGCTACCAGACCCGCCGGGTCTCCATGACCCAGGAACACCTGTCCCAGCGGATCGCCGAGGTGTACGGCCACAGGCTCGACACCACGATCACCGACTGGGCCACCGTTCACGGCGACCTGGGATGGGCGAACGTGTGCGCACCAACGCTCACACTCCTCGACTGGGAATCCTGGGGCAAAGGCCCAGCCGCCCTCGACGCCGCGACCCTGTGGGTCGCCTCCCTCCAGGTGCCGCCCCTGGCCGCCAAGGTGCTTGAGGTGTTCGACGAGGTCCTGTCCACCCGGACCGGGCGGCTGGTGCGGCTCCTGCAGTGCGCCAACGTCGCCAGAGCCTTCAACCGCACCGGCCGCAAGGGCCCACTCACCGACACCATGGCCACCATCGCCTCCGAACTGCTCGTCGAGCTGACCTGAAACCACGCCCCCCGCATGGTGACCGATGACATGCAGACGAGAGGCCCCTGGACTCCTCCCCAGCGAGATCGCCCGAGGAAGATGCGGCGGCGCTAGCTTTGCTGGCTTGCGTAGGTTCTGTTAGCGCTGCAGCGGAAGCTCCAGCATGAGGACGTCGAATGTCGGTGCATCCGGTATATCGGGGCGGAGTTGCCCGATGGTCTTCCATCCCCATCGGCGGTACGCCTCGTAGGCGTGGTTGGTGGGGCGCACCAGCAGTGTCGCGCGTTGCTCGGGGCGTGAGCCGAGGAGTTCATCGTGGAGCCGGTGGCCGATACCCTGTCCGGCTGATTCCTGTCGGACCATCAGCTCCGACAGGGCGAAGGTGCGTGTGCCGTCCTCGTCGGTGTATCCCGGGTGGACGGGCGTTTGCAGACCGTCCCACCATGCGGTGTCTGCGGGCAGGGGCCATCCCCATGCCTGTCCGATCGGCCAGCCGTCGTTGTAGGCGATGACCAGGTCGAAACCGTCGCGTTGGGTGTAGGCGTCGAAGCGGCGCATGAACGCTTGCTCGGCGGCGAATCGGTCGCCCTCGGCGATTTTCTGGCCGTAGGCGTCTTGGTGGATGTCGGCGACGACGTCGCGCAGTTCTGAAGCGTCCTTGCTGCCGAAGTGCCGAAACGTAACGATCATTCGAGTCCCTCTCCGCCCTAGGCGCTGGCGAGCATGGCTTCAGCCCGGTCGTACTGGTCGCGGAACTCCTCAGCCCGAGCTGCTGCCGCGTCCCGGACCGGACGCAGTTCGTGCAGGACCCGCCCGGAGGTCAAGCTCCCCTCCACCAGCTGGGGCAGGACGGCGAGCCCTTCATCGATCGCACTGGAGAGGTCTCCAACCTGTGCCAGGCTTCCGGCCAGCCTGGCACGGTAGTAAGCGCGGTCACGGGGCGACCGGTCATCCTCAAGCACACGGCGATACAGCTCTGCTGCGCGTTCAGGGCGGCCCAGGGTGCCGTAGCCGATCGCCTCGTAGCCGGTGATCTCGGAATGGCCAACGAAATGCGTCCAGCTCTGATCGGAGTCATGACGGCCGCGGTCGACCTCGTCTCGTGCCCGTCCGATCAGCCGGCGGAATGCGATCTCGTCGCCGAGCTCGGAATGCGCGAGAGCCTGACGGAGCGCGATGAGAGCTTGCAGCGTCGCCGACGGAAGATGGCGTGCCGCGACCGCGGCCTGGTCGGCGAACCGGAGCGCCTCGCGCGCAGTCCCCTTGCGACCGGTCGTGCGGGCGAGGTAGGTCGCCTGCTGCGCCATGTTCGCATGAGCGTGGACCTGTAGTTCCGGGTCGCCGGAGCAGTGCGCCAGCAACGCCGCGTCGTTGTACAGCGTCCGTGCGAGTTCCTGGTTTCCTGCATCGTAAGCCAGCCATGCGGTGACGATGCCGAGGTCAGCGGTCACCACCAGCAACTCATTCCCGGTCGCGGTGGAGTACTCGCATTCGTCGAGCATCGCCCGCGCGCGTTCCAGCAGTCGCTGCCCCTGCCGTAGCAGGCCCGTGCCGCCGATCACTCGATCCTGGCCCCGGATCTGTTCCAGGCTGGCGCGAAGGAACCGCACGTGCCCGGCATCGACGCGGCCGGGCAGATTCGCCAACTGCGGCAGAGCGATCCCTGCCGCTGCCGCGCCTACCAGCGCACCGAACTCGCGACGGCTGTAGTCGGGGCCGCCCCAGAACGCGGCCTCGTCCTCAGTACTCAATGTGGCATCCACCCGCCCGGTGATCATCGGAAGAAGCGCCTGACGCGGCATCTCCAGAACATCCCATACCCGCAGAATCTCGCCGATGTCGTCCATGGTTCTGCGATCACCGCGCTCGATTCGACTGACGGATCCTTGATCCCAGCCAGCCAGCTGCGAAAACTCCAACTGCGTCATCCCCATGGAGCCGCGAATGATCGCCAGCACAGCGCCCATGTCGTGCCTGGCGAGAGCGGCACGCAGCGGCATCGAGTCCCACAGCCACTCAGGAGTCACACCTCGCTGTGCACGGACGGCGACCAGGCAAGGCCCGCACAGAGGGTCACGGTTGTACCGGCTCAAATGGGTGTAGCGGCAAGCTGGGCAAACACGATCTTGCGATGCGCTCACTGGGACCGCCCACGAATCGGATCATCGGCAACAACACTGCGGTTGCGGCCTGAAGCGTGGCCGCCAACCCACCGTAAGCCCAGCCTCAACAGCCGATATGCCAATGCGGCATATTCGCGCAGGGCCGTTGAATGCCACATTCACGTTGGGTGAGATCAGCTCCGTCGTCATCGTGGTCTCCACACCCCGTGAGGAGGCCGAGCAACTTGTCCATCAATGTCGACGCCACGATCACCCACCTAGACAACCTTGCCGAGGCGCTCAAAGGCCAGCGCTGGTTGGTCGAGTCGTCGACGTGCAAGGACTACCGCAACGAGAGCGTCCCGACCCTCATCGCCAACCCGCCAACCGCACTCGGCCGTGTCAGACGTTTCACCTGCCGTGACCTACCAGCTATCGGCGTCTCATACGTCCTCATCGATCGGCCGAACTCCTACTTCGGCACGGTCGACGAGGCAGGCAAGGCCGCCGACCGGATCACCTTTCTCTCCCAGATAGGCCATCTGTGAACGTGGCCGTCTCCTCTGACTGGCGTCGGACTACACGTTCGGCGCCAGCGGGCCCGCCGCCGAGCCTGGCCCCCTCGGCAAGGGAGGAACCGACTGCGGACAACTCGCACCGCCGAGCTGTCGGAGTATCACGGCGGTGCTGCGCCGTCGGATACGGGCCCGCCCCCGCCCCGTCTCGACACCTTCCCGTCGAGACGGGGCGGCCTTCCCCCTGCGTGGCTCGCCCGAGACACCGCCAACTGTGCCCGACGGGACACGCAGGCCACCCGCACCCCGCCACCAGGACCCCGCCATGTCATCCTCGAACGCGCCTCAGCCGCTCCCCGACCCGAGCGGCACCGACGAACTCTGGATGCAGCTCAAGTCCGAGTTCCCCACCGCCAACATCGTCCCGGCCTCCGGCGGCTCCTGGCTCGGCCAGATCCCGGCCGACCCCACCTCGCCGCTGCTCTACCACGACGCCTTCGCCGACTCGGCCGACGAACTGCGCGCCCGACTGCTGGACATGACCTCCAACTCGCCCGCTGACCGGGAGGAGTGGTGACCAGCTTGTCCGCGCGCCGTTCCCGCCGAGCATCGCCCGGGCCTACAACGACCCGCTCGAGGGCAATGACGCGGCCTCGAGAGACCTGGTTCTTGACCGGCCGCGAGCACGGCGGCCTCGCCGATGCGTCCGAGCCGATCGCGCCCGCCCAATCGATGCGGGCCGCGGCCCAGGAAGTTCGCAGGAGGCTGCGCCGATTAACCCCGGACCGATCACCAGCCGCCGCACGCCCTACGACTGGCTCCAGACCCTCACGCTCGAACTGGAGCAGCTCGGTGTGGCCAGCACGCTGCACAACTCCCCGGCCGGGCCGCTGCTGGCCGTCACCTCCAGCCTCGGCAAGGCGCTGGACTGCGAGATCGTCTGCGAGGTCGGGTTGCGGGATGCGCAGCCGGTGTTCTGGCTGCGCCGCCCCGGCGCCCGTCCTGGTCCCGGAACGTCCCCGGAGCAGGTGGGCCGTCCGCTTCCGTACGGCGATCCGGTGCGGATGGCGTCCTGGCTGGCGCGCGCGGTGTCGCAGGAGGCCCGTCCGATCGCCCGCCCCGACGACCCCGAACAGCCGCACGCGGAAGAGCCGACCGAGGCCAGGGTGGTTGATGGGGGGTGCTCCTGGTGAGCGTCGATCTCCCCCGTCGTTGTCCCGGTGAGGCCCTGCGGCGGGAGCAGCATCGCCGCGGCCTCGGCAACGCCGACTCCGACCGCACGGCCGGCCCGCCCGGAGCACTGGGCGCCGGGGCGGCCAGGCCGCTCATCGCCGACCGGGGCACGACCATCAGGCATCTGTCCCGGCTGGGGATGCATCTGGCCTCCCATGGCCTGAGAACCGAGTTCGATCCTGTGAGGCCCGCCCTCACGGTCGCGTGCCCTGATGGCTCCGCGCGGATTGTGGTGACCGGTGGTCTGGACCCCGCAGACGGTGCCGCATGGTTCTACACCGGCACCGGCACCGGCTCCGACGTCGCCCCGCTGGCCCGGTTCGGCGATTACGTGGCCGCTTGCGAGCAGCTTGAGGAAAGGCTGGCGTCGTGAGCGCCGGGTCCGGACGCTGGCCTCAGCGTCGTCTCGGCCCGCGGGCGTCCGCCGCCACCTCCGGCGGCGGGCTTGGTGCCGTGCCCGAGAGTGCGGCGCGTGCTGGGGTGTGGGCGCAGCAGATCCCGGCGGGCAATGGTTTGGCGGACGCGGTCGCGGTGGCCGCAACGGCGCGGCCGTCCCTGCCTCCCTCGCCCGCCGCCGGGCCGGAGCGGTTCGAGCACCCCACTCCTGCGCTCGCCGCGCTCCAGACCGCCCCGCGCGCACCTTTCCGCGCGCGGCCGCAGCACCCGGCCGCCACCGCGCCCGCAGCCGGAATCGAGGACCAGGCCCAGGCCCGCCCAGCACCCGGCGCGGGCACCCGCCCCACGGACGTCACCGGCCGAAACTGCGGCAGCGTCGTCCTGGCTCGCATCGGTGAGCTGCTGCGCCCGTTCCAGGCGCGGGCGGCCTGGCCCGGCACCCTCCCTGACGACCCGGCGCTCGAACAGCTCGCACAGTGCGAGCTGGCGCGGCTGCGCGCGGCGCATCCTGGTTGGGGGATCGTCTACCAGCCGTTCGCGCGCGCCTGGATCGCGCTCTGCGCGGGTGGCCAGGTGGTGGTTGTCGGCAGCCCGCAGGAGCTGGACGCCGCTCTGACGGCCGAACCGTCCTCGGCCGCCTGGATGGCGCGGCCGAGCTGAAACCACCGGCCAGGCCACCCCGACCTCCCCCATGAGTCGGTGGCCTGACCCCGGGAGCCGGTCCGGGACGCTTTGATCGGCGTCAACGTCCCGGACCGGCTCCCCTCCTCCTTCCTTGATGAAACCGGCCCGAACTCACCGCCCCCGCCGCGCTGGACTGGCTGGCCGACCAGCACGAGGTGATCACCGGCTGCCTCCAGACCGCCGAAGACCGCGGCGCGTTCCACCTGGTCATCGCACTGGCCGTGGCCGGATGGCCGCTCGCACTGCACCACTTGATCGACCCGCAACGCTGGTTCACCGGCGACGATGCCGCGCTCCACGCCGCCGAACTCCTCGGCGACGCCGAAGCCGCCGCCAGGGCCCTGGACCGCCTCGGGGTCTGGGCCCGCCGCACCGGCAACCACGACCAGGCGATCGACTACTTCACCTGCGCCGCCGACCAGTGGGCACTGCTAGGCAACCCGTTCCGGCAGGCCGAGTCACACCAGCCGCATCGGCCACGTCACCTCGCCCGAGGTCAGATTGAGCAGGCGCTGGAGATGGTGCGGTCCTGGTTCAGGTGTCCCACCAGATACCGCCCGGCACACACCTCTGAACCCGCTCCTGGACAGCATCGGCTACTGGAGCGGCCATCGACACCGCAGCGATCGAGACCTGGCTCCATCGACTCATGCCGCACACCCGGCATGGACGGCCTGACCCTGATTCGGAAGCAGCTCGAGCAGCCCTGAACAGCGCTGCGGTGCGGCATGTGATCGCGTGCACCAGCGCCCGCAGGCGCCGCAGCGCCACTGCGCGATACCAGGCCGCCGGGCACTTGATCTGTCTCCCGGCAGGCGGCCGCAGCCCAGGTTGATGACGCCGTCGCCCGGAACATTCGGCGACTTCGGCATGCCCAACCTGTGTTCACCCGCACGTCATTCACCTGCCACCACCAGCGCGGTAGCGGTCGCGCACTTTCCTACCTTCTCGACACCTTCGATGCGGCCGCTTCCGGACACCATCACTCTGACTGGTAGACAGATTGCTCGTCAGTCTCAATTATTGCCACGGCCTCGAAACGCCATGCCAAACAATTCTTATCAACCGGCGACAAGAAAAGAGAGCTCTGTGCGCAAAGCCAACAAAATCACCGCCACCAGCATCGCCGTCGCGACTCTCAGTTGCGGAACGTCGCTCGCCCTGGGGCCAGCGGCGGTGGCGACCCCCGTTCCTCGCCCTCCGGCCCGTCCGACGACTCCATCTTCTCCTGGTGAACGCGCCAAGCTGAAGGCTGCCCTTCCGGAAATCTCCAAGCGCCTCAGGTCCGCCTCCGGAGCCCCTGGTGCGGCACGACCGACTATGCGCGCGGCGAGCGCTTATCCGGTGTGGTGCGGCAGCTGGCTACGCGATCCCGCGGTCGCATACGGCAAGCAGTACATGAACGGCTCCCTCGGCCGAGGGCCGAACGGCGCGTGGACCGGAATGTACGAAGGCTATTACGGCCCCCACTGGTTCGCCTGGGGATACCTGCAGGCGCCGGTGGGAAGCGCGCTCGCGGTCGGCTGGGTCTACCTCCATACGGTGACCTATCAATGCGGCGACGGCAACGGCAATTCCCAAGCGACAGTGTGGTCCGGAACCTCCACCTACACCTCTGGCGTCCGCGACGACGAGGCAACGTTGTTCGGGGCTGCGGCTAAAGTCGGCGATCAACCATTCCAGGGCGGCAGTATCGGCTGGAACGGCTGACCTCGCCAGACGAAGCTGTCGTATCGGGGTCTGATGTCGACTATTCGTGCCCGCGTGTCGCGTGCGGCGCTCCTGCCGCGCGCGCACCGGGCGTTCACCGTCCTGCTACTCCTCGGAATAATAGTGCGCATCGTTGTTGCGCTGGCTTATCCGCTCCCCTGGCTGTACCCAGATTCCTACTCCTATCTTGAAGTCGCCAACCACCCTCAGCCGCTCTGGGGATTCCAGCCCAGCGGATATCCCTTCTTCCTCTGGCTGCTGAAGCCATTCCATAGCCTGGTGCTGGTGTCTCTTGCCCAGCATTTCCTGGGCATCGTGGCGGGGGTCGCGTCATATGTGCTGCTGAGGCGGGCCCGAGTGCGAGCCTGGATCAGCGTCGCCGCGAGCACTCCGCTGCTCCTCGACGCGCAGTTCATCCAGGCGGAGAACAGCGTGCTCTCGGACTCGCTGTTCCTGGTCCTCGTGGTCATGGTGCTCGCAACGACTATCCCGGCGAAGGGCACGAGCATCGCCCCGCACGTGGCCTGCGGGCTGCTGCTGGCCTGCGCCGCCCTGACACGGACGATAGGTCTGCTCCTCATCGCCGTCCTGCTGGTGCACACCCTGGTCACCGGGCAGCGCCGGTGGCGCGCCGCCGGGGCGCTCGTCCTAGCCGCGGCACTGCCGCTCACCGCCTATGCCACCTGGTACCACCACAACTACGGCCGCTACACCCTCGCCGGAGGCGACGGGATCGCGCTATGGGCCAGAACGATGACGTTCGCCGACTGCACGAAGATCTCCCCACCCTCGAATCTGCGGCCGCTCTGCCCGAACGGGCACCATCAGGACGCGGCCTCGGAGTACGTCTGGGCCGCCGACTCTCCCCTCAACCGGACCCGCGGCGGGTTCGCCAACAACGACAAGGCGCGGTCCTTCGCACTCTGCGCGATCATCGCTCAACCCATCGCCTACACCGCGGCCGTCGGCCGCGACACCGCCTTGGCCTTCGCCTGGACCCCGGCCCGGCACCCCCGGCGGGTCACACCAGCGTTCGGCTTCGTCCAGGGCAGCTGGCCGGCAGGGCAGAACGGCGGTACCCGCCCCGTGCATGCCTACGATCCATCCGCGCGGACGGTCCGATCAGTCGAGCCGACCGCGGCAGCCGTGCGGTGGTACCAACACCCCGCCTACACCCGCGGGCCACTCCTCCTCCTGCTGCTCCTGCTCGGCATGGCAGGCGTCGTCACCCGCCGCAAAAAGGTCGCGACCCCCCTCATCGTCGGCCTGTTCCTGCTGGTGGGGCCAGTGGCGGTCCTGGACTTCGACCACCGCTACGTGATGGCGGCAATCCCGGCCATCACACTGGCCGCAGCCCTAGCTCTGGAAGGCTTCCTTCCGCTCCGTCCTCGCCCGCCCCAGGAACCGAACACCCGAGGACACAGCGACCTACGGGCCCCCCACTCCCCCGACGCACGGTCCACAGAAATGGACCTCACCGCATGAAAACCTCCGACCCCGGACGCATGCGAACCATCGTGGCCACCGTCGTGGCCGTCCTTCTCGTCGCCAGCGGCTCCGCAGCCGCCTATGCGATGCTGCCGAAATCCGAGGGGAGGAACCCGACGCGACCCCTGTCCGGGGCCTCGGGGTCAGCGGATGCGTTGCCGCTTGACTTCTTCGACCTCACGCCAGACCAGAACCTCACTGTCAGAAAGGCCGTCTACCGCATTTGGCAGCGGTGCGCCCAGTACTACAGCGCGCCCTTTCTCCTAGCGCCGCCCCAGCCGGCCCGCTACCCCAAGAACGCCCTTCTGCTGGGCTCCCTGGAAGGACGGCAGGTGGCCGAGTACGGCTACCAGGGGCCCAGGAACTTCGTCCCCGACATGCACCTGGCGGCGACCGGAGTCGAACAGATCGCCATCCCCCAGGACTTCGCCCCCCTGTTCAAGGGGAGCGTGAAGACGTTCAAGGGCCACCCCGTGCCCAAGGGCGGCTGCAGCGCCCTCCCCGACAGGGTGCTGACAGACCCCGCCCAGGCGAAATGGCTCGCCGACCGGCTCCACCGACCCGACATGCCATGGCGGGCGCTGCAGTACATGGCCGAAGACGCCCACGACAGCGCACAGAAGTCGACGGAGGTATCCACCGCCCGCAAAGTATGGGTGCGCTGCATGGCCCGGGCCGGACTCCCCTACGACGACCCCCTCTCCGCCGAGAACGACCCCCAGTGGAGCAGGAACGGCAACGTGACAGCGCACCAGATCCAGGTCGCCCGCACGGACCTGGGCTGCCGCATGAAAGCCCGTTACTCCACCTCGCTCCGCGCAGCCATCAGCCAGCAGGAGGAGCACACGATACGACAGGAACAGGCGACCCTCTCAGCGATCAGGAACCTGCAACTGCTGCGGTACCAACGAGCACTGGGCATCCTGCGGTTCACCCCGGCAGCCGGGACCGCCCGCCAGATCTGCGAGGCTCCCGACAGGTGTCTTGCATGGTGACCGCCAGCATCGAGACCGCCACCGAAACGCCGCTCCACGACGACCGACACCCAGACCCATCCAGGGACCCCCACCATCTGCGTGTTCGGCCGGCACTGGTGCACAAGGAACCGGGCGCCGGGTTGTTCCCGTCGCGATGCAGGCGATGGGCCAGCCCTGCTTCGCTCGCCTCGGCGACCGTTCTGGCGAAGGCGTTCCGCAGCTACGGCGTGGCGGTGACCCGCAGCCGTCCCGGGCGACCACACGCGCCGCCAGCACACCAGGCGACTTGTCTCATCCAAAGCCGTCCAACTGGCCACTGGAACCCAGCCAGCGAAGCCATCCGGTCGGCGCGGAGAGCCTCACACCTCGAGCAGATCAAGATCCGACATTAAGACCATGGCCTTGACCCCGGCCAAAAAAGGTACGTCGCCAGACAACACTGACCGCAACGAACATTCGACCTCCAAAGTCCCGCACCTCCAAGGAAGACGACCAGTATTCAACGATCCTGGAAACTGAAAGGGAGTGGCATGTTTAAGATGCATGTGTCCGGTCGGGGACGACTGAGAGCGATAATGGCATCTGGGATTATTATGGCCAGCCCCACCTCAAGTTCGGCGGGCACTGCAACGCCGCCCTCGACCGTCGCGGCGAAGTACATCAGAATGAACGTGGGGAGCCCGGTCACCGACCCCCCTCGCCCTAGAGCTCGTTCTCTGATGAAGAAGGATTGGGGCACCTGGTGTGGAAGCTGGCTGAGCGACCCCTCAGTCGCATACGGAAAACAGCAGATGAAAAACTCTGTCGCCTACGGCCCTAACAATTCATGGCTAGCCATGTACGAAGGCTACTACGGGCCTCACTGGTACGCATGGAGCTACATGCAAGCCCCCGTCGGAAGCTACGTCAACACCATATGGTTCGATGCAAATAGCAACGAGTACTTCTGCGGCGACTCCTCTGGAGCAAGCGATGCCCAGGTCTGGCCGGGCAAAACCTCCACCTACACAGCAGGCATTCGGGACGATCAAGCCAAATCTTTCAAAGCCTGCGGAGGAGCCCCGAGCCAGTTCTGCGGCCCGGCGTGGATCACCTGGTGAAAAGGGACGATTCGCTGTCTCCGTCGGCAACAACGTGCCGACCACACACCAGTCTGAGACCCCGTAACCACGATCGCCGCACATCGGCGCTGTGGGGACCTTCAACGGCGCGACCCTGCCGCTCCAATGCGGCCGCCACAGGAGGCCTCGCAGCCACAGAGGCGGAGGTCAGGCCCGCATGTCCTGCTTCCAAGAACTGCCGTGTCGGACGCTTCAGAACCAGGCACGCTCCGCATCCGACCGACCAAGACTACAACCGGCGCTCGGTCTGGAGAGGAGATGTCAAACCGCAGTGCCCACCGCGGGACCCGGTACAGCGACACATGGCAACCCGGCCGCTTAGTTTAAACGGATGGCCAAAAGCTGCGCCCATCTGGCACAGAAGGGAACCGAGATGTCCGCTGACCTCCATCGCCGGGCCGTCGTCGCCGACACCCACAACGATCTGTTGATGGCCGTGGCGGCCCGCCCGCCCGCGCTGTGGGCCAGGTTCTTCCGGGACCGCTGGCTGCCCCAGCTGCGCGACGGAGGCGTGGACCTGCAGGTTCTCCCTGTCTTCATCGACGATCAGTTCCGACCGGAGGGGGCGCTGCGCGAAACCCTTCGGATGGTCGAGGCCGCCCACGTGCTCGCCGAGGGCAACGCCGAGGAGGTGAGCCTGTGCCGGGACGGGGAGGATATCGATCGGGCGCTGGCGGACGGGAAGATCGCCTTGGTGCTGGCCTTGGAGAGCGCCCCCGGCCTCGACGCGAACGTGGAACTGTTCTCCACCCTGCACCGGCTTGGCGTGCGGGTGGCCTCGATCGCGCACTGGGGCCGTACTGCGCTGGCCGACGGCAGCGGCGAGGACGCCACCGGCAGCCGCCTGACGGCCGCCGGAGTCGACGCGGCGGCCGAGCTGGAGCGGCTGGGCGTGATCTTCGATGTCTCCCACTTGGGAGCCGCCGGCGTCGCCCACGTCCTGGAGCTCGCCACCCGCCCGGTCATGGCCACCCACTCCTCGGCCCGGGCCTTGCGCGACCACCACCGCAACCTCACCGACGACCAGCTCCGCGGTGTCGCCGCGACCGGCGGAGTGGTCTGCATCAACTTCGTCGCGGGCTTCCTCAGTGAGGATCCCGGCGGCTATACCATCGACCGCCTTGTCGATCACATCGAGCACGTGGCCTCCGTTGCGGGAATCGACCACGTCGGCCTCGGCCCCGACTTCATCCGCGAGGTCAGCCTCGACCTCACCCCGCCCTGCTGCGAGGAAGACCTGAGCGCCCTGGCCGGTTTCGACACCAACGCAGTCGTCCCCGGCCTCGACGGCCCGCGCGGCCTGCCTCTGGTCACCGAGGCCCTGCTCCGCCGCGGCCACCCCGAGTCCGACATACTGAAGATCCTTGGCGAGAACGTCCACCGCCTATTCCAGAAGGAACTGGGGCGCCCCGCCTAGTACCGCGGAGTCAGGCGCCAGCGTTGTCTAGCCGTGTGCCCCGCCCGGAGAGGTCGTTCATCAGCGTGGCACTTTCGGGGCTGCCGTGCTGTTCCCAGGTCCATCCTGCGCTTGATCCGCCATTGCGAAGGCTCCCGCAATGGCATCGAGGTTTCCGCGCAGCATCCGCAGGACGGGATGCTGGCGGCCACGGTCGCCGAGCGGGTCAAGGACCCCGTCCAGCAGGTGCTGGACGTTGCTGCGGATTCCGCGCAGCCGGATCAGCAGGCAGTCCAGGCATAGCTCCGGGTCATCAGTGATCATGTAGTGCCCGCGGTAGCAGACGAAGGCTTTTCCTTCCTCCCCCGCGATGCGGTCCCAGATCTCGGCCTTGGCGGTGGTGAACTGCCCCTCGGTGAGTTCGGTGGCCTGCAGGATCTGGTCGATCCGGAGTCCTTCGGGATGGGCTGCGACTTGGTCCCACACCAACCTGCCGCTCAATGCTCGGGCTAGCGGCCGGGCGCTCATGACGGCTCTCCCGAGATCAGCCGGGCCAGCTGCTCGTCCATGTCGGTCTTGCCGGTCTCGACGACGGTGAGGCACCAGTCGATGCAGGCTCGTGCCTGGACCGCGCGGTCTTTGATGCTGGCTTCCTCGTCCGGGCCGTAAGTGAGGCCCGGTAGCCGTGGGACCAGGCGGTGCATCTGAACCGAGAAGTTGGTGAACACCGAGATCAGTTCCAGGATCTCCATCGGCGTTGTTTGGTACGGCGCCGATGTCGGATGAGGCGGCGGCGCTTGGTCGCGAGATGGCGGCGCGATGTCGCGGCGTTGGCGGTACTGCTCGGTGCGCGTTCGGTCGAAGATGTTCCGACTGCCAGCGTCTGCGACGACGCGGCCGGCGACTTCGGGGCGGCGCAGCATCTCGTTGACGATGGTTGCTGCGTCCTCCTCGGCGTTCAGTAGTTCACGTGCCCGGTTGACCTTTTCGTCTCGGGTCGCCGGAACCACGGGAGTCTGGTCTCGGAACCGTCTTACCTGGTCAGGGGACCAGTACCGGCGGTGAGTGGTGGGATGTTCCGGGGGGTGCTTGATCACCTCGAAGCGGTCCCCGAGCGGGGTCAGCAGACGATGGACCGTGAAGCTGACCCCTTGAACGCGCTGCTCCTTGGGCCAGGCGTTGGCCACGTATCGGTACGTCGCCAGCGACTCGAACGTCGAGCCGATGTCGTCGGCGTAACGG
Source organism: Actinomadura rupiterrae (assembly GCF_024172125.1). GTDB lineage: Bacteria > Actinomycetota > Actinomycetes > Streptosporangiales > Streptosporangiaceae > Spirillospora > Spirillospora rupiterrae. Next base: position 50,507 of record NZ_JAMZEA010000004.1, read on the forward strand.
TGTAGGAGCGCCTCCACCCCTCTTGCACCGGAGCCCACCGGAATCCGGTCGAGGGTGATGTCGCCCAGCTTGAACTGGATCAACGACTCCTTCTCGACCAGTTCCTGGCCTTCGGCGACGAACTCGGCCCACTCGTCGTCGCTGAACTGCAGACGGTCGTTCATCGCGATCACCTCGTGGCAGGGGAATGCTGCCGTAGCCGACGGCCCGGAACCGGGGGTGGCGCGACTGCCCTCAACCAACGAGCTGCCCATACATGCCTTGAGTGACATGTCAGCTACACCAAGCAGTCTTCTCAGTTCAGCTGGGCGGGCAAGTACCGCCTAAGCTCGTCCGCCCTCTCACCGAAGCAAGCTTCGCCTTCCCGGACAGAGAGACAGCAGCGATGGGCTGCGCCTACAGGCTAGGTCGGACCAGGGAGCCCACCATGCGGCCGTGTGCAGACGGTAGTGACCACCCGGTGATGGGTATGCCGTTTGTAGACGGCCGGGGATCACCAATTTTTCGGGAGAAGCGTCATCATGTCCGTGATCGAGAGAGTCGACGGACACAGCCTCATCCCAATTCCATCTACTTTATGGTCCGATTCTGAGCTTTGTGGGTGACGTCAATCACAAAGCCGTGGCTGATCAATATTTGATCAGCCAGGACTCCTGCTCTGTGCTGGTTCCCCGGCGGTCGAAGCCCGAACGGCGGCGGGGGTGGGGGCTCTGGACTGGTGGCATCCAACTTCACGGCTCGATGCAAGATTCTTCGAGTGACCTCCCGTTGCGCCTGGATCGCTACATCTGTGAGGGTGACTTTGCATTCGGCGACGTTGGTCCGCCAGTCGTAGTGAATCTCCAGCTGGAGCACCTCGAACAGTCGCCGCAGCGTCGGCTCAGCGAGATCAGCGAGATCGACTTCCCCGAACGGCAGCATTTCGAGCAGCTCAGGTGCGGTCTGCGCGAGCTCGGGTGCTTCGACCTCGGCCAGCAAGTCGTCTTTCCTGCTCCACAGGTTCCTGAGCTCCCGGGACAGGTCGGAGATCTCCCCTATTGCCACCTGGCCGGCCTCGCCTGATAGCTCGAGACTGCGCACGAGGTTGTTTTGCCGGTCCTCGATTTCCGCAATAACCCGTTGCACCGCTTCCATCTGGATGTGGTACTCACGAGCAGAACACTCAAAGGACTCCCTCAGGGCGCGGGTGAGATGGACCCGTCGGTTTGCGCCGAAGACGTAGACGTTGAAGAACTTCGTCAACACCTCCAGGAGCTTCTCCTCCCGCAACCAGAACGACTTGGGATGCCCTTCGAGGAGGTAGTCTTTGTTCGGCGTGCATGCATAGTAGGTGTACTTGCCGCAGGTCTTCCCATTCACCCGATGCTTGCACATGGCGCAAATGATGAAAGAGCTTAGCTTGAACCTTTTCCAGCAGCCTCTTCAAGGCTGCTGATCACAGCATGATCGCGGGCGGCGTGGCTGGCCGTGGACGTGAAGAAACCCCTGGTAGGAGAGGGGTCTCTGACCTCCGCCCCCCACAACCAGAGGTTTCACGTGCTTTTCTATCGTGCTTCGCTGCCGTTGTCGCGTTCGACTCTGAACTACCTGACCGGTCTCGTCCGGCGGGAGCGGACGAAGCTGAAGAGCAAGGGCCGGGCTTTGAACGCGGGGCAGCAGGCGCTGATGACGCTCGCATACTTGAAGAAGGGCGATACGTTCGCGCAGCTCGCGGCAGGTTTCGGGGTCGGGACGACGACCGCGTGGAGGTATGTGAACGAGGTCGTGGCTTGGCTGTCGGCCCGCTCACCCAAGCTCGGCACCACACTCGCCAGGGCGAAGAAAGACGGGCTGGGACATCTGATCCTGGACGGCACTCTCATCGCGACCGACCGCCTCCGCGCCGACCGGCTCTTCTACTCGGGCAAGCATCACAAGCACGGCGTGAACCTGCAGGTAATTGCCGGCCCGTACGGGCAGATCGTGTGGGTGTCGGGTGCGGTACCCGGCTCGATCCACGACCTGAAAGCGGCCCGGAACTGGGGAATCATCCGCGCCCTGGCAGCGTGCGGGCTGCCGGTCCTGGCCGACAAGGGCTACGTCGGCGCCGGTCCCGCGATCATCGTTCCTTACAAGGGCAGGAACAAGCCCGCCTCCCAGAAACAAGCCAACCGGGCCCACGCCAAGCTCCGCGGACCAGGTGAACGCGGAAACGCCCAGCTCAAGTCATGGAAGATCCTCACCAAGCTCCGCTGCTGCCCCTACCGCGCCGGCCACCTCGCCAAGGCCATCAGCGTCCTACAAAACCGCGAGGCCGCCCTCGCCCCGTGATGGAAAAGGCTCCTTGTAGGAGCGGCCGAGGTCGCTCGGCGGGACGGCGTTTGGCCCAGTGCGCCGACCAGAAATCTCTCGGATCTTGGCAGTCTTCTGCGCCTCGATGAACACATCGAGTGCGACCAGCGGCTCATGGGTTGGGATTCGGGACCATACCCATGCCTCGGGTGGATTGTAGGTGCCTCTTTTCGACTTCATGGCGCGGCGGTTCCACACCATGTAGCCGGTGTACTTGGGGTTGGTGAGGACGTCGCGAACCGAGGACTTGGTCCATCTGCCGACTGCGCGAGCAGGGTCGGGCGGTACCGGCGGCGGGAAGCGTCGGCGGTCTGCGTTCAGGTGGTCGGCGATCTCCTGGTAGCCGAGTCGTTCCTCCACGCGCAGAGCGAAGATCAGGGTCACCACCGGACCATGCACCGGGTGCGGCGTGAGCCGGTGCTTGGAGGCCCCCTCGGCGCGCCTGGCGGGCACAGGATGCGGGATCTTCTCGGCGAGGTAGCCGTACGGCGGCTTGCCGATGTTGTAGCCCTGCACAGAGTGGGTCTCCAGCCCCTCCCAGGACTTCTCCAGCAGCTCCAGGACGTACCACTCGGCAACGCTCTGCTTCATCCGGCGGGTCAGGACCTGAGTCGCGCGTCTGCCGTCGAAGCTGATCGGCTCGTCGGATGCCAGCAGGAGCGCTCCTACCTCTTCGAGACGGGTCTCGATGAGAATGCCGACGTAGGCGCGGCGGGCGATGCGTTCGATCGACTCACAGATCACCACGTCGAAGCGGCGGTCGACACGCTCGACTTCCTCGAGAAGGTCCTGGATGCCGCCGTCCCGCGGGACCGGGATGGAGAACTGCTGGTGCCGGCTCCCGTGCCCGCGTGCCGCCAGGGTCTTGCGGCCGGATTCGATGTCGTAGAAGTGCGCGACGATGGCGGCCCGCTCGGGCAAGGCCCTTCGGCAGTTGTTGAGCTGTCGGGGGATCGACAAGGTCGGGTCCTGCTGGTCATCGGTGGAGGTGCGTCCGACGAACGCCACACGCAACGGGCCGGGAAACCGAGGCCTCTGGCTCGGTCCGAGCGCTTGTCCGCCGCGGACACTACGACTGCCGGCCGAGAAGATATCGAGCGGGAAGGGAGACGCGCTCATGCCCCTACACGCCCCTCCCGCTGGCCGACGGCCGCAGCGCACTCATCTGGCGACGCTGACTCCTGGACGACCGGCATCCTCGCGGCATCTCCTACGGGACTCAGTTGCCCGCTCATCCCCGTACACCTCGTCCGCACGAGCTGCCGCTTCCGCCCGACCCCCAGCACTCTTCCCATTCAGCCACGTGGACCGTGAGACGCGGGGACCTCGCCTACCCGTCTGTGGACTCCAGGGCTGGTAGTTGTCGCTCGTGGGGAAGGTCAAGCTCTACCCGGCCGCCAATCTCCGGCCCGTTGCGGACCAGCGCGGCACCAGACGCGCGCCATACGGCCAGTCGTGGTTGTTGGGTGGCCGTTTGCGGGCCTATGTGCCCAAGGGCCCGCCCTGTTCGGGAGCGAGGGTTGATGATGCCGGTATGAGCGGACGCGTGCTGGTGTGGGTGGGCGTGCCGGTCGCCGTAACGGCTGCGGTGGTGCTGGTGGTGTTCTGGCTGGTGCAGGGTCTGGAGCAAGGCCGGGTGGCTGGCCGGGTGCTCAGCGCGTTCGCCACATTGGCGGCGTTTCGTGATGGCGCTGCCTCTGCGGTCTCCTTCTTCCCCGTCGGAGTCTGAGGCTGAGCAGCCTGGCGGCGGGCTGGCTGGCAGCGGCGGAAGGGGGTCCTTCTGCCGCGACGAGCAACACCTCCAGCGGCGGAACCAACGCCGGACCCGCTGGTGATGGGCCGGGACATCAGCGGCTCGGTCACCTCCAGTCCGCTGGCCCCTCCCCCAGTTGCCCCGCCAGTCGCCCCGTGACCGCCATCCAGCACCGAGGCCGCGGGCAGGCCGGCACTCAAGGACGAGTCGGCGGAAGCGGACGGGGCGGTGTCCAAGGTGTTCAGCGGCGGAGCGAACCATTGTCCGCTGGTGATGGGCCGCGACATCAGCGGTCCGGTGTCCTCTCACGGGGGGTCTTCTCCCGATGCGGCCGAGCTGAACCCACCGGCCAGGCCACCCCGCCTTCCCTCTATGTCGGTGGCCTGTCCCATCCCTGGAGCCGGTCCGGGGTGCTTTGATCGGTGTCAACGTCCCGGGCCGGCTGCCCCTGCCGCCCCTCTGATGAAACCAGCCCTCCCGCACCATGGTCGACTGCGGATCCGCAGAACATCGCCGCGGCAGACCCCGCCACAGCAATCGTCCAGATCTCCGCCTTCGACGGCCACCTCAACTTCGGCGCGTCTGCCGGGCACCCAGCGATCCCGATCCCTCTTCACGCTGGCCGAACTCGCCACCACCACGCTGCTGCCACCGCCAGTCGCCGACCTGCTGCCACGACCGCCCGGAAACTGGCCGCACTGCCGGATCTATGCCAGTACCGTTAACGCGCCCAGCCTGTAATACGCCCAGCCTGCTGCAAGCCAAAGCCGGCTGGAGGGCATCCTCGTCCTGACAGATTAAGCACCAGTACGGCCCCGTGGCCCGGGCAGCCGCCTTGGCCCGCCGAGGCCGCCCAAGCACGTAAGCAACACCGTCCTCACCAACTGAAAGGTGGATAACTCACTCACTCAGAGTCACGAGGCAACATCCCTGGAGATTACTGAGGCATAGTTGCGCATAAACGCCGTGGACTGGTTGGCTCCATTAAGGCCGGCCAAATGGAAGGCCACCCCGACCTCAATGCCGCCCCGCGCGACTCTCAGTTCTCCATTTTGACCATCTATCCAAGAACATGCCAAGTCCCGAATATTTTCCAACTTTCGGCATCTGCCTGAATCGATTTCGCCCTGAATTGATTCGACAGTCGACGGGCCCAAGCCTGCATAGACCCTCACAGTGACCGAAGAGGCCATCTTCCCAACGGCCTCGGTTCTGCTCTCACAGTGTGCCTGTTCGGCGACAGTAGACTTATTTCGAACTCGAAGCGTACCTCCGGCCAGGAGAGCCCGGTCTGGATATGTCGCAAGTCTACAGGCCACGACAGTGGAGGGTTGATGAGCATCCGGGCTTGGGGATGCGGAATTCGTGTCCATATTGCCAGACGGCGCTGTGGGGCCAGAGCTCGAACAAGCAGCGACTCCAAGAAAGGTTGCAATGAACGCAGGGGTGTTAGATGAAAGCATCTTCATTAGCCTCATACAGGCTTCCACCTGTTGGGATTGAAGGTGCTGTCATCTGGCGCGCCGGGCGCAGTGATACCGCTAATCGCATTACCCACCGTCTGGAATGCATTCATTTGCACCACATGCTGCTCCAGAACTCCCTTGAATACACCTTCGATATGATCAATCATCGACGAGATAAGGTCAGCTATGTGCTTCCATTCTGCGGCTGCCAAGAATGGGCCGGTGAGTCCACCGGATAGCTCGACGCTTCCGCCAGCGATCCATGACTTCCAGTCGCCCATCATACCGCCCACAAGATTGTTTAGATCCTTGGCGCAATCGAGAATAAAAGTGACACACTGCTGATACATCTGGATAAGAGTATTGTAAAATGTGGCTGTTGCCTGGCCTGCTTGTTGTATTGCGGTGAGATTGTTCCTGCTCCTCGTGGAAACGCCATCAACCCATTTGCCAAATGCAGCAGCGGCTGGTCCGGACCACGTGGACCCGAGGGCAGTTTGGACGGTATCAAGAGGAGTCGTTGACTCCGCCATATGGGCGGCCGCTTTCCTCCATGCGTCAACCGTGCTGATTATCTTCTCTGGATGGCCGAGCATGTTCTCTACCTTATCGAGCACATCACTCGCCGAGGGTACCCCTGGGACGTCGGAGAATTGTCGAATCTTCGAGGCGGCGTCCTTGGGAAACGGGACGATCTTATCAATATTGTAGCTACCCATGACTCACTCCTCTTTAGCCGCCGGAAGCACGATCGAGAATCGCGAGGATATTTTTGTCTTCGACGTCATCGTAGTTCTTGGCGGTTTCATATAGATCCGCTCCCGCCAGACGAAGGACATTCTCTCCCTCGGAGACCCTATCGAAAGCCTGGTCGACAACAGCATTGTACCTGTCGGGAATATGGAATACACTTCCCAGAAAGCCCAGATCGTCTGGCCCAAGAGTTGCATTTTGAATTTCAGTAGAGCAGTCGTGCCACTTCAGGTAGCATTCGAGGAGCTTCTCGACTGCTGTCCGCATCTTCTCTGCATCGACCTTAATTTCGGTCATGATTCATTATGCCTTTCACGAGCTCGCGCGGCATCCTTTGCTGCAAGCGCAACAGATCGCACTATACGGTCAGCCAGAACATTTCCCCGATAGCTTCGGAGGTTCGTTGCGGTCAATTCCACGCCCACCAGGAAGCCGAAGTAATTTACTCGCACCGTGCCAATATTTCCCTCAATTTCCTGTTCAAAGAACCGTGGCACTCTATTTTCGGCTTCAATTTTCGCGTTACGGTACTCTCTTTCTGCATTGTATACGAAATTGCCGAGCGATTCGATCTCGGCGCGTAGGTACTCTGCCCAATCAATCAAGACGCATCCATCCTCATGTACGGCCTCGCCTAATGTTCCGCGCTGCTCTTCTTGGCGCTGTGTATCGTGGCTGCAGTCACTACGTCAACGATCTTCGAACCGATTCGTTGCGAGTCCACCTTCCTGAAAATGTCATCGCTGATCTTCAAGGCGATCAACTGGCCATTTCCGTCTACTTCCGCTGCGACGAGTCCGTCAGGTGATGCTGCACGAAATCTTCTCCTCTCCCTCGCCGCCATTTCTGCTTCCAGCCGCTCTATAAATTCTTCAGAGAGTCCTGATGTCCGCGATGGCGAATTGAACATCTCGGCATACTGGTAGCTCTGCGTAATTTCGGACAGCTCAATTGGCCTCGTGCCCGAATGAGGTTCTTCTGGAATGAGGCCCTCCTTCCCCTCAGAGTCATCCCCGCGTGGTTCGCTTGCGTGCCGTTGCTGTGTTGTCTCTTGAGTATCCGGAGTCGGCTGATAGGTACTAATGCGCTCACGCACATCATCGACATCGCGTGGCGCATAGGGAGTGCTGCTATTGAGCAAATTTTCCAGCGATGTGGGAGGGTCTGATCTGGACACTGCAAATCCCCTTCCGGCTGTTCCTTGATCATTATTGCGACCTGGCTTTGGCACTCGGGATAAGCGGCCGGGACTTCCTGGTTGATTGTCCGACTCCCGAAACCGATAGAAATAATGACTCCACTAGTTCTGCTGGCGAGAGCGCAGACAGATCACGACAGTGGACATTTACGTACCCGCCCTTCCCCGGCGGGGGCCTTTGCGGTAACGCAGGAATGCGATCGCTGCCAGGCAGACAAGACAGGCGACGGCAGTCCCCGGGACGGCGATCCACAGAATTGTCGATTCGGAAGAAGTCGGCTTCTCCGCGTATTGCCGCGCGGAACCCGACGTAGACACTGCTTTAGGGGACGCCGTCAAAGCGGCGAGTTGGCGTTGCCACCTGTCGAATCCGTCGTACAGGGGATTGGGAGCAGCGGCGGAGACTGGGTGGTGTTCGGGATCGATGACAGCGGAGAGGTTGAGGAGCCCGTAACCGGTGCGGTTGTTCCAGGCAGGAGTACCGGTGGGGCGCGCGGTGGCGAAGATGCGTTGGACGATGGTGCGGGCGGGCATGCCCGGGTTTTTCGACCTGATCAAGGCGATTGCCGCTGAGGTCAGCGCGGCGGCCGAACTGGTTCCGTCCCCCATGTGCATGATGCCGCGCTTGTCCAGCAGACTCACATCAGCGCCTGGAGCGGCAACCGTCACATAACTCTGACGTTCGGTCTTCCACCAGGGGCGGAGTTGCTTGGTGAGAGCGCCGACAGCCAGGACGCCCGGGCATGAGGCAGGCTGCGAGGGATAATTGGCGGCGTCTCCCTCGTTCCCCGCTGACGCTACGAGAACCACGTCGTGGCGCAGTGCGTAGTCGATGGCAGGAGCCATGTCCGGACTGCAGTAGGCGGGTGTCATCGTGCTGGCATCTGAACCATAGGACATGTTGATGACTTTGGCTCCGTGGTCCACTGCGGCCCTGATGGCTTCCGGCGTGTGATCCTCACCCGAAAGGGAGAGCCGAATGGGGAGGATCTTCGCCTCCGGGGCGAGCCCGACGTAACCGCTGGCGCCACCCCCCCGACCCGCAATCTGCGCGGCTGTCGCAGTGCCGTGGCCTGGACTGCCGGTGTCGAGGTCAACCCGGCCATCGGTGCTGTGATCGGCCAGATCGACCCCAGGAACCACCGCGTCCGTGAGTTCGGGCAGCTTGGCGTTCACCCCGCCGTCGATGACCGCGACCGTGACCCCAGCTCCCCGGGTCAGCGGCCAGATCCTGTCCTGGACCGCCCATGTGCGGAACCACCATTCGTCGGGACGAGGCGAAGGCGCGGCAGCCCCGGCCGGAGCCGGCAGGTTGCAGATGGCGACGCCGACCAATACCGCCGCCAGTGACCGCGCGCGCGAGGCGGTGAGGATATTCACGATGTGACCGGCGGTTCAGCAGACGTGGACTGCTCCGGAGAGTTACCTTCAGGCGCGACAAGGCTGCTGAGGTCCCCTAGCATCAGCGCCACAGCATCTTGCTCGTCGATTTCCGGTTCCTCAACTGGGGCTGGGTCGGGAGTCATGCGGGCTGGGGCATCGCCAATGATGCCGGGGACGAACTCCACTTCACCACCCCACAGCCCGCGTTCTTCGGCCATCCATGCGTCGCGCTCCCGCTCGCGATCCTCCTCGGCCTCGCTTCTGTGGCCTGGAGTGCCAACAACACCAGGTGATCCAGGACGACCCGCCAAACCGGCACGAGATCCCCCGCTGCCCAGAGGCCCCTGTGCGGATCCGCTCCCCAGACCAGAACCGGCACCTGGGCCCGGAATCACCCCCAGACCGGGCGCTCCAGGGACGTACCCTGATCCGGGAATACCGCCTCCTCCAAAGGAAGGAGAGCCGGGCGGTCCGCCGAAACCCGGCCCGCTTGCTCCGAACGGGCCAGATCCCCCAGACGAAGGATCGAACTCGGACAGTTCAGTTCTGTGAGATCCGTTGCCCCTTCGGGCCACCAGTGCTTAGGCTGACCGTTGCCGCTGGGGTGCGGAGTGGGTGAGGTGCTCCCTGACCCATGTCCCGGGACATGTTGCCAACCGTCGCCGCCAGGGTGATGTGAATGATGCCCACCGAGCGACGGCCCCCGGAGCGAGGCAGATAGCCACTACCTCCTGGAGAGGCCGGACTGCCTCCCCCCGAACCCGCATCGGCACCACTGGGGGAACGCCACCCGTCCTGCGTCACACCGGGCAGCCGGGTAGTCATGCTGTCGGGCATCGCCTGCCACGTTTGAGAGATGCGGCCGTTGGCCGCCTGCATCCACTGCTGGGCCTCCTGCGTGGTCTTAGGCGCGGGCATGCTGGACTGGTACCACGACAGGTAGCTCTCACCATGCGCTTGAACGGCCCGACCAGCGCTGTCGGACTGCCGGAAGATCTCCATCGCCGCTTCGTGCATGTCCAGCAACTGCGCCTGAGCCGCGTTGGAAGCCGGACCCGTCCATGCCTCCGCCAATTCGTTCGAGAACCCCTTGAGATTGGCGACCATCTGCTCGTAGGCGCCGGCGAAGCTGACATAGGACTGGCCTGCGCGGCTCACCGCCGCAGGGTCAGTACCCTTCAACAGCGCGACGATCTGCTCTTTGGAGGTGTAGGACCCGGGTGATCCCGCCGGCGCGGAGCCCTTCAACGGCACGTCGTTGACGTTGCTCATGAGACGAACTCCTCCTCTACCAGGACGGGCCGGTCGACTTGGGGCTGGTGGTCAGCGGACTCGGCACGTGGCTTGGCTGGGGAGCGGCCTTGAGAAGCTGGTCGAGTCGTTTGATCTTGGCGTCGATGACCTGCTCATGCTCGTCGTAGACCTGCATCGAGACGTGGAGCTTCCGCACCATGTCACGCAGCGCGTGGACGAACGCGACGTGCTGAGCGGTGATGCCCCGATGGGTGGTGGCCACAGTGCCGGCCAGTCCGACGGCGGCGTCCCACTGTCCGTACGCAGAGGCCGGAACCGAGCTGGCCATGCTCAGATGCGCGGTCGCTGAGTCCACCATCGTCTCGAGGTAACCCTCCAGCTTCTTCGCCAGAGGTCGTAGGTCCTGATGGATGACGTCCTGGCCGCTGCTGGCGAGTCCCTTCCAGTTGTCCTGTGGATTGGTGTTCGGGCCGTCGTGGGCCATCGACTCCTCCGGGGGGAGCGGAGCGGATGAGAGGGCGCGGGGACTCAGCGCGTGATCATGCCGCAACTCCCCGAATCCAGTCAACCCCCGGTCATGTCACCAGCAAGGTCACCTGTCAGCATTGCTGCCGCGCCCCAATCTGACAGCGCTCCTGACCTGCACGGCTGCCGGCCAGAGCGCGCACGTTGGCCAAACGCCGCTCTCGGTCGCGTCCTGAAGCCGACGTAAATACGGACGGGCGTAGGTTCCACTTCTAGACCGACCAAAGTCACGACAACCATCTCTCTGGTTCAGGCCTCCACGCCACGAGGGGAAGCGCATCACCATCAAGTCGCGCGAACCACACAACGCGGGTGGAACGGACCGTGGTGCCACGCCGGGCGGCCGTGGTCGCTCCGTGGTCGCTCGGTGGTTGCGGTAGCGGACGTCAGACGGCGGCACGGGGTAGCACACAAAGGGGCGCCGACGAGTACGCCGCGCTGCGGGAGATGGGTGTCAAGGAAGGTGCACAGCGTGCTGGTCGGATGGGCCGCTTGAGCGCTGAGCGTCATCACTGCCTCTTTCCACCGGATAGTCCTCGTCCAGGAAGGGCGAGCTGTGTGTGGTCGGCGGGCTCTGCTGCTTGGATGTTCCGGCTCGCTGGCGCAGGGTGCAGACCGACGACTGATTGTTCTGCGGTCTGGCCTCGTGGGTTATTCGATCTCAAAGTGGCGCAGGGCTTCGTCGATGGTGAATCGCGCTCGGAGCTTGCAGGCGGAGTTCTGGTTGGCGAACATCCCGGCCTTCCACAGCGCTTCCTCGCGTGGAACGGTCTTGATCCACTCCACGGCGACGGCCCACTCTCTGCGGTCCTGATCGTCGTCGGGCACGTTGTGCTGGTAGCCCGCTTCCAAGTCCAGGTCCGTCATCCTTCGTAACTCGCCGTCGACCCGGAGTTCGGCGTCCTCGTACGGTTGTGCTTCTTGTGTGACCGTCCCGACGCCGACGTATCCGGCTTTGGGGATGTGCACGAACACCCGGGCGCCCACAGGCAGCGACCGTAGCGTCCGTGAGAACCAGTCTCCGCCGCCGGCCGAGACGAATCCGTAACGCCGCGCGTCCTTCCAGCTGCGGACGTTGTCCTCTTCGCCGAAGGCGATGTACCAGTCGCTTCCGTTCCAGGGCTCCTTCTTGCTCTGGCTCTTGGACTCGGCCGCGGTGATGGTGGCCTCGTCCATGAGCCAGGTCCGTGCCAGGTATTTGTGGCCGTGGTCTTCGAAGTAGCGGAAGAACAGCACGTTGATCGGCACGCCGCGGGATGCCAGATAGGTCACGATGCGCTCGGTGGAGGAGTCCACATCGCCGGCCACCACCGTCAGCGTGTGCTCGGTGTTGAGAGCTTCGGGCGGGCTAGCTCCGAACATCCCGGCGAAGGCCTGGTCCAAGTCCGTGCTGGCGGCGCGCTCACGCACGTAGTTGGCGAAGATCTCGCGGATGTCCTCGTTGGTGAGGTTGCTCGTCCATGACGCATAGTCGAGTAGTTGCGCGACGACCTCGCGTGGTGTGCGGTCGCGTTTGAGCTCCAGGATGTGCAGCGCGCCGTCGGCATCCAGGGCGAGCAGGTCGATGAGCTTGCCGTAGTCGGTGCGCACCTGCCGACCGATGATCAATAGTGGGGTTCCCAAGATGTCGGGATCCGCCTCGATCAGCTCCTCCAGCCGTGACTCTAGAGGGATGGACGACATGGGCACCCGTTCTGGGTCACCGTCGACACGCCACAGACCGATCTCCAAAGGCATGGCGGTTCCCCCTCGTGCGGCTCGTCGCACCACCCAAGCACGGCCAACGCGCAGAGCAAATTGATGAAACCAACCCTAACCACCCAAGGCAACAGCGATCGTGACCTGAGGTTGCTTCCACTTCGGTTGCTTACCGTGCCCTTTGGTCCCGCCGTGGCAAGGAGCTCGTCGATGACGATCTTTGCCTGCGGCCTGCGGCAGTGCTCTGGCTGTTGCGGTGGGCGGTGCCAGCGGTCATCTGGAAGGGCTGGTAGGCGGTCTTGAAAGTGCTGTGTGGTGGCCGTTGTTCGTGCTGGTGGGTGGTCAGGTGGGTGCTGTTAGGTGGCCGGAGAGTGTGCTGTTAGGTGGCCAGGGGGTGCCGGTGGGTGGCCAGGAAAAGTGCTGGTCTCTGCTGTCTGGCTGGTCATGGTGGCAGCGGTCAGTGAATGGGGCCGGGGTGCGCGTCCTGGATTTGAGCCACTGTCGTGGAGGTTTGTGCGGCTGGTCGGGGGCGGGGAGTGTCCGTGTTGAGCGTTTGGTGTCGTCTGTCTCGACTTGGTGATCGTTTGGTTCGTGCTCGGGATGGATGTGGGACGGCCTGCGCGGCACAACCTGCTGCGCGGGCCGTTGTGGTTGGGGCCTGGGGTTGTTTAGGCGTCCGGTCCGGTCTCCTATGGGACCGTGCACAGCAGTTGTGCACCGACCAGCGGTTGGCTCTCACCGCACCGTCAGCCGCCGACGAGGCCGACGACCTGGCCGGGTGAGCGGCCGCTTCCCCGAGGCCGATCAGGCCAGAACGAAGAGCAGGTCCAGGCCGGTGATCGCCAACAGGCGGAGGACGCAGTCGGCGCTGTCGACCAGGACCAGGGCGGTGTCCTGTTGTCGGGCCAGCTTCCAGAAGCCGACCAGCGCGCCGGCCCCGCTGGCGTCGATGAAGGTCACGCCGCCCAGGTTCAGTACCATGCGCTGGTCACCCGCCAGCAGAACACCGGCCAGGAACACCACCAGTTCGGGCTTGGTCGCCACGTCGAGATCACCGGCCACCGTGACGGTCACCGTCGTGCTGGCCCTGCGCGCCCGCAGGCGCAGTTCGTCCATGTTGCCATCTCGTCTCCTGTGCCGGGTTCCGACCGGAACACCCGCCGGTTCCCGGATGGCCCCTCCGCCACCCGGGCCCGGATCGAAGCTGACGTGCCGCCGCAGAGCGCGGCACAGGAGACGACGATGTGCAGTTATGCACCAAATGAGCAGATCGTCACATACTGTGACTAATCGCTTTCATGGTGCAGCATAACCCCGCCACGGCGGACGGTCAGACGTTTCGACCCGACGAGCCTCGATCACACCTGGGACCGCCCGCCCATCGAACCGCGACCGTGCCCTCCCCTGCCATAGCCAGACCACGATCGGCCCCACCTGCGACAACGATGCCCGTTGGTACCTGGTGGCATGAGCCTCCCGACCTCCGTCACCGACCGGGCCCTTCCGCCGGGGTGCCGGATGCGGGCCGCGAGCGGAGGTAGGTGGCGCCTCCGCGGGACCGGAAGGTCACGCCCGCTTCTTTCAGCAGCAGGTGGATGGAGCCGTAGGAACGGCCGGTGGCGTCCTGGAGTTGCCGGATGGTCGCGCCCGCCTCATAGCGTTCGCGCAGAACCTCCCGCAGAGCCTGCCGCGCGTCGCCGTTCACGCGTTCGATGGGCCGGATGCCGTTGATCATCAGGCCGCCTTCCGGAACGAGCGTGGGGTGCCGGTGCCGGTGCCGGTTTCTCCGGTGTCGGCGACGTGGTCGGTGTGGCCCGGCATCGTTGCCGACCACCTAGATGATCTTGACGGCAAGGTTGCGGAGTCCGCTCGACACGCCACGCGGAGTAATCCGGATCGATACCGTGACCGCACCCCGCCACCTGGCTCCAATCCGTGAAAGGCAAGCCACCTACCTGGCTCAATTCAGCGACCGTCGACAGTCATGGCGACGTCCTCGCCGTGATGGTCGGCGAGGACTTTGAGGGCGGGGTTCTTTCAGTGATCTGAGGTGTGGCTACTTCGCGGGGTTGATGGTGTCGGGGGGAAGGCGGCGGGTGAGGAGGGCGCGGGCGAGGTCGGTCAGGGGTTGGTCGTGGGCGGCGGCGTGGGCACGCAGGCGCTGGAGGGCCTGCCCCAGGGGGATGCCGAGTTCGTTGGCGAGGAAGCCGGTGGCCTGGTGGACTTCGGCACGGTAGAGCCGCAGGCCGGTGCTGGTGTCGTCGGCCGGGGTGGTCAGTTCGGTGTGCAGCAGCAGGAGCAGGGGGCGGCTCAGGCGGTCCAGATCGCGGAGTTGGGCGGGGGTGAGGGGGCCGGTGGTGGTGCGGTAGCCGGTGAGGACACCGATGGTGGCGGCGCCCACGCGCAGGGGGGTGGCGATGGCGGCGCGGACCGGGGTGCGAGCGGCGGCCGCCAGGAAGAGGGGCCAGCGGTCCGGGTCGGCGGCGAGCAGGTCCGGTTCGATCAGGGGCCGGCCGCGCTGGACGGCTTCCAGGGCGGGGCCGTCGCCCAGGGTGTATTGCAGGTTGTCCAGTTCGGGGCCCAGACCCTTGGCCGGGTCGCACCACAGGAGTTCCAGGTGGCCGTCGTGGGCGAGCATGTTCAGGGTGAGGGCGTCCAGGCCGAACCGGCGGGCGGCTCCGGGGGCGACGGCGCTGTCCGGGTCGTGTGTGCTGCGGGCGGCCAGGTGCGCGCGCAGCAGTTCGGCCAGGTCGTCGTGGGGTGGCGGAGCGTCGCCGCAGGCGGCGTCCTGGTCGCGTGGGGGCACGTCAGGGCGCCTTGTCGAGTTCGGCCGGGATGGCTCCACCGGCGATGCGGGCGGCCAGCTCGGTGAGTTTCTGCTGCCGGGAACGGGCGTGGCCGCGCAGCCGGGTGAATGCCTCGTCCACGTCGAGCCCCAGCCGGGAGGCGAGCACGCCCTTGGCCTGTTCGATCACGATGCGCGATTCCAGGGCGGTCTCCAACTGGCCGATGAGCTTGTCTCTGGCGAGCAGGGTCTGCCGGTGGTGCAGGCAGACCCCGGCGGCATCGGCCAGCACCTGGGCCAGGGACAAGTCCTCTCGCGTCGGCACGCGCCCGGCGCTCATCAGGTTGAGGGCGCCGAGCGGCTGCCGGGGGGTGCGCAGTGGCACGGCGGCGACGCTGGTGATGCCGGCGCGCAGTGCGCGGGAGGTGAAGCGGGGCCACCGTTGGCGGTCGGGGTGGGCGGTGTGCAGCACGACCGGGGCCAGGGCGTTGCCGGAGCGGGTGCTGTCCAGGCAGGGGCCTTCGCCGAGTTCGCGCTGGTCTTCCTCCAGACGCAGGCAGGTTTCGTCGGAGGCGGTCAGGTGGTCGACCTGCCCGGTCTTGTTGAGGATGGTGACCCCGGCCGAGCGCACGCCCACCAGGCTAACCGCGTGGGTGGTCAGATCGTGTAGCAGTTCCAGGACGTCGAAACCGTCCGGGCGGGAGGCCAGGTCGAGCACGGCCTGGGTGGCGAGGACGTCGTAGCGCGTCACAGACATCGAAGGTCCGTTCCGTCGCCTCTCAGACACGCGACGGCGAGGAGGGCACGCGGTGAACACGCCGAGAGGCAAACCTAGGGGGCCGGCTGCACAGAGCCGTGGATGCCCGCTGACGGACGCTTTCCGGTGTCGCCTCGATTCGCGTGTATCCGCCAAAGTCGCCGCTGTGGCAGTCCCAGCCGCCTGGACGACTCACGGTACGAGCCCAGCATAACTCGCCGTCGCCGTCGCCGTTGGCCGTTCGGTCTCACGGGCCGAGAAGTCCTCGCTGCGGAAGCCGTAGCCGACGTCGGCGATCCAGCGGGCGAAGCCGGCGGTCGGCGGCTTCCCGGTTCTTGTCCGGGGCTCTGCCCGCCACTGCCTGAGGTGATGGTGCCCGTCATCGGTCGGCTTCTGATGAGATCAGCGGGGTGACGCCGCCGCCGTTCTTGGCTTCGCGGAGCCGGAACGATTCGCCTTCGGTGATGATCAGGTGCGCATGATGCATCAAACGGTCGACGGCGGCGGTGGCCATGTTCTTGGGCATGAGGGTGTCGAATTTATCCGGCCTGGTGTTGCTGGTCAGGATGATGGAGCGGCGTTCGTAGGCGCAGTCGATGATCCGGTAGAACGCCTCGGCCTGGGTGGAGTCGATGGGCAGGTCGCCGATGTCGTCGATCACCACGATGTCGGCCTGGCAGTTCTTGGCGACGGTGCGGGTGACGGTGCCATCCACCTTGGCCTGGGCGAGCTGATCCCCCAGGGTCTCCAGGGTGTTCCACCGGACTTTGAGGCCCTGGTCGATGGCGTGCCGGGACAGGGCTCCGGCCAGATGGCTCTTGCCCGTGCCCGACGGACCGAAGAAGACCAGGGTCTCCTTGCGCCGCGCCCAGTCCAGGGTGATCAGCGCCTGCTGGACCTCGACGTCGATGGAGGACAACTCGGCCTTCCAGGAGGCGAAGGACTTGGCGTTGGCCTCGAATCGGGCGGCCCGCACCCGGGAGACGCGCAGGGCTTCGTCGCGGCCCATCACCTCCTCGCCCAAAAAGCGGCGCAGGAACTCCTCCAGACTCCAGCCCTGCTCCTTGGCGGTGGCGACCAACTCGGCCGCGACCGGTCCGACGTACTTCATCTTCAGCCGGGTGATCGACTCGACCACGTCGTCGGGGAGCGGCGCGGGCTGCCGTCCCGCCGCCCTGCCAGCGCCGCCCGGTTCGGGGCGGGGACGCGGGGTGAGCAGGTCGGCCGCGGTCGCCGTGGTGGTCCTGGGAGTGGTCTTGGGCTTGGTCACTGTCTGGGTGGCCATGGGCGGGACGTCCTTTCGGAAAGGGCTGGAATGGCGCGAGGTGACGGCGGAGCGGCCAACGCTCACCGCCCTGATCGCAGCGGCGGGCGGGGAGGCGGAGAGCTTCGGGATGTGGGGCGTCTACTTGCTGGTGGAGACGATGCCGGGGAGCGCGGCCCAGCCGCTGGTGCCGGGCTGGGCGGAGTACTCCTCGTCCACCCACACGCCTTGATCGCCCTGCCGGGTCCTGGCGACGTGGTCGCAGAGGGCGGGCAGGTCGCCTTCGGCGAACCGGCCCCAGATCGCCGCCATGCCCAGTGCTTCCTCGACGACGTCGGCGCCGACCGCGTCGGCGAGTTCGACCGCCCGCGCCATCTTGGCCTGGATGCGGGCCGCGCCGGACGCGGCGGCCTCCACCAGCCATCGTTTGGCGCCCTCGCCCAGGCCGCAGAACGCCTCCTCGGCGTCGGTGCGGGGCCGGATGTGGACCGGGCGCGGATCGTTCCCGCCGCCGGGATGGTCGGGGTAGTGCTCGTCCAGGATCACCGGATGGCCCGGCCGTGACAGCTCGTGCCGCCAGATCTCGGCCAGCCCGTGCTCGGTCTGCGCCGTCACAATCAGCTGTTCGCCGTGCTCACGCGCCCAGACCGCGGTGTCCTCGAACCCCGGCGGCACCGAGTACTTCACATGCTTCCACCGGATCGTCCGGTCATCGCCGACCAGCCGTTCCTCACCGAGCGCGGCGGCGAACGGCTCGGCCGCCACGGCGTGCATGAGCGCCAATTCCTCGGCCAGCATCACCGCCGGGATCTGCTGGGTCTCCCGATGCTTACGGCCGTTGACCGCCGAGTTCCAGGCCAGGCAGGCGCGTTCCAGATCAGCGAACGAACCGTAGGCCTCCTGCAGGTTGGTGTCGGTGGGCACCAGATCCGCCTTGGCGATCTTCACGGTGCACTCCGCGCCGCCCTTGGACTCGGGATCGTACGGCTCACACGTCTCGATCTTGCAGCCATAGTGACGCCCCGCCTCCACCATGATCGGATGCCGGACCGGCACCCCGGCGATGTGCTTGACCGTCACGGTCTTGGCGTTGTCGGTCAGCAGATACATCGGCGCCGCGCCGATCCTGCGCAGCACCGTGTCCAGACAGGTGATCAACGAACCCGAGGTCTCGTCCCAGGACGGCACCACCACCCGGAACCGAGACCAAGCCAACCACGCGCAGAACAGCTTGGTGCGGCGGCCACCGATCCGCGGGCCCTCGCCCCAGTCGAATTGCAGCCACAACCCCGGCTCGGCCACCCACGGCCGATACACCCTGCGCCGACCCGCCCAGAACGCCTTCTTCGCCTCCGCCACCGCCCGCCGCGTCGTCCGCTCGGACCCCTCGAACCCCATCGCCGCCAGGGTGCCGTGCAGGATGTCTGCGCGGATCTTCCCCCGAGACGCCTCGACCTTCTCCTCGATCTTCTCCAGGAACGGGTCGATCACCCGGCACTGCCGCTCCCGGGCCGTCGGCAACGCACCCGACTCCCGCTGCCCCACATACCGCTTCACCGTCCGCCAGTGGCATCCCACCAGTTCAGACGCCGCCCACACACTGCGTGTCAGATCGTAGGCAGCCAGGATCTCGGTGATCTCCGCGTCAGACTTCACCCGAACGGGGTCCCCTCCGTGAGCAGAGTTCGCTGAGTGACATCCGAACTCTCCCCTCACAGGAGGGGACCCCGCTCTGCGTAACACCCCCGCTTGATCAACAACGGGCCGATCGGCTACCCGCACTTTTCCTGGCCACCAGCCCGCACCCCCTGGCCACCCACCTGCACTCAACAGTCCACCTACCAGCACTTTCACCTGTCCGCTAGCAGGCGGCAGCGCGCTGGACAGGATCGCCGAAGCAGGCTGCACGACTCGTTTGCGTGCCGCATCGCCAACTTTGAGCAGCTGCTGATCCCGTCACAACAGCTCCAGCAGGTCATCGCCAGTGACTTCGCCACGGGCGCGCAGCCGAATGCGGCTCCAGTCGGTCGCGACCTGCCGCCCGTCATCGCCGAGCTCAATAATCAGCGGTCCGCCATCTCTGCCGGTGTGAAGCAACTGGTCCTGCGGTACCAGCCCTCACCGTTTGGCCGCGTTGATCGCCTTGCGGTAGCGAGCACGTATCGCCTCGTCCGCCGGATGGTGGCGTCTCGGCCCCAGGGAGGTCGGGGGACCTGGTTCCCCGAGACCACACACCCCAAGCGGGGATGGGTGTCGGCTCCGGCGCGCGAGTTGGGGGGAGGTGGCCCCACAAGTGAGTGCGGCCGCGCTCCCGCAGATAATCCGCCACGGCTCTGCCGCTACGACGCTCCGGCAAGAGGCCAGCCAAATTCAGGGCCGACGAGGCACCAGCGACGAGTGATCCGTCCGCTGAGGGCCCCGCTCTGAGCGGACGGGCGGTTCGGCCGGGAACCGTGCAGCGGCTAGGCAAAGGCCATGCCCGGCCGCCTGCGTCCACGTCCGGCTGTGTCTTCAGTCGGAGGCGAGGACGGGGTCGGCAATCGCCTTAGCCAGACTCCGAACCCGGCTCAGCAACGGACCTGGCTCCTGGTCAAGGTCCAGGACGTGGCAGACGATCTCGATGCCCGCGGTCGTGATGGTGTGGGTGACCTCGGCTTCCGGGCCTGCGGCGTAGACCAGGTGGCCCCGGGTCAACCCTCTCGCTACACAGTGAACCTTTTCCAGCAGCCTCTTCAAGGCTGCTGATCACAGCATGATCGCGGGCGGCGTGGCTGGCCGTGGACGTGAAGAAACCCCTGGTAGGAGAGGGGTCTCTGACCTCCGCCCCCCACAACCAGAGGTTTCACGTGCTTTTCTATCGTGCTTCGCTGCCGTTGTCGCGTTCGACTCTGAACTACCTGACCGGTCTCGTCCGGCGGGAGCGGACGAAGCTGAAGAGCAAGGGCCGGGCTTTGAACGCGGGGCAGCAGGCGCTGATGACGCTCGCATACTTGAAGAAGGGCGATACGTTCGCGCAGCTCGCGGCAGGTTTCGGGGTCGGGACGACGACCGCGTGGAGGTATGTGAACGAGGTCGTGGCTTGGCTGTCGGCCCGCTCACCCAAGCTCGGCACCACACTCGCCAGGGCGAAGAAAGACGGGCTGGGACATCTGATCCTGGACGGCACTCTCATCGCGACCGACCGCCTCCGCGCCGACCGGCTCTTCTACTCGGGCAAGCATCACAAGCACGGCGTGAACCTGCAGGTAATTGCCGGCCCGTACGGGCAGATCGTGTGGGTGTCGGGTGCGGTACCCGGCTCGATCCACGACCTGAAAGCGGCCCGGAACTGGGGAATCATCCGCGCCCTGGCAGCGTGCGGGCTGCCGGTCCTGGCCGACAAGGGCTACGTCGGCGCCGGTCCCGCGATCATCGTTCCTTACAAGGGCAGGAACAAGCCCGCCTCCCAGAAACAAGCCAACCGGGCCCACGCCAAGCTCCGCGGACCAGGTGAACGCGGAAACGCCCAGCTCAAGTCATGGAAGATCCTCACCAAGCTCCGCTGCTGCCCCTACCGCGCCGGCCACCTCGCCAAGGCCATCAGCGTCCTACAAAACCGCGAGGCCGCCCTCGCCCCGTGATGGAAAAGGCTCAGTAGGTGACCATCTGGAAGATCGCCTCCCGGCTGCCACTGAGGCTTTGGCGCTCCGCCATGTATTTGGCGTCGGCCAAGGCGGCCGTCTTATTACCTCGCTCCCACACAAGGTCGGGCAGCATCTTCAGGGTGCGATTCTGGTCGAGATACAGAGTCGGATGACCGTACTTTCCGCCGCCGAGCGTCACCAGTTCTCGTCCGATCGCCTCGCGGACAAAGTCCTCGAAAAGGTACTTCATGTCCACCAGGAAGCCATCGGCGAGGATCGTGCCCTCTCCGTGCTCGGCTGACCGTTCAGAGAGGACGAGGCTGGCCAAGGCGTAGGCTTCGGCGTACCGGCCGTTGAAACGGCTCGGGCGCCAGTTCGGGACTGGCTGATGAAGGGGCCAGGCCGACACGCCCCTCAGCAGGATGAGCTGTCGCAATAGCCCGCGCCGTGCTGCATCGCTCAAGTCGCCGATGGTGAGCATGCGGGCTAGGGCGGCCTTCAGGACCTGATTCTCCAGGATGTCGGGCGACAACTCGTCATGTTGGACCTCGAGCGGATAGCCGAGTCCGCGTGAGCGGTTGAGCAGGCTCGACTCCCTGACCCTGCCTCGCAACACCGTGGAGGACATCTCGTGTGGAACGTATCCGGTCAGCAGTCCAGGCGCGAACGCCGCGTCGATGCGCCGCCACAGTAGGTGCGCGAATGCCGGAACCAGGGACTGGGCGTCTGTGTAACCAGCGAGGTCGTCCTGCCAGTTTATCTTCGCATGCCTGGTCGTCGAGTAGCCGAGAAGGAACAGCACCCGCCTGATCGGGAACTTCGGGTCGATGCGCACGTGCAGGTGCTCCACGCGGACAGTTCCGACCCGGGTCATGTTGGGCTTTAGCCGGACCCGCCAGAGACCGGGCTGTTCCTTCGCCTTTTCCGCAACGAACAATGCAGAGGCTTTGAGGGCGTCCACGTCCCGCTGGGACAGCGGCTGCGGCTCTCCCCTGCCGACCTCCTTCACCCTGATGACGCGCGCCATCAGGTGCCGTTGCCCAGGGCCTCGCGCAGCGAGGACAGCCCGTACTGCTCCTCGGCGTGACCTCCGAAGGTGGCGGTCAGCTCGCGCAGCAGCGGCATGATGTCGGTCCGCCAAAGCCGCTCCAGAACCTTCTCGTCCTGATGGACGGCCGGTCGCATGAAATATGAGGGGCCTATCGCATAGTCCCGTCCCCCCGGGATGTATTCCTCCAGGCGGCGGTTGAGCTCCTCAAGGAGCTCAGGAACCATGGACTCCAATGGTTCCGCTTGGTTTCGCATCCAGTTTCGAAGTAGGTCGCGGATAGGCTCAGTCGAGGGATGGAGTTCGTAGAACGCGAACCGGCGTCGCATGGCCCAGTCGGCCAGGGAGATCGACTTGTCGGCAGTGTTCATCGTGCCGATGATGAAGAGGTTCTCCGGCAGGTAAAACTCTGTTTCCGGCGAGTACTGGAGACTGACCGCCTCGTTGCGGTACTCCAGCAGAAAATAGAGCTCTCCGAAGACCTTGGCCAGGTTGGCTCGGTTGATCTCATCGATGATCAGAATGTAGGGGGTGGGAGTGTCCGAGGCCGCCTGCTCGGCAAACAGCTTGAACGGGCCGGGAAGCAGATCGAAGGCCAGCGCAGAACCAGTCTTCTGATCCTTTTCGTCCTTGCTCTCCGCCTTGATCGGACGGAATCCCTCGAAAAAATCCTCGTAGGTGTAGGACGGGTGGAACTGGATGAGCCTAACTGCACCGATCTGGGTGAGGGCGTTCGCGAGTTTACGCGCGAGCATGGTCTTCCCTGTGCCGGGCGGTCCGTGCAGGATGACCTGCTTCCGCTCCCACAGCAGGTCCGCAATTTCCTGGAGGTAGCTGATGTCGATGTTCAGCTCCTCCGCGAGATCGTCGGTCACCTTTTCGAAACTCAGCTCGCGCGGCGCGCCGAGAACGAGCGGTTCGGGCTTTCGGTCGGCGCCGGCCTCGTCACTTTTCCGCTCGGCGAGCGTCTCTGGCAGGGGCCATGGGGTGTCTTGCTCGTGCGCACCGGCCAGCGCTTCGAGCTGGTCGAGGGCGTCGGTCAGATCGACCACGTGGGAGTGACTGGCCAGCAGGGCAGGCACGGGCGCGTGCAGCTTGCTGAGCAGAAGCCCCTCGTCCGGGTTGAGCCACAGCACCCGCCTTCGCAGGTTGGTCAGCCGTCGCTCGGAGTCGATGAACTGTGGCGGGCCGTCGACACGACCGATGTACACCTTCCCACCCGAGGCGGCGAGCACGAGGTCTCCTTCGCGCATCCGCCGGATGAAGCGGTCGAACTCCTCAAGCCGCTGCCCTCGGAACGAATACGCCTTGTGCGCGTAGTCGATCTCGACAGCCCGCTTGAGTTTTTCATAAGGCACCTCAGGAGGGACTGGCCGCAGGTGTGACGCGCTGAGTGAGATGAACCCCTGCTCAAGCCATTGCGGGACGACGTTGTACCCCTCAACACTGGACCCGCGCACCGCCCATGCGCGGTGGACGGGAAGTTCGTCCTCTGCTCCGTCCTCGTCCGGTTCGTTGAGCCGGTCAATAGCATCTTGAAGGTCCGGAGCGGCAAGCCGCCGGTCGGGCTCAGCATGTCCTTCGGGGGTGAACTCCAGCCCTTCATCGGTGAGTCTGCCAAGCAGGTCGGATATGCGGTGCTCCGCATGCAACCGGCTCTCTGCCGGAAGTGATCCGTCATCGTCCAGAACGCGGTGAGAGCCGGGTACGAGTGTCGCGGAGAGGAAGTCGGCCACGGTCTGCCAATCCGTGCCCACAAGGACGGCGAGGTCTCCGAAGCTGGTCCAGGAACCTGCTGGGACTACCGACAGGGCATCAGCGATCCACCGCTGCCATTCCTCAAGATCTTCCAGAGCTTTGGCGCGACGCGCCCGGGTTTCGCGACCGAGCCGAAGCAACTCCCGGTACAGCTCGGTGGGGCTCGGGAAACTCTCCAACGCCTCCCGGCCCGCCTCGGTGAGTGACCAGCCCCATCAAAATCGCGCGAACCACACAACGTGGATGGAACGGGACCATAGCGCCACCCTGGGCGGCCATGGTCGCTCCGTGGTTGCGGTAGCGGAAGTCAGACGGCGGCACCAGGTGGCACACAAAGGGGCGCGTACGCGGACACGGCGGCACATCCCGGCACGCCCACAGTCCCAGCGATACGGTGGCCCGGATCCTTGGGGCCGAAGGTGGTGAGGTCCAGGAAGGTTTCGCCGCGCCAGAGCGTGGAGACCCACTTTGTGCCGTTGAAGTGCTCAGCCCATGCGGGTGCCTGGTCGGGTTGGTTGGCCGATCCTGCGGCCCAGACGTTGGAGGGGGCCGTGGCTTGGATCTCGCCCAGGTACAGGCGTGTGAGCTTCTTGTCTGGTGAGGGCAGGTAGGTGAGGCGGCTCCAGGAGTGGCCGTTCCAGTGTTCGATGTGGATGCCGTGCTAGTCGTTGGTCACCGACCATGCGTTGTTGGCGTCGCTGGCGGTCAGGCCGGTGAACCAGGTAACAGGCCGCGACGGGCCGCTGCGGACCAATCGCCAGTGCGGCTGCGTGGCGGCGTGGGCCGTCCGGCCATCGCCAGGAAGGCGAGCGTTGTGAGGGCAGCTCCTGCTGCCTTCCGCGCCGTCACAGAGGTGAACAAGAGGGGGATGAGAGCAAATCACCAAGGTCGTAGCGCAGTCCTCTTCGGCCGGTACGTCCAATGGGTGTGTCGTTGGGCAGGTGTCCCTGCTGTCGGTTGAAGATGCTGGACGGTGCGGAGGTTCTGTGGCCACCGCTGACGTAGTGCTGGTGGCCCTGGGTCGTAGGCGTTCCGGTCGAAGTGGCCGTTGGAGCAGCCAGCCCATTATGGGCTCGTCTGGTAATTCCGGTTGTGTCCGTCGGTCTGAGGACCGTCGTTGAGAACTGACATCCCTGCATCGAGGTTACCGAAGGGGGCCAGTGCCAGGCCTGGTGGCGTCAGTGCGCCGCATGGTCGTTCCTTTCCAATTACCCAGCTGGTTCATGTCGCAGGGCGCAGCGGCCGCTGCCTGTCCGGCTCTAGACGTACGCTGCGCCCAGTGACCTGGTCACCTCAAAAATCGAGAACTGATCGATCTGGTAGGGCTTTCACGGCACGCAAGACAGCGCGCACTGATCACCATCTTCTCAGATGAATCGGAGGAGCGACACGGGTTCCTCAGTTTTGCAGTTGTTCAGCGTGGATTTTGGAGATGGCCGCCTCCTGGACGCCGATCCGTCCTTCAAGCTTGTGACGCAGGAGGAGATCGATCACTGTCGCGTAGTTGACATCGCCTGGTACGTCGATGGCTACCATAGCCTTTACGTCACCTACCTCCCAATGGCATCCCAGGGCTTCGATGTCGGCCACGAAATTTCGCCAGCATCCGTCCTCCATCTCCACTATTCGAATTGTGGAATGATCGGACTTCGCTTTGTGATGATCAAACACCAGTTCACGACGGTCATGATCAGGGCGCACCTGGACAAGGTCGCCGATCGCAAGGCCTCGAGCGAAGAATGGGACGTTGACGACTCGCACTTCAAGTCGAATCCCGGTCTTCTCGCCCCAGAGTCGTTCCACTGCAACTGGCGGCCAGTCTGGACGCTCCTGCTCCAGGTCGAAGGCGATCTTAAAAAGCTTTCGACCGGTCAGTGCCTGCGGCAGGGCCTCACGGTGGTCCAGTCCCTCAGTCATCGGCCAAGAACTCTCTCAACTCGTCGTCCCAGTCCTCCAGCGGCTTATTCGACTTGCTTCTGTTGCATAGCCGGCAAGCTACGCAACCATTATGAGCAGCGCCGCAACCGCCAGTGGTTTTCGGAATGATGTGATCGATTTGGGCGTCGTCGGGAAGACCTTTCTGCGCTACTCCGTTCACTCTGGATGGGCGCCGGAACACCGAGCGGCCGCAGTAGTCGCAGGTGAACCCACCGTCATCCCCCGCGTTGGCATCATAGACCTTCTGACGCTCAGCGTCCGTGAAGTCCAGGCCCGCGCGTGTATCGACGTGGTCGCCACAATTGTGAGCCAGGACGAATACTCCACCTGCGCTCACATAGAAGGAGTGCGTATCAGCGACCGTGATGTCATGAACTCGCGGATGCCCTGGGACCTCGTCGACGCTGGTGACGCGAACCTCGTTGCCGTCGCTGTCGAGCAGCTTGCGCCCCGGTGAAAGTTCATCAGCCCTGAGCCATTGCTGGGCTTCCCTGTCCCAGAAGAGGTGGTGTTCAGTAGCGGTGACCGTACTGCCGCGCAGTGCCTTGGAGTCAAAGAACGATACCTTGATCAGTTTGACGTAACGGGTCCCCGAAATGGTGCCCGTCACCTGAGAGGTGCCAGTCTTTCCTGTTTTGACGTTCGCGGCCAGCACTTTGTCGCCCGGCTGGACTTGGGAAATATTTTTGATACGTCCGTTCGCCAAAAG
This sequence comes from Actinomadura rupiterrae, assembly GCF_024172125.1. Lineage (GTDB taxonomy): Bacteria > Actinomycetota > Actinomycetes > Streptosporangiales > Streptosporangiaceae > Spirillospora > Spirillospora rupiterrae. The sequence goes on from NZ_JAMZEA010000004.1 coordinate 76,750, forward strand.
TACTTTGGCATTGCCTGGGAAGCTGTTTATAGGGCAGGATTTTGCGACTTTAGCGATTCGTCGTTCTGCTTCGAGTGCCCGTTCAGCTGTGCGGGCCTCTTTGCCTGCCTTGATGAAGTCCTTGATGGCAGTGACGGCTTCGCCTGCAAGTTTCCATAGGCGCTTGGCGAGGCGGGCCCCCTTGGCCCACTTCCATGGGGCGCCGTACTTGCTGAGGATTTTGGCGGCAATTCCTCCGGCGAAGGACATCGCGATGTTGAGGACCGTTTCGCCGCAGGCTCCGAAGTCGCCCTTGGTGACGCAGTCGATGCCTGCGGTAATTCCGAGTTCATCGGCGGCGATTTTGACGATGCCGAGCAGGGCATTCTTCAGGCGGCCTTGGGCGGCAGCGACGCGGGCGCGCATTTCCTTGGCCTTTTGCTCAAGGAGTTGCTCGCGGGTGGGGCCGGTGGGGTGGCCTGCGGCCCAGCCGCCGCCGTTGCTGTTTCCGCTGCGGGCTATGACGTTGCCGTCGTCGTCGCGAACGGTGTAGCCGGGTCCGTGGGCGTTGGGCTGACGGTTGACGCCGTCGCCGTTGTGGCATTCTCCCTGTTCTCCCGGCCAGCATCTGGTTCCGGTGGGGTCGGAGTTGGTGGAGGGGTTGTTGTCGGCGTAGGCGTAGCTGTTCATGCTCTGCGGGTCGCCCTGGTCGAAGAGCGGGTCGCCGGAGATGAAGCGGCCTGTGGAGGTGTCGTATTCGCGGGCACCGAGGTGGACCAGGCCGGTTTGGGGGTCGTTGGTGCCGCCGACGAAGCCCTTCTGGTCGGGCCAGGCGGTCGGTTGGGTTTGGCCTGCGGGAAGGCGTTCGGTGCCGAAGGGGGTGTAGCGGCGGCGGGTGACTTCTTGGGTGACCGGGTCGATCGCTGTGGTGGCGGTCCCGGCGGGGTCTGCGAGCAGGACGGTGACTGGTTTGGTCGGGTTTTCGGTGCGGACGGCGATGACGCGGTCGCCGTGAGCGTAGTACCGGGTGGCGGTCACCTTGCCGGTGGCGTCCATGGCCAGTTCTTGGCCGTCCAGGTACAGGGTGGTGGCGCCGGGCTGGCGGCGCAGCAGCAGGTCGCCTTCGGCGTCGTAGAGGTAGGTGCTGTCCTTGCCGTCGTTGGTGGTGAACTTGTCGAGGCGCCCTTCAGGGTCCCATTGGAGTTTCTGGGTGTCGCCGTTGATCACGCGTTCGACGGTGTTGCCGGCCTGGTCGTAGGTGTAGGTGTTGCGGGACTTGCTGTCGCCGGTCTCGGTCAGTGCCGAGGTGAGGGTGTTGGGCTGGTGCGTGCCGTTCTCGTCGTAGTTGAAGGTGCGGCGGACGTCCTTGCCGGTGTCACCGGTGAGGTCGTGGTCGGTCTCGCCGGTGCGGTTACCGCCGGCGCTGTAGCCGTAGGACTGCCAGTACGGTGCCGCTCCGCCCAGCAGGGTGGAGGCGTTGTCGGTGGTGGGGCGGGTGGAGCAGTCGTCGGTGGTGGGTGTCCAGGCTTCGTCCAGGCGCCGTCGTGAGTCTTGGTGGAAGCATTGGATGTCGGCGGTCTGGCCTTGCGGGGTTGAGGCGATCTTGGTGACGTTGCCGGACGGGTCGTAGCTGTAGTGAACGTCGTCGGCCTGGCTGGTGCCGGTTCGGTCGGTGCGTACCTCGTTGAGGCGGCGGGTGGCGGGGTCGTAGTAGTTGGTGACCCAGGTGGACTTGGCGGTGGAGGTGCCGAGTTGGAGTTGGTTCAGCTCACCGAACTCGGTGTAGGAGGCGCCGTAGGCGTAGGTGGTGAGTTTTCCGCCGATGGTGCCGTCGACGCTGGTCAGCTGTCCGAGGCCGTTGTAGCTGTAGCTGACGGTTTCGGCCGCCAGGCCGCCGGCGGCGGGCATGGTTTGGGTGTCGACGCTGCCGTCGAGGTTGTAGGTGATGGAGCTGGTGTAGCTCTTGCCGAGGTTGCCTTCGGTGGTGGGGATAGTGATGGTGTTGCCGGTGGGTCGTCCTGCCTTGTCGTAGCCGGTGACTTGGTTGACGTATTGCTGGCCGCCGGAGTAGCGGACCGAGCGGGTCATCTGGCCCTTGGCGAGGGTGTCGTACTCCCAGCCGGCCAGTTGCGGGCGGCCGGTGGCGGACTGGTCGAAGAGACCGGTTTTGCGGCCAAGTTCGTCGTAGTCGATCCCGATGGTCTGCTTACCGCCGGAGGGCGCCGGGCGGGAGCCGGTGATGGTCTTGAGCTCGCCGCCGTCGTCGTAGGTCATCGACGTGGTGCCGCTGTCGGGGTCGGTTTGGGAGATCTTGTTACCGCGTAGGTCGTAGCTGTAGGAGTGCTCGCGGCCTTCGGGGTCGAGGACCTTCGCCAGCTGTCCGGCCGGAGTGTACTCGTAGCGGGTCTTGTCGAACCCGTCGCCGTTGTCTTGCCACAGCTCGGTGGTCTTGCCGCGCGCGTCGACCAGGGTGGTGGTGGCTCGTCCGCCCTGGGGCGGGTTCACGATGGTGCGGTCGCCCAGGTACTGGGTGGAGGTGGACCACTTCTCACTGGCGAAGCTGTACAGGGTGTCCTTGATGGCCCGGCCCGCGCCGTCGAAGGTGGTGACGGTCTGGGAAGGGACTTGGTTGTCGTCGGCGGGGGCCGCCAGGACCCCAGACGATGCGTGATCCTTGTCGTAGTAGGGGGAGCTGGACTTCCAGGCGCGTCCTGCCGAGTCGTAGAAGGTGTCGGCGAGGATCCGGCCGCTGCCCGACACCGGCCCTTGGGCCTGACGGGGCCGCAGCAGGCCGTCGTAGATCTGGTAGCTGCTCTTCTGCCCGCCGTATGGCAGCAGAGACTTGCTGGTCACCACGGTGGGGGCGGTGCCGGTGATCTGGTAGGCGAACTCGGCGTTGGGAGTTTGGGCGGTGGTGCGGCCCGGTCCCCACACCTTGGTCACACGTCCCAGACCGTCGTAAGCGAAGGTGGTGGCGTTGCCGTTGGTATCAGTGGTGCTGACCGCGCTGCCGAGCGCGTTCAGGGTCTGGCTGGTGGTGTGGCCCTTGACGTTGGTGACGGTGATGCTGTTGATGATCGCGCCGGTCGAAGGGGTATAGCCAGTGGTGGTCTTGTGCCCCAGGGCGTCGGTGCTGGAAGTGATGCGACCGTAGGAGTCGTAGCCGTTGGTCTTGACCGTGACGTACTGCGGAGTGCCGCCGGAGTAGGACTTGGCCTCTTCGACCTTGGTCGCTTCGCCGAAGTCGTTGTAGCTGGTGACCATGTCAGAGACCGACTGGTCGGGGTACTTGGGTGCCACCGGGTCGCCGGTGCCGTCACCGTCGCGGCATGGGATGGAGTCGGTCCACTGCCGCTGCACCAGGCCGTCGATGCCCTTGGCCGGCACGCTGCCGTAGGTGTAGTGCGTGCAGCGGTCGTCGTCGGTTCCGATGGTGGCGCCGAGGTCGCCGCGGTCCCATTGGGTGCGGACGGTGCCGTCGTCGTTGTATTCCTTGATCAGTTCGGTGCGGCGGTAGCCGCCCGGCTGGCCGACCAGGGCGGTGCGTGAGCGGACCTTGGCGGTGTTGACGATATTGGCCTTCAGCGCGCCTTGGGTGGCGGTCGGGCCGTGCACCCAGGCGGTGTTGATCGATCCGCCGAGCTCGGGGCCGTTCACGCCGTTGTAGGTGATCTGCTCGCGCAGGAAACCCTGCAGCGCGGGGTCGTCCTTGCTGTCGGTGCCTTCGGAGTCGGTGATGGTTACCGGTTTGGTTTTGGTGGCGTCCTTGGGGTCGGCGCGGTCGCCGTCCATGCCGCGGTAGTACAGGTAGTCGGTGCGGGTCTGGTCGGGGCCTGCGCTGCCTTGCAGGACACGGACCTTGGAGTAGCCGCGGTAGTCCGACCAGGTCTTGTACTTGGGTGCGGTGAGTGCGTCGTTGTCGGGGTAGTGCCAGGCGGGTTTGTCCAGATACTGGTAGGAGGTAACGGTGGCGGGCGAGCCTCCGACGCGGTCGTCCTGGGAGACCTGGGTGACGACGTATTTGTGCATCCAGTCGGTGATCAGGTCGTTTGGGTCCGTCGCGCCCGGGCGCGGGATCCGGATCGGGAAGCACCGTTTGTCGTTGGTTTCGGGTGTCAGGGTCTGCCCGGTGGCGCATTCGGTCGGCGAGTAGACGACGTTGGTGGTGCCGCCGCTCTCGTTGTCGATGGCGATGATCCGGTAGCGGGCGTAGTTCGGGAGGCCGTCGTTGAGGCCGTCGACACGGTTGGGCAGGGTGTCGCCGTGGAAGATGACCTTGGGCATGGGCGTGTCAGTACCGCCGAGGTGGCCGGTGTGCGCTATGGACTGCAGCCACAGCGCCGCGTCCACGCCTTTGCTGGCCCCGGGGTAGCTCTGGGCTAGGTCGTAGGTGTCGACGGTGTTGTAGGCGGTGCCGTTCCACACTTTGGTGGTGATGGTGGCCAGGCGTTTGCGCGTCCAGAATGTCGGCGAGTTGTGGTCCTTGCAGGGCTTGCCCTTGAGGCAGCTTTGGTCGACCGGAACGTCGGGCCAGTGCGCGGCGTTGGCTGTGACGAACTTGGTGTCGTCGTCGCAGTTGAAGGTGCCGTCGGTCAGGCAGCGTTCCTTGACGTCGAAGTTCACCCGGTAGGGCGAGTTGGCGGGGCTGATGTCGCTGGTGGTCAGGCCCCAGTCAGCCCGCACCAGGTAGCCGCCGCGGATGTAGGCGGTGCCGGTGTCGGTGGCCTTGTTTTTGGCGTAGTAGTTGGTCTCCTTGGCGTAGTAGTACGCCATCGCGTTTCCGCGGGGGTCGACGACGTAGTCAAGGTTCCAGCGCCAGGCCTGGTCGCAGAAGGAGCCGGCGAACGTGCTGGCATGGCAGGGCTCGTTGTCGTTGTTGCCGGCGACTGGGACGGTCCAGGCGGAGTTGGTGTCGGCGGCGGTGGAGTTCCACTTGCTCTTGCCGAAGTAGTACTGGGTGCCGTCGTCGGTGGTGACCCGCCAGTACTCACCGTCGTTGTCGGTGTTGGGAGCGCCGGTGAGGTGCTCGATCTTCATTCCGTCGTCGTTTTTGGGCCGCCACTGGCCGGTCTTGTCGTCGCGGACCAGTTCGGCGCCGCTGCCGTTGAGCGACAGTGTCGCGTTCTCGCCGCCCCAGCACTGGTCGCCGGGTGCGGGCGTGCCTTTTTCTCCGTCGTCGCTGCAGGGCTTGTATTTGCGTTCGATGTAGCCGGGCCAGTAGTCGAAGCCTTCACCGATCCACGACGGCTGGTTGTTGGTGGCCGAGGTGCGGCCGTCGACGCTGCCCGAGGAGTAGGACAGGCCGATCTGTGGTGTGGGGCCGGCCTGGGTGGCGGGCAGCCGGATTGGATAGGACCAGGTGAAGTCTCCGGACTGGTTGGACACCTGCCAGGTCGCCGACGCTGACAGTGGGGTGGCGGAGAAGTCGCCTTGGGGGCCGGAGGCCCCGGCTGTGAGCGCGAGCAGCGCCCCGCCAGAGGAGGACGGCGCGGATGACGCCTTGGGTGCTTGGGCGGGGGGCGCCGACGGCGAGGTTGACGGCTGCCGCTTGGGCTCGGTCGAGGGGGTGTGGCCCGGTCGCGGGGAGGTCCTTGGCGTGGAGGTGGAGGCCTTCACCTGCGGGGTCTTGCCGCCACCGGCGCCCTGCCCGCTGGCGTTCGGTGTCGGCGCGGTAGTGGGAGGCGTGGTGTTGGGAGGCGTTGCCGGCGCGTCGGCGACGGCGGGGACGTCGATGTTGGCGACGACCTGGCCTGCTCGCGCGTCGTTCCAGGTTCCGGCGACCGGCGCCGGTGCGCAGGCGGAGGCATCCGGGGTGGAGGTTGCGCAGTTGGGCAACCGGACAAGTCGCAGCCGCGACGCCCAGTCGGCGCCGCCCACATGTGCGAAAGCCGAGTAGTCCACGCGAACCGAGACACGACCGGCACCGGCCTGCGCGTCAGCGGCCGTCACCCGCAGCACCAGCCCGCTCTGGCCGAGTTTGCTGGTGGTTTTGCGGTCGAGGACCTCCACGCGGACCCGTCCCGGCGTGGCAGGCGCGGCTTGGCGGCTCTTGGTCTGCACACCGGATGCGGGCGTCGCAGGCCCGACCCAGACCGGCAGGTTCCCTGCACGCCGGGGCGGGGATGAGGCGAGAGCCTTCCCGGATGCCTGCGGGTGTCCGCCCGGTGTCAGCTCGACTACCGCGGCGCCTGGGGCAGGCCAGTTAGCGCTGGGTGTGTGCCGCAGTGCCGCGGTGTCTGAGCGCGTCGGTCGCGACGGTTTCGAAGGGACCTTGCGGGTTTTCACCGGATGCTCACGGCGGGGGTCGGGGCGGCCGCCGCCTTTGTCGGCGAACGCCGGCGGCGGCATCGCGCTGGCCAGCGAGGCCGCTACCGCAACCGAGGTCACCGTCGCCAATCGAGCCGCCAGGCGGCCATGCCAAAACGAGCTGTTCAACCAGCCACGCACCACAACACTCCGAGGGAAGAGATGTCACATGCAAAGTTCAGGGTTCGCCGATCGCCCTCGGCAGCCCGCGGAGGCGAGCTGCCGAGGGCCGACGGCGCGTTACAAGTGGCCGTCGGTGCCGGCCTGGTCCACCTTGACCAGGCCGGCACTGGTTCCGTTGAAGGCCGACGGGTAGAGGTGCACGTCTGACACCAGCCCGGCCAGATCGTTTCCGGCGAACGGGCCTGGCCACCGCGAGCGGCCAATTTGGAGGCTTCCCGCGGTCCACCCTGCGCTCAGGTTGATTGGCCCCGGCCCTGTTCTTTGGTCATCGGGCCCCGGGCGTGCGTTGATGTACAGGTACAGCTGGTCCTCGGTGGCGTCGTACACGCCCGCAAGGTGGGTCCAAGCGTCGGTGGGCGGGAGGTCCAAGCTCGAGCGGGCCTGGCGGACCTGGAAACCGGTCTTTTTCTCGTCGGGGTTGGCCATCTCGAACGACCAGTACTTCTGGCCTTGATCCACCACATAGCGAAGCGAGAAGCCTGTGGTGTTGTCGCCGGTTTCGCTGACGATGGTCATGTTGCGGTCGGGCAGGCTCGGCAGCCTGACCCAGGCGGTCACAGTGAAGCTCTGATCGGTGCTCACCACCGGCGCCCTGCCGGTGGAGTCGTCGCTGCCCTTGCAGTTGGTGACCGTGGTTTGCGTTGTGCCGCAGCCGGTGGAGAACCCGATCGCGTCGGTGTCGCCGAAACGTCCCGGTGCTGCGGCGGTGCCCTCCCCAAGGACCAGCGGATGGTTCTTGCCCGACAGGTCCGCACTGGTGGTCGCGTTCCCATCGGCCATGCGCCAGAAGCCAGCCGCGCGCTGCGGGCACAGGTCGGGCACCGTTCCGTCGGCACCCGCGGGGCAGAACACATCCCCCACGTTGAAGGTGGCGATGCCGGCATCGGCGCGGTTGCCCATGGCGTCCACAGCCGCGAAGTTGATGGTGGTCGGCCCGAACTGCGACGGCGTCACCGGGACCGGTTTGGAGGTTTTGTTGGCATCAGTACCGGCCGCTACCGAAGTGTTGGGGGCGGCGCTGCCCAGAGACCACAGGTAGTGATTGAGGTGCCCCGGATCTTCCGGACACGTCCATAGCTAGGATTGTGGACGAACCGGAAGGAAGGTCATTGGCAAGGCGTAAACGGCGGTACTTCTCCCAGGAGTTCAAGGACGAGGCCGTCCGGATGGTGCTGGACGGTCCGCGGCCCATCACCCATGTGGCACGAGACCTGGATGTGCACGAGACCACCCTGGGATCCTGGGTGAAGGCGTATCGGCTGACGCACGGCGCCGACACGCAGGCCGCATCGGGTCCGGGCGAGGGCAGGACCGAGCGGGAACTCCAACTCGAACGCGAGAACCGGAGGTTGCGCGAGGAGAACGCCTTCCTGAAAAAAGCCGCGGCCTTCTTCGCCAGGGAACACCCGTGACCGCCAAGTACGAGTTCATCGACGCGGAGAAGGCCAACCACAGCATTATCGATATGTGCGCCTGGCTGCATGTTTCGCGCTCGGGGTTCTACGAGTGGCGGCGGCGGCCGGCCTTGGCGACCCGCGAACGCCGCGAGCGGCTCAAGTTGATGATCGAGGCGGTCTTTGCGGCCAACCACCAGACCTATGGCTATCGGCGGGTGCATGCGGTTCTGGCTCGGTCGGGTGTTCGGGTGTCGCCGGAACTGGTCCGGCAGCTGATGCGCGAGCTGGGTCTGGAGTCGGTGCAGCCGCGGCCGTGGCGGCCGGTCACGACCCGGGCCGACGGCCCGGGCGCGGTCCCCGACCTGGTCCGCCGCGACTTCACCGCCGCCGCGCCGGGCACCAAGCTGGTCGGGGACGTCACCTACATTCCCACCTGGGAGGGCTTCGCGTATCTCGCGACGGTGATCGACTGCCACTCCAAGATGGTGGTCGGGTGGGCGATGGGCGACCATTTCAAAACCTCGCTGCTCACCGACGCCCTGGATGCGGCCGCAAGGAACATCGACATCGAGCCCGGATGTGTCTTCCACTCCGATCGCGGGTCGAATTACATGAGTGCCGAGTTCGGTCGGCACCTGGCCGGGCATGGAATGCGCCGGTCGGTGGGCCGGACGGGCGTATGTTGGGATAATGCCTTGGCCGAGTCGTTTTTCGGGGCGTTGAAGAACGAGTGGCTGAACCGTATGGTATTTGCCACGCGCGCGAAGGCCCGCCGGGCGTGCATGCGCTACATCGAGGGCTTCTATAATCGACGCAGGCTACATTCCGCGAACGGGTACCGGACCCCATGGGAGGTCCACAACGAGTACCTGGACCGGCAGCAAGCCGCGTAGATCACCCATCAAGCAGGTGTCCGGAAAACGCGAGGCCCCTCAGATCGACATCGGCGTTGCCGGCGCCGGCGGGAAGGCTGAAGGTGAAGTATCCGGTCTTCCCGGGCTGACCAGCCCACACCGACGGGTCAAGGCTGTAGACCGGGTCAGCTCCGGTGACCGGGTCCTTTGCTGCCGTGATCGTCGGTGCGGGGACGTCGGGTTTGGTGGAGTCCTGCTTGAAGTAGCACGGGCCGGTCCACGCGCTGAGCCCGCCGTTGGCTTGGCCCCATTTGTCATAGTCGCGGACCCACACCTCCCACACTGCGTCGGGAAGCATTCCTGAAGGCGGGGCATTGACGTAGGCTCTGGCACCACTGGTGTGTGCTGTGGTGTCGTACCCGACCCCAGGGGAGGTCGGCGGCGGCGACACCGACTTGTTCCACCAGTTGAACTCGGTCTTGACGATGCTGTCGCCGTCAGGGTCGCTCACCAGCGCGCTGAGCTTCGGAGCCTGTCGGCTGGACAGCGCACCGATCAGTGTCGGCTTGGACTGGTCACGCGAACAGACCTTGCCTTCGACCGTCACCTGCGAAGCCGACGGCGCCCGGTTGTAGTAGATCGTCAGGCTCGGGTCGAGCTTCATCCGGATCCACTGGTCGCTGTTGTCTTCGACCTGGGTCCGCAGTCCGAGCGTGGTGATGTCCCAGCCGTTGGTCGCGGCCTTCTGGGCGGCGGCGGTCATGTTCCATGTGAGGCTTTTAGCTCCGCAACCGGTATGCCCAAACGACCCAGAAGCCGTCCCCTGCTTGTTCACCGACTGCCAGTGGCTGGAGTCGGAGAAGTTGTTCCAGGTCTCGTTGCCGTTGATCCCCGACACCAGGTACAGGTCGACGTTCACCTCGTAGCTACACGACCACTGCGGCGTCCAGGTCCCGGTGATGGAGAAGGTCGTCTTCTGGTTGGAGTCCCCGGTGATGATCTTCGCGCCGGTCGGCAGCGGTGAGGTGTCCATCGCGAACATCGACCGGATCGCGCCCGCGCTGCTGTACCGGCCCGCCCGCGGCGGGTACGGCGTCCCGTCAGACTGCTTGCAGCTGTTGTCGTAGCAGACGTTGTCGCGCAGGCCGGATGACCCGTCGATGTAGGCCCAGTGCTTACGCCCTCGCGAGAACGTGGGGTCCACGTAGACCGGGAACTTGGTGTTGGGGTCGGTGAGCATTGCCTGATCGGGGATCACCGTCACCGCGTCGGGCGCCACCTGGGTCTGCATCGGCTTGGTCTGCGGCCTGTCCTGCGGCGCGTCCTGCGGCTCGGCGGCCGCCGCCTTCGGCGCGACCTGCCCAGTCCCGCCTGCAGTGGGGGCCGTTGCGTTGGTGGAGTCCCACATCAGCGGCTGGTTGGCGTGAAAGACCGTCTCGCCGGATGAGGTCACGGCGTTCACACCGTTGGAGCCGTCCGAACGCAACCCGACCCCGACGGTACGCGCCCCGAACCGGATTTTCGCCAGTTCCGGATTGCGTGCGGCTTCGGGGGTTTTGACGACCAGCACCTCTGAGAAGCCGGAGTAGTCCGCGGTCACCCGCAGATCGACATCTGGCAGCACGCCCCGGTACTCGGCGGTGTCGCCTGACACCACCGGCGCGGGCAGTTTCGTTGGCCAGGTCAGCTCCATCGAGCGTCCGTGGTCGGAGAAGCGGACCAGCCGGTTGTCGCCGCCGCTGCTGAACACCACCTGAGCCGGACTGGCCGCTGGGGCCAGGCCTCCGCCGGCTGCGGCCTTCAGCGAGGTGTCAATGGCACGCCAGCCGCCGCCAGAGGTCCGGAACCGCTGCGGGATCGACGAAATCGTCAGTTTGTAGGCCCCGTCGGGATTCGCCTCGGTGACTGATGTGTCGGTGGTCAGCGCCGATACTTCGACTGGCTTTCCGGTACGTCGTGCCTCTGCCGAGGCCCACAGCGCGGTCCCCTTCGGGGGCCCTGAATCTGCGCTGTCGGCATGAGCCGACGCTTGAGGCAAGCCTTGAAGGACTCCACACGTGGTGACCACCGCCAGCGCGGCAGCGATCACTCGTCGGGTCGGTGACCTGTGTTTTTGTGCAGCCTGAAGCCGCGAGATAGCACGCCCCGCCACCACGCAACCCTCTACGTTCGAGCCGCGTCATCTGAGCGCGGACGTTCCACACGCATAGATCCCCGCCATGCGCACGGACAGTTATAAACCAGACATAAGCGCCGGGGAAGCCCAGGTCATCAACTTTCTAACCTTACGCATACTTGACTACTCATTGTGAGTGAGGCTGCGTACGTCGAACCATTTCGCTAGACGCGCTAGCTAGCGCATCGGTTTACCTCGAATCCGTCACCAACTAGGGAGAGCGGTGTGACTCCCCTCACAAACTGTTCGCGTTTTTATCTCAGTCGCGCTCCGGCCACGGAACGCTGCCTGTTCCTGAGCCGCAGGGCCGGTCGCAGTGACGGATGTCAGCCAGCCCTTGGAAGGCGGCGGTCACGAAGGCGTGACGAGAGAAGGGCGACGTACTCGGGCAGTCCTGTGGACCGTCGACGAGGATCCGCCGAGTCGCCGACCGGCGCGGCCGCCCGCTCGTCCGGTGCCCCCCGCCTGGGCAGGTACAGCGACTGCCTGGAGCTCATCAATCTGATGGAGTCCATCGGCACCCGCGCCGCCGCCGGTCCTGGCAACAAGCCGGCCTGGCCTTGGTTGACCAGCGCAGCGCAAACCACGGCTGTGAGGGCCGATGGGATACCGATCTGTGGCTGCGACGCATACGAAGAACGCAACGCCGGCAGCTGCCGCTGCGTGAACGGTTCGTCGGTCGGCTGATGGCTCGGCATGGGCGAGCCGACGAGGGATTCGGTCTGTTGAGCCCGCACCTCGTTGATTGGTTCCTGGCCGAGGTGTCGGTGGAGGCGGCTGAGGCCGCCGGCCGAGGCGGTGAGGCCGCGACGCTGCTGGAGGCGCGTATCGAGGCGGGTGAACCCTGCTGCGACTCTCCGAACTGCAGGCACGCCGTATCAAGCCATCCAATGCGATCGAGTTGCTCGCTGGGATCCGCGAGCGGCAAGGCCGGGTTGAGGAGGCGATCGCTTTGCTGCGTTCCCGGCAGAGCGTGGCCGGGGGTGGCCGCGAGCCGCTGGCGGATCTGTTGGCGCGGCACGGCCGGGTGGAGGAGCTGCGCGCCTATGCCGAAGTGTCCCCGCTGGTTGAGGTGACGCGGTGCTTGTCTGAGCTGTTGGAGGCGCGCGGTGATCTGGACGGTGCGATCGAGGTGTACCGGGAAGCGCCTAATGCTTCGGTCGCGTTTGAGGTGAACAGCGCGGCGGAGCTTTCGCAGCTGCTGCAGCGGCATGGCCGGGCCGGGGAGGCGCTTGAGGTGATTCGGATGCTCGCCGAATCTCCTCACGGCGACGACTGGAGTATCCATCTGGCGTGTGTGATGTACCTCGAGCAGGACCGTGCCGGTGAGGGGCTGGCGTTCCTTGATGCGTGCGAGGCGCGCCACCCTGACGCCTGGTGGGACTTTTCCCATTGCGTCTGGCGTTGATGGGCGCGTGCGGCCGCCATGGCGAGGCGCTCGAGTTGGCGGGCTCGCACGCCGATGCCGACAGCTGGTACGTGGCTCAGGGTGTCGCCGATCTGTTGATTGATGCTGGGCGCTTCGACGAGGCCGTTACTGTCCTTCGGTCGCATCTTCCCGCCAGCGCTTCAAGGTTGGCGTGGCTTCTTGCCAGCCTTGGACAGGTCGAGGATGCGATCGCCGTCGTCCAGTCCCGCCGGGCCTCTGCCGGGTCCTGAGGCGATGCTCAGTTCCGTTGCCGCTCAGCTATGTGAGCAGGCGGAATCCAGTATTGGTCAGTGGGGTTGAGGCCTGGGTGAGTAATGGCCGTTCACGACCGACAAGACAGATGATCGGCGGGCAGCACGTCGTGCTGTCGTTGCCGATGTGAAGCCGTCGGTGGGTTTGTTCGCTCGCTGCCCGAGTACGCCCCGGCGCCTCTCTGAATCGTCGTGCAGGGTTTCGGGCTGGCGTCGGCTCGGTTCAGGGGTGTCCTTGTAGCGGGCGTTGCTCGACCGGTGACCGACGCAGAGTGATGCTGATGTTTCGTGCCCGCAGGCGAGGTAGGGGTGGCGGGTGTCCTCGGCGCGCAAGCTGTCTTTCAGGACGAACTCAGACGGCTGGACGAGACCGGCCTGCAGTAGTCACAACCTCACGGAAGCGGCATCCCCGTCGCGCGTCCTTATCGAAGATGGCGGTGGACTCCTTGCTCGCGGGGGTGGGCTGTTTCAGGGCATGGTCGTTGTCGAGGGTGTGGCAATGCGGGTCCTGGGCCGGTCTGCTCGGCCGCGCTTGTCGAGCGGCCAGAGGGCGTCCACTCGCAGGGCGACCTGGTGGCAGTCGTTGCATGCCTCGGGCCCGTGCGGAGACCAGGAGTGGGCTTGTCCTTGGAACGTCGCTGTGTTCAGGCCGCACAGGGTGGTGTTGTTGCCGATGGAGGCGTGGGTGATGGTCGCCGGGCCGTGGGTTTCCTCGACGCTGCACCATCGGTCGTTGATGGGCATGTAGGGCGGCCGTCCTACGTAGTGTTCGTCGAGGTTCACGATGAAGGTGGCCAGGCAGTTGGCGCAGGCGTACCAGTCTCCTCCGGCGGGTGTGGTGGGTTCGAGTTCGCGGAGCGTTGCTGAGCCGCAGATGTCACAGTGCATCCCGCATGATCGCAAGGGCGGCGGCATCCTCGTTTCGGGTTTGGTGCGGCTCGTGCCCAGGGAGGATCTGGCCGGCTTGGTGAGAGTGCTGCGGAAGAGTCGCATCCAGTGCCAACGCTCCCCCGCACTGCTCCGACGATGTTGGAGCCTTGGCCAGGAGATCGGGCTGTATGAAGATGGGCTGCATGGAGAATGGGCGAGCGTCTGGAGAGTCGCGCCTCGCGTCACCTGACGGTCGCGACTGGGAAGCCACCGGGCAGGTTCTCGGCGGCTCACCCACTGGCCCGTGGCCGTCGCAGGCGCTCGCCGCGGGAACCCGAGTGACGGTCATCCACGGCCAGACATGGGCAGGGCCTTGGCTAGCTGAGTTCCCGGCCACCATCGACTGGTTCCTCCCACCTGAGCCGGTTCAACACGACCAGGCCCGGCCGGGCGAACTGAAGTACTGGGTCACCTTCGACCGACCCCAGTATCAAGCTGACGGCTCCGGGCCATACCGCAAGGCGCAGATCTGGGACCGATTCCTCAAGCCACAGGTCGACCTCTCCACTTCCTGAAAGGGGGCCGCGCCTTCGAGGCGCTGTCGCTGCGGAGTTCTGCATCTCAGTTCGTCGTCTCCGGGGTAGTGACTGCAGGGCTGTTTTGAGGCGGGTCTGAGCCCGCAGCGCAGCGCCGCCGCCACGCGCCATGACGAGGCGCAACGCCTACACCCGGATGACATCCATGCCTGAGATCTGCAGACGGCTTCGCTGCGGCCGTCATGTGACCGATGCGCCTTAATCTTCACTGAGGGTAGTGACCGCCTCCGCCAGGATCTGTGCGAGCTCGGCGGCTGGGAGCTCGGCGACGAAGACGGTTCCGGCGTGCTCGGGGTGTGCGAGCAGGTGGTCCTTCCGCCAGAACTCCACCGTGACTACCAGGTGGTGGTCATGCTGCCAGAGGAAGGACGTCACGTTGTCGGTTGTGGGTCCCCATCCCCAGCGGTGAAAGAACCCGAACCGCTCGTACTCCTGCTCGCCGTTCCTGGTCCCGATGGCAAGCCGGCGGTGAGTGGCGGTGGGAGACAGACCGACGAGCGTTGGGGGCAGGTGTTCTGCGGAGCCGATCCCGGCTGCCGTGCGTGCGAGGTCGTGGCGGAACTGTTCGACGAAGACCCTGTTGTCTTCACACGTCACCCATTGATCAGCAACCCACAGATCCACCTGCCGCAGCGCCGGGCCGTCTCGGTCTCCGACCTCGACGGCGAATCTACGCTTGTCCCCCAGCAGCTCCGCCATCTGTGCACTGTGGCAGCTGTGTCATCGGCGTACAAGCAGGCTTGGTCTTGCCCCGCGGCAGTCCGGCGGTCACGGGAGACGGTCTGGTCACAGGTGTTCGGCTCTGTCTGGAGGCGGTTCAGGCGCCATCGCACCGCGCCCTACGGGCGGCGTGGGGGCGGGGGCGTTATGGCTTCATGGTGGTTGGGGGCTGGCCGGTGATGGTCCATATCCCCAGCGGGGGCAGTGCGGTTCGGGTGATCTGGCCTGGTCTAGCAGAGTGGGTGAGGGGCGTTCGCCGGCGGCGACTGCGGTCACGAAGTCTGCGGCTTGGGTCATGGTGAGGGTCGGGGCGCGGTGCCGAAGGAGGCGGATCGCGGCGATCCGTCCGTCCTGGTCCAGGGCCTGGCGTAGCTCGGCCGCGAACGGCACGTCGTCCCATGGGTCGTGCTCGATGGTGTGTGCGGGTTTGATGCGTTGCTCATAGTCCTGTTCCCATAGCCCGGCTGCATAGTCGGGGGCCGGGATGCCGTGGATGCTGCCGTCGTGGCCGTCGACCAGGTAGGGAGGGTTCGGGACGAGCATGTCGCGGATGTGGCCGCTGTGGAGGTAGGCCTGGCTCTGGTAATGGATGATCCATCCGAGACGATGTTCGGTCACGCCGGTGATGGCCAGGTGGGGCGGTTGCCCTCCGAGGAAGGGCTTGTCCTGGTCGCCTTGCTATAGCTGCTCGATGAGGCGGACGGCATGGTCTCTGTCGATCATCTGCTCATCTTCGGCAGGGCTCGCGTGGTTGGCTACTGCTTTGTCTCGTGGCGGTCCGCGGGCCGGTGGGGGGCGCAGAAGTTCGCGAGCTTACCGGTGGGGGTGGATGATGCATCAAAGGTCTGACTGGGACCGTTGGCCTTCCCCTTGATGTACTTCGGCCAGGCCCCGGTCAACGGAACCAGTTGCGGTAACTCGTTCGAGCGGGGTGCCGGTCTGAAGGATGGAGGCAACAGGCGCTGATCGGTCACTGTCGGCGCATCATACTGGCCCTGTGCGCACTCACCCCCTCTCTGTTCATTGCGGGATGCACCCCCGCGCGAGTCGGATTCACCGGCATATCAAGAGCGAGCACGGGCGAGCTCATCGGAGTCGTGCAGGTCTGTCGGAGTTCGGTGGACAAAGCGGAGCTGGACGTGCGCGACGACGACACGAAGATCCGATGGCGTCATTCCGGTCCGGTTCGGGACTTCAGCACGTGGCCGCTCGCGGCGGGAGGGAACGGCTGGGTACGAGACGGAGACCCGAACCTTCTTCGCGAGTATCGCGATTTCAACCTCGCCGCGTACGCGGGTAACTCCGCGACCACCGTCGCCGTGGACTTCACTCAAGACAGCCTGGCGAACCTCGCGCCCGGTACCGTCTTGTACTTCTACAACCCTCCCGGTTCGTTCAAGGCCGCGACGGCCCATGTCTCGTCTGTAGCGGAATTTCGACGGGTCGTGTGCAGTAAATAGGCCCGCTGATGCAGGCCGTTGACGGGCCGGCATCAGCTTCCGGTGGCTTGTCCGCGTGGCAGTCTGGGAACTGGTGATCGGTTCGGCCAACGTGCGTCATGACCCCAGTCGGGTGTTGGCATGCCGCCGGGCGCCGGACCAGTCGGCCTGCTTGCGGAGCGACGGCTCGTCCCCACCCCCTCCCAGAGCGCGGTGGCGGCGGTCCAGTGAGGGTTTGCCGGGCTTCGGGAAGCTTGTCTGGGAGGGCTTTGAGCTCTGGGTGCCGTGGTGGAGCGGTCGTCCTGGGAGATGTGTGGGCTCTTGGGCGGTTCGGGGGCCGGCCCCTCGCCCGCCCTGGAGGGCGGGCGCCACCGCAAGGCCAAGGCGGGTACCTACGTAGAGGTGAAGGAAGCAGCCGTGCGCCTCGCCTGGCTCGACGCCATGGATGATCTGCGGCGGGCACTGGAGTTGGCCGAACAGGCCGGTGCCGCATCGGTGCGGATCGAGGCGATGGACGCACTCGCCGGAATCTTGCGCCGGAACGGTCAGGACGACGCGGCCGCCGCCGTCATGATCGAGCGGCACATGCTCGCCACCGGCCTCCGCTCATGACCACCCGCTCACCCCCGGCCGCGCGCCGGAGCAGAGCCAGCCTGCCCGACCTGGCATGCCTTCACCCGCACCCTGCTACTAGGACCGCGCCATGCCTTCCTCGAACGCGCCTGAGCCGCTCCCCGACCCGAGCGGCACCGACGAAATCTGGCAGCAGCTCAAGTCCGAGTTCCCCACCGCCAACATCGTCCCGGCCTCCGGCGGCTCCTGGCTCGGCCAGATCCCAGCGGAACCCACCTCGCCCCTGCCCTACCGTGACGCCTTCGCCGGCTCGGCCGACGGGGACTGTACGGTTTTCGGCTCTGTCGCACTTTACTGGACAGCCCCGGACCGACCACCGGCCCCCACCCAAGCTGGGGGGAAGGTCGGTGGGTTCTGCGAGGCACCGTCCGGGTGGCAGGCTGACCTTCATGATCTCGCTGTCTCGGCAGTCCGAACCGGCACGCGCCGCCATGACGGTGGATGGCCGTCGCCTGTCCTACCTCGACTTCGGCGGCTCGGGCCGGCCCCTGCTTGCATTGCACGGCCACTTCAACCAGGGCCGCACCTTCGCCAAGCTGGCGCAGGCGCTGGCTCCCGACTGGCGGGTCGTGGCCCCCGATCAGCGTGGACACGGCTTCTCCGACAGAGGCCCGGACTACTCCCGGGAAGGCTACGTCCATGACGCCGCCGCGCTCGTCGCCCACCTCGGCCTCAGCCAGACGGTGGTGCTCGGCCACTCACTCGGCGGTGTCAACGCCTACCAGCTCGCCGCACGCCGTCCCGACCTGGTCAGCGCGCTCATCATCGAGGACATCGGCGCCGAGGTCGACAACGACCTGTCCTTCTGCCTGACCTGGCCGCACCGGGCACCCACCCGCACCGCCCTGGTCGAACAACTCGGAGGTTCGGCCCGCTACTTGACCGACGCCATCCGCGAATACCCCGACGGCTGGGGATTGGCCTTCCGCCCACAGGACATGGTCACCTCCCACGGCCGGCTCATGGGCGACCACTGGGAAGATTGGCTCGCCACCGACTGCCCGGCCCTCCTCGTCCACGGCACCCAAAGCGACGTCCTCACCGAAGCCCACGCCAAGGCGATGACCACCCGCCGTCCCCACACCCACCTCGCCCAGCTCGCGACCGGGCACACCGTCCACGAAACCGATCCCACCGGATTCGCCGCAACGGTGCGAGCATTCCTCGACACGCTGGCACTCCAGCCGACCGGCCGACAACCCGAGTGAGACAAACGCGCGCAAACTCGGCTAAAGGGTGGATCCATCAGGGGGACAAGGCGTTCCCTGATGCGGCCCTGTACACCCACCGCGCCCCAGTCACTGCTCCGGCAACGGCACATCCTCACCAGAACCGGTCTGCTGGTCCGGACTGCGGGAGTCGCGAAGGACGCCTCGTGGTGAAGCGCCTCCAAGAACGATCGCCGCAGCACTGCCGGCAGCGCTCCCGGGATCGAGACAGCGATACGCCTCGTGCCCGCCCAGTCCGCGCAGCAGGTTCGCCACCGCCTACGCGGTGGTGAGCCCAATGGGTGAGGGGGCCAGCCGTGCAGGACGATCGGCAGCACCTCGCCCCGAAACCAGCCGTTGTTCAGCGCGTGGTGGACGGCCTGGACCGCCGGTTCGGTCTTGCCGATGCCGCCCAGCCCGGCGACCGCCGCAGCCAGCAGCACGACGCCCGTCTGCCCGCCCTCCGGCACACCCGCCCCCGCCTCGGCTGCCGTCGCACGAGCAAGCGGGCTCGGGTGAGCGTGCTAGCCGGGGGCGGGCGCCAGGACCTCCAGCAGGTCGGCCAACACGCCGGCGCGGCCGACGAACCCGGCCGCCGGGGCCCGCCACCTGTTGAGCCCGGAAGGCACCTGGGGCGGCAGCTGCACGGTGATGTCGCGGCCTTGCACCACCGAGCCGATCACCACCGACACCGAGTTCACCGTCCAGCCCGGCCCGCCGTGCTGGAGGTCCCGCCGTTCACCCGCCATGCCAATGACCGTACGGACCTCACCACGCAGCCCGTAGGCAGTCACCGATGTACCACGGGCGAACCGACCGACATCCACCAACACCTCCAGCCCCAAGGTCAAGGCACCAGAACCAGCCGCCTCATCTGCGACATCTCGCCGTCATAAGCGCGAAGATCTCCAGGGTGAGGGGCCTTGGTACGTCCTGAATCGCACTTCCATGAGCCCAGCCCGAACCGGCTCGGATTCCACGTATCACCGCCTCAACTCCATTACGTTGGAGGTCTTCCAGGACACGTTCGGCTAGAAGAGGATTTCCATGGCATCGCAGCAGTTCGAGCCGCCGTCGGGCACGCGGGACTTCCTCGCCGCCGACCTGCGCCAGCGGGAGCGGGTGTTCCATGCAGCGCGGCAGGTGTTCGAGCGGTACGGGTTCGAGCCGCTGCAGACTCCGGCGTTCGAGCGCCTGGAAACCTTGATGGGCAAGTATGGCGACGAGGGCGACAAGCTCATCTTCAAGATCCTTAAGCGGGGGGTCCATGAGGAGTCCGGCGAGGCCGACATGGCCCTGCGCTACGACCAGACCGTCCCCTTGGCGCGTGTGGTCGCCGCCTACGGCAGCCGCCTGCCCAGCCCTTACAAGCGGTATGTGATCGGACCGGTGTGGCGGGCCGACCGGCCGGGCAAGGGACGCTTCCGTGAGTTCACCCAGTGCGACATCGACATCGTCGGGTCCTCGTCCCCGCTGGTGGAGGCCGAGGTGGTGTGCGCCGGGGCCGACGCACTGGACGCGATGGGAGTTGCCGAGTTCACCATCCTGGTCAACAGCCGCAAGGCGCTGACCGGCCTGATGCAGGTCTACGGCGTCCCCGCCGAGCAGGCGGCGGGTGCGCTGATCACTTTGGACAAGCTCGACAAGCAGACTCCGGCGTCGGTGGCCGCCGAATTGGTCCAGGCCCGCGGTCTGGAAGCGGCCACCGCCGAGAACCTGGTCAACGACGTCACCGCCGACGACGCGGTCGACCGGATGCGCACCGCGCTGAAGGACAACCCCGACGGCGCCGAGGGCCTGGCCGAGGTGGACCGGCTGCTGGAGCTGGCCGGCCCGCACGTGGGCCAGAGCCGTCTGCGGTTCGCGCCGAACCTGGTCCGCGGCCTGGACTACTACACCGGCGCGATCTGGGAAGTGGTCGCCCCCGGCATGCCCGGCTCGATCGCCTCCGGCGGCCGCTACGACCACCTGATCCAGGCCATGGGCGGACCTGATGTCACCGCCTGCGGCATCTCCCTCGGCGTCGAGCGGATCATCGGCGCGCTCATCGACACCGACGACCAGGCCGACCGGATCGACGTCGCCGTCACGATCATGAACGAGGACTACGCCTCCGATGCGCTCGGCTTCGCCCAGCAACTCCGCACCGCGGGCTGGCGGACCGAGGTGTTCCTGGGCACCACCCGCAAACTGGGCAAGCAGCTGAAATGGGCGGCCGACCGCCGGGCGCGCTTCGCGCTGCTCCAGGGCGACACCGAGCACGCCGACCACGCGGTCACGATTCGGGACATGGAGTCCGGCGATCAAAGTCGGGTTTCGGTCAGCGACCTCTTCACAGCCCTGGACTCCCAACTCAGGATGTAGGTGCCCCTGCCGACAATCGAAAAGCGAGGCTGGCTATGGGTGTGCAGGCCGAACGCGTGTTCGCCGCCGTCGCCGAGCGAGGCTTCCCCGACCCATGGGCGACCTTCGGCGAACACCTCTCCTGGGAAGCGGCATTCGCGGTCCAGCTCAAAGCCCACATCGACACCGCCCGCAAAGACCCCGACGGGCCGGCCGCCGTCCAGGCATTGGATCTGTTCGCACGCAAAGCGGCGAACCTGGAGGCCGCCCAGCGGCTGCTGGCCGAGGTCACCGACGAATACGACGCGTCCGGCATGTGGACCGTCCTGGACCAACGAGCGGCACGCCTGGACACCCAGGACATGACCGAGCGCTGGGCCAAGGGCCTGGTATCGCACCCGTTCCCCATCGCACTGCGGTCCCTGGAGTTCAACTGGGGCTACATGAAGCAGCACGGCGTCCGGGCCTTCTACGAAATGACCGCCCGCTACGTCGCCGACCTCGCCGACAACACCACCCGCTGGCACGCCGCGTTCGTCGCCGAACAGAACACCGGCGTCATCGACCGCATCACCACCGTGGAAGCCGACCTCGCCAGCGAGGAAGCGCCCATGCATTGCGATATCTGCAAGAAGACCATCACAGCGCTCCTCTACCTGGACGGCTGAACGAGCCTGAGCCGGGCCGGGAGTGGTCACCCTTGTCCGGCCGATTCGTTCAGGTCGCCGAGTTAGCTCTCGACGCATGGAACCGATGTAGCCCGCCGCAGTGAAGAGGGCCGAGGAGGAAAGGGGCGGGACGGCTGCCCGGGGGCCCGCAACCGTCCCACCCGGTAATGTGAGGCCCCGCCCATTCCGTCCGATACGACGGAATGGACGGGTCCCTAGACTCCGTCTCCCGTACGCTGTGGTCGGGACCAGCCTGTTAGGGACAGGCTGGTCCCTTCCTACGAGACAGGCGGGATCTCCAGTTCGAAGAGGTCGGCGAGCGGCTTGTCGAGGTGGAACTCGGCCCAGACCTTGTGCCCCTGGCGGATGGTGCGCTCGATCCCGTACCGCTCGGCCAATCTGGCCACCGCATAAAGGCCGCGGCCACTCTCGGCGAACTCGTCCGGCGTCTTGACGATCGGGATCCCTCCACCACCCAAGTCAACGACCGCGACGTAGGCAGGGTCGTCATAGACGACCTCCAGACCGAACCAGCCGCCCGCCTTGCCTGAGCGCGTGTGCCGAATGGTGTTCGCGACCAGCTCTCTCACGATGAACTCGGCCACGTCCACGCACAACGCGCCAGAGAACAACGTCCGCGCAAACTCGCGGGCCGCCCGGGCTTGCTCGGGTCGGCCCGCATAGGTGCGGCGCCATCGCATCTCCTCCGATCCCCACAGAAACTCCGCCGCCGAACCCGGCGTGTGCTTGAGACACTTCATCCTCGGTGTTCCTCCTTCCTATCCCACCTACCAAGCGGTCACCGGTACCTACTTGCCACGGGCGTATCGACCGGACATCTACCCCCGTTCACACGCTGGGGGATGGGGCCACCAGCAGGTGGGACTATTCAGCAGCTCCGGAAGGCGCGACTCAGGTCCGGTAGTGCGCCTTGGAAGTGGCATTCCAGTTCTGCATACATCGCCTTTCGGTGAGCGGGATGCTGCTCTTCGTAGTCGGTTGAGGGCGTGTGAACGTTCGGGCATTTGTCGGCACCAGATCCCGGAGGGCCTGGGCTCAGCCGTCCCGCAGGGATTACGTCAGGGCGTACGCGAGCGTCAGGAGCTGTTCGCGGGGCAGGTAGATGCGAGCGGACTCAGACAAGGCGGTGCCTTGCTCGGGCTCGTAGAGGAGCGGGACGTCGATGCGCCACGATCCGTGCTGCCACCGAGATGTCACAGCCGGGCCAAGTGCGGTGCGGGCGAGGATGTTGACCAGGCGGATGGTGTCAGGCACCGGCATCTTCAGCCAGGCCCAGCCGCGGTAGTACTCCAGGTATCCGGCGTGGCCGGTGGGTGGGCGGTTCGGCTTGGCGGCGCGGGCGGCTGCGGCGTATTCGCCGGAGTCCTGGCAGCAGCCCAGCGTCCGGTAACCACCGCGCCAAAGCGCCTGGATGACCGGGACCATGTCAATGTCGACCGGAATCGGCTGCCCGTCTGGCGACATGAGTTCGCACGTGGGGTGAATCGGCGGCTCTGTAGTTCCCATGGTGGGGGCATTCCTAGGTTCGGTGTTCGGTCCAGGCACGGGCGGCGGCGGCGAGGTCTTCCGCCCAGCGGTGCCCATCGCTTTCGGCGATTCCTCGCCACATCTGGGCCTGTACACGGGCGAACTCGGTCACCGCCTCGTCCGGTGCGTGGCGCCAGGACGGGAGAGCAGAGACCTGGGCCTCGGCCTGCTGCGGGGTGTGCCCTGCGGAGACGAGCCACACGATCAGGCAGGCCGGGTCGATCCAGTCGGCGCCTGCCGTCGGCCAGGCCCAGTCGACGAGCCAGGCGTTGTCGTCGGTGATCAAGACGTTGGTGGGTGTCCACTCGGTGTGCAGGAGCCGATCGCCGGCGAACAAGGCGGCCTTGTCCGAGTACGCGGCCCAGCGTTGGCGTGCGTCCTTGAGCTCTATCGGCGGTGCGGGAATCCGCTGGAGGCGGTCGAGGGTCGCGATCAGCTTGGGAAGGTCCAGCGACCCAGGCGTGTAGTCGACGGGGCGCCCTGGGATGTATTCGAAGCCGAGCAGGTGCCAGCCGTCAGCCTGCTGCGACCACAGCAATTGCGGGGAGACCGAGAGAACGTGGGGGTTCACCTGCTGCTCGCGATGCTGGGTCCATGCGCGGGGATGGTCCTCTCGCATGCCTTTGACAAAGCATGTGCCTTGGTCGGTGTAGACGACGACCGCGATCTCCGCGTTGCGTCCCTGGCTCACCGGCTCGGCGCGCCGGATGGGGCCGGTTCGGGCTTCGATGAGGTCGCGGACGTCCTGCCAGGTGTGTCGCTTGTTCATTGCGGAACCTTATGGGCGGGGTCCCGGCGCGGCCCCTCCCTCGCAGGGTGTGGGCCGCGCCGGGTGTGATCGGGATCAGTACGGGTTGTCGTCGCCGCACCCGAGCATCGCGTCGGGCGAGGCGATCGTGTCCATGTCCTGGATGAACACGATCTCCTCCTCGTCGGTCAGCACGGGCGGCGCCGGTTGGAGGTCAACCTGCATTCGGACTCCTTTCTCGGTGCTGGCAGTAGGTCGCCAGCGGGGCTTGGGCCTTGCGGTAGAGGGCCGCCAAGGGCATGCAAGTGGCGCAGTTCCCGGCCAGGGTGCAACCGGTGCATCCGCCTTGTCGTTTGAGAAGTTGATCGGCGATGGCGCCGAGACGCTTGAGCCCGTCCGCCCCTTCGATGTGCAGGAGGATGTTCGGTTCGCGACCGATCTTGCAGATGGACGCCCGGCCGAGCGGGTCGACATGGAACGAGGTGTGCCCGGCATCGCAGCCGGTGAAGGGACGACGGTTGGTCAGGTACTCCGGGGACTGGCTCGGCAGGCTCTCCGCCCCACCGCGGATCGTCGGCGAGATCGCCGAGTACTCGCGGTAGCGCAGGCCGAATCGATCAGCCAGTCCTTGCATCTGTTCGACCTCGTGGACGTTGTCCTTGGTGATGATCAGCGACAGGTCGAGCGGCAGCTCAGCCTCGATGGCCGCGCGCAACCCGCGCATGAACCGGCGAAAGGCGCCGCGCCGCTGAGTGAGCCCGTCATAGGTGTCGGCCGTTGCCCCGTACAGGCTGAGCGTCACCTTGTGCGGCCGGCGTTTGGTCAAGCTGTCCAAGACGAGCGGTGACGCTAGTCGCGAGCCGTTCGTCAGGACATCGAGCATCATGCCCAGGTCCCAGGCGTGCTCGTAGACCGGAACGAACAGCCGGTCGATCATCGGCTCGCCACCAGTGAGCTGACACCACACCACTCCGGCGTTCCGCATCGCCTCCAGGACCAGGACGCGGTCGTCCCAGGCCAGGCCCTCGAACTTCTTCAGCCCGAGGTAGCACATCTTGCAGTCGTAGTTACAGCCGAGATTCAGCTCATACGACGCGCGCCCATAAGCCAGAGGCGAGACCGACCGGGCCAACAGGACACCCGCCGCCTGCCGCTCCGACAGGTCGAGCTGCCAGGCCTCTCGCGCGGCCCGGGCAAGCCAACCCGGGACCGGAAGCCCGGCGGCGACGGCCTGCCGAAGCTCGGCGTACTTGCGATACGGGATCTTCAACCCGCCGTTTCGTCCGGGACGCAGAACATAGAAATCGTCCAGGAAGGGGGCAATCACCAACTCATGCACCGTGCGACCTCCTCCCCCGGCGGTGCCTTCCGATTTGGTGGACATGTCGAGGCTGCACCATCACGACCCGAACCAGCAGCGCGATCGCGACCGCGCTTCCTGACACCATGAAGAGCAGGGCCATCAAGGCCACCGCCGCGTTGGTTCCCTGAATCATCGACCGCTCCCAGAAGACACGTTCGTTGTGAACGACGCCTGAACTGTGGCGCTCACCGCAGCGCCTGCCAATCGCGTCGACAACGCGAGTTCGCCGGATCCGCACCGCCTGCGCGAAATTCCGTCCCCCAATCCGCGTCCACGAGACGGAAACGGTCGCCACCTGTGGACATGCCAAGACCGGACGGCCGGGGCGGCCTACGCTGCTGTCAGGCGGACATCCCGAGCCGGAGGCAACATGGCCCGAGGAGAGCACCGGCCGTCCTGCGCGAAGACGTGGCGCGAACGGGCCGAGCGGGAAGGCATGTCATCGTGGCAAACCGTCCAAGCAATCCACGACTGCTGTGGAGTCAGCTACCTCAAAGCCCACCGGCTCGCACGGGGTTGGACCGCCTCCGCCGCCATCGAGGAACTGGCCCGGCTCTGTGCCCGCGAAAACCTCCCCGCGCCCAAGGCGAACATCGACCTACTCAACTCATGGGAGAACGGTCGCTCCCGACCGCTCGTTGAGACGATCGACCAGCTCGCACGGTTGTACAAATCCAACTCAATCCGACTCGGCTTCGCCGCCGACTACGGCGACGAAGAGACCGCTCCGGTCGTACCGGTTGCCCGCGAGATCACATCACCCGTTGGCAGCGATGCAGCTCCTGCCGCGCTCTTCTATCGCTACCTGCGCAGTCCGGCCCACCCCGTCGCCGACCTCCTCGCCGAGGTCGAACACGTCCGGAAGTGGATGGACCGGACCCTCGCCCAAGGCACCGTCACCGAAGACCAGATGGATCAACTCGACGAAACGGTTCTCCGCCTCCGCCAGGACCACCTCGTCACACCGCCGCTCGTGATGCTCTGCCAGCTCATGTACGTCCCGGGGTGCCGAACTGGCGCCCGGCATTGTCAAGCAATTAGGGGCTGGGCCTAAAGGAGGGACAGCCGAACGTTCCGGCAACAGACTCCTGTCGACGTTGATCCTCAAGGCTGAGGAGGCACCCCGTGAACCTTGGACTACGTGCGACGGCAACGGCCCTTGCCGCCGTTGCGGCTCTCGCGGTCCCCGTTCCCACTCAGGCGTCCACCAGCACACCGAAGCCGGCGCTGCCGCACCCGCCCGGGCTCCGCCAGCACACCGAGTACACCAAACCGGCACCGGTCGCGCTGCCGGATGGGCGGCGGGTCGCCCCGAAGCAAGCATCCCCAAGCGGCCTCGGCTCCTACATCGGCGCCTATGGGTGGGACGTCAAAATCACAGGGGGCTGCCTGACCGCCAGAGGAAACATCAGCGGCTACCAGGCCTACACCGACTACTGCGGGGACAGAACCGACCAGCTGTGGGACATGTACGAGGTAGACGGCGCCGGATTCCCCGGCCACTGGTACAAGTTCGTCAACCGCTACAACGGACTCTGCCTCGACGCCGACGCCAACAACATCACCCACAACGGCGACAGGGTCCAGACCTGGACATGCCTGGACGCGCAACAGAACCAGCGATGGGGCACCAGCTCCATCGCTACCGCATTGTGGGGCCCGATCTACAACCTGACCGGCTACCGGGACGTGATGCTGGGGATCGGCACGGCCGACGCCCTGGACGCCGACCTCAACTACGCGGGCTCCCAGCAGTGGCCCGTACAGCTCTGGCACGACCTCGGCAGCAGCCAACGCAACCAGCAGTGGTTGTGGTGAACCGCCACCCGCCCAGCCGCCTGTGCACCAAAGCGTGATCACCACGGGCCCCCGGCCGTTGGTGGCCGGGGCCTCGTCGCGCCAGATCCGGCAAGTCCCCGCCGACCAACTCCTGGACGGCCTCGCTGACCTCGCCGACCAAGGCCCCCATTCCACTGACACAAACCGCCATCCGGGGCGCGGGATGCGCCCCCGGGGTGCCGTGGTCGCTCCGTGGTCGCTCGGTGGTTGCGGTAGCGGACATCAGACGGCGACACGGGGCGGCACACAAAGGGGCACGTACGCGGACACGGCAACACATCCCGGCACGGCGACGGTCCCAGCGATACGGTGGCCCGGATCTTTTAATCCGTAGGTTGTGGGTTCGAGTTTCACGCGACCAACCACGCCTGACCTGTGCAAACGCAGCCACCGGCGCGTTCACCCGACGTCGCTTCATCCCCTTTTGTCCCCGTGCCTGCTCCATGTCTGCTCGGTGACCCGCATCCGCCCTGGTCAGCTCTGGATTCCGGGGCCGTTCCGGTTCCGCCGGGCCTTCAGGGGCTGTTTTCTCCCGGCCCTGCCTTCCTAGGTCATCTAGTAGCGGCGTGCGCTGTACGGGATAGATGGCTGGGCTGCATGGCCGAGGTTGCGCATTTGAGTCGTCGCTGAAGCCGACTGCTCGGAAGCGTGTGGCTGCGAACGGCGGGGGTTGTGCGGGTGCCGGGGCGGCTAGCGGGGCGCATGGCGCGTTGGATGTACGGCTCGTAGGCAGCCCTGAGCTTCGAGGTCGCGGCTTGGGTGCACCGGCCTGGACCGCGCGATCGACGAGATCCGGACAGACCAGTCCAACGGAGAAGCTGAGCTGAAAGCACCCATCAGGCGCGGCCGCTGGCTCGAAGGACGTTTCGCATTTCTTGGTCCGCGCTGGAGCAAGATCGTCGCCGTCTTGGCGGGTCTCGCGCCGGCGGGCAGGGCCGCTTGCGCGGTCCTGCCCGTCGGTGGTCTGCTGCTGGTGCGCGTTGTTAAAGCGCGCGGACCAGGTCGGCCTGCATGCCCCTGGGGCCGCGGATGGAGGTGAACTCCACCTTCTGGTTCTCTTCCAGGGTGCGGAAACCGTCGGTGTCGATCACCGACTGGTGGACGAAGATGTCGGCGCTGCCGTCACTGGGGGCGATGAACCCGAATCCCTTGTCGGGGTTGAACCACTTCACGGTTCCCTGAGTCATGTGGGTGTCCTCTCATCGGGCGACGGGCCGCGCGACTGCGCGGTCCGGGCTGCTGGCCGTACGCCCGCCTGGAGTCGCCCCCAAAAGACAAAACGCCCGACGGAAGAACTCCGCGGGCGTTTTCACGTTCGCAAAACTCGACTACAACCATTGATACTGACCATACACCAGATCAACAAAGTCCGCAGAGGTCGGCCCCAAAACGAGGGCTCCGGGCGTCCGCCGCCCCGGGTGTCGGGTGGGATCTGCAGAATTGGCGGCGCTGCCCCATCTGGGCCAGGGCGGCGCGAGCCTGCTGATGCCTATGGCCAAGTCCCGATACCGCAAGCCCGAGAACGCGGGCCGTTGCTTCCATCCCTCACCGGAGGCGGGGGCGGCGCACGTCGGCCGTTTGCTTGCTTTGGCCCACCGATGCGTCTTCCAGGACGATGAGCCGACATGTCGCGTCCGCGCCTCCACCCAGCACGAACCTAGACTCGAGGATCGCAATAGCGTGACCGAACATCACCGCCTATCAGTGGCACTGCGGTACCCGGCCGGACGGAACAGCTCCTGGCCAGGCGTTCGGATGGGGCCGACCCATCCGTACCGAACTTGCCTTCGCCTGCCGCGGATCGCCGGCCCGTCCCGCGCGATCCGCTTCGCTCATGGCCTCCGGGCACCTTCACTCGCAACTGCACGTGCTTTGGCGGCTTCGCCCAGCACGAAAGCGCGCCCCCGCACCGGGCCTCCGGGAGTACTCCGGCTCTGCATGCGGTGGGACTTCGCCCGTACTGCGATCCATCAATCCGGGCAGTCTGCCGCGTTTCCGTGGACTTCGTCCCCTCCGGGGGCCACGCCCGCATGATGGGGGGCGGCCGCGAGGGATAACGACATCGGGCTTGCGCGGTGATGTCGTCATGTGGTGAGAGGGTGTCGAGCCAGCCTCCTGTTCATCTTGGGGGGCTGGGGTGTCGGACGTAGGGTGGGTCCAAGTCGGCGCCTTGCTCAGGCCTGCGTCTTCCTGGCGGACCGGGCTTGGATGGGGCGCTGTAGCGGGCGGCTGCTTGCCGCCAGCGACATCCGCCCGTCGTTCGAGCGCTGGCATGCGAGGCTCTGTGCAGTCCTTCGAAGATTCCCGTGATGCCTTGCAGGCGATGGGGCTGGCGGGGTTGGCGGTGACCACTGAGCAGGCTGTGGCTCTCACCGCTGCCGCTGCGCTGGCTGGGGCGAGCGTGCCGGTCTACGTGCGCACCGCCGTGTGGGAGCGGGTGGCACGGGACGGCGCCGCCGCGGCGATGGCGGAACCTCCCGGCGGCATGGCGGCTGAATCGGTGGCCGCGGCCGGAGCCGTGTTCTCGGCGGTGGTGGAGGCGGGGTCCGAGGAGCCGGATCGGTGGCGGTGGGAGCTGCCCCATCGGGAGGATATGCCCGCCTGTGCCCGCGCGTTGATCGCTGCGATGCTGTCGGACCGGGTGCCGCCACAGGTCCTTGACACCTTCTTGGTGCTGGCCAGCGAGCTGGCCACCAACGCCGTCCGGCACGGCGGTGCCGGGCCGATCGTTCTGTGGCTGGTGCTGGAGCCCGGTGAGGTGGTGTGCGGGGTCAGCGATACCAATACCCTGCGCCCGCGGCAGCCTCCCACCGGGCGGGACGACGGCGGGCGGGACGACGGCGGGCGGGGCCTGGCGCTGGTGGGAGCGTTGTCGGACGGCTGCGGATGGTATCTCACCCTGACCGGCAAGACCGTGTGGTTCACTCAGCAGCGCGCCATTCCCTGCCCGCAGGCCGGCACGGCCGATGGCGGGCGGGAGCGGTTTCCCGCGGTTCAGGGGCGACCACACCGGCTGCTCGCCCTTGCCGGTGACCGCTGAGTGTCGCCGGTCTGCCCCGTGGACGCCCTCGTTCCGCCCTCGCTCCGCCTGGTCCCGCCCTCGCTCCGCCTGGTCCCGCCCTCGTCGGCAGCGGATCAGTTCAGAACGAAGTACGCATCCAGGCGTGCGACTCTCAGCAGGCGCTTGACGCACTCGGCGCAGCCGACCAGGTCAAGGTCGGCGCCCTGCCTCCGGGCGAGGTTCTGGAAGCCGACCAGCACGCCGAGCCCTCCGGCGTCGATGAAGGTCACCCCGGCCAGGCCCAGGGACACATGCTGGTCACCGGCCTGAAGGGTGCTGTTCAGGAAGGCGACCAGCTCGGGGTTGGTCGCCATATCGAGATCGCCGATGACCGTGATGGTCACCGTCGTGCCTGCCCTGCGCGCCGCCAGGCGCAGCCCGTCCATGAGTCATCTCATCCCCTGTGCCGCGTTCCGATCGGAACATCCGCCGGGGCCCCCGGGCGCACCAGAAGCCCCGGGCCGGACCGAGCCAGATGCGCCGTGAACGGACCACGACACAGGAGACATCGATGTGCAGATATGCACCAAATGAGCAGATCGTCACTTACTGCGACCAACTGCTGTCACAGTGCAGCATAGCCCCGTCACCGGCGAACTGCCGGTCATTGGGCGCCACCGAGCCTCAGCCGACTCACTCGTTCAGCCCGTTGCGGTCCCGGCCGCGGGACGTCGCCCGGATCGCGCCGCAGCTGCCCGAAGCTCCGGCGTGGGCGGGCGTACACGTGCCGAGCAAGCGGGCGCGAAGCCGCCGGCGATTCCTGAAGTAAGGTCCGAAGAGCCGGGGAACAGCGACATCCAGCCCAGAGGCTGACCCGCCCCACCGGCTTACCCCCCGAGAGGGGACGTCTTGCCGACCTTGAACGGCTCGAACCATCCCGGCGCCGGCACGGCACCGGTGATCCGCAAACGCGGTCTGAGCCTCGGCGTCCTGGCCCGCACGGCCAAGGAGAACGAGCACCGGCAGCCGCTCCATCCGCTGCACCTCCAGCGGATCGACCCCGCCCTGCGCTCCCGCATCTACCTCGAACTCGGCTACGGCGAGGGCTTCGGCATCTCCGACGAGGAACTGGCGCCCCAGGTCGCCGGACTGCTCCCCCGCGACCGGCTCATCGCCGACTGCGACGTCGTCCTGCTACTCAAACCGCAGGCCCACGACCTCAAGGAACTGCGCCCCGGCCAGATCCTGTGGGGCTGGCCGCACTGCGTCCAGGACCGGGAACTCACCCAGGCCGCCATCGACAGGCGCCTCACGCTGATCGCGTTCGAGGCGATGAACCACTGGACCGCCGACGGCGGCTTCAACCTGCACGTCTTCCACAAGAACAACGAGCTCGCCGGCTACTGCTCCGTCCTGCACGCGCTCGCCCTCACCGGATCCACCGGCGCCTACGGCAGGCGGCGACGCGCCGCCGTCATCAGCTTCGGGGCGACCGCCCGCGGCGCGGTCACGGCCCTCAACGCCCACGGCGTCCACGACGTCCACGTCCTGACCGCCCGAGGCGTCAGCGCCGTCGCCTCGCCCATCCACTCGGCCCAGATCGTCCACTTCGACCGCGACCCGGAACGACCCGGCCGCACCCGCGCCCTCACCGACGACGGCCCGATCGCGATGGCCGCCTTCCTCGCCCGGCACGACATCGTCGTCAACTGCGTCCTGCAGGACACCGGCGCACCGCTGATGTTCGCGGCGAACGACGACCTGCCGGTCTTCTCGCCCGGCACCCTCATCGTCGATGTCTCCTGCGACGCGGGAATGGGCGTCGAATGGGCCCGGCCGACCACCTTCACCGACCCCATGTTCACGGTCGGCCACAACGTCCACCACTACGGCGTCGACCACAGCCCGTCCTACCTGTGGGACTCCGCGACCTGGGAGATCAGCCAGGCCCTGATCCCGCACCTGGCCACCGTCCTCGCGGGCCCCGCCGCCTGGGACGCCGACAAGACCATCCGGCGGGCCGTCGAGATCCGCGACGGCGTCGTCCAGAACCCCGCCGTCCTGGCGTTCCAGCACCGCTCCCCCGACTACCCGCACGCCGGCGGACGGCCGGACTGACATCACCGCAGCATCGGCCGGCCGCCCGGTCGGCGGGGACGAGACGCCGATGAACGCGGGCGGGCCGTCGGATGCCGGACGGATGTCCCGTCAGGGCAGGGCACCGTGGCGTAGGCTGGTGGCACCGAGGGCACTTCGTGCGTAGGCCGCCATGCCGCCGCCGTTCTCGGGGATCACGACCCGGTCCTTGCCGGACCGAGAATCGGGGCCCTCGAAATGGCCCGCCACGGCTCTCGACTCGTGCACGTTGCCGGCGCGGCCGCGGTCGCCCGCGGCGCCGCGGCGCCGATCCTGCTTCCGGTCATCCCGCCCGGCACGCCCAGGATCTCCGCCTGGCCAGGGCGGCGGCCCTGGGCGGCGATGTCCTGCCGGAGGAGATCCCGGCCTCCTGCGACGCTCCACCGCCCGCCCCTGAGCCGCACGCTGCTGTGCCGCTCATCGCCTGCCTCCCGGGCCGCCGCAGGGCGCCCGGTGATCGGAGCTCACCGATGACCACGTCCCTGACCGCCGCCTCCGACGGCCCGGGCTCGGCTCCGGCCGAGGTGCGGATGCCCGCCCACCGGCGCCCCGGCCACACCATCGTCGCGCTGCACGGCGCCCTGGACTTCGCCGCGGCGCCGGCGCTGCGCGAGCACCTGCTGGGCGTGCTGCGGTCCAGCGGCCCGCTGTTGATCCTCGACATGGGCGAGGTGCCGGCCTGCGACGAGGCGGGGCTCGCCGTCCTGGTCGGCATCCAGCACCGCGCCGCGGCACTCGGGATCACCGTCCGCCTGAGCGCCGCCGGCCGGCAGCCCACCGGGATCCTTCACCGCACGGGCCTGGACCGGGTGCTCGCCGTCCAGGCGGCCCCGCACGCCGAGGCCGCACCCGCGGCGTGACCCGGCGAACTCCCCCGCCAACGCACGGATGACGATGAGGCCGACGTGCGGATGACGATGAGGCCGACGTGCGGATGACGATGAGGCCAACGTGCGGATGACGGTGGGGACGGATACCGGCCGCTGGTGAAAGGCCCCCGCGCGGGTGCGGCCCTCGCGCCGGCCGCCGTCCGCGCGGTCATCGCCGCCGCCTCCCTGATCGTCTCCTGAGCCCGCAGGAGGAGAGCCCGCCGTCGCCGGGCCGACCCCGCCGGGAAACGATCCGGCGGCCGGGCGTTCCTCCTGTCCCCCCGGCAGAGGTGTTCGGAATCGCCGCCTGGGCAGATTCCTGGTATCCGATCGGGGGATCAGATGAGCGGCAGCCGGGACGGCCGGGCCGGCGAGGACCACGCGGGCCTGGTCGAGGCGATGAACTCCGGGGTCGTGGCCGTCAACGCGGCCGGCCGGATCACGGCCTGGAACCCCAGGGCCCGGCAACTGCTGGGATACACCCGGGACGAGGCGCTGGGAAGATCGCTGGACGGCTTCCTGCACCGCGCCGCCGAGGACGGCCTCCCCGCGGAGCGGCACTGCCGCCTGCTGCGGACGCTCCGCAGCGGCGTCCCCGACCACGCCGACGGCGATCCGTTCACCCACCGCGACGGGCGGCAGGTGATGCTTTCCTGGTCGTCCGCGCCGATCTACGCCGATGATCCGGCCGCGGAGGAGCCCGGCACCGGGACGGTGGCCGGAGCGGTCATCGTGCTGCAGGACGTGGCCGGCCGGTACCGGATCGAGCGGGAACGCCACGACCAGATGGCGCAGGTGCGGCGCGCCAACTCCCGCCTGGAACTGGTCGCCGAGATCACCACGGTGCTGTCGTCCACGCTGGACGAGGACGAGGTGCTGCGGCGGCTGGTCCGGCTGGTGGTGCCCGCGCTCGGCGACTGGGCCGAGGTCGACCTGCTCGTCCCCGACGGACGCATCGAACGGGCGGCCGCCACCCACCACGAACTGTCCCCGAACGACATCGCCGCCCTGGAGGGGCCGCTCCCCCCGCTCCCGCGAACCCCGCGCGGTCCGCTCGCACGGGTCCTGCACGGCGGCGCGACCCTGATCGTCGGCGGCGACGCAGCCCGCCGGTATCCCGACGAACCGCTCGCCGCGGCCCAGCACGAGCTGTTCCAGTTCATGGACGCCCGCACCGCGATCATCACCCCGCTGGCGGCCCGCGGCGAGACCTACGGTGCGCTGACGCTCGGCCACTCCCGTCCCGGGCACGGCTACGGCCCCGACGACCGCCTCGTCGTGGAGGACATCGCGCGCCGTACCGGCCTCGTCCTGGCCAACGCCCGGCTCTTCGCCGCGCAGCGCAACACCGCCGAGGCGATGCAGCGCAGCCTGCTCACCCCCCTCCCCCAACCGGACGACCTGCAACTCCAGGCCCGCTACCTGCCCGCCGCCAGGGTCGGCTGGGTCGGCGGCGACTGGTACGACGCCTTCCCCCTCGCCGACGGCGCCACCGGGCTGGTCATCGGTGACATCGTCGGCCACGACCTGCACGCCGCATCCCGCATGGCGCAGGTCCGCAACATGCTGCGGGCCCTGGCATGGCATCCGGACGCGTCCCCGAGCACCGTACTGGCCCGCCTGGACGCGGTGATGGACGCCGTCAGCGACGCCGAGCTCGCCACCGCCGTATTCGCCCGCACCGCGAAGACCACCGAAGGCGTGTGGCGCCTGCAGTGGTGCAACGCCGGCCACCCGCCACCACTGCTGATCGGCCAGGACGGCGACACGACCTTCCTCGACGAGCACGGAATGCTCCTCGGCAACCCCGACCTCACCGGCGGCCGACCCGACGGCACCCGCGACCTACCGCCGCTGTCGACGCTTCTGCTCTACACCGACGGCCTCATCGAAACCCGCGGCACCGACCTCACCGACAGCCTCACCGGCCTGCGCCGGCACAGCGCCCACCTCGCCCGGCTCCCCCTGCCCGAGCTGTGCGACCGGCTCCTCGAACGCATGGAGCCCAACGGCGACGACGACGTCGCCATCCTCGCCCTCCGCGTTCCCGGCTGACCGCCGGCCGCACGGGACCGGACGCGCCTACAGAGGCTCGCTGACCCAGCGCCACCCGCCGTCCAGCTGCCGCGCGCTGATCAGCTGCGCGCTGCCGGAGTCCGCCACCTCGGCGATCATCCGGATCAGCGCGCGGTGGAAGTCGGCGGGCGGGTGGCCGCCTCCCGACGCGCCCTCCAGCAAGGTCACGCTGACCTTCGCCTCATCGCGCAACTGCACGGTCAATCGCCCGGTCCTGTCCAGGCGCAGGATCACGATCGCATCGGCACGGATCAGATCGCCATCAGCGGCCGAGATCCAAACCTCGGGCAAGGTTCCGCTCACGAGCTCCACCTCCCGTGGGCCTGCAAGCACCGACCCACCACCCCAACCTACGGGCTTCCGTCCGCCCCAGCGGCGCCACGCTCCACTTCCCCGCGCCGAACCCGGCCCCGCCCGCCGCGCCGAGTGTGCGGTCGATCCAGGGTTCACCCACCGCCGTTTACGGGGCGTTTAATCCCGCGGGCGCTCGGTGGGCGACTTCCACGTCGCGCGCGACCAGACCCTTGCCCTTGCGGATGCGGTGGCGGCAGCTCGTTCCGAGCTCGTCCGGTTGATGTCGGGCGGGGACGGCGAGCAGGCTGGGCGGTCAGGCGGGGCCGTGCGGGTGTCTCGTCTGGCGTACCCCGCGACGACGGCGGCGGCCAGGCTGCTGCCGGTGGGTCAGCGGGTTCGATATGCCGAGGAACTCGCCGGGGAACTGTGGGATCTGGCCGAGGCGGGGGCTGGCCGATGGCGGCAGCTCGGCCACTCGCTGCGCCTGCTGACCTGGGCCCGAACCCTCCTCTGCCAGAGTGCGAGGGTAGGGCCGCATCCCCGCGCTGAGCCTCCTCGCGTGCTCGGCCGGCTTGGCCGCCTTCGGCGACATCTCCTGCGGCCTGCGCTTGAAGGTCTTGAGCGCCTTCTCGACGGCGACGCGGGTCTTGGCCGGCACCAGCGAGAGATCATCCTCAGCCCTCCGCCACGTCGCAACCGAGATCCGCGCCGCCCTGGCGGCCTCAGCCGGCCTGGGCAGATGTGGCGGGGCCTTCTTTCTGGAACTCCCGCCGCCCCCTTGGGGCATGAGGGAAGGACGCTGGGCGGGCTGGGCTGTTGGGGCGGCCGGGTGGGGGGTGGGGGAGTTAGGTTCGGGGGGTGGGGTTGGAAATGCGGCAGTTGCGGTTTTTTGTTGCGGTTGCGGAGGAGTTGAACTTCTCGGTTGCGGCTCGGCGGCTGTTCGTGTCGCAGCAGGCGCTCAGCCGGGTGATCCAGCAGCTCGAACGGGAGCTGGGGGTCACGCTGTTCGAGCGGACCACACGGTCGGTGCGGCTCACCGCTGCGGGTGAGGCCATGCAGCCTTGGGCGCGGCGGGCAATCGCCGCTGCCGAGGAGGCGGTCGGCGCGGCGCGGCGGGTCGGGGTCCGGCCGCTCCGCCTTGATCTGGCGTCCACCGGACTGCTCACGCCGGCGAGGATCCTGCGGCGGTGGCGGCTCGATCAGCCGGATGTGCCGACGGAACTCGTCGAGGACGGCGTTCCCCGTGGGCTTGATGCCTTGCGTGAGGGCCGGCTGGACGCGCTTCTGGGCCTGGCGACGCACTGTCCGGCGGATCTGGAGGCGCAGCTGGTGTGCCGGGAGCCGGTTCTGGTCGGGATGGGACGCCATCACGAACTCGCCGGGCTGGACGCGGTTCCGGTCTCCCGGCTGACCGGTGTCGATCTGCTGCTGCCGTCCGATGCGGCCGCGGTCGAGTGGGTCGAGTTCGTCCTGCTGTTCTGCGCGCAGGCGGGCGCGCGTCCGGGACGCTGGCCCGCCGCCACGCACGGCTCGGCCGCTGCCGCCGAGGTGCTGCGCCGCACCGACTGCCTGACCCCGACGGTCGCCTGGGCCGACCCGCCCGAGGACCTGGTCTTCCGTCCGCTCGTGGAGCCGGCGCCCGTCCACGCCTGGTCGCTGATGACGGCGCCGGAGGACGACTGGAGCCCCGAGTTGCGAGCCTTCCTCGCGTCCGTCGGCATTGACAACCTGGGCGTGTGAATGGGCGTGTAATCGGTGTTTCCGTCGGCGCGGACGCCCTGCCTACGGTCGGCCTGGGGGCAATTCGGCCCCTGCTGACCTGAAGGGTTGTCATGTCGTCTTCTTCGTTGGTCTGGTTCATCACGGGCGCCTCCAGCGGGTTCGGTAGAGCCCTTGCCCTCGCGGCGGCTGGACGCGGTGACCGGGTCGTTGCCACGGGCCGTGTTCTGGGCGATCTCGACGGTCTCGTCCAGGCCCACCCCAGGCGGATCAGCGCGGCCACCGTGGACGTGACCGAGCCCGCTTCCGTCCAGCGCGCGGTGGAGTCGGCGGTCGCGGACTTCGGACGGATCGACGTCGTGGTGAACAACGCCGGATATGCGGTGCTCGGGGCGCTGGAGGAGCTGACCGAGGAGGACGTCCGGCGGCAGGTCGAGGTGAACCTCTTCGGCATGCTGGCGGTCACCCGGGCGGTGCTTCCGGTCCTGCGGGCCCAGCGCAGGGGACATCTCGTCCAGATGTCGAGCATCTCGGGCGCGCAGCCGTGGGTCGGGTTCAGCCTCTACGTCGCGACCAAGCACGCGGTCGAGGGCTTCTCCGCCAGCCTTGCCGCCGAGGTCGCCCACCTCGGTGTGAAGGTGACCATCGTGGAGCCCGGCCCGTTCCGGACCGACTTCTTCACGCGCTCGATGGTGCGCTCGCAGCCGCGCCCGGAATACGCCGACTCGGTCGGGCGGACGAGGGACTTCCTGGAGACCTTCGCCCAGCCGGGAGATCCGGAACGGGCCGCCCAAGCGATCCTGACCGTCGTCGATGCCGGTGATCCGCCGCTGCGCCTTCCCCTCGGCGGCTACGCGGTGGACGAGTTCCGCGCGGAGTACCGCTCCCGACTGTCCGAGATCGACGCGTGGGAGGACCTCGCGCGCGGAGCGGACTTCCCGGTCGCGAGCGTGTCATGACCAGCTCCCTGCAGGACCCGCCGGCCGTTCGGGCCCCGGCGACACTGCTCCCGGTGGTCTGCGCGGCGATCTTCTTCGACGCGCTCGACCTGTCGATCACGCAGATCGCGCTGCCGAGCATCCAGACTGGCCTGGGCTTGTCGACCAGTGCCCTGCCCTGGGTCGCGACGGCCTATGTGGTGACCTACGGCGGGTTCCTGCTGCTCGGCGGTCGGACCGGCGACATCCTCGGCGCCCGCCCCGTCTTCCTCGTCGGCCTGGCCGTCTTCGGGATCGCGTCGCTGGCCTGCGGGCTGGCGGGCGACGGCGCCGTCCTGCTCGGCGCCCGCGTGGTCCAGGGCGTCGGCGCGGCGGCGACCGTCCCGACCGCCGTCGCGATGCTGGCCGCCGCGTTCCCCGAGGGTCCGGCCCGCAACCGGGCGTTCGCTACCTTCGCGGCCGCGGCCGCCAGCGGCTTCAGCGCCGGTCTGGTCCTCGGCGGGCTGATCACCGGCGGGGCGTCCTGGCGGTGGATCTTCCTCGCCAAGGTGCCGCTGGTCGCCGCCACGCTGGTCGCGGCCGTCCGTTCGACGCCGCGCTCGGCCGCTACCCGGCGCGGACGCTACGACCTCGCCGGTGCGCTGACCGCCACGACCGGCGCGATCCTGCTCCTCTACGGCATCACCGAACTCGCCGACCCGGCCGCCGGTGTGCCGGCAAGGACGATCCCGTTGCCGGTGGCCGCGCTCTTCCTGGCGGCCTTCGCGATGATCGAGCGGCGCAGCGGCGCGCCCCTGCTACCGCCCCGGCTCCTGCGGGCGCGCGGCCTGGTCGCCGCGGACACCGCCGCGCTGACCGTCCTCGCGGCCCCGATCGGGGTGTCGTTCCTGGCCACCCTCTACCTCCAGGACGTCCTGCACCACTCGCCGATGGCCACCGCGCTCACGCTGCTCCCGGCGGGGGTCGCGTCCGCGGCGGTCGGACGGTGGGTGGCGCCGCGCGCGCTCGACCGGTTCGGGCTGCGGATCTGCTACACCGGCGCGCTGGTCGCGGTCGCGGCAGGCGACTCGCTGCTGGCGGCGCTCACGCCGGGACGGGCCGTCTACCTGATCGTCACGGCGACCGTCCTCTCCCTCGGGATCGGCATGGGCGTCGCCTACCCCGCCGCGACCGTCGGCGGTCTGATCCGCACCGACCCGGCCGACCACGGCGCCGCGGCCGGGCTGAACAACACCGCGCTCCAGGTCGGTGGCGGGCTCGGGCTGACCCTGGTCGCCGCAGTGGTCACCGCTGCCCTGGGCGGCGCCACCGCCGGGAGCGCCGCACCTGATGTGGCGACACACGCGATACGGCTCGGAGCCGTCGCCATCACCCTCATCCCGCTGGCTGGAGCGGTGATCGCCTTCGCCGGGCTCCGGGAAAGCCGTCCGGCGGCCGTGACCTGATCCAGCCGCCGGGCGCGGCGCGGTTTTGGCGGGACAGGGACGGGCGCTACTCGGTTCGTAGGGCGGTGGCGGTTCGGGATTTGGCTGCCCAGGTGGCTGGGAGGAGGGCGCCTAGCAGGGCGATCACGATTCCGCCGACCAGTAGGGGGATGATCAGGCCGGCGGTGTAGGTGTGGGAGACGCTTGGTGGGAGGTGGCGGCCGATCGCGTTGCCCATCGGGGTCAGCGTCGCCTTCTCTACCGCGACTCCGAGCGGGACGCCGATCAGCCCGGCGATCAGGCCGGTGACGGTCACCGAGGTCAGGACCATCGCGATGGTCTGCCTGGGCGTCATCCCGAGGGCCTTGAAGATCCCCAGGTCGTGGACGCGCTCCCGGGTGTCCTGGACGACCATGTTCAGCACCCCGAGCGCGGCGACCGCGACCAGCATCAGGGTGAGCGCGGCCACCAGGGCGCCCATGGTGAGCACCACGATGGTCTTGCCGCTGTTCGAGTTCGACTCGACCGAGGCGTTCAGCGGCTTCAGCGCGGCGGTGGCCGAGGTGGACCAGTCCGATTCGTTAACGTTCGACGCGAGCTTGACGTTGAACTGGTCGATGCGCGGGGTCAGTCCGCTGGCGGTGAAACTGGCCGCGTCCGTCAGGACGGTGTAGTCGCCCATGTTGGTGTCGTAGTTGATACCGGTGACGTGGAGTGACAGGTGCTTGCCCAGCTGCACCACCGTGATGTCGTCACCGACGTGGATCCCTGCCGCCGAGGCCAGCTTGTCGCCGACCACGGCCTCGCCCGGGGACGAGTACCAGCGGCCGGACAGCAGCTCCATGTGCGTCCAGGAGAAGTCGCCGGTGATCGTGTACACCGTCGTCGGTTCGCCGCCGGGCGGGCCGCCGACCATGGTCGCGCCGCTGTCGCCCCAGCCGAACGCGGCCTTGGTGCCCGGGGTCCTGGCGAGCGCGCCGGCCACGTTGGCGGCGTCCAGGTGGTTGTGGCGCGGGTCGTTGGGGCTGTAGCGGCCCCACGGCACGCCCACGTCGGCCGTGGGGATCACGATCCTCGACCCCTCGCTGAAGCCCGAGGTACTGGCGTTCAGGTACTTGGTGAACCCGTTCTCCAGTCCCACCGCGAACGTGGCGCTCACCACGCCGAACAGCACCGCCAAGCCGACCACGACGGTCCGGGCCGGTCGGGCGAACGGCTGGGCCAGGCCCAGCGACACGGCCCGGGGCAGCGGCAGTCGCGAGGCGAGGCGCTGTGCTGCTTGCCCGCCTCCGGCCTTGGGGGCGCGGCCGACCAGCAGGGCTCGCACGGCCGGCATCCGGCCGGCCCGCAGTGCGGGGATCAAAGCCGTGACGGCGACGATCAGCAGGGTGCCGAGCGGCACGACTGCATTGACCCACAGCGGAATGGCGGTACTGGACGCGCCGAGCTGCTTGGTGGCGCCGTCCAGGATCGGTACGGCCAAGAGGTTGCCGGAGACCGTGCCGAGGACCGCGCCGAACGTCGCGGGGATC
This sequence comes from Actinomadura rupiterrae, assembly GCF_024172125.1. GTDB lineage: Bacteria > Actinomycetota > Actinomycetes > Streptosporangiales > Streptosporangiaceae > Spirillospora > Spirillospora rupiterrae. The sequence goes on from NZ_JAMZEA010000004.1 coordinate 117,289, forward strand.
ATGGCCTGCGCGGTGTAGGCGCGGGCCACCTGCGCAGGGGTGAAGCCCAGCGACTTCAGAATCCCGATGCGCCGGATTCCGGAGGCCACGGCCCCGCTGACCACGATCGAGATGATCAGCACCGACAGGAACAGCCCCAGGATGCCGAAGGCGGTCAGGAACGGCACGTAGGCCTTGGCATTGCCGGTCGCCTGCAGCTCCGCGGTCAGGTACGACTGCCCGCCCTGGACGGCGCCGGCCGGTGCGGCGGCGGCCACGGCCTGCTTGCCGGTGGTGATGTCGGCCGCGGTCCGGGCCTTGGCGAGCCGGTAGAGCATCTGCCGGTCGGACGTGGCGCCGGCGGCGGTGAGCCGCGCGAACCCATCAGCGGTGGTGAAGGCGGTCGCGCTGCTGGTCACCGAGCCGCCGAACCCGACGACCTTGAAGGACGGCTTGCCCGGCAGCGAGGAGAACACCACCGAACTGCCGAAGCAGCCGGTGGCGTAGTGCTGCCACGGCAGGGCGATCTCGTCCGGGCCGGTCGGCCAGCGTCCCTTGGTCAGCGCCAGCTGGTCCATCCCATGGGTGCTGCCCAGGTCGGGCCGGGTGCTGACGGTGATCGGACCGTTGTCGTGTCCGGCGAGATCCTTCTTGGGGCAGTCCGTGCCGACGGTCGTCTCCAGGGCGGCGGCGATCGGGTACGGCCCGGACGCCTCGGTGACACCGGTCGCGTGGGCGGTGGCGGCGGCCTGCGCGGCCGTGACCTTCGAACTGTTGAACTGAACGGCCAGGTGCGCGCCGTTCCGGTCCTTGAAAGCGTGCTCGAACGGGGCCTGCACGACGGCCAGCAGGCCGAGGGAGAGTACTGAGGACGTCACCGCGGCGAACGTCGTCAGGGTCATGACGAGGGGCTGGACCCGGCGGCGGCCCACACCGGAGCGGACGACCTTGCCCAGGGCGCTCATTCGGCCGCTCCTGCCGGGCGGGGCAGCGGCGTGCGGGCAGCCAGGCCGGCACCGCGGCCGTGGTTGATGACGTCCCGCTCGACCGCGCCGTCCACCAGCTCGATCGTGCGGTGCGCGGTGCTCGCGGCCAGCTGCGCATCGTGGGTCACCAGCAGGATGGTCTGGCCCTCGCCGTTGAGGTCCAGCAGCAGCCGGCGCACGCCCTCGGCCGAGTTCGAGTCCAGCGCGCCGGTCGGCTCGTCGGCCAGCAGCAGCGCGGGCTTGTTCATCAGCGCCCTGGCGGCCGCCACCCGCTGCCGCTGCCCGCCGGACAGCCGCTGCGGGTAGGCGCCGGCATGCCGGTCGATGCCCAGCGAGCCGAGCAGTTCGGCGGCCCGCCGCTTCGCCTCGGCCCTGCCCATCCCGGCCAGCTGCGCCGGAACCATGACGTTGTCCAGCACGGTCAGGTCGTCCAGCAGGTTGAAGAACTGGAAGATCATGCCGATCGAGGCCCGGCGGTACTTCGCCGAACCGGTCTCGCTGAGCCGGTCGACGCGGGTGCCGGCGACGGTGACGCTGCCGCTGGACGGCTTGTCCAGGCCCGCGATCAGGTTCAGCAGGGTGGACTTCCCGCTGCCGGAATGGCCGAGGATCGCCACGCACTCACCGGACGCCACGGACAGGGTCACACCGGCCAGCGCGGGCGGGCCGTCGTCGTACTTCTTCGTCGCATCGCGAAGATCGATCAGCGGTGGATTCGTCATGTCCACGAACCTAGGAACCGGACGCCGTCCGCCGCGTCGGCCGCCGGATGTCACCGTTCCGCAGGTCGTCGGCCCGGCGGTGTACCCGCGTACATCCCCGGGCCGACGCGGGCAGCGGGCGCCGCTGCATACGATCCCGGTATGGAAGAGCTTCTCCAGCGACTCTCGACGTCGAGGGGCGTGACCTGGCTGACGGCGCAGGCCGCGGTGCTGGCCACCACCTGCTCCTACGCGCTGATGCTCGCCTGGACGATGCCGGCCTCCCGGACCGGGCTCTTCTTCGCCCTCGCCCTTCCGGTGCTGCTCGTGCGCCGCCTGCCGACGGTGGCCTTCGCGGCGATCCTGGGCGAAGCAGTCGCCGGCGACATCTTCGGCATGCGGCCCTCGGTGGTGTTCGTCCTGCTCGTCGCTCTGTGCGGGTACCTCGCCGTCCGGCGTCCGAAGATCGCCGCCGTCGGCGCCGTCGCGGCCGTCCCGGCGGCGTTCGTCAACGTCACCCACACCGCCGGGGAGACCGTCAGCGACGCGGCCCAGTTCGCCGTTGGGCTCGCGTTGTCGTTCGCGCTCGCGTGGGTCTTCGGCGGGGTGTATCGCAAGCGGCGTGAATACCTCGACGCCCTGGACGAGCAGAAGGCGGCCCGGGCCGTCCTGACCGAGCGGCTGCGGATCGCGCGCGAGCTGCACGACAGCGTCGCGCACAGCATCGGGATCATCACGGTGCTGTCGGGAGCGGCGGCACGGGTCGTGGAGACCAAGCCGGAGCAGACGCGGCAGGCGCTGACCGGCATCGAGACCACCAGCCGGGAGGCGCTGCTCGAACTGCAGCGCATGCTCGGGGCGCTGCGCCGCGCCGAACCGGACGACGCCATGCCGCAGGCCGCTCCGCTGGCCCCGGCCGGCAGCCTGGCCGACGTCCCGCGGCTCGCCGAACGCACGGCCGACGCCGGGGTGCGGGTCCAGGTGACCTGGCAGGGCGAGCAGCGGCCGCTGCCGCCGGAGATCGAGCTGTCGGCGTACCGGATCATCCAGGAGTCGGTGACGAACGTCGTGCGGCACTCCGGGGCGCGGACGTGCCGGGTCGCCGTCGGTTACGAACCGAAAGGCGTGACGATCGAGGTGGAGGACGACGGGGACGACGGCCCCGGCGGGACGGGCCGCCGGAGGCTCTCCGCGGCCGGCGGAAGCGGCTTCGGCCTGCTCGGCATGCGCGAGCGGGTGACCCTGCTGTCCGGCCAGTTCAGCGCCGGCCGCCGGCCCGAGGGCGGCTTCCGCGTAACCGCGAGGCTCCCCGCATGATGCATGAAAGGGACACTCCATGAGTGTGCGGGTGCTGCTGGTGGATGATCAGCCGTTGCTGCTGGTCGGGCTGGCGATCCTGATCGGCGACACGGACGACCTGGAGGTGGTCGGGGAGGCCGGGGACGGCCACGAGGCGCTGCGCCTGGTGCGCGAGCTGCGTCCGGACGTCGTGGTGATGGACATCCGGATGCCGGGCATGGACGGGATCGAGGCGACGCGGCGGGCGACCGCCGAGCCGGATCCGCCCAAGGTGCTGGTGCTGACGACCTTCGACGACGACGAGTACGTCTACGGCGCGCTGCGCGCCGGGGCCAGCGGGTTCCTGCTCAAGAGCATGGCGCTGGACGCGATCCTGGACGCGATCCGCGTGGTGGCGGCCGGCGACGCGCTGATCGCGCCGAGCGTGACCCGGCGGCTGATCGCCGACTTCGCCGGGACGTCCGCCCCCGCGGCTCCCGAACCGGTCGCCGAGCCCGAGACGGACGCTCCTCTCATCGCGGAGATCACCGACCGGGAGCGCGAGGTGCTGGCCCTGGTCGGGCAGGGGCTGTCGAACACCGAGATCGCCGAGCGGCTGGTGATCAGCGCGGCGACGGCGAAGACCCACGTCGCGCGCCTGTTCGCCAAGCTCGAAGCCCGCGACCGCGTCCACCTGGCGATCATCGCCTTCGAGTCCGGACTCGTACCGCGTCGACGGTGACGACCCCCGCTTCATTTCGTGGTCGAGCGGATACGCTTGGTGTTCCCCTGTCTGGTGTGGAGTGCGGGTGGACACAAGCGGAATCACCTCGGCCCGGGAGTTCGGGGCGCATCTCCGGGAACTGCGCGGAGACCTCACCCAGGCGGCCGTGGCCAGGCGCTCGCACAACGACCGGGCCTCGCTGACCCGCCAGCGGGTCTCCAACATCGAGAACGGCGCGCTCCCGACGGCCCAGCAGCTCTGCTGCTACCTGCACGGATGCGGCAAGCTCGGCCTCCTGGACGAGCTGGAGCCGGTGCGCCGCCGGGTCGAAGCGGCAGCCGCCGGCAACGTCCGGACGTCCGCGGAGGCATACCAAGTGCGGCCGCGCTTCGTGGTTCTGGTCGTGGCCACAGCCGGGGCGAGCGCGCTGGCGACCGGTGTCGCGGTGGCACTGTTCATGGGCTGGTTCGCCGGCGGCAAGGCGCCCGAGGACGCGGCGGCCGCCGGCACCCCGGACTGCCTCCAGGGGAACGTCTGCTTCTGGCCCGAGCCGAACTACCTCGGCCGGAAGATCACGCTGCCGCCGGACTACTTCAGCGACAGCAGGTGCCAGGCCCTGCCGTTCGTGGCCCGTTCAGTGCAGAACAACAGCAGGGAGCGGCAGCGGCTCTTCGCCGGGACGGGTTGCACCGGTCAGGTGACGATCCTGCAGCACCTCGGACGGGAGCCGCTCCCGTCCGTCGCGGTGCTGAGCTTCCGGCACAGCTGAGGGGCGACGCCCCGCGCCCGGAGCGCGGAGGCATCGCCCCTGAGCCGGGCGGAGAGGTCAGTAGATCCTGATCGTCTCGTAGTGCTGCCACGAGAAGTGCGGGTAGTAGTCCCGGCTCGCGCCCGGGGCGATCGCGTAGATCCGGCTGTACGGAGGCGTGCTCCAGACGACCTGGACGTTGATGACGCGCCCGCAGCTGACGTTCGTCACCTGCACGCCGTTGTCGGTGATGTGCCGGACCTTCGCGCAGCCGTTGGGCTCGGCCGCCTGGACGGCCGAGGCCGGGCCCGCCGGGTCGGCGGGCGCGGCGGGTGCGGCGGCCGAGGCGTAGGCGGCGCCGCCGAACAGCAGCGTGCCGCCCACCAGGGCGCCGGCGATGGCCGATCCGCGCAATGCGTTCCGCATGACGTTCTCCTTGTGCTGAATCCGATGGCTTGCGGATCCGATCCGGCACCGCTGCGGTGGTCGTCCACAGCTGCCGGTGACCCGCGAAAGCACGACAGCAGAGCCGGAGCGTCGGGCACCAGAGGGAACGGTGTCAGCACGTGCCCCGACATGTCTACGGACACGTCGCGACACTGTGACCTGCGACGACACACCGCGCGCGAATCGCGGACTCGATACGCCGCCGCATGCCGGCCGCCATTGTGGGGGCCGCGGGAAAGGGCGGCCCCCAGGGCGCGGTCAGGCCAGGGCGTAGCCGAGGCGGCCCTCGACGACGAGCTTGCCCGAGGTGGGACGGCGCTCGCAGTCCGAGCGGGACGACACGAAGTGCTCCGAGTGGGAGCCGGTCGGGATCGAGCAGCGGTAGAGCGGCTTGACCTTCACGCCCTTGGGCGGCTTGACGTACACGTAGCCGATGCGACCCAGGAACACGCTCTTGGAGCTTTCACAGTCCGAACGCGTGGAAACGAACTGGTCCAGCAGGACGTAACCGTTGAGGCAGCTGTAGAGCGCCCTCGTTCCGCTGACCGGCTGGGCCAGGATGCGGAACGTTCCTTCCCGGCGGTAGAGCGGACCGGGTGAGGCGGCGGTGGTCACCCAGTGCTTGCGCTGCGCGCCACCGAAGTAGCGCACCAGCGTGAGCGACTTGGGCGCGGCGGCCGCCGTCGCGGCGACCGGAGCCGCCTTGGTCCCGTGGGCGCCGCCCGACTCGGCGAGCGCCACTCCGCCGGTGACCGCGAACGCCGCGCAGGCCGCGCCCGCCACGACGAACTTCGTTCTCATTCAGCAGCCCCCCAAGGCTGATCAAAGGAGTGAGGACGCCAGATGCTCGCACAGGTGAGGGCAGGCGCCGGCAGGCGGGTGGCTCACTCGCACGCGTTGCACAGCGAACCGCACGCCCTGCACACCCCGTGCCGTCAGGAGAGGACCTCGCGGAGCTTCTGGGCGAAGGCTTCGGGCTTTCCGGGGTAGCCGGTTTCGGGGCCGACGAAGCCGCCGTGGTGGCTGGGGAAGACGACGGCTTCCTGGCCTAGGAGGGCGGCGGTCGCGCGGGCGGTCCGTCCGGTGAAGGCGTCGCCGGTCTCCTCGCCCACGGCGATCACGACGCGGGTGGGGGCGCTGATCAGGGCCGGGAAGTCGGGCTCGTAGCCGGTGATCGGCCAGGACGCGTCCGACAGCAGCGGGTCGCCGCGGTTGCCGTCGTCCTCGGACGGCATGCCGAACGCGGCGGGGTCGGCCTCGGGCTGGGCGAAGTAGGCGTCGGTGTACTCGCCCTGCCAGGAGGCCATCGCCATGAACGCGGCCATCCCGGCGAAGAAGCCCCTGGCCTCGTAGGCGTCGCGGACGGCGTTCCGGGCGCGTTCGGCGGCCTCCGCGTCCGGGAGGACGGTGATGAGCGGCGGTTCGTGCGCCACCAGGGTCGCCACGTCGCCGGGGTGGGCGGTGACCAGGGCGAGCGCGGTCACGGCGCCGCCGCTGCTGGCGAACATGTCGACCGGGCCCGCGTCCAGCGCCTCGATGATCGCGTGGACGTCGCGGGCCTGGGTCTCGGGGTCGTTGTCGGTGCGGCCGTCCCTCCGCTTGCTGCGTCCCAGGCCGCGCGGGTCGTAGGTGACCACGGTGCGGTCGCCGAGGTGCGCCGCGAGCGCGCGGAAGCCCTCGGCGGTCATGGGCTGGCCGATCATGACGAGCGGCGGCCGTCCGTCCGCGGTCGGCAAGGGCCCCTGGACGTCGTAGACGAGGTCCACATCGGGCGTTTCAAGCACGTTGAAGGTCATATCGACTCCTGCGGATTCGCGGTTCCGTCACCGGGCCTTCGCGGGCCCCTTCCACCTGGTGGTCGGAGCCGCCGCCGGCTTCTCGACATCCCGGGAAGAAATCTCGCGGGCCTACATTGCGGTCTACCCAGGCGTCCGCCTCCCATGAGGACGTGCCGGAGGCCCCACCGCGGTGCTTGGCGCGGTGGGGCCGGGGCGGGGCGGGTCAGCCGAGGACGGGGTAGTTGGCGCGGAGGACGTTGCGGGGGTCGCGGGCCTGCTTGATCTGCTGGAGGCGCGCGAGGGTGATGGAGGAGAAGGCCTGCGCGGCCGATTCGCCCGGGGCGAGGACGGTGTAAGGCTTGCGGCCGCTGACGTAGGACTCCAGGTCGGCCACGACGTCCGCCTGCTTGGCATGGGTCGCGTCGGTGGTGTGCGGCAGGCCGACGCCGACGAGGCCGAGGAGGTACGGCTCGGGCAGGACGCCGCTCGCGCCGGCGGCGGGGTCCGGGTCGGCCAGCGCCCCGCCGAGGTGCCTGATCTGGACGTTGATGACCGGCGCCACCGGCTTGGCCAGGAGGAGGTCCACGGCGTCGTCGTCCAGGGAGGTGAGGAGTTCGGCGCGGGTGATGGACGGGACGGGGTCGGTGGGCTCGGCGGTGATGCCGCCCAGGTCGGCGATCGGGACGATGCCGCGGCTGTCGGAGAGCGCGTCCCCGATCTTGTCGATGCGGGCCAGGAGCGCGGTGGCCTCGGCGGTCTCACCGAGGTAGGCCATGTCGAGCGTCACCATCGGCGGGCCGCCGGGGAGCTGGAGCCGGTTGATCCAGACGCTGAGCTCGCGCGGGGCGTCAGCGGTGATCTCCAGGAAGGCGTCGTACACCTCGCGGGTGCGGTGTTCCGGCCAGACGACGCGTCCGCCGTAGAGGGACGGGACGGGGTAGAGGTCGAGTTCGAGCGCGGTCACCACGGCGAAGTCTCCGCCGCCGCCGCGCAGGGCCCAGAACAGTTCGGGGTCGGACTCGGCGGTCACGCGGGCCGGTTCGCCCTCGGCGTCCACGATGTCGAAGGCGCGGACGCTGTCGGAGGCGAAGCCGTACTTGCGGCTGAACCAGCCGACGCCGCCGCCCAAGGTGTAGCCGGTCACGCCGACGCCGGGCGCGCTGCCGGCGAGGCCGGTCAGGCCGAGCGGTCCGGTCGCCGCCAGGATCTGGGCCCACTTCGCGCCTGCGCCCACCCGGACGACACGCTCCTCGGCCCGCACCTCCACCTCGTTCAGCAGGCCGGTGCGCAGCAGGATCAGGCCGTCCACATCGCCCGAGGCGCCGTGGCCGGTCGGCTGGGTGGCCACCGTCCTGCCCGTCCGGCGGGCGTAGCGGACGAGCGCCGACACATCCGGGACGTCAGCGGCTTCCACCACGGCCGCGACGGGCTGGCTGACGGTGAGGTTCCACGCCTTGCTCGCCTGGTCGAAGCCTTCGTCGCCGGGCAGGAGGACGCGGCCGGTGAGGACGCTGCGCAGGTCGTTGATCGTCATGGTCGTCTCCAAGTCGGTAAGGGTGTGTCAGGCGGACGTCGGGGCGGCGGTCTCCCGCGCCTTGCGGCTCTCCCGCGCCTTGCGGGTCTCGCGGGGCTTGCGGGTCCCGCGCGGCTTGCGGGTCTCGCGGGGCTTGCGGGTCTCGCGGAGGATCAGCAGGCCGGTGGTCGCGATGAACACCGAGGTCAGGCCGTGGACGCTGAGCGCGATCGCGGTGGAGCCGTGGTGCGCCAGGACGGTGATCATGTCGCCGAACGGGGCGGCGGCCACCCCCAGCAGGGCCCAGCCGAGGGCGCGGCGGTGGCCCGTCAGGAGCAGGAGGGCCGCTGCCAGGCCCATCCCGTTCTCGCGGTTGCCCTTCACGTTGAGGAAGCCGCCGCCGTCGCCGGACGGCCAGTGCGGCAGGCCGAAGCCCGGGGCCTGGACGTCCGGGATCAGGAGGAAGGTGATCCCGAGGTAGAAGCTGAACAGGATGACGATGGCGGCCAGGACGGTGTTGACGTTCTTCAGCGTCATGGTTCTTCTCCTAGGACGTTCAGCCGCGGACGCGGCGGATGTGGCGGGCGTAGCGGGGACGGCCGATGACGTGCCAGACGAGGCGGACCGGAGCGGGGACGCCGCGCAGGACGAGGGCGCGCTCGGCCGGGTCCGCGTCCTCCAGGACGGCGCCGAAGAGGGTGAGCAGGACGGGTTTGGGGGTGTTGTTCACCAGGTGGTCGCCCAGCGAGGCCCACTCCCGCTCGGTGATGTGCTCGGCCGCGAGCGGGAGGAGGGTGGCCTCCTCGTCGTCGAGGTGCTCCAGCAGGACGGCGCGGTGCTCGGTGAGGGCGGCCACGAGGGTGTCGCGCTCGTCGGCGCCCGCGGCGGCCTCCCAGGCGGGGACGGCCGCGTCCAGCCTGGTCAGGGTGGCGGTGATGCGCTCGTGCTGGGCCTCCATGCGCAGGACGATGTCGGCCTTCAGGTCCACGCGGGCCAGGAGCGGCGGCCACAGCAGCTCGTCCTCGCCCTCGTGGTGGTTGCGCAGGCCCAGCCGGTAGATGCGGAAGTGGTCGGCGAGCACCCTGGCGCGGGCGGTGTCGCCGGGGGCGACGGCGGCGACGAGCTCCACCAGCAGCCGCGACTCGCGGCGGAGGACGCGGTGGACGATCTCCATGTCCCGGGTGTTCACGCTCATCTGCCCTGCCCTTCCTCGGTTGCGACGTGTCCAGGCTGCTCCCGGGCGTTTGGAGCGGACTTGGAACCGACTTGGACCGGCCCCGTACGATGTGCGGATCATGGTCTTCGTCCGGGTGCTGGGCGCGTTCGCGGCCGAGGTGGACGGTGCGGTCGTCCACCTCGGCGGGCCGCGGCAGCGGGGTGTGCTGGCGCTGCTGGTGGCGGCGCGCGGGCAGGTCGTGCCGGTCGACCGGATGATCGAGGACCTGTGGCGCGGGGAGCCGCCGGCGCGGGCGCTGATGTCCCTGCAGGCGTACGTGTCCAACCTGCGGCGGCTGCTGGAGCCCGGCCGCCCGCCGCGCACGCCCGCCCGGATGCTGGTGAGCGCGTCGCCCGGCTACGCGCTGCGGATGCCGCCGGAGTCGGTGGACGCGTGGCGGTTCGAGGACCTGCTGGACCGGGCGCGGACGGACGCCGACCCGCGCGCCGCCCGGGCCCGGCTCGCCGAGGCGCTGGCGCTGTGGCAGGGCCCGGCGTTCGCCGAGGTCGCCGACGAGCCGTGGGCGGCGGCCGAGAAGGCCCGGCTGGACGAGCTGCGCCTCGTCGCGACCGAGCTGCACGTCGCGGCGGGTCTGCGCCTCGGTGATCCTGCCGCGGTGGTTCCCGAGGCCGAGCGGCTCACTCGGGACGAGCCGCTCCGCGAGGAGGGCTGGCGGCTGCACGCCCTGGCCCTGTGGAGCAGCGGACGCCAGGCCGACGCGCTCGCGACGCTCCGCCGCGCCCGCGCTGTCCTCGCCGAGGAGCTCGGTCTCGACCCGGGCCCGGACCTTGCGGCGCTGGAGGACGCGATCCTCAACCAGCGCACGGACGTCATGCGCGAATCCGTCCCCCCGCCACCGCCTCGGTCCGCACCGAAACCGCCGCCGCTGCCGACCCCGCCACCGCCTCCATCCGCGCCGAAACCGCCGTCGCTGCCGACCGCGCAACCGCCGTCAGCGACGTCTTCGACGTTCGTCGGACGGGAGGCGCAGCTGTCGGCGCTGGTCGCGGCCGCTTCCGAGGCCGCCGTCGACGGAACCCGCATCGCGCTGGTCACCGGCGAGGCCGGGCTCGGCAAGTCGACGCTCCTCCAGCACCTCCGCGACCGGCTCGAACGGGACGGGTGGCTGGTCGCGGTCGGGCAGTGCCCCGAGGTGGACAGCGCTCCGCCCGCGTGGGCCTGGACCGAGGCGTTGCGGGCCGTCGCCGCGTCCGCGTCCCCGGGAGGGTTCGCCGACGACCTGGCGCCGCTGCTCACCGACACCGGAGCGGCGGACGCCGACGCGACCGCCGGGCGGTTCCGGCTGCGCCAGGCCGTGTGGAAGTGGCTCGCGGCGGTCGCCGGGGAGCGTCCGGTCGCGGTCGTCCTGGACGATCTGCACTGGGCCGACGCCGCCACGCTGGAGCTGCTCGGCGGCGGTCTCGGCCTGCGGGCTCCGATCCTGGTCGTCGCCGCGTACCGCGCGGACGAGAGCGGGCACCTCACCGAGACGCTGGCGTCGCTCGCGCGCGCGACGCCGCTCCGCCTGGCGCTGCCGGGGCTGGACGGCGAGGCCGTCGCGCAGCTCGTCCGGACCGAGTGCGAGACCGACGACGAGACCATCGCCGGGATCGCCGAGCGCACCGGCGGCAACCCGTTCTACGTGCGGGAGAGCGCGCGGCTGCTGAACGGCGAGGGCGCGCTGGTCGCGCTGTCGGAGGTCCCCGAGGGCGTGCGGGACGTCCTGCGCAGGAGGCTCGCGCGGCTGCCCGAGGGCGGCGTGTCGGTCCTGCGGCTCGCGGCGGTCGCGGGCCGCGAGAGTTCGGTGGACGTCCTGGTCAAGGCCGCGGACGCCGACGAGGACGGCGTGATGGACGCGCTGGACGCGGGTGTCATCGCCGGGCTGCTCGACGAGCCCGCACCGGGGACGGTCCGGTTCGTCCACGCCCTGGTCCGGGACACGCTCGTCGCCGACGTCAGCAAGCTGCGCGCGACCCGGATGCACGCGCGGATCGCCGACGCCCTCGAAGGCTCCGGGGACGTCGCGGCGCTGGCCCACCACTACGCGCGCGCCGGATCGCCGAAGGCCGTCGGGTACTGCGTCCGCGCCGCCGAGCTGGCCGAGGCCCGCTATGCCCACGATGTCGCGGCCTGCCTGCTCGCCGACGCCGTCGCCAACGCGACCGGCCCGGACGAACGCGTCGAGCTGCTCGGCCGGCTGATGCGCGCGCGGATCAGGGCGGGCGCCGTCGCCGCCGCCCGCGAGACGCGCCGCGAGGCCGTGGAGTACGCGGAGTCCCTCGGACGCGACGACCTGATGATCGCCGCGTTCACCGCGTGGACGGAGCCGACCGTCTGGCAGGCCCGCACGTACGGCACGGTCGACCGGCCCGTCATCGAGCGGCTCCGGCGCCTGCTGGAGCGCGACCTCGACCCGGCGGTCCGGTCCCGGCTGCTGACGGCGTACGCGAACGAGCTGGTCGGCGAGGACGACCCGTCCGTCCTGGCGGCGGCGCAGGAGGCGCTCGACCTCGCGACCGAGCCCCGGCTGCGGGCCGCGGCGCTCGCGATCCTCGCCGAGGTGCACCGCGACGCCGGGCTCTGCCGGGAGCTGGTGGACCTCGGGACCGAGCACGACCTGCCGGTCTACCGCGTCACCGGGCTGCTCGACCTCGCCGGCGCCGCCGCGGCCGGCAACGACCCGGCGGCCCTGCGCCGGGTGATCGCCGAGGCGCTCGACCTCGCGCGCGCCTACCGGATGCCCGAGGCGATCGCCGTCGCCGAGATCACGCTGGCGTCCCTGGCGCTCATCGAAGGCCGGTTCGCCGACGCCGAGGCCCTCTACCTCAAGGCCGACGAGGGCATGCGGCGCGCTGGGTCGGTGCACGCCGCGGGGTTCCTCGACCTCGCCCTGGCCGCGATCTGGCTGAACGACGGCACGCTCGGCGCGCACCTGGACGAGGTGCGCGCCCTCCACGCCGTCCTCGGGTCCATGACCGCGGACCTGCTCGTGCTCGCCCTGCACGCGAACGGCCTGGACGCCGAGGCCCGCGAGGTCCGCACGGCGGCGTCCGGTCCGATCCGTCCTGACTTCTTCTTCACCTTCCTCACCACGCTGCGCGCGATGGCCGCCCTCGCCCTGGACGACCGGGACGCCGCCGAGGAGGTCTACGCGACGCTGCTCCCGTTCCGCGACGGTCCCCCGGCGGGCGCGGAGAGCGTGTCGCTGGCGCTGCCGCCCGTCGCGCACACCCTCGGTGAGCTGGCCGTCCTGCTCGGCCGCGACGGCGAGGCCGCCGGCCACTTCACCCGGGCCGCCGCCATCGCCGACCTGTGGAACGCCCCCCACTGGGCCGCCGAGGCCCGCGCCCGAGCCGGGTCGTCCGCCGGACAGTGACGCAGGTCATGCCGGCGCGCTGTTATGGCGCCCGGTCCGCCGGTGTCTTGATGTCCGGCAAGCGATACCGAGCGAAACGGAAGCCATCATGAGCAAGGTCTGGTTCGTCACCGGCTCGTCCCGCGGCCTGGGCCGCCACTTCGTCGAGGCCGCGCTGTCCCGCGGGGACAAGGTGGCCGCGTCCGCCCGGAACACCGGAAGCCTGGACGACCTGGTCGCCACCTACGGCGGCGCGGTGCTCCCGCTGTCCATGGACGTGACCGACAGGGCCGCCGTCTTCGCCGCCGTGACGCGCGCCAAGGAGCACTTCGGACGCCTCGACGTCATCGTCAACAACGCCGGTTACGCGCAGATCGGCGCGGTCGAAGAGCTGACCGAGCAGGAACTCCGCGACCAGATGGAGACCAACCTGTTCGGCGCGGTCTGGGTCGTCCAGGCCGCGCTGCCGCACCTGCGCGAGCAGGGGTCGGGGCACATCGTCCAGCTGTCGTCCGCCGCCGGGCTGATCGCGATGCCGCTCGGCGGCGCCTACCACGCGTCCAAGTGGGCGCTGGAGGGCCTGAACGAGGCCCTGGCCCGCGAGGTCGCCGGCTTCGGCGTCAAGGTGACCATCGTCGAGCCCGGCGGGTTCGCCACCCGCGACGGCAAGAACCCCGACCCCCTCGCCAACGGCCACATGGCCGAGCCGAACCCGGCCTACGCCGGTCTCCGCCGGCACCTCGCCGAGGCGGCCGGCAAGCAGCCCGCCGGCGACCCCGCCGCCGCGGCCCGCACCCTCCTCAAGATCGTCGACTCCGACGCCCCGCCGCTGCGCGTGCTGTTCGGCCAGGGCTTCTACCCGCTGGTCCAGCAGGCCTACGCCGACCGCCTCAAGACCTGGGACGACCACCAAGACCTAGCCGCCGAAGCCCACGGCGCCCAGACCCTGTAATCCGGCATCACGTCGGGATGGGTTCGGCCGGTGAGGTCAGGCCGAGGCGGGTGTGGATGATGCGGGCTATCTCGGTGACGGTGCCGCTGCTGCGGACGAGTTCCATCGGCGGGATCTCGACGCCGAACTGCTCGCGGAGCATCACCAGGAGTTCGGCGCCCATGAGGGAGTCCATGCCGTACTCGTCCAGGCGGCGGGTGTGGTCGAGCTGGTCGGCGGGCATCTGGAAGACCTCGGCGAGGAAGGCGCCCAGGTGCTCGGCGATGCAGTCCAGGGCCTCGGCGGCGGGCAGGGCGCTCAGCTGCCGGACGAGGTCCTCGCGGGTCTGGCCGCTCACCTGGGACAGCGGGGGCATGAGCATGCCGTACCGGCTGGTGGTGAGGCTGCTGAGCAGCTCCCGCAGGCGGCCCCAGTTGTAGCGGCCGACGCCCGCCACGTCGCGGTCGCCGGTCAGGAGGTGGCCGGCGGCGGTGAGGGCCTCCTCGGTGGAGACCGTCTCGACGCCGAGGCGCGCCATGTTGCCGGCGAGATCGTTGCGGACGATGTAACCGGTGTCGCCCAGCGCGCCCCAGGCGATGGCGAGGCCGGGCAGGCCCGCGCGGCGGCGCTGCCGGACGAGCGCCTCCAGGTACAGGTTGCCCGCCACGTAGTTGGACTGGGCGACCTGGCCGACGAAGCCGGCCGAGGACGAGTACATCAGGAAGAAGTCCAGGTCCCGGTCGCGGGTGAGGGCGTCCAGGTTGGCCGCGGCGGCCATCTTGGGCGCCAGGGACGCGGCGAAGCGCTCGTCGGACAGGTCGGCGAGGAGGTCGTCGTCAACGCGCATGGCCGAGTGGACGACACCGCGCAGCGGGCGTCCGGTCGCGTCGATATCGGCGAGGACGGCGCGCATGGCGTCCAGGTCGGTGGCGTCGGCGGCGTGCGCGGTGACCTGGACGTCCCGCGCGGCCAGGTCGGAGAGCAGGCGGTCGGCGTCCGGGGTGGCGGCGCCGCGGCGGCCGACGAGCGCCAGGTGGCGGGCGCCGCGGCCCGCCAGCCAGCGGGCGGTGGCGGCGCCGAAGCCGGTCAGCCCGCCGACCACCAGGTAGGCGGCCTCCGGGTCCAGGTCCGGCCGACGCAGGCGCGGCTCGACCGGCGGGGCCTCGTCCAGCGGGTCGAACGCGATGACGACCTTGCCGGTGTGCCGGGAGCGCTGGAGGAGCTGGAACGCCTCGCGGACCCGGGCCGCCGGGAACACCCGGTGCGGCAGCGGCCGGTAGGTCCCCTCGACGATGCGCTCGGCGGTCGTGTGGAGGTGCGGCAGCAGCGGCCGCAGGTCGCTCATCAGCAGCGACAGGTCCATGGTGGCGAAGGTGATGTTGTCGCGCAGCGCGCGCATCAGCAGCGGCCGGTTCTCGTGGATGTCGCGCTTGCCCAGCTCGATGAACCGCCCGCGCGACGCGAGGACTTCCAGGCTGCGCGGGATGGCCTCGCCGGAGAGGGAGTTCAGCACCACGTCCACGCCGCGTCCGGCGGTCAGCTCCATGATCTGCTCGCCGAAGTCCAGGCTGCGGGAGTCCAGGACGTGCTCGACGCCCAGCGAGTGCAGCAGGTCGCGCTTGGCGGGCGTCCCGGCCGTGGCGATCACGCGGGCGCCGAGGTGCTCGGCGCACTGCAGCGCCGCCATCCCCACACCGCCGGCGGCGCCGTGCACCAGCACCGTCTCGCCCGCCCGCAGCCGCGCCAGCTCCATCAGGCCGTAGTGGACGGTCAGGAAAGCCACCGGCAGCGTGACCGCCTCGACGAAGCTCTGCGTGTCGAGCATCGGCCACACCATGTCCTTGGGGACGCGCACCTGCGACCCCATGCGCGAGGGGTTCATCACCATCACCCGGTCCCCCGGCTTCAGGGTGGTCACGGCCGAGCCGACCGCGGAGACCACCCCGGCGTACTCGGCGCCCACGCTCTGCTCGCCGCACGCGTCGCGGGTCGTCTCGGCGGGCAGGAGGCCGACGGCGAGCATGATGTCGCGGTAGTTCAGCGCCGCCGCCTTGACGTCCACGATGATCTCGTCCGGCTCGGGACGCAGCGGCTCGGCCTCCACCCAGGCCAGCTCGTAGAACAGGCCGGGGTCGCGGACCTGCAGCCGGTAGTGCGGAGCGTCCCCGCTCGGGACGGCCCGGGCTGGGACGGGGGGCGAGGCGGGCAGGTCCATCGCGCGCGGGACGAAGCGGCCGCCGCGGGTCAGGACGATCTCGTCCTCGTCGTCGGGCTGGACCAGTTCGGTCACCAGGCGCTCGGCGTCCCTGCCGGTGCTGCCGGTGCGGTCCAGTGAGATCCGCCGGACGCGCAGGCGCGGTTCCTCATTGTCCAGGGAACGGGCCACGCCCCACGCGGCGGCATCGGCGGGGACCAGCGCCCGCTCGGGGTGGGGCTGGACGCCGCTGGGCCGCGTGACCAGCCACAACGCCGCCTCGCTCGGGGAGCGCCGCGTGCAGGCCGCGGCGATGGTGCGCATGAGCGCCGCGCGCCGGGTTGCCTGCCGGACCATGTCGTCCGGGCTCCGGTCGGCGGTGCCCGTGGTCTCGCCGGCGGTGCCCGTGGTCTCGTCGTCGCCCAGGACGAGGACGATGGCGACCTCGGACGCCCGCTCGGAGCCGGGCTCGGCGGCCGGGGCGGAGGCGTCGGGCGTCGGCAGCTTGCTCAGGAGGGTGTTGAGGGTCTCGACGTCCAGGTCGTCGGCGGCGTCGGCCAGGACGGTCTGGCGGTGCGCCGCCTGCAAACGGTCCGCGATGGCGTGGCCGAGGCGCCGGTCGCTCGCCGCCTCGGTCAGGATCAGCCAGTTGCGGGTGCGGTCGGCCTCGTCCTTCACCGGCACGTCCTGCTGCGGCTCGTCCTGCTGCGGCTCGGCGTCGTCCCGGGTCTGGTCGGGCGGGACGGGCCGGGGCACGGTGCCCGCGGTGGCGAGGATGACCGAGTACCGGTCGCGGCACGGTGCGCGGTCGTCGCCGGACAGCTCGACCTCGGTGAAGCCGCAGTCCCGCAGCAGCGGCGTCCACCGGTCGCGGGGAAGCACCATGGCGTGGGGACGGACGTCCGGGTCGGCGATGTTCCAGAAGCTGTCGAGGATGCCGAAGGGCAGCGCGAGCACCTGCGGGTCGTGGGCCTCCAGCGCCAGCAGTCGGCCGCCGGGCGCCAGCAGCGCGGCCACGCGCCGCAGCCCGGCGGTGATGTCGCTGGCGGCGTGCAGGGCGTTACCTGCCACCAGCAGGTCGAACGTGCCCGGCGTGAAGCCCTGCTCCTCGGGATCGGCGTCCAGGTCGAGCGGCCGGTACTCGACGAAGTCGTAGGAGGTGAACTTCTTCTGCGCGCGCGTGATGAAGAACGGCGACACGTCGGTGCAGAGGTACCGGGTGCGGTCGGCGGGCAGGATCGGCAGCAGCGCGGCGGTGAGCCCGCCGGTACCGGCGCCGACCTCCAGGATCCGCAGCGGACGGTCGTCCGGCCATCGCTCGACGATCCGGCGCAGCAGCTCCTGGGCGAGGCGGTTGTGGAACCACTGGGACGGGACGAGGTCGTAGCGGTGCTCGAAGTTGTCCATCGCCCCCTCGGGGAACAGCAACTCCAGCGGGTCTCGCGAGCCGCGCAGGACCTCGGGCAAGTACCGGCCGATCCGCGCCGTCAGGGACGTCTGGACGATGTCGGCCGGGTGCTCCAGCAGCAGGGTGCGGAGCTGCTCGGCGGCCTGGGGTGTCCCGGTCAAGCGCCAGCGCCCCGGCTCCTCGGACGCCAGCAGGCCGTGCTGCTCCATGAGCGGTGCGACGGTCTCGATCAGCCGTCCGTGGCGTGCCTCCATGCCAGCGGCGACCAGGTCGGGGACGCCGAACCGGTCGGGAACGCCGAACCGGTCGGGGACGCCGAACAGGTCGGGGACGCCGGACGGGTCGTCCGGTGAGGCGAGCAGGTCGCGGACGGCATGGGCGAAGCAGTGCGCCACCGCGCGCAGCGTCGCCGCCTCCGTCGCTTCGTAGTCCTGCCGGCGCCAGTCCTCGCGCAGGTCGGCGATCCAGCCGGCCGCCGCGGCCATGATGTCGGCGGACGAGGGCAGCGGGCTGGGCGCGGCCGGCTCGGCGGGATGCGGCGCGGCCCGGAGCGCGACGTGGTGCCGGGACAGCGGCGTCCGCTGCTTGTCCTCGTAGCGGCGCAGGCGGCAGCCTTCGAGTTCGGCGGTCACCGTGCCGTCCTCGTCGGTGACGGTGACGTCCCAGCGCATCTCCAGCCGGCTGCCGCTGCGCAGCCGCAGGTGGAACAGGCCGGACGCGGCGGGGCGCCGCCACATCCGCACCGCGTCGATCCGGTGCGGCAGGTAGCCGCGTCCCTCGCCCATCAGGGCCGCCATCAGCGGGATTCCCGCCTGGAGCCCTCCGTCGAGCAGGGTCGGGTGCACCTCGTAACCGTCTGCGTAGCGGTCGCCGAAGGGGTCGTGGCGGTAGGCGGCCAGCAACTCGTGCTCGTCGTACCGGACGTCCGTCAGCAGCCGGAACGCGGGACCGCACTGGAGCCCGAATCCGGCGGCCTGGGCGTAGAAGCCATCGGCGTCGATGGACGTCTCCAGCCTGTCGCGCACGGCCGCCACGTCCAGAGGCTCGGGTCGGCGGCGCAGGAGCCGCCGCACCTCGGCGCGCGCGTACTGGACGGGCTCGCCGCCGGTGGTGTCGACCCCGGCGATGCTCACCACGCCGTCCTCCGAGGACAGCGACACCTGCAAGTCGACGCCGCCCTCGTCGCCCCACGGCACCACCAGCGGCCGGACGATCTCCATGTAGCGGACCTCGGCGGGCGCGTCGAAGGCGTGCCGGCCCGCGGCGAGCAGCATCTCGACGTGGCCGGTGGCGGGCATGATGACCGAGCCGCCCATCCGGTGGTCGGTCAGCCACGGCACGCGCACCGGCTCGATGCGTCCGTACCAGGTCGGGTCGAGGACCGGCAGGCGCTCGCCCAGCAGCGGATGCGCCAGGCGGCCGTCGCCCAGTGACTTGACCCAGGATTCGGGTCCGCCGCTCCAGTGGCGTTCGCGCTGCCAGGGGTAGGCGGGCAGATCCACCACGCGGCCGGGACGCGGGAAGTGGCGGTGCCATTCGACATCGGCGCCCGCCGCGATCAGCGTGCCCACGGCGCCGTCCACGGCATGGACGCCTTGGACACCGTCGTCGCCGTGCCGCAACGTCGGCACCGCGACCGCGCCCGCTCCCGTGTCCTTTCCGGCGGTCGTGGCGGGTCGCTTGTTCGAGGCACTGTTCTTGCGGGCGGCGATGATGCGGCGCAGGTAGGGGCGCAGAACGGGCTGCGGGCCGATCTCGGCGAGCAGCTCGAAGCCCTGGTCCAGCAGGGTGTCGATGGCGGGGGCGAACAGCACCGGTTCGCGGACGGTCCGAGCCCAGTACTCGGCGTCCAGGTCCGTCCCGGGGAGCAGGCCGCCGGTCAGCGTGGAGATGAAGGGCGTGTGCCCGGCCGCCGGTTCGAGTCCTGCGAGCGTCCCGGTCAGGGTGTCGCGGACGTCGTCCATGGCGGCGCTGTGGAAGGCGTAGTCCAGGTCCAGTTCCACGAACGTCCTGCGCTGCCGGGCCAGCTCGTCGGCCAGCAGCTTCATCTGCCCGGACGGTCCGGAGACGGTCAGGTGAGCGGCCGTGTTGACCACGGCGATCTCGACGCCCGGGTAGGCGGCGAGGAGTTCCTCCGCGGCGTCGCGCGGCATGCCCAGCGCGGCCATCCGGCCGATGCCGGCGGTCGGCGCCTGCGCGCGGCTGCGCTCGGCCAGGACGCGCGCCGCGTCGGCCAGCGTCAGGATCCCGGCGGCATGGGCCGCGGCGACCTCGCCCACGCTGTGCCCGACGACGGCCGCGGGCGTGATGCCGCGGGCGCGCAGCATGTGCACCAAGCCGACCTGGACGGCGAACAGCATCGGCTGGGCCACCTCGGTCGCGGACAGCCGCCACCGCTCCGGCGGAAGCGCCATCTCGTCCGCGACCGACCAGCCGAGATGCTGAGCGAGTTCGGCGTCAACGGCCTCGACGGCCGCTCGGAACACCGCGTCGGAGAGCAGGTCGGCGCCCATGCCCGCCCACTGCGCGCCGTTGCCGCAGAACACCAGCGCGACCCGGCCGTCCTCGACCGTCCTGCCGGGGACGGCCGATCGCAGCCGCTCGGCCGCCTGCCCGGGACCGTCCGCCAGCACGGCCGCGCGGAACGGGTGCCGAGCCCGGCGGCGGGACGAGGTGTAGGCGATGTCGTAGAACTCCTGCGGCGATGCCGACTCCAGCCGGTCGGCCAGCCGCGCGGCGGCCCCGGCGGCGGCTTCGGCGGTCCGCCCCGTCACCATCACCGGAAGCCCGCGCTTCTGTTCGAGGCTGCGCGGGCTCGGCACCACGGGATGCGCCGCCTCCGGGCCGGGCGCGGGCGGGCGGGCCAAGAGGACGTGCGCGTTGGCGCCGCCGAAGCCGAAGGAGTTGACGCCCACGACCGGGCCGTCCACCGTGGCGATCGGTGCCGGTTCGGCCGCGAGCGTCAGGTTCAGCCCGGCGAAGTCGATCTCGGGACTGGGCGTCCCGGCGTGCAGCGAGGCCGGGACGGTGCCGTGCCGCAGCACCAGCAGCGCCTTGAACAGCCCCGCCATGCCGGACGCGGGTTCCAGGTGCCCGAGGTTGGTCTTCACCGACCCGATCGGCAGCGGCCCGGACGTCCGGTTCGTCCCCAGGGCCCGTCCGATGGCGTGGGCCTCGATCGGGTCGCCGACCGGGGTGCCGGTGCCGTGCGCCTCCAGGTACACCAGCCGGTCGGGATGCACGCCGGCCCGCTGGTACACCTGGCGCAGCAGCTCCTCCTGGGCTTCGGCGCTGGGCAGTGCCAGTCCCATCGTGCGGCCGTCGCTGTTGGCCGCGCTGCCCAGGATGACGCCGTGCACGCGGTCGCCGTCGGCAAGGGCGTCCGAGAGGCGCTTGAGCACCACCAGCCCGGCGCCCTCGGCGCGCACGTAGCCGTCCGCGCCCGCGGCGAACGAGCGGCAGCGCCCGGTCGGCGAGAGCATCGACGCCTGCGAGAACCCGATGAAGTGGTACGGCTCAGCAGCATGTTCGCGCTGCCGCACAGCGCGACCCGGCTGGTGCCCTCCAGGATCGTCTTGCAGGCGCGGTCCAGCGCGACCAGCGCGGACGAGCACGCCGTGTCCACCGCCATGCTGGGCCCGCGCAGCCCGAAGAAGTGCGACAGCCGGTTCGCCGCGATCGAGGACGCCGCGCCCGCCATCGTGTACGCGTTGACGGTGTCGGTGGAAAGCATCTGCAACGCGCCGTAGGACGCGTCGGAGATGCCCACGTACACCGCGGTGTCGGTCCCGGCCAGCGGCGCGGGGTCGATGCCCGCGTCGTCCAGGGCCTCCACCGCCATCTCCAGCAGCAGCCGGTGCTGCGGGTCCATCTGCGCCGCCTCGCGCGGGGAGATCCCGAAGTAGCCGGCGTCGAAGTCGGCGACTTCGTCCAGGAACCCGCCGGCGGCGGTGTAGCTCTTGCCCCGGCGCGGCATCGACTCGTCCACGAACCGGTCCGCCTCGAACCGCGCCTCCGGGACCCGGCCGATCAGGTCGCGGCCCTCGCGCAGCGCCGTCCAGAGCGGGTCGAGGCCGTCGATCCCGCCGGGGAGGCGGCACGCCGCGCCCACGATCGCCACCGCGCCGGCCGGCGGCGTTTCGCCGCGCGCCGGTCCCGCGTCCGCCGTCGCGGTGCCGGTGGTCGGGTCGAGCCGGGCCGTGTCGTGCGCTGCCATGTCTGGTCCTTCGAGCCGTTTCCGCCGGGACGTCCTGGTCCATGTCCGGAGGGACGCCGGGCCTCTGGTGGAGATCACGCAAGGTGAGGACGAGATCACGCTCAACGCGGGCCCGGCGCGAGTCAACCTGCCGCGCCGGATCACCTCACACCCGCGCTTATGGCCGCTGACCTGGGACGACTCTCGAAGAAGCCTTTAGGTGATCTTGAGCGGGGACGGGCCGCCGGGACCGTGCGGTCCCCCTACGATCGCCGGATGATCAGTCGGCGGGCGGGCGCGCTCGATCCCGGCTGCGCGCTCTTCCACCACGACGACGAGCGGCACCGGCTCAGGCACCTCATGGTGATCGGCGCACCCGCGTCCTGCGCACGCCACGTCCCCGCGCCCGCCGGGACGCCCGGTGGGACGCCCGCCGGGACGTCCGGTGGGACGAGCGCCGCCGTCAGGCTGTCCGGGCGGCGCCGATGGCCGCTGAGCACGCCGCCGCCTCCCAGCTTCGGCGCGGAGCTGGCGTCCATCGACCGCCTGATCTCCTACCTGCTGCGTCGCCCCTGACGGCCGCCGCCCGCGATGACACGGACTGGCGGACGGTGAGGGAGCCATGAGATTTCCGGCCAGGTATCCGCGCGGCGCGCCCGAGGGCCCGCCCGTCGCGATCGTGACGGGCGCGGCGTCCGGGATCGGGGCCGCGATCGCCGCCCGCTTGGTGCGCCAGGGCTGCGCGGTGACCCTCGTCGACGTCGATGCCCGGGCGCTCCAGCGCACGGCCACCGTGCTGGGCGCGCCCGCGTCCGTGCTGGACGTCGCCGACGCCGCCGCCCTGCCGCCGCTGTTCAGGGACGTCCGGGAGAGGCACGGCAGGCTGGACTACGTCGTCAACAACGCCGGGATCTTCGTGGCCGGACGAGCCGAGACCCTCGCCGACGAGCACTGGGACCGGACGCTCGCGGTGAACCTGCGCGGCGCCGTCCACGGGACGCGCGCCGCCTACCCGATCATGGCCGCGCAGGGGCACGGGCACATCGTCAACATCGCGTCCATGGCCGGGCTCGTCCCGGTGCCGTTCATGCTGCCCTACGCGACCGCCAAGCACGCCGTGGTCGGCCTGTCGCTGGCGCTGCGCGCCGAGGCCGCCCGGCACGGCGTCCGGGTCAGCGCGGTATGCCCCGGTTTCGTGGACAGCCCGATGCTCGGACGCGCCAACGCGGGCCTACCGCGGACCGGCATGGAGGACGGCTGGCCCGGGATCGCCCGCCGCTTCCAGTTCGGCCCATATCCGGTGGACCGGCTCGCGGCCGACATCCTCGCCGGTATAGCCCGCAACCGTGCCGTCATCGTCGCCCCGGCGCGGGTGAAGTTGCTGTGGCAGCTGTACCGGCTCGCTCCGGTGTGGACGGCGCGAGCCCTCGCGGGAAGCCATCATCTGATGCCCACCGGCGGGCCGCGCGAGCACGTCACCCCGTCCGCTGGTCGGGCCCGCTGACAGGGCGCCTTAGCGCAGGAGGCGGGCTAGGGGTTTGGGCAGCCACCAGTTGCGGTGGCCGAGGAGCTGCATCAGCGCAGGGACGAGCATCAACCGGATGACGGTGGCGTCCAGGGCTACCGCGGCGGCCGTGGCGAAGCCGATCTGGCGCAGCTCCAGGCGATGCCCGGCCAGGAGGGCGGCGAACGTGACGATCATGACGGCTGCGGCCAGGGTGATCGTCCGGGCGGTGTGCTGGAGGCCGTGCGCGACCGCCGCGGTGTTGTCGCCGTGCCGCCGGTAGTGCTCGGCGATCCGGTGGACGAGGAACACCTCGTAGTCCATCGACAGCCCGAACACGATGGTGAAGACCGCCACGGGCAGCAGCGCGTTCACCGCCGCGCCGCCGAACGCCAGGGCGGTCAGGCCGAGCGCGGCCCCGGCTGCCAGCATGTTCATCACCACGGCCTTGACCGGCAGCAGGACGCTGCGCAGCGCCGCCACCAGCAGTGCCAGCGAGCAGGCCACCACCAGCGCGCCGACCTGCCAGAGCCGTCCGAGGCCCTCGCCGCTGAGGTCGGCCAGCAGCGCGGTCGGTCCGGCGATCAGCATCCGCTGCCCGGCGGGCAGGGTCCGCGCGCCCAGCCGGTGCAGATCGGTGAGCAGCGCGGCGGCCGCGGGCCTGTCGGCCGCCTGCGAGGTGGCGAGGGTGACCATCGTCAGGTCGCGGCCGTTGTCCAGAGGGACGGCCAGGGTGACGCGCGGGTCGTCCCGAAGCGCGGTGAGCAGGGCGGACGTGTCGACCGGACCGGCACCCGGCGGATGCGGCAGCAGCAGCGGGGTGAAGGTCGCGGTGCCGTCGCCCTCCATCAGCGCCAGGCCGCGTCCGGCATCGGTGCGGGCGAACGAGGGCCGGTCGAAGTCCAAGCCCAGCCGCATGCCGAACGCCGGAAGTGTGCACAGCGTCAGTGCCGCCGTGGCCAGCAGCAGGTAGAGCCAGGGATGGCGCATCAGGTGCCGCGCCCACCGCGCCCAACCGCCCTCGCCGACAGCCGCCCGGTGCGCAGCTCCGGCTCGTCTCGGGGACGTCGTGACGCGGTCACCGATGATCGCCAGGACGGCGGGCAGGAGCGTCAATGCCGCCGCCACGGCGGTCACGGTCGCCAGGATCGCGGGGACGGCGACCGTCCGGAGCAGCTCCGCGCGGACGGCGAACGTGCAGGACGCGGTGACCACGACCGCCAAGCCGCACCAGACGACCGTCCGCCCGGCCATGGCGGTCGCCGACTGCACCGCGCGCCGCGCCGGTTCGCCATCAGCCCGCGCCCGCCGGTACCGCAGCAACAGCAGCAGGCTGTAGTCCAGGCCGAGGCCCAGGCTCACCGAGCACGTCACCGTCAGGACGAGGATGTCGAGCCGCAGCCCGAACGCCAGGTGCGCGAGCATCAGCATCCCGACGCCGACCGCCGTCGTGGCTCCGGCCACCGCGAGCGACACCGCCGCAGCGGCAAGGTTGCGCAACCCCACCCACAGCACCAGCAGAGCGAGCGGCACCGCGATGAGTTCCGCGCGCCGCAGGTCGGCGAGATCGGCGTCCTTGACCTCGGCGAACACCGGGGACACCCCGACCAGCGACGCGGACACCCGTCCTGCCGAGGCCCGACGGACGCTGTCCGACAAAGCGGACTTCTCCGCTGGCAGCGCCCGGTGACGCGCCGCCTCGTCACCGGCCAGTCCTGCCAGGGCGTACAGGTGGTGGACGTTCTGCCGCGCGCTGGGCGGAAGGATCTGAACTCCGCCGACCCCGGGCGCCGCCGCCAGCGCCCTCAACCCCGCCGACGCCGCGCGCAGGTACGACGGATCATCGGCGGCCAGCTCGTCCGAGTCGAAGACGACCACCACCTGCTCGTCGCCCCACTTGGGGAACCCCTGGCGCAGCAGCTCGGCTGCCTGCGCGGACGGCGATCCCTGGACCCGCAGCGACGGGCTGCCGAGCGCGCTCAGAAGCATCGGCACGGTCATCAGCGACCCCGCGATCAGCAGGGCCCAGACGACCAGCACCACTCGGCGCCGCGCCGTGACGATCTCCGCCAACCGTCCCGGCACCGCACGATTTGCAGAACCGGCGTCGCGCCGCTGGTGGTCGCGGCGTTCCAGTGACGGCGGCAGAACCATCGGTCCCCTCCCGAGGACATCACTCCGGACAGTTATGATCTTCCTACTCTGAGTGATCATCGTAGGGGGGAATCCGTGTCCCGACCGACCAACGACCGTCCACTACCCGGCGCCCGGCGCCTCACCGCCGCGGGCCTCACGGCCGCCGCGCTCACGACTGTCCTTGCCGTCCCGGCGACGGCATCGACGACGTCCCGTGTATCGAGCGCGTCCGCCGCTGCGCTGGTCTGCGATGCGGCGACGCCTCCGGGCCGTCCGGTGACCTTCACCCCGGCGGTGGGCCTGCTCCCCCACCGGACGACCGTCACCGGCATCGCGGACCTGACCAACTGCTCCTCGCCGAACGGATCCCGGCGCGCCGTCCACCACGGTCGCCTGACCGCGCGCGGGACGGCCTTCGCGTCCTGCACCGCCGCACGCGTTGAGAGCGGCCACGGCACGATCGCCTGGTACGACGCCAAGGGACGCCGCCTCGGCACCACCACGCTGCGTCCGGTGGGAAGCCAGGTCGTCAGCTCGAACCCCGGCGACGCGATGCTCACCGGTGTCGCGACGTCCGGGCTGCTGTCCGGAAGCCGCGTTCAGGGCGCCGCCACGCCCACCAGCGACACCGGAAGCTGCGCCATCACCGGAATGCGCGCCGTCCACGGCAAGGGCAAAGTCACCTTCTCCTGACTGAAAGGTCACCTCACATGCGTCTTCGTACTGCCGCCGCCGTCACGGCCGGATCGGTCAGCATCCTGTTCGCCGCGTCGGGCGTGGCGAACGCCGCGATGGGCGGGTTCTCGTACAAATTCGTCGGCCTGCACGGCGAGCCGCGGTCGGCCACGCTGCACAACCCGGCGAGCCACCACTGCATCACGTTGCCGGAGGTCGCCGACCCCCACGCGTCCGAGCCCGCGTTCGCGCCGCACAACGACACCGACGAGCGCGCCGTCGTCTACACCGGCCCGCACTGCAGCGGCGACGCGTGGAACCTGCGGGCCCACGGCAGGCCCGCCACCGACCGCCTCAAGCTCCGCTCGGTCTACCTGACCGGCGAGAAGTAGACCGCCAATCAATCGGACAGGACGTTCGTCAGGACGGGATTTCTTGCATCTCCGCGAGGGCCGTGGACGTCGCGGACGGGGTGGTCTCGCGGCGGCGCGGTAGGACGGCGATGGCCACGACAGCCGCGAGCGCGAACACGGCGGCGGCGATGACCAGGCCCAGGGCGTAGCCGTCGTTGAGCGCGCTGGGGGCGGACGATGCGCCGGTGCGGTGGGCGGCGATGGTCGCCAGGACGGCCAGGCCGATGGAGCCGCCGAGCTGGCGGGAGCTGTTCATCAGGCCGGACGCCATGCCTGCCTCACGCGGGGCAACTCCGGTCGTGGCGGCGGCGGCGACCGGGGCCAGCACCAGCGCGGCGCCGACGCTGGTCACCAGGGACGGGCCGAGGACGTTCGCGAGGAAGCTTCCGTCCGGGCTGATGAAGGCGAACCAGCCCAACCCCACGGCGGCCAGGACGGCGCCGGGCACCAGGGCAACGCGAGGAGTACGGGACGCGGTGACGCGGGTCGCGACGATGGTTCCCGCGACGAGTCCGAACGAGAACGGCAGGAACGCGGCGCCCGTCGCTGCCGCGCCCATGCCCAAGACCTGCTGCATGTAGAGCGACACGAAGTAGAACGCCGCAAACTGTCCCGCCGCCGCAAGAAACACCAGGACG
Organism: Actinomadura rupiterrae; assembly: GCF_024172125.1. Classification (GTDB taxonomy): domain Bacteria; phylum Actinomycetota; class Actinomycetes; order Streptosporangiales; family Streptosporangiaceae; genus Spirillospora; species Spirillospora rupiterrae. Next base: position 144,108 of record NZ_JAMZEA010000004.1, read on the forward strand.
TTCGCGCCGGCGACCCAGCGGCTGCGCAGGAGGCCAAGCCGCAGCAGCGGCGCGGCGACCCGCGCTTCGGCGAAGACGAACGCGGCGAGCAGAACGGCAGCCGCAGCAAGGGTCGTCCAGGTGACCGGCGAGCCCCAGCCCTCGGTGTCGGTGCGGACGACCCCGAGCACCAGCGACCCGACCCCGCCCGTCGCCAGGACGGCGCCCAGCGCGTCCAGCCGCTCGCGCCGGACAGGCGACGCACCGCCCGGGACGCCCGCGAAGGCCAGGACGAGGGCCGCCGCGACGATCGGGAGGTTGATGAGCATGATCCAGCGCCAGCCCGCGTACTCGGTCAGGAGGCCGCCGGCCAGGACGCCGAGCGCGCCGCCCGCGGCGTTCACCGCACTCCACACGCCCAGCGCCCGGACGCGCCGGGGGCCTTCGGCGAAGGTGGTGGTGAGCATGGCGAGCGCGGCCGGCGCGACCGCGGCGGCGCCGAGGCCCTGCCCGGCGCGGGCGGCGATCAGTTGCCAGGGCGCTTGGGCGAGCCCGCCCGCCAGCGAGCACAAGCCGAAAACGGCCAGCCCGGAAACGAACATCCGGCGGCGTCCGTAGAGGTCGCAGGCGCGGCCTCCCAGCAGCAGGAACCCGCCGAAGGTGAGCGCGTACACGTGGACGACCCAGGACAGGTCCAGCGGCGCGAACCCCAGCGAGGTGCGGATCGCGGGCAGCGCGACGTTGACCACGGACATGTCCAGCGCGACGACGAACTGCGCCACGGCGGCGGCCGCCAGCACGACACCGGGCCGCCCGGGAGAGTTTCTATACATGTAAGAAAACTTAGCGCCGGACTCGGCCGCTGTCGATGCCTGCGCCATGATGGGGGCATGCCGCAACCGTCCGCGCCGCGCCGATCCCCCGGCCGACCTGCCCGGATCTCCCGCGAGGAGATCATCGAAACGGCCCGCCGGATCGTGGATGGGGACGGCGTCGGCAAGCTGACGATGCGGCGGCTGGCCACCGAGGTCGGCAGCACGCCGATGGCGCTCTACCACCACGTCCGCGACAAGGAGGAGCTGCTCGTCCTGCTGCTGGACGACTACGCCGCGCGCACCCTGCGCCGCCCGGGACCGTCCGCCGACCCGCGCGAGCGCGTCATCGCGGCGGCCACCGCAATCCATGAGGCGCTCGCCGCCTGCCCATGGATCGTGGAGGTGCTGACCGCGGACGACCTGATGTCCACGAGCGCGCTCTGGTTCGTCGAGCAGATCGTCGACGGCCTGGTCGGATGCGGCCTCTCCCCCGACCGCGCCGTCCACGGCTACCGCGCCATCTGGTACTACACCGCCGGCGAGATCGTGGTCAGGACGACCGCGGGCCGCCGCCGCGCGGACGACGACCGCGCGACGTACCGCGAGAAGGTCTTCGCCGACCTCGACCCGGACGAGCTGCCCCGCCTAGCCCAAACCGCCGACCGCTGGGCAGCGCTCACCGCCGAGGACACCTACGACGACGGCCTCCAAGCCCTGGTGGACGGCCTGCTCGCCGCCCGCTGACGACTCAGCGCATCCGGCAGGCCCCGGTGGGTTGCAAAGTTAGGTAAGGCTTGCCTAATCTACCGCCATCGGTTCCCCCACCCGCGAAGGAAGTCCGCCATGGCCGCTCTCACCCGGTACGCCGATCTCGCCAGACCGCACGTCCTCGCGCTCTTCCGCGCCGTCGTCGGCTTCCTGTTCGCCTGCCACGGCGCCTCGTCCCTCTTCGGGATCTTCGGCGGCTCGATGGGGACGGGCGCCACCGTCCACACCGGCGTCTGGCCCTACTGGTACGCGGCCGTCATCCAGCTCGCGTGCGGCGTCCTCGTCCTCGCCGGCCTGATCACCCGCCCGGCCGCCCTGCTCGCCTCCGGCTCGATGGCCTACGCCTACTTCGTCGAGCACCAGTCCGACGCCCTGCTCCCCCTCCAGAACCACGGCGAACTCTCCGCCATGTTCAGCTGGACCTTCCTCCTCCTCGTCTTCACCGGCCCCGGCACCTTCGCCCTAGACCACCTCCTCCCCACCCGCCCCAAGCCCGCCCCGGCCCCCACCGCGTCCTAACCCGCCTGCCCCGAATCAGCTCGGCGTGGATGGGCCGCTGTACCTGGCTACCGGCACGGTCGCGGCGGCTCTGCCCGGACGGTGGCGTGCCATCGAGGCGGAGGCCGGGTGGGGCAGTTGGGCCGTCCTGCGGTCGGGGCGTCGGACGGAACGGTGAGCGGGGTGTCAGTTCGAGGTGGCTAGTTCGTTCGGGTGGGGGGCCTCGGCTGGGGCTTCTGCGGGTTCGCCGTACCAGGCGACGGCTACGGCGCCGATTACGGCCAGGACGAAGCCGAGCATGGCTGCCCAGGCGTAGCCCGGGCGGGACGCGTCGCCTAGCCAGACGACGCCGAGGATGCCGGGGACGACGGTCTCGCCCACTACCAGGGCCGCGGTGGCGCCGTTGATCGAGCCGATCTGCAGGGCGACGGTGTGGAGGTACATGCCGCCGATGCCGCCGACCAGGATGGCGTACAGGGCCGGGTCGGTCAGGAGGGCGGTGAGGTCGATCGGGTCCGCGCCGTTCAGCACCCGGACGCCGATGCCGACGACGCCGAAGCCCAGGCCGGAGAGGAGTCCGGCCGGGATCGCGGCTTTCGCACCTAGCCAGCGCACTGCGAGGGTGCCGCCGCCTATCAGCAGGACGGACGCGGCGAGCAGCCACCAGTGGCTGGAGATCGGGGTGTCGCCGCCGCCCTCGGGGCCGGCGGCGCCGGCGAGCAGCACCAGGGCCGCGCAGACCACGGCGATCGAGGCCCACTCCCGTCCGCCGAGCCGGACGCCCAGCAGCTTGATGCCGAGCACTGCGGTGATCACCAGGTTGGCGCTGATCACGGTCTGCGAGAGGAACAGGGGGAGTAGGCGCGCGGCCAGGGCGCCGAGCCCGAAGCCGACGAAGTCCAGGACGGTCCCGACCATGAACTCCCAGGTCACGGCGGCTTTCGCGGTGGACGAGAGGCTCGGGCCGCCGTGCTGGGTCGTGGCCGTGGCGGCGGCCATCTGGCGGCCGGCCCGGCGGGATCCCATGGCCTGCAGCACCGACCCGACGCCATAGCAGGCCGAGGCGGAGAGGGCGGTCATGAGACCAACGATCATCGATTGCTCCGTTCGCGTGCCGTCCGTGCGGCGACGGGGACCACCGCCGACGCGGGACCGCCGGGCGCAGTCGAGGGACGTCCCTCTCGCATGAAGGACGCGTGAACTGGGGGAAGAAGTTCCGCGAACGGCGATTGCCCCGGTTCAGGGGATGTCGGCCGCCTTCGCGGCGGCCAGGATCTCGGCGGCGTCGGCGGGGAGGAGGTGGCCGGCGGCCTGGGCGGCTCGGGTCGCCTTGCGGACGGCGGCGACGTACGCGCCGTGGTCGGCGTACCGGGACTTCAGGCGGGATCCGGGCCAGGAGGTGGTGACGCCTTCCAGCTGGCATTGGGGGTTGGCGCCGGTGTTCCCGTCTCCGGTGAGGGTGGCGGTGGGGGCATCGAGGGCCGGTGTGCGCAGGCCGCCCCGGAGGTTGCCGTCAGGGTCGCGGACGAGACGGGCGTCGATGCGAGGTGCCGTCGGTGCGGGGGTGTGCGTGCGGGTCCATCGGGTGAGGTGCGCCAGGGCTGCGTCCATCACGTAGCGTCCCTGGCCGTCGTTGGGAGGTTTCGCGCAGGGGCTCGGCTCACCGCCTGTGGCCTCGCGGGCGAGCAGGGTGGCCAGGTCCTTGTCGACGTGCGCGGTTCCCGGGACTTCCCAGAGGCGGAAGTTCGGGCCGTCCGGCTGGGCGGCGGCGAGGTAGTTCATCTTGGGGAAGTCGGGCGGCGGCGGGACGAGTTCGGTCTCAGTCTCCACCGTCAGGACGGGAGTGGACGCGTCGGTCCGGAACGCGACGGTGGCGGGCGACGGCTGCTCGGGCGTCAGCGGCGCGGAGGCGGCGCTCCGCGCGTGGACGAGGAAGGCGTCGTAGGGGCGGGCGAGCGGCTGGACGGCGTCGTAGAACGTGGTGAGGCGGCGGGACGATCCCGAGTAGCCGTCCGCGATCAGCGTCCGGGGGTGCAGGCCGTTCAGCGGGTCGGTCCGGCCGGGGTGGCGCAGGACGTCCGCGACCTGCGAGTAGATGGCGTAGGAGTAGGAGTCGCCGGGGTGGTTCAGCGCTCCGTAGCGGCTCGGGTCCCGGCTCTTGAGCGTCTGGACGCCCTGCTGCTGCGCCGAGACTCCCACCCACGCGTACCCCGCCCGCAGCAGCTCGGACCGTTCGGTCAGGAAGTCCGGATCGAGGTCGATCCCGCCCTGGCCGGGCGGGAGGTCGAGCCACTCGACGACGACCGTCCCGTTGAACCGCCGCGGATCGGCCGGACGCCGGACGATCAGCCGCGTGTCGTAGCGGGCGTGCCTGGCGGCGCGTACCTTCCAGCGCCCGTCAGGTTGCGGCGTCCCGTCGAACAGGTAGGACGCGGCGGTCCCGTGCATGACGTACTCCCGCTCGGTGTACCCCGGCAGGGGCACCGGCGCGGCGGTCGTCATCCGGCCGGCGGTCAGGGGGCCGCTCAGCCAGGGGCCGCTCCGCTCCGACGTCGCCTTCGCGGCCTGGCACGCGCCGACGCCCAGCAGTGCGGCGAGGAGCGCGCCCGTCAGACGCCTGTTCATCCCGTCCTCCTGACCTGATCATTGCCCGGCTCCGCCGGCTCCCTCGACCGCCCCGACTCCCTCGCCTCCGCCGACCGCCCCGACGCCCTCGACGATCTGCGCGACCGAGCGCCTGACCAGCTCCGGGAGGTCGCCGACCGAGCCCGACCGGACCCAGTGCGTGACCGCGGCCCGGACGGCGCCGCTCAGCGCCGCCGCCAGGGCCTCGGGGTAGGCGTCCGCATCGATGTCGGCGCCCAGCCGGTGCGCGATCGCCTCGGCGAGCCGGCGCTCTCCGGCGGCCAGCCGTTGAAGGTAGACGCCGCGCAGCGCCGGGGAGGACAGCACCAGCCGCAGCCGCTCCCGCTGCTCGGGATCGCTGCCGAAGCCGCGCTGGCCGTACTGCTCGGCGAACACCTCGACCAGCGCCCGGCCGAGCGGCTCGGCGGGCGGGCGCTCCTCCAGGGCGTCGGCGATGCGCTGGTCGCGCTCGACGCCCAGCGAGACGATCGCCTCCTCCTTGCTGGAGAAGTAGTTGTTGAAGGTCCGGGACGAGACGTTCACCGCGGACGCGATGTCGTCCACCCGGACGTTGTCGATGCCCTGCTCGACGGCCAGCCGCAGCGCGGCCCTGGCGAGGGCCAGCCGGGTCTCCCGCTTCTTGCGCTCCCGCAGTCCGGGCCCGTCCGCCGGGTTCTCCATGCCCGCCACGGTAGCAACAAAGTGCGCGCCCCGAAATATTTCGTGCCCCGCAATTTTCGACACCCAATGTTGACGGCGCATACATTGGAGCTGATGTCGGCACTGTAAACAACGGAGGGGGAGGCATGAAGGCGATCACGATCAGGGAGCCCGGCGGGCCGGAGGTGCTGGAGTGGAGCGAGGTCCCCGACCCCGCGCCGCGCGCCGGGGAGGTGGTCGTCGATGTGGCCGCGAGCGCGCTGAACGGCGCGGACGCCGCGCAGCGCCTCGGCCTCTACCCGGTTCCGGAGGGCGCGTCGCCGTACCCCGGGCTGGAGGCGTCCGGACGGATCAGCGCGGTCGGCGACGGAGTCACCGGCTGGACGGTCGGGGACGAGGTGTGCGCGCTGCTGTCCGGTGGCGGGTACGCCGAGAAGGTCGCCGTCCCGTCGGCGCAGCTGCTGACCGTCCCGCGCGGGGTGAGCCTGGTGGACGCGGCGGGGCTGCCCGAGGCGGCTGCAACGGTCTGGTCGAACGTCGTCATGATCGGGCGGCTCGCCGAGGGCGAGACGTTCCTCATGCACGGCGGCGCCGGGGGTGTGGGGACGATGGCGGTCCAGGTCGCCAAGGCGCTCGGCGCGCGCGTCGCGACCACGGTCAGCGGCGCCGAGCGGGCCGCCCGCGTCCGGGAGCTCGGCGCGGACGTCACCATCGACTACAAGAGCGAGGACTTCGCCGACCAGGGCCCGTACAACGTGATCCTCGACGTCATCGGCGGCGACTACCTGGAGCGCAACGTCCGGTCCCTGGCGCGCGACGGGCGCCTGGTCATCATCGGCATGCAGGGCGGTTACGAGGCCAAGCTGAACCTCGTCGAGCTGGTGGTCCAGCGCAAGTCGGTGTTCGGCACGACCCTGCGCTCGCGGCCCGCCGACCAGAAGGCCGCGATCGTGGCGGCCGTCCAGCGCAACGTCTGGCCCATGATCGAGTCCGGCGCCGTCCGCCCGGTGATCGAGCGGAAGGTGCCGATGGCGCAGGCCGCCGAGGCGCACCGGCTGATGGCCGCGGGCGGGTACTTCGGGAAGATCCTCCTGGTCAACGAGTGATGTCCCGCTCCGCCTAGGATGTGTACACCGCCCACTTCGTTCGGTTCCGGTGCGGGCAGGATGCGGAGGGTGCCATGGCGTCGTCGGGTTCGTCCTACCACCACGGCGACCTGCGCGCCGCGTGCCTCAGCGCGGCGCTGGAGCTGCTCGAAGAGGACGGCGCGACCGGCCTTTCGCTGCGCGCGGTGGCGCGGCGGGCCGGCGTCTCGTCCATGGCCCCGTACCGCCACTACCCCAACCGCGACGCGCTCATCTCCGCCGTCGCCGCCGAGGGCTACCGGGAGCTCGCCCGCGACCTCGCCGCCGCGCACCCGGCGCCCGCCACGCCGGACGACCTGGTCGACATCGGCGTCGCCTACATCCGGTTCGCCCTGGACCGTCCGGCGATGTTCCGCGTGATGTTCGCCGAACCCTGCGACCCGGCGAACGATGAACGCGTTGCCGCGGTCGCCGCCATCACCGACTACGTCCGGGACATCGTGCACAGGGTGTTCCCCGGCGCCGAGCCGGAACCACTCGCGAACGCCGTGTGGGCGCTCGTCCACGGCCTGGCGTTCCTCCATCTGGACGGCAAGCTCGACGCCTCCAGGCCGGATGAGATCGCCGATCGCGTCCGGGCCGCCTTCCACGCCATCCTCTCCGCCTCGCGCACCGAAGGCTGACCCGATCCGCCTCGCGCGCCGAAGGATGACCGCCCGTCCCCGCGAAAACCGGCCGCAGGGACGGGACGCCTCGCGTCCGTCACTCCCGGAGGGGTTCGGACGAGCGGAGGTAGCGGAGGTCTTCCATCGTCAGGGCGACGTTGGCGGCGCCGCTGCGCCGGAGGGCCAGGCCCAGCGCGGACGGATCGGGCCACCGGGACGGGCAGAGGTGCACGCGGTAGCCGTCGCCGGCGGGTTCCAGGATGAGGGCGTCGCCGATGGCGAGCCTGCTGTCCGGAAGGTGGGTCGCGGTCGCTCCGGCGGCGCGTTCGAGCGCGGTGACCGAGGTGACTCCGGTCGCGATGGGCAGGGACGTGTCGGGGTCGTTGACGTGTTCGCGCAGGTCGCGCAGTCGAGCGGCAACGGTCGCACGGGCGGGATGCGCCTGGGGCAGGCGGTCGTCCAACAGCTGCGCGGCGGCGGCGATGCGGCCCAGAGGCGGGACGGACAGGCGCTCGCCGAGCAGGGCGATCAGCGGCTCCAGGGCGTCCTCGGCTCCGGCGGCGAGGAAGAGCCACTGCTGCGAGGTGAGCGGGGTGAGCCTCGGGTGGCGGGACGTCCAGTACGCGACGGCCCGGTCCAGGTCGGGGCCGGTGCGCCAGAGGTCGGCGGGGTCGTCCGGCATGAGGAGTTCGACGACCTCGATGGCTTCGTCGGCGGTGGTGAGCGCCTCCAGGGAGAGCGCGGCGAGGTCCAGCTCGTCCTCGGTCAGGCCGAGGTCGCGGGCGCGGGCGGCGTCGTCCTCGCGGAAGGCGGCGACGCGGCCGCGGGCCCAGCCGTCCGGCCAGCAGATCGTGCGCGCCGAGGTGGACAGCAGGATCAGGCATTGGGCCGGTGACAGGCCGGTGGCCTCGGCGAACGCCTGGACGGTCGCGTCCCGGTCCACGGGCGGCGGGCCGTTCTCGGCGATCAGGTCGAGCGCGCGCCGGAACCGGTCCGCGTCGCCCCAGCCGCGGCAGGTCCGCAGCTCGACGGCGCGGTTGCGGGTGAACAGGAGCGGGTCGGGGCCGTCCGGCGTGTGCAGGAGCGCGGTGACCACGTAGCCGTGCCCCACCGACTCGTAGTCGGCGACGGCGGCGGCCGCGACGGGGCCGCGGCCCGACCGGATCTCCCCCAGGTTGTACTCCGGACGCAGCCGGGCTACATGCCAGGTTCCGTCCGTGCTGAGTAGTTCGGGTGCTTCCGCCAGCTGGTGGAGGCGGGCATGTCCGCCGTCCCATGCGGCCTGAAGGACGGTGGCGCCGAGGCGTCCCAGCGTGTTCTCGATGCCGCTGACGGCGGACGCGTCGAACGTCCCGATCGTCCTGTCGTACGGGACGTCAACGGCCTTCCGAGCGAAGTGGACGATCCGCGCGTAGGCGGACTCAGGCCCCGGATCGTCCGGCTCGGGGGCCTTCTCGGGCCGAGCGGCGGCGGGCGTCGCGGACGCGGGCGCCGGAGGCAGGTGGGACGGCACGGACAGCCGGTCCAGCAGGGTGAACGCGCGTTCGCGGCACTCGACGGCCGTCCACACCAGGTACGTGACGCCCTTCCAGAGCGACTCGTCGGTGATCTCCGGCAGCAGCGGCCGGAGCCGTCCCGCCAGCTCGTCGCGGGCGGCGGTCTTCTCCTGGTAGCCGCCGTCGGGGTCCAGGACGCGCATGATCTCGGCGGCGAACGCGGCGTCCGCGACGTCGATCAGGGCCTGCGCCTTCTTCTCGTCCACGGCGCGCAGCGCGCGGGACCCCTCGGGGTCGCGCGGACGCATCGCCGACCACCATCCGGGCGGCGCGACGAGGCGGGTCCCGGACGCATAGCGCTGGTGCTCGACCGTGCCGATGTTCTCGGCGCCGTCGTGTTCGGGCACATGGCTCCAGCCGCGGACGTAGCGGCCGATCGTCCGCCCGGCGGGGTCGCGCAGCTCGATGAGGCGGCCGGGCCCGCGCCACACGGTCGCGGTCGCGCCGGGGAAGCCGGGGAAGGTGACCTGCTCGCCGTCGGCCTGGACGACGCGGCGGGCGGCGGGATGCGCGCTGCCGTGCGGGCAGTGCGGGCCGCCGTGGTCGAGGACGGTCACCCGGCCGTCCACGGCGATCAAGCAGCGGGCGTCGAGGTCGCGCGCCTCGGTCCGCTCGTGCGAGCGGGACGAGATCGGCTCGTACGTGCCGAAGCCGTGGGACGGGCCGACCCGGTCCGGCGCGACGACGGACGCGCGGAACTGGTGCTCCCAGAGCCGTCCGGACTCGATCAGGAGCAGGTCGGAACCGCTCTCCTCCAGGTAATCGGTGATCGTGTCGACGTGGCCGGGGACGAAGGCGGGCAGCTCCAGCTCGTCGAGGACGCCGCCGCTGAGCGTGGCGGCGAGGGCGCGCGCCGGGTCCGTGCCGGTCGCGATCGTCCGGACGCTGTCCAGGAGGGCTTCGGGGATCCCGGCGACGATGAACCGCTCGGCGTCGCACAGCGCCGCGTGCGCGTCCGGAAGGCCCTGGTTCGGGACGCGCCCGGCGTGCTCGGCCAGCATCTCTGCGACGATCCGCGCCGTCCCCGGCGTGGTGGTCAGGGCGCGGACGGTCTCGGGCGCGGTCTGCTCCGGGACGGCGGGCTCGGTGACGTTGAGCTGGTTGGTCACGTTGCCGGTGATCGCGTCGCGCAGCAGCGGCGCCCAGTCCCGGTCGGCGCCCGCGGCAGCCAGGTCGGCGCCCGTGCCGGAGGCGAGCCAGTTGTACAGCTTGAACGTGTGCAGCAGCCGTGGCCGCGCGAGCGGGACGCCGCACTCCAGGAGGAGATCGAGCAGCGGGAAGTCGGCGGCGGTCTCCTCCCAGCGGTTGACCTCGTCCTCGTCCGCTCCCAGGATCGCTTCGTGCTCGTCGCAGGTGTCGCCATCCGCGCGCAGCCGTGAACCGGCGTCGCGCAGCAGCTCGCCGAGACCGGCGACGGGGAGCGCGAGCCCCGCGTACCGCTTCAGGAAGCGGGCGAGCCAACCCTTCGCCGCCATTCCTGGCAACGTGGTGAACGGTGCGGTCAGGTCGGCGCGCGCGAGGTTGCTCAACAGCAGCGACACTGCTGCGCCTTTCGCCTTCGCCGTGTCCTTGGCGGGCAGCGGGAGGACGCCGACGAGCGTGCGGCCGACGTCCGCGTCCGCCGTCGCCATCGGGCCGAGCAGGGGGAGGACGAACTTCCACAGCGCCGGCGATGCCGACTCCATGCAGCCGCACGCCAGCAGGGCTCGTATGGCGCGCTCGTCGTCGGGGCCGCCGAGGGTGTGCTTGGCGGCTTTCGCGAGGGTCGTCCAGCCGTCGGCGAGGGCCAGGGCACCGTCCGCGCCGTCCGGGACCTGCTCGCACCACTCGATGAGCAGGCTCCGGTGCCAGCGGTACGCGTCGGCGGCGGCGGGGTGGCGGGCGGCGAGGCGCTTGCCGTGCTTCTTGAGCGTGGGGGATCCGGCGGCGTCCGGTCCGGCGGCGAGGTGCGCCGCGATGAGCGCGGCCTCGTCGACCGGCAGCGCGTGCGCCTCCTCGGCGGCGCGGGCCTTCTCGAAGAACGCGCTGGCGAAACGGTCGCTGCCCGCTTCGTCCATGATCTGGGCGCACTCCTCGAAGAACTGCGGCAGGAGCGCGGGCCCGTGCGCTTCCAGGCCGTCGCCGGTGCGCGTCAGCGAGGTGCGCGCGAGGCCGGGCTTGCGGGCGGCCAGCCCACGCGCCGCCCGCAGGTCGGTGTGCGCGGCCAAGATCCGGGCCCGGAGTGCCGGCTACCGGTGCAGAGCGGACGCGAGGAACCCGAGCCGTCCCGCATGCACGGCACCGACCCCGGTCTCCGCCACCGGAACCAGGTCGTACAGCGACTTCTCGGCCTTGTCCCCATCGACCGCCGCGCGCCGGACGAGTTCGACAACCGGCTCGTCCAGGACGGGGTGCTCGTAACGGACGGCGACGCATTCGTCCTCGTCAGAGCTGGCAGGCGTCCCCGCCAGCACCGCTCCGGCGCGCAGCAACCCGTCGCGCGTCGGCTTCGCGACACTGGACGCCGCGACAGTGCCGGGCTCGCCTTCGTGGAAGTCGCAGTAGTCGGCGTACGCGTCGGCGGCTTCCGGCGAATCGTCCCCGCTGCGGTGCGCGTACAGGGCCATCAGGATGCGGACGCCCTCGGACCAGGCGATATCGCCGATCTCCCCGCCGCCCGAGGTGAAGCGCATCCTCTCCAGGTAGGCCGGGCTCATCGGCCCGCTCCAGTCCACCCCGATCTCGATGCCGAGGGGCTCGGGCGCGTGCACGGTGAACCGCGCGGCGTCCCGCTTGATGCGTCCGCCCAGGTCATGGACGCGCCGCTCGAACGCGCCGCCGCTCTCGAAGTAGGCGTGGAAACCGACCTCGCCGACCGTCCGGTCCATGCTCGCCGGACGCGTCCAGGTCTCGCGGCGCACCTGCTCGACGACCTGCTTGAGGTTGCGGGCCCGCCAGATGAGCAGCTCGTCGCCGAGCAGCAGCGGATGCGGGATCGCGAACGCGTCCGCCTGCGTCCAGATGCCCTCTTTCAGGGGCTCGCAGCGGCCGAGGTCGGGAGCGCCGCCGGCGATCGGGGCGATGACGAGGTCGGTGAGCGTCTCGCGCCACACCGGGTCGTCCCACACGGCCTCCAGCACGGCGGCCGGGACGGGCAGCGACCTGACCATCCAGGACTCGACCAGATCGCGCACCGCCCGCGCGCGCTCCCCGAGCCGGTCGCAGAGGGCGGCGAGCCGCTCCGCGTCCGGATCCTTCTTCACGCCGGCGGGCACCTTGGCCAGCACACTGCCCGCGGCCGTCCGGCAGACGACCTCCGGACGCAGCGTCCCGGTGACGGTGAGTTCATGGCCTGTCGCGATCCCGATCCATCCCATGCCGGGCCATTCTTGATCATCCATGCGACATCCGGCAGCAAAACCCCGAATGACCTGGCCCAACGACACTGCGCGCTGCCCCGAGCACAAGATCTACAGAACGGGCGAACTTCTTCGCGCTCTCGTGACATCCAGACGCCGCGCCGGCGCCCCGGGTTCGGCGCGGAGCGGGTCGGATTGATCACGTCGCGTCGCCCCAACCCCCGGGACCCCGCCCGCATCACACCCCACAACAGCGCGATCACGGAGATCGCGCCCCGAGGACGGGAGCTCCCCCCATGCGCAAGATCCTGCTCGCCGGTGCCACCGCCGCGATGGCGCTCAGCCTTTCTGCCTGCAACTTCAACGTCAACGGCAAGGCCGACGCCTCCGGACCGTCCTCCACCGCGTCCGCGCCGGGCAGCACCGGCGGCGCGAACGCCCCGGCCGGCAAGCCGTCCCACCACACCACCGGTTCCGGCTCTGGCGGCTCCGACTCCGGCCCCTCGGCCAAGCCCTGCGACCCGAACGTCTCGCCCATCCGCAAGGGCGCCTGCCCGGTCTCGTCCAAGGCGGGCCCGCTCCGCTACCTCGCGTCCGGCAAGTACACGGTCGGCAACACCGCCTTCTTCACCACCGAGGACACCGTCCTGGTCGTCGCGAGCGGAACCTGCCCGGACGGCACGTCCTCCGGCCCGAACATGCGGTGCGGCCTCGACGGCATGGACGAGTGGGTGCAGAAGTCCCCGCACAACGTCGTCGTCCACTTCGACGGCGGCAACGCCACCAAGATCCAGGAAACCCAGTGACCGTCGTAGGTCACGACTAGGGTCGGCCCCCGTGGATTCCAGTGGACGGCCCGCCGGCCTTTTCGGCACACCCGACCTCGACGGACTGGACGACGCCGACTGGGCCGCGTTCGTCCCGGAACGCGACCTGCTCCCCCTGCGCCCCCGGCTGGAGGCGCTCGAACGCGAGCGCGGCGTCACCGCCGCCCACCGCGCCGCCACCCTGCGGATCCTCGAACGGGGAACGACGCTGAGCCGCCCGCGCGGCCACGAAAGCGAGATCATCGCGTTCGCCCTCAGCCCCTGCGGCCGCTACCTGGCGACCGGTAGCTGGCTCATGGAGGGCGAGTACGACGGCTACGGCGCCCTCCAGATCTGGGAGACCGCCACCGGCAAGTGCGTCAACACCCTCCCCGAGATCGACGGCGGCGTCGGCTGGCCGGGCGAACGCGGAACGATCCAGTGGTCGGCGGACGCGCGGCACATCGGCATGGCCTTCCGGACGAACGCGGTCGGCGTCTGGGACCCGTTCGGCGAATCCAGCGAACCCCGGGCCGAGGCCCAGGTGACGGACGGCAATCCGCGTCCGCCCGCGTGGGGCCTGCATCCTGACGGGACGTGCGCCTTCGTCGCCATCGGCACGGACGGGCGGACCGGCGTCCAAGGATGCGTCGTCCCGTTGCAGACGGGCGTGATCTTCGAGCCGCCGGAGTCCGACGAGTACACCTTCCCCGAGACGCTCCCTGCCGAGATCGGGAAGGACGAGCTGCGGGTCGAGCGGACGCCCCTGTGGTCGCCCGACGGCGGCCTGCTGTACTGCCGGGAGCGAGGCGGCGCGTTCGTCGTCGACGTCGCGACCGGCCTGCCGACCTGGTACGCCGAGACCGGCTGGGTGGCCGAGTGGAGCCCGGACGGCCGCCACCTCGCCCACGTCTCCCAGGACGGGGTGGAGTTCCTGGACGCGACGGACGGGCGACCGATCGGCGTTCGGCTGAGCACCCCGTCCCTCGACCGCTTCAACACGTCCCTGCACTGGGGCACGCGCGGCGCGGAGTCCCGGCTCGCGGTGGTGATCACCGCAGCCGAGCCGGGCGTCCACATCATCGACGAGCGCACCGAGTTCCACCTTCCGAACGTGACCCCGCTCAACGCCATCGACAAGGGCGACTGCGCGGCATGGGCGTGGGCTCCTTCGGGCTCCCAAGCCGCTCTCCTCACCGCCGACGGGCACGTCCAGATCTGGGATCTCACCGGCCCGGCCCGCCTCCAGCGCTCCTTCCCCGTCCCCGAGGGAACCGAGGGCGTCTTCTGGGGTGCGGGCCAGGCGATCGTGCTGGTCTCCGGCCACCGCGTCCGGTTCGTCCGCGCCGACTCCGGCGAGGTCATGGCCGACCACACCTACTCCGGCTGGGAAGAACCCGGGGACATCCTCGACGAGGACCTCCTCGAACACTTCTTCCGGCGCTACGTGAAGCTCCCCGACGGCACCTGGTTCGTGCCGGTCGAGCCGTCCGCCGCGATCGGCCCGCCCGACCGCCGCGACGACCTCGGCACCGCACTCGCCTGGACGATCGACCGCCGCTTCTCCTGGCCCCTCCGCTGGGGCCCCTTCGACATCTGGCCCGACGTCCCCACCGCCGCCGAAGGGCTGACCGCCGACTCCGCCGACGTCCGGGCCATCAGGGCCGCATCCGGGTCAGGCGGGGCGGCGGTAGGTGGTCAGGGGCTTGGCGGAGCGGCCGCGGAGGTGGCGGTCGACGGTTTCGGCGGCGCGGAGGAGCTGCGAGCGGACGAGGGCGTTGCGGACGCGGCGGCCGAGGGTGGTCTTGGGGACCATGAGGCCGACGTTCGGGCCGATCTGCTGCTTGCGGTCGACCAGCGGACGGTGGGACGCGTCGTAGCGGGGGAAGGCGGCGCGGTGGTCGCCGTTGGCGGCGGCGAGTTCGCCCGCGAGGCGGTAGGCGCCGACCAGGGCCAGTTCGGCGCCCGCGCCGGAGGCCGGGGAGGCGCACCAGGCGGCGTCGCCGACGAGGGCGATGCGGCCGTTCGTCCAGGAGTCCATCTGCACCTGGGCTAGGGCGTCGAAGTAGAAGTCGGGGTCGGCCAGGGCCGCGTTCAGGATGCCCCGGGTGGGCTGCCAGGGGTGGTCGGCGAAGGCCTCGGCGACCAGGCGCTTGTGCTCGGACATGTCGCGGTAGTCGTAGTCGATGCGGTCGGAGCGGAAGATGAAGTACGCCTTGGCCTGGGCGTGGTTGCCGGAGCGGTAGATCCCGGTCATCTTGCCCGGGGTGTTGAACATGGTCACCCAGCGGTCCTCGGCCAGCGTGGCGTCGGCGTTGGCGAAGGCGAAGTAGTGGTCCTTGTGCTTGACGTAGCCGTCCTCGGGGCCGAAGGCCAGCCGGCGGACGTTCGAGTGCATCCCGTCGGCGCCGACCACCAGGTCGAAGCGCTGGTCGGGGGCGTTCTGGAAGGAGACGGTGACGCCGTCGGCGTCCTGGTCCAGGGCGCGGATGGAGTCGCCGAACATGATCTCGACGTCCGCGGCGGCCTCGTGCAGCAGCGCGACCAGGTCGCCGCGCATGATCTCGACGGAGCCGGCGGCCCGGGTGTCGACGCGGGCGACGGGGCGGTCGGCGGCGTTGACGAACTTCATGCCGTGGACGTCGGCGGCGGCCTTCCGCACCTGCGGCATGAGGCCCATCCGCTCGATCACGGTGGCGGCGTCGTCGGTGACGTCCACGCCGTTGCCGCCGGTGCGCAGCTCGGTGGTGCGCTCGACGATGGTCGGCTGGAAGCCGTTCCTGGCCAGCCAGTAGGCCAGGGTCAGGCCGGCGATGCTCGCTCCGGAGATCAGGATCCGCTCGTTCATCGGGGGGCTCCTCGCTGGGTTAGACTTAACTGAAATGTTCATTCCAGTTCGAGTATGTGGAAGAGGCATTCCAGTTGTCAACCCCCGCACCGTCCCCGAAGCGCCGCGCCGACGCCGAGCGCAACCGGAACCTCGCGCTGAACGCCGCCATGGCCCTGCTCGCCGAGCCGGGCGGGACCCTGACCGTCGAGGCCATCGCCGCCCGCGCCGGCCTGGGCGCCGCGACCGTCGTGCGCGCCTTCGGCGGCAAGGACGCGCTGCTGGACGCCGCCGTCGCGCGGCTGCTCGGCCCGGTCGTCCAGCGCGCCCGCGACCTGCTCGAACAGACCTCGCCCTACGAGGCCCTGGACACCTTCCTGCGCGAGCTGATCGCCTTCCAGGCCCGGCACCACGCCGTCAACGACCAGCTCGGCGGCCTGGACCTGCCCGCCACCACCGCGCTGCGCGCCGACCTGCTCGCCGCCGTCGAGGCGATGATCGACGGCGCCCGCCGCGACGGCCGGATCCGGACGGACCTCGACCTCGCCGTCACCACGGCACTGATCGGCGCGACGGCGCTGGGCGTCGCCCGCGGCGAGCACCCGGCGCCCGGTCTCGCGGACGCCTACCTCACCGTCCTGCTGGACGGCCTGCGCCCGCCGGCGAGCTGAAACAGCGTCAGCGTCAGCGCCTCGCCGCGACGGCGCGCGCGACCGCCCTGAGCGCCGCGACGTTCTCGTCGTCACGGTTCTTGGGGAGCCACGCGAGCGCGATCGTCCACGGTTCGAGATCGCTGACCTCGACATACGCGACCTGCGGGCGCGGATACAGATCGCGGGCGATGGTCGGCACGAACTCGATGCCGTCCCCGAGCGCGATCACCGAGAGCGCGGACTCGTAGTCGCCGACGCCGTGCGAGGTGTACTGGACGGGCGTCCCGTCCGGCCGCGGGTCGATGGCCCAGAAGTCCCGGAAGACCTTGGGCACCTGCGGCGAGAAGCCGACGACCGGACGGTCCGCGAGATCGGCGAGCGTCAGCGGCCCCTTGTCGGCGAGCGGGTCGGTACTGGCCATGACCGCGCACCGCGGCCCGCTGGCCAGCGGCAACGTCTGGATCCCGTCCGGGACGGGCAGCGCGAGGAACGCCGCGTCGACTTCCCCGTTGAGCAGCGCCTGCCCCGCCCCGGCGAACCCGGACCGGACGATCTGGATGTCCGGATCATCGAGCCGGTCGCGCAACTCGTTGATCACGTCGGAGATCGGCGGCACGGCCGTGATGGCCTCGAAGGCCCCGATCACGATCCGCTGCGACGCCGCGTCCTGCTGCCGCCGCGCGGCCCGCAGAAGGTGATCGGACGCCGCGACGACGTCCCGCGCGTAAGGCAGCAACGCGGCGCCCGCCGCGGTCAGCGAGACCCGGCGCGTCGTCCGCTCGACGAGCCGCAGCCCCAGTCGCCGCTCCAGCGCGCTGATCTGCTGCGAGAACGCCCCCTGCGACATGAAGACCCGCTGCGCGGACCGATGAAAGTGCAGCTCCTCGGCCAGCGTGACGAACAGATGCAGCTGGTAGGCCGTAGGCGCGTTCTGCCCGGAGTGCCGCTGGTCCCGTCCGATCATCCGAGAACCGTATCAATCGCCGCGAAGCCCGAACAATCTTTTACTGACCCGCTCCGGCCGAGCATGAATACTGGTTCCGCAGTCGAATGACCAGCCCGACACGCACCTGCATACCGCATTTCCAAGGAGGAGTATGAAGCTCAAAGGACCCAGCGCAAAGAATGGCGTCCGGCGGTCTATGCGCCGGGTCATGGGAACGGGCGCCGCACTGGCGACGGCAGTGATCGCGGTAGGCGTTTCAGGAACGCCGTCCGCCTATGCCGACACAACGACCAAGTGGCAACGGCAGGACTCCGAAGTCTGCATCGGGGCAGGAAGCGCCGCGAACCCAGTACTGACCGCCTGGTGTTTCATCAACGCCGATATCCGCTACAACGTCCACCGCTGGCGGGACGGCACATACGAGCTCAAGTCGCTGGGCAGCGGCCAGTGCCTGGACGACAGCAACGCTTACGGCCTCCGCGTTTTCACATGCAACGCCACCCAATACCAGAGTTGGTGGCTGCACCGCTGGAATGACGGCACCACCCAACTCAAGAACCAGGCCACCGGCCGCTGCGTGGACGAAAGCCCAGAATTCGGCGTCCGCAGCTATCCGTGCAACGCGACGGTCTTCCAGAGCTGGATCGGCACCTGGTAGGTCCGCCATGAACCCGGCGCGGGTGCGCCCCCACGGGGGAGGGACGCACCCGCGCCGCACCCATGCCGGACGGAGGTGACAGGAGGGTCACCTGGGTTGCGTTGATTCGGGGGTGGGGGCGATTCATCGTGGTGGGGGAAGCCGCCGCGGTGGGAGGGGTGCCTGGGCATGGGAGATGTGGACGATCATGCGGTCGTGATCGGGGCAGGGGTCGCGGGGGTGCTCACGGCCCGGGCGCTGGCGCGGCGGTTCCGGCGGGTCACGGTCGTCGAGCGGGACGCGCTGCCGGACCAGGGGCCCGCGTTCCGTCCGGGGGTTCCGCAGTCGCCGCAGATCCACGCGTTCTGGAAGCACGGCGTGGACTGCGCCGAGCACCTGCTTCCGGGGCTGACGCAGGAGCTGACCGACCACGGCGCGTGCCGGCTGATCGTCCCGCGGGACTTCCTGTGGCTGAGCCCGGTCGGCTGGTTCCCGCGGGTGTCGGGCGCGGCCGACCTGACGTGCAGCCGGGTCCTGCTCGACTGGGTGCTGCGGCGGATGGCGGGCGCGGACGAGCGCATCGAGTTCCTGCCGGAAAGCCATGTCACCGGGCTGGTGGCCAGGTCGGGCGGTGTGCACGGGGTGCGGTTGCGCAGCGCGGGTTCCGGCGAGCCGCTCTCAGCGGGACTGGTCGTGGACGCGAGCGGACGCCGGTCCGAAGCGGCGAAATGGCTGGCCGAACTCGGATACCCGGCGCCGACCGTGGAGCGCTACGACGCCGGGTTCGGGTATTCGAGCCGCTATTACAAGCTGCCCGATTCGGCGCGGCGGGACTGGAAGGCCATTTACATCCAGACCAGCCCGAGCATGCCGCGCGGCGGAGTGCTGGTCCCGGTCGAAGGCGGACGCTGGATGGCGACGCTGCTCGGGTGCGGCGAGCACATCCCGCCCACGAAGGACGACCAGTTCCTCGACTATGCGCGCAGCCTGCGCAGTCCCGTCCTGTACGAGGCGCTCAAAGGTGCCGAGCCGCTGTCGGACGCGCAGGGGTACCGCAACACTGCCAACGAATGGCGCCATTACGAATCGCTGAAACGCTGGCCGTCCGGTTTCGTGGTCCTGGGCGACGCGCTGTGCCGTTTCAATCCCGTCTACGGGCAGGGGATGACGGTCGCGGCGATGTCGGCGAAGGCCATCGCCGACGCGATCGACGGCATGGACCCGGCGCGGATTCACAGCAGTTCGCAACGCCTGCAACGGGCCGCGGCCGCGCAGTCGGCCAACGCCTGGGGGCTGGCCACCGGCGAAGATCTGCGGTTCCCCTGGACCGAGGGGAAACCGCCCGGCGCGATGGTCAAGGCGTTGCACCAGTACATGAGCCATGTCGTCGCGGCCGGCAACGTCGACGACGCGACCTGCCGGACGATCTTCCAGGTCTTCGGCATGACCGCCCCACCCACCGCGCTGTTCAAGCCGTCCGCCGTAGCGAGGGTCATGGCCCGCTGGCGGACGCCGACCGCCGCGCCATCGACCGCGCCCGCCCCTCCCTCTACGCGCACCTAAAGCGGGCCAGCAGAACGGCGGCCGCCGAGGCGCCGACCCGGGGCGGAGTCGGGGGGTTCGCCGGGTCACTCGAAGCCGCCGTTGGCGGCGATGACCTGGCCGGTGATCCAGCGCGCGTCCTCGGAGGCGAGCAGGGCGGCCACGTCGGCGAGGTCGGTGGGGAGGCCGAGGCGGCCGAGCGGGGTGGAGCCGATGATCTGGTCGGCCATGGCGCGCGCCTCGTCGGCGAGCATCGCGGTGTCGGTCGGGCCGGGCGCGATCGCGTTGACGGTGATCCGCCGCCCGCCGAGCTGGTGCGCGAGCGACCGGGTGAGCAGCTCGACGCCGGCCTTGGTCGCGCCGTAGACGCCCATGAACGCGACGCCGCCGCTGGGGATGCCCGCGGAGACGTTGATGACGCGCCCGCCGTCGCGCAGCCGGGCCGCCGCCTGCTGCCCCGTGAGGTAGACGCTCTTGAGGTTGGTGGTGACGAGGGCGTCGAACACGTCCTCGGGCAGGTACTCGATCGGCGCGGCGGCGAACATCGCGGCGTTGTTGACCAGGATGTCCAGGCCGCCGAAGGCGCTCTCGGCCGCGTCGAACAGGCCCGCCACGTCGGCGGAGCGGCCGACGTCGCCCGGTGCCGGGACGGCCCGCCCGCCCGTCCGGGTGATCTCGTCGGCGATGTCCGCGGCCTGGCCCGCGGCGCCCTCGCTGGACGCCCGGTAGTTGACGACGACGTCGGCGCCGTCCCGGCCGAGGCGCAGCGCGATCGCCTTGCCGATGCCGCGGGTGGCGCCGGTGACCAGGGCCGTCCTGCCGAGCAACCGGCCTGCGGGTGCGGTCATGGCCGCCCTCCAATTCTCTAAAGGTCGTCACAGAAGAGGACCGTAGCAGAATCTGTAAAGGGCGTCATAGAATGGGGCCATGGCCGACCGGCGGCGGGGGCGCCCCCGCGAGTTCGACAGGGACGCGGTGCTCCAGGTGATCCTGCGCGAGTTCTGGGAGCACGGGTACGAGACGACGTCGTTCCCCCGGCTGACCAAGGCCACCGGGATCGGCGCGCCCAGCCTGTACGCGGCGTTCGGCGACAAGGAGGCCCTGTTCGACGAGGTCGTGCAGACCTACGGACGCACCTACGGCGACTTCTCCCGGCGCGCGCTCGCCGAGGAGCCCACGGCCCGCCGCGCCGTAGCGCGGATGCTTCGCGACGCGGCGGCGGAGTACACCGCGACCGGCCACCCGCCCGGCTGCCTGGTGACCAGCGCCGCGACCAACGTGAGCGACAAGACCGCCGCGATCGCCGAACGGCTGCGCGGCTACCGCAACCAGACCGTCCAGGACGTCCGGGACAAGATCCAGGCCGACATCGACGCCGCGCGCCTCCCCGCCACGGTCGATGCCGCGCGGCTGGCCCGGTTCAGCTCCGCCGTCATGCAGGGCATGTCCCAGCAGGCCCGCGACGGCGCGTCCCGGGCCGACCTCGAAGCGATCGCCGCGACCGCCATGGACGCCTGGCCAGCCGAGGCCACGGTCTAAGCCCGGGTCGGCTGCCCTGTCTGCGGCGCCCTACCTGGCGTAGCGTTGGCGGCGTGACGCGCAAGACCACGGGCAGGACGCGCAAGACCACGGACAAGAGGACGGGACGGGACCGGCGGCGGGCGTCGGGCGCGCTGGAGAGCGAGATCATGGCGGCGCTGTGGGCGACCGAGCAGCCGCTGACGCCCGCGGAGATCCAGGCCGCGATCGGCGGCGACCTCGCGTACAACACCGTCCACACCATCCTGAAACGCCTGTGGGACAAGGGCCTGGTCGTCCGCGACGCGCAGGGGCGGCGCGGCGCCTACCGTCCGGCCGGGACGGCCGTGGACCGCACGGCCGGGCTGATGCGCGACCTCATGGCGCAGGGCCCCAGCCGCCTTGAGGTGCTCCAGCGTTTCGTCAGCGGCCTGGACGCCGAGGAGGAGCAGGCGCTCCGGGCCATGCTGGACGAACGCCCCTGAGCGGCCGCGATGTCGATCTCGGTCTACCTCCCCTGGCTCTGCTCGCTGCTACTGGCCTGGGCCGGACCGTTCGTCGCGCGGTGGATGGCGCCCGCCCGGGCCGCCTGGTCGCTGGCGCTCGCGGCCGCCGCCTGCGCCGCCGCAGCGCTGTGGGGCCTGGTGCTGATGACCGCGACGCTGCTGGGTGAGGCCGCCGGGCCGGTCACCGATCGCGCGGTCCGCGAGGACATGCGGCTGGCCGAGCCGATCCCCGAGCTGGTCTCCCTGACCGCCGCCACGCTTCTCGGGCTGGCGTGCGCGCGGGCGGTCGCGGTGGTCCGCCGCCACCGGGCGGTGCGCGCCCGGACGGCGCGGCTGTGCGCCGACCATCCCCACGACGGCGAACTGGTGGTCGTCACCTCACCTCGCGCCGAGGCGTTCGCGGTGCCGGGCCGCCCAGGACGGATCGTCGTCACCACCACGATGCTCGTCGCGCTGGACGCCGAGGAGCGGCGCGTCCTGCTCGCGCACGAACGCGCGCACCTGCGGCTGCACCACGAGCTGTTCCAGGCCGTCCTCGCGCTGGCCGCGGCGGTCGACCCGCTGCTGATCCCGACCCGCCGGACGGTGGCGTTCCTGCTCGAACGCTGGGCGGACGAGGAGGCCGCGCTTGAGGTCGGGAGCCGTCCGGCCGCCGCCCGCTCCCTCGCCCGCGCCGCGCTCGCGACGGCCTCGGCGGCGCGCACCGCGCTCGCCTACACCCGGCTCGACGTGCTGGGACGCGTCCGGGCCCTGCAGTCCCCGCCGTCCGCCGCCGGCCGCACGCTCGCCGCGACGACCATCGCGCTGTGCCTGGCGGTCTGCCTGGTCGTCGCGGCCTCCATCACCGACGCCACGGCCGACTTCATCACCCTCGCCCACCGCGTCCTTCCCCACTGATCTCCCCCTGCCGCGAGGTGAGGCGGCCGGGCTTCCGGCCGGTTTCGTTCGCGGGGTAAGTGAAACGGGGGCTTCGGGCGTGGAGTAGGTGTGAAGCAACTGGAGTTCCAGGAGTTCTACCAGGCCAGCCGGGACGCCTGCCTGCGGGCCGTCCTGGCCAGCGTGGGCGACCGGCAGCTTGCCGAGGACCTGGTCGCCGAAGCGTTCACGCGTGCGTTCGCGTCCTGGCACAGCGTCCGCAGGCATCCGGCTCCACCGGCATGGGTGGTGCGCACCGCGCTCAACACCCGGGTGTCGTGGTGGCGGCGGCGACGGCGGGAGGTCGCCCTCGACGGCACCGCCGACCGGGCCGTCCCCGGCGGGGACGCCTCGGGCGAGGGCCTGGACCCGGCACTGCTCACCGCGTTGCGCGCGCTGCCGCCCCGGCAGCGGGAGGTGATCGCGCTCCGGGTGTTCCTCGATCTCGACACCCGGACGACCGCGAAGGCGCTGGGCATGGCGCCCGGCACCGTCACCGCCCACATGTCGCGGGCCGTCGCCGCGCTGCGCGGACAACTCGTCACCATCGACAACCCGGAGGCACGACCATGAGCACCAACAAGACCGACGCGGCCGTCCTGGACGCGCTGAAAGACTCCCTGGACGGGGTCACGATGAGCACCCCGGTCGAGCAGATCGTGGCCGGCGGGCGCGCGCGCCGCCGGAACCGCCGCGTCGCGGGAGCGGGGGCGGTCACCGGCGTCGCGGTCGCCGGGCTCGCGCTCGGGATGAGCACCCTGAGCAACCCGTCGTCCACCGCGCCGCCCGCCCTGCACATCCAGACGGCGGCGTTCACCGTGGCGCGGAACACCGACGGCACGGTCACCGTGTCCTACGACAAGCACCGCTACTTCACCGACCACGCCGGACTGGAGCAGGCGCTGCGGAAGGCCGGGCTGCCCGTGCAGATCCGCGAGGGCGTGTTCTGCCGGGGCCCGAAGGACGACGGCCGCCTGACCCCGGCCGGTGAGGGTCCGGGGATGGACAAGGTCCTGTCCGGCCGGAGGTCCGGGGACGGCTCGGTGACGCTGGTGTTCAGGCCGTCCGCGGTGCCGCACGGCCAGCAGCTGTTCATCGGTTTCCTGACGTCCGCCCAGATCGGCGTCACGCACGGGCGTCCCGGGTCGGTGGAGCGGCTCGTCCCCGCGCACGGACCGCTGATCTGCACGACGCAGCCGCCCACGCCCCGCCCGTAGCGGCCTCCTACCCGCGCCCCTTGTGACCCGCCGCGGCGAGTCACGAGGGGCGCGCGCAGGGAACTGCGCTGTGACCCATGTCATAGGCGCGTTCTGTCAGCAATCGGGGTGCTGTCCCGCTCAAGTCGGCGAGAGCAAGCGCAACCGACAGGAGCAGCGCATGAAGCACCGCATCGTCGTCCTCGGCGCCGGATACGCCGGGTGTTACGTGGCCGGGAACCTGGCCCGCCGGCTGTCCGCGGCGGACGCCGAGATCACCGTGGTCAACGCCGAGCCGGACTTCGTCCAGCGGCTGCGGCTGCACCACTTCGCGGCCGGACGGGAGATCGCCGCTCCGAAGCTCGCCGACATCTTCGCGGGCACGGGGGTGCGGCTGCGCATCGCGCGCATCACGGCCATCGATCCCGAGCGCCAGGTCGTCGCGGTGGCGGACGCCGACGGCGGCGGCGAGCTCGGGTACGACACGCTGCTGTACGCGCTCGGCTCGCGCGTGGCCGAGCACGGCGTCCCCGGTGTGGCCGAGCACGCCTTCAACGTCGCCGCGCGTCCCTCGGCGATCCGGCTGCGCACGCGGCTGGACGAGCTGGACGGCGGGCGGGTCGTGATCGTCGGGGACGGGCTGACCGGCATCGAGGCCGCGACCGAGATCGCCGAGGGACGGCCCGGGCTGTCGGTGACGCTGGTCGCCAGGGGCGAGCTGGGCGCCCGGCTGTCCGCCGGGGCACGCGCGCACCTGCGCCGGGCCTGCGACCGGATGGGCATCACGGTCGTGGAGCGCAGCACCGTCGCGGCCGTCGAGGACGGAAAGGTGGTGTGCGCGGACGGCACGGTCCTGGCGTCCGACGCGACCGTGTGGACGGCCGGGTTCGCGGTCGGCCCGCTCGCCGCGGCCAGCGGTCTGGAGGTCACCGAGGACGGCCGGATAGTCGTCGATCGCACGATGCGGTCGGTGTCGCATCCGAACGTCTACGCCGCGGGCGACAGCGTCCAGGCGATCGGCGACAGCGGGCGAGAGCTGCCGATGTCCTGCGCGTCCGCGGGCTACACCGGCGTCCAGGCGACGGCCGCGATCGTCGGGCGCCTGACCGGACGCGAGGTCGCGAAGACCAAGCTCGTCTACACCTTCAACCACATCAGCCTCGGACGCCGCGACGGCATCCTGCAGCCGGTAGACGACAAGGGACAGGCCAAGCGGACGTACATCGCCGGCCGGAAGGCCGCGCGGATCAAGGCGGGCATCCTGTGGGGGTCGTTGCAGGCCAACTTCCACCCGACCTTCTTCGTCCCCAAGCGCAGGCGCCGCGTGGTGACCGGCCCGGACGCGCCCGCCATCACGACGGTTGCCTACGCTGAGAAGGCGGCCGTCTAGCGGCCCGGCCAGGGAGTTCGGGCTATCAGCTCGGCCAGGGAGTCTGTGTGGACAGCATCGCCACGGCGCGCTTCGAGGCCGGCCGCCACCGGCTGGCCTCGCTGGCGTACCGGCTGCTGGGGTCGGCGGCCGACGCCGAGGACGCCGTGCAGGACGCGTTCCTGCAATGGGAGGCCGCCGACCGGGAGCGGATCCGGACGCCGGAGGCGTGGCTGACGAAGGTCGTCACGAACCTGTGCCTGGACCGGCTCCGGTCGGCGCGGGCCCGCCGCGAGCGGGCGGTCGGCGCCTGGCTGCCCGAACCGCTCCTCGACGGCGACCCGATGCTCGGCCCGGACGGCACGGTCGAGCAGCGCGAATCGGTCTCGCTGGCCGTCCTGACCCTGATGGAGCGCCTGTCGCCGCTAGAGCGGGCGGTCTACGTCCTGCGCGAGGCGTTCTCCTACGGCCATGCCGAGATCGCCGGGATCCTCGACATCACCGAGTCCGCGAGCCAGCAGCACCTCCACCGGGCCCGGCGACGGATCACCGCCGCGCGCCGGCACGCGGGCGGCGAGGTCGATCCGGCGTCCGCGCGGCGGATCGTCGAGGAGTTCCTGCTCGCCGCCGCGTCCGGCCGGACCGAGCGGTTGGTGGCGCTGCTCACCGACGACGCGACCGCGGTCTCGGACGGCGCCGGGCTGGCCGCAACGCTGATGCGGTACGACAGCGCGGAACGCATCGCCGCCGTCGCGCGGGCCGGTTTCAAGCCGACGCCCGCGAAACGACGCTTCGCCGGTGGGACGCCCACGGGCTACTACGCGCGCGTCAATGACGGACCGGCCGTCCTGTTCGTCCTGGACGAGCAGGTCATCGGTGCCGTGACGTTCGACATCGCCAACGGCCGGATCGCGACCGTCCGAGGGATCGCCGCGCCCGCCCGCCTCGTCCGGCTCACCGGAGCCTGGCGCAAGCACGAACCGGACACCCCGCTCATCACCGAATGGTGAGCCGACGCGTCCGGCAGCGCGGACGCGTCCGCGAGCAGGGCCCGCCTTGGTTTCCGTTCGTCGGGATCGACCACGGCGGCGTCCGGGAAGGCGGCGGCGGGCCGGACGCCCCGCGCTGATACGCCCAGGTCAGAGGCCATATCCGGGGCCGCCAGCGCGGCCTCACTCCCCTCTCCGGCAACCACTTGGAGCGATAGAAAGAGAGCGCTCAGTAGCCGCCATTGGAGAGGACATCCGATGCGTTCGTTCAGCCTTCTCGCCCCGGCCGCGGCCGCGGTGCTCGCCGCCGCCGGCGTGATCGCGGCGCCCACCGCCCGCGCCGCCGAGCCGCCCCAGCCCGACACGGCCACCTTCCACTGCGCGTTCGCCGGCCCGGTTCCGCGCGTCCTCCCCCCGTGGGTCAACGGGCACCACTGCACGCCCGACACCCCCGGCGAGTTCCACCACGTCCTGATCATCATCAAGCACCCGCACGAGAAGTGGCACTGCCATGAGGCCCACGCCAGGCACGCCCACCCGGGGTTCGTCGACGTCCTCGGCAAGATCTGCCACCCCTTGCACGACGACTAGGGACGGCTAGGGACGACTAGCACGGCCTCGCGCCGCGGCACCGTCAGGCGCCGCGGCGCCCTCATGCGTCGCGGCGGATAAGGACGACAGCGGGCGGAAAGACGTCAGCCCCTCGGGTGACCCGGGGGGCTGACGGTGGGGCCGGGATCCGGACGTCAGTGCGTGGACGTCAGGTCGGCCTTGTCAAGCAGGGTTCAGCTCTTGGCGGCGACGCGCAGCGCGGACGCCACGCCGTTCTTGAAGCCGGGCAGGTAGCCGGAGGACTGGCCGAGCGCGGTCGGGTGGTAGGAGTTGCCGATCGGGTAGGTGACCGAGTTCAGCCAGTCGTCGCCCGAGCACAGCTCGTGCGTGTTGAAGATGGGCCTGACGTCGGAGAACGTGAAGCCCGCGCGGGACGAGGCGCTGGAGATCGTGCTGTCCAGGGCGTCGGCGGCGGAGTTCAGGGCGGTCCGCTTGGTGTTGCTCAGGCCGATGCAGAAGCCGGAGTTCAGGTAATAGAGGTGCGGGTATCCGAGCACCACGAAGTGCGCGGACGGGGCCTTCCCCCGCATCGCCGAGTAGAGCGCGTCGAGCTTTCCGGGCAGCGTGTTCTGCGCGTAGGCCTTGGCGTTGTTCACCGCGGTGACGCACGCCGAGTCGGAGCTCAGTACGCAGGTCTGCATGACGCTGGAGAACCCGGCGTCGTTGCCGCCGACGGTGATGCTGGCGAGGCTGGTGGTGGAGGTCAGCGCGCTCAGCTGGCCGCTGGTCACGCTGCCCGTCGTGGCGCCCGAGCAGGCGACGAACTTGAACGAGGCCGGGGCGTTGGCGTTGGCCCAGAGCTGCGGGTACGCCTTGGTGCTGCGCGAGCAGGACCCGCTGGACGAGTCGTAGGACCCGGCGCCGACACCGGCCGAGTAGGAGTCGCCGAGCGCCACGTAGTTCTGGCCCGCGGCGGCCGCGGTGCCGGCGGGGAGGAGGGTTCCGGCGAGAACGGCGGCGGCGCCGGCGGAGAACGCGAGCAGGCGGGGGACGCGCATGGGCACTCCTGGAACAAAAAAGGGGGGCGAGATCACCTCTCTTATACATCGCCCGCGAATTTCAGTCCCCGTCAAAAAGCGCGCGCTTTTTAGCGACTTTCGCCATTGACGGGTACGGGTTTCGAACGTTCCAGCGACGGGTCGGTGAACACCCCCGGAAGCGATCGCTTACCGCAAGGGGGCGACCACCGTGAGTGCCGGTGCGCATGCCGGTGAACGAACCGTGAATTGGGTCTTGTTAGGACATGTCGCATGTGACATTTTACTGCCGTCACACAGACCGGCCGGTCTCGTCCACTCTCCACTCCCCCCGTTCAGAGGAGAAGCTGGCCATGTCCCCACGTCGATGGGTGACCGCACTCCTGGTCACCGTCGCGCTCGCGGCCGGAGGCGGCGCCCCCGCGCTCGCCTCCCCGCGCGACGCCACCCCCGTCAAACCGCCCGCCCACAAGGACCGGGAGATCTCCGGCCCGACCCGGCTCGTCCTGCCGGACGGGGTGAACGCGAAGAAGAGCGCCAAGCTCCGCGCTCCGCTCACGCCGTCCACCCGCACCGCTCCGAAGAAGCTCCTCAAGGCGACCGCCGGGGCCTCGTGCGCGGTCTCCGACTTCACCGGCAACACCGGAACGGCGCTGGTCAACGCGGTGAAGGGCGCGTCGGTCGACTGCGTCAACTCGCTGTTCTCGATCACCGGCCAGGACCAGTACGGCGCCTTCCGCGAGGCGCAGATGGTCACGATCGCCAACGCGCTCAAGGCCAACGCCGCGTCCTACAACGGGACGAACTCGGCGAGCACCGAGCAGCTCGTGCTGTTCCTGCGCGCCGGGTACTACGTGCAGTACTACAACCCCGGAACCGTCGGCCAGTACACCAAGACGCTGGCCACGGCCACTGAGGGCGCGCTGGACGCCTTCTACGCCAACTCCGCGGCCAACACGGTCAGCGACGCCAACGGCGAGATCCTCGGCGAGGCGGTCACCCTGATCGACAGCGCCTCGGAGAACGCCCGCTACCTGTACGTCGTGAAGCGCCTGCTCAACGGCTACTCCAGCGCGTGGGACGCGAACTGGTACATGCGGAACGCGGCGAACAACGTGTTCACCGTGCTGTTCCGGGGCCAGTGGGTCACCGGCTACCCCGAGGCCGTGCAGGCCGACCCGAGCATCGTCGACACGGTCTACGGCTTCGCCCGCAACCACACGAGCATGCTCGGGACGGACTCGGCGTTCCTGGACACCAACGCCGGCGGCGAGACCGCCCGGTTCGTCCAGTACGCCGGGTTGCAGGCCAAGGTGCGCCCGCTCATCAAGAGCCTGCTCGACGGCAGCTCCATCACCGGCACGACCGCGCCGCTGTGGGTCCGCGTCGCGGACGTCACCAACGGCTACGACGAGGCGAACTGCTCCTACTACGGCACCTGCGACCTCTCGAACCGGGTCAAGGCGGCCGTCCTCACGAAGAACTACACGTGCAGCGCGAACGTCCTGCACATCATCGCCCAGGCCGTCACCACGGACGAGGCGAACGCGGCCTGCACGAGCATGCTCAACCAGAACGCCTACTTCCACAACCTGGTGAACGACGGCGGCAAGCCGGTCGCGAACGACTACAACTCCAACATGGAAGTGGTCGTCTTCGCCTCGCCGACCGACTACCAGACATACGCCGGCGTCATTTTCGGAATCGACACCAACAACGGCGGCATGTACCTCGAAGGCGACCCGTCGTCCCAGTCGAACCAGCCGCGCTTCATCGCCTACCAGCGTCCCGATGACAACGGCTTCGCCGCCCGCATCTGGAACCTCAACCACGAGTACACGCACTACCTCGACGGGCGCTACGACCAGTACGGCGACTTCGACGCCTCCACCGCCAAGCCCGACATCTGGTGGGTCGAGGGCGTCGCGGAATACGTCTCCTACTCCTACCGCAACCTCGCCTACACCGACGCGCTCAACGAAGCCCCCAAGCACACCTACGCGCTGAGCACGCTCTTCGACACCACCTACGCGAACACCAATGTGAACCGCACCTACCACTGGGGCTACCTGGCGGTCCGGTTCATGTTCGAAAAGCACCCGGCGGACGTCACGAAGCTGCTCGGCTACTACCGCGCCGGCAAGTACGACGACGCCTACAACTTCGTCAAGACGCTGAACTACGACACCGAGTTCAACACCTGGCTCGACTCCCTCTCGGGCAGCACCACCCCCGGCTACCCGACCTGCGACGGCACCGACACCCGCGCCATGGGCAAGGACTGCCAGCGCGCCAACATCTCCGCGACGACGGGCAACTACGCCTACTTCTACGTCTACGTCCCGGCCGGGGTCACCACCATGACCATCACCTCGTCCGGCGGCAGCGGAAACGCCGACCTCTACTTCAACCCGTCCACCTGGGCCACCACCGGCGCCTACACCGCGAAATCCACCAAGACCGGCAACGCCGAAACCCTCACCGTCACCAACGTCAAGCCCAACGCCTACAACTACATCAGCCTCTACGCCACCACCGGCTTCTCCGGCGCGACCCTCTCCACCCACTTCTAGAAAGACACTCTTCTAGAAGACACTGACGCCCCTGCGGTTTCTCCGCAGGGGCGTCGGCCTTCGCCTTTCAGGTGGCGGGCGCACATTCGCTTTTCAGGTCGCGGGCGCACAGACGCGTGCGGGGAGGCCGGTGAGGCGGAGCCAGGCGGTGAGCTCGGATTCCTTGACGTGGGCGCTGAACTGCTCGTATTCGTGCGCGTCCAGGTCTTCGACCGCGTGCCGGACGACGTCCCGGTAGACGGTCTCGGACGTGACGACGCCGAGGTAGGCGTTGCTGGACGCGAGCGCCCGCTTCACCGGCTCCGCCTCCAGGATGCGCGCGGCGTGGATGATCGCCTGGCCCGAGACGCCGGCCGTGTCCGACCGGACGGGGCCGACGTTGACGGCCAGCCGCAGGCTCATCCGGACGGGCGCGGTGGAGCGCCGGTTGTGCCGCCGCAGCTCGCGCTCCAGCGGCGGGATCGCGGCGAGGACCGTCCGGACCGAAACCGTCGGCGGGACGATGATGAGGTACCCGTCGCCCCTGTCCTCCCAGTGGCAGCGGTCGAGGCCGCCGTCCCAGGCGCGGCATGCGGCCTCGGCCACCAGGGTGTTCAGGACGGCCCGAAGGTAGTCGCGGTCGTCGTCGGTGCGCAGCTCGGACGAGAAGCCGACGACGTCCAGCATGACGACCGTGCAGTGCTCCCCGCCGAACCGCGGCCGCGTCGCTCCGGCGGGCATCAGAGAAGGGGCTGCAACCGGAAGACCGCCTGCCGGTGGTTCGGTGAGGCGGTCGTAGATCTGGTCTTCGAGCAGGGCCAGGACGCGCGGGTGCCGGGTGGCGAACTCCAGGAACTCCGCCGTGCCGATGACCAGGGCGTCGACCGGTTCGAGCGCGGTGACGGTCGCCGACCGGACGCTCGGCCGCAGCGCCGCCCGCTCGCCGATCAGCTGCCCGGGGCCCCGGATCGGCAATTGCCACGCGCGATTGCCGCGCCAGGCCCCGACCACCACCCGGCCGGTGAAGATGACCAGCACGTGATCGGCGGGCGCGCCTTCGCGGAAAATCACGACCGCCTGTTCGAACCGCCGCCACACGCCGCGGACCAGCAGTTCCGAACGCTCGTGGTCATCGAGCAGGGCCCAGAATGACGGACGCGACTCGCGCGCCCGAGCAGTGGTATCAGGGCCGGCCGTTTCGAGCATGCGCCTGATCAGGACGACCTGAAGGTAAAAGTAAAGGGTGGACGCGAGCGCGCCGACGACCGTCCAGGCGACGACCGCCAGGGCGCGCGAGCCGGTCCCCCAATGCGCCAGGACGAGCGTCAGGGCGAGAAGGGCGAGGCATGCGAGTACCACCCCCGGCCCATTGCGATCCACGACGCGGTTGCGTAGATTCAACGTCGCGACCTCCGTTGCTTGCCAGAGCCATGGAGTTCACCGTTGGGCCGGTGGGTCAGACCGGCCCAACTCGCGTTCTCGGCGCCTGTGTCCGGAGCGCGAACGCGCCTTCACCCGGGCCCCCGCCGATCATTCTTTCTTCGCGGTACCGCTTCCCTGCATGGTGCTTCGGCAACTAACATTTGGCAAGTGCCAAACGGTTGTGGCCATCGGCATTTCACTGCGGCAAATGCGTTGAGTACCGGGGCGAACACTCAGGCGGTCCGATCATGACGGACGGCAGCAGCCCGACCCTGCGCAGGCGGGAACTGGGGTCACGGCTGCGCAGGCTGCGCACCGAATCGGGTAGATCGCTGGAAGAGGTGGCCGAGGCCCTGCTGTGCTCGCTGAGCAAGGTGAGCCGCATGGAAACGGGCCAGCGGGTCGCCACCCCCCGCGACATCCGCGACCTCTGCCAGCTTTATGAACTGACCGACGCCGGCACCCGTGACGAACTCATGGAGCTCAGCCGGGAGGCGCGGCAGCACAGCTGGTGGCGGCAGTACTCCGACCTCGGACAGGTCACCACCCTCATCGACTACCAGGACGGCGCGTCGTCGATCATCGAGTACGACACCTGCCTCGTCCCCGGCCTGCTCCAGACGCCCGACTACGCGCGCGCGACGATCCGCGGCATGCTCCCGCGGATCAGCGAGGAGGTCCTCGAAGAGCGGACCGAGGCGCGGATGCGGCGGCAGAGCCTCCTGGAACAGCACGATCCCCCCACATTGTGGGTCCTGCTGGACGAATCCGCGCTGCTCCGCCACGTCGGCGACGAGGCGATCCTCGCCGGGCAACTCGCGAAACTCCTGGACAAAGCGCAACTTCCGCACGTGACCGTCCAGGTCATCCCTTTGGATGTCGGAGCCCACCCCGGCTTCAACAGTGCCTTTTCTTTCGTGGAGTTCCGCGACAGCACCCAGACACCCGTTGTATACACCGAAGGGCTGGCCGGCGAGCTCTACCTCGAAGGCAGGGCGGAGATCGGCCGGTACCGCGAGGCCGTCGATCATCTGCGCGCGCTCGCACTGGGCCCCGCCTCCTCACGCAACCTGATCGCCGACCGCGCGCGGCGCCTGGAACCTTGACCGTGTTTCCCAATTCGACCGATCACCAGAAACGGACCGATGATGACGGCACCATCTCCGAACACGACCGACGAGCCCAAGTGGGTCGTCGCCCTCGCCAGCGGCGGCGGCAACTGCGTCCGCGTTGCCGCACTGGACGGTGGGGTCCTCATCGGTGACACCAAGAACCCGGGCGGCCCGGTGCAGCGGCTGGGCCGCGGGGAGTGGCGGGCCTTCCTCGACCGCGTCAAGGACTCAGCCGGGGGCGCCGATCTCGCCTGACCCCCTCCCCCGCCCCGTGTGTGCGACCGCACTGCGCACACGGGCTTTACGTGTCCGGCCACTCGCGGACGCCCGCTCGCGGACGCCTGCCCGCGGGTGATCGTGGACGGTCAGGTGGACGGGGTGTCGCGGAGGGTGCGGATCAGGGTCCGCGACGCGTCTTCGTCCAGTGCCGCCGCCTGGAGGTCGGCGAAGATCCCGCGATGCGCGACGATCTCCGGCGATGCGATGCCGGTGATCGTCGTGCTGCGCGGGGAGCGTTCCAGGTGAAGGGCGTCGGCCACGGCCCAGCGTGATTCGGCGAGCAGGAACGGGCCGTGCACGCCCGCATAGCCCGACTCCATGGGCAGGACGCGGATGGAGACGTTCGGGAGCAGGCTCGCGTCGAGAAGGTGGTCGAGTTGCTCGGCCACGATCTCGTCCGAGCCGATGCGGCGCCGGAGTGCCGCCTCGTCGATCAGGTGCGTCTGCCAAGCCGGAGGCGCGTCCTGCCCGGCGTCCTCCCGGCTGAGGAGGCGCTGGCGTTCGAGTCGCAGGCGGACGAGCGCGTCGATTTGCGCGTCCGGCGCGTCCGGACGAAACAGCCGCAGGACGGCCCGCGCGTATGACGCGGTTTGCAAGAGTCCCGGGACCCACTGGCATTCGACCGAACCGACCGCGTCGGCGGCGTTCTCGTAGGCGAGGTATTCGAGGAAGGCCGCGTCGTCCAGGTCGGCGTGGAAGGGCTCCCACCAGCCGGGTTCACCGGCCTTCGCGCGCAATTCCAGCAGGCGTTCCCTGACATCACCGGGCACGTCGAGCGCGTTCAGCACATCGTGGAACTCCCCTTCCGAACGGGCGGGCGCCCGGTAGAGGACGGCGGTCACCTCGGCGGACGTCCGGCCGAGGCGGCCCGCGAGGTCGGCGTCCCGGAGGCCGGCGCCGTGGCAGAGGGCACGCAGTTCTGAGAGTAGGAGGACGCGGCATACCAATGGCCCCGGATACGAGGTCATGTGAGCTCCTATGTCGCTGGCAGGCCCGAGACTGCGCTGTTCCTGCGTTAGCGATACCCAAAATATCTTGCCGCCATTCCAGGCCCGGATAGGTGACCAGAAGTAGGAGCCCGATCACGGTTCGCCGTCAGAATGGCCGGTCAAGGCCGGAGCTCTTCGGCCAGGGTTTTCGACATGGACGACGGAATGGCCTGGCGGCGGGTTACGCGGTAGCCGTTCCCGTCGTGCCGGATGATGTTTCCAGCGGTTTCGGGACGGGCGGCGCCCGGAACGGAACCGGCAGCGCTCCCCGGGCCGGACGGCCGAGCGGGACGGCAGGCCGCGGGGCCGGACGGCCGAGCGGGACGGCGGGGCGCGGGGCCGGGCGGGGCCGCCGGGCGGGGTCGGCGGCCCCGGGGATCAGGGGTGGGGCGGTGTGCCGAGGAGGCCTACGCGGGCGGCCATGAGGCCGGCCTGGAAGCGGCTGGCGGCGTTGAGCTCGGCCATGATCGAGGCGACGTGCCGGCGGCAGGTGCGGACGGACATGCCGAGCCGGCGGGCGATCGTCTCGTCCTTGTCGCCGTTGGCGAGCATGAACAGGATCGCTGTCCGGAGCTCCTCGGGTTCGCCGTCGCCGGGGCAGCGCCAGCCGTGGTCCCAGGTGTAGGCGAGGGTCCACAGCAGCTGGTCGACGACGGGGGCGGCGGTGATCTCCACGGGCTCGGCGCCGGGCGGGCCGACGTCGAGCAGGGCGAGCGAGCGGTCCAGGACCGCGACCGGTGCGGGCAGCCGGTCGACGGTGCGGATCTCTCCCCCGGCCTCGCTGAACATGCGGGCGTAGCCGAGGAAGGCGGGGTCGGTGCGGACGGAGTGCGGGTAGAGGAGCCGGACCCGGACGCCGCCGTCCAGCAGCGCCAGGTCGCGGCGCGCGGACTCGCCGCCCGGCGGTCCGGTGGGCCGGGCCGCGAACATCTCCACGCGGCAGTCTCGCGGGACGCCGGAGCCGGACGTCCCGGCCTTGGCGCCGGTGGGCGCCTCGGCCACTTCGTGCGGTGGGGTTGCCATGCCCTCCATAACACACAATTTCGGCCCGCCATGGCTGCGGACGCGCGCTTCTCTATACATTGTCCTCTGCCGCGACCGGGGCATCACTGCCCGTACGGATAACACAGGTGCTTTCGTTTCCTGAATGGTCCGGTGAAGGTTTGTTCTCGATCGGGCGGGGAATTGTTGATTTTTCGACCATTCCGGCGCGGGCGGCGAGCACGGCGACCAGGCCGAGCGCTCCGCACCACAGCCAGACGGGCCGTCCGACCGCGTGCCACAGCTCGACGCCGGCCACGGGGCCGAGCGCCGCGCCGAGGCCGAACATGGCGTGCGCGGAGCCGAGGTAGCGGCCGCGCAGGCCGTCCGGGGCGGCCTTGGCCGGGTAGGCGAACATGGTCGGGCCGCCGACGATCTCGCCGAGCGACCACACCACGGTCGCCAGGACGAGGGCGGCGATGCCGAGCGGCACCCAGTACAGCGCGAGGCCGCCCGCGAGCAGCGCGAGCCCGGCGACGCCGACGGCGCGGGCGGGCCAGTTCTGCGTCTTCTTGGTCAGCGGCAGCTCGCACGCGATGACGATGAAGCCGTTCAGCGCGACGAGCGAGCCGTACACGACGGTCGGATGCCCGGCCGCCTTGACCGCGAGCGGCAGCACCGCGAGGTACTGGACGTAGATCAGCGAGTTGAGCAGGAAGGCGAGCAGGAACAGCAGGTAGCGGCCGTCGCCGAGGACGGCCAGGTACCCGCCGGACGGCTGCTCGGCGGCGTCCTCCGGCGCGTCGTCCTTCGCGGTGGCGGACGCCGGCAGCGTCAGGTGCGCGATCACCGCGTAGACCAGCGCCGCGACCGCCTCGCCCCAGAACAGCAGCGAGTAGGACGCGGTGAGCAGCAGCGTGCCGAACAGCGGCGCGACGGTCGCGCCGACGTTCTGCGCGAGCCGCAGCATCGCGAACACCATGACCTGCCGCTCGTCCGGGACCATCTCGGCGAGCAGGTTCGCCGACGCGGGCCGGTACACCTGCGCGACCGCGCCGAGCAGCGCCAGCGCGGCGAGGATCGCCCAGTACTGCGGCGCGTACAGGACGGCCAGGGTGAGCGCGGCCGATCCGGCCATCGACAGGACGATCGTCCGGCGGCTGCCGATCCGGTCGGTCAGGCCGCCGCCGACCAGCAGCCCGAGCACCGACCCGGCGCCGTACACGCCGAGGCCGATCCCGGCCTCGGTCGTGGAGAACCCGCGGTGCGTCAGGTACAGGACGAGGAAGACCTGCACGAACGTGCCGAGCCGGTTGACCATCAGCCCGACGATGACGGCCCGGACCGGGACCGGCGCCTCGCGCCACGTCTGCCAGACGCCCGCCGCGCGCGTCGCCCCGCCGCTGCTCACCCCGCGCTCCCGGCGTCCGAATCAGAGCCGGCTCCCGTTCCCGCGCCCGGCGTGCGGCGCCAGGACGCCATCGGGGTCGGCTCGGACGGCGCGCCCGACATCGGCGGACCGGCCGGGACGGACGCGGTCCCGGGCGGCGCGGGCTCCAGCGTGATCGCCTTGGCGGCGGCCTCCAGCGCGTCGCGGCACTCGTCCTCGCTGCCGGCGATCACCAGGGACGCGGCGTAGCGCGCCCACATGTACCCGTCCTCGGCGCGCTCGACCAGCTCGCCGGGCTGCGCGATCGGGACGATCTTGTCGGTGGCCGGGTGCAGCAGCGACTCGTCCACGCGCAGCTCGCCGAACACGGTGGCGACCTCGGGGTAGTAGAACTCGACGGCGGCGGCGCCCGTCCGCGTGGGCTCCAGCGCCGGCGTCCGCCCGACCGCGACGGCCGCCGCGGCGAGACCCGCGTCGATGCCGGTGATGCGTCCACCCAGGTAGGGGATGAAGTCGCCGCCGAGCCGCCCGTTCAGCTCGACGACCCGCGGCCCGGTCTCGGTGAGGAACACCTCGGTGTGCGTCATGCCGGTGTGGAAGCCGAGCGCGGCGTGCGTGTCCTCCAGCACCTTGAGCAGCGCGGGGTCCTTCAGCAGCGGGTCGTCGGCGAGCAGCAGGTGGCCGACCTCCTCGCAGAACGGCTCGTAGCCCTTGCGCTTGTGCGCCAGGTACAGCGGGACGACCTTGCCGCCGAACACGGCCGAGTCGATGCTGATCTCCTCGCCGCGCAGACACTCCTCGACCAGGACGCCGTACTCGTACTCCTCGACCTCGGGCAGGGTGGTGCCGCGGACGCGCTCGTAGGCGTCCGCGAGCAGGTCCGCGGACGCGACGACGATGACCGCGACGCTCGCGGCGAGCGCGCGCGGCTTCACGACCACCGGGTAGCCGATCCGGTCCGCCTCGCGCCGGGCCTCCTCCAGCGAGGCGACCGCGACCGACTCCGGCTGCGGGACGCCCGCGGCGGCGAGCGCGGTGCGGGACAGGTGCTTGTCGCGGCAGCGCTCGACCACCTCGGGGGACACTCCGGGCAGCCCGAGCGCCTCGGCGACGCAGGCGGCCGGCCAGATCCGGGCCTCGTCCCAGCAGAGCACGCCGTCGAACGGGTCGGTGTCGTGCACCGCGCGGGCGGCGGCGATCGCGAGGTCGGGTTCGAGCGTGTTCACCACGGTCACGCCGTCGACGTAGGCCAGCTCCCAGGACGGCTCGGCCTTGGCGAACAGGTGGATCCGGTATTCCCGCGCGATCGACTCGACGAGGTACTCGCGCCATGCCTGCATGCCGGTGGCGATCAGTGCCAGGTGCGGACGGACATCCATGCCAGGGTCCCCTTCGACTCGGTCATCAGGCTCGGCGCGCCCGGGCGGTGGCGGGTCCGGTCCCGTGGACCGCGGGTGCGGAGCCGCGGCCGCGAGTGCGGAGACGCCGCCGGGCAGGGCCTCGCCGGGCACTGCGCCGCATGGTCTCCCGGCCGTCACAAGATCGTCAATATTCCCTTTCCGTAGCGGTTCGCATTGCCCGCATCACGGAAAGCGAATGGCGGCAGTTCAGGTCGGGCGGCAATCGGCGAAGGCGCCCGCCACGGGCCGTCCTGTCATCTTCCTGCCACCGGGAAAGCGCCTTATCCGGGTCACAATCCCTCCGTGGCGACCGCCTCGATTCGGACGAGGTTTGACGGGAGATCGCGTGCAGAAGTTGCAATATTCCTCCGCCGAGTTGACCGAGGAATACGGAATCCGCATCGGCCGGTGGAGCCAGTACCCGGCCGACCGCGAGCTGCCGTTCGACGCGATGTGGTGCGTGATCCCGCCCGGCGGGTCGAGCGACCGCGACCAGCATCCGGAGGTCGAGCTGTCGGTGGTGGCGTCCGGCCACGCCGACTACGAGGCGCCGGAGAGCGGCGAGCGGACCGAGGCCGCGCAGGGCGCGGCGATCCTGCTGCCCAGCCAGGAGCCGCACGTCATCCACAACCGCTCGGACAGCGAGCCGCTGGTGCTGCTGAGCATCTACTGGCTGCCCGAGGAGGCACCCCGGGCCGACGCCGGAGGAGACGCGGAATGACCACCGTCATCACCACACCCCCGCCGACGCCGAACGGGCCGCTGCACGTCGGGCACCTGAGCGGCCCGTACGTCGCGGGCGACATCGCGGCGCGGGCGCTGCGCGCCGCCGGCGCGGACGTGCTGACCATGACCGGCCTGGACAGCAACCAGAACTACGTCCTGGCGAAGGCCGAGGCGCTGGGCCGTCCGGTGGACGAGGTCATGCGCGACTATTCGGACCAGATCCGGACGGCGTTCGTGAAGGCCCGAATCGAGTACGACGTCCTCCTGGACCCCGCCGAGGACGCCGACTACCGCGACGCGATGCGGCGGCTGGTCGGCGAGCTGTGCAGTGAGGCCGAGGAGACCGTCCTGCTGCGCTGCCCGTCCTGCAAGCGGACGATGCACCACGCCTACGTCGCCGGCCTCTGCGGGACGTGCGGGGCGGGCGCGGCGGGCGGCGCGTGCGAGGCGTGCATGGCCTACAACACCGGCGCGACGCTCCGCGAAGCCCGCTCGACCTGCTGCGACGCCGTCCCCG
Source organism: Actinomadura rupiterrae (assembly GCF_024172125.1). Taxonomy (GTDB): domain Bacteria; phylum Actinomycetota; class Actinomycetes; order Streptosporangiales; family Streptosporangiaceae; genus Spirillospora; species Spirillospora rupiterrae. The sequence goes on from NZ_JAMZEA010000004.1 coordinate 182,958, forward strand.
AGGAGTTCACCGCGCGTGTACCGGTGCTGCGCCTGGAGGACTACCGCGACCAGCTCACCCGCGTGTGGGCCGAGGCCGAGCTGCACCCGCGCGTCGTCGATCTGGTCCGGCGCTACCTCGCCGACGGGCTGCCCGAAATCCCGGTCGGCTACCCGACCGACTGGGGCATCCAGCTGGACGGTCCGGACGCGCTGCGCCTGGACGTCTGGGTCGAGATGGCCTTCGGCTACCTGTACGTGATCGCCCGCGCTCTCGCCCCGTCCGTGCGCTCGCTCGCCGACTGCGTCGCCGCCTGGAACCAGGTGGACGAGCTGTGGCACTTCCTCGGCGTCGACAACGCGTTCTACTACACGGTGCTGATCCCGGCCGTGTTCGCGGCGGCGGGCGTCCGTCCGGGCGTGCTGCGCGGCCTGGTGGTGAACGAGTTCTACACGCTGGACGGCCTGAAGTTCTCCACCAGCCGGAACCACGCCGTCTGGGCGCTGGACATCCTGGACGAGGAGGACCCGGCCGACGTCCGGCTCTTCCTCGCCCAGGACCGTCCGGACCGGTACGAGAGCGACTTCACGCGCGACGCGTTCAAGACGGGGCGTCCGTCCGCCGAGGCCGATCTCGACCGCGCCCGGCACGCGCTCACCCCGTCCGGCTTCGACCCGCCCCTCGCCACGCGCCTCCTCCTCCCGCTGCGCGACGACCCGCGTGCCCAAGCCCTCCTCGCCGCCATCACCGCCGCGCCCGCCGCGGACGCGTCCGGTGCGGGCGAGGCCGGTGCCGGTGCGGGAGCCGCTGGGGACGGGGCATGAGGATCTGCGTGGTCGGGGCCGGGCTGGCCGGGTCGCTGCTGGCCTGGCGGTTGCGGCTCGGCGACCGGACGGCCGAGGTGGAGCTCGCGGGCCCGCCCGAGCCGGACGACGCGACCGCCGCGTCCGGCGGGATCGTGCGCGGCTTCGAGCCGGAGGCCGCGCTGCGCCGCCAGGCCACGGCGTCGCTCGCCGAGCTGTACGGGAGCCGGCTGCTGCGCGGCTGGGCGGAGTACCGGGAGACCGGCTCGGTGTACATCCAGTCCGGGCCGCCGCCGATGCCGTCCGACCTGGCGGAGATCTGCGCGGCGCTGCCCGGTTCGGCCGTGCTGGCGGACGCGCCGGGCTTTCCGGACCGTCCGCCCGCGGTGGTCGAGCGGCGCGCCGGGCACATCGCGCCGGGCGCGCTGCGCCGCGAGATCGTCGCGGACCTCCTGCGGATCGGCGGGCGCCGCACGACCGCGCCGGTCACCGGCCTCACCGAGGAGCCGGACGGCTCGCCCACCCTGCACTTCGGCCGGACGAGCACCACGTTCGACCTGGTCGTCCTCGCCGCCGGACCGTGGACGCCCGGCCTGCTCACCCGCCTCGGCCTGGCCCGCGACGGGCTGCGCACCAAGCGCATCCAGTACGCGGTGCACGAGGCGGACAACCCGCCCGCCGCGGCGTTCGTGGACGAGACGACCAGCCTCTACGGGCGCCGGTTCGGCGACGGCGTGCTGCTCGGCGTGCCGAGCGACCGCTACGACGTCGACCCCGACGACCGGCGGCCCGAACCGGCGCTCGCGCACGCCGCGTCCGCGCTCGCCCGCGTGACCTTCCCGGCGCTGCGGCTCGGACCGGCCGTCCGGACCGTCGTCGCCGCCGACTGCTACCACCCCGACCCCGGCCTGCGGCTGCGTCCGGTGTCCGGCGCGTCCGCCCGGCTGGCCACCTTCACCGGCGGCAGCGGCGGCTCGGCCAAGACCGCGCTCGCCGCGTCCCGCGACGCCGCCGAAGAGCTGCTGCGGATCCGCACCCCCGCATGACCCTCCTGGAGGCACTGCCCATGTCCGAAGTCGAAGTCCCCCACCACCACACCGTCGGCGTCGGCGCCGGCCCGGCGAACCTGAGCCTGGCCGCGCTGTTCGAGGCCGTCGCGCCGCACCGGCTCGTCCTGCTGGAGCGGCGTCCGGTCTCGACCTGGCACCCGCAGCTGCTGCTGTCGGGCGTCCGGATGCAGACGTCGTGGCTGAAGGACCTGGTCTCGCTGGTCGACCCGACGCACCGGCTGTCGTTCGTCAACTACCTGGTCTCCACCGGACGGATCTACGCGCTGATCAACGCCCAGTTCAACGTCATCCCGCGGCGCGAGTACCAGCGCTACCTGGCGTGGGCGAGCGAGCAGATCGACGGCATCCGGTACGGCGTGTCGGTGGACGAGATCTCCTACACCGAAGGAGTCGGCTTCGCCTACACCAGCGACGGGCGGACGATCGCGCGCTCGGACCACCTCGTCCTCGGGTTGGGGAGCGTCCCGTACGTCCCGCCGGGGCTGTCCGGAATCGTGGGGGACGACGCGTTCGTGCCCGAGGAGCTGACCGCGCGCCTGCCCGGGATGGACCGCGAGGCCCCGGTCGCGGTCGTCGGCGGCGGCCAGACCGGCGCCGAATGCGTCATGGAGCTGCTCGGCCACGGCTTCACCGACATCACCTGGCTCGGCCGCCGCCCCTGGTTCCAGCCGATGGACGACTCGCCGCCCGCCAACGACTTCTACCGCCCCGCGTACGTGGAGTTCCTGCAGCAGGTCACGCGGGAGACGCGGCGGCGGCTGATCGAGGGCCAGACGCTCACCGGCGACGCGATCACGCCCGGCATCCTCCAGTCGATCTACCAGGCGAACTACGACGGGATGCTGCGCCTCGACCGCTACCCGCTGACCATGCGGCCCGGACGGGACGTCACCTCGGCGACCCGCGACGGCGACGGCTTCGTGCTGGACGCGACGTCCGCGACCGGCCACGAGAAGGTCGCCGCCCGGCACGTCGTGCTCGCGACCGGGCGGACCTTCACCCCGCCGCCGCTCGCACCGTCGCTGACCGAGCTGATCGACCACGACGACGCGGGCGAGATGATCGTCGACTCGGACTACTCGCTGCGCTGGAAGGGTGCCGACCGCAACAAGATCTTCGTGCAGAACCGGGCCCGGTTCACGCACGGCGTCGCGGACGCCAACCTCACCCTGCTGCCGGTCCGGGCCGCGACGATCATCAACTCGCTGTTCGAGCGTGAGGTCTACACCGTCCGGGACGCCGCGCCGAGCGTGGTGTGGGGGTGAGCCGCGTGCCGATCGACTACGAGGGCCGGGTGTTCCGCTCGTCCGCCGCCGAGACCGCGTCCGCCGGGGACGTCCCGGTCGGCCGGTACCACCAGGACGGCGACACCGTCTGGGCCGACTTCGACGGCGGCCGCGTCGTCCGCGGCTACCTCGTCGGCCGCCGCACCGCCGACGACAGCCTGGACCTCGCGTACTGCCAGGTCCTCGCGGACGCCACGGTCGTCAGCGGACGGGTACGCTCCACGCCCGAGCTCCTGCCGGACGGCCGCGTCCGCCTGCGCGAGGAGTGGGAACGCTACGGGCCCCACGCCTCCCGCGGCGTCTCGGTCATCGAGGAGATCTCCACCTGACCACCGGTCAGGCCCGCAGGACGCGCACGCGCCAGCGCCCCCAGTCCATCTGGGGCCGCTGGTCGCGTGCGTGCTCCAGCGCCCCGTCCACGGCCTTGCCCAGCTCGGCGGTGGTGACGCGGCGTCCGGCCAGGTCGCCGACCGCGCCGAGCAGCGCCGGGAGCAGGACGGTCCGGTGCTCCAGCGGCGCGGCGCCGCGCGGGGCGAGCAGCACCGCCGGGCCGTCCAGGCTGCTGGCCAGGGCGCGGGCGTGCGCGTCGTCGTCGCCGTCCCGGCAGGCCAGGACGACCAGGAACGCGCGCGGCCCGCGCCCGCCCGCGTCCCGCAGCGCGGCGAGGTCGAGGCCGCCGACCAGCGGCGCGAGGCCCTCGCCGGCCACCGAGCAGTGATCGTCCAGGACGGCCACGTGCGCCGCGAGCAGCCCCGCCAGCCTGCGCCGCGGATCGTCGTCCACGTGCAGCCGGACGTCCAGCGCGGGCGCCCCGGAGGCCGCGTGCACCCGCTCCAGCCGCCGCGTGATCCCCGTCGACCGCCGCCGCGTCACCAGCGCCACCCGCACCACCGCCGGAACGGCGACCGTCCCCGGGCCACCCGTCGCGCCATACGCAACGACTTCCTCCGGACGGGAAGTCGCGGCGCGCAGAACAACCTCGTCCGGGCGGGGAGCGGCCATCGCTGCGCGCGGGACGGCTCCGTCAGGACGGGACGGCGCGGTGGCGAGGTGGCCGAGTTCGCGGACGGCCTCGTCGGTGTAGGCGATGATCCGGCGCCCGTCCAGCTCGATGACCAGCTTGATCCCGGACGTGTCGGGCGGCGGCGCGGACAGCGCCTCGACCACGGCCGTCACCGCGACCAGGACCACCGTGCAGGCCACGACCAGGATCCACGCGATCGCGCTGCCGCCGCGATCGGTCGCCAGGTTCACCGAGATCCCCGCGGCCGTGGACGCCAGCGCGACCGACGACGCGCTGAGCACGGCCCGCGCCCGCCGGTTCACGCGTCGTCCCCGGGCTCGGCGCCCCGCGCGATGGCCCGCGCCTGCGACAGCCCGTCCGCGGCTCTGACCAGGACCGCGTCCGGTTCGACTGTGTCCGCGCCCGCCTTGAGTACGGACGCGAACGCCTGCTCGGCCTGGCCCGCCGCTCCCCGCTCGATGGCGACGAAGCCGAGGCTCGTGCGGGCGTTGAGCGTTGCCGGATGATGCTCGCCGAGCGCTTTGGCGCGCCGCTGGACGACGTCCTGCAGCAGCTCGGCAGCCCCGTCGAGATCGCCCTTGCGCTGCTTGACCGCCGCCAGGCTCGCCTGGATGGTCAGCGCCTCGGGATGGCCGCGTCCCAGCGCCCGCCGCGCGATGCGCAAGGCCCTGGCCAGCAGCTCCGCTGCCTCGTCCGGGACGCCCTGCTCGAAGCGGATCGCGCCGAGGTTCGCCAGCGCCCGCCCGGCCGCGGGATGGCCGCGCCGCAGCGCCCCCTCGGCCGTCGCGACCGCCTGCCGCGCCTCCGCCTCCGCCTCGGCGAGAAGCCCTTGGTCCCGGAGCGCGACCGCGTGGTTCGACCGCCGGTCGACGCGTTCGGCGACGGAAGGTGCCCGCTCCGCGAGCAAGCCGGCCAGCTCGTCCGCTCCGGTATGCGTCAGCTCGTGGTCGAGGACCGCGAGGTCGGCGCGGATCCGGTCGCCGGTGTCCTGGCGCAGCGCCCGTTGGAGGACGGCGCGTGCCTCGTCGAGGCGGCCGATCCCGCGCAGCGCCACCGCGTAGTCCGCGTACAGATCGGCGGAGCGATGCGCCGAGCGCCGCACCGCCTCGCGCAGCTGCACTTCTGCTTCGGCGTACCTGCCCCGCGCCAGCGAACGGCGTCCGCGAACGACGAGCGCCTCGTCCGAACGCCTCCGCGCGTCCAGGCTCGTGAACGTCCACCGGACGGCCGTGACGACAACCGCCGCGGCCATCAGCGCGGCAAAGACGGCGAGCACCACAAGGTCCTGCCCGAGCAGCACCCCGAGCAGCACCCCGACCGCGCTCCCCAGCGCCACCAGCAGGACGACCGAAACGGGCGCCGTCCGGCGCCGAAGCTCCACGTCCGCCGACAGGCGCGCCACGCGGGGCGCGGAGGGCGCAGCACGCCCGGCAACCGCAGGTGAGGGAGCCCCCTGCTCGGGCACGGCCCAAGGCGCGGCCGCCCCCATGGATGGCGCGCCATACCCAGGCGGCGCGGTGCGTATCTCGGGTGGAGAGGTGAAGGGGGGCGCTGCGGGCTGCTGCTGCGGCCCAGGGGCCGGAGGCTCGGTTTCGGGCGGGGTGGACGACCGCAGGATCCGTGCCGATTCCGCCGAGCCCAGGCGTTCGTTCCGGTCCGGGTTGAGCAGGTTCCGGACGACGTAGCGCAGCACCGGGGGCGCGTGCTGGAACTCGCCGATCTGGCCTCGGACGATCGCGACGATGGTCGACGCGACGGAGGAGCGCTCGAAGGGAAGCTCGCCCTCGACGGCCCGGAAGAGCAGCACACCAAGAGCCCAGAGGTCCGCCGCGGCGCCGCCCACCTCGCCCGAGACGACCTCGGGAGCGAGGTACGCCGCGTTGCCGATCAGGCCGGGGCGCATCTGCGCCGCTCTGAGCAGGGGCGGCGCAGTGATCCCGATCCCGAATCCGGTCACCCTGACGTGCCCGGAGTGGTCGATCAGGACCTTGCTCGGACGCAGGTCACCATGCACGAGGCCGCGCGCGTGCGCCAGGTCCAGCGCTTGGAGGACACCCAGCGCGATCTCGGAGACCCGCGCCGGTTCCAGCCGTCCGTCCTCGGCGAGGATCTCGGCCAGGGAGCGGCTGCCCGCGACGTACTCGGAGACGAAGTAGACGGCGTCGCCGTCGGCCAGCACGTCCAGCAGCTCGACAACGCCCGGGCCGACGAGCGACGGCCTCGGGCGCGGACGGAACGCCGCGGCGGCCGACTCGTCCGGGAACCGCACCTGCTTGACGGCGACGACGCGGTCGGTCAGGACGTCGCGCGCGCGCCAGACCGTCCCCATGCCGCCCGCGCCGATCACGCTTTCGAGGCGGTACCGGTCACCGATCAGGGAGCCCTCGGTCATGGGTAGATCGTCCTCCGCCGAGCCGTATCCGGGCTAGGTCTGTAGGACGCCGGAGGCGGGTTCCCGGTTCGACCTGGTGTGGCCTGACCGGTACACCGCGTTCACGCGGGGGTGGACGGACCGGCGAAGGTGCCGGACAGTGAGGTTAAAGGGGTCGCAAAGCGTCGAGCGGGGGCGAGACGTGATGATGAAGACCGTCCTCACGGCAGGTGCGAGCCTGGCGTGCGCGGCCGCGCCGCTGAGCGGATGCGCGCACGGCTCCGCATCCACCAAGCCGGTCGGGATCGTCACCGTGGACTCCCACCGCCGCTGCAAGCCCGGCTCACCGATCGGGCAGTGGCAGGGGCGGCCGGAGATCCAGGGCAGTGCCCATAACGCCACACTCTGGGCGCTGACCGACCAGGTGCCGCTGAAGCCGGGCCGGGACGTCCGGCTCCTGGTGCGGATGACCGGGCAGGGGGCGCTGCGCGTGCAGACGCGCGGACCGGGGAGGTCCGAGCTCCCGCCGGCGTCCGGACCGTCCCAGGGGAACATCCCGTATGACCGTCCCGGCGACGGCTGGACGATGACCTACCGCTTCCCCAGCGCGGGCTGCTGGCACATCAAGTTCCACCGCAGCCTGTCGTGGGGAAGCCTGTGGCTGAGCGTCCGGTAGGCCGTCCGGCCCTGGTCCGGGCCGGACGGATATCGCGCCTGGTCAGGGGCGCAGGGCGGTCACGTACGTGGTCAGGGCGGACATGGCGTGGCGTTGGGCTTGGGGACCCCAGGAGATGCGGGCGACTCCTAGTTCGGCCAGGCGGGAGACTTCCATGCCGGGCAGGCAGAGGACGTTGATCGGGCCCGGCAGTTCCTTCGCGAGGGTCGCGATGGCGGTCTCGTCGGTGAGCAGGATCGGGTAGATCGAGTCGGCTCCGGCGTCCAGGTAGCGGCGGCCGCGGTCGAGTGCGGTGTCGATGTCGGCGGCGGTCACCTCGGACTTGCCGATGAAGACGTCCACGCGCGCGTTGATCACCAGGTCGGTGCCGTTCGCGCGGGCCGCCTCGCGGACGGACGCGAGGTACTCGGCCTGGGCCGCGGCGTCGCGCAGGCCGCCGGCGGCGAGGTCGGAGTCCTCCAGGTTGCAGCCGACCGCGCCGATGCCGGCCAGGGTGGCGACCAGCTCCTCGGCGGGCAGGCCGTAGCCGGCCTCGGCGTCCACGGTGACGGGCAGGTCGCCGGCGGCGCGGACGACGCGTCCGGCGGCGGCGAACATCTCGTCCGCGGGGGCGTTCTGGTGGTCCTCGTAGCCGAGCATCGCGGCGATGGCGGCGCTGGCGGTCGCGAGCGCCGGGTAGCCGGCGTCCGCGACGACCCGGGCGCTCGCCGCGTCCCACACGTTGGGCAGGATCAGCGGGTCGCCCGGGCGGTGCAGCTCGCGCAGCCGTGCGGCCCGGTCGTTGTGCGCGGTCATCCTCGCTCCTCAAGATCGGTCTTCGGCGTCCACAGTAATGACGGACGGGCCGCCCGGTTCGTGACACCGGACGGCCCGTCGGGCGGTTTCGAGGTCAGCCGTGGGCGCTGACCTTGTAGATCTTCACCGGGTGTTTGGGGAGGCCGTCCTGCGGGCCGTTCTGCGGGATGATGCCGCCCGCGGCGATCTCGTCCAGCACGTTCATGCCGCGGGTGACCTTGCCGAGGACCGTGTACGCGGGCGGGATGTTCGCGTGGGTGTGGACGATGAAGAACTGGCTGCCGTTGGTGTCCGGGCCCCAGTTGCCCATCGCGACCGTGCCGCGCGGGTAGGTCTCCTTGCCGGTCAGCTCGTCCTTGAACTTGTAGCCGGGCCCGCCCTTCTCGGCGGCGTAGATGTCGCCGCACTGCAGGACGCCGAGCCGCGCGGAGTTCGTCAGCCGCCAGCACTGGGTGTGGTTATAGAACTTCTGCCTGGTCAGGCTGACGAAGTTTTCCACCGCGCAGGGCGCGTTCCGGCGGTCCATGCGGATCCGGACCTCGCCGTGGTTGGTAAAGATTCGGACGTCGACGGTGCCGTGCGCCCGGGCCTTGGACTTCGGCGGGTGGACGGGCTTGGCGGCCGGGTTGTCCGGGGTCGGGGTGAAGACGCAGTGCGCCGAACGCCCGTGGGACGCGGGGGAAGCGGCGTCCGCCGCGGTCGGGACGAGGGCCGCTCCGGCTCCGGCGACGGCGGTGGCGAGGGTCAGGACGGGGAGGATGCGGCGGGTTCTCATCCCGCCAAACTAGAGATCATCTCGCCCGGGCCGCTTCGGCAAAACCGCACGAAAGGATCGGTCTGTCGGTCCCGTGAGTCACCATGGACGCATGTGCCGAAGCATCAAGACGCTGCGCCCGCCGTACGCCGAGGACGTCACCGAGGACGACGTGCACGCGGCCGCGCTCCAGTACGTCCGCAAGATCTCGGGCTTCCGCGCCCCGGCCGCGCACAACGCCGAGGCGTTCGAGCGCGCCGTCGAGGAGATCACCCGCGCCAGCGCCGCCCTGCTCGACGCGCTGGAGGTCCGCGGCGCCAAGTCCTGACCCCGGACGGCCCGGAGGCTGTCTGATCGGGCCGCCCCGCACGGCGGCCCGACCAGCGGCGCGGGGCGTCAGGCGACGACGACCCGCGGTCTGCGCGGGACGTCCGCGTGCCTCACGGCGGCGGTCAGGCGTGACCGCTCCAGGCGCGAGGCGGACGGCCCGGTGGGGTGCGGGCCGCTACTCGGCGGCGACGAGCTCGGCGATCTGGACGGCGTTGAGCGCGGCGCCCTTGCGGAGGTTGTCGCCGGAGGCGAACAGCGCCAGGCCGTGCTCGACGGTCTCGTCGCGGCGGATGCGGCCGACGTAGGTCGGGTCCTGCCCGGCGGCCTGGAGCGAGGTCGGCACGTCGGTGAGCACGACGCCCGGCGCGTCCGCGAGCAGCTCAGCGGCGCGCTCGGGGCTGATCGGACGGTCGAACCGCGCGTTGATCTGCAGCGAGTGGCCGGTGAAGACCGGCACCCGGACGCAGGTCCCGGAGACCTTCAGGCCCGGGATACCGAGGATCTTGCGGCTCTCGTTGCGGAGCTTCTGCTCCTCGTCGGTCTCGGCCAGGCCGTCGTCCACGATCGAGCCCGCCATCGGCAGCACGTTGAACGCGATCGGCCGGACGTACACGTTCGGCTCGGGGAACTCGACGGCCGAGCCGCCGTGGGTGAGGGCGTCCGCGCCCGCGACGACCTTCAGCGCCTGCTGGTGCAGCTCCTCCACGCCGGCCAGCCCGCTGCCGGACACCGCCTGGTAGGTGGCGACGACCAGCGCGGTCAGCCCGGCCTCCTCGTGCAGCGGGCGCAGCACGGGCATCGCGGCCATGGTGGTGCAGTTGGGGTTGGCGATGATCCCCTTGGGCCGGACGCGGGCGGCCTCGGGGTTGACCTCGGAGACCACCAGCGGGACGTCCGGGTCCATCCGCCAGCCGGACGAGTTGTCGATCACGACGGCGCCGGCCTCGGCGACCTTCGGCGCGAGCGCGAGCGAGGTGGTCTTGCCGGCGGAGAAGATCGCGATGTCCAGGCCGCGGTAGTCGGCGGTCGCGGCGTCCTCGACGGTGACCTCGGTGTCGCCCCACGGGAGCGTCCGGCCGGCCGAGCGGGCCGAGGCGAACAGCCGCAGCTCGTCCACCGGGAAGTTCCGCTCGGCGAGGATCTTCCGCATGACCCCGCCGACCTGTCCGGTGGCGCCGACGATCCCGATTCTCATGCCGCTCCCTACGCTGATGCCGTGACCTGGGATAACAGAGTCTGCCCAGCCCGCATTCGGGCCGTCCAGTCAGTTTCCCTTCAGAACGACCTTAAGCACTCCTACACGGTGATCGTGCTCACTCGGCGCGCCGGCCGCCTGCCGAACCCGCCACTTTCCGCTCCCCCGCGGCCCGATGCGGGGCTCAGCGGAAGGCGTCCAGGCCCGTGATCGCCTTCCCGAGCGTGAGCAGGTGCACTTCCTGGGTCCCCTCGTAGGTCAGGACGCTCTCCAGGTTGTTCATGTGCCTGATCACCGGGTATTCGAGCGTGATCCCGTTCGCGCCGAGGACGGTCCGGGCCTCGCGGGCGACGTCGATCGCGGCGCGGACGTTCGCGAGCTTGCCGAACGAGACCTGCTGCGGCGTGACCCTGCCCTCGTCCTTGGCGCGGCCGATGTGCAGGGCGACCAGCCCGGCCTGCCCCAGCGCGACCTCCATCCAGGCGAGCTTCTCCTGGGTGAGCTGGAACGCCCCGATCGGCTTGCCGAACTGCTCGCGCGTCCGCGCGTAGTCGACGGCGGCCTCGTAGCAGGCGCGTCCGGCGCCGATCGCGCCCCACAGGATGCCGTAGCGCGCCTCGGACAGGCAGCTCAGCGGCCCCTTCAGCCCGGTCACGCCCGGCAGAACGGCGTCGCCCGGCAGCCGCACCCCGTCCAGCACCAGCTCGGACGTGACCGACGCGCGCAGCGACAGCTTCTTGTGGATGTCGGACGCGCTGAACCCCGGCGTCCCGGCCGGGACGACGAACCCGCGGATGCCCTCGCCCTCGACCTTCGCCCACACCACCGCGACGTCCGCGATCGAGCCGTTGGTGATCCACATCTTCGCGCCGTCCAGCACCCAGTCGGCGCCGTCGCGGCGGGCGCGGGTGCGCATGTCGCCGGGGTCGGAGCCGCGGTCGGGCTCGGTCAGGCCGAAGCAGCCGATCGCCTCGCCCGCCGCCATCCGCGGCAGCCACGCGTTCTTCTGCTCCTCCGAGCCGAACTTGTGGATCGCGGCCATCGCCAGCGAGCCCTGCACGGACACGAAGCTGCGCAGCCCCGAGTCGGCCGCCTCCAGCTCCCGGCACGCCACCCCGTAGGCGACGGCGCTCGCCCCGGCGCAGCCGTAGCCGGTGAGGTGCATCCCGAGCAGGCCGAGTTTGCCCAGCTCGGGAGCCAGTTCGCGGGCCGGGAACGTGCCGTCCTCGAACCACTGCGCCAGATGCGGAGTGATCTTCTCGGCGACGAACGCCCGGACGGTGTCCCGCACCATCCGCTCCTCGTCGCTGAGGCCGTCGTCCACGCGCAGCACGTCCATGAGGGCATCCCATCCGTCGGGGGCAGGGCGACGCGGGACAGGGTACGACGCGTCCCGTCCCCCGAACGCGACCAGGGCCGACCCAAGCGTTCCCGCCCAGGTCGGCCCTGCCGCTCACCCCATCGGATGCCGGTCGGCCGATCCGCCGCACCTAGGCGGTCACTTCGGGCCGGACGGTCCGCCGCGCTGGGCCTGGGGGGACGAGACCGTGGAGCGGACGCAGCGGGTCACGCCGTCCGGGCGCTCCCCGTACGGGTCCTCGGCGTAGTCGTCGGCGGTGTAGAACCGGTACCAGGTCAGGCACGACCGCACGAAGTAGGTGTGCGGGAAGGCCACCTGCGTCAGGTTCACCGGGACGGTGAGGGTATCCGCCTGCTGCTCCCCGAACTCGAACCCGCGATAGCCCCTGCCCAGAACCTTTCCGGACAGGTCGGTGACGGTGATCCGGGCCTCCCGGAGCTGGCGGGGCTGCCGGATCGACCGGTCGGTGACCTCGACCGTGTCCGGGCTCCCGTTGCCGGGGATCACCCTGGAGCGGGTGCGCAGCGACCGGATGCCGGGCAGGCTCTGCGTCTCCCCGCCCGCGGGGTAGTAGTCGAGAAGCCGCTGGTCGGCGCCCTGGTCGTCGATCCGCAGCCGGTCCCCGTTGATGTCGCCGTGGTCGACGTTGACGAGGTCTCCCGCCGCTAGCGTTCCGGGAGCGTACTGCGGCCAGCCCGTGTCGCCGTCGCTGTAGTACTGGTACTTCTCCTCCTTGGGCGGCCAGACCAGGGCCAGCCTGACCCGCCGCGCCGGGTCGGCGATCGGCCCGTCCACGCTCGGCGGCGTCCCGATCGTGACGGACGCCTCGACCGCGCCGGGCCCGCGCGCCTGCACCGAGACGGACGAGGGCGCGTTGTCCGGACGGTCCTGGAAGTTCACGAACCGGCGGAACTGGTCGGCGTGCGCGGCGTCCGGTCCGCCCGCGTCGCAGTCGTGCGTGACGACGTACGACAGCGGCTTCGGCATCTCCTTGACCTCGCGCATGTAGGTGAAGAAGCACGCGTCCGGCATCTCGCCGAGCAGCAGGGAGCAGTCCTTGTCGAAGCGGTAGGCCCGCACCCGGTCCTTGGTACGCGAATCGACCTTGTCGACCGTGCATTCGGGCTTCACCCACGGGCCTCCGGGAGCGAACGCAGGCGCGCACGCGTAGCCGGCGCCGATGCAGGAGTTCGCCTGGATGACCGCGTTGTGCGGGGTCGTGCTGTGGATCACGTCGTACTGCAGCAGCTCGCGCGGGCCGTCCGCGCCGGGCCCGAGGATCGACCCCAGCCTCGGGACCACCACGATCGGCTCGGACGTCCCGCTGTCGTTGCCGCTCCCCGGGCAGTGGCCGCCGAACTTGACCGGGGCCTTGTTGTAGTACGGGCAGTCGGTCTGGATCCCGCCGCCGGTGATCGTGTAGCCCGGACGCGCGAACGCCCGCTCGTCCTGCCCGCGGCCCATGAAGCCCTGCCGCCACGCATGGTGCGCGGGGTCGAGCATGACGTCGGCCAGGGCGTCCGGCACGCGGTAGTCGCTGGACCCCGCGAACACCGCCTCGCCCGCGAAGTTCGGCGAGGTCGTCCGGTACGGGGCCAGGTCGCCCACCCACGCCTGCGCCATCGCCGAGAGCGGGTCGTAGTCGAACAGGTTGTGCCGGCCCGGCGTGTCGATGCGCCGCCGGAACGGCGAGACGCGCAGCTCGGTGAGGGACTCGGCGGTGTTCTTCGCCATCAGGAAGTCCAGCGCGGCCCGCACCCGCGACTTGAGCGTCCTGTCGCGCGCGAAGTCGTACAGGTTGAGCAGCGAGACCATCTGGTACCGGCTGTACGGACGGGCGTTGTACTCGTTGAAGTCGCTGAACTTCGCGGGGAAGAAGGTCTGCTGGTTCGACAGCACCAGGTCGAGGTGGCTGCCGAGGTGCGCGTCCAGGCCGTTCGACCGGTTGTTGTAGTCGAAGTTGTCGTCGTCGTACTCGGCGACCCACTTGTTGCCGCTCGCCCGGACCTCGCCCTGCGTGATGGGCGGTAGGTGGTCGTTGTGCAGGAACCGGGTGCTGTCGATGAGCATCTCGTGGTTCTCGGTCTCCGGGACGTCCACCCCGGCGATCCCGCAGTAGCTGTGGTCGATGTCCTTGAAGCCGCCCTGGAGCCACAGCTTGCGGGAGACGGTCGCGTCGTAGTCGGCCGGGAAGCGGTCGCGGGCGCGCAGGTACACCCGCATCAGCACCGCCATGCCGAGGTCGGCGTCACCGGGGTCGGGCCGGTTGCACATGCCGAACGGGCTGCCCGGCATGCCGCTGAAGTACGGCAGGTCGTCGAACGCCTTCTTGAGCGCCCGCCAGCCGGGGGCCGCCGCGCCCGAGTGCTGGCCGAAGGGCAGGTTCCACTTGGGGTCCAACTCCTGCATGCAGCCGCGCGGGTCCGGCGGAGAGGAGATGAGCGGTTTGTCCTCGCCGGGACGCAGCGCCGCGTGCAGCGCCTCGGTGCCGCGCGGGGTCTCCAGCATCCGCAGCAGCTCGACCTTCGCGAGCTGCTGGGTGCCGAAGTCCTCGGTGAACCCGGGAGGCGACTGCCGGCCGCAGGCCCAGGCCAGCAGCGACGGGACGCGAAGCTTCTCCCGGTTCCGCCGCATCTCGATGATGTTCTTCGGCGGCGGCGTCCAGGCGTAGTCGACGTACCGGACGTCCTGCCCAGCGCCCGCGGCGCGGGCCTGGACCGCGCCGGGGGCGGGCGCGGCCAGCGCGGCGAGCGTCGCGGCACTGGCCAGCACCGCCAGTGGGATCGTGAATCGTTGCACCGAGTAACGTTAACGACACGTTCAGTATTCGCACCAGCACCCAGGTGCGTGGCGACCGGGACCGGCCAGGACAGGGTCGAACGACCCGTATCTCGGGGGTGCTTTCAGGGTCGCTTCAGGGCGAATCCCGATGTGCTCCGGTCCGTCCCGGAGGGATGATCGGTACATGGACACGCAGAACAGCAGCAAGCAGCTCCGCCGGACCCGCGACGGCAAGATGATCGCCGGCGTCTGCTCCGGCATCGCCCGCTACCTCGGCGTCGACGCGAACCTGGTCCGGCTGGGCCTCGGCGTCTTCACCCTGTTCGGCGGCGCGGGCATCGGCCTCTACATCGTCGCCTGGCTCGTCATGCCCGAGGACGGCGCCGAGTCGTCGGTCGCCGAGGACCTCTTCCAGAAGGCCAAGGACAACCCGAGCGTCCAGGACGCCACCCAGAAGGCCACGCAGAAGGCCAAGGACGTCTTCGCCGCCAAGCCCCACTCCTCCTGACCCGGCCCGGCCGCTTGGCCGGCCGTGCCAAGCGGAACAGGCGCCTCACGAAGCGGACGCGGACGGCCAGATCCCACCGGACCGTCCAGGCCCCGCCCGCTTCTCCCCCTCCGCCGCCCGCGCCCCAGCATCAAACGGCCGCCCGCCCGCGTCGAACGACCGCGCACCGGCATCGGACGACCGCGCACTGCTGCCGGACGGCCGCGCAGCGATCTCGGAGGGCCGCGCGCCGGTGTCGGACGGCCGCGCGGCGATGTCAGACGGCCGCGCGCCGGTGTCGGACGGACGCGCGCTAGCGCCCGACGGCCGCGTCCCCGTGTCCAACGGGCGCGCACTGCTGTCGGACGGACGCACGCCCGCGTCGAACGGAGGTGCGCCGGTATCGGACGGACGCATGTCCATGTCGAGCGGACGCGCGGCGGTGTCGGACGGGCGCGGCCCGGTGTCGAGCGGACGTGCGCCCTTGTCGAGGGGGTGTGCGCCGGTGTCGAGCGGGTGTGGGGGGTTCTCGAAAGAGTGCGGTGCGTTATCCACAGGGCTGTGGACAGTGTTCGGGAGCGGGGATGACGAGGTACGGGCCGTGGCGGTTCCCGCGGGGGCGGGACCGGTGCGCGGGCCCGTGCCGTCCGGCGGACGGTCCTCCTGCTCGTTCGCCCGCGCTTCGGGGGTCTCGCGGACTTCGCGGGAGTCGGCGCGCTCGCGGGACGCGGTGATCAGCGTGCCGCGGATCTGGTTCCAGGTGAGGGTGAGCATCGCGGCGACCGACAGGCCGAGCACTCCGGCGAGCGCGACGACGGTCTCCGGGCCGAGGTACTGTGCGGCCGCGCCGCCCGCCAGGATGCCGAGGCCCTGGCCTGCGAGGATGCCGGACTGGGCGAGTCCGAACGCCTGCGCCCGGCCGTCCGGCGGGACGGCCGCGACGAACGCCGCGTTCGCCGCGAGCTGGTACGCGCTGCCCACCCCGGACAGCGCGTAGATCGCCACCACGCCCCACAGCGGCGGATGCGCGCCCGCGACGATCAGCGGCGCGCAGGCGAGCATGGCCATCCAGCCCATCGACCGCAGCCGGTTCGTCGGCCGGACGAACCGGCTGAACACGAACATCCCGACCACCATGCCGGTCGGCATCGCCGACATCAGCACCCCGACCGTCACCGCGCCCCGGCCGAACGTGGCCGCGTACGGCGCGGCGAGGCCCTCTGGCAGCACGTAGAACGCGCACAGCCACGCGAACGAGACCAGCGCGCGCAGCACCGGGTCGCCGAACACCAGGCGAGCGCCGTCCCGCGTGCCGCGCCACAGGTTGGTGGACTTGCGCTCGCGTCCGCGCGGCGCCGGCCTGGCGCGCAGCCCGGCCAGCAGGATCAGCCCGGACGCCCCGAACGTCACCGCGTCGATGCCGAGCGCCTGGTACGTCCCGACCATGGCGACGATCGCGCCGCCCGCGACGAACCCGAGCATCTGCGTCGCCTGGTGGGTGATGTTGTTGATGGCCGATCCGGCGACGTACTTGTCACCGTCCAGGACGTCCGGGAGCAGGGCCGCGCGGGCGGCGGTGAACGGCGCGCCGAGCAGGACGGTGAAGAACACCAGCACGCACAGCATCCAGAACGGCATCGCGCGCAGCGCCATCAGCGCGACCAGGACGGCCCGCGCGACGTCGCACATCACCATGACCGTCCGGCGCGGGAACAGGTCGGCCAGCCCGGACAGGACGGGTCCGCCGACGATCGGCGGCAGGTAGGTCAGCGCGTAGGTGAGGGCGGTGAACAGCGCCGACCCGGTGCGCTGGTAGACCAGCACCGCGAGCGCGACCTGGGCGAGCTGGTCGCCGATGAAGGACAGCGCCTGGGCGAGCCACAGCGCGCGGAACTCGCCCACCGCGAACACCTCGCGATAGGTGGCCTGCGCCTCCGGCGGCCGCCGGTGCCGACCGCTCTGCCGTCCAGCCACGCGCTCTCCACTCCGCTCTCCCTCCCTCCATTAACTCACGCTGCGTGGCAGTTATGTGACCTACCGTGCCTGATTCGTGCAACCCATTGCCGCCGGAACGCTTGACCGGCCTGTGATCTGCGGTTTTCCGCCGCCGGGGTCAGTACCCGAGCTCGTGCAGCCGCGCGTCGTCGATGCCGAAGTGGTGCGCGATCTCGTGCACGACCGTGATCCTGACCTCCTCGACGACGTCCTCGGGCGTCTCGCAGATTCGCAGGATCTGGTCGCGGTAGATGGAGATGTGATCGGGCAGGACTCCGGCGTACCAGTCACCGCGCTCGGTGAGGGGTACGCCCTGATAGAGGCCGAGCAGGCCGGGTTCGGGCGCGACGTCCTCGACCACGATGACGACGTTGCGCATGTGCGCGGTCAGCTCGGCCGGGATGGAGTCGAGGGCCTGCGACACCAGGTCCTCGAACGCGTCCCGCGACATATCGATCACACGACCCATTCTGCGTCACGGAGGGATCTCCTTGCCGAGCAGCGAGAAGCCCGCATCCCCGGCCTCCCGCATCCGCCGGTCCACCGAAGCCGTCCTACGCCCGGTCAGCGCCCGCCTGCGCCCGGTCAGCGCCCGGCTGCGTCCTCTGGGCGCCCGGTTGAGGACGCCGCGGATGCGCCGCACCGGCCGCGTCCTGCTCGTGATCGCCGTGGGCCTGCTCGGCGGCCTCGCCGGCCTCCTGCTGGGCGGACGCGTCGACACCCCCGTCGGCCCGACGAACGTGGCGCTCACCCTCCGCTGGTCCTGGCACGGCGGGACGACCATCGCGATCCCGCCGCTCGGCGCCCTCCACCTGGACACCCACTGGGGGCCGATCGCGCTGCGCGCCCAGGTGACCGAGCTGCGCCTGGCCGCCGCGCGCGAGTTCATCGAGAGCTCCAACATCTCCGACCAGGCGCTCACCGACAAGATCGCCGGTCAGCTCTGGCACGGCATCTGGATCATGCTACTCCGGGCCGTCCTCTGCGCCCTGGCCAGTGCCTTCATCGCGGGCCTGCTCATCTTCCGCTCGTGGAAGCGCGCCCTGTCCGGCTCCGGCGTCGCGCTCGCCGGCATGGTCGCCGTCTCCCTGACCGCCTGGCTGTCCTTCAGCCCCAGCTCCCTGGCCGAACCCCGCTACACCGGCCTGCTCGCCAACGCCCCCCGCGTCGTCGGCGACGCCCGCAACCTGGTCGAGCGCTTCACCTCCTACCGCGCGCAGCTCGCCCGCCTCGTCGGCAACATGTCCCGCCTGTACGCCGCGACGTCCACCCTCCCGACCTACGAGCCCGACCCGTCCACCCTGCGGATCGTGCACGTCAGCGACATCCACCTGAACCCCGCCGCGTGGGACGTGATCCGCTCGGTCGCCGACCAGTTCCAGGCCGACCTGATCGTCGACACCGGCGACCTGATGGACCACGGCACCCGCGCCGAGGACAAGTTCGCCGACGACATCCGCAACTTCCGCGTCCCCTACGTCTACGTCCGCGGCAACCACGACTCGCGCGGCACCCAGAAGGCCGTCGCCCGCCAGAAGAACGGCGTCGTCCTCGACAACGCCACCCGCGAGATCGAGAACCTCCGTATCTACGGCGTCGGCGACCCCCGCTACACCCCCGACAAATCCACCCGAGGCGACTCCGTCGGCGACACCCAGATGCACGCCGAGGGCCTCCGCCTGGCCGAGAAGCTCCGCGCCTCCGGCTCGCTCCCCGACATCGTCCTCACCCACGACCCCGCCGAAGGCTCCGCCTTCTCCGGCCTCACCCCGCTCGTCCTCTCAGGCCACCTCCACAAGCGCGAGACCTCGCTCCTCCCCACCGGCACCCGCCTGTTCGTCCAGGGCTCCACCGGCGGCGCCGGCCTCCGCGGCCTCGAACACGAGGAACCCACCCCGATCGAGCTCTCCGTCCTCTACTTCAGCCGCGCCACCCACCGCCTCCAGGGCTGGGACGACCTGCGCCTCGGCGGCCTCGGCCTCACGTCCGCCCAGATCGAGCGCCACCTCGAACCCAACCCCGACCGCCCCGTCACACCCCCGGCCCCCTCCCCCGCCCCCACCCCGTCCTCCCCCTTCCCGTCCCTCCCCCCGTCCCAGTGGCCCACCACCCCGCCGTCCCAGTGGCCCACGACACCCCCGTCCCGCCCATAACCGTTTGTGCGTCCGCCCACGTTGTCCCCTATGCTGGGCACCACGGTGGAACCACACACCCACCCATAGGCCCCCTTCGTCTAGCGGCCTAGGACGCCGCCCTTTCAAGGCGGTAGCGCCGGTTCGAATCCGGTAGGGGGTACGCATTTTCGGGTAACAAACAACTGTTTGGTTCTCGGATTCATCTCGTCTCCTTCCTCTGCCGGACCTGGATCAGGTCCGGCTCCGTCGTCTCGGGCCAGCTCATCGGCCGTCTGTGCGCGCAACGTCACCTGAACGATCGCCCGCGAACCCTCAGCGTCGTAACGCACCCGAAGGCGGAACACTCCGAACAGCTTCTGCTGAAGCCGCACCGGCAGCCGGCTCACTTCGATCTCCGCCTGTGGCAACAGCTCCAGCAGCCGCGGATCGTTCCCCGCCATGGCCAGGTCGATCGCAGTGATCTCGGACTGAAGTCCGTCGATGTCCTCGCCCAGTTGGGCGAACCGCCTCCGGATCGACTCGCGGAACTCCCTATCGTCACCGTCGGCCAGTTCCAACTGCGAGATCAGATTCGCTCTACGCCGCCGCAGGTCAGCGATCTCGGCCTCGAGCCGCCCGCGCTTGCGGCTTGTCCAGTCGTCCTGCGGGTGCTCCCCGAGTTGCGCCGCGAGCAGTTCCCTCCGGTGCGGGCCGAAGATCCAGCGGCTGAAGAACTCCTCCACCGCCGCCAACAGGTACTCCTCCCGCACCCAGTAAGTGGACGGATGATCGGGATACCACTCCCGCCGGTCACGGTGATGGCGCTTGTCGATCTCGCAGACGTGGTATTTGTGCCCGTGCCGACGGCGTCCCCGCATCCGGCGGTCGCAGCGATGGCACTCGACGAACGAGCGCAGCGCATAACTCGACACTGTGTTGGACTGCGGTGGCAGGCTCGGCGAGACGCGAGCCCGGACCGCCCTCGAGTCGACCCCGTGGACGGCCTTGAACACCTCCATGGCCACCAGCGGCTCGTGAACCGGGCGCGGCGACCATGTCCATTCCGAAGGCGGATTCAGCCGGCCACCCTGCTTGGTGGCCCTCCGGTTCCAGACCATGTAGCCGGTGTACTTGGGATTGTGCAGGATCTCCCGGACCGCCGACCTGGTCCATCGGCCGACCCGCCGCTCCGGCCTGGTCGGCACCGGCGGCGGAAACCTGTCCGGATCCTGGTCCAGTCTGTCGGCGATCTCGCGATACCCGATCCGTTCCGTCGCCCTCCACATGAAGATCATGGTCACGACCGGGCCCCGCACGGGATTCGGGATCAGACGGCTCTTCGTCTTCCCCTGCGCGCGCCGCGCCGGAACCGGATGCGGAACGCGCTCCGCATCGTATCCGTAGGGCGCTGGGCCGATGTTCCAGCCCTGACGGATATGTTCGCGCGTGCCTTCCCAGGAGTTCTCCAGAAGCTGGAGGACATACCACTCGGCCACGGCCTGCTTGACGCGCCGCGTCAGGATCGGCGTCGCCCGCTTGGGCGCGGCCCCGCCGGTCGTGGGTGAGGTCGGCATCGGCTCGTCGGCTGCCAGCAGGATGACCCCGGCCTGTTCGAGCTGATATTCGATCTTGGTCCCGAGATAGGTGCGGCGAGCCACCCGCTCGATCGACTCGCAGATCACCGCGACGAACCGGCGGTCAGGACGCGTCGCCTCGTCCAGCAGATCCTGAATTCCGCCGTCACGCGGGACCGCGATGTCGAACTGCTCGTGAGCACGGCCTTGGCCGCGCGCCTCGAGCTCCTTCCTCCCGGACTCGACATCGTAGAAGTGGGCCACGATCACATACCCCTGCGGCAGAGACCTTCGGGAAGTCGCCAATTGCCGGGGCAAGGACAGTGTGGGGTCCTGCTGGTCCTCAGTCGATGTCCGCCCCAGCCAGGCCACGGGCACGACCGACATTGCTTGCGGAGCCGTAGGCGCGTTCTCCTCGGGCAGCATCCACGGCCAGGGAAACTCCCCGTCGCTCACTCCCGCGCCGCCGCGTGCCGGCACAGCCATTCGAGGACCTCCCTGATCACACCGAGTTGCGCCCGTTCAAGTTCCTCACCCTCAGCCCCGTCAACGCGCACGAACCGAGGCTCGACGGTGAGGGGGCCCGCGGGGCGGGGACGCCTGGGCGGCTGCCCCTCCGCAGTTGCCGCATCGTCTCTGGACCTGCGACGGTACGGGGCTGAACGATGTTCGGCAGGTCCCTGGGAGGGGGTTTGTGGCCTGGTGGCAGGTTCGCGGCAGGATTCCTGTGCCGGTTCAGCCATCCCGGCCGTCCCGGGGCAGGTCGCGGCCGTTCACGGCATTCAGGCGGCAGGCGATCAGCGCGCAGCGGCAGGCACTGAGTTCGCTGCCGACGAACCGGAGTCCGAGTCGCCGTGCGGCGATACCGACGTTGCCGGTGGCGGCGAACGGATCCAGGACCTTGCCGCCGGGGCGGCAAGCAGCTTGGACGCAGCGGAAAGCGAGACTGGTCGAGATGCCGGGCGGGCGCCTGTTTCCGGAAGACGGAAGAGGAGCCGTGCAGGCGTTTCCACCGATCGTGCCGTTCCCTTTCGCATGTTGCCGACAGCACGTAGGCGACATCTCGAGCTCTGGCCGCGGGTCGTGGCAGCGTGGTGGGCGTGAACCGGCAGGCGGGCGCCAGATTCCGCAAAGCTTCCCCGGGCGCCGGACATGGCATGGAGAGGAGCACGGGCATCGCGGGCTCTGGGGCCAATCGGATGGCGCGAACCAATGGTCGCGCTGCTTGGCCAGCAGGAACAGTGTCCGGTGACGCTCGGGAAATCGGCCGACGGTGTTCGGCGGGGCCAGGGCGGGAGAAATGACGGCCGCGTCGCGGACGATCCAGCCGTCCTCTCGCAGAGCCGTGACGGCTCGCCAAGGCAGACAGAGCAAACCGCCGGGCATCTGGTCGGCGCCGTCGCCGGTCGCGGCATCACAAGCCGTACGGTGGTCGTCAAGGCTGATCCAGCAGGTGCCGTCGGCTGCCAGGATGCGGTAGATCTCGGCGAACACCTGCCGCAGCGTGTGGAGGTAGGCGGCCGGGGTTTCCGCGTCGCCGAAGTGCCCTTCCAGGTGCTTGCCGCCGGAACGGTAGGCGGGGACGGCGGTGACGACGCAGTCGGCGCTGCCGTCCGGAAGGCGCGGCAGGATCTGCCGTACGTCTCCGTGGTGAAGGCGACTGGTCCGGTCGCTCCAATACGCGGGGCTCAATGCCTGCCCTCCGTGTTCAGGGCCGTGTCGAGCAGGAGGAAGGCAGCGGCAGCCTGTTGGGGAACGACGCCGTTGCCCAGGATCCGCATTTGCGCGCCGCGGGGTAGCGGCAGGTCTGTGACGTGGCCGTCGGGCAGGCCCATCATCCATTCGACGAAGCGGGCGTTCAGGCGGGGGCGCCCGTTGCGTCCCGGCTCGGTGGGGCAGGGGGCCGGGCGTCCGAGGAGGTTCTCCCAGCTTCGGACGGCGGATTCGTAGTCGCACCAATCCGGAGCGCCGCCGCGGGCGGCATCAAGCCCCCTTTGGAGCGGAGGCTGTTCGGGCTTCAGTGCGTCCCGTCGGCCGCCCTGGGCGTCGGCAGCAACCGGACGGCGATGCTGAGCGGCATTGCCCGGTTCGGCCGCTGCCTGCGAGCGCGGGCCAGCCAGGATTCCAGGCGCTCGGTGTCGTTGGCGTTGCACGCCGCCGGGGTCGGCAACAGCCGGAAGCTGGCCACGCCGGCCAGGTGGAACTGCTGTCCGCAAGCCCTGCGCAGGGCCGGGTTCTGGAGTCCGTGGGCCTGGGCTATCGGGGTGGGCGGCGAGGATGAAGATCCGGTCGCGTTGATGGGGTGCCCCGACGTCGGACGCTCGTAGGCACATCCATGCCGTGTCGTACCCGAGCGCGGCCAGGTCCCCGAGAACCGTGTCGAGGCCCCGTGACCGCAGCGCCGCGACGTTCTCCAGGAAGACGTACCGGGGTCGTAGCAGGCGAACGGCGTCGGCGATGATGATCCAGAGCCCACTTCTGGTGTCCTTCCTGATCCCGGCTCCGCGTCCGGCGAAGCTGATGTCCTGGCAGGGGAACCCGGCGGTGACCAGGTCGACTGAAGGCACCGTGGCCCAGTCGACGTCGATGAGGTCACCGAGGTTGGGGACGTCCGGCCATCGCGTGGCCAGTAGCGTGCCCACATGGCGATCGTTGTCGGCGCACCAGACCAGTTCGGCGCCCGCCACGACAGCATGGACGGCCAGGTCGAGACCGCCGTAACCGGTGCACAGCGACCCCACGCGCAGGTAGCCGGTCTGGCTCATGCCGGCCTCCGGTCCCGGTTGCCGGTATCGGCGTCGGGGAGGTCGCGAAGGACGGCGGCGTGCCAGGCGAGGGCATAGGCGCGGCAGTTGGCTTCGCTGCTATGGGTGGGAGTGCAGCCGGGCAGGTAGCGGCCGCGCAGGCTCCAGGCCATCGAGTCGGCCGAGTCGAGCAGGTGGGCGACGGCCGTCAGGGCGCGGGTCTTGACACCGAAGGCATGCAGGTGCAGGCCGCGGGCGCGCAGCGGGGCCAGCACGTTGTGGATCTCGGCGAGGCCGGTGCGGCGGCACAGGGTGCCGACGCCGACGATCGGCAGGGAAGCCAGGGCGATTCCCGCGTGCTCGAAGGCGTCGGCGGCGCGCTGGTAGTCCTCTGGGACGGCCCCCTGCAGTACGGGCATGAACGGCAGATCCGCGGCCAGATCGCGCAGTTGAAGGTAGTTGTCCAAGGTGCGGCGCTGGTGTGCGGCGACGGTCAGGCCGATGCGGGCCAGCACGCGCGGCTCACACATCCAGTCCTGCTGGGCTGCCCAGGCGAGATTTCCGATCTCGCTGGTGTAACGGGCGACTGCAGTGACGTAGCCGCGAGGGCGGGTCTGCCATGTGCCGAACAGGGACAGTTCGGTGTAGCCGCCCGAATCCAACGCCCAGGTGGCGGCGGCGCGCGGCAGGCGCTTGTACTGGCCGAGCCGACGATGCGAGGCCATCAGCGGGACGGTGGCGGTGGACAACCAGGAGGGTTGATGGGTACCGAGGTAGAACCGCACGCTCACCTCGCCTGGCCAGGCAGCCCGGGCCGGTCGAGGCGGCGGGAGCGCAGGTAGCCCTGGCAGTCACCCAGAGCCCAGCCGAGCTCCAGCAGTGGGAAGGTGTGCCGCAGGAAAGGGACTCGTGAGCCGACGGCCAGGTGGATGGTGTCCAGGCTGGCGGGCAGGGCGAGGTCGGCGACCACGTCCGCGGGGACATGCCGGGGTTCGGGGAAGCCCAGGATCTCGCGGATCCTGGCGTGCAGGGCCTTCTCGGCGGACCCGGTGGTCTCCACCCGCAGGATCGGGATACCCGCGCCGATGGCGTGCTGCTGGACCAGCGCCAAGTGCGCGAGCATCTGCGGGCGGGTGGCGGGCCGGTCCGGGTACAGGGCCAGGTCGAACTTGGGGATGTCGCCGTCGACTGCGAGCATCAACAGCGCTGAGGCCTGCGGGGTGGTGTCCAGGGCCAGGACCCGAAGGACCGGCTCGCGCAGCGGGGTGGAGCGGGCGTGGATCTTGGCCGGGGTCGGGTAGAAGACGAGCCCGTCGCCGTCCGCGGGCACGTTCCCCGGCCTCTGCTCGTCATCGCGGATGGTGAGCTCGGTGTCGCGCATGGTGCTCATGGCGTCACGGCACCAAGCTGTTCTGGCAGAACTCTGGCACCAGAGCACCACCGCTCATGCCATGCCGCTCATCCGCCTCTGGAGTGCGGAACTCCCAGCGCACGGCTCTGGCGGAACTCTGGCAGCCGTACCGGCCCGCGGATATGGGCGGCGGCGCCGGGGGCGCTGCCAGAGGTCCGCCAGAGCCGCTCTCTAGACCGGTCCCCGAGACGTGTCCCCGTCCTCGGGAGCAACAGATGGGCTCTACCCCTCCGAATCTCGCCGGCGGCGGCTCTCCACTGGACGTCGCCGAGGCCGCCTTCCGCCTCCTGGCCGAAGTCACCGACTGCCTGTCAGCTGGCGCGTGCCTTCCTGGCCTGGAGGCGGACGGGTCGTCGCTGCTGGAGGTGCGTGAGCTGCTGTGCAGCCCGGCCACGGACAATGCGACGCGGGATCTGGTGTGGCGGGAGCTGGTGTTGCGGGCCCGCCGGGACGGGGCTGTCTGGACGATGGTCGCGGTCGGGATGTCGCTTCCCGCGCTCCGGTCGATCGCGGGGAGGCTGACGCGGGGTTACGCGGCCGGGGATCCTGCCGACATTGACGCGGAGGTGCTGGCCGGGTTCCTCACCGCGTTGCCGACGGTGGATGTGGACCGGCCGAACGTGCGGCCCCGGCTGTGTGAGGCGGCGCGAAGGGCCGGAATGCGCGCCCGGCAACTCGCCGAGGCGTCCGCCTGCCGCCGGTTGCCGTTGAACACCTCGCAGATGCCGCGGGTGCCGTGGTCGCATCCGGATTTCGTGCTGGCCGACGCGGTCGCCCAAGGGGTGGTGTCAGACCTGGACGCCGAGCTGATCGGCCGTACCCGGCTGGAGCGCCGGACGCTGGCCGAGGTCGCGGCGGAGTTGGGGCTGAGCACCGAGGCGGCTAAGAAGCGGCGGCAACGCGCCGAGCCGGTGCTGTGCTCGGCGATCCGGTCCGGGCAGGTCCGTGCCGGGTTGTCCCCGACGATCGCCTGGCGGTCCCCTGGAACGGGTGAGGGCGCTTGCGTCCTCGCCCGTCCGGCCGCGAACGGTCGGCGAACACGGACGCGCGACGGTACGGACCGCGCGAGGTCCGCTGCACCAGGCCGTCCTCTCCCGCGAAGCGGAGCCTCGACGCCCGTGCGACGCTCCACACCGGGTGACCGTTCCTTCCAGGACAGGCCGGGGCCGCGTCGTCCCGTACCCGCCCGGCACTCGAGGCGGCGAAGGATCGCCCTGCGGGCCGTCCTGGTGCTGGCGTGCGTCGCGATCGTGGTGCTGTCGGCCACGCTGGCAGCGCACGCACAGGTCCTGTCCGGTCCGCCGTCGAACCAGCAGGATCCCAAAGAACGGCTGGGCCAGATCATCGACAACCTGCGGACGTGGCTGGTCGGGTTCCTGGTGGGGCTAGCGACGTTGATGGCGACGTTCGGCGGCCTGCGTTACCTGCTGGCCGGGGGTGATCCCGGCGAGGTCGCCAAGGCGAAGAACTCCCTGCGCAGCGCGGCCATCGGCTACGGCATCGCGGCGCTGGCCCCGATCCTGGTCGACGCGCTCAAGAAGATCGTCGGGGCGTGACCATGACCACGACGCATCGCCCCCGCTCCCGCTGGCCTCTGTCCCGGAGACCCCGGTCGCTCTGGACTCTTTCGCACCGGTCCCTTCTGCGGCTCATGGGACCTCTGGCTCTCTCGGCGGTCCTCGGACTGACGGTCGTCCCGCATCTCCATCCCAAGCCACATTCCGAGCCCGTGTCGTCGTACGAGCCGCCCATCCCCTCACCTGCGCCCGGTGGAGCGCCGGAGCCACCGCCGAACCGTCCGGACAGTCCCTCCCCGCGCCCGGCACCCGGACCGGCTCCGACGCCTCCGGGAGGCCGGCCCTCCTCGCCCGGCGGCGCCTCCGATGGAGACACACCATCGCCGGACGACAAGAAGTGCGACCCGCTCGACTACCCCTGCAAGATCCAGAACACGATCGATGACTGGTTCGTCTCATTCGCCCGGTCGGCGGTCAAGACCGTGTTCGACGGGATGGGCGACCACCTGATCCACACGCCGCGGGTGGACCGGATCCCCCGGGCGCGGCAGGCCTGGCAGCAGGCGTTCTGGATCGCCGACTCGTGCTTCGTGCTGCTGGTCATCGCGGGCGGGCTGCTACTGATGGGTCACGAGACCGTGCAGACGTCCTACTCGGTCAAGGACGTCGCGCCGCGGCTGGTAGTGGCGTTCGTGACCGCGAACTTCAGCAGCGAGATCATTGGCGGGAGTGTCGGATTCGCCAACGCGCTGGCGGCGGCGATCATCGGGCCGGGCGCCGACCCGGACGTGGCGGTGAAGGTGCTGGGCGACCGCCTGAGTCATCACATCCGCTCGGGGTCGATCTTCCTGGTGATCCTGGTGCTGGTCGCGGCCTTCCTGGGCTGCATCCTGGTCGTCACCTACGCCGTACGCGTCATGATCCTGCTGGTGCTGCTGGTCGGCGGACCGCTCGCGCTGGCCTGCCAAGCACTCCCCCAGACCGAGATGGTCGCGCGGATCTGGTGGCGTGTCCTGGTCGCCGTCCTGCTGATCCAGGTCGTGCAGTCGCTGGTCTTCCTCATCGCGCTCCAGGTCCTGTTCACTCCGGACGGCTCGCGGGCCTTCAGCGACAAGGGCCAGCTGTGGGACATGGTCCTGGTGATCTGCCTGCTGTACGTGCTGGTCCGCGTCCCGGTCTGGGTGTGGCACATCGTCGTGCAGGGCGCGGCCCCGCGCAGCCCGGCTGCCCGTTCCGGCACCTACATGTACGTCCTGTACCGGCTGCACCGCACGCAGCGGACCGCGCGCGGCGCCCGGCGTGCAGCTCGCGGCCGGGGTCGACCGGCCGGCGGGCGCGGCACCGGCGCGGGCGGCGACGGCAGGCAGCCGCGCCCGGTCCCCTACACCGCGCGGCCTCACGGATACCAGGGTCATCCGATACCGCATCAACCGCGGCCACGACCCGCGGGGCAGCCTGGCCCCCCACGACAACCACGCCCCTCCGGCCAGCCGCGGCCAACCATCCCGCCGCAGTCCCAGCCACCTTCTACGCCACCGCCGACCAGAGCCAGCATGCGGACGCAACCGGACCCGCGGAAGAGATCGTGATGCGCGACGACACCCGCGTGCTGATTCCCGCCGACCTGGAACGCGAAGATCGCCTGCTCTGGGGACTGAGCGCACGCCAGTTGGCGATCCTTGCCGTCGCCGCGGTCGTGGCCTGGCTGCTGTACGGCCTCGCCGCCCGGCTCGCTCCTGAGGCGGTCGCGCTCGCGGTCGCCGCTCCCCCGCTGGCCGCCGGGTCGGCGCTGGCGTTGTTCCGCCGCGACGGGGTGGGCCTCGACCGGCTTCTGCTCGCGGCGTGGCGGCAGAACCGCACCACGCGGCGCCAGGTATACGCGCCCGAAGGCGTCCCGGCGCCGTGCGCCCTCGGGCCGGACACCGACCAGCCACCACCCGGCGTGCTGAACTTGCCGGTCCGTTCGGTCCGCGGAGACGGCGTGCTCGACCTGGGCGCCGACGGGGTCGCGGTCATCGTGGACTGCTCGACCATCAGCTTCGCGCTGCGCACCGACGAGGAGCAGATGGCGCTGGTCGCGGCGTTCGGGCGCTGGCTGAACTCCCTCACCCACCCTGTCCAGGTCGTCGTCGTGGCCGAGCGCATCAACCTGCGCCCGGCGATCGAGCGGCTGCGCGCCGACGCGCCCGGCCTGGCGCACGCCGCGCTGGAGCGGGCAGCGCTGGAACACGCGGCGTTCCTGGCGCGGCTGGGTTCCTCCCGTGACCTGCTGCGCCGCCGGGTCCTGCTGGTGCTGCGCGAACCTTTCGAAAGCGGCGGCCACGACGTCGCGGGCGCCGCCGGGCGGGTGCTACGCCGCGCCGAGGACGCCTGCCATGCCCTGGCCGGCGCGCAGGTCATCACCCGCATCCTGGACGCCTCGCAGACCACCGCCGTGCTGGCGGCGTGCCTGGACCCCGACATGCCGCCTGGCCTGACAGATCTCGCCGCGCCCGGCGATCCCGTCACCGGCTCTCGCCGTTTCGAGGAGGACCAGCTGTGATCCGCCTGAACCGCCGCCCCGCCGAACCATCGCCGGTGCCGTCTCCGGCGGTGGAGGTCGCGCCCCGGCACCTGTGCCTGGACGGCTCGGTGTGCACCTCCCTGGCCGTGGTCGGCTATCCCCGCGAGGTCGGCCAGGGCTGGCTGCAGCCGCTGCTGACCTACCCCGGACGGCTGGACGTGTCACTGCACGTCGAGCCGATCCCGCCGCTGGTCGCCGCCGACCGGCTGCGGCGTCAGCTCGCCCGGCTGGAATCCACCGGCCGCGCCGACGCCGAACACGGTCGCCTGGCAGACTTCGAGGCTGAGGCAGCTGCCGAGGACGCCTACGAACTGGCCTCCCAGCTCGCGCGCGGACAGGGGCGGATGTTCCGCGCCGGGCTGTACCTGACCGTCCACGCCCCCACCCTGGGACGGCTGGAGATCGAGGTCGGGCGCGTCCGGACCCTGGCCGCGTCCCTGCTGCTGGACGCCAAACCCGCCACCTTCCGCACCCTGCAGGGCTGGACCACCACCCTGCCGCTGGGCACCGACCGGCTGAGGCTGCGCCGCGCGTTCGACACCGCCGCGCTGGCCGCCAGCTTCCCCTTCACCTCCCCCGACCTGAACACGGAGATCGGCAAGCACCCGGTGCTGTACGGGGTGAACGCCGACTCCTCCTCCCTGGTGATGTGGGACCGGTTCGCTCAGGACAACCACAACTCGGTGATCCTCGCCCGTTCCGGGGCGGGCAAGAGCTTCCTGGCCAAGCTCGAGGCGCTGCGTAACCTGTACACCGGCGTCGAGGTCGCCGTCATCGACCCCGAGGACGAGTACGGGCGCCTGGCCCGCGCTGTCGGCGGCGTCTGCCTGCGGCTCGGCGCTCCCGACGTGCGCCTCAATCCTTTCGATCTGCCGTCCCGTCCCGAGCCCGACGCGCTGATCCGCCGGGCGGTGTTCCTGCACACGCTGATCTCGGTGCTGTTGGGCGAGTCGATGGACGGTGGGACCAAGGCCGCCCTGGACCGGGCGATCATGCGCACCTACCGAGCGGCCGGAATCACCCCCGATCCGCGCACCTGGCGACGCAGCCCGCCGCTGCTCCGCGACCTTGCGAGCACTCTGGCAGCCGATGGCGACGCGACAGCCGGTGCCCTGGCGGACCGGCTCACCCCGTTCACCGAAGGCAGCCACCGCATCTTGTTCGACGGGCACACCACCACGCGCCCCGACTCCCATCTGATCGTGTTCTCGCTGCGCGACCTGCCCGACGAGTTGAAGGCGGTCGGCACCCTGATGACTCTGGACACGGTGTGGCGGCGCGTGTCCGACCCACGCCACCGCCGCCCTCGACTGGTCGTGGTCGACGAGGCGTGGCTGCTGATGCGCGACACCGAGGGCGCGAAGTTCCTCTACCGGATGGCCAAGGCAGCCCGGAAACACTGGGCCGGGCTCGCGGTCATCAGCCAGGACGCCGCCGACCTGCTCGGCTCCGACCTGGGCCAGGCAGTCGTCGCCAACGCCGCCACCCAGATCCTGCTCCGCCAAGCCCCGCAGGCCATCGACGCGATCGCCGAAGCGTTCGCCCTGTCCGACGGCGAACGGCAACTGCTGCTGGGAGCCGAACGCGGACACGGCCTGCTCACCGCCGGATCCCAGCGGGTGGCGTTCCAGGCCATCGCCTCAGACGCCGAAACCCGGCTGGCCACCACAAGCCCGGAGTTCCTGGCCGGGCTGGAGGAGGACGCCCCCCTGTGAACACCGATCCCTGGTTCCTGCTGGAGATGCTGCTGTCCTGGCTTGCAGCGCACTATCTGATCGCCTGCCCGGTGCTGGCCGCCGCCGCACTGGCCCGCTTGGGCGTCGTCCGCGCACGATATCGGCGGATGGCCGTCGGCAGCCGTTGCGTCGAGATCGAGCCTCCGCCGCAAGCCGAGCTGGCCAATGCCCAAGCGTTGTGGAGCAATCTGATGGGGTTGCTGCGTCCGGCCTGGGCTCGGATATTGCTCGGCCAGCCGCACTTGTCGTTCGAGTACACCTTCGATGCGCGTGGAATGCGGATCCGGCTCTGGGTGCCCGGCAACGTCCCCGATGGCCTGGCCGAACACGCCATCGAGGCGGCGTGGCCGTCCGCACGCACCACCCAGGTCCCCGGCAAGGACGGCGCGCCCGTCCCGGTGGACGCATGGAGTGCCGGCGGCTGGCTGATCCTGGCTCGCGGTGAACACCTGCCGCTGAGGGACCGGCATGACACCGACCCACTGCGCGCCCTGGTCGGCGCGGCCTCTGCGATGCCGCACGGCCAGCACGCCTGCGTGCAGATCCTGGCGCGCCCCGCGACCGGCCGTCGCCTGTCGGCCTTCGACCTGCTGGCCATCGAACCCTACGCCCGCGCCCTGCTCACCTTGTTCGAGTCCCCCGACCGCCGCCGCACCCCGGCACCGGTCACCCGTACCGTGAGCGACCGCGCCGACCAGATCAGCCAGGCCGCCCAGGCCCGCTCGGCCGCCGACAAATCCGCCCAGCCCCGCTATGCGATCGCGATCCGGTACGCGGTCACCACCGACCCCCCGGACGGACACGCAACGGCCGGGATCGAACAGGCGCGCCGTAACGCGATGGTCGGACGCGCGCACGCCATCGCCTCGGCGTTCGCCCTGTACTCCGGCCACAACCGGCTGGAACGCAGGCGGCTCCGCCGAGCCGCCCACTGCCTGAACACGCGCCGCCTGGGCCGCGGGCAGCTCGTCTCGGTCAGCGAACTGGCCGCCCTGGCCCACCTGCCCCTCGACACCACCGTCCCCGGCCTGAAGCGCGCCGGAGCCAACCGCGTCGCACCTTCCCCCGTCATCGCCCACCACGGACCGAACACCAAGCCGCTCGGCGACGCCGACGCCGGACCAGCGCGCACCGTCGGTCTCCGGGTCGCCGACGCCGTCCACCACGTCCACGTCATGGGCCCCAACGGCACCGGCAAGTCCACCCTGCTCGCCAACATGATCCTCGCCGACGTCACCGCCGGACGCGGCACCGTCGTCATCGAGGCCAAAGGAGACCTGATCACCGACCTGCTCGGCCTGCTCCCCGAGGAATGCGCCGACCGAGTCGTCCTGGTCGACCCCGACGACCCCCATCCCCGCCCCGCCCTCAACGTCCTGCAAGGCGGCGGACGCGGCGACGACGTCGCGATGGCCACCGACAACCTCGTCGGGATCTTCCACAAGATCTACGCGGACACCTGGGGGCCCCGTACCGACGACATCCTGCGCGGCTGCTGCCTCACCCTGGCCGCGCGCGGCGGCACCCTGGCCGACATCCCCGCCCTGCTCACCGACCCGCTCTACCGCCGCCGCCTCACCGCCGGGCTCCCCGACCCGCTGCTGCGCGGCTTCTGGACCTGGTACGACAGCCTGTCCGGTCCCGCCCAGGCCCACGTCACCGGCCCGATCATGAACAAGCTGCGCGCGTTCCTGCTGCGCCCGTTCGTCCGGGACATCCTCGGCTCGGCCCGCTCCACCTTCGACCTCACCGACATCCTGGACGGCGGCGTCCTGCTGGTCCGGCTCCCCAAGGGCGTCCTCGGCGACGACACCGCACGCCTGCTCGGCTCCATGATCCTCGCGCAGGTCTGGCAGGCCGCCGCGCGCCGCGCCCGCCTTGGGCAGACTCGCGCACACGCCGCCGTCTACTGCGACGAGTGCCACAACTTCTTGACGCTGCCGCATGCCCTTTCCGACATGCTCGCCGAGGCCCGCGCCTACCGCGTCTCACTCACGCTGGCGCACCAGTACCTCGACCAACTTCCCCGCGGCCTGCAGCAGGCGGTCTCCTCCGACGCCCGCAACAAGCTCTACTTCGCGCTGTCCCCCAGCGACGCCACGACCCTGGCCAGCCATTTCCGGCCCGTCCTGACCGCGCACGACCTGGCCGGCCTGGACGCCTACCAGGCCGCCGCCCGCCTGGTCGTCAAGGCCGCCGAGGCACCCCCGTTCACGCTCGGCACGCGCCCTCTGCCCTCACCCGAACGGGCCCGCGCCGACCAGATCCGCGCCGCCGCCAGCGCCGCGCATGGCCGCCATATGACCAATCCCGCCCCGCGGCCCGACGACCCCCGGCTCAACAGCACGGAAGGACCCGACAGGTGACCAACCGCCGCAACAACCCCGCCGTCCTGGCCTCCTTGGCCGCCCGCATCACCAGCCGTGACCGGTACGTGCTGCGCATGGTCTGGGAACACCGCGTACTGACCGCCCCCCAGATCACCGAACTGGCCTTCGAGTCTGACGGCACCGCCCGCAAGAGGCTGCTGCGCCTGCACGACATGGGCGTCGTCGAGCGCTTCCAGCCCAACCGGCCCGTCGGCTCGGGATCGGCCCCGTTCCACTACGTCCTCGGCGAGACCGGCGCGGCGATCCTGGCCGCCGAGGACGGCGTCGAGTTCGCCGCGTTCGGATACCGCCGCGCCAGCGTCCTGTCGATCGCCTACTCACAGCGCCTGGCCCACACGCTCGGAGTCAACGGCTTCTTCACCAGCCTGGTCCACACCTCCCGCCACGCCCACGCCAGCTCGCTCGCCGCCTGGTGGCACGAACGTTCCTGCGCCAAGCTCTGGGGCCGGCACGTCCGGCCCGATGCCTACGCCCGATGGATTCAGGACTCCGACACGCTGGACTTCTTCCTCGAGTACGACACCGGCACCGAAACCCTCGACAAGGTCGCCCGCAAGCTCAACGGCTACGCCGACCTCGCCCGCGCCACCGGGATCACCACACCCGTCCTGTTCTGGCTCCAAGGCCCCCGCCGCGAAGCCAACCTCCGCGCCCGGCTGACCACCCACCCGGCCGCCCACGACCTGCCCATCGCCACAGCCTGCCGCTCGGCGCTCATCCATCCCGAGGACGAAGCGCCCGCCGGACGCGTCTGGTTCCCCCTCGGCACCGGTGCACCCCGGGTCCGCCTCGCCGCACTCGCCACCGAATGGCCCCACCTCCACCGCACCACACCTGCCCCAACGCAAACGTCGTGATCGTCGCCGCCGGAACCGGCTTCAAACTGGCCACCGCCGGGGGCTTCCTGCTGGGCGGTGTCGCCATCGTCACCGGCGCCGCCTCCAGCGGGACCCACCTCAGCGACCTCGCCCACCAGCCCGACACCGTCGCCACCATCTGCGACTACGCCGGCTCCGGCCCCACCGGATCACCATCCGGCGCCCCCCGTGGCACCGCTTCCGGCGGCCTTGGCCTGGATGCTGGCCAGCTCTCCAACGCGCGCGCCATCATCGACACCGCCAATCAACTCAGCCTGCCCGACCGCGCCGCCGTCATCGCGATCGCCACCGCCCTGCAGGAATCCGACCTCGGTCACGACCTGACCGGCGACCACGGCACATCCTTCGGACTGTTCCACCAGAAACCCACCAGCGGCTACGGCACCCGAACCCAGATCCTCGACCCCCACCACGCCGCCCGGGCCTTCTACGCTCGCCTGACGCACCTCGACGGCTGGCAGCGTCTCCCTCTCACCCAAGCCGCCCAGGCCATCCAGAAGTCGGCCTCCCCCGGCGCCTACGCCCACCAGGAGGGCCGCGCCACCCAGATCGTCCGCACCCTGTCCTCCGCGCCCGGGCCCCCGGGCACCTTCCCCACGGACGACATCAAGGACCGGATCACCACCGGCCTCGTCCTCACCGCCGCCCGAAAACTCCCCCGCGACCAGGCACTCACCCAGGTCACCGGCTCACTCGGCGATTCCCCCAACAAACCCGGCGCCGACGCCGTCGCACGGCAGTTTCAGGACGACGCCGCCCAACTCTGCGCCGAACTGGGCGCGGACACGCCGGATCGGCCCGGAAACCTGACCGGCTCCGGCCGCGGGGTCATGGCCATCCGCGCCGCCATGAGCCAACTCGGCGTCCCCTACTCCTGGGGCGGGGGCGGAACCGACGGCCCCAGCACCGGTACCGATCAGGGAGCGGGCACCGTTGGCTACGACTGCTCGGGCCTCGCCCAGTACGCCTGGGCCAGGGCCGGAACCTCCATCACCCGCACCACAGACACCCAATGGCACGACGGCCCCCACATCCCGCGCGACAAGCTCCAGCCCGGCGACCTGATCTTCTTCGCCACCAACCCCAGCGACCCCGCCACCATCCACCACGTCGCCCTCAACTTCGACGGCCAGCGCATGGTGCACGCACCCCAGACCGGCCGCACCGTCGAGATCACCCGCTGGACCGGCAATCCCTATTACGAGTCCCAGTACATAGGCAGCGTTCGTCCCCAGACCGGTCATCGATGAATTCCCTTCGACCTCCGGCCGACCGAGCGCGGGGAACTCTCAAAGCCGTGCCTTCACACGGCACAGTCCTGGAAATTCACGCCCGGGCTGGAATTAACCGGGCGTGTTGGAACTGAACTCGGCCGACGGGTACGTGAGCGGAGTATAGCCCGGCACATCGAGCTTCCACGTGTCGCCCGCGCGCGGAGCGAGAAGAACGTGCCACTCGTTTGAAAACACCATCAGATGATGGCCATCATCGAATATCAACCATACCAGCGGCCTCGAACCGATCAGGGTCTCCAGGTCCTGCGAAGGAAGCTTGGCGAAAGAAGTCGTGGCAGCGCCCGTCTCCGGCCCGGACTTCTTGTACGGCAGCGCCGTGGACTCGAAGGAAACCCCGCGATCGAGCTGGATGACGAAATGCGGGCGGATCTCGAGGCGCCTCACCAACAGGTCCCTGAAACGCATGATCTTGCGGTCTTCAAACGTTTCGTAGTACAGGTACTGCTGACCGTCACTCACTAAGAACCCCCTTCCGGCTCCGGCTTAGGTACCGGCTCTCCATCAGGGAGCTTTTCGATGAGGTTTCCGACACTATCTTCAGTCGGCTCTCCATTGGGCATTTCGGGGTAGACCTCCCCGGTTTCGGGGTCTACGTACATGTCGGGTTTCTTACTCTTTCCAAGGCTCCGCCATTTCGGCGGGCCATCCTTGACCTTATGGATGGCATCCTTGATCTCCTTGCGGGTTCGGTGCAGCTTCTCCGCCAAGTCGTTCTCATCTTTCGTCAACCTCCTGGGGTCAGGAGGGTTTGACGAATAATCCTTCCACTCCCGAAGTACACTGTCGTCGAGTTCCGCCTGGAGGATCCTGACATCCGGCACATTGGCCGCACCAAAGGGTGACTGAACTGATGATGTGGCCGGCAAGCACTCCCGCTGTGATTCCGGTGACCGTTTTCAGAAGCTGGCCGGAGACTTGGGCCTGCTCGGGCCTCGCTCAGGACGCCTGGGCCAGGGCCGGAACCTCCATCACCCGCACCACAGACACCCAATGGCACGACGGCCCCCACATCCCGCGCGACAAGCTCCAGCCCGGCGACCTGATCTTCTTCGCCACCAACCCCAGCGACCCCGCCACCATCCACCACGTCGCCCTCAACATCGACGGCCAACGCATGACGAGTCCCAGTACCACAGGTTCGCGACAACGCCGATACCAGCAGATCGCTCCATCTCATCAATCGATACAACGCGGTCGGGACTCACGGGCATTCATGGGGAACAGGATAGATGGGCGGCCCGGACTATGAGCCTTTTCCATCACGGGGCGAGGGCGGCCTCGCGGTTTTGTAGGACGCTGATGGCCTTGGCGAGGTGGCCGGCGCGGTAGGGGCAGCAGCGGAGCTTGGTGAGGATCTTCCATGACTTGAGCTGGGCGTTTCCGCGTTCACCTGGTCCGCGGAGCTTGGCGTGGGCCCGGTTGGCTTGTTTCTGGGAGGCGGGCTTGTTCCTGCCCTTGTAAGGAACGATGATCGCGGGACCGGCGCCGACGTAGCCCTTGTCGGCCAGGACCGGCAGCCCGCACGCTGCCAGGGCGCGGATGATTCCCCAGTTCCGGGCCGCTTTCAGGTCGTGGATCGAGCCGGGTACCGCACCCGACACCCACACGATCTGCCCGTACGGGCCGGCAATTACCTGCAGGTTCACGCCGTGCTTGTGATGCTTGCCCGAGTAGAAGAGCCGGTCGGCGCGGAGGCGGTCGGTCGCGATGAGAGTGCCGTCCAGGATCAGATGTCCCAGCCCGTCTTTCTTCGCCCTGGCGAGTGTGGTGCCGAGCTTGGGTGAGCGGGCCGACAGCCAAGCCACGACCTCGTTCACATACCTCCACGCGGTCGTCGTCCCGACCCCGAAACCTGCCGCGAGCTGCGCGAACGTATCGCCCTTCTTCAAGTATGCGAGCGTCATCAGCGCCTGCTGCCCCGCGTTCAAAGCCCGGCCCTTGCTCTTCAGCTTCGTCCGCTCCCGCCGGACGAGACCGGTCAGGTAGTTCAGAGTCGAACGCGACAACGGCAGCGAAGCACGATAGAAAAGCACGTGAAACCTCTGGTTGTGGGGGGCGGAGGTCAGAGACCCCTCTCCTACCAGGGGTTTCTTCACCTCCACGGCCAGCCACGCCGCCCGCGATCATGCTGTGATCAGCAGCCTTGAAGAG
Source organism: Actinomadura rupiterrae (assembly GCF_024172125.1). Taxonomy (GTDB): domain Bacteria; phylum Actinomycetota; class Actinomycetes; order Streptosporangiales; family Streptosporangiaceae; genus Spirillospora; species Spirillospora rupiterrae. The sequence continues at coordinate 220,237 of NZ_JAMZEA010000004.1, forward strand.
GCTGCTGGAAAAGGTTCTATGTACCTGCCATGAATCGCCAGGCTCCGGTCGCCAAAGCTGCGCAAAACCCTGCCGCCTCGACTATTACAGTTATCAGATCCACTGTCGCCTCATCAGCGGGGAAGCTGCGGCGCCTATCTCATCCCGGAGAAGATGGAACGCGCGATGGACACCTCCTGGTCGCGGGATGGCGCGAAGGGCAGAGGCGTTCCCGAGATCGATCTTCCCGAAGCCGCGCCCTGGAGGCCGTCGGCGCCCTCAAGGGTGATGCTGATCCAGACGTTCTTTTGGCGGGCGCAGATGAAAGCGCCGCCGACATTGTACTTGGAGCGGGCACTCCCAGTACCTTGAGGAAGATCATTCTGTTTCATCCAGAACGTGAACGCTTCATCACCCAGACCCGTGAGGTTCTCGGCACGACCGGTTTCCGCAGCTCCTTCGCCTGACGCCGGGCCGGGATTGCCGCTCAAGCCTTTCCGTTGACCAAGAATCCAACTTTTAGCTGCGGCGATACTTTTCTCTCGCCTGACCGAGATCCTCAGTATCCTGATGTTCTTCGCGCCGACGCTGACCCAGTAATAGGATTGATTGTTTCGAAAGTCCGTTACATCTCGTCCTGGCTGTCCAGACTTTATATCCGCGGGGATGGAACCGATCGCCAGGTTGAAGACGTCCGGGAGTTCGGTCGCCAGGCCCTCTTTGTCGGTCGGCGCCCTAGGCGGAGGGCTGGCGCCGATCAGGGCCCAGTCCGGCGCACCGCCGGACGGCGAAGGCGTGGGGGGCCCGTGGGAGGTGTCGTCCGACTGGGCGGAACACGACGCGGCGGACACCACCAGAGCGGAGAGAAGTGCATACCCGAGGCGCAGCTTGCTGCTCATTTGGGAACCATCAGGAGGAACAAGGCGATGTCACCCGCGATGGGACCGATACTCTTTGCCCTGCCCATGGCGCTTGTCGCGTTCCGGAGATTCTCGATGTCTCCGAGCGCGGTTCCGACCGTATTGGCTTTCCCGCTGAATTTCTGCAGATCGGCTATTACGGAGTTGAGGTCGACGCCAGACTTCGCGAGGGCCTTCTTCTCCGCCTCCATCTGCTGCTCTAGATTCTTGGCCAACTGGTCGGACGCGGTCTTGGCCGGCCCCGAGAGGAGTCCGTTCGGATCCAGGGTGCCCGGGATGCCGGTTCCTTTCGTGTAATAGTCAAGCCCCGCCATCAGGTACTGCTGGTACAGGACCAATTCCGTGGCGGTCTTGAGGCAAGCCTGATCAGCGTCTTCTTTCTTCTGTACGATCCACCTGAGCATCGCCGCGTACTTGGCATTGGAGACCTGGTTCCCCGGGATCGGGGATGCCGGAACCTCGGGGTGCCCCACACTCGCCCCGGTGACGAATTCGCCAGCGCTGATCCCTCGCTGCCAGGCGGAGTCGATATCACGCTGAATGGTAGCGAGTCCACGAGCCAGGTTGTTGATGACTTTCGCCATACCCAACAGGGTCTTGTGAAAACCGCTCATCAGTGCCGCGTCCTGGCCGAACGACCTTTGGAACTCCCGCGCCGATATGGCACGCCACGTGTCGTTGTCCGTGGCGACCAGAGCGTTGACGTAGCCTACTTGTCGCGTGATCAGAGGGTTCGCGCGCCTCACAAAATCCTGCAGTCGGTGCGCGAGATCATCGAGGCCCTTGTAGTCGGCCGTGATCTCGTGCCCCCAGCATTGCGGGAGTGAAGGCAGGGTCCCCGGGGCCGGCTCCTCGATCTTGAGAGGATTCGGGAGTGGCTCCTGCTCGTGATTACCCATCGGCGGCCTCCGCTTACTTCTTCTTGCCGTCGGGGCCGCCCTCGGGAAGCCCCGTTTGGGCGTCGCTGCCGGGAGCGGCCGTATTTATGGCGTAGGTGAAAAGTGAGGCGACGTTGTCGTCGTGGTTCTGATAGTTCTCCGCAGCCCACCGCAGCTTCTTGCCATGCTGTTGCACCCCCGTGCCGATGAGGCTTTGAAGATCCGCCACCATGTCCAGAGCCGTGGATATGGCATTGTTGCATTCGGCGTTCTGGGTGTTCGGCTTGGGCAGGGAGAGCGGAGGCAGGAGCAGTGCGTAATCCACTCCCAGGAATTCCAGCTTCTTCCCTGTCTCATGAAGGCTGTCCAGTGTAACTTCGAAGCCGGTCATGGGTTACGTCTCCCGTCCGTCGCATCTTTCTCGGATTTCTCCATGCCGGCCTCTAGCGTGGGGTTCGCAACGACCCTGATCTTCGCTTCGCACATGTGAAGCATCAACTCGAACACCGACACCTTGGCATAGGGCTGGCCGGGGCCAAGTTCCTGCAGGAGGATGTGGGAGTCTGTGAACACGGCCAGCCCCGGTTCGCCGTCGGCCAGTCTCCGCAGCTCGAGGCGAACCTCCTGCGCCCGCTCACCAGAGTCGTCGTACGAGCGGGTTGGAACGTACACGTACGCCGGGGCAGCGCCGTTCTCCTCGGGCTCGGGCTCAGGTTCGCGTTCAGCGGCGTGGACGGGAGCGCTTACAGGCGTGGCGCCGATACGACGAGCGACCTCGTCCGCGTCCTTGGGGGCATTCTGAATGCGGGAATTAAGCAGCCCGCCGATGGATTTATCCACGGATCATCTCCAGTCTCAATGTTTCTCCGATCGGGAGACACTCAGCGTGTACGAACGGAACTCTTCCGCACCCGTGACGTGATCAAGGCTGCCCCCACGATGAGGACCAGCAGCGTTGTGCCCGCGCCTCCCGAAATCCAGAGCACCCTGGAGGAGTGGTCGTGTTTGTCGGCTCGCTGGGCGCTCTTCGCCGTGGGGCCCGACGGTTTGGCGCTGGTCGCGCTTCCCTGCCAGTGGGCGTAGGCGTCGTACAGCGGATTGGGAGAAGAGGCGGAGACAGGGTGATGCCGGGGATCGATGGCCGCGGCGAGGTCGAGCCATCCGAAGCCGGTTCGGTCATTCCAGCCCGGGCCGCCTACGGGTCGGGCCGTGGCGAAGAGTCGCTGGACCACGGTTCGAGCGGGCATGGTCGGGTTCGCCGCCCGGATCAGCGCGACGGCGGCCGAGGTCAGGGCGGACGCAGAGCTGGTCCCGGCTCCGGAGTGAGGGACGCCGTGCTTGTCGACCAGGGTCGTGTCCGCACCTGGCGCCGCGAGGGTCACATAGTTCTGGCGTTGGGTCTTCTTCCATGGGGTGAGGTTCTTGGTGACACCGCCCACGGCGAGGACGCCGGGGCAGGACGCGGGCTGCTCCGGCGCGTTATCGGCGTTCCCGTCGTTGCCCGCCGACGCCACCAACACGGCGTCGTGTTCGAGGGCGTAGCCGATGGCCGGCGCCAGTTGCGGACTGCAGTGCACGGGCAAGAAGGTCGAGGAGGTCTGGCCAAAGGACATGTTGATGACCTTGGCGCCTCGATCGACCGCGGTCGTGATCGCCTTGGCCAGGACGTCCCCGTCCAGTGTGGAGACCGGGACACGGATCGGAAGCACCTTCGACTCCGGGGCGATGCCCACGTAGCCGGTCGCCCCTCCACCGCGGCCGACCATCTGAACGGTCATGGCGGTTCCGTGGCCGGGTGATTCGCTGTCCAGGTCGACCCGGCCGTCGGTGCTCTGGTCGATCAGGTCGACGCCGGGGACGACCGCACCGGAGAGTTCCGGCAGTTTGGCATTGACGCCATAGTCAAGGACCGCGATGGTGACCCCGGCTCCCCGGGTGGTAGGCCAGATCTTGTCTTGAATCGACCAGGTCCGAAACCACCACTCGTCCGGTCGCGGCGACAGAGCGGCGGCACCGGCGGGGACCGGTGAATTGATCGCGGCGGTGCCGGCCAGCACCGCCGCGGTCAGTCTGCGCCACGGACGCGCAGCGCGCTTGATCATGGCACGCTCGGAGGTTCGGAGGCTGCGGGGCCTTGCGCCTCGCGGGCTTCGAGTTCGATGATGCGCGCCAGGGCCGCCTGCAACAGCTCCGCGGTGTCGGGCTCGGTCGCCGCTGAGTCCTCTGGCGCCTCCGTGCTCGGCTGTGGCGGGGCCTCACCGATGATCCCCGGGACCGATTCCACGTCGCCGTCCCAGAGCGACCGCTCCTCCGCCAGCCAGGCACCGCGGTTGCGCTCGCGGTCCTCGCCCTCGCCGGTCCGGTGGCCGGGCACGCCCGCAACGCCCGGCGATCCGGAACGTCCCGCGGCACTCACGCCGGGGCCCCCGATGCCGGGCGTGCCCCTACCCGGGCCAATGGCCGAGCCGGGGCCGACACCCGGCCCGGGGACGACACCGAAGCCCGGGCCTCCCGGGTTGGCGCCGGGGCCCAGGCCGCCTCCGAAGGGGGACGAACCAGGCGGCCCACCTGAGCCTGCGGGTCCAGCCCCCAATCCTCCTGGACCCTGTCCATCAGCGGAGGGGGCGAAGCTGGACAGATCGGTTCCGCGTGGGCCGCCGTTGCCATCCGGCCACCACTGCTGTGGCTGACCGTGGCCCTGGGGATGCGGCGTGGCCGCACCGTTTCCCGACCCGTGCCGCCATCCATTTCCGCCAGGGTGATGTCCTCCCCCCGTCGACGACTCGTCGGGGTGGTACTCCGGGCCCTTCCCCCCGCCGACCGGTCCCGCCACGCTGCCAGGGCCCGAGCCGTTCCCCGGTCCGGAGTCGGGTCTGCTCGGAGGCCCCCAGTCGCCACGCCCCCCACCCGGTGGTGGGGGAAGTCTGGTGGCGAGGCTGTCGGGCATGGCCTGCCAGGTTTGGCTGATGCGGCCGTTGGCGGCCTGCATCCACTGCTGAGCCTCTTGGGTGGTCTTGGGGGTGGGCATGCTGGTGTGATACCAGGACAGGTAGGTGTCACCGTGTGCCTGCACCGCCCGCCCGGTGCTGTCGGACTGCTGGAAGATCTGCATCGCCGCCTCGTGCATGTCCAGCAGCTGCGCCTGAGCGGCGTTGGAGGCCGGGCCCGTCCACGCCTCCGCCAACTCGTTGGAGAACCCTTTGAGGTTGGCAACCATCTGCTCGTAGGCACCGGCGAAGTTGACGTAGGACTGCCCCGCACGGCTCACGGCGGCGGGGTCGGTGCCCTTCAGCAGCGCGACGATCTGCTCTTTGGAGGTGTAGGACCCCGGCGAACCCGCCGGTGCGGAGCCTTTCAGGGGCACGTCGTTGACGTTGGTCATGACAGGAACGCCCCTCTACCAGGATGGGCCGGTTGGCCTGGGCTGGGTGGTCAGCGGACTCGGCATCTGGCTGGGCTGCGGGGCGGCCTTGAGGAGCTGGTCGAGGCGTTTGATCTTGGCGTCGATGATCTGCTCGTGCTCGTCGTAGACCTGCATCGAGGCGTGCAGTTTTCGCACCATGTCACGCAGAGCATGGACGAATGCGACATGCTGCGCGGTGATGCCTCGATGGGCGGTCGCGACGTTGCCGGCCAGTCCGACGGCGGCGTCCCACTGGCCGTAGGCGGCGGCCGGGATCGCTCTGGCCGTGCTCAGATGCGCGGTCGCTGAGTCCACCATGACTTCCAGGTAGCCCTCCAGCTTCTTGGCCAGGGGACGCAGGTCCTGGTGGATGATGTCCTGACCGGCGCTGGCGAGTCCCTTCCAGTTGTCCTGTGGATTGGTGTTCGGGCCGTCATGGGCCATCGACTCCTCCGGGGGAGCGGAGCGGATGAGAAGGCGCGGGGACTCAGCGCGTGATCATGCCGCAACTCCTCGAAGCGAGTCAACCCCTGTCACGTCCCCAGAAATGACGCCTGTCAGCACCGCTGTCGCCACTCGTCATCGTCGATGCTCCTGACCTGCGCGGCCGCACGCCAGGGACCCTCCGGTACCACCTGGTCGCGGCCATTTCCTACCTGGTCGACTCGCCTACGCAGCGCTCAGTTGTCCACTTCACTGAGCTTGTCCGTGCCAACACCTCAACCTCGCGGTCGGAGCACCGAACTCCAGGCGTCCACTCGACCTCAGGCGGCAAGCGCTTCCATAGCTTCTGATGATGTTTCACCCGGGAGGGGTGCCGCAGAGCACCCGAAGCAACGTGTGACCAAGAGTGTGCTCGCTGGGGCGGAGGGCCACGGTGACGATTTCAGGATCGTCGAAGACGGGGGTGCCGTCGGGACGACGGGTGTAGGGCACGCGGCCGTAGTCGACGCCTTCGGCCAGGTCGCAGGTGGTCCACATGATGACCTCCTGCTCGCCTTCGCGGAGCGGGTGATTGGAGACGGGGCGGGCAGCGATGCTGTCGGGCGTGATGAGCCAGACCATGGGGACCGCCAGCGCCCAGCGCGTCGCGCCGGTCTGCTTGGCCTTGTCCGCAGCGCGCCGTTCGAAAGCGCGGGCGGTGGCCTGGTTGCGCAGGTAGTCGTAGTCGCTCAGGACCAGGCGGGGGTTGCCGTCCAGGACGACGATGGCCGGGCAGTCGCGGGTTTCGACGGCCTTGGAGACACGAGCGACAACGTCGAGCAACAGCGCCTCGGTCTCATCGTTCATCCTCAGCCCTCCGTCGTGACACCCGCCGCCCGCCTGCCGTCATGTCCCACCGTAGGACCGACGGAAGGCGGGTAGGGCTCGGTCAGTTCAGCTCATCTCGGCGAGGGCGGCCGAGCTGGCTGTCACCGAGATCGGCGGACCGTCCGGCGGCCCTGCCGCGTCGATAGGCGTGCTCGTCCAAGCGGCGGCGGCCGCGGGCCTTGCCCAGCTTGGGAAACCGGCGCTGGAACTCGGCGTGCACGAGCTGCTCGCGGTTCACCAGTACCAGCTCACGCGACTTGGCAAGCGTGTCGCCGGTCGCGGCGTCGCCGCTGAGCTCGTCGGCGTACTCGGCGCGGGCCGCCTGGAGCCTGTCCTTGATGCCAACACCGAAGCCGCGCATGAAGCTGCGCCGCGCTCTGGCCGATTCGGCCGTCTTCTCGGCTGGGCTCAACCAGCTGGGCAGGGCGCGCACCCGTTCCCTGGCGCTTCTGCCCGCGGCGTTCTCCATCTGGAGCAGCACGGAGGGAAGAAGGATCTTGAGATTGTCGATCGTCGGTTCTGGGCCGACGATCAGGACCCAGCGGATGCGGTTGCCGACATCGTTGCCGCGGAAGGCGACCTCGCAGCCCATCCCCTCGGCGACGTCACCGAGGGCCCAAGCGCGTTCCTTGCCGTGGCCGCCGCGTCCCGACACCGCGTGCTCATATAGGACGATCCGCTCGCTGACCTCACCGGTGCCGGTGTCCAGGTCGGCATCGGCGATCTCATACTTGAGCATCAGCAGCCCCACGCGCGCGAACGCCGCCTCACGTTCGGCATCGGAGGTGTCGGGGTGTTCGGCCAACGCCAGGAGCTGCTTGACCTTCCGCACTTGCTTGGCTTTGTCCTCGGCCATGGTGGCCTGCCTCCTTACGACGGGACCGGCGGACCGTCCCTGCGGTGAGGACGGCCCGCCGTTCGGTGAGCACCCGCCGCGCGCGACGGGTCGGCGCGCGTCGCGGGGCGGTCGGTGGATCAGGTGGACTCGGACGGTGCCCCGTAGGCGCGGTCGACGTCTTCGCGATTCACGAAGTCGCGCAGCCTGGAGAGCGGAACACCCTGACTGATGGTGACCCGGACAAGTGCTGCCAGGGCGTAGTTCGGGTTGGCCCGCTCGGCGCGGTCGAGCGCGAGGTTGGCCAGTGCGCCTTTGCCGGTCATGTAGGCGGCGAACGCCAGCAGTGACGCGGGCGCCGCAGCGAGCTCCGGGGTGGTGCGGCGCAGGACGTCGGTCCACAGGGCGACGTCGACGCCGGGATCGTCGGTGTCGATACGGATCCACGCCTCGTCCCGAAGGCGAAGATTGCCCAGCAGGACACTCAACTCGGCGATCTCCTCGACCGTCGCCTTCGGCCCGCCGTCACGCGTCCGCGCGCGCAGGTCGTCGAGGCCGCGCAGAAAGCCGGTGATCGTCTCCTTCGGCGTGCGCCTCGGGTCGATGTGACGGGTGTCGTGGTGACGACGCTCCGCGCACGCGACGGCCTCGCGCATCGCCGGGAGTTCGGCGACGACTGGCGCCAGACGCAGAGCCAGGTCGTCCCTGCTGGCCTCAGCGACCAGGCCCTGGAAGACGGCGGACGCGGAGACCGGTAGCGCGGAGGGGTCGAACGGCACGCCCTCGGGCGGACAGCAGGCGGGATTGGGGCAGTTCAGCGACCACCACCTGCCGTCCTGCACGCGAAGAAGGTCGACGATCCTCAGGCCGGCCTCCGCGGCGTCCTGGATGAGCCGCCGGCCGAGCGGCTCGACGGCCCGCTCGCTGCCGAAGCCGATCAGGATGGCCTTCCGGAAGCCCCGGTTGCGCAGGACCGCGACGATCTGTGACCCGCACGTCCGGTCCTCGGACGGGTCGCCGGGGTCAGGGAGGTCGATCCGGATGGCGCCGACTCCCTTGGAGTCGTTGAAGCCGACGGCCACCAGGGAATCGGCGGGGTGGAACCCGAGCAGGTACGGGACGGCGGCGATCATGTCGGCCGGTGTCCGGACCGTCAAACGCGCCGGGGCGCCCACGCCGGGCAGGCCGGACGGCGGAATCGGAAGGTTCATCGGTGGTGGTCCTTTCCGCGCGAAGGGCCGTGCGCGACAAGGCACACACGGCCCACGAGGCGGCTGGTCTGCTTCGGTTCGTCCGGAGACGGTCAGCACCGCTCGACGCGCACACCCGCGCGCGGCCCGAAGTAGACGCGCCAGTCAGGGCAGGCGGGGTCGCTGTCCGGGGAGGCGTAGAGCCAGATCTCGCTGTCGGTGGTGACGGCGGGCAGGTACACCTGTTCCGGCTCCCGCTCGATGAAGTCGAAGTGCTCGGTCCGACAGCCGTTGCTGTGGTACCTGTCGCGTAGGGCTTCCTTGGCGGCGCTCAGACTGTGGAGCCGTTCGAGATCGTCATCGGGGGTGGGGCGGCTGTAGCTCGGGCCGCCCCACCACAGTCCGTAAAGAGTCATGGGTGGGCCGTTCCTGCTACAGCCAGCGGCTGATGAGCAGCTGGTGTCGGCGGGTGGTGCGCGAGTAGGACTCGTCCGGGATGACGGTGCGCCCGTCCTCGCACACCCACCCGATCGGCGTGGCGTACGACAGCACGACGTAGGTGATCCCGGGCGCGGACCGGTCGGCATGGTAGGCGGGCCACCACTCGGTCGGCAGCCGCCCCACCGACGGCGGCGCGTCGGTCACGGCCGACAGGCCACTGCCGGTGGTGAAGGCCTCGCGTCTGAGCAGCATCCGGCCGACCTTCGAGGAGCGGCTGGAGATCTTGGGCATGACGGGTTCTCCGTTCTGTCTTTCGCAGCGGGACGGTTGGTCGATCAGCGGTCGGGGCAGGTAGGCGACAGGTGCTCGGCGTCCCCGCAGTAGCCGCAGGAGTCGTCGAAGGTGAACAGCGCCAGGTCCTCGGCGAACTCCCCGCGCCATGCGGTCTGCTCGGGGGTGAGGTCCTCGGGGTCCTCCGAGGGCGTGATCAGGAACGCCAGGATCGCTATGGCGGCCTTGACCAGAGCGTCGGTGGACAGTTCTTCGCCGACCGGCGAGCGCATGTCGCGCCCCTCGAAGATCGTCCGGCCGTGGTGGGCGAGCCGGTAGGCCCACCGGATGCGGTTGTCGTCGGTGCGCTCGACCGCCTCGAGTTCGATCGTGTGCGCTTCGTCGACAGCCCACAGCGCCATCAGGCGGGGCGAGATCCGCCATCCGCGCGGGAGTTCGATGATCTGGCTGTACGTCACAGGAGCACCGTCCTTTCGGGCGGTCAGGGGCAGGTGGCACCGCCGGGCATGTCGCACCTGGGCATGGGAGCCAGGGAGCCGCGGGCACCAGGGGATGCGGAGCCGGTGGTGATCAGTCGAGTCGGACGGCCTGCACGCTGGCCTGGTAGCGCTGTCCCGCCGCGTGGATCTTGCCGGAGGCGTAGTAACCCGTCCGTCCCGTGCGGAAGTCCTTGGCCACCAAGTCCTGCGCGGTCAGCTCGCGGAACGCCTCGGCCATCTCGCCGAGGGACGCCTCGGGTGCGAGCATCGGGTTGCCCTTGGACCCGATCAGGATCGCCTGGGCCTGCACCTGGTACCGCTCACCGTCCACGGTGATCTTGCCGCCGGCGCGGTAGCCGCGCGAACCGGTGCTGAACGTCTTCTGTCGCAGCTCCTCGGCGACCAGGTCGCCGATCGGGTACCGAATGTCCATCGCCCTCACTTCCGCTCAGCATTTCCCCGATCTCGGCAGTGAACACAATCCCGCGAGGGACGAATTCGCGTACCGATCACCTCGGGTGCAAGCGTCGATTCCGCCCACATATAAATACGGCTTCGGCGACTCTCGAAGCGTCCGCAGCGACAATGATTCTTTGGATTCTCACCGCTAGGGAAAAGGGCATGGCCCCGGATGCCGTGAAGGCTTCCGGGGCCATGTTCCCTATGGGATGTTCAGGGGGTCCTGCCGTTGTCGCCGTAGCCGAAGGTGTCGCGCGCGTCGTCAAGCCGCGCCGACAACTCCCGCCATTCGGCCAGCGCCTCCTCCCGAGTACGGATCACCTGACGGCGCGACCCGTACGCCCCTCCGTGCCGCTCCTGCGCCAGAGCCGCGAAGGTGCCGGCCCGTCCAAGATCGTCGGCGGCATCGGCCTTCTCCATGAGCTTGGCCAGGGTCGGGAAGTCGCCACCGTCGCCCCACGCCATCGCGAACAGCTCTCCGCTGTGCTGTGCCAGCGCCGACCCGCGCAGCATCGCCAGTGCGGTCCCGTCGGTGTCCGGTGCAGTCCGCTGGGGCTGCGACCCGCCGCGCTGGCGGTAGCCGTTGCGTGCTGCGGCGTCGCGCACCGCCCAGCGCCGCAGCATGGCGCGGGTGACGGTCATCTGCGCGCCGTCGCGCCGTACGTACAACCAGCTCAGGTTTTCCGGGGCGGCGCCAGTGCCGGAGGTGGGCACGCAGTGTGCGGTGACCTCCCGCAGCTTCTGCGCGAAGATCAGCACCGCGTCTTGGGCGGTGTCGTCGCACACGTCGTCGGTACCGTACGGCGCGTGCCCGTGCTTGACGACCGTGGCGCTGCCGTCGGCGCGCTTACGTGATCGGGTCGCGTCCACCGCATGGCAGTAGCCGCGCGCCAGCTTGCGGATCTCGCTCCAGTCGTCGCCGGTGATCCGCGCCATGTCCGCGCGCTCAAGCGTGGCGCCCGGAACGCTGCCGGGAGAGGACTGGGTGAAGACCGCCTTGTTCATGATCGCCTCCGTTTCACTCCCGCACTCCAGCGTGCGGGACGGTTCCGTGTGGGTCCGGGTGGCGAACGGCCGGAACCGATTCCGGCCGTTCGCCACGGCGAGATCAGCCGCGCCGTGCGGGCTCGGCGCGCACCAACTCGGGGTATTCCTTGGCCACGTTGCTGGTACGGCTCACGGCGTGGATCCCAACCGTCCACGCGCCGTTCCGGCGGACTTCCCGGAAACAGCAGTCGGCATACAGCAGACGATTCGACACCGTCGGGTCGGACTTGAGCGTTCGGGTGAAGTCCACCCATCGGTGACTGGACCACGAGCAGCCGCCGCATTTGAAGATCTTGTCCATTTCCGTCTCCCCTTCTCTGCTGCACTGATTCAATTCTCCCAGACTCATATCGAGAACACAGGTGGGGAACTGGGATTACTTCTCTAACCAAAAGGCAGGTGCCGCCGTCGGTCGTCACACAGAATGCGATCCGGACGGAACTCCGACGTAAGGACGTCAGTCATTTACTCTCGAGCGCACTCCCATCAGCCATTCCGCGAGTCTCGCCGAACATGTGCAGCACGGAGAGGGCGCGAGTGTTCAAGTAGAGATGCGAACGGAGAATGAAACAAAAAGATCAAAAGCGATAAATGCATGGTATCCACGCCCTCGCCGCGTTTTCACATCGCCCGTTCGGCCACCGCCGCCCCTTTATGGTTCCTGGTCTTCCAGCCAGTCGGAGTCTTCAGCGGGCATCCCGCCAAGCTCACTAGCTGGGGATTCACCGCAGCCGGGATACCCCGGTCAAGCGGAGTCCAGTTGGGCAGGGCATCGCGCGAGGGACCGGGCAGGGCAACGACTACGACTTCCGGCGATGTGGGATCAGGGGGTCTCACACGAGGCGTCGACGGGGAATCGTCGTTCCCTCGCCTGCCGCTCCTCGGATGCGCCTCACCAATTCGAGCGTTTCACGTTCGGGTTCCAGCCCGATCTCGTTGAGTCTCGCCCGGAGTAGTCTGAGGGTTCTCATCGCTGCGTCCGCGCGGCCGAGAAAAACCTGGACCCGCATGATACGGCGATAGAGGTCTTCGATGTCCGGATCCAGGCTCCTCGCCTTTTCCAGGGCGTGAAGCGCACGTTCGGGATCGTCGGATTCGGTGAGTTCGGCGAGTTGCGCAAGGACGTCACATTGGGCACGCACCAGCGGGTAGCGGTCCTCGTCGAGCCACTCCCATGTGGCACCCTCGGCCGGCTCGCCTCCGCACAAATCGGCTGCAGCCTCCAGGGCCGTGAGTCGGACCGAGTCGTCGCGGGCGGCACGGACGGCAGCCAGGGCCCTTTCGAAGTCCCACACGTCGACGCTGATCACCTCACGGTCGATCTGGTATCGGTCGCCGTCGGCGAACACGAAGCGTGAATCGCGGTCGGTCGCCTCGCGGAGCGGATCGCGCAGATGCCGCAGCGCGCTATGGAACCGGTCCCCCGGCTCGTGGTCGGGCCACAAGGCCGCGCACACATCCCCGCGCGTCGCTCCGGGATGCAGCGCCAGATAGACCAGCAACTCGAATGCCTTGTTGCGGCTGCTCAGCGCAATATCGTCGTCAGCGCGAACGCTGGGGCGGCCGAGGACCCGCAGGCGGATCGGCGGTTGCTGCTCCGGGCTCTCATTCAATTCGCCGGAGTTTCCCAGCGCGTCGGAGTTCTCCGGTCCGCCGGAGGCCACCAGCATGTCGCCGTCCTCGGGGAGGTCCGCTACGTGGTCGGGGGCGGTGCCGTGGCCGGCGAGGTCGGACGGGTCAGTCGTGGTGTCGGATGCGTCGTCGTGACGGTCGACATCGCCGGTTTCGTCGCTGAGTGCTGCGTGGGCGACTGCCAGCACGCGCAGGAACTCCGGCGCGTCATCGGCGGTGACCTGGAACAGCCGGGCCTGGCGCAGTCGCTCCGCGAGGGGACCGGTCGCGCTGGTGACGGTGCCGTCGGCGTCAACGGTGCAAGCAGTACCGACGTTACTCTCCGACAGCAGCACCGCGGCCACGGCAAACCGAGCCGCGTCGTCGACCACACGCCGAAGGCGGGGAACGTCGGCATCGGGGCCGCCGAACGCGACCAGGGTCGGTACTGCTTCCCCGGGATCAGCGGCGCGCAGGGCTGCCACGCCGTCGAGGCCCTGCCGAACTGCCAGCGCGGCGCGGATGCGTCGATGGTGTTCCAGAAACTGCCCGACCACCTCAGCGTTGTCCGCGATTTTCAGACCGGGGAGGCGGACCGTAGTGGCGGACGGGCCGAGAAGGCGTTCGGCCTCGGGCGCGGGAAGGATCAGGCGGGCTCGGGCGGGGTCGGACTCGTTCAGGACGGCCAAGGCCAGCGCACGGGCGACGTCGTCACTGCCGGGCCCGCTCAGCGCCAGCACCAGCCCCGGCACGTCGACTTCGACTGGTTCTCCGTTCGGGTCGACGCCGATCTCCAGGTGGGTCAAGGGCGCGAGAGTGAACGCGGTGCGGACCCGCTCGTGGTCGGTGGGCGGTGGCGCGCCGGTTCGTACGACGGCCTCGGCGCGCCGGTGGGCGCGGCTGCTGTCCCGGACGCTCGGTGCGAGTGCCGGTTCGTCGGTGATGTGGACACCCTGTCGGACAGGCGGTGGGACGTGGCGTCGGCGGCGACGCAGCCGGGACGCGGCCAGCGCGGTGGTGATCCCCGCTGCGAATGACATCGCCATCATGCTCCCCGACCGCAGCATCACCCACCGTCCGGGCCGATCATGCTCATCGTGCGCGGCGGTGTCCTGCCCGTGCGGGAGCCTGTCCGGCAGCGTCGGAAGCACAGAGGTGACTTCAGGGGCGCGGGTCTGGTCACGGCCGTCTCGCGTGGGTTCGACGTGCTCGGACGCCGGAGTGTGGGAGGGCTTGGGGCGCGCCTGGGGGTGTTGTGGCACGGGCCGAGTTGCCGGAGGCCCAGACGGGGTGGCCGGAGGCGCGGTCGGTGCGACCGGAGGCGCGGGGTGGCGGTGGGGGCGCGGTTTGGACACCGTCTTACGAGGTGTGGAATCGGGGAGGCGAAGCTGCCACCCGGGCCGGATCAAGTCGGGATCTTGGACACTTCCGCCGTCGGATTGTCGCTGGCCCTGGTTAAGGCGCCAGACCTGTTTCCAGCGGCCGGCTTCCCCCAACCTCCGTTCGGCGATGCCCGAGAGCGTGTCGCCGGGTCTGACCTGATAGTCGTCGTCCTGGTCGTGGACGGACGCGGAAGCGTCGACCGGGCGATGGTGCACTGGTGTCGCAGCGGCCGCCGGCAGCGGTGCGGCCATCGCAGGCGAACCGGCGCCCAGCAACGCCACGGTGATCAGTCCGCTCGCCAGCCGCTGGGGCGCTCCCAGCCCTGGCAGGCGCGGCGGCGCGGGCAGCCCGCGCGCCCGGGCTGCCGCGTCCAGCAGCACCGCGGCGGCGAACGACGCCCATGCCGTCCACGCCACCAGCCGTAGCGCGCCCAGCAGCAGGGTTCCGTCGTCCTGCCGCATCAGCCGGTCAAGCACCTCTCGTGCGCCTGGCAGGTGGCCGGGAATCGGCGAGCCCGCAGCGGCCAGCAGCGCCAGTGGAGCGCCCACTGCCAGCGCTGCCAGGACGGCCCATGCCAGGGCGGCGCGGGCGAGACGGACAGCGTTGCTCAACGGTTCTCCCCTTCCACACCGGTGGCCAGATCCGCACTGGCGGAGGCGGTCTGGGAGACCGAACCGATGCCCGCCATCGAAAGCATCCAGGTCGGCTTGGTGACCGTGACGCGGACCAGCAGAGTTCGCGTGCCGGTGATGCTCACGCTGCCGCGATGTCCGCCGGCGGCCAGGTAGCTCTCGGCGGCGCGGACCGCCGCTGTCCGGTCGATGACGAACCGTCCGCGCCCCGAGTAGGCGGCGGTCTGGTCGACCTGTCCCGCGCCCGCGCGCGCGGCTTCCTGGGCGGTGCCGACGGCTTCCCATCCGGCGCGTAGTTTCGCGCCGCCGTCCACGGCCAGGCCGATGAACATCGTCAGGATGATGATGAAGATCAGGGCGTAGGGGGTGATCGAACCGCGATCGTCACAGAGGCTCCTCATCCTCGCCCCCGGTAAGGGTCAAGGGGGCTGATCGAGTGAGCCCTCTTTGTCACGCTCGCGGCCATGCCGGGAAATCCGAGGTCAGACAGGGTGATCCGGCAGGAGACGGTGGCACCCACGTTCGCGGGAGACCCTGCAGCACGTGCGAATCCCGCGGTGTCGACCTGGACCGCCGCGTCGGCGCAGTGTAGTCCCCCGGAACGGAGGGAGGCCTGGGCGCTCGCCACGGCCGCGTGCTTGGCGGCCCAGGGTGTCCGGGCGATGGACGCCTCGCGGGCCGCGTCGCGCGCGGCCGCTTCCACGGTTCCAAGGGCGATGGTCACTCGTCCGGCAGCGACGGCCAGAAGCAGGAGCAGGACGACGACGGGGATGGCCACCATGGCCTCGGCCGTCACGCTCCCATGGTCGGCCGTGCGTGCGGTCATCGTGGACGTCCCGACGGGGTGGTGAACTTCTCGATCGCGCCTGCGGCTTCGGCGTGCACCGGAAGAGAGGGCAGCAGCGGGACGAGTGAGAGGGCCTGTCCGGTGACACGAACTCGTACGGTCGTCTTGTCCGCTCTCGACGTCGCGGTGACGGAATGCAGGAAGCCTCCGGCCGTTTGGACGGCGTAGCTACGGGCGACCGTGCCGCCGCCCGCATGTGAGGCATGTTCGGGGCGAGCCGCGCGGACGCCCTCCTGCGCGGCGGCCAGGGCGATGGAGCGGGCGAGGAACAGCAGGCACACCTGCGTGCAGGCCAGGACCGTCATCATCAGGACGGGGACGGCGAGCACGGTCTCGACGCTCATCGCCCCGTCGTCGCCCGGACCCCGGCGACGGGTTCGTCCTGGGCGGTTCACTTCAGGTTGATGGAGTTGGCTTTGGAGATGACCTTCTGGCCGATGATCCCCAGGGCTGTCACCGCGGTGGCGACCAGGATCCCAATGATGATCATTGCTTCGGCCGACATCGCCCCCCGGTCCCCGGCGGGCCTCCGCCGCCAACGGTCCCGGGCCAGCGCAGCGGCGGTCGCCAGGTAGTGCAGTTCCCAGGGGAGCATGGCCAGGGTTCCTCCTATGCGATGAACAGCCGGTAGAGAGCGGGGTAGGTGACGAGCAGCAGGAAGCCGCCAATGGACATGGCGATGGCCACCGGCATCTCACTGGTACGGGAGTTGGCGCGGGCACGCGCGTCGGTGAGGGCGGCGGTACGCATGGACTGGGACTTGGCCAGCAGGGTCGGCAGAACCTGGGCGCCGATGGACCCGGCGTCCTCTGCGATGTCCGCGAGTTCGGTCAGTTCGGCGACGCCGACCCGCCGCCCGAGCTCTGCCAGACCGCGCCAGGGCTGTTCGCCGGAGCGGCGGGCCTGGCGCAGGACGGTGGCGATGCGTTCGAACACCCAGCCGCCGCAGACGTCGGCGGGCGCGTGCAGTGCCTGGCCGGGGCCCGATCCGGCGGCGCGTTCCAGCGCGACCAGGTCCAGATAGGTAGACAGCGCAGCGCGGAACTCACGGCGCAGTTCGGCGGCCTGGCGTCGGACCGCGATATCGGGGGCGAGTCCGAACGCCGCGCCCAGCAGCACTCCGACCGCCGCCGGGATCTGCCAGGGCAGCGTGGCACCGGTCGCGAGGGTGACGGTCAGGTTGAGCAGCGTCGGGAAGACCAGGCCGAGGAGCGCGTACCCGAGGCGTTTGAGGACGAACGCCTCGACCGTCAGCCCGACCAGTTCCAGGTCCGACTGCGGGTTGTGGACGTCCGCCCAACGGGTGAGCCGACGGAGCCGCCCCGTCGGCTCGGCGGGCGCGGTTCCTTCCAGACGGGCCAAGGCGTCGGCCAGACGTGGCGGCGCGGGGTAAAGCTCGCCGACCAGGACGGTCGCGCCGAGGCCAATGAGACTTCCGCCGGTGAGAGAGAGCAGGCTCATGCGGTCTCCCGTCCTGCGGTGGGGGTTCCCAGGAAGCGGCGTCCGTTGTCAGGGCGCGCGAGCCGGTGCAGCCACCAGAACGCTCCGGCGTAGCAGGTTGCGATCACGGCCAGGACGGCCTGGCCGAGACCGGTATCGAAGGGGCGGACGTAGGAGCGTTGGAGGACCGCGGCCGCGGTGAGGACGAGCAGGATGCCGACGACCCAGCGGACGGTCGTGCGGTGTTCGGCACGTGCGGCCTCGACCTCGCGGCGGTCGGTGACGTCGCGGGCGACCAGTTCGGCCAAGCCGTTCAGTACCGAACTCGCGCCCGTACCGCGGCGGCGCGTGAGCAGGATCAGCGCGGCGGCGATCCGATCGGCGACCGGATCGTCCAGTTCGTCCGCGAACAGCCTAAGCGCCTGCTCGGCCGGCATCCGCGTCACGGTCAACCGCCGGGCCAGGGTCTGGACGTGGGAGGCGATCGGTGCCGGAATGTTTCGGGTGGCGCTGGATTCGATCGCCTGTTCCAGTCCGCGTCCGGCCGACAGCATGTCGGCCAGCCTTCGCGTCCATTGCTCGAGGGCCTCCAGTCGGCCGATGCGGTCGACGGCGGTCCTGCCGGCGAGGATGCGCGGCACTGCTACCGATGCGGCGACCGCCGCCAGCGCCGCCACCGGCCACCCGGTCACTGCCAGGACCATGAGCGCGGCAGCGCAGGCGATCAGCAGGCTCCGTGTGAGTCGCCGATCCGACAAGCGGTGGAACAGGCGCCGTGCTACGGACGGCATGGGACGGTCGACCGATGGACTCCAGCCACGCCAGCCGGCGACCGCCAGCCAGCCTCCTCCAAGGACGGCGGTGATGCTGAGGGTGAACAGCAGAGCGGAGGCATTCACCGTCCGCCCCCTTCCCGGCCGGGCAGGGGCCAGGTCGCCGCGTGAATGTCCAGCAGTGTGGGGTCCAGGCCAGCGTCGACCAGGTCGTCCAGGCATTGCGGGGTGACGTGCGGAAGGGCGCGTCCGGCGGGGCCGGCAGGCCGGTAGATGTGGTTGCGGGCGGGGAGGTCCGAGTCGCAGGGTGGCAGCACCTCGATGACCTCGGACACGAACCGCTGGTTGGTGCTGCGGTCGGTGCGCAGGTGGACGACGAAGTCGATCGTCTCGCCGGTATTGAGGTGGATCACAGGCGCAGGGGTTGCCTGGCCTCCGGCACCGCGGGTCCACAGCATGACGATCCGGTTGAAGATCTCCTCGGTGCCATCGGCGTGGATGGTGCACATCGAGCCGGGATGGCCGGTGTTCATAGCCTCGAACATCGGGATGATCTCGTCCGCCCGGACCTCCCCCACGATGATCCGGTCGGGGTTCTTGCGCAGCGCGTCCGGGATCAGCTCGTGCAACGTGATAGCGCCCGCGCCTTCGGAGTTGGCCTGTCGCGCCTGGTAGGCGACCACATTGCCGTGCCGCTCCGGCAGCTTGTGCAGGAACAACTCGTAGTCGGTCTCCAGCGTGATCAGCCGCTCTCCGGGGTCGATCTCCGCCGACAGGGCGCGCAGCAGTGTCGTCTTCCCTGCGGAGGTCCCGCCGGTGATGACGATGTTCTTGCGGGCCCGGACGGCGGCGGACAGGAACGCGCGCAAGCTCCGGTTGATGGTCCCGAGCCGCGTCAGGTCGTCGAGGGTGACGTCGACAAGTCGGTGGCAGCGGATGCTGACACAGGGACGGTCGGTGACCGACATCGCCGCGCTGAGCCGGACACCGACGCCGCTCACATCGCGCTCGCCTGGTAGCAGCGCGGCGTTGGCCAGCGGGCTGGCCGTCGAGAACTCACGGGCCGTGTAACTCTTGTGCAGCACCCACATCTGGATCATGTTGATCAGGTCGCCATCGGACGCCGCGACCGCCGGTCCCCGCACACGGGCCCCATCGCTGTAGCTGATCCACACCTGATCGCAGGAGTTGATGTCAATGCTCTCCACCGCCGGATCACGGATGTAGGGCGTCAGCACTCCCAGCTCGAAGCGTTCGTCGTAGACCGCGTCCACCAGGCGGCGCTGCGTGGCGAACCCGACCGGCGTCTCGTCCACGAGCCGGTCACGCGCCCAACGCTGGACGTGCGCCTCAATGAGCGGACGCGCCGCGCCTGCGTCGGCGGTCTCGACGTCCTGGAGGTCTTCGGTCACCGACCTGGTGATCGCTGCGACGGCCCGCCGGAACTCCTTGCCGTTCAGGTCGGTAACGTCCGGCGGGGACGGGCTCGTCCGCTGGACGCCCAAACCCATCGCTACCGGGCCCATCGCGCGCAGAGCCGGGGTGTTCACCGTCGACGGCGGCCATGTGGAACGTGGCGGCTTGGGGTTCACCAGCTCCCCCCTGCCACGGCTGCGACGTCCTGGTCTCCACGGCCGGACATGGCTTCGGCATGCGCGCGCATCGCAGTCGCCAGCGCGGCCACGCCGTTCATCAGCGGCGTCCGGCGTGCGGCGCGGCCGGGCCCGCGACCGTCCGACAGCAGTTCGGCCGAGCGCGGATCGTGCGGAATCTCGGCGATCACCGGAAGCCCGAACAGGGCCTCACTCACCGCGCGCGCTGGGTATTCGCCCTGGCCGACTAGGCACAACGCCACTGGCACGTCCGACCCGACATGCCGGCCGAGCGCGTCGAGCCGGGGCTTGGCCGCAGTCACCTGCCGCAGGCTCGGGTGCAGCAGCATGATCGCCATGTCGCTCGCAGCCACCAGTCCCATCGGGGTCTCGGGTCCGCCGATCCGCCCGATGTCGGCCATGACGTCCACTCCCGCCGAGGACGCCACCTCGAACGCACCGGCGACGTGGGCCCACGCTCCTTCGAGCTGGGCCGCCTCACGCGGATCGCGCAGCCCCGGCAGCAGCAGCCACTCACGAGCGGATCCGTCGAGGGAGATGACGTTGTTCCACAGGCGCGCCGGATCCGGATCGTGCGCGATCGACAGTGCCCAGTTGAGAAGACCGGCATCCGCCGCCATCCGGCCGCGCAGGAAACCGGCTAGGACGTCGCCGCCCTTCGGGTCGCATTCGGCAAGAAGGGCGCGCCCGTTCCATGTGTAGGTGAGTGCCAGCGCGGTAGTGGTCACACCGGGTGACTCGCTCGGCGACATCAGTGTGTACAGCGCCATCACTGCCCCCGGCTGGCCAGGACCAACGCGACCTTGCCGTCAGCGGCGTGCTGGGCGAGCTGCGGACCGTCCGCGCTGGGCACGAGCAGGTCGACGACGATCTGCCCATCCGCGTCCGGCGTTCCGGTGACCCGGTCCACGGTCGCCGAGACCTGGCCTGGCGGCGGTGTCTGCGCCGACACTTTCCCGTTCGGAGCGTCCCCGCCCCCGTCCGCTGTGGCGACCACGATGACCCGGTCCCCTGGGGCGAGACCACGCGCCGGAAGGCGGCTCTGCTTCATCGCGACCGGGACGAGATCCTCTCCGGCCGAAGGACGTAAGTCACGTGTGACGGCCGTCGGCGGAATCATCGTCCCCCGCCGCAGGTCCACAGCCGCGAAGCCACCGACAACACGGCTTTCCTGCTCAGCGGGGATCGCGGCCACCGGGCTCTCGACACCGGCGTCTACCGTGGTCAGGTCCGCCGCGCTGATCTGCTGCCCAACCGGTACGTCACGCGCCATGACCACCACCGGCTGGCGATCGCTCAGCCGCAGTGCCGCCTGGCTGGAGATCAACGCGCCGCCCGCCATCACCAGCGCCCCGACCGCGATCACGGCCCGCCTGCGCTGCCTCGGCTGAGGTGGCAGACGCGGTGGCCCTGCCTGCAGCGGGCCTCCCCCGATCGAATCGGCGGGGGCGTTCGGAAGCCCCGTACGTCCCAACTACGACCTCCCTTGAGTCAGTGCCTGGCCCTCAGCAATACGGAGGGAAAAGCTGGACGATCTGGTTTGCGAAGGCAACACGCCGCCGACTCCGCCGGAGCCGACCCAGGTCGCGGTCCATACCGCCTCGGCCGTGACCTGGTAGGCCGAACCCGGCATCCCGGCGGACGAGCGCTCGTAGAGGTACGTGCAGCCGGTGCCTTGTGCGGCGGACGGGCGAGAGAAGTCGAACGGTGTTCCCGACCCCTCGCACATCACCGAATCACCGGTCCCCGGTCTCACGACCAGGCGAGACGGAACCGCCGTGACCTCCGCCCAGGCGCCACCAGCCTCAGCCCGTTTGCTGAGCGGATGCCATCTCGCGCGTTCCGCCCAGAAGAACTCCCGCAGCCCTACCAGACCGTCCCGGCCCCGGGGCGGCGCGGTTCGCACCGTGAGCGCCGGGAGCTTCAGGCTGCTGAACGCCTGCTGCGCCAACTCCTGCGGGGTTACCGACGGCGTGGAATCCGGTCCCATCGATGCGGCGTGATCTGCCGCGTTTGGCGAAACGTTCTGGCCGCATACGTCGAACGATGTCGCCGTCCCCGGCAGCAACACGCACGATGGCTTGCTCGTCTCCGTGGACGAACCACCCGAACCGCCACCGCTCTTGTGCTCGGAGACCTCTGGATCCTTGGCGAAAGCGGTGTAGCCATAGGGCTGGGTGACGACGCCCCGATCGGGCTTCGGATCATTCGGTTTCGCATGAGTGCTAGTGAAACCGGCTGCCTGTGGCAGCAACGCGGCGGCCGAAGTCAGGGCCGCGACGCGGTACACGGCGCCTTCAGAATTGCCACCTGCTTGAGCCGCCAGCGGTGATCGGCGTCTTGCTGCATGTCTGCCGAGAGGTGCACGTGAGGACTCCCCTGCGTGCCGCGGATCAGCTGGTGAGTATGAGCGTTCGCGACTCCCGCGTTCGAAGCGTCCTGACACTCCAACAGCCGCGCCGTGTTCCCCTTCACCTGGACGGACAACACGTGCACGATCACATGCCCCCACGGCTCATAGCCTTTGCGCTGCCAATCCGCCGCCCCGTCCAAGGTCTTGTTCACGTGATCGGGCTCGGCGAACGGCGACAACTCGGCTCGCCCCTGCTCCCGGGGCAGCTTGGCCGCCCGGACATTCGCAGGCCAATAGGCCGTGTACGCATCGACGACCGCCTGCTCGGCCGATACCGGCGAGGTCGCGAGGCTCGATGACGGCTCGTCGGCAGTACGGCCGTCGGCCGAATGCGACGAGCAACCCGCGATGAGCAGAACCAAGCCCGCTCCCTGGGCTCTCCGACCTCGAGCAAGAGCACGCCAATTCGTCATCAACCCCCCAAGCGACAGTAAGTAGTCACATGAAAGCTGTGAGTAGCCTAGGAAGACGGTCTCGCACTCCACAAGAGCCGGTCAGTTTCCAACCGACACTCTTGACCCGATCGTGATGTCACCCCTGGTGCGCAATCCCCATGTGTCCAGACACAGGCGATAAGCAGTGGCCGGTTGGGATTGACTCCCGCGTCGGCGGCCAGATACGGGGGATCTATCTGGCCGTCATTCATCACGCCGCCGTAGATCAAGTCGCCATGGCCTCAAGCGCTACTCTGCCGACGTGGCGGAGACTTGGGATGAAGATCGACTCACCGCCGACGGCTTCGGACGCGTCCTTGTCGAGCTGCACTGGTACGACGGCCTCCGCGCTGGACTCGCCGAGCTCGACGGCAAGGCGCACTACTTCCAAAGCCGCGACCCTGTCGGCCCGGTTGAAGAGGTCGAGTACGACGTGTGGCCAGCGACAGACAACGCCGTGGCGATGGAACGTGAGCAATGGGCGATCTACTTGGAGTGGAATCAGCGCTACGAGGCGCGGGAGGCTGGGCTTGACAGCCATCCCGGGCACGGAGGGGTCGATGCTCGGCATGACGAACTGGCATCGTTGCTCACGCCACACCGCCAAGCTCCGGCAGATGCCTGGCAACTCCGAGCCGACTGGCGCTTCGGCCGGGGCGCTCGTTACCGAGCCGAAGGGATCGACACCTGGGTCAGGTGGAAGAGCGCCCGATGAGTCGCCTACGGAGCCGGTGAACCCCTTTCGCGTTCCGATTGCGGAGAGTGGTCGACCGTCTGGCCGTACATGATTTCACCCTGGCCGCTGTCACTTGGGCACCTCGTGGCGTTCCAGCCGATGGGAACACCACGAGGTGCGGAAGATCGCAAATGAAGGCTCGCCGGCATCCAGCTTCGGGCCGCGGGCACGGCGTCCCCGCACATTCACTCCCGCACGAGGAACCGTGGCATCGCCGCCCAGGAGACGGCTCCAGATCAATCGTTAGCTGCGAGGGGCATTGCCGATCTTGAGGCAGTGCAGGAGTTGGGCCCAGGCTTCGGGCTCCAGGCCGATCGCCGGGCCGTCCGGATCCTTGGAGTCGCGGATGAGGCCCAAGCCGTCGAGGACGGCCGCTTCGACACAGTCACCGCCGTTGGTGCTGTAGGAACTCTTCACCCACCGGGCCCGCTTGTCCGGTGTGGTCATCCCTTGATCTCCCTCCGTCGAGGACTTAGGGCACATTGTCCGCGATTGCCTTGATGAAGGCTACCGACTCGACAGCGGAGTGGGCCTTGGCCAGCACGTTCCCGAATATCAGCGTGTAGTGCCGCACCTCTTCCGGGTCCTCGGGGACCAGCGCGCTGATTGACTGCTCGAGGTAGACCAGGTCCGGAGCATCGGTCTCGGGGAATCCGAGCAGGCAGAAGGGGCCGTCCATCGCCGCGTGCGCCCCGGCGGAGAAGGGGATCACCCGGACCTCGACGTTCGGGCGCTTGCTCACCTCCGCGAGGTGGCGCAGTTGCGCGCGCATCGTGTCCGGACCTCCGACCAGACGGCGCAGGACCGCCTCGTCGAGAACCGCGATGAACTGAACGGGGTCGACCTCCCGCTGGATCAACCCCTGCCGGGAGAGGCGCACCTCGACCTTCTCGTCCACTTCGGTGGGCGTGAAGTTCATCGCGGTCTCCTCGATGACCGCTCGCGCGTAATCGGCGGTCTGGAGCAGGCCGGGCACGACCTGTGGCTGATAGGTACGGATAACCGAAGCGGCGGCCTCCAGGCCGATATAGGAGTCAAAGCCCGGCTTGAGCGTCCGCCGGTACCGATGCCACCAGCCGCGCTTACGGGCGTCCTTGGCCATCTCAAGCAGCTCCTCACGGACAGCTCGGTCCGTGACCCCGTAGATGTCCAGCAACGCAGCGACGTCCGCGGGCTTCGGCCGGTGTTGCCCCTTCTCGTACCGGAAGACCGTCGTCTCAGAGGTGCCGAGGCGCTCAGCCACCTCCCCGCGCGACAACCCCCTTCCCTCACGAAGACGTTTGAGCTCGAAGATCAGACGTCGATGCCGCGCAGTCGGGCTGAGGTGGGCCGTCACGAGCGTCTCCCCTCACGGGCATTTCCAGGCAAGTTCGGGCATATCTTCTGGCCGCGCCCCGATGCCCAAGATTTTTTGGCATTAATACGAGTCGCATTATTGCGAAACTCACTTCATCGGTCCAGGATGACAGTACATCCGACGACCGCGCACCGGGGTGTGGAGCGACAAAGATCGGTGACATTGAGCCACAGGATGATCACTCCACGCCTGATCTTCCGTGGCCCTGGCGACGAAAGGCTCGGCTTATCAGCCCTGGGGCTGTGTGAGGCGCCTTGCTCGGCAAGGTCTGCATGCCTTCACGTGGCCAAGGACAAGAACTGCCAATGCTTCAGCACCTCATATGACCAGTGCTGGAACCCAAACGAGAAAGAGCCGCCGCGCGGCCAGGTACAAGGCCTAGGAAACCCCCTGGCCGCGCGGCCCAACCTCACGAAGGAGGTATGCCGTCATGGTAGACGCAGCGATGACGGTGAGCCCGCAATCCGCTTTGGAGCGGGAGCACCCCGGGTGGCGGCTGTGGTCCTCCCAGGCAGGCGTGATGTGGTGTGCGACGCGTCGGCGTGACCTGTCCGCCCGGGAGCTCTGGCAGGGGCTGGACCAGTCTCTGGTCTGCGGCAGTCTCGAGGAACTCGGCCTCGCGCTGATGGAGCAGGACGCCCGCGAACGCGCGTACGGGCGAAGGTTCTGATCACAAAGGGCCGATGAGCGCGATCGGCTGAGGGCGGTGCTGTCGTCTTCCGGACGACGCGACCGAGTCAGACCACCCCGGCTGAAGCTCAGACGCGGGAGCGCCAGCGGATCCCCTTTTCTCGTGCAGAGCGCGCTCGTGCCCAGGACGTCCGCGAATCCTGGCGAGCATGCCCCCGCACTTCCACTCACGTGCGCCAACTCACCCGCACGAGCTGGTGATGTCAGCTCGCCTGGCACGAAAACAGGCGGTCCCGGACGCGATGGTTGAGCACCGGCCGGGACCTATCGGACACAGGAGGTCCGACATGGGACAGGATCCCACGAAATCCATAGCAGGAGCGGCGACCCTAGCCGTCCTGGAGCGCCCGCCCGTACGCGTCCAATTCGCCTCGCCCCCGCCCGGCGGGACCCCTCCCTGGCCGAGGCTCAGTCCCGACACCGCGCTCAGCGCCGCCCGGGTCCGCTACCCGGCTGCTGTTTGCTGGTACGGATGCTTCACCAGGCATTACTGGTTCCTCTCTCCGAACCAGACCCTGATCGAGGCCGCCGACGAGGATGAGCTCACCCGCCTCCTGGGGGCCTGGTTCCCGCCCGCGCCGTCCGCTCGCTCCCCCCGTCGCCCTTGTCGGGAACCGGCAGCCCGTCCTCTCCCCGCAGACGTCCGCCGCACGACGTCGGCAAGGACTGCGACCAGCCTCGCCACTTCCTCATCGCAGACTCCCTCCCGGCAGCCGGGGCGGATGCGCCGGACGCTTCAGCGCCTGACCCGGCGTCCTTCCGAGAGGCCGTCAAGGTGCACGCACGCGTGCTGCAATCCGGCACTCCGCCGCCAGTCCGACCGGTGGAGCTCGTCGTGTTGAGCAAGAACGACCCGCCATTGGAGTTCGGGCGCGCACGAACCTTCCCACTGCCGCCCGACCGGACCTGCGCGTCGACGGCTCGGTCGATGCTCTCGGCCGTGATGACCAAGCTCGCTCTCCCGGCCGAACTCGTCGCCGACGGGACGGTCGCCGTCTCGGAGCTGGTCACCAACTCCCTGCTGCACGCCGGCGGCACCGACACCGAGCTGTGGATCTGGCTTCGCTCCGCCGCCTCACCCACGCTCATCGTCACCGTCTTCGACACCGGCTCCGGATCTCTCCCCCATCCCGTCCGACACGATGTGCTCAGCGAGAGCGGCAGAGGCCTCGCCATTGTGGCGGCCCTGGCTACCGATGCTGGAATCCATCGCAGCCGCTCGCGCCTCCGCCCCACGCCGGTCAGCGGGAAGGCCACCTGGTTCGCTCTGCCGCTGCCGGACGACCGCCCTCTCCCCACGCGGTCGCAGAGTCCTCTTCGTACGGCCCGTCTGCTGCTGCTTGAGCTGTGCACTCGCGGCCTGTTCGCACACCACGTCGGCGATGTCGGCGGCAACTCCGTCGTCGCGGTGGACGACCTGCGCATCGAGATCTCCCGGACGCGCCTCACCTGGCGCACCGCCGACGGAACCACCATCACTCATCAGCTGCCCGACCTCCAGGACTCCATCGAGGTGATGGTCTCCCACCTCGAGACCCGAGAAGCAGGAGGGGTGAGCGCGAGTCCTCGCGAGCAGACGACCGCTCCTGACGCCCCTTGAACTCCCTCGGTTCCGCTAACCGAGGGGCCTAGCAGGGGGACGCGGCGCCTCCCACCGCCGCGTCCCCCGCCCCACAACCGTCACCGGGAGACCACGTGCCAGATACACCCACCGACATCCACGCCCAGCTGGTTCGCAGCGTTCACGCCGCCGAAGCGCTGGCGATGCGCGCCGACCACCGGGCCATCAGCCGGGCCGCTCGGCTCTGCGTCAAGGACGACCTGCTCGACGACCCGTCAGCGAAGTTCCTGCAAGACGCACCACGGACAGTCATCGGGCTGGCCACCGCCCTCAACGCCGTCCTTCACACCCATCGCGGCGAGCCTCAAACGGAGGCCGCTGGGGCCGGGTGCCTGGCCTGCGGCACCGACGCCACGACGACCTGCAAGACCCTGACCAAGATCGCCGATGCCTTCGCCCTCCTTCAAATGCGGCGGATCCCGATCATCGACGCCGCGGAGGCCTGGCGGCGGGCCCACGCCCGGCATCGCCCCACTCACGACGGGGATATCGTCTCGATCGTCCACGAGATCGCCGACGCCTACGTCGTCCGCAGCCTCGTCATCGAACCGCCGGCACCGTCACGGGTCGGCCCGAACTCCGAACGCGTCCTCGTGGTCGACAAGACCACCGGCCGCACCGTGCTCTGGCCCTTCATGCCCTTGCCGCTGCTGGACTCCGGCTACTCCCAGTACCGCCGCCACGCCGGGCCCGTACTGCTCCGGCACGAAGCGCCTGCATCCACGAGACAGAGCAAGGCTCAGCCCACCAGGCGGAGGGCCAAATGGACGAGGTCCCACTTGCCAGCCACAACCGCCTTCAAACGGTGGCGACATCTTCTGGGCGCCCACCTTCGCAATTCGCAGAGGCCGCCGCAAGAATGAGCCTTTTCCATCATGGGTGAGTTGAGGCTTCGCGGTTTTGGAGGACGCTGATGGCCTTGGCGAGGTGGCCGGCGCGGTGGGGGGAGCAGCGGAGCTTGGTGAGGATCTTTCCATGATTTGAGCTGGGCGTTTGCGCGTTCGCCCGGGCTGCGGAGGTTGGCGTGCGCCTGGTTGGCCTGCTTCTGCGACGGCGGCTTGTTCTTGCCCTTGTACGGGACCAGGACGGCGGGGTCCTCCACGCAGCGGAATCCGACGACGTTGCTGGAGCCGTGACGGCGGTAGAGGCCCTTGGAGGACGCCTGCACGGCGCGGTACGGGTTGTCGAAGCCGCCGCCGCAGATGACCACCATGTCGTCCTGGCCGAGGGTGGTCGAGGTCAGTTCCCAGACGTTGCCGGCCATGTGCCGGACGCCGATCGGAGAGCGGTTGCGCGGGTGGGTGTCGACGGCATGCGGGAGGGCGTGTCGGAGGTTGCCGCGTTCGTGCTCGGCGAGCCAGGCCTCGTAAGTGACCAAAGCGTGGCCGGCGTAGGCGTCGGCGCAGTGGACAGCGTCGAGGTCGATGTCGTCGCCCCAGGGGAACAGGCGTCCGTCGGCGCCGCGGGCGGCGGCTTCCCATTCCAGGGAGGACGGCAGGCGCTTGCCGATGTGGCGGGCGTAGGCGAAGGCGCTCCACCAGTCCACGCAGACCGCCGGATGGTTCTCGTAGGCGGGATTGAGGTAGTAGTCCTGGAGGCGGAGCCGATCCTGCCACGGATGATGGGAATGGCCGGACGGTGTTTCCGGATGGTCCCACAGCCCCCCCGGATGGGGCTGTAGGTCTTCAAGGGCCCGCCTCCGGCGGGGGCCGCCGAGCCGCGCAGCCCCCGCCGGGAGCGGGCCCTCCGGGGCCGACCTGGCACAGCCAGCCGTTGAACGCCCAGAGGGCGGTCGCAGACCCTCTGCGACCGCCCTCTGGCCCACCCTGACGGCAACGCGGGCACACGCCACCGCCGTCAGCCGACGTCAAGCGCCCAACTCAGGCCTCTCGACCAACTGGTGGGCTACGCGATGACGATCATTCAGATATCCCCGGCCAGCTACAGCTTCAAGAGGAAAATGAGACGGAAATTACGCCCAGGCCATGTCTCATCAGGAGCGCCCGCATAGATCCTCGACTCCAAGCATTCCGCCCCCTCCAATAGCGCATCGAGCTCAAACACTAGGTCGGAAATATCTTCCGCGACTTCGGCGTTCTCCCCATCCACCGCGAAGTGCACGATCGCTCGATCGGGGCACACTTCAACCGAGATACCAAAAATGCTTGGCGAGATGAGACCCAGTGACGCTTGAACCACCTGGAGTACTAGCAGATTCTCACGCTCTAGCAGATTCATTGACTCGTCCAATTAGGATTAATCGGAACAACGCTAGGGCTTTTACTCCCCTTAATCATGTATACGTTTGTGGGCTGATCCACGTACCCACTTGCCGGGTTGTTGTTGAAACCCGTCACGCCATCATATCGCACGACAGTATTACCCGTCCGTGTAGTGCCAAGGACCGTGGCGGTGCCTTGGTGATAGGCATCCAGGACGGATTGTGCGTCATCGATGTCAACAAAATAGCCGCCTCCATTGTAGAGCCGGTCACCCTGCAAGTGCCTGCCTTGCTTCTGCCTGCTGATATCGCGACCAATTACACACTCTTCATTGTGAACGAGAACAGCCGTACCGCCTGCCTCTGCGTAGAAGGTGTGGTCGTTGGCGATGGTGAGGTCATGGACTTCCGGGTGGCTAGTGACTGTGATGACGAGGTTGACGTGGGCTGTGTGGCCTTGTGGGGTTCGGAGGGTGGCGCCGGGGGTGAGTTGGTCGGCGCGGACCCAGCGGTGGTGGGCCGGATCCCAGAAGCGGTGGTGTTCAGTGGCGATGATGACGCCGGTGCTGCGGGGGGTTCCGTCGCCAACGATGTTGATCTTGATGAGGTGGTCGTAGTTGGAGCCGCCGAAGGCGGCGATGACCTTCTGGGGCCTGGTCCGACCGGTCTTGGGGTCGGTGGCCAGGACCTTGTCGCCGACCCGGACCTTCTCGATCGGCTTGGTCGTCCCGTCGGCCAGGAGCACCCTGGTGCCGACGACGAAACTGTTGCAGCCCCGGATTGCTCGGCCGCCTCGGGCACGACCGCGCAGGCCGCCCAGGAGGCTGTCTTCGAGCATGTCGGTGTTGCTGGGGCCATGGATCCAGGGCCAGTCCATGAGGTGGCCCGTCATCAGGGCTTCGCCTGGGGAATTGCAGTGAAGGTAGGTGCAGTAGGAGTCGCCGAAGTCGTCGGCGATCTGCGGGTCGAAGCCCTGGGCGATGAGCTCCTTCTGGGTTTGACACACGACGTCTTCGCTGCCGCACATGTGGGTGCCACTGGTGCCGTAGCTGGCGTACTTCAGGAACAGCGGGTCGTCGGGGGACCGGCCAGCGAGAACGTTGCGGCTGCCGCCGCAGCCGCCCTGCCTGCGGCATCCGGTGATGGCGATCGCGCGCTTGACCGCGGCTACGCGGTCGGGGTTGACCCAGGAGGGCCAGCTGCGCTGTGGGTAGGGAGTGCCGCAGTCGAGGCCGCAGCCGCCGGTCATGGTCGGGTGGTCCTGGCCGACGTTGGTGATGCCGGCGCCGCAGCGGTCGGGCGGGCACAGCCCGGAGGGATCGCTGAGGTTGGTCGGGTTGTTGTCGCTGTAGGCGTAGCCGTTCCAGGATTGGGGGTCGGTGCTGTCGAAGACGGGGTCGACGCTGATGAAACGGCCGAGGGCAGGGTCGTATTCGCGGGCGCCGAGGTGGGTGAGGGGGATGTTGGTGGGGTTGGTGGTGCCGCCGACGAAGCCGCGGTTGCCGGTCCAGGTCCCGGTGTTGCTGCCGCGGGGGCTGCCGAAGGGGAGTTGGCGGCGTGTGGCGGTTCCTTGGGCCGGGTCGGTTCCGGTGTAGGAGGCGTCGATCTGGATCTGGTTGGTGCCTTGGTTGTCGCTGGCTAGGAACTGGACCTTGCCGTCGCTGGTGCGCTGCGCCACTGTGGCGCCGCCGAAGCCGTAGTAGCGGGTGCCGGTGGCCGTGGCGGCACCGGCGGCTTGGTGCAGCTCCATGCCGGGCAGGTAAAGGCTGGCGCCGGTCGGGTCCTTTTGCAGGAGTCGGTTGCCGCTGGTGTCGTAGACGAAGGTGGTGTCGCCGCTGCCGACGTCGCTGATTTTGGCGAGGGTGCCGTCGTTGTCCCAGGTCAGGTTCTCGGTCTTGCCGCCGGTGATGCGGCTGGTGATGTGGCCAGCATTGTCGTAGCCGTAGCTGCTGGTTCCTGCGTTGCTGCCGGTCTGGGTGACGTCGGTGACCTGGTGGCCGACGGTGGGCGTTTTATACGTGCGGGTGAAGTAGGTGGTGGGGTCGGCGTAGGTTTCGTCGGTGCGGTTGCCGGTGGCGTCGTAGGCGAAGGTCTGCTTGTAGGGGGCGGGGCCGC
The DNA here is from genome assembly GCF_024172125.1 of Actinomadura rupiterrae. Lineage (GTDB taxonomy): Bacteria > Actinomycetota > Actinomycetes > Streptosporangiales > Streptosporangiaceae > Spirillospora > Spirillospora rupiterrae. The sequence continues at coordinate 251,356 of NZ_JAMZEA010000004.1, forward strand.
CGATGGTGGCTGAGGCGGCGTCGCTGGCGCAGGTCGCGGCGTCCTGGGCCCAGGCGGCGGTGAGGCGGCCGAGCGGGTCGTAGCTGAAGCACTGATTGTCGATGCCGGCGCGGCTGGTGTCGTTGATCGATTTCAGGGTGCCGGAGTCGTGGTAGTCGTAGGCGGCGTGGCGGTCCAGACCGGCGATGTTCTCGCGTTCGGTCATGGAAGTGAGCAGGCGCTGGGTGCCGGTCTCGTAGGTGTTGGTGATCCAGGTGTGCTTGCCGCCGGTGGACAGCTCGACCTGCTCGGGCTTGCCGTTGTAGGAGTAGCGGGCGCCGGTGACGTAGCCGGTCAGCTTCATCGGCCGGCCAAGCTGATCGGCGTCATAGCTGCTGGTGATGGTCTCGGCGGCGAGGCCGCCCGCGGCGGGATAGGACTGTCCCGCAACGGTGCCGTCGAGGTTGTATGTGGTGCCGAAGACGTATGTACCGGCGAGTTTGTCCTGGCCGGCCGCCGTTGGGACCCGGACGTAGGTGCGGGTGGGACGGTTGAGGTTGTCGTAGAGGCTGACAGCTGAGGTGTAGGTCAATCCGCCCGCGTAGCGGTTGCTGCTGGTGAGTTGGCCCTTGACGACGGTGTCGTAGGTCCAGTCGGCGAGCTTGGTGCCCGCGCCACCGGCGGTGGCGTCGGTGAGGGTGGTCTTGCGGTCGAGATCGTCGTAGCTAGTGGCGATCTTCTTCCCGCGGGCGTCGGTAGCCAGTGTGAGACGGTCCAGGTCGTCGTATCCGTACCGGGTGGTGCCCGAATCGGGATCGGTCTGGGACGTCTTGCGGCCACGGACGTCGTAGTCGAAGGACCAGGTGGTAGCCGGGATGGTGCCGGCCTTGCCGGGGCCGGTGATCGTGGCGGGTTGACCGGCCGGGGTGTAGGTGTAGGTAGAGAACAGGTAGTCGCTGGCGCCGGCCCCGGTGTACTGCCGGGTTTCGACGGTGCGGCCCTGGGCGTCGGTGATCGAGGTGGTCTTGGTGCCGCCCTCGGGCGGGGTGACGGTGGTGGACTCGCCGTTGTAGCTGGTGGTGGTCTGCCACTTCTCCACCGCGCGGCTGCCCTGGCCGACCCAGAAGTGGTCGGCGGTGACGCGGGCCTGCCCGTCGTAGTCGTAGGTGTGCTGGGACTGGACGTCGCCGGGGGTGTCCACACCAAAGAGGTCAGGGCTGGGCGCCCCGGCGGCGTAGTAGGTGTCGTAGGTGCGGGCGGCCTTACCCAGCGCGTTGTAGAAGGTGTCGGTCAGCAGCCGGCCGCCGTTGGGGCCGGGTGCCTGGGTCTGGCGGGAGCGCAGCAGCCCGTCGTAGAAGGCGTAGCTGGTGGCCTGGGTGGAGTCGTTGTGCAGGGTCTTGGTCCCCACCGCGACGATCTTGCCGGGCTCGACCTGGTAGGTGAACTCATAGTTGGGGGTGGCCCCCGTGCTGCGGCCCGGTAGCCAGACCTTCTGGGTGCGGCTGAGCGCGTCGTAGCTGATCGTGGTGGTCTTGCCGCCCTCGTCGGTCTTGGTGAGCGCTTGGCCCGTGGCGGGATCGACGGTTTGGCTGGTGGACAGGGGTGTGGGAGTGCCGTTGATGGTCACCGGCGGGGTGGTGGAGGAGACCGCGGTGGTCAGCCCGTTGGGAGTGGTGTAGGTGGTCGTGGTGGTCTTGTCGACCTCGGTGCCGGTGGTGTTGTCGGCGGTCACTGCGGTCAGGGTGCGCCCGTAGGTGTCGTAGGTCTTCCTGGTCGCAGGCACGAAGACCACCTGGGAGGCGGTGGTCCCGGTTGACACTTTGTCGGTACGGGTGAGCAGCCCCTTGGTCGGGGCATCGCCGAATCCACCGTTGTCGTAGTAACTGCGGGTGGCGGAGATCAGTTTCTTGGTGTAGTCGACACTGCCCTTGTTCGCGCACGTTGCCGCAACTGCCTGCACCTGGAACGGAAGGTTCACGATTCCGCTGCCGGTGCCGCCGCTGTCGGCAAAGCTGGTGGTGGTGCACTGCTCGTCGCCGGTCTTGGTGACGTCCCCGAAATCGTCGGTCTCGGTGGGGGTGGCGGTGACGGGGTCGAAGGCGTTGTTGACGGTCTTGGTTTCGCGCCAGGACCCGTCGGCCAGTTTGGTGAAGCTGTGGTTGGACTTGTTGCCGGTCTGGTTGGCAGTGACCGTGCCCCAGGATCGGGTCTGGGAGGCGGTCTGGTTGTGCCAGGGCTCGGCCACGGTCTTGGCGACGACCGCCCCGTCGGCCTTGTCATAGGTTTCGGTGCGGATCTGGAAACCCTGCGCCGAGTCGTGGTCGGGGTAGCTGGCACCTTCACCGTCAGACACCGACACGTCCTTGGTGCCGCCGGAGGGACCCTTGCGGTCACCGTCCATGCCCCGCATGTAATAGGCGGCGCGTTGAGTTATCAGGTCGTTGTCTCGGCCGGTGCGGGTGATGACCTTGCCGTAGCCGCGAAATTGCGACCAGGTTTTGAATTTGACGCGGGTGAGGCCGTCATCATCGCTGTAGTGCCAGGCGGCCCCGCCCTGATAGTCGTAGGTGGTGACGGGGCTGTCGGCGGAATAACCGGTCAGGTCGGTCTGCTTGACGGCCGTGACGACGTATTTGTTGTACCAGTTAGTGACTGTCTGGTCGGAGTCTGGGGCGCCGGTCGGGTCCAACTCCACGACCGGGAAACAGCGGCTGGTGTTGGACTCGGGCGCAGGCCAGTTACCGGCGGTGCATCCTTCGCCGGAGTAAGACACCAGCGTCTGGCCACCGTTCTCATCGACGACCGATTGAAGTCGGTAGCGATAGAAGGTGGGGAAGTAGTCCCCCTGGACGTCGACGCGATTCGGCATTTGCATGTAGCCGAGTTGGACCGCCGGCAGCTTGATCGGGCTGGCGCCGGTGTCGGTGCCCGCAAGGCCGGTGTGCTGGATCCCGGTCAGCACCAGGTCCCGGTCAACATCGGCATCCCGCCACTCGTGGGTCAGGCTCCAGGAGTCAACGTCGCGCCAGTCGGTGCCGTCGTTCTTGATGACCCGTGTGGTGACCTTCGTGAGGCGCTTGCGGGACCAGAACGTCGGCGACAGCGTGCCGTGGTTGTCCTTGCAATCCTGTCCAGCATCGCAATGCAGGTCCCAGGGAGTGTCCTGCCACAGTTCAGGGTGAGCGGTGATGTTGGAAGGGTCGCAGTCGCTGCTAGTAGCCGAAATGCACCGTTCAGAGACCTGGAAGTCGACGCGCGCGGGGGCGTGCGCAGGCCACAGGTTATCCGAGCGCAGACCGTAGTCGATGTGGTCCAGCCAGCCGCCGCGGATGTACTTGGTCTCGTCGGTGTCGGTGAGGTTCTTGCCGTAGTAGTTGGTCTCCTGGTTGTAGGAGTAGACGATCGCGTTACCGCGCGGGTCCACCACGTAGTCCAGGTTCCAGCGGTAAGCCTGGTTGCACCAGGAGTCGGCAAAGCCGCTGGCCTTGTAGCACGGGTCGCCGGAGTGCACGCCGAACACCGGGGTGGTCCAGGCCGAATTGGTGGCCGGCTTGCCGGCGGTCCAGGTGCTGCGGCCGAAGTAGTACTGCACTCCGTCGGTGGTGGTGACCTTCCAGTACTCGCCGTCGTCGTCGCCGTTGGCGGCGCCAGTCAGCTTCTCAACGCGGGTGCCGTCGTCGTCCTTCAGGTGCCAGCTGCCCTTCCCGTCCGGGATGAGCTGGCCGCCCTTGCCGCTCCAGGTGAGCGTGGCGTTGTCATAGCCCCAGCACTGGTCTCCGGGATAACCGCCCTTGTCGGTGTTCTTGGCTGCTCCGGCGTCCTTGCAGGACTCATAGCGCCGTTCGATGTAGCCGGGCCACAGGTCGAAACCCTCACCGATCCAGGACGGCTGGTTGCCAGTGTTCCCGGTACGGCCGTCGGTGCCGGCCGAGTTGTAGCCCAATTCCAGCTTGGGCGTCAGCCCACCGGGGACCGGCGGAACCCGCATCGGGTAGGACCAGTTGAAGTCGCCGGTGTTTCCGCCGACGTTCCAGGTCGCCGAGGGCGCCAGGTCGGTGGCGGCGAAGTTTCCATTGCTCCCCGAAGGCGCCGCGGTGGCGGCCAGGACGGTGGCTTGCAGGGTCGAGGCGGGGGCGGCGGCGCGGAGCTGCGGCGATGCAGTCGGGCTGCCGCTCAGCTTGGTGGAAGGCGAGGACGACGGCACCGGAGGCTTGGTGGCTGCGGGGGAGGTGGTGGGAGATGCCGGGGAAGAGGGAGCCGACGCGGGCGCGGCCACTGGTGCGGCTTGAACGTCGGCGGTGAGCATCCGGTGGGTAGCGTCGTTGGCGGACGGCACCGGGATGGCCTTCTGGCAGTCAGGTCGCTGGGGGGTGGTGAGCACGCACGCCGGGTACTGCAGCAGACGCAGCCGGGTGCCGTAGGCACCGCCGAAGGCTTGGGCGAAGCCGGAGTAGTCCAGTTGGACGCCGACAGCGCCGGGCTTGGGCGATGCGCCGCCGAGGGTGTCGGTGCGGCCGACGGTGAACACCACGCCGTGTAGTCCGGTTTTGCGCACGGCAGTCTGGTCCAGCACGGTGACCTGGACCTGGCCCGCGGCGGGCGTCCGGGACGCCTTGGAGCGGGCAAGCCGCTGGCCGGGAGCGGTGACCGAGATCGGGGAGGCCCCGGCCCGCACTGCGGACGGCATCGCGCGGCCCCTGGTTGCGGCAGGCTGGGGGACGGTGACCTTGGCAGTGGAGGACTTCGGCCAGCGCACAGGGGGTGTGGACTTAAGTAGTCCGCGTGTGGTGGCGGTCGGCGCCTTGGCCTTCAGGTTGTGGCCGGCAACCTTGCGGTCCGCCTGCGGCGCGTACGGCCGGTAGGGCGCCGCCAGCGCAGGGAGCGATGTCAGCAGCGACGCGGCCGCCACGACCGCGCTCGTGGCGGCGAGGCGACGCCATCCGCGGCCCGTCGCCGCCAGCGACAGCCTGGTTGTCTTGGCCCGTTCCAGGTAGTTGCGTCCGGTGAAGTTCACCGAGTCCTCCGAGCATCGTCCTGCAGCCCCATCGAGGGGTCAGGGGGTGAGCTGAGCAAGGTCCAGGGACGCCATGTGCCCGGCCAGCCGTCGGCCGGGCACATGGCAATCGCGCATCAGGGCATCTGGTCAGGGCCCAGTTCGCTGGTCATCGTCGACAGCCAGGCCACCTCGTCATCGCTCAGCGCGCCGTCGACGGTCCACACATCGTCGATACGGCCACTCCACGACTCAGTTCCGGTGGCGGTACGGCCCAGCCGCGCGGGCGCGGAGCCGGTGAAGCCGGAGACCAGTTCGACAATGGAGCCGTCGTCGGTGGTGTCGGTGTCGCTGGAGTCTTGCTGCGCGCCGTTGACATACAGGGTGAGGCGCTGCTTGACCGCGTCGAAAACCACGGTGACCATTTGCCAGCCGTCACCATGGGAGGTTTCCCAGCCGACGTAGTGCGCCAGGTTGGTGGTGCTGGCGGTGGCGTCGGTCTTGCGGCCGACCAGAGCCGCCTCCCACTTGCCCGGATGGTCGGCATCGCCTGCGCCGGGCAGGTAGCGGACGGTGAGCCCGTCGCCGCCCGTGCCAGCCAGGCTGAGCGCGGTCATCGGCTTGGTGGGTTCGGCCGCGGCCCACACCCAGCTTGAGACGGTAAAACTGTGCCCGCCGTCCACGGTCTGGGTGGTGGCGGCGGTGCCGTCACTCCCACCCTGTTCGTTCAGCGACAACGACCCCACTGGCGACGTGCCGTCGGTGGCGACCAAGGGGCTCACCGACGGATCGATCAGCGGGTCACCGGTGACCAGACTCGACTGACCAGCGAGTGTCAGCGGCGCACCGCCGGTGATCTCGTTCGGGCTGGCCAGCGGGGACCCCGCGCCGGAGTTCAGGCGCCACCGTCCGGTGATCTGCTGACGGGCGGTGGCCAGCAGGCTGACCTCGCCGTCGCCCAGAGGCCGGTCGTACAGGCGGATGTCGTCCAGGTCGCCGCGCCACTTGGCAGCAAGGCTGGAGGGGGTCCAACCAGTGCCCAGGTACAGCGGCCCGGTCGCTGCCCACGCCTGGTGGGTGGCGGTGCCTTGCTGGCGCAGCCCGTTGACATACAGCGCCATCTGCTTGGTGACCGCGTCGTAGACGCCCGCCAGGTGGGTCCACTGCCCGGCGACGGGGGCCTGGTCGGAGGCGATGGCGTCGTCAGTGCCGTCTTGATGGTGCAGGATCCAGGTCCAGCGGTCCTTGGCCGGCGAGTAGGACATCAGCAGGCCGTTGGTGGTGCCGCCGCCCTGGCTGATCACCGCGTGGTAGAGCGTCTTGTCGGTCAGGCGGACCCAGGCCGACAGCGCGAAGCTCTTGGTGGTGTCGACCACCTGGCCGGAGGTCTGCCCGTAGCCGTCGGTGCCGTTGAAGGTGGCGGCCTTGCCGACCTTGCCGACCTGGGCCAGGGTCACGCCGCCGTAGGGGGTGATCGGGGCGGTGGGGTTCTCGGTGCCGGAGTCGGTCAGGCTGGTCGCGTCGGCGGCCTCGTCGAGCTTCCAGTAGGCCTTGGGGTCGGAGCCGGATTTGACGCGGAACTGGTGGGTGGTGGTGCTGCTGGTGCCGTAGCTGTTGGTGGCGGTGACGTTGAGGTCGTTGTCACCGGCCTTGGCCGGCATCGCGTTGATGGTCGCGACCCCGTTCACGACCGGAGCGGTACCGCTGTTACGCGCGTCGTGGTTGATCTCCCAGGACACCTGGTTAACACCAGCACCGTTGGCGTCGACCTTGGCCGTGAACGCACCGTACTGCCCCACCCCGCCATACGGCGGGTCGTCGGGATTGTCGGGGTTGAGCGCCGGATAGTCGGTGGAGGCGACCTCGACCTTGGGCGAGGAGGTGTTGTACTTGAAGTAGCAGTCGTCGCCGCCGTTCTGCCAGCTCCAGGCGCTGCTGGACTTGCCGTCGTTGGCGACCACGTGCCAGCCGATGAGCGTGTTCTGCGGGATGGTCACCGGCGGGGACGGCTGGTCCAGGCCCCAGCTGAAGCTGGATCCGCTCTTGTTGTAGGCGGTGTAGTTCGACACCCACCGGCCCTTCCAGCCGGTGCCGTCCCCGGCATCCCACGACAGCCCGAACTGCACCCGCACCGTGTCGCCCTGGCTGGCGTCGGGGTCGGTGACGTTCTTGACCCACGCCCGCGGCAGGTCGTTCAGCATCGCCGGGTGGGTACGGGTGTACTTCAGCGACCCGTCGGAGTTGGTACACGCGCCGCCGCTGACCATGCTCATCTGGCTGAGCGTGGGCTTGTTCGGCCGGGTGTTGTAGGTGATGTGCAGCTCGGCCTTGGTGGTCAGCCGCTTGTAGTACAGCATGTCCGACTCGCTGCCGGCCTTCAGCGCGAACAAGATCGTGTCGATCTTCCCGTCCAGCCGCTCCTTGAGGTAGCTGGTGGTCTTGCTGATTGAGCCGGTGTCGTCGGAGTTGTCGAACTTGATCGGCGCAGGCAGCCCCGAGCACAGGGTGGAGTTGCGGTAGGACAGCAACGTGTTGAAGTGGTCACCGTCGTTGGTGGAGCCCCAGGTCGAGCTGGAGTTGAAGCCCGTCCCGGCCTTGGGCCGGTACAGGTTGATCCGGCGGGCGGTGGTACTGGGGCATTGGGAGGCGGCGTACTCGTTGGCCACGAAGTAGGCGCTGCTGATGTCCTTGCCGATGTACTTGCCGATCGGGAACCGGTACCAGATCCGCTTGGTCTGGTCGCGACCGCAGTTGCCGTCGAAGGAGACGTCGCAGAACCCGACGCCTTCGTTGGAGGAGAACTTGTACTTGCTGTAGTAGCTGCCGACCATGCCCCACTCCCCGCCGGAGTCGGTGCTCAGCGGGGTGCCCTGCCACCACGGGTCGATGTACACCGGGAAGTTGGTGTCGGTGGCGGTCAGCAGGTTCTTGTCCGGGGTCAGGGTGAGCGAGGAGCTGTCCACGTTGACCGCCACCGGCGCGAGCTTGGCACCCTCGGGCGCGGCCGCGGCGGCGTCGTCGGCTCCCGTGGTCGCGGTGGGCGAAGCCGACGGGCTCGGGGTCGGGCTGGTGGTTGGAGTGGTGTCGGCGACCCGCACGTTCTGGACGCGCAGGTTTGACGAGACCGACGGGGACGCCGTCGGGGAGCTGGACGGGGATGCGGACGGAGTTGGGGAGGCGTCGGGTGTGTCGGTGGGCCCGGCATCCCACATCTGCGGGGCAGGCGCGGCGAACACGGTGCCGCCGCTGCCGGAATCGGTGGCCCGCAGTGTCCCGTCTGCGCCCTTGGCGACGGTCACGCCGCCGCTGTTCAGGCCAAGCTTGATCTGCGCGACGCGCGGGTCAGCCGCCGCCTGCGGGGTCTTGACGATCAGCGTCTGGCCGAAGCCGTCCACGTCGGCGCGCACCTGCAGGTCCACACCCGGCAGGACTTCGGGGTAGATCGCGCTCTCCCCATCCAGGGTGGGTTTGGGGAGCGCGGTGGGCCAGGTCAGGGCCAGCTGCCGCCCGGCGCGGGTCAGCTTCACCAACGGCCCGGACCCGCCGCCGGAGAACGACAAGCCGACGGTGGTGGCCGCCGGAGCGATGGTGCCGTCGGCGGCACGGTGCAGTGTCGGGTCGACCCCGACCCACTTGCCGGCCTTCAGCGTCCGGACCGGCCGCAGGTGCTCCACCCCTTCCAGCAAACCGTCAGGGCGGGCTAGCACTTCGCGGGTCTCGCTGCGCAGGCCCGTCACCTCGACGTTGGTGCCGGTCTTCTTCGCCTCGGCGAGCGCACCGGCTTCGGTGGAGGTGTCGGGCGTGGTGTCGGCGAAGGCCGGGTGTCCGATAGGGGTGAGCACCTGGGCCAGGGCGGCCAGCAGCAGCCCGGCCACGATCGCGGCCAGGGCCCGCATGCGGGTCGTCCGCGTTCGCAGGAAGCCGAAGGTTGCGCTCCTGGAACGCATTGTGCCTCTACCAGCCACACGGGCCTCCAGTGCAAGACGTCGCGTGGCTGTGTGCCAGCCATTCGCGGTTTGAGATGTTGGTGATGGTCGCGGCGCGAGCGTGGCCCGGCCGAGACGGGTGGTTCGCAGGTCCGGTCAGCGGGCGCACGCCCGCCGCACTTCGGCTCCAGCCGCCGTCACGACGCTGGTGTCCAGGGCGGCGCCAGCGGTCCCCGGGCGCTGCCGCGACCGACGAGCGAGATCGTCAAAAGCGTCCGCCAGTGCTCCCCCGGCCCGGGACACCTGCTTGTCGCCAGCAGACTTGGCGCTGGAACGCACCCTGGCGGCCGCCTGCTCGTATGCCGCCGACGCCGCCTGCGGGGAGGTGAGTGGCCGGTCACGGAAACCGGCGAGCTCCTGCTGGATCTGGCCGCATGCCTTGCCGGTGTCACCACCACAGCCGACGGCGACACCCGCCGCAGCCGCGATGGTCAGCAGGGCGGCCAGGACGCGGCGCCCGCGCACATGCCAGGCGCTAGCGTTCTGGCGGCTCAGAGCCGACGGCCCGGCCGCCTGTCGGCCGATTCCCACCTCGACCGCCGAGGGGACCAGCACCCCAGGACACGCGGCCGAGCGGTCATCTCGATCGCAAGCAGCGTCCAGCACGTCGCCCTCCTCGCCCAACGCCGTCGCAAGCTCGGCGCGAAGGGATGAACGAGCCGAAACTGCAAAGAAACCTTTCCGAACGACGGAAACCTAGCCTGAGCACACAGCGTAGTCAATGAATCGGACATAGAGACATGAATCACATCACGGCCGTCACGGGAACTTCTACCGGCTTCACATGCCGTTAACGTCAAGCGTTTCGGGCACACAAGCATGAACCGCCCAGAATATTGCAGACTGTTATAACTTGACTTCGTACCGCATTTGATTTGAGAGATCTGGATCACGTCAGAGCATGGCAAATCGTCACTTAAGCTCAGGCGCCCTTGCCTGGCGTTCACCAAAAACCGCGAGAGATAGTGACTCTGAGTAGTTGCTATCGATGAGGCTTCTCGCAGCCTCACGGCCTCGTGCCATGGTTCAGGGCCGCCGCGGGCCCGGCCATGGCCTTTAGCTCATCGAGTCAGCCCAGACCCGCTGGCGCGCGGTGAACGCACCCCCACCTGGTCGCCCTGAAGCGACGTTCAAGAACGGCAAGCTCATCGAGCGACCTGAGCACGACACTCAATCAGCCACAGCCGGATGCCCCCGACACCGAAGGCGAGCACCGATGACGCCCTCTCTCCGCGCAGATCGCCGCACGCTACTCCCAGATGTGGAGCACCGGCGACACCTCGGACGCCTCTCAGATCATCGATCCCGGCTGGTGTTCAGCGACATTCAGGATGTTGATGTAGAGCGCCTGTGAGTCACTCGGGGCGAGGACGAAGCTCTGTGGCGGGTGTTGCCTGTGTCCGTTTTCGTGTGCGACGACATGGTGGGGATGAACCGTGTTCGTCCTGGGGTTTCGTCGGAACATGGTGACGAAGAGGAATCGATCGGTTCGTTCCGGTTGATGCCGGTGCTGGGCAAAGGTCAGCGTGACCACGTTCGTGGACAAGCCACGGCCCTCCCGCGTCCTCGATTGCTGCCGAGCGCGGGAGGGCCGTGAACGTCGTGCCATTGGAGGCACTGGTGGTCACGGTAGAGGCCGACGCGGGTTGCGTCGAGCGCAGGTTGCGTGATGGTGAGCTGTCCTGCCCGGACTGTTCGGGCGTGCTGGTGGCTTGGGGGCATGGGCGGTCGCGTGGGGTGCGCGGGCCGGACGGGCGGGTGGAGGTGCGGCCGCGGCGGGCGCGTTGCTCGGGTTGCGGGCGCACGCACGTGTTGTTGCCGGTCGGGTTGCTGGCGCGGCGGGCCGACACGGTGGAGGTGATCGGCGCGGCGGTGGAGGCCGCGGCTGGTGGGCGGGGGCATCGGCCGATCGCGAGGTTGCTGGGGCGGCCGGCGGAGACGGTGCGGGGTTGGCTGCGGCGGTTCGCGGCGCGGGCCGAGCGGCTCAGGTCGGCGTTCACCGCGTTGTTGGTGGCGCTGGACGGCGGCACGGCGGGCGCGGGCGCGGTGTTGGTGGCGGTCGCGGTGACCGCGCGCCGCCGCCTGGGTGGCGCGAGTTTCGTCGACACGTTGTCGGTTTGGGCGCTGGCCTGCGCGGTCTCGCGCGGGGGTCTGCTGGCACCGGGCTGGGCGCCCGAAACGATCAACACGAACTGACCCTTGGCCGGGCGGATGCCGACCGGAGATCCTCGACGCCCGCGCATCAACACGCAGGGTGATCATGAAGGGACCCGAAGGTGACCAAGGCCGAAGATGAGGCGCGGCGGCGGGCCGAACGCGCGCAGCAGGTGGCGCTCTGGCGCTATCAGCTGATCAGGGAAGCGGCTGATCCGGAGTTGACGACCCGGCAGCGGGGCCGGTTGGTGCGCGCTTTGGCCGACCAGGCGCACGAGGGGCCGTTCGGTGATCCGGTGACGGTCTCGCGGGGCACGCTGGACCGGTGGATCCGAGCCTGGCGCGAGCGGGGTTTTGAGGGCCTGGTCCCGCCGACCCGGAAGCCCACGCCGCGCACACCGGCCGAGGTTCTGGAGTTGGCGGTGGCGTTGAAGAAGGAGAGGCCGGAGCGGACCGGGGCGCAGATCGCCCGGATCCTGCGTTCGACGCTGGGCTGGTCGCCCAACGAGCGCACGCTGCTGCGGCACTTCGACGGCCTGGAGCTGCGCCGCCCCGAGGGAAGCTCGCCGCAGGCGTTCGGCCGGTTCGAGGCCGACCGGCCCAACGAGATCTGGACCGGGGACGCCTTGCACGGCCCGAAGATCGGTGGCCGCAAGACGTTCCTGTTCGCCTTCATCGACGACCACTCGCGCGCGATCGTCGGGCACCGGTGGGGCTACTTCGAGGACACCGTCCGCCTGGCGGCCGCGCTGCGCCCGGCGCTGGCCGCGCGCGGGGTCCCCGAGGCGATCTACGTCGATAACGGGTCGGCGTTCGTGGACGCCGCTTTGAAGCGGGCCGCGGCCAAGCTGGCGATTCGGATCATCCACTCGGCGCCGGGCCAGCCGGAGGGCCGGGGAAAGATCGAACGGTTCTTCCGCACGGTCCGCCAGCAGTTCCTGGTCGAGATCGCCGCCGACGGGCAGACCTCCGGCACCCGCGTCGCCGACACCGCCCAGCTGAACCAGCTGTTCACCGCATGGGTCGAAAGCCACTACCACCAGCGGGTCCATTCCGAGACCAGGCAGGCGCCGCTGGCGCGCTGGATGACAGGGGCGCCGTTTGCGACACCGACGCCCGCGCAACTGCGCGAGGCGTTCAAGTGGAGCGAGATCCGCCAGGTCACCAAGACCGCCACGGTGAGGCTGTTCGGGAACGCCTACTGCGTTGAGCCGGCGCTCGTCGGCCGGAAGGTCGAGCTGGTCTTCGACCCGTTCGACCTGACGGTCATGGAGGTCCGCTTCAACGGCGAGTCGATGGGCCTGGCCCAGCCCCAGGACATCGGCCGCCACGCCCACCCCAAGGCCAAACCCGAAACCCCCGCCGACCAGCCCGCCGCACCGACCGGGATCGACTACCTGCGCCTGCTGGACGACACCCACACCGCCAGCCTCGCCGGACGCATCAACTACACCGCCCTGACCAGCGCAGACGCCTCTCAAGACAGCGACCGGCAGCGTGACGACGAAGAATCCGACGGGAAGGACCAGCCGTGATCGACCGCCTTCAGGGCTTCTTCGGGTTCACCAAGATGCCGTTCGGCCGGGACCTGGCCCCGGGCATGATGCACCGGCACGCCGCGCACGGCGAGGCCACCGCCCGCATCACCTGGTGCGTGGCCGAACGCAACCTCGGCGTCATCACCGGCGAGGTCGGCGCCGGCAAGACCGCCGCGACCCGCTCCGCGATCGCCTCCCTGGACCCCGCCCGGCACATCCCCATCTACATCGGAAACCCCGACGTCGGCGTTCGCGGCATCCACACCGCGATCGTCACCGCGCTCGGCGGCGTCCCCAAACAGCACAAGGCCACCCTCATCCCCCAGGCGGGCGACGCGCTGGCCACCGAGCTCGCCGAACGCGGCCGCACCCCGGTCCTGATCCTGGACGAGGCGCACATGCTCGACCACGACCAGCTGGAGTCGGTCCGCATGCTCACCAACTTCGAAATGGACTCCACCAGCCCGTTCGCCTGCCTGCTCATCGGCCAGCCCACCCTGCGCCGCAAGATCAAGCTCGGCGTCCTGGCCGCGCTCGACCAGCGCATCTCGGTCCGCTACCACATGAACGGCATGACCCCCGACGAAACCATCGACTACCTGCGCCACCACGCCGCGCTCGCCGGACGCACCGACCCGCTGTTCACCGAAGACGCCGCCGCGCTGATCCACACCGCCAGCCGCGGCTACCCCCGCGCGATCAACAACCTGGCCATCCAAGCCCTGCTGGCCACCTTCATCTCCGACAAGACCATCGTCGACGAAACCTCCGCCCGCGCCGCCGTCAACGAAGTCATCGCGACAGAGTGACCACCACCCCGACAAGCTGCACACCAAGGCCCTGCCCACCACCCCCGGCAGGGCCTTGTTCACACCCCCACATCACCATCGGCAACGACGCGCTCGTCCTCATCTTGAATGACCGCGCACAGCTGGATCGACGACGCTCATCCCGAGGTGACCGGTCCCCAAGGCGTGCAACGGGCCGTCGAGCAGATCCGGGCAGCCCAACCGGACCTGCGATTCCACATCGAAACTATCCTCACCGCCGACGGCCTCGTCGCCTTCGTCGGCAGCGCCAGCCAGACCGCATAACATTCGGCCACACACACCTGGTCTGGCTCATCAGTATGAAGAACGGCCAGATGCCCGAGATGCGACCCTGCCGCGTCGCGAGCAAGCAGCCAAGACCGAACACATCCACAGGTCTTGGCTATTGCCCTCCTTCACGGCCATCACGGCAAACCGTCCCCGCAAAACCAGCCTAGGCCGATGTCATGGAGCAGTCTCGTCAGATTGGCCCGGCGTGAGCATCGCGAGGACGTCCTCTAGCGGGATGTTGTAGTCGTCCTTGGCTTGGGCCATGAGTTTGAAGACTGTTTCAGCGCCGCGGGCGAGGTCGTCGGGGAGGCCGGCGGTGTGGAGGGCGCTGGCTGTCTCGGCCATTTCTGGGGCCCAGCGCCAGGCTCGGGCAGCGACGCTGGGGAGGTAGTTAGGGGCTGTCAGGGCGGATCGGGCGAAGTTCTGTGATTCCTGTTGGAGTTCGTCGCGGACGCCGTAGTGGTCGGCCAAGGCGTAGGCGACGGCGGCCAGTGCTCTGCTGGCTTTCTGGTAAGAGGCTTGGGCGAGTTTGATGGCTGAGGCCTGGCCAACGGAGCCGTTCATCGCGACAGGTTCGACCTGGGAGCCTGTGAATAGGTCGCTGATCGTGCGGACGCCTGCTGGGTCTCCGGCGAGGTAAAGACGGACGGTGGAGTCCGGGCCCGGGGGTGCGCCGAAGATGCACCCGTCGACGACCGTGATGCCGTGTTGTCCGAGGTCGTCAGCGATGCGCTGGGCACGTTCGGGAGTGATGGCGTTGGCTTCGACGTACAAGCCGCGGAAGCCGCTGTCGGCGACGGATCGGGCGACGTCGTCTGCGGCGGACGGTGGGCACAGAGAGATGGTGACGTCGCTTCCGGCCATTAGTTTGGGCAGGATGTCGATGGGTTCCAGCCCGTAGGTGTCGGCCCGTTCCCTAGTGGCCTGGCTTCGCCCCGCCGGGCACCAGCGGACATGGGTGTCCGTCCGGATGGCTTGTGCGGCGACTGCCGCGCCCATGCGGCCGGGGTGCAGGATGGCGATGTTCGTCATGGTGTCTCCGGCGGCCGGGGGCTAGGTCGGGCACAGTATCCCGTGATCTCCTCGCGGATCTCGCGGGCTGCGGGGGCGGTGGCGTAGGCGGGTGTGATGAAGTCGCGGACTTGAAGCAGGCGGCGTCGGACGCTGTCGGTCTTGCGGTCAGGGGCAGTCGCCAGCACGGTGCGGACCTCTGATGCCGTCCCGTCAAGGTCGCCGAGGCCGAGCAGGGCGCTGGCGAGGTCGAGCCGGGCCAGGAGCAGCTCGCCGGTTCGTTGCTGGTGGCTTGGTGCCTGTTCGTAGAGTTGGATGGCTTGGGCGGCGTCGTGGGCGGCCCACTGCGCGCGGCGGGCCCCGGGTAGCCATACGTTGCAGGTGCTGGCGTAGAAGAGCTGCTTTTCCTCGGGGAAGGCGAGCATGCCTCCGTACGGTTCGGTGCTAGCGATCGCCGTACGGGCGGTGTTGGCTCGGTGGAGCGCGCGTTGGACGGCTTCGGCGTTACCCAGACGCGCATGCGCGCGAGCTTCGATGCTCGCCAGTCGCACGGCGGCGCTGCCGGATTCTGGGCGTAAGGTACTGGCGGACTCAGCGAGGGCCGCGGCGTCGGCGAACCTGTCGTCCCAGTAGGCGATCAGGCTCTGCATGCCCCGGGTCCAGACTCGCAGCCAGTTGCTGCCTGCGGCCTCGGCGCAGCTGTAGGCGGCTTTGGCTTGCGCCTCCGCGGCCGGCAGGTGGCCGAGGTCGAAGGAGGCGTTGGCGAGCACTCCGCATGCGACACCGGAGATCAGGTAGAGGTCACAGGCTTTCGGCAGGTGGCTATGTGCCTTGATCAGGGAGAACGCGGCGTCCCGGATTCCCAGCACTTCGAGAAAGGTCGGATAGACCGGCTGACGCGGGTAGGTCTCGACTGCCCTGCTGATTTCGGCGTGCAGGACGTCCACTGGTGAGGTTCCTTCAGCGGACGCGGCGATGTGGTGAAAGAAGCTCTCCGAGTCGGCAGCAGCTCTCGTAATCATTTGGTCTGCGGAGAACTCGGGCCGGTTGCTCGTCGCAAGCACGCGGGGGCGTGGCGCGCGGATGTGCAGGCTCTGGGAGAAGCGTTCTTGGACGTCGGGGCTGGTTTTCGCGAGCGTGGTGTCAAGGATGGCCTGCATATGCGGTCTGGGCGTCCTGGCCGTCCCGGCTGCCTCCCACATCGACACGGTGCGGTCGCTGATCCCCAGGCAGGCTGCGAAATCGCGGACGCTGAGCCGCATCGCCTCGCGGAGCGCCCGTGCCTCACGGCCGGACCACTTCTCGACTGCGATCACAGCGGAGCCCTTCGCCAGTAAGGATTTCCGTCAGCCTAAGCGATCACGTCCAGGCGAGACAGGGGGTTGCCCGACGCTGTCTCCTTGGTCGGCCGCCTTGGTGCGGCGGAAGTTCGGCGGTCGTTCGGCGGTGTTGCGGCGCTCGTTCATTCCCGGGTGTGGGGGCCTCGGGCGAGGCTGGTGAGCCAAGCGGCGATGCGGAGGGCCCTGATGCGCGCAACATCTGCCAGACACTTCTTGCTGTTCGCGGTGGCGGGCGTCGTGCAGTGCCTAGGCTCGAGGTACCGCGGCGTCATCATCGAAGGGGAGCCATGCCCGAGAAGGTCATCAAGGACAAGGTGCTGGTCTACGTCGTGCGCGACGGGAAGCTGCTGGTCTTCCGCCACACCGACTACTCCTATGAAGAGGTCGGGATCCAGGTTCCGGCTGGCAGTATCCGGCCGGATGAGTCGCCCGAGGATGCGGCGCTTCGTGAGGCTCGCGAGGAGACCGGCCTGTCGGAATTCAAGATCGTGCGGAAGCTCGGCGAGACGAGCTACGACATCACTCCGTACCGGTATGAGATCCAGAACCGGCACGTGTTCCACTTGGAGCTGGCAGAGGACACGCCCGAGCGGTGGTCCAGCCAGGAAGACCACGACGGCGAGCAGGAACCGACGCATTTCGAGTGCTTCTGGATCCCGCTGGAGGCTGCGCACATCCTCCAGTCCGGTCAGGGTGCGCTGCTGGGCAGGCTCGTGGAGTAGCTGCCTGGGCGGTGGCCGATGAGCTACCAGACCCTCGCCGGCTCCGATGCCGCGGTGTCGGTGATCCTCAAGCTCCGCGGTGAGACCTGCGATATCGACTGCCTGTACTGCTTTGAGAAGCGGAAGGAAGCCCCCGGCGGCGCGAGGATCAGTGCCGACGACGTCGACCGATTGGGTCAGCTGTTCCGGGGGCGTCCGATGTTGGTCGAGCTCCACGGTGGTGAGCCGCTGACCGCTGGCCGAGACCATCTGGCCTCGGTCTTGAAGTCCTTGGCCGCGCAGCCGTCGGTCGTCGGTGTGTCCATGCAGACCAACGGCGTGCTCCTCGATGAGGAGTGGCTGGACCTGTTCGACGAGGTGTATCCGGGCCTGCGGATCGGAATCTCGCTCGATGGCGACGCAGCGGGCAACGCCTGGCGAGTCAGCTACGACGCCCAGCCGGTCTATCCAAAGGTCGTCAAGGCGCTGGAGTTGCTCGGCCGCCGCGGCAGGCAGGTCGGCGTCATCGCCGTGGTCACACCTGCGGTCCTCGGGCGCGCCGAAGCGGTCCTGGACCATCTGGCGGGCTTCGACGCGGTCAACGCGATCAGCTTCGTCCCGTGCTTCGACAGCACGGTCGCGGCCGCGACAGCCGCCCCGAGGAGGGTTCCCGCCAGCCGTCTGCGGCAGCGCGAAGCCGTCAGCGGCGGCAGTCCTGCGTGGGCGATCACTCCGGGGCAGTACACCGGCTTCGTGCTGGCCGCCGCCGCGCACTGGGTGGTGTCAGGGCTGTCGGCGAAGGTCAAGCTGGAGCCGGTAGTGTCGACTATCCGCCGGATCAACGGGCTCGATACCGGCTTCTGTCACTTCTCCGACCTCAAGTGCGATCACGTCTTCACCCTCTACCCCGAGGGGCGTTTCGGCGGATGTGACGAGCTGCCGTGGCCGGCTGCCCGGTTGGGCACACTGGGGGACGGTCTTGACGTCGGCGCGGCGCAGCAAGCGTCGCCGCTGCTGCGCCAGGGGCGGTCGCTGATGAACCGGTGCGCGTCGTGCGCTTACCGGAGTACCTGCGGCGGCGGGTGCATCGCGACGCGTCTGCGGAATGTGCAGGATGAGGACGCCTATTGCGACGCGCGCATGCGGCTGGTCGACGGTGTGGCGGCGCTGCTTGCGCAGCCTTCCCATCCCGAAGGGGTGTGGTGCCGGACCGCACGGTGGATGCCCCGCAACCCCAACGTCATGAACGACGTGGCTGCGTTCGTCGCGCTGTGGGACGACCCGGCAGCGCCCCGGCTGGAAGCGGTCATCAGAACCAGTGCCTTCGGCAACCGCAACGCCGTCGGGGAACCCGGTGTCCATGAAGCCGCCGATCTCGATCCTCGTCACCCCCAATGGGATAAGGGCATCGAGCCCGGCGTGAGGCCGCTGGTCGACGCCTGCACGAACAGTTTCGGGGCGATCACCTACGACAGTTGCGAAGGCCACCTCAATCAAGGCGTTGACGCTGTGCCGTCCTCAAGGCGGGTCGGTGTCCTCCCGCGCGACCGGGAGGAGTACGCACTCCTCGCGGCACGGCTGTGCCAGGCGGTCACGGCAGTCCGCCCCATGCTGCCCCGATCGGTGGCGGTGGTGATCGGCCGCGCCGAACTGACATCGCGGAGCAGCGGGCGGTCCGTCCCGGTTCTCGACCTGCACCTGGAGCCTGTCTCTGGGGAGTGGGCCGCCTACGCCGCAAGCGTTGACCAGGCAACGCGCCTGCTGGCCGAAGCCCTGGAAACCAGCGCCGTCGACACCTCCTGCTGCGGTTGCAGGCCGGGGTCGGCATGAACGAATCGCTGGTGATCAATCAGCTCCTCGGGCGGCTCTGCTACTTCCACGTCCAGTTCATCGAACCCCGCCGCCCCAGGCCGTCGCCGCCGTCTGAGGTGACCTGCTGCCGTCATCCGGCCGTGCCCGCCGAGTTCGGCCCGTGGGCGGTGCTCCGCGACATCGCCGCCGATCTCGGCGTGCCGCGTGACTGCCCGGCCGACGCCGGTGGGTGCTGCGCCGTCTGCCGGGTCCGGACCTACGCGACGGCCATCGCCGAATGCTGGGCCTCAACCGAGAGCCGTGCCTACGGCGTGGACGCCCGTCCCGAGACCAACGTCCAGACACGGACGGTCGGCGATCAGATCGCCTCGCGCTTCGCGTCCCTCACCCACACGGCCTGCTCGCGCCCCCCGCTGCAGTTCAGACCCCACTCGGCGACCGGTCTACCGCTGACCGACGAGTTGCTGACGCTCTGGGCCGCTCCCGGGGAGGCGCCCGTGACCAGCGCACTCAACCACTGCGCCTCTCTGGATGACGTCGTCGTTCTCCTCAAGGACCACTCATGATCCACCTCGCTGAGACCCTGGCCATCGGCAGCATCGAAGACTTCCTCACCCCTGCCGAGGCCACCGCCCTGCGCGACATCATGGACGCCTTCTTGGCTGACCAGCGGCCCGCCGGGTTCGGCACCCGCCGCACCACCTCGATCCACGAGATTCCCGGACACACCGCCGTCCAGGCCATGGCCGTCTACGAACCGGCCGGGCGCATCGAGATCACCGGCATCCCCGGCGCCGCAGAGCAGATCCTCAGCGACGCCTTCGCCCGCGCGCTCCCCGCGATTAACCGGGGCATGCCGTCGATCTCGCGCTGCCGCCCCTGGACCTACGTCGAGTACGGCCCCGGCCAGCACATCACCCCGCACCTGGACGGCATCGCCCCCGACCCGCTGTCCTGGCCGCGCCAGATCGCCGGAATCAGCATCGTCATCACCGAAGCGGCAGCCGGCGGGGGGTTCTTCGTTGAGACCACCAGCGACCAGCAACTCTGGGAACGCAGCTGCGAGCAGGACGGCTACTCCCCCGGCATGCACCTTGCCAGAGACGGCGCGGACCAATCCGCCGACTGGTTCCAAGCCATGACACGCACGCGCTGGCAGGTCACGGCAGCAGCCGGAACCGCACTGCTGTACGGCTCCCAGCTCACCCACGGAACCGAGCCTGTGCGGGAGGGCCGGGCCCGCAAGTTCATCAGCTGGCTCACCGCCCAAGCTCCACAGGGAGCCTGACGGTGTTCATTGTCCTGGACGGCCCGGCGGGAAGCGGGAAGAGCGCCCTGCGCGATCAACTGCTGCACGCTGCAGCTGAGCGGGGCATCCGCGGAGTCCACCTCGGCCAGTTCTCCTGGCTCTCCCTGACCGCGACCAGGACGATCGTCGCCCTCCGCGCCGGTCAGGTGACCTCGAGTCTGGCCAGTGCGGTGTCGGCCGTTCGCGACGACCTTGCTCTGCATGTACGCCACAACCTGTGCCGCACCGCACCGCTGATCGTCGCCGACCGGTGGACGCCTTCTACTGCATGCCTGCTGGCTCTGCTCTACGAGCAGCCCGTCGGACCGCTGCTTGGTGAACTCGCACTTCCCGAGGCCCTACCTGACATGACCATCCTGCTGACCACCCCCGCCGACCTGTGCCGTGACCGGATCCGGAAGCGACCCGCATCCCGCCGGTTCCTGGATGCCGACGCGAACCTCGGCCCGCTCACCCGGCTCTACGCCGACGCCGCTGCCGCATGCCCCGATCCCGTCATCACGCGCCCGTCCAACCAGCCCTCGGACCTCGTCGAGCTCACCGAAGCGGTGCTCAGTCACCAGAAAGGGCCCCGATGACCGTCCTCCACCCGCTGCACCCCGCTGCCTGGGTCCTTGACCAGCTCGGCGACAACGGCTGGCACGTCGACCGGCTGCTGTCGTTCACCCGCGCCAGCACCCTGGCCCTCATCCACCGCCCAGGGCAGACCCCGGTCGTCCTCAAGGCCGGATTCGGCAACGACCACGTCCTTTCCGAACTCGACCCCGACCTGCGGGCAGCCGCGTACGGCTTCTACTGGTACCGCGCCCTCACCGCTGAGGAACGGCGGCTCAGCCGCGCCGACTTCCGACACGAGATCGACACTGCCCGAGACGCCTCCGGGGTCGCTCAGGTCGTCCCGCTCCTCGACGAAGGAACCCTGCCCCGTTTCGACTGGTACACCATGCCCTACCTGGCCGAGGGAGACTTCCGGACGCTCCTGAGCGCCCCGGATCCCGATCTCGCATACGGCTACCGGGTCCTCGCTGACATCGCCGCCGCCCTGGTCGGCCTCCACCAGCTCGGCGTCGTCCACCGCGATGTCTACGCCGAGAACATCCTCCTCGACAACGGCAAAGGGCACCTCACCGACCTCGGCGCCTCCCGCCGTCTCGGCATCCCCCGCGGCCCATCCGGACGCCCGCCCGAACCTCACTGGCCCCCCGAATACTCCACCAGCTACGCCACCGCCACACCCGCCGCCGACGTCTACAGCCTCGCCGTCCTCACCTACCGGTTCACCAGCGGTGACCTGCCCCGCCTCCACGGGGACGCCCACCTCACCCAACTCCCCGCCCCGCTGCGAGACGTCATCTCCGCAGCACTCCTGCCCGCCTCCTCCAACCGCCCCGCCATGACCGAACTGCACCACGCCCTCAAGGAGGCAGCCACCACACCACCCCTCCCGACCAGCAGCTAGCCACTCACGAAGGGATCACCGTGGAAGACCAAATCAGCCAGTTCCTGCAAGCCGTCGACGACCTGCGCGCCGACGACACAGCCGTCCGGACCACCGCCCATACCTCCAGCGTCTCAGCCGACGGCTGGCCCACCAGCGACCCCGAAATCAGCGCAGCCAGCAGCTCCGACGAGTCCTGACATCCACATGGTCCGGCCGCAGCTCTGGGGCGCAGCCGAGAGCTGCGGCCGGCCCGCCTGGAGGCACCCATGGACGACCTCGCCCAGATTTTCCGCCACCCCCCGATCCTCCGCACTCACCGCTCGCGGGCCGCCCGGATCCACCAGGTCCTCCAGCTCGACGCACCGCCCGTCGCCCGCAGGAACGCCGGATTCACCTACGCCGTCGCCCACCACCTTCTCGAAGGTGCCGAACACGCCGCACGCAGCGGCGACGACATTCTGTTCACCTGGTACCGCGAATCCGCCTTGCACTTCACCGATCGCCTTGCATCAGGGGACCGGATCGTCCTCGCTCCCCGGCCCCATGAATTCGTCCAGTCCGACATCTCCCAGACGCCCTACGTGCTCCTGAACCCCGACACCAACGCTGCCGACGAGCGCCTCCGCGATCTGGTGGCCGCAGCCGCCGCGCTCGGCACCCGTACTGGCTTCGGTGGCCTACTTGGCCCCCACGCCCCCATCGTGTGCCTCCTCCATGAGAAGGCCATGACCAGCACCTTCGACAGCTGGACCGTCAGCCGCCTGCCCGGCACCCTATTCACCGACTACAGCACCGAACCCGCGGTACTCACCCGCGACCTGATCCACGAAGCAGGCCACAACTGGCTCAACGACGCCCTGGCCGCCGACGGCATCAAGCTCGACGACGCCCCGGCGTTCCCCTCCCCATGGAAACAGAGCGACCGCCCCGCCTTCGGCTTCCTCCACGCCTGCTGGGCCTTCCCCCTCACAATGATCTACTGCGCCCGCATCCTCCCCACCGTCCAGCCGCCAGTACACGCCTTCCTGGCCGCCTACCTCAGCCAGCAGAACGCACTGCTGCAGACCGCGGTACCCGACCACCAGGAAGCCCTGAAGCTCATCCCGCAAGGCCCCCTCCGAGAACGCCTCCGGACCGTCCGCGACCTCGCCCTCAAGGCCAGCGCATGAACGAGCCCGGCCACATCCTCCACATCCGCCACCCCGACGGAACCGTGACCCTCGACCGCCACGGCCTCGCCAACCTCGAACACGGCATCCCGATCACCACCGACACCGCCTTCAACGTCGGCTCGGTCGCCAAGCAGATCACCGCCCACCTGACGCTCCTCACACCAGAGATCGACATCGACACCCCAGCACAACACTGGCTCCCCAACCTCCAAGTGCCCGACGTCACCGTCACCGACCTCATCCAGCACCACGGCGGCATTCGAGACGCCGAATCCCTCCTGTCCCTCGCCGGATTCCGCGACCTCGACCACTACACCGCCGACGACCTCCTCCAACTCGCCTACCGCCAGCAACGCCGAGCCGTCCCCAAAGGCCAATTCCTCTACAGCAACACCGGCTACCTACTCCTCACCAAGATCCTCGAACAGACCCACACCGCGCCCCTCAACCAGATCGCAAGAGCCCTCCTGTTCGACCCGCTCAACATGCCCAGCACCCACTTCAAGGACCACCCGCAACAGATCGTTCACGCTGCCGCGACCGCCTACCGGTTCCACCACGGCTCCTGGCGAACCACAACCGTCCCCGTCGCTCTCCCCGGCCCAGGCTCACTCTGGACCTCCACCACAGACCTCGACCGCTGGCTCCGGCGCCTCGACCAGACTCGGCAAGCACCGGCTGACCAGACTCTCCGCGCACCCACGCCCGTGCCCTCGTCATGCCCGCACTGGCACTACGGCCCCGGGATCTTCGTGTCCGGTGGATCCTTCTTTCATCATGGCCACGAGCAGGGCTTCTCCGCCGCAATCCACCTGACTGCAGACGGAACGGCGGTCATCGCCCTCTCCAACCGACACGACACCGACGCCGGGCGCCTCTCAAACTCCGCCGTCTCCAGCGCGCTCCCCCTGCAGAGCCCGTCACCAGAACGTTTGACCGCACCGTCGAACACCCGCGCCACTGACGACTACTGCCACCTCGTTGGCGAATTCGCATCCGACGACGTCCCTGGTGTCCTACGGATCATCAACAAACCCGACGGCCTCGCGCTGGCCAGGAGAGGAGCAACCGACGCCCTCATCCCTATCCCTGGCGGAGGGTTGATCGGCCCGGGCTTCCGAATACAGCCAGCTCTTGAAGGGAAAGGGCTCCGGCTGGACCTCGAACGCGCACCTGGGCTCATCTACCGACGAATCGCCTGAGCGTTCACAACCCGCTGAGCCGCGAGGCTAAGCTCGCCCGCACTTCAGTCGTAGCAGATGCCCTTCACTTCACACTCAAGGCATGTCGTGCCGGCACACCGCCCGGTGGCCGTGTGATTCACGGGGAGCGATGTCTGTTTCCCCAGGACATCACCGAGATCGGTAGTGCCAACTGCATGTCCTGCGGGATCGCCGTAGAACCTACAATGGGGCGTCATGAGCTCACATGAGCACCTGATCACCGTCCTCGATGGGGTCTGCGCGGAAGTCGCTCGGGCCGCCCTGGGAAACCAGGAGGTAGCTGAGCGGCTCGTGGTGGTCACCGACCGGCAGTCGAGCGTCCTCCACACTGCAGGGCTCGACGTCTCCGTCCAGTTGAGCGGCCCCGAAGGACCGCCGTGCGCTGGGCCGAGCTGCCGGGGGCGTCCTGCTACCCAGGCGTTGGGCGTGGAGAGATCGCTCAGGTCGCTCATGAACGAGACCGGGAGAACCGTGAGGAGGCGGCTGTTCAGTTCTGCTGGAGCCTCCCCTCGGCGGCAAGGCGGTGCCGATGGTCAGATGAGTTGACGTCGAGCGGCCCAGACCACGGCTTCGATAGGAGTGCCGACCTCAAGCCGATCGCAGATGGTTCGAAGGCGGCGCCGCAGAGTGCGCGCCGACAGCTCAAGTCGCTTGGCAGCCATGTCGGCCGTGACGCCCGAAGCGATCTGCGCGAGCAACTGGATCTCCTCTGGCGTCAGCCGGGGTTCGGCCGGGCACCTGCGGGGCAGCGTTGCCTGCCCGGGCGGCTGCTGCTCCGCGCGATCGGCGGATGCGGTAACGGTTGAGGGGCTGCCATCGGGTGCGGCGGAAAGGACCCGGAAGATGTCGGCGGTATCGGTCGAGCCGCGCATCTGCTGCGCTGCCGGGGTGCCCAGCGACGATCGTTCCAGCAGGGTGAGGTTGCTGAGCAGCTCAGCTAGGGCTTGGCGTTGCTGGGGGTCTTTGAGGAGTGTCGACCAGTTGGGTGGTTCATCTTCGCCGGCGGAGGCCTGCAGCATCGGCATGATGTCGTGATCGGTGATCCGCGCCGACCAGACCATAGCCAGCAACCGATCCAGGGACCTGTCGGTGCAGGGGAGCGCGGCGCGGTCACGCACCATCCGCCAAAGCAGGTAGCGCGCCGTGGTCTCGTTGTGTCCGCCGGGCTCTTCACCACGTGCATCGTGCGGGCAGGTCCGGGCGCCGCCTGGATGCGTTTGGCGGGACTGGTCGGTGCGGGTCATCGCGCTTCCGCCTCCTTCGGAGCAGTGGTCTGGCCCAGCCCTTTGAGGCGGTCCAGCCGAGTTCGCAGCGTCTTGTCTTTCAGGCCGACACTCAGGGCGGCTTGGCTGATCTCTTCGCCCTGCATGATCAGTCGGACCGCTTGGCGGGTCACCGGATCAGTGATCAGTTCCAGGGCATGGTGCCGCAGGACCTGCAGCATCGCCTCAGAACTGGTGGGATCGTGCCCTCTGGGCCCGAACAGGTTGAGGGTCTCCTCCGCTTTCTGCGGATCGTCGGTGACCTCGGCAACCCGGCGCCAGCGGTCCTGGTGACCAGCCCAGGCGTTGTAGATGTTGGGGAACTGGAACAGGCACGCGCCCACGAAGTAGGTCTTCAAGCTGGCGCCCTTGCGGTGGTCCCACCGGCCCGGGACCAGGACGGCCGTGATGAAGTACTCCAGGGCTTTGGCGACGGTCTCGCAGGCCAACTCCAGCCGGTCGTCTCGGCTCCACCGACCGGGGCCGACCTCGACCAAGGTGATCGGTCGGCGCTTGGCCCGGCACTCGGCCACGATCTTCCCGGTCCGTGTCCAGGCCATCATGACCGCCAACCCGTAGGCGGCCGTCTCGGCCTTCCAGACCGCCGTTGCCGGGCCGGCGAAGTTCTCCGCCTGCATCTTCAGCACGTACTGGTGGTCTGCCAGGCGGCGCCGGGCGTGTTCCACGGCCTGGGCGCTTCCCGCATCCGCCAGATCCTCAGCGATGAGGTCGGCTTCCAACTCCTCCACCAGCTCATCGCTGGCCGCTTGGGGTTCCCGCCGAGGCGGCGGGACGGCTGAATCGCAGGCCGCGGTGGTCGCCGGCGGCGATGGCGTCGCTGCTGGAGAGGTGTCCGTATCCGGCCGTCTGCGTTGGAGTTGTATCGGCGTCGAGTCGGGCCTTGGTGGCTCTCCAGCCTCCTCGGCGCTCCCCATCGACTCCTCCAGTCAGGGTGTGGCCAGTCGGCCGTACCTACACCCGCTGTAGATGACGCCCTGCCGGATCTTCTTCACCCAAATCCAAGATTTTTTTCGGCGACAG
The DNA here is from genome assembly GCF_024172125.1 of Actinomadura rupiterrae. Taxonomy (GTDB): domain Bacteria; phylum Actinomycetota; class Actinomycetes; order Streptosporangiales; family Streptosporangiaceae; genus Spirillospora; species Spirillospora rupiterrae. The sequence goes on from NZ_JAMZEA010000004.1 coordinate 277,418, forward strand.
CTGAGACAAGAGTGAGGCAAGCCGCCGCACCGGACATCTACACCCGACGGGTGTAAGGCCACAATCTCGCGCCTCCAGGGAGTTGTCAGCATGGCCACCACCCGCCTTCCCGCCGCGTCCTCTCAGCGCCGGTCGCGTCCGTCACCGAGCCGGGGCTCGGATCGCCGCCGCGCATCTGGGGTCGGCACGTATGTCCCGAGACGACGAGGCGCTTGGGAAACCTGGTCAGCCTGGCGCGCCCCCGCCACGGTGACGGGAGTTGTCGCCGGACCGAGCGGGCTTGCGGCCGTCCTGTGGCACTCGGGCTGCAGCCAGGTGCTGGTCGTGGTGGTTGCCGCGCTGGGGGCGATCCCCGCTGCCGCCATGGTCTTGATGCTCGGGGTCGTGGAGGTCGCGCGTTGCTGGATCCCCGCCTCGGCCGACCTTCGCAGAGCCCGCGACGAGGGACGTGCGCTGCGCGTGGTGACCAAAGCAGCAGTGAGCGGTCCGCATAGCACAGCCGCGGCCGCCAAAGAGAAACGAGCCGCGGCCCGCGGCTACGCCAACGACCGTGGATGGCAGTTCCCCTCGGCGCGCAGTGCCACTCCGCAGACCGTCGTACGCACCCGGCGCCGTGGCGAACCGAACCGCGGCTAAAGAGCGCCAGCAGCAGGAGCTCCATCATGCATGGTCTGATTGCACGCCCGATCGCGATGGCATTTCCTCATCGCAGTCAACTTCCGACAGGCCGACGCCGCCGTTCCGCTTGACCAGCCGTCCCCAGCGCGAGCTCCGGTTGAACTGTCGCCCGATCTCCACCCCAGAAGGCAACTTCCCGTCCAGACGACGGTGTTCTTGGGCCCAGCGCCAAGCCCGCTGTTGTAGACGCTCGCCCCGCATGTCGATCGAGGTAGGAATCTCCGGCGCGGGCTCCGATACAGACACGTCGCGGTCGGCGGGAGCCGCCGAGGGGCGGTTACCGCGCATCTGGTTCATGAGCATCTCGTAGGCACCGACCAGGGCGAAGGAAGGCCACGCGGCGATGATCCGTCCGGCGGCAGTTGGTTCGGCGACGGCGACGTTGGCAGCGAGGGAAGCCAGACTTCCGACGATCAGGAGCGCCCAGGCCAGCCGCCCTTCGCGGCCGCGGGTGCGGTTGGCGGACAGTATGGCCATGGACGAGGCGACGATCATGCCGTCCACCGACAGCGGGATCAGCGCGGCTGTGCACTCTGATTCGCCGTGGAGTCGAGCAAGGTGGTGCATGTGGCGGTAGGAGACCACCGCGGCGATCAGCGCGAGCAGGACAACCGAGGCCGTGGTGGTCGCGCGAATGAGACGGTCTGCGCGTGGTGCCATGTCGCTCACCGGTCCAGGAGGAAGTCGGCGGCACCGGTCTGTTCATCGCGATTCGGGTTAGCTCTGGTCGGTGAGACGAATCGGATGGTCGTCCAAGCAAGCAGGGCCGTCTTGCTGTACACGATGAACGTGCTCTTGCACGTGATCACTGGCCGCCCTCCCGAGTTTTGTTGCCCCGCCGACCGCCTCGGCGGGCGTCGGGGAGCGGGAGGGACGCTTCTACCCTGAGTTTGCGCTGGTCATGGCAACTCGAAGGCGTGGAGCTCTGTTGCCCCTGAAGGTCGCTGCCGGTAGGGGGTACGCGGACCATGGGTCCATGATCACCGGGTCCCCGCCCCCTTTGGTTGCCTGTGCGGCATCTATGGCGAGTTGGGCCGCTTCCTGCAAGGTCGGCAGTATTGGGCCCGTGAGGGTTGCTTTAGCGTGCATTCGGCCGGTGTTTGGGTTGTAGCGCATCTCTACGTTGAAGACGTCCAGGAGACCGCGCTGGATTTTCTGCGGCAGTGAGCCGAAGGCGACGTTGCCCACCGGTAGCCGGTCGAGAAGTTCGGGGTTTGCTCGGGGCGGTTGGGTCTCGCGCAGGGTGCGTAGCTCCTGATGCTTCGCCGCGTGTTGTTCGGCCAGTTCGGCAGAGCGCAGGTTCACGTCGCGTACGAGGGCTTCGTTCGGCTGGTCGGCGAGTTCGAGGCTGACGATCAAGCGCTTGCGGCGGTCTTCGATGTCGCGGAGGGTGCGTTGTACGGCTGTGATTCGGTCCTCGTGGTCCTGTACGGCTTGCTCGTCTGCGGCGTTCAGGAGAGAGCCGACGTAGGCGCGCCTGTTGGGATGGAAGACGTACTTGTCGAAGAAGTGTCCGATGCCCCGCAGGATTGGGTCTTCGCGAATCCAGTAGCTTTTGGGGTGCCCTGCCGGAATGCGGTCCTTCGGAGGATCGCAGACGTAGTACACGACACCGTGGTGTGCTCTGCCTCGTAGCCGCCGCCCGCAATGGTCGCAAGCTATGTGCGAACGCAGCAGGTACTCGCGTCGGGTGTCGGGGTGTGCGGTGTTCGGCCCCCCGCCGTTGCGTGAGCCCTTGCAGTGGTCGCCTACCCGTTGGGCGGCGATGAAGTTGTCTTTGGACACCAGAGGTTCGTGGGTGGGAACCAGGGACCAGACCCACTCGTGGGGCGGGTTGATCCTGCCGCTCGCGGTCTTGGTCGCGCGGCGGTTCCAGACCATGTAGCCGGTGTACTTGGGGTTCTTGATGATCTCTCGGACAGAGGACTGGGTCCAGCGTCCGGCCGAGCGGGACGGGTCGACGGGCACCGGTGGTGGGAAGCGGTCCAGGTCGAGGTTGAGGTGGTCGGCGATGGCCTTGTAACCGAGGCGCAACGCGACGCGGAGGTCGAAGATCAGCGTCACCACCTCGCCGCGCACCGGGTCTGGTGTGAGCCGGTGCTTGGTGGCGCCTTCGGCGCGGCGGGCTGCGACGGGGTGCGGGACCTTCAATGCGGTGTAGCCGTAGGGCGGTTTGCCGATGTTGTAGCCCTGCTGGGTGTGGGTCTCGGTGCCGCCGCGGGACTTCTCCAGGAGTTCCAGGACGTACCACTCGGCGACGCCTTGCTTGACGCGGCGGGTGAGGACCTGGGTGGCGCGTTTGCGGTTGTTCAGGATGATCGGTTCGTCGGCGGCCAGCAGGGGGACGCCGACGGCTTCGAGCTGGTTCTCGATCTGGGTGCCGATGTAGGTGCGGCGCGCGATCCGGTCGATGGACTCGCAGATCACCGCGTCGAAACGCCGGTCGCTGGTTTCGGCCTCGGTCAGCAGGTCCCGGATGCCGCCCTCACGCGGGACGGGGATCACGAACCGTTCGTGCCCCCGCCCCTGCCCGCGTGCGGCCAGCTCCTTGCGGCCGGACTCGATGTCATAGAAGTGTGCTGCGATCACTGCTTCGGCGGGGAGCGCCTGGCGGCAGTTGGCCAGCTGCCGAGGGATCGACAAGGTGGGGTCCTGCTGGTCCTCGGTGGAGGTGCGCCCCAGAAACGCCACCCGCAGCGGTCCGGGAGGCCGGTGGCCGCCGCGCTGGCCTGTCACGGCTGGTCGGCCGCTGTGGCGGGTGACGAAGACCTCGAGCGGGATGGGTGGTTCTTGAGCCATTCCAACGCCTCCTTGATCGCTTGCGCCTGAAGGATCTGGACCCGTCGCCCCTGCTCGCCTTCGAGATGAACGATCGTCCACACGAAGTCAGGGGGCTTGCCGCCGGAGATCGGCTCGCTCCCTGTCAACGGGCCTCCGGCAGGCCGGTGACACTTGCCCGACGCCGCCGGTTCCGGTGCCCGTGCGGGTCACCGGCCGCATGGCGGCGGGACCAGCATTGACGCTCGGCTTGGCGGTCAAGGTCCAGTCCGCACCGGCCCGGCGCGGCCTGCGACCGAGCCGGACCGCCGAAGCGGTCGTATCTTTGGAACGCTCTGGTCAGCGTGGTTCGCGCGGGGTCTGGGCCCGGTCGATGAATGCTTCGTGTGACAACTGCCCGAGACCGCTCCTCCGATCCCCCTTCCTCACCTCTCTGGCGGACCGCTCCAACCTTGCGGCCCAGCAGTGGGCTTGGCGGACGGCGGCGGTGTGCGCACGCGGTCGACTCGTTCCACCGCGCCTGCTGGTGTTGTTCCGGTTCGAACTGCTCTGGTCTGCGAATGGTGTGTTCGCCGGCGGCCTGGGCGCCCCAACCGACTTCCCCCTTCACTATGTAGAAGGGGTCCGTAACCGCAGATTCGCCATCCGGCCAGGTAATGATCAAGCCAAACCGCATCAGGCGCTGCCTGACCGTCCCAGCCCCAAGGAGATCGGCCATCGTCCAAGGGGCGGCCGAACTCACAGGTCGATTCGGCGCGCGACAACTCCGGTTGTGGCAGTTCTCTGAATCGCGCCTGATTGCCGAGCACACGAAATCGGACAACAAACTACAACCTCCACTTTCCTCTCGAGCGGCAGGTGGTGGTGCCGCGAGGGCCAGGAATCTCGGACACCTCTTGAAGCCCGTCACCGGAACCGATTCCCGTGGGGAAGTTCAAAGTTCTCCCCAAGTCGGATGAGACGCGCTGATCTGGCGACTCCCGCATCGAAATCCGCCGACGGCCTCCCCGGACACCAGGTGACGGCGATCGGCCCGCAGTGTTGCCCTCACGGGCGCGTAGCGCCATTCGGGTGCCGCTGATCGAGGGACCGTAGCCTCGTCTCGCCACCTTGGCCTACGACTCGCGTCGGTAGGCGTGAAGGGGGCGAGGGTGCCGGTTCAGGGCTTGAGTCACCTCCCCTGGATTCACGCACGTCTGCCACTGGGGCGTCTGTGAGGACGAGTCGGGGCGCCTTAAGGCCGCCTATATGGCCTCTGACCTGCGATTTCTATACCCCGTGGGGGTTGCCGTCAGGGAAATACACCCAAGCGCCACTCATACACCACTCACGACACCCTCAAAGTTTCGATACCCCTTGCGGGCCTTCGCCCGATAAGCATTGTTTTCTTCCTCGGGTCCAATGTGCCGAGCCCTTCCCCGGCCCGGAAATATCCGATCCTTCAGAGCTTCTTCATCCCGAGATTCGGGAGGACGTGTCACCCAGGATTGAAGCACTCGGCGGCACGTGCCTCATCTGCGGATCCGCGCGCGAAGCATCCTTTGAGTCGTTCGGAGTGGATGGCGATTGTTTAAGTACCGGCCTAAAAGAAGGAGAGGGAGATGGCGCTTCAGGAGATAGCTACACGGAGCCTTTTCCATCACGGGGCGAGGGCGGCCTCGCGGTTTTGTAGGACGCTGATGGCCTTGGCGAGGTGGCCGGCGCGGTAGGGGCAGCAGCGGAGCTTGGTGAGGATCTTCCATGACTTGAGCTGGGCGTTTCCGCGTTCACCTGGTCCGCGGAGCTTGGCGTGGGCCCGGTTGGCTTGTTTCTGGGAGGCGGGCTTGTTCCTGCCCTTGTAAGGAACGATGATCGCGGGACCGGCGCCGACGTAGCCCTTGTCGGCCAGGACCGGCAGCCCGCACGCTGCCAGGGCGCGGATGATTCCCCAGTTCCGGGCCGCTTTCAGGTCGTGGATCGAGCCGGGTACCGCACCCGACACCCACACGATCTGCCCGTACGGGCCGGCAATTACCTGCAGGTTCACGCCGTGCTTGTGATGCTTGCCCGAGTAGAAGAGCCGGTCGGCGCGGAGGCGGTCGGTCGCGATGAGAGTGCCGTCCAGGATCAGATGTCCCAGCCCGTCTTTCTTCGCCCTGGCGAGTGTGGTGCCGAGCTTGGGTGAGCGGGCCGACAGCCAAGCCACGACCTCGTTCACATACCTCCACGCGGTCGTCGTCCCGACCCCGAAACCTGCCGCGAGCTGCGCGAACGTATCGCCCTTCTTCAAGTATGCGAGCGTCATCAGCGCCTGCTGCCCCGCGTTCAAAGCCCGGCCCTTGCTCTTCAGCTTCGTCCGCTCCCGCCGGACGAGACCGGTCAGGTAGTTCAGAGTCGAACGCGACAACGGCAGCGAAGCACGATAGAAAAGCACGTGAAACCTCTGGTTGTGGGGGGCGGAGGTCAGAGACCCCTCTCCTACCAGGGGTTTCTTCACGTCCACGGCCAGCCACGCCGCCCGCGATCATGCTGTGATCAGCAGCCTTGAAGAGGCTGCTGGAAAAGGTTCACGGGTCCGGCCCCCATGCGCCCACCTACTACCTGTCGTCTACAGGGACGAGTCGGGGGCACTTCCCAACCTCCGACACGCGAACCCACCTGCAACTATGCAGTCCCCGGCCCCACCTCTTCTTAAGGAGACCACCGAAACGACCACGGAAACGGATACGGAACCGACCACCAAAAACGATGACCTAGAATCAGCCACTTTCTCCCAATAACGGGCCGTTTTTCTTGCGACACTTCTTCGCCGCAAAGAAATGTCAACAGTTCGGGCTGCCGGGCGGCCGGGTCCGTCCATCCGACGACGCCTCGGCGGAGCTTCGCCGTCGGCGGCCCCTATTGCCATCTTTTCTAGAGCGTCTTTCTGGGCGTCGGGCACTAATGACGCATCGAGCCGATTGTTGCCTTCAGTTGGTGTATCTATATCTGTAGAGGCAGACTGAGGAGTGGTCGCTCTCGGGTGTCGTTCGAGATGGAAAGCCTCATCTGGTGCCGACAATTCGCTCGGCAAGGCGACTTGCGCCTCCAGGATCAGGGGACGCGGATGATCTACGCACCGCCACGAGGACCCGAACTCGCCCTCCCGGCTCCCGTCTGTCATCCACACGGAGGCCCGACGGCACTGTTCATCCTTGACGGCCCTGATCTTTCGCGCCCGCCACAGTCCTGGAACGAAAGAGCACCCTGTCGTTCCCGCCTCGGAGGACGGGAACGACAGGGTGCCAAGACCCGGCTCACGTACCCTTGAGCCGGGGACCAGCCTGTTACGACCAGGCTGGTCCCTCGCTATGAGGCGACCGAGCGCAGCGTGCCGAACGGGTCGGTCAGCGGCTTGTCGAGCTCGACCTCGACCCACACCCGGTGACCCAGCACCGGACTACCCTCGATCCCCATCCGGTGCGCCAGCTGCGACACCGCGTACAGGCCCCGGCCGCCGGTCGCCAGCAGGTCGACCGGCTGCCGCACCGCCGGAATCCCCCGCCCGCCGTTGTCGACCACCGCGACATAAGCCGGGTCGTCGAACACCACCTCCAAGCCGAACCACCCGCCGTCCTCACCGCTGCGCGTGTGCCGGAGGGTGTTGGCGGTCAACTCCGCGACCACGAACTTCACCACGTCCACGCACTCGGCCCCGGCGAACAACGTCGCGGCGAAATCACGCGCCGAGGCCGTCTGCTCCGGACGGCCCGAGAACGTACGCCGCCACCGCATCTCCTCCGGCCCCCACAACCAGTCACCCGCCGAACCCAACGGGCACCTGTTGAACCCCATCTATGTCCTCCTTGGTCCCTCGCCCGCCGACCGATCAACGGTCCCGGATATGCCACGGGCGAACCGACCGACATCCACCAACACCTCCGAAACCAAGGTCAAGGCAGCGCACCCCTCCGCCCCACCTGCGACGCAGCGGCACCACAAGCTTTCTGCCTTCTCGCACCATGTGAACGTCGGCCTCGACAGGAGCGGTCGATATGGACCTAAACCGGGGCTGTGCGGCAACCGCTGATGAAGCGGACCCCGCCTGGGCAGAGCCGGGCTTCACCGAGGCGGACGGCAAGTGGGCCTTCGCGGTGATCGACCTTCGGGGGCACCCCAGCCAGGCAGGTCGAGGGGACGCCGGCACCTGGTCGAAGTAGTCCCGAGTACTGGCAGGCGGAACACGCGAGCCTGGCTATCCAACTCAACGAGCCTGACCGCTCAACGCGTATTGCCGCGGCGCGATCGTTTCCCCGCTCAGGAACTCACTGGCCTCGTCACTCAGGGGCTGGCGCTCAGAGGTTGCGCCTCCGTACGCCACGACGGAGGCCCTGGTCGCCTTGGACTCAACCAGCCGGGCAGTTCCTCGCTTCCTTGCGCTGCCGATCACAAACAGCGCAGGTCCGGCCCAGCGAGACCGCTGACCCGGACCGCCCGTTTCTCCGGAGCGTCTACTTTCGGGCCTGGTTGGTGCTCAGGTCGAGAAGCATGATGTCGGCCTGGTCGTCGGCCAGCCCGATCGTTGTGACCTTCTGCCATCCCCAGCGCTCGTACATTGACCGGGCCGGTTCGGCGTCGGGGTGCGCGCACAGGGTCGCGAACGGTTCAGGCCGGTCGCTGAGGAGTTCGTCACGCAGCCGGTGCGACAGCCCTCGCCCGCGATGGGCCGCGGCCACGACCAGCTCGATCCAGGCGAACTTGTCGCGTCCCTTCACCCGCGCGGGTTCGTCCACGCCGCTCCAGAACCTATCTCCGGACATGGTGAACCCGAACGCGAATCCCGCCAGCTCGTCGCCGTCGGTTCTGGCCGTAACGAGGCTGAACCCGGGTGCGCGGAGCTGGCTGGCGTTGCGGCTACGGAACCCCTCCTCGTTATAGACGCCGTGGCCGTTGTAAGGCGGTTCGTTGTAGACCGCGACGTACAGCCGCGTCAGCTCGTCCTCGATCGCTACGGCTTCGTCGGTCCCGATGCGAGAGATGATGTAGTCGCTCATGACGTCCTTCCGGCGAGGGTGGTGTTCCCCGCCACCTTGAGGGCGACGCGACGGGTCTCGGCGACGTCCTCACTGCGGCGGGCGTGCGGGCTCAGGGTGAGGGCGAACTCCCCGATACGTTTCCGCACGCGGATCGACGACACCTCGATCAGCGACGGAAGCACCCGGTGGAAAGTGTCGACACCAGCGTCGACCTCATCGGCCAGGACCAGCGAGCGGGCCAGATCGAGGCTGTAGTAGGCGGCATTGCGCGGCAGCATTCCGGGGATCGCGCCGGTGAGGATCTCCACGGTGCGGTCGTGCTGGCCGAGGTAGCTTCGGCCGATCGCTTCCAGGCCCCGCAGTTCCCGCACGGAGAAGAATGCGAACCAGGGCTCGTCCTCGCGAGCCCGATTGACGTCCAACTCGTCCCACGCCTGGCCGAGGAAGCGTTCGAAGTCCTTCGGGTCGTCGATCCTGGCGGCAGCGAGGGCTTGTCGCATCGCCAGCAGGGACCGCAGGCGTGGGTCGGCGTCAGGTGCGGTGTCCAGGGCGGTGCCCGCGATCTGGAGCGCCTTGTCGGGAGTCGGGCCGGGGCCTTGTTTGCCGGGATCGGGTTCGGCCATGGCGAGCATCGCCATGAGGTTCAGGGCATGGAGCCGGACGGCTTCGTTCCCGGCTTCGTGGGAGGCGTACAGGGCGCGGCTGTAGTGCTCTGCGGCCTCTCGGTACTTGCCCGCCTCATGGCTGAACCAGCCTGCGCACACCTCCAGTTCCCCGGCCACCGAGACCGCCATGCGTTCACGCTCGGGAGGTAGCGTCACCCGCTTCATCTGCTCGCGGAGGCTCGCGAGACGGGCTCGGGCGATCTCCACCAGCGACGCCCCGCCGAACCGATCGTCCATGGCGTACAGGTCGGCGGCGATGTCGCTGGGCCTTTTCAAGGACGTCAGGACGTCTTGGACTCCGCGCGGCTGGCCGGATGTTCCTGCTGGGAGGGAGGCCGATAGTCCAACCAGTAGTACCGCCGACCCGAACTCGCGGCGTTTCACAGGTTCCCTCCGTGGGGTTTCAGGGGCGAGGAGGTCATCGAAGGCTCCAGGAGAGACGGAGGCGTTCCGCGCGAGATGGTGCAGTCCCTGGGGCGCGAGTCCCGCGAGGATGCGTGGTATGCCGAGTCCGTCGAGGATGCTCACCGCGGTCTCGATCCGCTGGCCTCCGGACTTGCCGGCCATGAGGCGGGAGATCGACCCCTGGTGGATACCGGTCTGTTGGGCAAGCGCTTCCTGCGTCATGCCCGTTGCCTTCCACACAGCCCGCAGGACCTTCTGCCAGTCCCAGACCTCCAGCGCTGCGGCGATCTCGGGCGCAAACCAGAACTCCACGGGCAGATCCAGTGGAGCTTTCGTTCCGGAGGCTGAGCAACTGCTGCACAGGTGGGAGTCGCTATATCGGCTCAACAAGGCGTCACACTGTGCGCATTTCGGGGCTTGGGGGGCCGTTCCCATGGTGCCCATCATGACCTGCGGAACGGTTGGTGAGCACTACTTATGCAGCACTGCATGACGGGCACCGGATTCTCATGCGGCGCCGCCGTGGTATCGATCAGTCGCCAGGAGCATCGTCTTGTGTCACCGGACACAACCAACCTGACACGAGACGAGATGCCATGTCAGCCGACCCTCGGCGCAAGCAGAACGGAACCCACCCCCAGCAGATCGTGAACGAGGGTGACGAGACGGTCACGCCGGACGACGAGCGAATCCGGCCCACGCCACTGCCCGAGTACGCGCACGACAGCGAGACCGCCGACGAGGCGCAGTAGCCATGCTCTCCGTCCCTGTCCCGGCCTGCAATGGCCGCGACTGGCCCTTCTGGCCGAACGCCGACACCAGCCTGGTCCAACTGGCCGGAGATCTGGACAGCCACTCGATCGAGGTCGAGCAGCACGGGCCGGTGCTCGCCTTGACCGCCATCACCGCGTGGTGGCCGAGCCAGCGCGATCTGGCCTGCACCGTCATCTGCATCGAGAACCCCGCCGACGATCACCGCCTGTGGTACTTCACCGGCACCCCAGACGGCACCTGCGCCGCAAACTCGGTGCCGGTCGCACCGGTCACTGACAGATGGACAGCGCTCCAGAAGATCCGCAAAAGGATCACCCTTCGATAACCACACCGGATCAGCAGCGGTCACGAGTGGAACCCCAATGAATCCGATCATTAAGCAGTCTTCCCTGCCCTGCTCAGCGCTCGAAGGCGCCCCCTCCGCCGACTTGGAGTCAGCATCGGCGGCATGCGGAGCGCCGACGCGCACGCCCTACGACTGGCTCCAGAAGCTCACCGTCGAACTGGAGCAGGTCGGCGTGGTAGGCACGCTGCACAACTCCCCGGCCGGGCCGCTGCTGGCCGTCACCTCCACCTTCGACAAGGCGCTGGACTGCGAGATCGTCTGCGAGGTCGGGTTGCGGGATGCGCAGCCGGTGTTCTGGCTGCGCCGCCCCGGCGCCCGTCCTGGTCCCGGAACGTCCCCGGAGCAGGTGGGCCGTCCGCTTCCGTACGGCGATCCGGTGCGGGCGGCGTCCTGGCTGGCGCGCGCGGTGTCGCACCAGGCCCGTCCGATCGCCCGCCCCGACGACCCCGAACAGCCGCACCCGGGAGAGCCGACCGAGGCCAGGGTGGTTGATGGGGGGTGCTCCTGGTGAGCGTCGATCTCCCGCGCCGTCGTCCCGGTGAGGCCCTGCGGCAGGAGCAGCATCGCCGCGGCCTCGGCAACGCCGACTCCGACCGCACGGCCGGCCCGCCCGGAGCACTGGGCGCCGGGGCGGCCAGGCCGCTCATCGCCGACCGGGGCACGACCATCAGGCATCTGTCCCGGCTGGGGATGCATCTGGCCTCCCACGGCCTGAGAACCGAGTTCGATCCTGTGAGGCCCGCCCTCACGGTCGCGTGCCCTGATGGTTCCGCGCGGATTGTGGTGACCGGTGGTCTGGACCTCGCCGACGGTGCCGCATGGTTCTACACCGGCACCGGCACCGGCACCGGCACCGGCTCCGACGTCGCCCCGCTGGCCCGGTTCGGCGATTACGTGGCCGCTTGCGAGCAGCTTGAGGAAAGGCTGGCGTCGTGAGCGCCGGGTCCGGACGCTGGCCTCAGCGTCGTCTCGGCCCGCGGGCGTCCGCCGCCACCTCCGGCGGCGGGCTTGGTGCCGTGCCCGAGAGTGCGGCGCGTGCTGGGGTGTGGGCGCAGCAGATCCCGGCGGGCAATGGTTTGGCGGACGCGGTCGCGGTGGCCGCAACGGCGCGGCCGTCGCTGCAGCCCTCTACCCCCGGCGGGCCGGAGCGGTTCGAGCACCCCACGCCTGCGCTCGCCGCGCTCCAGACCGCCCCGCGCACCCCTCTCGGTGCGTTTCCTTCGAGCCCGGCCGCTAGCGCGCCTGCAGCCGGGGTCGGGGGAGTGCTTGGCCAGGCCCAGCCCCGCCCCGCGGAGGCCACCGGCCTCAACAGCGGCAGTGTCATCCTGCATCGCATCGGTGAGCTGCTGCGCCCGTTCCGAGCGCGGGCGGCCTGGCCTGGCACCCTCCCCGACGACCCGGCGCTTGAGCAGCTCGCCGTCTGCGAGCTGTCGCGGCTGCGCGCGGCGCATCCTGGTTGGGGGATCGTCTACCAGCCGTTCGCACGCGCCTGGATCGCACTGTGCGAAGGCGGCCACGTGGTGGTTGTCGGCACCCCCCAAGAGTTGGACGCCGCCCTGCGGTCTGTACCACCCTCGCCCACCTGCATGGCACGGCCGAGCAGAAACCACCGGCCAGGCCACCCCGACATCCCCCCATGAGTCGGTGGCCTGACCCCTCCCCGGGAGCCGGTCCGGGACGCTTTGATCGGCGTCAACGTCCCGGACCGGCTCCCCTCCCCTCTCCCGGACGAATCCCTGACGAAACCGGCCCGAATTCACGCCATGGTCGACTCGAATCCTCACAACATCGCCTCGGCAGACCTCGCCACAACGATCGTCCAGATCTCCACCATCCAAGGCCACCTCAACCTCGGCGCACCCGCCGGAATCCCCGCCATGCCTCGGCAGATCCCACCGGTCGCGCCGCTGGTCGACCGCAACGACATACGCGCCATCATGACCAGGCATCTGCGGGAGGTGCGGTCACTGCTGGTCCTCACCGGCCCGGCCGGTATCGGCAAGACCCTGCTGGCCTCCCACATCCTCGCCGGGACCGGTGGTGGGCAGCTGTACGCCGACCTCGCCTGGTCCACAAGCTCGCTCCTCGGGATCCGCTCAGGGTGGTTGCGTGCACTGGGCGTGCACCGTGACCTGGTCCCCGACGACGACGCCGAAAACCGGGCGCTGTGGCATACCGTCACCGCGCAGCGTGCGGTCGCGGTCCTGATCGACGGCGCGTCCAGCGCCGAGCAGGTCACTGCGCTGCGCCCCTCCACCGCCGGGGCCACCATCGTCACCAGCCGCCGTCCGCTCCTGGACCTGACCGGCGCTGGCGCCCGGCGTTTCGACCTGCCGCCGCTGTCGCTCGCCGACGCCATCGAGCTGCTGCGCGACGCACTGACCCGCGCGGGACAACCACCCCAGCCCGAAGACGGCACGATGCTCACCGAGATGGCAAAAGCGTGCGGCGGCCTCCCATTAGCGCTGCATCTGACCGCCGCCAACACCGCATCCACCACCCCCGACAACCGGCCCCCCAACGTCCTGGAGTGCCCTGTGAGCCGCGCCTATGACTCCCTCAGCGGCCCCCTCGCCCGCGCATGGCGGCTGCTGACGCTCATCCCCGCCAGCGACTTCGACACCGAGGCAGCCGCCACGCTCCTGGACACCAGCCCAACACAAGCCCGCGATCTGCTGGCAGCGCTCCACACCGCACGCCTGATCCAAGCGACCCGCCAGGACGGCCCCACCCCGATTCGCTGGCAGATCCCCGACGCTCTCAAGCCGGCCGCAGCCGAGGCCCGCGACCAGGACGAGCCGATCGACCAGCAGGAACAGGCCCTGGACCGGCTGCTGGACTGGATCCGCCCCGCCGCCCAATGGGCCGCCGCCTGCGCCACCCCCTACCGCAGCACCTCCCAACATGTCCTTGCCGCCAACCGCAGCAGCCCCGACCGGCCCGAACTCACCACCCCCGCCGCGCTGGACTGGCTGGCCGACCAGCACGACCTGATCACCGGCTGCCTCCAGACCGCCGAAGACCGCGGCGCCTTCCACCTGGTCATCGCGCTGGCCACGACCGGATGGCCGCTCGCACTGCACCACCTGATCGACCCGCAACGCTGGTTCACCGGCGACCAGGCCGCGCTCCAAGCCGCCGAACTCCTCGACGACACCGAAGCCGCCGCCCGGGCCCTGGACCGCCTCGGGGTCTGGGCCCGCCGCACCGGCAACCACAACCGTGCCATCGACTACCTCACCCGCGCCGCCGACCAGTGGGCACTGCTAGGCAACCCTTTCCGGCAGGCCGAGTCACGCCGCCGCATCGGCCACGTCCACCTCGCCCAAGGGCACATCGAGGAGGCGCTGGAGATGTTCGAACAGGCCCGGTCCGCCTTCGAGCAGATCCACTCCGACCAGGGCAAGCGAAGCCTCGGCCTCACCCTGATCGACCTCGCCACCGCACACCTGGCAGCCGACCACCCCAGCCACCTCGCCCCTTATCAGGACACCCACACCCAGCACGCGATCGCCGCCGCCGAACGCGGCTACGAACTGATCCTCGCGCACGCGCCTCTCGACCAGACCTCCCAAGCCCGCGCACTGGTGGCGCGCGGTGAAGCGAGCGCGCGCCTTGACCACGACGACGCCTTGGACAGCCTGCGGCGGGCGCTGGGACTGGCTGAACAGGCCGGTGCCGTGTCCGTGCGGATCAAGGCGATGAGTGCGCTCGCCGAGACCCTCCTCCGGCTTGGCGAGGAGGACACCGCCGCCGCCATCATGATCGAGCGGCACATGCTCGCCACCGGACTCCGCACATGACCACACGATCAACATCGACGGCGGACCACTCATCGACTACTACTTCGACACCGCCAACGGTTCCGTCATTTCCCTCGCCCCCGGACCCTCCGGCGGGTGGACCGTCCGTCAGCCTGGCCCCGTCCGCCTCTGGGATGAGGGCGAGATAGCGATCGGCTCCTGGCGTGACGCGGGCAGCTCTCCGCAGGAAGAGTTCCGCATCCGCACCGTCGGTCAGACTCAAACCGTCTGGTTCAAGGGCCAGAGAGACATCAGATCCTGGCCCCTGCGATCCTGACCGCCCTGCTTCTCGAAGAGCGATGCCCCTCCGACGCGTTCGGGCGGATAATGCAGCTGTCGCTTGACTGCGTGAGCCCCGAGAGGAAGTTAGACGAGGTCGAACCAGCCGCTGATCACGAGCTGACCGGGGATGCCCCGCGCGTCGGTGTATGGACCCATGGTCTGTGTACCCCCTAGGGGGTACACCACAACGTCGGCCCCCCTCAGTGCGGGGCAGGTCAGGCGAGGCCGCGCTTCTTGCGTTCAAGCTTGATGAGTTCCTCAGTGAACGCCTCCGGATCCACCGTGCAGTCGGGGTCGTGGAGGCATTCGGCGGGCCCCTGATCATCTGGCATGCTCGCTGGACGGGCGCCTGGTCGTTCGCCCGTGGATTCACAGATCCCAGGGCAGGGACGAGCATGAGGAAACCAAGCTGGACGCTCGGATGGCTGCTTCACCCCTTCGCTTATCGGCGCTTCTCCCGACTGTCCGCCCAGCTGACCGACCGGCGGATTCTCGCGCCCGCGTCATGGCCGGGCAGCAGTCGCATCGTGATGAGCAGCGGATCGTTCGGCCCTCGGGAGCACCGCGTTGGGTCCATCGCCCACACCTACCAGCTGGCGGACGACGAACCCGTAATGATCGTTGAAGCCGTTCGGACGAGCTCGCATGAGCCTGTCCAGGAGCGGAACACGGCCAGCCTTTTGGCCGGGCTCAGCGGTCGGGCGCTTCCTTCGTCCCCCGGTGTCCGGACCGAACGGGAAGTCCTCGTCAGCGGGCTTCCCGTTATGGTCCGCCGGACCACGTGGCCGGAGAGCCCGTTCATGACCGCCCAGTTCAGATGGCGAGACGAGTACACCATCGTGATCGCCTCCTGGGATCGTCCGATCACCGAGGAATTCCTGGGACAGCTTCAGGAAGTGGAGGACGACGAGACCGAGGCCGGTTAGCCCTCCAGTCGCAAATCAGCACCCCCTGCCATTTTTCGTCCGGGCTGGTCAGGGGGTGGTGCGGTCGGCTATTTGGGTTAGTTGGGCGCTGGTTCGGGCTTGGATTTCGGCTTCCATGGCGCGGGCGAGGAGGGCTGTGACGGCTTTTTCGCTGAGGGGGCGCAGGCGCTGGATCAGGTCGGCGACGCGCGGGAGGTCCTGGCGGTCGGTGTAGTGGGCCGGGTCTTCGAGGTTGCCGCGGTCTACGGCCAGCTGGACGAAGCGTTCGGCGATGTCCTGGCAGGCGGCGTCGGTCTCGGCGGCGATGTCGAAGACGGTCGTCAGGGGGACGCCGGCCGCGATGAGTTCGGCGCCGACCTGGAGCAAGGTGGGGTTGGGGACGACGAAACCGTCGCCGTCGCGCCGGATGAAGCCGAGTTGTTCAGCACGCTCGGTGACGTCCCGGAGGTAGGCCGGAGGTAGCGCGCTCAGGTCGTCGGGCGTGTGGCGGGGGAAGAACATCCCGGACAGTTCGGCGGCGCTGATGCGTTCGGGTGGCTCGGTCGTCCAGGGGTCGGTCAGGGCCTTCTCGACGCCGAGGACGTCGGCCAAGTCGTGCCCCTTCTCCCAGGCGGTGAGGAGTTCGGCGATGGTGGCGATGGTGTGGCCGCGCTCCTGCAACTGGCCGATCAGGCGCAGCCGGGCCAGGTGGGTTTCGTCGTAGACGGCGATCCGTCCCTCGCGGCGCGGCGGGTGCAGGACGCCGCGCTCCCGGAAGACCCGCACGTGGCGGGCGGTCGTGCCCGCGGCATGCGCCAGGTCGTCGACGCGGTAGGTCGCCATGGTCGCCCTTTTTATCACCGGACGCCATTGACCCCTGTTCTACTGCTCCCACAAACTGTGGCCCATAGGAGACTGTGCCATAGATTCACGGCAGCGTTAGAAGAGGAGCGTCCCATGGCCGACCTGTCCGCTCTGCGCGAGATCGACGACCTGCCCAGCCTGCTCGACCGGCTCCGCGGGACGGACGTGGCCGAGTTGCTGGACGAGGCCGAACCCGCCGACCTCGCCCGGCTCGCCGAGCACATCAGCACCCCCGCCGACCTGGCCGCGCTCGTCGCGCTGGCCGACGACCAGAACGAGATGGTCGAGCTCTTCATCGACAAGGCCGACAGCGGCACCCTGCGCCGGATCGCCGAGAACATCTCCACGCCGGGGGAACTGAAGGAGCTGCTCGCCCTCGCCGGGAACGACACGACGGTCAAGGCGTTCGTCGCCAAGGCCGGTCCCAAGGCGATGCTGAACCAGGTCTTCACCCTGATGCCCACCCGGTTCGTCCCGGAGAAGATCGGCGACAGCGGTGTCGTGGAATGGCACATCACCGACGGCGACGACCAGCACGTCTACATCCTGCACATCGCCGACGGCACCGCGGTGGCCGGTTCCGGTGGGGCCGAAAAGCCGCGCACGACCCTGACCATGGCGGTACCGGTCCTGCTGCAGCTCTGCGCTGGCACCGTCGACGGCGTCTCGGCCTTCATGAACCAGAAGGTCAAGCTCTCCGGCGACATGCTGTTCGGCGCCAAACTCGCCGGCGCCTTCGACACCAGCGCCTGAGCCGCCGCGCGGCGCGCCTGTCTTGCCGGATCTGCGCCAGATCGTCGCGGACGGTCGGAACCGCCGCTGGTCGTTCGTGGTCTGATCATGACGATGCGCATGGAGAGGATCGACGTGGACCAGGACGTGCTCGAAGCCGAGTTCCAGACCGCGAAATCGCTGGCCCGCGAGGGGAAGAAGCGGGAGGCCGAGGAGCATTACCGGGCCGCCGCCGAAAAGGGCCACGCCGGCGCCATGGTCAATCTCGGCCGCCTGGTCGTCCAGCGGGGGGACGAGGCGGAGGCCGAGCGCTGGTGGCGTGCGGCGGCCGAATCCGGGGACGAGGTCGCGATGACGAATCTCGGCATCCTCACGTCCGGTCAGGGACGCTTCGACGAGGCCGTGACCTGGTACGAAGCGGCGGCCAAAGCGGGCGATATGGACGCCCGGTACAACCTCGGTCTGCTGTACGTCCAGCGGCGGGACCTCCCACGGGCAGTGGAACAGTTCCAGCTCGCCGCCGAGGCTGGCCATGTGGACTCCATGAACAACCTCGGAGTCGCACTCGGCGAATTGGACCGGACGGACGAGGCCGAAACGTGGCTACGCCGCGGAGTGGAGCACGGCGACGCGCGCGCCATGTGCAGTCTCGGCAACCTGCTCTACTCCCTCAAACGCCGGGACGAGGCCGACGAATACTGGGAGAAGGGCGCGGCCACAGGCGATGCTAAATCCCTTTTCAACCTCGGCGTGCGCTGCGAACACAAGAACGACATGACCGGGGCCGAGGAATACTTTCGCCGAGCCGCCAAGGCCGGACACCGCGGCGGAAAGTCCCGAGCGGACGCGGTGGCCAGCGGCTTCTACCCAGACGGCCGCCCCTACATGCCAGGCTGGTTCTAACCCGGCCCCTCAAGCACGGCCGACTTCGATCAGACGCGGAATGCCTTCCGAATCTGTTCGCCGAACGCCTCGGTATGCGTGGTCAGGCCAACGTGCCCGCCGGGGAAATGCAGGAGCTCGGTGCCGAAGCGCTCGGCGAGGAAACTGGCCGGACGGTAGGGCAACTCGCCCCGCGAATCCTCGCCTCCGGCGAGCACGAGCCGGTCTGACAGAGCCTCCAACCGCTCGATGTCCGGGACGTAGGACATGAAGCTGGGCACGATGCGTCCGACGAAGTACGGCAGGTCGGCCATCGTCTGCTCGGCCCGCGCCGCCGCTTCCGGCGGAATCTCCACCTCGGCCGGCGGCTCCTGGACGCCTCCATCCTTCGCAAGCCCCGCAGCGAACACCGCCATCGCCGGCATAAGCCCCTCAGATTGGAACGTCGCTTGCACGCGTGCAATCAGCGCGCGGTGTTCAGCGGCGTCCGGCAGAACCTCCACCACAGGCGGCTCGTGCACCACAACTCGTTCGAGCCGCTCGGAATGCACAGTGAGCAGATGCAGCGCGGCAATCCCACCGGAACTGGCCCCGAAAACCCTGGCAGGCTCGTCCGGCGACAAAAGCTCCAGCAGCCGAAACGCATCGTCAGCATGCTGAGCCACAGTTTGCTCGGCCTCAGAATCGTCCAATGCACTTCGACCCATCCCGCGCGGATCATACGTCGCAACCGTGTACTCAGCGGCCAAGCCCTCAACAACACCATCGAACGAGGCCGCACCACCCGTCCCCCCAGGGATGAGCAGCAGCAACGGCCCCTCACCGCGCACCTGGTAATGCAGCGTCGCGCCATCCACACGCAGACTGCTTACGACCTGTCCAGTCATCATCAATCTCCTTCTCGGGCCGATGGCCAGTGCTCCAAAAGCGTGTGCAACGCATCAAGGGCGCGAACCCACGAGTCCTCGGGCGAACGCTGGTGCTGGAATCCTCCCGCCGCCTCCAACGCGACGAACCCATGGAAAGTGCTGCGCAGCAACCGAACCGCGTCAGTCAGATCAGGCTCGGCCAATCCATAACCGCGCAACATCCCGTAAGTAAGCTCAACAGCCCTTCGCGGCCCGGCCGCCTTCGCGGCCAACTCGGGATCGATCTGGATCGGCGTCTGCGTCGCCATGTACCGCCCCGGATGCTGGTGGGCGTACTCCCGCCACGCATTCGCGTACGCGACCAGCGCATCCTTCCCCGCCCGCCCGGCGGTCGCGTCCGCAATCCGGACGGTCTTCTCGTCCGCCGCCAGCAACGCGATCCGCCCGCGCAAGTCCTCCAAACTGCGCACGTGCGAGTACAGGCTGGCGTCCTTCACCCCAAGCCGCCGAGCCACCCGCGACATGCTCACCCCCTCGAACCCCACCTCATCCGCCACCTCAGCCCCCGCAACCGTCACAACCTCCGCCGACAACCCAGCCCGCCCCAAAACCCCTCCTCACAACCTAGGGCTCCTAGGCTATAGCTAGAACCCCTAGGCATGCCAACAATCCCGCCTTCCGCACCCAGCGCCCCAGAGATACGTGGCAGGCCCCGACTCACCACCAACGCCTCGGGAGACGTCCAAGACGAACCATCCGACGTCATCATCACCGCCGCCATCGCCCTGATCGCCGTCACACACGGCAACCCAGACCAGGCCCGCACCCAGCTCACCAAGCGCCTTTCCCAAGTAACCGACCGCGCCGGTCTCCGATCGAAGCGTGCCGGTGGCGCGGGTTGCGGTTGCTGAGAGCGGCGACGTGATAGATCGGGTGCGGGGACGGGCGGCGCCGCGGCCGACACTTCTGTCGGCATCGCCTCCGCGCTCTCGATGGTTGGATGGCGCGTCGAGAGTGACCGCGCAAGACGGCCTTCAACGCCCCAGCGCGCGCTGCGCGGACAGTTCTGCCGCTCAGGCCGCACCTATTCCGCGCGCCCCCCGTCCTATCCCTGGGTGGGCTGAAGAGCACGATCCAAAGCGAGGGCGGCCAGGCGGACGGCGGTGGTGCTGGTGGCCTCGGCGAGGCGGGGCGGGGAGATGGGGGCTCCGCTGGCCACGTGGCGGTCGTAGTCGAGTTTCAGGCAGCTGACCCCGGCTTCGGCGAGGATGGCGGAAGTGCCGTCGATATCGAGGGTGCGACGGGTATGGGGGCTCTTGACGGTGAAGACCGCGACGGTCCGCGGGACGTGGCCGCGCAGGCCGTTGGACCCCATCCAGTCGAGGGCGCGTCCGACACTGCGAGCTCCTTCCACAGTGGCGGGGGCGACGAGCACCTGTGCATGCACGCCCTCCAGTACGGCTCGCGGCAGTGGCCGGGTGACGCCGGAACCGCAGTCGATGAGGGTGATCCCGAAGAACCTGGTCAAGGGCAGGGCGGTGTCCCGGTAGATCGTGGCGTCGAGAGGGCTGTCCCCGATCTGGCCGCGGTTTCCGGGCAGAGCCCAGAGGCGTTCGGTGGCGCGGATGAGATGAGACTCGACGTCCGCGAAGGTCTGGAAGCCGCCTGCGGTCCCGGCGAGGTCGGCCAGCGCGCGACTGCGCGTGATGCCCAGGCGCAGCGGCAGCGAGCCGAGGTCGGGATCGACATCGAGTGCGAGGACGCGGTCGTGCCGGTAATGGGCGAACACGGTCGCGAGCAGCGCGGCGATGGTGCTCTTACCCGCGCCTCCGCGCATGCCGAGCACGGCGATCCTGCGCCCGGTCGTGACGGGGCGCTGGATGCTCGCCGCCAGTTCGGCCTTCGCGCGGGCCTCGTCCGCCGGGACGAACGGGCGGACGGCGCCGCGACCGACACGTCGCCAGACCGGGTCCCCGTGGGGTCGTCCGATGCTCAGATCGTCGATCGCGGGATGGGCGGGCAGGGCTCGCGGCGGGTGGCGCGGATCGTCCCGACCGAGGTCAGGCACCGACGGTTCCTCTCAGAAGGTGTGCAGCAGGCGGGTGAACACCCCGAAGGTACCCAGCGCCACGGGAACGAGTGTGATCATCGCCGCGGCCTCGACCCGGTTGGTGATCCGGCGGAGCCGCGCCCGCACGTGCTCCGGTGGCGTCACGGTGAGCACCACCACCGGCAGGACGGCCGGCAAAAGCAGCATGCCGGTACCGGCGAAGACTCCCCAAGAGACCTGCCTCGACCACCCGAGGGCCACCGCCGCGTAGGCCACGATCGCCGCGAGCCAGAGAGCGCCCTTTTGCGGGACGAGCGGGAACACCCTGGCCCTGCTCGCGACTATGACCGCCAGCAGCGTTCCCGTGGCCGCCGACCATGCGTCGAATGCTCCGATCACCATCGCACCGGCGGCCCCGGCGGCTACCGCCACCGCGAGGGTGGCGATCAGGAGGCTTCGGTGCGCGGCTGCGAGGGCGGTCAACACGTCCGCACGCGGGACGGGCGCTCCCCCGGTTCGCTGGTCGTCGAGGGTGGTGAGCCCCGACAGCGCCAGGGCGCCGCGCAACATGGTGCTGAGCAGCACCGCGCACACGATCGCCAGCACCGCGCCGGTCTGCGCGGGGGCCAGGCCGGTCGCTTCGCAGACCGTCCCTACCACGCCCAGGAACAGGACGACCGCCCCACCGATCACACCGCCTCGTCCGAGCGGGGACGACCAGCACAACGCGACCAGGGTCAGGCCGATGACCAGCACCAACCCGGCTGCGCGGCTCCAATCGGGCCAGCCGCGATCGACGGCCGTCTCCCAAGCGCCCACCGCCAGGAGCGCACCCCCGCCGAGGGAGAGCGCAGTTCCCAGCGGAGCCTTCCGAAAGAGCCCGACACCGAGGCCACCGATGAGAGCGGCCACTCCAACGGCAAGGGTTCCGAAATCGACTAGGACACCGCCATGGGACGAGTTGAGGACGATGCCCGCGAACAGCACGGCCAGGGCGAACGAGATGATCGCGGTCCACCTGGCGGCATGGGGGCTCCACCGGAGTGCGTGCGCGTCGAGCGCCCCGTCCACGGCGTCGGGAACCTCGTGCACCACCGGAGCGGGAAGCGGCTCGTCCGAACGCACCAGGCGCAGCACCGCCCCGTCGCGGACGCCATGCTCGGCGAGCGTGGCGTCCCCCAGCAGGACCTCGCCCGAAGCCGTCACCAGATGACGCAGCTGCGCCGGTTGCCTGACCTGGTCGCCGAGCAGATCGAGGATGTCGGGCATCAGCGCGCCGACCGGCTCCCGCGAAGGAAGGACGGCGTCGACCCGCCGGCGCTCCCCGACCAGGGTCACGCGGCTCCACACGGTTTCACTCCGCCTTCCGTCATTTCGGGATGTAGGACGCAGAGACGCGCTCAAGGTATCCATTGCGCAGCAGCCAGCGGATGGTGGGCAGAGCGGGCGGGCGGGGGAACAGCCCGGCCGTGATCGTGAACCGGACTCCGCCGCCGGCGCTGCCGGCGCTCGGTCCGGACAACGATGCCGTCGCCTGGAACGGCTTCACGACCCGGAACCGCAAATAGCCGGACGGCGCCGATGCGTTGACCGTGATCCGCGAGGAGGCGGGCAACCCGCGCTGCGCGAACGGGATGCCGTAAGGGAACAGCACCGACCCGCTCTCCTGCCCGAAGGCGTCGACCAGCGTGCCTTGCGGTAGCAGGTAGCCGGTCGCGCCGACGGCGACCGCGTTGATCTTCCCGCGTGCCGCATCCGCGAGACGTTGCCCGTCGCGGAGCGCCTGAGCCTCCGTCTGCGGCGTGAGGACGGACGGCGCGCTCTCCCGGACGGCGAGTTCTCCGTAGAGCCAGCGGCATGCCTCGTCCTCGCTGGGGAGTTCCGCGCCGATTCGTCCCTGGTCGAATTCGACCACGCCCCCAGAGAACCCGTTCTGGACGCGGCTGACGACGTAGTAGCTGGACACGCGGCTCACCGGCGGTCTCGGCTGCCCCGGCAGGACGTACAGGCTGCGCGGAACGTGCGCCTTGGTGAGGGCGCTCTGGAGCATGCGGAAGGTGACCTGCGCCCCGACCCATCCGGCGGGAACGGGCGTGGAGCCGTCGTCCGGCGGAGCCGACTGCGCCTGCTCGGCCTGCTGCTGTTGCTTCTTCTGCGAGGCGAGCTTGGAACGCAGGAACGACCAGCCCACCAGCCCGGCGCAGAGTACTGCCGCGACGCACAGTCCTGCGACGACCTTGACAAGGCTCTCGTCGAAGGTGCGGCGCGCGCGCTCGGGGCCGAACATCACCGCGTCGCGGAGCCGCCGGCGGCGAACCGCCACCGACTCCAGCAGCTGGGTGTCGTAGTCGCGAGCCACCGTCACCTTCCCGAGAACGCGGTCAAGGGGAGGAGCCGCGACATGCGACCCTCCCCTTGTCGAAGAACGCTCAGATGGCCGCCACCGCGGCGCCCGCCTTGCCCAGGGCCTGCTGGGCGGTGTGGTCGTTGGACGCCAGGGTCTGCTTGACGAGCCGGATGATCTCGCGGGTCTCGTGCGCCGCCTGGTGCCAGCGGTGCTCCTTGGCCGCGTACTCCGCCGAGACGTTGGTGGCCTCGAAATCGGCCAGAGCGGTCTTGACGTCACCGTCGTGCTGGCCGATCAGCGCTTCCAGGCGCGAGATGATCGCGTGGATGTTCGCCTGCGCCTCGTGCGAGGCGCCGGTGTCGTAGGCGCGACGTCCGCCTGCTCCCATGGGTCGTTCTCCCCTCGCTCAGGCTCCGGTACGGAACTTGGCCCCGTCGAAGTCGGCGGCGCCCATGCTGCGGTGCGCGTCCGCGGCCATCTGCTGGTCACCGGTCACGAACGCGGTCTCCATCCCGACCTGCCCGCGGTTGACCGAGTGCAGCCCGGTGGTCAGGTCGGCGGTGATCTCGTCGGACCGCGCCTTGAACGAGTCGAAGGCGGCCTTGCCCGCGCCGTCGAACTTGCCGACCAGCGGCTCGGCGGCCACGATCAGCTGCTTCACCAGGGCGGCCAGTTCCTGTGTCGAACCCCCGGTGCCTTTGGCCAGCGTGATCAGGGTCTCCTGGCCGTAATTCCAACGCCCCACGTGTCACCTCACTCGCTCGCCGGTCCGTGCCCGCGCGCGGATTTCCCCATCGTGATCAACCCGGCCCATGATTCCACAACCCCCCGTATTCACCGCAAGACCCAATTCTTGCGATGATTCTGACTACGGTCACGATGCATGTCCCAACAGGTCACGGTGCTCGTCCTGCCTCCAGCCGTTCCAGCACGGACTGGAATTTCGCCCAGTCGGCCACGTCCCGGCCGTCGCCCATCTCGTACCAGGCGCCTCTGGGGCCGAACGAACGTACGGTCACGTCCCGGATGGGCGGATCGATCCGCGGAGCCTCCGGACCGAGCGCGATGCCCACCGGGGCCGGCAACCCGGCGAACCGCGCCTCGGTCGTGAGGTCGGCCCGTCCCGGGATGGCCTGGACGGCCAGGTAAGCGAGCCGGAACCTGTGTGCCGCGCCTTCTGCGAGACCGCCCAGATCGGGCAACGGCCGGTCCGTCCCCCACGCAACAGCGAGGTTCACCGTCTCCTGCACTCCTGAGACCGTGCGGTCGACTTCGATCGTCCCGAGTGCGCTCCGCTCCGCCCCCGGGTCCCCTACGAACACGAGCCAGGTGCGCTCAGGCGCCCTTCCGCGACTGATCCGAGTGACGTCCTCGGCGCTCCACGGATTGGCAGCGGGTTCGCAGGTCCCCCAGCCCGCCGGGGCGCGCCCCGTCAGCTCATGGCACAGCCGTTCGGCCGTCCCGCCGACGACGAGCCGGTCCACCGGACGATGCCGGACCACCGCCGTCACCAGCACGTGGAGGGCTTCCGGTTCCTGGACGGCACCGAACCGAGGGTGCGGCTCGGTGGCATCCGCAGCGGGCGCGAGCACCGAGCCGTCCCAGACCAGGGGCGCGCCGGACAGGCCGTCGAAGTAGACACCGTCCGTGCCCTTGACCGCCCATCGGACGCCCGGCCTGATCATCCGGCGGAGCGGGTAGGTCAGCCGTCCGGTGCTGCGACCGAGGATCACCAGCTCCCGCTCCGTTTCGGCACAGAAGCGCAAGGCCTCGGCGACCTGCACCGAGAGCGAGACGATCGGCCGGTTCATCGACAGCATTCCGGTCTGCTCGGTGATGAGGCCGAGTGCGGGGTGCTCACGCATCAAGGCTCCCGAATCCCGCCCGGTCAATGAACGCCGGATCCTCGGGCCAGATGGACCCTCCGGCTCGCAGCGACAGTTCGCCGGCGAACCTCATCGCGGCGATGTCCGAGTTCACCACCCGGTCGTTCCCGTGCACCTCCACCCACCACACCGGCGGCTCCACGTGCGCCACTTCGGGCCCCAGCAGGCGTTCGAGCTCCCCGTCGACCCGGACCTGGATCGGCGCCTCCACCAGGATGAGGATCTCGTCCCGGCCGGGCTCCCGCACCTCGATCGCCCCGCCTTCTTCGAGGACGGTGATCTCGACGTCCGGGCCGACGGCCGCCAGCGCGGCAACGATCGCCTCCTCGTCCGGCGCCTCCCTCAGCAGCGCGATCACGTCGTTGCTCACCGGGGCACGGTTCCTTCCGTTCCGAGGACGCGGGTCCGATCGATAGACGAGGCATTGCCCCTGCTCATCGGGCAGATTCAACACAATTCGCCCACTCCTTCGACGCACTTCCCACCGGTCTGGTTCCGTCCCGTCAAGTTCCGCAGCAGGCCATCCGGCACCTCACCAGCAGATACGTAACCACAACGGCGCCCGGACAGCCGAATAGGTCTTTACTGCCACACTTGCCCCCCTTTACTCTCATCCACTGAAACAGGGGATCTTGCCGAGGACGAGGGGCCATGGCGATACCGGGCTGGAACATCGAGCCGCTCGGCGTGCGGAGCGCGCTGTCCAAGACGATCACCGCCATCCAGCCGATGGAGGGCTACGCCCGGACCTGCGGCGAGGCGCTCTACGACGCCGGGTACGCATCCGGAAGCGACCGCGTGAAGGCGGCGCTCGCGGGATTCAGCGACCACCATCGCAACACGATCCCGCTGATCTTCAAACGGACCTCCAACTGCGTCCGCGGAGCCGCCCTGGCGACCAACGCCTACCTGCGCGCCGACGAGGAGATGGCCGCGCGCGCCCAGCGCAACGCGATCGCCGCGCCTCGTGTCGAGGATCTGCGCGGAGGCGAGAAGTGATCATCCCCAGCAACATCGGCATGCTGGCGCAGTCCCTCGATCCCGAGGGCGTGCAACGGGAGGCGGCCAAGCTCCACAAGACGGCGCAGGGCGTCAAGACCACCGGTGAGCACGTCAATTCCGCCTGGGTCCACGGCCTCAACCCGGCCGTCTACACCGCCCCCGAGGGCGACCGCCTCCGCCAGGCGACCTTGCCCGTCCAGACCGAGAGCGCCCAGTTCGGCGACCAACTCTGGAAGGTCGCCGACGCGCTCGACGCCTACGCGGCCGAGATCCAGCCGATCAAGGCCCGCCTGCTCACCCTCTTCAGCGAGGCCAACGCCTTCTGCGCCAAGGCCGACCCGATCGGCGCCGACCTCGACAAGCATCCGGACCTGGTCAAGGAGAACAACCGCCTCGAATCCGAGGTCCGCACCCAGGCGATCGCCCTGGCCGCCGCCGAGGAACGCTGCGCCGGCCGAATTTACGCCGTCTATGGCGGCCACGAACTGCGGCTGTGCAGACCGGGCGACAACCAGCCGGGCGTCCCGCTGTGGGGAACGCCCGAGAAGGCCGACGAGCCGCTGTACATGGACGTCTGGCACGGCGTGAAGTCGTTCGGCCTGGGCATTTGGGACGTCACCTGGGGCAACATCGCCAGCCTTACCGGCCTCAAGGGGTGGAACAACCTCACGGAGTCCTGGGAAGGCATGGGGAAGATGGCCCTCGCCAGCCTTGTGGTCAGCATCCCCGGTGCGTGGGTGCTTCTGGCCGTTCCTCAGGTCCGCCACTTCTTCTGGAAGACCAACAAAGATGCGGCCAAGGGCTTCCTCGCCTGGGACGAATGGAAGCGCGACCCCTCCCGAGCCGGCGGCCGGGTGTTTGGCAACCTCCTGATGATGCTGTCCCTCAAGAAGACCGGCGCACCAGCCGCCGGCGCGGTGGGACGCGGCGTCGAATGGGCGGCCCGAGGAGGCCGAGCCCTCGACCCCTTCAACGCCCTGAGCAAAGGCGCAGGCGGCGCGCTCGGCATCGCCCGCAACCTGAGGAACGGCGACCTGGGCCTCTCCCGCCCCCGTCTGGACGCCGACCTCCCCGAAGTCGACGCCCCCACCCCGAACACAGCCCCGCACGCCGGCCCCGGCGACTTCCACGCCCTCGGCGAGATCGACGGCCCGAACGGCACCAAACCCAAGATCGGCGTAGACGCGAAAACCCCCCACGAGTACTCTCCATCAGCCCGCAACGGCCAGCCCCACCCAGACGAGACAAGCCCCGCCAACGGTCATCACCATCTAGAACATGTGGACGGTCGCAGGCCTAACCGCGAAATGGTTCCGGCTGGGGCACGCCCAGGGCACGATCCTGGCTCCGTCAACGACGGCCGGCCTCCCGAAAACAGAACCACACACAATCGCGACTCGCCGCCTAACGCACATTCGCGAGGCGGCAGTGGCGCAGACGGACATGACCCAGTGCGTGGCGGCGCCAAGGGACCGGCAGACCAGGACGCCCTGACCAGTGACCGCAGGGCCGAGCATCCCAGTGCGGACAGCGACCGTCCCTCCTCAGCACGCGACCGGCATCCCTCGTCACACAGCGGTCAGGAGCGACCTGACCACGCCGGTACGGGTCACGAGACCGACCCCTCACGCGGTGGGCCGCCCCGGAATCACGGCCCCCAGGACGGCCCGTCGACGGGCGGACATGAGACTGGACACCATGGGCCAGAGAGTTCGCACAGCAGTGGTCCCGTCGATCCCGCACATCCGGAGCCTGCCTACTCTCCAGAGCAGCTGGCCGAGCTCCACCGACTCCAGGATCAGATCCGGGCGCTGGCAGAGCGTCATGGCGTGCACGTGGACTACTCGACTCACCCGATCGACCCGGCCAACGCAGCGAAGATCAACGAAGCGCTCGAGAGGCTGGGACGCGAGTACCCGGGCGTGTTCGATGGCATGGACCAGGTGAAGGTGCAGAGTCTCGACGAGATGATGCAGACCAACCCGCGGGCGGCTCGCGCCCTCGGGTATTCCATCCATGACGGCGAGGTCTTTCGGGACCTGGTCACGCCACCGAAGGGGATATACCTCAACCAAGAATTCTTCGCCGATCGCGGCGCTACCGTGCAGAGAGCGAACGAAGACGCGGCGCGCGGATGGCAGGTCCCCGGGAGTGGCACGGCCGAAGGGACGATCTACCATGAATTCGGACATCAGATCGGCAAACAATTGCTCGCCAATCCACAATTCCGGAACGAACTCGCTGGAGAACTCCGGAGGCTAGGAATTCCAGTAGACCCTGACACTCTCTCGCCAGGAATTCCGGGTGGACGCGAAGCGGTTCGCGCCGGACTCTCCAAATACGCGGCCACCAAACCAAGTGAAATGCTGGCCGAGGGGTTCGCCGAATGGAAGCTCTCCACCAACCCTCGCCCCATCGCGTCGGCCATCGGTAGTATCATGGACAAATACTTCAAGGGGAGGTGACCATGCAAGAGGTCAAGAAATGGACCGTCTGCGAGGCATGCGTCCGCCTCCGGCTCACCACGAACCCTGAGTATGATGAAGAGACTCCGGACGGGGAGCAGCTGGCCTACTGCGAGGCGTTTCCGGACGGGATTCCCGTCGATATCTATCCGGACGGATTCGATCACCGATCCCCTTACCCCGGCGACCGGGGCATCGGCTTCTCGCCGGCCCCGGATAGTCGCCACCTTCTAGAGGTGTACGAGCGCCGCGTACCCCAGAGCGTACGCAATCGCGATGTCTCGGAGAGTTCACGCGAGTACCGGAACACCCTTCGACGCTCCTGGCAGAGAAGGCTTCAGGTCATCACGGATATCGTCGATGCCGACTTGACGGTTCCCAAACGCAGCGACGGCGGATTCGCATACGTCCAGTCCGGGGACACCCGATGGATCTGGGCCTCCACCTCTGGCAGGACGTCAAACGACTGGGCGCTCACGGCTCAAGTCGCCGGCTGGGAGAGCGTCAGCGTCGACGATCTCTCACAGCTGCCGACCGAAACCGAGGATCTCGTCCTGTGGGTGGACGAGACCGGCCCTCTCCTGCCATTGCGCGACCTCGATCTCACCAGCATCAGCATCCTCCGAACCATCGTGAGGGGCGATACCGAGAAGCTTCCGGCGTTCATCCACGCGGGTTCCAAGAGTCAAGCCCCTCTCTACCTGTCGAAGTCTCCTCATGAGGAGCCAGAGAGTAGGAGTAAGCCAATCCTGGCGTTCAGCTCGGTCCTATCTCTGAAGCTGAGGCTCGGGGACGTGCCATGGAAGGCCGTTGCGAGTGGAGACATCGGAAGCAAGATGGATGACACCGGCCGGGTCCTTGTTGTCGACGATGGCCAGCCGCACACCGTGCGACTGGGATAAGACAGGGACAACTTCCCGCTAAATACCCCCACAGGAACACCAAATAGCACATCCGTCCAGTCCCGGTCCCGGTAGCCCCATGTTCGATATCCCGTTCAAGACGTAGGTGAGGCGGCCATGCAGGAGAACCCTTCGCATTGTGGGCGAGGCGGTTTCATTGGGCGGCTCTTTGTCGGGCGGGCCCCTGACGGTCCGCCTCCAGGGCACATGGTCCAGCCTGCTGCCACGTTCCCCTGGCGGCCGGGTGGCTTTGTTTCTTACGGGCTGTCTGCGGAATTGCCGAGGCGGTCCCTCGGGAGAAGCGGTTGGTAGCCCTGTTGATCAACTATCTCGTGCTCGCCTTGTCGTTGGGCCTTCTGGTCGGTGGACTCGGGGCCGTGCTGCCGAAGACCGATCTGGGCGAGATCTTGGCCGGCACGGTCGTCGTGGAGCATCGGCAGTACCCGCTGACCGCGTGACCGCGGCTTCAGGGCGTCCAGTGGGGGGTGGGGCGTGACGACTCGGGTGGTGCATAGGCCGGCGCGGGTCGTGGTGCCGCTGGGCGAGCCGGAGCGGCGGAGGATCGAGGCGCCGCCGCAGTTGCCGGAGTCCGGTGGGGCGGGGACGCAACTGTTCGCCGTGCTGCCGATGATCGGCATGATGGTCTCGCTGTCGATCATGACGGTGCTGCGGAATCCGGCGTTCATGGCGCTCGGGGCCGTGATGCTGGTCGTCGCGGTGCTGGCGGGCGCGGCGTTGCTGATGTCGCGGCGGGGGCAGGTGTCGCGGCAGCGGAAGGCCCAGCGTGAGCGATACCTGGAGTACCTGGAGGAGGTCCGCGCGCAGCTCGCGGAGGCTGAGCAGGCTGCGCGGAGCCAGGCGCGAACGCTCGATCCGCCGCCAGAGGCGCTCTACGACATCGTCCGCGATCCGATGCGTTTGTGGGAGCGTCGGCGGCAGAGTCCCGACTTCCTGCGGGTGCGCATCGGCACCGGGGAAATGCCTGGGTTTCCCCTGGAGCTCGGTGATCAGCCCAATGCGCTGAGTCCTGCCGACTCGTTCATGTTGGCGGAGGCGAAGGCGGCGCTGCGCCGGTTCGCAACCGCACCGGACATGCCGCTCGCCGTACCGCTGGACATGGCGGGCAACGTGAGCGTCGTGGGTGCTCGCGAGGACGTTCTCGCGGTCATCCGGGCGATACTCGCGCAGCTCACGGCCTTCCACGCGCCCGAGGACGTCGCGGTCGGCGTGGTTCACGCGCCGAATGGCCTGGCCGACTGGGAATGGGTGAAGTGGTTGCCGCACACTCTGGACCAGGGACGCAGGGACGGCCCGGTGCACGCCCGGCTGATCTCCCCGTCCGCGCATCGGCTCAGCTGGACGATGGCGGACGAGTTGAAGGAGCGCACCGACTTCGCGACCGAGATCCGGCGCGGCCTCGGCCAGAAGGAGGCGTATCGGCTCCTGCGTCGGCTGGTGCTGGTGTTCGACTCGCACGGGACGGTCGCGACCGAACTCGTCCGCCCGGACGACACCATCCCACCGGCCGGGCTGGGCGTCACGGTCGTTCACCTGCTGGCCGACCAGCGGCATGAGCCCGGCGACGTCAGTGTCCGCATCACCGTCCAGGGAACGCGCGTCCTGCTGGAGGACCTGCGGACCGGCGGCCGCTTCGAGGGCGAACTCGACCAGGTTCCGGCGGCGACGCTGACCGGGCTGGCGCGAATGCTCGCGCCCCTGCGGCTGTCGGCCGAGTCTGTGGAGGAGACCACCCGCCAGAGCGGCTCGCTGGACATCACCAAGTTGCTGGGCGTGGACGACGCGGAACGACTCCCCTTGCACAAGCTGTGGGCACCGCGTGGCGAGCGTGCGTTCCTGCGCGTCCCGATCGGTCTCGACGATGGCGGGCAACCGGTCATCCTCGACTTGAAGGAAGCCGCCCAGCTGGGCATGGGACCGCACGGGTTGTGCGTGGGCGCGACGGGCTCGGGCAAGAGCGAGTTGCTACGGACGCTGGTGTTGTCGCTGGCCGTGACGCACTCGCCCGAGCAGGTCAGCATGGTGCTGGTCGACTACAAGGGCGGAGCGACGTTCGCACCGTTCGCTTCGCTGCCCCACGTCGCCGGGGTCATCACCAACCTGGAGGATGACGCGGGGCTGATCGAGCGCGCGTACACGAGCCTGTCCGGCGAGGTGCAGCGGCGCCAGCAGGCACTGCGGGACGCGGGGAACATCGCGAGCATCGGCGACTACAACTACCAGCGCACCCACCATCGCCCCGACCTGCCGCCATTGCCGCACCTGCTGGTCATCATCGACGAGTTCGGCGAGCTGCTGACGGCACGACCCGATTTCATCGAGCTGTTCCTGTCGATCGGACGGATCGGGCGCAGCATCGGCGTCCACCTCCTGCTGTCCAGCCAGCGCATCGAGAGCGGCAAGCTGCGCGGCTTGGAGACGTACCTCTCGTACCGGATCGGCTTGCGGACGTTCTCTGAGGAGGAGTCGCGAACCGTCCTGGACACGCGCGATGCCTTCCACCTCCCCGCCCTGCCGGGCTTCGGCTACCTGAAGGTGGACACCAGCCTCTACCAACGCTTCAAGGGCGGCTTCGTCTCCGGCCCGTATCGGCGTCCGATCGACGAAGAGCCTGATGAAGCCGACCGTCCGTCCGTTCAGCCCTACCCCGCGTACAGCCTGGCGGACGGTGGCACCGAACCAGTGCTGCGGGCCGAGGGCGCGATGCCCGAACGGAGCGCCGGACCGACTCTGCTGGACGTGTTCGTCCGCCAACTCGTCGGCAGGCGCGTCCAGAACATCTGGCTGCCCCCGCTTCCCGCCGCCGTCACGCTGGACCGGATCATCGGACCGCCCCAGGCGGCCGCGGACGGGTTGAAGGCACCCGCCCAGATCCGTCCGATGCACGTTCCTGTCGGCCTGCTGGACGATCCGCGACGGCAGCACCAGTACCGCTGGGACCTCGACCTGACCGTTTCCGGCGGGCACATCGCCGTGATCGGCGGACCGCAAACCGGCAAGACGACGCTGCTGCGCACGCTGGTGATGTCTCTGGCCCTGACGCACTCTCCCGAGCAGGTGTCGGTGTACGCCCTGGACCTGGTCGGCGGCGGGCTGCACGCCCTCGCGTCCCTGCCCAACGTCGGAGGTGTCGCCGGACGTACCGACACCGAGCGGGTCCGCCGGACCGTCGAAGAAGTCCGCGGCATGCTCGAACTCCGCCAGGAGGTCTTCCGCAAGCACGGGATCGACTCGGTCGCCCGGCTCCGCCGGCTCCACGCCGAGGGGCGCGTCCCCGAACTCCCCTGCGCTGACGTCGTCCTCCTCGTCGACGGGTTCGGCGCGCTGCGCACCGACTTCGAGGACATCGACGACGACGTCTCCGACCTGCTCCAGCGTGGCGGCGGCTACGGCATCCACGTGATCGCCGGGATGCTGCGATGGCACGACGTCCGCATCGCGATGCAGTCCAACTTCGGCCAGCGCGTCGAGCTGCGGATCAACGACGCCGCCGACTCGGCGATCGACCGGAAGCTCGCCGAGACCATCTCCGCCCAGCAGGCCGGACGTGCTCTCACCGACGCCAAACTGTTCGGCCACTCCGCACTGCCCCGCCTCGACTCGCGTTCGGAGGCGTCCGATCTCGGCGAGATCGTGGAGGCGACGGCGTCCTCCCTGGGGCAGGCGTGGAAGGGCCCCACCGCCCCACCCGTCCGGGTCCTGCCGCACCTGCTGGCCGCCGACGCACTCCCCACGCTCGCCACCGTCCCGGACGCCGTCCCGATCGGCGTGGACGAACGGACGCTGGAGCCGGTGCTGCTCGACCTGTTCGGCGACGACCAGAACCTCCTCGTCCTCGGCGACGAAGGCTGCGGCAAGACCAACCTGCTCCACCTGATCGCTGACGGCCTGATCGCCCGCTACTCCGCCGAGGAGCTGGTGTTCGCCGTCATGGACCCCCGCAGGACGCTCCACGAAGTGATCCCCGAGCCGTACCTCGGCGGCTACGCCGGCAACCCCCGCCTAGCCGCCGGCCTCGCGAACGCCGTGGCACAGGAACTCGAAACACGCCTCAGCGGCGAAGCAAAGAACACCCCGCGCGTCGTGGTGCTCGCAGACGACTACGACCTCCTCACCACCGCCGGACAGCAGCCCTTGGCCCCTTTCCTGCCGCTCGTCCCCAGCGGCCGCGATATCGGCCTCCACTTCGTCATCACCCGCCGCATCGCCGGCGCAAGCCGCGGCCTGTACGAACCCGTGCTCCAAGCCGTCCGCGAGAGCGGCGCCAGCGCCCTACAGATGTCCGGCGACCGTTCCGAAGGCCAACTCTTCCCACCCCACTACCCCGCCCCCCTACCTCCAGGCCGAGCCACATGGCTCCCGCGAGGCGGCCTCACCCACCTCATCCAAACCGCCCACCGAGCCTCCGCAGGAGACTGATCACCATCCCCCGGCTCACACCAGCGCTGACCGCCTGCTGGATCGTCAGCCCGGCGTCCTGCGGAACTGCCCGAGTAACTCGGTCAGCTGCCACCGACGTACAGTCGCTGCTGCACGGAGACTCCACCGGGAATTCTGGTTCTTCTCCCCGGAGTGCGCCCTGATTTGGCCGGACGTCGCGGACGCGCTCGTCCGCTTGCTTGAGGCATGGTTCCCCCACACCCGTCACTGTCCTTCGGAGCTCACGTCCCACCGCAGGTTCCTCGCCCCAGCCCCAGCGTTTGGCCCGCAGACAGGGCTGACGTTTGGGCCGCGCTCTCCAGCGCTTGACGCATCGTCAAAGGATGCCGGGCAGCACGCTGCTGACGAATTGTCGAACTATGGCTCCGCCGCCCAAAGCGCGCGGTGATATCTTACGTACTCCAATTCAATCTTATGCTTGCGATGAATGCGCAGGTCGCCAACGATCTCACCAGTCAGCTTATTTACGACCTGAAGCTCATCCGTCAGATAAATCGCGCCATAGTCAAACCGAATATGGTCATTTGGACACAAGCACAACAAGTTGGCGGGTACGTCCGGACCATTATGCTTCTTGCCAAGGCCCTTAATATGGGCACCTTCGGAGTATGGTCGTCCATTGGGGAGATCAACGGTCTGGCCACAGACCTGACAGCTCCCGCCGTACCACGCCTTGACCTCGCGAACGATCTCTCGACGCCGGTTCAAGCGTTCGGTTTGCGCGAGAGTACGACCGACGGGACCAGGGGCGATCTCCTCCTCACCAGGTTCCACGTCGGCTTGAGTGTCCGATTCGGTCACCCTGGAGGGAAATTCTTCGCTCACCTCAACGTCGGCCGCACTTCCGATCTTGACCAAGTGAAAGATCAGGACCCGAAGTGCCGGGTCGTCTTTACTGGGCGCGAACCAGTGATCAACGACCCGATACAGTCCGTCATACACGTACCCCTGCTTGGGCGCCTTCTCCGATGTTGCTTCTGAGCCGTAGAAGACCCGGACGGGCAAGCCCTCTATCTCACTGGTGATCAGACCAGCGTTTCCCTGCGACTTCTCGCTCTGATCCTTGACCTGCTTACCAGTATTGGGGTCTCGGCCGCCCTCCCCGGTATAAAGCAGTTCGTCGCCGCGGTCCTCGTCATCCGTGTAGCCGCCGCTGACAACGATTGCGTCGGCCCCCTCGGCTGCGGTGCCGGAGATGCCGTTCCGCTCATGCGCGTGGAGTCCAGCCTCCTGGATCTCTACGCGACTGCCGTAAGTCCTGCCTTCCCAGTGCTCCGGCTTCTCTCCGAACTTCCGCTCATAGTTGCCCACACGTCGATCTTGCCATCCTTCCGGCAAATCTGGACAGTATCGACGAACCTGAGCATCTCGCCCCCGGTGCACAGGCAACCACTGCACTGGGGGATCTGATCTTGCCGGTCACTCCCGCTGAGCTGCGCTGGGGCCGGAGCGGGAGGGGTCTTGGTTGCGCCTCGGCGGCACGTTGCTCCTCGCCTGACCTGGAGCGTTGTCCCGTTGGTGGTGCGATGAGGCGGGGAGGGGGTGGTAGCGGTAGACGCGGTAGGCACGGTGGCCGTTGATGTGGCTGTGTGAGTGCAGGCAGAGCTCCATGCCGTGGGGTGCGATGACGCCGAGGAATTCGACCAGCCCTGCCTCGGACGTCGCCTCGAACGACAGGACGTTGCCCTCCACCGAGTACGGCCCACGGGATGCGCTGGGATGGCTAGGGAGCAGCCAGGCGGCCACCGAAAGGACGGTTTCCTCCAAGGGGAGTTCATGCTCGACGGAGACGGCCATGCCCTCGCCTGTGGGGAAGAAGCGCAGGAACGACGTGTACGTCTCGCCTTGTTGGGCGTACAGACCGTCGAGCCGGAGCCGCACGTGAACCCTCCCGGGGTCGGGGATTCCTTCTAACACACGATGTTCGTACGCGACCAGCAGGATCGGCTCGCCTGCTCTCCCCCTGCTGTCGTCCCATCCGAAGGGGCTGGCGGCGGATTAGCGGTAGTCGGGGTTTTCGTAGTCGAAGCGGCAGCCGGCGTCCCATTCGGAGCGTTGGTTGCCGTGGGCGGGGATGCCGCCGGCGTCTTTGAGGATGCGGGCCAGGTGGAGGAGGTTCCAGGTCATGAAGGTGGTGTTGCGGTTGGTGAAGTCGTTCTGCGGGCCGCCGGAGCCGGGGTCGAGGTAGGACGGGCCGGGGCCGGCTTCGCCGATCCAGCCTGCGTCTGACTGGGGAGGGATCGTGTAGCCCAGGTGTTGGAGGCTGTAGAGGACGTTCATGGCGCAGTGTTTGATGCCGTCCTCGTTGCCGGTGATGAGGCAGCCGCCGACGCGGCCGTAGTAGGCGTATTGGCCCTTGTCGTTGAGGATGGAGGAGTTGGCGTAGAGGCGTTCGATGACGCGCTTCATCACTGAGCCTTTTCCATCACGGGGCGAGGGCGGCCTCGCGGTTTTGTAGGACGCTGATGGCCTTGGCGAGGTGGCCGGCGCGGTAGGGGCAGCAGCGGAGCTTGGTGAGGATCTTCCATGACTTGAGCTGGGCGTTTCCGCGTTCACCTGGTCCGCGGAGCTTGGCGTGGGCCCGGTTGGCTTGTTTCTGGGAGGCGGGCTTGTTCCTGCCCTTGTAAGGAACGATGATCGCGGGACCGGCGCCGACGTAGCCCTTGTCGGCCAGGACCGGCAGCCCGCACGCTGCCAGGGCGCGGATGATTCCCCAGTTCCGGGCCGCTTTCAGGTCGTGGATCGAGCCGGGTACCGCACCCGACACCCACACGATCTGCCCGTACGGGCCGGCAATTACCTGCAGGTTCACGCCGTGCTTGTGATGCTTGCCCGAGTAGAAGAGCCGGTCGGCGCGGAGGCGGTCGGTCGCGATGAGAGTGCCGTCCAGGATCAGATGTCCCAGCCCGTCTTTCTTCGCCCTGGCGAGTGTGGTGCCGAGCTTGGGTGAGCGGGCCGACAGCCAAGCCACGACCTCGTTCACATACCTCCACGCGGTCGTCGTCCCGACCCCGAAACCTGCCGCGAGCTGCGCGAACGTATCGCCCTTCTTCAAGTATGCGAGCGTCATCAGCGCCTGCTGCCCCGCGTTCAAAGCCCGGCCCTTGCTCTTCAGCTTCGTCCGCTCCCGCCGGACGAGACCGGTCAGGTAGTTCAGAGTCGAACGCGACAACGGCAGCGAAGCACGATAGAAAAGCACGTGAAACCTCTGGTTGTGGGGGGCGGAGGTCAGAGACCCCTCTCCTACCAGGGGTTTCTTCACGTCCACGGCCAGCCACGCCGCCCGCGATCATGCTGTGATCAGCAGCCTTGAAGAGGCTGCTGGAAAAGGTTCACTGAGCTGTTGTCGCCGAGCCAGATCGGGCCTGCCAGGACGAGGATGTCGGCGGCCATGACGCGGTCCTGGAGGCGGGGCCACTCGTCCGATGGCCAGCCGTGTTCGGTCATGTCGGGCCAGACGCCGGTAGCGATGTCGTGGTCGACGGCGCGGATCTGGTCGACGTGGACGCCTTGTTTCTTCATGATGTGGGCGCTCGCCTCGATGAGGCCCTGGGTGTTGCTGGTCTCGGGCGAGGGCTTGAGCGTGCAGTTGATGAACAGCGCACGCAGGTCGTTGTACTCCGGCATCGGACGCCTCCCAAAGGCCGGGCCGCGCCCGACGGGATCCCTACGCGTGGCCACGCGGACCTCGCGCCCTGTCCCTGCTCAGTTCCCTTCTGGGACTGGGGATTACACCCATCCGGGGTAATGACGTCGTAGCCGCCCGCCAGGCGGCGGGGGTGCCGGTGCGCACCTCGTTCGGCAGGTGTACAGGTGGGAGCATTGACCGGTGATCGAGGAACTGAGGGAGATGAGCGAACGCGAGTACTTCGCCCTCGTCAGGAGTCGGCTGGGAATGTTCGTGGTAGGCGGCCGGTTGGCGGGCCTGGAGGCTTTCTTGGACGGTTACGACCAGCACGCACTGCGGCATGGTGGGCCTGGTCTCCAGGGCTGGAGGGAATGGCTCGTCGCCCGCCGTGGGAGAGACTGCAATCACGGCTGGTCAGGGCAAGTGCACCACATCGCCCTCCCGGACGGCTGGGATCACTGGGAGTTGCCTCCCGGCAAGGAGGAACACGTCATCGCCGTCCTCTTCGACCTCCTCGACGAGTACCTCGCCGAACAAGAGGCCTCGTGAACGGGCCGGAGCTGGACCCGCCGCCCTCGCGGGACGCGAAGGGGGTGGTGCTGGAATACCTCCGGTGCTTGCGCGTCGCGGAGGCGGCAGTGGTCCCGCAGACGGCTCCCGCCATCGATGGTGTGGCTGCTCTCGTCACGGCCGTCATCAGGCGGCAAGCGCCGCGCGAGCACCGGCTTCCCGATGGCACGCACTACTCGGTGCACGGTATCGGCTGCCTGATCACCCTTCCGGACGGGGCGGAGGTCGACGTGGATATCGACGCGAACGGCCCTCTGCTGCGTTTCAACGCCTGGCGAGTCTGGATGTTCGCCGAATCGGTTGGGCATGACGAGCTGACAGTGCCGCAGCTGGCGACGGCGTTGGAGGACCTGGCATCCGAGGGTCTGCTCCGTCGTAGCGAGGAAGGGACCGGCTGGTACACCAACGGATGAAGTCCCTGCGGAAGCCGGCGCGCCGCTGTCAGGGGTGGAGGGCGGTGAGGAGGGCTTCTAGGGCTGGGAGGTAGTCGGGTTCTGAGGGGGCGGCGAAGCCGACTAGGAGGCCGCCGGGCTGGTCCTGGGGATTGTGGTGGAGTTCGGATAGGCCTCTGAGGGCTACGCCGTTTGCTGCGCAGCGGGCTAGGGCTTCGGGTTCGGTTGGGCCGTTCCTCGGAAGAAGGAGGAGGGCGTGCAGGCCGGCGGGGACGCCAAGGGTAGTGAGGCCGGGGACGGCGGCGGCTCGGTCTAGGAGGAGGGCTCGGCGGCGGCGGTACCGGAGGCGGGCCGAGCGGATGTGGCGATCGTAGGTATGGCGGGCTATGAGGTCGGCCAAAACCAGTTGGCTCAGGGTTTCGGTGTACAGGTCGGCGTCTTGTTTGGCTTGGACGACGTCCGGGACCAGGTGGCGTGGGAGGACCATCCAGGCTAGGCGTAGGGCTGGGCCTAGGGTTTTGGACGCTGTGCCGCAGTAGACGACGTGGTCGGGGGACATGCCTTGGAGGGCTCCGACCGGTTGGCGTTCGTAACGGAATTCGCCGTCGTAGTCGTCCTCGACGATGACGCCGCCGGTGGTTCGCGCCCATGCGCATACCGCCTGACGGCGGGCCGGGTGGAGTGGGACGCCGGTCGGGTACTGGTGGGACGGCGTGAGGAAGACCGCGTCGGCGTTCGATGGAATCAGGTCTACGCGGGCGCCTTGCTCGTCCACCGGGAGTGGGGTGGTGGTGATGCCGCCGCGTTGGACGGCTCCTCGGAAGATGTTGTGGCCTGGGTCCTCAACGGCGGCGGTCGTGGTTCCGGCGGCGGCCAAGACGCTGCTCAGCAGGCGGACGCCCTGGTAGTAGCCGGACGTGATGACGATGCGGTCGGGGGTGGCGACTGCACCGCGGGTGCGGCCCAGGTAGTCGGCGAGGGCCTGGCGCAGTTCGAGGCGTCCTTGCGGGTCACCGGCGGCGAAGACCTCGGGACGGGCGCCGGTCAGGACGCGGCGCGTTGCGGCGAGCCAGGCGCTCGTGGGGAAAGTGGTGAGGTCAGGGCGTCCTGGGCGGAGGTCGTGGCGGGGACGCGGAACGTCGGGCGAGGGCGGTTCCGACTCGGACGCCGGTGAAGTATGCCCTGCGACTGTCGTGCCTGCTCCTCGGCGGGTGATGAGGAAGCCTTCCTCGGTGAGCTGGTCGTAGGCGGCGGTGACGGTGCCTCGGGAGAGGCCGAGGTCCTGTGCCAGGCCCCGGGTGGACGGCAGGAGGGTTCCGGCGGGGAGGCGTCCGTCCTGGATCGCGGCGCGCAGGGCGGCTTCCAGGCCCGCGCGGCGCTTGCCGGTGGTGCCCAGGTCGAGATGCAGGTCGAGCCCCGAACTGGACCAAGAACGTGTCATGGAACTGGATCTTATTTCTGGACCAGTCGGACTTTAGGCTCACGATCACCGGCCACCGGAGGGAGCGGAACTTTGACCGTGATCGCCCATGTGAGTGACGTCCATGTCGATGGCACGCAGCGCAGCGCCGAGCGCACTCGGGCCGTGATGGCGTACCTGGACGGGCTGAACGCCGATCTGGACGCCGTATTGGTCACCGGGGACATCGCCGATCACGGACGCCCGGAGGAGTACGAACTGGCCCGCGAACTGCTGTTCGCCTCGCGGCATCCCGTCATGGTCTGCCCCGGCAACCACGACGAGCGCGCCGCGTTCCGGGAGTTCCTGTTGAGGGAGCCGCCCTCGAAGGAGCCGTCCCTCAAGGATCTGTCCTCCAAGGAGCCGGTCAACCATGTGCGGGACGTCGGCGGCGCGGTGATCGCGCTCTGCGACTCCTCGATACCGGGCGCGGACGACGGGGTGCTGGAGGACGAGACGCTCGACTGGCTGTCGCAAGTGCTCAAGGAGACCCCGGAAACCGCGCCCGTCCTGGTCGGTTTCCATCATCCGCCGACGTTGCTGCACGAGCCGTTCATCGACGGCATCCGGCAGTTCCGCACCAAGCGGCTAGCCGAAATCGCCGACAGCCATAACAACGTGGTCGGCTTCCTGTGCGGACATGCGCACACCGCCGCGGCTACGACGTTCGCCGGACGGCCCCTACTGGTCGCGCCTGGCGTGGTCTCCACGCTCCGACTGCCCTGGGAACAGCGCGCACACCCCGAGGATTACGTGCATCTCGACCAGCCGCCTGCGATCGCCTTTCACGTCCTGGACGACACGGGACGCATCACCACCCACTACCGGTCCGTGCTGGTCTGAACGACGCCTGGAGAACGCATGTCGCGCAAGCTGGTGATCTTCGATAACGACGGGGTGCTCGTTGACAGCGAGCGGATTTCGCACAGGGTGCTGGCCGGGTATCTGACCGAGCTGGGCTATCCGATGACGGTCGAGGAGTCCGTCCATCACTTCCTCGGGACGGCCGCCCGCAACGTCCATGAGGTGATCGCGGACAAGTACGGCGGTGGCACTTTGCCCGACGGGTTCGTAGCCCTCTGGCATGAGCGGGTCTTTGAGGCTTTCCAGCGGGAACTTGAAGCCACCGAGGGAGCCGCCAAGCTGCTGGCCGAGCTGAACGACAGAGGTATCCCCTACTGCTTGGCCTCGTCGTCCGATCGGTCCTGGATTGATCTGACGCTTGAGCGGACGGGGCTGCGTGGCCATCTTCGTCCGGAGCAGGTGTTCAGTGCGCAGGACGTCGGCGGCGTCGGCAAGCCAGCGCCTGACTTGTTCCTGCATGCCGCGAAGGCGTTCGGCGTGC
This sequence comes from Actinomadura rupiterrae, assembly GCF_024172125.1. Classification (GTDB taxonomy): domain Bacteria; phylum Actinomycetota; class Actinomycetes; order Streptosporangiales; family Streptosporangiaceae; genus Spirillospora; species Spirillospora rupiterrae. The sequence goes on from NZ_JAMZEA010000004.1 coordinate 318,899, forward strand.
AGCCCAGCGAGTGCCTGGTCGTTGAGGACAGTCCTAACGGGGTGCGCGCGGCCTGTGCGGCGGGGATGGACGTGCTCGGGTTCACCGCGCTGACCCCCGCCGATCGGCTCCGCGACGCCGGGGCGACGCGTCTGATCGGCAGCCTTTCCGAGGTCCTGGACCACCGGTGACCGGCGGCTCCGGCGCCCGGCAAGGACGGCTTACAGGCTGACAACACCGAACTCTTGTGGGACGCCCGCCTCACCCGCCACCATGATCTCCGCCTTGGCCCATCGCCTGCCCCCGGCCGCCAGGACGGTTGCGAAAGCACCGTCCCGCGCTGCCGGCGTCCGTGCGCCGAGCGGACCGGCGAGCAGCGGAAGGACGGCTCGCTCGCGCATGAACGGCGCCCCGCCGAACCGGCGACGGTCCGAGGTTCCCTGGCGCTCCGGGGAGGAGTGCCCGAGCCGGCGATCCCGGCTCTACGGAAATGAAGGGGAAAGCATGAACGTGCTCAGCAAGGCTCTGACGGCCGCCACGGCCGTGGCGGCACTCGGCGGGGGCATTCTCGCCACGGCGGGCCCGGCGTCCGCGGCCGCGCGCGACGGGAAGTGCGACAACGGCGAGTTCTGCCTGTACTTCAACAGCGGCGAGAAGGGTTCGCTGTCGGACTTCACCGGTTCGGTCAGCAACTACGGGGCCAAGCAGCCCGGCTGCTACGACTTCAAGAGCGCCGGCGCGGGCAAGGGCAAGTGCGTCAAGAACTCCGCCGCCTCGGCGTGGAACCGCAGCAAGAAGACGGTCCGCATCTACTTCAACAGCAACTACGGCGGCCGTTACCAGGACTTCAAGCCGGGCGCGAAGGGCAACCTGAACGCCGGTCTGAAGAACCAGAACGCCTCGCACCTGTTCCTCGGCTCGGGCGGTGGCGGCGGCGCGCAGACGCCGCGCAACGACTACGACCACAACGCGCGCGGCTTCGCGCAGAACAACTGCACGGCGTTCGCGGCCTGGCGCATCGCGAGCCGCCTCGGCGTCCGCAACTTCAACAACCACTGGAAGACGACCTGGGGCAACGCCGGCATGTGGGACAACGCCGCGCGCCGCGTCGGCGTCAGGGTCGACCGGACGCCGAAGGTCGGCGCGATCGCCGTCAACGACGTCCACAAGGTCGGGCACGTCGCGTACGTCAACAAGGTCTACGCGGACGGCTCGTTCGACGTCGAAGAGTACAACTGGAACTACCCGCTCCACTACGGCACGCGTCACCACCTGCGCGTGAGCAACGCGCAGAACTCGTTCCAGTGGATGCTGCACTTCTGAGCACGTCCTGACTCCGGCAAGCAGGTTCTGACGCCACTCCGCAGCCCCCGCACCGCGGCTGCGGAGTGCGTGGTCAGCCGCGTTCCCTGCGGTACTCGACAGGGGTGAGGCCGTAGGCGGCGCGGAACGTCCGGCTGAACGCCGCGGCGCTGGTGAAGCCCCAGCGCGCGGCGATGGCCTGGACGGGACGGTGCCGGAGTTCCGGGGCGGCGAGGTCGGCGCGGCAGCGTTCGAGGCGGCGCCGCCGGATGGACGCCGCGACTCCTTCGGGCTCGTCCTCGAACAGGGTGTAGAGCGTCCGCAGCGAGATGTGGTGCCGCTCGGCGATCAGCCGCGGCGTCAGCTCGGGGTCGCCGAGGTTCTGGTCGATGAACGTGTTGATTCGGCGAAGGAGCGCGTGGGCGCGGACCTCGGCCGGGGTTTCCCGCTCGTTCCCGAGCTGCTGCGAGAGGCTCGCGGCGGCGAGTTCCACCGCCATGTTCCCCAGCGCGGCCAGGCTGGACGGGGGCGTGTCGGGGCCGTGCGCGGCGAGCGAGAGCAGGAAGTCCGACAGGACGGCCGTCAAGCCCTGGTCCGCGCGGACGCGCCGGGCGAGAAGCCGGTCGAGCTGCTGGGACGGCAGCGGCATCACGGCCTTGGGAATCTGCAGGACGACGACCTCGACGTTGCGTCCGTCCAGTCCCGAGCCGGATTCGTAGGGACGGGACGTATCCCACACCGCAAGGTCCCGGGCCTGGAGGGCGGCCTCCGAGCCATCCTGGGCGAACCACGCGGTTCCCTTGAGGACCAGGCCCATCTGGTACTGCTCCGGGTCTCCCGCGCGGATCAGGCGGGGCGTCCGGCGCGAGCGCAGCGGCGAGTAGGTGAACCTCGACACCTGCGTGGACCCGAGGTCCAGCAGGGCGCCTTCGGCATGGAACCGGTCGGAGTCCAGGGGACGGAACTCCGACGGCATCAACGCGCGGGACACGGTTTCGGTGAACCAGTCGACCCTGTCCGCCGCCGAGTCGGTCGCGGCGGGGCCGCCGTGCCGTCCCTTCGGCGCCTCATCTGCCGAGTTGCGCACGTGCTGAACGGTACAAGACCGCGCCGACACCCTTCCTCCGAACGTCCACGCGCGTTCTCCGGACGTCGGCGCACGCAATGCACAGCAAACCCGCATCCCGCGCAAACCCCACCCGGCCCCTCCTCTCTAGGCTCCTACGTCGTCCGTCTCGCCTGCGGCGACATGAGCTCGCCACCGGCGATGTGAGAGGCAGAAGGGTTCCGAGGTTCACCATATGAAGATCAAGCTGACCGCGCTCGCCGCGGCCGCGCTGGCGGCCACCGCCGCCACCGCCGCCACCGTCCCGGCGTTCGCCGCCGCCCCGGCGCAGCCGCGCACCGAGGCCGCCGCCGCGCGCTCGGTGCTGAAGTCCGGCCAGACCCTCAAGGCCGGCCAGTCGCTGCGTTCGGCCAACGGCCGCTACAAGCTGGTCATGCAGTCCGACGGCAACCTGGTCGTCTACCGGGGGTCCAGCTCGATCTGGAGCTCGCACACCTGGGTCAAGGGCTCGTCCGCGACGATGCGCACCGACGGCGACCTGGTCGTCGGCAAGGGGAGCCACCGGTACTTCAGCAGCCACACCGCCGGGCACAAGGGCGCGTACCTGTACCTGCAGAACGACGGCAACGCCGTGGTCTACAAGTCGCGGACGGCCCTGTGGTCGAGCTACCAGTGGATCAGCACGCTGTCCAACGGCGTGACGCTGTACCCGTACCAGAAGGTCGTCTCGCAGAACCGCCTGTGGCAGCTGCGGCAGGAGCCGAGCGGCGACCTGGCGCTGTACTACAACGGCAAGCTCCGCTGGCACACCGGCACGGCCGGCCACAAGAACGCCGCGACGACGATGCAGACGGACGGGAACCTGGTCGTCCGCGCGGGCGGCAAGGCGATCTGGTCCACCCACACGTGGCACAAGAACACCTGGCTCGCCGTCCAGAACGACGGCAACATCGTCGTCTACACCGGCCACATGCAGGCCCTCTGGGACCGCTACCACGGCCACCACTAACCCGATCCCCCTGTAGCGGCACCGAGGCGCCCGGTCGCCACTGAACGGCAGGCGGCCCGGTCGCCACTGAACGGCGGGCCGCCCGCCCGCTGAGCAGTGGGCGGGCGGCCTGGGGTTACTCGCGGAGGGCTATGCCTTCGATGGGCGGGGTGCGCAGGGCGCCTCGGCCGGGGAGGGCGGTGGCGGCCCAGGCCAGGCCCGCGGCGGCCAGGACGATCAGGACGTAGCCGACCGGCTGGATGTGCGGGAGCGGCGTCCCGGCGACGCCGACGCTGAACGCGGTCAGCGTGACCAGTGCGATCAGCGAGCCGAGGGCGACCGCGATCACCGTCACCGCCAGCGTCTCCCAGCGCAGCATCGCGCGGACCTGCCGCCGTTCGGTGCCGACGAGGCGGAGCAGCGCCAGCTCGCGGCGGCGTCCGCTGGTCGCCATGGCGAGGGTGTTCACCACGGCGATCGCGGTGAACGCGACGACGAGCGCCATGATGACGAGGTTGACGATCGAGCCGCCGCCGTCCGGGCCGGACGAGTGCGGAGATGCCGGGGAGCCGGCGGTCAGGCCGGGGAAGGCGCGCAGCGCGGCGTCCACGTCGGCCTGGGAGCCGCCGCTGACCACGACCTCGGCCGCGCGCGGGTCGTCGACATGCGCGGCGACCTGGTCGTGCGGGAGCAGGACGTCGCCGAAGCCGAGCCCGCGGTCGTAGAGGGCGACGACGCGGACCTTCGCCTCCGTGCCGTCCCCGAGGCGGAGGTCGAGGGTGCCGCCGAGCTTGGCGTCCATGAGCCCTGCGGCGTCGCGGCTCACGCCGGCCGTGCCCGGGGCGAGCGCGGAGAGGGAGCCGCCGTGCACGTCCGGGTCGAGCGTGCGCGTCACCTGCTCGGGGGTGACGCCGGAGGCGCGGTAGCGGTCGCGGCCGAGGTAGACGGTGCTGTGGACGACCTCGGTAGCCGCCCGCACGCCGGGCGTGCGGCGGAGCGCGGCGGTCGCGTCGGCGGGCACGCCCAGCGGGCCGGTGACCACGTGGTCGCCGACCGTCCCGCTGCGCGCCTGGTCGTGCGCGGCGCCGGACAGCGTGGAGTACACGAACACGACCGTGCAGGTGATCGCGACGGCGAGGCTGAGCGGCGCGATCACGGCGGCGAGCCGCCGGTGGTCAGCGCGGTTGCTCTCGGCGGCGAGGTAGCCGCCGACGCCGGACCAGCGGGCGGTGAGCCGGGTGAGGACGACCGTCCCGCGGGCGAGCGGCGCGCCGAACACCGCGACCGCGGCGGCCGCGACGACCACGCCGCCGAACGCGATCGGCAGGTCGGCCTTCTGGTTGTGCAGCAGCCCGAGGACGACCAGCACCCCCGCGAACGCGACCAGGCAGACCGCGCCGACGACCCGGGCCCACGAAGCCGTCCCCCGGGACGGGCGGACCGCCTCGCCGAGCGCCTCCACCGGACGGACGCGGTTGACGTGCCACGCGGTCGTTTGCGCCGCCGCCCACGCCGCGCCCATCGTGACCGCCACCGCGACGAAGGCGGGGAACGGGCCGAGCGAGAGCGGCAGCGTCGCGGGCATCGCCCCGGCCGCGACGAAGATCCGCCGCATCAGCGCGACCAGCCCGAACCCGCTGAGCGCGCCGAGCGTGGCGGCGACCGCGGACAGCAGCAGCACCTCGCGGCTCAGCAGCCGGCGGATCTGCTTCGGCGACGCGGCGACCGCGCGCAGCAGCGCGAACTCGCGGAGCCGCTGCTGGATCGACAGCGTGAACGTCCCGGCGACGACCAGCACGGCGATGCCGAGCGAGACGCCGCCGACCGTCGCGCCCATGCTGATCAGCATCACGCGGTAGCCGGACGCGGCCGGGAACTCCGACTCGCCGCGCGCGTCCCCGGTGCGGATCGTGTAGGGGACGCCGTGCAGCGCGTCCCGCACCGACTGGAGTGCCGACACGGGGCTGACGCCGATCGCCGCGACCTGGCCCGGATGCCCGGCGAGCCGCCGCGCCTCGGGACCGGAGAAGTACAGCAGCGCCTGGCCGCGCAGGCCGCGGTCGGTCACGCCGCTCACGGTGTACCGGGCCGGCGCCCCGACCGACTGGACGAGGACCTTGTCATCCGGGCGGACGCCGGCGTGCGAGGCCGTCGACGCGTCCAGGACGATCTCGTCCGGCGCGGTGGGCGCGCGGCCGGAGGCGATCCGCATCGGGGTGAGCGCGGCCGAGTCCCAGCCGTACCCGAGCGAGGGGGTCGAGGCGAGCGGGCGTCCCGACGCCGACACGAGATCGGCGGGGAAGCTCACCTCGGGCGCGACCTGCTTGACGCCCGGCGCGGCGGCGGCCTTCGCGACCGCGCTCTCCGGCAGCCAGGCCCGCTGGTCGATCGCGCGCGACCGGTGCCGCGCGTGCCCCTTGTGGTACTGGACGGCATGGACGCTCTGGTCCCCCGTCACGACGATCGGCGCGCCCGCGTACCGCTGCGGACGGGGCGTGCTCGCCACCCCCGTCTGGAGCAGCACGCCGCACGCCGTGACCAGCGCGGCCGCCGCCCACAGCGCGATGAACGCGCCCGCGAACGCGGCCTTGCGGTGCCGCAGCGAGCTGAGCGCGAGCCGCATCATGACCGCTCCAGGCGGGTCATCCGGGCGGCGACGGCCGCCGCGTCGGGACGGTCCAGGGCGTCCACGATCAGGCCGTCCGCGAGGAACAGCACCGTGTCGGCGTAGGACGCGGCGACCGGGTCGTGCGTCACCATCACCACGGTCTGGCCGAGCGCGTCCACCGACCGGCGCAGCAGCGACAGCACCTCGCGGGCACTGCCGGTGTCCAGCGCGCCGGTCGGCTCGTCCGCGAACACCACCTCCGGGGCCGTGACCAGCGCCCGCGCGATCGCGACCCGCTGCTGCTGGCCGCCGGACAGCTCGGCGGGGCGGTGCCCGGCCCGGTCGGCGAGCCCGACCGAGGCGAGGGTGGTGCGCACCCGGGCCCGGTCCACGCGCGTCCCGGCGAGCCGCAGCGGCAGCCCGACGTTCTGCTCGGCGGTGAGGAACGGCACCAGGTTGAACGCCTGGAACACGAAGCCGAGCCGCTCGCGGCGCAGCACCGTCAGCTCCTCCTCGGTCCGCGCGGTCAGCTCGACCCCGCCGACCTGGACGCTGCCGGACGTCGGCCGGTCGAGCCCCGCCGCGCACTGCAGCAGCGTGCTCTTGCCGGACCCGGAGGGACCCATGACGCAGGTCAGCCGGCCGCGCGGCAGCCCGACGGTGATGCCGCGCAGGGCGGCCACCGCCCCGGGGCCGTCGCCGTACCGCCGCCAGACCTCGGTCAGCACGACGGCCGTGCCGTCGTCCTCCCCGGGTCCCGCCCCGGCAGGCGCACCGGCGTGCGTACCGGCCTGCGCACCGATTCCGAGAACCCGGGCGCGCCGGGTGGCGCCCATTAATCGCTGCATGACACGACCCTTTCCCGGACCGCCGGACCGCCGTGCTCGTAGGGTGAAGCGACACATGTAAACTATTCCTAACACATGACATTCCGGCGATACAAGAGCACCTCCACTACCCTCATCGGAGCCGTCCTCACCCCATCAGCCCCAAGGGAAGCCACATGAGCAGCACCCCGCCGACGGGGGACGAACTGCTGGCCGCGCTCGCCGCCCTGGCCAACCCGCACCGGCTGCGGATCGTCGCCGCACTCGCCGGGAAGCGGAACTACGTCAGCCAGCTCGCCCGCGAGCTCCAGATGAGCCGGCCGCTGCTGCACATCCACGCGCAGCGCCTCGAAGAGGCGGGCATCATTCGCGCGACCCTGGAACTCTCCAAGGACGGCAAGGCCATGAAATACCTCGAACTCACCTCGTTCGAGATAGTCCTGTCGGCTGCGTCGATCGCCGCCGCGGTCCCCACTCTCGGCACCGACACCAAGGAGAAGAAATGACGGCTGCGAGCGGCCACTGGAGCGACTGGGGCCAGATCACCTTCGTCCTCGTCTTCCTGGCCCTGATGACCTTCCTGGTGATCGGCGTCCTGGCCGTCAGCGCCCGCATCGTCGCCGCCCGCGTCTCGGCGGCGCGCGAGCGGGATCTGAGGGACCTGGTCCAGCGCTCCCAGGAGCTGGAGACCAAGCTCCACGCCGAGCTGAGCGAGCTCCGCCAGCACGTCACCCGTATGGAGCAGATCTTGCGCACCGTCGAGTGACCCGTCCGGCCGCCGGACCCGGCGCGTCCAAGCCGGGGAAGCTCGCTTACGCGCTCGCCTACAGGAAGGCGTATGGCTTGAGCTGACGACATGAGGCGGCGTCCGGACCGCGCGGTGAGCCCGCTCCGGACGCCGCCGCGGTTCCGTTTCAGGCGCGGCTGGTGAGCTGGACGCGGGACAGTTGCGGGGTGAAGACGAGCGGGTCGTCTGCCAGCTGGATCTTCAGGTAGGCGGCGTTCGCGGGCAGCGGCGCGGCCGGGGTCAGCAGGTGGCACTTCCAGCCGAGCTTCGCGTCCACCTTGTACTCCGGCGACGAGGCCAGGGCGATGTCCGTCCAGGTCGTGCCGTCCGGGGAGACCTGCGCCGTCACCTTGCCCATGAGCCCGGACGCGTAGGACGTCAGCACGAACGACGTGAGGCCAGGGCGCTTGTAGACGACCCAGCCGGGCGCCCAGCCCGTGCGCTTGAGCCGGGACGGGTCGCCGGAGAACATCGCGGAGTTGTCCTTGTCCAGAGCCAGCCCGGAGCTGTGCGCGTGGACGTGCGACAGGTCATTCAGGTCGTCCGAAAAGGTCGTCGTCTTCGGGACGTCCGGCAGCGGCCGGAGCCCGAGCGTGGTCCAGATGACGACGCCGCGGCCGGGCAGGTCGGCCGTGAAGGACGGCCCGGACGCCTGGCGCTTGGGCGTGGGGAAGCCCTGCGCGTCCGCCGGGCGGTCGTCGGCGAAGTAGCGGTACTCCAGCAGCGAGGACGTGACGCCAGGGACGTTCAGCCTGACCGTGTGCGCCTGGTCGGTGTCGTTGACGACGGCGATCGAGAGGTCCCCGCCGGGCAGCAGCGCGGCCGTCGCGCGAACCCCGGTGATGCCCGTGCCCGGGACGGCGAGGATCCGCGATCCCTTCGGGAAGCAGCGGCTCAGCAGGGACCACGTGTAGTACCAGGGCCGCAGGTCGGCGTCGCTCGCCGGGTAGCCGTCCTGGCCGCCGAGCGAGTTCCAGAAGCCCCAGCCCTTGAGGTTCTTGGAGCCGTACTCGCCGCCGGTGTGCTGCGCGTCGTCCAGGTCCCAGGCCAGGACGCCCTGGGCGCCGGCCCGCATGACCTGGACGGCGTAGTCGGCCATCTGGACGCCGTACTTGAAGTCGTAGCGCAACTTCTGGGTGTCCGGCGAGACCAGGCCCTTGTCGATACCCGCCTCGGTGACCAGGAAGGGCTTGGCAGCGGTGTCGCCGTTGTCGATGTACTGGCGCTGCCACCAGAGCCGGTTCTCCAGGTCGCCGTACTCGACGTTGTACTCGTACTCGTACTTGTGGACGTCGTAGGCGCCGACCCGGCCCCTGGACGTGTCGACCGTCTTCACCACCCAGCTCTCGTCGTGGCCGGTGGCGGTGTCGGCGGTCTTGGAGAGGAAGTCGTCCGCCTCGGTCGCGTCGGGCCCGACGACGGAGATCCGGTCGAGCAGGCCGCGCCGGGACAGCTCGCCCTGCACGTTCTCCAGCGTCCTCTTCCAGGGGTCGAAGTCGCCGTAGTCCGGGAACCACAGGTTCGGCTCGTTGTGGAAGTTGTAGAGCGCGAGGCAGGTGTACTTACGGACGTCCAAAAGGTGCTCGACGAGATCGGCCACCGCCGTCGCGTACCTCGGATCGTCGCCCGGAACGTCGAACTTGCCGATGCCCGGGACCCAGTCGCCGATCACCACGCTCGCGCCGAGCCGCTCGGCGCGGTCGAGCATGCCGTAGAGCTGCCGCATCTGGTCGGAGTCCCAGTCGTAGACGGGCCGTCCGGACGGCGCGTCCAGGCCGGTGACGTACCACGCCGGGGTGATCATCACGCGCAGCAGCGAGGGGCGCATGAAGGCGAGCCGCTCGTCCACGCGCCGCCACTGCGCGTCGGTCAGCGCCAGCTCGAAGGGCGAGAAGTGCACGCCGAGGCCCTGGAAGCCGTCCCGCCAGACGTTGCCGAGCAGGACGGTGACCGCGTCACCCGCCGGAGCCGCCGGAGCCGCCGCCAGCGCGCGGCCGGGAAGGACCGCGCCGGAGGCGGCCACCGCCGCGGCCGCCGCGCCGTACTTGAGGACCTGCCTACGAGCGATCATGAGGGGCTCCGCGGGGGACGTCCGGTCGGTACGCCCGGAGACAATCATGAACTTCTCTCATCTTTCAAGACCCGACTGTCAGAGGTGCGGCGTACCGTCGGTTCCATGGAGGAACGGGACGCTTGGGACGGGCTGCTCGGGGCCGGGTTCCTGCATGCGGCGCGGGAGGCGCACCGCGAGGCGACCCTCGTGGTGTTCGGCGCGCTCAACCGGGCCGGAGGCTTCACCGAGCGGTCGTACGGGGTGTCGTCGTTCGACGTGCTCGCGACGCAGCTCGACCGCACGCTGCGGGTCGGGGCCGGGTCGGGCCGCATCGCCGCGCGGGACGATCTGAACGGCTCGCCCGGCTGGCGCTGCGGGCGGTTCCGGGTGCTGCTCAAGCGGCATCCGTTCGGCGCCGTCCGGACGATCCGCTGGGACCGCGACAGCGCCACCAAGCAGGCCGTCGCGCGGCAGGAGTTCGCGGACGACCCGCAGCTCGCCCTGCCGATCCCGGGCCTGCCCCGCGACACGCCCGGCATGGTGACGCTCGTGCTCGCGCACAGCGCCACCGAGGATCCGCTGGAGATGGAGCTCTTCCTGGGCCGTCCCCGGTGGAACGAGGACGGCGGGACCCCCTGGCACTGGGTGCGCGCGCTCGACGACGCGTCGCTCGGCGCCGATCCACGCCGTAAGCTCGTCGAGCCCACCCTGCCGCTGTGGAGCGACGACGAGGCCGATGTGCCGATGCGGCTTCGCGCGCGGGAAGAGACGAGCTATGAAACGGCACGGTGAACGACGAGGAGCGCATCGCCACCAGGCATCCCCGGGTGGTGTTCGACGGTGAGCGGCTGACCCTGGCCCGGCGGCTGCGCGGGCTGCGCAAGAACCAGCTGGCGCAGGCGGTCGGCACGACCCCGGCGACGATCGGGCAGTACGAGGCGGGCGTGCACCGGCCGTCCGGGCGGTCGCTGTCCCGGCTCGCGATCGCGCTCGGCGTCCCGGTCGACTTCTTCCGTCCCGGACGCGGCCCGGTGTCGCCGGACGCCGCGCACTTCCGGTCGCTGCGCTCCACCACGCAGGTCGAGCGCGACCAGGCGCTCGCCTACGGGCGCATCGCCGCCGACCTGGTCGCCGTCCTCGCCGAGGTGGTCGAGTTTCCGGCGGCGGCGCTGCCCGAGCATCCCGTGTCCCCGGACGAGATCGCCGGGCCCGGGCCGGTGGCCGCCGCCCGCGAGGCGCGCGCCGCGATGGCCTCCGGCGCCGCCGGGGCGGTGCCGCACGTCGTCCGGCTGCTGGAGCGGCACGGCGTCCTGGTGCTGGTGATGCCGCCGTCGTCCGAGCGGGTGGACGCGTTCGGGATCGGCGCGCACCCGCATCCGATGGTGCTGTTCAACCCCGCCAAGGGCGACTACTGGCGGAACCGCTTCGACGCGGCGCACGAGCTGGGCCACCTGGTCATGCATGCGGACGCCGAGCCCGGCAGCAAGATCGTCGAGGACCAGGCGCACCGGTTCGCCGCCGAGTTCCTGATGCCCGGACCCGCCATCGCGGACGTCCTGCCCGCCGTCCCGGACTGGGACCGCCTCGCCGCGCTGAAGGCCGAGTGGGGCGTGAGCATCGCGGCCCTCCTCTACCGCGCCCGCACCCTTGGTGTCATGCCCGAGCAGGTCTATCGCGAGGCGATGGCGACGATGTCCCGCCAGGGCTGGCGGCGCGCCGAGCCCGGCCCGTCCGGCGGGACGCGCCCGCTGGAGCGTCCCACGCTGCTGACGCGCGCGATCGAGCTAGCCGCGGCCGGCGGCCTCGACCGGGACGCGCTGGCCGACCGCGCCCGCGTCACCCGCGCCGACCTCGACCTCCTCGTCCCACCCCGCTAGCGCGCGCCCGCACGTCCTTCTCCTTGCCGAACGTGAATCCGTCTCGGCTGCCCGTGAACCCGGGCCGGGAAGCGGGCGTCAACTTGTATGCGCTTGCGTAGCTCCTCCCCCCTTGTCCCCCGATGTTTAGCGGGTTACTCAAGGGGAGTACGCCTGAACGTATCCGCTCATAGCTCACCTTCCACTCCCATCACCCCACATGTACGCGCCCCCCGCGTCCGAGGAGAACCTGAATGCGCCGAATCCTGCTTGGTCTCGTCCCCCTGGCGATCGCCGGGACGATCTCCACCGTCCTGCCCGGCACGGCCGAAGCCGCCGTGACCCGCGCACCGGACCGGACCCGGCAGCTCGCCGCGCCCCGCGCCCCGCAGGACGTCACGGCCGCGGCCAAGACGCTGCACTACGGCGACAAGGGCGCCACGGTGAAGTACCTGCAGCAGCGGCTGCGCGCCCTGCACTACGACCCCGGCACGGTCGACGGCAAGTACGGCAAGGACCTGCGCTTCGCGGTGTACGCGTTCCAGCGCGTCAACCACATCAGCCCGTCCAGCACGGTCGGCCCGCGGACGTGGCGCGCCCTCACCCACCCGGCCGCGCCGCCGCGCATCATCAAGGGCGGCGCCGCGAACCGCGTCGAGGTGTCCAGGAAGCACCAGCTCGTGGTCGTCTACGAGCGCAACCAGGTCAAGCTGATCACCATCACGTCCACCGGGTCCGGCAAGCGGTACTGCTCGGGCGGTTCGTGCGGCTACGCGCGGACGCCGTCCGGGAACTTCCGCGTGCAGCGGAAGATCAACGGCTGGCGGCACGCGCCGCTCGGCCTGCTCTACAAGCCGATCTACTTCCACGGCGGCTACGCCCTGCACGGCAACCCGAGCGTCCCGCTCTACCCGGCGTCGCACGGCTGCGCCCGCATCCCGATGTACCACACGGCCGACCTGCTGTTCCGCCTGATCCCGGTCGGCACCGCCGTCTACGTCCGCTAACCACCCCCGGGTCCGCTGAGGCGGCCCGCCCTCGCGCGGTCGGGCTCGCGCGATAAGGCGCGTGCGGCCGGGCTCGCGCGGCCGGGGCCCCGCGGGCGGGGCCTCGTAATCATGCGCGCGCAGCCGGGCTCGCCCGGCTGCGCGCGCGGGCGGAGTCGCGGGTCGGTGGGACGGCCACGGGTCGGCCCGGGCTCGGCGCCGGTGGGCGCGGGACGCGGGTCGCCCACCGCGCCGGGTCGGTCCCGGAGCCCGGGGGTCGGTGACGGGCTCCGGTCGGTCTGGCCCGGCGCGATGGGCGTCTTGCGGAGCATTGATTACTCTCCGCAACGTCTTCATTACCCTGGAGCATGATCGCTAACCGTGCGATGGAAATCCCGTGGAACGATCGGGAGAACCCGCGGGGACGAGGCGCCCCGGAACGGACGGCGCGGACTACGATTGCCCCATCATGCAAACGTCGGACGGAGCGGGGACGGATCCGGTGACGCGCAGACGGCTGGGACAGCTGGAGGCCGAGGTGCTCGCGGCGCTGGGCGCGGCGCGACGGCCGGTGGCGACCGCCGAGCTGCGCGACGCGCTGCCCGGCGCCCCCGCCTACACCACGGTGAACACGATCCTCTTCCGGCTGCTGGGCAAGGGCCAGGTCAGCCGGATGCGCGAGGGGCGGCACTTCCTCTACAAGCTGGCCGTGGACGAGTCCCGGCTGGTCGCGGACCAGATGCACGACCGGCTGCGGGTGGCGAGCGACCCGCGCGCGGTGCTCGCCCGCTTCGTCGCGGCGCTGAGCGGCGAGGAGGAGCGGACGCTGCGCGCGATCCTGGCGCAGCCGCGCGAGCCGCTCCCGATGGAGCACATTGACCTGAAGTCCGGTTGAGGTCGTACCGTTCGTCCATGAACGACTTGTGGCACGGAAGCGAGCTGGACCTCGACGCCTACCTCGCCCTGACCGGGTTCGACGGGGAGCGCGCGCCGACGCTGGCCACGCTGCGCGCGCTGCACCGGGGGCACACCACGTCGATCCCGTTCGAGAACCTAGAACCGGTGCTCGGCCGGCCCGTCCTGCTGGACCTGCCGTCCTTGCAGGCCAAGCTGGTGCGGTCCGCCCGCGGCGGTTACTGCTTCGAGCACGTCACGCTCTTCGCGGCCGTGCTGGAGAGGCTCGGGTACGACTTCACCGCGCTCGTCGGACGCGTCGTGGTCGGCGCGCCGGAGGGGGCGATCCGTCCGGCGACTCACGCGCTGCTGATCGTCCGGCCCGCGGACGACGACCGCGAGTGGCTGTGCGACGTCGGCTTCGGCGGCGGCCCGCTCGAACCGCTGGAGTTCGCGGACGGCACCGAGTCCGAGCAGGACGGGTGGCGGTTCCGGCTCGTCCGGCTGGCGGACGACGAGTTCGGCGTCCGGCACTGGACGCTGGAGCAGCACGGCCCGGACGGCTGGGCGCGGCGGCACGTGTTCGCGCAGGTCCCGGCGTTCCCGATCGACTACACCGTGGGCAGCCACTACGTCTCGACGCATCCGCGCTCGCCGTTCGTCGGGCGGGTCTTCGCGCAGCACTTCGCCCCCGGCCTGCTCCGCCAGCTGGACAACCTCGCGCTGACCACCACCTGGCCGGACGGCACGTCCGAGACCCGCGACCTGGAACCGGACGAGTTCGCCAAGACCCTCGCCGAGTTCGGCATCGTCCCGTCCCGCGACGACCTGGAGAACACGCTCAAGGTCGTCGCCGGCGAGGGCACGCCCGGCTAGCCCGCGTCCGGTCGGAGCGCGCTCGCCAGGAGTTCGGCCAGGTGGACGGCGCGGCGGCCCGTCCCCTGGACGATCTGGACCCGGCACGAGAACCCGTCGGCGAGCACGAGCGGCGCGTCGCGGGCCTTCGGGTACAGCTCGCGTTCGGCGCAGCCCTGCGACACGTCCCAGTGCCCGCGCGCGAACCCGAAGTCGCCCGCGAGGCCGCAGCACCCGGCCCCGACGACGTCCGCCCGGACCCCGAGCCGCTCAAGAATCCGCAGGTCAGAGGTGTAGGAGCCGTGCGCTTCCTGATGGCAGTGCACCTGCGCGACGGCCTCCTGGTCGATCGTCCGGAACGGCCACGGATCGGCGTCCGCGACGAGTTCGGCCAGCGTGGTCACGGATGCGGCGAGCCGGTGCGCGCGCGGGCCGTCCGGCAGCAGCTCGGGCGCCTCGGTGCGCAGCATGACCGTGCAGGACGGTTCGAGCCCGACGATCGGCAGGCCCGCGTCGAGCGCGGGTTCGAGCACGTCCAGGGTCCGCCGCAGCACGGCCTTCGCGACGCCGAGCTGCCCCGTGGAGTGCCAGGTCAGCCCGCAGCAGACGGCGCGCGGCGGAAGCACGGCCCGATACCCGGTCGCCGACAGGACCGAAACAGCGGCGCGCCCGACTTCGGGCGTATGGAACGCGGTAAAGGTGTCCGGCCACAACACGACAGGCCGCACGCCCAGGCGCCCGGTTCGCGCGGCCAGCTCGCGCCGCAATGGCCGGACGGCGAAAGGCGGCAGGTCACGGCGCGGTTCGATCCCCGCCGCACGCTTCACCACCGACGCGACCACCGGACGCCGCAGCGCGGCGTTCGCAACAGCGGCCACGCCCGGGACGGCCGTCGCAATGCGTGACCAGACCGGCAGCCACCCCATCGAGTAGTGCGCCATCGGACGCACGCGTCCCGCGTAATGGCGGTGCAGGAACTCCGCCTTGTACGTGGCCATATCGACGTTGACCGGGCAGTCACTCGCGCACGCCTTGCACGAAAGGCACAGATCGAGCGCCTCCAGCACCTCGGACGAGCGCCACCCGTCCCGCAGCGACTCCCCGCGCAGCATCTCGGACAGCACCCGGGCCCGTCCCCGCGTCGAATGCACCTCGTCCCGCGTGACCTTGAACGACGGACACATCGACGTCCCGTCCCCCAGCGTCCGGCAGGCCCCCACCCCCACGCACCGCTGCACAGCCTTCGCGAACGACCCCTCATCCCGCGAAAGCGCCTGCGCTGGCACAAACCCGCCCCCCGCCGCACCCCCCTGCTCCCGCAGCCCCCGCCCCACCCCAAGCAAACGCCCCAGCCAGGGCGCACGCTCCGGCACGGAACCGTGCTCCGCTGTGGGCGCGTGCCCCGACGTGAGCGCGGGTTGCGGAGTGGATTTGAGTTGCGGGGTGGGCTTTGGGGGGCGGGTGAGGTGGTTGAAGCCGGGACCGGGCCGGAGGCCCAGGTCGAGGGGGTCGGGGTTGGTGATGACGCCGGGGTTGAAGGTGTCGGTGGGGTCGAAGAGGTGCTTGAAGGCGGCGAAGGCCGCGCGCAGCTCGGGCGAGTACATGCGTTCGAGCAGCTCGGAGCGGGCGCGGCCGTCGCCGTGCTCGCCCGACACCGAGCCGCCGTGGGAGACGACGAGGTCGGTCGCGTCCGTGAGGAACGCGCGGTAGGCCCCCGGACGCGTCGCCAGCGGGAAGTCGAGCCGGACGTGCAGGCACCCTTCGCCGAAGTGCCCGAAGGGGACGCCGCGCAGCCCGTGCTCCCTCATCAGGGCGTAGAGGTCGCGCAGGTAGGCGGCGAGCCGGTCGGGCGGGACGGCGGAGTCCTCCCAGCCGGGCCAGGCCTCGCCGCCGTCCGGCAGGCGCGTCACCAGTCCCGCGCCCGCCTCCCGGATCCACCACAAGGCGCGCATGCGGTCCGGGTCGTCCACGACGACGGCGTGCGGAGCGGCCGCGGCCAGCGTCCGCGCTTGCGAGCGGGCCGCCTCGGCGGTCGGGCCGCCGACCTCGCAGTACAGCCAGCCGCCGCCCAGCGGCAGATCGGATCCGGCGTCGTGCCGTCCGGGCCGGGTGCGGAGCGCGGCGAGCAGGTCGGACGCCATGCCCTCGACGGTCAGCGCCGTCCCGGACGCGGCGATGGCCGGCGCCGCCGCCGCGGCCTCGAACACGTCCGGGAAGCCGAGCACGGCGAGCGCGCGGGCCTTCGGCGTCTCCACGAGCCGGACGGTCGCCTCGGTGACGATCCCGCACGTCCCTTCGGATCCGACCAGTGCCTTCGCCACGTCGAAGCCGTTTTCGGGCAGCAGGTGATGCAGGCCGTAGCCGGACCCCTGCCGTCCGAAGCGTCCTAGTTCGGTGCGCAGTGGCGCGAGATGCGCGTCGCGGAGCGCCCGGAGCGCGCGGTCGAGGTCCGGCGCGTCGATCCCGCCGCGGCGCGCCGTGACGTGGCGCCCGTCGGGGAGCAGCAGGTGCAGTTCGCGGACGTTCGCGGCGGTCGTCCCGTACACGACGCTGTGTGCGCCGCAGGCGTTGTTGCCGATCATCCCGCCGAGCGTGCAGCGCGAGTGCGTGGACGGGTCGGGCCCGAACGTGAGCCCGTGCGGCGCCGCGGCCGCGCGCAGCTCGTCCAGGACGACGCCCGGCTCGACCACCGCCGTCCGCGCGTCCGGATCGACGGCCTTGATCGCGGTCAGGTGGCGCGACACGTCCACGACGAGGCCGTCCCCGATCGCGTTGCCCGCGACGGACGTCCCGCCTCCGCGCACCGTGACCGGCACGCCCACCTCGGCCGCGGCGCGCCGGATCCGGTCCAGGTCGCCGACCGTGCGCGGCTCGGCCACCGCCACCGGGACGCGCCGGAAGAGCGACGCGTCCGAGGAGTAGGCCGTCCGCGCCGTCAGGTCGGCGCGGACGATCCCCGGCAGCGCGGCGGCGAGGGCCTCGGCGCGACCGGCGGCAAGAGCCTTCGCGCGACCGGCCGCGAGGCCCTTAGCGCGACCAGCCGCAAGGGCCGCCGCGCGGGATTCGGCGGGAGTGTCGGGCACCCCCTCACGGTAACCAGCGACGTCGCGCCGGAATGAGGCGACCACCTCTCCGTCCGAGTGCGGCCCCCAAACCACACTCGCACACACGGAATTCCGCGCAGCGAAACTCAGCGGAGCCTTGGCAACACATCACAACGACCGGCACGAATACATGTCAGAAGTCCGTGCCACCGCTCGCGGCTCAACTCCATCTCGCCACGCTCGGGCGCGCGCGAGTCACGCACGAGCACCAGCGCACGCCAGGGCGCCACCTCGACGCACTCGCCGCTGGCACCGCTGATACTGCTCTTACGCCAGTCAAGGACGTTCCCCCGGTCCGACCGAACGACCATCCAGCAACCCTCCATACATTGCTGGCGGGGGTCGCCTCGCCCGTGTTTCCGGACCGGCACACCCACCGAGCCAGGGTCGAGTAGGGCACAATGCACCACAACCTTGTGGCCTCTCCACCCCAGAGTGTAAACGTTTGTCCTATTCCCGCCTACACTCCGCCACAAGATCACGGGACGCGCTATATGACCTAATGGCCCGATAGATATGCGCCTTGGGCTATCCCTCCCTCACTCGCGCCACCCGCCGGCTCGCTAGTCCATCCCCGCCGCCACCTGGCGGATGAGTTCGATGGACGCGTCCGCGGACAGGGCTTCTTCGAGCATATTTTCGAATATGTCCCGGTACTCGGCGACCTGCGCATCGCCCCCGCTCACCGTCACCGCGGTTCCGGGACGTCCTTCCAGCTGCAGGACGTCCGACAGCCCGCCGTCGAACTCCAGCAGCACGAACGGGCCGTAAACGCCCTGGTGGTAACCGGCGCTGAACGGGACGACCCGGATGGTCAGCAGGTCCTCGCGCTCGGCCCGGTCGGCGATCTCCCGCAGCTGCGCCGGCATCAGGCCGGGGTTCACCGTGACGCCGACGTGCCGCCGGATCACCGCCTCGTCGAGGATGTAGTACTGGCGCGGCGGCTCCTGCCGCTCCGCCAGTCGGCGCTGCCGTTCCAGCCGCAGCTCGATCGCCATCTGCTGGGACGTCTGGCTGGTCAGGTCCGAGGTGATCACCTCGGCGTACTCGCGGGTCTGCAGCAGCCCGGGCACCAGCGCGTTGTGGAACTGCCTGATGAAGGACGCGCCCGCCGTGTAGCCCGTCAGGCTCAGCAGCTCGTCGCTCACCAGCCCGCGGTACCTGCTCCACCACGGCGTCTCGCGCGCCCCTCGCGCGAGCGACTGCAACCGCTCCTGCCTGCCCTCGGACGTCACGTCGTAGGTCATCAGCAGCGCCTGCAGATCGGTGCGGGTGATCGAGCTCTTGCCGCCCTCGACCCGGATCAGCTTGGACGGCGACCACTCCAAGGTGCGCGCCACCTGCTCCTGGGTCAGGCCTTTCTCTTTCCGGAGCCTGACTAGTTCGCTGCGCAGCAACGCGCTGTCGACTACAGGACCCTGGTCCGTGGCCATCTCAGCCTCATCCTCGTCGTCGGTAGGCCGGACCGGCGCAGGCGGAGCGTCCGGCGACCGAGCCCCGAACGAACGGCGCCTTCACCCGCTATCCGGCTCGTTCTCACAGTGTGTAGTTAGATCCACATGGCGTCCTGCCACATGGCATCCGGCAACAATTCACCTTGCCGTGCTCCAGGGCGGTGTCAAGCGACACGCCACCCGTCCACCCGGCGGGAGGCAGAGCGCCACCGAGCGGCGTTCGACCCCCGGCCGACCGGGCGGCCCGCCGGAGAAGCGACCCCATGTCCGGCTCTGTCATGGTTTCATTCCTCCTCCTTGCGGTAAGGCAGATGTTAGGATGCAATGTAGCAAATCGGTAGACGCCGGAGTGCTCTGCATCACAGTGAGAGTACCTGCTCCGGACCGTCCTCCACCCTGCGTGAGGGGTTGCGGACGGCCGGGAGGGTCCGGAACGCACCGAGGGACGCCGCGCCGACGACCGGGAGGCACTGACGACGGATGCCAACCGCCTATCCAGACGCGGACAGAGCCGCCCCGGATCCGTTCCGACCACCGGTAGCCAGCCAGGCGGGTCGGCACGGGAAGGGGGCGGCTCCGCAGGGGACCGCCAGGTCGCCCGCCGGGATCGCCGCCCGCACCGGCACGTTCTCGGCGCGAGGTCGCTGACCAGCGGAAACGATGACGGTCTCTGTCAATCAAAGCACGCTCGTCCGGTTCCCACCAGAGCCGGATCGGCTTCCGTTCCCGCACCGCCCCCGTGGTGCGGGAGAGGTCGCGGAGGCCGACACCGCGAACCCGGCACGCCGTACCGGTCCCGCACAGGCCCCGGTACAGGGCCGGGACTTCGCTCCAGCAGCTTCGATTCCCGGCGGCTCGCCCGCCCCCTCCCCTGGACGAGGGTCCGATGACCAAATACCCCGAACGGCACAACCCCTACGACCCCGACGCCACACCCGAGCCCGCCGACGAGGCCGACCGCCCTCCGAGCGGGGTCACCCGCCGGGACCGCCCGGCCCAGAACTCCCGCGGCCCCCAGCCACCGCGCCCCCGCAACCCCGAGCCGCCCCGCCCCAACGGAACGGGCCAAGCCCGACCGCACGGCACGGACCAGACCCGGCCGAACGGAACGGACCAGGCTCGGTCGAACGGCACGGACCGGGCCCGACCGCATGGCACGGAGTCCGCCCGTCCGCACGGCACGGAGTCCGCTCGTCCGCGCAGCTCGGAGGCGTCCCACCGACACGACGGCGAGGCGGACCGGCGGCGCAGCGGGGAGGCAGACCGGCGGCAGGGCGAGGCGGACCGGCGGCGCGGCGGGGAAGCGGACCGGCGCCGCGACCGCTCCGAGGACGAGCTGCTCGCCCCGACCCAGCCGATGCCCTGGCCGCCCCGCGAGGACGACGAGGCGGGCGCGCCGACCCGGCCGCTGCCCACCGGGGCCGGCCGCCGTCCGGAACCGGGCGGCCCCGGCCGCCGTGACCGCCCCCCGGTCACGGCGGCGGGATTCGGTCGCGCGCCGGGCCGAGCCGTCGAGGGGGCGGCCCGGCCCGGCGTCCCCGCCGAACCCGGAATTCCGGTGGGCCAGGCCGGCTCCACGCTTTCGGGACGATCCGGCGGCGGTGTTCCGGCCCGTCAGAACCCGTTCGAGATGCCCGAGCTGCCGGAGCCGGTCGGCTGGGCCCAGACGGGCTCGGCGGACTTCTGGTCCGCGCTGACCTCCGTCGAGCGGCTCCACTTCCTGCGCACGGCCGAGCAGAAGGTGCTGCCCGCCGGGCACGTGCTGTGGCGCGAGAACGACCTGGCCGAGGACGTCGCGGTCATCTGGTCGGGGAAGGTGACGATCCGGGTGGCGCAGAACGGCGTCGAGCGGATCGTCGCGGTGCGCGGCCCCGGCGACCTGATCGGCGAGCGCGCCGCGCTGCTGGTCAAGACCCGGTCGGCGACGGTCGTGGCGCTCGACCGGCTCACCGTGCTGCGGATGCCGGTCGGCGACTTCGGCGCGTTCCTGGCCGCCTACCCGCGCGTCCTGGCCGTCCTGGACCAGCAGATGTACGCGCGCCTCACCCAGGTCCCGGACGACGGCCGCTCGGCCGTCCCGGGCGACGCCCGACCGGCGTCCCCCGGCGATCCGCACCCGGCCGTCCGAGGCGATCTCCACCCCGCGGTCCCCGGCGATCTCCACCCCGCGGTCCCCGGCGATCTCCACCCCGCGGTCCCCGGCGATCTCCGTCCGGCCATCCCGGGTGACTTCGGCTCGACCGTCCCGGACGATCTCCGTCCGGCCGTGCCCGGCGAGCCGGTCGCGGTGTCGCCCGCGCCGTTCTCAGGCCGTCCGCCCGCGCCGGCGCACGACTGGGCCGGGCAGGTCTGCTCGATCATGTTCGTGGACGTGGTCGGCTTCTCCGCGCCGCACCGCAACGACACCGACCGGCTGGAGCTGCGCCGCGTCCTCTACGAGGCGGTACCCGCCGCGCTGGAGGGCTCGGACGTCCCCTGGGCCGCCTGCTACCACGAGGACCGCGGGGACGGCATGCTGATCGTCGTCCCGCCGCAGGCCCCGCCCGCGCGCGTCGTCGACCCGATGCTGTCGCTGCTCACCGCCCGCCTGCGCCGCCACAACCACGCCGCCAGCGAGGCGATGCGGCTGCGCATCCGGATGTCCCTGCACATCGGACCGGTCATGCCCGACCGCGAAGGGGTCAACGGCGCCGCGATCATCCAGGCCGCGCGCCTGCTGGACGCCCCCGAGCTCCGCCACCGCATGTCCGACACCGACGCAGACGTCGGATTCGTGGCGTCGGAGTACGTCTTCGAGAACGTCCTCGCGCAGGGGCCGGGCTACATCAACCCCAGGTCCTTCCAGCGCATCCGGTTCCGCGCCAAGAACGCGGCCTACACGGGCTGGATGCACCTGTCCCAGGGCACCTGCTGACGGTCCCACCGCGATCACCCCGCCGGACGGCGGCACGGGAGCACGCCGGCCGGTTCGCGGAAACACCCCGCGCGCCCCCGCCGCGCGGGGACCACGCGGCACAGGACACCCGAGCGCCCGGAGGCGTCCACGAGAGGCATATACGGCGGACCGGAACGTCAGGAGCGGGCCGGGCGGGTCCGGGGGAGGCGGAGGACGAAGCAGGCGCCTTCGTCGGAGTCGGCGATCGTGAGGGTGCCGCCGTGGGCGCGCGCGATCTCGCGGGCGATCGGGAGGCCGAGGCCGGTGCCCGCCGGGTCGCGCTCGCGGCTCTCGCGCAGCCGGACGAACCGCTGGAAGACCGCGTCCCGGTCGCCCGGCGGGATGCCCGCGCCGTCGTCGGCGACGGTCAGCAGCGCGTCGTCCCCGTCGGTCCCGACCGTCACCGAGATCCGGGACACCGCGTGCCGCTCGGCGTTGGTGAGCAGGTTCGTCAGCAGCCGCGCGAGCTGGAGCCGGTCGCCGCGCACCACCACGCCCTCGTCCAGGTCCACCAGCGTGCGGGCCTCCTGGACGGCGTTCGCCAGCTCGGACGAGACGAGCCGGCCGAGGTCCACCTCCTCCTCGCCCGCGGAGGCCGCGGAGTCCAGCCGGGCGAGGGCGAGCAGGTCGGCAACGATCGCGTGCAGCCGGTCCAGCGAGACCAGCACGTCCTGCGCGACGCGCGGCCAGTCGGCCTGGTCGGGGTACAGCAGGGCCTCCTCGATCTGGGTGCGCGCGCCGGTGATCGGGCTGCGCAGGTCGTGGGACGCGTCGGAGGTGAACCGGCGCTGCCGCTCCAGCGCGGCGTCCAGCCGGTCCAGCGTGGCGTTGGCGGTCTCGGCGAGGTGCCGGATCTCGTCGTGGACGGGAGGCACCGGCACCCGGCGCCCGGACTCGGTCGCGGTGATCTCGGCCAGCTCGGAGCGGATCGCGTTGACCGGCGCGAGCGTGCGGTCCACGGTCCGCCGGGTGAGCAGCACGGTAAGGACCACCACCAGCAGGGCCGTCGCGACCAGGAACAGCACCAGCGAGCCGTTGACGTACCAGGGGCTCGTCTCGTCGGCGGCGTAGACCGTCCAGTCGCCGTCCGGCTGGAACACCCGGAACGCGATCACGTCCATGCAGCCGTGCAGGCCGGACGGCGGGCACAGCACCCGGGACGCGCTGACGATGTCCTCGTCCGGTTCGAACGAGGCGATCGCGGGCCGCCCGATCAGGCCCGGCGTCGCCGACACCACCCGGTCGTGCGCGTCCAGCACCTGCGCGGCCTCGATGCCGTCCACGACGGGCAGCTGCCCGGGCAGCCGGTCCCGTTTGATCATCTGGACGATGGACAGCGCGGCGGTGGTGGTCTGCTCCCGGTCGTAGTCGTCCACCCGGCCGCGCACCCCGGTCACCACGAGCACGCCGACGATCGCGCAGGCCAGCGCCGCCACACTCCCGGCGACCAACGGCAAGCGCACGCGTATCGGCAAAGTCCGCAGTCTGGTCAACCGACCCCCCGTGGGGAGGTAATCACTCCACGTGTCCAGCTTCGGTCACGGGAGCGGTCCCGCGCCGACAAGTCCGCGCAAACAATCGGTCATCGCCCCGACGAAGCGTCCGGGGTGCGCTCGGACGGCGACCGCAGGCCGATGGCCGGGGGCGGTCAGCCGGAGACGGTCAGCCGGAGACGGTCAGCCGGCGGCGTCGGGCTCGCCTTCGACCGGGCGGCGGCGGATCGGGACGCGCGGCCGCGGCAGCCTCGGGAACCGGCGCGAGTCGCGCTCGTCGGCGTCGGCGGCCTCGACCTCGATGGCCTCGGCCGCCTGGACGGGCGGGCACGGGACCGCGAGCCGGGTCGTCCGGCTGCGTCCGCGGAGGGTGACCGTCCGGCCGTAGCGCCACTGCGCGGCCTCGGTCTCGGCGGCGCGCTCGACGACCGTCCCGGACGCCAGGACGCGCTCCTCCCGGGTCTTGGCGAGGTCGCTGAGCCGCGCGGCCTCGTTCACCGGGTCGCCGATCACGGTGTACTCGAAGCGCTGCTCGGCGCCGATGTACCCGGCGACGACCGGACCGGCCGAGACACCGATCCCCGCCACGACGTCCGGCACCTCGTCGCGGAGCCGCCGGCCCAGCTCGCGGGCGGCGCCGAGGGCGGCCCCGGCGGCGTCGTCCAGCCCGGACGGCGCGCCGAAGATCGCCAGCGCGGCGTCCCCCTCGAACTTGTTGATCCAGCCCGCGTGCGCGGCGACCACCCGCACCACCACGTCGAAGAACGCGTTGAGCAGCTCGACGACCTGGTCCGGGGCGCGGGTCTCGGCGAGCCGGGTGGAGCCGGCGAGGTCCACGAACAGCACCGCGACGTCCCGGGTCTCGCCGCCGAGCTCGATGTCGTGCTCGAACGCCAGGCCCGCGACCTCCTCGCCGACGTGCCGTCCGAACAGGTCGCGCAGCCGCTCGTGCTCGCGCAGCCCGGCGACCATGTCGTTGAACCCGGCCTGGAGCTGCCCGACCTCGCTCGCGTCGTACACCTGCACCTCGGCGGACAGGTCGCCGAGCGCGATCCGGGTCATCCCGCCGCGGACCGCCTTGATCGGGTCGGCGATCGCGCGGACGGCCATGTACGTCACGCCCGTCCCGACGCCGATCGCGGTCGCGCCGAGCGCCAGGATCGTCAGCGCGAGCTGCGTCGTCCGGATGCCGGGGGTGACCAGCGCCGCGACCGCCACGCAGACCAGCCCGAACACCGGCACGGCGGTGCCGAGCGCCCAGGCGAGCATGACCCGCGTCGTCACGCCCGGCAGCCGGATGTCGCGGCGCGGACGGCTCTTCAGCACGAGCGCGGCGGCGGGCCGCAGCAGCCGCTCCGACAGCAGGTAGACCAGCGTGCACGTGGTGATCGCGCCGAGCAGGCAGGTGGAGCCGACCTTGGTCGCCATCCGCTCGTTGAACATCGCCGCGTCCAGGGCGGCCCAGCCGATCGCGCCGACCGTCCACAGCATCCCGACGAGGACGGTCAGCCGGAGCGGCCCGAGCAGCACGGCGCGGCGCTGCGCCTTGTCCGGTACGCCGCCCTCGCGGGCCAGCCTGATCACCGGCCGCCACAGGTACAGGCCGGTGACCATCGCGATCGGCCCGGCGAACGCCGGGTAGCTGAAGAACGCGACCGTGTTCACGATCCGGACGTGCTGGATGTCGTGGATCGGCGGGTCCGGGATCACGAACGTCGCGAACAGCAGCACCACCAGCGCGCCGCCCGCGTTCGCGGTCGCGACCACGACCAGCAGCACCCAGCGGACGCGCAGCTCCAGCATCGTCCGGGGCACGACGGGGATCAGGTCGAGCCGCGCGGCGAGGCCGCGCCCCACGGTCCTGCCGGTCACCGGTCCCTCCCCCGTCGGGTGGGACCACGATAGATCGGCAAGGACCGGCGGCCCAGCCCAACTCGCCCGGCTATGACCACGTTCACACGCACTTCACAGCAGCGCGCCCGGCCCGTCGCGGAAACGACGGACCGGGCGCGGGGTGGCGCGTCCGGACGCGGGGGGCGCGTCCAAGCTGGGCGGGGTCAGACGGTGGCGGGGGCCTCTTCGGCGGCGGCCGCGGCGCGGCGCACCGAGGAGCGGCGCACGAACGGCCAGCCGACCAGCATGATCGCGGCCCAGCCGAGCATCACCCAGAGCGCGACGCGGGTGTCGGACTCCCACGCGATCGTGACGACCACGAACGCGAAGAACGCCAGCACCAGGTAGCTGGTGTAGGGCGCGCCCGGCATCCGGTAGGACGACCCGGGCAGCTCGCCGCGCGCGACGCGCCGCCGGTACACCAGGTGCGACACGACGATGACGGCCCAGACGAGCAGCGCGCCGCCGGTCGAGACCGAGGTGATGTAGTCGAACGCCTTGCCCGGCGCGACCGCGTTCACGACCACGCCGACGCACATGACCAGCGCGGAGATGACGACGGTCAGCACCGGCACGCCGCGCCCGTTCAGCCGGCTGAGGATCGCCGGGCCGTCGCCGTTCACGCCGGCCGTCCGCAGCATCCGGGACGTGGAGTACAGCCCGCCCGCGTTGCAGGACGACAGCGCCGAGGTCAGCACGACGAAGTTGACGATGTCGCCGCCGTGCGCGATGCCGATCCTGTCGAAGGCGAGCACGAACGGGCTGGAGTCGGGCTGGAACGCCGTCCACGGCACGACCGACAGGATGACCAGCAGCGAGCCGATGTAGAACAGCGCGAACCGGACCGGCAGCGCGTTGATCGCGCGCGGGATGTTCTTCTCCGGGTCCTTGGCCTCGGCGGCCGTCACGCCGACCAGCTCGACGCCGAGGTAGGCGAACAGCACCATCTGCAAGGTCATGATCACCGGTGTGCCGCCCTCGGGGAAGAACCCGCCGTGCGACCACAGGTTGCTCACCGCGGCGTCCTTGCCCGCGTCGCCGAACCCGAACGCGACCACCGCGACGCCGATCGCGATCATCGCCACGATCGCGACCACCTTGATCATCGCGAACCAGAACTCCAGCTCGCCGAAGAGCTTCACCGAGATCAGGTTCACCACGAACAGGATGATCAGCGCGATCAGCGCGGTCTTCCACTGCGCGAAGTGCGGGAACCACTTCTGGATGTACTTCCCGGCGGCGGTCAGCTCGGCCATGCCGGTGGTGACCCAGATGATCCAGTACGTCCAGGTGGTGGCGTAGCCCCAGAACGGGCCGAGGAACTCGCGCGCGTACCCGGCGAAGCCGCCCTCCGCCCGGCGGTACATGAGCAGCTCGCCGAGCGCGCGGACGACGAAGAACAGCATCAGCCCGGCGACCAGGTAGGTCACGATCAGACCCGGCCCCGCCTTGGCGATGTTCTTGCCCGCGCCGAGGAACAGGCCCGTGCCGATCGTGCCGCCGATCGCGAGCATCTGGATCTGCCGGGTGCCGAGCCCTCTCTGATACCCCTCGGCAGGGGTGGACCCAGTGGATTCAGCCATGAGCCGCCTTTCTCGTCTCGGACGCGCCCGGTGGGAGCCGCGCGCCGCCACGGGGGCAGGTGCAAGAGGCTACAAAAGCGAACATCATGCTTTTAGCGCCACACTTCGCACCAAACCCGGTATCCGACCGCTACCGGCCCGTTACCTGGTGTCGCCCTATCCTGCCCCGATTCGGCCTCCATCACCCGTGCCACACCCGTTGCGCATGTTTCGGAAGCCGATTCGCGGGGGTTTCGGTCGGAGTTGCGTCGGACGTTTCAGCGCTCGCCCGCCGGGAGAGATGATCTTCAGTACGCTGACGCCTCTTCGTAGCTCCCCCCGACGAGGAATCCCCCCATGAAGCGCTCACTGCTCGGGCTCGCGGCGGCCGCCGCCTGCCTCGCCCTGTCCGCCTGCGGGTCCGCGTCCGGCGCGGGCAACCCGAAAGGGCTCGAAAAGCCCGTCCTGAACGTGGGCGTCGTGCCCGTCCCCGACTCCGCGCCCCTCGCCATCGCCCAGCAGAAGGGCTTCTTCAAGGACGAGGGCCTGACCGTCCGGACCCGTCCCATCAAGGCGTCCCCCGAGGCCACACCGCTGCTCCTCAACGGCTCGATGGACCTCGCCCTGCTGAACTACGTCTCCACCTTCACCGCGCAGGACAAGGGCGCCGTCTCGTTCCGCCTGGTCGCCGACTCCTACCAGGGCGCCAACGGCTCGTTCGCGCTGCTCACCGGCAAGGACTCCGACGTCCGCGGCCTCGCCGGGCTGAAGGGCCGCAAGGTCGCCGTCCCGGCGCTGAAGAGCATCACCGACCTGCTCCTGGCCGTCCAGCTGAAGAGCGCGGGCCTCGACCCCGCCAAGGACGTCACGGTCGTCCCCGTCCCGCTGCCGAACATGGGCGCCGCCCTCAAGCAGGGGACGGTCGACGCGGTCGCGGCGGTCGAGCCGTTCGTCACCGACATCCAGGCCGCGCAGGGCGGCCACCTGCTCGCCGACCTGGTCACCGGCCCGACCGAGGAGTTCCCGATCTCCGGGTGGGGCGGCACCGCCAAGTTCGCCGAGAGGAATCCCAAGACGGTCGCCGCCTTCCAGCGCGCCATCGCCAAGGCCCTGAAGGTCGCCGCCGACCGCGACGAGGTCACCCGGGTGATCCCGACCTACACCCAGATCCCGGCCGCCACCGCCGGGAAGATCTCGCTCGGCGCCTACCCGCCCGACCTGGACGCCGCGAAGCTGCAGAAGGTCGCCGCGCTCATGAAGGAGTACGGCTACCTCCAGAACGCCCCCGACGTCCGGAAGATGATCGTGGCCCCGCCGAAGTGACCGCCACGGCGAACGCGGAGGCGGACGCGCCGCTGGGCGCGGCGGCCCGTCAGGCGGCCGGTCCGGTGGCCGCCCGTCCGGCGGCGGCGCCCGGACGGATCGCGCTGACCCGGACTCGACGCGGCGCGCAGGGCGTCGCCGCGTTCCTCGTCCTGGCCGAGCTGGCGTCCAGGACGGGCCTGGTGGACCGGTCCGTCCTGCCGCCGATCTCGTCCGTCCTGCTGGAGGCCGTCCGCCTCGCCGGGGACGCGGCGTTCCTCGCCGACGTCCGCGCCACCGTCACCGCCTGGCTCCTCGGCCTGGCCGAGGCGGTCGCGCTCGCCGTCCCGCTCGGCCTGCTGTTCGGCTCGCTGCCGCGCGTGGAGGCGGTCGTCCGGCCGGTGCTGGAGTTCCTGCGCCCGATCCCGGCGGTGGCGATCATCCCGCTCGCCATGCTGCTGTTCCCGGACGCGCTGGACATGAAGACGACGATCGCGGTCTACGCGTCCTGCTGGCCGGTGCTGATCAACACCGTCTACGGCCTGCGCGAGGTCGACCCGGTGGCCCAGGACGCGCTCCGCTCCTTCGGCTTCGGGCCCCTGGCCGTCCTCCTGCGCGTCTCGCTCCCCTCGACCGCCCCGTTCATCGCCACCGGCGTCCGGATGTCGGCGGGCATCGCCCTGATCGCCACGATCAGCGCCGAGCTGTTCGCGAGCGGCTCGGCGGGGATCGGCACGTTCATCAACACCGCCGGAAGCTCCGCCCGCCTGGAGCCGATGCTCGCCGCCGCGCTGTGGGCCGGCGTCCTCGGCCTGCTGGGCAACGGCGCCCTGGCCCTCCTGGAACGCCGCCTGTTCCGCTGGAGGACGTCCCGGTGATCTACTTCCTGGCCCGCCTGGCATCCCTCCCGCTCGCCGTCGCCCTCTGGGAAGTGGCGACCCGCCGCGCGAACGACCCGTTCTTCCCGCCCCCGACCAAGATCCTCGCCCGAATGCACAAGGACTGGTTCTCAGGCTCGCCGTCCCACCTGTTCCTGACCACCCAGGCAACGGACAACATCTTCCCGAGCCTCACCCGCCTGCTGACCGGCTGGGCCCTGGCCTGCCTGCTCGGCATCGCCATCGGCCTCATGGCCGGCCGCATCCCCCTGGTAGCCGACCACCTGGCCCCCCTCATCCATTTCTTCCGAGCGATCCCGCCCCCCGCGCTCGCCCCCGTCTTCCTCGCCACGTTCAAGATCGGCACCAGCATGCAGCTGGCCACGATCGTCTTCGGCGTCATCTGGCCCGTCCTGCTGAACACCCTGGACGGCGCGAGGAACGTCGACCCCCTCCAGCTCGAAACCGCCCGGGCCTTCCGCCTGCCCCCGGCCACCCGCCTGTTCCGCGTCCTGCTCCCGGCCGCCGCCCCGAAGATCTTCGCCGGCCTCCGGCTCAGCCTCTCCACGGCCCTGATCCTCATGGTGATCTCGGAGCTCGTCGGCAGCGTCAACGGCATCGGCTACCTGCAGATGCTGGCCCAGAGCACCACCGACATCCCCGGCGTCTGGGCCTGCATCGTCCTGCTGGGCGTCCTGGGCCTCACCCTGAACGCGGCGTTCCTCGCCGTGGAACGCCGCGCCCTGTCACATCACGGGTGATACTGCTGGACGATCTTGTTCACGTGCCCGTACCTGTTGAAGCTCACCCCGAAGTACCGCCACGTCCAGGGCTTGTTCACCACGGCCTGCAGTTGCGCCCGGCTGGCCGGCCGAATCGAGATCCGTCCGCCCTTCTGCGACACCAGGCACACCACCGCGTGCGACGACAGCACCTTGCTGTGCGCCTTCCCGTAAGGCGCGTAGTACCCCTCGGCCTCCTTGGACGTGTGCCACTTGGCGTACCGCCCCGTCAGCCTGGCCCCGTGGACGCTCCCCCGCTTGAGCTCCATCACCTTCTGGGACTTCCCGCCGCACACGGACGCCCCCTCGTCCGCCATGGCCGGAGCAGCCATCCCCGTGGCGACCACCGCGACCGCCCCGGCCACGACGCCCAGCCTCAGCATGCTCGTCATCCGTTCCGCCTTCCTCATCGAGAGTCCAGAACGTCAGATGCCACTCCCCCCTCAAAGGTTCAAACCCACCCGAACCAACCCCCTGCTTAACGAGTTGGCACTCACCTCGGGCATCCCGTAAGCTCATGCCTGTCGCCGAGAGCGAGGGCCCCGAAAGCCCCGGTCACGGAACACCTCCGAACCGGCTAGACTCGGAGCACGCAAGGTCCTGTGGAGCAGCTAGGAGTGCTCGCCACCCTGTCAAGGTGGAGGCCGCGGGTTCAAATCCCGTCAGGACCGCAAGACGCGCCGATCGCGCGTCATGGGTAGGTAGCTCAGTCGGTACGAGCGTCCGCCTGAAAAGCGGAAGGTCGGCGGTTCGACCCCGCCCCTGCCCACATCCTCTGAACGATCAGAAGGCCCGGATACTCTTGTGTCCGGGCCTTCTGCCGTCCTGACCAGCAGATGCTCAAGCCCCGCCAACAGCCCCGACCGCCTGTCCTTTGCCCAACCCCCCCCAAGACCTTCCGCCTAACGAAGCCACGACACCCCGGACGACTCAAGCCACTCCACATCGCTCAACCGCACCAAGCCGTGGCCATGAGTTGTTAGCTTCACCCATCGAGATCCTCTCCCGCCAGCTCGCACCACAGCGCCCAGCAAGGCCGGGTTCGCCGCGCGCCTCCTCGAAAAGACCACCCACAAAGACTGGGACCAGGTCATCGCCGAGGACGTCCGAGCCTGGATGGTCTGGCTCCTGGAGACCTACTCCGACAGCTACGCGAACAACCAGTACCGAGCCCTCCAGCAGTTCTTCAAGTGGTGGTCCGAAGACGAAGAGCTGCCGAACCCGATGGCCAAGCTCCTCAAGCACTGCGAAGACAAGACCTTCGTCCAGCGCCGCGACTACGCGATCCTGATGCTCTTCCGCTCGACCGGCCTCACCGGCAAAGGTAACAAGCAGCGCATCGTCCGCTTCGGCCACGATGCCGCCCGCGCAACCGACCGCTACATCGCGTCCGCAGCAAGCACACCTACGCCTCAAACCGCTCCCTCTGGCTGGGCGTCAACAACCGCCCGCCC
The DNA here is from genome assembly GCF_024172125.1 of Actinomadura rupiterrae. Lineage (GTDB taxonomy): Bacteria > Actinomycetota > Actinomycetes > Streptosporangiales > Streptosporangiaceae > Spirillospora > Spirillospora rupiterrae. The sequence continues at coordinate 349,957 of NZ_JAMZEA010000004.1, forward strand.
ATGACCGCGAACGGCATCTACCAGATGGTCGCCCGCCGCGACGCGGAGTGCGGCGTCCCCGTCAACCCCCACAAGTTCCGCCACCACTTCTCCCACACTTGGCTCGACCGCGGCGGCGCGGAGGGCGACCTGATGGAACTGAACGGCTGGACGTCCCCGCAGATGCTCCGCCGCTACGGCAAGAGCGCCGCGGGATCGCCGGGGCAGGTTCTCAGCGGGAGCGGGGGTAGACTCACCGTGACAGCACAATCCGCTTATCGGATTTTCGCTCGTTGGTAACGTGCGTCTTTGCAGGTCAGTACAGCGTTCGGGCTGGGTGACCTGAAAAGCGGAAGGTCGGCGGTTTGACCCCGGCCCTGCCGACATTCTCTGAACAGTCGAAAGGCCCCGAGACGGTTGTCTCGGGGCCTACTTTTTGACAGCGACGCGCCAGCGAGGACCGTCCGCCTTGCGCCTCGTGGGCGGCGCGACGCAACGGGCCAGACGGGAAGGTGCTCGGCTATAGGGCCTTCTGACGGCCTCATGGAGCATGGTGGGGAACTCTTCGGATGGCGGGAACGCTCCAGCGGGCCGATCACGGCGGGGCAGCCGTCGCGAACGCAGCCAAGCGACTCTGACGGTCGGCCTCGCCTGATTCTGAGTCGGCCTCTCGTGGTGACCAGTTCAGGGTGCAGCTGGTCGCCCAAGAAGGATGGGCGACCGGCTGAGCCTCGGGGTGGCCGGCCCATTGCCGTCCACCCGCGGCTCTCGACGTCGGCTTGGCTCGACGAGCCGCGGGCGTCGAGCGGTTGCCTATCTGCTGGCGCGCTCGGTTGTCGCGAAACGCTGGGAGCGGCTGTTTCGTGCGGGACGGCGGTTACGTCCGGCTCTGCGGTCACGCCGTCCTTCGGAGGCCGGAGCGGAGATGGTGACGGGGACGCCGGAGGGCGGTCGGGCACCGGTGATGCGGTTGAGTTCGGGATCACCGGACCGCACCTGCGTCGAGTGCGGCGTGATACCGGCCGTCACCATCAACCGGTCCATCTCACGGCGCTGCCTCGGCAGCACCAGGGTGACCACGGTGCCGGACTCGCCCGCGCGTGCGGTGCGGCCGCCTCGGTGCAGGTAGTCCTTGTGGTCGTTGGGCGGGTCGACGTTGACGACCAGATCCAGACCATCGACATGGATGCCGCGCGCGGCCACGTTCGTGGCGACGAGGACGGAGACGTCCCCGTTGCGGAACTGCTCCAGAGTGCGGTTGCGCTGCGGCTGCGACTTGCCCCCGTGCAGCGCCGCGGCGCGTACGCCGCTGTTCAGGAGGTTGCGGGCCAGCCGGTCGGCGGCATGCTTCATGTCGACGAACATGATGACGCGGCCGTCGCGGGCGGCGATGTGCGTGGCGGCATCCTGCTTGTCCGCCTCCATGACGTGCAGCAGGTGGTGCTCCATGGTGGTCACCGCTCCCGCCGACGGATCGACGGAGTGAACGACCGGGTCGGTGAGGAAGCGCCGGACCAGGCGGTCGACATTGCGATCCAGCGTCGCGGAGAACAGCATCCGCTGACCGCCCGGGGCGACCTGGTCGAGCAACGCGGTGACCTGCGGCAGGAAACCCATGTCGGCCATCTGGTCCGCCTCGTCCAGGACGGTGATGCTGACGTGTTCCAGGCTGCAGGCGCCCCGGTTGATCAGGTCCGTGAGGCGTCCCGGAGTGGCGACCAGGATCTCCGCGCCGCGATGGAGGGCGGCGGCCTGCCGGGAGATCGATACGCCGCCGACGACGGTGGCCGACCGAAGCCTGAGCGACTGGGCGTAGGGCAAGAGGGCGTCGGTGACCTGCACGGCCAGTTCGCGAGTCGGGACGAGTACCAGGGCCAGCGGCTTACGCGGCTCGGCGCGCTTACCGGCGCTACGGGCGAGCATCGCCAGGCCGAAGGCGAGGGTCTTTCCCGAGCCGGTACGTCCGCGGCCGAGGACATCGCGGCCGTTCAACGCGTCCGGAAGCGTCGAGGCCTGGATGGCGAACGGCTCGGCCATCCCCTGTCGAGTCAATGTGGACAGCAGGGCCGCCGGCATGTCCAACTCGGCGAACGACGCGGCCGGGGGCAGTGGCGGCGTGGAACTGACGGGAAGCGCGAAGTCGTTCTGCTGCCGGGCGGCCGGTCGGCGCGAGGCCCTGGTAGGCGAGTGGGAGAAGCGACGTTGAGACGGACGGGTGCCATGGGTCATGTGCGAGCCTTCCCTGAAGTGGCACGTTTCGAGGAAGACTCCGCAGCCCGTGGCCGGAGCGATCGCAAGAACGAACCAAAGTGAACCGCGAAGCAACGCCGAAGCCGAAAAGGGCGGCGCGTGATATCGCGGAAGGCGGCTGAAGGACGGGCTCTGGGCTGAGCTGTGTACAGCCGAGAATCCGCAGCCAAGTATTTGGGGGAGCCGTATGGCAGAACGCCATAGAAGGGCTATGCCCCTGAAGGATCAGACGACAGGAAGGTCGTTTCCTGCCGGCAGGCGGGGTGCCGGGCCCAGGTGTGGGCCCGGCACCGCACTGTTCGGCACTCAGGCGGGAACGATGTTCTCCGCCTGCAGGCCCTTCTGGCCCTGCGTGATGTCGAACTGGACCTTCTGGCCCTCCTGGAGCTCGCGGAAGCCCTGGGCGGCGATGTTGGAGTAGTGGGCGAAGACGTCGCTGCCGCCGCCGTCCTGCTCGATGAAGCCGAAGCCCTTTTCCGCGTTGAACCACTTCACGGTGCCGGTGGTCATACTCGTCCCTTCCGAAAGGCATTTACGGAGCCCGCACTCTGCGAGCCACGCGTCGCCGTAATGACCCCATCCGGACGGACTGACTACCGGGGAAACAAAAAAATGCGCCTGAGGCGAGAACCAGCAGGCGCACATAAGCTCATGGGAACCACAACTGCAACTACCATCAGAGTACCACCCGCAGGTGGATCAGGCAACACGCCGGGCAGTGTCCGGCCGACGTGCTCCGCCGGCTCGCCGACCGATCGGAGCCAGATGGCCAGGTTGCGCGACCTTCCTGGTGGCGGGCGACGGCAACAGCAGGCACCAGCGCCAGTCGCGGGCGCACACCGGCTCGTCCCTACCCCTTCCCCTGTCTCTGCGCGCATTCCCCGAACAGCCAAAGGCCCCGGTAGCCCGGCCTATCTTCCAAGCCGCCCATGAGGGTTCGATTCCCGTGAGCCGCTCCGCTGGTCAAGCCCGTCTCTTAACGACTTTCGTACGGCTTTCGCGCGGCGAGTGGAAGAGGACGCCTACAGTTCTGTCGCGTGACTTCGCCCCCGCGCTCTTACGGTTTCACTGGCAGGCGACCGGCCGCGGTCGAGATCGCGTTCTGGATAGCGGTGGTGGTGCCGCCGCTGGCAACCGTGCTCAGCGTGGCCGCCTTCATGGTCGTCAAGAGGGCCGTGGACGACGTGTACGGCACGACGGGCGGCGACATGCAGGCGTCGATGTACGAGCTCCATGACAAGGTGAACGGGCTCCTGCTCGTCCAGTTCGTCTTCTTCACGGCCGTCTACCTGCTCCTGAGCGGTCTCTGGTTCCTGCTCGGCCTCATGATGCGCGGCGGCCGGAACTGGGCGCGGACCGCGCTGACCGTTGCCGCCTCCCTGTGGGCCGTGACCAGCCTCATCGCGCTGATCCAGGGTGACACCCAGGGCTTCACGACCGCGGACAAGCCCCCGTTCTTCGAGTTCCCGGGTTCGTATGTCGTGCTGGACTACGCGCGAAGCGCGCTGGATCTGATCACGATGGGCGCATTCATCGCGCTGGTCTTCCTGAGAAGGTCCAACCGGTATTTCACTGCCCGGCGGCCACCTACCTGAGACGTTGGTTTCGGCTGCGTCTGGGCGCGTGGTCAGGGGCCATGCCTGGTTGGGCATGGCCCCTGGGTTTGAGGGGTTAGCGGTTGTCGCCGTCTTGGGCGGTTGAGGCGGGTGGGAAGGGGGGCTTGAGGAGGGTGAAGTCGCCGCTCAGGACCCAGGCGCGCTGGCTGGGGGCGAAGCGGGGCGAGAGGAGGCCGTCGTTGATCTCGCGGGTCACGGCCATGCGGTTGAAGGCGGGGGCGGGCAGGAAGAGGCGGTCGTTGGACTGGCCGCCGTCAGAGGTGCCCTCGACGTCGGCCTCGGTCGCCTGGACGACGCCGTCGTGGTTGGTGTCGATCCGCGCGACCTCCTGGGCGTAGGCGTCGAAGATGCGCTCGGAGAGGTTGGTCTTGTACGGCTCGAAGGACGCCGGGCGGACGTAGGCGTCGAGCAGGACCTCGTTGGACAGTCCGGACGGCAGGAAGCGCAGGCGCTGCTCCTTGTGGTCGTCGTTGGTGGGTGTCGAGGCGTCGTTGTCCAGGATTCGGTCGGGGTCGCGCGGCAGGTTGGGGACGTCCCCGAACTTCTGCGGGGAGTTCTTCTTGCCGGCGGGACCCGAGCCGGGGACGATCGACGGGCTGTTCTGGGCGAACTGCGGAGTGCCGGGGAGGCCGCCGGTGAAGGGCAGTTCGTAGGTCGGCGGCGTCCAGTCGGTGTACTCGTTGAACTCCCAGTAGGAGTGCAGGTCGCTCTGCTGCGTGGCGTTGTAGGCACCGAGCGAGAGCTGGACCGGGACGGTGTTGGATACCTTGTCCGGGTAGTGGTCGGTGGCGGCGGGGGTGTGCGGGGCGTTGCCGTCGACCGAGAAGACGTGTCCCGGGGTGTTGTTGCCGGTGCCGCGCTTCTTCAGCGCGTCCGCGTCCGCCTGGGTGATGGTGCCGAAGGCGGCGTGCTTGTCGGCGCGCGGCGCGGCGACCTGCGGGACGGTCACGTCGTGGATCATCCAGCCCTCGTACCAGCCCGACTCGTTGTTGATGACGAACAGGCCCGAGATGTCGGTGAACATGTCGATGAAGGCGCCCGGGTCGTTCGGGTCGGTGGGCAGGCCCGGCTTGGGCTCGACCACCACGCGCGTCGCGCCGATCGTGGGCTGGTTGTGGTTGGGACCGGTCGCCGTCGGCGGGACACCGTCGTTGACGCCGGGGATGATGCTCGTGAACTGGTTCGGCTGGAAGTTCTTGGTGTCCAGCAGCGCGTACTGGACGAGCTGGCTCGGCTTGGGGCTGCCGTCCGCGTTCGTCGCCTCCGCGAACGCCTGCATCGGCTGGTAGGTGCTCGGACGTCCCGCTTGCTCGATGAGCCGGTCCTTCAGGTCCTTGGGCAGGCTCACGATGTCGCCGCGGTGGGGGAAGTCGGTGCTGTCGGCCCCTGACGCGACTCCGGCGTGAACCGCCAGACCGGCACCGAGGACCGCCGCGGCCACCGCCGCGACCATCGCCCGCTTACCTGACATGGGAGATTCCCTTCGCTTTGCCCAACGCGTGGGCACTGATGCCGGCAGACCGGCCGGAAAGGAACAGGGTCCTCGGTCATGACTCGGCACCGGTGTCACGGTCAGCAGGAGCGGTCAGGTTCGCTCCGGCCCTGATCCGCATTCGGCCAGGGCCGCGCTGAACTGGTCGCCTCCAAATTCCGTGTGCGGCTGCTGAACTCTCGCTGAACGTCGCTGCCGTGGCGGTTTCACGCGTCGGGGAAGGTGATGTCCGGGTTCATGCCGTCGGGCAGCAGGAAGTAGCCGAGGAAGGTGACGCCTTCGTCCTGCGCGTCGAAGCGCGCGACGCGCGCGCCTTCGGGCTCGTAGAAGACGTCGCCGGGTTCGAGGACGGTCTCGGGTTCGCCTTCGAGCTGGTAGACCGCCGAGCCCGTCTCGATGCTCCCGAAGACCGGGCCGTTGTGGACATGGAGTCCCGCGGCGTGGCCGGGCGCGATGGTGATCCGCCGGATCTCGACGCGGTGGGTGGCCAGCGCCTCCGGCAGCTTCTGGTCCATGACGATCACGCGGCTGAGCGGTGGCGCCTGACCCTCGTCCTCACCGCTTTGGACGGAGTGGTACTCGGCGTCGGACACGGGTTCGGCGCGTTCTGCGGTCCGGCCGTCCGCCGGGAGTTCCTCGACGGCGAGGTGGCGCATCGCGCTGGTGGGCGTCGCGCCGTGCCAGTGCCACTCGCCGGGCTCGATCCGGACGGTGTCCCCTACGCGGATGGTCTCGACCTCGCCGCCGCGGCGCTGGACGAGGCCGGTGCCCTCGGTGACCACGAGCACCTGACCGAGCGGATGGCGGTGCCAGTGCGTCCGGGCGCCGGGGGCGAAGCGGACGCTGTCCACCTTCGTCCGCGACGGGCCTTGGGGCGTGGCAAGGCTCTCGATGCGGGCGTACCCGGTGATCCATTCGGACGGGGCGGACGCGCTGGTACGCGGAGCGGGGGAAATGCGCATGGTTTCGGCTCCCTGGGTGTCGCGGGGACGTTGCGACGCAGCCGCCGCCCGGGCATTCGGGTGGCGAGCGCGCGCGATGAGGCCCTCCCTCATCCCCGGGACGAGACTGTACATACTAATAGGTACAGAATCCAGCGCGGGAGGCAACGAGCAGAAGGCCCGAACGCGCTGGGCGTTCGGGCCTTCTTGGCGGGTTTGTTAGGGGCCGGCTCGCGGATTCGGTGATGCTCGCGGATTCGGTGATGCTCGCGGATTCGGTGATGCTCGCGGACTCGGTGATGCTCGCGGGTTCGGCGAGGCTTGCGGACTCGTTGAGGCTCGCCGTTTCGGCGAGGACGCGGGGTCACGCCTTGTTGTAGGTGCGCTTGGCCCACAGGTAGGAGAGGAGGGTGATGCCGGCGCACCAGGCGACGGCGATCGCGGCGTTGTTGCCGACCGGGGTGCCGAGCAGGAGGCCGCGGACGGTCTGCATGATCGGGGTGAAGGGCTGGTACTGGGCGAACCAGCGCAGGACGGTCGGCATCGAGTCGGTCGGGACGAAGCCGCTGCCGAGGAAGGGCAGGAAGACCAGCGGCATCGGGGCGTTGCCCGCGGCCTCGGGGGTCGAGGACTTCAGGCCGAGCGCGACGGTCAGCCAGGTGATCGCGACGACGAACAGGGTGAGCATCCCGGCGGCGCCCAGCCAGTCGAGCACGTCGGCCTTGGGCCGGAACCCAATCGCGAGGGCGATGAGGATCACGACCGCGATGCTGAGCAGCTGCTGGATGACGCTGGCGACGACGTGGCCGGTCAGGACCGAGGCCCGGGAGATCCGCATCGTCCGGAACCGGGCGATGATCCCTTCGGTCATGTCGGTGGCGACCATGACGGCGGTTCCGGTGGCGGCGGTGGCGGCCGCCATGAGCAGGACGCCGGGGACGACGTAGTTGATGTAGGAGCTGCGGCTTCCGCCAAGACCGGCGCCGAGGGTGCCGCCGAAGACGTAGGCGAACAGCAGCAGCATGATGACGGGCGTGACGACCAGCTGGACGGTCATGGCCGGGTAGCGGACCAGGCGCTTGAGCTGGCGGCGGACCATCGTGGAGTTGTCGCGCATGGCCAGGGTGAGGGTGCTCATCGAGTGGTCTCCTTCTGCTGGTCGCCGGTCAGGGTGAGGAACACGTCGTCGAGGTCGGGGGTGTGGACGCTGAGGTCGGCCGGCTCGATGCCCGCCGCGTCCAGCCGGGCGAGCAGCTCGCGCAGGGACGCGACGCCGCCGTCGGACGGGACCTGGAGGGTGAGCCGGTCGTCGTCGGACGGGTCGACGAAGCCGCGGCCGAGCGCGTCCAGCGCTTCCTTGAGGGCGTCGTCGTCGCCGAAGCGCAGCGACACGTGGCCGCCGGGGATGAGCCGCTTCAGCTCGTCCGCGGTGCCCTGGGCGATCAGCCGCCCGTGGTCGAGCAGGGCGATGTTGTCGGCGAGCTGGTCGGCCTCCTCCAGGTACTGCGTGGTGAGGAAGATCGTGACGCCGCTCGCGACCAGCTCCCGGACGATCTGCCACATGCCGCGCCGGCTGCGCGGGTCGAGGCCGGTGCTCGGCTCGTCCAGGAAGATCAGCCGCGGGTCGCCGACCAGCGTCATCGCCAGGTCCAGCCGGCGCTGCATGCCGCCGGAGTAGGTGCTGGCGGGCTTGCGCGCCGCCTCGACCAGGTCGAACCGCTCCAGCAGCTCGGCGGCCTTCCGCCTGCCCTCCTTGCGGGGCAGGTGCTTGAGGTCGGCCATGAGGAGCAGGTTCTCCTCGCCTGTGAGCAGCTTGTCGACGGCCGAGTACTGGCCGGTGACGCCGATCGCGCCGCGCACGTCGTCCGCCTGGCGGGCCAGGTCGAACCCGGCGACCTGGACGGTGCCGGCGTCCGCCGCGATGAGCGTGGACAGGATCTGGACGGTGGTGGTCTTGCCCGCGCCGTTCGGCCCGAGCAGGGAGAAGATCGTCCCTTCCGGGACGGACAGGTCGATTCCGTCGAGCACGACCTTCTCGCCGTGCTTGTCGCGGTAGGACTTCTTCAGCCCGGTCGCGGAGATTGCCAGGTTCGTCATGGGGGGCTCCTCAGATCTCAGCAGGTCACAGGCTGCGGGCGGTGATGTCGCCGAAGGCGGTGGTGGCGTGGATCTCCAGTCCGGCGGTGCCGTTGTTCTTGAGGCCGTTGCTGATCCGGCCGCGGGAGGTGCTGGCGTCCAGCGAGGCCGAGACCCCGGCCGCCGCGCCGACCTCCACGTCCCCGGCCTGCGTGCGCAGCACGACCGTCCCGGACGCGGCCTCGGCGATGCTGATGTCGCCCTTGGCGGTGGTGATCTCGGCGGGCCCGGTGAGCCGTCCGATCCGCACGTCGCCCGCGGCGGTGGTGAGCCGGAGGCTGGCGGCCTCGTCCACCTTGACCTCGCCGTGCGAGCTCTCGTAGCTGACGTCCCCGAGCCGTCCGACACCCCGGAACTCGGCGCTGGCGGTCTTCGCCTCGACCCGGGACCCGGCCGGCAGCATGACCGTCACCTCGACCGATCCGGACGGCCCGAAGTACTGCCGGCCGCTCGGGCCCTGCACCTGGAGGACGCCGTCCCGGTACTCCACCGTGGTCTGCTCGGCGGCCTTGACGTCCCGTCCCTTGGACGCGTCCGCCGGCCGGACCTCGACCGTCGCGTCCCGCCGCTCGGCGGCGATCAGCTGCACCCGCCCGGCGGGGATCTCCAGGACCGCGGTGATCGGCGCGGCGGTGTCGAACTTCCGCATCGTCTTCTCCTTGCCTCCGCGGCACCCGCCGCGCTCTTTCCGACAACGCAAACGCTACGTTGCTTTCCAGAGTCACGCAACACACTCGTTGCGTACGACAAGTGTTTCCGCAGCCCAACACAGAGAAATCATTGCAACAGCCTGCCAAATAACGCAACAACACGCACCGGCCGCCGTTGCACTAGGCTGCCGGCAAACGCTATGCACCCACGCAGCCCACGACCACCCAGGTGCCGGATAATCGATCCGGTGAGCTGGGTGGCGAACGTGATGGTGTCGGTCAATCCCGCCGATCGGCGGAACGTGGAGGCCCTGAGCGAGTGGCTGCGCTCAGACGCCCCGCTTCAGAACAAGGCCAGCGGCGGCTGCGGCTTCTTGTCCGAAACGACCGGTGGGGACTCGGCGTGGGGAGGCTGGAAGTCCCCCGAATGCACGGTGTACGCGGGAGCCCTGAACCACGCAGATCTGCGCGCGCTCCTAGAACGCGTCCGCGGCACCGCCTGGCGCGTCCCGAACGCCCTGCAGCTGTTCATCATGGACCAGGAGCAGAGCTACTTCCGGCTCTGGATGCTCCGAGACGGCAGGGTGCAGCAGTACGCCCCCACCCACCCCGACGAGGACACCGACGCCTTCTACCCCGACGACTACATGCGCAGCTGACAGCGCGTCCGCGGCAGAGAGCTCGGGTTGTCGGAGGCGGGCTTTACGCTCCTGCTCAGGGAACGAGGAGGGGGCGCCCGGCCGCGGCGGGCTTGGGTCAGGCGCGGGTTAGCCAGGTGGTTTGGGCGCCGTTTTCGAAGGTGTGGCGGCGGGTGGGGGTGAAGAGGGTGGGGTCGAAGGGGCCGGCGGTCATGGGGATGCCGGTGCCGGCGATGACGGGGTAGGTCTTGAGGACGATCTCGTCGATCTCCGGCAGGAGGGCGCCCGCCAGCTTGCCGCCGCCGCAGAGCCAGATGTCCTTGCCGGTGTCCTCGGCCTTCAGGCGGCGGACGAGGGCCGGCGGGTCGTCCGACTCGACGCGGACGGACGGGTCGTCGATCTCCAGGGTGGTGGAGACGACGTACTGGCGCAGGTGGGGGTAGGGGCTGGTGAGGCCGATCCGGAGGCCGGGCTCGTAGGTGCCGCGGCCCATCAGGATGGTGTCGAAGGCCGCGTTGGGGACGCCTTCGACGCCGAAGTGCGCGCGCGCCTGGACGGGGATCGTCTCGGGGTAGGTGGCGCCGATCCAGGCGGACATCTCGGCGCTGAGCGGGTAGAAGTCGATCTCTTCGGACGGGCCGGCGATGTAGCCGTCGAGGGAGGCGCCGACGTAGTAGACGAGCTTTCGCATGGATGCGCTCCTGCCGTAGTACTCTGCTTGAAGTGGTTTTGACCGTAGTACTACGGATGGAGTGGTGTCAAGGTGCGGACGAATCCGGAGCGGCGGCTGGCGCTGATCGACGCGGCCATCGAGGTGCTGGCCAGGGAGGGCGCGCGCGGGCTGACCTTCCGCGCGGTGGACACCGAGGCGGGTGTCCCGCCGGGCACCGCGTCCAACTACTTCGCGAACCGGGACGACCTGTTCACGCAGATCGGCGGGCGGATCTACGACCGGCTGCTGCCCGACGAGGCCACGATGGCCCGCAGCCGGGAGGGCACGCAGGACGAGGCGCGCTACGCCGAGCTGATGCACGAGGTGGTCGACCGGGTGTCGTCCTTCAACTCGGGATACCTCGCGCTGCTGGAGCTGCGGCTGGAGTCGACGCGGCGGCCGGAGCTCCGGGACGTCCTGACCGAGCGGATCCGCACGGACATCGACGCCAACATCGCCCACCAGGAGGCCTCTGACCTGCCCGGGGACGCGACGACGGTGCTGCTCCTGTACATGGCGCTGAACTGGCTGATCCTGGAGCGGCTGACCCTGCCCGGGATCTTCTCCGAGGAGGAGGCGCACGATCTGGTGGACGCGGCGGTCCGGCGGATCCTCGGAAAGTCCTGAACTTCGGCTCCAGGGTGAATCCTTTTGCGGTCCGGCTGCCTCTTACGGGCGTTGGGCACAGCGAAGAGGAGACGGCAATGGGCGGGCGGGGCGCAGCGGGCGCGGGTGATGGTCTGCCGTGCGCAGCGGGCGACGGCGCGCCGGGCGCAGCGGGTGACGTCGCGCTAGGCGCGGGTGGCGGCGCGCTGGGAGCGGCGGCGGCGGGGGGGCGGGCGTGGCTGAGCGGGGCTGGGCTAGTGCGCAGCTCATCCGGGCCGCGCAGGACGGTGATCGCGAGTCGATCGCCGAGGTGCTGTACGGCGCGCACGCGCACGTCCGGCGGTTCGCGGAGCACCTGTGCGCTTCCCCCCAGGACGCCGAGGACGCGGCGCAGGAGGCGCTGATCATCCTGTACCGGAAGATCGGCACGCTGCGCGCCACCGGGGCGCTGGCCTCGTGGATGTTCCGGATCGTCCGAAACGAGTGCCTGCGCCGGGCGCGGATGCTGGTCGTCCCGCCCGAGGACGTCGAGCCCGGGCTGGCGACGTCCGCCGAGGACGAGGCGCTCCGGCGGATGGAGGCCGAGCTCGTCGCGCGGGCGATCCAGGACTTGCCGGACGTCCAGCGGCGAGTGCTCATCATGCGGGACGTCCTGGGCTATCCCGGGCGGACGGTCGCGGAGGCGCTCGGCCTGAGCAACGCCGCGATGAAGTCCCATCTGCACCGCGCCCGAACCCGGCTCCGCCTCGGTCTGGCGGACTCCGCTCGCCCCTGACCTGGCGGACTCCGCCCAGTCCCGACCTGGCGGACTCCTCCCAGTCCCGACCTGGCGGACTCCTCCCAGTCCTGACCTGGCGCTCTTCGCGCTCCGACCTTGTTCCGACAGACCCGAGAAGGGGATTTCGCCATGCTCGAAACCGGATCGCCCGCGCCCGCCGACGTCGCGCTGGAGGACACCGACGGCCAGGCCGTCCGCCTGTCCGGACAGGCCACGTTGATCTACTTCATGCGGTCGGCGTCGTGCCCGATCTGCAACCGGCACGTCCAGGACCTCGTCCGGTCCCGCGAGGAGTACGCGGCGAACGGCGTCGAGGTGTGCATCGCCGTTCCGGCGGACCGTAATGAGGCGGCCGCGTGGAAGGCGAAGCGCGGCGTCCCGTTCCGGGTCCTGGTCGGCCGGAGCGGCACGCCGCACGAGATGCTCGGGCTGAACCGGAAGATGTTCGGCTCGATGCAGCAGTCGGGCAGCGTCCTGGTGGACGCGGACGGCGTCGTCCGCCACGCCCATGCGGCGACCATGCCCATCAGCAGCTACGACAGGAAGGGCATCGCCGCCGCCGTCCAGCGCCTGCGCGCGCACGCATGAGGGATTGGTCTAATCGGATAGCCAAATATTGGCTCTTCTGATGGGCCGGTCGGGCGGATTACGGTCCGGCTCATGGACATCCTGCGTTCGCACTGGTCCGCCGGGCCCGCCGCGGGCTCGGCCGGACCGCTGCTCGTCAGCCTCACCGAGTTCACCGCCGACCGCGCGCTCGACCTCCCGGGCATCGCCCGCGCCGGCCTGCGCCTCCGCCGCGGCTGGCCCGAGCTGGACGGCGCGGTCGGCCTCTGGCTCTGGACCGCTCCCCTCCGCCGCACCGTCGGCTCCGTCTCGGTCTGGACGGACGAGGCGTCGCTGCGGGCCTTCGTCGGCTGGCGCCCGCACGTGGAGATCATGCGGCACTACCGGCGCCGCGGCCGCATCCGCACGGAGTCCTGGACCGTGGAATCGCTCGACCTCCCCCAAATCTGGCGAACCGCCCGCCGGCAGCTCCCCCTCGCCGCGGCGGACATGGCGGGTTCGATGAGATCTGGGCGCGGGGACGGTCTGTAGAGGAGACAGATGTTCCCGTGAGGAGTGGTTCGATGCGGAAGATCACGGCAGGGCTGTTCATCGCGCTGGACGGCGTGGTGCAGGACCCGCAGGACTGGCACTTCCCGTACTTCAACGAGGAGATGGGCCAGGCGGTGACCGAGCAGCTCGGCGGCGCGGACACGGTCCTGCTCGGACGGAAGACCTATGAGGGCTTCGCCGAGGCCTGGCCGGAGCGCGAGACCGCGGGTGGCGAGGACGCGGGGATGGCCAAGGCGCTCGGGGACGCGCGCAAGGTCGTCGTGTCGCGGCAGAATTTGGAGTTCACGTGGCGCAACTCCGAGCTGCTCCAAGGGGACCTGGTCGAAGGCGTCACCGCGCTGAAGCAGGAACCGGGCTCGGACATCGCGATGAGCGGTTCGGTGTCGATCGTCCGGGAACTGCTGGAAGCGGGGCTGCTGGATGAGCTGCACCTGTTCGTCCACCCGATCGCGGTCCGGCAGGGGATGCGGCTGTTCGAGGAGGCCGGCGCCTCGCTGCCGCTGAAGCTCCTGTCCTCGACGACGTTCAAGACCGGTGTCGTGCACCTCGTCTATACGAAGGACGAGTCGGCCCCCACGGGCGACTACGAGACGGCAAAGGCCAACCTCTCCCGGGAGTGAGCCCCACTGGCCCTACCGACATCGCCCGTGACGGGGCAGGCGGCGGCGTGGCGAGGCAGGCGGCGGTGTGGCGGGGCGACCGCCCGTCACCGTGGCGGCGGCAGGCAGCGCCGTGGCGAGGCGGGCGTGTGGCCGCTGCGGGGCGGCTGGCGCGGCGGCGGGGCGGCTGGCGCGGCGGCGGGGCGGGCGGCGCCGTGGCGGGCAGGTGGGGGCGGGGCGTGAAGGGGGCCTATTGGACGGTCCTGGCGGACGGTCCGGATGACAGAAGCGGGACGCCGCGGCGTCGTGGATGTGGCGTTCGCGGCGCCGAGCCGCTGTTCAGCGCGAGGCCGCACGCATCGAACATGGGACGCCGCCTTGTTCGATACGCGCGCTGTTCACGGCGCGTTCGTCCTGACCAAGTCTTCGGGCGCCGGGAAAACCCGGCGCCAATTCGCCATGAACAACGTTCTGGAATAGCGATCGCGGTGGCCGGAGGCGCCACCGCGGCGTTTGACCGGCCGCTGCAATTCCCGCGGTATTCGAATACCGATCGGTATCGGTCAGTGACCGGTTTCGGCCGCCCCAGTACGCCCTGCTACGTCCGCCGCTGCCGGAGCGTGATCGCCTATGGTCCGGGGTGTGCGGGCGGACACGCTACGCGACGGTAGGCACGAAGATTCTCACCTGGAAGGTATGTCGCCGGAACAATTTCCGACATATCGCATTTGACGTGGGCAGTCGTCTCCAGCACGCTTGCGTCTGCCGCGCCCCCAGCCCACCCCGAGGCGACGACATGATGCCCTTCCGTGCTGCCCCTTCATGCCCTGACCGACTCTCCGAGATCGCCGCCGATCCCCCGTCAAGGCAGGTCACGATCCCGGGAAGGCGAATGTGATCCGCGTACTCATCGCCGAGAACGTGCACCTGTTCCGCAGCGGGCTGGTCGCCCTGCTCGACGGCGAGCCCGACATCAGCGTGGTCGAGACCGTGGACTGCGGGAGCAAGCTGCTCGCCGCGACGGCGCACTGCCGTCCGGAGGTGGCGCTCGTGGACCTCGGCCTGCCCGACCTGGACGGCATCGACACCGGCGCGATGCTGCTGGAACGGGTCCCGGACTGCGCCGTGATCATCATGGCGGAGCACCGCCGCCCGGGCGACCTGCGCCGCGCCGCCGCCGCGGGCGCGGGCGGCTTCCTGCTCAAGGACACCTCGCCCGCCCGGCTCGTCCAGGCGATCCGCGACGTCGCCAACGGCGAGCGGGTCATCGACGCCGACCTGGCGTTCTCCGAGCTCACCGCGTCGCAGAGCCCGCTGACCCCGCGCGAGCTGGACGTCCTGCGCGCGACGGCGGACGGCGCGACGGTGGCCGAGATCGCCCGGTCGCTGTTCCTGGCCGCCGGGACCGTCCGGAACTACCTGGCCCGCATCGTCTCCAAGGTCGGCGCGCGCACCCGGTTGGAAGCGGTCGCGATAGCCGAGGAGAACGGCTGGCTCTGGAACGGAACGTCCCGCTCACGCCGCCGATACCGCCCCGAACGCTAACGCCCCGCCCCGCTCGTCGTCCTGCCTAGCCCGCCGTCCTGCCCGAGCCCGCCGTCCTGCCCGAGCCCGCCGTCCTGCCCGAGCCCGCCGTCCTGCCCGAGCCCGCCGTCCTGCCCGAGCCCGCCGTCCTGCCCGAGCCCGCCGTCCCACTCCAACCCGTCGCTCTGCCCCAGCTTGTCGTCCTGCCCCAACCCGTCGTCCCGCCCTAGCCAGTCGTCCTGCCCAAGCCAGTCGTCCTGGCTTGCGGTCGGATGTCCCCCTCCGGCGCAGGGCATCAGCGGCCCAGACCTCACCGCTCGCCACAGGGGCCAGGGGTCAGGTCGGTGCGACTACGGCGGAGGTGTGGCGGGCGACGAAGGCCAGCAGTTCGGACGCCAGGTCGAACGAGCGTCCGACCGAGCGCGCGGCGTGCCCCACGCCCGCTTCGCGACGCAGCAGGACGGGCCGGTCGCCGGCGCTCGCCCACTGCATCGCGGCGCACATCTTGCGCGCGTGCAGCGGGTCGACCCTGGAGTCGCCGTCGAAGACCGCGAACAGGGTGGCCGGATAGTCGACGCCCTGCCGGACGCGGTGGTACGGCGAGTAGGCGTGCAGCCACTCGAAGGCCTCGGCGTCCGCGGGCGAGCCGTACTCGCTGTGCCAGGCGGCGCCCATTCCGGACAGGTCGTAACGCAGCATGTCCAGCAGCGGCGCGACGCAGACGGCCGCGGCGAACAGGTCCGGACGCTGCGTCAGCGCCGCGCCGACGAGCAGGCCGCCGTTGGACTCGCCCCAGATCGCGAGCCGGTCCGGGGCCGTCCAGCCGTCGGCGACGAGCCGCTCGGCGACCGCGAGGAAGTCGTCGAAGACGCGCTGCTTCTTGCCGAGCATCCCGGCGCGGTGCGAGGCGGTGCCGTCCTCGCCGCCGCCGCGCAGGTGCGCGATGGCGAGCACGCCTCCGGACTCCACCCAGGCCAGCGAGTCGGCGGCGTAGGTCGGCGTCACCGGAATCCCGAATCCGCCATAGCCGTAAAGGATCGCCGGGCGCGGCCCGTCCTCCGCGCCGTCCGGACGGGCGATGATCGTGATCCGGACGGGCGTGCCGTCGGCCGACGTGCAGGTCAGATGGTGCGTTTCGATCGGGGGCAGGACGGGCGAGCCCGGCGACGCCTCCCAGAGCGCCGGCGTTCCGGTGCGCGTGTCGTAATGCCAGACCGTCTCGGGCGTGACGATGCCGCTGTGGGTGAACCAGAGCTCGTGGCCGCCGCCGGGACGTGCCGCCAGCGGGCCGAGAACGCCGGGCCCCGGAAGCGGGATGTCCGATACGCGCTTCCCCGTGAGCGCGTCGTGCAGGGTCAGTTCGGCCGTCCCCTGCCGGACGCGGGTGACGGCGACCAGGTCGTTCAGGAGGGTGAAATCGGTGAGGACGGCGCCTTCGTCCTCGGGGATCAGGTCCGTCCAAACGTCCGGTTCTGAGGGGTCTGCGACGCAGAGCCGGACGCGCGGCGCGTGGAGGTCGGTGACGATGTAGAGGCGTCCGTCGCGTCCGACGATCGCGGCGGCGCGCGCGTCCACCCCCTTCTGGACGACCCGGAACCGCGGTTCGGACAGGTCACCGGACGCGAGATCGGCCACGAACAGGTCGTTGCGCGGTTCGACGCCGTCCGCCGTGGAGACGACGAGCCAGCGGCCGTCCTCGCTGATGCCGACGCCGTGCGTCGCGGCCGGTCCGGTGACGGCGGTGTCGTGCTCGGGCGGCTCGCCGACGAGGTGCAGCCGGACGCGGCGCATCATCTCGTCGTCCGGCTCGGCGCGCACGTAGTAGAAGCCGCTTCCGTCCGGCAGCCAGGCCACGGGCGAGTAGCGGCAGCGGTCGAGCGGTCCGTCGACCGCCTCGCCGGTCTCGACGTCCAGGACGTACAGTTCGGCCCGTTCCGTCCCGCCTTGCGAGAGCTGGCAGGCCAGCAGCCGCCCGGACGGGTCGGGCCGCCAGGCGTCGAGCGTCGTCCCACCGGACGGATCGATCGCGGCGGGGTCGACCAGCGTCCTGGGCGCGCCGCCGCCGTCCGCCACGGAGAGCACGGCGTGCTCCTGACCTGCGGCGCGACGCAGCGTGAAGCGCCGCTCGCCGCGCCAGACGGGAGCGCTGACCGTGCCGGTGTCGGCCAGCTCCACGAGCCGCTCGCGGAACGCGTCCCGGAGGGATGCGTCGATATCGTCCTGGTATGCCGCGTCCTGGGCGTCCAGCCAGGCGCGGGTGGCCGGCGCGTCGGGATCCTCCAGCCAGCGGTACGGGTCGGCGACGCGGTGACCGTGCAGCTCCTCGACGACCGGGCCACGCTCGGCTTCGGGACGGTTCATGGGGCAAGCTCCCGTTCGGGTTCGCGGTCGCGGTCGCCGGGCCGCCGCCGGTCGTGCCCGGCCAGCGCGGCATAAGCGGGTGTGGATCGGACCAGCTCGTCATGGGTTCCAAGGTGCGTGCGCGTGCCGTCCATCAGCAGGACACGGTCGGCGCGGCGGGCAGAGCTGATCCGGTGCGCGACGACGATCAAGGTGCCACCCCTGCGCGCGAAGGCCGTCTCGGCGCGGGCCTCGGCGGCGGGATCGAGGTGGCAGGTCGCCTCGTCCAGGACGACCAGCGGCGCGGATGCGAGGTAGGCGCGGGTCAGCGCGATCAGCTGCCGCTCACCTGCCGACAGGGCGCCGGGATCGATCTCGGCGTCCAAGCCTCCGAGCCGGGCGACCAGCCCGTCCGCGCCGACCGCGGCCATGGCCTGCTCAAATGCCGTCTCGGCGGGCGTGAGGTAGGCCAGGTTCTCGCGGACGGTGCCGCGGAAGACGTACGCCTCTTGCGGGATCAACACCCGCATATCCGTCTCGACCGCATCCGCCGGGATCCCATCGATCTCGACCGTTCCGTCGCGAGGACGCAGCATGCCGGTGATGAGCGCGGCGAGCGTGGACTTCCCGATCCCGCTCGGTCCGACGACCGCCAGGTGCTCGCCCGGCCGGACGTCCAGATCCAGCGCATCGATCACGGGTGGGGCGTCCGGACGGTAGGCCGCCGTCACCCCGCGCAACTCAACTCTGCCCACCCCGATAGCCCTGGCCGACACCCCCGGACGAGTTTCCGCAGGTGAAGCCAATGAAGCCGATGAAGCCGATGCCGTCAGGACCCGGTCCACAGCGACACGAAGCCGGACGGCGCTGACTCCGAGGCCGCGAACCAATCCGCTGAAGGCGGGGACGAGTGACTGCGTGAGGTAGGTGAGCGCGCCGATCGCGACGGCCGCGCCGACGCCGTGGCGTCCGAGCCAGGGCACCGCGATCAGCAGCAGCACGACGGGGGCCCAGCCGCCGACGGTCAGCGCAACCGTGCGCAACGCGGTCACGCCGGCCAGCGCCCGGCCCGCCGCCGCCTGCGTGTCCACGCGTTCGCGGACGCCGTCCCCGACCCGGTCTTCGGCGCCGCAGGCCGCGATGTCCCGAAGTCCCCCGATCGCCTCGGCCGTCGCGGCGACCGTCCGCTCGTCCGCGAGCAGGTAGTCGCGCTGCCGCCGGGCCAGCGCGGGCAGCGACGCCACGAACAGCAGCAGGCCGACGATGAACGGCGGCAGCACCCACGGCAGGACGAGCGGCTCCAACGTGGCCAGCCCGAGGACGACGCTGCCCGCGGTGAACGCGAACGACCGGACGACCGTGACGAGCGCGGCGAGCGCGTCCCGGGCCAGCTCGACCTGGAGGTTCACGCGCGCGACGGCCGCCGATCCCGGCGGGCGGCCGGATGCGGCGGCGTTCCGGAGCGTCCCGGTGACCGCCCTGGTCAGCAACCTGTCGCGGAACGGCTCGACGATCGCCGCCACCGCGAGGACGACCTGACGCGCGCCGACCGCCGCCGCGCCCCACACCAGCGCGAGCGCCGCGAGCCAGCCCGTCCCGACCCACGGGTGCCCGGCCGCGAACCCGTCGCCGATCGCGCGCGCGACCGCCTGCCCGACGAGCAGCGCGGGCGCGGCCTCCACGACCGACCACGCGAGGACGCGCAGCACCGAGGGCGGATCGGCCACCAGCGCCCGGACAATGAACCGCCGCGAGGAACTCATCCGTCCCCCTCAGCAGGACGTTCGTGGACGGACGCCTCGCCGTCGAGGCCGTCCTCCTCGCGGAGGCATGCCGGCTGGTCTGGCGGGGCGTCCTCGGCGAAGACCGCTCGGTATCCCGGATGCGCTTGCCAGAGTTCGTCGTGAGGGCCCTGCGCGCGGACGCGGCCGCCGTCCAGCCACAGGACGTGGTCGGCTTCAGCGGCCGTGGTGATCCGGTGCGCTACGAGGAGGCGGGTCCGGCCGTCCGCTGCGCCGGTGAGGGCCGCGCCGATTTCGCGTTCGGTGACGGTGTCGAGGCTGGAGGTCGCGTCGTCCAGGACGAGCAGGCGCTCCCCCTGCGCGAGCGCACGAGCGATGCCCATGCGTTGGCTTTCCCCGCCGGACATCGGGGCGTCCTCTAGGGCGGTGTCATAGCCGGACGGAAGCCGCTCTAGGAAAGTGTCAGCGCGCGCAGCGGAAACGGCGCTCAGCACTCGTTCCTCATGCGCGCCCGCGAGGCCACCTCGCGAGAGACCGAGCGCGACCGCATCCGTGACGGTCTCCCCCAGCAGGACGGGCCGCTCGAAGGCGTAGCCGACGGCCGCTCGCAGTTCGGCGCGCGAAAGCTCGGGCAAGGGAACGCCGTCGAGCAGGACGGTCCCCTCGTCCGGGTCTAGGAGTCGGCCCGCAAGTGCGGCGAGCAGGGACTTGCCGGCTCCGGAGCGTCCGACCACGGCCGTGGCCGCGCCGCCGGGAACGACGAAGTCGACGCCTCGGAGGCCTTCGCCGTCCGGCGTGCCGACCGTGACGTCCCGGAATTCCAGGGTTCCTGGACGGTCGTCCGGAAGCGTCCGATTGCCGTAGGCGGTGACGGGTTCGGAGAGGACCTCGTTGACCCGCGCGGCGGCGGCGCGCGACCGGGCGAGCTGCCCGACCTGGCCGAGAGCTCCAGAAAGGCCCGCCCCCAACACCGCATATCGGGCCGCCGCATACAGCGCGCCCAGCGTCAGTCCGCCCGAGACGAGCCGCCATCCCCCGACCGTGAGGACGACGACCTCCAGCAACGGGACGGCCAGCCCCGCCTGGACACCGGCCCGCGCATTGGCGCGCCACAGCCGGAGCCCGTGCTCGCGCAGCGTGGGAAGCGGCGTGAGGATCCTCCGGGCCTCCAGATCGGCCGTCCCGGCGGCGGCGATCGTGCGAATCCCGGCGAGCGCGTCGGTCAGGCGGCCAGCGATGTCGCTCTGCGTCCGCTGGTACCCGGCAGCGTGGACGGTCGTGGCGCGCAGGAACCCGCGCAGGACGAACGTGATCACCACCAGCCCGGCGACCAGCGCGCCGAGCAACCACAGGTCGATGAACGCGAGCGCGACCAGTCCCCCGACGGTCGGGATGAGCAGCGCGGCCGCGGTGACCAGCGCGGCCGGCGCCTGGCCGAGTTCCTCCGCGTTGAGCCCGGTCCGGGTCGCGAGGTCGCCTTCCGGATGCCGCCGGGTGATCGCCGGTCCCGCGCCCAGCACGCGGTCGAGCAGGACGCGGCGCAGCCGGGCGGCCGATTCGGCGCCGGTGACGCCGGTCGCCCAGGCCGTCAGCACCTCGCAGGCCGCGATCCCGGCGACGACGCCCGCCGCGACGAACGTCCAGCGGTCATGCGAGGCGTTCCCGGAGACGAGGCCGTCGATCGCACGTCCGATCGCGGACGGCAGCAGCAGTTGGAGCGCGGCCCCGCCGAGGGCGCCGAGGGCGAGGACCGCCGTCCAGAGGCCGCCGTCGCGAGTCGTCCGCGCCACTGTCCGGTCGGCGGCCGCCATCGTCCGCATCGGCGCGCTCCTTCCGGGTGTCGAGGGCTCGGGTCGGTCGGGCTCGGTTCGGGTCGCTTGGGCTCGGGTCGGTTCGGGTCGGTTGGGCTCGGGTCGGGTCGGCTCGCCTTGGTCTCGGGCCGAGGCGGCGGAGGGGCATGGGAGTGCCGCCGCGTGCGGCGCGGGGTCACCGCACCGCACACGGCGGCGTGGGCGTCCCGGACGGTCGGCTCAGGGGCGGCCGGCCGGGCTGGTGCGCCCGGTTGCCTGGGCTCAGTGGCAGAGCGCGAGGCTGAGGTTGCTCGGCGTGTGCGACTGGCAGGTCAGAACCGTCAGTCCGCTGCCGCCGCTGGCACCGCCGGAAGCGGTGGGGGCCTGGAGGCCCTGCAGGTCGAGAAGCGCCATAGTGGGTGCTACACCTCCTTTCCCTTCCGTGGGTGGACGGTTTCGGGCCGCTCCGGTGTGACTCGCGATGAAGGCGCCTTGGCCAGGGTCTCCACGCGACCGGAAGGACCGACTATGAGGCCGGACGAGCCGGCCAGGGGGCGGGACGGGACGCCGGTGGACCGGGGCGTTCCGTCCGTGGTCAGGAAGGGCAGCGCGGGCCGCCTGTCGTCGAGGGCGGACGCCAGCGCGAACAGCACCCCGGCGGTTCCGGTGGCGAAGTCCATCGACAGCCGCATGAGCTGGTCGCCGGTGAAGGCGAGCCCGTCCTCGTAAGGCATCGCGTGCCAGCGAAGTCCTCGGATCAGCGCGTCCAGGCGCGGATCACGCCACGTCCTGCCAGGCTGCGCGCGTCCACCGGACTGCGCATCGCCGTTGGCCAGGGCATCACCATTAGGCAGGAAATACGCGTGGCCGCCTGCCTGTGCGTGCCCGTTGGACGGCGCTTGGCCGTTGGACTGCGCGGAGTGCGTCGGAGGACGGAGGTCCGCGGCGAGGGCGACGATGAGGCCGGCGCGGCCGGTGAACAGGCCGGACTGGACGAAATATCCGGATTCGCCGACGCGGGCGAGGCGGCTCAGCGCGACCTCGAACTCCTCGTCGCGGCGGTGGCGCAGGTAGCGGGCGAGGACGAGCGCGATGCCGACCGAGCCCTCGTCCAGGTAGGGCAGGGTGCGCCAGTCCTGGTTGACCTGGAGCGAGCCGTCCTCGGCGAGGAGGCAGCGGCGCAGGTCCTGCCGGAGGGCGTCGGCGGCGCGGTCGAGCAGGTCGGACGATCCGCCGCGTTCGTAGGCGTGCAGGAAGAGCAGCGCCACACCGGACGAACCGTGCATCAGCCCCGCTCGCGGGTGGACGCCGCCGCTGATCTCCGGGACGTCGTCCGGGCCCCCGAGCCGGTCGGCGCACAGCTCGACCATGCGGGACGCGGCGTCGGTCAGCGCGCTCTCGCCTGTGGATTCGCCCAGGTGGAAGAGGTTGAGGCCGGTTCCAGCCAGTCCGGAACAGAGGTTCAGGCTGAGCTTTTCCCAGTTCTCGCGCAGGCAGATGTCCGCGAGGTCCAGCGCGGCCCGGCGGCGGCCGAGGCGGTCCAGGACGAACGCGGCGCCGTGCAGCCCGTCGTAGAAGCCGAGCGGCGTGCCGACCTCGGGGTTCAGCGCGTGCACGGCCAGCCAGTCGACGTGTTCCGGCGGGACGTCCGCGCCGGTTTCGGCCAGAGCGTAGAGGACGCCGGCCGCGCCGTGCGCGATGTTGACACCGCCACCATCGCGGAACTGCGCGGGGTCGCCGGGGTAGAGCCGGTCGTCCCGGTCCGGGGTCGCCGAGGCGAGGATCGCGCGGTGCAGCGCGTCCCGGACGTCCGGCCACGGTGCCTGGCCGGGCAGCGGGAGCGTGTCGAGCGGGGACGGTTCGGACGTCGCGTCCGGTCCCATCAGCGTGGCGATCGCGTCGTCGAAGCCGGCGCGCGGCACCCCGAACGTCTCGGCGATCACGTCCGCGAGCTGCCGCGCCTTCGGGCGGTGCATCAGCAGCGTGATCGTGGTCTGCGGGGCGAACAGGTAGTAGCGCAGGCAGGCGAGCGCGTACCTGTCGACGTCGAGGCCGCGCCGGTCGCGCGGCGCCAGGAACGCCGGGTTCGCGAGGGTCGTCCGGGCCTGCTCGGACGCCAGGACCGCCACCTCGTAGTCGATCAGGCAGAGCCGTCCGGACGCGGTCACGAGGATGTTGTTCGGGTGCAGGTCGCCGAAGACCACGCCGCGCTCGTGCAGCTGCCCGACGAGCGCCTCGACCTCGGCGTGCATGCCCAGCGCCCAGGCGGCGTACTCGGCGATCGCGTCCTCGCCGGCGCCCGCCTTCGTCAGCGGGTACCGCTGGACGATCTGCCGCTGCAGCGGGTTGCCGTCCACGAACTCCTCGACCAGGAAATGGTGCTCGCCGAGGACGAAGTAGCCGAGCAGCGCGGGCACCGCGTCCAGGCCGGCGAGGCGCTGGAGAATGTCGCGCTCGTGCTTCAGCCGGGTCACCGCGTCCCGCCCGATGACGTCGAGTCCGGCGTGCGGGCGGGCCTCCTTCAGGACGACCCGCTCGCCGGAACTCCGGTCCCGGGCGAGGTAGACGCCGCCGCCGTTCGAGAAATGCAGCACGCTCTCGAAGTCGTACGGCATCTCGTCGACGCGGACGGAGTTCCTGGCTTCCAGATGCGGCTCCAGGAAGGACGGCAGCGTCACCCATTCGGGCACCGCGAACGTCGCGCCTCGAACGTCCGGGATGAGTTCTCCGTCGGCGTTCTCGATTGCCGCGACCAGCTCGCCGTCCTTGCCGGGGCAGCGGCGTTCGGCGAATCCGCCGTAACGCACGAAGAGCGGGCCGTCCGCGTAGCGCAGATCGCTCAGGATGTACGGGCCCTCGACGCCGTCGAGCAACTCGTCCAGCTCTTTGAGAATGACTTCGCATTCGTTCTCGTCACGCGGGTAGATCGTGACGAGTTTGCCGCTCGCGCCCCGCGAGGCCGCCTTGGAGTTGCGCATGAGCAGGACGGACCGTCCGCGCAGGTACTTGAACACGATCCCGCGCGGGACGCAGTAGTCCCAGACCGCGTCGAGCGCGCGCTCGGCGTCGTCGAGGCGGGCGGACACATGGATCTTCCAGCCCTGCGGCGGCAGCGTCCCCTCGCCATTCGGCGCGTAGTACATCCATACGTCGGAGTCGTGGCGGACCCATCCTTCGGGCACCGGACGCGCGACGATCGGAAAGTCCGACACCTCGTTCTGGCGCCGGCCGAGTTTGTCGTAGAAGAACAGGTCGGCCAGGCAGTAGGGCTCGTACTGGTCCACCGCAACTCCTTCCGACAGCTCGACTGAAAGGAGCATGGCTGACGCCCGGTCCTGCGCCAAGTTGGAATCTCAGCAGTTGATTGTGAGGAACGCACTATCACATGTGTGCGTTCCTCAACACGCCCGGTTGGAGCAGGGCTTACCGCCCTCGGAACGGCCGCTCGAAGTGCGTGTACACGCCGAAACCGGCTCGTCATCTGTCAACGGACCGGTTTCAGTTGACGTTCAGGAAGCTTCCTGGAGACTTTGAAGAATGCGCGTCGCGATTTCGTGGACGTCCCCGCTCGGGTGTTCCGGAAGAGGATCGGTCGCCGCCGCCCAGTCCGCGCCGAACCGATACCAGTCGATGGGACGCGGGTCCCGCTTCTCCGCGAGGGCCGCCGAGCATTCGTCCAGGAAAAGCTTCCACCGGGGCGCGTAGTAGCCGCCGATGAGTCCGGACCATTCGCGGTTGGCGTAGTCGCTCAGCCCCGCCTCGGCGCCGACGCGGTCACCCCACACGCTGATCAACGTCCGCACGTCCCGCTCCAGCAAACCCGCCTCGCCGACGCCCTGCGACGCAGCGCGGCGGGCGGCGGCGAGCCAGGGGCCGAGCATCGTCTGCGGGTTGGTGGCGGTGATCTCGTCCAGCAGGGCGAGCGAGGCCGTCCACTCCCCGGCGAGGCGGTCGAGGGCGGCCCGGTCGGTTCTGTCGTAGGCGGCCTCTAGCTTGGGCAGCAGGGTGCGGCTGTGGTTGGAAAGGACCTGCCGGGCGACGTCCGCCAGGTCATAGCGATACGCGCTGCTCGCGCGCAGTTCGGGGGCGACTGCGAGCAGCGCGGGCAGAGCATGCGCGAAAGCCTCCGCGTCGTAGCGGAACCTCTTGGGCGACCACGCCGCCGCCGAACGGGCGGTCAGCGACGGCGTGGCGGCGAAGAGGCCGTCATGCGGCTCGGACCATCCGTCCTGCGGCATCGCGTAGGCGGTCGCGGCAAGAACCTCCCAGGCCCGCGCGGCATGCGGGTCCGGAGCGCCATAGCGTCGATCCGCCCAGGCAGCGAACCAGGCCGCCTGGTCGATGCCCCCTGCTTCAGTGCGGGCGGGTTCGGTGGTGTGCCAGGCGAGGTCGGTGAGGAGGGCGAACGCGGCAGGGTTGTTGTCGGACGCCTCGGGAAGGACGGCTATGCCATCCAGGGCGGATCCTGGCCGCGTGCGCCATTCGTGGAAGAGACCTGGCCAGACGGCGGTGTTCGCGCCCATCGACGTGTGCCCTCCGAAGTTCCAGATGGAACCGAACGCGTAGGGCGTGCCGAGCCAGTCCCGGTCGCGGTCAAGGCCGGCTCGCCGGTCGGACAGGCCGTCCACGATGAACAGCGCGCCGCGGTCGGCGGCGGCGAGGATTTCGGCGCGCGGGTTCTTCTGCCAGCCGAGCAGGACCCAGGTCGCGCCCGGACGGTCCGCATGCAGTGCGTCCTGGACGCCTCTGGTAGGAGCGGCGATGTCCACGGATCCAGCGGTCCCGCCTTCGTGGAGCAGATCCATCTTGTAGGCGGTGGACGAGCCGAAGCAGCGCTCAGAGCTGGCATAGAAGGCGTGTGCAACCTGCGCGAACGTCGTTGTCGTGGGGTCGAGCCAGTCCGGACGCCGGAAACCGATCCAGTCAGGCTGCGGCACTACGCGCGCGCCCGGATTCCGCTCTGCGAAGTCCGGAGGGACCGTCCCGAAGTATCCGGGTAGGACGGGCGTGATCCCGAGTTCGCGCAAACGCGAGGCGATGCGTCGTCCTAGAGCAGCTCGCTTCTCCACTAGGGCGATGCTCGGCGCGCTAGGGAAGCCGGAGAGGTTCTGTAGAAGCCACCAAGGTTGGTGCCCGGGCTGAGGGATCCAGTGAAGCAACTCGTCCTGCGTGTAGCCGAACTGCTGGAACGTGTCGAGATAGACCGCTTCCGCGCCTACAGGGAGGAAGACCTCGTTGATGCCGTGGAGCGCGAGGATGTCGATCTCGCGCTCCCACTGCTCCCAGCTTCGGTACGGGCCTGTGTAGGCGTCGTCCGTGTCGTTCCCGGCGTAACGGTGCCGGACGAGGGCCTCGCCTGAGATGTCGTGCGTAGGCAGCGGCAGACGCGCGCGTACGAGCCGGTCGAGCGAATCGCCGTTCCAGGAGACGCTGACGCCGACGACGCGCTCCAGGTACGCGTTGAAGCCCGCGAGCATGGCACTCGGCGTGGTCGCGCTGATCCGCACCGCACCGTCGTGCCGTCCGACCAGATAGCGCTCCGTGCGGGCCTGAGCTGCGGCCTCGTCCGTCGGCAGCGGCTGGGCGAGGAGTTCGATGCGGCGACGCGCGGACGCGGGCAGGAGGCGATTGAGGACGTCCTCGACCGGCCCGGTGTCCCAGGCGTCGTCGCGGCGGCCGGCGGGGTCGGGCCGGGCGGAGGCTGATCCGTGGCTCATACGGCCTCTCGATGATCCGGCTGTGAACCATCCCGATGATCAGCGCCCCACCCACACCGGTCAACGTCCCCCACGCACGGCGCAGGCGGTCAGGGGGTGCGGCGGATGTCGCGCCAGGTGCAGGAGGCGCCTCGGGTTGGGGTCTTCACCGGGTGGAGGTCCAGGAGGAAGCCCTTGTGGTCGGTATGCGCGACGACGTGCATCTCGCCACAGGAGTTCGCGCGCGTGAGGCCGCCCGAGTAGTAGATGTGCTGGAGGCCGCTGACGCCGCTGTACTTGCCGTTGGTCTCCATATCGTGCAGCCCCCAGTAACCCGTGGGGGCGCAGTGCGCCTTCGCGCGCCTGTACGAGATGTTCGTGTCGCCCGCGAAGACGGTTGCGCCAGCCTTGTAGGGCGCGAGGAGCTTGTCCCGGACGTAGGCGCATTCGCGCAGTTGGAGCAAGGTTCCGCCCGGAGCCTTGCCGTTGGTGTCCTGGTCGGCGAGCGCGAGGTGGGCCGTGCAGACGCGGACGCCCTTCACGCGCGCGCAAAGCCATGACCGGTTGTGCTGGAAGACGCTGCCCTTCGCCACCGGTTCGAAGTAGCCGCCCGTACGGGAGGACGCGTCGAGCCCGCGCGCGATGATCGCGTTGTCGGAATGCCCGCGCGCGGACGAGGACCAGCACGGCCGCGGATGGCCGGAATCGGCCGCACCAGCCTCCTGGTCCACGGAGGTGTAGTCGTATCCCGCCTTGCGCAGGCGTCTGACGACTTCGGCGATGTCACCGCTGCATCCCTCGTTGACGGTGACCGCGTCCGGTTTCCAGTGCTCGATCTGGGAGACCAGCGAGGCGCGCTTGGCCTCGGCGGTCTTCGCGAGCGCGGCGTTGCTCCCCTTGGGGAAGCAGGGCCCGGACGAGTCGGGCCCCCACATGCACATGTTGGTCTGGAAGACGCGGAAGGCCGCCGGCACCTGCGCGGATCCGGCCAATCGGGCCTCCCCGACCGTCCGCCCGGACGCCCCGGAAGGCTGCCCGGCTCGCAACACGAGCGCCTCGGGATGTCCGGCGCGGAGCGCGAGCGCCTCCGGGAGGTGTCCGGCGAGCGCCGGGCCCCCGGTCATGACCAGTGCCGCCGTCGCGGAGAGCGCGAGCAGCGCCTTCGGCCTGGTCCGCTGGCGCTCCGACCTGAAGAGCTTGGTAGTCATTACGGTCCGTTTCGGTTCTGCACGTCCGCGCGAAAGTGCGAGCGTTCGCCCGGACGAGCGGGGTATCGGACGGGAAGCCGCAAGGGTGACGCACCCCGGTACGCGTCCGGTACAAGCCCTTGTGTTCTCCGCCACAGCTCGCGTCACGGACCGTCCCGACCGGTCACGCTGCGGCGGCACCGCACCCCGCCCGGCCGAACGGAAGCGGACGAAATGCCCTCTTAGGTGTGGCCGAAAGTGGTCCGAAGGCGAATCCGGCGCCCGTCCAAGGTAGGAAGGGGCCGAAACCGGGGCGGTCCGGCGCCCGTGCACCGCGGGCGGCACCCGTGCATCGCGGGACGAACCGCCGTTTCCTCCGCGGAAGATCCGAACCCGCGGGAGGTTTCCGGCGTCTCAAATGATCGACACTCCGTCCGGAGGGGGCGGAAGGTGCCGGTTGGATGCGCTCCCAGGTCGGGGCCGGGAGGGGAAGACGGACGAGGACCGGCATTCTTGTCGCTAATGTGCTATCTGCGGATTGCGGGCTGATGAGGGAGAACCGTGCGAGGTAAGGCCCTGGTGGTGGCGCTGGTTCTGGGACTGGCGACGGCGTGCGGCGGTGGCGGCGGAAGCGGCAAGGCCGGGACCGCCGGACACGAGGAAGGCGTCCCCACGATTTCGATCACCCCGGCCAACGGCACCGCCAAGGCGAAGCCGGACGCGGGCGTGACCGTGACGGCGAGCGGCGGGACGTTGAGCCAGGTGCTGGTCAAGCTGAAGGACGCGGACGTGCCCGGCACGCTCTCGGCCGACAAGAAGACCTGGCACTCGTCCTGGACCCTGATCCCGGGCGGGAAGTACACCGTCCAGGCGGTCGCGGCGAACAGCAAGGGCAAGACGGCGAACGCCACCAGCTCGTTCAGGACCATCGACGACACCGCGCGGACGACGATCAGCAACGTCATCCCGGACCCGAACGAGAAGGTCGGCACCGGCATGCCGATCTTCATCCAGTTCAACAAGGAGGTCCCGGACAAGGCCAAGCCGATCATCGAGAAGGCCATCGAGATCAAGTCGACCTACCCGACGGTCGGCGCGTGGCGGTGGCTGGACGCGGGCGAGTCCTTCAACGGCCTGCCGTCCCTGGTGTTCCGCACCAAGGACCCGTGGCAGCCGAACCAGAAGGTCGAGCTGGTCGTCCACTACGCGGGCCTGAAGATCGGCGACGCGGTCTACGGTGACAAGGACGTCACCCGCAAGTTCCGCATCGGTGACTCCCACGTCATCACGGTCAACAACAGGACGCACAAGCTGACCGTGAAGAAGAACGGCTCGGTCGTCCGCAAGTGGGGCGTCAGCCTCGGCACCGGCGGCGACGTCCAGGGCGACGGCGTGGACCACCTGAAGACCACCAGCGGCGTCCACCTGACCATGGACCACAGCCGCCTTGAGCGGATGGTCGCGCCCGGCAAGAAGAAGGGCGACCCGGGCTACTACGACGAGCAGGTGCCGTTCGCCACGCGCATCTCCAACAGCGGCGAGTACATCCACCAGAACATGGACGACCCGTCCTGCCTGGGCGACCGCAACTGCTCGCACGGCTGCGTCCGCTCCCCCGCCTCGGACGCGGAGTGGTTCTTCGGCTGGTCCTATCGCGGCGACCTGGTGACCATCAACGGCACCGGACGCGACCTGCAGTGGTCCAACGGCTGGGGCTACTGGCAGCTCCCGTTCGAGAAGTGGACGTCCGGCAGCAAGCTCGGCCAGCCCATCACCACCGCGGCCCTCGGCGGCCAGACCTCCCCGTCCGCTCCCCCGGCGCAGCCCTCGACGCCGCCCACCCCGTAGGCGCGACTCCCCGCCCTCCGGCGCGCGGCCGTCTCCCGGCCCTCAGACGCGGCCCGGCGCTTCTCCTCCCCGAGAAGCCCGGGCCGCCTTGCGTCTCCCCGTAGGCGCGGCAGAGCACGCTGACGCGCGCGCACGAGCGCGGGGCAATGCGCGACGCACGAGCGCGGGCAATGCGCGACGTGCGGTACTGGATGTGAGACGGAGGACGAGCCGGTGCCAAGGCATACTCCGGTGGCGAATCGTGCCCGGACGAGGGTGCACTATGGAGTCGTGCTGAGGACCAGAGCGGCCACCTGGGGTTACGTTGCGGCACTCGCCATAGCCGAAGCCGTGGTCTGGTTGTTGTCGCCGGAGCACAAGGCACGCCTGGTGGACTGGGTGAGCACGAACGTGGCGAACCTGTCCCACCACCCCTTGGGCTCGCTGGCCGGGTCCGCGTTCGTTCCCGATTCCTATCCGCTGGTGTGGGTGGGCACAGCGGTGGTCGCACTTTTCCCTGTCAACACGCTGTTGGGGAACCGGCGGACGGTCTTCCTGTTCGTCTTCCTACACGTGGTGGGGACGCTGCTAAGCGAAGGCATCGTCGCCTGGCGTCTCGCACACGGGACGATCCCGGAGGCCGCGCGGTACCAGTTGGACGTAGGACCGTCGTTCGTCCTCGTGCCCGGGCTCGTACTGGTGATCCTGTTCGGCTCATGGTGGTGGCGTCCGGTCGCCGCGGCGGCCATGTGGGCGCTCTGGCCCTACCTGTTCGTGGGCCTCGGCCAACTGGAGGTAGCCGCGGTCGGGCACGTGACGGTGATGGTGTTGTGCGTCCCGATGTTCTGGCTTCTCCGGCGGAACCGGCTCGCCGCGCTGGCTCGAAAGGTTCCTGCCACGGCCCCGTCGGCAGAGGCCCCGGCTACAGAACCCTCCACTCCCTGAGCGTTCCTACGGCCTCACCACTCCGAAAGCACCAGGGCTTGGACGAGGAGCGCGGTCAGCACCTGCGCGCTCAGCCAGCCTCGCGCGGGCGCGCGTAGGACGCTTGCCGCCGGCAGTAGCCATGCGGCGAACGGCAGCCAGATGCGTTCGACTTCGCCTTTCGTGACTCCCGCTACGTCCAGGCTGAGGACGGCCAGGAGAGCTGCGGCCGCCAGTAGGAGAACCGGCTCGTCCCTTAGCGCTTTCAGCCCTTTTCCTCGGAACACCGTGACTCGCTTCAGAAGCGACGGCAGGACGTACGCCACGACAGGCCCGGTGAGGATTCCCAGTACCGCGATGTCCGCGACGAGGAAGTACCAGTAGGACCTGCGCGCCGAGCCGCCGCTGACGAGATACGTGTCGAGCGTGGCGTGCACGCCGTCCGGCCACCAGAACCCGGCGAGCGTGAAGGCCACGGGGATGACGGCGAATCCGGCCGCCATCGCTATCCAGAACCTCACCTGTGGACGAGTTATCCACAGAACGGCGCTCGGTACGGCCAGGAGGGGGAGCAGTCCATAGCTTAGGTAGGGCAAGGCGCCGAGAAGCAATCCACCGATCACGGGCCGGCGAAGCGCGAGAAAGGCGACTCCCCAGGCCCCCACACCGAGAAAGAAGGCATCCATGGACGTGGCGATCCAGAGCGCGAGCGGAGACAGCACCAGGAACGGCAGCGCCCGCCGGGCCACCTGCTCCCCGGCCAGCACCTTCAACGTCAGGGCGATGGCCACCGCGGACGACGCGCCAACGCCGATGATCAGCAGGGCCGCCCAGACCGTCCCGTGCAGCCCGGCCGCGTGCAGCGCCCAGAACACCAGCGTCGGCAGCGGCGGGTGCCCCCGCACATGCGTCGGGTACCGGTACAGCTCAGCGGTGAACGTCCGCAGCCAGCCCGACGGGTCCCCGCCGACCGCCGCCAGCCCCGCCGGATACTCGGTCGGCGCGTCCAGCGGCCGGGCCAATGCCCCGCCCCCATCACTGACCGCCAGAACAACGGCCCACCCGACCCCGGCCACCCACGAAACCCCGAGGAGCCTCCGCCACCCCAACCGCCGCGCCACCACGGGCAACGCACCGACGGCTACCACCGCATACCCGACGGCCGGCCCCATCTGCCATGTGAGCAGCCGCGCCTTCGCATGCAGAGGCGGCAACGCATCCTCAGTGGCCAGCCCAGCCCGCCGCATCACCTCACCGACAACGAACGCCCCAACAATCAGCCCAGCCCAAACCCCGAGACTCCAGCCCCCAACACCCCGAAGCCCCGCGAACCAGCCACCCCGCCCCCGAATCTCCTCGGCCCCGAGCACCCCCGGCGGCGCCGCCTCACCCCCCGGAGCCTCCGATCGCGGCACCTCGACTCCTGGAGCCTCCGACCGCAGCGCCACGTCCACCCCGGCCTCCTCGGGCGCCGCAACCTCTCCACCTCCGCCCGCCGAACCGCGAGGACTCACCGAAGACACATCACCCGATCCACCGGCCCCGACCAACACGTCGTCCCCCACGTCAGCCACGTCCCTTGCGGTCGCCACCTGACCGACCAGCCGCTCTCCTGAACCCACTCCCGAGAACGCGCCCGACCCACCGCCATGGAACCGCCACAGCACCCATGACAAGAGCCACCGCCACCACCAGATTGAGGAGGTAATTCGAAGGAAGAATCGACGGATTGTCCGGATGCCGCCCGTACCCGAGCACCATCGGCAACGCCACCAAGGCCAGGACACCCGCGACGAACATCCCGAACCTGAGCCGCCGCCAACGCCTCAACAGCGTCCCGGCAACAAGGACGGCCGGCGTGAGCAGCGCATCGTGCGCGACCACGCCGCCGCCGACCCACACCGCCCATCCACCTGGCCGCGAATGCGCCACCACACCCGAAAGGCCGATCCCGATGAACACCAGACCGACCGCGTACGCAGCCCAGCGCCCGATCCCCCAGCCCCCGAACCCTCCGAACGTCCTCCACAAGCCCCGGCCCGTCCCCCCGGAACCTCCCCCGCCAAGACGAGACCCGCCGTTAGCCGCCCCACCTCCCCCACGAAGAGCAGGACCGCCACCAGCATCCGCGCCCTCACTCCCAGGACGACCAGAACCGACGGCAGCACCTCCACCGTCACGAGCTTGGGCGCCGACCTCAGCACCAGCACTCCCACCACCGCGCCGAAGACGTCCGGTATCGGTGCCTCCATCACTCCTACGACGAGAAGGGCTCGCGGCAGCATCGGCGCGGGCATGAGGCCGGCCGCCGGACTGCGGCGGCGTGGGATCGGTGTCGTCGTGAGTCATTCGGCTACCAAGGAGGTGATCCATTTGGTCTGGAGGACGCCGGGACGGTTGGGAGCGATCAGTCGGCAGGGAAAGCCGTGGTCCAGGGCCAGAGGCTCCCCGTTCAGGGACAGCGCCAGGAGCGTGTCGGGGTCGCGCCAGTGCGCGGTGTCCACTTCGGACGTCCGGTAGGCGCCGCCCCCTTGCAGGGACACGACGCGGATGCGCGCTTCGGCGGACGCCCCGGCCCGGGCCAGGACGTCGCTCAGCCGCACGCCCGTCCACGTTCCGGAGACCGACCAGCCTTCAACGCACGTGATCGGCAGGCGGACGGTGTGCTGCGGCATGGCGCGCAGTTCCGCGAGCGACAGCGAGAGCTCGCGTTGGACGCGTCCAGTCACGCTCAGGCGCCAGCGCGGATCACGTGCGGAAACGGTGACCCCGGCCGCCAGGGCGGTGCGGTTCACCGGAAGCCGCTGCGGGCCGACGCCCGGACGGCGCGGAGCCAGCAGGGCCAACCGTCCCAGCGGCGAGAACGCCTCGCCGACCGTGAACAGGGCCACCGTGCCTGACGCGGCGAAGACCGAAAGGAGGAAGGAGCGACGGTCGAGGTCGTCGTTCGGCTTGCGCATCACGGTGTGACGGGCCTTGGCCCACTCGTTCGCGATGTGGATGATCAGCGCGCCGAAGACGAGGTAGGCCGTCCAGTAGTGGGCGACCGTGAAGAAGAAGGGGAAGGCGTACCAGTACGAGATGTTCAGGAGGCCTGTGACCAGCTGAAACAACGATCCGCCAACGAGCACGAAGACCAGTCCGCGCTCGACCGCATGGGCGAGCGAGCGGAACGGCGGCCACTGGAAGAGCTTGGGGTAGACCGTCCAGAGCTTCGCCAGAAGCAGTGGGATCGTCGCCAGGCCACCGATGACATGGAGGCCCTGCGTGACGCGGTAGAAGTTGATCGGCCGGGACGGCCAGTGCAGCCAGTCCGGCGGATGCTGCATGAAGTGGCTGATCAGCCCGGTGATGAACGCCGTGCTGAACGAGACCCCGAGCGCGATGCCCAGCCACGCCGCGATCCGCTCGTCATGAAGCCGACTCCTAAAGCGTCCCTCCAGACTCTTGGGGAACCGGACGACCTGATCCCGAAGCCGCCCACCAGACAACCCGCCAACCCCAGCCGAGATCCGAGACCTCATCGCCATGCCACTCGCCCCACAACCAAAAAGGAGGTGTCCGAAGCGCCCCGCAAGCCAACGCCCACCCAGCCCGCCCCACCATCACCCACGCAAACCGAACGCCCACCCGGCGCTCGTCCACCCCTCACACCGCAAGCGCCCCACACCCGCAAAGCAGATCCGCGCGACATCCAGACGGCAACCTCGCGCAACGACCAGACAGCGGACTCGAAGAACGCCCCGACAGAGGCCCCGCGGAACCACCACACGGCGGGACCGTCTTGCATCCAGACGGCGGGGCCGCCAGACGTGCGGACGGCGGACGTGCGGGCGATGGGACCGCGCGACGACCAGTCAACGGACCCGTGGAACGCCCCAGCGGCGGAGCCGCAGGACGGCCAGATAGCCGACGAGTGCGACGGCCCGGAGGCAGAGCCGCAGGACGGCCGGACGGCTGACTCGTAGGACAGCCGGACGGCCGACTCGTGAGACGCCTGTGGGGTGGGGCCGTAGGACGTCCGAGGGTCGGGGCCGTGGAGCGTCCGGACGGACTCCTGGGACGCTCCGGCGACGGGGGCGCTGGGCGACCAGGCGGCCGACTCGTGCGACGGGCAGGCGGTCGGCTCGTGGGGCGGCTGGACGGCAGGGCTGTGGGGTGTTCGGGTGGCGGGGTTGTGGGACGGCAGGGGGGCCGGCTCTTGGGAGGAGTGGGTTGGGTTGTGGGGGTGGTTGGTTGGGGGGTTGGTTTTGTGGGGCGGGGTTAGGGGGTTAGGGCTACGAAGCATCGGTTGGCCTCCTCCCAGTGTTCGGATGTGGTCAGGCCGCATTGCGGGAGGTCGTCGGCGGCCACTTGGGCCCAGGGGAACCAGGGGCCTACGGTTTCGCCGCTGCGGAGGCGGACTTGTTCGCGGCGGGACGGGACGCCGGGGGCGTTCACCTCCGCGAGGATTCGGCCGTTGGGCGCGAGGAGCTGGGCTAGGCGGCGCAGGAGCATGGCGGGGTCGCCGCCAATGCCGATGTTGCCGTCCGCGAGGAGGATTGTCCGCCAGAGGCCGGCGCCCGGGACCTGGGCGAACACGTCTCCGACCAGAGCGGGACCGCCTGCGGCGACGGTCATCGCCACGGCGGTCGGGGCGATGTCGATGCCGAGGGCGAGGACGCCGCGTTCGGTGAGCGTGACGGTCAGCCTGCCCGGTCCGGAACCGACGTCCAGGACGGGGCCGGCGGAGCGCGACAGCAGGCCTTCGTCGCCTGGGCGCAGCCGGAGCCAGTCCTTGACTGGAAGGGGGCGGCGCGTGCCCGATGCGTCCTCGATCTGGACGCCGGACCGGTCGTCCAGGTACAGCGGGGAGTGCGGTTTGCCCGTGAAGCCGAGTTCGCTGCTGGTCGGTATGGCGTAGTCCTGAGCGTTGCCCAGGGCTCGCTCGTAGAGCTCACCGATCATGAGCGCCCGCCTTCTCAAGGTGGCCGCCTGGCGTGTGAGCTGTAGGTGCTGTGGACCTCTGTCCCTCGTGGGAGGGGGCGGTGAGGGACTGGTAGGTGGCGGCGAAGCGGGTTTGGGGGGCTTCGGCGGCGACCTTTGCGGCGTCTTCCAGGGTGTCCACGTCGGTGAGTTCGGGGAGGTGCGCGATGTTCAGGCCCGCGCTGGTGAGGCGGGCCAGCTGGTGATGACCGGTATCGGGGCGGGACATGGGGACGCCTCGGAGGAGGGCCGCGTTCGGCTTGGTTAGGCCGAGGAGCCAGAAGCCTCCGTCGGCGGCCGGGGCGAAGGCGGCGTCGTGGCCAGCCAGTGCTGTTGCGGCGGTCGCCAGGATGGCGGGTGTCAGTTGCGGAGTGTCCATGCCGACTAGAACCAGGGGACGGCCCCGGTAGGCGTCGTCGAACGCGTTGGCCAGGCGTTCGTCGAGGCCGTCGCCGCGTTGGGCGATGACGTCGAAGCCGTCCGGGAGCCAGGGTCCCGGGGTTCCGGAGAGGGCCAGGATTCGGCGGGTCGCCGGGGTCGCGGCGACCGTGTTGAGCGTGTCTGCAAGGGAGGCCTCGGCCAGCGAGGCCGCCTGGAAGGGAGTGAAAGGTGGAGTAAGGCGGGTTTTCACCCGTCCGGGAATCGGTTGCTTCGCGATGACGATCAGGTCGGCGTTCATGCGGCATCGACCTCGGAGAGGACGCGGCG
Organism: Actinomadura rupiterrae; assembly: GCF_024172125.1. Taxonomy (GTDB): domain Bacteria; phylum Actinomycetota; class Actinomycetes; order Streptosporangiales; family Streptosporangiaceae; genus Spirillospora; species Spirillospora rupiterrae. The sequence continues at coordinate 386,176 of NZ_JAMZEA010000004.1, forward strand.
CATGTCCTGGACGGCCCGGATCGTCCCGCGAAGGGTGCCGGTGACCTTGGAGCGGCCCGTCCTCGGGCGGTAGGGAACGTCCAGTTCGGTGATGCGCCAGTTCGCGCGGGCGGCCTTGAGGACCATCTCCAGCGGGTAGCCGAAGCGCCGGTCGGCCAGCGCCAGGGCGAGCAGGTCGGTGCGGCGTGCGGCGCGCATCGGGCCCAGGTCGTGGAGGGACGTCCCGGCTCGGCGGTTCAGCTCGCGCGCGAGGATCCGGTTCGCCGCACGGGCGTGCGGCGGCCAGGAGCGCCATTCGGTCGGACGGCGCCGTCCCAGGACCAGGGCGGGGTGGTCCGCAGGGGGCGACGCCCAGCCAGCGGACGACGGTTCGGCGAGGTGACCGCCTGCCGTCGTCGCGGGCCCTGTCGTTGTCGCAACACCAGTCTTCATCACAGGGCCTGGCGCCCCCGCAATGCCACTCGTCGCCGGGAGGGCGGTCGTTGCCGGGACGCCAGTCGTCGCTGGGAGACCTGTGGTTGGCGGGAGACCTGGCGTTACTGGGAGGCCTGTCGTCGCGGGGACGCCGGTCGTCGCGGGGACGCCGGTCGTCGCGGGGACGCCGGTCGTCGCGGGGACGCCGGTCGTCGCGGGGACGCCGGTCGTCGCGTTGAGGCCAGTCGTTGCGTTGAGGCCAGTCGTTGCGTTGAGGCCAGTCGTTGCGGGGAGGGCGGTCGTTGCCGGGAGGTCGGTCGTCGCTGCAAGGGCGGTCGTTCTTGCGGGGATGGATGGTGGGCTTTTCTGGGCCGCTGCCTCGGATGTGGGCGTCGGGGTAGCTGCGGCAGTCGGGGCGGCCGTGTAGAGGGCTGCGACCAGGAGGGGGAGGTGTTGGGGGTCCAGGGAGGCGTCGGCGTCCATGAAGCAGACGGTTTCGGCGGTCGCGGCGAGGAGGCCGGTGTGGCAGGCCTCGCCGAAGCCGCGCCGGGGCGCGGGGACGACTCGGGCGCCGTGACGGGCCGCGATCTCGGCGGACGCGTCGGTGGACGCGTTGTCCACCACGATCGGGACGTACCCGGACGGCATGCGGCTCAGGACCCAGGGCAGGGCGTCCGCCTCGTTCAGGCACGGCAGGATCACGTCGACGGTCGTCATGCGTTCACCGCCGCGAACTCGGCCATGCCGTCCTCGAAGGCGATCTCGGCGGTGAAGCCCAGGTCGGCGGCGGCGCGGGCCGGGCTGGCCACGATGTGGCGGACGTCGCCGAGGCGGTAGTCGCCGGTGACCACCGGGGGCGGTCCGTCGCAGGCGGCGGAGAGGGCTTTCGCCAGGTCGGCGATCGTGCGGGGGCGTCCGCTCGCGATGTTGTACGCGGCGAACGGGGCCTTCTGCTCCAGTGCCAGGACGTTGGCTCGCGCCACATCGCGGACGTGCACGAAATCACGGCGCTGCTGACCGTCCTCGAAGACCTTGGGGGCCTCGCCACGGAGCAGGGCTGAGCGGAACAGTGCGGCCACGCCTGCGTAGGGGGTGTCGCGCGGCATCCGCGGGCCGTACACGTTGTGGTAGCGAAGCGCGGTGACCGAGCCGCCTGTCATGCGCGCCCACGAGGCGGCCAGGTGTTCCTGGGCGAGTTTCGTGTCGGCGTACACGTTGCGCGGGTCGGCCGGGACGCTTTCGTCGACCGTTCCGGGCATCAGGGGTTGCGCGCAGTGCGGGCAGGGAGGCTCGAAAACCCCGGCGTCCAGGGCGTCCTTGGCGCGCGGGCCCGGCCTCACCGAGCCATGCCGGACGCACGTGTAGGAGCCTTCGCCATAGATGACCATGGACGACGCCAGCACCAGCTTCGTGACGCCCGCGCGCGCCATCTCCGCCAAGAGGACGGCCGTCCCCTGCACGTTCGCGGACGTGTAGGCGGGCATGTCGTACACGTCCACGCCGAGTCCGACCATCGCGGCCTGGTGACAGACGGCGTCCACACCTTCGAGCGCGCGAGCGACCGTCTCCGCATCCCGCACATCCCCGCCCCCAGCCCCAGCCCAAGGCACGCCCGGACGCGTCCCGCCCACGCCACGGTTCTCGCTCACGGCCCGGCTCGTCCCGTCCGCGCCACGGCTCCCGCCCGCAACACCGTTCCCACCCGGGCTGCGCGTCCCGTCCGGGCTGAGGGTTCCGTCGATGCCGCGCGTCTCGTCCGGGCTGCTCGTTGCGTTCGTGCGTCGCGTCCTGTCGGCGCTGCCGGGACGCGGCGCGTCCGCGTGGCTCGGCACGCCGGAAGAGCCCGACCTGTTCGTGCGGTCCGTCGCGTCCAGCCAGTTCGTCCCGTTCGGGTGGCGCGGCGGCGCCGAGTAACGCGGCTCCTCGGTGCGGAGCGTGACGTTGGCGGTCGCGGGCGGGTGTGCAGGGGCAGGCACGGAGGTGGTTATGTCCAGGGGACGGACTTCGTGGCCGGACGCTTCGAGGGCGTCGGCTATGTGGGAGCCGATGAAGCCCGCTGATCCCGTGAGCAGCACTCGCATGGGGCGAACGTAGGTCGCGGAGACCCGCGGTGGACCGGATCAGCGCCAGCCGTATGAACCTCGTAAGAACTTCATTAACCGCCCGTGGGCTTCGTCGGCCCGGCGAGAAGGTCGCCCGCAACCTCGCGGGCGCTTCGACGCACGCGCTTCGCCAGTCCGGCGGGAAGTCCGCTCGCAACCTCGCGGGCGGTCGTCCGCAGCGAGGTCGGTGCGGCGGCGGGCGGCCTGGGCCTGGGCCGACTGGAGCGACGCCAGGCCCTCGGCCGCGGCGCCGAGGGTCTGCGCGACCCGCCGGACAGACCCGGTCGCGCCGTCCGGGGCGGGCCGCATGACGCCCGCAGCGGGGGGCGTTCGATGCACGCGGTTCGCCAACCGGGAGAGAGGTTTGCTCGTAACCGCGCCTGCGCTTCGCCGAAGGCTTCTTCGCCGGCCGGCCGGGAGGTTCGTCCGTATCCTCGCGGGCGCTTCCGCCGCATGGGCTTCACCGAAGGGGCGGAAGCTCGCTCGTAACCTCGCGGGCGCTCTGCCCAGAGGGTTCGCCGACCTGGAGGGATTGCTCGCACGCGGCGGGCGCTTGGCCGGTCCGGCGAGAAGTTCGTCCGTATCCTCGCGGGCGCTTCCGTCGTGTGGGCTTTGTCGAAGCGGCGGAAGCTCGCTCGTGCCTCGTGGGCGCTCTGTCCAGGGGGCTTCGCCGAGCTGGAGGGGTTGCCTGCACCGCGCTTGTGGTTTGTCGTGGGGGGTTTGTCGGTGCGGGGGAAGTTCGTTCGTGTGGGGGAAGGGGGTCGGTCGGATGGGGGATGGGTGGGGTGGGGTGGCGGGCCTACGTTTCGATCATGGTTCTTTGGTTCAGCTACCTTGCGGGTTCCGCGCTGATCACCGGGCTGCTGGCGTTCGGCGCGCGGCGGCTGCTCAATACGCGGTTCTCGCTGCTCAGGACGGTCCTTGCGGCGGGCATCGGGGAGGCCGTGTCGAGCCCGGTGCTCAAGGGGCTGATGAGCGGGCTGGATCCGGCGCATCCGGACGTCTCGGCGACGGTGTGGTTCGGGGTGCTCGGGTGGGCGTGCGCGATGCTCGCGGCGATGATCGTGCTGGTGGTGTGGGAGGCGTTCGTCCCGACGGGGACGGTTCCTTCGCCGGTGTTCTGGGTGCGGTCGGTGCGCGCGCGAGCGGCGCGGACGCGGCGTTACTGGCAGATCAGCTGGATCTTCGTCCGGGCCGGGCTCGGGCCATACCTGCGCGGGCGGCAGCGGCCGGACGGGGGCGAGTCGCGGTCGCGGCTGGCGCATTCGCTGGCGGCGGCGCTCGACCGGGGCGGGGTGACGTTCGTGAAGCTCGGGCAGGTGCTGTCGACGCGGCGGGACGTCCTGCCGGAGGAGTTCGTCAGCGAGCTGGGACGGCTGCGGGACAGGGCCGCGCCGGTTCCGTGGGAGCGGATCGAGCGGGTCCTGCGGGACGAGCTGGGCGCGCCGGTCGAGGAGGTGTTCGCCGAGTTCGACCGCGAGCCGCTGGCCGCCGCTTCCGTCGCGCAGGTGCACAAAGCGCGGCTGCGGACGGGTGAGGAGGTCGTGGTGAAGGTGCAGCGGCCCGGCGTGCGGACGGTCGTGGAGCGCGACCTCGACATCGTCCGGCGGCTGGCGCGGACGGTCGACTCGCGCGCCGGCTGGGGACGCGCCATAGGCATCGTCGACCTGGCGGACGGATTCGCCATCGCGCTACGCGAGGAGCTGGATTTCCATGTCGAGACGCGAAACATGGCGGCGGTCGCGGCCGCCTCGTCCGCGCGCGATCCGCAGGTGCGGATCCCGCGTCCGCACGAGGACCTGTGCACCGCGCGCGTCCTGGTGATGGAGCGGTTCGCCGGGACGCCGCTGAGCCAGGCGGGCCCGACGATCGCGAGCAGGGGGCTGGACCGCGTGGCGCTCGCCCGCGACCTGCTGGACGAGATGCTGCGCCAGATCATGCTGGACGGCGTCTTCCACGCCGACCCGCATCCGGGGAACCTGCTGCTGCTCGACGACGGCCGCCTCGGCCTGATCGACTTCGGCTCGGTGGGACGGCTGGACGGTGAGCTGCGCAACTCGCTCGGCCGCATCCTGCTCGCGGTGAACCGCGCCGATCCGGTCGCGCTGACCGACGCGCTCCTGGAGGTCACGCCGCGTCCGGACGAGTTGGACGAGCAGGCCCTCGAACGCGCGATCGGCGCGTTCATGGCGCGCCACCTCGCCGTCGGCCAGGCACCGGACGCGGCGATGTTCACCGAGCTGTTCCGCGTGATGACGCGATTCGCGCTGGCCGTCCCGGCGGAGTTCGCGGCGGTGTTCCGGGCGCTCGGGACGCTGGAGGGCGGCCTGACCGAACTCGCGCCAGGCTTCGACATGGTCGGCGAGGCGCGCGCGTTCGGCGGGACGCACCTCGCCGAGCGGCTGCATCCCGGCGCGCTGAAGGACGCGGCGGCGGGCGAGCTGATCGCGCTGCTGCCGACCCTGCGCCGCCTCCCCCGTCGGCTGGACCGGATCACCTCGGCGATCGAGGGCGGCCGCCTCACGGTGAACGTCCGGCTGTTCGGGGACGATCGGGACCGCGCCACGGTCACCGGCCTGCTCCACCAGTTCCTGCTGACGCTGCTGGCGTCCACGGCCGGGATCATGGCCGTCCTGCTCCTCGGCCTCAAGAACGGCCCGAACATGACCGACGCGGTCACGCTCTACCAGTTCCTCGGCTACGGGATGCTCGTGATCTGCTCGATCCTAGCCCTGCGCGTCCTGGTCGGCGTCTTCCGCCCCCGCTCCCACGCCCGCTGACCCGACCCTGCCTCCGCTCCCACGCCCGCTGACCCCGCCTCTACGCCCCCGCTCACACGCCCCGCCCCCGCCCGCGCGCCCACGTCCGCTGACCTCGATCGGGCTCGCGTCCACCGGCTTCGGCCCGAAGGCACGCTCGCAGGTTTCGGTGGCGGGGCACGCCCCGGGTTTCGGCCCGCAGGCACGTCCCCGGCTTTGGCCCCACGGGCACGTCCGGCTGCTTCGGGCCGGACGGGGTGCGGTACGGGATTTCAGAGGGCGTGGGAGCGGCGGAGGCGGCGGGCGGCCACGACGCCGAACGGGACGGGCGCCCAGAAGGTGACGGCGCGGAACAGCAGGACGCCCTGGACGGCGGCGGTTCCCGCGATTCCGGTCGCGACGAGTGCGCCGATCAGGGCGGCCTCGTTCGCGCCCGTCCCGGCCGGGAGCGGGACGGCTGTACCGGCGGCGTTGCCGACCATGTAGACGAGCAGCAGCGTTCCGGCGTGCCGGAATCCGGGGCCGCCGGGCGCGGCGATCACGCTGACCGCGAAGGCGGTGCCGAGCGCGAGCGGCGTGCCCAGGGTCGCGAGCAGCAGCGTCACGCAGGCGCGCGGACGGTGCCGGAGCTCGGTGGCCTGGTGGACGGCGTCCCCGACCGCCCGCCGAACGCGTCGCCGCAGGCCGGCGAACCGTCCGTCCGGGGCGGAGCGGCGGCGCGCCACGAACGTCGCGGTCGTCGCGCCCAGCACCACCACCGCAAGCCCCGCAGCGGACGAGTCGGACACCCGCACGTGCCGCAGGTGCGAACCGAGCGCGGACGGGTTCGGCAGATGCCCCGCGCCTAGGGCGAAGAAGAGTCCGAGGCTGGAGAGGGCGCCCGCGAGGCGGGTCAGGCCGACGGCTGCGACGGCCTCGGCACCGGTGTGTCCGCGCCGGTTCAGGTACCGGCTGAGGACGGCGAGGCTGCCGATCCCGGCGGGGACGAGCCGGCTCGCCGCGGCGGCGGCGATCTGCACGGCGAACGTCTCGCCCTTGGGCAGCGGGCGTCCGGACGCCGAGCGCAGCGCCTTCGCCGTGCAGGCGTAGTGCGTGACGGTCAGGAACACCAGCAGCGGGACGACGGCCCAGGGCACGCCGTCGAGACCGCCGAGGGCGTCGCGTCCCCATCCGCCGAGGATGTCGAGGGCGCCGTCGTCGGCGTAGGGCGCGTCGGCGGCGACGGCCGCGACGGCGCAGGCCGCGGCGGTCGCCATCAGCAGGCACCAGGGCCACATCCAGAGGGCTGCGGTCCGGACACCCGAACGTCGCCACTCCTCGATGTCGACGTTGGCGGGAACCTCGGTTCTCGTCATGAGGCCGATGGTAAGCACACGACGGTTATGGGTGCGTTATACGGAAGTCACTCTTGGGCGTCTTGCACCGTTCGTGAAGGAGGCGGAGGGACGCGGCGCCAGGGCAGCGTCCAGACCAGCCCGCCCACCGTGAGGACGAGGAGCCAGCCGCCGAGGACGTCCGTCGGCCAATGGACGCCGAGATAGATCCGGCTGAGACCGACCAGGACGGCCCAGAGGGCGGCGATCGCCACGACCGCGGCACGCGCCGCCGTCCCGCGCAAGGTCAGGACCGCCGCGCCGGCGACCAGCAGGGCGGCCGTCGCCGACGTCGTGGCATGTCCGGACGGAAACGACAAACCGGACGGATGGCTCACCCAGTCCGCGCGCGGCGGCCGCGGCCTTGCGATCCACTCCATCACCCAATACCGGACGATCTGGACGACCAGGAGCAGCAGCAGCCCCTCCACACCCCGCCAAACCCGCCAAACCCATCCGGACCTGGCCAGAACACGTCCCGCGACGACCCCCGACCCGACCGCCAGCAGGTAGGGGACAAGGCCGGTTCCGGTGTCGGTGACGACCGTCGCGGCCGTCCGCATCGCCGCCGGACGATGCGCCACACACCAGTCATGCAGCCACAGATCCCCCGGCAGCGTCCGCCCGTCCCGCAGCACGACGGTCACGGCGAGCGCGGCGAACAGCAGCGCCGCCACGCCCCCGGCGATCGTCCACCATCCCCAGTCGCCGGGCCGGTCCTCCCGTGTGGATCTCATCTCCCAGGGAGTATCCGACCGAAACCGCCATCCGCACCACCAACACGCCTTGCCCGCCCCCGGAACGAGGACGGGCGACCAGGCAGGAGGTGGTTCAGTAAGCCTTGAGGGTCAGCGAGTTGACGATCTCGCCGAAGTCCTGGAAGTCGATGACCTCATCGGGGTGCCCGACCGCGGCCTGGTCCGGGTGTCCGGCGGCGTCGGCGTCGGCGTCGGTCTCGGACGTCATGGCGGCGGCCTGCTGGGCTTCCACGCGCGCCTTGTTCGTGAGGGCGAGCTCCTGGTTGGCGGAGACGTAGTCGCGCAGCTCGCGCTCGTAGGCATCGAAGGCCTTCCGGTGGTTGCCGTCCGCCTCCTTCAGCTCGCCCGCCAGGACGTACGCGCCGACCATCGCCATCGACGTGCCCTGCCCCGAGAGCGGCGAGCCGCAGTACCCGGCGTCGCCCAGTAGGACGACCCGTCCGGACGACCAGGAGTCCATGTGCACCTGCGCCATCGCGTCGAAGTGGAAGTCCGGCGCGTCCTTCATCGTCTCCAGCAGGCGCGGCAGCTCCCAGCCGCCGCCCGCGAGCCGCTCGGCCAGCAGCCGCTGCTGCTCGGAGGTGTCGCGGTAGTCGTAGTCGAGCGGCTCGGGCGCCTCGAAGCCCAGGTAGACGCGGACCTCCCGGTTGTCCCGGACGCTCATCGCGCCGCCTCCCCACGAGCTGCCCGGGACCTGGTGGAAGACCTGCCACTCGTCCAGGCCGAGGAAGTTCGGCGCGGTCCAGACTCCGAGGTAGGTGCCGAGGTGGGTGATGAAGGCGTCCTCCGGGCCGAAGGCCAGCCGGCGGGTGTTGGAGTGCAGGCCGTCCGCGCCGACGACCAGGTCGAAGTCGCGCTGGAGACCGGACGCGAAGTAGACGCGCACGCGGTCCGCGTCCTGCTCCAGGCCCGCGATCGAGTCGCCGTACAGGTACTCGACGCGGTCACCGGCCGCCTCGGCGAGGATCCGGGACAGGTCGTCCCGCAGGATCTCGACGTCCGGGCTGTCCAGGTCGCCGCCGGTGATCGTGCGCTCCTCGCTGCGGAACAGCTCGTTGCCCTCGGCGTCCACCATCGACATGCCGCGCATCCGGACCCGCGCCGCCCTGATGTCGTCCAGGACGCCCATCCGCTCGGCGACCTCCAGCGCCGGTCCGCGGACGTCGATCGCCTGGCCGCCGGGGCGCGGGCCGTCCGAGATCTCCACGATCGTGACGTCGAACCCGTACCGGGTCAGCCAGTAGGCCAGGGCCGGTCCGCCGATGCTCGCACCCGAGATCAGCACGCTGGTGTTCTCCATGGTCCCGCTCCATCCGCTCGGTTCGCGTTTGCGTGACCTCAGAGTCGGGGCGGGTGCTGACCGTCCACGTACCGCCCGCTGACCACCCGCGCACCGCGGAGGAAGGGACGCGCGCAGGCGCGCAGAAGGCAAGGCGCGCACGCGCGCGGGAAGCGCGGCGCGCGCGGGAAGCGCGGCGCGGAGGGCGGGTCAGCTCTGGACGGGGGCCTCGCCGCGCTGCTGCGACGTCCAGGAACGGGAGGAGGCGGACTGCGCATCGCGGACCTGGCGGTGGCGGGCGATGCGCGGCGGCAGCGGCTCGTGCCGCGGGAAGAGGACGACGGCCAGCGCGGGCAGCAGAGCCCCGGCGAGCCGGGTCGCCAGCGGGACGGGAGCGGTAGGCCACGGCTCGGCGTACAGCCAGGTCGCGGCGATCAGCAGGTGGATCTTCGCGGTGACCGTCGTGACCGTCACCAGGACGATCATCCGGCAGTGCTGCAGCCCCACGGTCGCGAGCCCCAGGCCGAGGCCACCCGCCACGACGAACAGGACGGCCTCGACGATGCCCGGCCCGGTGTGGTGGGCAAGCCGCAGGGCGAAGCCCAGGCCCGCCGCTTCGGCCGCCCCCAGGAAGATCCCGGCGCCCATGCCGTAGGCGACGCCGGTCTGGCGGCGCGCGTGGCGTCCCTGCGAGGTCCGGTCGCGGGTGCAGAACAGCCAGCCCGGCAGCAGCACGGACGGCGCGGCGACCAGGCCGAGCTGCCAGGCGGCCGGGTCGCCCTGGCGGGCCGGGGCCGACGTCAGCCCCTGCGCCATCGAGAACGAGACGGCGGCCATCCCGGCGACGGTCAGCGCGAGCGCGAGCCACTCGCGGACGGTCGGCCGCTCCCCGAGGCGTCCGGCGGCGATGCCCAGCAGCAGCGCCAGGGCGACACCGAACGCGGGCAGGGACGCGGCGACCGGGAGGCGGAGCAGAGCGGTGTCGCCAAGGGCGAAACCGGCACCGAGAAGGAGCAGTCCGAGCAGCCAGCGGGGGCTTCGCGAGACCTCGGCCATCACCAGGACGGGCCGGCGGCCGGACAGCGGCGCCATTCCCGCGGAGGCCGAACGGAACAGGACGAATGCGACGACGTAGACCGCCTGCGCGGCGCAGGCCGGGAGCACGGGTTGCATGACGCGACTCCGGGGTGGGATTCACGGAACTGCGATCGTGACACGCCCGTGACGTCCCGCGAATCGTCGGCGGGGACGGAGATTTCCGCGTTCTTGAGCACCCGTTGAGTACCCCGCCGCCGCGGTGTCGGCGCACGTCGCGGGGGTGCGCGCGGGTGCCGTACCGGCGGGTTCCGGCCCGTTGTCCTGCGCGGCGCCGGGCTTCCGGCCTATCTTGGAGCGGTCCCCGCCGGGACTCGCACCGAGGACCCGGCACCGGCCCGGCCCGCCCACCAGGCGGCCGCGGCCACTCCCGGGGGCAGGCGAGACACCCGACCGGAACAGGTCAAGACCAAGTCTCGTGGCGTCTTGCCCGGTCACGCACCGGAGGTGAATGATTGCGATGCGTCTCCGCTCTCACAGTGTGGTGATCCAGTGACACTCGGCACAACGGCATCGGCTCCCCGCCCGTCCGGCCCCGTCGACATCGGCCGCGGGTCGTGACCGGCGTGATGCAGCTCCTCGGCGACGAGCTCGTCCTGACCGGCGGACGGACGGAGGGGCAGGCCGCGCGGCGCACCGTCCGCGAGCGCGCGGCGAAGCTCATCGACGACCCGTCGCTGCTCGACGACGTCGAGCTGATGGGGGCCGAGGCGATAGCGAACGCGGTGCTGCACGGCACCGGACCGATCCGGGTCCGGATCGCGGCGGACGGCAAGCGGCTGCGGGTCGCGGTCCGCGACGGCGGCCCCGCCCGGCACCCCGACGACGAGCAGGGCACCGACCGCATCGACCACGGCCGCGGCCTCGGCGTCATCGACGTCCTCGCCGCCGAGTGGGGCCTGGAGCAGTCCCCGACCGGTACCCACCTGTGGTTCGACGTCGACCTCCCCGGCCCGCCCGGCTGAGGCCCCGGCCCGCCCGGCTGAGCCCCCGGCCCGTCCGGCTGAGGTCCGGTCCCGTCCGGCTGAGGTCCCGGCTGGGCTCCCGGGTCAGGGGCGGGGGATGTTGCGGAGGTTGCTGCGGGCGATGCCGAGCATCTTGCCGACACCGCCGTTGAGGACGGTCCGGCCGGCGGCGAGGGCGAAGCCCTTGACCTGCGCGCCGGTGATCTTCGGCGGGATGGACAGCGCGTTCGGGTCGGTGAGCAGGTGGACCAGGAACGGGCCGTCCGCCGCGAACGCCTCGGTGAGCGCGGCGCGCACGCGGCCCGGGTCCTCGACGCGCTCGGAGTCGATGCCGACGCCGCGCGCGATGGCCGCGTAGTCGACCTCGCCGTTGTCGGTGCCGTAGGCGGGCAGGCCGTCCACGAGCATCTCCAGCTCGACCATGCCGAGCGAGCCGTTGTCGAACAGGACGATCTTCACCGGCAGCCGGTGCTGCCGGATCGTGATCAGGTCGCCGAGCAGCATGCTCAGCCCGCCGTCCCCCGAAACCGAGATGACCTGCCTGTCCGGGTAGGCGAACTGGGCGCCGATCGCGTGCGGCATCGCGTTCGCCATCGAGCCGTGCCGGAACGAGCCGATGATGCGGCGGCGCCCGTTCGGGGTGATGTAGCGGGCGGCCCAGACGTTGCACATGCCGGTGTCCACGGTGAACACCGCGTCGTCGGCGGCCACGTCGTCCAGCACGGACGCGGCGTACTCGGGATGGATCGGCGTGTGGTGCTCGATGTCGCGGGTGTAGGCGTCGACGACCCGTTCCAGCGAGCGGGTGTGCTTGCGGAGCATGCCGTCCAGGTACGACACGTCCTTCTTCTGCCGGACCTTCGGGATGAGCTGCCGCATCGTCTCCCCCACGTCCCCGTGGACGGCCAGCTCCAGCGGCGTCCGGCGGCCGAACCGGGACGCGTCGCTGTCGACCTGGACGGTCCGCCTGCCCGGCAGGAACTGGTCGTACGGGAAGTCGGTGCCGAGCAGGACGACCAGGTCGGCCTCATGCATCGCCTCGTAGCAGGCGCCGTAGCCGAGCAGGCCGCTCATCCCGACGTCGAACCGGTTGCCGTACTGGATCCACTCCTTGCCGCGCAGCGTGTGCCCGATCGGCGACAGCGCGAGCCCGGCGAGGTCGATCACCTCGTCGTGCGCGTCCCGGACGCCGTCCCCGCAGAACAGCATCACCTTGGACGCGCCGTTGACCAGGTTCGCGAGCTGCTCGACCTGGTCCGCGCGCGGATGCAGCACGCCCTTGTCCACCAGCAGGTCGGAGTGCCCGACCGGCGCCTGGACGTCCTTGTCGGCGACGTCGCCGGGCAGCGTGAGCACCGCGACGCCGCCGAGGCCGATCGCGTGCTGCATCGCCGTCCGGACGATCCGGGGCATCTGCCCGGGCCCGCTGACCAGCTCGCTGTAGACGCTGCACTCGGAGAAGACGTGCTCGGGATGGGTCTCCTGGAAGAAACCGGTGCCGATCTGCGCGCTCGGGATCTGGGACGCGATCGCGAGCACCGGCGCGCCCGTGCGCTGCGCGTCGTAGAGGCCGTTGATCAGGTGCGTGTTGCCCGGCCCGCAGCTGCCCGCGCAGACCGCGAGCCGCCCGGTGAGCTGTGCCTCGGCGGCGGCCGCGAACGCGCCGGCCTCCTCGTTGCGGACGTGGACCCAGTCGATTCCGGCGGTCCGGCGGACGGCCTCCACGACCGGGTTGAGGCTGTCCCCCACCACGCCGTAGATCCGCCTGACGCCCGCCTGTCCAAGGACCTCGATGAGCTGCTCGGCGACCGTCGCCATGTCCGCGCCTCCCCCGATGAAACGATCATCTTCCGCAAGATCCCCGGGGGCGGAGGGGGCTAACCTTCGGTTCCCGGGTAGGAGGCGGACATGGGGGAATTCCGGATGCGGCGTGCGTACGACGCGCCCGAGGAGGCGGACGGCGCGCGCGTCCTGGTCGACCGGCTCTGGCCGCGCGGCCTGTCGAAGGAGCGCGCGGACCTGACCGAGTGGGACAAGCAGGTCGCTCCCTCGGACGAACTGCGCAAATGGTACGGCCACGACCCGGCCAGGAAGGACGAGTTCACCCGCCGCTACCGGGCCGAACTGGACGACCCGGAGCGCGCGGAGATCGTCGACCACCTGCGCGAGCTCGCCGAGAAGGGCCCGGTCACGCTGCTGACCGCGACCAAGGAGATCGAGGCGAGCCACCTCCCCGTCCTCCGCCGCCGCCTCCAAGGCTGACCCGCAACCGCCGCCTCCAAGGCTGACCCGCGACCGCCGCCTCCAAGGCTGACCTGCAACCGCCGCCTCCACGGCCGCCGAGGGCGGCATCAGTCCGGGTCGATCGGGGGGACCTCCTGGGTCTCGGTGCGCTGCGCCGCGCGCTGCGCCTCGCGGGACGCGTCGGACTGGGCCGCGAGGGCTGCGACGGCGTCCTCGTCGCGGGTCAGGTTGAGGCCGCTGGACGGGTCGAACAGGTGCAGGCGCGCGGTGTTCACCCACAGCTCGACGTCGTCGCCCGCGTGGATCCGGCTGGACGGGTCGAGCGCGACGACGGCCTGGGTGCGGAGCTGGTCGCTGTCCAGCTCGCGGGAAAGGTCCCGGAGCCGCATCGCGACGTCCTCCGGCGCCTCGTAGGGGACGTACGCGTACAGCTCGTTGCCGAGCCATTCGGTGACGTCCACGCGGGCGCGGACCACCGCGCCGCGCGCCCGCTTCCCGTGGCTGACCAGCGACGCGTCCTCGAAGTCCGCCGGACGGATGCCGACGAGCACGATCCTCCGGTCGCCGATCGCGTCCACCTTGCGCTGGTCGTCCAGGCGCAGGGTGCCGAGCGGGGTGCGCAGCTCGGTGCCGGACGGCGTCGCGGGCAGGAAGTTCATCGACGGCGAGCCGATGAATCCCGCGACGAACAGGTTCTCCGGCTGCTCGTACAGCTCGCGCGGGCTGCCGACCTGCTGCAGCTCGCCCTTGCGGAGCACCGCGACCCGGTCCCCCAGCGTCATCGCCTCGGTCTGGTCGTGCGTGACGTACACGGTCGTCACGCCGAGCCGCCGCTGCAGGCGGGAGATCTCGGTGCGCATCTGCCCGCGCAGCTTGGCGTCCAGGTTGGACAGCGGCTCGTCGAACAGGAACGCGTCGGCCTGCCGGACGATCGCCCGGCCCATCGCGACGCGCTGCCGCTGCCCGCCGGACAGGTGCGCGGGCTTGCGGTCCAGGTGCTCGGTCAGCTCCAGCAGCGCCGCGGTGTCCCGGACGCGCCGGTCCACCTCGTCCCCCGGCACCTTGGCCAGCCGCAGCGGGAACGCGATGTTCTCGAACACGGTCAGGTGCGGGTAGAGCGCGTAGTTCTGGAACACCATCGACAGGTTCCGCTGCCGCGGCGCGACGGTGTTGACGATCCGGTCGCCGATCCGCATCTCGCCGGACGTGATGTCCTCCAGCCCGACGATCATCCGGAGCAACGTGGACTTGCCGCACCCGGACGGCCCGACCAGGATCATGAACTCGCCGTCCTGGACGTCCAGGGAGACCCGGTTCACGGCCGGGAACCCGTCGCCGTACCGCTTGACGATGTCGGACATGGTGATGGCGGCCATCGCGGCTATCCCTTCACGGCGCCGGCGGTCAGCCCCGCGACGATGCGGCGCTGGAACAACAGGACGATCACCACGACCGGCACCGTCACCACCACGGCGGCGGCGCAGATCGCGGTCGTGGGCTGCTGGAAGTAGCTGGCCCCGGTGAAGAACGCCAGCGCGGCCGGGACGGGCCGGGCGTTGTCCGTCGAGGTCAGCGAGATGCCGAACACGAAGTCGTTCCAGCAGAAGAAGAAGGTCAGGATCGCGGCGGTGAACACCCCGGGCGCCGCCAGCGGGACGATCACCTTCCGGAACGCCTGCCAGGTCGTCGCGCCGTCCACCTGCGCCGCCTGCTCCATCTCCCACGGGATCTCGCGGAAGAACGCCGACAGCGTCCAGATCGCCAGCGGCAGCGCGAAGGAGATGTACGGGATGATCAGCCCCGGCCAGGTGTCGTACAGGCCGATGTCGCGCCACAGGTTGAACAGCGGACCGACCAGCGACACGACCGGGAACATCGCGATCGCGAGCGCGAACGACAGGATCAGGCGCTTGCCGGGGAACTCCAGGCGCGCGATGGCGTAGGCGACGAGCGTCGCGAACGTCACGCCGACGACGGTCGCGATCAGCGAGATGCCGATCGAGTTCACCAGCGCGGAGGTGAACAGGCCGGTCCTGAAGACCGTCCGGTAGTTCTCCCAGGTCCAGGTGTGCGGGAGGAAGCCGTGCCGGTTGCCGATCTCGCCGGGCTGCTTGAACGACAGCATCACGATCCACAGGATCGGGAAGACCGTCCAGACCAGGATGAGCAGCGAGCCGGCGGCCCACAGCCATTTCGAGCGAGCGGTCTCCATGACTACCGGTCACCCCAATCCGCGACTGTCCGGTTGGTTCGGTCCATCGCTACCGGTCACCTCGCACCTGGGAGAGGTCCACCCGGAACCCCCGGATGAACACGGCCGCTATCAGCACCACGGACAGGAACAGCAGCACCCCGACGGCGTCCCCGAGCCCGATCGCGGTCCGGGTGATCGTCTGCCGGTAGGTGAGGAACGACAGCGTCTCGGTCTTCTGCTGGCCGGACGTCATGACGAAGACGTTGTCGAAGATCCGCCACGCGTCGAGGGTGCGGAACAGCACCGCGACCAGGATCGCGGCCTTCATGTTCGGCACGGTCACCCGCCACAGCCGCTGCCAGGCGGTCGCGCCGTCCACGGTCGCGGCCTCGCCGAGGTCGCGCGGCACCTGCGCCAGCCCGGCGAGCAGCAGCAGCGACACGAACGGCGTCGTCTTCCAGATCTCCGACAGGACGATCACGAGCATCGACGCCCAGCGATGCGAGAACCACGCGTAGTCGCCCGCGCCGAACCACGAGTTCACGAACCCGGACTGGAGGTCGAAGGCGTACTTCCAGGCGAACGCCGAGATCACGGTGACGATCCCGTACGGCAGCAGGATCGCCGTCCGGACCGTCCGGCGGGCGAACAGCGCGCGGTGCATCACCATCGCGAAGCCGAACCCGATCACCAGCTCGACGGCGACCGTCACGGCCGTGATGATCAGCGTGGTCAGCACGTCCTGCCAGAACAGCGGGTCGCTCAGCGCGGTCGCGTAGTTGGCGAACCAGACGAACCTCCGGTCGTCCGGCGCGGTCAGCCGGTACCGGAACAGCGACAGGTACAGCGCGTTCACCAGCGGGTACGCGGTGACCAGCAGCATCACCGCGACGGCCGGCGCGGACAGCAGCAGGCCCAGGCGGCGCTCGGACCGGCTGCGGTCGGAGAGTTCAGCTCGCGAAGACGGGGACGGGGACGGCTGGGCGGCGGCGCGCGCGGCCACGCTCATCTGATGCCTCCTGAGAAGCCCCTCGAATCCGGACGGGACGGACGGTTCGGCAGGCCGCCGCCTCCTCGGCTCCGCCCCGCTCACAGCAGGGCCTTGTCGCGCAGCACCAGGCCGATGAACGACGCCGACCGGCGCGGCGTGGTCGCCGGGTCCACCGAGGTCGGCGGGTGCCAGCGGGACTGGATCGCGGCGGACACGTCGCCGTAGTACGGGGTGATCGGACGCGGCGCGGCGACATTGATCGAGTCGCGCAGCAGGCGCGCCATCGGGTACTGCTTGATCACGTCCGGCTCGTCGTAGACGGCGGCGCGCGCGGCCGGGTTGCCCGAGTCGAGCATGTACTTCTTCATGTTGCCCGCGGTCGTGATGCACCGGACGGCGTCCACGGCCTCGGCCGTGTGCTTGCCGTACGCGCCGACGGCCAGCTCGATCCCGCCGAACGGCGGCCTGGCCTTCACCCCCTCGGTGACCTGCGGGTACGGCGCCCAGCCGAGGTCGCCGATGACCGATTTGGGGATCGTGCCGGACTTGGCGTCGCCGTTCTCGGCCTGCCAGACGTAGCCCCAGTTCAGGAGGAACCCGCCGTGCGGGCCGTTCAGCATCGACCGCGCCTGCTCCTCGATGTCGGTCGCGAGGGACGGGCTGGCCGCCTTGGAGTGCGCGAGCCGCTGGACGATCCGCGCGGCCTGCTGCCCGGCCGGGCTGCTGATCGTGATCTGCGCCTTCGCGCCGTTCTCGCCGCCGGTGAGGACGTGCCCGCCGGCCGACTCGACGAGGGCGTTGATCCACACCATGTAGCCCTCGTACTTGTTGCCCTGCTCGCCGACCGTTGTGCCGGTCCGCTCGGCCACGTCGATGAGCTTGTCCCAGGTGAAGCCGGGGGCGTTCGGATCGACGCCCGCCTTCGCCACGACGGACTTCCGGTACCAGAGCACCTGCGTGTTCGCCCAGAACGGCGCCGCGTACAGCCTCCCCTTCCAGGTGGAGCTCTGCACGGCCGCCGGGAACACGCCCTGCGTGAACTGCGGCGCCTCGCTGCCGGTGAACGGGCGCAGGAACCCGGCGTTGGCGGCCTCCGCGACGAACACCGGGTCGAGGCTCATCAGGTCGAGCCCGGAGTCCTTCGCGGCCAGCCTCCGGACGAGCTGCTCGCGCTGCTGGCTCGCGTCGGTCGGCAGCAGCGACGTCTTGATCCGATACCTCCCGCCGGACGCGGCGGAGCACGCCTTCGCCAACCGGTCCTGCGCGCCGTTGTCGGGGTTGATGTACCAGTTCAGCGCCGGTGTCCCGCTGCCTCCCCCGCAGGCGGCGAGCCCGCCCGCCAGCAGCGCCAGCGCCACCGCGCTCCGCAGCGCGCCCCGTCCGGGGCTCGTTCTCGCTCGCTCGACCATCCGGCCTCCCGAAGCCGTCCCGCCACGGCGGGAGCAGCTTCGCGGGACGTCCGCTGGGGACGCGCGGCGGGGGCTCGGTCCGCCCTCGCCCGCCCGCGGTCGCGGCGGGATGGCTTCATCACAGCACCGGGGCCGGGGCCTGTCGAGGACCGGTTTCGGACCGCATCCGGAACGTTTCGGACCTGGTGAGGAAAAGGCAACCCGCCAGTAACACGAAACACACTCGAAACAATCCGGCATACGTCGCGAAACGGATGGCGGTGATCCTCGACCGGACCGAGGAGGGCCGCATGCCGAACACGATCGACGCCGGAGCCACCGCCTGGCTGCTCGCGAGCACCGCGCTCGTGCTCCTGATGACGCCGGGCCTCGCGCTGTTCTACGGCGGGATGGTCCGCGCCAAGTCCACGCTGAACATGATCATGATGAGCCTGGTCGCGATCGCGCTGGTGACATTGGTGTGGCTGGCGGTGGGCTACAGCCTGGCCTTCGGGTCGGACGCGGGCGGCCTCGGGCTGATCGGCACCCTCGGGCACGCCGGGCTGGAGGGGATCACGCCGCGCACCGCGCACGGGCACGTCCCCGAGCTGCTGTTCGTCACCTTCCAGCTCACCTTCGCGATCCTCACCGCCGCGCTGATCAGCGGCGCCGTCGCGGACCGGGTGAAGTTCTCCGCGTGGATGCTGTTCGTCCCGCTCTGGGCGCTGCTCGTCTACACCCCGATCGCGCACTGGGTCTGGAGCCCGGACGGCTGGATCGCCAAGCTCGGCGCGCTCGACTACGCGGGCGGGCTCGTCGTGGAGATCGCGTCCGGCGCGTCCGGGCTGGCGATGGCGCTCGTCCTCGGGCCGCGGATCGGGTTCCGGCGGGACGCGATGCGCCCGCACAACCTGCCCATGGTGCTGCTCGGCGTCGGGCTCCTCTGGTTCGGCTGGTTCGGGTTCAACGCCGGATCCGCGCTGGACGCCAACGGCGTCGCCGCCGCGGTCTTCCTCAACACGCTCGCCGCCGGATGCACCGGGCTGCTCGGCTGGCTGCTGGTCGAGCAGCGCCGCGACGGCCACCCGACCACGTTCGGCGCGGCGTCCGGAGCGGTCGCCGGGCTCGTCGCGATCACGCCGTCCTGCGGGTCGGTGAACGTGCTCGGCGCGCTGGTCGTGGGGCTCGTCGCGGGCGTCGTCTGCTCGTACGCGGTCGGCTGGAAGTTCCGGTTCGGCTACGACGACTCGCTGGACGTCGTGGGCGTCCACCTCGTCGGCGGCGTCATCGGCACGCTGCTCATCGGGCTGCTCGCGGCGAAGATCATGACGGGCGGCGCGTCCGGGCTGCTCGCCGGGGGCGGGCTCGCGCTGCTCGGCAAGCAGGCGGTCGCGGTGCCGGCCGTCGGGCTGTACGCGTTCACGGTGACCTTCGTCCTGGGGAAGCTGCTGGACAAGGTGGTCGGGATGCGCGTCACGCCGGAGCAGGAGGCCGAGGGCGTCGACCTGGCGCTGCACGCCGAGTCCGCGTACGAGCACGGCGTTCCGGGCGGGGTCGCGACCGGGGTTCCGGGCGCGCCGGTTCACCATCTGCTGCCGTCGTCCGGCCACCTGGACGGGCGTCAGTAGCCGTACCCGCCACCGCCGTACCCGCCACCGCCCGAGCCGTCGCCGCTGCCGCCGCTGCCGGCCGGGGCCATGGCCTTCTTGCCGTCCGGGGTGCTCGCGAACCAGGTGCCGCCGACGCCCTGGCCCTTGGTGTCGCCGGGGACGACGTCCTTGGAGTAGGTGTAGAGCGGCCAGCCGTTGACGGTCACCTGGCACACGCCGTCGTCCTTGCGCTCGATGAAGCCGACGGCCTTGCGGTCGATGCCGTCCAGCTTGAGGTGCTTCCAGCCGTTGAACACCACTACCGGCCAGGTCTGGCGGCAGGCGCCGGAGCAGTTGGACGTCGGTGGCTTCGGGGTGTCCTTGTCGAAGCGGTAGAGCGTCCGGCCCTGGCCGTCGGTGATGATCTTGCCGAGTTTCGGGTCGCCCTTGGCCTTCAGGACGGTCCAGCCCGTCCAGCGCGGCTGCTTTCCGGACGGCGCCGAACCTGCCTTCTTGCCGTCCGGAGCGCTCGCGAACCACGTCCCGCCGACACCCTGGCCCTTCGCCTCGCCCGGACCTGCGTCCTTCGCGAACCGGTACAGCGGCCATCCGGCGAGCGTGACCTGCCACTTGCCGTCCGGCCGCTTGACCTTCCCGAGCAGCGCCCGGTCGATGCCCCGGACCTTGGTGTCCTCCGCGCCCGCCCAGACCGGCGGCCAGGTCTTCGCGCAGGCGTCCAGGCAGCTCGACCCGGACGGCTTGGCGGTGTCCTTGTCGAACCGGTACAGCGTCCGGCCCTGCCCGTCCGTCACGACCTTGCCGATCTTGTCGATGGCCGCGACCTCCAGGGTCGCCGGCTGCACCGTGCCCGGGTTCGCCGCCGCCGGCGTCGCCGGCGATCCGGCCGCCGCGTCCTTCTGCCCCGCGTGATGCGTCCCGCACGCGCCGAGCGCCAGCCCCGACGCGGCCAGCACCGCCGCCGCCGAGATCGTCCACCGCTGGTCCCGCATGGCCTGTCCCCTCATGTGAGTCGGTTCCTCGTCCGCCGGCCCCTCGTCGTCCGCCGGCTCGTCGTCCGTCGCCGTCCGCTGTCGTCCGTCGTCCCGGACGAGGGGCAGTACGAGGAGGCGCGCCCGGAGGGTTCAAGCGCCGGTACGGTTTTGAACCACCTCGCGCCCGAATCCGTCCTAGTCGGGACACCGCACGACATGGGGGACACACCGTGACCAGGCCGAACAACTACTCGGGGCCGAGCTGCCTGCTGTGGCCGGTCATGGTGATCGTGCTGCCCTTCCGGCTGGCCTGGGAGCTGCTCAAGCTGATCGGCCGCGGCATCGGCTGGGTGCTGGTCCAGTTCGGCCGGTTCGTCCTGCGGCCGATCGGCATCGCGCTCTACTACCTGCTGGTCAAGCCCGTGATCTGGGTGTGGGAGACGCTGCTGATGCCGCCGCTGCGGCTGCTCGGCGCGTTCCTCGCGTGGATCGGGCGCGGCCTGTGGGCCGGACTCGCCTGGATCGGCCGGTACGTCCTGCGGCCGATCGCGATCGGGATCGGCTGGGTGCTGAACATCCTGATCGTCCTGCCTCTGATGGCGCTCTGGCGGTACGTGCTGGCCCCGATCGGACGCGGCATCGCCTGGTTCTGGGAGAACGCCCTGTTCCCGGTGCTGAGCTGGGCGTGGTGGGCCGCCGGACGCGTGCTGTACTACACGCTGGTCGTCCCGCTGAAGTACCTGGTCGCGCTGCCCGTCCGCTGGGTCTGGACGAACCTGGTCCGGCCGGTCGGCCGCGCGCTGCGCGCCGTCTGGGACGCGACGTTCGGCCCGGTCTTCCGCTGGCTGAACGAGATCTTCTCCACGCCGGGACGCTGACTACTCACCCGATCTGAGTAGCGCGACGGATTCCGGGCGCGTCCGGTCGCTCGGAATGCTGGTCGTGACCGCGAATTCCTCCGGTCCCGATCAGGAAGACCCTCATGCCACGCATCACCATCGGCCGCGTCGTCACGGCCTTTGCCCTGCTCTACTCCGCCCTTCTCGTCTTCTTCTACTTCCTCCCCGGCACCGGCGGAGGGGACGGGAGGCAGGTGGCGCTGGCCGAACTCGCCGGACCGTCCTTCTACCTGCTCAAGCCGCTCGGCCTGCACGTCGACCACGACGGGACGAACCGTTCGGTGGAAAGCGCGCTGCTGGTTCTCGGACTGTTCCAGGCTCTGGCTGTGTGGGGGCTGGCGCGGTGGCGGACGCGTCCTTGGCGGAAGACGGTCGGCGAACACGTTCGCGAATTCAGCCACGGCCCGGCGGTTTTCCGAGTGGCTGCGACTTATGCGGCGCTCGTGTTCACCGTGGCCGTCTGGGTGCTGTACGAGGCGTCCACGACGGACGGGAGCATGGCCGGAGTCTGGCTCTTCCCGCTGCTCGGGCCGGCGATCCTGCCGCTCTTCGTGTTCGACGTGGACTTCGTCGGCTACATGACGTTCGCCAGCCCCGTCCAGGCCTGGGTGTTCTGGCGGCTGCTACGCGGACGCCGGGTGGCGGGCGCCACCGGATAGCCGGGCGCCACCGGGCGGCGGGCGCCACCGGGCGGCGGGCGCCACCGGGTGGGTCTACGCCGTCCCGTCCCTCGGCGTCCGGTCACTTGCTCAGCAGGCGTTTGGTGACCTCGCGGGCGGCGGCCTCCTCGTCGTCGTCCTTGACCGGGACCCACAGCCGGCGGACCGTCCCGTCGGCCATCTCGCCCCGCCACCAGCCCTCCTTCTCGGCCCAGAACTCGGCGAGCAGGCGCATCTGGTCGTCCCTCACCGCGTAGGTGCCGTCCCGAGTGCGCCACAGAGTGACCACCCTCATGCGCCCTCCCGCCAGCACCCGAACCGGGACACCCCAAGCATGCGCCGCCAGGCCCTCCCCGGGGGCGGGAATTCACTCACCTTCCGCCCCAGCGCCCTCACCGCGCCGCCATTCAGCGCCCCGGGGACAGCCCGGCGACGAGCGCCTGGAGCGCGCGGTCGAAGCGGGCCCGGTGGTCGGACGGCGTGCCCAGACCGTCCGCGACAGCCCGCGCCACGTGCGGATACCGCGCGAGGTCGGGGAGTTCGGCCGCGTCCTCGTCCGGGATCTCCGCGAGGACGTGCCCGACCGTGAACGTGGCGACGGCGTTCAGCAGGCAGGCCGCTTCGAGGGGCGAGAGGCCGACCCCGGCCAGCGCCTCCAGCGCCCGTTCGAGCATGTCGAGCCCGCCCGGCGTGCTGATCGGCCGGGACGCCAGCAGCGGGACGACACGCGGGTGCGCGAGGAGTTCGCGGCGCAGCGACCGCGCGAACTCGGCGATCCAGTCGAGCCCGGGCGCGGGCTGCGGCTCGGCTCCGGCGATCACCTGCTCGATGACGCCGTCCAGCAGGGCGTCCTTGTTCGGGACGTAGTGGTACAGCGTCATCGCCTCCACGCCCAGCTCGGCGCCCAGCCGGCGCATGGACAGCTTGGCCAGGCCGTCCCGGTCCACCAGGGCCAGCGCGGCGTCGAGGACGCGTTCACGGGTCAGGCCGACGGGTTTTCCCACGGTGCTCCTTGACTCTCTTACGGCGTAAGAGCATCATAGACGCGTCCGAGAGTCTTACGTCGTAAGAGAGAGGCCGAACATGTCCGCCGTTGCCGAAGTCGTCACCGAGTTCTTCGCCGCCGTGAACGAGCGCCGCCTCGCCGACCTGCGCCGCGTCATGGCCGCCGACGTGGTCGACCACAACAAGATCATTCACGGCGAGCCGGACGAGCCGGGCGCCGCGTTCGAGGGCATCGCCATGCAGCTGGCCGCCTTCGGCGACTACCACTGCCGCGTCGACCAGCTCGTGGTGTCCGGCACGACCGCCGTCGCGCGCTGCACGCACACCGGCGTCCACACGGGCACCCATCCCCGCATGCCGGAGCCCACCGGCCGCGCCTTCGAGACCGAGCTGATCTTCATCTTCACGCTGCGGGACGGCCTGATCAGCGAGATCCGCTGCGTCTCCGACCGGCTCGGCCTGTTCGCCCAGCTCGGCTGGGACTGGCCCGGCGCCGCATGATGCCCGTGTGGTCAGGAGCGACGGACGCGGTAGCGCAGGTGCGTGACCTCCTTGCCCTGGACGGTCCTGACCGGGCCTTCCAGGTCGAGCGGACCGTTCTGGAGCGGGCCGAAGTACGGCACGCCGCCGCCCAGCATCACCGGGACGAGCGCCATGCCCACCTCGTCCAGCAGGCCCGCGTCGAGGCACTGGGTGGCGATCGTCCCGCCGTTCACGCCGATGTCCTTGCCCTGCGCGATCTCCTTGGCCTTCGCGACCGCCGCCTCGATGCCGCCCTCGGTGACGAACGTGAACGGCGCGGTCCCGAGGTGCTCCCAGTCCTTCGGCACCTCGTGCGTCAGCACCACCACCGGGATGTCGAACGGATGCCTGCCGTCCCAGCCGTTGGTGAGGTCGAAGAGCCTGCGGCCGACGACGAAGACGCCGGTGTTCTCCAGCGTCTCGCGCATCGCCCGGATGCTCTCCTCGGTCATCCGGAACGTGAGCCCGGGACGCGTCGTCTCCCAGACGACGTCCCCGTTCTCGTACCACCGGAACAGCCGGTCGAAGCCCGTCTCATCAGGCCCCGCGATGTATCCGTCCAGCGAGACGGACGCTTCGGTGTAGACGATCCCCTTAACTCCACCTTCCAGTTCGCTCCCGAGATGGACCACCTCCCCCTGGCAAACTCATCGCCCACACACAAGCAACCCGCCCCGCGCCGACCGCAGCCACGCAAGCGCGACCGCAGGTCGGCGCGGGCGGGCGGGCGTGGGTCAGTGCTGCTCGTCGCCGCCGCTGCTGCCAGCGTCGGGCGTGGGGTTCGGAGCGTCCTGGCCGCCCTTCGCGGAGGGCGCGGCCGTTCCGGTCAGCCCGGAGACGACCTCCGGCAGCGCTTGGGGGACGTCCTGCACCACTTTCGGGACGTCCTGGACCACACGCGGGACGTCTTGGACCGCCTTGGGGACGTCCCGAACCGTCTCGGGGACGTCCTGAACGACGCGCGGGACGTCTTGGAGCATCTGCGGGACGTCCTGCGGAAGGTTCCGGACGAGGGTGGGGACGTCTCGCACGACCTGCGGGACGTCCTGGAGGAGGTGATGCGGCTCGGTCGGCAGCGGCACGGCGGGCGGATGGACGGGGAGCGCCGGGCCGCCCGGCACCCCGCCGGAGATCGCCGGGAACTCGGGATACTTCGGCGGCTCAACGATCGGCGGCGTGACCTGCCCGCTTGGCGGATCAAAGGGCGCTATCGGCAGCTCGTCGGTCGGCAGCGGAACGTCCGCGACCGGGTCTTGCGCGTCCTTCGCCGGAAGCGCGGGCCGCGTGAGGTCGTTGCCGAGCCGGATCGCGACACTGTGTCCGGCATGTCCGCCGGTCGAGAGGCCCGGTCCAGCGCTCGGGGTCGACACGGGAACGAGGAAGAGCGGCACGAGCGCCGTCCCGACCGTGGCGGTCGCGGCGGCGGACGTCCGCACGCCGGTCGCGGCGGCCGCCCCGGTCAGCGTCGTGCGCAACGTCGCCCGGCGCGTCCGGCGTACGACCGGAGAGGTCGCGTCGGCTTGGCGAGGCAGGCCCTCGGGCGTGAGCCGTCCGCCGCGCGCGCTGATCTCGGCGCGGTAGGGCGCGAGGGCAGGGTCGGCGAGCGTGTGCAGCACCCGCATCCGCAACCGCTGCGGCGGAATCGCCGCTCCCGGCGCGACCAGCAAGGCCTCCACTCGCAGCGCCGGATCGCCAGGCGCGCCTTCCCAACGCCCCCAGAACGGTTCGTCCGACCTGGCCGTCCCGCCCGCCTGATTCCGCGCCGCCTCCGGAGTCGCGAACGGCGAAGTGCTCGGCGTCCCGAACGGCTGCGTCCCGGCCGCCTGCTCATGCGCCGCCTCCGAAGCCGCGAAGGGCCAAGGTCTCGGCGACCCGAACGGCTGCGTCCCGGCCGCCTGCTCATGCGCCGCCTCCGAAGCCGCGAAGGGCCAAGGTCTCGGCGACCCGAACGCCGACGTCTCGGCCGCCTGCTCGTGCGCCGCCTCCGGAGTCGCGAACGGCGAAGTGCTCGCCGTCCCGAACGGCTGCGTCTCGGCCGCCTGCTCCTGCGACGCGTCCGAAGTCGCGAAGGGCCAAGGTCTCGGCGTCCCGAGCGCCTGCGGCGAGGTTGGCGGGCCGCCCGGCGCTCCAAAGGGTGCGTTGCCCAGCGCGTCCGGGACGACAGGCGCCTCGCCTGAAGCGCGCGTGCCGAAAGGCGGAGTGCCAGGGACGGGCGGGGCGCTGTGGGGTTGCGGCCCAGCGAGACCGGTGGGCGGCAGGGACGGAAGTCGGGTGCCGAAGGGCGGGGTGGCGTGCGGCGGTTGCGGGTCGACGGGATAGGACGAGGGAGGGTGAGCGGGTCGGGTCGTCGTGTAGGGCAGGCCGTTGGGCGCGGTCGCGCCTTGGACCTTGATCGGGACGGTGCTCAGCGCGCCGGCCGGGATGTGCGCGGCCGTGTGGGCCGCCACGATCTCGGCGGCGTGACGCCAGGCCTGGGCGCAGCGGCGCCGGAGTTGGCGGGCCGGACGGCCGAGGACGGCTTCGAGGTCGTCCGCGGTGAGTCCGTGTCGGCCGGTGAGCAGCAGGAGCTCGCGTTCGGTCGGGCCGGTCGCGTCCATCAGGTGGTCCAGGGCTGCGCGGACCTCGAACGGGACGGCGGGCCGCGACTCCCCGGCGGCCGGCGTCCAATCCCAGTGCGGGCGCGGGAAGGTGCGGCGGCGGAGCCGGGCGCGGGTCGCCCCGTACAGCCAGGCGCCGAGCCGTTCCCGGTCGCGGACGCGGGCGGCGCGGCGCGCGGCGTCCACCAGGACGTCATGGACGACGTCCGCGGCGGGCCCCTCGCGCAGGACGGAAGCGGCGTAGTCGTGCAGGCGCGCGGCGTACGCGTCGTAGAGCCGGGCCTCGGCCCCGGCCTCGCGGGACGCCAGGTCCAGCAGGATCTCCCGGTCGCGGGACACGTCGGGCGCGGGCCAGAGCGGCTCGGCGGGCCAGGGCTCGGTGCGGTCGCGCCGCCGGACGCGGGCATGGCGGCCCGTCGCGTCGTCGGTTCCGGCCCCGGTGGAGAAGGTCAGCTTCACATCGCCCCCCAGTGGTGTCAGCTACCAACGACTCCACCGTGACGCATGTCCCTTACTGATCGTGATGGTTTTCTTGCAACAAGTGGCGGAAATCCCGAATTCTGACCCGGCGTGTCGGCTCGACTACGCAAAGAGACCGGCGCCCACCCCCTCCGCAGGGAGGGGACGGGCGCCGGGGGTGATCACTCCTCGGCGGCGTCCTCGGCCGCGCGCCGCCGCGCGTCGAGCCGCTGCTTGTCGAGGCGCTCGCGCATCTCGTCGGCGAGGGCGCGCTTGGCGTCCGCGCCGCCCTTCGCCGACCCGCGGCCGCCGGACGGCGCGCCGCGCAGGTCAGCGCGCGACACCTTGCGCCGCTGACCGCCGACGCCGAGCATGTCGTTCCTGTTCTTGGACATGGTGAAGCCGCTCCCGTGATGGCAGGCGATGACTGACTCGTCCTCGTCCGGCCCGAGCGGGAGGTTTCCGCGGGGCCGTCCGTCAGGCGGCGGCGCGGTCGCGGAAGACGCGGCGCGGAACGCCCCGCCACGCCGTGACCAGCAGGTTCTCGATCATGTGCGCCAGCGTAGGCGGGCCGTCCGGACGCCCTCAAACGGTTTTCGGTCGGGCCGCCTGAGATACTCGTGGGGATGCTGTACTCACTGCTCTTCCGCCATGTCGTCGCCCGGTTCCTGGACGCCGAGGACGTCCACCACCTGACGATGCGGGCACTGCGGACGATCCAGATGACGCCCGGCGCGGCGCCGCTGGTGCGCCGCGTCCTCGCGCCGCGCGACCCGGCGCTGCGGGTCGCCGCGCTCGGCCTGGAGTTCCCCGGACCGCTCGGCCTGGCGGCGGGCTTCGACAAGGACGCGATCGCCTACGAGGCCCTCGGCGCGTTCGGGTTCGGGCACGTGGAGATCGGCACCCTGACCGGGCAGGCGCAGCCGGGCAACCCCCGCCCGCGCCTGTTCCGGCTGCTCCCCGACCGGGCGATCATCAACCGGATGGGCTTCAACAACCGCGGGTCCGAGGACGCCGCGCGCCGCCTGCGCGCCCGCCGCCGCGGCCCGGACGCGACGATCGTCGGCGTGAACATCGGCAAGACCAAGGCCGTCCCGGAGGCCGAGGCCGCCGCCGACTACGTCGCGAGCGCCGAGCGCCTCGCCCCGCTCGCCGACTACCTCGTCGTCAACGTCAGCTCGCCGAACACGCCCGGCCTGCGGAACCTCCAGGCCGTCGAGGTGCTGCGCCCGCTGCTGGCCGCCGTCCGCGAGGCCGCCGACCGCGCCGCGCCGGACCGGCACGTCCCCCTCCTGGTCAAGATCGCGCCCGACCTCGCGGACGAGGACGTCGACGCCGTCGCGGACCTCGCGCTGGAGCTCGGCCTGGACGGCATCATCGCGACGAACACCACGATCTCCCGCGAGGGCCTGGCGAGCCCGGCCACGCTGACCAAGGAGACCGGCGGCCTGTCCGGCGCGCCGGTGAAGGCCCGCTCCCTCGAAGTCCTGCGCCGGCTGCGCGCCCGCACCGGCGACCGGCTCGTCCTGATCTCCGTCGGCGGCATCGAGACCGCCGACGACGTGTGGGAACGCATCCGCGCCGGCGCCACCCTCGTGCAGGGCTTCACCGGCATGATCTACGGCGGCCCGCTCTGGGCCTGGCGCATCCACCGCGACCTCTCCCGCCGCCTCCGCCAGAGCACCTTCCCCACCCTCGCCGAAGCCCGCCCCAAAACACCCGAAGCCGCCTGACCACCACCCAACACCCCAAACGCTGCAAGCCGCGCCCAGCGATCGCGGACGTCGCAACCACCCGGCCTGCGCCGACGCCCCGGGCCGTGCAGACCACCTGACGCTCGCCGGCCCTCCGGACGTCGCGAGCCGCGCGGCCCGCGCGCAACCTTGCGCACGTCGCTACCTGCTGACCTGCGACCGGGCGGATGCCGCGTCGGCTTGTTCGCGGGGGTTGCGGGTTGGCGGCGGCGGGTTCTTTGCCGTGGGGAGGACGTAGCTCTACCCGGTCGGCGGCAGGGATCGGGGTATGTCGGCTGAGTCAGCGCTGCTGGAGAGGACCGTCGCGGCGCGCATCGCGGGTGTCGCCGTGCTGGTGGTCCCATCGGTCCTGATGCGGCTGTCCGGCACGCATCCGGCCCCGGTGGCCGGCATGATCCTTTTCGGCGCCGGCGTGCTGGGCTCGGCCATCCTGCTGATGTGGGCGGCCGAAACGGCGCGGCGCGACATGTCCGGGGCGCTCGCGCTGGCGCTGCTCGCGCTGATCGCGGTGCTTCCCGAGTACGCCGTCGACCTCTACTACGCGTACGCCGCCGGGTCGAAACCCGAGTACACGGCGTATGCGGCCGCCAACATGACCGGTGCGAACCGGCTTCTCGTCGGCGTCGGCTGGGCTCTGGTGGTCCTCGCCTTCACCCTCGGGACGCGTCGCCTCGTCGCGTCCCGAGGACATGCCCGAAACGGGGACGAGGCCGCAGGCGAGGTTCGCCGGGATGTCCGGTTGCGGCGGCATCACCGGATCGAGCTGGGATTCCTGGCGGTCGCCGCGGTGATCGCGTTCATCCCGGCACTGACCGGCGAGATCGGATGGTACGTCGCGGTCATCCTGATCGCGCTGTACGTCCTCTACGTCCTCCGGATCGCGAAGGGCGGCGGCGAGGGCGAGGAGCAGCCGGTCGGCATCGCCGCGCGGCTCTCCGAACTCCCCCAGCAGACGCGGCGCCTGACGACGGCCGGGCTGTTCCTGCTCGGCGCGGTCGTCATCTTCGCCTGCGCCGAGCCGTTCGCGGACTCGCTCGTGGACGCGGGCTCGTCGCTCGGCATCGACCGGTTCCTGCTCGTCCAGTGGCTCGCGCCGCTGGCGTCCGAGGCACCCGAGCTGATCGTCGCGGTCGTGTTCGCCTGGCGGCTGCGCGACGGGGACGCGATCGGAGCGCTCCTGTCCAGCAAGGTCAACCAGTGGACGCTGCTGGTCGGCACGCTGCCGTTCGCCTACCGGCTCGGCGGCGGCGAATGGTCGCTGCCGCTGGACTCGCGGCAGACCGAGGAGATGCTGCTGACCGCCGCGCAGACCGTCCTCGGCCTCGCCATCCTCGTCGACCTGGTGTTCCAGCGGCGCGAGGCGGCCCTGCTGTTCGGCCTCTTCGTGATCCAGTTCCTGCTGCCGTGGCAGGGCGCGCGCCTGTTCCTCTCGCTGGTCTACCTCGCGCTCGGCTTCACCGTCCTGATGATGAAGCGGGACGACCTGGCCGCCGCCATGCGCGCCGTCGTCCGCCCAACCCCCCGCCAACCCGACGACTGACCACCCCGCGAACCGCCCCGACCGTCGCCCTGCCCCAGTTCAGGCCCCAGGACGCGGGCCAGCTTGGGACCAGGTAGGGCCAAGCCAAGGCCGGGCGGGTCAGCCTAGTGAGGCGACCTCGAAGAAGCCGTCGGCGATGAGTTCGGGTAGGACGGCGGCGGCGTGCGCCCGGATCTGGTCCCCGTCCATGTCCATGAGCTGCGCGATCGCCTCCAGCAGCGGCGCGAGCGGGAGCGAGCCGTCGCAGACGCCGGCGAGGCCCGCCTCGGCGGTGCCGACTCCGGCCACGCGGCGCAGCCGGTCGGCCTGCCGGAGCAGGATCCGCTCGGGGTGCTCCTCGCCGGGCGGGCCGATCTGCTCCTGGACGAGCCCGGGCACGGAACGCAACCGGATCTGCTCCAGTCCGTCCACTCGTCCACAGGCTGTGGAAAACTCTCGCGCGGCGACCTGGCCGTCCAGGACCGCGCCCGCATATGCGCCGACGGGCTGGTCCACGGCGTGCCGCAGCTCCTCGATTCGGACGGCCGGACGGTCGGTTCCGCGCGTCCGCAACGTGATCCAGCCGAAGCCGACGCCCTCGACGCGCCGGGCGTCGAAGTAGTCCAGCCACTCCTTGTAGCGGCGGCCGTGCTCGGGCGTGCCCGCCTCGGCCGAGTCGCGCAGCCACAACTCGGCGTACTCCGCCGGATCCTGGACGTCCCGCTGCACCACCCACGCGTCGCAACCGGACGCCTCGACCCACGCGCCGACCCGCTCCTGCCACGGTTCGCCCTGGATATGCAGCCAGTTCGCGAGGAGCTGGACCGTTCCGCCCTCGTTCAGCAGCGCGGGCGCCTCGGCGACGAGCCGGGCACAGAACTCGTCCCCGTGCATGCCGGATTCGCGGTAAGTGAAGCCGCTTTCGGGCGGCCCGATGACGAACGGCGGGTTGGACACGATCAGGTCGAACCGGCGGTCGCGGACGGGCTCCAGCAGCGATCCCCGGAGCAGTTCCACCCCGTCCAGGCGGGACAGCGCGAAGCTCTTTTCGGCCAGTTCCAAAGCACGCGGATTGATGTCCGTTGCAGTGAGGGACGCGGGTTTCGCGCGGATCGCCGGGTCGGCCAGGTGCAGCACCTGCACGCCGCATCCGGTACCGAGATCGAGCACGTTATCCACAGGCTTGTGGACAATGAGGCGGGCCAGGCTGGTGGCCGCTCCGCCCGTCCCGACGACGTGATCCGGCCGGGGCAGGCGGCCCTCGCCGGGCCGGACCTTGAGGTCCGAAACGACGTATCCCAGATGGCCCGAACCCGCCACCGACTCCACCGGCTCGACATGGAAAGCGGGATACAGCTCGTCCGAATCGAGCGTCGCCAGCCCCGCGTCCACCAGATCGCCGGCGAACCCCGGCAGCCGCGACGCCGCGACCGGCACCTGCAACCAGAACAGCCTGGTCAGCTCGGCGAGCGGCGACCCGTCCGCCGTGGCGCGCAGCGCCGGCACGATCTCGTCCCGCGCGAGCGCCCCGCCCGCGACCGGCCCCAGCATTTCCCGGACATCCGCAACGGTGTATCCGGCCTCTTCGAAACGCGCCCCGAGACGCCCCAGCAGTTCTCCCACACGTCCATCCTCCCGCCAACACCCCACCCCGCGCTCCCGCCCCGCCGCCGAACCCACCACGCAACACGCACACGCAGGCCGCGAGCAGCCCACAGGCCACGCAGCACGCGCGCGAGCCGCAAACACGCAGACCGCGCGCGAGCCACAGACACCCTGTGGGCGCGCCGCAGACGCGCAGGCCGTGGCCGAGCCGACCGCGCAGGACGAAGCCGGGCGCCCAGGACGCGGGCAGCGCGCAGGACGCGGGCAGGCCGCAGACGCACAGGACGCGGGCGCGCTGGACGCGGGCGGGCCGTGGATACGCCGGCACCCAAGAGGCGTGGAGCCGCAGGACGTGGGCGAGCCGCGCGCTCAGGACGCAGGCGGGGCGCGCGCGACGCGGGCGGTTGCGAGTGCGCAGGATGCGGGCGGGCTCGGGGCGCCGGGGGTGGGTGGGTTAGCGGCCGCTTAGGAAGGCGGTGATGCCCTGGTCGAGGGCGGCGGCGGCGCGCTGGCGGAAGGCGGGGTCGGACATCTTGGTCGCGTCGCCCGGGTTCTGCATGTTGCCGCACTCGATGAAGATCTTCGGCACCGTGGACAGGTTGAGTCCGCCCAGGTCGTCGCGCTTGTCGATCGCCTTGGTGCCGACG
This sequence comes from Actinomadura rupiterrae, assembly GCF_024172125.1. Classification (GTDB taxonomy): domain Bacteria; phylum Actinomycetota; class Actinomycetes; order Streptosporangiales; family Streptosporangiaceae; genus Spirillospora; species Spirillospora rupiterrae. The sequence continues at coordinate 417,985 of NZ_JAMZEA010000004.1, forward strand.
TAGGTGGAGTACGGGATGCCCGTCCCGGAGTGGTAGGCGTCGCGGACGGCCTCGCCGAGCCGCGCGGACGGCTCGACGATCTTGGTGTTGCCGCCCGCCGGGACCGGCAGCGGCTCGATGATGTGGAAGCCGTGCCCGGACTTCGGCGCGCCGTCGCCGTGGATCGAGATCGCCGCGTCCGCGTGCGCCTTGTTCCCGGTCGCGGCGCGCTGCGTGATGCACGGCCCGACACCCGTGTCGTTCTTCCTGGTCAGCACGACCTTGGCGCCCTGCGCCTCCAGCAGCTTGCGCAGCCGCTTCGACACGTCCCAGGTGAACGCGTGCTCGGTGTAGCCGCCGGCGGTCTGGGTGCCGGTGGTGTCGCACTCCTTGTGACCGTTGCCGACGTCCACCTGCTTGTTGATCTCGGACGGCGCTTTGTCGTTGCCGCCGTTGTGCCCCGGATCGATCGCGACGGTCTTGCCGCGCAGCGACCCGGCCAGCGCGGACGGCGCGGCCGACGGCTCACCGGACGGCACGCCGGTGCCGCCTCCGTCCGCTGACGGAGGCGTCGCCGTATCGGCCGTCGACTGCGTCCGGTCGTGGGACGACCCGCCCCCGCAGGCGGTCAGCGCCCCGAGACACAGGGCCAATCCCACCGCCACCGGGCCGCGCGCTGAAAGAGTGCGCACCGAGCCGTCCTCTCGTGATGCTTCCGTGACCAACGACCCTGCCAGTCTGCACACCGCGAGGCGTTCGTCAAACGAACTCCGCGAAAAATCAGAAGCCGCGTGGGGCGGCCAGGAGCTCGGCGAGCGCCCGCGCCTCCTCGGCGTCCAGGCCCAGGACCACGCGCGGACGGCCCCACGGATGGTCGATGGAATGGGCCACGTAGCTGGCCACCGACTCCGCGGCCTGCTCGTCGAGACCGCGCTGGTTGCGCCACTCCGACCAGGCACGTTCCAACTCGTTGGCCGCCCGCTGGGCGCACGACACCAATTCCGGATCACGCACGGACACTCGACCCCCCTGGGTGTACCTGACCTTCCCGTGCCGGGCGGCGGGGCCCCGCCCGGGCCGGCCTCCCCCGAGAACCGGCCCGGACCAGCGGTTCCCCCGAATCCGCCGAACGGTGGAACCATTAACCACCGGACGGCCCGGCGCGGGCCCGCGAATGCGCCAGGCTTGGCCGTGCCCTTACCTGCGCGCCACCACATCGGGACGATGATCGACCTGTCCCCTACCCGCCGATGACGCACCGGCGGCACGCCGACGGGTTCTCCGCCACAACGCCACCCTCCAGGACGGAACGCACCCGACCCGCACGACGATCACACGCGGACCGGCACGCGCCGACCACCCACGGCACCCCGTCCACGCCCAGCGCCCAGGCCACGCAGCCGTGCGCAGGCCACGCAGCCGTGCGCAGGCCACGCAGCCGTGCGCAGGCCACGCAGCGCACCTTGGCCACGCAGGCGCGCGTTGGTCACGCAGGCGCGCGCAGGTCACGCAGCGCGCCTTGGTCCCGCACCGCGCGTCGGTCATGCAGGTACGCCTTGGTCAGGCAGGCGCGCGTCGGTCACGCGGCGCGCGTTGGTTGCGCGGGCTTGCGAGGGTGGGCGGTTAGGCGGTGGGGGCCGGGCCGGTGGAGGAGCGGACTACCAGGTGCGGGACGACCAGGTTCTGCCGGGCGAGCCGCGCCGGGTCGGCGATGCGGGCGGTGAGCAGCTCGGCTGCCACGCGGCCCATGTCGCGGCGCGGCTGGTTCACGCTGGTCAGCGAGATGTGCCGGATCGCGGCGAGGTGGGTGTTGTCGTAGCCGACGATCGACACCTTCTGCGGGACGGGCAGGTCCAGCTCGTCCGCAGCCGAGAGCGCGCCGGTCGCGACCAGGTCGTTCGGCGCGAAGATCGCGGTGGGCCGGTGCGGGCGGGACAGCAGCGTGCGCGCCGCGCGGTAGCCGCCCTCCTCGGTGAAGTCGCCGGGCTCGACGACGATCTCGTCCGCGAGGCCGTGCCGCCGCATCGCCTTCTCGTAGCCCGCGCGCCGGTACCGGGCCGTTGTGGAGCGCGCGCCCTCGATGTGCGCGATACGCCGGTGGCCGAGCTCGACCAGGTGGTCGACCGCGAGGGACGCGCCGAGCTCGTCGTCGTCGACCACGATGTCCACGCCCTGGACGTCGCGCTCGCCGACCACCACCACCGGGACGGACGAGGCCGCCTCCTTCAGCGACTCCGGGACGACGCTGAGCAGCACCAGGCCGTCCACCCGCATCTCCAGGAACGCCTCGACGGCCTCGGCCTCGAACAGCGGGTCCCAGCGGCCGGACCCGACGAGCATCCGCAGGCCCGCGCCGTGCAGCGACTCCTGCAGGCCGTCCAGGAACTCGGCGAAGAACGGGTTGTGCAGGTCGGCGACGATCGCGCCGATCAGCCGGGTGCGGCCTTCGACCAGGCTCCGCGCGACCGCGTTCGGCCGGTAGCCGAGCTCGCGCGCCGCCTGCAGCACGGCCTGCCGCCGGCGTTCGCTCACGTGCGGCGAGCCGCGCATCACCAGCGACACCAGCGACTTGGACACCCCGGCGCGCTCGGCCACGTTGCGGATCGTCGGCTTGGGCGCGGGCAGGGGCATCGAGCCCTCGCGCGGGAGCGGGATCGCCCTGCGCAGGTCCCCGCCGCGCGGCGGGGTCGTTTCTCCGTCAGACATGGCACTCCGTCCGGGGGGCCTTGCGGGTCATGCCACACGCGGCGCGCCGGACGCACGGGCCGTCCGGAGCACCGTCCTCGCACGGGAGGAGATGCCATGATGCCTCGGCTTCGCCCGAATTCGGTGCGACAGCGAGTAACGGGCAGCCGCCAATCGGAGTTCAGGGCAGCCTTACCCGGCGCGCCGCCGCCGTTTCCGCCCGTCACCGCGCCGTCGCGGGCCCGGCGCGTCCGGGGAAAAGGACAGCGTGCGCGCGGCGGCGCGGCCGTACCCGGACGCGGCCTCGGATACCCTTCCTGGGTGGCAGATCGTGCAGCGACCGGGGGCGCTCGGCGTCCGAACACCCGCGAGCGGCGTCCCGGCGGCGCCCGCCAGGGCCGGCGCCGGCTCAGCGTCGACGAGCGGCGCGACGAGCTGATCGAGGCCGCGCTCGAACTGTTCAGCACCCGTCCGCCCGAGGACGTCTCGATCGACGACGTCGCCGCGGCGGCGGGCGCGTCGCGCGCCCTGGTCTACCACTACTTCGGCGGCAAGTACGAGCTGTACCTCGCCGCCCTCGGCAACGCCGCGCGCAAGCTGGCGGTGCTGCTCGAACCGCCCACCGAGGGGACCCCGATCGACCGGCTCCGCATCTCGCTGGAGCGTTACTTCGACTTCGTGGAGAGCCACGCCGCGGGCTTCACCGCGCTGCTGCGCGGCGGCCCGGCCGACCGCTCCGGCGAGGTCGGCGAGATCGTGGACGGCATCCGGCAGCTGCTGCTCGGCCGCATCCTGTCCGCGATGGAGGTCGAGACCCCGACGCCGGTCCTGCGCATCACGCTCCGCTCGTGGATGGCCTCGGTCGAGACCGCCGGCCTGGACTGGCTGGAGAACCGCGACGTCACCCGGCCCGAGCTCGAACGGCTCCTGGTCGACCAGCTGATCGTCCTGCTGCACGTCGCGGGCCAGCACACCCCCGACATCGCCGAGCTCTTCGACCGCCTCGCCGAAGCCGAGCTCGGCACCACCGACTGACCACCCCACCCGCCCGGCGCGCGCAGCCTCCCGCCCCGACCGTCCCGCGCCCGCGTCACGCTCGGCGGTTACGCACCCGCGCCCGCGTCACCCTCGGCCGTTACGAGCCCGCACCGGCATCACGCTCGGCCGTTACGAGCCCGCACCGGCATCACGCTCGGCCGTTGCGCGACCCGCGTCCGCTCCGCCGCCCTGCCCGGCCGTTCCACGCCCGCGTCCGGTCGAGGGTGTGGTCACTGCGGGGTGAGGACATCGTCACTGTGAAGGGGACGACGCGGGCGCGTTGATGTGATGTCGCGGCGGACAGGGTGGTCGCTCCGTCACGGAACGCTGTCAGGGGCCGGGCATGGCGGATGTCCCGGTCGCGTGGCGAACGGGACATCCGTTTCGAGCGGTGAGTGGTCCGAGACCGCGGTTCTCGGATGACCGCGGTGCCGGACCGTCGGCCAGGAAGCGGCTGAACCCCCGCCCTGCGGACGGTTCCGTTCAGCGGCCTCCTGGCCGCCCCCCTGTTCCTGCTGTACACGACCGTCCGCGCCGAGGGCTCGGCGGGACGGCGCGCCTCACTCCGAACGCTGCTGCGGGATGCCCGCGAGCAGTGCCCGCACCTCCGCCTCGCGGTAGCGCCGGTGGCCCCCCAGGGTGCGGATGGACGTGAGCTTCCCCGCCTTCGCCCACCGCGTCACCGTCTTGGGGTCGACACGGAACATCGTCGCCACCTCCGCCGGCGTGAGCAGCGGCTCGGCCTCGGGTGTACGTGCTGACATGTGTGCGGCCTCTCCTCCGTGGACCGAATGACAGCGATCCTGCGATTTGATCTCGCGCGGTCACTGATGTCCCCTATGGCCCGAAAGAGCCACTATGACATCACAACGTGTAACCTTGCCACCACTCATCGCAACAAGCAAGTACCTTTGCCACCCCTCGTAGGGATTCGTGTCGCATCCGTGTGGTCACTGGGTCACGCTCAGTGATTCTAGCGACACGTATAGTCGTATCGCGCAGGGATTCAGGAAATTTGTTCAGTTCGCCGTGCGGCGGGCCCGGACGGGCCGCCAGCGGGCGAGCAGGCGCCGGTACATCGCGGCCGTCAGCTCGGCCTCGCCGCGCGCCATCCCGGCGAGGGCCACGGCGGTCTCCCCGACCGACTCGTCGGCCCGCAGCGCGGCGTCGTCCAGCAGGTGGACGAGCCCGCCGTAGTCGAGCTCCACCAGCGAGCGCGGATGGAACTCCTCCAGCCAGGAGCCGAGCGCCGCGAGCCGTCCGGCCGCCAGCGCGACCGGCTCGTGGGCCCGCTCGCCGAGGTGTTCGCGGACGACGGGGAGCGCGGCGGCGATCCGGCGGCGCGCCTCCGCCATCGGCGTGACGTAGATGAGGGTACGCGTAGCGGAGGCCGTCGTCGGCCCGCGACGGGCGTGTTCACCGCATTCGTCCGGCGAATCCCCTACGGAAGGCGCTTCGCCCTCGCTCGGTCCGCCGTCCTCGCCGGGTCCGCCGCCCTCGCCGGGTCCGGCCCCGCCCGGTCCGGCGCCGACCGTCGCGGTCGGACCCGCGCCCGAAGGCGGCCCGGTGCTCGCGGCGGCGCCCGTCCCGCGCGAGGCGAGGCCGGGTTCCTCCAGGTGGCCGCGTGCCGCGCTCCGCCCGAGCAGCAGGAACCGCTCGGACGGGTCGAACGGCACGAACCAGTCGATCGGCACGTGCCAGGTGCTCGTCCGGATGTGCGGCCGCAGCGTCCGGCCGCCGTCCCGCCAGTGCGCGAACGCGCGCTCGGCCCGCTCCGCCTCGTCCGGCGGGACGAACGCGGCGGCGACCGACGCCGGCGTCTCCTCGCGGAACCGCTCGAACGCCAGCCAGGACCGCAGCCGGGTCTGCCACGGGCACACGTAGATCATGCCGCCGGTCCGCCGGACGTAGGCGTCCCGGCACTCCAGCCGCGGCGCGACCTCGGGCGGGTAGCCGGCGAGGCGGCGCGCGGCGCGCCGGTGCTCGACCTCCAGGGCGTGGATCCGCCGCGGCCGCCGCCGGGAGTCGGCGTAGGCCGTCCACAGGGTCCGGGCCGGTTCCGGGAAGGCGGTAACCGGCTCATATACCCGTAGGTACGCGGCGTACGGAAACACCACCGCATCGTTACATGAGTCCGGCCGAAATGCGGGCCGGTTGGGCCGCGTGAGACGCGCGTGTTACCTCTCCGTCCCTGATCAAGGGGTTCCGGGCGCCTCGCGGGACGTCCGGACCGTCCTTTCGGACAGGCCGTGCCGCCCCGGGGAACCGTCCCGCCACACGACACCGCGCTCCGTAGCGGGGTTCTGCCGCCGTGGTGACATCCACCACCTTTAGGCTGATCTCAAGACAGAGAGGAGGGCACTACCGTGCCTAATGTCTTCGGGTCGCCCCACAAGGGCACCGAACCCCGACACGAGCAGGTCGTCTTCTGCCAGGACGAGGCCAGCGGCCTGCGCGCGATCATCGCGATCCACTCCACGGCCCTCGGCCCGTCGCTCGGCGGGACGCGCTTCTACCCCTACGCGTCGGAGGAGGAGGCCCTCACCGACGTGCTCAACCTGTCCCGCGGCATGTCCTACAAGAACGCGCTGGCAGGGCTCGACCTCGGCGGCGGCAAGGCCGTGATCATCGGTGACCCCGGCACCGACAAGTCCGAGGCGCTGCTGCGCGCCTACGGGCGGTTCGTCCAGTCGCTGAACGGCCGCTACATCACCGCCTGCGACGTGGGCACCTTCAGCCCCGACATGGACCTGGTCGCCCGCGAGAGCGAGTTCGTCACCGGACGGACGGTCGAGCACGGCGGAGCGGGCGACTCCTCGATCCTGACCGCGTTCGGCGTCTTCCAGGGCATGCGGGCCGCGGCCGAGCACGTGTGGGGCTCGCCCACGCTGCGCGGCAGGCGGGTGGGAGTCGAAGGCGTCGGCAAGGTCGGGCACCGCCTGGTGGAGCACCTTCTGGAGGACGGCGCGGAGGTCGTGATCAGCGACGTCAGCGAGGCGGCCGTCGCGCGCGTGCGCGAGCGGCACCCCGAGGTCGCCACGGCCGCCGACAGCGCCGCGCTCGTCCGCGAGCAGCTGGACGTCTACGCCCCCTGCGCCCTCGGCGGCTCCCTCTCGGACGAGAACGTCGCCGTGCTCAGCGCCAAGATCGTCTGCGGCGCGGCCAACAACCAGCTCGCCCACCTCGGCATCGAGAAGCAGCTGGCCGACCGCGGCGTGCTCTACGCCCCCGACTACGTGGTCAACTCCGGCGGTGTGATCCAGGTCGCGGACGAGATCGAGGGCTTCGACTTCGACCGCGCGAAGGCCCGCGCGACGAAGATCTTCGACACCACCGGGAAGATCTTCGCGCTCGCCGCCGAGGAGGGCGTCCCGCCCGCGGTCGCCGCCGACCGGCTCGCCGAGCGGCGCATGTCGGAGATCGGACGGCTGCGCGGCATCCTGCTCTGATCCCCTTGCCCGCCGGGGCGATCCGCGGTTCCGACGCGGCTCTCCCCGGCGGGTCCGGGGCGTCCCGGGCACGTCCGCCGACGCGGCGCGCGGCCGCGTGTCGGGCCCCGGAATCCGCCCTCCGACCACCGGATACACTGGTGTCCTCCGCAACGAGCATCTCCGCCACGGGCTGACGATGTACCGAGCCGGGCGCAAAACGGGTACGGTTGTATCCGTGACTGACGCATGGCTCATCAGGCATCGGTTCGTGTGGTACACGCGCGCGTTGATGGGCCCACGAAAGCCCTGACCATCGAGGGGGTCGAGCCAATGGGTCGCGGCCGAGCCAAGGCCAAGCAGGTAAAGGTTGCCAGGCAGCTCAAGTACAGCAGCGGCAACACAGACCTCGACCGCCTGCAGAAAGAGCTGGGTGTTCCGGACTCTCCGGCCGACGACGCCTATGACGAGCTCGCGGAGAAGTACGCCGACTACGCCGACGACTACGAGGGCCAGCGCAAGAACGGCACCTCGGGTCACTGATCGGCTCTTGGCGAAACGCCACCGCAGGGACGCTCCCGTCCCGCGCGGTGGCGTTCGCGTTTCTGTGACCCGTCCCACAAGCGACGCACATCACACTCCCCGCTTGTCCGCTTCGTCCTTTGGACGAGCAGCAGCCCGTTTCGCCCTTCGGACGGGCGGCAGCACGCCGGTCATTAGCGGAATGCTCGTGATTGGCCGCTAGCGGCGAGTCCGTAGCCGGTTCGTAAGAGCCCGATGTCGGCTGCGCGGCTAGTGGCGGGGCTCGGGGACGGCCAGGGCGGTGTGGACGCCGGGTTCGGGCGCGCCGCCGATCTTCGGGCCGGGCTTGATCGTGACGCTGCCGACGGCCTTGAGCATCGCGAGCGGCTCCCGCAGGTAGCCGTTGATCGTGGCATCGGTGCGTCCGCCGCCCATGCTCTGGTCGCCGACGCCGTACGCGTCGATCCCGGCCGCCCGGCACAGCGCGACCGCGCGCGGCAGGTGGAACCGCTGGGTGACCACGGTGGCGCGCGTCACACCGAAGATCTGCTTGGCCCGGACACACGAGTCCCACGTGTCGAGCCCCGCGAAGTCCCGGACGATCCGGTCCGCGGGAATCCCTGCCCTGATCAGGTAGTCGCGCATGGTCGTCGGCTCGTCGTACTGCTTGGTCCGGTTGTCCCCGGAGACCAGCAGCACCTTGACCTTGCCGCGCCGGTACAGCTCGGCCGCGAGGTCGAGCCTGCGGGCCAGCAGCGGCGACGGCTCGCCGTTGGCGATCCCGGCCCCCAGCACCAGCGCGACAGGCGTCTCCGGCACGCTCTCGGGCGTATGCCGGTAGCGGGCGGTATCCGCATAAGCCCAGCCAGTCGGCAGCAGAGCCGCGAACACTCCGAGACCGGCCAGAACCGCCAGCGGCCCGGCGCGGTGCCGCAGCTTGGCCCTGGCCTTCACCAGCGCCGTCCCGGCGGCCCGCACCGCCCGCGTCCCCATCCCGCTACCGCTCACACCCTGTAAGACGCGGCCGAGATCACGAAAGTTCGCGCCGCCACCGCCGGTCGCGGGGAGCGGAGCGGCGCGTAGCGCAGGCGTAGGTGCCTCGCTCGGGCGTAGGCGCCCTGCTCAGGCGTGGGCGCCTTGCCCAGGCGTAGGTGCCTTGCCCAGGCGTGGGGGGCCTTGCTCAGGCGTAGGTGGAGTTGCCGGTGCCTTCGACGGTTTCGCCCAGCAGCCAGGACGGGACGCCTCGGGCGTTGAGGAGGGCGATGGCGGCGTCGGCCGTGTCGGGGGCCACGATCGCGACCATGCCGACACCGAGGTTGAAGGTCTTGTCCATCTCGGCCTGGGGGACGTCGCCGTGGGCACGGAGGATCTCGAAGAGCGGCGGGATCGTCCAGGAGTCGCGGCGCAGGACGGCGTCGACGGTTTCCGGGAGCGAGCGGGCAAGGTTGCTGGTGAGGCCGCCGCCGGTGATGTGGGCGAACGCGCGGACGCCGCCCGTCTCCTTCACCAGGGCGAGCATGTCCTTGGCGTAGATCCGGGTGGGGGTCAGCAGCTCCTCGCCGAGGGTGCGGCCGAGCTCGTCCGGACGCGCCTCGATCGTCAGGTCGCTGTTCGCGAGGATGTGCCTGACCAGCGAGTACCCGTTGGAGTGGATGCCGGACGAGGCCATCGCGACGACGGCGTCTCCGGGGCGGACGCGGTCGGGGCCGAGCAGCTCGTCCGCCTCGACGACGCCGGTACCGGCGCCCGCGACGTCGAACTCGTCCGCGCCGAGGAGGCCCGGGTGCTCGGCGGTCTCGCCGCCGACCAGCGCCGCGCCCGCGAGCGCGCAGCCCTCGGCGATGCCGCCCACGATGTCGGCGATCCGCTCCGGGACTACCTTGCCGCAGGCGATGTAGTCGGTCATGAACAGCGGCTCGGCGCCGCACACGGCCAGGTCGTCCAGGACCATCCCGACCAGGTCGTGCCCGATCGTGTCGTAGGTCCCGAGGCGGCGGGCCAGGTCGACCTTGGTGCCGACGCCGTCGGTCGAGGTCGCCAGCAGCGGCCGCCGGTACTTCAGGAACGCCGAGGCGTCGAACAGGCCCGCGAAGCCGCTCGCGTCGTCCACGACCTCCGGACGGCGCGACCGCGCCACCCGCGCCTTCATCAGCTCCACGGCGCGCTCGCCCGCCGCGATGTCGACTCCGGCCGCCTCGTACGAGGTGCTCATGATCCCCCCGGCCCGCCGCACGGCGGGTCGCGTCCTCGGCCCGCCCTGATCCGCGAGCCTCCACCAACGCCCGCGCTACCGCGGGCTCCTGCGTTTCTTCGGTTGTATGCCCGGGCTCGTGCGCCCGCACGTCTGAGGGTCGTGCACCGCGCGTCTGAAGCTCGTCCACCCTCGCGTCTGAGGCTCGTGCGCCCGCGCGTCTGAAGGCGGTCGGCCTTTTATGCGCCTCAGCCCGCCGTCCGGGACGGGCTGAGGCGACGGTCAGCGGCGGATGGTCTCCAGCAGGTGCTTGCCGCGGGCGGCCTCCTCGACGGCGATCGGGTAGACGCCGTCGAAGCAGGCCCGGCAGAGCCGGTCCTTCTGGATCTGGGACGCGGCGATCAGCTCGTCCAGGGAGATGAAGCCGAGCGAGTCCGCGCCGATCGAGTCGCGGATGCCCTCAACGTCCAGGTTCCCGGCGATCAGCTCGGCGCGGGTGGCGAAGTCGATGCCGTAGAAGCAGGGCCAGGCGACCGGCGGGCTGGAGATCCGGACGTGCACCTCCGCCGCGCCGGCGTCGCGGAGCAGGGACACGACCTGGCGCTGGGTGTTGCCGCGGACGATCGAGTCGTCCACGACGACCAGGCGCTTGCCCTCGATCGCCTCGCGCAGCGGGTTCAGCTTCAGCCGGATGCCGAGCTGCCGGATGGTCTGGGACGGCTGGATGAACGTCCGGCCGACGTAGGAGTTCTTGACCAGGCCCTGCCCGTAGGGGATGCCGGACGCCTCGGCGTAGCCGATCGCCGCCGGGGTGCCGGACTCCGGCGTCGGGATGACCATGTCGGCCTCGACCGGGTGCTCGGCGGCGAGCCGGCGCCCGACCTCGACCCGCGTCGCCTGGACGGACCGCCCGGCGATCGTGGTGTCGGGGCGCGCGAGGTAGACGTACTCGAACAGGCAGCCCTTGGGCCGGGCCTCGGCGAACCGCTCGGACCGGACGCCGGCGGCGTCGATCGCGATCAGCTCGCCCGGCTCGATCTCGCGGACGAACCGGGCGCCGACGATGTCGAGCCCGGCGGTCTCCGACGCCACGACCCAGCCGCCGTTCTCCTCCAGGGAGCCCAGCACCAGCGGCCGGATGCCCTCCGGGTCGCGGGCGGCGTACAGGGTCGTCTCGTCCATGAAGACCAGCGAGAACGCGCCGCGCGTGACCGGGAGGATCTCGCGCGCGGCCGCCATCGGGCCGCCCTCGCGGGTGGCCAGCAGCGCGGTCAGCACCTCGGTGTCGGAGGTCGCGGTGAGCGCCCCGCCGTCCAGCCGGGCGGCCAGGTCCGGGGTGTTGATCAGGTTGCCGTTGTGCGTGAGGGCCAGCCCGCCGTGGTCGGTGGACCGGAAGGTGGGCTGCGCGTTCTCCCAGGTCGGCGAGCCGGTGGTGGAGTACCGGCAGTGCCCGACCGCGATGTGGCCGCGCAGCGTGTTCAGGACGGACTCGTCGAAGACCTGGGCGACCAGGCCCATGTCCTTGAACACGACGATCCGCGAGCCGTCGCTGACCGCGATGCCCGCCGACTCCTGTCCGCGGTGCTGCAGCGCGTACAGGCCGTAGTAGGTGAGTTTGCTGACCTCCGCCCTGGCGGCCTGGTCCTGTGGGACCCAGACGCCGAACACGCCGCAGGCGTCCTGCGGAGGGCGGTCGGAGGGATCGATGTCATGGCTCAGTCGTCCATCACCGAGAGGCACGCTGGCCAGTCTAAAGGCCTGTCCGTTCTGCTCCGATCGGTGGAGTCCTTAATGGACCTTTACCCGCCCGCGCCACGGCCGGACGTCCGGGCGCGCGAGTGTGGGGACTCGACTTCAGGGGGAGGGCCGTTGCCGATGACCATGCCGGGCTACCAGACGCGGACGCCGCCGAGGGCTCCGGAGCGGCGGGGCCTGGCCACGGCGTCCCTGGTGCTGGGTCTGGTCGGCCTCCCCGCGCTGCTGCTGTGCGGGGCGGGGCTCGCGGCGGCGCTGGTGGGGCTCGTGCTGGGTGCGGTCGCGGCGCTGCGGGGGCAGTCCCGGGGCCTGGCGGTGGCGGGGGTCGTGTGCTGCGCGGTGACACTCGCGGTCGGCGCGGTGTCCCTGGTCTGGCTGCTGAGCAAGGCCGCCCAATGCGCCGATACGTCCCGGTATCCGGACGACTACGGGCGGCAGCGGTGCATCGACCGCGAGTTCCCGTTCACGAGCGGCTCCCACGCTCCCTGATCTCCGGTCCGGCTTTGGACCAGGCTTCCGGTTTGGGGGCGATGTGAGATCGGCTACACCTTCGTGCCTGATCGGGAGCGACGCGGCGATCGTCACTCTTTTGCCGCCAGAGCGCGGACGGCCTGCTCGTCCAGGGCGGCGGAGTAGACGCGGACGTCGGCCAGCATCCCGGACATCCCGAGCTTTCCGGGCTCGGCCCCCAGCGACAGCGGGCCGCTCGGCGTCACCACCGGATGCTCTAGCGGAATGGCCACATCGAGCTGGCCGTCCACGTACAGGAACATGCCCTGGGTGTCGACGACGAACGCCAGGTGCGTCCACGCGTCCAGGGCGAGGCGGGCGTGGCTGTCCATGTACTCGGGGCCCTTGATCGTGAAGAGCTGGACGCGCAGGCGCATCGCGTCCGGATGCAGCCAGATCCCGATCGCGCGGGCGTCCCCCTCGGCGACCTCCTTGAACAGCAGCGCGCGCCACTCCCCCGTCGGGCCCTCCGCGACGCTGACGCGGAACGCCGTGGTGAAGCCGAAGACCTGGCTGAGCACCAGCTGCGGAACCGCCGGCACGACCGCGCGCCCGCCCGTCCCGTCGAAGGCCAGCGCCTCCCCATCGCCTCCGGGGACGATCCGGACCCCCTCGTCCAAGGTCATCGCCGACCCCCCGCCGGTGGCGTCGGCCACCCGGCGGCCATCGATGTCCTCGACCTCGAAACTCCAGTGCGCGACGAGCACGGCGCCCACCTCCTCCCGGCATCCGGGCGCGGCGTCCGGGCCTGACCGGTGCCCTCCACCGTCCCAGCGCCCGCCCCCACGAACAAGGCCCAACCCCTCCGCCCAAGATCCCCTGCCCAGCCTCGGCACCACCAACCCGGCACCTGGACTCCGACAGCTGACCCGGGCAGCTAAGCCCCAACGCACCCGGCCGCCAAGAACGCCTCGGACCGGCCCCCCAACCATGACCGAACCGGGACCGGAGGCAACCGGACCGGGACCGGGGCGGCCTGAACCGGGACCGGACCGGGCCGAGAGGGGTGAGCCGGACCGGGCGGGGCCGGAGCTTGGCACCACCGCCGAAGAATCAAGAAATCCGCCCCCAACGTTCCAAGCCCGCCGCTCGTTTAGGTAGGTGAGAGAGGCAGATGGTCGGAGAGGTCCGCACGGGACCCGCTGGCCCGGACACGGCGGTCGCGGAGGGCGTCGTCCCAGGCCAGGTCGCCCAGGGCGAGGGCGATCCAGGTGTCGGCGTCCATTTCGACCACGTTGGGCGGGGTGCCGCGCGTGTGGTGCGGCCCCTCGATCGCCTGGACGGCGGCGTGCGGTGGGACGCGCACCTCCACCGACCGTCCCGGAGCCAGCTCGGCAAGCCGGTCGAGCAGCAGCCGGACGGCCCCGGTGACGATCGGACGCGCGGGCTCGACACCTGCCGCGCGGGCGGCGAGCAAGGTGTCGAGCGCGGCGAGGCGAAGAGCGGGCGTCTCGTCCGACCCGGCATACGCGGGCAGCCCGAGCAGGGCGCGCTGCTCATCCAGCAGCTCACGGGAAAGCGGTTTACGCGGCATCCCCGCCGACGCTACCCAACCCCCGCCCCACATGCCGCGCCCCAAACCGAACAGCGCCCCAACCCCCCACAAAGACAGAGGAGACCCAAAACGAATCAAGCAACCAAGCCAGCGAGCGCCGAGAACCACACCCCCCGGCCGTCCCCCAACACAGACCGCCAGAACCCCGACCAAACCCAGCCCATGAACCGAGCGCGTTCGCGGACCGAGCGCGGCCAGACGCGGCCTGGGCGCCAGCCAGAAGCGGACCGGACGCGGGCACGGACCAGCGCGGCGAAGATGCGGGGGCGGACGCATGGTCGACGCGAACCGGGCGCGGCGCAAACGCGGACGCGGTCCAGGCGGGAGCGGGCGCGGGGCGGACACAGGGAAGGCGCGGGTGCGGGTGCGGGCGGATTGGGGCTGGATGGGAGAGGGGGCTGGTGGGGGAAGACAGGGGGTGAGGACGAGTGTGACGAAACGGGCGTTCGGTGCCGCTGGTGGAGGTGGGGGAAGAACTGGAGTCTCGTTGGGGCGGCGCGGGCGGGGGTTGGCTGGTGACGGATCGGGTGCGGTCGTCTCCGCCGCGCCATCGGCCGGCAACCGGTAGAAAGGGGAGCGGTGCCGACGCGGGGGACGAAACAGATTTCACGGAAGTACGGGGGGCTTCTCCCCCGGTGGTAGAACACGGAGGGTGCGTAGATGGCAGAGGCTCTGCCCCTGCAACCCGGCGATCCCGAGCGGCTGGGCGACTTCCCGATTACCGGCCGGATCGGCGTCGGCGAGCAGGGCGCGGTCTTCGTCGGCCGCGCCGCGTCCGGACGGTCCGTTGCGGTGAAGCTGCTGCATGTGCGGCTGAGCGGTGAGCCCGAGGCGCGCGCCCGGTTCGCCGCCGCGTTCGCCGGCACCCGCCGCGTCACCGGGTTCTGCACCGCCGAGGTCCTGGCCGCGGATGTCGAGGGCGATCGTCCCTACGTGGTGTCCGAGCTCGTGGACGGGCCGTCCCTGGCCGAGCTGGTCGCGGACGAGGGCCCGCGCGGACCGGTCGTGGTCGAGCGCCTCGCGGTCGGCCTCGCCGTCTCGCTGGCCGCCGCGCACCGGGCCGGAGCGGTCCACCATGACCTCAAGCCCGCCAACGTGCTGCTCGCGCAGGTCGGTCCGCGCGTGACCGACCTCGGCGTGATCTCCGCGCTGGAGGCGGTCAACGCCGCCCCGGCGACGCGTGCCGCCGAAAGTCCGTCCTACCTGGCGCCCGAGCAGCTCAGCGGGCAGGCGGTCGGGGAGCCCGCCGACATCTTCGCGTGGGCGACGACCCTCCTGTTCGCGGCGACCGGCGAAGCCCCCTTCGGGGACGGCTCCCCCGCCGAGATCATGCAGAGCATCGTCTACGACGACCCGGACACCGCCGTCCTGCCCGAGGCCGTCCGCGATGCGGTCGCGGACGCGCTGGACAAGTCCCCCTCCGAGCGCCCCACGGCCGCCGACCTACTCCGCCGCCTCCTGGACGGCCCGCTCGCCGGACGCATGCCCGCCTCCCTCCGCGCCGAAGCCGAAGCCCTCGCCACCGGCGCCAGCACGAGCACCGCCACCGGCACCCACGACCCCGCACAATCCACACGAGACGCCTCCACCACCCCCGGCCCGACCGCCACGCCCGGCCCGCCCAGCGCATCCGCCACTCCCGGCCTGCCCTCCACACCTGGCCAGTCCGGCTCGCCCGGCGCGTCCGGTCCGTCCGCTACGCCCGGCGGGTCCACTCCGTCCGGCACGCCCAGCGCGTCTGGCGGGACTGGTGGGACTGGCTCTTCTGGCGCTATGCAAGTGGGTTCGGGAGGTGGTGGTTCGGCGGCTGCGCCCGGGCTCGGGGCGCCTGGTGGCTTTGGTAGCAGCGTGCCGTCTGGGAGTGGCGGCGTGCCGGGGGCGGCGGGCGTTCCGTCGGTGCCTGGGGCGGACTCCCCGGGCGGCGGAACCGGCGTGCCGGGGGCTGGGCCGTTCGCGGCTGGTCGGCCTTCGTCTGAGGGTGGGGGTGGGGCCGCTGTTTCGGGGGGTTCGCCATCTGCGTCTCATGGGGGTGTGCCTGCTGCGTTCGGGGGCGGAGCGGCTGCTTCTGGGAGTTCTTCGGGCGGTGGGTTGCCGACCTCAGCGCTTGATGCGGAAGTCGGTTCGGCTTCGGGCACGTCGTCTGGAGATAAGGCGTCCGGGGCGGCAAGTGACGGGCCTAGCACGATGTTGGATCTGCCCAGGGTGTTGCCGCCTGGCGCTCCGCAGGGAGCTGCGCCCGGGACGGTCGACGCGGCTTCCGGGAACGTTTCGCCGCCGCTCGCAGGTGGGCCTCCGGTGCCGAGCACGCCTCGTCCGCCTGGTGGGTGGCAGGGGAGCAGTCGGGCCACGGCGCGGGATCTTCCGGTCACCGGCGCGGCACCGAGCTCCGGCGTGCCCTCCCCAGGCCCCGGCGGACCGGGCGGCGCGGTTTCAGGTGGCTCCGGGGGTGCGGTTCCGGGGGCTGGGTCCGGTGGGCCGGATTCGTTGATTCCGGGGATGCGGCCTGTGGGCGCCGATGACAAGGGGCCGGAGACGGCCGTGCTGTCGTTGGCCGGGTTGCGGGCGGCGCGGCCGCGGTGGCGGCGGCCTGGCAATCATGTGATCGGTGTCGCGGTGTCGCTGGCCATCGGCGTCCTGGTGGGGATCGCGATCATCGCGCTGGTGCTCTGGCCGCAGTTGCGCGGGGACGACGGGGACAGTCATTCCGGACGCAACACCGCGGCGGACGGGCATCCCGTCAGCACGATCCCGGACGCCTTCGCCGGCACCTGGAAGGGGACGGCCGTCAACCCGCAGCGCGGCGAGTCGTTCCCGCTCCAGGTCACGCTGCAGGCGGGCGCGAAGTCGGGCACCGCGGTGTATCCCAAGGAAGGGTGCTCCGGCACGCTCGCTCTGACGAAGGGCACCGGCGCCGAGCTCCAGCTGGCGCTGTCGATCAGCAAGCCCTGCACGAGCGGCGACGTGAAGATCAGCAAGCAGCCGGACGGCTCGCTCAAGTACGCCTGGACGAAGCCGGGCACGAGCCTCGCCTATCAGGGCAGCCTCACCAAGGGATGACCCACGCCCCACGCCAGCGCCGCTCGCCCGGGCTGGGCTGGTGGGGTGGTGTCCGGAATGGGACGGGGTGGGGGCGGGGAAGGGGCGGCTGAGCAGGGGTGGGGGCGGGCAAGATCAATTAAGGGCGGGGGAAGTTCACCCGATTGATATGTCCGTTATGGGGATTGTGGTGTGGAAGGTGCATTAGGGTTCCGGGGTCGGTGACCTCGATCTTGGCCGCGGTGCGTCCGATGCCGTGGCAGAAGGAGCTCTCTTGCGGGCCGTCCCCCGAAGGCTGCTGCTGGCCGGTGCGATCGCGTCCTGCGTGGGCGCCGCGGCGGCGATCCCCGCCCTCGCCTCCGCCGATTCCAAGCCCAAGCCGGTCCAGGTGACCGCCGCCGAGGGCACGCCCATCGCGGGCCAGTACATCGTCACGCTGAAGGACGGCTCGTCGCCCACCGCCGCGGCGGGCCAGGTCGGCGCGACCTCCGTCCAGGACTTCGGCGACGTCCTCAACGGGTTCGTCGCCCGCCTCAACCCCGGCCAGCTGGACAAGCTGCGCAAGGACAAGCGCGTCGCCGCGATCGAGCAGGACCAGCTCGTGCACGCGACCACCACCCAGAAGTCGCCGCTCCCGTGGGGCCTGGACCGCATCGACCAGCGCAGGCTGCCGCTGTCGAAGTCCTACTCCTACAAGGCGACCGGCAAGGGCGTCACCGCGTACGTCATCGACAGCGGCATCGCCTGGAGCCACCCGCAGTTCGGCGGGCGCGCCAAGGTCGTGTGGACCGCGCCGCGCTTCAAGAGCAACGGCTGGGACTACAACGGCCACGGCACGCACGTCGCCGGCATCGTCGGCTCCGCCAAGTACGGCGCCGCCAAGAGCGTGCAGCTGCGCGCGCTTCGGGTGCTGGACGAGAACGGCAGCGCCCCCGTGTCCGACGTCGTCGCCGCGGTGAAGTGGCTGCGCGGCCACGCGGCCCGTCCGGCCGTGGCGAACCTGTCGATCGGCGGCGGCAAGTCCGCGGCGCTCGACACCGCCGTCGCGAACCTGTCGAAGTCGCGGGTCTTCGTGACCGTCGCGGCGGGCAACGACAACAAGGACGCCTGCCGGTTCTCGCCGTCGGGCGCCCCGTGGGTCGAGGCCGTCGGCGCGACCACCTCGCACGACAACCGCGCGGACTTCTCGAACTACGGCAAGTGCGTCGACATCCTGGCCCCGGGCTACGGCATCACGTCCACCTGGCCGGGCGGCGGCACCGAGGTCGAGAGCGGCACGTCCATGGCGTCCCCGTACGTCGCGGGCGTCGCGGCGCTGTACCTCCAGTCGCACCCGAAGGCGGACTTCCCGACCGTCCAGAAGTGGCTGAAGGACAACGCGACCACCAACGTCCTCAAGAACCTGAAGACGGGCACGCCCAACCGCCTGCTCTACAAGGGCGGACTGTAGGACGCTCACGCACCGTCAGGACGACCCGGTCCCGCCTTCGGGGCCGGGTCGTCCCGCGTCCGGCGGGACCGCCCCATCCCGTTCCGCGCCAGGGGTCGTCCCAGCAGCCCCAGGGGTTTAATCTTTGGCGAGGCAACACCCAGTTCCTTGCAGTTTGTTGGTGTCCGGTCGGTGACCGCCCGTGATCGAGGCGGCAGGCTGGCCGGACGAGCCGAGTCCCGGACGCCCCCGTCCGGGAGCCGGGGACCCATCCGCCGGACGCCTCCCCGTCCGGCCGGGGTGAGTTCGCGGACGCCGCACGGCGCCGCGATAGGGCGGACTCCCGCGCCCGAACCCGTCAGCTAACCCGGTAGGCCGACCAGGAGAGGAGAGGACGTGGAGCGCCCGACCTCCACCCGACGCAGGCGCCGCTTCACCCTGGCCACCCCCCAGGCCCCCACCGGACGCCGGCGTGGACGCCGCGCGGCGCTGGCCGCCGCCGCGGCCGCCGTCGTGCTGCCGATGCTGTCGAGCACCGTCCCGGCGGACGCCGCGCCCGGCGACAGCGACAAGATGGACAAGCTGAACAAGCAGATCGCCCAGCTCGACAAGGAGTACGGCGGCGACCTGGCCCAGCTCAAGGACGCGCAGTGGGCCGCTAAGCAGGCCATCAAGAAGGCCGACGACCTGCGCGGGCAGCTCGACGCCTCGCGCACCCTCGTCGCCCGTCTCGCCGCGAACCAGTACATGACCGGCGGGCAGGACCCGGGCATCACGGTCGTCGCGGCGGGCGACCCGTCCGACCTGCTGAACACGATGAGCCTGGCCAGCCACGTCGCGCAGAACCAGTCCGCGCGCGTGCAGCAGATCGCCAAGCTGGTCGCCGACCAGGAGAAGGCCCGCCAGGCCGCGCAGGGGAAGATCTCCGACCTGCAGAAGAACCTCGCCGACCTGAAGACCCGCAAGTCCCAGGTGCAGAAGCTCATCAAGAAGTACAAGCCGGAGTCGCCGAGCGTCGGCATGGGCAACGTGACCCCGCGCATGCTCAAGGTGAAGCAGACCATCGACGCCGAGTTCGGCCCGTTCCCCACGATCGGCTGCTACCGCGGCGGCGCGGACGCCCAGGACCACGCGACCGGCACGGCCTGCGACTTCATGGAGTCGTCCGGCGGCGTCATGCCCACCGCGGACCGCATCGCCAACGGCTACTCCGTCGCCAAGTACGCGATCGCGCACGCGTCCGACCTCGGCATCAAGTACATCATCTGGCGCCAGCAGATCTACGACATGCGCAACCCGGGCTGGCGCGGCATGAGCGACCGCGGCGGCATCACCGCCAACCACTTCGACCACGTCCACATCTCGGTCTTCTGACCCGTCCGCATAAGCGCAGTAGCGGACGACCGGAACGACCGCGCCTGAGCGGTGGCCGCGAAGCCACCGCTCAGAACGCACACGGGCCGCTCGCCGCGATTGGCGCCCGGCTCTCCGGAAGGACGGCCCAGGCCACAGAAGGACGCAGGGTCCGTCGTCCGGCGCAGGTCAGCGGGAGTACTTGAGGATGAGGCCGTTCGTCGCGGGGTAGGCGCCCCACTCGGTGAGGCCGGTGGACCAGAGGGACGGGCTGCCGGGGATCGTGAACAGGTCGCGCGCGGCGACCCACTTGCCCTTGACCTTCGGCAGCGGCGTCGGAAGCCACCTGCCGCCGGTCACGTGGTAAACCGGGCAGCCGAGTCCTGCCCCCAGGGTCGTCCAGAAGCCGCCCTTGCCGTCCGGCAGGATCGAAGCGACGCCGCCGTGCTTGCCCGGGCCGTCGAAACGGCGCCAGGCCTTCCCGTCCCAGCGCAGGACGATCGGGTGCGCCTTCGCTTCCCCGTTGACGTCCATCTCCAGCGTCCCGGCCACCAGGACCTCGCGGGACGAGCGGGCGGAGACGGCCACGAGCTTCGGCCCCTCGCCGTACGCACCGACGATCTTCGGCGTCGGGACGAGCTTCCAGGACCGTCCGTCGTAGTGCGCGACCTGGGACGTGCCCTCGCCCATCTGGTCGGGCTGGGCGACGATCGCCCACATGTCCTTGGACGACAGCGCGCTGACCTTGAGGACGGCGAACCCGGGCGGCGTGACGCGCGTCCACGTCCTGCCGTCGTAGTGCCAGTCCCCGACCGGGCTGTCACCGCCGCCGCGGTTACCGAAGAGCCAGACGTTCTTGGACGAGAACGCGACCGCGTCGGAGAACTGCCCGTAAGTCTTCCACCGGTGGCCGACCTTCCAGCGCTTGCCGTCCCAGTGGAACGCGTACTGGTAGCGCTGGTTCCTGCTCCCGGCGTAACTGCTTCCGAACGCCCACGCGTTCCTGCTCCCGGACGCCGCGACAAGGTTCAGCTCGTTACGCCACCGGCTGTCGTTCGTCCGGCGGAACTCGGACGGCAGCGGCGTGACGCTTGATGCGCCACTGCGGCGCGGGGGCGGCCCCGACGGCCTGCGTGACCAGGCCGGAGAGTGTGGCGAAGGCGGCGACGGTGACCTCGCATGCTCCGACCGCGCCGGCTCCGCTCGTTCCGACAGAGCCTTGCGGACGCGGACGGTCGATGTACAAAGGTGAGGAGCGTCGGCGCGAGGGAGTGGGCGATGCCTGCGGTGATGACGGTCGAGGAGCGCGAGGCGTTTCTCGCCGAGGCGCACGTCGGGGTTCTCGCCGTCGAAAGGGAAGGCCGGGCGCCGCTGGCCGTTCCGATCTGGTACGACTACGAGCCCGGAGGCCAGATCGTCCTCTGGACCGGACGCGATTCGGTGAAGGGCAAGGCCATCCGCGCGGCAGGACGGTTCAGCCTCGCGGCGCAGTCGGAGGAGCTGCCCTACAAGTACGTCACCGTGGAAGGCCGCGTGGTCTCCGCCGACGAGCAACCGTCCCGCGAGCAGGCGCTCACCATCGCGCGGCGCTACCTGCCGGGAAAGGTGGCGGACGTCTATGTGGACGGCGCCCTCACCAAGGAATCCGTACTGATCCGGATGCTCCCCGAGAGGTGGCTGAGCAGCGACCTCGGGAAGGACGTCCCGGCAGAGGTCATGCGCGCCGTCGAGGCCCAGGCCGCGGATCCCGAGCGGCGGTAGAGGACGCGCCGGGCAGGCCGTACCATTCGGGCGCATGATGGACGAGCGGATCGGGATCATTCCGCAGACGCGGCGCCGGGTGTGGATCGGGCTCGGGGTGTTCTCGGTGATCTGGGCGGCGCCCTGGGCGGCATTCGCGCTGCCGATGGCGCGGCGCGGGGACATGATGGCGCTCGGGCCGGTGACGATCTTCCTGGTGGTCTGGGTGCCGACCGTCGTCTACCTGGTCTCGCTCGTGCTCGGCACGACCGTGATCAAGGACGAGGGCCTGCGGCTGGACGGCATGTTCTCCCGCGGGTTCATCCCGTGGGACCGGGTCGCCGACATCCAGCCGGTCAACGCGGGACGCGGCAGCGGGTACTGGATCGTCCGGGTGCGGCTCAAGCAGGGCCGGTCCCGGAAGCTCCCCGGCCTCTATGCCGAAGGCAGGTCGTTCGGCGGGCCTCCGGCGCAGTTCGAGACGAACCTGAACGTCGTGAGGAACGCCTGGCGCCGCTCGAAGCTCAACCGCCCCTGACCAGCGACCCAGGCAATATGCTGGGCTTCCGTGACAATTTCCACTGCTTTGTGGTCCTTTGCTCTGGTCGCCGGGCTGATGACGCTCACCCCCGGCCTCGACACCGCGCTCATCCTCCGGACCGCGGCGCTCGGGCAGCGCCGCCGCGCCTGGGGCGTCGTCCTCGGGATCCAGGCGGGGACGCTCGTCTGGGGCGCGTTCGCGTCGCTCGGCATCACCGCCCTGCTCACCGCCTCGCACCTCGCCTACACGACGCTGCGCTGGGTCGGCGCCGCCTACCTGCTGTGGATGGGCGTCCGCATGATCTGGACGAGCCGCCGCCACCTGTCCGCCGAGGCCGCCGCGGACGCCGAACCCGAGCCCGACCGACTGCGGGACGGCCTGCGCCGCGGCGCGTTCACGAACCTCCTCAACCCGAAGGTCGGCGCCATGTACATGGCGCTGCTCCCGCAGTTCATCCCTGCGGACGTCCCGCACCTGCCGTTCGGGATGGCGCTGGCGAGCATCCACGTCGCGTTCGGCCTCGCCTGGTCGTCCGTCCTCGTCACCTTCGCGCACGCGCTGCGCTCGTGGCTCGCCAAGCCGTCCGCCCGCCGCCTCATGGACCGCGTCACCGGCACCGTCATAGCCGCCTTCGGCCTCCGCCTCGCCTTCGGCGACTGACCCCCAAGCGCGAAGGGGGCCCAGACCAACGGCCTGGGCCCCCCTCAACGCGACAACCGCATCCCGCACAGCGAGCGCGGCACGGTAGATCGCGAAGCGATGCAGCGCTCGCATGAGCAACCGGGCCGAGAGGCGAGCCGCTAGGCGAGCCTCTCGGAGCCGGGGCTCAAATCAGGACGCGTAGCTCGGCAGGGTTCGCTCGTGGGCTTCGCGGAGTTCGGCGAGGGAGATGGAGAAGACCTCCTGCTGGTCGCCGCCGGTGACGGTGAGGGAGTCGCCGCCCGCGACGCCGATCTGGCTGACCGGGACGCCGTACTGCTCGCACAGCGCGGCGACGCGGGACTCCGAGCCCGGGCGGATCGCGACGACCGCGCGCGCGACCGACTCGCTGAACAGCTGGACGAACGGGTCGCCGTGCAGCGTGATCCGCGCGCCGAGGCCGCCGCGGAGGCAGGACTCGACGAGCGCCTGGGACAGGCCGCCGTCCGACAGGTCGTGCGCGGCCGACAGCAGCCCCTCGCGGGCGGCGGTGACCAGCACGGACGCGAGGGCGGTCTCGGCGGCGAGGTCCACCTTCGGCGGCAGGCCGCCCATGTGGCCGTAGACGACGTGCGCCCACTCCGAGCCGCCGAACTCCTCGCGCGTCTCGCCGAGCAGCGCGAGCGTCGCGCCCTCGCTGACGAACGCCATGTTCACCCGGCGGCGGACGTCGTCGTGCACGCCGAGGACGCCGATGACCGGGGTCGGGTTGATCGCCTGGTCGCCCGTCTGGTTGTAGAACGAGACGTTGCCGCCGGTCACCGGGGTGCCGAGGTACTGGCAGGCGTCCGCGAGGCCCGTCACGGCCTGGGCGAACTGCCACATGACGCCCGGGTCCTCCGGGGAGCCGAAGTTCAGGCAGTTCGTCACGGCGAGTGGACGGGCGCCCGTCGCGGCGACGTTCCGGTACGCCTCGGACAGCGCGAGCTGCGCGCCCGCGTACGGGTCGAGCCGCGTGTAGCGCCCGTTGCCGTCCAGCGAGAGCGCGATGCCCAGCCCGGACGCGTCGTCGATGCGGACGACGCCCGCGTCCTCCGGCATCGCGAGGACGGTGTTGCCCAGCACGTACCGGTCGTACTGCGAGGTGACCCAGGTCTTGCTGGCCAGGTTCGGGGACCCGGCGAGCCACAGCACCGTCCGGCGGATCTCGTCGCCGCTGGACGGCCTGGTCAGCCGTCCCGGCGTGTCGGACTGGATCGCGGCGAGGTCGGCGGGCGGCGCGATCGGCCGCTCGTAGACCGGGCCCTCGTCGGCGGCGGTGCCCGGCGGGATGTCGACGATCTTCTCGCCGCGCCAGGTCATGGTGAGCCGGCCGGTGTCGGTGACCACGCCGATGACGGTCGCGGGGATCTCGTACTTGCCGCAGATCGCCAGGAAGTCGTCCACCTTGGCGGGCTCGACGACCGCCATCATGCGCTCCTGCGACTCCGACATGAGGATCTCTTCGGGGCGCAGCGTCTGGTCGCGCAGCGGGACGGCGTCGAGGTCCACGTCCATGCCGCCGGTGCCGGCGGCGGCGAGCTCGGTCGTCGCGCAGGACACGCCCGCCGCGCCGAGGTCCTGGATGCCGACGACCAGGTCCGCCCGGAACAGCTCCAGGCAGCACTCGATCAGCAGCTTCTCCATGAACGGGTCGCCGACCTGCACCGAGGGCCGCTTGGCCTGGGACGCGTCGTCGAAGTTCGCCGAGGCGAGCACGGACGCGCCGCCGATGCCGTCCGGGCCGGTCATGGCGCCGAACAGGATCACCTGGTTGCCGGGGCCGGGGGCGGTGGCGAGCTTGATGTCCTCGTGCTTCATCACGCCCACGCACAGCGCGTTGACCAGCGGGTTCGCGGCGTAGCAGGCGTCGAAGACGGTCTCGCCGCCGATGTTCGGCAGGCCGAGCGAGTTGCCGTAGCCGCCGATGCCCGCGACCACGCCGGGCAGGACGCGGTGGGTGTCGGGGGCGTCCGCCGGGCCGAACCGCAGCGCGTCCATGACGGCGACGGGACGCGCGCCCATCGACATGATGTCGCGGACGATGCCGCCGACGCCGGTCGCGGCGCCCTGGTACGGCTCGACGTAGGACGGGTGGTTGTGCGACTCGACCTTGAAGGTCACCGCCCAGCCCTGGCCGACGTCCACGACACCGGCGTTCTCGCCCATGCCGACCAGCAGCGCGTCGGTCTGCGGGGCCTTGTCGCCGAACTGGCGCAGGTGCACCTTGGACGACTTGTAGGAGCAGTGCTCCGACCACATCACCGAGTAGATCGCCAGCTCGGCGGAGGTCGGGCGGCGGCCCAGGATGTCCCGGACGCGCCGGTACTCGTCCTCGGCCATGCCGAGCTCGGCCCACGGCTGCGGCTTGTCGGGCGTCCGCGCGGCGATCTCGACCGTGTCGGTGCCCTGGTCGGGGACGGGGGTCGGCCGGCTGTCGCGCTGGCCGGGCTGCCCAGGCTGACCGGCCTGGCCGGGCTGCTGCTGGGCGTTCGACATCGCGACGAGCGCGGCGGTCGCGTCCTGGCCCGCGGCATTCGGGTCGTCCGAAACGGCAGGCTGCGGCCCGGTGTTGGAGCCGACAGCAGGCTGCGGGCCCGTGCTGGAACCGACGGTCGGCTGCGGACCGGTGTTCACGGCGGGCTGAGGCCCGGTGTTGGAACCGACGGCAGGCTGAGGCCCAGTGTTCGAACCGACAGCGGGCTGAGGACCCGTGTTCGAGCCGACCGCTGGCTGCGGGCCGGTGTTGGATGCGGCGACGACCTGCGGACCGGAGCCGTAGGACGGCTGCGGGCCCGAACCGAAACCGCCGTCGAGCGGCGACTCGGCATGCGGGACGGGCGGCTGCGGCGCGGGGTTCGAGCCGAGCGGCGCCTGGGAGCCGAGGTCCTGGCCGAGGGCCTGCGGGCCGGAGTCGAAGGCGGAGCCGAACGTCGGCTGCGCGGCAGGAGCGCCCTCGCCGGCGTTGGCGGCGGACGCGGCGAACAGCGCGGCGGCCTGCGGGTCCGGGAAGATCACGGCCTGCGGGTCCGAGCCGGGCACCGGGGACGCGCCGGGAACCGGAGCGGCCTGCGAACCGGAACCGCCGTGCGGGACGCCGAGCGGGCCGGAACCCGAACCGAGCGGCCCGGACGCGGACGGGGACGCAGCGGCGGCGGCGCGCGGGCCGGAGGCGCTGTGCCCGGCGGCGGCCTGCTGCGCGGCGGCGGCCTGGTCGTCCAGACCGGGGACGGGCACGTCGGCGGCCTCGTCGCGCATGGCGCGGACGAGGTCGGGGTCAGGCGTGGTGGGGGGAGGCGGCAGCGGCGTGTCGTCGGACGCCTCGTCCGCGGCCGCGCCCTCCTCGCCCGGGACGCCCGGGATCGGGCCGGTCGAGGGCGCGGCGTCGGCCTCGTCCACGACCGCCGCGAACGCCTGCGTCACCGAGGGGTCGACGGGCTGCAGCTCGGGGTCGTCGGAGTCGTCCTTGAGGTCGGCGAACCACTCGTAGGTCGCCTCCTCGTGGGCCGCGCCGGACTTGTCGGGGCGCTGCTCGCTCATGCGTTGACCAGTCTCTTGACGATCGAGGTGAAGAAGCCGAGCCCGTCGGCGGACGGCCCGGTCAGGGACTCCACGGCGTGCTCGGGGTGCGGCATGAGGCCGACCACGTTCCCGGCCTCGTTGGTGATGCCCGCGATGTCGTTCTGCGAGCCGTTCGGGTTCACGTCGAGGTAGCGCGCCACGATCCGGCCGGAGGTCTCCAGCTCGTCGATCGTGTCGGCGTCGGCGACGTACCGCCCGTCCGCGTTCTTGATCGGGATCACCAGCTCCTGCCCGGACCGGTACTCGCCCGTCCAGGCGGTGGAGGTGTTGTCCAGGCGGAGCCGCTGGTCGCGGCAGACGAAGTGCAGCCCGGCGTTGGGCAGCAGGGCGCCCGGCAGCAGGTGCGACTCGCACAGCACCTGGAAGCCGTTGCAGATTCCGAGCACGGGCAGGCCGTCCCTGGCGGCCGCGATCACCTCGGTCATGATCGGCGCGAACCGGGCGATGGCGCCCGCGCGCAGGTAGTCGCCGTAGGAGAAACCTCCGGGCAGCACCACCGCGTCGACCCCCTGCAGGTCGTGCTCGGCGTGCCACAGCGAGACCGGTTCGGCCCCCGCGAGCCGTACGGCGCGTGCCGCGTCACGGTCGTCGAGAGAACCTGGGAAGGTGATGACCCCAACCCGGGCAGCGTCCATCTCTTGTCATTCCTCCGAAATGAGGGCGGCCGGGACGGGCTGGTCCAGCCCTGAGCTGCAGCTCTGCGCCGCCGATCACTCCCGCGCGCGCGTCACAATCCCCCCGCGCGTGTCCCAATCTACCCGGCGTCACGCGTTGAGCCCTACCGGCGCCGCGCATCCCCCCGCCCGACACTGCGCACAAGCCCCTACCCCTCACCCAGCGCGACCACCTACCCTCCGCCGCGTCCGCGCCCGGCCGCGCCCGGCCGCTGACCGGCACCGCGCCCCGCGCTGCTCGTGCCGTTGAGCGACGCCACGCCTTTGCGCTGAGACCGACGCCGCCGCGCGTCCGCGTCGGCGGGACGGGCGGGGGCTAGGGCCTGTTTCGAAGTGGCCTCGGCCACGCGCGCGAACGCGTGACCAACCCGGGTGCCGCGACGCCGAAGGCGAGCGGCACCCGGGTTGATCGCGAAGCGATGCCGCGTTCGCCCCGGCACGGTCACGGAGCGAGCCGCTAGGCGAGCGCAGTGGGCCGTGACTGCGTAAACACCGCCTAGCCGGCGCTGCGGGCCAGGGGGTGTTCCAGGCGGCGGATCAGGGACTCGTCGCGCCAGGTCAGGCGCTTGTGCATCTGGACGACCGTCCCGCGGTCGGGGGCGGTCTCGATGGTGAGGTCGTCGAGGAGGGCGCGCATGATGCGCAGTCCGCGGCCGGACTCGCGCAAAGCGCCGGGGTCGAACGATCCCGACGCGTCGAGCGGGAGGCCGTCCCCTGACGGCTCGGGGGTGTGCCGGGGCCCGTGCCCGTGCCCCCAGTCGGTGACCTGCAGCAGGCAGACGCCGTCGTCGACGTGCCCGACGACCTCGTAGTCGCTGCAGTTGCGGGCGTGCTGGACGACGTTGGTGCAGGCCTCGGAGGTCGCGACGAGGATGTCGGAGACGCAGTCCTCGGCGACGCCGAGCCCGCGCAGCGCGTCCCCCACGACCCGTCTGACCACGGGGATGCTCAGGGCCTCTCGGGGCAAGGCGAGGGAGAACTTCATGTCCACCGTGCACCTCGGTCCGTCCCCCGGGCCGCGTCACGCCGTGCGCGGACTCGGCCCGGAGCGCGCTCGCTGGCAACGTCTCAACTCATGTAAGGCTTCCCCGCCCCAAAGCGCCGTAATCGCCAGGGTGTCAGGTCTTTACGTGAACTGCGTGTGAGACGAAGAAAAAGTCTGATCGACTGACCGGGGGCGCGGGTTTTGTGGAACGCACCACATCCGCCGCCCGGACCCCGTCCACCGTGACCGAGCGCTCAAAAAACGCCCGGGACGGCCAGCAGAACGGAAGCCGGGCCCTGTTCGGACGAACGCGCGTTCCGCCGGGCCGTCCGCACCGCTGATCCCGGGTCAGATGCCGCTGACAGATCAGGTCAAGCGGCGAGAACCAGGCCGCACCCCGCCGAACGCGTACCTTTCCACACAAGAAAGGCAACATCCGGAGGACGCGTCAGAGCGCGTGGACCTCGAAGGTCTCGATGACCGGGTTCGCCAGCAGCGTCTCGGCGATCTTGCGGGCCCGCTCCAGCGCGGCCTCGTCGGCCGGACCGTCCAGTTCCAGCTCGAAACGCTTGCCCTGGCGGACGGCCGGCACGCCCTCGAAGCCCAGCTGCGGAAGCTTGCGGGCGATGGCCTGGCCCTGCGGGTCCAGGATTTCCGGCTTGAGCATGACGTCGACGACGACGCGAGCCACGGCCGCCCCCCTCATTGATCTGCGCCTACCTACGAAAGTGAAGCGTACGGCACCATGGCAGGGCACATGCCGCAAGACCCGCCACCGTCCCCCGGAGCGCCCATGGACTTCGATGAGCTTTCCGCCCCCGAGCGCAGGCTGTGGGAGGCCTTCCCGCGCGGCGAGGCCGTGGACCTGACCGGCGGCGATCCCACGGTCAGCGACCAGATCGCGCACTGGGGTCCGGACCGGACCGTCCGCGCGGAGGTCCTGGTGGCGCTGCTGCTCGGCGCGGTCGAGCAGTCGCCGGGGCAGGTGCCGGGCGTCCGGCTGACCGGCGCGCGGATCACCGGGTCGCTGAACCTCGGGCACGCGCAGGTCTCCGTCCCGCTCGCGCTGACCGGCTGCGTGTTCGACGAGGCGCCGCACCTGTACTGGGCGCAGATGAACAGCGTCCACCTGATGCGCTGCCGCCTGCCGGGCCTGGTCGCGTCCGGGACGCGGATCGACGGGCACCTGTGGCTGGAGGGCAGCCGCGTCCACGGCGGGCTGTGGCTGGACGGCGCGCACATCAGCGGCATCCTCAACATGTCCGGGGTGTACCTGACCAACCCGCAGGGCGACGCGCTGCTCGCCGACCGGATGCTCGTGGACGCGAACGTCTACTGCGACCGCGGGTTCACCGCGCAGGGCGAGGTCCGCCTGCCGGGCGCCCGCGTCGGCGGCCAGCTGATCTTCCGCGAGGCCCGGCTGCACAACCCGGGCGGCGTCGCGCTCTACGCGTCCCGGCTGGACGTCGCGGCGAACGTGTTCTGCGACGGCGGCTTCCAGGCGCAGGGCGAGCTCCGCATGCGCGGCGCGCGCGTCGGCGGCTACCTGTCGTTCGTCGGCGCCGAGCTGTCCCACCCGTCCGGGACGGCCCTGAACGCCGACGACCTCGGCGTCGAGACCGACGTCTACTGCTCGGACGGCTTCTCCTCGGACGGCACGGTCTCGTTCGCGGGCGCCCGCATCACCGGCCAGCTGAGCCTGCGCGGCGCGCGCCTCGGCGTCGCCGAGGGGACGGCCCTCAACGTCCAGCGCCTCCAGGCCGAGGAGGTCCTGCTCCGCCCGACCGAGCCCATCCGCGGCGCCGTCGACCTCTCCTACGCCAAGATCAGCCTCTTCCGCGACGACCCGCGAACATGGCCCGAGCGCCTCCAGCTGGACGGCTTCCAGTACGACAACCTCGACCCCGCGCTGAACGCCCGCCAGCGCCTCGACTGGCTGCACCGCGACACCGACGGCTACGCCCCGCAGCCCTACGAGCGCCTCGCCACCGCCTACCGCTCCCTCGGCCTCGACGCCGACGGGCGCAACGTGCTGCTCGCCAAGTCCCGCGACCGCCGCGCGTCCCAGGGCCCGGCGCGCAAGGCAATCGGCTGGATGCAGGAGATCCTGGTCGGCTACGGCTACCTCCCGTTCCGCGCCGCGTCCTGGCTGATCGCCCTGATCGTCTTCGGCTCGGTCTACTTCCACTTCCGCACCCCGACGCGCCTCGACACCGGCCAGAACCCCCACTTCAACTCGTTCTGGTACACGATCGACCTCATACTGCCGATCGGGAACATCGGCCTGACCGGCCAGTACGCCCCCAAGGGCATCGACCAGTGGATCGCCTACACGATCTCCATGCTCGGCCTCGTCCTCGGCTTCACCGCCGCCGCCGGCATCACCCGCGCCCTCTCCCGCGAGTAACGAAGGCGCATCACGCGTCGAAATCGTCCCGCTGTGCCTGACCGACGCCGTTGACGCACCTGACGCTCTGCGCTATCTGTGCCGTACGCGCGCAGAGAGGGACGGCACCGGATGGTCGCGACCAAGATCGACGTAGCCGCTGTGCAGTCCGAGTTACGCGCCGTGTCCGGGCTGATGGGCGCGGTCTGCCGGGCGCTGTCCCCCCAGGTCTGGCAAGGGGGCGGCGCCGCGGCCTTCACCACCGACCTCGCCGGACACCTCCGCTCCCTCGACCGGATGATGTCCCGCCTCCTGGACCAGGTCGCCGCGCACAACCAGATCCCCCTGGTGACCGCCCCGCCCCCGATGCCCCGAGTCGTCCCCGCATCCGGCTCCCCCGGCATGGCCTCGGCCTCCCCGACCGGCATGCAGCGCCTGGAAGCAGCCCTGAACCGCGCCGCCGACGGCCTCCCCGCCTGCGCCTCCCGCTTACGCCGCCTCTTCCTCACCTGCCCGGACGACCCGGACGTCGGCCAGTGCGCGCGCACCGCCGCGTGGTGCAAAACCGAAGCCGAACGCATGCGCACCCGCATCCACTACGCCCTGGCCGAGAACCGAGCGAACCCGGCCCTCCTCCTACAGGGCCCTTTGGTCCCCATCCCTGAACGCTTCGGCCCCCGCGAGATGGCCGACCTGGGCCGCATGCAGGCCCTCGCCTTCAGCGCCGCCCCGGGCACGTCCGGCCCGTCCCCCCTCCTGACCGACATCGCCCGCAGCCTCCGCGACCACGCCGACGACCCGGACTACCTGGCCGCCTTCTTCTCCCGCGTCCCGCCGGGCTCCATCGGCAAACTCCCCTACACCCTCTACAAACACCACGAGGGCACCCCGCTCACCGTCCAAGACAAAGCACTGATCAGCGACATGGGAACCGCCCTGGCCGCCCTCTCCCGCCGCCAGCGCCAACCGGTCGACAACGCCCTGGGCCCCATCGGCTCCGACATGCCCGGCCAGGGCCTCCTCGTCCGCCTCAGCGCCCCCAACGTCCGCTGGAGCTCATCCATCCTCCTGGATCTGGCCCGAGCCTCCCTCCGCTGGCGCCAGACCCACCCGTCCTACGAGATCCATCAGTCCAGCGGCGTGCTCTCCGGGGAGCCGCATAGCGAAGTGGTCAACCAGCCGGACCATCCGTGGTGGCAGGACTGGGGGCTGACGAATCTCGTGGGGCAGCCGCGCGCCAAGGCGTTGCGCGAGTACGACCCGGCGCTGAACGTGCTCGGACGCATCGCCGCCCAACACGACCTCGCCGCCGCGCGCGAACTTGCGGCGACCCGCCTGGAGAAGGCGTTCACCATCGCCGACGCCGACAAGGCCAGGCCGCTCACCTGGCTGACCCGCGCCATGGGCGGCACCTACATGGCGCTGCTCATCTCGCCGGACTGGCCAGAAGGCGGAACGACCGCCGGCTCGGTCATCCGTCTCGCCACGACACCCGAAAGAGGTCACGAAGGACAGGCCGCCCGCAATGCCGCCGATGCGATGAAGGCGGTCGCGTGGTGGAACCAGAGCGGGCGCGAGAAGCTGAGCGCGTATCTCAGGAGCGGCAATCCGCCCGACTGGTGGCCGTTCGGCGACATCCTGCCGGACCAGAGCAAAGCCCCGGGCTGGGTGCCGCACAGCAAGCATTACGCGGCCGAACTAGGTCCGGGTCTGCGTGCCGGACTGCTCGATATCGCCCGTATGCACCTAGCCACCCTGGCCGATGCGAACAAGACCTCGCGCGGAACCGATCTGCCCGACACCGATCCCGTCACGGGCCGCACCTACATCAACCTGTCCGGGGACACGATCCAGGCCTTCCTCCGGACGCTCGCGGCCGATGACAAGACCTATGCCCAACTGGCTTTCGCGGCGCAGCAGTACCGCCAGCACCTCCTGGCCTGGGGGCTGCGCAACGGGGTGCTTGGCGACGCCGAGACGCGCTCCGGCTACCTCGAAGGCAACCTCATCAGTGGATACATCGCCGAGCGCACCAATAATGAAAAGCTGACCCAGCAGCAATACCAGGACGCCGCGAAGCACCTGAGCATTCTTCGCGACGTCATCGTCGCCTACTTGGCCACCACCAAGTTCGACGAGATTCCAGGCGCCGTGGACGGGACCAACGCGCTCACGAACTTCGGCCTGACCCGGGTGGACGATGCCGACTTCGACAAACGAGTCGAAGCCATCAAGGCGAAGGTCTCCACCTATTCAGACCAGCTCTACATCGACCTCGCACGCGCCTACTATCTCGCCCACGACAAGCACACGGGCAACGGCGAGATCGATGCTCTGCTTCGCCGGTCCTCCCTCGACGAGGCCTCTGCGTCGCGAGTGATCCGATGGGCGCTGAACCTGCGCCTCGGCCGCACGGGCGGGCAGTTCGTCACCGGCCGGGAACTCGTCGAGGCGATACAGAACCCCGCCGATCACAATGCTCCGCAAAACTAGGCTTCACCTGAGCGGCGTCCCCGAAAGCCCCTCGGGCAGCCTGAAACGATAGATCCTTCGACAATCAATATCGGATGCAACGAACGTACCATCCGCAAGTCGAACAATCCCGCCCGGATTGCCGCCAGCGACGTAATTCATCGACCCGTCGAAGCGTCCACACGACGTGTAGCCGCCGAGCTTGAGGCTTTCCAATGCGCCATCAGGCCGAACCAGGACGGGCCGCGCCTGCATGAACTCGGGGGCCTTTATACCGCCGAGCAGCAGCAGCGTCCCGTCTCCGATGTCGGTCACCGCCGTCCAAGGAGGCAGACTCCAGACCGACTTCGGGAAAGCGACAGCCGAGGTCACGCCGTCGTCGCTGACCCGGATCAGCCCCCGCCGCCCGAGGACGACCAACCCATGCAAACCGTCGGCGGTCACGGCAGTCGGGCCGAAGTCGGCGCCGCCTGACGCCTTGGTCAAGGCGTCAGCGAACCCCTTGGGCGCCCAAGCCTGCAGCGTTCCCTCGGCCGGGACGAGGAACAGTTCACCGCGCCGGTTCGCCACCACAGCCCGGCCATCGTTGAGGACCGTGAAGACCGACCCCTGCCAGTAGCGCGCCAGCCGGTCCGCCTCGTCCGCGCTGGTCGTCCCGCCTGAGACATCACGAACGCGAATGCCGTCCCGGGCGCCGGCCTGCCATTTGAGGTAGGTGCGGGCCTGCCCCGTCTCGGTGTTCACTCGGTCCAGACGGAGTCCATCGTGCGACGACATGGGCCACAGGTCGCCGCCATGGAAGGCGAGCTGATCCGCCTGAGCGGGGACGACCCGGGTGACGAGGCGCCCGTCAGGCCCGATGCCACCGACCAAGGCATCGTCCGGGCGGCCACTGAGCAGGTTGAAGTAGACGATGTGCTTGGCCGCGTCGTAGGCGAGGCCGCCGTTCGACGGAAGTCGCACATCCACGGCGTAAGCACCGCTTCGGGCACCGGCCGCGTCCGGATCGCCACCGATGACGACGACCTGACCGGGACGCGTCGGCCGCGGAGTCGGCTCGTGTCCCAGCTCGGACTTCTTGTGCCCGCCACCGCACGCGGCGAGGAGAGATGCAGCGACGGTCGTGGCGGCGATGGACCGGAGGCACCTCACGCGCCCATCCTGGCACCGAACCCCGCCCCGCGCAGCCCCACCACGAGCCTGCGCGGGCCCGGCCAACAGGTCACCTCACCGATGCCTTCACCCCGGCCAGCAGCGCCGCCAAGCCGGACGCCTCCAACGGCAGGCGCGAGCCGTCCGGATCCTTCGAGTCACGCACCGCGAACCCATCCCCAGGTGGGAGCGCCGCGAGCTCGACACAGTTCATTCCTTCGCCGGACCAGGAGCTGCGACGCCAGCAAATCTCCGCATTCAGGTACATGCACCCTGAATACCTCTCACTGGGGACCTTGCGCCAGGGTCGCGATCAGCCGCAGGGACTCGTCCAGGCCGAGGGCCGCGGTCGCGAGCTGATTGAAGGCGAGCGAGTAGCGAAAGACCTCATCCTCGTCCTCGACGTAGGCGACACCGGAGAGGTTGTCGTAGTAGGCGACGTCAGGGACGGCCGAGTCGGCGAAGTCCAGGATCGAGAACTCGCCGCTGAGCCCGGGATGCGCTCCCCCGGCGAAAGGCAGCACCTGGATCATCACATTGGGCAGCTCAGCCACCGACAGGAGGTGCTCGTACTGCTCCCACATCAGCTCCGGACCACCGACGACTCTCCGCAACGCCGCCTCGTCCACGATGGTCCAGAGCCGGAGCGGCTCGGGCCGCCTGTCAGTAAGCACCCTCCTACGCTCCCGCCTCACGTCCACTCTCCGGTCCATCTCCGCCCTGGAGGCGAACTGCATGAGGCCGACCCGAATGACCTCGCGCGCATAGTCGTCCGTCTGGAGCAGCCCGTTGAGCACCAGGCCATCGAACGAGCGCAGCGTTCTCGCTTCGGCCTCAAGCTCAATGGCGGCGAGCGCCTCGCCCTTGAGGGTGTCGGCATAGGCGTCCCACCAGCCGCGTTGGCGGGCGGACGCGCCGAGGGAACGCAGCGCCGCTCGCCTGTCTTCTGGGACTTCGTAGAGTTCCAGAAGTTCTTCCAGGTCCGGCGCTCGCACCCGGCGAGCACATGTCTCGATGCGAGACAGCTTCGCAGGCGACCACTGCCCGCCGTCCTTACGGGCGCGCAGCGCGGCCACGGCCTCTTCCAGCGTCAGCGTCGAGCGCTCACGCAGTCGGCGCAGCTCGCCGGCCAGCTTCCGCATCCGAATCGTCGGGCGATCGGTCATGCGCTCAGTGTGCAGGGCTCCTGACAGTCCGTGCGGGGACTCGCCGGAATTCGGTGTAGCAAATTTGCCGTTTCACTTGCCCTGGACCAGAGGATGACCACACGATGCAAGCGTCACGACACGCTCCGTGCACGGACGACACTGGAGGAGATGTCATGTGGGCTCAGGAGCAGAATGCGGAACTTCGGGATGCGCGGGACGTCGTGGTCGGCGGTGGGTGCGCCGCTTGGGCGTTGCCGGTGGACGGGACTTGTGCTCGCGAGGCGCGGCGGCGGGTGCGTGAGGTCATGGGGGCGCTCGGGTTCGGCTCCGAGGTTGTCGGGGACGTGTGCACTGCCGTGTCCGAGATCGGGACGAACGTGTTCGTGCACGCCTACGGCGGCAGGGCGCCGAGCGTGACGTCCCCTGTCGGGCTTCCTGAACTGCGGATACACCTTCGCAACCGGCGGTCCGAGCTCGTCATCAAGATCTTCGACACCGCGGCCTGGCGCGGGCCGTGTCCGGGACGGCCACCGCAGGCGGCACCGGACGACGAGGGCGGGCGGGGGGGGCTGGAGATCGTGGCCGCACTGTCCCGCGAACTCAACGGCGCGTGGGGCGTGCAGCGTTCGCGGGCCCGACTCGGCAGCGTCGCGAGCCCTGGCAAAGCGGTCTACTTCACCGTGCCGCTCGCCGGCGAGTACACCCGCGGCCGGCCGGTGCCGCAGGTGCCGGGGTGCCACGCGGCCGTGCGGTTGCTGGAGGACGAGTTGGTCGCGCGCGGGATCGGGCCGGTGTATCGGTGCGAGGGCTGGGGCATGGCCGTCCTGTCCGTCCGGCCTGAGATCACGTTGTGGGCGCGGACCAGCGGGCTGCTTCTCACCGCGCCGGACACCGGGACCGTCCGGTACCCGTACGACGACATCACCGAACTGGCCGAGGTCGTCGTCCAGTGCAACGAGGATCTCGACGCGCGGTGACCCGCGATGGAGACTCCGAGCTGCTCACCAGTACCGAGGTCGCCGCGATGTTTCGGGTCGCGCGCTCCACAGTGAGCGGGTGGGCGGCGCGCGGTCTGCTCCCCTACGCCCGGACGCCGTCGGGCACCTCCGTTTCCGGCGTGCGGACGTCGAAGCCTTCCTTCGGACACGGCTCCGCTGATTCGCGGTCCAGGAGCACTTCGAAAGGCGGATCTTCCTGTGCGAAACCTTGCCGGACGCAATTGAGTGACCGATAGCGTACTCAGAGTGAGGTCTTTCAATATCGCGGGGCCGTGTCGTCAAGGTCGGCATTACATGCTCCCGCCGGAGCCGCGCCTCCTCCAAGCCCGGGAGTTGATCGAGGAGGGGTTGTACTTCAGCGTGTACGCGCCCCGGCAGACAGGCAAGACCACGACGCTGGCGTCTCTGGCCCGGGCCCTCAACTCCGAGGGACGATACGTTGCGACCCATTTCTCCTGCGAGGACGCACAGGTCACGGGCGACGACTACGCCGCCGCAGAAGAGGCGGTGCTGACCGCGATCCGCGAGTCCTGCGCGGCGTTCGACATCCCGCCGGACTGCGCACCGCCGACGCCCTGGCCTGAATCGTTTCCGGGTACGCGTCTCTGTGGTGCCTTGGCCGCGTGGGCACTCAGATCGCCACGTCCTCTCGTCCTGTTCTTCGACGAGTTCGACGCCCTGAGCGGGAAGGGCTTGGTCAGCGTCCTCAGCCAGCTTCGCAGCGGATACACGACCCATCCCGAGGCATTTCCTCATTCGGTGGCGCTCTGCGGGCTGCGCGACGTCCGCGAGTACAAGATGGCCTCGGGCGACGGCTCCAGTCCGTTCAACATCAAAGCCGAGTCACTTCGGCTCGGCGATTTCACCTTTGGCGAGGTCGCGGAGCTGTACGGCCAGCACACCGAGGACACCGGGCAGAAGTTCGAGCCTCACGCCGTCCAGCGCGCCTACGAAGCCAGCCAGGGGCAGCCATGGCTCGTGAACGCCCTGGCACGGCATGTCACCCGTGAGATGCGAGTCCCCGTGAGTGAGTCGATCACCGACGCCCATATCGAGGAGGCCGTCGAGCGCCTCATCCTTGAACGGGCGACCCATCTCGACTCGCTGGTCGAGCGGCTCGGGGAGCTTCGCGTGCAGCGCGTCATCGAGCCGATCCTGGCCGGGACGTTCCCGCCGGTGGACCAGAGCTACAACGATGACCTCTCGTTCGTCCGCGATCTGGGGCTGGTCTCCCAGAACCTGCCGATTCAGATCGCCAATCCGATCTACCAGGAGGTCATCGTCCGGGTCCTCTCGCAGGGAGTGGAAGCCTCGATCGACGCGGATCCGCGCACTTTCCTGCTCCCGGACGGGCGGCTCGACATTCCACGCCTCATCACCGAGTTCGTGGCCTTCTGGAAGGCCAACGGCGAGATCCTGGACAAGCGCGAGACGTATCACGAGTTCGCCTGCCAGCTCGTTTTCATGGCCTACCTCCAGCGCGTGGTGAACGGCGGGGGATTCATCGACCGCGAGTACGCCGTGGGCCGCGACCGGGTGGACATCGCCGTCCGCAAGCCTCACCTGGACGAGCACGGGCGTCGGGTCGTCCAGCTTTCGGCGTTCGAGCTGAAGGTGCGCACCGACAAGTCCGGTGATCAGGTCGCGAAGGGCTTGGACCAGCTTGACGGTTACCTCGATGATCTCGGTCTCGATACCGGCACGCTCATCGTCTTCGATCGCCGGACTAACGCCCCGGCGATCGCCGACCGGACCGTGATCGACGCTGCAACGACTCCGTCCGGACGCCCCGTCACGCTCGTCCACGCCTGACGCCTAGGAAGACGCCGAGGCCTGGTCGGGCGCAAAGGGCCGGTGGGGGCAGAGGGCCGGTGGGGGCGGAGGGCCGGTGGGGGCAGAGGGCCGGTGGGGGCAGAGGGCCGGTGGGGGCGGAGGGCGGTAAGGCGCGGAGGCGGAGGCGTTGCAGCTGGGTTCCCAATGGGGCTCGCGTGGTCGGCGTGCTTCAAGGGGGCTTGCGTGGTTGGCGGCTGCTTGCGGGCCTTGCGTGGTTGGGGGCGGGGGATGGTGGGGGGCTCTTGCGGTGCCGGTGGGCGGGTGCGCTTTCGGTGGGTTGTCGGCTGGAGGGCGATGTGGCCCCGGCGGGTTTGGTGGGGTCGGCTGCGGGGGTGGGGGTGGGGTTTTGATCTTTGGTTTGGGGGGTGGTGGGGGGCGCTAGAGCCTTTGTGTAGGGGGCTGTGACGTGGGAGGGCAGGATGGCGGGGGGCTGGGCGGGGTAGGGAACCTCGTAAGCAGGGTCTTGCGTTCATGGGTGTGATGTCTGCCACGATGGCATGAGCGGCATTCGTCCCCTTTTACCCGGGGGAAGAAGGCCACTGAGGTCGGTCGGTTCGCGGCGATCCCGAGGACCGGCCCCGAACGAGGAGTGTCATCAATGACGATCGACTCCGTGCGCGGCGCGCCGGGCAGCGGCGAGCTCGCCGACTCCGAACTCGTGCAGCTGCTCACCCCGGAGGGTGAGCGCGTCGACCATCCCGACTACCCGCTGGAGCTCACCGCCGAGCAGGTGCGGGGACTGTACCGCGACCTGGTCACGGTCCGGCGGATCGACCTGGAGGCCGTGGCGCTCACCCGGCAGGGCGAGCTGGGCATCTGGGCGTCGCTGCTGGGCCAGGAGGCCGCGCAGATCGGCTCCGGCAGGGCGCTGACCGGCAACGACATGGTGTTTCCCACGTACCGGGAGCATGGCGTCGCCTATTGCCGCAATGTGGAGCCGCTGAGTCTGCTGGGACTGTTCCGCGGCGTCAACCACAGCGGCTGGGACCCGAAGGAGCACGGGTTCCACCTGTACACGATCGTGATCGGGTCGCAGACGCTGCATGCGACCGGGTACGCGATGGGGGTCCAGCGGGACGGCGTTCTCGGGTCCGACAAGGCCGGCGCGACCATCGCCTACTTCGGCGACGGCGCGACGTCCCAGGGCGATGTGAACGAGTCGTTCGTGTTCGCCAGCGTGTTCAACGCGCCGATCGTGTTCTTCTGCCAGAACAACCAGTGGGCGATCTCCGAGCCGCTGGAGAAGCAGTCCCGGATCCCGCTGTACAAGCGGGCGCAGGGCTTCGGGTTCCCGGGCGTCCGGGTGGACGGCAACGACGTGTTCGCCTGCCTCGCGGTGACGCGGAAGGCGCTTGAGCACGCGCGGGACGGGCAGGGCCCGACGCTGATCGAGGCCTACACCTACCGGATGGGCGCCCACACCACGACGGACGACCCGACGCGCTACCGGCTGAAGGCCGAAGAGGAGGCCTGGAAGCTCAAGGACCCGATCGAGCGGGTCAAGGCGTACCTGGTCAAGCAGGGCGACGCGGACCAGGCGTTCTTCGACGAGGTCGAGGCCGAGGCCAAGAAGATGGCGACGGAGCTGCGGAGGGCGTGCCTCGCGCTGCCCGACCCGGACCCGATGGCGATCTTCGAGCACGTGTACGCCGAGCCGCACCCCCTGATGACCGAGGAGCAGGAGCAGTTCGCCGCCTACCTGGCGTCGTTCGAGGATGAGGGGGCGGGTCGATGAGCGGCGACACCATCACCCTGGCCAAGGGCATCAACGAGGGCCTGCGCAAGGCCATGGAGAACGACCCCAAGGTCGTCGTCATGGGCGAGGACGTGGGCAAGCTCGGCGGCGTGTTCCGCGTGACGGACGGCCTGCAGAAGGACTTCGGCGAGGAGCGGGTGATCGACACGCCGCTCGCCGAGTCCGGCATCGTCGGCACTGCGATCGGGCTGGCGCTGCGCGGCTACCGGCCCGTGGTGGAGATCCAGTTCGACGGGTTCGTGTTCCCCGCGGCGGACCAGATCATCACGCAGCTGGCGAAGATGCACATGCGGTCGCTCGGCGCGACGCAGGTGCCGGTGGTCATCCGGATCCCGTGCGGCGGCGGCATCGGCGCGGTGGAGCACCACTCGGAGTCGCCCGAGGTGTACTTCACGCACACCGCCGGGCTGCGCGTGGTGGCCTGCTCGAACCCGTCGGACGCGTTCACGATGATCCAGCAGGCGATCACCTCCCCCGACCCGGTGATCTTCTTCGAGCCGAAGCGGCGGTACTGGGAGAAGGCGGCGGTGGACCTGGAGTCCGCCGCCTCGTCCTGGACGCCGCTGAACAGCGCGCGCGTCGTCGCGCCGGGCGAGCACGTGACCGTCCTCGCCTGGGGCCCTTCGGTGAAGACCTGCCTGGAGGCGGCCTCGGCGGCGGCCGAGGAGGGACGCTCCCTGGAGGTGATCGACCTGCGCTCGCTGAACCCCCTGGACATCGACACGATCACCGCCTCGGTGAACCGGACGGGGCGCTGCGTGGTCGTCCACGAGGCCCCGGTGTTCAGCGGTTTCGGCGCGGAGCTGGCCGCGCGGATCACCGAGCGGTGCTTCTACCGGCTGGAGGCGCCGGTGCTGCGCGTCGGCGGGCCGTCCACCCCGTACCCGCCGTCCCGGCTGGAGGACCACTACCTGCCCGACCTCGACCGCGTCCTCGACGCCGTCGACCGGACCTTCGCGTGGTGACGCCGATGACCGAGCGCAAGCAGTTCAAGCTGCCCGACGTGGGCGAGGGCCTCACCGAGGCCGAGATCGTCAAGTGGCACGTCCAGGTCGGCGACCAGGTCGAGGTCAACCAGACGATCGTCGAGATCGAGACCGCCAAGGCGGTCGTGGAGCTTCCGTGCCCGTTCGAGGGGACGGTCGGCGAGCTGATGGTGGAGGAGGGCGCGACGGTCGACGTCGGCGTCCCGATCATCGCGGTCGATGTCGCCGCCGAAGGCGGCGCTGCCGGGCCTGCCGGGGCCGGGGCCAACGGGGCCGCTGGGGCCTCGGGCGGCGCTTCCTCCGGGGGCGCTCACTCCGCCGGCGCCTCCTCGGCGGGCACTTCCTCTGGGGGCGCTTCCTCGGGGGGTGCCTCATCGGGGGGCGCTTCGTCGCAGGGATCCCCTCACGGGGGCCCCACCCCCACCCCCTCCACCAGTTCCGCGAGCGCCGCTGCCGGGGCGCTTGCCTCCGCTGGTGTGGACGGAGGCGCTGAGGGCGCGGTGCCGCAGCCGGACGAGCCCGGCGTCGTCCAGCCCGAGCAGCCCAAGCGGCAGCCCGTCCTCGTCGGGTACGGGGTCAAGCCCGGCGCCACCAAGCGCCGTCCGCGCAAGCAGCCCTCGCCGCCACCTCCTTCCGTCACTCAGCAGGCTCCCTCGGTGAGCCCGCAGCCGTCACAACCGTCCCAGCCGTCCAGTCCGCAACCCGTCCAGGCCAACGTAAGCGGCGCGGGCACGGCGGCGCGAAGTTACCCACAGGTTGTGGATAACGGGTTGCCGCTGGCCAAGCCACCCGTCCGCAAGATGGCCAAGGACCTCGGCGTGGACCTGTCCACGATCACCGGAACGGGTCCTCGCGGATCCATCACCCGCGAGGACGTCCAGCAGGCCCTCGACGGCGCCGCGGCAGCACCGGCGCCGCAGAAGGCCGCAGCCCCAGAAGGCGAGCGCGAGGAACGGATTCCGGTCCGCGGCGTCCGGAAGGCCACCGCGAACGCGATGGTCGGATCGGCGTTCACCGCGCCGCACGTCACCACGTTCCTGCAGGTCGACGTGACCCGGACGGTCGAGACCGTGGCCAGGCTACGCACGCTCCCCGAGTTCGCCGAGTTCAGGGTCTCACCGCTGCTTCTGGTCGCGAAGGCACTGCTCACGGCTGTCGCGCGCTACCCGATGCTGAACTCGTCCTGGGCGGACGCCCCGACGGGCCAGAACGGCAACAGCGGCGGCAACAGCGGCACCGGCAGCGGCGCGGAGATCGTCGTCAAGCACTACGTGAACCTGGGGATCGCGGCGGCCACCGAGCGCGGACTGATCGTCCCGAACGTGAAGGACGCGCACACGCTGTCCCTGCCCGAACTGGCGCAGGCGTTCGCGGACCTGACCGCCACGGCGCGCGCCGGGAAGGCCAGCCCGGCCGACCTGACCGGCGGGACGATCAGCATCACCAACGTGGGCGTGTTCGGTGTGGACGCCGGAACGCCGATCATCACCCCCGGCGAGGCCGCGATCCTGTGCTTCGGCCAGATCCGCGACATGCCGTGGGTGCACGAGGGCGAGCTGACCGTCCGCAAGGTGACCACGCTGGCGCTCTCGTTCGACCACCGCATCATCGACGGCGAGCTCGGCTCCAAGGTCCTCCGCGACATCGGCGCGATGCTGGAGGACCCGGTCCACTTCCTCGCCTGGTCCTGACCGCGCAAGGGTGAGGGGGCCACCGGCCGCCCGGCCGCCCCGGCCTCCTCACCCGCCACCGCCTCCAACCGCCTCGGCCCTCACCCGAAACGGCCCCGCCACGGCCAGAGCAGTGGCCGGAATCCAAGTGATCAAGGAGTCGTTGACGCCGGAATGACGACCTTCGTTCTCGTTCCCGGCGGCTGGCGCGGCGGCTGGTACTTCTCCGAGGCGGCCGAGCGGCTCCGCGCCGCCGGGCACCGGGCGCTGACCGTAACGCCCACCGCCCTCGGCGACCGCGCGCATCTGAACTCCGCGTCCGTCAATCTGGACACCCACATCGACGACGTCCTCGCGCTCCTCGCCGCCGAGCAGCTCAGCGACGTCGTCCTCGTCGGGCACAGCTACGCCGGTCTGGTCATCACCGGCGCCGCCGACCGCGCGCCCTCCGGCGCCGTCCGCCGCCTGGTCTATTGCGACGCGTACGTCCCCGAGGACGGCCAGTCCTGCTGGGACCTGACGAGCGACAGGTACCGCAGCCTGTTCCTGGAGGGCGCCGCAGCGGACGGGTACTCGGTGCAACCTCCGTCCTCGGACGATCCGCGCGTGACCGCGCATCCGCTCGCGTCGTTCCTCCAGCGGATCCGTCTG
This sequence comes from Actinomadura rupiterrae, assembly GCF_024172125.1. Classification (GTDB taxonomy): domain Bacteria; phylum Actinomycetota; class Actinomycetes; order Streptosporangiales; family Streptosporangiaceae; genus Spirillospora; species Spirillospora rupiterrae. Next base: position 460,718 of record NZ_JAMZEA010000004.1, read on the forward strand.
GACGCGGACGGCCTGCGCAACGTCAAGGTCCGGGACTACGTGTACCTGTCCGGATGGGACGGCACGCCGTTCACAACCGTCCGCAACCGGCTGGCCGGCGACCCGGCCTGGCGCGTCCACGACCTGGACAGCGGCCACGACGTGTGGAGGGACGCGCCGGACGAGTTCCTGGAGATCCTTCTCCAGGGCGACCAAGGCGAATGAGGCGAATGACGCGACGGGACGGTCAGGGCGGCGGCTGGTGGTCGCCTTTGTAGAGGTGGTCGCTGTCGGACGGGTCGCGCCGGCGCGGTTGCTGCTGCATGCGGGTCATCATCAGGAGCTGGAGGGCGAAGGTGACGCCGCCGACGATGATGAGGATCACGCCGACGATGTGGATGTCGACCGGGTCGCGCATCGCGTTCGGCTGGATCGCGAACTTGAGGATGAGCCCGAGGGTGATGGTGAAGACGCTGACGCCGAGACCCATGGGGTGACCTCCGCCGCACGATCTGCTGCCGTGTTCCTTTGGTTTCCGTACCCGGAGGTCATCACACGTACTCGGAACGGTAAATGGACACATACCCGGCAACGACACTCCCCCACGCACCTGAACGGCTCCCGCACCCCGAAAAAGGCCCACACACGCACGACGGCCCCCGCCTTTGAGGGCGGGGGCCGTCGTCACCTGTTCCGCGGGAGGCGGAGCGGGCTCGTAGCTGTCCCGAGCGGGTCCAGAGCGGCCGGGAACGGGGCTGGGGCGGACGGGTTAGAAGGCCGCTTCGGCGAGGTCCATCGCGTCGAGGTTGGTGGCCTCGGTGGCGACGCGGTCGGCGGCGATGCGCGGCAGGACGTTCTGGGCGAAGAACTGCGCGGCGGCGACCTTGCCGGTGTAGAAGGACGTGTCGGCCTCGGACAGGCCCTCGCCGTCGAGCTTGGCGAGCGCGACCTCGGCCTGGCGGAGCAGCAGCCAGGAGATGACGACGTCGCCCGCGGCGAGCAGGAAGCGGGACGAGTTCAGGCCGATCTTGTAGAGCTCCTTCGGGTTCTCCATGGAGGAGAGCGCCCACCCGATCATCGGGTTGAGGATGCCCTGCAGGTCGTCCAGCGCCTTGAGCAGCGCGGCGCGCTCGGCCTTGAGGCGGCCGTTGCCGGCGTCGGACTCGGCGAACGCCTTGATCTCGCCGGCCAGCACCTTCAGCGTCTCGCCCTGGTCGCGCAGGATCTTGCGGAAGAAGAAGTCCTGGCCCTGGATTGCGGTGGTGCCCTCGTAGAGGGTGTCGATCTTGGAGTCCCGGATGTACTGCTCGATCGGGTACTCCTGCAGGAAGCCCGACCCGCCGAGGGTCTGCAGGGACTCCGAGCCGAGCAGCGCGTAGGCGCGCTCGGAGCCGAAGCCCTTGACGATCGGCAGCAGCAGGTCGTTGAGCTTCTCGGCGAGCTCGTCCCGCTCGCCGTTGTGCTCGGCGACCTGGACGGCGTCCTGGTAGGACGCGGTCAGCAGGACCAGGGCGCGCATGCCCTCGGCGTACGCCTTCTGCGTGAGCAGCGAGCGGCGGACGTCGGGGTGGTGGGTGATCGTGACGCGCGGCGCGGTCTTGTCGGTCATCTGGGTGAGGTCGGCGCCCTGCACGCGCTCCTTGGCGTACTCCAGCGCGTTCAGGTAGCCGGTGGACAGCGTCGCGATGGCCTTGGTGCCGACCATCATGCGGGCGTTCTCGATGACCAGGAACATCTGCTTGATGCCGGCGTGCACGTCGCCGACCAGGGTGCCGACGGCGGGGTGCTTCTCGCCGAAGGTGAGCTCGCAGGTCGTGGAGACCTTCAGGCCCATCTTCTTCTCGACGTTGGTGACGTAGGCGCCGTTGCGCTCGCCGAGCTCGCCGGTCTCCAGGTCCACGTGGTACTTCGGCACGAGGAACATCGACAGGCCCTTGGTGCCGGGGCCCGCGCCCTCGGGGCGCGCCAGCACCAGGTGGAAGATGTTCTCGGCCATGTCGTGCTCGGCCGAGGTGATGAAGCGCTTGACGCCCTCGATGTGCCAGGTGCCGTCGGGCTGCTGGATGGCCTTGGCGCGGCCGGCGCCGACGTCGGAGCCGGCGTCCGGCTCGGTCAGCACCATCGTGGCGCCCCAGCCGCGCTCGATGGCCAGCTCGGCGAACTTCTTCTGCTCGTCCGTGCCGATGGTCCAGAGGAGCTTGGCGAAGGACGGGCCGCAGCCGAACATGTGGACGGCGGGGTTGGCGCCGAGCACCATCTCGGCGACCGACCAGCAGACCGTGCGGGGGGCGTTGGTGCCGCCGAGCGCCTCGGGCAGCTCAAGGCGCCACCACTCGGCGTCCATCCAGGTCTTGTAGGACTTCTTGAACGACTCGGGCATGGTGACCGTGCTGGTCGCCGGGTCGAACACCGGCGGGTTGCGGTCGGCGTCGGTGAAGGACTCCGCGAGCGGGCCCTCGGCGAGGCGGTTGACCTCGTCCAGGATGCTGCGGACGGTGTCCTCGTCCAGCTCGGCGTACGGGCCGCTGCCGAGCAGGTCCTGGCGGTTGAACACCTCGAAGAGGTTGAACTCCAGGTCCCGGAGGTTGCTCTTGTAGTGCCCCATCACGAACACTCCGTGGGTTTCGGCGGCGGCTGGGTGGGCCCCGCATTACGTACTGGTCAGTAACTCGACATCATGCTACCCGCTGGTAACCAGGTGCAACCCGCCTCCGGTGGGCGTTTTCTCCCGACTCGCGGGGTGAAGTGACTCACCTCACAACAGCCGGCGGCCGGTCCGCTACTCATCCGCACCACAAAGCGCGCCGCGTCCCTGTGCAGGCTGCCGGACGGCCCGCCGCCCCGCACGCACAACGCCGCAACCTCTCCTTTGCAACCCCTTGGAGCCGCTGAATCGCCCGCGCCGGCCCCTGAAAGTGCGGACATGAGAAATCCCCGGCCGGAACAGGCCACATCGGCCGTCCGCTCCGTCCGGGGATTCTCCGGGCGCCGCCTATCCGGTCAGGTCACGGATACTTCGGCGGCGTGTAGTAGTGGAACTTGTTCGGGTCGTACTTGCTCGCCTCCTTGCGCGGGTCGAAACCCCCGGCAGGCTGCTGCGGCTGCTGAGTCGGAATCTTGAACGTCGGCGGCTGGTCCGGGTTGTTCGCCGTCTGCGTGTCGCCCCCGGCCGTGGAAGGCGAATTCCCCGCCGGGCTCTTCTTCCCCGGCGCGCTCCCGGACGGCGTCGGACCCTTCGGGCCGCTGCCGCCGCCCTGATTACCGATCCCCGGCGCATTCCCGGACGGGCCCGAACTCCCCGCGCCGGGCAGGACCGTCCCCGACGAAGAACCACCGGACGGCGAAACCGCGGCGCCGGGCGGCGATTCCGAACGCGTGCCGCCATTCATATGCGCGGGCATGAGGCCCCAAACGGCGGCCGCGCCGATCACCGCGCCGAGAACGGCCGTGACAATCGGCACAGGACGCGCCTTGGGCCGCCTTTGCTGTGTCTTCCGCAACCCCAGGCGCGCCTTTCGCGGCCTGAAGCGCCCGCCTCGTCCGGACGGCAGGACGGTCGCTCCGGATTCCGCCGTCAACACGACCATCCGCGTGGCCGGGCCCTCGAAGGCGTCCTCCTCTGCCACGGCCCGGCGCACCACGCCCGCGACCGCCGCCGCCCCCGCGCCCAGACCTCCGATTCCGGACGCGGCCGCCGCATCGCCGAACACTCGGGGACGGGGCGGGGCCAAGCCAGGCGCCTCGGCGTCGAAGACCAATGGAGCTGGTTCTGCGGTGAGGTCTGGCGCGTCCGGCGCTTCGACGTCGGCGCCGGACGGCGACGGCGGGACGGACGCGGCGTCCGGGTCAGGGGCGGGGGCGGGGGCGGGTTCCGTGTCCGGGGACGGGGTCGAGAGGGTCTGGAGGGTTTCGGTCCAGGGGGCCAGGTCGGCCGCGATCTCGGCCTCGGGGACGCCGTGGGCGCGGAGGCAGGCGGTGACGAAGGCCGTCACGAACGCGTGCCGCGGCGGGTTTGGCAGGCGCTTGCCGTTGAGGTTGTCCGAAATCGTGCTCACCGGGAGCACGTCGGCGGGCGGACGGCCCGGGACCTCGACCGTCCCGGCGAGCCGCGTCAGGGTCCGCAGCGACGGCTGGCCCGCCCAGGCGCGGAGGCGCTGGAGCGCGTGCAGGAACTCGGCCGCGGTGGCCGCCGACCGGGGGTCGGGTCGCCGTTCGATATCGGCGTCCAAGGTGGGTCTCCTCCCGAAGTCCGGCACTCTCGGGTGATTCGTCCCGCGAAGGACAGCACATCGCATAGATCGACTGCGGACAAGGGCCTCCCGCGCGCGTCGCACCGTCCGGATCCGTCCGGACGGGCCGGAGGTGTTGCCGGACACGCACCCGGACAGATCGGGTGAAGCACATGATCCACATCGTCCGAGTGGGCCTCACCACGATCGGGGCCCTCTTCTTCACCGTGCTCGGCGGTCTGGCCTACGACGCGATGACGGCCCACGCGGCGCACGCCGAGGTGAGCGGACACCATCCGCCGCCGGTCTGCGCCGTCCGGCCCGGATTCGTCCAGGCGCAGAACTGCCGGCCACCGCACCTCACCCCACCCCGGACCGACTTCACCCCTGCCCGGACCGACTTCACTCCCGGCCGGGCCGACTTCACCCCCGGGCGGACCGACTTCACGCGTGGCCGGGTCGGCTTCACGCCCGGCCGGGTCCACTTCACGCGTGGCCAGGTTCACTTCACGCGCGATCGGGTCGGATTTGCGCGCGAGCGGGTCGGGCGCGGCGAGAAGCGGCAGTTCCGGCTTTCGAAGCCCGGGGCGCTTCCGGCGAAGACCGCGCCGAAGCGGCCGTGTTCGGCGGCGTACTGGTGGCTTCGGTGCCACGGGTCGCTGCCCGGCCTGCCCCAGTTGCCCTCGGCGGACAGGCCGCATCTCCTGCCGGCGCCGAACCCCTCGCACGTCGTGCCGATGCCGATGCCCGCGCCCGGCCGGACGACCCCTGGCGACCGCCGGACACCGTCCGCCGGACAGCCGAAGACTCAGCCCCAGCCGACCACGAACCCCGGTCCGGTTCGTCCGGTTCCGCCGGACGGGCGGGACGTGGTCCTGATGAACGCGTCCGGACCTCTGCCGAACGGAGCTCCCGACCCGTCCGGGATGCCGCCGTCGTCAGGGGCGCCGAACTCGGCTAGTCCGGTCGGCGCGTCCGGTCCGATGGGCGCGTCCGGACGGCCCGGAAAGGGCAAGGGGAAGCGGAAGGGCTCCCAGCCGCCGGCGCGGCAGCAGCCGCCCAATCCGCCTGCGCCGCAACCGCCGTCCGGTTCGCCTGCACCCGATGAAGAGCAGAAGAAGCCGCCGCTGTCCAAGCGGGCCAAGAACGCGTACAAGCGCTTCTGGTGGGAGAACGCGTGGTGGGACAACGCACCCGCACCCGGTGCCGGACTTCGCCTGGACGACCCGTTCTACCGGGAGAAGCTGATCGCGCAGATCATCGCCCAGCGCCTCCAGAAATGGGCTGAAGGCGGAACGGACGTCGAGCATCCGCGCGGAATCAGCACCGGCACGCTTTTCAAGGCGCTCGTCGAGGACGGCAACGCCTATCGGAAGGGGATGCTGCGCAAGAACTACAAGAAGCTGCTCAGCAAGGCCAAGCTGAACGTCCACGACCGGCGGGTGGATTTCAACCGGGCCGAGCGTTCCGGCGACCAGAAGGCCGTCGAAGAAGCCCGGAAGGCGCTCACTGCCGCCGAAGACCACCTGAAGGCGCTGGAGAAGATCGAGCGCGAGTGGCTCCGGTACAACCGGGACGAGCGGAGGAAGGAGCGGGGGAAGAAGCCCGCACCCAAGCCGGGGAAGAACACCAAGGGGCCCGGCAAGAAGGGCAACTCCGGTAAGGGGAAGAAGGGCGGCTCGTCGCCGAAGGGGAACTCGGGCAAGCCCACGAACAAGGCGCCCGCCATCCCGGGACTGCCCGGCGCGCCCAACGGTCCGCTCATGCCCGGCGACCCGTTCAAGCAGGCCCCCCAGGCGCCGCAGATTCCGCAGACCCCCGGACGCAAGGTCCCGGGCAAGAAGCCGTCCGTACCGGGACGTCCCGCGCAGCCGAACCAGCCCGCGCAGCCGAACCAACCCGGACAGCCAAGCCAGCCCGGACAGCCGAGCCAACCCGGACAGCCGTCGCGCCCCGGACAGCCGAACCGGCCCGGACAGCCGAACCAGCCTGGGCAGACTCCGGCGCCGCACAAGCCCGGACGGCCCGGACAGCCCGGACAGGATCCTGGGGGCCGTCCGGATCACTCCAAGCCCGAGCAGCCGAGCCCGGCTCCGGACAATCCCGCCCCGCAGCCGGCGCCCGCCCCGGCCCCAGCGCCGGACAATGCGCCGCAGGTCCCGTCCGACCCGGCTCCGGTCACCCCGACCGACCCCGCGCCCGCCAACCCGGACGCCCCGGCCCCAGCCCCGGCACCAGCCCCAGCTCCGGCTCCGGCTCCGGCTCCGGCCAATCCGGACATGCCGGCGCCCGCGCCCGCCAATCCGCCGAGCCCCAACACCAAGCCTCAGCGGCCGCTGCCCTGGGAGGACCCGCCGCGGCCTCCCGGCCAGTACCAGGGCGCGCCCAAGAAGCTCACTCCGGAAGAGGAGTGGCGGAGCTGGTACAGCCTCAACTGCATGGCATCCACCCACAGCTGCGATGAGGGTCCGCCGCCCGGGATGTTCCCCTACCCGCCCGCCGAGGGGGAGTTCGAGGGCCCGAAGACGCCCGGCGCACCGAAGGCTCCGCCGGTCCCCAGGGTTCCGTCCGCGCCCCGGATCCCGCTGATCATCCCGGAGTTCGCGTCACGGCCCGCCCCACCGAAGCGCGACCAACCGGCCCCGGCTCCGGCCCCGGCGCCGCGCCCCGCTCCCCAGCCGTCCAGGCCGCACCACTACGGCTCCGGCACCAGCCCCAACAGCGTCAATCCCGACCACGACAACAGCTCGCCCAAGCCGGACGGCAACGGCAACGACGGCAACCGGCTGGGGGAAGGCAGCCACAACGACCACGATCCGGCGCCCTCGGGCCCCGGGCCGTCCGACAACACCCCGCCGTCCACCGGCGGAGGCGGCGGCAGCCCGGGCAACGGAGGCGGCGGCAACCCCGGCAACGGTGGCGGCGGGTCCGGTGACGGCGACGGCAGCGGCCCCGGGAACGGCGGCGGTTCGCCCGACAGCAGCAGCCCCGACCCCGGCCCCGACAACGGCCCCGGACATCTGGACAAGCTCGATCCCGACCCCGGCCCGTCCCACAGCACACCCGACCCGAGCACGAGAGTCTGAGAGACGAGTCACCTCACGGAGGCCCGCGCCCGCCCGGCGCGGGCCTCCGGCCGTTCCGCGACCCCGGCCGTACGCGACCTCGGCCGTACCGCGACCCCGGCCGTCCCGCGGCACCGGCCGTTTCGCCAGGAACAAGCCCCTCAGCTCGGGCGTTCCTCCAAGCGAGGGCAGAAACTGAGCAAAGCCCTCCCGGACGAGGAGCGCGCCGTACCCGGCAGGCAAAGACGACGCGTCAGCAATGGCAGTCGTCAACGTCCGGGAGTCGGATCATGGCTTGGGTCCTCATCGTCGTCGCGGGTCTCCTTGAGGTCGTCATGGCCTCGTGCCTGAAGCTCAGCAAGGGCTTCAGCGAACTGTGGCCGTCCGTCGGCTTCGTCCTCTTCGCCGTCGCGAGCTTCGGCCTGCTCAGCCTCGCCCTCAAGAACCTGGACGTCGGCACCGCCTACGCCGTCTGGACGGGCATCGGCGCGGTCGGCACGGCCACCGTCGGCATCGTCGCGATGGGCGACAGCGCCTCCCCGCTCCGCATCGGCGCGCTCGCGCTCATCGTGATCGGCATCATCGGCCTGAACCTCACCGGCTCCAACGCGCACTGACCGACGCGCGGAAACCTCACCGGCTCCAACGCACACTGACCCCGCGCGGAACCTCACCGGCTCCAACGCGCACTGACCGACGCGCGGGACCGATCAGGGAACCTGGAGATCATGCCGGGCGTCTAACCCTCGCGATGAGCGAGCCCCCTGGACTGACGCCCGCGGAGCGCCGCGTGTGGCATGCGTTCCCGACCGGCGCGGAGATCGTGTTCGGTGACGACCGTCCGACCGGGCCCGACCCGGACCGGACGGTCCGGGCGCACGTGATCAACCAGCTGCTGCTCGGCGGCGGGGACACCCGGGACGGGTTCGTCGCGGCGGTCCGGGTCCGCGGGGCCTACGTGATCGGGCGCCTCAATCTCACCGGCGGACGCGTCCTGCACGAGCTGGACCTGAGCTTCTGCCGCATCGTCGAGGAGCCGTCCTTCACCAACTGCAGGACCGGCGCGATCCGCCTCACCGACTGCAAGCTGCCGGGAATGGACGCGGGCGGCCTCCGCGCGGACGGCGCGGTCAGCCTGTCCCGGTCGGAGATCGACGGCGGGATCCGGCTGCCGCGCGCGCAGCTGCTCGGCGGGTTCCGGATGAACGAGACGGTGATCACCGAGACCGACCCGGAGACGTGGGCGGTGTTCAGCGGCGGGATGGTCGTCGACGGCGGGTTCTTCGCCCGGAACGCGACGTTCGAGGGCGGTGTCCGGCTGGTCGGGGCGCGGATGAACGGCGGGCTCTTCCTGGAGGGCACGACCGTCCGGAACCCGGGGCGGCTGTCGCTCGACGGCGAGAACATCGTGGTGCAGGACGCCGCGGAGCTGTCGAAGGGGTTCCGCTCCGAGGGGACGGTCCGGCTCCGCAACGCGCGCGTCAACGGGACGCTGTCGTTCGACGGGTCCGTCCTGGACTCGACCGATCCGGGCAGGCTCGCGCTGCACGGCTCGCACATGGTCGTGGACGAGCTGCTGATGAACCTCGCCGAGCCGATCGAGGGCCGGCTGTCGCTGTCGTTCTCGCGGATCGACGTGCTGATGGACAAGCCGCGGATCTGGCCCGCGGAGGTCTACCTCGACGGGCTCGTCTACCAGTCGCTGCGCGGCCCGGCGACGCCGAAGGACCGGCTGAGCTGGGTGTCCCGGGACCCGCAGTTCCACCTGCAGCCGTACGAGCAGCTCGCGTCCTGGTACCACGGGATCGGGCACGACGACGTGGCGCGCAAGGTGCAGCTGGCGAAGCTGCGGGCGCGGCGGCGACGGCTCGGGCCGGTCGCGCGCGCCTGGAGCATCCTGCTCGACTGGACGGTCGGCTTCGGCTACCGGCCGTGGCTGGCGTTCGCGTGGTTCGCCGCGCTCGTCGCGTTCGGGACGGTGGTCTTCTCGGCCGACCCGCCGCATCCGATCAAGGACAACGTGGAGAAGCCGCACTACCACGCCCTGGTCTACAGCCTCGACCTGCTCATCCCGCTGGACTCGTTCGGGCTGCAGAGCTCGTACGACCCGGTCAACTGGACGCGCTGGGTGGCGTACTCGCTCGTCGCGTCCGGCTGGGTGCTCGCGACCGCGCTGATCGCCGGCGTCACCCGCGTCCTCCGCCCCGAATGACCCCGCGCCGACGGCAGGGCCCGCGGGGCGGTTTCGGACGGGCCGGATGAACCGGGGGTGAAACCGGTCCGACCGGATCGGCCACCCCGGCAACAAAAGTCGCGCGGGCCGCGTCGATCATGTTGAGTGGGGACCGAGGGGAGAGTCATGGGCACCTATCTGATCACCGGCGCGACCGGCGGCATCGGCGGCGCGACCGCCGAGCTGCTGCGCGACCGCGGGCACGAACTGATCCTCACCGGGCGGTCGCCGGAGCGGCTCGCCGCCGTCCAGCAGCGGCTTTCGGGGGGTGCGCACGCGCGGACGCAGGAGATCCGCCAGGTGAACTCCGACCATGCGAGCGGGTCCGGCGCGCGCACCGCGACCGACACGCGCGTGACGACGCTGCCGCTCGACCTCGCCGCGCCGCGCCGGCTGGAGGCCGCGCTCGCCGTCGCCGGGCTGCCCGCGCGGCTGGACGGCCTGGTCTACGCGGCCGGCGTCGCGCACCTGGACAAGGTCGTCGACACCGAGACCGACGAGTGGATCGAGCACCTGTCGGTGAACCTGGTGTCGGCGGCGGAGCTGACCCGGCTGCTGCTGCCCGCGCTGCGCGCCGCCCGCGGCCAGATCGTCTACGTGAACTCGACGGCCGGGCTCCGCGCGAACCCGCGCTGGGCCGCGTACGCGGCGAGCAAGTGGGGGCTGCGCGCGCTGGCCGACTCGGTCCGCGCGGAGGAGCCGGAGATCCGCGTCACCTCGTTCTTCCCGGGACGGACGGCGACCGAGATGCAGCGCCGCGTCCGCGCGCAGGAGGGCGCGTCGTACGACCCGTCCGAGTTCGCGTCGCCGGAGTCGATGGCCCGCACGGTCGTCGCCGCCCTGGAGACCCCCCGCGACGCCGAGGTCACCGAGATCACCGTCCGCCCGAGGCCGTGACCGGCCGCGCCGGGCCGGCCTGGACCGCTAGGCGGGCACGGAGTCGGACGTGCGGCCCCTGCGCAGCATCCACGCTGCCAGGACTCCGCCGATGAGGCCGAAGAGGTGGCCCTGCCAGGAGATGGACGGGTCGCTCGGCAGGACGCCGATCAGCATCGTGCCGTAGACGGCGACGACGGCGACCGCGAGCGCGATGTCGACCAGGCGGCGCTCGAACAGGCCCCGGCCGACCAGGTAGCCGAAGAAGCCGAAGATCAGGATGCTGGAGCCGAGCGTCAGCGCCGAGCTGGTGAACCAGACGCCGAGGCCGCCGACCACGATGATGACCAGGGACGCGGTCAGGAACTTGGCGATGCCGCGGACGGCGGCGAGGAAGCCGAGGATCAGGAACGGCACCGTGTTCGCCATCAGGTGCCCGAACCCGACGTGCAGGAACGGCGCGGTGAAGATGTCCGGCAGGTCCGACACGTCGTGCGGGTGGATGCCGAACTGGTCGAGCCGCCCGTCCGCGACGTAGTCGATGCCTTCGAGCACCCACATGCCCGCCGTGACGAACAGGACGAGCGTCGCCGCCGCCAGGGCCCGGGTGCCCTGCGCCGCGAGGCCCTCGCCCCGGCTCTCCCGTTCCACCGGGGAATAGCTCATGGTCCCCACCCCGTCGCCTCGACCGTCGTCGCCGTCCTGACAACGATCGTCCTCCGTGCGGACGTTCCCGTCCAGGGCCGGGACGCAGGTCCGGAGCCCTGTCCCGGCGCGGCCGCGGCGGGAATCCGCGTGACGTTGGTCTCAGGATGCGGTCGCGGCGAGCCGGATTCGGGCCGTTCGGAGGGCACGCCGTCCGGACGAAGGTCAGGCTGTCCGGACGGAGTTGCCGACGGAGGTCACACCGTCCGGACGGAGGCCGGGCCGTCCGGGAGTCGGACGGGGCGGTCGTCAGGCGGCGGCTTCGGCGATGTCGCCGCGGACGGTGATGGCCGGCAGGTGGTGCCGGACGGGCGCGTCGGCGCGGCGGCGGAGGTGGCGGCGCTCCTCGGGCGTCGTGCCGCCCCAGATCCCGTCGGGCTCGCCGACGCGCAGGGCCCATTCGAGGCAGTCGGCGACGACGGGGCAGTTGGCGCAGACGGCCTTGGCCCGGCGCTCCTGCTCGCGCAGGACGGGGGCCGCGTAGCCGATGGGGAAGAACAGGTCGGGATCGGCGCCACGGCAGATGGCGTGGTCGCTCCAGTGTTCCTCTGCGGCGTTCGGGTTCGGCATGAGGCTGTGCTCCCTGCGACGGCCCGGGCGGGTCGCGCCGGGCGGTACGGGATGGGGTGGTGTCCACCCAACGTAGTACTACGAGCCGTAGTACTACAAGTCGCGGTGAAAGTCGGGGCGAAACGTCCGGATAACCTGTGCGCGTGCGCCCAGCCCAAGATGTGACCTTCCGCGAAGCCACCCGTGATGACCTGGCGTTCGTCGTCCGGCTGCTGGCCTCCGACCCGATCGCCGCGAGCCGCGAGCGGCTCGCCGACGGGGCCGTGCCCGACGCGTACTTCGCCGCGTTCGCCGCGATCGAGAAGGATCCGAACAACTCGCTGATCGTCGCCGAGCTCGGCGGCGAGATCGCGGGCTGCCTGCAGCTCACCTACATCCCCGGCCTCACCTACACCGGGGGCGAGCGCGCCCAGATCGAGGGCGTGCGGGTGGCGGCCGAGCAGCGCGGGCGGGGCATCGGCCAGCTGATGGTGGGGTGGGCGATCGAGCAGGCGCGGCTGCGCGGCTGCCGGCTCGTCCAGCTGACGACCGACCGCCAGCGGCCCGAGTCGATCCGCTTCTACCAGAAGATCGGATTCCGCCCGTCCCATATGGGGATGAAGTACCACCTGGACGCGCCCGAAACCTCCGAGCCCGGCTGAGATCGCCCCGATTCCGGGGCGGGGCCGGGGGTGCCTCCCGAAACGTCGGCGTGAAATGCTGACGTATCGGACAGAGAGGCACGCGGAGGACGCTCGGAGGGCGCGCCGTGACCGAGAGCCACCTGGAGATCGAGCGGAAGTTCGACACGGCCGACGGCTTCGAACTGCCGGACATGACCGGCCTGCCCGGCGTCACGGGCGTCCGGAACGCCGATCCGGTCCGGCTGCACGCCGCCTACTTCGACACGGCCGACCTGCGGCTCGCCGCGCGCGGCATCACGCTGCGGCGGCGGCGCGGCGGCGATGACGCCGGCTGGCACCTGAAACTCCCCGTCCAGGACGGCAAGCTTGAGGTGCACGCGCCGCTCGGCCGCGCCCGCACCGTGCCCGCCCGGCTCGCCTCGCTCGTCGCCGCGCACACCCGCGGCGAGCCGCTCCGCCAGGTCGCCGCCCTGGACACCGACCGCCGCGTCACGCTCCTGCTGGACGAGGACGGCGACCCGCTCGCCGAAGTGGCCGAGGACGAGGTCGTCGGCACGGTCGTTCAGGACGGCGAGTCCGGGGGCGACACCGAGAAGCGGTGGCGCGAGGTCGAGGTCGAGCTGGTGAACGGCCCGGAGAAGCTGCTGAAGGCGGCGGGCAAGCGGCTCCGGAAGGCGGGCGCGCGCGAGTCGTCCGCTTCGTCCAAGCTCGGGCGGCTTCTGGACGGCAGGATCCCCCGCCCCGCGTCCCGCACGATGCCCGAGGGGAAGGGACGGTGCGCCGGTGACGTCGTCATGGCGCAGCTGTCCGCGCAGGTGGAGGCGCTGCTGCGGCACGATCCGCCCGCGCGCCGCGGCACCGAGGACGCCGTCCACCAGATGCGGGTCGCGGCGCGCCGGTCGCGGGCCCTGCTGCGCTCCTACGCGCCGCTTTTCGACCAGGAGCGCGTCCGGCCGGTCGAGGACGAGCTGCGCTGGCTCGGCCTGGTGCTCGGCGAGGTCCGCGACCTGGAGGTCCTGCGCGCGCGGCTGGCGGCGCGGGTCGGCGCACTCGACGGCCCGGGGCGTCCGGAGCCGCTCGGGCCCGGCGCGCTCGTGCGGGTGGACGACCCCGTGCCGCGCGTCCCGTCCTGGCTGGACGACCTGGCGGAGGACGAGCGCGCCGCGTACCGGCGGATGAACGCGACGCTGCGCGAGCCGCGCTACTTCGCGCTGCTGGACGCCCTGGAGCGGCTGGTCGCCGAGCCGCCCCTGACGTCCCGCGCGCACCGCCCGGCGGACGAGGAGATGCCCGCGATGATCAAGCGGGCGCGGAAGCGGCTCGTCCGGAAGCACGGCGTCCTGGCCGGGGAGCCCGAGGACGTCGAGACCGCGCGGCACGACGTGCGGAAGGCCGCCAAGCGCGTCCGGTACGCGGCCGAGACCGCGGTGCCCGTCCTCGGCAAGGAGGCCAGGCGGACCGCGCGCGAGGCGAAGGCCGTGCAGAGCGCGCTCGGCGACCACCGGGACGCGCTGATCACGATGCGCCGGATCGAGCGGATCGCGTCCCGCGTCCGCGACCCGGCCGAGGCGTTCGCGCTGGGCCGCATCCACTGCGTCGAGGGATGCGACGCCGAAGCGTCCCTGTCCCGGTTCGCCGACGCCTGGAACGCCTGACCGGCGTCCGGGTCAGTGGCGTTCGAGCGCCGCGAGGGTGTCGCCGGTGAGGTGCGCGACCCAGAACTCGCCCTTGCGCAGGGACGCGTCCTCGGGCGGTTTCTCGCCGAACCGGCGGCAGAGCCCGGTGATCAGCCCGCTGACGACCTCGCCGTGCGTGCAGACGATCAGCGGACCGTCCGCCGGCGATCCGGCCGTTGCCGATCCAGTCGCTGCCGATCCGGCCGTTGCCGATCCGGCCGCTGGCGATCCGGTCGCGCCGGAAAGCTCCAGGAGGCGGTCCAGGGCGCGCTCGGGGGACGTCTCCCCGACCGTGAAGGCGGCGTCCGTGGCCAGGTCGGCGCGCGTCCGCCGCGCATAGGGCAGGACGGTCGCGACGCAGCGCGCCGTCGCCGAGCTGACCACGCGGGCCGGGCCGAAAACCGGGAGCATCGAGGCCAGGGCGGCGGCCTCGGCGCGTCCGCGCTCGTCCAGCGGGCGCAGCTCGTCCGGCTCGCGCCACGCCTTCTTCTCGCCCGCCGACCCGTGCCGGACGACGATCACCGCGCGGGTGCGGAGCGGCCCCCCGGCGAAGGCGTGCAGCAGGTCGTGGTCCAGCGGATAGCTGAGCCGCCGCTCGGCCTCGTCCAGGGGGAGCCACTCCAGGACGTCCACCTCGTCGTTGGGGACGAACGCCGGACCGCCGGACGCGACCGGCGACGCCGACCACCAGTCCACCCGTTTCGGACGGTCCCGGACCGTGTAGTCGAACGACAGCAGGCGGCGGCCGAGCACCGGGACGATCCCGGTCTCCTCGAAGATCTCGCGGACGGCGGCGCGCAGCACGTGCTCGCCCCGATCGACATGGCCCTTCGGGAACGTCCAGTCGTCGTGCCGGGGCCGGTGGATCAGCGCGAGCTCCGGCTCACCGTCCGGGCGGGCGCGCCACAGCACTCCCCCGGCGGCGCGGACCGTCCCCGGTTCGGGCGCGCCGCGCGGCACGAGCACGCTTCCCGGCTCGGACATGCCCCCCGATCCCCCCAACCACTTCCAGCCCGGGCCCTTCCCCGAGCCTTTCGACGATGCGCCCGCCTTCCTGCCTTTCCGGGGCTCAGGCATCGACCGTCCGCCAGCGGCGCGACCTGACCAGGTGCGTCTGGATGTCGAGGAGGGTCTCGTCGCGTCCGGCGGCGCGGCGGGTCCAGGCGCCCTCGCCGTCCAGCCACCAGGAGCCGGTGCCGTCGGACATGGCCAGGTCCATCAGCTCCACGAGCTGGTCGCGCTGCGCCCGCTCGCCGACGCGGACGAGCGCCTCGACGCGGCGGTCCAGGTTGCGGTGCATGAGGTCGGCGCTGCCGATGAACACCTCGGGCTCGCCGCCGTTCTCGAACGCGTACACGCGCGAGTGCTCCAGGAAGCGGCCGAGGACGCTGCGGACCCGGATCGTCTCCGACAAGTCCGGCACGCCGGGACGCAGCGCGCAGATCCCGCGCACCCACACGTCCACGGGGACGCCCGCCCGGGACGCCTCGTAGAGCGCGTCGATGACGACCTCGTCCACCAGCGAGTTGCACTTGATCCGGATCCGCGCGGGAAGGCCCTCGCGGTGCCGCGCGACCTCCCGCTCGATCCGCTCGACCAGACCGGCGCGCAGCGACCGCGGCGCGACCAGCAGCCGCTTGTAGCCGTCGTTGCGGGAGTAGCCGGTGAGGTGGTTGAACAGCGCCGAGACGTCCTCGCCGACCTCGGGGTCGCAGGTCAGCAGGCCGAAGTCCTCGTAGAGCCGGGCGGTCTTGGAGTGGTAGTTGCCGGTGCCGATGTGGCAGTAGCGGCGCAGCACCCCGTCGGCGTCCTGCCGGACGATCAGCGCGAGCTTGCAGTGCGTCTTCAGCCCGACGAACCCGTACACCACGTGGCAGCCCGCCTGCTCCAGCTTGCGCGCCCAGGCGATGTTCGCGCGCTCGTCGAACCGGGCCTTCAGCTCGACCACGACCACGACCTGCTTGCCCGCCTCGGCCGCGTCGATCAGCGCGTCCACGATCGGGGAGTCGCCGGACGTCCGGTACAGGGTCTGCTTGATCGCCAGGACGCGCGGGTCGGTCGCGGCGTCCTCGATGAGCCGCTGCACGGTCGTGGTGAACGAGTCGTACGGGTGGTGCACCAGGATGTCGCGCTCGCGGATCGCGCCGAAGATGCTCGCGTCCTGCGGGACGGCCTCCTTGGACGGCACGAACGGCGGGTACCGCAGCTCGGGCCGGTCCAGGTCGGCGATCGCCGACATCCCGGCGAGGTCGAGCGGGCCGGGGACGCGGTAGATCTGGTCCTCGTCGATGGTCAGCTCGGTGGTGAGCAGCTCCAGCACCGCCGCCGAGATCGACTCCTCCACCTCCAGCCGGACGACCGGGCCGAACCGGCGGCGCAGCAGCTCGCGCTCCAGCGCCTGCAGCAGGCCCTCGCTGATGTCGTCGTCGATCTCCAGGTCCTGGTTGCGGGTGACCCGGAACGCGTGGTGCTCCAGCACCTCCATGCCGGTGAACAGCTGGCCGAGGTGCGCGGCGATCACGTCCTCCAGCGGGGTGAACCGGTCCGGGGACGCCTCGATGAAGCGCGGCAGCACCGGCGGGACCTTGACCCGGGCGAACATCGACTGCTCGGTCTCCGGATCGCGGACGATCACCGCGAGGTTCAGCGACAGGCCCGAGATGTAGGGGAACGGGTGCGCCGAGTCGACGACCAGCGGGGTGAGGACGGGGTAGATCCGGTCCCGGAACAGCCGCCGCATCCGCTCCTGCTCGGTGTCGGCCAGCTCGTCCCAGCGCAGGATCTCCACGCCCTCCTTGGCGAGCGCGGGGCGCAGCTCGTCGCGGAAGCAGGCGGCGTGCCGCAGCATGAGCTCGTGCGCGACGGCGGACGTGCGCTCCAGCACCTCGCGGGGGCGGCGACCGGACGCGGACTTGACCGCCAGGCCCGTCGCCATCCGCCGGGTCAGCCCGGCGACCCGGACCATGAAGAACTCGTCCAGGTTGGACGCGAAGATCGACAGGAACCGGACCCGCTCCAGCAGCGGCATCTCCGGGTCCTCCGCCAGCTCCAGGACCCGCTGGTTGAACCGGAGCCAGCTCTCCTCGCGGTCGAGGTAGCGCTCCTCGGGCAGCGCGTCGGGCTCCGCTTCGCGGGGGAAATGTCCTGGGTTGACGGTCATGGGCAACATGCTCCCCGGTCAAGGTGAACGGTAATGAAACGGGCGTGTTTCCAGTTTGCGACCCTTGTCGTGGATACGCCGATCATGCCCGCCGGACACCGTGATCACTCCGTTCGTGCGGTCCTGTGTGATCTCCGTTTCATCCGCCCAGGCCGGCGGCCGGAGCGGCGCCGAGGGCGGCCCGAGGGCGTGGCCGGGGCGGGACGATCCTGAACCCGCGGCCCGGCCCGTTCGTCCATCAGAGGAGGGGCGGGGCATCGCCGCAGGACAGCGGCGGGGAGTAACGACCTGTCCACAGAGAGAGATTGGGACGGGAACAGCCCGTGGGTACAACCAGAGACGTGGCCCCTTCGGAACCCTCCTCCGCACCGTTCGCCGTCGCCGGCACCCCCGCCGCGGCGACCGTCCCGTGGCCGCGCTGCCGGGCGGTCTTCGGCTGCTCCGGACGCGCCGCCGAGCCGTTCCGGGGGTGCCCGGCGCACCTGCGCCCCGGCGAGCGCGCCCTGTTCGTCGGCCGCCTGCGACCCGGCGCCGACCTCGACCTGCGCGGCGTGACCGTCCCCGCCGGGCTGCTGACCGACGTCCTGGACGCGCTCACCGGACCGGACCAGCGCCCGCACCTCGGCCGCACCCGGCTGGACGGCGCGGTCCTGCCGTCCGCCGCCGCGCTGCGCGGGGCGTGCTTCGAAGGCGACAGTTCCTTCGACGGCGCGGCGTTCGTCGGCGGCGCGTCCTTCTACGACGCCCGCTTCTTCGGGAACGTGTCGTTCCGCGGCGCGCGGTTCGGCGGCAACGCGTCCTTCCACCAGGCGCGCTTCCACCGGCACGCCGCGTTCACCGAGACCGTCTTCGCCGGGGACGCGCTGTTCGGCGAGGCGTCCTGGCTCGCCGATGCCGACTTCACCCGCGCGGTCTTCATCGGCGCGGCCGCCTTCGACCGCGCCCGCTTCGGACGCGACGCCGGGATGCAGGCGGCCTGCTTCGGCGGCGCGCTGTCCTGCCGCCGCGTCCGGGTCGGGCGGCACGCCCGGTTCGACCGCGCCCGGTTCCGGCACGGGCTGTGGCTCGGGCCGCTCGCCGCCGGGGAGCGGCTCGTCCTCACCGGCGTCTCCGCGCACGACGGCCTCCAGGTGCAGGCGACCGCCGCGCGGCTGGAGGCGGACGGGCTGACCGTCCGCGGCGAGGCCGACCTGCGCGTCCGGGGCGCCGACGTGGACCTCACCGGCGCCGTCTGCTTCGGGAAGCTGCGCGTCCGGGCCCAGCAGCGGCCGTTCTGCGGCCTCCCGGAGAGCGCGGACGCCTCGCCCGCCGTCCGCGTCCTGTCGCTTAGCGGCGCGAGCGCGCGGCGCGTCGAGCTCACCGACGTCGACCTCAGCCACTGCCGGTTCCTCGGCCTCGCCCGCCCCGACGACCTGCACATCCGCGGCGACTGCGCGTTCGCGACCCGGACCGGGCGGCGCTGGCGCGGCGGGCGGCGCGCGGTCCTGGACGAGGACTCGGGCGCCGAGACACCCACCCGCCTCGCCGTCCTCTACCGGCAGCTCTCCCGCGCGACCGCCGAGGCCGACGGCGGAACGGCCCGCGACTTCCGCTACCGCGCGCTGGATCTGCGCCGCCGCAGCGAACCCGACCAGTGGCACCGCTGGGCGCTGCACCTGCTCTGGATCACCTGCGGCTACGGGCTCCGCGCCGGCCGGACGATCGCCTGGCTCGCCGTCCTCGCCGCGCTGCTCGCAGGCGGCGCCACCCTCGCCGACCACCCCCACCACCGCCCGGCCACCACCCATCCCGGCAGCGCAGCCTCCCCCGGCGGCACCGACTCCCCCGGCGGCGCAAACTCCCCTGGCGGCACTCGCTTTTTCCGCGACGGCGGCTCCTCCCGCTACGCCGATCAGCACGGGACCAATCGCGGGCGACACGAGCCCGCGCCCGTCCCGCGCGGGCTGCCGGACCGCGTTCTACCTCGGGAAACGGGCGTGACGGCAACGCCGCCGAAGGCCGTGCGAAGGACGTCCGGAAGGTATGGCGGCCTGCTCTGAATCGGGCTCCGGACGGTCTTCTTTACCCGCCGACTCCGGCCCGACACGCGTCGTTCACTGGGGCGAGAGGGTCAAATGTCAGACCCCTGGGTAATGATGCGGAACATGAGCAGGGAAACCCACCACGGGTTGCGGTGCCCGCACTGCGAAACGCCCCTAAGTCTCGTCACCGCGCCCCCTTCCGCCCCCGTGCCCGGCGAGCCGAGCGCATTCCCCACCCCCACTCCGGCGATCACTCCCGCGATCACTCCGGCGCCCTCTCCGGGCGTCCTCGGAATCGGCCCGCCGGTCCGCGTCCGCGACGAAACACCGCCGCCGGTCGCCGAAGTCCTCGCCGTTTACGCCGGGCGTTCCAAAGATCCGTCCATCAACGCCCGCGGAATGGCGCGCGTCCGCGACAGCCTCGAACGCGGCCGCGCCGCGGCGGCCCAGCGCCGCCTCGCCCAGCGCGCCGCCCGCCGATCCCCCCGCTCCGCCTGACCCCACCCACTAAAAGGATCTACAACGTGCCGCGGCGTCCGCCCGCGGGCCATCGAGATCGCGACGCACGGAACGGATCGCGGGCCGCCCCTCCCGGCCCGCCGATAGCTCTTCGCGCCGATACTGCCGCGTCCCATTGGACGGCGATACTCCTGCGTGCGGTGGACGCCGAAACAGCACATCCAGGAACCGGTCCGTGGCACCGCGTAACTCGCGAAGGCCGCCGCCGAAAACGCCGTCATGAATCGCTACGCCCGCGTCCCTAGAAGGCGGGGTCGCCTTCCCACGCGCGGAAGCGCCGCGCGGGTGGCGCGGCGCTTCGGCTGATCGATTACTTGGGGATCGAGGACGTCCATTCGGCGGTGGTGACCGTGGTGGAGTTCAGGACGGAGCCCGCCGGGACGCCCGGGTAGTTGGCGCTGGGCTTGACCAGCACGTCCTCGCTGCCCAGGCCGCGGCCCGCCGACGGGTCCACGATCAGGCGGGTCTGCAGCACGTCGCCCGCGGACGTCGGGCGCGTGAGGCCGATCGCGATGCCCGACCGGCCCTGGTCGTCGGTCACCCGGCCGAGCGACCTGACGGACGGGAGCGCGGCCAGCAGGCGGAACGCCGCCGCCCGCACCTTCGGCGTCACGGGCATGTCGGTGACCAGGCCGCGCGTCACGTCGAACAGCCACTCGTCGGCGCTGCTCTTCTGGCCCTGCGCCTCGGTGCCGTGGCCCTGGTACCAGCGCAGCAGCGACTTGCGGAGCGCCTTCGGGTCGTCAGGCAGCGCGGCGATCTGCTTCATCGTCACGTTGCGGCCGAGCCAGTAGACCTCGCCGTTGCGCACCGGCATCCGGCTCATGGACGGCTTGCGCGGCGTCGACGTCAGCGCCCGCGCCTTGTACTTGCCGTTGGCGAGCGGGAACTTCTGCAACCAGGACTTCGGGGAGCCCGCCTTCTTCCACGCGGCCCTGTCAGCGGCCGTGACCGGGTGCGCGCCGAGGTCCTGGTTCCGGCCGACCTGCGGGTCGCCGGGGTTCTTCGACGTCCACTGGTCGGAACGCTCCTCCGAGACCACGGTGTAGGAGTTCGGGGGCGCGCCGGCCCGCACGTACTCGCGGCCCAGCTGCGACACGTGCCAGACCGACCCGGACGCGCCGGGCTGGTGCGCTGCGGAGTCGGCGGCGGTCAGCAGCACCTGCCGGCCGTCGATCGCCTGCGGCGACTTGTCGGACGGGGTGGCCCGCGGGTGGTCTCCGCCGGTCGGGACGAGGACCGCCGCCGCGACGGCCGCCGCCGCCACGCCCGCGAGCCCCAGCCCCCACACCGGACGGACGCGCCGCCGCGGCCGTGCCGCCACCGGGGTGCCGAGCTGCGCGCGGGACAGCTCCCGCTCGCGGGTGGCCGCGTCGATCGGGGCGTTCAGGTCCAGTTCGTCAGGGCGGGCGTCCATCAGCATTCTCATCGCGTCGCGTTCCATGTCCTTGCCTCCTCGCGCGTCAGGCCGCATGGCCGACCCGCTTCGCACTCTGTCCACGTCCGGTTCCGGCGATCCCGGCCTCCGCTGCGGTGATCCCGGCTGCCGTCCCGGTGACCTCGGCTTCCGTGCCAGGGAGCCCGGGTCCCGTGCCGGTGAGCCCCGGCCCCGCTGCGGTGATCCCGGGCTCCGTTGCGGTGGTTCTGGGCTCCGTTGCGGTGGTTCCGGGTCCGGTTGCGCTGACACCGGCGTCCGCAGTGCTCGCCCCGGGGTCGGTTGCGGTGGTTCCGCGTCCCGTTGCGGTGGTCCTGGACGGCGTCCGCTTCGGGGCGTCCTGCTCGACCGCCTGTTGGAGGCGGCGCCTGGCCCGGTGCAGCCGGACCCGGAAGGCCGCCGTCGAGCAGCCGAGGACCTTGGACGCCTCGCGCGGCGCGAGCCCCTGCCATGCGGTGAGGATGAGGACCTCCCGGTCGTCCTCCGACAGCGCCGCGAGGGCGCGCAGCACCGCCAGCCGCTCCGCGACGTGCTCGGCGACGTCCGCGGCCGGGGGCGGGGCCCAGTGCGCCAGCTCCCGCGCGAACGCCTCGCGCCTGGCCTCGGTGCGGTGCCCGTCCCGCAGCACGTTGCGGGCGACGCCGAGCAGCCACGGGAGCGGCGGGTCCGGCATCTCCCGGACGCGCCGCCAGGCGATCGCGAAGGTCTCGCTCACCACCTCGTCGGCGATCTGCCGCCCGGCCCGCGCTGCGGCATACGCCCAGACGCGCTGCCGGCACGCGTCGTAGACCGCGGTGAACCGCTCTTCATCGGCCGTCACCTGCTTCTCCGTCCGTCCCGGTGTGTTCCGTCACCAGGAAGTGGTGCGGCAGGGGCCAGTGTTACCGGCGAATCCTCGCGTCCGGTGCGGCGGCGGGCCGGGCTCGACGGGGCGCCCCGGTTGGGGTGAGTGGTGGCGTTCGACCTGATTTTTGTTTTTCGAGAAATTAGTGGCCCTTATTCGGGCATGGCTGCGAGAATTTCTTCGTTTCCCGCTTCGAGTCGGTTCTTATGGCGCTAGCATCCCGCGAGTCAGCGATTGTCAATGCCTTTCCCAAGGTCGCCACCAGAAGGGGAAAGGCTTTTCCTGGGGGCGCCCATGAAAGAACGTGCCGTCCGGTCCTGGGCGCTGCCGGTGGCGGCGGTGCTGCTGCTCGGCGGATGCGGCGGGCACGGGTCCGGTGGCCGCGCGGACGCGGCCGGACGGTCCCCTGCGGGGCAGGCGGTGGACGCGCCCGAGGCCACGACCTTCGCGACGTTGCGCGGAGCCCCGGCCGATCCGGCGCCGGACGCCGGGACCGGCGGCCTGGTCGTCCATCCGGACGAGGCCGTCGCCGTTCTGGACCGTCCGGGCGGGAAGCCGGTGGCCGTCCTGCCGTCCTCCGAGCTCGGCGGGCCCACCTGGGTCCCGGCGGTGGAGGAGGACGGCGAGTGGCTGCGCGTGCTGCTGCCGAGCCGTCCGAACGGGGCGACCGGCTGGGTGACCAGGCGCGGCGGCGGGCTCAGGACCGCGCGGACCCCCTACGCGATCACGGTGGACGTCGCGCACCGCGCCCTCACCCTGCTCAAGGACGGCCGCCAGGTCGGCCGCTGGACCGTCGCCGTCGGAGACGCGCGCACCCCGACGCCGTCCGGGCGGACGTTCGTCATGGCATCGCTGGAGCCGGCGAAGCGGACGCCGAGCCCGGTGGTGCTGCCATTGGGCACGCACTCGGCGACCCTCGACACCTTCGGCGGCGGGCCGGGAACGGTCGCGCTCCACGGTTGGCCGGACGCGTCGGTCTTCGGCAAACCGGTCACGCACGGCTGCGTCCGCGTGCCGCAGGACGCGCTGCGGCGGCTCGCGGAGGTTCCGCTCGGCACCCTCGTCCGCCTGACCTGAGCCCTCGCGCCTGACGTGGGCTTGCGCCTGGCCTGAGCCTTCGCGGGCCGGAGCCTTCGTCCGCGTCTCGGCTTCCTCACAGAGGACGCCGGGCTCGTCCCGTCGTCCTTGTCGTCCTTGTCGTCCTTGTCGTCCTTGTCGTTCGAACGGAGAAACACCTATGCGCTATGGAACGGTCACCGCACGGCTGGCCAGAGGCGTCGTCCTTGCCGCGGTGGGCGGCCTGCTCACCGCCGGCCCCGCCGTCGCTGCGCCGCAAGACGGTAAGACAGGGACGGGCGATCGGGAGGGTTCGGCTTTCGGGCTGGCTCTGTCCGGGCCGATCCCGCTCGCTCCTAAGCCCGCCGTGGCATCGGCGTCCGGGACGCGGCGGGCGGCCCTGCTGGACGAGCAGCACACCAAGGTCCTGAAGGCGTCCGCGCTGGACGTCGCGGCGTCCCCGGCGATGTCGCGCGCCAGCGTCGCCAAGCTGCGCGTCGCCGCCGTGAAGCTCGCCGCCGACCTCGTCCGCGCCCACTGCTCGGGCGGGAAGGGCGCGGCCGAGCTCGTCGACGCGGTGATCGCCGGGAGGCGGCTGCCGGTCTCCCCGGCGCCCAACACCACGATCCCGGTGGACCTGCCGCAGCTGGGGCAGGTCGCGCTCGTCCTCAACAAGCAGGAGCGCGTGCCGAACGGGACGAGGGTGACGGCGATGGAGCTGACCGCGCCGCTGGGCAAGCTCGGCACCGAGGTCGTCCAGGTGTCGTCGGCGACCTGCCTGCCGGTCGTGAAGGCCCCGTCCGGCAAGGGCGCCGGTACGGCTCCGCGTCCGAAGCCGGTCCGGCACGACCTCCCCGTAACGGGCTGACCCGAACGGCCACAAGTGCAGGTCCGGGGTGTGGACGTGAGCGGCCCCGCTTCCCTTTGCCGGGAGGCGGGGCCGTTCGCCATTGGTCGAGGTTTCCTGGCCTGGCGGAGAGATATTTCGCTTCGGACGCCGCCCGGGGTCCGTTTTCCGGGCGGCGCGTCCGTTTTCGCCGGACGGTCAGTTGAAGGATTTCTCGAAATGCACGACGGCGCCGTCCTTGTTGGCGCGGCCGCTGATCTCCAGATCGTCGGTGAAGGCGTGGATGAGCGTCAGGCCGCGCCCGTTCTCGGCGTGGATCGGGTCGCGGCCGCCGGTCCAGTTGGGCGGGGTGTCGCCGCCGCCCCCGTCGATGACGTCCACGACGCAGCGTCCCTGGTCGAGCTGCGCGCGGATCTCATAGGCGGTGCTGGACACGGCGTGCTGGATGACGTTCGCGCAGGCCTCGCCCAGCGCGAGCGCGATGTCGGCCCGGACGTCCGAGTCGACCCCGAGCCCCCGCAGCGAGGCGTCCAGCGTGTGCCGGGCCAGGGGTGCGCTCCCGGCGTCCCTGGGCAAGGTCATTTCGATGAAGACCTCCACGTGCCCGCCTCCGTTCCCTCGATGGGAGCAGAATTCCCGGCACGCACCTCGGGAAACTCCTGGTGTCGGCATTGTGACCGCGACCGCACGCATTGTGAGCGCCGCCAGCGGACGCTTCCAGCCAATCCCGGGGACCGCCTTCGCCCGCGCTTCCCCTGCGCTTCTCCCGCGCGCGCACGAGCCGAACGCGGTTGTGAGCTGGTTATCCACAGTTCGGGACGGGCCTTGTTCGGCCGGTGAGGTGCGCCCTACCTTCGGTGTCGACGGCGGACGCGAGGGGCGGAAGAGGTCCGGGCGGGCGGGTCCGGAGAGGGGAGGCGCGAGGGCGGGAGCGGCGCGAACGGGGCTGTGAGGTGCGGATGTGAAGCCGGATGACAAAAAGTTCGGATGATTCCGTAACCAACGCAGTGGCGGCGCGTCTTATGTGTGGATTGATTCGCGGAGGACGGCCCGTGCGGACGCGTGGGCCTCGGCGTGGATTGCGTGGGTGGTCATGAACGTTCCGGGAGGCCTGCCGGCACTGGTGGGGCGCGGCGGCACGGGCGTGTCCGACGAGGAGCTGGTCGCGTCGGCGCGCACGGGGGACGAGGCCGCCTCGGCCGAGCTCTACCGGCGGCATCACCGGGCCGTGCTGGGGTACGCACGCGGCCTGGTCCGCGACCCGCACACCGCGGAGGACCTGACCGCCGAGGCGTTCACGCGGATGTTCGCCGCCCTGCGCGCCGGGTCGGGGCCGCAGGTCGCGTGCCGCCCGTACCTGTACACCGTGGTGCGGAACGCGGCCGTCGACTGGGCGCGCGCGGGCCGCCGCACGGTCGTGACCGACGAGGTCGCGGCGTGGGCGGACGAGTCCGGCTCCGAGCCGCCCGACGTCGACGAGCAGGACACGCTCGTCCGCGCGTTCCGGTCGCTGCCGGAGCGGTGGCAGACCGTCCTGTGGCACACCGTCATCGAGGACGAGCCCGTCCAGCAGGTCGCGGACGTCCTGGACATGAAGGCCGGCGCCGTGACGCAGCTGGCGTTCCGGGCGCGGGAGGGGCTGCGGCAGGCGTTCCTCGCGGCCAGCTGCGAGGGACGTCCGGAATGCGCCGAGTACACGCGGCAGCTCGCCGCGATCGTCCGGCGGCCCGGCCGGCGCAAGGGCCGCGCGCTCCGCGAGCACCTGGAGACGTGCGAGTACTGCCGCCGCGCCGCCGAGGACATGCGCGACCTGAACGGCCGGCTGCGCGCCGCGCTGCCGATCGGCGCGGTCCTGCTGGCGGTCCCGGCGCTGCGCCACGCCGGCCCGTCCTTCCTGCGCGGCTGGGCGCTGAAGGCGGCGATCGCGGGCACGGCGGCGGTCGTCACGGCCGTCCTGTTCACGGTGTTCTACGGCGACGGCAAACCCGGCCACCACCCGCAGGCGGGCCCGTCGAACGGCGCGCCGATCGCCCCGTCCGCGTCCAGTCCCCCGGGCCCGGCGCCGAGCGGCCCGAAGGACTACCCCGCCGCGTCCACCCAGGGCAACGGCTCGCGTCCCGACACCCGCGGCAAGGGCCCCTCGAAGAAGAGCAAGCCCGCCGCCGCCGGCGCCAACGGGCCGTACCGGCTGCGCAACACGAGCCTGCGCTCCTGCCTGGTGCCGAGCGGCTCGTCCCTGTCCCAGCAGTACGGCTGCTCCGGTTCGGACACCATCTGGCAGCGCACCGCCAAAGCCGGCGGTTTCACCCTGAAGAGCTCCAGCGGCCAGTGCATGACGCGCGGCCCGGCGAGCAGCTCCGTCTTCTGGGAGGGCGGCACCCAGTACTCGGTCGTCCTCGCCCCCTGCGGCGGCGCCAACCAGATCTGGAAGCTGGTCAGCTTCAGCCCCGGCTTCAGCCGCCTCTCCAACGGGGACGGCTGGTACCTGCAAGCCAGCTGGTCCGGCCTCTCAGCCCCCGTCCTCAAACAAGGCTCCCCCTCCGGCACCGCCGCCCAAGGCTGGGAATTCGACCGCCCCTAACAAGCCGGCGATGTAGGGGGTGGGTGGGGCCGCAGGTGGGTGGGCTGCGGCCCCGGGCAAGGGGTCAGCCGCAGCGGAGTTCGCCCTGCGGGAGGGGTTCGGTGTTCAGGGCGACCCACGCTTTGAGGGCCATGTGGAGCTCCAATCTGTCTTCGGTCGCGTAGCCGCCGTCGCCGAAGAGCTCTTCGAGCTGGCGGAGGCGGTAGCGGACGGTCTGGGCGTGCAGGTGGAGCCGGCCCGCGACCTCCGTGGCGTTGAAACCGCACTCCAGGGAGGTGAGCAGGGTGACGGCCAGGCGGTAGCGCTGGGCCGGGCGGACGGAGAACAGCGGGGCGAGGCGGCGGTTGATGACGCGCTCGACCAGCTCGCGCTCGCGCATCATCACGATGATCGGCATGTGCCGCTCGGCGACGATCAGGCCGCTGCCGTCGATCATGCCGAGATCGGCGACGGCGAGGGCCTGGCGGGCCCAGCGCAGCGACTTGGCGGCCTCGGTGACGTCCACGGTCGGTCCGACCGCGGCGATCCAGCCGTCCAGCTGCTGCTCCAGGATGCGGGCGCGGCCCGGGCCGTCCGGGTCGGGGATGATCAGGCACGGCTCGGTCAGGTGCAGGCCGAGCAGCACGTCGGCGGGCAGCGCCGGACGTCGTGCGTCCGGGCCGTCCTCCCGCAGCGCGACGGCCGCGACGGTGCGGGGAAGCTGCCAGGCGGCGTCGCGCGCCGGATCCCTCAGATCCTTGAGGGTCGGGCGGCGGAGCAGCTGGTCGAGCAGCCGGCGGCGGCGGTCCTGCCGCGCGCCCGCCGCCCGTGCCGCCGCGTCGGCGTGGCCTTCGGCGACGATGGTCGCCAGCTGGTTCAGGTATCCGAACACGGCGTTCGCGGTGTTGGCGATGTCCGCGGCGCTGGCACGGTAGCCGAGCCGCAGGACGTGTTCGGTGAGCCGCTCGACGGCGACGCCGGCGCCGACCCTGATGGCGGCCTGCCAGCTGTCCAGCGTGCGGCCCTCGCTGGCCTCGCCGAAGCCGACGTCGCGCCAGAAGCGCGTCACCTCGACCGAGCTGGTGTCGGGGTCGGCCACCAGGTCGAGGAAGTGGCCGATGGCGTACTCGACGCTCAGGAGCAGCGCCTTCGCGTACCGCGGGTCGTGCGGCCGGACGAACTCCGGCAGCTCGGCCTCGATCCGGCGCGCCGCCTCGGCAGCGACATCCGACACGTGCTCGCGCAGGTCGGCGGCTATCCGAGCGCCGTCCTCCACCTGGATCGCCACCTCGATCCGGCGAGGGGGCAGGGCGACCACGGTGCTGAGGTCAGGCATGGGGACTCCTTCACTCCAACGACATGCGGGAGAGACGGAGAACCACGCGTGTGGTTACGCGTTTTCGAGAAAAATCATCCTGGCGTGATGAAAACAGGCGCTCCGGTCACGCGGAGTGCATGTTCCGGGGGGATTCGGGCGGTCGTGCCGTCCAGGCGGTGGACGACGACGGGGCGCGGGCCGGTCCGTGTCGTGGCGGTGCCGCGGGCGGCCCAGCGGACCGTCCCGGTGCTGAAGCGGCACTGCCAGACACCTGCGGGGAGGCCCTCGGCGGTGCCGTGCCCGCATCCATGGACGGACGCTCCGGTGAGCCAGCGTTCCAGCGTCTCGATGCCGCGCGCTGCCGGTGTCGGCTGCTCCCCCTCCGCCTGCAGGACGACCGGGATGCGCCGTCCGCCCCAGTTGTAGAAGTACGTCCGGCGCAGGTCGAGGTCGAGTCCGTAGAGGCCCACGAGGAAGAACCGGACGGCGAAGTCGCGCCCCTCGTCGCCCTGGAGCTGGTCGAGCAGCGGGACGTCGTAGTTCGGGCCGGTGTCCCAGAGCGGGATGCCGGTTCCGGCCTGGTGCAAGGTCTTGTTGAAGGCGTCCAGAACGGGGACGAGAGTTTCGGGCGGGTCGTGCGAGCTGCGAGGGAACAGTTTGATTCCCCCGACGTCACACTTCCGGTACCCGCCGAGCTCGGCGAAGCGTTCGACGAACCGCAGGCCGTCCGGGGTGGTGAGGCGTCCCATCGAGGGGCAGACGACCGTGGCGCGCGCGTCGGCCGCCTTGATGATCCGGGACGCGCGCTCGACCATCGCGACCAGCCGCCGCGGATCGCCGTTGAAGAAGTGCTGGTCGTTGGCCGAATCCCAGAGTTCGTACGCCTCCAGGCGGCCCTTGTACCGGTGGACGAGCGCGCGGACGAACGCGTCCCAGTCGGCCAGATCGTCCGGCGGCGCGGCCCGCGAACCGTCGGTGTAGACCGTCGGCGGCCCGTCCGGCGCGGCCCACTGCGGCGTGC
The DNA here is from genome assembly GCF_024172125.1 of Actinomadura rupiterrae. Classification (GTDB taxonomy): domain Bacteria; phylum Actinomycetota; class Actinomycetes; order Streptosporangiales; family Streptosporangiaceae; genus Spirillospora; species Spirillospora rupiterrae. The sequence goes on from NZ_JAMZEA010000004.1 coordinate 489,455, forward strand.
CGCCGAACGTGAAAAGGGCGGGCAGTTTCGCGGCTTGCGCCCCGTCCACAAGGCGATCCAGCGCGGCCCACTCGTACACGCCACGCTCGGGTTCGAGGTCGGCCCACCGCGTCCGGCCGTCCCAGAACCGCGCCGCGCCCACCCGGAACGACGGCATCGTCCCGGTATTGCTGTTGATCGTCACGCCGAACATCGAGGGCGGCACGGGCCACGGAGCCCACGTCCACCGATCCCCTGGATCCGCCTGCCCCGGAGAGTCCCGCCGTCCGGTCCCGAACAGAACCCCGGCCGCGGCGAGCACAGCGACCGCGACCACACCCCCGCTCACCTGCAAAAACCGCCGCCGCCACCACTTCCGTCCGACCGGACCGCGGCCGGAGGGACTCCGCGCGACATCACGCCGCCGGACGCCCCCAGCACGCACGGCGGCGACCTCCCGGCCAACTGATCGAGCGGGGGCAAGTTGGCGTCCGACCTCTGCAGCATCGTCTTGCCGCGCCTCTCCCCCAGCCGACTGCCGGGCGACCGGACGAGCGGCATCGTCTTGGTATTCGGCCTCCGCACGCGACTCCGCGCCGTCCCGAGCAGCCCGGACGGTCGGCGCCCGGCCGACTGGACGTGCGGCGGCGTCTTGACCATCGGTCTCCGCGCGCGAGATCGCAGTTCGGGCGGTCGGCGGAGCTGAACGGTCACCATCCGCGGCAGCCTGCGTCGAGCGAGCAGGGCTTCCGGCGGGCGGATGTTCGCCGTCGTTCGTGTGCGCGGTCGGGTCGTTTGTCGGTGGACGGGCGTCCTCGGCGGTTCGGTCGGTTTCGGGGGTGGTTGTGGCGAGGGTCCAGTGGTGGAAGAGGTCGTTGAGTTCGCGCGGGGTGGCGCCGCAGGCCTTGGCGAAGGCGAGGACGATGTCGTACTTGTCCTCGTCCGGGATGGACGTCCCGGTGCAGTAGCGGTGCAGGGTCGAGCGGCTCGCGTGCGTCCGGCGGGCCAGCTCGGCGAAGCTCAGGCCGCTGCGCTCCTTCAGCTCGGACAGCAGCGCGGCGAGGCGTTCGGCTCCGTCGCCCACCGAGCCCCTCCCAACGCGCCGAGGCGGATCGGGCACAGCATCCCACGACGTCCTACGGCGTCCCAATCTTTCGGTATCTCCGCAGTTCATCCGGGTTGCGGGCGTCCCACGGGCGCGGATCGCTTGCCGCTGCCGGGACGGCGCGTCCACGCTGTTTCACGTGTGGTCACCTGCCGGAACCGGTACGGAGCGTGGGGAGAGCGTGTTCCACGAGGTCGGAAGCGGACCGGCGACGGAACTCGCGACGGAGTTCAATGTGCTCGGGCCGCTGGAGGTCCGGCGCGGCGGGCGGGCCGTCCCGCGCGGGACGCCGAAGGTCCGCGCGGTGCTGTCGGTCCTGCTGAGCCGCGCGGGCCGGACGGTCCCGGTGGACGCGATCCACGAGGCCCTGTGGCGGGACGCGCCGCCGAGGAGCGCCGCCAAGAACGTCCACGGGTACGTGCACGCGCTGCGGCACACGATCCTGGACGATCCAGGACGTATCGAGCGGCATGGCGCCGCATACCGGCTGGTCGTCCACCCCGGGGAACTGGACGCGGATCGGTTCGAAGCGCTGGTGCGTGAAGGACGGACCGCAAACGATCCGGAAGAGGCCGCATCCCTGTTTCGGACAGCGCTCGATCTGTGGCGCGGGCCCGACGCCTATGACGACGTCCCGGAGACGCCGCCGACCCATCTGGACGCGCGCCGGCTGGCCGAAATGCGCCTCGGAGCCCTGCTGGACTGGGCGGACGCCGAGCTGCGCCTCGGCCGAGCGGGCGATCTCGCGCCGCGGCTGCTGGAGCTGACCGCCGAGCATCCGCTGAACGAGGAGCTGTGGGCGCGGCTGATGAGCGCGCTGCACGCGTGCGGCCGGACGGCCGAGGCGCTCGCCGCGTTCGAGGACGCGCGGCGCGCGCTGGCCGAGGAGGCCGGGCTGCTCCCCGGGCCGCGCCTGCGCCTGCTGCGGCAACGCATCGCGTCGTCGTCGCGCCCGGCGCGCGGGCGGCGCCGGATGGACGCCCTGCGCACCGCAGAGGAGGCGCGCGCCGCCGCGTCCGCGCTGCTCGTCCCGGTGCGCCTGGACCCGATCGGCGACTCGTTCCGCGGCGGGATCAGCGCTGTCCACGCCGGGCCGCTCGTCGTCGGCCGGCTGCGCTGCACGCCGCACACGGTGTCCCGGCCGCCGCGGACGATCAGCTCGACCGACCGCGACCTGGTGAAGGTGGTGCTGAACCGCTCGCCGTCCGGGATCACCGTCGGACAGGACGGCCGGGAATGCCGCGTCGGCCCCGGTGAGCTGGTCGTCTGCGACATGACCCGGCCGTACTCGATCACCGTGCCGGGGCCCTGCGACGTGACCTTCCTCGGCGTCCCGCGCGCGCTGCTCGGCGACCGCGCGGACGTCCTCGCCCGGCGGACCGCCGTCCGCCTGCCGTCCGACGCGGGCCTGACCTCGCTGATCACCACGTGCCTCGCCGGGGTCAGCGACCGCGTCGGCGCCCTGCCGGACCCCGCCGGGCGCCACCTCGGGGACGCGCTGACCTCGCTCGTCCTCGCCGCCCTGACCGCCACGGCTCCCGCGCGGACCGAAACCCCGACGGATCTGGCCGACCGCATCCTCGCCTACGCGTCCGCGAACCTGCACGATCCGTCCCTTTCGGTCGAGTCGGCCGCGACCCGGCACGGCATCTCGCCGCGCCGGCTGCACGAGCTGTTCCGCGACCGGGACCACACGTTCATGCGCTGGGTGCGCCGCGAGCGGCTGGCCCGGATCCGGCGCGATCTCCGCGACCCGGCGCTGGCCCACCGCTCCGTCGCGTCCGTGGCCGCGCGGTGGGGCATCCTGGACGCCGCGCACGTCAGCCGCGCCCTCAAAGCCGAATACGGCCAGACCGCCGCCGAAATCCGGCAGTCCGCGTAACGGACCGCAGAACCGGGAAGAACCCCCACGTCAGCACAGCATTCGGGGGGAACGTTGAACGCGACCGAAACCAACCTGGAACGCCTGATCGAGCACGCCCAGGCCGAACTGCACTGGCGCCGCCGCCGCGACAACGAGAAGGCGAACATCGCCGACCACGGCAAGGACTTCACCAAGATGATGCGCAACGCCGACAAGCTCGACCATTACGCCGAGCTGATCCGCGTCGAGCACGACAACGAGTTCAAGGACGGCTGGCGCCAGCCCAGGTAGGCCGTGCGGCTAGCGGCCCGGCGCGGCCAGCGGCCCGGCGCGGCTCCCGGCCTGCGCGCCTCGATGAGGAACCTGGACGAGTGCGCGACGAACGGCCCGTCACGCCTGATCTGCGCGTCCAGTTCGCGAAGCCGGTCCCGGTACCTCTCGACGCCGAACCCGGGGACCATCCAGATCACCTTGCGCAGGAAGTAGATCACGGCCCCGACGTCGAAGAACTCCATCCGCAGCCGCTCGGAGCGCAGGTCGACGACCTCCAGCCCGGCGGCCCGCGCGTCCGCGGCCTCCACCTCGGGGTCCCGCGCGCGCCGGGCCTCCGGCTGGGGTCCGAGGAAGTACTCGACCAGCTCGAACACGCTCGCGGGCCCGACATGCTGCGCGAGATACGTCCCGCCGGGCGCGAGCACCCGGGCGATCTCGTCCCACCACACCGTGGCCGGATGACGGCACGTGACCAGCTCGAACGCCCCGTCCGCGAACGGCAGCGGCGGCTCGTCCGGCGTCGCGACGACCACCACCCCGCGCGGCCCCAGCAACCGCGTCGCCTTGGCGACGTTCGGCGGCCACGACTCGGTCGCCGCCATGGTCCTCGGCAGGTTTTCGGCCTGCGCGAGAACCTCCCCACCGCCCGTCTGGATATCCAGCGCCGACCGCGCACCCGCCAGCCGCGCCGCCATCAACCGCGCATACCCCCAGGAAGGACGCTCCTCAGTCGCCCGCCCGTCCAGCCACGAGAAGTCCCAGCCTTCAACCGAGACGTCCGAGGCCTCGGCCACCAACTCCTCAAACCCCCGCATGACCGTCCTGCCGCAGGACGAGGGCCTGCGCCACGATGACCCGATCCCCGTTGAACGTCACCGACGGCGACCCGTGCAGCTCGTATCCAAGATCCAACGCCTCGCTGACCCGCCAGCAGAAGGACGCGTCGTCAGGCCCGGTCAGCACCCGGTACCGCGGCAGCTCGCGATCATCACCCATGCCGCAATCCTACGAACCCTTTGTCGGCCCCTCCTGCCATGCTCCGCCTATGGACCCGCTGAAGCTGATCGAATCCAAGCCGGGCTCGTACAGCCTGCTCCTCTACGCCGGGAGCACCGACGTGGACGAACTGGTCCAGGAACTCGGCCACGAGCCCAACGGCTACTTCTGGGAAGGCGTGGCCCAGTTCCTGGTCCGCACCGAAGCCCCCTCCCTCGCAGACCGCTTCGACTACGACCCCGAAGGCGACACGTTCTGCGCCTACGGCGACGACCGCCCGGCCCTGGAAGAACTCGCCCTCCTGATGTCCGAAACCGCCACCACACCGTCCCGCATGCGATCCCTCATCACCGCCGCAAAGGCCGCCGACTTCGAGTTCGACGACTGACCAAAGAAAGAGAGCAATGGACGCACCGAAGACCCAACTCGACGACCGCTTCAGCGACCCCGGCGCCCACCCGACCACCTGGGAGGCAGCACTCAGAGCCCCGGAAGAAGCCCAAATCACCTGGATATCAACCGTCCGCGCCGACGGCCGCCCCCACGTCACACCCCTGGTCGCGGTATGGCTGGACGGAGCCCTCCACTTCGCAACCGGCCACGAGGAACAAAAAGCCGTCAACCTCACCACAAACCCCAACGTCGTCCTCACAACGGGCTGCAACAGCTGGAACAACAGCCTGGACGTAATGGTCGAAGGCCAAGCCCGCCGCGTAACCGACCGCCCAACCCTGGAACGCCTAGCCGCCGCCTGGCGAAACAAGTGGGACGGCAGATGGCACTACGAAGTAGCAGACGAAGGCTTCCAAAACGCCTCAAGCCCCGTCCTGGTCTTCGCCGTAGAACCAACCAAAACCCTAGCCTTCGGCCGCCACCAAAACCCCGAAACCACAACCTTCACCCACACCCGCCACCTCCCACCAAAATAAGGACCACCCAATCCCCGCTATGGATGCATCCCCGAAGTTCGTACGCGACCTCATCGCATTGACGGTCGAGCTGGCATGGTTCCTGGAGTCCGCCGACGAGGAATCCCTGGACCCGGACGACACCGTCCGACAACTGGAGGGGATCACCCACGTCCTCAGCAACCAGTCCGGCGACGACCTGGCCCTGATCCGCGACGTCCTCAACCAGATGTCCGCCAGCGCAACCCTAGAACAGCAAGAATTCCTGGCGTCCTTCCCGGCGAACCTGGCCCTCGACACGGAGTAGGCACCAAACCGGGAGATTTTCCCCGCCATTGGGGCGGATCGGCGGAGCACCCGCCCGTGATTGACCGCCGATTTGCCCCCGTCTCCGTAGCGTCGGTGGAAACGACGTTGGGAGGTTCCATGCTTGCGACCCGCGAGCTGTTCGACGGCGTGACCGTGGGCAGGTTGGAGAGCGAAGACCTGGCTGCCGCCATAGATTCGTTGCTCGAATGCCAGGGCGCCGTCACCGCGTGCGCCGCAGCCATGCTCGACGCCACCGACACCGCTGGCCTGATGCCCGCGGTACGCCGGGACATGGACTGCGCGGACGTGGTCGAGGCCACCCAGCGAGTACTGACCCGCGCGGACACAACCGACATGAACCTCCTGCGCGCCCAACTAGCCGCCTGCGCAGTGGCCTGCGAACACAGCCACGAGCTATGCAGCAGACACGCCGCCCAGCACGACTTCTGCCGAATCTGCGCAGAAGCAACCCGCAACTGCATGCAAATGTGCCGCCGCCTAATCAACGAACTAAGCAACTAGACCCACCCGCAGCCCCAAAAGTCCCCAACGAGACAAGAGACACACACTCACGAGGGCGAAAGCCGTTCGCCATAGTTGATCCCCTTGCACCCCATGCCAGCGTTCCCGCTCGTCCCACTCAACTCGAACTGCGTCCTTGCAACGCGAACAGTGCACACGAGCCGCATCCTCAGAGAACGCGTCCTCAACAGCAGCCTGCGGGCACCTCGTTCTTGACCTCACCCACGGCTGCTCTCGTCCACTTACGTCCTGGCCATCGGACCGAGGCGGCTGTCGGGGGCCGGACGCAGGGCGGACGCGTTGCCGACGCGCGGTCGGGTCGCACGAAGCCGGTGACCGGCGCGCCAACGGCCCGTGCACCGCCCCCTTGATCCCAAAGGACCAGCTTCGGCAGATGTTCTTGATGTGTCAGTTCAACCCGGCAGTCAGTAGGACCACACGTCTTGTCCGTCAGCCCAGCGCCCAAGCCAGTCCGCCAGGGTGGGAGCGGTGTATGCGACAGCTGCCGTAGGCGGATCCCGTTCAGGCCAGTCCCAGCCGTCCCAGTCGAACAGGTGGACGGGATTTCCTGGCTGGGTCAGCGACACGTACCACCACACGTTGCAACCACCCGCGATCAGCGGAAATCCCAGGTCATCGTTGAGCTCTGGATGCTCCAGGTACTCCTGAACGGCGGTGCGGTCGTCGTGCGGTCCGCCATCCGCGAGACCCAGGATCCCGTGGTTCGGACCGAAGCCTCCATTGGCCACCTCGGTGTACATCCGCCTGAGCAGCTCCGGCAATCGACGGCCCAGTTGCTCCTCCGCCGCATGCAGTTCAGCCATCGTCACTGGCGGATAGGGAGGCTCGTGCGGGGTGTCCTCATAGAACAGGCGCGCCTTAAACGCTCCTGCCGGCAGAAACTTCTCCTCTACTCCGTAGCGGCCACCACCATGTGATACCGAGAACTTGCTGTGCGCATGGGCCCCAAAGTTCAGCCGAAGCCAATCAGTCGGAACGCACACCGTGTCCAGCCGCAGGGCAGGGTCATACGCGCGCCGGCGCAGCCTTGCAATGAGATCACTGTCCGACATGCAACCGATCGTCCCAAGGCCGCACGAGTTCGGGCAGACTTCTGCCAGCGCAGCAGAAGCCCTTCCTGCCATCCGTCCGGCGGACGCGATGGGGTCGAAGACGGCGCTGGCACGGCAGGCCCTGGGGGATTACTCAGCAGGAAGAGCTGCAACGAGCTGGCGTTCGTGTCGTAGAGGGGGTTGCGCGGGGCGACGTCGCTAGCGGCCCGGGGCTAGGAGGCTCGGCGGGCTTGGTTCACACGATGCGCTTGGGGGTGCGGGGGCGGAGCCCCTGCTTGGGGTCTGGGGCGGAGCCCCAGGGGAGGGGCCCGAGCGGAGCGAGGTCCGAGTCTTTGGGCGGCGGGTACAGGTGAGGCCCAGGTCGAGGGGACCTGGGCCTTTGGTGTGGAGCGGGTGACGGGAATCGAACCCGCGCTGTCAGCTTGGGAAGCTGAAGTTCTACCATTGAACTACACCCGCGTGGTTCGCCTGTGGATTCGGCGAACGGGGACATGCTACCGGATGGGGCGGGGTGGTGCATGTCGGTTGCGGGTGGGGGCTGCCTGGCGCTTCTAGGCGGTACCTTCTTGACGTGCTGCTTTCCGATCGCGATATCAGGTCCGAGATCGAGTCCGGGCGGGTGCGGATCGACCCGTTCGAGGCCGAGATGGTCCAGCCGTCCAGCGTGGACGTGAGGCTGGACCGGTACTTCCGGGTGTTCGAGAACCACCGGTACCCGCACATCGACCCGGCGGTGGAGCAGCCGGATCTGACGCGGCTGGTCGAGGTGGAGCCGGACGAGGCGTTCGTGCTGCATCCCGGGGAGTTCGTGCTGGCCTCGACGTACGAGGTGTTCGGGCTGCCGGAGGACCTGGCGGCGCGCTTGGAGGGGAAGTCGTCGCTGGGGCGGCTGGGGCTGCTGACGCACTCGACGGCGGGGTGGATCGACCCGGGGTTCAACGGGCACGTGACGCTGGAGCTGTCGAACGTGGCGACGCTGCCGATCAAGCTGTGGCCGGGGATGAAGATCGGGCAGATGTGCCTGTTCCGGACGAGCTCGCCGGCCGAGTACCCGTACGGGTCGGCGCGGTACGGGTCGCGGTACCAGGACCAGCGGGGGCCGACGCCGTCCCGGTCCTATGTGAACTTCCACATCACCAAAGTCTGACCGGGCACTCCGGAAGGCCGTCTACGCGCGCGCGTTGGCGGCCTTTTTCGTTTTAAACATCGCGGGTGAGTGTTGTGAGCGACGTCACTTGAAGATGAAACTTTCTCGGTGGGCCGGTAAATTCGAGCGACGCATAGCACCGCCGATTGGTTGACAGTCGCATCGCGTGAAGCCGATGACAGCTCCCTATCGCGGTGCCGCGGCGGGAGAGTCCCGCGAAAGCGCAAAGCACGGACAAGCGCAACTCGAAACGAGTTCCCCTGCCCGCGCCCAGGGTTCCGCACCGGGTATGAACCCGGCGCGGTGCCCTGAACGCGGGCCTCGGCATCCGGCCCCAACGGACGCCCGTGGGAACGAGGAAGGAGAACGTGTCCACACTCCGCGCGGAAAGCGTCTACAAAGTGTTCGGCCGCAGGGCCGGAGAGGCGGTGCGCCGGCTGCAGGCCGACGCGCCGGCCGCAGAGGTACGCGAACTGGGCGCCACGCCGGCGGTCGTCGACGTGACGTTCGACGTCCGGGAGGGCGAGATCTTCGTGGTGATGGGCCTGTCCGGTTCGGGCAAGTCCACGCTGATCCGGATGCTGAACGGCCTGCTGGAGCCCACCGCGGGCCGGGTGCTGATCGACGGCACCGACGTCACGCAGCTCTCCGCCAAGGAGCTGCGCGAGGTCCGGCAGAGCAAGGTCAGCATGGTGTTCCAGCACTTCGCGCTGTTCCCGCACCGCACCGTCCTGGAGAACGCCGCCTATGCCCTGGAAGTGCAGGGCGTGTCAAAGGAGGAACGCCAGGCGAAGGCCGAGAAGTTCCTGAAGACCGTCGGGCTCGGCGGCTGGGAGGACAAGTTCCCGCACGAGTTGTCCGGCGGTATGCAGCAGCGCGTCGGTATCGCGCGGGCGCTCACGTCCGGCACCGACATCCTGCTGATGGACGAGGCTTTCAGCGCCCTCGACCCGCTCATTCGGCGGGAGATGCAGGAGCTTCTGCTGGAACTGCAGAACGAGCTCGGCAAGACCATCGTGTTCATCACGCACGACCTGAACGAGGCCATGCGCCTCGGTGACCGCATCGCCATGATGCGGGACGGCCGGATCATGCAGATCGGCAGTGCCGAGGAGATTCTCATGGACCCGGCGAACGACTATGTCGCGCAGTTCGTCGCCGATGTGGACCGGTCCCGGGTGCTGACCGCGAGCTCGGTCATGGAGAAGCCGGTGGCCGTGGTGAACCCGGGAGCGGGGCCGCGCGCGGCCGTCCGGGCGATGCGCGAGGCGCAGGTGTCCGGCGCGTTCGTCGTCGGGCGCGACCGCAAGCTGATCGGCGCGGTGTACGCCGAGCGGACGGCGCAGGCCGTCCGGGACGGCGCGACCACGCTGGACGACCTGGTCGAGGGCGGCCTGGAGCCGGTGTCGCCGGACACCCCGGTGGCGGAGCTGTTCACCGCGTCCGCCGAGAGCGCGCTGCCGCTGCCCGTCTGCGACGGCGCGGGGCGGCTGCTCGGCGTCGTCCCGCGGGTGACGCTGCTGGCCGCGCTGGGCCAGTCGAACGGCACGGGCGAGCACCGGACCGTCGAGGACGCGGAGGCGATGGCCGATGCGTAAGCTCCCCGTCGGCGACTGGGCCGAACATGCCGTCAGCTGGCTGACCAAGCACGGCGAGCCGTTCTTCCATGCGGTCAACACGGTGGTCGGCGGGTTCACCGGCCACCTGGAGACCGCGCTGCAGGCCCCGCCCGTCATCGTGTTCGCGCTGGTCGTGGCCGTGATCGGGCTGTGGCTGCGCGGCGCGCTGTTCGCGCTGCTGAGCTTCGTCGGCATGATGCTGATCGACAACCTCGGCGAGTGGGACTCGGCGATGTCGACGCTCGCGCAGGTGCTGGTGGCGTCGATCGCGGCGCTGGTGATCGGCATCCCGGTCGGCATCCTCGCCGCGCGCAGCCCCCGCTTCGCCGCGGTCGTCCGGCCGGTGCTGGACTTCATGCAGACGATGCCCGCGTTCGTGTACCTGCTGCCCGCCGTGTTCTTCTTCGGCATCGGGCAGGTGCCGGGCATCATCGCGACGATGATCTTCTCTCTGCCGCCCGGCGTCCGGCTGACCCAGCTGGGCATCAGCCAGGTGGACCGCGAGATGGTCGAGGCGGCCGACGCGTTCGGCACGCCGCCCGCGCGGACGCTGCTGCGCGTGCAGCTGCCGCTCGCGCTCGGCACGATCATGGCCGGCGTGAACCAGGTGATCATGCTGTCGCTGTCCATGGTGGTCATCTCCGGCATGGTCGGCGCGCAGGGCCTCGGCACCGAGGTGTTCGGCGCGATCACGCAGCTGGACATCGCGGGCGGTGTGGACGCCGGTCTCGCGGTCGTCATCCTGGCGATCACCCTGGACCGGCTGACCGGCGCGCTCGGCGAGCGGCTCAGCCCGGTCGCCCGGCGCAAGCAGGCCGGGGTGCACGCGAGCGGTTGGGAGACGGTGCTGCACTACCGTCCGCGTCCGGTGTTCGCGCTGTCCGGGCTGGTGGTGCTGGTGCTGCTCGCGACCGGCCTCGGCATCGCCGGGAGCGGCGGGGACGGCGGCAAGTCCAAGAACATCACCATCGGGTACATCCCGTGGGACGAGGACGTCGCCATCAGCAACCTGTGGAAGTACCAGCTGGAGAAGAAGGGCTACAAGGTCCGGCTGGAGCAGGTGGACGCGGGTCCGCTGTACGCGGGGCTGGCGAACAAGAACGTGGACCTGTTCCTCGATTCCTGGCTGCCCGCCACGCACGCGGACTACTACAATAAGTACAAGGACAAGCTCGAAAACCTCGGGCCCTGGTACGACAACGCGTCCATGCAGCTGGCCGTGCTGAAGAACGACCCGGCCAACTCCGTCCAGGACCTGGCGAACGACCCGGGCCGGTACAAGGGACGCATCGTGGGCATCGAGCCCAGCGCGGGCGAGATGAAGATCGTCAAGAACAAGGTGATGCCGCAGTACGGGCTGGACGGCAAGTTCAACCTCGTGCAGAGCAGCACCCCGGCGATGCTGGCCGAGCTGACGCGCGCGTCCAACTCGAACACCCCGATCGTGGTCACGCTGTGGAAGCCGCACTGGGCCTACAGCAAGTTCCCGATCAAGCCGCTGGCCGATCCGAAGGTCGCGTTCGGCAATGCGGAGAAGTCCTACATGCTGGCCCGCAAGGGGTTCGGTGGCGACTCCCCCGAGGTGGCCGGCTGGCTGAAGAAGTTCAAGATGACCGACCAGCAGCTGTTCCCGCTGGAGGACCTGGTCATGAACAAGTACAAGGGCCGCGAGCAGGAGGGCGTCAAGGAGTGGGTGAAGTCCAACCAGGGCTTCGTCGACAAGATGACCTCCTGACCCGCCTGCGTTGAGCGAGGCCGTCCCCGACCGGGGACGGCCTCGCTTCCTTTCCGGCCGCTGCTCTTCTTTCCGGCCGCTCCTCTTCCTTCGGCCGCTACTCGCCGAGGCTCATGATGCCCATCACGGCGAGGAGGCCCGCGCCCGTGCAGCACAGCGTGAGGACGCGCGGGTGCCGGCTGTGCGCCTCGGGCAGGATCTCCCCCGCCGCCAGGTACAGCAGGATCCCGGCGAAGAACCCCAGGTAGATGCCGAGGACCGACTTCGGGACGCTGATCAGCAGCGTCAGCGCGGCGCCCACGACGGGCGCGCACGCGTCCATGATCAGCAGCACCACGGCCGGACGCCGGTCGGCGCGGTTCAGGGACGCGGCGGTGAAGGTGTTGAAGCCGTCCGCGAAGTCGTGCGCGATGACCGCGAGCGCCACGAACAGCCCGACGTCGCCGCCCGACTGGTAGCCGAGGCCGATGCTCAGGCCGTCCACCATGCTGTGCCCGACCAGGGCGCACGCGGCGAGGATGCCGACGTGCCCGCCGGCGCCGCCGGGGTGGCCGTGGCCGTGCGGGTGCCGGTGCGGCGCGTACTCGTTCTCGTGCGCCTGGTGGATGGCCGACAGCTGCTCGATCACGTGCAGCAGCAGGAACCCGGCCGCGAAACCGACCATCGGCGCGTCCACCCGCAGGACGTGCAGGGACGACAGTTTCAGCGACTCGGGCAGCAGGTCGAACGCGGCGACGCCGAGGATCAGCCCGCCGGCGAGGCCGAGCACCAGGTGCCGGCGGTCGCGGACGCGCATCGCGACGACCCCGCCGAGCAGGGTCGTCAGCAGGGACACCAGCGCCATCACGATCGCCATGCGTCCGGTCCTACCAGTGCGGCGGGACGGTCCGGGCGGGAACCGCGTCCTTCCGCCCCCATGATCTCTCAGAGATCTCTTGACCGACCGAAAACGCCGGCCGAAACGCCCGCCGAAACAGCCGCGTCCGTCTGCCGAAACCCGCCGGGGTGCGCGCCGAAACGTCCCCAGCAGAGGCGCCGGACGCTCTGGACGCCGCTGGAACCGCCGCTGAGGGCCTCCGAAGCATGGGCGGGGTTCCCGTATCGGCCCGAGGCGCGGACGGGCCGATACGGGTTCTGCGCCCCACATTACGGCCCGTCCGGCAGACGTGAGGAACATTTCACAACACTCGGGGCACCTTGCGGCACAACGCTCGCCGCGCCCCAACGATCGACCACGCGAAAAGGATCGACCACGCGAAGCGGCCCCGACCCGGAGTCCGGATCGGGGCCGCTGCGGTGCGAGCCGTCAGGCGGTCATCACTCGGCCGCGGCGGGCACGGGCTCGCCCTTGACGGAGCGGATGAGCAGCTGGGAGACGTCCACGACCTCCAGGGACTCCTTGGCCTCGCCGGCGTTCTTCTTCTCGTTGATCGCGTCGCCGAGCATGACCAGGCAGAACGGGCAGGCGGTGGAGACGGTGTCGGGGTCGGTGGTCAGCGCCTCGTCCACGCGCTCGGTGTTGATGCGCTTGCCGATCCGCTCCTCCATCCACATCCGGGCGCCGCCGGCGCCGCAGCAGAAGCCGCGGTCCTTGTGCCGGTGCATCTCCTGGGTCTGGACGCCCGGGACGGTGGCCATGATGTCGCGGGGCTGCTTGTAGACCTTGTTGTGGCGGCCCAGGAAGCACGGGTCGTGATAGGTGATCTTCTCGTCGATCGGGGTGACCGGGGTGAGCTTGCCCTCCTCCACCAGGTGCGCCAGCAGCTGGGTGTGGTGGACGACCTCGTAGTTCCCGCCGATCTGCGGGTACTCGTTCGCGAGGGTGTTGAAGCAGTGCGGGCAGGTCGCGACGATCTTCTTGACGCCCGCCTCGTTCAGGGTCTCGACGTTCTGCTGGCCGAGCATCTGGAACACGAACTCCATGCCCAGGCGGCGGGCCGGGTCACCGGTGCAGGCCTCCATCGGGCCGAGCACCGCGAACTTCACGCCCGCGATGTGCAGCAGCTCGGCGACGGCCTTGGTGGTCTTCTTCGCCCGGTCCTCAAGCGCGCCCGCGCACCCGACCCAGAACAGGTACTCGGCGTCCTCGGGCATCTTCTCCTCGACGACCTCGACCTCGAAGTCGAGCTCCTCGATCCACTCCAGGCGCTTCATCTCGGACATACCCCACGGGTTGCCCTTGTTCTCCAGGTTCTTCAGCATCACGCCGGCCTCGGACGGGAACGAGGACTCGATCATGACCTGGAAGCGGCGCATGTCCAGGATGTGGTCGATGTGCTCGATGTCGACCGGGCACTGCTCGACGCACGCGCCGCAGTTGGTGCAGGACCACAGCACGTCGGGGTGGATGACGCCGTCCTCGGCGACCAGCTCCTTGTCCACCTGCATCGCGAGCTTCTGCTCGTCGGTGAACTTCTCCCGCTCCTCCTCGGAGGCCAGCAGGTAGGGCGCCTTGGCGAAGGCGTGGTCGCGCAGCTCCAGGATGACCATCTTCGGCGACAGCGGCTTGCCGGTGTTCCACGCCGGGCACTGCGACTGGCAGCGACCGCACTCGGTGCAGGTCGCCATGTCGAGGTAGCCCTTCCAGGTGAAGTCCTCGATCTTGCCGCGGCCGAAGGTGTCCTCGTCGGGGTCGGCCTCCTCGAAGTCCAGCGGCTTGCCCTTGGACATCATCGGCTGCGCGGCGCCCAGGCCGTTCGGGCGGCGCTTGAACATCACGTTCAGCGGCGCGATGAAGATGTGCAGGTGCTTGCTGTTGACGACGATGACCAGGAAGACCAGCGCGACGCCGATGTGCAGCAGCAGGCCCACGGCCTCCAGGACGTCCAGGGTGTCGTGGGACATGCCCTTGAACAGCTGCCCGACCGCGTAGGAGAAGTAGGCGCCCTTGCCGTAGGCGAGGTTGCCGTTGGCCCACTCCACGCCGCGGAAGAAGAACATGGTCCAGATCACGTTGAAGATCATGATCAGGATGACCCAGGCGCCGCCGGTGTGCGAGCCCTTGAACCGGGACTTGCGGTCCAGCTTGGCCGGGGAGTTCTTCATCCGGATGATCGCGAACACGCCCAGGCCGATCGCGCAGGCGAGGGCGATGGTGTCCTGGACGAACCCGATCGGACCCCAGGTCTGCAGGCCCGGGATGTGCTTGTCCAGCCCGAACAGCAGCGCGACCGCCGCCTCCAGGTAGACCGTGATCAGCAGGATGAACGCCCACATCACCGCGGCGTGCGCGGCGCCGGCGACCGTCCACTTCAGCAGCTTGCGCTGCCCCATGACCTCGACGACCTGGCCCTCGACGTCACCCTTCTTGTCCCGCTTCACCTGCAGGACGCGCTCGGGGTCGGGCTGGCCGCTCTTGAACCAGTTCCACAGGAACAGCACCCGCCGGCCGGCGAGCGCCAACGCGACCGCCGTGCCGACGAGCCCGATTATCAACGTCGTGGCGTAGAGCACTGTTCCGTCCTCCTGGGGTACGGGCCGTTGGCTGTCAGAGTAAAGGCTCGCGACATGCCGCACGTCATCCGGGTCCCGAATACTACTCGGCAGTAGCTTACGGGAAAAAGCGGTCCGGTCCGAACACGGACCGTCACCTCTTTCTCCGTGTCTCCGGGCCCTGCGTGTCCTGGGAACTCTTCGCCTCCCGGCCCTGGCGGCCCCCCGGCGCGCCCCGAGCGATGAGTTCGCGCGACGCGTCCAGTCCATCCCTTCGGACCGTTCGTGAAGAAGGAGTACCAGATGACCGTCGAGTTCGACTTCGAGCCCGCCGCGCGCCGCCTCGCCGGGGTGCTCGCCGCGATCCCCGCGGACGCGCTGGACGCCCCGACCCCCTGCGAGGACACCACCGTCGGCGCCCTGCTCGACCACGTCAACGGCTTCACCTGGACGTTCACCCAGGTGGCGCGCAAGGCGGTCGCGCCCGGCTCGTCCCGTCCGGCCCGCACGGACGCCGGGAGCCTGCCCGCCGACTGGCGCGACCGGGTGGACGCCCAGCTCAAGGAGCTCGTCGAGGCGTGGCGCGAGCCGTCCGCCTGGGACGGCATGAGCGAGGCGGGCGGGGTCACGCTGCCCGCGAACGTCCTGGCGCGGGTCGCGCTGGACGAGCTGATCCTGCACGGCTGGGACCTGGCCCGGGCGACCGGTCAGACTTACGACGTCCCCGTCGAGGAGGCCGAGCAGTGCATCGCGCTGTTCGAGTCGCTGCCCGCCCAAGCGGAGGACGCCCCGCGCCCGCCGGACGGCGCGTTCGGCCCGCCCGTCCCGGTCGCGGACGACGCGTCCGCGCTGGACCGCCTGGTCGCCCGCAGCGGCCGCAACCCCGCCTGGACCCCGTAACCGCGCCTGGACCCCGTAACCGCGCCTGGACCCCGTAACCGCCCCGGGGGGTCAGGCGATGCGTTCGAAGATGGCGGCCAGGCCCTGGCCGCCGCCGATGCACATCGTTTCGAGGGCGTAGCGGCCCTCGCGGCGGTGCAGTTCGCGGGCGAGCGTGGCGAGGATGCGGGCGCCGGTGGCGCCGACCGGGTGGCCGAGGGAGATGCCCGATCCGTTCACGTTGGTCCGGTCCCAGTCGGCGTCCGTGAAGTCCCATTCGCGGGTGACGGCGAGGACCTGGGCGGCGAACGCCTCGTTCAGCTCGATGAGGTCGATGTCGGCGAGGGCGAGGTTCGCGCGTTCGAGGGCCTTGGCGGTGGCCGGGACCGGGCCGATGCCCATCGTCCGGGGCGGGACGCCCGCGCGCGCCCACGAGACGAGCCGGACGAGCGGGCGCAGGCCGAGCTCGGCGGCGCGTTCCGGGGTCGTGACGATGCAGGCGGCGGCCGCGTCGTTCTGCCCGGACGCGTTTCCGGCCGTCACCGTCGCCTCGGGGTCGGACTTGAGCAGGACGGGCCGGAGCGCGGCCAGCCCCTCGACGGTCGTGTCGGGACGCGGGTGCTCGTCGGTGTCCACGACGACGTCGCCCTTCCGGGAGCGGATGGTCACCGGGACGATCTCGTCGGCGAACCGGCCCTCGCGCTGGGCGGCGACGGCGCGCTGGTGCGAGCGGACGGCCAACTCGTCCTGCTCGGCGCGGCCGATCTTGTACTCGCGGCGCAGGTTCTCGGCGGTCTCCAGCATCCCGCCCGGCACCGGGTGGTGGATGCCGCCCGCCGTGGTCCGGCCGCGGGCGAGCGCGTCGTGGAGTTCGAGGGAAGGCGTCCGGACGCCCCACCGCGCGGACGTGGTGTAGAACGGCGCGTTGCTCATCGACTCGGTGCCGCCCGCGATGACCAGGTCGGCGGCGCCGGTCTGGATTTGCATCGCTCCGTCCAGAACGGCCTGGAGGCCCGAGCCGCAGCGCCGGTCGATCTGGCTGCCGCCGGTCGTGACAGGCAGGCCGGCGTCCAGGGCGGCGACGCGTCCGATGGCGGGGGCGTCGGCGTTCGGGTTGCACCAGCCGAGGATCACCTCGTCCACGGCGTCGCCGGGCAGGCCGGTCCGGTCGAGCAGGGCGCGGATCACCGTGGCGGCGAGGTCGACCGGCGCGACCGCCTTGAGCGCGCCGCCGAACCGTCCGATCGGGGTCCGCAGGGGCTCGCAGATGACGGCTTCGCGCATTGGACGGCTCCTCAAGGCGGCTCGTGGCGACACGGGACGGACGAGACAGACGAGACTGGCTCTTGGCAGGGTATGCCGGACACGGGCGGGATCGGCGGACGCCGTTCCGCCCACCGGAGTCTAGAATCTGGTTCTAGAAAGAGCCGAGGAGGCCGTGAGTGGAGCGCTGGGCGGAACGGGCGACGACGGTCCGGGTGGTCGGCACCGGGATCATGGGACGCGGGATCGCGCAGGTCGCGGCGGCCGCGGGCCTGACCGTGCAGCTCGCCGACGCGCGTCCCGAGGCGGTCGGCGAGGCCGTCGCGCAGATCGGCGGGATGTTCGGCAAGCTGGCCGCGAAGGGCCGGATGAGCGCCGAGGACGCGGCGGCCGCCGAGGCCCGCCTCGTCCCGCTGGACGACCCGCTCGCCCCCGGCGACGGGCTCGACCTGGTCGTCGAGGCCGTCCGGGAGGACCTGGCGACCAAGCAGCGGCTCCTCCAGGGGCTTGAGAACGTCTGCCCGGAAAGCACGGTCTTCGCGACCAACACCAGCTCGCTGTCCGTGACGCGGATTGCCGCCGGGATGTCCGATCCGTCCCGGCTCGCCGGGCTGCACTTCTTCAACCCGGTGCCGCTGATGAAGCTCGCCGAGGTGATCCCCGGCGCGCGGACGGCCGCCTGGATCCCGGACGCGCTGACCGAACTCGTCCGGCGCTTCGGCCACACCCCCGTCCGCGCGCCCGACACGCCCGGCTTCCTGGTCAACCACGCCGGACGCGGCCTTTCGACCGAGGCGCTGCAGATCGTCGCCGAGGGAACGGCCCGTCCGGTGGACGTGGACCGCATCGCCCGCGACGTCCTCGGCCTGAAGATGGGCCCGTTCGAGCTGATGGACCTCACCGGGCTGGACGTCTCGCACCCCGTCCTGGAGACGATCTGGGAAGGGTTCCACTACGACGACCGGCTGCGCCCGTCCGACCTCACGCGCGCGCGGTACGACGCGGGCCTGTTCGGCCGGAAGGTCGGCGAGGGCTGGTACCGGTACGAGGACGGCGTGAAGCAGGAGCCCGCCGAGGCAGCCCCCTCCGTGGTAACGGGAAGTACCACCTCCGTGGTAACGGGCAACACCGCCTCCGTGGTAACGGGAAATACCGCGAATGCGGACCCGCTGCCGCCGTTCTGGATCACCGGACCCGCCCCGGACGCCGACCGGCTCGCCGCCGTGCTGGCCAAGGCCGGCGTCCCGGTCGAGCGCGGCCCGTTCCCGTCCGAGGCGGCGATCGTCCTGGACACCGACGGCGTGGTCTTCCCGCACGAGAACGCGCTGGACCCGCGCCGGACGGTCGCGGTCGACCCGACCGGCGGGTTCGAGCGGCGGCTCGTCCTGACCGTCCACCCAGGTCTGGACGTGGCGGTCGGCAAGGCGGCGCTCGCGGGCCTCGCGGCCACCGGCCTGCCCGTGACCGTGGTCGGCGACGCCCCGGTGCCGGTCTCCGAGCGCCTGCTCGCGTCGATCGTGAACGTCTCGTGCGAGATCGCGCAGCGCGGGCTGGCCTCCCCCGCCGACATCGACACGGCCGTCCGGCTCGGCCTCGGCTACCCGTTCGGCCCGCTGGAGTGGGGCGACCGGGCCGGGGGCGAGCGCGTCCTCAGCGCGCTGAGCGCCATGTTCGCCGGCACCGGCGACCCCCGCTACCGCCCGAGCCGCTGGCTCGCCCACCGCGTCGCACTGGGCATGCCCCTCACCGTCCAGGGCACCACCCCCGCCGACTTCGCCTAACCTCCCGCAACCCCGCAGGCCCGCGCATCGACGCGGGCCTGCGGTTCGGGTGCGCTAGGGCAGGGGTGGGTAGTTCGGGATCTGGTCGGTCCAGCCGTAGGAGAGGACGGCCTCGTAGCTCGCGATGTCGCCGGGCTTCTTGCCGGGCCACGCCGGACCGGGCTGGACGAGGACGGTCCGAGTGGCGAGGAGCCGTCCGGTGCGGGTGTCGACGATCAGCTGGTCGTCGGTGACCATGCCCGCGCCGGACGTCCGCCGGGAGAACGCCGTCCCGGGGCGTCCGAGCGGGTCCTTCACGGTGCCGACCGCCCGCAGGTGCGGGTCCGCGGCGAGCAGCCGGTAGACCGCGCCGCGCACGCGGGGGCCGACCGGCGAGGCGAGGATGTCCTCGGCGTTGCCGTACAGCCACTCGGTCGGGTCCCAGCCTTGCGAGCGTTCGTGGAGCAGCTTGTCCAGGTAGGACTTGAGCGCGGGTGCGGTGTCCGGCAGCCGCCGCACGTCGACCGGGTCCTTCGAGCCTTGGAGGATCTGGTAAGTCTGGCCGCCGCTCGCCCTCACCTTGCTCCAGCGGAACGTGTCCCACAGGGACGAGCCGGCGCCCTGCTCGCTGGTCGGGCCCGCGTAGCGCTTGGACACCATGCGCATCGTGGACCAGGCGTCCCGGCCCGGCCCGGCGTCGTAGCCGCCCAGCCGCTGGACGAAGTCGTAGCTCTTCCCGTCTTCGACCAGCCGTCCGCCCCGCTGCCGCTGCACCTCCCAGTAGCGGCCGGACGAGGCGGCGGGCCCGCTCTCGACGCTGTGCGCGGCGGCCAGCATGAGCCGCGCGGCGGGCGTCGACGCGGGCCGTACCGGGTCGGGCGCGCGCGGCGTCGTCCCGGACGACAGCAGCACCGCCCCGGCGAGCGCCGCTGCCGCGCCCGCGAGCCCGAAGCCGCCGAACAGCGCGAAACGCGGCCGGAACGCGAAGCGTCGCCGCGCCTGGGTCGCTTCCTTGTCGATCGCGCCGGTCAGCCTCCGGCGTCCGTCCCGCTCTCCGTGCGCGGACGGGTCCTCGTCCAGCAGGGACACGAGCATCCCGAGTTCGTCCATGATCACTGTCCTTCCGTGTCGGGCAGGGCGGCGCGCAGCTTCCCGCGCGCCCGGTTGAGGCGGGATCCGACCGTTCCGGCCGGGATGCCGAGGGCTTCGGCGATCTCCCCGTAACCGAGGTCGGTGAAGGCGGCGAGCAGCACGACGTCGCGTTCCTTGGCGGACAGCGCCCGGAGGGCGGCGGCGAGCCTGGGCTGGGCGTCCCGCGCGTCCACCGCGGCGGCTACCCGGTCCTCCGGGCCGTCCACCGGACGGTCCGGACCGAGCCGCGCGAGCGTCCGGTAGCGGCGCTCCTCGACCCGCCGGTGCTGCCTGATCAGGTGGGTCGCGATGCCGAACAGCCAGGCGCGCGGGGCGCCGCGTTCCGGGTCGAAGTCGGCGCGGCGGCGGAACGCCGTCAGGAACGTCTCGGCCGCGACGTCGTCGGCGACCTCGGGGCCGAGCCGGGCCGCCGCGTACCGCCGGATCGCGGCGAAATGCCGGTCATAGACGGCGGTGAAGCGGTCGGGGTCGGTCAGGGAGGCCGTGACGAGGTCCGCGTCGTCGTCCACAGCCGGTGGAGAAGTCATCGCATGCGGGTCCTTCCGGTGGATGTCACCTGTACTCCGTCCGCAGCGACGCCGCTCTTCGCCCCGAATCCGAATTTTCTCCCCGCACACACGAAAAGCCCGCGCACCGCCAAGCAGAAGCGAGGCGGTGCGCGGGCGGCGGAGGGAGGAACCGGCCGGTCCCGCCGGGCCGGTTTGGGATAACGCAGCGGCGGGACCGGGCGGTGCTCAGAAGGGCAGTCCGGCGGGAGGCTTCGGCTTGGCCTGCGTCCAGCCGGACGACCTGACGGAGAAGTAGTCGATCACCGCGCCGGGCTTGAGCGCGGCGTAGGGCCCGCCAGGCCGGACCAGGACGGTGAGCGTGGCCAGCAGCTCACCCGTATCCGGGTTGAACAGCAGTTCCCGGCGCTCGGTGTAGGTGCCCTGCTCCTGCGCCGGTGCGCCGTACTCGGCGGTGCGAGTGATCGTCTCCGGCTCGGCGGCAAGCGCCACGCCCTTGCGTCCGAGCGGGTCGGCGACCCCCTTCACGGTCTGGATGCCGGACTGCTTGGCCAGCGCGCGCATCAGCCCCGCGCGGACCTTCGGCGGCAGCGGCATGTTCTTCAGCGCGCGGCCCGCCACCGACAGCTTCCGCGCGGGCGTCAGGCGCCCGGTGCCCGGGGCGTACCGCGCCTTCGGGTCGTCCACGAAGAAGATCTTCGCGAGCGCGTCCGGGTCGGTGGGCAGCGCGGCGACCTGCGCGGCGGTCATCGCCGGCCGCCGGCCGCCGGACGGGTCGCCGGATCCGGACGGCCCGGGGAACGCCCCGCCGCGCTCGCCCGCCGAGTCGTCCGTCCAAGGTGTGGTCCGGGTGGCGGAGTAGGTGAAGTAGTGGTCGTTCGACCAGACCCGGAAGGACCGCGGGGACCCGGCGCGCTTCCAGGCCGCCTCGTCCTGCGGCGTCGCGGGACGGGCGGGCAGCTCGCGGCTGAAGAAGCCCTCCCCGCCGTCCGGCTTGGCGCTGGTGTAGTGGAACGCCTCGGTCTGCGCGCCGAAGATCGTGTAGGACGCGCCGGACGCGGGCCGCTGGACGTAGATCGTCCCGGACACCTCGTCGGTGTGCCAGAACCTCCCCGACGGCAGCAGGTCCGCCTTCGCCGCCACCTGCATGAACCCGCCCCCGTCCGGGGCGCCGCCCGGTCCGCCGGGCGCGCGCGGCGTCGCCGTGCCCGACGAGACGAGCACCGCGACGGCCGCGGTCGCGCCCGCGAGCGCCAGCCCGGCGCCGGTGAACAGGGCGAACTTCGGGATCGGGAACCGGCGGCGGGCGGATACAGGTGCGGCGCCGCGTGCCTCGGCGAGCAGGAGCGCGCGTCCGGCCGCGGCGCTCTCCGGGCTCGGCTCGGCGGTGAGCGCTTTGAGGGCGTCGATCTCGTCCATGGTCAGGTCCCTTCCGGACTGTCGAGGGCGGCGCGCAGCTTCCGGCGCGCCCGGTTGAGGCGGGAGCCGACCGTCCCGTACGGGATGCCGAGGGCGGCGGCGACCTCCTCGTGGGTGAGGTCGGCGAGCGCGACCAGCAGGACCACGTCGCGCTCCTTCGCCGAGAGCCCGCGCAGCGCGGCGGCCAGTTCCGGCTTGACCAGGCCCGCGTCGACGGCCGCGGCGACCCGGTCCTCGTGCCCGCCGTGCGGACGGTCCGGACCCAGCCGGGCGAGCGCCCGGTAGCGGCGCTCCTCGGTGCGGCGGTGCTGGGCGACGAGCCGGGTCGCGATGCCGAACAGCCAGGCGCGCAGCGCGCCGCGCGCCGGATCGAAGTCGGCGCGGCGGCGGAACGCGGTCAGGAACGTCTCGGCCGCGACGTCGTCGGCGGCCTGCGGTCCGAGCCTGCCGTGGACGTACCGGTAGACCGCGGCGTGGTGCCGGTCGTACACGCCGGTGAACCGCTCGGGCTCGGCGAGGGAGGCCGCGACGATCCCGGCGTCGTCGTCCACGGCCGGTGGGGCGGTCATGGCATGGGGGTCCTTCCGGTCGGTGTCACTTGTACTCCGCCGGCGGACCGGATCACTTTCGGCCGGATCGCGAAAAAACCGGATCGAAAAACCGGATCGAAAAAAACGTGCCCCGCGTCGCGAACGACGCGGGGCACGCGCTGACCGGCTCGAAAGCCTGGTCAGAAGTAGCGACCGGCTGTCAGAAGGGCGCCTTGGCGGGCGCCTTCGGCTTGGTGTCGGTCCAGCCGGACGACATGACCGCGATGTAGCTGTCCACGGTCCCCGGCTTGAGACCCGGGTACACGTCCCCCGGGTCCGTCACCACCGACTGCTCGGCCAGCAGCTCGCCGGTCGCCTGGCTGAAGATCAGTTCCTCGCGCGCGTAGAAGGCGCCCTGCCGTCCGGTGCCGTCGCTGGACCGGACGACCTTCTGCGGCTCGGTCACCAGCGCGACGCCCCGGCGGCCGAGCGCGTCCGCCGCGTCCTGGACGACATGGACGCCCGGCTGCTGGGAGAGGACCCTCATCACCGCCGACCGCAGCGCGGGCTTCAGCGGCATCGTGACCAGCGTGTCGCCCACCGACATGAGCTTCTCCCGGGCCGTCATGTCCCGCCGGCCGTCGGGGCCGAGCCCCTCGCGTCCCAGCTTCTTCCACTGCTCCGGGGTCATGTCCTTCGGGAGCTCGCCGAGCGTCGTGACCGACCGGGTCTGCCGGGGGAAGAGCATCTTCGCCAGGGTGGCGGCGTCGGGGGACAGCGCGGCCAGTTCCGGGGGCGTCCAGCTGCTCTTGCCGAGTCCGCCGAGGCCGAGGAACCTCCCGCCCTGGCTCCGCATGGCCGGGTCGTCCTGCCAGGCCCCGGCCTTCGTGCCGTAGGTCCCGTGGTGGTCGTTCGACCAGACCCGGAACGAGGTGGGCGAGCCCGCCCGCCGCCAGGCCGCCTCGTCCGCCGGCCCGACCGGACGCGCCGGGAGGAACCGCATGAGGAACGCAGACCCGTCCTGCTTCTCCGCGCCGGTGTACTGGAAGGACTCGTCCTGCGCGCCGAAGATCGCGTAGGCGCCGGTCTTCGGGCGCAGCTGGTACATCTGGCCGTGGATCTGGTCGGTGTACCAGTAGCGGCCGTTCGGCAGCTGGTCGGCCTTCGCGGCGACCTGCAGGAACAGGGGGACGCCCTGCGCAGTCGTCCCGCGCCCGGCGTGCGCGGGCCCGCCGTCGTCCTGGCCGGTGGCGGCGATGACGGCGGCCGCGGCGGCTCCGGCGGCGAGGAGGCCGGCGCCGAGCCGCATCCGCCAGCCGCCGAACACGCTGCGGCGGCGCGTCCGGGGCTGCGCCGGGGCCTCGGCCGCGGGGGCCGCGCCCTCCGCCTCGATCAGGGCGTTGAGCTGGGCGAACGCCGAGGCCGTCGCGCCGGACGTCGGGGGGCGGGGCGAGCCGTAGGCGTCGCGGACCGTGCGAATCTCATCCATGGTGGTCCTCCTGAGCGTGCATCGGGTTGGTCCCGCCGAGCGCCTCGCGCAGCTTCCTCCGAGCCCGGTTGAGCCGCGAGCCGACCGTCCCGTAAGGGATCTCCAGCGCTGCCGCGACCTCCTGGTGGCTGAGCTCGGCGAGCGCGACCAGCAGCAGCACGTCCCGGTCGCCGTCCGCCAGGTCGGCGAGCGCCGCGGCGAGCGCGCCGCGCAGCCCGGCCGCGTCCACGGCGACGTGCACCCGGTCGGCGTGCCCCTCCGCGTCCGGTTCGGGGCCGATGCGGGCGCGGGCGCGCAGGGCGCGCACCTCGGCCCTGCGCTGCTTGCCGATCAGGTTGGTGGCGATGCCGTACAGCCAGGTCCGGACGGACGCGCGGGACGGGTCGTAGCGGTGCCGCGCCCGGAACGCCTCCAGGAACGTCTGCGCGGCGACGTCGCCCGCGGCGTCCGGGCCGAGGCGGCGGGCCGCGTAGCCGTGGATCTCCGCGTGGTACGCGTCGAAGATCGCGCCGAAGCGCTCGGGTTGCGTCCGGGACTGGGTCAGCACGGCCGAGTCGTCGCCCCCGCCCGGCGTGCGGGGCGGGGCGACGAGGGACTCCCGTGTCATGTGGGGGCCTTTCCGTGGCGCGGGTGGCGGTCGTCCGGTATCACCCGAAGCCCCCGGAGCCTTTCACGCGATCTCGGACGCCCGCCGCGCCGGTCGTTCGCGCTGGTCGTGCCCGGATCCTCCCGGGGCAGGGGCTTTGCTCGTCCTTGAGGAGGGTTCGTCCCTGAGAAACCCGGAGTCCGGGAACGGGAATAGGGGGCTCACACGTCCTGTTAGTCGAGACGTCAGCAAAGTTGAGTCTCCTCGACTCAAGTCATTTGACAGGAGATCCGGGGGACGGCACCCTGGCATACAGCGGAAGACTCGCGCCGGACGCGCGGGCCGCCCCCGGCCCACCGCACGGCGTACAGGTAGCAAGATCCACGGAGGACGAGACATGGGACGTGCGGTCGGCATCGACCTCGGGACGACCAACTCGGTCGTCGCGATTCTGGAGGGCGGCGAGCCCACGGTGATCGCCAACGCGGAGGGGTCGCGGACCACGCCGTCCGTCGTCGCCTTCGCCAAGAACGGCGAGGTCCTCGTCGGTGAGGTGGCCAAGCGCCAGGCCGTCACCAACGTTGACCGCACCATCCGGTCGGTCAAGCGCGAGATGGGCACCGACTGGAAGCAGAAGATCGACGACAAGGAGTTCACGCCGCAGCAGATCTCGGCGTTCGTGCTCCAGAAGCTCAAGCGGGACGCCGAGTCCTACCTCGGCGAGACGGTGACCGACGCGGTCATCACCGTGCCCGCCTACTTCTCCGACCACCAGCGCCAGGCCACCAAGGAGGCCGGCCAGATCGCGGGGCTGAACGTCCTGCGCATCATCAACGAGCCGACCTCGGCCGCGCTGGCCTACCACCTGGAGAAGGAGAACGAGGCCACCATCCTGGTCTTCGACCTCGGCGGCGGCACCTTCGACGTGTCCCTGCTGGAGGTCGGCGACGGCGTGGTCGAGGTCAAGGCGACCTCCGGCGACAACCACCTCGGCGGCGACGACTGGGACAACAAGATCGTCGACTGGCTGGTCGAGCGGTTCAAGAACGCCAACGGCGTCGACCTGTCCAAGGACAAGATGGCCCTGCAGCGGCTCCGCGAGGCCGCCGAGAAGGCCAAGATCGAGCTGTCCAGCTCGTCCGAGACGCAGATCAACCTGCCCTACATCACCGCCTCGGCGGAGGGCCCGCTGCACCTGGACGAGAAGCTCACCCGCGCCGAGTTCCAGCGCCTGACCAGCGACCTGCTGGAGCGCACCAAGGCGCCGTTCCAGCAGGTGCTGAAGGACGCGAACATCACCGTCGACGGCATCAACCAGGTCGTCATGGTCGGCGGCTCGACCCGCATGCCCGCCGTCAGCGAGATGGTGAAGGAGCTGACCGGCGGCAAGGAGCCCAACAAGGGCGTCAACCCCGACGAGGTCGTGGCCATCGGCGCGTCCCTCCAGGCCGGCGTCCTCAAGGGCGAGGTGAAGGACGTCCTGCTGCTGGACGTCACCCCGCTGTCGCTCGGCATCGAGACCAAGGGCGGCATCTTCACCAAGATCATCGAGCGCAACACCACGATCCCGACCAAGCGGTCGGAGACCTTCACCACGGCCGACGACAACCAGCCGTCCGTGGAGATCCAGGTCTACCAGGGCGAGCGCGAGATCGCGGCGTACAACAAGAAGCTCGGCACCTTCCAGCTCACCGGCCTGCCCCCGGCGCCGCGCGGCGTCCCGCAGATCGAGGTCACCTTCGACATCGACGCCAACGGCATCGTGAACGTCTCCGCGAAGGACCTCGGCACCGGCAAGGAGCAGTCGATGGTCATCACCGGCGGCTCGGCGCTGCCGAAGGACGACATCAACCGCATGATGCAGGAGGCCGAGCAGTACGCCGAGGAGGACCGCAAGCGCAAGGAGGAGGCCGAGGTCCGCAACCAGGCCGACACCCTCGCGTACTCGACCGAGAAGTTCCTCCGCGAGAACGGCGAGAAGGTCCCGGACGAGCTGAAGACCGAGGTCGAGGCCGGCGTCGCCGAGGTGAAGAAGGCGCTGGAGGGCACCGACGTCGAGGCGATCAAGTCCGCCGCGGACAAGCTCGCCCAGACCAGCCAGAAGATGGGCGCGGCCATGTACGCCCAGAACCCGGAGGGCGCGGCCCAGGCGGGCGGCGAGCAGGCCGGCGCGGGCGCGCAGGAGGCGCAGGACGACGAGGTCGTCGACGCCGAGATCGTGGACGACGACAAGCCGAAGGGTGACGCCAAGTGACCTCACCCCGTGAGGAGCACGACGGCCCGGTGATCCGCGACCGGCGGCGCATCGACCCTGACACGGGCAAGGTCCGGGACGCCGGGGCGGGCGAGGAGCCCGCCCCGGCCCCCGGGGCCGCCGCCGAGCAGGCCATCGACGAGGCCGCCGCGTTCAAGCGGCAGCTGGCCGAGCGCACCGCCGACCTGCAGCGGCTCAAGGCCGAGTACGACAACTACCGCAAGCGCGTCGAGCGCGACCGCGTCGCGGTCCGCGAGCAGGCGCTCGCGAGCGTGCTGACCGAGCTGCTGCCGGTGCTCGACGACATCGGCCGGGCCCGCGACCACAACGAGCTGACCGGCGGGTTCAAGTCGGTCGCCGACACGCTGGAGGCGGCGATCGGCAAGCTCGGGCTGGAGCGCTTCGGCGCGAAGGGCGAGCCGTTCGACCCGACCGTCCACGAGGCCCTGATGCACGCCTACTCGGCCGAGGCGACCGAGACGAGCGTCGCCGACGTGCTGCAGCCGGGCTACCGGATCGGCGAGCGCGTGCTGCGGCCCGCGCGCGTCGCGGTCGTCGAGCCGCAGGACCCGGCGGACGACGCCGGGCACGGCGACGACGACGGCACCGAGTAGCGACGACGGCGCCGAGTAGCACGGCGATCGGCACGACCGTTCCGGGCCGTCCTCCCCAGCGCCCGCGCGGGGCGGACGGCCCGGGAGACCCCCACCGGCAGACAAGGCACGACGCGGAAGGCGAGGATCTGTGAGCACCAAGGACTACCTCGAGAAGGACTACTACAAGGTCCTCGGTGTCTCGAAGAACGCCTCCCAGGACGAGATCAAGAAGGCGTACCGCAAGCTCGCGCAGCAGTACCACCCGGACCGCAACAAGGGCGACGCCGACGCCGAGGAGCGGTTCAAGGAGGTCTCCGAGGCCAACAGCGTCCTCGCGGACGAGAAGCGCCGCAAGGAGTACGACCAGGTCCGCTCGATGCCGAGCGGCTTCCGGGGCGCCGGCGGCGGGCAGGGCGGCGGCTTCGGCTTCGACCTGGGGGACCTCTTCGGGCAGGGCGGCGGCCCGGCCGGAGGCGGCGGCGCGGGCGGCGCCGGCGACCGCATCGGCGACATCTTCGGCGGCCTGTTCAACCGCGGCGGCACGCGGACCGGCGCCGGCACCCGCCGGGCGCGGCGCGGCGCCGACGTCGAGACCGAGGTGACGCTGTCGTTCGGGCGCGCCATGAACGGCGTGACCGTCCCCCTGAAGCTGACCAGCGAGGCGGCCTGCCCCACCTGCCACGGCACCGGCGCGAAGGCCGGCACCACGCCGCGGGTCTGCCCCAACTGCGAGGGCACCGGGCAGGAGACCCGCAACCTGGGCAACTTCGGGTTCAGCGAGCCGTGCCACATCTGCCACGGCCGCGGCCTGGTCGTGGACGACCCGTGCGCGACCTGCCACGGCAGCGGCCGCGCGACCGGCACCCGGACGATCCAGGCGCGCATCCCGGCGGGTGTCGCCGACGGGCAGAAGATCCGGCTCAAGGGCAAGGGGGCGCCCGGCGAGAACGGCGGCCCGTCCGGCGACCTGTACGTGAACATCAAGGTCACGCCGCACCCGGTGTTCGGGCGCAGCGGCGACAACCTCACCCTGGCCGTCCCGGTGACGTTCCCGGAGGCCGCGCTCGGCGCGGAGATCAAGGTGCCGACCTTCCAGGGCCAGCCGGTCACGCTGCGCATCCCGGAGGGCACCCCCAACGGGCGGACGTTCCGGGTGCGGGGCCGCGGCGCCCCGCGCCGCGACGGCACCAAGGGCGACCTGCTGGTCACCGTGGACGTCCAGGTGCCGGGCAAGCTCGACGACCAGACCCGGGCGGCGCTGGAGGCGCTGCGCGGGTCCGGCGAGGGCGACGACCTGCGCAGCGAGGTGCTCCAGCAGGCCAGGGAGGAGTAGGTGCCCCATGGACCCCTTCGGCGATGACACGCCGGTCTACGTGATCTCGGTGGCGGCGCAGCTGTCCGGGCTGCACCCGCAGACCCTGCGCACCTACGACCGGCTGGGCCTGGTGTCGCCCGGCCGCACGCAGGGCCGCGGCCGCCGCTACTCCATGCGCGACATCGTGCTGCTCCGCGAGATCCAGCGGCTCTCGCAGGAGGAGGGCGTCAACCTGGCGGGCATCAAGCACATCCTGGGCCTGCAGCGGGAGAACGCGCGGCTGGGCGACGAGCTCCAGCGCGCGCGTGAAGCCCTGCAGGACCTGGCCAACGAACTCGAATCGACCCGTGCGGTCGCGGCGCGCCTCGCGCAGCAGCGGCGGCACGGAGACTCCGGCGACGCTCCGGGGAGCGACCTGGTGCCCATCCGCGCGACGGGCGTCGTGGTCTGGCACGAGCGGGGCCGCGAGCAGTAAGGGGAAAACCGAAGATGGACTACAAGCTCACCCAGAAGTCCCAGGAGGCGGTGTCGATCGCGGTGCGCCGCGCGGCCGCCGAGGGCAACCCGCAGGTCGAGCCGCCGCACCTGCTCGCGGCGCTGATCCAGCTCCCGGACGGCACGGCCGTCCCGCTGCTGGAGGCGGTCGGGGCGGACTGGAAGGCCGTCCGCACCCGGGCCGAGGAGCAGCTCGCGGCGCTGCCGAAGGCGGCCGGCTCGACCGTGTCGTCCCCGCAGATGTCCCGGCAGCTGATCGTCGCGCTGAACACCGCCGCGAACCGCGCCCGCCAGCTGGAGGACGAGTACGTCTCCACCGAGCACCTGCTGGTCGGCCTCGCCGCCGACGGCGGGCCTGTCGCCGGGCTGCTGAAGGAGGCCGGCGCGACCCCGAACGCGCTGCTGGAGGCGTTCGAGAAGGTCCGCGGGCACGCCCGCGTCACCTCGGAGAACCCCGAGGAGACCTACCAGGCGCTGGAGAAGTACGGCGTCGACCTCACCGCCGCGGCGCGCGAGGGCAAGCTCGACCCGGTGATCGGACGCGACACCGAGATCCGCCGGGTCGTCCAGGTGCTGTCCCGGCGCACCAAGAACAACCCGGTGCTGATCGGCGAGCCCGGCGTCGGCAAGACCGCCGTCGTGGAGGGCCTCGCCCAGCGGATCGTGGCGGGCGACGTGCCGTCCTCGCTGCGCGACAAGACGCTCGTCTCGCTCGACCTCGGCGCGATGGTCGCGGGCGCGAAGTACCGCGGCGAGTTCGAGGAGCGGCTGAAGGCCGTCCTCAACGAGATCAAGGAGTCGAACGGGCAGGTCGTCACATTCATCGACGAGCTGCACACGGTCGTCGGCGCGGGCGCGGCCGAGGGCTCGATGGACGCGGGCAACATGCTCAAGCCGATGCTGGCCCGCGGCGAGCTGCGCATGATCGGCGCGACCACGCTGGACGAGTACCGCGAGCGCATCGAGAAGGACCCGGCGCTCGAACGCCGGTTCCAGCAGGTCTTCGTCGGCGAGCCGTCCGTCGAGGACTCGGTCGCGATCCTGCGCGGGCTGAAGGGCCGCTACGAGGCGCACCACAAGGTGCAGATCAACGACTCGGCGCTGGTCGCCGCGGCGACGCTGTCCGACCGGTACATCACCTCCCGGTTCCTGCCGGACAAGGCGATCGACCTGGTGGACGAGGCCGCGTCCCGGCTGCGCATGGAGATCGACTCCCGGCCGGTCGAGATCGACGAGCTGCAGCGCTCGGTCGACCGGCTGAAGATGGAGGAGATGGCGCTCAGCAAGGAGACCGACGAGGCGTCCAAGCACCGGCTCGAACGGCTCCGCAAGGACCTGGCCGACAAGCAGGAGCACCTGAACGTCCTGAACTCCCGCTGGGAGAAGGAGAAGGCCGGGCTCAACCGGGTCGGCGAGATCAAGGAGCGCATCGACGCGATGCGCAGCGAGGCCGAGCGCGCCCAGCGCGACGGCGACTACGAGACCGCGTCCCGGCTGACCTACGCCGAGATCCCGCAGCTGGAGAAGGAGCTCGCCGAGGCCGCCGAGGAGGAGACCGACACCGCCAACACCATGGTGAAGGAGGAGGTCGGGCCGGACGATGTCGCCGATGTCGTCGCGTCCTGGACGGGCATCCCCGCCGGGCGGCTGCTGGAGGGCGAGACCGCCAAGCTGCTGCGCATGGAGGACGAGCTGGGCCGCCGGCTGATCGGTCAGCGCGCCGCCGTGCAGGCCGTGTCGGACGCGGTCCGCCGCGCCCGCGCGGGCATCTCCGACCCGGACCGTCCGACTGGATCGTTCCTGTTCCTCGGCCCGACCGGCGTCGGCAAGACCGAGCTGGCCAAGGCCCTCGCGGAGTTCCTGTTCGACGACGAGCGGGCGATGACCCGCATCGACATGTCGGAGTACTCCGAGAAGCACGCGGTGGCGCGCCTCGTCGGCGCGCCTCCCGGCTACGTCGGCTACGAGGAGGGCGGCCAGCTCACCGAGGCCGTCCGGCGGCGCCCGTACTCGGTCGTCCTGCTGGACGAGGTGGAGAAGGCGCACCCCGAGGTCTTCGACATCCTGCTCCAGGTGCTCGACGACGGTCGCCTCACCGACGGGCAGGGCCGCACGGTGGACTTCCGGAACACCATCCTGATCCTGACGTCCAACATCGGCTCGCAGTTCCTGATCGACCCGGCGCTGGAGAACGGCGCGAAGCGCGACGCGGTCATGAACGCCGTCCGCGCCTCCTTCAAGCCCGAGTTCCTGAACCGGCTGGACGACGTGATCGTGTTCGACGCGCTGTCCACCGACGAGCTCACCCGGATCGTCGACCTGCAGGTCGAGCGCCTGGCCCGCCGCCTGGCCGACCGCCGCCTCCGCCTCACCGTCACCGAGGCGGCCCGCGAGTGGCTGGCACTGACCGGCTACGACCCGCTCTACGGCGCCCGTCCGCTGCGGCGCCTCGTCCAGACCGCCATCGGCGACCGCCTGGCCAAGGAGCTCCTCTCCGGCCAGATCCACGACGGCGACGAGGTGGTGGTCGACCTGGACGAGGCCTCCGACACCCTCTCCGTAACCCCCGCCCGCCCCCTGGCCACCACCTGACCCACCGCCCAACCCGAAAGGGGTGGCCCGCACCCGCGAGCCACCCCTTTCAACGTCTGCGGAACAGACCTGCGGAGGACGGCTCAGCCCTGGGCGCGAAGCTCCTCGGTGGCTTCCTGGAAGGCGTCGGCCGCACGGGCGAAGTAGTCGAACAGCAGCTCCTGCTGCTCCGGCGAGTACCCCTGGATGATCGCGCCGATCTTCCGGCGCACCGGCGCGAGCGCCTCGTCCAGCCCGGACGGCTCCGCCACCAGCTCGACGATGACCTTCCGGCGGTCGCCGGCGTCCGGCACGCGCCGCACGTACCCGGCCTGCTCAAGCCGGTCGACCAGCCGCGTCGTCGGGCCCGTCGTCAACCCGGCCAGCCGCCCCAGCTCCCCCGGCGTCAGCGACCCGGACAGCTTGAGGATGTTCAGCGCGTACAGATCCGTGGCCCCCAGTTCGACGGCCTTCGCACTCGCCTGCCCGTGCATCATCACCGCGGCCACATACCGCTGGTAGACCTCCGAACCCGACACGCCCCGCCCCCTCCACAAAGAAAAATCCCCAACGAAGAAACTTCTCCCGCGAAGCTACCAGCGGAACCGCCCCACACCGAACCAGCCCCCAGACCCCAGCCCGCGAACCGCGCAGACCACAGATCGGCCGCGAATGCGGGCACGTGCGCGAGCGCGGATACGGGCACGGACGCAGGCACAAGCTCAAGCGCGCGCGAGCCCAGGCACGCGCGCGCACGGGCGTGGCTGCGAACGCGAGCACGGACGCGGCTGCGGGCGCAGGTCGGGCACGAGTTGGGCGCGAGCCGCGTGGGCTTGGCGGGTCGTGGGCTTGGCGGGTCGTGGGTTAGGTGGGGCGTGGGTTTGGCGGGAGCGTGGGTTAGGTGGGGGGTTGGGTGGGGTTCAGGCCGTTGAGGAAGAGGGCCAGGCCGTAGTTGAACTCGGCTTGGGGGTCGTCCTGGGCGGAGTGGGCTTCGCGTTGGGTGGTGAAGAGGCGGGCCAAGCGGGGGTTGTTGGCCATGGCGTGGTCCATGGCGGGGCGCATCTGCTCCAGCCACTCGTCCTCGGACTGGCCGGTGCGGGCCAGGGCGAGGAGCCAGGCGGCCTCGGACATGGTGAAGCCGATGACGTAGGCGGACAGGGCCTTCACGGCGCTGTTGCCCTCGGCGAGCGAGAAGCCGGCCGATTCCATGAGGCCGAGCATCTCCTCGGTCATGCGGGTGACGTTCGGGCCGAGGTAGGTCGAGCCGACCAGGCCGAGGACGGGCGCGATCCACGGGTGGCGCAGGATCATGTCGCGGAGCTGCTGGGCCAGGCCCGCGACGGCGGCGCGCCACTCGGCGGGGTCGTCGAGCGTGGGGACGCGCAGCTCGCCGTAGATCTCGTCCACCACGAGTTCGAGCAGCTCGTCCTTGTTGGCGACGTGCCGGTAGAGGGACGTCGCGCCCGCGTTCAGCGCCTGGCCGAGCTTGCGCATGCTCAGCGCCTCCACGCCCTCGGCGTCCAGCAGCTTGATCGCCTCGGTGACGATCTGCTCCCGGCTCAGCGTCGGGCGCGCGTTCCGGGTCTTCTCCGGACGCGCCCAGACCGAGGAGATCACCTGGTCATCGGCCATCGTCGGCCTCCCTTCGGGTCGGTACCGAGCCTAGCGCACGCCGTACCCACTTGCGCACACCGTTCCGCCATGCGTACAGTGTTCCCATCGATGCGAACACTGTACGCATCCGGATGCCGGGAGATGAGATGGACCGCAACCCGCGACGCTGGTGGATCCTGGTGGTGCTCTGCCTGAGCACCCTGGTGCTGGTGATCGACAACATGGCGCTGAACGTGGCGATCCCGCCGCTCACCGAGGACCTCGGCGCCACCGCCCAGGACATCCAGTGGATCCTGGACTCCTACATCCTGGTCTTCGCCGGGCTGCTGCTCACCGCGGGAAGCCTGTCCGACCGGTTCGGCCGCCGGAAGGTGATGATCATCGGCCTGGCGCTGTTCGGGGTGGCCTCGATGGCGGCCACGTTCGCCGGGTCGCCGGGGATGCTGATCGCCGCGCGGGCGGTGATGGGCATCGGCGGGGCCCTGGTGCTGCCGAGCACGCTGTCGATCCTGATCACGGTGTTCGACGAGGACGAGCGTCCCAGGGCGATGGCCGCGTGGGGCGTGGTCTCCATGGTCGGGCTGGTCGGCGGGCCGATCGCCGGCGGTGTCCTGATCGCGCACTTCTGGTGGGGCGCGGTCTTCCTGATCAACGTGCCGGTCGCGGCCGTCTCCATCCTCGCCGCCGCCACCCTGATGCCGGAGTCCAAGGGCCCGTGGCGCAAGCCGGACCCGCTGGGCATGGTGCTGTCGGTCGTCGGCATGGTCGCGCTGGTCTGGACGATCATCGAGTACCCGAAGAACGGCATGGACGCCCGCACCCTGGTCGGCGGCGCCGTCGCCCTCGCCGCCCTGGCCGGCTTCGTCTTCTGGGAGACCCGCACCGACTCCCCGATGGTGCCGCTGTCCCTGTTCCGCGACCGCGACTTCGCGGGCGGCAGCCTCTCCCTCACGCTGGTCGAGATCGGCAACGGCGGCCTGCTGCTCGCGCTCACCCAGTACCTCCAGTTCGTCCTCGGCTACTCCCCCATGAAGACCGGTCTGTCGTTCATCCCGGTCGCGGTCGCGGCCCTGCTGTTCAACGGCCTCGGCGCGAGCCTGGTCGGCAGGCTCGGCAACAAGGCCACCGCCGTCATCGGCCTGCTGGTCGTCGCCGCCGGGTTCGGCACCCTCGCGACGGTCGCCCCCGGCGACGGCTACTGGCCCGTGGCGGTCGGCCTGTTCCTGATGGGCGCCGGCAGCGGCCTGTCGATGCCCGCCACGATCGGCGCGCTGATGGGCGCGGTGCCCGCCGAGCACGCCGGCGTCGGCTCGGCCCTGAACGACACCATCCAGCAGGCCGGCGCCGCCCTCGGCGTCGCGATCCTCGGCACCGTGCTCACCAGCGCCTACGGCTCGGCGATGCCGTCCGAGGCCCCCGAGCAGGCGCGGCGGTCCATCGGCGACGCCCTCGCCATCGCCGCCCGGACCGGCGACGCGAACCTCGTGCACCAGGCACGGGACGCCTTCACCACCGCCATGGGAACCACCTTCCTCGCCAGCCTGACCGGTGTCGTCGCCGCCACCGCGCTCGCCCTGTTCGTCCTGCGCGGCCGCGGCACCGACACCGGCGCCCCCGCCCCCGAGGCGGACGCCGACGCCCCCGCGGCCACCGTCCAAGCCTGACCCGGCGGGCACCCGCCCGAAAACCGAACCACGTTCTGTGGATAACCCTCCCCGAGCCGCCGATCCGCCCAGGGTCGGCGGCTCAGCGCTGCGCGTGGCGCGCGACGGCGTGCTGGGCGATCTTCTGGACCGGGTTCGGCGGCGGAGGCAGGACGCCCGCCGCGAGGACCGTTCCCACGAGGGCCCCGATCAGGACGACGCGGCGGGGACGGTTGTCGGTGCGGCTGTGCTGGCTCATGTCATCGAATCTAGGAAGACGGCCGTCGCGGCAACATGGGACCAACACCCCAAACCCATGGTGGGGCCAGCCCCACCATGGGGAGTATCCGTACCTATGTACTCGGCCCTCTCAGGTGTGCCACTCCCTTGTAGAAAGAGTGACGTGCCTGAACTGATCCTTCCCGACACGCGCATCCGGGTGTCGTTTCTCGCCGCGATGGAGGAGTTCCGTGCGGAGGGCCGCGGCACGCCCGACGACGACACTTCGCTAGGGCGAGAGCTACGCGCCTACACCGGCCAGTGGGACGAGCCGGAGGCGTTCGAACGGTACGTCCGGTACACCCGGTCGCTGGCTTTGGAGGAGACACCTCGTCCGCCCACGCATGTGCCGGCGACGTTCTTCTGGTGGGTGGAAGGAGACGAGTACCTCGGACGGCTGTCGATCAGGCATCGCCTCACTCCGTGGTTGCTCGACGTTGGCGGACACATCGGTTACGACGTCCGCCCTACGGCACGTCGCCGCGGACACGCCACCGCCATGCTCCGAGCGGCACTTCCTCATGCGCGCGCGCTCGGCATCGACCCCGCGCTCATCACTTGTGACGCTGACAACACTGCGTCACGGCTCGTCATCGAGAGGAACGGGGGGCTTCTCGAAGACCGTCGCGGTGCCAAGCTGCGCTATTGGGTCCCCTGCCCCCAGGCGTCCTGACAGATCCCCCGTTTCCCGCCTCTCACCACGGCGTCCATAGCACGGAAGCAGAACTTGGCAAACCATGGACGAGGAAGGCTCGCATCCAGTAGAGAGGCGAGTTATGACCGCATTGGTACTGGGACCTCTCCTCCGGCACGTCGGCGAAAGCACCGCAACGGTGTGGGTGGAGACCGACCGTCCATGCAGGGTGCTCGTGCGCGCGGGGAACCTGGAAGCGGCGGCGGACACGTTCGCCGTCCACGGACATCACTTCGCCCTCGTCGAGGTCGAAGGCCTCGCACCGGGCGCGCGCGTCCCCTACCGAGTCGAGCTGGACGGCGCCCAGGTCTGGCCCGAGGAGGGCTCGGCATTCCCAGCGAGCCAACTGCGGACGCTCGATCCGTCCGGGACGCTACGTGTCTCGTTCGGCTCGTGCAGGCGCTCTCCGGACCGCGAGGGCAAGCACGGCAACGACACGCTCTCCGCCCTCGCGCACCACCTCGTGCGCCCGGACGCGACGTGGCCCGACATCCTGCTCATGGTCGGCGACCAGGTGTACGCGGACGAGCTGGACCCCGCGATGCGCGAGATCGTGCGCGCGCGACGCGGAACCCGGACGGGCGCCGCGGTGAGCATGGGCAACGAAGCGCCCGCCAACACCCTCGTTACAAGTACCGGATCTGAAAACGCTGCACTAGACGAGGCCAAGTCGGCCGCCGCGTCCACCGAGGCATGCCCTACGGATGAGATCGCGGACTTCGAGGAGTACACGCATCTGTACCGGCTCGCCTGGCGCGAGGACCCGGCCGTACGGTGGCTCCTCTCCACCGTGCCCACGCTCACCGTCTTCGACGACCACGACATCCGGGACGACTGGAACACCTCGTACGCGTGGCGGCAGCAGATGTGGGCCCTGCCCTGGTGGCGGGAGCGCATCGTCGGCGGGATCGGCTCGTACTGGGTGTACCAGCACCTCGGCAACCTCTCGCCTGAAGGACGCGCGGCGCACGAGGTGTTCACGGCGGTGCGCGCGGCGTCCGCGAACGGCGGTGACGGCGGCAAGATCCTGGACGAGTTCGCCGAGCGCGCCGACCGGCAGCCCACCACCGCGCACTGGAGCTACGCCCACGACTACGGGCGCACGCGCCTGGTCGTCGTGGACAGCCGCTGCTCCCGCCTGCTGACGCCCGAGCGGCGCGGCATGCTCGACGACGAGGAGTTCGACTGGCTGGACGGCCGTCTCCAGGGCGACGTCGACCACCTGCTCGTCGCCTCGTCCCTGCCCTACCTGCTCGCGCCCGCGATCCACCACGCCGAGTCGTGGAACGAGGCCGTCGCGGAGGGCGCGTGGGGGCCGCGCGCCGCCGGCGCCGGGGAGAAGATCCGGCAGGCCGCCGACCTGGAGCACTGGGCCGCGTTCGAGCGGTCCTTCCGCGAGGTCGCGAACGACGTCATCGCCGTCGCGCGCGGCGAGCGGGGTAGCGCGCCCGCCACAGTCGCCTTTCTCTCCGGTGACGTCCACTACTCCTACCTGGCGCGCGTCACCACGCCGGACACGGAGTCCGAGGTCGTGCAGGTCGTGTGCTCGCCGCTGCGCAACCCGCTGCCCGGCAAGTTCCAGTGGGCGAACCGCATCGCGTGCGCACGAGGCGCGGGCGTTCCGTTCCGCTGGCTCGCGCGCATGGCCCGCGTTCCACGTCCGCCTCTGCGCTGGCGCATCACGGACGGCCCCTGGTTCAGCAATGCGATCGCGACGGTCGAGCTGACCGGCCGCGACAGCCGCGTCCAGTGGCAGACGCCCAGCGCGCCGCGCGAACTGAGCCAGATCTCGACGGTCTCCGTCACCCGCTGACGTCCATGAAGCCACCGCATTCCTGACCCGTCACCCGCTGACGTCCGCCAGCCAGTGGCCTTCGCGTGACGCCGTGGCCAGCTGATGGCGGGCGCTCGCCGGGCGCCGCTTACGTGACCCGCTGGGGTGCCCGTTCCGCCCCCTCCTGCATCGGAACGGACACCCCAACAGGGCCATCGGCGCCGCGCCCCGCCCCCTCCCCGGGGCGAGCGGCGCCGATGGCGTCCTCGCCGGGACCGCGCGTCCCGGCCGTTCAGCGGCAGCGGCTAGTGGCTCACGGGCTCAGCGCGCGCCGGCGGATCGAGCAGTGTGAGCGCTCCTGCCGGCGCGTCCGGGAGGCGCTCCACCCACAGCAGGAACCGCCCGGCGAGCACGTCGGCGCCCAGCACCCGGACGATCCGGCGGTGCAGGACGGCCAGGCGGCGGGCGAGGTGCGGCGACATCGGGACGAGCACGGCGGCGCGTCCGGACCCGATCAGCGCGGGCGTCTCGCCGTTGCGGAACACCGCCCGCAGCTCGTACGCGACCACGATGGCGCGCGCCAGCCTGCGCCACGGTTCGCAGCCGTCGGCGAGGTCGAGCATGACGAGGCAGTGCGTCTCGGAAGGCCCCCGCCCGTCCGAGTCCGCCGCCGCGTACAGCTCGGTGAGCCTCGCGCGCATGTACGAGACCGTCATAAGGCCCGTGAGCGGGTCCTGGCAGGATTCGGCCGCCAGTGGCGCGAGGGCCGCGTCCGCCCAGCCCTCGACCGTCCGCCTGACGAGTTCCAATGGTGGTTCCGAACCGTCCAGGACGTCGAAGAACGCGCCCAGGTCGACCAGCGTCTCGCCCACGCCGACACCGGCCGCGCCACGCGCCTGCCCTAGCCGCGTGCACGCGTCCGCTAGGACGTCCTCGTGCGCCCGCGCGTCGAGATCCGCGCATGGCCTTGTAGCCAGGTTCGTGTTCCGGGCGGCGCTCGCCATGTCCTCTACGGCCGGGGTCCACCAGTCGTCGGGCGGCCCCCAGCCCGCGGTGGTGCTTCGCCGCCGCCACGCGACCAGCAACCCGCTCGCCGGGTCGTCGCCGGCCGCTTCCCCCGCTTCGGTCGCGCTTCGGAGTCCGGTCATCTGAACACCCGCTCACCTGCTCGTTCGTCGGTTCACTCGGCGGGCGGACTGTCCCCGTGGTGTGTCCTCCCAGACCTATGACGCGGAAGCGGTTTAGTCATGACGCGGTTTGCGGAATCATTCCCCGCGACGTTACGTGGTCAAGCCGTCACCAACAGCTTCCTATGGACGGGGCGGCCATACGGCGCTCCGTCCCCGGTCGCTCCGGCGGACGCTCTAGAACCGTTTCTTCGACTAGGAGGATCCGTGAGCGAAACCGCGTTCGAGGTGGCCCCGCCGAGCGGCGGGGCCGAGTCCAGCGACGCGGCCCTGATCTCACGGATCCGCGAGGGCGACCTGACGGCCTTCGGAGAGCTGTACGAGCGGCACGTCGCGTCCGCGCGCGGGCTGGCCCACCACCTGGTCGGCGGGGACGCGGCGGAGGACGCCGTCCAGGACGCGTTCGCGAAGATCCTGGACGTGCTGCGGCGCGGCGGCGGCCCGCAGTCGGGGTTCCGGCCCTACCTGCTGACCGCGGTCCGGCGGACCGTCTACGACCGGTACCGCGGCGAGAAGCGGCTGCAGAGCACCGACCAGATCGAGCTGTTCGACCCCGGCACGCCCTTCGTGGATCCCGCGCTGGAGGGCCTGGAACGGTCGATGATCGTGCGTGCGTTCCGGTCGCTTCCGGAACGCTGGCAGGCCGTCCTGTGGCATACGGAAGTCGAGGGCGCCAAGCCGGCGGAGGTCGCGCCGCTGCTCGGCCTTACTGCGAACGGTGTCGCGGCGCTCGCCTATCGCGCGCGCGAGGGATTGCGTCAGGCGTACCTCCAGATGCACCTCGCCACCTCGTACGCGGCGCATACGCCGTCCGGTACCGAAACCGCGGGAAGTGAGTCGGATGCAGAGGCAGCGGTCCCGCCGCCTAGGCAGAGCGACGCCGACGCAGTAGACGCGGCTTCGGCAGCAGAAGCCGAGTCGATTCATACCGAGGATGCGAGCACTTCCGACCAGTCATCTCCTGCGCGCGCGACGCCGCGGAGCGGTGTCGCGTTCACGGGCGGCGCATCCGGCTCGTCCTTCGATCCGGCTGTGATGCCTGCGGCGGCGGGCGTCGCGTTCGCCAGCACGCCTCTCCTGGTGGACGAGAAGTGCCGTCCCGTCCTGGACCTGTTGGGCGCGTATGTGCGCGGGGGTCTCGCTAAGCGCGACACACGCCGCGTTGAAGGGCACTTGCACGACTGCAAGAACTGCGAAGCGCTCTATGCCGAACTGGCCGACATCAATACCGGCCTACGCGAGGCCCTGGGCCCGCTCGTTCTCGGTGGTGCGGTCACGGCGTACCTTGCGGCGGCCAAGGGCGGGGCCGTCGGGGGCGGCCTGTGGATGTGGTTCCGGCACCTTCCCAAGAAGCAGCAGCAGGCGACGACAGCGGGCGCGGCGGCTGCCGCCGTCGCGGCGATGGCCGCGCTCGCTCTGGCGCTCGTCTCGAATAACCAGCCGCTTCCGCCCCCGCACAAGCCGTCCCTGGCCGCGCCTCCTGCGGCACCCGCTCCGGCGCCGGCGGCACCGCCCGCAAAGCCGAAACCGAAGCCGCCCGCGCCTCCCGCGCCGAAGCCCAAGCCCAAGCCCAAGCCTCCGGCCGCGAAGCCGAAGCCCAAGCCTGCGAAGCCCGCGCCCAAGCCCGCGCCCAAGAAGCCTGGGCCGAAGCCCGAGCAGCCGTTCCCCAACATGCCGCCGCCGAAGCTGAACGTCGATATCGACACGGTCGGTGCGCTCGTGCACAACCAGACCGGCATCGTCGGCATGACCGTGCACAACGTCGGCGGCCGCACGGAGGATCTGGTCGCGGATGTCGTCCTGCCACCGGACGTCTCGTACGCGGGCACGTCCGGCGGAGGCCGCAGCGCGGTCTTCAAACCGGTCGTCCCCCCGGGAGGCGGCTGGTCGTGTCGTCCCGCGCAGGTTCCTACGGCAAGGACGCGTGCGAACCCCGCGCAGCTCGCCTCCGGTAACGCGCGCGTGCAGGAGGCGAAGAACACCGCCTTCGAGCCTCCTACCAACGCCACCACGGCCGGTGTCCGCTGCACACATGCCGGCTTGCCCCAAGGCAAGGGCACATCCGCGTACCTGCGCGTCCAGGTCGGCAGTACCGCCCCGACAGGGCTCCCTCCCACGGTCACCCTGCACTCGGGCAAGCAGAAGGTCGCGGCGCACGCGCCCTGGGGCGTCGTGAAGGGCGGTCTTCCGGCCCGTTTCGCAGCGGACGGCAGCGCGCGCGTGGTGTCGGTCGGCAACTCGCTACTGAGCTGCGACGAAACGCAGCCGGGTTGCAAGCAGGCGTTGAGCAGGCAGGGCGAAGAGCAGGACAACGACTTCTGGGACATGCAGCCCGTCGATCGCGACGACGACCCGTCCACCAAGTCGTCCAGTGCGGCGCAGTTGGACCTGCCGAAGGGGTCGTCGGTCATCTGGGCAGGCATGTACTGGTCGGGGGTGACGGAAGGCGCGGCTTCGGGACCGGTCACCGCACGGTTGCGTCCGCCCAGCGGCAAGTACGAGGACGTGCGTTCGACCGACGTGCAGTGCGGGCGCCTACCTGACTTCACGACGTACCAGGCGTTCGCCGACGTGACCAACCTCGTGCGCGCGCACGGCGCAGGTCAGTGGTGGGGAGCCGATATCCCGACCATCGCCGGGCAGGCGCACTACGCCGGTTGGAGCCTGGTCGTCGCCGTGAAGGATCCGGCGGCTCCCCTACAACAGGTCATGGTTCTGGACGGTCCGCGCGCGCTCGGCTCCCAGGCAGACAGACGCATCGACATCCCGCTTAGCGGGCTGCTTCCTGCGGCGCGTCCCGCACACATCGGTGTTGTCGGCTGGGAAGGCGACGCCGGACTCATAGGCGATCGGGTCCTGCTGGACGGAAACGCGCTCACCCCGAACAGCGGGACCCGCATCGCGGACAACGCGTTCGACGGCTCGTCCATCGGCGCGATCGGTCCGCAGCTGACGTTCGGTACGGACGTCGACGATTTCACGGCCGTCCTCAAGCGCCGCTCTACGCTCTCCGTGGAGACCAAGGAGGACGCCTTGCTTCTCGGTGTGGTCACCGTAGCCGCACCGATGCGAAGCTGACGCGCCTTCGCTTTGCGCGGGGCTTGCACACGGAGCGCCGCTCGTCGGCTTTGAACCGTCTGCCGGGAGTTTCCGTAAAGATCATGGACGAAGCATTAGGGGCCGACCGGAACGGCTGGTAGCGTCCGCGCAGAGGTGCCCGTCCGAGCGGCGGGCCGCGTCGGCGAAGTGCGGGTACCGGGCGCCGAACTGCGGGTACCAGGGGCTCGCGCACGGCCGACTGTCGTGAAAGAGTGGCGAATCGCCGTATTGGCCTACCGGTCTTACGGGCTTCACTACGCTAAGAGTGCCCGGGGTCTTCGACCGGCCCACGTCCGAGCGCCAGGGAGGGCGGGCCACGATGAGAGTGACCCTCGCCGACCGCGTCGCGGAGTGGGAGCCGTATGAGGTCCCGCGTTGACGAAAGGCGGTGTCGCATGGATCGCTGTGCGCTGTTCGTAGACGCCGGCTACCTGCTGGCTGACGGCGCCATGGCGGTGCACGGCACCCGCCATCGGGAGACCGTGTCCTGGGACTTCGGCGGCCTGCTGCAGCTGCTCGGCAACCTCGCGCGCGAGCGCACCGGGCTGCCGCTGCTGCGCTGCTACTGGTACGAGGCGACCGTCGAGGGCCGCCGCGCGCCCGAGCACGAGGCGCTCGCCGACCTGCCCGGCCTCAAGCTGAGACTCGGCCGCATCCGCCCCGGCCGCCGCGAGGGCGTCGACACCGAGATCCACCGCGACCTGATGACGCTCGCCCGCAACGGCGCGCTCGCCGACGCCGTCGTGGTCAGCGGCGACGAGGACCTCGCCCAGGTCGTCGCGGACGCGCAGGACCTCGGCATCCGCGTCACCGTCGTGCACGTCGCGGTCGACGGCAACTGGACGATCTCGCGCGTGCTCCGGCAGGAGTGCGACGACCTCATCGAGATCGGCTCCGGCCACCTGCGCCCCTACGTCAACCTGCTGACCGGTGTGGACAGCGGCGCCGGATCGTCGTCGGCTTCGCCCGGCCCGCTGTCGAACGGCCATGGGAACGGGCACGGCGGTGTAGGCAGCGGGACGCTCGCGCCGCTCCAGTCCAGCACGCATAGCAGCCCGCCGCCGTCGTCCCCGATCACGAGCCAGCCTTCCCCCGCGCCCACGAGCCAGTCCGGTTCCAGCGGCCTCGGTAGTGGGATCGGGTCGGGTTCACCCAGCGTCGGTTCGGGTGCGTCGTCGCTCGGTACGGGATCGGGCAGCGGGCTCGGTTCCTCTGGGCTCGGCTCGTCCTCTTCGTCGTCCGGTATCGGATCGGGTTCGCTCGGCTCGTACGGGTCGAGCAGCTATGGGTCGTCCAGCGGGACCTCTAGCTCGCCCGCGCCGCTGCACTCCGCGCCTACGCACAGCACTGGTTCGAGCAAGGCGCCCGCATCGGCGCAACCGCCGCACTACAGCACTTCGCCTTCGCCTACACCGCCGTCTTCGACGCCTCCGTCGTCCTTGCCGTCGATGCCGTCGCAGCCTTCGCAACCGCACGGGCCTTACACCGGTCCGCAGCAGATCGCGCCGCTGCCGGTCCAGCCGCAGAGCGCGCCGTCCCTCGCCGACGCGGTGAAGGCCGCGCACCAGGAAGGCCAGGACTTCGGCGAGTCCGTCGCGCGCGACGCGCCCGCGCTGTGGCTCGAAGCCGTCCTCGCGCGCAAGCCGCGGATGCCCTCCGATCTTGAGGCGCGGCTGCTGCAGGGCTCGTCGCTGCCGATCGACTTCCTGCTGCACGACGAGGTCCGGCACGCCCTGCGCCGCGGCTTCTGGGACGCGCTGGAACGCTCGCGCCGCTGACGGATTCGACCGGATTCGTCCCATCATCCCGTCCGGCGCACCCCCGATGACCTGCGGGAAGTACAGATCCTTCGCGATCATCCGAGATTCGCCCGCTTCGGGCATGCGGTGGCGGGTAGCGTTGAACCGTGACGCATGTGACGGAAGACGATCTCGACGATCTGGAGTTCGACACGCTGCGCACGGGCGATCACATCGCGGCGGCCGAGCGGCTAGCCGAGCTGGCCGACGCCGTGTCGGGCGGGGTGTCACGCGCCAACGTGCTGCTGCGCGCGGGCGAGCAGTGGCAGCACGCCGGCGACCACGACCGCGCGGCCCAGTTCTACCGCCGCGCCGTGGAGGACGGCGGCGAGACCTACGGCGACCCGCGCGCCTACCTCGCGGACGCCCTGTTCGAGCTGGGCCGCGTCCCCGAGGCGCGCGCCCTGGTCAGCGACATCCGCACCGACGCGCCGCGCGACCCGGAGGTGTACCGCGCGGTCGCGGAGACGCTCTACGCGCACGGCGACGTCCTCGGCGCGCACGAGTGGTCGACCCGGGGCGTGGACGTGGTGCTGGCGTTCCGCGGCGCCTCTCCGGGCACACCTGGCGCGTCCGCCGCGTCCGGCATGCCCGGCGCG
This sequence comes from Actinomadura rupiterrae, assembly GCF_024172125.1. Lineage (GTDB taxonomy): Bacteria > Actinomycetota > Actinomycetes > Streptosporangiales > Streptosporangiaceae > Spirillospora > Spirillospora rupiterrae. The sequence continues at coordinate 533,920 of NZ_JAMZEA010000004.1, forward strand.
GACGATGCGGTCGACGCCGACGACGCGGCGCTCGCCGAGGACAGCCTGGAAGCGCTGCTCCGGCTCCGCTATCGCGCGCGCATGGACCTCGGCCGTCCCGAGGACGACTACGACGCGATGCTCGACGACCTGCTCAAGAACGCCGACTCCTGACCCGCCGACTCCCGGCCGCCGGCTCCCGAGCCTTCGGCTCTTGAGCCCCTGACCTGCGAAAACGCGCTGCGTCGCGGGTATGTCAGAGGGTGGCGATAAGTTCACTGAGGGTTTGGGCGACGGCCGCGGGCGGCTCGTGCTGGACGACCGTCCAGCCGCGGAGCGTCGCCTCGCGGACGGCTTGGCCGTGCTCGTCCGCGCCGTCCCGGGGTGGGGTCCCGGTGCGGTCGGCATGGGTGCGCAGGTAGCCGCAGGGCGCATCAGGCCAGTCAGCGGGCACGGGTGCCGCAGCCGCCGGCGGTTCGGCTTCGTGCTCGTGGGGTTGGAAAGCGTCGTCGGGTTGAGGGACCCGGACGTGTTCGTGTTCGTGGGGTTGAGGGGCTCGGACCTGACGGGGAAGGGAGGCGTCAACGAAGACGTAGGCACCGACGGAACGATGCGCGGCGCGCTGGGCGGCGGCGATGGCCGGGAGCAGCGGGCCCGCCGAGCCGTGGCCGACCAGGACGAGCGGAACCTCCGGCGCGGTGGCGGCGATGACGAGGGACGCGCGGGCGACATAGCCCATGCCGTCCAGGTCTGGGACGTCCGGGGTGATGACGTCGAACCCGTAGGACCGCAGCATCTCCGGGAGGTCGCCCCAGGAGGCGGCGTTCGCGCGCGGGGTGTGCAGCAGGACGAGGGTTCCGGGCGTCACGTGTGCGCCATCCTGATTCCGTATGGGCCGTGAGCAGGTCGGCCGCGTCTCGGAGGGCGCGGCGGCCGCCGGCAGCCCACGGTACACGTCCGCACGCTCAAGCGGGCGCTCGCGCGACTGCCCGGGCAAGGTCAGACGCTCTGCTCGGACAGACGCAAGTGCTCTGCCCGGACAGGATCAGGTGGCCTGCTCGTGCAGGGGCGGGTGGTGCGCTCGCGCACGGTCTGGTTGCTGCTCGGGCAGGGGCTAGCTGTTGCTCGGGCGGGTCAGGTGGGCCAGGTTCGGGTGGCGAAGGCGAGGAAGTTGGCGCCGAGGATCTTGGTGACGCGGTCGCCGGTCCAGCCTTCGCGTTCGAGCAGGTGGGCGAGGCGGCGGAACTGGCCGGGGCCGGTGAGGTCCGGGACGAAGGGGAGCGTGTCGGGCGCTTCGCCGGTCGCGCCGGAGCCGGTCCGGGCGCGTTCGGCGACCTCCTCGGCGAGCTGGACGCGGTAGGCGTCGAGGTCCTCGATCGCGGTGACCGAGCCGTCGGTGCCGATGCCGACGTGGTCCTCGCCGCACACGTTCACCGCGTGCTTGAGGTGCGCGACGACGTCTTCGGCGGTGGCATGCCCGGACGGGTTGAGGAACGGCATGAAGTAGATGCCGACGAACCCGCCGCGCTCGGCGACTTGGCGCAGCTCGGCGTCGGTCTTGTTGCGCGGAAGGTCGGTGAGCGCGCGGCAGCCCGTGTGGTTGATCGACACCGGACGGGTGGAGTGCGCGATCGCGTCCAGGCAGGTGCGCTCGCCGCTGTGCGAGAGGTCGACCATGAGCCGCTGCTCGTTCAGCGCGTCGATGATGTCGCGGCCGAACGGGGTGAGGCCGCCGTCGGACGGGTCCATGCAGCCCGAGCCGAGCTGGTTCGCCGGGTTGTAGGTGAGCTGGACGACGCGTATCCCCAGCTTGGCGAGGGTGGCGACGCGGGCGGGGTCGGCGCCGGTCTGCACCGCGTTCTGCAGGCCGTAGATCACGCCGACGCGGCCCTCGCTGTCGGCGCGCCGGAGGTCGTCCGCGGTCAGGACTTTCAGCAGACTCTCAGGGTGCGCGGCGACCAGGTCGTCCCAGAAGGCGATCTCGTCGAGGGTGTGCTCGTAGGGCGGGAAGTCGCCCATGACGTACCCGAGCGTGACGTTCACCGCGGTCAGGCCGGACGCGCGGGCGTCGGCGAAGGCCCGCTCGCCGAACACCAGGTCCCGGCTGGTGGCGGACGGCCCGCCGGTCACCCCGGAGTTGGGGTCGTCCAGGCCGCCGAGGGCATTGATGATCATTCGGAGTCCTTCCGGAGGGGGTGGGCGCGGCCCCGCTTGACGACCAGGACGAGTTTCCCCAGGTTGTGGATATCTCGGAGCGGGTCGTCCGCGACGACCAGGAGGTTGGCGAGCTTGCCCGGTTCGACGGTTCCCATGTCGCGTTCGGCATCCAGGGCACGCGCGCCCACGAGCGTCGCTGACCGGATCGCTTCCAGAGGCGTGAATCCGCAGCGTTCTACTAGGAAGGCGATCTCGTCCAGCACCGCCGGGTACTCCAGGTCGGCGTCGCTGTCGGTGCCTGTCGAAACCTCGACTCCGGCGCGATGGGCTTGTGCCGTTAGGGCGGCGGCCAGTTCGCCTGGGGGCGAGTCCCTTTCCCACATGCTTCCGGTCGCGTCCAGGATGGTTCCTCGTGCGCGCATGTCTGCGAACAGCGCTGTGATGGCCGGATGCGCGCCGTCGAGGAAGCGGCCATGGTCGATGTCGGGCTTGTCGGCATAGGTGGTGAGCGGGCGGGACGGCTCCTGGAAGGCCAGCATCGTGACGTGCGAGATGGTGTCCACGCCCGCGCGGACGACCTCGGCCGGCGTCGCCGGGAAGACCGCCGCGTGCGCCCAGACCCGCAGGCCCTGGCGATGCGCCTCAGCGGTCAGGGCGGCGACCGTCGCGCCCGGCAGGTCGGCGTAGATCTTGATCGCGGTCGCGTGCGTGCCGCGCGCCATCGCCACCGCGAGCCGCAGGTCCGTGCCGGGCTCGATCGCCTGCATCCACGGCACCGCGCCGGGTGTTTCGCCCTGGCTGACCTGCCACGTCCTCGGATCCTCGAAGAAGGACGGCCCGGCCGCCAGCGCCGCGTAACGCAGGTCCGGGGCGGCGATCTCGCCGACCCGGGAGGCGCGCGCGAGGTCGGCGATCTGGCGCAGGTCGTCCGCCATGATCCGGACCGCGGTGACCCCGCCGAGCAGGTCGCGGCGCAGCGCCGCCTCGGCCCGCGGACGGTCCGGCGGCGTGGCGAGGTGCTGGTGCGTGTCGATCAGCCCCGGCAGGACGAACCGTCCACCAAGATCCACAACCCGCACCCCACCCGCCGACGCCGAGACGTCCGCCAGCGCACCCATGCCGCCCGACGGCTCCCGCGCACCCATGCCGCCCGACGGCTCCGATGCACGCATGTCGCCAATCGGCTCCCGTGCACGCATGTCGCCAGTCGGCTCCGGCGCGTCCGGACCGGGGGCGGACGTGTCCGGTGCGACTTCGGTGATGCGGTCGCCGGTGACCACGACGCTCATGCCCGGACGCGGCGGAGCGCCCGTGCCGTCCACGAGGACGCAGTTGCGGTAGACGACGGTCGCGCCGGGGGCGGGCGGGGCGTGCGGCGTCGGCGCGCCGGGCGGGGTGAAACTCACCTCACCATCATGGACCGCAGGTCAAGGGCGTGATCGCGGCCCCGTCGCCCGGTCCGGTCCGGCCGGGGCAATAGGGTGCTCAGCGTGAGCGATCGTGATGACCTGCTGGAAGAGATCAAGGCCAAGGCCGTCGTGCACGGCGACTTCGTGCTGTCGTCGGGACGCCGCGCGTCCTGGTACGTGGACCTGCGCCGGGTCACCCTGGACGGCGCGGTCGCGCCGCTGGTCGGCCGGGTGATGCTGGACGCCACGTCCGACCTGGACTACGACGCCGTCGGCGGCCTCACCCTCGGCGCCGACCCGGTCGCGACCGCGATGCTGCACGCCGCCGCCGCGCGCGGGCGCAAGCTGGACGCCTTCGTCGTCCGCAAGGCCGACAAGCAGCACGGTCTCCAGCGCCGCATCGAGGGCCCGGACGTCGCGGGCCGCCGCGTCCTCGCCGTCGAGGACACCTCCACCACCGGCGGCTCGGTGATGACCGCGGTCGAGGCGCTGCGCGCCGCGGGCGCCGAGGTCGTCGCCGTCGCCACGATCCTGGAGCGCGGCGCGGCCGGCCGGATCGCCGAAGAGGGCCTGGAGTACCGGCACCCCTACGAGGTCGCCGACCTCGGCCTCGACTGATCCGGCTCTAAGCGCGGTCGACGGGCGTACCGGAATGCGCCGGTACGCCTGGTCAGCATTTGTTGACGAACCAGGTGCCGCGCTGGCCGGTCTGCTTCTGCGGCTGCGTCTTGCCGCAGATGATGACCTGGACGGCCCCGCCGTCCGAGGCGACCACGTTCAGCGGCGCGTCGTCGTACTTGCGGCCTTCGCCGGGATTCAGCACGCCCTGCTGCAGGACCTCGTTGGAGCCCGCGACCGTCACCACCACGTTCGTCGCGGCCCCGACCACCTTGATCACCAGGGGCGTCGCGGCGGTCGCCTTGGCCGAGCCCTGGTGCGTCGCCCCTCCGGACGCCGTCGCGCCGGCGGACGGCCGGCCCTGCTTGCCGTCGTCGCCCGACTTCAGCGCGTTGACCAGCGCCATGCCGCCGACGACGAGCAGCGCCACGACGGCCACCACTGCCAGCGTCGCCAGGAGAATGCGCGCGAGACCACGAGGGTCCGACCGATGACGTCCCACATGCGGAGGTTAGCGATAACTGTCACCGCTGAGCGACGGACGTGACTGTTCAGGGCCATTCTTGTTCGGACCGTTGCCGGACCCGCCGCGGTGCTTACCCTTCTGAGGCCTGGTTCCGGCCGGACGACCAGCCGGAGCTCCGGATCCGTGACCGCCTCCGTACCCACCGGAGTCGCCGCCGCCGTTACCTCCGCCGGCCTGGCCGCCCCCATAACCACCGGAAGGCCCGCCGCCGTAACCGCCCTGACCGCCAGCGCCGTACCCGCCGCCCTGACCAGCGCCGTACCCGCCGCCCTGACCAGCGCCGTACCCGCCGCCTTGGCCACCGCCATACCCGGCACCCTGACCGCCGCCGCCGTGCCCAGCACCTTGGCCGCCGCCGTAACCAGCCCCCTGGCCGCCGCCATAGCCGCCACCTTGGCCACCGCCACCGCCGTAGCCCCCGGACGGCCCGCCCCCGTAACCGCCGCCGCCCTGGCCTCCGCCATAGCCACCGCCCGGGCCTCCGCCATAGCCGCCCTGACCGCCGCCGCCGTGGCCGCCGTCCTGCGGGCCGCCGCCGCCGAAACCGCCCTGCCCGCCGCCGTAACCGCCCTGGCCACCGTCGTAGCCGTACCCCTGGCCGGGCCCGCCCTCGGCGCCGCCGCCGTCCCCGGCCTTCTTGCCCCGGCCCTTCAGGACCTCGCGCGCGACCGGGATCATCGACGCCACCACGGCGATCGCGACGACCGGGAGCACGTACTTGTCGATGCCCTTGACCCGCGACCCCAGGTAGTGCCCGGCGAGGATGATCGACTCGGTCCAGAGCACCGCGCCGACCACGTTCCACAGGAAGAACGTGCGGGCGGGCATCTCCAGCGTCCCGGCGAGCGGGTTCAGGAACGTCCGGACGACCGGGATGAACCGGGCCAGCACGACCGCGCGCGCCGGGCCGAACTTGTTGAAGTAGTACTCGGCCTTCTCGACGTGCTCGGGCCGGATGAGCCGCGAGTTCGGCCGGTCGAACAGCCGCCGCCCGTAGCGGGCGCCGAGCCAGTGGCCCATCTGCGCGCCCGCGACGGCGCACACCGGCGCGCCGATCATGAGCAGCGGCAGCGGCATCCTGGTGATGCCCGCACTGTGCGCGGCGGTCGCCGTGCTGAAGAGCCCCGCCGCGAACAGCAGCGTGTCGCCCGGCAGGAAGAATCCCACCAGTAGGCCCGTCTCGGCGAAGATGACGGCGAAGATCCCGAACACGCCGAACGTGGAGATCAGTGAGTTGGGATCGAGAGGGTTCAGGGCGAGGTACACGTCCGCGAGCCTACCCGGACACCCCTGTACGGCCGGTGTAAAGCGGAACGCCGATCCCTGCCGGTTTGCCCTCGGACACCCCGGTCCGGACCCGGGCGTGGCCCGCTCCGCGGAATTCGAGATACTGGCCGCATGGCGCCCACCCCCGCGGGTCGGGCCAGGACCGAACACACGACAGCACATGGTGCCGCCGGGATCCGGCCGGAAAGGACGCTGAACCATGCCCATCGCCAGCCCCGAGGTCTACGCGGAGATGCTCGACCGCGCCAAGCGCGACGGCTTCGCCTACCCCGCGATCAACGTGACGTCCAGCCAGACGCTGAACGCCGCGCTGCGCGGCTTCGCGGAGGCGGAGAGCGACGGGATCGTGCAGGTCTCGACCGGCGGCGCGGACTACCTGTCCGGCTCGACCGTGAAGGACATGGTGACCGGCGCGACCGCGCTCGCCGAGTACGCGCGCGTGGTGGCCGCCAAGTACCCCGTCAACATCGCGCTGCACACCGACCACTGCCCGAAGGACAAGCTGGACGGCTTCATGCGCCCGCTCGTCAAGATCTCGCAGGAGCGGGTCGCGCGCGGCGAGGAGCCGCTGTTCCAGTCGCACATGTGGGACGGCTCGGCCGTGCCGCTGCAGGAGAACCTGGAGATCGCCCAGGACCTGCTGGAGCAGTGCCGCCAGGCCCGCGTGATCATGGAGATGGAGATCGGCGTGGTCGGCGGCGAGGAGGACGGCGTCTCGCACGAGATCAACGAGAAGCTGTACACCACGACCGGCGACGCCATCGCCACCGCCGAGGCCGTCGGCCTGGGCGAGCAGGGCCGCTACATGCTGGCCGCGACGTTCGGCAACGTGCACGGCGTCTACAAGCCGGGCTCGGTCAAGCTGCGTCCGGAGGTCCTCAAGGACATCCAGGACGCGGTGGGCAGCAAGTTCGGCAAGGAGCGCCCGTTCGACCTGGTCTTCCACGGCGGCTCGGGCTCGACGCTGGAGGAGATCCGCGAGGCGGTGTCCTACGGCGTGGTGAAGATGAACATCGACACCGACACCCAGTACGCGTTCACGCGTCCGGTCGCGGGGCACATGTTCGCGCACTACGACGGCGTCCTGAAGATCGACGGCGAGGTCGGCAACAAGAAGCAGTACGACCCGCGCTCGTGGGGCAAGGCGGCCGAGGAGGGCATGGCCGCCCGCATCGCCCACGCCTGCGAGAACCTGCTCTCCGCCGGCAAGAAGATCAAGTAGCACCCGCACCCCCGGGGTCCGGCCGCCACTCGCGCGCGCCGGACCCCGCCTGCTTTTGCGGGACGCCCGCTCCGCGAGGGCGGCCACCTCGCCCGGGCCGCTACCTTGCCCCGGCCGCTACCTTGCCCGGGCGGTCACCTTGCCCGGGCGCCCGCCCTTGCGGGGGCGTCCGCTTCGCAGGGCGTCCGGATGTGGCGGGTTTGCGGCGTTCGAGGGCGGGTGTCCGCGGATAGGCTCGGGTGCGTGGCTCTCCCCCGCACGTACGAGGACCAGAACTGCTCGATCGCTCGCGCTCTGGAGATCGTCGGCGACCGGTGGACGCTGCTGGTGATCCGCAGCGCGTTCGAGGGCGTGCGCCGCTTCGACGACTTCCAGGACGCGCTGGGCGTGGCGCGCAACGTCCTCACCGATCGGCTGACCAGGCTGTGCGACGAGGGGCTGCTCCGGCGCGTCCGGTACCAGGACCGGCCCGAGCGGTTCGAGTACCGGCTGACCCGCAAGGGCGTCGAGCTGTGGCCCGCGATGATGACGCTGCTGCTGTGGGGCGACCGCCACTACGCGCCGGACGGTCCGCCGGCGCTGGTCCTGCACAAGGGCTGCGGTGGCGCGCTCACCACCCGCATGACCTGCGCGGACTGCGGCAAGGCGCTGGAACCGACGGACGTCGATACCCGCCCGGGCCCCGGAGCGGTCACCCCGCCCGACTGACCCGCGCAACCGTTCCGGACGGACGATCCGGACGACCGATTTCCGCGCCCCGAAGATAGGGGTTGCTTCACGCAACTCTTTGCTGTCCAATGAGTTGCGTGAAGCTACTCAGTGACGAGTACCTCGCGGACGTCCGGATCCGACCGTTCGGGTACGGCGACGAGGCCCGCCTGCGGCGCATGTCGGCCGCGCTGTCCAGGGTCAGCCTCTACACGCGCTTCTTCAGCGGGACGCCCCGCGTCCCCGAGCCCTATGTGGCCACGCTCGGACGGCTCGACCACTGGGACCGGGACGCCCTGGTCGCCCTCGACGACGACGTGATGATCGGCCTCGCCGAGTACGCGCGCGTCCCCTGCCATCCGGAGCGGGCCGAGATCGCCGTGCTGATCGCGGACGCCTGGCAGCGGCGCGGTCTCGGCCGCCTGCTGACGCGCATGCTGCTGCCGCTGGCCGCCCGGCGCGGGGTGACCGAGTTCCACGCCGACGTCTATGCCGGTAATGCGGGGGCGCTGGCGCTGATCCAGCACACCTGGCCGTCCGCCCGGTCCGCCCGCAGCGGCGAGACCGCGACCTTCCACCTCCCCGCGCCCACCGCGAACGCGCCCAGCGACGGACCCGCCCTCGCCGGCAGCCGCTAGACCGACGCACGCCTCACAGGTCGGCGCGGGGGTTCAGGTGCAGGTGGAGTCGACGGGAAGGTGACCCGGGTTGGTCGGGTGCGGGCGTTCCCACCTACGATGACCGGCATGACCCAGAACCTGCTCGGCGGGCCGCCACCGACCGAACTGCCGGACCACCCCGAGGCCCGCGAGGCCCTGGAGAACGGTGTCGACCCGTTCGAGGTGGCCGCGCGCCACCCCGAGTACCCGGGCGCGTGGGCCGAGCTGGCCGACCGCGCGTTCGCGCGCGGCGGGGTGATCGACTCGTACGCGTTCGCGCGCACGGGCTACCACCGCGGCCTCGACCAGCTGCGCCGGGCGGGCTGGAAGGGCCAGGGCCCGGTGCCCTGGGAGCACGAGCCGAACCGCGGCTTCCTGCGCTCGCTGCACGCGCTCGGCCGGGCGGCCGCCGCGATCGGCGAGGACGCCGAGGCCGAGCGCTGCCGAACCTTCCTTCGGGACAGCAGCCCGACGGCGGCCGAGGTGCTGGCGGAGAACGGAAAGTAAATCCCGGTTGACCCGGTCCCACCAGGCATTTCGGCCACCTGCGCCACGACGTGCGGTTTCTTCGAGTCCCGGCTACGGGTACGATTTGATCGCAAGAGGCCCCTTCGCACTTGCGATCAGGGGCCTTCGTCGTGGGAAGGATAAGTGGCATGCCGGCCATCGTTCTTGTCGGAGCCCAGTGGGGAGATGAGGGCAAGGGCAAGGCCACCGACCTGCTGGGCGGCGACGTCGACTACGTCGTGCGCTACCAGGGTGGCAACAACGCCGGCCACACCGTGGTCATCGGCGACAAGAGCTACGCCCTGCACCTGCTCCCGTCCGGAATCCTGTCGGACGACGTGGTGCCCGTCATCGGCAACGGCGTGGTGATCGACCCGGCCGTGCTGATCCAGGAGATCGACGGGCTGGCGGACCGCGGCATCTCCGCGGACCGGCTGCTGATCTCGGCGAACGCGCACCTGATCATGCCCCACCACCGTGCCCTCGACAAGGTCACCGAGCGCTACCTCGGCAAGGCCCGGATCGGCACCACCGGCCGCGGCATCGGCCCCGCGTACGCCGACAAGATCAACCGGATGGGCATCCGGGTGCAGGACCTGTTCGACCCGAACATCCTCACCCAGAAGCTGGACCTCTCGCTCCGCGAGAAGAACCAGGTCCTGACCAAGGTCTACAACCGGCGGCGGATCGAGACCGGCCCGATCGTCCAGGAGTACCTGGCCTACGGCGAGCGGCTGCGGCCGTACGTCGCCGACACCACGCTGGTGCTGAACCGGGCACTGGACGAGGGCAAGGTCGTGCTGCTGGAGGGCGCCCAGGGCACGCTCCTCGACATCGACCACGGCACCTACCCGTTCGTCACCTCGTCCAGCCCGACGGCGGGCGGGGCGTGCGCGGGCTCCGGGGTCGGCCCCACGAAGATCACCCGGGTGATCGGCATCCTCAAGGCCTACACCACCCGCGTCGGCTCGGGACCGTTCCCGACCGAGCTGCTGGACGAGTGGGGCGAGTACCTGCGCACCACCGGCGGCGAGTACGGCGTGACCACCGGCCGCGACCGCCGCTGCGGCTGGTTCGACGCGGTCATCGCGCGCTACGCGACCCGGGTGAACGGCATCACCGACTACTTCCTGACCAAGCTGGACGTGCTGTCCGGCCTAGAGCGGGTGCCGGTCTGCGTCGCCTACGAGATCGACGGCGAGCGGGTGGAGGAGCTGCCCGCGAACCAGACCGACTTCCACCACGCCAAGCCGGTGCTGGAGTACTTCGACGGCTGGAAGGAGGACATCTCCGGCGCGAAGTCCTTCGACGACCTGCCAGAGAACGCCCAGGCGTACGTCCGGGCGCTGGAGCGGATGTCCGGGGCGCAGATCTCCGCGATCGGCGTCGGCCCGGGCCGCGACCAGACCCTCCAGCTCCGCTCCCTGGTCTCCTGACCGGGACGGCGATCGGAACGGCGCGCCCGGAGGGGTGTCCTTAACCCCCTTCCGGGCGCTGCCGGACGTCCGGCCCCGTCCCGAAACGATCTTGGTGTCCGACTCCGCTCACTGGTGGTACGAAGCCGTTCAGCGGCATCTCACCGATCGGCCATCGCGCGCTAGGGCGCGCCCGGTAGCGTTTCGGACGTGACGTATTTCGGGGGGACCGTGGAGATCCACGGTCATCGGGGCGCCCGCGGGCTGCGCCCGGAGAACACGCTGCCGGGGTTCGCGCACGCGCTGGAGCTCGGCGTCCACGCCGTCGAGTTCGACGTCGGCCTGACCGCGGACGGCGCCGTCGTCTGCAACCACGACCAGGTGCTCTCGCCGGCCAACCTGGCCGACACCGCCCCGGCCACGCCGGGCGACGCGCTGTTCCCCTACGTCGGGCGCGCCCTGCGCGACCTTACGTTCGACCAGGTCAGGACGGTCGACGCGGGGGCCCGGACGCCGGCCGCGTTCGCCGCGACGCAGCGTCCGGTGCCGGGCACGCCGCTGCCGACGCTGGCCGAGGCGTGCACGCTGTTCGGCTCGGTCCGCGACGTCGGGCTCGCGGTCGAGCTGAAGACCGACCCCGGCTGGACGGCCCGGGCGGTCGACCGGTTCACCGCCGCCGTCGGCGAGGTGCTCGCCGCGCACGGCCTGCTGTCCCGGTCCCGGCTGCTGGCGTTCGACTGGCGGGTGCTGGGCGCCGCCGCCCGGCACGTCCCGGGCGCGGGACGGGTCGCGCTGGTCGAGCGGAAGACGCTGGTCCCGGGCACGGAGTGGCTCGCGGGCCTGCCCCCGGAGGACCCGGTCGGCGTCGCCCTCGCGGCGGGCGCGACCGTGCTGTCCCCGGAGCACGACCTCGTCACGTCCGCGCTGGTAGAGGACGCCCAGGCGCTCGGCCTCCCGGTCACCACCTGGACGGTGAACGACCCGATCGACATGGGCCGCCTCATCGACCTCGGCGTGGACGCGATCGTCACCGACCACCCGGACCGCCTCCGCGCCGTCCTGCGCGCACGAGGCTTCCCCCTACCCGCCCCGTCCCTGCACCCGGCTTAAGGTCGCGGGTTCAGGGGGGGCGGCTGCCTCACGCGGCTCAGAGTGCGACTCCTGCCCCGTCCCTGCAGAGTGCGGGTCAGGGGCGGCGGCCTACTCCGGCCAGGAGGCGGATGGCGCGGTCGGGGCGCTGCTCGGCGCTCGGCTCGGGCCAGTCGAAGACGTCCACCAGGCCCGGGGCGAGCAGGTCGAAGCCGGTGAAGAAGTCGGCGATCTGTTGCGGGGAGCGCAGGCCGCCGGAGCCGGTGCCCGAGCCCTTGTAGGCGTCGACGAGTCGGCTGGTGTCGTGGTCCTCGTTGCCGGTCGCCACGGTCATCGCCAGGTGGCTGCCGGAGACCATGCGTCCGGTGAACGCGCCGATGATCCCGGCGGGGTCGTCCGCATCGTCGATGAAGTGCAGGACCGAGATCAGCAGCAGCGCGACGGGCTCGGACCAGTCGATCAGCTCCCGGACCTCCGGCGCGTCCAGGACGTCCGAAGGGCGCCGGATGTCGGCGTCCACGACGGCGGTGGCGGCGTCGGGCAGCAGCGCCCGCGCGTGCGCGCAGGCCACCGGGTCGATGTCGACGTACACCACGCGCGTGTCAGGACGTATCGGACGAGCGACCTCGTGCACGTGCCCCTGCGTCGGCAGCCCCGCGCCCAGGTCGATGAACTGGCGGACTCCTGCCTCGGCCGCCGCCCGCACGGCCGCGCCGAGGAACGCGCGGTTGGCCCGCGCGACCTCCCGCACGTCCGGAAAGCCCTGGATCACCTGCTCGGCGCGTTCGCGGTCCACCTTGAAGTGGTCCTTGCCGCCGAGGAAGTAGTCGTACATGCGCGCCGCTGACGGCACGCTCAGATCGACCCCCGGAGGAACCCAGTCGCCGCCCACAACCGCCCGCCTTCCCGCCGCCTCAGAAGATCCTAAACCGGCCGTCCGCTCCGTCCGGGCGCCTTGGCGCAAGCGGAACGCCCGAAACGTCGGCCGAGGGGCGGTTCGGCGGGGTGGTCAGAGCCAGCCGTTGCGGCGGAAGCCGCGGTAGAGGCCGAGGCAGATGCCGCCGATCAGACTCATGATCAGGAAGTAGCCGTAGCGCCACTGGAGCTCCGGCATGAACTTGAAGTTCATCCCGTAGATCCCGGCGATGGCGGTCGGGACCATGAAGATCGCACCCCAGGCCGAGATCTTCCGCATGTCCTGGTTGTCGGCGACGGTCACCTGGGTCATGTGCGCCTGGAGGATCGGGTTGAGCAGCTCGTCGAAGGACTCGACCTGCTCGCGGACGCGGGTCAGGTGGTCCTCCACGTCGCGCAGGTACTCCTTGATCTCGGTCGGCACGAACCGCCGCCCGGACAGGCTGCGGACGGGCCCGGCGAGCGGTCCGACGGCGCGCTTGAGCTGGATCACCTCGCGCTTGAGCCGGTAGATGCGCCGCGACTCGTCGGTGCGCTCGGGCGAGAACACGGCCTCCTCGACCTCGTCCACGTCCTCCTGGATGGCGTCGGCGACGGCGGTGTAGCCGTCCACGACGTGGTCGGTGACCGCGTGCACGACGGCCGCGGGGCCCTGGCGGAGGCGCTCGGCGTTGCCCTCCAGCCGGCGGCGCACCGGGCCCAGCCCGCCGTGCTCGCCGTGCCGGACGGTCACCACGAAGTCCGTCCCGACGAAGACCATGATCTCGCCGGTCTCGACGACCTCGCCGTCCTCGGGGTCGCGCTCGACGTACCCGACGGTCTTCATCACCAGGAAGTGGACGTCGTCGTACCGTTCCAGCTTGGGCCGCTGGTGGGCGTGGATCGCGTCCTCGACGGCGAGCGGGTGCAGGCCGAAGACCTCGGCGATCTCCTGGAGCTCGGCGGCCGACGGCTCGTGCAGGCCGACCCAGACGAACCCGGCGCTCTCCTCGCCCGGCTCGGCGGGCTCAAGACGCCCGTCCCGGACGAGGCGTACCGCGTCACCTACCGAATCGGTACATACGCGGTGCCCGTCGATGTAGGCGGCCCAGTCGATGACCGCGCTGTCCCGGACGCAGGACGGGCCGGCGGACGTCTGCATGCGCCCGCGCTGCTTGAACAGGGACATCGTCGCGCGCGCTGGGCGGACCCGAGTCATGGCCATGAGGTGCTCCTAACCCCCGGCCACAGCACGCAGCGCGCGCCAGGCCCCGGGGCTCTACAGGAGCGGGGAGCGCGCGGATCGCGTGGCCGGACGCCTCGAAGAGGCAGTCGGACGGACAGTCCAGCTCGGACTGTGAGGGTTCTCCGGCGTACAGCTCGTATCGCCAGGACTCATCCCGACCACCTCCTTCCGGACGTGAGGCCACAACCTCTGTAGGCTACCAGCGACATTTAAGACGCGGCGGACATCCGCCGGGTTGACGCGCCCGTGTGTCACTCTCGTCACAACACGCGACCGCAAGGCCCTATGCCCCGCGCACACGGGCCTCCGCCCCGCGCCCGGGGCATCCGTCCCTGCGCACGAGGGCGTCCGGGTTTCCCAGACGATCCGCGGCCGCACCCCCAAGGATGCCCGTCCCCGGAGATCTCTGTCTCCCGCTTCGCCGACTTGTGGATAAGCCCCGCGAGCCCCCCAGCCCACGCCGCGAGGCCACCCGGCCGTGCCGCGAGCCCCCCAGCCCACGCCGCGAGGCCACCCGGCCGTGCCGCGAGCCCCCCGGCCCACGCCGCGAGGCCACCCGGCCGTGCCGCGGGGCCGCCGGGCCCACGCCGCGAGGCCACCGGGCCCGTGCCGGGCGGGCGCGGGACCGTTAAGCTCCTGCGACGTGCGAGTACTCGTCCTTGGATCGGGTGGCCGCGAGCACGCGCTCGCCCGCGCCCTGCATCGCGACCCTGCCGTGACCGCCCTGCACTGCGCGCCCGGGAACCCGGGGACGGCGGAGATCGCGGCGAACCACGCGATCGACATGCTGAACCCGACCGGCGTGGTGGAGCTGGCCCAGCGGCTGACCGTCGACCTGGTGGTGGTCGGCCCCGAGGCGCCGCTGGTGGCGGGCGTCGCCGACGCCGTCCGCGAGGCCGGGATCGCCTGCTTCGGGCCGGACAAGGCCGCCGCGCGGATCGAGGGCTCCAAGGCGTTCGCCAAGGAGATCATGGAGGCGGCCGGGGTGCCGACCGCGCGCGCCCGCGTGTGCGAGTCCGCCGCCGAGGCCGAGGCGGCGCTCGCCGAGTTCGGCGCGCCCTACGTGGTCAAGGACGACGGCCTCGCCGCCGGCAAGGGCGTCGTGGTGACCGAGGACATGGCCGAGGCCCTGTCGCATGCGGCGGCGTGCGGGCGGGTCGTCATCGAGGAGTACCTCGACGGCCCGGAGGTGTCGCTGTTCGCGCTGTGCGACGGGCAGGACGCCGTCCCGCTCGTCCCGGCGCAGGACTTCAAGCGCGCCTACGACGGCGGCGCCGGGCCCAACACTGGCGGTATGGGCGCCTACACGCCGCTCCCCTGGGCCCCGCCCGGCCTGGTCGACGAGATCATGGAGACCGTCGTCCGGCCCACGGTGAACGAGCTGCGCCGCCGCGAGACGCCGTACGTCGGCGTCCTTTACGCGGGGCTGGCGCTGACCTCGCGCGGCGTCCGGGTGATCGAGTTCAACGCGCGGTTCGGCGACCCGGAGACCCAGGTCGTCCTGGACCGGCTGGCGACCCCGCTGGGCGGGCTGCTCCAGGCGTGCGCGCTCGGCGGCCTCGCGGCGGACCAGGAGCTCTCCTGGCACCTCGGCGCGGCCGTCACGGTCGTCGTCGCGGCCGAGAACTACCCGGCGTCCCCGGCGAAGGGCGACGTGATCACCGGTCTGGACGAGGCGAACGCCGTCCAAGACGCGCACGTCCTGCATGCGGGCACCGCCCTGGACGGCGACGGGCGCCTGGTCTCGGCGGGCGGGCGCGTCCTCAGCGTCGTCGGCAGCGGGGCGGACCTCGCGGCCGCGCGAGCCGCCGCCTACGAGGCCGTGGACAAGATCCGGCTGCGCGGCTCCCACCACCGCGGGGACATCGCCCTGGACGCGGCCAAGGGCTGATCCTCCGGGCCTTTGGGCTTTCAGCCGAGGGATGGAAGAGGCAGAATGCCTGCTTACTTCATTACATCCCTGACGAGAGGGCCCGATGGCGGTACCGCACGAGCCCGACCAGGCGTACGAGCCTGACGAGGCTTACGAGCCGGATGAGGCTTACGAGCCGGACGAGTACCGGGTCACCACGCTGGAGCTGTTCTTCGACCTGGTGTTCGTGTTCGCGATCACGCAGCTCACCAGCGTGCTCGCGCACGACATGAGCCCGCGCGGGCTGGCCGAGGTCGTGCTGATGTTCGGCGTCCTGTGGTGGATGTACGCGGGGTACGCCTGGCTGACCAACATGACCGCGCCGACGACGGTCGCGCGGCGGCTGCTGGTGCTGGTCGGGATGGGCGGCTTCTTCATGATCGCGCTCGCCACGCCGAGCGCGTTCGGCTCCGGCGGCGTGGTGTGGGGACTCGGCTACCTGATCCTCGTGCTCGCGCATGTCGTCCTGTACGCGCAGGGCAACCCGGCGATCCTGCGGGTGCTGCCCGCGAACCTGCTCGCCGCCGTCCTGATCATCGCGGCCGGGCTGCTGGACCACGGCGCGCCGGTCTACGTGCTGTGGACGCTCGCGCTGGTCGTCCCGATCGCGCAGCCGTACATCGTGCCGCCGGGCGGGCGGTTCGACATCCGCGCCGGGCACATCGTGGAGCGGCACGGCCTGCTCGTCATGATCACCATCGGCGAGTCGGTGGTGGCGGTCGGCGCCGGCGCGGGCCACCAGGAGCTGGACGCCGGGCTGATCGTGACCGTCCTGCTCGGTCTCGCGCTCGCCGCGTCCGTCTGGTGGACGTACTTCGCCCGCGACGACGCGGACGCCGAGCGCACGCTGTCCGAGGCGGACGCGGCCGAGCGCACGACAATGACGATGTTCGGCTACTTCTACGCGCATATCCCGCTGATCGTCGGGATCATCGTGCTCGCGGCCGGGGTGAAGAGCGCCGTCGCGGTCTCGTGGCACTCGCTGGGCTACCGGCCGTCGCTCGCGCTGGCCCTCGGGACGGCCGCGTTCCTGCTCGGGGACGCCCGGTTCCGGCGGGTCGTCCGGATCGGCCCGTCCCGCATCCGGGTCGCTGCGGCCGTCGCGTGCGTGATCGCCGTCCCGCTGGCGCACTGGTCGGCTCCGGTCGGGATCGCCGCCCTCACCGCGATCCTCAGCGCGGCCCAGCTGTCCGAACACGCCGTCCGCACCAGGCGCTCGGCCGCCGTCCCGCGGTAGCCCGCGCGGGTGCCGGGCCCGGGGCACGGGCCGGGAGCTGCCAGAATGGCAGGGTGATCGAACGCTACACCCTCCCCGAGATGGGGCGCGTCTGGAGCGACGCGCACAAGTACGAGCTCTGGTGCAGGGTCGAGACCCTCGTGGTCGAGGCGCACGCCGAGGCCGGCACGATCCCGGCGGAGGTGGTGGAGCCGATCCGGAACGCGGCCCCGCCGACGCCCGAGGCCGTGCACGAGATCGAGGCGGTCACCCAGCACGACGTGATCGCCTTCCTGTCCGCGTGGGCCGACAACACCGAGCCGCGCGAGGCGGCCCGGTACGTCCACTTCGGCATGACCTCGTCCGACCTGCTGGACACCGCGCTCGCGCTCCAGCTCGTCGAGGCCACCGACATCCTGCTCGCGAAGGCCGACACGCTCGTCGCGACGCTGCGCGACCACGCCCTCGCGCACCGGGACACCCTGCGCGTCGGCCGCACGCACGGCATCCACGGCGAACCGGACGTCTGGGGCCACCGCGTCGCCGACTTCGCGTTCGCCGCGGCCCGCTCCCGGGACCGGCTGCGCCGCGCCCGCGAGGCCGTCGGCGTCATGGCGATCTCCGGCGCGGTCGGCACCTACTCCAACATCGACCCGGCGATCGAGCGCTCGGTCGCGGCGAAGCTGGGACTCCAGCCGGCGGACGTGTCCACGCAGGTCGTCATCCGCGACGGCATCTCCGAGTGGACGTCCGCGCTCGCGATCATGGCGACCGTGCTGGAGGCCATCGCGCTGGAGGTCCGGCACGGGCAGCGCACCGAGGTGCGCGAGCTGTGGGAGCCGTTCGGGAAGGGCCAGAAGGGCTCCTCCGCGATGCCGCACAAGAAGAACCCGATCATGTCGGAGCGGCTCGCGGGCATGGCGCGGATCGTCCGGGCCCAGGTCGTCCCGGTGATGGAGGGCATTCCGCTCTGGCACGAGCGCGACATCTCGCACTCCTCGACCGAGCGGATCGCGCTGCCGGACGCCGCGACCGCGCTCGACTACATGCTGAACCTCACCAACCGGCTGATGTCCGGCCTGGTGGTGGACGCCGACCGGATGCGCGCCAACCTCGACTCGACCGGCGGCCTGATCTACACCTCGACCGTCCTGCTGGAACTGGTCGAAGCGGGCATGTCGCGGGACGACGAGGCGTACCCGCTCGTCCAGAAGGCCGCGATGGAGACCTGGCAGACGGGCGTCCCGTTCCGCGAGACGCTGCGGGCGCACGCCGCGGCGGCCGGGCTCGCGCTGGACGAGGCGCGGCTGGACGAGGTGTGCCGTCCCGAGCGGTTCGTCGAGCGCCTCGCCCCGATGTTCGAGCGCCTCGAAGCCCTCAAGTAACGGAGGACGCGGAATGGACGCCGTGCTGGCCGAACTGAACGTCCACCCCTTGAAGAGCGGTGGCGGGACGGCGCTGACCAGCGCGGAGCTGACCCCGACCGGGCTGCTCCACGACCGGGAGTTCATGCTGGTCACGCCCGAGGGGCGGCACCTGTCCCAGCGGGAGCACGCGCGGCTGGCACTGCTGCGTCCCCACTTCGACGGCGAACTCCTGACGGTCTCCGCACCGGGCGTCGAAGCAGACGTCGCGGCAGGTTTTGAGCCGCTGGAGCACAAGGCTTTGGCGGACGGGCCGGTCGTGGACGTGACCGTCCACCGGAAGCCGTGCCAGGGCGTGGACCAGGGGGACGCCGCCGCCGCGTGGTTCACCCGGTTCCTGGAGTCCGCTCCGGATGCGGAGCGGCGCGGGCCGTTCGCCGGATGCCGCCTGGTGCGCTTCACCGGGCGGCGTCCGACGAGCCGCGGCGGCGGCGAGGTCGCCTACGCCGACGGCTACCCGCTGCTGGTCATCTCCGCGGAGTCGCTCGCCGACCTCAACACGAGGCTGAACGAGCCGCTCCCGATGAACCGCTTCCGTCCGAGCATCGTCCTGGAGGGCCTGGGCGCCTACGGCGAGGACGCGGTCCGGCTGCTGCGCATCGGCTCGACGGTGATCGAGCTCGTGAAGCCCTGCACGCGTTGCGTCATCACCACGACCGACCAGGCGACCGCCGTCCGGAGCCGCGAACCGCTGCGCACGCTCGCGGCCTACCGCAACGTGGACGGCGGCATCATCTTCGGCCAGAACGCCGTGCCCCGGACGTTGGGCACGCTCCGTGTAGGCGACCCGGTGGAGATCCTCGAACCGGCGGAGATCGTCGAGTCGGCGGGGACCGTCGAACCGGCGGGGCCCGTCGAACCGACATAACTCCGGACATAAGCCGTCTCACGGGCGCGCTGATCCACGCGAGTCGCGCACGATCACGCCTGTAACGGGCACAGACAGTACGTGGACGTGTCAGATTCAGCCGATGACCTGGTCGGTCGGGTTGCCGTCACGGTCGCGGATGACGGTCTGGACGACCTCGATGACCAGTTCGGGGAGGCCCGGAACCGGGCGGACGCCCGCCTCGGGGCGGAGCGTCTCGATCAGGCCGTCCAGCGCGGCGACCGGGATGCCGAGCTTGAGGTTCGAGCCGTCCACCTCGTCGACCGTGAGCGCGCCGCCGTCCTCCGGGACGAGCAGGACGTCGGAGTCGTCGCCCTGGAGCAGCACGCCGCGGCCGTGTCCGAGGCGTCCGGGGATGGTCTTGGCGAGGCCGTCGGCCTGGAGCGCGCCGATCCGCAGCCGGGTCTCGGCGCCGTCCCGCGACCAGCCGATCTCGGGGACGAACAGGGCGCCGCTGCTCGAACCGTCCGCTTCCGATCCGGCGCGGACGGCCTCGGCGATCTCCGGGTCGTCCAGCAGGGAGGGCCGGGTGATGTCCGAGACCAGCAGCGGCAGGCGGGACGCGAACAGTTCGGTCAGGGACGCCGAGTTCCACGTGCGGGCGGCCTCGTACTCGTCCGGCGTGAGGCCAACGAGCTGCAGGAACTGGAGCCGCCCGTTGGGGGTGTCGATGGTGCCGAGCTCGGGGTCCTCGGCGAACATGAGCGCGGTGAGCGTGCACTCCTCGCGGTCGAGGGCGAGCGGGCCGTTCGCGTTCATGTGGTGGCCGGGCGCGAACCAGTTGCCGGACGAGTAGACGTACCGGGCGAGGTTCTGCATCAGGTTGACCGGCCAGACCGGCGGCTCGTCCTCGCCGTCCGCGCCGCTTTCGCCGCCTTCACCGCTTTCGCCGTCTTCGCCGCTTTCGGCGACCGCGGCGTCCGGGCGGGCGAGGCGGAAGGTGAACTCGAAGCCCCAGCCCGACTCGTCCGGGTTGTCGGACTCCTTCTCGTACAGTTCGGACATCCCGTACGAGACGTAGTGCCAGTGGCCGTCGCGCGGGTAGGCGCTCACGCCGTCGAGCGGGTCCGGACCGCCGAGGCGGTAGTTGAGGATCGTGCCCCAGTGCCTCGGCTCGGCGTCTCCGTAGATCGGGCGGAGGGCTTCGTCGATGGCGTTCCATCCGGGGCTCTCGTCCATGGACGATCACTTTACGCAGATCTTCGTGAACCTTGGTGCGAGATCCGGGGTCTAACGATCAGGCTGCACCGGCGGACGGCGAGCCGGACGCGACACACCCGCCTCGGTGGTTTACTGGGGCTGCGTCCACGAGGGGGCACGACCTCCCCCGAGACCTCGTGTCCCGCTCGCCCCGATGGCGACCGGACGGGACGGACCGACCCGCTCCGCGTCCGGCAGGCACCGTAACCCGCAGTTAGGAGTCAGACGGCATGAGCATGGGCCACGAGGTCCGCTACCGCGTGCGCGGCGGCCGGCGGTTGCAGGGCACCGTCTTCGTCCAGGGCGCGAAGAACGCCGTCCTGCCGATGATCGGCGCCTCGCTGATGGCCGGCGAGGGCCGCACGGTGCTGCGCAACGTGCCGATCATCGAGGACGTCCGGCGCGCCGTGGAGCTCGCCCGCGCCCTCGGCGTCCAGGCCGAGCTGCACGAGGCCGAGCGGACGCTGGTGATCGACGCGTCGGGGCTGAACAGCCCGGTACTACCGGCCGAGATCGCGTCCCGGTTCCGCGGCTCGTTCCTGTTCGTCCCGGCGCTACTCCACCGGCTGGGCGAGGCCGTCATCGAGGGCGTCGGGGGCTGCAACCTGGGCAGCCGCAACCTCGACTTCCACTACAACGGCTTCAAGCGGATGGGCGCGACCGTCCACGAGCAGGTCGGCGACAACGGCGACGGCGTCATCCACATCAAGGCCGGCGACCTGCGCGGCGCCACGCTGTACTGCGACACGCCGTCGCACACCGGCACCGAGAACCTCATCATGGCCGCGGCGATGGCCTCCGGCACCACGCTGATCAAGAACGCGGCGCTGGAGCCCGAGGTGCTGGACAACATCGAGATGCTGCGCGCCATGGGCGCGAAGATCACCGGTGGCGGCACCGGGTTCATCACCGTCGAGGGCGTGCAGAGCCTCACCGCCGTCGAGCACACCGTCATGCCGGACCGTATCGACGCCGGCGTCTTCGTGATGGCCGCCGCGATCACCGGCGGCGAGCTGTCCCTGGTCGGCGCGAACCTGGAGCACCTCGGTGTCGCCGCCGACAAGCTGGAGCAGATGGGCGTCGAGTTCCACCAGAAGGGCGCCGTCCTGCAGGTGCGCCGCGAGCGGACGCTGCGCCCGATCAACGTCATCACCGACGAGTACCCCGGCTTCGCCACCGACCTCCAGTCGCCGATCATGGCGCTGTCCTGCCTGGCCGAGGGCCCGTCCTACATCTACGAGCGCATCTTCGACGGCCGCTTCAAGCTGGTCGGCGAGCTGGCCAAGATGGGCGCCTCGATCGAGGTCGACGGCAACCGCGCCAAGGTGAACGGCGCCAGCCCGCTGCGCGGCGCCGAGGTCGAGGCGCACGATCTGCGCTGCGGCTCCGCGCTCGTCCTCGCGGGCCTCGCCGCCGAGGGCGAGACCACCATCACCTCGGCCTACTACCTCGACCGCGGCCACGCCCACACCGCCGACCGCCTCTCGCAGCTCGGCGCGGACATCACCCGCGAAACCACCTGACGCCGGGTTTCCGCGCGTCACCCGCTAAGGCCGCGTCCAACCGGACGCGGCCTACGCATGCCCGCACCTCCCGCCGTGTGACCGTTTCAGCCCCGCTCTCGTCCGTTACAGGACGGCGCGGGGCTGACCCGTCTCAGGGCGTTACACGCGCACGCAGACGACGCGTTACAGCGACCCGGAACGAGACAAGCGCCGCCTGGCCGCGTGACGCGGTCAGGGCGGCGCGTTACGCGGTCAGGCGGCGCGTTACGCGGCGCGCCCGCGCCCTCGTCCCCGCCCTCGTCCGCGCGCCCGCTCTCGTCCGCGCCCCCGCCCTCGTCCGCGCGCACCCGCCGTCCCGCTGAGCCCGTGCAACGCCCGCGCCCCAAGGGTCACACAGGCCACTGACAGAACTCACGGGACGCAATCGCTTGATCACAATGGCGAGGTGTCGGGTGACGGTGCGTCGGGGGACGGGCGCGGCCCGCGTCCTGACTCGTCCATCTGACAGGCCCGGCCACTTTCGGCCTGGTTGTCAAAAAATCACAGTGACCCGCCGTGGCCGGGGCACGCGCGCCCGGCGCGCGACTTTCCGGAGGTCGGGACGCCGAGTCGAGCGAATTTCGGCTCGGGTGTAAACCAAACGAGCGCCGCAGGGGTCTCCTCAGTACGTGAAAGCGTCTAGGGAGGCCCCTTGCGGGCTTTTCGGGTCTTGTTTTTCCACTTCGGACATCCGAAGATGCAGGATCAAGACTGGCCGTATGGTGACAAGTTACTGACCAGGGGGTCGCGTAGGTTACTTTTTCGCCGCACTCTTGATTCGATTTCGCGTCTGGGCGTCACGCAGCGTCGCCCTGACCCGATCTGCCCACTGAGGAACGAATCGCACGGGAACTGCGGTGCAGGGTCAGAAGGCAGGGGCGACAAGCCATGAGTCAACCGTTGGGCGGAGCGTGCGCGAACGCATGGCCGGGACAGGGCCCCCGTCGAAAGCTTGGACGGGAAGCGAGCGGCCGATGACGGCCGCGCGGACAGGGTCGGTGGCACCCGACCTCACTATCGGTGTCGTGGGTCCGCATGACCTCGTTGAGAGGGTCATGCTCATGGGCCACGGCCCCACGCCGGTACCTAGCCGGCTGGTGGCCGCGGCCTACAGGGACGAACAGGAGGCGGCCGACAAGGTCGTCCGGCTCGGATCCGGCGTGGACGTATGTCTGTTCGCCAGTCCGGTGCCGTACGACTTCGCCCGCAAGGCGGGTGTGCTCACCATGCCCGCCACCTACGTCCCCCTTAATGGTGCGGCGCTTCAGGGGGCGCTCCTGCGCGCCTCCCTGGACGAACGCTTCGACCCCGCGCGCGTGAGCATCGACGTGCTCGGGCGCGCGGAGGTCGAGGAGGCGTACGCGGAGATCAACCTGGCCACGGACCAGGTGCACCTGCGGGAGGAGGCCGCGGGTCCGGGAACCCTGGCCGCCTTCCACGAACGGCTGTGGCGGCGCGGGGCGACGACGGTCGCGATGACCTGCGTCCACGCCACGGCCGAACGGCTGGAACTGGCCGGGGTGCCGACGATCCGGGTGCGCCCGACCGGGGCGGCGATCCGCAGCTCGCTGCAGACCGCCGCGCTGCTCGGCGCGCATCACCGGCTGGAGGAGTCGCAGCTCGTGGTCGTCCTGGTGGACGTCCCGACGCTGCGCGAGACTCCGCGGCGGGTCACACCGCGCTACTGGCGGGACGAGCTGAAACTCGCCCTCCATCGCGTCCTCCTACAGGAGGCGCACCGGATGAACGCGTCGGTGTGGCCGCTGGACGACCACTCCTACCTGGTCATCGCGACGCGGGGCTCGGTGACCGCGTCGACCGAGGGGTTCCGGACGCCCCCGTTCGTGGAACGGGTGCGCGAGGAACTGGGATTGGCGATCGAGGTCGGCATCGGGATGGGACGGACCGCCCACGAGGCGGAGAACCACGCCCGCGCCGCGCTCGCGCGCTCGCAGAGTTCGCAGCGCACCCAGGGCTTCACTCTGGACCGGGACGGCCGTGCGCTCGTCCCGGCGCCGCGGACGCCGCCGCGGTCCCAGCCGCAGGCCAAGCCGAAGGGCCTGGAGATCCTGGCCCGCCTGGCCGAGAAGCTCGGCGACCAGGAGCAGCCCCTCATCGTGGACGCGGAGAACGCGGGCAAGATGCTGGGCGTGACCCCCCGAACCGCGCGGCGCCTCCTGCGCACGCTCGTGGAGGAGGGCCTCGCCTGGCCGCTGCCGCCGAACCGCACTCCACAGCCGGGCCGGCCGCGCCAGCTCTACCGCCTCATCGTGGAAAAGCTGGGCCCCAAGGCCAATACGTGACATGAGGGGTGTGCGGCCCACCTGACGTGGGCCGCACACCCCTCATGCCCGCAACCTGAAGCCCTGGCGCCGCGCCAGGGCCCCAGGCAACAACCGCATGCCCCCGCATGCCGAACAGCACGTCCCCCCGGCCTCCGCCTCCCCAAGGCACAGGGGCCCAAAAGCGTTGCCCACCACCTGCGCACACCAAGCACGCCACCACGCGCCCACACGAGCCAAGCGCGCCCCACCGCCGCCGCGAGCGCGCGCCACCTCCCGCCACGCTCAGCGCCCCCCGAACGCCGTGCACGTCCGCTGGCCAAGCGCTATCCACTGTGACCGTCCGTGGACCGCCCAGGGCAGCCCGTCGAAGTTATCCACAGAACGATATTCGGTTTCGATGCCGTCCGCCGCCGGACGATGCTGGCCACATGCCCGGCGAGAGGAAGGCCAGATACCGATGAGCAGGATCGGCACCCGCGTCATCCGAGGTGTGAGATCACGCGTCCGAAAGGCATGGAGCCGATGCGGACGGCGGTGGACAAGTGATCGACGACCGTTCGGACGACACACGCCCACTATCCGACATATCGCCCCGAGCGTACGCTCGGACAAAGCCGGTGAAGCCTCGCCGGCCCTCATCCGGAGCCGAGGGCATGGACGACCACGCCGCCCCGGACCGTCCGAGCCGAACCCGCACCGCGCTCGCGGCGGCCACCGCCGTGCTCGTGATCGCCGGTGGAGCCGGTGTAGCGGCCCTGACCGGCCCGACACCCCTGCGCCACGGCGTCCCGGCCCTCCTCCAGCTCACCCCGACCCCCGCGTCGAGCAGCGCCCCGAAACCCCACAAACACAAGCCCTCCCCGACAAGGGACACCGAGGAGGCCGCCCCACCCGTCCACTCCCCAACCCGCCCCCACCCGACATCACCAACTCACAAGACGACCACGACAACCCCATCCAAGCCGTCCCCAACCAAGAAACCCAAGCCCACCACCACCAAACCAACCCCGAAACCCACCACCAAGCCCAAACCCACCCCACCAACAACCACCCACACCTCCAGCTCCCCAACCACCCCTAACCAGGCCAGCGCCGGCGAAGCCACGAAGCAACCCCCACCTCACCCAGCCAGCCCGAACCCGCCCCCACCACACGCCCAATCTCCACCCCCAACGCGTCCAACCACCTAGGGCTCCGCCCAACGCACAAGCGGGCAAATCAACACGCACCGGCAGCGCCCAGCGGACGCATGCGAGCCCGACCAGCGGGCGCCGCACCGCGCAACAAAAGGGGCGCGGCGGAGTCGGACCCTCGGCGTAGTTCGCGCCGTTCCAGGGGGCGCCGGCAAGGGGGAGCTTTGCCCCACGCCCGGCCTGCTCCCCCAGACCCTGCACGTGGACTCGCCGTCCCCGCACATCGAAGGGAAGCAGGACAGGTCGAGCTGCTGCGCTCCTCAACCCCGTGTGGCCCGCGACCGACCGTCCTCGCCGCGCCGCCGTGTCGTCCTTCGGGATCTCCGGCACGAACGCGCACGTCATCATCGAGCGCCCCCGGCCGTCGAGCCCTCGGCTCCCCTCAAAGACAGCTGCGGACTTTGGTCGGGGGCTGGGCGATCAGCGGCCGTTGCGCCTCTTTGACGGAGATGCGGCACGCCCACGCCGAAGGACGCGGACGCAGCCACGCGGACGGCGAGCGCCCACGCCTCTTTGCCAGAGACGCAGGCCGCCCACGCCACACGCCGAAGGACGCAGGCGTAGATATGCGACGCCCACGCGGCGGCCGTAATGCCTCACGGACGAAGCACGCGTGCCTGGGCCGCGCCCCGCGCGCAGCACGCCGAAGGACGCGAGCGTGTGCCACGGGGGCCGCGGGGGACGGCGGCCGTTGCACCTCTTGGACGAGGGGCGGCCTACGCCGCGCACCGAAGGACGCGGCGTGGCGCACGGCCGAGGCAGGCGGCCCCCGTAGCCCTTCATGGGCGAGGTGCAGATGGCCTACGCCGCGCACCACGCTCCGCGTACGCACCACGCTCCGCTTAGGACGCGACGCGGAAGACGCGGACGCGAGTGGACACGGACGCGAGCGGACACGGACGCGAGCGGACACGGACGCGAGCGGACACGGACGCGAGCGGACACGACGCGAGTGGATGGCGGGCAAGGCGCGGGCGGCCTATGCCGTGGTGGAGGGGGCGGCCTACGCCGCATTGGTGGGGCGGCGTAGGCCGTGGCCGGAGGCTAGGTGGGACGTTAGGTGTTGCGACGGGGGTGGGGGCTTTGGGCTAGGGCCTGTTTCGAAGTGGCCTCGGCCACGCGCGCGAACGCGTGACCAGCGCGGTGCCGCGACGCCGGAGGCGAGCGGCACCGCGCTGATCGCGAAGCGATGCCGCGTTCGCCCAGGCACGGTCACGGAGCGAGCCGCTAGGCGAGCGCAGTGGGCCGTGACTGCGTAAACACAGCCTAGTTGCGGTGGGGGTAGCCGTGGGCGACGGCGAGGAAGGCGTCGTTCTCTTCTGGGGAGCCGATCGAGACGCGGGCGCCTTCGCCTGCGAAGGGGCGGACGCTTACGCCGGCGGCGTCGCAGGCGTTGGAGAAGTCGATGGTGTCGTCGCCGAGACGGAGCCAGACGAAGTTGGCCTCGGTGTGCGGGACGGTCCAGCCGTCGGCGAGGAGGGCGTCGCGGACGCGGTGGCGTTCCTTGACGGTCTCGTCCACGCGAGCGAGGAGTTCGTCGGTGGCGGCGAGGGAGGCGACACCCGCGATCTGCGCGATGGAGTTCACGCTGAAGGGGAGGTAGGTCTTGCGGATGGCCTCGGCCACGACCGGGTGCGCCACGAGGAAGCCGATGCGCAGGCCGGCGAGTCCGTACGCCTTGGAGAAGGTGCGCAGGATCGCGAGGTTCGGGCGGCCCAGTTCGCGGAAGAGGTCCATGCCGTCCGGGACGTCCTCGTCGCGGATGTACTCGCGGTACGCCTCGTCCAGGACGATCAGGACGTGCGGGGGCACGCGCTCGATGAAGCGGAGCAGCTCGGCGCGCCGCACGACGGTGCCGGTCGGGTTGTTGGGGTTGCAGACGAAGACCAGGCGCGTCCGGTCGGTGATCGCGTCGGCCATCGCGTCCAGGTCGTGCGTCTCGTCCACCAGCGGAACCTTCACGCCGGTCGCGCCGGACAGGCCCACGAGCAGCGGGTACGCCTCGAACGAGCGCCAGGCGTAGACGACCTCCACGCCTGGTTCGGCGACGGCCTCAAGGAGCATCTGCGAAACGCCGACCGAGCCGCAGCCGACCGCGATGTGGTCGGGCGTGACGTCGAACCGGTTCGCGATCGCCTCGACCAGCGCGGTCGCGTTGTTGTCCGGGTAGCGGTTGATGTTGCGCGCCGCCTGCTCGATGGCCTCCTGGACGGAGGGCAGCGGCCCCTGCGGCGACTCGTTCGACGAGAGCTTGAAGGACCTGCCCTCGGGCGAGACCACGACCTTCCCCGGCTTGTACGCCACGAAATGATCAAGGACAGAGCGAAAGCGTGGGGTACTTGCCTCGGACACCGGTGTCCTCCCAGTCGAACGGAGTGCGTCGAGGCCAAGCTTATGAACTGGGCGCGCCTACGCGTAGGGCGGGCGACCTACGAAACCGGCGCGTCCCGCATCATCCAGCAGACCGCCACGATGCGGACGAACTCCCAGTCGCGGGTGTTCCCCGGCCACCAGCCGCGCCGGAAGGCGTCCTCGGCGAACCCCGACAGGTAGTTCATGAGGGCGGGCTGGGACGGCTCGGGGATCATCCCCCGCACCTCGGCGACGTGCTGGTCGACGGCCGCCGCGAGCCCCGGGGTCTCCGACATCCGCTCCAGGCCCGCGTCCCCGATGTCGCGGACGAGCAGGCCGAGTTCCTCGAATACTTCCCCATCCATTCATCCGAAGCTAGCAATCACCCGGCAATGCTCACGTCACAAAACAGGCTTTTAACCAGGTAAAACTTCTCGCCCCCACCAAGATCACCCCACGGCCTCCCGCCCGTCCACCCCACCACAACCCCCACCCCACAAGCCCCCAGGCCCTCCGCCCACACCCCAGAACCAACCCCTCGGCCCACGCCTCCCCGCCCATCAGCCCGCCCCCCCAACACCAACCACCCGCTCAACCCGCCCCAGCCGGACCCCGCACCCAATCCACCCCCTGCCCACCCCGGTCACTCCCCGGGAGCGCTACGCACAAGCCCACGCAACACGCCATCCCGCCTGCGGGAGCCCTCGTTGCACAGGCGGCCTGCGTGCGCGAAAGCCCGCGCTACACGGGCGCCCACGTCGCACGGGACCCGCCAGCGACGAACCTCCTCTGGCCCAGGCGCCCGCATTTGCAACGGAGGCCACCTCTAAGGCCGGCCCACCTTGCGCAGTGGCCCGCCCTGTGAGGGATGCGCGTGCCCGGCGAAAGCCCCTCTGCCCGAGGGCACCCGCCTTTACGCGAGGGGCCCCGTTCTCGCGGCGGCCCACAGTGCGCGGCGAGCCGCCTTGCGCAGAGGCCCGCCTGCGTAGCGAAAGCCCTCTCTGGGCGCGAGGCTGCGCTTGCGCGGGACGCCACCTCCCGCATGCAGGTCGCCTTGCGCCCGCATGCAGGTCGCCTTGCGCGCGGCAGCCCGCGTGGCCCTGAGCCCCGAGCGCCGCGAAAGCCTCCTCTATGCCCGCGTTCTCGCGGGCGGCCACATCCGGGCGGCGGCCCGCGCTACGCAGAGGCCGCCCTGCGCGGAGGCTCACGTTGCGCGAGGCCGCGTGAGCAGCGGAAGCCCCCGCTGTGCGGGCGCCTGCACTTGCACGGGAAGCCGCCTCCGTTCACGCGGGAGGCCATGTTCGTGTGGAGGGGCGGCCTTGCACGTGGGGCGTCTTGCGCGGGTGGTTGGGCGACGCGGGTGGGTGGATGTGGGCGATCTTGTTTGAGGTGGTTTCGCCTGGTCGGGCTTGCGTCAGCGGGGGGTGAAGAAGTCGATCAAGAGGGGGGTGATCACCTCGGGGGGAGCGTTGTGGCCGAAGCCCTTGAGGGTCGAGAGCTGGGCTCCTGGGGTGGCGGCGGCCTGGGAGGCGACGGAGTCCTGGAACCAGGCGGGGCTGTCCTCGCCGACCAGGACGAGGACGGGGGCCGTGATCTTCCCCAGCTCGTCCGCCGGCACTCCGCCGCCCGTGACGGCCAGGTCGTAGGGAAGTGTGTGGGCGACGGGCTCCAGGGCCTTCACCCAGGGGGCGCCGTCCATCTGCGCGAGCACCTCTTCGGGTAGCCCGGTGACGTCCGACATCCAGAAGGACACGGCCTCGCCTCGGCGGTCGGACGCGACGAGCATCCGGATATGTTCGGCCGGATCGACGTCCGGCTGCGGCGTGTCCGCGGTGGCGAAGGGCGCTTCGTAGGCGACGAGGCCCGCCACCGACATCCCGGCCGCGGCGGCGCGGAGTGCGATGGCCGCGCCGGACGAGTGGCCGAACACGAACGGCGCCTCAGAACTGCTCGCCGCCGCGACGGCGGCAAGGTCCTCGTACTCCCGCTCGGGTGCGAACGGCTGGGTGTCGCCGCTATCCCCCCGGCCACGGCGGTCGTAGGTGATCACGGTGAAGCGCTGGCTGAGTTCGGGCGGCGCGACGAACGTCTTGCGGTCGCAGAATGCGCCGACGCTGACGATGAGCGCAGGCCCGTCCCCGACCTTGTCATAGGCGATGACCGTTCCGTCCGCAGAGGTGACGGTTTCCATATGTGGTTTCCTCTCGTCTCTGCTGAAGCAGACCGCGCGGCCAGCCCAAACTCATCGGCCTCGTCATCAGGATGTCTCGTGGACTGTTGCGCAGTGCTTTAGCAGGGCCGGATCGAGGAGAAGCCGTACACCTGAGCGCGCCACCCCATGAACATCGGCGCGGGTCCGCGGGTGCTCCGGTTCCCACGTCCACCGTCCATCGGAATGTCCCGCCAGCGCATCCGCTGGCGCGGCCAGCGGCGCGTCCGGGCCACGCGATCGACTGGTGCGCCCGGGCCCACGCGTCCGGCCCCGTGTCCGGGGCGCGCGTCCGCCGCGGGGCGTCCGCAGCGCGCGCGTCCGCAGGGGGGCGCGTCCGGGGGCGCGTCCCGGGGGCGCGTCCCGGGGGGGCGCGTCCGCTAGAGAGCCACAGTTGGCTGCTGTCTGTCTGGTGGTTTGGGTGGTGGTTTGGGGCTGGTGTTGTCTGGCTTGATGGACGGCTGGTTGGCGTGAGCATGCGGCTTCGTCCGAGCGGGATGGAAGCGGGGGGCTTCGCCCAGCATGGGCGGGATGCGGCGCATAGGATCGGGTGAGGGTCGAGTCCGTGGAAGAGGGCTTTGTCTCTCGTGGGGAGGCCGTGGGTGGACGAGCACGAGGCGCTTGATCGGTATCTGATCCGGCTGGCCGATATCCCGCGGAGTGAGTTGCCGAAGACGCGGCCGGTGTTCCGGCCGGTGCAGCTGCAGCGCGGTGAGCTGCTGTTCCGGGCTGGGGAGCCCGCTGACAAGGTCGCCTTTGTGACGCATGGGCTGTTCGCGCTCTGGTACGGGGCGGCGGACGGGCGAGAGCGCGTGCTCGCCTTCCGCGCCGAGGACGAGCTGGTCTGCGCGTATGGCGCCGTTCTGCGCAATTCGCCGACGCACGCGACTGCCGAGGCGCTGGAGGATTCCCGGTTGCTGGTCGCGTCCCGGGAGGCATTCGACGACCTCTGTGCCGGGCATCCGGCGTGGGGACGGGCGCTGGCGAAGCTCACAAACCGCCTGTACCTGCAGCAGGACGAGCGGCAGCGTGCGCTGCTCATGGACGACGCGGAGACGAGGTACCGCGACTTCCTGAGCGGTTATCCACATCTCGCGGGACGGTTGACACAGAAGCAGATCGCGTCCTTCGTCGGCGTGACCCCGGTGGCGCTGAGCCGTATCCGCTCCCGCATGGCGATGAACGCCGCTTAGCAACAGCGCGCGTCCGGACACTCAGCCAACAGACATGTCGCAGCGCCGAAACCGAAGGCGCACGTCTGGCCCGTGCCGCATGGCTTGCACCTGGCAGGACGGAGTCCAGACGTCGGCAGCGCCAGCTCGTCCGATACAACGTGGACTCAGGCGACGTGCGGGTGTCCGGCCGGGCCTGCCCTGTGCAACGTGAACTCGGGCCACGTGGACGTCGGCGGCGCGGGTTCGTCGGGCACTTGGTAGGACGGGGCGTGGAGGCCGGTGGAGCTGCCGCCGATCCGTCTTGGGCGTAATAAACCTGGGTTAACGACAACGAGAGCGGGCGCTCGTAACGTCTGCGGCATGGAGACGCTAGCGATGGCGGTTGCGAGTTTCGGACCGTCCGAGAACCTGAAGCCCGTCCGACTGACCGTTCCCGAGCCCGGCCCGGACGAGGTCGTGGTCAAGGTGGACGCCGTGGCCGTGAACCCCGCGGACCTGGGGATGCGTGAGGGGCGCTACCCCTGGGCGGACGAGCCGCGCCTGCCCCTCGTCCCTGGATACGACCTGGCCGGAACCGTGGAGGTCGGCAATGCGGACTGGCCGTCCGGGACGAAGGTCATCGCGATCACGGAGCACAAGAACACACAGATCGGGGCGTACGCCGAGTTCGTCACGCTTCCGACCCGCTTGCTCGCCCTTGCGCCAGAAGGGATGGACGTCGCGCAGGCCGCCGCGCTTCCCCTCGCGGGCCTGACCGCGATCGAGGCGCTGTCCGCTCTCGACCTAGCGCCCGGCGCGACGCTGCTGGTGAACGGCCCGCGCGGTGCGGTCGGATCGCTGACCGTCCAAATTGCGAAGCACCGGGGGATCACCGTCGTCGCGAACGGCGAGGGCCCTGTGGACGCGGCTCTCGACACGGTCGGGGGCGAGCGCGCCCAGGCCGCCTTCGATTCCGTTCGCGATAACGGGCGCTACGTAACCGTCGTCCCCGAGTTCTGGGTTCCGGGCGGTCCGTTCACCGAGGCGCGCGGCATCAAGCCGCAGGTGGTCGCCGCCCAGTTCGAGACCGATCGCCTTCGTGAGCTGGCCCGTCTGGCATCGGAGGGCGTCCTCACCACGACCGTCGGCGAGGAGTTCCCTCTCACCGAAGCCGCCGCTGCTCACGCCCGCCTTGAGGCCGGAGGCGTCCGCGGCAAACTCGTCCTCATCCCCTGAATTCCGACGCGAGCCCAACACCGCCGCGCTCACCAACAAGCGCCCGACCAGCCCAAAGCCACGAGTCCCGTTCAGACAACCAACCCCGCCCCTCAAAACCCAGGACCGCCGCACCCCGCGGCGGTCCTGACACACGTCCACACCAACGCACCCACACACGCGCGAGGCACGTTTCCCAAAGGCCGTCCGAAGGCGCGCACACCTCCAACCCCGCCAACGCGCAACACCGCGCCCGCCCTGCACACACGGCATCCGCGTGCCCGCACACCGCCCGCTCGCGCGACCTCGGCGTACTCGAACAGCGTCCGACGAGCCCCAAGCCACGAGTCCCGTTCGGACAACCAAGCCCGCCACCCAAGCCCCCGGACCGCCGCACCCCGCGGCGGTCCTGACGCACGTCCACACCAACGCACCCACACACGCGCGAGGCACGTTTCCAAGGGCCGTCCGAGCGCGGGCCGTCGAACGCGCGCGTACCCTCCCACCCCGCCAACGCACACGCATCCGCCCTGCACACAGGGCATCCGCGTGCCCGCGCACGCTCCACCCCGTGAGTTCGGCGTACGCGGACGGCGCCCCATGCACACGCACGCGCCTGCCGGCGCACCCACGTGGATACCCGGCAGCGGCCTGCGTGCAAGCTTGGATGCAGGTGTCCAGCTCTGCACACCAACTGCACACGCGTGTGGCCCGCACAAACTCGCGGGCCACAAGGGTTTGCGTGCGCGCATACCCCACGCCCCGCGCATGGTCGGCGTACGCGAACGATGAACGCTACGTCTACACGCGTCCGGCGCGTCCACATGCGTGCACACACCACCGACCTGCACAGGATGGATACAGGCGTCGGGTCGGCACGCCTGCGTCAAGCCTGCCTACACGCGTGGGCCACGCGGGCATCTGCAGGAGCGCATGTAGCTCACGCCGCGAGGTAGGCGCACACAAACAACGCACGCGTGCCCACGCCATCGGCCCGACCACACGCTTGATGCACGCGTCCCCCTGCACACGTTTACCGCCATGTAGGGGCACGTCGAGCCAGGCAGGCATCTAGCGCGGGCATGCAGGTCGTCCGCAGGAGGTCGGCGTGCGCGAACAGCAAACCCACGCGTGCGGCCTGCACGCATGCGTGGACCGCCTCCGTCCCGCGCACACCCTCGGCCTGCGCACACCGTCCGGCCTGCGCAGCGTCCGGCCCGCGCACACCGTCGGCCTGCGTGCGGCGGCCGGTTGCAGGTATCCGGCCCCGCACACATGCTGCACACGCGCGTGGCCCGCACAAGCGCGCGGGCCACGCGGGTTCTCGTGCGCGCATACAACCCGCCCCGCGCAGGGTCGGCGTACGCGAACGGCGAGCGCTATGCCTTCAGATGTCCGGCCCGCCCACATGCGTGCACACACGCCACCGACCTGCACAGGATGGATACAGGCGTCGGGTCGGCACGCATGCGTCAAGCCTGCATACATGCGCGGGCCACGCGGGCGTCTGCGGGAGCGTATAGCTCGCCCCGTGAGGTCGGCGTGCACATACAAAGCACGCGTGCCCACGCCATCGGGCCGACCACACGCTTGATGCACGCGTCCCCCTGCACACGCTTACCGCTGTGCAGGGACGCACCGGGCCTGGCGGGTATCTAGCGCGGGCATGCAGGCCGGTCCGCGGGAGGTCGGCGTGCGCGGACAACGAACCACGCGTGCGGCCTGCACGCGTGCGTAGACCGCCTCCGGCCCGCACACACTCGCGTCCGGCTCGTCCACACATGTGGATGCACACCGTCCGGCCCGCGCACGCCGTCTGCCCGCGCGCACTCGCGTTCGGCTCGTCCACACGCGTGGATGCACACCGTCGGCCCGCGTGCAGCGCCAGCCTGCACGCACCGCCAGCCTGCACGCGCCGCCAGCCCGCCCCCACGCACCGCCAGCCTGCGCACACTCGCGTTCGGCTCGTCCACACATGTGGATGCACACCGTCCGGCCCGCGCACACCGTCTGCCCGCGCGCACTCGCGTGCGGCTCGTCCACACGCGTAGATGCTCACCGTCGGCCTGCGCGCAGCGTGCGCCCTGCGTGCGGAGGTATCTCTCTAGGTGTGGAAAGTGATCTTGTTGGGGAGCAAGTGATCAGTGGGCGAAGCGCCCACGTTCTTCGGGGGGAGAACCACACGTGATGTCTGTGATCGATGGTGTCGACGGCACCACCTCGACCACCGTAAGTGATCTTCCGGCTACCGTGTTGGAGGTGGGTGAGTCCGAGCAGGAAACGGTGCGTCGTCCGATCCGGGAGCTGATGGACGATCGGCTGCTGGATGAGTTGCTGGCCAGGTCCCGGGACCAGGACGGCGGGCTGCGGCTGACCGGTGAGGGCTCGATGCTGGGTGATCTGGTCAAGGCCGTCCTGGAGCGGGCGTTGGAGGCCGAGCTGACCGCGCATCTGGGCTATGACCGGCATGTGCAGGGCGCGGGCGCGGTGGCGGGCAACGCCCGGAACGGGAAGATCCGCAAGACGGTGCAGACCGGGGTCGGGCCGGTTCAGGTGGCGGTGCCGCGGGACCGGGCCGGCAGCTTCGAGCCGATGCTGGTGCCCAAACGCGCCGGGCGCGTCTCCGGCGGCCTGGACGACATGGTCATCAGCCTGTACGCGCACGGCATGACGGTCCGTGACATCGTCCACCACCTCGACCAGGTGTATGGGACCCGGCTCAGTCCCGAGACCGTCTCCCGGATCACCGAGCAGGTGATGGAGGAGGTCAAGTCCTGGCAGCGCCGCCCGCTCGACCCCGTCTATGCCGTGGTGTTCCTGGACGCGATCGTGGTGAAAGTCCGCGACAACCACGTCGTGCACAACAAGCCGGCGTACCTGGCAGTCGGGATCGACACCGACGGCGACAAGCACGTGCTGGGCATCTGGGTGCCCAAGGCCGCCGACGGCCCGGTCGGAGAAGGCGCCGGGTTCTGGCGCGGTGTCGTCACCGACCTGCGCAACCGTGGAGTCACCGACATCCTGATCGCCTGCTGCGACGGGCTGGGCGGGTTCGAGGACGCCATCACCGCGGCCTTCCCCCACGCCACCGTCCAGACCTGCGTGGTCCACCTGATCCGCAACGCACTGCGGCCGGTCCCACGCAAGGACCGCGCCGCGGTCGCGGCCGAACTGAAGAAGGTCTACACCGCCGTCGACGCCGACGCCGCGTTCGACGCCCTGGCCACCCTGGCCACCAGCGAGCTGGGAAAACGCTACCCGCAGGCGGTGAAAGTGTGGGAGACGGCCTGGGAACAGGTCACCCCGTTCCTGGCCTTCACACCCGCAGTCCGCCGATTGCTCTACACCACCAACAGCATCGAGTCACTGAACTACCAACTCCGCAAGGTCACCAAGGCCCGCGGCCACTTCCCGACCGACGACGCAGTCGTCAAACTGCTGTGGCTGGCCATCGTCAACATCGAGGACAAACGCGCCCGCGAACGCGCCGCCAAACGAGCCAACGGCGACAAGCATCCCTTCCAACCCGCCCGACTCGTCGAGGGCACCAAAACCTACGGCTGGCCCGAAGCACTCAACGAACTCGCCCAGGCCTACCCGGGCCGCATCCGGTAAACACAACCAGACCCACCACAAGATCATCTTTACACACCTCGAGTTACAAGCTCCAAAAGGATCTTTAGGGGACTGTCAATTTTTCGGTGTAAGTCGATCTTGGATGGGTTAGTTGTTCCTGGTCAGGCGGCCGTCGAAGTGGATGTCGAAGGCGTTGAGGGCCGGCTTCCAGCGGCGGACCCAGGCGCCACGGCCTTTGCCGGTGGGGTCCAGTCCCATGAGCGCCATGTAGAGGCATTTCATCGCGGCCTGCTCGGTCGGGAAGTGGCCGCGGGCGCTCACGGCCCGGCGGAGCCGGGCGTTGATGGACTCGATCGCGTTCGTGGTGGCGATGACCTTGCGGATCTCGACGTCGAAGGCCAGGAATGGCACGAACTCGGCCCAGGCGTTGGTCCACAACCTGACGATCGCGGGATACTTGCGCTCCCACTTCTCGGAGAACTCGGCGAACCGGTCGAACGCCGCGGCCTCGGTCGGGGCGGTGTAGACGGGCTTGAGATCCTTGGCGAGTTTCGACCAGTCCTGCCTGCCGGCATAGGCGAAGCTGTTGCGCAGCAGATGAACCACGCAGGTCTGCACCACGGTCTGCGGCCAGACCGCAGCAACCGAGTCAGGCAGCCCCTTCAGCCCATCACAGACCAGCATCAGGACGTCCTTGACACCGCGGTTCTTCAACTCGGTGAGGACACGCAGCCAGTACTTGGCGCCCTCACCGTCACCGTGCTCACCGGCCCACAGCCCGAGGAAGTCGCGCTGCCCGTCGACCGTGACGCCCAGGGCGAGGTAGATGGGGCGGTTGGCGACCTGGCCGTCCCGGATCTTCACCCGCAACGCGTCGATGAACACCACCGGATACACCTCGTCCAGCGGACGCGACTGCCACTCGGCCATGCCCTCCAGCACCCGGTCGGTGATCGCCGAGATGGTGTCCTTCGACACCGACGCGCCATACACCTCGGCCAGATGCGCCGAGATCTCACCCGTCGTGAGCCCCTTCGCGCTGAGCGACAACACCATGCCGTCGATCCCGTCCAACCGCCGCTGCCGCTTCCGCACGATCTGCGGCTCGAACGAGGCGTCCCGGTCCCGCGGCACCTCGATCTGGACCGGACCCGCCTCGGTCAGCACCGTCTTGGACCGCTTCCCGTTCCGGGAGTTCCCACTGCCGCGACCAGCGGCATCGTTTTTGGCATAGCCCAGATGAGCGTCCAGCTCGCCCTCAAGCGAAGACTCCAGCACCAGCTTGGTCAGCTGCTGCAGCAACCCACCCTCACCCGACACCGGCAGACCCTGCGCCTGCAACTGCGCCACCAGATCAGCAACCTGCCCAGCCACAGCCGAAGGCACCTCACCAGCGGACTCACCGCCATCAACCGGCTTGCTCACGTTCGTCACAGGTGTCTCCTACACCTCAGGAGTTACACCGAAATTTCTACAGTCCCCAGCGGCGCTCTGCGCGCAGCGGGCGCTCTGCGCGCAGCGGGCGCTCTGCGCGCAGCGGGCGCTCTGCGCGCAGCGGGCGGTTGGCGGGTGTGTGGGCGTGGGGGCGGGCTGGATGTGCGTGAGATGGGTGCGGTGGGGTGCGTCGGCGTGTGGCGCGGGTGCTTGCAGTTTGGCGCTTGGGGGGTGGAGGGCGCGTGGGGGAGTTTGGGCGCGTGGCTTTTGGGCGCGGGCCGTTTGGGTTCGGGTGGGTGTGAGGGCGAGTGGCTTGCGGGTGGGGGGTTAGGGGGTGAAGGGGTGGGTGGTGAATTGGTAGTCGTGGCGGATTAGGTCGTCTTCGCCTACTAGGAGGACTACTCGGGCGGCCCAGGCGGTTTGGGTGTCTTGGGTGAGGCGGATGGTGAAGGTGACGGCGTCGTGGTGGCTGACGGCGTCGTTCGCGTGGTCGACGGTGTAGCCGCCGGTCTGGACGAACTGCTGGTGGGCCTCGGCGATGCGGGCTTCCAATTCGGTCAGGCCGGTGAAGGTGGCTTCTTCGACGAGTTCGACGGCGTCTTCGGCCCAGAGGGAGGCGATGGCCTCGCGGCGGCGGGCGGGGTCGGGTTCGTTCCAGACGGCGACGTAGCGGGCGACGAGCTGGTTCTTCTCGAAGTCGATGTCCATGCGGCGGACGGTAGGACGGGTCCACTGACACCTTCTGTCAGTGGAGTCGGGGAGAATTCGGGGCATGCGTGCGGGGCGGTTGGTGTCGATCCTGCTGATGCTCCAGACGCGGGGGCGGGTGACGGCTCGGGAGCTTGCCGAGGCGCTGGAGGTTTCGGTCCGGACGATTTACCGGGACGTCGAGGCGCTCGGCGCGGCGGGTGTACCGCTGTACGGGGAACCGGGGCATGACGGCGGATACCGGCTGCTCGACGGGTTCCGGACGCGGCTGAACGGGCTGACCGAAAACGAGGCCGAGTCGCTGTTCCTGACCGGGCTTCCGGGACCGGCGGCGGAGCTGGGGCTCGGGGCGATCGTCACGGCGGCGCAGCTCAAGCTGATGTCGGCCCTGCCGGACGAGTTGCGCGACCGCGCCGAGCGGGTGAGCGAGCGGTTCCACCTGGACGCGCCGGGCTGGTATCGCGACCCCGACAGCACGCCCTACCTGGCCAACGTTGCGGATGCCGTCTGGAACGACCGGCGCGTCCGGCTGCGTTACCTGCGGTGGGAGAGGCCGCGGGAGCTTACGCGCGAGGTCGATCCGCTGGGGCTGGTCCTCAAGGGCGGGCACTGGTACCTCGTTGGCAGGACGGGTGATCGCGTCCGCACCTACCGGGTCTCGCGCATCCTGGAGTTGGACGTTACGGACGACCGTTTCGAGCGTCCGGCGGGCTTCGATCTCGTCGCGCACTGGGACGCCAGCCTCGCGACCTTCGACGAGCGCCGCCTCCGGATGTCCGCGCACCTGCGACTGTCCCAGGATGTCCTGTCTCAGCTGCATGAATTCCTGGACGGCGCGGCCGTCCGCGCGGCCCAGGCGACGGCACGGACGGCGGCGGAGGAAGACGGCTGGGTCGAGGTCACCATCCCTGTCGAGTCGGTCGACCAGGCCGTTCTGGATCTGCTGCGGCTCGGCGCCGAAGCCGAGGTCATCGGGCCGCCCGAACTCCGTGCGCGGATGTCCGAAACCGTCGCCGCGCTGGCCGTCCGGTACTCCGTCCCGTAGGCGCCGCCAATCGCTTCGGCGCCCGGCGGCCTTGATGGTTCGTCGTCTCGGCCAGGGAACCTCCTGGAACGACCTGCTGGACAGGCGATCGGCACATAGATAATCTACGCGCAGATCAAATTGAGGAGGACGGACCATGTGGGAGTACGAGTATTCGGTCGAGACCACCGCGTCCCGCGAGGAGCTGTGGCGGCACTGGACCGACATGGAGAACTGGCCGCGCTGGAACGAGGGCATCGTGACGATCGAGGTGGACGACCCGTTCGCGGTCGGCACCACGTTCACGATGACCCCGCCCGAGGGCGACAAGGTCAAGCTGCGGATCACCGAGATCGTGCCCGGAGAGCTGTTCGTCGACGAGGCGGACGGCGGGGACTTCGTCGTGACGACCTACCACCGGCTGACCCCGCTTCCGGACGGCCGCACTCGCATCACCTACCGGACCGAAATCACCGGCCCGCTCGCCGACCAGGTCGGTCCGGCGATGGGTCCGGAGATCACCGGCGACTTCCCGGACGTCCTCGCCGCGCTGGTCGAGCTCGCCGAGTCCTGATCGAGTCGGGAACGCGCGCGGGTGAGCGGACATCAAGCGGGCATGAACCCGCAAACCCCCACGGACGACGAGCTGTGGCATCGCGCGCGTGACGGCGACGAGCAGGCCTTCGGGGCGCTCTTCGACCGGCACGCGCGCACGGTCTACAACTTCTGCTTCCGGCAGACCGCGAGCTGGTCGGAGGCGCAGGACGCCACGTCGGTCGTCTTCCTGGAGACCTGGCGGCAGCGCGGCCGCGTCCAGCCCAGATCCGGTTCGCTGCTGCCCTGGTTGTACGGGGTCGCGACGAACGTCCTGCACAACCAGCGGCGCAGCATGCGCCGGCATCGGAACGCGCTGTCCCGGATGCCCAAACCCGTCCCCCATCCGGACGACGCGGACGAGGTGGCCGCGCGACTGGACGCCGAGCAGCGGATGCGCCGGGTCCTTGAGGCCGTCCGGAAACTCCCCCGCCGCGACCGCGAGGTGCTCGTCCTGAGCGTCTGGGAGGAACTCGACCACAGCCAGATCGCCGAGGCCCTCGGCATCGCGCCCGGAACCGTCCGCTCCCGCCTGAGCCGAGCCCGCGCCCGCCTCCGCGACCTGACCCCGGACACGCTTCCCGCCGCCCAGCCGAATTCCGGACGAGCCGCCGAGCCTGAGCCCAAGCCCGAGCCGGAGCCGGCGCACCCCCG
Organism: Actinomadura rupiterrae; assembly: GCF_024172125.1. Lineage (GTDB taxonomy): Bacteria > Actinomycetota > Actinomycetes > Streptosporangiales > Streptosporangiaceae > Spirillospora > Spirillospora rupiterrae. The sequence goes on from NZ_JAMZEA010000004.1 coordinate 574,219, forward strand.
GGCTTCCGGGACAGCGCTCGGAGGCCATCCGCAATCAGCGCCCACGCGTCGCGCCGAAGCAGCATCGTCCGGACGCGATGCCGGAAAGCCGTCCGGGCGCACCCCCAAGGCAACGTCCCCTGGCCGCCCTGGCAGCGCACCGCAACGAGATGCCGGCGCTGCTTTGCCGACCGGCGCACCGCGCACGCCGGAGGTCGCGTCGAACGCGACGCTCGGCACGCCGAGGACCCGACCTCCCGCGCCCGGCGAGCAGGCCGGCATGTCGGCCCGGCACGTTTCCCAAGGTCCGCCGGCGGCCGTCCGCCGTCATGTGAACGCCTACATCCAGGAGGAGAGCCGATGAACGACCTGATGCCTCCGGCGCGGCGGGATCTCATCGACCAGGACGCCGTCCGCACGCAACTGCTGCGCGAGACCCGGCAGACGCAGAGGCGCACCGCGTCGCAGCGGTGGATTTTCGGCGGGGCCGCCGCCACGGCCGCAGCGGGTGTCGCAGTCGCGGCGGTCGCCGTGGTCGCGCCGTCCGGGGAGAAGAGCCCGACGCTCGCGCCGGTCGCCGCGACCGAGGTTCTCGACCGCGCGTCCAAGGCCGCCGCGGACGGGCCGGACCTGAACCCGCGCGGCAACCAGTACCTCTACGTCGAGTCCCGCTCGCTCCACCTGGACATCGGCGCGAAGCAACCAGAGCGGACGAACCGCACCGACTGGGCGTCCATCGACGGCAAGCACGCGAGCGTCGCCAATGTGACGGGCGGCAAGGACCCCCTCGGCGAGGTCTGGCTGTGCAACGGCTCGGCCGATTACGAGCGGCGCGCCGCCGAGGCCAAGGCCGCCGGGCACCAGCCGAAGGTGGATCTCGCTGACCCGCCCAAGGGCTGCCACAACCCGCCCGCGATCCTCACCGGCCTCCCGTCCGACGTGAAGGGGATGCGCGCCTGGCTGTACCGCAACTCGCGCGGCCAGAACCCGTCCGACGTCCAGGCCTTCTTGACGCTGGCCGACACGCTCCGGGCCCGGTACGTCCGGCCGAGCGCGCTGACCGTCCTGTTCAAGGCCGCCGCGACGATCCCCGGCGTGACCGTTTCGCGCGGCGTCGCCGACCTGGCCGGACGCAAGGGCATCGCGGTCGGGCATACCTGGAACGGACGCCGCGTCGAGGTCGTCTTCGACGCGAAGACCTACCGCTACCTCGGCGAACGCCGCCTCGTCGACCACGGCGACCGGCTCCCGCCGACCCCGGGAAGCCTCAACACGACGCCCGGACACCCGAACACGACGCCCGGACGTCCGCACACGCCCCCCGGACGCCCGCAAACCCCCGGCCAGACGACCCCTCCGTCCAAGCCTGAGAGTCACACGACACCGCCTTCGCGCCAGACCACGCCGCCGTCACGTCCGGGGCAGACGACCCCGCCCTCGCGCCCAGGCGGGCCGGCGCAGACGCCGAACGCGAACGTGACGCCGTCCGTGGGTCCGGGCGTTCCGGACGGGACGGTCCTCGACATGTTCGTCCAGCTCAAGATCGCGATCACCGACGCGCCCGGGCAGCAGCCGAGCTAAGGCGGCGATCACCCACCCGCATCCCGTCCGGACAAGGACAAGGACAAGGACAAGCCCTCCGGACGGGATGCGGCTCACATTCGGGGGCTCGCGATCCCCATCCGGCCAGGATGTCCCCGTCCACTCCTAGACTTGTCGCATGGCCGATACGCAGTACGAAGACCTGCTCCGCCTCGTCCTCGACACCGGCGCCCGCAAGGAGGACCGCACCGGAACCGGGACGCGGTCGATCTTCGGGCACCAGCTGCGCTACCGGCTGTCCGAGGGGTTCCCGCTGATCACGACGAAGAAGGTCCACTTCCGCTCGATCGCGTACGAGCTGCTGTGGTTCCTGCGCGGCGACGCGAACGTCCGGTGGCTGCAGGAGAACGGCGTCACGATCTGGGACGAGTGGGCCGCCCCGGACGGTGATCTCGGCCCGGTCTACGGCGTCCAGTGGCGGTCGTGGCCCACCCCCGACGGCGGGCACATCGACCAGATCAGCGACGTTCTGCGGACGCTGCGCGAGAATCCCGACTCGCGACGGATCATCGTGTCCGCGTGGAACGTCGCGGACATCCCGCAGATGGCGCTGCCGCCCTGCCACGCGTTCTTCCAGTTCTACGTCGCGGACGGCGAGCTGTCCTGCCAGCTGTACCAGCGCAGCGCGGACCTGTTCCTCGGCGTCCCGTTCAACATCGCCAGCTACGCCCTGCTGACCCACATGATCGCCGAGCAGGTGGGCCTGCGCGCCGGCGACTTCGTCTGGACGGGCGGCGACTGCCACATCTACGACAACCACGTGGAGCAGGTGCGCACGCAGCTCGAACGCGACGCGCGCCCGTTCCCGACGCTGAGCCTCAAGCCCGCCGACACCCTGTTCGACTACACCTACGAGCACTTCACGGTGGACGGCTACGACCCGCACCCCGGCATCAAGGCCCCGGTGGCAGTGTGATCGGGCTGATCTGGGCGCAGGCGGCAGGCGGCGTGATCGGCCGCGACGGCGCGCTGCCGTGGCACCTGCCCGAGGACATGAAGCGTTTCCGCGATCTGACCACGGGCGCGACCGTCCTCATGGGCCGCCGCACCTGGGAGTCGCTGCCGCCGCGCTTCCGTCCGCTGCCGGGCCGGCGCAACCTCGTGCTGTCCCGCACCCCGCAGGACGGCGCCGAAACCTTCCCCGACCTGGAGCAAGCGCTGGACGCGGCGTCCGGGGACGACGTGTGGGTGATGGGCGGCGCCGCCGTGTACCAGGCGGCACTCCCGCTCGCCGACCGGATCGAGGTCACCGAGATCCGCGAGCCTTTCGAGGGCGACACGTATGCCCCCGAGATCGGACGCGCCCCCGACTCGATCGGCCCCTGGCAGGAGTCGTCGACCGGCCTGCACTACCGCTTCCTGACCTGGAACTGAACCCCGCCGAGCGCCGCCCGAACCGGCTCGCTCAGGGCTGGCCGCCGTCCGCCGCCGCGTTGTAGCCGTCGAGCGAGACGTACCACCCAACAGGCACCGAAGGACGAACCAGGGCTTTCATCCCGCCGGTCAGGTCGGAACGGGAGCGGCTGACCGGCTCGTCGTGCGGAACGGCGGCGGCTACTGGGTCTCGACGATGCGGGTGGCGAGCTGGCCGGAGAAGTGCACGTTCACGTTGTGCGGGGACGCCTGGGCCCACTCGTCGATGCCCTCCACGGAGCACCGGCTGTTGCCGGTCGGAGCGCTGCCGTTCGGGCACTTCCCACCGGCGACGATCAGGACGGTGTCGGTCGCGGTGAAGAAGGCGACGTTGCCGACGATGAACTTGCCCGGCGCGAGGTACTCCAGCTTGCCCCACTTCGAGCTGATCTGGTGGACGCCGCCGCTGCCCGGCTGCGACGGCGGGGTGTGGTGGCCGCCCGTACCGCCGGGGGCCTTGGTGCCCTCGGGGGCCTTGGTGCCGTCCGGGCCGCCCGGCGTCGAGCTGCCGGTCGGGGCGGGCGCGGTTCCGTTGGTGGACGCAGGCGGAGCCGCCGCGGTCTTGTTGTCGCTGCCGCCGCCGCAGGCCGTCAGGCTCATCGCCAGCGCCGCCGTCGCCAGCCCGGTGAGCATGATCTTCCGCATGGTCCCTCGCTCGTCCTCGGTGCGCGCACTCCGTGGTCGCGCTGTGCAAGGTGAGATGCGGGCACCCCCGATGGGGTTGGGACTGCGGGACGTGATCAATCCGACCCGCTCCGCACCGAACCAACCGGACGAACCGGACGTCAGGATCTACGAGGGCCACGAAGAAGTTCGCGCCTTCTGGATCTTTCTCGCGAGCCCGCGCTCCGCGCGCTCCCAAGGCCCCGCCCACGGCCGCGCAGCCCCTTGAGCAGCGCCGTCACGCCCGTCCCCCTCGATGGCCCGGCATCCTTCGTCCTGGTTCGCCAGGTGTGGACGCGAAGCCAGCTTCGTCACTCTCAGTAACAAACAGATGACTATAAGTGACTTTCGTGGGTATCGGGAGACTGACGGGAGTCATCTAGCTCTGAAGGAGACATCATGCGCATTCGCACCGGAATCGCCGCCGTGGCCCTGACTCTGGGCACCGCCACGGCCGGGACCGTCGCACTTGCGGGCGCCGCCAACGCCGACACCCCGGAGGGACGAGACGGGATCACGGCACATCTCTGCCTGATCGGCGGCGGCCACGTCGTGCACGCCCCATGGTCGTCCACGGGGCTCATCTGCCTCGGTGGTGCGTTCCACGGCCTGGAAGTCCTGGAGGACTGACCGCACTGAACCGGACGGCCTGACCAGGCCGTCACCCAAGAACGCGGAAGCTACGCCTTGATCTCGGCGAGCAACGCCGCGAACGCCGGACGGGTCACATGCAGATGCGGCCCGTCCGCATCCTTGGAGTCCCGCAACCCAACCTCCGGCTCCAGTGCGGCAACCTCAACGCACTCCCCACCTTCGTCGCTGGAGTAGCTGGACTTCCGCCAGAGCGCAGCCACTTCCACGCACTGGCCTCCCTCGCCAGACGAATAGCTCGACTTGCGCCACTCCAGGACGAGATTCTTCACAGATCCTCCATGAGCGTCCGGATCAATCTCTCGGATTCGGTAGCGGGGAGCGCCTCAGCACGCGTGAGATCCAACGCTACCCGCATGCGATGGAGGATCACAGATTCCTGGACGAGGTGCCCGAATCCGAACCCGGCTTCCGTCCACCCGACCGGGCTTCCCTCGACGAAGTTGAGCAGGGAATATCCGCTGGACACGAAGACGCCCGCGCCGTTCGGAACGACCTCGATGGAGATGTTGGGCTGACGTCCCATCTCGATGAGGTGTGCAAACTGCCGCCGCATGAGATCTCGGCTACCGATCAGCTCACGTAGCGCGGCTTCTTTGACCACCGCCACCAACACGGGCGGCTCCTGACATTCCAGGAGCTCCTGGCGCCGCATGCGAATGGTCACCGCTCTCTCGCGCTCCTCCGCATGCGGGGTTCGGCTCATGAGCGTCCTGGCGTAGTCCTCCGTCTGGAGGAGGCCAGGTATGTAGCCGTACTCGAAACAGTAGACGATCGCCGCCTGCTTCTCCTGTTCGACGTACAAGTCGAAGCGGGCCGGAAGCCTGAGTTCGCGGTTGATCTGGTGGTACTGGTCGCCGAAGAAGTCGACGTCGAAGAGGCGGTTGAGGCGCTTGCTGATGTCCTCGCCCGGGAAGCGGCTGAGGTTCTCGATCGCGGAGATGAGTTTGTCGGACACGCAGCAGGCGCGGCCGACCTCGGTCTGGCTGAGTCCGGCGCGGGCGCGGTTGAGCCGCATCTTGTCCGCGTAGAGCGCCAGCGCGCTTTCCTGGGGGTCGAACGAGTGCAGTTTGGCGTGCTTGTCGGGCATGTCGTCGCTCCCGATCTCTACAGGGGCCCGCGTGGAGGTTCACCCTCTTCCGGACGGCATCGGCCGCCGGGAGAGTGGTGGGGAATTCACGGTTAGTTCCCAGTCCCTCAGCCCCGGAGGGTGCCGATGTGTGACGACACGACTCGCATCTGTGACCGTATACCGGAATCACCGGTCGAGAAAGCCCGCTTCACCAGGCGAACCAAACTTCTCGCGCTCGCCGGCGGCCTGGACGACATCGGGTTGCGGGCGCGGCTGGTCGAGAACGTCCTGAAACCGACCGTTCTGCGGTGCTGGAATCCGGACACGATGGGCTGGACGCTCAGCGTGACGTGCGAGATGTCCGGTCCGGACGCGAGGTGGCAGTTCTGGCTGCATCCGGGCGCGGTTCCGATCGGCGACGCCGAGCACGTCCGGGAGCCGGACGACGCGCTCGACGCGGCGCACGCCGTCGCCGCCGAGCTGGCCCGGTGGGGCTGATCGTGCGGCCTTCTGACCTGGACGCGTGGCGCGCCCGCCGCCTGCTGCTCCGCCTCGCGGACGATCTGCGAAGCCACGGCTGGACGACCGATCCGCGCATGTCCGAATTCCCGCCGATGCTGCGCGTCCGCGCGCCGGAACTCGCGTCCATCGGCGACACGGTCACGGCCGTCCGGCACCTGGACGGCTGGTGGTTCCGGACGTCCGGCGGACGCAATTTCGCGCATGCCACCGACACCGCATCCGCCGCGAGCGCGATCGACGCCTACCTGCGCCCCTGGCTGGACGCCGCGCTCGCCTATGACGCGCGGGTCGTCCCGATGAAGCGGCAGCGGTGACGGTCAGCGAAGACCGGCTCGGGCGAACGCTGCGATCTCGTCCAGCCCGGGCCGGTAGCCGTCGGACGTGTCGACATCCAAGGTCGGGACGTCCATCGCGACCGGCGTGAACCGACCTCCTGCCGTCAGCGTGTGGTCGGCGTGGGCGCGCCGGTGCCCGTCCGCCTCCAGGCGCCGCGCGATGCGCTCCAGCCGGACGGGTTCCGGCGCGTCACAGCGGATGATGCGGACGCGCGCGAATTCGAGCATCGGCGTGAGCCGCGGATTCCACACGCGGTCCTGGAACGCGGCCTCGGCGACGACCACGCTCCCCGCCTGCAACAACACCCGCAGCACGTCGAAGAACGCTTCGAGCGCCCGCATCGTCTGCGCGTCCCCCGGCTCCGGCCGGTACTCAGGATCGCCCAGCACCAACCCCTGCTTGATCTCGTCCCGAATTACGGCCGGGCACCCGAGAACCCCCGCCAGCTCATGCGCCAGCGTCGTCTTCCCAGCCCCGGCCGGCCCGCTCACCACCACCAGAGTCCCCACGCCCGCAGGCTATGCCTCAACCCACGTCCGCGAAGTACCCCGCGTACGCCCCAGAGCGCGGCCTCTCACCCGGCGTGACAGACAGCCCGAACCGCGCCTGCATGCGCCGAACCATGACTTCCTGGTAGATCGGATTGGCGATCTGCACGGGATGCGTCCTGGTGACCAGGGCGAGGTCCTGCACATATTCCAGGTGCTCGGCTCCGGGCGCGCGCCCGGAAAGGATCGGCACGATCACCTGCTGCACGCGCGGTTCGTCCAGCCGCCCCGCGAGCGAGTCCAGGTGCGTAGGCCGCCCCTCGATCAAGCGCCGAACGGCCTCGTCCACCAACACGTCCGTGATCGGCACGGACGCCGGGACGGACATGACCTCGATGATGTCCCGCGCCAGGGCGTTGGCCAGCCAAGGCTGCCCCTGAGTCACCTCGAACGCCCGCCGGACGGCCCGCTCCTCGAAAACCTGCCCGGTCGCCGCGGTGTGCTGCCCGTACAGCTCAGCGACCTCCTCGAAGGTGAACGCACCGAGCCGCAGTGCTGCCACGCTGACGTCGAGCAAGTCGGACTCGTCCGGGTCGCGGTAGTCCAGCACATGCCGCCGTCCGCACAGCACCAGCGAGTGCGGGAACGGAGTCGAGGCCGAGAGAATCCCCTCCCGAAGCTGGCGCAAAATCCCGTCCAGGGCAGGCCCGACCAGCGCATCGACCTCATCGATGAGCAGAACCAGCGGCAGCGGGCTCTTCGCCGCCCAAGCCGAAAGCGCCGTGAAGAGCATCCGGCCGGTCGGCGCCTCCGGCCACGGGTCAGGCGGCAAGCACGCCGCCGGGAAGCCGCTGTCCTCGGCCGAGTCCTTCATGGCGTGAAGGAGGATCTCCTGGATATGGCGTTCGTCGTCGGTACCGGCTGCGGTTTCGCATGAGAACCGCGCAGCGGCGTAGCTGCCCGTCCCGGTCAGGGCCTCGGCCAGGCTCCCCAGAATGGTCGTCGATCCAGACTGCCGCGGGGCATGGACGACGAAGTGCGCGCCCCCTTCGATCAGTTCCCTGGCATCCGGCAGGCGGGTCAACGGGTCGAGCATGTAGTCCCGGTGCGGACGGCACGGGCCGCCCGTGTTGAAGTACTTCGGTCTTCTCACGTCAGCCACGAGTGGCCTCTCTGAACGGCATTGCGCCCGCGGGTCAGGCGCGCAGGAGGGTGACCTTGCGTCCGGTGGGCGACTCGACCATCTCCGTGGTGGTGCGCTCCGCGACCGGAGGGGCGTTCTTGCGCCGGTCGAAGATGATCAGCGTGCCGGTGTCGAGACCGAGGCTGTCGAGGTAGCCGTCGAGCTGCTTGAGGCCGCTCGGGATCGGATCGCGTGAACCGTCGCTGTGCACCTTGAGCTCGTAGGCCTCCCACTGGATCGCGCGCCGACCGTGCCTGTCCGTGTACGCCTTGCGAACCGTGAGGTCGAGGCGCTTGCGGCCGAGCGCGTACTCGCGGTCGATCACGCCGCCGCCGTTGACCACTCGCTGGAGGAACGCCATGAACGCCAGGTGGCAGGCGGCCTCGTGGTAGGTGGTCTGGCTGTCCAGGATCTCGCCGTTCATCTTCCAGAAGGCGATGAACTCCTGGAGGAGTTTGTCGACGTCCAGCCGTCCGTCCGGGAGCAGGAAGGCGTGTGGCTGCGCATGGATGCTGTCCTGCACGCCCTGGGACAGGACGCGCACGATCACTTCCTGGTAGATCGGGTTGGAGACCCGCACCGGAAGCGTCCGAGTCAGCAGGCCGAGGTCCTGGGTGTAGAGGAGATCCTCGTGGTACTCATCGCCGAACGGCGGGTCTCCACCGGAGATCATCGGCCCGAGCAGGCGTTTGACGCGCGGCTCGTAGAGACGGGCCACCAGCGAGTCCAGATGTGTGGCGCGCTGACGGATGAGCCGTTCCACCGCCTGATCCATCAGGTCGTCCGTGATCGGCTCGGATGCCGGAACGCCCATGACCTCGATGATGTCCCTCGCCAGGGCATTGACCAGCCATGGCTGGCCCTGGCTCGCCTCGAAGGCCCGCTGGACGGCCCGCGGCTCGAAGACCTGGCCGGTCGCCTCGGTGTGCTGGTCGTACAGCTCGGCGGTCTCTGCGAACGTGAGATCTCCCAGCACCAGCGAGGTCGCACTGATGTTGAAAGGACTACCCGTGCCCAGGCGACTCGTGGTGCCGCTCGAACCCGCCTTGTACTCGCGGACGTCTCGCATCCCGCACAGGCCCACCGAATGGGGGAAGGGGGCGGGACGGTCGATGTAGCCGTCCCGCAGCTGGGTGAGCACGCTGATCAGGCTGTTTCCGGCGAGCGCGTCGATCTCGTCTATGAACAGGACCAGAGGGCGCGGGCAGGACGCCGCCCACTCCTGCAGACCGGTGTGGAGGATGAGCCCCGGGGGTGTCTCGGGCAGTTCGTCCGGCGGCAGGCAGTCGGGCGGGAGGTCCGAATACCGCGCTACCTTGCGCAGCGACCCCAGCAGGTTGAGTTGGGCGGCGACGTGGTCCTCTCCGTCCACCCTCGCGGCCTCGGCGGAGAAGCGAAGAGCGGCGTATTCGCCTGTGGCGTTCAGCTCGCGCGCCAATGCAGCCAGGACCGTGGTCTTGCCGGACTGGCGGGGGGCGTGGAGGACGAAGTACTTGCCCTGTTCTGCCAGTTTCCGGGCTTCAGGGAGGCGGGCAAGGGGGTCGAGCATGTAGTGCTGGTCGGGGAGGCACGGGCCGGTCGTGTTGAACGCCTTCACGCTTCGTACCGTATCGGTCACGCATTGGCGCTGTGCGGGGTTTGGTCAGCGGGCGCGCCATTCTGAGGCGAGGAGGCCGTACAGCTCGTCGTTGTGGAAGCGGCCGTTGGCCCAGAAGGAGTTGCGGAGCGTTCCCTCGTGGGTGAAGCCGACGCGCTTGGCGACGGCGCGCATGGCGAGGTTGTCGGAGAGGGTTTCGAGGGCGACGCGGTTGAGGCCGCGGGTTTCGAAGGCGTAGTGGCAGAGCGTCCGGACGATGTCGGTGGCGAGGCCGCGGCCGCGGGCGGCGGGGCGGAGCGACATGCCGATGTGGGCCGAGCGGGCGTGCGTGTCGATGCCCCACAGGACGGCCACGCCCGCGAGGTCGCCGGTGGCGAGGTCTACTGCGGAGAAGTCGACGAGGGTGTCGTCCTCGGTGTCGCGGACGGCGAAGGGTGACTTGTCGGGGCCGAGGGGGCGCCACGGGCGGATGTCGGAGCGCGAGCGCGTCTCGACGTCGTTGTAGAGCTCCTCGTGGAGCAGAGGCACGTCTTCGGGGAGCCGGACGCGCAGTCCGGCTCGTTCGCCGCGGATCATCCCGCCTTGCTACCCGGCGTACGGCGTATTGATCAAGAGCTTTACGGCAGGCGGACCAGGAGGACGCCCAGGATCTGAGCGCGGCGGACGTATCCGAAGTGGCGGGAGTCCCAGCTCGTGGGGCGGTTGTCGCCCAGGACGACGATCGCGCCGCGCGGGACGGTCGCGTCCGCTAGGGACTTCACGTCCGGGTCGGCCCAGTCCTTCGGGAGGTGGTCGCCGGGGACGGCCACGGCGCGTTTCAGCAGGAGTTGGTCGTGCGGGTCGGAGCGCACGAGGGCGATCTGGCCCTTCCGGACGCGGCGGGTCCGGCGGACCAGGACGCGGTCGCCCGAGCGGAGGGACGGTTCCATGGACGTGCCGTCCACCGTGATGAGGATCAGGGTCCGGCGGACGGCGACCGCGCAGGCCGCGAGGGCGGTCAGGGCGAGGAGGCGTTTCACGGGGACGCCTCCTGGTAGCCGCTGGCCTGGAGGCGGAACAGGCGGGCGTAGCCGCCGTCCGAGGCGAGGAGGGTTTCGTGCGTGCCCTGTTCGACGATCCGGCCGTCCTCAAGGACGACGACCCGGTCGGCGTCGCGGACGGCGCTGAGCCGGTGCGAGATGAGCAGGCTCGTGCTGCCGCGCCGGTGCTCGCGCATGAGGGCGTGGACCTCGTGCTCGGCTTCCGGGTCGAGGCCGGAGCTCGGCTCGTCCAGGATCATCAGGTCGCGGTTCTCGCGGACCAGGGCGCGCGCGAGGGCGAGCCGCTGCCACTGCCCGCCGGAGAGGACGACGCCGGAGGTCTCGTCCGAGTCGTCCAGGGCGAACATGCGGGTCAGGGGCGTGTCGTAGCCGTTGGGCAGGTTCGCGAGGCGGTCGTGCACGCCGGCGCGGCGGGCGGCGGTCTCGATCTGGCCGGCGGACGCGGCGAGGTCGCCGAGCGCGATGTTGTCGCGGGCGGACATCTCGTAGTTCATGTGGTCCTGGAAGACGGCGCTGATGCGGTCGCGGAGCCTGTCGGGCGGGATGTCGCGGAGGTCCTCGCCGTCCCAGAGGATCGCGCCGCGGGTCGGGTCGTACATCCGGCAGAGCAGCTTGACCAGGGTGGACTTGCCCGCGCCGTTCAGCCCGACGAGCGCGACGGCCTGGCCGTGCGGGATCGTCAGGTCGAGGCCGCTGAACACCCACGGCAGGTCGTCGCCGTACCGGAACCAGACGTCGCGGAACTCGATGCCGCGGCGCAGCGGCGGCGCGTCGCCGGTCTCGGCGCGCGGCAGGTCGGACGGCGCGCGGACGACGGCGACGTAGTGGGTGAAGGTGAGCAGGCGCGCCTGGCCGCCGGAGATCGCGTTCGTCAGGCTCGCCAGCGCGGACTGGACGCCGGCGACGGCGGCGAGGAACATCGCGACGTCGCCGACGCTGAGCGTGTGGTGCTTCGCGGCGTCCACGGCCCACCAGAGGCCGGCCCCGGCGACGGCCGCGCCGAGCGCGGTGAGGCCGCCCTGCGTGCGCAGCTCCCGCAGGTCCATGCCGCGGTCGGCGGCGTTCGCGGCACGCCGCTCGGACATCATCCGGCCGCGCAGGAACGCGCCGATGCCGAACAGCCGGATCTCGGTCGCGGGCGACGTCCCGGTGAGCAGCTGGCCGTAGAAGTACTCGCGCCGGTGGTGCCGCTCGATGCTCCACTCCATGGCCGACCGGCGGCGGGTCAGCAGGATCTCGGCGACGAGCGCGGGCAGCGCGGCGGCCAGCACCAGGCCGGTCATCGCCGGGCTGAGCACGAGCAGCGAGCCGAGGAACCCGGTCAGCGACAGGACGCCGCCGAGCGCGCCGCCCAGACCGTCCACGATCTCGGGGACGCGGCGGACGCCGTCCTGCGCGAGCCGCAGCCGGTCCTGGTAGGCGGGGTCCTCGAAGGAGCGCAGGCCGACCTGGCGCTCGGCGGCGGCGAACAGCCGGTCGGTGCCGGTGAGGCTCGCGGCGCGGCCGATCTGCGCGCGGGCGTAGCGGGTCGCGGCGGGGAGCGCGGCGGTCGCGAACCCGGCGGCGGCGAGGCCGAGCGCGAGCCCGCCGACCGCGCCGTGCCCGCCGGTGAGCCGGTCGATCACCAGCTTGGTCAGCCAGGCCGCCGCGATCGGCGCGCCGGACGCGGCGACCGTCATGGCCAGGAAGACCGGCATCTCGACGGGCGCGGCCCGGCAGATGAGCGCGATCGCCTCGGCGGCCGAGGCCCGCAGCGCCCGCGGCCCGAAGCGTCGGCTGGTGTCCGGCGTGGTCATGGTCAGCTTCCGGCCGCCGGGGCGGTGAGGGTGTGCAGGGGCAGCTCGTCCATGCGGGAGCCGGTGCCGACGAGGCGGCCGTCTTCGCCTAGCAGGTAGAGGGCGGGCGTCCACTTGTTCTGGAAGGCGTGCGCGATCGGGCCGCCGTCGCGGTCGGCGTGGACGACGCGGGCGACCGGCTCCAGCGCGGCGACCGTCTCGGGCTCGTCGCCGCCCATGACGGCGAGGACGTTGCCGCGGCCGAGGGTCCGGGCGCGCTCGATGAAGCTCGGCAGCAGGACGTGGCAGCCGTCGCAGTTCGCGGAGAAGAACGCGACGACGCCCGCGGCGGTCTCGCGCGTGACGGGGTCGCCGTCCGTGGTGACGGCGCTGAACTCGCCGACCGGGGAGCCGGGGCTGAGCGCGAACAGGTCGTCCGGGGCGGCGGACGTGCGGACCCCGGCGGCGGCGTCCGCCCGCATCCGGCGCAGAATGCCGACGGTCAGTAGAAGGTTCAACAGAGAAAGCGCGCCGAACAGCGTCACGGCGGCCACCAGGAAAGCCATTTCAACTCCCCGCAAAAAGGTCGACGATTTCGTCGACGGGAACCGGAGGGATCGCGCCGGTGATTCCGGCCGCCGCGGCCACCGCCATTCCGGGCGGCGGCGGGAGCGCACCGGACGCGAACGCGCCAGCGATAACTGTCATAAACAAGGGGCGCGGCGCGAGCGAGAGGGCGCCCGCCGGGCGGCGTAACGAACTCCTCCGGCGTACCGGGCGGGACGCGGCGCCGCGTCCCGCCCGGCCGGGATCACACCTCGCTCACGCGCGGCTCATGTACGGCTCGCACGCGGCTCACGCGCGGCGGCGTCAGCAGCCGCGGATGTAGGTCCAGTCGCAGCCGCTGTCCGGGCAGCAGTAGCGGAACCAGTAGCCGGGGTGGCCGGCCGCGTTGCAGAAGTAGGTACCGCTGCAGGCGGAGGCGGACGCCTTGGGCACGATGCGGTCCAGGACCCGGTCGACGAGACGGCTCATGACAACTCCCTCTTTTGCGAAGAACGCCGAGAATTTCACGGGGGAAATCCGCTGGGCGCCGACCGTGCGCGCGCAGGGTTTGCGGCCGGACGACCCTTTTCCCGGAAAACTCCCGGCTTTCGGGGCACGCCCAGTATCACCGCCCGCCCTCCCATTTCCGCAAGTCCCCCGAAGCGCGGTGATCTTCATTTGTGAGGTCATGCCGAACGGCCCCGCGGAGTTGATCAAGTTTGCTGGTTTGCGCAGGGCACGGCGATGTTCCGGGCCCCTTCGCGGGAACCGGAACGCGACGTTCGGTGATCATCCGCCCTGCGCGCCCGGGCGGCCGCGGTCGGGCGCGATCCCGAACAACGGCAGGCAGGGCTCCAGACCGTCCATGTCAACCCGGACGGGCGGGTTCCAGTCGTCCCGGCACAGCCTCATGCGTCGTCCCTCCGCCCGTCCGGACCGTCCGCCGGTCCGGACGCCGAGCCCCCCGCCGGTCCGGCCATCGGGCCCGCCGCCGGTCCGGACGCCCGGCCCGCCGCCGGGGCGCTCGGTAGTCCGGTCGGCGGCGCCGTCCGGGCGGTAGCCGAGCTTCCGCGACACGCGCCGCGACGCCTCGTTGTCGGCGTACGCGCCGGACACCGCGTCCACCGCGTCCAGCCCGGCGAACGCCAGGTGCAGGACGGCCGCGCGCATCTCGCTGCCGATCCCCTGCCCCTCGAACTCCCGGCCGAGCCACGACCAGGTGGTCACCTGCCGCCGGACCGCGAACCGCGCCGCGTCCAGGCCCTGCGTCCCGACCACCTCGCCGGACAACAGGACGACCAGCCCGAGGGACCAGTCGTCCGGCCGCCACCCGCCGAGCAGCCGCCAGTGGTGCAGGACGACCTGCCGGGCGGCCACGGCGGGCGGCACGTCCACCCCGGACGTCGCGAACGGCAGCGCGCCCCGGTCGAGGACGCCCGCGACGGCCAGCTCCGCCAGGGACGCCAGTTGCTCGTCGGTCGGCAGCCGCAACTCCAGCCGCGGCGTGCGGACCCGCAGGGACAGCAGGGGGAACAGGTCGGCCAGCATGCGCCCATCGTCACCGCGCCGCCCGCCGCGGTCAGCCCGTTCTCCCCCGCTCCGCCCCCAGGGACACCGGGTTCTGTCGGGACCGAAACGTCCGACACCTCATCCCACCTCGGACGAAGCAGGTCGCTCGCACGGGGATTGCGGTCAGTCAGAGCAGGGGCGTTGGCGGAGCATGGGCGGACGGAGCTGCTCGGCATCGCCCCGGGTGTACAGCTGCGCGGGACGGCCGCCGTCGCGCGTGGTCGTCCGGCCCGTGGGGATCAGGAAGCGGTCGGCGCCGGTGACCTTGCGGTGGAAGTTGCGCGGGTCGAGCGGGGTGCCCCAGACGATCTCGTAGACGCGGCGCAGCTCGGCGACGGTGAACTCGGGCGGCGCGAACGCGGCGGCGAGCGAGGTGTACTCCAGCTTCGCGCGGGCGCGCTCCACGCCGTCCAGCATGATGCGCCGGTGGTCGAACGCGGCGCGGTCGCGGTTGACCAGGTCGTCCACGGGCTTCCAGAGCACCTGGGCGCGGCTGGACGCGGGCAGGTCGGGCGCGAGGCCGAGGTAGGCGACGCTGACGACGCGCTGCCGGGGGTCGCGGTCCGGGTAGCCGTAGGTGGCGAGCTGCTCCAGGTGGATGCGGACGTCGGCGAGCCCGGCGCGCTCGGCCATCAGCCGGGACGCGGCGGCCGGCAGGTCCTCGTCGAGCTGGATGAACCCGCCGGGCAGGGACCAGGCGCCGTCGTAGGGGTCCCGGTCCCGCCGCCACACCAGCGCGCTCAACCGCTGCTCCCGGACGGTGAGGACGACGAGATCGACGGTGACGGCGAGCCGGGGCACGGACATGCCACGAACGTTATCCGGGTCACGCCCCGGGTGGGACCTTGTCCGTCCCGTCCGCGTCGGGCTCGGGTGGGACCTTGTCCGTCGCGTTCGCGTCGGCCTCACTCGCGGTCGCATCGGGCTCGGGTGGGAGGACGGCGAGGACGTCGTCCAGGAGGAGCCAGCCGTCCAGGTGGAGTTCGGTGGCGGTGTCCCAGCCGCGCCGGATCGCGACGTCCAGGAGCGCGCGGACGACGGCGGGCCGGTGCAGGTTCAGGTACGCGTCGTCCTCGCCGCGGATGACGCCGCCAATGTGCAGCAGGCCGTCCGCGACGAGGCGTCCCGGACCCGCCTGGAACGAGACCGTCAGGCCGGTGCCGCGGCTTCCGTCGCGGGCGATCCGGACGTACTCGCGGCATTGCTTGCCTCCGGGGCCGTGCGCGTGCCCGGACGTCCGGTAATAGGTATCCGGCCCGACCCGCAGGACTAGCGGCTTTCTGCGTCCCATACGACCTCCAAGGTCCGGATGTGGGCGAGGCCCAGGCGCGTGGCGCGCGTCCGGGCCTCGGGGAGGGGGTGCGGTCAGGCTTCGGTGGCCGGCTTGTCCGGGCCGGTCAGGGACGGGGCCGCGCCGTTGACCGGCGCGGGCGCCTGCCCGTTCGCGG
Source organism: Actinomadura rupiterrae (assembly GCF_024172125.1). Lineage (GTDB taxonomy): Bacteria > Actinomycetota > Actinomycetes > Streptosporangiales > Streptosporangiaceae > Spirillospora > Spirillospora rupiterrae. The sequence continues at coordinate 590,103 of NZ_JAMZEA010000004.1, forward strand.
ACGGGACGCCCGCGGCGCCCGAGAGCAGGTTGCGGGCCAGGCCGAGCCCGGCGCCGCCGAGGGTGAGGGCCTTGGCGAGCATGTCCTCGATGCCGTCCGCGCCGTTCAGGACGACCATGTTGTCCACGTTGCCGAAGACGCCCGCGCCCGCCTCGACGATCTCCGGCCAGCGCTCGGCGAGCTGCTGGGCGATGACCGCCTCGGTGTTCTCCGACAGGGCCTGGGCGCGCGCCTTGATGGCGTCCGCCTCCGCGAGGCCCTTGTTGCGGATCGCCCCCGCCTGCGCCTCACCGAGGATGCGCGTGGCCTCCGCCTCGCGCTGCGCCTTCAGCTGCGTCTCGGTCGCGGCCGCCTGGGCGTGCGCGACGCGCTCCTCGCGCTCGGCCTCGGCGAGCTTGACCCGCTCGTACGCGCGCGCGTCGGCGGGCTTGCGGACCTGGCTCTCCAGCAGCTTCTCGGTGCGCTCGGCCTCCAGCTCGGCGTTGCGGGTCTCCTTCTCGATGACCTCCTGCTTCGCCTGCTGCTCGGCCTGCTTCACCTGGCCCTCGTACTCGGCCTTCTTGATCTCGGTGTCGCGGATCACGGCCGCGTTCTGCCGGGCGGCCTCCTGCTCGCGCTCGGTGGCCTCGCGGTCCCGCTCGGCCTCGGCGATGCGGGCGGCGGACGCGACGGCCGCGGCGTGCGGGCGGCCCAGGTTGGTGATGTAGCCGGTGGCGTCCTCGATCTCCTGGATCTGCAGCGAGTCCACGACGAAGCCGAGCTTGCTCATCTCGTCGGCGGCCGACAGCCGGGTCTCGCTGGTGAGGCGCTCGCGGTTGAGGATCAGGTCCTCGACGGTGAGGCCGCCGATGATCGAGCGCAGGTGGCCGGTGAACAGCTCGTGGATCGCGCCGTCCATCGACTTCTGCTGGTCCAGGAAGCGCCGGGACGCGTTGGCGATGGACACCAGGTCGTCCCCGACCTTGTAGATCACCACACCCTTGACCTGCACCGGGATGCCCTGCTGGGTGACGCAGTGCACCTCCAGGGTGGCGCTGCGGATGTCCAGCCGCAGCCGCCGCGCGACCTGGAACCCGGGCATCACCAGGGTGCCCTTGCCCGTGACGATCTTGAACCCGAGGCTGTCCAGCCCGGGGACCGCCTTGGACCGCGCGCCCAGGCCCGAGATGATCAGGGCCTCGTTGGGCTCGGCGACCCGCCAGATCATCTTGAACAGGACGATGAGCACGATGACGGCGACGACGACCGCTATCGCCACGATGAGCACTGGCATCCGCTCCTCCAACCGACCCGGCCGCGAGGGCCGGGGCAGCGACACCGCCGGGGAGCCTTTTCGTCCGGTTTCCGGCGTCGCTGACCACTAGACGGCGAGCGTCCCCGAACGGTTCCCGGGAAGCGGGCCGACCTCCCGAACGTCCGCATCCGGCCGGTCAGATGATGGCGCGGGCCACGTAGACGGTGCGGGGTGCGTGGTACTCGACGACGACCACGATCTCGCCGACGCCGATCTCCTCGTTCGGATCGACCGGATGGGCGTAGAAGGCCTCCGCGCCGCCGCGCACCGGGATCATGACCTCGCCGACGAGCCTCGGACCGATCCGTCCGGTGACCCGCCCCTCCTTGCCGATCAAGCGCCGCTCCCCGTCCACCCGCGTTCCGCCCGCCGCCGGCCGGCGACGGCACGCCTGCACGCTATCCGGCGGCCGGACACGCCGGATAGTGCCGGACGCGAAGGCGGATGACGACGGCGGCGGCTGGTCAGGGGAGGTAGTGCTCGGCGCGGTCGTAGGCCTGGCGGGCCAGCTGCTCGACCTCGTCGCGGGTGGCGTTCGGGCCGAACAGGCTGACCGTGGCGACGCAGTGGCGGCCGCGCAGGACGACGTACCAGGCCTTGGTGTTGGAGTTGCCGCTGACCGTGCTGACGCCGACCGTGCGCGAGCCCTTGCCGATGGCGCCGCCGGGGATCTCGGTGACGCGGTGCTCGGACCACTGCGTCCCGACGCGGGTGCGGAAGGCCATGCAGTCGGCCGGGACGCGCAGGGCGAGCTGGCGCTGCGCCGCCTCGTCCGGCATGCCCATGAGCGTCTCGGTGACGACCTGGCCGTCACCGCGGTTGAAGCTGGTCAGCGCGGCGGGCACGGTCTTGTCGACGGTGGCGTGCGCGCCCGCGGCGTTCGCGCAGCGCGGCTTGTCGAGGGTGACCTGCCGCTGGAGCTGGCTGAAGTTCTGTATGCCCTTGAGCGAGCCGTACTCCCCCGAATCCGGCTCGCCGACGCGCTGGTAGCCGGTGATGTCGGTGAGCAGGGCCTGCTTGAGCTGGTCGGACGTGTAGCCGGTCAGCGCGAGGGCGGCGCGCCCGTTCGCGCCCGTCCCCGCGGAGCCGCCTCCGCCGCCGCAGCCCGCCAGGCCGACCGCGGCGACGGCGGCCAGCGCCGTGGCGGCGAAGCGGCGCGGCGCGCGTCCGGACGGGTTGCGAGAGGACATGTCCGCGACCTTACGGGGCGTCCGGGCCGTAACCGCGCGGACGACACGCCATCGGACGAGACGGCCCGGACCCGCGCTTTCAGATCACCTCGCGGCGGGTAGATCCACTACCGACCGCGACCATTTCGTCACCATAAGGACAGGGGATGTCGAGGACGCTGCCGAGGATCCTGGTTCCGCCGCTCCTGCTGGCGGTCGTCCTCTTCGGGCCCGTCGCGTGCCGGAACACCCCGAAGGACGGCGCCGCCCCGGGCTCGTCCACGAGCTCGGCCCCGTCCCCGACCTCGGCTCCGTCCACCGGCTCGGCTCCCTCCCCGACCTCGGCTCCGTCGCCCTGAACCGGCGTCCTACTGCATCTCGGAGTGGTCGTTGTAGGCGCCGGCGTAGTCCTGGCCGGATAGCTTCTGGATGTGCTCGACGATCTCGTCCGTGATGAGGCGGCGCGCCTTGGCGGGCGGCAGGTCGCGGTAGTGCGAGAAGTCAAGGGGCTCGCCGATGCGGACGGTCGGCCGGGGCCCGAGGAAGCGCGGCATCGGCGCGCCGATCGGCTGGATCTTCTCGGTGCCGGCCAGGCCCACCGGCAGGACGCGCGCGCCGGACTCCAGCACCAGCCAGCCGATGCCGGTGCGTCCGCGGTAGAGGCGTCCGTCGCGGGAGCGGGTGCCCTCCGGGTAGATCGCGAACGCGCCGCTGTTCTCCAGGATCTCGACGGCCTGCTCCAGCGCGCCCATCGCCGAGCGCCGCGCCCCGCGCCGCACGGGGACGTGGCCGAGCGTGGTGAGGAACCACTTCACGAACCGGCCCTTGAGGCCCTTGCCCTCGAAGTAGTCGGCCTTGGCGATGTAGGTGACCGGGCGCGGGACGGCGAGCGGGATGACGAAGCTGTCGATGAAGGACAGGTGGTTGCTGGCGACGATGAGCGGCCCGTACTTCGGGACGTTCTCCGCACCCTCGATACGCGGCCGGAAGAGCAGACGCAGGATCGGCGCGACGATTCGCGTCATGAACGTGTAGAACACCCGGCCTCCAGAATTCGGCATCGCAACTGTAACGCCGGGGCCGTTCCCGGCACGCCGCGGTGCACTTCCCGGACGCCGGGCGGACGCCCCGACGGACGCCACAGCCGCAGGTCAGCGTACCGACGTTGCCCGAATTCCGGTAATTCATCCGAGGCCGTAGGCTACCTTTCAGTAGGTTTCTGGTGAGTAGGTTTCGGGTTCCGGCCGGGCCGCGGATAACGCGAATAGCGGCGATACCACAGGATGGACGGGCGTCCCATCCGACCCCCATTCAAGGCCCGCGCGAACGCGGACGGACCCGCCCGGTCCCGGGTGCGCGGGATCGGACGGGTCCGTGGGAACCGGCCCCGTAAGGCCGTCGGCACAGGCGGCGTCGCCTAGTGGCGGACGCCGAGGGCTCGGGTGAGGGTGCCGAACAGGTCGGTCTGGTTGGTCACGCCGACCACGTTCGCGGCCTGCGGGCCCTGGGCGGCGATGCGCACCTGGGTGCCGGTGTGCTCCTGCGACTCGCCGGCCGGGTTGGTGGCGTAGTTGATCTTCATCGGGGCGCCCTCGTCGGTGACCAGGGTCGCGGTCTGGCCGGGGGACTTGGCGTCCAGCGGGATGATCTGGCTGGTGTGGCCGTGGTCGGCGGTGGTCACCACGAGCGTGTCGGGGTGCTGCCGGGCGTAGTCCATGGCCAGCTTGACGGCCTTGTCGAACTCGACCGTCTCGCCGATCTGGCCGCACGGGTCGGCGGCGTGGTCGCGCTTGTCGATCGAGGCGCCCTCGATCTGCAGGAAGAAGCCCTTGCGCGAGCGGCGGGTCTGGTCGTCCAGCACGGACAGCGCCTTGGACGCCATCTGGGTCAGGTGCGGGCCGCTGAACTGGGCGTTCGGGGCGCAGCGGGACGGCTCGGTGCCGCCGGTCTTGGCGCCGGGGCCGGTCCACTCCTGCGGCATGTTGCCGTCGGAGAACAGGCCCAGCAGGCGGCCGTCGCGGCCGGGACGCGCGCCCTGCAGGCCGTTCACGTCCGTGACGACGTCGTAGCCGGACGCCTTGGCCTGGTCGATGACCGTCTTGCCCTGGAACTGGCCGGCCTTGACGGTCTGCGCGAAGCGGGCCTTGCCGCCGCCCAGGTACACGTCCGCGCCGGTCCCGATCTCCTGCTCGGCGATCGAGCCCGCGCCGCCGTTCTCCTTGGCGTTCGTCGGGCAGTTCTTCATGTCCGCCGGGCCCTGGCAGCCGCGGTCGGTCACGTGCGAGGCGAGGACGGCCGGGGTGGCGTCGGTCAGCTCGGCGGTCGTGACGTCGCCCGTCCGGTAGCCGGCGCGCTTGGCCAGCTCCAGCACGGTCTGCTGCGGCTTGCCGTCCGGCGTGACCGAGATGGCGCCGTTGTAGGTCTTGTGGCCGGTCGCCCAGCCGGAGCCGGACGCCGCCGAGTCGGTGACGTAGTCGGGCAGGCTCGGGTTCGCCTTCTGCAGCGCGTAGGTGGTGTACGCGCCGGTCAGGGGCAGCCGGTCCATGTTCAGGCGGCCGTTGGCGCCCTTGCTGTAGTTGCGGGCGATGGTGATCTCCGAGTCGCCCATGCCGTCGCCGATCAGCAGGATGACGTTGCGGGCCTTGCCGCCGTGGATCGCGTGCCGGACGTCGGACGTCCGGTCGCCGTTCCAGGCGTTCGCGGCGCCGGACGCCACGACGGTCGTCGCGGCGCCCGCGGCGAGCGTGATCGCGGCGATGCGCCGCAGTTTCCCAGCCGAAGACATCGGCTGACCTCCCCTTGGTTTCAAACAGTCGAAGCGGGGGTAATGCGATCAGCCGCAGGTGAGCGAAACGCCCGTTTCAGATGGACGGCACGTGAACGATCAAGGGACCGCAACACCGGTTACGGCCTCCGGACCGGCCACAACGCGGCCCGACCCATTCCCGCGATCCGCTTGGAAAGCCTCCGGCGGTGCGGGATTCTGGGATTCCCGATCGTGCTCGGCCGGAACCGGGCGTGGGGCGCGTTACACCGGCCGCGCGGACCGGGATGGCCGCTGCTCTCGTCAGGAGGGGTGGGGGGACGAGCATGGACTTCGACGTGAACCTGATGCGCCATGACCGCTGCACGCTGGTGCGCGTCCAGGGCGAGATCGACGTGGTGACCCGTCCCGCGTTGGAGAAGACGCTGACCGACGTCATCGACATAGGCCAGCCGCTGGTGGTGGACATGCGGCACGTCACGTTCTGCGACTCCAGCGGCCTGAACGCGGTCGTCGGCGCGAACCGCCGCGCGTCCGAGCGCGCGATCGGGTTCGCCCTGGTGGCGCTGCCACCGCGGGTCCGCCGCGTGTTCAGGATCACGGGTGTGGACCAGTACATCCCGATCTACGACACGCTCCGGGAGGCCACCGACGCCGTCAGCACCTGACCCGCCTGGCCTGCCCCCCCTTCAGGAGCAGCCCTCGAACTGGGGGACGCTGTCGCCGAGCCGGGCGCCGGTGTCGGCGAACCAGTGGTTCAGGTAGGACCGTGCCGAGCCGTCCTGGTACATCCGGGTGAGGATGCGGTTGACCGCCTCGCAGCCCGCCAGGTCGCCCTTGCGCAGGCCGATGCCGTACTTCTCGTCCGTGAAGGGCGCGCCGATCAGGTGCACCTCCGGATGCCCGGCCGCGAAGCCCGCCAGGATCAGGTCGTCGGTGGAGAACGCCTCCAGCTTGCCGCCGGTCAGCAGCGGCATGCATTCGCTGTACTTGTCCACGTCCACCCGGACGGCCGGGATGCTGCGCTCGTCGGTGATCCGCTTCCAGGAGTTGGAGCCCTTCACCGCGCAGATCGTCTTCCCCGCCAGGTCGTGGACGCTCCTGATCGCCGTGTCGTTCGAGCGCACCATCGTGTCCTGGTGCGCGACGTAGTACGGCCCGGCGAAGGTGATCTGCGTCTTGCGCGCCTGGGTGATCGAGTAGGTCGCGACGACCATGTCCACCGTGCCGTCCTTGAGGACCTTCTCCCGGACGGACGACGGCGTGGTCTTGAACGTGATCCGGGACGGCGGGACGCCGAGCCGCTTCGCCACGTACGTCGCTACGTCCACGTCGAAGCCCTGGTAGCGGCCGTTGACGAGCTGGCCGAGGCCGGGCTGGTCGCCCTTGACGCCGATGGTGAGCGAGTGCCGGTGCAGGATCGAGTGCGGCTCGGCCGAGCTCAGCGCGCATCCCCCGAGCACCAGCGGAGCGCCCGCCAGCACCGCGAGCCCCGCCGCCCGCGCAACCCGTGCCCGCGCCGCCTGCGCCGCCCGTGCCCGCGCCGCCTGCGGCCGCGCAGCCCGCGCCTGCGCCCGCCTGCCCCGCCGAGGGTTGAACGGCATCGTCAGATCCTTCCGAACTCGGCGAGCCGGGGGCGGACGCCCACCAGCACCAGGACCGCGATCACGACGGCGGCTACCGGCGGGATGACCTTCCAGCCGGACAGCCCGCCGTCCGCGTCGCGGATCGCGCGGTCGAACGCGGCGCTGTGCGTGTTCGCGAGGGAGCGCATCGCCTCGTCGTAGGCGTCGAAGTCGCGGATCGCGGACGACCCGCGTCCCATCCGGAAGCCGATGGCGCGGTTGCGGTCCCCGGACTGGACGAACTGCCGCATCGTCCGGTCGTTGTCCAGGACGGCCGCGTACGCGCGCAGGACGCGGGCGAGCGCGTCGCTCTCGGCGCCCTTGCGGGCCTGGCGCGCCTCGTCCCCGAGCAGGCCGAGGAACGCCGACCGGTCGCCCGGGTGGTAGGTCGTCGCGGCCTTCCCGGCGAGCGCGTAGTACGTCTTCAGGTTCGCGGGCTGGCTGCGCGGGTCGACCCACAGGATCGCGGAGACCTTGTCGAGGTAGTTCTGCTCGTAGGTGTCGGCGCGTCCGGGGTCGAGGAGGTAGCGGGACTCGTCCGCGAACGAGCTGTGGCTGATCGCGCGCACGCGGGACAGGGTGAGGACGGAGTCGAACCCGTCCCGTTTGGCGCGCAGGAGGTGTCCGGCCTGCGCGTTGAGGACGCCGACGCCGACCGCGACCAGGATGATCGTGGCGGCCGTCGCGAGCGCGAGGCCGGGGTTCAGCAGCCGCCGGAACTCGCGCGCCATCGCCAGCTGCCCGGCCGCCAGGACGACCAGGACGACCAGGCCCGCCGCGAGCACCCAGTACCGGCCGTCCAGGACGCTCGTCCGCTTCTCCTGGTAGGACTGCCGGACGGTCGCGCCGCTGTCCAGCGTCAGGTTGTACGCCTTCGGCAGCAGCTCCAGCTTCATCAGGTCCGACGCCTGCCGGTAGGTGTCGATCACGGGCTGCGGCAGCTCGCCCGCCGGGTGCTGCGCCTGCTCGTTCAGCGTCAGCGCCTGGCCGACGAGCCGCTGGTACTGGCCAAGCCCGTCGATGACCTCCTGGACGGTCTGCCTGCGGTCCTGGTCCTTGCCGGCGAGCTGCGCGGCCTGGACGGCGGCGCTCCCCGCGTCCGAACGGGCCCGCTCGTACCGCCGCATCGACTCCTCGAAGCCGATGCCGAGCGACTTCTCGCGTCCGATCAGCAGGATGTCGGCGATCTGCGCGTCCATGTCGCTGAGCGCGAAGTACAGGTTGCCGGTAGCGACGACCTGCGGGCCCGCGTCGTGCCCGATGGTCTGCACGCCCTGCCTGGCGTCCTGGATGGAGAGCGTCAGGGCCAGCGCGAGCGCCGCTATGGCGAGCACGGCGAGCGCCGTCCAGCCCCGGATCCGGCCCGGGACGGTCTTCAGCCACCGCCCGCGCACGAGGGTGACCAGGCGTCCGCGCTGCCGCTCCAGCGGCCTCGCGGACCGCTTGGCCGGGGCCGCGGCCGTGGACGGGACGGCCGGTTGCCGTGTCGGCGTCGTCATTCCGGGCTCCTCAAGGTGAGGGTCGTCCAGGCGCCGACGTGGACGCGGTCGCCGTCCTTCAGCGGCACCGGGACGTTCACCGGGACCGGGTCGAGCTCGTCGTTGAGCGTGGTGCCGTTGGCCGAGCCCGGGTCGACGAGCGACCACGAGCCGTCCGGCTGGGCGAGCAGGACGGCGTGCAGCCGCGAGACGCCGGGGTCCTCGGGCGGGACGGACAGGTCGATCTCCGGCTCGATGCCGCGCGAGGCGCTGCGCCGCCCGATCTGGACGCGCTGCCCGGCCAGCGAGACCAGCCGGTCCGGGCAGTACGGCGGGAACGCGATCGCGGCGGCGTCCGGGCCGCCCTGCGCGCGGACGGCCTCGAAGTACTCGCGGTCCGCCGCGATGACGGCCGTCCAGGTGCGTGCCTTGGCGGGCGGCAGGGGCCCGGACGGCGCCGTCCCGTCCTGGGGCTTGGCGACCGGCTGCGTGAACGCCTGCGGCCGTTCGGCCTGCCTGCCCGTGTCGAAGTCGTAGCCGTCCTCCTCGCAGAACCGGCCGGACTTGCGCGTCCCGCACACCGGGCAGGACGGCACGTCACCCACGTCCGGCCGCGGCCCCTGCCTCGGCGGCTCCTCGCGGGACAGCTCCAGGCGCGGCGCGGACTCCACGCGCGAGCCGCACATGTCGCAGAACTCGTCGCCGGGATGCAGTTCCGCCCCGCACACGCCGCACTTGCCCACGCCGCTCAGGCCCCCGTCCCGGGAGCGCTCTCGTCCTGCCGGGTCCGGACGGTCCGGACCGACCTCGTGTCGAGCGACATCTCGTCCGCCACGTCCACGTCCTTCTTCAGCCGGACCGTCCCGGACTCGTGGTCGACGTCCACCATCCGCCCGAGCAGGTCGGTGATCTCCTCGTTGCCGACCTGCTCGGCGAGCGCGACGGCCCGGCCGAGCCGCGCGGTCGCGCGCTCCTCGTCGCCGTCGCGGCGCGCGGCCAGGCCCTCCTGGATCGCGTCCGCCAGCTCCGACTGGCCGGTGTGATGGGCGACGCGCGCGTTGATCCGGGTGGACAGCGCCTCGTCGTCGGTCCACTCGACCAGGACGTTCGCGTGCGCCAGCTCCTCGCCGGTGTCCGGGACGACCAGCTTCACCCAGGCCGCGCGGCCCTGCCTCCCGACGTCGCCGGGCGGGACGTCCACGCACAGGTGGTACTCGCGGCTCTCCGCGCCCCACGCGCCGAGCGGGTAGTCGCCGATCTGGCCCTTGTCGTCCCGCCGCCCGGTCAGGTCCTCGACGGACGGGACCATCTGCTTCACGAACCGCAGGGAGCCGTTCTGCGGCGTCCAGACGCGCAGCGCGAGGTCGGCGACGTTCTTGCCCATCGCGTCCCGCATCATCTGCCGGAAGTCGTCCTCCAGATCGGCCGGATCGGGGACGTCGAGGAACCCGCCGAGCAAGACTGAGGTGATCTTGCGTAGCTCGGCGACGTCCCAGTCCGTCCCGACACCTCGGGCATCGCAGCCGAAATGCCCCTCGCACGTGCGCAGCGCGGCGTCCAGCTCCTCGGCCGACTCGTGCTGGTTCTTCCCGTCGGTGAGCAGGATCGCGTGCCGCACCGCGCCCTCCTCCCCGGCGAGCAGCCGGTCGGCGAGCCGCAGCCACGACCCGATCGCGGTGCCGCCGGACGCCTCCAGCCGCGACACCGCGCCGATCGCACCCGAGCGGTGCTGCCGGTTCATCGTGACCAGCCGCTCCCCGCCCGCCGGGTACACCATCCGCGGGCTGTTGGACCCGGCGACGACCGCGAACCGAACGCCGTCCCGGACGACCTTCAGCGCCGCCTCCGCCGCCCGCTTCGCCGCGCCCATCTTGCCGCTGTACGACATCGACCCGGACGCGTCGATGACGATCACCTCGGCGGCGCGCGCCGCGGGCGCCTCCGGCGCCGGTCCGCCGGACGACTCCACCGACACGATGGCGTGCATCTCGTGCCCGCCCGCGCCGAGGTACGGGTTCTGGTCGACCTTGATCGTGAAGGGCGGACGGTCGGTCATGGTCGTCTCTCCCACCTCGTAGCGGACCCGGCGCTCGCCGCCGGCGCGCCCCCGAGGTCGGACGCGCCCCCCGCGCCCCGGGACCCGCGCCCCTCCTTTTCGGACGCCCCGACCCCCACTTCCGACACCCCCGCTCCAGCCCGCGCACCCTCCGGCCCCGCCTGCGCGCCCGCCGGGGCGGGCTGCGTGGTCGCCGGGGCGGTGTGGGCTCCGGGGGTGGGGGCGGTCAGGCCGTCCGGGGGCGGGAAGGGGATGAGGACGGCCGTCACGTTGTCGCGTCCGCCCGCTTCGAGCGCCGCGGCGAGCAGCACGCGCACGCCTTCGGCCGGGTCGGGGCACCGGCCCAGGACGGCGGCGAGGTCGGACGGTTCGGGCAGGTAGTTCCACAGGCCGTCGCTGCACACCAGGACCGCGCCGGGGCCGTCCGGCGCGAAGCCCGCCACGCTGGACGCCGTGGCCCCCGCGTCCGCGCCCAACCAGCCGGTCAGCAGGTGCGCGCGCCGGTCGGCGTGCGCGGCCTCCGGCGTCATCGCGCCCGTCCGGATCATCTGCTCGGCCCACGAGTCGTCCCGGGTGAGGACCCGTCCCGGCTCGGCGCGGCGGGGCGCGAACTCGACCGTCCCGGCCCGCATCTGCGCGAGGTCGGAGCGCGTGACCTGCGACAACACCTCGCGGGCGCGCAACGCCGGGATCCAGTAGGCGCGGCTGTCGCCGATCCAGCCGACCGTCACCGTCGCGGCGTCCACTAGGGCGGACACGTAGGTGCAGGCGGGAGCGCCAGACGGGCCCGCCTCACCGAGCGCGGCGACCGCCTCGCTGGCGCGGTCGAGCGCGGCACGGGTCGCCGCCACCGGATCCGCGCCCGCCGCGACGCCCTGGGCCAGCACCGTCGTCCCGGTCTCGGCCGCTATGCGCGACGCCTCGTCCGACCCGGGCGCGGTCGCCACGCCGTCGCACACCACAGCGCACACCGCCGCCGGGAGGACGGCCAGGGCGAACGAGTCCTCGTTGCGCTTGCGGCGCCGTCCGACGTCGCTGACGCCCGCACACGCCACCAGCCCGTCCGGGCCGGACAGCGCGATCTCCACATGCTCGCGCCCGGTCGGCTGCCGCAACCCGCACCGGCCGCAATACCCGTCCGCATCGATCGCGACGGCCCCGCAGTCCACACATCGCACCAACCCCGGCGGAGCGGCGGGTGGAGGCGGGGACGCAGGGCGGGGGATGCCGCACCTCTCGCAGAAGCGGTCGGCCGGTTGGAGGGGATCGCCGCAGGTGGGGCAGCGCGCGGCGGTCACAGCAGGGTCCTAGGACGGACGGTGTTGGCGCGTCGCACCATCGCATGGCGGGTATCCGGGCGGTCGGCGAGCTTCGCCAAGTGTCGGTAGACCGTTTCCAGCGTCCGGCGCAGGTCGCGTTCGGTCAGCGGCGTCCCGAGGACTTCGTGCGTGCCGTTCGGCGACTTCGCCCTATCGGGTTGCGCGTCGGCCTTGTGGGTGGAGCGGAGCCAGGCCAGGGCGGCTTCGAGGACCTCGGCGGTGAAGCGGTCGCGGCGCTCGGTGTCCAGGCGCATGCCGGTGAGGCGGCGGCCCGCGTCGATGAGGGTCTGCGGGTCCAGCTCGCTGGGCGGACGGCCCCGGACGGTCGTCGCGACCGCCGCGAGCTGCGCGGACACGTAGTAGCTGGAGACGCGGGGGACGAGGTCGAGGGCGGCCTGCGCGCCGTCCCGGTCGCCGCTCGCCAGGCTCGTCCGGGCCAGGCCGAACGCGGCGCTGACGTAGGTCGGATCGGTGCGCCAGACGGTCTCGTAGTGCGCGGCGGCGGTCCTCGTGTCGCCCTGGAGCTCGGCGCAGAAGGCGAGCGCGAGCTTGGGCGCGAGCTCGCCCGGCATCAGGTCGTAGAGGTCGTCGAACGTCGCGGCGGCCATTCCGGGCCGTCCGTCCGCCAGGTCGTGGACGGCCCGGTACCAGTCGGAGCGCCAGTCGTCCTCGTGCTCCGCGCCGAACGCGGTGATGATCTCGTTGGCGGCGGGCAGGTCGCCCAGCTCGATCGAGACCCGCGCGTGCGCAAGCCGGACCTCCGGCGACGCGGACGGCGCGCCGGACAGCGCCGCCGCCAGGTCGCCCGGGTCGCGGGCCGACAGACCGGCGAGGAACCCGGCGGCCGGGTCGTCCGTCGCGACGAGCGGGACGGGCAGCGCCGCCGCAGCGGCGCCCGGCGTCAGCGCCTGGAGGATCGGCGCGCCGCCCTCCAGCTCGTCCTCGATGTCGGCGACCTCCGCGCCCGCCGCGTTCTGCTCCGGCCCGAACAGCGGCGACGGCGCGGGCGGCACCCGCACGCCCTCGGCGGACAGCACCTCGCGCAGCACGCCGGTGAGCTGCTCGGCCATCTCCGCCGCGCTCTGGAACCGGCGGGCCGGATCGCCGTGGCAGGCGCGCCGCAGCAGCCGGTAGTACGACTCGTACCGCTGGAAGACCGGGACCTCGTGGCGCGGCGGCAGGCTGCGCAGGTGCCGCTTGGTGTAGCCGCGGAACGCGAAGCTCAGCACGGCGAGCGTCCGGCCCACGGTGTACAGGTCGGACGGCACCGACGGCCCGCGCGCGGCGATCTCCGGCGCCTGGTAGCCGGGCGTCCCGAAGATCGGGCTGCCGGAGTCGAACGAGCGCCGCACCCCGCCGAGGTCGATCAGCTTGAGCTGCTCCTCGCTCTGGATCGCGTTGTCCGGCTTGAAGTCGCAGTACAGCAGCCCGACGTTGTGCAGGTAGCCGAGCGCGCTCAGCACCTCCAGCCCGTACGCGATCACCTGCGGGAGCGGCAGCGCCGCGTCGTCCCCGGCCTCCTTGCGGTGGCTGAGCAGGATGTCCTTCAGCGACCGGCCGCCGACGTACTCCATCACGATGTAGCCGGAGCCGCCGTGCTGGACGAAGTTGAAGATCTTGACGATGTTCGGGTGCTCGACCTCGGCGAGGAACGCCCGCTCGGCCGTCGCGGCGGCCATCGCGTCGGTGTCCCCCACGTCCAGCAGGCCCTTGAGGACGACCCAGCGCCCCGACACGTTGTGGTCGCGGGCCAGGTAGATCCAGCCGAGCCCGCCGTGCGCGAGGCAGCCGAGCACCTCGTACTGGTCGCCGAGCGTGTCGCCGGGCTTCAGCTTCGGCGTGAACGAGAACGGGTGCCCGCAGTTGCGGCAGAACCCCTCGGTCCGTCCCGGTTTGCCGTCCCGGGTGCGGCCGACCGGCTCGTCGCAGCGGCTGCAGAACCGGCGGTTCTCCGGGACCTCCGGGTTCTCCATGATCGCGTCCGCCGGGTCCCGGTACGGGACGGGCGGCACCTCGACCAGGCCCGCGCCGAGCCCGCCGCGCTGGCCGGGGCCGCGCGTCCCGCCCGAGCCGGTGCCCCGGGTCGCCGTCCGGCCCGAACCGCGCGTGCCACGCGATCCCCGCTCGGACGAGCTGGTGTTGCGGACGCCCGCGCCGACCGGTGTGGCGGGGCCGCCTCCGCCTTCGATGCGCCGTCCCGCCATCACCGACCAGCCGGGGCCGCGCTCGGGCGCCTGGCGGCCGGGGCGCGTCGGCATCGCACCCACGTCCGGCCCGGACGGCGCGGACCCGGCCGACGAAGCGTCCGGCGACACGTCCGGCGACGCGCCCGCGGGCGGGGTCAGGCCGCAGGCGTCGCAGAAGCCGTCGTCCTGAACGGTCCCGGAGCAGTCGGGCTGAGGGCAGGGGAACTGCTTGCCACCGGTCATCCGCGGGTTCCCGTCTCGGTCTCGCACGCCCGGATGGCGCGCTGGTACTCGGCGAGCGCGGCGGTGGCCGCACGCAGGTCGCAGGGGGCCGTCCAGAGCAGGTCCCGGGCCCGGTCGTGCAGGCCCGAGATCCGCGCGTCCTCGGCGAGGCCGAGCCGGCCCGCCTTGGCCTGGTACGCCTGCAGGCGTCCGCGCAGCTCCGCGCGGCGGTCGAGGAGGCCGGCGGCGAGGTCGCGGTCGGCGCGGACGCGGTCCAGCGCCGTCGCGACCGCCCGTTCGAGGTCGGCCGAGCGGGCGGCCAGCTCGCGCCAGCGGCCCTCCGCGCAGAGCGCGGCGAGCGCCGCGAGCCGGTCCCGCAGCCCCGCGGACGGCTCGACCGGGTCCGGCAGCCCCGGCGAGTCGATCTTCAGGAGCGCGGTCTCCCGGGATTCGCGCGCCTCCCGCTCCGCCTCGGCGACCTCGTCGATCGCGCCGGTCAGCCGGTCCACGAGCGCGGTGTGCCCGTCGCGCGCGGCGACCGCCCCGGCCAGCTCCGCCCGGAACGCCTCCAGCGCCTTGCTCAGCGCCTCCAGCCGCGAGGTGTCCGCCTTCGCCTCGCTGCCCGAGCCGCTGACCAGCGACAGCGGGTCCGTCCGGACGATCCGCCCGAACGCCGTCAGCTCCCGGCCGATGCGGTCCAGCTCCGGGTGCCGGACGCCGTCCAGCTCGTGCGCGACGCGCGCCGCGTCCCGCCAGCCCTCCTCCACGTCGTCCAGCGGGAGCAGCAGGGCCGTCCACGCGTTGTCGGCCGCGACCACCACGGCGGCGGCCGCCTCGTACTCGTCCGACATCAGCTGGACGGCCTCGTCCAGCGTCACCCGCTTGCGCTCCGGGCCGAGCAGCGTCCGCTGGTCGAGCGGGACCTCGCCGTCCGGAAGGTCCACGGACGGCCCGGTCAGCATGGCCGTCAGCGTGAGCAGGACGTCCACGTCGGGGCGGTTCGTGCTGTCGCGGAGGGCGGTCGCCTCGTCCAGGACGCTCGTGTACGCGTCGAACAGCCGCCACAGGGTCGCGACCTTGCGCTGCGTCTCGTCCCAGCGCCGCCAGGTCTCCCCGGTGAGCCGCGCCCCCTTGAGGAGCTGCGACCCCGCGTGGGAGTCCAGGTCGAGCAGGGCCGCCGAGATCCGCTCGGCGTCCGCGCGCAGCTGGCGGAGGGCGTGGTCGACGCCCTCGCGGCTCATGGGCGCCGCCCCGGTTCCGCTCTCGTTCACCTCGGCCCCGTGTCCCTGCCCCGTCCTCGCACCGACTCCCACTTCGATTCGCGCCGCGGCCTGCGGGTTCCCGCCCCTGCCGACGCGCGTGCGCCGCGGTCTGCCGCCTTGGCGCCGCGGTCCGTTGCCCTGCCGCCTTCTCCCGTGCTTCTGCCGCCGCCTTCCGTTGTCCTGCTGCCGTCCGTCGCGTTTCCGTTGCCGTCCGTCGCCTGCCACCGCCGTTCGCCGACATCCGCCGGACGTTCGCCGACGTCCATCCAGGATCGGGCGTACCCGCTCCGTTCAGTGTGATCCGGGGCACTTTTCGGCACAAGCGCGTGCCCCGCCATCGAAATCCCGGGAGCTTCGTCGCCCACTCCCGTGAATCATGATGAATCCGGGGGCGTGATCGCCGCCGCGGAGCCGTCCGGAACGCCTGTTGACCGCCTTCGGCCACCTCAGAGGGGTGATGCCCGTTAGCAAAAACACACAGGGTTACCGGCGAACGGGTTGTGTTGAGGGAACGTCGTGGTGTGAAGTGACGTTCTGTAGGTGTCGTCCCCCTGCGGGACGTGGCTGAGCAGTCCGATCGAGAGGAGTTGAGAGTCCGCAGTGTCGGACCCCAGTCATAGACCCGGTGCACCATGCTGAACGCCGCACTGGGCCTTTTCGCCGTCATCCTGCTCACCGCCGCGACGGGCTACTTCGTCGCCCAGGAGTTCGCGTTCGTCGCCGCCGACCGGTCCCGGCTGACCGTCGCCGCCGACAGCGGCGACGCCTCCGCGCGCCGCGCGCTCCGGGTCATCGGGCGGCTCTCCTTCATGCTCTCGGGCGCGCAGCTCGGCATCACCATGACCACCCTGGTGGTCGGGTTCATCGCCAAGCCCGCCCTCGCCTCGCTCATCGAGCCCCTCCTCCAGGCGGTCGGCGTGCCGTCCGGCGCGGTGGACGCGATCGCGCTCGCCGCCGGGTTCGTCCTGGCCACGCTGATCCAGATGCTGCTGGGCGAGCTGTTCCCCAAGAACCTCGCGCTCGCGCGGGCGGAGAGCCTCGCCCGCGTGCTCGCCGCGTCCACGCTCGCCTACCTGACCGTCGCGGGCCCGCTGATCCGGCTGTTCGACCGGGCCGCGGCCGCGCTGCTGCGCGCCGTCGGCGTCGAGCCGGTCGAGGAGCTGCGCAGCGGCGCGACGCTGGAGGAGCTCGGCGACATCATCGACCGCTCCGCCGGCGCCGGGCACCTGCCCGCCGACCTGTCCAGGCTGCTGGAGCGCGCGCTGTCCTTCAGCGACCGGACGGCCGACGAGGTCATGGTGCCGCGCCCGCAGGTCCGCTCGCTCGCCTCGGACGCCACGGTCGCCGAGCTCGTCACCCTGATCCGCGAGAACGGCAACTCCACCTACCCCGTCTACGGCCAGGACATGGACGACATCGTCGGCGTCGTCGGCGCGCGGGAGGCCGCGGTCGAGGACCTCGCGCCGTCCACCGCGGTCGCGTCGGTCGCCCGTCCCGCGCTGATGGTCCCCGGCAGCCAGCCGCTGTACGGGGTCATCGAGCGGATGCGCGAGGCCGGCGAGGAGTTCGCCTGCGTCGTGGACGAGTACGGCGGCCTCGCCGGCATCCTCACCTTCGAGGACATCGCCGAGGAGCTCGTCGGCGAGATCATCGACGAGAACGACGCGCGCGAGGAGACCCCGGTCGGCTCCGCCGACGGCTCCTGGCTGCTGGACGCCGGGCTGCGCGTCGACGAGATCGAGCTGACCACCGGCCTCGCCCTCCCCGAGGGCGACTCCTACGACACGGTCGGCGGCCTGGTCATGGCCGAGCTGCGCCGCCTGCCGCGCCCGGGTGACCGGCTGGTCGTCCCGCTGGGCGAGGACCCGTCCGAACCGGACGGCCACGCCGAGATCGAGGTCGTCGCGGTGGCCCGCCGGGTCGCCCGCCACGTCCGGGTCCGCGCCCTGACCGCGGCCGAGATCCCCGCCGTCCCGGCGCCCGCCGAGCCGCAGGATCCCGCTCCGGCGCTGGTGCCCGGCTCACCGTCGGCCGACGAACCGAACATCGAGGACAAGTCCGCCATGGCGGCGTCCGGGGAGGGTCCGTGGATCCGCTGACCTCGCTTCTGATCACGGTGCTGCTGCTGGTCGGGAACGGGTTCTTCGTGGCGGCCGAGTTCGCGCTCGTCGCCGCGCCCCGACCGCAGCTCGAACGCGCCGCCGCCCGCGGCAGCCGTCCGGCGATCGCCGCCCTGGCCGGAACGCGCGAACTGTCCCTGATGCTCGCGGGCGCGCAGTTCGGCATCACGATGTGCTCGCTCGGCCTGGCGATCGTCACGGAACCGGCGTTCGAGCACGTCCTCGAACCGCCGCTGCACGCGGTCGGCGTCCCCGAGGCGGGCGGCAAGGCCATCGCGCTCGCCTGCGCCCTCGGCGTCGTGACCTTCCTGCACATGGTCGTCGGCGAGATGGCGCCGAAGTCCTGGGCGATCGCGCACCCGCGCCGCTCGGCCCTCGTCCTGGCCCTGCCGTTCCGCGCGTTCGCGAAGGTCTCCCGGCCGGTGCTCTCCTTCCTCAACACGGTCACCAACGGCCTGCTGCGGCTCTGCCGCATCACCCCGCGCGACGAGCTGGACGCCCCGACCGACGTCCGCTCCCTCGGCCACCTGCTCGGCGAGTCCCGCCGCCTGGGCCTGATCGGCCGGCACGACCACGAGCTCCTGCGCCGCGCCATCTCCGCCCGCGAGGTCACGGTCGCGCACCTGGTCGTCCCGGCCGCGGACGTCGCCACCGTGCCGTCCGACGCCACCGCCGCCGACGTCCGGCGCGTCGCCACCGCGAGCGGCCACAACCGCCTGCTCGTCCTCGGCAAGGACGGCACGGGCCCCGGCATCGTGCACGTCCGCGCCGCCGTCACCGAACCCGACCCGGACCGCCGCGCCGCCGAACTCGCCCACCCGGCCCCCGTCCTCACCAGCGGAACGACCGTCCTGTCCGCGGTGTCCGTGATGCGCCGCTCCCGAGCCCAGCTGGCCGTCATCTCCAGCGACGACGACCCCCTGTCCGGCATCGTCACCCTGGACGACCTCCTGGCCGAACTCCTGGCCGCCAACCCCCACTAACAACAACGCATCCGCACCCGCAACGACCTTGCGGCTGCGGACCATGCGTTCCTATCGAGATGCTGCAACCGATTCCGTAGTCCATCGTGTCCCCATGCCCCCAAACCACGAGGCACCCCAGCCGCCCGAGTCGGCCCACACGCCCGCAGGCCAAGCCCACAAGCCGGGGCACGCACACGGGCCCGTACATGCAAACGAGGCAGGAAGCGCGCGCGGACCAGCGCAGGCACACGCGCCCGAGGCCAGCCACACCCACGAGGCGGGACACACGCACGGCCCGGCGCACACGCACGGCACGGCGAACGCGCGGAGCGCGGGACACGCGCACGGGGCGGGACACGCGCACGGCGCGGGGCAGGGACATTCACATGTCCATGAGGTTGGGCACGGGCATCGAAGTGGGCACAGGCACGCGGGTGGGTTGTGGGGGCGGGTCGTTCACGTTGTTCGGCCGCATTCGCATGAGGCGGCGGACAAGGTGGACGCGGCGTTGGAGGCGAGCGCGGACGGTATGCGCGCGCTCTGGATCTCATTGCTCGTCCTAGCGGCAACGGCCGCGCTGCAAGCGGCGGTGGTGGCTTTCTCGGGATCGGTTGCGCTGCTTGGCGACACCCTGCATAACGCGGCGGACGCGCTGACGGCAGTACCGCTCGGGTTCGCATTCCTCCTCGGGCGGCGTCCGCCTACGCGGCGCTACACCTACGGTTACGGACGCGCCGAGGATCTCGCGGGCGTGGTCGTCGTGTTGACGATCGGGGCGTCCTCAGCAGTGGCCGGGTATGCGGCGCTGCAACGGATAGCGCATCCACAACCCGTGACGCATCTGTGGACGGTCGCGGCGGCGGCGCTCATCGGGTTCGCGGGAAACGAACTGGTAGCGCGGTACCGGATCCGCGTCGGACGCCGCATCGGGTCGGCCGCGCTGGTGGCGGACGGCCTGCACGCGCGCACGGACGGATTCACATCCTTGGCCGTCCTGCTGGGCGCGGCGGGCGTGGGCCTCGGCTGGACGTGGGCGGACCCGGCCGTCGGCCTTCTGATCACGCTCGCGATCCTGGTCGTGCTCTGGCAGGCCGCGCGCGAGGTCTGGCGCCGGCTCATGGACGCCGTGGACCCGGAACTCGTCGCCACCGCGGAGCGCGCCCTCAAGGACGTCCCGGGCATTCTGGCCGTCGGGACCGTCCGGCTCCGCTGGATCGGGCACCGGCTCCGCGCCGAGTGCGACGTGATCGTCGATCCCGGGAGCACGCTCGTGCAGGCGCACGACGCGTCCGTCCGCGCCGAGCACGCGCTGCTCCACGCCCTGCCGAGGCTGTCCGGAGCGCTCGTCCACCCCGATCCCCAGCCGCGCGACGGTGTTGATCATCACGCCACGCTCGCGGCGCACCGGATCGCTCCTGGCCTGTGAGACGTTAGACATGGACGGAGAGGGAGAAATCCGGAGGGGGACGGATCCCTCGGAGACCGGCGAGCGGATAGGCAACGGTGGAGCACGCTGTGGACGATACGGATCGGGTGCGCGAGCAGGTCGGCGAGCTGATCGAGCGTTACGAGCGCCTGGAGGCCGAGCTCCCCGAGACCGACCGTCCGCTGGGATGGGCCGGACGCCTGGCAGCGCTGCGCGCGTTCATGCAGGACGACGCGGCCGCCGACCGGACGTCCCTGGCCCGCCTTCTGGTCGATCCGGAATCCCTCGGCGAGGACACGGCCCGCCTGATCGACATCTCAGGCACCGACCCGTCCGCCGCCGTCCGGCAGATCACGGACGCCCTGGACGGCCGCATCCTCCTGCTGGCCCCCTCCAAGGACGAGGCCGCGACGCTTCTCGGCGCCTTGGCAGACCGCGAACTCCCGCTCCTCCTTGAAGAGGTCGTCCCCCCGCCGCCGTTCCGCCGCCGCGAGGAGAACGGCACGGTCGAGTTCCGCTCCCTGTCGGACGATACGCACCCGTCCCCGCCCCAAGGCACCCTCCACCCGCGCCCGTCCTCAACCGGCACGGCCGAGTTCGGCACCCCCATCCCCGCCGCCGGCACCCTCCGCCTGGAAACCATTCCGGACCCAGACGCAACCGTCTCACCTGAGACAATCTCACCGACCACCTATTCGGCATCCACGGACACCGCAGCCGTCAAGACCGTCCCACAAGAGATTGTCTCATCTGAGATAATCTCACCCGCACCAAGCCCGGACACGTCCCCCACGAACGTCCTCCCCACCCTCCCGGACGCCCCCTCAGCCCCAGAAACTCCAACCACCGACGCAACCACCCCCACCCCGCCCCTGAACGCAGCGCATGCAGGCGCCGGAGGCTCAGACATGGCGGGCGCACACGGCGCCCTGTCGCGCATCGAGCCCGAAGCCTCGACCACCGGAGACACGCGCGTCCAAGACTCGACCCCAAGCGGCACGCATGCAGTCGCTCCGCACGCCCCTGCGGGCCTGGGAGTCACGGACGCGGCGGACCTGAATGCCCCGGACTCGGACGCCGCCAATGCGGCAAGTCCCGGAGCTGCACTCTCGGACGCCACGGCCCTGGGGGGCGCGGACGCAGGTACTCAAGTCCCGGACGTCGCGGGCCTGGACGCCGCAGACTCGGACTTCGCAGAGCTGGCCTCGGGCGCGCCGGGCTCGGCCCCGGCAGCCGCCAACCCGGCGAGTCCGGAGACCGCCCGCTCTGGCATCGGCACTACGGCCGACGCAGATGCCGCCATGCCGGGTGCTGTGGATGAGAGCGTCGCAAGCAGCCAAGGGGAGGGCGTGGCTGACGCCGGGGCTTTGGGCTCAGGCGGCGTGGACGAGAGCACTGCCGAGCCGGGCGCTGTGGAGGCCCGCGCTGTGGAAGTGGCCGCTGCGCACGCCGAGGGCCGGGCACCTTTGGACGCCTCTCACGCGAGAGCTGCCAGCTCAGAGGCGGCGGACGAAGGCATTGCGCACTCCGGCGCTGCGGGCGAGGCCATCAACCAGCCCGATGCTGCCGAGGCAGATCCGGCATGGACGGGCGCGGCAGACACTAACCCCCTGGGCTGGGGCGCTGCCGGGGCTTCGGCGCCGAACGGGGGCGAGTTGGACGCCGTGGACGCGGACGCGGCGTCCACGGGCGTAGTGAGCGCGAACGCCGCAGGCTCGGTTCTCGCCGACGCAGATGTCTCGGGCGCCGCGGCTGGGGACGCAGGCATCGTTGGCGCTGACGCCATTGACGCGGATGCCGCGGGCGCGAAGGGCGCGGGCGCAAATGCCGCCAGCGCGAATGTCCGGGGCGCCGACGCTGGGAACGCGGGCGCTGCGGGCGCGGATGCCGTCGGCGCAGATGTCTCGGGCACCGGCACTGGGCACGCGGGCATTGTCGGCGCGAACGCCACTGGCGCAGATGCTGCGGGCGCGAAGGGCGCGGGCGCGAAGGGCGCGGGCGCGAAGGGCGCGGGCGCGAAGGGCGCGGGCGCGGATGCTGCGGGCGCGGATGTCTTGGGCGACGGCGCTGGGGACGCGGGTGTTGTTGGTGCGGATGCTGCGGGGGCTGCGGGCGCGGGGGCGGGCGGTGCTGGCGTGGGCGGTGGGGGGTTGGAGGGGGTTGTTCGGCGGGTTTTGGTTCGGCCTGTTGGGGGGGTTTGGCGGGGGGACGCGGAGCGGGAGCTGAAGGGGCTTCGGCTGGGGTTGTTGTGGTTGGAGCAGTGGCCTCGGGACGTGGCGACGGTCGAGCGGCTGCGGGACGAGGGGGTGCGGCGGCGCGCGGAGCGGGAGGCCGATGTCGCGGCGCTGGAGGACGCGATCGTCCAGCGGCGGGAGGAGCTGGTGTCGGCCCAGGGGGCGGTGGCCGAGGCCGAGGCCGAGCGTGATCGGACGGTCGGCGAGGAGGAGCAGGTCGCCGGTGAGGCCGTGGCGCCCCGGGAGGAGGCCGAGCGGCTCCGGAGCGAGGCGGACGAGGCGGCGGCGCTGGCGAGCGAGGCGGCGCGGGTCGCGGACGAGGCGTATGCGCGGGTCACGGCCATCGATGAGCGGGCTTCGCAGGCGCAGTTCGAGTTGGGTGCGGCGCAGGAGCAGGAGCGGACGCTTGTGGGCGACCTCGCGCGGGCGCGCGAGGAGCTGCCTGCGGCGAAGGCCGAGACCGAGCGGCTCGTTTCGCAGGACAGCAATGCCATAGCGGAGGGGCATGCGTCCTACTACCGGGTGCGGGCGGCGGAGTCGGCGGTCGCGGCCGTCCGGCAGAAGATGACGCTGACGCAGCGGTTGCATGTCGCGCCGACGCCGCCGGAGTTGAAGAAGCTGCGGGCTGAGCTGAAGGACAAGGCGCGGCAGGCGGACGACGCCGCGCGTCGCGCGCACGAGACGAAGGAAGAAGCGCAGCGGGCGGCGCAGCGGCAGGCGGAACTGGAGCGGTTCCTTGAGGGCGGTACCGAGCGGCTCGCGGCGGCCAAGCACGCGCAGGAGCGGTTGACCGAGGAGCTCACGCGGCTCGCGGAGGAGCGCGAAGGCGCGGTCGTCACGCACCACGAGCAGGCGCGGACCGCCGCGGAGGCCGCGGACCACGCGACTCAGGCGGGCGCGTCCGCCCGGTATGCGGAGCAGGCGGCGCGGGCGGCGGAGGAGCGGCTCGCCGTGGCGCGGACGGCGCGTGAGATCGCCGAGGCCGCTTTGGAACGGGCCGAAACCGATGTCGAGGCGGCGGCGGTCCGCATCACGGAGGCGGAGGCGGCGCTCAATGAGCGGCGCGCGGCCGTGGAGGCCGAGAACGCCGAGGACGACACCGATCTCGCGGTCGCGATCGAGGCCGAGGAGCGCTCGCGGGACCAGGTCGCGGCCATCTGCGGCGACGAGGAGCCCGACACGGGCCGCCTTCCGGACATCCAGAACCGCGCGATGTCCCGGATCGAGGAGCTGACCGGCTACCTCACCGCGCTCGCCGACAGCCCGCACGACGTCGATTCGGAGTTCGGCCGCACGCTGCTCCGGAAGGCCAGCGTCGTGGGCGGTTCGCCGTTCGCCGTGTCGGCCTCGCACCTCGGCGAGTTCGACGAGCTGCTGGTCAGCGGCCTCGAACACCTCGCGGCGGACGATCTGCTCGTCGGCGCCGTCCACGCCCGGCACTGGACGCTCCTCACGGAGGCGGCGGCGCCGAGCGATCCGTCCATCCATCCGGACGACGCTCCGGAGCACCCGTCCTCCGAGGACGAGGCCGCCGCCCCCGGACAGCACCCGGAGGAGTCGGCACCCCTATCGGATGGTCCGAATCCGGCGTCCACCGACGAGCCCCAATAGGGAACGCCCCGTCCGTTCCCGGACGGGGCGTTTCGGCCGGACGTGCTGGACGGGTCAGTCGTCGTCCTTGTCGTCCCCGGGGATGAGGATGTGCAGGAGCCAGCCGACGATGCCGACGACGATGGCGCCCCAGAAGGCGGGCCAGAATCCGGCGACGTGGAAGGGCAGGCTGAACTTCTCCGCCAGGAAGCTGGTCAGCAACAGCAGCAGCGCGTTCACGACCAGGCCGATGAGGCCGAGGGTGAGGATGTAGAACGCGCAGCCGAACGTCTTGATGATGGGCTTGAGGACGGCGTTCACCACGCCGAAGATCACCGCGACGCCGACCAGGGTCAGCGCGCGCTTCCCGGCGGTGTCACCCGTGACCGTGATGCCGTGGATGAGGAGTTTGGCAACCCACAGCGCGACCGCCGTGATCGCCACCTTGATGATGATTCGCACGGTTACGATCCTCCGCCCTGGGACGCCCGGAGGTCATCCCTCCGCATGGCGATTTCCGAAGGGCGGGGCTCGTCTCCCAGGACGACGTTCAGGGTCATCACTCCGACCTGTCGAAGAACGGGGACGCGGCGTCGATGCGCGGTCCGGCCGGACGGTGCGGCGCGCCACCACCGGCCATGGTGGTCGCGGCCGGGTCTCCCATAGGACGAGGCGGTGCAGCGGCCCCACCTCGTGCGGGCGCGGGGCCTCCGCTATGCGCCGGCGCAGGATTTCCACGCCGCCCAGAATTTCCACCGCGACCCGGATTTCCGCCCCGGCCAGGAACTTCGCCCCGTCCGGGCGCGTCGGCTCGTCCGGGCATGTCGCCTCGCGCGGGGCCTCCGCCGCGTACAGGCGCGGGCGCGGGGCCGCTGCCGCGCGTGGGCGCAGGGCCGCCTACTGGAACCGGCGCGGGGGCGCCGTCTGGGACGGGAGCCGTAGCGCGACGCCGTCCGCGACGTCCGGTCGCGGGTTCCGGAACGTCCGAGGGGAGTTCGCCGGAACGTCCAGGCCCCTCGCCGCCCCGCCGTGGCGCATCGCTGCGGCGGGCGCGGGCCAGCTCGTTCTGGAGCTGCTTCTTCTCCATCTCCAGGGTGGTCAGGGAGTCGCGCAGGTCGCGCCGGTTCTGCAGCATGCGGCCGAAGCCGATCCACAGGAAGATCATCGCGAGCACGAAGACGGCCGCGGTCACCGCACCGGCCAGGAAGACCTGCCACTGCGCGGTGACGCCGGGTATCTGCTGGCCGAACAGGGTGAGGTGCGCCGGGCCGGTGTCGTCGATGACGACCGCGGCGCCGACCGCGACGGCTGCGACGGCGAGGATCAGTCCGAAGAACAGCATTCTGGGCGTTCTCCTCTCCTGTAGCGGGGTGCCCCACCATGCCAGATCTCTCCCGGTTTGTGCCTGTTTCGGAGATCGGCGCAGGTCAGCGGGGTTCACCGGCGCCCCGGCCGGGTAGTGATCGCTTCCGACCGGCCGTTGCCGTCCCGACGAGGAGGAGGACCCTGATGACACCCCCGCTGGCGGTCGTTTTCGACCTGGACGGCGTGCTGGTCGACTCCGAACCGGTGTGGGAGGAGGTCCGCCGGGCCTACGTCGCCGACAAGGGCGGCACCTGGAAGCCGGACACGCAGGAGCGGCTGATGGGCATGAGCACGCCCGAGTGGGCCGACTACCTGGCCACCGACCTGATCGGCGGCGACATCACGGCCGACCAGGTCGCCTACGAGGTCGTGGACCGGATGTCCCGCCGCTACGGCGAGGACATCCCGCTCATGCCGGGCGCGGTCGAGGCCGTCCGGCGGCTGGCCGGGTACCGCCCGCTCGGCCTGGCCAGCTCGTCCCCGCGCGCCTTGATCGACATCGTGCTCGCGCACCTCGGCATCGCCGGCCGGTTCGAGGCCACCGTGTCCACCGAGGAGGTAGACCAGGGCAAACCCGCCCCGGACGGCTACCTCACCGCGGCCGCACGGCTCGAAGTCCCGGCCGGGAGCTGCGTCGCGATCGAGGACTCCAGCAACGGCCTCCGCTCCGCCCACGCCGCCGGAATGCGGATCGTGGCCGTCCCGCACCCGCGCTATCCCCCGGCGCCCGACGCGCTCGCCCTCGCGTCCGCCGAGATCACCACTCTGGACGAGCTGACCCCCGACCTCGTCGCCACGCTCTGACGGTTATCCACAGGGTGTGCGGAACGGGCGCGGGTGTCGGCGGGCGCTCATAGTATGACTCGGTGGCTTCTCCCGAGGACGACGGGTTCCCGCCCCCGTACGACGATCAGCTGAGCGAGGCCGACCTCGCGTACTCAGGCGAGGGGTTCGTCCCCGACGACCCCGAGTACGGCCCGGCCGGTCCCGGGTACGGCCAGGCCGAGGAGGCCCCGCCGCCGCGCCCGGAGTACGGCACGCCCGTCGAGGTGCTGAACCGCGTCTTCGGCTACGACGCGTTCCGCGACGGCCAGCAAGAGATCATCGAGCACGTCGCGGACGGCGGCGACGCCCTGGTCCTGATGCCGACCGGCGGCGGCAAGTCGCTGTGCTACCAGATCCCGGCGCTGGTCCGGAAGGGCGTCGGCGTGGTGATCTCGCCCCTGATCGCCCTCATGCAGGACCAGGTGGACGCCCTGCGCGCGCTCGGCGTCCGGGCCGGGTTCCTCAACTCCACCCAGGACTTCGAGGAGCGCCGCCTCGTCGAGGCGCAGTTCCTCCAGGGCGAGCTCGACCTGCTGTACCTCGCGCCCGAGCGGCTGCGCGTCGCCGCGACGGTCGAGCTGCTCGACCGCGGCACGGTGTCGCTGTTCGCGATCGACGAGGCGCACTGCGTGTCGCAGTGGGGGCACGACTTCCGGCCCGACTACCTCATGCTGTCCCACCTGCACGAACGCTGGCCGGACGTGCCGCGCATCGCGCTCACCGCGACCGCCACCCCGGCCACCCGGCAGGAGATCGCGACCCGGCTGAAACTCAGCGACGCCCGACACTTCGTCGCCTCGTTCGACCGGCCGAACATCCAGTACCGGATCGTCCCGAAGACCGAGCCGAAGAAGCAGCTGCTCCACCTGCTGAAGACCGAGCACCCGGGCGAGGCGGGCATCGTGTACTGCCTGTCCCGCTCGTCTGTGGAGAAGACGGCCGAGTTCCTCACCGCGAACGGTGTGGACGCCGTCCCGTACCACGCGGGGCTCGACGCGTCCGTCCGCGCCGCGAACCAGTCCCGCTTCCTGCGCGAGGAGGGCCTCGTCGTCGTCGCGACGATCGCGTTCGGCATGGGCATCGACAAGCCGGACGTCCGGTTCGTCGCGCACCTCGACCTGCCGAAGTCGGTCGAGGGCTACTACCAGGAGACCGGACGCGCCGGGCGCGACGGCCTGCCGTCCACCGCCTGGCTCGCCTACGGCCTCCAGGACGTCGTCAACCTGCGCAAGCTCATCGACGGCTCGGAGGGCGACGAGCAGCACCGCCGCCGCCAGGCGCTCCACCTCGACTCGATGCTGGCGCTGTGCGAGGCGGTCGAGTGCCGCCGCGTCCAGCTGCTGAACTACTTCGGCCAGCAGTCCGAGCCGTGCGGCAACTGCGACACCTGCCTGTCCCCGCCCGAGTCCTGGGACGGGACGATCCCGGCGCAGAAGGTGCTGTCCACGGTCGTCCGGCTGGAGCGCGAGCGGCGGCAGAAGTTCGGCGCGAGCCACATCGTGGACATCCTGGTCGGCAAGAAGAACGCCAAGATCATCCAGTTCGACCACGACACGCTGTCGGTGTTCGGCGTCGGCTCCGACCTGCGCGACACCGAGTGGCGCGGGGTGATCCGGCAGCTCCTCGCCCAGGGCCTGCTCGCCGTGGAGAGCAACCACGGCACGCTCGTGCTGACCGAGCGGAGCGCGTCGGTGCTCCGCGGCGACCACCGCGTCCTGATGCGCCGGGAGCCGGAGCGCGCCCCCGCGAAGGCCGCCGCCAAGTCCGCCAAGCAGCGCGCCGCCGCCGTCGAGCTGCCCGCCGAGGCCGCGCCCGTCTTCGAGCGCCTGCGCGCCTGGCGCGCCGCCACCGCCAAGGAGCAGGGCGTCCCCGCGTACGTGATCTTCCACGACGCCACGCTGCGCGAGATCGCCACCGCCCACCCCGGCTCCCAGGCCGAGCTCGGCAAGATCAGCGGCGTCGGCGAGAACAAGCTCGCCAAGTACGGCGACCAGGTCCTGGAGGTCCTCGCCACCGACGCCTGACCACCGCTCAACGGGTGGCTGCGGCTGAGTGAGCGACCGCGGCTCAGCAGGTAGCCGCGGCTCAGCGGGCGGCGCGTCCCAGCGGGTCGCGGCGGCTCCGCGGGTTGCGGGTCAGTGGGTTGCGGCGTATTCGTCCAGGTCGGCGAGGTAGGCGTCTTTGACGGCGCGGGGCAGCCAGGCGATCTCGAAGGCGTTCCGTTCGAACTGGACGACCTCGTCGCGGGTCAGGTCCAGCTTCTCCTGGACGGCCTGGAGGTTCTCGCCGACGTAGGCGAGGAAGTAGGCGGGGTCGTCGGAGTTGATGGTGACCTTGAGGCCGAGGTCGAGCATGCGGCGGATCTCGGCGGCCTTCATGTCGGACGTCACGAACCCGTTCGACACGGGGCAGACGGTGAGGCCGAGGCCGCGCCGGGCGATCTCGGCGGTGAGCGCCTCGTCGTCCAGGGCGTTGGAGCCGTGGTCGATGCGGTCGACGCCGATGACGTCCAGGCACTGCCGGATGTGCTCGTGGGTGTTCGGCTGGTCGATGTCGCAGTGCGCGGTGATCAGGTAGCCCTCCTCGCGCGCCCGGGCGAAGACCTTCGCGAACTTGGCGGGCGGGTTGTCGCGCTCGTCGGAGTCCAGCCCGACGCCGATGATCCATTCGCGGTAGGGCAGCGACTCCAGGAGCGTGGCCATCGCGTACTCGGCCGAGTGGTCGCGCAGGAAGCACATGATCAGCTGGGCGTGGACGCCGAGCAGCCGGTCGGCGTCCAGCAGCGCCCGGCGCAGGCCGCGGATCACGATGTCGAACGGCACGCCGCGCGAGGTGTGCGCCTGCGGGTCGAAGAAGATCTCCGCATACCGGACGTTCTGCGACGCGGCCTTGGTCAGGTACGCGTAGGCGAGATCGTAGAAGTCCTGCTCCGCCAGCAGGACCTGCATACTCTCGTAGTAGCCGACCAGGAAGGACGAGAGGCTGTCGAACTTGTAGGCGTCCCGCGCCTCCTCGACCGTCCGGTAGGGCAGCCGAACGTCGTTCCGTTCGGCCAGCCGCATCTTCAGCTCGGGCTCCAGGGTGCCCTCGATGTGCAGGTGCAGCTCGCATTTCGGCATTCCGGCGATGAACTCGCGCACGGTCCACGCTCCTCCGGGTCGTCCCATTCCGAGGGTATCCCGGCAGGTCAGAGCAGGTCCCAGCCGGTACCGGCCAGTCTTGGGGAGACTCTCAGGTTTCTCTCAGCGACCTCATGGCCGAACTCCCAGGCGTCCCGGGTTTCCTTGCCGGTATGAGAGCCAACAAGAAGACGATGGCCGCGGGGGTGGCCGCCGCCGGCCTGCTCGGCGTGGGCCTTTACGCCGCCGTCCCCGCGCTCGCCGCGACCCCGTCGCCGTCCACCCACCCGTCCGCGGACGGCAAGGGCCACCACTTCAAGGACGGCCACAAGCGGCACGGCCGGTTCGCGGGCGTCCGCGGCGTGCACGGCGAGGCCACGGTCAAGGCCAAGGACAACACGTTCAAGCTCGTCGACTGGCAGCGCGGCCAGGTCACCGGCAAGACCGGCACGACCCTGACCGTCAAGAGCGCCGACGGCGCCGTCTGGACCTGGACGGTCGACGCCAAGACCCGCGTCCGCAAGGACCGCGCGAAGTCGGCCTTCGGCAACGTCGCCAACGGCGACCAGGTCGCGGTGTTCGGCACCCGGGCGGGCGACACGCGCACGGCGGTGGCGATCCGCGAGCCGCAGAAGAAGGCGAACTGACCCGGCGGGAGTGCCGGTTCCCGCCGCGCCGCCGTCCCCGCCAGGGTGGGGGCGGCGCGCGGAACGGGCCCGCAGTAACGTCGATGTGGATGCTGCGGGTGACGTGCGGAGGCCGATGAACGAGGAGCAGCGGGTGCTCGTCGTGGACGACGAGGCGAACATCCGCGACCTGATCGAGACCGCGCTGACCTTCCACGGGTTCGCGGTCGAGACGGCGCGCGACGGCGAGGGGGCGCTGCGGGCCGCGAAGGCGACGCGCCCCGATCTCGTCCTGCTGGACGTCATGATGCCCGATCTGGACGGGTTCGAGGTGACCCGGCGGCTGCGCGCCAGCGGCGACCAGGTGCCGATCATCTTCCTCACCGCGCGGGACACCCCGTCCGACACCGTCACCGGCCTCACCCTGGGCGGCGACGACTACGTGACCAAGCCGTTCTCCATCGACGCGCTGGTGGCCCGGGTCCGCGCGGTGCTGCGCCGGACGGCCCCGGCCGCCGCGCCCGAGCGGGACGAGGTGCTGCGCGTCGCCGACCTCGAACTGTCGGAGTCGCGCTGGACGGTCCGCCGCGCGGGCACCGACATCGACCTGTCCCCGACCGAGTTCCGGCTGCTCGCCTGCCTGATGCGCAACGAGGGCCGCGTCCTGACCCGCGCCCAGCTGCTGGAGTCGGTCTGGGGCTGGGACGGCAACCCCCAGGTCGTCGAGACCTACATCAGCTACCTGCGCCGCAAGCTCGACCCGCTCGGCCCGCCGCTCATCCACACCCGGCGCGGCGTCGGCTACACCCTCCGTGCATGACACCCTCCGAGCCGCGATGCTGAACTCGGGCCGATGAGAATTCGGCCGGTGAGCGGAGGCGGGGTCCAGGCGAGCGGGGTTGGGCCCGGTGAGTCTGAACGCGCGTCCGGTGAGCGGGGGCGGGTTCCGGGTGAGCCCGACAGTCTGGTGAGCGGGGGTGGGGGCCGGTGAGTCTGAACGCGCGGTTGCTGACCGGGCTGCTCGCGGTCACGTTCGCGGGGCTCGCGGTGATGGGCCTGGTCAGCGCGCTGGTCCTGCGGAACTACCTGATGCACCGGGTGGACGGCCAGCTCGCCGCCACCCGCGACCGGGCCGTGGCGCGGCTCAAGCCGGGCCTTCCGGACGAGGGCATGGCCCCGGCGCGGTTCGTGGTGATCAGCGTCGCCGAGTCCGGCCGGATGAAGGTGCTCAGCGGCGACGATCCCGACCCGGGGGACGCCGAGGACGCGCTCCAGCGCATGAACCCGGACCGCCTGGAACGCCGCGCCGCCGACGGGAAGCCGTTCTCGCTGCCCGGAATGCGGGCCGTCGCCCGGCATCGTCCCCCGCGGAGCGAGACCACACAGCGCGGGCCCCGGCAGGGGGACATCGTGGTGGTCGCGGCGCCGCTCGGCGAGATCCGGGCCGCGACGGTCAGCCTGGTCGTGACCGAGCTGGCGACGACCGTGCTGCTGCTGGTAGTGCTCGCGCTGGTCGGCCGCTGGCTGATCCGGCGCGGCCTGCGCCCGCTGCACCAGATGGCGACGACCGCGCGGGTCATCGCGCTCGGCGGCAACCTCGCCGCGCGGATGCCGGGCGAGGACCGGCGCACCGAGACCGGACGGCTCGCCGGGACGATCAACGTGATGCTCGGCCGGATCGAGCAGGCGTTCGCGGCGCGCGCCCGGTCCGAGGCTCGGGTCCGCGAGTTCGCCGCGGACGCCTCGCACGAGCTGCGCACCCCGCTGACCACCATCCAGGGCTACGCCGAGCTGTACCGGCAGGGCGCGCTCGGCCCGGACCGGCTGCCCGACGCGATGCGGCGCATCGAGGAGGAGGCCCGCCGGATGAGCAGCCTGGTCGGTGACCTGCTGGAACTCGCCCGGCTCGACCGTGAGGCATCGCTCGAACCCGCGCCGGTGGATCTCGCCGTGCTCGCCCGCGACGCGGTCGCCGACGCGCAGGCCGCCGATCCGGACCGTCCGGTGCGGCTGGAGTCTCCGGCCGCGCTGGTCGCCACGGTGGACGAGGCGCGCGTGCGGCAGGTCCTCGCGAACCTGCTGACGAACGTGCGGGTGCACACGCCGTCCGGGACGGGCGCGACCGTCCGGCTCGCGGCGCCGCGCGAGGGCGAGATCGTGCTGGAGGTCGCGGACGAGGGGCCCGGAATGTCGCCCGAGGACGCCGCGCGCGCCTTCGAGCGCTTCCACAGCGGCGGCACGTCCGGCGCGGGCCTGGGCCTGCCGATCGTCGCCGCCATCGCCGCGGCGCACGGCGGACGCGCCGAACTCTTCTCCGCCCCGGGCAGCGGAACCACCGTCCGCGTCACCTTCCCCGCAGCGCGCTGATCCGGGGGGCCGTCCGCCGTTTCCGCCCTGGCCTGGTCAGTCGGTGTCGTAGACGGTGACGGCGAGGTCGCGGGCGATGAGGTGGCGCTCGATCAGGGGCTCGACCTCGGACCAGCGTCCGCCGGCGAGCCCGCAACCGATGCGCGGCATGTGCACGGACGCCTTGAGCTCGACGGCCCGCGCGCCGAGCCGGTCCAGGCAGGTGGCGAGGGCGTCGTAGCGGATCGGGACGCCCTTGCTGCCGCGCTTGGTCCCGCGCTGCCCGATCATGTTCGCGACGTGGACGTAGGGCTCGACCTGGACGAACTGCACCGCGCCGAGTTCGAAGTCGTTCTTCGCCCGGTTGCGGTGCCACTCGCGGTAGGCGCGTTCGGGTTCGTCCCAGCGCCTGGATACGGCGAGCACGAAACCCTTGCCCCAGCCGCCGAGGTCGTTGCAGACGTGCGCGATCACCTTGACACCCTTGGCCTGCGGGGACGTCGCGTCGCCCCGCACGTATCGGATCTCGCTCACGAACAGGACGATAGGCAAGGCCGCTGACATACCGACACTGGTTTTCGCCCGTCACCGCAGCAGCGGGAGCGCCTTCAGCGGCCGCGCGAGTTGCGGAGACCGCACGACATCCAGCAGCCGGGGGACGGACGCGAGGCATCCCGCGCCGTCCACGAGCGCGGGCGGGCGGGCCGACCCCACGGCGAACCGGCGGACGTCCAGCTGGCTACGCTCCTTGAGTTTCGCGACGTCCACGATGGCCAGGCGGTCACCCGCGATCCGGAACGTTCCGCTGTCGTCGAAGAACGCGGCCGAAACCCGTCCCACAGGGAGCCGGCCGAGACGCGCGACGTGCCCGCTGCGCGGATTGATGCGGACGAGCATGCCGGCCGCGTTGTCCACGCCGTAAATCAGACCGTCGTTCGGCCGGACGGCGATGTCGTCCAGTTTCAGCGCGCTGCTCACCGCGAACGACCTGACAACTCGCATACCCTGCACGCGAGAGACGACGGAACGCGTTTCGACAACGCTCGACGCGCTGTCACCGACTTGACTCGCGTTCCCGGCGACCCGGCTCGCGTTGCGTGCGGCGGGCAGGCTCACGACGCGGATGGTGCGGCGTCCGCGCAGGTAGAAGAGGCCGTCGGCGGAAACGGCCCCGGCCGTGTAGGTGTCGGCGGGCAGTGGCGCGGAGGCAAGGACGCTCCCGTCGCGCGGATCGACCACGCGGAGGGCCGGCGCGCTTTCATCATCGAAACTGCTGGTCACGCCGTAGAGGAGGCCGTCGCGCGGGTTGTAGCCGAGGGCGTCCATGCCGGGCGCCGCGGCGATCGGCCGGACGGCGCCGGTCAGCGCATCCATGCGTCCCAGCATCCGCCGGGCATCGATGCGCAGCCGCGCCTTGCGCGTGTTCAACCCACCGCCGACGCGCACGTCCGCGATCACATAGGCGACCCCATCACAGTGCGCCGACGCCGCGTTCAATCCCGACACCGCGTTCGCCGCGGTCGCTGCGTTTGCTGCGGTCGCCGCGTTCGCTGCGGTCGCTCCGCAGGTCGCGGAGGCTAAGAGGACGAGCGCGCTCGATCCGGCAGTCCATCGGACCAGGCGCGCGAGCCGGAACCAGAGGTCATGATCGGGTGCCTTCAACACGGTGTCCCCCCGCGATACCACCGAGCGGGATACGACTCACCCGCCAGGAACCACTACCGACAGCGACACAAAGACCACTCTGCGGTCGGTAGTTCCCGATCATGAAAATGGGCGAACCCAAGCACCGGTCAAAGCCGCCCCCGGCCGGGAAGCAGCGGATCCGGGAGGTCGCGCGTGTAAGTGGCGTGGAAAGCGACATTGTGGGAGCGATGCGTCCTCCCCGAACGAGCGTGCAGGGGCACGAGCAGGCCGGTGACGCCTCGGCCGCACTGGTGAGCCTGTTCCGCGAGCACCAGCTCGGCCTCACCCGGACCGCCCTGATGATCGTCGGGGACCGGGCGACGGCCGAGGACGCGGTGCAGGACGCCTTCGCCGAGGCCCACCGCCGGATCGACCGGCTGACCGATCCCGACCGGATGCTGCCCTATATCCGGGCGTCCGTGGTGAACCGCTGCCGGTCGGTGCTGCGCCGGCGCCGGATCGCGTTCTCGGCCGCGCGCGTGCACGAGCCGCCGGTGTGGTCGGCCGAGTCGTCCGTGATCCTCGGCGAGGACCGCCGGGAGGTCTTCCTCGCGCTCCAGCGGCTGCCGCGCCGCCAGCGCGAGGCGCTGGTGCTCCGCTACTACCTGGACCTGGGCGAAGCGGAGATCGCCGACGTCATGGGCATCGGCCGCGGAACCGTCAGATCCACCACGGCCCGGGCTCTCGCCGCGCTCGCCAAGCACCTCGGGGAGCAGGCATGAGCAGGACGGAAGGCGACATGAGGAACGAATCGAGCGCGACCCTGACCAGGACCGAGGAGCGGCTTCGGGACGCGTTCCGCGGCGCGGCCGAAACCATCGAGCCCGGCACGCTGGCGCCACTCACCGCCCCGCGAGCGCGGACGTGGAAATGGGCGATCCCGATCGCCGTAGCCGGAACGCTCAGCCTCATCCTGGTCGGCACGTCGTTGCTGGCCGGCGGGACGTCCCGGGCTCCGGACACCGGCTCGCGCGTCCTCTCCGGCGGACCGCAACGCATCCTCGCGATCCGCGGCGGGCACGCGCTTCTTGAGGACGGCGCAGGGCACCAGATCGTGCGCATCGCCGGAAACCACTACGAAGCGGTGGCAGCGACGAACGATCGCCGCGTCTTCTTCCTAGCCGCATCCGCGAGCGGCGGCGTCTACACCTTCTACCGCGTCGAACTCGGACCGGACGGAACACCAGCACGTCCGGCGAAACTGCCCGCAACCGTCCGGCTCGATTCAGGGCTCGGCAAGCCGGAGAGCTTCGCGGCCAGCCCGGACGGCTCGCAGCTCGCCGTCGTCGGCAACCTCGACGGCCAGGCCGAGGCGACCGTCATCGACGTCCGCACCGGAGCCCGGCGGACCTGGCGCACGCCCAGCGGCAACGCGATCTCCAGCGCAACCTGGTCTCCCGACAACCGCACGCTCGGGTTCATCTGGTCGCCGGGCGGTGATCGGCAGGCGCTCCACCTGCTCGACACGCGCGCCGGACGGCTCGTCCCGCGCGTCCTCCGCAGCACCGCGACACCGGACGGCGGCCTGATCAACATCTTCGCCTTCGACCCGGGCGGACGCACCCTGACCGCGCAGGTCCAGGGCGCGAAGCACGGCCCGCACGACGATGCCGAGTACCAGCTCGTCCGGCTCTCCGCACAGACCGGTCAGCCCACCGGGTGGACGGCCCGGCTGCCAGGGGACTCGTTCTTCGTCAAATCCGACCCGTCCGGAAACCGCTTCCTGCAGATCATCGACGGACGGCTGGGACGCGTCGACAACGGCGCCTTCACCTGGACGTCCCCGGCCACCGACTACACCGACGCCGCCTGGTAGTTCCGCATCCGGCCCGAATTCGTCGGACGCGACTGCGACCATGCGTCCGTGACCGACCACGACGCCCTCCGCCGCGTGACCGACCACGACGATCTCGTCCGCCGGGTAATCGAACGAGCCGCCGCCGACCTTCCGTGCGCCACCGCAGCACAGATCAGTGAAGCCGAAACCCTTCTGGGCTTCCGCATTCCCCCGCTGCTGGCGCGCCTTTACCGGAAGGTCGGCAACGGCGGCTTCGGCCCCGACTACCACCTGCTGCCGCTCATCGGCCCCGAGGAGACCACGGCGGTTGGCACCTACCGGGCCGAACACGCGTCCGGCGACTGGCCGACCGGCGTCCTGCCCATCCTCGACTGGGGGTGCGCGATGTGCGCGGCCGTCGACTGCGCCGATCCGGACGCGCCGGTCCTGCTCTTCGAGCCGAACGCCGTGACCGGCGACGACTGGTCCCGCGCCTGGTTCGAGGACACCGGCTCCCTCGCCGCCTGGCTGGACGACTGGCTCAACGGTACGTCCTGGTACGAACAGGACGACCCGCAGCTCGTCCCCTGGCCGCAGGCCGCCGCCCGCATGCCGTCACTTGCGCTTGGCCATCATCACGATCACGAAGACGATCACGCCCAGGAAGGCGAGGGCGGCTCCGAGCACGACGACCAGCACGAGCAGTTCCAGGATTCCCACGGAGGTCCCTCCAACGGTGCGGCGTAGCGTTCATATCCGGACGTTCAGGACTCGGGCCACGCCTCCCGCTCCACGGGTCCGAGCTCGGTGAGCGTGACGCGGTCCTCCTCGGCCAGGGCGCGCAGCATCCCGATCGCCTCCTCGACGGTGACGAACCGCCCCAAGGACACCCGTTCCGCCGGGTCGGGATGCTCCGCCCACAGCCGTCCGCCGTCCTGCCACATCCCCTGCACCGCCTGGTCGGACGCGCTGACGCAGACGAAGAAGCTGCCGTCCGCCGGCGGAAGGTCGAGCAGCGCCGCCCGCACCTCAGCGAACGTCATCGGCCAGTCCTCCTGCCACGTCCTGCGGGCGAGGTCCTGGATCGACACCTTCAGTACCGGGGCCTCGGGTTCCTGACGGCCCGGATATGCGGCCAGCCGTCCGTGCCGCCGGACGCGCCAGGTCATCGGAACGAAGACGCGCTTGCCGGCGTCGCCGTTCCATTCCGGTGCGAAGCCGTGCCGTCCGAGGACGTCCACCACCTCGGCCGCGATGTCGGCAGGGTTGCCCTTGCCGTCGAACACGCCGTAGGACAGGTAGACGCCGCCGCCGTGCAGCGCGCCCTCAACGTCCTGCCTGTGGCAGAAGGCGTAGCCGCGCGCCGTCGCGCCCTCCGGAACCTCGGCGCCGATCTCGTGGACGCCGCAGTTCTGGCAGCAGGTGAAGTCGGCGCGGGCGATGATGCCCGCCTCGTCCAGCGATCGGAAGGCCGCGCGCAACCGGTCGGGCTCCAGCGGCCCGTCCCCCCAGGCCGCCTGCGCTTCGGCGTGCGCCGCGAACTCCTCCACGGCCACTTCGCGGGCGGCCTCTTCGAGATCGCGCTCGTCCCCCTCGAACGTGTCGAGGTACTCGACCGCGGCCTCCACCACGCCGTCGAAGTCGGACATGCCGCGCGCGGCATGCGTCCGGACGGTATCCCGCAGCTCTTCCTTCAGATCCGCATCCACCACATCCCGGATGATTCCACGATCTCGGCAACACGCCCGGCGAACAATCCAATTGCCTGGTGAAAGCCGCGAACAGCGACAAAACAGCGCTCCGGCGGGAGGCGTCCCGGACGCCTCGGCGCGGCCGGAGCGGGCCAGGAAGACCGACTTCTGCCCCGCCGCCGGTGGGTATTCAAGAAGCGAGGGTGCGCGCGGACGGGTGGACGGGTAGACGGCGTCGCAGTGGCAAGCCGTCGTGGCCTTGCGGTCGATCAGAGGAGCCCTGATGGAGACGCTGGCGTTCGAGAGCGACGACCTGGAACTGACCGAGGAGTTCCTCAGCCAGGCCTACACCCGCATGCAGATCGGCGGGGGCTCCGAACGCACCCGGGCCCGGATCTCGCGCAGCATGTTCGGTCAGCCTGGACGACCTGGACTTCGAGTACGACATGAGCCACGACGCCCAGGGCCTGGACAAGGTCTGCCTGTGCAGCGTGCACGAGGGCGGCATCGTCCGGCGGTTCTTCCCGGACGGCGAGGAGGGGGTCTTCGGGCCCGGCGACGTCTTCCTCTACACCCCGGAAGACCGGCCTTACCAGGGCGTGATCCGCCAGTCCCGCTACAACATCATCATGTTCGAGCCGCAGCTGCTCACCCGCGTAGCCGCCGAGATCCCCGGACGAGGGCGGGAGCCCGGCCCGGTGGTGCTGACCGGCGACGGGCCGATCTCACCGGAAGCCGGACGGCGCTTCCGGCAGACGATCGCCTTCCTGCACGACACCGTCTGCCCCGTCCCGGACCCGGAACCGCTCCTGGTTTCGGCCGCCTCCCAACTGCTGGCCGCGAGCGTCCTGAACACCTTCCCCAACAGCGCGAGCGCCGACCCCACCGCCGCCGACCGCAGGGACGCGCACCCGGCCACCCTCCGCCGGGCCGTCGCCTACATCGACGCCCACGCCCAGCTCGATATCAGCGTCGCCGACATCGCCGCGGCCGTCCACGTCAGCATCCGCACCCTCCAGTGCGCCTTCCGCCGCCACCTGGACACCACCCCGATGCGCTACCTGCGCCGCGTCCGCCTCTCCCACGCCCACGCCGACCTGCTGAGCGCCGCCCCCGGCAGCGGCGCCACGGTCACCGCCATCGCCGCACGCTGGGGATTCCTGCAACCCGGCCGGTTCGCCGCGGACTACCGGGCCGCCTACGGCCGCCTCCCGCACGAAACCCTCCAACACCACGATTCCTGACCCGCCACGGGAGGACGCTGCGGGCGGACGCTGCGGGCGGACGCGCCCCAAGCCGCCGCGGGAGGACGCTGCGCTTTCCGCATACCCGGCGCCGACAGTTGCGCATCGGGCATGTCACGTAGCGCCGACAGCGGGTTTTCCTGGAGGGCGTGCAGCTCCGCGCGCCGCGCCTCTCCGGCATTTCACCGACGGTTCCGGTACTGGCTCGGCCTCGGCAACGTCCGGCACTGGCTCGGCCTCGGCGATATCCGTCATGTCGGCTCGCAGAATGGAGGAGCCCACATGGCCGCCACCGAACGCGAGGCGCTCGTCGCCGAGATGGGACCGCAGGCCGTTCCCCCGGGGACGGCCGCGCGGCTCAACCTCGACGCGCTCACACTGAACATGCTCACCGACGGCATGCTGGAGCTCGTGT
This sequence comes from Actinomadura rupiterrae, assembly GCF_024172125.1. Classification (GTDB taxonomy): domain Bacteria; phylum Actinomycetota; class Actinomycetes; order Streptosporangiales; family Streptosporangiaceae; genus Spirillospora; species Spirillospora rupiterrae. The sequence continues at coordinate 628,907 of NZ_JAMZEA010000004.1, forward strand.
GGACCGAGCCGTCCGCCGGGCTGGGGCGCGAGCTTGAGGAACTCCAGCACGCCGTCGGCGACGGCCCCAGCTGGAGACCGCCCGGCAGGGCCGGCAGCTGGCCGAGCCGGACCTGGCGGCGACCGACCCCGCGCTCTGGCCCGACTTCCTCCCGGCCGCCGCGCGCACGCCCGTCCGCGCGGTCATCTCCGTCCCCCTCCAGATCGGCGTCGCCACCATCGGTGTCGTGACGGGCTACCGCGTCACCACCGGTCCGTTCACCGAGGACCAGCGGCGCGACCTGCGCGACCTGTCCCGGACCCTGACGACTTCCTGGCCCTGCTGCTGAACGGGGCGGACGCCGCGCCCGACGGCCAGGCCGGGCCACCGCCTCCCGGCCTCGTCCTGTTCCACGCCGAGGTCCACCAGGCCACCGGCTACCTCTCGGCGCGGCTCGCCATCCCTCCGGCCCAGGCGTTCATCAGGCTCCGGTCCCAGGCCGTCGCCCGCAACGTCCCGCTGAACGCCCTGGCCCGGGCCGTCCTGAGCGGTCAGGTGGGGACGGACGCCTTCACGGCCGAGCCGCCCGGACGATGATCTTGCCGGTGTTGCGGCCGCGCAGCATGCCGAGGAACGCGTCCACGATGTTCTCGAAACCGTCCACGACCGTCTCGTCCAGGACGAGGGCGCCGCTCTGGAGGTGCGGCACGGCGAACTCCTGCAGCTCGTCCTGCACGTCCCGGTAGTTGCGGACGAGGAAGCCCTCCATGCGGATGCTCTTCTCCACGATGTCCGCATGGTTGAAACGCGGTTGCGTCGCGCCGGGGGTGTTGTACTGGCTGATCGTCCCGACCCGGACGATCCGCCCGAACTCCCGCAACGCCCCCACGGCCGCGGCGAGCTGCTCACCGCCGACATTGTCGACGAACACATCGATACCGTCCGGCGCGGCCTTGCCGAGGAGATCGGAAGCGGGCCCTTCGTGGTAGTCGAAGGCGGCGTCGAACCCGACATCCCGGACCAGATGGGCGACCTTCTCCGCCGATCCTGCGCTGCCCACGAGCCGTCCGGCGCCGAGCAGCCGGGCGAACCGCGCGGTCGCCGTCCCCACCCCGCCCGCCGCGCCCGACACGAACAGATCCTCGCCCTCCTGAAGCCGGGCGATCCTGGTCAGACCCACGTAAGCCGTCAGCCCCGTCCCTCCGAGGACGCTCAGGAACGCCGTCAGCGGCACCCCGTCGAAGCGCGGCAGCCTCCGCACGTCCTCCGGCGTGACGACCGCATGCGTCCGCCAGCCCTGCCGGTGGAACACGATCTCGCCCTCGGCCAGCTCCGGCGTGCGCGACGCGACGACCCGTCCGATCGTCCGCCCCTCCAACGCCTCACCCAGCACGAACCCGCCGTCCATCAACTCGCGGTGATACGGATCGACGGACCAGTAGAGGTTCTCGACCAGCGCGCTCCCCACCTCCGGTTCAGGACGCGGGGACTCGACGAACGCGAAGTGCTCAGCAGTGGGAAAGCCATGAGGCCGCGCGACCTGGTGCACGGTGAGGGCGGTTTCGGTCATGCCCCGGACCGTAGAACGGGAATGCCCCTGCGGTGCAGCCCGTTGCCCTCATACGAAACCCCGTTCCATGAGCAGCACTCATACACCGAGGTGAACGCCGTGGCCCGCGCGTCCGACGCCGATCTCGCCCCGCACGAGCTACGCATCCTCGTCGCGGTCGCGGACACCGGTGGCTTTTCGGCCGCGGCCGCCTCCCTGGGCCTCACCCAGTCCGCCGTCTCCCATTCCGTCCGCGGAAGCGAACGCAAGATCGGCGCCGTCCTCTTCGAGCGCGGCCGCGGCGGCGCCCGCCCCACCCCTGCCGGAGACGCCGCGATCGCGCACGCCCGCCGCATCCTCCGCCTGCTGGACGTCCTGACCTCCGAGGCCCGCACCGCCGCCCGCTCGGACGCCCCGGAAGGCCCCCTCCGCATCGCCGCCTTCCGCAGCGCGGCCCTCCACCTGCTCCCGCCCGTCCTCCAACGCCTGCGCAACCGGCACCCGGGCATCGAACCGCACGTCCGGATCGTCCGCGAGATCGGCCGCGGCACCGCCGGCGAAGTGGCCGACGGACGCGCCGACATAGCCATCGCCACCCTGGACGGCACGACCCCCTCGCCCCTGATCGCGAACACCCTCTTCGAGGAGCCCTACGCCCTCGTCCACCCCGCCGGCCACCCGGCCCCACGCACCCTCCCCCTGGTCGACTGGGCCGAGAACTGCGGCTCCTACACCCGCGCCTGGTGGTCCACCCAGGACTGGATCCCCCGCGCCACCGTCGAAGCCGAGGACGACGGCGCCGTCCTCTCCCTGGTCACCGCCGGCCACGGCATGGCGATCATGCCCGCCCTCTCCCTCCAGGACGCGCCCGCCACCGTCCAGATCACCGACCTCGGCCCCACCCGCCCCAAGCGCCGTGTCGGCTACATCACCACCCCCGAACTCGCGAAATCCGCAGTAGTCCGAGCCACCCTCCGAGAACTCCGCACCACCCGAACCCCCTGAAGGCCCCAAAAGCAAGAAGGCCCTCCCAGCAACCGGAAGGGCCTTCTATGCTCTGCGCACCCGAAGGGATTCGAACCCCTAACCTTCTGATCCGTAGTCAGATGCTCTATCCGTTGAGCTACGGGTGCTCGCTGCGGGTCTCTGACCTGCGGCGTTGTCGCGGTGGGAAGTCTACCAGCTCTGCGCCCTCGCGCCTCGGCGGTTGATTTCCATCCTTGCGACGCTCACCAGTGTAGGGCACCCGGGGACGTGCTCGTGCCGCGATACGTGGGGAACCGATCGGGACTGATGTGCGCCAAAGGGGTATCCGAGACGGATGGTGCACGGGCGGTCTAGTCTCGTCCGTCACTCCGCTCCCCCCGAACAAGGAGAGTCATTCAGATGCGCATGTCCGCCACCCGCCTGATCGGGACCTTCGCCCTGGGCGGCGCCCTGCTCGCGTCGACCGCCTGCGGGCCGCTCGACAAGGTCGCCGGCGGGGACAAGAAGGCCGCGTGCGACAACATCCAGACGGAGCTGTCCTCGATCAAGTCGAAGATCAGCACCCCGGACATCAACAACGTCCGGTCCAGCGCGGCCGCCAACGCCCAGCTGTACCGGGACACCGCCACCAAGATCCGCAGCGAGGGCGCCAAGGCCGGCGGCGACGTCCAGTCGTCCTCGGACAAGGTCGCGAGCGACCTGGAGTCGCTGGCCACGATGCTGGGGAACATCGGCTCCGGCAGCTCCAGCACCCCGGACATGAGCGGCAGCCGCAACTTCATCCAGGACGCGGCGGACCTCGGCAAGGCCTGCGGCTACACGGGCTGACGCCCGGAAGAGGCTATCCTCGTAACGGCTTTGCCGGTTGGCCCGCCGACCGGTAGCCTGTCCTGAGCCTCGCAAGGGGCTCACCTGGAGGATTCGCCTAGTCCGGTCTATGGCGCCGCACTGCTAATGCGGTTTGGGTTTACCGCCCATCCGGGGTTCAAATCCCCGATCCTCCGCCACCGACCAGCGGGGTTGCGTCACACTACGCAACCCCGCTGATCTTGTTCTAGCGACTAGTTGCAGTTCTGGTTGCAGTTGCTCCTATTCGGGGTCGCCCCAGAGTGCCCCACCCATCCGCTTCCCGGCGTCCTGGACGAGTTCCTGCGGCGGCAGAGTGTAACGCTCCGTAGTGGTCACGCGAGCATGCCCGAGGATCACCTGAATCACGCGGATGTGGACGTTCTGCGCGGCCAGCAGCGACCCTGCGGTGTGCCGTGCGTCGTGCAGCCGTCCGTCATGGACCCCCGCGCGGCGCAACAGCGCCTTCCACGCCTTCCAGTCCTCGGTGCGGTCCAGCGGGCGCCCGTTCGGCTGGCAGAAGACCAGGCCCCAGTCCTCCCAGTCGTCCCCCGCTCGTTCGCGCTCGGCCTTCTGCCGGTCGCGGTGCTCGCGCAGCTGCGGCAGCAGCTCGGCCGGGCAAGTCAAGACTGGCTTCCCCTTGCCCTTGCGGCGCCGGAACGTCGCCTCGCCCCCCTTGCGGAGCGGGCACCGGTGCGCGTGGCCCGTGCAGTCCTTCGGGCACGGTCGCTTGGGACAGCGGTGCTCCCTCTTGGCGCAGTTCGTCGGGCAGTCGGGTTCGTGCCGATGCTCGCGGCAGTTCTTCCTGCAGCGCGGCCGGTGCCACGGCCGGCCGCACGCGTGCGGGTCGGAGCAACCGTGCCGCCATGCGGCCTTGTGCAGCTGGAACCAGGGCCGGATCTCGCCTGTCTCCAGGTTCACGTACTCCCACCGCAACCCGATCACCTCCCCCTGCCGGAGGCCCAGGGCCAGCGCGACCGACCACCGCGCGCTGTTCCGCCGACCTTCGGCGGCCTTCAGGATCCGGCGCGCGTCGTCCAGGGCGAACGGGCGGGGCTCGAAATCCGCCGGTTCCGGCGAGTCGATCAGCGTCGCGACGTTGCGCCCGACCAGCTCCCGCCGAACCGCGATCTTCAACGCCCGGGACAGAATCCGGTGGATCTTCAGGACCGTGCTGGAGGACAGGTCCGCCTCAAACATCTGCGCGTAGGCGGCCTCCAGGTGCTCGGGCAGAAGCCGGTCGAGCCGGTGCACGCCCAGCAGCGGGACGACCCACAGCCGCACCTTGCTGCGGTAGTCGTCCAGCGTGCGCGGTGCGAGCTTGCCCGAGGCCACCAGCAGAGGGCAGATGGTCTCCAGGTAGGTGGTCATCCACTCCTCAACGGTCGGGGACTTCCCGGCTTTGCGGGTCTTTCCCGAATCGCGCTGTTGTTCCAGCTTGCGAACCTTCTCAGTGACCTCGGTCTCGTCTTTCCCGATCCGGTGACGGCGGTCCGGTGATCCGTCGCTCTTGACGCCCATCGTCACCCAGCCGTGCCATTTGCCGTCCGCCTCGCTGAAGAAGATCGAAGAACGGCCGTTCGGCTTGCGCTTGCCGCTCTGTCCGCGCGGACGACGGCGCTTCTTGTCCTGCTGCTCTTGCCCCTCGCCCTCGTTGGGCTCATCCGGATCAGGTGCGGCAAGGCCGGTGCGCTTGGTCATCGCGTGATCTCCTGCGCGGCCTCGCGCTCCAGGAGCGCGACGTACTCGGCGATGGCCGACGCGGGGATGCGCCGGTCGGTGCCCTGCCTGACGAAGCGGAGGCGTCCCGCGGACATCTGCTCATAGATGAAGGTCCGTCCCATGGAAAGGATCTCCATGGCCTCAGCCACCTTGTAGAGCTGTTTCGTGAGGTTGGGGGCCGTGTCGACGGTTCGGGCGGTCATCATGATGGTGCCTTCCTCGTGGGGAGGTGGCGGCCCCGGCGGGGTCTGCTGGCAGGCGTTCTCGCCGGGGCCGTCCACGGTCTGTGGATTGCTTGGGGATTTCAGGTGGCGTGGCTGTCGCGGGGTGCGGGGAGCGGCTGGGCGAGGCCGTTGGTCAGGGAGCGTTGGACGATCCGGCGGGCGTCGCGGTAGATGAGCCCGGAGGCCAGCCCGGCGCGGACGAGGTGGTCTTCGACGTCGGCGGGAGTGAGGTCGGCCCAAGGCAGCAGGCCGCCGATCTTGTAGGCCAGGGCGCCGAGGGCGGCTTTGCGGCCGTCGGTCAGGGACGCGAGTTCGGCGGTGCCGTTGTCCAGGACGGCGCGGACGTAACCCGCGGCGTTGCTCTGACCGGGCGCCGCCGGGACGACCGGGGCGGGTGGCGGTGCGGGCTTGGGCCCGGCGACCCGGCGGACTTCCCGCTCAAGCCAGTCGGGCATGCGGCCCGGGGCGTGTGGGGTTCCGGCGTGGACGGCGTAGGTGCCGGCGCGGGTGACGGCGCCGGGGGCGATGCCGTAGGACCATCCGGCTTTGATGTCGATCTGCCAGCCGAGGGCGGACAGGGCCTGGTGGAGGTGGTCGTCGGGGGCGCGGTACCAGAGGTGGCGGCCGCCGGAGGGGGTGCGGACGGAGACGGGTTGGTGGTCGGGTCCGGCGGGCCAGGGGTGGTGTCCGCCGCGCAGGCGGGCCAGCAGGTGCATGGCGTCGATGCCGTTGCGGACGCTGCCGTATCCGCCGGGCACCTGCTCCTCGGCCAGGTCGATGCCGGGCAGCAGCTCGGCGGCGGGGTCGCGGGGCGGCCGGGTGGCGTGGGTGTCCAGGTCGATCAGGACCAGGCCGGAGGGGCCGGCGGCGACGGCGGGGACGGCGTCGGGGACGCGGCGCCACCAGGTGGTGATGCGGGTGGGGTCGGTGGTGGCGGCGCGGACGCCGTGGCACCACTGCCCGTCGGGCAGGCAGATGCAGCCGGTGTAGTCGTCTGCGGCGCAGTGGGGGTTGTTCTGGCAGTCCAGGCAGTTGGCTAGGGGCCGCTTGTTGGACGGGGAGAGTGGGAACACGTGCCAGCCGAGCGCGGCCAGGTCCAGGGCGAGCTGGACGTGCCGGACGGCGGTCGGGCTGGTGACGCCCATCGAGTTTCCTTTCGCGCGGGCGGGGCGGTTGGTCAGCGGCAGGGGGGGCAGTGAGGGGCCGAGACATCCCCCACTTTTTCCGTGGTTTTTCTGGGGCGTGTTTTCAGGGAGCGCGTACCCACCCCAAAACCAGCTCTGACCTGGGGAGACGGTGGGTACGCGCGGCGCGTACCCAGGGCTGTGGGGAGCACGTACCCGGGGCCGGTGGGGTACGCGGTGCGTACCCGGCGCGTACCCGGCCCGCGTACCCACCTCATTGCAGGTGTGACCTGGATGAATGTGGGTTCTAGGGGGTGTGGGTACGCGGGGTACGCGCCGGATGCGGGCTTCACGGGCCGGATGGGGGGATGTCTAGTCGTCATCGCTGAACAGTTCGCCGCGGAAGACGAAGCAGCGGGGTTTGGTCCCCCCGATGCGGCGGGCGATCTGGTAGATCGGGCGCTGCTTGGAGCCGGGCGGGTGCTCGTGCAGGGCCTTGTCTTCGCGCCAGCCCTGCAGGACGGCGTCGAGTTCGTACCCGGCCCGGTCCAGCGCTTCGCGGACTTTCTGGGGCATGAGCGCGATGGCGTTCTTGTCGCCGTTGTGCTCGGTGCGGACCCCGATCCATCCCCCCGGCGGGGCGGTGGAGCGGCCGGATTCGTAGAGCCGGTCGGTGTGGCTGGCGATGTACTCCTTGATGACTTCCAGGGCGAGCTGGGCGCGGTTGTCGCGGGGGTCGTCGGCGACGAACAGGGTCCGCCAGGTGGCGTCGGGGAACGGCTCGAACGGCACGATCTCGGCCTCGTGGGCGAGGTGGGCGGCCAGGTGGATGACGGCCACCAGCGGAGCGCGTCGGCGGGCGATGCTGCTGGCGTCCTTGCGGTGCAGCTCGGTGAGTTCGGCGTGCCGGGCGATCAGCTTGTCGGGGCCGTGGGCGTCGAGGTGGTCGCGGAGCCAGGTGACGAACGCGGGGCCGGCCAGACCGTAGTTGGCGGTGACGCCTTCCCGGAATGCCACGGCGTCGGGGCCGGACTGCTCACTGCGTCCGAACGGTGCCCCGGCCAGGTCCAGGACGCGGGCGGAGACTCCCTGGTGGGTGGCGAACGAGAGCGCGGAGCGTTCGCCGGTGGACAGAAGGATCGTCCGCCACCGGTAGGTGCGCCAGTCGCCCATGCGGACTTTGCCCTGGTTCTGGGTGACCTGGTACAGCAGGTCGCTGACGTTCTCGGGTTTGCCTGCGGTCTGGGTGTCGTCGAACAGCACCGGGATGCCGTTGCCGGCCAGCGCCAGCCGCGCCTGTTGCCCGGTTTTGGTCGCGGACCAGGGGGTGATCACCCCTGCGGCCTCGTCGGGGTTGGCCCAGGCCGACAGGCCGCCTTGGGCGGCGGTGGTCTTCCCGGAGGTGGAGGTGCCACCGAAGTTGAGGGTGAAGGAGCTGACTCCCAGGATCTCCAGGAGCGGCGCGGCGAGCCCGGCGTACACCGCCATGGCCACCATGGGGTATTGCTGGGCCAGTTGGATGGCGTTTCGCCAGCCGGTCAGCGAACCGTGCTCGCGGTGGCCTTCCAGGGCCTTCTGCAGCTGGGGTTCGATGCCGTGGACCTGGTAGGGCTGGCCGTTGGCGGCGACGAACTCGCCGTCTGCCTGCCAGCCGAGTGCGCGTGCGATGGTGACCTCCGGGATAGAAGTGGTGTTGGCGGCCTCCACGGCCGCCAGCCAGCGTTCGGCCGACTTGGCGTCGGCCTCGGTGAAGGGAAGACCGCGGCCGCCGAGTTCGCGGACGAGCATCCGGCCGCTCTTGGCGACGGCGCGGGCGACGGTGGCGGTGCGCCAGTGCTCGCGGTGCCACCAGGCCAGCTCCACCAGTTCCTCGCCGTCGGGGTCGGCGTAGATGCGGGTGATCAGCACCGGCCCCCAGCCGACCCGCTCGGGTGGACCGTCGATCCGCCACCGCCAGATCGCTTTGGGCGCGATCGTGTAGTCCTCGGGCATCTGGTAGTCCGCATCGACCGGGCAGCCGGACAACTCCCGCAGCGCTTCCAGGCCGTGCGCTGCGCCGTCGGACTGGTCTGAGGGCGGCGCCACGCCGTGCTGGTGCAGCCACTCGGTCGCGTCCGCATCGTCGGGGTCGGCGTCGCGCGCGGTGTGCTCCAGGTCGGCGACGACCTGGCGGAGCGTGCGCTCGTCCGGCGGCGGATCCTGATGGGTTTTGCGCCACAGGTGCCGTGCCTCGGCGTACAGCTCGCTGCGCCCGGCCCGGGTGAAGCGGAACAGCCGGTCCTGGCCGCGGGCATACGGCCAGCCGTACTGACTGAACCGCAGCTGCAGGTGCCCGGTCAGCAGCGCCAGGGCGCGGTCGTGCTTGGTCGGGCCGCGTCCTTTCGATGCGGCGGACGGGTCCTGGTGGCCGGTGGTGTGGGGGTCGCTGGTGTCGGCGCGGTCGTGGGGTGGTTCATCGCCGTTGTGATCACGTGTGCTCATCTGCGACCCTTCGTGTTACGTGTGCTGCGGAAGGCCCCCTGGACCGGGGCCTTCTTGCATGTGCGGGGTAGTCGGGGCCCGACCGGGCCCATGGATGAGGGGCGGTGGGGCGGAGGCCGTGCCCCCGCCCCGGGTGGTCAAGGCGTGAGGCGGCCGTCAAGCCAGCGGTCCAGGGCGGGGCGCGGGATGCGCAGCCGGCCGCTGGGCAAGATCACGCAGAGCGGGCCGCGTCCGTTGCGGCGCCACTGGTAGAAGGTGGTGCGGGAGATCTTCAGCCTCTGGCAGACTTCGGCCACGGTCAGCAGCTCTTTCCCGGCGGAAGGCATCGGGTGCCCCTTCCTGATCGCTCCGCCCGAACCGTGCGGTCCGGGCCCGGAACGCGCGGTTGCGTTCGGATGATCGGGATGCTGTCGAGCCGGGATAGCTACCGTCAGAAGAGCACCTGCCCCCTAGATGGTGATCTAGGTCACATGCGTGCCGGGTCCTGAAAGCCGCGCCTCGGGCAGGTGCGGAAGCGACGGAAGCCGGGGCAGGGCCGTACCGTCTGGCGGCCATGGGGGAACTGGTGAGGCGCCCCGGGCGCCCGTTGAAGCTGCTGGACGATCAGGTGCGTGAACGGCTGCTGCAGGCGGTCGAACACGGTGTGCCGGTGGACACCGCCGCGCACTATGTGGGGATCAGTCCCCGCACCTTCTACCGCTGGGCCGAGCGAGGCCGCCGCGCCGAAGAGCAGGCCGCCGACGGACGGGACGGGGATCCGGGCGAGGCCGCGTATCGGCAGTTTTGGCAGGACCTTACGCGCGCGCGTGCGAAGGGCGAGATCTTCGCCGCCGACGTCCTGCACCGCCTCATCGCCGGCGGCTACCCGCTGCGCAGCAGGACCCGCCGCTACCGCGACCCGGCCACCGGCCAGATCGTGGAGGAGACCGAAACCGACATCGCCCAGCCGAACCTTCGCGCGGTGATCTTCTATCTGGAACGGCGGCACCCCGAAACCTGGGGACGCCACACCGCCCCGGACCCGGCGCTGTCCGAGGCGGCGCCGGGTCCTGGGCAGGCCGACGACGGGCTGATCGCGTTCGCCGCACGGGTCCGCGCCGCCCGGCAGCGCCTCGAAACCGCCCGCCAGGAGCTGCAGCAGACCCCGGACACGGCGACCGCCTCACCCTGACCGACCGCAGCGAACGCGTCCCGCTGGGCCGTCGCGGTTCACGGCTGGGGCCCGGAAACAACGAAGCCCCGCTGCCGACACGGGATCGGGCGGGGCCTTCGGAGCGGGAGTGTTGTGGACACACTTCGCCCGCTGCGCCCAATGTTGCACAAGATCAAGAAGCGGTGCAACTCGACGCGGAGACCCCCGGACGCATGCGGCCGAACCCGTTCCGCCGGGCCGCTCGGCGCAGGGGGCGGAGGCGGGTCACCAGGGCCGGTCGTCGTCGGCGTACCCGTCGAGGTCGTCGGCGGCGTCCTGGCGCTCGTCGGGGATGACCGGCGGGTCGCCTGGACGGCGCATCAGCGGGTAGGCGTCCAGGTAGGCCAGGGCGCGGGCCCGGTCGGCCTCGCTCATCAGCGCCTGGGCGACCGCCGACCCGGCCCAGTGCTCGGGGGTCTCTGGACGGGCGGGCCGCCGCAGATCGGGCAGCCGGGGGTGTGGCAGGGGTTCCAGGCGTAGCCGTCCTGGCACACGTCCATCGCGCAGTCGTCGTGGTGGGAGCAGTGCGGGCCCAGCAGGCCGCGGTCCGGGCGCGGCGGCGGGCTCCAGGGCGCCGAGGTCATGTAGCGGCGCATCAGGGCGATGGTGAGTTCGACGCGTTCGCGGGCGCGCTGGTCGGTCAGCGTGATCCCGGAGGTGGCGAGGTCTTGGCGTTCCAGCCGCATCAACTCCTGCACGTCCACGTCCATGTCGGGCGTGAGCGGCTGGTCGGCCGGTGGCGGTGTCGCGGCGGACGGCTGGGGCTGCTGGTCGCTCATCAGGTCTCGCTTTCTGGCGTGGGCCCTGCGCTCGGCCTGCGCGCACGCGTTTTGCCGGTGCGACTAGTCGCACGGTAGCGAGCACGCCGGTCATGGTGTCGGGCGATCTTTGGTCTGGTGGGGCGGGTGTGACGTGGCGGGGCCAAGAAAAGCCCGGACGGCGCGGGGCCGTCCGGGCGTGCAGGTCGCGGTGTCAGGTGCCGGGCCGGGTGCGGTCGGCCAGGGCCAGGACGGCGTGGGTGAGGCTGGTGAGCGCGCGGCAGATCGCGTGGGTGTCGGTGGACACCTCGGCGTAGTCGTGGTGCCGGGCGGCGTGTTCAGCCTGCTGGTAGTGGCCGGGCTGCCGTGGCGTGCTGGCCTCGGGGCCTTCGATGAGGGCGCGGCCGACGTCGGCGAGGCTGTTCAGCGGTCCGGCGGGTCGGGGTGTGGTGATCTCGTTGTCGGGGTCGGTGGCGCGCAGGGTGAGGTGGCCGTCGCGGCAGCAGGCCAGCACGGCGCGGGTCGGGCGGTCCAGTGCCTCGTCCCAGCCACTGTCGGCGATGAGGGTGGTGACGATGCCGTCGCCTTCCAGGAGGTAGGGGTCGGCGTCCTCGGGCAGGACCGGGGTGATGCCGAGTTCGGTGAGCTTGGCGCGCAGCAGCTCGATGTCGCCGGCGATGGCCTCCAGTTGCCGGTCGTAGTGCAGGGCCAGGTCGCGTTCGTAGGCGGCGCGGGCCTGCAGCTGCCAGCCCTGCATCAAGGTGCCGGTGCCGACGGCGGGTTGGTCGCCGGTCGGGTCGGTTGTGGCGGGTCGGGTGGTCGGTTCGGTGGCGGTCACTGGGTTCCTTTCGGGCAGGGGCGGGTGGTCAGCGGGGGTCGCGCCAGCCGCGGGTGAACAGGGTCTGGGCTTTGGCGTCGACGGCCGTGGGCAGATCGATGCCGACCGCGTTGGCGGTGCCGTGGGTGGCGGCGATGACGGCGGGCAGCCAGACCTGGACGGCGGTGTCGCGCGCGATCTCGTCGTCGTCGAGGTAGTTGTCGACGAACTGGGCGGTGGTCCGGAACAGGTGGGCGACCTGCCGGTCCGGGTCGTCGTGCAGGGCTGCCGCCGTGGGGTCGGGGTCGGGGGTGAGGTCCAGGACGTGGGCGGTGACGTAGGCGGTGATGAGGACGTCGGCGAGTTCGGCGGCCATGTCGGTGTGGGTGCCGGTGCGGCGGGCCCGGCCGGTCCAGCGCCGGTAGGCGGCCACGAACTCGCCGGCTTCCTCGGCCAGGGCCAGGGCCTGGCGGACGCGTTCGCCGTCCTGGGGGAAGTGCTCGCGGAGGTTGCGGGTGATGTCGGCGGCGAGCCGGGCCATCTGGGCGGGGTCGGGTGCGGCGGGTTGGACGGATGCGGTGTCGTGCATGGGCGCTCCAGGTTGGGTCGGGTCCGGGGGTTGCAGTAGGTGGGCGGTGTTCAGCGGCGGGGGCGGCGTTGGTAGGGGCCGGTGGCGCCGGGGCGGTGCTGGCGGGCGGTGCCGCCGCAGGCGTCGCAGGCGCGGAAGGCGTTGTTGAAGTGGGTGCTGTGTTTCTTGCCGGTGCCTTTGCAGCGGCGGCAGGTGCGGTAGGGGTGGCGGCGGATCGACACCAGGTAGCTGCCCATCAGCAGGAGCCCGAACAGCAGCACCAGGAACCAGAACCCGCCGGCGCCGTGCGCGTCGTGCAGGCCGGGCGGCGCGGTCGGCGGTGTGGTGGGCGGTGTGGTGGGTGCCGGGCTGGGGCCCAGGCTCGGGAGGTACAGCAGGCGTAGCGCATGCGCGGGCACGCGGAAGACGACCATGGACGACTCGCTTTCGGTAAGGCGGGCACCTGGCGCGCGGGTGAGGGAACGCGCGGGAGGGGCCGCGGGCGCGTGTGGGTGTTACGGAGCGTGCCTGCGGGGATCGGCTCACGGGATCGGCTCAATCGGCTCACGGTGAGGGGCCTCGTCCACCACGCGCGCGCGTTGGGGGCTGGTGAGCCGATTTGGTGAGCCAATCGGTGAGTCGATTCGTGAGCCGATTCCCGGCCGCTGTCGGTTACTGTTCGTATTCGCCGGTGGGGGCGTGGTCGGGCAGGTAGTAGCGGGTCGCGGGGCCCTGCCCGGCGCGGGCGATGGTGTGGTTTTTGAACAGGGCGCCGAGCCAGCGGCCGACGGTGGAGGCGGGTTCCTCCAGGAAGGCCACCAGCTCGCTGCGGCTGCCGCCGTGGGCGCCGCGCGCGGCGAGGTACTGCAGGATCGCGGTGCGGGCGGTGTCGGGGACGGTGGTGTTGTCGATGGCGCGGTCGGCGGCCTGCAGCTCGTCCAGCCCGGTGGGCTGGTCCGGCGGCTGAGGGACTTGGTGGATGTAGGCGTCGATCTTCTCCACCAGGCCGTGCGCGGCTTGGTCGACCTCCTTGCTGTTGGTGGTGTCGAACCCCCACCCGTCCTGGTCCTCCGCAGGTTCGCCGGAGGGCTGACCGGACGACGGCTGGTTGGGCAGCGCACCGGCCGGTGCCGCATCGGTGCCGGTTCCCGGTCCCGTCGGCGGGACCGTGTCGGCGGGCGTGCTCGGCCCGCCGGCGTTCGCGCTGGCGTGGGCGGGGACGGGGTGCCGTTCGGCGTAGCCGGGGAGTTTGGCGGCGATGTGGGGTTCGATGGTGGCCTCGGCGGGGCCGTAGGCGGCGGCGAGGGCTTTGACGGTGTCGGGGTCGTGCAGGGCGCGGGAGCGTCCGGCCTGCCAGGACCCGCCTTGGCGGGCCAGCAGCACCACGCCTTCGGTGCCGTCGCCGTAGGTGCTCATGTCGGGGCAGCCGCGCTTTTCCCAGTCGGGCAGGGCCTTGTTCATCTCGCTGGTGTTGGCGACGCGGCCGACGATGGTGGTGTAGGCGTTGGCCGAGCCTTCCTTGTCGCCGGTGTGCTGGGCGACGTTGCGCTGCTTGGCGGTGACCATCACCATGCCGCCGGACCGGCCGCGCTTGTGGACCTCGGCGATGACCGGCTTGAGGTGGGTGGCGACCTCGGCGTTGTACCCCGATGCGGTGTCCTGCTCGTCGACGATGACGACGACGATCGGGGCTTGCCGGGACGGCTTGTGCGTGCCGCCGTTGCAGGCGATCGCGCGTTCGTCAAGCAGCACGTCGATCCACTCGAAGATGGCCACCGCGACGTCTTCCTCGCGGACGCCGGCCTTGTCGTGCAGGTAGTCGCCCCACAGGGCGGGGATGACTCCCTTGCCCAGGTCGATGGCGACCACCAGCACGTCGTAGCACTCGGCGGCCTGCTGGACGATGTTGGACAGCAGGTTGGACTTGCCGCCGCCGTTGGAGGCGACGATCTCTACGTGCCGGGCGCCGACCTTGTCGAACAGGACCAGTTCCAGGTCTTCGCCGGTCTCGGGGTCGGTGCCGATGATGAACGGGCCGTCCAGGATGGACCGGCGGCCCTTGGCGTCAGCGGCCCGTTCGGCAGCCTGGGCGGGGGCCAGCTCGGCGACGGCCGGGTGCTGGACTTCTTCGGTCCACATGTCGCGCATCCGGATGGTGATCCACAGGATGCGGGCGTTCTTCTTCTCCATCTCGACGTCGACCTGGTCGGCGCCGATGCCGTAGCAGCGAGCGATCTGCACCGCCAGGTCCCCGCGCTCCAGGCGGGCCCCGTGCGGGCCCTCCACCCCGACGTCGACCTTGAACCGGACTCCGACCTTGGTCTGCTTGGTGGCCAGCAGCCGGGACCCCTCCAAACCGGCGAGCCCGGCGATGGTCTCCCAGCGGGCCTGGACCTCGGCGGTGCGGCGGCGCTGCTTGAGGACGTCGGACCAGGTGTAGGACGACCACAGGCCGGTGGCGGCCAGGGAGTACCACAGCAGGACGGGCAGGCTGGTGATGCCGGTGGTGGCGGCGACCGCCAGCCAGGTCGGGATGGCGGTGGCGATCGCGGCGACCGCGAGCGAGTAGCGGGGCGACCCGTGCGCCTTGTAGGTCGCGACAGTGGCCGCGAGCGCGGCCGGCGGCGCGAACGCGGCCAGGGTGAGGGTGTCGTGCGGCAGGTAGTGGTGGGCCAGTTCCCCGGCCGGGTAGAGCGCGGCCAGGCCGGTGCCCAAACCCCGGGTGTCGGGGGATTGGGCGACCCAGCGGGCGTAGCTGCGGGCCGCGGCCCGGGCCAGGATGCCGGTCCGGCTGGGCGGTCGCCGCCAGCCGCGCCCGGCCCCGGGCATCATCGGTGCCAGGGCCTCGGGGATCGGGAAGTCGCCGTAGTGGTCGTACTGGTCGTAGCGGTCGCGGCGGCCACCACGCCAACCGCGGTGACCGCCACGGGCGCCGCGGGCGCCGCGGGCGCCGCGGGGGTTGAGGAGTCGGCCGAACTGGCCGACGCGGGCTTGCTGGGCGAATGAGCGAGTGGGGCGGCCGCGTCGGGCCGGACGACCATGCATGCGGGATCTCCAGAGCAGAACAGAGCCGCACCGCCCCTGCCGATGGTGGCGAGGGCGGCACGGCTCGGATGGCGGACGGCGAGACAACGGGGACGGACGGCGGTGAAGGTGCCGGGTGGTGCGGGTTCAGTGCGGGTTCAGTACGGATGGCGCGGGGGGCGCCATGCCGGGCGGCGCCCGGGGCTGCCGGAGGTGCCGACGATGCGCAGGCCGCGGGCGGCGACCTTGCGGGCGTCCTCGAAGTAGTCGGCGAAGTTCATTGCCGCCTGGCGGGCGTGGATGGCGGCCTGGTCCAGGCCGTCGGTGGCGTGGTCGAACTGGGCCAGGATCGGTGCGGGCAGGCCGCGGTCGGCCAGGCCCTGGGTCCAGTCGGCCACCAGGTCGGACGCGACGGCCAGCAGGTCGCCGATGCCCAGGCAGGTGGCCAGGAACTCGCCGTCGCTGTCGGGGTCGTCGAACTCCACCAGGTAGGTCCGGCGGTTGCGGGGAGGCATCACGTGGGTCCTTTCGCAGGCAGATGGGGTAACGGCAGGCCGGAGCGGGCAGCGCGGGGACGGGAGGACTCAGGCGGGGTCGTCGCCAGTGAACTCGATGCCGGCGTCGGCGACCTGGCGGGCCTCGGCGTACCAGACCTCGAACGCCATGGCTGCCATCGCGGCGTGGAAGGCGGCCTCCGCCAGTTCCTCGGCGGCCGCATACAGCGGGCCGGTGACGATCGGCGGGAGGTTGCGGATGGCGACCTGATCGGTCCAGTCCTCTACCGCGACGCCGATGCCGCGCAGGATCTGCATCAGCTCGTCGGCGGAGTCGAGGAACTCCACATCGGTGTCGGGCACCTCCAGCTGCAGCGGACCCAGGACCCGCATCCGGGTCTGCGCGCGCTGCGGTCGCCGGGCCGGGCGGTTGCCGCGGCGTCCGGTCGGGACCAGCCGCTGCGCCTCCCGCCGGGTCGCCGGACGATTCGCCGCCCCGCCCCCACCTCCGGCCTGGCCGGGGGAAGGTGGCGTCGGCCCGGGCGGCGTGGCGGGGGTGCCGCCGGGCGCGGCCGGGACCGGCCGGGACCCGTTCCGCCCGGTCCCCCGCCTAGGCGGGGTCGTGCCGAACCGGGGACCGCGGTTGCCCGCAGGGGCGGACGGTGAGCCGTTCGGCCCACCGGGCGGCGTGGGTGACGCAGGCCCCGTAGGCGGTGGTCCCGGCGGTTGCGGTCCGGGCGGCTTGGGCGGTCCGGGCACGCCGGGGGTGCCGGGCGGGAAGATCACCGTGCCGTTCAGTGCGGGACCGGTGCTGCCCGAGCCGGAGGAGGTGGTGGGCTTGCGGCGACGGAAGAAGGTGGCGGCCCCGCCGTTGGCCTCGCGCTGCTGCCAGCGCGCCTCGGCCCACGGCTTGGCCTTCTTGCCCTTGGTCCAGGCCCCGCGCGCGCCCCTGCCGACCGCGCGACCGCCCAGGTCGGCGAGTGCCTCGGCGAGCATGGTCTCTTCGGTGGCCGGGGCACCGGCCGAGTTCCACGCCTTGACCAGCAGCGACTCGGTACGCGCCGGGCGGCGGGCCCGGCCGCCGTGGTGGGCGCGGTTCTTGCGGACGGCGTGCATGCCGCCGGCGAACCCGCCCGCGCTCAGCAGCAACAGTTCGATCATGACGCGCCTCCGTTCTGGGTCGGCTCGGACAAGACGGCCGGGGCGTGATGCTCGCCGCGGTGGTGGCGCAGGTCCGCGGCCACAACAGCCGTCCAGAGCGCGGCGTACAGCGGCCACTGGACGGCGGCGACGACCCACCAGGGGCAGCCGAAGGCGAGCTGGGCGCCGCCGGGCGCGCCCAGCAGGAACATCCACGCGCCCAGGCTCGGCCGGTTCTGCCAGGCCGTCCCGGCGACCTGCCGGACCGGTCCGGCTCGGCGGACGCTGGCCTCGGCGGCGGGCCGTTGGTTGCGTCGGGGGTTCACCGCAGCCACCCGTCCATCGCGTTGGACAGCGAGTGCAGCGGGCCCAGCAGCGCGCGGCCGATGGAGGTGTTGGCGGCCAGCAGCCCCCACGAGATGAGCGACAGCATGATGATCCGCGAGGTGGTCTGGAAGTAGAACAGCATGACCAGCACGCCGCACAGGATCAGGAACAACGTCATGGCGAACTCCTGGGAAGACAGCGGCCCGGCCGCATGGCGCAGCCGGGCCGAAAGCGAGGGAAGGCGGGGATGGATGAGGTGAGTCAGGGCGCGGGCTCGGGGTTGATGTCGGGGGCGTAGCGGTCGCCAAGCGCGCAGATCTGCCTGGCGGTCTGGTCACCGATCAGCGGTTCCAGAGGCTCGTACAGCTCGGCGATCAGGTCGTACCGCTCGGCCGGGTCGGTCGTAGCGGCGAGCTGGTCCAGGACCTCACCGATCCACACCTCGACGAACGGCGCGGCGACCAGGGCGCGGCGCCGACCGGTGGCCGCGGCCGTCTCGGTGGCGGCCAGAGCGGAGATCAGCACCGCTTCGTCGTGCAGCGCCGCTGCCAGGGCGCGCGGCTGGGCGTCGCTGGTGGTCTGCGGCCCGTAGGCGGCCTCGATGGTCTCGGCCTGCACCGCGCGCTGCACCGCCAGGTCGTACAGCAGCTCCGCGCGCGTCGCGGCGGGCAGCCGTCCGTGCAGCTGCCCGATCAGCGCGTCAGCGGCCAGGTCCGCCTCGGAGTACCGGACGGCCGCCCGCTGGGCGTCGGGGGTGCGGACGGCGGTGGTGAGGCTCATGGTGATCCCTTCGGGGAGGTTCGGGTGCGGCGGTGGTGCGGGCGGGCGGGTTCCCACAGGTAGGTGCTGCTGGGGTGGATGCCGATGTACCGGGCGGCGGCGGCACGGGACAGGCCGTCGGCGCGCGCCTGCAGGTAGCGGGCCTGGGTGTCGGCGTGGTCCTGGCACCAGCGCCGCCAGTGGGTGGCCTCGCCCGTGCAGCCGGGGTGGCCGCACTGGCCGGGCGGTACGGGCGGTTCCTTGAGGTAGCGGCGGACGGTGCGGGCGGCGATGCCGACGCGCGCGGCGGCCTCCTCCAGCGACAGGCCGCTTGCGATCAGCCAGGCGCAGTCCTCGCGGGCCGCGGCGGACCGGGCCGGGCCGTTGCGCGGGTCGGGCGGTCCGGCGTCGGCGGGGCGTCCAGCGCGGTACCAGCGGCTGTAGCAGGCGCTGCACCAGCCGCGGGTCGGACCCTGCCAGCACGGCCGACCGCAGTTGTCACACGGGTAGGGGTCCGGACCCCCGCCCCCGGTTCCCTGCGCCTGCTCCGGGACGGTCCGGTCAGGCGTGGTCATCGGTGTGCGGCCGGTCGGCCGGGTCCTGGACGTCGGCGGGGGTGCGGCGCCGGTCGATCTGGGCGAGGGTCCAGCCGAACGCGCCGATCCCGACGGCCAGCGACAGCACGATCGCGGGACCGGTGCTCATCATCAGCAGCCCGGTGGCCAGCAGCCACAGGGCGCCTGCGGCGATCCCGGCGAGCATGAACGCATCCAGCGCGCCCAGCCGGGTCAGGATCCGGTCCATCCGGCGGCCTGCGGCCGGTGCGGTCTCGGAGGTGGGGTTCGGGGTGGTGGACAAGGACTTGGACGACACGAGATGCCTCCTTGATCGGTGACGGAACGGCGGGTCATCCGGCGGGTGGCTCGGAGGTGGCGGGGACCGAGTGCAGGGCGGGTCGGCGGATCTGCTGGGTGAGCGCGGTGGCGCGGGCCTTGCGGATGTGCAGGGCGCGGGCGAGTTTCTCGGCGGGGATGTGCCGGCCGTGCTGGTCCTGGTAGGCCAGGTCGGCAGCGCGGGCCTGCTCCAGCAGCTCGTCCTCGCTCGGCTCGGCCTGGCGCTCCGGCTTGGCGGTGCCTCGGGATCGGCGAGGCTGCCGACGTGCGCGTTGCGGCCGAGGTTCGGCCGACGGCTCGGCCGTGTCCTGGACGGTTGGGGCGTCGGGCGGGTCCGGCGTCCCGATCGACGGTGCGGCCGGACCTTCGGCGGGCGCGGCTTCGGCGGATTCTGCGGCTGGCGGGCCGGACCGGTCCGCGCCCGGCGTCTGGTCGGTCGGGATGGCGGTCCGGTCGGTGTCGTCTGGCGCGGGTCCGGGAACCGGGTCCGGGGCGTGCACAGCCGGAGCGGTCCCGTTGACAGCGGTCCCGTTGACAGCGGGGCCGGATTCGGGCTCGGGGCGGGACCCGGTCCGCATGGGGACGGTCAGCGGCGGCGGGACCTGTTGGGCGGTCCCGTTCACCGGTCGGTCCGGGACCTGTTCCGGCGCCACCGGTACCTGGATGCCGTTCTTGGGTCGCGGTGGCGGGGGCAGGTGGCGGGTGATGTCGCCGGGTTCGAGTTGCACGCCGCGGCGGGTGAGGAAGTCCTGCACGCGCGCGGCGTCGTAGCCGAGCGCCACCAGCTCGCCATCACTGAGCGGCGGCTTGTCCGGCGCGTCTGGCGGGGCGGGCAGCGCCCGGGCCTGCGAGGTCTGGGAGTCGGGGAGCTGCCAGGGGGACGTGGGCGTCAGGTCGGCGAGTTCGGCGGAGTGGTACAGGGCGGTCAGGTGCGCCAGCAGCGCCTGCTGCCGGGCGGGGTCGACCGACAGCCGGGCGTGTTCGACCGCGGCGTCCATCGCCCGGTCCAGCCGATTCTGCGCCCGGACCAGCCGACGCGATCCGGCTTCGATGCCGGCCGCGCGGAGCGTGCGCAGGTGTTTGGCGGCGCGGGCGACGCGGGTGAGGCGGCGATGCGCGTCGACTTCGGCGGCGGTGCGGTCGACCGGTTCGGCCAGACCGAGCCGGATCAAGATCCGGTCCAGGTGGAGCTTGGAGTGGACGGTGCGGGAGGTGCCGGTCTTGCGGCGCCGTTCGGCGGCCAGACCCCGCTCCCACAGCCAGGCCGCGGCCAGCGGCACCATCATGCGGAAGATCCCGGCGCGGATGCTGTCGGCGTCGAGCGTGGACAGCAGCGCCGACAAGGCGGTGAAGCCCCACATCGCCGCGCCGTCCACCCCGGCCGAGTGGTCGGCGTTGTCGCGGACGGCGCGGCGGGCCCGCAGCGCCGAGGCGATGGTGGCGACCTCTGCGAAGGAGAACAGCAGCACCCGCGCCCAGGCGGGCAGGTGCAGCACGTCGCGGAAGAACGCCCACATGCCGGAGGCGGCCAGGCTGGTGGCCAGCGTTGCGGCGACCACCGTCAGCACCTCCTCGGCCTGGCATCCGGCCAGGAGTTTGCGGGCGGCGCGGGTCAGGCACCACAGCGCGAACGCGACGCCGGCGGCACCGGCGGAGGCGGCCACCACGATCTGGGCGGGGTGCTGGGAGAGGTACGCAGGAAGGTTCATGGATGCCTCCTTGGTGCGGGGACGCCGACCGCCTGTGCCGGGGCCGAATGCGCGGATCCGGCCAGGCGGGGACGAGCCCTGGCCGCCGTGGGTGCGGGCCGGGGCAGGGGAAGGGCTCAGTCGTCGGCGGCGGTGAGCTTCTTGGTCTGGGCGTCCAGCAGTTGCGGGTCGGGGATGTGTTTGAGTCCGCAGAAGCACTCAAGCCAGCGCTTGCGGCACACGTTGTCGCCCAGGACGGCGGGCTTGACCGATTCGGCGTTGACGCGCTCGGCCATGCCGGAGTGGTTGCTGTTGGTGTCGTGGAAGCTGACGAAGTACCAGTCGGCTCCCCTCCGCGGTCGTGACTGACGACCTGGCCGAGCGAGCCGCCCGCCGACAGCACCCAGGTGCGGGCCGGGATCAGGTTGTTCATGGTCTGGTCCCTTCTTGCGCGGTCAGCTGGTCACGCGGACCGGCATGAGCAGGTGCCGGTGCTCGCCTGGTCCGGGGGCGCCGCTGGCGGGCAGGGTCTCGACGCCGGCGTCGGCGGGCGCGGGCACCATCACCGCGGGCTTGACGGAGTCGGTGGTGTGCAGGCACATCCGCTCGCCGGGAACAGTGATCAACGCGTCCAGCAGGTAGTCGGGGTTGAAGGCGATGGTTAGCGGCTTGGTTGCGGTGACCAGGGCGGGCAGGGTTTCGCGGGCGGCGGCGGCGTCGCCGTGCCCGGCCTGCAGCTCGATCTCCCCCTCCGCATCGCCGCCGCCGGGGGTGCAGGTGAGCCGGACGGGGGTGTTGCGTTCGGCGACGGTCGCGACGCGCCGGACGGCGGCGGCCAGCTCGCCGGTGTCGGCAAGGGTGGAGGCGGTGAAGGTGGCGGGCAGGATCTTGCGCCACTTGACGAAGTTGTCCTCCAGGACCCGGGTGTGCAGGGTGCGGGTCCCGGCGGTGATCGACAGCCCCGTCACCACGGTGCCGTTGTCGGTGGCGTGGCGGCTGATGGCGAGGGTGATGTGCTCGATGCTCCGGTCGATGCCCTTGGCCAGGTTCGCCAGGGTGGCGGCCGGGGCCACCAGGGCGTACTCACCGGAGTCGTCGGTGTCGTCGGTGCTGCCGGCGGGTTCCCAGGTGCGGGCGGCGGCGGCCAGCCGGTACCGGTCGGTCGCTGCGAACGCGATCTGGTCTCCGGTGAACTCCATGCGCAGGCCGGTCAGCATCGGCACCGTGGAGTCGTGTCCGGCGGCGATCGCGGTCTGGGTGATGGCGCTGGTGAACGCCTCGGCGCTCATGCGTCCGGCCTCGTCTGGCGGTTGGGGCGGGTCGGGGTAGTCGTCGAGCGGGAGGGTCTGCAGGGTGAAGGTGGAGCGCGGCCCGGTGAGGATGCAGGTGGCGTCCTCCACGACGATCTGCAGTGGCCCGGTGGGCAGTTGCCGGGTGATGTCGGCCAGCAGCCGCCCGGGCAGCAGCACCGTGCCGTCCTGGGCGACGTCGGCGTCCAGCACCGCGCGGGAGGTGACCTCCCAGTCGCGCCCGACCGCCTGCACGGTGTCGCCGCTGGCGGTGAGTTTGATCCCGGCCATTACCGGCACCGGCGGGTGCGAGGGCAGGTTCCGGGTGATCCAGCCGAGGGTGTCGGCGAAGGTCTTGGTGTCGAGGGTGAGTTTCACCTGGTCATCACTCCTCGGCGTCG
Source organism: Actinomadura rupiterrae (assembly GCF_024172125.1). Classification (GTDB taxonomy): domain Bacteria; phylum Actinomycetota; class Actinomycetes; order Streptosporangiales; family Streptosporangiaceae; genus Spirillospora; species Spirillospora rupiterrae. Next base: position 651,169 of record NZ_JAMZEA010000004.1, read on the forward strand.
ACCAGGTCGGGGTGGATGTAGTCCCACAAGGCGGCGTTGAGCCGCTCGCGGTCGCTGTCGAGGTAGGCCGCGACGCCGTGCAGCTGCAGCACCTGGTGCACGTCGGCGGCCAGGCGCTCGAACGCGCGGTCGGGCATCGCCAGCGCGGGCTGGACGATCTGGTTCACCACGGGCTCCCTTCTGCGTGAAGGAGGGCGGCCCGTCGCCTCACCGGGTGGAGAGGTGACGGGCCGCGGAGGGGTTGATGGAGTCGGGCAGGTCAGGGGGTGCGGGGCGGGATCGGCTGCAGGTCGGACAGGCGCACCCAATGGGCGCTGTGGCCGTCCTGGCGGATCAGCACCCACGGCTGGTCGCAGAGCGGGGAGTCGACCCAGCCCTCGATTACAACGGCCGGTTGAGCAGCCTCGGCCGGGTAGCGCAGGCAGGCGTAGGAGCCGGGCGCGTACCAGCGGCGGACCGGCCACCACGCCCACCCGCGCCGGGTGAACCGGTAGTAGGCGGTGAACCGCTCGATCAGGCCGCGGAACAGGCAGGAAAGGCCCACGATCGCCGCGACGATCAGGAAGCCGTGCACGGCGGCCGGGACGGCCAGCACCGGCAGGTGCCGCAGTGGGTGCAGGCTGGTCAGGGCCGGGATGGTGATCCCGGCGCCGATGGCGAAGAACACCGCGGCGATGCCCAGCCGGACCCGGCGCCGGTGCCGCTCGGCCTCCTGCAGCTCGGCGATGTCCAAAGCGCTGCGCCACGCGGTCGCCAGCGGCCCGAGACCGTCGGCGGGCCGCGACGGCGGCGGCTGGGAGATGGCGGCCGGGCCGGGCGCGGTGCGCTCGGGTGACCGATCGGGCGGCGACGCGGGCGTGCGGTTGAAGCGGGCCATCAGACCTCCGAACAAAGGGAACGACGAACAGCCCCCGGTCCGGAGGGCCGGGGGCGTGCAGGGGCAGTCGGGTGGGTTACGGCTGGGCGGGGTTCAGGCGGGTGATGGTGGTGCCGGTCTGGCGGGCGGCGACGGCGTGGCCGCTGCAGACCCGGCGGATCGTGCCGGTGGCGTCGGTGACCTGGTGGGTGACCGGCTCGGGGCAGGGGGTGTCCCACCGGTCATAGGGCCACCAGTACGGGCAGCCGGGCGTCTGGCACCAGGTTTCGCCGCCGGAGGTGCAGATGGTCGCGCCGTGGATGGGGCAGGCGGGCCGGTCCATGCGGCAGGCGTCGGCGGGGACGCTGCTGATGCGTTGCAGCAGCCGGAGGGTGCGCAGCAGCCGGGTGGAGATCTCGCGGGAGGTGGCGGCGGCTTCGGCCACCCACCAGCCCGCTTGCTGGTTGCGGTCGGTCGCCCTCTTCAGCGCCGCGGCCAGGTCGCGCAGGTCGCCGGTGAGGCTCAGGGCGTACTGGCGCAGGTCGCGCAGGTGCTGTTCGGTGGATGCGGCTGGGGGCCAGGTCGTGGAGGCATCCCCGGTTCGCCAGAGCGCGGTGACGCCCAGCAGGTGCCGGGCGGTGTCCATCGCCTCCTGCCGGGCCATGTGCAGGTCGGTGTCGGCGTTGCGGGTGTGCTCATCGGGCGCGTCGTCCAGCACGAGCGCGGCGGCGTCCAGGGCGGCGGCCAACTTCAAGGCCCGGTCCGCCAGCTGCTGGACCTGGTGCTGGTGGGATTCGGTCATGGTGGTCACCTCGGGCCGACGGCGGTCGGCTGTGGTGGGGGTGCGGGGCGTTCGCGGGTGAGGTGGGAGGCGTGGACCTGGCGTCCGCACGTGCCGCACCACAGCACGGCCGGGCCGCCCGACATGGGGGCCTGGCAGCAGGATGAGCGGGGCAGCGGCGGCCGGCAGGACAACGCCGTGGGCGGGGCGGCCATCACAGCGGCCTGCTCAACAGGTCGCGCAGCACGTGCAGGCCAAAGCCCGCACCGGCCGCCGCGAGCACCGCCAAGGCGGGGTGGCCGTCGGCCAGCGCCAGCACCCCGAAGACGGTCCAGCCTGCAGCCATCCCGAGGGCGGTCAGCCGGAACACGATCCGCGCCAGGTAGATCACCGTCGCTAGGAGCAGGGTGGTCATCGGTGCCACCGCCCGGTCAGGTGGAACAGCAACGGCAGGACCGCGACCGTGCAGGCGGCCGTCAGCACCAGGACGGCCAGGACGCGGTCGAGGGAGCGGAGCAGCATCCAGTCCGCCGCCGTCACGCAGACCAGGAACCAGGCCCCGGCCAGCGCCAGCAGCACGGTGCGCAGCAGCCACATGATCCGGGTGCCGGCCGTGCCGATCAGCGCCAGCAGCCGCGGAACCAGAGATCTCATCGGTGGCCTCCAGGGGTGCGGACCCGGCCGCGTCGGCTGGTGACGTGGACGGTGAGGGTGGCGGGGTTCAGGTGCGGGCCGGGCGTGATGGTGATCGGGCCGGTGACCGAGCGGGCGGTGACGGTGCCGGGGCCGGTCGCGGTGAGGGTGATGGCGCCGGAGGTGGTGTCCAGGTCGGCGGTGCCCCCGCCGGGGAGTTCGGTGTAGTCGCCGATGGTGATCGCGCCCGATTTGGTCTGGGCGCGGATGTCGAGGGTGCGGCCGATACGGATGGCGCCGGAGGTGCTGAGCGCTAGGACGCGCTCAGCGGCCTGGGCGCTGATGGCGCCGGAGGTGGTCTCGGCGATCAGGTATCGGAGCCGGTCGGCCTTGATGCCGCCGGACTTCGAGGTGAACTTGACGCCCTTGGCGCTGCCGGAGGTGTCCAGGTCGGCTGTGCGGGTGGTGGCGACGATCCCGGATTCCTCGGGCAGGCGGGCGGTGACCGTCAGGCGGCCAAAGCCGCCGGTCGTGACGTCGTCACCGTCGAGCTGGGCGCCGTCGAAGCTGACGTGGCCGTTGGTGATGGTCATCCCGGTGATGACGCCGGTGTTGATCGCGGTGAAGGTGCTGCCGCCGACATGGGCGAAGGGGCCGGTGCCGGTGGAGGCGGCCGGGACTCGCACCGTCAGGCCGGTGCCGTCGGCGGTCATGGTGGCGGCGGCGATCGCATCGCCCAGGGCCGGATGGCTGCCGGTGGCGGTGAGGACCACTTCGGCGCGGGCGCGGCCGGGTTCGGTGACGGTCTGGATGGCGCCGTCGGGCAGGTCGATGGTCAGCAGCACCGGGCCGTCGACCGGCGCAGTCAGCGTGCGGACGGGAAGGGCTTGGGTGGTCATGGACATCCTCAAGGGAGAGGCGGAAGGCCCGGCCTCGGCGAACGCAGGGCATGCCGAGGCCGGTCCGTGGGGCAAGTGGTGGAGCGAGCGCGGTCAGCGGGCGGGGCGGGTGCGCCCGGTAAAGACGCCGGCGAGCTGGTGGGTCAGGCGATGCCGGGTGCGGGTCGCCGTGAGCCGGGCGCGGGTGGGCAGGTAGTGCAGGTCGGCCAGGACACCGCGGGCGCCGTCTGGGCGCAGCGCTTGGTGCAGGAGCCGGTCGCAGACGGCGCGCCAGCAGGCCGGGCACCAGGTGGTGTCGCGGCGGCCGATGAACCAGGGCGTGGTGCGGGCGAGGGCGGTCGTGGACGGGCAGGTGTCGCAGGTGGCGGTCCACTCGTCCAGCCGGGACACATCCGGCAGGCCGTTGGCGTCAAGCAGCGGGTGGATCACGGCAGCGCTCCGTCGGTCCAGGCCGGCGGCGCGGTGCGGGGGCGGCAGATCGGGCAGGGAATCGCGCCGACCGGCGGGTTCCACATCCGGCGCCGGTCGTCGCATGCGGTGCAGGGCCGCCTGCGGATGTGCCGCAGGCGGGTGATGATGGACATGTCGGTCCACCTCCAGGGGTCAACTGGAAGGGGTCGGCGGGGCCCGGCCGGTGCGTCACCACCGGCCGGGCCCGCGCAGGTCACGAGCCCACAAGGACCCGCAGGACGAAGCTCATTCCGAACGCGACCGCCACGGCGATCACCGCGCACAGCAGCATCCGGCCGTAAAGGGACCGGATCGGGTTCACCTCCCCTCGCCAGGCGGCTCAGCGGACGGCTCGGCGGACGCGTCGTCGGCCAGCTCGATCAGCAGGTAGCGGCGGACGCCGGGGTCACGGCCGTTGGGGTACGGGGCGGATTCCTCGTGCACCGTCACCCGCTGGCGGAAGGTGTCGATGAGCTGCCGCAGATCGGTGTCGTCGCCGGACAGGCGGATCCGGACCAGCCGGGCGGTCACAGCGGCCGCCCCTGCTCCATCGCCGCGACGATCGGCACCAGCAGCTCGTTCAGCGCCACCGCCAGCGTCGCGACCACGCGCTTGGCGGCACCGGTCAGCAGGGCGTCCGTGACCTTGTCGGGGCGCTGGCCGGTCAGCGTCGGGGAGGGCTGGTGCAGCTTGGCGGCGGGGACCGGCAGCAGCAGGTTCACCCGCGGCAGCAGCGTCGGGTACAGCGCCATCTGCTCCTGCGACGGCTCCAGGTAGGCGCGCAGCCCACGGTCGTGCGTCCAGGTGTTCCAACCGCTGGTGATCCGGCCGTCCAGCTCGCGCGGTGCGGTGGCGGCCAGTTCCAGGTTCGCCAGCGCCGCACCGTTCTCGGCCCGCTGGATGGCCGTCGACAGCACCCGGTCCCACCGGCAGGCCAGGTAGGCCGGGGACATGATCGGGCTGGTCGCGACCTGCCACGCGGCGGCGGTGAAGTCGGCCGGGTCGGTGTCCACGCCCTCACCCCACGGGTCGAACCGGTGCAGGTTCTGCCGCAGGTAGGCGCCGTACCGGGAGATCCCGTCGCTGGCCCGGTCGCGGTCGTAGTGCTCGTTCAGCCAGAACACGCCCGTCCCGTCGGGGGCGAGGCTTTTCACGGGGTCGAAGGTCTGCACGGATGCTCCTTGCTCCCGCCGATCGGCGGGCTCGTGGGACGGCCGGTGGCCGTCGGGGTTGGGGTCGACCGCCGACCCGTCACAGCGCCGGCAGGGCCCGCCGCCCGGGTCGGTGCGGGCTCCGGCGCAGCCGAAACACAGCACCACCAGGACCGGGCCGGAACCGGCGGCCGCGCGCACCGGACGGCGGGTCTTGCAGGTGCGGGTCATCGCCGGTCGGGCGGCGCGTCCGGCACCGGGTCGGGGTTGTCGCCGGTCGGCGGCGTCGGGCTCGCGGCGCGGCGGGCGATGCGGTCCAGCAGCTCGGCGCGGCGGCAGTTGCGCTCCACCAGCACGGCGATCATCCGGTCGTTCATCACGGCGACTCCCATCACGGGGGCGAATCCAGAGGGCGGAAACGGTGAGCGCCCCCAAGGCCCGGTCGGGACGACCGAGCGGAGGCGCTCGCTGACGAAGGCGGCGGGTTGAGGTTCAGGCCGCCGAGGCGGACGGGCCGGCGGCGGCCACGGCCTGGCCGTCGCGGACGGTGGGGGCGTCGCGGAGGGTGGTGGTGTCGTGCACCAGTCGCTCGTCCTGGCGGATCGCGGTTTCCCAGCACTGGCCGCACGCGGTCTTACCGATCCGGCGGCGCATCGTGTGCTCGCGCGCGTCGCACAGTTTGCGCGCGGCCTTGGCCAGCGGGTGCGTGCCGGTCAGGTAGTCCGGCTCCCACTCCCAGGTCGCCGGCTTCCCCGACTTGGAGCGCTGCTTGGCGCGGGTGCGGCGGACCGCGGCGACCGCCTCGGTCGAGGTGATCTCCCCGGTCCGGACCTTGGCGCGGGACCGGTCGTCCAGGTCCAGCAGCGCCACCAGGCCCGACACCGTGCCCGAGGCGAACCCCGTCGCCTTGCACACATCGGCCTGCGAATAGCCGCGATGCAGAAGCGACTCGATCGCCTCGGCCTTCTCCATCGGGTTCAGCTCGACGCGCTGGCAGTTCTCCACCAACATCAACTCGATCGCCTGCGCGTCGCTCACCGCGTGCCGCACCACCACCGGGACGCGGTCGCCGTGCTTGCCGGCCTGGCGGGCGGCGGCGTACCGGCGGTGCCCGGCCAGCAGCTCGAAGTGGCCCTGGCGGGTCGGGTGGGGGCGGACCACCAGCGGCTGCAGCAGCCCCTGGGCGCGGATCGAGTCGGCCAGCTCGGTCAGGTCGCCGAGCGATTCGCGGACGTTGGCCGGGTGCGGATGGATCAGATCGAGATCGAGGTAGGCGTTGCTGCTCATGAACACTCCACAGGCAGAAAGGGGCGGAAACGACGACGTCCCGGCCGGGCCCGTGAGGGCAGCTGACCGGGACGCCAGGTGGACGACGCGACGCGGGGCTATCCCTCGCCGGACGAGACGGAGGTGCGGGCGGCGATCAGGGCGCGGGCGCGGGCCGAACGGGCGGCGATCTCCCGCTCTCGCCGGGCGGTGGCCATCTGGGTCAGCGACGGCGGCAGCGCCGGGGTCGGCTTGACCATGGTCCGGGCGCTGCGGCGGGTGCCGGCGTCGGCGGCGGCCTCGGCCAGCCGCGACCGCCAGGACTCGTAGGACAGGTCAGTGATCACGCGTTGGCCGCTGCCCGGGCAGCGCTCCTGCCGGTGCCAGCGCTCCAGCGGTGCGGTGCGGCGGCCGTAGGCGAACGCGCGGATCTCGGCCTCACTGCGGTGGCTGCGCCGATGCGGCAACACCATGTGCCGCCTCAGCGACACCCACGTCCCGCAGTCGCCGCAGATGAGCATCGTGCGCTCACCCTCAGCGCGGTCGCCCTCGGGACGGCGCAGGTTCACGTGGTTCAGCGGGAGATCAGAGACGGAGATCGGGGGACGGCCGTTGTGCTGCATCAGCACCTCCGAGAACAAGCCAGGCGGGTGAAACGGTCCTCGTGTCCACCACTCCGCACCCGGCACCACAAGCCCGGATGCGGACCAGACGACGCAAGCGCCGCAACTTGCACGATCAATCGCGGTGACCACCGCGGGGACCTCGTGAATCGTCATCCCGCCTGGGGCCGCGTCTTCAGTTGGCAGGAGCCGCAGGGCCGAAGATTCCGCCTTCGTCCGTCCGACTCCTGGTTGGTTCGCACCAATCATGCAACTGGTTCGAACCACTGTCAATGAACCGCGGCAGATCAACTTGTGGAACAGGTTGGCCGTAGCCGCACAGATAGGGTCGGCTGCGGAGGTACACGGCGAACAGGCGGCAACTGTTAACCGGCCACTGTTAACCCCTGTTGCCTCTGCCGTTCGATGCGGCATCCTCGAAGGACAGAGAGCCCCTAGCCCCTCCTGGATCGGCTGCGCTCATGTCACTCGGCTTGAAGCAGGCCCGCGAAGCTCGCGGATGGTCTCAGAGCGATCTCCTCGGCCGCATCGAGAGATATGTCGAGAAGCATCCCCATGTAGTGATCGCTAACTCCGCGAGCCTCAAGACCTACATCTCCAGCTGGGAGAACGGGCGTCGCCGGATCTCAGAGCCGTACCGGACGATCCTCAGAGCGCTGTTGGGGTGGACGGATGAGGAACTGCTTGATGGGGGCGAGCCGCTGGCGGACGCGGACGGCTACGCAGAGCTCATCCGGCACATCGACACTGCACACGCGGTGAGTCGTTCGATGGTCGCCACCTTCGTGAGTCAAACCGAACTCCTGCGGACGCAGGACCGCATGGTTGGCGCGTTCAGCGTTGTCGATCAGATGAACGCTCACCTCAGCACGCTTGAGGAAGCACTGACCTTCGCAGTCCTGCCGGATGCTCGGCGTCCCGTAGCACGTGAGCTAGCAGGAGCAGCGACACTGGCGGCATGGCAGGCGCTCGATGTCGGCGCAATTGAACGAGCGTGGAGGCACTACGAGAAGGGGAAGCAGGCGGCGAAGGAAGCTGAGGACCGTCTCTACCTGGCACATGCGATGGGCGAGCAAGCATTCGTGCTCGCAGACGCAGGGCGCCCAGGTCTAGCGGTTGACCTGGTGGTGGAGGCCCAGCGGATCGGCGGGGCGAAGATGTCCGAGCGCCTGCGCGCCTGGCTTGCCGCCGCAGAAGCGGAACTTCGAGCCCTCACTGCCGACGCTGCCGGCGCTCGCGAAGCCCTTGATCGAGCAACCAAGGCGATGCCGGGCACCGAGGAACCACGCGATCCTGACCTGGCAAGCGTCTTCCTCAACACTGTCCACTTCGAACGTTGGCGGGGCCACACTCTCGCCCTGCTGGGGGACGAGGAGGCGGTAGCGGCACAGTACGCAGTCCTGGACTCGCTTGATCCGACCTTTGTGCGCGCTCGCGCTGGTCTCCACTGTGACCTCGCCCAGGCGCACCTTGTCCGTGGCGAGTATGCGGAAGCCGCCCAGCAGGTACGCGAAGCGAAGCTCCTTGCGAATCGCACCGGCTCGATCCGGTACCGCCGACGCATCGCCCAGCTCGGCGAAACGATCCGATAGTCAGGGGCGCATCATGCTCCGAACGCGATGACATGAAGAAGCCCAACTAGCGTTCCCGAGCCCATCAGCTCGTCCTTACGGATAAGCCGGTGCACGTCGCTCAGGGGCACCCAGGCGACCTCGCCGGCCTCCTCGGCATCCGTTGGTTCGCCAACCTTGTCGGCCCCACGTCCGACGAACAGCTCGTGAGGTGAATCGACCATCCCCACCATCGGCTCGAAAGTGACGATGCGCTCAAGGGCGCGCGGCCGCCATCCGGTCTCTTCCTCCACCTCTCGGAGCGCCGCCTGCCGTGGGTCCTCACCCTCGTCAACGATCCCGCCAGGAAGTTCCCAGCCCCACTTGTTGGGGACAAACCGGTACCGCCAGAGCATCAACGCCCGATCACGATCGTCTAGCACCACTGCGATGGCCACACGCTGGAGATGGACAACATGGTGCTCGAAGCGATCAACACCAGGCGGCTCAACGTCCACTAGACCGAGCCGGACCCAGCGGGAGTCGTACAGGGTGCGTTCACCGCGAATGGTCCAAGGGACGAGAGCCTTGTCTTCGCCGCTTCGCCATCTATGAGGAGCTACGAAGTAGCCGCTGCCATGCCGAACATGAAGAACATCCTCCGAGACGAGCTTGGCTAGGACCTGGCGGACCGTGGTGCGGCCTGCACCCAGCCGCTGCGCAAGGTCGCGCTCCGAGGGCAACCGGTCCCCAACCCCGAACTCACCGGAATTGATCAAACTACGGATCGCGGCTTCAACGCCCGTCGCAACATCGCCCATGGACTGGGACGCCCTCCTGATCGAAGACCGGGGTACCCCAGTGTAGGTGGGTCAGAAGCGCGCCCCGAGGTGCGGCACCCGGCGACAGCTCCGGTTGCTTCTGAGGCCCTGGTGTATCGGGTCACCCAGCCCAGGCCACCTCGTAGACGTGCACGATCTCCTGTTCAGCGTTGAGTCTGAACATGACCACTCCGATGCCTTCATCAAACGGCGCCCAGCGGAAGAGTGGATCCTCGGGGTCATCGGGACTGCTGAGCGCCCACGGGTCCTGAAGCAGCAGAGCCAGGGTCTTGTTCAGGGCGACGTATGCAGTTTCAGGAAGTCCCACGGTGTGCTGGGCGCCGGTGGCCGAGAACTCGACGCGCCAGCTCACGCGGAGCGCCGCATGGCTTCGACTTCCTCCATCGTGTAAGTGGGGCCCTCGCCGGATCGGGCAGCCTCGCGTGCTTCCCAGTAGGCGGGGTCGGCGTACAGCTTGGCGCGGACGCTCCACTGCTGCAGGAATGCCTGCAGCGACTGGTAGCCCTCGGGTGCCCGTGCGGCCTCCACGGCCGCCTCGTACTCCTGCCGGAAGACCTCTCGTAGGCGTTGAGGCAGTTGGGTCAGGATGATCACCGGGTCATGTGGGTCACCGTGGTGACTCACTGGCTGTGCACTCATTGCCCTCCCTCCGTCACACCTAGGCTCTCTAGTCTGCCACTCCCCTGTGGGTAGCGCCGCCGCCTTGTGGACTCGCGAGGGCGGCGCGATCAACAGCCCGCGAGGCCGGGACCGCCCCGGCTTGTCGGCGGACACGCTGCTGTTGCTGGACCTCGGGGCGCTGATTCCTCACCGAACCCAAAAAGGCCGGTCACCCGTCGCACGGGTGACCGGCCTTCTGGCAGATCGGATGGAGGGAGTGTGTCCCCAGCGCGGGCACAGCTGAGATCAGCGTCCCGTGTATCTGAGGAGTGGCCTGTCCGTGCCCTTGACGCGGACACTGATCTCATAGTCGGCGACCCGACGGCCGTTGCTGGCACGGTCACGACGGATGGCTTCGTCCAAGAGGCCCTGCAGGTCGCCAGGCTCGTCCGGGTCGGCTCGGCTGGTGAAGTTGAGCTGCCTTCGTCCACGCCAGTAGAGGTCCACATCCACACTCACTCGTCGCATGCAACGAGCATGACCGCCACCAACGCCTGAATCCAGGCTTCCGGACCGGATGCCATCTGGCTGTTCGGGCCGCAGAAGAAGCAGGGGGCGCCCCCTGGACGGAGCCGACTCTTGTCTACAGTGTCCGCAGGGCTGCTCGCCGGCTCCCTGCGGAAGCGGCGAGGTCTGGATGATCTACCGTTCCTGGGTGATCCTCACGGAGAGCGACCGGGCGCCGGGCTTTCCCTCTCCCTCCAACGGGTGCTGTGTGTTGCATTTGCTGTTGCATTCCGGGGCCGTCCTCCCCTGTCCGCTCATGGCCGTAGTCGCAGGTCGCGGACAGTCGCGAACACACGGGAACCGCACTATCAGTAACTGCTAATGCGGTTTGGGTTTACCGCCCATCCGGGGTTCAAATCCCCGATCCTCCGCTTCTGACCAGGGGCTCTGCCGAAAGCAAGATCATTGGCAGAGCCCCTGTCGCGTTCCGTATGCCCGTTTTGCCGCCCGTGATGGGCACATGATGGGCACACGGCGCCGACATGCACCCTCCCAGCCCAGCCCAGAGTGCCGATGGCGCGACTACCCGGTGTGGCCAACGCGCCCCCGGCGACGCGTCTCCAGGGAGATCACGTTCGACTCGCGCGAGGGCTCACTCGGCGGGGCCGGCTCCGGCTCGGACGCCGACCGACGTGGCACCACTGCCGCTGCGGCTTCCGCCGCTCCCGTGAGGATTTCTGGAAGGACCGCCCCGTAAGTGTCGGCCGTGAACGAGAACCGGGCGTGGCCGAGTGTTTCGCTGATCGCCTTCATGTTGACGTTGGCGGCCAACGCCAGTGTCGCCGCGCCGTGGCGGAGATCGTGGAAGCGGATCGGAGGAAGCGGCCCCCCTTCGATCGCGATCCTCACCGCCTGCTCGTGGATGCGGTGCCTTCGAGCGATCTGCTCGACGCTCCAGCCTTCGTCGTAGTACCTCCGACGGTAGGTCGCGTACTTCCTGATGAGGGTCTCGAAGCGCGTCGAGATCCACTGGGGACGAAGCGCCCGGCCATCTGGTTGGGTGAAGAATCTGCCGGAGTCCACCCACGCTGATCCAGCGGCAAGGCGCTCTCGGCCCTGCTGCTTCTGCCAGTCGAGGAGAACTTCGCAGGTGGCCTTGTCGAGTGCGACAGTGCGCTCTCCGGCGGGGGTCTTGGTGTCGTCGTAACCGTCGTCGTACTCGTCAACGTCATTGGGCAGGGTCTCCCGGATAGTGACACTGCCAGCACGCGTGAGATCGGCGTCGTCCCTGGCCAGACCGGCGGATTCGGCACGTCGCAGCCCGCGGAAGGCGACCACGTGGAACAAGGCGTACATCCTCTCCTCGGCGGCGATCGCGAAGTCGAGGAACGTTCCGGTGTGCGCGGGGCTCCAGACCATGACCGGCCCCGGCGCCTTCCCGGTCTCCAACCAGCGTTCGATGCGCTCCGACGTCCAGACGAGGGGTTTCACCTTCCTGCCTTTGATTCTTGGCGGCTCCACGTGCTTGATCGGGTTGTGCTTCAGCCGCTTGGACTTCTCCGCCCAGTTCATCGCAGACTGCAACACGGCGTGAATCTTCTTCACCCTGGAAGGCGAGATCGGCTTGGTCTGCTTGCGGCGAGCCGTCTCCCCTTCACCGGGCTTCTTGGCGGAGGGAGCTCTGGCCTCCAGAAGCCGAAGCAGGAGGTCGCTGGGCTTCTCTCCGTCGGCCAGTGGCCTGTTGATCTGAAGGATCGCCCTGTAGAGGTCAGACGCGTGCTTGTCACGCACGCCGACGAGACGGAGATGTCCGAGACCTGGGAGCAGGTAGAGAGTGACGATCTCCCTGTAGTCGTCGTAGCTGACCTTGGACAGAGTCTTCTTCTTTTCTGGGAGCCAGACTTCCGTCAGGTAGAGCGCCACCTTGAGTCGCCGATCGATCTCCTGCCCGTGTGACTCAACGGTGGCCACCTCTTCGGCCAGCGCCGACTCAGCGTCCTTCTTCCTGTCGAACGGCCCGACGCGAGGCTGCCTTCGTTTGCCGTCGGCGCTTCTGGGAGCGTCGTAGCGTCCCCACCAGGCACCGTGCCCCTTCTTCTCCAGTTGCGGACACTTGCCCTCGGAGTAGGGCTTGCCGGTCTTGGAGTTCCTGCATCCGCATCGCTTGAAGACGACGCCCCTCACTGTTGGTCCCTTCCCCGCTCCGGAGTGGGCTCACCGTCCTTCCGCCAGGGCCAGCTGGGCAACCCGGCTAGTCGTCAGGCCGCTTCCTGAGTGTCAGGGAAACGGCCTGAGGACTGACACCGAGTGCATCCGCGATCTGCGTGAGGGTCATCCCCTCGTCGCATGCCTGGCGGAAGGCTTCTCGCCGTACGGCGGCTAGCCCACCAATGACTGATCTAGCGAGGGCGGCGAGTGGCTCTGTGGCGCGCGCACGGGGTATGGGGTCGAGGTCGCCGAGGTCGGAGGTCCCGGTTGCGAGCTGTCTCGCCAGCTCGATCACGCGGTCTATCGGGAGCTCTGGAGGCCCGTCGTCACCATGCAGTTGTTTCTCGCTCACTCACAGTGATTCAACCCTCGGCCTGAGCCTATTTCAAGCCTGGGCTTGAAATCTAGCCACAAGGCAAGGCGAGCGTGCCCTGGGGGCGGGCCATTCGCCCGCCCTCAGGGTGTGCCCTATCTACCTGAAGTGAGGCATTCGCCCCTCAAGGTCGCGAAAAGTTCGACCGTGGGGACCCGGTAGCAGCCCCCGATGCGGAGTATTCGACAGGGGAACTCTCCTCGTCGTGCGAGTTCGTAGGCGTAGCTGCGCGACAGTCCGAACGCACGCCCCGCCGTAGTGAGGCTCACGACGGTTGGGAGTCCGGAAAGTTCATCGAGGTTCATGGTGTTCACGGTGGCTCCTTGCCTGTTTGATCGGCGGGTCAGGTGAAGCACCAGCCGGTGTCGCAGGTGCTTTCGGGGTCGTCGCCGAAGGGGAGGGTGTCGGCGTTGGGGACGGCGGTGGCGAGGGGGGTGTTGTGGCGGGTGAGGTAGACGGGGTCTTTGCCGAGGGTGGCTCGGCGGGTGTTGATGAGGGTTTCCAGGTCGCAGGCTCGGGTGAACAGGGCGGGGTTATCGCGGCGCATGTCCTGCCAGGCGGTGAGGCGGTGGAAGGGGCAGAACCAGCAGGCGCTCTTGGGCGGGACGGGCAGGCCGACGGAGCGGATGATGCGGGGGCAGTCGGCGCGGCGGATGCCGAGGTCGAGTAGCGGGTAGACGATGCGTTCGTAGGGTTCGGCGCGGCGGGTGTTGGCGCGGTGGATCTCGTCGACGCTGATGCCGATGCCGATGGTGGCGGGGTTGGTGGCGGTGGCTCCGTGGGCTTTGAGCCAGCGGCCGATGACGCGGATCTTGAAGTCGGCGGTGCAGGAGCGGGTGCCGGGGGCGCCGTTGCTCATCCGGACGGGGATGGGGATGGAGCGGGAGCCTTCGCGGGTGAGGCGGCCGTAGAGGGTTTCGATGCTGCCGTCGCGGCGGATGCGGCGCAGTTCGCGGATGGTCAGGTTGTGGGCTTTGGCGTAGGGGATGGCGTGGCGGCGCAGGTAGGTGAGGGTGGCGGGGTTCTCGCTGTCGTCGCCGACGTTGGCGAACAGGAAGGTGTCGAAGTCCAGGTCTCCGCGCGCGGCCAGGACCAGAGCGGCGACCGATTGCCAGCCGCCTCCGAAGCTGAAGGCGCGCAGCGGCCCGCAGGGCGGTTTCCTGGCCGGTCGGCGGGGGTGGTGGGTTCGGCGTGGGGCGCGGTGGATATCGGGGTCGCCGCGTCGGCGGTGAGGTGCGGTTTGCGGGCGTGGGGGCATGCGGCCTCCGCTCAGGGACGGGTGGCGCCGGCGTATTCGCGTTCGCGGTACGGGTCGCCGGTGAAGGTGGAAATGCGGACGACATCGCCGGTGTGCGGCGCGTGGATCATGCGGCCGTCGCCTAGGTAGAGGGCGACGTGGTGGATGGACGCGGGGTTGCTCGGGTCGTGGGCGAAGAACAGGAGGTCGCCGGGTGCGAGCTGGTCGCGCGGGACGTGGGGGCCGTCGTGGTACTGGTCGGCGGCGACGCGGTCCAGGTGGGTTCCGGCTTGGGCCCAGGCGTAGACGGTGAGGCCCGAGCAGTCGAAGCCGATGGTGTTGGCGCCTTGGGCGCTGCCGCGGGTGGGGCCGGACGCGTTGCCGCCGCCCCAGGAGTAGGGAGTGCCGAGCCAGCGCAGGGCGGCGCGGACGGCGGCCTGTCCGCGGGTGGAGGCGGTGGGCGCGGAGTATTTGGCGGCCAAGGCGAGGACGCCGGCGACGTAGCTGCCGCTGTGGTTGTAGGCGTAGATCGCGGCGCGCAGGTGGTCGCCGCCCTTGCCAGCGCCGTTGGCGCAGAGATAGCGGGCGGCGGAGTAGATCGCGTCGGCGGGGTTGTAGCGGTCGGTGCGTCCGTCGCCATCGCCGTCGACCGCGTAGGTGGCGAAGGTGGCGGCAAGGAACTGCATCGGGCCGCCGGCCCCGGCGTAGTTCTCGCCCGAGTGGACGCCAGATTGAGTGGATCGGCCGTGGTCGGATTCGGACTTGCCGATGGCTGCCAGCACCGCCCAGGACAGCCCGGGGCAGGTCTGCGCCGCATCCATGTACCAGCGCAGGTAGTCGGGCGGGATGTCGCGGCGGGCGAAGGCGGTGGGTGCGCCCGCGACATCCAGGCTTGCGGTGCTGGACGACGCGCCTGAAGCGAGCAGGACGACCAGCAGGGTTGAGAAGGCGGCTCCGGCCGCGGCGGCGAGTTTCAGCATCGCGACCGAGCCGGGGCCGGGGGCGGGTCAGTCGTCGGTGGTGGCTCCGGTGCGGGCGCGGCGCTGGGCTCGGTAGCCCGCGCCCTTGGACGGGTCGGCGGCTGGTTCATCGGCGGTCCCCGGTTCGTGGTGGGGCTGCCGCAGCACCTCGCGGACCGCTTCCCAGGAGTAGCGGAAGTCCTTGCCGGTCTTGAGCGCCGGGATCTGTCCGGCGTGCGCCATCCGGCGGACGGTCTGCGCGGACAGGCCGAGCTTGGCGGCGAGTTCGGCCGTGGTCAGCACGTCCGGGTCGCGGCCGGTGTCGCTACCGGTGTCGTCGCCGGTTCGGTCTGCCATGTCGGCTCCTGGGGTCGCGGTCATCGTCTCGCCCTTCATTCTCGCGGATGTGGCACTGCGGAAGCACGTTCTTCGATGCGTTGAAGCGTGATGACTTTCTTTGGTGATGCTTGCGCTCTGTAATTTTGCCACGTACGGTGCTCGCATCGCAACTCTGCGAAGTCGAACCGGAGGTCTCCGGATGCAACTCGGACGAATCGAACTCAACCTGACCACCCCACGCCCGCGCTCCCCCGGCACGCTCAGTCCAGGCGACTTGCGGCTGATCGGAGCGCACGGCGGAGCGGGCACCTCGACACTGGCCGCTCTGCTCGCTGGAGCCGTCGACCTGGGCACCACCGATCGCCTCCCGGACGTCGCCGACACGCCGTTGGTGCTGGTCGCGCGCAACACCGTCGCCGGCTCCCGTCGAGCAGTGACCGCCCAGCACCGGCTGAGGCGCGCCGGCCACCACGTGCGGGTGCTGGCGATCGTCGACGACGGCTTCGGTGAACCGCAGGACGCCAGCTCGCGGTTCGCGCTACTGGCACCGCAGGTCGCCGGGGTGGTCCGGGTGCCGTTCATGCCGGCCCTTCGCCTGACCACCGACCCGACATGGATCTCCCTTCCGTCGAAGGGGCGCCGGGCACTGGACCGGATCCTCGCGTTGGCCGCCGAGCCGTCGGGCCCCGCTTCACCGGGCGTGGAGGAGCACTGATGTTCCCGTCCTTCAATGACCTGCTGGAGCTGAGCCGCTTGGCTTGGCCACCGCAGGCTGCGCCGTCACCAGGCGGATCGGGTGCCGGTGTGCAGGTGCCCGACCCGGCACCGAGCCCGCCACCAGGTCTGGACGAGAAGGTGAACACCTTGCTCAGCTGGGGGAAGTGGGCGGTGCTCATCTGCGGCGTCGCCGGCCTGTTCATCTGCGCCGGGCAGATGGCGATCGGCCGCAAGAACCGCTCCACCTTCGCCGCCGACGGCGCGACCGGAATCCCCTGGGTGCTGGGCGGGCTGAGCCTGGCCGCCACGGCCTCGGCGATCGTGGGGGTGTTCTTCAAATGAACCGCCGCGTCCTGCTGCTCAGCACCGCCACAGCCGTAACGCTCGACCTCGGCACGCTGGCGCTCATGAATCACGGAGACGAAGTGCGGACCACGCGTCCCACATCCAGCTCCGCCGTGCTCCAGCTCTCCCCCGCGACTCCATTGGACGGGCTGACCTGGCAGGACTTCCACGGTCTTCGGATGCCGTATTCGGCATCCGAGGGACCGCATACCGTCGCCGGGGACCGTGTCGCCGGCTTTGGTCACAGCCCGCTCGGGGCGCTGCTCGCCGCCGTCCATCTGTCCGTGCGGTCCGATCCGCGCTGGGGGCTGGCGACCGCCATGTCCACCGTGAACACCCAGTTCGTCGGGCCGGACACGATCGGGATGCTCGCCTCGATCAACACCGCCCCGCCCCCACCAAGCGCCCCGCACGCCTACGTCGTGTTGGAGGGGTTCCGCTGGCAGGGCTACACGCCCGAGACCGCGAGCCTGGACGTGGTGTCCGCCGGCCCTGGCGACAGCGACCAGGTCGTCCGTGCAGCCACCCGCATTCAGCTCCAATGGCGCGACGGTGACTGGCGCGTCCTCGCCCCGCCCGGCGGAAGCTGGCAGGCCTCGGCGACACCGGTCAACACGCTGGACGGCTACACGCGCTTCCCCACCCCAGGAGGCGGCCGATGATGCTCCTCCCACCCGCGCCGCTCGCGCCACCCTGTAGCACCGTCCTGGATCCGCAATGCGCCCAGGCTGGCAAACACCAAGGAGGCGGGCACGCTTTCGGCGTGCCGCTGCCTGACCTGGCCGCCGAGGCGGGCGGCAACGCGCTGGACAGCCTCGCCAAGGCCGTCACGGCTGCGGTCAAGTGGTTCATCTCCCAGACCTCCGCCTGGTGGGTCGAGACACCGTCTCCCAACCTGGAGTCCGAGCCCGCCGTCGCCCGGATGCACGAGCTGATGCAGCCGCTCACGATCGCAGTGGCCGTCGGCGCGCTGCTGGTGGTGGCCGCGAAGCTGGCCTTGCTGCGCCGCGCAACTCCGCTCATCGACGCCGGTACCGGCATCGCCGTCCTGGCCGTGGTGAGCGTCCTCGGTGTGGTCCTGCCCAACAGGCTCCTCGAATGGGGCGACCAGTGGGTGTCGTGGGTGCTGGATGCCTCGGCCTCGGGCGGGTTCGCCAACCGGATGACCAACCTGATGATCGCCGGGCAGGGCGTCCCCACCGTGCTTGTGGTGATCCTCGGAATCGTCGCCCTGTTCATCGGGATCGTCCAGGCGCTGTTGCTGCTACTGCGAGGCGCCGCGATCGTGCTGCTCGCTGGCCTCCTGCCGCTGGCGGCGGCCGGGATGATGACCGGCGCGACCAAGGCATGGTTCAAGAAGGTCGCCGGCTGGATGCTCGCACTGATCTTCTACAAGTCCGCCGCCGCGGCTGTGTACGCCACCGCGTTCACCTTCGTCGGCAACGGCAAGAACCTGCACACCCTCCTCGCGGGCTTCGCGATGATGCTGCTCAGCCTGATCGCCTTCCCGGTTCTGCTGCGGTTCTTCACCTGGACGACCGACAACGTCTCAGCCGGCTCTGGCGGCGGGATCATGAACAGCGTCATGGGCGGGCTGACCGCGATCGGCGCGCTGCGCGGCTACGGCTGGGCGCCTGGAATGGCCGGCGGCGGTTCCGGAAGCGGCTCGGCGAGCGAGCACGCGAGCTTCCTGTCTCAGCAACTCGGCGATCAACACCCGTCCGGCCAGGCCACACCCGCTGGCCAGAACAGCGCCGGGCTCAGCAACGCGCCTAGTCCGGGAAGTGACAAGCACGGGCTCGACAACGGCACGACCGGCGCTCCTGGGCCTGCGTCCTCGAACTCGTCCCCAACGGGGCAAGCGGATCTGGCCGGAACGGTGACGCCGACCGGAAGTACGACGCAGGGGGCAGACGCCACTCCAGGTTCGGCGCCTTCGGGCGGGGAGCCGGTAGGCCCGGCCACCGTCCGGATGGCTGATCGGGAGCGGCAGCGCGGGCCGGAGATGATCCGCTGGCTCGGCAATCCGACCGGAAGCGGCGGCGACGGCTCGAACGCACCGTCCGGGGCCGCCGACGCGAGCGGCTCAGGAGGTGGCGCAGGTGGAGCCTGAGGTCCGTACCTACGGCGGCTGGCGACGCCGTCACGGAATCGGCCTGCTCGGTCTGGACACCACAGCGACCTTCGGTGCCCTCGCGGCCGCCCTCGTCCTCGTCGTGCTCGCCGCGATCAAGCCGACCACCCTTCCCTACATCGCGCTCCCTGCGCTGCTGGCAGGCGGTCTCTGCCTGGTCCGCGTCGGCGGAATCCCGGTCGGACGGCTCGTCCTGGCGCGGGCTCGCTGGTGGTGGGCTGCCTGGCGCGGACGCCCCCGCTACCGCGCAGGAATCGTGGTGGATCACCCGCGCGCCTTCCAGCTCCCCGGCGTCCTGGCTCCTCTGACACTGCTCAGCGCCGAGGACGGACGCACCGGCAGCTACGGAATCGTCTGGGACCGCCGCACCGGCCTGCTCACCGCGACGCTCCGCGTCGTCCCCGCGTCCACTTGGCTGGCCGACCGTGCCGACGGGGACACCTGGGTGGCAGCGTGGGGTGGCTGGCTCGCCGCACTCGGGCACCTTCCGCAGGTGCGCTGGGTCAGCGTCACCGTCGATACCGCTCCCGAGCCCGGCTCGACACTGGCCGACGCGGTATCCCGCTCAGTGGTCCCAGAAGCGCCACAGTCAGCTCAGACGATCCTGGATGAACTCGTACGCACCGCTCCGGCTGCCGCCGCCGACGTGGACACCCGAGTATCGATCACCTTCGACCCGAACGCCTCACCGACCAAACCGGGGGCGCTTCCCGAAGCCGTAGCCGAACTCGGCCGGCTACTGGACGGCTTGGCCTCCCGCCTCGGCAGCTGCGGTGTCTCCGTCCTGGGCCGTGCGACCGCAGCCGAACTCGCCGGGACGGTCCGGATCGCGTTCGACCCGCAGAGCCGCGGAGAGGTCAACCGGCTCCTGACCTACGGCTCCCCCGATGTCCTGGGGTGGGGCGACGCCGGACCGCTGTTCGCCCGCGAACACACCGACCGCTACGAACACGACGGTGGCGTCTCGGTCTGCTGGGGTTGGCATGAACCGCCACGGCAGAACGTCCGTTCCGACATTCTGGCCGGTCTGGTCGCGCCCGGGCCGTTTCCCAAGCGCATCACGCTCCAGTACCGGGCGCTGCCGGCGGCCGCCGCGAGTCGGGTCGTCCAGCAGGAGGTCAACGCGGCTTCCTTCCGCGCGCAGTTCCGGCGCCGCACCGGACGCGACGAAACCGCTCGCGACAGCATCGACGCCGCACGTGCCCAGCAGGCAGCGGCTGAGGAAGCCGCCGGTGCCGGCGTCTGCCTGGTCTCCATGTACGCGGCCATCACCGTTACCGATCCCGCACTGCTCCCCCGCGCGGTCGCGCACGTGGAGTCCGCCGCTGACACGGCCAAGATCCGGCTGCGTCGTCTCTGGGGCAGCCAAGCCGCCGCGTTCGCCACCACGCTGCCCTGCGGGATCTGTCCAGCCGACCTGACCCGCCGATTCCCACGCTAGGAAGGAGCCCACCCGTGCCGACACAAGCACCGATCGACGCCGAAACCGCCGCGATGGCCGAGCCCCTGGCTCCCGCATGGGGCTGGCGGGACCCGCAGGCCGGACGCGCCGCGCACGTCGAAGCCGCACCCGAGTTCCAAGCCACCACCAGCCAGGTCTGCGGCCTCTACCCGTTCACCGCCGGTTCCGGAACGCCGACCGTCGGCACGCCGATCGGACGGCACCAGCTCTGGGGCGAGGTCGTGTGCTGCGACCCGCTCGCCTGGCTCCGCACCGGCCTGGTCACCAACCCCGGCATGTTCGTCCTCGGCCAGCCCGGCACCGGGAAGTCCACGCTGGTCAAGCGTCTGCTCACCGGAGCGGTCGCGACCGGCACCACGCCGATCGTCCTCGGTGACACCAAACCGGACTACACGATGCTGGTGGACCACCTCGGCGGCCAGGTCATCCGCGTCGGACGCGGCCTCGACCGCATCAACCCGCTCGACGCCGGACCTCTGGCGGCGGTCACCGGCGCCCAGTCGGACTCGCTGCGCTGGGAGATCCGCTCTCGCCGTCTCTCGCTGCTCCTCGCGCTAGCGACCCTGGTCCGCGAAGCGCGCATCACCAACGCCGAAGAGGTCGTCCTCGGCCGCGCCCTCGACCTGCTCGACGACCGTCTCGACCACGAGCCGACCATCCCCGACGTCCTGGGCATCCTCGAACAGGGGCCGGCCGAACTGCGCACGGTGACGCGCACCGACTCGGTCACCGTCTACCGCAAGCAGACCCGCGAGCTGGTGTTCACCCTCGACCTGCTGCTCACCGGCTCACTCGCCGGGGTCTTCGACAACGCCACGACTCGTCCGCTCGACCTCGACGCCCCGGCGATCAGCGTCGACATCTCCCGCGTCCGGGCCGCCGGAGACAAACTGCTCACCGCCGCCATGCTGTGCACCTGGGCTTACGCCTTCGGGATGGTGGACGCCAGCGCCGCGCTCTCCGACCTCGGCCGCGCCCCGCGCCGCACCTACCTGGGCGTGATGGACGAGCTCTGGCGAGCCCTCCGCGGAGCACCGGGCCTGGTCGAGCACGCCGACGCCCTCACCCGCCTGAACCGCGCCAAGGGCATGGCGTCCATCATGATCACCCACTCGCTCGCCGACCTCGACGCCCTGGCCACCGAGGAGGACCGCGCGAAAGCCCGCGGTTTCGTCGAGCGAGCCGCCATCACCGTCCTGGCCGGCCTCCCACCGCGCGAGCTGGCTGGCGTCCACCAGGTCACGCCCCTCACCGGGCCCGAACAGCACCTGGTCGGCTCGTGGTCGGCGCCCGACTCCTGGCAGCCCGGCGCTCGCCATCCAGGACGCGGCAAGTACCTCATCAAGACCGGCGAACGCCTCGGCATCCCCGTCGAGCTCTCCCTGGTCGGCCCCGAATTCGCCCTGTACGACACCGACCAGGCCATCAGAGGAGGCGCCGCATGACTCGGGCGCTTGGGCCGCGCGCCTCGATCTGGGCCTCGCACGCGGCGGGCGGCTGGATGGTGCTGATCGCGTGCTGGCTTCCGGTCGGCTGCCTTTGGACGCTCTGGGCCGCGGCTCGCAGTGCCGCCGCATTGGTCGGCGGACGCGTGATGCCGTTCGGCACCGACTTCGCGCTCGCGCTTGCGCATCACGACACATCCCGCATGTGGCCGGAGACGCCAACCGCTCTCGTTGCCGTGATCGTCACGCTGTTCACCGGCGTGATCTGGGCGGTCGCCTGGTTTGTGTGGCAGCGCGTGGCCGCGCGGGTCACAGCGCCGGACGACCCGGTCGCCGCGCTGAGCGAACGTGCCGACGTGACCGGACTGTCGCCGGACGCGACGGCAACGCGCGCCGTCGCCTTGCGGCGATCACTGAGCGGCCGCCTCCCCGCCGACCTAACGCGGGACGACATCGGCCTGGTGATGGGCAAGAGCCTCAAACCAGGCGGATCGGGAGCCACGCTCTTCACCTCCTGGGAGGACACCGTGGTCGCGTTCATGGCACCGCGCTCCGGCAAGACGACCACCCAGTCCATCCCGCATGTGCTGTCGGCGCCAGGCGCGGTCATCGCCACCAGTAACAAGGCCGATCTGTGGTCGGCGATCGCGGCCGTCCGCGCGGCCAAGACCGGCGGCAAGATCTGGCTCTTCGACCCGCAGCGGATCACCTACCAGGCCCAGGAATGGTGGTGGAATCCGCTCGCGGAACTGACCACCGTGGAGGACGCGCACCGCCTTGCCGGGCACTTCGTCCTCACTGTCGACGATGGACAGAAGAAAGATCTCTGGGGGCCTGCCGCGCAGGACCTCCTGTGCGCGCTGCTCCTGGCCGCCGCGACGTCCGGCCGGTCGATGCACCACATCGCCCAGTGGCTGGACGAGCCGGCCGTCCCCACCCCCATCGAGCTGCTCCAGCAGGCCGGGTTCCACCTGATGGCGTCCTCGCTGAAGGGCACCCAGAACGGCGCGGTCGAGACCCGCGACGGCATCTACCAGACCGCCCGCACCGCCGCGAAATGCCTGCGCGATCAGGAGATCCTCGCCTGGGTCACGCCGCAGAGCGAACTCCCGGTGTTCGTCCCGGACGCGTTCGCCGCCTCGCGCGACACGCTCTACCTTCTGTCGAAGTCGCTCAGCGCCGCGGCCCCGCTGATCGCGGCGCTCACCGACACCACGATGCGCGCAGCCGAACGCCGCGCCGAGCAGTCCGGCGGACGTCTCGATCCCCCGATGGTCGTGGTCCTGGACGAGGCGGCCAACATCTGCCGCATCGCCGACCTGCCGCAGCTCTACTCCCACCTCGGCTCGCGCGGGATCGTCCCGGTCACGATCCTCCAGTCCTACGAGCAGGGCGTCACCGTCTGGGGCGAACCGGGCATGGCCGCGCTCTGGGGCGCAGCCACCCGCAAACTCATCGGCGCCGGAATCGACTCGCCGCGCCTCGCGCGCGACCTGGCCACCCTTATCGGCCAGCACGACGTCCCCGTCCGATCCATCACCTATAGCGAGGGCCGCGCGTCCGAGCAGATCTCCCTGCGCCGCCAGGAGATCTTGGAAGCGGCCGACATCCGAGCCCTTCCCGCCGGAACCGCCCTGCTGCTCGCGACCGGCACACGTCCGGCATTGATCAAGCTCCTGCCCTGGTACCGCGGTCCGTACGCGACCCGCATCAACACCGCGATCACCGAAGCCGACCTCGCCATCACCAAGGCCGCCCGCCGCTACCACCGCAAGGACTCGGACGCACCGTCCGAGCGCTGATCACCGCTTCACCAGCACGTTCTATCCGACCGCACGAAAGGACCACGTCCCATGAACGTTCCGACCCTGGAGTACCTGCTGTGTCCGACTCTGTCCGCTCAGCGGCGGGGAACACCCCCGCCAGTGCCGATCCCGCCCGTGCCGTAGAACGCGTCTCCAAGCCGTACTACTCGTCGGTGACCTCATGGGTCACCCAGTACTTCGTCCCGATGTACCGCCGCACGCTCGGCGGGGAGTTCCGGTGGTGCGCCCAGTGGTGGCGGCACGCCGAGGCGATCTCCCGGCTGAACGCCCTGTGGCAGTCCTGGGAGGCGTGCCGCCTCCAGGGCGCGACCGGAATAGGCCTCTGGTACCGGGACCACCTGGACCATCAGCTGCCCATCCTGCTCGGTGCCCGCGGCCCCTTCTACCAGTGCACCGAGGACGAGCACCTCGAACCGCACCTGGCACGCATGGAGCCTCCGCCCTTGCGCTGGTGGGACGCGGCTGACCCGCAGCTCGACGAGCGGGCGGGCGTATGAAGGGCCGTCCGGTCGCGCGGGCACAGGCCGCGCTCGACACCTATGCCACCTCGTCCCAGTCGTCCTACCGGGACAATCCCGAGGTCGCCGCGGCGGTCGTCCGGTTCCTCGTTCGGGACTTGGCCGTCTACGCACTCCAGCATCGCCTGGCAGTCGACACCACCCGCCTGCTGGAAGTGGCCGAGAACCGCTCCGCTCCGCCCGCGACTCAACGAACGGCCTTCGATATCGGCGCCGAGGTGAAGGTTCACGGCGCCTACGACAAGACCACAACGCGCACCCCGGGCTACGTCACCGCAGTCCGGATGGGCAAGGACGGAGATCAACGGTACGAGGTCACCTTCCCGGGCGCCGAGCCGCGGGAGACGGAGCTGCCCGCCTCAGCCTTGATGGAGTGGTCTCCGTTTGGCGAGGTGAAGGTCTCGGGCGGGACGCTGTCCGGCGCGCTCGCCGCCGACCAGCAGTATCTCCGTGTCGCAGACCGGATCTGCGCCACCTGCCGGATCGGAGATGCGCCCGCGTCCGACGACTTGGCCGAGCTGTCCCGTCTGGCGGAGGCCTTGACTGCCTGGACGGGGGTCCCCGCCGAGAAGCTGTGGCCGTTCGAGCATCTGCCGGCAGCTGTCAGCATCCGCGCGCAGGAGACCTCGGCGCAGCTCGCAGCCCACGACAGCCCGTCGGGAGCCTCCCCGACGAAGCCTGCTGCCACAAAGGCATCTGCCGAAGCCGCCTCCTCCGGACGGGCCAAGTCGGCGAAACGCACCTCATCTCGCCGCGCGGGAGGCAAGCGATGAGCGATGCCATCAGCCGTAGTCAGAGCGCCCTCGATGCCTACGAGCAGCAGTTCGCGATGCCGGCCGGCACCGGTTCCTACCGCGAGAGCCCCGCTGTCGCTCGCAAGCTCATCAATGCCCTGTTGAGCGACCTGGCCTCCTACGCCGATCAGCACCAGCTCAGCCTCGACCCGGCCCAGATCGCTGCGCTGGCCAGATCACGCGCTTCGGTCTACACCCCGGAGTTCGAGCATCCGGCGAATCTCGGCTGGCAGGTGGACGAAGCCGTTGAAGTGATCCCCCGCTCGGGATCCTTTCCGCCTACGCGCGGCTACATCGCCGACCTCCACCACGCGGCGGACGGATCGCTCGAATGCACGGTGGCCTTCCCCGGAGTGCCTGCGCCGGTCCGCATCCAGGCATCGAGACTGCGCTCCACCGCGCCGTTCCCAGGGGTCTCTCTCGGGTCCGTCGAAGTGACCCGTCCCTCCGAAGCCATGCGGCGGCTCGTCGCTGCTACCGCGCGCCGTCTGCACGGCAGCGCCAGCCCATGCGACCTGACCGACGAGACCCTCCTCGGCACGGCGCTGGCCGACTGGGCGGGAGTCTCCGCCACCCGCGTCCGCGAGTCGCTCCGACATCCGATCATGCAGGCCGCCGCCGAGATCTCCACCGGCTCGATGAACGCCGCCCAGCTGGCGGCCAGCGGCCTCCCCAGTTCTCCCTTCTGGGCGCAGACGCCTCCAGCGGTCCCGCACCCGAGGCGTGAGCCGCCGCCCCGGCCCAGACCCCGCCCCTGAACTCTTCCTCCCTTGGAGACATCCATGTCCTTTCCACCGAACCGAGCCGACCGGGTGCCCGGTCCCCAGGGTCTTGACGCGATCGAAAGCGCCGAGACTCTCCTGGACGTCTACGAGCAGGACATCATCGACCTGCCCGGTGCAGGCTCCTACCGCGATGACAAGGGCCTGGCCGCGTCCCGGATCAGCAGCATGATCGGCGACCTTGCCGCCTACGCCGAGCATCACCGCATCGACTTCTACCCGGCCAGCCACGCCCGGCTGGGCAACTCCCGCCCCTCACGACGCTATTCCGAACCCGTCCAGTCGGAGGACAGCTGGCACGTCGGCGCCGAGGTACAAGTCGCTCGCTGGGCACAGACCTCCGGGAAACCCACCACCCCGGGCTATGTCAGCGAGCTGCATCCCGGCGACGCACCGGAATGCACCGTCGTCTTCCCCGGAGTGCCCGAACGCCGGTCCCGGATACAGGCCGATCACCTGCGCAGCGCTGACCCGTTCCCGATCGTGGCGACCACCCGCGGTCCGATCTCCAGCGCTGCCAGCGCCGAGGCCGCCTTCGTCGAAGCAGCGGCGAACATCCGGCTCGCCAACGCGCGACGTGGGACACCCACTCCCCGTGACCTGGTCAATCACGCCTGCCTCGCGGCCGGCCTCGCCCAGTGGGCCGGGATCAACGCCGGACGCATCGAGGCCGTGCTCGCCCCGGAGATCGAGGACGCCGTCCGCGCCCTCACCGCGCCGAGGGAATCAGTTGTGCCCGCTCCCCTAGCCGCCAATGACGTCGTCCCCCAGACGAGCATCACTCCGCCGAGCGCAGGCCCTCGGCGCACCGCTCCGTCCAGTCGTCCAGGACGCACCCGATAACAGGAGCCGCCCATGCCGCCCAGCGACAACCTCGACTCGGCGAAGTCAGGCCAGGAACTGGTGGAGGCCTACCAGCGCCAACTCGCCGACCAATCCGGCAGCCGGATCCCAGACCGAGCCCTGATCAGCGACATGCTCACCGACCTGATGCACTACTGCTGGCTTCACGGAGTGAACTTCGACCGGGCCATGGAAGCCGCACGGTTGACCTTCGCCGCCGAGCGCACCGATTCACCGAGCTTCGCGCTCGACTCCACCGTGGAGCTGGTGGGCAAGGCCGCCGACCAGGCTCGCGAAGCGGACCTGCCCTTCCGTGGTGTGATCACCGGAATCATCAACACCTCGGGCGAATCCGTCTACCGGGTTCGCTTCCCCTGCGTGGAGCACGCGGGCGGCTACAGCGAGAACGAGCTGCGGCCCGGTATCGCGTTCCGTCCGGTCAGGACGAGCATCGGTCTGGTCCGCTCCCCGTTCGACGTCGAACGAGCCATCATCGCGACCTCGGTCCAGGTGCGGAAGGCGGCGGAGTACGACCGGGCCCCGAGTCCGGACCAGGTCCGAGACCTGAGGGAACTCCTCGGAGGGCTGCGCTTCTGGTCAGGCGCCTCCTCCACACACCGACTCGAAGTCCTGCTCTCGCCTCGAATCGAAGCCGCGTTTCGCGAACTCGATGCCGGCACGACCGCGGCCACGGACGGGCATCCCGCCCGCCTCGCAGCCGCTGACGGACCCGAACCGGATCTCACTATCACGCCGCCCGAGCAAGGCCCCCACCACGCCGCACCGCCCCCGAGCCAGCGGCCGGGCCTCCGTCCTCGTCCCGACCTGCACCCCTGACCGGGAGGATCTTCGCTTGTCGCTGCCACTGATCGCCCACCACCTCGACACACTCGCCGGGGCGCGGAGCGTGCCGCATCGCCTCGCCGCGTCCTACTGCGCCCTGGAGCTGGTCGAGGCGGCCGTCCAGGAACTCGGCTTCCTGGACGCGCCGGACCCACCGCCACGCTGGGCCGCCATCCACTGGCACGCCGCCCAGGCGCGGGCCCTGCTGGCCGATGCGCCCTCGATCGACTGGCCCCTGACCGTCCCCCCGCCGACCGTCGCGCTGGCCGTCCATGACGTGGCCACCGTCACCGGACGGCTGATCGACCTCGGCGAAACGCTCACCGAAGTCCTGCTGGCCACCGCACGCGAGGCCGAGAACGCCGCCGACGTCCTGTGCGCGCTCAAGGCCGCGCTTCGCGTCCAGGCGCTCACCGCAGAGCTGCACTACTCCCGCGCTCTCGGCACGCACTGATCCATCCGAACAGGAGAACACCACCATGGAAGACCACATCCGCTTCGTCAGCAGCCAGCTCCGCAACGCGGACAACCTGGCCGCCCTGCTCACCGCCGCCTTCTACGGCCTGGAAACCATCGAACGCGCCACCTCGCTCCTCAACGAGAGCGCGCCGCCGCACTGGCGCGAGGCGTGCGACGCCGCACTCGCCGAGGCCGTCAACGCCTGGTGGGCGCTGTCGGAGGCGCCGGCCTGGGTGGATCCCGGCACCGCGTCTCCCAGCGAACTCGCCGCCCGGACGGCCGAGCTGGTGCTGCTGGTCAGCGAGACGCTCCTGAAGGCTGCGAACAAGTCGTCCCGGTCGGCCGACCAGGTGGCCTGTCTGAAGGCCGTCGGGCATGCCGGACGCGTTCACGCCGCCCTGAAGGGGGTCGCTTGAACACCAACGTCACCGACCGCGGCGACCACTCGATCCTTCAGCGCGTCACTCACGTCACCGAAGCACTGCGCACATATGAAAGGAACTCGCTTCACTGCGCGGAGCGCGTAGAGGGCGACCCACCATCGTCCGGGATGCCCGGTGATCCGATCTATGTGCAGGCGCTCGTGTCCGCGTTCTTCTGCGACCTGGAGCACTTTGCATCAGCAAACGACGTAGACTTCGCGGAAGCCGCTGTCGCAGGACACGACGCCTACGCTGACGAAGTCGCAGCCGCTCGCCGGTATGCGATGGGTGACGCCGTCCAGCTTCGCCACAGTCCCCACCGGCGCGGCGCCATCAGCGACATCGACGACGCCCATATCGACGACCCGTGGTACCTGGTCACCGTTCCAGGGCTCCCGTTCGTCCTCTGTGAACGCGCCGTCGCGCTGGAACCCGCCCCGCCGTTCCCCGCCGTCCAAGGCATGTACCGGGTCGCGGCCACCGTCGCGCAAGCCGAAGCCGAACTGATCGACGCGAAGGCGCATCTGCGCGTCGGCTCGCCCTCCCCTAGCTGGTCCCAGGTCTACGACCGGACGCTCGAAGCCCTGACCGGGTGGGGCGGCTGCACCGCCCATGAGCTGCTCACCAACCTGGAGACGCAGATCCATCGCCGGGTGCAGCAGCTCCGCTCAGCCACTCCGTCCGAGGTGCATCCGGCGCGCCTGGCTGCCCTTGACCTCGCCGACAAGCCGTCCTGCGGGACGCAGGCGGCCACCCCACCGAAGGGAACATCGTGAACACCAGCCCGGAAGCCCAGCCCGCCGCTGGCCTGCGGCAGGCGTACATCGACCTCAGCAGGACCAAAGCGATCCTCACCAAGGCGATCGAGCATCTACCGGACGGGTACATCCGGCTCGGTCTCGCCGAAGGCGAAGCCGCGGACGCGCTGGCCGCCTTACGAACCGCGCGGTCCCTACTGCCCAGGGACGTGGCGAGCGCGGAGGCCGAAGTGAATGCCGTTTCCGGCATGTCCGGTGACACCGTCACCTCGGCTCTGGGTCAAATCGCCGCATCCGCCACCCGCACCTCCACGAGTCTCGTCGCGGCGGCCGGGTGCAGCACGCTGCCCTCAGACGTCTTGGCCTGTCTCGATGCGGCCCTGCACGTCGAGCGGCTGCGCGAGCAGTTCGCCTAGGGAGCCGATGCCATGGCCACCTTCGGGGAACTGCTCGCGGTCGCCGACCTGCACCGGGCCAAGGTTCAGGAAGCCCTCCAGCAAGCCGACATCGCCGTCCAGGCCAGCCACCCCAGCTCGGTCGCCGAGCTGGGGCGGTTGAACCGGGTACTGATCCGCTACACCGACCGCATCGCCAGCGGATTCGGCTTGCCAGGGCATCACGGAGCCAGGGCGGAGGGCATCGCGCGCCGTGCCGGTCTTCTTCTTCGCCGGGCGGACGAATCTCTGGAAATGGCACAGAGCACCACGCGTCCTGACACCTATCTCGCCGAGCGGCTCCGTTCGTCCTCCCTGGCGCTCGGTTGCGGCCTCGACCTTCTGGCCACCCACCTCTCACCCGCAGAGCAAGGCCGCATTCCGACGTCGGTCGCCGCCGTCATCACCGCTCCCGACAGCACACGCTCCCTGTTCCGCCTGATCTGCAACCACGCCGTCACCGCCGGGCAGGTCGCTTTGAACGCAGGGCCCGCCGCAAGCCTGGCCGGGCACAACATCCTCCAGGCCGCCGCGATGACCGGCTCCGTCTCACACGTCAGCGAGATGGGCATCAACGCGGTCCCTCTGAACGACACAGCGCAACGTCTTCCCCCAACAGAAGGCGAGAGCCGAGACGAGCTCCTTTCAGGCATCGATAGGAGCGTCCGTCGGCTGGACGCCTCCCAGGCCGCGGGATCGGTGACCACCTGGCGCTATCTCGCCCGGGCAGCCACGATCGTTTGCGACCTGGACCGGCACCTGCTGTGCATGCTTCACCTGCGAGCCGAGGCGATCGGCGTGTCCGAGATCGTCGAGCCTCTCTGGGAGACGATCCTCGCTTTGAGGCCCCTGGGCGAGCGGTGGCGAACGATCGCCAGAACCTGGCACGACCTCACCACGGCGCACGCCGATCCGGAGACCGGACCTGCCATGGACGCCAGCGATCTGCTCATCCGCCTCGGCAGGTGGGCCTACGACGATCCGAAATGGAGACCGGGCCACCGCTCCCGCTCGGACAGCACCGATCCCGCGATTCTCGCTCCCACCCGCCAAGATCTCGCAACCGTGGGCCTCACCGTCATCAAGACCTTGGACGCCTGCAATCAGATAGCCGCCAACCACCGCGACGCCGTCAATGACGTGTTCCGGGCGCGACGTCTCGAAGGCGCTCTTTCACCGCTCGCCAGGCGTCCACACATGCTCAGAGGTCTCCTCATGCGCTACCCGGCGAACTACAGCGCAGGTCGAGCTGCCGTCGCCCAACTCGTCGACGTCCTTCACAAGCTCTCGCCCGAACCGCAGCCCAGAACCACACTCGCGCTACGCGTCGCTGCCTTGCCCTCGCCTGCCGCCCTGGCAAGCACCGACTGCCCGAGGACGCCGACTGGCTGGATCGCCGATGCTCCCGGGCACTCCACCACTCCGCGTCATCCCGGTCGCGCGACGCCGCCGAATCCCCACCGGTGAAGGAGGAGTTGTCCTTGACGATCGCCCGTCCGCCCTCGTCCCCGGATCCGCTCGAACGCCCGTCGACAGACGCCTTACCGCTCTCCCAGCAAACGCGCACCGTTCGAGCCGTAGCCGGGATCCTCGTGCCGCTGATCGTCACACTGGCGACGCTCGGCGGGATCGGCTCGTTCACCACCGTCCGGACGATGGCCGAGCCGTGGTTCGGCGACCGCGCATGGAGCGTGCCGATCGGCATGGACGTGGGCATCCTCGTCCTGCTCGCCTGGGACCTGCTGATGGAGTACCTGGGCATGCCCTGGCGGATGCTGCGCTGGGTCGCCTGGAGCTACATCGCCTCCACCGTCGCGATCAACGTCCTGGCAGCGAACGGCAATGTGGCCGGGAGCCTCATGCACGCAGCGATGCCGGTGCTGTTCATCACCGTCATGGAAGGCGTCCGGCACCTCATCCGACACCGCGTCGGGCTCGCCTCCGGTACCCGTGGCGCACCTATTCCGGCGCGCCGTTGGCTCCTGGCGCCGGTGTCTACCGCCCTGCTGTGGCGGCGCATGGCGCTCTGGAACATCGCCACCTACCTCGAGGCCCTCGACCTAGAGTATCGGCGCCTCGTAACGGTCGGCGAACTCCAGCAACGCTATGGACGAATGGCATGGCGCTGGCGCACCCCACTACCCGAACGCCTCGGCCTGCGTCTCATGGCCGCCAACCTCCCGGAGCATGCTCCGCCCAACGTCTGCGGTCCCGTCCCGCAAGAGAAGAACGCCCAACCAACGCGCCCTGAATGGCTCAGCAGCGAGCTGCTCCTCGCGGCCCGCCGCGTCTTGGACGAAGCCCGACTGGAGAACCGCGTCCTGACGCGCACGGAACTCGGCCAACAGCTACGAGAACAGGGCCTGACCATCTCCAACGAACGCCTCACCGAACTCCGCCAGCACGCCTCCGTGGACGCGGGCGCCCAGATCGGCACCGCATAGCCAGAAGAAATCATCCCGACGCTGGTGACTCATAGTTGACATGTGATCACCGACAGTGCATCGTCGGAGCGCCAACAACTTTAGTTTACGACTTCTACCCTTGTTGACATTCTTCCCTCGAAGGTGACGCCCATGGCCGCAGCCGCCGCATCGTCCGCCACCGACCCGAACATCCCCGCACCGAGATCACACGGACAGCGCGATCCGGATCAGCGAGCGCGCGAAGCCGGGCTCAACCGGCTGCGCGGCACTCTCGTCGCGCTCGGCGTCCGCACCCGCCTCACCAGGCCCCGCAGCGGCATCTGGCGGCTGCGCCTGCACAGGAACGGCTGGCACGAGACGGTCATGTGCGCCGGCAGCGAAGGTACCTACGCCTACGTCACCGCGCACGGACGCCTGCTCGGCCCTACCTCCGACGTCCACTCCATCGCCCGCCTGCTCGTCTGGATGCTGGACCACCGGCAGCGATGACCCAGGCCGACTTCACCCCGCCCGAGCAAGACGCCGGCACCGCAGCAGGTGCCGGCGTCAACCGGAGCCACGCCGAGAGGCAGCGTCAGCTCGCCGTCCTCCACGGCATCGCAGGCCACCAGCTCCGGCAGCTCCACGCCGGGCGCCTCCCCTGGGCCTCCTTTCTCGACCTGGCCCACCGCCACGGCCGCCACGGCTTCACCAACGCCTTGCTGATCAACGCTCAGGAGGCGGCGGCAACAGACGTCCGGCGCTACGACGACTGGAAAGACCAGGGACGTCAGGTACGCAAGGGCGAGCGCGGTATCCGGATCATTTCGCGCCGCGACGTCCCCTACTCCGTCTTCGACATCGCTCAAACCGACGGTCCCGCTTCAACGACGCCACCCGTTCCGTCCGTGGCCGCCTCCGAAGCCCTACAGCGTCTGTTGGAGCTCGCCGGCGACCTGAACGTCTACGTGGATCGAGGCCGCTGGTCCTACCTCGGTCGCCCTGATCGCCGTATCTCCTTGCCGGGCGAGGTGGATGACGGCCTAGCGACGGCCATCCTCGCCCACCAGCTCGCCCACATCCTTCAACGCGGCGAACACCCAGACCCGCAAGACAACACACCATGCCGGGGGGCGCGCCGCGTCCGCGCCGACTCCATCGCCTACCTCACCCTGGCGCACCTCGGAGCCGACACCAGCGAATTGCGCTTCCCGCCAGTTCCCACCTGGGCCGGGACCGACGAACGCGCGCACCCCTTGGCCGCCGTCGAAGCGATGGGGACGCGAATCGTCCGGACGGCCCAGCGAATCCGCCAACGACTCCCCCTCCGGCCAACCACGGACACGCCTCCCCTCGCCACGCGCCAGGCCGCGCCAACGAAGGCACCCTCGCCTCAACGCGAAGAGCTGATCGAGGCCCTCGCCCAAGCCCAGCAGTTCTTCCGCAAGCACCTGGCCGCAAGCTGGGGACCCGCCTACCTTGCCGAGCGCGGCATCCCGGACGGCACACTGGACGCCTGGGCAATCGGATACGCCCCCGCCAGGGGGCTCGTCGAACACCTCAAGTCCCTCGGCTTCACCAAAACCGCGCTCCACGAGGCAGGCCTGACCAGGAACGCCAGTGCGGGCTCACATCCGTTGTTCGTCGACCGAGTCTCGTTCCCACTTCGCACACCTGACGGCACGATCGTCGGCTTCATCGCCCGCCGCCGCGACACCGGCCGAGGCCCCAAATACCTCAACACCCCGGCAACAAGCCTCTTCGACAAAAGCCAAAACCTGTTCGGACTCGCCCACGGCCGGGAGCGACTGGCCTCAGGCGCCCGGCCCTTAATCGTTGAAGGCCCGCTGGACGTCCTGGCCATCAGCGCCGCCGACCTGGACGAGTACGTGCCTCTCGCCCCGTGCGGAACCGCAATCACCGCTCACCAGCTCCAGCACCTGGACCGTCACGCAGACCTCAACACCCAAGGTCTATTGCTGGCACTCGACGGCGACAAACCGGGACGGCGCGCGATGCTACGCGCCTGGAAGGAACTCCAGCAGGTCAAGGGCCCGGTAGATGCGATCGTCCTCCCGAAAGGCCAGGACCCGGCCGACATCCTGCGCTACCAAGGGCCCACGGGCGTACGCGATTCACTACGATCTGTAACTACCCTCGCCGACCTGGTCGTGGATGCGGAGATCCAACGCGTCGGTGGAACCCTCGAACACGCCGAGACCCGAGTGGCAGCCGCCCGTGCCGCCGCCACCCTCATCGCCCAGGTGTCCGCAGAGCAGATCACCCGCCAGATCCCCCGCATCGCCACAGCGACCGGCGTCCCCGGAGCCACAGTCACCGCTCTGATCGCCGACGCGATCAGCCCAGACATCCCAGCCACGGCCGTCCCCGAATACACGGGCACCTCCGCCACCTCGCCTCCTGCTCCACCATTCCGCCCGCCCCGACGACATGCCCGCTAGTACGCCCAAGCGACAGGAGCCCAGACATGAGTGAGAACCACCATCCCGACCCGTTCACCGACGGGCTCACCCTCAGCGGTCAGCGCCTCAGCCAGATCGCCATAGCCGCGGTGATGGGAGTGCAAGGCCACAACGCCATCGTCCGCCGGTTGGCAGAAGCTCGCCAGGCACAGAAGCAAGCCGCCGTGAAGAGGGAACAGGCAGTACTTCGCGCAGTACGCGAGGAAGCGCGAACCCGCTGGACGCCCGCCCACGACCGGGAATGGCTGAGCCAGGCAAGCCTTCACGAGGTCGGGCAAGCCTGGGGCGCGGCGCTCCCCTACATCGACACCTTGAAGTCAGCACGTTCCGCCGCCGACAAATGCGAAGCCCGGCTGCGGCTTCTCCACCCCTACGCCATGAAGCGTTACGACGAACTGCGCCGTGAGGGCGCGGACCGGCAGGACGCCATGGTGGAAGCGGCTCCCTACTTCACCAAAGCCCCGAACACCCGCACAGGCGACCCCATCCCCACACGGCCAGCCCTCCCCGAAGGGACAGGAACCACTTGGGCCGCGAACCCTCACGGCCCCACCCGCGCCGACCTGGTGGCCGCTCAACAATCCGTCCGTGCCCAACAGATCGCCGCCGACCTACGCGCGAAGTCCCAGGAGAAGGGACACGAACCCGGCACAGGCGAACTGCGCGCGATGCTGGAGGCCACGACCAACCTCTCCGAGGACACGATCACCGAGGCCGTTCCGGTCCGGCCGTCCCGCCGGACGGGCAGCGGAATCGCCACTCCCGAAGGCGAACTCGCAGACACGGCGTTCCCCTTCACCATCGACGAGGCCCTCGCCTTGTCCGGCGCCCGGCAGACCGACCAACCCCCGTCCCGTCGGAAGCCGAGCCCAACGCCCGATCGCAACCGTCGCCGCAACCTCTGACCAGGACGGAGATCCCACCATGCAGTTCCCGACCGGAGACGCGAACCTCGCACTAGCCTTTCTCATCACCGTCGGCGTCGTACTGCTCCCGCTTCTCCCGACATGGATCGCAGTGCTCAGACGCGCCGAGGCGATCTCCTTCATGCTCCTGTTCAACATCCTGTGCTGCGCAACCGTCCTGGCATGGCCAGTAGCCCTGCTCCTCGCTTTCAAGATGCCCCGCCGCATCCCGCCGCTCTGAGCTACTGGCAGCCTCTTCGGAGTCCTCACCCGCGTCTGGATAGTGCGGAGCGATCTAGACGCGACTGTCACCGCGCTTCATTCGAATGCCGGGCTCAGGGCTTCGGAAGTCCGGCCTTGACGCGCCACCAGTGTGCGGACCGGGGGGCCTGGAGCAAGACGGCCATCTGGCGGCAGGCCGCCTCGAACGCTTCACCGTGCGGGGTGTCGCGACCAACTCCCAGCCTGAACTCGTCGACGTTGTGCGTGCCATGATCAGTCTCGCAGTAGCAAGCGAGATTCACCGTCACCACCACAGCCAAGCCTCCACCCACAGTCCACTCGACACTGATGCCGAACTCGTGCCAGTCGGACAGATCCTCGGCCTTCATGACGACAGTAGCCAGCAGGATCTCGTGGATGACGCCGGGCGCCGCCCCGGGGTAGGGGACGTGATCGGGAAACCATTCCCATGTGATCGCGGGCGCCGGTGCCACTACGTCCAGCGCGTCGGCCGCTCGTCGCATCTCTTCGAAGTCGCGCTCCGCGGCGTCTGCGAACAATAATCTCAAGGGGACCTCGGCGAAAGGTCCACGTTCCCCGCCCATACCACTGATCATGGAACGGCCGTGGCAGGATCGCAATGCTCAGATCTGGGTCAAAGCCCTTCAGCGGGACACCTCGACGCTCGGCCACTTCGGAAACCGGCCCTTTCTGCGGAAGTCCGAAGGCCACTGGCACCCAGCCTCTGCTCGGCGGTCAAGAAGCCTTCGGTCGAGTCCGCCACAAGGGCGGAGCGTAGTGGTTGGGCCGCGTCGCGATGAGCTGCGATCGAAGGTTCGCGGCTGCGTCATGGCGCAGGGAGAAGACCTCAGCAACACGCCGGAATGTCACGTAGTCGATCCCTCGGGCCGCGGTCTGCTGCTCGAATGCTCGGACCTGCTCATCGTCCGGCACCTCCCTGAGCGGCTCTCGTCGGCGGCTGCCGGCAGCCTTCTGGCGTTCGAAGTCGATCTCAGAGAAGCCGCAGTAACGACGGATGACCGCCTCGGCTCCATCCAGACTCCTCGTACTCCGCAACGCTCGCGCAGCCGGGTTGAGGGCCAACGCCCTCGTCAAAGGAAGGCGGTACACGTCCAGGCTGCGGTCGGTAAGACGAACCGGGAGGCCTCCACCACGGATTTCCGCAGTCCCGCGGAGGCCGCGTGCTGCAGCCACCAACAACGCGGTCGCTTCCGAAGGGTGCCAGTCGAGGATGTGCGCATACCGATCGACGTCGGCCGCAGTGAGCTTGCCGGCCAGGTCGCTCCCGGTACGGGAGAGAACTTCAGCCTCGGTGAGTTCACCATCGAGGCCCGGGCCGGCGACCAGAACCGTCACGGGGAGGCCCAGTTCATCGCAGGCTGCCAAGATCAGGGCGTCGGCGAGAGGGCTGCGCAACCCGACCTCGTCTCCCCGCGCGAGGACGTCTCCACCGACGTCGACCACCTCGACACTGCGAGACTCGGTCACGGTCACGAGTTCGCGGATCTGGGCGTGTAGGCCGGTTGCACCACCTGCCGGGTCCAAGAGGAACAGCGGCATGCCCAGCTCTGCCGCCAAGCGAGGCAGCGTCGATCCAGCAGGCGGTAGGGGCCGCGTGTTCTCCGTGATCACAGCGACCTGTTCACCAACGCGTCCGAGCCCGGTGAAGTCGGCGACGCCACGAGGCCCTGGCCTCGGATCAACGGCGAGGCGATCCCACGCCCAGGTGGCGATCGCCGCCGGCTCGGTCCGAGACATCCGGCGGATCGCGGCCGCGACGTGGATGATCGCTGCGGCCAAGGCGTCTCCCCCGCCACCCGCCGCGATCAGGAGCCGAGACATATCCAGCAGCCTAGGGTCGGCTCGGAGCCGCCTGGCTAAGATGGTGGCTAGTGGATCTGTCCACTCCCACATCCCGGAGGCGTCACGTGCCCGAGCTGGAGCAGTCGCTGCCGAAGTACCTGCAGATCGCCGCGCACATCCGCGATCAGATTCTCCGCGGTGACCTGGGACCTGGCGACGAGGTCCCGTCGGAGCGGCAGATCGCCGCCCAATGGGACGTGTCGCGTCCGACGGCGACCAAGGCGCTGGAAGCGCTCCGGACTCAAGGCCTCGTCGAGTCGCGGCGCGGCTCGGGTACCTACGTCCTCGACCGGTACGGGCTGCACCGCCGCGCTCGGGAACGCTACCAACGCGCATCACAAACCGGACGGATCTATCCGCCAAGCGAGCGCGCCGAGATCGTCTCGTCCGAAGTGGTGACTGCGCCCGCGCATGTATCCGAAGCGCTGACTCTCCCAGAACGCGCGCGAGCACTGCGACGGCAGCGCACGGTCTTCCGCGACGACCGTCCGGTGGAGATCTCCGTCTCCTGGTACTCCGAAGCCGTCGCCGAGCGCGCGCCGCTGCTGAAGGACCGGGCGCGTATCCGGCAGGGCACGGTCGCATACCTGGAGGGTGCCACCGGTCGTCGGGCGAGGCACGGCCATGACCGTGTTTCCGCACGCCTGGCCAGCGAAGCCGAGCTGGAGGTCTTCGGGTTGGCCGGGCCGGCGGCCGTGCTGGTCGTGCGGCACACCGTGTACGACATGGACGAGCACCCCATGGAGTTCGCCGAAGCCGTCTATCCACCCGACGCGTGGACCTTCGAAGAGACGTACATGATCCACTGAGGATCGTTTCCCGGAAGTC
The DNA here is from genome assembly GCF_024172125.1 of Actinomadura rupiterrae. Lineage (GTDB taxonomy): Bacteria > Actinomycetota > Actinomycetes > Streptosporangiales > Streptosporangiaceae > Spirillospora > Spirillospora rupiterrae. The sequence continues at coordinate 688,952 of NZ_JAMZEA010000004.1, forward strand.
ATTGCCGACCGTAGTGCCTCATGACACTCTGGGTAAGTGGCATAGGCCACTATCCGGAAAGGCTAAGTGGCCAACCGTAGGCAAGCCCCTCCCAAAGCACGCGGTCCCGGCCGGTGATGCGACCACCAGCCGGGACCAATCGGACACTGGAGGTCCGACTTGAGACAGGATCCCACGCGCCCTTCCAAGCGCATGACGCCCCCGGCCACTCTGGACCAGCCCCCGGCTCGCGCACAGTGGAGTCCCAGATGAGCGCCGGACACCCCGCCGATCTCCCCTACGGCGGCGCGTGCGCTTGGCCGCTTCCACCCGACGAACATTGCGCACACGTAGCACGCACCGAACTGGGCCGCGCCATGGAGATTCTGGGCTTCGAAACCGACGCCGTGGACAGCGCCGAACTCGCAGTCAGCGAGCTCGCGACCAACGCGCTCCAGCACACCGCCAGCCGTTGGCCGCTCCAGCCGGAGTCGGTCAGCGAGCTGGCGATATGGGCGCGGTTGAAGCCCCAGCCCGAACTTGTGGTCTCGGTGTTCGACCTCGACCGGCAGGTCATGCCGCACCCCGGAGACGCCAACCTGCTGGCCGAGCGCGGGCGCGGCATGACCATCGTCGAAGCCGTCACCAACGGCTGGGGCTCCCATCCGTCCAGGTCACGCCTGACGCCTCAGCCGCTGCCCGGCAAGGCCGTCTGGATGGCGCTCCCGCTCCCCCCAGACTGGCCGCGCCCCACAGGCCCAATCTTCCCCGCCGTTGCCGCACAGCGCCTGACCATGAACCTGGCCGCGCGCGGAGTGGCCACGAACCGCACCACCGAGCGCTCGGGCATCTCGCTGGTAGCCGTGTCCGGCCTGAACGTCTGGGTCCGCCCGTCCGTGTTCTCTTGGACCGATCCCACCGGCTCCTGCCGCACCCATCCGCACATCGACCTGCAAGAAACCACCGAACACATCATCACGAACCTGGAGCGGGCGGACTGCCCGACATCCGGCTGACCACGAGCCAATCCGGGGCGGCATCCTCGTTGGGCGAGACGGACTGTCCGCGGCAGAAGAATCGCCCCCTCCCAGGATGCCGCCACCATGGATTCGGCGGAGTCGGCCTACCGTCTCACTCGTGCCGACGTTCCAGCACCCTTGGACTCGGCATAGTCGCACTGGCCTCCGAGAGTCGCGGGGCCGCACCATCATGCCGCCTTCCGAGGCGATGACCACCCGGCTCCCCGCAGGCCGCCGATTTCGTGAGCGCTATCGACACCCATCGGGTTTGACCGGTGAACATGGCCACTATGTGCCGTTCGTGACACATGAGCAGATTGATGCAGGTCGGGGTAGCGAAGTCCGTGATGGCACCGATGCGGACCGCCTCACGGTCAGTGATCACCCGGATGGCTGCGGACAAACTTCGATAATTAGGTTGACTCTGTCCTTTTACTCTCCTTTACGGAGGATGCCATGAAATGGCAGAGACAGCTGCGCCATGCTGCGGCCCTAGCTACCGTGGGGGCTGTGGGAATGGCTTCACTCGGCTCCCCCGCAGCCGCTTCCACCGCCGTCACGCCGGCCCCGATCGTTGTCGGACCCATCGAAAAGGTCTCCGCCAGCGGATACGTCGCGTTACCAGGCCAGACCGCTACGCCGGGCAAGACACCGCCGCCCCGGCCCCCCGTGGCCGAAACCGAGCACGCCGACGAGTCAGCCCGCAGGCTTGGGATCACCTACGACAGCCCAGAAGCCCGCGCCACCACACAAGCGACGCCTGGGACAGTGACGCTGCGCCAGTGCCGCAAGGCGCTAGGGAACTACGGCCACAGAGTGATCAACCGCTACAACTTCTGCGCAGTCGACCAGGTCACCTTCGCGGTGAGAGTGGGGACCAAGGAGATCGCCCGAGTCTGGTGGCGAGAGACGACGGCAGGGCAGGGATACAAGGGGGCACGGAAGGTGACCCTGATCACCGGCATGGACCAGTTCAGGTTCCGGGGGCGTATCGACACCACGCAGCCGCTCCGCATCGGAGTCGGCACCAGCGGCTACAACGGTTCGGACGGCAAGAACCCACCCGCCAAGGCCAGCCCCTACCCATGGGTGACCGGGACCATGAACTCCTGGCGTCAGGGCAAGACCGCCACCATCACCCTCAGCGGAGCGGCAGGTAAGGGCTACAGTCGCGACGATGTCTTCCGCTCTAGCTTTGCAGTGAACGCCGCAAACGTATCTGGTAACTCCATCATCTTCGTGGACGGCGTGAGGTTCGATTCGGCCAGCTATCTCGGTAAGAACGGAGCCGGGGTATTCGACCGATCGGTTCCGACCATGGCCAAGTACAGGACGACGTCGGCGCGTAACGGGGCCGTCGCGCGACACATCCAGCAAGCACAGACCAAGCCCAACACCACCTACCCGCCCAAGGCCGGCGGAGGGAAGGAAATTCCCGGATCCCCTGCATCCAAGTCGCCGCTGCACCGGCTCATGAGCACCTGGAACAAGGCCGCACGCGACCGCTACAGGAAGAACCGAAGCACCGTGACAAGTGCCTGCCGACCGCTCACACACCATGCCGGCGAGGAGTGCGACGAGTTCCCGTTCGCCTCATCGTGGGAGGGCGCCGGGGCCGGCAATGGCAACTACTCGGTGAAGTACGTCAACGGGACCCAGAACGGCAACGCGGGAACCGACCTCAACAACTGGTACGTCAGCGACCGAATCCTGCACTTCGATGCCTTCTACGTGAAGATCTTCACCTGAGCCGACTGGCATCGCGCGGTCGTGGCCGGCCTTCACTCCAGGCCGGCCACAGGCCCGCGTCCGTCCATGGCTCATACGCCCGCACCTCGGATAGATCAGGGGCCGAGATCCTGCGGCCAAAGCCGGACGAGGTAGCGCTCCAGCCCCTCGAACACCGGCGGATCGCTCGTTTCCTGCATTGCACGAGCGTCAGCCCCACCACCATGGCGAAAGACCTCAATGGCATACCGACCCGGCCCCGGTAAGGCCAGTTCCACATCGGTTGGGCCATGCGCGAAGGCCCACGGCACCAGGAAACCCGCGGAACTACGGAAAGTCTGACGTCCCAGAGAGGCGAATCCAGCGGGCGCGGGCGGTGGATCCCCGTCCCACGATTCCATGGCAATGTCGGCATCATGCATGGCAATGGTGCTGGCCACTTTGATGCCGCCGGAACCGACCGCGAACCCGTGATCCTTAACTCTCAGTGAGAGCCACGAGGCATCTTCAAGATCGTCGCCATCGGCGATACCGAATTGACCGCGCTCCACCGTCACGACCGTGCTGACCTCGCTCAGCAGATGCGATACCACGTCGGCTCGCCTCCTCCCCGGGAAGAAACCATCAGTGCTCCGCCCGATGCTAACTCTCCTCGGCTGGCGGTTCCCCTTATCCCGGCGGGACCCAGCGCACTTCCGACACGACCTGCATTCCCGCCCCCGCCGACCGACGAGCCATCGGTTGATGACATCGCCACTGTGAATCGCGGGAGTACTACTCGGCGGCGAGGAGTTGTTTGCCCAGCTGATCGAGGTGGAGGGCGTGGCTGGCTTTGATGAGGACGACGTCGCCGGGCTTCAGGACAGGGAGGAGCGCGTTGTAGGCCTCATCGTGGTCTTGGGCAGCGTCGATCGGCAGGTCAGGGTTGGCCTGGCCGGCGGCATCAGCGATCGTTTGGGCGTCGTTGGTGCCGACCGTAATGAGGTGGTCGATGCCCGGGCCGCCGACGAGGCGCCCGACCTCTGCGTGAGCCCGGTGGCTTTCTTCGCCGAGTTCGCGCATTTCGCCGAGGACGGCGATGGTGCGGCGGCCGTTGGCGAGGGCGATGGCGGCGTGGAGGCTGGCGGTCATGGAGTCGAGGTTGGCGTTGAAGGCGTCGTTGATGATGGTGACGCCGTCGGCGCGTTCGATGACCTCGAAACGTCCCGAGGAGAGCGGCTTGGCCTGGGTGAGGGCGGTAGCGATGGCGGGGGTGGGCATGCCGACGCCGTGGGCGACGGCGGCTGCGGCCAGGGCGTTGGAGACCTGGTGTTCGCCGTGGACCTGGAGGGTGACCGGGGTGGTGCCGTCCGGGGTGGTCAGGGTGAAGCGGGCTTTGCCGTGGTTGAGGGTGACGTCGGTGGCGCGGATGGTGGCGTCGGGGTTGCGGCCGAACATCACGACGGGAGCCTTGGTGCGGGTGCCCATCGCGGCGACCAGGACGTCGTCGGCGTTCAGGACGGCCAGGCCGTCAGCGGGGAGGGCTTGGACGAGTTCGCCCTTGGCGGTGGCGATGGCCTCCCGGCCGCCGAACTCCCCGACGTGTGCGGTGCCGACGTTGAGGACCAGGCCGATCTGGGGTGGGACCAGGTCGGTGAGGTAGGTGATGTGGCCGATGTTGCGGGCGCCCATCTCCAGCACCAGGTAGCGGGTGTCGGGTTCGGCGCGCAGGACGGTCAGCGGCAGGCCGATCTCGTTGTTGAACGAGCGGTCGGTGGCGACGGTGGGCGCGTGCTGCTGGAGGACTTGCAGTAGGAGGTCTTTGGTGGAGGTCTTGCCGGACGAGCCGGTCAGGCCGATCACGGTGGTGTCGGTCAGGCGGGCGGCGACGGTGTGGGCGAGGCGTCCCATGGCTGCGGTGACGTCATCGACGACGATGGCGGGGGTGCCGACGGGGCGGGTGACCAGCGCGGCGGTGGCTCCGGCGGCGATGGCTTGCGGGGCGAAGTCGTGGCCGTCGGCGTGGTCGCCGGCAAGGGCGGCGAACAGGCCGCCGGGCTGGATGAGCCGGGAGTCGATCACGGCCGGTGCGGTGACCTGGAGGTTGGGGTCGGGGGCCACGTCCATCCGTCCGCCGACGGTGCGGGCGATCTCTTCCAAGGTCATCGGGATCACGAGGCGACTCCAGCAGGCGGACGGGTCCGGACGGTTCATTGTTGCTGATCAGTGGCTTGTCCTGCGGAAACACGCGCGGCGCGGTCAGGGTCGGTAGCCGTCGGCGCGGGTGGCGGCGTGCAGGATGCGGGTGATGAGGGTGTCGTAGTCGAGGTCGGCGGCGGCCGCCATGGTGGCCATGTTCCCGGTGTGGGAGAGGCCAGGCAGGGCGTTGGTCTCCAGCCACCACAGCCGGCCGTGGTGGTCGAGGATGAAGTCGGAGCGGGAGTGGCTGCGGCAGCCCAGCAGTTGGTGAGCGGCGAGGGCGGCGCGGGTCAGGTCGGCGTGGCGCTGGGTGGTCAGCGGTGCGGGGCAGCGGTAGGTGCAGTGAGCGGGGTGCTGCTTGGTGGCGTGGTCGTACAGTTCGCCGGTCAGCTCGATCTCCAGCGGGGGTAGCGCGACGACGGTGTCTTCGCCGCTCTCCAGGACGCCGACTGACAAGTGGCGTCCGGCCAAGTAGGGCTCGATGAGCAGTTCCTGGCCGGGGCGGTGGGCGGGGGCGAGCCGGGTCAGCAGTTCGTGGAGTTCGGGTTCGTCGTGGGCCAGGTGCAGGTCGATCGAGCAGCCCTGGGAGGCGGGCTTGAGCACGACGGGCGGCTTGAGGACAGCGAGGATCCGGCTCGTCCAGTCATCTGCGAAGGCTTCGGCCAGACGGGTCGGCTGCGTCTCGGTGCAGTGCAGCCAGGGTTCGACGGGGCGGGCAAGCGTACGGCGCAGCAGCTTCTTGGCGGTCGGCTTGTGCATCGCCAGCGCGGACGCCAAGACCCCCGAGCCGGTGTAGGGGATGTCCAGCAGCTCCAACATGCCTTGAAGCTTGCCGTCCTCGGCGTACTGACCGGCGATCGCAAGGAACGCGACATCGGCCTTGCGGACCTGCTGATCGAACAGCGGCGCGGCGACATCCAACTCGATCACGCTGTAACCCTGGCGGCGCAGCGACTCCGCGACCGCGGCCCCCGACAGCAGCGACCGGTCACGCTCCCGCGAGCGTCCTCCAGTGCACACAGCCACGACGCCCCGCCCGGGTGAGATCTTGAAGACCATGAGGTTCTCCTGAAAGCTCGCCGCGCTGCTGTGGGAGGAGCGGCGCGGCGAGCGTTTGGAAGGGGCTGAAGGTCAGGACGCCAGGGCGAGATCGCCGAGCAGGCTGCAGAGCTGCGGACCGAGCTCGGTGACGCCGCCGGTGCCCATGGTGAGGATCACGTCGCCCTGCCTGGCGCGGTCGGCCAGCAACTGTGTGCCCTCGTCCGGAGCATCGTGCGCGTCCCAGACCGGGACGTGGTGGTCGCGCAGCTCGTTGCGGATCTCGGTCAGCGCCTCCGGCCCGGAAGCAGTGAATTGGCTGTGGAGTGGGAGGAGCAAGACGCCTGCGCTGCTGGCCAGAGCACGGCCGATCTGCGGGCCGAAGTGCTCGACGCGCACCGCGCCGGACGGCTCGAAGGCGATCCAGATCCGACCTCGGGGCGAGGCGATGGTGCGCGCGGCAGCCAGGTCGGCCGTGATGGCGGTCGGGTGGTGAGCGAAGGAATCGACAACTGCGACGCCGTGGTGGTTGCCGTGCAACGTCAACCGGCGATGCACTCCGGGGTAGGTGGCCAGGGCACGGGCGGCCTCGTCCGGTGGGACGCCGAGTAGGTGGGCGGTGGTGACGGCGGCGACCGCGTCCAAAGCCAGCTGCCGACCGGGGAACGGCAGATAGATCTCGACCTGTTGGCCACCGACGCGGGCAACAGTGTGGGAGTTACCTCGGCGCAGCATCAAGCTGCGAATGTCGGTACTGGCGGTGGGGCTGCTGCCGTAGGTCACCACGCGAGGGCTGATCGGTCCGCGGAGCCGCTCCATCAGCAGCGCCGCGCCCGGGTCGTCGGAGCAGATGACCACGGTGCCGGTCACCGGGAGCCGCCGGACGAACCCCTCGAAGAGCGTCAGGGTGTCGCCCAAGCCATTGAGGGTCTCGGGGTGGTCGTCGTCCACGCTGGTGATGACCGCGATTCGCGGCGACATAAGCAGCAGCGAGCGATCGGATTCGTCGGCCTCCACCACCATCGGTCCGCGTCCGGTCCGGGCGTTTCCGGCACCGATCAGCCGACCGCCCAGCGCGAAGGCGGGGTCCTGGCCGGTCTCGGCGAGGATGTGCGCAAGCATCGCGCTGGTGGTGGTCTTGCCGTGGGTTCCGGTCACGGCGACGCTGGTCCGGTCGCGCATCAGCTCCGCCAGCGCCTGGGCCCGGTGGATCACCGGGAGGCCGGCGGCGCGGGCGCGCAACACCTCGGCGTCCTCAACATCGATGGCGGACGACACCACGGCGCATGTGGCGGTGCCTAGTGCGGGACGGGCGGTCGTGCGTTTGCGGTCCCATCCCGTGAACGTGCGGTCGGCTCCGGCGTACAGCTCCGCCAGCGCCGACATCCCCACGCCGTCGCACCCGATCAGGTGCGGACGACTCACGTCCACGCCCGGCACCCATGCTGGTGTTCGGGCATTGCGTCGAGTCTCGGTCATCCCGGTCCTCCTTGGTCGCGGCCGGTGAGACGACCCTGACGGTAGGAGTCCAGAACGCTGACAACCCGAACTCTCAGCTCGGGTTACCGCCGGGCTCGGCTAGGCGAACAATCCGACTCGGTCGGCCATCTGCCGAACCTGCGGGGCGAGGGTCGGGCGGGCGCGCCGCAACAGCCCCTGGACGAGATCACGCACCAGCGGGTTGTGGCACATGTCCTCCGGCGCCGCGCGCTCCACCTCAAGCAGATGCAGAAGGACGGCGTGGTCCTCGCGGCGCTGCTCGTAGCAGCGCGCAAGCTCCATTGAGAACGTGGCGCGGCGTTCCACCGACGGGCATCGGGCGAGGTCGATCCGGTCGGCCAGGTGCAGGGCCTGACTGGTCTCGCCGGTCTCCATCTCGATCGATACCGCGTGGAGGCCGACGTTGGTGGGGCCGAACACCGTCCAGAACACGTTGCCCTCCCCCACGCGAGATGCTGCGGGTTGGGCCCGCTCGCGGAGGCGGTCCCGGGCCGTCCAGCCGTCGCCGGCGCGGACGGCGGCGATCGTGGTCACCAACCACAACGCGCCCTGCAACGCCACACGCGGCATTTCCTCGGTCGTGTGCTTCTCATCATCGAGCTGCTCGACGGCATGCGCAGCGATGTCTTCGGCCGCCTCGGCCTCGTTCACCGTCAGCAGCACCTGCCCGACGTTCCATTGCGCCGCCGCGATGCGCAGAGGATCGTCGGCATCCTCGGCGGCGCGAAGGCCCCGGTCTGCCACCAGCAACGCCAGGTCGGTCCGGCCGATGCGCTTGGTGTAGGTGCGCAGCAGGAAGTACAGATCGGCGGCAACCTCGGAGGCGCGGCGACGCTCATGCGGCCGCGCCCAGACGGCTGCCTCGACGTCCCGGATCAGTGCGGGCAGGAGTGGCCCGGTCTCGGAATACCGGCGCGCCGAGCCCTGCCAACTCGCCCACGCCGCGTCCACCCGTCCACGGAGTTCGGCCAGCGGTCGCGGCTCGTCCGTTCCCGGCCGCCTGGTCATCAGCGCGGTGTGCAGCTCCGACGCGGCGACCGACCGCGCACTGGCGACCGGTCCGCTGCCCGGCTCGCCGAGCAACGCCGATGTCGGCACGAGCAGGATCCGCGACAACGCATGCAGTAGCGTCACCGACGGCGTCTTCAGCCCGCGTTCGAGCTGCGACAGGTAGTCCTCGCTGATCCCGGCCAACCCGGCGACCACCGCCTGGGTTTTCCGGCTGGACTGGCGGTAGAACCGAATACGATCGCCGATCGAGCTTCCCGGCGAACCTGCTGCCATATCGCCAACCTAAGCCGTCGAAGGGGCCCTCGACATGGCAAACCCGCCGTCGCCCGTCCGCCTGGTGCTCTGGGACGTGGACCACACCCTGATGGAGACCGGCGGAGTAGGCCGCGAAGTGTTCGCCGACGCGTTCGCCCAGGCCGTCGGGCAACCCATGGAACAGATGGCCGAGGTCAGCGGACGCACCGAACCCGACATTTTCCGCGAGACCGCCGAGCTGCACGGCGTCAAGGTCACAGCAGAGATGTTCGAGGCGTTCTCCGAGCACCTGGCCAAGGGCTACCGAGACCGCGTTCCCGAAATGCAGCAGCGCGGGCGGGCCCTACCGGGCGCAGCCAAAGCCCTAGCGGTCCTGGCGGAGGAGCCGGGTGTGGTGCAATCAGTTCTGACCGGGAACATCCGGCCAGTCGCCGAAACCAAGCTCGCCGCCTTCGGACTGGACGAACACTTGGACTTCGAGGCCGGCGCATACGGTTCGGACGACGCCGTCCGCCCGCGCCTGGTGGCCATCGCCCAAAAGCGCGCGGCGACCAGGTACGAGACGGCCTTTGACGCTACGACCACGATCCTGATCGGCGACACTCCTAGCGACATCACCACCGCCCACCAGGGCGGCGCCCGCATCATCGCCGTCGCGTCGGGCAAGAGCAGCGCAACCGAGCTCAGCTCGGCCGGAGCCGACGTCGTGCTGACCGACCTTCGCGACCTGGATCGCCTAATGGCGGGACTGGCGTGAGATCACAAGGCCGGGCCGCGGCCTTGCTTCTGCCTAGCTCCTCCCGAAGCTGCTGACATGGACAACGAGCCGCCCAAGATTGGCGGCGCCCAAGGCGCAGGCTGGTCGGCCATTGCCAGTGCGACCGGTTCAGGCGTCTCCTGATGCCTTGAGAGCCATGGGTGTTCTTCGGGATCGATGTGGCGGAGGTGGGCAGAGGCCGCGCCAGCAGCGTCCGCTTGGGCTCGACGGTGCTGAAGGCGGTGCAGATCGGTGATCGCCTCCATCAGTGCCAGGAGGGCGAGCGCCAGGGTGGTGGCGAGCTGTAGCGCGATGCTGTCGCCGGAGTCGGTGATTGCCAAGACGCGGGCGATGCTGCGAAGTCGGCTTCCCGCCGGTGTCGGCGCGGGCAGGCGGCCGAAGGGGGGACGCGCTGCACGATCATAGGCCTCGGCTGCCTGCCGAAGATGGCAGTTGCCGGTTACACGAGCGGCCGATCGAAGCACGTCTGCCGTAGCCCAGCAGGCATCACGGGCCGCGTAGGGATTGGTGACGGTATGGCGCCGGACCTCGGCGCTGGCAACCGCCGCTGCGCAGGCGGCGTCTTCATAGATTGCGCGGCGCTCGTCGGCCGACAGCTCGGTCGGCTCGCATCTGCGAGCAGAGCCGTCCTGCCAGGCGTCGGTCAACCGCTGCCACGAGCAGTCAGCACCGAGCCTTCCACCGGTGTACCAGGTGAGTTGGCCTTGAGCGTCGCGATGATCGGAAAGCGTGACCGCATACCCGGTGATCTGGCCGGAATCACGGGTGCTGTGTCGGGTGCGCACCATGATCCCGGCGGACTCAAGACGGGCCAGGAAATCGCCGACGGTCTGGGCTTGGTCCGCAGCCTTGCGGACGGCGGTCCGGAGATAGGCGCGGACGGTCCGCTCGTCCAGACCGCGTCCGGACACTGCCGGACCGGCAGACGACCAACGCGCGCGGAGCTTCGGCAGAGTCAGGTCAGCAGCCAGTTTTCCGCCGCCGTACCAGACAGGCGATCCGGCCGCAGTCCGGTAATCCGGCAGCGCGACCGCGTATCCGGTCACCTGGTCCGAACTCTGCTGGCTGTATCGATGTCGCACCAGGACTCCAGCTCCGCTCAGCAGCTCATAGAACTCTGACTCGCTCCGAGCGGCGGCCGCTGCTTCTTGGACGTGGCGCCGGAGCACGGACCGGGGATCTTCGGCCTGGCCATTGCGGCGCGCCTTCTCCTGCTCGCCTCGGGTGGCTCGCCGAGGCGCGGTCCGATCGGCCGGGGCGGTCCGCCGCAGTCCGAGTTCGTCCTCTGCTTCGCGGCAGCCTGCCCGGATGAGGTGCGCGTCGTTCCACACCTCCGGACGAACGCCATCTAGGCGCGCCAGGGTGGCCACCAGATGAATGTGATCGTCGGCGTGCCGGACCGCAATCCAGCGGACCGCGTCCGGATCGCCGTCCGGAGCGAGCCCGACCCGGTCCATGACCTGTTCTGCGATCCGAGCCCACTGCGAGTCGGACAGGATCGGGTCCTCAGGTGCTGCCCGCAGCGGCAGGTGCCAGATGGGCTTGTGGTAGTTCCGCTCCCCCAGCAGCTTCATCGGGTGAGTGAGCAGCGCGTCCAACCGAGAGATGTCTCGGCTGCCGTCGGGACGCTGGGGTGGTTCGAGTTGCCGCGGTTCGTCGAATCCGGCGACAAGGTGTACGTCTCGATGCTCGCCGTTGGTCCCGGGTCCGAACAGATACAGCAAGAGGCCCCTCAAGCGGGTCCCTCGGCGCGCCTTCCCGATCAAGTCCCGCCCTCCCCTTACTCAGGGCAGACGTCGGCAGATCTCGTCGGCCGCCTGATCGAGCTTGTCGACGGTACGGGCGCACGCTCTGGCGTAAGCGGCAAGCTGCTCGGTCAGCTCGCCCGAATACAGGGCCGCAACCGACTGGTTGAGATTCACGCCCAATCGGCGCACCTGTCCCCGTGCTTGGACCAGCTCTTTCAATAGCTCTCGCAACAGCAAGTGGTCCGTGGACGGCTCCCCGGATGCGTGGGCAAGCGCGGCTCGTGCAACGTACGCCCCCAGGGCCAGATGGTCACGTTCGGCCGCAGAAATCAGCACTGCGTGCTCGGCATCGGAGAGGTAGGCCAGCACCGACCGCGATCGGCGCGGCCGCTGGTGCGTGCGGGTGTTCCTTCTTGTCGCTGCCCGCTTCTTGCCTGCTGGACGAGGCCCTTCAGCCACTCACACCTCCAGCCAGATCGCGCCCGATCTGGCCGTTCTCGACGGTTGGACCGCGCCCGGTCCAACCCGAAAACGTTACGTTTTCCATTTCTTGCTTCGCGCCGGCAGCCCTCGTCCTACTGCGCTGCCTGGGTGCCGAGCCCGTATGGAAGCGCGGGACGGGCGGGCCGAAGCGGTCCTAGCAATTCATCGACACGGATGGGGCTGCGCCGCGGCCCTCAGCTATCCCCACGTCCCATGGGGTAGGCATCGAACCCGCTCACGGAAGTCGCAAGCGAACTGGAGGATGGGGTTATCGTCCGAAGTGTCGAGGTCGATCACGAAGGAACTCCCTGATCAGGTTGAGGTTGATCACCGGCTCCCTCCACTTCGGCTGACTACAGATGACAACCACTGGACTTAAGTAACGCGCTCTGCGCTCCATACTGCGCCAGCGACTACGAAGAGTCAAGAGCCGAGTTGGACGAGTAGCCACGCCTCCCTTCCCTGGCTCCCCGAGGGGAGGGTGACTACGGGACGGCAAGCAAGTCAGCTCGCGCTGCGTCCGGCTCTCCAGCCTTGGATGCTCCCGCCAGCAGAAGGAGTGTTGCCACGACGGTTGAGGCAAGGACACTTGCCGTGAGCACCAGGGCAGCGACGCCCGCGCCGTCGGCTTTGACGAGCGGGCCGACCAGGACAAGCGCGATGGGTGCGAGGGCGTAAGCGGGGACGAAGTTCCAGCCGTTCACGCGTGCGATCGTCTCGATGGGCAGGGCCTGCTGGAGCTGGGTGACCCATAGGACCATGTACACCGCTTTGACGACGCCCGAAACGAGCATGCTTGCGGCGATGACGGCTGAGGATGCGCTGAGACCAATGGCCAGCGGCGGCGCTCCTGCGAAGATCAGCAGTAGGACGGCGAGCCGGATCGGGTGGCGCGGCTTCCAGCGCACGGCGAGCAGTGCTCCGGCGACTGCCCCCAGCGCTTCGCAAGCACTCACGACTCCCCAGGTCTGGGCACCACGATGGGTGTCGTCCATGAAGACCGGACCGATGATCTCGACCAGGGTGGCGGTGGCGATGACGGCAGTGGTGAACTGCAGGGCCATCGCCCACATCCAGCGGTGGTCGGCGAAGTGTTTCCAGCCGGCGGCGAGTTCGGAGAGCGGCCCGGGCGTGGCCGTCCTGCGGCGGGTGATCTTCAGCCGGAGAAGCAGCGCGGCGCTGACCAGACACGCAGCGGCTTTGAGGATGGCGGCCGGCGCCGCACCGGCTGACGTGACGACCACGCCTGCTGCGGTCAGGCCGATCAGGGCACCGATGGCCTCGGTCTGCCCGACGAGCGCGTTCGCGCAATGCCGCTGGCCACTGGGCAGCAGGTCGGCGGTGATGCTCCGGACGGCGGGCATGAAGATGAAGTAGGTCGTTCCGGACACCAACGCGAGCGCGCACAGCAACGCCGTCGGGGTGTGACGGTTCAGCAGGCACACGCCGATGGCCACCCAGGTGAGGCTCGCGGCCAGTTCGGCCGCGGCCAGGACGTGGTGGCGTTTGAACCGGTCTCCCAGGAGGCCCCCGGCCAGGATGAGCAGTGCCGGGATGGCCTTGCAAGCCGCCACCATGGAGATCGCAGCGGCGCTATAGCCGTTGCTCTTCATGCCCCACACGAACGCGACCTGGCCGAAGCCCACTCCCGCCGAAGAGATGAGCCGTGAGGTCAGCAGCGGCGCCACCGCGGGGTTGGCGAATAGGCGAAGCGCGGTCACCGGCCGTCCTCGCCGAGGTGCTTGACGAGGAATGCAGCAGCTTCGGTGTAGGCGCGGATTTCGTTGGCTTGGATGGCGAACCCGTGGCCTTCGTCGGGGAAGACCTGGTAGTCGACGTGGACGTCGCGGCCTCGAAGCCGTTCGACGAGATTGTCCGATTCGGCGCGAGGAACGCGCGGGTCGCGGGCGCCCTGCAGGACCATCAGAGGGGCGTTGATGGCGTCGGCGTAGGTGATCGGCGAGTTGGCGAGCAGGCGTTCGGCGTCCCGCTCGGGATTGCCCAGCAGGACGTCGATGACGTTGCGCCAGGTCGGCGGAGCCTGGGTCGCGAGGGTGAGCAGATTGCTGGGGCCGCAGATCGACACGCCCGCAGCCCAGTCATACGGCAGGCGGGCCAGGCAGGACAGCGCAGCGAACCCGCCGTAGGAGCCACCGAACACCGCGATCCGGTTGGAGTCGAGGTCGGAGCGGGTGTGCAGGTACTGGACGGCATGGTCCAGGTCGGCCAGGTCGATGCCGCCCCAGTCGCAATAGATCAGCTTCTGGTAGGCGCTGCCGTAGCCAGTTGAGCCGGCGATGTTGGGCGCGAACACCGCGATCCCTTGGTGGAGCAGGTGCTGATAGAGCGCCGCGTAGCGCGGACGTTCCTGACCTTCGGGGCCTCCGTGGATCGACAGCAGCACCGGATGCGGTCCTGGCGTAGTAGGACGGTAGACGAACGCGTGCACCTCTCGTCCATCAGCCGTCGGATAGGTGATCGACTCCGGTCGTACCGGCGTGACCTTGTGCAGCGCAGGAGGCCGACCGTCGGTGAGGCGGCGCGGGGCGGCCTCGTCGAGATCCACGACCACGATCTCTTCCGGGTGCACGGGCGTGTCCAGCAGCAGCGCCGCCGTCCGCCCGTCCGGCGACAGCGTCAGCATCGAAACAACGCCGCTCGGCACCTCCGGCTGGGCAATCGTGTCCCCGCGCTGGACGTACAGGACCGACTGTCCGGCTTCGTTGACGGTCCAGGCGAGCGTCCCGTTAGCCGCGTCGAGCCCCTCGACGTCCCATTCGTAACGCGCGACCGGGCTCAGGCTGCCTTTCGCGATGTTGTAGAACGCCGCGGCGGTGTATCCCCACAGGTCGGTCAGCAGGTAGAAGCCGGAGGAGTCCGTCGCCCATGCCTGCGGCTCGAATAGGCCCTCGCCGTGCGTTGCCGTGACGCATTGCGGTTTGGTGTCCGAGCGGGTGAGGTCGATCAGATAGGAATCGGACTCGGTGTTGGAGCGCTCGCCCGCGACCAGCAGCCAGCGGGCATCCGGAGAGAAGGCAACAGGCGTGAATGCCACGTTCTCCTCCGGCTCGAAACGCTGCGTCTCGCCCGTGGCCAGGTCCCGGATCAGCAGATCCTGCACAGCGGGGTCACGATCATTAGCCGCATACAGCAGTCGGCGTCCCGCCTGGTCGAACGGCGTCGGCGCGAGGAGACGCTGGCACTCCGGGGCAGAGGCGAGCGTTGTCGGTTCGACATCGTCCAGGCCGATCTGGAAGAGAGCGAACTGCTCGTCACCCTCGTGGTCGGCAGTGAAGACGATGCCGGTCCCGTCCGGTGTCCAAGCGGCCTGGCGGACGATCCAGCCAGGCATCTGCGCGAGCTTGCGCGCTGAGCCGCCCTTGGTCGGTACTGTCCACAGCGCCGACCGACCGTCGGCGTTGCTGGAGTAGGCGATGTCGTCGCCTTCCGGCGAGAAGGCCAGGGTGCGCTGGAAGCGTTGGGCGGGAACGAAGTCCTGGTACTGGAACGAGGGCATGACGCTCCTGATGTTGGAAGAACAGCTACTGAGGTTGGAGTCGAGGGCTACTGGATCCAGCCGCGGCGGACGGCGGCAGCGCCGGCGGCGAAGCGTGAGGCAGCCCCCAACTCCTCGCGGATGAGGCTGAAGCGCCGCCGGACGGTCGTGGTGCTGATCTTCAGACGGCGTGCGATGGCGTCGTCGTCAGCCCCCTGGGCCAGCAGCTCCAGCACGGCGCGCAGGTCTTCGCTGAGCGGGTTGTCAGGCCGCACGGCCCCGATCGGAGTCGCTCGCTCCCACAGCAACTCGAAGTACTCCCGCAGCGCCCCGACGATGACCGGCGAACGAACGACGACCGCGCCTGTCATCCCCGTCGGCCCGAGCGGGAGAAGCGCCACGCTCGCATCGACGAGCTTCATCTTCATCCCGATGCCCGCCAGCAGCCGGGATTCCTCGCCCAGCTCGGCGGCGCCAGCGATGTTCTCCGCGACGACGGGATGCTCGGCAAAGCGGCTTTCGTAGATGGTGCGACACCGCACCCCGCTCCGCAGGGCGGGCGGCGGAGCGATGACCATGGTGTCGTCGATCGGACGGTCGGTCACGTAGTTCTCCAGCGTCAGCCAGTCACGCCTAGCCGCGTTCACGAGAACCCCCGACAGCCGCGTGATCTCCTCCGGCTCGGTGACGACCTGGATCAGCCCACGGGACTTGTCCTGCTCGCTCTCGCCCGTCGATGGGGCGGGGACGTAGTCGATCAGCCGCCGATGGCCAGCGAGAAAGCGCTCATGCTCACCACTCAGCCGCTGGTTCATCTCGGCCAGCACCGCCTGGAGCGCCAGGTGCGGCGGCGTCGGAATCAGCCGCGGCGCCTCCCCGGGCTCGGGTGCTTCAAGGGCCATCCCCCGGTCGAGCAGGGCCGTAACAACTTCCGCCGGTCCCAAAGTCTCCGGCACCCGCTTGGAAGAGCATCCCCGCTCTTCCAGCAACACTCGGTAGGCGCGATACAGCTCGTCCGGAATGATCCCTTCCAGCAGTTGCTCGGCCACCTCAGGTCCGTCTCCCACATCACTTCCTTAACGGTTGGCGACTATGTCGACACGAAGAGTAACAGGGCACGACGCGGCTGAGCGTTTCTCACCAGTGACCGGAACTGATCACCTCAACCGGCACCAGCCCGAACCGCCCAGGAACCCATGATCAACAGGCTCTCGGGCCACTCCTGACACCCTGCGGTCAGCGCTCCAGCGAGACCACTTCCTGTCTTGAGGATTTTGGGCGTGGCGTCTGACCAGGCCGTTCAGCTTCCATCAGGGCAATCGTTCAACGACAACAAGGAGACCCCATGCGCAGGCAAACTCGGGACGACATCATGATCGACCTCACCCGGGCACCGGACTACGCCAATCACCCGCTCCCCAGGCCAAGGAGAACGGCCCCCCATCGCCTCACCAGCACGGACGGCGACCGCAGACTGCCCGCCCAGCGGCTGCTTCACAGCATCGCCCGGCCGCTCCACTGCGGAGTCACTGGTCCCTTCACCATCGACTGGCTTCGTGCGGCCTTCCTGGAAGCCCTCATCGAAGACGAACGCCTCCCCGACGTCGTCACGACCCAGCAGGACCTGAGCCTCATGTTCCGCGATCACCAGGCCGAATTCCACAACGCCCTCGGGGACCGGCTCCACGTCTTCCCAACCTTGGAGGATTCGGTCGAGCACCTCGAAGCCAAGGCCGATGACATCCGCGCGGGCCACACCGCACCGATCACCGTCTGGATCACCACACCTGGGGACCACACCGACGTCATCCACCAAACAATCGAGTACTGGAGCGGCCTCGACCTGATCGCCCTGCTTCGCGGCCACTGGCCCCACGGCCCCAACCGCCACCCACGCCCCGCCGCCTGGCCCGCCACATCCACCCAAGAATTCGACATACCGCCGGTAGCGGAGGCACTCACAGCCCTACAGCGGCAGAGGTAGCCTCGTCCGAGGCCAGCGAGCATGAGCAACCGAGCTCCAGCAAGCTGGCCTCGAAGAGGAACGCCTGTGTCTCAACACCAAAGGCAAGCAGCAAGCGAGAGTTCAAACACCGACAATCGCCGACAGCCTCGTCATGTGAACTTGTGAACCCGCAGGCCGCAAAGTGTCGTCCCCGCGCCCGCGGGGGTGGTCCGGCTTTGGGGTCCGGTGCGCCACCACCGGACCCGTCGTCCCCGCGCACGCGGGGGCAATCCGAGAACGCTGACGCCCCACTACACCACGCAGGGGTCGTCCCCGCACGTGCTGTAGTTCAGAAGGAGCCGACCGACTCGTCGCGCGGCCGCTTGGCCGACCTGCACACCGAGATCGGCCTCGGATGGGCGCGTTGGCCGGATCGACCACGCGCCCGTCTTTCTGGTCTCTCCGTACGCGCGACCTCTCGGGTGGACGGATAACGCCCACGTTTGTCCTTCGAGAACAACCATCGCCAATCAGCCTGAGCGCTCCGGTTACGTTAAGTAACTGCCTTGCGGTCATCGTTGCGTGGCGGCTCCGGCCCTCTGGTGGGCACATCGTGGGCACGGACTGTCAATGGAGATGGCCGACAGCGGTGTACCTAGTGGACTGTTGAACTGGGAAAACGGGAAATTGGAGGACCGCAAATCATGACGTAGTACCGGTCACAGAGAGCTGGTCGGCGGATCCCCGGATCCGGGGGAGCCGATCAGGTTGCGAACCCTCGCAGGGGCGATGAGCACCCGCTCGTCCGGCTGCTGGGCCGACGGCTTCCGCCGGTTGCGAACCCTCGCAGGGGCGATGAGCACCGGATGGGCCGTCTCGTGGCTGCCCGACCGCGTCCTGTTGCGAACCCTCGCAGGGGCGATGAGCACCCGGGACGTGCAGCCGCAGGGGCATTCGGTCGTCCGTCGGGTTGCGAACCCTCGCAGGGGCGATGAGCACTCCGTCGGCACCACCGCCGGAACCGTCGCCGCCGGCGAGTTGCGAACCCACGCAGGGGCGATGAGCACACGTACAGGTTGTCGCCACTGTTCTGCCCGGTCGTCGCGTTGCGAACCCTCGCAGGGGCGATGAGCACCAGGACCCCAACCGCTTCCAGATCGCCTTCGTCCACGCGTTGCGAACCCTCGCAGGGGCGATGAGCACGACCGCGGAACCTTCTACCACCAGTCCCAGTGGATGTTCCGAACCCTCGCAGGGGCGATGAGCACTTGGCCGCGGCTTCGCCGGCCTGCCTGAACGCTTCGCGTTGCGAACCCTCGCAGGGGCGATGAGCACGCGCGTCCGGGACGGAGACGACGACGGTGAACCCGTCGTGTTGCGAACCCTCGCAGGGGCGATGAGCACATGGACCTGCTCACCCCACCCGACGCGCACGAACGCAAGTTGCGAACCCTCGCAGGGGCGATGAGCACCGAGATCCAGGTCGGCGCCGACACCGCCCGCGCGTGTTGCGAACCCTCGCAGGGGCGATGAGCACACTACGGCATCGGGCGCGGAGCCAATACCTTCGGATTGTTGCGAACCCTCGCAGGGGCGATGAGCACTCGGCGGTCTGCATGGATGGCCGCCGCCCCATCACGTTGCGAACCCTCGCAGGGGCGATGAGCACCCGGCTCGGGCCGCGGCTTCTCGGCGGACTGCATCATCCTGTTGCGAACCCTCGCAGGGGCGATGAGCACCCTACGTCTTGTGGGCGGACGACCCGGTGGGGTTCGTGTTGCGAACCCTCGCAGGGGCGATGAGCACGCGTCGCCGTTGGGAACGAGCCGATGTACGACTTCGGGTTGCGAACCCTCGCAGGGGCGATGAGCACAGTTGAGGCAGGTGGTGCCCCAGTTGGCGGCGGATTGTTGCGAACCCTCGCAGGGGCGATGAGCACCCAGCGCCATCGCATGCGCCTGCTTCGGCGTGACCAGGTTGCGAACCCTCGCAGGGGCGATGAGCACGCGTTCACGGTCCTGTCCGCGCTGATCTCCACCTCCCAGTTGCGAACCCTCGCAGGGGCGATGAGCACGGCAGGAAGCGGTTCGGGCCAAGTGACCCCGTCCAGGTTGCGAACCCTCGCAGGGGCGATGAGCACTTCGGCCAACTCGCCACCGCGATCCCCCGCGGCATGTTGCGAACCCTCGCAGGGGCGATGAGCACCCCGTGGCTGCCGCTGATCACCACGACCCCGCCACGTGTGTTGCGAACCCTCGCAGGGGCGATGAGCACCACGCGATCGTCGAGCCGACCGCCGAGGAAACCGCCGCGTTGCGAACCCTCGCAGGGGCGATGAGCACCGACGCGCGAGGAACGCGCGGACGCGTTGACGTTCATGTTGCGAACCCTCGCAGGGGCGATGAGCACCGGCGACCGGATCTCGGTCCTGTCGGCCGTGCTGGAGCGGTTGCGAACCCTCGCAGGGGCGATGAGCACTACGGCGCCGAGGGCCGCGACGCCGTCAAGGTGTACAGGTTGCGAACCCTCGCAGGGGCGATGAGCACCGGACGATCGGCGACCTGACCGACACCCACGCCACCGCGTTGCGAACCCTCGCAGGGGCGATGAGCACCCACGGCGGGCACCACCGCTCTCCCAGCCACCCCTCCACGTTGCGAACCCTCGCAGGGGCGATGAGCACCTCGCGATCCACGCAGGCAAGAGTGCCGGGTACTGCGAGTTGCGAACCCTCGCAGGGGCGATGAGCACCGTGAGATGACCGGCCCGGATCACCTGTTTGTGGCTGCGTTGCGAACCCTCGCAGGGGCGATGAGCACCGTCCAGGCCCAGGCGCGATGGACGCTGTACCAGTACGCGTTGCGAACCCTCGCAGGGGCGATGAGCACCCCTTGGGTGTCCGGGCCGGTCCCCGGGCTCGGGCTCGGGTTGCGAACCCTCGCAGGGGCGATGAGCACCTGGGCCGAGCGCGTCCCCGACGTGGCGCGTCCGGTCACGTTGCGAACCCTCGCAGGGGCGATGAGCACCACGAGCGCGGATGGCGCCCACCCAAGACACTCATGTTGCGAACCCTCGCAGGGGCGATGAGCACCCCCACAGTAAAGCCGCAGGTGGCGGCCGGTGTGGGCGGAGGTTGGGTGGCGACTTTTGCAGCGATCCGCCGGTTGTGCTGTCGAGCCCGGCGTGTCGCTGAAAAATGCTTGATCAACTTTGTTCCGGCGACCGGTAGCTAGTGGGACTTACAGGATATCGGTGGGGGCAGGTTCAGCGGCGCCCCAGGCGTGGCGGATCGGTGTTGTTCCTGGTGGAAAGGTGTAGACGATGACGTTGTCGTAGCTGAGGTCCAGGAGGGTTTCGACCTCTGATTGGAAGCGACGTAGTTGAGCTGGGCTGACCTGGCCTTCGAAGACGCTCCGCTGGACGTGGTGCAGGTATTTGCGGCAGGTCCGCAGGATGCGGGGGTTGCGTTCGGCTGCGGTGTCGTAGACGACGATGACGTGCACGGCGTGACTTCACCACCAGATCCGGAAGGGTTTGTAGGGAGTGCCTTCGAGACATCGCCGGGTCAGCGCGAGTGCGTCGAGGTAGAGGAGTTCGTCGTAGGCGACGGCGCGGCCAAGGGTGCGGTGAGCGACGGTGACGGCGAGTTCATCGCGGACGGCCTGGACGGTGAGTTTGCGGCCGCTTTCGCTGAGCATGGCCTGGTTGGTCTCACTGTCGAAGTGGTGCTCCTTGAGTTGGTTCCGTGCGGCCATCCGCAGGATTAGCCGCTCGGCGAACAGCGGTTTGAACATCTCGGAGATGTCGAGGACCAGGGAGTGGCGCTGGCGTTCCATGCTGCTGTGCAAGAAGGCGATGCCGGTGTGCAGAGGCGTCAGCCGCAGTGCCGTGAGGGTTCGGGCGTAGATGATTCCGTTCACGTAACTGATGAACGCGTTGCCGGCGTTCTTGGGTGGGCGGCGGCTGCGACCGCCGAGTTGGAGCCAGTCGGGGAGTTTGGTGTCGAGAACCTCCCATGCGGAACGGCGGAACGTGCCCTCGATGCCCATGAGATGGGCGGAGTTCTCGGCTGATTCGAGGCTCTTCTGCAGAACGTCGTATGGGCGGGCGAGGAGTTTTCGGTCGATGATGCGGCGGGCGTTGAAAGCGGTGGAGCCGACGATGCTGCGGGCGATCTGGAGTGCGGCTTCGGGGTTTTCGGCGAGTCGGGCTTGGGCGAGGACGGTTTCGCCGGACGTGCTGGTTTCGGAGGTGAGAAGTGACCCCGCATAGTCGCCGTAGTAGCTGAGAAGGTGGACGTTGATGCGGTGGCGGTTGAGAAGCGCGACGACGGAGGTGTTGATGTCGGTTTCGGCGCAGGCGACGATGTCGCGGACGTCGGTGATAGGGATGTGGACTTTGCCGGCGGATTCGCGTTCGATGACTAGTGATTCGTCTTTGCGACGGATCCGGCAGGGGCTGGTGAGCCAGTAGGTGCGTGCGGCGGCAGGCATGTCACTCCGTCCAGCAGTAGTCGGTGAAGCTGCATCCGCGGCAGGCGGAGCGGGCCAGGCGGGGCGGCGAGGTGAGGGCCGCAGCGACGCTGAGAATTTCGGCGATGTCGTTCTGCGCTTGTCGGGCGGCTTCGGCTGTGTAGGGGTGGCGATGGGTGCGGCGGGTTTTGGGGTAGTGCAGGATAGCGCCTTGGGCGATGATGCCGATCTGTTCGAGGCGGTAGCAGTAGTGCTGTCCTTGTGCCTGGTCGGCTGGTGTCGGCCGTGTGGATGACTTGACTTCGTGGACCCAATGCTGGCCGTCGATGAAGTCGAGTTTGGCGGCGCCGAGGTCGATGGGGCTGCTGCGGGTATAGGAGGTCTCGTGGACGGCTTCGCCGAGTTGAACGGTGCCGCTCAGGTGTTCGGGGCGGATTCCGCGCAGGTAGAGCCAGAGCTGGCGGCGGCAGTGGTAGAGGTACTTGATGTGTACGCCGCCGATATCATCCGCATCGATCAAAGGATTTCCCCCGGTTCATAAGAGTGCCGTACATCGCGATGTACGGTTTGCAGGCCGAGACGCGGATCGTACTCGGCGTCGATGATGCGGACTTTGAGATTCTTGTCGTAGGCTCCGAGGCCCATGCACCATCCCGGGAGAGGAATGAGGTACTGGTCGGCATACAGGCGGCCCGTAGTCTTGTTGGCTCCCTGATCCAGGGAGGCCTTG
Organism: Actinomadura rupiterrae; assembly: GCF_024172125.1. Classification (GTDB taxonomy): domain Bacteria; phylum Actinomycetota; class Actinomycetes; order Streptosporangiales; family Streptosporangiaceae; genus Spirillospora; species Spirillospora rupiterrae. The sequence continues at coordinate 711,312 of NZ_JAMZEA010000004.1, forward strand.
TACTGGTCGCGGTCCGCCGAGAGGATTGCTTCGGTTCCGTCGAATTGCTCGTCGAACGTTTTTGCGAGGTCGGAGCGGTCGTCGAAGGGGTGCAGGAATTCCAAGAAGGCTTGTTCGAACTGGTGCCGGTGGTGGTTCACTCTCTCGGCCCATTCTCGGCCCCAGGGACTGCTGTAGATCTCGTCGAGCCACCCGGTGATGACTTGTTCGTTGATGGTCCGTCCGTCGTGGCGGGTGAGGATGTCCCAACCGTGCAGGGTGGGCTCGGCTTCGTAGACGCCGTCGGCCCATAGGTCGTCTCCGCCGCCGCGCCGGGTGGAGTAGGCGGGTTGATGGACGACGACTGGGGCGGGGGGCAGCGTGCCGAGCCGGTTGGTTCTGCCGAAGCGCTGGACGAGGGCTTCGAGGTCGGCGGCCGAGGTGTGACAGGCGTCGAGATCAAGGTCGAGGGAGACTTCGAGGGCTTGTGTTCCGACCAGCAGGCCTGGCCGGCGGGGTCTTCCGCTCGCGAAGCGTTCCTGGATGGCGCTTTCGATGGCGGTCCGGTCCATGCGGCGGTACCGCGAGTGCAGGAGGTGCGCGGAGTCATCGCCGTGGAGCTCGATGCAGTAGGGCCCAAGTGTTTGGTGGAGCGTGATCGCATCGCGGACGTTGTTGGCCACGACCAGGACGGACTGGCCGTCGGCGAGCCGTTGGCGTATCTCGTCGAGGGATGGTTCGTCGGTGACGTGAGCTTGGCGGATGTGGAGCCGGTGGCGAATCGGCGCGTGGTTCTCTGGTGGTGGTTCGACCAGTGCTGTACGGCCGTCGAGGGCACGCGTGACCAGGTCTGCGAGGACGGTGGGCATGGTCGCCGAGAGCACGGCGATGCGTCCGCCGAGGCGGTGCCAGAAGCTCATGATGGCGAGGATCATGCCGAGGCGGCGGGCGTCGTAGGCGTGCAGCTCGTCCAGAATGAAGATCGAGTTGGCGCTGTCGGTCAGGATGCTGGAGTGCACTGGTCCCGCGAGCGCGCCTCGAAGCAGTTGGTACGGGGTGCCGACGCGCAGGAGTTCGCGGAAGTTCTTGGTGGCTTCAGCGCGGGAATGAGCTTTGCCCGCGGCGTCGACCGGGTCGGTGTCGTCGTCGGGGCATCCCTCGGCGAGCGACCGCGCGAGATGGTACGAGGCTGCTCTGGAGTGGGCGACGCCGATTCCATCGGGCGAGTTCAGATCTTCGCCGAGACGGCCGGTCATGGCGTTGATGCTGGCCAGGTAGGGCAACAGGTAGAAGACGCGGGGATTGCCATTGGTGCGGGCCGCCAGGTCGTCGATTTGGGTCGCCGCCCATAGGAGGACCGCCTCGGTTTTGCCGCTCCCGGTCCAAGAGCGCAGGAGGAGGTTGCCGTTGGTGCAAGCGGCTTGGCGTTGTTGTGGCCGGAGCGTGTGGCCTTGGGTGGCTAGCCGTTCTGCCAGGTGGGCGGCGTAGCTTCTGTCCAGAGGGTGGTGGGTGTGCAGCGAGGCGTGCGCCGAGGAGAGGTGGTCCGCCATGGTGACTGCGCCCAGCAGCAGGACGGCCGTTGCGCCGCTGGCATCGCCGCGCGGGAGTGGCCATTCCCATCGCTTCATGACGTTCTGGAATAGTTGGTGAGCGGCGTCGGTCAGTTGCCGGACATCGGTTCGCGGTGCGGTCTCAGGGAACGGCAGCCCGTGCCGCCGTCCCGTGGCATGTAGCCACGCCATGAGGTCGACGAGTTGTTCAGAATCGGCGAGGGTGAACTTGCCGGCGAAGTCTTCGGCCTTGTCGTCGCCGTACTGGGTGAGCAGCGGGAGTTTGGACGAACCTTCGAGGCCGGAGGTGAACGAGCGATGGTGGCCGGCGACCGCTGCGGCGACCCAATCACGGTGTTCAGGCGGCAGGCCCGCGAGGAGCAGGTGCACGAATCCCAGAGACAGCACCTCGTGTCGTTCGCCCCAGATGGCCTGCTTCTGTTGGGAAGGGTTACCGATCATGCGCTGGAAGCCGTCCGGCAGCTTCCCGGTGTCGTGGAGCAGCGCGGCGAGCGCCGCCCACGTCCAGAACTCGGTCGGCATGCCCGGGATGTCACCGACCCGGGCGCGGATCTGCTGAACGGCTTGCAGGGTGTTGAGCAGGTGGCTGATCAGCAGCTCACCGGGCACTCCCGGCGTGGTGGAGCTTTTGGCGCGCAGGTCCTTCACGTCGGTGCTCCGCGGGTTCAGACGATCGGTGCCAACTGGTGCGGATGGACGGGCGGGAGGATCGCGACGGCGTAGCCGTGCCTGGTGGCGAGCCCGGTGTCGATTTCGGTGTGGGCGCCGGCCGGGGCGTACCGGTAGTCGTCCCAGGTGAAGCGGGCGCGGTCGTCGGAGATGACAGTCGTCAGCCGCATCGCAGTACCGGCTGCGTTCGGCACTTCGAACGGGACGAGGGAATGGCCCTGGCGTCCGCTGGATGTGGTCAGCTCGATGTGGCGAGTGGTGGCGGCGACCAGGTCCTGGCTGCGGCCGAGTCGAAGTGGCCAGACCGGACGGCGGATCGCGCGGGCCCACAGGTCGGTGTCCTCGGTGAGCCATACCGTCAGCGTGACGAGGGCCAGGAAGTCGCGGTCCTTGATGGTGACGTTGGTCGGGGTGCCGGGGCCGCCGAGCGGGTGGTAGGTCTCCAGGTCTTGGCCCGAGCCGGCGGCGTGGAACGTCATGGCGAACCGGGTGTGCAGGGGCACTCGCTCCCATCCTCCGGCGGCGGCGGCGAGCATTCCGCCGACGGTGGACGGTGGTGGGCAGGGCAGCCCGACCTGCAGCCCGTCGTAGAGCGGGTTACGGAAGCTGACGACCGGCGCGGTGACGGTCACTTCCAGGGCCTCGGGCATGGTGGTGCTCCTTGCAGGCGAGCGGCGCAGATAGCGAAAACTCCCCTCGAAGGGGCGATGAGCGACGCGGTCGCGCTACTGCGGGTCGTCGAACCAGGAGTCGTGGTCACCGGCTTCAATTTCGTCGGCCAGGGCGTTCAGCACGGTCCGGGGGTGGCCGAGGACGAGCCGCTCCTTCTTGATCAGGTCGGCGAGGTCGCTGCCGGCACGGTCGCGCTGGCTGCCCAGGAATCCTGGGGCCCAGCCGATGCGGACGGGCCCATCCAGTTCGTCGGCCCACGCCTCGATCTCCTCGCGCAGGACGTCGGCGTCGAAGTACGTCGCCTTCTCGCGCTCCCGTACGACCCTGGTGAACGGGTTGGTTCCGCCCTTGATCGGCGCGAGGATCACCAGGCCGGGCGTGCGGTCACCGTAGTGGGCCGACTGCTTGGCACCGCCCTTCACCATCGCCATCGTCCGCAGGAGCACCGCGACCCGACGGCGCCGCTCGCCGATCGGCAACCGCACGCACTGCACGTCGCGCAGGACGATCTCGCTGCCGCCCTTCTCGACCACCTCATCGGCCAGGCCGCCGGGCAGCGCGGCCTTGCTGGTCCTGCCGCCGATCTCGAACGTCCCGACGCGCGGCAGGTCGAGGAGCAGGTCACCGGCCAGGTCCGCGGTGTACATCTCGTGCTCGTGGATGACGGGATGCGTTCCGGGCTCGAAGTCGCGGCTCATGGTGCCGAAGTCCATGACCGGCTTGCTCGGCACGACCGAGACCAACGTGCCGGTCGCCAGCACCGTGTCGCGCATGAACGTCTTCGACTCGCCCCTCTTCGCGCCCGTCTCGTCCGCCTTGACCGCGATCATGTAGCCGAACAGGTCGTCGTCCAGATAAAGGTCAGGACGGCCGCGGGTGTAGGCCTGCTGCTTCTTGCCCTCCCCGCTGCGGATCACCGGCGAGGTCGGCTCGCCGGCCGGCAGGCTCTCCCGCAGCCACCGGCGGCACGCCTGCGCCGACACATACGGGTACCTGTCCCCCCGGCCGACCGTGAACTGCTTGACCATCCCGCGGTTGTCCTCGCCCCGCCCGTTGTTTGGCGCCCCGGCCTTGATCTGCAGGATCTGCTGTCCCACCAGGAACGTCACTGTTCCGCCCCTTCCTCCTGGTCGCCGCCGGCAGCGTCGGCCAGATCCTTGATCTCTTGGAGTTCCTCCTGCGAGCCCTTCGGCTCCCAACCCGTCTCCGCCAGCGCCTCCAGGACGGCGAAGACCAGCAGTCGCCGCCAAGACCAGGACCGCTCGTCCTCGAACAGCAGCCGGTACTCCTGCACCGGCAGCAGGACCGGCGGGGTGTCCTTGGGCCGCGGGAACAGCAGCCAGTCCACGCCCTTGGAGCGGAACCAGCCGTACAGGTTCCCGCCCTTGCCGTTGGCGCGGATGAAGTCGCGGAACGGGCCCGGACGGCTGTCCTGCCCGAGCAGCGCGGCCAGCCGGCGCGCCAGTTCCTTGATCCGTTCGACGTCCTTGTCGTCCATGGTCAGCACCTCACGGCAGTAGGAGTACAGGAGCGGGGCCAGCACTGTCGTCTCGGCGGGAATGAGAACGGCCGCTGAGATCCGGCTCAGGACGTGACCGATCGCGAAGTCCAGAACTTGCGTCGGCTGAGTGAACGCCCGCTTGGCCAAAAACGCCTCTCCTGGAACCTGCTTGGTCCCCTGAGTCGCGACCAGCGCCGGATATCCGGCGCGACGCTTGGAGTCCTTGTTCGCGGACCGGAGCCATTCGGCGACCGGCTGACTCAACTCCTGAGCCGCGTAGAGCTGCTCCTTGTTGGAGTTGGACAACACGATCAACTCCACACCGGCGGTGATCCGCTGGCTGTAGGCGCGCACCGCTTGCAGCACCCACAGCTCACGCGCGTACGGGCCGGGCTTCTGCTTCTTGGACGGCCCGGCAGAAGCCTGACGCAAGGTCCGGCCAACCGTCGTCGCGGTCATCCTCGCAAGGAACGCGTCGTCCCAGGAATGCATCAGCGCGGCCCGACCGCCCGACAGCGACGCGCCATACGGAAAGGCCCACAGGCTGGCGACACACGGGTAGCACAACGGCGTGCCCTCGTGGCCGGGCGCAGTGGTGTTGCGGTGCGCGACGCTCGCCCCCAGCGGAATGTCGACCTTCCCGTACCAGTCGCAGGCCGGCCGCCCGCAGTACGCACACGGCACCCCCGGCCAGCCCGCCGGATCCGGATACGCCCGCCACTCCCGGATCAGCCGCTCTCGCTCCGAGGAAGACTGCTTGCCACGCGCGGTCGGATTCAGCTTCGAGTTCGGCCACAGCAAGTAACTGGCTCCGAGCCAGAATCCGCCCACATCGGTGGCCTTCGCCGCTCGAACTGTTTCCACGAGATGGCCCGTCATCTGGTCGACCGTCTTGAGGAGAACCTCACCCGTCACCTTGCGGGGATGGTCCGCCTTGGCGAGCGCCGCCAAGGCGAACGCCCCCACACGCTGCAACGGACTCGCGGTCAACACCAGGACCCCTGAATCGGCCGAGCCCTTGGACGCAATCGTCCCCGAGACATCCGATGCGGTGTCAGGCACCGATCCAGCCCATCCCCGTACTGTTGGCCTGTCCCAGCCCCCAGGAGTGCAGCGCCGAAAGCGTCTCCGGCGCACCGGAAACCATGACCTCGACGCAGGCACCCGGCTTCTTCCCGCCCCCGCCGCTCCCCACCGTGAACGAGCGCTTCGGCCCGACCCACCCGATGTTCTCCAGGGTGACGTCCGGATCCAGACTCAGGGACTCCGCCTTGCGTCGCAGGTTGTTCTGCACGTAGACGTCCCACTCAGGCTCGCCCGGAAGACACCACGCCTGCCGACGCACGCGAGCACCGGACTCATCACGCCCCGAGCTCTTCATCACCACGGGCGTCTCGGTGCGGAAGACCGCCTTCCCGGTCTCGAACTTCGGTGCCTCCACCGGCTCGACCTTGTCGACGATGAACGCGGTCGCTCCCCACGCCAGCACAGGGATCGACGCCAGCGCCTTCGCCCACCCCTCGACCACCGCGATCAGCGGACTCCCGAACTCCACGATCCCGGGACCATCGGTGGCGTACACACCGCGCCGCCGCCGCGCCGCAGGAAACACCGGCGCGCCATACCCGAACGGCACCAGCCCGTGCGGCCCCCAACCGTCCTTGTGAAGAGCCTTCCCCAACTCGGGCGCGCCCCGCTCCAGCAGCGCGTACAACAGCGCCCGGCCAGGAGACAGCACGTCATCCCACGGCAGCTCCTGAGCCCCCGTATGGAAGGTCACTCGCAAACGCATCGCACCCCGTCCTTCCTCGTCCATCGGTAGCGGGCGGTGACATGAACCTTCAGCGAGTACAGATGGACGGCCTTTGTCAGACCCGCCTGCAAGCGTGAGTCCCATCTGACTCTCCGCTCACGTCTCGGGACGGTACGGGCCTCCCGATCGACAAGATGGGCTTTCAAAAAACTCGATCACGACATCGCCTGTCCGGATGTGGCCTTAAGCGCAGGGGCAGCTATCCTGACTAGGGAGATCGTCCCGCCCGGACAGCATCCGCCGGGGTCACAACTGATCGAGTTTCTTGCTGGATACGTCCACAGACTCGCCCTCATCGCCCCTAAGAGGGGTCACCGCAGTGCTCTACGCATGGCTCAGCCAACGCTGCGACAACCCGTTTTACAGGCCCCGTTTTCAGCAGGACCCCGGGGTCTACTGCACAACCGGAGGGTTGCTGAAAAATCGACCGACATCGCCGGTGTTAACACCTGCTTCACCTGCGGCTTTACTCTGGGGCCCTCATCGCCCCTGCGAGGGTTCGCAACATGCCCAGGAGCGCCTGGATGATGTCGACCAGCGGGCCCTCATCGCCCCTGCGAGGGTTCGCAACAGATGCCCGCACGTGCACCGGCCGGGCCACGCGAGCGGCCCTCATCGCCCCTGCGAGGGTTCGCAACGGGCGGTCGGGGTGGGTGAGCAGCGCGCGGCCGAGCCCTCATCGCCCCTGCGAGGGTTCGCAACCCCTTGATGTCGAGGCCGCCGAGGATGATCAGGCACTCGCCCTCATCGCCCCTGCGAGGGTTCGCAACGCCTGGTCGGCGACGGTCTGGCCGAGCACGATCGTGCCCTCATCACCCCTGCTAGGGTTCGCAACTTGTCCCGGGCCATCGGATCGAACTCGTGATCCGGCCCTCATCGCCCCTGCGAGGGTTCGCAACGTGCCGCCGGTCGCGTGGGTAGAGGCGTGCGCGGTCGCCCTCATCGCCCCTGCGAGGGTTCGCAACGTGCCGCCGGTCGCGTGGGTAGAGGCGTGCGCGGTCGCCCTCATCGCCCCTGCGAGGGTTCGCAACGCGGCGTTCAGGCCGCGCGCGCCAGTCCAAGCCAGCGCCCTCATCGCCCCTGCGAGGGTTCTCAAAAGCGGAGGGCCGGACGGGAGGGGCCTCCCTCCGCTGGTCTTCATGCCGCGTCGAGGACCGCGAAGACGACCTTGCCGACGTTGCCGGCGAGCGGGCGGACGCCGCAGCAGCGGCAGAACTGGTCCACGATGAACAGGCCCCTTCCGGCCTCGCTGATGGTTTCCGCGCGCCTCATGCTGGGCAGATCGCATATCGCCGGCGGCGGACCGGTCCGGTTCTCCGGCCACGACGAGCACAACATGCGCCTCACCCACGCCGAGTTCGCCGTCACCATGCCCGAGGACCAGCCCGCGATCGCCGCATCGCTCGTCCTGGGACCCGGCGGGCTCGCCAGCGCCTGGTCCCCGCACCCCGACCGGCTCGCACCGCTCACCGCATGCGTCCTGCTCGGCGACACCGTCAGAGAGGTCCCGCTATGCACGCCGTAAGCCTCGTCCGGGACGCCGACCGGCACGACCGTCAGATCCGCGCGTTCGGCCGCCACGGGCAGCATCGGCTGCGGGCCACCACCGCGGCCGTGGTCGGCGCCGGAGGGATCGGCTCGCTGATCGCCCAAGGACTGGCGCATCTGGGCATCGGACGCCTGATCGTCGTGGACCCGGACGTCGTCGAGGCGACCAACCTCAACCGCCTCGCCGGCGCCACCCCCGACGACGCCAGGGACGGCACGCCCAAGGCCGAGGCGGCCGCCCGCACCGTCCGGCGCATCCCCGTCCGGGCCATGACGGAGACCATCCTGGACACCGACGTCTGGCTGTCACTGCGCTGCGCCGACCTCATCTTCGGCGCGGTCGACTCGCTGACCGCGCCCATCCTGCAGTCGCTGGCGGCCACCGGGAATGTGCGGGTGGCACGGTGCGTGTACCGGGTGGCGGCCGTCGGGGTGGGAGGGGCCGAGCCGTTTCCGGACCTGGCTGCGGCTGCCCGTCCCGCCGAGAGGTGGACGCTGCGGATCGCCACGCCCGTCGCGTTCTTCACCGCCCGCGAGGAAGGGGTGCGCCGCGTCCGTCCCTTCCCCGAATCCGAATGGGTCTTCGCCGACCTTTACCGCAAGTGGAACGCCTTCGCCCCTGAGGCGGCGCTGGACGAGTCGACCGGCCAGGCGATCAGGCAGAACCTCGAAGTCGCCGACTACCGTTTGACGATGGCCGAGCACCTGCTCAAAGCCGGCGTCCCACCGGCGCGCGGCAGCATCGGCACCATCACCTACCGTGTCGCCGACACCCGCAGGTCGACGCCCGAAGCCCGGGCCGGGTTGGACGCCCTCGTCCGCTTCAGCGCCTACTCCGGCATCGGCGACCGCACCACCATCGGCATGGGCCACGTCCTGCCGCAAGCCCGATGACGACGCCCGACGGCTATCTGCGGCGGGTCCGCGCCCGCCCGTACGGGCCGCGGGAGGTCCTCGCCGGCGGCGTCACCGCCTGGTTCCACGGCCCTTTCGCCGTGCTGACCTTCACCGGGGAGTCGGCCCTGACCGTTCGGGTCGACCTCGACGACGGCGGGATCGGCGCCGATCTCATCGAGTTGTTCGCCGCGGCCGAGGCCGAGCGCGGGGCGTGCCTGCCGCGCCCCGAGCTGCTCGCCGGTGAACAGGCGCTCGCCGGCCGCAGTCCGACCGTGGTGCGGAGCGTCGCCGTGCGGCCCGGCCCGGAGGGGGCGCGGCTCACCGTGGACACCGGCGGCAGGAGGATCGAAGTACCGCTCAGCACGTCCGACGCCGCGCGCATCAGATGGGAGATCTACCGGTGGTCGCATCGCGGATGAGCTGCTCGGACCAGTCCACGCCGGCGGCAGCCACCAGGATCGCCAGCCGCCGCACCAGATGCCTCGCCGACCTGGGAGCGAGCCCCAGGTTCCTCGTCGCCACCGCGACCGGGTCGCCGCTGCGGCCCGCGCCGACCGCGCACACCGCCGCGATGACGGCGCGGTATCCGGTCCGGCGGTCCGCTCGCCGCCGCTGATCACCGAGTCTGGCTGACACCAGACGGCACATCGATGCCCGCGCGATCTCCCGGTCCACGGCGGTGTCGAGCCGCTCCTGCGGGTCGGCCACGGGCGCAGCGGGGACCTCGAACGGGGGCTCGCCGATGTTGGCGGCGAAGAACGCGGGATTGGTCCCGCGCAGCGCCCTCAATGCCTCCCCCATCCGGCGGGCCGCGTCCGGGCGCGTCAGACCGTGCCGGTCCCGAAGGTCGTCCGGTACCTCGAACGGTTCGGTGACGCCGCGCCGGACGCGGAACACCGCGAGCACGAGCATGTCCAGCACGGCGGGGTCCGCGCGGAGCGGGGCGGCCCACGCCGCCTGCCGCAGGTCCCGGTCGGGCCGTGCGGACGCACCCCGCCGGACCGCGTCCGCGCGCCGCACCCGTTCCTCCAGGTGACGCAGCGGATAGTGGACGAGCTGCGCCCGGGCCGCGCGCAGCCACGCCGGTTCGTCGTCGCCCCCTGCGCGCGCGAGCCGCCTGCCGAACGCGGCGGCGTCCTCGTCCCGTGCCTGCGGGGACGTCAGGTGCCCGCACAGTAGAGCCATCTCCCTGACCGGCTCACCCGAGCGCGTCGCCGGGATCGGCCCGGCCACCGCCGACCGGAGCCGGGCGAATCCGTCGAGCAGCAGGTCGTCGATGGTCGCCTCGCAGTCGGCGCAGCCACCTGGCTCCGCCGGGGCGCGGCAGGCGACACCGGCGTGACGGGCGCGGCACAGCGGCCGTCGGGCGGCGGCGCGCAGCGCCGGGGCCACGAGAGCATGGAAGGCGGCGAACGCGATCGCGTCATCGCGGTCGGCCACGTGGGAGAGGGGCCGCACGGAACCTCCTGAGGCAGCGGAAAACCGGGCCGCCCCGCCAGGTCTGCACCTGGTGGCAGCGGCCCCCTCAGGAGGCGTGGAAACCTCAGAATGCTCTTCGGCCCGAAGCCGTCGAACGACGACCAGTATCCGCAAGCCCGCACTGGCCGGTCAAGGGAGATCCGCCGCCCGGTCGAGAACGGCGCGGATGCCTTCGTGCCGGGTGAAGAGCGTGAGATCGGCGGCTCCGGGACGGCTCGCAGGACCACCCCGTCCACGCCGATACCGGCCGCCACAAGTCCCCCGAACACCCGCCGCAGCGGACGACGCTCCCGGCCGGCCGGGCTTCAAGATCCGCTGGCCCGGCAACCCGGCTGCGCGGCGCAGACCCGAGATCATCGCCTCCGAGTGGGCAAAACCCAACATCACCCATCTACGCCCCTTTTTGCGGGCCGGCACGACAAACGCGAGAGCAAGCCCACGGCCTTCAAACCCAATCCCGATGCGGTTTTGTTGAGTGCTGCGACAGTACCTTGGACTATGGGTGTCTGATCTGCGGGTTTGCAAGATCATGCGCCAACCTCTTGCCGAGCCTCCCGGCGAGGCCGTCAAGTCGATCTTTGCGGCGACGTCACCGCAGTTCAGAGCGCGTTTTGAAGGGTGTGCACCAACCTACAATCGGGCGGGAATGGGCTTGGCGGCGGCCGCCGCATACGTTTCCCGGGGCGCCAGAGGGCTGCGGGCGGTCATTTCTCCTCGTCGTAAGTCGGGAGCGGCGCACGGCTCTCGGCTGAGGGAAGGGACCGGCCACGGCCTCTGACGGGGGTACCCCTGTTGGTCTTCTCGTTGGCGACGAACCAGGAGTAGGAGCGGCCGCGCGGGTCCGGCGGCATCGGTGCGCCCCCTTTGAGGCCCTTGTAACGGGCCCGGGGATAGTGGACGGGCAGGCCGGGCACTCCGGCGGCCGCCGCGAGGAACGCATCCCTGACGTGCCGCAGGTCGTCGTGCTCGAGAAGCCTGTCGAACGCATTTCGGCAGCGGTCCTGGAGCTGGTGTTGTTCTGCGCTGCCGGAGGGCAGTTGCGCGGAAAGGCTGCGGTAGTAGTCCGCCCATCTCTCGCTGTTGTGCAGATCCGTGCCGTCCTTGCCGATATCCAGGCGGACGCTACCGAATCCGAGGGGCTTGCCGAGGCCGAGGCGGTGGAAGTGCCCCGGAGGAAGGGTCAGCAACCACAGAAGTGCACCCAATTCCGTTTCATTCAGGTCCTTGATGTGGATGGTGAAGGAGAACTTCTCCCCCTTGTTCACCCAGCCGCCGATGGATCGGTTCTGGTTGTCACGCTGCTCGCCTCGGGTGAAGAAGGCCCGTCCCCCGTTGACCATGCGGGGGTTCTTCTCGTTCTCGGCTTTTCGGGGGCGGCGGTACTCACGGAAGTGGCGAGGACCGCCGATGGGCTGCTGGGTCGGGTCCTGCCCTCCCGCCGTTTCCTTCCAGTAGTTCTTGCTGTTGGCGACTTCCGCGTGGTGCCAGTAGACCTTGCGTCCGCGCAGGCCGCGCTCGGGCCCCTTGAAGATGTCTTCCTTCGGCACGCCGTCGGGAATCCGTTCGTGCGGGCTGTCCGGGCTGTCCGCCAGGTAGAAGCGTCCCTGGCTCGGCTTCGGCTGTCCCAGGACGGCCAACGGCAGTCCCTCGTCGCCGAAGCGCGTGACCGCGTCGGCTTCGGAGCGGGCGCAGGTGACCGGTCCGATGCGCAACCGGCCCTTGTAGGAAGAGGAGCGGGTGGCCGAACCTTTGGGGGCGACCCATCCGAAGACCCGGTCCGCCGGCGAGGATTCGTCCAGGCGAGGCGCGGGATGCAGGGATCCGGGGAGCATGTCGCGCGGTGTGCGCGTGGAGGTGTCACGCGGGATGAGTACGGGGAAGAGGCCCAGAACCTCGCCGTCCACGATCTCGGCGTAGCAGAGGGAGCCGGGCTTGAGTTCGGCGCGTTCGCCGTCCCAGATCTGCGGGCTCCAGGCGAGCTTTCCGATCTCGTCGGAGATCCATTCTCCCGGTCCGTACCGGCGGCCGTTCTCCTCGCGTTCCTCGATCTCCTTCTTGCTGTGCACGGCAGGGTCCCGGTAGCTGTTCATCAGCTCTTTCCAGCGGCTGACGCCGCCTTTGCACGCCTTCGGGTCGGGTTTTCCGGTGCTGAAGAAGATCCTTTCGTGTTCCTTGCCTACGGCGTTGCGCCCGGTGATACAGACGATCCCGGTCACGACGTTGGTTTCGGCGTCGTCGGCTCCCGGGGCATCGGGTGGTTCCCCACCGCTCCGCGTCATGGGAATCATGGATCTCACGGTCCATGGTCCGGGGAACTTCTTGCCCCTCTTGGGCACAATGAACTGCCGGCCGATCCGGGCCCGGACGACCTGGCCGTGCTCCGGTTCGCTTCCGTCGGGATAGGTGACCGGGTGGGCGCCGTATCTCGGTAGCCGAGCCGGCTGGAAGATGTCAACTGTGACCACATCGTTCTCGGCATCGACCTCGTGGACCCGGGCCGGACACATTTGCCGGGCGTCATCGGCTGCGCGGCGCCAGCCGAGGGCGCGGGTGTTCGGCCCCTGCCGGACGTCGAAGACACCGAACCGGGAGTTGGTGACGGCCTCGTACGCCGAGCGCAGCATGCCCTTGACGGACGTCGAGGGCAGGTGCGGTCTTCCATCGCGGGTGAGGACGGGGTAGAGGAGGTGGTCGTCGCCGGTCGTCTCCGCGCGGGCGGTGTCGAGGAGTAGCAGCGGGGTCTGGACGGTGAGCGTCACGTTGATCGTTCCGGACCAGCGCTCTTCGTCCCGGTGGAGGCGGTCGTGCCCGACCGGTGCACGGTCGGCCAACTCGTCCGGCAGGTTCTCGCGCGGGTAAGCGGGGACGAACGTATAGGGGTTGAGGAAGTCGTCCAAGCCTGGCTTTTCGGGCATCAGGAGTCCTTTGGGCGGGACGGGGCGATGGTGTGGAAATGGAGCAGGCGCTCTTCGGCAACGTGGGCGTTGCCGTGGGCAGGGGACACGATGGGGTCGACCTCCCCGCTGGTTGGGCGAAGCGCGAGCAGCCACACGCTGTGGACCGCCCGGTTGGTCCCTCCTGCGGGTATGGGGAAGATCGGGCGTCGGCCTCGTTCCGCAAGCGACCGCGCATCGTCTGATCGAGGCTGCCTGGTCAACACAGGTCCCCGCCGAGTACTTCGAGTTGCTCGCGGAGGTGGGTGTAGCGGGCGACGAGGTCCGGGCCGGGCTCGGTCTGTCGATTGCGCATCCGGCCGAGTCGCTGGAACACCTCGATGGAGCCGTGCAGCATGTCGATGACTGTTGCGGGTGCCGGCGGCGTGTGTGACAGTTTCCGTCCTTTCATTCCGGACGCCTGTCGGCGTTTCTCGTCGCGGAGCCTGTCGAGGAGATGGGAGTAAGGGCTCTCGTTGCGCTGATTGTTCAGTTTCTTGAGCGCCGGGAAACGTTCCCGAAGGATCTTCCACGCGTCCCACTCGAAGAGCCCCGGCCGGAGCACTTCGACGGCCGTGTAGCAGGCGGGCCACGGCTCGCCCGCAAGGACGTGCGCGATCAGTTCCAAGCGGCGGCAGGCGAGGGCACAGCGGGCGGCCGTGTTCATCGTGGGCTCAGGCTGGCCGTACAGGTCGTGGTGGAACCGGGCGGCGGCGTCGCGGGCATCGGCCAGGGCGGGGGAGCCGTTGGCGAGCATCTGCCAGGCCGTGCGGGTGTCGAGGCGACGTACGGCAGCGGACGCGAGCCGGGCGAGGGACCCGTCCATGCCGAGGCGGCACAGGGCGAGGCCGGCTTCGTTGATCACGGTCCGCAGCGCCCGGTCGCGGCCGAGTTCGGCGACGCGCAGCGGGCACGCCGCGTCCAGGGACCATTGGACGCCCGCGGCGACCATGCCGTTCAGCGTCACGGGCTTCCCGGAGTTGATGACGAGGAGGACCTCGTCCACGTCCCGCAGACTGGTGGAGCCGTACCGTCCTGTGGGTTCGGCCTTGCCGAGTTCGGCGAGGAGCTCGGTGTTGATGTCGGCGGCGTCGCCCGGAGCGGTGGAGAACGGGCCGAGGACGGCGGCGTCGAGGCTGCCGGCGGGGGCGGTCGACCGGGCGAGCGTCACCCAGGCGCGGGCGCGCTCCATCGTCTCGGGGCTGGCGAGCAGGCGCAGCCTGATGCGGCCGGGGCGTGCGAGAGACCCGCGGCGCTGGGATGCCCAGCCGATGACTTCCCGTACAGCCGCTTGGCCCGCCCTGTCGGCCGGGTCGTCCTTGGTGACCTTGCCGACGCACATCAAGACCAGGACGTCGCCGGTTCCCAGGACGGGCCATGCTGTCAGGCCGCGCTTTCCCAGCAGGCCGGGAACCAGGTCGCTCGCCTCCCACTGGTCCGCGTTGGCGAGCAGCGAGCCGGGCAGGCGGCGGGCTCCCGGCGGGGCGAGGTGCGCCTCGTGCGAGGCGCTCCGCTCGAAGAAGTCGATGAACTCGGCGTCGCCTATCAGCGCCGCGTGCCGCGCCCGGGGCACCGGCACGAGTCGGCGGCGGGCCTCCTTGATCTGGCTCGCGCCGCCGCGCCGTTCCGGGTCGCCGAGGCTCCTCGCGAGGTCCTCGATCACCCTGCGCGCCGACGCGGGGACCGCGGAGGCCTCCTTGGCGGACGGGCTGCTGATCCGCTGGGTGAACCAGGTGCGCAGCAGCGCGTGGTCGAGGGCCTCGCCGCGCGCGAGGCGTTCGTAGAACGCGGCCTGCACGGTCGGCCACAGTTCAGTGAGCTTGGCTAGTTTCCCCTGGTCGAGGCCCGGAATGGGCGTGGTGTTCTCGGCGGGACCGATGTCGGCGCGCTGGCGTGCGGCCAGCAACCGCCAGATGTCGGCGTTGGACGGGTCGACGGCGGCGAGTTCGTCCCAGAAGCGGTGTCGCAGGAGCCAGTTGCGAAGCGTGTCGCGCGGGTCGATCAGGTCGCGCAGACGGTAGGCGGCGGACGGTTCGTCGACCGGCAGGAGGGTCATCGGTACGCCGGTCTCGATGCCGGCGAGCAGGACGCCCGCGCCAAGGGCGTAGGAGCCGCTGCCGGACGTCAGGAGGCATTCGCCGTCGGCCAGTGCGGTGAGCGCGGTCTTCAGGGGGCCGACGCTGTGGCGGACGGTGGGTTCGGCGACCTTGACGATGTGGAGCCGGTCCTTGGGGAACGTCCGGCCGCACAGGCCCTTGGCGGAGCACAGCAGTTCCCCCATCCGCCGCGCGTGTTCCACGAAGGGCTGCTGCGAGGGACCGTGGAGGTTCGTTGTTCCGATGAGGAGGAGGCCGCTGATCTCGGTGCCGGTCTCGGTGAGGCCGTCGAAGACCTTGTGCAGTGGCCTGCGGTCGTCCGGGCCGCCGTGGAAGTCGATCGGTGCCGGGGACGTCGCCAGCGGCGGCCAACCGAGATCGCCGCCGCCGACCGGGTGGATCAGCAGCGGCGGCGGTGCGCCGGTCGGATCAGTCCTCGCGTTCGTAGACGTCGAGATCACGTCCTTGGGGGTCTCCGGCGGCGTAGGGGAGGGAGCGGCCCCGGTCGGGTCCGACTTCCTGTCCTCGCCCCTCTCGTTGCGGAGTCGAACTTGTTGCAGATCTTGGCCGAGGCGGGATTGGGCGGCTTGTCTGCAGTCATGCCTTCTCCCTGTGCGGTGCGGAGACCTCGAAGGACAGCAGGCGCTCTTCCGCGATGTAGGCGTTGCCGTGGTCGGGCTCGCGCGCGATGTACTCGCGGGTCGTGAGGGCCACGCGGTCGCCGCGGCCGAACTCCCCCGGGATCCGCAGGGTGCCGATGCGTTCGGTGGTGAGCGTCGTCCAGCCGTCCGACGCCTCGACGACCCTGCCCCACAGCAGGTAGCCGCCGGTCTCGGTGCCGACGGCCTCCAGCCGTCCGGCGTCGGGGAAGGCCGCGGGCAGGGCCGCCGGGTCCTCGGTCAGGACGACGGTGCGCCCCGGGTCGTCGGGACCGCCGAGCCAGCGCAGTTCGGTGCGCTCGTCGAACACACGCGCCTCGAAGACACCTTCGGGCGCGGCGCGGCGCGCTTCGGCGGCGGTGGCGACCTCGTACCGCCACGGCGTGGTGAGTAGCGCGATCCCGTCCGGGGCGTGCCGCATGGCCTCGGCGAAGGTGAGGCCGTCGCGCGCCGCGACGTGAAGGATGGTGCCGGTCATCGCGGGCTCCCCACGTATTCGCGCCATGCGGCCGCCAGCCTGTCGTTCCGGAGGGCGTCCGCGAGTGCCGTGCCGGGTGTCCAGCCGTTGCCGGAGAACTCGATCCCGGTGATCGTGACGTCGCCGAATCCCCGGTTGACCATGCCGCCCAGCGGGACGCGGCGCTGCTCCAGGTCGCGCAGGACGAGCAGGAGCAGCGCGAGCGCGACGTCCCGGTCGTCGCCGAGCCTGGTCAGGTCGACGGTGAGCCGGATCGGTTCCCAGCGGACGCCGTGCGGTTCGAGCACGCTGAACAGCAGGTGCTCGGCGGCGCCTCCCGTCCAGCGGTCGATGGCGACGTGGTCGGCCTGGTCGAGACCGCGCGCGGCGAGCGCGTCGCGCACCGCGGGCGGCAGCGCTGGGCGAGCGCCGTCACCACCGCTGTTTCCCCCGCCGTCCGCGTCGCCGTTGCCATTCGGCGCACCGTTCACGACCAGGTCCCACACGTCGGCGGGGACGGTCGTCTCGCTCACGCATTCGTGGACGGTCACGGCGCCCCGTCCGCGCGGGTGACCGGACGCGTCACCGTCCGGTTCGCGGCGGGCCGCGCCGAACAGCATGCGGACGGCGTCCAGGCCGTCGAGCTGGTCGAGGAAGGCTTCGGCGTGGTGCCGCGCGGCCACGACGTCCCGTGCGCCGTCCTGCATCGGAGGGTGCGGGGCGTCCAGGCCGCGGGCGGTGCGCTCGATGAATTCGGCGTGGGTGCGCAGGGCGCCCTTGATGGAGCTGCCGCTCAGCGTGAGCGTCAGCGCGTCCGGCCCGATCTCCGTGGTCAGCGGCAGCGTCTTGATCGTCGCGCCTTCGCCGGCGGCCCTGACCATGACGGGCGCGTCGGGTCGCCACCGCAACTGCACGGTGACCAGCTCGCGGCGAGCAGGCAGATCGGCGGCGCCCGCGTTCACCTTCGTCTCGTCGAACACCTCCGGTTCGCCGCCGAGAAAGGCGAGCAGGCCCGCGCGGCCGGTGAAGTCGTGCTCGTGGACGTCCAGCGGTGACGGCAGCAGCGTCACGATGCCGAGGCCCTTCCCGTTGGCGGCCCCGAGACCGATCTCCTCGGACTTCAGAGCGCTCAGCAGCGCGTGCAGCCGAGCGCGGTCCCGGTCGAGGTCGGCCTCGGTCGTCTCGACGTCGACCTCGAAGGACAGGTAGCGGCCGGGCGGGACGACGGTGCGCGCGTACAGGAAGCCTGAAGCGGCGGCGCCGGTGACGCGGTCGATGCCGACGCCGTGGACGACGGGCAGCATGCGGGATCCGAGCCGGTCGTTGGGGATCCCGTCGCCGTCGGTGCTGGTGGAGGCGGTGATGATGGCGTCGCGGACGATGATCCGGCTGGCCTGCCCGGAGTCGGGTTCCCCGTCCCGGATGAAACCCCACAGATCGTCCAGCGTGTCGGTCTCGGGGTGGGCGCCGCGCATCCAGGTGCGCAGGGCGCCGGCGAGGCTGGTGCCGGGCACGTAGACGCGGTCCTGGCCGTCCACGGCGACCGGCAGCGCCTCGGCCGGGTCGAGCGCGATGCCGCCGACGTGCAGCGGGGTCTGGGTACGCAGCCAGCCGCGCACCCGGAGCCGCCGGTCCATCGGGCGGCCCCTCGCGGGCGTCATGTGCGGGCCTCCTCGGGCTGGGCTTCGGGGTGGGCTTCGCTGCGGGTGTGGGCGGCCAGGCTCGCGGTCAGCAGCGACCGCAGCGCGTCGGCCCGCAGGTCACGGCGCAGGACGTCCAGTCCTTCGGCGGTGAGGACCAGTTCGGCCTGGTCGGTGAACCCGAGCGTTTCCCACACGTCCCTTTCGATGAGCAGCGCGCGGATCGCGGCTGTCGCCTGCGGCGCGTTCCAGCGCCTGGTGAGCGCGGTGATACGGGCGCCGAGCCGAGCGGGCTCCTCGTCCAGGTGGTCGAAGAGGCGGCGGAGCGCGTTCAGCCGGGTCGCGGAAAGCTCGACAAGGGGGCCGAGGACCTTGCCCGGGTGGGCCGCCCGTTCCTCCGCGAGCCGCCAGATCTCCGTGCGCCACGCAGCCGTCTCGATCAGCCGGGCGCCGGCGTGGCCGGGGTCGACGGAGGACAGCAGGGATCTGGCGGGACGCGGTGCTCCGGACGGGTCGCCCGTCGCCTCGTCGCCGCTGGTCCTCCGCAGGACCTCGCCCGTGACGAGCGGGTCGTTGATGCGGATGCGGCCGAACCCCTCGCCGCGCCGTTCACCGATGCCGGACTGTTCGACCGCAGCCAGGACCTCGGCGTCGATGTGGCCTTTCACGACCTCGAACGTGAGGCAGCCGCCGGCCGCGAAGCCGAGGAGCGCGGGTCTCGGCAGGCGCCAGCCGCGGTGCCAGGAGTCGGTCCGGGCGATCTCGTATCTGGTCGGTATCCGGCCGGGCTCCCGGAGGAGCGGTTTGAGCTCCACTCCGTCCGCACCGGCGGCGGCGAACGCCCTCTCCAGGAGGCGCGCGAAGTCGGCAGGGTCGTCGCTTGGGGCGAGCCACGCGTCGCGGACCAGGACATCCGACAGCAGCCAGACGCGCAGCCGGTCGCCGCTCACGACCGGCGCAGCCTCGTCCGGCACCGGCTCGTCCGTGATGTCGAGGGGCTCGGCGGTGACGGAGATCAGGCCGTAGTCGTCCTTGCGGGACCTTCCGAGCCGCCATCGGCCGCTCAACTTCTCCCACCATCCCGCGTCCAGGATGCCGCGCCGGACCCGGACCTCGGCCGCCAGCACGGTTCCGGGTGCCAGCGCCTCGTACACGTAGACACCGCCGAGGGCCTGGGTGGGGCGCTGTGACGTGTCCTCGATGGTGTTGTGCATCCTGAGGTCGAAGCCAGGTGTCTCGACCGTCACGTGGGCAGCGCCGCCGACATACCCATTACGCACCCGCTTGAAGGCCCGGCCCTTGGGGACGCCCTCCACCGCCCGGTTGAGGTAGACGTCCTTCTTGTCCTTGTCGCGTTCGAAGACGTGCGGGACGGGACGTCCAGGCAGCCCGTCCACCTGCGGAGTGGCCGGGGTCACCACCAGGTCCCCGCAGCGTGCCGCCGCGGCGGCGGCAGGCGAGTCCAGCCGGCGCAGCACCGGCCCCAGCAGCATCCAGCCGGGGGCGTGGTCGCGGCCCTGCACGAGGTTCCCGACGGTGCGGTCGTGGGCGAGCAGCGGCGTCTCCAGGGTCATGTGCAGGACGGCGCCTTCCCATCCGCCGTCCGCCGCGTACCGCTCGGCGGAGTGGGGTCCCGGCGGTTGCTCGGGTTCCGGCGGCGGCACCGGGTCCGCGGTCCAGCGCTCCAGGTCGCCGACGCTCGGCGGCAGGCCCGCGCCGCCCAGATCGAGCCGGCACCGCCCCGACCCGCGGCGTCGCTTGGCGCCGATGCCCTCCACCAGGCGCGCACCCGCCCACAGCAGAGCCCGGGCGCATCCGAGCTGCTCCTCGGACAGCCCGTCCGGCAGTTCCGCCGTTCCCTCCAGCGTCATACCGCCGCGCGCCATCTCGTCGAAACGCAGCATGTCCTCCCGCGCCGCGCCGGTCACCGGATCATGCGCGACGCCCGGCTTCACGAACGTCGCCGCGTCCACGAGGCGCCGGTTCCGGGCGACGGCGGGACCGAGACCGCCCGGCACACGCAACGGACCGAGATAGCGGAGTGCGGCGGGACGCGGATGCACCGCGGAACGCACTGGTGCCGCGGCCGCCTCGGCGCCGGGGAATGCCGGCTGGTACCCGAACAGGTAGTCCACCCAGTCATGCCAGACGCGGCGGCCGCCGCCCTTCCCGTCGAGGGCGCGGGCGGCGATCTCGCAGCCGTCCCGCCAGACTCCGTTGAGCGACTTGGCCGGGACGAACGGGAGCCGGTTCTCGTCACGAAGCACCTGCCGGCTGAGGCGGCCGTGCTGTC
This sequence comes from Actinomadura rupiterrae, assembly GCF_024172125.1. Classification (GTDB taxonomy): domain Bacteria; phylum Actinomycetota; class Actinomycetes; order Streptosporangiales; family Streptosporangiaceae; genus Spirillospora; species Spirillospora rupiterrae. The sequence goes on from NZ_JAMZEA010000004.1 coordinate 731,519, forward strand.
CGGTCCCGGCACCGATGTGCCAATCGCTCAGCATCCGCAACGTCAGGGAAATGGTGTATCTCATACCCGCTCCTTCGAGGAGAGGAAGGGAGCGGCGTTCAAGGCGTCCAGAAGGCCGGTGCGGCGGTACCGGCCGTCATGCCAGAACAGCGAACCGTCATCGGCGAGTCCCTTGACCGCATCCTCGCCGAGCCATGTGGACACCATTCTCAACCGCGCGTCCGCGGCCCGGTGCCCCCGGAACAGGGCGGACCGCAGTTCGTGTACCTGCCCGGCCGATATCACGCGGGTCCCGTCCCGCGTGTCCGTCAGGGCGGCGACACGTCTTTCCAGGTCGTCCCAGTGCCGGTGCCGCGCCCACTCCGCGTCTTCCGCTTCTCCTACGATGTAGGGCTGGCCGGTCAGGCAGGTGCCCTCGTCGTCGAGGGTCTGCTGCTTGCGCAGCCGCTCCAGGTCGGCGAACGCGCTCTCGAAAAGGACATGGAACGAAAGGGCGCTCCTGTCCTGGCCCAGCTCCTCTTTCACCGCCTTCGCCTCAATGGTCAGTTCCTCGGCGAGCTGGACGGCGCTGTGGAACGGGTAGGCGCGCTTCACGATCGCCACACCCGCGCACGCGCCCAGCCCGTTCAGGTCTTCGATGTGTTCGAGCGCTCTGCAGACCGCTTCGTCGGCGTTGGCCAGACGAGTGAACTCCTCCAGGTAGCGGCGGGCGAACGGCAGGGCCAGTTCCCCATCGCAGACCACGGTGAGATCGTCGCCACCGAGAATGAGCGGAAGAACCGGCGGTTCCGGCGTCCGCGCCGACCATGCGCTGTCGCGCAGCATGCCGAACGCCGACCGGAAAGCCTGCCGGGCGCTTTCGTCCACGCCTTCGGACAGCCCGCGCAGCCGCCTGGTGTACTCGTCCGCGCGCTTGATTCCACTGCCGGACGCGAACCCCTGGAAGATCCTCCCCATCCCGTTGCCGTCCGCGTGGACGACCGCGACCCACTCCGCCTTGTCGTTCAGGTGGTCAACGACCTCGAGGAGCTTCTGGCGGGCCGCCGCCTTGCCTTCCTCGTCATCCTCGTCGCACAGGCCCATCTCGACGGCGAGCCGCAGCAGCGCCGGACCGAAGGCATCCAGCTTCGCCAGGCTCGGCGCCGAACGGGCCTCCGGTCGCCGGTCGCCACCGAACTCGACGACCCGGCGGGCGGGAAGACCGCTGGACCCGCACCGCGCCGCGATCGGCACCCCCGGGAACCGCAGCCTCGGACCACGCCTCTTCGCACGCGCCACCGCGAGGAGCTCGCGGGCGTCCGCGATACCGTGCGCGAGTTCCTGGGCGTCCCCCCACTCGATCGCCTCGCCGACCGCACCGCACACGTCCAGCCCCGGCGCCTCCCGCAGCGCCGCCTCGGTGATGACGCCGACCACCCGCCTGCCCGTCTCCTGGTCTCTGACGAGCATCGTCACGCCGCCCGCGTTCGCGGTCACCACCTCGACGCCGTGCTCCTCGACGCGCCGCCGCCGGGCGTCCGGCCCCGACACCCCGACCGCCGCCAGGGCCCTGTCCAGCCATTCGCCCTCGACACGGGTGATCAGTTGCGACGCGCCGACATTCTCCCGCCGCTTGTTCGAGCCGAAGATGTAGTTCTGGTTGCCCGCCGTGCTCAGCACCACCGCGTGCACCTTCACCCCGGCCCCCCTTCACGTCTACCGCATTGACACCGGGTACTGATGGACGAACCTCCACGGTCGTCCAGAGCGGCATGCTAAGGGCGCCGACCTACAGCATCGCGACCAAACCGCCGTATCCCCCGATGACCGACTCCGGCCGACCGCCACGCTTCCTGCTCGCCCTTCGGCTCTTCCCAGGAGGTGACTGAGGCGGGGCAGGCCGCAGGCGGGCAACGGCGGAATGACCTGCTCATCGCGTCCCCGCGTGACCGGAAACGGACGGGATGCAACGGCCGTCCATCGGTACGTTGTGCCCCACGACGGAAGAGAGGCTCGCAGTGTCCGAGACCGTGAACGCACCGACGATGACCGTCGTCGGCGGCCCATCCGCCACCCCCTCGGCGGCCCGACGCCTGACCGAGGACGGCGCGGTCTGGAGCGGGCTCGGCGGGGTCCTCGCGGGCGGGTTCGGCATCGAAGCCGCCAAGTCGCTCATGACCGATCAACCGGCCGGACGCTGGGGGCTCGTCCTCGGTTGCCTGGTCGGGCTCGCCCTGATGGGGGTCGGCGCCTGGCTGCGCCTCCGCAAATCGGCCAAGACGCAGATCGGGCTGGTCGTCACCGCAGCCGATCCCGTCCGGGGGGCTCGGCGAGCCGAACTGCTGGACAGCAAGGCGGTCGAGTACAGCCGGGAGAACACCGTCACGGTTAAGACGCACCTCACCCTTCCCGCCACACATCCATGGCCGAAAGAAGGCATCGACGCCCTCGCCGACGAAACCCTCGCCGCCGCAGGCATCGCCGAACGCCTCGTCGCCGGCGCGGCCCGCATCAACGTGATCCCGACCATGCCCCTGCCGGCCGCCTTCCGATTCGGCGCCAGGATCGGGCACACCCACTCCCGCGAGATCGTCGTCCACGCCATGCGCCAGCAAGACGGCAACCCCTCCTACTTCCCGGCCACCAGCCTGCGCGAGAACCCGCTCACCGCTGAACCGCTCATCGCGGAACCGGTGGAGAACATCGAAGGCGGCGCTCCGTCCCGGGCCGCCCTCGCCGTGGACCTGCAGAACCTCGGCCCCGACTTCGTCCAGCCCGTCCGCGCCGCCTGCCGCCGACACGGCATCGGCACCCTGCTGCTCTTCCGCCGCAAGACCGCCGGCCCCTTGGACGAGACCGCCGAGACCTACACCGCAGTCGTCGAACAAATCTGCCGCGCCTGGCGGGACGCCCCACTACCGTCCGCCGCCCGCACCGGCCGCCACGCCGCCTTCCTCACCGGCCCGGTAGCCATCTCCGTCGCCCTCGGAGCGCGCCTTGCGAACATCCAGCCCGACCGCTGGACGGCCTTCGTATTCGACAACACCTCCAACACCTACGAACCCTTCCCCGCCGAAGTGACCTAACGACCCCCTCGCAGGGATAATGAGTACACTGCTGGAATTACAGCAGCGGGGCGATTTCGGTTTATTGCACCCCTTGTAGAGGCGATGAGGACCTGATGGTGGTGGCCACCGAGCATTTCTTCCCTTACGCGTTGCGACCCCTCGAAGGGTCGACGGGCACCTCTACCTGGCCGGATGTCTGGACGTCCGAGGCGGCGGCAGGCACCGACCCAACTGTCAGCACTGTGGCTGCCCGAGGCCCCAGTAGTGCAGGGTCGAAAGCGTCTCCGGCGCACCGGACACCATGACCTCGGCACAGGCGCCCGACTTCCTTCCACCTTGGCGTGACGGGCATGGTGGGTGAAGGTGTCGTTGTCGGCGATGCGCAGGCGCTCAGTCTCCAGGATACGAAGGCGCACGGTCTTGGCGCGCTTCGGTGGAATCGACCATGGTTCTCAATGGCGGTGGGCCGGATGCCCATGGTTGCTCGAGCGGTGACGGTCCGGGGCCGCGACCGTGCTCTCACCAGCCTTGTAGCCTCTTCAACCATCCAGTCTACGGACCGAGTTGATCAAGCATTTTTCAGCGACACGCCGGGCTCGACAGCACAACCGGCGGATCGCTGCAAAATCCGCTTTCGGCGGGCCCACCTTCCCTCAGCGCACCTGCGGCTTTACCGTGGGGTCCTCATCGCCCCTACGAGGGTTCGCAACATGAGGCGGAGTTCGCCCATGAGCCGGTTGGCGACGTCGTCCTCATCGCCCCTACGAGGGTTCGCAACACGGTCAGGAGCGCTTGGCCGATGCGCGCCTGAACCCGTCCTCATCGCCCCTACGAGGGTTCGCAACTGGAGGAGCTGATCGACTCCACCGCCGACCCGGACGTCCTCATCGCCCCTACGAGGGTTCGCAACTCCACGATCACCACCGCGAGCGGCAGATCCGGTTTCGGGTCCTCATCGCCCCTACGAGGGTTCGCAACAGGGCGGCGTGTGGGACATGGCCGGCGCGACCGCCGGAGGTCCTCATCGCCCCTACGAGGGTTCGCAACTTAGCCACCAGTGGCCGTGGTTCGCCTTGATCGGCAGTCCTCATCGCCCCTACGAGGGTTCGCAACATGACCCAGCGGCCGGAAACCTTCGCGGCGGCGACAGGTCCTCATCGCCCCTACGAGGGTTCGCAACCCCGCGTCAGCAAGGCCGCGCTGGACGCGGGTGTCGTCCTCATCGCCCCTACGAGGGTTCGCAACGGGGATTCGCCGCGGACGACGGACCAGATGACGGGTCCTCATCGCCCCTACGAGGGTTCGCAACATGCAGCGCGACACGGTCGGTGGAGCCCCACGCAGGTCCTCATCGCCCCTACGAGGGTTCGCAACGCGGAGGTCGCCACGTCCTCCCCGGCCTTCTCGGCGGTCCTCATCGCCCCTACGAGGGTTCGCAACGCCGTGTAGGCGGTCGCCTCGGCGCGGTTCAGCGGTCCTCATCGCCCCTACGAGGGTTCGCAACGCCGTGTAGGCGGTCGCCTCGGCGCGGTTCAGCGGTCCTCATCGCCCCTACGAGGGTTCGCAACGCCGTGTAGGCGGTCGCCTCGGCGCGGTTCAGCGGTCCTCATCGCCCCTACGAGGGTTCGCAACTGGAAGAGCCCGAGGTGTTGCAGGTCCGGGACGTCCAGTCCTCATCGCCCTACGAGGGTTCGCAACGAGTCGTCGCCGGGCGTCATGGGGTCGGCGTGGTGCAGGTCCTCATCGCCCCTACGAGGGTTCGCAACTACCAGACGTCCCGGTCGTGCCGCTCCTGCTGGAGTCCTCATCGCCTCTACGAGGGTTCGCAACATGGCGTCGACCACCAACATCCTCCTCACCCGCACCACGGTCCTCATCGCCCCTACGAGGGTTCGCAACACGTTCGGAACGCCCATGCCGAAACGGCGGATCGAGGGTCCTCATCGCCCCTACGAGGGTTCGCAACTCGTGGATCTCGGTGAGCGCAGCAGTCATGAGCATCGTCCTCATCGCCCCTACGAGGGTTCGCAACCTGCCACGGCGAGCGCGGTGTTGAAAGGAGATCGCCGGTCCTCATCGCCCCGGCAAGGGTTCGCGACCCGGCGGCCGACGTCGTCCCCGCGCACGCGGGGGTGGTTCGCTGCACGAGCTCGGGCCGGTGGTGTTCCCCGCGTCCGCGGGGATGTTCCGCCCCCGGCCTCGCGCGGAACACTGGACAGAGCCATTCGCGCACAGGGATGGCCGAAGTCGCCGCTCAGTCGGCTAGTGCTCCAATTACGTTAAGTAACTGACTTACGGTCCTCGTTGGAGGGCGACTTTGGCCTTCTGGTGGGCACATGGTGGGCACGGACTGTCGGTGGATATGGCCGACGGCGGTGCACCTGGTGGACTGTTGAGCTGGGAAAACGGTAATTTGGGGGACCACAAATCATGACGTAGTACCGGTTACAGAGAGCTGCTAATGCGGTTTGGGTTTACCGCCCATCCGGGGTTCAAATCCCCGATCCTCCGCATCTGACCAGGGGCTTCGCCGACAGCATGATCACCGGCGAAGCCCCTGTCTCGTTCCGAGATGTCCGCTTTGATGGGCCTGGAGTGCACGAGGCGAGGCCTGAGCGCGTCATCCTCGGGGTCAGGACAGGTCGGGAGTCTGGCGGCTCGTTGATTGCTAACCCTTAGCGGCCGGTCAGGGCGGCTACTACGGGGGCCAGGGCGTCGGCGGAGCAGGCGCCGAAGACGAAGTAGGAGATGCCGAGTTCCTCGCGGCGCCGCTGGATCTCCTCGGCGGCGGCCGCGGGGTCGTCCGGGAGGACGTTCAGGGAGTCCATCGCGCGCAGCGCTGCGGGGTCGGTGTCGGGGGACGCCATGAACGGCGCGACGGTGTCGCCGATCACCGCCACGTGCTGCGCGAATTCGATGTCCCGGGTGGTGAGGGCGCGGAAGTCGTGCACGGCTTGTGTGGTCGCGGTCCGGTCGTCTCCGGGCATCACTGCGAAGGCGACGGTGTCGGCTATTTCGGCGGCCAGGGCTTGGGCCTTGGGGCCGCGGACTGCCATGACTACCGGTGTTTGCAGGGCGCCGTCCAGATCGCGTAGCGCCGTCACGGTCTCGCGGATCTGGACGAGCCGCTCGGCCGGCGGTGCGGTGGGCAGTTTCAGGTCGCGGAGTTCGTCCTCGATGCCGGGCCTGCCGGTGCCGATGCCCAGCTCGAAGCGGCCCTCGGTGAGGACCGACAGCGAGTGCGCTTCCCACGCGGTGCTCCACGGCGGGCGCAGCGGCGATGCGTACACCCAGGAGCCGATGCGCATGTCGGTGAGGGAGGCCGCGACGGCCAGCGTGGGCGCGGGAGCCGGCTGCCATCGCGGGACGTCCGGCATGAGGAGCGTGGAGTAGCCGTCGCCGGCGAGGCGGCGCACCTGGTCTCGCCACGTGGGCATGTCTGTGGTGACGGGGGCGACGACCCCGAATCGGAAGGGCCTGGTCGTGCCGTTCGTCGTCGTCTCGCTCATCGTTCCGTCCTCGTCTGTAGCCGGTCCGGCGCCCCTTGGTGCCTTACTACTGCTACGAACGCCGCCGTCCCGATCCGACACGTCCTTTGTCGAGAGTTTCCGGCAGGCGTATCGCGGGTGTATGGGGAATCGCATACGGGGGTGCAACGGGGTGGTGGTTTCAGTGGGGGTATGAGAAGTACTGGTTTGGGCTGGTCAGCGGCCTTCGCGTCTCGGTGGTGAGGCGTGGGGATCAAGGTTCGGGTCCTGGCGGGGATCACTCGGGTCGTCGGCGTGCTCTTGGTGCCCGTCGCGTTCTGCCGGGCGCCCGGGCGGGCTCGGTTCGTGGCCTGCCAGTGGGCGCTGGGGATGCGGTTTCCGGCCGAGGATCTGCGGGGGTTGGCGCCGGACGCGCTGGCGGCGTTCACGAGGGCGCGGGCCGAGGCGTTCTGGCGGGACGGGCAGCTGATCGGGCTCACCTCGGGGCATCGGGACGCGGTGGAGCAGCACCGGATCTTCGGCGAGGAGGTCTGGCGGACGGGGTCGGTGGAGGCGGCCCGGCGGCGGGTGTTGCCGCCGGAGGAGTCCAGCCATGTGCGGGGGCTCGCGCTGGACGTCCGGCCGACGGAGGGCGCGCAGTGGCTCGAACGGCACGGGGCGCGGTACGGGCTCTACCGGACATATGACAACGAGTGGTGGCATTTCGAGTTCCGCCTGGTCGAGCCGGTGCGGTTGCCGCATCCGGGGGCCGCGGCCTGGCTGGCCGAGGACGGCGGGCTCCGGGTCTGGGGGTCCTGGCCGGTCTGAGGCGTTTTGCATATGCGGGCGATACGGGCGGCTGCCTAGCCTGGGGGTATGCGCGTGCTGATCGTGGAGGACGAGCCCTACCTGGCCGAGGCCGTCCGGGACGGCCTGCGGCTGGAGGCGATCGCCGCGGACATCGCCGGGGACGGCCACACCGCCCTGGAGCTGCTCGCCGTCAACTCCTACGATCTCGCGGTCCTGGACCGGGACATCCCCGGGCCGTCCGGGGACGAGGTCGCGCGGCGGATCGTCGCGTCCGGGAGCGGGGTGCCGATCCTGATGCTGACCGCGGCCGACCGCATCGACGACAAGGCCTCGGGGTTCGAGCTCGGCGCGGACGACTACCTCACCAAGCCGTTCGAGCTGCGCGAGCTGGTCATGCGGCTGCGCGCGCTGGACCGCCGGCGCGGGCACCTGCGGCCGCCGGTCCTGGAGATCGCGGGGCTGCGGCTGGACCCGTTCCGCCGCGAGGTCTTCCGGGACGGGCGGTACGTCGCGCTCACCCGCAAGCAGTTCGCCGTCCTCGAAGTGCTGGTCGCGGCCGAGGGCGGGGTTATCAGCGCCGAGGAGCTGCTGGAGCGGGCCTGGGATGAGAACGCCGACCCGTTCACCAACGCCGTCCGGATCACCGTCTCCGCGCTGCGGAAGCGGCTCGGCGAGCCCTGGCTGATCACCACCGTGCCGGGCGTCGGCTACCGCATTGACACCGGTGAAGGGGACGGCGACGTTGACGGCGATGGATAGGGCGCCGGGGTTCAGCGTCCGGCTCAAGCTCACGATCAGCTACGCGGGGTTCCTGTTCGTCGCGGGGCTGTTCATGCTCGCGGTGGTGTGGGCGTTCCTGATCCGGTACGTGCCGGTGGGCGCGATCACGATCGCCAGCTGCAAGTTCGCGCCCGACCGCGTGACCCTCGTGCGCGGCTTCCTGCCCGCCGCGGGCGCGTCGATCGTCTTCCTGCTGCTGTTCGGCCTGCTGGGCGGGTGGTTCCTGGCCGGCCGGATGCTCAGGCCGCTCACGCAGATCACGAACGCGGCGCGGATGGCCGCGGGCGGGTCGCTGTCCCACCGGATCCGGATGAAGGGCCCGCAGGACGAGTTCCGCGAGCTTTCGGACGTGTTCGACACGATGCTCGAACAGCTCGAATCCCACGTCGCCGAGCAGCAGCGGTTCGCGGCGAACGCCTCGCACGAGCTGCGGACGCCGCTGGCGATCTCGCGGACGCTGCTGGACGTCGCCCGCAACGACCCGACGCGCGACCGCGCCGAGTTGATCGAACGGCTTCACAACGTCAACACGCGGGCGATCGACCTGACCGAGGCCCTTCTCTTGCTCAGCCGCAGCGACCGCAGGAGTTTCACTCGCGAGCCCGTCGATCTGTCGCTGATTGCCGAGGAGGCGGCCGAAACGCTGCTTCCGCTTGCCGAGCAGCGGAAAATCACCCTTGAGGTGACCGGCGATGCGACTCCGGCCATTGGTTCCGCCGCGCTTCTTTTGCGGATGGTCACGAATCTCATTCAGAATGCCATCGTCCACAATCTGCCCAGTGATGGCACCGTGACGGTTCACACCGAATCTCAGTACGGCGTCAGCACGCTGCGGGTCGAGAACACGGGCATCCCGGTTCCGGACGAAGTGGTACCGACCCTTACCGAGCCCTTTCAGCGCGGAACGGAACGCGCGCGCACCGATGAGCACGCCGGCGTCGGACTTGGACTGGCCATTGTCCACAGCATCGTCCGCGCTCACGACGGGACGCTTGAACTCGTTCCCCGTCCTGATGGCGGTCTCGTCGTGACGGTTCGGCTTCCTGTCGCGGGGTCCGGACCGTCCGCCAACGGGTCTCGCTAACACGCGCCTCGGGTTCCTGTCGCGGCGTCCGGACCGTCCTCCACAGGTTTCGCCAACGCGCGCCCCGGTCCTGGCACGCGGTCCGGGCCGTCCACCAACGGGTCTCGCCGACGCGCGCCTCGGGTTCTTGGCGCAGCGTCGAGGCGTCCACCAACGGGTCTCGTCGACGGCGGGTGGACGGGGTGTTCGGGCTGGTCCGCGCTGTCAGACGGCGCGTGTGCGTGTACGGAGAGTTCGTCGAACAGGCTGACAACACCTGATTTCTTGCGGAACGCGGCGGGGATCCGCCAAGGTGATCATCGCTTTGGGCATCACCCCCCGCCTGCAACCAGGAGAAACGATGAAGCTGTCCGGATACGCCGCCGTCGGTGCGGCCGCTCTCACCGTCACGATCGCCGGTGCGGCCGTGACGACCGTGGCGCAGGCGCAGGACCACAAGGCGGGCGCCGTCGCCGCGCAGAGGGCGCTGCCGAGCGTGGACATGGAGGCCGTCGTCAAGGCCGCCTCGATCGACCCGCGGCGCGCCGACAACAAGCTGACCCCGGGCGCGAAGGCGAGCGTCCTGCTGGTCGAGCAGGCGCTGCGCGACCGCCACCTGCTGGACAAGAAGTACGTGGACGGCTACTTCGGGACGACCACGACCGCGGCCTACACCAAGTACCAGAAGTCGCTCGGCTACAAGGGCCTGAGCGCGAACGGGCTGCCGGGCAAGACCTCCCTGATCAAGCTCGGGACCGGCCGGTTCAAGGTCACCCACGTGATCGAGCCGGGGCCGCGGGTCAAGGTCGGCAAGTACGTGGTCAACACCCGTACGCAGAAGATGCTGAACGAGGCCCAGCGCCTCCTGCACCGCAAGCTGACGCTCGACCAGGGTTCCTACAACCCGGGCGGCGACCCGACGTCCGTCGGCACCCACGACGGCGGCGGCGTCGTCGACATCAACGTCAAGGGGATGAGCTCCGCCACCCGCGTCTCCGTCGCCCGCGCGCTGCGCCGGGTCGGGTTCGCCGCCTGGGTGCGGAGCCCGCAGATGGGCAACTGGCCGTGGCACATCCACGCCGCCGCGATCAACGACACCGACCTGAGCGTCCAGGCGCAGCACCAGATCGGTGACTACTACCTCGGCCAGAACGGTCTGGCCAACCGGCACCCGGACGACGGCCCCAAGGTGACCCCGATCCGCACCTGGGAGGAATACCTGCGGGCCCGTTAACCCCCGTCCGTTAACCGTCCGGTCCCCCAAAGCCCCCGCCTTAGAAGAAGGAGAAGAAAAACCCCCATGCGAACCCTGAACAAGGTTCTCACCGCTGCGACGGCGGTCGCGGCGCTCGGCGGGACGGTCCTCGCCACCGCGTCCCCCGCCATGGCGGCCGGTCGCAACGGAGTTTGCGACAACGGCGAATTCTGCCTCTATTACAACAGCGGCCAGAAGGGCTCGGTCTCGGACTTCACCGGGTCCGTCGCGGACTACGGCGCGAAGCAGCCCGGCTGCTACGACTTCAAGGGCGCGGGCGCCGGCAAGGGCAAGTGCGTGAAGAACGCCGCCGCCTCCGTCTGGAACCGCACCGGAAAGACCGTCCGAGTCTACTTCAACTCCAACTACGGCGGCAAGTACCAGGACTTCAAGGCCGGCACCAAGGGCAACCTGAACTCCGGCCTGAAGAACCAGAACGCCTCGCACGCGGTCGGCCCGACCAACCGCGTCAACATGTCCTGGGCGCTGTACAAGACCGGCGGCGGCCACATCAGCTGCCCGTTCGACGGCTACACCACCACGCCCGGACGCCACGAGGGCACCGACATCGCCCGCGGCATCGGCTCCGACGTGCACGCGCTGACCAGCGGCAAGGTCATCTACATCGCGCGCGGCTACAACGGCCGGTCCGGCCTGTCCACGATCTCGATCTACAACGCGACGCTGAAGAAGACGGTCATCTACCTGCACTCCGCGCCGCGCTCCGGGCTGCGCGTGGGCCAGAACGTCTCCCGCGGCCAGATCATCGCCGACGAGGCCTGGCACGGCGTCTCCACCGCCGGCGCCGCGCACACCCACGTCGAGATGCGCCTCGGCTACCAGAAGCTCGCCGCCAAGAGCGTCGGCGACCCCCGCCTGGACAACCCGAACCCGATCTCGTTCTGGCTGTCCCAGGGCTACAACTACCGCTGATCCCGGCGACGACCCAGCTTCAGGAAGGATGACCGTGTCGAACAGGACTACACGGATGCTCGGCGTCGCCGCTGCCGCGGTGACGCTCGGCAGCGCGGTGGTGGCCACCGCGTCCCCCGCCATGGCGGCCGGCCGCAACGGCGTGTGTGACAACGGCGAGTTCTGCCTCTACTTCAACAGTGGCGAGAAGGGCTCGGTGTCGGACTTCACCGCGTCCGTCGCCGACTACGGGACGAAGCAGCCGGGCTGCTTCGACTTCAAGGGCCCGGGCGCCGGCAAGGGCAAGTGCGTCAAGAACTCCGCGGCGTCGGTGTGGAACCGCACCGGCAAGACCGTCCGGGTGTACTTCAACTCGAACTACGGCGGCCGGTCGCAGGACTTCAAGGCGGGCGCGAAGGGCAACCTGAACGCCGGGCTGAAGAACCAGAACGCCTCGCACAAGATCAACCCGGGTTCGGGCGGCGGCCCGGGCGGCGGCTGCAAGACCGACGGCACCAACACCAAGGCCCCGTCCACGATCCTGGTGTACCGGACCGGCTCGCACCGCGTGGAGCGGGTCAACTTCAAGTACTACGTCAAGAACGTCCTGCCGAACGAGTGGGTGTCGAGCTGGCCGCAGCAGTCGCTGCGCGCCGGTGCGATGGCGGTCAAGAGCTACGCCTGGTGGTGGGCGATGCACTCGACCCGCAAGACCTCCGGCGGCCAGTGCTTCGACGTGTACGACAGCACGTCGAGCCAGGTCTACCGTCCGGGCTCCGCCAAGGCGTCGACGAACGCCGCGGTGGACGCGACGTGGGGCGTGCGGATGAACCGCGGCGGCTCGATCTTCATGGCGCAGTACTGCTCCACCTCGACCGCGTGCGGCGCCTGGCGCAACGGCGACTGGATGTCGCAGTACGGCTCCCGCGACAAGGCCCGCGCGGGCTGGAGCTACACGCGCATCCTGAAGGCCTACTACAGCCGGATCACCCTCAGCTCGTAGTCGGCTGAGCGTGAGCCCTGCTCCCTGGGGATCGGCTCTTTCGAGAGCGGTTCCTTTAGGGAGCAGGGCACCGGGCCACGGTTTCCGGGGGCAGGCAAGGGCGAACGCCTAGGCCCAGCCCCCGGGAACCGGCCCGGCCCGTGGTTCCCCGCCGTGCTCCCATCGGCGGGGGACTTCGGCGTTTACGGCCGCGCTACGGCGCGTTGACGATGACCTGGAAGTTGACCGGGCGGCTGCCTGGGAAGGCGACCTTCCCGGACGCGTCCAGCATCTTGAAGCGGACGTAGCAGAAACCGGCCTGCTTCGGCGTCGTGATGTCGGTCCGGATGTCGACCATCTGGCCGGGCCCGGTGTCCTTGATGGGGACCCTGGTCCTCGTCCGGCACTGGTCCGCCTTCTGCGGACCGTCGAGCCGCTGCAGCGAATAGCCCTTCCAAGGCACGGTCCCGGCGTTCTTGAGCCGCCATATCTTGGCGATCGTCTGACCGGGTCCGACATGGGTGCAGTCGGCTAACGTCATGTCCGCGATGAACGTGGCCGCGTCGCCCTTGTGCAGGGGCGGGGCCAGCGGCGGGTGCGGCGGACGCACCGGACACACGTACGCGGCCCCGGCCGCCGCCGCCGACGGCGTGCCGGACGGAACCGGAGCATGGTTGTTCGAGGCGGATTGGTGCTGGGTGAAGACGATGCTCAGCACCACCGAGGTGCCTACGGTGGCGACCCCGACGAGCCCGAACGCGATGAGCGTGCGATGCCGCCTGAACCGTCCCTTCGGTTCCGGTGCGGGGAGGGCCACCGGGACGCCGACCGCGATCACCTGCTGGCCGGGCTCGTGCGGATACGTGGGCGCGAAAGCCGGCTCGGCGATCGGCTCGGGAAGCGTGCCGACGGACGTCCTGGGCTGCCCGGACGTCCCGGGCGTGCCGGATGTCCCGGACGGGCCGGACGGGCCGGAGGTCCACGGCTGGTCGGATGTGCTGGGCGCGTCGGACGGGCCGGAATCGGCGGACGTTCGTGGTGGTGCTGACGGGGTGGAGGCGGCTGCCGCTGCCGGTGTCGCCGTCGCTTCGTCCGGCGGGGTGGGCGGGAGCGGCACGGAGGCCGATGGCTCGCCGACCAGCGCCTGTGTCGATGGTCCAAGGCCTGCCGGAACGCCCGCCGGCCGCCTTGCCGAAGTGGCCGCCTGGTTCGCGGCCGGGGTCTCCGCCGGAGGCTCGGCCGGGGTCTCCGGTCGGCCTCCCGCGCCCGCGGTCCTGACCGTGAGGTTCGCCTTCTCCCAGCGCTCACGGTAGTCGTCCGGGTCCGCGCCGCACGCCTTCACGAACTCGGCGGTCGTCCCCCAGCTGGGGAGCCGGTTGCCCTTCGTGGCCTCGTACAGCGTCGTGTGTGAGATCGCGCCCGATCGGCCGGACATCTCCCGAAATGAGGGGTTGCCAACCGAGGCTCGCAGTTCCCGCAGAGCCGACGCGAAGTCCGCGACCGCCTCCGCCCGTGCACGCTTGTCGTCCACCGGGTGAAGCTAACAGCGCTCCCACGCTTCTCTCAAGCTCAAACACATATCGGCAAGTGAGCGCCCATGAGCTGCGCTTTTCTCCATGTTTTAGCGGTAAACGAGCAGGAATCCGTGGCTAACCTCACCAGCTTCCTGACGATTTCCTGAATGCGAGCAGAACGCCATCGTCACCGAAGGCGTCTCGCCGTCTAACCGAGTGTCACGAAACGAGTCCGCTCGATCGCCGCGAGTTTCGGACGGGCCGCCGGACGCACGGCGGTCCGTCCGGTCCGTCCGGTCCGTCCGGTCCGTTCGGTGCGGCCGGGGGCGTCAGGAGCGTCAGGAGCGGAGGAAGGTGAGGACGGCCAGGACGCGCCGGTGCGCATCGGCGTCCGGCGGCAGGTCGAGCTTGGCGAGGATGTTGTTGATGTGCTTGCCGACGGCCGCCGCCGAGACCGTGAGGTCCTGGGCGATGGCGGCATTGGAGCGGCCCTGCGCCATGAGCGCGAGCACCTCGCGTTCGCGCGGGGTGAGCCGGTCCAGCGGGTCGCGCCGGCGGCTCAGCAGGTGGCGGACCACTTCGGGGTCGATGACGGTGCCGCCGTCCGCGACCGTCCGGACGGCCTCGGCGAAGTCGGCGACGTCCATGACGCGGTCTTTCAGCAGGTAGCCGACCGCGCGGGCGGCGGTGGAGTCGAGCAGCTCGCCCGCCGAGGCGGCCTCGATGTACTGGCTGACGACGAGGACGGGCAGGTCGGGGTCGCGCTCGCGCAGGGCGATCGCGGCGCGCAGGCCGTCGTCGGTCTGCGTCGGCGGCATCCGGACGTCGGTGACGACGATGTCCGGCTTGTGCGCTTCGACGGCGTCCGCGAGGGACGGCGCGTCCGCCACGGCCTGGACGACCCGGTGGCCGAAACGGGCGAGCACGGCGGTCAGGCCGTCGCGCATCAGCGCGCCGTCCTCGGCCAGGACGACCCGGAGGGAGCGGGTTTCGGACACGGCAACTCCACGTTCAGCAAGGTCGGGCCGCCCGGCGGGCTGGACAGGGTGAGGGCGCCGCCGACGACGGCGAGCCGGTCGGACAATCCGGTCAGGCCGCTGCCGTTCCCGGGGTCGGCGCCACCCGCGCCATCATCGCCGACCTCCAGGCGGAGGAGGTCAGCGCGGTGCTCGGCGGTGATCCAGGCCCTCGCCGCGCCGCTGTGCCGGGCGATGTTGGCCAACGCTTCGCAGACGACGAAGTAGCCGGTCACCTCTATGGCGGCTGGAAGTCGTCCCTCGATGGTCAAGGTGAGCTCAACCGGTATGGGCGAGCGAGCCGCGGCGTCCTGGAGGGCTGCGGGCAACCCGTGCTGTGTCAGAACCTGCGGATGGATGCCGTGGATCAGCTCGCGCAACTCGGTGAGGGCCTGGCGGGCCTGCTGCTGGGCGTGCGTGACGTGATCGGTCGCGGGCCCGGGCGGCAGGTCGAGAAGGGCCAGGCCGAGGCTGGTCGCCACCGCGACGAGCCGCTGCTGCGCGCCGTCGTGCAGGTCGCGTTCGATGCGGCGGCGCTCGGCTTCGAAGGCGCTGACCAGGCGCGCGCGGGACCCGGTGACCTCGGCGAGCAGCCGGGCGGCCTCGTCCGGACGGGGTGCCAGCAGCCGCCGGGTGAGCGCGGCGCGGGCGACCGCCATGCCCGTGACCAGGTAGGCGCCGGCCGCCAGCAGGACGATTCCGACCGGTATCGCCGCGAGGGTCTGGCCGGGAGTGTGGATCGCGAATCCGGGCCAGAGTCCGCGCCGTCCGCCCGAAAGGACCGGCACCCAAGCGGTCAGCAGCGCGACCGGAAAGGCGACGCCGAGCGCGGCGACGGCCAGGTCGAGCGGCCACAGGACGACGGCGAGCAGCAGCGCGAAGCCCAGCTCGCGCCAGGTCGCCGACTCGCGGATGCGGGTGGCGAGCCAGCCGCCGACGCCCGGACGGTCCGGGGTGCGATGCGGGTCGGCGATCGGCTCGGCGTCCAGGAGGCGCAGCCGCCATCGCTCGAACGCGGCGACCGGAATGCCCGCGAACGCCAGCGCCGCCAGCATCGGCAACCCGGCGAGCACCGACGCCAGCGTCCCGCCGACGAGCAGCACCGCCGCGCCGACGGTGAGCACGAGCGCCCCGGGAACCGAGCTGGTCACCAGGTACGCCAGGCCCCGCCACGGCCACGCCGACGCCAGGAACCCGCGCCGCCGCACGGCCGTGATCGCCTCCATTCGCCCAGAATAGGAGCGGTTTACGGGTCGTCCGATAAGGCGCGGATGAGGCTTGGGGGTGAGGCCTGCCCTACCCCATAGAGAGAGGCCCGGCTGATCGCCCCGGCACGGGCCGCGGCGCTTGGCTTGAGGCATGGACATCGTGCGGCTCACCGCCGTGAGCAGGACCTTCGGGACGGGCCCGGGCGCCGTCACCGCGCTGGACAAGGTCACCCTAGGCTTCGGGGAAGGCTCGTTCACCGCCGTGATGGGCGCGTCGGGCTCGGGCAAGTCGACGCTGCTGCAATGCGCGGCCGGTCTGGAGCGTCCAACGGCCGGGACGGTCACGGTCGCCGGGACCGACCTGTCGCGGCTGCGCGAATCGGCGCTGACCAGGCTGCGGCGAGAGACGATCGGGTTCGTCTTCCAGTCCTACAACCTGCTGCCCGCGCTGACGGCCGAACAGAACGTCGGGCTTCCACTGCGGCTGGCGGGACGCCGTCCGAACGCACGGGCCGTCCGGGCCGCGCTGGACGCCGTGGGCCTCCTGGATCGCGCACGGCATCGTCCCGCCGAACTGTCCGGCGGGCAGCAGCAGCGCGTCGCGATCGCCCGCGCGCTGGTCGCCGCGCCACGTGTCCTGTTCGCGGACGAGCCGACCGGCGCCCTGGACAGCGCCTCGTCCCGCACGGTCCTGGACATCCTGCGGACGCTCGTCGACGAGCACGGACAGACGATCATCATGGTCACCCACGACCCGGTCGCCGCCGCCCACGCCGACCGCGTCGTCTTCCTCGCAGACGGCCGCGTCTCCGGAACCCTCGTCCCCCCCGACGCCCCAACCATCGCAACCCACCTGACCACCCTCGAATCCCCCACAGCCACAACAGCGCTACACGCTGGCTCGCCAAACGCAGACTCGGCACACGCGGACGCGCAGGAAGGCGCAGCACGTGCGGCCGCAGCGCAACCGCAGCCGGCCCCCGCGCCTGTGGCACGCCCAGATGTGGCACGCGCGGACACGACACGCACGGACACGGCACGCGCGGATGCACAGGCCGGTGCGGCGCGCGTGGATGTGGGGCGTGCGGATGCGGTGCGCGCGGACACGGCACGCGCGGATGCACAGGCCGGTGCGGCGCGCGCGGACACGGTGCGCGCGGACACGGTGCGCGCGGATGCGGTGCGCGCGGATGCGCAGGCTGGTGCGGTGCGCGTGGATGTGGGGCGTGCGAGTTCGGTGGTTGGGGAGGCGGGGTGTTGAGGGTTGTGGGGGGCGGGTTGCGGGCTCGGTGGGGTGGGCTTGCGGGGCCGGTTGCGGCGTTGGCGTTGGGGGTTGCGGTGATCGCGACGATGGCGCTGGTGTTGGGGGCGGCGTCGGGTGATCCGCATCGGTTGCCTCGGAGGTTCGGGGCCGTTCCGGTGGTCGTTCAGGCCGATCCGAATCTGCGATTGCGGGACCGGTACGGGACGCCGTCGGCTGTGCCTTTCGCTTCGCAGCCTGATTTGCCGGCTTCTGTGGTGGCTCGGTTCCCGGGGGCCGCGCTGGACCGGTCGTTTCCCGTGCAAGTGGACGGCGGGCCGTCCGCGTTGGTCGGGCATGGGTGGGCTTCGGCCGCATTCACGCCTTATGTGCTGGTCGCTGGGCGTGCTCCGGTTCGTCCGGACGAGATCGTCGTGGTCGGCGGGGCTCGGCCTGGGCAGCGGGTGATGGTGCACACCGGCGAGCGCGCGGCGCGGTACACGGTCGTGGGGCTCGCGCGGGCCGCCTCGGACGCGGTGCCGGACGAGCGGCCCGTCTTCTTCGCGGATGCCGAGGCGGCGCGGTTGTCGCCGTCCGTGGATGCGCTGGTTCCTGCGGGTTCCGCCCAGGACGCCGCCGGACGGGTCGCCGGAGTTTCGGGCGTCCGGATCCTGACCGGGCGTGATCGGGCTCTGGCCGATCCCGGCGCGCTGCGCGACCGCGCGGATCTGACCTCGCTGACGTCCTTCCTGGGCATCGCCGCGATGGTGTCGGCGTCGATCTCGCTGTACGTGACGGCCAGCGCGTTCGGGCTTTCGGTCGCGCGCCGCCGCCGCGAGCTGGCGCTGCTGCGGACACTCGGGGCGACGCCGATGCAGGTCGTCCGGGCGGTCGGGTTGGAGGCGCTGATGGTCGGCGTGATCGGCTCGGCGGCCGGATGCGCGCTCGGATTGATCGGCGGGCCGTCGCTGGCGCGATGGCTGGCAAGGCATGAGATGGCGCCCGCCTGGTTCACCGTCCCGCGGACGGCGGCGTGCGTCGCGCCTCTCGCTTTCGCGTTCGCGGCCGGGGTTCTGGTTGCGGTGCTGGCCGTTCTCGCCGCTTCGGTTCGCGCGGCCGCCGTCCGTCCGGCGGAGGCGATGCGCGAGGCGGACGTCGAGCGCGCCAGGTCTGGCCTGCCGCGACGCTTGGCGGGAATGGGCGCGGTCGGCTGCGGGA
This sequence comes from Actinomadura rupiterrae, assembly GCF_024172125.1. Classification (GTDB taxonomy): domain Bacteria; phylum Actinomycetota; class Actinomycetes; order Streptosporangiales; family Streptosporangiaceae; genus Spirillospora; species Spirillospora rupiterrae. The sequence goes on from NZ_JAMZEA010000004.1 coordinate 750,031, forward strand.
CGGTGTTCTTGCTGGCGCTGGCCCTCGTGGCGCCCGCGAGCGTTCTGGACGCCAAGACGGACGTCGAACTCGCGCTGCTGATCGTCGGCGGCGCGGCGCTGCTGGCTCCGCAGCTGCTCCCGCCGCTGGTCAGAGCGCTGACCTGGCCGCTCACCCGCGGCGCAGGGCCCGGTGCCCTGATCGCGCGGGAACGGGTCGGCACGGGACCGCGGCAGGCGGCGAGCACGATCGTCCCGCTGGTGATCACTTTGGGGCTCGCGCTGGCCGTGCTGGGGAGTACGGACGTGGTTCAGACGGTCGAGAACCGGGGGCTGCGGGCCCAGGCCGCGCCCGCTGACCTGGTGGTTCTTCCGTCGGGGACGCCTGGGCTGTCGGCGGAGGCGGTCGCGCGCGTCCGGGCGGTTCCGGGCGTGGCGGCGACCGCCGTGACCGAAACGAGCGTCCTCGCGCGGGAGCCTTCGCTGACACCGTTCCATCTGGAAGCACCGACGCCGGTGCCGTTCTCCGCTATCGCCGTCGACTCCCCTGCGGTGCTCGGGTTGCGCGTCCGGCAGGGCTCATTGGACGGTCTGAACGACGCGTCCGTAGCGGTCGACCGTTCGTGGCACAAACGCGTCGGGGAGACCATGCGGCTCTGGCTGGCGGACGGAACGCCGGTGTCCCTACGTGTTGTTGCCCTGTTCGACGCCGAACCTGGCGGGCCCCGCGTCGTCCTTGGGGCGCACCGGGCGGGACGGGCTCGTCCCAACCGGCTTTACCTCCGCTCGACCTCCGCTTCCGTCCCACACCTGGCGGCTCGGGATGTTGTGGTCGTCCCGAAGTCTCGTTGGACGGCGTCCGTAAGCGACCGCCAGGCCGCGCAGACCCGCATCGGGATGCTGGTGATGATCGGCATCGCCGCCGCCTACGGAGCGATCGGCACCATCGCCACGGCCGCGACGGCGATATCCGCCAGGCGCCGCGAACTCGGACTGCTCCGGCGGATCGGGACGACCCGCCTGCAAGCGGCCCGGTTCGTCTGCCAGGAGTACGCGTTGCTGCTGGTCAGCGGCGCCCTGACGGCCGCGGGTGCCGCGGCCGTCGTCCTCGCGGGCGTCCTGCAGGCCGCCTGACGGCACGGCCGGCCGTCCGGCCGGGCGTCAGCCGTGGGTAATGATGATCTTGCCGAATCCGGCGCCCGAGGTGCAGTACTCGTAGGCGTCCGCGACCTTCTCGAAGGGGAACACGCGGTCGATGACCGGGCGGAGCCGGTGGGCCTCGACGGCGCGGTTGAGGTCGAGGTAGTGGGCGCGGCTGCCGGTGGCGATGCGGTGGATCGAGGAGCCCGCCATGAAGATCGCCGAAGGCGCGACCGGCGTGGCGCCCGCCTCGCCGGACAGCCAGCTGCCGACGAGCGCGATCTCGCCGGTGGGCGCGACCGACTTCAGCGACATCGCGAGCGGTCCGGCCGGGTCCACGACGCGGTCGACGCCGACGCCGCCGGTCAGGTCGCGCACGGCCTCGTCCCAGGCGGGCGTCTCGCGGTAGTCGATCACCTCGTCCGCGCCGAGCTCGCGGAGCCGCTCGGCCTTGGCGGCGCTGGACGTGGTGATGATCACCCTTGCGCCCGCCAGCTTCGCGAGCTGCAGGACGAACAGGGACACCGCACCCGAACCGAGCGTCAGGACGGACGCGCCCGGACGAAGCGGATTCCCGATGGTCAGCGCGTTCCACGCCGTTACGGCCGCCAGCGGAAATGCGGCCGCCTCCTCGTATGACAAGTGCGACGGAATGGGGACGACGCCGTCCTCGTCCAGCACGGCGTATTCGGTCAGCATCCCGTCGATCATCGTGCCGAGCTGGGCGGCGTTCTCGCGCCGGAACGGGCCGTCCAGCCAGCGCGGGAAGACGGTCGCGGCGACCCGGTCACCCGGCTTGACCTGCGAGACGTCCGGTCCGACGGCGACGACCTCGCCCACGCCCTCGCAGCCCGGAATCACGCCGGGAGTGATGGGCAGGACGTATTTGTTCGCCAGCACCATGAGGTCGCGGAATCCGAGCGAGTTCGCGTGCACTTTCACCACGACCTGCCTGCGGCCGGGCTCCGGAACGTCGTGCTCCCGAATCGTCAGGCCGTCCAGACCGTGTCCGGGATCGAGGTGGTAGCTCTTCATGATTAGCCTCTCGAACGGTGTCGTGCGTACGGGCCGGGGCAGCCGGGGTCCGGCTCGGCCATCGCCGGACGATCGTTCTTCGTGCCGCGCCACCGGACAATTCCCTGGCGGGAATCGCCGGGCGCGCGGAAAGCGAGTACAACTGTGGCGTGAGCAGCACGATCGAACGTTCCGGCGTCGGCCCGCAGTTGAAGCACTGGCGCTCCGTCCGGCGGATCAGCCAGCTTGAGCTGGCCTTGCTGGCGGGCACGACCCAACGGCATCTGAGCTTTATCGAAAGCGGCCGCTCGCGGCCCGGACGCGCCATCGTCATCCGCCTCGCCGAATCGCTCAGGTTGTCGCTTCGGGAGCGGAACGACCTGCTCACCACGGCCGGCTACGCGCCGGTGTTCAAGGAGACCGGCTTGGACGAGGAGTCGCTGCGTCCGGTCCGGTCCGCGCTTGAGCAGATCCTGATCGGCCACATGCCGTATCCGGCGCTCGTCGTCGCGCCTTACGGACGCGTCGTCGGGGCCAATGACGCCGTCGAGGTCTTCACCGAGGACGCGTCGCCCGAACTGCTCGAACCGCCGGTCAATATGATCCGGCTCATGCTCCACCCGAAAGGCATGGCACCCCGCGTCCGCAACCTGGACGAGTGGGGCCGGCACGTCATCGAGAACCTCCGCGCCCTCTCGCGGCGCAGCCCGGACGCGCGGCTTGACGAATTCGTCGAGGAACTCGCCTCCTACGTCCCGGAACCCGCCGTCGGGCCCGACCACCTCGGCTTCTCCGTGCCGATGCGGCTGGCGACCTCGGACGGGGAACTCCGCCTGATCACCACGCTGACGTCGTTCGCGACCGCCACCGACATCACGCTCGCCGAACTCCACCTGGAAGCGTTCCTGCCAGCGGACCAGGAAAGCGCCGAACTCCTGCGCCTCCGAGCCCAACGCCATTCCCGCTGAACGAACTCGTCAGGCTTCGCGCGGCACGCCACATCGCTTCCGGAACACCCGCGCTGGGCACGTCCCAACGCACCACGTCCTGGTGCACCACACGTCCAACGTGCTCCTAGGGACACAGGCGTCACAGGCGTCACAGGCGAGCTTCACCTGCGTGTTTGCAGAACGCTAAACACGGACCAGGCATCATCGGCATGGTGGGGAACCGGCGAATCGCGCCAGGCGTTGCCCACACGGGCTTGTCCCTCCAAGTCTTGGGAGTGTTCGATGACATGTTTCTTTGATGCGGCGCATGGTCCGGGGACGCAGAACATCCTGTGGACGCCGCAGTGGGGCGCGGCGCGCAACGTCACCGCGTGCCCGGCCTGCGCGCAGCGCTGGGCCACCTACCAGCAGCAGATGGCCACCGGCCAGCCCGGCTACCCGGCCCCGCAACCCGGCTACCCCCAGGCCGGCTACCCGCAGGCGGGCTACCCCGTCCAGCCCGGATACCCGGCCGCCGGATACCCGCACGGAGGCTACGACGGCGACTACGACCGCCACCACCGCCGCGGTCCCGGCTGGGGCGGCGTCGCGGCGGCGGGCGCGGCGGGCCTCGTCGGCGGCGCGCTCATCAACGAGATGCTGGACGACGACGAGCCGAAGCAGGTCATCTACGAGACCAACAACGAGTACGTGACCAACAACGACTACAACGATTTCAGCGACAACGACTACATCTCGGACGACTCCGACGACAACAACTGGTGACCCACCCGTCGCCTGGTGACCCACTCGTCGCCTGGTGATCCAACGTCACCGGTGACCCACCCGTCACCGGCCCCGTGCCGTCCTTCCGGACAGGACGGCACGGCCCCCGCCTTCTCGGTGGCTTCCCGGTCGTGGCGACGGGTATGGACGGGTTTGTGAGCGCACGGGCGCGAGTGCCGGAGCAGGCGGACTGGACCCGGCTGCGACAGGTGAACGGCGTCCGCCTCGACCTGCTCGACGCCCGTTTCACTAGGCACGAGTTCGCCCCGCATACGCACGATGAGTTCGTCGTGAGCGTCCCCACGCGTGGCTTGCAGCGGTGCCGTTACCGGGGCGCCGAGCATGCGGCGGGCCCGGGCAGCGTGCTGGTGCTGGAGCCGGGGGTTCCGCATACGGGACGTCCGGCTGACCCCACGGTCGTGGCGGGCTATTCGTACCGGGTGATGTACGCGCCGGTGGAGTTGTTCGGGTCGCGCCTACCGCGGTTCACTGACGCCGTCCTGGACGATGCGCGCCTGGCCGAGTTGCTCGCGTTTCTCTATGCCGCCCTATCGGCCGGGTGCGAAACGCTGGAAGCGGAGACTCGCCTAGAGATGGCGCTTCGGCTGCTGATCCGGCGCCACGCGACACAGCCGGACGGGCAGGAGCATGTCCCCTCGTCCCGTGCGGCGGCCCGTACTACCGAAGCGGTGATCGAGCGCCTGTCGGGGCAGTTGTGTAGCCCGCCGTCACTTACCGCCCTGGCGGAGGAACTGGGCTTGTCCCGGTACCAGCTGATTCGCGCGTTCCGGAGCGGGACGGGCATGGCGCCTTCGGAATGGTTGGCCCAGTACCGCGTCAAGCGAGCGCGCGAGCTGCTCGCCTGCGGGAACCGGTTGGACGAGGTGGCCGCCGCGGTCGGATTCACCGACCAGCCGCATATGACGCGGTGGTTCCGCCGGATCGTCGGCATCACTCCGGGGACATACCGCACATCCGTTCAAGACTCCGGCGTGCTCCTCGCCGGATCCTTGGCAGGTGGAAACCAGCGGTCCGTTCCAAGCCCGTGACTGGATGTTGTTCGCCTCGGTCGCGGCGCTGTGGGGCTCATCCTTCCTGTTCATCAAGCTAGGCGCGGAGAGGCTGCCGATCGTCTGGGTGGCGCTCGGACGATCCGGACTGGCGGTCGCGACGCTGGCCCTCGTCCCGGCGGCGCGGCGGAGCCTGCCGTGGCGGGCCTGGCCGCGCGTGGCCCTGCTCGGCCTGGTCTGGATGGCCGTCCCGTTCATGCTCTTCCCGCTGGCCGAGCAGCGGGTCAGCTCGTCCATGGCGGGCATGCTGAACGCCACCGCACCGCTGTGGACGGCGGTCTTCACCACGATCGCCGGCCGCCGGCTGCCCGGTGCGCGCCTGGTCGGCAGCCTGCTGATCGGATTCCTCGGCGTCGCGGTGATGACCTGGCCGTCGGCGTCCGGCTCTGCGGCGTCCTGGGTCGGGGTGGCGCTCGTGCTCGCCGCGACCGTCCTCTACGGCGTCGCGTTCACGCTCGCCGGGCCGCTGCAGCAGCAGTACGGCGCGCTCCCGGTCATCTGGCGAGCGCTGCTCGTCTCCTTGGTTCTCCAACTGCCCGCGGGCATCGTCGCCGGGCCTCCGGCTGACGTGACGCCGTCCGGCGTACTGGCAGTCGGCGCGCTGGCGGTGCTCAGCACGGCGGTCGCGTTCGTCGCCTTCACCACGCTTGCCGGACGCGTCGGATCCGCCCGCGCCTCCGTGGCGGTCTACCTCGTCCCTGCCGTCGCGCTCGTCCTCGGCGCGCTGACCGTCCACGAGCACGTCCCGCTGGCCGCGATTCCCGGCTGCGCCCTCGTCCTCGCCGGCGCCTACCTGACCGGACGAACGCAACGTCCGGGGACATCGCCCCGTCCGGGGACATCGCGGAGCACAGAACAGACGACCGACCACCAGCCAACAGAAAGGTACGCACCGACATGACGTTCCAGCGCTACGACGCCGACACCGCCCTGCTGCTGCTCGTCGACCACCAGGTCGGCATCGTCGAGCGAGTGCAGTACCCGTCCGCCGAAACCGTCCGCCGCAACGCCGTCGCGCTCGCCAAGGCTGCCCGCGAAGTCGGGATGCCGATCGTCCTGACCAGCAGCATCGAGAAGGACAACGGGCCGCTGCTCCCCGGCCTCGCCCAGGCCGTCCCGCAGGCCCACGCCGACCGGACGGAACGCCCCGGAACCGTCGACGCCCTCGACCACCCGTCCGTGGCGGCCGCCCTCAAGGCCGCCGACCGCACCACGATCATCACCGCCGGCGTCGGCTCGGAGGTCTGCGGCGTCTGGCCCGCCTTGCACGCGGCCGCGGACGGCTTCCAGGTGCACTTCGTCGCCGACGCCTGCGGCAGCATGACCCAGTTCGGCCACGAGACCACCCTGCGCAGACTCCAGCAGTCGGGCATCACCGTAACGACCACCGCGACCGTCATCTCCGGGCTGGTCGAGAACTTCACCACCCCCCGCGGCACCGCCCTCCTGCAAATCCTGCGCGGAGCCTGACCCTCCATCCGCCACTTCAGCCCCACCCCGACGCCACAAAAACATGCCCCTCGCCACGCCGCCCGCACCCGAAGGCGCTCAACGCGCATGCGACCGAGCGCGCCGGCTACTTCCCGACGCTGCACGAACTTCCGACCCACATGCGGGCACCCTCACGCAGCACAACTTTCCACACGCGCGCAGGCACCGACATCTCGCACAAGCTTCCATACGCGCGCGCAGGCACCCACATCCCCCACAAGCTTCCATACGCGCGCGCAGGCACCCACATCCCCCACAAGCTTCCATACGCGCGCGCAGGGACCCACATCCCGCACAAGCTTCCACGGGCGTGCAGGCACGATCACGCGGCCCGCGCTTCCCGCACGGTGCCAGGCACTCTCACGCCGCATGCACCTTCCGGACGGCGTTTGCTCGCCTTGGAAGGCAAACGCGCCTCCACTCCGCTGGGAGCGGAGGCGCGTTTCTGCCTTTCGGGCTACTTGGCCAGGGAGCGGGCGATGACGAGGCGCTGGATCTGGTTGGTACCCTCGAAGATCTGCATGATCTTGGCCTCGCGCATGAAGCGTTCCACCGGGAAGTCGCGCGTGTAGCCGTTGCCGCCCAGGACCTGCACGGCGTCCGTGGTGACCTTCATGGCGGCATCCGTGGCGGTCAGCTTGGCCACCGACGCCTCGCGCGAGTAGGGCAGGCCCAGATCGCGGCGACGGGCGGCATCGAGGTAGGTCGCGCGGGCGGACGTCACGGCGGCGGCCATGTCGGCGAGCAGGAAGCCGAGGCCCTGGTGGTCGATAATGCGGCGACCGAAAGTGGTGCGTTCCTTGGCGTACGCAACGGCATGGTCCAGGGCCGCCTGGGCCAGACCGACGGCGCAGGAGGCGATGCCGAGACGTCCGGAATCGAGGGCGCTGAAGGCGATGCGGAGGCCATCGCCCTCGGCGCCGATGAGGCGTTCGGCGTCCAGAAGCGCGCCGTCCCAGTGCGCCGTGGTCGTGGGGACGGCATGCAGTCCCATCTTCTCTTCGGGACGTCCGAAAGTGAGGCCCTCGACCTGGCCCGGCGCGAGGAAGCAGGAGATCGAGTCGCCGGTGCGGGCGAACAGCGAGTAGAAGTCGGCGCGGCCGCCGTGCGTGATCCACGACTTGGTGCCGGTGATCCGGTAGCCGCCGTCCGTCCGCTCGGCCTTGCAGGTCAGGGCGGACGCGTCGGACCCCGCATGCGGCTCGGACAGGCTGTAACCGCCGATCGTGCCGCCGCCGAGCATTTCCGGAAGCCAGCGCTCCTTCTGCTCGGGCGTCCCGAACGTGAACAGCGGGAAACTCGCGAGCGTGTGGACGCTGGTGGCGACTGCCACGGCCGCCCAGCGCGCCGACAGCTCCTCGATGACCTGCAGGTACACCTCGTAAGGCTGGCCACCGCCGCCGAACTCCTCCGGGTAGGGCAGGCCGAGCAGCCCAGCCTCCCCGAGGATCGCGAAGAGCCCCTCGGGATAGGTCTCAGCGCGCTCGTGCTCGCTCACGCGGGTCAGAAGCTCTTTGTCGGCAAGCTCCCGCGTCAAAGCGATGAGATCGCGCGCTTCTTCGCTCGGCAGTAGACGTTCGACGGTCATCGGTCTTCCTCCAAGGGCACCACTAGCAAAACCCGCCTTGCCTCGAAGTTATCCACAGTTCGAGGCCCAGCTTCCACTCCAGGCCACCGCCCCCGACGATGGAGGTCGCGGATCGGAGCCCAGCCGTCACAGATCAAGCAAGCCAGCCCAGACGGCCGCCCCCATCCCGCGATGGCGGAACTCGCCAAGACCGGCCAGGCAACCCAGCCTGACCAGTCTCACCCGCCCGGCCCGCAGACCCGGCCAAACCAGACCGGACGTGCAGGCCAAGTCCCGCCCAGCCGGTCAGACCAGACCGGACGTGCGGGCCCGGTCCCGCCCGGCCGGGCGGACGTGGCCGGTCTCGCGTGGCTGGCGGCGCGAGTCCGGTTGAGCCCGTCCCGGGGCCACGAGGTCCGCGGTAGGGCTCGGCGAGCGGATCTGCCCGGTCCGTCCGTCCCGTGGTGGCGAGGGCCGCGGGATGGGGCGGGCGAGCTGAAGGCCGGGTCGTCCGTCCCGGGCCGCAGGGTGAGGCGATCGGTCGGCCTGGCCGGATCGCCGGACCTGCGGCTGCCTGATCCGTGGGGCGGGTCAGGCAGCGAACGGCTGGCGAGCCGGTCTGGCCGGGGTGTCCGTCCCGTGGTGGCGAGGGCCGCGGGATGGGGGCGGTGGGTGCGGCCGTTGGGCGGGTCAGGCGAGTTGGTGCGGGCGGTCGGCGCGTCCGGCGGCGGCGAGGTCGGCGAGCGCGGCGTGGGCGCGCTCGCGGTACTCGGCGACGCGGGCGAGCTTGATGTCCTCGTAGCCGCGGACGGTCTCGGGCAGCCGGGCGAGGTCGACCACGGCGGGGACGGTGCCGGGGGTGAGGTGGGCGAGGGCGTCCCGCATCAGGCCCCGGTACTCCTGGACGAGCTCGCGCTCGATCCGGCGGACCTCGGCGTAGCCGAACACGTCGAGGGCGGTGCCGCGCAAGCCACGCGCGGCGCGCAGGGCACGGAACGCGACCGGGGCGGTCCGGGTCAGCTTGATCTTCCGCTTCATGCCGAGGGCTCGGAGCACCGGCGGGTGCAGCATGACCGAGACCTTGGCGTCCGCACCGAACTCGTCCTCGCGCTTGGCCCGCTCCACGGGGTCCAGGTGCAGCCGGGCGACCTCGTATTCGTCCTTGTAGGCCATCAGCTTGTGAAGGGAGGTGGCGTAAGCGAGACCGACGCGCAGGGCGGCGTCCTCGCCGACGCGCTCGGCGGCCAGCGCCGTGACGTGCCGGACGTCCTCGGCGTAGCTGCGCGCGTAGTTCTCGTTCTGGAACTCGACCAGATCGGCGACCCGAATGCTGAGGGCTTCTTCGAGCTCGGCCCCTCCCACAGCGGGGGCCGCCTGCTCGACGATGCCCTTGGCGACCGGCGTGAGCTGGATCAGCGGACGCGCCGGGGGCTCGACCGCCGCCTGGACGGCCTTGGGGTCCAGCGCGGCGGCCCGTCCCCAGCGGAACGCGGCCAGGTTCTTGTCGACGGCCGCGCCGTTGAGGCGGATCGCGTCCTCGATCGCGTCGGCGGAGACCGGCAGGCAGCCGTGCTGGTAGGCGGCGCCGACCAGGACCATGTTCGCGGGCATGTGGTCGCCGAACAGGGTCTCGGAGAGCCCCTGCGCGTCCAGGTAGAGGTTCTCGGCGCGGTGGGTGGCCGACTCGACGCGGGTGAGCGCCTCGTCCGGGGAGCCGGGCAGCGCCACGCGGCCGGTGACCATCGCCGCCGTCGGGACGAGCGCGGTGTTCACGACCGCGACCGTCCGGCCGGGCTCGGCGGTGGCGAGGTTGCTGTCCGCGGCCGCGCCGAGCAGGTCGAAGCCGAGCAGGACGTCGGCCGTGCCTCGCGTGGCGCGCAGCGCGCCGGGCACCGGCGCGGTGGAGAAGCGCAGGTCGCTGACGACCGGTCCGCCCTTCTGCGCCAGTCCGGTCTGCTCCAGGCCGGCGGCGTAGGAGCCGTCCAGCCGGGCCGCCATCTGCAGGATCTGCGAGACGGTCACGACGCCGGTGCCGCCGATGCCGGGCATCCGGAGCAGGACGTCGGCGCCGCCGAACCGGCGGACCGGCTCGGTCAGCGCGACCGGCAGCGCGGGCAGCGGACGCTGCTTGCGCGTCCCCGGCTCGACCAGCAGGAAGGACGGGCAGTCGCCCTTGAGACAGGAAAGGTCGGTGTTACATGACGCCTGGTGAATGCGGGTCTTGCGGCCGAACTCGGTCTCCACCGGCTGCACCGAGAGGCAGGTGGACTGCTCGCCGCAGTCGCCGCAGCCCTCGCACACGCGCTCGTTGATCAGCACCTTCTCGGCGGGCGTCGGGAGCTTGCCGCGCTTGCGCAGGCGGCGCTCCTCGGCGGCGCAGCGATCGTCGTGGATCAGCACGGTCACGCCGTCCAGCGCGGCCAGCTCGGCGTCCACGTCGGGCAGGTCGTCCCGGTGCCGGACGTGCGCGATCGGGTCGAGCGTAACGCCCCGGTAGTCGGCCGGGGAGTCCGTCGTGATCACCACGCGGCGGACGCCTTCCAGCGCGAGCCAGCGGGTGAGCGTCGGGATGTCCAGGCGGCCTTCGGCCTTCTGGCCGCCCGTCATGGCGACGGCGTCGTTGTACAGCAGCTTGTAGGTCATCTTGACCCCGGCCGCGACGGCGGCGCGGATCGCCAGCGACCCCGAGTGGTGGAACGTGCCGTCCCCGAGGTTCTGGACGAAGTGGTTGTCCGCGGTGAACGGCGCGAGGCCGATCCACTGGGTGCCCTCGCCGCCCATCTGGGTGAGGCCGAGCTGGTTGCCGCGCCCCGCGCCGTCCAGCGCGATCATCACGTGGCAGCCGATGCCGACGCCGACGAGCGTGTCGTCCGACGCCTTGGTGGAAGCGTTGTGCGGGCAGCCCGAGCAGAAGTACGGCGTGCGCGCCGCCACGACCGGCAGCGACAGGCGCCCCTTCTTCCGGGCCTTCGGCAGCACGGCCGCGGCCTTCGGCAGCCGCTCGGCGCCGAACCGCGCGACCAGCGCCCGCACGACGTCCTCGGCCCCGACGGTCCCGCGTGAGGGCAGCAGCTCCTTGCCGTCCGCCCCGCGGCGCCCGATCACCCGAGGCACCTTCACCTCACCGACCGCGGACACCACGTCCGCCCGCGAGTCCGAGGCCGCACCGGCTCCGGCGCCGGACGCCGCCACAACACCGGACACAACGTCGGCACCGGACACCACGTCGGCTTCGACACCAGACGCCGCACCGGCCCCGGCAGCGGACGCCACGACGGCCTCGGCGCCGGACGCGACGTTGCCCCAGGTACCCGAGACCGCGTCGGCTTCGATGCCGGACGCCGCCTCAGCCCCTGCGCGGGACGCCGTGTCGGCTTCGGAGGCGGACTTGGTCCGGGTGAGTGCCGAGGTGGCATTGGCGTGGTCGTAGAGGACGGCCTTGAGGTGCTGTTCGAGGAACGGGACCTTGTCCTCGACGACGAGGACCTCGTCCAGGTCGGCGGTCATGCGCGCCAGTTCGGCGTCGTCGAGCGGGAAGGGCATGCCCAGGCGGATGAGGCGGAGGCCGAGGTCGTTCATGGCCGCCTCGTCCAGGCCCAGGTCGGTCAGGGCGCGCTGGACGACGGCGTACTGGGTGCCGGAGGCGATAATGCCGAGCGCGGTGTTCTCCGCGCCGAACGTGATCCGGTTGAGGCCAGCCTCGCGGGCGTAGGCGCGGGCGATGTCGAGGCGCCGGGTGAGCATGTCGTGTTCGGCGTCCAGCGAGGCGGGTCCGACCAGGGTCGGCACCTTGCGGTCCTCGCGGACGGGCATGGGGATGTTGCGGCGGATCTCCTCCAGGTCCACCACGGCGGACGCGTCGGCGATGTCCGCGACGATCTTCAGTCCGGCCCAGAGGCCGCTGGCGCGGGACAGCGCGACGGCGTGCAGGCCGAACTCGATGATCTCGGCGACCGTGCCGGGCGCGAGCAGCGGCAGGGCGAGGCTCTGCGCCATCGGCTCGCACGAGCTCGGCACCGTGGACGACTTGCTGGCGGGGTCGTCCCCGATCCACGCGACCGCGCCCCCGACGGCGGCGGTCCCGGCGAGCTGTGCGTGCCGGATGGCGTCCGCCGCCCGGTCGAGGCCGGGGTTCTTGCCGTACCAGTACCCGGTCACGCCCTCATGGCGGCGGCCCGGCACCTGGCCGAGCAGCTGGGTTCCGGCGACGGCGGTGGCGGCGAGCTCCTCGTTGAGCCCCGCCTGGAACACCACCCCGACCTCGTCCAGGAACTTCGCGGCGCGGCCCATCTCCAGGTCGACGCCGCCGAGGGGCGAGCCCTGGTAGCCGGACACGAACGCGCGCGTGTCGATGCCGCGCGACTCGTCCAGCCACCGCTGCTCCAGGGTCAGCCGCACCAGCGCCTGGACGCCCGAGATCAGTACTCGCCCCTCGCGAGCGGTGTACCTGTCGTCAAGCCGGACGCCCATCGAACCTCCTTGTTCACGGCCCTGTGGCGTGGAGCACACCACCTCGAAACGGACGAACGCAAGTAACTGCCGACATACGCCCCAAAAGACGCAAAGATTTATACTGGGACCTGGCATTTCGCCCCGCAGTTTGCGTGAGGAGACCACCGATGACCGAGCTGGACGACATCGACCACGCCCTGCTCCGCCTGCTCCGCCAGGACGCCCGCCGCACCTTCTCCGAGATGGCGGAGAGGGTCGGCCTCTCCGTCGCCGCCGTGAAGCGCCGCGTCGACCGGCTGCGCGAGCTCGGCGTGATCACCGGCTTCACCGCCCAGATCGACTACGCCAAGCTGGGCTGGGGCATCGAGGCCTTCACCGAGCTGCGCTACGCCGGGTCCGCCCCGGTCAGCGAGATCATCCGCACCGCCACCGTCGCCCCCGAGGTCCAGGCGATCTACACCACCGCCGGCGACCCCGACGCCCTGGTCAGCATCCGCGCCCGCGACATGCGCCACCTCCAGCAGGTCATCGACACCCTCCGCCGCGCGGGCAACGTGACCGGCACCAAGACCCTCATGATCCTCGACGTCTGGACCCGCTCCGACGCCGACCCGACCACCCCACCCCGTCCCACCACCCCCACCCGAACCTCCCCGCAACCCCGCCCCGCCCCCCAACGCCCCCTCCCCTAACCACCCCCCCCGCCAAGACAGCCCACCGCCCCCGCCGCCAAACCCACAACGAGCACAACCCAAGCCCCCCAGCCCAAGCCCCCCGCCGCACCCCACGCCGACCTGCGGCGCACCGTGCCCCAAACCCAACTCCCAAACGGAGATGCCGCCGACGCGCCGGGACTTCGGAGCGGACGCAGGCGGGGAGTTCGCCAGAGGCCAAGCACACGCGCCCCGGGGGCCGAGATTGCACGCGCGATGCGGGGCCAACGCTGCGGTGCGCGGCCATGGCGAGCCCGGTGGAGGCCGAGCGCAAGCACTGGACGCGGATGCCGCGGGGGCGTCCCCGGACCGGGAGTTGGGCGCAGGGGATGGGATGGAGGCAGTGGGGTGGGTTCGGCGCTTCGGCGCGCGCGATGCGGGCATTGCTGCGGCGGGCAGCGTCGGGCGAGACAAGCGCACGCGCAGTGCGGGGCCATAGCGCAGCGCGGCCATGGCGCGCGGTGCAGGACCAAGCGCAGATGTCGAGTGCAGGTGCTAAGCGCGGGTGCCACGGGCGTGCCGGACGGGATGCCGGGCGGAAGGTAAATGCGCGGGTTCGGGGTGGACGCAGTGGGCGGGTTCGCTCAGGCCACCGCGCGCGACGCGGGCCAAGCGCGGGGTGCAGCGGCGGGCGCCGCAGGTGCGTCAGGGCCCAGGCTGGAGCTTGGTGCAGGGGCAGGGGGCAGGGGCGCACGCGGCGGGGTGGATTCGGCCGTGGCCACGGTGCACGCAGCCCGGGCGGGGATTGCGGCGCGCGAGGTGGGGTCAAAGCTGCGGTGCGGCGCGGTGCGGGGACAGGGCGCGCGGCGCGGGGGCACGGCGCGCGGCGCGGGGGCACGGCGCGCGGCGCGGGGGCACGGCGCGGGGGCACGGCACGCGGCGCGGGGGCACGGCGCGCGGCGCGGGGGCACGGCACGCGGCGCGGGGGCAGGGCGCGCGGCGTGGGGGCGGGGCGCAAGTGGTGGGCGCGGAGGCTGCGGGCGGTCTGGGCGGGGGTTGGGCGCAGGGGTCGGGACGGAGGCTGCGGCGGCTCGATGCGTGATGCGGCCATGTTGCGGCGGCCAGGGGCCGGGGCGGGCCGACAGCACGCGCGATGCGAGCGCTGTCAGGACGGGCGCGGATGGGGCGCGGGGCGAGCGTGGGTGCGGGGGGTGGCGTCGGGCGGAGCGTGGGTGTTGGGGGTTAGGGGTGGGGGCGGAGGCGGTGGGGGCGGGTTCGGCCTAGGCCTTGGAGGTGGCGGGGGCGTAGGGGGGTTGTTTCGTAGGTGGGGGGGAGTTCGGCGGCCAGGGCGCTGTCGATGAGGATGGTGCCTCGGTGGGCGGCGGCGGTGAGGCGGGCGGCGAGGTTGACGGGGGTGCCGAAGACGTCGCCCAGGCGGAGGACGACTTCGCCGTAGGCGAGGCCGACGCGGACGATGGGGAAGTTCGGGTCGGTGTTGTGGCGTTCGGCGAGGCTGATGCCGATCTCAGCGACGGCTCGCGGGTCGGGGGCGACGAAGAAGGCTTCGTCGCCGAGGGTCTTGACGATGCGTCCGCCCAGGTCGGCGACGGTTTCGGCGGTGACGGCCTCGAAGCGCTCGACGAACTCGGCGAGGGCGGAGCCCTCCATGCGGCGGCTGAGGGACGTGAAGGAGACGATGTCGGCGAAGCCGACGGCGAGGCGGGCGACGCCCATGGCGGGGTCGCCGGACGCGTCGCCGCTGGCGGCGGTCACGCGGAGGCCGGCGGCGGCGAGCTGGCGGCGCCAGCCGTGCAGGAGGAGCCATTCGAAGCGGGGACGGAGCTCCTCGGTGAGGCCGAGGACGGCCGACACGGTCTCCGGGCTGAGCTCGACGTCCTCGGGCAGGGCGGCCGCGGCGCTCGGGAGCCACACGTCGACGACCCAGCTGGCGAGGCGGCCCATGGTCTGGCCGACGGCGCGGACGAGCTGGAGCATGCCGTCCGAGTCGACCAGGCCGTCCGCGACGAGGCGCTCGATCTCGACGAGCGCGCGAACGTCGCTCTCGGTGAAGGCGACCTCGTCCTCGTCCGGGGCGGGGAAGCCGAGCGTCTGCCAGATGCGGCGGGCCTTCTCGGGGGGCATCCCGGCCAGCTCCTCGACCTGGGCCCGGGTGTATTTCAGGCGGTCGGCGAGCAGGGTCTCCTCGATCTCCTGCGCGACCTGCGGATCGACCACTGCGGCACCTCGCGATGTCTCATCCGGCGATGAGCCAAGGGTGGCGCGTAAGATCGAGCGGGGTCAAGCGGCGGAAGCGGGGAGCATGTCCGGGTACCGGATCGACGAGCTCGCGAGGGCGGCGGGGACGACCGTCCGCAACGTCCGCGCCTACCAGGACCGGGGGCTGCTGCCCCCGCCGCGGCTGGAGGGGCGGGTCGGGTTCTACGACGACAGCCACCTGGCCCGGCTGCGGCTGATCGGCAAGCTGCTCGCGCGCGGCTACTCGTCCGTGATCATCAAGGACCTGCTGGCGGCCTGGGAGACCGGCCGGGACGTCGGGGACGTGCTGGGCCTGGAGAAGGTCCTCACCGATCCGTGGTCGGACGAGCTGCCCGGCCTGGTCACTCTGGACGAGCTGATCGCCACGTTCGGGCCCGGCCGTAATGACGACCAGGTGGCGGACGACCTGGACCGCGCCATCCGCCTGGGGTTCGTGGAGCCCGACGGCGACCACTTCCGGGTGCCCTCCCCGAGGCTGCTGCACGTCGGCGCGGAGCTGGTCGCCGCCGGGATCCCGCTGGACGCCGTGTTCGACATCGCCCAGCAGATCCGGGACGACTGCGACGTCATCGCCGGACGCTTCGTCGACCTCGTCCACGAGCACGTCTTCCGGCGCCTGGAGGACGGCCCGGTGCCGACCGGCGAGGAGCTCGGGGAGGTCGCCGAGGTCGTCCGGCGCATGCGTCCGCTGGTGAAGATGGTCGTCGACCCGTTCATCGCGCGCGCCATGGAGACCCGCGTGCAGGCGGCCCTCGGCGAGCAGCTGGAAACGATCCGCGACCACATGGCGGGAGTGCCGGCGGGCTCGGAGGAGTGAATCTCCCGGCGGGCTGTCGCGAGGGCGGCTCGGACGTGCGCGAACTGCGTGCGGGCTGGGGCGTGGCGGGGTTGGAGGAGCTGCACCCCAGGCGGGGTCCGAAGAGCTGCACCCCGGGCGCGGTCAGAAGAGCAGCGCCCTAGGCGCGGTCAGAAGAGCAGCGCCCTAGGCGGGGTCAGAGGAGTGAGATTCCCCAGACGACGGTGACCTCCTGCGGGGGGCCGTGGGGGGTCGTGAAGGTGAGCTTGGCGCGGCCGGGCAGGTTGATCAGGCCGGTGTGGAGCGTGACCAGGAGGTCCCTGGAGCCGTTCGGGGAGAGGCCGCCGGAACGGTCCTGGAGGGTGACCTGGGTGCTGGAGGACGCGCCGGTCCACGTGACCGGGCCGTCCACGGCCTTGAGCCGGATCGTGCCCGAGGTGCGTCCGTAAAGTTCGAGCTTCGTGGTCAGAATGCGCAGTGTGCCCGGACGCGGCGAACCCGGCGGCGAGGTGGGCACCGTCGGCGGCGTGCTCACCGGCGGCCTCCCGGTCTTGCCCGGGTCGGACGTCGGCGGCCTGGACGGGTCGTCGAGCTGCGGAGACGGCGGGACGGGACCGCTGTCGCCGTCTCCTCCGGGGCCTTCGGGTCCGCCGTCCTTCGCGGAGTGGTGCGGCGGCCCGGCCTGGGTTCTGGTCGTGTTCGGATGCGTATACGGCCAGTCGAACGTCGGCACGCCCAGCTGGGACCCCATGAACACGATGACGGCGAGCGCGGTGAGCAGCGCGCCGCCCATCCCGCCCGTCGCGAACATCCAGCGCCGCGCGAACGGGGACGGGACGTCCGGCTGCGTCGGCAGCCCCTCGGGGGTCAGCGCACCGCCGCGCGCAGCGATGTCGGCGCGGTATCCGGCCAGCTCAGGGTCGGTCGCCGTGTGCAGGACGCGCCGCCGCAGCGCCTCGGACGGCTCGGGCGCGGGCGCGAGCGTCAGCAGGCTGCACGCGCGCAACTGCTCGCGCGCCTTGCAGGGCGCGCACTTCCGGATGTGCTCGTTCAGCGCGCTGTCCAGGATGTCCGCGGGCGGTCCCGGGGTTTCGGCGCGTCCGTTGCCCGGCGCGTCGTCCGCCCTGAACCGGGCACGCGTCGCTGCGCGCCGTCCGCCTGCCTGGGCTGGACGCCGTCCAGCACCACCGCTTCCGGAGCGTCCGCTGCCGCCGGGGCGCGGGGGAGTGTTGAGCCGCAGCACGGAACGCGCTCGGATCCGCGTCCGGCCTCGGCTCGGGACGACCGTCCGCATGCCGGACATGCGCGACTCGCGGCCCCCGTCCGGCGCCTGCGCGTCCGTCTCCCGCACGGCCGACGCACGCGCCTTGCGCACTTCGGCGCCTTCCGGCGTTCCGCCGAAGACGGACGAACGCACATCACTGCGGGACGCGGGCGCCTCAGCACCCGAACCGCGACGGACTTCCGGCGCCGGCTCGCCCGAACCAGCCGATTCCGCCGCCGCGCGCGAATCCGATGCCCAGCCGTCCGAAACACGCGCCTCGGACGCCCGCCCACCAGAACCATGCGCATCGCCACGCGGCCTGGGCGCTTCCATGCCGGTGGGGCGCGTTTCGCGGCGCACGTCCGAGGCCCACGCATCCGAGGCGCGCACATCGTCACGCGGCTTCGGCGCTTCCATGTCAGAGCCACGCGTTTCGCGCCGCGCATCCGACGCCCACGCCTCCGAGGCGCGCACATCGTCACGCGGCTTCGGCGCTTCCATGCCGGAGCCACGCGTTTCGCGGCGCGCGTCCGACGCCCACGCATCCGAGGCGCGCGCATCGTCACGCGATTTGGGCGCTTCCATGCCGGAGCCGCGCGCTTCGCGCCGCGCGTCCGACGTGTGCGCATCGCCACGTGGCCTGGGTGTTTCTATGCCGGAGGCACGTGTTTCGCGTAGTGCTTCCGATGTCCATGTGTCCGGGGTGTGCGTGTCGGCGCGCTCCTCGGATGTGTGGGACGTCCAGGTGGAGCACGATTGCGCGGTTACGGTCAGGGCGTCCTGGAGGGCGGACTCCAGTTCCTTGCGGGCGTCGCTGTTGAGCGCGGTGACGCGGCGGCGGGAGAGTCCCCATAGAAGGGCCAGTTCGGACGGGTGCAGTCCATGCCGGACGGTCAGCACGAGCAGTTCGCGTTCGCTGGAATCCAGCCGGTTCATGGCGGAATCGAGGAAGGAGCGAAGCTCGGACGTGGGCGGGAGCACGACGCTCGGACGCGGCTCGGGACCGTCGCCCCCCGGTTGGCCCGGGTAGTCGGAGGCGGGCTGGCCCGGGAAGCAGAAGGGGCGGTTCGGCAGCCAGTGCAGCTCGCGCGCACGGCCCCGCTGGAGGCAGCGTCGGCGAACGGCGCCGTACAGCCAGATCCGCAGATTGGAGTGGTCGCGGAGGCGCGGGGCGCGTCGCCAGGCGTCCACAAGTGCGTCGTGGACGACGTCGTCCGCCACCCGGATGTCGGCCGTCATCACGACCGCATAGTCGAACAGTCGCTCAGCGTAATGGTCATAGAGCATGGCCAGCGCGTCGGCGTCGCCGTCGTTCAGCTTCCGGAGGAGCCGACGGGTCGCGACGTCGGGCGGTGACCACCTGGGCATGTGCGCTCCCGCAGCGAACGGGGCCCCGCACGCCACGGGACGTCCGGACAATAGGGCCCACTCTGGATACACCCACGTACCCTTTCAGCACCATTCGAACCCCTGAAAAATCACCCCGCAGGGATATCCCTACGCGTCCGGAACCGGGCCGGGACCCCACGAACACGGCTACTCGGGCGTTTCACCTGAAGCCTGGCGGCGAACATGGCACAGTGCCCTCTGATCGCCCCGCAGCCGGGGACGCAGGACGGAAGGACCCGTGGTGAGCATCTTCGGCGTCGACTACGCCTGGGGACGTCCCGGGCCCGGCGCGCTCAAACGCGCCGGAGTGAAGTTCGCCTGCCGCTACCTCTCGCATGACACGTCCGGGAAGAACCTGACCCGCGCCGAGGCGGACGAGCTGTCCCGCGCGGGACTGTACCTCGTCGTGGTGTGGGAGAGCACGGCCTCCCGCGCGCTCGGCGGGCGCGCGGCCGGGATCGCCGACGCGACCGACGCGGCCAAGCAGGCCCGCGCCTGCGGCATGCCCGCCGACCGGCCGATCTACTTCGCGGTCGACTTCGACGCGACATCGGGACAGCAGACCGCGATCAACGCCTACCTGGACGGCGCGGCCGCCGTCCTCGGCCGGTCCCGCGTCGGCCTCTACGGCGGGTACGGCCCGATCAAGCGCGCGTTCGACGCCGGCAAGATCCACTGGGGCTGGCAGACCTACGCCTGGTCCGGCGGGCGCTGGGACAAGCGCGCGCAGCTCCAGCAGTACTCCAACGACCACGTCATCAACGGCGTCGGCCTCGACTACGACCGCGCCGTCCACGACGACTACGGCCAGTGGCGCGTCGGGTCCGACCCGACGCCGCCGATCCCCCCGCCGCCCCCTCCGACCGAAGAGGACGACATGCCCTACGGACAGCTGAACAACGGCGCCAACGCCGTCACGCCGGTCTCCTTCCCGCGCGGCGCGCTGAAGGCGATCGGCTTCGTCTGCGACAACGGCCTCCAGAACCTCCCGCCCGCCCAGCTCCGCGTCGCCGTGCACGACGCGAACGGCTGGTCGGTGCAGCAGGTGACCGTGGACAGCACCAAGTCCAAGGCCGTCGTCTACTTCAAGGACCCGGTCAGCACCGACGGCCTGTCCATCCAGCGAGCCGACGAAGGCCAGGTCAACGTGGCCTGGGACGCCTCCTGACCGTCCCGCGGACGACCGTCCGAAACCGCCCGGCCCGGCAAGCAGCGAACGCCCCGCGTGCACGAGTTTCGTGCACGCGGGGCGTCTCCATGTGTGGGGCGGCTCGTGCGCGCGGTGAGCCCTAGCGCGGATTCTCGACCACGCAGCCGCAGGGTCTGAGGGCCAGCAGGTCGTCCCCGGCGGGCGCGGAGTCGCGGACGAGGGTCCCGCACATCGGGCAGGCGGACGGGGCAGGGCGCGGCACGCCATCAAGATCGCTTGTAACGGTCACGCCGGCCCAGCCTAGTGGCGGCGGGCGGCCCGCCCGCAGACGGAGCGCGCGGCTTTACCGAGAGCCGACGGAACGGTCCGCGATCTTGCTGCGTCGGAGGAACGTTGGGGGTCCGGCTCGGGCCGCGAAGTGGAACGTTGAGCCACTTTCCGATCGATTCCGGCAAAACCCCAGCATGACGCAACGATCTACGGAAGGGTGTCAGACTCCGCGAATCATCCCCGGTTCGCGCCGACCCTTCCGATGCACCTGTCAGCCACGCGTTCCACACGCGAAAACGCAGGTCACCGAGATTCCACCGGAGGAAACCGCACCGATGAAGCAACGCAACATCCTGGCCGTCTGGCTCGGCCTGCCGATCATCACGCTCGGCATCTACGGTCTGGTCTGGATCTACAAGATCCACGACGAGCTGAACCGGACCTACCCCGAGTCCGGCGCCTCCAGCGCGGGCAGCGCCCTGTGCTCGGTGCTGTTCGGCTGGATCACCCTCGGCATCTGGCCGCTGATCGTGCTGATCAAGTTCGGCACCGGCCTCGCCGAGGCGCAGCGCCGCGCCGGCCGCCAGCCCAGCTTCAGCCAGGGCGTCGGCATCCTGCTGCTGATCTTCGGCTTCGGCCCGCTCTACTACCAGAACGAGCTGAACAAGATCGCCACCCAGCGCTGATCCCCACCGGACGGGCCGCGCGGACCAGGAACCCCCTGCCCGCCCGGCCCGTCCGCGCGTCCAGGCCCGTGTGCGAGCCCGGACACGTCCGCACGTCCAGGCCCGTCCATGCGGTCCAGGCCCGTCCACGCGCCTGGACACGTCAGCGCGTCCGGGTCTGTCCGCGCCCGGACCCGTCAGCGCGTCCCGCCGTCCGCGCGATCCGGCCCGTCCGCGCGGTTGTCAGGTGAGGTGTTCGACTGCGAGGGCGCCGTCGGCGTAGTGGCGGCGGAGGACCTTCTTGTCGAACTTGCCGACGCTGGTCTTGGGGACCTCCTGGACGAACGTCCAGCGCTCCGGGAGCTGCCAGTGCGGGACGTGCTCGGCGAGGAAGTCGCGGAGCTGGCCGGCGGTGGTCGCGGCGCCCTCGCGCAGGACGACCGAGGCGAGCGGCCGCTCCTGCCAGCGGTCGTCGGGGACGCCGACGACCGCGGCCTCGATGACGTCCGGATGGGCCATCAGGCGGTTCTCCAGCTCGACGGACGAGATCCACTCGCCGCCGGACTTGATGACGTCCTTGGCGCGGTCGGTGAGGGTCAGGTAGCCGTCGGCGCTAAGGGTGCCGACGTCGCCGGTGCGGAGCCAGCCGTCGTAGAAGCGGCCCGCGTCCTCGTCCTTGACGTAGGAGCCGGTGATCCACGGGCCGCGGATCTCGACCTCGCCGACCGCGGCGCCGTCGTTCGGCATGACGCGGTCGCCGTCGCCGACGATGCGGATCTCCAGTCCGGCCAGGACGCGGCCCTGGCTGACCCGGTAGCGGACGGCGTCGTCCCCGGTCACCCCGATCGGCGGGTGCGCCATCGTCGCGACGGGCGAGGTTTCGGTCATCCCCCATGCCTGGACGATCCGGACGCCGAGCGCGTCGAAACCGCGCAGCAGCGACTCCGGGACCGCCGAGCCCCCGCACGGGACGAGCCTCAGCGACGACAGGTCCCCGCCGTGCTCGTTCACCCGCCGCAGCACGTCCGACCAGATCGTCGGGACGGCGCCGGCGATCGTCGGACGCTCGGTCTCGATCAGCTGGATCAGCGGTTCGGCCTGCAGGAAGCGGTCCGGCATGACCAGGGACGCGCCGGCGAGCAGCGCAGCGTACGGCAGGCCCCAGGCGTTCGCGTGGAACATCGGGACGACGGGCAGCACGCGGTCGGCGGCGTTCAGGCCGAGCCCGTTGCCCGTCGCGGCGGACATCGAGTGCAGGTAGGACGACCGGTGCGAGTACGCGACGCCCTTCGGATTCCCGGTCGTGCCGCTCGTGTAGCACATGGCCGCGGCCTGGCGTTCGTCCAGCTCGGGCCAGTCGAACTCCGGGGACGCGGCGGCGAGCAGGTCCTCGTAGGAGTGCAGCTCCTTGCCCGCGCCTTCGAGCGGGGTCGTGTCGGCCTCACCGGCGACGACCACGTGCTGGACGGTCTTCATGTCCGGCAGGACGGGCGCCAGCAGCGGCACGAGCGACGCGTCCACCAGGACGACCCGGTCCTCGGCGTGGCCCGCGATGTAGGCGAGCTGGTCGGGGGACAGCCGGATGTTGAGCGTGTGCAGCACCGCGCCCATGGACGGGATCGCGAGGTACGCCTCCAGGTGCTCGGCGTTGTTCCACATGAACGTGCCGACGCGCTGGTCACCGTCCACGCCGAGGGCGCGCAGCGCGTTCGCGAGCCGGGCGGCGCGCTCGCCGACCTCGGCGTAGGTGCGGCGGCGCGGGCCGTCCGCCGTCCAGGTGACCACCTCGCGGTCGCCGAAGACCCCGGTCCCGAACCGCATGATCGAGGTGATGGTCAGCGGGACGTCCTGCATCGTGCTCCACACGGGCGCGCCTCCTCGTCCGGCACCAATGGTGAACCGGATTCTGTCCGCTGGCCGGGGTGCTTGTCAGCACCCCGGAGTCAACTCGAAGACGCTCCTTACCAGCCCTTCCACGCCGTCAGCGGTCCTCGCCGTCCCCGGTCCACGCCGCCGCCGGCCCTCGCCGTCATCGGTTCGCGCGGTCAGCGGTCCTCGCCGTCCTGGTGGGGGCCGTCGGAGTCGTGGACGTTCGGCTGCGGGAAGTCGGCCTCCAGGCCCGCGTCGTCGCGGAGCTTGGCCATGGCCCGGGAGACGGTGCTCTTCACGGTCCCGACACTGACGCCGAGGATCTCCGCGATCTCGGTCTCGGGCATGTCCTCGTAGTAGCGCAGGACGACGGCGGCGCGCTGCCGGGCGGGCAGGCGGCGGAGCGCGCGGCCGAGGGCGTCCTGCATCTCGCTGCGCCGGGTGTGGTCGTCCACCGGGAGGTCGGGCAGCTCGTCGGTCGGGTAGACGTCCAGCTTGCGCCGCCGCCACCAGGAGATCTGCGTGTTGACCATGGCGCGGCGGACGTAGCCGTCGACGGCGTCGCGGTCGTGGATCCGGTCCCAGGCGAGGTAGGTCTTGGCGAGCGCGGCCTGGAGCAGGTCCTCGGCCTCGGCGCGGTCGCCGGTGAGCCGCATCGCGGCGCGCAGCATGACGGGGCCGCGCGCCGCCACGTACGCGCGGAACTCCTCGTGCCGCGTGCTGGTCACTTCACCACCGTGTCAAGGTCCGCGCGGTGCGCGCCACCGGGGGTCCGCCGGCGCGGGCCGGGGCCGGACGGGCGCGCCGCGGCGGCGCCGTCGAAGATCCCGACCGGTTCGACCATGGCACGGGCCGCGTAATTCCGGTCCAACTAATAAGGCATATTCGGGTCAACCCGGTGGAGGATGATTCTCCCGAGTAATGGAAAACCACTCCGCTCAGCGACTTATGGCGACAAATCCGTCGACAGAGTGACCACGCGGCGTGAACCTTGACTGCACCGACTGACAGCCGGAGGACAGCGATGCCCGCACAGCGCGATCCGTCCGCCCGGCGGCGGTACCGCCGGGCAGTGCTGGGCGGAGGGCCGCCGTCGCCGCCCGCCCCGCCCGCGCCTCCACTGCGGGTCCTGACCGGGACCGTGCTGGACGCGAGCCCGCACGTGCTGGTGCTGGCCACGGCCGCCGGGGAGGCCCGGCTGCCGATGACCCCGACCACCGCGGTGTGGCACGGCGGGCGCAGGGGCCCCGCCGCGCTGCGCCCCGGCCGGCAGGCGCTGGTCCGGATGGACGCGGGCGGCCTCGCCGCCGACCGGGTCTGGGTCGACATCGGACGGGTCACCGGGACCCTGCTGTCCGCCCGTCCGGACGCGCTGGAGGTGGATCTGGGCCCGCACCGGGGCCGGGCCCGGGTCGCCCTCGACGCGCGGTCGCTCCGGCTCGTCCAGGTGCGGCACCCGCGGCTCGAACCCGGCTACCTGGTGGACGTCCTGTGCGTCCGCTCCCCCGACGGTCCGCGCGCCGTCGCGCCCGCCACGTCCCAGCCGGGCCACCGGGCCGACGACCTCGCCTCCCCCGCGCCGGACGCCCTCGTCCCGGCCGAGACGCAGGGCACGGCCACCTGGTACGGCTGGCCCGGCACCCCCCAGAGCACCGGCATGGCCGACAACACGACCTTCCCCCCAGAACCAGGCCAAGCCCCAGAAGCAGTGCGCGGCCCGGCAACAACCCGCGGACGCCCGCTGATCGACCACGGCCCCTGGACCGGCCAAGGTTCCCTAACCAGGCACCGCCCACGAAAAGGCCAACCCCCCGCAGCCCCCCGCAACCCGCAATCCGGCCAGGGCGCAAGCTCGGGCCAAGGCACGTGGACGGGCCAAGGCCCGAACCTCGGCCAGGACGCGTGGACCGGCCAAGGCGCCGGAGCAGGCCCGGGCGCTTGGAGCGGCCAAGGCGCGAATCCGGACCGTGACGCATGGGCAGGCCAAGGCTCAGGCCAGGGCCGTGACGGGTGGACGGGCCGAGGCTCGGGCTCGGGCCGGGAGGCGTGGACGGGTCAGGGCTCGGGGGCGGGTTGGGACGCGCGGTCCGGGCAGGGCGCGAGGGGCGGGCAGGGGGGAGAGCTGGGGGGAGGTCCGCCGGGTTACGCGGTCGCGTACCCGGCGGTGGACGGGGAGGGGGCGGCCGGGGGGTGTACGGAGGCACCCCCCGGCTGCGTCCCCCTGCCGCTGCTGTCGGTGGGCAGCGGGCTGGAGATGGTGAACGACTGCTCGGGACGCGGCGCGGAGGCGGTCGTGGCCGAGTGCGGGTGCGTCGCGGCGCGGTTCTGCGACCGGTGCGTGGAGTGCGGGACGTCGCCGCGCGGCCGGATCGCCGAGCTCGGGCCGGTGGCGTTCGCGGCGCTGGGAGGGGATCTCGACGCCGGGTGCTTCAACGTGACGGTGCGGTGGGCAGCGGAGACCAGGGAGGGCCGGGCATGGTGACGGTGGTGCAGAACGTCCAGGTGCTGATGCTGGCGGGGGTCCTGCTGGCGGCGTGCCTGGCGAAGCTGGCGGTGCGGGAGCCGGTCTCGGACGCGCCGCACGCGCATGACGGAGTGCGGGTGCACGGCGTTCCGGTCGCGCAGCGGCCGACGCGGATGCTGCTCCTGCTGCGGAACCGGCGGGCCGGGATCGTCCTCGGGCTGGTCGAGGGGGTGGTCGGGCTCGCGCTGCTGCTGTCGTCGCATCTGTGGGTGCGGGTGGTCGCGGCGGTCGGGTTCGCGGGGGCGACCTGGGCCGTGCTGGAACTGCGGGCGCGCAGGCCGGAGGCGGGGTGCGGCTGCTTCGGCGGGCTCAGCGCGAAGCGGGTCGGGCGGCGCAGCGTGTTGCGCGCGGTGTTGTTCACCGCGGCGGCGGTGGTGTCGCTCGGGGCGTCCAGGGCGGGCGTGGAGGTGCTGCGGCTCGGGGCGGGACGGGTCGTGGGCGTACTTGCGCTGGAGCTGGCGCTGTTCGCGTCGCTCTCCCCCGAGCTGGCCTTGCTCTGCCAGCGCGTCCGCGACCGCGCGCGGGGCGACGCGCGGTCGGCGCTCGTGCTCGGGCTGCGCGCGCGGCGGGACGTCCCGTGCGAGCGCCGACCGAGCCCGCTCAGCGAGACCTTCGCGACGCTGTACGCCAGCAGTACCTGGCTGGAGTTCGAGAACGCGCTGGTCAGCGCCGCTCCGCTGGACGTGTGGCGGGAGGGCTGCCACCGCTTCCTGGTGTATCCGGCGCGGCTGCACGGCACCGACATGGAGATCGTCTTCGCCGTCTCGACCGCCGCGAGGGACCGGGACGTCAGGCACGCGCTGCTCCCAGCCACCGGACGCGAGGACTCTCTACAGCTCTCTAGCGGCATCACGAGAAGGCCGTAGAGAACGCGATGGGACGTCCCCATCGGCAAATCTACGACTCTCTAGCGCTGACGCTAGGCAGCCCGATATTTCACTCGTCACAGCTTTCTACGAATATCTAGGGCCAGCGCTAGAGAGCGGTAGACAGGAGTAGCGGCGCAGGACGATGCCACCGTCTACCGGTTTCTACCGGCGACGCTAGAGAGCCGTAGAGAACCCTGACCAGCCTGTCAGGCGGGTTGGGAACGGAGGAAGTTGCCGAAGTGCGGGACGGTGAAGGCCACCAGGCCGCGCTCGGCGCTGTAGATCAGTCCTTTCTTGATCAGGCCGTCGCGGGCGGGCGAGAGGCTGGACGGCTTGCGGCCCAGCTCCTCGGCGACGGCGGCGGTCGGGACGGGGTCGTCGCCGAGGGCGGCCATGGCGCGCATGTAGTCGCGCTCGGCGGGGGTCGCGCGCTCGTAGCGGCTGCCGAAGAAGCCGACGGCCAGCTCGCTCTCGGCCTCGGGCGCAGCGACCTTGATGTCGTCGACGGTGATGGGGGTGTCGGGGGCGACGTCCCAGGCGACCTTGGCGTACGCCTGGACGAAGTAGGGGTAGCCGTCGGCGGCGCCATACAGGGCGTCGAGCGCGTCCTGGGTGAAGGTGACGTCCTCGCGCTCGGCCGGGGCGAGCAGCGCGAAGTCGGCGGAGACCCGGTCGAGCCGGTCGATGCGGGTGTAGCGGAACAGCCGCTCGGAGTAGGACTTGCTCGCCGACAGGACGGCGGGCAGGTGCGGCAGGCCCGCGCCGACGACGATCAGCGGCCCGCCGCTCTGCGACAGCTCGTGGCAGGCGGCGCACAGCGCGGACACGTCGTCGGGCGGGATGTCCTGCATCTCGTCGACGAACAGGGCGATGCCGGCGCTGACGTCGGTCGCGACGGACGCGGCGTCGGCGAGCAGCTCGGTGAGGTCGATCTCCAGGTCGCCGGAGTCGGCGCGGCCGCGTGAGGCGGGCACGTCGATGCCCGGCTGCCAGCGGTGCACGCGCGCCTTCCCCTTGGCGTCCTCCTCGGGCCCGGCCTGCGCGAACGCCTTCAGCACACCGAGGAAGGACTCGATGCGGTCGGGCGCGCGGTGCCGCGGGGCGAGCTCGCGAACGGCCATGTGCAGCGCGGACGCGACCGGGCGGCGGATCGACTGGTCGGGCCGCGCCTCGATCTTTCCGGTGCCCCACAGCCGCTGCATGGCCATGGAGCGGAAGGTGTTGAGCAGCACGGTCTTGCCGACACCGCGCAGGCCCGTGATGATCATGCTGCGCTCGGGGCGGCCTCGCGCCACCCGCTCCAGGACGACCTCGAACTGCTTCAGCTCGCGGTCGCGTCCGGCCAGCTCTGGCGGGCGCTGACCCGCGCCCGGGGCGTAGGGGTTGCGCACGGGATCCACGGTCTCGGACTCTATGAGGCCATATAGCTGCGGCCGTAGATTTCCGTAGAAAGGCCTACGGCGTGTCGCGCCCGGGCGCACCCGCGAGTGCGGGAGCGAGGGAGCGGCCACCGTAGCCACCATGCGGACCTCCGGACGGAGCGGGTCGAGGCTTGATCGAACCTGTGTTCGAACTGTTCGAACACAGTAGCGCATCCCCGCCGCGTCCGTCACGCCACCCCGCGAAGAAACGGCCGCGCCTCGGCGAGGCGCGGCCGTTTCGCGTGCATTGCCCGGACATGGAGCACGTTTCCGCCCGTCCGGACTTTCCTTTCGTCCTAGGCGAGGGGTTCGTCGCGGTCGGAGAGGTGCGGGAGCTTCTCGGCCGGGATCGTGCCCATCCGTCCGGCCTGGAAGTCCTCGAAAGCCTGGACGATCTCGTCGCGCGTGTTCATCACGAACGGTCCGTAGCGCGCGACCGGCTCGCGCAGCGGCATGCCACCGAGGATCAGCACCTCCCAGCCGTTCTGGCCGGCCGTCGGCTGCGAGGCGGCCGCCTGCAGCATCAGGCCGTCCGTCTCGCCCTGGTGGTGCGACCCGGCGAACGCCGCGAGCTGCCCCTCGTCCAGGCCGATCTCCTCGACACCGACCGTCCCGCGTCCGGACAGGACGTAGGCGATGGCGTTGAAGTCGCGCGGCCACGGCAGCGTGAGCCGCGCTCCCGGCGCGATCGTCGCGTGCAGGTAGGTGATGGGCGTGTGCGTGATGCCCGGCCCCTCGAACCCGCCGACCTGCCCGGCGATCACGCGCACGAGGGACGAGCCGTCGTCGGACGACAGCAGCTTCACATCGTTGGCGCGGATGTCCTGGTAGCGCGGCTTCGTCCACTTCTCGGCACGCGGCAGGTTCACCCACAGCTGGACGCCGTGGAACAGCCCGCCCTTGGCGACCAGCTCCGGCGGCGGCTGCTCGATGTGCTGGATGCCCGCGCCCGCGGTCATCCACTGGGTGGCGCCGTCCGCGATCAGGCCGCCGCCACCGGTGGTGTCCTGGTGCTGGAACGCGCCGTCGATGATGTAGGTGACGGTCTCGAACCCCCGGTGCGGGTGCCACGGGGTGCCCTTCGCCTCGCCAGGCGCGTACTCGACGGCGCCCATGTGGTCCAGGAGCAGGAACGGGTCGGCCATGGCCAGGCTCACGGTCGGGAACGGGCGGCGGACCTGGAAGCCCTCGCCCTCCACGTGCTTCTCGGCGGTGACGACCTTGGCCACGCGCCGCCAGTCGGTACCCTCCCGGCCCAGGCGCGGCAGGCGGGGCAGGGTCATCGGGTCGGCCAGCACGGCGGGCATGGCGTCTCCTCTCGATCGCGTCCCGGACCGGCGCCGGGGCTTGTCGGCCGGAACAAGATTGAAGGTTCAACTATTCCGTCCGGGGCCCACTGTAGCGGCACTTAGTTGAAGATTCAACATGCGGGTATACTCGCCGCATGACGGAACCGCGCTGGCTCGGCGCCTCCCAGCAACGCGACTGGCGCGCCTTCGTGGACGGGAGCGTCCGCCTCACCGAGATCATGGACCGCGACCTCAAGACCAAGCACGGGCTGTCGGTCTCGGAGTACGAGATCCTCGTCCGGCTGTCCGAGGCGCCCGAGCGCAGGCTGCGGATGGCCGAGCTGGCCGAGAACGCCAGCCAGTCCCGCAGCAGGCTGTCCCACACCTGCTCGCGGCTGGAGGCCAAGGGCCTGGTCCGCCGGGACAACTGCCCGAACGACAAGCGCGGCGTCTACGCCTTCCTCACCGAGGCCGGGTTCGACGCGCTCGACCGCGCCGCCCGCGACCACGTCGAGACCGTCCGGGACTACTTCGTGGACGTCATCGACCCCGCCGACCTGGAGGCCATCGGACGCGCCTTCTCCGCCGTCCTCAAACGCATCGAAGCCGGCTGAGCGTCGCCGGCACGTCCCCCGAACCGCTCCGCGACGGTCCCTAAAGGCCGAGGCCGGTGAGGAAGCCGACGGAGACCAGGGTCAGGAACCCCCAGCCGAGCATCATGCCGAAGCCGAACGGGCGCCAGCCGCCGCCGACCTTCCAGGCCAGCAGCGAGCCGAGCCCGAACGCGACGACGATCAGCGCGACGAACTGCGGCAGCGTGCTCGGCCGCCGGGACGCCATCAGCGGCGCGTACATCATCATCAGGTCGACGAACGTGAACGTCAGCGCGCCGGCCAGGCCGACCCACAGGTCGCGCCGGACGGGCAGCCGCGGCGGCCGCTCCCAGTGCAGGCGCGGCTGGTCGGACGGCGGCGCCTCCACCGAGGACGCCACCGAGAAGATCTCGTCTTCCAGGCTGGGGGCCTGTTCGTCCCCAGGTTGCGTCATCGCTCCCCCTCGGACCGGCGGGGGCCCGCGGCCACGGCGTGTCCGCCGGGTTCCGGTCGTGCGCCGGGCTTCGCGCGCGGGCGCGCCCCTCCCCGCACGGTAGCGAATCCAAGGTCCCACGCGAAGGCCGCCGACCGTGCCATCCTGCTGGAATGCCGCTCCACCGGACTCCCAGCTCCCGGATCCGTGCCGTCCGCGACCGCGCCGCCGACGCGTCCGAAACCCCGTCCGGGACGAGGCGGACGCGCTCGGACGCGGGCCGCCGGACCACCGCGCTCGCCACCGCCCTCGCCCTCGCGGCGACCGCCGCGACCGGATGCGGACACGGCTCCTCCAAGCCCGAGTCGAGCGCGTCGTCCGCGACGCCGCCGACCGTGAACGGGACGGTCGGCACGCCCACGTCCACAAGCTCGCCCTCTATGGACCTCAACCGGTTCCACGCGGAGATCAACGGGCTGAAGGCCAAGGACCTGCCGAGCTCGTGGCGCTCGGGCTGCCCGGTCGCGCCGTCCGGGCTGCGGATGATCGTGATGAACTACTGGGGCATGGACAACAAGCCCCACCCGGACGGCAAGCTCGTCGTGAACGCCTCGTCCGCGCGCGATCTGGTGTCGGTGTTCCGCAAGCTGTTCGAGAACAAGTACCCGATCCGCAAGATGGTGCCGGTGGACGCCTACAAGGGCAGCGACTACGACTCCATCGACGACGACAACACCTCGGCCTTCAACTGCCGGAACGCGACCGGCGCCAGCCACTGGTCGCAGCACGCCTACGGCTTCGCGGTCGACATCAACCCCTGCGAGAACCCGTACGTCACGGCGGACGGGCATATCGACCACCCGAAATGCGTGAAGTACGGCGACCGCGACCGGCGCGACCCGGGACTGATCCACGCGGGCGACCCGACGGTCAAGGCGTTCGCCTCGATCGGGTGGGGCTGGGGCGGCTCCTGGAACGGGACCCGCGACTACCAGCACTTCTCCGAAAGCGGCCGTTAAGCCCCGCGCTACATCATCGTGGCGAGCACGACCGCCAGGAGGGCGACCACGGCCACCACGGCGACGATCCCGACGATCAGCCCGACGTTGCCGCCGGGCGCCGCCTTGGCCGGCTGCTGCTGCCCCTGCGCGACGAAGTTCTGGAACTGGTGCGTCGTACCGGCCGGATCATTCGGTATCTGCTCTGACATGCGGTGAAGGGTAGTGGATGCCTTCCGCGCGTTTCATGCGCTTTCGACTCTTGTCTCCACCACCAGCTCGTCCCCGGCGTCGGAGAGCTCCAGCCGGACGCGGGCCGTTCCGAGCTGTCCCGTGCGCCGCAGATGGGTGCCGCCGCAGGGCAGCGACGCCTTGCCTTCGGGCAGGTCACAGCGCCAGAGGCGGCGCGCGGTCAGCTCCTCGGACGGGACGTCCAGCCGGACCCCGGCGTCCGCCGCGATCCACTCCGCGAGCCGCCCGTTCACGGCGGTCGTGATTTCGTCGAGCTCGTCGGCGAGTCCCTCGGCGACGAAGCCGCGCTTCCGCAGCGACTTGCCGATCCGGTAGGTGTCGACACTGCCGTTCGGCACGATCCGGGACCCGGTGATCGCGAGCTGGTCGAAGTCGGGACGGCCCAGCGCGTCCGTCCGGGGCGCGTCCTTGCGCCAGCGGTCCGCGAGCGCCCCGTTCAGCGCGAGCGCCATCAGGTGGCAGCCGGTGTGCCCGGCCGACAGCGCCCGGCGCCGCACCGGCTCGACGTCCAGCTCGACCACCTCGTCCTCGGGGACGCGGCGCTCCAGCACGTGGACGACCAGCCAGGCCCAGTCGGGGTCGCCGCGCCGGACCGGGACGTCCTCCCCGGTCAGCAGCGCGCCCCCGGCGAGCGGCACCGCCCCGGTGACGCAGTCGGCGACCGGCAGCTCCAATTCGTCCCAGCGCAGCACGCCGGTGTCGCCGGGCTGGTCGGGCCAGGCGGTGTCCAGCGGGTGGAACGGCGTCTCCGCGACGACCACCCCCCAGCCGCCGTCCACCGGCAGGGCGGCGACCACGCGCGACCGCCCGGTGACCGCCCCTGCGGGGAAGGTCACCGTGGTCGACTCCTTGATGTCCCCCATCTTGCGAAGTTACCAATCGCCCCCGTCCGTCCCGGACGTCGCCCTCGCCCCGCACGCTAAGGTGGGGATGCCCCAGGAGGCTTCGCCTAGTGGACGAGGGCAACGGTCTTGAAAACCGTCGAGCCGGCACTCCCGGTTCCGTGGGTTCGAATCCCACAGCCTCCGCTTATCCGGACCCCCGAATTCCTCGGGGGTTCTCCTTTTCCCACCGTTCTCCGCCCGACGCTTTGCCCCGCGTTGACGGACCGGTTGAGCCCGCTCCGGAATCATCGAACGGTGACGAACTCGGGCAAGGGAAGCGGCGGTGCCAACGCCATGGCGCTCGGCGGGCTGCTGTTCCTCCTGCTCCGCCTGCTCGCGATCGCGCACTACCACTGGGACGTGGCGTTCGCGCTCGCCGACAGCGTCAACTTCGACGACGTCATCGGCGTGGTCGTCGGGACGTTCCTCGGCGCCGGGGCCGTCACCGCGGTCATCCTCGCCGTGCTGCTCCCGATCGCCTACCTGCACCACATCCGGCACGTGCGGGACCGCGAGTGGCAGCCGCACCAGCTGGTCATGCTCGGCGTCCTGACCGGGGTGTTCGCGGCCGCGCTGATCACCCTGCGGGACTGGGTGACGCTGCTGGTCGTGCTGGCGGTCAGCACGCTCTTCGTGCTGATCATGATGCGCAGCGGCCCGGCCCGGACCTACCTGGAGAAGGCGTCCGGGCACCTCGGCGTCGCCGTCTGGCTCGGCATGTTCGCGCTCGGGGCGCTCACCGACACGGTCTGGGTGCCGCAGGAGCGCCTGGGGCTGAAGGACGGCAGCACGGTGGTCGGCTACGTCATGGACGTGCACAGCCCGTACACCGAGGTGCTGACCTCGCACGGCCGCGAGATCCGCGTCCTGATGAGCCAGAACGTCGTCTCCCGCGCCGAGACGTAGCCCCCGGCGAGCGGCCTCCGAAGCCGGGGAAGCGGTCTGCCGTGCCGAGGAGTGGCCCCGCGGGCCGTGAACGGCCTCCGGATCACTCCTGCGGGACGGCGAAGCCGGGGATCGACGGCCAGCGGACGGTCAGGACCGTCGAGGGCTCCTCGGCCTGCCAGGAATGGTCGACCTTGTCCCAGACCACGTAGTCGCCGGGCTCGGCGAGCACGACGTCCCGTCCGGGGAACTCCAGCCGGAAGCGCCCGCTGATCAGGACGAGCAGGGCGGTCCGCTCGTCCCCGACGGCCCACTGCGCGCGGCGCTGCCCGGCAGGGTGCACGCCCCACTTGATCTCGACGGCCTCGCTGTGCCGGATGTCGCCCTCGGGCTTGAAGTGCCCGAGCAGCCAGCCCCGGTCGCCCGCCGCGTCCACCGGCGCGCGGCCGACGTAGATCCCGTCTTCCCCGTTCCCCACGACGAGCGACTCTAGCGCCCGGCGATGAGCACGGGCGCCGGGCTCTGCGTGGGGGCGGCGGGCGTCAGGTGGCGGAGGGGCGCTGCCAGGCGAAGCCGTCGCCGACCACGGCCGCGAGCTGCAGGTACGCCTCGCGGGTGGCGGGGGCGAGCGCCTCCAGCTCCAGCTCGGCGCCCTCCTCCAGGTGGTCGTCGTAGGGGACGCGGACGACCGCGCGGCACCGCGACTCGAAGTGCGCCTGGAGCTTGTCCAGGTCGACCTGGCTGCGGGTGCGGTTGCGGACCATCGACAGCACGACCACGCCGTTCCGGACGAGGTGCCCGTGGTCGTGGGCCTCCAGCCAGTCCAGCGTGGCGCTCGCCGAGCGCGCGCCGTCCACCGAGGGCGAGCTGACCAGGACGAGCTGGTCGGCGAGCGCGAGGACGCCCGCCATCGCGCTGTGCAGCAGGCCGGTGCCGCAGTCGGTGATGCAGACCGAGTAGTACTGCTCCAGGACGACCGCGACGGCCGAGTAGTCCTCGGCGCTGAACGCCTCGCTGACCGCCGGGTCGCGGTCGGACGCGAGAATCTCCAGCCGCGCCTCGTTCTGCGAGGTGAACGCGCGGACGTCGGCGTACCGGTGCACCCGCTCGCGGTTGTTCAGCAGGTCGCGGACCGTCGCGGCGGTCTCCAGCCGGACCTTGTCGCTCAGCGTGCCGCGGTCCGGGTTGGCGTCCACCGCGATCACCCGGTCGCCGCGCAGCGACGACAGCATCGAGCCGAGCCCGGTCGTGGTCGTGGTCTTGCCGACACCGCCCTTGAGCGACATCACCGCGACGCGGTGGTGCCCGCCCGCGACCATCGTCCGGGCGCGCGCGACCAGGTCCTTGCGGCGCAGCTCGGAGGACGACTCGCCCGGGTGGACGTTGCCCGCGGTCGCCTTGTAGACCGCGCGCCGCCACCCGCCGGACGGCGCGATCCGCCGCTCGCCGAGCAGGTTCTCGGAGCTCAGGCTCTCCGTGCCCTGCGGCTGCGGCGGGTACCCGGGCTGACCTGGCTGCCCGGGGTGCTGCGGATATCCGGGCTGGCCGGGCTGCGGCGCGTAGCCGGGCTGGGCAGGGGCGCCCTGCGCGCCAGGCGGCGGGACGACCATCCCGGGATGCCCGCCCTGCTCACCGGCAGGCGGAATCGGAATCCCCTGCGGGCCCATGCCGGGCCCGTAAGCACCAGGCCCGAACCCGCCATCAGGCCCAGGCCCGAACCCCGGCGCAGGCGCAAACCCGCCCTCCGGACCGGCACCCGGACCGCCAGGGGCGAACCCGCCGTCAGGGCCCGGTGCAGGCGCGAAGCCCCCCTCGGGGCCGGGCGCGGGCGCGAAACCGCCCTCGGGACCAGGCTGGAAGCCGCCCTCGGGTCCAGCGCCGGGAGCGCCCGGCGCGAAACCGCCTTCGGGTCCGGGCGGGGGTGCGAAACCGCCGTCCGGGCCAGGCTGGAAGTTGCTGTCGGGCGCGGTGCCTGGGGCGCCGGGCTGGAAGCCGCCTTCGGGGCCAGCGGGCGGGCCGCCGGGGGCGAAGCCGCCGTCCGGGCCGGGCTGGAAGCCGTCCGGCGGCGGGCCGAAGCCGCCTTCGCCAGGGGCGAGGGCGCCTGGGGGCGGGGCGGGGCGGCCGTCCGTGGCGAAGCCGGGGCCGTTCGGGAACGGCGGCTGGCCGTCCGCGCCGGGCTGCGGCGCGCCGGGGTAGGGGGCGAAGCCGCCGGGCTCGCCGAACTGGTCAGGGCCGGGAGGCGGCGGGACGGGCCCGCCGTTGCCGGGCGGGTACGGGGCGTCCGGCTGGGGCGGTCCCCAGTTGCCCGGCGCCTGGTCGTTCGGGGTGTAGGGCGGCGGCGGGACGGCCGGGACGCCGAAGGGCGGCGGGACCTGTCCGTCCGGTCCGGGCATGCCGGGGCCGGGCGCGCCGGGGTAGGGCGCGGGCGGGACGGAGCCCGCCTCGTAAGGCTGGGGGCCGCCGGCGAAGGGCGGCGGCGCGGCCGCGTACGGCGGCGGCGCGGGCAGGTCGCCGTAGGGCGCGGGCTGAGGCGGCTGGCCGTCCAGGGGAGGCGGCGGGGTCAGCCACGGGTTCGCATCGTCCGGCCCGGACGGCTGCGGCCCACCGATAGGCCCGGGCGCAGCACCGATAGGCCCGGGTGCAGGGCCGATGGGGCCGGGCGCGGGGCCGATGGGGCCGGGCGCGGGGCCGGTCGTCTCTGACGCCGGAGTGGTGGGGCCGGGGGCCGGGTAGGTGTCGCTGCCGGGCTGCGGCTCGGCGGTCTTGTCACCGGACGCGTCGTCCTTGGCCGCGGCGTCGGCGGGCTCGGACGGCGGACGGTCCCCGTCGGCGGCATCACCGCTCATCGCGTCCAGGGAGGCGAGGCGCTCCTCCAGCGAGGGACCGTCTTGATCGTTCCGTGCCACCGTCACTCCCCTCGGCGCTGCCATTAAACGATCTTTTACCGACATGGACGACGGCAACGACCATGAGCAGGATACCGACGCTTCTCACCGCATATCACAGTCGTAGCTCGCCTTTTCCCGGCGGGCGGCGCGCCGTTCCGGCCGGTTCGCCGCCCGGTAGCGTGAACTTCATGCACGCCATCGTGATTCGTGAGCCTGGAGACGCCGACGTGCTCCAGTGGGACGAGGTGCCCGATCCCACTCCCGGTCCCGGCGAGGTGCTGGTCGACGTCGCGGCGAGCGCGGTGAACCGCGCGGACGTGCTGCAGCGGCTCGGCTTCTACGCGCCGCCGCCCGGCGCGTCCGAGTACCCGGGGCTGGAGATGTCCGGCCGGATCTCCGCGCTGGGCGAGGGCGTGACGGGCTGGAACGTCGGCGACGAGGTGTGCGCGCTGCTCGCGGGCGGCGGCTACGCCGAGAAGGTCGCGGTGCCCGCCGGGCAGCTGCTGCCCGTCCCGCGCGGCGTCGGCATGGTCGAGGCCGCCGGGCTGCCCGAGGTCGCCTGCACCGTGTACAACAACGTCTTCATGATCGCGGATCTGCGTCCCGGCGAGCGGTTCCTGGTGCACGGCGGCGGAAGCGGCATCGGGACGATGGCGATCCAGCTCGCGCACGCCCTCGGCGCCACGGTCGCGTGCACGGTGGGCAGCGAGGCCAAGGCCGAGCGCTGCCGCGAGCTGGGCGCGGACGAGGTGATCAACTACCGCGAGGACGACTTCGTCGAGCACGGCCCGTTCGACGTGATCCTGGACAACATGGGCGCCAAGTACCTGGCGCGCAACGTGCACGCGCTCGCGGTCAACGGGCGGCTGGTGGTCATCGGGCTGCAGGGCGGCGCCCGCGCCGAGCTCGACCTCGGCGAGCTGCTGCGCAAGCGCGGCGCGGTGCACGCAACCTCGCTGCGCGCCCGTCCGTTGGACGAGAAGGCCGAGATCGTGCGCGCCGTCCGCGCGCACGTGTGGCCGCTGCTGGAATCGGGAAGGGTTCGTCCGATCGTGGACCGGACCGTCCCGATGGCCGAGGCCGCGCACGCCCACCGCCTGATGGAGGACGGCGCGAACGTCGGCAAGATCCTGCTGACCCTGGAAAAACGAGGTGGATGAGATGAGCGAGCCTTCGCGCAAGGAGTCGGAGGAGCCGCAGGTCCTGGTGGTCGGCCCGAACGGGATCGCGATCGAGGGCGGTTCGGGCGGCGAGAAGGACGAGAAGTCGGTCGCCGAGATGGTGGAGCAGCCCGCCAAGGTGATGCGGATCGGCGGCATGATCCGGCAGCTGCTGGACGAGGTGAAGGCCGCGCCGCTGGACGAGGCGAGCCGGGCCCGGCTCCGCGAGATCCACAAGTCGTCCATCAAGGAGTTGGAGGACGGCCTGGCGCCCGAGCTGGTCGCCGAGCTGGAGCGGCTGTCGCTGCCCTTCACCGAGGACAAGATCCCCAGCGAGAGCGAGCTGCGGATCGGGCAGGCCCAGCTCGTCGGCTGGCTGGAGGGCCTGTTCCACGGCATCCAGACCACGCTGTTCGCGCAGCAGATGGCGGCCCGCGCCCAGCTGGAGCAGATGCGCCGCGCGCTCCCGGCGGGCATGGTCCAGCCGGCCGAGGAGCAGGAGAACCACCGCCAGTCCGGCCCCTACCTGTAGGTCCTTCCGGAGTCGGTAGGCCGGACGCCCGGGAATCCGCGGGTCAGACGACCAGGAATCCGCGGGTCAGGCGCCCGGGAGTCCGTAGGTCAGGCGTCCGGGAAGAGGTCTTCCAGGACGCGCGCGACCCCGTCCTCGTCGTTGCTGCCGGTCGTGTCGGTCACGGCGGCGAGGACGTCCGGGTGCGCGTTGGCGACGCCGAACGAGCGGCCTGCCCAGGTGAGCATGGGCAGGTCGTTCGGCATGTCGCCGAAGGCGACGACCTGGTCGGCGCGGAGCCCGAGGTCGTCCACGAACTCCGCCAGCGCGGTCGCCTTGGTGACGCCGTGCGCGCTCATCTCCAGCAGCCCGCGCCCGGACGAGTGCGTGACCGTCACCAGGTCGCCGACCGCCTCCATCGCCCGGTGCGCGAGCCCGTCCGGCTCCCGGTCGGGGTGGAAGGCGAGCAGCTTGGTGCCCGGCCGCGAGATCAGGCCCTCGCCGTCCACGGGCCGCCCGCCGATCGCGTCGGCGTCCCAGCGGCCGAGGTTGTAGCGGGCCTCGAACACGAACCCGTCCGGGTACTCGACGGCGAACCGGAACTCGGGTTCTGCCGAGCGCAGCCGCTCCACGACCTTCGCGATCACCTCGGGCTCGATCAACCGGGCCTTGAGCACCGCCTCGGTGTGCAGGTCGTACCGGACGGCCCCGTTCGCGCAGATCGCGACGCCGCGGTGCCCGACCGCCTCGGCGATCTCGTGCATCCAGCGCGGCGGCCGGCCGGTGACCATCACCAGCGTGGCCCCGGCGCGTTCGACCCGTCCGAGGGCCTCGACCGTGCGGGCCGAGACCGTCCCGTCGGACCGCACGATCGTGCCGTCCAGGTCGGTCGCGATCAGTCGGGGCGTGCGCGCGGCCATGTCACCTTCCACCGTGCCCGGTCCGCGGCGTGATCCAGAACCCGCGGTTCCCCCGAGCTTAGGCGACCCCGGCGGCGGTCCGACCTGCCCCCTTCCGTCCGGGCTTCGCCCGCCGGCAACCGAGCGGTCACTTGGGCCTTGCCAGGGATGGGGTTGGGGCTGAAAAGTTCTTCATGTTCATCGGATCGCCTGGAAGGTCGCCACGCATGCCCCCCAGAGTCCTCCGGCCGGTCGCGGCCGCCCTTGTCGCGGGCGGCGTGACGATCGCCCCGGTTCCCGCGCTCGCCCCGACCGCGCTCGCCGCGCCCGCCCCCACCGCGCCGCACGCCGCCCCGACCGCGCCGCACGCCGCGTCCGTCCACGTGGTCAAGGTGGACGGCGCGGTCAACGTGCGGGATGTCGGCGGGTACGCCGGGGCGGGCGGACGGCACGTCCGGTATGGGCTGGTCTACCGGTCCGCGTCGCTGAGCAAGGTCACGCCCGCCGGGGTGCAGGCCCTCGCCGGGCTGCG
This sequence comes from Actinomadura rupiterrae, assembly GCF_024172125.1. GTDB lineage: Bacteria > Actinomycetota > Actinomycetes > Streptosporangiales > Streptosporangiaceae > Spirillospora > Spirillospora rupiterrae. The sequence continues at coordinate 788,929 of NZ_JAMZEA010000004.1, forward strand.
GCTGTCGGCCGCCGTGGACTTCCGCTCGGACGGCGAGGTGCGGTCGGACGGCGCGGACCGGCTGCCCGCCGGTGTCGCGGCCGTCCCGGCGCATATCAACCCGTTCTCGACATCCCTGCTGGAACTCGGCCCGGACGTGATCAAGGCGTTCCTCGCGAAGAACAAGGCCGAGGGGTTCATGGCGCTGTCGTACCGGGGGTTCGTCCACGACCCGGCGTCGCGGGCGCAGTTCGCGGCGACGCTGAAGCGGATCGCGGCGGGGAACGGGCCCGTCCTCTACCACTGCACCGCGGGCAAGGACCGGACGGGCACGATGACCGCGATCCTGCTCACCGCCCTCGGCGTGGGCAAGCGCCAGGTCTACGCCGACTACCTGCGGTCCAACCGGGAGCTCGCCGCCCAGAACGACGCGACGCTGGCCAAGCTCAAGCAGGTCGGCATCGACCCCGAGCTCGTCCGGCCGTTCCTCGGCGTCGAGGCCGGCTACCTGGACGCCGCGTTCGACCAGATCAAGCGCGACTTCGGCACCTTCGACGCCTTCCTGGCGAAGGGCCTCGGCATCGACGCCGCCACGCGCGCGAAGCTCCGCGCCCGCATGCTGCACTGAAAAATGCGTGAAGGCCCGTCCCTTTCCGGGGACGGGCCTTCATTCGTGTCAGCGCTTGACGGGCTCCAGCACCTCAAGGCCCAGGAACTTCTGGAGGGCCTTGGGGACGCGGACCGAACCGTCCGCCTGCTGGTGGTTCTCCAGGATCGCGACGATCCAGCGGGTGGTGGCGAGCGTGCCGTTCAGCGTCGCGACCGGACGGCTCTTGCCCTCGCCGTCGCGGAACCGGACCGACAGCCGCCGCGCCTGGAACTCGGTGCAGTTCGACGTCGAGGTGACCTCGCGGTACCGGTTCTGGGTCGGGACCCAGGCCTCGCAGTCGTACTTGCGGGCCGCGCTGCTGCCGAGGTCGCCCGCCGCGACGTCGATCACCCGGTACGGGAGCTCGACCTTGGCGAGCATCTCCTTCTCCCAGTTCAGCAGGCGCAGGTGCTCCTCGTGCGCGTCCGCCGGGTCGCAGTAGGAGAACATCTCGATCTTGTCGAACTGGTGCACCCGGATGATGCCGCGGGTGTCCTTGCCGTAGGAGCCCGCCTCGCGCCGGAAGCAGGACGACCAGGCCGCGTACCGCCGCGGCAGCGCGTCCACGATCTCGTTCATGTGGTAGGCGGCCAGCGGCACCTCGGACGTCCCGACAAGGTAGAGGTCCTCTTCGGGGAGCCGGTACACCTCGGCGGCGTGCGCGCCCAGGAAGCCGGTGCCCTCCATCGCCTCCGGCTTCACCAGCACCGGCGGGTACATGGGGACGAAGCCGTTCTCGACGGCCTGCTCCATGGCGAGGTTGAGCATCGCGTACTGGAGCCGCGCGCCGACCCCGGTCAGGTAGTAGAACCGCGCGCCCGACACCTTCGCGCCGCGCTCCATGTCGATCGCGCCGAGCGACTCGCCGAGCTCCAGGTGGTCCTTGGGCTCGAAGTCGAAGGACGGCACCTCGCCGATGTGCTCCAGCACGACGTAGTCGTCCTCGCCGCCGGCCGGAGCACCGTCCTCGACCACGTTCGGGACGGTCCGCAGGACGTCGTTCAGCTCGTCGTTCAGCCGGGTGGCCTCGCCCTCGGCGTCCTTGACCTGCTGGGCCAGCTCCTTCGCGCGGGCGAGCAGCGCCTGCCGCTCGTCGCCCTGCGCCTTGGAGACCGACTTGCCGAAACTCTTCTGCTCCGCCCGCAGCCGCTCGAACGAGGACTGGGCGGAACGCCGCCGCTCGTCCAGGTCGAGCACGGTGTCGACGACGGCCACATCCTCGCCGCGGGCGCGCTGGGACGCGCGCAACCGCTCGGGATCCTCTCGAAGAGCTCGCAGGTCAATCACAACCCCGAGGCTACCGGCCGACCGGCTTCCGGCGCGCGCCGATATCCCCGTTTCGCTCCGCCCGGACAAGCGCGATCCCCTGACCGCGCGTTCCGGCCAGGGGATCAGCGGCTCCGGTCAGCGGACGTCCACGTAGTCGCCCGCGCTCTTGCTGCCCAGGTAGGCGGCGCTACCGGCATAGGACGCCATCCACGTCCCGTCGGCGGACGCCTTGAACCCCTTGGCGAACCATCCGTTCCGGTCGGCCTTCACGGTCGCGACGGCCTTCCAGGTCTTGGACCCCTTCGCCTGGAAGTAGATCACCACGGCCGCCCCGGCCCCGGGCCGCCACGTCCCGGTGAACTTGGTGATCTTCCCCTTGACGGTCAGCGTCCGCCCCCTCGTCACCGGCTCGGGCGAAGCGTTGAACGACGAGATCGCCGTCCGGTACCGCACGTCCACGAACACCGGCCGACTGCTGGACGGCCTGTCCGGGTTGTAGGAAGGCATGTTCGCGTACGTCCCGGCGTAGTCGACGCGCCAGTAGCCGTCGTACGACGCGTTCGGCGTGAAGGTGAAGCGCCCGTCCCGTCCCGTCTTCGCGGTGGAGACGGACGACCACTTCTTGCCGTCCCGCGAGAACCAGAGATGAACGTCACCGCCGCTCACCTGCGCCAGGCCGACCGGCACGTTCACCCGAGCGACCCGTCCGGTGAGGGAGAACCTGCCGCCGAACGGCGCGGGCGACGGACTCGCCTTAACGTCCGTGACCGCCGTCCCGTAAGCGGCATGGACGCGGACGCGGTTGCCGGACGGGGAGTAGAAGCGGGCGCCTTCGAAGTCCACCTGCCAGTCGCCTTCGCATCCGACGGTGCTGGTCAGGCTGTAGCGGCCCTGCTCGTCCGTGACCGGGTACGCCCACGGCTGCGTGCACGCACCGCCCATCCCCTGGAAGATGAGCCTGACCTTCTGCCCGGCGAGCGGCGCCCAACCCGTGGCCGTCTGGCGCTCCAGCGTCCCGGAGACGGTGACCGGGTCGCCGATGCGGGCGTTCGTGACGCTCGCGCGCGCCGAGACCCGCGTCGCGATGTCCCGCGCGGTCAGCCGGACCTGGGCGGTCGTCGTCAGGTAGTCGCCGGAGGTGGCGGCGGTCACGTCGATCCGGCCCGTGTCGGTGGTCGTCTCGATGGAGAACGTGCCGTCCTCGGCGGTCGTGGTGGACGCGTCCGTGCCCTCAGCAGTGATCTTGTGGCCGGCGCGCGGATGGCCGTCCGCGTCGACGAGCCTGCCCGTGATCGTCACCGTGGGCCGCTGGTGGTCGGCGTCGAACCAGTCGGGCGTCGCCTTGAGATCGGTCAGGCTGGTGGCGATGCCCCGGTGGATCTTCAGGCTTCGCCGGGAGACCGCGTCGCCCTTGTCGTCCCGCGCCGTCACGACGTACTCGTAATAACCGGGCGCCGGGTCGAAGGCGTTGTCCGCCGAAACGAAGTGGGTGCTGGTGTACCCGCCGCCCATGTCGGTCGTCTTGTCCGCCGACATGGCGACCTCGCCGCCGACCTTCTCGTTGCTCAGGTACTTGTAGAGCTGGGCGGTGACACGGCTGACACCGATCGTGTGCAGGACGTTCACCTTCGCGCCGAACGCTTTGGCGGTCCCATCGGCGGGCGAGACGGGCTGGCTGAGCTCGAACCGCGTGACCGGGAAGTCCACGAAACCGGCCGAAGGGATGCTCGTCCTGGCACCCGACACATCGGTGAGCTCGACGTCCACGTAGGTGCGGCCCTGGCGGAGCTGGACCGGCGAGGCCCGCCACGTGCCGTACTGGCGGGTGCCTCCCGACAGGGTCAGGTCCTCGAAGGTCAGGTACGGCTCGTCCTGTCCCTCCGATCGCAGCCGCATGACCGCCTTGGCGGCTCCGGCTTCCGACTCGACGACGGCGTCCAGCGATGTGCGCCCGTCGCTCGACACCGGCGCGCTGTACAGCTCGCGCAGGGCGGGCCCCTCAGCGGGCTCGGCCGAAGCGGAGGCGACGGGGAGGACGGACAGGGTGATGAGCAGCGACAGCAGCGCCGCGAGGGGTTTGCGCAAGGGGTCAACTCCATGGGTCTTCCAAAGCATGGAGAGGACGCGCGATGGTTAACGCCGGTTTACTCGTGATGAAGGTGATTTTCAGCGGGTTCCTGTGGCTATGAGGGCGTTGGCGGGGAGGGCCAGGAGGCCGTCGGGGGTGGCGTAGCGGGTGGCGAGGCGGTCGTAGGCGGTCTTGATCTTGGCGACGGTCGGGGCGTCCTGGCGGGAGACGATGACGCCGTTGGTGCCCACGCGGGCGAGGGCGCCGGTCGTCCACCAGTCTTCGGGGTCGACGTGGTGGGTCCAGCGGAGTTCGGCGTCGGAGGCGTCGGGGAAGCCGGCGTCGCGGAGCAGGGCGGCGAAGGGGCCGCGCTTGCCGAGGTCCATGAACGGGGAGGTCGGGATGTCGTCCGGGAACGGGACACCGGCCTCCTCCAGGGCCTCGGTCACCAGGGAGAGTGCGCCGGACGGCGGCATCTCCCAGCAGGTCAGGGCCAGTTTCCCGCCCGGGCGCAGGACGCGCGCGAACGCGCGGACGGCGGCGTCCGGGTCGCTGACGTGGTTGATCACGAAGTTGCCGACGACCGCGTCGAACGCGGCGTCCGGGAGCGGGAGGTGGGGCAGGACCGCCTCGCGGACGTCCAGGCCGGGCACGTTCGCGCGGGCGGTCGCGGCCATGGTCGGCTCGGCGTCCACGGCCGTGACGGACGCGCCGCGCCGGACGGCCTCGGCGGACACGATGCCGGGGCCGGTGCCGACGTCCAGGACGCGGGTGCCGGGGCCGACGCCCGCCGCGTCCAGGAGGGGGCCGACGGAGCCGGCGGTCATCCTGGCGAATCCTCGCTGGTAGGCGTCGGCCCGTCCGTCCCAGAGGTCCCGCTCGTAGGTGTCGAAGTCCACGCGTCCACCGTAGATCACGGTTCGGCGCGCGGTACGGCTGATCAAGGGGTGTAGCGCAGGACGACGATTCCGGACGGGTAGGGCGCCGCGTCGGTGAGGGTCAGGTCCGTCCGCTCGGTGAACAGCGGGCGGCCCGCGCCGAGCGCGACCGGGTAGTGCTTGATCCAGTACTCGTCCACCAGCCCCAGCCGGACGAACTGCTGGACGGTCTCGACCCCGCCGAACAGCACCAGGTCGCCGCCGGGCTCGGCGCGCAGCTTCGCGACCTCCTCGGCGAGGTCGCCGTCCGCGACCCGGGACACGTCGCTGACCTCGACGCCGGAGCGGGAGAACACCACCTTCGGCTTCTCGATCATCCAGGTCGCGAAGTCGACCAGCCCGGGAGGGCTCGCCGCGTCGGCGGCCTGGGCGCGGAAGACCTGCTCGAACGCCTGGTACACGTTGCGTCCGAGGAGGATCGTGTCCACGCGTCCGCGCAGCTCGTCGCTGAGCCGCTGGTTCATCTCCTCGTCCGGGAGCATCCAGTCCAGCTCGCCCTGCGGGCCGGACAGGAAACCGTCGGCGGTGACGTTCACGTACAGGATGACCTTGCGCATTGCCGTTCTCCTTCGTTCGCGTTCCTACCCCCTAGGAGTCGGCGAACGGCGCGCACTCATCGGTCAGCCGGGAAAATTCTCGGAAATCCCGAAAGCCTCGAACATGCGCGGGTCGAGGAACGAGGTGACCTCGGCGATCCAGCCGTCCCGGACGGTCAGGACGTTGAGCCCGGCGAGGCGTCCGTCCACGTAGGCGGCGAACGCGGGCTGCGCGTTGGCGCGGGTCGGGACGAGCCGCCAGGACATCTGGAAGATCCGCTCGCGCAGGAACCGCTCGACGCCGTCCCGGCCGTCGAACCAGGCGGGCAGCGGCGGCATCGTGAACCGCGCGTCCTCGGCCAGCAGGCCGAGCAGCGCGGGGACGTCGGCCCGCTCCCAGGCGCTCATGAACAGGCCGACCAGCTCGCGTTCGGCCCGGTCGTCGCCGCCGCCGACCGGGATCGGCGTCCGCTTCTCCAGCGTGCCGCGCGCCCGCTGCAGCGCGCTGTTCACGCTCGGCACGCTGGTGCCGAGGATCTCCGCGGCCTCGGCGGCGGAGAAACCGAGCACCTCGCGCAGGATCAGGACGGCCCGCTGCGTCCCGGGCAGGTGCTGGAGCGCCGCGACGAACGCCAGCTCCACGCCCTCCCGCCGGACGACGCCCTCGGCCGGGTCGGGCAGCGGCTCGATCCAGGCGGCCTCGACCGGCTCGCCCAGATCGTCCGGGGAGTCGAGGGCCGGGAACAGGTCGGCCGAGAGCAGCCGCCGCGGCCGCTCCCGGATGACCTTCAGGCAGGCGTTCGTCGCGATCCGGTACAGCGAGGAGCGCTCCTCGAACCCGTCCAGGCCCTTCCAGGCCCCGACGAACGCGTCCTGCAAGGCGTCCTCGGCATCGTGCACGCCGCCGAGCATCCGGTAGCAGTGCGCGAACAGCTCGTCCCGGTAGGGCGCGACGATCTCCTCGAACCGATCCCCGTGGTCCACGCCCGACAGCCTAGGCGGTACAGCCGTCCGCGCCTCACGGGGACGGCTTCCTGTTCACCTGCCCGCCTCGTGTCAGCGCACGTCCACGTAGTCGCCCGCCGACCAGAACTCCACGTCATCGCGGTTGCCGGGGATGTGGGCGAACCACGTTCCGTCAGCGCGGGCGGGGACCTTGAGGGTGAACCATCCGTCGCGTCCGACGCCGAAGGCGAACGCGGTCTGCCCGCCCGGCTTCGCGGAGCGGAAGACGACCTCCATCTGCGTCGAGCGCCCCACCGGCTTCCACTTCCCGCCGACCTGGTGCAGGACCCGCCCGCGCACGGTGATCGCCTTCCCCTTGCGGACGGGCTCCGGCGACGCGTTGAACGACTCGACCTTGACCGGGTTCCGGACGTCCACGTAGCGGAACGGTCCGACCGCCGGGAACAGGCTGTTCTTCTCGCCAGGGAAGCGCAGCCGCCACCGGCCGTCCTTCGCCGCCACGGCACTCACCTTGACATATCCGTACTGCCCGGTCGTCCCGTGCCCAATGGAGGCCCAGCGCTTCCCGTCCGCCGAGAACTCCAGATCGACACGCTGCCCGGAAAGGCCGTCGACTCCGCGCTCGAGGAAGCCTTCCAGCGCAACGCGCCCGCCTCGCGCCACGATGCGCTCGGGAGTGTTGCCCGCGCGCAGGCTCGTCCGGTCGCGAACGTCCAAGTTGAGCTGGGCCGATGCCGGCAGGTAGTCGTCATCGCCGCTGAAGTACGCGGACAACGGTGTTCTGGCGCTGAGGACGGCGGTTCCGCTGAAACGTCCCTCGCTGACGTCGACCAGAACGCCGTCGAGCCTGACCTTCTGGCCGTAACCGCCGGGCACCCACGCGCCCGCCGCCGACTGGACCTCGAAACTGCCCGAAACCTTGACCCGCGTGCCGGACGCGACGGGCTGCGCGACCACCGGACGGTCCAGCCTGATCCGCGCGGCATGCCGCTCAAGCTGGAGGGAAACGCTTCTCGTGTACGCCTGGAAGTCGCCCTGGCTCGGGAAGTCGACCGTGTAGGACGACCCGTCGCGGCCAGGCGCGGGGACCGTGAACGCGAACCGCCCGTCACCGCTGGTCGTTGCCTCCGCCACCTGCTTCGTCCCCTGTTCGAGGACGACGCGCGCACCGCTCACCAGCAGGCCGCCGCCGCTCGCGACGCGCTCGTAGGCCGTGCCCGAGATCCGGACGTCCTTCTGCCCCTTCCAGACCACAACCGGAGAGACGGGAAGCCCGGCCAGCATCGTGTGCCGCAGAACGTGCGCGTAGTTCGCGATCTTCTGCGACGTCTCGTGCCCGGCGGCGCCCGTGACGACGAACTCGGCGTCCATCCAGCCGGCGGGCGGCATGGCCTTCAGGTGGCTGCGCCACAGGCCGGACGGCTGCCTGTCCATGGGGTACGAGGCCACGGCCTCGTCCGTCCCGGCGCGCAGGAACCGGACGAGCAGGGACCGGACGTCCGCCGTCCCGTCCACGCGGGCGGACACCCAGAGCCCGCCGTCCGCGTAGACGAACTGCTGCGGCCGGTCCGCGACGACGGTCACCGTGTCGTCGGCGTGGGCGGGGACGGCGAGCGGCGCAGCCATGAGGCTCAGGGCGACGGTGAGGACCGCGACAGGACGACGCAACGGACCAACTCCATGATCGTTAAGACGGGACAGGGAGAGGACGCGCCGAGGTTAGGGTCGGTTTACCTTGCCGGGTGACGAAGACTTTGCCCGCAGGCGGGCCGGAATGTGAGCTGTGGCGGCTTCAGTGTGAAGGGTGAGGTTCCGGGTGAGTCGCCGGGCCAAGGTGAGCGTGCTGGACGCCCTGAGGCTGACGGTGATCGCGGTCCTGGCGTACGTGCTGGCGCGCTGGTGGCAGCCGCACGGGGCGCCGCTGCCGCTGCTGGCGCCGCTGACGGCGCTGCTGGTCGTCCAGGTGTCGGCGCTGAGCACGCTGCGGTCGGTCTGGCAGCGGGTGCTGTCGGTGGCGTTCGGCGTCCTGACGGCCGTGGCGCTCGGGGACTGGCTGGGGTTCTCCTGGTGGAGCCTCGGGCTGGCGATCTTCGCGGGGCTGGCGATCGGGTTCGGGCTGCGGCTCGGCGACCAGGCCCTGGAGGTCCCGATCAGCGCGATGCTGATCTTCGGGGTGGGCGCGAGCAACGAGTTCGCCGCCTGGGACCGGGTCGCGGAGACCCTGGTCGGCGCCGCGGTCGGGCTCATCGCCGGGCTCGCCTGGCCGCCCGTCCGGGTCGGCGCGGGCCGCGAAGCCGTCGCGGACGTCGGCCGGCGGCTCGCCGAGATGGTCGACCGCATCGCCGACGACCTGCGCGGCGAACCGGGTGTGGACGACGCCGAGCACTGGCTCGCCGAGTCCGGCCGGATGCTCAAGGAGATCACCCAGACCGACGAGGCCGTAGGCCAGGCCGAGGAGAGCGTCCGGCTGAACCCGCGCGCCCTCACCCTGATCGACGCCGGCGTCGCGCTCCGGGACGGCGTGGAGATGCTGGAGCACTTCGACCTGTCCCTGCGCACGCTGACCCGCGCGATCGTCGACAGCGTCCGCGCCGAGGGCGAGGACGACCACATCCTCGCCGACCCGGTCGTCCGCGCCCGGCTCGCCGAGGTCATGGACGAGCTCGCGGACGGCGTCCACGCCTACACCGAGCTCGCCGTCGCCGACCTGTCCCGCGACGCCGACCCCCGCCACCTCGAACGCCGCCTGGACGAGCTGGTCGAGTCCGCCAGCGAGGACCGGCACGCCCTCGCGGAGATGCTTTCCGAGCGCGCCACCGGGATCCGCCAGCGCACCCTGTACGGCGAGATGCTCATGCACATCGACCGCCTGATCAACTACCTGCACCCCGAGCACCGCGAGCGCGCCCGCCGCCGCTGGCGCAGCCGCGACCTCGCCGCCCGCCACCTCCCGGACCGTCCGGCGAACATCATCCGCCGCACCAGCCGAGGCGTCCGCAAGTCGGCCGGGGAAGCGGCGCGCGAAACCGCCACCGCCTTCCCCGGCCGCGAGGACGATGATCAGCGAACGTCCACGTAGTCCCCGGCACTCCAGACCCCGAGGTAGGTCGAGCTACCCGCGTAAGCAGCCGCCCACGTCCCGTCCACCGAGGCCGTGAACCCCTTACCGAACCACCCGTTCCGATCGGCCGTGGCCGTCCCCATGACCTTCCACGAGGACGCTCCCCTGGCCTTGAAGTAGATCTTCAACGCGGCCCCGGCCCCGGGCTGCCAGCTCCCGGTGAACTTGGTGATCCGCCCCCGCACCGTCAGCGTCCGGCCCTTCTTCACCGGCTCCGGGGAAGCATTGAACGACGAGATCGCCGTCTTGTACCGGGTGTCCACGAAGATGCGCGGGGTGGAGACCGCCTCGTCCGAGGTGCCACCCGTCCCCGCGCCGCCCGCGTAGTACACCCACCACTCGCCGTCCGCCTTGGCGGTGCCGGAGAGCGAGAAGCGTCCCGCCGCGTCCGTCCGGCCGCTGCCCATGTCGAACATGCGCTTGCCGTCCGGGCTGAACGTCAGGGTCACCGGCACGTTGCCCGCCTGGGCCCGGGTCCCGGACGCGCCGTTCCGGAGGATCTGGCCGCTCACCGTGACCTTGCCGCCGACCGCGACGGGATTCGGACGGGCGGAGACGTTGACGACCCGGGTCCAGAACGCCGAGCGGCGGTGCTCCCCCGCCATGCTGCTCTGGACGTAGGTGTCGCCGTCGGAGTCGACCCGCCAGGTGCCCGAACCGGTGACCGTCGCGGGCCACGAGTACCGGCCGTCCGAGCCGGTCGTCGCCGCGCCGAGCGGGACGGTCTGCCCCGTCCCGTCGTCGGTGAACGAGATCTTGACCTGCCGTCCCGCGAAAGGCACCCAGCCGCCGCCCGCGGTCTGCCGCTCCAGCAGTCCAGAAAGGCTGATCTTGTCACCGACCCGGGACGCGCTCGGGACCGGAGTGATCGAGACGCGGGTCGCCTGGGTGCGGATCGGGAAGGTGAGCCCGGTCCAGGCAGAGCCGTAGTCGCCGTGGTCAGAGGCGGAGAGAGTGGCTCCCGACCCGACCGGCTTCACCCGCAGCGCGAAGGAGCCGTCCTCGGCCGTCGTGGTCGTCGCCGCGGGAGAGTCGAGGCTCACCTGGACACCGGCGAGCGGCGCGCCCGCGGCGTCGGTCACCCGTCCGCCGATGGTCAGCTCCGGGTGGTCGTAGTCGATCGCGTCGGGCGTCATGTGGACGTCCACCAGCCGCTGCTCCAGCCGCTTGTCGTAGGTCGACGTCCGCCGGGTGAGGCTGTCGCCCTGGTCGTCCCAGGCCGTGAAGGCGACCTCGTACTCGCCGGGCGACGGCGGATCGAAGACCGGGCCGGTCATATAGTCCGTGCGGGTGACGCCTCCGGGCAGGCTGAAGACCTGCCGGACCGTGGGCGTGACGTCCTCCCCGACCTGCTCGTCCGTCCCGGCCCGGTACAGCCGCGCGACGATCTTGCTGACACCGCCGGTGTGTGTGACCTCGGCCTGGGCCCCGAAGGGCTTGGTCACCCGGTCGGGTCCGCCGCCGCCGACTCCGAGGACGAACCGCGCGGGCGCCGAGTCGGTGAACGTGACCTGCGACAGATCGGTGTGCGAACCGGAGGGGTCGCTGATCCGGATGTCCAGGTAGGTCCGTCCCGGCTTGGGGTCCACGGCCGTCTTGGGCTGCCAGACGGCCCCGCGTCCGATGACCGCCCACCCCAGCGGAACGTTCGGGAAGGTCGCGTACGGCTCGTCGCTCCCCTTGAGGCGGAGCTTGAAGTCGACCGTGGTCCCCGGCGCGAACGACTGCAGGATGACCTGGGGATTGGCCTTGCCGTTCGTCCCGGTCGTGATCGACGCGTCGATCACGACCGGTGCGGACGCCGCCGACGCAGGCGAGGCGAGGGGCAGCAACGCCAGAAGTGTGAACAGCGACACGAGGGCCGCGAGAGATCTGCGCAAGGAAGGTTCTCCGTGATCACGTGAGTGAAGCAAGGAGAAGACGTCCGGGAGTCAACCCCGGTTTACCCCCGCACGCCCGTTTTCTCCCTAGCGCACGTCGACGTAGTCGCTCGTACTCCACGCGCCCAGGTAGGTGCGACTGCCCGCATGCGCAGCAGCTGCGTCACGAAACTCGCACGTACTTCTCAGCGGTCTTCGCCGAGAAATCGCCGTTCGCCTCCGTCCCGGCGTACGCGAACCACCAGGAACCGCTGCGCTGCGGATACTCGGTCCGGACGAACCGCCCGTACCGATCGGTGCGGGCGCTGTGGCAGAACGTCGTCCCCTTCGCACCCGCCTGACGGAAGCAGACCTGGACGGTTGCGCCCGTGACGGGCTTCCACGTCTTGCCCACCTGGCGCATGAGCCGTCCGCCGACCCGTAGAGCATGCCTCTTCTTCACCTTGGAAGGCAGGCTCACATGGTCGAACCCGCTCACGTACCGCGCGTCCACCTTGATCTCGGGACCGACGGCGGCCAGGTAGCCGGGCGCGGCGAGGGCCCGCAGCCTCCACACCGCGCCCCGCGCCGCCGGAGCGGTGAGCGCCACGCGGTCAGGGGAGGTGGATCCGGTGGCGATGACCCGCCAGGTCGCGCCGGTACGGGCCTCCAGGACGAGCGGCTGGGAGATGAGGCCATCACGGCGGGTGTCGCAGGACGCAGATCCCACACACGCCCACTGCGCGGAGATGACGGCGTTCTTCCCGGCGACCACGGGCCTCGGGGACACGGACACGCCCCGGAAGGCCGTGACATAACGCACGTCCAAGGGGAGCTCTTCGGAGTACGACGGCCCGATTTCCACGGTTCCGCTGAACCGGGCCTCGTAGCCGCCCTGGGTGGCTTGCGCAGTCACGCCGAGGCTGAACCGGCCGTCGCGTGCGTTGGCGGATGCCACAGTGTTGGCGCAGAAAGCCTTATGGTCGCATTCGGTGAGCGTGACCGGTCCGCTCCCCGGCGTCCAGTTCCCGTTCGCCGCCTGGAACTCCAACCGCCCGGTGAGCGTGACCACCGTCCCAGAGCGCACAGGCTGGGGAAAGGTCGGCGCGTCCAGGGTGATCCGCGACTTCGGACGCACGTAGTGAACCGTGATCAGTTCCGATGTGTCCCAGTAGTCATCGGTGCTGACGCCGAGGTAGAAGTCGCGGTCGGGCCACCAGCCGCCCCCGTCCGGGTCCGCGCCCTCGGCCGTGAACGACACCCTTCCGTCGGCGTCCGTGGTCGCCGTCGCGATCGGCTTGGTCTCGTCCACGCCGCGAAGGAAGAGTCCGACGGTGGTTCCGGTCAGCGGGGCGGTCGAGCCGTCCTCCCCGACACCGAGCACCCTGCTGGTGATGGTGACCTGCCGGTGCTGGGGGTCGGCGGGTTCAGGCGTGTGTGCCAGCTCGCTGAACCGGACGTGCCGGTAGACCCGGACATAGGGGTTCGTCTGGGTCCGCGAGCTGCCGTCCGCGTCGACGATCCGGTAGTCGACCATCACCTGCCCGCTGCGCGGCAGCCTGACCGGCTGCGGCCCCTGCCAGTACAGGTTCCCGATCCTGGAGGGCGCCAGCTCGACGTCCGCGATGGTCTCGCCGCTGCCGGACATCCAGAGCCGGGCGTTGATCGACCTCGGCAGCGGACCCGGCCAGGAGATGTCCGCCTCGGCATCGATCGTGTCGCCGACGTTCCGGGGCTGCCAGTTCGGCGGCCGGATGGTCGGGGGGCCGCCCGCGTACGCGGGCGGTGCTGCGAGGAGGGTCAGCGCCGCGAGTGCGGCGCAGAGAAGGCTGAGGAACCTGCGCACGCCGATCTCCATGATCTACAGGAAGCATGGAGAGGACGCCGCGCGTCCCCGGCCGGTTTACCCCTCAACGAAGATCAGCCGATGTCCATGTGCTCGCCGTCTTCCGTGCGAGCGCGGGGTGCCGTGCGCGGGGGTCAGCGCTCGGTGGCGCCGCAGCGGATGGTGGCTAGCCAGGCGGCGGCTTCGGTGAAGTCGTGGTCGTGGGTGCCGCGGCGGATGTCGGGGCGGACGGCGTCGGCGCGGGTGTAGGAGCCGAGGAAGCGGACGTCGGCGCAGATGCGGCGCAGGCCCATGAGGGCCTCGCCGACGCGGGACTCGAAGACGTGGCCTTCGAAGTCCATCCAGAAGAGGTAGGAGCCGAGGCCGCGGCCGGTGGGGCGGGACTGGATGAGGGAGAGGTTGATGCCGCGGACGGAGAACTCGGTGAGGATCTCCAGCAGGGCGCCGGGGTGGTCCTCGCCGAGGAAGGCGACGGCGCTGGTGCGGTCCATGCCGCTCGGAGGCGGCGGGGAGCAGGGGCGGCGGAGCGCGACGAAGCGGGTGACGGCGTCGGCGACGTCGTGGATGTCCTCGGCGAGGACGTCCAGACCGTAGCGGGCGGCGGCGAAGGAGCCGGCGAGGGCGGCGTCGTAGTGGCCGTCGGCGACGTGCTGGGCGGCCTCGGCGTTGGACGTGGCGGCGCGCCACTCGGCGTCCGGGACGTTCGCGGCGAGCCAGCGGCGGCACTGCGGCTGCGCGTGCGGGTGGGACGCGACGGTCTTGACGTCCGCGAGGGCCGTACCGGGGCGGACGAGCAGGGCGAACGAGACCGGCAGGTGGATCTCGCCGACGATCTGGACGGGGTCGCCGGTGGCCAGCTCGTCCAGGGTGGTCGGGACGGAGCCCTCGACGGAGTTCTCCAGGGCGACGACCGCGCCGTCCACCTCGCCGGAGCGCAGCGCGTCGAGGGCGGCGGGGACGGTCGCGAAGGGGACGTGCTCGGCGCCGGCGGCGGCCGGGAAGGCGCGCAGCGCGGCCTCGGTGAAGGTGCCCTGCGGTCCCAGGTAGGCCCAGCGGCGCGGATCAGGCACGGTGCGTCCCCCCGAGTGCGAGTGTCCGGTCCCAGGAGTTTACGTGGTCGGGCTGGGGTGCGCGGGACGCGTGGTGCGGCTCACTTGGACACCTCGCGGGTCAGTCGGTGGCGCTGGACGGCTCGCTGAGGCGCGGGCGCGGCGGGCGGGCGGCGGCGCCGAAGTCGGGGAGCGGGTCGTCCATGGAGACGATGGGGCCCTTGCCGAGGCGGGCGGCGCGCAGGGCCTGGTTCTCCTCGGGCGACAGCGGCTCGGTGGGGTGGCCGTCGCGGACGACCTTGGCGTAGGTGCGGGTCTCGGTGCGGCCGATGATGGAGCTGATCACCACCCCGTCCCCGACGGCGTTGATCAGGGCGAGCGAGAAGGAGCGGTGGCCGGACATCTCCTTGAGCGCGTCGTAGTGCACGATCGCCAGGTCGCGCAGCGCCTGGGCGTCGACCGAGCCCGGGCCGGCCACCTGGAGCCGGCGGCGCAGCACCTCGGCGCACTCCTCGACCACCTGGTTGACCCGGTTGTGGGCCACCACGGCGACCGACAGTCCGGCCACGCCGGCGACGAGTCCGGCTATGGCCAGGGCGACAAGCATCACGGAGTGAGCGTACCGACACCGTCCAGGGGACGAGAGGGATCCTCATGATCGGGAACCGCGGTCAGCCGGTTCACCAGCCAGATCCCGAGGACGAACATCAGCGCGACGGCCCCGAACCCGAACAGATCGCGGATGAGCTGCCCGAAGAACTGGGAAATGAGCGGATGTTGCGGGCCGGTCAGGTGGGTCCCCCACCAGGGCACGGGGAACAGGTAGTAGAGCCAGACGCCGGCCGCGACCAGACACCTTCGCGTGTTCCGCCCATCTCCCACCAAGGCGCCCACGACGGCGATGATCCAGACCAGGTGGTGGATCCAGCCGACCGGCGACAGCAGCACCGAGAGCAGGCCGGTGACGGCGACGCCGGCGAGCAGCAGGCTGCGGGCGGCGTCCCCGGCGGCGGGGTCGGCCGCGAGCATCCGGTCGGTGCCCCAGCGCCGGGACGGGTCGGGCGGCAGGGCGGGCAGCGCGCGCCGGTCGGCGGCGAGCGTGGCGCGGCGGGCCAGCCGGAAGCCCGCGTACGCGACGACGATCACCAGCACGCCCCACAGCGCCGTCCGGAGCGGGCCCTCCGGTGTGATCCGGGACACCCAGCCGTTCAGTGCCTGGTTGGTCGTGCCGTTCACCGCGCCGGTGCGGTCGCCGCCCTGGAGCAGCGCGCCGAACCAGTAGTCGACCGAGTCCGAGGGCAGCCAGGCGAACGTGAACAGCGACGCGGCGGCCGCGGTGAGCAGGGAGTTCGCGGCGGCCTGGCGGCGTCCGGTGAGCAGGAAGTAGATCAGGAAGACGCCCGGGACGAGCTTCACCGCGATCGCGATGCCGACCAGCACGCCGCGCGGCCAGTAGGCGGTGCGGGCCATCGTGTCGGCGAGGCAGAGCGCCATCAGGAAGAACCCGACCTGCCCGAACCGGATCTGGTCGAACGCCGGGGTCAGCCAGGCGCAGGCCCCGAACAGGACGCCGAAGGTCAGCGGCGCCCAGCGGCCCGTCCGCGCGATCAGGTCGCGGAACGCGTACCGGACGATCACGATCAGCGCGAGGTACTCCAGGGCCGTCCAGGTCCACTGCGCGGCGGTCCAGGACATCAGCGTGAACGGGACGGCGAGCAGCGCCGGGAACGGCGGGTAGGTGAACGGCAGCAGCTGCGGCGGCTGGGTGAGGACGTCGTAAAGCTTGGCCTGCCGCAGCACGGCGCGGCCGCCCTCCCGGTAGACCTCCAGGTCGACCAGGCGCTGGTCGGGCGGGTTGCCGAGCCAGCGGACGACGATCGGTGTGATCGCCGCCACGGCGACCAGGATGCCGGCGGCGAGGATCAGCCAGTCCGCGCCGTCGCGGGGCCGCCACCCGGTGGACGGGACGGACGTGCCGCCGTGGCCTCCGCCACGTGGCTCGGTCCCCGCGGTTCCGGCACGCGGAGTCGTCCCGGCGCGGTCCCGGCGGCGCGCGCGGTCATCGCCGGACGCGGCGGCCTCGTTCACGGCAGTCGCCCCCACCGCCGCACCCCCGTTCGAGCCGGACGCGCGCCGCTCCGGCGCGACGTCGCCCGTCCCTGTGGCTCCTCGCATGTTCACATCCTGTCCTAACGGTGCCACTACCCTGGACGACATGGGGCTACCGGGGGCGAGACTCCCCACACCGCGTCCGGCCTTGGCCGCTGTCCTGCTGGTTCTCGCCGCCACCGGCCTCCTGCTCGGCCTCCCGGCGCCGTCCGCGCAGGCCGCCGCGCCGGGCCAGGGCCCGAGCGCGGCCTCGAACGCGGGCTCGAACGCCGGTTCGGACACCGCCGGCCGCGGCGCCCTCGCCCTGCGCGCCCCGTCCGCTCCCGGACACGACGCCCCTGCACAGACCACCTCTGAACAGACCGCCCCCGGACAGGCCGCCTCCGGACAGGCCGCCCCTGGGCGGGACGTTCCGTCCGTTCCCGGGCACGACGCGCCGACCGGACGCGTCGTGCTCGTCGGCGTGGACGGCCTGATGTGGACCGACATCACCGCCTCCCGCACCCCCACGCTGTGGAAACTCGCGGGTCAGGGCGGCGCCGGGGCGATGACGGTCCGGACGACCCAGCCGTACACCTGCCCCACCGACGGATGGCTGACGGTCTCCGCCGGCCAGCGGTCGCGGCTGAAGGACGCGGACTGCGTCCTGCCGTCCAACCCGGTGCTGCCGGGCGCCCCGGTCCCGGCCGGGTCGCCCGCCCCGGCGCAGGGCGGCGCGCTGGCTCCCGGCTGGCCCAGGATAGTCAAGGACAATTCCGACTCGTCCTACCACGCCAAGCCGGGGCTGCTCGGCGAGACCGCGCACCGGAACGGGCTCTGCACGACGGCGATCGGCCCCGGCGCGGTCTACGGCCTCGCCGACCGGTCCGGACGCGTCGACCACTACGTGGCCGGAACCGACCGCGCGACGCAGGCCGACTGGTCGCGCTGCCCGCTGACGGCCGTGGAGATCGACGACGTGTTCCGCGCCTACCTCACCGCGGGGGTGGACGCGAAGGGCGTGCAGGTCCCGGTGAAGCCCGCCGACCGGGCGCGCGCCGCGTCCGCGGCCGACCGGCGGGTGGCGCAGGTCCTCGCGGGCGTCCCGGCGGGCACGACCGTCCTGCTGGCCGGAATGTCCGACAACGGGCCGAAGCCGCACCTGCGCGTGGCGCTCGCCACCGGGCCCGGCTTCTCCGGCTCGTCCTACCTGTACTCGGACGCGACGCGGCAGAAGGCGCTGGTCACGCTGACCGACGTCACGTCCACGATGATGCAGGCCGTGCGGCTGACCGAGCCGTCGGACGCGGTCGGCTCCCCGTTCCGGACGCGCCCGACCGGTGACAAGACCGCCCGGAAGGTCGAGATCCTGACGGACGAGGAGGTCGCCGGGCAGGCGATCCGGCGCGTCCAGGGCGGGTTCCTGTCCACGCTCGCGGGCGTGCAGCTCGTCGTTTACGTGATCGCGGGGCTGGCGCTGCGGCGGCGCTGGCGCGGGCCGTCCACGCGGCGGCGCATCCTCGCCGGGACGCGCGCGGTCGCGCTGGTCGGCGCGTCCGTGCCCGGGGCGTCGTTCCTGGCCGGGGTGTTCCCGTGGTGGAAGGCGCCGCACACGACGCCGGTCCTGGTCGCGACCGTGCTGGCGATCAGCGTGGCGATGGCGGCGGTGGTGCTCGCCGGGCCCTGGCGGCGGACGGTCGTCCTGCCCGTCCTGATCGTCGCGGGCATCACGGCGGCGACGCTGGGCCTGGACGTGATGACCGGCTCGCACCTCCAGATGAACTCGTTCCTCGGCTACACCGCCGTCGTCGCGGGCCGTTTCTACGGGTTCGGCAACCAGGCGTTCGCGCTGTTCGCGGCGGCCATGGTGCTGTCGGCGGCCTGGCTCGCCGGGTTCCCGCTGCGGCGCGGGCACCGCTGGTGGGCCGTCGCGGTCGTGGCCGTCGTCGGGCTCGCCGCGATCGCGCTGGACGGCGGGCCGATGTGGGGCGCCGACTTCGGCGGCGTGCTCGCGTTCGTCCCGACGTTCGCGCTGCTCGGCCTGATGGTGTCCGGACGGCGCGTGTCGCTGGTGAAGCTCGGCCTGTTCTGCGTGGCGGGCGCGGCGGCGGTGCTGCTGCTGTCCTTCCTGAACTCGCGCAGCTCGCATCCGACGCATATGGGCAAGTTCTGGAACGACCTGGTCGGCGGCCACGCCTGGTCGGTCGTCTCCCGCAAGCTCGACTCGATGCTCGGAAGCCTGGCGTTCTGGCCGGTCACGCTGCTGGTCGCGGCCGGAATCGTGCTGCTGTACCTCGTCCTCGCCCGGCCCTCGCGGTTCCGGTGGACGACGGCGCTGACCTCGACCTACGCGCGGGCGGAGACCATGCGGCCCGCGCTGGTCTGCGCGCTGACCGTCGGGGTGATCGGCACGCTGGCGAACGACTCGGGCGTGATCATCCTGATGGTGGTGCTCGTGCTGACCGTCCCGCTGTTCATCGCGGCGGCGGCGCGCTCCCTCGCGCTGGACGACCAGGACCGCCCGGACGCCGCCGGCGAGCCGTCCACAGAGCCCACGCCAGCAAAGCCGTCAAAAGCGCAGGGATAGCCCCGGACCGGACGACGCTGATCAGCCAGTGCAGATCGTCCGGCAGCCCGGCGGGCTCCGGGCCGCGCGCGGGCAGGTAGGCGAGCGAGAGCGCCGTGGTGTGCGCGAGCAGCAGGTAGTCGAACCGCGACCAGGGCAGCAGCGCGAGGACGGCCCATCCGAACGCGTCGTACCAGGGCAGCTCGTAGGGCGCGGCGAGCAGCCACCCGAGCACGAGCGCCGCCGCGACCACCCGCGCCTCCGGGGTGTCGTCACGGCGGGGTTCCGGGGTGTCGTCCGGGTGAGGTTCCGGGGTGTCGTCCGGGAGGGGTAGGGCGCGGGCGAAGCCCCAGACCAGGACGGCGCCGAGCAGCACCCAGCCGATCTTCACGATCGTCCGGAGGCCGGGCAGGTGCAGCAGGGCGACCAGGTGCCAGGGCGTGGCCAGCGAGATCATGCGGCTGGCGCGGTTGACCTGGTCCAGCGCGTGCGGGCCGCCGAGGGCGTACGCGGCCGCGACGGTCACCGCCGCGCCGCCGACCAGCGCGAGGAGGCTCCGGCGGGCGTCGCTGTCGGTGCGGACGCGGCGGAGCAGCGTCCAGGCCGGTCCGCCGGCGACGAGCGCGGCGGGCAGCTTGATCGCCGTCCCGATGCCGATCAGCACGCCGCCGAGCAGCATCCGCGCCGCGTCTCCGAGCCGCCGCCTGGTGCCGCCGGTGCACAGGACGAGTCCGGCGATCATCGGCGCGACCGCGAGGACGTCGTTGTGCCCGCCGCCGACCAGGTGGAAGAGCGTCAGCGGGTTGCACGTCCACATGAGCGCGGATCTCAGGCGTCCGGCGTCGGTGCGGGCCGTCCGGTAGAGGATCAGGCCGGTCAGGCCGAACGCCGCCAGGTTCTCTAGGGACAGGACGAAGACGGTGAGGCGCACCGAATCCCCGCCGATCCAGGACGCGAGGGCCTGGCCGGCCGTCGCGACCGGCCCGTAGACGGACGGCGTGGTCCGCCACTCCTCGGCCGCGCCGATGACCGGGTCGTGCGGAACGTCCGCTGCGGTCGTCGTGTACGGATCGTGGCCGGTCGCCGCCATCCGCCCGTAGGACGCGTAGTTCAGGTGGTCGGCCGAGCCGGCGGGCGGCATGAACGCGAACGCCGCCGCGACGAGCATCCCCGCCGCCACCAGCGGCAACGCCCGGACGCGCCAGCCGCGGCGCGCGGCGGTGAGGCAGCCGAGGAGCCCTCCGGCGCCGGCCAGCGTGCCCGCCGCGACGAGCGCGATCACCAGGTACGGCGACGGGTGCGCGGTCAGCGAGAACGGCGGCTGACCTGGGCGTCCGGCCAGCGCCGGGGAGAAGACCGACGGCCCGAGCAGCGCGACGAGCAGGAAGCACGCCAGCGAGGTCCCGATCCCGACCAGCCCCCAGGCCCCGGCGGCGCGTCCGGCGTCCTCGCTGGGCGCGGGCGGGGCGATGCGGCGGGGCGGGGAGTGCTGGTCGGCCGGGGTCACGGGCGGCGGAAGGCGCGCAGCCGGTCCAGCCGGGACGCGACGGCGGGCTCCCGCACGGCGAGCGCCCGGGCCACGTCGCGGAACTGCCGGGCGCGGTGCACCTGCGCGTGCCAGTCGGTGCCGGTGGCGCGGTGCGCGAGCGGCACCTCCACCTCGGTCACCCGGAAGCCCTTGCGCAGCAGGTCGATGGTGAGCGCGGTCTCCACGCCGAACCCGGCGGCGAGCGGGCGCGCCGCCTCGAACGCGGCGCGGGTCAGGCAGCGCTGGCCGTTCAGCGGCTGCGTCGCCGTCCACCCGGTCGCGCGGCGGATGCCGTCCCGCGACAGCCGGACGACGAAACCGTGCCCGCCGAGCTTCACCGTGGTCGAGAACACCGCGATCGTCATGTCCGCCTCGCCCGCGCGGACGGGCTCGACCAGCGGCGCGGCCTCGGCGGCCGTCGCGGCGAGGTCGGCGTCCAGGAACAGCAGGTGGCGGGGGCGGTCGCGGCCCTCGTCCAGCAGCCGGACGGCCTCCGCGCCGGACTCCATCGCCGCGCCCTTGCCCCGGTTGCGGCTGTGCCGGACGACCCGCGCGCCCGCCTGCTCGGCGACCCGCCCGGTGCCGTCGGACGACCCGTCGTCCACGACGACCACCAGGTCCGCGCCGGGCAGCCCGAGCGCGGCCCTGACCGTGTCACCGATCCGGTCGGCCTCGTCCTTCGCGGGGATGATCACCGCTACGTCCTGCATGCGCCCGATCGTAGTGGCCGCCGCCCGCCCCGCGCCGGACCTCGGCCGGGTGCGCGCCAGCGCGGGGCCGGACGGCGCTGTGAGCACCGCCCGGCCGGGTCGGACAGGTCGCGGTGACCGTCAGAGAGTGTCGAGGGCGGGCACGGCGTCCACCACGGTGAACACCGTGTCGAGCCCGGTGACCTGCAGGATGCGCCTCACGGCGGGGCGTGGTGCGGCCAGTTCCAGCGCGCCGCCCTGCTCCTTGAGCCGCTTCATCGCGGAGAGCAGGACGTTCATGCCGGTCGAGTCGCAGAATTCCACGCCGCTCAGGTCGACGGAGATGCGGTCGGCCTGGTCGCGCAGCAGGCCCGCGAGCGCGGCCTGCAACCGGGGCGCGGTGTACAGGTCCAGTTCGCCGGTCGCCGTGACGACGGCGTGACCTCCCTGAGATGCGGTCGAGACATTGAGCTCCACGTCGGGCACATTACCCGGCGGACGGCCCGCTATCCAGCGAGTCCGCCATCTCCCCGTGTCGCGTGGGCGTGTCAGGCGCGCCGCACCGGCGCGTCGCGGCGCGTCGCGGGCCGACAGCGGGGTGTTATGTCCGGCTGGTCGTCCCGGAAACCGTTGATCTTGCCTCTCTTGGCCGTGTCCGGACCGTGGATCTGCGCCGTTCACCCTGCGCGGCGGCCCCGCATGGGGGACCGTAGGACGGTGGCCGTGCGGAGGGGGTGTGCCACCGATGAGGTCCGAGCAGGGCGCTGATCCCCGCGAGCTCAGGCTGCGCGAGCGCATCGAGGCGATCCGGACGCGGTCGGAGAAGTCCAACTCCTGGCGGTCGTCCACCCAGTACCTCGGCCGGCTGGTGAACCGCTCCGGCTTCGTGCCGATCCGCACCCGGCTGGCCCGCGAGGACCTGACCTTCCTGGCGGGCGCGCGCGACGAGGTGATGATGTTCACCGAGCTGTCGCTGCGCCTGGTCGACCTGCACCGCCCGCAGGACGCGGGCGGCATCACCAGCGACCCGACCAGCCCGATCCAGCGCTGCCGCGCCTGCATGTGGCGCTGGCCCTGCCCCACCTTCCGCGCGATCGAGGAGACCGTCGAACCGTAAAGCCCGCGCGGTCACGGGGTTCGCAGCGTTCGGCACCGCACGGTCGCGGAAGTGCCGAACCGTAAAATGGGCGGATGCTGGTTCATCCTTGGGACGCGCCGACCGGCGACGACGAGTGGCGGGCCTTCCTCGCGGGCGGCCGCGACTTCGGCCAGCTGATCGCGGGCGGCCGCGACCGGGACGTGCCGGTGGTCGTCCCGACGCACTTCCTGTGGGACGGCGACAAGACCGTCCGGCTGCATCTGGCCCGCCCGAACCCCGTGTGGGAGCCGCTGGAGGAGCACCCGCGCGCCGTCCTCACGGTGATCGACGACTACGTCTACGCGCCCGCCGAGTGGGGCCGCCCCGAGGACGTCGCGCCGGAACGCGCCATCCCGACGTCCTACTACGCGACCGTGCAGCTCACCTGCGACGTCCGCATCGTGGACGACCCGGAGGAGAAGGCCGCGATCCTGACCGCGCAGCTCGCCCGCTTCGAGCCGTCCGGCTCGGTGCGGGAGCCCGTGGCGGCGGACGACCCCTTCGACCGGCGCCAGCTCCCCGGCATCCGCGGCCTGGAGCTGACCGTCACCGACGTCCGCGCCAAGTTCAAGTACGCCGGGAACAAGAAGCCGGAGATCCTGCACCGCATCGCCGACCGCCTGACCGAGCGCGGCACCCCGGCCGACGCCCGCGCCCTCGACCACCTGCGCCGCCGCCACCTCGACGACTAACCTGTGCCTCAAAGTCACGGCCCACTGCGCTCGCCTAGCGGCTCGCTCCGTGACCGTGCCTGGGCGAACGCGGCATCGCTTCGCGATCAACCCGGCTTCGCTCGCCTTCGGCTTCGCTCCGCCGGGTTGGTCACGCGTTCGCGCGCGTGGCCGAGGCCACTTCGAACAGGCCCTAGCCCACCGCCTCGGCTCCGGGGCTCGCACGCTGCTCGGTCGGCGGGGATGGATGTGCTGGTCAGTGGCCTAGCGTGGTGCCCAGTTCGGCGCCGCGGCCCTGGACGCCCAGGGGGCGGGCGGTGAGGCCGATCGCGCCGCTGGTCGCCAGGCCGGACGTGCCGGAGGCGCGAGCCGCGGCGGCCGGGATGTAGAGGGCGGCGCCGTTGTCGCGGTCGAAGCCGGGGGCTCCGGCGATGAGGTCGGCGCGTCCGTCGCCGTTGGCGTCGAGGAGCGCGACCTCCGCGCCGAGGTAGTCGTAGCCGCGGGCGGTGCCGGGGACGCCGGGCGAGTCGAGGGTGACGTGGCGCGCGCCGCGCGCGCTGAGTCCGGACGGCGTGCCGAACAGGACGTATGCCGTGCCCGCGTCGAAGGTGCGGCCGATGTCGGTTTTGGGTGCGCCCACGGCGAGGTCGGCGCGGCCGTCGCCGTTCACGTCCCCGGACGCGAGGGACGCGCCGAAGTCGTCCTCGGCCGTCCCACCGCCGGGGCGCGCGATGGAGTACGGCCGGTCGAGGCCGAGGAAACCGCTGGTGAAGACGCTGACGCGGCCGCCTGCGGACGGCCGGTCGTCCATGTCGCCCACGGCGATGTCGGCCCGGCGGTCGCCGTTGAAGTCGGCCACGGCCAGCGCGTGGACGGTCGTGTAGACGGTCGTCCCGCGGGTGAAGCCGCCGCGCGCGGTGCCGTTGAAGACCGTGAAGCCGCGCCGGTGCTCGACCGTGGGGTCATCGCCGTCGAACCAGGCATAGACGACATCGCCGCGCCCGTCCCCGTTGATGTCGCCGGACGCCACCCAGGAGCGGTCCACGTCCGCCGCGCCTTGCGCGGAGGTGCTCCCGACCGCGCTCGCGCCTTGTGCGGACGTGCTCGGGGCTGCGGTCGCGGTGGTGGTGCGGGTTCGCGGGGTGAAGTAGAGCCAGGTGAACGTGCTCGTGCCGGGGACGGTCACGAAGAGCTCCGGGTTGCCGTCGCCCTCGATGTCGCCGGTGGCGAGGGACTCGCCGAAGCGGTGGCCGGGGGCGCGGCGCGCCTCGGTGCGCAGGGTCGCGCGTCCGGTCAGGCCCGAGCGGGAGCCCCAGAAGATCGTGACGCTGCCGGCGCGGGCGTCGTCTCCGGGCGCGCCGACGGCGAGATCGGCGTACCCGTCCCGGTCGAAGTCGGCGGACGCGAGGGACGCGCCGAACCGGTCACCCGGCCGGGCCGCGCCGGGGACGCCCTTGGCGTCCTGGCTGAGGACGACGCGCCGGGACGCGTTCGGGCCGCCCTTCGCACCGCTCACGATCGTGACGAATCCGGCGGACCGCTTGCCGCCGACCGTCCCGTCCGGGCTGCCGAGGGCGACGTCGCAGCGTCCGTCCCCGTTGAAGTCGAAGGGCTGCGCCCGCCTGGCCTGCGCCTCGGCGGGGCCCGCCAGCGCCACGGCCGCCAGTCCGGACGCTCCGACCATCGCCACCGCCAGCAGTGCCGAGCCGCGAGTGCGCACGCCGAGACCTCCCCGTCCCGCGACGACTATCCAACGTCGCGTCCAATAACGACGGGAAGGGACACTACTCCTGGTAAGTGAAGCCTTATGGAGCGTGACGCAGTCCACAGAAGGGCGTGAATGCCCTGGTCAGCGCGTCGACCGGAGCGAGGGCGCCGCCGAGTCGATGATCCAGATCACCGTGAGTCGCTGGTCACACCCCCGTCCCGAGCGCGGGCATGCCGGCGGGGAGGCTCACCTCGAAGCGGCAGCCGGGGCCCGCGTTGGTGACGCCGATCCGTCCGGAATGCGCCTCGACGATGCCGCGCGCGATGGCCAGGCCGAGCCCCGCGCCGCCGCCCGGAGTGCGCGCGGTCTCGCCGCGGAACGCCACGTCGAAGACGCGCGGGAGGTCTTCGGCGGGGATGCCGCCGCAGGCGTCGGCGACGGTGACCTTCGCCTCGCCCTCGACCAGCTCGGCGGAGATCTCGATCGTGCCGTCGCCCGGAGTGTGCCGGATCGCGTTCACGACGAGGTTGCGCAGCGCGCGGCCCAGCTCCGAGGCGTCCACCTGGATCGGTCCACCGAGGTAGACCTCGCCGTGCAGGCGGACGCCCTTGGCGCTCGCGAGCGGTTCCGCGCCCGCGACGGCCTCGGCCACCAGGTCGGCGAGCCCCACCCGCTCGCGCGAAAGCCGCAGCGCGCCCGCGTGGATGCGGGACAGCTCGAACAGGTCGTCCACCATCTCCGACAGCCGCTCCACCTCGACGCGCATGCGGCCGTGGTAGCGGTGGACGGTCTCGGGGTCGTCGACGACCTCGTCCTCCAGCGCCTCGGCCATCGCGCGCAGCCCGGCGAGCGGGGTGCGCAGGTCGTGGCTGACCCAGGCGACCAGCTCGCGGCGGCTCGCCTCCAGCGCCTGCTCCCGCTCGTGCGCCGCCGCGAGCCGGGCGCGCGCCGCCTCCAGCTCGCGGGACAGCTCGGCCAGCTCCGCCGGCAGCCGCACCGGCGGCGGCTCGAACGAGTCGGCGCGGACGGCCTCCACGAGCACCCGGTTCGCCGCGACGAGCCGCCTGCCGAGCAGCACCGACACCGCCAGCGCGACCAGCCCGGCCGCCGTCACCACCCACATCACGACGGTCAGGTCATGCTCGTTGAGCAGCATCATCAGCGAGATCACCACGATCCCGGACACCGTCGCCAGGACGGTCGCCACCCCGACCACGACCAGCTGCGTCGCCACCGACCGTCCGCGCAGCAGATGCAGCGCCAGCAGCCCGGCCCCGGCGACCACCACCGCCGCGAGCGCCGAGTACCAGGCGACCCAGACGAGATCTGCAAGGGGGATCATCAACGCCGTCCCGCCTCGTCCGCCCCGGAGCCCACCACCGGATCGCCTGCGCGACCGGCGGATCGGAGGTCGCCGCCGGTGCCTGCGTCGGCGGTTCTGGGGTCGTAGCGGTAGCCGATGCCCCAGACGGTGACCAGGCGGCGGGGCGCGGCCGGGTCGGGTTCGAGCTTCTCGCGGAGCCGCCGCACGTGGACGGTCACCGTCGCCGAGTCGCCGAACGACCAGCCCCAGACGCGTTCGAGCAGCTGCTCGCGGGTGAAGGCGCGGCCGGGGTTGCGCAGCAGGAAGGCGAGCAGGTCGAACTCGCGGGCGGTGAGGGTGAGCGGCGCCCCGGCGAGGGTGGCGGTGTGGGCGTGCGGGTCGAGTTCGAGGTCGCCGTCGCGCAGCGGAGTGCCCTGCGCGGTGGGCACGACCGCGCCGCGCGCCCGCCGCAGGACGGACCGGACGCGCAAGGCCAGCTCGCGCGGGCTGAACGGCTTGGTGACGTAGTCGTCCGCGCCCATCGACAGGCCCACGAGGCGGTCGGCCTCCGCGCCGAGCGCGGTGAGCATCACGACCGGGACGGCGGTCGTCTCGCGGAGCCTGCGGCAGACCTCCAGACCGTCCATGCCGGGCAGCATCAGGTCGAGGACGACCAGGTCGGGCGGGTTCTCGCGGGCGCGCTTCAACGCCTGGACGCCGTCGGCCACGCACTCGACGTCGTGGCCGTCGCGGACCAGGTAGCGGGCGACGACCTCCGCGACGGTGGGGTCGTCGTCCACGACGAGAACGCGTCCGGTGACCTCCGGCGCGGCGGGGGCCGGACGTCCGCCGGACGGGGAGGGGCGCGTCGGTGAACTCACACGACCACGGTATGTCCCGGGCGGGACACCGCACCGCCACGTCATCACTCCGTAAGAACTTCGCGTCAGAGAACGCCGGAAAATGCGGCGGAACCGGGCGATCGCGGACCGCTTTCGGGCACGAAATCGGGGCGGACGGGCTGCACCAGGGAGCGATGGTGGATTTAATGGTCAAATGCACCAGCCGCCCTCCGCCGTACCCCCAGCGTCCCCGTTCCCGCCGCAGCCGCCGCGTCCGGGCCGTCCCGCCGGGTCGTCCCGGGTGCTGCCCGCGATCCTGCTGATCATGGTGGGCGGCGCGGTGGCGACCGTCTTCACCACGATCACCGGCTACCTGGCCAGCCGCTCGCTGCGGCAGGTCATCGGCGGGGACGGCCATCCCGGCTTCCTGCTGTCGGAGAACTTCCTCTACCTCCAGCTCGTGGTGGTGGCGCTGATCGTCGCGCTGCCGCTGCTGGCCGTCCGCTCCCCGAACCCGGCGATCCCGGTCGTCTCGGCCGTCGCCGCGTTCATCGCGCTGCGCGTGGGATGGCTGCTGGGCAGCCTCGTCTACTACGCGGGCGACCACGTCTCCGACATCATCTCCGGCGCGTTCGAGCACATGGACGCCAAGGAGCTGATCACTCCGGTGCTGGCGCTGCTGGTGGCCGGGGGCGGCACCCTGCTGGGGATGTCGCGCGCCAAGACCGCCGGGCCCGCGCCCGCCGGTGGCCCTGTCCCTGGCCCTGGCGGCCCTCAGTGGGGCGCGCCGCAGCCGCCGCCTCCCAGCGGCCCGCCTGTCTACGGCGGCCAGCAGCCCTATCCCCCCGCCCCTGGCCAGCCCGGCGCTCCCGGTCAGCCTGGCGTTCTCGGCGCGGGCCAGCCTGGAGGACAGCCCGGCGGTCAGCCTGGGGCGCAGTACGGCGGGCAGCCTGGCGGTCAGCCGTTCGGCGCGGCTCCCGGTTACCCGCCTCAGCAGCAGTCCCCGTCCGGCCCGTACGCGCAGCCCGCGCCTCCCGCCGCTCCTCCTCAGTCGGCGCCTGCCGCGCCTCCGGCGGCTCCGGGCGCGCCGCAGGCCGGGCCTGGTTCGTCGCAGGACGCGCCCGCCCAGCACACGATGCTGGACGCGGACCGCTCCGCCCTCGGAGGCAACGCGAACGCGGACGCGAAGCCCGACCCGGCGGCCTCGCCGAAGACGCAGCTCGACCAGCCGCTCCAGCTCCCCGACTCGTCCATGGACCAGGGCACCAAGGAGTAGCCGGCAGAGCAAGGACGAGGCGGGCCCGCACCGTGCGTGCGGGCCCGCCTCGTGCGTGCTCAGGGAGGATCACCCTGAAGTCTCAGGGTCGGGCTCGGGGACCGGTAGGGGTCCGGGTCGTCCTCCAGAGTGATGACGGCGCACGCGTCCCGGCCTAGATTGTGGGCATGGGTCGGACAATCCTGACAATCGTTGGTGTCATTCTCGCGCTGTGGCTGGCCTTCTCCGTGGTCGGCTGGGTCCTGTCGATGCTGAAGTTCTTCTTCATCATCGGCTTCTTCGCGGTGGTCATCGCGCTCGTGGTGACGCTCGTCTCCAAGAGCTCGCGACGCCGCTGAGTCCTCTTCCCCTTACCGGACGCTCTTCCCTTACCGGACGCTTCGCCGGACCGCTTGTCCCCGCCACGCCGATGGCCCGATGATGCCCTCACCACCGCGCGGTGGGCGAGCGCGGGCGGGCCGTCGGCGAGAGGAGCGCGTCCATGCCGGTGTTGACCGGGATACTCCGCGAACGAGCGCACGAACATCCGGACAAGGTCGCCTTCCACGCGGGCGATCCGGCGGACGGGCGCGCGGTCACCTACCGGGAGTTCGACCAGCGCGCCGACCGGGCGGCGGCGGCGCTCGCGGCGTCCGGTGTCGGACCGGGCGACCGGATCGCGGTCCTCGACAAGAACTCGGTCGAGTTCGCCGAGCTGATGTTCGGCGCGGCACGGATCGGGGCCGTCCTCGTCCCGGTGAACTACCGTCTCGCGCCGGACGAGGTCGCCTTCATCGTCGGTAACGCGCGCGCACGAGTCTTCCTCGTCGGTCCCGAGTTCGTCTCCATGCTGGACGCGCTGGAGGGCCGACTAGAGCACACCTCCAAAACCCTGGTGATCGGGCCCGACTACGAGGAATGGCTCGCGTCCGCGCCGGATGCATCGCCCGCGCACGAGGCGCGCCCATCGGACGTGTTCGTGCAGCTCTACTCGTCCGGTACGACGGGTCTCCCCAAGGGCGTGCTGCTCACCCACGAGAACTTCATCACCGCGCTACCGCTCACCCAGGAGCTCTGGGGCCTGGACGACTCGACCGTCCTGATGGTCGCGATGCCGCAGTACCACGTGGCGGGCACCGTCCTCACGGTCTGCACCGTCTACGACGGCCTGACCGGGGTCATCGGGCGCGAACCGGACCCGCTCCTCATCGCGCGCGCGATAGAGCGGCACAAGGTCACGCACATCTTCCTCGTCCCGGCGCTGCTGCGGTTCTTCCGGCTCGTCCCGGAGGTCGCCGAATGCGACATGAGCAGCCTGCGGTTGCTGCTGTACGGCGCGTCCCCGATCAGCGAGGACGTCCTGCGCGGCGCGATGGAGATGCTGCCCGGCACCGAGTTCATGCAGGTGTACGGCCTGACCGAGACGACCGGCGCGATCACCTACCTGCCGTCCGCCGACCACGAACCGGGCAGCGGGCGGCTGCGCAGCGCGGGCATCCCCTACCCGGCCTGCGAGCTGCGCATCGCCGACCCCGCGACGCTGGAGGAGCTGCCCCCCGGGCAGGTCGGCGAGATCCTCTGCCGGACCCCGCAGAACATGCTCGGCTACTGGGACCTGCCGGACGCCACGTCCGCCGCGCTCCTCCCGGACGGCTTCTTCCGCACCGGCGACGCGGGCTACCTGGACGAGGACGGCTACCTCTACATCCACGACCGGGTGAAGGACATGATCATCTCGGGCGGGGAGAACATCTACCCCGCCGAGGTCGAGAACGTCCTGATGCACCACCCGAAGGTGACCGACTGCGCGGTCATCGGCGTCCCCGACCCCAAGTGGGGCGAGACCCCGAAGGCCCTGGTCGTCGCGTCCGGCGAGGTCTCCCCGTCCGACCTGGTCGACTTCTGCCGCGCCCGCCTGGCGCACTTCAAGTGCCCCACCTCGGTCGAGTTCCGCGACGCCATCCCCCGCAACCCCACCGGCAAAATCCTCAAACGCGACCTCCGAGCCCCCTACTGGGAAGGCCAATCCCGCTCCGTCCACTAACCCAACCGCAGCCCACACGCGCGCACGAGCCCGAACGGACTCGTCCGCGCAGAGGGCTCTACGTGAAGTGGATGGTGGCGGTTATGGGGCGGTGGTTCGAGGAGCGGACGGGGGTGGGGGGGACGGTGCAGGTGAGGGTGGCGGAGTGGGAGGCGAAGAGGTAGTCGGTCTTGTCGGTGGCCTTGCCGGAGGCGTCCTGGCTGGTGGGGGCGCCGGTGCGGTCGCCGCCGCACTCGGTATAGACGCTGTAGAAGGCGTCCAGGGACTTGGCGCGGGGCTTGTCGGTGAAGTCGCCGCCGATGATCACGCGGTCGGCGTCGGCGAGGCCGAGGAGGGTCTGGGCCTGCTTGGCGCGCCAGGCGCCGTCGGGGTCGTCGCCGGGGTCGGACGAGCTGAGCTGCGCGGTGCAGACGCGCGCCGACCAGGCCTGGACCGTTCCGCAGACGGCGACGCGGCCGTGACCGGGCTGGGACGGCAGGTTCGCGTGCCGGACGTCGGTGATCGGCTTGCGGGTGGCGACGGCGAGGCCGAGCTTGCCCTGGCCGTTCACGCAGGCGCGGGGCGAGCGGTCGTCGGCGGCGGGCTGCGGGGTGAAGATCCAGCTCCACGACTTCAGCCGGCCGAGGCCCTTCAGCGACCTGACCTGCTCGGAGCAGACCCGCTGCAGCAGCAGCGCATCCGCCTGGACGGCCTTGCCGGCGACGGTCGTGGTACCGAGCTGGCGGTCGATCCGGCGGACGAGGCCGGCGGAGTCGGAGCCGAGGGGGCAGCCGGGCTCGGCGTCACCGCAGACGTCCCAGGTCACGACGTTGACCGCGAGGGGGCCCGCGGCGGTGAGGGGCTGCGTCTTGCCGGCGTCGGTCGACCCTAGGGCCGGGCTCTTCTCGATCGCCGCTCCGGCACCTGCCAGGGCGACCACGACACCGGCGCCGCAGACGGCGACCAGGGGAATCAGGGCGCGGGGGGCTCGCACAGTACTCCATCAGGGGGTTCAGCGGGGGCTTGGGGGAATCCCACCACATCAAGATCGACCTCGCCAGCGGAACGGGCCGACCATCTCCGACAACCTACGTCCTTTACGACGCTTTACCGCACTTCTCGCAAATCTCCGGCCGCGCGCGAGCCGTCACGCGGGGGTGCGGTGGCGGGGGGACGCCGCAGCTCCGGACGGCGTCCCCCCGCCCTCCCCTGGGTCCGCGGCGGCGCTGGGCCGCTCGCGGGCGCCGCCGGCCGGTGGCCCCGCTCTCCTCCGGGCCGGCATCAGGGAGCCGCGATCCCGGCCGGGGAGCCGGGACCGAGGTCGGAGTCGTGGCCGGGGCCGCCGTCCGCGAAGGTCCCCGTGCGGCGGATGGTGTGCCAGCGCAGCCGGGTCCCGAGCACCGCCGTCACCACCGACTGGACGACGACCAGGTAGAGGAGCTGGCGGTAGACGACCTGCTGGAGCGGCATCGTCCACAGCGGGCGCAGCCTCTCGCCGTCCAGCCAGAGCGCGTAGCCGCCGGCCGCGACCTGCGCGCCCGCGAACAGCGCCCACATGGTGATCGGCGCGACCGGGTCCATGAAGAACAGGCCGAACACCGCGAACAGGTCCACGGCGGGCGCGAACAGCGGCAGGACGACCTGGAAGGCGGTCAGGTAGAGCAGGCAGCGGCGGCCGAACGTCCCGCGCTCGACCAGGGAGCGCCGGTGCTTCCACATCGCCTGGAGCGTCCCGTAGCACCAGCGGTAGCGCTGCCGCCAGAGCTGCCGCAGCGAGTCCGGGACCTCCGTCCAGGCGAGCGCGTGCTCGGCGTACACTACGCGCCAGCCGGCGCGGCAGATCGCCATCGTGAGGTCGGTGTCCTCGGCGAGCGTGTCGGTGGGGACGCCGCCGACCGACACCAGCGTCCGTCGGCGGAACGCGCCGATCGCGCCGGGGATGGTCGGCATGCAGCGCGCGACGTCGAACATCCGGCGGTCGAGGTTGAACCCGATCACGTACTCCAGGTGCTGCCACCGGCCGAGCAGCCCGCCCCGGTTGGCCACCTTGGTGTTGCCGCTGACCGCGCCGACCTCGGGATCGGCGGCGAGCGGCGCGACGATGTGCCGGATCGTGTCCCGCTGGAACACGGTGTCGCCGTCCACCAGCACCAGGATCTCGCCGACCGAGGCCGCGATCCCGACGTTGAGCGCGCCCGGCTTGCCGCCGTTGGGCTTGCGCATCAGCCGGACGCCGGGCAGCGCGAGCCGCGCGACGATCTCCGCGGTCGCGTCGGTGGACCCGTCGTCCACGACGATCACTTCGAGCGGGCCCGGGTAGTCGGTGTTCAGCAGGGACCGGACGGTCGCCGCGATCCCGGCCTCCTCGTTGTAGGCGGGGACGATCACCGACACCGACGGCGGGGCGTCCGCCCCGGACGGCGCGCCGAGCGCCGACAGCGCGGCGGCGGGATCCGGCGGTCCGGACGCCGGCTGGAGGGACCGCGGCGGGCGGAACCGGCGCGCCCGCTGCCGGTGCACGTGCGCGAACACCAGCAGGACGGCCAGCCGCACCGCGGCCGCCACTCCGGCGATCACGAACAGCAGCTGCATCCAGCCGGTGAGCGCGGCGGCCGAGCGCTGCGCGGAGACCAGCGTCCAGCCGATCGCCTTCTCGGTCCCGGTCGCGGGCACGTCCGCTTTCGGCAGGCCCATCGCCGCGGAGACCGTGGTGAACCGGTACCCGCGCGCCTGGAGCCTGACGATCACCTGCTCGACGGCCGCGACCGTCTCGGTGCGGTCGCCGCCCGCGTCGTGCAGCATCACGATCGCGCCGTGGCCGTCCTTCTCCGACGCCGTCGCGGCCTGGACGATCTTGTCGACGCCCGGCTTCTGCCAGTCCTCGGTGTCCCGGTCAGTGAGGACGACCAGGTAGCCCTCGCGCCCGGCCTGCTGGGCGGCGCGCCACTCCGGCGCGGTCAGCCCGTCCGGGACGGACGAGTAGGGCATGCGGATCAGCCGCGTGTGCACCCCGGCCGCGCCGGCGAGCGCGCGCTGCGTCAGGTCCAGTTCGAGCCGGTTGCGCCACGCGGGCGCGGACGCCATGTCCACGTGCGTGTAGGTGTGCGAACCGATCTCGTTGCCCTCGGCGATCATCCGCTTGGCGATCTCCGGGTGCTGCGCGATGTGCGCCCCGATCGAGAAGAACGTCGCGTGCGCGTCGTGCCGCTTCAGGACGTCCAGCAGGCGCGGCGTCCACTTGGGGTCCGGTCCGTCGTCGAAGGTCAGCGCGATCGTCTTCGGTGGCGTCCGCAGGCTGTGCGGGGTGCCGCCGGCCAGGTTCAGCACCGGCCCGCCGTCCATCACTTGGGACGGCGCGGGCGCGGGCTCGTGCTTCGGTTCGTGCTTGGGCGACTCGCCGACCGCGCCGTTCGCGAACCCGTCCAGCAGCAGCAGCGTGATCAGCGCGAGGCTGCCCAGCGCCATCAGCACCCAGTGGCCGCGCGGCTCCCGCGCCTTGTCCGCAGCCGACCCCCCGCGCCCGCGCTTCTTCCGGGCATCGAGAGAGGCGTTGTCGGGCCGTCCAGTGGGGTGGGGGTTGTCGGCGGGATAGGCCCGCCGTCGCCCGCGCGCGCTGGCGGAGGTGCGCCGACGACCTGCCCTGTCGTCGGTGCGACCTTGCGCGTCGGCGGGCGACGGCGGGGGTTCGGGAGGCTCCACGGTCAGCCCGTCGCCTTCGGGCGGCGGGTCTGTCCGGGGGGCGTCGGCTTGCCATTGCCGGGGCGGGTCCGGGTCGCCGTCGGGCTGGGCGACGCGGACGAGGTCGGCGCGGAAGCCGAGGGCTTCGGGGTGGTGGACGGCGAGGTGCCGTGGCCGCCGCCCCCGCGGCCACCGCCGCCGGACCGTCCTGCGGGGGACGATCCGGACGGCACCGAGCCCGGGGTCCGGCCGTCCGGCCGGTTCTGGCCATGCGGGGCCTGCTTGGGAAGGGGGCTGGGGGCCTTGGTCTTCTTGTGGTGGTGCTGCGCGCCCGGGACGACCGTCCAAGGCGTCCCGGGGACGCTGGCGCCGGTCGCCACGCCGATGACCATGGCCACGAGGAACGCGATGAGGAACCCGCCGCACACCATCCCGATGCGGCGGCCGAGACGGCGGCGCCGCCCGGAGAGGTCGACGAACACCGGCGCGGGTTCCGCGATTTCCGGCATGGCGGGCGCGTCCAGGGCGGGCGAGGCGTTTCCGGGTGCGTCCGAGGTGAGGATCTCGGTCCGCCCGAAGGACCCGGCGCCCGAGCCGTCCGGGATCACCGACGTCGCGCCCGAGCCGTCCGCGAGTACGGACGTGGCGGTGGAGGCGAACTCGCCGAGCGGCGCGTTCTCGCGGCCGAGCGGCGCGCCGGCGGGGGACGAGTGCACCAGCGTGTCGCCGGCGGCGCGCGGGGAGCGGCCCCGGTGCGAGGCCTCGCCGGGCGCGGCCGGGGGACCCGTGGGCGCGCGGTGGTGCGGCGCGGCCGGGTCGGCGCGGAAGGTCGTCTCGCTGTCCATGGGCTCCGTCGTGTTTTCAGATGTGGCGGGGTCACCGGCCGGGGAACCGGTGACCCCGCAAGGACCGCGTCCGGCGTGACGGGGGCGGCGCCGGGGGCGTCGCGGTCTC
The DNA here is from genome assembly GCF_024172125.1 of Actinomadura rupiterrae. GTDB lineage: Bacteria > Actinomycetota > Actinomycetes > Streptosporangiales > Streptosporangiaceae > Spirillospora > Spirillospora rupiterrae. The sequence continues at coordinate 823,652 of NZ_JAMZEA010000004.1, forward strand.
AAGGGGTTCAGCGCCGAACGGTTCGCATGTGTCACACCCACCGCCCAACTGATTGCAGAATGGCGGGCGTGAACGAAGCGGCGGAGACCGACGACGGCCCGCTCGACCGCGCCGTGGCGGCGGCCAGGGCGGGCGACGAGGCCGCGTTTCGCCTGCTCTACCGGGATGTGCAGCCCCGGCTGCTGCGGTACGTCCGGGTCCTGGTGAACGAGGACGCCGAGGACGTGACGTCCGAGGCGTGGCTCCAGATCGCCCGGGATCTGCACGGGTTCGAGGGCGGGATCGACGGGTTCCGCGGCTGGGCCGCGACCGTCGCCCGGCACCGGGCCCTCGACCACCTGCGCGCCCGGTCCCGGCGTCCGGTGGCCGACCTTCCGGTGGACGAGCTGATCACCATGCCCGCCGAGGGGGACACCGCCGTCCAGGCGATGGACGGCCTCGCCACCGGGCGGGCGCTCGCGATGATCTCCGGGCTCCCGGCGGACCAGGGTGAGGCGGTGATGCTCCGGGTCGTCCTCGGGCTGTCGGCGCCCGCCGCCGCGAAGGTGCTCGGCAAGAAGCCCGGCGCGGTCCGCACCGCGGCCTACCGGGGGCTCCGCAAGCTGGCCGACCAGCTCGCGCGGCCCCGCGAGAACGGCTCCGCCACCCTGCCGGACGGTCCCGGCCATGGCGCTCCGCGTGACAGCGCCGCCCCGCGCGGCGCTGAAAGAGATAGTTGAACCCGTCCCCGACCAGCACGGACGGGGATCCGCGACCCGCTCACCGAAAGGGGGTGTCCAGGCTGAGGAACCTGACACACGGTCCCACCGACCCGCACCGCGGTCGCGTGCGGCGCGTCCTCCGGGCCGGGCGGCCCCTGGACGGCCGTCCGGCGCTCCGGCAGGCTGCCCGCGGTCCCGTTGCCGCGCCCGGCCTTTCCGAAAGCGCCCCGCGCCCTCGCTCGCACGGCATTTCCGGGCCGTGCGGAGGATTTCCAGCGCAGCCACGAATTCACGCTGTACCGCACGTCTACAAGCGTCGCATGACGGTGATCGTCGGGTACAACAGAAGCATGTGCATGGAGGCCGCGTTCCGTTCCGGACCGGACGCCCCCTCCTCCATGTCCGAGGAGAGCCGATGAACGAGCGGCACCCCGACGAAGACCTCACCCCGGAAGCGGCGGAACGCCTCCTCGACGCCCTGTCCGCCGGCGCCGCGCCCACCGGACGGGACGCCGCGGACCCGCTGGCCGGGCTTCTCGCGGCGGCCGCCGCTCCGGGACGTCCGGACGAGCTGACCGGCGAGGACGCGGCTCTCGCGGCGTTCCGCTCGGCCGCGGCCGCTCCGGCCGGGGCGACCGCGCCCGTCCGCGCCACCGCGCCCGTCCGCGCCACCGCGCCCGTCCGCGCCACCGCGCCCGAGCCGCTGCCGACGCAGGTCCTGCCCGCGCACCGGCACCGCCGTACCGGCGGACGCGGCCTGAAGCGGCTGCTCACGGTCAAGGCCGCCCTCATCGCGCTCGCCGCCGCGTCGCTCGGCGGCGTCGCGCTCGCCGCGAGTACCGGGAACCTGCCCGGCCAGGCCCCGAGCCACCCGAACCCGTCGCCGCGTCCGACGCTCTCGCGGCACCACGGCGGGACGGAGGAGTCGTCCGGTAGCAGCCCGTCCAACCCGTCCGGAAGCCACCGGCCCACCGTTCCCGGTTCCGTTTCACCCTCCCCTGGAAAGTCCGAAAAGGGGAAGGATGGCGAGGGGAATGGCAACGGAAACGGGGGCAACCCGCACGGCCAGCCACCCAAGGGCGGTCATTCCACGCCACCCGGAAACGGCGGAGGCGAGGGCAATGGAAACGGCGGCGGCAACGGAAAGGGCGGCGGCAAGAAAGGCGGCGGCGGCAATGGCGGTGGCGGTGGCGGGAAGGACCAGCAGCCCAGCCCCGGCACCGATAACACCAAGGGCAACACCCCCGCCAAAACCCGCTGAACACAACGCGCCACTGCGCCGCGCCCGGGGATTCGTCCCAGCAAGAACCCCGTAACCGCGCCCTGCCGCCCTTGGACGAGGCGCCGGCGGAGGCCCGCCGTCCCTGAAGGACGGCGGGCCCGCGGCGTTCAGTCGAGCAGGCCCGTGACGATGCCCGCGCCGACCGTCCGGCCGCCCTCGCGGATCGCGAAGCCGAGCCCCTCGGCCATCGCGACCGGACGGCCCAGCTCCACGGTCATCTCGACCGAGTCGCCCGGCAGGGCCATCGCGCCCTCGGCGCCGAGGTCCACGCCGCCGACCACGTCGGTGGTGCGGAAGTGGAACTGCGGCCGGTAGCCGTGGAAGAACGGTCCGCTCCGTCCGCCCTCGGCGGCCGTCAGCACCCGCACCTGCGCCCGGAACCGGCCGTGCGGCCGGATCGAGCCGGGCGCGGCGACGACCTGCCCGCGCCGGATCTGGTCCCGGCGGACGCCGCGCAGCAGCACCGCCGCGTTGTCCCCGGCCTCGGCCCGGTCCATCGTGCGGCCGAAGGTCTCCAGGCCGGTCGCGACCGTCCCGAAGGTGTCGCCGAAGCCGACGACCTCCACCGCGTCCCCGAGCCGCAGCGCGCCCTGCGCGACCACGCCGGTGACGACCGTGCCGCGCCCGGTGATCGTCAGCACGTTCTCCACCGGCAGCAGGAACGGCCGGTCGAGCACCCGCTCGGGCACCGGCACGTACGCGTCGACCGCGTCGAGCAGGTCGCCGATTCTGGCCGTCCAGTACGGGTCGCCGTCCAGCGCCCGCAACCCCGACACCCGGACGACCGGAACCTCGTCGCCGGGGAACCCGTACTCCGACAGCAGGTCGCGGATCTCCAGCTCCACCAGGTCGAGCAGCTCGGCGTCCTCCACCGCGTCCGCCTTGTTCAGCGCGACCACGATGTACCGCACGCCCACCTGCCGCGCCAGCACGATGTGCTCGCGCGTCTGCGGCATCGCCCCGTCCAGCGCCGACACCACCAGCACGGCCCCGTCGATCTGCGCCGCGCCGGTGATCATGTTCCTCACGTAGTCGGCGTGGCCGGGCATGTCGACGTGGGCGTAGTGCCTGGTCGCGGTCTCGTACTGGACGTGCGCGATGTTGATGGTGATCCCGCGGTCCCGCTCCTCGGGGGCTCGGTCGATGCCCTCGAAGGGGACGGCGGACGCCAGCCCGCGCTGCGCGAGCACCTTGGTGATCGCCGCGGTGAGGGTCGTCTTCCCGTGGTCGACGTGCCCCATCGTGCCGATGTTGAGGTGCGGCTTGGCGCGCTCGTAGAGCTCCTTGGCCATGATCTTCTTCCGTTCTCACTCGTCGTGGTGAGAACCGCGCGCCACGCGCGCCTCGGCGCGTGCGCGTTCGTGGTGACCACCCCTCTCCGCTGGTTCTCCGGGGTGGCACGGAGAGGGGTCAGCCTCGGACGCCGCCGTCGAGGGGGAGGACGGCCGACACCGAGCTCAGCGGACCGAGGTCCGCGAGCTTCGAGGTGTCGGCCGCCAGGATCATGCCCCCGAGCGTACGCACCCGCCCGCCGGATATCGATTGCTTTTTCCGGTCCCTCCGGGGCGCCGCGAAAGCCCGTTCCGGGCGGGGTTCGGGGCTCTGGGAGGACCGCGGCCGGGACGTTCGATCAAGCACGCATAGACTGCGAAAGGTGACGCAGACGACGAACAGGCACCGGGTCACCAGCGAGGTCGGACGGCTGCAGACCGTCCTGCTGCACCGTCCGGGGGCCGAGCTCAAGAGGCTGACGCCGCGCAACAGCGCCAAGCTGCTGTTCGACGCGATCCCGTGGGTGGGCCGGGCGCAGGACGAGCACGACGCGTTCGCCCAGGCCCTGCGGGACCGCGGCGTCGAGGTGCTGTACCTCTCCGAGCTGCTCCAGGACGCCCTGGAGTTCGAGGAGGCGCGGGACGAGGCGATCGCGCGGGTGATCGACGACAAGCGCTGGGGCGACCAGCTCCGCCGCGTCGTCGAGAGCCACCTGCGCGACCTCCACCCGGAGGACCTGGCCCATACCCTCGTGGCGGGCCTCGCGCACGAGGAGCTGAAGTCCGCGCACGGCCTGGTCTACCGGCTCATGGACGAGCTGGACTTCATCATCGACCCGCTCCCGGGCCTGCTGTTCACCCGCGACTCCAGCGCGTGGATCGGCGACCGGGTGGCGCTGACGAGCTTCGCGATGCCCGCCCGCCGCAACGAGTCCGCGCTCACCAGCCTGATCTACCGGCACCACCCGCGCTTCGCGGGCGTCGAGCCGGTGTACGACCCGTCCGTGGAGCACGTCGAGGGCGGCGACATCATGCTGCTCAGCCCCGGTGTCGTCGCCGTGGGCACCGGCGAGCGGACGACCCCGGCGGGTGTCGAGCGGCTGGCCCGCCAGGTCTTCGACGCCGGTCTGGCGCACACCGTCCTGGCCGTCCCGATCGCCCAGGAACGTGCCACGATGCACCTGGACACCGTCTGCACGATGGTGGACGTCGACACCGTGGTCATGTTCCCGCCGGTCGCCTACTCGCTGGAGGCGTTCACGGTCACCGCCTCGAACGGCGACCTGCGCGTCTCCGGCCCGCGCCTCTTCCTGGACGCCGCCGCCGAGGCCATGGGCCTGGACCGGCTCAAGGTGATCGACACCGGCCTCGACCCGGTGACCGCCGAGCGCGAGCAGTGGGACGACGGCAACAACACGCTCGCCCTGGCCCCGCGCGTCTGCGTCGCCTACGAGCGCAACGTCGAGACCAACGCCCAGCTTGAGGCGGCGGGCATCGAGGTGATCCGCATCACAGGAAGCGAGCTGGGCACCGGCCGCGGCGGGCCGCGCTGCATGTCCTGCCCCATCCTCCGGGTCCCGCCGCCGATGGCCTGACCCCGCTTTCCGCCACCCACCCTTGAGGCGTTGACCAGGCAGAACGCGGCACGGGCGGGCAGCAGAACGGCCCCCGGGAGAACCCGGGGGCCGGACGTGGACAGCTCGGGCGGTGTCGACGGGGGCACGACAGCGCCCGAGCTTGAAGAGGACCCTACAAGGTGCGGTGCCCGTCCGACTAGCCGGGGTATGCCCGACTTGTCGACGTCTCGTGGCGGACGCCGCCGGGGCCGTCCGCGTCGGGCGCGGCGAAGGGGTCGGGCAGGTCGGCGATCTCCTTGAGATCGGGCAGCGCGCCCGCCGCCATCCGCGGCTCGATGCTGAAACGCGGCGCGTAGAGGCGGGCCCACACCGTGGTCGCCCCGTCCTCGCGGCGGACGCCCCAGCCCTCGGCGAGCGTCTCGACGATCCCGAGGCCGCGTCCCCCCAGGGAGGACAGCGTGCCCGGCCCGCGCCGGGGCTCGGTGGTGGCGCCGCCGTCGCTCACCGAGATCTCGATGAGGTCGCCGCGGCGCGTCCAGGTGACCCGGACCTGCCCCGAGGGCAGCGGGCGCGCGTGCCGCAGCGCGTTGCTGATCAGCTCGCTGACGATGACGCTCGCGTCGTCGATGACCGATGAGTCGACCCCCGAAGCCGTCAACTCCGAGCCAAGGCGCCTGCGCGCGACCGCGACGCTGGACGGCGCGTGTGGCAGCAGTACCACGCTCGACGCCCTCACCTCCCCCGGGTTCCCCGTGCTCGGATGACCCCCGTCATTCCGTTACGACCGAAATGCCCAATATGACGCTCCCCGAAACCGGGGCCGAAAACCCGCGTGCAACCCCTCACCGGCTTCACGCATCCTCACCCCCCGCTCATGAATCGCCATCATGGATCTATCCAGCCCCCGGCGGCTTTACTCCTCACGCGCACGTTTCGTCCGTCACACCACGCCAACACACACTTTTCCGCCCCCACCCCCTCGCCCTCCAGTCAAGTCCATGTCCCGATCCGGTCACAAACCCCAAGATCACCACCAACCCGACACCACGACTCCCAAGTCCCACCACCACTCCGACGCCCCAACCCCCCGCCCCGTGCCACCCACCCCCGATTCCCCGCCGCGCCCCACACCACCCCAACCCCGACACACCCCCCAACCCCGACCCCAAGTGCGCCGCCCCCCACCAGCCCCCAAACCGGACACCACCACTCGGGGACAACCCGGGCATCCAGGCACGTGCTGCCCTCACCCACCACCCGACCCGGCGCTCCCTCCCCAACCGATCACCGCAAGAGCACATCGCCCTGAACGCTTCCCCCAACGTCCGCACCTCCGGAGCGAACGTTTGCACCCCTGGGATGGACGTTCGCGCCCACGAGGTGAGCGCTGGCGCCTTCGGAGTCAAATGGCGAGCCTCGCCGAAACCGTGGAAGCCGACTGAACGAGGTCAGTCCCGCCGGCCGTCAGTCTCAGCCGCCCGTCCGCCAGCCTCGGCGGGCCGAACCCGGCCCGGCCTCAGCCAACCGAACGCGCGACGGCGTAGGACGGCCGGACGCGGGTCGGTGTCAGCCGACCGGGCGCGCGACGGTCTCGGACGGCCGGGCGCGCGACGGTATCGGACGGCCGGGCGCGCGACGGTATCGGCCGACCGGAGGCGGAATGGCCTCGGGCGGGCGGACGCGGGTCGGGCTCGGACGACCGGGCGCGAGTCGGCCTCAGCCGCCCGGGCGCGGGGCGGGCTCGGACGGCCGGGCGCGGGGCGGGCTCGGCAGGGTGGACGCGAGTCGGCCTCGGCCGACCGGAGGTGGGACGGGCTCGGTCGGCTGGGCGTGGCGTGGCGCAGTCTCGGACGGCCGGAGGTGAGATGGTCTCGGCCGACCGGAGGCGCGACGGTCTCGGGCGGCCGGACGCGGGTCAGTCTCGGCCGGCCAGACGCGCGACGGTATCGGCCGACCGGAGGCGGGATGGCCTCGGCCACCCGGGCGCGGGGCGGGCTCGGACGGCCGGACGCGCGACGGTATCGGCCACCCGGACGCCGGGCGGGCTCGGACGGCCGGACGCGCGACGGTATCGGCCACCCGGACGCGGGATGGTCGCGGCCAGCCGGACGCGGGGCGGGCTCGGACGGCCGGGCGCGGGGCGGCCTCAGCCGACCGGGCGCGCGACGGTCGCGGCCACCCGGACGCGGGGTGGGCTCGGACGACCGGGCGCGGGGCGGCCTCAGCCGACCGGACGTGGGGCGGGCTCGGACGACCGGGCGCGGGGCGGCCTCAGCCGACCGGACGTGGGGCGGGCTCGGACGGCCGGACGCGGGGTGGGCTCGGACGGCCGGGCGCGGGGTGGGCTTGGCAGGGTGGACGTGGATCACGCTCGGCCGACGGGAGGCGGGACGGGCTCGGTCGGCTGGGCGTGGCGTGGCGCAGTCTCGGGCGGCCGGACGGGGGGCAGTCTCGATCGACTGGGTCAATCTTGGCGGTGGGGGGAGGGGTGGGGCTGGTCGGGGGCCTGGTGGAGGGTCAGGCGCATGCAGGTGCCGGGGCCCTGGGCGGCGGGGAGGGCGGTGATGGTGCCGGACTGGGCTTCGGTGAGGCGTTTGACGATGTAGAGGCCGAGGCCGATGCCTCCGAAGCGGCGGCGGTCGCCGGCCTCACCCTGGACGAAGCGCTCGAAGATGCGCTCGTGGTCGCCGGGGGCGATGCCGATGCCCTCGTCCGTGATGGTCACGACGAGGTCGGAACCTTCGGCATAGCAGCGGACGCGGACGACACCGCCGTCCGGGGAGTACTTGAAGGCGTTCTCCAGGAGCTGGCCCATGACGATGTCGGTGGCCATGGCGTCCCCCTGGCAGGACGGCAGGTTCGGGTCGATCTCCAGCTCCACGCGGTGCAGCGGGGACAGGGAGCGGAAGCCGGCGACGACGCCCGAGATCACGTGGGACAGGTCGAACGCGTCGATGGTGACGGCCAGCTCGTCCGCGCCCGCGCGGGAGCCGAGGAGCAGGTGCTCGACCAGCTTGGCCAGGGATTCGGCGCGGTCGGCGATGGTGGCGACGGCGGCGCGGCGGTCGGCGTCGGGGAGCTCGTCCCACCGGTTGACGAGCGTGCTGGCGAAGCCGCGCACGACCGTGATCGGGGTGCGCAGCTCGTGGCTGGTGGTGGCGAGGAACAGGTCCTTCGCCTCCTCCAGCGCCTTCGCCTCGGACACGTCGCGGAAGTCGACGACCAGCTCGCCGGTCTCGGCGACCTCAGCGGCGAGTACCTCCAGCCACACCCCGGACGGCAGGCGCAGCGTGCGGATGCTGCCCGGCGCGGGCGCGTCGAACGGCAGCGGGCCGCCGAGGACCAGCTCGGTCGGGACGCCGGTGAGCCGCGTCGCGGCCGGATTCCACTGGCAGACCAGGCCGTCCCGGTCGAGCACGGCGATGCCGTCCGCGCTGGCGTCGATCACGGCGCGCTCGTGCGCGCGCTGCCGGACGGCCTCGGCGAACGCGACGGCGTTGCCGACCGCGACCCCGGCGTGCCCGGCGAGGAGCTCCAGCAGCTCCAGCTCGGTATGTCCGGGACGCCGTCCCGAGAACAGCGCGTACAGCGCCCCGTACGGCCGGTTCTGCAGGAACGACAGGCCCAGCGTGATCGTGTGCAGACCGGGCAGCTCGGACCAGATCAGGTCGCCGAGCCGCCGCTCGCCCCCGGCCAGCTTGACCGTCTTGCCCGTCCGCAGCAGCTCCCCGACCAGGCTGGAACGCAGGTCGGCGGTCGCGCCGCGCATCCGTTCGGGCAGCCCGGTCAGGCTGACCAGCCGCAGCCGCTCGCCCTCGATCCGGACGAACCCGGCGGCGTCCGCCCCGGTCAGCTCGATCAGCGCCGCGGTGATCCGGTCGAGCACCACGGCGAGGTCGAGCTCAGCGTTCAGGTCGGCGACGATGTCGTTCAGGCGCCGGACGAGCCGGGCCCGCTCGGCCATGTGGTGCTGCGCGACCTCGTCCTCCTCGACCGGGTGGTAGACCCCGACCCAGCCCAGGGGCGCGCCCGCCGCGTCCCGGAGCAGGCTCGTGTCGATCCGGACGTCGATCAGCCTGCCGTTCCGGCAGAACCGCCGCGTGGCGATCGAGATCCGGCCGCCGTCGCCCTCGCCGGCCCGGCGCGTGAGCAGCCGCTCCTGCACCGCGTTGTGCTCGGCGGTCAGCTCGTCCGGCACGATCGGCGGCACCCGTCCCATCATCTCGGCCGCCGTCCAGCCGAACATCCGCTCGGCCGCCGGATTCCACACCGTCACCCGGTGCCGGTGGTCCACGGCGACGATCGCATCGGCGGCGCTCTCGATGACGGCGCGCGCGATCGGATCGTGAACGTGGAGTCGCACGCCCTCATGCTGCCATCGCATCACCTCCTCCTGCCGGGCAACCGCCCCTGAAAGGTCTCACCGCACCACCCCGTCCCACCGAAAACTCTTCGCCCCACCTCTCACGAACCACTCCCAAGCCCCGCGCACACCCCAAGTCTCCGCCACCCCGCTCGCCAATCAAAGCCATCCTCCAACCTGTGGATAACTCTCCAAATCCCCAGGTCAAGCGGCACATGCGCGCGCCCGGGCCAGTACGCGCCCGCACTGGTACGTGCCCTCGCTGTACGTGCCCTCGCTGGTACGTGCCTGCGCTGGTACGTGCCTGCGCTGGTACGTGCCTGCGCTGAGACGCGCCCGCGCTGAGACGCGCCCGCGCTGAGACGCGCCCGCGCTGAGACGCGCTCGCGCTGAGACGTGGCCGCGCTGAGACGTGCCCGCGCTAGTACGCGCCTGCGCTGATACGCGCTCGCACTGAAATGCGCCGGCGCTGGTTGGCGTGGAGTAGTTGCGTGCTCTGACAGCGGCTCGGGAGCCGGGAGTGGGGTGCCTCGAAGAGGCGGGGCGGGGGCGGCTGGGGCCGGTAGGTGCTAGTTGCTGTCGGTGGGGGTGGGGCGGCGGCGGGTGAGGGGGTTGAGGAGGAGGGTGGCGGCCGCGGCGGCCAGGAAGGAGAAGAGGGAGGCGCTCATCCAGGTGGCGGGGGTGAAGTGGAGGGTCTTCTGGAGGTGCTGCCAGAGGTCGGTCCAGTGGGCGACCGTGCCGGGGTTGATGAGCTGGTAGACGGCGATGCCGAGCAGCCAGGCGACGATCATGTTCCAGCGGGCGGGGGCGGTGCGGGTGGTGTTCCAGCCGCGGCGGCCGCTGCCGAGGAAGAAGTCGGCGGCGAGGACGCCCAGCATGGGGACGAAAACGGAGCCGATCAGTGACAGGAAGCTCGCGTAGTCGTTGATGTCCAGCGCCAGGGCCAGGACGGTGATGAGGACGCCCAGGGAGACCGACAGGATGCGGCGGTCGACGCGCGGGACGAGGTTCTGGATCGACACGGCCGTGGAGTAGACGTTCGCGAACGACTGGTCGGCCTCCCGCAGGACGAAGATCGCGAAGATCAGCGCGCCCAGGGTGACGTGCAGGAACGGGTCGTAGATCCGGGACGAGTCGCCCGCGACGAGGGCCAGCGCGAACAGGCCGAGGACGTAGGCGATGATCTGCGTGATCGAGTAGCCGACGGCGGCGGCCCCGAAGGCGGCGCGCTGCGTCCGGGAATGCCGGGTGTAGTCGGCGGCGACCGGGACCCAGGAGATCGACACGGCGAGCGCGGCGTCCGCGCCGAGCCAGAAGCCGTCCCAGGACCCCTTGTTCAGGTCGGGCAGGGGCTCGCGCAGGAGCTGGACGTAGAAGTAGACGAGCGCGAGGCAGACCGCGATCGTCACGTAGCGGCGCAGCATCCGGACGGAGCCGAGCGGCCAGATCGTCAGGACGGTCGTGATCACGCCGGCGGCGACGACGTAGGCCCAGCGCGGGACGCCGTCGTACAGCGCGCGGGCCGCGCCCGCGATGGTGATCAGCTCGAAGGTGCCCCAGCCGATCAGCTGCGCGACGTTCAGCACGGTCGGCAGGTAGGACGGGCGCGCCCCGAACAGGCCGCGGAGCAGGACCATCGCGGGCTGGCCGGTGCGCGCGCCGGGGACGGCGGCCAGGCCCAGCATCAGGCCGCCGATCAGCGTTCCGACGATCATCGCGGTGATGCCGGCGGTGATCGAGATGGTCGGCTTGCCGTCCGCGGTGGGGGCGAGGACGGTGTACGCGCCGGAGAACGCGAGGAGGCTGACGCCGAGGTTGGCCCAGAAGGCCGACTGGTCCCAGAAGCCGAGGACCTTCGGCGCGGGCTGGTCGAGGGTGTACGGGGCCTCGTCGCGCGGGGCGCCGACGGACTCCTGCTGCACAGCGGACACTGCACGCTCCCTACGCCGGCATTACCCGGACAGGTTCATGCGGTCGGCGGCGCGGAGGTTGCCGCCCTCTCAGCCCGGTGCGCCCGAGCTCCCGCGGTGTTCCATTAAGACCGGCAAATCGTACATCGAACGTTCCAGGGTGCGGAACGCCCCAGAAGTGCCCGCGTCAGGCGACGTGCGGCGGCGTGTCGGTGTGGCCGTCCATGGGACGACCCGCCTCCGCCCAGCGCTTCATCCCGCCGTCCACGTTCTTCGCGGTCCAGCCCGCCTGGTTGAGCGCTACCGTGACCTGCGCGGACCTCATCCCGGACCGGCAGATGACGAGGATCTCCCGGTCGCGGGGGACCTCGGCGGCGCGGTCGCTCAGCTCGCCCATCGGGATGTGCACCGCGTCCGGCGCGTGCCCGGCGTCCCACTCGTACTGCTCGCGGACGTCCAGCAGGTACGCGCCCTCCGGCACGTCGGCGGCGTCAACGGCAGGGACGTCGTCCCCGAAGTACATCCGAACCTCCCAGAAAAGCCCCGCCTTCCGGCGAGGTCGCTTGAAGCCCTACAGATCGGACACGAATCCCATCATGCTCCAGGCCTTCCGCAAACCGCCCACCGCAGCAGTCTCACACAACGCCGCGCGGACGGGATGGAACCGTCCGGGCCGCCGCCACGTCGAATCCTCTATGCGGTATCGGATGCTCCTTTCCACGCCGGCCGCCCTGGCCCTGGCGTTCTCGGCCGCCGCCTGCGGCTCCGAGCACGCCAAGTCGGGGTCGTCGGGAACCCCGCCGAAGGACTCGGTCGTGCCCAGCACGCCCCCCGCGAACCACCTCACCGTCAGCGTCCAGGCGTCGGCCCAGTCGCCGGCGAAGAGCTGGACGCTGACCTGCGACCCGGCCGGCGGCGACCACCCGAAGGCGGCCCAGGCCTGCGCGGCCCTGGCCAAGGCCCCGGACGCCTTCAAGCCCGTCCCGGCGGACATGATGTGCACCAAGATCTACGGCGGCCCGGAGGTCGCCACGGTCAAGGGCACCTGGCACGGCCAGGCCATCGACACCAGGTTCACCCGGGTGGACGGCTGCCAGCTCGCCCGCTGGAACAAGATCGCGCCGCTCTTCGGCAACGTCCCGCCCGCCCGCTGACCAGACCCTCCGCTCCCCCGTCGCACATATGACGGACGGCCGGATTCGCCTGGCCGCCCGCTAACGGACGGGCCCCGTCCAGCCGCGGGCCCGCCTGACCAGACCGTCCGCCCGCGCCGGTGACCCGACCGGCCAGGCCGCCCTGCCCAGCGCACCCGACCGAACCCCTGCCCGCCTAGCCCGGGGGCGCGCCTCCCCACCGCCGCGCCCGTATGCCGCCCAGCACGCACTGGGCGCCATGACACCAGCCCCCACAGCCGCCCGCTTGGTGTGGCGGACTCCTCCAATGATGAGTCCGCCACACAAAGCGGGCCTCGGACCTACTTGAGCAGGCGGGAGAGGCGGCGGTCGGCGAGGGGTTTGCCGTTGGTCTGGCAGGTGGGGCAGTACTGGAGCGAGGAGTCGGCGAAGGAGACCTCGCGAATGGTGTCGCCGCAGACGGGGCATTTCTCGCCGGTGCGGCCGTGCACGCGGAGGCCGGTCTTCTTCTCGGCCTTGAGGTCCTGCGCGGCGAGGCCCTCGGAGCGGGCCATCGCGTCGCGGAGCGTGGTGACCATGGCGTCGTAGAGGGTCTGGACCTCCTCGTCGGTCAGGCTGCTCGCGATCTTGAACGGGGACATCTTCGCCGCGTGCAGCACCTCGTCGGAGTAGGCGTTGCCGATGCCCGCGACGATCTTCTGGTCGCGCAGCAGGCCCTTGATCTGGGTGCGCTTGCCGCGGACGATGCCGGCGAGCGTCTCCGCGGTGAAGGACGGGGACAGCGGGTCGGGGCCGAGCGCGGCGACGCCCTCGACGTCGGACGGATCGCGCACGACGTAGACGGCCAGGCCCTTCTTGGTGCCGACCTCGGTGAGGTCGAAGCCGGACCCGTCGTCCAGGTGGACGCGCAGGGCCAGCGGGTTCTTGCCACCCGGGCGGACGGGCCTGACCGGCACCTCGTCGCGCCAGCGCAGCCACCCGGCGCGGGCCAGGTGGACGACCAGGTGCAGGCCGTCGACGTCGATGTCGAGGAACTTGCCGTACCGCGCGACGCCGGTGACCGTGAGGCCGCCGAGGGACGTGACCGGCGGGTCGTAGGTCTTGAGCGCGGAGATGGCGAGAACATCGACGCGGGCGACGACACGGCCCACCGCGTGCTCCCGGAGGAACGCGGCGAGCGACTCGACCTCGGGAAGCTCGGGCATGCTTCAGATTATCCGAGCCCGGCACCTTTCCACAGCGCTGTGGAAACCTGTGGAAAACCCTGTGCACGACGGGGGCACGGCACGGCCACGGGACCTCCGCGCCGGATATACCTTGGCAAATACCCCCAACCCGTCGGGCCTCCGCGCCGCCGCGCCGGGAGAGGGCATGTGGATAACCCTCCGCCACGGACCGTCCAAAGTTCGGTCATGGGCGCCCGCGCCGGGCCTGCGGGACGGGGAGCGAACCATCCCGTTCTTCGCAATGTGACCCGAGTCTCGCAATAACCCCTAGGGGGTAGGGGTTGCAGCCCACGAGACGCTGTGGCAGCATGAGGGCCACGAGATACCCCCCAGGGGTACCAGCCAGGACCGAGCACCGAGGAGTCAGGGACATGAGCACCGCCACCTACACCGTCACCGGAATGACCTGCGGCCACTGCGTCGGCTCGGTCAAGCAGGAGGTCGGCTCGATCGACGGCGTCACCGACGTCCAGGTGGAGCTGGCCAGCGGCAAGGTGACCGTCACCAGCGACACGGCGCTGGACGACGCCGCCTTCCGCGCCGCCATCGACGAGGCCGGATACGAGGTCGCCTGAACCCCGGCGGGAACGGTGCCGCGGCGCGCCCGCGAAGGCCGCGCCGCAAGCAGCGGTCGCGAAGGCGGCGCGCCGCGGCACCGGACACCCGCCGGGACGGGCCGGAAGGACGGACGGCGATGAGGACCACGACGAGAGTCGGCGCGTACGTGCTGGGCCTGGCGGCCGTGTTCGGCGGCGCGCTGGGGATCGGCACGGCGACCGGATCCGTGGGCGCCAAGGCGGACAGCGCACACCACATGAACGGCTCGGACGGAGGAATGGACATGAACGGCGGACACGGCGGACACGGCGGACACGGCGGACACGGCACCACCGGCGGACACGGCACCACCGGCGGACACGGCAGCACCGGCGGACACGGCGCAGGTGAGGGCGGAGCGCACGCGGGGCACGGCGCCGCTCCCGGCGGTACCCCCGGGGGGCTCCAGGTCTCCGCGGACGGCTACACGCTCGTCCCGCAGACCACCACGATCACCCCGGGCACGAAGACCGACTTCCGGTTCAGCGTGACCGGCCCGGACGGCAAGCCCGTCACCCGATACACGCCGCAGCACGGCAAGGAGGTGCACCTGATCCTGGCGCGACGCGACCTGTCGGGCTTCCAGCACGTGCACCCGACCGCGGTCGGCGGCGGCGTCTGGTCCGTCCCGATCACGCTGGCCGAGGCAGGGACGTACCGGGTCTTCACCGACATCAAGCCCGAGGGTGCGGCGAACGGCCTCACGCTCGGCACGGACGTCTTCGCCCCGGGGAACTTCCAGCCCAAGGCCGTCCCGCAGCCGGAGCAGGTCGCGAAGGTGGACGGCTACGAGGTCACCCTCAAGGGCGAGCTCAAGCCCGGCAAGCCCAGCCCCCTCACCCTGACGGTCAGCAAGGGCGGCCAGCAGGTCGTCGACCTGGACCCGTACCTTGAGGCGTACGGCCACCTGGTCGCGCTGCGCGCCGGGGACCTCGCCTACCTGCACGTCCACCCGGAGGGCGAGCCCGGCGACGGCAAGACCAAGCCCGGCCCGGACATCACCTTCGACGCGGACGTCCCCAGCGCGGGCACCTACCGCCTCTACCTCGACTTCCAGCACGCGGGGACCGTCCACACGGCCGAGTTCACCGCCGTCGCCAAGTAGCCCCCACCACCCACGAACTCGAAGACGCGCAGCAGGCGCGCCGGAACCGCGAAAGGAGCAGCGATGGCCGCGCAAGCACCTCCCACAGGCCACATCGAGCTGGCGATCGGCGGGATGACCTGCGCTTCCTGCGCCGCCCGCATCGAGAAGAAGCTGAACCGGATGGAAGGCGTCACCGCCACGGTCAACTACGCGACCGAGAAGGCGACGGTTCAGTTCCCCGAGGGGGTGACCCCTGATGACCTGATCGCCACCGTGGTGAAGACCGGCTATACCGCCGAACTCCCGGCGCCGCCGAAGAGCGCGGAGAACGGTGCGGAGCCGGAGCCCCAAGACGAGCTGAAGCCGCTCCGGCAGCGGTTGATCACGGCTCTGGTGCTGTCGGTCCCGGTGATCGCTCTCGCGATGGTCCCGGCGTTCCAGTTCACGAACTGGCAGTGGATGTCGCTGATGCTGGCCGCGCCCGTCGTCGTCTATGCGGGCTGGCCGTTCCACCGCGCCGCCTGGACGAACCTGCGGCACGGCGCGGCGACCATGGACACGCTGGTCAGCCTGGGCACGCTCGCCGCGTTCGGCTGGTCGCTGTGGGCGCTGTTCCTCGGGAACGCTGGCGAACCGGGCATGAAGCACGGCTTCGAGTTCTCGATGACCCGGTCGGACGGGTCGTCCAACATCTACCTGGAGGCCGCGGCCGGCGTCGTCGCCTTCATCCTGGCCGGACGGTACTTCGAGGCGCGGTCCAAGCGGCGCGCCGGGGCCGCCCTGCGCACCCTGCTGGAACTGGGCGCCAAGGACGTCGCGGTCGTCCGCAACGGCGCCGAGCAGCGCATCCCGATCGACCAGCTGAGCGTGGGCGACGTGTTCGTCGTCCGGCCGAGTGAGAAGATCGCGACGGACGGCGTGGTCGACGAGGGCACCTCCGCCGTGGACGCGTCGCTGCTGACCGGCGAGTCGGTGCCGGTGGAGGTCGGTCCGGGCGACGCGGTGGTCGGCGCGACGGTGAACGCGGGCGGGCGGCTGCTCGTCCGGGCGACGCGGGTCGGCTCCGACACCCAGCTCGCGCAGATGGCGAAGCTGGTCGAGGACGCGCAGACCGGCAAGGCCAAGGTGCAGCGCCTCGCGGACCGGATCTCCGGGGTGTTCGTGCCGATCGTGATCGCGCTGGCCGTGGCGACGCTCGGGTTCTGGCTCGGCACCGGCGACGGGGTCGCGGCCGCGTTCACCGCCGCGGTGGCCGTCCTGATCATCGCCTGCCCCTGCGCGCTGGGCCTCGCGACCCCGACCGCGCTGCTGGTCGGGACGGGCCGGGGCGCCCAGCTCGGCATCCTGATCAAGGGTCCGGAAGTGCTGGAGTCCACCCGCCGGGTCGACACGGTCGTCCTGGACAAGACGGGCACCGTGACCAGCGGGCGGATGGCGCTCGTCAAGGTCGTCGCGGACGGCGCGGACGGCGCGGACGAGGACGAGGTGCTGCGCCTCGCCGGCGCGCTGGAGCACGCCTCCGAGCACCCGATCGCCCAGGCGATCGCCAAGGGCGCGGCCGACCGGGTCGGCGAGCTGCCGCAGGTGCACGACTTCGGCAACATCGAGGGGCTGGGCGTCCAGGGCGTGGTGGACGGGCACGGCGTGCTCGTCGGCCGGCCGAAGCTGCTCGCCGAGTGGGAGCAGCACCTCACCCCGGTGCTGGAGCAGGCGATGGCCGAGGCGGCCGAGCGCGGCGAGACGGCCGTGGCGGTCGGCTGGGACGGCAGGGCCCGCGCGGTGCTGACCGTCGCGGACCAGATCAAGCCGACGTCCGCCGAGGCGATCTCCCAGCTGCGCGCGCTGGGCCTGCGTCCGGTGCTGCTGACCGGCGACAGCGAGGCCGTCGCCCGGACCGTCGCGGACCAGGTCGGCATCGACGAGGTGATCGCCGAGGTGCTGCCGGCCGACAAGGTGGACGTGGTGAAGCGGCTGCAGGCCGAGGGCCGGACGGTCGCGATGGTCGGGGACGGCGTGAACGACGCCGCCGCGCTCGCCCAGGCCGACCTGGGCCTGGCGATGGGCACCGGGACGGACGCGGCGATCGAGGCGTCCGACCTGACCCTGGTCCGCGGCGACCTGCGGTCGGCGGCCGACGCGATCCGGCTGTCCCGCCGGACGCTCGGGACGATCAAGGGGAACCTGTTCTGGGCCTTCGCCTACAACGTGGCGGCGCTGCCGCTCGCGGCGACCGGCCTGCTCAACCCGATGATCGCGGGCGGCGCGATGGCCTTCTCGTCGGTCTTCGTGGTGAGCAACAGCCTCCGGCTCCGCCGGTTCCGCCCGCTCAACGGCGACGCCTGACGCCGAGCACTCCGGGAGCGTTCCGCATCGGGCGCGCACGAGGAGGTCCGGCCCTTCGGGGCCGGGCCTCCTTTCCGCCGTTCAGAGCAATTCCGGATAGTCACTCGAACTGCGCGTAGACGCCCTTTTTTGGCAGTGGTCACTATCTGTGGCCGCTTGTGGTCATACCCGTGGAGAACGAAAGATCGCTGGTCATGCTGGGGGCGTTCAGCGGGGACGAGGCGCCGGTTCCGAGGGGGGACGCGGCGCAGCGGGGGTGGCTTTGAACGATCCGAGCATCGGTGTGGCCGAGTGCCGCCTCTGCGGCGCCAAGGACCTGGCGAGCGTCGTCGACCTCGGGGCCACCCCGCCGTGCGAGCTGTTCCTGACCGCGGACCGGCTGGACGCGCCGGAGATGACCTATCCCCTTCACCTGCGGGTGTGCCGGGAGTGCCGGCTGGCGCAGCTCCCGCCGCTGATCACGCCGGAGGAGACGTTCACCGAGTACGCCTACTTCTCGTCCTACTCCGACTCGTGGGTGCGGCACGCGAAGGCGTACGTGGACGCGGCGGTCGAGCGCGTCGCGCCGGAGTTCGTGGTGGAGGTCGCGAGCAACGACGGGTACCTGCTCCGGCACGTGGTGGAAAAGGGCATCCGCTGCCTGGGAATCGAACCGTCCGCGAATGTGAGCGAGGCGGCGCGGGAGAAGGGCGTCCCGACGCTGACCCGGTTCCTGACTCCGGAGACCGGGCAACAGGTCAGGGACGAGCACGGGCCCGCCGATCTCGTCGCGGCGAACAACGTTTACGCCCACATCCCGGACATCGTCGGTTTCACCAGGGGCCTGCGCGCGCTCGTCGCGGACGACGGCTGGGTGTCGATCGAGATCCAGTACCTCGCGACGCTCATGGAGCTGGGCCAGTACGACACGATTTACCACGAGCACTTCCAGTACTACACGGTCGCGTCCGCGCAGCGCGCGCTGGCTAGCGGCGGCCTGACGCTGGTGGACGTCGAGCTGCTGCCTACGCACGGTGGCTCGATCCGCCTGTGGGCCCGTCCGCAGGGAGAGCCTGGACCGCGCGTGCACGAGCTGCTGCAGAAGGAACGCGAACAGGGGCTACACAGCGACGAGGGCTACACGGCCTTCGCCCAGCGCGTCGCCAAGGTCCGCCGCGATCTGCTCAAGTTCCTTATAGCCGCGGCCGAGGACGGTAAGACCGTCGTCGGATACGGCGCTCCCGGCAAGGGAAACACGCTGCTGAACCACTGCGGCATCCGTTCCGACCTGCTCGCCTACACGGTCGACCGGAATCCCTACAAGCACGGTCGGTTCACGCCGGGAACGCGGATTCCGATCCTCCCGCCGGAGCGGATCGCTGAGGACCGTCCCGACTACGTGCTCGTCCTGCCGTGGAACCTGCGGGACGAGCTGTCCGAGCAGCTCGCCTACGTGCACGACTGGGGTGGACGGCTCGTCTTCCCGATCCCCGAACTGGACGTAGTGGAAGGCAGCTCATCGGTGGACGGCAGCACGTCGGTGGTCGGCAGCACGTCGGTGGTCGGCAGCTCGTCGGTGGTCGGCAGCTCGTCCGTGGTTGGCAGCTCGTCGGTGGAGGGCCGGTCATGAAGGTGGTGCTGTTCTGCGGCGGGCTCGGGATGCGGATGCGCATGGGCACGCCCGGCGACGTCCCGAAGCCGATGCAGCTCGTCGGGCCGCGTCCGCTGCTGTGGCACGTGATGCGCTACTACGCGCACTTCGGGCACACCGAGTTCATCCTGTGCCTCGGCCATGCGCCGCACCACATCAAGGACTTCTTCGTCCAGTACACCGAGACGCACTCCAACGACTTCCGGCTGCGCGCCGGGCGGGTCGAGATGCTGTCCACCGACATCTCCGACTGGCAGATCACGTTCGTGGACACCGGGGCCGAGTCGCCGATCGGCGAGCGGCTCCGGCGCGTCCGCAAGTACCTGGACGGGGACGAGATGTTCCTCGCCAACTACGCGGACGTGCTCACCGACGCGCCGCTGCCGGACATGATCGACCGGTTCGCCGGGTCGGACGCCGCCGCGTCGATGATGGTGGTGCCGCCGACCGACTCGTTCCACTGCATCGAGCTCGGCGCGGACGGCCGCGCGTCCGGGATCACCCCGGTCACCGAGATGCCGGTGTGGATCAACGGCGGCTACTTCGTGCTGCGCCAGGAGATCTTCGACCACATCCCCGAGGGCGGCGACCTGGTCGCGGACGGCTGCGCGGCCCTGGCGAAGACCGGCGGGCTGCTCACCTACCCGTACCGCGGCTACTGGCGTCCGACCGACACCGTGAAGGAGCGCATCGCGCTGGACGAGGCGTACCTGCGCGGCGACCGGCCCTGGGCGGTCTGGGAGCGGTGATCGGACATGCCCGGATCGCCCGCTCTTCCCCATTGATGCTTGCGTTGACGGCAGAATGCGGAGCGTCTCCGGAGAACTCCGGAGTGACAGCGGTCCCCGCGCCTCGGCCGAGGCGCGGGGAGCCGCAGGTGCCGGACGGGCCCGGGGCGGGGCGCGGCCGGATCGACGCGGCCGCGGCCGGGGGGCGGCGGCGGTGACCAGGACGAGGAGACGATGATTCGACTGACGCCAGGGCACTGCTCGGAGATCCTGCTGCTCGGCGCGCACTGCGACGACGTGCCCATCGGCGCCGGCGGCACGCTGCTGCAGCTCTGCCGGGCCAACCCCGGGCTGCGTGTGCGGGCGCTGATCCTGTCGGGCGCCGGGACGGTCCGCGAGGCCGAGGAGCGGGAGGCCCTCGACGCCTTCTGCCCGAAGGCGCGGCTGGAGGTGGCCGTCCTGGACATGCCGGACGGGCGGCTGCCCGCCTACTGGGAGCGCACGAAGGAGGCGCTGGAGGAGGTGCGGCGCGGCTGCGAGCCGGACCTGATCCTCGCCCCGAACGCCACCGACGCGCACCAGGACCACCGCGGCCTCGCCAAGCTCGTCCCGACCGTCTTCCGCGACCACATGACGCTCGGCTACGAGATCCTCAAGTGGGAGTCGGACCTGACGCAGCCCGAGGTGTTCGTGCCGCTGGGCGAGCCCGTGCTCACCGAGAAGATCGAGCTGCTGCACCGCTGCTACCCGTCCCAGCACGACCGCACGTGGTTCGACGAGGAGACGTTCCGCGGCCTCGCGCGCGTGCGCGGGGTGCAGGCGGGCGACCGCTACGCCGAGGGCTTCCACACCAGCAAACTCACCATCCGATTCTGAGGAGAAGCCGTGCGCGTCCTGCTCACCGGCCACCAGGGGTATCTCGGCACGGTCATGGCGCCCGTGCTGAGCGCGGCCGGACACGAGGTCACCGGCCTCGACTCCGGGCTGTTCGCCGACTGCGTGCTCGGGCCGTCCCCGGACGATCCGGACACCCTGGCCGTCGACCTGCGGGACGTCGACGCCGCCGCGCTCGCCGGGTTCGACGCGGTGGTGCACCTGGCGGCGCTGTCGAACGACCCGCTCGGTTCGCTGCGCCCCGAGATCACCTACGACATCAACCACCACGCCGCGTCCCGGCTGGCCCGGCTCGCCCGGGAGGCCGGGGTGCGGCGGTTCCTCTACGCCTCGACGTGCTCGGTGTACGGGGCGAGCGGCGAGGAGCTGGTGGACGAAGACGCGCCGCTGCGTCCCGTCACGCCCTATGCCGAGTCCAAGGTGCGGGTCGAGGACGACATCTTCGCGCTCGCCGACGACGACTTCTCCCCCGTCTCGCTTCGCAACGCGACGGCGTTCGGGTTCTCGCCGCGGCTGCGCGCCGACATCGTGCTGAACAACCTCGTTGGGCACGCGTTGCTGTCCGGTGTGGTGAAGGTGCTGTCGGACGGCACTCCTTGGCGTCCCCTCGTGCACGCGCGCGATATCGCGGCCGCGTTCGCCGCTGTACTGGACGCGCCGCGCGAGGCCGTCCACGCGAAGGCCTTCAACGTGGGCACCGAGCGGAACAACCTCCAGGTCGCGCAGATCGCGGAGCGCGTGAAAGAAGCGGTACCGGACGCTGAACTCGTCATCACAGGGGAGACCGGCGGCGATCCGCGTTCCTACCGTGTGGACTTCGCGCGCATACGAGAGGCGCTTCCCGGCTTCGACTGCGAGTGGTCCATCGCGGACGGCGCTACGGAACTGGCCGACGCCTACCGGAAGTACGGGCTGACGCAGGAGGCGTTCGACCGCCGCTTCACGCGCCTGGCCCGGCTCGCCGACCGCCGTGAGGCGGGAACCCTGGACGAGAACTTCCGCCCATGACACCGGACAGTCCGCCTATGACACCGGACGGTCCGCCTATGACCGCGGACGAGATGCATGCTCTGGTGGAGCGGCTGTATCCGCTCTGCCGGAGCATCACGGGGGACGGCGTCCGGCAAACGCTGGACGTCGTGGGGGAGTACCTGCCGTCCCTGCGCGCGCACGAGGTCCCGACCGGGACGGCCGTGCTCGACTGGGAGATCCCCCGGGAATGGAACATCCGCGACGCCTACATCAAGGACGTCGCGACCGGGGAGCGCGTCGTCGATTTCCAGGCGCTGAACCTGCACGTCGTCGGATACAGCACCCCTGTGCACGCGACGATGACGATGGACGAACTCGCTCCGCATCTGCATACGCTGCCCGACCAGCCGTCCTTGGTTCCCTACAGGACGAGCTACTACGCCGAGACGTGGGGCTTCTGCCTGAGCGAGAACACTCGCTTGTCCATGGGCGACGGGCCGTTCGAGGTCTTCATCGACTCCACCTTGGCGGACGGTCACCTCACGTATGGCGAGGCTGTGATTCCGGGTGCCAGCGATAGGGAAGTGCTGGTTTCCTGCCACGTCTGCCACCCGTCCCTGGCGAACGACAACCTGGCCGGGATCGCGGTGGCTGTTGCCTTGGCGCAGCGGTTGCGGGAGCCGCGTCACACCTTCCGGTTCATCTTCGCGCCGGGGACGATCGGCACTATTACCTGGCTGGCGCGTAACCGTTCACGCGTGGATTCCGTCGCTCATGGGCTGACCCTCGCGTGCGCAGGAGACGAAGGCCAGATCCACTACAAGCGGAGCCGTCGCGGAGACGCACCTATAGACCGGGCCTTCGAGCATGTGCTCCGAGACCGTCCGCATACGATTCTCGACTTCTCCCCCTACGGGTACGACGAGCGCCAGTACTGCTCCCCCGGATTCAACCTTCCGGTCGGTTCGCTTACGCGGACGCCCTACGCCGGGTATCCCGAGTACCACACGTCCGGGGACAATCCCTCGTTCGTCTCCCCCACCGCCATGAGCGACACGCTCGAAACGCTCTGGCAGACCGTCCAGGTGCTCGAACGGGACCGGACGTACGTGAACCTCAGCCCCTATGGCGAACCCCAGCTGGGACGCCGCGGGCTGTATGCGTCCCTTGGCGGGCGCAGCGACACCAAGCAGACCCAGATGGCGATGCTGTGGGTGCTGAACCTGTCCGACGGGCAGCACGGCCTCCTCGACATCGCCGGCCGATCCGACCTGCCGTTCGCCACCGTCGCCGACGCCGCCGACGCCCTGCGCGACGCCGGACTCCTCAAGGAGTTGCAACCATGACCGAGCTGAAGGCCGGCGACCTCGTCGAGGTGCGGAGCGCGGAGGAGATCCTCGCGACCCTCGACGAGCGGGGCGAGCTGGACGGCCTGCCGTTCATGCCGGAGATGCTGGCGTACTGCGGGCGCCGGATGACCGTCCACAAGGTCGCGCACAAGCTCTGCGACACCATCAGCCGCTCGGGCATGCGGCGGATGGAGCGCGCCGTCCACCTCACGGGCGCGCGCTGCGACGGGTCGTCCCACGGCGGCTGCCAGACGGCCTGCTCGCTGTACTGGAAGGACGCCTGGCTCAAACCGGCCTCCGCTGGGACCGAAGCCGCCGCGGAGGACGACGAGGGCGTCCGGAAGCTGCTGCCTCTGCTGGAGGTCAACACGCGCAAGGAGCCCGAGGCGGACGGCGAGGTCCGCTACTCGTGCCAGGCCACCGAACTGCTGCGCGCCGCCCCTGAGCGTGTAGGCGTGAAGAACGTCGGCCAGTTCGTGGACGACGTCCGTACCGGCAACAACAGTGTCGGCGAGTCCGTTAGGGCGTTCCTCATCGGCGGCTACAACCGCTACCAGGACGTCACGCGCGAGCGCCTTCCCAAGCCACTGCTCATCAACAAGGGTCTCCGCTGGGCACTGTTCGAAGGCGCGCTCGACGGCCGCACTCCTGTAGAGACGCTTGATTTGAAACCGGGCGAACTCGTCCGCATCAAGCCGCGTGCCGAAATCATCAAGACGCTCAACAAAGACCTGCTGAACCGGGGCATGGGCTTCGAGAACGAGATGGCCCGGCACTGCGGCAAGACCGCTCGCGTGCGCGCGCGGGTGGAGAAGGTCCTGGACGAGCGCACCGGACGCCTCCTCACCATGAAGACCCCCTGCATCATCCTGGAGGGGCTGGTCTGCGAGGGCGCCTACAACTTCAACTGCCCGCGCGAGTTCGTCCCCTTCTGGCGGGAGATCTGGCTAGAGCGCGTCCAGGACGCCCCTTGACCGACGACACCAGCCCAGTCGCGGCAAGCGCGGAGGCAGAGGGTCCGTCGCTGGGAGCGAAGACTCGGCGGGGGCTCAGCTGGAGCCTGCTCGGGACGGTCGGCACCAAAGCCGGTTCGTTCGCCCTCAACCTCGTGCTCGCGCGGTTGCTGGCCCCCCAGGACTTCGGGGTTTTCGCCATCGCCCTAGCCGCATGGGCGTTCCTGATCCATGTGAACGACGCGGGCATCATCGCGGCCGTCGTGCAATGGCGCGGGAAGCTCGAAGAGATGGCGCCTACGGCGGCGGTGCTGGCGTTCGTTTCCAGTGCGCTCGTCTATGTGGCGTGCTGGTTCGCGGCTCCGTACTACGCGCACCTCGCGCACAGCGATGCCGCTACAGGGCCGATCCGGTTGCTGTGCGTCGTGGTGGTCGTGGACGGCATCACGGCCGTTCGCAGCGGTTCGCTCATGCGTGCGTTCAGGCAGGACACGATCGTCAAGGCCAACGTCGTGGGACTGGTGTGCCAGGCACCCGTCGCCATAGCGCTGGCGCTGGCGGACTTCGGCCCTTACAGCTTCGTGTGGGGACAGGTCGTCGCGTCCGTCGTCGCGGGGGCGCTCATCCTGGTGTGGGCGGACGTCCCGGTCGAGTTCGGGTTCGACCGGGCGGTCGCGCGCCGGCTGCTGCGCTTCGGGCTGCCGCTCGCCGCGTCCCTCGGCATCGAGTCGGTGCTGCTCAACGCGGACTACGTGATCGTCGGGCACGTCCTCGGGACGGTCGCGATCGGCTACTACATGATCGCCTTCAACGTGTCGAGCTGGGTGCCGACGCTGATCGGGCAGGCGATCCGGTACGTGTCCACGGCCGCGTTCTCGCGGCTGGCCGAGCGGGACGACCCCGACTCGCTCTCCGACGGCGTCCGCCGCAGCCTGCCGCTGCTGCTGGCGTTCGTGTTCCCGGCCGCGGTGCTGCTCGCGACGCTCGCCACGCCGCTGCTGGAGCTGCTGTACGGCGCGCGCTGGACGCCCGGCGCGGTCGTGCTGGGCTACCTGGCGATCCTGATGGCGGTCCGGATGATCACGTCGCTGACCTTCGACGTGCTGACCGCCGCCGGACGCACCCGCGCGACGATGTGGCTGAACCTCGCGTGGGTCGTCGTGCTCGTCCCGGCGCTGCTCGCGGGCGTCCGGGCGGACGGGATCCGCGGCGTCGGCATCGCGCACGCGCTGGTCGGCGCGGCCGTCGCGCTGCCGCTCGCGCTGCTCGCGCTGCACCGCGCGGGCGTCCGGCTGGCCCCGGCGCTGCCCGCGCTCGCCCGCCCGGCCGGGGCCGCCGCGCTCACCGCCGCCGTCGTGCTCGGCCTCGACCACGCGGTCACGGCCGCCGTCGGGCCGGTCGCCTTGGCGCGGCTCGTGGTCGCGGGCGGCGTCGGCATCCTGGTGTACCTGCTCCTGGTCGTCCCGAAGGACGCGTTCCTGCGGGTCGCGCACCGCCTCCCGATCCCCGCCACAACCAAGGAGGGCTGATCGTCATGCCGCTGGTGACCATCGCGCTGCCCGTGCGGAACGCCGGGGAGCGGATCGACCGGGTCGCCCGGTCGGTGCTCGGCCAGGACCATCCGGACCTGGAGTTCCTGATCTGCGACAACGCGTCAGACGACGACACCGGCGAGCGGTGCCGGGCGCTCGCCGAACGCGACTCCCGCGTCCGCTACCACCGGCATCCGGACAACATCGGCATCCTGCCGAACTTCATGAGCGCGAGCCGCCTGGCGTCGGGGGAGTACTTCCGCTGGGTCAGCGACGACGACATGCTGGAGCCGCGGCTGGTGTCCCGGTCGCTGGAGGTGTTCGGGAAGGACGGGCGGCTCGTGCTCGTCACGTCCCAGACGTCCTACACGGGCGACGACGGCGTCATCAGCACCGCGCCGTTCACCGACCAGGGCCTCGGCTCGGACGACCCGCTCGTCCGGTTCAAGGCGATGCTGCGCCTGCTGAACTCCAGCCACCTGCTCATCGACCCGCTCTACGGCCTGTTCCGGCGGGACGTGCTGGTGTCGCTCCCGCGCCGGAACATGCTGCGCGAGGACGAGGTGATGGCCACGAAACTCGCCCTCGCCGGACCCTGGGGACACGTCGACGAGGTCCTCGCGCACCGGAACTGGAAGACCGAGAAACCCGGTGTCCTCGCGCGGCGGCTGGGCGTCCCCTCCTGGCAGGCGCACTGCGCGACGACGCTCGAATGCCTGGAGATCTACCGGTGGGTGGACGACCCCGCGAACACTCCCGAACTCACCGACGAGCAGCGCCGCCGCGCCCGCGCCGCCGTCCGCGCGACCTGGGCGCGGCGGGAGCGCCGGGTCGCCGAGCACCGGGCCCGGAAGCTGGCCCGCCTCGCGACCGGACGCGATACGCGATGATCTGGGGTTTTCCACCGGCCGATAGTGGCCATGGGGGACCTTGGACCGATGAAAACAGTACTACCCGGATGCACGATGACAGCGGCATCAATTACCGGGACGCGGCAACGCGACGACGTTGAACGCCCTCGTCCGCGCGAGGGCCTCACCGGGGGCACACATGGGTTTCTGGAAGACGATCCTGGGCATCGCCCGGAACAGGCTCATCGGGCCGCCCGTCGTCGTGCTCGGACTCGGCGTCGCCGCGCTGGTGTTCGTGCTGACGCCGGTCACCTACGTCTCGTCCAGCCTGCTCGTGCTCACCACGCCGTCCGCGGGCGGCCTGGAGGACCCGAACCGCCCCGGCTGGACCACCAACCCGCTGCTCCAGTTCAACGACGGCCTGAAGACGACCGCCGCCATCCTCATCCAGGCCGCCGGGACCGACCAGGCCCTCGGCAGGATGGGCGCGGGCAAGGGGAGCCCGGCCAAGGTCGTGATCAACGACGGCACCAGCAACGGCAAGGTGATGACCGCGAGCCAGACCGGCCCGTTCATCTTCGTCCAGGTCACCAGCACGCGCGAGGGCTCGGTCGAGGGCATCGTCCGCAACGCCGAGCAGTACCTGCGCGACGACCTCGTCAACCGGCAGCGCACCCTGGGCGCGCCCAAGCAGACCTACCTGATGCTCACCGAGGTCGTCCCCGCCTCCGCCCCCACCGCCCAGATGACCAAGAAGTGGGAGTTCTCCGGCGCCGCCTTCGGCTTCATCGTCTGCGCCGGTTTCGGCGTCGCCTACCTCGGCGCCCGCCGCCGCACCCTCCGCGAAGCCGCCGCCGAAACCCCGTACGACTTCTACTACGGCTCGGTCCGGGACGCGGCGCCCTTGCGTCCCGCCGTCCTCCTGCCGGCCCGCCCCGCCCCGTCACCCCGCCCGTACGACGCGTCCATCTGGGAGAACGAACCAGAAGCCGCGCCCCGCAACGGCACCCCACCCCAGAACGGCCACAAACCCAAGGACTACGGCCTCCCCCTGGACGCCGACCCCACCGAAACCGTCCACGACCACCCAACCCCCACAACTTCCGAACCCGACCGCAACCCGCGCACCAACCCCACCCCCGGCAGCGACCACAACCCACGCGAAGCCCACCCCGCACGCGGCGAGACCAACTCACGCAGCAATCACGCCCCCCGAGCCGAGCACGCCGAACGCGACGATCTCGGCCCGCGCAGAGACCACACCCCGCAGCACGAGAACGGCCTACACGGAACCCACACCCCCCGCGACGAGCACAGCGCACGCGGCGAGCGCGACGCGCGAGGCGAGAAGGGGGCACGGGGCGAGCACGGTGCGCGGGGCGAAAACGGTGCCCGCAGCGACAAGGGTGCGCGGGGCGAGTCCGGCGCACGCGGCGAGAAGGAGGCGCGGGGCGAGCGCGGCGCGCGAGGTGAGAACGGCCTGCACGGCGAGTACGGCGCGCCGGGCGAGGTGGGTGCGGGCGCTGGGCAGCAGGGGGCGCGGGGCGAGAGCGGGCGGCAGGGGACGGCGGCGTTCGAGATCATCGGGGTGGACGCCGCGGCGGCACGCGAGCGCGAGGCGGGCGAGGAGACCGAGGACGCGCCCGCTCCCCGGGTGAGGTGAGCGCGGCCCGATGGATTTCTGGAGCACGCTGCTGGTGCTGTTCCGGCGCTGGTACCTGACCGTCCCCGCGTTCGTCCTGTCGCTCGCGATGGCGGGCGCGGTGTTCGAGCTGACGCCGTCCCACTGGGTCTCGACGTCGGTGCTCGTCCTGTCCAGCCCGAAGAACGGCGGCGACATCACCGTCGACCAGCGCAAGCAACCCAACCGGAACCCGCTGCTGATCTACGACCGGGGGCTGAGCGAGACCGCCGCGATCCTCATCCAGATCCTGGGCTCGCCGGAGATCGGGCAGCGCATCGGCGCGTCGCCGGGCGGGTCCACGCAGGTCCAGGTCGGCAACGGCAGCACCAATCCCGAGCTGCTCGACAACGGCCGTCCGTTCATCTACATCCAGGTGGACAGCACGTCGCAGTCCATCGCGTTCTCCACCAACGCCAGGCTCGTCCAGGAGGCCAAGCGCGTCCTGGACGAGCGGCAGCACGCCCTGGGCGCTCCGCCGGCCACCTTCATCACGCTCAGCACCGCCGTCCCGCCGACGACCCCGGTCGTCCAGCGCAAGGGCAAGAAGCGCGCGGCCGTGGCCTTCATGGCCTTCTCCGTCATCGTCACCCTCACCCTCGCCTACGGCGGCGAGAGCTACGCCCAGCACCGCCGTCGCCGCCGCGAGGCCATCGAGGACGAGCCGCCCACCCCACGCCGCCGTCCCGCCCCCGAACCCGAGCCGGCCGGAGGGCACTGACCGTGCCCACCGACCCCACCCCCACCCCGGACACTCCCCCCAAAGGACCCGTCCCCCTCCCCCCTGAGCACCCCTCAGCCCCCAAGCCAACAGAACCCCCAGGCGCGGAACAGCGCGCCAATGCCACAGGGACGACAGGCGCAGAGCAGCGCGCCGATGCCACGAGGACGACAGGCGCAGAGCAGCGCGACGGCACTCCGAGGCGCACGGGCGCGGAGCCGCGCGAGGGCACTCCGGGGCGCACGAGTGCCGAGCTGCGTCGCGGCGGCGCGAATGGCGCGGAGGCGGGTCCGGGCGGGGGCGGTGCGAGGCGGGGTGACGCGGAACAACGCGACCCTGCCGCAGTGACGACGGGCGCGGAGCAGCGCGACGGCACTCCGGGGCGCACGAGTGCCGAGCTGCGTCGTGGCGTCGCGCGTGGCGCGGACGCGAGTCGGGGTGGAGGCGGTGCGCGGCGGGTTGATGCGGAACAACGCGACGATGCCACGGGGACGACGGGCGCGGAGCAGCGCGAGGGCGCTCCGGGGCGCACGGGCGCGGAGATGCGTGGCGGTGTCGCGAGTGGCGCGGGCGCGGGTCCGGGTGGGGGTGTGAGGCGAGTTGATGCGGGACAGCGCGACGATGCCGCAAGGACGACGAGTGGGGAGCAGCGCAACGGCATCGCGGGGCGCATGAGTGCCGAGATGCGCGGCGGTGTCGCGAGTGGCTCGGGTCGGGGTGGGGGTGTTGCCGGGCGGGTTGATGCGGGGCTGCGTGATGGTGCTGCGGGGCGTGGTAGCGGACGGCAGCGTGGCGGCGCTGCGGAGGGTTCGGGTGCGGGGCGGCCTGGCGGGGTGGTGGAGCGGAAGGGTGTGGGGCGGCGCTCGGACGTTGTGCGGCGGGTGCGTGGGGATGCTGCTCAGCAGATGGGGGCGGGGCGGCGGAAGGAGCCTGAAGGGCGGGTTGGTGCAGGGCGAGTGGGGGCTGGGCGGCAGGTGGTTGGCGGGGCGCAGGCGGGACGGCGTGGGGGCGGGGTAGGGAGTGGCCGGCTTGGTGGGGGCGGCGCGCGCGGGGTGCAGGTCGGGCCTTCGGAGGGGGTGGGGACGGGGGCTGGGCAGCGGCGTGGGGTTGTTGTGGCGGGGGCCGATGGGGCGACGTTGGGGGTGTTGTTCGCGCTCGCGACCTTGATCGTTCCGGCGCGGCTCGTGGTCAAGGGGACGGGGATCTCGCTCACGCCTGCCGATCTGGTGGCGTTGGGCATGGGGCTGACGTGGCTGGCGGCGCAATTCGTCACCAACTCGGGGGTCGCCAAGGGGCGGACGGCGGCGCGGACGGTCGCGTCGTTCTACGTGGCGGCGATGTTCGCCTGCTACGGCGGCGCGAACAGCGGGTACCTGCCGGCGGACGAGCGGAACCTGCTCGACCACTCGCTCGTGCTGTCGGTCGCGTTCGCCGGGGCGACGCTCGCGGTGTGCGACGGGGTGCGGACGCTCGACCGGCTGAACATGCTGCTCAAGTGGGTCGTCGTGGGCGGGACGGGCGCGGCGTTCGTGGGCGCGTTGCAGTACCTGTTCATGTTCGACCTGACCAAGTACATGGTCGTGCCGGTGCTGCGGTACACCAGCGGCGACAACCCGACGATCATCCCGCGCGGCGGGCAGCTGCGGGTGGCTGCGACGACGGGCCATCCGATCGAGTTCGGCATCGTCTGCACGATGGTGCTGCCGCTGGCCATCCACTATGCGCTGCGGGCTCGGCGGGCGGGGACGCGGTCGTGGCCGTGGTGGGGGTCGGCGCTGCTTCTCCTCTCGGGGATGCTGTTCTCGGTGTCGCGGTCGGGCGTGCTGACGCTGCTCGCGATCGGGCTGGTGCTGCTCGCGGGCTGGCCGCCGCGGATGCGCACGCGCGCGCTGGTGGTGGTCGCGGCGTGCTCGCTCGCCGTGCTGATGATCGCGGGCGGGCTGGTCCGGGCGATCTACAACCTGTTCGCGAACGCGCAGGCGGACACGAGCATCACCGCGCGGCAGCACCGCTACGGGCAGGCCGCGATGGAGATCTCCAAGCACCCGATCTTCGGGCGCGGCGACGGGACCTGGCACTTCCCGGTCTACAACGCCTTCGACAACCAGTACATCATGTCGATGGTCGAGACCGGCGTGCTCGGCACGACCGCGCTCGTCCTGCTGTTCCTCGGCGGGATCTACTCCTCGCTGCGCGCCCGCGGCAAGGCGTTCTCCGATCCGGACACCCGCGACCTGGCGCTGTCGGTCACCGCGTCGCTCGCGGCGCCGCTGGTCGGCGCGGTCACCTTCGACCTGCTCTCCTTCGCCACGATCACCGGCCTCACCTTCCTCATGGTGGGCGCGGCGGGCGCGCTGCTCCGCATCACCCGCGAGCAGGAGCCGCCGACCGCCGTCCCGTGGCGCGTCCGCGCCGGACGCAGCCGAGCCGCCCGCGTCCTCCGCGGCAAGGTCACCCCCGCCCGCCCCCACTGACCCGTGGGCGCGCCCCCCCGCGCTACTCGGTGCAGGGGAGGGGGCGGACGGTCTTGGTGACCTTGTAGGCGGGGTCGATGGTGACGATGGTGTTGCCGGTCCAGGTCTGGATGGCGTGGCACCAGGACTCGACCGGGGCGTAGGACCAGGTCCTGTCGACCATGCGGTTGTCGCGGACGACCAGGCGGCCCGCGACGTGCTTCAGCTGGATGCTGTAGGTGCCGCCGGCGACGAGGTTGTCCTCGACCGTGACGTCGCTGATGGTGCCGCCCGCGCTGTCGGCGAGGAACAGCGGGGCGGTGAAGTCGGAGACGCCGCGCTGGTCGAAGGTGCTGTGCCGGACGACCAGGTGGCGCGCGTCGTGGACGCCCCAGACCTGGATGCCGTCGGCGTGGTCGGCGCCGTTGGAGCAGTTCTTGACGTAGGAGTCGGTGATCTCGACGTCGCCGCCCCTCGCGGTGTCGCCGGAGACCTTGAAGCCGTGGCTGAAGCCGCGGACAAGCAGGCCGGACGCGCGGAAGCGGGCGGTGCCGACCGCATCCTCGCTGACGCAGCGGTCGGGTCGTCCGACGGTCGAGTCGGTGATCGTGAAGGGGTGGTTCGCGTCCTGGTAGTCGTTGGTGACGCGGCCGTCGATCACGCTGTTGCGGATGGTCACGCGGTCGGCGGCGATCACCACGTTGCCCGGGACGTGCACGCCGTCCAGGACCGTGCCGGGCTTGGTGACCAGCAGGGCGTCGTTGTCGACGTTCAGCCTGACCGCGCGCATCGCGGACAGCGCGTGCGGGGCTCCCGTGCAGGCCGGGGTCGGGTAGGCCGGGCAGCGGCCGTTCCCGGCGGGCTTGGCCGTGGCGTCGGCTGTGGGGGCGTTCGAGGGCAGCGCCGTCGGGCTCGGCGGCGTGGCCCCGGAAGGCGTCCCGGGTGCGGTGCTGGACGGCGCGCCCGTGCGGTGCGGCGCGGCCTTGTCCTTGCCCTGGCAGGCGGCGAGGCTCAGGACGAGCAGCCCCGCCGACGCGACCGTCAGGGCCCGGCTCCTGCCGAACGACTCGGTCATAGGTCGCATTGTGAGCACACGTGGCGGCCGCAGGGGGCCGTTCCCCCGGGGACGGCTGATTGTGGCCAGGTGGTGCGGACAGGTGCCCATCGGGCCTGGCTACGTTGGGGTGCATGGCGTCTCGGGGGTGCGAAGGCCGTGCGGGGGCGGTGCCCGTCGGTGTGGCGGCCGGGTGCGGTGTGCTGCTCGTCGCGGTGTACGCGCTCGCGGTGTGGACGGTGCCGGGCCAGCGGTTCGAGGACGCGGTGCTGCGGGCGGCCTGGCCGGGCCGCGCGTCGCCCCTGGTGACGGCGCTGGACACCATCTCGATCTGGTCGCTGGCCCTGGCGGCGGGCCTGGTCGGATGGATCGGCCACCGCGCGGGCGGCCGCGCGATCGCCGTCGCGACCGTCCTGATGATCTTTGCGACGGTGACCACGACCGAGCTGCTCCAGGCGGTGCTGCCGCGGCCGATCCTGCTGGCCCACGGCTTCCGGCGCGAGGACCGGTCGTTCCCGAGCGGGCACACGGCGGTCGCGACGGCGGTGCTCTGCGGGCTGCTGCTGGCCGTGCCGGTGCGGCTGCGCTCGTGGACGGTGCTGCCGGTGCTGCTCGGCTCGGCGGGCATCGGCGCGGCGACGGTGACGGCGAGCTGGCACCGCCCGAGCGACACCATCGGCAGTGCCCTCATCGTCATGATCGGTGTCTG
Source organism: Actinomadura rupiterrae (assembly GCF_024172125.1). Taxonomy (GTDB): domain Bacteria; phylum Actinomycetota; class Actinomycetes; order Streptosporangiales; family Streptosporangiaceae; genus Spirillospora; species Spirillospora rupiterrae. The sequence goes on from NZ_JAMZEA010000004.1 coordinate 856,669, forward strand.
TCTCACGATCGCCGTCCTCCGTCGCCGCGGCTTCCTCGTCCCACACACCCAAACGGCCGAAGGGGGCCGGATCGTTGGGGCCGTTCTCGGAGTTTTCGTCACGGCCGCCGTCGCTGTCGCCGTTTTCGCAGGTCACAGGGCCACCACGGCGCTCAATTTGACCGATGATCCCGACCTCGCGCCGCACGGCGCGGTCGTCGCGGGCCGCGCCCTGGCCATTGCGGCCGCGGGCACGGCGACCCTCATGACGTTCCTTCTCCTGCGCGGGCACGGGCCTGCCAGAGACGCGCGCGCACGAGAGCGCGCACCAGCGACCAGCACGGGCCGGTCTCGGACAACAGCGACCAGCACGGACCGGTCCCGGACAACAGCGACCAGCACGGACCGGTCCCGGACAACAGCGACCAGCACGGACCGGTCCCGGAAAGCAGCGGCCAACGCGGACCGGTCCCGGACAGCGCAGAATCGACGAGCCCAGCCGAACTAGGCGGAGAGGCGCGCGCGCAGGTCGGACCAGGAGCCCGCGGCCAGGTCGCGGTCGCTGATGGCGGCCACCGGCAGCGGCCAGGGAATCTTCAGATCCGGGTCGTCGTACCGGACGGACAGGTCCTCGGACGGGTCGTGCTCGCGGTCGATGCGGTAGCAGACGTCCGACAGGGCCGTGAGCGACTGGAAGCCGTGCAGCAGGCCGGGCGGGACGTAGAGGGTCCTGAAGGTCTCGTCGTCCAGCCGGACGGCCACGTGCTGGCCGAAGGTGGACGAGCCGGGACGCGCGTCCACGACGATGTCGAGCACCGCTCCCCGCGCGCAGCGCACGAGCTTGCCCTCTCCGCGCCCGGACCGGCCGTGCATGCCGCGCACGGTTCCGTAGCGTGACCTGGACTGACTGTCCTGGATGAACGCGGCGGCATCGAGCCCCTGCGCGCCCGCTACAGCGGCGTCGAACGTCCGGGTGAAAAGTCCGCGGTCGTCGTGGTGCGGCTCGGGGACGAACAGCAGCATCCCGTCGAGCTCGGTTCGCTCTACTCTCATGTTCCGTGGACCTCACCGAAGGGCCGGTTGTCAACGTCACCGAAGGGCCGGTTGCCAGCGTCTCCGAAGGGCCGGTTGCCAGCGTCTCCGAAGGGCCGGTCGCCAGCGTCGTCATCCCCGCGCACGACGAGGAGGCCGGGCTCGCCGCCCTGCTCGCTGGGCTCCTGGACGGGGCCGCGCCCGGGGAGTTCGACATCGTGGTGGTCGCCAACGCCTGCACCGACCGCACCGCCGGCGTGGCGCGGGACGCGGGCGTCCGGGTCGTGGAGACGGCGACGCCGGGCAAGGCCAACGCGCTGCGGCTCGGCGACGAGGCCGCGCGCGTCTTCCCCCGGGTCTATGCCGACGCCGACGTCCTGCTCACGACCGCGGGCGTCCGCGCGCTCGCCGAGGCCGTGCGGCGTCCCGGAGTGCTCGCGTGCGCGCCCCGGCCGGTGCTGGACCTGTCCGGTACCGGGCCGGTCGCCCGGCGCGTCCACCGCGTGCACGAGGAGCTCGTCGCCCCCTCCAGGGGACTCGCCGGGACGGGCGTGTACGTGCTGACCGAGGACGCGCACGCGCGCGTGTTCCCGCTGCCGGACGGCCTGGTCGCCGACGACGGCTGGGTCCACGCCAGTTTCGCCCCGGACGAGCGCGCGGTCGTCGCCGAGGCGACCTCGGTGGTGCGGCCCGCGCGAACGGTCCGGGCGCACCTGCGGCGGCGGGTCCGGGTCCGGCTCGGCAACCGGCAGCTCGCCGAGCTCGGACGTCCGGTGTCGGCGTCCCCGCTCAGGCTCGCCGACCTGCGGCTCCTCGTGCGCGCGCGGAGGGTCGGGGCCATCGAGGCCGCCTGCTACCTTGCGGTGCTGGCGCTGGACAAAGCCCTGGCCAGGGCGCGGCGAGGCCGTCCCGTCAGCTGGGGTACCGACGCCAGCAGTCGCCATTCCTAACCCCGCTTCACTGCGATGAGCGATTTCACCAAACCCGCGAAGCGTTCGCCCAGCAGGGCGGAATCGGGGAACAGGTAGCGCATCTCCGTGCGTCCGAGCAGCTCGACGCCCAGCGCGTCCGCGATGGCCGCCTCGCGTCCCTCCGGCTTCACCTTCACCAGCGGCCAGCGTTCGGCTACGCGCGCACGCGCGTTGAGCGGAAGGAACTGGAAGCCGGGACACACCCAATGCGGCTCAACCGGGAAGTACCGGTAGGGCGTTTGCACCCAGTGCCTAGGCGCGAGGTCGCGGACGGTCCGTGCGAACCGCTGCCTTTGGGCGATCCCCCCGACATGCTCGATGACCGAGTTGGAGACCACAAGGTCGAAGCCCTGCCCAACGAGGTCCGCGCGCAGGTCACAGGCATCGCCGGTCTCGGCGGTGACGCCTTCGGGAAGGTCGTCCGGCTGCTTCTCCAACAGGTTCACGATGTGCAGCCGGGACGGACGCGCCGGGGCGCGTTCCCAGAACTCGTAGGTGCCGCCCAGGTCGATGACCGACATCGTCTCCAGCTCGGGGAACGCCTGGCGGAACATCTCCCAGCGCCGCCGCCGGGCCTTCGCGCCTAGCGAATCGGGCCCTTCGACAAAGCGGCTGCGTAGCGCCTGCTTCACGTCCCCTCCTTGTCTGTGCGCCGTCCTAGGCGCCGTGTCAGGGACGCGCGGCGCATCCGTTCGGGCGCGCACGCCGCATCGTAGGCCGCCAGCAGCGCCTCACGGGAGTGGTCCCAGGAGAGTGGTCCGGCGACGCGTTCGCGGCCGATCTCCCCCATGCGCGCGCGCTCGTCCGGGTCGTCCAGGAGTTGGACGATGAGCTTGGCGAACGCGGATTCGTCGTCGCAGGGGGCGAACAGGGCGGCCTCCCCAGCGGACACGCGCGATTCGTGCAGATCGAACGAGACCGTAGGCCGGGACATGGCCATGTACTCCATGACCTTGTTCATCGTGGAGCGGTCGTTGAGCGGGCTGTAGGGGTCGGGCGCGAGGCACACGTCCGCTGTGGAGAGATAGGGCAGGAGCCTGTCGTCCAGGACGCGCCCGGGGAACTCGACCCGATCCTCTAGGCCGAGCTCGCGGACCATCTTCACGAGTGAGTCGAACATGTCGCCGTCGCCTAGGAAGGCGGCGTGCCAGTCGTCCCGTCCTAGCTCGTCGCGCAGTTTCGCCAGGGAGCGCAGCGCGTAATCCACGCCGTCCTGCGGGCCCATCACGCCCAGGTACACGAGGAGGTGCTGTTTGCCGCGCTTCAGTTCCGGCTGCTGCGGGACGGGCCGGAACCGGTCCGTCGCCGGCGCGCTGCGCACGACGAACACGTCCTCGGGACGCTTGCCGCCGCGTCCCAGCGCGATGTCCCGGTAGCTCTCGTTAGTGACGATGACGACGTCGGCGGTGTCGTAGGTAGCACGCTCTACCCGCCGGACGCCGCGGTACAGGATGTCCTCGCCCCGCCCGAACCGCGACAGGTACAGCTCCGGGACCAGGTCGTGCTGGTCGAAGATGAACCGCGTGCCGTGCCTCCGCAGCATCCGCGCCACGAGGAACAGCAGGTCAGGCGGGTTGCAGGCGTGCACGACGTGGAACGGGCCGTGCGTCCGGACGAGCCGCCGCGCGATCCGCGCCGTGTGCCAGAGCGCCGCTCCGTACTCGGCGAGGTACCCGCGCGGGCCGCCGGCCGCGGCGGCCAGCGGGTAGCGGTGGATAGCGACGCCGTCGATGAACGCCTCGGGCTCGGTGTCGTTCTTCGCGCCCTGCGGGCAGATGACGTGCACCTCCCAGCCCGCGTCGCGCAGGACCGTGCTCTCCTGCCAGACCCGCCGGTCGAACGGGACGGACAGGTTCTCGACGAGGATCAGCGCGCGCCGCCGCGCCGCTCCTCGCGGGGCCTCCTCAGCGGAGGCCGGTGCCGGGGTTCGTGCGGACGTTCCGGCGGGGGTCCGCCGGTCCGCGCGCTCGCCGCTCTTGTCGCCGTGAACAGCCAAAGCTCACGCATCCAGGGGTGAACCGGCGCCCCCTGGCGCCGGGCAGGGGACGGACGGAGAGTGCGGGGTGGTTCAGCTGGCGGGGTCATCGGAGGCCGCCCCCGGACTGGCGGGCGGTCTCCATCGCGCGGCGGGCCCGGCGGAGAGCGGGAGCCAACCGGGTGTCGCGCAACGTGTTTCGGGCCGTTCCCACGGCGGTGTTCCGGACGCGCCGGACGGCGCGCGCGACCGGGCCGCGCAGCACCGCGCCCTGGCACACGAACGTCTCGCCGGTCTTGGCGCGCCGCTTGTACTCGTCCTCGCCGCGTCCCAGGTCGATGCGGGTGACGCCGAGGTCCGGCGCGGCCGAGACCAGCTCGCGCAACAGGATCCAGCCGGGCGCCAGCGCGGCGTGCGCCGGGTCGTACACCGGGAACCACCAGTGCAGAACCCCGCCGGAACGCAGGCCGAAATGCGCCGCGAGCAGATGCGGCCCGGCCCGGACCACCGACAGCACACCGCCGAAATCGGCCGAGCGCGTGTTCAGCAGCAGATGCAGCAGCTCACGGCGGGACGGGTCGGCGAAGTAGTCGCGCGCGTTCGTCGCCTCGTACTGGCCGCGCTTGAGCTCGATCAGCTCGTCCAGCGCCACCGGGTCGACGATGTCGGCCTCGAAGGTGACCGGGCCGAGCGTCCGCTCCGCCTTGCGGATGCGGCGGCGCGCCTGCGACATGTTGTCCTTGCCACTGCGGGACGCGCGGCCGAGGTAGCCGTCCAGACCGCCGCTGACGTCGAGGAACGGCGACGGACGCCGCGTCTCGGTCCACGGTTCGAAGCCCGGCGTGCCGTCCAGCAGGTGGTCGAACTCCAGGTTGCGGACGCTCGTCCCCGTCACCAGCGACCGGACCGGAAAGGCGTGCCCGGCGGCCGTGATCGGCCCCTGGAAGTCGGCGCCCGGCCATCCGACCGGACGCGCTACCGCGCCGTCCCGCTGCAAGGCGAAAACACCGGTGATGCGCCCGCCTGCGCCAGTGCTCCGCGCGCCGCCGCCACCGCCCTGCTGACCAATGTCAGTGCTCTGCCCATCCGAGCCGGTGATCTGCTCACCTTCACTTGCCACGGCCACCGTGACGGGCCGTCCGGAGGCGTGGACGGCCGCGGCGAAACCAGGGTGGAAGTACGGGCTGTCGTACCGCGCGTCGGCCGCTCGCAGCCGCTGCCAGGCGTCCAGTTCGGCCGGTTTCAGCGCGTCGAACGCGACGAGGCGCAACCCGGTGCCGGGACGGGGGTCCGCGGCCATCAGGCCTTCAGCTCCCGGATCCGGTGGGACGGCAGCAGCAGCGCGGCCAGCGCGGCGCGCGACGTGCGGCGCCCGGCCAGGGTGCGCAGCAGTTCGCCTAACGTGATGCCCAGGAAGAACGGGATTGCGGCGAGCGTCCCGCGCCGCCGCCTGAACAGGCGGACCCGGTTCACGGTGAGCAGCGAGTAGAGCATTGGACTGGAATCGGACTCGCCGCCTAGATGCACCACCTCGGCGGCAGGCTCGTACCAGGTGCTCAGTCCAGCGTCGGCGGCCCGCAAGGCGTAATCGGTCTCTTCGCTATAGAGCAGGAACGATTCGTCCCACGGCCCCACGCGACGGATCGTCTCCACAGACAACAGCTGCGCGGCGCCCGTCGCCCACACGGCCTCGTGCGCACGCGCGTAAGCCTCGGGGTCGGTGATCTTCTCGCTCAGCCGCGTCAGGCTGCCCGACAGGCGCCCGCCCAGCAGCGCGTCCACCCAGACGCGCAGCACGCTCGGGCTCCGGAACAGCGACGCCTGGAGCGTCCCGTCCGGCGTGATCAGGCGCGGGACGGCGATGCCGCGCCCGGGATCGGCGGCGAGCGCCCCGGCCAGCGCGGCGAGCGCGCCTTCGAGGAAGCGGCAGTCGGGGTTCATGACGAACACCGCGTCCAGCCCGTCCAGGTCGAGCGCGGCCGTCCCGGCGTTGATCGCCGCGGAGTAACCGCCGTTCCGGCCCGTCTCGATCACCTGGACCGGCAGGTCCGCCGAGGCGTCCTTGGCGATCCGGACCGAGTCGTCCCGCGAGGCGTTGTCGACGACGACCACCCTGGTCAGCCGCGTCCCGGCGGCGCCGAGCGCGATCGAGGCGAGGCACCCGCGCAGCACCGCCGCGCTGTTGTAGGTCACCACCACGACCGCGATCCGCGCCCCAGCGGCGTCCGGCGCCGCACAGGCGTCCGGGAGCGCGTCGGGCCCGGAGTCCGCGGCCGCGCCGGACCCCGGAAGCACGCCGGAATCCTGAAGCGCGCCGGAGTCCTTAAGCGCGTCTGGGGCCGGGAGGACGAGGTCGGGGACGGAGTCGGAGAGGGGCATCGGGGTCACCTTCCGCGGAAGCGCTTGACGAGGCGGGCTGCGGTGCGGCGGAGGCGTAGGGCGGGAGCGGGCGGGGCGAGGACGCGGGCGATCCACGCGTCGTCGAGGTCGTGGCGGAGGCTGGTGCGCGGCTGGAGCCAGGCGTCCGGACGGGACGGGCCGCCGTCGCTGGTGTAGACGCGGTCGACCGCGGCGCGCTGCAGGCGGCGCAGGACGTGCCGGTCATAGGACCCGAACGGGACGGCCACCCGGGTGACCGGTTCGCCGGTGATGTCCTCCAGCACCCGGTGCGCGTGCACCAGCTCCTCGCCGACCTGCGCGGAGGTGAGGCGGCGCCAGTCGCGGTGCGCCCAGCCGTGCGAGCCGATCGACATGCCGGACTTGGCCAGCTCGCGGACGCCGTCCGCGGTGAGCCGGCCGGGCTCGCCGAGCCGCCCGGCCAGCACGTAGAACTCGGCGGTCAGGCCGCGCGCGAGCAGCCGCGGGAGCGCGATCTCCAGGTCGGAGGCGTTGCCGTCGTCGAAGGTGAGCCGGACCTCCGGGCGGCCGGCGACCGCGTCCAGCACCCGCTCGAACCGGTCGACGTCGACCCAGGTCCCGTCCTCGCCCGGATCCAGCGCGCGGCCGGGCCGCGGGCCGATGCCGTGCACCGTGAGATTGACGACCGCCCCGGCCCTGCCGACCACCGCGCCGACCCCGTTGGGAGCCGGGCCTTCCCCGCTACGCACCCCGTCGCCCCTCCTGCCGCCCCGACGCGACAGACAATAGCGACGGGGTTCACAATTTCCTGCAATTTCGCTCTGACCACATACGGCCACCGACTCCCGCTTTGCCGCGCGTCGGCGGCGGGTTATCAATGGCCCAGTCAGCTCTGCGGCGACACACGGAAACCGTGCAACGCGCACACATCCGGCGGAATGGCTTTTCAGGGCAAAAGACGTTGTTTTCGGGGGCACCACAAGTGACCGTTATTGACGGCGTTAACTCGGGTACGGGCACCCGGATCGCGGTCCGCGCGACCTGGTTCGCCCGGTACGTCCAGCTCCTGGTCGTGCTGGATCTGGCCTGCGCGGCCACCGCCGGCGTCGCCGGTTTCGCGCTCCGGTTCTCCGGCTGGGACGAGAGCGGGCGATGGCCCGACATCCTCCTGGCGATCGGCCTGCCGCTCGTCTGGGTGCCCTGGCTGTCGTTCGCCGGCTGCTACGACCACCGATTTCTGGGCAGCGGCGCGGGGGAATATCGGAAGGTACTGAATGCCGGTATCGCGCTGACGGCGTCCGTCGCGATCCTCTCCTACGCGACCAAGGCGGAAGTCGCGCGCGGTTATGTGATCCTCGCATTGCCGCTGCTCGTGACCCTTGAGGTGGCGGCCCGGCACACCGCGCGGGCGCGCCTGCACCGGGCCCGCGAGCACGGCGACTGCATGCGGCGGGTCGTTGCGGTCGGGTACAGCGACGGGGTTGCGGACCTCGTCCGCGAACTGTCCCTGAGACCCCACCACGGCATGGAGGTCGTCGCGGTCTGCGCGCCCGAACCGCCCGGCGAGTCCGTCGAGGGCGTGCTGGTCCTGGGCGGCTTCGAGGACGTCCCCGAGGTGGTCGAACGCTGCCACGCGGACGCGGTCGCGGTGCTGCCGTGCGTCGAGCTGGGCGGGGTCCGGCTGCGCCGGCTCGCCTGGCGGCTGGAGAAGTTTCGGACAGACCTTTTCGTGTCTCCGGCCCTCCTCGACGTGGCCGGTCCGCGGCTGACGATCCGCCCGGTCGCGGGGTTCTCGCTGCTGCACATCGACCATCCCGAGCTGACCGGCCCGGCGCGCGCCGCCAAGGCCGCGTTCGACCGGGTCACGGCCGCGCTGCTGCTGATCGCGATCTCGCCGCTGCTGGCCGCCGTCGCGGTCACCGTCCGGACCACCGACCCCGGCCCGGCGTTCTTCCTGCAGACCAGGATCGGACGCGCCGGACGCCGGTTCCGCATGGTGAAGTTCCGCACGATGGTCACCGACGCCGAACGCCGCAAGCTCGAACTGTCCGGGCGCGTCGAGAACGGGTCGGTGCTGTTCAAGCTGAAGCGCGACCCGCGGGTCACCCGGATCGGACGCGTCCTGCGCCGCTACTCCATCGACGAGCTGCCGCAGCTGGTCAACGTGCTGCGCGGCGAGATGTCGCTGGTCGGACCGCGTCCGCCGCTGCCCGAGGAGGTCGAGCAGTACGGGCAGGACGTCTACCGGCGGCTCGCCGTCAAGCCCGGCCTCACCGGACTCTGGCAGGTCAGCGGCCGTTCCGACCTGTCCTGGGACGAGGCCGTCCGGCTCGACCTGCAGTACGTCGAGAACTGGTCCCTGCTGCTCGACCTGCAGATCCTCTGGAGGACGGCCCGAGCCGTCCTCACCGGCAACGGCGCCTACTGACCGCCCGGACCGCCCGGGCCGCCCAGACCGCCCAGACCGCCCGCTGACCGCTATCGGCCGCCGCTACCGAGGGACGTCCCAGAAGGCCAACTCGTGCCGCATCCCCTCCAGGAACAGCGCCTCGGCACGTCCCCTATCAGGGTCGGCTTCGTCGATCATCTGAGCGATGCGCCGCGTCAGCTCCGCGAACCCGGGATCGGCATACGTATCGACCCAGCGCCGGTACCGGGGCTCGGACGGCGGCTTCTCCGCGAGCCGCGCACCCAGCGTCGAATAGCCCCACATACAGGGATACAACGCGGCAAGACCCTCGCCGTAATCAGCCGCCGAGTCCAACAAGAACCGGGTGTACGCGGCGCAGGGCGCGCCCTTCTCCGCACCGTCCAGATCGGCGCCGAACTCCGAGGCGAGACCCCGGTGCAGGCTCAGCTCCTCGTGGAAGGTCGCGTGCGCGAGATCGACCAGGTCGCCCAGATGCGCGGACGGCGCCTGCCACGCGAGCCGCGAGAACACGCGCACGTAGTCGAGCAGGAAGAGGTAGTCCTGCTCCAGCCATGACCGGAAGACGGCCACGTCGAGATCACCGCGGGCGATCCCCGCCACCACCGGATGGGCGAGCTGCCGATCGACCCACGGCTGACCGAGTTCTTCCAGATGCGAAGCAAGACCCATACCGCCGAGTCTCCCAAAGAACGGAGCCCCGCCAGGACCGAGATCCTGGCGGGGCTCCGCCACGTCTGACCGATGTGCGGGTCGCCTCTCGGCGAAAAGCTCAACACGGCTCCAGCCGGACGGTATTCCGTGAAGGCGATAGATGAGGCCCGGGGACACCAGGCACATCGGCCACGTGTGATGTAACGGCAGGCCCCCGCCAGGCATTCCCGGCCCGCCGAAAAAGTCAGCAGCAGGGCGGCCGGACGGCTCTGACCAGCGTGTCCACGGCGAACCGCGGCTCGCCGTCCACCTCCACGGCCCGCTTCACCCGCTCGGCCCGCTGCACCGTCAGCCCGGGCAGTGCCGCCGTGACCCCGCTCGGCGTGTGCAGGACGTCCGGATCCTGCGGCCCACCCACCCCGTCCACCAGGTTCGTCCGGTCATGCCCGACGAACACCAGCACCCCGCCGGGCGCCAGCGCCTCCGCCGCCCGCCCGAGCACCCCGTCCATCTCCGGCAGGTGCAGGTACGCGATCACCACGAGGTCGAACACCCCCGCGGGCGGCGTCCACACCGTCACGTCCTCGACGAGCAGCTCGGCCGAGACCCCCCGCTGCTCCGCCACCCCCCGGGCCCGCCCGATGGCGACCGCCGAGAAGTCGACCGCCGTGACCGTCCACCCGGCCTCGGCCAGCCACAGCGCGTTCCGCCCCTCCCCGCAGGCCAGGTCCAGCGCCCTCCCGGGCACCAGGTCCGCGCACTCCTCGGCCACGAACCGGTTCGGCCCCGAGGACCACACCAGCTCCCGCCCGCCGTACCGCTCATCCCAACCCCGAGCATCCACCCGCCCACCCTAGAACCGCCCCCCACCCCCCACCACCCTCCGCCCCCACCCCGCAAGCCCCCGCACAGAGATGTCCGACTTCTTAGACTTGGTACACATGTCGAGCTTGCGGGGGTCAAGATGAGCGACGCCTTCTTCCGGCTGGACCCGACCCCCCGCGCCTCGTGGCGCATGGCCGTCCTGATGGGCGCGAACTCGCGCACCTACAAGTTCGCCCTCGGAACCGCCCTGCTCACCGCCGCCCGCGAAGGCCGCACCGAGATCTCCCTGGCGGAGCTGGCCCTCGCCTACGCGGCCGGCCTGCTCGACCATTCCGCCCGCGCGCCGCAGGTGTCTCCGAAGGTGCCGCAGGGCGAGAGCGACTTCCTCGCCCTGGTCGCAGCCGAGGCCGAGGAGAGCAGCAAGATCGGTCGTCCGACCGAACGGCTGGTGGACGCGGCGATGTCCAACATGCCGCAGATGGTCATGCAGAAGTTCCACAACCTCGCGGGCGGCGAGATCCCGCACCGCTTCTACGGGATCACCGGATCGCGGCGCGACCGGGTCGTCCTGCTGACCCCGGACCTCCAGGCGGTCGCGCGCTCGGAGCAGGCCGCGCTGCTGGACGACGAGCTGTCGGCCCGCTGGAGCATCGTCGAGACCTCCTTCGCCACCGGGATCGGCGCGTCGCTGATGGCGGACGGCTTCGTGGTCGACCACGCGGAAGGACGGCTCTACGACAAGCACCGCCGCCGCGCGGTCACCGGTGTCCGCGAGGCGCTCACCGGCTTCTACCACGGCCGCTGCCTGCTCTGCGACCAGCCGCTCACCCCCGACGACGAGGACGAGGTGGAGCACATGTTCCCCTTTTCCCTGATGAACCGGTTCGGTGCCGGCGGGCGGTGGGCGGGGCCCGATCTGGACGCGGTGTGGAACATGGCGCCGGCGCACCGCGCCTGCAACGGCCCGAAGGGCGCGCGGCTGCCGTTCCCGGACGAGATGGCGCGGCTGGCGATGCGCAACACCGAGATCATGAACTCTCCGCATCCGTTGCGGAAGACCTTGGCGCTGACGCTCGCGCAAGGGGGTCTCCAGCACGGCGAGCCGGAGGCGTGGAAGAGGTTCGTCCGTGAGGTCTACGCGCACATCGTGAGTTGAGGGAGCGGCGTTCGTAGGATCTCGGCATGGGGCAGGTGGGCGAGAAGCTCGTGCGGGATCGGATCCCTGAGATCATCCGCGGGAGCGGGCGGGTGCCGGACGTTCGGACCGCGAGTGTGGACGAGTACGCCGCGCTGCTTCGCGCGAAGCTGCGGGAAGAGGTCGACGAGTACCTCGCCGACGGCGATCCGGCCGAGCTGGCCGATGTTCTGGAAGTGCTGCACGCGCTGGCGGGGTGGCATGGGATGTCGCCGGACGAGTTGGAGGACGCGCGGGCGGCCAAGGCGAGTGAGCGGGGCGGGTTCGGGGGGCGGGTCGTGCTGCGGGGGTGAGAGCGGAAGCGCTAACGGAGCGGCGACGACGACGGAGTTGGGGGATGATCTGGGGGTTGTCCTTTATGGCCGGAGGCGTGTGTGGATTCGGTTTTGCCGGAGAATGAGCGGACTCGGCATCGGCGGTTGCGGGCTCAGGGGAGTCGGGAGCGCGCGGAGCTGGATGCGATTCTGGCCGCGGGGTTCGTCTGCCATGTGGGGGTCGTGGTGGACGGGACGCCGATGGTGGTGCCCACGGTGTACGGGTGTGACGGGGAGACGCTGTACTTCCACGGGTCGGTGGCCAGCCGGAGTCTTGTCGCCGGGCCGCTGGGTGAGGTTTGTGTGACCGTCACGCACGTGGACGGGCTGGTGCTCGCGCGGTCGCTGTTCGAGCACGGGGTGAACTACCGGAGCGCGATGATCTACGGGACGCCGCGGGTGCTCACGGATCCGGACGAGAAGCTTGAGGGGTTGCGGGTGCTCAGCGAGCACTCGGTGCCGGGGCAGTGGGACTATGCGCGGCGGCCCAGCAAGAAGGAGCTGGTGGCGACGTCGCTGCTGGCGCTGTCGCTGGAGGAGGCGTCGGTCAAGATCCGGGTCGGGCCGCCGGACGACGGGGACTCGCCGGACGCCGAGCTGCCGGTCTGGGCCGGGGTGCTGCCGATGAGCGTCCGGTGGGGGCGGTTGGAGGCCGATCCGTCGCTGAAGGAGGGGATCGAGCCTCCGGAGCACCTGCGGCGGCTGGAGGGGCGCTAGTTCTTGCGGCGGCCCAGGATGGTGCGGCGGCCCTGGAGGGAGCGGATCTTGGATTCGGCGGCCTCCAGGGTGCCGCGGGTCCGGTCGCTGATCTCGATCTCGTCCTGGGACGGCGTCAGGGACGTCGCCTCGGTGAGGTTCAGGGGGAAGGTCAGCTCGCTGAGGAGGCGGGCGTCGACGGCGTCGCGGAGTTCGCGGCCGAGGTTCTCGGACGCGTCGTGCGCGGTCTTGATGAGGAGGCGCATCGCCTCGTCCGCCTGGCCCTGCGGGTCGCGGTAGCGGTGCATGGCGATCATGCGGGCTTCGAGCGCGGCGGCCAGGAGGGCGGGGCCGGTGATCGGCCAGAACGAGGCGTCCAGGTGGCGGAGCAGGGTCATCGGCGCCATGCCGCGGGCCGTCGCCTCGGCGATGAGGCGGCCGACGGTGTGGACGGGCGCGTCGTACGGGACGGCGCACAGGACGGTCCGGTACTCGTCGGCGGCGATGCCCGGGTAGCGGGCGGCGGCGTCCGGCCACCAGCGGCCGTAGACCGGCCAGTCGGACATGTCGGGGTTGGCGGCGCGACCGCGGACGACCGCCTCGACGATCGCCGAGCGGTTCTGGCCGTCCACCGCGCACAGGGCCTCGGTGAGGGCGAGGAGCATGGCGACCTGGTCGGGGTCGTGCGCCCAGGTGAGGTCCCGCATGTGTTCGACGAGCGCGTGCTGGATGTTGCTGCTGAAGCGGCGCAGGGATTCGTCGGTGACCAGCTGGCGGAACGTGGCCGTGTAGGCGTGCCGGTCGGCGGCCTCAAGGTGGACGGGCGGCTGGCCCGCGCTCATCCGCAGGACGTCCAGGACGGCGGCGTCCGCGCCCTGCGTCGGCTGGACGTCGTGCAGCCGACCCAGCCAGCCGGCGCGTTCGGACGCGGGGAGGCCGGTGACCCACCGGATCAGGACGGCGGCGAGGCGGTCGAGGCGTCCGCGGCGGGCGGCCGAGCCGACCAGGAGGGCCACGCAGTCCGCGCCGTGCTTGGCGAACGCGCCGATCTCCTGCGGCGAGACGGTCATGTCGGATACGCGCAGCACTCGGAAAGGGTGCAGGAGGTCGTCCGGGGCGAATCCGGCGAGGAGGTCGAGCCATGCGTCCTCGCGCCGGACGTCACCGGCGTCCAGATCGCCTATCAGCGCGCAGATCAGGGTGGAGTGGCCGCGGAGGGCGCGCAGGGTGGACGGACGGTTGGCCGTGAACGGATCGGTCCAGCGCGCAATGAGGTTTGCCGCGGCTTGAACAGGCGCCAGTCCGAGCCTTGGGTCGCGTGAGGATCCGGCGACTTCGGCTAGGAGTTCGTCCGTGTGTCCTAGGGCTTCGGCCAGATGCAGGTAGGGAGTCGCATCTTCAGCGTTCCGAACGCGTCGTAGAACCTCGCCGGTTACCGCGCGCCACGGTTCGCTAGGGACGCCCACACCAAGCTCATGCCAGACGGCCTGGACGCTTTGCAGTCCCCCGCCGAGGCGGATCAGCGCTGCGAGGAGCAGTTCGTGGTCGCTCTTACGCGGAAGCTCCTTGTAGCGTCCGCTTTCCAGTAGCGCGGCCACTTCGGACGCGTCGACCTCGTTACGCCGCACGCGGTCCAGTACGAGAGCCGGACGGTCCAGATCCACCAGCAGGTCGTAGATGCGGTTCGGATCCACGTTCACCATGGAGTCGCACCGCCGGGACAGGTAGGCGACGACCTCAAGCAGGCTGCGGTGCGCGATCGTGCGGCGCAGTTCGCGCGCGTACGCGAGGGAGAGCGGCGCGTCGGACGGCGGCTGCGGTTCCGTAACGCGCCAGTCGAGTTCGAAGTCGCCCGGACGCGGGTGGTAGGCGAACGTCAGCCGGATCGTGGAGTTGCCCCCACGCAGCCAGGTCGCAGCTGTGAACCGGGGACGCCACCCGAAGGGAAGCAGCGCAGCGACGGCGTCCAGGAAGCGGAGCCTAACGAGATGGTCCAGATCGTCCGCGCCGACGATGGTGACAGGGCCTTCGAGCAGAAGCGCAGCGGTCGTGGCGGCGCGGCCCAGCCAGTTGTGGTCCTCGATGTCGCGGACGATGTCTTCCGGCGCATAGGCCGGAACGTCCAGTGCATTAGGCGCGAAGCCGTCCGCCCCGAGACCCGATACCGCGCGCACGAGGCTCGCATAGGAAACCGGTGCCTGGACGAACTGGTCGTAGGGGAAGCAGCCGTACCGCGTCCGGACGATAGGACGGCCTGCCGCGTCGGTGGCGTCCGTCCAGTCGTGGATGGCGACGCCGAGGTAGCTGCCGCGGTCGTCCAGGACCTCGGTGAGGCTGATCCAGGGCAGCGCCTCGGGCCCGCCGCGCTCGGGCGGCGGGTTCCCCAGCGTGTAGCGGTCGAGGATGGCGGTGAAGTCGTCCGCGCCGAAGTCGCTCCCGCCGCTGCCGAGGATGCCGTAGTCGTCGTAGCTGCCGGGGGCCTTGCCGCGCACGGCCCACCCGGCGGAGAGACCGATCATCCCCCGTCCCGCCGTCATCCCCCGGTCCGCCGTCATCCGCCGCTCCCGCTTCCCCCGCCGCCGCGGCCGGGCGAGCCCGGCGCCTGCCCGGCCAGCCGGTCCACCAGCCACATGATCGGCTCCATCACGTTGATCGGGCGGACCTTGCCGCGCAGGTGCATCGAGGTCGAGCCGTCCGGATGGGTCCGGCGGACGAGGTTGCTGTAGTTCTCGTCGTCGAACCTCCCGGTGGACGGGTCGATGTAGAAGCCCACCGCGGACGTCACGAAGTAGCGGGTGCGGTCGGGGGAGAAGTGCTGCCTGATCTCGCGGCGGATCGCGTCGATGTTACCGATGCCGTCGGCGCGGCACAGTTCCTCGAAGAACCGCTCGGCGACCTCGGCGTGCACGGCCGGGAACAGGAACTCGGGGTCGGTGACCGACTCGTAGCCGCCCTGCCGGGCGATGTCGCGCACCCACAGGTGGTCGTACTTGGTGATGCAGACGGCCAGGTGGTGCGGGAGGTAGTGGTCGTTCGGGCTCGCCGGGGCGCGCTGGCTGATCTCCAGGATCGTCCGGTTGAAGAACTGGTAGGAGTCGCGGGCCTCGCGCTCGCGGGTCGGGTCCAGCAGCAGGATCAGCCCGCCGCACGCGGCCAGGTGCTCGACCAGCTCGCGCCGGTCGCGCCCGCCGCCGCCCTCACTGCGCCGGGACGGTTCGGGCGATCCGGTCGCGAACCGCGGTCCGCCGCCCGATCCCGAGGCCGCGCCGCCGCCGGACGAGGCGGGCTCGGACGCCGCGCGGCTGTCGAAGAGGCGGCCGGGCGGGTCCACGAAGTCCAGGTTCACCCGGACCGGGACGCTGACCTTCTTGCCCGGCCGGTACCACTTCGTCCGCTCCTTCACCGGGCGCGTCCCGTGCAGCCGCCAGGACAGCTTCTCCGAGGAGGTCGTCGCGGACGGGAAGACGCGCTGCTCGCTGAGCTGGTCGGTGCTGGACGCGAGGAACGCGGTCGAGCCGTCGTTCGCGCCGTCCAGCCGCCAGCCCGGCTCACCGAGGCTCATCGCGATGCGCAGCGCGGCGAGGAACGTCGTCTTGCCGCTCTGCGGCGCGCCCCAGATGCCGATATTGGTCCGTCCGGGACGCGCCTCCTCCGGCGGGGCCGCCTCTGCCGGAGCCTCCGGCGGGACGACCGCGTTCTCGGCGGCCTCGGTCCCGACCGGCCCGACCGGCCCAGGCGGCCCGGACGGCCCAGGCGGCCCGGACGGCCCAGGCGGCCCGGACGGCCCAGGCGGCCCGGACGGCCCGGGCTGCGGCGGGGGTGCTGACGGCTCGGTCATGCGGGATCGCCTTTCACGGGGACGGATGCCAGCAGCGGGAACGGCATGCTCGCGCCGCCGGGCGGGACGATCCCCATGGCCTCGGCCAGCGCGCGCGGCGTCAGGCCCTCCAGGGTGAGCCGGCAGTGCGCGCCGAGCGCCGTCCAGTAATCGCGGTCGGGGTCGGTCGCCGCGTCCAGGACGGCGACGAGCCGGACCCCGAGCCGGCGCAGCGCGTCGGCCGCCGCGCGCCAGTCGTCCTTGCGCGGGCAGGGCTGGGCCAGCTCGCGCAGCGGGTCCTGCCCCTGGCCGCGCGGATGCGGCGGGCGCCCCGCGAAAACGGCCAGCACGCGGAACGGCGGGTGGTGCAGCTCGCGGAGCCAGCCGTGCGCGTTCCGCTCCCGCTCCAGGAAGTCGACGATCTCGGCCAGCGCGTCCTCCAGCGGCGCCGCGTCGGACTGGTACGGCTGCGTCCGGTGCGGGAGGGCGGCGAAGGCGTCGAGCGCCTGGTCGGGGACGGCCTTCCAGACGCCCTCCACGACCGCGTCGCGTTCCTCGCCCAGCTCGAACGAGTGCTCGCGGTACCCGCGGACCGACACCGCGGCGCGCTCCCCCAGGTCGGCGCCGATCAGCTCCAGCGTGCCCGCGAGCAGCGCGCGGCGGGCGGCCGCCTGCCCCGCCTGGCCGCCCAGCTCGATCGCGCACAGCACCTCGACGGCGGCGGGCGGCGCGGGACAGGCGCGCGTCTGCGCGTACAACTGGTCGAGCGGACGCGTGTCGGGCCGGAGGTCGGCGACGTCCGGCCAGCGGACGCGCCCGGGCCCGTCGAGCGCGGCGCGCAGCGACAGCGCGCCGCGCGGCAGCCGCGTCGCCTGGACGGACACCGGCCGCGGCTCGAACATCATCGGCGGATGCTCCGGCGCGGCGACGACCGCGAGGACGACGTCGTTGTCCGCGCCGCCGGGCCCGCGCGCGACCCGCACGACCGTCTCCTGCCCGGCAGTCGTCCCGGCCGGGAACAGCGGCACGAGCACCGGCTCGGCGCCCGGCGCACCGAACCCCCCATCAGATTGGGCGTCGTACTGGCCGACGACGAGCCAGTACGGCATGCGCAGCGGCAGGCGTGCGACGGCGTCCGCCAGCTCGTCCGCTGCGGGACGCTCGGACCGGACGATCCGCGCGTCCGGACGCAGCGCGCTCAGCCGGGCGAGCGCAAGGCCCGGGACGACCCAACCCGGCGCGGAATCGACGAGCAGCGTCGTGACACCGAAGGGGAGCCGCTCGACGATCCGGGCGAGCCCGGTATCGAGGGCCTCGCCGAGGCGCGCGCGGTCCACGCCGTGCAGGCCGCCCGCGACCTGGAACGCGCGCTCGCCGGCATCGGACGAGAGCGGCACGGCGGCGAACCGCTCCCAGGGATGCTCCTCGACCGACCACGGATCGTCCGGCCCGTCCACGGCGTCCGGGCGGACGACCAGCACCGACACGCCGTCCGCGCCGACGTCGATCAGCACCGGCGCCGCGCCGTCGTGCCGGACGACCTCGTCGAACGCCCACTGCGCGCCCCACGTGGACGGGTCGCGACTCAGGTCGGGACGGCCGAACTGGAGCGTCCAGCCGCCGACGTCGGGTACCGCGGCCGCCATCGACTGGTCGAGCAGGCGCGTCCGCTCCCGCTCGGCCTCCACACCTGCCCGCGCCCATTGCTCGTCGTCCGGGACGCCGCGGACGAACGGTCGCGCCGCATCGCCCACACGTGCGGCGGCGCGCAGGTCGTAGCGCAGGCGCGCCTCGCTCAGGCACGCCTCGAAATCCTCGGTGTCCGGGGGAGTCCAGGAGCAGTCGCCGCACGTGGAACCGGCCGGGACGAACCCGCACACCGGGCACGGCAGCGACGCGTCAGGAACCAGCGGCAGCGAGGCATCCGGCTCCGAAGCGTCGGCCGCCAATACGCCAGGTTCCAGGGCGCCGGGTTCTGGAGGCAGCGGCATGTCAGGTTCCATCGGAGTCCCCCGCCTGCCGGATCCAGGTCACCGCCCGTCCCGTCCGCCGAACCAACGGGTCAGGCGGCCCAGCGCGCGGCCCCGCCGTGGCTGGACGGCCGTCGCCGGAAGCGCGCGCTCCCCCGCCGGACGAACGCGTTCACCCGTAGGCCCGCCGCCACCCGAACCGTTCGGAAGCGGCGGCCCCCACCCCGAAGCCGCCCCAGCACCATTCACCGGCTGCCCCGGCATCGGCTGCCCGGACACAGGAGGCTGCCCCGACACAGGCTGCCCCGACACAGGGTGCCCAGGCATCGGCTGCGGCGCCATCGGCTGCGGCGGCATGGGCTGCCCGGGCATCGGGGGCTGCCGGAACACGGGCTGCCCAGCCGCAGCCGCAGGCCCGGCCGGGCCGCCAGGCGGGGCCGTCCGGCTGAGGCCGCCCGCAGGAGCGGGCGACGCGGGCGCGGGGAAGCCGTTGTGCGGCGCGTGCCCGTTGCTCTCGGCGGGGAACCCGCTGCTCTCGGCGGGGAACCCGTTGCTCTCGGCGGTGAACCGGCGGAGCTGCTCGCGCTCCCAGCGTTCCAGTTCGAGCCGCTGGAGCCGCCGCTCGACGTCGATGATCTCCCCGACGGACGTCTCGACCAGCTCGGCGCGGCGCTCCTGGAGGCGGCGCGCGAAGTCGGTGTGGCCGGAGTTCTCCCGCAGCCCGACGCCCTCCTGCTTGCGGACGTGGTCGTCCAGCAGCAGCCGGTCGCGGGCGCGGACCTTCTCCACGGCCTCGTCGTACGCGCCGGGCGGCCCGAACAGCGACAGCACCTTGACGATGATCGGCAGGCACTCCAGCACGGTGATGAACAGGAACAGCAGGAACCGCGCCCACTGGAGCTGGCTCTCGCCCGCCGACGCCCGGTCCAGGCCCTTCAGCCGGATGAGCAGCCCGGTGTTGTTCTTGTTGTTCTTCTCGAACGCCTTGCGGTCGGACAGCTGCCGATCGCGCAGCGTCTTCAGCTCGCTCTGCACGCCGGGCAGCTTCTGCTGCGCCTGCGCGACCAGCACGTCCTTGTTCTTGGCGGCGGCCTGGTTGAGCGCGCCGGACTTGGTGCTGATCCGGTTGTTGATCTGGTCGATCTGCGCCTTGGCCGCGTCCCGCCGCCGGACGAACTTCTGGTAGCGGGGGCCGTCGCCGCTGTGCCCGCTGGTGCCCTTGCAGCGGTCCCCGGTCAGCTCGCAGGCGGCCTTGTCGTCGTAGTCGTTGAACTCCTTCTGCAGCGGCGGGAGCTGCGCGCGGAGCTGCTTGATCTCCGGGTCGTCCTCGGGGTTGGCGAGGCCGTCGCCGGTGCGCTGCCTGAGCAGCTGCGCCTCCTGCTGCTCCAGCACCCGGATGCGCTGGGCGTCCGGCCCGTTGTCGAGGTTCTGCTGGAACCGGCGCGAGTCGTCGTCGTGGATGCGGTCCACCGCGACCGCGACCTCGTCGTTGAAGATCTGCAGCACCAGCGGGGTGGAGATGATCACGCCGAAGAGCAGCGCCATCGCGACGCGCGGCAGCGCCAGCAGGACGGTCAGCACCTTGCCCTGGCTGCGGGTGAGCGAGACGACGAGCCAGCGGTCCAGGTTCAGGATGACCAGGAACCACATCATCGCGAGCAGGACGGCCGCCCACACGGCCGCGCCGACCGCCATGCGCAGCGCGAAGAACATCGAGACGGACGCGAGCGTCGCCGTGGTGAGGACGGCGCCGCCGATCCCGACGTACTTCGCGCGGTCGGTCGTCGCCCGCCGCAGGATCTCGGGATCGGCTCCGGACAGCCACACCAGGACGTTCTTCATAGGCCCCGTCCGTCTCGCAGAGTCGTCCGTCGTAAGACGCCAGTGCCCGGCGGTGGGTTCCGGGGTGTCGCGCAGCAGCCAGCCGCGGGCCAGCCACCGGGACGAACGCTCGCGCTCGCCCGCCTCACGTGCCCGGAAGGGGAAGGAGGGCGGCCGGTCGGCAGGAGCGCGGCGCGGTTCGGGCGGGTCGTTCGGACGCGTCAC
Organism: Actinomadura rupiterrae; assembly: GCF_024172125.1. Classification (GTDB taxonomy): domain Bacteria; phylum Actinomycetota; class Actinomycetes; order Streptosporangiales; family Streptosporangiaceae; genus Spirillospora; species Spirillospora rupiterrae. The sequence goes on from NZ_JAMZEA010000004.1 coordinate 876,929, forward strand.
CGCACCCCCGGAATTCCTCGACGGGACCAATCGAGAAGCGTCCTTCACCTTAACCCGCGCCATTCCGGGTCACACCCGGAGACTTCGCTCCGCCCGATGAAGCGTGATCCGAACGTGATACTCGGTGCGGAATTCTCCATCCGCCCGCCGGGGGCGGGGCGGGCGGACGGAGGTCACGCGGCGAGCCGGTGGGAAGTGCGCCAAGCGCGGACCACCGATTCCGCTTGTCCGGGACTGAGCCGGGGGTCGCAGAGAGAGCCGTAACGCGATTCCAGGGCGACCGTTCCGGTGCTGTCGTCGATGCATTCGGTGACGTCGTCGGGGGTGATTTCCAGGTGCAGGCCGCCGGGCACGCCGCCGGCCCGGCGGACGGCGTCGTGGAACCCCGCCGTCTCGGCGATGACGGTCTCGACGCGGCGGGTCTTGTGGCCGCTCGGCAGCTTGAAGGTGTTGCCGTGCATCGGGTCGCAGAGCCAGATCACGGGGTGCCCGGCCTCGCGGACGCGCGCGACCAGCTCGGGCAGGGCGTCGGAGACGTTGTCGGCGCCCATCCGGGAGATAAGGGTGAGCCGGCCGGGGACGCGCGCCGGGTCGAGGAGGGAGCAGAGTTCGAGCAGCTCGGACGGGGTGCAGCGGGGGCCGACCTTGCACGCGACCGGGTTGGTGACGGCGGCCAGCATGGCGACGTGCGCGCCGTCCGAATGGCGGGTGCGCTCCCCGATCCAGGGCCAGTGCGTGGACGCGAGGACGGGCCCGTACCGCGAGTCGTGGATCATCGGCAGCTCGTAGTCGAGCAGCAGCGCCTCGTGGCTCGTCCACAGGACGGCGCCGGAGAGGCCGTTGGCGCGGCCGCCGGGCTCGTCGATCCAGCCGAGGCAGCGGAGCACGCGCTCCGCGGCCTCGTAGCCGATCAGCATGCGCTCGGGGTCGGGGACGCGGGCGGTCGCAAGGGGCGCGGGGGCGTTCACGAGGTGGCCGCGGTAGCTGGGGATTTTCTGCCCTGACACGGTTTCGAACGAATCTGACCGGGGTTTGGCGAACTGCCCGCCGATGCGTCCCACCCGGACGATCGGAAGGCCGCTGCGGCCCGCCATCACGGCGGCGAGCCGGCGGACCAGCTCGGCCTTGCGGGCGACCGGCGCCGCGTGGCACTCGGCGAAGTCCTCCGCGCAGTCGCCGGCCTGGAGGACCAGGGCCTCACCTGCGGCGACCTGCGCGAGCCGGGAGTTCAGCGCGCGCACCTGCCGGGCCGTGACCAGGCCGGGAAGCGCGGCGAGCTTGGCCGAGACGCGGCGCGCCTCGTCCGGATCGGGCCAGTCCGGCTGCTGCCGGGCGGGTATTGTCCGTATACTATTTTCAATAGCAGACATTCCGAATACCGATTTACCTTCCCGTAACGCGCACGTTTTATAAAGGGTTGACAATTTCACACTGCGTGCCTGCGTGAAGGCGATCCGTGCGTTTCTCCGACTGTTTCAACGATGACCGATGCGGTTGTCGCGCCCTTGTCCGCGTGTTGTGCGCGTGCCTCCCCGCCGGAACAGCCAGTGCGGTCGGCCACGCGCCGCTCACCGGCCGCCGCGGCGCCGCGCGGTGCGACGGGAGCGAGCAGTGGAACCAGCGGTGAGGTTTGGGATCCTCGGGCCGGTCGTGGCCTGGCGCGGGGACGAGACGGTGCGCATACCCGGCGTGCGGGCCAGGACGGTGCTGGCGATGCTGCTGCTGCGGCCGCGCACCGTCGTGACCCTCGACCAGCTCGTCGACGCCCTCTACCCGGACGTCGATCCCCCGAAGACGGCGCGCAACCAGGCGCAGACGGGCGTGGCGCGGCTGCGCGCGATGCTCGGCGACCGGGACGGCCCCGGCGAGGCGCCCCTGATCGTGACGCATCCGCACGGCTACCTGCTGGACGTGGCGGACGAGCGGATCGACGCGTTCTCCTTCAGCGCCCATGTCGAGCAGGCGCGGCAGGTCTTCCACGAGGGGCGTCCGGACGTCGCGGCCGACCTGCTCGCGCAGGCGCTCGGGCTGTGGCGGGGCGAGGCCCTGGAGGACGTGCCGAGCCAGGTCGTCCGGTCGCAGGCGGTGCTGTGGGACGGCATGCGCATCGCGGCGCTGGAACGCCGCATCACCGCCGACCTGGAGTGCGGGCGGCACGGCGAGGTCGTGGCCGAGCTGGAGGGCCTGGCCGCCGAGAACCCGCACAACGAGCGGTTCCACGCCCAGTTAATGCTCGCGCTGTACCGGACGGGCCGCTCGTCCGACGCGCTCGACGTGTACAACCGCCTGCACCGCAACCTGGACGAGCTGGGCGCCGAGCCGGGCAACGAGGTCCGCCACCTGCAGACGCAGATCCTCCGGCACGACTCGACGCTGCTTCCGGCTCCCGCGAGCCGGCTGCGGGTGCCGCGGCAGCTTCCGGTCCGTCCGGCGGCGCTGGTCGGGCGCGGACCGGAGGTGGACGCGCTGGTCAAGGCGCTCACCGACGAGCGCGGCGAGCGGATCGTCGCGGTCAGCGCGGGCGGCGGGCACGGCAAGACGGCGCTGGCGGTGGAGGTCGCGCACCGGGTGGCCGAGCACTTCGAGGACGGCCAGCTGTTCGCCGACCTCGGCGGGGCGCGGCGCCGCCCGGTCGATCCGGAGCGGATCCTCGGCACGTTCCTGGCCGGCCTCGGCATGCCGCCGGACGAGATCCCCGAGGGCCTGGCCGAGCGCGCGTCGGCGTACCGGACGCTGACCGCCGACCGGCGGCTGCTCGTCCTGCTGGACGACGCGGCGGGCACCGAGCAGGTGCGCCCGCTGCTGCCGGGCGGGCCGGGCTGCCGGGTGCTGATCACCAGCCAGTCCAAGCTGACGGTGTTCCCGGCGGTGATGCGGCTGGACCTGCCACTGCTCACCCCGGCCGACGCCCGCGCGCTGCTCGCCCGGCACGCCGGTCCGGAGCGGGTCGACGCCGAGCCGGACGCGGTGCGCGAGCTGGCGACGCTGTGCGGCGGGGTGCCGCTGGCGCTGGACATCGCGGGCGCGCGGCTGGCGGCCCGCCCGCACTGGCCGATCAGCAGGCTCGCGGCGCGGCTCGCCGACATCCAGCAGCGCCTGTCGGAGCTGTCGATCGAGGGCTGCGAGATCCGGTCCAGCCTGGAGCTGGGCTACGACCCGCTGTCGCCGGACGCCAAGCGGATGCTGCGCCGGGTGAGCCTCCTCGGCTCGGCGTGCTTCTCCGCGTGGGAGGGCGCGGCGCTGATCGGCGGAACGGTCCGGCGCGCGGCCGAGGCGCTGGAGGACCTGGTCGAGGCGCACCTGGCGACGGTCGAGGGGATGGACGGCTCGGGCCACTACACCTACACCGTGCACGACCTGGTCCGGGCGTTCTCCTGGGAGCGGCTGGAGCAGGAGGAGTCCGAGGTGGAACGGGCCAAGGCGCTGGAGCGCGCGGTCGGCGCGGCGCTCGCGGTGACCGACGCCGCGCACGCGATGCTGTACGGCCGGCGGCACGCGAGCCTGCGCGGCGAGGCCCCGCGCTGGCAGCCGCAGGACTCGACGCCCGCTTTGCACGTCACGCGTCCGGCGCAGGGCTGGCTCGCGTCGCGGTTGCCGCTGCTCACGGCGCTGGCGACGCGCGCGGCCGAGTACCACCTGAGCGAGGCGTGCTGGGAGCTGGCGGTCGCGCCGCTGCCGCTGTTCGAGACGGGCGACTACTTCCCCGAGTGGGCGACCCTGCTGGACGGGGCGATGGACTGCGTCCGGCGGGACGGGAACGTCCGGGGCGAGGCGGCGCTGACGCTGTCGCTGGCGTTCCGCGCGCAGCTCGTCGGGGACGGCGTCGCAGAGGAGCGGTTGCTCCGCGACGCGGCGAACCTGTTCCACCGGCTCGGCGACACCGAGGGCGAGGGGCTGGTCGCGTGGCTGCGCGGCGATGAGGGGACGTTCTCGCGCAGCCTCCCCGATCTCTCGGCCGCCTACTCCAGCGCGTCCGAGCTGCTGAAGGCGGAGGAGATCGCGTCGGAGGTCGTCCGGCACGACCTGGCCCGCATCCTGCGCCTTCAGACGGCGGAGGACGCGGGCCAGGTCGCGCGCGAGCGGCTGGAACGGGTCCTGCGCGCGGCGCAGGAGACGGGCGAGGCCAACTAGGTCGGTTCAGGACGGCTGAGGGAGCGCTCCTACCGGTGGTCGATCGAAGTGGCGGTCGATCCGATCGGCGGCGGGAGGCGCGACGGGTTCAGTCGAGGAGGGTTCAGTCGAGGAGGGGTCAGTCGAGGAGGGGTCAGTCGAGGAGGGCGCGCCCGGCGGCGCCGTCGGCGAGCAGCGCCTCGACGGCCTCGGCGTCGCCGAGGTGCAGGTCGTCGGCCAGCCGGGCGAGCCGGTCGGCGGCCTTCCGGACGCCCTCGGCGACCTGGACGCGGTTGCGGAGCACGATGTGCCGCCAGAGGGTGACGTCCCCGGCGGCGATGCGGGTGGTGTCGGCGAGGCCGCGTCCGGCGAGGTGGAGGGCGAGCGGCGGCGCGTCCACGAGCGTCGCGGCCAGCGCGGACGCGACCATGTGCGGCGCGTGCGAGACGAGCCCCACGGCCGCGTCGTGCTCGGCGGCCGTGCAGAACACGGGACGGGCGCCGGTCGCCGCCACCGCGCGGAGCACGGCGTCCATGACGTCGTTGGGGACGTCCGGCGCCGGGCACAGCGCCCAGGGGCGTCCGGTGAACAGGTCGGCGCGGGCCGCGCCCGGCCCGGACGTCTCGCCGCCCGCCATCGGGTGCCCGCCGACGAAGCGGCTCAGGTCGCAGCCGAGCTCCTCCGCCTCGTCCAGGACGGCCTGCTTGACGCTCGCGACGTCGGTGTAGACGGAGGCGGCCCCGGCCTGCTGGAGCTTCGCCAGGCACTCGGCGACGACGTGCGGCGGAGTGGCGAGGACTGCCAGCTCGACCGGCGCCCCGTCCCAGCCGCGCCCGGCGCCGCGCGCCTCGGCCTTCGCGACCGCGCCCAGGTCGGTGTCGAGAAGCTGGACGTCCGCGCCCGCGCCGGCCAGCGCGAGGCCGACGGACGCGCCCAGCAGTCCGGTTCCGGCGACGAGCACGCGGCGCGCGGTCACGTGCTCGTCCCTTCGTGAGGGTCAGGCATCACGGTCTCCTCCGTCGTCGGGGTTCGGGCATCACGTTCACCTCTTGTCGGGGCTCTGGCATCACTCGCGGGGTAGGCATCACGGTCGTCTCCGGCGGGCTCAGCGCAGCCGGACGGCGTTGGTCTCGGGCATCCGCGCGTACGCGGCGAAGCTGACCACGGCGGCGAGCGCGACGTACACGCCGAACCAGGCGCCCTGCCCGTTGTGGGCGAGGACGGCGTCCAGCAATGGAGCGGTCCCGCCGAACACCGCGACGACCAGCGCGTACGGGATCGCGATCCCGGCGGACCGGACGAGCGCGGTCGGGTACTGCTCGGCCATGACCGTCGCGGCGATCGCGCCGTAGCCCGCGAACGCCCACAGCCCGGCGATCTCGACGACGAGCAGCGCGCCGAAGCTGTGCGGCGGCACGGCCAGCGCCGGGACCGCGATGACGACGGTCGCGGCGGCGAACGTGAGCAGCAGCGGACGGCGCCCGAACCGGTCCGACAGCCGGCCCGCGACCGGGACGGCGACGAACATCGTGGCCTGCGCGATCGAGTTCGCGGCCAGCGCGCGCCCGGCGCTCAGCCCGCCCTCGGTCATCGCGAGGCCGGGCAGTTGCAGCACCCACGTGTAGAAGACGATCGTCGGCGCGAGCGTGATCGCGGCGATGCGCAGCGCGGGGCGCCGGTGCTCGCGCAGCAGCGTCCGCAGTGGCCGGTCGGCGCCGTCCTGCGCGGTGAACAGGAAGCTCTCAGCGAGCTTGCGGCGCAGGACGATCGCGGCGATCCCGGCGAGTCCCCCGGCGGCGAACAGGATCCGCCAGCCGAAGGCGTGCATCTCGTCCTTGCTGAGCACGGCGGAGAGGCCGGTCGCGGCGAGCGCCGCGACGAGCGTGCCGAGCACCGTGGACTGCTGGAACACCGCCGAGTACCAGCCGCGCCGCTCGGCGGGCGCGGTCTCGGCGAGGTACGCCGCGGTGGCGCCGATCTCCCCGCCGGACGACGCGCCCTGCGCGCAGCGCAGCACCAGCAGCGCGAGCGGCGCGGCGACGCCGATCGTCCCGTAGGTCGGGACGATCGCGATCAGCACCGAGGCCACACCCATGATCGCGACGGACACGGTCATGCCGGCGCGGCGTCCGCAGCGGTCGGTGAGCCGCCCGAGCAGCGCCGCGCCGACCGGACGCGCCAAGAACGCCACGGCGAACGTCGCGAGCGCCGCCATCAGCGCTGCCGCTGGCTGCCCCTTGGGGAAGAACGCGTGCGCGAACATCGGCGCCGCGAACGCGTAGACCGACCAGTCGTACCACTCCAGGGCGTTCCCGGCGGCGACGGCCGCGAGCGCCCCGGCCTTGACCCGGCCGGGCTTGGCGGCGGGCGTGAGGCCGGTGACGCGCGGCGTGTACTGCGGGTACGGCGACCGTTCAGGTACTGCGGGCACGGTTCACCTCCTCCCGGACGGCCGGGACGACCTCCCGGGCGAACAGCTCGATGTCGGCGGGACGCCCCGACGACAGGACGAACCCGGACACGCCGAGTTCGAGCGCCAGCTCGGCCAGCTGATCGGCCCAGACCTTCGGCGGCCCGTGCAGGAACCCGCCCGAAGCGCCGGGCGAGAACACGCCGTCCAGGTTGTAGAGGCGGCGGACGGCCGCCGGGTCGCGTCCGGCGGCGGTGGCCGCCTCGTCGATCAGCGGCGACGCGGCGGCCATCTCGCCCGGGCCCATGTAGGCCGAGGACGGGATCCAGCCGTCGGCGAGGCAGCCGATCAGGTTCAGCGTGCGCGGCCGGTACCCGCCCAGCCAGAGCGGGACGTCGAAGGGGCGGCCGAGGATCGGCGGGGCGTCGCGGAGCCGGTAGAACTCGCCCTCGACGGTGTGCCCGGGGCGCCCGTCCAGCAGGCCGCGGACGACCCGGACGGCCTCGTCCAGCGCCTGGACCTGCTGGCCCGGTGTCCAGGACGGGCCGCCGAGCGCGGCGATCCCGCCCTGGTGCGCGCCGGAGCCGAGGCCGAGCGCGACCCGCCCGCCGCTGATCTCGGCGAGCGTGGCGGCCCAGGACGCGAGCGTCACCGGACCGCGCAGCGGCAGCGACGCCACGTCCGGGAACACGGTGATCTTCCGGGTCGCGAGCGCGACCCGGGTGAGCAGGGTCGGGGTGTCGGCGAAGCCGGGATGGTACGGGTGGTCCTGCATCCCGACGAGGTCGAGGCCGAGGCTCTCGGCCAGCCGGACGTTCTCCATCGTGGCGGGCATGTCGGCGACGGCCGGCGAGAGGAACACGCCGAACAGCAGGTCGTGCCGGTAGTCGGGCATGAGGATTCTCCAGGAACGGAAGGAGGGAGGGCGCGGGCGGCGGCGTCGGGGAAGCGCGGGAGGCCGCGTCGGCGAAGCGCGTAAGGCGGCGTCGGGGCGCAGCGGGTCAGCGGGTCAGGGGTCAGGCGATGTCGGCGTAGGTGAGGCGGACGAGGGTCGGCGTCAGGTGCGTCTCCTCGTACTCCAGGTGGGCCGACAGCAGCTCGGAGACCTCCCGGACCTTGGCGAGCATCTTCGGGCCCACGGCCGGGTCGCCCGGCAGCAGCCGGATCATCTGCTGGAGCTGGTCCAGGTGCGCGACGAGCCGCTCGTGCTCGTCCATGAGCTGCTTGATGCGCGGCGCGAGGTCCGGGTTGCGCTTCCGCAGCACCGGGAACATCGACGCGTCCTCCACGGTGTGGTGGCCGTGCACGAAGGAGCAGAACTGGGCGCAGTAGCGCGGCAGGATGCGCTGCCAGTCGCGCTGGCGGAAGGCGTCCATCGCGCCCTGGAGCCTGCGGCGCGCGGCCGCGTCGCCGCCGACGCCGTCCACCACGGCGGTCACCAGGCGGCGGAACTCGTCCATGTCGCGGCGCATCTGGTCGTGGATGACGAACAGCCGCTGGGCGAGTTCGACGCCTTCGGGGTTGGCTCCGGGAAAGTCCAGCTGGGGCATGCGGGTTCTCCTCCTCGGCGAGGCCGCGTGGCACGGCGGGCAGGCCGCGCCGGCGGCTCGGGTGCTCGGTCGGGACGGGACCGGGCCGCGTCGTCGGGGCCCGGTCCCGATCGGATGGGTCAGTCCTTGAAGCCGACGGCGAGCCATTCGGGGCCGGACAGCGGGCGGACGGAGACCCGTCCGAAACCGGCCTCGGCCAGCCAGGCCGCCGCGTCGGCGGGCCGGTAGCCGTGCCCGCCGGGGCTCTCCAGCATCATGTGCAGATCGGCCAGGTGGCCGAACAGGTTGGCGGCCCCGTCGGGCCGTCCGGGGTCGGTCATCAGGTCGTAGACGACGACCGCGCCGCCCGCGGGCAGCGCCTTGTACGCCTTGGCGAGCAGGTCGCGCTTGGTGGCGGTGTCCCAGTCGCACAGCACGTGCCCGAGGACGAGCAGGTCGGCGGCCGGCAGGTCGTCGGTGAAGAAGCTGCCGCCCTCGAACCGCATCCGGTCGGCCAGGCCCGCTTCCCGCGCGGCCCGCTCGAAGTGCGGCCGGACCTGCGGCAGGTCGAAGCCGATCCCGGCGAGGTGCGGGTGCGCGGTGAGCAGCGTCCGCAGCACCGCGCCGCCCGCCGCGCCGACGTCGGCGACGGTCTTCACGGCGTCCCAGTCGAGGTCGCTCTCGCGGGCCAGCGCGAGCGCCGCGCCGGTCGCGCCGCCCGCCATCGCCGCGTGGAACGCGCGGACGCGCTCGGGGTCGGCGTACAGCGCCTCGAACGGGTCGTCGCCCGCGTTCGCCTTGTTCTGCGGAAGGCCGGTGCGCAGCATTTCGGTCAGGCCCTTCCACGACTCCCACCAAAGGTGGGACGCGGCGAGCGGCAGGCCCGCGACGTTCGTGCCCTCGGCCTCGGTGAGGAAGCGCTTGGCGACCGGCGTCAGGCCGTACGCGCCGCCGTCCTCGCGAGCGAGCATGCCGAGGCCGGTCAGCGCGTCCAGGAACGGCCGGACGCCGCGCTCGTGCAGGCCCAGCTCCCGGACGATCCGCTCCACCGGGCGCGGGCCGTCCGCGAGCGCCTCGAACAGGCCAAGCTCGATCGCCGACATGAGCACCCGCGACTCCCAGAACCGGAACCCGGTGCGGATGACCTGCCACGGCTCGATCGCCGGGTCCACGGCCGGTTCGACGAGGGCGCGGATGGCGGCGGTGTCGTGGATGTCCTCGAAGCGGACGGCCTTCCCGTCGCGGATCCGCCAGTGGTGCACGACAGTGATGTCGGCCTCGCGGCCGGTCGTGGCGGCGCGCATGTGGTTCACGCCCGTGACGACCACCTGGTCGCCTTCGGCGAAGAACGTGTCGGGACGCATCCCGACCTCGGCGAACAGCGCCCGCGCGCGGGCCATGAACGCCTTCACGGCCGGAAGGCCGCGCTCGACGCCGCCGAGGCCGTGGTCGTCCATACCGTCCGGGTGGACCCACTCGATGTCGGGGTCGAAGAACGCGAGCGCCGCGTCGAGGTCACCGCGCCGGAACGCGTCGTACGAGGCGGAGATCAGCGCGATGTTGTCGGTCGTGAGCGCGGTGTCAGCGGCCGTGCCGGTCGTGAGCGCGGTGTCAGCGGCCGTGCCGGTCGTGGGCTCGGTGTCGGCGGTCATCGGGGCTCCAGGACGAGGTCGGGGGCGTGGTGGGCGAGGACGCGGGCGACGCCGGCGCGCCAGTCGACCTCGCAGGGGCCGACCAGCTCCAGGCGCCGGGTGTGGTCGAAGACCGCGGTCTCGCGGGACAGGTCGCCCGGGTCGAGCCGCGGCTCGATCCCGGTGAGGGCGGCCATGTGGTGCAGCAGGTCGGTGATGCCGACCTCCTCGTCCCCGCCCCAGTTCACGACGGTGGCGGGGACGGACGCGACGTCCCACAGCAGCGGCGTCTGCCGGACGACGTCGTCGGTGTGCAGCAGGTTGCAGAAGTTCTGGCCCTCGCGCGGGACGGCGCAGGGCAGCCCGTCCGCCATCCGGCGGAACAGGATCACCGGCAGGCCGCCGTGCCCGTACGGGCCGTACGCGACGTTCAGCCGCGCGATCGTGGTCGGCAGGCCGAGCGCGGCGGCGAGGCCGCGCACCAGGCCCTCGGTGGAGATCTTCGCGACCGGGTAGGTGGGCAGCCAGGGCGCCTGCCCGCCGATCGGGTCGGTCTCGCGGTAGCGGTGCATGCGGTCGGCGCGGTTGTAGACGACGCCGCTGGAGACGTAGAGGAACGCCTCGGCGTCCGCGCAGTGCCGCATCAGCTGCGCGGTCCCGGTCGTGTTGATGCGGACGGTGTCGTCGAAGTCGGTCCCGTCGCCCCGGTGCACGGCCGAGTGCAGGACGTGGGTGAAGTCGCCGGGCAGGTCGTCCGGCAGGGAGCCGTGGCCCATGTCCCAGACGCGGGTGCGGATGCCGAGCTCGCCGAGCGCCTTGCGGGCGTCCCGGTCGCCGAACCGGCCGAGGCACCAGACCTCGTTACCCGCCGCGAGCGCCTCGGCGACCGGACGGGCCACCTGGCCCGTCCCGCCGGTGATCAGGATCTTCTTGCCGTGGATCACTGTGGTCCTGTCTTCCTGGTCGGAGGCGTCAGGAGGCGCGCCGGTCGGAGGCGAGCGCGTCGCGCAGCTCGGCGCGCAGCGTGGCCTGGAACGTCCGGACGTGCTCGGGGCTCATGAGCGTGTAGTGCTCGCCGTCCACTTCGATGAAGCGGTTCTCCGAGCGGGTGAAGTCGTCCCAGGCGCGCAGCTGGTCGTTGAGCCAGTCGGCCTTGGTGCCCTTCAGCGGCGTGCAGTAGAAGACGCGGACGTCCTCGACCGTCCCGGACGGCGCGTAGTCGCGGCCGAGGTGCACCATGTTCTGCGCGAGCGCGACCCAGGCGGCGAACCGCTCGACGTTCAGGTCCAGCTCGCGCAGCCGCTGCCGGGGCGCGTTGTCGACCAGGTAGCCGAGCTGCTCGTCCTCGGGGAGCCCGCGCAGCTTGGCGGCCAGGGCCGGGATGTCGGCGGCGTTCACCAGGTCCAGGAACAGCGCGAGGTTCAGCGCGCCGTCGGTGAAGGTGATCTCGTGCATCCGGCCGGCGATGTGCGGCGGCAGGTTGAACACGCCGACGAACGACACCTTCTGCCCCATCGCCTCCAGCCGCTTGGCGATCTCGAACGCGACCGCGCCGCCGTAGGAGTACCCGGCGACCGCGTACGGCCCGAGCGGCTGGACGCGCCGGATGGCGTCCACGTACGTGTCGACCATCTCGGCGAACGTGCCGAAGTGCGCCTCGCCCTCGCCGAACCCGCGCGCCCGCAGCGCGTAGAACGGGCGCTCGTTCGTGAAGTACTTCGCGAGGTTGATGAACACCAGCACCTCGCCCAGCCCCGGGTGGACGCAGAACAGCGGCGTGCCATCGCCCGTGAGCTGCAACGGGACGAGCGGGTCGTACTCGGCCTTCGCGCCGCCCGCGATCCGCCCGGTCAGCGCCCGGACGGACGGCGCCTGGAGGATCGTCGACATCGGCAGGTCGTCCACGCCGAACGCCCGCTGCACCTCGACCTTCAGCCGCAGCACGTCCAGCGAGGTGCCGCCGAGGTCGAAGAAGCTGGTCGTCACCGACACGGCCTCCGCGTCGAGCACGCGCGCGTAGATCTCGGCGAGCCTCCGCTCGGCGTCGGTGCCGGGCTCGGCGAAGGCGCCGAGGTAGCGGGCGGCCAGCTCGTCCGCGCGGCGGGCGGACGCGGCGAGGCGTCCCCGTTCGAGGTCCTCGCGGAGCCGGCTCCGCTGGATCTTGTTGAGGTTCGAGCGCGGGATGGCCTCCTCGTCCACCGGCAGGATCGCCGCCGGGCGGAAGCCCCAGTGCATGACGGTCGAGTTCCGGATCGCGACGATCGTCCGGTAGAGCGCGGCGTCGTCGAACGCGGCGTCGCCGTCCGGCGCGAACGCGACGGCGAGCTGCTCGGTGTCCGCCCCGGCCGGACGCGTCGGGAACGCCGCGACGCTGCCCGCGCGCACGCCGTCCAGGTCGCCCAGCACGGTTTCGAGGTCGTGGCTGTAGTAGTTGACGCCGTTGACGATCACGCTGTCCTTGCTGCGCCCCACCAGGACGAGCGCGCCGGACGAGTCGAACATGCCGAGGTCGCCCGTCCGGAACCAGCCGTCGTGGGTGAACGCGTCGGCGGTGGCCTGCGGGTTCCCGAAGTAGCCGCTCGTGACCATCGTCCCGCGCAGCTGCACCTCGCCCGCCGCCTCGGACCGGCCGTCCGCTCCGGCAGCCGCGGTCGCGCCGGACGCTCCGGACGTGGCGGCGAGCACGTGGCCGTCCGGCGCGGCGATGCGGATCTCCAGGCCCCGGACGGGCCGTCCGAGCGCCGGGAACTCCGCGTCGTCGTCGCGCGGGTCGAACACGGTGTTGAAGACGCTCCCCGCGCAGGTCTCGGTCATGCCGAACGCCGGGACGACGACGTCCCCGTGCAGCCCGTACGGCTGGGCGAGGTCCAGGAACCGCCGGACGGTCGCGGTGACCGTCGCCTCGCCTCCCGAGATGATGTGCCGGACCTTCCCCAGCTCGAACGATTCGGCGCCCGGCGGAACGTCGGACAGGGCCCGCGCGAGCTGCCCGAAAAGGAAGTTCGGTGTGAACGTCACGGTCACGCCGTGCTCGGACACCAGCCGGAGGAACTGCAAGGGGTCGGCCAGCACGGTCTGCGGCGTCGCGATCACCTGGTCGGCCCCGGCCGTCATCGGCAGCAGGTGCGCCTCGATCGCCGCGATGTGGTCGGCGGAGATCCAGTTCAGGAAGACGTCGTGCCGGGTGATGCCGAGCGCGCCCGCCTTCCCCGCCTGCGCCGCCAGCAGGTTCGCGTGCGTGAGCCGCACCGCCTTCGGCAGGCCGGTCGAGCCGGACGTCAGCATCAGCAGGGCCAGGTCGTCCGGCTGCGGGAGGTGGATCTCGCCGCGCCGGCCGAGGTCGGACTCGGCCAGCTCCTCGATCGCGGCGCTGCGCAGCCGCGGCACGTCCGGAAGGTCGGCGAGGGCCGCCTTCGGCGCGATCACCAGGGGCTCGCCGAGCAGCACGCTCAGCTGTTCCAGTTGCGTCCGCCACCGCGCCGCGTCGTTCGGCGGAGCGATCGGGGCGGGCACCATCCCGCCGAGCACGCAGCCCCAGAAGGCGGGCAGGAACGTCTGCGGGTCGTCCGCGACGATCAGGACCCGGTCGCCGGGCAGGCGCCCGTAGCCGCGCAAGCCGCACAGCACGCGTTTCGCGCATTCGGCCAGGTCGGCGTAGGGAAGGTGCGGTCCGTCGACGAAAGTGACGCCGCGCTTGTCATGGGCGGCCACCGATAGCAGTTGCGGAAGTGTCGTGAAGTTGGGAGTCGGTTCCACTGGGACTTGCCTCCAGCCATAGAGCACGCGAAACGGAGTCAGACCACCTGGAACTGCGCCATCATCCCCATCGAGGCGTGGTCGATCAGGTGGCAGTGGTAGACGAAGGTGCCGCGGTAGTCGGCGAAGGTCGCCTGCACCCGGACGGTCTCGCCGGGATGCACGGTCACGGTGTCCCGCCAGCCCTGCTCGGCGGCGGGAGGCGGGGTCCCGTTGCGGTCGAGGACCTTGAAGTGCACCAGGTGGATGTGGAAGTTGTGCGGCAGCCCGTACTGGGTGTCGGCGTTGTAGATCTCCCAGATCTCGGTCGCGCCGAGCGGGACGGTCTGGTCGATCCTCGTGTCGTCGTAGGTCTTGCCGTCGATCACCATCACGCCGCTCGGCGGGTCGAACGGCCCGAACTGGATGCGCCGGGTGTTGGTCGCGGCGGGCAGCGTCGGCGCCGGTGCGAGCTGGTCGGGGACGTCGCTGGTGTCGGACGCGGTGCCGACGATGTCGAACCGGAGCAGCTGCTTCTGCGCGTCGCCCTCGTTCGGGAACGGCATCGCGTTCGTCAGCAGCACGTGGTCGCCGACCTTGTAGCGGGAGAAGTCGATGACCACGTCGAAGCGCTCGCCCGGCCACAGCTCGAACGAGGTCACGTCGTCCGGCGCGGGCAGCAGGCTCTGGTCCGCGCCGATCACCGTGAGGGTCGAGCCGTCCGCGAGGCCGAGGCCGAACGGGCGCAGGTTGGACGCGTTGAGGAACCGGAACCGGTACTTGCGGGCCTGCACCGGGAAGTACGGCTGGTTGCGGCCGTTGACGAGGATCGTCGTCCGGTTCGCGAAGTCGTCCATGACCCAGTTGAGGGTGCCGTCGTCGGCCATCCGGACGTCCCGGAGCATGATCGGCACCTCGTACGGTCCGCGCGGCAGGTTCAGCGCGCGCTCGTCCGGGCTGGAGATCAGGTAGAACCCGGCGAGGCCCTTGAACAGGTTCTCGGCCTCCACGTGGTGCGCGTGGTCGTGGTACCAGAGCGTCGCCGCGTACTGGTTGTTCGGGTAGGTGTAGGTCTTGCTGCCGCCGGGGTTGATGACGTCCATGGGGTGGCCGTCGTTCGCCGCGGAGACGTGCCCGCCGTGCAGGTGGGTGGAGATGGGCCGGTCCAGGGAGTTGGTCTGCCGGACGACGACCTGGCGCCCTTGCCAGGCCCGGATCGTCGGGCCGATGAACGTGCCGTTGTAGCCGAAGATCCCGCTGCTCACACCGGGGACCAGCTCCTCGGTGCCGTTCTTCACGGCGATGTCGTAGTAGTCGGTCGTGGACGTCGAGGAGGTGGGCCGCAGCACGCTCGGCACCGGCATCTGGACGGAGAACGGCGAGGTGGTGAGGCGGCTGCCGGCGCGCAGCAGGTGCGCGGTGTGCGAGCCGTGCCCGGCCATCGGCCCCGCGGCGCGCGCGGTGTGGGCGTTGTAGAGGACGGCGGTGGCGGCCGTGGCCGCTCCGCCGAGGACGAACTGCCGTCGCGTGACCATGCGTAGAGCTCTCGCTTTCATCGAGGGCCGTGGAGGGGACGCAGCGGGGAGTCGGAGCAAGAGGGACGAGCAGCGGGGAGCCGGGGGGACAGGCCGGGGACGAGCTGGGGGGACGAGGGACGGGAGGTGCCGTGGCCGGGAGGGGGACGCGGAGGCGTTGTCCCCCTCCCGGTCGCGGCGGGCCGGGAGATCGGGGAGGAGCCGGGTGGGCACCGGCTCCACTCCCGGCCGCGGGGTGGTGGGGTGGCCTTGGGCGAGCGGGGCGGCCAGGGCGGCTGGATCGGACGGTTCGGCGGGTCAGGCCGAGGAGGCGCCGGCCTCCGGGGCCTTCTCGGCGGGGGCGGGCGAGGCGTCCGGAGCGGGCGCGCCCTGCGGCGGCCTGCCGGGGATGACGGTCGCCGACAGCAGCAGCACCAGGACGGCGATGCACGCGCCCGCGACCAGCGCGCCGGAGTAGCCGCTGGTCAGCGCCTCCGGCATCGGGTGGCCGTCCTTGGCGGAGCTCTTGATCAGCTCCGTCACGACCGGCGTCAGGATCGCGATGCCGAGCGTCGCGCCGACCTGCTGCGAGGTGTTCAGCACGCCGGACGCGACACCGGCCAGGTGCGGCGGGGCCATCGACGTCGCGGCGATCGTGGCGGCGACGAACACCATGCCCATGCCGATCCCGGCGAGCAGGGACGGGCCGAGGATCTGCGCCCAGAACCCGCCGTCCGCGGAGATCGCGCCGAACCAGGCCATCCCGGCCGCGGCGATGATCGAGCCGATCGCGACGGCCGCGCGGGGCCCGCCGCGTCCGACGACGGGCGGGGCGAGCTGGGTGCCGATGATGATCGCGACGCAGATCGGCAGCTGCGCGACCGCCGAGCGGAGCGGCGACCAGTGGTGCACCTGCTGCATGTAGAGGGTCAGGAACACCATGCCGGGGACGAGCGCCATCGTCATGAGCCCCATGCCGAGGTTCCCGCCGGTCAGCGGGCGCAGCCGGAACAGGCTCGGCGGCACCAGCGGCGCGGACACCCGGTTCTCCACGACCACGAACGCGACCAGCAGCAGCACGCCGACCACCAGCGACGCGACGGTGGACGTCGAGCCCCAGCCCTTGTCGGGCGCGGTGACCAAGCCGTACACCAGCAGGCCGAGGCCGAGCGTGGACGCGATCGCGCCGACGACGTCGAACGAGGCGGCGCGCTCTCCGACGCGTCCGCCGGGGAGCAGGGCGGGGGTGAGGGCCAGCGCGACGATGCCGATCGGGACGTTGATCCAGAAGATCGCGCGCCAGCTGATCCAGTCGGTGAGCGCGCCGCCGAGCACCGTCCCGGACACGCTGCCGAGCCCGGCGAGCGCGCCCCAGATGCCGAGCGCCTTGAACCGCTCCTGCGGCTCGGTGAACAGCCGCATCACCAGCGCGAGGGCGGCGGGCGCGACCACGGCCGCGCCGAAGCCCTGCACGCCGCGCGAGATGATCAGCCAGGCCGAGTTCTGCGCCAGCCCGCAGGACGCGGACCCGACCACGAAGATCAGCAGGCCCCACACGAACATCGCGCGGTGCCCCACGTGGTCGGCGACGCGCCCGCCGAGGAGCAGGAACCCGCCGAAGACCAGGGTGTAGGCCGACACCACCCAGGACAGGTTCTCGGGCGAGAAGTGCAGGCCCCGCTGGATCGACGGCATCGCGATCGTGACGATCGCCGCGTCCAGGATGAGGATGAACTGCGTCACCGCGAGCACGGCGAAACCGGGCCCGCGCCTCGCCGCATCGGGTTGTGCGGACACGAGAGATACCTCCGGGTAGTTCGGGGTGTGAAGCCCGTTCCACCACGTTGTGGACGAGCTGTACCCGAAGCTACGAAGGTCCCTTGTTCACGCCTTGTCCCCGCGTTGTCCCCCGGAAGGCCAAGGCCCCGGGACGACACCCCGGGGCCTTGCCCAAATCACTCTGACCAGCTCATCCGCGAAGCCGCGCGACCGCCTCAACACCTCCCTCGCCCAGCGGCCAGTAGACGTGGTCGGCCCCGAGCTGCGCGAGCCGCTCGACGTCCGACGCGACCTGTTCGGGCGACCCGGTGAGCGGCATCCGCCCCGGATCAGCATCGGTCTCGCCCACGGGCCCGTTCGCCTGGACGACGAGCGGGGTGTCGGCCGGATCGACCCCGGCCTCCTTCGCCGCGCGCCCGTACAGCGCGACGATCTCGCGCAGGTCGTCCCACGAGTACAGCGACAGCGTGAGCCCCGCCCGCAGCCGCGCCGCCCGCGCGACCGCCCGCGCGCTCACCGCGCCGATGACGACCGGCACGTCCCGGACGGGCTTGGGCCCGATCTGCGACTCGGGGATGCGGTAGTGCCGCCCCTCGAACCGCACCGGGTCCGGCCCCCACACCGCGCGCATCGCGTTGACGTGCTCCTCGAACCCCGCGCCGCGCCGGCCGAGCGGCACGCCCACGGCCTCGAACTCCTCGGCCATCCAGCCCTGCCCGAGCCCGACCAGCAGCCGCCCGCCGGACAGCCGGTCGACCGTCGCGACCCGCCGCGCGAGCACCACCGGCGGCTGGAACAGCGCCGCGATCACGCTCGTGCCGAGCAGCACCCGCTCCGTCCGCGCCGCGACGAACGACAGCACCTCCAGGGGGTCGTACACGTTCGCCCACTCGTCCGGCGGATCGGCGGGCGGCATGACCCCGCCGTACGACACCGGCCCCGGCGGCCGCAGCAGCCGGTTCCTGCACCCACACCGAGTCCAGCCCGGCCCGCTCGGCCCCGGCCGCCACCCGGACGATCTCCTCGGGCGACGCCGCCGCGCCGCTCGCCGGCAGAAGGACACCGAACCTCACCATGCGGAGGTCTCCTCTCAAGGGGGATCCTGGAAGTGCCCTCACGCACAGTGCCGCAAACCGAACAACGAGCAATCACGACAAACGTAGAAAAATTTCGTCAACCCTTGCGCAGCCCCACCCGCCCGCCCACTCCGGAGCGTGCCGGCCATCCGCCCGGATCCTCCATGGTCACGGCGATTTCCGTAGTTCAGGGGTGTTGTCGGAGAGTGATTGTTGCTATCTCTGGGAGGTCGTGACTTTCTGACGGTGCTCAAGGGGTGCGCGGTGGTCGCTGGCGGATCGGCGGGGGCGAGGGGGCTGCGGGCCGGGAGCAGGCACTGGAGCTGGCGCGGCGGTCGCGCTCGGCATGTCGCCGGTGGCCGTCCAGCCGCTGCTGGTGTTCGCCGGCCACCGCCTGGACGAGGACGCTCGGACGGGTCCGCCTCACGGGCCGCGAGGACGTCCTGAGCATGCTGCTCGCCGCGCCGAAGCGGTTGAACGCGCCGATGGTGAAGGCCGTCGCGGCCTACCTGGAAGAGGGCTTCCCGGCGTACGAGGCGAACGCGCTTCCAGAGCGTCCGGCCGCCGCCGCGGGC
Source organism: Actinomadura rupiterrae (assembly GCF_024172125.1). Taxonomy (GTDB): domain Bacteria; phylum Actinomycetota; class Actinomycetes; order Streptosporangiales; family Streptosporangiaceae; genus Spirillospora; species Spirillospora rupiterrae. The sequence continues at coordinate 895,288 of NZ_JAMZEA010000004.1, forward strand.
GAGAAGTCCGGGCTGTTCGACGTCGAGGAGGTCGAGCAGGCGGCGATGGCGTCGGTCCTGCACGGCCGATCGAGCAGTGGATGACGTTCCTGCATCCCGACCAGGTCGCGATCGCGCGCCGCGAATGGAGCGGGCCGGCGCGCATCAGACGGACCGGCCGGGACGGGCAAGACCGTCGTCGGCCTGCACCGCGCCGCGCACATCGCCACCCGCACGACCGGGCCGATCATGTACGTCACCTACGTGAACAACCTCCCGCGCGTGCAGGGGCGGCTGTTCCAGCGGATGGCGCCCCACCTGGCCGACCGGGTGGAGTTCACCAGCCTGCACGGCTGGGCGCAGCGGTTCCTCGCCGACCGCGGCGTCCGGATCAACCTGGACAAGCGCGCGGCGGAGGACTGCTTCTCCCGCGCGTGGCTCCAGGCCGGCCGCGGCAGCGCGCTCGCCGAGCTGCGCGAGCGTCCCGCCGCCCCGCCCTACGCCGCCGTGATCGTGGACGAGGTGCAGGACCTCACGCTGGTCGGCGTCCGGCTGCTGCACGCCCTCGCGGGCGACGGCCCCAACGGGCTGCTGCTGATCGGCGACGGGCAGCAGGCCGTCTACCCCGGCGGGTTCCGGCTCGGCGAGGCCGGCGTCGGCATCAAGGGACGCGGAG
>NZ_JAMZEA010000005.1 GCF_024172125.1 Actinomadura rupiterrae
AATGGATGGGCGCTCCGTCAGCACCGAACCATTCTGCGTAAGCGAACAGGAATTCGCGCAACCGTGATCGATACCGATCGTCTGCACGAGACCCGAACGGGAGGGACGGGACGGGCGGGGCGGGCAACGTCCCGGGCGTGTTCGTACGTGCTTCGCGCGCGAGGGGGTGCGATACGGGCGCGATGGTCTCCCCCCTTGGCACGCTGGATGCAGACCGTCCCGGCTCAGCCGCGGAGGATGGTGCCCCGGTTCCGCCGGACCTCAACCGTCCTGACGCGGCCGTGGAGTTTTCTGAAGTTTCCGAGGGTGTGCTCGGCTCGGGCCCGCCGGAGGTCGCCGTGATGGCGGAATTCGGAAGCACCGAATTGTTGGGGGTGGGCGCAAGCGGAGCCGTCCACAGGCCGCCGGACGTATCTGAAGCAGGTGTGGTCGCGGACGTTCCGGGCTCGCGGCCGCCAGGTGTGTGGACGGCGTCCGGACCGTCCGACCCCGGCGGCTGTGTCGCCGAACCGGGTGAGGGTGCGGAAGTGGTCGGCGAGGTGCCTGGCGCCGTGCGAGCACTGGACGTGGACGAAGCAACAAAGCCGTTCAGGTGCAGGCGAAGGTTCGGGTAAAGGTGCAGGGCCCAGCCGTTGTAGTGATCGAACGATCGTCGTTCACCGTCCCGATACCAGCCGCCGCCGACGTAGAAGTCCTCCAGGCGTGCCAGGCCGCGTTCCACGGCGGCATCGTCGTGAGGCACGCCCGCTGCGGCGAGAAAGTCGGCGACAGGCAGGGGAAACAGCATCCAGTTGTTGTCCACGGGACGGTGGGTGAGCGCGTCGGCGAGCCAGTCGGCCAGGCGCTCCCGCGTCTCAAGATCCAGCTTGTCCCAGAGCCAGGGCTTGGTCAGATGGAGAGCGATCGCAATCGATGCGCTTTCGACCATCGGTTGAGCACGATCCGTGATCGGAAGCCATGCTCCGCGCGGCCCTGCCTTCAGGCCGTCCGCATAGGGGGCGAGCAGGCCGTCCGGATCGTGACCGCCTGCACCTGCGACGCGGATGGCGGCGAGGAGGAATGTCCGCGCAAAACCTTCCAGTCCGTCCGATTCGCGTCCAGACGCGCTGGCGCGACCGGGGAGCCGGACAAGCGCGCCGGAAGCATCGAAGTACGGGCGGACGCCGGCAAGCAGGCCGTCCGCCGCAGCCTCCCAGTGCGCCCGCGTGTACCCCGTGATCGGGCTGAGCGAGAAGTCGGGATCCGGGAGCCGCACGTCATGCCTTCCGGTAGGTGTCGATCCAGGCCAATGCGCCCGGGAGCGCTTCTTCGACCGGCACGGAGTGGGGGTACCAGGTGCGCTCCCATTCGAGCGAGATCCAGCCCTCGTATCCGACGGCCGCGAGCGCCTCTCTCACCTCGTCCAGGGGAACGCCGCCGGTGCCGAGCGGAACTGGGGTGAGGTCGGATGCAGCGTCCTTGATCTGGACGTAGTCGAGCCACTGTCCGAGCGCAGAAACGGTCGCATCAGGATGTTCACCCGATCGCCAAGGGTGCAGGACATCCCAGATCGCGCCGACTTGCAGCTGTTCGCCGGAGCGGATGGGGGGTGTGTCCGGGCCAGGCGAGGGCGAACTCGGCGGCCGGGACGGCGGACGCCGGCGGGGAGCAGCCGGCGCAGCAGCGGACGCGCGGTTGAGGAGGGTTGCGACGGACGCGCCGGTGGGCAAGTCGTCGTGGATCTCGACCAGCACTCGGACGCCGAGGTCGGCCACGGCGAGGAGGCGGCGGGTCGCGGCATCGAGATCATTCCCGCCGGGGAAGACACGGACGGCCTCAGCGCCCAGGTCGGAGGCCAGTTGCAGGTCAGCGCGGAGGGCGGCGACAGCCGGTTCGTCCGGTCCCTCGGCTGCGATACGGACATACCCGGCGAGCACCGGGATCTCCAGGCCGGCGTCCTCGATCGCGGCGCGGACGGCCCGTCGCTCCTCCCCCGGCAGGCCGGCGTGAATGCCGGTGTCCGGATGGAGACGCAGTTCCAACCCGTCCAGCTTGAACGCGGTCGCCAGCTCGATCGCATCGGCGAGCCCGCATCCGGGCATCCCCAGCGTGCTCACCGCCGTCTTCACCACGCTGTTCGTCCTCCTCAAAGCATCATCGCCTGTTCGTTCATCGCGCAAATCGAACACGGAGGCGCGAAGGAACACCGCGTGCTTGGGAAACGTCCACTCGGAAGGTCAGCTGCGGGCCGAGCGCGGTGACGGACACTCCCGGATCGGCGTGGAGGACGGCCAGGGCTCGGCGCGCGACCTTGAAGACCAGTTCCTTCTGCTTCTGCGTGGGATCGCTCACCGCGATGTCCAGCTCGCCGTCGTGCTCGCGCATCACGAACGAACCGGGCTGTTCGGCGCGGACGGTCTGGAGGGTCTCCCCCGCCGTCCAGAAGTTGGCGGCGGTGAAACCCTCGCCATGGACGGATTGGACGGTCGTGGAGTTGGAGCCGACCTGGAGCCCGCGGCCCGCACCGACCAGCGCCGCATAGGCGGCCGTCCGGCCGGCCGAGCGCCCTGGAAGCAGGTAGTAGGCGTACGCGGCGCCGTCCGGTCGGTCGCCGTGGTCGAACCAGAGCGTGACGTATTCGCGGGTGACCTCGTCTCCGGGCGCGGTCCGCGAGCCCGAACCGATGTCGGACCAGCGTCCCGTCCGCCGCTCACGCAGCCCCAGGAGACGGCCGCTAAGTAGGCCCGCGAGATCCTTGTCCGAATGAACATCGCTGATCGAATGGTCACGCGACTGGCCGAACGCACCACTTGGCCGAAGGCCACGAGGGCCTTCCCCAGCAGCTAGTCCGCGCGAGTCTTCCTCAGCGAGTAGTCCGTGCGGGTCCTTCTGAGCGTGGAGATCGTGCGACCTGTGAGCGGCGAAGGCGGCTGGGAGGATGTAGCCACCGGTTCCGTCCAGGTGTGCCCAGCGCGCGCGGCCGAGGTCGGCCTGCTCCGGAGATGTCGGTTTCCCATCGACGAGGAACCGGGCGGACGCTTCGACCATGCGGTTCTCGATGGTGGTCTGGGCGGCCACATCGGTCGCGGTGATGCCGGCGCCGAGCGCCACCACCACGTCGTCCACGGCGAACCAGGACTTGCGTCCGCGCAGGTCGATGGGCCGGTTCGAGAAAGGGTCGCGCTGCGCGGTGAAGGCCATCCCGTAGGCGCCCGCGCGGTCGAGCCATGCGCCGCCTACCCAGTCGTCCGGGCCCAGGTAGGACGCCCAGTTCCCGTCGTGGTTCGCGCGCGGGTACGTCTCACGTGTCGCGGTGGTCGTCCCCGCAAGGCGGTACATATCGACCGTGGGCCAGCAGCCGTCGTTGTAGGACGCGCCGTCCCCTGTGTACAGGTACGTCGCGCCCTCGCCGGTGTACCAACCAGTGCGGTTCTCCTGGTTGCCCGACTCGTAGGCGGCGATCCTCGATGAACGTGCGGACACCGCGAACACGTAACCGGGACGGGCATGCACGAGTCGATCGTTCGCAGGAAACTGCCGATGTCCGACCAGGTCACCGCGTCGGCGAACACCATCGATCAGTTTTCGCACATTGGCGATCTGTGCGGCGGGCAGGCTCGCCAGCACTGGAGCATAGGTATCGGACGCCACCCACTCAGCGAGCATCGCGGCGATCCGCGCCCTCTGCTGCGGGGTCCCTGCCGCGGCGAGGCCGGTCAGCGGCATCATCAGCGCGCGGGCGTCGGCGTGGTCGTCCTCGGCCTGGCGGGAGATGGCTCGGCCGCGCACGTGCGCCATCATCTGGCCGCGGAACACCATCGGTTCGATGCTTCGGCTGATCCAGTCGAACACATTCGATCGTCCCTGATCGGTCACGTCCCAAGGTGATCCAGCGAGCACGGCGAGCGCGGATGAGAGCCCCGCGAACAAAACGCCACCGTAGGTACCGATGTACGGGATGTAGGTGTGCTGGATGAACGAACCGTCCTTGTAGAAGCCGTCCCCGCTGGTCACATAGGGGAAGACCTGGCTCAGCGCGTCCCGGCCCAGACCGATCACGGCCGGGTCCGAGGCGAGCAGCCCGCGGCGGATGGTGATCCACGCCTTGTCCGTCCGGTTGGCGCCGGTCTCCGTCACCCCGTTCACCTTGCGGCGCGCCGGATCGGGAACCCACGCGGCAACGGCCGCCACGAGGTTCGCGCGCAAGGCGTCCGGTGCGGCCGAGCCCAGCAGCATCACGGCATCCAGAACGCGTGACGGGGTGCCGATCTCCCAGTTCCACCAGTTTCCGGTCTCGGTCATGCCCGGGTGGTAGCGCTGGTCATGGAGCCAGGCCAGCGCTTCCGCGACCAGCGAAGCGAGTTCGGCATCCCCGGCGAAGCGGGAGCCCTTGGTCGCGTAGGCGGTGGCCATGGTCGCCAGCCGCTGCGCCGAGGCCGCGGTCGTGACATCGTCCGTGCCGGTCTGGTCAGGCCACAGATACGTCCGGTCCGGCGAGGTCACGAGGGCCGACCGGAACCCCTCGACCTGGCCGTCGAGCCTCTTGAGCGCGGCCGCGGTGTCCGTCTGAGCAGGATCGACCGCGTCGCCGCCGGTCACCAGGGCCCGCCACCGCTGAACGGCCGCCGCGATGTCCGCGTCCCCGGTCAGAAGGCCTGGCGTGCCGGGTTTCCGGACAACAGGCGCTGCCTCAGCATGAGCGGCGCGCGTGCCGCCGAGGCCCGGAGCGGCAGCCGCGGCGGCAACGGACGCGGCACCCAACAGAACCGTCCGGCGCGCGAACGGCACGCCCAGACGGGCCGAACCAGGGGGAAGGGACGGACTGACCGAACGAGCCGGGGTGGGGGCATCGGACATGGCGGCGACTCCCGAAGCGTGACGACAGATCACACATCATTCGCACAGATCCGATCAAGGTCAAGCATTCAACCACGATACGAACATGAATGAACATACGAACATCCCCCCGTTCACCCGTCCCCACCCCGCCAGCTTTGCTCGGATGCACCCCGCTCCCGCCCGCTTCGCTCGCCCACAGCCGCCCCCCCCTCGCCCGTTCGCACCTCGCCCACTCGGCCCACCCGTTCACGCCACCTGCCCGTTCGCGCCACCCGCTCCCGCCTCTTGCCCATTCGCACACGCTCGTTCGCCCCACCCGCTCGTTCGCGCCGCTCCGTCCACACCTCGCCCCACCCGACCCGGCGCTGTCCAGCCCTCGCCCCCGCCCGCACCCGCACCCGGCACTTTCGCACCGCACCCGCCGCACCCGCCGCACCTGGCACTGTCCGCACCTCGCCCCCGCCCGCACTCGGCCCGTTCGCGCCGCACCCGCCCGACCACCCGTTCATGCCACCTGACCGTTCGGCCCACCCGCTCGTTCGCGCCTGCCCTCCGCCCACCAGCCTCAGAAGTCCGCTCTTCGGAGGACCGATCCTCGACAGCCCGCAGGCCGGAAGTCCGCTGCTCGAAAGTCCGTTCGTGAGGGGGCGTCCCTCGAAGCAGCGCTGCTCGGAGGAGCGCTGCTCGGAGGAGCGCTGCTCGGAGGAGCGCTGCTCGGAGGAGCGCTGCTCGGAGGAGCGCTGCTCGGAATTCGATCCTCGGAGGGTTGCTCCTCAGAGGGGCATCTCGGGGCAGCGCTGCTGGAGCCCGATCTTTGGAAGGCCGCTGATTGGACGCTCCCTGGAGGACCGCCCCCCTCGGGGGTCCGCTCCAGGGTGTGCGCTGTTCGAAGGAGTTCCGCTCGATAGGCTGCCGCTGGAGAGTCCGCCGCGTGGAAGGGCGCGGTCGCGGCCTGCTCCAGCCTCTGAACTTTCACGCAGATCTTGGACGCCGTTTTTCGCGCGCAAGGCCCCGCCGCGCTCCTGCAAGGCTTCCTGCCCCAGGACGGCATGCTCCAGTCGCGCTGCTGGAAGCAGGCCCCGGCGAACTCGCCCGCTACGGCGTCCAGCCAGCTCTCAGGGCGCGGAACCTGATCTCGCATGCCGAAGGGATCGCCGTCGTTACGGACAACCGAGGTGCTGGTCGTCTGCGACTAGGGCCTGTTTCGAAGTGGCCTCGGCCGCGCGCGCGAACGCGTGACCAGCGCGGTGCCGCGACGCCGGAGGCGAGCGGCATCGCGCTGATCGCGAAGCGATGCCGCGTTCGCCCAGGCACGGTTACGGAGCGAGCCGCTAGGCGAGCGCAGTGGGCCGGGACTTTGAAACACAGCCTAGTCGAGCCCGGAGCTACACCCCCTTGGCGTACTGCGCGGACGCTTGAGCGGCAGAAGCCCGGTCTGTGAGTTGGCGGTGTCGCGCCTCGTCCGCTCCCCGACGTGGTGTGCTTGAGCCCGGCGCGCGTAGCACCGAAGGCGGACGGTGCACCGCAGACCGCAGACCGCAGACCGCAGACCGCGCGAGAGTTTGGCATCACGCGCGAGCGCATCTGGTAGATCGAGTACAAGCCCCTGGCCAAACTCCGCCACCGCCTCCCGCGCAATCCGCGGACCGCGGTGGGTGCAGCGCGGAGCGCGGAGCGGGAGACACGGGACCCGCAGCGCGGAGCCCGGACCGCGAGACGCGGGGCCGGCAGCGCGGGGCGCGGGGCGCGGAGCGCGAGGCGCGGAGCGCGAGGCGCGCGGGGGTTTGGCGGCATGCGCGAGCGCATCCGGTGGGTCGAGTCCAGGACCCTGGCCAAACTCCGCTACCCCGGTCCGCGCAATCCGCGGACCGGGGTGGGCGCAATGCGCAACGCAGACCGCGGAGCCCGGACCCGCAGCGCGCGGGAGTTTGGCGTCACGTGCGAGCGCATCCGGCAGGTCGAGTCCAAGGACCTGACAAGCTCCGCCACCCCGTCCCGCGCAATCCGTGGACGGCGAAGCCCAGGGAGCGCAGCGCGCAGCGCGGAGGGCAGATGGAGGAAGGCGCAGCGTGGAGAGCAGAGGGTGCAGCGTGGAGGGCGCAGTGCAGGGCGGGGAGGTGCAGCGCGGGGAGGTGCGGCGCGCAGGGGCGCGCGCGGGGGTGTGGAGCGCTGCGTGGAGCGGTGGGCGGGGTGGGGGTGCAGAGGGGCTTGTGGGGCGGGTAGGTGTTGGAGGGCGGGGGCGGGGGCGGGATTGGGGTGGGGCTTGGTGTCCCTGGTGGCTTCGTGCCGTACCGCCTTATTCGCGGGCGCAGGGACTGAAACGGGTCCCGAGCGGGGCCCGAAGGGGGCGGTGCTAGTGGGTGGCGTTGTACTGTTCGATCACCTTGGCCGGAATGCGCCCGCGGTCGTTCACCGGGATGCCGTTCTGCTTGGCCCATTCACGGATTTCGGCGCTCTGCTCGCGGTTGCCCGCGCTGCGTGAGGGCTTGGCCGGGCGGCGAGCGGCCTTACGGGCGTTCACCACGAACGGCTCGAACCGCTCACGCAGTTTCGCGGCGTTCGCCGCGTTCAGGTCGATCTCGTATCCCACGCCGTCGAGTGCGAAGGACACGGTCTCTTCGGCGTCACCGCCGTCGAGGTCGTCGGTCATGACGACGATGGTCTTCTGTGCCACGGGGACTCCCTGCGTTACGCGTCTGGGCTGGCTTCGGGGTGTGCCTGGACGAACGCCGCATAGACGGCGTCGGGCAGCGCACCCTGGTCCGGGACCTCAAGGCCCTCGTTCTTGGCCCACGTGCGGACGTCGGCGTTGGTGAAACCCTTGAGCTTCACCGGGCTTTTCCGGGGCTTGCGCGAGCGCCCTGCCTGCTTCACCTCACGCGACTTCTCGACATAGCGGGTCAGCGTGTCGAGGGTCTCACGCAGCCGCACGTCGTTGTCGTCGGACAGGTCAATGGTGAAAATCCGCCCCAGGATCTCGAAGTCGCGCTTGCGGACATCCTCGCCCTCGCCGCCATCGAGATCGTCTACCAAGATGACCTTCTCAGCCATGCGTTCCTTTCTGAATCGAGCGCCCTTTACGGTAGCGGACTTTCGCACCTCATCGCTCAACTCACGAACGCGTCCAACAAGCGTTTTCCCGATCGGGGCCCCAACCTCCTCCGGAACGGCTTGCCCGGCGCGCGCCTGAACGCCGTCCGGCGCTCTGACGGGCCGCTTGAACGGCGGAGGGACGCGAGTCACAGAGACGTCCCATTGCCGGCGCCGTCGGAGAGGGAACGGACGCAGCGATGGGAGAACGCGCGGGGTCCGTGTTTTGTGCCCTGCTCTCCCTCGGCAGGGACTCCGATACGGCAGCTCGGGGGGAGGGAGAGACGCGGGACTACGGCGTCCACGAGATGGCTCCGGGCCGGGAGGACGGACTTGATGGGCTCGCCGCCCCAGGCTGGGCCGGGCCCGGGTTCGGATCCGGACCCAGGTTCGGATTCGGATCCGGACGCAGGCTTCGGGCAATGGCCCCGAGCTTCGGGCTCTGGGCGCGAGCTTCGGGCTCTGGGCGCGAGCTTCGGGGGGCGCTGAGCGCGAAGCGCGGGGCATTGGCGCGAGAACTTGGCGCGAGCCGCGAACTTGGCGCGACGTCCGAAGTCCGAGGTGCGGGGTTGAGGTGGGAGTGCGGGCCGCTGGTCCGGCGTCGTCCGTTGGGCGGGCCGTCCCACGCGCTGATTGAAGCCCCTCACGTCTGGCGTGGCGGGCTGGGCAGGAGCGCATCGGTCACTGCTGCGATGCCTGGGCAATCGGCGCGGCCGTGCTGCTTGCGCAGGTGCACGAGAGCGCGACCCGGGCGGCGAGGCCATCGGCGACTTCCAGCTCGTCCAGATGAAGTCAGCGGAGATGCCCCCCGACGTTGCTGCTTGGCGAAGGGGCAATGACCCGCGGCAATGCTGCTTTGCCGGGGGGTGCGGTGCCCGGCGCAGTGGCCGGAATCCTGGGCTCAGCTCGCCTCGGCAGCCGAGGTCTGGAGATTGGTGCGAACGAGGCGGTCGGCTCGGGCCAGCGAGAAGGCCAGGGGATCTCAGGTGGGTGAGAACGCGGAAGAGCCAGGCACGCGAGACAGGGGCCCAGCCAGGCCAGATGCCACGAAGACCCGATCGCGCGAGAAGGCGGGGAGATTCAGGCGGGCAGGAGGGCAGGGAAGCCCAGGCCCGGGCAGGAGCGCGGGGTGACACGGGCCAGGGCAGGAGAGCAGTGAGGCCCACGCCCGGACAGCAGGGCGGGGAGGCCCAGGCCGTCAAGAAGGCAGGGCGGTCAAGCGGGTCAGGAGACACCCCGGACGGACGAGATGGCCGGGAACCTACAGGAGGTTCCGGAGCCTCGGGCGGGCGAGGGCACAGGGCAGGGTCGGCGCGCAGGCGGAGAGTTGCAGTTGGTGGGTAGGCGAGGCCTGGGTGGGCGTGACTGGACGAAGGGCCTGGATGGACGAAGGGTGTCGGTGGACGAAGGGCGCGGGTTGACGAAGGGCCTGAGTGGACGAAGGGCGCGGGAGGGTGGGTTAGGAGGTGGGGTGGGGTGGGCCGGTGGAGAGTTCTTGGCCGGTGTCTACGGCGGAGGCTATGCGGGCTCTGAGGACGGCTTCGGCTCGGCGGGCGTCGGATTCGAGGCGTTCTATGACGTCGACGGCGAGGGTGTCGCGGACGGTGCCGGCGAGGAGGTCGCGGTAGCGGGCGTTCTGGTCGGGGAGGACGCGGAGGACGCGCCACTCGTGGTAGGCCTCGTCGGCGGCCTGGGCGGAGCGGGCGTAGGACTCCAGGGCCTCGATGCGGTCGGTGATCGAGCGGACGGAGAGGTCGAGGGCGCGGCGCTGGGGTTCGAGGAGGGCGCGGACGGGGGCGGAGAGGCGGTCGGGCTGCTGGGCGCGGCGTTCGCGGCGGAGGCGGGTGTGCTCGGCCAAAGCGGACGCGATGGCCCATTCCTGGCGGGGCAGTTCGGCGGTGTTGTCGATGGCGTCCAGGAGTCCGGCGGCCTGGGACCGGGAGTTCAGGACGGTGTCGATGGCGCGCTGCGCGCGGACGAGGAGCCGGGCGGCGGGACGGTCGAAGTCGGCGGGCAGCAGGTAGCGGCCGTGGAGCTCGCGGGCGACGCGGGCGGGCGCGGGTTCGCGGAGGTGGCGGAGGGCGCCGACCGTCCAGCCGGCGAATCCGGCGGTGGCGAGCGCGGCGGCGACCTCGGGCTGGCCGGCCAGCAGGAGCGACACCTGGACGACCGGGACGGCGAGCATCGCGAGGACGGCGCCGCGTCCCCACCGCAGGGCGCCGCTGAGCAGGTCGTCGTCGTCCAGGGAGGCGAGGAAGAACAGCCGGATCCAGCCGCCGGGCAGGACGCCGTAGAAGAACGCGAACACCGGGATCCAGATCAGCCGCGCGGCGATCGTGGCGGGGCTCAGCCGGGGGGCCGGCGGCGGGGGCAGGCTCGCGGCCACGAGGTGTTCCGGTGCGGCGGCGAGCAGCGCGCGTTCGGCCGCCGGGAGGGAGGGGTCGATGACGGGCCGGGGGCGGTCGTCGGGCATGGCAACTCCCACCGCTTCGAGGCAGGTGCGTCCGGTGGCCCTTCCGTGCCTATCACGGGTCGTGCGGGCGCTTCCAGCGCGCATTGGATTCCTCGCAACATCCGCACATCCCGTCCCGTCCGTCCCTAGGAGGGGTGTAGGAGGCGGTCACCGAGAGGGGTGCGGGCGTAGAGGACGGAGCGTCCTGCACGGGAACGGGTCACCAGGCCCGCATCGCGTAGGACGGCTAGGTGTTGGGATACCGCGCCGGGGGTGACGCCTAGGCGGCGTGCCAGGTCTGTGGTTGAGGTAGGTCCGTCCAGGCATGCCAACAGGGTCGCTTTAGGACGTCCTATGAGATCGGTCAGAACGCCAGGACGCGTCGGAGGCGCGGTTTCCCACACGGTCGCTATGCCCCGCGCCGGATACGACACGACCGGCGGTTCGTCCACGTTCAGCGGCAGGCCGGGCGTGCGGAGGAACACGGCGGGCATCAGGACGAGGCCGCGGCCGGTGATCGGGATGCGCAGTTCGGTGTGCGGATAGCTGAGGTCGAGGCGCAGCATCCCGTCCCGCCAGCGGATCGTCGGGTGCAGGTCGGCGAACAGCAGCCGGGCGCCGCCGCGGGCGAGCCGCTGCGCGCGGTAGAGGAGGTCCGCTTCGAGGACGCCCCGGATCCGCGGCCATTGCGCGGCCAGAACGGCGTCCCAGTAGGCGGCGAGCAGTTCGGCGAGGCGGTCGCGGAGCCGCGCGGGGCGGTCGAGCTCCTCGGCGAGGACGGCGGGTGTCGGACGTCCCTGGAGCGCGACGCGGATGTCGGAGGCGACCTTGTCCGGCGGGACGCGGCGGACGCGGTCGAGCTCGGCGGCGAAATCGGGCAGCGGGTCGTCCGGGCGGGCGGTGAGGAAGTCGGGGACGGCCCGGTGCGTGCCGACCAGCGCCAGCAGCAGCCGGATGTCCAGGTCGCCGAGCGCGCCGGCCGCCGAGCGCAGCCAGGGCAGTTGCAGCACGTAGTAGTGCGGGAGCAGCCAGACGCGGAGCGACAGCGCGGTCTCGGCGAGCGGGGAGATGACGAAGCGGGTGTCGGCGAGGTCCTCGACGTCCAGGCGCAGTTCGATCATTTAGGCCAAGTCTAAAAGCCTGCCCGGATCGGGGCGTCCGCGCTGAGGTGAGGCCATGACCACAGCGCTGGCAGTGATTTTCGCCGGGGTGCTCCACGCGACGTGGAACGCGATCGCCAAGGGCGGCTCGGACCGCTGGGCCTCCTTCGCCCTCATCGGGATGGGGCAGGCCGTCCTGATCGTCCCTTTGCTGGCCTTTATGCCCGTCCCGGCGGCGGCGTCCTGGCCATGGCTGCTCGGATCGGTCGCGCTGCACCTGGTCTACATGGGGCTGCTGCTCACGTCGTACCAGCTGGGCGATTTCAGCCAGGTGTACCCGCTGGCGCGGGGCAGCGCGCCGCTGATCGTCGCGGTGGTGGCGGCGACGGTCCTCGGCGAGCGCCTCTCCCCTCTTCAGTTCGCCGGGGTCGCGGCGATCTGCGGCGGCCTGGGCGTCCTGGCGTTCGCAAAACCCAAGGACGCCGCCGCCGGGTCAGCTTTGGGCCCGGCTCGCCCAGCGCCGGCAGGTACAGCAACAGCACTCGCCACTCCCACCCCCGCCGTGGACGGCACACTCCGAGGAAACGCCGGGCCCTGCGCAGAGATCCGGCTCGGCGCGGACGGCGGTCCCGGCACGGACATCGGGCTCGGCGCGGATGGCGCGCCCGGCGCAGAAGTCAGGCCCGGCGCAGAAGTCAGGCCCGGCGCAGAAGTCAGGCCCGGCGCAGATGGCGCGCTCAGCGCAAGCGGTGCGCCCGGCAAGGATGTCGGAGCCAGTGCAGACGTCCAGCTCGGCGCAAGTATCGGACTCAGCACAGACGGTGGGCTTGGCGCAGCGGTCGGGCCCTGCGCGGACGTCGGGCCCGGCGCAAGTGGTGCGCCCGGTGCAGATGGCGCGGCAGGTTCGTCTGGGCGCGTTCAGCATCCTGTGGAAGAGGCGCACCGTCCGGTCGAAGACGCGACGTCGGGCCAAGATGCGCAGCGCACTTCGGAGGACGCGGAGCCAGGCGCGGACGAAACCCGGAAGGCAGGGGCTCGGGGGCCGCGGGCGGTGGTGGCGGCGTTGGCGACGGGGGTTTCGATCGCGACGTACACGGTGTTGGACGGGATCGGGGTGCGGGCCGCGCATGGCGCGTCCGGATACTCGTCCTGGTTGTTCGCTTTGGAGGCACCGATCACGGTCGCGATCGTTCTGGCACTGCGCGGGCGGCGCGCTTTGTCGGGGTTGTCCGTCCGGACGTGGGCGATGGGCCTCACGGGAGGCGTCCTGGCGATGGCGGGGTACGGGATCGTCCTGTGGGCGCAGACGCGCGGCGCCTTGGCGGCCGTGGCGGCGCTGCGCGAAACCGGGGTCATCGCGGGCGCGGTGATCGGCGCGGTGTTCTTCGCCGAGCGAATGGGCGGACGCCGCATCGCCGCCGCATGCGTGGTCGCACTCGGTGTCGTCCTCATCACCGGGACGTGAGCGGGGCCGAGGTCATGGGTCGTGGCCACCAACAGAGCTTGAGCAAAGGACAAGCGAAGGCCGTCACCATCGACGCGGCTTAGGCAGATCACAAGCCGGGGCGGCATCGTCACCGCAGCTAGCGCTGAGCAGAAGCCAAGGGCCGTCACCCCTTACCGAGCTTGAGCAGGGCCGTCCTCATCGCCGGAATTTGGCAGCTCAGAGGACGGGGCGTGCTGGTCTCAGGGGCGTGCACGGGTCAGAGATCGCGGGCAGAGCGTCACGTTCAGGGCGTGGGTGCGGGCGGGGCGTCCTGCTCAGGTCGCGGGAAGGTCGTGGCCGAGGGCTTTGCGGACGGCGGAGGCGACGGCTTCCGGGGCGGGGTTCTGAAGGATGGCGGCGATGTGGGCGTCAGGCCGGACGACCCACAACTCGCCAGGGCGCAGGTCGGGCAGCGCTTCCTGGACCGCCGCCGGGGCTGGGCAACTGACCGGGGCGGACGTCGCCTTCTCAGCCGCGGCGAGGAGTTCGCGATGCGGCAGGGACGGGTCGGCCAGCAAGGTGATTCCGTCCCGCAGCAGGGCGCGCAGTCGCACGGTCCGTCCCGCTGCGGGAGCCTGGTCGTCTCCGTGGGACGAACCGTCCAACTGCGGCTCAGAGGTTGCGCCCTGTTCGGATGGAATGCGGAACGGGACGTCCGGAACGATGACGCCGGGCGCGACGGGCGAGGAAGTTCCTCTGGGCGGACGTCCTACGCACGGGCGGGACGGTTCGGGGACGGTCAGAGGCGACCGGTCGTACCAGTACGGCTCGGCGAAGCGTCCGGAATCGATGTCTCCGGCCTTCACAGCGCCGGCGGAAGCGCGTTCAAGCACGTCGCGGCGGTGTGCACGTTCAGCTTCGGTGGACGGGGCGAGAAAGCGCATGGTCGCCGTCGTAACGTCCAGGTTCTCCAAGGCGGCGGCCCGGCGCTCGATGTCATAGGTGTCGAGCAGAGCAAGCGGAGACCAACCGCGCGACACGAACGCGATCTTCCAGGCAGCGTTCTCGGCGTCCGGAACCCCGGAATTGAGGCCGCGCGCGCCGAAGGGGGCGTACACGTGCGCGGCGTCCCCGGCGAGGAGCACGCGTCCGACCGCCATCCGGGACGCGACGCGCGCGTGGAACCGGTATTCGGTCACCCACAGCACCTCGTACGGTCTGTCCCCGAGAACCTGGCGGATGCGGGCGTCGAGACGTCCCTCCGCGCGTTCGGCATCGAGGTCGAATTCGGGCGGCACCTGCCAGTCGATCCGGTACACCGAATCCGGGCAGGGATGGATGAGCACCTGCCGACCCGGGTTCCACGGCGGATCGAAGTGGAAGTGCCGCTCGGTCTCGCGACCGGGCCAGTCCGTCCGAACGTCGACGATCAGGAAACGATCACCGCCGCTCTCCCCCGGGAAATCGACGCCCAAAGCATCACGCAGCGCAACCGAACGTCCACCTGAACAAACGACCACAAACGATCCCCGCACGAACGCGCCGGACGCGCCGGACGCGCCGGTGGTGCATCGGGCGGTGACCCCGGTGGCGTCCTGCTCCAGGTCCGTGACGTCGTGGTCCCAGCGGATGGTGATCAGGGGGTCGGCGTCGGCGAGTTCTTGAAGGATCTCTTCGGTGCGGCTCTGCGAGATGTTGACGAAGGGCGGTAGCGGGCCGGCGGCGTCGAACCGCCACGAGGTCAGCTCCTTGCCCCGATGGAAGATGCGGCCGGTCGTCCAGGTCAGGCCCTCGTCGGCGATCGAGCCCGCGCCGACCGAGGCCCAGATGTCCAGCACGTCCCGTTGCTGGCATATCGAACGCGACCCGATCGCCGTCCGCCGAGAACGCCGCTCCAGCACGACCACCGCAGACCCCAACGAGCAAGCAACAACGCCGCCGTCAGCCCGACCGGCCCCGCCCCAACAACCACCACCGGCGCAACCCCAACCCCAGCAGCAGCCCCAAGCGCAGGGCCAGGCCCCGGCCCGGGACCAGGCGCGGGCGGAGAACCGGCCGCAGAACCAAGCGTGGGCCCAGCCCCAGGGGTGGCTGCAGAACCAGGCACGGGCGCAGCCCCAGGCACGGGCGCAGCTGTGGGCGCAGAGCCAGGCGCGGACGCGGACCCAAGTCCAGGCGCGTCCGCGGATGCAGGTCCAGGCCCGGGTGTAGGCGCGGGCTCATACCCAGGCGCAGGCGTGGGCGCAGTACCAGGCCCAGGCCAAAGCGCGGACACGGACGCAGGTCCAGCCCCATGCCCACGCGTGGGCGCGAAACCGGGCCCAGTCACAAACACGGGCGCAAGGCCAGGCGCGGGCCCAGTCCCAGGCTCAGACGCGGGCACAGGCACAACCCCAGGACCAGGCGTGGGCGCACGAGCAGACATGAGCGCAGGCGCAGACCCAGGCACGGGCGCAGGTGTGGGCGCGGACAAGGGCGCCGCCCCAGGCACGGGCGCAGAGCCAAGCCCGGGCGTGAGCGCAGAGCCAGGTCCAGGCGCGGGCCTAGACGCATAGCCCCGCGCGGGCTTAGCCGCAGGCGTGTGCGCGGGCCCAGTCCCAGCCGCAGGCGCAGCAGTGGGCCCAGCCGCGGGCGCAGGCCCAGGCCCAGGCGCAGGTGTGGGCGCGGCCGCAGGCGCAGGTATGGGCGCAGCCACAGGCGCAGGTATGGGCGCAGGCGCAGGTATGGGCGCAGACATGGACGCGGGCGCGGGGCCAGGCGCGGGCCCGGCGCCAGGCGCGGCCCCGGGGCCAGGCGCGGGCCCGGGGCCGGGCAGAAGCCCAGACGCAGGCGGGGGACCGGGCGCAGGCCAAAGCGCGCGTCCAACCCCAGGCGTGAGTGCAGACGCGGGCCTAACCCCAGGCGGGGGCGCAGAAGCACACAAGGGTGCAGGCCCGGGCGCGGACGCGAGGTCGGGCGCAGGGCCAGGCACAAGGCAGGGCGCAAGGCCGGGCGCAGGGCCAGGTACAAGGACGGGCGCAGGGCCAGGTACAAGGACGGGCGCAGGGCCAGGTGCAAGGACGGGCGCAGGGGCAGGCGCAAGGACGGGAGTAGGGGTGGGTGTGGGGGCTGGGGCGGGTGTTGGGGGTCGGGTGTTCTGGGGGTGTGTCATGGGGGTCAGGGTTGGAGGGTGGACCAGACTTCGCGGTCGCGTTCGGGGGTCCAGATTCGGGGGCGTTCTATGCCTTCCAGTTCGTCCCAGAGGCGGGAGACGTCGAAGGGGAGGCAGTGCTCGAAGATGGGCCAGCCGCCGTAGGACGGTTCGAGTGCCGCGTGCACGGCGGTGAAGGCTTCGCGGAGCGTTCCGCCGCGTTTGCGGACGTCCCGGACCTCGCGGAGCATCGTCTCCAGGAAGTCGCGGGTCTGGCCGATCGCGGCGCGCACCGCTTCGCGGCCGTGCGCGACCTCGCCGCGTCCGCCGATCAGGGTATCCGCGCCGAACGAGGCGACGCGGTCGAGGGTCGGGCCGGCCCAGTCGCGGTGGAAGGCGTCGCCGGTGTAGAGCGATGCCTGCGTCTCGACCAGGTCGCCCGCGAACAGGATGCGGTGGCGCGGCAGCCAGGCGACGATGTCGCCCTCGGTGTGGCCGCGTCCGCAGTGCCGGAGCACCAGCGGGCCCCGGTCCCCGCCGAGGTCGATGGACATGTCGTCGCTGAAGGTGGCGGTGGGCCAGGTCAGGCCGGGGATGCTCGCCGGGTCCTTGAAGAGCCGGGGCATCCGGCCGAACTCCGACTCCCAGTCCTGCTTGCCGCGCTCGGCGATCAGCTCCCTGGTCTTGTCGTGCGCGATGACCGAAGTTGTTCCGAAAGCGCTCGCGCCGAGCGTTCGAACAGCGTGATAGTGCGAGAGCACCAGGTGCCTGATCGGTTTGTCGGTGTGCGCTCGAAGGATCATCAGCCAGTCACGGGCGGCCGCCGGGGTGGCCAGGGCCTCGAAGCAGACCACGAAGTCCTCGCCCTCGACCGCGCCCACGTTGGGGTCCCCTTCGGCGGTCAGGGCGTAGACACCGTCCGCGAGGATCTCCAGGGTCTGGGTCTTGGCGGACATGTCGGCGGACGACGCGAACGGCTTGGGCATCGTTGCCCCTCGCTCTCTCTGGGCGCTCGGGAGGACGCGCCCGGTGGGACGCGGCGGGGGGACCGTCGCCACCGGGGCGAAGGTTTCATTCCACGACCGGACGAGCGGTAACCACCGAACCCGCGCCCGGCACGCGGCGGCTTGGACGAGGATGAGAAGCGGTCCCGGGCCCGGAAACGGGATGCCCGTGGCGCCGACACCCCCTCGGGCCTGGGAGGGTAGGGAAGATCAGGTTCGGGGAAAGTATCGGGAACGCTGCGCGCGCGTGGGCGGGCGCGCGCTGAAGGAGGCATGGATGGCCGCGGCGCTCGGTCTGCTCGCGGTGCTGGTGCTCACGGCCGCCACCGGCTACTTCGTGGCGCAGGAGTTCGCGTTCGTGACGGCGGACCGTCCGATGCTGGCGGAGCGCGCGGCGCAGGGCGACCGGGCGTCGGAGCGGGCCGTCCGGGTGATGGAGCGGCTGTCGTTCATGCTGTCGGGCGCGCAGCTCGGCATCACGGTGACGGCGCTGGTGGTCGGGTTCATCGCGAAGCCCGCGCTGGCCGACCTGCTCGCCCCGCTGCTGCGCGGGCTCGGCGTTCCGGACGGCGCCGTCGGCGGGATCTCGGTGACCGCCGGGTTCGTCCTGGCGACGGTGGTCCAGATGGTGCTGGGCGAGCTGTTCCCGAAGAACCTGGCGCTGGCCCGGGCCGAGCCGCTGGCGCGCGCGCTGGCCCGGTCGACGCTGGTGTACCTGGCCATCGCCGGGCCGGTGATCAGGCTGTTCGACGCGGCGGCGAACCGGCTCGTCCGCGCGGCCGGGATGGAGCCGGTCGAGGAGCTGCACCACGGCGCGACGCTGGAGGAGCTCGGGCACATCATCGGCGAGTCCGGCGAGCAGCTCGGCGACCAGGCCGACCTGCTGGAACGCGCGCTGGAGTTCTCCGACCGGGACGCCGAGGAGGTGATGGTCCCGCGGGTGGACGTGGTGACCGTCCCGGCCGAGGCGCTCGCGACCGAGCTGAGCGACGTCGTCACCGCGCACGGGCACTCGCGGTACCCGGTGGTCGGCGACAGCGTGGACGACGTGATCGGCGTGGTCGGGCTGGACGAGCTGATCCGGCTCAGCCCGGAGCAGGCAGCGGTGACGCGCGTCCGGGACCTGGTCCGTCCGGCGGTGCTGCTGCCGTCGTCGCTGCCGCTGCCGCAGGTGGTCGCCGAGTTGCGCCGGCACGGCGACCCGCTGGCCTGCGTGGTGGACGAGTACGGCGGCTTCGCCGGGCTGCTGACCTGGGAGGACGTCGCGGAGGAGCTGGTCGGTGAGATCGCCGACGAGAACGACGAGGACCCCGACCTCGCGATCCGCTCCGGCGAGTGGTGGACGACCGACGCGGGCCTGCGGGTGGACGAGGTGGAGCACGAGACCGGCATCCCGCTCCCCGAGGGCGACTACGAGACCGTCGCGGGCCTGCTCCTCCGCCGCCTCGGCCGCGTCGCCGAGGAAGGCGACGTCGTCCACGTCGAGCTCCCCCGCGAACGCCTGGACGACCCGCCCCGCGAGGCCGTCGTCGAGGTCGTGACCGTCCACCGCCACGTCCCGGAACTGATCCGCATCCGCGTCATCCCATCCGGCGCCCTCCCGCACGACCCACCCCCAAACAACAAGCACTCCCCCAACGCGCCCTCCAACAAGGCACGCCCAGACAGCGAACGCCCAAACAAGGCACCGTCGAACAGCACACCCTCGGACGGCACACCTTCAGACGGCAAGCGCTCAGACGACGCGCCCTCCGACAACGCGCACTCAGACAACGAAGCGTCCGACAACGCGTCCCCGAACGACACGCCCCCAGAGGACGCGCAGCGGAGCGCCACGCGCCCGGACGGCACGCGCTGGGGCGACACGCGCCCGGGCGACACGCGCTCGGAAGACGTGTCCTCCGACAACGCGCCCCCGCACAACGCGTCACCGCGCGATGCGTCACCGCGCGATGCGTCACCGCGCGATGCGTCACCGCGCGATGCGTCACCGCGCGATGCGTCACCGCGCGATGCGTCACCGCGCGATGCGTCACTGGACGATGCGGTGTCGCGCCCGGACGATACGTCTTCGCGCCCGGACGATGTTGTGTCGCGCTCGGACGATGCGGTGTCGCGCTCGGACGATGGGCGGCACGGCCGGCGGAAGGGGAAGTGATGAGCCTGCCTGTCGGGTTGTTGCTAACGCTCGCGCTGCTGGCGGGCAACGGGTTCTTCGTGGCGTCGGAGTTCGCGCTCGTCGCGGCGCGGCGGCCGCGGCTGGAGAAGGCGGCGGCCGAGGGGAGTCGCGCGGCGGCGTCGGCGGTCGCGGGAATCCGCGAGTTGTCGCTGATGCTGGCGGGCGCGCAGCTCGGCATCACGATGTGCTCGCTGGGCCTCGGTGTCGTGTCCGAACCGGTGTTCGCCGGGACGCTTGCGCCGCTGTTCCACGACGTGGGCGTACCGGAAGGCGCGGCGCATCCGGTCGCGTTCGTGCTCGCGCTGGCGTTCGTGACGTTCCTGCACATGGTGCTGGGCGAGATGGCGCCGAAGTCGTGGGCGATCATCGATCCGGAGCGGTCGGCGACGATGCTCGCGCCGCCGTTCCGGACGTTCACCCGGGTCGTCCGGCCCGCGCTGGCGGCGCTGAACAGCGTGACGAACATGCTGCTGCGGCTGGTCGGCGTCCGTCCGAAGGACGACGCGGAGCTGTCCCGGACGCCCGAGCAGCTGCGCAGCCTGGCCGTCGAGTCGCGACGGCTCGGGCTGATCGCCGAGACCGACCTAAACCTGCTGACCGCCGCCCTGGACGCGCCGCGCGCCCCACTCGCGGAGCTGGTCATACCCGTCGAGGCGATCGTGTCGGTGCCGGCGTCCGCGTCCCCGCAGGACATCATCGACACTGTCCTGCAAACCGGGCACACCCGTCTGGTCGTCGCCGACCCGGTGGTCACCTCGTCCGGCCCGGGCACCGCGCGGATGGTCCACGTCCGCGACGCCTACTTGGCCCGAGCGCGCGGCAACGACACACCCGCCGGCAAGCTGGCGCACCCGATGCCGCACCTGTCGGTCGCAACGCCGGTCGCCGACGCCGTCGCGGCCCTGCGCGACGACCACAGCCACCTGGGACTAGTACTCGACAAGACCGGCCGCACCGCAGGCCTGGTCAGCCTGGACGACCTCCTAACCACCCTCCTAGCCCCCGCTACCTGACCCCCGAGCGCCGCAACCACCGCAGGCCGCCCGTTCACCCGATCCCCCGCCAGGCACTCCGCACCAAGCACTCACACCCGCCCAACCCCCCACACCCAACTGCCAGCATCCAAACCCCAGGACGTCCGCACCCCAACCAAAGCGCCCCAGGACGTCCGCCCCCAACCAAGGCACCCCGGACATCCGCGTTCGGATGTCCACGTTTGGTCGTTCACGTTCGGTCGTTCACGTCGGACGTTCGCGTTCGACGTTCAGGATCCGAACACCCCGGCCGAACCGTCGGCGCACGAACGTCTAGGCCCTACGTCGGCCCCCTGGACGTTCGCGACCGAACGTCCACGCCCGAACATCCGCGCCCCGGATGTTCGCACCCTGCACGTTCGCGTTCGGACGTTCACGTCTGACCGTCTGCGCCCAAACCGCCCGCACCCGAACGCGAGCTGAACATCGGTGTCTGGACGTTCGCGCCTGAACGTTCACGTCCGAAAATCCCGCGTCCGACCGTCCCTGCCGACCGTCGGCCGCCCGGACGTTCGCGTTCCGACGTTCAGGGTCCGAACACCTGCCCCGAACCGCACGCACCCGGACGTCCAAGCCGAGCAAGGGTGCATTGAACGTTCGCATCCGAACACCCACGCCCGAACATCCGCGCCCTGGACGTTCGCGCCCTGGACGTTCGCGCCCTGGACGTTCGCGCCCTGGACGTTCGCGCTCGAAGCTTCAGGTCCGAACAACCCCCAGCCGACCCGCCCGTGCCCGGACATCCGACCGAACATGGGTGCCCTGGACGTTCGCGCCTTGGACGTTCGTGTTTGGACGTTCGTGTTCGGACGTTCGTGTTCGGACGTTCGTGTTCGGACGTTCGGCGCTCTTGGCGGAACCTCCGAGCACCCCTGACGTCAACTCGGGTTGACATCGACCGGGCGTCAACCTACATTGACATCATGAGCGATGGAGTACGGCTCGCCCAGGAAGCGAGCAGCCGGGATCCGGCGGTCGGCCTGCGGGCCGTCCGCGCACTACGCGAGCTGGCCGAACGGCTGGAGGCGCTGCAGGTGAGCAACGCCCGTGAGCAGGGCTGGTCCTGGCAGGAGATCGCGGTCTGCCTCGGCGTCAGCCGGCAGGCGGTCCACAAGAAACACGGCGCGGGGCGCCGCATCCTCAAGAAGGAGCGCTAGGAGATGTTCGAACGGTTCACCGACGGCGCGCGCAAGGTCGTGAAGGACGCGCAGGAGGAGGCCCGGAGCCGCGGCGACCGCGCGATCGGGACCGAGCACCTGCTGTTCGCCCTCACCCGCGACGACGGCCCGGCCGGGGAGGCGCTCCGGGACAGCGGCCTGTTCCGCGGCGCGGCCGGCGACGCCGTCGCTGCCCTCCCCGACCCGAGCGGCCTGGACGGCGAAGCTCTCCGGCTCCTCGGCATCGACCTGGACGCCGTCCGGGAGGCCGCCGAGGACGCCTTCGGCCCGGGCGCCCTGGACGCTCCCTCGGGTTCGCGCCGCAACCGCTCCCCGAAGGGCCACATTCCGTTCAAGCCGGAATCGAAGAAGGCGCTGGAGTTGAGCCTGCGCCAGGCCCTGAACCTCAAGCACGGATACATCGGCTCGGGCCACATCCTTCTCGGCCTCCTCCAGGACCGCCGTTTCCGTGCCGCCCGCGCCCTGTCCGGAGCAGGCATGGATCTGGAAGCCCTGCGCGCGGACGTGATCCGCCGCATCCCGCCCAAGGCCGCCTGACCCGCAACATCCAGGCCTCGCCCAACCGCGAGCACTGCCGAGCCCCGGATCGGCAGCCCAGCGAGCAGACCCACGCTCCAGAGGCAAGACGCGTACACCCAAGGCACAACGCGCCGAGCACCACCCGAGGCCAAGCACGCGCAGCCGCCTTACACAGGCACAGGTCCAAGATGCGCACGCGACCAAGCGCGCACAGCGGGCAAGCACATGCACGGGGCCAAGCGGGCGCCGGATCGAACCACGCATCGGCCCACGCAAGGTTCCGAGTCACGCGCGGCGGGCCGCACCCGGGCAACCGAGTCGCGCTGCCCGCTGCGCGCGGGGAACCAAGGCGCGCGCATGGGGAGCGTGTAGAGGGCGAACTCGCGCGTACAGAGAGGACGAGCGCGGAACCGAGCGCGCGGATGGGAAGTGCGTAGAAGGCTACGTCGCGCGTTCAAGGGGGACTTGCGAAGGCCCAGGCACGCGGGGCCCAGGCATGCGTGAGCCCAGGCACGCGGGGCCAAAGCGCGCAGGGGCCAAGGTGCGCAGGGGGTGCGTTTGGGGGGGTGGTTGTGGGTGGGGCTTTTGGGTTTTCAGTGGTTGAGGAAGCGGGTTAGGAAGAGTTCGCAGGCGTGGCGGCGGCGGGGGTCGGTTGGGAAGCGGTGGGTGCATTCGGAGCGCACCCAGGTGCTTCCTTTTCTGGGCTCGTTGTGGGTCGCGTGGGGGTGGGGCTGGCCCGGGGATGAGCCAGATCCTTTGGTTGTGCTTTTGCCGGTGGACGATACGGCGCCCGGTGGGGCGGAGCGGGGTGTCGCTGGGGAGAGCGAAGCGCTGCCCCCGCCGGGCGAGGTGGGTGGTTCTTCGGGGGACGAAGTCGGAGGTTTTGCGGTGGGGGGCGAAGCGGAGGTCTGCGGTCCGGGGTGTCGTGGGGGGCCGGTCTCGGATGCTTCGGGGTGCGGGATGGGGAAGGGGACGACGGGGCGGTGGGGGCGGGTCGTCCACTGGCCGGGGCCGGTCACCAGGCGTCCGGCCGCGCCCGGACGGGCCGGAGGCGCCCAGGGGACGGCCGCCGCGACTCCGCCGGTCAGCGCGGCGGCGGCCACTCCCGCGGCGAGCCAGCGCGGGCGCGCCTTGAGCCGGCTCAGAAGGCTCGGCGGGACGGGCGCGGCGCGGTGCCGTCCGGCGGGGGGAAGGTAGTCGTGATCGGAGAGGGGCACCCTCTCATCGTCACCCTCCGCAACCATCCGGACGCGCCGAACCCGCACACCGTTGCCAAGGCGCTACCTAACCCTCGTCCGGAAAGGGCAAAGAGGTGTCAGAGGCGGTCGACGGCGGTGACGCGGATGACGGCCTCGCCGGCCTGGTCGGAGCCCGCGAGGTCGACTTCGGCCGAGATGCCCCAGTCGTGGTGTCCTTCGGGGTCGTCGAAGACCTGCCGGACGCGCCACAGCTCGTCCTCCGGCACCTCCTCGATCTGGAGGAGCTTGGGGCCGCGCGCGTTCGGGCCGGTGAGGAGCTCGTCGTGCTCCTCGAAGTAGGCGTCCATCGCGTCCGCCCAGGCGTCCGCGCCGAAGTCCGGGTCGAGCTCGCCCAGCTCGCGGTAGTGCTCCAGCGCGGCCAGCTCGACCCGGCGGAACAGGGCGTTCCGGACGAGGACGCGGAACGCGCGAGTGTTGGCGGTGACGCGGGTGACCTTCTCCTCGATCGCGGTCGCCAGGTCCTCGTCGGACGGGTTGGCGAGCTGCTCCCACTCGTCCAGCAGGCTGGAGTCGACCTGCCGGACCAGCTCGCCGAGCCATTCGATCAGGTCGATCAGGTCGTCGTTCTTGATCGACTCCGGCACGGTCTGCTGGAGCGCCTTGTACGCGCCGGACAGGTAGCGCAGCAGCAGGCCCTCGGTGCGGGCCAGCTCGTAGTGGCCGATGTACTCGGTGAAGGTCATCGCCCGCTCGTACATGTCCCGGACGATCGACTTCGGGCTGAGCGGGTGGTCGCCGACCCACGGGTGGCCCGCCCGGTACACCTCGTAGGCGGCCTCCAGCTCCTCTTCGAGGGGCATGGGGTAGCTGACGTCCTGGAGCAGCTCCATGCGCTCCTCGTACTCGATGCCCTCGCTCTTCATCTCCTGGACGGCGATGCCGCGCGCCTTGTTCTCCTGCGCGGCGAGCACCTGGCGCGGGTCGTCCAGGGTGGACTCGATCACCGACAGGACGTCCAGCGCGTACGTCGGGGACACCGGGTCGAGGATCTCGAACGCGGCGAGCGCGAACGCCGACAGCGGCTGGTTGAGCGCGAAGTCCTCCTGGAGGTCGACGGCGACGCGGGCGTAGCGGCCCTGCTCGTCCGGTTCGTCCAGGGCCTCGACGACTCCGCCGGCGAGCAGCGAGCGGTAGATCGCGATGGCGCGGGAGATGTGCCGGCGCTGGGCCGAGCGGTCCTCGTGGTTGTCGGTGAGCAGCCGCTTCATCGCCTGGAACGCGTTGCCGGGACGGCCGATCACCGACAGCAGCATCGCGTGGCTGACCTGGAACCGGGACGTCAGCCGCTCCGGCTCGGCCTGCTGGAGCTTGGCGAAGGTCTCCTCGTCCCAGCCGACGAAGCCCTCCGGCGGCTTCTTGCGCTGCACCTTGCGGCGCTTCTTCGGGTCGTCCCCGGCCTTGGCGAGGGCCTTCTCGTTCTCCACGACGTGCTCGGGGGCCTGCGCGACGACGTACCCGACGACGTCGAACCCGGCGCGTCCGGCGCGTCCGGCGATCTGGTGGAACTCGCGCGCCCGCAGCCGCCGCACCCGGTGCCCGTCGTACTTGCTGAGCGCGGTGAACACGACCGTCCGGATCGGGACGTTCACCCCGACGCCGAGCGTGTCGGTGCCGCAGATGACCTTGAGCAGCCCGGCCTGCGCGAGCCGCTCGACCAGCCGCCGGTACTTCGGCAGCATGCCCGCGTGGTGCACGCCGATCCCGTGCCGGACGAACCGGGACAGGTTGCGCCCGAACTTGGTGGTGAAGCGGAAGTTGCCGATCAGCTCGGCGATCCGGGCCTTCTCCTCCTTGGTGCACACGTTGATGCTCATGAGCGACTGTGCTCGTTCGATCGCCGCGGCCTGCGTGAAGTGCACCAGGTAGATCGGGGCCTTCTGCTCGCCGAGCAGCTCCTCGATCGTCTCGTGCAGCGGCGTGATCCGGTACTCGTACTTCAGCGGGACGGGCCGCTCGGCAGACGTGACCAGCGCGGTCGTCCGGCCCGTCCGGCGGGCGAGGTCGGCGCGCAGGAACTCCACGTCGCCGAGCGTCGCCGACATCAGCAGGAACTGCGCCTGCGGCAGCTCCAGGATCGGCACCTGCCACGCCCAGCCGCGCTCGGGCTCGGCGTAGAAGTGGAACTCGTCCATCACCACGACGCCGATGTCGGCGTCCCGGCCGTCCCGCAGCGCCATGTTCGCGAGCACCTCGGCCGTGCAGCAGATGATCGGCGCGTCCGGGTTGACCGAGGCGTCCCCGGTCATCATCCCGACGTTCTCCCGGCCGAACATCTCCACCAGGTCGAAGAACTTCTCCGACACCAGCGCCTTGATCGGCGCGGTGTAGAACCCGACCTGGTCCCGGCCGAGCGCCGCGAACAGCGCCCCGGCCGCGACCAGCGACTTCCCGGACCCGGTCGGCGTCGCCAGGATCACGTTGTTCCCGGAGACCACCTCGATCAGCGCCTCCTCCTGCGCCGGGTACAGCGTGATCCCCCGCCCCGACACCCATCTCTCGAACGCCTCGAAGAGGCTGTCGGCATCGGCGTCGGTCCCGGAAGGCAACTGGTCGAGAAGGTTCACGTAACCATCCTGCCCTTCACAACCCACTGCCCACGCCATATCCGCCCCCAACCAGGCCCTCCGCCTCGCAACCGGGCCGTCCCCGGCTGGGTTCCGGCCTCACCGGCCGGCGGGCTCGTCCGGAACCGATTCCGGTGCGCGCTTCCGGCGGCGGGTGATCACGGCAGTGGCGAGGCGGAGGGCGGCGGTGGCGACTGCGCAGGCGCTGGTGATCACGGGGATCCAGGTGGACGGGTCGTGGGTCATCTCGGGCTCCCTGGCTCGGTAGGACGGACGGCTTCAGCGTCGGGCCAGGGCGGACGAGGGCGGGAGGGGGGGCGGTGTGCCGGGGTGGTGTGGCGTGCGGCGGTACAGGGGTGAGCTGCGGGGACGGGGTCAGGACGGCACAGGCGCGGCACGGGGGACGCGGGTCAGGGCGGTCTTGATCGTCTCGTCCAGGGGCGGGACGTTCATGCCGAGGAGGCGGAGGCGTCCGGCGATCTCGGGGACGGTCCGCTCGGTCTCCCAGGCCGCGCGGACGAGGTGGAGGAGGCCGACCGGGCGGTCCCGGTCCAGCCACCCCCCGGAGGACCCGGCACCGCGGCGGAGGATACGGACGTCGTCGGGATCGGGGACCCACCCGTCAAGGTCGGGGACGGTGAAGCCGCAGCCGGCGAGGCGGGCGGCGGTCTCGGCGAACTCGGCGCCCTGGGCGGCCTGGATGCGGATGAGGTCGGCCATGGTCACGGTGGTGAACGGGCCGTCCGGGCCGCTCAGGGGCAGGGTATGGGCGATCATGTGCCGGGTGATGCCGTCCAGTTCGGGGACGCCGTTCGGGAGCGGCGGGTAGCCGTAGGCGGCGAGCCTGCGGGCGGCGGTCTCGACGGTCGTGCCGGCGGTTTCGGCGGCGCGGACGACGCGGGTGAGCTCCAGCCGGGTTTCGGGCAGGGGCGCCGGACGGACTCCCGCGTAGGTCTCCAGGAGGCGGAGGTCGGTGTCTTCCAGGTCGTCCGGGAGGGAGAACCCGACGTGGACGTCCCAGGCGGTGAGGAGTTCGGCCACGGCGGCGGGCGAGATGCCCAGGGCAATGGCCGCCCGGCAGATTCCGGTCGGACGGATCGCCCGGTCTTCGCGGAACGTTCGCCACATCTCCTTGGCCTTGTGGACGAGGTCGGCGGACTGCGGGATATCGCGCCGGTCGGGCTTGAAACCCAACCAGCCCAGGACGGTTCGGACACGTTCGACGCTCAGGCCGAACCAGGCGGCCACGACGATCTGCGAGAAGAGCGGGACGGGCGTCTCGCGGAGCAGGACGGGCAGGTCGACCCGGCCCTCGAAGCATGCCTCGTCCGCGTCCGTCCGGCGGCGGGAGCACCCGTACGACCAGAGGCGTTCGCGGAGCGTCTCGATCTGCGCGGGCCCGATCGCGTCGAGATCGGCGCCGTGCGCGAAGATCGCCGAGAGCAGCGGCGCGGCGGTCTCCGGGTCGGAGCTGATCACCAGCTCGGTGCTCCAACGGCCCGGATCGGGTTCGGGCATGTCGGCGAGGTCCGCGGGGCCGCGCTCGGGGGCGCGCAGGGCCTTCGCGCGTTCGAGCAGGTCGCGGGGGGCCATCTCCGCCATGTGCGCCGCCTCGTGGAGCTTCTTCCAGGCCGCGAAGGTCCCGTTCCCGCCCCAGTGGGTCCCGGTGTACTCGCCGAGGACGATCACATCGCTGGGCAGGGCCGGGAGCACGTCGGGCAGGTCGTCGAGGCCGGGCAGGCCGAGCTCGGCGCCGAGCCCGTGGGCCAGGACCCGCCACAGGACGACGCCGTCGGAGATCTCTCCCACATCGTGGAGGCTGAACACCACCGGCCTGCCGGTTCCGGCGAAGCAGTCCCAGGGCGCGTGCCGCCGGCTGCTCCAGGTCAGGTGGGCGTCGAGGATGAAGCAGCCTGTCCGGGACGCGTCCCAGACGCCCGCGCCGTGCTCGATCCGGCCGCCCGCCTCGATGGCGGCGGCGACGACCGTGTCGGCCGTCCGGGGGCTGAAGTCGGTGAGCCAGAACAGCCATTCGGCGGTGAGCGGCGGGGCGTCCGGCCCGACCAGCGCGGGCGCGGCCTGCTTGATCAGGTCCTCGACGTCCGCGGAGATGTCCGACAGGACCTTGCGCCGGTCGACCGAGATCCGGGGCGGGGTGCGGGTCCCGGTCAGGTTGACCACGAAGCCGTGCGGCCTGGCAGGGTCCCTGAGCATGGTCCGTCCCGGCGGTTCCATCAGCAGGCCGTCCACGAGGACGGCCCCCTCGCGCCGGACCCAGGTGACCGTTCCGCCGCCCGGCTCGGCCCAGGACGCGAGGACGTCCGCCTCGGCCTCGCCGCTGCCGCCCAGTTCGCCCGCGCGCCAGTCCCCGCGGAGTTCGCCGTCGAGCGTGACGGTGGTGTCGAACTGGGCGATGTAGAGCCAGTCGTTGAGGGCGTCCATGCAGTCGACCTCATGTTCGCTTCTGTTCGAACGATCGCCCGGGCGCAGGTAGAGGCGGACGGTCGTGCCGGGTGAGCGTTCGAGCGCGACGTGTTCGATCCGGAACAGGTGGCCGGGACCGAAGATCGAGACCTTGAGGGTGGGCTGCGGGTCGCCGCGGCGGCCCATCGGACGGGTGGTGATCTCGATCTCGTCCGCGAGCATGAAGTAGCTCAGGACGCCGATCCCGAACCGGCTGTTCGGGAAGAACGGCACCGCCGGACGGGCCGCCTCCCATTCGGCCGCTTCGTCCAGGAAGTCCGGCATGTCGGTGAAGCGGGTTCCGGCCTGCGCGAACACCTCGGTCAGCACGGACTCGGTCATGCCGATGCCGTTGTCGGCGCACTCGATGAAGGCGCGGCCGTTCTCGTCGGTGCCCTGGCGGAAGGCGATCCGGCCCGTCCAGTCGTCCAGCCAGAGGCCCTGGTGGCGCAGGTGGGCGATGCGGGCCTCCCGGTAGCGGCAGGCGTCCAGCGCGTTCTGGTACAGCTCGCGGACGGCCAGGCTCCGGTCCTGGTAGAGCTGCTCCCCCATCAGCAGCTCCTGGACGCGCCGCTCGTCCAGGCGGAACCGGCTCACGCCCTGGAACAGCGGACGGCCTTCCTCGTCCGTTCCGGCGGTGACCTCGTCGGCGGTCGCGCGGGACGGGAGCGCGGCGAGCTGGCTCAGGTGCGCGTGCTTGCGCGCCGCCCGCCGGACGGCGTGGAGCAGGCCGTCCACGCGGGCCGCATAGCCGTTCAAGCCTTCCAGCTCGGCCGGATGCCCGCAGCGCGCCGAAAGGAGCAGCGCGTCCGGGCCGGGAATCCAGCGGACGCGCCCGGTCACGTTGTTGCGCAGGTCAGCGAGGTCGAGCGCGCCCGGAATGCCCAGATGGCGGACGACCACGTCCGGCAGCCGCGTCAGGTCGATCGCCATGCCGGCCGCCACGGCGAAGACGTGTCCCAGGAGCTGCTCGCGGACGACCTGCTCGCCGTCCGCCGTCCGGCTCTCCCGGCGCAGCGCCTTGCCCCGGTCGTCGGAGGTGAGTTCGGAGACGTCCAGCCGCAGCGCGTACAGCAGCCTTTGGACGGTCTCGGCGTCCAGAAGGTCGTCCGAACCCAGGAGCGAGCGAATCTCCGAGAGGTTGTAGAGGCGCGGGTAGCGGGCGAGCCAGCGGTGGAAGAGCCACCAGCCGATCTCCCCGCGCGCGTTCTTCCGATCGGGAAGTTCGGGCGCCTGAGCGCGTGCCGTCAGCTCAGGGTGTTCGCGCAGGAACACCTCGAACGCGCGCCGCTCGGACGACAGCGAAGCCGCCGACGACGGCACAGCCGAACCCACCGCCGAAGGCGCAGCCACCGGCGCAGCCGCCGCCGAAGGCGCAGCCAGCGGCGCAGCCGCCGAAGGCGAAGCCACCGGCGCAGCCGCCGAAGGCGAAGCCACCGGCGCAGCCGCCGCCGACGAGGGCGATGGCTGCGCCGACGAAGGCGAAGGCGGGCCTGCCGGCGGAGAGGGCGGTTTGTCGGTGGGGCAGACTGCGAGCGGGTCGACGAGGCGCAGGCGCGCGAGGGCGCGCAGGACGTGCGTCTGGTGCAGCAAGGGGATGAGCGCGAGCAGGGACGCCTCGGCCGGGCTCAGGGCGTCCAGGTCGCGAAGGGGCCCGCGCAGCAGGCCCTCGACCCGCGCGGTGATGCGCAGCCCGAGGCCGGTGTCGAGCCACGGGTCGTCGGCGAGCCCGGCGGCGGCCTCGTCCGCCAGGGCGCCGAGGAATCCGGCCATGGACGAGGCGCGCGAGCAGGCGTCCGCGTCGTCCACCCGCGTCCAGACCTCGTGGGCGGAGGCCCGGAGCGCCCATGGGTGCTGGTCGGGACGGCCTGGTTTGGTGGCGGCGAACAGGGCGACGCCCTCGCGCGCCTGCTCCGGACTGCCGCCGAGCGCCAGCACGAGGTCCCATGCCTGGCGGTGGTCGGCGGGCGGCCGCTTACCGCGCAGGATGTCGCTGAGGTTCGTCCTGCTCGTCATGGCCATCGCGGAGGCCACCGTGCTGAGGCTTCGCATCCCGTGCTCGCGATGGACGCCGTCCAGGAACTCCACAAGCCGCCGGAGCGGCCCGTCGGCCGGCCAGCTGTCGCGGTTGATCGGCATGCCTTGGCCCACAGAGCGTATGTACACCACATCGCGCCGGAATCGGGGCAAATCCGGGGGCTCGGGCATCCCGAGCCCCCGGACGGTCAGGCGGTGACCTCCGAGCGCGGGTCCTCGGCCCACAGGGTGTGGTAAGAGCCGTCCTTGTCGACGCGCCGGTAGGTGTGGGCGCCGAAGAAGTCGCGCTGCGCCTGGATCAGCGCGGCGGGCAGGCGCTTGGCGCGGAGCGAGTCGTAGTAGGCCAGGGCCGCCGAGAAGCCCGGGACCGGGATGCCCAGCCGGACGGCCGTGGCGACGACCTCGCGCCACGCGTCCTGCGCGTCGGCTAGGGCGCCCGAGAAGTCGGGCGTGGTCAGCAGGGTCGGCGTGGCCGGGTCGCCTTCGTAGGCGGCGCGGATCCGGTCCAGGAACTTGGCGCGGATGATGCAGCCGCCGCGCCAGATCGCGGCGGTCGCGCCGAGGTCGATGTCCCAGCCGTACTCCTCGCTGCCCGCCCGGATCTCGTCGAAGCCCTGCGCGTAGGCGACGATCTTGGACGCGTAGAGCGCCTGCTCGACCTTCGCGGCGAACGCGGCGCGGTCGTCGACGGGCGCGCGGGACGGTCCCGGCAGCGTCCGCGCGGGCTCGCGCAGGTCGGCGTGGCCGGAAACGGACCGCGCGAAGACCGCCTCGGCGATGCCGTTGACCGGCGCGCCGAGGTCCAGCGCGGTCTGGACCGTCCAGCGGCCGGTGCCCTTCTGCTCGGCCTGGTCCAGGACGACGTCCACGAACGGGCGGCCCGTCTCCGGGTCGCGGTAGGCGAGGATGTCGGCGGTGATCTCGATCAGGTAGGAGTCGAGCCGGCCCGCGTTCCAGGTCCGGAAGATCTCGGCCATCTCCGCCGGCTCGTAGCCGCCGGCGTGCCGGAGCAGGTCGTAGGACTCGGCGATGAGCTGCATGTCGGCGTACTCGATGCCGTTGTGCACCATCTTGACGAAGTGGCCCGCGCCGTCCGGGCCGATGTGGGTGGTGCAGGGCGTGCCGTCGTCGGCCTTGGCCGCGATCGACTCGAACAGCGGGCCGAGCGACTCCCAGGACTCGGCCGAGCCGCCCGGCATGATGCTCGGGCCGTTCAGCGCGCCCTCCTCGCCGCCGGAGATGCCCGTCCCGACGAAGTGCAGGCCCCGCTCGCGGAGCGCGGCCTCGCGGCGGCGGGTGTCGAGGAAGTGCGCGTTG
Source organism: Actinomadura rupiterrae (assembly GCF_024172125.1). GTDB lineage: Bacteria > Actinomycetota > Actinomycetes > Streptosporangiales > Streptosporangiaceae > Spirillospora > Spirillospora rupiterrae. Next base: position 31,571 of record NZ_JAMZEA010000005.1, read on the forward strand.
CCGCCGTCCACGATGACGTCGCCGGGTTCCAGCAGCGGCGCGAACTCCTCGATCACCGCGTCGGTCGGCGCGCCCGCCTTCACCATCACCACGACCCGCCGCGGCCGCTCCAGGGACGCCACGAACTCCTCGGCCGTCTCGGCGGGCAGGAACGTCCCCTCGTCGCCGAACTCCTCCACGAGCGCCTTCGTCCGCGCGTGCGTCCGGTTGTGCAGCGCGACCGCGTACCCGTGCCGCGCCAGGTTGCGCGCGAGGTTGCGGCCCATGACGGCCAGACCGGTGACGCCGATGTTCGCCTTCTGACTGCTGGTCACTTGGATTTCCTCATTCGTCGTCCGCATCGCTTCAGGTGTCCTACCCCTCTGTTCGGCCAACCGGGCGGCGAAGCCCGTTGTTCCGGGTATGTACTTGGCCACGGGGTAGGCGCCGATCAAGAAACCGGACCACTTAGGGGAAAGATGCTGGGACTGCCGGAGGGCGTCGAGGCGTGCCTCTTCGACCTCGACGGAGTGCTGACCGACACGGCCGCCGTGCACGCGGCCGCGTGGAAGCAGATGTTCGACGGGTTCCTCAAGGACTGGGCGCTGCGCCACGGCGGCCCGTTCGTACCGTTCGACATCCGGGCCGACTACGGTCCGTATGTGGACGGGAAGAAGCGCGAGGACGGCACCCGCTCGTTCCTGGAGTCGCGCGGGATCCACCTGCCGGAGGGCTCGCCGGACGATCCGCCGGGCGCGGAGACCGTGCGCGGCCTCGGCAACCGGAAGAACGAGCTGGTGCTGAAGCTCATCGACGAGAAGGGCGTCCGGGTGTTCGACGGGTCGGTGGCGTTCGTCCGGGCGGCGCGCGCGGACGGGTTGAAGACCGCCGTCGTGTCGTCCAGCGCCAACACGCGGCAGGTGCTGCGGGTCACGGGGATCACCGACCTGTTCGACGCGGTGGTGGACGGCGTGGTGGCCGCCGAGCGGCAGCTGCCGGGCAAGCCCGCCCCGGACACCTTCCTCGCCGGGGCGGGCGCCGTGGGCGTCCCGGCCGACCGCGCGGTGGTCTTCGAGGACGCGCTGGCCGGCGTCCAGGCCGGCAGCCGCGGGCATTTCGCCTACGTCGTCGGGGTGAACCGGCTGGACGAGGCGCACGCCGACGGGCTGCGCGAGCACGGGGCCGACACCGTCGTGGACGACCTCTCCGAACTTCTCAAGGGGGACCAGTGACCGAGCGGGACATCCGAGCCGCGACCACGGGGCCGCACTACCTGGTGGAGCCCTGGTGCGTCCGCGAGCCCGAGCTGCGCCTGGACCGGCTGGCCCAGAGCGAGTCGGTGTTCGCGCTGTCCAACGGCCATCTCGGCCTGCGCGGCAACCTCGACGAGGGCGAGCCGCACGGGCTGCCGGGCACCTACCTGAACTCGTTCTACGAGCGCCGGCCGCTGCCGCAGGCCGAGGCCGCCTACGGGGTGCCGGAGACCGGCCAGACCGTGATCAACGTGACCAACGGCAAGGTCATCCGGCTGCTGGTGGACGACGAGCCGTTCGACGTCCGGTACGGCCGGCTGCACTTCCACGAGCGGGTCCTGGACCTGCGCGCCGGGACGCTGTCCCGGGACGTGGAGTGGACCTCCCCCGCGGGCCGCCGCGTCAAGATCACCTCGACCCGGCTGGTGTCGCTGACGCAGCGCGCGGTCGCGGCGATCTGCTACGAGGTCGAGGCGGTGGACGACCCGGTCCGGATCGTCCTGCAGAGCGAGCTGGTCGCCAACGAGGGCCTGCCCGACCTCGGCAAGGACCCGCGGACCAGCGCGATCCTGGAGTCGCCGCTGGTGTCGGAGGAGCACATGTCGAACGGGCACCGGGTCGTCCTGGTGCACCGCACGCGCGAGAGCGGGCTGCGGATGGCGGCGGGCATGTCGCACCAGTTCGACTGCCCGGACGACGCCGACCACTCGCTGGAGAGCCTCCCCGACATCGGCCGCCTGACCATCGCGACCCGCCTCAAACCGGGGCAGAAGCTGCGGGTCGTGAAGTACATGGCGTACGGCTGGTCCAGCCAGCGGTCCCGGTCGGCGCTGAACGACCAGGTCGTCGGGGCGCTCGCGGCCGCGCGGCAGACCGGCTGGGACGGCCTGCTGAAGGAGCAGAGCGACTTCCTTGACGACTTCTGGCAGGGCGCGGACGTCGAGGTGGACGGCGACGCGGAGGTCCAGCAGGCCGTCCGGTTCGCGCTGTTCCACATCCTCCAGGCGGGCGCGCGCGCCGAGCGCCGGATGATCCCGTCCAAGGGCATGACCGGCCCCGGGTACGACGGCCACACGTTCTGGGACACCGAGACGTTCGTCCTGCCGGTGCTCACCTACACCTACCCGGACGCCGTGGCGGACGCGCTCGGCTGGCGGCACATGACGCTGCCGCTGGCGAAGGAGCGCGCGACCCAGCTCGGCCTGTCGGGCGTGGCGTTCCCGTGGCGGACGATCCGGGGCCAGGAGTGCTCCGGCTACTGGCCCGCCGGAACCGCAGCGTTCCACATCAATGCCGACATCGCGGACGCGGTCGTCCGCTACCTGGACGCCACGCAGGACGAGCAGTTCGAGCGCGAGGTCGGCCTGGAGGTGCTGGTGGAGACCGCGCGGCTGTGGCGCGGCCTCGGCCACCACGACGTCGAGGGCGTCTTCCGCATCGACGGCGTCACCGGCCCGGACGAGTACACCGCCGTGGTCGACAACAACGTCTACACGAACCTGATGGCGCGCCGGAACCTGATCGAGGCCGCCGACACCGCCATGCGCCACCCGGACATCGCCGACCGGCTGGGCGTCACCACCGAGGAGGCGGCGTCCTGGCGGGACGCGGCCGAGCGCATGCGCATCCCCTATGACGAGCGGCTCGGCGTCCATCCCCAGTGCGACGGGTTCACCGACCACGCCCGCTGGGACTTCGCCGCAACCAAACCCGACCAGTACCCGCTGCTGCTGAACGTCCCGTACTTCGACCTCTACCGCAAGCAGGTCGTGAAGCAGGCGGACACCGTCCTGGCGCTGCACCTCTGCGGGGAGCTGTTCACCGCCGAGGAGAAGGCGCGCGACTTCGCCTACTACGAGGCGCTGACCGTCCGGGACTCGTCCCTGTCGGCCCAGACGCAGGCCGTCGTCGCGGCCGAGTGCGGGCACCTGGAGCTCGCGCACGACTACCTCGGCGAGACCGCGCTGATGGACCTGCACGACCTCAACCGCAACACCCGCGACGGCCTGCACATCGCGTCCCTCGCCGGGGCGTGGACGGCCCTGGTCGCGGGGTTCGGCGGCATGCGCGCCAGCCGCGGCAAGCTCCGGTTCGCGCCGCGCCTGCCCGGCGGCATCAGCCGGCTGGCGTTCCGGATGCGCTACCGCGAGAACCTGATCAAGGTCACGGTCACCGGCGACCAGGCGACCTACGAGCTACTGGACGGCCCGGGCCTGGTCCTCGCCCACCACGGCGAGGAGTTCCGGCTGGAGAAGGACCCGGTGGAACGCGGGATCGTCCAGGAGCCCGCGCCCATCCCACCGTCCCAGCCCGCGGGCCGCGAGCCCATCCCGCGCCGCATCGACCCCCACGACCGCAACCGCCGCCGCGTCCGCTGACCGATCCCCCGACCGCAAACCCGCCGGTGGCCCAACGGCCACCGGCGGTCAACGGCCATGCTGATCGAGACGACCGCGACGGGCGAGACGACCACGCCGTGCGAGACCACCACGCTCAGCAAGTTGATCGCGCTGAGCAAACGATCGCGGTCGCGCTGAGCGAGCGGTCGCGCTGAGCGAGCGGTCGCGCTGGGCGAGCGGTCGCGCTGGGCGAGCGATCGCGTTCGCGCAGAGCGAGCGATCGTGTTCGCGCAGAGCGAGCGATCGTGTTCGCGCAGAGCGAGCGGTCGCGCTGAGCGAGCGGTCGCGCTGAGCGAGCGGTCGCGCTGAGCGAGCGATCGCGGTCGCGCAGAGCGAGGCAGCCGCCCCGAGTGAGACGTCCACGCGGAGCGAGGCAGCCGCACCGAGTGAGACGTCCACGCGGGGCGAGGCAGCCACGCGGGCGGGACGACCGCGCCCGGACGAGACAGCCGCGCCGTGCGGGCGGCGGGGGTCAGGGGCAGTCGGTGCAGGGGTTGGTGGCGGCCGCGGCGGCCTTGCCGCTGCTCTTGGGGCGGTCGCGGTGGCGTTCGACCAGCAGGCGGCGGGGGCCGGGACCCTCGTCGCCGAGGCGGTCGTAGGGGTTGGCCAGGGCGCAGGTCTTGATGGACAGGCAGCCGCAGCCGATGCAGTCGGTGAGGTCGTCGCGCAGCTTCTCCAGCTGGGCGATGCGGTCGTCCAGCTCGGTGCGCCAGGTCTCGGAGAGGCGCGCCCAGTCCTCGGTGGTGGGGGTGCGCTCCTCGGGGAGGGTGGCGAGGGCGTCGCGGATGCGGTCCAGCGGGATGCCGACGCGCTGGGCGACCTTGACGAACGCGACCCGGCGCAGCGTGTCGCGGGTGAAGCGGCGCTGGTTGCCCGCCGTCCGGCGGCTGCTGATCAGCCCCTTGGACTCGTAGAAGTGCAGGGCCGACACCGCGACCCCGCTCCGCTCGGCGAGCTGCCCGACCGTCAGTTCGTGGACCCGGAACTCCAACCTCGACATACCCCGAGGTTACCGGCCGGCACCGGGTTCCTTACCAAGCGAGCGGGCCGTCCATGGCGAAAAGGGGCCGCGCCCGGAAGGCGCGGCCCCTCTCGTCACGGTGCGAGGGTCAGGCGGTCACTCGCCGAGGCGGTTGACCAGGGCCTCGTACTCGTCCCACAGCTCCTTCGGCAGGTGGTCGCCGAAGGTCTCGAAGTGGGCCGGGACGAGCGCCGCCTCCTGCTGCCAGACGTCCTTGTCGACGGTGAGCAGCGTCGTGAGGTCGGCGTCGGACAGGTCCAGGCCGGACAGGTCCAGGGCCTCCCGGGTCGGCAGGTGGCCGATCGGGGACTTGGCGGCGTCGGCCTTGCCGTTGAGGCGCTCGACGATCCACTTCAGGACGCGGCTGTTCTCGCCGAAGCCCGGCCAGATGAACCGGCCATCGGCGTCCTTGCGGAACCAGTTCACGTAGTAGATGCGCGGCAGCTTCTCGGCGTCGGTGGAGCGGCCGATCTTCAGCCAGTGGCCGAAGTAGTCGCCCATGTTGTAGCCGCAGAACGGCAGCATCGCGAACGGGTCGCGGCGCAGCTCGCCGACCGAGCCCTCGGCCGCGGCGGTCTTCTCGGACGCGATGTTCGCGCCGAGGAACACGCCCTGCTGCCAGTCGAAGGACTCGGTGACCAGCGGGACGGCGGAGGCGCGGCGGCCGCCGAACAGGATCGCCGAGATCGGCACGCCGTTCGGGTCCTCCCACTCCGGCGCGATGATCGGGCACTGCCCGGCCGGGGTGGTGAAGCGGGCGTTCGGGTGCGCGGCCGGGGTGTCCGACTCGGGCGTCCAGTCGTTGCCCTTCCAGTCGGTGAGGTGCGCGGGCGGCTCCTCGGTGAGGCCCTCCCACCACACGTCGCCGTCGTCGGTGAGCGCCACGTTGGTGAAGATGGAGTTGCCGTAGAAGGTCTTCACCGCGTTGGCGTTGGTGGCGTCGCCGGTGCCCGGCGCGACGCCGAAGAACCCGGCCTCGGGGTTGATCGCGTAGAGCCGGCCGTCCTCGCCGAACCGCATCCAGGCGATGTCGTCGCCGATGGTCTCGACCTTCCAGCCCGGGATGGTCGGCTCCAGCATGGCGAGGTTGGTCTTGCCGCAGGCGGACGGGAACGCGGCCGCGACGTAGCGGGTCTCGCCCTCCGGCGGGGTCAGCTTCAGGATGAGCATGTGCTCGGCGAGCCAGCCCTCGTCGCGGGCCATCGTCGAGGCGATGCGCAGCGCGTAGCACTTCTTGCCGAGCAGCGCGTTGCCGCCGTAGCCCGAGCCGTAGGACCAGATCTCACGCGTCTCGGGGAAGTGCGAGATGTACTTGGTGGAGTTGCAGGGCCACGGTACGTCCTGCTGGCCCGGCTCCAGCGGCGCGCCCACCGAGTGGACGGCCTTCACGAACGAGCCGCGCTCCTCGATGAGGCGCAGCGCGCCCTCGCCCATCCGCGTCATGATCCGCATCGAGACCGCGACGTACGGGGAGTCGGTGATCTCGACACCGAGCTGGGAGATGTTGCCGCCGAGCGGGCCCATGCAGAACGGCACCACGTACATGGTGCGGCCCTTCATCGCGCCCTGGAACAGCTCGCCGAAGGTCGCCCGCATCTCGTCCGGCGCGATCCAGTTGTTCGTCGGGCCCGCGTCCTCCTCCTTTTCGGAGCAGATGTAGGTGCGGGACTCGACGCGCGCGACGTCGGCCGGGTCGGACGCGGCGTAGAAGCTGTTCGGGCGTTTCTCCGGATTGAGCCTCTTGAAGGTGCCCTGCTCCACGAGGAGGGAGGTCAGGCGTTCCCATTCCGCATCCGAACCATCGCACCATTCGACTCGCTCGGGCTGGGTCAGCTCGGCGATCCCACGCACCCAGTCCACGAGCTCGCGGTGACTGGTCGGGGCCTGGTCGAGGCCGGGGATCTCCTGGTTGGACACGGGCAACTCCTTCAGCTGTTCGCAGGATGTTTGCATCATGAGCAAAACTCGCGGCTTTTTCCATTTGGTCTGGACCAATCCAGCGGAGTTTTGGGGCACGCCGAGCCCATTTGTGATTGATGTCACCGGGAAACGGTCCGCCGCGAAGCCTGCGAGACCTCGCTCATGCCCGCGCTCACGCGGGGTAAACGCGCACTTCCGTGGCCTTGACGGAGGCCCAGACCGGGCTCCCCTCGGCCAGTCCGAGATCGGCCACGGCGGCGGCGGTCACGTCCGCGGCCACCTCCGGGCCGTCCCCGCGTCCCGTGCGCGTTTCCCGCCGTTCGTCCCGGGTTCCCCCGGTTTCAGAACCCGGTTCGGCATTTGGGACGGCCTTGAGGCGGATCCGGAACCGGTCGCCGTGGCTCTCGACGGCCGAAACCCGGGCGGGCCAGAGGTTCCGCGGGCTCCCGTCCGGCCTGGACCGGTACAGCGCGACGGCAGAAGGTTCAAAAGCGAGAAAAACCTCACCCCGGAGCGCGGTCACGGCATCGATCTTCAGCCGCCCGTCCGCCACGGCAACGGTCACCGCCGCGCCGCCGCCCCGCGTCTCAGCCGCGCCGCCGGTCGGCGCCCCGGTCGCACTGTCGGCCAGGGTGGTCGTCCCGTCGTCGGCGCGGCCTCGGAAGAGGTTCAGGCCGACCAGGCGCGCCACGTAGGGGGTACGCGGATGGCGCGCGACGTCGCCCGGGGCGCCCTCCTGGACGAGCCGCCCGCCCTCCACGACCACCAGCCGGTCGGCGAGCGTCAGCGCGTCGAGCGGGTCGTGGGTGACCAGGACGGCCGCGCCCGCGAACCCGGCGAGGTGCCGGCGCAGCGCCGCGCGGACCTCCAGCCGCGTGTGCGCGTCGAGGGCGGCGAGCGGCTCGTCCAGCAGCAGGAGCCCGGGCCGGACGGCCAGGGCCCGCGCCAGCGCGACCCGCTGCGCCTGCCCGCCCGACAGCGCGCGCGGACGAGCCGACGCCTGCTCGCCGAGCCCGACGTGCTCCAGCCATTCGGCGGCGCGCCGCCGCGCCTCCCGCTTGCCCGCGCCCTGGGCGCGCGGCCCGAACGCCACGTTCTCCAGGGCCGACATGTGCGGGAAGAGCAGGTAGTCCTGGAACACCATGCCGACGCCGCGCTGGTCGGGCGGCAGCGCGGTCAGGTCCCGTCCGTCCACGCGGATGTGGCCGTCCGCGAGCGGTGTCAGCCCGGCGAGCGCGCGCAGCGCCGTGCTCTTGCCGGCGCCGTTCGGGCCGAGCAGCGCCAGAATCTCCCCCGGCGCCGCCGTCAACGCGAGATCAAGGTCGAACCCGGCCCGCCGCACAACGATCCGCGCATCCAACCCGCCCCGGCCAGCCCGCGCGTCCCGGTCGACCCGCACGTCCCGGCCAGCCCGCGCATCCCGGTCGGCTCGGACGTCCCGGTCGGCCCTGTCGACCCGCGCGTCCAGGTCGCCCCGCGCGTCCCGGCCAGCCCGCGCGTCCCTGTCGGCTCGGGCGTCCCGGTCAGCCCGGTCGCCCGGGTTGGCTAGGCGGGCCGAGTCGGCCAGCCCGGCCGGGTCGTCGCAGGCGCCCCGGCTGGCCGGGTTGTCGTGGTCGGCCAGGTCTGGCGGGTCGTTGGGGTGGGTCATGGGGTGGCCGTCCAGCGGGCGCGGAGGGTGGCCAGGACGGCGACCGAGACGGCCAGCAGGACGAGGCTGAGCACGATCGCCGCCTGCGGGTCGGTCTCCAGCGCCAGGTAGACGGCCAGCGGCATGGTCTGGGTGCGGCCGGGGAAGTTGCCCGCGAAGGTGATCGTCGCGCCGAACTCGCCGAGCGCCCGGGACCAGCACAGCACCGCGCCCGCGAGGACGCCGGGCGCGGCCATCGGCAGCGTGACGCGGCGGAAGACCGTCCAGCGGCCCGCGCCGAGCGTGGCGGCGGCCTCCTCGTAGCGGGCGTCGGCGGCGCGCAGCGCGCCCTCCACGCTGATCACCAGGAACGGCATCGCCACGAACGTCTCGGCGAGCACCACCCCGGACGTGGTGAACGGCAGCGTGATCCCGAACGCGCGGTCGAGCCACTCCCCCACCAGCCCGCGCCGTCCGAGCACCAGCAGCAGCGCGACGCCGCCGACGACCGGCGGCAGTACCAGCGGGACGGTCACCAGCGCCCGCACCAGCCGGACGCCGCGGAACGGCGCCCGCGCCAGCATCCACGCCAGCGGCACCCCGAACAGCAGGCACAGCCCGGTCGCGATCGTGGCGCTGACCAGGGACAGCTTCAGCGCCTCCAGCATCTGCGGCTCGCCGAGGCGGGTGCCGAGCGTGGACCAGGGAGCGCGCCAGAGCAGCCCGGCCAGCGGCAGCACCAGGAACGCCAGGCCGACCAGCGCGGGCAGCATCAGCACGAGCGGCGGACGCCCCCGCGTCCGGTCCGCGCTCCGCTGCGTCCGCCGCCCGCGCAGGACGGTCACGGCGCCTCGAACCCCGCCGCGCCGAGCGCCGCCTTCCCCTGCTGCGACAGGACGAACTGGACGAACTCCTTGGCCAGCGCCGGCTGCGGCGCCTTGCTCAGCGCCGCGATCGGGTAGTCATTGATCGCCTTGGCCGACTCTGGGAACTCGATGCCCTCGACCTGCCCGGCGGCGGCCCTGGTGTCGGTGCGGTAGACGAGCCCGGCGTCCGCCTCGCCGAGCCGGACCTTGGTCAGCACCGCCTTGACGTCCTGCTCCTGCGACACCGGCTTGACCTTGAGGTTCGCGGCGGCGAGCGCCTTCTTCGCGGCGGCGCCGCACGGCACCTGCTCGGCGCACAGCACGACCTTCAGCTTGGCCCCGGCCAGGTCGGCGAGCGCGTGCACCTTGCCCGGGTCGCCCTTCGGGACGGCGATGACCAGGCGGTTCTTGGCGAACACGGTCGGCTGCCCGGACGCGTCGCCCGCGTCCGTGACGGTCTTCATCGTCGTCCCGCTCGCGGCGGCGAACACGTCGGCGGGCGCGCCCTGCGTGATCTGCTGCGCCAGCGTCGAGCTGCCGCCGAAGCTGAACCGCACCTTCACCTCGGGGTGCGAGCCCTCGAAGTCCTTGCCGAGCTTGGTGAACGTCTCGGTGAGCGACGCGGCGGCGAACACCGTCACCGTCTTCCCGGACCCGCCCGACGAGGACTTGTCCTTGGTGTCACCGCAGCCCGCGAGGGCCACCAGGGACAGTGCCGCCAGCGCGGCCGCGGACGAACGTTGGAACACGACGACTCCTTGAGGGGGTTCGCAGCGGAGGGCTCGCGCCGGGGGGACGCATCAGGGGTCAGCCCACGTCGGGACGTTCAACGACGACGGTGGTGGACTTCACGACGGCCTCGGCGACCACGCCCACCTCCAGGCCCAGCTCCTCGGCGGCCTCGCGGCTCATGAGCGAGACGATCCGGAACGGCCCGGCCTGGATCTCGACCTTGGCCATGACCGTGTCGAGCACCACGTCGGTGACGATGCCGCGCATCCGGTTGCGCGCGGAGGAGAAGCTCTCCCCCTGCTCGCGGGACTGGCCGCGCACGAAGGCGGCCAGCTCGGCGCCGGGCACGATGCGGTGCCCGTGCTCGTCCCGGACGGCCGGGAGGCGCCCGCCGTCCACCCAGCGGCGCACGGTGTCGGCGCTGACCCCGAGCAGGGCCGCGGCCTCGCTGATCCGGAAGCTCGTCACGCGGACCACCCTAGACCCTCGCACCTGCACACCACATCTGGACCATCCACCAGAAAATGCGAGCCGTGCCAGCGCTCCGCCCTGGCTTTTGCTCCAGCGAGGACGGGCCGTCCGGTGAGAGGAACGGCACCTGAGCGAGTGCTTGTTCAGCGGCACCGCGCGATGGGACGATCAGAATCACGTTCGGAATCGAGCCGGAGCATCAAGCCGGTCCGGGCCGGGGCAGCGAGCCGGTCCAAGCCGGGGCAGCGAGCCGGGACGCGGACGGACCGGCGGCGAGGAGTGGTCGTGACGCGTGCGGAGCCCACCACGCTGGTGATCGACAGGCGCGGGACGGCGAGCCTGCGGTCGCGCGCCGTCGCGGCCGGGGTGCGGCGGCTGCTCGCGCCCCGGCTGGCCAAGGCCGCGGCGCTCCCGCCGGACGACCGGGCGCTGCGCCGGGCCGCCATGCTGGACGGCCTGGCCGCACGGGCCCGTCCGCCGCGCGGGGCGCGGTTCCAGCCGGTCGCGTTCGACGGGTTCCGCGCCGAGTGGACGCACGGGCCGGGCGTCGGCCGGAACCGCGACCAGGCGATCCTCTACCTGCACGGCGGCGGCTGGGTCTGCTGCGGCCTGAACACGCACCGCCGGATGGTGTCGCGGTTCAGCGCCGCCGCCGGGGTGCCCGCGCTGTCGGTGGACTACCGGATGATCCCGGCCGTCCCGTTCGAGGAGGAGGTCGAGGACTGCCTGACCGCCTACCGGAGCCTGCTGGCGGACCGGGACGCGTCCGACATCGTGATCATGGGCGACTCGGCGGGCGGCTACCTCACCTTCGCCACCGCGCTGCGCGCCCGCGAGGAGGGCCTGCCGCTGCCCGCCGGGCTGGTGGCGCTGTCGCCGATGCTCGACATGGACCTCACCGACAAGCTCGCGCACGCGAACATGAAGCTCGACCCGTCCGCGCCCGGCCCGCTGCTGGAGTGGCTGGTGCGCAGCTTCCTCGGCCACCTGGACCTCGGCGACCCGAAGGTCTCGCCGATCCGCGCGGACCTCGCCGGGCTGCCGCCCGTCCTGCTGACGGCGGGCTCGACCGAGCTGCTGTACTGCGACGCCGAGATCATGGCGCGGCGGCTCGCCGAGGCCGGTGTGCCGACGACGCTCCAGGTCTGGGACCGGCAGCTGCACGTGTTCCAGATGTTCGGCCCGCTGCTGCCGGAATCGCGGACGGCCATCTCCGACATGGGCGCGTTCGTCCGCGGCGCGTTCGCGAAACGCGGCGGCGAGGTTGACCTCAAGACGAGTTGAGGTCCTAGCGTCGGTGCCATGACGACCACGCCTTTCACCGACGCCGAGCGCGCGTACCTCGGATCGCAGAGCCTCGGCCGCATCGCCACCACCGGCCCGGACGGGACGCCGAACGTCCGCCCGGTCGGGTTCCGGCTGAACGACGACGGCACGATCGACATCGGCGGCCCGAACCACGCCGCCAGCCGCAAGTACCGCAACGCCCAGGCCAACCCGAACGTCTCGTTCCTGGTGGACGACATGACCCCGCCGGACGCCCCGGACGCCGTCCGCCCCGGCTGGGGACGCGGCGTCGAGATCCGCGGCCGCGTCGAGTTCGTGAAGGGCCGCATGCACATCGGCGAGGGCTTCTTCAGCGACGACCTGATCCGCATCCACCCGGCCCGGATCATCAGCTGGCACATCGACCCGGCGAACCCCGAGGGCTCGTCCCGCTCCGTCCCGTAACACCGCTCCGATCCCCGGACGACGGCTCGGTCCCGGACGACGGCTCAGTCCCCGACGTCGGCCCGGTCCACTAACGCCCGCTCCAAAACCTGACGCCCGGCCCCTTATCGCCTGTTGTCTGCGTCCCACGGTGCCGTTCGCTGGGCCGGGACGGAGACCCGGCGCGGCACCAGGACCGCTCGGCCGTGCTCGCCGTCGGGCACGGGGAGGGGGTTCTCGCGGCGGACGAAGTTCGGGCGGACGTCCGCGTCGTCGTGGTAGTAGCGGTGGAAGACCGGCGTCGCGGCGCCCGAAAGCGGCGGGACGATCCAGGTCCAGTCCGCCGGGCAGCGGCGTCCGGCGGACTCCTCGCGGTCCACGTGGGCCAGGAAGCGGCGGGACTCGGTGTGGTGGTCGGTCATGGTGACGCCCGCCGCGCGGAACGAGTGCAGGACCGCGACGTTCAGCTCGACCAGCGCCCGGTCCCGCCACAGCGACGCCTCGCGGCGGGTGTCGAGGCCGAGCCGCTCGGCGACGCGCGGCAGCAGGTCGTAGCGGTCGGCGTCAGCGAGGTTGCGGGCGCCGATCTCGGTGCCCATGTACCAGCCGCTGAACGGCGCGCACGGGTAGGTCAGGCCGCCGATCTCCAGCGTCATGTCGCACACCGCGGGGACGGCGTGCCAGCGCAGCCCGAGGTCGGCGAACCAGGGGAAATCGGGATGGCTCAGCTCGACCTCCAGCACCGCGCGCTCCGGTAGCGGGACCATGCGGACGGGCTCGTCCGGCGCGTCCACCAGGAGCGGCAGCGGGTCAAAAGAGGTGCCCGCACCGGTCCATCCGAGCGCGCGGGCGGCCTCGGTCAGCGGGACGTTGCGGGGGTCGCCGACCACCGAGCCGTCCGGTTGGACGTGCCCGGCGTACCGGACGAGCTGGTCGTTCCACAGCCGCGGGCCCGGACGGTCCGGGGCGTCGGGCGCGAACACGGTGATCAGCGGGCGGATCCGGCCGCCATTGCCCGCCTCGTCCAGGTGCCGGACGCATTCGGCGGCGATCCCCGCGGCGTCGCGCACGTGCCGCCGGTCGCGGACCCGGAGGCCGCGCCAGTACAGCCGCCCGATGCACCGGTTGCTGTTGCGCCACGCGACGCGCGCGCCGAACGCCAGCTCGGCGCCGGTGTGCCGGTAGGTGCCGGTGGCGCGGATCTCCTCGCGCACCTCCGCCAGCCGCGCCTCCAGCGCCCCGCCTCCGGACGCGACGCCGCCCCCGCCCTCGTCCCCGGCCTTGCCCCCGGTTTCGGCGTGGAACTGCCGGACGAAATCCACCGCGTCCCGTTCGAGAGCGGCTCTCCTCCCCCTGCGGACGAACAGTGCCATCGCGACCTCGTACCTGAAAGTGAGTAAATGATCACCAAGGGTCACAGAATGGCATGCGCGGCCGCTCCGGGGGCGCGTTCTGCGCGATTGGCTCCATGTCGCGACGCTGCGTCAGCTCCGCATGAAGGCGGAATCGAAGGGTAAAGCCCGATTCAAAACTAGATATCCGACCTCATCGGGAGGCGGCGATCATGACCGGAACCATGCGCGTGCCGCGCAGCCGCGGCGCGTTCAGCGGAGTCCTGCTCGTCCTGCTCGGGCTCTGGGGGGCGCTGCTGCCCTTCGTCGGCCCGTACGCGCACTTCGGCTTCCATCCGGACGAGACCTGGATCTACGGGACGGACCGGCTCGAACTGTGCATCGCGCCCGGAGCGGCGACCGCGCTCGGCGGCCTGGTCGCGCTGTCCAGCTCGCACCGGGCCCTCGCCTCGCTCGGCGGCTGGCTCGCGGCGCTCGGCGGCGCCTGGTTCGTCATCGGCACGCAGGTCGCGGTGCTGTGGGACGCGAACGGCATCGGCGACCCGCTCGGGACGACCAAGGGTCGGCACCTCGCCGAGCAGCTCACCGGCTTCTCCGCGCTCGGCGCCGCGATCGTCTTCCTGTCCGCGCTGGCGCTCGGCCGGTTCGCGGTCGTCGGCGTCCGCGAGGCCGCTCCAGCGCCGTCCGAGTCGTCCGCCCCGACCGCGGAGGAATCGGACGTCACGCAGCCGCTCAGCAGGCCGACCTACGGCCGCTACGCGCGCCGGCCCCAGCACCAGACCCAGCCGGACGTCGAGGACCGCCGCGTGGCCCCCGACGAGCACGGAGTCTGAGCAGGAACGCGGTCCGCTGAGCGGAGACGCGACCCGAGCAGGGACGCGACCCGAGCAGGGACGCGGCCTGAGCGGGGCACGGGGCCTCGGCGGAGAGCAGGGGTCAGCGGTCGCGGGTGCGCATGTTGCGGACGGACTTGGTCGTCTCGAAGCTGCGCTTCTCGTCGTCGTTGGCGACGTCGTCGCGGTCGGTGAACATGCCGACGAACATCACCAGCAGGCCCACCGCGCCGATCCAGGGCTGCTGCCAGTAGAAACCGGCCGCCACGAAGGCGGCGGCCACCAGCACCAACAGCAGAAGCTTCACGTCCCACCCCTCGACCCGCGCCCTGACCACCGTGGTACGCACCACTAGACCATGAGTCCAATTGCACGGTCAACGAGTAAGCGAGAACTTACGCGGGGCCGTGGAGCAGCATCCTGGCACGCCGAGGCCCGCCCGGGGAACCCCCGGGCGGGCCTCGAAGCGATCTCCGCCCCGCTACTTGCGCTTGCCGCGCTTCTCGCGGATCTTCATGGTCACCGCGATCGGCGTGCCCTCGAAGCTGAACTCCTCGCGCAGCCGCCGCTCGATGTACCGGCGGTAGCCCTCCTCCAGGAACCCGGAGGTGAACAGGACGAACTTGGGCTGCCGCACGCCCGCCTGCGTCGCGAACAGCACCCGCGGCTGCTTGCCGCCCCGGATCGGGTGCGGGTGCGACGACACCAGGTCGGCGAAGAACTGGTTCAGCTTGGACGTCGGGACGCGCGTCTCCCAGCCCGCCAGGGCCGTCTCGATCGCCGGGACGAGCTTCTCCATGTGCCGTCCGGTGCGGGCCGACACGTTCACCCGCGGCGCCCAGCGCGCGTTGTGCAGCTGCCGGTCGATCTCGCGCTCCAGGTAGTGGCGGCGCTCCTCGTCCAGCAGGTCCCACTTGTTGTAGGCGATGACCAGGGCCCGGCCGGACTCGATCACCATGGAGATGATCCGCAGATCCTGCTCGGCCAGCGGCTCGGTCGCGTCGATCATCACGACCGCGACCTCGGCCCGCTCCAGCGCCGACTGTGTGCGCAGCGTGGCGTAGAAGTCGGCGCCCTGGTTCTCCCGGTGGCGGCGGCGGATGCCGGCGGTGTCGATGAACCGCCAGGTCTTGCCGCCGAGCTCGATCTCCTCGTCGATCGGGTCGCGGGTGGTGCCCGCGACCGAGTCGACGACGACCCGCTTCTCCCCGGCCAGCTGGTTCAGCAGGCTGGACTTGCCGACGTTCGGGCGGCCCAGCAGCGCCACCCGGCGCGGCCCGCCCGCCTCGGCGCCGAACGTCTCCCGCGGGGCCTGCTCGGGCAGCGCCTCCAGGACGGCGTCCAGCAGGTCGCCCGAGCCGCGCCCGTGCACGGCGCTGACCGGGTGCGGCTCGCCGATGCCGAGGCTCCACAGCAGCGCCGCGTCGGACTCGGTGCCGGCGTTGTCGACCTTGTTGGCGACCAGCACCACCGGCTTGCCGGACCGGCGCAGGATCTCCACCACGGCCTCGTCCACGTCGGTCGCGCCGACGGTGGCGTCCACGACGAACATCACCACGTCGGCGAGGTCGACCGCCATCCGGGCCTGCTCGGCGATCGCGGCGGCCAGGCCGGCCGCGTCCGGCAGCCAGCCGCCGGTGTCCACGACGGTGAACCGGCGGCCGGACCAGGTCGCGTCGTAGGCGACGCGGTCCCGGGTCACGCCCGGCACGTCCTCCACCACGGCCTCGCGGCGGCCGATGATCCGGTTGACCAGGGTGGACTTGCCGACGTTCGGCCGGCCCACCACGGCCACCACCGGCGCGGGCCCCTCGTCCTCCCCCGGGTCGCCGGTGAAGCCCTCGTCGAAGCCCTCGGCCGCCGCGAGTGCGGCGGCGTCGAAGTCGTATTCGCTGTCAGTCACGTTGATGTCCCCGCTCGCCGGTCGGGTACGCCTCCCGGCGTCCCCCGGCTCGCTCGTGCGCTCGTTGCCGAGCCCGGTGCTCAGTTCTGCTCTTTGGCGAGGCGGACGACCGCCTCGATCACCTCGTCGAGGCTCAGCTCGGTCGAGTCGATCTCGTGCGCGTCCGCCGCCTTGGCCAGCGGGGACGCCTTGCGGGTGGAGTCGAGCCGGTCGCGCCGCGCCTGCTCGGCCTGGGTGACCGACACCGACGCGCCCGGGTCGGCCGCCAGGTCCTTGGCCCGCCGCGCCGCCCGCACCGCCTCGCTGGCGGTCAGGTAGACCTTGACGGGCGCGTCCGGCGCGACGACCGTGCCGATGTCGCGGCCCTCCACCACAATGCCCCCGGTACCGATGATCTCACGCTGCAGCGCGACCATCCGCTCCCGGACCGCCGGAACCCGGCTGACCGCGCTCACCGCGTTGGTGACCTCCCGGGTGCGGATCGGCTCGGACACGTCCTCGCCGTCCGCCTGGATGGTCGGACGGTCCGGGTCGGTGCCGGAGACCAGCACCGCCTCGGCCGCGCGCGCCGCGACCGCCTCGCCGTCCTCGACGTCCACGCCGTGCCGCAGCATCCACCAGGTCATGGCGCGGTACATCGCGCCGGTGTCGAGGTAGCGCAGCCCGAGCGCGCGGGCGACGCCCTTGGACGCGCTGGACTTGCCGGAACCGGACGGGCCGTCCATGGCGATGACGAGCGACACGATCGCTGCCTTTCGGTGTCTGCGCCGGTGGGGCGTGGGGCGGTGGTGCATGGGGCGGTGTTGCGGTGGGCGCGGCGGTGGTGCGTGGCCCGTGCGGACGCGGACCGGGCACGGCCCGGCCAGCATTCCAGGGTACCGGTCAGCCGGGGACCGACCAGCCACGCGCGCGCAGCTCGTCGGCCAGCTTCGCGGCCTCCTCGGGCTGGACCGACAGCTCCAGCACACCGACCGGGCGGCCCGGCGAGTGCTCGATCGAGACGTCCTCGACGTTGACCCCGGCGATCGTCGCCGCCTGGAAGATCATCGCCAGTTCGCCCGGACGGTCCGGGATGACCACGGTGACGGTCGCGTAGCTGCGCTGGTCGCCGCCGTGCTTGCCCGGGATCCGGGCGCGTCCGGCGTTGCCGCGCAGCAGCAGGTCGGCCACGTGCGTCGCCGCGCCCTCGCTGCCGTCGCGCAGCAGCGAGGCGGCCACCGCCAGGTCGGTCGCGACGGCCTCCAGGACGTCCGCGACCGGTTCGGCGTTGGCGGCCAGGATGCCGATCCACAGCCGCGGGTCGGACGCGGCGATCCGGGTCACGTCCCGGACGCCCTGCCCGGCGAGGCCGAGCGCGGTGTCGTCCGCGCCGGTCAGCCGGGCCGCGACCGCCGCCGACACCACGTGCGGGGCGTGCGACACCAGCGCGACCGAGCGGTCGTGGTGCGCGGCGTCCACGGTGACCGGCATGGCCCCGCAGAGCCGCGCCAGCCCCTCCACCGCCGCGAGCGCCTCCGGGGAGGTGCGCGGGCTGGGGCACAGCGCCCACGGACGGCCCAGGAACAGGTCGTCGCGCGCCGCGGACGGCCCGGACCGCTCCCGCCCCGCCAGCGGATGCCCCGCAACGTAGGACGCCAGGTCGCAGCCGACCTCGGCCGCCTGCGCCAGCGGCAGCGCCTTCACGCTCGCCACGTCGGTGTAGACCTCCGCCAGGCCGCGCTTCTGCGCGTCCAGCAGGGTCACCGCGACGGCGGCGGGCGGGACGGCGATCACCGCGAGGTCGGCGGGCCCGTCGAGCCCGCCGTCCGGCAGCGGCTCGCCCGCGCCGATCTGCACCGCCACGTCGAGCGCGGCGGCGTCCCGGTCGGACAGGTAGACCTCCGAACCCCGGGCGCGCAGGGCCAGCGCGATCGACGTGCCGATCAGGCCGGTGCCGATGACGACCACGCGGCCGGGGCCGCTGCCGCCGCTTCCGGGACGCTCGGGGACTGGGGTCTCTGCCACCGATCCAGCCTACTGGCCCGGAGCGCCCGCCCGGTCCGCCTGGGCGGCGGCCGGGGCGGGCTACTGGGCGATGTCGAGGCGGAGGGCGGCGGCGCCGCGCAGGTAGACGTGCTGGACCTCCGCGCGCGGACGGTCCGTCTCCACGTGCGCCATCAGCCGGATCACCCGCGGCAGCCCGTGCGGGACGGCGATCTCGCTCGCGCACATCAGCGGGACCTCCTGGAAGCCCAGCTTGCGCGCGGCGAGCGCCGGGAACTCGGCGGTCAGGTCGGGGGTGGCGGTGAACAGCACGCTGATCACGTCGTCGGTGGTGAGCGCGTTGCGCTCCATCACCTGGGTGACCAGCTCGGTGGTGGCGGCCAGGATCTGGTCCCGGTCGTCCGCCTCCACCTGGGTCGCGCCGCGGATCGCCCGCACCGCCATGGGTCCCCTCCCGTCGTCCGGACGCCCGCTACAGGCCGACGGCCTTGTACAGCTCGCCGACCTCGCGGACGGTCAGCGCCCGCATGTGGCCCGGCTTCAGCACGCCGAGCTTGAGCGGTCCGAACTCTACGCGAGCGAGCTGCTGGACCGGGAACCCGACCTCCTTCAGCAGCCGCCGGACGATGTGCTTGCGGCCCTCGTGCAGGGTGATCTCCACCAGGATCCGGCGGCCCACCTGGTCGAAGATCCGGAAGCTGTCGGCCTTGGCGAAGCCGTCCTCCAGCTCGACGCCCTTGCGCAGCCGGCGGCCGAGGTCGCGCGGGATCGGCCCGTGGATCTCGGCGAGGTAGGTCTTGCTCACGCCGAAGCTCGGGTGGGTCAGCCGGTGCGCCAGCTCGCCGTCGTTGGTGAGCAGGATCAGGCCCTCGGTGTCGGTGTCGAGCCGCCCGACGTGGAACAGCCGCTCGGGCACCTCCACGTACTCGGCGAGGGACTTGCGGCCGCGCTCGTCCTTCATCGTGGACACCACGCCGCGCGGCTTGTTGATCATGTAGTAGCGGGTCTCGGACCGGGTCTCCACCCGGCGGCCGTCCACCCTGATCACGTCGCGCTCGGGGTCGACCCGCTCGCCGAACCGGAACACCCGCTCGCCGTTGACCTCGACCCGGCCTTCGCCGATCAGTTCCTCGCAGTGGCGGCGGCTGCCGATCCCGGCCTCGGCCAGGACCTTCTGCAGGCGCACGCCCTCGTTGTCGCTCACGCTTCCTCGACTATCTCTTCTGGCAGGTCATCGGGCAGGTAGGGGGCCAGTTCCGGCAGTTCGTCCAGGTTCCGCAGGCCCAGCCGCTCCAGGAAGTACCCGGTGGTGCGGAACAGGGTGGCCTGGGACTCGGGGTCCTGCCCGGCCTGTTCGATCAGGCCGCGCAGCGCCAGGGTCCGCATGACCCCGTCGCTGTTCACCCCGCGCACCGCCGAGACCCTGGCGCGGCTGACCGGCTGGCGGTAGGCGACCACCGCCAGGGTCTCCAGCGCCGCCTGGGTCAGGCGGGCCTGCTGCCCGTCGGTGACGAACCTCTCCACCACCGGCGCGCATATGTCACGAGTGTAGAAGCGCCAGCCACCCGCCACGTCCCGTAGGTCGAACCCGCGGCCCTGCTCGGTGTATTCCGCGGCCAGCCCGCGCAGCGTGGCGGCCACCTCCGGGACGGGCCGCTCCAGCAGTTGCGCGAGCGTGATCTCGGCCACCGGCTCGTCCACGACCAGCAGGATCGCCTCCACCTGCGCCCGCAACGACGGCCCGCCGTCCTCGGCGCCGTCCACCGGCTCGTCCTCCGTCACGGAGACGCCCTCGGAGGCGGAGACGCCCTCGGAAACCTCCTCCGAAACGGCCGCCTCCTCCTGGACGGCTGGCTCCTCGGGGACGGGCCGTTCCTCCCGGACGGGCCGCTCCTCCGGGACGGCAGGCTCCTCGGAGGCGGCTGGCTCCTCGGAGGCGGCTGGCTCCTCGGAGGCGGCTGGCTCCTCGGGGACGGGTTGCTCCTCCGGGACGTCGGGCCCCTCGGAGGCGGCGGGCTCCTCGGGGACGTCGGGGTCCTCGGGGGTCTGGGGGTCCTCGGCGTGGTCAGTCATCGGTGGATTCCTCGGTCTCGTCGGACGGGCCGTCCCCGCCTTCGCCGTCCCCGCCGTCCCCGCTTTCGGCGACGGCGTCCAGGTCGCGGGCGCCCTCGTAGTCGTCGCCGACCTCGACCTCGCCCTCGTCGGAGCCCGTCCAGGTGACGTTCAGCACGCCCAGCGGCTCGTCCTGCTCGAAGGTGACGGCGCGCTCGCGGTACAGCTCCAGCAGGGCCAGGAACCGGGCGACGACCTCGAAGGTGCCCTCGGCGTCGTCGGTGAGCTGCTCGAAGGTGGCCCGGCGCAGCGCGCGCAGCTTGGCGACCACGACCTCGGCCTGCTCCCGGACGCTCGCCTTCGGCTGGTACATGTGCTCGACGTTCACGCCCGGCGGTGTCTTCGGCGTGAACACCTGGGCGGCGAGCCGGGCGAACTGGTCGGGGCCGAGGCCGATCAGCACCTCCGGCAGCAGGTTGGCGAACCGCGGCTCCATCGGGACGATCCGGGGGAACCGGCGGGACGCCTCGGCCATCCGGGCCGTGAGGTCCTTGGCGACCTCCTTGTACGCGCGGTACTGGAGCAGCCGGGCGAACAGCAGGTCGCGGGCCTCCAGGAGGGCGAGGTCCTCCTCGTCCTCCACCTCGCCGGACGGCAGCAGCCGGGCGGCCTTGAGGTCCAGCAGGGTCGCCGCGACGAGCAGGAAGTGGCTGGCCTGGTCGAGGTCCCAGTCCTTGCCGTGCGCCCGGATGTGCGCGATGAAGTCGTCGGTGACCTTGTGCAGCGACACCTCGGTGATGTCGAGCTTGTGCTTGGAGATCAGCCCGAGGAGCAGGTCGAACGGGCCCTGGAAGTTCTCCAGCTCGACCCGGAAGCCCTTGCCGCCGTCCTCCTCCTCGGCGGACGCCGCGCCGCCGTCGGGGCCGGGGTCGGCAGAGGGGTCGCCGCCGGCGGACGGGTCGTCGCCAGGGGCGGGGTCGGGAGAGGGATCGCCGCCAGCGGACGGGTCGTCGCCGGGAGCGGCGTCATCAGGCGCGTCGGCCATCGGTTCGGCCTCGGCCTTCTGGTCGGCCTTCGTCAGGGGCGGGGCGGGCTGGTGCACGGGGAGAACGGTAACCGAGCGGGGTGAGTGCCCGCTCAGGCCTCCGGCTTCCAGCGTTCCAGCACCTCGCGGGCCAGGCTGCGGTAGGCGTTGGCGCCCATCGAGGACGGGTCGAAGTAGGTGATCGGCTCGCCCGCGACGGTGGCGTCCGGGAACCGGACGGTCCGGTTGATCACGGTGTGGAAGACCTTGTCGCCGAACGCCTCGACGATGCGGCCGAGCACCTCGCGGGTGTGCAGGGTGCGCGAGTCGTACATGGTGCCGAGCACGCCGTCGATCGCGAGCGACGGGTTGATGCGCTGCTGGACCTTGTCGATGGTCTCCATGAGCAGCGCGACCCCGCGCATGGCGAAGTACTCGCACTCCAGCGGGATCAGCACCCCCTCGCTCGCGGCGAGCGCGTTGACCGTCAGCAGGCCCAGGGACGGCTGGCAGTCGATGAGGATGTAGTCGTAGTGCGGGATCGCCGACTTCAGCGCCCCGGCGAGGATGTACTCGCGGCCGACCTCGTGCACCAGCTGGACCTCGGCGCCGGACAGGTCGATGTTGGACGGCAGCAGCTCCATCCCGTCCACGCCGGTCTCGATGACCACGTCCTCCCACTCGGTGTCGCGTTCGAGCAGCAGGTTGTGGATCGTCACCTCCAGCTGGCGGGGGTCGCCCTTGCCCAGGCCCACCGACAGGGCGCCCTGCGGGTCGAAGTCGACCAGCAGCACGCGGCGGCCGTACTCGGCGAGCGCCGCGCCCAGGTTGATGGTGGTGGTGGTCTTGCCGACGCCGCCCTTCTGATTGCAGATCGACACGATCCGCGCCGGGCCGTGCTCGGCGAGGGGCTCGGGATCGGGGAAGACGGGGACCGGGCGCTGCGTCGGGCCCAGGGCGCGACTCGGATCGGTCTCGATGGTGGCGGAGGACAGCATGCCCTCCGAAGCCCGTGTGCTTGTCACCAGATCCCTCCCCGGCGGCCCGAAAATGCCTCCAGGACGGGGACTCTATGGCCCCGCCGCCGCCGTCTCAAGCCGACTCGCGGTCGATGCGTCGCGTTTTGTCAGCCGCGCGCCCTGGCCGGTCAGCCGCGTGCCCGCGGATGCGACGTGGCGTAGACCTCGCGCAGCAGCTGAACCGTGACCAGAGTGTAGACCTGCGTCGTCGTCACCGAGGCGTGTCCGAGCAACTCCTGGACGACCCGGACGTCCGCCCCGCCGTCGAGCAGGTGCGTCGCGAAGGAGTGCCGGAGCGTGTGCGGGGACACGTCGGTCAGCCGGGCCCGGTCGGCGGCGGCGCGCAGGACCATCCAGGCGCCCTGCCGGGAGAGCCGTCCGCCGCGGGCGTTGAGGAACAGGGCGGGTCCGCCGCGTCCGGTGCCGGCGAGTTCGGGACGCGCGCGCACGAGGTAGGCCTCGACGGCGCGGCGCGCGTACTCCCCGATCGGGACGATGCGGGTCTTGCCGCCCTTGCCGGAGACGCGGGCGAAGCCGTCGCCGAGGTCGACGTCGTCCACGTCCAGGCCGACGGCCTCGGAGATGCGGGCGCCCGAGCCGTACAGCAGCTCCAGCAGGGCTCGGTCTCGGAGGGCGCGCGCGGCGGCGGTGCTGTCGCCGGCGTCGCCCTCGCCCGGCCCGGACGCGGCGTCGAGCAGCCGTTCCACGTCGGCCAGGGAGATCGCCTTCGGCAGCCGCCGGGGCGGGGTGGGCGGACGGACCTCGCGCGCCGGGTCGTCCCCCGCCAGGCCCTCGCGCAGCGCGAACCGGTGCAGGCCGCGGACGGCGACGACCGCGCGGGCCGCCGACCCGGCGGCGAGCGGCGGGTGGTCGTCGTCGCCCTGCCGCAGCCCGACCAGGAACTCCCGGACGTCGTCCTCGGTGACCCGGTCGATCGCGGTCCGGCCGCGCCCGACCAGCACCTCGACGTAGCGGCGCAGGTCGCGGCGGTAGGAGCTGAGCGTGTTGGCGGCCAGGCCGCGTTCCACCGCCAGGTGCCCGAGGTAGGTGCGCACGGCAGACTCCAGCGCGGTCCCGGCCGCGGCCTCGGAGGACGGGCTGCCGGAGGCGGGCTCGGGGGCGGGCTCCGCGGCAGCCCCGGAAGGGTCGGTCTCGGTGCGCGCGGCGCGGCGGCCGGTCGTGCTCGGTGTCAGTGCGGGACCTCGTTCCGGACGCTCGTTCGCTCACTCTGCTCGGTCACTGTGCTCGACCACTCAACCGCTGCTCGAACACTCGGCCGCCGCTCGATCAATCGGCCGCTGCTCATTCATTCAATCGC
The DNA here is from genome assembly GCF_024172125.1 of Actinomadura rupiterrae. GTDB lineage: Bacteria > Actinomycetota > Actinomycetes > Streptosporangiales > Streptosporangiaceae > Spirillospora > Spirillospora rupiterrae. The sequence continues at coordinate 55,033 of NZ_JAMZEA010000005.1, forward strand.
TGCTCGACCATCCATTCCGTGCTCAACCGTTCAGCCGGTGCTCAACCGTTCAGCCGGTGCTCGATCACTCGCGCGGTGCTCGATCACTCGTGCGGTGTTCGGTCACCGTGTCGGGGGAACCCGCGCCCCATCATGCCCCCTCGGGCCCGCCGGGGATGCGTCAACGCCCCGCGCGTCCGGCAGGACGGCGGGGCGTGGCGATAACGATTCGGCGATGACCGGCGGTGACGGCGCCGGCCGTCCGGCGGGTCAGCCCTCCGGCGCCTCGACAGAACGCAGACCGGCGAACTCGCCGGCGCGTGCCGCATGCGCGGCGAGCACCCCGGTCACGGCGATCATGTTGTGCAGCTCACCGGCCAGCGCCTTGCGGACGGCCTCCTCCAGCGGCACCCAGACCACCGGCATGTCGGCCTCCTCGTGCACCCGCTCGAAGTCGATCTCGTCGGCGGGGACCTGGACGAGGTCGCGGGCCAGGAAGATCCGGGTCCGCTCGTCCGACATGCCGGACGAGGGGAACACGTCGACCAGGACGTCCCACCGCCCGGCCCGGTATCCGGCCTCCTCCAGCAGCTCGCGCGCGGCGAGGACGTGCAGCGGCTCGCCCTCGACGTCGCGGAGCCCGGCGGGCGCCTCCCACAGGTAGTGCCCGGCCGGGTGCCGGTACTGGCGGAGCAGCAGGACGCGGTCCTCGCCGTCCAGGGCGAGGATGCCGACCGACCCCGGGTGCTCGATCACGTCCCGGCCGACGAGCTCGGTGCCCTGGCCGTTCGGCATGCGGACCCGGTCCCGCCGGACGCGGAAGATGTGCCCGGCGAAGACCTCCTCGGCGTCCTCGGTGTGCCAGCGCTCCGGGACGTCCCGGACGTCCCCGGGCCCGAACCCGGTCACGGGGCGCCGGCCGCGGAGGCGCCGGCCTCGCGGGCGGCGGCGTAGTCGATCGCGGCGGCGACCAGCCCGGTGAACAGCGGGTGCGGCCGGGTCGGGCGGGACCGGAACTCCGGGTGCGCCTGGGTGCCGACGAAGAACGGGTGCGACTCGCGCGGCAGCTCGACGTACTCGACCAGCCGCCCGTCCGGGGACAGGCCGGAGAACCGCAGCCCGGTCGCCTCGATCTGCGCGCGGTAGGCGTTGTTCACCTCGTAGCGGTGCCGGTGCCGCTCGGACGCCTTGGCCTCCCCGTACAGCTCGCGGACGATCGAGTCCTCGGCGAGGTCGGCCGGGTAGAGGCCGAGCCGCATCGTGCCGCCCATGTCCCGCTCGCCGGACACCACGTCCAGCTGGTCGGCCATGGTCGCGATGACCGGGTGCGCGGTGGCCGGGTCGAACTCGGCGCTGCCCGCGTCGGGCAGGGCGCCCAGGTTCCGGGCGGCCTCGATGACCATGCACTGCAGGCCCAGGCAGATGCCGAGCAGCGGGATGCGGTTCTCGCGGGCGTGCCGGATCGCGCCGAGCTTGCCCTCGATGCCGCGCACGCCGAAGCCGCCGGGGATCAGCACGCCGTCCACGCCGTCCAGCTCGCGCTTGGCGCCCTCGGGGGTCTCGCAGTCGTCGGACTTGACCCAGCGGATCGTGACCCGCGCGTCGTTGCCGAACCCGCCGTGCCGCAGCGCCTCGGTGACCGACAGGTAGGCGTCCGGCAGGTCGATGTACTTGCCGACCATCGCGATCGTGACCTCGCGCGACGGGTGGTGGACGTGCTGGAGCAGCTCGTCCCAGGAGCCCCAGTCGACGTCCCGGAACGGCAGGCCGAGCCGCTGCACCACGTAGGCGTCCAGGCCCTCGGCGTGCAGCACCTTCGGGATGTCGTAGATGGACGCGGCGTCCACCGCGGACACGACGGCCTCGCGGTCCACGTCGCACATCAGGCTGATCTTCTGCTTCAGCCCGTCGGTGATCGGCCGGTCGGACCGGCACACGATCGCGTCCGGCTGGATGCCGATCGAGCGCAGCGCCGACACCGAGTGCTGGGTCGGCTTGGTCTTCAGCTCGCCGGACGGCCCGATGTAGGGCAGCAGCGAGACGTGCAGGAAGAAGCAGTTGTCCCGGCCGATCTCGTGCCGGATCTGCCGGACCGCCTCCAGGAACGGCAGCGACTCGATGTCGCCGACCGTGCCGCCGACCTCGGTGATGACCAGGTCGACCTCCTGGCCGTCGGCCATGCCGCGGATGCGGTCCTTGATCTCGTTGGTGATGTGCGGGATGACCTGCACGGTGTCGCCGAGGTACTCGCCGCGCCGCTCCTTGGCGATCACGTTGGAGTAGACCTGGCCGGTGGTGACGTTCGCCGACCCGTGCAGCTCGGTGTCGAGGAACCGCTCGTAGTGGCCCACGTCCAGGTCGGTCTCGGCGCCGTCGTCGGTGACGAACACCTCACCGTGCTGGAAGGGGTTCATCGTGCCGGGGTCGACGTTGAGGTAGGGGTCGAGCTTCTGCATGGTGACCCGCAGGCCGCGCAGCGCGAGCAGTCGCCCCAGGCTGGAGGCCGTCAGTCCCTTGCCGAGGCTGGAGGCGACACCGCCGGTGACGAAGAGATGCTTGGTAGGACGCGAGCTACCAGTGGTGGCCGAAGGCAAGAAGACTCTCCCGTGGTCGAAACGAGGCGGATGAACCGGAGATCGGTCCCGCACTGTCCACGGGCCACCAGGATATCATCCGCCGACCGCGCGACATCCGCCCCGACCCCACCCCGGCGCGCCGAACCCTCCCAAGGGCAACCCCCGAAGCCCCCCACCGCCGATCCAAGCCCATTCACCCCCCCGACACGAACAATCCGAAGCCCACCCCCAAGCCCCGCCCCAAGGCTCGTCGCCCGCACAACCCCCCAGAACGCCTCCCAGCCAACGCCCCGACCGCCCCCGCACTCCCACCAAACCCACACAAAACCAGCCACCCCGCCCCGCAGCCCAGCCCGAACAGAGCCCCCACAGGTCCAGGCCTCACCACCCCGCAGACCCAGCCTTCACAGGGCCCCCACAGGTCCGCCCTCAAAACCCCGCAGATCCAGGCGCCACGGCCCCGTAGGCACACCTCACGGCCCCACAGGCCGCAGCCCTCACGGCCCCGCAAGTTCAGGTCTCACGCGCCCCCGCAGGCCCTGCCTTCACGGGCCCCAGCCCCGGGCTTCACTCCCCGCAGGCCCAGGCCCCACGGCCCCGCGGGACGTGCCTTCACAGGGCCGCACCGGGCCCAGGCCTCACTCCCCGCAAATCCAGGCACTCCGGCCCCGCAGGCACACCTCACGCCCACTGGCCACATCCCTGGCCCGCAGGCCCAGGGGCCACCGGGGCCGTCCACAGGGGCCGCGGTGTTCGCGTTCCCCGGCTCCCGGAGGGGGAATCCACCATGCGCGGCGTTTCCTGGGTCCAGAACTCCGGGCCCTCCGCACCGTGTCGCGTTGCGACGATGCGCCCGCGTCGCGGAACTCTCGCACGCCCCCAAAAGGCCCTGCGCCTTCACGGGCCCCAGGCTCGGGCTTCACTCCCCCGCAGGCCCAGGCACCGCGGGTCCGCAGGCACGCCTCACGGCCCGAAGGCCCAGAGCTCACGGCCCTGTGGCCCCGGCCCCGTCCTCCGAAACCCTTGTTCCGGACGTGGCATGGGGCCCTGGCCGCGGGCGGTCTGGACTGAGGAGCGAAGCGACGAGGGAAGACCGCCCGCTCTAGAGGCCAGGGCCCAAGCGAGCGCAGCGAGCCAAGCTAGCGCTGCGCGGCTGAGGGCATGATGGTTCTTAGTTGGCGGGTCAGTTCGTCGATCAGGCCTCTTGCCTGTTCGGACGCTTGTTTGGCGGCGTCGCGCTCCTGGGTGAGGTCGGAGATCTGGGCGCGCTGCTCGGTGACGGCCTGGGCGAGCTGGTCGACCCACTGGTCGCGTTCGGCGAGCTTCTCGGCGACGGCGTCGCGTTCGGTGGCGAGCAGGCGCAGGGCGGCGGTCGCCTGGTCGCGTTCGCGGGCGGCGGTGTCGGCGCGGCCGCGGGCGATGGTCAGCTCGGAGTCGGCGCGGGCCTGGGCCTGGACGGCGCTCTCGCGCTGCCGTTCGGCGGCGTCCAGCGCGGCGGCGGCGGTGTCGCGTTCGCGCTCGGCCTTCTTGGCGGCCTCCAGGCTCTGCGCGGCGGTGTCGAGGGCCTGCTTGCGCTCGGCCTCGGCGGCGTCCGCGCGGCGGTCGGCGTCGGCGGCGCGGCGGTCGGCCTCGGCGAGGCGGCGCTCGGCCTCGGCGGCGCGGGACTCGGCGGCCTTCATCCGGGTCTCGGCGGCCTGGCCGCGGCGGTCGGCCTCGGCGGCGCGCTGGGTGGCCTCCTGGGTGCGGCGCTCGCTCTCGGACGCGCGGCTCTCGCCGGCCTTGGCGCGGACCTCGAACTCCTGGGTGCGGCGCTCGGCCTCGTTCGCTCGGGCCTCGGCGGCGCGCATCCGGGTCTCGGCGGCCTGCGCGAGGTTGCGGGCCTCCTCGGCCTCCTTCGCGGCGGCGGCGACGGCGTGCTGGAGGTTCTGCGCCTGCATCTCGGCGTCGGCGAGCTTGGCGCGGGCCTGCGCGAGCTCGGCGCGGGCGCCCTCCAGCGCGCGGGACAGCTCGCCCGCCTGCTCGGCGAGCCGGTCGCGCTCGGACTCGACGGCGCGGCGGGCGGCGACGGCATCCTCGACGGCGCGCAGGGCGTCGTCGCGGGCCTCGCTCATCTGGTCGCGCTGGGTCATGGCCTGCCGGACGGTCGCCTCCGCCTCGGCGGTGCGGCGCTCGGCGACCTCGGCGCGGCCGGCCGCGGCCTGGGCCTCGGCGCGCGCCTGCTGCTCCTGCTGGCGGGCCTGCTCCATCGCGTTGCGGGCCTGCTCGGCCTGGACGCGGGACTGCTCGGCCTGGACCTGCGCCTGCTCCATCTGCGCGCGGGCCTGGTCGGCCTGCTGGCGGCCCTGCTGCGCCTGGTTCCAGGCGGCGGCGGCGTCGCGCTGCGCGGTCTCCTTCTCGGCCTGGATCGCCTGGACCTGCGCGGCCGCCTCGGCCTGCGCCTCGGCCATGCGGCGCTCGGCGTCCACGGCGCGCCGCTCGGCCTGCTCGGCCTGGCCGCGCGCCCGCTGCACCTCGCCCCACGCGGCGGCGGCGTCCCGCTGCGCGGTCTCCTTCTCGGCCTGGACGGCCTGGACCTGCGCCGCGGCCTCGGCCTGCGCGGCGCTGATCTGGCCCGCGGCGTCCGCCTGGACGGCCTGGATCTGCGCGGCGGCCTCGGCCTGCGCCTCGGCGAGCCGACGTTCGGCGTCGACGGTGCGGCGGTCGGCCTGCTCGGCCTGGCCGCGGGCGCGCTGCACCTCGCCCCAGGCGGCGGCCGCGTCGCGCTGCGCCGACTCGCGCTCGCTCTGGAGGGCGGCGACCTGCGTGGCCGCGTCGGTCTGGGTCTGCTCGACCTTGCGCTCGCCGGCGGAGAGGGCGTCGCCGATGAGGTCGGCCATCTGCCGGAGCCGCTCGACGATGTCCCAGGGCTGGGCCTCGCCGTCCGCGGCGGGGACGTGCGCCTGCCCGCCCGGGCCCTGCCCGTTCGAGCCGTGGCCGCCGGGTCCGTGCCCGTTGTGGCTCTGCACGACCTGCCCGGGCACCACCTGCCCTGGGACGCCCTGCCCGTTCGCCGGTCCCGCCGCCTGCACCGGGACGTCCGGCTGGGGGGCGGTGTCCCGGCCGAGCACCGGCCAGGCCGAGTCGGCGCCCGGGACCCCGCGCGAGCCGCCGGATCCGTTCAGTTCGCTCACCGCATCCCTCGCCTGGAGTCAGCGAGCCGTCTCCCGCTGCGGGCCGGTCGCTCGGGGGGCACCGTCGCGATCGCGGCGCTCGCCGCCGCACGGCTCGTCGCTTCGCTCACCAAAGGCACTCTAGTGCCGACGGGTAGAACGTTTGCCCAGTTTGGGGTTCAGTTCCTTGATCCTCACGATCTCGTGGCCACCGGGCGAGCGCGGAAAGTCACAGCTCATTACCGTTCGACCGGACCTCTCCGGCACCCCGATCCGGGCGTGACCAATTCCTCTCCACCCGTCCGCCGGATCCTCTCGGGCCGTCCGCCCGCTCCTCCCCGCCCGTCCGCCGGGATCCTGTCCGGCCGTCCAGCTGAATTGGACGGCTCCCCCGATCGTCCGCGCCTCCCCGTGGTCGCGTCGACGGCCCCGCGCGCCCTTCACCGGTGGGCGCCGCCCGCCGCTACCTTGGGCGGCGGACGAGGCCGGCGCGCGGGACGCCGCCGGTCGCGCCCCCATCAGGAGCTGTCCGACAGGAGTGTGAAGCGTGGGAACCGAGCTGCGCGGCCTTTATCCGCCGATCGAGCCGTACGAGACGGGCATGCTCGACGTGGGCGGCGGCGACCAGGTCTACTGGGAGGTCTGCGGCAACCCGGACGGGAAGCCGGCCGTGATGCTGCACGGCGGGCCGGGCGGGGGCTGCAGCGCGGACCACCGCCGCCAGTTCGACCCCGAGAAGTACCGGATCGTGCTGTTCGACCAGCGCAACTGCGGCCGCAGCACGCCGCACGCGTCCGATCCGGACGTGTCGCTGGAGAACAACACCACCTGGAACCTCGTCGACGACATGGAGAAGCTGCGCGAGCACCTCGGCATCGACCGGTGGCTCGTGTTCGGTGGCTCCTGGGGCAGCGCCCTGTCGCTGGCCTACGCGCAGAAGCATCCGGAGCGGGTGACCGCGCTGGTGCTGCGCGGCATCTTCACGCTGCGCCCGTTCGAGCTGGCCTGGTTCTACGAGGAGGGCGCGTCGCTGCTGTTCCCGGACCTCTGGGAGAGCTACGTCGCGCCGATCCCCGAGGACGAGCGGGAGAACATGCTCGCCGCCTACCACGAGCGGCTGAACTCGCCCGACCGCAAGACGCGCGAGGAGGCGGCGCGCGCGTGGGCGACCTGGGAGGGCGCGACGGTCTCGCTGCTGCCGAACCCGGAGCGGGTGGAGGAGTTCGGCGAGGCGGACTACGCGGTCGCGTTCGCCCGGATCGAGAACCACTACTTCGTCAACGAGGGCTTCTTCGAGTACGAGCAGCTCATCGGGGACGTCGACCGGATCCGGCACATCCCGGCGGTGATCGTCCAGGGCCGGTACGACGTGTGCACCCCGGCCGCGACGGCCTGGGACCTGCACCGGGCCTGGCCGGAGGCGGACTTCCACCTGGTCCCGGACGCCGGGCACGCCTACAACGAGCCGGGCATCCTGGACCGCCTGATCGCGGCGACCGACCGCTTCGCGAACGAGGACTGACCCGCCCGGCCGAGAACGGACAGCAGACGCGCCCGGGCGACAAGCGACCAGCAGACGCCTCCGCCCGACAAGCGACCAGCGGATGCGCCCGGCCGACAAGCGGCCAGCGGACCCGTCCGGCCGAGAAGCGGCCAGCGGACCCGTCCGGCCGAGAAGCGGCCAGCGGACGCGCGCCCGCACGCGACTCGCCGGCGCAGGAAGCGACTCGCCCGGCGCGGGAAGCGGCTCGCCCGGGACAGGAACCGACTTGTCCGGGACGAGGGCTGACACTTCCGAACGACGCGTGACACATCCGGACGGCCACAAGTCGCCTGCCGGACGGTTTTAAGACGGTCGCCAGGCGGCCTGGGCCTCCCCCGGAGGGCCTCCGGGCGGCCCCGAGAGCGCCCGAGGCGATCTTCGGACGGTCCCGGCGCGCCGGGCGGCAGGGCCGCTGACCTGGGAGGGCTCCACGCTTCTGCGTGGGGCCCTTCCGCGTTGGCGGGCGCGCCCCTACCGTGATTCCTCTGAGCGGCCGGGCGCCCGACGCGCGCGGGGTCCCTCTCGATGACACAAAGGTGATGTGATTCACCTCACAAAATTGAGACCGGATCCCCTGGACGAGGGTGCCGCCCGGGCGGGGGGTCGTGCTGCGCCCGAACGCGCCGGGCCCGTGCCACTGAGGCTCCGCGTCTCCCCTGGGCAGCCTGGGAAAGGACGTCCGTAAGGGCGCCCGAAACACGGACGAAATAATCCGTAAAATTGCAAGCTGGTCACCCTACCCATTCGCGGCATGACCAAACATTCGAAAGATAACGAAAGATAACGATGGTCTCCGCGATTCGCTAAGTTGCCTGGACATGGCAGTGAAACCTCTGCGTTCCGCCACCGGACGAGCCGAACCCGGCACCGGATTCGTCCTCGCGGAACCGATCCTGCGGGACGGACCGGAGTTGTGGCGCATGGCGCGCGACTCCGCGACGCTCGACGTCAATTCCCCGTACAGCTACATCCTCTGGTGCCGGGACTTCGCGGCGACCTCGATCGTCGCCCGCGACGCCTCGTCCGAAGGCCGGCCGTGCGGGTTCGTCACCGGATTCCTGCGCCCGGACGCCCCCGAGACGCTCTTCGTGTGGCAGGTCGCCGTCGACCGGGCGCACCGCGGCCAGGGTCTGGCGCGGCGCATGCTGGACGGCCTGGCCGAGCGCCTGGTGCCCCGCGGCGCCCGCGCGCTGGAGGCCACCGTCACCCCGGACAACACCGCCTCCACCGCGCTGTTCACCTCGTTCGCCCGCGACCAGGGCGCCGAGCTGACCCGCACGCCGCTGTTCGGTCCGGACCTGCTGCCGGGAGGGCACGAGCCCGAGGTGCTGTTCCGGATCGGCCCGCTCGGGCGGGGCTGACCGCGCCTTCATGACGGTTCCGCACGCGACGCACCCGCATGCCACCCAGCTCCCGCCCGCAACCCCGCACCCGCCCTGCCAGAACCACCCCGCAAATCCCAAGCTCCAACCTCCGGAGGTCCAGATGGACGTTTTCGCGCGCCTGGAATCGGAAGTTCGCGGTTATTGCCGAGGCTGGCCCACGGTGTTCACCACCGCGCGGGGCAGCCGGCTCACCGACGAGAACGGACGTTCCTTCCTCGATTTCTTCGCGGGCGCCGGAACGCTCAATTACGGACATAACGACCCCGCCCTGAAACAGCGGCTCATCGAGTACCTCGCCCAGGACAACATCGTCCACGGGCTCGACATGCACACCGCCGCCAAACGCCGGTTCCTCGAAGCCTTCGAGGAGATCGTGCTGAAGCCGCGCAATCTCGACTACAAGGTCCAGTTCCCCGGCCCGGCCGGCAACCACTCGGTCGAGGCGGCGCTGAAGCTGGCCCGCAAGTACACCGGCCGCGAGACCGTCGTCTCGTTCACCAACGCCTTCCACGGCATGACGCTCGGCGCCCTCGCGGTCACCGGCAACTCGATGAAGCGCACCGGGGCGGGCGTCCCCCTCGGGCACGGCGTCGCGATGCCCTACGACAACTACCTCGACGGCCGCACCCCCGACTTCCTGCTGCTCGACACGATGCTGGACGACTCGGGCAGCGGCCTGGACAAGCCCGCCGCGGTGATCGTGGAGTCGGTACAGGGCGAGGGCGGCATCAACGTCGCCTCGGCCGACTGGCTGCGGCAGCTGGCCGACCTGTGCCGCCGGCACGAGATCCTGCTGATCGTCGACGACGTCCAGATGGGCTGCGGCCGGACCGGCGCCTTCTTCAGCTTCGAGGAGGCCGGGATCACCCCCGACATCGTCTGCCTGTCCAAATCCCTGTCCGGATACGGCCTTCCCTTCGCCATCACGCTCATGCGGCGGGACCTGGACGTCTGGGAGCCCGGGGAGCACAACGGCACCTTCCGCGGCTTCAACCCCGCGTTCGTCACGGCCGTGGGGGCCCTGGAGGACCACTGGACGGGCGAGGGGATCGAGAAGCAGACCCTCGCCAAGGGCCAGCAGGTCAAGCTCGCCCTGGACGAGATCGCCCTGGAGCACGCGGGCGCCATCGCCGACGTGCGTGGCAGGGGGCTGGTCTGGGGTATGGAGACCCGTGACCCGGAAACCGCGTCGCGTATCTGCGCCGAGGCTTTCGGGCGCGGCCTGCTGATGGAGACGTCCGGACCGAACGACGAGGTCGTGAAGCTGCTGCCGCCGCTGACCACGACGGCGGAGGAGCTGGCCGAGGGGCTGGACGTGCTGGCCGACTCCGTCGCGGCCGTCCGCACCGCCGTGCACGCCTGAACCGTCCGTCCACCCGATCCGACACCGCGATCCCGACACGGAGGAGACCCAGTTGATCGTCCGATCGCTGAACGACATCGTCGGCACCGACCGCGACGTCCAGGCCGAGACCTGGGCGAGCCGTCGGCTGGTGCTGGCGAAGGAGAAGGTCGGCTTCTCGCTGCACGACACCGTCCTGTACGCGGGGACGGAGACCCGGATGTGGTACGCCAACCACATCGAGGCGGTGTACTGCATCGCCGGCGAGGGCGAGCTGGTCAACGAGGAGACCGGCGACAAGCACCGCATCGAGCCCGGCGTGATGTACCTGCTGGACGGCCACGAGCACCACACCCTGCGCGCCCACACCGACGTGCGCACGGTCTGCGTCTTCAACCCCCCGTGCACCGGGCGGGAGGTCCACGACGAGAACGGCGTCTACCCGCTGATCACCGAGCAGGAAGGAACGGACGCGTGAGCGTGATCGAGACCCATCCGAGCATCGACGACTCCTATCCGACCCGCAAGTGCGAGGAGGCGGCCCTTCTCTACCGGCAGGACCCGGTGGTCTACGGGACCCCCGCCGACGGCCCGATCGACGCCGCCACCCTGGACGGCTACGACGCCAACGGCTTCCTGACCATCGACCGGCTCCTGGAGCCGGACGAGGTCGAGGGCTTCCGGGCCGAGCTGCGCCGGCTCGCGTCCGACCCGGCGATGCTCGCCGACGAGCGGACGGTGACCGAGCGCGGCACCGACGAGGTCCGCTCGATCTTCGAGGTGCACAAGATCAGCGAGGTGTTCGCCGAGCTGGTCCGGGACGAGCGGGTGGTCGGCCGGGCCCGGCAGATCCTCGGCTCGGACGTGTACGTCCACCAGAGCCGGGTGAACTACAAGCCGGGCTTCACCGGCAAGGACTTCTACTGGCACTCCGACTTCGAGACCTGGCACGCCGAGGACGGCATGCCGCGGATGCGCGCGGTCAGCATCTCGATCGCGCTCACCGAGAACTTCGTGCACAACGGCGGGCTGATGATCATGCCCGGCTCGCACCGGACGTTCGTGTCCTGCGTCGGCGAGACCCCGGACGACCACTACAAGGAGTCCCTGAAGAACCAGGAGGTCGGCACGCCCGACCCGGGCAGCCTGTCGATCCTCGCCGACAAGCACGGGATCGAGCTGTTCACCGGCCCGGCCGGCTCGGCGACGATGTTCGACTGCAACTGCATGCACGGCTCGAACGGCAACATCACGCCGTTCCCGCGGTCGAACGTCTTCGTCGTGTTCAACAGCGTCGAGAACGCCTGCGAGGAGCCGTTCTCCGCCAAGCAGCCGCGGCCGCCGTTCATCGGCGCCCGCGACTTCACCCCGATCCGCTGACCGTCCGCCGACCAGGCCGCGACCACATCCATTGTCCGTCCCCAGATCCCGAAGTCGCGTCCGCCGGGTCCCCGCGAGGGGGCCCGGCGGACGCGGCGCACCCCAGGAGTCGAAGAAGATGAGCAACGACAGAGCGTCCGGCACCGACCGGCGCGGGTTCCTGCGCACAGCGGCGCTGCTCGGCGCAGCGGTGCCGCTGGCCGCGGCGGGCTGTTCCACCACCGACCCGAAGGCCGAGCAGCAGGGCGGCGGCACGCTGAAGCGGGCCAAGCAGGACGGCAAGATCACCATCGGGTTCGCCAACGAGTCGCCCTACGGGTACACCGACAAGAGCGGCAAGCTCACCGGGGAGGCGCCCGAGCTGGCCCGGGTGATCTTCAAGGAGCTCGGCATCGACAAGGTGGAGGGTGTCAACGTCGACTTCGGCGGGCTCATCGGCGGGTTGAAGGCCAAGCGGTTCGACGTGATCGCGGCCGGCATGTTCGTCACCCCGACCCGGTGCGCCGAGGTCGCCTTCGCCGACCCGGACTACGTCGCCAAGTCGGCGTTCATGGTGCCCAAGGGCAACCCCAAGGGCGTGCACAAGTTCGAGGACGCCGCGGCCAAGAAGCTCAAGGTCGGCGTGCTGACCGGCGCGGTGGAGGGCGACTACGCCACCAAGCTCGGTGTGTCCAAGGGCGACCTGAAGACCTTCCCGGACCAGCCGAGCGCCTTCGAGGGCCTCAAGGCCGGCCGGATCGACTGCATCGCGCTGACCCGCATCTCGCTGGTCGACACGCTGAACAAGCACCAGGGCTCGGGCTTCGAGGTGACCGACGCGTACGTGCCGATCATCGACGGCAAGGAGCAGTTCGGCGCCGGGGCGTTCGCGTTCCGCAAGGCCGACACCGACCTGGTGAAGGCGTTCAACCAGAAGCTCGGCGAGCTGAAGACGGGCAACCGGCTGCTGCCGGTGATCAAGCCGTTCGGGTTCAGCCAGGCCGAGCTGCCCGGTCCGAACGACACCGCCGCGCGCTTCTGCCAGGGCTGACGCCCATGTCAGAGGTTCTCAACAGCTACCCGCAGCTGCTCCGGGGCGCCTGGCTCACGATCCAGATCACGCTCTACGCGGCCGCGTTCGCGCTGGTCCTGGCGATGGTGTTCGGCCTGCTCGGGACCGCCCGCAGCCGGCTGCTGCGTGCCGTCAACCGGGTTTACGTGGAGTTCTTCCGGGGCATCGCCGCTCTGGTGCTGCTGTACTGGTTCTTCTACGCTCTGCCGCTGCTCGGGCTGCGGTTCACCCCGCTCGCGGCGGCCGTGCTGGCGATCGGGCTGAACTACGGCGCGTACGGCGCGGAGGTGGTGCGCGGCTCGGTGAACGCCGTCCCGCGGGCCCAGTGGGAGGCGGCCTGCGCGATCAACTTCACGCCGCTCCAGCGGCTGCGGCGGGTGCTGCTGCCGCAGGCGTTCGCGCTGATGCTGCCGCCGTTCGGCAACCTGTTCATCGAGCTGATGAAGGCGACCGCGGGCGTGTCGCTGGTGGGGATCGCCGACCTGACCTTCCGGGCCAAGCAGATCCAGGCGTCCACGGGGCAGACGGCCGCGACGTTCGTGGTCATCCTGGTGATGTACTTCGTCATCGCGCAGGCGCTGCAGGTGCTGGTGCGGCTCGCCGAGCGGCGGTCCGACCGGGTGCTCGGGCGCCGCCTGCCGACCCGTCCCGCCCCGATCGCCGCGACCACCGGGGAGGTGGTGTCGCCGTGAACTGGGACTGGCACTACAGCGGCCAGGTCATCCCCGACCTGCTGGACGGCCTGCGCGTCACGATCATCGCGACGATCTTCGGCTACCTGATCGCCCTGGTCCTCGGCCTGGTCTGGGCGCTGCTGCGCCGCTCGCCCTCGCGGGTGCTGAACCAGGCCGTCAGGTGGGTGACCGAGTTCATCCGCAGCACCCCGCTGCTGGTGCAGCTGTTCTTCATCTTCTACGTGCTGCCCGCCTGGGGCGTCACGCTCGGCGCGCTCACCGCCGGGATCGTGGGCCTCGGCGTGCACTACTCGACCTACACCGCCGAGGTGTACCGGGCGGGCATCGACGACGTGCCGCGGGGCCAGTGGGAGGCGTCCAGGGCGCTGAACCTGCCCCGCCGCCGCGTGTGGTTCGCCGTGATCCTGCCGCAGGCGGTCCGGCGCATCATCCCGACGCTGGGCAACTACCTGATCGCCCTGTTCAAGGACACGCCGTTCCTGCTCGGCATCACCGTGGTCGAACTGCTGGGCAGTGCGTACGACGCGGGCGCGCACAGCCTGAAGTACCTGGAGCCGATCACCGTCGCCGGGCTGTTCTTCATCGCCGTGAGCGTCGTGTCGTCCCTGGCCCTGCGACGTCTGGAGCATCGATATGCCACCAACTGACACAACCTCGCCCGCCGATCCGCTGCCGGAGCGGGCGGCGGACGGCACGCCCGGCAAGCCGCCCACGCGGGTGCCGTGCGGGATCAAGTTCGAGAAGGTGGTCAAGCGGTTCGGCGACAACGTCGTGCTGGACCACCTGAACTTCGAGGTCGCGGCCGGGGAGCGGGTCACGCTGATCGGGCCGTCCGGGTCCGGCAAGACCACGATCCTGCGGCTGCTGATGACGCTGGAGCACCCCGACGGCGGCATCATCCGCGTCGGCGACGACCCGCTGTGGCACATGGAGCGCGGCGGGAAGCTCGTCAAGGCCAACGAGCGGCACCTGCACGAGATGCGCAAGCGGATCGGGATGGTGTTCCAGCAGTTCAACCTGTTCCCGAACATGAACGTGCTGCGCAACCTCACCGAGGGCCCCGTGCACGTGCTCGGGCTCGGCAAGGACGAGGCGGTCGAGCGGGCCCGCGGCCTGCTGGACATGATCGGCCTGGCCGACAAGGAGGACGCGCACCCGACCCAGCTGTCGGGCGGCCAGCAGCAGCGCGTCGCGATCGCGCGGGCGCTGGCCATGGAGCCGACCGTCCTGCTGCTGGACGAGGTGACCTCCGCGCTCGACCCCGAGCTGGTCGTCGGCGTGCAGGACCTGCTGCGCGACATCGCGGCCAACACCGACGTCACGATGCTCTGCGTGACCCACGAGATGGGCTTCGCGAAGGACATCTCCAACCGCGTCCTGATGTTCGACCAGGGCCGCATCGTCGAGGAGGGCACGCCGGAGGCGATCTTCGAGGACCCGGAGGAGGACCGCACCCGCGAGTTCCTCAGCGCCATCCTCGCCACCTGACCCCACTCCCCGGCACGGCGGCGCCGCCCGCGCGCGGCGGACGGCCCCGCCGTGCCGCACGGCCCGCCCACGCAAGCGACGGCGCTCGGTCGTTCGCGCGCGGCGAGCGGTCGGCGTCGAGCCGTCCACATGGCGGACGGCGCTCGACTGTTCGTGCGCGGCGAGCAGTCGGGCTCAGCCGTCCATCCGGCTGGCGGCGCTCGACTGTTCGCGCGCGGCGAGCAGTCGGCGTCGAGCCGTCCATGCGGCGGGTGGCGCTCGGTCGTTCGCGCGCGGCGAGCGGTCGGGGTCGAGCCGTTTATGCGGGGGCGGGTCGGGGAGCGGTGTGTGAAGCTCGCGTGAACGCGGGCGGAGCACGGGGGCGGGGCGCGGCCGTGACCTCGGCGGCGCCTCGCCCATAGGCGTTGCTTATGGCGGCCATCGTGCGATCACTCTGGGACGGGAGCCCCGGCGGAGGTTCCATAACGGGCGGAATCCCCGTGCGTTCCTCCCCCAGAGAGGCTGCCCCCGATGCACCGAACCGTCCGATTCCTACCGTGTCTGGCCGCCGCCGGACTCGCCGTCGCGCTCTCCCCCGCCGCCACCTCCGCCGCCGCACCGGCGCCCACCGCGCCGCGGGCCCTGGCGCAGCCCGCGCCGTCCAACCGGCACGTGGTCGTGTTCGGCACCGACGGGACGCGCTGGGACAAGGTCCTGGCGTACGACACCCCGACGATCAAGTCCCTGATCAGCGCCGGGTACGCGACGCCGTCCTGGCTGTACGCGCAGCCGATGGCGCCGACGCTGAGCGGGCCCGGCTGGTCCACGAACCTGACCGGCGTCTGGCCGGACAAGCACAAGGTCGTCGACAACGCCTTCACAGGCAACCAGATCGCCCAGTACCCGGACTTCCTGACCCGGATCAAGACCGCGAACTCGGCGTTCCGGACGTACGCGGCGGTGGACTGGAAGCCGATCGGCACCTACATCCTGGGCGCCGGTGTCGACCGCAAGGACGTCCTGGACGGCGACACCGACGGCTACCCCGGCGACGACGCGAAGATCGCGAACACGGCGTCCGCCTACATCCGCGACACCGGCCCGGACGCGTCGTTCGTCTACTTCGGCAACGTGGACGAGGCCGGCCACCAGTACGGCGGCGCGAGCACCCAGTACCGGACGGCCGTGGAGACGGTCGACAAGCAGATCGGGCAGGTGATCAGCGCGATCAAGAGCCGTCCCACGTACGCGTCCGAGCAGTGGCTGTTCGTGGTGACGACCGACCACGGGCACACCGACGCGGGCGGGCACGGCGGCAACACGCCCGAGGAGCGGCGCTCGTTCGTGGTGGCGGCCGGGCCGGGCGTCCCGCACACCACTCCCCCGATCACCGGCAAGAACGTGGACATCGCCGCGACCGCGCTGGACTACCTCGGCATCGCCCGCCCGTCCGCGCTGGACGGCCAGGACGTCACGACCGCGTCGTCCGACCCGTTCGACACGCTCGCGGGCGCGCTGAAGCCGCGGGTGGACGAGACGGGCATCCCGTCCTCGACGCTCGGCTGGACGCAGCAGACCCCGTCCGGGTGGAAGATCGACAACACCGGGATGGGCACCGGCGGCGTCAGCGAGTGGCGCGGCTGGTCGTTCACCGATGACGAGTTCTGGACGTCCACCCAGCGCGGCCAGGGACGCGAGACCAACGTGCGGGCGCGCGGGGTGTTCGCGGTCGCCGACTCGGACGAATGGGCCGATAAGACCTTTAGCGGAACGTTCAACAGCAACCTCGTCTCGCCCGCCTATCCGGTCGCAGGCAAGAGCCAGGTGACGCTCTCGTTCGGCTCGCACTACCTGAAGGACGGCAACGAGACCGCCCAGGTGTTCGTCTCGTTCGACGGCGGCGCACAGACGCAGGTGCTCAAGTACACCGGCGACGCGCAGGCCCGCATCGAGCACCTCGCGGTGTCCGTGCCGAGCGGCGCGCAGAACATGACCGTCACCTGGCGCCTGTCGAACGGCAACAACAACTGGTACTGGGCCATCGACAACCCGCAGGTCTCCTGACCCACCCCGCCGCCCCAGCCCCCAACGCCCCCCGCCCCGCTGGTAGCGGTGCGGGGGGCGCGGTTCGGTGATTGCGATCACCGGGTCGGGGCGTGGCCAGTACCGAATGTCGTTCGGTACGGTGGTGGGATGAGAGACGGCGCGGCCATCGCGGGGCTCGGCATGACCGAGCTCGGCAGGGTGTACGGGCGCAGCCCACGCAGGCTCGCCGCGGACGCGGTGCGCGCGGCGGTCGCCGACGCGGGCCTCGGCCTCGGCGAGCTGGACGGGCTGCTGGTCAGCCACGGGCTCGGCGGCTCGCCCGGGATCGAGGTGGCCGACACGCTCGGCCTGCGCGACCTGCGGCTGCTCACCCAGATGAACTCCTTCGGCGCGACCGCCGGGGCGATGCTGTCGTACGCGGCGATGTCGGTGCTGTCCGGCGCGGCGACGACCGTGGCCTGCGTGTTCGCGGACGCGCCGCTCAAGCCGAAGCAGTCGGCGGGCTCGGCCTACCACCGGGACGCGGCCGAGTGGTACGGGTTCGGCGGGATGACCGCCGCGCTCGGCCTCCGCAGCGTGAACGCCTTCTACGCGCTCGCCGCGCAGCGCCACATGGCGCGGTACGGCACGACCAGCGAGCAGCTCGGCGCGATCGCGGTCAGCACGCGCGACTGGGCGTCCCGCAACCCGCTCGCCCAGATGCGCGACCCGATCACCCTCCAGGACCACCAGGACTCCCGCTGGGTCGCCGAGCCGCTGCACCTGCTGGACTGCTGCCTGGTGTCCAACGGCGCGATCGCGGTCGTGGTGACGTCCGCGGACCGCGCCGCCGACCTCGCCCGTCCGCCCGTCCACCTGTGGGGGTGGGGGCAGGGCCATCCGGGGCACCGCAAGGAGCGCGGCAGCGCGTTCGGGCTGACCACGGGCGCGGCGACGTCCGGTCCGATCGCGATGAAGATGGCCGGGATCACCCCGGCGGACGTCACGCAGGCGCAGCTCTACGACTGCTACACCTACACGGTGCTGGTGTCGCTGGAGGACTACGGCTTCTGCGGCAAGGGCGAGGGCGGCGCGTTCGCCGCGTCCGGGGCGCTCGGACCGGACGGCGCGCTCCCGACCAACACCGGCGGCGGGCAGTTGTCCGGCTACTACATGTGGGGCATGACGCCGGTGTCGGAGGCGGTCATCCAGGCGCGCGGCGACGGCGGCGACCGCCAGGCGCCCAGCGACATGATCCTGGTCAGCGGCAACGGCGGCATCCTCGACCACCACGCCACGCTGGTCCTCAGCCCACACCGGAAGGGGGCCTGATGGACATCGGGATCCTGCGCCGCGACGGCCGCACCGACGGATTCTTCGACGCCGCCGCGCGCGACCGCCTCGCCGTCCGCCGCTGCCCGTCCTGCACCGCCGCCGCCCCGGACGCGGCCGCCTTCCTGCCCCCGGACGCCACGTCCTGCCCGGACTGCGGCACCGAGGACCTGGACTGGGCGGACGTCTCGGGCGAGGCGACCCTCGTCACCTGGACGATCCTGCACGGCCGCCCGGCCGAGGACGGCACGACTCCCCCGCCCGCGCTGATCGCCCTCGTCGAACTCGCCGAGGGCCCGTGGCTGTACGCGCGCCTGGACGACCTGGCGCCGTCCGACCTGCGTGAGGGGTTGGCTTTGCGGGCCCGGTTCGTCCACCCGCCCGAGGGCGAGGCGTACCCCCTCTTCATCCCCGCCTGACCGTCCACCAGCGCTGGCCAAGCGGACGGCCCGGCCCACCACGGGCGGCCCGGCCCAGTGGACAGCTCAGCCAGCGGACGGACAGGCCCGACGGACAGCTCGCCCCGCGTACCGACCGGGCTGCGGACGAGCTGGGCTGCGGACCGGACCGGACCGGGGCGCGGACGGACCGAGCCGCGGACGGACCGGGCCGGGGCGCGGACGGACCGGGCCGGGGCGCGGACGGACCGGAGCGCGGACGGACCGGGCTGCGGACGGACCGGGCTGCGGACGGACCGGGCTGCGGACGGACCGGGCTGCGGACGGACCGGGCTGCGGACGGACCGGGCTGCGGGTGGCCGGGGGCTCTGGGGGTCGGCGGGTGCGGGAGACTGTGATCATGAGAGGCCTCTATCCACCGGCCGAGCCGTACGCGGTCGGCATGCTGCCCGTCGGCGGGCAGGACGAGATCTACTGGGAGACCTGCGGCGACCCGGACGGCACGCCCGTGGTGTTCGTGCACGGCGGGCCCGGCGGCGGTTGCTCGCCCACGAGCCGGCGCCTGTTCGATCCGGACGCGTACCGGATCGTCCTGTTCGACCAGCGCAACTGCGGGCGCAGCAAGCCGCACGCGTCCGAGCCGGACATCGACCTGTCCGCCAACACGACGGCGGCGATGGTCGCGGACATGGAGGCGCTGCGCGTCCACCTCGGCATCGAGCGCTGGGTGGTGTTCGGCGGGTCGTGGGGCAGCACGCTGTCGCTCGCGTACGCGCAGGCGCATCCGGAGCGCGTCCGGGCGCTGGTGCTGCGCGGCGTCTACCTCGTCCTGCCCGCGGACGAGCCGTGGTGCTTCGCCGAGGGCGGCGTGTCCCGGCTGTTCCCGGACGCGTGGGAGGGCTTCCGCGATGCGATCCCCGAGGACGAGCGCGGCGACTACATGGCCGCCTACGCGCGCCGCCTCGCCGACCCGGACCCGGACGTCCACGTCCCGGCGGCGCTCGCCTGGACCCGCTGGGAGGACGCGACCTGCTACCTGATCCAGCGCGAGGACGAGGAGGACGTCCGCTCGGCGGTCGCCGTGGCCCGCCTGGAGAACCGCTACTTCGGCAACGGCTGCTTCCTCGAACCCGGCCAGCTGCTCCGGGACGCCCCGCGCCTGAAGGGCATCCCGGGCGTCATCGTCAACGGCCGCTACGATCTGCTTACCCCGCCGGACGCCGCCTGGGCGCTGCACCGGGCCTGGCCGGACGCGGAACTGCACATCATCCCGGACGCGGGCCACGGCTTCGACGAACCCGGCACGCTGAACCGTCTCATCGAGGCCACAGACCGGTTCCGGGAGGCACGCTGATCTCACCACGGGGCAACGCTCACGCTCTGTAAGACTTCGCATCGGGAGAGTGCTCCGGGTGGCGAGGCGAGAGGGTGGTCATTCCATGGGCGTGGTCGGCACGGCGCAACCGTTCCAGCTGCCGAGGTTCTACACCGCGTATCCCGCCCGGCTGAACCCCAACCTCGACGCGGCCCGCGCGCACTCGGTGCCGTGGGCGCGCGCGATGGGCATGCTGGAGGGCTCCGGCGTCTGGGACACCGCCGACCTGGAGGCCCACGACTACCCGCTGCTCTGCGCCTACACCCATCCCGACTGCGACGCGGCGGAACTGGCGCTGATCACCGACTGGTACGTGTGGGTGTTCTACTTCGACGACCACTTCCTGGAGCGGTACAAGCGGACCGGCGACCGCGAGGGCGGCCGCGACCACCTGGCGCGGCTGCCCCGGTTCATGCCGCTCGACGGCGACATGAGCGGCGTGCCCGAGCCGTCCAACCCGGTCGAGGCGGGCCTTGCGGACCTGTGGGCCCGGACCGTCCCGGCGATGTCGCGGGCGTGGCGCGAGCGGTTCGCCGAACGCACCGAGCACCTGCTGAACGAGTCGCTCTGGGAGCTTTCGAACATCAACGCGCACCGGATCGCGAACCCGGTCGAGTACATCGAGATGCGCCGCCGGGTCGGCGGCGCGCCCTGGTCGGCGTGCCTGGTCGAGCACGCCGCGAACGCCGAGATCCCCGCCCGCGTCGCCGGGTCGCGGCCTCTCGGCGTGCTGCGCGACGCGTTCTCCGACGCCGTGCACCTGCGCAACGACCTGTTCTCCTACCAGCGCGAGGTGATGGACGAGGGCGAGCTCAGCAACGGCGTCCTCGTGCTGGAGACGTTCTTCGGCTGCACGACGCAGGAGGCGGCCGAGGCGGTCAACGACGTCCTGACGTCCCGGATGCAGCAGTTCGAGCACACCGCCCTCACCGAGGTCCCGCCGCTCTGCGTCGAGGCCGGCCTCGACCCGTTCGAGATCGCGCGCGTCGGCGCGTACATCAAGGGCCTCCAGGACTGGCAGTCCGGCGGCCAGGAGTGGCACCTCCGCTCGTCCCGCTACATGAACAAGGGCGCCCTCGACGACCGCGCCTCAACCGACCCCGGAACGACCGCCCTGGAAGCCCTGTCCGCCGCCGGACTGGACGTCCAGGCGCCGGGAACGGCCGCGCTGGGAACGGCCGGCCTGGGGACGTCTGGCCTGGGGACGTCTGGCCTGGGGACGTCTGGCCTGGGGACGTCTGGCCTGGGAACGGCCGGGCTCGGCACGAGCGGGCTGGGAACCGCCGACCTGGGTACGGCCGCGCTCAGCGCGAGCATGCTGGGGACGGCTGGCCTGGGAAAGGCTGGCCTTGGCACGAGCGGGCTCGGGACGGCCGGGCTGGGCACGAGCGGGCTCGGCACGGCTGGCCTCGGCACGAGCGGGCTTGGGACGAGTGGGTTGGATGTGCGGTCGTTGTTCGGGCCGCCCGCCGTCGCGCGGCTGCGGAAGTACGCGCACGTGCCGAGGCGGGTCGGGCCGTCGGTGATCCCCGAGATCGAGATGCCGTTCGAGCTAACGCTCAACCCGCACCTGTCCGGCGCACGGGAACGCCTGGCCGCGTGGGCCGAGCGGATGCGCCTGCTGCGCGGGCAGCCGGGCGTCCCCGGATCGGACGTCTGGAACGAGGGGCTGTTCACCGGCTTCGACCTGGCGCTCTGCGCCGCCGGGCTCGCCCCGGACGCCGGGCCCGACGAGCTCGACCTCGGCGCGCAGTGGCTCACCTGGGGCACCTACGCCGACGACTACTACCCGGCGGTCTTCGGCCGCGTCCGCGACTTCGCCGGCGCGCGTGCCAGCAATGCCCGACTCGCGCTGTTCATGCCCGTGGACGACGGTGCGCCCGTCCCGCCCGCGACGACCGGCCTCGAACGCGGCCTCGCCGACCTGTGGCGGCGCACCACCGCGTCCATGGACCGCGAGCCGCGGCTCCGGTTCCGCGCGGCGATCGAGGCGATGCTCGAAAGCTGGTTGTGGGAGCTGGCCAACCACGTCCAGAACCGCGTCCCCGACCCGGTCGACTACATGGAGATGCGCCGCCACACCTTCGGGGCCGACATGACGATGCGCCTGACCCGTCTCGGGAGGGCCGCGGCGATCCCGGACGAAGTGTTCCGCACCGGTCCCGTGCAGTCGCTGCTGCACTCGGGGAGCGACTTCGCATGCCTCGTCAACGACATGTTCTCGTTCCAGAAGGAGATCGAGTTCGAGAACGAGCTGCACAACGCGATCCTCGTCGTCCAGAACTTCTTCGGCTGCGACTACCCGGCCGCGCTGCGCATCGTCGCGGACCTGGCGGCGTCCCGGATGCGGCAGTTCCAGCACGTCGTGGTGAACGAGCTGCCCGTCCTGTGCGACGACATGGAGCTGTCGAACGAGGGGCGGGCGGGGCTCGGGGTGCTGGTGCGGGACCTCCAGAACTGGATGTCCGGAATCCTGCACTGGCACTGGACCGTCCGCCGCTATGGCGAGGAGGACCTCCGCCGCCGCTACCGCGTCGCCCCCTGGACCGAATGACGAGGAGCCGCGCCGCTCGGGCGCACCCTGGATGACAAGGAGCCGCGCCACCACCCTGGATGACGAGGAGCTGCGTCACCACTCTGGAGGACGAGAAAGCTGGGCCGCCAGTTCCGGGACGCCCCTGGAGGACGAGGAGCTGGGCCGCCGGCGCTGGGGCGCACCCTGGACCGAATGACGTTCGGTCCAGTACCGTCGGCGGCATGCGCACCGACGTCTGCGAACAGTTCGGTATCGAGTTCCCCCTCTTCGCCTTCTCCCACTGCCGCGACGTCGTCGCCGCCGTCACCAACGCCGGCGGCTTCGGCGTGCTCGGCGCCGTCGCCTACTCCCCCGCGCGCCTGGAGGAGGAGCTGCGCTGGATCGACGACCACGTCGGCGGCCGCCCCTACGGCGTGGACGTGCTCGTCCCCGCGAAGATCGACGAGTCCGCCGAGCGCGCCGCGCGCGGCGACGGGGGCCTCGACACCATGCTCGCCGCCGTCCCGAAGGAGCATTGGGACTTCCTGTTCGGGCTGTTCGAGAAGTACGGCGTCCCGCTGCCTGACTTCGAGGCGGCCAAGCGCGCCGGCGGACGCGGCGGGACGCAGGTCACCACGCGCGGCGCGACCGAGCTGATCGACGTCGCGCTCGCCCACCCCATCGGGCTGATCGCCAGCGCTCTCGGCACCCCGCCGCCGCTCATGGTCGAGCGCGCCAAGTCCGCCGGCGTGCCGGTCGCCGCGCTCGTCGGGACCGTCGAGCACGCCCGCCGCCAGGTCGCCGCCGGCGTGGACCTGATCGTCGCGCAGGGCGGCGAGGCCGGCGGCCACACCGGCGAGATCTCCACCATGGTGCTCGTCCCCGAGGTCGTGGACGCCGTCGCGCCGCTGCCCGTCCTCGCCGCCGGCGGCATCGCCACCGGACGCCAGATGGCCGCGGCGCTCGCGCTCGGCGCGTCCGGGGTCTGGTGCGGCTCGGTCTGGCTCACCACCGAGGAGGCCGAGACCTCCCCCGCGGTCAAGGCCAAGATGCTCGCCGCCTCGTCCCGCGACACCGTCCGCTCCCGGTCCCGCACCGGCAAGCCCGCCCGCCAGCTCCGCTCCGCCTGGACGGACGAGTGGGAGTCGGCCGCCAGCCCCGGCCCGCTCGGCATGCCGCTCCAGATGATCATCGCCGAGGGCGCGATGCGGCAGATCTCCAAGGTCGCCGAGAGCGGCAACGAAGGCGCCCGCGACCTGGCCAACTACTTCGTCGGCCAGTGCGTCGGCCTGATGAACACCGTCAAACCGGCCCGCCAGGTCGTCTACGACATGATCGAGGAGTTCGCCGAAGCCGTCGACCGCCTGGACCGCATCACCACCACCGACTGACCCCCGCCCCACCGCCTCCGGACGGACTCAACCGCTCTGCCCGAAGGTCGCGAGGGGCCTCGGCCGGGTTCAGCCGGTCTGGTTGAGGGGGCGGCCGGGGCCCTTGTTGATCTGGTCGACGAACAGCTTGGCCAGGGCGTCCTGGCCCTTGGCGGTCGGGTGGTAACTGCGCGGCTCGGCGGCCAGCGCGCTCAGGTTGACCGACAGGCCGTTCATGTACGGGTCGGCGCTGCCCGCCTCGTGCCCGGAGAACGCGCTGTAGGCGTCCACGAACTCGACACTGCCCGGCGCGTGCGCGGCGGCGAGGTGCTGGTCGGCCTCGGTCGCGGTCTGCCGGATCAGCTCGTTCAGGTCGCGGGCGCGGCCGTTCAGCCAGCGCTGGTCGTCCAGGGTGAGGTTGTCGCCGCCGGTCACCGAGACCTCCGAGAACGGCCGCGGGTAGCCCATCATGATCACGCGGGCGCGCGGCGCGCGGGTGGTGATCTGCCGGACGAGCTCGGGGAGGCTCTCGCGGAGCCCGGCCATCCGCTCGGCGATGTCGCCGCCCTGCTTCTCGCACCCCCGGGACCAGGGCAGCTTCACCACGCAGCCCGCCATGATCTTGGCGAAGCCGATGTCGTTGCCGCCGACGCTGATCGTGACGAGCGTGGTGTTGCCGTCCACCCGGTTCAGCTGGGACGGCTCGCCCCCTCTGCCCTTGCGGACGTCGCGGGTGGTCGCGCCGGAGCAGGCCCAGAACGAGCTGCCGCCCGCGAACCGGAAGGTCTTGGCGACCGTGTGGTAGTACGCCTTGGACGTCCGGTGGCACTGGCTGAGCGGGTTCTGGTCGGCCAGCGTGGCCTCGGCCCCGACACCCGCCGAGTAGGAGTCGCCGAGGGCGACGTAGGACCCGCGGGTGGCCGCGGCGACCGGACTGAGCGGCTGCCCCCTGTCGCGGGCTGCGGCTTGGGCCTGGATGCCGGGAAGCGGCGCGCGGCATCCGGCGCCGAACGCCTCGCAGCGGACCGCGGGCAGCGCCACCAGCGGGACGATCGCCACCGCGAGCAGTACGAGAAGGAGGGCGACGGCGAGACCCCGATCACCGATACGGGCTCGCACCCGCGCCGGCCATGTCCCCGGCCCCGCCATCGTCCTCCCTGTCCCTCGTCCCGACCGTATTGACGAACGTCATGCCCGCCAGGTTCCCACCTTTACACAGTAGATCCGGTTTATCCCATTAATCCTTGCCCCCTCCGGGAGAACCGGCAGGTCAACCCCCCTCCCACCGGATCCCTCCAATCCGCAAGAAGAACATGATCCCCCCCTCGAAACCCCCTGGACGAAGACGGCAGGCCGCGCCCCGAGCGTGCGAACGAGAAGACCCCGGCCCCAAGCCCCCAACCGAGCACTCGCAACGCCGCAGACGAAGCTTCGCGCCAATGCGAGCGCGAGTCCACGACGCCCCACAGACGGACGTTCGCAACACCCCGGCCGGGCGATCCGCAACGCCGCAAGCGGGCGCTCGCAACGCCGCACGCGGGCGCTCGCGACCACGCGGGCGGAGGTTCGCCACGCCGCGGCCGAGCCGTTCGCGGCCTCGCGGGCAGGGGGTCGCGACACGCTGGGCGGAGGTTCGCGACGTCCCGCAGACGGACGTTCACGACGCCCCGGCCAGGCGATCCGCAACGCCACAAGCGGGCGCTCGCGACCACGCGGGCGGAGGTTCGCCACGCCGCGGCCGAGCCGTTCGTGACCTCGCGAGCACGGGTTCGCGACACGCTAGGCGGAGATTCACGACGTCCCGCAGACGGACGTTCACGACGCCCCGGCCGGGCGATCCGCAACGCCGCAGGCGGGCGCTCGCAACGCCGCAGGCGGGCGTTCGCGACCACGCGGGCGGAGGTTCGCGGCGTCGTGCGGGCGGGGGGCGCGACATCGCGGGGCGGAGTCGGGACGTTCGCCGGCGGGGTCAGAGGTGGCGGCGTTGGGTGGGTTTGGCTCTCTCGTACTGGGCGCGGGCGTGGCGGGTCTCGTCAAGGGTGGAGACCTCGGCGACCGGGACGTCCCACCAGGCGTCTCCGCCCGGGGGGCTCGCGAGCGGGTCGGTCTCGACGTGGACGACGGTGGTGCGGGGCGAGGCGATCGCGGTCCGGAGGGCGGCGCGGAAGTCGTCGGCGTCCTTGGCGCGCAGCACGTCCGCGCCGAGGCTCTCGGCGTTCGCGGCGAGGTCGACGGGCAGGACGTCGCCGTCCAGGCCCGTGGGCGTGCGGAGGCGGTGCCGGGTGCCGAACCGGCGCGCGCCGACCGACTCCGACAGGTTGCCGATGGACGCGAAGCCGTGGTTCTGCACCAGCACGACGACGATCTTGATGCCCTCGGCGACGGCGGTGCTGAGCTCCTGCGCCATCATCAGGTACGAACCGTCCCCTACCAGGACGAACACCTCGCGGGACGGGTCGGCGAGCCGCACCCCGAGGCCGCCCGCGATCTCGTAGCCCATGCAGGAGTAGCCGTACTCGACGTGGTAGCCCTTCGGGTCGCGCGGCCGCCACAGCCGGTGCAGGTCGCCCGGCATCGACCCGGCGGCGCACACCACGACGTCGCGCGGGCCGGACTCGGCGTTGACGATCCCGATGATCTCCGCCTGGGTCGGCGGCGTCCGCCCGGTGACGGCGCAGGCGCGGTCGGCCTCGGCGTTCCAGTGGCGGACGAGGCCGGCGGTCTCCTCCCGGTAGGCGGCGGGGACCGTCCAGTCGTCCAGGGCCCGGTCGAGGGCGCGCAAGCCCTCGCGCGCGTCGGCGACCAGAGGGACGGCGGCGGCCTGCTTCGCGGCGTCGAACGACGCGACGTTGAGGTTCACGAACCGGACGCCCGGGCATGCGAACAGGCTCTGCGAGGCCGTGGTGAAGTCGCTGTAGCGGGTCCCGACGCCGAGCACGACGTCCGCTCGGCGGGCGAGCGCGTTGGCGGCGGACGTCCCGGTCGCGCCGATCGCCCCGACGGCCTGCGGATGCTCCCAGTGCAGCGCTCCCTTTCCCGCCTGCGTCTCGGCGACCGGGACGCCCGTCCGTCCGGCCAGTTCACTCAGGGCCTCCGTGGCGCGCGAATAGATCACGCCACCGCCCGCGACGATCAGCGGACGTTCGGCACCGCGCAGCAAGTCGGCGGCTTCTTCCAGTGCGGACGGTTCCGGCACCGCCCTTGGAACGCGCCAGACCCGCCGTTCGAACAGCTCCTCGGGCCAGTCGAACGCCTCGGCCTGGACGTCCTGCGGCAGGGCCAGCGTCACGGCGCCGGTATCCGCCGGGTCGGTGAGCACACGCATCGCGGCCAGCAGCGCCGGGACGAGCTGCTCGGGCCGGTTGATGCGGTCCCAGTAGCGCGAGACCGGCCGCAGGGCGTCATTCACCGAAACGTCGTAGGAGCGCGGATCCTCCAACTCCTGGAGGACGGGGTTGGCGGGACGCGTCGCGAACACGTCGCCGGGCAGCAGCAGGACGGGCAGCCGGTTCACCGTCGCCAGCGCCGCTCCCGTCACCAGGTTCGTCGCGCCCGGGCCGATGGACGTCGTGCAGGCGAACGTCGCCAGCCGGTCGCTCGCCCGCGCGTATCCCGCTGCGATGTGCACCATCGCCTGCTCGTTGCGGGCCATGTGGTACGGCAGCTCGTCCGCGTACTGGAGCAGCGCCTGCCCGAGGCCCGCGACGTTGCCGTGCCCGAAGATGCCGAAACAGCCCGCGAAGAACGGCCGCTCCTCACCGTCCCGAGCAGACCACTGCGCCCCCAGAAACCGCACAACCGCCTGCCCCACAGTCAACCGCGAACTCACGCCCCCGCCCCTCCATCCCCACCGTCCACCTCCACGCCCCGCGCCCCCGCACCCTTAACTGCCGCACCCTTCGGCTCCGTGCTGTTCGCCCCTGAGCCACCCTGCGCCTCCGCACCCTTCGGCTCCGGGCCCTTCGCCTCCGCATCCTTCACCATCGCGCGGTTCACCCCTGGGCCGTTCGCGCCCGGACCGTTCACCTCCGGACCGCTCGCGTCCGCGCCCCGCCCTTCCACACGGTTAACCTCCGCGCCGTTACCCTCCGGGCCCTTCGCCTTCGCGCTCCGCGTCTCTGGGGCCGCGCTGGTCAGGGGTAGTCGGGGGTCGACCGGCTGTCCCTCCCACGTGCCGCGCACCCAGGCGTGCGCGGGATCGTCGCAGATCCGCCAGGCCCGCTCAGCGGACGGGCCGGCCATCACGTTCAGGTAGTACAGGTCGTATCCGGGCACCGCCATGGACGGTCCGTGCCAGCCGTCCGGGATCAGCACCGCGTCCCCGCTCCGGACCTCCGCCAGCACCTCGGTACTGCCGTAAACGCGCTGGTAGGCCATGCCGTGCTCGCCCGCGACCTCGAAGTAATAGATCTCTTCGAGGACGCTCTCGGTCGGCGTTTCCTCGTCGTGTTTGTGCGGCGGGAAGGACGACCAGTTACCGCCAGGCGTGAGCACCTCGCAGGCGATCAGCTTGTCTGCGTGCGGAAACGCCTCGGGCGTGCAGAAGTTGTTGACCTGCCGACTGGCCTGCCCGGCACCGCGCAACTCGACCGGAACGTCCTCGGCCGGGACGTACCGGGCGGTCAGCCGACGCTCGCACCGGGCGGCGGGCAATGCGAACCGTCCACCCTGCTCGCTGGTGATCGTCGCTCGCGCCGAGCGCGGCAGGTAGACGAAGTCGGTGACGCGTCCGAACACGCTCGTCCGCCCCTCGACCACGAACTCATCGCCGTCACACTCGACCGTGCAACCGCCCTCCAGCGGCAGCACAAGCGTCTCGAACTCCCCTGTTTCCAGCGCGTGCGCCTGCCCCGGCTCCAGTTCCAGCACCCGGAGCGCGCTGAACGCCCACCCGGCCTTCTCCGGCGTGACCTCCAGAACGTAGGGCCCGTCCGTCCGACTCCCACCAGGCAAGTACGCCACAGCGCCTCCTAAACACCAGCCCCAACCTCAAGCGACCGCTTCGACCCCACACACAAGTTATAACCTCTAACCAACGCGCCAAGCTCTCACCAAAGCGTCGTGATATCACCACACAAACGCGCTCTCACGACCGGATCAAGTCACAACGGACGGACGGTTGTATCGACGACTTCAACGGCTGCGTCCACAGCGGCGCGGACGTCGCCGCCCGGCGGGTAGAGCAGCGAGCGTCCGACGATCAGTCCGCGGACGTTCGGAGGCTGCAGGGCGCGACGCCAGCCCGCCAGGACGTCCTGGAGATCGCCGGAGACCTCGCCGCCGAGGATCAGCGCAGGCAGCGTCGTCGCCGCCATCACGCGATCCATCTCCGGGACGACCGGGACCTTCAGCCACGTCCGAGCCGAGGTCGTGCCCAGCGCGGACGCCACCGAGACCGCGCGGACCATCGCGTCCGGCGTGAGGACGTTGCGCAGGCCGCCGCCCTCGCTCCGGGCCATGAACGGTTCGACGACCGCCATCAGCCCCCGCCCGGCCAGGTCCGACACGGCCCGGGCGCACGCTTCCAGCATCGGCGCGGTCGCGGGATCGGCCTCGTCGATGCGGAGCAGCATCTTGCCGCCGTCCAACCGGGCCTCCGCGACCGCCGCCGCGTCGTAGCCGGTGAACCGGTCGTCGGTCTCGAACGCCGCGCCCGCGAGCCCGCCCCGGTTCATCGAGCCGAGCACGACCAACCCGTCCAGGACGCCGAGGAGGAGCAGGTCGTCGATGATGTCGGGGGTGCCGAGCACGCCGTCCACACCGGGCCGCGACAGCGCCGTGCATACCCGCTCCAGGTAGTCCGACCGGTCGGCCATCGCGTGCGGGTCCGCGCGGACTCCGAGGACGCCGCGTCCCGGATGGTCCGCGGCCACGATCATGAGCCGCCCCGACTCCCCCACCGGCCGCGTCCTGCGCACCCGCGCCGCCGCCCGCTCGGCCACCGCCTCGGGCGACCGCACCCGCACCGCCGTCAGCCCCGCAACCCGCTCCGCCCACCCGGTCGACGCCAGCACGGCCTCACCTCACGTCCGAAATGGAACGTTCTCAGTACGACCCTCCCACCCCACCGCCCGCAAGCCAACCCCTCCCCCAGCGCCACAATCCCCCTCCCGCCAAGCCCCCCACACCCCGCCCCGCGCGCTCACCCGCCACTCTCCGCCAGGCCGCGCCGCATGCCCACCGTGCCTTGCGACGCTCTCCCACTGGCGTCGCGCCGCACCCCAACTCGCGCTCACGCCCACGCCGAACCCGCGCCACCCGCGCATCCCGCCCGCACCACGTCCTCCGCGCGTCTCGTGGGTCCCCGGCGTGCCACGTCCTCGGCACGTCTCGCGCCCTCGGCGGATGCCGCATGCTCGGCGCCCGTCACATCCTCAGCGCATGCCACGTCCTCGGCATGTGCCGCATGCTCGGCCGTCCCGCGCTCTCGTATCCCGCGCTCTCGTATCCCGCGCTCTCGCATGTGCCGCGTCCTCGGTGCGCGTCGCGTCCTCAGCGCGTGCTGCGCCTTCGGCATGTGCCGCGTGCTCGGCGCGTCCCGCGCTCTCGTTCGTGCCGCGCTCTGGTGCAGGCCGTGTGGTCGGTGTGTGTTGCGTGCTCGGTGCGGGCTGGGTTGTTGGCGGCTGTTGTGGGGTGGTTTGGAGGGTGGGGTTAGGTGGTTGGGTGCCACATGATTAGGCGGGGGCCCAGGGTGTGGAGGCCGGCGGTTATTTCGGCGTTCCAGTGGTTGCGGAGGCCGGGGGTCCAGTGGTGGTCGGGGAGTTCGGTGAAGCCGTGGCGGGCGTACCAGGGGGCGTTCCAGGGGACGTCGCGGAAGGTGAGGAGGCTGACGCCGGGGGAGCCGGCGGCCGCGGCGTGGGCCAGGACGGCCTGGAGGATGCGGGTGCCGATGCCCTGGCCGGTGAGGTCGGCGTGCACCGAGATCTGGTCCAGGTGGGTCGCGCCGTCCAGCGGGGAGAGCACCGCGTAGCCGGCCGGCGGGTCCCCTGCCACCAGGATCTCCGCGTCCCGGCCGATCATCTGCTCCACCACGGTCGGGCCCGGCGGGAACTCGATCCCGACGGCGCCGAACATCCGGTCCGCGGAGTTCTCGATCGGCGGCAGCAGGTCCAGGTCGGCCGGCGAGGCCGGACGGATCTCGTACGGATCAGTGCTCACCGACCGATCGTAAGCCCGCTCCGTCAGCGCCTCCACTCCAGGCGCTCTGGTGCGCGCGGGTCAGCCCTCGGGGTAGCGGGATGTCCACGGGAGGGGTGGGGCGCCGCCGGTGCCGGCGTCGGCGGGTGGGGCGGGGCCGAACTCCAGGGCGCAGTCGGCGGCGAGGCGGCGGACGGCGTCCGCGGCCTCCAGACGGTCGCGCCAGGGGCGGGGGAAGGCTTCGGGGCCGTGGCCGGCGCCGAGGAGGTTTCCGCAGATCATCGCCGTGGAGTCGCTGTCGCCGGAGTGGTTGACCGCGACCAGGAGGCCCAGGCCGCCTGGGCCGTTCGGTTGGGTCCAGCGTTCTGCGGCGAAGGCCGCGTAGACGCCGATTGCGAGGGCTTCTTCGCCGGTCCAGCCCGCGCCTAGGGATTCGACTTTCTCCGGTGTCGGCTCGCCCTCGGCGACCAGCGCCATGGCGGCGTCCAGGGCCCGGGTGGTCTCCTCGTGGCCGGGCTGGACGGCCAGCTCGCCGCGCGCGACGGCCAGCGCGTCCGGGAGGGCCTGCCCGCGCACGAGGCCCCAGACGGTCGCCGCGAGGACGCCGCCGGGGAGGTGGCCGCTGGGATGGCCGTGGGTGAGCGCCGCGGCGTCCCGTCCCACTAGGAACGCGGCGCGGGCCGTGGGCGTGCCGAAGCCGCAGGGCGCGGTCCGGGTGACGCCGCCGCAGCCCTTGGAGTCGTTGATCGGCTCGTCCACCGTGCCGAGCGGCCAGCCGGGCTTGCGCCTCTCGGCGGCCTTGCGGAGCGCCGCGACGAGGGTCCGTCCGGGGCTGCGGCGGGCGGTGATCGCGGGCTCGGAGGTCAGCCATCCGCCGCTGAGCCAACCCTGATCGGGGATGGTCTCGCCCTGGCCCTGCAACCAGGACAGGTACGCCATCTGGAGCAGTCCGCCCGTCGCGCCGCCGATGCCCCGGGACCGCGCCCGCACGGACGACTGCACCAGCGCCTGCGCGGTGAGCAGCATCAGCTGCGCGTCGCCGGAGATCGATCCGGCGGGGGCCCGCCCGTCCACGTAGTCGGTCAGGCCGGTCGCGCCGTACCGCTGCCGGATCTCCGCGAGCGACAGGCCCTCGACGGGCATGCCCAGCGCCGTCCCGATCGCGCCGCCCAGCAGGCACCCGAGCACGCGCTCCTCCGGCGGGTACGCGGCGACGAACGACATATCGGCAGGCGGCGGCGCGAACGACATACCCACAAGCTACCGGCCGGGTGGATCACGCCGCGTCCGCCCAGGTCGGACGGCGTTCCAGGGGCGGGTCAGTTGACGCCGGCCTCCTTCATCTCGCGGAGTTCGCGCTTGAGCTCCTTGATCTCGTCGCGGAGGCGGGCGGCGAGCTCGAACTGGAGGTCGGTGGCGGCCTGGTGCATCTGGGTGGTCATCTGCTCGATGAGGGACTCCAGCTCGGCGCGGGGGCGCTCGCCGACCAGGTCGGCGGCGTGCCGGCCGGCCTCGCGGCGGGAGGCCAGGCCCGGGACGGGGGCCTTGCCGCGGGACTGCTGGCGGCCCGCGCCGCCGATCAGGGTCTCGGTGTCGGCGTCCTCGCGGGCGAGGGAGTCGAGGATGTCAGCGATCTTCTTGCGCAGGGCGGTCGGCTCGATGCCGTGCTCGGCGTTGTAGGCCTCCTGCTTGGCGCGGCGCCGGTTGGTCTCCTCGATGGCCCGCTGCATGGACGGCGTGACCGTGTCGGCGTACATGTGCACCTGGCCGGACACGTTGCGGGCGGCGCGGCCGATGGTCTGGATCAAGGACGTCTCGGAGCGCAGGAAGCCCTCCTTGTCCGCGTCCAGGATCGCGACCAGGGACACCTCGGGCAGGTCGAGGCCCTCGCGGAGCAGGTTGATGCCGACCAGGACGTCGAACTCGCCGGCGCGCAGCTCGCGCAGCAGCTCGATGCGGCGCAGCGTGTCGACCTCGCTGTGCAGGTACCGGACCTGGACGCCGAGTTCGAGCAGGTAGTCGGTGAGGTCCTCGGCCATCTTCTTGGTGAGGGTGGTGACCAGGACCCGCTCGTCCTTCTCGGTGCGCAGCCGGATCTCGTGCACCAGGTCGTCGATCTGGCCCTTGGTCGGCTTGACGATCACCTCGGGGTCGACCAGCCCGGTCGGGCGGATGACCTGCTCGACCACGTCGCCCTTGGCGCGGCCCAGCTCGTACGAGCCGGGAGTCGCCGACAGGTAGACGGTCTGGCCGATGCGCTCCAGGAACTCCTCCCACTTCAGCGGGCGGTTGTCCATCGCGGACGGCAGGCGGAAGCCGTGCTCGACCAGCATCCGCTTGCGGGACGCGTCGCCCTCGTACATCGCGCCGATCTGCGGGACGGTCTGGTGCGACTCGTCGATGACCAGCAGGAAGTCCTCGGGGAAGAAGTCGAGCAGCGTGTTGGGGGCGGTGCCGGCCTCGCGGCCGTCGATGTGCCGCGAGTAGTTCTCGATGCCGGAGCAGGTGCCGACCTGGCGCATCATCTCGATGTCGTAGGTGGTGCGCATGCGCAGCCGCTGCGCCTCCAGCAGCTTGCCCTGCCGCTCCATGTCGGCGAGGGTGCCCTCCAGCTCGGCCTCGATCGCGCCGATCGCGCGCTCCATGCGCTCGGGGCCGGCGACGTAGTGCGAGGCGGGGAAGACGTAGACCTCGTCGTCCTCGGTGAGGACCTCGCCGGTGAGCGGGTGCAGCGTGGCGAGCTTCTCGATCTCGTCGCCGAACATCTCGATCCGGACGGCGAGCTCCTCGTACTGCGGGATGATCTCGATCGTGTCGCCGCGGACGCGGAAGGTGCCGCGGGTGAACGCCAGGTCGTTGCGGCTGTACTGCATCTCGACCAGGCGGCGGAGCAGGTCGTCCCGCTCGATCTGCTGGCCGACCTTCAGCCGCGCCATGCGGTCGACGTACTCCTGCGGGGTGCCGAGGCCGTAGATGCAGGACACGGACGCGACGACCACGGTGTCGCGGCGGGTGAGCAGGGAGTTGGTCGCCGAGTGCCGCAGCCGGTCGACCTCGTCGTTGATCGACGAGTCCTTCTCGATGTAGGTGTCGGTCTGCGGGATGTACGCCTCGGGCTGGTAGTAGTCGTAGTACGAGACGAAGTACTCGACCGCGTTGTTCGGCATCATCTCGCGCAGCTCGTTGGCGAACTGGGCGGCGAGCGTCTTGTTCGGCTGCATGACCAGGACGGGGCGCTGGAGCTTCTCCACCAGCCAGGCGACCGTGGCGGTCTTGCCGGTGCCGGTGGCGCCGAGCAGCACCGTGTCCTTGTCGCCGCGCGAGACCCGCTCGGTCAGCTGGGCGATGGCCTGCGGCTGGTCGCCGGACGGCGTCATGTCGCTGACGACCTCGAACGGCGCTACCCTGCGCTGCAGGTCGGTGACCGGTCGCATCTGGCCTCTCCCAAGTGATCTTCCGAGGACCGGGCGTGGTTCCGTCCCGGTCGACCCACTCTACGTACCGCCTACGACAAACTCCGACGCCGCCTTATTTCCCCAGGTCAGAGGGGCAGAATCGGCGCCAGGCTCACGAAGTCGGGACGGGGAGGCGGGCGCGGACGGCGAAACCGCCGTCCCGGCTGGGCCCGGCCTCGAAGTGGCCGCCGAGCGCGACGACCCGCTCGCGCAGCCCGACCAGGCCGTTCCCGCCGCTCGGCAGGCCGTGCTCGGCCGCGCCCTCGGGGGCGGGCCGGTTGACGACGGTGACCTCCACGGCGTCCGGCGGGAGGCGCACGTCCACCCGCGTGGCGGCGCCACCCGCGTGCTTGTGCACGTTGGTCAGGGCCTCCTGGACGATCCGGTACACCGTCCGGGAGATCGCCGACGGCATCGGCCGCTCCTCGCCGAGGACGACCAGGTCCACCAGCAGCCCGGCCGCGCCGGACTGGCCGACCAGGCTGCGGACGTCGTCCAGGGTGGGCGCGGTGGCCAGCTCGTCCTCGCCCTGCCGCAGCACGCCGATCACCTGCCGCAGCTCCTCCAGCGCCTGCCGGCCCATGTCGCCGATCACGGTCGCGGTCTGCACGGCCCGGTCGGGGTCGCGGGCGGCGACGGCCTTCAAAGCCCCGGCGTGGACGACCATGACGCTGACCCGGTTGGCGACCACGTCGTGCATCTCGCGGGCGATCCGGGTGCGCTCCTCGGAGCGGGCGCGCTCGGCGAGCAGGTGCTGCTCGCGCTCCAGCCGGGACGCGCGCTCCTGGAGGGACGCGAGCAGTTGCTTCCGCGCGCCCATGTACATGCCGAGGATCACCGGGAACGAGGTGAACAGCAGCCCGAACGTGGCGCTCGCGGCGAACGAGCCGCTGTCCCCGTTCGGCGACGGGACGACCAGGAACAGCACGTAGCTGGTCGCGGCGATCGCGACGGCCGTCCAGCGGGACGCGGCGTAGGCGCCCAGCGAGTACAGCGCGATCAGCCCGCTGATCGGGCCGCCGCCCGCCGCGGTGCCGATGATCAGGGCGAACAGGGCCAGGTGGACGGGGTAGCGGCGGCGGAAGACCAGGGCCAGCCCGATCACCGAGCAGAGCGAGGCCACGACGTAGTTCGGCAGCCAGAACTTCGACGAGGTCCCGGCCCACATGATCGCGAAGTCGCCGACGGCGGCCCCGACCGCCAGCGAGACGTCCAGGAGGCGGGACCGCCGCGTCGGCCACGACTCCGTCCACCACCCCCGCAGGTCCATGGGGCCGAGCCTATAGCCAGCGGCCGGGAAGATCCGCTGGTCTGTTCGATCTCCCCGCCCGGGCGTTACAAATCACCCACGAACCCCAGGAGCGCGACCGTCGCGTCGTCGGACGGCTTCGTCCTCGGCCAGCGGACGGCGTGCGGATCGGTGGCCTCGACCTCGCGCGTGCGCGCGACGAGCGCTTCCGGACCGTCCTTCTGGACGATGCGCGCGAGCCCCGTCCAGTCGGTTTCGCCGAACATGTCGGCCAGCCGGGTCGCGCCGTCGGTGAGGAGCAGGACGCTCCGGAGGTCGGCGAGCGGGACGGTCCCGGTGATCGCGTACTCGGCGATGCGCGGATCGGCGGACGCGTAGGCCACGCCGCCGGTGATCTCCTGTATGCCGTCCGGGCCGTCCAGGAGCAGGGTGGAGTCGGCCAGCACCAGGTAGTCGAGCAGGTCGCCGCGCACCCGCGCCGCCAGGACGGTCGCGGCGGGCGAGTTCGGATGCGCCAGGTCGCAGGTCGCCTGGTGGGACGCCGCGACGTCGGAGATCGCCCCGGCCAGCCTCGCCACCAGCGGCCGGTTCCCGGGCCGGTGCCTGCCTTCGGGCGGCCCGACGGGCGGGCCCGCCGGCGGGGTGTCGCCCAGGCCGTCCAAGATCCGGGCGAGAAGCCGCGTGCCGAGCGAACGGGCATACCAGGCCGTACCGTGCACGCAGCCCAGCTCGGTGCCGAGCGGCAGCCCGCAGCCGTCCAGCACGACCACCGCGCCGGGAGCGGCCGCCACGAAATCCTCGTTGCGCCGCTCGGGACTGCCTTGATCGGTGGTCCAGGTGACCCGCATCGCGTCCTCGCAGGGGGTTTCGGTCCGCCGCCGCAGCCCGGCGGCTCGGGGGTCAGGCGGCGGGGGCCCGGCGGGTGAGGTCGGACCAGATCTCGGCGACCTGGGCGTCCAGGTCGCCGAGGGAGCCGGAGTTGTCGATCACGTGGTGGGCGATGGCGCGGCGCTCCTCGCGGGACGCCTGCGCCGCGATCCGGGCGCGGGCGGCCTCCTCGGTCATGCCGCGCCGGGTGGTGAGGCGGTCGAGCTGCAGCTCCACCGGCGCGTCCACAACGATCACGACGTCGTACATGTCCGCGAGCTTGTTCTCGGTGAGCAGCGGGACGTCGTAGACGACGATCGCGTCCTCGGGCGCGGCGTCCATAAGCTCCTGCATCCGCTCCCCCACCAGCGGGTGGACGATCGCGTTCAGCGCCGCGAGCCGCTCCGGGTCGGCGAACACGATCTGGCCGACCTTCTCGCGGTCCATGGCGCCGTCCGGGAGCAGCACCCCGTCGCCGAACTCGGCGACGACGGCGGCCAGCCCGGGCGTGCCGGGCTCGACGACCTCCCGCGCGATCCGGTCCGCGTCGATGACCACGGCGCCACGCGCGGCGAGCCGCCGCGACACCTCGCTCTTACCCGCACCGATCCCGCCGGTGAGTCCCACTTTCAGCACCCGCCGAGCCTACCGGCCCGCCCCCGGCCCCGCCCCGGCCCACCGCGCCTTCCGGCCACCCCGGGCCCGCCTCAGCCCACCGAGCCCATCAGCCCACCCCCGGCCCAGCGCGCCGAGCCCATCAGCCCGCCCTCCGCCCTGCCTCAGCCCACCGAGCCGGATCAGGCCGCCCTCGGGCCCGGCCGGGCCAGCCGGCCCGGCTCCGGGCCCAGCCCAATGCGCCGGGCCTGTCGGAGCCGTCCTGTTGCGGGGTGTCAGGCGGGGTCGGGGGCCGGGTGGTCGGCCGGTTGCAGGGCCTTGCGCATGTGGACGAAGGTGAGGTGGGCGGCGACGCGTTCGCGGTGGGTCTCGCTGTAGCCCAGGCTGCGGTAGAGGCGGAGGCTGGCCTCGCTCAGATGCCCGGTGAACAGGACGCAGGCGGTCGCGCGGCCGGAGACCTCGGCCTCCAGGGCGTCCAGCAGGAGCCGGCCGACGGCGGTGTCCTGCTGGTCGGGGGCGACGGCGAGGCGTCCGACCAGGCAGGTGTGGTCGCTGAACTGGGCGCGGACGAACCCGACGATCCGGCCGTCCAGGACGGCCTTGAGCACCACCACCCCGCCGGTCAGCGCCTTGTGCACCTGCTCCAGCGACTCCACCAGCGGCGGGATGAACGGGTCGCCGTACAGCTGCGCCTCGGCGACGTAGGCGGCGCGCTGGACGGTGAAGATCTCCCCCGCGTCCTCGGGCGCGGCCCGGCCGATCCGGGCCTCCACAGTGCTCATGAGGGCACCCTAACGGCGCGCGGCGCCCCCGTCCCGGAGTGCGGACCGGCCGGGACGGGACGCTCCGTGTCCGTCCTGGTCAGCCGCCGACGCGGACGGTGACCGCGACCGGATAGTGGCCGGACCCGGCCGGGGCGACCTGGTAGCCGGAGAAGGTGAGGTCGTCGGTGCCGAAGATCCAGTCGAGCCGGTCGCCGCCGGAGGTGGTCGGCGAGGCGTCCCCGCCGACCGCGGCGCTGCGCAGGCCGGTGCCGTCGGTCATCCGCTCGACCTCCTCGGAGCCGGGACCGGCGTTGAAGTCGCCGCCGACGATCGTGCGCGGCCCGCCGCCCCAGGCGCGCAGCAGCGCCGAGACCTCGCGGAGCCGCTCGGAGCCCTGGTCGCCGCCGTTCTCCAGGTGCGTGGACCACACGTCCAGGCTGGACGGGCCGACCTTCAGCTTCGCCCACACGTACCCGCGGATCTGCGACCAGTCGCCGCGCGGCATCCGGCCGATGCCGGACCGCTCCACCGGCAGCGAGGTCAGGATCGCGTTGCCGAACTGGCCGTCCGCGGCCGGGCCCCACAGCAGCTTCATGCCGAGCCGCCGGGACAGCCACACGCCCACGTCGGTGGTGCCGGACAGCAGCGAGCCGCGGCCCGCCTCCTGGAGCAGGATCACGTCGGCGCGGCGGGCCTCCAGCGTCCGCGCGACGGCCTCGGGGTCGAGCCGTCCGTGCCGGTCGACCGCGTCGTGGATGTTGTAGCTGACCACCCGCACCTGCCCCCCGGCGGGCGCGGCCTTCGCATCGCGGGACGGCGCGGCCAGGCTGAACACCAGGGTGCCGAGCAGCAGGACCAGCGCCGCGGCGCCGGCGGTCAGGGCGCGCTGCGGGGCGCGCGCGGGCAGCGGGCCGCCGCGCGCGGCGGTGATCGCGGCGAGCGCGCCGAGCAGGATCCCGGCCAGGCCGGGCAGCGCGTTGTTCGGGAACGGCAGCGGCTCCAGCGCGCTGACCTGGTAGGAGATCAGGATGACGCCGACCAGCAGGCCGCCGAGCGCGGCGCCGACGTCGATCCGCCAGACCGCGCCGCCGCGTCCGGCGCGGCGCAGCGGGGCCCGGGACGCGACGGCCAGCAGCCACGCGGCGAGCACCTGCCCGACGATCACGACGGGCACGACCTCGATGCCGGCGACCGCGTAGGTCCCGGCGATCGCGCCCGCGCCGACGCCCAGGACCGTCCCGCCGAGCACCGCGACACCGCCCGGCACCGCGCGCACGGCCAGCCCGGACGCCAGGAACGCCAGCGCCAGGCCCTGCCCGACGACGACGATCACGTGCGCGGTGGTCAGCGACCGCCAGCCGGACGACGCGACGAACGCGGGGCTGGACAGCACCAGCACCTGCAGCGCCATGAACGGCCCGAACGCCGCCGCGCCCAGCGCGTCCCGCCAGGACACGCCCGGTGCCTCGACCGCACCGGACGCCAGCTCGCGGTACAGCGCGAGCGCGCCGAGCGCGACGAACACCAGGCACACCAGCCACGGACCGATCCCGGACCGCCACACCGGGTCCCACGT
Organism: Actinomadura rupiterrae; assembly: GCF_024172125.1. GTDB lineage: Bacteria > Actinomycetota > Actinomycetes > Streptosporangiales > Streptosporangiaceae > Spirillospora > Spirillospora rupiterrae. Next base: position 94,278 of record NZ_JAMZEA010000005.1, read on the forward strand.
CGCGAACGCGACCCGGACGGCGGTGTCGACCGACAGGCCCGCGACGGCGGCGGTGGCGAACCCGACGCCGGACAGCCCGCGCGCGCCCTCGTACAGGGCGGTCACGGCGAGCGTCCCGACCGCGACGCCGACCAGCGCGAGCCACGTCTGCGGGGTGATCGCCTGCGCGAGCAGCCGGACGAGCAGCAGCGCGCCCACCCCGGCCGCGAGCAGCCCGCTCGGCCCGGCGACCCGCCGCACCAGCGGCGCGAGGAACCCGGCGAGGAAGACCGCCAGCACGACCGGCGCGGCCACGCCCGCGCCCGCGTCGTCGGCGAAGTGGTTGAGCTGCGGCAGCGCGAACCGGAGGGTCTGCGCGAGGACGGCGGTGGTGACGCCGATCAGCGCGAGCCGGGCCGGGCCCTGCGGGACCATGGACGGCCCCCGCGCGGCGCCTCCGGCGCGGCGTCCTTCGGTGGTGCCTGCAGTGGTCGAGGCGTCTGTGCTGGCCAATGGAACAGATGCTCCCGGGGGACGAGCCGGACGTGACGGGCGTTTTCGGGTTCAGCGGGCGGGAGGGCGCGCGGTCCGCGCGGCCGGGCGGGCGGCTCCGCCGTCCCCTCCCGGAGACGACCAGTGTCCCAGACACCCCCGCCCCTTCGCGACGCGACACCCGCACCGCCGCAGCAAAGCACCATAACCGACACCCCACCCCAACCCGCCACCGACCAACGACCAACGAAAAAGCCGCGGCCGGAGCGTCCCGTGGGGGACGTTCCGGCCGCGGTTCAGGCGGTCACCGGGGGCCGCTGGGGCCCCGGGCGGTCAGCGGGTCACTGGCCGCCGGACAGCTTCTCGCGCAGGGCCGCGAGGGCCTCGTCGGTCGCCAGGGCACCGCCGGTGGTCTCGGTCTCGGCGCCGCCGCTGTAGGAGGTCTCGCCGGCCGGCGCCGGGGCGCCCTCCGCCTCGGCCTCGGCCTTGCGGGCCTCCTCGATCTGCTTGCGGTGCGCGTCGAACCGGGCGCGGGCCTCGGCGTACTGGCGCTCCCAGGTCTCGCGCTGGGTGTCGTAGCCCTCCAGCCACTCGCCGGTCTCGGCGTCGAAGCCCTCGGGGTACTTGTAGTTGCCCTGCTCGTCGTACTCGGCGGGCATGCCATAGAGGGTGGGGTCGAAGTCCTCTTCCTCCATGGCCGCGGCGCCCTCGTTCGCCTGCTTCAGCGAGAGGCTGATGCGGCGCCGGTCGAGGTCGATGTCGATGATCTTCACGAAGATCTCGTCGCCGACCTGGACGACCTGCTCCGGGATCTCCACGTGGCGCTCGGCCAGCTCGGAGATGTGGACCAGGCCCTCGATGCCCTCCTCGACCCGGACGAACGCGCCGAACGGCACCAGCTTGGTGACGCGGCCCGGCACGACCTGGCCGATCTGGTGGGTGCGGGCGAACTGCTGCCACGGGTCTTCCTGGGTCGCCTTGAGCGACAGGGAGACGCGCTCGCGCTCCATGTCGACGTCCAGGACCTCGACCGTGACCTCCTGGCCGACCTCGACGACCTCGGAGGGGTGGTCGATGTGCTTCCAGGAGAGCTCGGACACGTGCACCAGGCCGTCCACGCCGCCGAGGTCGACGAAGGCGCCGAAGTTGACGATCGAGGAGACCACGCCCTTGCGGACCTGGCCCTTCTGGAGCGTGTTGAGGAAGGTCTGGCGGACCTCGGACTGGGTCTGCTCCAGCCAGGCGCGGCGGGACAGGACCACGTTGTTGCGGTTCTTGTCCAGCTCGATGATCTTGGCCTCGAGCTCGCGGCCGACGTACGGCTGCAGGTCGCGGACGCGGCGCATCTCGACCAGCGACGCGGGCAGGAAGCCGCGCAGGCCGATGTCGAGGATGAGGCCGCCCTTGACGACCTCGATGACCGTACCGGTGACGATGCCGTCCTCGTCCTTGATCTTCTCGATCGTGCCCCAGGCGCGCTCGTACTGGGCGCGCTTCTTGGACAGGATCAGGCGACCCTCCTTGTCCTCCTTCTGGAGGACGAGGGCCTCGACGTGGTCTCCGACGGCGACGACCTCGTTGGGGTCGACGTCGTGCTTGATGGAGAGCTCACGGGACGGGATGACACCCTCGGTCTTGTAGCCGATGTCGAGGAGGACCTCGTCTCGATCGACCTTGACAACGGTGCCTTCGACGATGTCGCCGTCGTTGAAGTACTTGATGGTCTCATCGATCGCGGCGAGGAAGGCTTCCTCGGACCCGATGTCGTTGACCGCTACCTGCGGGGTGGTCGAGGTGGCCTCGGTGCTGCTCGTCATGTGTCGGCTGACTCCGGATACGGACATTGAGAGGTGTCTTCAAGCTGCGCGGAGGGCCGGTTTCCGCCCTGCCGAGGACCGGAGGAGACGCCGGGCTCCCCGGAGGGAACCCGCGCCGTTGACCGAACCGATGTCGACGACCTGACCGAGCGCGAGCCTGCTCCGTCCGAAGCCGCGCAAGCCCACAGCGCAGCGATCAGGATATGGGACCAGGCCCCTCCGGTCAATCGCGGGCGCGGCCTTCACCTGCTCACCGGCCGGAAATCCCGTCCGGTCCCGGCCGCGGCGCGGGTTTTCGGACGACACGCCCGGCCTCCGCGCCCGTCCGCGCCGGGCCGTACCGCCCGTCCGTGCCCGGCCCCCGCTCTCGTCTGCGCCGTGACCCCGCGTCCGTCCGTCCCGCGGTCCCGGGCCCGGCCGTCCCGTGGCCTCGGGCTCGGCCGTCCCGTGGCCTCGGGCCCGGCCGTCCCGTGGCCTCGGGCCCGGCCGTCCCGTGGCCTCGGGCCCGGCCGTCCCGTGGCCTCGGGCCCGGCCGTCCCGGGGTCTCGCGGGCGTCCGTCCGGTGTCAGTACTCGCGTGCGTAGGGGCGGAACTGCTTGGCCAGTCGCTTCTCGAACGTCTTGGGGAAGGTGACGGTTCCCGGATCGCCGTCGGAGGTGTAGCGCTCCTGCGGGTGCGCGTCGAGCCAGTCCAGCCAGGCGGTGGAGCAGAACGTCCGGCAGTCGTTCTCCTTGATCTTGCCCTCGGAGCGGATGCGGGTGACGGCCCACCGGTCGAACACCGTGTCGAACGGCGACTCCGACGGCTTCCAGCCGGCGAGGAACACGGCTTGGAAGGAGTACCGGCCGTCCAGGCGCTGCGCCCAGGTCCGGTTGTGGGGGATCGAGCCGAACGGGTAGGCGAACGTGGTCGTGTGCCGGCCGGTCAGGGAGAGCAGCTTGTCCTCCATGCCGCCGATCTCCTTCTGGACGCCGGCCTTGCCGAGCGTCCGCAGGTCGGGGTGGGTGACGGTGTGGTTGGCGACCTCGAAGCCGTTCTGTGTCAGCCAGCGCAGGCCGTCGGCGGCGCGCGGCCCCAGCGCGAAGAGGTCGTCGTTGCAGTAGAACGTCGCGACCGGCCGGAACCCGGGGTGCTCGCGCGCGACCTGCTGGATGATCGCGACCGCGGTGTCGGGGGCGGGGTTGCCCTGCGCGTCCAGCGAGAACTGGCCGGGGGTGCTGTCGTCGAAGGTCAGCACGACGGGGTGCTTGCCGAGCGGCACGTCGAGCCGTCCGGACGCGAACTCGGCGGCGGTGATCGGGTAGTAGCCCGTGGTCGCCAGCCGGGTCAGCTCGGTGTACAGCTCCTTGGTCGAGCGGTCGAGCGACGCCTCCGGGTGCTTCATGATCCGGTGGTACATGAACACCGGGATCTGGCCCAGCTCGTTCGCCTTCGCCTGGACGGCCGCGGGCGCCGCAGCCGCGGTCGCGCCGCCGGACGGCGTGGCGGACGGTGTCCCGGCCGGGGCCGTCGTGCTCGGCGCCGTACTGGGCGTCGCGGACGGACGTCCCGACAGCCGCTCGGCGGGGGCCTTCCCGTGCGCGCCGGTCGTCTCGGCGCGATGCGCGTGTCTCGGCCGGTGGTCCTGGAACGCCAGCCCCAGCACCAGGGAGCAGACGACCACGAGAGCTGCGATCTTGTGGAGGAGCGGCACGGGCCTCCCGTCGGGTCGAAACCTACGCGGGCACGGACAAGCATGACCTATCCGAGTGATCTACCTTAAGCCCGCGCCGCTCCCAAGCCCCGGGCACGCAACATCAAAGGAACGCAAAAGAAACGGCCCCGCCATCCCGGAGGACGGCGGGGCCGCGGCGGCCTCGGAAGGTCAGTGGGCGGCGTCCTGCCAGGTGCGGCCGGTGCCCATGGAGACCGACAGGGGCGCGCGGAGGTCGTAGGCACCCGCCATCTGCTCGGCGACGAGCGTCTTGAGCGCGTCGAGCTCGCCCGGCGCGACCTCGATCACCAGCTCGTCGTGGACCTGGAGGAGCATGCGCGAGCGCATCCCCGCCTCGCGCAGCGCCCGGTCGACGTTGAGCGAGGCGACCTTGATGATGTCGGCGGCCGAGCCCTGGATGGGCGCGTTCAGCGCCATCCGCTCGGCCATCTCGCGGCGCTGCCGGTTGTCGGAGTTGAGGTCGGGCAGGTAGCGGCGGCGGCCGAGGATGGTCTCGGTGTAGCCGGTGTCGCGGGCCTGCTTGACGATGTCGGTGAGGTAGTCGCGGACGCCGCCGAACTGCTCGAAGTACTCGTCCATGAGGTGGCGCGCCTCGTCCACCGGGATGCGCAGCTGGCCGGACAGCCCGTAGGCGGACAGACCGTAGGCGAGGCCGTAGTTCATCGCCTTGATCCGCGCGCGCAGCTCGGAGTCAATCTGCTCGGGCGGCAGCCCGAACACGCGGGACGCGGTGATGGTGTGGAAGTCGGCGCCGGAGTTGAACGCCTCCAGCAGCGCCTCGTCGCCGGACAGGTCGGCCATGATGCGCAGCTCGATCTGGCTGTAGTCGGCGGTGAGCAGCGACTCGTAGCCGTCGCCGACGACGAACGCCTCGCGGATCTGCCGGCCCTCGGCGGTACGGATCGGGATGTTCTGCAGGTTCGGGTCGGTGGACGAGAGCCGCCCGGTGGCCGCGACCATCTGGTTGAAGGTGGTGTGGATGCGGCCCGCGTCGTCGGCCATCGGGATCAGCGAGTCGACGATCGACTTGAGCTTGGCGACCTCGCGCCAGCGCAGGATGTGCTCCAGGACGGGGTGCCCGTCCTTCGCCAGCAGCGTCGTCAGCGCCTCGGAGTCGGTGGTGTAGCCGGTCTTGGTGCGCTTGGTCTTCGGGAGGCCGAGCTCCTCGAACAGCACCTGCTGCACCTGCTTGGGCGAGCCGAGGTTGAACTCGTGCCCGACCGCGTCGTGCGCGAGCTGCTCCATCTCCTTCACCTGGCCGCCGAGCGAGGCCGACAGCGACGCCAGGTGGTCGGCGTCGACGGCGATGCCCGCGCGCTCCATGTCGGCCAGGACGCGGGTCAGCGGCAGCTCGACGTCGCGCAGCAGCCGGGTCGCGCCGCGCTTGTCGAGGTCGGCGTCGAGCACGTCGGCCAGCTCGGCGACCGCACGCGCGCGGACGGCCAGCTCCTGCGCGGCCTCCTCCTCGCCGGAGCCGTCCAGGGTGAGCTGGCCGGAGTCCTGCGACTCGTTGGTCAGCTCGCGGTGCAGGTACCGCAGGACGAGGTCGGCGAGGTCGAAGGTGCGCTGCCCGGGCAGCGCCAGGTAGGCGGCCAGGGCGGTGTCGGTGGTGACGCCGTCGAGGGCCAGGCCGCGCGCGGCGAGCGCCAGCATCGGGCCCTTGGTGTCGTGCACGGCCTTCGGCCGGGACGGGTCGGCGAGCCACGCGGCGAGCGCGCGCTCGTCGTCGGCGATCAGCTCGGCCGGGTCGAGGTGCACGGCCGGGCCCTTGGTGGACGCGATCGCCAGCGCGGTGATCTCGCCGGTGCCGCGCCCCCACGTACCGGTGACAGCGAGGCCGAGCCGCTCCCCCACGGGAGCGTTGACCTCAAGCCAGTGCCCGAGCGCGCCGGGCTCCAGGGCGTCCAGCTCGACCTCGAAGCCCTCGTCGGCCTCGGGCTCGGCGGCGCTCAGCGACGCGTACAGCCGCTCGCGCAGCACCCGGAACTGGAGCGAGTCGAACAGGGTGTGGATCTCCTCGCGGTCCCACTGGCCCATGGCGAGGTCGGCCGGGCCCCGGTCGAGGGCCACGTCGCGGTCGAGCTTGTTGATCTGCTGGTTGCGCAGCACGCCGGCGAGGTGCTCGCGCAGGTTGTCGCCGGCCTTGCCCTTGATCTCGTCCACCCTGGCGACCAGGGTGTCGAGGTCGCCGTACTTGACCAGCCACTTGGCGGCGGTCTTCGGGCCGACGCCGGGGACGCCGGGAAGGTTGTCGCTGGACTCGCCGACCAGCGCCGCCAGCTCGCGGTACCGCTCCGGCGGGACGCCGTACTTGGCCTCGACGGCGGCCGGGTCCATGCGGGCGAGCTCGGACACGCCGCGGATCGGGTACAGCACGGTGACGTGCTCGTCGACCAGCTGGAAGGCGTCCCGGTCGCCGGTCACGACGAGGGTCTCCATGCCCTGCGCGGACGCCTGCGTGGCCAGCGTGGCGATGATGTCGTCGGCCTCGAAGCCGGCGACCGACATGCGCGGGATGCGCAGCGCGTCCAGCACCTCGAAGATCAGCGAGACCTGGGAGCGGAACTCGTCGGGTGTCTTGGCCCGGCCGGCCTTGTACTCCACGTACTGCTCGTGCCGGAACGTCGGCTCCGACCGGTCGAACGCCACGGCGATGCGCGTCGGCTGCTCGTCGCGCAGCACGTTGATGAGCATCGAGGTGAAGCCGTACACCGCGTTGGTGGGCTGCCCGTCGGTGGTGTTGAAGTTCTCCACCGGCAACGCGAAGAACGCCCGGTAGGCCAGGGAGTGCCCGTCGAGCAGCAGGAGCCGGTCGTGCTTGTCAGGGGTCGGTGCTTGGGTCGCCACACCAGGACTCTAGTCTGCGCGTACGACAGTTTGAGGGAGGCTCTGTGACGGAGGAGCAGCGGATCCTCGCCGAGAAGCTCGGCATGGACTTCGCGGGCCTGGACGTTACCGGCGATCTGGCCACGTCCATGGGGATCGAGTACCTGGAGGCCACCCCGGAGCGCGTGGTGGGCCGGATGCCGGTCGCGGGCAACACCCAGCCGTACGGGCTGCTGCACGGCGGCGCGTCCTGCGTCCTGGCCGAGTCGCTCGGCTCGGTCGGGTCGGCGCTGCACGCCGGCGAGGGCCGGATCGCGGTCGGCATCGAGATCAACGCCACCCACCACCGGTCCGCGACGTCCGGCTACGTCACGGGCGTGGCGACGCGCGTGCACGGCGGCAACACCCTCGCCACCTACGACATCGTGATCAGCGACGACCGGGACCGCCGGGTCTGCACCGCCCGCCTGACCTGCATGCTCCGCGACGCCCCCGGCTCCTGACCCCGCGCGCCACCCCCGCTCCCCCGCGTCACCCCCGGCACCTCCGCGTCACGCTCGGCGCCCTCTGGATCACCCCCGGCGTCGGCCCCGGCGTCCGATCGAAGAAAGATCGAACCTGTCGGCCGCTTCCTTTGCGGCGGGCATGGCCGTGTCGGTAACGTGGATCGGAAGGCCCGAGGCCACCGAGTAGACAACGCACGCGTCCGGAAGGACGCGTTGCGGCCCCAAAGGTGGCCTCGGGCCAACGACTTTCCCGCCCCCGGACGTGCGCGGACGGGCGTTGGACGCGGGCGCGGACGGACGCGGGCACGGACGGACGCGGGCACTGGGCGCGGACGGGCGCGGGAGCGCGGGCGGGCGTCGCGACACCTGTGTCCGGGTTTCACCGGTTGCGATTCGGTTGCGAAACCTTCCGGATCTTCACGTCCGCCCGCGGTCCGCCTAACTTCAGGGCATGCGCCGGGTGAGACCGCTCACGACCGCCGTGTCCGCCGCCGTCCTGCTGGGCTCCCTGCAGGGCTGCTCGGAGCACAAGGACCGCGGGTACACGCTGCCCGCCGAGAAGCTCCGCGAGGGCGAGAGGGCGGAGAAGGGCCGCACCGGCCGCAGCAGCGACATGCAGTTCACCGTCGTGGCCTACACCGACGGCATCACCTCGATCCTGGGCACGCACGCCGAGATGGACCCGCACGGGCGGTTCGCCCGGCTCCGGCTGCTGTGCGTGAACACCGGGCGCGACATCCAGGTCTTCGACACCTGGGCGCAGCGGCTCGTCCTCGCCGACGGGCGCCAGCTCGGCGCGGACGTCAACGGCACCATGGTCAAGCGGCAGCCCGAGCGGCTCTCGGTCGGAGCGAACATGCGCGCCGAGTTCGACCTGTGGTTCGACGTCCCGAAGGGGGCGAAGATCAAGTCCGTCCGGCTGTTCGGCTCTCCCTCCGTCGGGATGGTCACCGACCCGCCGCCCGCCGACATCCCCCTCCCCTGACCTGGCCCTCCCAGGACGCGAAACGGCCGCCGCCACCCCGGGAAGGGGCGACGGCGGCCGTGCCGGCTCAGCGGGACGGCGGCGGGCCGTCCGTCCCGTCCACCCGCGTCACGCGTCGGAGTCGGGGGTGTCCTCCTCGACCGTGACGGGAGCGGCGGTGTCCGGAGCGGCGGTGTCCGCGACCGTGGTGTCGGGCGCCGCGACCGAGGGGGCCTCGTCGGACGCCTCGACCGGGGCGTCCGCACCGCCGCCGAGGTAGGCCGCCCGCACCTGCGGGTCGTCCAGCAGCTCCGCGGCCGGCGCCGACTTCACGATCCGGCCGGTCTCCAGCACGTACGCGCGGTGCGCGATCTGCAGCGCCTGGCTGGCGTTCTGCTCGACCAGCAGCACCGTGGTGCCGCGCCGGTTGATCTCCACGATGATCGAGAAGATCTGCTGCACCAGCTTCGGCGCGAGGCCCATGGACGGCTCGTCCAGCAGCAGCACCTTCGGGTTCGCCATCAGCGCGCGGCCGATCGCGAGCATCTGCTGCTCGCCGCCGGACATCGTCCCGCCCGCCTGCGTCTTGCGCTCGGCGAGCCGCGGGAACAGCTCGTAGACCTCGGCCAGCTCCTTGGAGACGTCCCCGCGCCGGGCGTACGCGCCCATCAGCAGGTTCTCCTCCACCGTCATGCCGGGGAACACGCCCCGGCCCTCCGGCGACTGCCCGATGCCCGCCAGCACCCGCTTGTGCCCCGGCATCCTGCTGATGTCCTGCCCGGCGAACCGGATCGACCCCGAGCTCAGCGGGCGCAGCCCCGAGACCGTCTTCAGCGTGGTCGTCTTGCCGGCGCCGTTGGCGCCGATCAGCGTGACGATCTCGCCCTCGTCGACCTCGGCGGAGATGCCCTTCAGCGCGGCGATCTTGCCGTAGTGGACGTGGATGTCGTTGATCTCAAGAAGCATCGGCCGGAGCCCCCAGGTACGCCTCGATGACCCGCTGGTCGTTCTGGATCTCGGCCGGCAGGCCCTCGGCGATCTTCTGCCCGAAGTCCACCACCGCGATCCGGTCGCTGATCCCCATCACCAGGGACATGTCGTGCTCGATCAGCAGCACGGTCACGCCCGAGTCGCGGATCTTGCGGATCAGCCCCTGCAGGTCGACCTTCTCCGCCGGGTTCATGCCCGCGGCGGGCTCGTCCAGCAGCAGCAGCCTCGGGTCGGTGGCGAGCGCCCGCGCGATCTCCAGCCGCCGCTGGTCGCCGTACGGCAGGTTCTTCGCCGCCTCGCCGCGGCGGTGCCCCACCCCGACGAACTCCAGCAGCTCGGCGGCCTTCGCGCGGCCGTCGCGCTCCTCGCGGCGGTGCCACGGCAGGCCCAGCGCGGCGCCGGCCAGACCCGTCCGGTGGTGCGCGTCCGCGCCCACCATCACGTTCTCCAGCGCCGTCATGTTGTGGAACAGCCGCACGTTCTGGAACGTCCGCGCGACACCGAGCTTGGTCACGGCGTACCGCTTGCGGCCGTCGATGCGCCGCCCGTCGAAGACCACCTGGCCCCCGGTCGGCCGGTACACCCCGGTCGTCACGTTGAACACCGTGGTCTTACCCGCGCCGTTCGGCCCGATCAGCGCGAAGATCTCGCCCTCGCGGACGGTCAGGTCGAGGTCGTTGATCGCCACGACGCCGCCGAAGCGCATCACGACCTTGCGCAGCTCCAGCACCGGCTTCCGCTCGGTCACCGTCTCCGCCGTCGCCTGGTCGCTCACTTGGTCACCTCCGTGGCCGCCGCGCCGGGACCGGCGAGCGAGCCCATGCCGCCCTCACCCTCGGCGAACTCCGCCTTCCGCTGCCGGGACGGCCACAGCCCCTCCGGACGGAAGATCATCATCACGACCAGCGCGAGACCGAAGATCAGCATCCGGTAGTCGGCCAGGAACCGGAACCGCTCCGGCAGCCAGGACAGCACGAACGCGCCCAGCACCACGCCCGGGATGTTCCCCGAACCGCCCAGCACGACCGCCGCCAGGATCAGCGCCGACACCATGAACTGGAAGTTGTCCGGGTTGATCGAGGTCTGCTTCGCCGCGAACACCACGCCGCCGGAGCCGCCGATCGCGGCACCGATCGCGAACGCCGCGAGCTTGAACTTGAACGTCGGGACGCCCATCAGCTCCGCCGCGTCCTCGTCCTCGCGGATCGACGCCCACGCCCGCCCCACCCGGGACCGCTCCAGCCGCTTCACGAAGATGATCGCGATCACGATGAAGAAGACCAGCAGGTAGTAGTAGGGCCGCGAGTCCAGCAGCCCGTACTTGAACGGCTGCACCTCCAGGCCCGGGATCGTCCACTCGGTCAGCGACGGCGGGTGCGGGATGCCCTGCACGCCGCGCGGGCCGTTCACGTAGTTCATGTTCTGCGCGGTCTTGCGGACGATCTCACCGAAGCCCAGCGTCACGATCGCCAGGTAGTCGCCCCGCAGCCGCAGCGTCGGCGCGCCCAGCAGGACGCCCGCCAGCGCGGCGAACAGGATCGACAGGACCAGCGTCTCCCAGAAGCTCCAGTGGTACTTCGTCGCGAAGATCGCGATCGTGTAGCCGCCCACCGCGTAGAAGGCCACGTACCCCAGGTCCAGCAGGCCCGCCATGCCGACCACGACGTTCAGGCCGATGGCCAGCAGCACGTAGATGCCGATCTCGTCGCTCAGCATCGTCGGCCAGTCGGTGTCCGACGGCGCCATGAACGACCCGATCGCCTGGCTCGGCAGCAGCAGGGCCCCGGCGACCAGCAGCAGGTACACCACCCAGCGGGCCCAGCCCGGAGCGGCCGCCCAGCGGTCCCGCAGCGGGTCCAGCGAGAAGCCCGCGCGTCCCGTTCCGTTGCCCCCGCTCATGCGCGCGCCTGCTGGAGGGACTCACCGAGGATGCCGGTGGGACGGAACATCAGAACGAGGATCAGCACCGAGAACGCCACGACGTCCTTCCATTGCGACCCGAACAGGCTCGAACCGTACGACTCGAAGACGCCCAGCGCTATACCGCCCACCAGGGCCCCGCGGATGTTGCCGATACCGCCGAGCACCGCCGCCGTGAACGCCTTGATGCCGAGCAGGAAGCCCGCGAAGTACCAGGCCTCCTCGAACCGCGCGTAGTACAGCGCCGCCGCCGCGCCCGCCATCACACCGCCGACCAGGAACGTCGCCGTCACCACGCGGTCGATGTCCACGCCCATCAGCACGGCGCTCTCCGGGTCCTGCGCGGTCGCGCGGATCCCGCGGCCCAGCCTCGTGCGGTTCACGAACTGGTCCAGCGCCACCATGATCAGGATCGCCCCGACGAAGATGATGACACGGTCGTTACTGATCTTGATCGGACCGAGGTCGATCAGATCCGTCCGGTGCACGAAGTGGTACGCCTGCGCGATCTTGCCCTTCTCCTTCGGCAGATCGAACACCCGCGGCACCACGATCGTCGCGAACAGCTGCTCGATCACGATGGACGCGCCGATCGCGGAGATCAGCGCCGCGAGCCGCGACGCCCCCCGTTTCCGCAGCGGGCGGTACGCCAGCAGCTCCAGCACCACCGCCCCGCCGCCCGACACCGCGCCCGCCACGACCGCCGACAGCAGGATCGCGCCCACCAGGGCGAACCCGCCCAGGTTCGACACCCCCATGGTCTTGACCGTCCACATCGCCGCGAACGTCCCGACCATGAAGATGTCGGCGTGCGCGAAGTTGATCAGCCGCAGGACGCCGTACACCATCGTGTACCCGAGCGCCACCAGCGCGTACACCGCGCCGAGTGACAGGCCGTCGATCGTCGACGGCCAGAATTGATGAATGAAGTCTGAGAAGTGCACCTGAGTCGCCCTTGTCAAAAGGGGCGGGAGCGCTTGTGGCGCTCCCGCCCCCGCACCGTCAAGGCGCCCCTCCTACGAGAGGCCGGAGCCGGAGAGGCGGAAGCCTCAGCTCGTGGGCTTGGCCTCGCCGGCCTTGCCGAGCAGCCCGATCTTGTTGCTCGCCACCTCGTAGATGAAGATGTCGTGCGCCGCCAGCTCGCCCTTGTCGTCGAACTTGATCTCCTTGCCGACGCCCGCGAAGCTCTCGGTCTTCAGGAAGGAGTTGATGTCCTCGGCCGTCGTCTTGCCCGCCGAGATGGCCTTGATGAACGCCGTCGCGGCGTCGTAGCCCTCGGTCGAGTAGATCGCGACGTCCGCGCCGAACTTGGTCTTGTAGTCGGCCGCGAACTTCTTCGCCGTGTCGTTCGACTTGCCCTCGGGGTCGATCAGGCAGCCGCAGGAAAGGAACGTCCCCTGCGCGTTCTGCTGGCCCTCGGCCTCGATCAGACCGGCCGCCACCGAACCGTCACCGGACATCAGCTTGCCCTTGTACCCGGTCTCGCGCAGCTGCTTGAACAGCCGGCCCGCGACCGAGTAGTAGCCGCCGAAGTACACCGCGTCCGGCTTGAACTGGTTGATCTTGTTCACCGTGGACGAGTAGTCGGTGGCCTTGTCGTCCACCGAGTCGCTCTGGACCTGCGCGCCCTTGCCGGTCACCGCGGCCTTGATGCCGCTCGCCAGGCCCTTGCCGTAGTCCTGGTTGTCGTCCACCGTGAAGACCTTCTTGGCCTTCAGCGTGTCCGCGATGAACGTGCCCGCGCCCGCGCTCTGCACGGTGTCGTTCGCGACCACCCGGTGCCAGAAGCTCCAGCCCTTGGTCGCCAGCGTGATGTTCGTCGCCGACGGCGTGACCGACGGGATCTTCGCCTCGTTCAGGATCGGGTTCACCGACTGCGACTCGCCGGAGAACGCCGGGCCGATCAGGCCCACGATCTTGTCGTTCTTGATCGCGCCCTGCGCCAGCGTGGTCGCCTGCTCGGGCTTGCCCTGCGAGTCGTAGGTCTTGAACTTGATCTTGACCTTCGGGTTCGTCGCGTTGTACTGCTCGATCGCGAGCTGCGCGCCCTGCTTGGGCGGAATCACCAGGCCCGAGTTCTCACCGGTCAGGTCACCCATGAACCCGATCGTGACCTCGTCGCCACCGCCCGACTTCTTGCTGCTGCTGCACGCGCCGGCACCGAGCGCCAGCACCGCGCTCACCGCCACAGCACCGGTGACCCTCATCATGTTGCGCCGCAAGGTGCCCAACCTTTCCATCCGGATCCGGGGAGGGATCGGGTACGAGTCATGCCCCGACGCGTCCGAGACCCTGGGAGGAGATATCGGTCACTCGGGGACCAGGTATGTCGTACACCGAGCAGAGCCGACGAAACAGGCCCCCCGGGCAGAAGGGTTACTCGTTCGTTACTCCCCCGTGCCCTCCCCGCACGCCCCGATATACAGCGCGAATCACGTTCCGTGATCGCTCCGACCACGCACCGGCGTCACCGAACGACACCCGTAGCACCCCCGCCGAAACCCCGCCCGGACCGCCCGTCCGGCCCGTTCCCCGCCAACCCCACGCCCCCGCAGGTCAACCCCCCTTAACCTCGCGACGCGCCGTTGAGCACACCCCGCCCCCACGCGGCCCCAACAGGACGCCACGCGACAGCGCAGCATCCCCGAGCACGGCACAGCCCACACGGGAGCGGGACGGATCATTCGGCAGGACAGGACGAACCAGGCAACGCGCAGCGCAGGCCTCGCCGCGCGGCGGACGAGAACAGACCACCCGACGTCAGCCCGAGGCCGACCCACTGGGACGGACGGCACAGGCCAGGCCCGGCGATGGGCTGACGCGAATCAGCCGATGGCGGGCGGGCGCGAATCGGTCGGCAGCGGGTCGGCGCAGGTCAGGCCGCGGCAGGCTGACGCGAATCAGCCGACCGGCCGACTGGGCCAGATCAGCCGACAGTGAGCCAGGCCGGATCGGCCGACGGTGGACCGAGTTGGATCAACCGACCGCCGGGCTGGGACGGATCAGTCGGCGGCGGGCTCGTCCTCCGGGCCGGCGGCGCCACCGGCGCCCGCGATGACGGCCTCGGCCACGGCGCGCATCGTGAGGCGCCGGTCCATGGAGGTCTTCTGGATCCAGCGGAACGCCTCCGGCTCCGTCCAGCCGTGGGCCGCCTGCAGGAGCCCCTTCGCGCGGTCCACCACCTTGCGGGTCTCCAGCCGGTCCGCCAGCCCGGCGACCTCGGCCTCCAGCGCGCGCAGCTCGGTGTACCGGCTCACCGCGACCTCGATCGCGGGCCGCAGGTCCGTCTTGGTGAACGGCTTGACCAGGTAGGCCATCGCACCGGCCTCGGTCGCCCGCTGCACCAGCTCGGCCTGCGAGAACGCGGTCAGCATCACCACGGGCGCGACCCGCTCCGCCGAGATCCGCTCGGCCGCGCTGATCCCGTCCAGTACCGGCATCTTGACGTCGAGAATCACCAGGTCGGGCTTCAGCTCGACGGCGAGCCGCACCGCGGCCTCACCGTCCCCCGCCTCGCCGACGACCTCGTAGCCGTCCTCCTGAAGCATCTCCTTGAGGTCCAGCCGGATCAGGGCCTCATCTTCTGCGATCACAACTCGCCGAGCGCTCTCCGTCACGCGCACGAGCCTACCGGCGTCCGCTACCCTGGTCCCCGTGACCCCTCTCCCTAGGACACCGAACCGGACATAGCGCCAGATGTCCAAAATATGCCCCGATATCCCAATGGCAGAGGAAATGTGCTCAAACCACATCAAGTGTGGGTTCGAATCCCACTCGGGGCACAAATAGGGAAATGACATGAACAAAACGCCGCCCACTACGGGCGGCATTTTTGTCGTACCCCTGCGTGACACTTGTCCCATGTATCAACGGGAGATCATCGACAAGGCACTCGATCTGCAGCGGGAGGGGTTCTCCGACCGCGCCGTTGCCGAACTCTGCGGTGTTTCGGCGGGCGCCGTCCGCAAATGGCGCTATGGGACGAGGCGACGGGCCCCTGATCCGGCGGCCGCCGGCGCCCATGACGGACGCATCAAGCAGGACTGCCCGCGCTGTTTCCAGCGTCCGCTCCCCCAGCCCGCGTACGCCTACCTCCTGGGCCTCTACCTCGGCGACGGCCACATCGTGGCCACCACGAAAGGCTGCTACCGCCTTACCATCAGCTGCACGGCGTCCTGGCCGGGCCTCGTCGAAGCCGCGGTGACGGCCATGAGCACGACCATGCCGTTGTCGAAAGTCCATCGCCGAGAGCGCCGGGGAGCGATCGAGGTGCACAGCCAGTCGAAGCACTGGCCCTGTCTCTTCCCGCAGCACGGGCCTGGGCCCAAGCACACCCGGAGCATCGAACTCGCCACCTGGCAGGAGGCCGTCGTCAACGGGCACCTTGAAGGATTCGTGCGAGGGCTCGTGCATTCGGATGGCTGCCGCAGCCTCAACCGCGTCCGGCGCCCAGGAAAGGACGGAGACCGGCACTACGAGTACCCGCGCTATTTCTTCACCAATGCGTCCGACGACATCCGCAAGCTCTACACGGACGCGCTCGATGCCCTCGGCATCGAGTGGAAGCAGAACAACGAGCGGAACATCTCAGTCGCGAAGGCGGAAGCGGTGGCGCGGCTGGACGACTTCGTGGGACCCAAGTACTGACGTCACGCCATCCCAGACCACCTCGCCAAGGTCACCCCGTCCGGAGCTGTCCGAGGTCACGTCCTCGGCGACGCGGCCGCTGGACTGCACGCGCAGAGACGTAGCCGCCAATTCGCACGCCCTGAACGTGCGCGCCAGACCGCACGCCCTCTGGCATGTCATGGGGACGCGTCCGCTGAACCGCACTCGCTGAGAAGTGGCTGCTGAGTCGCACGTCCTGAGCATGCGGGCCGTGCTGGCGGCCTCTGGCATGCCAGCGGGGGCTGCGGTTTTGGGACCGACAGGCCCGGGGACGGGGCGCCGAGCCGTGCGTCCTGAGCGGGCACGCCGAGTCGTGTGTTCGCTGACCAGCCCTCCGGGGACACGGCCGGTGGACCGCACGCACTGAGACGCGCAGCTGTCGAGTCGGGCGCCCTGAACGCGCGTGCCGGGCGAACGGCCTGGGCATGCCGACCGGACTGCGAGCGCTGGACCAACGAGTCCGGGGACGTGGGCGCTGAGACGCGTGCCCTAAGTGGGCACGCCGGGCGCGCGCCCTTCGGCATGCCCTCCGGTGACACGGCCGGTGGGCTGCGCGGTCTGGGACGCGTGGCTACTGAGTCGCGCACATTGAACGGGCGGGGGGCAGCCTTTGGCACGTCGGCCGGGGGCTGCGGCTGCTGGGCTGATCGGTCTGGGGCCTGGTCGGGACGCGCGTCCTGAATGGGCGCGCCGGGGTGGGCAGCCTGCGGCACGCCGGCCAAGGGCTGCGGCTGTTGGGGGCTGACCGGTCTGGGAGGTGAGCGCCGGGTCGCGCGTCGGGGCGGGCGCGTCGGGGCGGGCGTCCTCCGGCATGCGCTCCGCGGGCCCGGCCGGTGAACCGCGCGCACCGAGACGCGCGGCTGCTGAGTCGCGCGTCCGGACCGGGCGCGCTGGCCGGACGGCCTTTGGCCTACGGGACGGGGCTCTGGCGCTGGGCTGATCAGTCTGGGATGTGCCGGGGCGCGCGTCCTGGGCGGGCGCGCCAGGTTGGGTGTCCCCGGCATGCCCTCCGGGGACACGGCCGGTCGACTGCACACACTGAGACACGTAGCTACTGAGTCGCGCGCCCTGAACGTGCGCTCCGGCGCGCACAGCCCTTTGGCGCGCTGGCCGGGGGCTGCGGCCGCTGGGCTGATCGGTCTGGGGCGGGCGGGCCCGGGGGCGCGCGTCCTGGGCGGGCGCGCCAGGTTGGGTGTCCCCGGCACGCCCTTCGAGGACACGGCCGGTCGACTGGACGCGCTGAGACGCGTGGCTTCTGCGTCGGGCGCCCTGAACGGGTGCGCCCCGGGCGGGCGGGCTGCGGCACGCCAGCCGGGGGCCGCGGCTGCTGGGGCTGATCGGTCTGGGAGGTGAGCGCCGGGTCGCGCGTCGGGGCGGGCGCGCCGAGTTGGGTGTCCTCCGGCATGCGCTCCGCGGGTGCGGCCGGTGAACTGCGCGCGCTGAGACGCGCGGCTGCTGAGTTGCGCGTCCGGACCGGGCGTGCCGGGCGGGCGGCCTTTGCCAGGCCGGACGGGCTCTGGATGCTGGGCTGATCGGTCTGGGACGTCGGGGCCGCGCGCGTCCTGGGCGGGCGTGGCGGGTTGGGCGGCCTCTGGGATGTCGTCCGGGGTGCGGGTGGTGGGCGCCACGGGCTGAGGAGTGGGCGCTGAGGGGTGGGCTGAGTTGTGCGGGACTGGGAGCGCTCGGGGTGCGGCTTGGGGTGGGTCAGGGGACGAGGGTTTGGAGGAGGGTGCGGAGGGTGTCCTGCTGGTCGGGGGTGAGGGCGGTCAGGGGGGTGTGGGCGGCGAGGCGGTCTAGGACCTCGGCGCGGCGCTGGTGGCCGGTTCCGGTGAGGACGATCTGCTTGGCGCGGCGGTCGGTGGGGTGGGGGCGGCGTTCGATGAGGCCCTGCTTTTCGAGGCGGTCGATGACGAAGGTGGCGTTGGGGGGTTCGCAGACCATGCGGTGGGCGAGTTCGCGGGCGGTGATGGGTTCGGTGAGCTCGCGGAGGGCGATGACCTGGGCGGGGGTGAGGTCGAGGTCGTCGGCGGCGGCGCGGGCGTGGGCGTCGAGGCGCTGGGTGAGGCGGTGGGCGAGCTTGCAGATGTCGCTGTCGAGGCGGGTGTCGGAGGCGGGCCGGTGCATGGGACGAGTGTAGTCAGGTGCTTCGAGCTGTGATAGTTATGACTCGAATCATTCGAACCATAACTAATTGGAGCGTGGCGCCGCATGCTGCTCTGGTCCTTGATGCTCGTCGTCTTCGGGTTGACGACGGGCGAGTTCGTGGTGGCGGGGATCCTGCCGGACGTGGCGGGGAGCCTCGGAGTGTCGGTGCCGGCGGCGGGGCTGCTGGTGACGGCGTACGCGGTGGGGATGATCGTCGGCGGGCCGGTGGTGACCGTCCTGACGGCGCGGGTGCCGCGAAGGGCGCTGGTGGCGGGTCTGGTGGCGGTGGCGGTGGTGGCGAACGCGTGGTCGGCGGTGGCGCCGGGCTACGCGTCGCTGCTGGTCGGACGGTTCGCTGCGGGGCTGGTGGTCGCGACGTTCTTCGCGGTGGCGATCACGACCGCGGTGGGACTGGCGCCGGAGGGCGGGCAGGCGCGGGCGGTCGCGCGGCTGACGGTCGGGATGAACCTCGGGATGGTTCTCGGGACGCCGCTGGGGACGCTGGTGGGTCACGCGGTCGGGTGGCGTGCGTCGTTCGGGGCGGTGGCGGTTCTCGTGCTGGTGGCGCTGCCGCTGGTGGTCCGGGCCGTCCCGGGTGGTGGTGCGGCGCTGGACGGGGTGTCGGCGGGGGCGGGTCTGCGGGCGTTCGCGGACCGGGGCGTCCTGGCGGCGATCGGGATGACGGTGCTGGGCAATGTCGGCGTGGTGATGGTGTTCAGCTTCATCGCGCCGTTGATGACGGACGTGGCGGGGTTCGCGTCGGGTGCGGTTCCGGTGCTGCTGCTGGTGTACGGGGCGGGGGCGGTACTGGGGAACTTCGGGGGCGGATGGCTGGCCGACCGCGCGCTGATGCCGTCGGTGGCGGGGCTGCTCGCGGTGCTGGCGGTCGTGTTGGGCGCGGGCTGGTTCGCGGGCGGGAACCGGGTGTCGGCGGGGGTGCTGGTGTTCGTCCTGGGGGCGCTGGCCTTCGCGGTCGTCCCGGGGATGCAGACGCGGGTGGTGACGTCCGCGCGGACGGCTCCGGTGCTGGCGGTGGCGGTGAACGCGTCGGCTTTCCAGGTGGCGGCGGCGTTCGCGGGCTGGCTCGGCGGCCGGGTCATCGACGCGGGCAGCGACGCGCGCGGGCTGTATCCGGTGGCGGCGGGCCTGACGGCAGCGGGACTGCTGGTGGCCATGGCCCTACTGCTGAGCGATCAACGTGCGGGCGGTCAGGCGCCGTCCGCGGAGCCCGAGGCGGTCGAACGAGTGTGAGGCGGCCACTCGCGCGACGGCAAGGTGGCGGTTCGCGCGACGGACGCGGTCGGCCGGTTCGGTTTCGGCGCTGCGGGGGCGGTTGGTTCGCGGCGGGTGGCGGCCGGGACGCGGGTGGAGGCGGGGTTCGGCCTCCGTGCGTGTCCCGGCCGGTGCGGGGTCGGGCGCGGGCCCGTGGGGACGGCGTCCTGGGTCAGTCGTTGAGGTGGGCGATGGCGTCGCCGATGCGGTGGACGCGGAGGGCGTTGGTGGAGCCGGGGGTGCCGGGCGGGGAGCCGGCGACGATGACGACGCGGTCGCCCTTCTGGCAGCGTCCGGATTCGAGGAGTCCTTGCTCGACCTGGCGGACCATCTCGTCGGTGTGGTCGGCGAACGGGACGATGAAGGTCTCGACGCCCCAGACGTGGGCGAGGCGCCCGCGGACGGCGGGGACGGAGGTGAAGGCGAGCAGCGGGATGGGCGAGCGGTAGCGGGAGAGGCGGCGGGCGGTCTCGCCGGACATGGTGAAGGCGACCAGGGCCTTGGCGTCGACGGTGGCGCCGACCTCGGCGGCGGCGCGGGCGATGGCGCCGCCGACGGTCTCGGGCATGCGGTCGAGGGTGTGGGTGGCGTGCAGGCTGGCCTCCTCGGCGGTCTGCACGATGCGGCTCATGGTGCGGACGGCCTCGATGGGGTACTGGCCGACGCTGGTCTCGCCGGAGAGCATGACGGCGTCGGCGCCCTCGAAGACGGCGTTGGCGACGTCGCTGGTCTCGGCGCGGGTGGGGCGGGGCGCGCTGATCATGGATTCGAGCATCTGGGTGGCGACGATGACCGGGCGGGCCTTGTCGCGGCAGAGCTCGATGGCGCGCTTCTGGACGATCGGGACCTCTTCGAGGGGCAGCTCGACGCCGAGGTCGCCGCGGGCGACCATGATGCCGTCGAAGGCGGCGACGATCTCCTTGAGGTTCCGGACGGCCTGCGGCTTCTCGATCTTGCCGATGAGGGGGACGCGGATGCCCTCCTCGTCCATGATCTTGTAGCAGGTCTCGGCGTCCTCCGGGGTGCGGACGAAGGAGAGCGCGACCATGTCGACGCCGAGGTGCAGGGCCCAGCGCAGGTCCTTCTCGTCCTTCGCGGTGAGGGCGGGGACGCTGACGGGGACGCCGGGGAGGTTGAGGCCCTTGTTGTCGGAGACCATGCCGCCGACGGTGACCTCGG
Source organism: Actinomadura rupiterrae (assembly GCF_024172125.1). Classification (GTDB taxonomy): domain Bacteria; phylum Actinomycetota; class Actinomycetes; order Streptosporangiales; family Streptosporangiaceae; genus Spirillospora; species Spirillospora rupiterrae. Next base: position 114,750 of record NZ_JAMZEA010000005.1, read on the forward strand.
TGGTGACGCTGGGGCCGTCGACGGCGGTGACGCGGAGGGCGACGCGGCCGTCGTCGATGAGGACGGTGTCACCGGGCGAGACGTCGCCGGGGAGGCCCTGGTAGGTGGTGGACACCTCGCGGCGGGTGCCGGGGACGTCCTCGGTGGTGATGACGAAGGTGTCGCCGAGCGTGAGCCGGACCGGGCCGTCCGGGAACCGGCCGATGCGGATCTTGGGGCCCTGGAGGTCGGCGAGCACGCCGACCGCGCGGCCGAGGCGTTCGGCGGAGGCGCGGATGCGGTGGTAGACCTCCTCGTGGACGGCGTGGTCGCCGTGGCTCATGTTGAGCCGGGCGACGTCGACGCCGGCCTCGACGAGGGCGTCGATCCGCTCCGGGCTGGAGACGGCGGGGCCGATGGTGCTGATGATCTTCGCTCGACGGGTCACGTAGCACAACGGTATCGAGTTACCTGCCGGTATCGGTATTTGGGCAGCTCATCGACCTCCAAGGTTCATCCAGTGGTCCAGCCCATTGGTCTGGACCACTGCACTCCCCCGCTCGGGTGGGCCGCCTCCGGCGGGGCTCGGGCCGCCGGGCGCGGGGCTCCGGCCGCCGGGCGCGGGGCTCCGGCCGCCGGGCGCGGGGCTCCAGCCGCCGGGCGCGGGGCTCGGGCCGCCCTCCGGCGGGGCTCGGGCCGCCGGGCGTGGGTCAGCCGCTGAAGGCCTCGACGGCGGCCTGGCAGAAGGCCTTGAGGTCGTCCGGTTTGCGGCTGCTGACCAGGCGGTTCGGGCCCGAGTCGCAGATGTGGACCTCCTCGTCCACCCAGGTCGCCCCGGCGTTGGCGAGGTCGGTGCGGAGGCTGGGCCAGGACGTGAGGGTGCGGCCGCGGACGACGTCGGCCTCGACGAGGGTCCAGGGCGCGTGGCAGATCGAGGCGACGGGCTTGCCCGCATCGAAGAACCCGCGGGCGAAGGCGACGGCCTTCGGGACGGTCCGCAGGAAGTCCGGGTTGGCGACGCCGCCGGGCAGGACGAGGCCGTCGAACTCGTCCGGGCTTGAGACGTCGACCGTGGTGTCGACGGCGAAGGTGTCGGCCTTGTCGAGGTGGTTGAACGCCTGGACGCGCCCGGACTTGGTGGAGACGAGGCGCGGGGTGCCACCCGCCTGCTCCACGGCGTTCCATGGCTCGGTGAGCTCGACCTGCTCGACGCCTTCGGGCGCCACGAGGAACGCGATCGTCTTGTCCTTCAGGGTGGTGCTCATGATGTGCCCCCTCCGTCCTGGTCTGGTTACCTTGGAGGCCCTGCCCTGGTCAGGGCGGGTTATTCAAGGGGCGCGGGTGTGGGATACCGGGAGATGGCCGTCCCGGCCGGTCTGGGCCTGACCTGCTGGTGGTTCCAGACGGTTCCGGGTGATGCGGAGCGGTTCGTCCAGCTGGTGGTGCCGGACGGCTGCGTAGACCTGATCTGGTGGCCGGCTGACGCGGAGATCATGGTGGCGGGCCCGGACACCGGCCCGATGCCGACGCCTCTGGAGCCCGGTGCGGCGCTGGTGGGCGTCCGTTTCGCTCCAGGACGGGCGGCATCCGCCCTTGGCGTCCCGGCTGACGCCCTCCGCAACGCGCGCATCCCTCTCACCGACCTGTGGGGCCCTAGCGCTGCGCGCCTCCACGACCGGCTCACTGTCCCGACCGGCCTGGATACGACCTCCGATTCGCCATCAGGGCGAACGCTTCGGCATCCAGGTTCGCCGTCAGGGCCAGTTGAGGCGGTCGAGTTGGCCGGGGCGGCGAAATTGCTGGTCGCAGCCGTTGAAGAGCGGGTTCGGACGGCGGAGCCTCATGATCCGATCGTGGGTCCGGTGGTGGCCGGGCTCGCGTCCGGGGCGTCCGTACGGGACGTGGCAGATGCGGTGGGGCTGGGCGAGCGGCAATTGCGGCGGCGGGCGCTGGCGTCGTTCGGATACGGGCCGAAGGTGTTGCAGCGCGTCCTCCGGTTCCAGCAGGCGCTGCGCGCGGCACGAGCGGGCGCGCCCCTCGCCGAGACCGCGCTGGACGCGGGCTACGCGGACCAGGCGCACATGTCGCATGAGGTGCGCGAGCTGGCAGGCGTCCCCCTGGGCGTCCTGCTGGGACGCTCCGACTGACCCGACCGCCGTCGCGCCATCAAGCCCGGCCAGACGCCTCCGCGCCATGGCCTGCTCAGAAGCGGCCGGTCAGGGGCCGTCCAGAGGCGCCTGCGTGCGGTCCGGAAGCACCGGTGATTGGACGACGCGGATGGGGTGCGCGGGGTTGACGTCCGGTATCGGCCGCTTCTCTGGAGCGTTCCCACAGGGCGGCTGAGCTGCGCCTTTCCGCCCCTGTATATGATCTTGAACGCTGGGTTAGGAACATGCTCACCTGGCACCGTTACGCGCGTTACCGGTGTTGCGGCAGGTTCGTTCCGGCATTTCCCACGATCGGAGAGAGACGGGAGCCGGAATGCCGGAGACGGATCCGGATGCGGGGCTGAGCCGGCGGCGGTTGCTGGGGGCGGCGGGAGCGGTCGCGGCCGCGGCGTTCGCGGCCGAGGTGCTGCCGCCCAACGTGCGAAAGGCCATGGCCGAGACGGCCGGGCCGGCCCGCAACGGCAGGCTGCGCGATATCAAGCACGTCGTGATCCTGATGCAGGAGAACCGGAGTTTCGACCACTACTTCGGGGTGATGCCGGGCGTGCGGGGATTCTCGGATCCGCACGCGCCGAAACTGCCGGACGGCAAGCCGGTGTTCTACCAACCGGATCCGAACAATCCCGCCGGGTACCTGCTGCCGTTCCATCTGGATTCGCGGCGGACGAATGCTCAGGCGATCCCGTCCACGAGTCATGCGTGGCAGGTCCAGCACGACTCCTGGAACCAGGGGAAGATGGACCGGTGGCTGATCGCGCATTCGGCCAGGACCGCGGACGGCGCGAACTACCCGTACGTGATGGGTTATTACACGCGCGAGGACATCCCGTTCCACTGGGCGCTGGCCGAGCAGTTCACGGTGTGCGACCGGTACCACTGCTCGGTGCTCGGCCCGACGTGGCCGAACCGGCTGTACCTGATGTCGGCGTCGATCGACGCGGACGGCGGGCACGGCGGTCCGGTGACCTCGAACGTGGATCCGGCGCCGTACACGTGGAAGACGTACCCGGAGGCGCTGACGCATTCCGGTGTGTCGTGGAAGGTGTACCAGCAGACCGACAATTACGGTTGCAACGTCCTGGAGTATTTCAAGTCGTTCCAGGATGCGTCCGAGAAATCCCCGCTCTATAAGAACGGCCTTCGCACTTATGACGCGGGCCAGTTCGCCTATGATGCCAAGCACGACAAGCTTCCGACGGTGTCGTGGATCATCCCGACGAGCTACCAGTCGGAGCATCCGGATTACACCCCGGCTGCGGGCGCGGATTTCGTCGCGAGCCAGATCGATGCGATCGCGTCCAATCCGGAGGTCTGGAAGAAGACGCTGTTCATTCTGAACTACGACGAGAACGACGGGCTTTTCGACCACGTCCCGCCGCCCACTCCCCCGGCGGGGACGAAAGGCGAGTTCGTCGGCGGGCAGCCGGTCGGCGGCGGGTTCCGGGTGCCGTGCCTGCTGGTATCACCGTGGACGCAGGGCGGCTGGGTGGCGTCCGAGCCGTTCGACCACACCTCGACGCTGCGGCTGCTAGAGCGGCTGACGGGCGTCCGGGTGCCGAACCTGACATCGTGGCGGCGCAGGGCCTTCGGCGACCTGACCACGGCGCTCGGCGTGCCGCCGCGCGCCCGCCCGCCGCGGCTGCCCGACACCAAGAAGGAGCTGCGCCGGGCCGTGGACGAGGTCGCGCACCTGCCCGCGCCGGCGTTCCCGGGCGGCGCGCAGAGCCCGCCGCACCAGCGGCACGGGTCGCGTCCCAGGCCGCGGCGCTGAACCCGCCGGACGACTTCGAAGGAGGCAGCAGATGCCGGTCAAGATCACCCGGCGGGCGGGGCTCGCGGCGGCCGCGCTGGCCGTCGCGGCGGCCGCGGCGGCCGCGGCCTGGCCTACGGCGGGCGCGCTGGGCCTGACGGGCGGGTCGACGCCCCCGCCGCCGCGTCCGCCGAACGCCGCGCCGAACCCGAACGCGTGGACGCCCGCGCCGGGCATGGTCCGCACGCGGTCCGGGTCGCCGCAGGGGTTCGTGGCGCTGTCCGCGCAGGGCCGGATCGCGCAGGTGGACGTCGCGACGCACCTGATCGTCGCGACGAGGATCCGGACGGACGCGGCGCGCGGCGTGGCGGTGACGCCGGACGGCCGGAAGGTCTACGTCGCCGATACCGGCCAGTACGACGTGGCGGCCGTGGACGCGGCGTCCGGCGCGGTGAAGAAGATCTTCGTGGGGCCGTACCCGCAGGCGGTGGCGGTCGCGCCGGGCGGACGCGCGGTGTACGCGGCGGTCACCGGCGGCGACACCGGCGCGGGCGGCTCGGACGAGGTGAAGGTCATCGACACCGCCGCCGACCGCGTCACCAAGACGATCAAGGTCGGCACCGCGCCGCGCCAGATCGCCTTCTCCCGCGACGGGCGCCGCGCGTACGTCTCCTACGCGGGCGGTGTCGGCGTCATCGACACGGCCACGGCCGCGGTCGTCCGGAAGATCCCCGACCCGTCCGGCGCCCAAGGTGTCGCCGTCACCCCGGACGGCCGGACCCTCCTGGTCACCAACCCGCGCGCCGGCGACACCTGGCTCGTCAACGCCGCGTCCGGCAAGGTCACCGCGAAGATCCCCACCCCGGACCAGCCCTGGGGCGCGGCGATCACGCCGGACGGCCGCAGGGCCTACGTGACCCGCATGAACGCGGGCTACGTCGCCGTCCTGGACCTCGCGTCCCGCAAGGTCACCGCGCAGATCAAGGCCGGCAGGCTGCCCGCCCCGGTCGCCATCACCCCGGACGGCCGCGAGGCGTGGGTCGGCAACATCTTCTCCGGCAGCGTCACGGTCATCGACACCGCGTCCAACCGCGTCACGGCCACCATCGTCGGCGGCACCGGCACCAAACCCATCAACGCCGCCCCCCAATCCATAACCTTCGCCCCAACCCCCTGACCGTCCCCACAGACTGCCCGGCCCCTGGCCGACCCGAGCCTTGGCGGCGGGCCCTGGTGGCCGGGCGCTTGACGATCCGAGCCCTGGTGGCTGAGCCCCGGCGGCCCGAAGCTCGGCGTCCGGAGGCCCGGCGCCCCGAAGCTTGGCACCCTGAGCCCTGGTCGGCCCAAGCCTCGCCAGCCCGAGCCCTGGTCAGCCCGAGCCCTGGCGGACCGAGCCTTGGCGAACCGAGATTCGGCGGACCAAGCCCTGGCGAACCGAGATTCGGCGGACCGAGCCCTGGCGGACCGAAGCCTGGCGGTCTGAGATTCGGCGGTGAGGCGGGCTCAGGTGGTGGGGGTGGGGCGGAGGCGGCGCGGGAGGGACGCGACCACGACGTCGTAGGCCTCGCCGATCAGTTCGCGTACCGTCTCCGCGTCGAACTCGCCGTCCAGGAGGACGGTGACCCAGTGGCGCTTGTTGAGGTGGTAGCCGGGCAGGACGGTGTCGGGGTGCTCGGCACGCAGGGCGGCGACCTCGTCCGGCGGGAGCTTCAGGGAGACCGCAGGACGGTCGCCGCCCTCGCGGAGCAGCGCGAAGATCTTCCCGCCGACGCGGTAGACGGCGGGCTGGTCGCCGAACGGGAAGTCCTCGGTGGCTTCGGCGAGCCCGAGGCAGTGCGCGGTGACCTCGGCGGGCTTCATGACCACACTCCTCTGCGCTGGCCGGACGGTTTCAGGGCACGCACCCCACTGCGCTGGTCGGACGGTTTCAGCGCACGTACCCCACTGCGTTGATCGGAGGGTTTCAGGGCACGCACCCCACTGCGCTGGCCGGAGGGTTTCAGGGCACGTGCCCCACGGCGCAGGTCGGAGGGTTTCAGGGCACGTGCGCCACTGCGCGGATGGGAGGGCTTGAGGACACGTGCACCTCTGCGCTGGTCGGAGAGTTCCATGGCCGGTACTGCGCTGCGCTGGCCGGACTCCGCGCTGGTCGGTGTCACGGGAGTTTGAAGTGCGGGTTGCGGATCACGCCGACCAGTTCGCCCGTGGGGTTGCGGACGACCGCGACCTCGATGCCGCCGCCGACCTCGTGGCATGCCGTGTGGGACTCCCCGCCCGCCGCGAGGAGGCGCGCTTCGGCGTCGGCGGCGTCCTCGACGCCCCAGTAGACGATCGGGCCGTCCTTCGGGTCGCCGTCGGGGTCGAGGGCCAGCTCGTACCCGGCTACCTCGTAGCCGACGTAGAACGGCTGGTCGAAGTAGGGTTCGAAGCCGAGCACGCCGTTCCACCACCTCTTGGCGGCGTCCAGGTCGGGAGCCGGGTAGATCACGGTCCGCAGGCCCAGGAACTCAACGGTCATCGGCGCTTCCTCTCCGTCGGGGGGTGTCAGCGGCGCTGCAGGACGCCGCGCACGTAGGCGGCCTGCCCGGCGTGCTGGAGGCTGTCGTCGGCGACGCTCACGAGCCGGACGCCGAGGGTGACCGGAGGGTTCCAACGCTTGTCGACGATCCGGTCGAGGTCGTCCGGGACCAGATCGGCGAGGAACTCCTCGGTGCGGGCGTGGACGGCGTCGTAGTACTCGATGAGCAGCTCGGCCGTCGGCTGCACCTCGGCGACCTCGTCCGGAGTGTGACCGTAACCCGTGTAGCCGGGGTCGGACGGCAGGTCGAAGCGGTCCGCGAAGCCTCCGCTCCGCCAGATCTGCTCGTCGTCGAGGATCTCGGCGAGATGGGCGTCCTGGACGCGGGTCAGGTGCCACACCAGCCAGCCGACCGTGTTCGCTCCCGGCTCGGGCGCGGTCGCCAGCGCGGCCGGGTCGAGCCCCGCCACCGCGCCGCGGACGAGCGGCGGGATGCGGCCGAACAGTTCCCCGAACACCTCGTTGACGTTCATGCCCCGCGACTTTAGTGCGCCCCTCCGACATTCCGCGGTTCCCGCCCCGATGAACGCCCACACGCGGCCAGTCCATCCACTGACCCGCTGGACGCCCGCACACAGCCAGGCAGGAACCGACCCGCTGGACGCCCGCACTCGGACAAGCGGGCGACTGACCTGCATCGACTGCGGGATGCCATCGCGGCGGAGAGGGCCGGGGTGGGCCCGGCCACCCCAGCGGTGGGTGGCCGGGCCCTCGGTCCCGGGCGGGGCGGGACGGGTGCCGTGGCCGCGGCGTCCGGGACGGTGACGCGGGGCGGGCGGTCGCGGGGTCCTGGCGACACCGGTCCGGCGCCCGGAAATTATCCGAATACGGGCCGCGGCACAAGGGGCGGCCGTGTCAGGAGGGGTGTCAGGAGACCTGCTTGTTGAGCCATCCGAAGATGAAGGGGAGCATGTTGCGCCACACGACGGTGCCGTGTTCGCCCAGCTTGGTGGTGTACTTGGTCGCCTCGGTCGGGGGCCGGACGTGCCCGAGGAACTTGTCGATCTCGGCGGGCGGGGCCTCGGGGTCCTTGCCGCCTGTGGTCAGCAGCATCTTCACGGCCGGGGACTTGGCGAGCAGCTCGTACGGCGCGTTCGCCTTGAGCAGCTTCGGGTTGTGCAGGATGGACGGGTTGGTCGACTCGTACGTCCCGGCGATGCCGACGCCCGCCTTGTACAGGTTCGGGTGCTGGAGCGGGAACTTGACTGCGCAGTAGGCGCCCTCGGAGTAGCCCATGGTCGCCCAGGACGCGGCGTCGGTCTTCACGCGGAAGTTCTGGTACATGAAGTCGCGGACGTCCCTGGTCAGCCAGGTCGCGACGGGGACCTGGCCGGGGATGTCGGTGCACTCGTTCGGCTTCCCGCCGGCGACGTTGATCGACGCCGAGACCAGGATGAACGGCTTGGACTTGCCGTCCCTGATCATGCGGTCGAGCTGGTTGCCGACGTTCAGGTCGCCGTACCAGGTGGTGGGCTCGCCGGGGGTGCCGCCGAACAGCTGGACGACCGGGTAGGTCGCGGTCGCGTCCTGCTTGTAGCCGGGCGGGAGGTAGATCACGACGCGGCCGGTGACGTGCGAGGCGGGGCCGGTGAACTTGGCCTCCATGCTCTTGCGGCCCGTGTCGACCTTGAAGTGCTTCTGGGTGAGCGGGCCGCGGCCGACCATCCCCGCGCCCTTGCCGCCGCCCCCGCCGCCGACGGTGCTCTGCATCCCGCCGCCGTCGTCGAAGCTGGTGCCGAGGAAGTCGGCCGACACCTCGGCCCAGGTGCCGTAGAACCCGCGGGCGTTGTTGATCAGCAGCCCGACCAGGGCGAGCGCGGTGATCTGGCAGCACACGATCATTCCGGCCCGGCCGATATGCCGGAGCGCGCCCGGTCCCGGTATCCGGTTCCAGACGGCCATGCAGCCGGCGAAGGCCAGGACGGCCAGGAACACCGCCAGGAGCAGCGTGACCGTGCTATGAGGACCCATCGTTCGCGCAAACCCCCGTGTCGCGGGCCCACGCAGGGACCCGCGGTTCGCTTCAAGCCGCCACCCCGCGGGGAGGCCATACCACGGCCAAGCGATGGCAACAGGCCGTTAATACCCCGGGCGGCTGATCAACTATAGGACAGGAGAACGGTAAAAAAGTCCGACCCGATGCTCGATATCCGCTTTTTCACCTGCCGCTAACCTTGGACAACGCGGTTCCAGTGGCCCGCGCGCCCGCCCCCCACGCCCCCGTTTTCCCTCTGAAACGCGGCGTTCGCGCCTGTCAGGCAGTGTTCAGGCGATGATCAGGGTCCGTCCAGGGACCTCTCGGACGCCCCGGAACGTTTACTCAGCCGCCGCGCCGCAACCCGCCGTCCACCCGCATTACGGACAACCACCCGAACGACGCACCCCACCACGATCCGGGCACCACCCGCGCCGCCCCCGCTGTCCACACCCGGCCAACCTCCCCGCCCGAACCCACACCGGACCAACCTCCCCCGCCCGAACCCACACCGGACCAACCTCCCCCGCCCGAACCCACACCGGGCCAACCTCCCCCGCCCGAACCCACACCGGGCCAACCTCCTCCGTCCGGAACCACACCCGGGCCAACCTCCCTTGCCCGGAACCACACCGGCCACCCGCACCCACGCAAGCCCGCAAAGCGCCCCCGGGCGCCCGGGCGCCCGGACGACCCGTCCGATCAAATGGATCGAACGGGCCGTCCGCACAAGCGATCAGTTCGCTTGATCACGCGATCGCACCGTCGCGCAAAAGTTCGTTCGACCGAACGACTACCCGCCCGCTCAGATGACCGGACGGGCAGCCAGACGATCGAACGAGCAGCCGGACGCTCGTCCACCCAGACACTCACTCGATCACCCGACCAGACAAGCGCGCGCCCGACCAGACGATCGCTCGACCAGGCGATCGTTCACCCGATCAGGCGATCGCTTAATCACGCGATCGGGCCATCGCACAAAAGTTCCTTCGACCACACGACTGCCCGCCCGGCCAGATGACCGGACGGGCAGCCAGACGATCGAACGAGCAGCCGGACGCTCGTCCACCCAGACACTCACTCGATCACCCGACCAGACAAGCGCGCGCCCGACCAGACGATCGCTCGACCAGGCGATCGTTCACCCGATCAGGCGATCGCTTAATCACGCGATCGGGCCATCGCACAAAAGTTCCTTCGACCACACGACTGCCCGCCCGGTCAAATGACCGGACGGGCAGCCAGACGATCGAACGAGCAGCCGGACGATCGTCCACCCAGACACTCAATCGATCACCCGATCGGGCGAGCGCTCGACCAGGCGATTGCTCGCCTGGTCTGGCGAGCGATCGCTCGGGCAGACGGTCAGGTGAGCGATCGCTCGGGCAGACGGTCAGGTGAGCGATCGCTCGGGTGGGCGGTCGGGTGAGCGATCCTTCGGGCGGGCGGTCGGGTGAGCGTTCGGTTGGGTGGTGGGGTTAGGTGAGTGGGCGGGCGGTGGGGGGGATGGGGTAGGGGAGGTCGGTCTGGCCGGCGAGGTACTTGTCGACCCCGTGCGCGGCGGCGCGGCCCTCGGCGATGGCCCAGACGATGAGGGACTGGCCGCGGCCCATGTCGCCGGCGGCGAAGACCTTGTCGACGCTGGTGGCGTAGTCGGCGTTACGGGCGACGTTGCCGCGCTGGTCGAGGTCCACGCCGAGCTGCGCGAGCAGCCCGTCCCGCTCGGGGCCGAGGAAGCCCATCGCGAGGGTGACCAGCTGCGCCGGGATCTCCCGCTCGGTGCCGGGGACCGGCTTGAACCCGGTCTCCGGGCCTTCGACGCCGACGACCTTCAGCGCCCGCAGGTTCCCGTCCGCGTCCCCGAGGAACTCGACGGTGTTGATCGCGTAGAGCCGCTCGCCGCCGGCGTCGCGGAGCTCCTCGTGCGCGCTCTCCATCTTGAACAGCATCGGGTGGGTCGGCCAGGGCTGGTGGCCGGGCCGCGTGGCGGGCGGCATCGGCATGATCTCCAGCTGGGTGACCGACGCCGCGCCCTGCCGGAGGGCGGTGCCGATGCAGTCCGCGCCGGTGTCGCCACCGCCGATGACGACGACGTGCTTGCCCTTGGCGGAGATCGGCGACTCGGGGAGGTCGCCCTCCTGCACCTTGTTCGCCGGCGGCAGGTACTCCATCGCCTGGTGGACGCCGTTCAGGTCGCGGCCGGGGACGGGCAGGTCCCGCCACGCGGTCGCGCCGCCCGCGAGGAGCACCGCGTCGTAGCGCTCGCGCAGCTCGTCGCCCGTGACGTCCACCCCGGCGTTCACCGAGGTCCGGAAGGAGGTGCCCTCGGCGCGCATCTGCTCGACGCGCCGGTCGAGGTGCCGCTTCTCCATCTTGAACTCGGGGATGCCGTAGCGGAGCAGGCCGCCGACGCGGTCGGCGCGCTCGTAGACGGTGACGTCGTGCCCGGCGCGGGTGAGCTGCTGCGCGGCGGCGAGCCCGGCGGGGCCGGAGCCGACGACCGCGACCTTCTTCCCGGTCCGGACGGTCGGGGGCTGCGGGCGCACCCAGCCCTCGGCCCACGCCCGGTCGATGATCTCGACCTCGACCCGCTTGATCGTCACCGGGTCCTGGTTGATGCCGAGGACGCAGGCGCTCTCGCACGGGGCCGGGCAGAGCCGGCCGGTGAACTCGGGGAAGTTGTTGGTGGCGTGCAGCCGCTCGATGGCGTCCTGCCAGTCGCCGCGGTAGACCAGGTCGTTCCACTCGGGGATGAGGTTGCCGAGCGGGCAGCCCTGGTGGCAGAACGGGATGCCGCAGTCCATGCAGCGGCTCGCCTGCCGCTCGACCTTGGGCCGGGCGAACTCCTCGTACACCTCGGACCAGGACTTGATCCGGACGTCCACGGGGCGGCGCTGCGGGAGCTCCCGCCCGGCGGTCAGGAAACCCTTCGGGTCAGCCATGTTCGGTAGTCCCCCTCTCAGCTCTGCGCGGCGGCCATGATGGCCTCGTCGACGTCGCGGCCCTCGGCGCGGGCGGCCTCGGCCGCGTCCAGCACCCGCCGGTAGTCCCGCGGCATGATCTTGGTGAAGCGGGCGGCGGCGGTGTCCCAGTCCGCGGCCAGCTCGGCCGCGGTGCGGGAGCCGGTCTCGGCGTGGTGCCGCTCGACCAGGCCGCGGACGAAGTCGGCGTCCTGCGCGGTCAGCGGCTCCAGGTCGACCATCTCCGGGTTGACCCGCTCGGGTACCAGGTCCAGGACGTAGGCGATGCCGCCGGACATGCCCGCCGCGAGGTTGCGGCCGGTGTGCCCGAGGATGACCGCGCGTCCGCCGGTCATGTACTCCAGCGCGTGGTCGCCGACGCCCTCGACGACGGCCGTGGCGCCGGAGTTGCGGACGCAGAACCGCTCCCCCACGACGCCGCGGGCGAACAGCTCGCCCGAGGTCGCGCCGTACAGGATGACGTTGCCGCCGATGATCTGCCCGCACGGCTCGAACGGCGCGTCCAGCGGAGGACGCAGCGTGAGCCGCCCGCCGGACAGGCCCTTGCCGACGTAGTCGTTGGCGTCGCCGACCAGCCGCAGCGTGATCCCGCGCGGCACGAACGCGCCGAACGAGTTGCCCGCCGAGCCGGTGAAGGTGACGTCGATGGTGTCGTCGGGCAGGCCCTTGCCGCCCCACTTGGCGGTGACGGCGTTGCCGAGCATCGTCCCGACGGTCCGGTTGACGTTGCGGATCGGCAGTTCCAGCGTGACCTTGTCGCCGAACGCGATCGCGCCCTCGGCGAGCTGGATCAGCGTGTTGTCCAGGGCCTTGTCGAGGCCGTGGTCCTGGGTGGTGGTGCGGTGCAGGGACGCGCCGGCCGGCAGCTCGGGGGCGTGCAGGACGGGCGCCAGGTCCAGCCCGGACGCCTTCCAGTGCTCGACCGCGTCCCTGGTGTCGATCATCTCGACGCGCCCGATCGCCTCGTCCAGCGAGCGGAAGCCGAGCGCGGCCAGGTACTCGCGGACCTCCTCGGCGATGAACTCGAAGAAGTTGACGACGAACTCGGGCTTGCCGCTGAACCGCTCCCGCAGCACCGGGTTCTGCGTCGCGACGCCGACCGGGCAGGTGTCCAGGTGGCAGACGCGCATCATCACGCAGCCGGACACCACCAGCGGCGCGGTCGCGAAGCCGTACTCCTCGGCGCCGAGCAGCGCGGCGACGATCACGTCCCGGCCGGTCTTGAGCTGGCCGTCGGTCTGCACCACGATGCGGTCGCGCAGGCCGTTCAGCAGCAGCGTCTGCTGGGTCTCGGCGAGGCCGAGCTCCCAGGGCGCGCCGGCGTGCTTGAGCGAGGTGAGCGGGGACGCGCCGGTGCCGCCGTCGTGGCCGGAGATCAGCACGACGTCCGCGTGCGCCTTGGACACGCCCGCCGCGACCGTCCCGACGCCGACCTCCGCGACCAGCTTCACGTGCACCCGGGCGGCCGGGTTGGCGTTCTTCAGGTCGTGGATGAGCTGGGCGAGGTCCTCGATGGAGTAGATGTCGTGGTGCGGCGGCGGAGAGATGAGGCCGACGCCGGGGGTGGAGTGCCGGGTCTTGGCGATCCACGGGTAGACCTTGTGGCCGGGCAGCTGGCCGCCCTCGCCGGGCTTGGCGCCCTGCGCCATCTTGATCTGGATGTCGTCGGCGTTCGCCAGGTACTCGCTGGTCACGCCGAACCGTCCGGACGCGACCTGCTTGATGGCGCTGCGCCGCAGGTCGCCGTTGGCGTCCGGGACGAACCGCTCGGGGTCCTCGCCGCCCTCGCCGGTGTTGGACTTGGCGCCCAGCCGGTTCATGGCGATCGCGAGGGTCTGGTGCGCCTCGGCGGAGATCGACCCGTAGGACATCGCGCCGGTGGAGAACCGCTTGACGATCTCCGAGGCGGGCTCGACCTCGTCGATCGGCACCGGCGGCCGCTCGCCCTCCTTGAGCTTGAACAGCCCGCGGAGCGTCATCAGCTTCCCGGCCTGCTCGTCGACCTTGGAGGTGTACTCCTTGAAGATCTCGTAGCGCCGGGTGCGGGTGGCGTGCTGCAGCTTGAACACGGTCTCGGGGTTGAACAGGTGCGGCTCGCCCTCGCGGCGCCACTGGTACTCGCCGCCGACCTCCAGCGTCCGGTGCGCGGGGTCGTTGCCGTTCGCCGGGTAGGCGCGGGCGTGCCGCTGCGCGACCTCGGCCGCCAGGACGTCGAAGCCGACGCCGCCGAGCCGGGACGTGGTGCCGGTGAACGCGCGGTCCACGACCTCGGCGCCGAGGCCGATCGCCTCGAAGATCTGCGCGCCGGTGTAGGACGCGACGGTGGAAACGCCCATCTTGGACATGACCTTCAGGACGCCCTTGCCGTACGCCTTCACCAGGTTCCGGACGGCCTTGGCCTCGTCCACGTCCTTGATGACGCCGGCGCGGACCAGGTCCTCGATGGTCTCCTGCGCGAGGTAGGGGTTCACCGCGGACGCGCCGTACCCGATGAGCAGCGCCATGTGGTGGCACTCGCGGGCCTCGGCGGTCTCGATCACCAGGCCGACCCGGGTCCGGGTCTTCTCCCGGATCAGGTGGTGGTGGACGGCGCCGGTGAGCAGCAGCGACGGGATCGCCGCGCGGCCGGAGTCGCTGCCGCGGTCGGACAGCACGATGATCCGCGCGCCGCCCTGGATCGCGCGCGACACCTCGGCGCAGATCTCGGCGAGCCGCTTCTGCAGCGCCGCGCCGCCGCCGTGCACGTCGTACAGGCCGTGCACGACGTGCGCGGACAGGTGCGGCAGCGAGCCCTCGTCGTTGATGTGGATGATCTTGGACAGCTCGTCGTTGTCCAGGATCGGGGTCGGCAGCACCAGCCGGCGGCACGAGTCCGGGCCGGGCTCCAGCAGGTTCGCCTCGGGGCCGAGGGTGGACTGCAGGCTGGTCACCAGCTCCTCGCGGATGGCGTCCAGCGGCGGGTTGGTGACCTGCGCGAACAGCTGCTTGAAGTAGTCGAACAGCAGCCGCGGCCGCTCCGACAGCACCGCGATCGGGGTGTCGGTGCCCATGGACCCGATCGGCTCCGCGCCGGTCCGCGCCATCGGCGTGAGGATGACCTTCAGCTCCTCGTTGCTGTAGCCGAAGGTCTGCTGGCGCTTGACGAGCGTCTCGTGCGTCGGGATCTCGCGCTCGCGGCGCGGCAGCTCCTCGAACCGGACCAGGCCCTCGTGCAGCCACTCCCCGTACGGGTGCTGCGCGGCGAGCTCGGCCTTGACCTCGTCGTCCTCGATGATCCGGCCGGCCTCGGTGTCGACCAGGAAGATCTTGCCGGGCTGCAGCCGGCCCTTCCGGACGACCTTGGCGGACGGGATGTCCAGCACGCCCGCCTCGGACGCCAGCACCACGAAGCCCTCGTCGGTCACCCAGTACCGTCCGGGCCGCAGGCCGTTGCGGTCCAGCACCGCGCCGACGACCGTGCCGTCGGTGAACGTCACCGACGCCGGGCCGTCCCACGCCTCCATCAGGGTGGAGTGGAACTCGTAGAAGGCGCGCCGCGCCGGGTCCATCTCGGTGTGGTTCTCCCACGCCTCCGGGATCATCATCAGCACCGCGTGCGGCAGGCTCCGGCCGCCCAGGTGCAGCAGCTCCAGGCACTCGTCGAAGGACGCGGTGTCGGACGCCTCGATGTCGATCACCGGGAAGATCCGGGACAGGTCGCCGGGGATCAGGTCGGACTTCAGCAGCGCCTCGCGGGCCCGCATCCAGTTCCGGTTCCCCTTGACCGTGTTGATCTCACCGTTGTGCGCGATGAACCGGTACGGGTGCGCCAGCTCCCACGCCGGGAACGTGTTGGTCGAGAACCGGCTGTGCACCAGCGCGATCCCCGAGGCGAACCGCTCGTCCGACAGGTCGGGGAAGAACGGCTCCAGCTGCGGCGTGGTGAGCATGCCCTTGTAGACGATCGTCCGGCTGGACAGGCTCGGGAAGTAGGCGGTGGTGTCCTGCTCGGCGCGCTCGCGCATGCAGAACACGGCGCGGTCGAGGTCGATACCGGTCTTGCCGGCGTGGGGTCCGTGCGCGGCGGCCGTCACGAACAGCTGCGCGAAGTGCGGCATGACCCTGCGCGCGGCGGGGCCGCAGTGCTCGGCGTCGACCGGCAGCTCGCGCCAGCCGAGGACGGTCAGGCCCTCCTCGACGCACAGCGTCTCGATGCGCTCGACCGCCGCGGCGCGCTCGTCCGCGTCCACCGGCAGGAACGCCAGGCCGGCGGCGTAGGCGCCCGCCTCGGGCAGCGCGAAATCGCAGACCTCGCGGAAGAACGCGTCCGGGATCTGGACGAGGATGCCCACGCCGTCGCCGTCGTCCGGCTCGGCGCCCACCGCGCCGCGGTGGTCGAGGTTGCGCAGGACGGTCAGGGCGTTGCTCACGATGTCGTGGCTCTTGCGACCGTGCAGGTCGGCCACCATGCCGACGCCGCACGCGTCGTGCTCGTTCGCCGGGTCGTACAGACCCTGGTTCTGGGGCAGGCCCGGTGTGAGGGCAGCAGCGGCCATCAACCCTCCCGTCGTCGTGGTGTCACTGGCTGGGATGTCAGTGCAAGCACGGGACGGCATTGGCCCTGCTGCGGTGAGATGACATTACATCACTGCCGGGATCATGCCCGAGACGCCTAGATCGCGAAACGTGTCCGGGTCCGATGATCTTCGTCGATCTCGTAGATCTCCGCGTGGTTTAGACCAGCTTAGTGGCCCCCTCACCCGCCAAAACGCGCTGACCTGGGGTGATCATCGTCACCGCCGCGCAGACGTTTAGCCCCCGCCCGCAACAGGAAGACTCCGCCTCGCCCCCACCATCGCCCGCCCACCCCCTCCCACCCACCCCAATCTCACTATGTGGACACCCCCAACCACCCCAAAATCCCCTTTAACGAACTCCCCAAGCACCCTCCGGGGGACGCACGGGACCGGCACCTCCCAAACCAAGAGCGCGACCAGAAGCACGCCTTGTGCCCTTGTGAACCCCTGGCGCCGACCGCCCCGCCTACCCAGCCGCCCAACTGTTGAGGAAGCAACCAACGCGCGGACCAGTCGGGGCGTGCCCAGCCGCGGTGCTGACGGGTCGGTGCAGGTCAGGGGGCGTGGAGGCGGGTGGTGTGGGCGGGTTGGTGCGGGTTTTGGCGGTGCGGGGTCAGCTGGTGCGGGCGGCTCGGTCGAGGGGGGCGGGGGCCTTCTGGCCCTCGATCAGGATCGAGAGGAGCGTCTCGTCCTTGGCGGCGCTCGCGGCGTCGCCGGTGCCCGTGAGGTGCTGCGCCCAGGCCACGACGGCGAAGTGGCCCATGGCCACACCGCGTGCCGCGCCGTAGCCCTGCTGTCCGAACGTGCCGAGCGGGCCGTCCGAGGTCAGGGGCTTGGCGAACCCGCCGCCGCGGCCCTGGCCCAGCGCGTCCACCACGGCGTTCGCGGACGGGGCGTCCACGAGGTTGAACACCGTCACCGACAGCGCGTATCCGTGCGCCGTGTCGGCGTAGAGCGTCCGGGCGGCCTGGGTGCAGCCCGCGCGGTGCAGGCCCTTCGCGATGTCCGAGCCCCACACGGCCGAGGTGCAGTCGCCGCTCAGCTGCTTGGCCCGCAGCGTCAACTTCGCCTTCCCGGACACTTCGACCGTCGTCGCGTCCGGCGGGAACGCCTCGCCCTCGGTCAACGGCGCCGTGTCGGCCGACCGCTTCTCGATCCCCGCGTAGGCGCGGGTCGAGGGCGAGCTGGAGTACGTCGAGGGCGACACGCCGTTCTGCGCCGCCTGCCCGGAAGCCCCGTCGTCCGGCTTCCCCTTCGCGCGCGTGTCGTGCGTCCCGACCAGCAAGGCCGCCATCCCGACCACGAGCAGCACCGCAAGCCCTGCGGCCCATCCGAAGTACGCCCGAGCCGAAGGGCCCCGCTTCCGCTTCGCCGACTGCCCGCCTAGGCCGTCGGGTCCGTGATCGTCCCCGTACGAACCCCTGCTCGGCTCTTCGGTTCGCCGACCACCTCGTGGGGCTCCCTTGCGGACGCCCTTTACCGGCCTCCCGGACGCACCGCGCTGCGGCTCGTGTCCTAGGCGGGGTGCGGCCTCGTCGTAACCACGCTCCTCGCTGCTAAAACCGCGCGAGTCGCCGCGTCCAGTCGCCGCTGCGCGAGGGCTGGGCACGCCTGCACCGAACGCGGGGGGCTGGCCGTTCTCATAGCGAACGCCGCGCGGGCCGTCCTGATAACCGGTGCCGCGCGTCTCGCCCCCGTAGCGGGCCCCGCGCGGGCCGTCCTCAAGGCGGGCCTCGCGCGGGCCGTCCTGGTAACCGGTGCCGCGCGTCTCGCCCTCGTAGCGGGCGCCGCGCGAGTCGCCCTCATAACCGGCGCCGCGCGTCTCGTCCTGGTAGCCGGCGCGCGTGGCGTCCTCGTAGCGGGTGGCGCTGTCGGAGGTGGCGCGTCTGGTGGTTCCGTTGCGGGTGCTGCGTTTGCGTTGCTTGGGTGCGTCCTCGCGGCGGGGGGCGCGCTTGTTTCGGTCCTGCTCGGCAGCGCGGGCGTCGTAGGCGCCCTGCGGGTCGTCGTAGGAGCCCTGGTAGGGGACGCCGGGTGCGGGGTTGCCGTAGGCGTCGCTCGGCGGGCCGTCCCCGCGCGGGGCGGACGGCTGGGAGCGGCGGTCATCGCGGGGGCGGGCGCCGCGCGAGCGGCGGGCCTGGGCCGGAACGCGGGACCGGGCGGCGGGCCGGTTCATTGCTTGGTGTTGTCCCCGGCCATCTCCAGGCGGCCCCAGACGAAGTCGGCGGGCTTCTCGACGGCGAGGCTGAGGTCCACGAGCTCGGACAGGTTGGCCGGTTGCGCGCCGCCCGCCCGCTGCACCCAGGACATGATCACGAAGTGGCCGTAGGTGTGCGCGTAGGCCGCGGAGAACCCGGAGTGGAAGGCGGGCGCGCCGTCAGGGTTGTAGGCGCGGACGAAGCCGGAGCCGGTCGCCGGGTCCAGGTCGCGGACGATCTGCTGCGCGCCGTCCTGGTTCGCCATGTTCAGGACCGCAAACTGGCCGACGTGCTGCTTGTCCTGGCTCACGTAGGCGCCGCGCGCGACCTGCGTGCACTGGTACTTGGCCAGGTCTCCCTGGAGCCGCTGGCCCCAGGCCGCCTGCTTGCAGTCGCTCGCCAGGTTCGTCCCGGCGAGGGTGAAGGAGTACTTCTTGTACGCCACGGTCTTCACGTCCGCAGGGAAGACCTCGCCCTCGGTGACCGGCCGCGCGTCGGCCTGCCGGTCGGCGATCTTGGCCATCTCCTTCTCGGGGGCCCACGGGGTGAACGCGGTCGGGACGATCTGCTCGCCCGCCGACGCGGACCCGCCGGACTTCTTGCCCCCGCCGCCGGACATCACCACGACACCGACCACGGCCGCGACCACCACGACGAGCGCCACCGCCCCGCCGATGAGGATCTTCGGGTTCGGTCCCTTCGTCCCCTTGCCGTCCCCGCCGCCGGAGTCCGCCGGCCAGAAGTCACGCCCGCCGGTCTTGGTGCCGGACGGGGATCCGGACGGGTCCGATCCCGGGGATGCGCCTGTGTCACGAGCCTCGATCACAGTGCGGGAGCCTATCGCTCCAGCCGCCCACGCGCGCACAAAAGGGCGTTTCCGGTCGCTACGCACCGGTCCGGCACCGTCACAGTCCGGACTGACACGAACCGACCGCCCAAACCCCTCCAAACCCCGTCCCCGCAGGCCACCAAGACGCCCCGCAGCGCCTCCTGGCGCACCCTGAGCCCTCACGGCGGGCCTCTGAGCCGCCCTGGGGCTTGATCGGCCGCGCGATGCATCACGCGCCCCCAGGACCGTTGGCCAGAGCCCCCGACATCGCGCCCGCCAACCAGCCCCTGAGTCCCCAGGACCCGCCCAGCACCGCGACAACGCACGTACCGCCTGCTCCTTCGGCGGACGCGGCAGCGGGCACGGCAGCGGGCACGGACGGCACCGGGCACAGCGCCGGATCCTGCGGTGGGCACGGCGGCGGACGCGGTGACGGACGCGGTGACGGACGTGACGCCGGGCATGACGGCGGACGTGACGCCGGGCATGACGGCGGACGTGACGCGGGGCACAACGGCGGGTATGACGGCGGACGCGGCGACGCACGTGACGGCCAACCTGGCGGCGGACGCTGCGCGAGCGTGACGGCCAGCCTGGCGGCAGACGCGGCGACGCACGTGACGGCCGATGTGTCGGCAGACCTCGCGGCGCACGCGGCGCCGGACGCAACGAGCCCCACACGCCGCTCGCCACTGATGCTCGCGCCGCTTACTGACGCGCGCGCCGCTCGGCACTGACGCAGCCACCGACTCGGAAGCCGGGACCGCGCTGTCGGTCAGGCCGCCGGGTCGGCATCACCGTCGTTCCTGGCGCATGCCGGGCCTGGCGTCGGGGCCAGAGGCGAGCTGAGGCTTGCTCGGCCGCGAAGTGCATTGCGTGCCCCGCCTCACGGCCATTCGTGGGAGGCTCCAGCGTCGCGTCCGGTTGCGGGAGGCCCCGGCGTCGCGTCCCGTTGCGGGAGGCCCGGCGTCGCGTCCGCCGAGCGGGGTTTGGGCCCGGGACCGGCTCGGCGGACGTGGTGGTGGGCGCGTCAGAGGCCGGTTTGGCCGATCAGCGCGCCCACGCCGAACGTGATCGCCGCGGCGGCGCCGCCGAAGGCCAGCTGCCGCAGGCCGCCGAACCACCACGAACGGGTCGTCACGCGCGCGACGACCGCACCCGCGCCGAACAGCCCGAGCGCCGCCAGGATCGCGGCGGGCCACAGGTTCTGGGCGCCCAGCAGGTACGGCAGCACCGGCAGGACGGCGCCCACGGCGAACGACACGAACGACGACCCGGCCGCCAGCAGCGGGGACGGCAGGTCCCCGGGTGCGACGCCCAGCTCCTCGCGGGCGTGGACCTCCAGGGCGTCCTCGGGATTGCGCGACAGCTGCCGCGCGACCTCCGCCGCCGTGGCCGGGTCCACACCGCGGCGCTCGAAGACCGACGCGAGCTCCCGCTCCTCAGCCGCCGGATGCCGCGCCAGCTCCAGCCGCTCGACCTCGATCTCGGCCTGCGCCAGCTCCGACTGCGAGGCGACCGAGATGTACTCCCCGGCCGCCATCGAGAACGCCCCGGCGGCCAGCCCGGCGAGCCCGGCCAGCAGCACCACGTTCTGCGACGCGCTACCGCCCGCGACCCCGGCGATCAGCGCGAAGTTCGACACCAGGCCGTCCATCGCGCCGAACACCGCGGGCCGCAGCCAGCCGCCCGTCACGTCCCGATGATGGTGGTGATGCTCCGCCACCGTCTCGGGCTCTTCCTCCGCGGTCAATCCCCCCACGTGCGTCCTTACTTCGCGTCCCGGACGGGCTCGCCCTTGCCCGCCCCGGCCCCATCATCGGTTCCGGCCTCGTCCTCGACTCCGACCTCGCTCTTGGTTCCGGCCTCGTCCTTGGTTTCGGCTTCGCTCTTGGTCTCGGCCTTGGGCTCGGCCGCGTTCCCGCGCGCCGCTTCGGACTCGTCGTCCGGACGGTCCTCAGCCTCGTCTGCGGTGTCGGACGCTTCGGCGCTCGCCTCGTCCGAGGCGTCCTCCGCCTCGGACGCCTTCGGTCCGTCCGCCTCAGCGGTCGCCTCGGAGGCCTGCTCGTCCTTCACGGCCGCGTCCTCAGCCGCTCCAGGGGCGCCGTCCGCGTCCGCCTGGGACACATCGTCCGCGTCGGCCTCGTCCGCGACGCGAGCGTCGGCGTCGGACGCGTCATCCGCCTCAGCCTCGGCCTCGGTCTTGGACGCGTCGTCCGCCTCGGCCTCGGGCTCGGGCTCGGACGCGTCGCCCGTTTCGGACTCGGGCTCGGCCTGGGACGCGTCGGCCGCCTGAGTCTTCGAGGACTCCGTGGACGAGCCGTCTGCAGCAGCGGCGTCCTCGGAAGCGGGCTTCGCCTCGGCGGCGTCAGCCTTGGTGGTTTCCACCTCAGCACCGGATACGGCGCCGTCACTGTCGCCCTTCGTGGCCTTTTCGGACTCGCCGGCCGCCGAGTCTCCAGAAGCCGACTCGTCCGCGTCGGAGACTTCAGGCCGCTCGTCGACCGCGGTCTGGTCGTCCACCACGGTCTCGTCGGCAACAGGCGCATCGGCGACGGCCGGGGCGGGGCGTCCGACGGCTTCGGGGCCGGTCTTGTTGCGGGCCCAGTACAGGTAGCCGACCGCGCCGAGGAAGACGATGATCGAGGTCCAGTCGTTCAGCCGCAGCCCGGCGAAGTGGTGGGCGTCGTCGATGCGCAGGGCCTCGATCCAGAAGCGTCCGAGGGTGTAGGCGGCGATGTAGAGCGCGAACGCGCGGCCGTGCGTGAGGTTGTAGCGGCGGCCGGCCCAGATCACCAGGATCGCGACGCCGAGGCACCAGATCGACTCGTACAGGAACGTCGGGTGGTAGGTGGCCACGTCGGCGTACTTCGGGTCGAGCGTGCCGTCCGCCGTGCGGGGACGGTGCGCCTGGTCGATCTTCAGCGCCCAGAAGGTGTGCAGCGGACGTCCGTAAAGCTCCTGGTTCCACCAGTTGCCCCAGCGGCCGATCGCCTGGGCGAGGGCGATACCGGGCGCGATGGCGTCGCCGAGCGCGAGCACCGAGATGCCCCGGCGGCGGCAGCCGATGATCGCGCCGACCGCGCCGAGCACGACCGCGCCCCAGATGCCGAGGCCGCCCTCCCAGACCTTCAGCGCGTTGACCGGGTCCTTGCCGTCCCCGAAGTAGCGCTGGTAGTCGGTGATCACGTGGTAGAGCCGCCCGCCGACCAGACCGAACGGGACGGCCCAGACCGCCACGTCGATCACGGTGCCGGGCTGTCCGCCCTTGGCCGCCCAGCGGCGCTCGCCGAGCCAGACCGCCACGACGATGCCAAGGATGATCATGAGTGCGTAGGCGCGGATCGGGATCGGCCCGAGGTGCCAGACGCCCTGGGAGGGACTAGGAATGAAGGCCACCGGCTGCATGAGCGTTGACGTTACCGCGTCCGGAGGGTACGGGGACGCACGTCCCGCGCCGGAACACCCGATCGCCGGGTCTTCCGGGCGGATCGGATACCGGACGGCGGCGGACGACCGCGCTCCGCCGCCGTCTCCGGCGTCCGCCGCGGCTACTTGCCGGCGGCCTGCTCGACGGCCTTGGTCAGGCCGTCCTCGCTGTTCACCTCAAGCTTGCGGCCGTTGAGGAACATCGTCGGCGTGCCCTGGACGTGGCGGGTGTCGAGCGCGTACGTGGTCATCTGGTCGACCTGGGACTTCTTCTGCATCCCGCGGACGCAGGGCTCGAAGTTCGCGTCACCGACCCCGAGCTGGTGCCCCCACTTCACCAGCTCGTCCGGGGAGAAGCCCTTGTCCCCTTCCTCCGGCTGCCTCTTGTAGAGCGTGTCGTGGTACGAGAGCCACTTGTCCGCCGGGACGCACAGGGCGGCGTTCGCACCGCGCTCGGAGTTGCCGCTGAGCGGCTCCTGCTGAAACAGGTGGAACGGCCGGTAGACGAGCTTGACCTTCCCGTCCGCGGCGAGCTTCCGCATCGTCCCGCCGAGGGACGCCTCCAGCGCCTTGCACGCCGGGCACTGGAAGTCCTCGAAGACCTCCAGGACGGGCTTGGACACGCCCGTCTTCGCCATCGTGACCGAGCCGTCCGCCTCCCGCCCGACGGGCGCGGACGGACCGCTGTACGTCACCGCGTCCGCTCCCCCGCCGCCGTTCCCGCCCTTCTGCCCCGCGACCACGGCCACCACGACGGCGACCACCGCCGCCGCGGCCACGACCCCCGCCACGACCAAGAGCAACCTGGTGCGGCGGACCCGAGCGGCATCCGCCACCCGCTCCGCCGCCAGCCGCTCCCGCGCCGTCCGCGTCCTGTCGGCCTTGCTCACCACTCGATCCCCCGATCGACTCCACCTTCCACTGACGCTTGCAGAGCGTAGCGTCGTCACCCCACCACGGGACGTAATCACAACACTTCGCCCCCGAACCAACGGACGTCGCAAGCAGACGTCGCAAGCAAACGAACGCAACGTGCAGACGGACGGCGCGCGGCGGGCAGCGCACGGCGAGCAGCGCACGGCGGACGGGGCGGGGCGCTGCGCGGCGGGCGGCCCACACCGCGGGCGGGCACGCGAACGAACGGCGCACGCGAACGAATGCGCGGCGCAGGTGAACGCGCGGCGCTTGCGGATGGGCCAGGCATGCGCACGGGCCAGGCATGCGCACGGCGGCGCAGCGGATGGGCCAGGGATGCGCACGGCGGCGCGCGTGGATGGGCGGGCGGGGGCTTATGGACGGGCGGGGTGCGCGCGGACGGGTGGGGTCGGGCAGGGTTCGGGGCGTGCGGGCGGGTCGGCGTTCGCGGGGGTGGTGTTCGGGGGTGAGCGTTCGGACATCGGGTGTTCGGGGGCGAACGTTCGGGCTTCGGATGTTCAATGCTGAACGCTCGGGCACCGGATGTTCGGGTGCCCGAGCGTTCTGGGACGGCGTGGGTCAGGCGGTGCCGAGGGCCTTCTGGAGGGCGCTCGGGTCGAACATGGCGTTCTGGTCGACCGGCTTGCCGTTGACGAGCATGGACGGGGTGCCCGCCTTGCCGCCGAACTTCTGCTGGAGCGTGCTCAGGCCGTCGTCGTTGTTCTTCTTGACCTGCGACTTGTACTTCTGGTCCGAGACGCACTTGTCGTAGTCGCCGGACGCGCCGGCGGTCGCGCCGAACTTCTTCAGCGTGTCGACGCTCAGCGCCTTACGCTCGTCCGGCTGGTTCTGGTACGCGACGTCGTGGAACTGCAGGAACTTGCCCGAGTCGGCGGCGCACCAGCCCGCGACGGCCGCGCGCGGCGAGCCCTCGGGGTTCACGAACGACAGGATGTGGTACTTCACCGTGATCTTGCCGTCCGCGGCGAGCTTCTTGATCGTGTCGCCGCTGGCCTTCTCGAACTCCTTGCAGATCGGGCACTGGAAGTCCTCGTAGAGGTCGACCGTCGGGCCCTTGGCGTTCGGCTGCCCCATCGTGACGGTGCCGTCCGCGGCGACCTGGACCGGCGCGGTCGCGCCCTTGTACAGGTTCGCGGTGACCTTCTTGTCGTCCTTGCTGGA
The DNA here is from genome assembly GCF_024172125.1 of Actinomadura rupiterrae. Classification (GTDB taxonomy): domain Bacteria; phylum Actinomycetota; class Actinomycetes; order Streptosporangiales; family Streptosporangiaceae; genus Spirillospora; species Spirillospora rupiterrae. Next base: position 139,287 of record NZ_JAMZEA010000005.1, read on the forward strand.
GTTCATGGCGACGACGATGACCACGACGGCCACGGCGACCACGACCACGGCGCCCAGCACGGCGGTCAGAAGCCGGACCTGCTTCTGCCGAGCCTGCTGGCGCCTGCGCTCCTCGGCCAGGCGCTCCCGGGCCGACCGCTCCCGTGCGGCCTTGCTCATTGTTGTTCTCCTATGGGTGGAGGTGCTGCTCTTCGGGCTTTCAGGGGGCTAGTCGACCTCGCCGAGCCGCCGGAACTCGTCGGCCAGGACCAGGACGAAGAGCAGAATAGTGATGATGTGCACCCCGGTGCACCACAGGCAGATCTTCTCCAGGACGGCCAGCTCGACCGTCACCAGGTAGACGATGAACACCACGCCGATCGCGGCCGACCCCAGACGGGCCCAGCGGAACAGCGGGGATGCCGACTTCAGCGCCCACGGCGTGATCAGCACGGCGAATCCGACGAAGAACAGCAGGCCGAGCAGCGGCAGCGGGACGCCGAGCAGCTTGGAGTACTTGCTCGTCGTCACGGCGTGGCAGTCGATCGTGGCGTTGGCCGAGCAGATCAGCGCCTTCTTGTGGTAATGCGTGTAGGTCAGGTAGATCGAGATGCCGAGCCCGGCCAGCGTGAGCGGCCAGGCCAGCGCCGGGAACCAGCGCCCGCCCGAGGGCCGGGCCGGCGCGGCGTCCGCGCGTGCCGCTGTGTCTTGCGTCATCGGTTGATCCTTCCACGACCGCCCGTCCAAGGCCGCCCGTCCGCACCGGGTCACGGCGGGCGAACACACACCTTACGGGAGTGAGGCCGAACTCATCAGCTTGAACCTACGGGGCGTCGGACGGAGTTCCCGAACCGTGAAACGACTTGGCAACAAAGCCCCTCGGCATCCCGGCTCGATGACTTCTGCTCGAACGACCAAAACCTTGCAGCCAAGCTCACACGGTCAGAACCCGATCAGATGGACTCGCCTGTTCGGGATTCGATCAACGGGCCCAACTCGAACGCATCGACCCAGGTGAGCAGGATGCGTGATCGCTGCGGTCAGGTGAACAGGTTGGCGTCGTCCGGGATTGGACGAGGCGCGGCGAGGTGTCCGGGATCGAGCGCCCTGGCCCCGGCTCGGTGACGACCGCCGGAGCGGACGGACCGGGGCGGCCTTGGCCGCCATTGCGCGCTCGGACTTCTTTGGCCCTGCCCGAGCCCGGACGGTTGGGTGTCCGGGCTCGGGGGTGGGACTGCGGGGTCAGAGGGCTCGGGGTTGGTCTGCGGGGTCAGAGGGCTCGGCGGACGCCCTTGGCGAATTCGGCGGTGAGGGCGCGGATGCCGGCGAGGCCGGAGGCGGGGTCCGGGGCGTCCAGGAGGCGGCGGATGAAGGCGGAGCCGACGATCACGCCGTCCGCGAAACCGGCGACCTCGGCGGCCTGGGCGCCGTCGCTGACGCCGAGGCCGAGGCCGATCGGCAGGTCCAGGCCCTGCTTGTCGATGATCGCGCGGGTGCGCTCGACCAGCCGGGGCGCGCCGGTGTCCACGGCCTTGCGGGCGCCGGTGACGCCCATCAGGGACGCGGCGTACACGAACCCGCGGCAGTCGGCGGTGATCTTCTCGATCCGCTCGTCGGTGGAGCTGAGCGCGACCAGGAAGACCTTGTCGAGCTCGTGCGCGTCGGCGGCGGCGAGCCAGTCCCCGCCCTCCTCGGGGCTGAGGTCCGGCGTGATCAGGCCCGCGCCGCCGGCGGACTTCAGGTCGCGGGCGAAGGCGTCCACGCCGTACCGGTCGACGGGGTTCCAGTAGGTCATGACCAGCGTCGGGGCGCCGGTCGCGGCGACGGCCTCGACCGTGCGGAACACGTCGGCGACGCGCGCGCCGCCGACGAGGGCCTGGTGGACGGCGTCCTGGATGGTCGGGCCGTCCATCATCGGGTCGGAGTAGGGCAGCCCGATCTCGATGACGTCGCAGCCGGCCTCGACCATGGCCTTGGCGGCGTCGATCGCGCCGTCCACGGACGGGAACCCGGCGGGCAGGTAGCCGACGAGGGCGGCGCGGCCCTCGGCCTTCGCCTTGTCGTAGGCGGTCTTGACGCTGCTCACTTGGCCTCTCCCTCGGGCATCAGGCCGAAGTAGCCGGCGGCCGTGTGCATGTCCTTGTCGCCGCGTCCGGACAGGCAGACCACGATCGTGGCGTCCGGGCCGAGCTCCTTGCCGACCTTGATCGCGCCCGCGAGCGCGTGCGCGGACTCGATCGCCGGGATGATCCCCTCGGTGCGGCAGAGCAGCGAGAACGCGTCCATCGCCTCGGCGTCGGTGATCTCGCGGTACTCTGCGCGCCCGGTGTCGTGCAGGTAGGAGTGCTCGGGGCCGACGCCGGGGTAGTCGAGTCCGGCGGAGATCGAGTGCGTCTCCATGGTCTGGCCGTCGTCGTCCTGCAGCAGGTAGGTGCGCATGCCGTGGATCACGCCGAGGGAGCCGCCGACCAGGGTGGCCGCGTGCTTCCCGGACGCGACGCCGTCGCCGCCCGCCTCGAACCCGAACAGCTTCACGCCCTCGTCCGGGACGAACGCGTGGAACATCCCGATCGCGTTGGAACCGCCGCCGACGCAGGCGACCACGGCGTCCGGGAGCCTGCCGAGCAGGTCCAGGCTCTGCTGCCGGGCCTCGACGCCGATGATCCGCTGGAAGTCGCGGACCATCATCGGGAACGGGTGCGGCCCCATGACCGACCCGATCACGTAGTGCGTGCTGTCGACGGACGCGACCCAGTCGCGGAACGCCTCGTTGCAGGCGTCCTTGAGGGTGCGGCTGCCCGTCTTCACCGGGACGACCTCGGCGCCCAGCATCCGCATGCGCGCGACGTTCAGGGCCTGCCGCTCGGTGTCGACCTCGCCCATGTAGACGGTGCATTCGAGGCCGAGGAGCGCGGCGGCGGTGGCCGTGGCGACGCCGTGCTGGCCGGCGCCAGTCTCGGCGATCACGCGCTTCTTGCCCATGCGCCGGGTCAGCAGCGCCTGACCGAGCACATTGTTGATCTTGTGGGATCCGGTGTGGTTGAGATCCTCGCGCTTGAGCAGGATCCGGGCGCCCCCGGCGTGCTCGGCGAACCGCCTGGCCTCGGTGAGCAGGCTCGGCCGTCCCGCGTAGTTCACGAGCAGGTCGTCCAGCTCGGCGGTGAAGGACGGGTCGGGCTTGGCGGCCTCGAACTCGCGGGTCAGCTCGTCCAGGGCGGCCATGAGGGCCTCGGGGGCGAACCGTCCGCCGAAGGCCCCGAAGCGGCCGGACTCATCCGGAACAGGCGCTCCGGACGAAAGGGACGTCTGCGAAGAAACGCCGGAAGCGCCGCGCGCGGCGTCGATGGTCATGAGGTTGGTCTCGTCTCTCAGGAGAAGGCTCGTCGGGTCAGTGGGAAACCGGACGAGCGCGCCATCGTTCGCGCAGCGGTTCAGCGAGCATGCCCGTACCTTACCGCCCCCGCCCAAACCCCATCTCCGAGAACCCCACCCCAACCACGCCCTCCGCTGGACGGAGCGGTCCTGGGGGGACATGACGACGCCCGGCTCCTTGGGGAACCGGGCGTGAGGCAGGGGAGGTCAGCCGCCTTGGCGGAGGGCGGGGTGGGCGCCGGCGGCGACGAGGTCGGCGACGGCCGAGCGGGGGTCGCGGCCGATGACCAGGCTCTCGCCGACCAGGACCGCGTCCGCGCCGGACGAGGCGTAGGCGAGCAGGTCGTGCGGGCCGCGGACGCCGGACTCGGCGATCTTCACGACACCCGCCGGGACGCGCGGGGCGACGCGGCCGAAGGTGTCGCGGTCGACCTTGAGGGTGCGCAGGTCGCGCGCGTTGACGCCGATGACCTTGGCGCCGGCGTCGACGGCCCGGTCGACCTCCTCCTCGGTGTGCACCTCGACCAGCGGGAGCAGGCCGATCGACTCGGCGCGCTCGACCAGCGAGACCAGCGCGTCCTGCTCCAGGGCGGCGACGATCAGCAGCGCGACGTCCGCGCCGTACGCGCGGGCCTCCCACAGCTGGTAGGAGGTGACGATGAAGTCCTTGCGCAGGACCGGGATGTCCACGGTGGCGCGGACCTCGGCCAGGTCGTCCAGGCTGCCGCCGAACCGGCGGCGCTCGGTGAGCACGCTGATGACCTTCGCGCCGCCCGCCTCGTAGTCCCGGGCCAGCGCGGCCGGGTCGGCGATCGCGGCGAGCGCGCCCTTGGACGGGCTGCTCCGCTTCACCTCGGCGATCACCCCGACGCCGGGCGCGCGCAGCGCCGCCAGCGCGTCCCGGGGTGCGGGCGCCTTCGCCGCCCTGGCCTTGAGGTCGTCGAGCGACACCGTCCGCTGCCGGTCGGCGAGATCGGCCCGGACCCCCTCGATGATCTCGTCCAGCACGCTCACGCCGTGCCCACGCTCGCCCTCGGTCACGCAGGAGCCCCCTATTTTCCGGTCGATCCGTGCACCGATCGTAGCCTCACCCGCCGACAGCGCCCGCACCCGGGGCCGGGCTCCGAACCGGCCGTCCAGCCCCATTCCATCCCCAACCTCCTGTTACGGGGCCAAGGCATGCGCGAACGGCAGGTTCCGGACGACCCAGTACACGAGCAGCAGCCCGACGACCCCCGCGAGGACGCCGCGCCGGAGCAGGACGGTCGTGACCCGCTCGCCGCGGACCGCGCAGTACGTCCAGCGCCCCCACAGGTAGACGAGCACCGGCAGCAGGACGAAAGCCAGCGGGTTGAACCCGAACGCCGTCCCGACATGGCCGTGCGTGAGCGAGTTGACCATGCGCAGCCCGCCGCAGCCCGGGCAGTAGTACCCGGTCAGGAACAGGAACGGGCAGGTCGGGTAGTGCCCCGGCGTGTGCGGATCGACGAACGTCACCACGACCGTGGCCGCCGCGACCGTCCCGAACACGGCCGCCGGCCCCCGCAACCGCCGCCCCACCGGAGGCGTCCCCCGCCCCACCGCGCCCAGCGCGTCAGGTATCCCCTGGCTCACCCCACCACCCTAAGCCGAACCCGCCCCCGCCCTCAGCCGTCCACCCCAGCCCAAGCCCTCGGGCCCGACGCGAGTGCCGCCTCGACGCAGGCCCGCCCCGCCCAGCGGCGCCCCGACCTGTATCCCGTCCTGGCCCGATCGTCCGCACAAGCCCAAAGCCCTGCCTCCCCTCCGGCAACCACAACCGCACGAGCGTCCGCGACAGGCGCAGGGCATCCGCGACAGGCGCAGGGCCGAGCGACGGTTTGGGCACCTCGCCAGGCCAAACGTCCGCTCAGAGTCAAACACCTGCCCTGCCCGAACGTCCGCTCCGCTCAGCCGTCCGCACTGCTCCGGGTGGGCGGGTGAGGTCGTCCGCGCGTTGGGGGCCTCTGTCGTGCGGGACGGATAGGAAAGGGTGGCGGGTGGGTCAGTGCACCCGGCGTACCCCCGGCGTGCCCAGGCCCGCGGAATCGGTCAGGTCGGCTGGAACCGGGGTGTGGGAGAGGCGAGTTCGAAGCGGCGCTTGGACGCGTCAGGTTGTGGCGGTGCCGAGCCTTGGTAGCTGCGCCATGCGTGGGCGGGTCCGGGGATCGTCGCGGTGGCCGACCGAAGACCGCCCGGAGCCGAGGTCCTGGCCGGGACGGCGAGGACGGTGATCCAGTGCGGGGTCAGGGGTCCAGGCGGTAGCCGACGCCTCGGACGGTGCGGATCGGGCTGGCGTCGCCGAGCTTTGCCCGGAGTTGGGCGATATGGACGTCCACGGTGCGGCTTCCCGCGCCCGCGCCAGGCCCCCAGACGGACTCCAGGAGCTGCTCGCGGGTGAAGACGCGTCCGGGGTTGCGGGCGAGGTAGCGCAGCAGGTCGAACTCGGTGGCGGTGAGGGCGACGTCCGCGCCGTCCGCGTCGCAGGTGCGGGCGGCGGTGTCGAGGGTGAGCGCGCCCGCGCGGAGTTCCGGCGTCCCGTCGGACGAGCCGCGCCGCATCGCGACCGCGACGGCCTGAACCAGCGCGCGCGGACCGAACGGCCGGTCCACGCGATGCGGGCCTAGACCGCGCGCGACCGCCGGATCGAGCGGCCCGACGACGGCGACGACCCGTCCGCCGGACGATCCGGGCCGCGTGACCAGGGCCTGCACGACCCGCCGGTACAGCTCGACGGGCTGCGCCGCGGTCGACAGGTCGAGGACCACCGCGTCCGGACGCAGCCGGGCGGCGGCATCGGGGGCGCCGGACGGGTCGGGCTCGACCTCCACCCGGTACCCCTCGCGGGTCAGGCAGCGCCGCTGGAGCTCGGCCACGGCCGGATCATGCTCGACGACCAGGACGAGCTCCCCCGAACCGGTCACATCCTCACCGGCGCCGCTTGGCGGTGTCGGCGGCGTCCTCGTCGGCCGTCGGGTCCTCGCCGCGGTCGAGGGACTTCCAGAGCGCGGACGCGTCGTCGGCGCCCTTCTTGTCGGCGGCGTCCTCTCCAGAACGGGCCGAGACCGGCCTCGCGGCCTGCTCCGGACGTGCATACCGGGCGGAAAGCCCCGGCCAGCGCGACCCCTTCACCAGGACGATCAGCCCGGCCGTCGCGAGCAGCACGCCGCCTGCCATCGACAGGCCCCACCAGGGCTCCACATGGACGACGGGGTGCGCGCCGAGCTTCATCAGCGCGCTCTTCTCCCCCGCGACCTTCGCGACGTGCGCGGGCCGCGACGCGGTCACCGAGGCCACCACGACGCCTGCGCCGAACAGCGCGAGCAGCAGCCCGACCGCCGCCCGGACCCGTCCGGACGTCGCGAACAGCGCCGCCAGCCCGGCGAGCCCGGCCCAGCCGAGCGCGGACGCGAACTGGCCGAGATCGTGCCCGGACAGGTGCTGGGTGAAGGGGGTGATCGCGTTCTCCGCGCGGACGGTGGCCCAGCGCTGCCCGGCGGCGAGCAGCGTCAGCCCGGCCCCGGCGGCACACACCAGCGCCGCGACGCCGCGCTCCCGCGCGGGGGTCACGACTGCCCGGCGGGCCGTTCGCCGACGGCGGCGTCCAGGACGTCGGCGTCGAAGCAGGTCCGGTCGCCGGTGTGGCAGGCCCCGCCGACCTGGTCCACCTTGATCAGGATCGCGTCCTTGTCGCAGTCGAGCGCGACGGACTTCACCCACTGCTGGTGGCCGGAGCTCTCGCCCTTGACCCAGAACTCCTGGCGGCTGCGCGACCAGTAGGTGGCGCGTCCGGTGGTGAGCGTGCGGTGCAGCGCCTCGTCGTTCATCCAGGCCAGCATGAGCACCTCACCGGTGTCGTACTGCTGGGCGATGGCGGCGACGAGCCCGTCGGCGTCGCGCTTCAGCCGCGCGGCGATCTTGGGGTCGAGGTTCGATTCGGAAGGGGCTGCGGACATGCCCTCCATTCTGCCGCAGTCACCCCACCCCCCGCGTCCAACCCCCACCCAGGCGCCCCCACCACCCGGAACACCCCCACCCCTCAAAAACCAAACCCCGCACACGCGCAGAGCCGACCGCCCCGGCCCCAACCCGCACAGCCCCCCAAGTCACGACAACGCACCTGGCACGGGCCGTATGCGCCCGGCGCGCCTGGCACAAGCGCGTACTGCCCGGGGCCCGGAACGAGGCAAACGGCGCAGGACGGCCAAGCACGCAACGGGACGGCGCACACCCTCAAGGTCTGGTTCGCCACGGGACGCGGGAGGTTAGGCGCAGGCTGCATCAGACGCAGACCAGGGCGGGTTGGCCTGCGGCGGGACGGCGCGTCCTCACGGGTCGGCCGCCACGAGGCGCGGGGCGCGGGGCGCGTTGGAGGGCATAAGCAAGCTGGCGTGCGGCAGCGCGGCGCGCACCCTTCCAGGGCGGACGCCACAGGACGCGGGGCCTGTCAGCCGCAAGGTGGGGCGGGCTCGCATGCGACGGACGACGCGCACCTTTCCGAGTCCGGACGCCACGAGATTCGGGGCGCTTGGGGCCTGGGTGGGCTGACTCGCGGCGGCATGGCGCACCCCGCGACGCAGTGCACCCCCATCCGAGGCAGGTCACTACGGAACGTCCGGCCTATGAGGCGCGAGGCAGGAGCGGGTTGGCGACCGACGGCAAGGCGCATCCTCATGAGCTGGGCGCCACGAGGCACGGGGCGTTGGCTCAGAGCAGGGCGGGTTGGCGTGTGGCGGGACGGCGCGCATGGTCACGGGCAAGGGCGTCAGGGGATGCGGGGCGTTGGGCGCGGGCCTTGGTAGGGGCGCACACGGCGATGGGGCCCAGAGCCGCGGGGTGGGTTGTTGGGTGCGAGGTGGAGTGGCGGGGTAGACGCAGCGCGGCCCGCGTTCCGGAGGAACGCGGGCCGCGCGGACGACTGCGGGTGTTACAGGGGGACGACCTGGTCGGCCTGCGGACCCCGGTTACCCTGCGTCACCTCGAACTGGACGCGCTGGTTCTCGTCCAGCGAGCGGTACCCGGAGGACTGAATCGCCGAGTAGTGCACGAAGACGTCGGGGCCACCGCCGTCGACGGCGATGAAGCCGAAGCCCTTTTCGGCGTTGAACCACTTCACGGTGCCCTGCTGGGGCATGTCTTTCTCCTTGCGGCAAAACGTGGGCCCACACCTCGCGGGCCCAGCGCGGCTGCTAGCGGAACGCTCTCGCCGCCGGGATGGTCCCGGAAAGCCAAAACGCCCGCTGCCATCAGTCCGCGGGCGTCCATACAAACGATCGAGAACCACGACTGCAACCGACCGGACCACAGTATCACCGGATCCGCGCAAAACGCAGGAGCCGCCGCCCTTTCGATCGCCGCCCCGAGCGCCGCCCGCCCGCGCGACACATCAGGGGAACACCTGACGGACATCCGTCGATGGGAGTTCTGCGCTTGTCGGGTCCCGCGAGAGGCGCGGATTTCCGCTGGCCACCGTGGAGACAGGCGTGATTCCGGACGCGCCGGACGGCGTGTCGGCGCGGTGGCCGGAAGCGGCTTGCCAAGCGGACTCGCCGATTCGTAAAGACTAAGAAGTTCCGCCGAGAGCGGAGCGCGGGATCGGCGGCCCTCGCGTTTCGGACACCGGCGCCCCTCGACGCGGCCGGGCGCGGGAAGGCTCGCGGCCGCGCAGACGGGCAGGCGGGGCCGATCGGCGCGGTACACCAGGAGATACCGAACCTCTGGAACCTCTGGAACCTCCCGCGCCACGCCGGCGCCCCGGCCCGATATCGCCGGAACCACCCCATCCGGTTCCGCCGGAACCCGATCCGGGGACGACTCGGCGGTCCGGCTGTGACGCGTGCCGCGCTGTCGCCGGGCATGGCGAACCTGTCCACCGCCGATACATTTTTAAGGACATAGCGGGCAATTTTTATACGTTCTCGACGAGTTCCACTTGCGCGGACGCGCGTTCGAGACGCATCCGGCCCTTGCGTGCACGTTGGATGTCGCCGCGGTGAACAAAGGCGTGGGACGCCGTTCCCTTCTCTTTATTGGCGTGTCAAGGGAGAGCGAAGGGGAGACAAGAGCGGCCGCGCCCGGTCTCCGGAGCCCTCTGCGCCATCGGACGCACGATGCGGACGTCCAGGCCCACTCGTGTGACGCAGACCGTTCGCAACCTCCGCTCCCGCGCCGCAGGCCTCCGGACCCCAGCTCCCGTGACGCAGACCTCCGCACCCCTCTCCTGCGCCGCAGACCGCTCCCGCGACGCAGAGCTCCACCCCCGCTCCTGCGGCAGCCCGTCCAGCTCACTCGTCCTGGTCCCTGGGTCGAGTCGGGAGCGGGTCGGCGGCGGAGCTTCGGTCCGCCGTACGGGTGCGGCGAGGAGCAGGATGGCTGTCCTGGTTTGGGCTACAGCTGGCCGGGAGGGGGTGGGAGCTTTGATCTTGAGGGGTGGCCGACTGGGACTTTTGGCCTAGAGCGGGAGTCTTCGGTCTCGGGCGGGAGAGGCGTCCGGGCGCTGCTCCGGGGCGTCCGGACGCAGTGGTCTGGGGCCGACCTCGGCGGGGACGGGCGACAGGGGTGCGATCTTGGTGGGAATACCCGATACGCCCGGATGGTAGGGATAGTCGCGCCCTCAACCATTTTGATCTTAGGAGCCCCCGTGCCAGCAGGCTCATCCCGAGGCGGAGCCTCGCCTACCGATCGTGCCGCACCCGAGCCCGACACCGGAGCCGAGGCCGGAACCGATGCCGCCGTCCTGGCAGAGCCGGGAAACGGCGCCAGCCGTGTGGCTGGGGGCGGGAACGGCGTCGGCGGAGTTGTGGTTCCGGGGCCGGCGGGTGCGCCGGACGATGCCGCAGTGGGCGAAGGGGCCGCGGAGCAGTTGGGAGCGGACGGGGCCTCGTCCACAGGGCAGATCCTGCGGGAAGGGATGCGCGTCCTCGGGGTGGCGATCCGGGCCGAGCCGAAGGTCTTCGCCATATCGGTGCTGGCCAGCGCCCTTTACGGGGCGATGACGGTCGGGACGGCGCAGGCGCTCGGGTGGGCGACGCAGCACACCGTCCTGCCGGCGTTCGACAGCGGGCACACGACGGCGGGCGCGCTGACCGCGGCCGCGCTGGTGATCCTCGGCGTGGCGTTCCTCAAGGCGCTCGGCGTGGCCGGACGGCGTTTCTACGCGGGCCTCATGCAGTACCGGATGCAGGCCCGCTACCGGCGGGCCGTCACGCGGCAGTATCTGAGGCTGCCGCTCGCCTGGCACCAGAAGCATCCGACCGGGCAGCTCCTCTCGAACGCCAACGCGGACGTCGAGGCGGCGTGGGCGCCGATCGCGCCGCTGCCGATGGCGGTGGGCGTGGTGTTCATGCTGGTCGTCGCGGCCGTGTCGATCCTGCTGACCGATCCGGTCGTGGCGATCGTCGGGTTCCTGGTGTTCCCGGCGATCGCGCTGCTGAACGTGGTGTACCAGCGGCGGCTGGCGCCGGTCGCGACGCGGGCGCAGCAGCTGCGGGCCGAGGTCAGCGAGGTGGCGCACGAGAGCTTCGAGGGCGGCCTGGTCGTCAAGACGCTGGGCCGCGAGGAGTCGGAGACCGAGCGGTTCGCGGCGCGCGCGGACGCGCTGCGGGACGCCAACATCGCGGTCGGACGCGTCCGGGGGATGTTCGACCCGGTGCTGGAGGCGCTGCCGAACCTCGGCGTGCTGGCCGTCCTGCTGATCGGGTCGGTGCGGTTGCAGTCGCACGCGATGACGGCGGGCGACCTGGTGCACGTGGCGTACCTGTTCACGCTGCTGGCGTTCCCGATCCGGTCGCTGGGCTGGGTGCTGGCCGAGGTGCCGCGCAGCGTGGTCGGCTGGGACCGGGTCCGGTCCGTCCTGGATGCGGGCGGTTCGATGCCGTACGGGCAGGCCGAGCTGAAGGGCGGCGCGCCCGCCGCGCTGCGGGTCGAGGCGGTCCGGTTCGGCTACGAGCCGGCCGAGGGCGCTCCCCCGGCGGACGTCCTGCGGGACGTGACGTTCGAGGCGTCCCCCGGCCGGACGGTGGCGGTGGTCGGCCCGACCGGCTCCGGCAAGTCGACGCTGACCTCGCTGCTGGTGCGCCTGGTGGACCCGGCGGACGGCGCGGTCCTGCTGGACGGCCTGGACGCGCGGGACGTGAAGGCGGGCGGCATCGCCGCGACCGCCGCGCTCGTCCCGCAGCAGACGTTCATGTTCGACGACACCGTCCGGGGCAACATCACGCTCGGCCTGGACGTCCCGGACGACCAGGTCTGGGCGGCCCTGCGGCTCGCCCAGGCCGAGGGGTTCGTCGCGGCCCTCCCGGACGGCCTGGACACCAGGATCGGCGAGCGCGGCGCGACGCTGTCCGGCGGGCAGCGGCAGCGGCTGGCGCTGGCCCGCGCGGTGGTGCGGCGGCCGCGGCTGCTGGTCCTGGACGACGCGACCTCGGCGGTGGACCCGCAGGTAGAGCAGCGCATCCTCGCGGGCCTGCGCGAGTCGGAGGAGAACGAGGCGGCGACGGTGGTCGTGGTCGCCTACCGGAAGGCGACGATCGCGCTCGCCGACGAGGTCGTGTTCATCGAGCACGGCCGCGTCGCCGCCCGGGGCGCGCATGCGGAGCTGCTGGAACGCTCCGAGGGCTACCGGAACCTCGTGAACGCCTACGAGCGCGCCGAAGCCGAGCAGGAGGCCCTGGAGGCGGAAGCCGAGGCCGAGGCGGAAGCCGGAGCCGGGGCCAGGGCCGGAGCCGGGGCCGGGGGCGAAGCCGAAACGGAAGCCGCAAAGGCGGCGGAAGCCGGGGCCGGAACGGCGGCTGACGTGGAAGCGGCAGGGGACGTGGAGGAGAGCGGCGGAGTGGGAGGCAGGGCATGACGGCGCTGAGCGAGTCCGCCTCGTTCGAGAGCGCGCTGAGCACGCTGCGGCGGGGCCTGCGGATCAGTCCGGAGTTCCGTGCCGGGCTGGCCGGGACGCTGCTGCTGGCGCTGGTCGCCACGGCGGGCCGGATCGTGGTCCCGGTCGCGGTGCAGCAGGTGATCGACAAGGGCCTCGGGAAGGACGGGGCTCATCCGGACCTGCCGTTCGTCCGGACGGCGGTGGCGCTGTGCGCGGTGGGCGTGCTGGTCACGGCCGTCTGCGCGTACCTGATGAACGTCCGGCTGTACCGGAGCAGCGAGACCGGGCTGGCGGCGCTGCGGGTGCGGGCGTTCCGGCACGTCCACGACCTGTCGATGCTGACGCAGAGCGGGGAGCGGCGCGGGGCGCTGGTGTCCCGGGTCACCGGCGACGTCGACCAGATCAGCCAGTTCATGCAGTTCGGCGGGCTGATGGTGATCGTGTCGGCGGGGCAGCTGGTGGTGGCGAGCCTGCTGATGGCGGTCTACTCGTGGCCGCTGATGCTGCTGGTGTGGGCGTCGTTCCTGCCGCTGGCGTGGGCGCTGCGCCGGTTCCAGCGGATGATCTCCGCCGCGTACACCCGGGTCCGGGAGCGCACCGGGGACCTGCTGTCGGTGGTCAGCGAGAGCGTCGTCGGCGCGCCGGTGATCCGCGCGTACGGCGCGGAGGAGCGCACCGCCCGCCGGGTGGACGAGACGGTGGACGCGACCCGCGCCGCGCAGACCCGCGCGCAGGGGCTGATCGCGATGACGTTCCCGTCCAGCGAGCTGGTCGCGGCGCTCGCGACGGCCGCGGTGGTCGTGTGCGGGACGCTGCTCGGCCTCGGCGGGCACCTGACCGCCGGGGAGCTGGTCGCGTTCCTGTTCCTGGTGACGCTGTTCGTGTCGCCGATGCAGACCGCGACCGAGGTGCTGAACGACGCGCAGAACGCGATCGCGGGCTGGCGGCGGGTGCTGTCCGTCCTGGACACCGAGCCGGACGTCGCCGACCCGGGCGCGGACGGCGAGACCCTCCCGCGCGGGCCGATCGAGGTGGAGTTCGAGCGGGTCGGGTTCGCCTACCCGGGCGGCCCGCCCGTCCTGCACGGGGTGGACGCGCGGATCGCGCCGCGCACGCGGGTCGCGATCGTCGGCGAGACCGGATCGGGCAAGACGACGTTCGCGAAGCTGCTCACGCGGCTGATGGACCCGTCCGAGGGCGAGGTCCGGGTGGACGGCGTGCCGCTGCGCCGCGTCCGGTTCGCGTCCCTGCGCGACCGGATCGTCATGGTCCCGCAGGACGGGTTCCTGTTCGACGCGTCGCTCGCGGACAACATCCGCTACGGCAGCCCGGACGCGTCCGACGCCGACCTGCGCCTCGCGCTCACCGAGCTGGGCCTCGCCGACTGGCTGGACGGCCTGCCGCAGGGCCTGGCGACGCCGGTCGGGCAGCGCGGCGAGTCCCTGTCGGCGGGCGAGCGGCAGCTGGTGGCCCTCGCGCGCGCCTACATCGCCGACCCGGACCTGCTCGTCCTGGACGAGGCGACCTCGGCCGTGGACCCCGCGACCGAGGTCCGCATCCAGCGCGCCCTGGACGGCGTGACCCGCGGCCGCACGGCCGTGTCGATCGCGCACCGCCTCTCCACGGCCGAGGCCGCGGACGAGGTGATCGTCTTCGACAAGGGCCGGATCGTCCAGCGCGGCCCGGCGTCCGAGCTGGTCAAGCAGCCCGGCGTCTACGCCGACCTGCACGCCTCCTGGGTGGCCCAACGCAAGATCTGACCCCGCCGCCCCCGCCCGCGTGGTCCCAAGGCCAGTGCGCTTGGATCGGGCGGGCGGGGACGCTTGGGGTTTGCGGGGTGATGCTGGTCTCAGCGGGTGGGTTGGAGGCGGGTTCGCGGGGGTACGGACGCGTCGCGGCCCGGGAAAGCACTTGCCCGATATCTGGTCGAGTGCGCATTCTGCTGGGGTGAACAACGAGGTCGTGGTGGAATCGGCGAGCACCCTCCAGGGGCAGCTTCAGCGTGGACTCGGCAGGGCGGCGCGCCGCGCCGCCGAGCGTCGCGGCGCCGGTGAGTACGTTTATGACTGTGTCCGGCGCGACCCGCGATGGGACCGCCAGTGCGAGTCACGCGGCCTGTACTACGCGCGGTTGATGGTCGATCTGGAGCTGCCGGTCGGGCCGCTCTCCGACCACCTCTTCGACGCCGCCGACCAGGACGACGAGGACGGCAGGTGGCAGGGCCGGCGCGTGGGGCTGACCCTCGACGTGCTCTCGGACCTGGTCCGGCTGAGCCGCCGCGAGGCCGCCGAGCCGCTGCGCCGCTACGCCCGGGAGGGCACGCACTGGTTCGACGCGCTGGAGCTGCTCGTCCAGCTGCGGGATCCGGCGCTGACCTGGGATCTGGACGATCTGGCGGACGGCCGCTGCGACGACCGCGAGCTGGCCGACCTGGCGTTCGAGACGGGCAATCCGGTGCTGGAGATGTGGGCCGCCCGGAAGCCGCGCATCGCGGCGGCGCTCGCTGAGCAGCGCGAGCGGCGGGCGCGCCGTCCGGTCGGACGGTTCCGCGACCCCCGCGACCGTTTCGCGCGCGCCGGAGGTTCCGCCGCCGGGACGGGCGGCGACGCGGGCGGACCGTCCGATACCGAGCTGGTCGAGCTGGCCCGCCAAGGGGACGACACGGCCGTCGCGGCCTTGTTCGAGCTGGGCCGCAGACGCGTTCCCGCGCTGCTGGACCTGGCCGAGGAGCTGCTCCCGCAACGCAAGCCGCGCTGGATCGGCGCGGTGGGCAAGGCGGTCGAGTTCTACGGTCCGGACGCGCTGCCTCGTGCGCGCGTGTGGGCGAACTCCCCCGGCCCCTGTTCGTACGTCGGGCTCCGCCTGATCGCGAACCATGGCACCCGCCAGGACATCCCCCTCCTCATGGACGAGCTGACCGACGCCGTCGAGCGCGGCGACTGGGGCTCGGCGGCCGAGCCCGTCGAGGGCCTCGGCAGGCTCCGCGCCGGCCAGGCCGTCCCGCTGCTGAAGTCGGCCTGGCTCGACACCGAGTACGCCTACCTGCGCCGCCGCATCCTGACCGCGCTGATCCGGACCGCGCCGCACACCGCCGAGTCCTACGCCGTCGAGGGCCTGTGGGACTGCGAGGAGCCCGTCCGGCGGACGGCCGTGGAGGCCGCGCCGATCACCGAGGAGACCCGCACCCGGCTCCAGCGGCTCCAGCACGACTCCCCCGAGAGCCCCGAGGTCCGCGCGTCCGCCGCGTCCCGGCTCGCCCATTGACTCCCCACCACCCGCACAGCCGCGTTTCAGGGTGAACCTGCTTCCGGAGTGGCGCGTACCAGTGCGCGACCCCACACTCCGGGAGGTGCGATGAAGCGCGAACTCGCGGCGATGCTGCTCGTCGGCGTGACCGCGGCGGGTTGCGGCAGCCACGGAAGCCCGTACGACAGTGGGCACGGTGGCATGGTCGGCGGATCGTCCGCGCAGGGCGTCGCGTCGATTGAGCAGCTCGCCGCCAGGACGGGCTGCTCGCTCACCGGTACGCGCCGCTCCGAGCAGCTGCAGCAGGGTGCGTGCCGGACGTCCCAGGGCCGGTACACGCTCGTCGGCTTCGACAGCGACAGGGATCGGGACGCCTGGCTCGGCGAGGCGAAGCCGTGGGGCGGGTCGTACCTGGTCGGGACGCGCTGGGTCGCCGTCGGCACCCCCGCGACGCTCGAAGCGCTCCGCGCCAGGCTGGGCGGAATGATCATGTCGGGCAGCGCCCACCAGCACTGATCCGCCCCTACAATTCGTTCATGCGTTCGATCAGCGTCGCCGAGCGGCGGGCCCGGCTGGGCGTCCGGCACCGCCTCGCCATAGACGTCCGGAGCGACGACCCGGTGGAGATCGCCCGGTCCATGACGGCCCTGCACGCGACCGATCCGGCGTCGGTGTACGTGCAGGTCGCGGCGCGCAGCAGGACCGCCGGGACGGCGCATGTGGAGCAGGCGCTGTACGACGACCGCGCGCTGCTCCGGCTGCTGGCGATGCGGCGGACGATGTTCGTCGTCCCGACCGACTTCCTCCCGGCGCTGCAGGCGGCCGTCGCCGACCAGCTCGCCGTGAGGCAGCGCCGCCGGTACGGCAAGCTCATGGCCGACGCGGGCGTGGGCGACGGCGACCTGGACGGCTGGCTGCGCGACGTCGAGGACGCGACGCACAAGGCGCTGATCGGGCTGGGCGCGGCGACCGGCGCCCAGCTGAGCGCGGCCGAGCCGAGGCTGCGGACGAAGGTGGAGCTCGCCCCCGGCAAGTCCTACGGGACCACGACGGGCATCACGACGTGGGTGCTGGTCACGCTCGGCTGCGAGGGGCGGATCGTCCGGGGCCGTCCTAACGGGACGTGGGTCAGCAGCCAGTACGTGTGGTCGCCCGTCGAGTCGTGGCTGCCGGACGGCGTGCCGTCGATGCCGGCGGACGAGGCGCGCGCCGAGGTCGTCCGCCGCTACCTGCGCACGTTCGGCCCGGTGACCCCGCTCGACCTCAAGTGGTGGACGGGCTGGACGGCGGCCGAGGTGAGGAAGGGCCTCGCCGGGCTCGACACCGCGGAGACCGACGCGGGGATCGTCCTCGCCGACGACCTCGAACCGGTCGAGGCGCCCGAGCCGTGGGCGGCGCTGCTCCCCGCGCTGGACGCCACGCCGATGGGCTGGAAGGAACGCGACTTCTTCCTCGACCCGGCGCACGTCCCGTCGCTGTTCGACCGGAACGGCAATATCGGTCCGACGGTCTGGTGGGACGGGCGCGTCGTCGGAGGCTGGGGCCAGGATCCGGACGGCGGCGTCGTGTTCCGCCTGCTGGAGGACGCCGGGTCGGACGCGGTGGCCGCCGTCGAGGCCGAGGCGGCGCGGATGTCCGCGTTCCTGGGCGGCGTCCGGATCATCCCCAGGTTCCGGACTCCCCTGGAACGCGAACTGTCGTCGTGACGGAGCGCGCATCCGCGAAGATGGGGCCATGCCCGCTGAACGGATGCTTCCCACCCCCGAGTCCGAGGACCTGATCGCGCTCACCCGCGAGCTGGCGGCCAAGGAGCTGGCGCCGCGCGCCGCGCCCGCCGAGGAGGCCGGCGCGTTCCCCCGCGAGGTGTTCCGGCTGCTCGGCCGCTCGGGCCTGCTCGGCCTGCCGTACCCGGAGGCGGACGGCGGCGGCGGGCAGCCGTACGAGGTGTACCTGCAGGTCCTGGAGGAGATCGCGGCGGTCTGGGCGTCCGTCGCGGTCGGCGTCAGCGTGCACACGCTGTCCTGCTTCCCGCTCTGGGCATACGGGACCGACGACCAGAAGAAGCGCCTTCCGGACCTGCTCGGCGGCGAGCTGCTCGGCGGCTACGCCCTCTCCGAGGCGCACGCGGGGTCCGACGCGGGCGCGCTGTCGACACGGGCCGTCCCGGACGGCGACGGCTACCGCGTCACCGGCACCAAGACCTGGATCACGCACGGCGGCGAGGCCGACTTCTACGCCCTTTTCGCCCGGACGTCCGACACGGGCGGCCGCGGCATCTCCTGCTTCCTCGTGGACGGCGACCAGCAGGGCCTGAGTTTCGGCCCGCCCGAACGCAAGATGGGCCTGACCGGCTCGACCACGGCCGAACTCCGCTTCGACGACGCCTACGTGCCGTCCAGCCGGCGGCTGGGCGAGGAGGGCGAGGGCTTCCCGATCGCCCTCTCCGCCCTCGACTCCGGACGCCTCGGCATCGCCGCCTGCGCCGTCGGGCTCGCCCAGGGCGCGCTGGACCACGCCGTCGACTACGCCGCCCGCCGCGAGCAGTTCGGCCGTCCGATCATCGCGAACCAGGGGCTCTCCTTCCTGCTGGCCGACATGGCCGCCGCCGTCGAGTCCGCCCGCGCCACCTACCTGGAGGCCGCCCGCCGCAAGGACCGCGGCCTCCCCTTCGCCCGGCAGGCGTCCATCGCCAAGCTCGTCGCGACGGACGCCGCCATGAAGGTCACCATCGACGCCGTCCAGGTCCTCGGCGGCTACGGCTACACGCGCGACTTCCCCGTCGAGCGCTACATGCGCGAGGCCAAGGTCATGCAGATCTTCGAGGGCACCAACCAGATCCAGCGCATGGTCATCGGCCGCCACCTCGCCTCGTCCGTCCGCCTCTGACCCGCCTTGGACGTGCTGGTCGGGGCACATCGCGGGGCTCAGGGCCGGGTGGGAACCTCGGGCTGGATCATCTTCGGGGGCCCGTCCGGTCCGTCAGGTTTTCCGTAGCGGTAGAGGAGGCTTTCGGCGGGGCGGTTCGTCCAGCCCGCGTACCGGACGATCTCGTACCGCCAGCGGACGCCGGGACGCAGGTCGGCCGTGCGCGGTCCCGGCTTGACGACGACCTCCTGGCCGGCGACGAGCCGGCCCGTCCTCGGGTCGATCAGCAGCTCCGAATCGACCGTCCCGTACTCGGGGGTCGTGGTGCGCAGGGCCACGCCCTGCCGCACTACGCCGGTCGCGTCCTGCGTGGTCACGGTCCGGACGCCGCGCAGGCTCGCCAGCAGCCGGTAGGTCGCGATGCGGAGGTCGTCGCGGACCGGCGTGTCCACGAGCAGGAACGACGCGCTCCGGTAGAGGTACTCGTCCGGGTTCGGGACGCGCTCGTGCCCGACGCTCAACGCATAGTTCAGGAGCGCCGCCCGCAGTTTCGCCGGGTCGGTCGGAAGGCGGCGAGCGGCGGCGTCCCCGAAGTCGAGCACCGGGCCGCCGCTGCGCTCCGGACCGATGGACCGGTCCGGTTCCCCGGCGTTCAGCTTGATCCTGTCCGGGCTGCCGTCCGCCTTCCAGGCCGCGGCGTCCGCCGGCCCGACCGGACGCATGGCGACGTCCTCGCCCGTCCAGCTCAGGTTCCTGGCCTTCGCCGGCGGACGCTCGTCCGGCTCCGGGAGCGGCGGCACCGGCAACGTGAACTCCGCGCCTCGTTGCCCGGAGCCGTCCCGTCCCTTCTCGAGGAGGCTTGGCGAGGATGGTGGGCCGGGCCGCGGGCCCGGCCCACCATTGTGTCGCGCCGGATCAGCCCTTCTCGCAGGCCGCCTTCGCGGCGCGGTCGATGATCCCGGCGATGACCTGGGCGGTCTCGGGCGGCTGGCGGGCCAGCCACTTCAGGACGGCCTTGTCGTACTCGCCCAGCTCCACGTCGTGCTGGGCGCAGACCGAGACGAGCAGGTCGTGCGTGCGGGCTTGCATGACACCCCGCTTGCCGTGCGCGGCGTAGATGTCCCGCACCTCGATGTAGGCGTCGTTCTCGGTCGCGTAAGGTCCGCTCATCCTGGCCTCTCCTCAGCCCCGTTTACCTGTTGTTCCCCGCACCCGTGTTTTCGGTTCCCGGCGTCAGCGGACTTTCGCGATCTTCGCCGTCCCGCCGTCCTGCCACAGCAGCCAGTCCCCGGCCGCGTAAACCCGGCCCGGCCAGGTGATGCGCTTGCCGCTGCGCATGTTGTAGATGAACGAACCGACGCGTCCGCGCGCGTTGGTCACCGTGTAGGCGATGACGTGGTCGCCCACGGTCAGCTGCCCGGTCCCGCTCATCTTCGGAATCGGACGGATCGTCTTGGGCGTCCAGGGCTCCCGGGCCGTACGATCCACGATGTTGAGGGAATCGCCGTCCACCCAGGCGAAGGTCCGCTTGGTGGCTCCGGCGACCCACGTGCGGCCGACGTCGGACGCCTTGGCCGGAAGGAACCGGCGGTCAAGCACGTGGCGGGTGCCGCTCCCCGGCGGGAGTGCGTTCACATCGACCTGGTTCAGCGTGGTGAGGTTCGTCGAATCCAGGTAGAAAAGCGTGGGATCGGCCAGGGCGACCGGGATCGCATGCGCCTTGTCGAACCAGGTGGCCCCGCCTTCTCCCGTCTGCTGGCCGAACGACGCACGGTCGCAAGAGATGAGGAGTCGCGTCGCCCCGCCGTTGGGCTCCGCGTAGACGAGATGGTCTCCATCGAGCCAGACCGGCCGTGTGGGGTCGATCCCGTCCACGCCGCCCGCCATTCCGGTCGTAGCGGGCGGGGTGACCGAGCACGTCAGGCTGGCGCTCGCGCCTAGGCCCCGCTGAAGGAACACACGCGCACGGGGGGTGATGCCGAAGCCGGTCGTGGCCAACGTCGTCGCCGAAATCCGGGAAGTCGCCGCCACGGCCGAGAAAAGCTTTTGGGGCACGCCGGCTTCCTTGGCGATGCTCCGGGGTCCGAGTGCCCACAGCTGCTGGCCGATGCGCCCGAGGAACGAGCCGTCCGGGGAGAGCGCGACCGGCGTGAGACGGCCGCTCGCCGACGTGGGGATCTCGAACGGCGCCGGGGCTCCGGTGAAGTCCGCGGGGTCGCCCGACTTCTTGACGAGGGCGTCGGCAGCCCGGTTAGTGGCCACATGGGAATCCGGGAGGCCGCCGCTCACGGCCATCGGGACGGTGACGGCGATGACCGCGGCGGCCGCGGCGCAGGCCATGGCGGCGCGGCGGCGGCGCGTGGCGCGGTGGACGCGGTAGCGGTTCTCGGCGGCGGGGTTCGGGCCGGGCCGGACGGTCGCGGCCCGCGCGTCGAACGCCTCCTTCAGGCGGCCTTCGATGTCGATCATGGCGAGTCCTTGAGTTGCTTGCCGAGGGCGGCGATGGCGCGCGACGCGTGGGCCTTGACGGTGCCGACGGCGATGCCGAGCGCGTCGGCGGTCTCGCGTTCGGTGAGTTCGAGCCAGTACCGCAGGACGAGCACCTCCCGCTGGCGGTGCGGGAGGGCGTCCACGGCGCGGAGCAGCTCCGCGACGTCCTCGTGGTCGACGGCGGCGGTCTCGGGGGTGCCGGACACGGTGGGCGCGTCGGCGAGCTGGGCGTGCCGGCGGCGTGCCATGCGCAGGTGCCGGAGCCTGCTGCGGGACGCGTTGCACACACTCGAACGCAGGTAGGCGAGGGCCGCGTTGGGGTCGCGGAGGAGGCGGCGTCTCCGGTGGAGGCGGACGAACGCGTCCTGCGCGACGTCCTCCGGATCGTCCGCCCCGAGGAGTTGCGCGAGCCGCACCATGCCCCAGAAGTGCGCCTCGAACAGCTCGTCGTAGGGCACCTCGGGGACGGGCAAGGCGACGCCCTCCGCTGTCAGGTGTTGGATCACGCACCAGAGACGAACCTGGGGCCCGGGGGTTTACCGTAAGTCCATACTTTCTTGGGGAGGGGTGCGGCCGATGGCGTTGCCCGAGCTGGAGCCGGGGGTGCTGCCGCCCGGGGCCGAGCGGCTGCGCGGGGAGGTGCGGGACTTCCTCGCGACAACGGATTTCGAGCCGCGCTGCGACTCGTGGCTGACCGGCACGGACCCTGAGTTCAGCCGGGCGCTCGGCGCGCGCGGCTGGCTCGGGATGACGCTGCCGGAGGAGTACGGCGGGCACGGGCGGTCGCCGCTGGAGCGCTTCGTGGTGATCGAGGAGCTGCTCGCGATCGGCGCGCCGGTCGGGGCGCACTGGATCGCGGACCGGCAGATGGGGCCGTCCGTCCTCGCGAACGGGACGGAGGAGCAGAAGCGGCGGTTCCTGCCCGCGATCGCGCGCGGCGAGTGCTTCTTCGCGATCGGGATGAGCGAGCCCGACTCCGGCTCCGACCTCGCGTCGGTCCGGACGCGGGCGGAGCGCGGTGCGGACGGCCGCTGGCGGCTCACCGGCACCAAGGTCTGGACGAGCGGAGCGCATATCGCGCACGCGATGGTCGTCCTCGCACGGAGCACGCCGGGCGCGACGCGGCACGAGGGGCTGAGCCAGTTCATCGTGGAGCTGCCCGCGGACGGGGTGACGATCCGCCCGATTCCCGGCTTGTCCGGCGAGCACCACTTCAACGAGGTCGTGTTCGACGGCGCGCCTGCCGAGCTGCTGGGCGCCGAGGGCGACGGCTGGCGGCAGGTCACGGCGGAACTGGCTTACGAGCGGTCCGGGCCGGAGCGGTTCCTGAGCACGTTCGCGCTGGTCAGACTCCTGTGCTCGCTGTCACCGGGCGTCGCGTCCGGACGCCTGCTCGGCCGCCTGTGGGCGCTGCGCCAGGCGTCCCTGGCCGTGGCGGGCGCGCTCGCCGAGGGCCGCACCCCCGACCTGGAGGCCGCGATGGTGAAGGACCTCGGAACCCGCTTCGAACGCGAGGTCATCGACGTCGCACGCGACCAGCTCGCCGTCGAGCCCGACCCCACCTCCCCCGACCAGGCCGCACGCCTACTGGCCCAAGCCGTCGTCCAGTCCCCCGGCTTCACCCTCCGCGGCGGCACCAACGAAATCCTCCGCACCATAATCGCCCGCGGCCTAGGAGTGCGCTAACCATGCCCCAACCCGTGGACCCCCCGACCACAAACCAACCCCGGACCACGCTGACCACGAACCCGTCTGATGGTGCGCTGACCGCGAACCTGCCTGGGGGCGGCTCGACCGCGAACCGGCCTCGGAACGCGCCGACCGCGAACCGGTCCCAGGACGCGCTGGCCGCGCAACTGTCCGAGGGTGCGCTGACCGTGCAACGGTCTGATGGTGCGCTGACCGTGAAGCAGCCCAGGGGCGCACTGACCACGCAACGGTCTGAGGCTCCGCCGACCGCGAACCGGCCCAAGGACGCACCGACCACAAAGCTGTCCCGGAGCGCGCTGACTGCGGAGCGGCCTGGGGACGCGCTGACCGCGAACCGGCCTCGGAGCGCGGCGACCGCGAAGCGGTCTGAGGGCGCGCTGAGCATGAACCGGCCTGGGGACGCACTGACCGCGAGGCAACCTCAGAGCGCGCTGACCGCGAACCAGCCTCAGAGCGCGGCGACCGAGAAGCAGTTTGGGGGCGTGCTGACTGTGAAACGGCCTCAGAGCTCAGCAACCTTGGGCCGGCGTCGGGGTGCGGCGTCCGTGAGGCGGGCTCGGGGTGCGCTGGCCGCGCAGCGGTCTGCGAGTGCGGTGAGGGTGGGCGCGGCGGAGGGGTTTGAGGGCACCGGGCTGGGTGTTGGAGTGAGGGGGTGCTGGCGTGGAGTTGCTTGAAGAGACCGCGCATGCGGTCTTTGCGGAGGACGATCCGTGGGCTGCGTTGTTGGAGACGGGGCTGACTGGCGTCGGCGTGCCGGAGGATGCGGGTGGTAGCGGCGGGGACCTTGCGGACGTGGGCGTCCTCCTGCGCGTGCAGGGGTATCACGGTGCGGCCGTGCCGCTTGCGGAAACGATCCTGGCCGGGCGGCTGCTCGCGGCGACGGTGCATACGGTGCCGCCGGGTGCGTTGACGGTCGTGCCCGGACGGTTCGCGCGGCGCATCCCGTGGGCTAGTGAGGCGTATCGCCTGGTCGTGCTGCATCGCGGGCGGGCGGCGATCGTCGATCCGCAGGACGTGCAGATCCTGCCGGGGACGAACGTGGCGGGCGAGCCGCGCGACGACGTGACGGTCGCGAGTGACCAGGCGGCCGTGGAGTGTCCGGTTTCGGCCGAGCAGGTGATGCTGCGCGGGGCGCTGTTCCGGGCCGTCCAGATGTCGGGGGCGATGCGGCGGGTTCTGGATCGATCGGTGCAATACGCGGGTGAGCGCGAGCAGTTCGGACGTCCGATCGGGCGGTTCCAGGCCGTCCAGCAGCAGCTCGCGGAGCTGGCCGCGGAGGTGACGGTCGCGGACGTGGCGGTGAAGGCGGCGCTGCGCGTCCCGGACGACGAGTTCGCGGTCGGGGCGGCGAAGCTGAACGCCTCCCGCGCGGCGGGCGCCGTCGCGGACCTCGCGCACCAGGTACACGGCGCCATCGGCGTGACCTCGGAACATCCGCTCGGCGCGCTGACCAAGCGGCTCTGGGCGTGGCGGGAGGAGTTCGGAGGCGAGGTGTACTGGGCCCGGCGGCTCGGTGAACTCGGCCGGATGCCGTGGAACGCCGTCAGCCGAACCGAGGGCGAACCGGCTACCGTTACCTGGTAGTAGCCCCCGGACGGAGACCGAGAAGCATGGCTCTACTCGACCGCCTGCCGACTCCCCCGCTCCCCCGGCTCCGCGTGCCGCGCTACACCGTGCACCGGCGCATCCCCGTCACCATGCCGGACGGCGTGACGCTGCTCGCCGACCGGTACGTCCCGCGCGGGGTGAAACGTCCGCCGCCAACGCTGCTCGTCCGGACCCCGTACGGACGCCGCGGGCCCGCGGCGCTGCTCAACGGCCTTCCGTTCGTGCCGTTCGGGTTCCAGCTGGTCGTGCAGAGCGCGCGCGGGACGTTCGGTTCGGGCGGCGAGTTCGACCCGCTCGGCAGCGAGCGCGACGACGGCGCCGCGACGCTGCGCTGGCTGCGCGAGCAGCCCTGGTTCGGCGGCTCGGTCGGTCTTTACGGCGCGTCCTACCTGGGGTATTCGGCCTGGGCGCTCGCGGCGGACGCGGGTCCGGAGCTGAGGGCGATGGCGCTGCAGATCACCGCGTCGTCCTTCCGCGAGGCCGCGTACGTGGGCGGATCGTTCGCCCTGGAGTCCACGCTGACCTGGACGGACCTCACGCACCGGCAGAACGGCCGGCTCGGTGTCCTGACCGCGCCGCTGGTGTCGCGGCGCCGGGCACTGAAGGCGGCCGCGTCGCTGCGTCCGCTCGCCGAACTGGACGTCCTGACCGGCGGCGCGCCGATGCGCTTCTACCAGGACCTACTCGCCGCGCACGCGGACGGCTCCGACTACTGGCTCACGCGCGACTTCTCCGGGACGGTCGGTGAGGTCGAGGCGCCGGTCACGCTGCTCGGCGGCTGGTACGACGTGTTCCTGCCGTGGGAGCTGAAGGACTACCTCGCGCTGCGCGCCGCCGGACAACGGCCCTACCTGACGATCGGCCCGTGGTGGCACGCGGACGCGCGGCACGGGATCGTCGCGTTCCGCGAGTCGCTCGCCTGGTTCCGCGCGCATCTGATGGGCGATCCGTCCGGTCTGCGGAAGCATCCCGTCCGGCTCTACGTGACGGGCGCGCGCGAGTGGCGCGACTACCGGGACTGGCCGCCGCCCGGGATGCGCCAAGAACGCTGGCACCTGCACAAGGGCGGTGGCCTGGGCAAGGACGGCCCGCAGCAGCATGCGCCGAGCGAGTACCGGTACGACCCGGAATGGCCGACTCCTGCACTAGGCGGGCCGACGCTGCTGGGCAGTTCGAAGCCGGTGGACAACCGTCCGCTCGAAAAACGATCAGACGTGCTCGTGTTCACTTCACCACCGCTCACCTCCGAACTCGAACTGATCGGACCTGTCTCTGCGGACATCTACCTTCGTTCGAACCGTCCGCACACCGATCTGATCGTTCGGCTATGCGATGTGGACGAGGAAGGCGTTTCGCGCAACGTCTGCGAAGGCGGGCTGCGGCTCACCCCCGTCCACCCCGCGGATGCCGACGGCGTGCACCGCGTCACCGTCGACCTGTGGCCGACCGCACGCCGCTTCCGCCCCGGCCACCGCATCCGCGTCCACGTGACCAGCGGCGCCTACCCCAAGGTCGCCGCGAACCCCGGCACCGGCGACCCTCTGACGAGCACGTCCAGCCCGCCCGTCCCCGCCGACCAGGAGATCTTCCACGACCCGGACCACCCGTCCGCCATCCTCCTCCCCACCGTCCACCGCTCCCCCGAGGCGGCCGTCCCCGACCCCACCCAGGAGTAACCCCGCGGGCACCCCCAGGAGCAACCCGGCGCCCCCGCTCCGCCCACCACCCACATCCACACCCGGCCACCCAGCAAGCAGCGCCCCGCCCTCGCTCATACCGTCCAGCCGGCGGCCACCCCGCCCACGCTCACCCCCAGCCACCCGATGAGCACCGCCCGCCCCCGTCCACGCTCACACCGGGCCACCCGGCGGGCGCCGCCCCGCCCCCACACGCACTCACACCGGCCAGCCGGTAGGCAACGCTCCGCCCCGCCCTGCCCCGGTCCACGCTCACCCCGGGCCACCCGGCGGGCGCCGCTCAGCCCCCCCGCTCGCGCTTACACCGGCCAGCCGGTAGGCATCGCTCCGCCCCCACACGCACTCACACCGGTCGCCCGGTGTACTCCGCACCATCTTCGGTCCACGCCCACACTGGCCCGCCCGGTGGGCGCCCGCCGCCCCCTGGCCATGCTCACCTCGGCCAGGGGGCGGGCACCGCGCCGACCCGCCGCCCGCGCTCATGCCGAGCCACACGGCGGGGCGCCGCTCCGCCCTCTGCACATGCTCACACCCGTCCACCCGGTAGGCATCGCGCCCCCACCGCCCACGCTCACACCGGCCACACGGCGGCCCCCGCCCACGCTCACACCCGGCCACCCGACGG
This sequence comes from Actinomadura rupiterrae, assembly GCF_024172125.1. Lineage (GTDB taxonomy): Bacteria > Actinomycetota > Actinomycetes > Streptosporangiales > Streptosporangiaceae > Spirillospora > Spirillospora rupiterrae. The sequence continues at coordinate 165,766 of NZ_JAMZEA010000005.1, forward strand.
GCACCGCTCCGCGCCCTGCACATGCTCAACCCCGGCCACCCGGTAGGCAGCGCGCCCACCCAGCGCCCACGCTCACTCCGGGCCACACGGCGAGCCCCCGCTCCACCTCCGCCCCCGCTCCGCCGGCCCCCTGCACTTGCTCATACCGGCCACCCGGCGGGCATCGCGCCGCCCACCGGCCAGGCTCACACGGCCGCACGGCGGGCTCCGCCCCACCTCCGCCCCCGCTGACACCGGACCCACCCGGCGGGTACCGCTCCGCCTCCGCCCCGCGCTCACGTCGGCTGCCCGGCATGCGCCTGTGCTAGCGGCGCACGCACGGTCGGGTGGGCGACCGTGTGTGGTCGGACGTTGGTCGGAGGCCGGGTCCGCGGGGGTGCTTGGGAGTAGCCTGCGATCATGAGCGACTGGCGGATAACCGCCGACCTGTCCGCCTTCGAGACGGCGGTCGCCGGCCTCCTGCGGGCGGATCCGGTCCGGAACACCACCCAGTTGACCATCCTGGACGCGCTGCGCCGCACCGGCCCGCACGCCTACGGGCTGGACGAGCCGCTCTTCGGCTGGCTCGGCGATCCGGAGCCGGTCGCGGCGTTCCTGTGCACGCCGGGCTTCCCGGTGCTGCTGACACCGGTGCCGGACGACGCCGCACGCGCGCTCGCAGAGGCCCTGCCGATCACTCCGGCCGGAGTGAACGCCGAACCGTCCGCCGCCGCCGCGTTCGCGGAGACCTGGTGCAAGCGGACGGGCGCGACATCGTGGCCGCTCATGCGCCAGCGCCTCTACCGGCTCGACGGCCTCGTCCCGCCCGCCCCCTTGCCACCCGGCACTGCCCGCATCGCGACGGCGGCCGACGCATCCCGCGTGCTGACCTGGAATGACCGGTTCGCCGATGAAGCGGGAGGCGCCGTCCCGCCGAAGACGATGATCGACCGGCTGCGGTCGGGCTGCATCCTGCTGTGGGAGGTGGACGGCGAGACCGTCGCCATGGCCGGCCGAACACCCGCCGTGGACGGCATGACCCGCGTAGCCCCGGTCTACACACCCCCTGAGCACCGCCGCCGAGGCTACGGCGCCGCCGTGACCTCCGCCCTCACCCGTTCAGCCCTCGACTCGGGCGTCAACGACATCGTGCTCTTCACGGACCTGGCCAACGCCACGACCAACGCCATCTACCAGGCCCTCGGCTACCGCCCGATCGGTGACCGCATCGTGCTCGGCTTCACCGGCCCCGACACCGCTGACCAAACAACCGCCCATCCGAACACAAGCGAACAAGCGAACACCCCCACAGCAACGAACACCCACAAAGCCACGCCCCTTCAAGAGCGAAGGCCCGCCGAAGCAACCACCCGGCAACAAACACCCACCCGAGCAGGCCCGAACGCGCACAACCCCGCGCGCGCAGTGTCAGGCGCGACCCACCAAACGAGCGCGAACGAACCCACGAGCCCCAAAGCAGCCGCGAACGAGCACACACGCGCAGAGCCGAACAAGCACCTAGCCGAAGGCCCAGGCGCGGGCACGGGAGCAGCCCCAGGCGCGAACGAACCCACAGCAACGCGAACGCACACAACCGCCGGACCAGGTGCGAACGAACGCGCAGGAACAGATGCGAACGCGGGGGCACGACCAGGGGCGAACGACCATACGAGCACGCAAACGGACGCGAACGAACACGCAGAAGCCCGAACACGCACAAGCGCCCGACCTGGCGCAAACGAACACGCGGGAACAGATGCGAACGCGGGGGAAGAGCCAGGGGCGAACGAGCACGCAGAAGCGCGAGCGCGCACAACCGTCGCACCAGGTGTGAACAAACGCGCGGTAACAGACGCGAGCGCCGGAGCAGAACCAGACGCGAACGAACACGCAGAAGCGCGAACACGCACAAGCGCCCGACCACCTGCGAACGAACGCGCAGGAACAGATATGAGCGCGGGAGCGGGGTCGGAGGCGAACGACCGCACGAGCGCGCAAACGGACGCGAACGGACACGCGGAAGCGCGAGCGCGCACTTCCACCGGACCTGGTGCGAACGAACGCGCAGGAACAGATATGAGCGCGGGAGCGGGGTCGGAGGCGAACGACCGCACGAGCGCGCAAACGGACGCGAACGGACACGCGGAAGCGCGAGCGCGCACTTCCACCGGACCTGGTGCGAACGAACGCGCAGGAACAGATATGAGCGCGGGAGCGGGGTCGGAGGCGAACGACCGCACGAGCGCGCGAGCGGACGCGGGCGGACAAGCGGGTGCGGGGGCGGACGGACAAGGGGGCGCGGGGGCGGGTGGGGGGCTGCGGGTGGGCGCTGAGGCGGGTGCGGGCGTTGGGGTGGGGGTGGGGGCGTGAGCGGGTCGGAGGGTGGGTTTCCGCCGGGGATTGATCCTTCGCGGCCATCGGCGGCGCGGATCTATGACTACTTCCTTGGCGGTAAGGACAACTTCGAGGCCGATCGAGCGGTCGCCGAACATCTGCTGAAGCTTGATCCACGGACGGTCGAGGCGGTGCGGGAGAACCGGCGGTTCCTGGTCCGGGCCGTCCGGCACCTGGTGGAGGACGCGGGGATCCGGCAGTTCCTCGACATCGGGACGGGACTGCCGACGCAGGACAACGTGCACGAGGTCGCCGCGCGGTATGCCCCGGATGCCCGTGTCGTGTACGTCGACAACGACCCGTTGGTCCTCGCGCATGCGCGCGCGTTATTAGCGGGCGGCGGCGCGACGATCGTCCAAGGCGACCTGCGGCGGCCGGACGAGATCCTCGCGAGCGCGGAGGTGCGTCAGGCGCTCGACTTCACCCGTCCGGTCGCGGTCTTACTCGTCGCCGTCCTGCATTTCGTGTCGGACGGCGAGGATCCGCGCGGCGCGATCGCGACATTACGCGACGCCGTCCCGTCCGGCAGCCGCATCGTGATCACGCACGGCACGGCGGACGGCCCGTACGCGCGCGGCGAGGAGTCCGCCGAGGCGTACCGCAAGGCCGACAAGGCGCTGACCCTGCGCCGCCGGGACGAGATCGTCCCTTTCTTCGACGGCCTCGACCCGATGCCACCTGGCCTGACCTGGATCCAGAACTGGTGGCCCGAACGCCCCTACGAGGACGGCGACCTGCGCGGAATGTACGCAGGCATCGGCATCAAGCCGTGACAGCGTCGGGTGTTCGGGTCTTGCCCCGACAAGCCGAATCCGCGTCAGCGGCGTCCTCGACCGCAATGCTCTGATCGAACCGCCAATGTTGGACTCAATGCCTGAGCCGCGCCGCGAGGAGTCCGGCCGGTGCGGTGGAGCTGCCGCGAGGAGCCGGGGCAGGCGCGGCAGAGATGCCGCGGCGAGGCTCGCGCGGCGGAGCTGCCGCGGCAAGGCTCGCCCAGGGGAGCTGCCGCGGCAAGGCTCGCGCAGGGGAGCTGGCGCGGTGAGGCTCGCGCGGCAGGGCTCGCGCGGTGGAGCTCGCGCGGTGGAGCTCGCGCGGTGGAGCTCGCGCAGGTGGCCCGGCGCAGTTGGGCTGGCGCAGTTGGGCTGGCGCGGTGAGGCTCGCGCGGCAGGGGTCGCGCAGGTGGCCCGGCACAGTTGGCCCGGCGCGGCCCAGCGCGGCGCGGCCCAGCGCGGCGCGGCCCAGCGCGGCGCGGCCCGGCGCGGCCCGGCGCGGCGCGGCGCGGCGCGGCGCGGCGCGGCCCGGCGCGGCCCGGCGCGGCGCGGCGCGGCGCGGCCCGGCGCGGCTCGCGCGGCGCGGCTCGCGCAGTTGGGCTGGTGCGGTGGGGCTGGTGCGGGCTGTTGGGTGTGAGGGTTAGAAGGTGACGGGGAGGTGGGCGGGGCGGCGGATCATTAGGCCGGTGCGCCAGGGGATGGAGTTCGGGGGGGGCGGCCAGGGCGAGGGTGGGGAGGCGGCGGGCCAGGGTTTCGAAGGCGACCTGGAGTTCCATGCGGGCCAGGTTCGCGCCCAGGCAGTAGTGCGGGCCCTGCCCGAAGGTCAGGTGGGGGCATTCGGGACGGGTCATGTCGAAGCGGTCGGGGTCGGCGAACGCTTCGGGGTCGCGGTTGGCGGCGGCGGACGAGGTCATGACGGCCTGGCCCTTGGCGACGCGGCCGGACGGGAGGTCGACGTCCTCCAGGGCGACGCGCAGCATTCCGCCGTCGCCGGGGACGTGCCAGCGGAGGATCTCCTCGACCGCGGGCGGGACGGCCTCGGGGGCGGCGGCGAGGGCGGCGAAGCGGGCGGGCTCGGCGAGCAGGGTCAGGGCGCCGCGCGCGATCACGGTCGCGGTGGTCTCGTGGCCGGCGATGATCAGTCCGACGATCATGCGCATCAGCTCGCGCTCGGACATCGCCTCGCCGCCGTCGCGGGCCTGGACCAGCGCGTCCAGCAGGCCGTCCGAGGGGTGCTCGCGGCGGGACGCGATCAGCCCCGCGACGTACCGGGCGAACGCGCGGCCCGCTTCGGCGCGCTCGTCCGCGCCCTGGTCGCTGGTGGAGAGGAACGCGTCCGACCAGGCGCGGAACCGGTCCCAGTCCTCGTGCGGGACGCCGAGCAGCTCGGTGATGATCCGCAGCGGCAGCGGGAACGCGAACGCCGTGACCAGGTCGGACGGGCTGGACATCACGTCCACGAGGTCGTCCGCGATCTGCTGCGCGCGCGGCCGCCACGCCGCGATGCGGCGGGGTGTGAACGCGACCGAGGCGAGCCGGCGCAGGCGGGTGTGCCGGGGCGGGTCCATGTTGATCAATGCGGACGGGTCGTCCCCGACGTCGGTCCCGCGCAGCAGCCGGGGCGCGCCCGGATAGTGCAGTTCGCGACTGAACCGCGGGTCGCCGTACACCTGCCGGACGTCCGCGTGCCGGACCGCGACCAGCGCCTCGTCCCCGCTGGGCAGCAGCACCGGGGCGAGGGGGTCGTCCGCCAGCCTGCGCGGCAGCTCCGACTCGTCCTCGAACGGGAACGCCCGCACGGCGCCACCTCCTTGATCACCGTCAGTCTCCCCCGACTTCTGGACACCTGTCCAGGGCCCGTGAAAACCCTTCGCGCCGTCCGGGACGGCCTCCTTACGATCGGGTCATGGACGATCCCGACGGCCGTTTCGGCGAGAAGGTCGCGGCCCGCTACGACGACGATTCGTCGGAAAGGTTCCGCCCGGAAACCGTGAACCGGACGGCCTCCGTCCTCGCCGACCTCGCGGACGGCGGCCGCGCGCTTGAGTTCGCCGTCGGCACCGGCCGCATCGCGCTCCCCCTCGCGGAGCGCGGAATCGAGGTGCACGGCATCGAACTGTCCCGCGCGATGCTCCGCCGCCTGCACGCCAAGCCCGGCGGCGATGGGATCCGGACGACGGTCGGCGACATGGCCACGACCCGCGCGGACGGCACGTTCACGCTCGTCTACCTGGTCTTCAACACGATCAACAACCTCACCACGCAGGACGCGCAGGTCGCCTGCTTCGAGAACGCCGCCGCCCACCTGGAGCCGGGCGGTCACTTCGTGATCGAGGTCGGCGTGCCCGAACTGCGCAAACTGCCGCCCGGCCAGACGATGATCCCGTGGCACAGCAGTGCCACCGAGTACTGCTACGACGTGCTCGACACGAGCACCCAGTCGATGATCGGCCACTACATCACGATCGACGGCGATCGCTCCGAACACGAAACGATCCCGTTCCGCTACGTCTGGCCGTCCGAACTCGACCTCATGGCCCGCCTCGCGGGCATGCGCCTCGTCCACCGCTGGTCCGGCTGGACGCGCGAACCGTTCACCCACGAGAGCACCGAACACGTCTCCGTCTGGCAGAAGCCCGCCTGACCTCGGCGCTGAGAAGTTGAACGGATCTGAGGAAATACGGTCAACCGACCACCTGAAGACCTCACGCGGACGGAACGAACGCGGACTGTGCTTACTCCAGGACGGAGGAAGCGTCACCGACCGCCTCCAAACCGCGCTGGACGAGCCGATGCGCGCTGCGTTCACGCACGCGAGTTGCCTGATGCGTCCAAGCACGCGAACACCGTGAAGCGTCCATGCACACGAACACCGTGATGCGTTCAAGCACGCGAACTACGCGATTCGTTCGCACACGAACTATGCGAAGTGTCCACGTACACGAACTCCGTGAAGCGTTCACGCACGCGGACTACGTGATGTGTTCACGCACGCGAACACCGATACGGGGCTGCATCGAGCAGGCAGCCGCCTAACATCGGTCATGGGGAGCTGACCGCAACGGAGCGTGCGCATGACCTCGTGGAGTGAGTACTCGACCGGCGAGCGCGTGAAGATTCTGCGCGGGACGGAGCTTACGCAGGCGGGACTGGCGGAAGCAGCCGGGGTGTCGCCCGCGCTCGTCCAGAAGCTGGAACAGGGCGGGACGGTCAAGGTCGCCTCGTTGATCAGCATCGGGGACGCGCTCGGTGCGGACGTGTCGGTGCTGCTCGGTCAGCAGGCACCGCGCCGGGCCATGTCGCGGGCGGAGCGGACGGCCTTGCGCGCGATGTCGCTGGCCGTGCACGACAGCGCTCTCAGTCCGCCGGACCCGTCCGTCGAACCGCCGCCGCTGGCCGATCTGAAAGCGGCGCTCGCGCGGGCGTGGGACGGGTACTGGCGCGGCGACTACCTGAACGCCTGCGCCATCGCGCCTCAGCTGATCGCAGAAGCGCGCGCCTTCGTCGAACGGCACGACGGGCGGCTGCGGGAGCAGGGATTCGCCGTGCTCGCGGATGTTCTTCAGATCGCGGGATGCGTGGCGAACCTGTTCGGCAAGCCCGATCTGGCCTACGCAGCGATCACGCATGCCCTTCGCGCGGCGGACGAGTCGGGGGACGTCCTACTGGCGTCAGTGTTGAATTCCGCGCTCGCCTGGGTCCATCTGCGGGACGGGCATGTCGAGCGCGCGGTCTCGGTGTCCGAGTCGGCGGCGGTCGCGATCGAGCCGAGTTTCGGACGCGCGAACCCTCAGCAGCTCTCGGTGTTCGGAAACCTGATGTTGCGCGCCGCCGTGTCGTCCGCGCGCCGGAACGACCGCGTTCGCGCGGAAGACTACCTGTCGCAGGCGCACGCGGCGGCCGCGCGCCTGGGTGTGGACGCCGACCACTACCACACGCTCTTCGGCCCGACCACGGCCCGGACGCATTCGCTGGAGATCCATCTCGCCTTCGACAATGTCGGCAAGGCTCTCGACCTGATCGCAGAGACGCGGCTCCCCCGCGACGTCCCCCTCGCGGCCTGGGGACGCCATCAGCTGAACGTCGCGCTCGCCTACAGCGAGGCCAAGCGCTGGGACGCCGCGACCGACACCCTTCTCGAAGTCTGCGACCGCGCGCCCAACTGGATCCGCCACCAGGTTCTAGCGGGCGCCGTCGCTCAACGCATCGGCGACGGCTCGACCACCAACCTCCGCAAGGTCACCCAGCACCTCGGCGTCCCCCTGCTCCCGGACTGACTCCCACGCTGCTCCCTGACCGATTCCTACGCTGCTCCCCCACTGGCTCCTACGGGTTGTCCGAGCCGCGCTCGCCGGTCCCGAGGTTTCAGAGTAAGCGTGCGTTCACCCTTCGTGTTCGTTGCGCGACGCTTTGGGCATGGAAGCGCGAACCTATGGGCTCGGGCGGATTCGAGCGATCGTTTATGTGCGGGAGCGGGACGTCGGGCGGTGCCGGCGGTGGGCCGCGTGCCATGACTGGACGGTGGTGGCGGTGGTGCGGGAGATCTCGCCGGACGGGCCGGTGCTGGCGCGGCTCGGGCTGCGGACCGTGTTCGGGCTGCTGGACGCCGGGTGCGCCACGGTACTGCTGGCCGCGTCCCGGCGGGAGGTGTCCGACGAACCGGACGCGTTCCTGGACGTGTGCGCGCGGGTCGAGCGGGCCGGTGGGTTCGTGCATGTGCTCGACGAATCCGAGGAGGACGGCGATGCGCCGTAGCGATGCCGACCATGCACGTCGTGAGGCCCTGCACGATTTCGCGGAGGCGCCGTTGGTGGATGCGCGGCGCGTCCATCTGGAGGCGCTGGGGAAGGCGATTCGGGAGCTGACCGGGTTGCGGGCGCGGGTCGTCCCGGTGGGGCCCGCGTTCCTGCGGGTCGTGAACCCGAAGGCGGCGGGGCTCGCCGAGGACGTCCGGTGCGATCTGCTGGCGGGTGAGTGGTGGTTTGTGTGGAGCTGGGGCGATTCGCTCGGCCCCGCGGACGATCCGGACGGCGCTGCGCGCGCGGTCGAGCACGTCCTCACGCCTGGGCGCTGACCCCTTCCATAAGGCGGGCCTCTAGTGGGTGCGGTCGAGCACGTCCTCATACCGGGGCGCTGACCGTTTCGAGGAGGTGGGCCGTCAGGGGGTCCGGGGCGTCGCGTCGCCAGGCGACGGCGACCCGGGTCCGGACGGCGCGCGTGTCGGTCGCGCGGAACGCGACGCCTTTGAGGCGCATGCGGCGGATGCTCGCCGGCGCGATCGACACGCCGAGGCCCGCTTCCACGAGGGCGCAGACGGTCTGCCACTCGACCGCGTTCTGCGTGACGTGCGGGGCGAAGCCCGCCGCTACGCAAAGGCCGGTGATCTGGTCGTACAGGCGCGGACCGACCTCGCGCGGCAGGAGGATGAACGGCTCGCCGGCGAGGTTCGCGACCGGGACGGTTCGCTTGCCCGCGAGCGGGTGCGCGGAGGGCAGCACCGCCACGAACCGCTCGGTGAGGACGGTCGCGAAGGCGAGGTCGGGGTCGTCCTCGGGCGGTTCGCGCAGCAGGCCGACGTCGATGGTCCGGTCACGGAGGGCGGCCAGCTGGGGCGCGGTGGTCATCTCGTGGATGTCCAGGAGGACGTCCGGAAACCGGTCGCGGAAGCGGCGCAGCAGATCCGGCAGGACGGTCAGGGCGAGCGATGCGGCGAACCCGATCCGCAGGCGTCCGGCGCGTCCGGCGCCGACGGCTCGCGCTGCGGCGAGGCCCTCGGCGAGGCCGGTGAGCGCGTGCTGTGCGGCGGGGAGCAGTTCGCGGCCTGCGGGCGTGAGAGTGATACGTCCGGGTTCGCGGTGGAAGAGGGGGTGCCCGACCTTCTCTTCGAGCCGCCGGATCTGCTGGCTGAGCGGCGGCTGCGCGATTCCCAGGCGGGCAGCGGCATGCCCGAAATGCAGCTCCTCGGCGAGGACGGCGAACGCGTGAAGCTGCGCGAGGGGAAGTTCGGGGCGCTCCATACGTCCAGAGATATCACGGTTGAGTGATTGAAGTATTAGACATATCGCTGCTGGTCAGCCTAGGTTCGTCCGCATGACAGAGCGACGCGCGATCCTCGGCGGCTCCACGTTCGAGGAGCAGATCGGTTACGCCCGCGCCGTGGTGGACGGCGACCGCGTGCACGTTTCCGGGACGACCGGGTTCGACTACGCCACTATGACGATCTCCGACGACGTCCGGGAGCAGGCCGAGCAGTGCCTGCGCAACATCGGCGACGCGCTGGCCGAAGCCGGATGCGGGTTCGGCGACGTGGTGCGCGTCCGCTACATCCTGCCCGACCGCGAGGATTTCGAGCCCTGCTGGCCCCTGCTGCGCCGCACGTTCGGTGCCGTCCGACCTGCCGCGACCATGCTGATGTGCGGGCTCGCCGATCCCCGGATGAAGATCGAGATCGAGGTGGACGCGCGACGTCCCGGCGCCTGAGTTCCTATGCTCGGCACATGTCGATCGACTTGTTCGCGGGGATTCCGGTCAGCGACTACCCGGCGGCTTTGGAGTGGTACGAGCGGCTTTTCGGCGCCGCTCCCGCGTTCGTCCCGAACGACACCGAGTCCGTCTTCGAGATCGCCGAGCATCGGTACGTGTACGTCGTCCACTCCCCCGAGCACGCGGGACACGGGCTGCTGACCATCTTCGCCGCCGACTTCGACGCGCTGCTCGCGGGAATCGCCGAGCGCGGCCTGACCCCGGCGACCGCCGAAACGTATGAGAACGGCGTCCGCAAAGCCACCTTCCACGACCCGGACGGCAACCAGATCAGTTTCGGCGGGCCCCCGACCGGCGACTGACCCGCGGCAGCGCGCCCGCGCAAGCCCGTCGAGCGCAGGCCGTCCAACGCAGGCCCGTCCGAGGCAGGGCCTTCCGGCGGCGACTGACCCGCAGCGGGCTGACCCCCGACAACGCGTTCGGCGCAATACGTACTCAGCACAGGTCCGTCCGACACTGGCCCTTGGGGCAACGGTCGCTCTGGCGGTGACACTCGTCCGGCAGACCCTTCCGTCCGAATTCCCGCCTACGTCGCTCGGCGTAGGCCGGGACACTCCGCTCGTACGACGACCGGCGCGGCGGGGCGTGTCGATGATCGGGGCATGGACATTTCGAATTCGTTCGGACGCCGCCGCTTTCTCCAGGTTTCCGGGACGACCGGGCTGGCACTCGCGGCCTCGGCCGCCGGTGGTGAGGGCGCCGCCTTCGCCGCAGGTGGACGGGCCGAGCCGCGCGGGCACGAGATCAGGCACCGGATCGTCCAGACGAACGGCATCCGTATGCACGTGGCCGAGGCGGGACGCGGCACGACCGTCCTGCTACTGCACGGGTTCCCGGAGCTCTGGTACTCGTGGCGGCACCAGCTTCCCGCGCTCGCCGAGGCCGGATTCCATGCCGTCGCGCCCGATCTGCGCGGATACGGCCGGACGACCGCGCCGTCCGATGCGTCCGACTACAGCTTGCGCGAGAACCTGGCCGATCTGACGGGGCTCCTGGACGCGCTGAGCGTCCGCACCGCCGCCGTTGTCGGCCACGACCAGGGCTCGACGATCGCCTGGGCGGCTGCCCAACTCCATCCGGAACGCTTCACGTCGGTCGTTTCGCTGGGCGTTCCGTACAGCGCGCGGCTACCGATGCCGATCACGCAGCTCATCCGCGAGAACAATCCGGGCAAGTTCAACGTCGTCCTGTACTTCCAGGAGCCGGGCGTCGCCGAGGCCGAGCTCAACGCCGACGCGTCCCGGACGCTGCGCATGACGATGTACGCGCTGTCCGGCCAGGCGCCGGACGACCTGGTGCCGCGCTGGCTGCTCCAGTCGCCCGAGAACTCCGGATATCTGACGCCGCTGCCCGACCCTGGGGTCCCGTCGCGCTGGTCGCCCTGGCTCACCGACGCCGAGTTCGACCACTACGTCCGGGAGTTCCGGCGGACCGGATTCGACGGAGCGATCCGCCGCTACCGGACGTTCGACTTCGACTGGTCCGACCTGCCGTCCCTGGGGACGATCAAGGTCCACCAGCCCGCCCTTTACGTAACTGGAGACCTCGACTCGGCCTACCGCTTCCAGAGCGACCTGACCCCGATGCGCGCCGGAGTCCCTGGCCTGCGAGGCATCGAGATCCTCCCAGGCTGCGGCCACTGGACCCAGCAAGAACGCCCAGCCCGAGTCAACGACCTCCTCATTCACTTCTTGAGGTCAAACCACTCCTAGCCCCGCCCGCCACGCATGACGACGCCCACCAACGCCCCCAACCGCCGCTAGGCCCGATCGTTTAGTCCCCACCGGACGCCACGCTCAACGCGCCGCACGACAGCCGGATATCGATTCCCGGCACTCGTGACCAGCACGCATCACCTCCAGCACCCAGCGCCCGACGGCCGCTTCGGCGGGCATCGCACCCCGCCCAGCGTCGTATCCAAGGCACCACGATCGGCAAGCGCCACGGCGGGCGGCGGGACCTCCGCCAACTCTCAAGGCCAGCGCGCCTCGCGGCCAGCGCACAACGTCCGCCGGGCCATGCTCGACGGGCCAAGCTCGGCGGACGCAAGGACCGCCGCGCATCGCGTCCGACCTGCCCGCGGCAGGCGCGCAGCGCAGCAGGCCAGCGCCAAACCGGCGCGTCTCATGGCCAACGCGCAACGCGGCCGGCGCAGCATTCGGCGGGTAACCCCCAGCGGGCACAACAAGCACCGGGCATCATGCCCGACGTGACCGCGACAGGCGCGCAGCGCCGCAGGCGGCGGAAATTCCGGCGCGCCTCATGAACAGCGCGCAAAGCGGCCGACGTACCGCGTCCGACATGCCATCCCGGTGGACGCAGCAACCGCCGAGTTGCGTCCGACATGCCCGCAGCGGGCGCGCAACGTGGCAGGCCAGCGCGGTTCCGGCGCGCCTCATGCCAGCGCACAACGCGGCCCGCACCGCATCCGACATGCCATGCTCGGCGGACGCAGCAACCGCCGCGCGTTGCATCCGACATGCCCGCAGCGGGCGCGCAACGTGGCAGGCCAGGGCACTTCCGGCGCGCCTCATGCCAGCGCACAACGCGGCCCGCACCGCATCCGACATGCCATGCTCGGCGGACGCAGCAACCGCCGCGCGTCACGTCCGACGTGTCCAGAGCAAGCGCGCATCGAAGCGGGAGGGCGGCAAAATCAACGCGCCTCGCGCCTCGTGACCAGCGCGCATCACGTCCGACGCTTCGCCCGGCGGCCCATTTGGACGAGCGCTGCACTTGCCCCGCCTCGTGTCCAAGGCGCCCACGATCGGCACGCGCCACGGCGGGCGGCGTCATTTCCGCCGACTGTCAGGGCTAGCGCCATCACGTCCGGCGCGCTTCGCGGCCAACGCACCGCGTCCGGCGGGCCATCCTCGGCAGACGCAACCACCACCGGGCACCACGTCCGACCTGCCCGCAGCACGCGCGCCGCTCGGCAGGTCGGCGGAATTCCTGCGCGGCTCGCGACCAGCGCGCAAAGCGGCCGACGCGCCGCGTCCGACATGCCATGCGCAGCGAGCGCCGAGCGTCACGTCCGACGTGCCCAGAGCAAGCGCGCGCCGAAGCGGGAGGGCGGCAAAATCCACGCGCCTCGTGGCCACCGTGCAACGCGGTTGATGCGCAGTGCGGTCGGCGTTGCGCATCCGGCGGGCCGTCCCCGGCTGGCGCAATGAACGCCGCGCGCCATGCCCGGCGTGCGTGCGGCAGGCGCGCATCGCGGCTGGACGGCGACGATCCGTGCGCCTCGCGGCCAGCGCGCAAGGCGGCTGGCGTGCCGTGTTCGGCGGGCCATGCTCGGCGGGCGTCAGGTCCGTCGTGTCTGCGGCTGGCGCGTCGTGGTGGGTGGGCGGCAAGTCCGGCGCCGTCGCGGCTGCGCGCAACGCGGTCGGCGGGCCTGATCGGTGGCGCTGTGAGTGGCGGGGTTTGTCCCGTGAGGTGTTTGCGGTCGGTGCCCGTCGTGGCGGGTGAGTCGCGTTTGCGGCGGAATCCGAGGGCGAGCTTGTCAGGTTTGGGGTGGTTTGGGAGGCGGAGGCTGGGGGTGGCGGGCGTGGGTGGCTAGGCGGGTGGCTACGGCGGTTACCAGGGCGCGTAGTTCTTCGGGGTGTTCGATGACGAAAGGACGGTCTAGGGCGGCGAGTACTGGAGGTAGCCAGTCGAGGCGCTCCGCTCGTAGTTCGACACGGAGCCAGCTTTCGTCCGGTGCGTCCTGGTGTATGCGGGCGACGCTGGCGGGGAGGTGGCGGCGGATGTGCTCGGCGGTCGCTTGGATGCGCAGCGACACCTCGTGGCGGTATTCGGCGGTCGCGAAACCCGTCAGGAGGCGGTCGGCCGGGTCCGGTTGGTTGGCGGGGGGTTCGAATGAGCCCGGCAGGGTCCTTGCGTCCGCGATTCGGTCCAGGCGGAAGGTGCGTTCCTCGCCGATCTGGACGTCCTCACCGGTGACATACCAGCGGCCCGAATGGGCGACGATCCCGTAGGCCTGCAGCGTGCGCTCGCTGCGCGTGCCCTCGCGGTCGGTGTACCGGATCGAGACGGGACGGTGGTGGCGGACGGCGTCGGCGAGGGTGAGCAGGACGCCGGTGTCCGGGGCGTCGGGTTCGCCGGGACGGTCGGTGAAGGCCACGGATTCCAGCAGGCCGTCGAGGCGTCCGGCCAGGTGGCGGGGCAGGACGCGGCGGATCTTCGCCGACGCGGTCTCGCTCGCGGCGGCGTCGGCCGTCAGACCCGTGCGGCGGCCCGCGACCAGGCCGAGCAGCACCGAAAGCGCCTCGTCGTCGGTGAGCATGAGCGGCGGCAGCCGGTAGCCGGGGCCGAGCCGATAGCCGCCGTAACGGCCGCGGACCGACTCCACCGGGACGTCCAGGTCGATCAGCTGGTCGACGTACCGGCGGACGGTACGGCCGTCGACGCCGAGCCGGTCGGCGAGTTCGGCCACCGTGCGGGTGCCGCCCGACTGGAGCAGCTCCAGGAGGGTCAGCACGCGGCCGGTGGGGCGGGACATGTTTCCAGTTTATTGCCAATACCGGACGGACTCTGTCCAGTATCCCGTCTACCGTGCGAGGCGAACCCGAAGGAGAACACATGGACTTCATCTCGATCCGCATCATCACCGCCGACGTCGCGCGGCTCACCGACTTCTACGAGCGCGCCACCGGCCTTCCGGCGACGCGCACCACCGAGGACTTCGCCGTGCTCCGGACCCCCACCGCCACGCTCGCGATCGCGAGCACCCGCACCGTGCCGGTGTTCGCGCCGGACTCGGCCCGTCCGGCCGACAACCACAGCGTGATCATCGAGTTCCGCGTGGAGGACGTGGACGAGGTGCACCGGAACCTGGCCGATCTCGTCGACGACTTCGTCACCGTCCCGACGACGATGCCGTGGGGCAACCGCTCGATGCTGTTCCGCGACCCGGACGGCAACCTCGTCAATTTCTTCACGCCCGTCACCCCGGAGGCGGTCGCGAGGCAGGAACGCGCATAACCGGACGTCCGCATTGCACGACCACGCCGTCCGCTGGAGAAAGTGCAGGTGCTCCAGCGGGCGCGCCTTACATGCCTCGGTGGACACGGAGCGCTTTGCCAGCATCTGTGCCGTGGAGGCGTCTCGACGGCGGCCGGGCGGCTCCTACGCAGGTGCGGGCGGTGGAGCCCAACACCTCGGCTTCGGGTTACGGCACCTCGGGGAGGGAGCGGACGAACTCCAGCAGGCGGCGGACGGTGGGGAGCGCGTCGTCCAGGCCCTGCTCGGAGAGGGCGGTTGCGGCCCAGTCCGTGAACGGCTGCCGGGCGGCCCGAATCCGGTCGGCGAGTTCGCGTCCGGACGCGGTGAGGACGAGCTCGACCTGCCGGCCGTCCAGCGGGGACGGGCGGCGCTCGACCCAGCCAGCCGCGCCGAGCCGGTCGGCGAGGCGGCTCGGATGCCCGGGGTCGGCGGCCATCCGCGCGCCGAGACCGGCGATCGAGAGCGGGCCGTCCTCGGCGAGGATCACCAGGGCCTCCGCCTGCACGGGGGTGACGCCGAGCGGGCGCAGCAGCCGCGCGAACCGGCGCTCCAGCTCACGGTTGGCGACCTTGACGGCCATGATCAGTTCCAGCACGGGGTCCACGGCCGGAGTCTATTGCCTTATGTGTCATGACATGCATATGCTGCCCGCGGCCCTGGATATGTGTCATGACATACAAGGAGGCGGTCGGCGTGGCGCGGATCAGGTTCTCGCGGACCCCGGTGTTCCACTTCGAGGCGCTGCGCGCGGTCTGGACGGCGGCCGCGGGAGGCGGCGACTTCGGCGAGGTCGCCGCGGTGATGGAACGGGTGCGGCCGAACGACTTCGAGTCCTGGTACCGGTGCTGGTCAGAAATGGCCGGACGGGTCGTCGACCGCGCCCGCGCGACCGGCGAACCGGTGTCGCGCGGGCGGGCGCTGCTGCGGGCGAGCAACTACGTCCGCGAGGCCGAGTTCTTCCTCCGCCCGGACGACCCGAGACGCGTCACCGCCGCCGCCGCACAACGCCGTTTCTTCGACGCCGGCACCGCCTACCTGGGCATCCCCATCACCCGCGAACGCATCCCCTACAACCCCTCCTCCGCCCCTGGCGCCCCTCGCGAACACGGCGAACACGGCGCCCGCAGCCGCCAGGACACCGACAGAGAACACCGCACACCGAGCGGTCACTCACCGAACGCTGAAGGGCCACACGAACGCGGACCGCACAGCAACGAACCAGACGGTGGCGCGCCGCACGGCGCTGGGACGCCCACGGGCGGCCCACACGGCGCCGGGCCGCACAACACCGGGCCGCACGCAGGCGAGCCGCACGGCGCCGGGGTGCACGCGGGCGAGCCGCACGGGGCCGGGGCGCACACGGGCGAGCCGCACGGGGCCGGGGTGCACGCGGGCGGGGCGCACGGCGGCGAGCCAGATGGGGGCCGACCGGACGGGGGCGGGCCGTCCGAGGCCCGGCCAGAAGGGGGCGGGGCGCATTTGGAGGCGTTGTTGCTCTCGCCAAAAGCGCGTAGTGAGCGGACGGTGCTCGTGGTGCAGGGCGGGTTCGACTCGACGTTGGAGGAGCTGTACTTCATGGTCGGCGCGGGGGCTGCCGAGCGCGGGTACCACGTGCTGATGTTCACCGGTCCGGGGCAGGGGTCGACGCTCCGGGAGGACGGGCTGCCGTTCACGCACGAGTGGGAGCGGCCGACCCGGGCCGTCCTCGACTGGCTGGACGGACAGGACGACATCGACACCGACCGGACCGTCGGCATCGGGATCAGCTTCGGCGGCCACCTCCTCGCCCGCGCCGCCGCGTTCGAGGACCGGTATGACGGTGTCGTCCTGTTCGACTACTTCCCCGGGATGCTTGACGCGTTCGTGCACAGCGTCCCGGCGCCGCTGCGCGGGTCGTTCACCCGCGTGCCGCGCTGGCTGCGCGCCGCCGTCCCGCTCTACACCCGCTTCGACGCGCAAGCCCGCTGGGCGATCGGCAACGCGCTCTGGACGTTCGGCGCGGACGGCCTGCCCGACCTGATCGCCAAGCTGCGCGCCTACGACGACCGCGGCTGGGCCGACCGGATCACCGCCGACACGCTGGTCATGGTCGGCGAGGGCGAGCACTTCTACGACCCCGGGCTCGCCCGCGACTTCACCGGACGCCTGGTCAACGCCCGCTCGGCGCGCCTGCACAGCTTCCCCGCCGCGGAGGGCGGCCACCTGCACTGCCAGGCCGGCGCCCTCGAACAGGCCCACGAGGCCATCTTCGAGTGGCTCGCCGCGACCGCCACCACACCCGAGCCCGCATGAACCGCACCCGAGTCCGCGCGAACGGTGCCCAAGCCCGAGTCTGCGTCAAGCGCGCCCGAGCCCGAGTGAAGCGCACCCGAGCCGAGTCCGCGTGAACCGCACCCGGCCGCGTGGCTCGCACCCGAACCCGCGTGAAGCGCACCCGGCCGCGTGACCTGCACCCGCGCCCGCGTCAACCGCACCCGAGCCCGCGTGGACGGCGGGCCGAGCCGGGGTGAGGCGCACCCGAGCCGAGTCCGCGTGAACCGCACCCGGCCGCGTGGCTCGCACCCAAACCCGCGTGAAGCGCACCCGGCCGCGCGACCCGCACCCGCGCCCGCGTCAACCGCACCCGAGCCCGCGCGGACGGCGGACCGAGCCGGGGTGGAGGGCACCCGGGTTCGCGTGAGCCGCGCCCGCGTCCGCGTCCGCGTGAACGAACGGGCAACAGTGCGTTAACCTGCAGGAATGGAGATCACCACGCTGGCGGAGCGGCCGGGGTTGGAGCATGCGCTGCTGGAGCTGAGCGGCGAATGGCCCGGATTCACCGGTCATGAGCCCGTCACCCAGAGCCGGTGGGCGGAGATCCCGCAGGTCTTCCCCGAGTTCGTGCTCGTCGCGACCGAGGGCCGGGAGCTGGTCGCGCGCGGCTTCAGCGTCCCGTTCCGCTCCCGCGGCGCGCTCCCCGGCACCGGCTGGGACCAGGTGATGATCTGGGCGTTCCGGGACCACGCCGCCGAGATGAAGACCGACACGGTGAGCGCCATCGAGATCACCATCCGGGGCGGGCGCCGCGGCACCGGGCTGTCCGGCAGGATGCTGGAGGCGATGCGAGCCAACGCCAAGGCCCACGGCTTCTCCGAGCTGGTCGCGCCCGTCCGGCCGAACGCCAAGCACCTCGAACCCAAGGCGTCCATGGCCGAGTACGCCTTCCGCACCCGCGAGGACGGCCTGCCCCACGACCCGTGGCTGCGCGTCCACATCCGGGCCGGCGGTGTCATCGACTCGATCGCCCCCGCTTCCATGGTCGTCGCCGGCTCGCTGGACCAGTGGCGCGACTGGACCGACCTTCCGTTCGACCTCTCCGGCCCGGTCGAAGTGCCCGGCGCCCTCGTTCCGGTGACGTGCTCGCTCGAACACGACCAGGCCGTCTACGTCGAACCGAACGTCTGGGTCCGCCACTCCCTCTGACCCCGTCCGCCAGACAGACTGACCGAGGTCAGCGCTCGCGCCGAGCACCGTCCCGAAGGCAGAGCGACCGAGGTCGGCACTGGCGCGGCGCAGCGCTCCACCCACCCAGGCGGACCGACTGAGTGCGGCGCTCGCGCCGAGCACCGTCCCCGCCAGATAGACCGGGCGAGGTCGGCACTGGCGCGGCACACCGGCCGCCAAGCGGACTGACTGAGTCCGGCGGCCGCGCGGCACACCGTCCCGCCAGGAAGACCGACCGGGGTGGGCAGTCGCGCGGCACACCGGCCGCCAAGCGGGCCGCCTGGATCCGGCGCTCGCGCCGGGCACCGTCCCCGCCAGGCAGACCAGCCGGGGTCGGCACTGGCGCGGCGCGCTGTCCGGCAGGCAGAGCGACCGGCGTCGGCACTCGCGCGGTGCATCGTCCGCCAAGTGGGCCGGCTGGAATCGACGCTTGCGCCGAGCACTGCCCGTCAGGCGGACGGCTTGGGGTCGGCGATTGCAGTGGGCGTCGCTGGTCAGGTGGCGGCGCGGGGGTTGGTTACCAGGCGGCTCCTGGCTGGGCGCTTTTGCCTGCTGGGACGGGGAGGGTGCTTAGGCGTCCGGTGTCCAGGTCGTAGCGGGCGAGGTTGCCGTCCTTCTGGAGCAGGACGTGTCGGCCGCTGCCGTCCGGGACGATCGCGCCCCAGGAACCGGTCGGCTCGTCCCAGGTCTCGGTGGACAGGCGCATCGTGCCGTCCTTCAGCTCCGCCACCGACGTCCGCCGGGCGTCGGAGCCGACCGTCTCGGCGATGATCGTGTCGCCGGCGAACGCGGCGGCCGCGACGATCCCGCCTGGCAGGGGGGACGTGTGCGGGCGTCCGCCCTTGGCCGACAGGGTCAGGACGCTCTCCCTCGGGATCCCGATCACCCGAGCCGTGTCGAACGTCGAGCGCGGATCGATGGCCGAGACGATCCCGCCAGTGGGGAACCTGCGTATTCGTCCGCTGCGCAGATCGAGGATCGTCAGGACGGACCTCATCGGCTCGGTCCACATCAGGCGCGAGGCGTCGGGAGCCGCGGCCATGACCGGGAAGCCGGCCATGGTGAACGAGGCGAGCCGCACCTCCTGGAGGTCCTTCGGCGTTCCCCCGTCATCGAGCCGCAGGCGGTAGATGCCGTGCGAGTTCTCCTTGCCGCTGCGGAGCACGCCGTCCAGGAAGAAGATCCGGTTGTCGCGGGCCGCCGTCACCCCGGCGAACCACAGGACCGCCCGGGGTTTCGGCACGGTCGCAACGAGCCGTCCGGACGTGGCGTTGCGCACCTCGATCGACGGGACCTGCGCCCCGGCGATGCGGCCTCGTGCCACGACGATGAAATCGGGCGACGCCAGGGCCGGGCCGGCCACCGGTACTGAGCCGGGCCGGGGCGCGTTCCCGTCTTGGCCTCCTCCTACGACGAGCAGGGCGATGATGGCGATGATGGCCACCACGGCGGACGCGGCGGCGGGCACAGCCCATCGCCGGGCCGCCGCCGGGTGCGGGCGCGGTTCGGGGAGGAGGACGGGCGAGGTGCTCGGCACGCCCTTCTCCGCCACTTCGGCGAAGACCTCGCGGATCGCTCCTTCCAGGTCGTTCATGCGTTCCCTCCGAGTGCCTTCGCGAGCGCGGCCATCGCGCGGGAGGTCGTCGATTTCACGGTTCCGACCGAGATGCCCATCGCTTCGGCGATCTCGGCCTCCGTCAGGTCGAGGTAGTAGCGGAGGACGAGCGCCTCGCGCTGCCGGGCCGGGAGGGCGGAGAGGGCGGCGTGCACCTCGCGGTGGTCTTCGGCGACCATCGCGGCCGACTCGGCCGACCACACCGACGGGTCGTGCGCCGGGCGCAGCAGCAGGCGCCGGCGCCGTAAGACCGAGCGGCAGCCGTTGACCACGGCCGTCCGGAGGTACGGCAGCAGGTCGTCGCGGTCCGTCAGCTTCGGCAGCCGCCGGTGGACGCGCGTGAAGGCGTCCTGGACGACGTCCTCGGCGGTGGCGCGGTCACCGACGATGAGCAGCGCGGTGCGGACGAGGTGGCGGTGGTGCCTGCGGAACAGCGGTTCCAGCACCTCGTCCGCATCACTGATCGGTCTTCGTACGTCGAGTCCCACACTGGATACACGCCGCCGGACGGGCCGGGGTTGCTTCGGATGCCGAACTTTTTGCTCGAATGTCAGTGCGGCGGGTGCGCGTTGTCAGCTCGCGAGTCAGGCAATTCGGTCAATGCCCCGCGAGTCCTCGCCGTCGCAAGTCCATGCGTCGCAAGTCCTCGCCCCGCAAGTCCTCGCCCCGCAAGTCCTCGCCCCGCGCGTCCTCGCCCCGCGCGTCCTCGCCGTGCGCGTCCTCGCCCACGCGCGTCCATGCCGCGCGCGGCCGTGCGTCGTAAGGCGATGCCCCGTGAGGGGATGTCTCACGGGGCAGAGGCTCGCGGGTCAGAGGCGGGCGGCGATGGCCTTGGCGAAGCGGTCGGGGGCCTCGGGAGTGTGGTCCAGGAAGAGGGCGGGCTCGGCGAGTTCGAGCTCCATCAGGATGGGCGCGCCGTCGGGGCCGGTGACCATGTCCACGCGGGCGTAGAGGATGTCCGGGTTGCCCGGGATGGCGGACAAGGCGCGGTCGGCGAGGGCGAGCTGCGCCTCGGTGGCCCGGGCGGGAGTGATCGCGCCCCGGCCGTCCTCGCCGGTGACCAGGCCCTCGACACCGGCGCCCGCGCGCAGGATCGGGCCCTTGCGGGCGGCGTGGCTGAACTCGCCGTCGCAGTAGACCAGGGCGGTCTCGCCCTCGGTGTCCACGGCGGACAGGAACGGCTGGACCATGGTCGGACGCCCGCGCAGCGCGGCGAGGTGGGCGCGGGCCTGCTCGTCCTCCTCACCGCGGCGCCAGCGGGCGGTGTCGCGGGAGCCCGCGGAGACGGCGGGCTTGATGACGAACTCGTCCCAGTCGGTGGGGATGTCGTCCGGGTCCCAGAGGGTCGGGACGGTCGGGACGCCCGCCTCGGCCAGCTCGCGCAGGTAGCGCTTGTCGGTGTTCCAGCGCAGCACCGCCGCCGGGTTGGCGACGTTTGGCAGGGCGTCCGCCCAGGCCAGGAACTCGTCCAGGCGCTCGGTGTAGTCCCAGGTGGAGCGGATCACGGTGAGGTCGTAGGACGACCAGTCGGCCTCCGGGTCGTCCCAGGCGAGGGGCTCGGCGGTCACACCGAGACTCGCGAGGGACGAGCGGAGCAGAGCCGCCTCGGCGCCGCCGTCGGGGATCGCGGCGAACGTGGCGATGGCTACCTTCAACGGACGGGGAGTCCTTCCTGGCGCAGGGCGTCCTTCACGTCGGGGATCGTGAGTTCGCCGAAATGGAACACCGACGCGGCGAGCACCGCGTCGGCCCCGGCGGCGACGGCGGGGGCGAAGTCGCCCACCGCGCCCGCGCCGCCGGAAGCGATGACCGGCACCGACACCTCGGCCCGGACGCGCCGCAGCATCTCCAGGTCGAACCCGGACTTGGTGCCGTCGGCGTCCATCGAGTTGAGCAGGATCTCACCGACGCCCAGCTCCTCGCCGCGCCGGGCCCAGTCGACGGCGTCGAGGCCGGTGCCGCGGCGTCCGCCGTGCGTGGTGACCTCGAACCCCGACGCGGTGCCCTCGGCACGGCGCGCGTCCACCGACAGCACGACGCACTGCGAGCCGAACCGGTGCGCCGCCTCCCGCAGGAACTCGGGACGGGCGATCGCGGCGGTGTTGATCGACACCTTGTCCGCCCCGGCGCGCAGCAGCTTGTCGACGTCCTCGACGGTGCGGACGCCGCCGCCGACCGTCAGCGGGATGAACACCTGCTCGGCGGTGCGGCGCACCACGTCGTAGGTGGTGGAACGGTCCCCGGAGGACGCGGTGATGTCGAGGAAGGTCAGCTCGTCGGCGCCCTCGGCGTCATAGCGCGCGGCCAGCTCGACCGGGTCGCCCGCGTCCCGCAGGTTCTGGAAGTTGACGCCCTTGACGACCCGCCCGGCGTCCACGTCCAGGCAGGGGATCACTCGAACCGCGACGCTCACAGCGACCTCCGGCAAGCCTCGGCGGACGCCGCACGACGCCCCTCGGCGATCGCCGCGCGACGCCCCGCCGCGGACGCCGCGCGACGGGTGTCGGCGGCGTTCCGGGGCCGGATGCGCGTGGCGGTCATCGGACGGCCTCCAGGGCCTCTTCCAGGGTGAACGCGCCGGCGTACAGCGCCTTGCCGACGATCGCGCCCTCCACGCCGTCCGGCACGAGGCCGGCCAGGACGCGCAGGTCGTCCAGGGACGAGACGCCGCCGGACGCGATGACCGGCTTGTCGGTGCGGCCGCAGACCTCGCGGAGCAGGTCGGCGTTCGGGCCGCGCAGGGTGCCGTCCTTGGTGACGTCGGTGACGACGTAGCGGGGGCAGCCGTCGTCCTCCAGGCGCGCGAGCACCTCCCAGAGGTCGCCGCCCTCGCGGGTCCAGCCGCGCGCGGCGAGCGTGGTGCCGCGCACGTCCAGCCCGACCGCGATCCTCTCGCCGAACTCGGCGATGATCTTGCGGCACCAGGCCGGGTCCTCCAGCGCGGCGGTGCCGATGTTGACCCGCGCGCAGCCGGTGGCGAGCGCGGCCGCCAGGGACGCGTCGTCGCGGATGCCGCCGGACAGCTCGACCTTCACGTCCAGGCGCCCGGTGACCTCGGCGAGCAGCTCGCGGTTGGAGCCGCGGCCGAACGCGGCGTCCAGGTCGACCAGATGGATCCACTCGGCGCCCGCCTCCTGCCAGGCGAGGGCGGCCTCCAGCGGCGCGCCGTAGGAGGTCTCGGTGCCCGCCTCGCCCTGCACCAGGCGGACGGCCTGGCCGTCGGCGACGTCAACGGCGGGAAGCAGCGTCAGTGACATGAGAAAGGGACCCTTACCAGGAAGGACGGGTGGATCAGGACGAGACGGGTGAAACAAGGACGGGACGGACGGTCGGTCAGACCGTGGCGAGCCAGTTCTCCAGCAGCTGCGCCCCGGCGTCGCCGGACTTCTCCGGATGGAACTGGGTCGCGAACAGCGGGCCGTTCTCGACGGCCGCGACGAAGCGGTCCCCGTGCTCGGCCCAGGTGACCAGCGGCGGCTTGATGTTGCCGGTCGGGTCGGGCTCCAGCTCCCACGTGCGCACCCCGTAAGAATGCACGAAGTAGAACCGGGCGTCCGCGCCGAGCCCGGCGAACAGCTGCGAGCCGGGGGGCGCGTCCACGGTGTTCCAGCCCATGTGCGGCAGGATCGGCGCGTCCAGCCGCTCGACCGTGCCGGGCCACTCGTGGCAGCCCTCGGTCGTGACGCCGTGCTCGACGCCCTTCGCGAACAGGATCTGCATGCCGACGCAGATGCCGAGCACCGGACGGCCGCCCGCCAGGCGCCGTCCGATGATCCGCTCGCCCTTGATCTTCCGCAGCCCGGCCATGCACGCCTCGAACGCGCCGACCCCGGGGACGACCAGGCCGTCCGCTTCGAGCGCGGCGTCGAAGTCGGAGGTCACGGTGACGTCCGCGCCGTGCCGCGCGATCGCCCGCTCGGCCGAGCGCAGGTTCCCCGACCCGTAGTCGAGCACGACGATCCTCTTCGCGCGCCCACCGCCCGCGCCCGCTGCGCTCGTGTCCGCACCTGCCGCTGCGCCCGTGCCTGCGGCTGAGCCGGTGCCCGGGGCGGTCACAGGGCGCCCTTGGTGGACGGGATGCCGTGCACCTTCGGGTCGAACGCGACGGCGTCGCGCAGCGCCCGCGCGAGCGCCTTGAACTGCGCCTCGACGATGTGGTGCGCGTTGCGCCCGTACGGGACGTGGACGTGCAGGCAGACGCCCGCGTTCGCCACGAACGACTCCAGGATGTGCCGGGTCATCGTCGTGTCGTACTCGGGGCCGATCATCGGCGCCATTCCCTCGGGCTCGCTGTGCACCAGGTACGGGCGGCCCGCGATGTCCACGGTGACCTGCGCGAGCGCCTCGTCCAGCGGGACGGAGGCGTTGGCGAACCGGCGGATGCCGGCCTTGTCGCCGAGCGCCTGCCGGAACGCCTGCCCGAGCGCGATCGCGGTGTCCTCGATCGTGTGGTGGCTGTCGATGTACAGGTCGCCGGTCGTCTTCACGGTGAGGTCGAACGAGCCGTGCTTGCCGAGCTGGGCGAGCATGTGGTCGTAGAAGCCAACGCCGGTCGCGACCTCCACCTCACCGGTCCCGTCGAGGTCGAGCTCGACGAAGACCTCGGTCTCCTTGGTCCCCCGCGAGACCCTGCCCGTGCGGCTCACTGGCTCTCCTTCAAAGCGGTCTGGAAGGCGGCCATCTCCGCGGGGGTGCCGACGCTGACCCGCAGCCACTCGGGCGGTCCCACCTCCCGGATCAGGACGCCCCGGTCGAGCATCCCCTGCCACACCTCGCGGCGGTCGGGGAACGTCCCGAATAGGACGAAGTTGGCGTCGGAGTCGGCGACGCGGAACCCCTCGCCGCGCAGCCACTCCACGATGGCGTCGCGCTCGCGGCGCAGCGCGTCCACCGAGCCGAGCAGCTCGGCGGCGTGCGCGAGCGCGGTGCGCGCGACGGCCTGCGTCACGGCCGACAGGTGGTACGGCAGCCGGACGAGCAGCAGCGCGTCGATCACCGCCGGGTCGGCGGCGAGGTAGCCCAGGCGCGTCCCGGCCATCGCGAACGCCTTCGACATCGTCCGGGTGACGATCAGGCGCGGGTGGCCGTCCAGCAGGGTCAGCGCGGACGGCGTCCCGGCGCGGCGGAACTCGGCGTACGCCTCGTCCACCACGACCATGCCGGGGGCCGCGTCCAGGACGGCCTCGATCGCGGCGAGCGGCAGCGCGGTGCCGGTCGGATTGTTCGGCGAGGTCAGGAACACGATGTCCGGCTGGTGCTCGCGGACGGCGCGGACCGCGGCCTCGGGCTCCAGCCCGAAGTCCTCGTCGCGGAACGCGTTCACCCAGCCGGTGCCGGTGACCTCGGTGATGATCGGGTGCATCGAGTAGGACGGCTCGAAGCCGAGCGCCGTCCGGCCGTGCCCGCCGAACGCCTGCAGGATCTGCTGGATGATCTCGTTCGAGCCGTTCGCGGCCCAGACCTGCCGTCCGGTCAGCCCGATCCCGGGCGTGTCGGAGTTGAGGAACGCCGCCAGGCCCTCGCGCAGCGCGACGGCGTCGCGGTCCGGATAGCGGTTCAGCGAGCCCGCGACGTCCATGACGGCCTCGCCGAGCGCCTTCACGAGCGCCTCGGACGGCGGGTACGGGTTCTCGTTGGTGTTCAGCGCGTGCGGGACGTCCAGCTGGGGTGCCCCGTAGGGCTCCCGGCCCCGCAGGTCGTCGCGGATGGGGAGTTCGGAGAGGGAAGTCAAGAGGGGATCTCCCAGTTGAAGCGGGCCTTCATCGCGGCCCCGTGGGCGGGCAGGTCCTCGGCCTCGGCGAGCGTCACCACGCGCGCGGTGGCGTCCGCGAGGGCGGTCTCGTCGTACTTCACGACATGGACGCCGCGCAGGAACGACTGGACCGACAGGCCGGACGAATGGCAGGCGCATCCGCCGGTCGGCAGGACATGGTTGGAGCCCGCCAGGTAGTCCCCCAGCGATACGGGCGCGTACGCCCCGACGAAGACCGCCCCGGCGTTCCTGACCCGGGCCGCGACGGCGTCGGCGTCCGCGGTCTGGATCTCCAGGTGCTCGGCGGCGTAGGCGTCGACGACCTTGAGGCCGGCGTCCACGTCGTCCACCAGGACGATGCCGGACTGGCGGCCCGCGAGGGCCTCGGTGATCCGCTCGGTGTGCCGGGTGCGGTCCACCTGGGCCTTCAGCTCGGCCTCGACCGCGTCCGCCAGCTCGGGCGAGTCGGTGACCAGGACGGCCGCGGCGAGCACGTCGTGCTCGGCCTGGCTGATCAGGTCGGCGGCGACGTGCACCGGGTCGGCGGTGCGGTCGGCGAGCACGGCGATCTCGGTCGGGCCGGCCTCGGAGTCGATCCCGATCACGCCCTTGAGCAGGCGCTTGGCCGCCGCGACCCAGATGTTGCCGGGACCGGTGACCAGGTCGGCGCGCGGGCACTCCTCGGTGCCGTAGGCGAACATCGCGACCGCCTGGGCGCCGCCGGCGGCGTACACCTCGTCCACGCCGAGCAGCGCGCACGCCGCCAGGATGGTCGGGTGCGGCAGGCCGCCGAAGTCGCGCTGGGCAGGCGAGGTGACCGCGAGGGAGCCGACCCCCGCCTCCTGCGCGGGGACGACGTTCATGACGACGCTGGACGGGTAGACGGCGCGTCCGCCCGGCACGTACAGGCCGACGCGGCTGACCGGGACCCACCGCTCGGTGACGGTGCCGCCCGGGACGACCTGCGTGGTCACGTCGGTGCGGCGCTGGTCGCGGTGCACCTTGCGGGCACGCCGGATCGACTCCTCCAGCGCGTCCTTTACGGCCGGGTCGAGCTCGGCGAGGGCCTTCTCGATCTCCGCGACCGGCACGCGGGTGCTCTCCAGCTCGACCCCGTCGAACTGCCGGGTGTACTCCCGCACCGCCGAAGCCCCATGATGGCGCACGTTCTCGCAGATGGGCCGCACCTTCTCAAGGGCGGCCTCGACGTCGAGCTCGGCGCGGGGCAGCACGGAGCGCAGGTCGCCGGGAAGCGAGCCGCGCAGGTCGATACGGGAGATCACCCTGCCAGTCTACGGATGCCGTCCAACCGCCGAGGGACCGTCTCGCCTGCCGAGACGCTCATCACGGGCATTTCCGGGACGCCTGTGACGCATGCGACAAATGTGCAACCAGTCGGCGGTGGCGCGCGTCTCTCTCTGCGCCAGACTCCCCCAACCAGAATCCCCCAACCAGACTCCCTCAACCGGAAGAGGTTCCATGCGTAGAACGACGGTGGTCGCGGTCGCCGCGACGGCCATGATCGGCGGGGCCGGCCTCGCCGCCGCCCCGGCGAACGCCTCGGAGGTCACCTCCGCCAAGGCGTCCTTCGGGCGGCTGACCGAGTTCAGCACGCCGACCGGCGGGCTGTTCTACACGGCCAGCGCCGCGGAGGCCAAGCTCGCGGTCTCCAAGTACAAGTTCCGCCCGACCGGCGCGAAGCTGGGCTACCTCAGCGCCAAGCCGTTCCGCGGCGGCCTGCCCCTCTACCGGCTGCGGACGGCCGGAAAGAGCGCGAACTACCTGGTCACGATGTCCACCAAGGAGCGGAACAAGCTCGTGGCGAGCCACCGGTTCCGCTACGAGGGCGTCCTCGGGTACGCCTCGTCCAAGCCCGCTGCCACCCGCACGCTGCTGCTCCGGGTGAACAACGGCAAGGTCTGGAAGCTGGCGCTCAAGTCCCAGTACCCGTGGCTGAAGAAGCACGGCTACCACCTGGACGGCCCCCTGGGCTACGTCTGGTACCGCGCCTGACAAGCCCCCGGCACGGCGCGCGCGGCGGCTCGCTCGACGCGCGCGCGGTGCCACGCCTGACGGACGCCCGGCGCGGCGCCCGGCGCGGCGCTTGACGAGCGGGCGGTGGCTCGCTTGACGATGCTCACGCCCCGGATCCCGCCCTCCCAGTGCGGGAGCCGGGGCGTAGCACGTTCCAAAGGCGACTTCCGATCACGGACGGCTCGCGTTACGCCGTCCGCTCCCGCAAAGGCGCCTCCGACGGTCGGTTAGGCGGTGAGGCTGCCGTCCAGGACGGTCACGGCGGTTCCGGTGAGGACGACCCGGTCACCGCGCAGTTCCGTCCGGACATATCCGCCGCGCTCGGACGCCTGGTAGCCGGTCAGGAGGTCGCCGCGGCCGAGGCGGGCGGCCCAGAACGGCGCCAGGGCGCAGTGCGCCGAGCCGGTCACCGGGTCCTCGCCGTCCCCGAGGAGCGAGCGGGCGCCGAAGAACCGGGACACGAAGTCGTGGTCGGCGCCCGGCTCGGCGGCGGCCGTGACGATCACCCCGCGCGCGTCGACCGTGCCCAGCGCCGCGATGTCCGGGGTGAGCGTCCGGACGGTCTTGGCATCGGCGACCAGGGCGAACACGTCGTTCACCGGCGTCCGCCCGGTCCAGGAGACGGGGGCGCCGAGGGCGGCGGACAGGCCGTCCACCTCGGGGATCTCCTCGGGCGGGCAGGCCGGGAAGTCCATCGCCAGCCCGCCGCCAGCGGGCGAGGGCGTCACGGTCAGCACGCCGCTGTGCAGGGTGCGGAACCGCAGCGGACGGTCCGGCGCGGCCGTCCCCGTGGTGAACAGGGCGTGCGCGGAGGCCAGCGTCGCGTGCCCGCACAGCACGACCTCGACGACCGGGGTGAACCAGCGCAGCTCGTAGTCGGCGTCCGGATCGTCCTGCAGCGGACGGACGAACGCGGTCTCGGAGTGCTTCATCTCGGCGGCGACCCGCTGCATCCATTCCGGGTCCGCGGGGGCGTCGAGCAGGCAGACCCCGGCGGGGTTGCCCGCGAACGGGCGCTCGGCAAAGGCGTCCACGACCAGCAGTCTCATGCCTGCGACGCTAACCGCGCCGTCCCCTCCGCAAAACGGCCAATCCACACCAATGGACTGTTCCCCGCCACACACCCCCACCCCAGCACAACCCCGCGAGCGCGCCCCCAACGCGGCCCCGAGCACGGGCCCGGATGCGGAGACGGACGCGGTCCGGCGCGCGGCCAGCGTGGCCGGAGCCGGGTGCGGATCCGGTGCGGGGACGAGCGCGGGCCCGGACGCGGCCCGGGGTGCGAGACCCGCGGGCCCGGGATGCGAGACCCGCGGCCCGGGGTGCGAGACCGATGCGGGGCCGGGCGCGGGCCGGGCGCGGGACGGGCGTGTGGGACGGGGGTTAGGCGCGGATGGTGTGGCGGGCCAGGGCGGTCAGGCGGGCGCGGACGGGGACTCGGTCGGCGCCGGGCGTGGCGGGGGCCGGGGCTTGGTCGGCGCGGGGGGCGGGGGCGTGGCGGAAGTCGTGGCCGGGCGCGGTCTCGTCGCAGTAGTGCGCGTCCCAGCGGCGCGGGCAGGCGACGATCCAGCCGAGCACGAAGCCCACGGCCAGGCTCGCCACCCCCATCATGAGCAGGTTGAGCCACATTGTCGGGCGCTCTCCAGGTCTTTCCGGGGGGCGAACCCCCCGGGACGTGGCACGACGTTAGCGGCACGCAGGGCCCGCCACCGGCGGTTTTACCTGGACTGGCCCAGGGTGACCATAAATCCATGCCCCGTTCCGGCCACGGCGGAGTGCCCGTCGCGCTCCTGTCGCCCGCCGCATGCGGCGACGTAGTCTGGCGGGAAGGGCACCTGTCGCGCCCGACGGCCCCGGACGGCCACGAGTGGGGAGGACGCGATGACCGATCGGATCGCCCTGTTCCCGCTGAGCGCGGTGCTGTTCCCCGGTGTCGTCCTGCCGCTGCATTTGTTCGAGGACCGGTACCGCGCGCTGCTCTCCGACCTGATGGACGGCCCGGAGCCGCGCCGCTTCGGAGTGATCGCGCTGGAGCTGGGCCGCGACACCGACGACTTCGGCGGCCCCAGCGCCCCCGCCCACCCCGATGATCCCGGTGCCTCCGACCGCCCCGGCGGCCCCGGCGGCGCGGGCGGACCCGGCGGCGCGGGCGAACTCGGCGGGCCGGGCGGACTCGGCGGGCCGGGCGAACTCGGCGGGCCCGGCGGACTCGGCGGCGCGGGCGGACCCGGCGGGCCCGGCGGACTCGGCGGCCCGGGTGGGCTCGGTGGGGCGGGCGCGTCGGATGGGCTTGGCGGACCAGAGACGCCAGGGGCGGCGGTGACACCGCGGCTGGCAGAGGTCGGCTGCATCGCCGAGCTGCACGAGGTCGTCCCGCTGCCGGACGGCCGGTTCGACGTCGTGACGGTCGGCGGGCGGCGCTTCCGGCTGAAGGAGCTGGACCGTTCCCGGCCCTACCTGCGCGGGGACGTGGAGTTCCTGCCGGAGGAGCCCGGCGCGGCGGGCGGCGATCTGGTCCGGCGCGTCCGGCGGCTGTTCCATCTGTACCGGCACCGGCTCGCGGCGGCCGGCGCGGACGCGGGCGACCCGGCCGAGCTGCCGGACGACCCGGTCGCGCTGTCCTACCTGGTCGCGGCGGCGACCGTGCTCGACCCGGCGGACAAGCAGCGGCTGCTCGCCGCCGAGGACGCCGCGCACCGGCTGCGCGCCGAGCGCGACCTGCTGCTCCGCGAGACCCGCCTGCTGGACGCGCTGCCGACCGTCCCCGCCGGGCAGTTCCTGGACCCCTCGTTCCATCCCAACTGACCCGGCCGCCGTCTGATCACCATTTGCGGCAGACTGGGCGCATGGCGAAGGGGAAGAAGCAGCAGGGCGGCACCGGGACCCCGGCCACGGTCGCCGCGGCGAACGCGAAGGTCGAGTTCCGGCTGCACCCCTACGAGGTGGATCCCGACGCCGAGTCGTACGGCGCGGCCGCCGCCGACGCGCTCGGCATCGACCACGACCGGATCTTCAAGACGCTGCTGGCCGAGGTGGACGGCAGGCTCACGGTCGGGGTCGTCCCGGTGTCGGCCTCGCTGGACCTGAAGGCCCTCGCGTCCGCCGCCGGGGGCAAGAAGGCGCAGATGGCCGATCCGCAGGACGCCGAGCGCGCCACCGGCTACGTGGTCGGCGGGATCAGCCCGCTCGGCCAGAGGAAGCGCCTGCCGACCGTGATCGACGCGTCGGTGTCAGCTCTTGCGACCGTCTACGTCTCGGCCGGGCGGCGCGGACTCCAGATCGAGCTCGCCCCCGCCGACCTTGTCCGTCTTACCGGCGCCCGGCTCGCCCCCATCGCGCGCCGCTAGCCCACCGTCGCCATCGCGCGCCGCCAGCCCATCGTCGCTGTCGCGCGCCGCCAGCCCGCCCTCGCCATCGCGCGCCGCCAATCCGCCCTCGCCGCCGCCGGGGCGCCCGCCGTCCTCGATCGCCTGCCCGCCACCGCCGGGGTGCCGACCGTCTCCGATCGCCTGTCCTCCGTCGCCGCCGGGGTGCCCGCCGTCCTCGACCGCCTGTCCGCCACCGCCGTCAGCGGGGTGGTCGCCGGTGTCCGCGGCCGGGAGCCGCTTGACGATCATCTCCAGGACGGCGTACGCGCCGACCGCCAGCAGCGGCCAGAACACCAGGACGCCGCGGGCGCGCAGGTCGGCCGGGCCGTTCACCTCGGTCCCGTCCGTCCCGGTGCGGACGACGTGCTGGTAGTGCGACAGCCCGAACTGGTGGCCGACCCACCAGGCGAGCAGCGCCGCCGCCGTGCCGCCGGCCGCCAGGCCCGCGATCAGCGGGATGTCGTTGTCGCGTCCACCGAACCGGTAGGCGACCACGCCGCACAAAAGCCCCGCCACGATGCCGATCAGGGCAAACCGGGCGTCGGTGCCGATCGGGCCCTGGCCCTCGCCGTCGGAGATGAAGGGCTCGCCGCGCAGGACGACGAAGCCGACCGTGGGCGCGAGCGCATGCCACAGCACGCCGGCGAGCGGGCCGAGCACCGCGACCACCACGGTGGTGACCGCGAAGGTCCGCACCGCTCTGAGGGACCGTCCCCGCACGTCGTACGCTCCTCACGGGCCCGCGTTCCGCGCCCGTCGCCGTCCGTTACCGATCAACAGCGAAAGCCTAGCCCGCCCGGGTGCCGCCGACGACCGTACCCCCGCCGCCCGCGCGCCGCCCCCGGACGGACGGGGAACGGGTGCGTTCTTTCGCCGGATTCCCCCCACCGGAGCGCCGTTTTCTTGAGATAATGTTGCCCGACATGTCCGGATTCAGCCCCGCGTTCGAGCGCCTCGGCGCCGCCCTCTCCGCGGTCGTCCTGCAGCAGCAGGAGACGCTCGCGGAGTTCCTGCCGCGCGAGGACTGGAGCGCCGACCTGACCGCGCGCAGCTACACCAGCGGCGGCGTCACCGTCCGCGTCGCGCTGCTCGGCAGCTACGCCACCCGCGAGCGCACCTGGCTGTGGGGCTGGGCCAACCCGCAGTTCGGCGAGGACCACCCCGCCGTCGTCCCCACCCTGCCGATCCGGACGCTCGGCGAGCGGCTCGGCATCCCCGAGTTCACCACGCCCGAGGTCGACCTGTCCTGGTACGAGGGACCCGCCGGGCACGGCGGCGAGCTGGTCGCCATGGCGGCCGGCGGCGTCCTCGGAGGCGGCGGCTACATCGGCGCGGGCTACGACGGCGGCTCTGCCTACCTGCACGTGGACGACCCGCAGGCGCCGCCCGCCGGCTGGGACCCGGTCCCCGTCGCCCGCCTCCTCGCCAACGCGACCAGCCTGTTCGGACGCGAGCCCCGGCTCACCCTCGCCCGCCTGCTCAGCCAGCACCGCGTGCCCTACCGCCAGCGCGGCGACGTCACCGAGGTCTACCTCCCCGGCGGCGGCACCGCCCGCGCCGTCTTCGACAACCGCGGCCGCTTCGCCCGCTGGGAAGCCGACCTCACCCCCACCCCCGTCCCAGCCCCCCAAACCGCCCCCCTCGTCCACTAACCCACGCACGCACCGCTGAGGCATCCCGCCCTCCGCCGAGGCAGCCTGCCCGCCACTGACGCGCCCCCGCTCGTCCGTTCACGCCTCCCGCTCATCCGCGGAGACGCCCCGCCCGCCACCGACGCATCCCGCCGTCCGCCGGGGCAGCCTGCTCGCCCGCCAACGCCTCCCACTCGCACGCTTACGCTTTCCGCCCACTGAGGCGTCCGCCCCATCGACACGCGCTGCGCGCCCGGCCCGCCGCCGATCGGGGCATGTTGCCGGACGGCCAGGGGGTCGCGCCGCGGGCTTGCGGGACCTCGGGCGGGCTTTGCCGATCATGCTCGGCTAGGTTGCGGTGCATGCGATTCGGGATCCAACTCAACCCCACGGCGAGCGGGCTGGACGACCTCCGCGCGCTCGCCCGCCAGGCCGACGCGGCCGGGCTCGACCTGCTCGGCGTCCAGGACCACCCCTACGCGGCCGACCTGGCCGACACGTTCGCGGTGATGGCGACCGTCCTCGCCGAGACCGAGCGGCTGACCGTCTTCCCGGACGTGGCGTCCCTGCCGCTGCGCGGGCCCGCCATGCTCGGCAAGCAGGCGGCCACGCTGGACCTGCTCAGCGGCGGACGGTTCGAGCTCGCGCTCGGCGCGGGCGCGTTCTGGCCCGCGATCGCGGCGATGGGCGGGCCGTCCCGCACCAACCCCGAGGCGCTGGCCGCGCTCGCCGAGGCCATCGAGATCGTCCGCGCGATGTGGCGGACGGGCGAGACCGTCCGGTCCGAGGGCGAGTACTACACGGTCAAGGGCGTGCACGCCGGGCCCGCGCCCGCGCACCCCGTCGGCATCTGGCTCGGCAGCGTCGGCCCGCGCGCGCTCGCGCTGACGGGCCGCGTCGCCGACGGCTGGGCCGCGCCCATCCCGCACTACCTGAACTACGAGAAGTGGCCCGAGGCGCAGCGGATCATCACCGACGCCGCCGTCGAGGCGGGCCGCGACCCGGGCTCGATCATGCGGATGGCGCAGCTGGTCGGGCACATCGAGGACGCCCCCACCGGTCCGCCCGTCCTCGAAGGCGAGAACCCGATCCGCGCGGACGCCGCGACCTGGGCCCGCGTCCTCGCCGACCTCGCGCAGGACGGCTTCGACACCTTCGTGTACTGGCCCGAGCACGCCAACGAGCACCAGCTCCGCCTCTGGACGGACGAGGTCGTCCCCGCGACCCGCGACCTGCTCGCCTCCTGACAGGCCAAGGGGCCGGACGGTCATCCCGTCCGGCCCCTTGGCCATGTTCTGCCGCGGTGCAGGTCAGCTGAGGCAGGACGGGCCCAGGAGTTGCTTCAGGTCGCCCATCAGGGCTGGGGACGGGGCTACGCGCAGGCGGTCGTCCAGGCGGACGACCGTGGTGCGGGGGCCGTTCTGGATGTGCAGGTGCACCTCGGAGTGGCCCGGGTAGGTGGTCAGGACCTCCTTGAGGCGGCTGACGACCGGCGGGACGCAGCGGCCGATCGGGAGGGTCACGGCGAGCGGGCCGACCGAGTCGGTGACGGTGAGGTCCGGCTGGGTGACCTCCATCGCGATGATCTTCGCGACGTCCTCGCGGCGGTCCAGGCGGCCCTTGACCACCAGGATCGCGTCCTCGGCCAGCAGCGTGGAGCACAGCTGGTAGGACGACGGGAAGCACATCACCTCGATCGCGCCGCCGAGGTCCTCCAGCTGGAACATGGCCCAGGAGTTGCCCTGCTTGGTGACCTTGCGCTGCAGGCCGCTGAGCAGGCCCGCGACGACCACGACCTGGCCGTCCGGGCGCTCGCCCTCGTTCAGCGACGCGATCGAGCAGTCGGCCTCGCGCTCCAGCACGTGCTCGATGCCGAGCAGCGGGTGGTCGGAGACGTAGAGGCCGAGCATCTCCCGCTCGAACGAGAGCAGGGTGGTCTTGTCCCACTCCTCGTCCTCGGGGATCGCGACGGCGAACGCGTCCTCGCCCGACTCGTCCTCCAGGGCGCCGAACAGGGAGTCCTGCCCGATCGCCTCCTTGCGCTTGATGTCGATGACCGAGTCGATCGCCTGCTCGTGCACCATCAGCAGCGCCTTGCGCTGGTGCCCGAGCTCGTCGAACCCGCCCGCCTTGATCAGCGACTCGACCACGCGCTTGTTGCAGACCTGCGTGGGCACCTTGTTCAGGAAGTCGTTGAAGTCGGTGTAGTCGCCCTTCTCGCGGCGCGCGGCGATGATGCCGTCCACCACGTTCACGCCGACGTTGCGGACGGCGCTCAGCCCGAACCGGATCTCCTTCTCGCCGATCGGGGTGAAGTCGGCCTCGGAGGTGTTGACGTCCGGCGGGAGCACCTTGATGCCCATGCGGCGGCACTCGTTCAGGTACAGGGCGCTCTTGTCCTTGTCGTCGCCGACGGAGGTGAGCAGCGCCGCCATGTACTCGGCCGCGTGGTTGGCCTTCAGGTAGGCCGTCCAGTAAGAGACCAGGCCGTACGCCGCCGAGTGCGCCTTGTTGAACGCGTAGTCGGAGAACGGGACGAGGATGTCCCACAGCGTCTTCACGGCCTCCTTGGAGAAGCCGTTGTCGATCATGCCCTGCTCGAAGCCCTCGAACTGGGCGTCCAGCTCGGCCTTCTTCTTCTTGCCCATGACGCGGCGGAGCAGGTCCGCCTTGCCGAGCGTGTAGCCCGCGACCTTCTGCGCGATCGACATGACCTGCTCCTGATAGACGATCAGGCCGTAGGTCGTGCCGAGGATCTCGGCCAGCGGCTCCGCCAGCTCCGGGTGGATCGGGGTGATCTCCTGCTGGCCGTTCTTGCGCAGCGCGTAGTTGGTGTGCGAGTTCGCGCCCATCGGGCCGGGCCGGTAGAGCGCGCCGACGGCGGAGATGTCCTCGAACTCGGTGGGCTTCATCAGCCGCAGCAGCGACCGCATGCCGCCGCCGTCCAGCTGGAACACGCCCAGGGTGTCGCCGCGGCCGAGCAGCTCGTAGGTGGGCCGGTCGTCCAGCGGGATCTTCAGCAGGTCGAGGTCGATGCCCTTGTTCTTCTTGATGTTGTCGACCGCGTCCTGGATGATCGTCAGGTTCCGCAGGCCGAGGAAGTCCATCTTCAGCAGGCCGAGCGTCTCGCAGGTCGGGTAGTCGAACTGCGTGATGATCGCGCCGTCGGAGTCGCGCCGCATCACCGGCACGTGGTCGGTGATCGTCTCACCGCTCATGATCACGCCGGCCGCGTGCACGCCGGTCTGCCGGATCAGCCCCTCCAGGCCCTGCGCGAGGTCGATGACCTGCTTGACGTCGGTCTCCTCCTCGTACAGCTTGCGCAGCTCGCCGGCCTCGTTGTAGCGCGGGTGCTTGTCGTCGAAGATGCCGGAGAGCGGGATGTCCTTGCCCATGACGGCGGGCGGGAACGCCTTGGAGATGCGGTCGCCGAGCGCGTACGGGAAGCCCAGGACGCGGCCCGCGTCCTTCACGGCGGCCTTCGCCTTGATGGTGCCGAACGTGGCGATGTAGGCGACCTTGTCGGCGCCCCACTTCTCGGTGGTGTACCGGATGGCCTCGGCCCGCCGGTCTTCAGGGAAGTCGATGTCGATGTCGGGCATCGACGCGCGCTCGGGGTTCAGGAACCGCTCGAAGATCAGCCCGTGCGGGATCGGGTCGAGGTCGGTGATGCCCATCGCGTACGCGACCAGCGAGCCCGCCGCGCTGCCTCGGCCCGGCCCGACCAGGATGCCGTTGCGCTTGGACCACATGATGAAGTCGGCCACGACGAGGAAGTACGACGGGTACCCCTTGCCGATGATGACGCCCATCTCGTACTCGGCCTGCTCCTTGTACCCGTCGGGGAGGCCGTCCGGGAACCGCTGCTCCAGGCCCTTCCAGACCTCCTTGCGGAACCAGGTCTCCTCGGACTCGCCCTCCGGGACCGGGAACTTCGGGCTGAGGTCGCGGAACTCGAACATTCCGGCCGGATCGACCCTCTCCGCGATCAGGAGGGTGTTGCGGCAGCCCTCCTGCCAGGCGTCGGAGGTGTCGATCGAGCGCATCTCGTCGGCGGACTTGATGTAGTAGCCGCTGCCGTCGAAGCGGAACCGGTCCGGGTCGGCGAGCTGCTTGCCGACCTGGACGCACAGCAGCGCATCGTGCGCGGTCGCCTCGGACTCGTGCGTGTAGTGCGAGTCGTTGGTGACGACCGGCTTGATGTCGAGCCGCTTGCCGATCTCCAGCAGGCCGTCGCGGACGCGGCGCTCGATGTCGAGGCCGTGGTCCATCAGCTCCAGGAAGTAGTTCTCCTTGCCGAAGATGTCCTGGAAGTTCGCGGCGGCCTGCAGCGCCTCGTCGAACTGGCCGAGCCGCAGCCGGGTCTGGATCTTGCCGGACGGGCAGCCGGTCGTGGCCATCAGGCCCTCGGAGTGCTCGGCGAGCAGCTCCTCGTCCATCCGCGCGTACTTGAAGACGAACCCCTCCATGTACGCGCGCGAGGAGAGCTTGAACAGGTTGTGCAGGCCCTGCCGGTTGCGCGCCCAGATCGTCTTGTGGTTGATCAGACCGCCGCCGGACACGTCGTCGCGCTTCTGCGACGGGTCGCCCCAGGTGACCTTCTTCTTGTGGAAGCGCGACTCGGGGGCCATGTAGCTCTCGATGCCGATGACCGGGACGACCCCGACGCCCGTCGCCTGCTTCCAGAAGTCGTAGGCGCCGTGCATGTTGCCGTGGTCGGTCATGGCGATCGCGGGCATCTTCTGCCGCTCGACCTCGGCGAACATCTGCTTCAGCCGGGCGGCGCCGTCCAGCATGGAGTACTCCGTATGGACATGCAGATGTACGAACGAGTCTGCCACGGCTGACGCGCCTCCTGATTGTCTCGCATGCGACCGCCCGCGTGCGGGGCGGCACGCGTTGCGGCTCGGTCCTGGCCCGGGGAAGACCGCCGCCCTGGAATCCCTCCGGGACGACGTGGCTCCAAGAGCCTAACGCCGCCCGCCGACACTCCGGACCCCGACACGCAGACGCCCGCCTTGCCGGAAATCAGGCGACCATTCCGCCCCGAACCCCATGATCGCCAAGCCCGCCCGGCACTGGCGCCTGTCCGAATGCGGCCACCCCACTCCAACCCCCCGACACCCGCCCGCGACCGCCCCACCTCCAGACCCCGGACGGCGCGCGCGGATGCCCCGCCACCCGCCCAGGACGCCCTCGCCCGCACAGAACGACCTCCCCGGAGGCCCGCCTCCGACCCGCACGGCCTGCAGCCCGCCACCCGGACTAGGGCGACGTGCACGGACCCCCGCCCCTTGCAGCGGACGACCTACGCGAACGCCCCGCCCCAGCAGCTGCCGACCTGCCCGAACGCCCCTGCCCGACAGGGACAACGTGCGCGGACGCCCCGCCCCGACAGGGGACGGCGCGCGCAGACGCCCCGGCCCCGACGGGGGCGGCGTGCACGGACGCCCCGGCCCCGACAGCGGACGGGGTGCGCAGACGCTCCGCCCCGACAGGGGGCGGCCTGCGCGGACGCCCCAGCGCGGCAGCGGACGGCCTACGCGGACGCCCGGCCCCGACGGGGGGCGGCATGCGCGGACGCCCGGCCCCGACGGGGGGCGGCATGCGCGGATGCCCCGGCCCCGACAGCGGGCGGGGTGCGCAGACGCCCGTCCCAGCAGCGGACGGGGTGCACGGACGCTCAGCCCCGGCAGGGGACGGCGTGCGCGGACGCCCGGCCCCGGTGGGGGGCGGCATGCGCGGATGCCCCGGCCCCGACAGCGGGCGGAGTGCGCAGACGCCCCGGCCCAGCAGCGGACGGAGTGTGCGGGCGCCCCGTCCCGGGGCCGGACGGCGTGGGTGGGCGGGTGGTCAGGTGCCTTCGGGTTCGGGTGGGGGGGTGACGGTGGGGGTCGCTCGGGCCGGGGTGTCCGGGTCGTCCGGTGGGCCCTCGGGATCTTCGGCCGGGGTCGGTTCGGGATCGCCTCTCAGCGCGGGCCAGGCCCGGTAGACGACGGCGACGATCGGCACCGCCACGGCCGCGCCGGGGATGCCCGCCAGGACGCCGCCGACCGTGATCGCGAGGATCACGGCGAGCGGGTGCAGCCGGACCCAGCGGCCCACCACCATCGGCTGCAGCAGGTGCGACTCCAGCTGGTGCTCGACCAGCAGGATGCCGAGGAAGATCAGCGCCGCGACGCCGCCCTTGGCGCCGAACGTCACCGCGACCGCGAGGCCGCCGCCGACGAAGATCCCGACGATCGGGATGAAGCTGCCCAGGAAGATCACCACGGCCAGCGGCGCGACCAGCGGGACGCCCATGACGGCCAGCACGATCGCGAGCACCACGGCGTGGATCGCGGCCACCAGGCAGGTGCCGTGGACGTACTGGGAGAGCGTCTCCCAGGCGGCGCGTCCCGCCCGGTCGATGCGGCCGCGGTACCGGCCGGAGCCGCTGATCGTCCAGCGCCAGATGTTCGGGCCGTCCTTGAGCAGGAAGAACGTCACGAACAGCAGGAAGACGATCGCGGCCAGCGCCTCCAGGGTCGCGGTGCCCCAGTCCAGCGCGGTGCTGGCCAGCTTGCCGCGCCGCGCCTCGATCCACTTGGTGCCCTGGTCGACCGCGTCGGTCAGCTTCGAGTGCTGGACGTGCAGCGGGCCGTTCTCCAGCCAGTGCTGGACGGACTTGGAGGTGTCCTGCACCTCCGAGACCAGCTTCGGAAACTCTTCGTTCGCCTGGATGCCGACGTAGGTCCCGATGCCGCCGAGGACGGCCAGTGCGAACAGCAGCGTCAGCCACGTCGCGGCCAGCGGACTCAGGCCGAGCCGCTGGAACCGGACGGTGAGCGGCCGCAGCAGCGCGGTCAGGAACAGCGCGACCGCGCACGGCAGGAAGACGATCTTGAGCGTGCCGACGACCCGGGACAGGCCGTAGACCAGGATCCCGATCGCGATCAGCCGCCAGGCCCACGCCGCCGCCGAGCTCAGCAGCGGCGGAACCATCGGCGAACCGCGTCCGCCCGCCGCCTGGTGGTCGGCCGTCGTCCGATCGTTGGCCACTGCGCGCCCCGTCCGTGCATGGTCCCGGAAACCGTCTGGGCCAAGGTTATGCGTCTTCGGGGTGGTGTGGTGTGTTCGGGCAGGCGAGCGCCGTGCCGTCTCAGCCGTTGAGACGATCGTTTTGAGGATTGGCGTGCGGCGACGGCGTCCCAGTAGCATCGCGGGCGTGGCACGCGGACCCGGGACGAGCGAGGAGCTGCGGATCGGCCTGCCCGATCCGGCCGAGATCACCGACCTCGCCGCGGCGCGGGAGGCGATCGACACCATCGACGGCGCGCTCGCCGCCCTGCTGGCGCGCCGCGCGGCGGTCGCTGCCGTGGTGCAGCGGCTCAAGCCCGTCGGCGGCTTCGCCGGACGCAACCCCGAACGCGAGCGCCAGATCGTCGCGGCGATGGCCGAACGCGCACCCGCCCTCGGCGAGGAGCGGCTCGCCCGCATCATGAACGCGGTGATCGAGGCCGGCCTGGAAGCAGCCGCCGAAGCGCCCACCACCGAATCGGCCCAAGAGTCGGCACCCGCCTCCTGACCCCACGTCCGATCAGTCGCCCACGAACGCTCATCCGAGCAGGCCACCTGAACGAACATCAGGTCAGACCACCAAGAACGAACATCCGATCAGGTCGCCGCGAACGACCGTCGACCGCTCAAAGCGCCACGCGAACGAGCGACCGCTCAAAGCGCCGCCCGAACGAACCTCCGCTCAAAGCGCCACGCGAACGAGCGTCCGACCAAAGCCCCGCGCGAACGAACCTCCGCCCAAAGCACAGCGTGAACGAGCGTCCGATCAACGGGCCACGTGGACGAACGTCCGATCAATGGGCCGAGTGGACGAGCGTTCGGTCAAATGGTCGGGTGGACGAGCGTTCGGTCAGGTGCGCGTGGCGGCGGTGCGGCGGCGGTTGATCAGTTTCCAGCCGGTGAACAGGAACACCGCCAGGAACGGGATCGCGGCGACCGCCCACTGCTGCTCGCTGTCGAACACCATCAGGCAGACGATGACCAGTAGGAACGCGAGGGTCACCCAGTTGGTGTAGGGCGAACCGGGCATCCGGTAGTCGGGCCGCCGCACCTCGCCGCGAGCCGCAGCCCGCCGGAACCGGATCTGCGCGTACAGCAGCGTCGCCCAGGTCGTCAGAACGCCCAGGGACGCGATGGACGTCGCGATCTCGAACGCCTTGTGCGGCACGAACACGTTCAGAACGACCCCGGCGAAGTAGACCACCGATGTGAACAGGATCCCGCCGTACGGGACGTGCCGGGACGACATCCTCCCCGTGAACGCCGGCGCCTCGCCGCGCTGCGACAGCGACCGCAGGATCCGTCCGGTCGAGTACAGGCCCGAGTTGCACGACGACAGCGCGGCAGTGAGGACGACCAGGTTCATGATGCCGCCGATGCCCGGCACCCCGAGGTAGGCGAACACCGTCACGAACGGGCTCTGGTCGGGCTGGTACACCACCCACGGCAGGACGACGACCAGCAGGAACACCGCGCCGACGTAGAACAGCGCGATCCGCGCGACCACGCCGTTGATCGCGCGCGGCATGACCTTGCGCGGGTCCTGCGCCTCCCCGGCGGAGATGCCGACCATCTCGATCGCGGCGTAGGCGAAGATCACGCCTTGCAGGCTGAGCAGCACCGCCCACAGCCCCTTCGGCCAGAACCCGCCGCTGTTCACCAGGTTCGGCAGCTCGGCGTGGTAGGTCGGGCCGACCCCGGCGTGCGTGGCCACCAGGACGATCCCGACGACCAGGAAGGCCAGGATCGCCAGGACCTTCAGGGCCGCGAACCAGAACTCCAGCTCGCCGAACATCCGCACCGACACCAGGTTCACGGCCAGCAGCGCCGACAGCGCGACCAGCGCCGACAGCCACTGCGGGAAGTCCGGCGCCCAGTAGTGGACGTAGATCCCGACCGCGGTGATCTCCGCGACGCCGGTCATGGCCCAGTTCAGCCAGTACATCCAGCCGCTGGCGTACCCGGCCCAGTCGCCGATGAAGTCGCGCGCGTAGGCGACGAAGCTGCCCGCGGTCGGCTTGTAGATGACCAGCTCGCCGAGCGCGCGCATCACGAAGAACGCGGCCAGCCCGGCCGCCGCGTACGCCAGCACCAGCGCCGGACCCGTGTTGTGCAGC
The DNA here is from genome assembly GCF_024172125.1 of Actinomadura rupiterrae. GTDB lineage: Bacteria > Actinomycetota > Actinomycetes > Streptosporangiales > Streptosporangiaceae > Spirillospora > Spirillospora rupiterrae. The sequence goes on from NZ_JAMZEA010000005.1 coordinate 207,515, forward strand.
CGCTGCGAGGTGCCGAGGAACAGCCCGACGCCGATCGCCCCGCCCATCGCGATCATCTGGACGTGCCGGGGCTTCAGCGACTTGTGGTAGCCCTCGTCCTCCGGCAGCACCTCCGGCGGCAGCCCGGCCCGCGGCCCCCCGGGGCCGCCGGCCTCACCCTGTCGCTCGTCGGTCACGCGCACCCCCGTCGCCTCGTCCGCCGCCGGACCGTGGCGCCGGGACGCAGGCAGTGGTACCCGGCCCCATCACCGCAGACCCCCAAACGAAGATCAAGACTCGGAGGCCCCCACCCGACCGCCGCCCAGGCCCCGCACCCCGCGCCGGACGCCGGTCAGGGCCTGCATCCCGCGTACGGGCGCCACTCAGGGCGCCCGCAGCCGGGCTGCGGGTCTGGTCCCGGAGGCGGGCCCCCGCTCAGGGCCCGGGAGCAGGCGCCGCTCAAGGCCCGAGGCAGGCGCCGCTGAGGACCCACCCGGTTGGGGGTCAGGAGCCGGGGGCGGGACGCCGTGCTCAGGGGCCGAGGGCGGACGCCGCTCAGGGAGCGGGCGGGTGCCGGGCGGAGGCCGCACAAGTGGGGAGCCAGGTGCCGCTCAGGGCCCGGGAGCAGGCGCCGCTCAGGCCCCAGGGCAGGCGCACAGGCCAGCGCCGTGCTCAGGGGCCGGGGGCGAGCGCCGCTCGGGGGCCGGGGCGGGTGCTGCTCGGGGGGCTGGGGGTGGCGCCAGTCAGGGACAGGGTGGGTCAGGATTCAGAGGCTACGATTTCTAGGGCGTGGGCTAGGTCTTGGGGGTAGGGGCTTTCGAACTCGACCCAGTCGCCCTGGACGGGGTGCTCGAAGCCCAGGCGGACGGCGTGCAGCCACTGGCGCTTCAGGCCGAGCCTGGCGGCGAGCGTCGGGTCGGCGCCGTAGGCCATGTCCCCCACGATCGGGTGCCGGACGGCGGACATGTGGACGCGGATCTGGTGCGTCCGGCCGGTCTCCAGGTCGACGTCCAGCAGCGACGCGGCGCGGAACGCCTCGACCGTGTCGTAGTGCGTCACCGACGGCTTGCCGCCCGCGACGACGGCGAATCGGCCGTCGTGCGAGGGGTGCCGGTCGATCGGGGCGTCCACGGTGCCGCGGAACGGGTCCGGATGGCCTTGGACGAGCGCCTGGTAGCGCTTGTCGATGCGGCGCTCCTTGAACGCGCGCTTCAGCCGCGAGTAGGCGATCTCGCTCTTCGCGACGACCATCGCGCCGGTGGTGTTGGCGTCCAGCCGGTGGACGATGCCCTGCCGCTCGGACGCGCCGGACGTCGCGATCGTGTGCCCGGCGCCGAGCAGCCCGCCGAGGACGGTCTGGCCCGTCCAGCCGACCGTCGGGTGCGCGGCGACGCCGATCGGCTTGTTCACCACGACGATGTCGTCGTCCTCGTAGAGGATGCCCATGCCCGGCACCGGCTCGGCCACCGGGACGGGCGCGGAGGGCGGCGGCGGGAGCGTGACCTCCAGCCAGGAGCCGCCGGTCACCCGGTCGGACTTGGACACCTGGCTGCCGTCGAGCAGGACGTCCCCGGCGGCGATGATGTCGGCGGCGCGGCTGCGCGACAGCCCGAACAGCCGGGCCAGGGCCGCGTCGACGCGCTCGCCCTCCAGGCCGTCCGGGACGGGGAGGCTGCGCACGTCGCTCACGCGGCGTCCTCCTTCTCGCCGGAGCCCTCGCCGGTGCCGCCGCGCCCCTCGCGCCTGTCGTCCGAGACGCGGGTGCCGTCCACCTGGAGGCCGCGCGCGGCGAGCAGCACGGCCAGCGCGCCGCCGCAGCAGATCGCCGAGTCGGCCAGGTTGAAGACCGGCCAGTGCGGCAGCTCGATCCAGTCGACGACGTGCCCCTTGAACAGCCCCGGCGCCCTGAACACCCGGTCGCCCAGGTTGCCGAGCGCGCCGCCCAGCAGCAGGCCGAGGCAGACCGCCCACGGGATGCTGCGCAGGTTGCGGGCCGTCCGGACGATCGCCACGACCACGCCGGCCGCGATGATCGTGAAGATGAACGTGTAGCCCGTGCCGATCGAGAACGCGGCCCCGCTGTTGCGGGTCTGCCGCAGCGTCAGCAGCCCGCCGAGCAGCCGGACGGTCTCACCGTCCCGCAGCGTCGCCACCACGACGATCTTGGACACGATGTCGGCGGCGAGCGCCAGGGCGGCGACCGCCACCAGCACGCCGACGCGGCGCGGCCGCGCGCGCCCGCCGTCCTCCCGGGGGGTGGGGCCGGCGCCCCGCTCGTCACTCAGTGGGGCTCCTCGCGTCTCCGGCGTCTCGGCCGGCGGGCTGGCTGAGGTCATTCAGCGACGTTCCTCGCGTTGTTTGCAGGTCACGCACAGCGTGGCGCGGGGGTATGCCTGCAGGCGGGCCTTGCCGATCGGCTTGCCGCACGACTCGCACACCCCGTACGTCCCGGCGTCCATGCGCTGGATGGCCCGCTCGTTCTGGGCGAGCAGGTCACGGGAATTGTAGGTCAGGGAGAGCTCGTGTTCGCGCTCGTAGGTCTTGGCGCCCGCGTCGGCCTGGTCGTCGCCGGCGCCCTCGCCGCCCTCGTCGGCGATGTGCGAGGACAGCTCGGCGATCTCCGCTTCGAGGGCGGTGATGTCGGCGGTGAGGCCGGCGCGGACGTCGGCGAGCTCGCTCTCGGTCCAGTTGCCCTCGCCGTGGCGGACGGGCAGGGCGGCCGCGTTCGACTTCGCGGCAGGGGCCTTGGCCTTGGGTTTCGCGGCCTTGACCGGGGTCTCCGCCGGTGTCTTGGCCTTGGTGGCGGTCTTGGTGGCGGTCTTGGCCTTGGCGGGCGTCTTGGCGGGGGTTTTCGCGGGAGGCTTGGCCTTGGCGGCCTTGCGCTTGGCGGACGGGCGGGTGGTGTGGGACGCGGCCTCGCCGGTCCCCCTCGCGCTGGACTTCTCAACGGACGGTGCGGGCAGCATGAGGGACCCCGTTTCCCCTGGCGGCGGCGGTCCGGACGGTGCGTCCGGCCCGAGTACAGCCCGACATATGCCCGGTGCCCCCGCGCCGAGAAACCCCCGGTTCGGCAGCGATGCCCAAGCTTTGCCCGTGTGACGCACCTCACATGAATTCGCGCGGCGCGGTAGGCGGCGCGGTCGCGGCGCGGCCCGTGGCGCGGTTATCGGGAAGAGTTCGGGGGCGGCGTGCGTTACGCTCGGTCCCAGCAGTCTTGTCGGCAGGCGAAGATGGGGACACCTGCCGCCGCAGGCAGTCAGGAGCGACCCGGGGACGGTGCGAGCCCGGGGACGAGCGCGGCGGTCTGATCACCCCGGAGCCGCCGGAGGAACGGCCCGTCCCGGGCCCAGTAGAACCGGCAGCCGAGCGGCTCAACGAAGTGGACCGCGCCTTCGCGCGCGCGGTCAAGGAGGGTGGTACCGCGGGGCTCGCGCCTCGTCCCTCCGGAACGTCGTCCGTTACGCCGATCCGGAGGTCCGCCGACCGTGAGCCGTCAGTTCCGGCCCCTGCCAGCGCAGGTCGATCTTCCCGCGCTGGAGCGGGACATGCTGCGCCGCTGGCAGCAGAACAAGATCTTCGAGCGGTCGCTGGAGCGCACCGCCGGCGGCCCCCGCTGGGTGTTCTACGAGGGCCCGCCCACCGCGAACGGCATGCCCGGCGTGCACCACGTCGAGGCGCGCGTGTTCAAGGACGTCTTCCCGCGGTTCAAGACCATGAAGGGCTACCACGTCCCGCGCAAGGCGGGCTGGGACTGCCACGGCCTGCCCGTCGAGGTCGCCGTCGAGAAGGAGCTCGGCCTCACCGGCAAGAAGGACATCGAGGAGTACGGCGTCGCGGCGTTCAACGACCGCTGCCGCGAGTCGGTCCTGCGCCACGTGGACGCCTTCGAGGAGATGACCGAGCGGATGGGCTACTGGGTCGACATGTCCCAGGCCTACCGCACGATGGACCCGTCCTACGTCCAGGCCGTCTGGTGGTCGCTGAAGCAGGTCTTCGACAAGGGGCTGCTGTTCCGCGACTTCCGCATCACGCCGTACTGCCCGCGCTGCGGGACGGGCCTGTCCGACCACGAGCTGGGCCAGCCCGGCGGCTACGAGACGATCTCCAGCCCGTCGGTGTACGTGCGGATGCCGGTCACGTCCGGTCCGCTGGCCGACCTGGGCGCCAAGCTGCTCATCTGGACGACGACGCCGTGGACGCTGGTGTCGAACACCGCCGTCGCCGTCCACCCGGACGTCACCTACGTCGCCGCCCGCCCGGCGGACTCCGACGAGGTGCTCGTGGTGGCCGAGCCGCTGCTGGCGCAGGTGCTCGGCGAGGGCGCGGAGGTCCTGGCGTCCTTCCAGGGCCGCGAGCTGGAGCGGACGCCGTACAAGCGGCCGTTCGACCTGGTCGAGATCCCCGACGCGCACTACGTCGTGCTGGGCGACTACGTCACCGTCGAGGACGGCACGGGCCTCGTCCACCAGGCGCCCGCGTTCGGCGGCGACGACATGGCCGTCTGCAAGAGCTACGGCATGCCGATCGTGAACCCGATCGGCCCGGACGGCCGGTTCTACGCGGACGTCCCGTTCGTCGGCGGCAAGTTCTTCAAGGACGCCGACGAGGAGCTGACCGAGGACCTGCGGATCCGCGGCCTGCTGTTCAAGGGCGGCCACTTCGACCACAGCTACCCGCACTGCTGGCGCTGCCACACGCCGCTGCTCTACTACGCGCTCCCCGCCTGGTACATCCGCACCACGGCGGTCAAGGAGCGGCTGCTTGAGGAGAACGCGAAGACGAACTGGTTCCCCGAGACGGTGAAGGAGGGCCGGTACGGCGAGTGGCTGCGCAACAACGTCGACTGGTCGCTGTCCCGCAGCCGCTACTGGGGCACGCCGCTCCCCCTGTGGGTCTGCGAGGACGACGAGGACCACATCACCTGCGTCGGCTCCCTGGCCGAGCTAGGTGAGCTGGCCGGACGCGACCTGGCCGCGCTGGAGCCGCACCGCCCGTACGTGGACGACGTCACCTTCGCCTGCCCGACCTGCGGCGGCACCGCCCGGCGCGTCCCGGACGTGATCGACGCCTGGTACGACTCGGGCTCGATGCCGTTCGCGCAGTGGGGCGCCCCGCTACAGAACCAGGACGTGTTCGAGAAGTCCTACCCCGCGCAGTTCATCTGCGAGGCGCAGGACCAGACGCGCGGCTGGTTCTACTCGCTGATGGCCGTCGGGACGCTCGTGTTCGACCGGTCGTCCTACGAGAACGTCCTGTGCCTCGGCCTGATCCTCGCCGAGGACGGCCGGAAGATGAGCAAGCACCTCGGCAACGTGCTGCAGCCCATCCCGCTGATGGACGACCACGGCGCGGACGCGCTGCGCTGGTACATGGCGGCGAGCGGCCTTCCGTGGGCGTCCCGCCGGGTCGGCCACAACGCGCTGGAGGAGATCGTCCGGAAGGTGCTCCTCACCTACTGGAACACCGCGTCGTTCTTCGTCCTGTACGCCAACGCCGCAGGTGAGGGCGAGGGCAAGCGCGCCTGGACGCCGGACCGCGCCGCCGAGGCGCCCGCTCCGGCGGACCGTCCGCTGCTGGACCGGTGGGCGCTCGCCGAGCTGCACCGGACCGTCCGCGAGGTGGACGACGCGCTGGAGGAGTTCGACACCGCCCGCGCGGGCCGCCGCCTCTCCGAGTTCGTCGACGACCTGTCCAACTGGTACGTCCGGCGGTCCCGGCGGCGGTTCTGGGCGGGCCCGGAGACGCCCGAGGGCGCCTCGGCGTTCGCGACGCTCTACGAGTGCCTGGAGACGCTGACCCGGCTCATGGCCCCGCTCGCGCCGTTCATCACCGACCACGTGTGGGACGTGATCCGGCCCGAGGACGCGCCCGAGTCGGTGCACCTCGCGTCCTGGCCGGACGTCCGCGAGGACCTGCTGGACGCCGCGCTCACCGAGCGGATGGCGCTCGTCCGGCGGCTGGTGGAGTTGGGCCGCGCGGCGCGCGTCGCGTCCGGCGTCCGGACCCGGCAGCCGCTCGGCCGCGCCCTCGCCGGCGCGCCCGGCTGGGCCGCCCTGCCGGACGAGCTGCGCGCGCAGATCACCGACGAGCTGAACGTCCAGTCCGTCCAGGACCTGGCGTCCATCGGCGGCGACCTGGTCGAGTACGAGGTCAAGCCGAACTTCCGCTCGCTCGGCGGCCGGTTCAAGAAGGATGCGCCGAAGGTCGCGAAGGCGGTCACCTCCGCCGACCCGGCCGCGCTGGTCGGCGCGCTGCGCGGGCCGTCCGGCTCGGCGAGCGTGGACGCCGAGGGTGTCGGGACGGTCGAGCTGACCGCGGACGACGTGATCGTCACCGAGCGGCCGAAGTCCGGCTGGGCGGTCGAGTCCGGGCAGGGCGAGACCGTCGCGCTCGACCTGACAGTCACGCCGGAGCTGCGTCGGGCCGGGCTGGTGCGCGAGGTCGTCCGGCTCGTCCAGGACAGCCGCAAGGCCCTCGGCCTGGACGTCACCGACCGGATCGAGCTGTGGTGGGACGCCCCGGGCGGCGACCTCGCCGAGGCGCTCCGCGAGCACACCGGCGTCCTGGCGGGCGAGGTCCTCGCGGTCGCGGTCACCGAGGGACGCCCCGACGCCGACCTCCAGGCCTTCAACGACGCCGAGCTCGGCCTCACCTACCGCCTCCGCCGCGCCTGACCCCTCTCCGACGCCGGGCGCCCCTCCCAAGGGACGCCCGGCGTCCGCATTACCCCACCGCACAACGCAACGCCCTTCAACACCCGCCGCAACGCACACCGCAACGTCCGCACGGCGCAACGTCGGCACGGCGCAACGTCGGCACGGCGCAACGTCGGCACGGCGCAACGTCGGCACGGCGCGACATCGGCACACCGCAACGTCCGCACACCGACACGTCCGCACACCGCAACGCCGCACGGCGCACGGCGCGACGTCGGCACAGCGCCACGGCGGGACGTCGGCACGGCGGCATGGCACGGCGGCACGCCGCGACGGTCGGCGCGTCGGCACGGTGGCACGGCGGACGGCACGACGCGATGGACGGCGCGACGGGGAGCTTGGCGGAGGGCTCGACGTGCGTCTCGATGGTCGGCGCGGCGGGTGGATCGGCGGGTGGCTTAGACACGACGTATCGCGTTTGCCATGATGTCGGGGTGAACCTTCCCGACCCCCCATCTCCCGCCGGGCCGGAGCGGCCCTCGGACGCGGCGCAGGGACCGGAGCCGGCCCCGGCGGCGCGCCCCGGCCCGGGCGGCATGCGCGCCTCGGACGCCGACCGCGACAAGGTGGCCGACCGCCTCCGCGAGGCGCTCGCCGACGGCCGGATCACCGCGGAGGAGCACGCCGAGCGGATCGACGCCGTCTACAAGGCCAAGACGTACGCCGAGCTGGAACCGGTGCTCGCCGACCTGCCCGGTGGCGGCGGTCCCGCGCCGTCCGCGCCGGTGGACGCCGCAGGGCGCGCCCCGGCCGCGCCGCCGCGCACCGAGCCGGGCACCGCCGTCGCGATCCTCACTGAGACCAAGCGCGCCGGGCGCTGGCTCGTGGAGCCGCAGTCGCACGCCAACGTCCTGCTCGGCAAGGTCATGCTGGACCTGCGGCAGGCCGTGCTGTCCCAGCGCGAGGTGACGATCAACTGCTCCTGCGTGCTGGGCGAGGTCGAGATCATCGTCCCGCCGGGTGTGCGGGTGCTGTGCTCGGCCACCGCGGTCCTCGGCCAGGTCGAGATCCCGTTCGACGACCCCGAGGACCCGGACCCGCCGACCGTGCGGATCACCGGCTTCACCCTGCTCGGCCAGATCGGCGTCCGCCGCCGCGCGGTCGGCGAGGCCAGCCTGTCCGAGCGGGTCAAGCAGATCGCCGAGGAGCGCGTGCACGACCACCTGCTGGGCCACGAGCGCCGCCGGGAGGCCGTCCGGGACGCCCGCGAGCAGCACCGCCGCGCGGTCGAAGAGGCCCGCGAGGAGCGCATCCGCAGCCGCGACCAGCGCCGCGAGCACCTCCGCGAACTACGCGACGAACGCCGCCGCCACCGCCACTGACCGCCCACCAACGCGCCCGCCCACAACCGCCCCAGCGCAACAACGCGAGCCCGCCCACGCAACCCCCGCGCCGCGTCCCTCCCAACGCGCGCTCTGCCGCAGAACTTGAAGCGGCCCAACACGCCGGCCCCACAACACGGCCGCTGAGCCGCGGGACCTGGACGCGGGCGGGGAGGCCGGCCGCGGAGGCCGGACGCGGAGGCCGCACGCGGGAGCGCCGGCGCTGAGACACGGGCGCTGAGACGCGCGGGCGCGGGCGCCGGGGCTGGACGCGGGCGGCGGGAGCTGGACGTAGACGCCGGAGGCCGGACACAGGCGCTGAGGCCGGACACAGGCGCGGCCGCTGAGACGCGCGAGCGCGGAGGCTGGACGCGCAGGCGCGGGGGGCTGGACGCGGGCACGGGAGCTGGACGCGGGCGCGGAGGCCGGACGCGGAGGCCAGACGCGGGCGCGGGCGCTGAGACGCGCGGGCGCGGGCGCTGAGACGCGCGGGCGCGGGCGCTGAGACGCGCGGGCGCGGGCGCTGAGACGCGCGGGCGCGGAGGCTGAGACGCGGGCGCGGGCGCGGGAGCTGGACGTTGGGGGCGGGGGCTGGACGTGGGGTTTAGATATTGAAACGGCCGTCCCCTTTGTGGGGGCGGCCGTTTCGGGTGGTGTCTTTTCAGTCGCGGGCGTGTTCGCGGTCGGGCTGGCAGACCAGGCACGGGGTGCAGCCGCGCTCCTTGGCCTCGCTGCGCGGGAGGGTCTCCAGGTCTTCGGCGTCGTCACCGATGTCCTCGATCAGGGCGCAGTCGGGGCGGTGGTAGCGCTTGGTGCCGCTGAGGATGCGCACCTGCGGCTCCGCGGCCCCGGCGGCGGACGCGGCGGCGGGCTTCGGCTCGGCGGCGGGCTCGGCAGGCGCGGCGTCCTCAGCGTCCTCGGGGGCTGCGGGCTCGTCGGCTGCGGACGCTTCGGGCTCAGCCTGCGCGTCGTCCTCGGTCTGGTCGGCGGATTCGCGGGGACGCGGCGGGGCGGTGGCCTCGGGGGCGGCCGTCTCGGCCGGCTCGACCTCCGGCTCCTCGGCGGGCTCGGGCTCGGCGGGGGCCGCAGGGGCCTTCTCGGCGACCGTGGCGACCGGAGCCTTCTTCTCCTCCGGTTCGGGCGTCTCGTCCGCGCTGGAGGGCTCTGAGGGCGTCTCGGCGGCTTCGTCCGGCTTCGCCGGGGCGGCGGCCTCCGGAGCGGGCTCGGGCTCCGGCTCGGGGCGCGGCGCGGGCTCCGGCGGCGTGACGACCGGGAGGTCGGTCAGGGTCGGCGTCACCGGCGGGGTCTCGGCGGGCACCCGGATGTCGGGGAGCGTGACGTCGCCTCGTCCGGACGGGGCGGGCGGCGGCGTGCTCGGCGCGGGCGCAGGCCACGCGGACGGCACCGACGGGGACGCGGACTCGGGACGCGGCGGCGCGGACGGGGACGCGGCGGACGCCACGGGGCCGGACGGGCCGGCGCCGGACGGCGCGTCACCCGGCTTCGCGTCCTCGGCGGCGGAGCTCCCGCCGACCGAGACGGACGCGCGCGCGGCGAGCGCGGTGTCGGGGAGGCAGGCGGTGCAGGGGCTGAAGCCCTCCTCGCGCGCCTCGACGTAGGTCAGCTCTTCCTTCTCGCGTCCGGCGAGCTGGCGGCAGGTGTCCAGGTGGTAGCGCTTGCGGCCGCGGACGACGAAGACGACCGCGTCGTCCGGGACGTCCACCGGCTGGGGCGGGATCGCGACCTCGTCGTCGGGGTCGCCGTCACCGCCGGGCTGCGGCGCGGTCCCGGCCGGGACCGGACGGCCCGCGGGCGCGCCCTTCTTGCCCTTCTTGCCCTTGGCGGCCTTGCGGTCGCGGCGCGAGGTCGCGGTGCCGCCGCCGAAGATCTCCTTGCGCCGCAGGAACACCCCGATGAGCAGGCAGAGCGCCGACACCAGGCTGACCGCGATGGAGGTGTAGATCACCACGATGGCGTCCACACCGAACACCTGCGCGCTGTCGCCGTTGCCGGCGACGATCCCCGCCACCAGCAGGGCGATCGCCACCACCACGAGTACGCCACTCAGGATGATCACAGGGTCTCTCTCTCCCTACGGGCCGCGCTCCCGGCCGCGTTCGGTCCGGTGAGCACCGCCGATGTGCCCGGACGCCGACGCCGCCGGGATGGCCCGTGGCCATCCGCGGCGCGGCTGTCGACAAGACACTATCGCCTGCGGGACGGGCGTCAGCGCCTCTCGTGCGGCGGGTTGTCGCCGCCGGCGTGGAAGGCCCCGGTCGCCGAGTGCTGCACCTGCTGGGTGTGCTGGGAGGCGTCGGGGGTGCCGAAGGGGGAGGTCCCGGTCGGGGAGCCGGCGCCGGAGGACGCGCCGTTGCGCTGGTCGGCGGGGGCGGCGATGGGCTGCGGGCCGGTCTGCGCGGCGCCGACGGCGGGGGTCGGGAACGCGCCGTTCTCGGCGGACCCGGCCTCCAGGTCGCGCAGCTGGCCCTCCAGGTACACCTTCAGGCGGCTGCGGTACTCGCGCTCGAACGCGCGCAGGTTGTCGACCTCGCGCTCCAGCTCCTCGCGCTGCTGCACGAGTGAGCCCATGACCTGGCGGTGCCGCTCCTGGGCGTCCCGGTCGAGGGCCTCGGCGCGGGACCGCGCCTCGGAGACGATCTGGTCGGCCTGGCGGCGCGCCTTGCCGAGGATCTCCTCGGCCTCGCGGCGGGCGCGGCCGAGCGTCTCGTCGGCCTCCCGGCGGGCGTCGGCGATGGCCTGGTCCGCGGTCTGCTGCGCGAGCGCCAGCACGCGGGCCGCGGTGTCCATGTTGTCCTCGCCGGACGGCTGGCCCATGCCGAGGCCGCCGAGCTGGCCGCCCAGCTGCCCGCCGCCGAGCTGCGCGGGCTCGGGCTCGGGCTGCTGCTGCACCGGCTCCGGCCGCGGCGGCTCGGGGATCTTGGTGACGTCCGGCTTGGGCTCGACGATCGGCGCGGCCATGGCGGGAACCTTGCCGCGCAAGCACTCGGCGAGCTTGGCGCGCAGCTCCTCGTTCTCCTGGATGAGGCGGTCGAGCTCCGACTCGACCTCGTCGAGGAAGGCGTCCACCTCCTCCTCGTCGTACCCCGGCCTGAGCCTGGTGGTACTGAACTGCTTGTTCCGCACATCGGCGGGTGTCAGCGGCATGTTCGTCTCCTTGGCGCGCTTGGAGTCTGTCCGGTAAGGACGGTATCTGATCAGAGCATCTGCACGAAGATGATCAAGACCCAGACCACAAGGAAGAGGAATGTGAAGCTGAGGTCCAATGCCACGTTACCCAGCCGTACGGGTGGGATGAAACGCCTGAGAAGTTTCAGTGGCGGATCGGTGACGGTGTAGACGGTCTCGGCGATGACCAGGACCACCCCCGTCGGCCGCCACTCCCGGGCGAACGACCGCAGGACTTCGAGGACCAGCCTCCCGATGAGGAACAGGAGGAACAGGTACAGGACGTATTGCAGGATCAGTCCAACGATATGCACGGACGCTCTCTCGGTCTCGGCTGCTCAGCTCTGGCGCTGAACCCCTCAGCTCTGGTTGAAGAACCCTCGTTCCGCCATGCGGGCCTTGTCCTCCGCCGTCACCTCCACGTTGGCGGGCGACAGGAGGAACACCTTGTTGGTAACACGCTCGATGCTCCCGTGCAGGCCGAACACCAGACCTGCCGCGAAGTCGACCAGCCGTTTGGCGTCGCTGTCGACCATCTCGGTCAGGTTCATGATGACGGGCGTGCCCTCACGGAAGTGCTCCCCGATCGTCCGGGCCTCGTTGTAGGTCCTGGGGTGCAGCGTAGTGATGCGCGCAAGGTCGGCGGTGGCGGAGGACTCGTAGAGCGCCACCGAACGCCGGTCCGGGGCCGCCGGGACGAGATCGCGATCCCGGTCCGCCGCGTCGTCGGCTCGGGTAGGCTGACCGCCGGAGTCGTCCTCGCGGAGGCCGCCGCGCCGGCCGGGGGCCGGGTCGGTCTCGTCGTCGTAGACCTCGTACTCGTCGTAGTCGTCGTACTTGTCGTACTTGCTGAACTTCTCGTCGTAGCGGTCGTCCTCCACAAGGCCGAGGTAGACCGCCATCTTGCGCATCGCGCTGGCCATACGCCCCTCCGTCGTCCTGTGGCCGCGGCGCCGGCGCCCCCTGCCGGGCCTGACGCCGCCGTCGGACTCTTCCGCCTGCCTGTGGAAACCGCCGTCCTGACGGCCGCCACTGGGGGGACATTACCTGACGATTGCGCTCCGGCCACCGAGCAACGCCGTGCCGACACGCACGTGTGTCGCGCCACACGCGATCGCGGCCTCCAGGTCGCCGCTCATCCCCGCCGACACGATCGTGGCAGCAGGGTGGACGGCCCGCACCTCATTTCCGATCCGGGCGAGGCGCTCGAAGGCGGGCCGCGGCTCCTCGCCGAGCGGCGCGACGGCCATCAGCCCGCCCAGCTCAAGGCCCTGCGCACCGGCGATCTCGTCGGCGAGGGCGGGCACATCGGCCGGGGCCGCGCCGCCCCGGCCCTCCTTCTCGTCCAGCGAGACCTGCACCAGGCAGCGCAGCGTGCGGCCCTCCCGCAGGGCGGCCTGGGACAGCGCGCGGACGAGCCGGGACCGGTCCACGGACTGGACGACCCCGGCGTAGGACGCGACCGACTTGACCTTGTTCGTCTGAAGCTGGCCCACGAAATGCCAGGTCAGGCCGAGATCGGCGCATTCGGCGGCCTTGGGGGCGGCCTCCTGGTCGCGGTTCTCGGCGACCTGGGTGAGGCCGAGTCCGGCCAGCAGCCGCACATCGGACGCCGGGAAGGTCTTGGTGACCCCGACGAGCGTGACGTCCTCGGGGGCGCGGCCCGCGGCGGCGCAGGCGGCGGCGATCCGCTCCCTGACCTCCGCGAGGTTGGCCGCCAGCTCGTCCTGCCGGGCGGCCGTGCCGCTAGAGGTCCTCGGGGTCATCGCTCTCGTCGTCCTTCAGCCATACGAACCCGGCGAAGCGGCCGGTCGAGCCGTCCCGCCGGTAAGAGAAGAGGTCGGGGGTCTCGATGGTGCAGCGGGGGTCGACCTGCACGCCGGTCACGCCGCAGGCGGCGAGCTGCTCGACGATGCCGGCGCGGATGTCGAGGCCGGGCGTCCCGGCGGAGGTGGTCGCGTACGCGGCGGGGACGCGGGCGGCGACCTCGGCGCGCATCGCCTCGGGCACCTCGTAGCAGGAGCCGCAGGCGGCGGGGCCGATCGCGCCGGTCACCCGCTCGGGCTCCGCGCCGTGCTCGCGCATCCGCGCGACCAGGGCGGGGACGACCCCGAGGAGCGTGCCGGGGCGGCCGGAGTGCGCCGCGCCGACGACTCCCGCGACCGGGTCGGCGAGCAGGACGGGGGCGCAGTCGGCGACCAGCACCGCGAGCACCAGGCCGGGGACGGTGGTGACGATGCCGTCGACCGCGCCGTCCGGGCCGGAGGGGGAGCTGACGAACGCGACGTCGGCGCCGTGCACCTGCCGCATCCAGACCGTGCGGCCGGCCTCGACGCCGAGCGCGGCGGCGGCGCGGTCGCGGTTGGCGCGGACGGCGGCCGGGTCGTCGCCGACCGCGCCGCCGAGGTTCAGCTCCGCGAACGGCGCGGAGCTCACCCCGCCGGTCCGGCCGGTGAACGCCGCGCCCACCCCGTCGCCGAGCGCGACCGGGGTGATCAATCGGGGGGAGGAGGTCACGGTCACTTCAGGAAGTCGGGCACGTCGAGGTCGTCGTCGTCCTCCTCGAACACGACCCGGCGGTTGCGGGACGGCGCGGGGGCGTTGCCGGACTCGCCGGCGTGCACGCGGGAGGGGGCGGGCTCGGGCCGCGGCGAGGGCGTGCGGGCGCCGTCGGACGCCGGGGCCGGCTCGGCCCGGCGGTCGTCGCGGTCGGCCGCGGCGGACGGCTGCCCGGCCGGCGCCTGCGCGGGGGGCGCGGGCGCGGCCTGCGGCTGCGGCGCGGGGGCCGCGGCCGGGCGCTCGGGCTGCGCCGCGGGGGCGGACGCGGGAGCCGGGGCGGCCGCGGCCTGCGCGACCGTGGGCGCGTGCCGCCCGTCCGGCTGGTGGCGCTCGGCCCGGTCGTGCTGCTGGCCGTGCGCCTGCGGGTGCTGCTGGCCGTGCGGCTGCGCGTGCTGCTGGCCGTGCTGCTGCGGGTGCGGCTGGCCCGTCCCGGACGCGGGCTCGGCGGTGCGGCCGACGCGGCTCGGGATCGGGTTCGCGGGCGGCTGCGGCGCGGGCTGCGCCGGGGCCGGGGACGGGTTGGGGGTGCTCTGCCGGGCCGGAGGAACCCGTCGCGCGTCAGCCTCCGGCGCCGGCCTGGTAGGGCGGCCCTCGTCGAACCCCGCCGCGATCACGGTCACCCGGACCTCGTCGCCCAGCGCGTCGTCGATCACCGCGCCGAAGATGATGTTGGCGTCCGGCGCGGCCGCGTTGGACACCAGCTGCGCCGCCTCGTTGATCTCGAACAGGCCCAGGTCGGACCCGCCGGAGATGGACAGCAGCACGCCGTGCGCGCCGTCGATGCTGGCCTCCAGCAGCGGGCTGGAGATCGCCATCTCGGCCGCGGCCACGCTGCGGTCGTCGCCGCGCGCCGAGCCGATGCCCATCAGCGCCGAGCCGGCGCCGGACATGACCGACTTGACGTCGGCGAAGTCCAGGTTGATCAGGCCCGGGGTGGTGATCAGGTCGGTGATGCCCTGGACACCGGAGAGCAGCACCTGGTCGGCCGCCTTGAACGCGTCCAGCACGCTGACCTGGCGGTCGCTGATCGACAGCAGCCGGTCGTTCGGGATCACGATGAGGGTGTCGACCTCGTCGCGCAGGGTCTCTATACCCGCCTCGGCCTGCATCGCGCGGCGCTTGCCCTCGAACGAGAACGGCCGGGTGACCACGCCGATGGTGAGCGCGCCGAGGGAGCGGGCGATGTTCGCCACGACCGGCGCGCCGCCGGTGCCGGTGCCGCCGCCCTCCCCCGCGGTGACGAAGACCATGTCGGCGCCCTTGAGCACCTCCTCGATCTCCTCCCGGTGGTCCTCGGCGGCCTTGCGTCCGACGTCGGGGTTGGCCCCCGCGCCGAGGCCCCGGGTGAGCTCGCGGCCCACGTCCAGCTTGACGTCGGCGTCACTCATCAGCAGCGCCTGGGCGTCCGTGTTGATCGCGATGAACTCGACGCCCTTGAGTCCCTCCTCGATCATCCGGTTGACGGCGTTGACGCCGCCGCCGCCGATGCCGACGACCTTGATGACCGCGAGGTAGTTCTGCGGTGCTGCCACGACGAGGGGCCTTTCCGCTCGCTATCTAATCGAGTCGCGGGCGGGACCGGGCCGGGCGCGGAGCCCGGCACAAACCCTCACCCTCAACTTGAGGCTTACAGTTATGTCAACCTGATGACTGATACGGACAGTAGGGCGGGCTAACGGCCAGGGTCAACTAACCTCCCGCCAACCGCCCCGGCGTGTCGCGGTGCGCGGACTTGGCGAGACTTGCCCGGTTGGTACCGGCCGTCCCCGACCCGCTCCCCGGTCCGCTCCAAGCTTCCCCCATCGCGCCGCCCGAAGCGCTCCGACACACGGGAACTGTGCGTTCCGGAAGTTTGACCCAGCGTGGTCGCGCCTACCCCGCACGGACGCGCCTCAGTGCGTGGTGACGACTTCGGGCGAGCTCACGTCGATCGTGTTCGCCGAGCGTCCGGCGGCCGAGTGGCGCAGCGCGTCCACCAGGCGCAGCTTTTCGGACGTCCGCTCGTTCGAACCCCAGACGATGCTCAGGCCGTCCGAAAGCCGCAGCGTGACCGCCTCCGGCGACGGCGCCTGCACCTCGGCCAGCTTCTGCCGCAGCGCCCCCGGCAGCGCCTCGACCACGCGCAGCGCGGCCAGGCTGGACGGGTCGGACGGCCCCGGCGACGCCACCGACAGCAGCGGCAGGCCCGGCGGGCGGCTCGTCCCGTCGGTGACCGTGACCCCGGACGCGTCGAGCTGGTAGTACCGGCCGTCCCGCCCGGCGACCACGGCGCGCGGCGTCCGCTCGGTGACCACGATCCGGACGGTCGCGGGCCAGCTCCGCTCGACCCTCGCCGAGGCGACCTCGCGCAGCCGCTCCACCCGGCCGCGCACCGCGCCGGTGTCGAGCCTCGCCATGGGCGAGCCGAGCGAGATCCCGGCCGCCGCCTCCACCCGGTCGCGCGGTGCCAGCTTCGTCCCGGTCACCTCCACGTGGCGGACGACGAGCAGCTTCGACCCGAGCAGCACCCACCCGGCCGCGCCGAGCACGCCGAGGACCAGCAACGTGACGAACGCGACCTTCCACCGGTTCGGCCGCCGCCGCGAGGGCGCCCGCCGCCGCGCCGGACCACGCCCTTCCGGACCATCCGGACCGGACGCCTCGGAGCCGCCCCGCCCACCACGCGCCGAAACGCGCCCGGCCGCGTCCCGCCCGCGTGCCGCATCGGCCCCGCGCGCCGCGTCCCGTCCGTGTCCGCCGCCGTGCACCGCGTGCCGCCTCGTCCGAGCCTCGGTCATGCCCTCAAGGATGGCCGCCGGACGCCCCGTTTCCACGCCCCCACGCCGCACCACCCGCCCACCGCGTCACGCCATGCGCCCACCCCGGCCGTCCGGAACCCCCGATTCCGGCCCCCGCGCAACGCAACGAGCCCCGCGCGGCTGCGAAGCACCGCACGCGAGAAGCTCGCCACGCGAGCGAAACCCGCCGCACGCGCGAAGGCCACCCCGGGCGAAAGCCACCGCACGCGTGGAACCGCCGTGCGGGTGGCAGCCGCCTGGTGCGGGTCAGGAGGGGGTTAGGTGGGTGAGGATCTGGGGGCCCAGGCGGGTGACGTCGCCGGCGCCGAGGGTGATGACGATGTCGCCGGGGCGGGCCAGGGCGGCGACGACGGCCGGGACCTCGTCGAAGACCGGGGCGTAGACGGTCTCGGTGCCGTCCGGGACGCGGGCGGAGATCAGCTCGCCGGTGACGCCGGGCTCCGGGTCCTCGCGGGCGCCGTAGACGTCCAGGACGACCGCGACGTCCGCCAGGCCCAGCGCCGCGCCGAACTCGGCGGCGAAGAACCGGGTGCGGCTGTACAGGTGCGGCTGGAAGACCGCGACGATGCGGCCGCCGCCGTCCCGTCCGTCCAGGTAGTCGCGGGTAGCGGACAGGTCGGCGGTCAGCTCGGTCGGGTGGTGGGCGTAGCTGTCGAAGACCTCGACGCCCGCCGCCGAGCCCTTCAGCTCCAGCCGCCGCATCGCGCCGCCGAAGCCTCGCAGCCCCTCGCGGACGGCCGCGAGGTCGAGGCCGAGCGCGTGCGCGACGGCGACGACGGCGGCCGCGTTCAGGGAGTTGTGCCGTCCGGGGACGTTGAGGACGACCTCGCCCAGCCCCTCCGGAGTGCCTTCGATCACGAAGCGGGAGCCGAGGCCCTGCGGCGTGAATCCGGTCACGCGCAGGTCGGCGTCGTCCGCCTCGCCGTAGGTCAGGACGCGCAGGCCGCGGGAACGTGCCAGATCGGCCAGCTCGCGAGCGACCGGGTCGTCGGCCCCGGCGACGACCGCGCCGCCGTCCTCCACCCGCCCGACGAACTTCGCGAACAGCTCCTTGACCTGCTCGAAGCCGCCGTAGTTGTCCAGGTGGTCGGCCTCGACGTTGGTGATCACCGCGACGTGCGGGGTGTACATCAGGAACGAGCCGTCGCTCTCGTCCGCCTCGGCGACGAAGACCTCGCCGGTGCCCTCGTCCGCGCCGAGGCCGGTCGTGACCAGCTGGCCGCCGATGCAGTAGGACGGGTCGGCCCCCGCGTGCTGGAGCGCGACCGTCAGCATCGAGGTCGTGGTGGTCTTGCCGTGCGTCCCGGCGACGGCGACCGCGCGCCGCCCGGCCATCAGCGACGCGAGCGCCGCGGACCGGTGCAGGACGCGCAGGCCCCGCGCGCGGGCGGCGGCCAGCTCGGGGTTGCTCTCCCGGATCGCCGAGGACACCACGACGGTCTCGGCGTCCCCGAGGTGGGACGCGTCGTGCCCGACGAACACCTTCGCGCCGAGCGCGCCGAGCTGCCCGAGCAGCTCGGAGTCCTTCGCGTCGCTGCCGGACACGGTGATGCCGCGCTTCAGCATGATCCGCGCGATGCCGGACATCCCGGCGCCGCCGATCGCGATGAAGTGGACCCGGCCGAGCTCGCCGGCCGGGACCACCGCCGCGGGGTCGACCAGGCTCATCGGCCCTGCCCCTGCTGGGCGGCGCGGACGACGTCGTACACCATCCGGGCGAGCGCCACGTCGGCGTCGCGGCGGCCCATCCGGCCGGCCGCCTCGGACATGTTCGCCACCCGGGCGGGGTCGCGCAGGATCGGGATCAGCTGCCCGGCGATCCACTCGGGGCTGAGCTCGGCGTCGTCCACCAGCAGGCCGCCGCCGTTCTGCACGATCGGCTCGGCGTTCAGCCGCTGCTCGCCGTTGCCGATCGGCAGCGGGACGTACACCGCGGGCAGCGCCACGGCCGACAGCTCGGCGCAGGTCATCGCGCCCGCGCGGCACATCGCCATGTCGGCGGCGGCGTAGGCGAGGTCCATCCGGTCGCAGTAGGGGATGGTGACGTACTGCGGGCCGCCGGCGGGGGCGGGCTCAGGCACTTCCTGGTTCTTCGGGCCGACGATGTGCAGCACCTGGATCCCGGCGGCGCGGAACGCGGGCGCGGCGGCGACCGCGGCGCGGTTCAGCGACCGCGCGCCCTGCGACCCGCCGAAGATCAGCAGGGTCGGCAGCTCGGGCAGCAGGCCGAAGTAGGAGCGGGCCTTGTCGCCCATCGCCATCCGGTCCAGGTTGGCGATCTCGCGGCGCAGCGGGATGCCGACGAACTTGGCGTTCGGCAGCGGCGAGTCGTGGTGCGACACGGCCACGTGGTCGGTGAACCGGGAGCCGAGCTTGTTGGCCAGGCCCGGCTTCGGGTTCGCCTCGTGCACGATGATCGGCACCTTGCGCTTGCGCGCGGCCAGGTAGCCGGGGGTGGCGACGTAGCCGCCGAAGCCGACCAGCACGTCCGCCTGCGCCTGGTCCAGCACGTTCGCGGCCGCGTTGATCGCGCCGCGCAGCCGTCCGGGGACGGTGAGCAGCTGCGGGGTCAGCGTGCGGGGCAGCGGCACCGGGGGGATCAGGGCGAGCTCGTAGCCGCGCTGCGGGACCAGCCGGGTCTCCAGGCCGCGCTCGGTGCCGAGGCAGACGACCCCGGTGTTCGGGTCGTGGCGGCGCAGCGCGTCGGCGAGGGCCAGGGCGGGCTCGATGTGTCCGGCGGTGCCGCCGCCGGCCAGGACAACCCTCATGCTCGTTGACAACTCCTCAGCGTGTCCTCAGCGTGTTCGGTCTGCGGGCGTGCGCGTCGCTCGCGGACGGGCCGCCCCCGGTTCCGTCCGATCAGGACCCCCGCGGCCCGAGTCCTAGCCAGCTTAGGGCCCGCGACAGCGGTCCGGGGCCGCGCGCGGCGAGCGCCTGCCTGGCGCCGGGCTCCCGCTTGGCGAAGGCCAGCAGCATCCCGAGCGCGATCAGCGTGGGGATGAGGGCCGATCCGCCGTAGGAGACCAGGGGCAGCGGGATGCCTGTGATGGGCAGCACACCGATCACCGCGCCGATGTTCACGATGGCCTGCACCACCAGCCAGGCCGTCGCGCCCGCCGCCGCGAGCCGGGTGAACGGGTCCTTGACGCGGCGCGCGATGCGCAGCCCGGCGTAGGCGAGCAGCCCGAACAGGCCGAGCACGACCAGCGTGCCGACCAGCCCGAACTCCTCACCGATGATCGCGAAGATGAAGTCGGTCTCCGCGTGCGGCAGGAAGTCCCACTTGGCGCGGCCCTCCCCCAGCCCGGTGCCGAACAGGCCGCCGGACGCGAGCGCCTGCAGCCCCTGGGAGCCCTGGTAGTTGAAGGTGAGCTGGTTGCCGGACTGGTCGAGGAAGCCGGTGAGCCGCTGCATCCGGTACGGCTCGACCACGATCAGGATCGACACCAGCAGGCTGACGAGCCCGGCGATGCCGACGAACAGCCGGCCGGGCGCGCCGACCACCCACAGCAGCGCGAGGAAGATCGTGAGCAGCACCAGCGTGGTGCCGAGGTCGTTGCCGAGCATGACCAGCAGCACCAGCAGGCCCGCGCCGGGCAGCAGCGGCATCAGCAGCGGCCGCCACTCGGTGAGCTGGCCGAGCCGCTCCTTGCGGGCGAGCAGGTCGGCGCCCCACAGCACCAGGCCGAGCTTGGCGGGCTCGGACGGCTGGATCTGGATCGGGCCGAGGCTGATCCAGCGGGTCGCGCCGCCGGCCGCGCGGCCGAGGCCGGGCACCAGCACCAGCGTGAGCGCGGCGACCGACAGCAGCAGCATCGGGAACGCCAGCGCGCGGAACCCCTTCAGCGGCAGCCGGGACGCCGCCCACATGCCGGGCAGGCCGATCGCCATCCACATGGCCTGCTTCTGCACCAGCGTGTACGCCGAGCCGGTCTCCTGCAGCTGCTTGACGCTGGACGCCGACAGCACCATGGTCAGGCCGAGCCCGAGCAGCATCACCGAGCAGCCGAGCACCAGGTAGTACGAGGTGAGCGGGCGGTCCAGCAGCCCGACGGCGGCGGCGACCTGCTCGCGCGGCCGGGGCCGCGCGGCGCCGTCGCCGCCGGTCTTCGCCTGGTCCCGCTCCCGGGCGGGCACCGCGCTCATGCGCGCGCGGACGCCTGCTCGGAAAGCCTGCGGACCGCGTCGGCGAACGCGTCGCCGCGCGCGCCGTAGCTGGTGAACATGTCGAAGGAGGCGCCCGCCGGGGCGAGCAGCACGGTGTCGCCGGGTTCGGCGAGGGCGGCGGCGCGGGTCACGACTCGGTCCATCGCCCCAGTGTCGGTGTCCGGAACGTCCACGACGGGGACATCCGGCGCGTGTCGCGCGAGTGCTTCGGCGATCCGCGCCCGGTCGCGGCCGATCAGCACGGCCGCGCGGAGCCGGTCGGCGCAGGACGCCACCAGGTCGTCCACGTCGGCGCCCTTCAGCAGGCCGCCCGCGATCCACACCGCGGACCGGCAGGCCGCCAGCGAGGACGCGGCGGCGTGCGGGTTGGTGGCCTTGGAGTCGTCCACGTAGTCGACGCCGTCCACGGTCGCGACGTGCGCGATGCGGTGCGGGTCGGGCACGAACGCGCGCAGGCCCGCGCGGACGGCCTCGGGCGGCACGCCGAAGGCGCGGGCCAGGGCCGCCGCCGCGAGCGCGTTGGCGACGTTGTGCGGGGCGAACGGCTTGACATCGGCCAGCTCGGCCAGCTCGGCGGCGCTGGTGGCCGGGTCGTCCACGAAGGCGCGGTCGACGAGGAGGTCTTCCACGACGCCGACCTGGCCCGGCGCGGGGATCGCGAGGGTGAACGCCTTGGCGTCCGCCGGGCCGAGACCGGCCGAGACCGGTTCGTCGGCGTTCACGACCGCGACCGCGCCCGGGGTGAAGATCTTCGCCTTGTCCGCGGCGTACGCCTCGAACGATCCGTGCCAGTCGATGTGGTCGGGCGCGACGTTCAGCACCGCCGAGGCGAGCGGCCGGAGGCTGGAAGACCAGTGCAGTTGGTAGCTGGACAGCTCCACGGCCAGCACGTCGTGGCCCTCCAGGACCGCCTCGACGATCGGCGTGCCGACGTTCCCGACCGCCACCGCGTCGTGCCCGGCGGCTACGAGGATCTCCGTCAGCATCCGGACGCAGGTGGTCTTGCCGTTCGTGCCGGTCAGGGCGAGCCAGGGCGCCGCGCCCGCCGGACGCAGCCGCCACGCCAGCTCGACCTCGCCGTAGATCTCGATCCCGGCGGACGCGGCGGCGGCCAGCAGCGGCACGTCCGGCTTCCATCCCGGCGAGGTGACGACCAGGTCCGTCCCCTCGGGGAGGGTGTCGCCGTCACCGAGCCGGACGGTCACGCCGAGCGCTTCGAGCTCTGCCGCCTGCTCGCGGGACGCGTCGTCCGCGCGGGCGTCGACGATCGTCACGTGCGCGCCGCGCCCGGCCAGGACGCGCGCGGCGGCCCGTCCGGAGACCCCGAGGCCCGCGACGACGACCCGCCGCCCCTCGAACGACTCGCCGCCTTCGAACGACTGGCCACCTTCGTCCGGCTTGCGCCCTTCGTCCGGCTCGCGGGCCTGCGGCGGCTCGGGCGGCTGCTGCGTCACTTCTTGGGCATCCATTCCAGGTAGAACAGGCCCAGGCCGATCGCCGTGAACAGCGCGGACATCAGCCAGAACCGCACGACGATCGTGGTCTCGGCCCATCCCGACAGCTCGAAGTGGTGCTGCAGGGGCGCCATCTTGAAGACCCGTTTCTTGGTCATCTTGAACCCGCCGACCTGGATGATCACCGACAGCGTGATCATCACGATCAGGCCGGACAGCACGCCGAGCAGGAACTGGGTGCGGGTCAGGATCGCCAGGCCCACCAGGACGCCGCCGAGGGCGAGCGAGCCGGTGTCGCCCATGAACACCTTCGCCGGGGGCGCGTTCCACCACAGGAAGCCGAACACGCCGCCGAGCACGGCCGCCGCGACGACCGCGAGGTCGAGCGGGTCACGCACGTTGTAGCAGTTCGGCGCGAGCGCGAACTCGCAGGAGTTGCGCAGCTGCCAGTTGCCGATCAACACGTAGGCGGCCAGCACCATCGCGCACGGGCCGGCGGCCAGGCCGTCCAGGCCGTCGGTGAGGTTCACGCCGTTGGACGTCGCGGCGATCAGCAGCAGCGCCCAGATCACGAACGGGATCGCGCCGATCGACGGGCCGAAGTCGCGCAGGAACGACAGGTGCGCGTCGGCGGGGGTGACGTCCAGGTGGTTCGGGAAGTTCAGCGACCCGACCGCGAACACGACGCCGACCAGGATGATCCCGATCATCTTGGCGCCGGAGCGCAGGCCGAGGCTGCGCTGCTTGAAGACCTTGATGTAGTCGTCCACGAAGCCGACCGCGCCGAGCCCGGTCATCAGGAACAGCACCAGGCCGCCCGAGACGGTCGGGCTGGTGCCGGTCAGCAGGTGCGCCGCGCCGTACCCGACGAGCGACCCGAGGACGAACACCGTGCCGCCCATGGTGGGGGTGCCGCGCTTCTTCAGGTGGGCCTCCGGGCCCTCCTGGCGGATCATCTGGCCGTAGCCGAGCCGGTTCACGATCCGGATCCACACCGGCGTGCCGACCATGCCGAACAGCAGGGCGACCCCGGCGGCGATGATGATGTTGGTCATGCCCGGGCACCCCCCGCGGGCGCGTCCGGCGCGGCCCCGTCCGGCCCGGCCGCCTCCGGCAGCAGGGCCGCGGCGACCCGTTCCAGGCCCGCGACCCGGGACCCCTTCACCAGTACGACGTCGTGCGGCCGGAGCCGCCCGCTGAGCGCGGTCACCGCCGCGCCGACGTCATCCACCTGTACCAACTCTCCCGTCCATGCCGCCACCTGCGCGGCCCCTTCGGCCACCGGCGCGGCGGCGTCCCCGACGACCACGAGGCCGGCGACTCCGCTGCGCGCGACATGCTGCCCGATCTTGGCGTGTTCCGCGACCGAGGTGTCACCGAGCTCAGCCATCTCGCCCAGCACCGCGAAGGCCCGGCGGCCCCGCGCGAGGTGCGCGAGCACGTCCAGCGCGGCGCGGGTCGACTCGGGGTTGGCGTTGTACGCGTCGTTGATCACCGTCACGCCGTCCGGGCGGTCGGTGACCTCCATCCGCCAGCGGCTGCGCGGCCCCGCGGCCGAGAGGGCGTCCGCGACGTCCGCGACGCCCATCCCGGCGGCGCGCGCCACGGCGGCGGCGGCCAGCGCGTTCGGGACCATGTGCGCGCCCGCCAGGCGCAGTGCCACCTTCGCCTCGCCCTCGGGCGTGACCAGGGTGAACCGGCCTCGTCCGGCCTCGTCCAGGTCTTCGTCGACGGCGCGGACGGTCGCGTCCGGGCCGCGGCCGAACGTGACGACCTGCGCCTCGGTGCGGCTCGCCATGGCCGCGACCAGCGGGTCGTCGGCGTTCAGGACGGCCGTGCCGGACGCGGGCAGCGCCTCGACCATCTCGCCCTTCGCCTGCGCGACGGCCTCCCGGGAGCCGAACTCGCCGAGGTGCGCCGACCCGACGTTCAGCACCACGCCGATCGCGGGCCGCGCGATGCCGCACAGGTAGGCGATGTGGCCGATGCCGCGGGCGCCCATCTCCAGCACCAGGTGCCGGGTGCCCTCGTCGGCGCGCAGCGCGGTCAGCGGCAGCCCGATCTCGTTGTTGAACGACCCGACCGGCGCGATCGTCGGCCCGGCCCGCTCGACCACCTGGGCGATCAGGTCCTTGGTGGAGGTCTTGCCCGCCGAGCCGGTCACGCCGGTCACGACGGCGTCCGGCAGCCGGGCCAGGACGCCGCGGGCGAGCAGCCCGAGCGCCTCCTGGACGTCCGGCACCACCACGGCCGGACCGTCCACCGGGCGGGCCGCCAGGACGGCGCTCGCGCCCCCGGCGAAGGCCGCCGGGGCGAAGTCGTGCCCGTCGGCGCGCTCGCCCGGCAGCGCCGCGAACAGCGCGCCCGGAACGGCCTCCCGGGAGTCGATCACCACGGGGCCGCGCACCACCGGCTCGGGCCCGTCCGGCGGAAGGCCGGTCACCGTGCCGCCGGTGAGCTCGGCGACCGTCGACAGCGGAAGTGGGATCACGCCTGCGTCCCGTCCCCTCTCACGTCCTGCCCGTTCGACGCGCCAGTGCCCGCCCGGGTTCGCCCGGCCGGGTCCCGGCCGGACGCGTCCGCGCCCGAGGCGTCCCGGCCCGGCGCGTCCCTTCCGGGTGCGTCCCTTCCAAGTGCGTCCCTGTCGGGTGCGTCCCTGTCGGGTGCGTCCCTGTCGGGTGCGTCCCTTCCGAGTGCGTCCCGGTCGGACGCGTCCCGGTCGGAAGCATCCCAGGCGGAGCCGTCCCGGCCGGACGGCGCGCCCGGGTCCGCGGTCCGGTCCCGGTCGCGCGCGCGGTCCTGCTGGGCCCGGATCGCCGCGCGGACGACCCGCCGGTCGTCGAACGGGTGCACCTCGCCGGCCACGTACTGGCCCTGCTCGTGGCCCTTGCCCGCGACGACCACGACGTCGCCGCGGCGGGCCCGGCCGATCGCCAGCGCGATCGCGGCGGCGCGGTCGGGCTCGACCACGAGGTGCGCGCGCTCGGACTGCGGGACCTTGAGCCCGCCCTCGACCATAGCGGCGAGGATCGCCAGGGGGTCCTCCGACCTCGGGTTGTCGTTGGTGAAATACGCCATGTCGGCCAGCCGCACCGCCGCCTCCCCCATCAGCGGGCGCTTGCCGCGGTCCCGGTCGCCGCCGCAGCCGAGCACGATCGTCAGCCGCCCCTCGGTGACCTTCCGCAGCGAGGTGAGCACCGCCTCGACCGCGCCGGGCTTGTGCGAGTAGTCGACCAGCGCGACGTACTCCTGGCCCTCGTCCACGCGCTCCAGGCGGCCCGGGACGCCGGTCAGCGACGCGACGCCGCGCACCGCCACCGGCAGCGTGATCCCGGCCTCCACCAGCGCCACGATCGCGCCGAGCGCGTTCGCCACGTTGAACGGGCCGGGCAGCTGGACGGACGCGTCGGCCTCGATGCCGCCCGGGCCGAGCACGCGGAACACGCTGCCGTCCGCGCCGATCCGGACGTCCACCGCGCGCCAGTCGGCCTCGGCGTCGCCGGACGCCGAGAACGTGGTGGTCGGGATGGTCGCGACCTCCAGCAGCTCGCGGCCGTACTGGTCGTCCAGGTTCACCACGCCGACCCGGCTGAACGCGGGCGTGAACAGCTTCGCCTTCGCCAGGAAGTAGTCCCGCATCGTCGGGTGGTAGTCCAGGTGGTCCTGGGACAGGTTGTTGAAGATCGCGACGTCGTACCGCGCGCCGCCGACCCGGTTCTGCTCCAGCGCGTGGCTGGACACCTCCATCGCCGCCGCGCGGGCGCCGCGCTCGCGCATCATCGCGAACAGCGCGTGCAGGTCGGTCGACTCGGGCGTGGTCAGCTCGCCGGGGACGGTCTCGTCGCCGACCCGGATCTCCACGCCGCCGATCAGGCCGGTGGTGTTCCCGGCCGCGCGCAGGCCCGCGTCCAGCAGGAACGTCGTGGTCGTCTTGCCGCTGGTGCCGGTCACGCCGATCAGGGTCAGGTCGGCGACCGGGTCGCCGTACACCCACGAGGACGCCGTGCCGAGCACCGCGCGCGGGTCGTCCACGATCAGGACGGGCAGCCCCGCCTGCTCGGCGCGCTCCCGGCCCGTCGGGTCCGTCAGGACCGCCGCGGCGCCCTTCTCGGCCGCCTGGACGGCGAACTGCGCGCCGTGCACGCGCGCGCCCGGCAGCGCCGCGTACACGTCGCCGGGCAGCACCGCGCGCGAGTCGTGCGTGATCCCCGAGACGGTCACCCCGGACCACTCGTCCGCGGCCGCGAGGCCCAGCGTCGACGCGAGGCCGGTCAGCTGACGGGCCGGGTTGGAGGTCGGGCGCATGGCGTGTCTTTCGGTGCGGGCCGGAGCCGGTTCTCGACGGATGTGCGGGGTCAACGGTGCGGAGCTCACGGCGGGTCAGGCTACCGGCTCGCTCAGTCGTCGGCGTAGATCTTGACCGACGGCGCCCTGCTGCCGCTCGGCGGGATCTTCCGCGACTGGAGCGCGAAGCCCATCACGTCCCGGAACACCGGGGCCGCGACGTCCCCACCGAAGTAGCTTCCCCTACTCGGGTGCTGGAGCACGACCTGGACCACCAGCTGCGGCGCGTCCGCCGGGGCGAATCCGGCGAACGAGGCGGTGTAGCCGCCGTCCTCGTAGGTGCCGGTGCTCGGGTTGACGATCTGCGCGGTGCCGGTCTTGCCCGCCACCCGGTAGCCGGGGATCTGCGCCTTCGGCGCGGTGCCGTCCTTGGTGGTGACGCCCTCCAGCATGTCCCGGATCTCCTGCGCCGTCTGCGGGCTGATGACCCGCTTCTGCGCGGGCGCGGCGGCCGGGGTGAACGAGCCGTCCTCCCCCGTCGTGCCCGCGACCAGGTTCGGCGCGACCCGCACTCCGCCGTTGGCGATCGTGGAGTACACGCTCGCCATCTGCAGCGCGTTCACCGACATCGACTGCCCGAACGCGATCGGGTACCGGTCGGTGCCCGACCACTGGTTCGGCGGCCGGAGCTGCCCGGCGGTCTCGGCGGGCAGCCCGATGTTGGTCTTCTGGGCGAACCCGAAGTCGCGCAGGAACTGGTACAGCGTGTTCTGGTCGATGTGCTCGCTGGCCAGGATCGTCCCGACGTTGCTGGACTTGGCCAGCACCCCGGCGAAGGTCAGCTTCTCGGTCCTGTGCTGCTCGGAGTCGTGGAACGTCCGGTCGTACTTGCGGACGCTGTAGGGCACCCTGAACGGCGTCTGGGGCGTGATCCCGCCGCGTTCCAGCACCGCCGCCGCCGTGACGACCTTGCCGGTGCTGCCCGGCTCGTACGCCTCCTGGACGAGCGGGCTCCCCCACAGCCGCCAGTCGGACTTTCCGTACTCGTTCGGGTCGTAGCCCGGCGCGGACGCCATCGCGAGCAGCTGGCCGTTGCGCGGGTCCATCACGATCACGCTGCCGCTGCGCGCGCCGGTCGCCTTCACCTGCGCCTCGATCGCCTGCTGCGCCTTGTACTGGACGTCCCGCATCAGCGTCAGCCGGACGCCCTTGCCCGGCACCGGCGGGCGCTTCTGGTCCTCGCCCATCGGGATGTGCTGGCCGTCCGGGCTGATCTCGATCCGCTGCCAGCCGGCGCGCCCGGCGAGCTGCTTGTTCAGCGAGTACTCCAGGCCTGCCCCGCCGCGTCCCTCCGCGTTCACGAACCCGATCACGCCCGCGCCGAGCGAGTCGTTGGGGTATTCGCGGCGGTACTCCGGATACGTCCCGATGCCGAGGAACTTCATCCCCAGCACGAGCCGCGCCTGGTCGGGGCGGACGCCGTGGGCGAGCACCTCGTACCGGCTGTTCGGCTTGGACAGCCGTTTGAGCATGGTGGCGGGATCGACGCCGAGCATCGGCGCGAGCGCGTTCACGATCGGCTGCCGCTTCTCCGGCTTGATCACCTTCGGGTCGGCGTAGATGAGCCGCGCCTCGACCGTCATCGCGAGCGGGTTGCCCTGCGCGTCGGTGATGTCGCCCCGCACGGCGGGCAGGTCGATCTTGCGGAGCCGCTGCTCCAGCGCCCGCGCCGTGTAGTGCCCCGACTCGATCGTCTGGAGCTGGACGAGCCGCCCGGCGAACAGCGACAGCACGAACGCGACGGCGAGCAGGCCCGCGTTCAGCCGCTTCATCGGGTCGCGCCGCCGGAACGGCACCCTGATCTTGCGCCTGGGCGGCCTTCTCGGCGGTCCGCCGCGTCCGCGCTGCGGCGCCCCGGCGCGCGTCCGGCGCCCGTCCACGCGTCCGCCGCTGCGGCTCTCGCCCGTCCGGCCGGGTCCGCGGCCCGAACCTGCGCGCCCGTCCCGAGTCCGCGCGGACGGCGGCGCCCCCTCACGCATCCGCGAGGTGGCCCCCTTACCGCGCCCAGAAGCAGCCTTCCCAGCACGCCCACCTCGGCCGGAACCGCCCGTGCCACCGCTACCGCCGCGGCCGGAACCGCTCGCGCCGGTGCTACCGGCCCGGCCGGAGCCGCCTGCGCCGCTGCGTGTCGAGGCGCCCTTGCCGCTACGCCCGGAACCGCCCTTGCCCTCACTACCGCCGCGGCCGGAACCACTCGCGCCGGCGCGCGAGGAACCACCCTTACCGTCGCGGCCGGTGCGCGAGGAGGCGCCCTTGCCGTCGCGGGTGGGGGCGTCCTTGGCGTTGCGGCCTTCGCGGGTGCGGGACGAGCCGTCCGCGCCGTCCCGCGAGCGCGAGGACGCGTCGCGAGGCTTGGGCTCGGACTTGTCGCGGGTCTTGCCGCCGTCGCCGTCCTTCTTGGGACGCGGCGGCGGGACCATGTCGTTACGCGCCGGCCGCCGGGGCGGTGCGCCGCCCGAGCCGCGCGGTCCCCGGCCCTGGGGCCCCCGCCCGCGCCCGGACGGCGGACCGGCCGGACGCCTGCTCACCGCGCCTCCCGAGGCGTCCTCACGGCGCCCCCTGACCGCCGTCGCCCGCGCCGGGCGCGCTCGGCACGCCCTCGCCCGGGATGATCGCGCCGGGCACGCCGAGCACGCCCGCCGCGCCCGCGGTCGCCGCGGCGGCGTTCGGCACCGGGCGCACGCCGCGCGTCCCGGTCACCGTGCCGTCCGGCGAGATCCACGCGGGCTGCGTCGGCGGCCGCATGCCGTAGCCGCGGGCCTTGGCGTCCAGCGAGGCCGGCGCCTCCTCCCGCGCGATGTCGCTCTGCATCTGCTGCCGCTGCTGGTCGAGCAGCTTGTTGTTCTGCTGCAGCCGGGACAGCGTGAACGCGTCCTCGGCGAGCACGGTGTTGAGCAGCAGGAGGCTGGCCAGCGCGCCGCCCAGCAGTCCCACGATGAGCAGCACGAACGGCGTCCGCGGCGGCGCCGACTGCCGCACCGCCCGAGCCGTCCGCCGCGCCGCCCCCGACGGGGCCGTCTTCGTGGCACGCGCCTTGGTCGCAGGCTCGCCCCCCGGCCGCCTCTTGACCCCCGCACCCCCGCGCGAACCCGAGCCCCCCCGGGTGGACGCCCCATCCCGTGAACGCGTCCCTTCGCGCGTCGAGGCCCCTCCGCGCGTGGGCGTGGCTTCGCGTGAGGTGCTGCCGTCGCGTGAGCGTGTGGTTTGGCGGGCGGACGTCCCTGCGCGCGTGGGCGTGGCTTCGCGCGGGGCGGCTTCGCCGCGGGTCGGTGCGGCGTCGTCGGTCGGGCGTGCGGGTGGCTCCGCGGTGCGGGTGCGGGGCTCGGGCCGGCGGCGGCGCTCGCGGCGCTGCGTGGGCACGGGCGGGGTCGCGGTCCCCGGCTGGCGTGTCCGTGTGCTCATGTGGCCTCCCGGACCCGCTCGGCGGCGCGCAGCCGCACCGATCCGGCCCGTGGGTTGGTCTCGGTCTCGGACTCGGACGCCACCTCGGCACCGCGGGTCAGCAGCCGGAAGCGCGGCTGGTACTCCGGGAGCGGGACGGGCAGGTCCGGCGGGGTGTGGTCGGCGGTGGCCGCGGCGAGGACCTGCTTGGTGATGCGGTCCTCCAGCGAGTGGTAGCTGAGCACGGCGACCCGGCCGCCGACCGGGAGCGCGTCGAGGGCGGCGGGCAGCGCCCGGCGCCAGATCTCCAGCTCGCCGTTCACCTCGATGCGCAGCGCCTGGAAGGTGCGCTTGGCCGGGTTGCCGCCGGTGCGGCGGGTCGCGGCCGGGATCGCGGTGCGGACGAGCTCGGTGAGGCGTGCGGTCGACTCGAACGGTTCCTTCGCGCGCTCGCGCACGATGGCGGACGCGATGCGCTGGGCGAACCGCTCCTCGCCGTACTCGCGCAGGATGCGGGCGAGCTCGGCGGGCGGGTAGGTGTTGACGACCTCGGCGGCGGTGAGGGCCTGCGTGCGGTCCATCCGCATGTCGAGGGGCGCGTCGTAGGAGTAGGCGAAGCCGCGCTCGGCCTCGTCCAGCTGCGGCGAGGAGACGCCCAGGTCGAACAGGAACGCGTCGACCGCGGGCACGCCCAGCCGGTCCAGGACCGCCGGGACGTCGTCGTAGACGGCGTGGACGAGCGAGACCCGGTCGCCGAAGCGCTCCAGCCGCGCGGCGGAGCGCTCCAGCGCGTAGGTGTCCCGGTCCAGGCCGATCAGGCGGAGCGTCGGGTGGGCGGTCAGCATGGCCTCGGCGTGGCCGCCCATGCCGAGCGTCCCGTCCAGGTAGACGGGTGTGCGCCCGGAGTCGGCGGCGGCCTGGACGGCGGGCGCCAGAATCTCGAGAACGCGGTCGATCAGTACCGGAACGTGACCGGCGTCCGCCGCGTGGTCGCCCACGTCCATGCTCCACCCCCCATGTCGGTGCCACCTCGCTCGCGGAATGCGTGGCATCGTCGGCCGCTCGGCCCGCGTGCGGGCCGGTGCGCGGCCTGCCGGTGCGGGTGCCCTGTGAAACCCCCTGTGCGGGCACCCCGGCGGCCTCGTCCGGCCAGGTCCCCATCCGCTGCCCTTTGAGGAAGATCACCGCGTCACCGCGGGGGGTGCCTTCTGGCGCCGGGGAAGCTGCGCCAGAGGGCCTGGAGAGCGGCTGGAGACCTGGCCGAACGCGGGCCAGTGCCGGTCGTCGCGACCGACGCTCAGCAGATCGTCAGAGAATCCCGGGCAACACCTCCTCGGAGATGTCGGCGAACGCCTGCTCCTCCTGTTCGAGGTAGGACTCCCAGGCGCCGCTGTCCCAGATCTCCAGGCGCGAGTTCGCGCCGATGACCGTGCAGTCGCGGGTGAGCCCGGCGTACTTCCGCAGCGGGGGTGGGATCGTGATCCGGCCCTGCTTGTCGGGGACCTCGTCGGATGCGCTCGCGAAGAAGACCCGGCTGTAGGCCCGCACGGTGCGCTCGGTGACCGGCGCGGCACGAAGCGCCTCGGTGATGCGCTGGAACTCCGCCATGGGGAAGACGTACAGGCAGCGTTCCTGGCCCTTCGTGATCACCAATCCCCCCGACAGCTCCTCGCGGTACTTCGCCGGCAGGAACAGTCGTCCCTTGTCGTCGAGGCGCGGCGTATGGGTGCCGAGGAACACCGGCCCCACCTCCCGCGCCGCATGGGGCGCTACTGCTCCCCACGGCGCCCCACTCTACTCCACTCTTCCCCACCGTCAACTACGAAAACACCTGCCGCGCGCCGATTTCGCGAACGATTCCGCAGGTCAGCCGGGGTGGGGTGGCGAGGGGGCGGGGTGGGGCGCGGCGGGCGGCCCGCAGACGAGCGGCCGTCGCGGGGTCTTGACACATCCCGGACGGACGGTCCTGCCGCACCCCGGCCGGAAGGCCGTGGAACCCCCTGGCCGGAAGGTCCTGACACCGCGTCCTGACGCAGCCCGGAGCGTTTCCGGCCGTCCCGGACGGGCGTCCGGAACCCCCCGTCCGGGCGTCCGCTGGGGGAAAGTGGAGCGCCGCGCGGGCTGTGGCGACCGCTCCGGTGGAGCACAATGGGCTCCCGTTCCCCACGGCCATCGCGGCCGTCGGCGGGGAGACGTACTGTCGGTGGAGCACCGGAGGCGGCGCCCGCCGGTGGAACGGCGGCGGCGCGGCCGATCCTCAGCCGAGGACGCGGCGCGGCGGCCGTTCGGGGGGCGCACCGCGGCGCCGTCGGGGCGGCCCGGACGGCTGAGGAGGGTTGTTGGTGGCAGTAGGGATGCACGGGGACCCGTCGACCGGGACCGGGCGTTCGGCGTCCGTGCCCCGCCCGGCGGACGGTTCGCGCGGCCTGGGCGGCGGCGGGCTGGACGACCTGGCCAGGGTGAGCGGCCGCATCCGGGACGCCGTGGAGACGGTGGTCGAGGGCAAGCCCAGGGCGGTGCGGCTCGCGCTGACGGTGCTGCTCGCCGAGGGCCACCTGCTCATCGAGGACGTCCCCGGTGTCGGCAAGACGATGCTCGCCAAGGCGCTGGCCCGGTCGGTCGACTGCTCGGTGCGCCGCGTCCAGTTCACGCCCGACCTGCTGCCGAGCGACATCACCGGGGTCAGCGCCTACAACCAGGAGCTGCGCGAGTTCGAGTTCAAGCCGGGCCCGGTGTTCGCCAACATCGTGGTCGGCGACGAGATCAACCGCGCCTCCCCCAAGACCCAGTCGGCGCTGCTGGAGTGCATGGAGGAGCGCCAGGTCACGGTGGACGGCACGACCTACCCGCTGGAACGCCCGTTCATGGTGATCGCGACGCAGAACCCGGTGGAGATGGAGGGCACCTACCCCCTCCCCGAGGCGCAGCGCGACCGGTTCACCGCCCGGATCTCGATGGGGTACCCCGACCCCGCCGCCGAGCTGGAGATGCTGGACGCGCACGGCGAGGCGAACCCGCTGGACGACCTGGAGCCCGTCGCGCACGCCGCCGACGTCCGGGACCTGATCGAGGTGGTGCGGCGCCAGCACGTCGCCGCGTCCGTCCGGCAGTACGCGATCGACCTGGTCACCGCGACGCGCAACCACCCGGAGCTGCGGCTCGGCGCGTCCCCGCGGGCGACCCTCCACCTCGTGCGCGCGGCGCGCGCGTACGCGGCGCTGGACGACCGCGACTACGTGCTCCCCGACGACGTCCAGGAGCTGGCCGTCCCGGTGCTGGCGCACCGGCTGCTGCCGACCGCCGAGGCGCAGGTCGAGCGGCGGCGGCCCGAGCACGTGGTCACCGAGCTGGTGCACCGGCTGCCCGTCCCGTCCCCCCGGGGGTGACGCGGTGCGACGGGCCTTGGCGGGTCTGACGACGCGGGGCCGGTCGTTCGTGGCGGCCGGCGCGACCGCGATCGTGTGCGCGTTCGTGCTCGGCGAGCGGGACCTGCTGCGCGCCGGGGTGCTGGTCCTGGCGCTGCCGCTGATCTGCACCTGGGGCGTCTCGCGGACCCGGTACCGGCTGGCGTGCGCGCGGCGGCTCGACCCGCCGCGGCTGCCGGTGGGGCACGAGTCGCGCGCGGAGCTGCGGCTGGAGAACGTGTCCCGGCTGCCGAGCGGGCTCCTGATGGTCGAGGACCGGGTGCCGTTCGCGCTCGGCGGCCGGCCCCGGTTCGTGATCGACCGGATCGAGCCGCGCGGGTCGCGCGAGCTGAGCTACCGCATCCGGTCGGACGTGCGCGGGCGGTTCCGGGTCGGGCCGCTGACCGTCCGGCTCGCCGACCCGTTCGGGATGGTCGAGCTGGTCCGCTCGTTCAGCCTCACCGACACGCTGACGGTCACCCCGGCGATCGTGCCGCTGCCGTCCGGACGGATCGCCGGGGCGTGGGCCGGGGGCGGCGACAGCCTCGCCCGGACGGTCTCCACGGCGGGCGAGGACGACGTCGCGCCGCGCGAGTACCGGCACGGCGACGACCTGCGGCGCGTCCACTGGCGGTCCACCGCGCGCCGCGGCGAGCTGATGGTGCGGCGCGAGGAGCAGCACTGGCAGAGCCGCGGCGCGCTCTTCCTGGACACCCGCCGGATGGCGTACGGCGGCGAGGGCCCCGGCGCGCCGTTCGAGCAGGCGGTGTCGGCGACCGCGTCGGTCGGCGTGCACCTCGGCCGGGCCGGGTTGGCGTTGCGCCTGGTCACCGACGCGGGCGAGCGGCTCGCGGCGTCCGCCGACTACGCGGGCGAGTTCGAGGGGCTGCTGCTGGACGCCCTGGCGGTCGCGCGCCCCGGCGACCTCACCACTCTGGACGCGGGCCTGGCCGCCCTGATCGGCGGTTCCGGCCGGGACGGCGACGGCCTAGTCGTGGCCGTGTTCGGCCTGCTCACACCGGATGAGGCGCGCGCGGTCGCGGCCGTCCGGCGCGGGACGACGGCGTGCGTGGCGATCCTGGTCGACCCGGAGGCCGCCGCCGCGAGCGATGCCCGCGCCCACCGGAACAACGCGCGGGGCAGCGGGGACGGGGACCCGCGAACCGGCTGGGACGACTCGTCCGGCCGCGGGCTCGAAGACCTGGCCGGCGCCGCGCGCACCGGCCGAGGCGGCGAGCGGCCGGGTGGGGCGGACGAGGTGCCGGGGGTCGGGGCGGCGCGGGTGCTGCGGGCCGCGGGGTGGCGGGTCGCCATCGTCCGGACGGCCACGGAGCTGGCGGCGGCCTGGGCCGCGACGTCCGAGCCGGTCGACGCCGGCATCAGCTACACGCAGGGGACCGGGGGCGGAGGCGCGGCATGAGGATCCGGATGACGGTCATGGCCGGGCTGGCCACGCTGGCCGGGTCGGTCGGGCTGTATCCGCTGTTCATGGGCGGGCAGTGGTTCTGGCACGCGGCCGGCGCGGTCATCGCGGCCGGCGCGGGCGCGGTCGCCGTGCGGCGGCTGCGGATCCCGGCGGTGTTCGACCCGCTCGGCCCGGCGCTCGCGCTGCTGCTCTACTGCACCCTGGTGTTCACGCCCGGGCAGGCGCTGCTCGGGTTCGTCCCGACGCCCGCGTCCCTGGACGGGCTGCGCGAGCTGATCGCCGACGGCTGGTCCACCGCGAACCGGTACGCCGCGCCCGTCCCGGACGGCCAGGGCCTGCACCTGATCGTCACGATCGGCGTCGGCGCGGTCGCGACCGTCGTCGACCTGCTCGCCGTGCGGCTGCGCCGGGCGGCGCCCGCCGGGCTGCCGCTGCTGGCCATGTACAGCGTGCCCGCCGCGATCCGCGAGCACGGCGTGAACTGGATCGCGTTCGGGCTCGGCGCGGCCGGGTTCCTCGCGCTGCTGATGGCGGACGCGCGGGAGAGCGTCGGCGGCTGGGGCCGGATGATCTCGTCCCCGCGCTGGCACGAGGAGACGCCCGGCGACCGGGAGCGTCCGGACGCCTCGGCCCTCGCCAGCAGCGGCCGCCGGATCGGGCTGGCCGCCGTCGCGGTCGCCGTCCTGCTGCCGATGGCCGTGCCGGGCATCCACCCGCGCGGCGTGTTCGGCGGGAAGGGCGCGGGCACCGGCGGCGACGGCACCCGGACGGTCACCACGCCCGACCCGATGGTCAGCCTGTCCAAGCAGCTCACCAACCCGGACGACGGGGTCGTCCTCACCTACCGGTCGAACGACAGCGACCGGCCCGACTACCTGCGGCTCTACGCGCTCGACCGGTTCGACGGGGACCGCTGGACCTACAGCGTGCCGAGCACCGCCAAGGACCGGGTGACCTCCGCGCCGCTGCCCGCGCCGCCCGGCCTCACCGTCGCGCCGACCCGGACGGTGGACACCCGGATCAAGGTCAGCAAGGACCTGAAGGACCTGCAGTTCCTCCCGATGCCGTACGCGCCGGTGCAGGTGCGGATCAAGGGCGACTGGCGGGTGCACGCGCCGACCCTGATGGTCTACTCGCTGCAGGACGGCGCGGGCGGCAAGACGTTCGACGTGACCAGCCGCCGCGTGCTGCCGTCGCCGTCCGACCTGGCCGCGGGCAACTCCTACACCAGCGAGCAGCTCGCGGACTACGTCTGGCTGCCGAAGTCGGTCCCGTCCAAGGTGCACGACATCGCCGCCCAGAAGACCAAGGGCGCGCGGAACGCCTACGAGGCGGCCGTGAAGCTCCAGGCGTGGTTCACCGGCGGCGAGTTCCGCTACGACCTGAACGCCGGCACCCCCGAGCACGGCTCGGACCTGCTGAACTTCCTGACCAAGGACAAGCGCGGCTACTGCGAGCAGTTCGCCGCCGCGATGGCCGTGATGGCCCGGACGCTGGGCGTCCCGGCGCGGGTCTCGGTCGGGTACACCGCGGGCCGCGAGGTGCGTCCCGGCGAGTGGGAGGTGCGCGGGCGCGACGCGCACGCCTGGCCCGAGCTGTACTTCGACGGCGCGGGCTGGGTCCGGTTCGAGCCGACGCCGACCGGCGCGACGGGCCAGGGCACGGCGACCGAACCGGTCTACTCGCTGCCTCCGGAAGGGTCCGACCCCAACCGGAACGGCAACTCCGGCTCGCAGCCGGAGCCGTCCACGTCGTCGGGTCCGCACGCGTCGGCGTCGCCGGGCGAGCGGCACCGCAACGACCTGCCCGGAGTCGGCGGGAACCCGCTGCTGAACGCCAAGCCGAAGCACCACGGACCGGACTACACGCCCTGGATCGCGGGCGGCGTCCTGGTCGTCCTGCTGCTGGCCGCCGCGCCGGCCGTGCGGATCCTGACCCGGCGCCGCCGCTGGTCGGCCGCGCTGGAGCCGCCGCCGGGGCCCGAGACGTCCCGTCCGACCGGCCCGAGGGGGCCCCGGCCGCCCATCGAAGCGGCCCACGCCGCGTGGCGCGAACTCCGCGCGGACGCGATCGACCACGGCGTCTCCTGGCCGTCCAGCGAGACGCCGCGCGCAACCGTCCGCCGCCTGGACGACCTGCTCGGCCTGGACGAGACCGCCGCCACCGCGCTGCGCCGCATCGCCACCGCCGAGGAGCTCGCCCGCTACGCCCCCGCGGACCGCCCCCCGCCGCCCACCGACGTCCTCCGCGCCGACGTCCGGACGATGCGCACGGCGTTCGCCTCGTCCGCCACGGCCACCACGCGCTGGCGCGCCCGGCTGCTGCCCGCCTCCACGGTCGCCGAGGCCCGCGACGCCGCCCGCGTGGCCGGCGAACGCACCGCCCGAGCCACCGGCCGAGCCGAACAAGCCCTGGCCCACCTCATCACCCTCACCCGCACCCACCTCCCCAGAAAACGCCCCTAACACCCCCGTCCCCGTCCCCAACCGGGGACGGGGACGACCACGTAGCCAACCCGACACAAAAAACGCGCCTCCTAACGGAGACGCGCCAAAGTCCGACACCCGTTCACTTGGACACCCCCCCCTCCCCAACCCGCGACACAAGCCACAGCCGCAGCTGGGACTAGGACCGGGATCGGGGCCATGGGGTTGGGGTTGGGGCAGTGCTGGGCCCGCCTCGCGCGGTGGGGGGATGCGCGGGCGGGCTCGGCGGGGGTCAGCGCTCTTCGGTGCGGCGGCGCCAGCGCTCTTCCATGCGCTCCATGAAGCCGGAGCGCTGGGAGCGCCGGGACCGGCCTCCGCCGGAGGCGGCGCGGCGGCCGCCGCGGGCCGGTTCGGCGATGCCGGTCATGCGCTTCCAGCTGGTGAGCGCCCAGACGCAGCAGGCGACCATGAGCAGGAACCCGGCCACGCTGACCGCGATGGTGACCGCTCCCGCGTTCGCCACCAGCCCGGCCATCAGGGCGCACACGCCGACGGCGAAGCCCAGCGCGGCTTTGATCATCTGGCGCTTGTAGTGCACCTGAGGACTCGTGGAGCGCACCGCATGGGCGAACTTCGGATCCTCGGCGTACAACGCCTGCTCGATCTGGTCGAGCATGCGCTGCTCGTGATCAGAGAGCGGCACGGCGCCTCCCAACGACTGCCCCGCGACGGGGTATCCGATGCAGGACGAGAACCTCAACGGTGATATGCCCAGAATACGAGCCCGGACAGGTCAACGAAAGCGAACGGCCTACCGCGGACCCTTCGCCGTTCATCTCCGCATCCGCCTCATCCCCTCCCGTCACCGCCGTCCCGTCCGTCCCGGGCGGTGGGGCGCCCGTCGCTCCGCCGGACCAGCGCGGCCGGACGGACCGCGCCGGTACCGAACCGGTGCGCGACCTGGTCGATCACGCGCTCCGCCTCCCGCCAGCCGGTCTCCGGTTCGTCCAGCGCGAGCTGGCGCGGAGCGTCGCCGGCGGGGGTGAGGTTCTCCACGCGCACGCCCACCAGACGGAGTCGTACCCGCTCCCAGCCGGACGCCTCGTAGAGCTCACACGCTGTGACATAGATCACTCTCGCGAGGTCGGTGGGCTCGCGGAGGGTCCGGGCGCGGGTGATCGTCTTGAAGTCGCCGTCGCGCAGCTTGATGCTCACCGTCCGGCCCGCGTACCCGGCCGCGCGGACCCGCGCGCCGACCTTCTCGGCCAGCCGCAGCAGCTCGCGGCGGATCTCGTCCGGGTCGTCCAGGTCGGTGTCGAAGGTCTCCTCGGCGCCGATGCTCTTGTCCGCGCTCTCCGGGACGACCGGCCGCGGGTCGCGCCCCCAGGCCAGCTCGTGCAGGTGGGCGCCGAGGGCGTTGCCCAGCTCGCGCTGGAGCGTGGCGAGGGGCACCCGGGCGAGCTGCCCGACCGAGCGCAGACCCAGCCGGGCCAGCTGCTGCTCCGTGCGCTCCCCCACGCCCCACAGCGCCGCGACGGGCAGCGCGTGCAGGAACTCCTCCACCCCGTCCGCCGGGACGACCAGGAGGCCGTTCGGCTTGCAGCGGGTGGACGCCAGCTTCGCCACGAACTTGGTCGGCGCGACCCCGACCGAGCACGTCACGCCCTGCTGCTCGAAGACCTTCTCGCGGACGAGCCGGGCGATCTCGGCGGGCCGCCCGTACAGCTTGCGGGCGCCTGCGACGTCGAGGAACGCCTCGTCCACCGACAGCGGCTCCACCAGCGGCGTCATCGACCGGAAGATCTCGAACACGGCCCGGGACACCGCCGTGTACCGCTCGTGCCGCGGCGGCAGCACCACGGCCTGCGGGCAGAGCCGCCGCGCCCTCGTCATCGGCATCGCCGAGTGGACGCCGTACTCGCGCGCCTCGTACGACGCCGCCGACACCACGCTCCGGCCGCCGAGGCCGCCGACGACCACCGGCCGCCCGCGCAGCTCGGGCCGGTCGAGCAGCTCCACGCTGACGAAGAACGCGTCCATGTCGACGTGCAGGATCGAGCAACCCGTGTCGTCGGCGGGCGGTCCGGGCTGCGGCCCCGGCCGATGCAGCTGCTGCTTCCGGCTCATGCCACCAACCTAGATCCCCGGTCCGACAGTCCGCGCCACCCGAATCCCCTCACGACCTCCGAGAACACCACATCCCGGCGCCGGGTCGGCCGGGCGGAGGGGCCGCCATCAGGGGCGTTCGGCTACGAGGTGGAGTTGGGTGGCCAGCTCGCGCAGGACGGGGTGGACGGAGGCGGCACGCTCCAAGGCGACGAGGTCCTCGGTGGCGCCGGCCTCGTCGAGCAGGGCGCTCGGGACGAGGTCGGCGAAGATCCGGACGCCGTGCAGCTCGCGGGCGGTGAGTCCGGCGCGTCCGGCCAGCTCGGCGAGGGTCTCGCGGGTGAAGCGGCGGGGCATCCGGTCGTGCTCGCCCCAGCGGCCGTCGGGGTCGGTGAGGACGCGGTGCGCGTCGTCGAAGCGGCCTGCGGCGGCGCGGTGCAGCGCGGCGGCGATCTGCCCGGCCACCAGCACGCTGACCGCGCCACCGGGCCGGACGACCCGGGTCAGCGCGGCCATCGCCTCGGCCGGGTCGTCCACGTACTCCAGCACGCTGTGGCAGAGCACCAGGTCGGCGGCGGACTCGCCGAGCAGGTCGGGCAGGTCGCCCGCGTCGCCTTGAAGCGCGCGGACGCTCACGCCGGCTTCGGCGGCGCGCCGCTCCAGCGCGGCGAGCGCGTCGGGGCTGGCGTCCACCACGGTCACCCGGTGGCCGAGCTCGGCGAGCGGCACGGCGAACCCGCCGGTGCCGCCGCCCACGTCCACGACGTCGCACGGGCCCTGCGGGGCCACCCGGGCGAGCACCTCGCGCAGCACGTCCCAAAGGACCGCGCCGCGCACCCGGCCGCCGCCGCGGTTGCGCCAGTTCTGCTGCGCGGGCGCGCCCGCGCCCCTCTCACCGCTCATGTCCCCCCACCCTAGGCCGTATTTCAAAGTCCCGGCCCACTGCGCTCGCCTAGCGGCGTGCTTACGCAGTCACGGCCCACTGCGCTCGCCTAGCGGCTCGCTCCGTGACCGTGCCTGGGCGAACGCGGCATCGCTTCGCGATCAGCGCGGTGCCGCTCGCCTCCGGCGTCGCGGCACCGCGCTGGTCACGCGTTCGCGCGCATGGCCGAGGCCACTTCGAAACAGGCCCTAGGCTCTGTTGGAAAGGTCCCGGCCCACTGCGCTCGCCTGGTGGCTCGCTCCGTGACCGTGCCCTGGCGAAGGCGGCATCGCTTTGCGATCAACCGCGCGGACGCTCGCCTTCGGCATCGCGCCCGCGCGGTTGGTTACGCGCGTTCGCGTGCCTGGCCGGGCCCCTGCCGAGACAAGCCCGTCAGCCCGGGTTCCGTTACACCGAGAGGGACGGTTTCAGTTGTTGGATGCGGGCGAGGAGGCCGTTGACGAAGCGCGGGGACTCGTCGGTGGACAGCTCGGTGGCGAGCGACACCGCCTCGCTGACCGCCACGCCGTCCGGGACGTCGTCCACCCAGAGCAGCTCGAACAGGCCCATGCGCAGGATGTTGCGGTCGACGACCGGCATCCGGTCGAGGGTCCAGCCGGTCGCGTAGGTCGAGATCAGCTCGTCGATGCGCTCGGCGTTGCGCTCCACGCCCTCGATGATCCGCACGGCGTGCGGGTACTCGGCCAGCTCGCCCTGGTTCGGCCGGCCGCGCTGCGCGAGGACCTCGGTGGGCTTCTCCTCGCGCAGCTCGGCGGCGAACAGCACGTCCAGGGCGAGCTTGCGCGCCTTGGTGCGAGCGGCCATCAGGCGCGGCCGAGGTACTCGCCGGAGCGGGTGTCGACCTTGATCTTCTCGCCCGTGGTGATGAACAGCGGGACGTTGACCTGGGCGCCGGTCTCCAGCGTGGCGGGCTTGGAGCCGCCGGTGGAGCGGTCGCCCTGCAGGCCCGGCTCGGTCTCGGAGATCTCCAGCACCACCGCGGCGGGCAGCTCGACGTAGAGCGGGTTCTCCTCGTTGAAGGCGATCACCGCGGTCTGCTCGGGCAGCATGTACTTGGCGGCGTCGCCGACCACGGCGGCCGGGATGTGCGGCTGCTCGTAGGTCTCGGTGTCCATGAAGACGAAGTCCTCGCCCTCGCGGTACAGGTACTGCATGTCCCGCTTGTCGACCGAGGCGACCTCCACCTTGCTGCCCGCGTTGAAGGTCTTGTCGATGATCTTGCCCGTGAGCACGTTCTTGATCTTCGTGCGGACGAACGCGGGGCCCTTGCCGGGCTTGACGTGCTGGAACTCCAGAACGGTCCAGAGGTTGCCCTCCAGCCTCAGCGTCATACCGTTCTTCAGGTCGTTCGTCGTCGCCACAGGTGTTCTCCCGGTCGGCGGACCGCGCCCCGTCCGCCGGTCGGCTAGAGGACGAGCAGGTCCTTGGTCGTCTTGGTGAGGAGCTCCGGCCCGCCCGTCCGCGCCACGAGCGTGTCCTCGATGCGGACTCCGCCCCGGCCGGCGAGGTAGACCCCCGGCTCGGCGGTGATCGGAACTCGATCCACCAGCTTACCGGTCGCGCGGGGCCCCAT
Organism: Actinomadura rupiterrae; assembly: GCF_024172125.1. GTDB lineage: Bacteria > Actinomycetota > Actinomycetes > Streptosporangiales > Streptosporangiaceae > Spirillospora > Spirillospora rupiterrae. The sequence continues at coordinate 249,299 of NZ_JAMZEA010000005.1, forward strand.
GAGCGGGGCCTCGTGGATCTCCAGGCCGACGCCGTGCCCGAGCCCGTGCGGGAAGTCGTCGCCGAACCCCGCCCCGGCGATCAGGTCGCGCGCGGCGGCGTCCACCGCGACGTACTCCGCGCCCGGCTCCGCGGCGGCCACGGCGGCCTGCTGCGCGCTCCTGACCAGGTCGTACAGCTCGCGCTGCCACGCGGCGGGCGCGCCGACCGCGACGGTGCGGGTCATGTCGGCGTGGTAACCGCCGACCAGCGCGCCGAAGTCGAAGGTGACCAGGTCGCCGGACGCCAGCTCGCGCGCGCCGGGCGAATGGTGCGGAATCGCGCCGTTCGGCCCGGACGCCACGATGGTGTCGAAGGCCAGACCGTCCGCGCCGAAGTCGATCATGTAGCGGTCCAGCTCGACCGCGAGCGCACGCTCGGTGATCCCCGGCCGGACGGACGGCAGCAGCGCCTCGAACGCCTCGTCGGTGATCTCGCACGCCCGCCGGAGCAGGTCGATCTCGCCCTCGTCCTTCACCACGCGCAGCTCCTCGACCTGGTGGCCGAGCGGCTTGAACGCGACCCCGTGGTCGAGCGCGACCAGCTCGGCGTGGCGCTCGACGGTGAGGTGGTGCGGCTCGAAGCCGAGCGTGTCCGCGCCCGCGTCGGCGGCGAGGCCGACGAGCGCGGCGTCCGGGTTCCGGTCGACCACGATCTCCATGTCGGACGCGACCTTTTCCGCCGTCCCGGCGTACCGGCCGTCCGTGCAGAGCAGGTCCGGGCCGTCCACGCGGATCAGCGCGGCGGCGTTCGAGCTGTCCAGCCCGGTCAGGTACCGGACGTTGACCAGGCGCGTGACCAGCAGCGCGTCCGCGCCAGCCGCCGCGACGAGCGCGCCGAGCGCCCGCCGCCGTTCGCGTTGTGTCTCCCCCATGATCGGACTGTAGTTCATCGTTGAACGTGAAGAACTCTCGACTTCCCCGCAGCGGTGCCCTACGGTGTCCGGCGCAGCTGATCATCTCTCCCCGACCCCCCAGAGGGCGCCGTTCGCGGCCCGCGCAGCGGACCGCTCCGAGCGCGGCTCGCCCCTCCCCCACTGGAGATGCTCATGTCCGTCCTCAGCCGCCGCCGACTCCTCGGCACCGGAGCGCTCACCGCCGCCGGAGCCGCCGTCACCTCCCCCGCACTCGCCTCCCCCGCCCGCGCCGCCGCCCCCGCCCGTGAAACGGCCTCCCTTTCCGTGGACGTCGTGGTGGTCGGCGGGGGCCTGGCGGGCCTCACCGCCGCCCGCGACCTGAGCAACGCCGGACGGTCCGTCCTCGTCCTGGAGGCCCGCGACCGCCCCCGGCGGACGCGTCTACGGGATGCCCCTCGGCGACGGGACGACCAGCGAGGGCGGTGCCGAGTTCATCGGCCCGACGCAGGACCGGATCGCCGCCCTCGCCAAGGACATGGGCGTCGCGACGTTCCCGACCTACAACACCGGCAAGAACGTCTACCTGCGCGACGGCAAGCGCTCCCTCTACGCGACGGACGGCCTGCTCGGCGCCGTCCCTCCCGACTGGGGCGTGCTGGACCTGGAGACCGCGCTGCTCATGCTCGGCGGGATGGCGAGCAAGGTCCCGGTCGGCGAGCCGTGGAAGGCCCCGGACGCCGAGGACTGGGACAGCCAGACGTTCTTCACCTGGTCACGTTCGCACTCGCTCAGCTCGGGTGCGCGTTTCCTGATGGACGAGTTCGTTTCGTCCACGCTTTCTGTTCGTTCGAAGGACGTGTCGCTTCTCTACGTCCTGAACTACATCGCCTCGGCGGGCGACGAGTCGAACCCCGGCACCGTGGACCGCCTGATCAACACCAAGGGCGGCGGCCAGGAGTCGCGGTTCGTCGGCGGCTCGCAGGAGGTGCCGCTCCGGCTCGCCGCCAAGCTCGGCGACCGGATCCGGTACAACGCGCCTGTTCGTTCGATCACCGTCGACGGCGGAACGGTCACGGTCGCGGCCGACGGCGTCACAGCCACCTGCCGCCGCGCCGTCGTCGCGATGTCCCCGGCGATCGCGAACAGGATCGACTACTCCCCCGCGCTGCCCGCCTCGCGCGCGCAGCTCATGCAGCGCTACCCGATGGGCTCGATCGCCAAGTTCGTCGCGGTCTACGACACCCCGTTCTGGCGCGCGGACGGCCTGACCGGCCAGGCCGTCGCCGACAGCGGCGCGATCGACGCGACCTTCGACAACAGCCCGCCGGACGGCTCGCGCGGCATCCTGATGGGCTTCATGAACCAGTCGAACATCCGCAGGCTGGACGGCGCGTCGCCGGACGACGTCCGCGCCGCGGGCCTCGCGTCCTTCACCGCCCTGTTCGGCGACAAGGCGAGGACGCCCGTCCGCACCGCCTTCCAGCGCTGGGACAACGAGACCTGGAGCGGCGGCGGCCCCGTCGGCATCGCGCCGCCCGGCGTCCTCACCGAGTTCGGCCCCGCCCTGCGAACACCGTGCGGCCCCATCCACTGGGCGGGCACCGAGACCTCCACCTTCTGGACCGGCTACATGGACGGCGCCGTCCGCTCCGGCGAACGCGCAGCCAAGGAAGTAACCGCCGCGCTCTGAGACTCGTGGTGTCAGTGGTCACCCTGGCGGCCGAGGGTGGTTTCGGGGGTGGCGCCGGGGCGGGTCCACTGGGGGGCGGGACGGCTGGACGGGCCCCAGTCGCCGTTTCCGTTCACGTCCGTGCGCCAGTACCAGCAGGGGTGGTTCCCCTTGGGCCAGCCCTCGGGGTTGTCCTGCCATGCCTCGCCGCGCCCGTACGGCGTCATGTCGAGCAGGCCGAAGGAGCCGGTGGCCGGCTCGTTCCCGCGCGCGTTCGTGGCGTAGGTCAGGAACGTCCGGTCGCCTTCGCGCAGGTAGCTGGTGATGTAGCCCATCGCGCCGCCGACGGGCTCCGGGACGTCGCGGACCGAGTACCAGGGCTGGGTGTAGCCCATGAACTCGACGAAGGGGGCCACCTCGTCCCACCTGCCGGTGGTCAGGATGGCGAACGAGACGCCGCGCGCGTTGAGGTAGACCGCGTCCCGCAGGTGCCAGGCCATGGTCGTGCAGCCCTCGCACTGCCCCTGGTGCGGCGCGCCGTCGTGCCACATGTGCTTGTAGACGAGGAGTTCCTCGCGTCCCTGGAACAGGTCGATGAAGGGGATCGGGCCGTCCGGGCCGACGATCTCGGTCGTCCCGTCGAACTCCACCATCGGCAGGCGGCGGCGGGCGGCCGCGATGGCGTCGCCCTCGCGGGTGTGCGCCTTCTCGCGGATCAGCAGCTCGTCGCGGGCGGCCTGCCAGGTGTCGCGGTCGACGATGGGCGGACGTCCGGGCAGCGCGGCGGTCGGGTCGTCCGGCGTGTTCGTCATGGTGTCCTCCCGATGGGGCGTCGTTCTGGTCGTCACCCAGAACGACTCGCGCCCGGCCGCGAACTCATCGCGATCGCAGAGCACATCCGAAGAACCGCTCGTCAAACGACACATCCGAAGAACCGCACATCAGAAGAACAGAAACGAGCAGGACCGCGAGCGAAAGGTCCCGTCCGTTCACGCCGACGGCCCGCCGGCGGTGAGAAGGACTCACCGGCGGCGGGCCGTCCAGTAGACGTCAGACCCCCCGGCGGTGACCTGGCTCACCGGGGCGGGACGGGCGGAGGGCGTCAGACCTCTTCGGCCATCTTCTTGATCTTCTCGATCAGGGCGATGCGGCCCTTGTGGTCACCGGCGATGGGCGCGACGTTCAGGGTCGTGACGCCGGACTCCTTCATCGCGGCGAGCCGCTCGCGGACGTGCCCCTCGGAGCCGATGAGCGACATCTTCTCCAGCAGCTCGTACGGGACCTTGGCGGCGGCCTCGTCCTTCTTGCCCGCGAGGTAGAGGTCCTGGATCTCCTCCGCCTCCTTCTCCCAGCCGTAGCGGCGGCAGAGGTTGTTGTAGAAGTTCTTGCCCTTGGCGCCCATGCCGCCGATGTACAGGGCGGCCATCGGACGGCCGAACTCCAGGAAGTCCTGCACGTCGTCGCCGATCGCTAGGTGCGCCTGGCCGACGACGTCCAGCTCGCCGAGGGCCGGGTCGCGCTTGGCCTTGCCGGCCGCCAGGGCCTCGCCCCAGACGTCCTTGGCCTTCTCCGGCAGGTAGAAGATCGGCTCCCAGCCGTTGGCGATCTCGGCCGTCATCTCGACGTTCTTCGGGCCGATCGCGGCGATCAGGACGGGGATGTCCGGGCGCACCGGGTGGTTGATGATCTTCAGCGGCTTGCCGAGGCCGGTGCCCTGGCCTTCCGGCAGCGGGATGTTGTAGTGCGCGCCCTCGTGCTGCAGGCGCTCGCGCCGCCACACCTTGCGGCAGATCTCGACGATCTCGCGCGTCCGGCCGAGCGGCGCGGTGTACGGGACGCCGTGGAAGCCCTCGATGACCTGCGGCCCGGACGCGCCGATGCCCAGCGTGAACCGCCCCTCGGACACGTAGTCCAGCCCGGCGGCGGTCATCGCCATCAGGGTCGGCGTCCGGGAGTAGATCTGCAGGATGCCGGACGCGATCTCCAGCCGCTCGGTCTTCGCCGCGATGTAGCCGAGCTGGCTCACCGCGTCGAAGCTGTAGGCCTCGGCGACGTAGACGATGTCGAGGCCGGCCTTCTCATAGTCGGCCAGCTCGGCGACGGTCTCCTTGAAGCCGCCCGAGTAGTTCAGGGCCATCCCGATGCGCATGCCCGGCATCCTTCCCGCAGACGAACCGAATCAGATTCTGTTGGTGTTCAACGTAGCCGGTGCGGGCTACTTCGCCAGGGCCGGGCCGCGCAGCGCGGCGATCGCCGGCCGGTACATGCCCTCCCGGATGGCCTTGACGGTCCTGCCGTCCTTGCCGGCCAGGGACGCTGCCAGCCCGATCGCGGCGGGCAGCACGTCGGCCTCGGCGGCGGTGGCGTGCACGATCCCGGCCTCGCGGGCCTGCTCGGCCGCGTACCGCCGTCCGGTGATCATGGCCTCGTGCGCGACCGGGGCGGTCAGCCGGGCCTGGATCAGCGAGCTCATGCCGTGCGTGAAGCTCATGCCGAGGTCCACCTCGGGCAGGCAGAAGTAGCCGCGGTCGGTGCGCATGACCGAGAAGTCGTGCGCCAGCGTCAGCATCGCGCCGCCCGCGAAGGCGTGCCCGTTGATCGCGGCGACGGTCGGCGCGGGCAGCTCAAGGATCCGCGCGTACACCGCGTGGACCGACTCCAGGTACTCGGCGAACAGGTCCTGGTGCGCGCCGAGCCAGTCCAGGTCGAGGCCGTTGGAGTAGAACTTGCCCGTGCCGGTGGTGACCAGGGCCTTGGGCCCCTCGGCCTCCTCGACCTCGACCAGCGCCTGCTCCACGGCCGCGAGGAAGTCGGGGTGGAAGCGGTTCTCGTCCGCGTCCATGCGCAGGACGAAAACGTCCCCCTCGCGCTTCAGTTCGATCACGGTGCTCTCCGTCCGATGAGTGGCCCACCCCGAACCCTACTGGTCGGTAACGGGCGGGAAGACCATGCAGGTGGTCGTGCCGTGCGCGACCAGCTTCCCGTTCCCGTCCACGATCCGGCCCTCGGCCGTCGCGACCCGCCGTCCGACGTGCACGGTCGTCCCCTCGCAGCTCAGCCGCCCGCCGTCGACCGGCACCGCGCGGACGAAGTTGACCTTGAGCTCCAGCGTCGTGTAGCCGGCGCCCTCGGGCAGCGTGGTGTGCACTGCGCAGCTCATCGCCGAGTCCAGCAGCGTGGACAGGACGCCGCCGTGCACCGTCCCGAGCGGGTTGCTGAACCGCGCGTCCGGCGTCAGCGCGAACACCACGCGCCCCGGTTCCAGCGTCTCGGCGGTCATGCCGAGCAGCGCGCCGACGCCGACACCCGTCTCCGCCCCCATGTTGATCGCCTGCTTCAGCTGTTCCAGACCCGCGGTCAACGTCCACCCTCCAGCGTCCCCAGCGTCCCGGGCCTTCCAACATCCCGGCTTCCGGCGTCCCCTTGTCGCGGCCCGGCGGTCCAACCTCCGCCTTCCGGCACCCCTTCGTGGGGCCTCCACCTTCCGGCGGCCCAGCCGCGACGGTTATGACGACCGTCATGACCCAGCGTCGCTATGACGCTCGTCATGGTCAACCCGGGAAGCTTATGATGAATGTCATAATCGCAGGTATGGGTACCGACAGCCGTGAACGCATGGTGCGCAGCGCCGCCTACCTCTTCCGCGAGCGCGGCTACTCCGGGACGGGTTTCCGCGACGTCATCGCGCACAGCGGCGCCCCGCGCGGGTCGATCTACCACCACTTCCCGGGCGGCAAGGTGCAGCTCGCCGAGGAGGCCGTCCAGTACGCGGGCGAGTTCCTGAACGCGGGCATCCAGGCCGCCGTGGAGGGCGGCGACGCGGCCTCGGCCGTGGACGCCTTCGTCGGCTGGTGGCGCGGTGTCCTGCTGAAGAGCGAGTTCCGCGCCGGATGCCCGGTCGTCGCGGTCACCGTCGAGTCGCACGACGACGCGCCGCAGCTCGTCCAGGCCGCCGCGAGCGCCTTCGCGCGCTGGCAGGACACCCTGGCCACCGGCCTGGAGAACGCCGGCGCCTCCCCGGACCGCGCCGCCCGCCTCGCCACCCTCATCGTGTCCGCGGTCGAGGGCGCCACGATCCTCTGCCGCGCCGAGCGCGACCTCCGCCCCCTGGACGCCGTGGTCGCCGAACTCAAAGCCCTCACCCGCACCGCCATCGAGTAGCCGGCGGTCCCGGGTCAGCCGCCGGAGGGCGGCTGGAGGGCGGCTGGATCTGCGCGGCTCGCAGCCGCGGCGCGCCGCGGCGCGGTCAGCCGTCCGCCGGAAGGCATCCGAGCCAGCGCGATCAGCCCGCCGCCGGACGGCGTCCGGGACTGGGCGGTCAGTCGGTCGATGGGTGGTTCTGGGACTGTTCGGCGAGGATCTCGGCGATGGCCTGGAGGGCGAGGACGTAGGACATGAGGCCGAAGCCCGCGATCGTCCCGGTGGCGACGCCCGCGACGACCGAGTTGTGGCGGAACTCCTCGCGCGCGGCCGGGTTGGAGATGTGCACCTCGACGAGGGGCGCGGTGCGCTGCGCGAGGGCGTCGCGGAGGGCGTAGGAGTAGTGCGTGAACGCCGCCGGGTTCAGGACGACCGGGATGCGCTCGTCCGCGGCCTGATGCACCCAGCCGATCATCTCGGCCTCGTCGTCGGTCTGCCGGACCTCCACGTGCAGGTCGAGGCGGCGGCCGGTGTCGCGGCACAGGGCCACCAGGTCGTCGAAGGTGTCGGCGCCGTAGACGTCCGGTTCGCGGGTGCCGAGGCGGCGCAGGTTCGGCCCGTTCAGGACGAGGACGGAGTTCACAGGGCGATCCCCCGGTAGGCGGCGGAGTTCACAGGGCGACCCTCTGGTAGGCGGCGGTGAGCAGGGCCTCGTCCGGGCCCTCCAGGCGGCCGGGCTCGGCCAGGCCGTCCAGGACGACGAAGCGGAGCGTCGCTCCGCGGGACTTCTTGTCGATGGTCATCGCGGGGCGCAGCTCGTCCCAGGCGTCGGCGTTGTAGGTGACCGGCAGCCCGACGGACGCGAGGACGCGCTCGGTGCGGTCCACGAGGTCGGAGCGTCCGGCGAGGCGGGCCAGCTCGGCGGCGTAGACCATGCCGATGGCGACGGCGTGGCCGTGCCGGAAGCGGTACGCCTCGGCCTTCTCGATCGCGTGCGCGAGGGTGTGCCCGTAGTTGAGGATCTCGCGGAGGCCGCTCTCCTTCAGGTCGGCCGACACCACGTCGGCCTTCACCTGGACCGCGCGTTCGACCAGCTCCGCGGTGTGCGGGCCGTCCGGGCGGGCGGCGCCCTCCGGGTCGGCCTCCACCAGGTCGAGGATCTTCGGGTCCCGGATGAACCCGGCCTTGATCGTCTCGGCGAGCCCGCTGACGTAGTCGACCCGGTCCATGGACGCGAGCGCGGACAGCTCGCACAGCACCCCGGCGGGCGGGTGGAACGCGCCGACCAGGTTCTTGCCCTCGGGGATGTCGATGCCGGTCTTGCCGCCGACCGCCGCGTCCACCATGGCGAGCAGCGTCGTCGGGACGTGCACGACCTTCACACCGCGCAGCCAGGACGCGGCGGCGAACCCGGCGAGGTCGGTGGTCGCGCCGCCGCCGACGCCGACGACCGCGTCCGTCCGCGTCATGCCGAGCTGGGCGAACCGCGACCAGAGCCCGGCGAGGACGCCGACCTCCTTCGCCGCCTCGCCGGACGGCACGGGCAGCTCGTGCACCGCGTACCCGGCCGCGTCCAGCGTCGCGACCACCGGCCGGACGAGCCCGGACAGCGCCTGGTCGTGGACGACCGCGACCGTCCGGACCTGCTCCCCGAGCAGCCCGGGCAGCGCGCCGTGGACGTCCTCGCCGATCACGACGTCGTACGGGTCCGCCCCGCCGACGTGGACGCGTCGGGTCACGAGGCGGTCTCCAGCGCGGCGACGATCTCCTCGACGACCTCCTCGGGCGTCCGGGCGTCGGTCTTGACCCGGACGGTGCCCAGCCGCTCGTAGATCGGCAGCCGCTCTTCGAGCATCTTGCGCAGCTGGCTGCGCGGGTTCAGGACGAGCAGCGGACGCGCCTGGTTGAGCCCGACGCGCTTGACCGCCTCGGCCAGCCCGACCTCCAGGTAGACGACCGTGTGGCCGCCGGCGAGGAGCTCCTGCGTCTCGGCGGCCAGGATCGCGCCGCCGCCCAGCGCCACGACGCCCTCGTGCTCGGCGACCGCGGCGGCGACCGCGGCGCGCTCCAGCTCGCGGAAGCGCTCCTCGCCGTCGTCCACGAAGATCTCGCCGATCGGCTTGCCCGCGGCGGCCTCCACGTCGGCGTCGGTGTCGCGCAGCGGGACGCCGAGGCGGGCGGCGAGCGCCGCGCCGACGGTGGACTTGCCGGAGCCGGGCGGGCCGATGATCACGGCCTTGGGACGGGCCATCGTTTCCTCTACTTGATCGTGAGGGAGGACAGGTATCCGGTCAGGTTGCGGGCGGTCTCCGCGACCGAGTCGCCGCCGAACTTCTCCAGCGCGGCGTCCGCGAGGACCAGCGCGACCATCGCCTCGGCCACCACCCCCGCGGCCGGGACGGCGGTGACGTCGGAGCGCTGGTTGATCGCCTTGGCGGGCTCGCCGGTCGCGACGTCGATCGTGTCGAGCCGGCGCGGGACGGTCGAGATCGGCTTCATCGCGGCGCGGACGCGCAGCGGCTCGCCGGTGGTCATGCCGCCCTCGATGCCGCCTGCCCGGTTCGTTCTCCGCCGGACGCCGTCAGGCGTGTTGTCGATCTCGTCGTGCGCGCGGGAGCCGGGCCGCCGGGCGGTCTCGAAGCCGTCGCCGACCGCGACGCCCTTGATCGCCTGGATGCCCATCAGGATGCCGGCGAGACGCGAGTCGAGCCGCCGGTCCCAGTGCACGTGGCTGCCGAGGCCGGGCGGGAGGCCGTAGGCGAGCACCTCGACGACGCCGCCGACCGTGTCACCGGCCTTCTTCAGCTCGTCGATGTGCGCGACCATCTTCGCGGACGCGTCGGCGTCGAAGCACCGGACGGGCGACTCGTCCACGGCGGCGAGGTCGTCCGGGCCGGGCGCGACGCCCTCCGGCGCCTCGATCTCGCCGAGCGAGACGACGTGGCTCACCACGTCCACGCCGAGGGCCTGCTTGAGGAACGCCCTGGCGACCGTGCCGAGCGCGACGCGCGCGGCGGTCTCCCGCGCGCTCGCCCGCTCCAGGACGGGCCGGGCGTCGTCGAAACCGTACTTCTGGATGCCGACGAGGTCGGCGTGGCCGGGACGCGGCTGGGTGAGCGGCGCGTTGCGGGCCTGCGCGGCCAGCACGTCCGGGTCCACCGGGTCGGCCGACATCACGGTCTCCCACTTGGGCCACTCGGTGTTGCCGACCTGGATCGACACCGGCCCGCCGAGCGTCACGCCGTGCCGGACACCGCCGAGGATCGACACCTGGTCCTGCTCGAACTTCATCCGGGCGCCCCGCCCGTGCCCGAGCCGCCGGCGGCGCAGGTCCTCGGCGATGTCCGCCGAGGTCACGCGCACACCGGCCGGAAGGCCCTCCACGATCGCGGTGAGGGCCGGGCCATGGGACTCCCCCGCGGTCAACCAGCGCAGCATGCCCACGATCCTATTGAGTCGCCGGGGCCGCTCGGGCCCGGTGTCCAGCTTCTGAGACCGCCGCGTCCGCCGGGGGAGGCCCCGCACGTCCTGGACATGCAGAACGTGCGGGGCCCCCGGATCACGACACCCGGGCCGTCCGAACCAGGCCGCGCGCCGCCTTCAGGCGCAGCACGTGCGCGACCTTCAGATCAGGACGCGCGCGACCTTCAGGCCAGGACGCCCGCGGACTCCGGGGTCAGGACACGCACGGCCTTCGGATCAGGACGCGCACGGCCTTCAGGCCAGGACGCCCGCGGCCTCTGGGGTCAGGACGCGCGCGGCCTTCGGGGCAGGACGCGCACGGCCTTCAGGCCAGGGACGCGCACGGCCTCCGGGTCGAGACATGCGCGGCCTTCGGTCAGGACGTGCGGACCCGGTCGGGCCGGGCGTTCGGGGGCGGGTTGTCAGTCCTCGTCCGCGGTGAGGTGGACGAGGGGTTTCGGAGCCTTCGCTCGCGCGTGCGCGCGCTGGACGGGGTCGTCGCCGGTGACGTCGGAGATGTCGAGGGCGAAGCGGCCGGTGGCCCAGGCCATGCCCGCGCCGAGCTGGCCGAAGATCGTCCGGTTGACGTTGCGCACGGTGTCGCAGGCCGAGTGGTAGCACCAGTCGAGTGACTGCCCGGCCTTGCCGCCGAACAGCCGCGCCCACTCCTCGGTCTTGATGAGGTTGGACCCGCTGGTCTCGCCGCCCGCCGGGATCCCGGCGGCGATGAACGGGCCGTAGTCGGACCGTCCGTCGAAGTCGCGGCCGACGGTCGGCAGCCCGCGCGAGCCGTGGAAGCCGGTGATCACCTTCTCGATCTGCGCCGAGCCCTCCGGGCCGGGGCCGGCGCCCTCGTGGTCGCTGTCGTCGCCGTCGTAGACCATCCGGGCGTAGTTCGGCGAGCCGATCATGTCGAAGTTCAGGTAGAGGGCGAGGTCGGCCTTCTCCCGGTCGGACAGCTGCGCCACGTAGGCGCCGGAGCCGAGGTCGCCGTGCTCCTCGGCGCCCCACCACGCGAACCGGACCTTGTTCCTGACCTGCTTGAAGTGCCGGGCGAGCTGGAGCGCGGTCTCCAGCTCCATCGCGCTGGACGAGCCGTTGTCGTTGATCCCCGGCCCCTCGGTGACGCTGTCGAGGTGCGCGCCGAGCATGACGACGTTGCCGGCGCGTCCGGTCGGGGTCTCGGCGATCACGTTGAAGGTGTCGACCTTGGTGGCGCGGCCGCGCAGGTCGACGGTGAGGGTGACCGGTCCGCTCCGCGCGTCGGCGGCGAGGGCGTCGGCCTCGCCCCGTCCGATGGACGCGACCGGGATCTTGACGTCCGCCGCGGTGAGGCGGGTGCGCAGGATCATGTCCGGGTTGGGGTTGTTGGTGTTGATCAGCGCGGCGGCGGCGCCCGCGGCGGCGGCCGTCTTCTGCTTGACCGTGTTGCCGCAGCCGCCCGCCGGGATCAGGGCGATCTTCCCGGTGTAGTCGGCGCCGGCGTAGTCGGACGGCTCGCAGCCCGGCGTCGCGTCCCCGGCGAACGGGACGACGGCGAGCGGCGCGGTCAGGCCGCCCTCCGGCGTGTTCGCCGAGAACCGCGCGACCAGCGGGTGCAGCGTCCGGGCGGACGGCGCGACGACGCGGCCCTCCGAGGCGATGAACACGAAGTCGTCGTGGGTGAACGGCTGCCGGGTCGTGCGGTACCCGGCAGCGTGCAGCCTGCTCTCGACGTACTCGGCGGACGCCACGTGGCCGCGCGTTCCGGACGCGCGGATCCCCTTGTTCCGGTCGGCGATCTTCTGGAGTGCCTGGAGGTGCCGCCAGGCGTTGTCCGCGGTGACCTCCCTGACGAGCTTGCGGGCGAGCTTGGTGTTGCTGCTGGTGTCGGTCCTGCCGGCGTCGGCGTGCGCGGCCGTTGCGAGCCCGGCGGCGAGGGCCGCCGCCGCGAGCACCGCGACGGCACGCCTGCGGTGTCGTCCTCCGTGTCGGTCCATGGGCGTCATGCGCCTCCCTGATTCGCCCCTCGCGGAGCCCCCCGATCGCGGATGTGAGTGGACGCGATCGTCCCAATCAAGATCTTTTGGGTCAACGGGCAGAATTCAGGACATGACAGCTGAGATCCGCGCCGCGCTGCTCGCCCAGGCGATGACCTGCGAGCAAGGCGGCTCCCCCATGTACGCGGAGCTCCTGCGCCGCGCCGCGAAGGACGCGGACGGTCCGGTCGCGGACCTGATGACGGACGGCCCGGACGCCGGCCGCGCCCTGCGGCTGCTCGGCGCGGTGCACCGGCTGGTGCTGGAGGGCCGCGCGCCCGAGCTGGCCGCGCACTACCCGACAGCTGGCGGGACGGCGGACCCGCTCGCCGCCTGGCCCGCGTTCCGGGCGCTGCTGGCGGACCGTCCGGACGAGGTGCGCGCCGCGATGACCGGCGCCCCGCAGACCAACGAGGTCGGCCGCGCCGCCCCGCTGACCGGCGGCCTGCTGGCGATCATGGCCGCGATCGGCGAGCGCCCCGTCCGCCTGCTGGAGGTCGGGGCGAGCGCAGGCCTCAACCTCCGCGCCGACCACTACCGCTACGAGTCAGCCGGCGCAGCCCCCAACGACATACCAGCCGCCCTGGGCTCCGGGCACGCGCGCAGTTCAGGCCCCGAGCACGCGTCAGCCAGCGCGGGTTCCGGCGACGTACCGGGCGGTCCGGCTTCCGGTCACGCGTCAGCGGACGTGGGTTTCGGCCCGTCCGATTCGCCGGTGGTGCTGCGCGACTGCTGGCTCGGCTCGCCGCCGCCGCTGACGTCCGGGCTGTCGATCATCGAGCGGACGGGCTGCGACCTCGCCCCGGTGGACCCGGTCGCGGACGGGACCCGGCTGCTGTCGTTCGTCTGGCCCGACCAACACGAGCGGGTCGCCCGGCTGCGCGGCGCGCTGGAGGTCGCCGCGCGGGTCCCGGCGACAGTCGTCCGCGCGGACGCCGCGTCCTTCCTCGAAGGCGTCGAGCCGTGTCCGGACGTGGTCACGGTCGTGTGGCACTCGATCATGTGGCAGTACCTCTCGCCCGCCGAGCAGGCGCGGGTCACCGCCTCCGTGGAACGCGCCGGAGCCCAGGCGACGCCGGACGCGCCCTTCGCGCACCTCCACCTTGAGCAGGCGGTCGACGGCGACTACCACAGCCTTCCGGTGCTGACGCTGCGGCTCTGGCCGCACTTCGGCGGCGAGCGGCGCGTCCTCGCCGACACCCCGCACCACGGCGTCCCGGCCCGCTGGCGCTGAACCCCCGGGCAATGCGGACATGCCGTTTCGGTAGTGCGGACGACCGGAAGTGCCCCATGATCGGAAGGTGACCGAACGCGGGGACATTTTGGCGGACCGATACCGACTGGACGCGCCACCCGACGGCCCCAGAGCGGACGGCTCCTGGCGCGCGACGGACCTGCGCCTGAGCCGTCCGGTCGCGGTCCGCCTCCTCCCCGCACCGGACGATCCGGACGGCTCGCTCATGGCCGCCTTCGCGCGCGACGTGAAGGTCTGCTCCCGCATGCACCACCCGAACATCGCGCAGACCCGCGACTGCGGGACGCACGGCGACGACCTCTACGTGGTCATGGAACGGCCGTCCGGACGCTCCCTCGCGAAGCTGATCGAGGAGCACCCGGACGGCCTGCCCGTCGAGCGGGCCACGGCGATCGGCGTACAGGTCGCGGACGCCCTGAACGCCGCGCACTGGATGAAGGTCGTCCACGGCAGCCTCACCCCGGCCGACGTGACCCTGCTGGACGGGTCCCCGCAGGACGCGGTGAAGGTCACGGGTTTCGGCCTCGCAGGCATCACCGCCGCCCACGCGCGGCAAGCGGGCGGCGCGCTCGACGCCGATGACGAAGCGACCCGAAAAACGATCGCCCACCTGGCCCCCGAGCGCCTGTCCTCGGGCGGCCGCTTGGACGCCCAGACGGACCTGTATGCGCTCGGCGGCCTCGTATATGCGCTACTCACCGGCTCGCCGCCGTTCTCGTGGTCGTCGGCGTCCGCAATGCGGCGGGCCGTGCTCAGGTCTCCCCCGCCCCTCGCGCGATCGAAGCGTCCGGACGTCCCGCAGGAACTATCCGACCTGATCCGCGCGCTGCTGAGCAAGCCACAGACCAAACGCCCCGGCCCAGCCTCTGCCGTCGCCACCGACCTCAGAGAGTTCGCCTTCGAAGCATCCGGCCCCTCCAACACAACCAGCGAAACCACCCCGTCCAACGCAACCAGCCCGACCACCAGAAGCGCCGGGAGCGCCCCTGGCCGCAAGAGCAGCACAACCGCCCCTGGCAGCCCCAACAGCACAACCGCTGCAAGCGGCCCGACCGCCCCCGGCAGCCCTGGCCGCGCGAGCAGCGCGAACAGCTCCGCCGGTCCTCGCAGCGCGACCGGTGCGACCCGCGCGGGCGGTGCGACCCGCGCGGGCGGCGCGAACGTCGCGAGCGGTGCGAGCGGTGCGAGCGGTGCGAGCGGTGCGGACGGCGCGAACGGCGCGGACGGCGCGGACGGCGCGGACGGCGCGGACGGCGCGAACGATGCGAGCGGCCCCGGCGGGACGAACGGCCCTGGCGGCGCGAGCGGCAGGAGCAGCCTCGTTGGTGAGAGCGGCGCGAGCGGCGGAAGCAGCCCCGGCGGGGCGGGCGGCCTTGGCAGCGCGGGCAGCGCGAACGGTCCCGGCGGCCCTGGCCACGCGGGCAGCGCGAACAGCGCGGGCAGCGCGAACAGCGCGGGCAGCGCGGGCAGCGCGAGCGGCTCCGCCGGTGCTGGCGACGCGGCCGGTGCGACTGGTGCAGGCGGGCCTGGTGGCGCGGGCGGCCCCGGCGGGGCGGGCAGCGCGAGCGGCGGGACCAGCCTCGGTGGCGCGGGCGGCGGGCGCGGCCCTGGCGGGGCGGGCGGTGGGAGTGGCCGTGGCGGGGTGAGGGGTGCGACGGGGGTGACCGGTGGGCGCTTTGGGGCTGTTGGTGGGGGTGTTCGGCGGGGGCGGTCGACCTTGGTGCGTGATGAGGTGTCTGTGGCGTCGGTTGCTGCGGCCGGTCCGCGGCGGAGGCGGATCCTGCCGGCATGGTGGCGGCGCAAGAAGGCACCCTCAAGGCCCGTGCTCGTGCTCCTCTTGGTCGTCGCCGTGGTCGTGGGCGTCCTGGAGGCCGATCCGGGTGGGTTCATCGACAAGGGGCAGTTCGCGCACGCGCTTCCCTGCGGAGCGTTGCAGCCGCCGTCGCTCCATGAGAACCCCACCACGCCGAGCAACCAGGCCGGGCCCGACTGCGCGTGGAACGTCACGAGCGCCGGGCCGCTCGGGCTCGGCGAGCTGACCGTGAGCCAGCACCGCTACCGCCACGTGCTGATGTTCGGCGCGTCGGCCCGTGCGCGCGGAGGCTTCGGCGACGCGTACGGGGTCCTGTCGGGAATGCCCGGGTTCGCGGGTATCCGCGAGGAGGCCAACTGGCCGGCGCCGTCCGCGTCGTTCCGCGTCTCCAACCTGATCATCACCGTCTCCTGGTCCTCGGCTGCTCCCCGAGACCGAGGCGCCCGGATCCGGTCCCAACGGCTTCGGAACCGCCCCGTCCGCGGACGAGCGGAAGGCCGTCCTCGGCTACACGCGAGAGCTCCGGAACTACCTGCAAGGCTCCTGACCTCGACGTTCGTCCGACTCGTCCTTGACGTGCGCGTGGCCCGCCGGGTATACCTGCGCTTATTAGTTTCACCCTGAAACCAAAAGGGGGACGCGGGTGGAGAGCAGCGACGCGCGCCGGGCGAACCGGGCGGCGGTGCTGGGCACCCTGCTGGCGGGCGGCGCGGCCAGCCGGATCGCGGTCGCGCAGGCGACCGGGCTGAGCAAGGCTACGGTCACCCGCGTGGTGGACGAGCTGGTGCGGGACGGCCTGGTCCGCGAGGCCGGGCCGCTGGCGGGCGGTGAGCGCGGGCGCGGGCCCGGGCGGCAGGCGCTCGCGCTGCGGCTGGCGGGCGAGGACCGCGCGGTCTGCGGTGTCGATCTCGGCGGCACCACCACCCGGTTCCTGGTCACCGACGCCGCCGGACGCGTCCGGGCGTGGCACCGCGAGCCGACGCCGCACGAGACCACCACGTCCGAGCTGGCGGGATGGCTGGCGTCACGGGTCCGCGAGCTGGCCGGGGACGATCTGGTCGCGACGTCCGTCGGGCTGCCCGGAGCCGTCCACCCGGCCACGGGCGCGGTCCGGACGGCGCCGAACCTGCCGCAGCTCGAAGGCACCGCGTTCCGGCACGCGCTGGCCGCGGACCTGCCCGGCACCACGCTGCTCGGCAACGACGTGAACGCGGCGCTGGTCGGCGAGATGACCGCGGGCGCGGCGCGGGGACGCGGCTCGGTCGTGATGATCGCGGCGGGCACCGGCCTCGGCGCGGCGGTCGCGCTGGACGGCCGCCCGCTCACCGGACGCACCGGGTCGGTCGGCGAGTTCGGGGTGCTGCGGCACGGGCCGGGCACGCTGGAGGACGCGATCTCCGGCGGCGGCATGGTCCGGCGCGCCCGCGCCCTCGGCCACCCCGTCCCGGACGCCGCGCGGATCTTCGCCGAGGGCGCGCCCCGGGCCGTCCTGGACGAGGCGCGCGAGGCCCTCGCCACCCTGCTCACGGCGGTCACCGTCGCGTACGAGCCCGAGGTCGTGGTGCTGTCCGGCGGTGTCGCGCCGTCCTTCGCGCCCTGGCTGGACGGCCTGCGCGAGCGGCTCGCCGACGTCACCGAACCGCCGCCCGAGCTGCGGCCGTCCGCGCTCGGCGAGCCGGGCGGCGCGGTCGGCGCGTGGGTGACCGCCCTGCACGCGCTGTACCGCGACCTGGACGTCGACCAGCCGGACCTCGGCGGTGTCGCCGCGTCCGTCCTCGACCACCTCGATCGGGAGGGAAGCCATGTTCCTGCGCCGTCTGCGTGACACCAACCCGGCCCTCGCCGCCACCGCCGTGCGGCTGCACCGGCAGGGACGCGTGCGCGCCAACACCTACCTCATCGATCTGGACGCGCTTCGCGCGAATACCGCCGCGGAAGTCGCGGCCGCTCGATCAGCGGGCCTGAACCTTTACGCCATGTCGAAGCAGTTCGGTCGTAACCCGGACGCGCTGCGCGCGATCGCCGAGGCGGGCATCGGCAGTGCCGTCTGCGTCGATCTCCAGGACATGGAGGCGGTCCGGCGGGCGGGTGTCCGTGTCGGGCATGTCGGTCATCTCGTCCAGCCGCACCGGGGCACCGAGGACGCGGTGATCGCCGCCGAACCCGAGGTCTCACCGTCTTCGACCTCGCCGTCGCCGAACGGCTGAGCGCCGCCGCCGAGCGCGCCGGACGCGTCCAGCCGGTGCTCCTGCGCGTCCGCGGCCCGGAGGACACCTACTATTTCGGACACGCCGGAGGCTTCCCGCTCGCTTCCATCGAGGACGCGGCCAAGCAGGTCGACGCGCTCGACGGGCTGCGCGTCACGGGCGTCACGAACTTCCCGTGCATGCTCGCCGACGCGTCCGCGCGGACGGTCGTCCCGACCCGGAACTTCGCGACCGCGCTCGAAGCGGCCGCCCGCCTGCGCGCCGCCGGGTTCGAGATCACGCAGGTCAACGCGCCGGGCACCACGTCCGCCGGGACGTTCGCCGAGCAGGCGCGGCTCGGCGCGACGCACGTCGAACCCGGCAACGGCCTGCACGGCACGACGCCGCTGCACCTGTTCGACCCGTCCCAGCCCGAGGTCCCGGCGATCGTCTATGTTTCCGAGGTCTCGCATCTGGACGGCGACGACGCCTACGTGTTCGCCGCCGGCTACTACGTCGACAAGGTGCTCGGCGACTACCAGCTGAGAGCGCTCGTCGGATCGTCCGAAGACTCCTTGCAGGTCTTGGACGTCGAGACGGCCGATCCAGGCGCGATCCACTACTACTGCCGCATCCCCGACGCGCGCGCACGAGGCGTCCGGACGGGCGACACGGTCGTCTTCTGCTTCCGTCCGCAGGTCTTCGTCACGCGGGGGCGGACGCAGGCCGTGGCGGGCATCCGCGAGGGCGCCCTCAACCTCCACCCCGTCCACGACGCCGAAGGCCACCCAACGAACGGCGTCGCCTAACCAAACCCACCCAGCCACACCCGTCCAACGTCATCATCCACCCGGCCGTATTCACTCAACCACGTTCACTCACCCACGTTCGCCCGACCACATTCGCCCGACCACATTCGCCCGACTACGTTCGCTCGCCCACCTCCGCCCGACCACGCCCATTCGCTCACATTCGCTCAGCCACGCTCACTAGCCCACATTCGCTCAGCCACGCTCACTCGACCACGTTCGCTCGGCCGCGTTCACTCAGTCACCTTCGCTCAGCAACGTTCGTTCGACCACATCACCCAGACCCACAATGCCGCCGCATCGCCCAGCGGCGCCGCCTGACTTCGCCGCACAGCCGCTTTCTAGCGGCACCCGGCTCCGGGCCCCTGGCCCCGGGCCCGGCGGCAACCCGAAGTCCACGTTTCCGGCGGTCCGTTCCAGCCCCTGGAGGGAAGAATGTCCCAGCAATCACCCGGTCTGCGCCGGGGCGCGCTCGGCGCGGTCGGCGCGGCGGTCATCTCGATGGCCTTCATGGGCCCGGCGACCAGCGTCTTCTTCAACACGCCGCTGGCCGCGTCGGCGGCCGGGTACGCGCTGCCGCTGGCGATCCTGCTGGCGATGGTCGTGTGCCTGCTGGTCGCCTCCGTGATCGCCTCGTTCGCGCGCAAGCTGCCGACGGCGGGCTTCGCCTACACCTTCAACTCGCACGGGTTCGGCAGGCGCGGCGGGTTCGCGTCCGGATGGCTGCTGCTGCTCGCGTACGGGATGGTCGCGCCGATGCTGCTGTCCGCGATCGGCTCGTACACGCACGACTTCCTCCGCGCGGAACTGAGCTGGAACGTTCCATGGTGGCTGCTCACCCTGCTCTACGGCGCCGCGGTGTGGGGCATCAGCGCTCTCGGGGTGTCCCAGTCGGCGAAGACCGCGCTGGTCTTCCTGGTGCTGGAGCTGGGTGTGCTGCTCGCGCTGTTCGGCATGATCCTCGGCAAGGGCGGCGCGGACGGAGTCAGCCTCGCGCCGTTCAGCCCGTCCTCCTCGCCGGACGGCCTGGGCGGCCTCGGCAAGGGGATGCTCTGGGGCATCCTGATGTTCATCGGCTTCGAGTCGGCCGGCACGCTCGGCGAGGAGGCGCGGTCCGCGCGGCGCGCCATCCCGATCGCGCTGTTCACCGCCGTCCTCGCGATCGGCGCGTTCTACGTCCTCTCCGGGTTCGCCGCCGCGACCGGCTTCGGCGACCACGCCGCGCTGCGCAACGACGCCGAGCCCTGGACGACCCTGATGCACCGCTACTGGGGCCTCGGCTGGCTGCTCGCGCTGACCGTCCTGAACAGCCAGTTCGCCAACCTGATCTCCGGCGTCACCGCGCAGGTCCGGGTGGTCTTCGCGATGGGCCGCGAGGGGCTGCTGCCGCGCGTCCTCGGCACCGTCGGCCACGGCCAGGTCCCGCAGGCCGCGCTGGCCTGCTACATGATCCTCTCGCTCGCCGCCACCCTGGTCGGCGGCCTGTGGATCGGCCCGCTCGGCATGTACGGCTTCGCGGGCCAGATCGTCGGCGTCGCGATGGTCCTGGTCTACATCTCGATCAGCATCGCTTTGGTCCGCTACTACCGCCGCGAGCACCGCGCCGAGTTCTCCGCGCTGCGCCACGGCGTCATCCCGGTTCTGGCCGCGCTGCTGCTCCTCCTCCCGATGTACGGGCAGCTCGTCCCGCTCCCGACCGGGCCGAACCGCGTCGCGCTCGTCCTCATCGTGGTCTGGATGGCCGCGGGCCTCGCCTACCTCGCCTGGATCGTCCGCAACCGCCCCACCCTCCTGGACGCCATGGGCCGCGTCTGGACCGACGACGAAACCCCCGCCACCGCAGCGCACTAGCCCGCCCCCAGCATCACCCCGCTCCAGCACCCCCGTCCCTGCCTCCCGCCCGCGATCGAGCCGGGCCCCGCGCTCGGGCCGAGGCCCGCCACTTGGGACGGGTTCCGCCCCTTGGGCCGAGGCCCCGCGATCGGGCCGAGGCCCGGCGCTTGGGACGGGGGCCGGCACTTGGGACGGGGTCCACCGCTTGAGCCGAGGCCCCGCGATTGAGCCGAGGCCCGGCGCTTGCGACGGGACCCGCCGCTTGGGACGAGGTCCGCCGCTTAAGCGCGGTCCCGCGCTTGGGCCGGGGTCCGGCGCTTCGGATGGGGTCCGGCGCTTCGGATGGGGTCCGGTGCTTGGGCGGGACGGGGTCCGGTGCTTGGGCGGGACGGGGTCCGGTGCTTGGGCGGGACGGGGTCCGGTGCTTGGGCGGGACGGGGTCCGGTGCTTGGGTGGGTGGGGGTCAGTCGGCGGCTAGGTCGGGTTCGGCGGTGGGGGTGTTGAGGAACGTGCCGTCGATGTCGTAGGCGGAGGCCTGGAGGGTGTAGAGGTCGGCGTAGAGGCCGTTGCGGGCCATGAGGTCGGCGTGCGCGCCGTGCTCGGTGACGCGGCCGTTCTCCAGGACGTAGATCCGGTCGGCGTGCCGGACGCTGGCGAGACGGTGCGTGATCAGCAGGACGGTGCGCCCCTGGCCGGCCGCGTGCGCCCGGATCTGCTCGAACAGCCGGTGCTCGGCGCGGGCGTCCAGGGCGGCGGTCGGCTCGTCGCAGATCAGCAGCGGCGCGTCCCGGTAGAAGCCGCGCGCCGCGGCGAGCCGCTGCCACTGGCCGCCGGACAGCTCCTGGCCCTGGTCGAAGCGCTTGTCGAGCAGCGTGTCGTAGCCGAACGGGAGGGCCTCGATCACCTCGTCCGCGCCCGAGTCGGACGCGGCGTCCTGCACGGCCCGGCGCGCGGCGGGGACGTTGATGTCGTCGCCCATCGCGATGTTGTCGGCGGCGGTCATGGGCCAGTGCGTGTGGTCCTGGGCGACGACCGCGATGTCGCGGCGCAGGACGTCCGGGTCGAGGCGGGTGACGACGACGTCGTCCCAGCGGACCCGGCCGTCCTCCGGCGTGTACAGCCCGGCGAGGATCTTCGCGAGCGTCGTCTTGCCCGACCCGTTCTCCCCCACCAGCGCGACGACCTCGCCGCGCCGCAGGTGGACCGACACGTCCCGCAGCGCCGGCTCGTCCGCGCCGGGGTAGGTGAAGGTGATGTTCTCCACGCTGATCAGGCGGAAATCGCGCAGCGAAACACCGTTCTCTGCTCGTTCGAGCACTTCGTGTTCGCGGGTGATCGAACGCTCAGCCATCTCGACGTAGCCGAGGTAGTCCGCGAAGTACAGGCCGTCCTCGTACGTCCGGTTCAGCGCGTGGACGAGGTTCAGGAGCGACTGCTGCCCGGTCCTGATTGCCAGGACCGCCGTCCCCGCGACGGCCAGCGGCATCATCCCCTGCCAGAGCAGCACCCCGAGCACCGTGTAGAGGACGGCCGTCGCGACCCCGCGCAGCACGTCCCCGTACACCTGCGTGAGCGTCCGCCGCCGCGCCACCGCCACCAGGACGCGCCGGACGTGGTCGGCGAGCGCCCCGTACTGGCGCAGCAGGTGCGGCCGGACCGTGAACGACCGCACCTCGGCGGCGTGGTCCCGCCCGGTCATCAGGTCCGTCATGATCCAGCTCCGGCGGCGCACCTCGACCAGCGACAGTTGCGCCAGGTACCCGAGCCGCGCCGACCGGACCGCCGCCCACGCCTCGGGCAGCGCGGTCAGCACGAGCAGCGGCAGCAGCACCGGATGCAGGACGCCGAGCGCCCCCGCCGCCGCCGCGACCCCGACGACCGCCGTCCCTAGGTCCACGGCGTTGTCCACCATGGACGAGGCCGAGTCGAGCCCCCGCAACCGCGCCCGGTGCAGCGCGTCCTGATGGTCGGCGTCGTCGAACCACGCCAGCTCGATCGCCGTCGTCGCCTCGTAGAGTCGCTGCTCCACGATCCGCTCCACCTGCGGCCGCAACCGCGCCTGCGACCACTGCGCGAGCAGCGAGCACGACGCGCGGACGGTGATCGCCGCCCCGACCACCGCGAGCGCCGGCGCCGCCGCCCGCACCCGGTCCGGCGTCGGCCCCGCCGCGAACAGCGCGGTCAGCACCCGCGTCGTCGCGAGCAGCCCGAACGCCGTGAACACCCCGGCCACCGCGTTGAACACCACAGTGACGACCAGGTCCCGCCGGCTCGCCTGCCACCCCAGCCGCCCGACCTGCCCGATCAGGCGAGGCAACCGGCGCGTCATGGTCACCATGTCCGTCCGCGCCATCTCCTCGGCCCGCCCGTACCACCCATGCGGCTCGGACAACTTGGGCCCCAACAACGGCCCCCCAACCGCCTCGCCCTCCTCCTCTCCCCGCCCCGCCTCGGCCCCGTCTTCCGGCCCCGCCCCCTCCACCCCGTCCCGGCCCGGCCCGGCCAGCCCCTCCTGGACGGGCCGGTCCAGCCCGTCCCGGCCGGGCTCGCCCAGATCGCCCGGATCACCCACGCCCGCGTCTCGACCGCCCCGGCCCGCCTCCTCCACTCCGTCCCGGCCCGCCTCGTCCAGCCCGTCCCGGCTGGACCCGCCCAGACCGTCCCGGCCCTGCTCGCCTAGCCCGTCCGGATCGCCCACGTCCGCTTCTCGACCACCCCGGACACGCTGCTCACCGCCCAGATCTCCGGCGGGTTCCGGCACCCCTTCGGCCGATGGGCTCTCCCCGGCCTCGCTCGTCGCCCCGGAAGCCTGGGCATCGGTCGTCCGTCGTGTTCGTCGGGTCCCCCGTCTGATCAGCCTCATCCGGCGCTCCCACCGCCCTTCACCCTCGCGAAGCCGCGCACGAGCGCGACTTTTCCGGCAGCGAGTAGGTACCCGAACAGTCCCCCGAGCCCACGCCACCCCCACCGAAGTACCGCGAATGTGACCTCCCACCCCGCAACCGCGACAGCCGCCCCCACCGCACTCAACACAACACCCCGCCGAAGCCCACACCCCGGTCCCCGCGACGCCCGCGCTGCCGCCTAGATCCACGCCCACGGAACGCCCCGCCCGAGCCCACACGGCAACTCACCGGCCTCTTGCACCGCGCTCGACGCGACAGCCCGCGGCCCTCCGCACCACGCTCACGCAAGGACCCATCGCCCTCTCGCACAGCGCCACGCGACAAGCCATCACCCTCGCGCATAGCCCCCACGCATCATCCCGCCGCCACCGCGCAACGCGCCCACGCGATGTCCCGCCGACCTCGCCTGGCGTTCCCGCGACAAACCCGCCGCCACCTTGCCCCGCGTCCACGCAACGCCCCACCCGCACCTTCCGCCGCGTCCGCGCAACGCCCGCCCGTACCTTCCGCCGTGCCCCAAGCGACCACTCAACGGCCTCTTCCAGCGCGCTCGACGCGACAACCCGCGGCCCTTCGCACCGCGCCCACGCAACGCCCCGCCGACGCCTTGCGCTGGGCCCACGGGCAAGGGATCTACCTCTCGGTCCGCGCTTGACGCGACGGCGACCGACCTCTCGAAACGCGCTCGGAAGGACGGCTCGATGGCGGTCCGCGCTGCGGTCGATCGGGGGCGGTCCGGCTAGTGGACGGAGGCGCGGCACGTGGGCAGCTTGATCGGGGAACTTGCCGCGGCGGCTCATGGGGGCAGACGGGGCGTTGCGTTGTGATGTTCTAGCTGGCGAAGGCGTTGCGGTTCGCTCTTGCCCAGTCGGCGAAGGTGTGGGGCGGACGGCCGAGGACGCGTTCGACGTCGTCGGTCACGGTCTCGTTTCCGCCGGACGCGACGAGGCGCGAACCCTCGACGGCGGTCGTGACGAACGCGGGGTCGAGCCCGGCCCTGGTGAGGCGCTCCCGATAGTCCTCCAGCGCCAGCGGGACGGTCTCGACGCGGCGTCCGATGATCTCGCCGAGCACGTCCGCCATCTCCAGGACGCTGATCGCCTCTGAACCAGTGAGCGTGTAGGTCCGTCCATCGTGATCGGACGAGACGAAGGCGTGTGCGGCGACCTCGGCGATGTCGGCCGGGTCGATGACGCCCTGCCGCCCGTCCGCCATGGAATTGGGCACTGGCTGACCGGTCCGGATCGCGTCCGCCCAGTGCAACGTGTTGGACGCGAAGCTGGACGGTCGCAGGATCGTCCAGGCGTGTTCGCTTTCCTTCAGCGCCTGCTCCCCTGGACGGTGCCAGTCGCGATCCTCTGGGTGATCGCCGGTGCCGATCGCGGAAAGTTTCACGATCTTGCCCGCGCCCGCGGCCCGCGCCGCCGCCAGGATCACCTCGTCATGCCTGACGATCCAGGGCCCGGGGGCGCTGAGCATGAAGACCGCGTCAGCCCCCTTCGCGGCGTCTTCCAAAGAGGCGGGATCGTCGAAATCGGCTCGGACGACCTCCACACCGTCCGGAAAGGACGCCTTCGCCGGCTCGCGCGTCACCGCACGAACCCGCTCCCCGCGCGCCGCCAACACCCTGACCAGCTCGCGACCGACGGTTCCGGTCGCACCCGTAACAAGAATCATGGCTCCAGCCTCCCGGCCGGGCGACCGTCCCCTCTTGGAAAATCCGGCACGTTCGACCCCGGGACCTGGGCGGTAGCGTGAGGACGTGTTGATCGAATCGGTGCGGGATCTGAGCGAGTCCGCGTCGGCCGGACTCGCGCACCTGCCGGACGCCTCCACCTCCCTGGTGTTCCGGCGGACCGCGACGGGACCGGCCGACCTGCTCGTCGCCGGTCCGCGCACCCGCGCCGCCTACTTCACAGGCAAGGACCTGCTGCTCTGCATCCGAGCCCGGCTGCGTCGGGGGACGGCCCGTGCCGCACTCGGCGTGCCGATCACCGGCCTGGTCGACAGGGTCGTCCCGCTTTCCGACCTCTGGGGCCTGGAGGGCTCGCGTCTAGAACGCCGTCTCCGCAGCCTCGACGGCGACCCGACGCTGATCGCCGAGCACCTGGAGGCCGCTCTGGACGCCAGGTCCCGGCACGCGGACGGCCCACGTCCCGAAGACGACCTCGTCCACGCGGCGGCGAACGAACTGGCTTCCGCGCACCCGTCGCGCCTGCCCGACCTGGCGCACCGCCTCGCTGTCAGCGAGCGCCGCCTCCGCAGCCTGTTCACCGAGAACGCCGGCCTCCCACCCAAGGCGTTCACCCGCATCACCCGCCTCCGCGCCGCGCTGAATTCCGGCAACCTCCGATCCCTCGAAGTCCCGGATCCCTTCGCTCAGTTCCCCCAGGCCAGCACCCCCTTCGCCCGCGAAGGCGCCTCGCCCACACCACACTCCGCAACAGAAGCCCTCTCCACCCCGTCCGATCAACCGGACGGCCCCTCCGCCCTTTCCGATCGGCTGGACGTCCTCTACTCGCCGTCCGACCGGCGGGACGCTGCCTTCGCGCGTGCCGCCGGGGGAGCTGGAAGCACCGTTCATCAAGCGTCCGCAGCCAACAGTCCCCAGCGGACCGCACAGCGCACCGGCGTGCCCGCGCAACTTGCGCAACCCATCGCCTCGCCCGCGCACCTTGCGTACGCCACCACTTCGTCCAGGCAGATTGCGCACGCCACCGCTACGCCCTCGCTGTTTGCGCAGGACGCCGCCTCACCCGCGCAGTTCGGGCAAATCGGAGACCGCTCCGCACGCTCCGGGCACGACGCCGACACTCCGACGCGGCTCGCCGAACTCGCGGCGGCCACCGGCTACTACGACCAGTCCCACATGACCGCCGAGTTCCGAAGCATGCTCGGCGTGCCCCCGGCGGCCTTCTTCGCAGGTCGCCTCCCGACCCCGTCCGCCTGCTCAGGCGCGCCTGCTGAATGAGCTCACGCTTGTCGAAACGCGTGGTGACAATGCGGCGACCCGGCCACCGAGTCGCGCCCTGCCACTGCGCCTTCAACGCGGAATTCCGGTGAGTTGAGAAGAGCGGGGCCAAAATTCACGCGCCAGCGATCCTGGCATTACATCTGTCCTTTGCTGGACGCTCTCCCCGATCAACGCGCCCAAGGGCCTGTCGCAAATGACTTACGACAGGCCCGAGCCTCAGTTCATGTCATTCGGTAATCAGCTGCACGCCTTTCCCCATGCCTTGACGAGCGCCTCCGGCACCTTGCCGCAGAGATCGCCGCCCGTGTCACCCTCGTACTCCCAGTCGGTGGCGCCTCGCTCCCAAACATGCGGCCCGTCCTGCGCCGTGATGGGCTTGCCCTTGAGGCTGACGTCGCCCACCGCGTAGTACTTGTCGCCGACCTTGCCGTAGAAGACGTGGACCGGGCCCACGACCTGGCCCCGAGTCACACCTTTATAGTTGTCGGACATCCTGGCGAAGTACGCGTCGCCGAGTTGTTGCCGCACGGCCGCCGTCAGGGCAAGTTTGACGGACCCCTTCCCGCCGCCACTGCCACTCGCCGGCTTTCCGGTCCCACTCGGCTGAGTTCCCGGGGACGAACCCTGACCCGCAGACGAGTTCGGCGAGCCGGTCGAGCTTGACGGAGCGCCGGACGACTTCCCGGCATCATCGGACTTCGATCCGCAGGCCGTAAGACCGGCCGTCAAGCAGATCGTGGCGGCAAGGAACGCCGCCTTTCGAGGGTTGATGTTCACGACCCATGAGATGCCGCGGCGATTCGATGAGTTGATCACGTTTGAGAATCCGTTTATAACGACCTTGTCGCAAGGATCTCAGCGACGGCGGACCCTCGCTTCACCGGACCCTGTGCAGGTCAAGCACATGCCTGGACCGGGCCGGGCTGCCCGGTCTCAGCGGGATCAACGTCCGGTCGCCGCCGTCATGAGGCGTCAACCGCGTCCACGGGCCGTCGACCTCGGACGCGCCGACCATCTCGTCCAGTGGCACCATCGCCCAGCCAGCAGAGCAGAGCAGCGCGGCGCTCCGCTCAGCCCACCACGGTCCCGGCAGCCCTCCGCGGCCTCCGCAGTCCACCCCGGCCCTGCGGCCCATTGCGCCCCTCAGCCGACCGCCTCGGCCTGCCTCACCTGGGACGTCCCGAGCGGAGCGCCGGGCATGTCGGCCAGCGCCCGAGCCCTCTCCGCACTGAACCGGCCGATCCTGCGCCGACGCGAGCGCGAACCGACAAGACGGTGCCTCGACGGGCCGTCCGAAAGCATGGCGGCGGAGCATCGCAAACCGTCCATCGCGCGAGGCCCGGGCCCTCCGGCATTGGCCGAGGGCCCGGGAAGCGCGGCGAGGCCGACGCAGAGCCGGAAACGGCTCAGGACTGCCAGAGCATGGCGAAGGGGCCCTGGCGGGAGCGGAAGGCGTCGACGAAGGCGTCCTCGTCCGGGCCGATCACCGCCGTCACGGCCTCCTCGACCTGGAAGTCGACCAGGGTGTGGTCGG
The DNA here is from genome assembly GCF_024172125.1 of Actinomadura rupiterrae. Taxonomy (GTDB): domain Bacteria; phylum Actinomycetota; class Actinomycetes; order Streptosporangiales; family Streptosporangiaceae; genus Spirillospora; species Spirillospora rupiterrae. Next base: position 276,792 of record NZ_JAMZEA010000005.1, read on the forward strand.
AGTCGCGGTCGGAAACACAGTGGATCTTCGCGGTGGCGCGGCCGAGGTGCTCCAGGACGGGGATCATCTCGTCCGGCTCGGTGAGCGCGGCCCAGTCGAGGTCGGCCTCGTACGGGGACAGTTCCTGGACGACGTAGCCGGTGCCGTCCAGTTCGGTGTAGCCGAGCCACGGGTCGGTGGCGGCCTGGAGGGCGCGGCGCGAGACCGCCGTGCGGTGTCCGTGGTGCTCGAAGTACTCGCGGATGTGCGGATCGTCCACGACGCGCGAGGGAGCGGCGATGTTCCCCTGCTTCATCGACAAGATCACGTCATTTTCCAGCGCCTGCGTGTGGCCCTCGACCAGGATCGTGTAGGCCGAGAGGCCGGCCGATCCGATGCCGAAACCGGACGATCCGACGACGTCCTTGACGCTGTAGGTGAGGCTGCCGAAACGGCGCTCGTGCGGGATGGTGTCCAGGTAGCTCGCGTACGCCTTCTCGACGCTCGCGCGCTCGGCGTCGTCCAGCCGCCGGACGCCGGGACCGTCCGCGAACCGCCGCTCGTGCCGTTCGACCAGCGTCATCGAGTCCAGCAGCGCGACGCGCGTGGAGCCGAGCGCGTCGATCAGCACATCGCGGACGTAGCCGTCTGCGGTGTCCAGAGTGATCGCGAATTTTTCGTCGCCCTCGCACTCGGCGAAATGCCGGACCTGGTCCACGTACGCGCGCACGTACGTCTCGATCAGCCGCCGGATGGACGCGTCGGAGATCGCCTTCCCCCACGCCAGCAGCGCGAGGCTCGCCACGAACCGCTTCACGTCCCAGGTGAAATGTCCGAGGTAGGCCTCATCGAAGTCGTTCACGTCGAAGATGAACACGCCGTCGGCGCTCATGTAGGTGCCGAAGTTCTGCGCGTGCAGGTCGCCCTGGATCCACACGCGGGACGTCCGCTCGTCCGCCCAGGGGTCGTCGTCGCGCACGACGTCGGCGTAGAACAGCGGCGCGCTGCCCCGGTAGAACGCGAACGGGTCGGCGGCCATGCGGCGGAACCGGCGCCGGAACTCCGCGGGGCTGCGGCGCATCAGATCGCGGTACGCCTCTGCCAGGACATCCACGATCCGCTCCTGACGCTCCCCGGGCGTCAGGTCGCGCAGAACCTCGGTGATGCTCGCCATCCGGCACTCCTCCATGCGGACTCCGTCCCGCTTCCCATCGCGGGACAACGCGCCCATTCTGCCGGTCCGAAGACCCTCGAAAGCCCCTGAACACCGACCATCTCGCACTTACCGAACGAACAGCCCCCACATCTGGACGGGTAAGACGCCGCCCTGGCCGATCACCCCGGACTCCCGCCGTCCGGTGAGCCTTCGGCCGCCCACGCGGAGGCGCCACCAAGCCCCGTCCTGCCGCCTAGATCAGCTGGTTCAGGCCGAGCCGCAGCCTTCCCTCGGCCCTGATCGGCGCCGCGTCCCCTGACCGCCGAGCGTCGGAAATCAATGGGCTTCGTATTCGCCGACCCCGCCCCGGCTCGCCAGCGCAATCCCATCCACGCTCGCGCGGCCCCGTCCACACTCGCGCCAGCCGTCCACACTCGCGCGGCCCCGTCCACACTCGCGCCAGCCGTCCACACTCGCGCGGCCCCGTCCACACTCGCGCCAGCCGTCCACACTCGCGCGGCCCGTCCACACTCGCGCGCACCCGTGCACACTCGCGCGATTGTCCACGCTCGTGCGCCGTGGACGCTCGCGCGCCCATGCACACTCGCGCGGCCCCGTCCACACTTGCGCGATCCCGTGCACGCTTGCGCGGCCGGTGCACGCTTGCGCGATTCTGTCCACGCGGTCCGGGTCGCCGTTCCGGTCACTGGCGCGCTTGCGCGAAGGTGTTCGGCCCTTGCACGTTTGTGCGGGAGTGTTCGGTTCCCTTGTGCGCTTGTGCGGAAGTATTCGGGTGCGCGTTCGGAAGTCGCCCCTTACGGTTGCGTCCGTGCCGCCGAACGCCAGAACCGCCTCCGCCTACCCGCCGCTGAACCTTGAGGTGCACACACCCCGATTGTCCCTGCTCGGGGCAACGGACGACCTGCTGGAGCAGCTCGTTCCCGTGGTCCGGGAAGGCGTGGTCAAGGAACCGCCGTGGCCGTTCGACGACCCGATCTCCCACTACAAGGACGGCCCGGAACGCGAATGGGCCTGGCTTCGCGCCATCTGGGCCGGCCGGGGCCGCGTTACCGAAGGCTTCTGGCGCCTCTACTTCGTGGTGTTCCTGTACGGCCGGCCGGTCGGCGTTCAGGACCTGATCGGCACCAACTTCTCCAAGTTCGGGACGGTCGACACGTTCTCCTGGCTCAGCGCGGAATCGCGCGGACAGGGCGTCGGCAAAGAGATGCGGCAGGCCATCCTGCATCTGGCCTTCGAAGGACTCGGTGCCCGGCAGGCCGACAGCGCCGCATTCGTCGACAACATCGCCTCGAACCGCGTCTCGCAAGCCCTTGGCTACGAACCGAACGGCATGGATTGGGACACCCGCCGAGGCGACCCCGCCGAACTCCGCCGCTGGCGCCTCACCCGCGACCAGTGGCGCAGAACCCGCCGCGATGTCATCACCTTGAAAGGCGTCGCCGCCTGCCTACCCGTTCTGGGAATCCCGACTCCCCGAGCCCGATAAACGGTAACCACTCCACTGGCGAACGAGCATTGGGCACCGTTCAGGGGCAGGCCAGGGCCGTTCGGGGGCTGGCGAGGGGTCGGTCAGAGGCCGGTTCGGGCCTCGGGCTAGGGCCTGTTGGACAGGCCTCGGGCTAGGGCCTGTTGGAGAGGCCTCGGGCTATGGCTCGTTCTACCGGAGACGGGCCGTCCACGGTCAGCGGAACGGCGGGTTCGATGCCTGGTTGGGCCATGAACCTCACTGTGGTTCCGCGGTGCGGCTGGGCTGCGTGGACCAGAAAGGGTTGGCATATGTAGACGTCGCCTGCGCGGCCTGTGGCCAGGGCTACTTCTCGGTACTCAGTCGCGGCAGCGGCCTTTTGTGAGATTTGCATGAAGGAGAGTCCGTCTTCCCCTGCGGGTTCGAGGAGAGGCGGGACGTCCAGGTGGGAGCCGACGCGGATTCGGGTGGGCGCGTCGTCTTCGCCCACGTCCGAGAAGAGGAAAAGGACGAGCAGGGCGCGGCCGCGCGAGGTGAGGTTCACGCGGTAATTCGTGAAGTCGTTCGGGTCCGGGCCGCCGGGGAAGCTGGACTCGATATGCCAGCCGTCGTCGCCCGGATCTCCCGGGACGGGGAATCGGACGGCGACGCTGCCGCCGACCGTCTCCCTGGGGACCCACCGGCCTTCGCCCACAAGGGCGTCGTAGGCCTCGTGCAAGCGCGCGCTTTGGGCGGCCTCGCGGAACGGCTTCTGGCCCCCGTCGACCAGGCGGATGACCGGGCGCGTCCAGGTCGTCCGGTCGTCGGGGTCGCAGCCGGACGCCTGCCAGAGCAGCGCGCGGGCTTCGTCGGCGACATCGCGCGGGAACGCTTCGGGCAGGTGAACGAACCCTGTGCGGATGAAGTTCTCGGTGTCCATCGGTCGGCAGACTGCCCGACGGTCCGCCGGGGCGTCCAGCGAATATTCAGGCGTGGAGGAGGACCGCGAGGAGCGTTCCGGCCAGCATGAACGGGCCGTAGGGCACCTGGTCCTTGCGTCCTGCTCGACCGGACACGAGCAGTCCCAAGGCGAACAAACCGCCGAGTACGAACATGCCGAACAGGCCGGTGACCCAGCCGGTGCGGCCGAGCCAACCCAGGTAGAGGCCGAGGACGAGCGTGAGCTTCACATCGCCGATACCGATCGCGTTCGGAACGATGAACCATTGAACAGCGAACACCAGGAAGAGCAGGCCCGCGCCTGCCAGCATCCCCGTCCAGCGGGACGGGTCGGCGATCAGCAGCAGCGCGGCCGCGATCGGGACGGACGGCAGGGTCAGCGGGTCGGGTAGGCGCTTCAGCGCGACGTCCACAGCACCGAGCAGCACGCAGAGGACGCCCAGGAAGACGAACGCCGGGAGCGAGGCTCCCCAGCCGACGCGGACTCCGAGCGCCAGGGCCAGGACCGCGCAGCCCGGGAGAGTCCACCTGTTCCGCAGCGGTTCGGTCCAGTCGGCTCGGACCGACCACACGGGGGCGCTCATGGGGCCGCAGCCTAGCGGCGGAAAACGCTCAGCTCGACGCCGCCGACGATGCGTCCGCGCAGGACCTCGGCGAGCCGGTCGGACACGCGCTGGACCGTGACACGTTCATCGTGGCCGGGCGCGACCGCAAAACGAACAGAGAGGTCCGTATGCTCACCTTCGAACACCCGAACACCCTGGACGCTCGGTTCCGAACCGAACGCCGCATCGATCGCGGCGAGGACGTCCGGGTCCTCGTGCGGGGGCGGGACGGGCCGGCCCTCGGCGAGCAGGTGCAGGCGCAGGCCGTCCACCGCGAACGGGACGGGGCCCGCGACGTCCACGACCAGGGCGTGCGCGCTGTCGTCGAGCGCGGCGGCGGCCGCCTGCCGGGCCGTGACCGCGACGGGCCGGGCGTCCGGCCGCCACGCCGCCATGGCCTCCATCGAGGTGAACCCGAGGACGCCGCGCCGCCCGTCCTCGCCGAGCAGCGTGGGCAGGGCCATGTCGCTGGACTTCTCCCGGCGCGGCTCGCCCGGCGCGACGTCCTCCTCCTCGGTCAGGACGGCCACGATCGGGACGATCAGGCGCTTGCCGGCGAGCTCCTCCAGCACCACGTGCCCGCCGACCCGACCCGCCGCGTAGGAGGCGAGCGCGTCCCGCAGCCGCGGGTCGGCGCTCCCGTCGTCGTCGGGGAACTGGGGTTCGGGAATGGTCAGGTCCGGCACGGCACGAAGGTTACCGGGCGCGGCGGCGACGTTGGGACATGAGCCCGGCACGTCCCGTGATGGGCGTCATGTATTGCTCGCCGCCTTTCGCCGGATGTGATGTAATCCGCAGGTTTCCGGCTTTCGCCGCCTCCCCCGCCGACCTGTCCCGGGCCCGGTGCGCGCCCGTCCGTGGACGGTCTCCGCCCTCGTCCAGGGAGATCCAGGTGTCCGACCAGGCCTCCGAAGTGCGATCCCGCTGGCTCATGCTCGCCCCGTTCATCCGCCGCGAGCTGCTGATGACCGGCCGCACCGTCGAGCCCGAGGCACAGTGGATCGCGGTCAACTACGCCCGCCTCGAACTCGGCCGCGTGCGGGGCCGGGTACGCCTGGCCCTGTTGATCTACATCCTCGTCCTCGGCACCGGGCTCGGCCTCCTCCAGGCCTTCGGCGCGATCGGCGCCCCGGCCGTGGCGGTGATCGCCGCCGTGGTCAGCCTGCCGTTCGTGCTCGCCCTGCTCGCCTGGGCCCGCGGACGAGTGATCGTGTTCAACCGCATCATCACCCTGAACGATTCTGTTCCAAGCGACACGTCCGCCTGGAACCGCACATCGTCCACCGCCGGCCCGGCCGACACCTCTGGCGCCGCCGTGCCGGAGCCGGGCCGAACCGGCTCCGTCCCCGGTCAGCCGCTGGAAGTCCGGATCAACATGCGCAGCCTGACCGTCCGCTTCGGCGGCATCGCGCTGGTGCTCGCCCTGGCCGCCGTGGCGATGGCGATGATCGGACGGAACACGACCCCGGTCGTCGTCTGCGGCGCGGGCTCCCTGATCGTGTTCGGTTTGCTCGCTTGGGTGCTCATTCGCGCTCGAAAGCACAACCCGATGGTGACTCTCTCAGAAGAGGGCGTCCGCATCGCGGGATGGAACACGACCGTCCCCTGGAGCAGGGTGACCGGCATCCGCGTCATCACCCTGAACGAACGGCGCGGCGGCGCCCACGTGCTGGCCCTGGCCGTGGACGCCCCGGAAACCCTCATCGCGACCCTCACCGGGCCCTACGCGCGAGCGGCCGAACGGTCCCTGTCCGCCTACGCCACTCCCCTCTCCTTCGCCGACCGCCACACCGACACCACAGCCCACACGGTCGCCACCGCCGCCGCCTCCTGGACCGGCCACCCCATCCGCACCACCTGACCCGTCCTGACCCGTCCCCCTCCCGCCCCGCTCGATCCCCCGTCTGCCGCCCTGGTCCGCCCGCAACCTCCCGCCCTCACTCTTTGCCACCCAGGCGGCGAGTGGGGCTTCGCGTCGTTCGCCAGTCGTCTGCGGGCTAGCCCGCAGACGACGTCCGAGAGTCGAAGGTCGGAGCGGGCAGGAGGTCCGACAACTGAAGGCCGGGGCAGCGAGAACGGCTGAAGGCTGAAGCAGCGAAACGTCCGGCAGTCGAAGGCTGAAGCAGCGCGAAGCTCGACAACCGATGACCGAAACGGCACAAACGTCCGACAACCGAAGACCGAAACAGCGCGCGCGTCCAAATGCCGACGACCGAAGCGGTGCGGCCTCTCGACGGCCGACGGCTCAAGCGGCACAGACGCCCGATGCCGGCGGCCGAAGCGGCGCCGGCGTCCAGTAACCGAAGGCAGAAGCGGCGCAGGCCTCCGATGATCGACGGCTCAAACCACGCGGACGTCCAGAAGCCGACCGAAACGGCGCGCGCGTCCAGATCCCGACGATCGAAGCGGTGCGGAGCTCCGACGGCCGACGGCTCAAGCGGCACGGACGCCCGATACCAACGGCCGAAGCGGCGCGGGCGTCCAGTAACCGAAGGGCGAAGCGGCGCAGGCCTCCGGTGATCGACGGCTCAAACGACGCGAACGTCCAGAAGCCGACCGGAGTGGAGCGGACGTCCAAATGCTGACGGCCGAAGCGTCGTGGGCCTCCGACGACCGACCGCTCAAGCGGCACGGACGCCGAAGGCCGGGGCGGCGACGGCGTCCGGCGGCCGAGGGCTGGAGCGGCGAGAGCGTCCGATAGCGAAGGTGGAGCGGGGCGTCCGGCAGCCGAAGGCTGGGCTGCGCGAGCGACGCCCCCGGCCCGTTTTACGAACGGGCCGGGGGCGCGCGGGGTTACTTGAGGATCTTGAGGAGGCGGGCGGTGTCGGGGGTGCCCATTCGGACGAAGAGGGGCACGGTGTTGAGGTCGGCGGCGTAACCGTGCAGGTCACCGCCCTTGATGACGCGGTGGCGGACGACGTCGTACCAGCGGCCCGGCGGGAGGTGGACGTCCCGCGCCGTCCCGGCGGCGAGGACGGGGGCGGCGAGCAGCGCGTCGCCGAGGAGCCATTCGTCCGCGACGGTGTAGGACGCGGCATCGTCCGGGTGCTGGAAGAACAGCGGCTTCATGATCGGCTCGCCCGTCCGGACGGCGCGGGCCGCCTGGACGCGGATGTACGGGGCGAGCGCGGCGTGCAGCCGGGTCGCGGCGGCGTAGTCGCGGGCGACCTCGGGCGGGTAGGTGACCCACTTCTTGTTCACGAAGTCGTACACCTTGAGCGGTGAGGTCGAGGAGTACTCGATCGGCATGACGGCGGCGGCCTGCGCCCACCGGACGAGGACATCGCTCGCGGGCGGCGGCATGCTGTCCGAACCGCCGATCATGTCCGTCGCGACGAACGGGTAGCCGATGACCGAGACGGCGAGGTTCTGCTTGACGGCGGCGTTGAGCGAGGCCCAGTCGGTGCCCTTGTCCACGGTGCGGGTGACGAAGCCGTACTTCTGCGCGCCCGTCCAGTGGACGCGGATGCCCGCGCCCTGGAGGTCGAACTGCTGCGCCAGCTCGGCGCCGAGCTTCCGGTATCCGGCGGCGTCGAGCCCGTTGGACGCGGCGCAGCGCTCGTCGAAGAAGCGGGTGTCGAACTTGAAGCCGTCCACGCCGTAGTCGGCCTGGAGCTTCTTCAGCTGCCCCTCGTACCACTTGTAGGCGTCGGGGTTGCCGAGGTCGATCAGCCCGGCCTTGCCGTTCCACCAGGTCACGGTGCACGGCTGGGACGGGTCCTGCTTGGACTTGAGGAGGTAGCCCTTGTCCTTGGCGACCTGGTAGTTGTCGGCGTCCAGGTTGATCCACTGGGTGATCCAGACGCCGAACTTGTACCCCATGGCATGGATCTGGTCGGACATGCCCTTGGGGTCGGGGAACTTGGTGTTCCAGGTGTAATCGCCGTAATGCGTCATCCAGCCGTCGTCCAGCTGCATGGTGTGCCCGAGGACGCCCGCGTCGTGCAGCGAACGCGCGTACTCAAGGAAGCCCTTCTGGTCGACCGTCGAGTAGAACTGCGCCCACGAGTTCCAGAGCGGCTTCTCGAACTGGTCGGGCGTCGCGCCGATCTTCTGCGGCTTGCCCGCGATGCCGATGTAGTCCTGGTACACCGCGCGCGGGTCGCGCTCGACGAACACGGTCGCGTCCAGGGCGGAGGTGTCGGTGACCTCGAAGTCCGCGACCCCCGGGTGGACGCGCCCCAGCGACACGTGCATGAGGTTGCCGGTCTTCATGTAGAGCCCGGCGGACGTCGCGGTGAACCAGAACGGCTCGATCATCAGGTAGGACGCCGGGCCGAACGCGGTGTCGTTGACCTGCTCCTTGCCGGTCGCGGCGTCCAGCGGCCAAGGCTGCCGCGTGTCGGGCTCGCCCTCGGCGTCGCTCTTGGCCTCGCCGTGCCCGTACCAGTGCTTTCCGGACGCCATGTCCAGGTGCATCGCGGCGGCGGTCGCCGTGGTGCCGGTGACCGCCGTCCGCACCTGGTACCGGTCGGCGGACGGCGTGATCTTCACGTTCAGCGTCGCCGCCGCGTCGGACGTCGCGACGTCCAGGCTCAGCGTGCCGTGCGACCAGCGGGCCTTCCTGACCTGCGTCGGCGTGATGCGCGTCCCGTCCGGCCGGGTGACGTCGAACGCGCCGCCCGCCGCGGTCGCGAGGACGGTCTTCCCGGCGCGGCGCGTGGTGATCGAGAACGGGCTGCGCCCGATGTCGATCCGGTACCCGCGGGTTTCGACCGTGACCGTTCGACCATCCTGCTTCACGGATGCTCGAACGGTACCGATGTTGTTCGGATGAGCGTTCTCGGCCTGGGCGGACGGCGTCGCGACAACGGTCAGCGACGCGACGAGCGCGCCTGCGGCGAGCGCGGCGGTACTTCTTCCACGGCGGACTGGACGGCTGCGTCGATGGACACGCGGCACGGGCACCTCACAGGAATGCTCGATAGTGAGCGTTTCTCAAGCATCCCGAGCGTAAATGCGCACCCACCGAAGATCAATACTCACCACACCCCCAACCCCCACGCTCCGCATCCTCCTCAACGCAACAAGCGAAGCATCCCCCTCCGTACTCGGAGGACCGCGTCCCCCCCCTGGGCACGCTGAGCGATGTGTCATCCCTCGACGGACCGAGGCACAGGTGACACCTCAGCGCGCCGAGGCGCGCGAGCCCTCATCGCGACGACGGACGCGTACCCCACAGCGCACCGAGGGGCCCGTGAGCCCCCTTCGCAGCAATGGACGCGTACCCCTCTCGCCGGGTCGAGAGGCGTGTGTTCCTTCAGCATGTCGAAGACGTGCGCCCCTCAGCGCGACGAGGGACGCATGCCCCCAGCCCGCCGAGGGACGCGCACCCCAGCAGCGGACCGATGGACGCGCGACCCGTCAGCGCACCGGAGGACGCGCGCCGTCAGCGCACCGGACGACGCGCGGCCCGTCAGCGCACCGGACGACGCGCGGCCCGTCAGCGCACCGGAGGACGCGCGCCGTCAGCGCACCGGACGACGCGCGGCCCGTCAGCGCACCGGACGACGCGCGGCCCGTCAGCGCACCGGACGACGCGCGGCCCGTCAGCGCACCGGACGACGCGCGGCCCGTCAGCGCACCGGACGACGCGCGGCCCGTCAGCGCACCGGACGACGCGCGGCCCGTCAGCGCACCGGACGACGCGCGGCCCGTCAGCGCGCCGAGGGGAGAGTAAACCTCAGCGTGTCGAGGGACGCGTGAACCCTCAGTGTGTCGAGGGACGTGTGGCCCTCAGCATTGCGGGAGAGACGTCGTCCCTCCGCGTGCCGAGGAGGGCGTCATCAGGACGGCTTCGCGTATCGGGCCAGGACGGCGGCGCCTACCTGCTCGGCGGACAGGCACTCCAGGTATGCGGGCGGACCGTCCGCCGGGAAAAGGCGATCGCCGGTGCCGAGAACCGTGGGAAAGGTCAGCAGCCGGTACTCGTCGATCAGGTCCGCGGCCATCAGCGCTCGCACAACACTGAGGCTCCCGGTGATGATCACGTCGCGCTGTTCGCGCTGGACGGCTTCGACCAGATCACCCTCCATGACCTGCGAATTCGGCCACGCCGACACGTCGGTCAGGGTTCGCGAGGCGACCAGCTTCCGCGCGGCGTTCATCCGGGCGGAGAACGGGTCATCGCGCTTTGGCCACAGCTGCGAGAACAGCTCCCAGGTCGTCCGGCCCAGGAGCATCACGCCCTCGTCCAGGGTGGCCCCGAGCTTGAACTTGTCCCCGGCGACCGTCTCGGGTCCGTGCCGGAAAGCCCAGCCCCCGGTCGCCGTCCCACCCGACCCGTCCGGATCGGACACGACCCCGTCCACGGTGATGAACTGAATGACAATGACGCTCACGCTGTGCTCCTCTGATCGATGCTCGCCCGTACATGCCGCCGACATCAGTCCGACCCATCGCGCACCACTGAACTCATCGCAAACCCGGGCCCCAAGCCCGCATTCTCGACCCCGCAGCCAAGCCCTGAGAGTCCGTCGGCGCGCAAAGTCCCAAATGCCCACCAGCGCCGCCAAGCCCTGACAGTCGGTCCGAGCGCAAAGCCCCCTAATGCCGCAGGCGCCTCGCCGGGCGGCGTGGGCGACGTGTTCTGGTTGTCGGGACGTCCTGGCTGGTCGGGTGGGCTGAGGTACTCGTCCCCGGCTGATGAGGGCGCGGCCTCCCCCGCGGACGAAGGCGTCGCGCCTGGCGGACGCCCGGCGAGGGCGGCGAGGGCATGCGGGGAGGGGCGGATGGCGTGGTTGGGCCGCAGCGGCGATGGGACGGTCGATGTGCGTTTGTTCGCGTCCCGAGTGGATGCTCGGGTGGTCGCGTGGTGTTCGGAAATGGCCGGTGATGCTCAGAGCTGTCGGAATGGGCGGTGACGCTCAGGAGTGCTCGAAGGTGTTCGGTTGGTCGTTTGCGCTCAGGGTGGCTTGAGTTTGGTCAGGGGGCCAGGCGGCGGAGGCGGGTTACGGCTTCGTCGATGACGTCCTCGCGTTTGCAGAAGGCGAAGCGGACGAAGTGGGCGCCGGCCTCGGCGTGGTCGTAGAAGACCTGGGTCGGGATGGCGACGACGCCGGCGCGTTCGGGGAGGGCGCGGGCCAGTTCGAGGCCGTCCGCGAAGCCCAGGGGACGGATGTCGGCCTGGACGAAGTAGGTGCCCTGCGGGCGCAGGGTCTCGAAGCCCGCCGCGTCCAGCCCGCTGATCAGGCGGTCGCGCTTGGCCTGGAGGGATTTGCGCAGGTTCTCCACCCAGGCGGACTCCTCGCGCAGCGCGTACGCGGTCGCACGCTGGTACGGAGCGCTGGCGGTGAACGTGACGAACTGCGCGACCGTCCGGACGGCGTTCACGAAGGGCGCGGGCGCGCACACCCAGCCGGTCTTCCATCCCGTCACCGAGAACGTCTTGCCCGTGGACGAGATCACGACCGTCCGCTCGCGCATGCCGTCCAGGGTGGCGAGGCTGATGTGCTCGACGTCGTCGAAGGTCAGGTACTCGTAGACCTCGTCGGTGATCGCGACGAGGTCGTGCTCCCGGCAGACGGCCGCGATCTGCTCCAGTTCGGCGCGGGTGAACACCGTCCCGGTCGGGTTGTGCGGGGAGTTCACCATGATCAGCTTGGTCCGGGAGGTGACGGCGGCGCGCAGCTCGTCCGGGTCGAAGGTGAACCGGCCGTGCTCGGGACGCAGCGTCACCGTCCGCCGGACGGCCCCGGCCATCGCGATCATCGCGGCGTAGGAGTCGTAGTACGGTTCGAAGACGATCACCTCGTCGCCGGGCTCGGCGAGGCCGAGCAGCGCGGCGGCGATCCCCTCGGTCGCGCCGACCGTCACGAACACCTCGGTCGCCGGGTCGTACTCCAGTCCGTAAAGGGCACGTCGCTGCTCCGCGACGGCGTCCCGCAGCTCGGGAACACCCGGGCCCGGCGGGTACTGGTTGTCCCCCGCGAGGATGGCGTCGGCGGCGCGGCGGAGCATTTCGGTGGGGCCCGACTCGTCCGGGAAACCCTGTCCGAGGTTGATCGCGCCGGTCCGTACCGCCAGTGCCGACATCTCCGCGAAGATCGTCTCGCCGAACTCGCGCATCCGGCGGACCAGTGGCTCACTCACCCCGGCACTCTAACCGTCCGCCCGTCCTCGTCTCCTCCCGGCAACGCCACTGGCGCGATCTCCGGCGGACGCATGGCGCACGCTCGGCGTGGTGCCGCGCTCGGCATCGAAACCGCTGGGCGCGGCGGCTCGGAGGGGTTACGGCCGCCGCGCTCCGCAGGTCGCATTTACGACGCAAGCGGACGATCAGGGCATGGAGGCGCCTTCAGGAGGTTGGGCTCCTGGCGGTGATCAGCGGGATGCCAGGGCGCTTATGGCGGTGGCGACCGGAACGGGGTCGGAGATGAAGGTCATGTGCGCGGCGCGCGGGATGAGGGTCGGGGACGGAGCGCCGATGCGGGCCGCGGTTTCGGCCGGCGTGGATTTGCTGAAGACGAAGTCGTCCGCGCCGAAGACAACGGACTTCGGCATGGGCAGCGTCCGCACCTGCTCTAGGCGTTTGGTCGGAATGCCCACGACGCCGTTGCGCAGCATCTGCCAGGCGGCTTTCTCCGCGCCCGGGACCATGAAGGGACGCCGCCATTGGTCGACGCCTTGTTTGTCCAGGCGCGGACAGCGGGGCCCGCACGCGCGCGCGTAGGCGGTGCGGACGAGCCAGTCGGAACGCAGGGCAACGCGTAGGAAGGCCGTCCGGTACGGGTCGATGAGCAGGTAGGAGACAGGACTCTTCTGGCCCGCGCCGGTGAGGAGGGCGTCCCCGTCGAGGAGCATGAGCCCGCCGATCGCGGACGGACGGCGGAGGGCCGCCTCGGCGACGACCGCCGCGCCGCTGGAATGGCCGACGATGACGGGTTTCGCGAGGTGCATCGCGGCGATGAACGCGTTCACCTGATCGGCCATGTGGGCGGCGTTGTAGGGCGATTTGTGCTCGCTGTAGCCGTAGCCGGTGAGGTCGAGCGCGTAGACGTGGTGGGTGCGTCCGAGGACGTCGGCGGTGGGCGTCCAGGCGTCGGCCGACTCGAACGCGCCGTGCACGAGGACCACCGGGCTGCCGCCGCTCCCCCACTCGCGGTAGCGCGTCCGGACGTCCCCGGCCTGCACAAACGACAGTCCTGCGGGGACGGCGGCTCGCTTCGAGGTTGTGACGACGACGATCATGGACGCGGCCGTCACCAACCCCCAGAGGGTCACCAGGACCAGGAGGGTCCGCCGCGTCCAGCGCCTCAGCCGCGCCGACGCCGGGACGCGCGCGACCGCATCGGCGTCCGGACCGGGCCGATTAGCGGCGGTTTGGTCGGGGGCCTGCGTGGCCGGTTCGTTGGGGAGTTGATCGGTCACCCACCCACGGTACGGCTCTTGAACTCCCAGACGGTCGTCAGCGGGATGCACAGGCCGGGCTGGACGACCTCGACCCGCAGGACGCCGGTCTCGGCGTCGTAGTCGAGGCCCTCGGTCTCGAAGTTGTGCTGGGCGTCCGGTTTGCAGGCGCTGACCAGCGGCATTGGGCCGAGGGCGGTGACGCGTCCGGGGACGTCGCGGCCGTCCGGGGCGTGAGCGAGGTCGACCTGGAGGAGCGGGCGGACGACGCCGTCCACGGCACCGGTCGCGTCGTCCGAGGAGCAGACGAGGCGGGTCGCGGTGGTGAAGACGCAGCCCTGCACGTTCCGGACGGGCTTGTCGAGGACGACGCGTCCGGTGAGCGGAAGGTCCTTCGAGGGGTCGGCGGCGCTCGTGTTGACCACGGGCATCGGGGTGATGAGCAGGCGGTTCTCGGTCTCCCACTCGCCGGAGACGAGCCACTGGCCGTCCCGGCTGACGGCCGCGAAGGAGTTGTTCATCGCCTCGCCGGGGACGAGCCGGTGCGTGAAATCGGACGACCGGAACCCGTGCGCCGTGTCGTACACACGGAACATCTTGGACGTCGGGGCCGCTGCGCCCGACTGGTACGGCTCGACGACGTAGCCGTGCGAGAAGTCGGGGTCTCCCACGTGGTTCCAGCCCTTGAGCTGGGCGTCCGGGGCGACGACGTTCCCCGTGTACCAGAGGTGCGAGCCGCCGAGCGCGCGGACGGTCGCGAGCCCCTGGTTCTGGAACAGGCTGCTGACCAGGTAGGACCCCGTCGCCTGCCAAGGACCGACCGCGGGGAGGGCTGTGGCCGCTTTCGGCTTGGACGCGCCTGTTTCGGACTTCGTCGCGGCGGTTTCCGGCTTGGCCGCAGTCGGCGTCGCGGCCTCGACTGAGGTCGGAGCGAGCGCGGCGGCCACGGACAGGGTGCCGGTGGCGGCCAGGAGAGCTGTGCGGCGCGGCATGTGGTGTCGTCCTCCCGGAACGGAAACCGCGCCAGCGTACCGGTGATCTTCATCCCGCCCGGACACATCCAAAGAACTTGGCATGAACCGGACGACACCCAACGGCAACGCCCCCTGACCCACCGCGAACCGGAGAACACCCAACGCCGACGCGGACCTGGCTCAACGCGAACCGGAGCAGCACGGGCCCCGAAGTCGCCGCGCAGGACGCGCGGGACTGCGCCCGAAGACATCGCGGATCATCGCAGGCTCAGGCGGGCGGACCCCGAGGGCGCAGCACGAAGCGGGCGCAGCACGAGACGGCGCCTGGAAGGCGTCGCGGGTCGGTCCGGCTTGAACGCGCAGCGCTCAAAGGAAGGGAGCGCGTCCCACATGACACAGACGCCCTCCGAGACGTGGCGAGTCGGACCGGCACCAAGCTGATGACGCCCAAGGCGCGCTTCAGGCGAGTCCGGCATGAACGGCGGCACCCGGACACACGTCGCGGGATGGTCCGGCGTGAAGAGGGCGGGGCTCGGCGGGTTACGGGTCCGGGGCTGGCGTGGAGCGGGCGGTGCTGAAGGGGGTTCGGGGCCGGTAGCGTCGGCGGCGTGACTGATGTGGTGGCGCGGACGGACCTCGGTGCGGTGCGCGGATTCGATGTGGACGGGCTGGCGGTCTTCCGGGGGATCCCGTATGCGGCCGCGCCCGAAGGCGAGCTGCGGTTTCGGCCGTCCGTTCCGGCCGAGGCGTGGGACGGCGTGCGGGACGCGACCGGGTTCGGCACTCCCCCGCCTCAGCTTCCGCCGCTGCCGACGGTGCCGGCGATCTGGAAGGCCGGGGACGGCCTGGACTGTCTCAACGTCAACGTCTGGACTCCCGACCCGGGCGGTAGCGGGCTGCCCGTAATGGTGTGGTTCTACGGCGGTGCGTGGCGGGTCGGTTCGAGCTCGATGCCGCACTACGACGCGGCGCGGATCGCGCGGGCGGGCGTGGTCGTGGTGACGTTCGACTACCGGACGGGTTTCGAGGGTTTCGGACACCTTCCCGGAGTTCCGGACAACCGCGGTCTGCACGACCAGATCGCCGCGCTGGAGTGGGTGCGGCGCAACATCTCCGCGTTCGGCGGCGACCCGGACCAGGTCACCGCGTTCGGCCAGTCGGCCGGGGCGGCGTCGATCACGCTGTTGATGGGTGCGCCGGCGGCGCGCGGCCTGTTTCGGCGGGCGATCGTGCACAGCGTTCCGGACGGTTACCTCGACCCTGCGGAGGCCACCGAGATCACGGGGATCATCGCCAAGGCGGCCGGGGTGGAGGCGACGTGGGAAGGTTTCGCAGGGCTGTCGCCCGAGGCCGTCCTCGCCGTCCAGGACGCGCCGCTGGATCCGGTGACGCGGCCTGTCACGGCGTTCGCGCCGGTGATCGACGGTGACCTGGTCGCGGGTCCGCCGTGGACGGGCGTGGCGGCGGGCCGGGACGTCGATCTGGTCTGCGGGTTCGTCCACGAGGAGGCGCGCGCGTTCCTGCCCTCGCCCGTACCGCCCGAGCTGACGCCCGAAATGGTTTCGGGGACGACGAAACTCGGCGAGGCAGGAGCCGAACAGTATCGGACCGCGTATCCGCAGCTCAGCGACTTGGATCTGGCCGTGGAGCTGCTGTCGGACGCGATGTTCCGCATGGCGACCTCGCTCGTCGCCGAGGCTCACGCCGCGGCGGGCGGCCGCACATGGCTGTTCGACTTCACCTGGCGCAACCCGGCGGGCGGTACCGGGCACTCGGTCGACGTGCCGTTCGTGTTCGGAATTCCGGATTCCCGCTTCGCCGTCCGCCAGCTGGGCTCACCGGTTCCGGACAGTTTCGGCGCGCTGTCCGACGCCGTCCGGAAATCGTGGACGTCGTTCGCGTCCACCGGCGATCCCGGCTGGACGCGCTACGAACCGTCCACGCGCATCTCGCGCATCTGGGACAACGCGATCACGGAGTCGCCGCTGTCGGTCGCCCCGTCCCTCCCGATCTGGAAGTCCGCCCTAGGCCTTACCTGACTCTCGACCAGCACGCCGCCGTCCCGAGATATTCGCCGAAGGCCTGAAGTCCGGGCCGCCCGCTGAGCAAAAGGCCGCGTCCCCCTGAAGGCCGCGTCGCACCCTAAAGGCCGCAGCGCCTCCCGAAGCTCACGCCGCTGCCCGAAGCCCTCGGCACCCCGAAGGTTGCGGCGCCGCCCGAAAGTCGCGGCGCTCCCTGAAGGCCGCATCGCTGCTACCCAAAGGCCACAGCGCTGCCCAAAAGGTCACGGCGCCGCCCGATGGTTGCTGCACCGTCCGATGGTTGCTGCGGGCGTCCGATGGTTGCTGCGGGCGTCCGAAGGTGGTGGAGCTGTTGCCCTTCTTGAGGGGGCTGTCTTCGACGTTCGGAGCACGGCAAGCGCTGCGGTTCTTGCTGGGTCGGTGCTCGCAGGTGCCGCGGCCCGGAGCTAGATCCAGCCCATTTCGCGGGCGGCGCGGACGGCGGCGACGCGGTTCGGCTCGCCCAGTTTGGTCATCGCCGTGGACAGGTAGTTGCGGACCGTCCCCTCGGTGAGGTGCAGCAGCTCCGCAATGCGCGCGGTCTCGGTGCCAGCGCCGATCAGCCGGAGGATCTCGCGTTCGCGGTCGGTGAGCGGGTTGTCCCCGACGGCCATGGCGCTCGCGGCCAGCTCGGCGTCCAGGTAGCGGCCGCCGCCGTGGATCTTGCGGATCGCGGCGGCCAGCTCGTCGGTCGGCGCGTCCTTCGCGACGAAGCCGCGCACTCCGGCGGCCATGGCGCGGCGCAGGTAGCCGGGCCGGGCGAAACTGGTCAGGACGCACACCGCGCAGCGGGCGCCCTGCTGGTTGAGGCGTTCGGCGACGGTCAGGCCGTCCATTCCGGGCATGTCGATGTCCAGAACGGTCACGTCCGGATCGTGTGCGGCGACCGCGTCCGCGACCTCGTCGCCCCGGCCGACCTCGGCGACCACGTCGAGATCCGGCTCCAGGCCGAGCAGCGCCGCGACCGCCCCGCGGATGAGGTGCTCGTCGTCCGCGAGCAGCACCCGGATCACGCCGCGCCCCGCGGCGCCCGTACCGACCCGTCCAGCGGCAGGACGGCCCGGAGGACGAACCGGTCACGCCCGTCCAGATCGGCGCTTAGCTCGCCGCCGAGAACCGCAACGCGCTCCCTCAGTCCTGCAAGCCCGGAACCGCCGCCTTCGCCACCACCGAACCCCCGTCCGCCGGGATCGTCGCCAGCCGACCGAGCGGGCCCACCTCCGTCGCCCGGCTCCGCGTCGCGCACGTCGACGATCTTCGAACCGGCGATCTTCGAACCGGCGACGCCCGAGCTTGGCACTGTCGGGCGGGACTCGTTCATGCCCGGCTCCGGCAGGCCGACCGCGCCTTCCACTCCCGGCTTTTCCGCGAAGGGCCCGTTCGGGCCCGGCGCCTTCGGGTTCGGGACGGTGGCGGGGGTTTTGCGGGGGTTGGACGGGGTGGTGACGCCGTCGTTGGTCAGTTCCAGGACCACGGTGTCACCGTAGCGGGTCAGGTCGATCGTGCAGGTGCGGGCGTCGCTGTGCTTGATCACGTTGGTGGCGCCCTCGCGGATCACCCAGGCCAGGACGGTCCGGACGTCCGGGGGCAGGTCGTCCGGGATCGGGCCGGCCTCGCAGCGGACGCCCGCCGTCTCCAGGACGGCGCGCACCCCGGCGAGCTCGGCGTCCAGCTCGATCGCGCGGTAGCCGCGCACCGCGGCGCGGACCTCGCGCAGCGCGTCCCGCGCGGCCCGCCGCACGTCCGCCATTTCGGCGCGGGCGCGGGCGGGGTCGGTTTCGGCCATCCGCATCGCCAGCTCGCTCTTCACCGCGATCAGCGACAGGCTGTGCCCGAGGAGGTCGTGCAGGTCGCGGGAGAAGCGCAGCCGCTCCTCCGACACCGCGACCCGGGCCAGCGCCTGCCGGACGGCGTGGGTCTCGACGTGCAGGTCCCAGATGCGGCGCTGGTACCGGTTGACGAACGCGACGATCCCGGCGGTTCCGGCAAAGGCGGCGAACGCGACGGGCAGCGCCCACCAGTGGACGGGACGGTCCGCGACCAGCGCCCAGCCGACGCCCGCGAAGGTCACCTCTACCGCGGCCGTCCCGAGGCAGATCCAGACGATCGTCCGGACGCGCATCGGGGACAGCACGACCGCCGACAGCCAGAAGTACGGGATCATGATCGCGAGCGGGTGCGCGATGAGCAGCGGCGCGAGCAGCAGCGCGACCGCGCCGCCCGCGACGACGTCCCGGCGGTCGGCGGATCCGTCCAGCCCGGCGCGGACGATCCGGGCGTAGTACCCGAACAGCAGCGCGAGTCCGGCGAGGGCGAGCGCTATGAGCGGCACCGGGAGCCGTCCGTCGCGGTGTCCCAGGAACAGCCCGATGACGGTCGGGCTGATGATGCCGGCGCCCGCGATCAGGAACGACCGGTAGGTGACCCGCCGGTACCGCTCGAACCGCGTCGCCGCGCGTCGTTCCAGCTCGGCGGAGGTGGTCGCGTCCATGGGCGATGACCTTACTTCCGTGTCAGGAGCGCCGGGGTTCCCAGCGGAAGGATCGTTCCGCCAGCCAGCGGCCGAACCCCATCCAGACGGCCATGATCGCGAAGGACGGCAGGCACGCGAGCCATCCGCGGCCGAAACCTACTTCCGGCGGGACGCCGTGGGCGGTGAAGTCGCGTCCGAAATACCCGGTGCGGACGGTCTCGACGACCGGGGTGAGCGGCAGCGCGCGCAGCAGGTTCTGGACGATCTCCGGCAGCTCTCCGAGCGGGAACATCACACCGGCCCCCGCCATGCAGGCGAACATCACCGGCAGGACGGTCAGCTGCGCGAGTTCGGCGTTCGGCGTGATCCCGGAGACCAGGAACGCGAGCAGCGCGAACACCACGACGCCGCAGGCCAGTCCCGCGAGCATGAGCAGCGGGTCGGCGGGCATACGGCCGCCGAGCGCCGCCACCAGGACCACCCCAAGGACCAGGACCTGCGCCAGGTACAGGACGGTCGCCGTGAGGACGCTGCCGCCGAGGATCTCCGCGTCGCCGAGCGCCGTGCCGCGCAGCCGCTTGAGCGTGCCGTCCTCGCGGCGCGCGGTGAACACCGTCGCCAGGTTCATGAACACGGCGAAGAGCAGGAAGAACGCGAGGTGGCCGGTGCCCTGGAGGAGCGCGGCGTCCACGCCCTGGATCTTCTGGCCGCGCATGGGGAAGAGCATCCCGACGAACAGCAGCGGCAGGCCGACCGTGGTGAACAGCGCCGTCCGGTTCCGCCAGAGCAGCGTCGCATCGAGACGCGCCACCCGGACGAGCCGAACCCGGTCGAGGCGCGCATCCGCCGCAAAGCTGACGCGATCGAGGCGCGCGAAGCGGACGAGGCGCGCGCGGGGGCCGCGGTTGACGATCATGAGGGGACTCCCGCCGTGCTGAGGAAGACGTCTTCGAGGGACGCGTTGTGGACGCGCAGGCCGGACAGGGTGAGGCGGCGCTCGTCCGCCCAGCGCAGCAGCCCGTAGACGCCGGGTTGCAGGTCGTCCGGCGGGAGCGTGTAGGTGGCGGTCGCGTGCCCTGCGTCCACCTCGATCCCGGCGGCGACCCCGCGCAGCAGCGGCAGTTCCCCCACCGGAAGCCCGGCCGGGACGCGGAACCGAACCCGGTCTCCGTGCCCTCGGACGACCTCCGGCACCGTCCCGGACACCACGATCCGTCCCCGATGCATGATCGCGAGCCGGTCGGCGAGCTGCTCCGCCTCCTCCAGGTAGTGCGTGGTGAGCAATACGGTCAGGCCGTTCCGGACGAGTTCGGCGACCGTCCGGCGGGTGGCATGCCTTGCCTCGGGGTCCATTCCGGTGGTCGGCTCGTCCAAGAAGAGGATTTCGGGCTGTCCGGTGAGGGCGAGCGCGAGGTCGAGGCGGCGCTTCTGCCCGCCGGACAGCTGCCGCGTCCGGACCTTCGCCTGCTCGCGCAGGCCGACCATGTCGAGCAGCTCGTCCCGCGGCCGCGGGTCCGGGACGAACCCGCGCCAGTGGTCGACCGTCTCCGCCGTCGTCAGGTCGGCGAAGAACCCGCCTTCCTGCAGCATGATCCCGAGCCTCGGCCGGACGGCCCGCCGCTCGCGGTACGGGTCCCGGCCCAGCACCCGGACCTCGCCGGCGTGCGCGGGCCGATGCCCTTCGAGCGCCTCCATCGTGGTCGTCTTCCCAGCCCCGTTCGTGCCGAGCAGCGCGAAAAGCTCACCGTGCGCGACGTCGAACGAAATCCCGGTGACGGCCTCGAACTCTCCATACCGCTGCCGCAATTCCCTTACCCGAACGGCCTCGCCGTCCCCTGTCCTTTTGACCATGCCTCAAGGCTCGCGCCGGGGACGTCAAGCGGGGTAGACACAGCCATCACCGATGCGGCAGGCGCCTATCACGCCGTCCAGATGACACCTGTCATTTCCCCTGCTCACGCCCACCTGAGCCGCGCACAGAACGCGCCACGCCGGACAATTACCCGGCGCAAAGGACGCAATGCCCCACCTTCTTTCTCACTCACGCGACAGGACATCGCCGCGTCCAGCCGCCCGGCCGAAACCAGGCAGTCCAGCCTCCGCATCACGTTGAAGCCTCCGGCGGGCGCATATCCGATGCCATCTCAGCCACTTCCCGAGCGGTGTCCATCCGCACACCCTGCGGTTGTGGCGTCCCTGCGGAGGCGGGGCAGAATGGGGGCATGCGCGTGGCTCTGTGTCAGATCGAGGTCGGGGACGACCCGAAAGAGAACCTGGACCGCGTCGTCTCGGCGATCGCCGAGACCGCGTCCACCCCAGGCGGCTGCGACCTCGCGGTGTTCCCGGAGGCCTCACAGGTCCGCTTCGGCAACGAGCTGGCCGAGTTCGCCGAACCCCTGACAGGCCCGTGGGTCACCGCCGTCCGTGACGCGGCCCGCGAGCACGCCGTGAACGTGGTCATCGGCGTCTTCGAGCCCACCCCGGACGGCCGCGTCCACAACACGGTCGTGGGCATCTCCGACACAGGCGAGATCGTCGGTTCCTACCGGAAGCTTCACCTCTACGACGCCTTCGGCGACCGCGAATCCGAACGCGTCGCTCCTGGTGACCGTCCTGTAGTGCTGGAGCTGGCCGGCCAGCGCCTGGGCATCATCACCTGCTACGACGTCCGCTTCCCCGAACTGGCGCGGGCCCTAGTGGACGAGGGCGCCGACATCCTCGTCATCCCCGCCGCATGGGCACAGGGCGTCTTCAAGGAAGAACACTGGACCACCCTCGTGCGCGCGCGAGCCATCGAGAACACCACCTGGGTCGTCGCCGTGGACAAGGCCCCCGACCGCACCCCTCCCCCACGCGGCATCCCCGGCGGCGTCGGCCGCAGCAGCCTCATCGACCCCATGGGCACCGTCCTAGCGGACCTGGGCCCGTTCCCGTCCGTCCGCGTCCTGGAACTAGACCCGGCCATAACCCCCAAGGTCCGCCGAACCCTCCCCTCCCTAACCCACCGCCGCCGCGACGTCCTCTAACACCACCCCAACCGCGGACGGCACCCGCGACCGCCCAGACCCGCACCCCAAGGCACCTACAAACAGACAACGCGCCGAACCCGCCGACTCCGCGCACACGAACGCCCGGCAAGCACGAAGGGACGGCGCAGACGCCCGCAAGGCATGCGCGAACGGACGAAAGCGCGGACGCGCCCAGCCGCACACCCGGACCTGATGCGGGCACGGCCCCAAAGCGGGCGCGGACGGACGTGGCCGACGGAGGGCGCGGATGCGCACCGGGCGGCACACGCCGCCCCAAAGCGGGCGCGGCAACCAATGCCCGCGCGGACGTAGAGCGGGCGCGGACACGGGGCAGGCTCGGACGGGCTGCCCGCGCTGGCGCTCGTCGGCCGGAGCCGGGCGCACGCCGAGCACAGGCCAGACGCACGCTAGACACAGGCCGGGTACGTCCCTGGCGCAGGCCCGGTGCCGACCGCGCGCGGACCGCAGGCTGGCCGCGCGCGGACCGCAGGCTGGCCGCGCGCGGGGCGCAGGCCGGGCGCGGGGCGGGGCGCGGGGCGGGGGCGGGAGGGGGTTGCGGGGTTAGGAGGTGATCCAGGCGATGTGGTGGGTGGCGGCTGGGTCTTCGGAGAGGTCGAGCATGGCGTTGGCCAGGTCGGCGCGGCGGATGGTGCGGGCTCGGGGCGGGGTGCGGTCGATGCCGAGGCGGTAGGTGCCGCGAGGCGGGCCGTCCTGGAGGCGGGGTGGGCGGACGATCGTCCAGTCGATGTCGGTCGCGTCCTCGACGAGGCGGTCGGCGCGGAGGAGGTCCTTGTAGGGGGCGGCGAGGATCTTGCTGACCAGGGGCTTGGCGAGGTAGCGGTTGAGCGCGTCGTCGCCCGGGTCCGGGTAGGGGGCGGTGGCGCTGATCACCAGGAGGCGGCGGGCGCCGGAGGCGCGCATGCCTTGGAGGATGGACGTCACGCTGTCGGTGCAGACGGTGGTGGGGGCGCGGCCGGTGCGGGTTCCGAGGCAGGACATGACGGCGTCGCGGCCCTGGACGGCGGGCTCGACGGCGGCGGGGTCCATGACGTCCGCGACGAGGACGTCGGCTCGATCGCGCAGGTCTTCCGGGAGGCGCGCGGGGTCGCGGACGACGGCGGTGACCTCGTGGCCGCGGCGGAGGGCTTCGCGGTAGAGGGCCGTGCCGGTCCCGCCGCTCGCCCCGAAGATCGTGAGTTTCATGTGACTCCCCCAGGGTTAGTAAACGCTCACTCACCCCTAGAGTGGGTAAACACTCACTCACCTGTCAAGGGGGACGCCGAGAATGACCACCGCTCGCGAGCGCCTGCTCGACGCTCTCGCCGAGATCATGCGGACGCGCGGTCTCGCCGAGGCCACCACGAAGGAGATCGCTCGGGTGGCGGGCTGCTCCGAGGCCCTGCTGTACAAGCACTTCCGGGACAAGGAAGAGCTCATGCTGTGCGTCCTGCGCGAGCGGATGCCCGCGTTCACGCACCGCCTCACCCCCGGCGAGGGCGGCGTCCGCGAGAATCTCGTCGCGACCGTGCACGGCGGACTGCGCTTCTACAGGAAGGCGTTCCCGATGATGGCGGGGATGCTCACCCAGCCCCGCGTCCTTGAGGCGACCAGGGATTCGCTGCGCAAGTACGGCGCGGGCCCGCACGAGCCGATCGAGCGGGTCGCCGAGTACCTGCGCGCCGAGATCAAGCTCGGCCGCGTCCGCGCGGACGCCAACGCCTCGTCCATCGCCGCGCTGCTGATCGGCGCGACGTTCCAGCAGGGGTTCCTGCTCTTCTTCGCCGCCGGGACGGACGGCCCCGATCCCGCCGAGGAGGACGCCGAACGCCTCGTCCGGCCGCTTCTGCCCGCCTTGCTCCCTAACCGCCCGGGGACGGTTGCCTAACCCTGCGGCTCCACTGCCGAGCAACTTCACTCGCCGTTCGGCGCGTTCTCCCTGCACGCATGGTGACGAGGGCGAAGTGCCCGGCGGACGAGCCCGCGAGATCCTTGAGGTCGAGGGCCTCGCAGGTCATGTACCTGGCCTCGGTGATCGAGCCGTCCGCTGGACGGGCCGTCTGGCGCGTTCGGCGTGGTGTGGCGGGGGCGGGGCTTCGGGATGCGCGCCTGGGCCGCTTTCGCCAGGTTGCCCGGGACGCGCGTCCTTGGTGTGGGACTTGCGGCGCGGTGCCGCGGTACGCGCGGTCGATCCCCGGCTCGGCCGCAATGCGGGAGCTTGTCGGGTGCGGTTTCGGGTGGGGGATTTCGGGGAGAGGGTCCTCGCGGGGAACGGCGGTATACGAGGGTGTGGCCGACTGTCCCGGCTTTGATTACTGTGCGTGAAGCGTTCGGGAGCGTCCGATAGATCCTTGCTGGTAGTCGGAGTTCCGGCGACCGAAAAGGAGGTTCGCCGCGACCGCGCACCGTGATCTCGCTAGCCTCGTGGAGAGGACCGCTTGCGTCGTCCAGTGGAGGGAACCGGACGGAGATGGAGGCACCGTACGGCGAGTCCGGCCGCCCCGCGCCCCGGACGGATCGGATCGGCACGCCCCGCGCGCCGGCCGCCGACCCCGTGCAGGATCCAGCGGTCCCCGAGCAGCCGCGCGGCCCGCAGGACGCCGACGACACGCCCGTCCCAGCCCCACCGGGGCGAGCGGACGACCTCCCCGAAACGGCGCCGCCCATCAGGGCGAACGTGCCGAAATCGCCCTCCCGCGCTGACGGTTCATCGCGGAGCGCGCTCGCCGGGCGAACCGGCGTCGCAAATACCGCGAATGCGGCTGCGGACGGGCACGTCCCCCTCCGCCCCGAAATACCTGCAAGGACGGACGAACCGGGCACAGCAGGACGTGCCATGTCCTTCCGGAACGACCTGCTCGTGGTGTGCGGATTCGTGGCGGGCGAGGCCGCCCGCTTCGGCGTGATCGGGAACCGTGCGGCGATGCTGGTGATCGCCGCGGGCGAGGTCGCGGGGCAGCTCATCGAGTCCGGCCCGGTGCGCGCCGGAGGTGTCGCGTCCGTCCGGGTATGGGCGCGGGACGGCGCCCTGCACTGCCACTTCGAGGGTCCCCGCGGATGGCGTGCGCCGAAATCTCCCGAGCCGCGCCTCCGCGACCACGTCCGCGTCACCGCCAACGGCCCGACCGTCACGCTCACCCTGCCGCCCCAGACCCGCGCCTGACGCCACCAAGGCTCTCATCCGACGAAACCTGCCCGGGTGCGCCCGGCCACCTTTGATTCATCGGACGGCTCGTGGACGCGAAGGCAGGGTCAGCGGGTCAGCTGGGTTTTGACGACCTTGCCCATGGCGTTCCGCGGGAGGGTTTCGACCAGGTGGACGACGCGGGGACGTTTGTGGGCGGAGAGGCGCGTGGCGACGAAATCGGTCAGGTCCTTTTCGCCGGTGCCGTCTTCCGCGACGACGAAGGCGGTGACCTGTTCGCCCAGGTCCTCGTGCGGGACGCCGATGACGGCGGCCTCGCGGACGGCGGGGTGGGCCAGCAGGGCGTTCTCGACCTCGCCGGCGCCGATCCGGTAGCCGCCGCTCTTGATCAGGTCCGTGGACGCGCGGCCGACGATGCGGTGGCGGCCGGTCGGGTCGATGATCGCGATGTCGCCCGTCCGGAACCAGCCGTCCGCCGTGAAGGACTTCGCGGTGGCGTCCGGACGGCCGAGGTAGCCGTCGAAGATCGTCGGTGCGGAGACCTCGAGCTCGCCGGGGGTCTCGCCGTCCGCCGGCACCGGGCTGCCGTCCTCGGCCACCAGGCGGGTCCGGACGCCGGGGAGCGGGTGGCCGACCGAGCCGGGCACGCGCTCACCGTCCGCACGCGCGCTCAGGGTGATCAGGGTTTCGGTCATCCCGTATCGCTCGATCGGCCGATGGCCGGTCAGCTCCGCGAGCCGCTCGAACACAGGGACCGGAAGCGGCGCGCTACCCGAGACCAAAAGGCGCGCGTCGCGCAGCGCCGCGGCGGCCTCGGGATCGCGGGCGACGCGCGACCAGACGGTCGGGACGCCGAAGAACAGCGTCCCGCCGTTCCGGGCGGCGTCCGCGTAAGCCTGCGGCGTCGGACGTCCCGTGTGGACGAGCCGCGACCCCACGCGCAGCGGGCCCAGCACTCCCAGCACCAGTCCGTGGACGTGGAACAGGGGCAACCCGTGGACGACGATGTCGTCAGCGGTCCATCCCCACGCCTCGGCCAGCGCGTCCAGCCCGGCGGCGACCGCCGCACGCGAGATCAGAACGCCCTTCGGCGCTCCCGTCGTGCCGCTCGTGTACAGGATGAGCGCAGTCGCAGCGGCGTCCGGCACCGCCTCGCCCCCGGCGTCTGCAACTTCTGTGGCCCCACGTCCCGATGGCGCTGAGGGCGAATCGGACCCGCCTCGTGCCGCGATCGAGCTGCGCCCGTCTGCCGCAGCGGTCGAAGGCTGCTTGTGAGGCACCGCAGCGGAACGAAGCGCCCCAGCCGGACGGTCGCCGTTCGAGGCTTCGGCGGGAGGGTCCGAGTGCGGGGCTTTGGCGGGGCGGAGCAGGTCCACGGCGATGAGGGGTGGGACGTCCGGGCCCGAGATGGCGGCGTCGTGCGCGCCCAGTATGAGCGTCGCGCCCGAGTCGCGCAGGATGTGCGCCCGCTCGTCCGGTCCCGAGTCGGGCGGAAGCGGCACCAGGGGCACGCCGGCCGTCAGGCCCGCCACGACGGCAACGACGGTTTCAAGGGAAGCCGTCGCGTGCACGGCAACAACGCCCGCGTCCCGGATCTCGGCGACCACGGACGCCGACCATGCGAACAGTTCCGGACGAGTCAGAGCGCGTCCAGCGACTGTGATTGCAGGCTCAGCAACCACAAGGCCTCTTTCATCACTGGACCGGCCAGGCGAGGCAGCCGCAGCGCCTCTGGTTCCGCTGGCAGGAGATCCACCGGGCTCAGTAGGCGCGGTTGCGCCGGGCGCGGGGCGTTCGGGCAGCGCGGTACCGGAGTCGTTGGCCTCTGTCTGCGCAGGTTCTCCGGATGCGGTCGTCGCGGGGAGTCCGGGGCGGTTCGGCCAGGGGCCGCCGAGGAGGTCCAGGGGTCCGCCGGGCAGGTGCATCGGTGGCGCGTCCCTTCGCTTCGGTCCGGGAAGGACGGGAAACACCCGGCAAAGGGGCGTTCCGCGATGCCGGATCTTCCGGCGTCTGCTGGAAGTATGCCGTCCGTGACGGACGCCCCGACGACCTACCCGGCCCTCGCGGACCGGCTGCGCCTCCTGCCCCCTTCGCTGGGGCAGGTGCGGTTGGTCGCGGTCGACGGTCCGAGCGGGTCCGGAAAGTCCACGTTCGCTCCTCGGCTGGCGGCCGCGCTCGGGAGCGGCGTGCCACTCATCCGGTCGGACGACTTCCGCGTGCCGTGGGACGCCGATCCGCTGACCTGGTGGCCGTCCTTCGAGCGGGACGTGCTGACGCCACTGCGCGCCGGGCACCCCGGCCACCTGCGCCGATACGACTGGCACCGCGACGAGTACGGCCCGTCCGAGGAGATCCCGCCTGGAAAGGCGCTGGTCGTGGAGGGCGTCGGCGCGGCCTGGCGCGGCTCCCCCGCCGCGTTCCGGATCTGGGTGGACGCCTCGCGCGACCTGCGCCGGGCCCGCGCCCTCCAACGGGACGGCCTGGCCTACGCCGACGCCTGGGACGAATGGGCCGAACTCGAATCGCGCCACTACGCGTCCGACCGCACCCTGGACCGCGTCGACCTCATCGTGGACGGGACGTCCGTCACCGGCCCCGCCTTCCACGCGACCGACGCCCGCCAAGACCCCCGACACCCGCCGAACATCCGACCGATCAAATGATCGAATCCGAGCAATGCGCGCTCAGGCGTCCTCAGCGAAGCCGATGTTCGACCGATCACGTTCAGACGTCCTGAACGAAGCTGCTGCGCGACCGGACATGTTGCGAGTCCGAGTTGCCGAATGATTCGCGGGGCGCAGGCCCGCGCCGAGCACCCCATAGCCCTCAACCTGGCAGCCATGGGTGTGCCCTCCACAAGCCCTGTCACCTGGACGACGACGTCGCGCCTTCCTCGCGACCGACGACCTCAGTCGTCCTGGCCTTCTTGGTCCCGGAAGACCGACGCAGCCGGCCCGCCAAATCATCGCCCTCCTCCCCCAGGTTGCGGGCGCGTCCTACGGCCCTTGCAGGTCGAGCTGCCGCGTGACTGCGCCGGCTTTCGCGGGCTGGCCTGCTGAACGAAAATCGATCAGCGCAGAGCCTTCATGGCGCCCAGACGGCCGGAGGTCAAGCGCCCCGGCTGTGGCGTGATCTGGTGAGTTCCGGACGCTCCGGTGACGCCAGGGTTCGGCGTGAAGGAGGACAGCGTGGGACGTAAATGGGGAGGCGGGAGGGCGATGCGGGTGGGACGGGGCGCGGGGGGCCACTAGGCTGACCGGGTTCGTAATCGAAGACGAGTAGACGGTGGAGCCGGACGATGGCGCTTGAACGTCCCGAGATCGACTTTCCCGAGGGGCAGCCCCCGCAGAACCTGGAGATCACCGACATCACGGTCGGGGACGGCGCGGAGGCCACCAAGGGCTCGTCCGTGACCGTGCAGTACCTCGGCGTGTCGTTCTCGACCGGCGAGGAGTTCGACGCGTCCTGGAACCGGGGCGAGCCGTTCGAGTTCCCGCTCGGCGCCGGCCGGGTCATCAAGGGCTGGGACATGGGCGTCCAGGGCATGAAGGTCGGCGGCCGGCGCAAGCTGGTCATCCCGCCGCACCTGGCCTACGGCGACCGCAGCCCGTCCCCCAAGATCAAGCCGGGCGAGACGCTGATCTTCGTCGTGGACCTCCTCGGCGTGAACTAGCGCGTTCGCGGGGGCCCAAACCCCCGCGAAAGCCGTTCCAACGGCGGGCAATCCGGGAGTGAAATCCTGCTCCGGGTGCCCGCCGTCGCCGTTTCCGGGAGGGAACGGGTCGGTATCAGCCCTGCATGATCGAGGCGCGGGGGCTGACGAAGCGGTTCGGGGAGAAAACGGCCGTCGACCACGCGACCTTCACGGTGCGGCCCGGCCGCGTGACCGGCTTCCTCGGGCCGAACGGCGCGGGCAAGTCCACCACGATGCGGATGATCCTCGGCCTCGACCACCCGTCCGGCGGGACGGTTTCGGTCGCGGGCGTCCCCTATTCCGGCCTCGGCGCGCCGCTCCGGGAGGTCGGCGCGCTGCTGGAGGCCAAGTCCGTGCACGGCGGGCGCAGCGCCTACAACCACCTGCGCTGCCTCGCCCGCAGCAACGGCATCCCGTCCGAGCGCGTGAACGAGGTGCTTGAGCTCGTCGGCCTGCAAGGCGTCGCGAAGAAGCCCGCCAAGGGGTTCTCGCTCGGGATGGGGCAGCGGCTCGGCATCGCGGCCGCGCTGCTCGGCGACCCGGGCATCCTGATGTTCGACGAGCCGGTGAACGGCCTGGACCCCGAGGGCATCCTGTGGATCCGCACGCTGATGCGGAGCCTCGCCGCCGAGGGCCGGACGGTGTTCGTGTCCAGCCACCTGATGTCGGAGATGGCGCTCACCGCCGACCACCTGGTGGTGATCGGACGCGGCAAGATCCTCGCGGACACGTCCGTCCAGGAGTTCATCGACGCCAACGCGACCAGCCACGTGAAGGTCCGCTCGCCGCAGCTCTCGGACCTCGGTCCGCTGCTGGCGGGGCGCGGCTGGCGCGTCGAGATCGATCCGGACGGCTCGCTCCGCGTCTTCGGCGCGTCCCCGGCGGCCGTGGGGGACGTCGCCGCCGACAACGGCGTCCGCCTCCACGAACTGTCGCCCGTCCAGCCCTCGCTGGAGGACGCCTTCATGCGCCTCACCGGCGACACCGTCGAGTACCACGCGGGCGGCCTGCACGACCACGACACCCCGCCACCAGACGCTCCCCCTCCCGCGGCCCCGCCCATCACCGGCCCGGAGGGCGGACGCTCGTGATCGATCGCTCACGCAAAAGGAACACGCAGCACGGTCGGAGGACGGTCATGACCATTCGAACCCGCCCCACCAAAACCGAACACGCCCGTGCGCAGGAGCCCACCCGACGCAACGCCCGCCCCGGCCCCAAACCCGTCCATCCCCCCGCTCTCGAACAGCGAACGGCCACCACACCCCCAAGCGACACCGGACGCACGACATTCCTCGCAGCACCAAAACCCGCCAAACGCCGAACGATCTCCCCACCCTCGTCCCTCGCCCACAGAGCCCGGACGAGCCCCCTGCCCTCGTCCCTCGCCCAGCGAGTCCGAACGATCTCCCTGTCCTCATTCCCTGCCCAGCAACCCGCCCTTGAGCTGAGGGCACTCACCCCGACCCCCGCCCGGCAACACCCCGGATGTCGAGCCGACGCCCTGCCCTCGTCCCCCTCCCAGCGATCCGCCCCCGGGCGGCGAACACTCACGCCGCCCAACGCCCGGCAACACGCCGGACGTCGAGCCGACGCCCTGCACTCGCCCGCCCCCCAGCGGCCCGCCCCTTGTCGGCGGGCACCCGCCCAGGACTCCGTCCAGCGACACCCCGGACGTCGGGCCGACGCCCTTGCCTGGCCCCCTGCCCAACAGCCCACCCCCTGGCGGCGGGCACTCGCCCAGGCCCCCATCCGGCGGCACCCCGAGCGCCGCTCCGACGCCCTTCCCTCGGACCGGCTGAGCGGCACCACCTCGAACGGAGGGCGGACCTGATGGCGACCATCGTGGAACGTGACACGCCGACGCCTCCGGCCTCGTTCGCCGACGCGTTCGCCGCCGAGTGGATCAAGATCCGGACCGTCCGGTCGACGTTCTGGACGCTGCTCGCCGGGATCCTGGTGACGATCGGGCTGAGCGTCCTGCTGGCCTCGTTCTTCGTGTCCGCGTACGACCAGCTGAACCCGCAGGACAAGGCGCAGTTCGACCCGACCGCCTACGGCCTGGTCGGGATCAACTTCGGCATGGTGGCGTTCGGCGTGCTCGGCGTGCTGGTCATCACCGGCGAGTACGCAACCGGGATGATCCGGACATCGCTCACCGCGGTGCCGCGCCGTCCCCGCCTGCTCGCGGCGAAGGCGCTGGTGCTCGGGCTGGTCGTCCTGGTCGTCGGGGAGGCGGTCGCGTTCGCCGCGTACTTCCTGTCCCAGCTGATCTTCGCGAGCAAGAACCTGGACGAGGGCCTCGGGCACCACGGCGTGCTGCGCGCGGTGATCGGCGGCGGCCTCTACCTGACGCTGATCGCGCTGTTCGCCCTCGCGATCGGGACGCTGCTGCGGCACACCGCGGGATCGGTCACGACCGTTCTCGGGCTGCTGTTCGTCCTCCCGATCATCGGTACGTTCCTGCCGGGCGACCTCGGCCGGACGATCCGGAAGCTGCTGCCGTCCAACGCGGGCGGCGCGGTGATGTCCACCCGTCCCACAGCGGACAGCCTGTCCCCTTGGACCGGGATCGGCGTATTCGCCCTCTACACGGTCGTCCTGCTGGTCATCGCGCTCGTGGTCTTCCA
The DNA here is from genome assembly GCF_024172125.1 of Actinomadura rupiterrae. Classification (GTDB taxonomy): domain Bacteria; phylum Actinomycetota; class Actinomycetes; order Streptosporangiales; family Streptosporangiaceae; genus Spirillospora; species Spirillospora rupiterrae. Next base: position 308,307 of record NZ_JAMZEA010000005.1, read on the forward strand.
AAAGCGAGACGCCTGACCCGCCCGGCTCCCGGGGCGCACCCCGACCCGACGGGACTTCCCAGCTCCCCCTTCCCGCCGCGTCGCCCCCAGCACCATCCACGCCAACAGGCCCGCGGGCGCTCACAACTCCCCGGCAGTCCCCGCTTGGACGCACGACAGCCCAGCAAACAACGCCTGTACCGACCACGCCCCGGCGAACGGTGTCCGCATTCACCACAAGCCCGCGAACGATGCGCGCCCACACGGGTCGATAAGCGGACGGCACGACCAGAGACCAGCCCGTGGGAAGGCGACCAGCAGGACGCGGGGCCGGGCCTGCCCAGCCAGGCGGGCACGCCTCCGCCGCGAAGGAGCAGCTACGCGACGCCCGCCCACCCGGCTGCACCCCCTGTATCCGTTGCTCAACACGGCCCGCCCCGGCTACACCAGCGTCGTCAGCTTCTCCACCGCGGGCATCGCCGACCACTTCGCGGCGGTCAGCGGCCCGCGTCCTCCCAACCTCGACCGACCTGCGCCAGCACGCGCTCCAATCGCCACATTTTCGGGTCCCGCCCCGCCCCGGCCTTGCCCGCCCGGCCCTGCCCGCCCTGGTTCGGCCGCCCTGGCCTGGCCTGGGCCGGAACGGCCCGAAGGACGGTCCGATGCAACGTCCCACGATCTGGCTTTCCGGCTTCATCCGGCCGAGCGGCGTGATGTTCGTTTGTGAGCGGGGAGGAGAGTTCGGACACAGGTGTGCAACGTAGGAGCGTCGATGCCGCGGTAGATGAGCGGACGTGATCAGATATGTCCGTTCTTGTTCGACACGCAGCATGAGCACGGGGGACGCAGGGATGCGCGGGGGTGTTCCGAAGGGGTACACGGCGGTTGCGGCGGGGCTCGGGGTCGCGGTAGGCATCTGGCCCGCCTTGTCGGCCCTGCCATCCGGAGGCGGCGGGAGCGCCGGCACGCGGACAGACCTGGTCGCCGCGCTCGCCGACCACCAGTGGGAGCAGCCCAAACCCGGCTCGTGGACGCCGCCCAAGCCGTCCGCCGACGGCCTGCCGCCCGTGATCAGCAAGATCGACACGCAGGACCGCGTCGTGTTCCTCACGATCGACGACGGCTACGAGTACGACCCGGAGTTCGTCAACATCGTCCGGAACGAGAAGGTACCGATCCTCACCTTCCTGACCACGACGTACGTGCGCGGGCACGGCCAGTACTTCTGGGCGCTGCGCAACGCGGGCTCGCGCATGGAGAACCACACCGTCACGCACCCCGACATGAAGACGTTGTCCCTCGAAGGGCAGCAGCGGCAGATCTGCCAGTCGTCCGACACGATCGCCACGCAGTACGGACGGCGTCCTGAGATCTTCCGGCCGCCGTTCGGGTCCTACAACACCGCGACCCGGCAGGCCGCCAAAGCGTGCGGGATCAAGTCGATCCTGACCTGGACGGCCGAGTTCTACAACGGGACGAGCGGGCCGGGCGTCGGCTTCAATGGGTTCGCCCGCGGGGACGGCCTGGGCAAGGGGTTCCGGCCTGGCGACATCGTCCTGATGCACTACCGAAAGGGCCTGGCCGGGGAGTTCCGGATGCTCCTCGGCTGGGTCCGGCAACAGGGCTTCCGCCCGGCCGCCGTCCAGAACTACATCCCGCGCTCCCTCGGCGGCGACGCCCCCGACACCCCGACCTCGTAACCCCCACCCCCAAGCACCACCTGAGCCACTCCCAGTAACCTCCGCCCAACCCCCATGCCTACGTCCCCACCCCTGATCGCAAATCCACTCGCCCCACAGCGGACGCCGCCGTCCCACAAGCCCCCATCACCCAAACGCTGCGCGCCAACCAACCCACGCGCCCGCCGACCCGCGCCCCAGCCGCCCCATGGCCCGTCGGCGTATATGCGCCTGACCCCTCGGCCAGTGCGCACCCATGGCCTGCACAGGCACGTGACCTGCGCGGGTGCGCGACCTGCGCGGGGTGCGCGACCTGCGCGGGTGCGTCGCTCCGTGCGGACGCGTGGCCTGCGCGGGCGCGTGACCAGCGCGGGCGGGTCGATTCGTTCGGGCGCGGCAGGCCCGCCGCTCATGTCGCCAGCCCGTGAAGGCGCACCACCTGCCCTGCAAGCGCGCACCTCAGCCCTCAGCGCACGTCGTCAGCTGGCGTGCGCGTATCCACCAAACTCCGCATGGCTACGCCCCTGATCGTTCAGCGCAACGCCGCCCGTCCCACAAGCCAAGTCACCGTCCCACAAGCGCACGTCCGCCCGGCCGGGAGCTCACCTCGTCACCTCATGGGCGCCTATGTCGCCATCTGTAGCCGCATGTCGTCCGCTCGTGAGGTCGCTCGGCCCCGCCCCGCGGACTCAGGTGGTCAGTCCGCGATCGCATGCCCGCTCCCCTACAGGCGCACGCCCTGGCCCTTTGAGCGAAAACGTCCCGTCACAAGGACATGCCGCCGTTCCCGGGGTGCACGTTGTCCGACGCACGGGCTCAGGTCGTCGGCCCACGAGCGCATATCAACCTCGTCCGGGACCACAAGCTCACGGCTCCGGCCAATGCTCGCGTCCGCACGTCCGGCGAGTAGGCGGTGCCTGCCCCGAGCACACGTCCGCCTGACCTGAGGGTTCAAGAGCCGACCCTTGAGCACTCCTCTGGCCCTTCGGTGTGCGAACGCACTGCGTCGGCCTGTAGGCACACGCCGGCCCGTGAAATCCGTCCGACCGTCCCTAGGTCACGTTTGGCGGGCCCGCGAACCCAAGCCGGCCCGGCTGGGCTTCATGCCGATCGTCCGAGCTCACGTCCGCCTGTCGTGCAGGTTCCTGAGCCGCTTGGCGCGCGGCTCCCGGACGTCGGTTCCGCTGGCTCATGTCTGCGACTCGCGAGCTGACGGACGCCGGTTCCGCGGGCGGACGGCCGACCCGTGACAAGCGTGTCGGGCGGACGGCCGACCCGCGACAAGCGCGGCGCGTCCCAAGCCGAATGTGTATCGGTGCCCGAGGCAAAGGGCGTCCTCTTCAAGGTAGAGAGCGCGCTTCGCTCCAAGGCGAGGACGCGACGTCCCTAGCCCAGGGGACGGTTCGGCCCGAGTGCGTGGGCGGTCGCGTACAAGCTCGTTGGCGCTGCCACCCCTCGACCTCTTGTGTTCTGGCTGCCGAAACCCCAGGTCGCGCCCCTAACCCCGGTTATCGGGACGATTCCCTGTTGCGCTGAGAGGGCAGGGGACGTCGCACTAAGGTTCACACGCTGGCGGGGTTGAGGTCCCCCGCTCTCCGAGACAACCCCGCCAGCACTTACCCCGAACAACCGTGTCCGGTCCCGTTCGAACGCTCACATCCGAGCACGCCTCGAACAACCACGCCTGGACGTTCCTCGGACGGCGCCACCCGAACGCTCCTCAGACGGCACCGCTGGGACGTTCTTCAAGGCGTTTTCGTTCGGACGCCTTTCGGGCCGCTCCCGAGCTGACGTCCCCAGACCTGTTCGCACGAACTCCCCGCGAACAGGCCCGCTCGGCTCGTCCAAGGCAGCGTTCAAACGCGTCCAGCCGGAGCCGTCCAGCCAACGTGAGCCCCGGAGCACCCTTCGACGGCGGTCCGGGGGCGGCCCCGCGCGAGGTTAGTCGGTGGTGCGGCGGACGTCGCCGCCTATTTCGGTCTCCATCGGGGCGATCAGGCCGGCGCCCATGTCGGACGGCTCCCGGCGCTTCACCACGGCGTTCAGCAGGTGGTAGCCGAGCAGCAGGACGACCGTGCCGAGGGCGATGCCCTGCAGCGGGAAGTCGTCGGTGATCTTCAGGGTGACGTTGCCGATGGCGAGGATGAGGCCGGCGGCGACCGGGACGAGGTTGACCGGGTCGGCGAAGTCCACCCGGTTCTCGACCCAGATCTTGGCGCCGAGCAGGCCGATCATGCCGTAGAGGACGACCGTGATGCCGCCGAGGACACCGCCCGGGATCGCCGCGACCAGCGCGCCGAACTTGGGGATGAACCCGACCGCGATGGCCACGATGGCGGCGACCCAGTAGGCGGCCGTCGAGTAGATCCGGGTGGCGGCCATGACGCCGATGTTCTCGGAGTAGGTGGTGGTGGGCGCGCCGCCGACCGCGGTCGCGAGGGTGGTGGTGAGGCCGTCGGCGGCGAGGGCGCGGCCGAGGTAGGGGTCCAGGTCGTCCCCGGTCATGGCGGCGACGGCCTTCACGTGCCCGGTGTTCTCGGCGATGAGCGCGATCACGACGGGCAGGGCCAGCAGGATCGCCGACATCTTGAAGTTCGGCCCGTGCAGGTGCGGCAGGCCGAGCCAGTCGGCCGTCCTCACCGCCGACAGGTCCACGCGGTGGTGCGGGAAGGCGGTCGCGATGCAGTACGGACCCTCCTTCGGGCACGGGTGGCCCGCCGCGTCCAGCAGGTTCTTGCCGCCCTGGACGGACGTGACCTTGCCCGCCGTCCGGTCCAGCACCCAGGACAGCGCGAAGCCGAAGACCAGCGCGAGCAGCACGTTGATCCGCGCCCAGAACCCGCGCAGCAGAACGGCGCCGAGCACGGCGAACGCCATCGTCGCGATGGCGACCCACTGGTCCTGCGGCCAGTAGACGTTCGCGACGACCGGCGCGAGGTTGAACCCGATCAGCACGACGACCGCGCCGGTCACCACCGGCGGCAGGACGGCGTGCAGGACGTTCGCGCCGAGGAAGTGGATCACGAGCCCGACCGCGAGCAGCGCCACGCCGACCCACAGGATCGCGCCGGTGACCGTCCCGGAGTCGCCGCCCGCCGCGCGGATCGCGGCCGCGACCCCGACGAACGACGCGCTCGACCCGAGGTAGGACGGCACCCTCCCACTCGTGATCAGCAGGAACAGGATGGTGGCGACGCCGGACATCATGATCGCCAGGTTGGGGTCCAGCCCCATGAGCACCGGGAACACGAACGTGGCGCCGAACATCGCCACCACGTGCTGGGCCCCGATGCCCGCGGTGCGCGGCCAGGACAGCCGCTCGTCCGGGCGGACGACCTCCCCCGGCGGCGGCGTCTTCCCGTCGCCGTGCACCTTCCAGCCGAACCCCATCCGGAACTCCTCGTCAACGCTAACGCTACGTGAACGAGGATGCCGCAGCGGGCGCGGCCACGCACCACCGGGGGTGGCGCAGCGACCGCTGCCCGCGCGCGAGGATCGGATTCCGCACACGGCGATCGGATTCCGCACATACGAAAGCCGGACGGGTCCGTTTGCGCGTATGCGCAGGGCGCGAAAGGCTAGATTCCGCGCATTCGCAGGACGTGCAGGGCCAGCGTCAGGTTCAGGCGCAGGTGCGCGTCCTCGGTGAAGGGTCCCAGCAGGCGCTCCAGCTTCCCGATGCGGTAACGCAGCGTGTTGTAGTGGAAGTGCAGCCGCCGAGCGGTCTCGGCGACGTTGAGGTTGGTCTCCAGGAGCACCTGCAGCGTCCGGCGCAGGTCCACGAGCTCGGGCTCGTCGTCGGCGGCCAGGTCGCCGAGCGTCTCGCGGACGAACGCGTGCAGCTCCTCCGGATCCGGGACGAGGCTGAGCAGCCGGTACACCCCGAGCTGGTCGAAGTGCGCCCGGGCGCCGTCGCCGTGCAGCTGCCGCCCGACGCGGACGGACTTCAGCGCCTGCTCGTACGCCTCCGGCAGCCGGGCCGGGGACACCACGGTGCGGCTGATGCCGGTCGAGAACGTCCGGCGGACGGACGAGTGCTCGGCGAACAGCGCGGCGGCCTCCTTGACCAGGGTGTGGACCGGTCCACCGTCCATGTCCGGATCGTCGCCGTCCGCGCCGACCACGGCCACGACCTCGTGCGCGAAGCTCGCCACGGCCGCGCCCCGGTCGTGCCGCCGCACGGCCGCCGCCCACGCCGCCGCGAGCCGCTCCTGCGCCGCCCGCTCCTCGGCCCCGCGTCCGCCGCCGCGTGGGCCGGCTCCGGGACGTCCTGCCGCAGCACGCGCCCCGGCGGCCGGACGGGCGGTCGCCGAACGTCCGCCCAGGTCAGTGGCGCCACGGCTCGGGTTTGCGGCGTCCGTTCGATTGCTTTCGGCACGGTCGCCTGCGGCGCGTCGTCCGCCGGCCTCAGCCGGACGACCGGCCCCGCCGGCATCAGGCGCGCCGCGCCCGGAGGCGGCGGGGTCGTCCGCGCCGCGCCGAGAGCCGACGCCCTCGGCCGAACGTCCGGCGCCGCTGGCGCCTGCCTCTTCGAGGCCACGTCCGCCCAGGTCAGCGGGCCGCGCACTGCTCGCTGCACGCCCGGAGAGGCCCGCGTCGTCGTGCCTGCTCGTGCCGGGGCCCGCGCCGCGTTGCCCGCGTTGGCTTGGCTCGCCGTGACCGGATCCACCGGTTCGCCCCGCGGCTCCGGACCGGTCTCCGGCGGAGGGGCCGGCGTCGGATGTGTCGCGGCCCACGGCGTTTGCGCCGCGTCCGTGAGCGTTATGCCCTGTTCCGTCGGCTAGGTCGAGGACGTCCCGTCCGGCTGCATCGGCAAGATCGGGGGCAGGCACCCCACGTCCGGCCAAACCGCGCGAAACACTCCCCTCCCCGTCGTCCAGCCCAGCCTCGCCACGCGAGCCACGCCCTGCCGCGTCCCCCAAAGCCGCGTCGTCCGAGTCCCGCCGTGACGCATCGTTTGGTCCACGCGAAGAAGCACCGCTCGGGCCGCGCCCGGACGCGCCGTCCGCACCGCGCGAAGAAGCCTCGCTCGGGCCGTGCCGGGACTCGTCGTTCGGGCCAAGCGAAGATCCATCGCTCGGACCGTTTCGGGATGGGTCGAGGGGGTCGAGGGCGGTTCGGGTGCCCAGTTCGACGGCGACGCGGGTGCCGTTGTCCGAGGTGTAGACCGCGGCGGAGGCGTCGCCCGACGACAGGGTCAGGTCGGGTTCGGCTTGCGCCTCCACGCCGAGGGGCTGGACGGCCTCGGAGTCGGCGCGTCCCGTTTCGGGCTTCCGGGAGGACGTTCCCGGGCGGGCTGTCACTGCGGACACGACCTCCGGATGCGCGTCGGCGCCCTTCGCCGGTCGCGCGCGTGCACGAGGGTCGCCCCCAGCGGAACGGACCGGACGAGCCTGCGCCACCGGTTCCGGCTCCGGACGCGGACGGCCGTCCAGTTCGGCCACGATGACCAGGACCGGACGGTCGAGGTCCCAGCCGAAACCGGAGCAGTGCGCGATGACGCGGTCGTCGTCCCCGGCGCGTCCGGCGAGGATGTCGCGCAGGAAGTCGGCGCGGTACTTGCTCTCCACGGCGGCGACGGCCTGCTGCTTGGTCACCACCAGCGCGGCGACGGTGGCGGCGCGTTCGAGGATGCCGAGGGCGCCCTCGCCGAGCGTGCCGTCCGGCCGGAACGCGACCAGGCGGCCGTGGTCGAAGCCGCCCGCGACCACTGGGACGACCAGGTGGTCACCCTCGGCGCCGGGCGCGGCGTCCCCGCGGTGCGCGATCGCGCGGACGGCTCTGACCTGCTCTTCCGTCCCGGACGCGGCCAGGATCCGGCGCTCGCCGTCCAGCACCGCGACGGCCGCGTCCAGGTGCGCGGCGACCTCGTCCACGACCTCGCGGAGCCCGCCCCCGCACAGGACGGTCTGCACGAGCGCGCGGTGCACCTCCTCGGTGCGGGCGAGGACGGCCGCCTGCCGGTTCAGGATGTCGGTGAGGACCTGGTTCAGGACGTCGTCGAACCCGACGTCAGCGGGCAGCAGGATCAGCGGGAAGCCGCGCCGGTCGGCCTGTTCGAGCATCTCCTGCGGCGGTTCGGCCAGGTACCGGCCGGGCTTGATGGCGAGCGCCGCGACACCGCGCTCGTCCAGGTCGCCGACCAGGTCCAGGAGGCCGCGCGGGGTTCCGCGCAGCGGGTAGCCGGTGGTCAGCAGCAGCTCGTTCGGCTTGACCCACGGCAGGATGTCGGGGACTTCCATCACGTTCAGCCGCTGGACGACACGGCCGAGTCCGGCGCGTCCGGCGATGAGCCGCGCGCCGCGCAGAGCGGAGACTTCGAGGACCTCGCCGACCGGCAGGCCCCGGGTGAGGGTGCCGGTGCTCGCGAAACGGCGGGCCGGTGGGCCCGCCTCAACGCGGATGTCACTCATGCCAGGGGTCACCTCGCCTTAGGTGCGTCGATCGCCGGATGAGGCGCGATCGCTACCGTTTCGCGATCAACCCTGACAACAAAGACGAACCATGACAAGCAGTCTTGGCAGCTTTTCCCATACGCCCCTCGCGTGGGGCGGTCTACGGTCGCCGGGAGGCTCGGCCCGCAGCGTCGCGGGCCGGGGACGAGTTCCCGGGAGGCTGGGTGGGCGTGCCGGTCCGCGAAGCGCTGCAGCCGACGGCCAGGCAGGGTCCGGCTCCGGCCGGGGCCGCGGCGCTCCCGCTGCGCCGGCTGCTGGACGCCCCGCTCCGTCCGGCGCGCGTGATCGCGGTGTTCCCGGCGGCGGTGTACATCGAGGTCAGAGGCGTCCCCGAGCCCCGGGTGCTGGCCATCGTCGCGGAGGGCGCGGTCCGGCTTCCGAACGCGGTCGTCCTAGTCGTCCCGGCGCGGGACCGGCCGTTCGCCCGCGTCCGCGAGGGCGCCGAGGCGTGGATCGGCGAGGGCTGCGTCGAGACGTGCGGGCTGCGCGTCAAGGCCCGCCGCTGGTGGGATCCGACGCCGGTTCTGGCCGCTTTGTCCCCCGCGTCCCTAGCCCACGGGATCCGCGGCCTCGAAGTCGCGCTCCGCGACGCCGGACCCGCCGCCGTCGGCGGACTCGCCGGGCACCGCGGCCCCACGCAGCTCGCCGAGGCCTGCGCCGACGGCGACCTCGCGGGCGCGGTCGAGGCGGCCGAACGCATCGTCGGGCTGGGCCCCGGCCTCACTCCGAGCGGCGACGACGTCCTCGCCGGTCTGCTGGTCGCGGCCCGCCTGCTCGGACGCGCCGTGCGCGGCGGCGGCCCGGCGGTCTGGCTCGCCGACTGGCTCGGCGCCGCCGTCACCGAGGACGCGGACACCCGCACGACCGCGCTCGCCGCGACCCTCCTGCACTGCGCCGCGAAGGGCCAGGCCGGCGGCGAGGTCGCGGCCGTGCTGCGCGGCATCGCCGGCCACGAACCCCCCGGCCCCGCCGTCCGCCGCCTCCTCACCGTCGGCCACACGTCGGGCGCCGACCTCGCCTGGGGCGTCCTGGCCGGCTGCCGAGCCGCCCTCTCCCTGGCCGCCCGCCACTCCCCCACCCCAAGACCGCAAACAGTGAACGTCTAACGCTCACCCTCGATCCCCCGCGATCGAAACCCGCTCAACCAACCACCCTCGACCACCACCACTCACCCCGCCCAAGAACGCTCACCCCCGCCCACTCGACCAAGAACGCTCAACTGCCGCTCACCCGACCAAGAACGCTCAGGCGGGAACAACCCCGATCAACCGAACCTCAATGACCGAACGACCACCCGCCAGACGACGACGCCAGGAGATCTGCTGGGTCGGCATTGATGACCTGCGGACAGGCTTCCGGCCCAGAGCGCGGACATGACCGACCCGCGAGCAGACCGGCCGCAGGTCGCGTGTGGACATCACGAGCGCGCGAGCAGACAGCCGCGAGCGCGACGACTTGCAGGTCGGGCACTGCGGTCGGCTGGCTACGGGCGGGGCCAGCGGGCTTCGGGTGGGGCGGGCTCCGGGTGGGGCGACGGGCTCCGGCGGACCGGCCGCAGGTCGCGGTGTGGACATCACGAGCGCGCGAGCAGACGGCCGCGAGGGCAACGACTTGCGGGTCGGGCACTGCGGTCGGCGGGCTACGGGTGCGGCAGCGGGCTACGGGCGGGGCCAGCGCGCGGGGCCGGCCGGCTTCGGGCGGGCCGGGCCCCGGGTGGGGCGCCGGGCTCCGGCGGACCGGCCGCAGGTCGCGGTGTGGACATCACGAGCGCGCGAGCAGACGGCCGCGAGGGCAACGACTTGCGGGTCGGGCACTGCGGTCGGCGGGCTACGGGTGCGGCAGCGGGCTACGGGCGGGGCCAGCGCGCGGGGCCGGCGGGCTTCGGGCGGGCCGGGCTCCGGGTGCGGCGACGGGCTCCGAGTGCGGCGACGGGCTCCGGGTGGGGCGACGGGCTGCGGGTGGGGCTTGGGGGCCGGGGGGCTGCGAAGAGGGGGTGCGTTACGGGGCACGGGCGGGGTTGTGGGGTGGGAGGCGTGGCTGGTGCGTGGGTGGGTGGGGCATTGGGGAAGGCGTGGTGGTGGGCGGGATAGCCTGCGCGGCATGAGTGAGCAGCGTCCGATCACTGGAGATCAGCATGTTCTGGCTGCGGGGCCGTATCGGGCCGTGGTGACCGAGTCGGGGGCGGGGCTGCGCAGTCTCACGCACGACGGACTCGACGTGGTGTTGACGCATGACGCGGACAAGCTCGCTCCGGCCGCCTTCGGCCAGTTGCTCGTCCCGTGGCCGAACCGGGTCGACCGCGGTCGGTACACGTTCGGCGGCGAGTCGTACCAGCTCGCGTTGTCCGAGCCGAAGTTCGAGAACGCGATCCACGGACTGGCCCGCTGGGCGCCGTGGAGGGCCGTTCAGCAGGCGGACGACCGCGTCACGCTCGCCCTCGACCTGCTCGGCGCGCAGGGGTACCCGTTCCGGCTGGCCTTCACCGTCGAGTACGTCCTGCACGCCGAGGACGGTCTGACCGTCCACCTCAGCGCGGAGAACACCGGCACGCGTCCTGCGCCGTATGCGCACGGTGCTCATCCGTACCTCACGGTGGGCGTTCCGATCGACGAATGCACAGCCGTGCTCGATGCTGAACGTTTCCTGCCCACCGATGATCGAATGATCCCGCCCGGAGCCCCCGTCCCGGTGGACGGCACCGACCGTGACCTGCGCGGCGGACGCGTCCTCGGGGCGCGCGAGATCGACAACGCGTACACCGGCCTCGCCCGGGACGAACACGGACGAGCATGGGCGCGCCTGTCCGGAGGCGGACGCACGGTCGAGCTCTGGGCGGACGAGGCGCACCCCTGGATCGAGGTCTACACGGCCCACACCATCCCGGCCGGGAACCGCCGCCTCGGCCTCGCCGTCGAGCCGATGACCGCCCCACCGAACGCTTTCGTCACCGGAACGGACCTGATCGAACTCGCACCGGGTGCCCGCACGGGCGGTTCATGGGGGATCATGGCGTCGTGAACCTCAGCGTCCCCTCGATCGACGACCTGTCCGCCCGCGTCGACGCCGTCCGGGCGTCGCACGACGAGACCTTCCCCGGCCCGGCCGAGGGACGGCAGCCGGTGCACACCGTCTACGTCCCGGCGGACCGCTTCACCGCCGGCACCGCCGCGGAGTTCGGCGCGGAGGCGTTGCGCCTGCTCAACGCGCACGCGCCCGGCGCGGGCACGTTCGGGAGCGTGTTCGGCCTCGACCCGGCCCTCGCCGGGACCGTGCACGAGCGCGTCGCCGCCAAGCTCGCGAGCGAGCCGGTCGAGGACGTCCGGATCGACTTCGAGGACGGCTACGGCGTCCGCCCCGACGCCGAGGAGGACGGCCACGTCGGCCAGGTCGTCGAGGCCGTCGCCGCCGCCTACCAGTCGCGCACCCTGCCGCACTACTGGGGTCTGCGCGTCAAGTCGTTCGCCGACGGCGGCCATGAGCGTTCGATGCGCACCCTGGACGCCTTCCTCACCGCGCTCCGCGACCGCCTCGGCCGCCTGCCCGGCGGGTTCACGATCACCTTCCCCAAGGTCGTGATGGCCGACCACGTCGCGATCTTCGTGGACTACCTGGAGCGCCTCGAAGGCGCCCTCGGCCTGCCCGCCGGGATCCTCCGCTTCGAGGTCCAGATCGAGACCACCGAGGCGATCGTCGACGAGCAGGGCCGCGTCGGCCTGCGCGGCATCGCCTCCGCCGGACGTGGCCGCCTCACCGCCGCCCACTTCGGCGTCTTCGACTACACCGCCGCCTGCGGCCTGCCTCCCGAGCAGCAGCGCCTCGACCACCCCGCCTGCGACTTCGCCCGCAACATCATGCAGGTCACCCTCGCCGGCACCGGCATCCGCCTCTCGGACGGCTCGACCAACCTCGTCCCCCGCGGCGACTCCGCCGACGAGGTCCACCGCACCTGGACGACCCACGCCGCCCACGTCCGCCACTCCCTCGCGAACGGCTTCTACCAGGGCTGGGACCTCCACCCCTCGCACCTCCCCAGCCGCTACGCCGCCGTCTACGCCTTCCACCTGGCCGGCGCCGACGAGGCCCTGGCCCGAGTCCGCGCCTGGCAGGACCAAGCCGCCCCGAACGACGGCGGCGTCCTGGACGAGCCCGCCACCATCAAAACCCTCACCGCCCGTCTCCAACGAGCCGTCGACTGCGGCGCCCTCCCCCCAACCGCCCTCCCCCAACAAACCCTCTAACCCGTCCCCCAGCACTCGGCCCCCCCCTCAAACACGCCTCCACGCCCAGCGAGCCGCGCACAGTCCGAACATCGCCACCCCGGGCACGCGACCAACACCCCCGCGATCCGCGGGTGAACGCCCCCAGGGCGGACGGCGGCCCCCGGGCGAACGGCCTGCGGGCGGACGGGCGGGCGGACAGCGCGCGGGCGAACGGCCGACGGGCGGACGGTCCGCGGGCGGACGGCCTCGGGGTGAACGGTCCCGGGGGTGAACGGCCCGCGGTCGAATGCCCTCCGGGCGGGCGGCCTGCGAGTGAACAGCACTCGGGCGAACGGCCTGCAGGTGAACGGCCTGCAGGTGAACGGCCCCCGGCGGACGGCACTGGACAAACGGCCCGCGTGGACGGCCCGCCTGTAGACGGACCGCCTGCGGACGGACCGCCTGCGGACGGACCACGTGCAGACGAACCACGTGCAGACGAACCACGTGCAGACGGACCGCGTGCGGACGGACCGCGTGCGGACGGTGGTTAGGGTTGGTAGGCGGCTAGGTCGGCTGGGGTGTCTATGTCGTCCGGGGACGCCACGTCGTCGCAGGGCACGGGCGTGATGAGGTCGGGGTTGGCGCGGAGGAACGGGCGGGCGCCGGTGTCGCCGATGGCGGACGCGGCGACGGCGGCGAAGTACTCGCGTGCGATGAGGACGGGGTTCCGCGGTTGGCCGCCGTAGGTGGCGATGGCGACGCGGGCGCCGTTCTCCCAGGCGGTGAGCAGGCGGGACACGGCCGTGGCGGTGATGCGCGGCTGGTCCACGAGGGCGATGACCGCGGCCGGGGACTCGGGCGGGAGCGCGGCGAGGCCGGCGCGCAGGGACGAGCCCATGCCGGTGGCCCAGTCGGGGTTCGGCACGACGACGGCGCCGATCACCTCGACGGTGACGGCTCCGGCGACGACCACGACGGGCGCGCAGCCGCCGTCGCGCAGGGTGTGGACGCCGCGGTCCACGAGGCGTTCGCCGTCCAGTTCGAGCAGTGCCTTCGGCCGGCCGAGCCGGCTGCCGCCACCGGCGGCGAGCAGCAGCCCGGCGGGTGGTTGCGCTCCGTGCAGGGTCATCCCGGCAGGGTAGCCGCTGAATCACGTCTCGCCGTGGATACGGCCGCCGGTGTCCGACAGCGGACGGCCCGAACCGCCCCAACGCAGCTGGACGAGTTCCGCCGCGATGGACACCGCGGTCTCTTCAGGCGTGCGCGCGCCGAGGTCCAGGCCGATCGGCGACCGCAGCCGTGACAGTTCCCCATCCGTGAGGCCAGCTTCGCGCAGGCGCGCGAGGCGGTCCTCGTGCGTGCGGCGCGAACCCATCGCGCCGACGTACCCCGCGCGGGTGCGCAATGCGATCTCCAGGAGCGGGACGTCGAACTTCGGGTCGTGAGTGAGGACGCAAATGGCTGTTCGTTCGTCCACTTCGACCTCGTCAAGGAACTTGTGCGGCCACTTGACCACGACCTCGTCCGCGTCCGGGAAGCGTTTGGACGTTGCGAACACCGGACGCGCATCGCACACCGTCACGTGGTAGCCGAGGAACTTGCCGATCCGGGCGACCGCGGCGGCGAAATCGATCGCACCGAACACGAGCAGTCGCGGTGGCGGAGCGAAACTGTGAACGAACACGGTCAGATCGTCCAGGCGCCGCTCGCCCTGCGGGCCGTAGTGGCGCTGACCGGTGATTCCCTGGGCGAGCATGCCGCGGGCGTCGTCGTCCACGGCGGCGTCGAGGCGCGCGGCATACGGTTCGTCCGGCGCGAGGGTTCCGGACGCGCCGTCCGGCCAGATCACCCGGCGCGCGCCGATCCGCCCCGGCCCGGCCACGACCGTCGCGAGCGCGACGGGGCGGCGCGCCCGGATCGCGTCCGCCACGGCCTCGAACTCGGGGAAGGTCGCGGCGTCGACCGGCTCGACCAGCACGTCCAGGATGCCGCCGCAGGTCAGACCGACCGCGAACGCGTCGTCATCGCTCACCCCGTACCGCTGGACGACCGGCCGCCCGGACGCGACGACCTCCCGCGCCAGCTCGTACACCGCGCCCTCGACGCATCCGCCGGACACGCTGCCCGCCGCCTCGCCGTCCGCCGACACCGCCATCGCCGCGCCCGGCGGACGCGGCGCGCTGCGGAACGTCCCGACCACCGTGGCCAGGCCGAACGTCCGCCCGGACGCGTACCAGGAGGCGATGTCATCGAGCACGTCACGCATGGCCCGGATCTCCGATCAGTCGTGCGAGCTCCTCCAGGGCGGCGAGGCTGTGCCCGGAGGTGAACGCGGAAACGTGCGGCAGCGCGGCGGCCATCCCGCCGGTGAGTGGTTCGTACCCAGGCCGCGCCTTGTGCGGATTCGCCCAGATGACCCGATGTGCGAGGCGTGCGAGCCGGGCCATCTGCTCGCCGAGCAGGGCCGTGTCGCCACGCTCCCAGCCGTCCGAGGCGATGACGACGACCGCGCCCCGCGCCAGGCCCCGCTGGCCGAACCGGTCGAGGAACTCCTTGAGCTCCTCACCCAACCGCGTCCCGCCGCTCCAGTCCGGAATCGCCTGGGCCGCGGCCCGCATCGCCGCATCCGGATCGCGGCTCCGCAACTCCCGGGTCAGCCGGGTGAGCCGAGTCCCCACACTGAACACCTCAACCACTCTCCCGGACGCCCCCATAGCGCGAGCCCCGGCCCGCCGTCCCCCTCGCCCCACCCCCTGATCACCCTTTGGAACCGCCCGCAGATCGTCCCTGCGAGGCACCTCCTGACCGCCTCCCCGAACCCCCCACTGATCGTCCCTGCGAAGCACTCCCTCACCGCCTCCCCGGACCTCCCGCTGAGCGTCCCTGCGAGGCGCCCCCTCACCGCCTCCCCGAACCCCCAACTGATCGTCCCTGCGAAGCACTCCCTCACCGCCTCCCCGGACCTCCCGCTGAGCATCCCTGCGAAGCACTCCCTCACCGCCTCCCCGAACCTCCCGCTGAGCGTCCCTGCGAGGCGCCCCCTCACCGGCTCCCCGAACCGCCGACTGAGCGCGCCCTTGCACCGCCCCCTGATCGAGCCCCCGAACCGGCCGCTGATCACGGGATGGCATCTGGGGGGCATCCGTTCCGCTCTCTCGCATTTGATCGTTCGAACGTCCACCCCGGCCCTGCCCGCTGCGATCGCGCACACCAGAATCATCGCCGCGCGACCGGTCAGACAACCACCCTTCGAACAGCCGACCGTCGATTCGCTCAGAAGCGAACCCAGCACCGCCATTCGGGCTCGGTTGTTCGTTTGAGCGCTCGATGGCCGGACGCGCACGAGGTGACTGTTCGGCGCCGCCCGCCGAGGCCGTGCTCATGGAGGCACGCAGAGCAGCATGAGCGAAGCGCAGAAGAGCATCGGCGTAAGGGGACATCGAGCCCGAGACGTCCACCAGCAGGACGAGACGGCGCGGCCGCGAGCGATGCTTGCGGTGACGCAGGACGACGGGTTCACCACCACGCCGAAGCGCTTCGCGGACCGTCCGCGCCGGATCAAGCCGTCCGGACGAGGCGGAAGTGAAGCGACGCGACCGCCGAGGCTCAGTCACCGCGCCCAGGACGGCGATCAACCGGTTTACCTCGGCACGCTCATCCGCCGTCAGCCCCGAGACGTCCCGATGCCGCAGCACTTCGATTCCGCTCGCACTGGCGACGTCCAGTTCACGGGCTGAATCATCGCCGTCAGCGGGCGGCGGATCGGGCACAGGAGGGAGAACACGCACCGTACGAACAACAGGCGGCTGCGGTCGGCGCGGGCCTGCACTTGCCGTCCGTCCGGAGAAATAGGCGGCGAAACAGCGGTCATAGCGCGGCAGGTCTTCAGGATCGGCGCAGAGCGTGAGGCGTCCGGCCCAGTACACGTCACGCGGTTCAAGCACATCGAGATGGCCGAGCGCAGAAAGCATCACCTGAACACGCTCAGGATCGGCCCGTCCGCCGGCAGCCCGCAACGTCCGAGCAAATCCGACAACCGTCTCGACCACATCCCGCACCGGCACGCCTAGTCCCTCCTAAGCCCCGCAACGTCCCTCCCACCCCACACGAACGCAACGCATTCAACTCTTCACAACCCCGCCCAACCGCAAACCAGAGCAAACCTCACAAGCCCGCCATGACCACTCCGACTCCGCCTCTCGAAGCCCGCTCGGACGACGCCCCAAGACGTCTCCCGCCTTCCACACAAGCACAGCAACCACGGAACCTCCCGGCCTCGCACGGCCCCGCCTTGCATAGAACCTCGCAGTCCCAAGCCCGTAGGCTGCGCGCGCCGCCTCTTCACCCAGAACAATTCGGCGGACTGCGCCCCCTTCGCCCCCTTCGCCCCCGACGAGAGCGAAGCGCAACACCCCTCTGTGAGCCCGCACAAGCACGGAACAGGCCGCCCCTTCACCGTCCCGCACCAGCACGAAGCGCGATAGACCGCTCCTTCGTCACACGGGCGGTGACGCTTCGCCCCTGACACTGCCGCCCGGCGAAGCACCTCTCCACCCCACCGGACCTGCACTGGCCACAGTGGCGCTGCCTGCCCCCGGACATCGGCGCGCAGTGTGGAGGCTCTACACGCGACTGGACGAGCACTAACCACGACAGCGCCTTGTGCCCTGACACCGTCGCGCGACGCCTCCCCACCGGACTGGACGGCTATTGGGGGGACTGTAGAAATTTCGGTGTAACTCCTGAGGTGTAGGAGACACCTGTGACGAACGTGAGCAAGCCGGTTGATGGCGGTGAGTCCGCTGGTGAGGTGCCTTCGGCTGTGGCTGGGCAGGTTGCTGATCTGGTGGCGCAGTTGCAGGCGCAGGGTCTGCCGGTGTCGGGTGAGGGTGGGTTGCTGCAGCAGCTGACCAAGCTGGTGCTGGAGTCTTCGCTTGAGGGCGAGCTGGACGCTCATCTGGGCTATGCCAAAAACGATGCCGCTGGTCGCGGCAGTGGGAACTCCCGGAACGGGAAGCGGTCCAAGACGGTGCTGACCGAGGCGGGTCCGGTCCAGATCGAGGTGCCGCGGGACCGGGACGCCTCGTTCGAGCCGCAGATCGTGCGGAAGCGGCAGCGGCGGTTGGACGGGATCGACGGCATGGTGTTGTCGCTCAGCGCGAAGGGGCTCACGACGGGTGAGATCTCGGCGCATCTGGCCGAGGTGTATGGCGCGTCGGTGTCGAAGGACACCATCTCGGCGATCACCGACCGGGTGCTGGAGGGCATGGCCGAGTGGCAGTCGCGTCCGCTGGACGAGGTGTATCCGGTGGTGTTCATCGACGCGTTGCGGGTGAAGATCCGGGACGGCCAGGTCGCCAACCGCCCCATCTACCTCGCCCTGGGCGTCACGGTCGACGGGCAGCGCGACTTCCTCGGGCTGTGGGCCGGTGAGCACGGTGACGGTGAGGGCGCCAAGTACTGGCTGCGTGTCCTCACCGAGTTGAAGAACCGCGGTGTCAAGGACGTCCTGATGCTGGTCTGTGATGGGCTGAAGGGGCTGCCTGACTCGGTTGCTGCGGTCTGGCCGCAGACCGTGGTGCAGACCTGCGTGGTTCATCTGCTGCGCAACAGCTTCGCCTATGCCGGCAGGCAGGACTGGTCGAAACTCGCCAAGGATCTCAAGCCCGTCTACACCGCCCCGACCGAGGCCGCGGCGTTCGACCGGTTCGCCGAGTTCTCCGAGAAGTGGGAGCGCAAGTATCCCGCGATCGTCAGGTTGTGGACCAACGCCTGGGCCGAGTTCGTGCCATTCCTGGCCTTCGACGTCGAGATCCGCAAGGTCATCGCCACCACGAACGCGATCGAGTCCATCAACGCCCGGCTCCGCCGGGCCGTGAGCGCCCGCGGCCACTTCCCGACCGAGCAGGCCGCGATGAAATGCCTCTACATGGCGCTCATGGGACTGGACCCCACCGGCAAAGGCCGTGGCGCCTGGGTCCGCCGCTGGAAGCCGGCCCTCAACGCCTTCGACATCCACTTCGACGGCCGCCTGACCAGGAACAACTAACCCATCCAAGATCGACTTACACCGAAAAATTGACAGTCCCCCCGCTGCGCGCAGAGCGCCCGCTGCGCGCAGAGCGCACGCAGGAGCTTGTAACTCGAGGTGTGTAAAGATGATCTTGTGGTGGGTCTGGTTGTGTTTACCGGATGCGGCCCGGGTAGGCCTGGGCGAGTTCGTTGAGTGCTTCGGGCCAGCCGTAGGTTTTGGTGCCCTCGACGAGTCGGGCGGGTTGGAAGGGATGCTTGTCGCCGTTGGCTCGTTTGGCGGCGCGTTCGCGGGCGCGTTTGTCCTCGATGTTGACGATGGCCAGCCACAGCAGTTTGACGACTGCGTCGTCGGTCGGGAAGTGGCCGCGGGCCTTGGTGACCTTGCGGAGTTGGTAGTTCAGTGACTCGATGCTGTTGGTGGTGTAGAGCAATCGGCGGACTGCGGGTGTGAAGGCCAGGAACGGGGTGACCTGTTCCCAGGCCGTCTCCCACACTTTCACCGCCTGCGGGTAGCGTTTTCCCAGCTCGCTGGTGGCCAGGGTGGCCAGGGCGTCGAACGCGGCGTCGGCGTCGACGGCGGTGTAGACCTTCTTCAGTTCGGCCGCGACCGCGGCGCGGTCCTTGCGTGGGACCGGCCGCAGTGCGTTGCGGATCAGGTGGACCACGCAGGTCTGGACGGTGGCGTGGGGGAAGGCCGCGGTGATGGCGTCCTCGAACCCGCCCAGCCCGTCGCAGCAGGCGATCAGGATGTCGGTGACTCCACGGTTGCGCAGGTCGGTGACGACACCGCGCCAGAACCCGGCGCCTTCTCCGACCGGGCCGTCGGCGGCCTTGGGCACCCAGATGCCCAGCACGTGCTTGTCGCCGTCGGTGTCGATCCCGACTGCCAGGTACGCCGGCTTGTTGTGCACGACGTGGTTGTCGCGGACTTTCACCACGATCGCGTCCAGGAACACCACGGCATAGACGGGGTCGAGCGGGCGGCGCTGCCAGGACTTGACCTCCTCCATCACCTGCTCGGTGATCCGGGAGACGGTCTCGGGACTGAGCCGGGTCCCATACACCTGGTCGAGGTGGTGGACGATGTCACGGACCGTCATGCCGTGCGCGTACAGGCTGATGACCATGTCGTCCAGGCCGCCGGAGACGCGCCCGGCGCGTTTGGGCACCAGCATCGGCTCGAAGCTGCCGGCCCGGTCCCGCGGCACCGCCACCTGAACCGGCCCGACCCCGGTCTGCACCGTCTTGCGGATCTTCCCGTTCCGGGCGTTGCCCGCCACCGCGCCCGCGCCCTGCACATGCCGGTCATAGCCCAGATGCGCGGTCAGCTCGGCCTCCAACGCCCGCTCCAGGACGGCCTTGACCAGATCACCCAGCATCGAGCCCTCACCGGTCAGCCGCAGCCCGCCGTCCTGGTCCCGGGACCTGGCCAGCAACTCATCCAGCAGCCGATCGTCCATCAGCTCCCGGATCGGACGACGCACCGTTTCCTGCTCGGACTCACCCACCTCCAACACGGTAGCCGGAAGATCACTTACGGTGGTCGAGGTGGTGCCGTCGACACCATCGATCACAGACATGACGTGTGGTTCTCCCCCCGAAGAACGTGGGCGCTTCGCCCACTGATCACTTGCTCCCCAACAAGATCACTTTCCACACCTAGAGAGATACCTCCCACGGGCGCGCGATCTGACTGCCCCGCACCAGGCCGGACGGGCGATGGGCGCGACGGCGCTCGGTGATCTGGCATCGGCGCGCGGATTGACGGCCCTTCATCAAGGCGGACGAGCGGGGCGCGGCAGGGGTTTCCTGAGCTGGAACCGGCACGGGTGAGACTGCTCTGCACCAGGGCAGATGGGTGCGGGGTGGGGCGGGGTTTGGTGGTCGGGTGTTGGCCGCGTGCTGTGGTGGCTCTTTGGCAGGGCGGCGCGGGTTCGGGGTGGGGTTGCTCTTCGCGGGCTGTGAGGGTGGGGGCAGGGCTGGGATCGGGGGCAGGCAGTTGGGTCACTGGCTGTTGAATAGGGCGGTTAGGCCTCGGTGGTGGTCTTCGCGGTACTTCAGGGCGGCGCCGAGGGTGAGGGCGGAGGTGTCCGGGTCCAGGTCGCGGACGCCGAGTGCGACGAGCGCTTCGGTCCAGTCGATGGTCTCCGCGACGCCCGGGGGTTTCAGCAGGTCGGCGGAGCGGAGGGTGGCGGCGGCGCGGGCGACCTGGCCGGCCAGGCGGTCGGTTGTTTCCGGGAGGCGGCGGCGGATGATCGCGACCTCGCGATCGAACGACGGATGTTCGAGCCAGTGATAGAGGCATCGTCGTTTGAGCGCATCGTGCACTTCTCGTGTTCGGTTGGACGTAACGACAACGACGGGCGGCGTCTCGGCGCGGATCGTGCCGAGTTCGGGCACCGAGATCGTGAAATCGCTCAGCACCTCCAGCAGGAACGCCTCGAACTCGTCGTCCGCGCGGTCGACCTCGTCCACGAGCAGGACGGACGGTGTGGTCTCCAGCGCGCGTAGCAGTGGCCTGGCCAGCAGGAAGCGCCGGTCGTACAGCTCGCCTTCCAGGCGGGCGGCGTCGGTGACGCCGGCGGCTTCGGCGGCGCGCAGGTGCAGGATCTGGCGCGGGAAGTCCCAGTCGTAGAGCGCCTGCGTCGCGTCCAGTCCCTCGTAGCACTGGAGCCGGATCA
The DNA here is from genome assembly GCF_024172125.1 of Actinomadura rupiterrae. Classification (GTDB taxonomy): domain Bacteria; phylum Actinomycetota; class Actinomycetes; order Streptosporangiales; family Streptosporangiaceae; genus Spirillospora; species Spirillospora rupiterrae. The sequence goes on from NZ_JAMZEA010000005.1 coordinate 329,336, forward strand.
GCGGTGCGTGGAGGACGCGCGCGAGCGTCTTGGCCAGCTCGGTCTTGCCGACCCCGGCCTCGCCCTCCAGGAACAGCGGGCGGCCCATCCGCAGCGCGAGGTAGCACGCCGTGGCGAGGCCCTCGTCGCACAGGTAGGCGTGCCGGTCGAGCAGCTCGGCCACCGCGGCGGGCGACTCGGCGAACGCGCCGGGCGACGCCGGGGACCGGTCCGGCGGACGCGGCGGAGGCGGAGTGGTGTGCGCCACGCCACACAGCCTACCGAGGTAGGAAATAGATTAATTGAGTAGGGAAAGTTGACTTATGGGCGTTCGCTCAGCAGCATCGATCCCATGGATCCCGATCTCACCGACGAGGCGACCTACGAGCATCTCCGCGACCGGACGCGGCGGACCGCGGACGCGCGACCGCTCTCGCGGCGCGGGGTCCTGCGGCTTTCAGCGGGCGCGGTCGCGGGCGGCGTCGCGGGGGCCGCGGGCATCGCCTCCAGCGGGACGGCCTCCGCGTCAGCGGCGTCCGCCGTCGGTGCTTCCTCTCGCGGGGTGCGTTCGGGCACAGTTGCGGACGTGCCTGCCAGCGGGATCATCAAGCCCTTGCCGCCCGAGCTGTTCATCCCGCGCGGAACCAACGCCGAGATGCGCTGGGAGGCCATGCGCGGGCAGGGACTGATCACGCCGGTCGACCGGTTCTTCGTGCGCAACCACGTCGCGACGCCCCGGATCGATGCGCGCACGTGGCGGCTCAAACTGTGGGGCAGCGGCCTGCAGGGCTCACCGACCGAAGACCGCGCATTCGAGCTCAGCTACACACAACTGCTCACCATGCGTGCTCGTACGATCACGACCGCGATCGAATGTACGGGCAATGGTCGTTCGTTCTATACGACACAACAGAACGAAAAGGTGAGCGGAACGCCATGGACGCTCGGCGCGGTCGGCGTCGCACGCTGGCGGGGCGTGCCGCTGGCGGACGTCCTTCGTCGGGCCGGCCTCTCCCCCACCGCCGTGGACGTCCTGCCGCGCGGGCTCGACGCCGACTTCGTGGACGGCGGCGAGAACATGGGCCGCGTGCGGCGTCCGCTACCCATCGAGAAGGCGCTCAAGGACGTCCTGGTCGCGTACGAGATGAACGGCGCACCGCTGCCGCCCGACCACGGCTTTCCGGTGCGGCTGGTCGTTCCGCACTGGGTCGGCATCGCGTCCATCAAATGGCTCGGCGACATCGAGGTGGCCGACCACGCGCTCACGTCCCCCTGGAACACTCGCTACTACCGGATGTTCGGGCCGAGTTTCCCACCCGAGGGCAGCGAGCCGCTTACCACGATGAACGTGAAGAGCGCTTTCGAGCTGCCCTTCCCCGCCACGCTCGACGGCCGCGAGGTCACCCTGACCGGTCGTTCCTGGTCCGGCACCGGCCGCGTCCGGCGCGTCGAAGTCAGCACGGACGGCGGCGCGCACTGGCAGCGGGCGCACCTGCACGGCCCTTCCGATGCGTGGGCGCGCTGGTCGCTGCGCTGGCGTCCTCCCGCTCCGGGCAGCTACGAACTCCTCGCGCGCGCGACGGACGACTCGGGCCACACCCAGCCGAGCACAGCGACCTACAACACCCTGGGATACCTGTTCGGCGCCGTCGTCCGGCACCCGGTCACCATCTCCTGAGCCGGCCCCATGTGCGCCTTCGCGTCCGTGATACCCCGGGCCGACCCTGTTTGCCCTTTCGCGTCCCTGTTGCCTCCGCCGCTCCCCTTCCAACGCCTCGAGACACGGACACACCCGGAGCATCGTGCGGGACGCGCACGCAACGGCGTGCGGGCCTGGCCGCAACGCCCCAGGTCGTCCATATCGCTGGAGCGCGGCGCGCGATCCCTGGCGAGCGGCGCGCGGATCCTCGCCCCTCAACTCGGCGCGGCCGCCGCGGAGCGGCCAGCAGTCCACTGCCCCCGGACGCGCCGCTGCCATGCCGATGCTCTGTCGCATTGCGAACCTGCCGTTGTCCTGCGGACGCACCGTTGTCCTGCCGACACCCGTCGCGCCGCGGACGCGCCGTCGCTATGCGCCCGCATCGTCGCCTTGCGGCCCCATCATCGCCTTGCGGACGTGCCGATGCGCCGCGGACGCGCGGTCGCCATGCGGACACGCCCTCGCGCTGCAGACACGCCGTCGGACCATGCGGACACGCCGTCGCCATGCGGACACGCCCTCGCGCTACAGACACGCCGTCGCGCCATGCGGACACGCCGCCGCCATGTCGCCATGCGGACACGCCGCCGCTATGCGGACGCGCCGTTGGCTTGCGGGCGTACCGATGCGTCGGACAGGCCGTCGTGTTATGGACGTTCCGTGGCGTTGCAGACACGCCGTTGCCAAATGGGTACGCCGTTGCCACACCAAAGCGGCGTTGCCATACGTACGCGCCGGTGCGTCCCGGACGTGCCGTTGCGTTCGAGACGTGCCGTTGTGTTGCGGGAGCGGGATGCCGCTGGGGCCGGGAGGGGTGGCCTTAAGCGGACGTTGGAGAACCGGACGCGTCGAGTGAGGATCAGAGGACCCCGCTGAGGAGAGCCCTATGGCTTTGTGGAAGCCCGACCCGACCTTCTATGCCTCTCCGCGCGACGCCGTGTCGGCACCTCCCGAGGGGCTCGCCTATGTGGCGGCGTTCGATCCGTCCTCCCAGGGGCCGGACGCCGTCCTTGTCGTCGACGTCGATCCGGACTCCGCCGGCTACGGGACGGTCGTCGGACGGACGTCGCTGCCCAACACCGGGGACGAACTCCACCACATGGGATGGAACGCGTGCAGCAGCGCACTGTGCCCATACGCGCCGCATCCGCACGTCGAACGCCGGTACTTGGTCGTCCCCGGGCTTCGGTCGTCCCGGATCTACTTCCTGGACGTCAAGAAGAACCCGACCGCGCCCGAGATCGCCAAGGTCCTGGAGCCGGAGGAGCTGGCGAAACACGCCGGGTACTCGCGTCCGCACACCGTCCACTGCGGCCCGGAGGGACTGTACGTGTCGTCGCTCGGCGGCGCGAACGGCAATGACGGGCCGGGCGGGATCGCGCTGCTCGATCACGACTCGTTCGAGGTCCTCGGGCGGTGGGAGGTCGATCGCGGGCCGCAGCACCTCGCGTACGACGCCTGGTGGCACATCGCGCACGACGTGCTGGTGACCTCCGAGTGGGGCACGCCGTCCATGATCGAGGACGGCGTGGTCGGCGAGCTCCTGCTCGGCCGCCGCTACGGGCACGCGCTGCACTTCTGGGACCTGCGCAAACGCCGCCACGTCCAGCGCGTGGACCTCGGCGACCAGCACCAGATGGCGCTGGAACTGCGTCCGGCGCACGATCCGACCAGGCAGTGGGGGTTCGTGAACGTCGTCGTCAGCGTCGAGGACCTGTCCGCGTCCATCTGGCTATGGCATCGCGAGGACGGCGCGAGCGACGGTCCCTGGACGGCGACGAAAGTCATCAGCATTCCGGCCGAGCCCGCGCCCGCCGAGGCGCTGCCGCCGGTGATCCAGCCGTTCGGAGCCGTCCCACCGCTGGTCACAGACATCGACCTGTCGGTGGACGACCGCTGGCTGTACGTGTCGTGCTGGGGCACCGGCGAACTGAAGCGTTACGACGTTACCGACCCGTTCCATCCAACTGAGGCCGGGTCGGTGCAGATCGGCGGCATCGTAAGGCGCACGCCGCACCCCTCGTTGCCGGACGTCCCGCTCGCCGGCGGCCCGCAGATGGTCGAGGTCAGCCGCGACGGACGCCGCGTCTACGTGACCAACTCGCTCTACCGGTCATGGGACGACCAGTTCTATCCGGACGGCGTGGGCGCCTGGATGGCCAAGCTCGACTCGTCCGACACCGGCTTCGACTTCGACTCCCGGTTCTTCCCGCATGGGGACGATTTCGGCGGTCTGCGCGTCCACCAGACGCGGTTGCAGGGCGGCGACGCCTCGTCCGACTCCTACTGCTACCCGTGACCCGGTGACGGACGGATCGCTGGCGGCGCTGGTCGTCCTCGGCGCGTTCCACGGGCTCAACCCCGCGATGGGCTGGCTGTTCGCGGTCGCGCGCGGCCTCCAGGAACGCAGCCGGACGCGCGTCCTCCAATCCCTGCCCGCCATCGCCGCCGGACACGCCGCGTCCGTAGGCGCCGTCGCCCTCCTGCTCACCCTCACCCGCTCGGTCGTCGCCGCCCAGGTCGTCGCCATAGTCGGCGGCCTGGCGCTGGTCGGCTTCGGCATGTGGCGGCTGCTGTCGAAGCGGCACTTCCGCTGGGTCGGCATGCGCCTGTCCCTGCCGCAACTCGCGGGATGGTCCTTCTTGATGTCGTCCGCCCACGGCGCGGGCCTCATGCTGCTCCCGGTCATCGCCGCCTCCGGGACGTCCACGACCGGCCCCGCCACTGCCCACGCACACGGACTCGGGCACGCCGCAGGCAGCGCCGTCTCCGCGGCCATCTTCGTAACGGGCGTCCACACCCTCGCCATGTTCGTAACGGCAGGAATCATCGCACTGCTCGTCTACGACGTCCTGGGCCTGACCGTCCTCCGCCACACCTGGCTGAACCTCGACCGATTCTGGGCAGTGGCCCTGGTAAGCGCCGGCGCCGTAGCCCTAGCGACCGCCTAACCCCCACACCAACCCCTCTCCCCCGCGAAAGGCACCATCGCAAGAATTAGAGGGTCTAACTCTTGCTTGGCGTTCACACCCGGCACCTGACGCGACCAGCACAGGGCAAATCGGCGAACAGCACCGAAGCCCCGCAAAATCAGGACAGCGCGTGCCGCATGTAAGGGACCAGCGGCAAGCAAGCCCGGACAGCCAACACAACGGAGAGCGACCACCAAACAGCGAGCGACGCGAATCCACACCCCGACGCAAGCGCGGGCGCGGGGCCAAGGGCAGACGCTGACGCGAAGCACGGGCGCGGGGTGGCACAAAGCCCGCGCCGCGGACGCGAAGCCCGGCGGCGTGAAGCCCGGACGCCGAGGCGAAACGCAGGCGCTGAGGCAACGCGCGGGCGCTCACGCGAGCGCGGGCGGGAGCACGGGCGCGGCCGCGTCCTGAACATGGGATCGGCACGCGGCCCCGAACACGGAGCCCTGGCCCCCTGGAGGCAGCACAAAGCAGCGGCGATGCGAAGACCGGGGCTGACGCGAAACGCGGGCACTGATGCAAAGCGTGGGCGCTGATGCACAGAGCGGACGGCGGCGCAAAAGTGCGGGCGGTGGTGCGAAGCCCCTGACGGGGGTGGCACGAAGCCCGGATGCTGAGGCGATGTCCGGGCGGTAACGCTGCGCATGGACAGCGTCGCATGGGCGGGACGTGGCGCGGAACGCGAGCGCAGACTCGGAGTGCGGGCTCAGACGCGAGCGGGGGCGGGAGCACGGGCGCGGCCCGTCCTGGACGTGGGATCGGCACGCGGCCCGGACGCGGAGCGCCGGCGCAGCCGGAAGCGCGGGCCGAGGTGGCCCGAAGGTCGGCGGCGATGCGAAGCCCGGACGCTGACACAAGGCCCGGACGCTGTGGGCAGGAGCGGACGGCGACGCAATGACCGGGCGGTGGAGCGAAGCCAGGAAGGGGGCGGCCCGAGCCCGGACACAGACGCTAAACGCGGACGTTCGCGCTCAACGCTGAAGCTGACGTGAAGCGCGGGCGGGAGATGGCGCGAAGCGCGGACGCTGTCGCGACACACGGCGGTCATGCGGGCTCGGATGGTGACGCGTGGGGCGGGATGTGGCGCGGAACCCGGGCGCGCAGACGCGAAAGCGCGGCGCTGACGCGGGCGCAGACGCTCCCGCGAAGCGCGGACGGGGGTGGCGCGAAGCCCGGACACTGAGCCCGGACGCTGAGCCGAAGTCCGGGGGCCGGTACGCGTGCGTCGGCGAGCAGTGACGTGTGGGCGGAATGTGGCGTGGGATGCGGGCGCAGACGCAGAACGCGGGCGGGGGGTGGCAGGAAGCCCCGGCGGCGGCGCGAAGCGCGGACGCCCGCGCAGAGCGCACACAGTGGCGCGAAGCGCAGCGGTGGTGCGAAGCCTGGATCGGGGTGATGCGAAGTGGGCGCATGCCTGGACACGGACGCGAAGCGCAGGCGGGAAGCGGTGCGAAGCACGGGCGCTAGGGCGAGACCTGGGCGGTGGTGCGCGGCACGGGCGGTGGTGCGCGGCACGGACAGTGACGCGTGGGCGGGACGTGGAGCAGAACGCAAGCGCAGACGCAGAACGCCGGGGAAGGTGGCAAGAAGCCCCGACGGCGGCGCGAAGCGCGGACGCTACGCAAAAGTGGGCGGTGGCGCGACGCCCGAGCGACGTCACTGAGCCCGGACGTTTACGCGAGCGCCGACCTTCACGCGAAGCGCGGGCGGGAGATGGCGCGTAGCCCGGGAGATGGCGCGTGGGGCGGGCGCTGGCGCGTGGGGCGCGGTGGCGCGTGGGGCGCGGTGGAGCGGGGGCGGGGGTGCGGAGCGTGGGTGGTGGCATGGGGGTTGGGTGGTCGATTGCGGTGGGGGGTGTGGGGTGGGAGGCTCCTGGGGGACCCATGGGACATCAGTGACGCATGGGATAATTCGCGAACGGGGATGCCATGAAGGCTTCTGCACGACATGCCGTGCGATGCACGGTCGCGGCCCTCACCGCCGCACCGCTGCTCACGGTGGCCGGGACGGCCGCGCATGCGGCCCCGGCCGCGGGCCCGGACACCTGGGCCGCGGCCGGACCGGCCGGGGTGGCGGCCAAGTCCGCCTACCTGTACGACGTGTCCGCCAAGAAGGCCCGCTGGGCCCGGGCGGACAAGGTTCGGCGTCCGATCGGCAGCATGACCAAGGTCATGACCGCCTACACGGTGCTGAACAGCGGTGTCAGCCTGGACAAGGTCATCACCATCCAGCGCAAGCACGTCGAGTACGTCACCAAGCAGCACACCGACGCCAGCCGCGCCGGGCTCGTGGTGGGCGACAAGCTGACCGTCCGGCAGCTGCTGAACCTGATGATGGTGCCGTCCGGATGCGACGCCGCGTACGTCCTGGCCGACACCGTCGGTCCGGGTTGGCAGAAGTTCGTCGGCAAGATGAACGCCAACGCGCGCAAGCTGGGCATGAAGAACTCCCACTTCGCCAACTTCGACGGCCTGAACTGGCCGTCCGAGAGCTCCACCTACTCGACGGCTTGGGACATGACCCGGCTCGGCTACTTCACGATGAAGAACGCCAACTTCCGGGCCGTCGTCAAGCAGCCGCGTTACCTCCTCGGGGCGACGAGCGCTCACCACGCCTACTACCCGTGGAACACCAACCGGCTGCTCGGCTCGGGCAAGGGTGCCTACAAGGGCGCGATCGGCATCAAGACCGGTCACACCAACGCGGCCGGATTCTCGCTGATGTTCGAGGCCACGCGCGGCAAGAAGACGCTGATCGGCGTGGTCATGGACAGCTCCAAGACCGTTGAGATGGCCCGCTTCACGGACGCCGCGAAGGTCCTGAACTGGGGATTCGGCGTCCGTTCCGCGGACGTCTGGGTCGTCCCGCCAGTCCCGGCCGGCGCGAACGTCGACTGACGCACCACCTCCCTCCCCCCTCTCCCCGGCCTCTCGCGTCGTGCAACGCACGACGCGGGGGGCTTTCGCGTTCTCAGCCAGCTTTCGTGTTCTCGGCCCGATTCGTGCCAGGCAGCCAACCCATGCAACTGGTGTGGGTGGAGACCGCGGCCGTCCATCCGGAGGGCGCGTCCTCCTGGGCCAGGACGTCGCCGGCTCTGCCAGCCTGCCCGCTACGGCGGCGCTGCAGGTGAAAGGAGCCGACCGAGTCCAGTGGAGGTGATCGGGGTGAGGTCCTCCGAACAGCTTGACGCCGGTGATGGCAAGAAGCTCTGTCGCTCTAGTGAAGTCCTATCGCTGACGTTAGACCCTGTAACCAATGTGTAGGCCTATCGCTGGCGTGAAGTCCTGCCGCCGATGCGGACCCGTCTGATCGGTGCGCGAGTCTGTCGCTGGTGCGGGACGCTGCCGCTGGCGCAGGACGCTGACGTCGGTACGGGACGCTGACGCTGATGCGGGACGCTGACGCTCGTACGGGACGCCGACGCTGGTGCGGGACGCTGGCGCTGGTGCGGGACGCTGGCGCTGGTGCGGGACGCTGGCGCTGCTGCGGGACGCTGGCGCTGGCGGCGGACGCTGACGCCGGTGCGGACGTTGACGCCGGTGCGGGCGTTGACGCCAGCGCGGCGCCGTGTGGCGGTGCGGTGGCGTGCTGCCGGTGCCGGGGCCGTTGCGGGGTTGTTCGGAGGCGGCGGGAGGGCGGGCGGGGTTTGGTTGGGGGTGGGGCGGGGTGGGGAGGGTGGTTCTGGATTTGTTGGGGTGGGCCGTGTCGCGTTTTGGGTTCGGGGCGGGGTGTGTTTCGGTGAACCGGTTGCGGGTGGGGCTGGGGGCCGGGAGGCTGCTCGGGCCTTCGTCGGACGAGCGGAACGGGAACGCTGATGCGACGCACGGGATTAATGGCGGCCATGGTCCTCACGGTGTCCCTGGTGGACGCCTTGCCGGCGGCCAGCGCGGGGGTCGTGCCCTCGGACGCCGGGACGGCGGAAACTCAGTTGTCGGGGGTTTCGGCGAAGGGGGCCTATCTGGTCTCGGGGCGTGGCGCTTGGGGACGGTCCGCAGATGTTCGGCGGCCTATCGCGAGCGTGACGAAGCTGATGACGGCGCTGGTGGTCGTCCGGTCCGGGGATCTGGGGCGGACGATCACGATCAAGCAGAAATATCTGGATTACGGGGTGCGGCACGGCGCCAGCATGGCGGGGCTTCGGGCCGGGGATCGGCTTACCGCGCGGCAGTTGCTGTATGCGATGCTGCTGCCGTCCGGGTCGGACGCGGCGTATGCGCTGGCCGAGTCCTATGGTCCGACGTGGCCGAAGTTCGTGGCGAAGATGAATGCGACCGCCATGCAGATCGGGATGTCGAGTACCCGCTATGACAACTTCGACGGATTGCCGTGGCCGTCGAACTCCGCCGACTCCAGCACACCGCGCGACCTGGTGAAGCTCGCGCGTGAGGCCCTGACCGACCCGATCGTTCGGCGCGTTGTCGGCACTCGCACTTATGGGCTGGCCAAGTCGAGGTCGCGTAGCGCCTACGGGTGGACGAACACCAATCGGCTTCTCGGGTCCTACAAGGGCGCGGGCGGCGTGAAGACCGGGTTCACGAACTCGGCCGGGTACTGCCTGCTTTTCACCGCTGAACGTGGAGCGCGGAACGTGTACGGGGTCGTCCTCGGGGAGCCGTCGTCCGCTGCGCGGTTCACCGATGCGGCACGGATGCTCGACTGGGGTTTCGGGCTTCGCTCGCGCACCATTCCGCAGTTCCGCGCCTCGTCCGCGGACCGCGATTGAGATGCGCATTGCGGTAGCCCTGGCCATCGCGCTGTTCATGGCGGCATGCTCGGCGTCCGAGCCGAAGGACGCCACGCCGTTCACGGGCACTTGGCACACGGATATGACCACGATGACCGTCGCCAAGAACGGCGGTCTGCATTTCAGGAGCACCACGGACTGCACTGGACGCGTCGCCCGGGTCTCCCCCGTATACCGGTTCACGATGACCTGCGGGTCGTCCACGATGGCGGGCGATGCGAAACCGCCGGCGAAGGGCGCGTTCACCATCACCTGGGCGGACGGAGACAGCAGCCGATACACGCACTGAGCCTCCGAAAAGGCGCCGACCGTCAACCCGAGGTTGACGGCCGGGAGGCGTCAACCTATGGTTGACGCATGAGCGAACTTCCGGTGCGGCTCGGTGACCTCATCGAGTACGTGAACAGTCAGCATCCCCAGGGCGGGCCGCTCGACCGGCTGTCGGACGCGGTGGTCGTGTCGGAGCAGATCGGCGAGGCGGCCGACCACCTCGTCGGGCACTTCGTGGACCAGGCGCGCAGGTCCGGGGCGTCCTGGACGGAGATCGGGCGCAGCATGGGCGTCACGAAGCAGGCCGCGCAGAAGCGGTTCGTCCCCAAGCCGGGCGGCGGGACGGTCGAGGCGACCGGGCCGTTCTCGCGGTTCACCAAGCGCGCGGTCAACGCGATGCTCGCCTCGCAGGAGGCGGCGCGGAGCGCGGGGAACGACGAGATCCGGCTCCCCCACCTGGTGCTCGGGCTGCTGACCGAGCCCGAGGGCCTGGCGGTCAAGGCGATCCAGGAGCAGGGCGTCACGGTCGAGGACCTGCGGGAGATCGCCGTCCGGGCGCTGCCGCCGCGCGTGGACACGCCGATCCCCGAGAACATCCCCTACGCGCAGGACGCGGCGAAGGTGCTGGAGCGGAGCGTCCGCGAGGCGCTCCGGCTCGGCCACAACTACATCGGCACCGAGCACCTGCTCCTCGCCTACTTCGACGACGGCAGCCCCCTCCTGGACGCCGACCTCGACAAGGACGAGGCGGAGGAGTGGATCAGGACCGTCCTCGAACAGTTCCTGAAGAAGGAGGACTGACCAACCGCCGGCTCCGGACGGGCCGACCCGGCACGCACCGCGGACGTCGGCCCACCACCGCAGCCCCGCGCCGGCCGGACGGCGCGGACGAACGGCGCGGGCGGGCCGCACGGGCGGTCAGCGCGGACGGACGGACGGCGCGGACGGACGGACGGCGCGGACGGACGGCGCGGGCGGGCGAGCAGCGCGGGCGGACGGCGCGGGCGGGCGGTCAGTGGTCGCGGGCTTCGGCCTTGGCGTGGATCAAGGATTGGAGTTCGGTGAGCTGGCGGGCGGCGAGGTGCTTCTCGGCGCCGTTGATGCCCATGGCGCCGAGAGACGTGCCGTCCGCCAGGTCGAGGGTCGGCCAGGGTTCGCCGACGCTCATGTTCGCGTCGACGATCTCGGCCCAGGCGAGGCGGCGGGTGCGGAAGGCGTTGACGACCGTCACCCCCGCCTCGTCGGCGCTGACCCGGCAGCGGGCCAGCATGTGCAGGATCCACGCCATGAGCAGCCCGAAAAGGACCATCATGGTGCGGTCGAACGCCTTGAACTGCGGGGCGACGATGACGGCGAGCAGGACCATGCCGAGCACGCTCGCGCCCGCCGTCACGTACGCGACGAGCCGGGTGGTGCGGGGGCGCCACACCACCGGCAGCGCGGGGACGTCAGTCAACGATCTTGCTGATCGGGATCTCGAGGATGTCGTGCGCGCCGGCCGCCTTCAGCGCGGGGATCAGGGTGTTCACCCCGCGCTTGGGCACGACGGACTCGACCGCGCTCGCCTCGCCGCCGGCGAGGGAGGTGACGGTCGGCGACGACATCGCGGGCATGATGTCCAGGACGCCGGCGAGGTCGGACTGCGCGACGTTCAGCTTCAGCAGCACGTTGCCGCGGGCCCGGATCGCGCCCTGGAGCAGCAGCGCGACGTCCTCCATGGCGGCGCGCTTCCCGGCGTCCTCGTAGGCCTCGCGGTTCGCGACCAGCTCGGTGTAGCTGGTGAGCAGCGTGTCGAGGATGCGCAGCCCGTTCTTGCGCAGGGACGACCCGGTCTCGGTGAGGTCGACGATGGCGTCCACGATGTCGGGGACCTTCGCCTCGGTGGCGCCGTAGGACGGCACGACCTTCGCCTTCACCCCGTGCCGCGCCAGGTAGCGGCGGGTCATCTCCGGGAACTCGGTGGAGATCCGGACGCCCTCGGGCAGGTCGGCGACCGACTGCCAGGGCGCGTCGTTCGGCACCGCCATGATCACGCGGACCGGGTTGGAGGTGGCCTTGGAGTACTTCAGCTCGCCGAGGCTCACCACGTCCGAGTCGGTCTCGGTGATCCAGTCGCGGCCGGTGATGCCGAGGTCGAAGAGCCCCTGCTCCAGGTAGGTCGGGATCTCCTGCGGGCGCAGCACGCGCACCCGGTCGATCCGCGGGTCGTCGATGGACGCGCGGTAGTCGCGGTCGGACGAGCGCCGGACGGTCAGGTCGGCGGCGTCGAACAGCTCCAGGGTCGCCTTCTCCAGGGACCCCTTGGGCAGGACGAGAGACAGCACAGCAGTGCCTTTCAGAGAGGTGGACGGTCTGACGGAACCGGGGTGGCGCTCAGGAGCCCGAATGCTCCGCGCGATGCCCGGTGTGGCCGTGATGCCGCGAACCTCGCAAGGACAGAACCGTGCCGAGTGCGGCCACCGTCGCCTCCCGTCGCTTTGACATCGTCACCTGCTGTAGCAACAAAGAACCTACCATGCCGTGAACACGGCACTTCCCCGGGACGTCCCCGAAGAACGCGCTCCGCGCTGGGCCGCCGGCCATTTCCCGGGTCTTCGGAATTGATCAATTGACCGTCCGCCGCGCGGGCATATTCGGCCCGCGCGCCGGGCGGCCGCAGATTTTCCCGCGGCCGCCCGGCGAGGCCCCCGGCTATTCGGCCGCGGCGCCGTGCAGCCGCAGCGTCTGCAGCGTCAGGGCGGTGTCGAGGGCGGCGACGACCGATTCCCAGCCCTTGTCCTCAAGGCTGTCGGGGAATCCCGCCCGGGCCATGGCCTGGTCGAGATCGTTGCAAGTGAGAACTCCGTTGCCGACCGGCGTCGATTCGTCCAATGCGACGCGTGTCACACCGGCGGTGACCGAATCGCAGACATAGTCGAAGTGCGCGGTTTCACCGCGAATGACGGCGCCGAGCGCGACCACGGCGTCCAGATCGCGGGCCAGCTGCTGCGCCACGACCGGGATCTCCAGCGCGCCCGCCACCCGGACGACCACCGGGTCCGAAACGCCGCACGCCTCGGCGGCCTCGACCGCCCGGGCCAGCAGCCGGTCGGTGATCGCCGCGTTCCAGCGCGTGCAGACGATGCCCAGGCTCAGCCCGGACGCGTCGACCACCCCGTCCTCGGGGCGTCCCTGGCCGGTCATGCGCGCCCTCCTTCCACGCGGACGACGCGGATCACGCGAGCCGTCCCGCCCTGATCGCCTTTCCGCATCACGCGAGCCGTCCCGTCCCCCGGGCGTCCCTGGCCGGTCATGCGAGGTCTCCGATCTGGTGGCCGAGGCGGTCGCGCTTGGCGGTCAGGTAGCGGCGGTTGTGCTCGGTGACGACGACGGGCAGGGCCTCGCGGCCGCGGACGTCCAGCCCGAAACCGGACAGGCCCTTGAGCTTGGCCGGGTTGTTGGTCAGCACGCGGACCGACCGGACGCCCAGGTCGCGCAGCATGTGCGCGGCGTTGGAGTACTCGCGGGCGTCCACCGGGAGGCCGAGCTCCATGTTGGCGTCCACGGTGTCGGAGCCGTTGTCCTGGAGGGAGTAGGCGCGGAGCTTGGCGAGCAGGCCGATGCCGCGTCCCTCGTGCCCGCGCAGGTAGAGGACGACGCCGCGGCCCTCCTCGGCGATGCGGGCCATGGCGGCGTCCAGCTGGGTGCCGCAGTCGCAGCGCTCGGAGTGCAGGACGTCGCCGGTGAGGCATTCGGAGTGCGCGCGGACCAGGACGTCCTCGCCGTCGCCGATCTCGCCGAGGACGAGCGCGACGTGCTCCCCGCCGTCCACGGCGCTGGAGTAGCCGACCGCGCGCCAGGCGCCGAACCGGTTCGGCAGCCGGGTCTCGACGGCGCGGGTGACCATCGGCTCGGTGCGCTTGCGGTACTCGACGAGCTGCTCGATGGAGATCAGCTTGAGGCCGTGCTCCTTGGCGAAGACCTGGAGCTCGGGCAGCCGGGCCATGGTGCCGTCGTCGTTGACGACCTCGGCGAGGACGCCCGCGGGCGGCAGCCCGGCGAGCTGCGCGAGGTCGACGGCGGCCTCGGTGTGGCCGCGGCGGCGCAGCACGCCGCCCTCGTGGTAGCGCAGCGGGAAGATGTGGCCCGGACGGACCAGCTCGGCGGGCTCGCTGCCCGGGTCGCACAGCACCCGGAGGGTGTGCGCGCGGTCGGCGGCGGAGATGCCGGTGGTCACGCCGTCCCGGGCGTCCACGCTGACGGTGAACGCGGTGCGCATCCGGTCGCGGTTCTGGGTGGTCATCAGCGGGATCTGGAGGCGGTCCAGGTCCGGGCCGAGCATCGGCGCGCAGATCACGCCGCTGGTGTAGCGGATGGTGAAGGCGAGCAGCTCGGGCGTGGCCTTCGCCGCGGCGAAGATGATGTCGCCCTCGTTCTCGCGGTCCTCGTCGTCCACGACGACGACGGCCTCGCCCGCGGCGATCGCGGCGAGGGCCTCCTCGACGGTGTCGAAGATCCCGGACGGTCCGTCCGCGAACCCGGTGGACTGGTCGTCGTAGGTGAGGGACTGGTCGTTGCCGCTCATCACGCGGTCACCGCCTTGTCGGTGTGGGACGGGACGGACGGGTTCCGGCGGGCCTCCTTGAGCCACTTGCGGAACCCGGCCATGACCATGACGAAGAAGATGCCGTAGACGGCGCCGGACACCCAGAGGCCGGACTTCAGGGCCAGCGGGACGCCGACCAGGTCCACCAGCACCCAGATGATCCAGAAGTCGACGAGGGCGCGGCTCTGCGCGAACGTCGCGGCGGCGCTGCCGACGAAGATGTAGGCGTTCGCCCACGGCGACCACGCGACCTTCAGCCAGGTCAGGTGGATGAACAGCTGCGCGACCAGGATCGTGCCGAGCGCCAGCGCGCCGAGCAGGACGGCCCGCTCGCGGGCGGTGGCCTTGCGGATGACGAGGGGTTCGCCGCCGTGCCGTCCGCGCGCCCACATGATCCAGCCGTACGCGCCGAGGAAGACGAACAGGCCCTGCTTGAGGGCGTTGCCCGGGACGTGTGCGTGCAGCGAGGCGGCGAGCAGCAGCAGGGCGCCGGTGATCTGGACGGGCCAGGTCCACAGCGTCTTGCGCATGGCGAGGTAGACGACGGTGAGGGAGAGGACGTTGCCGACGAGGTCCGTCCAGAGGACGTGCTCGCCGAGGAGGGTGAAGCTCGCGTTCAACCAGTTCACGACGCGTCCTCGGCCTTCGGCTGCGGGACGGTCGTGCCCGGACGCGCGGTGATCATGCGCTCGACGTACTTGGCGACGACGTCGACCTCGAGGTTCACGGTGTCGCCGGGGCCCTTGAGGCCGAGCGTGGTGAGGGCGAGCGTGGTCGGGATGAGCGCGACCGTGAACCGGTCGGCGCCGGCCTCGACGACGGTGAGGCTGATGCCGTCGATGGTGATCGAGCCCTTGTTCGCCACGTACCGGGCGAGGTCGGACGGGAGCGAGACGGTCACGACGTCCCAGCGCTCCCCGGGCTCGCGGGAGAGGATGGTGCCCACGCCGTCCACGTGGCCTTGCACGATGTGGCCGCCGAGCCGGTCGGACACCCGGACGGGTCGTTCCAGGTTGACTCGCGCTCCGGGTTCGAGGCCGCCGAGGCTGGACCTGTCGAGCGTCTCCTTGATGACGTCCGCGGTGAAGGTCTCGTCCTTGACGTCGACGACGGTCAGGCACACGCCGTTGACGGCGATCGATGCGCCGTGGACGGCGTCGGAGGTGACGAGCGGGCCGTGGATGGTGAGGCGGGCCGAGTCCCCTTCGGACGCGACCTCCCTGATCTCGCCGAGTTCCTCGACGATGCCGGTGAACATGTCCCGGGCCTCCCTTTCGGGGTCAGGCTCCGGGGTTCCTGCCAGCACGACGGTCGCGTACGGCGTGCAGCCCCTTTTCCCACGTGAGCAGGGGCCGTTCGCGCGCTGCCTCCCATCCGGACTTTAACCGTCGGTCCCGGAGTTCCACCGGGTCAACCGGCCGATGGTTTCGGCCGGGTCGCGGACTGTCACCGCCGGTTCGGACTTTCACCGACCCCGGAGCACGCGTTGCACTGCTGCCAACCAGTGTGCCACGGCCCTTGTTCCCGAGGGGATGTGAGACCGCCCACGGCCGGAGTAGGCCAACCAAGCGCTCGTTAGGGTGTATCCTTTTCCGCCTCGGCGCGGGATGCGCCTTCAGATCGCGGAGAGGACGAGGCCGCCGGGGGCGGCGGTGATCTGTCCCAGGTCCGGGACGACGGCGTGGGCCTCGGTCAGCAGCGACGCGTCGTGGCTGGTGGCGACGGCTAGGACGGTCGCTCCAGCGGCGCGTCCGGCGCGGATACCGGCGGGCGCGTCCTCGATGACGACGCAGTCCGCCGGATCGACGCCCAGCTCGCGCGCGGCCAGCAGGTACCCCTGCGGGTCGGGCTTGCCGCGGGTGACCCGCTCCGCGGTGACGACCACGGGCGGCAGCGGCACACCAGCGACGCCGGTCCTGACGCGCAGCTGCCCGATGTCCATCGAGGTGACCAGCGCCCAGGGCAGCCCGTCCAGGGAGGACAGGAGGCGGACGGCGCCGGGGAGCGCGCTGATGCCGTCGGTGCGGGACGCCTCCAGCGCGTCCAGCCGCGCGGTGGCCTCGGCGACCGCGTCGGCGGGCAGGTACTCGGCGACGCGCTCGGACGTCCGGCGGCCGTGCGCGCCGGAGAGGAACTCGTCGGCGTCCAGACCGTACTCGGCCGCCCACTCCCGCGCCGCCCGCTCGATCAGGGGCGTGGAGTCGACCAGCGTGCCGTCCACGTCGAACAGGACGGCCGAGCACGGCAGGAAGACCATCAGGTGGCGGACCAGCGGGCCTCGTTCGTCGCGCGCTTCGCCTGCGCGCGCAGGTTCCGGACGGCCTCGGCCGGGTCGTCCGCGCCGTACACGGCACTGCCCGCGACGAACACGTCCGCGCCCGCCTCGGCGCAGCGCTCGATCGTCTCGCTGCTGACGCCGCCGTCCACCTGGAGCCAGATGTCCAGGTCGCGGCCCTTGATCAGGTCGCGGGCGCGGCGCACCTTGGGGAGCACGACGTCCAGGAACTTCTGGCCGCCGAAGCCCGGCTCGACGGTCATCAGCAGCAGCATGTCGATCTCGCCGAGGATGTCCTCGAACTGGTCGACCGGTGTCGCCGGGTTCACGCCGAGCCCGGCGCGTGCCCCGGCCGCGCGGATCGTCCGGAGCGTCCGGATCGGCGCGGACGCCGCCTCCGCGTGGATCGTGACGCTCTTCGCCCCGGCCTCGGCGTACTGCGGCGCCCACCGGTCCGGGTCGTCGATCATCAGGTGGCAGTCGAGCGGCAGGCGGCTGGTCTTGAGCAGCGCCTCCACGATGGGCAGCCCGAGGGTGAGGTTCGGGACGAAGTGGTTGTCCATCACGTCGACGTGCACCCAGTCGGCGGCGTCGGCGATCCGCTCGATCTCGCTCCCGAGGGAGGCGAAGTCGGCGGACAGGATGCTGGGAGAGATCTGCGGAGCCATGATGGCCCCCAGCTTAGAAGTCCCCGTCCCGCCGCCGGACGGCAGGGCCGCCCGACGGCGCCGGGATCAGAGTCTGCGGATGAGGGACAGGAACATCGCGTCGGTGCCGTGCCGGTGCGGCCAGAACTGGGCGTACGGGGTGTCGCCGACGCGGATCCGGTCGAGGGACGGCGCGATGCCGGTCAGGACGTCCGGGGCGTCGAGGCGTTCGGCGTCGTCGCGGCCGCGGAGCACGTCGTCCACGACGACGCGGGTCTCGGCGAGGTGCGGCGAGCAGGTGACGTACGCGACCACGCCGCCCGGACGCAGCGACTCCAGCGCGTTGCGCAGCAGGTCGCGCTGGAGCGGGCCCAGCTCGGCGACGGCCTCGGGGCCGCGCCGCCAGCGCGCCTCGGGACGGCGCCGCAGCGCGCCGAGGCCGGTGCACGGCGCGTCCAGCATGATCCGGTCGAACGCGCCGGGACGCCACGCGGGAACGGTCCCGTCGGCGACGATCACGCCGGCGCGGGCGTCCACGGCGCGGGTGACCAGGCCCGCGCGGTGCGGGGTGACGTCGGCGGCGAGCAGCCGGGCGTCCCGCTGCGTGGCGACCGCCGACAGCAGCCCGGCCTTGCCGCCCGGGCCGGCGCAGAGGTCGGCCCAGCGGGCGTCCGGACCGTCCAGCGGGGCGGCGGCGAGGGCGAGCGCGACGAGCTGGCTGGCCTCGTCCTGCACGGCGGCGCGGCCGTCGCGGACGGCGGCGAACGCGGCCGGGTCGCCGTCCGGCAGCAGAGCGCCGACCGGCGAGTACGGCGCGGGGTCGGTGCCGGCCAGCTCGTCCAGCGTGGCGCGGCCGGGACGGGCGACCAGCGTGACGCGCGGACGGTCGTTGTCGGCGGCGAGCAGCGCGTCGATCTCGTCCCGGTCGGGGCCGAGCGCGTCGCGCAGCGCGGACACGATCCACTTCGGGTGGCTGCGCGCGATGGACAGCCGGGTCGTGGCGTCCAGGTCGTCCGGCGCGACGATCTCCAGCCAGGCGGCGAGGTCGCGCCCGGCGACCTTGCGCAGCACGGCGTTGGCGAACTTGGACTGGCCCGGCCCGGTGACGTCGCGGGCCAGCTCGACGGCGGTGCCGACGGCGGCGTGCGGCGGGATCCGGGTGGCGAGCACCTGGTGGGCGCCGAGCCGCAGGACGTCCAGCAGCGGGGCGTCGATGCGGCGCAGCTCGCGGTCGCTGCACAGCGCGAGGATCGCGTCGTAGGTGCCGCGGCCGCGCAGCGTCCCGTAGGTCAGCTCGGTGGCGAGCGCCGCGTCCCGACCGGTCAGGCCGCGCTCGCGCAGCCGGGCCGGGAGCAGCAGGTTGGCGTAGGCGTCGCGGGAGTCCACGGCCCGGATCACGTCGAACGCGGTGCGGCGGACGAGGTCCTGCGGGCGGCCGGTGCGGCGCGGCCCGTCCGGGCGGCGGTTGGCGTTGCTCCGGCCGCGGTGGTGGCGGGTGGGCGGCATCAGGCGAGCGTGTCCTTGTCGGTGAGGGAGACCCCGCGCGCCCAGTCGGCGGCGGGCATGCGGCGCTTGCCCTGCGGCTGGACGTCGCCGAGCGCGACCGGGTGCGTCGCGGTGCCCACGAGCACCTCGCTCTTACCGGCGCGGATCTCGCCGGGCGCGAGCGCTTCCGCGCCGGCGTCCGCGTCCGGGACGGGGCGGACGGGGAACAGCTTCAGCCGGGTGTCGCGGAACGTCGTCCAGGCGCCGGGCGCGGGCGTGCAGGCGCGGACGAGCCGGTCCACGTGCCGTCCGGGGGACGTCCAGTCGACGCGGGCGTCCTCGGGGGTGAGCTTGGCGGCGTGCGAGACGCCCTCGGCGGGCTGCGGGCGGGGCTCCAGCACCCCGGCCTCGATCCCGTCCATCGTGTCGGCGAGCAGCTTGGCGCCCGCGACGGCGAGCCGTCCGAGCAGGTCGCCGGAGGTGTCGGTGGGCAGGACCGGCTCGGTCAGCACCCCGTAGACCGGCCCGGTGTCCAGGCCCTCCTCGATCTGGAAGGTGGACGCGCCGGACATCTCGTCCCCGTGCAGGATCGCCCGCTGGACGGGCGCCGCGCCGCGCCAGGCGGGCAGGATCGAGAAGTGCAGGTTCACCCAGCCGTGCCGGGGGATCTCCAGCGCGGCGGGCCGCAGGATCGCGCCGTAGGCGACGACCGGGCAGCAGTCCGGGGCGATCGCGCGCAGCCGGTCCAGGAACTCGGGGTCGGACGCCTTGGCGGGCCTGAGCACCTCGATCCCGGCCTCCGCGGCGGCCTCGGCCACCGGGCTCGGCACCAGCTTGCGGCCGCGTCCGGCGGGCGCGTCGGGCCGGGTGACGACCGCGGCGACCTCGTGCGAGGACGCCAGCAGCGCCTTCAGGGACGGGACGGACGTCTCGGGCGTTCCGGCGAAGACCAGGCGCATGCTCAGATCGCCTTCCCGAGCGTCTTGTGCGGCGACACCTTCACCTGCGGAACCGGGTCGCCGAACCACTCCGCCTCGCGGATCGCCTTCATCGCGGCCTTGCGCTGCTCCGGGTCCATCCGGTCGATGAAGATGATCCCGTCCAGGTGGTCGGTCTCGTGCTGGACGCACCGGGCCAGCAGGTGCGTGCCCTCCACGGTGATCGGCTCGCCGTGCATGTTGAAGCCCTTGGCGACGGCCCCGACCGCGCGCGGCGTCGGGAACGCGAGGCCCGGCAGCGACAGGCAGCCCTCGTCGCCGGTCTCCTCCTCGTCCGACAGGTCCAGCGTCGGGTTGACCAGGTGGCCGAGCACGTCGTCCACGTAGTAGGTGAACACCCGCAGGCCCACGCCCAGCTGCGGCGCGGCCAGCCCCGCGCCGGGCGCGTCGATCATCGTGTCGGTGAGGTCCTTGACGAGCTGCCGCAGCTCCTTGTCGAAGTCCCTGACCGGCTCGGCAGGGGTGCGCAGCACGGGATCGCCGAAGAGGCGGATGGGCTTGACGGACAAGGAGGACTCCGTTCCAGGGTGCGCGGTGACGCGTCCAGTCTACGAACCCTTCAGTCTAAGATCCCGCGCCACCACTCCAGGCTGCTTTCGCTGGGGAGACCGGGGGGTCAGATGAGTTCGAGGGGGTCCATTTGGGTTCGGACGTATTCGGGGGTGCGGCGGGCGCTGCGGACGCCTTGGGCGGCCTGGAGTTCGCGGGCCAGGGGGAGGCCGTCGGCGCGGGGGACGCGGATGAGGGCGCGTTCGCGGGCGGGCTGGCCCGGCTGGGGCTGCTCGGTGAGCGGGACGGGGCCTAGGACCTCGGCGGACGCGGGGAGGCGGGCGTCGTCCAGGAGTTCGCGGATCGCGGCCGGGGTGGCGGTGAGGGAGGCCATGCGGAAGGCGGGCGGGAAGCCGGCCTCGCGGCGTTCGGCCAGCTCGCGCTCGGCGAAGGTGATGGGGTCCCAGCGGATCAGTGCCTGGACGGCGGGGAGCGCGCCGTCCGCCGCGACGACGACCGGGCCGCCGGGGCGG
Organism: Actinomadura rupiterrae; assembly: GCF_024172125.1. Taxonomy (GTDB): domain Bacteria; phylum Actinomycetota; class Actinomycetes; order Streptosporangiales; family Streptosporangiaceae; genus Spirillospora; species Spirillospora rupiterrae. The sequence continues at coordinate 350,018 of NZ_JAMZEA010000005.1, forward strand.
ACGAGGGCGGCGGCGTTCATCCAGCGGCGCAGGCCCTCCTCGGCGGCGCGCAGGTCGGCGCGGCCGAGGAGGGCCCAGCCGTCCAGCAGGAGCGCGGCGGCGTAGCCGTCCTCGGCGACGGGTTCGGCGCCCGGAGTGGAGACGATCAGCGCCTTGCCGGGGCCGACCGTGTCGAGGACACCGTCGCGTCCGGACGTCCGGACGGCGGCGCCGGGGAACGCGCGACCGAGCTCCTCGGCGGTGCGGCGGGCTCCGACGACGACGGCGCGGAGCTGGAAGTGGCCGCATTCGGGGCAGTGCCAGTCCCCCGCGATGCGCCCGCACCAGCGGCAGTAGGGCGCGGCGTGCGCGGACGTGAGCGCCAAGGGCCCCTGGCAGGACGTGCAGTGCGCCATCGTCCTGCAGCGCTGGCAGGCGAGGGCGGGCAGGTAGCCGCGGCGCGGCACCTGGACCAGCACCGGGCCGTGCTCCAGCGCCCGCCGCGCGGTCTCGAACGCCACGTGCGGGAGGCGCGCGGCCCGGGCGGCCTCGTCGCGGGCCATGTCGAAGTCGTCCCCGACCGGCCGGACGCGCGGCATCGCCGCCCGGACGGTCTCGCGGTCAGCGGTCAGGGCGTGCGCCCAGCCCGTCTCGACCAGGACGGTCGCCTCGGTCGTGCGCGTGTAGCCGCCGATCAGCGCCGCCGCCGCGGCTCGGTGCGCGCGCAATGCCAGCACCTCGCGCGGGTGCGGGTAGGGCGCGTGCGGCTCGGCGTGGACGTCGTCCCCGTCGTCCCACAGGACGACCAGGCCGAGCTCGTGCACGGGCGCGAACATCGCGGCCCGCGTCCCGACGACGGCCCTTACCGCGCCGCGACGGATCGCCAGCCAGCGCCGGTACCGCTCGGTCGGGCCGAGATCGGCGGTGAGCGCGACGTGGCGGCCGTCACCCAGCTCCTCGGCGAGCGCGGCGTCCACGCGGGCGACGTCCCGGCCGTCCGCGAGGACGACCAGGGCGCCGCGTCCGGCGGCGAGGGCGGTGCGGACGGCCCGCGCGATCGCCGCGACCCGGTCCGGCCCGGGCAGGGCCGTCCAGACGGCGCGTGGCGCGCGGCCCCCGGCGAGTGCGGTCAGGAAGGACGGCCCGGCCGGGTACCGTGACCAGGGTCCCGGCCCGTCCGGCGGGTCCGGCGGTGCCGCGGCCTCGCGCGGCGGCTCGCCCTCCGCCTTGGCGTGCCGGGGCGGGATCGCCAGCCGCAGCACGTCGGCGAGCGTCCCGGCGTACCGGTCGGCGACCTCGCGGGCCAGCGCCGCGACCTCGGGGGCGAGGACGGGCTCGGCCGAGGTCACCCGCTCCAGGAACGACAGGCGGCCCTCGTGGTCGCTCTCCTGGACGCGGTCCAGCAGCAGGCCGTCCACGAGCTGGCCGGCGAAGCGGACGCGGACCCGGCATCCGGGCACGGCCATGGCGTCCAGTTCGTTGGGTACGAGGTAGTCGAAGGGCCGGTCGAGATGGGGAAGGGACATGTCCACGGCGACCCGGGCCACCGGGAGGTGCTCGGACGGGACGCGCGCGCCCTTCTTCCCCTTCCCCTCCGTACCGGACTTCCCCGCCGCCTTGGCCTTGCCTTTGCCTCGCGTCCCGGCCTTCCCGGCGGACTTTCCGGGCGCGGCGGTCGCGCCGGACGGTACCGTCGTGCCGCCGGGGCCGTCCGGAAGCGCGTCCAGTCCCGGGATCAGCCCGGTGTCTCCGCCGTCGTTGCTCACAGGATCGTCCTACCAGATCAGGGGGTGCGCCAGTCCCGTGGAAGCGCGCGCGACCGGTTTGAACTCGGCCGGGGTTCGGTGGATCATTGGCCGGTGCCCCCCGGGCCCCGACCGTCCCTCCGGATCCTGTAGGCAGCGTTGACCACCGCATCGGCCTCCGCGCGGGTGGGCTCCGCCCCGGCCGCCCCCACGGCGCCGCCCGCATCCGGGCCGCGCTGGAGGCGCTGGGCGAACCCGCGCAACCCCGTCGTCGCGGCGACCGCCGTGGCCTTCGTCCTGCACATGGTCTGGGCGCTGTTCCTGGCCACCGAGGGCGGCGACCTGTCCGCCCAGGCGGCCTGGACGCACTTCGTCGGGCACTACCCGTGGGCCGCCTACAACCTGTCCTGGTACGGCGGCATCCACGTCGCCTCCTACAGCGTGATCTCGCCGTTCCTGATGGCCTGGTTCGGCATCCGGACGGTCGCGGTGATCAGCGGGACGCTGTCGGCGACGCTCGCCGCGCTGATGCTGGTCCGGTTCCGCGCGCCGGTCGCGCTGCCCGCCGCCGTGTGGGCCGCGTTCGCGATCTCCTGCAACTCGGCGTCCGGGCGCACCACCTTCGGCCTCGGCCTGCTGTTCGCGCTCGCCGCCGTGATGTGCGCCTTCACCGGGCGCGGGACGCCGTTCCTGCGCGCCTCCGGGATGGTCGGCTTCGGCCTGCTGGCCACCTTCGCCAGCCCCGTCGCCGGGCTGTTCCTGCTGGTCGTCGGCGCGGCGATGTTCCTCACCGGACGCCGCCGCGCCGGGATCGCGATCTGCCTCGGCATGCCGCTGGTCGTCGGGACGACCACGCTGCTGTTCCCGTTCACCGGCGTCCAGCCGATCTCGCTCACCGCGATCGTGCTGCCCGCGATCGCGAGCGTCGCCGCGATGCTGGTGTGCGCGCCCAAGGACTGGCGGCTGATCCGGATCGGCGCGGCCGTCTACCTGCTCGGCATCGCGCTGACCTGGCTCGTCCCGTCCCCGGTCGGCAGCAACGTGGAGCGGCTGTCGCTGGTGTTCGGCGGGGTGTTCCTGCTCTGCGCCGTCGGCCGGGTGACCGACCGGCGCCGGCTCGCCGTGCTCTGCGCCGCGTTCATCGTGACCGGCGTCTGGCAGGTCGTGAAGCCGATGGACGACCTGATCCACACCACCCCGGCGGCCACCGCCGCCGACCAGTCCCGCGCGCTGATCGCGCAGCTCAAGCAGCGCGGCGCGGGCCGCGGCCGGGTCGAGGTCGTCCCGCTGCGCTCGCACTGGGAGGCGTCCGGCCTCAGCCGCCAGGTGATCCTCGCGCGCGGCTGGAACCGCCAGGTGGACGCCGAGCGCAACGCCCTGTTCTATGAGAAGACCCTCACACCGGACGCCTACCGCGACTGGCTGCACAAGTGGGCCGTGCACTACGTCGTCCTGCCCGAGCAGGAGATCGACTGGTCGTCCCACAACGAGGACGTCCTGGTCCGCGGCGGCCAGCCCTACCTCACCGAGGTCTGGCGCGACCCGCACTGGCGCCTCTACCAGGTCACCGACCCGACGCCGCTGGTCGCCGCCCCGGCCTCGGTGCACCGCTTCCGCCCCGACAAGGTCATCGTGAACGCCCCGGCGGCGGGCACCTACCTCGTCCGCGTGGCCTACTCGCCGTGGCTCAGCGTCCACGGCCCCGGCAAGGGCGCCTGCCTGGCCTCCCCCAAGACCGGCCCCGACAAGGACTTCGTCCAGATGAAGGTCCCCGCCCCCGGCCGCTACACCGTGGGAGCCCGCTACGGCCTCCCCCGCGGCACTCCGTGCTCATAAAGTCCCGGCCCACTTCGCTCGCCTAGCGGCTCGCTACGTGACCGTGCCTGGGCGAACGCGGCATCGCTTCGCGATCAACCCGGCTTCGCTCCCCTTCGGCTTCGCTCCGCCGGGTTGGTCACGCGTTCGCGCGCGTGGCCAGGATCGCTGCGAGACAGGCCCCTCCCACCTCCGGGACCACGCACGCCTCGCACCCGCGAGAAGCCCCCGCACGCGCAAGAAGAGCCCCTGCACGCGCAAGCCCGCCCCGCGAGGCGGCGCAGGTGACCGCGCCGGCCACGCCCTGAAATGCGTAAGGCCCCCGCGAGGGCGGGGGCCTTACGTGTGTCCGGGCCCTGGGGCTCGGGGTGGAGCAGGTGCTTAGAGCAGGCCGGCGTACTTGGCGAGGTCGCCGGCGCGGTCGGTGCGCTCCCAGGAGAAGTCGGGCTCCGGGCGGCCGAAGTGGCCGTACGCCGCCGTCTGGGAGTAGATCGGGCGGAGCAGGTCGAGGTCGCGGACGATCGCGGCCGGGCGGAGGTCGAAGACCTGCGCGACGGCCTGCTGGATCTTGGCGACCGGGACCTTCTCGGTGCCGAAGGTCTCCACGAACACGCCGACCGGGTGGGCCTTGCCGATCGCGTAGGCGACCTGGACCTCGGCGCGGTCGGCGAGCTGCGCCGCGACAATGTTCTTGGCGACCCAGCGCATGGCGTAGGCGGCCGAGCGGTCCACCTTGGACGGGTCCTTGCCGGAGAAGGCGCCGCCGCCGTGCCGGGCCATGCCGCCGTAGGTGTCCACGATGATCTTGCGGCCGGTCAGGCCCGCGTCGCCCATCGGGCCGCCGATCTCGAACCGGCCGGTGGGGTTGACGAGCAGGCGGTAGCCCTCGGTGTCGATGTCGAACTCGGCGAGCACCGGGTCGACGACGTGCTCCTTGACGTCCGGGGTGAGCAGCTCCTTGAGGTCGATGTCCGGAGCGTGCTGGGACGAGACGACCACGGTGTCGAGGCGGACGGCGCGGTCGCCGTCGTACTCGATGGTGACCTGGGTCTTGCCGTCGGGGCGGAGGTAGGGCACCACGCCGCCCTTGCGGACCGCCGACAGCCGGTGCGACAGCCGGTGCGCGATGGTGATCGGCAGCGGCATCAGCTCGGGCGTCTCGTTGGTGGCGTAGCCGAACATCAGGCCCTGGTCGCCCGCGCCCTGGCGGTCCAGGTCGTCCTCCTGGCCCTCCTCGCGGGACTCGTAGGCGTCGTCCACGCCCTGCGCGATGTCGGGGGACTGGGCGCCGATGGACACCGACACGCCGCAGGAGTGGCCGTCGAAGCCCTTCTTGGACGAGTCGTAGCCGATCTCGAGGATCTTCTCCCGGATCACGCCGGGGATGTCGACGTAGGTCTCGGTGGTGACCTCACCGGCCACGTGCACCTGACCGGTGGTGATCATCGTCTCCACGGCGACCCGGGAGGTGGGGTCGTCCTTGAGCATCGCGTCCAGGATGGCGTCACTGATCTGGTCCGCGATCTTGTCCGGGTGCCCCTCGGTGACGGACTCGGAGGTGAACAGGCGGCGAGACACGTACGTGAACTCCTTGCAGCGGCTGCTGACTGACGTCGCAGAACGGACTTTTCGGTCTTTGTGGCGGGAGACGCCGCCCCCGCCGCAGGCTTGCGTTTGAGTTTTCCGTCGGAGTCTATAGGGAATGACCTCGAATTCAGGTAGCTCCGCGCCCCTACCTCGGGTGAGGCGCGTCTCGGTCATGCCCTCCAGGTTCGCGATCATGCGCGGCGAGCCGGGCGGCCGCGAGGTCCCACACCACGTCGGCGAGATCCTCCTTCGGACCGCGCGGGACCTCGGTCGCCGAACCGTCCGCGCCCAGCACGACCGCGGCGTTGTCGGGCCGCCCGAAGGTCAGGTCGGCCCCCACCTGGTTCACGACGAGGAGGTCGCAGCCCTTGCGCTTGAGCTTCTCCCGGCCGTTCGCTAGCACGTCGTCGGTCTCCGCGGCGAATCCCACGACGACCTGATCCGGACGCTTGCCCGCGCTCAGCTCGGCCAGGATGTCGGGATTCTTGACCAGCCGAATCGGGGCGGGTTCGCCGTCCGGATTCTTCTTGATCTTGGATTCGACGTACTCGGCGGGCCGGAAGTCGGCCACCGCGGCGGCCATGACGACCACGTCGGCGTCGCTCGCGGCGGCGAGCACCGCGTCGCGCATCTCCCGCGCGGACCCGACCGGCACGACATGGGCGCCCGCGGGGTCCGGCAGGGAGGCGTTGGCCGACACCAGCGTCACGCGGGCGCCGCGGGCCACCGCCGTGCGGGCGAGCGCGTAGCCCTGGAGCCCCGACGACCGGTTCCCCAGGAACCGGACGGGGTCGAGCGCCTCCCGCGTCCCGCCGGCCGAGACCACGACATGCCGTCCAGCAAGATCGAACAACCCCAGCGCCCGGACATCAACGCGCCGCCCGGCCGCCACCACTCCCCCGCCGTCAACGGACGAAACGCCCCCGTCCCGTCCACCACCAGAAGCCCCGGGCTCGCCGCCCGCACCCATCTCCGGAGTGGACGGAACGGTAGCGTCCCGTCCATCGTCTGAGGGCTGGGCACCAGGCGAAGCCACGCGCGGCGTGGACGGAACGGTACCGTCGCGGCCGTTGCCGGGCGTCGCAGCGTGCTCTGGAGCCGTGGCCGGACGGGACGGAACGGTACCGTTCCGTCCGGGTCCGGTCTGCGTGGCGAAAGCGGCGCGGGCCTTGTGCCAGCGGGTGAGGACGTGGCGGGCTACGTCGAAGAGCTCGGACGGGTCCGGGAGGCGTCCGCGGCCGGTGTCCTTGCCGGTGAGGCGGCCGGACGCGGGGTCGATGACGATCGCGCCGCGCTCGCGGAGGGTGGCGACGTTCGCCTGGGTGGCGGGGTGCTCCCACATCTCGGTGTGCATCGCGGGCGCGAACACGACCGGGCAGTGCGCGGTGAGCAGGGTGTTGGTGAGCAGGTCGTCCGCGAGGCCGTGCGCGGCCCTGGCGAGCAGGTCGGCGGTGGCCGGGGCGACGAACACCAGGTCGGCGGACTGCCCGATGCGCACGTGCGGAACGCCGGAAACCCCGTCCCACACGCGGGTGGAGACGGGGTTGCCGGACAGGGCGGCCCAGGTGGGCTCGCCCACGAAGCGCAACGCGTCCTCGGTCGGCACGACGGTGACGTCGTGACCGGACTCGGTGAGCCGTCGCAGCAGCTCGCACACCTTGTACGCGGCGATCCCGGCGGCGACGCCGAGCACCACGCGGGGCTTGTCGGGGGCTGTCATACGGCCGACTCTAGGACGCGGCCACCCGCGGCCTGGACGCCGGGTCAGCCCTCTACGGGCTCGGCCTTCAGCAGGCCCTCGCGGACCTCGCGGAGCGCGATCGAGAGCGGCTTCTCCTGCACCTGGGTCTCGACGAGCGGGCCGACGTACTCGAGCAGGCCCTCGCCCAGCTGGGCGTAGTAGGCGTTGATCTGCCGGGCACGCTTGGCCGCGATGCTCACGAGACCGTACTTGGTGTCGACGATCTCGAGCAGGTCGTCGACGGACGGGTTGGTGATGCCGTCGTTGCTGGCTGCCACGCGGTGGCCCTCCACTAGATGACCACGCCGGGGCCGGTCCCTGACGGGACGTCGGATGCGCGGCGCGGATGCTTACGAACGAACAACCATCAAGACTAGCAGCTCGTCCACCACGTCCTGGACGGACGTGTTCACCAGGGTGATGTCGAACTCCTTCTCGGCGGCGAGCTCGACCCGGGCGGCCTCGAGGCGGCGCTCGATGACGTCCGGCGGCTCGGTGCCGCGTCCGGTCAGGCGGCGGACCAGCTCGTCCCATGAGGGCGGGGCGAGGAAGACCAGCCGGGCCTCGGCCATGCTCTGCCGGACCTGCCGGGCGCCCTGGAGGTCGATCTCCAGCAGGACGGGTTCGCCGCGGGCGAGACGCTCCTCGACCGGGCGGCGCGGGGTCCCGTAGCGGTTGCCCGCGAACTCCGCCCATTCGAGGAGCTCGCCCTCGGCGACGAGCCGGTCGAAACCGGCATCGTCGACGAAGTGGTACTGCAGGCCGTCGGTCTCACCCGGTCGGGGGGACCGGGTGGTCACCGAGACCGACAGCCACACCTCGGGGTGGGCCCGCCGGATCTCGGCGACGACCGTGCTCTTGCCGACGCCCGACGGCCCGGAGAGGACCGTGAGGCGACGGACGAGCCGACCTTGCGTCAGCTGGGAGCCGTCCGGCGCGGTCATGGGCGCACCGGAGCTGAACGGGGTGGTGCCGGATCCGGGCACGCCCGGGCCGGCCGCGACGGCAGCACCGTCGCGCCCGCTCGCGGATCGGGGGTCAGCGGTTTCCACCGCCGCCGAACTCACGCTCCAGGGAGGCGCGCTGGTTGGCACCGAGGCCCCGCACACGGCGGGACTCGGCGATGCCCAGACGCTCCATGATCTGCTTCGCACGGACCTTGCCCACACCGGGCAGGGATTCCAGGAGAGCCGACACCTTCATCTTTCCGATGACGTCGTCGGACTGACCCTCCTTGAGAACCTCGGCGAGCGAGGTCCCCCCGTGCTTCAGCCGGTTCTTAACCTCGGCACGCTCCTTGCGCGCCTTGGCAGCCTTCTCCAGGGCTGCGGCGCGCTGTTCGGGGGTTAGGGGCGGAAGAGCCACGCCGGGTCACCTCAGGTTTCCACTCGACGGAGTCGGACGGGACGGGAAACTAGCGAGTTCACGGCCCATAAGGCAACGTGAAGTGCCGTTTTACCCGCCACAAAATCACGAAAATCACTCCTTGGAGTGTCCTGAATACAGAGTGTACCCAACTCGGGCCCGCTCGGCGCCCCCGAGCCCGCCACCTGGACACTTACCCAAGATCGCAACTTTCCCCCCAAAACACCCCGAAAGCCGTCACTCTCCACCCCCACCCCAAATGATCTTGATCACGTTCCCCACCCCCTCCAGCCACCCTCCCACCACGTCCCAAAAACCACCCCTCACCCCCCACCACTCCCGCAAGCCACCCCCACCCCACCCCACCGCAAAGAGCACCGCGCCCAAGCCCCCCACCGAGGCCGCCTGAGCTCTCGCGAACACGCCCGGCACGTCCGCAGACCGAGAGGCGGCGTTAGGGACCGAGAGCAACGTCGCGGCCCCCGAGACCGAAAACGCCGCAGCAGCAAAGGCGACGGCAACCCCGATGATCCGCCGCCCGCTCCCAAGAGCCCGGCACCGTCCCCCAGAGCGCCCCGGGGGACGCCACGGGCCCGGCCCTGCCCAGCGCCCCCGCCGGGCAGACGACCGTCGTGAGTGGGGGGCAGGCGGGCTAGGAGGTGCGGACGGTGCTGCGGCGGCCGATCAGCAAGAGGTCGGCGTCGGCCGCCAGGGCGTCCTCGGGGGCGGCGCGGGGCCGCTGGGTTAGGGGGTGGGGGCGGTGTTGCGGCGCAGGGGGGCGGCGCTGGTGATGGGGCGGCCGATCAGCAAGAGGTCGGCGTCGGCCGCCAGGGCGTCCTCGGGGGCGGCGCGGGGCCGCTGGGTTAGGGGGTGGGGGCGGTGTTGCGGCGCAGGGGGGCGGCGCTGGTGATGGGGCGGCCGATCAGCAAGAGGTCGGCGTCGGCCGCCAGGGCGTCCTCGGGGGCGGCGCGGGGCCGCTGGGTTAGGGGGTGGGGGCGGTGTTGCGGCGGAGGGTGGCGGCGATGGTGGCGGCGGCGGCGCCGGGGTCGGCGGCGCCGGTGATGGGGCGGCCGATCACCAGGAGGTCGGCGCCGGCGGCCAGGGCGTCCTCGGGGGTGGCTACGCGGGCCTGGTCCTGGGTGGCGGCGCCCGCCGGGCGGACGCCGGGAGTGATCAGCGTGATGTCCGGGCCGACCTCGGCGCGGACGGCGGCGGCCTCCTGCGGGGAGCACACCAGCGCCCGGGCGCCCGCGTCCACGGACAGGGCGGCGAGGCGGAGCACGGCGTCCGAGGCGGGGCCGGCGAGGCCGATGGCGGCGAGGTCCGCGTCGTTCAGGGACGTCAGGACGGTGACGGCGGCGATCCGGGTGTCCGGCGCGGCGTCCGCGGCGGCGCGGATCATGGCCGGGCCGCCCGCCGCGTGCACGGTCAGGTACGTGGGACGCAGCCGGGCGACCGCGCGGGTCGCGCCCGCGACGGTCGCCGGGATGTCATGGAGCTTCAGGTCCAGGAACACCTGGACGCGGCTCGCCCCGCGCACGCTCGCGACCACGTCCGGGCCGTAGCGCAGGTAGAGCTCCAGCCCGACCTTGACGGTGCTGACGTGCGGGGTGACCTGGCTGGCCCAGCGCGCGGCGGTGTCCAGGTCGGGGGCGTCGAGCGCGACGGCGATGGGGGCCGGTGCAGCGGTCACGGGAGTCTCTCCTTGGTCTCTGCCGCGGCAGGGCCGGCGGCCGGTCCGTCCTCGGGGTGGACGCCGCGAGCGGCGTCAGGCGCGGTGTCGGCGCCGGACGCAGTGTCGGCGCCGGACGCAGTGTCGGCGCCGGACGCAGTGTCGGCGCCGGGATCGGTGCGGGCGGCCGGGACGCTGTCCGCACCTGAACCGGGCGCGAAGTGTGCATCCGGGCCGGGCGCGGCGCCCCCGTTCGGGGCACGGTCGGTGCCCGCATCCGGGGCGAGGCTGGAGCGTCCGTCCGGGGTGCGGCCGGTGGGGCCGTCCAGGGCGAGGCTGGAGCGCGCATCCGGGCCGGGCGCGAAGTGCATGTCCGGGGCGGGGTTGGGGTGCCCGTCCGGGCCGAGGGGGGTGCGGCCGTCCAGGGCGAGGCTGGGGCGCGCATCCGGGGCGGGCGCGAAGTGCACGTCCGGGGCGAGGTTGGCGCGTCCGTCCGGGGCGGGACTGGGGCGCCCGTCCGGGGCGAGAGCGGCGCGCCCGTTCGGGGCTCGGTCGCTGTGCGTGGCCGGGCCGCGGTCGGGGCGGGCGGGCGGGACGCTGTCCGCGTCCGAACCGGCTGCGGGGCGGCCGTCCGGGGTGGGCGCGGAGTGCGCGTCCGGGGTGGGGGTTGGGTGGGGGGCCGGGGGGGTGGGTTTGGTGCCGAAGCGGCGGGTGGGCTTGGGGGCGGGTGCGGGCTCCGCCGGGGCGTCCGGCTCGCGGCGTCCGGTCGTGTCGGCTGCGCGGCGCACGCCGTTGCCGGGGGCGGGGGCCTCCGGCTCGGCGCGGGGCGATGCGGGGGCGGGGGTGCGGGGTGACGGGGTGGGGTCTGACTGGGGGCTGGACGGGGCGTCAGCGGCGTTGGGGGACGTGATGCGCACTGTGGAGCGGATTCGGGGCGCGGACGCGGCGTTGGCGGTCTCAGCGGCTTCTGCGGGGGTCTCCGCGTCGGACGGGGGCAGCGGGAGGACGCGCGGGGGCACGTAGCCCGCGGGCTTGTGCGCCAGGCCGACGGCGTCCGCGAGGTGGGCGATGCGGCGGGAGGACAGGGCGTCCTCCAGTTCGCGCAGGACGCGGAGCGGCGCGGCGGGCTCGTGGAACAGGGTCGTGCCCAGGGCGACGGCGCTCGCGCCGGCGAGGATGAACTCCAGGGCGGCGAGGCCGGAGTCGATGCCGCCGACGCCGATGATCGGGGTGTCGGGCAGCGCGGCGTGCACCTGGTAGACGCAGCGGACGGCGACGGGCCGGATCGCCGGGCCGGACAGGCCGCCCGAGACGCCGGTGAGCGCCGGGCGCAGGGTGACCGGGTCGATCGCCATGCCGTCCATGGTGTTGACCAGGGTCAGGCCGTCGGCGCCCGCGTCCACGCAGGCGAGCGCGATGCGGGCGATGTCGGTGACGTCCGGGGCGAGCTTGGCCAGGACGGGCGTGCCGGGACGGGAGTGCAGCCGGACGGCGCCGACGACGGCGGCCGCCGCGTCCGGGTGCCAGCCGAACATGCGGCCGCGGTCGGCGACGTTCGCGCAGGCGACGTTGACCTCGATCGCGGCGATGTTCGGGACGCCGCGCAGCCGCCGGGCGACCTCGGCGAACTCCTCGACGCTGTTGCCCGCGACCGAGACGACCGTCCGGACGTCCCGGTCGACGAGCCAGGGCAGCTCGCGCTCCAGGAACGGCTCGACACCGGGGCCGGGCAGGCCCATCGCGGTGAGCAGCCCGCTCGGGGTCTCGGCGGCGCGCGGGGTGGGGCGCCCGGCGCGCGGCTGGGTGGTGACCGACGCGGTGGTGAACGCGCCGAGGCGGGTGAGGTCGAGGAACGGCGCCAGCTCGCGCCCGCTCCCGCCGCACCCGGCCGCGGTGAGTACCGGGTTCGGCAGCTCCAGCGAGCCGATCCGGACGGTCATGTCGGTGGACGCGGCGCTCATCGGTCGGTCCCCTCACGCGACGGCACGGGCGGCTGCACAAGCGCGGGGGTCATCGGTCGGCTCCTTCGGGTGGGACGGCCGACAGGACGCGGGGGGCGCCGAGCGCGTCGAACGGGATGGTGCCGAGGTCGCCCCACCGGACGCGGTCGCCGCGCAGGACCGGGCCGTCCGCGCAGGCGCGGACCATGCGGGTGACGCCGTCGTCGCCGTGGAAGGGCAGGACGCAGGTCATGCAGACGCCGATCCCGCACACGGCCGTGGACTGCAGGAACTCCTCCAGGAACACCTGGGACGGCAGCCCGAAGTCGCCCGCGACGCGGGTGACCGTGCGCAGCAGCGAGGTGGGTCCGCAGGCGTACACGACGTCCGCGCCGGTCTCGTCGATGACGCGGGGCAGGACGTCGCGGACGTCGCCGCGCTCGCCGAGGGTGCCGTCCGCGGTGGCGGTGACGGCGGAGTCGCCGATCCGCTGGGCCATCCGGGAGCCGAACACCTCCCGCGCGGACGACCCGGCGAGCACGAAGTGGATCTTGCAGCCGCGGCGGGCGAGGGTGTCGGCGAGCGCGAACAGCGCCGCGCCCTGCGGGCCGCCGCCGACCAGCAGGCAGTTCACCGGGTCGCGCGGCAGCCGGAACGGGCGGCCTAGCGGCCCGAGCAGGTCGACCTGGTCGCGGGACCGCCGGGACGCCAGCCAGGACGTGCCGGGCTCGGTGTCGGCGAACACGATCTCGATCGTCCCGCCGTAGTCCGACTTGACCTCGTACACCGAGAAGCAGCGCCGCACCAGCCGCCCGGAGTGCTCGCCGCCGACGGCGAGCGCCACGAACTGGCCGGGCCGGAACCGCTCGGCGGCCGCGGGGGCCACCAGCGTCAGCGCCGTGTAGTCCTGCACCTGGCGGACCGTCAGGACCGTCGCCGACGTCTGCACCGGTGAGTCGGACACCCGTCTCCCTCTCGTCCTCGTCCGGGCCGGCGAGCCGTCCCCGCAGGGACGGCCCGCCGGGGCCCGCTTCCTCAGCTCACCCCTGTCCGAGCACGCCGTGCGCGCCGCTCAGCCGCTCGGCGTGCTCCTGGAGGGAGCGGACGCCGACCTGCCCGCCGGCGATGGCCTCGATGCCCTGCACGGCCGCGGCCAGCCCCTGGACGGTGGTCACGCACGGCACGCCGCGCAGGACGGCCGCGGTCCTGATCTCGTAGCCGTCCAGCCGGGGCCCGGACTGTCCGGGGCTCCCGAAGGGAGTATTGACGATGAGGTCCACCTCGCCGTCGAGGACGCGCCGCACGATGGTGGGCTCGCCCCCGGCGCCGGGGCCGTCGCTGTGCTTGCGCACGATCTTGGCACGCACGCCGTTGCGGCGCAGGACCTCGGCGGTCCCTTCCGTGGCAAGAATCTCAAAGCCCAGGTCAGCAAGGCGCTTGACGGGGAAGATCATGTGCCGCTTGTCCCGGTTCGCGACCGACACGAACGCCCGGCCCTTGGTCGGCAGCACGCCGTAGGCGGCCTGCTGGGACTTGGCGTAGGCGGTGCCGAACACCTCGTCGATGCCCATGACCTCGCCGGTGGACCGCATCTCGGGGCCGAGGACGGTGTCCACGCCCTGGCCGGCCGCGTTGCGGAACCGGTCGAAGGGCAGGACGGCCTCCTTGACCGCGATCGGCGCGTCCAGCGGGAGCGCCCCGCCGTCGCCGGACGGCGGCAGCAGGCCCTCGGCGCGCAGCGCGCCGATCGTCGCGCCCATCATGACCCGCGCGGCGGCCTTGGCGAGCGGCACGGCCGTCGCCTTGGACACGAACGGGACGGTCCGGGACGCGCGCGGGTTGGCCTCCAGGACGTACAGCACGCCCGCGGACAGCGCGTACTGGACGTTCATCAGCCCGCGCACGCCGATGCCGCGCGCGAGCGCCTCGGTGGCGGCGCGGATCCGGTGCAGGTCGTCATGGCCGAGGGTGATCGGCGGGAGGGAGCAGGCCGAGTCGCCGGAATGGATGCCGGCCTCCTCGATGTGCTCCATGACGCCGCCGAGGTAGAGCTCCTCGCCGTCGAACAGGGCGTCCACGTCGATCTCAATGGCCTCGTCCAGGAACCGGTCGACCAGCACCGGGTGCTCGGGCGACGCCTCGGTGGCCTTGGCCATGTACGACTCCAGCGTGGCGTCGTCGTACACGATCTCCATGCCGCGCCCGCCGAGCACGTAGGACGGCCGGACGAGCACCGGGTAGCCGATCTCGGCGGCGATCTCCACCGCCTCCTCGTAGGAGGTGGCGGTGCCGTGCTTGGGCGCGGTGAGCCCGGCGCGGTGCAGGACGCGGCCGAACGCGCCGCGCTCCTCGGCGAGGTGGATCGACTCGGGCGAGGTGCCGACGACCGGCACGCCCGCGTCCTTGAGCTTCTGCGCCAGGCCGAGCGGGGTCTGCCCGCCGAGCTGGACGATCACGCCCGCGACCTCGCCGGACATCTGCTCGGCGTGCACGACCTCCAGGACGTCCTCCAGGGTGAGCGGCTCGAAGTAGAGCCGGTCGGAGGTGTCGTAGTCGGTCGAGACGGTCTCGGGGTTGCAGTTGACCATGACGGTCTCGTAGCCCGCCTCGGCGAGCGTGAAGGACGCGTGCACGCACGAGTAGTCGAACTCGACGCCCTGCCCGATCCGGTTCGGCCCGGAGCCGAGGATGATCACCTTGGGCTTCTCGCCCGGCGGCACCTCGGTCTCCTCGTCGTACGCGGAGTACAGGTACGGGGTCTTCGCGGCGAACTCGGCGGCGCAGGTGTCCACGGTGAGGTACACGGGCCGGACGCCGAGGGCGTGCCGCAGCTCGCGGACGACCTCCTCCGACAGCCCGCGCAGCTCGCCGATCTGGGCGTCGGAGAAGCCGTGCCGCTTGGCGTTGAGGATCTTGTCGCGGGTGAGCGCGTCCTCGGCGGTGCGGATCTCGTCGGCGATCTCGTTCAGCCCGGCGATCTGGTCCAGGAACCACGGGTCGATCCGGGTCGCCTCGTAGGCCTCCTGGACCGTCGCGCCCGCCCACATCGCCCGCTGGACGGCCCGGACGCGCCCGTCGTGCGGCTCGGCCGCCCTGGCCAGCCACTCGTCCTTGGCGCCGACCGCGCCGGCCCAGGAGAACGACGAGCCCTTCTGCTCCAGCGACCGCAGCGCCTTCTGCAGCGCCTCGGTGAAGTTGCGGCCGATGGCCATGGCCTCGCCGACCGACTTCATGTGCGTGGTGAGCGTGCCGTCCGCGCCGGGGAACTTCTCGAACGCGAACCGCGGCACCTTGACCACGACGTAGTCGAGCGTCGGCTCGAACGACGCCGGGGTCTCGCGGGTGATGTCGTTCGGGATCTCGTCCAGCGTGTAGCCGACGGCGAGCCGGGCGGCGATCTTGGCGATCGGGAACCCGGTGGCCTTGGACGCCAGCGCGGACGACCGCGACACCCGCGGGTTCATCTCGATGACGATCATCCGGCCGGTGCCGGGGTGCACGGCGAACTGGATGTTGCAGCCGCCGGTGTCGACGCCGACCTCGCGGATCACCGCGATCGCGACGTCCCGCATGTTCTGGTACTCGCGGTCGGTGAGCGTCATCGCGGGCGCGACGGTGATCGAGTCGCCGGTGTGCACGCCCATCGGGTCGAGGTTCTCGATCGAGCAGACGATGACGACGTTGTCGTTGCGGTCGCGCATCACCTCCAGCTCGTACTCCTTCCAGCCGAGGATCGACTCCTCCAGGAGCACCTCGCTGGTCGGGGACGCGTCGAGGCCGGCGCCCGCGATGCGGCGCAGGTCGTCCTCGTCGTGCGCGAAGCCGGAGCCCGCGCCGCCCATGGTGAACGACGGCCGGACGACGACCGGGTAGCCGAGCTGCTCCGCCGCGGCGAGAACCTCGTCCATGGTGTGGCAGATCAGCGACCGCGCGGACTCGGCGTTCAGGCCCTGCTCGCGCGCGACCTTGGCGACGACCTCCTTGAACCTCTCGCGGTTCTCGCCCGCCTGGATCGCGTCCACGTCGGCGCCGATCAGCTCGACGCCGTACTCGGCGAGGACGCCGCCCTCGAACAGCGCGATCGCGGTGTTGAGGGCCGTCTGGCCGCCCAGCGTGGGCAGCAGCGCGTCCGGCCGCTCCTTGGCGATGATCTTCTCGACCGTCTCCGGGGTGATCGGCTCGACGTAGGTCGCGTCCGCCATCTCCGGGTCGGTCATGATCGTCGCCGGGTTGCTGTTGACCAGCACGACCCGCAGGCCCTCGGCCTTCAGCACGCGGCAGGCCTGCGTGCCCGAGTAGTCGAACTCGGCCGCCTGCCCGATCACGATCGGCCCCGAGCCGATGACCAGGACGGACCGGATGTCTTCCCTGCGCGGCATTAGATTCCGGCCTCCTTCTCCTGGTCCGACGCGGTCTGGTCCGACATGAGCTGGACGAACTGGTCGAACAGTCCGGAGGCGTCGTGCGGGCCCGCCGCCGCTTCGGGGTGGTACTGGACGCTGAACGCGGGGCGGTCGAGCAGCCGAAGCCCCTCGACGCAGCCGTCGTTCAGGTTGACGTGCGAGACCGCGGCCGGGCCGTACGGGGTGTCGAACGGGCCGTCCTTGGGCGCGTCCACGGCGAACCCGTGGTTGTGCGCGGAGATCTCGACCTTGCCCGTCCGGACGTCCTGGACGGGCTGGTTCACGCCGCGGTGGCCGAACCGCAGCTTGTAGGTGCCGAGGCCGAGCGCGCGGCCGAAGATCTGGTTGCCGAAGCAGATGCCGAAGAACGGCCTGCCGGCGTCCAGCACGCCGCGCAGCGCCGCGACCTGGTGGTCGGCGGTGCCGGGGTCGCCCGGGCCGTTGGAGAAGAACACGCCGTCGGGGTCGAGGGCGAGGATCTCCTCGGCGGTGGCGGACGCGGGCAGGACGTGCACCTCGATGCCGCGTTCGGCCATCCGGTGCGGCGTCATGCCCTTGATGCCGAGGTCCACGGCCGCGACAGTGAACCTCTTCTCGCCGATCGCCGGGACGACGTACGCCTCCTTGGTGGCGACCTCCTCGGCCAGGCTCGCGCCGGTCATCTGCGGCGACTCCTGGACGCGCCGGAGCAGCTCGTCCACCGGGGCCTGCGCGGCGGGGCCGGAGAAGATCCCGGCGCGCATCGCGCCGCGGTCGCGCAGGTGCCGGGTCAGCGCCCGGGTGCCGGTGATCGCGATGCCGACCACGCCCTGCGCGCGCAGCGCCGAGCCGAGCGAGCCGGTGGCCCGCCAGTTGGACGCGACGCGGGCGGGCTCGCGCACCACGTACCCGGCGACCTGGATGCGGGCCGACTCGGGGTCCTCGTCGTTCACGCCGGTGTTGCCGATGTGCGGGGCGGTCATCGCCACGATCTGCCGGGCGTACGAGGGGTCGGTGAGGGTCTCCTGGTAGCCGGTCATTCCGGTGTTGAAGACCATCTCACCGAAGGTCTCCCCCTCGGCCCCGTAGGCGACCCCCTGGAACGTGCGCCCGTCTTCCAGGATCAGTAGAGCAGTGCTCATTGGCTCACTCCGTTCGCGGGCCCCTGGCCGCCGTGACGCACCGTCTTCCCTCGTCGCTCCGGTCGCAGGCTCCCTGCGCTCCTCAGTCCAGACGGCGCGCGGCCAGGGGCGGGGGGGTGGGTCACTGGAGCTTCCCTTCGAGGACGGTCGGGCGGCCGCGCAGGAACGTCGCGACGACGCGTCCGGGCAGCTCCAGCCCCGCGTACGGGGTGTTGCGGCTCTTGGAGGCCATCGCGGTCGGGTCCACGGCGCGGCGCGGCGACGGGTCGTACAGCGTGATGTTGGCGGGCGATCCCGCCTCCAGCGGACGACCCTGTCCGGTGAGGCGGCCGATGCGGGCGGGCGCGAACGACATGCGCTCGGCGACCCCGGCCCAGTCGAGCAGGTCGGTCTCCACCATGGCCTCCTGGACGACCGAGAGCGCGGTCTCCAGGCCGATCATGCCCATGGCGGCGACGGCCCACTCGGTCTCCTTCGCCTCGACCGGGTGCGGCGCGTGGTCGGTGGCGACGATGTCGATGGTGCCGTCGGCGAGGGCGTGCCGGAGCGCGGTGACGTCGTCGGCGGTGCGCAGCGGCGGGTTGACCTTGTAGATCGGGTCGTAGGACGCGGCCAGCTCGTCGCTGAGCAGCAGGTGGTGCGGGGTGACCTCGGCGGTGACCCGGCAGCCCTTGGACTTGGCCCAGCGGATGATCTCCACCGAGCCGGCCGTGGACACGTGGCACACGTGCAGCCGGGACCCGACGTGCTGGGCGAGCAGCACGTCCCGGGCGATGATCGCCTCCTCGGCGACCGCGGGCCAGCCGCGCATGCCGAGCGCGGCGCTCATCTCGCCCTCGTTCATCTGCGCGCCCTCGGTCAGCCGGGGCTCCTGCGCGTGCTGGGCCACGACGCCGTCGAACGCCTTGACGTACTCCAGCGCGCGCCGCATGATCACCGCGTCCGAGACGCAGTGCCCGTCGTCGGAGAACACCCGGACGCCGGCGGCCGAGTCGGCCATCGCGCCGAGCTCGGCGAGCTGCTGGCCCTTGAGCCCGACGGTGACCGCGCCGACCGGCTGGACGTCGCAGTACCCGGCCTCGCGGCCGAGCCGCCAGACCTGCTCGACGACGCCCGCGGTGTCGGCGACCGGGTCGGTGTTGGCCATCGCGTGGACGGCGGTGTACCCGCCCTTCGCGGCGGCCCGGGTGCCGGACTCGACGGTCTCGGCGTCCTCGCGGCCGGGCTCGCGCAGGTGGGTGTGCAGGTCGACCAGGCCGGGCAGGGCGATCAGGCCGCGCGCGTCGATGACCTGCGCGTCCGCCGCGTCCAGATCGGGGCCGATCGCGGCGATCTCGCCGTCCCGCACCAGCAGGTCCGCGGGCTCTCCGCCGAGGACGCGGGCGTTCTTGATCAGGTACGCGGTGCTCATTCGGAGACCTCCTTGCCGATGGCGGACTCCGAGCCGCCGAGCAGCAGGTAGAGAACGGCCATGCGAGCGCTGACGCCGTTGGCGACCTGCTCGACGATGGTGGACCGGACGGAGTCGGCGACCTCGGCCGCGATCTCCACGCCCCGGTTCATCGGGCCGGGGTGCATGACGATGGCGTGGTCGGCCATCCGCGCCATCCGCTCGGCGTCCAGGCCGTAGCGGCGGCTGTACTCGCGGACGGTCGGGAAGTAGCTGGCGTTCATCCGCTCGTGCTGGACGCGCAGCATCATCACCACGTCGCTCTTGGGCAGCACCGCGTCCAGGTCGTAGGAGACCTCGCCGGGCCAGGTGTCGATCGCGACCGGCAGCAGCGTCGGCGGGGCGACCAGGGTCACCTCGGCGCCGAGGGTGTTCAGGAGCAGCGTGTTGGAACGCGCCACGCGGCTGTGCAGGATGTCCCCGACGATGGTGACCTTGCGGCCCTCCAGGCTGCCGAGGCGGCGGCGCATGGTGAAGGCGTCCAGCAGGGCCTGGGTCGGGTGCTCGTGCGTGCCGTCGCCGGCGTTCACGACGCTGCCCTGCACCCAGTTCGCCAGCCGGTGCGGCGCGCCGGACGCGCCGTGCCGGATGACCACGCCGTCCGCGCCCATGGCCTCCAGGGTCAGAGCGGTGTCCTTCAGGCTCTCGCCCTTGCTGACCGACGAGCCCTTGGCGGAGAAGTTGATGACGTCCGCGCTGAGCCGCTTGGCGGCCGCCTCGAACGAGATGCGGGTGCGGGTCGAGTCCTCGAAGAAGAGGTTGACGACCGTCCGGCCGCGCAGCGTCGGCAGCTTGCGGACCGACTGCTCGGTGGCGCGGGCCAGCTCCTCGGCGGTGTCGAGGACGAGCAGGGCGTCGTCGCGGCTGAGGTCGGCGGCCGAGATCAGGTGGCGCTTCACTTCTTCTCCCCCTTCGGGCCGAGGAGGACGGCGTCCCGGCCGTCGTTCTCGGCCAGCAGGACCTTCACCGTCTCGCGCATGGACGTCGGCAGGTTCTTGCCCACGTAGTCGGCGCGGATGGGCAGTTCGCGGTGCCCGCGGTCCACCAGGACGGCGAGCTGGACGGCGCGCGGGCGGCCGAGCTCGTTCAGCGCGTCCAGCGCGGCGCGCACGGTCCGGCCGGAGAACAGCACGTCGTCGACCAGGACGACCACGCGGTCCTCGATGCCGCCCTTGGGCAGCTCGGTGCGGCCGATCGCGCGGGCGGGGCGCAGGCGCAGGTCGTCGCGGTACATGGTGACGTCGAGCGAGCCCCACGGGACGGGCCGCCCCTCGACCTCGTGCAGGGCCGCGGCCAGCCGCTCGGCGAGCGTCACGCCGCGGGTCTGGATGCCGAGCAGGACGACGTCCTGCCCGCCTTTGGTGCGTTCGAGAATCTCGTGCGCGATTCTGGTCAGCGCGCGCCGGATGTCCGGACCCTCCAGAACGGCCTTCTGCCGGGGGTCTCCGGTGCCACGGTCGGTCACGCGCGTGTCGGCCGGATCGTCCGGCCGGTGGGCAGCATTCACCGCCTGAACCTCCTTTCCCGCCTCACAGGACGGGTCTTAAAGGACGCCTTGTCCCCGACAAGGTAGCAGGTGGGGCCCCCTCTTCCGAACCCCTCCCCGCCGTATCATGCCTGGTGAGAGCGGTCACACAGGGGTCGCGGCGGCGCCGCGCGGACCGCTGCGCGCGGGGGCCCGGCAACGCCCGCCGGGCGGGGCGTGCGGGCCTTCGCGGCGATCCGGACGACCCGGATCGACACCTACGGATTCGACCGCTTTTTTCCAATCGGCTTGACCTGGGCGCGTCACCGTTTTACCGTCACTGTCCGTAACCATCCCTGGAGGACGACTTCCGGGCCGTGACGGGCCCGGGAACCGCCTCCCCCGACGCCGGACCGGCCGGTGCCGGGGCCATCCGAGAACGACGACGAGAGTGAGCCTGGGGGGCCGCGAAATGCCGTCTGAATACGCTAAGGCTCTCGGCGCGCGCCTGCGCGCCATCCGCACCCAGCAGGGGCTGTCCCTGCACGGTGTGGAGGAGAAGTCCCGTGGCCGCTGGAAGGCCGTCGTCGTGGGTTCGTACGAGCGGGGCGACCGCGCCGTCACCGTTCAGAAGCTGGCCGAGCTCGCCGATTTCTACGGCGTGCCGGTCTCCGAGTTGCTGCCCGGCGGAGCCGCGCCGAGCCCGCTCGGGCCAACGCCCAAGCTCGTCATCGATCTTGAGCGCCTGCAGCAGCTTCCGAAGGACAAGGCCGGTCCCCTCGCCCGCTACGCCGCGACGATCCAGAGCCAGCGGGGCGACTACAACGGAAAGGTCCTGTCCATCAGGCAGGAGGACCTGCGTTCTCTTGCCGTGATCTACGACAAGTCCCCGACCGAGCTCACCGAGGAGCTCATCGGCTGGGGCGTCCTGGACCCCGAGGCCCGCCGGGCCGTGGAGTCCTTCTAGCCGTCCTCGGCCTGGCCCCGGAAGCCGTCCGGGGACGAGGTGACGCGCTTCTGTCGAACGGCCCGGCGGCCCTGTGCCGCCGGGCCGTTCGGCTGCCCGGCACCCCCGCGCGCGGGGGTGCCGGGCAGCCGGTTGTTAACGCTGTGCGCTGGGTTGTGCAGATGCACATTCATGCGCTTGTGCATCCAGCGCCCCGGAGGGACGCGCCGCCCGCCGCCTCGGCGCGGCGAGCGCGAGCGCCAGGACGCCCGCCATCGCCACGGCCGTGACGGCGAAACCCGTCGCGTACCCGGCGTCCGCCGGATGCCCGTGGACGGCCGACGCCGTGAGGATGACGGCGCTGACCTGCGTCCCGAGCGAGCCGCCGACCGTCCTGAGCAGCGTGTTCACGCCGGTCGCCACCCCCGTCTGCGCGGGCTCCACCGCCGCGACGACCAGGTTCGCGACCGCCGCGTAGGCCAGCCCGAGCCCGATCCCCCGCGCGGTGCCGCCGATGTACAGCTGCCACATCGTGTCGTGGACGACCGCGACGAACGCGTACCCCAGCCCCGTCAGCACGGCCCCCGCCACCAGGACGGCCCGGGACCCGACGCGATGGTGGAGCCGTCCGGCCGCGATCCCCGCCAGCGTCATGCCGATACTCGCCGGAAGCTGCAGCATCGCGGCCTGCGTCGCGCTCCCCCCGAACCCCGTCGGCCCCGGCGCCTGGACGAGCAGCGGGAACAGGACGCCGCCGGCCATCAGGCCGTAACCGGCCAGCAGCGACGCCGCATTGGCCGTCCACACCCCGCGCACGCGCATGAGCCTCGGATCGACCAGCGGCTCGTCCACGTGCCTCTCCACGAGCCACCAGACGGCCGCCAGCGCCACCGCAGCGCCCGCGAGGCCCAGGACCCCCGCCGACGTCCATCCCCACGCCATGCCCTGCGTGAGGGCCGTCAGGGCGGCGACCATCCACGCCGAGAACAACCCGGCGCCCCACCAGTCGACGCCCGCTCCGGGCCGTCCGGGCACCTGCGGGACGAGCCGCCACGCCGCCACGAACCCCGGCACCAGCCCGACCACGGGCATCCACAGCAGCCACCGCCACCCCAGCAGGTCGATGACGGGCCCCGCCACGCACCACGACAGCGCCCCGCCCAGCCCCAGCATCGACGACATCAACCCGACCGCCGACGCCGTCCGCGCGGGCGGCAGGACGCTTCGGATGACCGTGTACGCCAGCGGGAACACTCCCCCGCCGATCCCTGCCAGCGCCCGCCCCACGAGCAGCACCCCCAGGGACGGCGCGAGAGCCGAGAGGACCGTTCCACCCGTCGCCACCGCGAGCACCACCAGCAGCACCCGCCGCGGCCCGTACAGATCCCCCAGCCTTCCGACCACCGGCGTCGACACCGCCGCCGACAGCATCATCGCCGTCAGCCCCCAAGCCGCCCCCGCCGCACTGGTCCCCAGATCCCGCTGCACAAGTGGCATGGCCGGCGTCAACACCGCCATCGACAGCGAATACCCCACAACCCCCAAAAACGCCAGGAGCCCCGGCAGTGCTGATTGAGCCTCCGGCTCCGAGCGGCTCGCCTGGGGGCTCGCCTCTCGGCCCGGCGACTCGGGCGAGCGCGGCATCGCTTCGCGATCAACCGCGCGGGGGCTCGCCTCCGGCGTCACCCCCGCCCGGTTGGTAACGCGCTCGCGCGCAGGTTGCTCATTCCGCCCTTTTCGCCGCATCGCCACGCGAGCATTGTCGTCCAGCGACAAACCGGCCCGCACTTCATAAACCACTTAGTGAGTGAAATAACCCACCCACAACTCCCCCACCACCAGCCCGTCAGCCCCCCAGTGACCAACACCCGCCGTGTTCAGCCCCACCAAAACGATCACGCCGAACCCCGCGCCGACGAGCACCCCCGCCGACCCGCACACCACCGTCCCCACACCACAACAGGGCTGAACGCCCCCTCCCACGGCGCTTCCCGAGGACCGATCAACACAGCGCGGCGCTTGGCGTGCGCCACGTTGTGGCGCCGACGTCTGCCTTCGGGGAGCTCAGGCCCGATCGTTCGGGGTTCGGTCGATGAGCCGCGCGCTTCGCATCCCCGCCTTGCGCCGCGGAGACGCCTTGGCCCGGCGCTCCGGAGGGCGGATCAACGCAGCGCGCCGCTTGGCAGGCCGTGCCGGTGGGCGCCCTCGGGGGATGGCACACCCACCGGCACGGCGGCTCGCTCGCCCTGTGGGGCCGGGCCGCCGAGCGCGGTGAGGTTGGCGCTCGGCGGCCCGGCTCGGCCGCCTCAAGGGGCGCGGCGGCCGGTCCAGGCCCCGGCGTGAGGGCGCGGACGGGGCGGACGAGCCGTCCGCCCCTTCACACCGGGACGTGAGGCCCGGAGGAGCGGCCCCGCAACACGCACCTCCGGGAGTCTTTCTTGGCGACGACCTCAGCCCGCCGAGCGCGTTACCAACCGGGCGGCGGCGATGCCGAAGGCGAGTCGCCGCGCGGTTGATCGCGAAGCGATGCCGCGCTCGCCCGAGTCACCGGGCCGCGCCCGAGCCGCTAGGCGAGGGCGCGGAGCCGGAGGCTCCATGAACACAGGGATCCCGCAACATGCGCCTCCGGGAGTCTTTGGCGGCGACCTCTGCCCGCCGACCACGCGACAAGCTCAGCCCGCCGAGCGCGTTACCAACCGGGCGGGGGTGACGCCGGAGGCGAACCCCCGTCCGGTTGATCGCGAAGCGATGCCGCGCTCGCCCGAGTCACCGGGCCGAGAGGCGAGCCCCAGGCGAGCCGCTCGGAGCCGGAGGCTCCATGAACACAGCCGGGAGGGTCTGCTGGGCGGGGATGCCGAGGGTGTCTTCTACGAGGGTGACGAAGATCTCGGCGTCGTGGAGGAGTTCGTCGGCTTCGCGGGGGGTGACGGCTCGGGGGAGGCCGGCTTCGGCGGCGGCGCGCTTGTCGGCGCCGGCGGCGAAGTAGGCGGCCCACTCGCGCAGCGCGGGGTCGGCTTCGGGCAGCAGGACCCAGACGCTGCGCGGGCGGGAGCGGCGGCGGGTGAGGTCGAGGGGCTGGTGGGCGGCCAGGACGGCGGCCGCGGCGCGCAGCGCGGCGAGGTGCGCGCTGACGTAGCGGACGGCGGGCGAGGTCGCCTCGGCGGCCTCGACGAGGCCGACGCGGGCCGCGTGCAGCTGGCCGACGGCGGTGTGCGCGGGGCGCGGGGCGGGCAGCGCGCGGGGGCGCGGCCTCGGCGCCTCGTGCTGGGCGGCGCCGGAGACGTTATGGGCGGCGGAGCGTGCTCCGCGGGTGAGCGTGGTCATGTCTGCCTCCTTCCGGGGCGTCGGGCGCGGCCGGGCGGAGAGCTTCCCCTCTCTCCGCCCGGCCGTGCGCCCCCGCCGCGTCCGCGCGCTGGACGCGACGGGAGCGTCGCCCGTGGCACGGGCCGCGAGTCCCGCACCACGTCGAACATAAGTTCGACGCGTTCACAGTAAACCGCCTCGGTGACGGTTCGTCAATACGTTCGAACGCGTGTCGCCACTCACAGCGATCACGGGAATGATCGTGCAGGTCAGCGCCACACGGACCAGTAGAACAGCAGGGTCGGACAATCAGTCGCGGTAGGCGTCGGCGAGCCAGTGGGACGGGTCGTCCGGCGGGGGCGGGACGGCCGGGGGCAGCGCCCGCAGGACGGCCTTGAGCGCCGCCGAGGTGTCGCCGGAACGCCAGGTCAGGCACCACGGGACGAGCGGCACCGGGTCCACGAGGCGGATCCGGTGCAGGCCCGTGCCCTTCGGGACCTCGACGCCGGCCTCCCCCAGCGCGACGCCGGGCGCCTCGCGCGCGACCAGCTCGCCGTAGTGCCAGAGGCCGACGGCGGGCTCGACGAACCGGATCGGCACGTCGAACCGGTCCGCGATCCGGTTCAGGAAGGCGCGGGACTCGGCCGCGACCGGGTCCGGCATGACGATGCCGTGGTCGCGCAGCTCGTCCGGACGCATCGTCTCGCGCGCCGCGAGGGGGTGGTCCGCGGCGACGAACGCGTGCAGCGGCACCAGCTGGACGACCCGGGACGACAGCTCCGGCGGCCACCGTCCGGGCAGGTCCCTGGCCTGGCCGAACGCGGCGTCGATCTCGCCGGAGAGCAGCGCCGGGACGGCCTGCTCGAAGCCCTGCCGCATGCTGATCTCGACCCGCACGCGCGGTTCTAGGTCGAGCAGCCCGCGCACCAGGGTCATCGGGCTGAACCGCTGGTCGTAGACGTCCACGCGCAGCCGCTGCGGCTCGCCGCGCACGGCGGCCACGACCGCGTCAACGGCCGAAAGTGCCTCGCGTGCGCGCGGGAGGAGGCGGCGTCCCGCGTCGGTCAGCTCGACGCGGCGGGTGGTGCGTTCGAACAGCGGCGCGCCGAGCACCGACTCCAGCCGCCGGACGCGCTGGGACAGCGCCTGCTGGGTCAGGAAGAGGCGCCGCGCGGCCCGTCCGAAATGCATCTCCTCGGCGGCCGCGACGAAGGCCCGCAATCCGGGAACGTCCACGTCCACGCCCCAAATGTGGGTTCGACAAGCGCGCGTTGTCAAAGCGCCCGGAACTCTTGTTGGACGTCGCGGGCCGCCCGCCGGTTACCTCGGAGCATGACCAACGAAGCGCGCCAACCCTCCGAGGACGTCTTCCAGCGGCTGCTCAGCCAGCGCATCGTGTTCCTCGGCCAGGAGGTCGACGACGCCATCGCCAACCGGCTCTGCGCCGAGATCCTTCTGCTGTCGGCTGAAGACCGGCACCGCGACATCCACCTGTACATCAACTCCCCCGGCGGCTCGGTGACCGCCGGGATGGCCATCTACGACGTGATGCAGTTCGTCCCGAACGACGTGGCGACGCTTTCGCTCGGGTTCACCGCGTCCATGGGGCAGTTCCTGCTGTGCGCGGGCGCGCCGGGCAAGCGGTACGCGCTGCCGCACACGAGGATCGTGATGCACCAGCCGTCCGGCGGGATCGGCGGGACGGCGTCCGACATCCGGATCCAGGCGGCGAACCTGCTGACCACCAAGCGGCAGATGCAGCAGCTGATCGCGGCGCACACCGGGCAGAGCGTGGCGCGGATCGAGGCCGACTCCGACCGCGACCACTTCTTCACCGCGCAGGAGGCCCTCGACTACGGCTTCGTGGACCACGTCGTCGACACCGCCCAGGCCATCCCCGCCGCCGCATGACCCCGCACGACCCCGCCGCCGCGTGACCCCGGCGCCGCATGACGCCGGATGGCGGGGGGCGCGATAACGGCGGGCGCATCCCCTGCGGGACGGCCTAGGGTGCGGTCCATGCACCCCAACGCCGAACGCGTCGCCGCCGTCCTGCGCGAGCAGGGCGCGGACGGCGAGATCATCGAACTGCCCGACTCGGCCCGCACCGCGCAGGCCGCCGCCGACCAGCTCGGCTGCGAGGTCGGGGCGATCGCCAACAGCCTGGTGTTCGACGCCGACGGCGCGCCGCTGCTCGTGCTGACCAGCGGCGCGCACCGGGTGGACACCGCGCGGGTCGCCGCGCTCGTCGGCGCGGCGAAGGTCGGCCGCGCGACGCCGGAGTTCGTCCGGACGCACACCGGGCAGCCGATCGGCGGGGTCGCGCCGGTCGGGCACCCCGCGCCGATCCGCACCCTCGTGGACGTCTGGCTGGACAAGCACGAGCGGGTCTGGGCGGCGGGCGGGCACCCGCACACGGTCTTCCCGACCACCTACGCGGAGTTGCTGCGCATCACCGGGGGCGACGCCGCCGAGGTCGGCGACTAGGCCCGGGGTGGGAGACTGAGGCCATGGAGATCTGGCACAACCCCCGCTGCTCGAAGAGCCGCGCCGCGAAGGCGGCCCTGGACGAGGCGGGCGTCGAGTACACCGAGCGCCGCTACCTGGACGAGCCCCCGACCGCCGAGGAGCTGGACCGGACGCTCACCGCGATCGGCGCCGAGCCCTGGGACGTCGCGCGCCTCGGCGAGGCCGTCGCCAAGGAGCTGGACCTGAAGAACCTGCCGCACGACCGCGCCCGGTGGATCGAGGTCCTGGTGGCGAACCCGGTCCTGATCCAGCGTCCGATCATCGTCGCGGACGCGGCGGCGTTCGTGGCCCGCGACCCGCAGTCGGTCGAGCGCGCCCTCGGCGCGTCCTGACGCCCGTCCCGCGTGCCGGACGGACACGGGCGGCTGACCGTCCGGCCACGTCATGCGGCCTGACCGTGACCGTCCGGCACTCGACATCGCCTGTTGCGAGTGTGATTCTGGGGAATCGACCCCGGCGCGACGGCGCGGCGGACCGAGGCACCACCCGGAGGGGCGATGACCGCTGAGATGCGCACCGGGCCGGCCAGCCGCGACGGCGACTTCCGGGGCATCGACCCGCCCGCGCTGGACCAGCTGCTGAGGCAGGTCCAGCAGGCGAACGCGGCGATCCGCGGCTGGCTGGCGGGGCACCGGCCGCCGCCCGGCGTCCCGGCTACCGGGTACCGGCAGGCCGAGCAGGTCGCGCAGTGGGCGTCCGACCAGATCGGCATGCTGTCCCGGCGGTACAACTTCGCGATCACGCACCCAGACACCGGCGGCGGCGTGCACGCGCCGCCCGCACCGGCCCCGGCGCCCGGCCCCGGCTCGTCCGGCGGGGGCGGCGGGACGAAGGGCCCCGGCAAGGTCACGCCGCCGCGCTCGCACCCGCGCCCGCACCGGACGACCCCCAACGGCGCCGGCGACCTCGGCAAGTTCAGGACGCCCGAGGCCGCCGCCAAGGCCGCGCGCTCGGACGCGCACGCGATCCGCGACGCGCTGCAGCACCACCGGGCCGTCCCGCCGGAGGCGTGGAAGCACCTGGCCGAGCACGCGGGCGACCCCGACTACACGCGCGAGCTGTACGAGCGGCTCGGCGCGAAGGGCGCAGCCGAGCTGATCAAGGCCGCGCACGGGAACGCCGCGCACCTGAAGGCCATCGAGCGGTCCCTCGGCGTCGCGAGCCACCACATGACGATGAACGCCCGCTGGCTGGACGCCCTCCTGGACGAGTCGGACCGCCTCGGCGACCACAAGGCCGCCGTGCACGTCCTCACGACCGCCGACATGAGCGCCCGGACCGCCAACGCGCTGGCCAAGCTGGGCCTCCACCACGTCCCCGCGCACGCGCCCCACGCGCCGGAGCACCACGCGCCCGCGCACCACGAGCCCGCACCGCACCACGCACCGCCCGCGCACCACACTCCCGCACCGCAGCACCACGCGCCGGGGCCGAACACGCCGGTGCCGCATCATGCGCCGGCGCCTGGGAACTCGCATGCGCCGGCGCCGCCCCGGCATCCGATCCAGCCGCCTGCCGCGCCCGATCCGGGCAGCGGGAACGGTCCGACCACGCTCGTCCACGACACGATCCACGCGCACCACGCGACGGAGGGTCCGGCATGAGCCCGCCTCCCCCGCCCGCGGCCCTCCCGCCGCCCCTGGACGCCGCCGCAGCGGCGCAGCTGGGTCCGCACCAGCAGCCGAACCCCGAGTACCGGGAGCTGTACCAGGCGTACCAGGACGCGTACGGCAGCATCGACGCGCTGAGCAGCGCGCTCGACGGGCCCGTCCGGACGCTGAACGGGACGGACGCGTGGATCGGCCCGGAGTCGCGGACGTGGGGCGGGCAGCTCGACGCGCAGCGGGCCGCGCTGCGGAAGGCCGCCGACCAGATCCTCTGGGACATCTACAACCGGTTGGCGGCGACCCAGCGCACGCTCACCCGGGTCTAGGCTCTCTCCGCGTGAGGAAGCCGAGGGAGCCGAAGCTGCGCCAGCTCGACGAACACGCGTTCCTGCGCCGCCTGGACCCGATCCTTCAGGTCTACGCGGCGGCGATGCGCCCGCCCGGGGAGCAGCTCCCCGGACGGCACTCGATCATGCAGCGGCACACCACCTACCCGCGGTTCCGCGCGTTCGCGGTGGAGCGGCCGCGCCCGCTGCCCGGGGTGCCGGGGAGCGTGCGCGGCTTCGCCTACGGCTTCCACGGCGAGTCCGGGCAGTGGTGGCACGACGTGGTGCGGCGGGCGCTGACCGAGCAGGACGGCCCCGAGCACGCCGCCTACTGGCTGGACGACGCGTTCGAGGTCGCCGAGCTGCACGTGCACCCCGACGACCAGGGCCAGGGCCACGGCCGGACGCTGCTCAACGCCCTGTGCGAGGGCAGGCTGGAGACCACGGTCGTGCTGTCCACGCTCGACCTGGACCGGCAGTCCCCCGCGCGGCGCCTGTACCGTTCGGTCGGCCTCCGGGACCTGCTCGTCGACTTCGAGTTCCCCGGCGGCGGCCCGCCCTACGCCGTCATGGGCGGGACGCTGCCCCTGGCGCCGTACCCGGCGGGTTCGAGCAACTCGTAGACCTCGCGGGTCGCGGTCGACCGGTTGAAGGTGATGAAGTGGATGCCGGGCGCGCCCTGGTCGAGCAGCTCCCGGCACAGCTTGGCGGCGTTCTCGATGCCGAGGCGCCGGACGGCGTCCGGGTCGTCCCGGACGGCCTCGAACCGCTCCCGCAGCTCGGCGGGGAACGGCGCGCCGGACAGCTGCTCGGACCGGTCGATCGTGCTGAACCGGGTCACCGGCATGATGCCGGGGATGATCGGCACGTCGCAGCCGGCCGCCGCGACCCGGTCGCGCAGCCGGAAGTAGTCGTCCGCGCGGAAGAACATCTGCGTGATCGCGTAGTCGGCGCCCGCGCGGCACTTGGCCACGAAGTTGCGGGTGTCGCTCTCGATGTCGGCCGAGCGCGGGTGCTTGTAGGGGAACGCCGCGACGCCGACGCTGAAGTCCCCGTACGAGCGGATCATGCGGACGAGGTCGGAGGCGTACTCCAGCCCCTCCGGGTGCTTGACCCACTCGCCCATCGGGTCGCCGGGCGGGTCGCCGCGCAGCGCGAGGATGTTGCGGACGCCGGCGGAGGCGAACCGCCCGATCAGGTTCCGCAGCTCGGCCTGGGAGTGGTTCACGGCCGTGAAGTGCGCCACAGGGGTCATGGTCGTCTCGGTGGCGATCCGCTCGACCACCTCCACGGTGTTGTCGCGGGTGCTGCCGCCCGCGCCGTAGGTGACCGAGACGAAGGTCGGGTTCAGCGGCTCCAGCTCCCGGATGGTCCGCCACAGGGTGCGGGCCTCCTCGGCGCTCTTCGGCGGCATGAACTCGAAGGAGAACGAGGGCTCGCCGGTGGCCAGCAGGTCGCGGATCGTCGGCGCGCGATCGGGGTTCTGGCGTCGCATCCCGCAATCCTATCGACCCGGTCCGAAAAGATACGATCTCGCCATGCCCACCAGCAGGCCCGCCAGCGCGTCCACCGGCCAGTTCCGCAAGGAGGTCGACGAGGCGCTGCACGCGTTCACCGCCCGCCAGGCCCCCGGCCTGCTCGCCATCAGCCCCGATCTGGAGCCGATGGTCTCCGCCTTGCGGGCGCTGCTGGCGGGCGGGAAGCGGCTGCGGCCCGCGTTCTGCTACTGGGGCTGGCGCGCGGCGGGCGGCGAGGACGTCCCGGAGATCGCGACGGCCGCCGCGTCGCTCGAACTGCTCCAGGCCAGCGCCCTGGTGCACGACGACGTGATGGACGCCAGCGACACCCGCCGGGGCCAGCCGTCCGTCCACCGGCGGTTCGAGGCGCTGCACGGCGAGAGCGGCTGGCGCGGCCCGGCGGACACCTTCGGCGAGGGCGCGGCGATCCTGCTCGGCGACCTTCTGCTGGCCTGGTCGGGCGAGATGTTCGAGACGAGCGGCCTGACCGAGGACCGTCGCGCGCGCGGCCGGGGCGTCTACGACCTGATGCGCACCGAGGTGATGTGCGGGCAGTACCTGGACATGCTGGAGAGCACCCGCGGGGACGGGACGGTCGACACGGCGCTGCGCGTGGTCGATTTCAAGTCGGCCAAGTACACGATCGAGCGGCCGCTGCACCTGGGCGCGGCGCTGGCCGGGGGCTCGGACGAGCTGGCGGCGGCGCTGAGCGGGTACGGGCGCCCGCTCGGGATGGCGTTCCAGCTGCGGGACGACGTGCTCGGCGTGTTCGGCGACCCGGAGGCGACCGGCAAGCCCGCCGGGGACGACCTGCGGGAGGGCAAGCGGACGGTGCTGATCGCGCTCACCCTGGAGCGCGCCGACGCCGAGGAGGCCGCGACGGTGGAGCGGCTGCTCGGCGACCCGGAGCTGAGCGCGCTCGGCGTGGCCGACCTGCGGGAGATCATCACCGACACGGGCGGGCTGGCGGCCTGCGAGGAGATGATCGACCGGTTCGCGGCCGACGCGCGCGACGCGCTCGCCGCCGCGCCGGTGGCAGGCGAGGCCCGGGAAGCTCTGGCAGACCTGGCGGTCGCCGCCACCGCCCGCACGTTCTGAGCAGCCGCCGACATCTGCCGGGCCGTTCTCAGACTGATTGTCAATATTGTGACACGATGTGGCCAATGGGGCTGGGCGGGCTAGCACTGTCCCACCGATCGGTGGCAGAAAGTAGGGCATGTCCGCCGACGCATCGTCCCCCGACACGTCCCCCGACACGCCCCGCGACGCCTCCGCCACGCCGCGCATCCCGCCGCTGCCGCCCGAGGAGTGGGACGAGACGCTGAAGGCCGTGGTGGCCAACACCGGCCCGCTCAACGTCTTCACCACGCTCGGACGGCATCCCGCGCTGTTCGCGTCCTGGATCGGGTTCGGGTCCAAGCTGCTGTTCGAGGGCACGCTGGACGGGCGCGTCCGGGAGATCGCGATCCTGCGCGTCGCGCACCAGCGCTCGTGCGCGTACGAGTGGGCGCACCACGTCCCGATCGGGCAGCTCGCGGGCCTGAAGGACGAGGAGATCGAGGCGCTGCGCGGCGCGCCGGACGAGCACCCGTGGTCCGCCGGGGACCGGGCGGTGATCGACGCGGCGGACGAGCTGCACGCCGACTCCACGGTCTCGGACGCGACCTGGGCGGCGCTCGCGGAGCGGTTCGACGAGCGCGAGATGATCGAGCTGGTGCTGCTCATCGGGCAGTACCACATGGTCGCGTTCGCGCTGAACGCCCTGCGCGTCCAGATCGAGGACGGCCACTGATGTCCCCGCACGCGGGCACGGGTGGGCGGGCGACGCGGGTGTGGGGTGCGGGGGCCCTCGCATCGGCGCTGGTCGCGACCCTGTGGACGGTCCCGTCGGCGGACGCGCAGCCGAGGCCGTCCGCCGCGAAGGCGCTGACGCGCTGCGGCGACCCGGCGAAGCGTCCCTGGTGCAGGAAGTCGCTCACGCCGGACCAGCGGGTGGCGCTGCTGCTGCCGAAGATGACCGCCGACGAGAAGATCTCGCTGCTCGCCTCGGACGACCCGCTGGGCGGCCCGCTCGGCGGCATCTCCGAGAATGCGCACGCCGACACCAGCGGCGGCGTCGCGCGGCTCGGCATCCCGCCGGTCTACATGGCCGACGGCCCGGCGGGCGTCCGGCAGGGCAAGGCGACCGCGCTGCCCGCGCCGATCGCCGTGGCGGCGGCGTTCGACCCGTCCGCGGCCCGCGACTACGGCTCGACCGTGGCGTGGGAGGCGCGGCACCGCGGCAACGATCTGATCTTCGGCCCGACCGTGGACGTGCTGCGCAGCCCGCGCGGCGGGCGCTCGTTCGAGGGCTTCGGCGAGGACCCGTTCCTGTCGGCGGCGACCGGGGCGTCCTGGATCCGGGGCGCGCAGGCGCAGGGCGTGATGACGTCGGTCAAGCACCTGGCGGTCTACACGCAGGAGACCGACCGGCTGGCGCTGAAGATGAAGGTGGATCCGCGGACGCTGCGCGAGATCTACCTGCCGCCGTTCGAGGCCGCCGTGAAGACCGGAAACGCCGCGACCGTGATGTGCGGGTTCGGGCAGCTGAACGGCCGCTGGGCCTGCCAGGACGGCACGGTCCTGAACAGGATCCTTCGCAAGGAGTGGGGTTTCAAGGGGCTCGTCTCGTCCGACCACACGGCCGCCCAGGACACGGTCGGCGCGGCGAACGGCGGGCTCGACCTCGAACTCCCCTACGGCTTCAAGTACAACGGCTTCGCGCTCAAGGCCGCGATCGCGCAGAAAAAGGTCGCCTGGGCGACGGTCGACGGGCACGTCCGGGCGGTCCTGCGGACGATGTTCGCGTTCGGCCTGTTCGACCGCGCGGCCTACCCGAACGACCTGACCAAGATCAGCCGGGCGGTCAGCGAGGCGGCGGCGCAGCGGCTGGAGGAGAGCGGGATCACCCTGCTCAAGAACGCGGGCGCGCTGCCGCTGAAGGCGCCGAGGAGGATCGCGCTGATCGGCGGCGCGGCGGACGCCAACCAGAGCGGCTTCGGGTCGGCGCAGGTCCAGCCGTTCACCTCGGTCACGCCGCGCCAGGGCATCGCCAAGCGCGCGGGCGCGGGCACGTCGATCACCTACACGGACGGCCGGAACCAGGGCGACGCCGCGCAGGCCGCGCGCGACGCGGACGTGGCGATCGTCTTCGCGACCGACAGCGAGGGCGAGTTCTTCGACCGGTCGTGCCTGACGCTGAACTGCGGCGACCCGCTCAAGGGCGACCAGGACGGCCTGATCTCGGCCGTCGCGGACGCCAACCCGAACACGGTCGTCGTGCTGGAGACGGGCGGCCCGGTGCTCACCCCGTGGGCGGACAAGGTCAAAGGCGTCGTCGAGGCCTGGTACCCCGGCTCGCGCGGCGGCGACGCCCTCGCGCGCGTCCTCTACGGGGACGTCGATCCTGGCGGGCGTCTGCCGTTCACGTTCCCCGCCGCCGAGGGCGACGCGCCGGCGGCCGGGAACCCGGCGCAGTACCCGGGCGTGGACAAGTCGGTCACGTTCTCCGAGGGCGTCCTGGTCGGGTACCGGCACTACGACGCCAAGGGCATCGCGCCGCGCTACCCGTTCGGCCATGGGCTGTCCTACACGACGTTCCGGTACAGCGGACTCCAGGTGACGCCGGCGTCGGTGCGCGTGACGGTCACCAACACCGGAGCGCGGACGGGCGTGGCGGTGCCGCAGCTCTACCTCGGCATGCCCGCGCCGAACGTCACGACGCCGCAGCCGCCGCGCCAGCTCAAGGGCTTCCAGAAGATCACCCTGGCGCCGGGGGCGTCCTCGACCGTGACGTTCCCGCTGACCGACCGGTCGCTGGCCTACTGGGACACCGCGGCGAACGGCTGGAAGGTCGCGCCGGGGTGCTACCGCGTCGAGCTGGGCGAATCGTCGCGCGAAACGGCTCTGACCGGCGCGTTCGCGCGGGGCGGGGCGGCCTGCCCGAAGTAAAAGATCAACCTTCCGGCCCCGGACCGGGTCGGCACACGGTACAAAAGAGGGAAACTTCCACTCGCCTCCCCGCCGAGCCGGAGCCCGCGTTGCCGCCATCCTCCTCCCCCGGGAGAACGCTGGACCCATCGTCCGGCCGCTCCGGCCTGCCCCTGGGCCCGGACGACCCGCGCAGCCTGGGCGGGTACCGGCTGCTGCGCCGCCTCGGCGAGGGCGGCCAGGGCGTGGTGTACCTCGCCGTCGCGGCGGACGACGAGGACGGCGGGCGGGTCGCGGTCAAGCTGCTGCGCGGCGGCGCCGCCGCGACACCCCGGGCGCGCGCCCGGTTCGTCAAGGAGGCGGACGCCGCCCGCGAGATCACCAACCGGCACGTCGCGCGCGTGCTGGACACGGACATGACCGGCGACCGGCCCTTCATCGTCAGCGAGTACGTGCCCGGGCCGTCCCTCCAGGAATGCGTCGAGGAGGACGGGCCGCTCACCCCCGGCGGGCTGCGCCGCGTCGCGCTGCGCTCGGCGGCCGGGCTCGCCGCGATCCACCGCGCGGGCGTGGTGCACCGCGATTTCAAGCCCGGCAACGTGCTGCTCGGCCCGGACGGCCCGAAGGTGATCGACTTCGGCGTGGCGCGGACCGCCGACGCGACCCCGGTCACCACCGGCGGCGCGGTCGGCACGCCCGCCTACATGGCCCCCGAGCAGATCGAGGACGAGCCGGTCGGCCCGCCCGCCGACGTGTTCGCCTGGGCCGGGACGGTCGTGTTCGCCGCGACCGGCCGCCCGCCGTTCGGCGGCGGGCCGAGCGCGGCGGTGATGCGCCGGATCGTCACCCGCCCGCCGGACCTCGGCGGCTTGGACGGCGAGCTGGGCGAACTGGTCGCGGCATGCCTGGACAAGAACCCGGCGGCGCGTCCGACGGCCCGGCAGATCGTCCGGGCGCTGCGGGACGGCGAGGCCCCGGCGCCCCGGCCGCGGCCGAAGCAGATCCCCCGCTACCGCTGGCGGATGATGGTCGCCCTGGCCGCCGTGGTCGCCGCGGGCTTCCTCCTGGGCTTCCTGCTCTAGATCCGCTCACGGCCGGTCACCAGTGCGGCGGGCGCTCGTCCAGGAAGCGGGAGTCGTCGTCCCCGCCGCCGCGCCACTCGCCCCAGCCGGTGTCGGTGTCGTCTCCGGTCTGGTCGGGCAGGACGGGCAGGTCGTCGTCCTCCAGGTCGACCACGCGGTCGTCGTCCGGTGTTGCGCTCATGACTCCATTGTCGGCCACCCGGGGGATCGCCGGTGACGTCCGCGCGTCCGGCGGGTGTCGGCGTGTTGTCTTTCCTGGTCAGGATTCGCGGTGGAGGCGGGCGGCGAGGCCCGCGGCGGCCGCGGCCGGGTCGGCGGCCTCGGTGAGGGCGCGGACGACCACGATGCGCTCGGCGCCCGCGGCGAGGACCCGGTCGAGGTTGCCCGCGTCGATGCCGCCGATGGCGAACCAGGGGCGCGCCGGACGAAGCGCGGTGGCGGCCTCCAGCAGCGGCAGGCCGGGCGCGTGCCGGCCCGGCTTGGTCGGGGTGGGCCAGACGGGCCCGCAGCAGAAGTAGTCGACGCCCGGCTCGGCGGCGGCCGCCGCGGCCTGCTCGTCGGAGTGCGTCGAGCGGCCGATCAGGACGTCCTCGCCGACGATCGCGCGGGCCGCCGGGACGGGCAGGTCGTCCTGCCCGAGGTGCAGGACGTCGGCCTGGACGGCGTGCGCGACGTCCGCCCGGTCGTTGACGGCGAGCAGCGCGCCGTGCCGGTCGCAGGCGGCCCGGAACTCCCGCAGGTACTCGATCTCCTGCTTCGCCTCCAGGCCCTTCTGCCGCAGCTGGACGATGTCGACGCCGCCGCCGAGCACGGCGTCGAGGAACGCCGGCAGGTCGCCCTGCTTCTCCCTCGCGTCCGTGCAGAGGTAGAGGCGCGCGCGGCCCAGGCGGGCGCGCAGCTGGACGGCACGGTCGGAGGGCAGGTGCCTGGACACGGGCGGCGGGGTCCTTCCGGAACGGGGCGCGGGCCACGCGCGCGGGGATCCGCGCACGTGACCCGCATCATTTCACGTGCTGAGCAGCGATATCGGCCCGCCCGGAGGCGGCCGGGGCATGTCGGCCGGGTCAGGCGACCGCGTCAGTCGGCCGGTTCATGTCGGCCGGACAGGCAGCCGGGCCAAGCGCCCGGGCCATGTCGGCCGGTCGGGCGGACGGGTCAGAAGGCGAGCGCCTGGGCCCGGCGCCGGACCTCGGTGCCGCGGTTCTCCGCGAGCGCCTGCACGGGCGTGCCGGGCAGGGTGTCGTCCGGGGTGAAGAGCCAGCGGAGCGTCTCCACCTCGTCGAACCCGGCGTCCGACAGCAGTGTCAGGGTGCCCGGCAGGCCCTTGATCACCTGGCCGTCGGCGATGAACGCCGCGGGCACCATCGGGTGGCCGTCGCGGCGGACGGCCAGCAGCTTGCGCTCGGCGAGCAGCTGCTTGATCCGGTTGAACTTCAGGTTGAGGCGCTCGGCGGCCTCGACCAGGTCGATCCAGTCGCCCACCAGGGCGTCCGTGCGGGGGTCGAGATCGCTCTCTACGGTTGCGTGCGTCTGCGTCACGCCCCCTTGCTACCACGCCCCCGAGGCACTCAAACCCACCTGGGGCCCCAGGGACTTCTTCCGTTGATCTTCCCGCGTTCGTCAGGACTTCACCGAGGCGCGCACCGGAACGGCCGGATCGGCCAGCAGCGCGGGGTCCACGGGCGTCCCGGCGGCGATGACCCGCTTGGCCTGGACGAGGTCGCGCGGCCGGTCCACGGTGAGGATCGCGTCGAGCCGGTCGCCTGTGAGCCACGCCACAGCCCAGGCGCCGTCCTCGGGGGCGCCGCGGTAGATCATCCGCTCGGCCGCGGAGTGGTGCCCCGCGTACTGGACGAACCGGTCGAACTGCTCGGACCAGAAGTACGGCGCGACGTCGTAGGCCGCCTCCTCGCCGAGCAGGGTCCGCGCGGCGGTCTCGGGGGCGTTCAGCGCGGTGTCCCAGTGCTCGACCAGCAGCCTGCGGCCGTACCGGTTCGACCACCAGGCGGCGCAGTCGCCGACCGCGACCACGTCGTTCCGGACGACGCCGCCCGCCGAGGCGCGCAGCGACGCGTCGGCGAGCACGCCGCGCTCGACATCGAGGCCCGAGCCGTCCAGCCAGGCCACCTCGGGACGGACGCCGACGCCGGTCACGACGAGATCGGCGGGGATGCGCCCGCCGTCCGCGAGCGCCAGGCCGCCGTGGTCGACCGAGGCGACCTTCACGCCCGTCCGCAGCTCGACGCCCGCCTCGGCGTACCAGGGCGCGGTGAGCGCGCCCAGCTCCGGGCCCAGCGCGTTCGCCAGCGGCGTCGCGGCGGCCTCGACGACCGTGACGGCGCAGCCCTTCTTCGCGGCCGTGGTGGCGACCTCCGCGCCGATCCAGCCCGCGCCGATGATCACGACGCGGGCGCCGGGGACGAGCCGCGACCGGACGTCCAGGGAGTCGTCCAGCGTCCGGATGACGTGCTGCGGGCCCTCGCCGGGCAGCCGGATCGGGGTCGCGCCGGTCGCGATGACCAGGCCGTCGAAGGCAAGGTCGCCGGCGGTCGTGGCGAGCGTCCCGCCGCGTCCGGCGTCGAGCCGCAGGCCGGTGGCGCGCTCGCCCGCGCGGACCTCGACGTCCAGGGCGGGCAGGTCGGCGTCCAGCGCCGGGAAGTCGGTCTCGCCCTTCAGGACGGCCTTCGTGAGCGGCGGGCGGTCGTACGGGAGGTGCCGCTCCGCGCCGACCACCACCAGCGCCCCGCCGTACCCGTGCTTGCGCAGCGACTCCGCCGCGCGCACGCCCGCCAGCCCGCCGCCCACCACGATCACCCGCTCCATGCCCGCAGGCTAGCCGGTGCCCGATCCGCCGTAAGCTAAGGGGGACAAGTGCGCGGGAGCCCGGCCGTACCGGGCTGAGAGGGCGGCTGGGACGGGCCGCCGACCGCCTGAACCTGATCCGGGTCATGCCGGCGAAGGGAGCCGCCCGTGAACGTCGTGGTCATCGGGGCCGGGGTCGTCGGCCTCGGCGCTGCCTGGCGCTGCGCGGCGCGCGGCGCGGACGTCACGCTCGTCGATCCGGAGCCCGCGAGCGGCGCGACCGGCGTCGCGGCCGGGATGCTGACCCCGGTCAGCGAGCTCGACTACGGCGAGGAGCCGCTGCTCAGGCTCGGCGTCGCGTCCCGCAACCTGTACCCGGAGTTCGTCGCCGAGCTGGAGGAACTGACCGGCCTGGACACCGGGCACCGGCGCGACGGCCTGCTGGAGGTCGCGTTCGACGCCGACGACCTGCGCGTCCTGGCGGACGTGAAGCGGTTCCAGGAGGCGCTCGGCGTGCCGACCGAGGCGCTCGACCGGCGGGAGTGCCGGAAGCTGGAGCCGATGCTCGCGCCAACCGTCCGGGGCGGGCTGTACGCGCCGGAGGACGGCTCGATCGACCCGAGGCGGCTCGCTCCGGCGCTGCTCGCGGCGGCCGAGAAGTGCGGCGCGCGGCTCGTCCGGCAGAAGGCCGCCGAGGTGCTCGTGCGCGGCGACGCGGTCTCCGGCGTCCGGCTGGACGACGGCACCGAGCTGCCCGCCGACCGGGTGCTGCTCGCGGCCGGGCCGTGGTCGAACGCGGTCGGCGGCATCCCGCCGGGCGTCGTTCCGGACGTCCGTCCGGTGAAGGGGCAGGTGCTCCGGCTGCGCACGCCCGTCCCGTTCCTGCGCCGGACGACCCGGGGCACGGTCCGCGGCTCGTCGATCTACCTCGTGCCGCGCGCGGACGGCGAGATCGTCGTCGGCGCGACGCAGGAGGAGCTGGGCTTCGACACCCGCGTGACCGCCGGCGGCCTGTGGGAGCTGCTGCGCGACGCCCGCGAGCTGGTGCCCGGCATCACCGAGCTGGACTTCGCCGAGGTCTCCGCCGGGCTGCGGCCCGGGTCGCCGGACAACGCCCCGGTGCTCGGGCCGTCCGCGCTGCCGGGCCTGGTGCTCGGTGTCGGGCACCACCGCAACGGCATCCTGCTCACCCCGGTCAGCGCCGCCGCGCTCGCGGAGGCGCTGCTGGACGGCACGCTGCCCGAGGTGGCCCGGCCGTTCTCCCCCGGCCGCTTCCGGCAGGGCTCTTGACGTTCCCGTACGGGCCCCCGCGTTCCGGCGGGCCCGTGGAGTTCCAGGAAGGCACATGAAGATCATCGTGAACGGCGAGCCGCGCGACCTGCCCGCGGGCGCGAGCGTCGCCGACGCGGTCGCCACCGTCACCACCGCCCCCGGCGGGGTGGCGGCGGCGCTGAACGACGAGGTGGTGGCGCGGTCCGCGTGGACCGCGACCAGGCTGGCCGAGGCGGACCGGCTCGAAGTGCTGACCGCCGTGCAGGGGGGTTGACGATGGCGGCGATGGGTTCGGCGATGGGGACGGAAGCGGCGGAGGCCCGGGACGCGCTGGTCATCGGCGGCGAGGAGTTCGGGTCCCGGCTGATCATGGGGACCGGAGGCGCGCCGTCCATGCGGGTGCTGGGCGAGGCGCTCGCGGCGTCCGGGACCGAGCTGACCACGGTCGCGATGCGCCGGGTCGACCCGGCGGCGCGCGGCTCGGTGCTGGACGTGCTGCGCGAGCACGGCATCCGGGTGCTGCCGAACACGGCGGGCTGCTTCACGGCGGGCGAGGCGGTGCTGACCGCCAAGCTGGCCCGCGAGGCGCTCGGCACGAACTGGGTGAAGCTGGAGGTCATCGCCGACGAGCGCACCCTCCTGCCGGACCCGATCGAGCTGGTGGACGCCGCCGAGCAGCTCGTGGACGCCGGTTTCGTCGTCCTGCCCTACACCAGCGACGACCCGGTGCTCGCGCGCCGCCTGGAGCAGGTCGGCTGCGCCGCGGTGATGCCGCTGGGCTCGCCGATCGGGTCGGGGCTCGGCATCCGCAACCCGCACAACATCGAGCTGATCGTGGAGGCGGCGGGCGTCCCGGTCATCCTGGACGCGGGGCTCGGCACCGCCTCGGACGCGGCGCTCGCGATGGAGCTGGGCTGCGACGCCGTCCTGCTGGCGACGGCCGTGACGCGCGCTCAGCACCCGGCGCGGATGGCGGCGGCGATGCGGCACGCCGTCGAGGGCGGACGGCTCGCGCGGCTCGCGGGCCGGATCCCGAAGCGCCGGTACGCGCAGGCGTCGTCCCCCTGGGAGGGCATCGCCAGGAGCGACAGTTAAGTTGCTCTAACCAGTGCGTTGCAGTTTTACTCACTGGACCTGAACGTTCGCCGGGCTGCAGACTTGATCCGGATTCACGGCATATGCCCAGTTCACGGTAGCCGGGCATACTTCGTCCGCCGTGGAAGTATCCGCGATCT
This sequence comes from Actinomadura rupiterrae, assembly GCF_024172125.1. Lineage (GTDB taxonomy): Bacteria > Actinomycetota > Actinomycetes > Streptosporangiales > Streptosporangiaceae > Spirillospora > Spirillospora rupiterrae. The sequence continues at coordinate 390,889 of NZ_JAMZEA010000005.1, forward strand.
AGGTTGGGGCGCATGACGACGCAGGTGGACAGGCGCGCGATCCTCGCGGCCTCGGTGACGGTGCTCGCGTGGGCGTCGGCGTTCGTGTCGATCCGCAGCGCGGGCTCGGAGTACTCGCCGGGGGCGCTCGCGCTCGGCCGGATGGCGTGCGGCTCGGTGGTGCTCCTGGCGATCCTGGCCGCGCGCCGCGAGGGGCTGCCGCCGCGCGCCGCGTGGCCGCGCATCCTGGTCTCCGGCGTGCTCTGGTTCGGCTTCTACATGGTGGTGCTGAACTGGGGCGAGCGGAAGGTGGACGCGGGCACCGCGTCGATGCTGGTCAACATCGGCCCGATCCTGATCGCGCTGCTCGGCGGCTGGCTGCTGCGCGAGGGGTTCCCGCCGCGGCTGTTCGCGGGCCTCGCGGTCGCGTTCGGCGGCGCGGTGGTCGTGGGGTTCGCCACGTCCACCGGGGGCGGGTCGTCCGTGCTGGGCGCGGTGCTGTGCCTGCTCGCGGCGGTCTCCTACGCGGGCGGCGTGATCACGCAGAAGCCCGCGCTGCGGCACGCCTCGGCGTTGCAGATCACGACGTTCAGCTGCGTCGTCGGCATGGTGTTCTGCCTGCCCTTCTCCGGCCAGCTGATCACCAAGCTCCCGGACGCGTCGGCGTCGGCGACGCTGAACATGGTCTACCTGGGTGTCGTCCCGACCGCGATCGCCTTCACCACCTGGGCGTACGCGCTCGCCCGCACCTCGGCCGGGCGGCTCGGCGCGACCACCTACGTCGTCCCGGCGATCGTCGTCCTGATGGCCTGGGGCTTCCTGGGCGAGGTGCCGCCGCTCGGCGCCCTCGCGGGCGGCGTGCTGTGCCTGGCGGGCGTCGCGGTGGCCCGGAGCCGCCCCCGGACGGCCCCGGCCGCCCCCGCCCCCGAGCCGGTCGCCTCCACACCCCGCCCCTGACCTGGGCGGGGGCGGGCGGGGCAAGATCCGCCTGCGGTCCGACCGATGCTCATCCTCCGGGCTGATGAGAACGGTTCGGCAGGGCCTTTAGACTCGGCGCGTGGACACCACGGTTGCAGATCCCCTCGTCGGGCAGGTGCTCGACGGGCGCTACCGCATCGAGTCGCGGATCGCCCGCGGCGGCATGGCCACGGTGTACCTCGCCCGGGACGTCCGGCTGGACCGGGTCGTCGCGATCAAGGTCATGCACGCCGGGCTCGCCGCCGACGAGGAGTTCGTCGCGCGGTTCATCGGCGAGGCCAAGGCCGCGGCGGCGCTCTCGCACCCGAACGTGGTCGCGATGTACGACCAGCGCACCGACGGCGAGCACGCGTTCCTGGTGATGGAGTACGTGCCGGGCCGCACGCTGCGCGACCTGCTGGCCGAGCGCGGCCGGATCGGGCCGCGCGAGGCGCTCGGCCTGCTCCAGCCGGTGCTGGCGGCGCTCGGCGCGGCGCACCGCGCCGGGATGGTGCACCGCGACGTCAAGCCCGAGAACGTGCTGATCACCGAGGACGGCCAGGTCAAGGTGGCCGACTTCGGGCTGGCCCGGGCCGAGTCGGCGAGCAAGATGACCAAGACCGGGCTGATCATCGGCACGGTCGGCTACCTCGCGCCCGAGCAGGTGGTGTCCGGGAACGCCGACGTCCGGTCCGACGTCTACGCGGCCGGCATCCTGCTCTACGAGCTGCTCACCGGCGCGCTCCCGCACCAGGCCGACTCGCCGCTGGCGGTCGCCTACAAGCACGTCAACGAGGTCGTCCCGCCGCCGTCGCAGGCCGTCCAGGGCCTGCCGCCGCAGGTGGACGCGCTGGTGACGCGGGCCACCTCGCACTCCCCCGACGAGCGGTTCCAGGACGCCAACGCCTTCCTGGCCGCCGCGGCCGAGGTCGCGGGCGGCCTGCTGCCCGACATCGACCAGCGGATCGCGGACGCGCAGATGCGGCCGACGTCCGTCCTGGAGAACCCCGGCGAGCCGCGCAGCGGCCACACCGCCGTCTACGACCCGCGCACGATGCCGGAGGGCTACCCGCCGGACGAGGTCCCGCCGCGCCGCACCGGCGCCGACCGCGCGATCGGCGCGGTCACCGGCCGGTACGCGCTGATCGCCGTCGCCGCGGTCGCCGCCGTGGTGCTCGGCTGGGCGATCTGGTGGCAGACGTCCGGCCAGTACGACCACGTCCCGGACAAGATCGTCGGGATGAGGGTCGCGGCGGCCGAGAGCAAGCTGCGCGGCGAGGGCCTGCACGTCCGGCTCGGCCGGGCCGCCTACAGCGACCGCGCGAAGAAGGGCACGGTCGCGGCGTCCGATCCGGCGGCCGGGGCGCGCGTGTCCAAGGGCCAGACGGTCACGCTCACGCCGTCCCTCGGCAAGACGCCGCGGGAGATCCCGGACGTCTCGGGCTCCTCGCTCGGCGACGCCCGCAACAAGCTCAAGGAAGCCGGCTTCACCGTCGGCGAGGTGAGCCAGGCGACCTCGCAGACCGTCGCGAAGGACAAGGTGCTGCGCACCGACCCGACGGCGGGCACCAAGGTCTCCCCGGACGACGGGGACGTCAACATCGTCGTCAGCACCGGCATGACCATGCCGAGCCTGGTCGGCCGGAACGCCGACGAGGCCACCAACACGCTGAAGTCGATGGGCCTGACCGTCGAGACCAAGAAGCGCAAGGACAAGGGCAAGCCCGCCAACACCGTGCTGGAGCAGCAGCCCGCCCCGGGCACCGGCCTGTCGCGCGGCGACAAGGTCACGCTGATCGTCAACAAGCAGGACTGCTGGGTCAACCTGGGCAGCTGGCACCTCGGCTGCGACAACAACGACCAGGGCGACCAGGCCGACCAGCTGCCTGTGCCGAGCGTCACCGGCCAGTCGGTCGACGACGCCCGCAGCGCCTTGGAGGACGCCGGGTTCCACGTCAGTGTGCAGGGCGCGTTCGGCGACACCGTCCGCATCCAGTACCCGTCCGGCGGCAGCCAGGCCGCGCGCGGCTCCACCGTCACCCTCGTCAAGGGGCCCTGAAGCCCGGGCAGGAATGTCGTGGCCCCCGGATAGGCTGGACGGTCTATGACCGTTGAGAAGAGCCCCGTCGGGGGGCACGTGCTGGTGGCCGGGGGCCTCGCCACCGGGGGCCTGAAGTACGCCGAGAAGATCGGCGCCGAGGTGGTCCAGGTGTTCACCTCGAACCCGCGCGGCTGGGCGCTGCCCGAGGGCGACCCCAAGCAGGACGCGATGCTCCGCGAGCGCGACGACATCCCCGTCTACGTCCACTCGCCGTACCTGGTGAACTTCGGCTCGCCGACCCCCGAGACGCTGGAGAAGTCGCTCGCCGCCGTCCGGCATTCGCTGCGGCGCGGCCAGGCCATCGGTGCGCGCGGTGTCGTCGTCCACACCGGGTCGGCCGTCAGCCAGACCTACGACGCGGCGATGGCGCAGATCCACGAGCACGTCCTGCCGCTGCTGGAAGAGATCCCCGAGGACGGCCCGGACCTGCTCCTGGAGCCCATGGCGGGCCAGGGCGCGATGCTGTGCGCCAAGGTCCAGGACCTCGGCCCCTACTTCGACGCCCTGGAGCGCCACCCGAGGCTGGGCGTCTGCCTCGACACCTGCCACGCGTTCGCGGCGGGCCACGACCTCGCGGCGCCCGGCGGCGTCAAGGACACCATCGACGCGCTCGTGGCGACCGTCGGCGAGAACCGGCTCAAGCTGGTCCACGCCAACGACTCCAAGGACGTCTGCGGGTCCAAGAAGGACCGGCACGAGAACATCGGCAAGGGCCACATCGGGGAGGCGCCGTTCGCGGACCTGTTCCGCCACCCGGCCGTGGCGGGCGTCCCGTTCGTCATCGAGACCCCGGGCCGCGAGCCGGCCCCGCACGCCGAGGACATCGCGACCCTCAAGCGCCTCCGCGACGGCTGAGACGCGGCACGGCGCCTGAGACGCGGCACGGCGCCCGGTCCGGAAATCCGGACCGGGCGCCGAGACGAAAAAAGCTCGGACGCCGCTGAACAACCCCCCGACTGTCCAGCGGCGCCCGAGCGGTAGGCCAGTGGATCCCACCCCCCCGGTACGGGATCCTCTGGCGCGATCCGGCGGTCGACTGGCGCTCGCCGGATCTCCGTGGTTGCCTTTCGTGTCCTCTCGGGACCTGTGTCGCTTCCCGGTGACACAGAGAACACTAGAGGTGAGATGTCTCGTCCGGCGCCTTGCGAAACCCGTGATTCGGTAAACGGTGCGTAGTCAGAGCTATACGTAGCGTAGTCGCACGACGAACGGTACCTCCAGCACGACGAACGGTCGCCCGCCGGGCGGGCCGCACGGCGGATCACCGGACGGCACGGCGGATCACCGGACGGCACGTCAGGGGCCGCGCGGCAGGTCAGGGGACGCGCGGCAGGTCAGCGGACGACGATCTCTTCCGGCAGGTGCATCCTGGCCAGGGCGCGGTCGGCGCGCTGCGGGACGGACCGCCGGGACGCCAGCGACACGCCGACCATCACCGCGAGCGAGGCTGGGGCGAGGATCAGGGCGGGCTGGGCGAGGAGCGCGGCCGTCCAGCCGTGCCGGGGGCCGAGGAACAGGCCCGCGCCGCCCGCGACGACGGCGAGCCCGCCGCCGAACGCGAGGCCCGCGCCCGCGCCGAGCGGGGTGAGGCGCCGCCACCACAGGCCGAGCAGCAGCAGCGGGCACAGCGAGCAGGCCGACACCGTGAGGGCCAGCGTGACCAGGCCCGCCGCGCCGCGCGTCCCGGCCGCGCCCGCCGCGCACAGCGGGACGGCCAGCGCGAACAGCGCGCCGATCCGGAAGCTCCCGGTGCCGCCGCGCAGGAAGCACTGCGAGACCGTCCCGGCGATCGCGACCACGACGCCGCAGGTGGTGGAGACGAACGCGGCGAACGCGCCCGCCGCGACCAGCCCGACCAGCAGCGAGCCGGGCAGGCCCGGCGCGAGCCTGCCCGGGAGCGTGAGGATGGTCGCGTCGGTGTCGCCGGTCATCAGCAGCTCGGGCGTGTAGAGCCGTCCGAGCGTCCCGTACAGGGCCGGGAACAGGTAGAACAGCGACAGCAGGACGGGCACCATCGCGGCCGTCCGGCGCGCGGCGCGCCCGCAGGTGTTGGTGTAGAAGCGCATCAGGATGTGCGGCAGGCCCATCGTCCCGAGCAGCACCGCCAGCAGCGCCGAGTAGGTCGTGTACAGCGAGTGGTCGCGGCCGCGCCCGGACGGCATGGACCACGCCCCGCCCGTCCGCGCGAGCCGGGCCGCGTGCGGGACGGCCGCGCCGCGCGGGAACAGCAGCTCGGCCCCGGCCCCGACGCGGTGCAGCCCGGCGGTCAGCACCACCTCGTCGCCGTCGTGCCGGCCGTCGTCCACCGGGCCGCTGACCGTGGCGACGGTGTCCACCGAGACCCGGACGGCCGAGTCGGTCTGCACCCGGATGGTCGTCGCGCGGGCGAACACCGGCGGCCCGGCGGGCGTGCTCGCGCCGTCCAGCCGCCACAGCACCAGCAGCGCCGCCGCCGGGACGGCCACCGCGAGCAGCTTCACCCAGAACTGGACGGCCTGGACCGCGGTGATGCTGCGCATCCCGCCGGACAGCGTGATCGCGAGCGCGACTCCGACGACGACGATCCACCCGGCCCAGACCGGCGCGCCGGTCAGCACCCGCAGCGTGACGCCCGCGCCCTGGAACTGCGGCAGCAGGTAGAACCAGCCGATGAAGCACACGCACGCCGAGACCGTCCGCCGCACCGCCACCGAGCCGAGCCGCCACTCGGCGAAGTCGGAGATCGTGTACGCGCCGGACCGGCGCAGCGGCGCCGTGACGAACGCGACGAGCAGCACGAACCCGCCGGTCGCCGCCACCGGCAGCCACAGCGTGTCGGTCCCGTAGGCAAGGACGAGCCCGGCGGTGCCGAGGAACGCCGCCGCCGAGATGTACTCGCTGCTGATCGCCGAGGCGTTCCACAGCGGCGTCACGCCGCGCGAGGCGACCAGCAGGTCCGTGGCCGTCAGCCGGGTCCGGCGCCCGGCCGCGCCCTGGCGGAGCGTCGCCGCCACCACGGTCAGCACCGACAGGGCCGCGGCGAGCGCCGCCCCGCTCACGGACGGCTCACCAGCCGGACGAAGTCGTGCTCGGCGGACTCGGCCAGCCGCGCCTGGCGGCGGGCGGCGAGGATCCAGAGCGGCTGGATCCCGGCGGCGAGCAGCAGCCAGGGCAGCGGCAGGCCCAGCATCCGGCCGCGGGCCGGCCCGGACGCCAGCTCCAGCAGCGGCAGCGCGGCGACCACGGCGAGGACGATGCCGCCCGTCCCGAACGCGGTGCGGAGCTGCGCGCGGACCAGCGTGCGGACGTACACGGCGCCCAGCTCGGTCTGCTCGTCCAGGTCGGCGGCGATGTTCCAGTCGTGGTCCAGCCCGGACGGCCCGGACCGCTCGGACGGCCCGGACCGCCCGGAGACCCCGGCGGCGCCGGAGTAGGGACCGGTGTACGGCTCATCCGCCCGCACCGGAAGCGACCGCGCCGCCCGCGTCCGCGGACTCGCCACCACCACCCGCCGGGGCTCGGCCCCGGCGGCCCGCGCCGCTTCCGGCATCGGTGGCACCGCGGGGCGCGGCGGCTCGGGGGCCGGGGAGGCTGCGGGCGGCGGCGAATTGCGCGGCGGTGTCGGCGCGGGCCGCCGCTTGGGCTCAGGCATCGCTGTCGGCGCGGGCCGCCGCTTCGGCTCAGGCATCGCTGTCGGCACGGGGCGCCGCATCGGCTCAGGCATCGCTGTCGGCGCGGGCGAGGGGGGTGTCCGGGGTGTCGCCGTGCCGGAACCGGCGGACGAGCAGGTCCCGGACGGCGCGGGTGTGGCGGCGGCTCACCGGCAGCAGCTCGTCGCCGATCTGCACGGCCGCGCGGCCGCCGTCGAAGCGCAGCTCGGTGATGTGCTGGGACGCGACGAGCGTGCTGCGGTGGATGCGGATGAAGCCGGAGTCCTCCCAGCGGCGGGCGAGCGAGGCGAGCGGCATCCGGACCAGGTAGCTGCCGTCGGCGGTGTGCAGCCGCACGTAGTCGCCCTGCGCCTCGACGTGGGTGACCGAGCGGCGCGACACCAGCCGGGTGCGGCCGCCGAGCTCGACCGGGATCATCTCGTCCTCCTCCGGCGCGCCGGACGCGCCGCCGGGCCCGCCCGGGTCGTCCGGCCTGCCGGTGCGGCCCGCCGCCTCGGCCACCCGCCGGACGGCCTCGGCGAGCCGCTCCCGCCGCACCGGCTTGAGCAGGTAGTCGAGCGCACCCAGCTCGTAGGCGGCGACGGCGCAGTCGTCGTGCGCGGTGACGAACACCACGGCGGGCGGGGCGGCGAACCCGGCGAGCAGGCGGGTGAAGTCCAGCCCGTCCAGGCCGGGCATCCGGATGTCGAGGAACACGGCGTCGAGCCGCTCCCCCGCCACGAGCATCCGGGACAGGTCGCGCAGGGCGCACGCGGCGTCGCCCGCGCCGCCCACCCATTCCACTCTCGGGTCCTCCCGCAGCAGATAGGACAGCTCCTCCAGGGCGGGCACCTCGTCGTCGACGGCCAGCACGCGCAGCATGAGACGACCTTGCCCGCCATCACCGTCCGTCCGCAATCGGTTTCGCCAGGTAACGCTGGACGGGCTCGAACGGCGACGCGCGGCGCGCCGGGCGCGGACGCCCGGCGCGTCAGCCGGGGAAGGACGCCGGGCGGTACTTGGGCACCCGCAGGTTCACCTTCGTGCCGGCGCCGAGCGCGGTCTCAACGGTCAGTCCGTATTCATCGCCGTAGACCTGCCGCATCCGCTCGTCCACGTTGGCGAGGCCGATGCCCGCGCCGCCGCCGCGGCCGTTCCCGCCGGACGCGTTGCGACCGGATCGGTCGCGGGCGCCGGTGCCGGGCGCGAGGATCTGGCTGAGCCGCTCCGGGTCCATGCCGACACCGTCGTCCTCCACGCTGATCGCGGCCTCCGCGCCGTTGTCCCGCGCGACGATCCGGATGCGGAACTCGTCGCGCGCCTGGCCCTGCATCCCGTGCCGGATCGCGTTCTCGACGAGCGGCTGGAGCGACAGGAACGGCACCGCGACCGACAGCACCTCCGGCGCGACCTCCACGCTGAACTGGAGCCGGTCGCCGAACCGCGCGCGTTCCAGCAGCAGGTAGCGGTCGATGGAGCGCAGCTCGTCCGCGAGCGTGGTGAACTCGCGCGGGTTGCGGAACGAGTAGCGGGCGAAGTCGGCGAAGTCGAGCAGCAGCTCACGCGCGCGCACGGGGTCCGTCCGGACGAACGAGGCGATCGTCGTCAGCGAGTTGTAGACGAAGTGCGGGGAGATCTGCGCGCGGAGCGCCCGCATCTCGGCCTCCGCCAAGCGCGCGCGGGACGAGTCCAGTTCGGCGAGTTCGAGTTGGCCCGCCACCCAGCGCGCGACCTCGCCCACCGCGCGCACGCGCGTAGCGGACGGCTGCGGCCCGTACGCGACGAGCGCGCCCACCACGTGCCGTTCGATCGCCAGCGGCGCGACGACCGCGACGCGGATCGGGCAGGACGCGTCGCCGCACGCGATCGGGTCCGTGCTGACGACGCGCGGACGCCCGGTCGCGAGCACCGGGCGGGCGTGCCGGGTAGCGGCGTCCGCGTGGCCGTCCGCGCCGACGCCGTCCCAGGCGAGAAGCACGGCCGCGGCGAGCGGGTCGTCCTCGTCGGGCTCGTCGTCCGCGCCGACGCCAAGCAGCGTCGCGACCCGCCCGGACGCGGCGGACGCCCCGGACGGCGCGACCGTCCCCGGTGGCGCGGCGACCAGCGCGATCGCGTCCGCGCCGAGCAGCGCGCGCAGGTGCCGGGCCGCCTTGCGCGCCGAGTCGCTGGTCAGCCCGGCGCGCAGCGCGGGCGACGCGCGGGAGATGGTGTGCAGCGTGGCGAAGGTCGCCTCGTCCGCGGGGTTGGCGAAGCCGCGCCTCCTGGTGCGGCGCAACCGGGACAGGACCGCCGCCCCGGCCGCCACGGCGGCCATGGAACCGGTGCCCATGACGTCGAGTACGGACGGTGCGCCCATGACGACCTAAAGTAACGCCCTTGACGCCCGCACGTCACAGTTTCCGGACACCCCCCAGGGCCGACTCCGGCCACGCCCCGACCAACGCACCCGCCGACAGGGCCGCCCCAACGCCCTGCACCCCGGCCGGAAAGGACCCGCCCGCCGCCGGGCTCGGAGAGACCGGCGGCGGGCGGAGGTAGTGATCGGTGGCGGGCGGAGGTAGTGATCGGTGGCGGGCGGAGGTGATGATCGGTGGGATCTCGCTCGCGGGGCGGGGTCAGAGGGGCGGGGAGTCGGTCTCGTCCTCCTGGTAGGAGTAGCGCTGCTCGTGCCAGGGGTCGGCGACGTTGTGGTAGCCGCGCTCCTCCCAGAAGCCGCGCCGGTCCTTGACCATGTACTCGACGGCCCGCACCCACTTCACGCTCTTCCACGCGTACAGGTGCGGGACGACGAGGCGGATCGGGAAGCCGTGGTCGGCGGGCAGGCGCTCGCCGTCGCGGTGCGTGGCGAACATCGTCCCGTCGGCGAGGAAGTCGCTCATCCGGATGTTGGCGCTGTAGCCGTACTCGGCCCACACCATCACGTGCGTGACGTCCGGGTCGGGCGGCGCCAGCTCGACGATCGCCGTGCCGGGGACGCCCTCCCAGTGGTTGTCGGGGATGGTGAACTTGGTGACGCAGTGGAAGTCGGCGACGGCGGAGGCCCGCGGGAAGCCGTCGAACTCGTCCCACGTCCAGCGGTACTGCCCGCCGGTGGCGGTCGCGCCGAAGACGCGGAAATCCCACTCCTTGGGACGGAACTTCGGGACGGGTCCGTAGTGCAGCACGGGCCAGCCGCGCGGGACGTACTGCCCGGGGGGCAGCGCCTTCCGCCCGGCCCGCTCGCCGTCCCCGGGGGCGGCGTCGGGACCGGGCCCCGCGGCGGCGGCCGCGCCGGTGCTCGGCTCGGGGGTCTGTTCGGACGGTGTCTCGGGTCGCGGCATGACCCGGCCATCCTGCCATCCGGCGTGAGCTGAGCCATATTCGGGGCCCTCGCCGCCCGCACCCGCCCTGATGGGCTACTGTGTGCACGTGCGCAACGTCGTCTATCTCTTTTGGTTCGACCAGCCCGGGCGGCTGGTCTGCCAGACGTTGCGCTGACAGACCTCACGCGGAAGAGCCCCGGGCCTAGACAGGCCCGGGGCTCTTTTCGTTCACGGGGTCGACCACCGCGGGATCCGGCCGGACTCCCGCACGGGCACGAGAGGCAGCACCACCATGGTCATCGTCATGGCTCCGGAAGCCAACGAGGCGGATATCAAGGCCGTCGTCTCACTGGTCGAGACGGCGGGGGGCGACGCGTTCGTCAGCCGGGGCGTGGAACGCACCATCATCGGGCTGGTCGGCGACGTCCAGCAGTTCGGCTCCCTCAACCTGCGCTCGCTGCGCGGGGTGAGCGACGTCGTCCGGATCTCGGCGCCCTACAAGCTGGTCAGCCGGGAGAACCACCGGGAGCGGTCGGTCGTCCGCGTCGGCGGCGTCCCGATCGGCCCGGGCACCATGACCCTGATCGCCGGGCCGTGCGCGGTGGAGACCCCGGAGCAGACCCTCGCCGCGGCGCAGATGGCGCAGGCCGCGGGCGCGACGCTGCTGCGCGGCGGCGCGTTCAAGCCGCGCACATCCCCGTACGCGTTCCAGGGGCTCGGCGAGGCCGGGCTGCGCATCCTCGCCGACGTCCGCGCGGAGACCGGCATGCCCGTGGTCACCGAGGTCGTGGACGCCGCCGACGTCGAGCTGGTCGCCTCCTACGCCGACATGCTGCAGATCGGCACCCGCAACGCGCAGAACTTCGCGCTGCTGCAGGCCGCCGGCGAGTCCGGCAAGCCGGTCATGCTCAAGCGCGGCATGAACGGGACGATCGAGGAGTGGCTGATGGCCGCCGAGTACGTCGCGCAGCGCGGCAACCTCGACATCGTGCTGTGCGAGCGCGGCATCCGCACCTTCGAGAAGGCCACCCGCAACACCCTGGACATCTCCGCCGTCCCGGTCGCGCAGCGCCTCGGCCACCTGCCCGTCATCGTCGACCCGTCGCACTCGGGCGGCAGCCGCGACCTGGTGCTGCCGCTCACCCGCGCGGCGATCGCGGTCGGCGCGGACGGCGTGATCATCGACGTCCACCCGCACCCGGAGACCGCGCTGTGCGACGGCCCGCAGGCCCTGGTGGACGGCGACCTGCGCGAGCTGGCCAAGGTCGTCCGCGAGCTGCCGCCGCTGGTCGGCCGCACCCTCACCGCCGAGCCCGACGCCGTCCTCGCCTGACCCCGCCCCCTCACCCGGCCGATTTCCGGGGGCGCCCCCGGGCGCTCTACGCCGCCGCAGGACGAAGCCATCCCACCGGACGCGCTATCCTGCGAGCGTGGAGTACTGGACCCCCAACTGCGGACCGCCCCGCTCCTGACCGGGGCGCGGCGAGCTCTTCTGAGACCTGACGACCGGGTCCGGCGCTGATCGGCGCCCGGCCCGTGTCCTTCCGCGTCCCGAAACCGGATGGCATCCTCCGTTTTCGAGACCGGGAGCGTTCTCTCCATGTCCCTGCGTTCCGCTCTGCCCCGGCGTGCCCTGACGCGCCTTTCCGACACGTCCGGAACCCGCTCTTCCGGAACCGGTACGCCCTCTGACAGCACGGCCGGTGGCCGCCGGCCGCGCTTGGGCGGGTCGGCGGACGTGCTGCTGGCCGCCTCGCTCTGGGGCACCACCGGGACCGTCCGCACCTTCGCGCCGGACGGGACGTCCAGCGTGTCGGTCGCCGCGCTGCGGATGGTCCTCGGCGGGCTGCTGCTCGCCGGGGTCGTCCTCGCCACGGCGCGTGCCGACCTGCGCCGGCTGCTGCGCGCCCGCCGCGCGCTGCCGATGCTGGCCGGCGGCGCCGCCGCGATGATCGTCTACCAGACCGCGTTCTTCGTAGCGGCCGGACGGACCGGAGTCGCGGTCGCGACCGTCGTCACGATCGGCAGCTCGCCCGCGTTCACCGGAGTGATCGGCCTGGTCACCGGGCGGTCCCGGCCGACCGGGCGGTGGCTGGTCGCCACCGCCGGGGCCGTCGCGGGCTGCACGGCCCTGGTGATCGGCGGACGCGGCGCGGGTGTCGAGCCGGTCGGCATCGCGCTCGCGCTGCTGTCCGGGTTCGCCTACGCGACGTACGCCACGCTGTCGTCGGTCCTGATCATGCGCGGTGAGCGCGACCGCTGCGTCGTCGCCGCGCTGTTCGGCCTGTCGGGGCTGGTGTCGCTGCCCGTCCTGCTGCTGGACTCCCCCGGCTGGCTGGTCACCGGCACCGGCCCGGGCGTGGCGCTCTACCTGGGCGTGATCGCCACGGGCGGCTCCTACCTGCTGTTCGCGCGCGGCCTGCGCACCACGCCCGCGACCACGGCGACGACGCTGACGCTCGCCGAACCGGCCGTCGCGTCCGTGCTGGGCGTGGCCGTCCTGGGCGAGCACCTCGGCCCGGTCGCCCTGTCGGGACTGGGCTTCCTGGCCGCCAGCCTGCTGGTGCTCGTCGTCCCGATTAACCGAACTGCCCGAACCGCCGGGTTCCCCGGTCGCCAAGGCAACAAAATGGTCTGAACCACTCGCCACGGCACGTGCGCGCGAGGATGATGACCGGCATGACTACGGGCGATGGGGACGCCGGGGGTCGGTTGTTCCCCGAGGACCTCGACCGCGTCGATCCGGTGGCCGCGGTGATGCTGGCGGACGCGTGCCGGGCCATCACCGCCTACCCCGAGCTGCGGGTCGTGGGAGCGCTGTTCACGGCAGCCGAGCGGGTGGAGCGGGGCTGGCAGGTGGTGACCCCGTGCGACCCGGTGCCCGAGGGGGCGCGCGAGGTGCTCGCCGACCACCTCGGGGACCGGGCGGCCCTCGCCGCCGGCGCGGACGCGCGGGACCTGCTCGCCGCGGCCCGCGAGCTGCGGATCGGCGCGCGGGACGAGGTCCGCGCCGCCGGCCGGACGTTCCGGATCGTCCGGATCGAGCAGCTGGTGCGGTCCGGCCCGGACGGCCCCGAGCCGCCGCGGCCGAGCGACCTGGACCCGCGGCCGTCCGTCCGCCGGGTCGCGCCGCGCCCGTACGAGCTGCTGGACGACGGGCGGCTCCCGCCCGACATGGCCGCGTCCGAGCTGCTGTGCCAGCTGCTCGACGCGGCCGCGCACGCGGGGGCCGAACCCGCGTCCGAGGCGTTCCTCACCCCGCTGCCGATGAACCCGGCGTTCGCGGTGGCCGAGCGCGCGGGCGCCTCCTGGCGGCCGACCGGGCGGCTGCACGACAGCCCGCGCGCCGCCCGCGACTCGCTCGCGGTGTACTTCCGGCACGTCGTCCCCGCCGTGGAGGACCCGGCCGAGGACGAGCGGGCGGCCTACACGGCGGCGGCCGACCTGATGGGCGACGGCACCCGCCGCAACGGCATCGAGGTGGCGGGGCGCCGGTTCCGGATCGTCCGCATCGAGCGGATCACCCTGATGGGCCCGGACGGCCCGGAGCCGCCCAGGCCCACCGACCTGGACGGCCTCTGACCTGCGCGGACTACCGGAGCGGTCAGGAGTCGCCGTAGACCGGGCGGTGCTCCTGGACGCTCTCGACGAGCTGCTCGGCGAGCTCCTCGACGTCGAGGCGCTTCTCGATCTGCCGGAGGTCGTCGATCTTGGCGCGGGTCTCGGCGCGGCGCGGGGCGAGCATGGTGCAGCAGTCCTCGTCCGGCAGCTCGGAGATGGTCAGCGTCCGGATCTTGCGGGCCTGGTCCATGATCTCGGACTTGTCCATGCCGACCAGCGGGCGCAGGATCGGCAGCTCGACCGCGTCGTCCAGGGCGGTGATGTTGGCGAGGGTCTGGCTGGACACCTGGCCGAGCGCGTCCCCGGTGATCAGCGCGGCGCCGCGCATCCTGTGCGCGAGCAGCTCGCCCGTGCGCAGCATCAGCCGGCGCTGCGCGATCACCGCGAGCCGGTCCGCGCCGGACGTCTTGATCTGCTGCTGGGCCTTGCCGAACGGCACCACGAACAGCCGGGACCCGCCCTGGAACTTGTCCAGCTCGCGGACCAGCGCGTACGCCTTGTAGATCGACTCCGGGCCGGTGAACGGCATGCCGGAGAAGTGCAGGTAGTCGACGCGCAGGCCGCGCCGCATCATCCGGTAGGCGGCGACCGGCGAGTCGATGCCGCCGGACATCAGCACCAGGGCGCGGCCGCTCATCCCGACGGGCAGGCCGCCCGCGCCGGGGACGCCGCCGGAGAACACGAACGCCTCGTCCCGGTCGATCTCGATGGAGACCGTGATGTCGGGGTTCTTGAGCTTGACCGGGTTGCCGTAGACGTCGTTGATCTTGCCGCCGACCTGGCGGTCCAACTCCGTGGAGGTCAGCGGGAAGCGCTTGTCGCGGCGCTTGGACCGCACCGCGAAGCTGCCCTCGCGCCCGGCCATCAGCTCCAGCGCGGCGCGCTCGACGCTCGCCACGTCCTTGCCGACCCGCCAGGCGCGGTGCACCCAGACGATGCCCATCACGTCGGAGATCCGCTGGACGATCCGGTCGACCAGCTCGACGTGGGCGTCCTTGGTGCGGACGATGAACACGCCGTGCCGGCGGATCACGTCCACCTTCGCGATCGGGCGGACGGCCGTGCGGACGTTGTCGGCGAGCCGCTTCTCGAACAGCTCCCGGTTCTTGCCCTTGAGGACGACCTCGCCCAGCTTCAGCAGCGCGCACGGTTCACCGTCGACCGGCGCGTTCTCCCGGACGGCGACGGACGGCGCCTCAAGCGTGGACATGCGGTTTCCTCCCGGGGTGGACACGGCCTGGGCGGACGCCGGGAAGGGCGTCCGGCCTCGGACGACATGAGAAAGGGCCGAACTTCTAGTGTGGCCCACGAACGCCAACGCCGCGACCGGACATTCTCTTCCCGGGCGCTCCCCCCGGACGACGCCCCGGACGACACCCCGGACGCGCGGACGCCCCGGGCGGCACCCCGGACGCGCGGACGCCCCGGGCGGCGCCCCGGACGCGCGGACGCCCCGGGCCGCAGGGGCTCCGGGGCATCCTTGAGGGTTCTCGAACGGTCCTGGCTTGATCAGCCGAAGAAGACCTCGGCCTCGGCGTAGCGCTCCAGCGGGACGGTCTTGAGCTCGGCGGTCGCCTCGTCCAGGCCGACCCGGACGATGTCGGTGCCGCGCAGCGAGACCATCTTGCCGAAGTCGCCGTCCCGGACCGCGTCGATGGCCTGGAGGCCGAACCGGGTGGCCAGGACGCGGTCGAACGCGGTCGGGGTGCCGCCGCGCTGGATGTGGCCGAGGACGGTCGCGCGGGCCTCCTTGCCGGTGCGCTTCTCGATCTCCGAGGCGAGCGCCGGGCCGATGCCGCCTAGCCGGACGTGCCCGAAGGCGTCCTTCTCGCCGGTCTGCAGCTCCATCTGGCCGTCCTTGGGGTGCGCGCCCTCGGAGACGACGATGATCGGCGCGTACCGGGTCTTGAACCGGGACTCGACCCAGGAGACGACCTCGTCGATGTCGAACGGCTTCTCCGGGATGAGGATCACGTTGGCGCCCGCGGCCATGCCCGCGTGCAGCGCGATCCAGCCCGCGTGCCGGCCCATGACCTCGCAGATCAGCGCGCGGTGGTGGCTCTCGGCAGTGGTGTGCAGCCGGTCGATCGCCTCCATCGCGATGTTCACCGCGGTGTCGAAGCCGAAGGTGTAGTCGGTGGCGTTCAGGTCGTTGTCGATCGTCTTCGGGACGCCGACGACGTTCACCCCGTGCTGGTACAGCTGGCTCGCGACGCCGAGGGTGTCCTCGCCGCCGATGGCGATCAGCGCGTCCACGCCGAGCCCGGCCAGGTTGTCCTTGATCCGCTCGACGCCGCCCTCGACCTTGACCGGGTTGGTCCGGGAGGAGCCGAGGATCGTCCCGCCGCGCGGCAGGATGCCGCGCACCGCCTCGACGTCGAGGGCCATCGTGTCGCCTTCGAGCGGGCCGCGCCAGCCGGCCCGGAAGCCGACGAACTCGTAGCCGAACTCCTTGACGCCCTTGCGCACCACGGCGCGGATGACGGCGTTCAGGCCGGGGCAGTCGCCGCCCCCGGTCAGCACTCCGACGCGCATTCCCTCACCTTCCGACAGGCTCTCCGCTGGTCCCGACACGCTCAGCCTAGTGCGCGGGACGGCCGCGTCCCGGGATTCGATTGGTCTAGACCATAGCGTGTCAGAACGGCTCAGGACTCGCGATCGAGGCCCTTCTCGATCGCGTACCGGACGAGCTCGACGCGGTTGTGCAGCTGGAGCTTCCCGAGGGTGTTCTGGACGTGGTTCTGCACCGTCCGGTGCGAAAGGACGAGCCGCTCGGCGATCTGCTTGTAGGTGAGGCCCTTGGCGACCAGCCGCAGCACCTCGGTCTCGCGCTCGGTGAGCCGCGGCGTGCTGTCGTCCTCGTCCGGACGGGCCGGGGCCGCGGCCAGCCGCCGGTACTCGCCGAGCACCAGCCCGGCGAGGCCCGGCGTGAACACCGCGTCCCCGTTGCCGGCCGTCCGGACGGCCCCGAGGAACTCCTCGCGCGCGGCGGACTTCAGCAGGTAGCCGGTCGCGCCCGCCTTCACCGCCTCCAGGACGTCCTGCTGCTCGCCGCTCGCCGACAGCACCAGCACCCGGACGGGCGGGTCGGCCGCGACCAGCCCGCGCGTCACCTCGACGCCGCTGATGTCGGGCAGCTGGAGGTCGACCACGGCGACCTGGGGACGGGCGGCGGCCGCGACGCGCAGCGCGGTCCGGCCGTCCCCGGCGGTGGCGACCACCTCGTGGCCCGCCTCGGCCAGGTCGCGGGCCACGGCGTCGCGCCACATCGGATGGTCGTCCACCACCATCACGCGCAGGGATTCGGTGCTCTCCTCGCTCACCCGAGACACCATATGGGACGGACGGCACGAACCCTGCGAAAGCGTGAGGCTCCCGCCCGTCCCCGGCGCGAAACCCCCTTACCTATTCGAACTGGAGCCGGCGGCCGTGCTCGATGGGCGCGAGCAGACCGGACATCCCGGCGGACTCGAACGCGGCGCGGACATCGTCGTGCCCCTCGGTGAAGTGCGTCCACGAGTCGATGTGGACGGCGACGACGTGCCCGGGCCGCAGGATCCGGGTCGCCTCGACCATCTCCTCGGCGGACAGGGTGAGGTTCGCGTCCAGGCCCGGCGCGCGGGCCCGGCCGCCGAACAGCACCGCGACGTCGATGTCCGGGAACCGCTCGGCGATCTCCCGGACGTGGTCGAGGGACGCGTTGTCCCCGCTGACGTAGACGGTCGGCACGTCGCCCGGCCCTTCGATCACGAACCCGGTCACCGTGCCGGTGAAGGGCTCGCAGCCCGGCGGGCCGTGCCGCGCCGGGACGGCGGTCACGACCAGCCCGCCGCCGAGGTCGCGCCGCTGCCAGGCGGGCAGCACCGCCACGCCGATACGCTGCGCGGCTTCGGCCGTGCTCAGCGTCAGCGGGACGGCCGCCACCAGCTCGCGCCCGCCCCGGTCGAAGTTGTCGGCGTGCTGGTCGTGGCTCAGCAGGACGGCGTCGACGCGTCCGATGTCGGCGGCCGACAGCGCGGGCCCGGCGGTCCTGGACAGGGTGAACGGGCCGTAGTCGTAGTCGCCGGGCGGGTCGAAGGTCGGGTCGACGAGGATCCGGAGGCCGCCCGTCTCCAGCAGGGTCGTCGGCCCGCCGACCACGGTCACGGCGAGGTCCAGGGGCGGCTCGCTCGCGGGCGCTCCGCTCGCGGGTGCTGCGTTCACGGGTGCTTCGCCTCCACTCGGACCGGCACGCCGGCCGCGCACTGCACGGCCACCGCGTCGTCGATCAGCAGGTTGAAGATCGTCACGACCGTCCGGCGGTCCGCGTCCAGGCCGCGGGCCAGCCGCTCGGCCCGGTCCAGCACCCGGACCTCCTGCCGCAGGTCGCGCACCGGGATCCGGGCCCGCCGCTTGATCACCCCGACCAGCCGCGCGACCTCCCGGCGCTGCGCGATCAGCCGGACGAACTGCTCGTCGAGCAGCTTCAGCCGCTCCCGCAGCGCCGCCAGCCCGTCCTCCTCGGCGGACGCGGCGCTCCCCGCCGCGTCGTGCGGGGCGAGGGCCAGCATGGGCAGGACGGCGCTCAGCCCGGGGACGTCGTCCGGCGCGATGCCGCTGCCGGGCTCGGCGGGGTCCGCCAGTCCGACCAGCAGGCCGTCCAGCCCGAGCCCGGTCACCGCCCGGACGAGCGCGGGCAGCAGCGCCGCGTCCACCCGCGGGGACCGGAGGTCCAGCACGACCGGACGCCCCGTCGCGAGCCGCGCCTCCCAGGCCCGCGCGAGGTCGGCGGCGCGCACCGCGACCGCGATGTCGGACACCCCAGCCGCCGCCAGCCAGTCCGCCCCCTCCACCACCTCCCCCACCGGGTCCCACTCCCCCGCGGCCCCGCGCCGCGCCGCCGGCCCGTCGTCCGCCGCCGGGTCGCTTTCCGCCACTTCTTGCAGCGGTTCCGCGCCGTGGCCATCGGGGGCGCGGGGTGCCTCGTCGCCCGACGCGGGGCCGGACGACGGGGTTAACAGGACCGGCAGCCCGGTCGCGGCGACGACCTTCGCCAGGTAGGGGCCGGGGGCGGTGAGGCGCAGCATGTCGGCCCAGCGTCCGGCGCGTTCGGCGGCCTGGGCGTCCGGGGCGTCGGCGATGGCGGGCAGGCCGGCCTCGCGGGCCGCGTAGGCGAGCATCGCGGCGCGTTCGCGGCCCTCTCCCACCGCTCCCGCGCTCGCCAGCAGCGCCGCGCTCGCCGCCGCGGCGTCCTGCGCGGCGCAGCGCACCGCGTCCGCCGGAACCTCCAGCGGGAGCGCCCCGGCGACCGCCGGAACCCCCGAACCGAAGACGGCCGCCCCCGCCTTCACCACCCGCACGTCCGGGACCACGCGCTGATCGGACATCGTTCCTCCTCATGTCGGGATGGGGAGGCGGCGTCCGCGACCAGGCCGTGGTCGCGGACGCCGCGCAGGGGACGTGCTCAGACGGGCAGGACCCGCAGGGCCGGCTGCCGGGACGAGTTCAGGTAGAGCTTGTCCGTGCCGTGTTCCTTCTCCAGTTCCAGGACGAACCGGTAGTGGTAGACGCCCGGGCTCGCGGTGCTCATCACCGCGCCGGCCCAGTAGTAGTAGACGGCCGTGTACTGGTCGCGCATCCGGTCCGGACCGCCGTAGACCTTGAGCTCGGTCATGATCCGGCGCTCGGCGACGTCCTCCTCGTCGCCCTTCTCGATGTCCAGGAAGACCAGGTTGTTGATCTTGGGCATCGGCGGCCAGGTGCCGTCCGGGCGCTTGTGCATGTCGATCGGCCGGATGATCCAGTTGATCACCTGGCCCTGCTTGCAGACGGTCTCCAGCCGGTCGCTGCCCTGCCCGACCCCGCCGATGCTGTTGTCCATCATGAACAGGCAGCCGTCGAGCGAGTTGGTCGCGGCGGCGCGCTCCATGTCGACGAGCGTCACCACGTTCAGCTGGACGGAGTTGAGCTGCCCGCGCCCGCCGAGGTCGGAGGCTCCGTAGTACTGGTTCACCGGGTCCTCCCCTCGGGCGCGGCGCCGACCAGGGCCTGCGCGGCGACGCTGACCAGCGGCTTGTCCACCGTGCCGACCAGGAACGACAGCCGGTACTCGACCGGCTCGGCGAGGTCCCGCTTGACGGTGGCGGTCCAGAAGACGATGTCGGTGCCGGGGTAGACCTTGCGCTCGGGCTCGGCGACGTCCCCGGCGATGTCGATCCCGTCGAGCGCCACGAAGGTCTCGCACTCCAGCGGGATCACGTTCCAGAGCAGGGTGTCGCCGCGCCGCACCCGGGTCTTCAGGGCGGGCGTCCCGAACCCGGCGGACCCGGCGGTCCGGTTGGTGTCGTAGAGGTACAGGTTCTGGTCCAGGTCGCCGGACGCCAGCACGGCGACCGGGTCGACCACGGCGGTGATCGTCACGGGCCGGGCGGCACGGGGGCGCTCCGGCTTGGGCCTAGGTGGCATGACACTCCTCCGCTGCGAGGGTTGGGGAAGGGCGATCGGAATCGGATGGACGGCGCGAGGCCGGACGAACGGCGACGCGAGGCCGGACGGCGCGGGGGCCGGGCGGACGGCGCGGGGCCGAGCTGGCGGCGCGAGGCCGGGCGGCCGGCGGCGCGGGGCCGGGTGCGGGTCAGGGGGTGGGCGGGGCGGCGGGGATGGGGAGGGCGCCGAGGCCAGCGCCGGTGAAGGCGTTGCGCTTCGGGTCCTTGATGACGTGGATGCTGGACGCGGCGGTCAGGTCGACCGGCTCCCAGACCAGCTCGTCGTTGCGCTCGACCAGCTCGTGCAGCTGGAAGTGCATCGTGTAGGGGTAGGTGCCCGGGCGGCTGGTGTCCACGGTCGCCGCCCAGTACCAGCCGTCGTAGACCATGTCCGGCGAGCCGTACTGCGCCGGGTAGATGATCTTCTCGTCCACCGCGGTGCCGGTGATGTCGGTGATCACCGGGGCGGGCGGGTTGTAGGCGGCCGCCGCGTCCGCGCCCGCGACGCGGCCGGTGACGTCCAGGACGCGTCCCGAGGCGAGGCTGCGGCTGCTCTTCGGACGGGCGGCGCGCCGTCCGACCAGCCGCTGGATGCCGGCCACGTCGGCGGTCGCTCCGGCGGGGGCCGTCCCGGCGGGCGCCGTCCCGGCGGTGCCGAGCGCGGCGAGGTTCGCCAGGGCCTCCTGGTCGGCGCGGCGCGCCTGCTCGACGTGGTAGTTGCGCGGCACGGTCGGCGGGATCGCGCCGAGCGCCGCGGGCAGCCAGTTGAGCACCTGCTCGGTCGCCTGCGAGCCGTCCAGGTAGTAGGTGCCGGGGACGATCGTGACCAGGTTCGCGCCGCCCTCCCCGGTCGAGCCGAGGAACCTCATGTTGTCGAACCAGTAGGCGTTGCCGTCGAGCGTCCGCTCCCGGAGGGCGTTGGCGACGTCGACGAGCACGATGATGCCGTGTTGCTGGGCCATGGTGCCGCCTTCCGGGTCAGCCGCGCACCAGCGCGGGCGAGTCGATGGACAGGACGCTCTGCGGGCCGTCGTGCAGCCTGAGCGACAGCCGGTACCGGTAGGGCACGCCCGGCGCCATGTACCAGGGGACGACGCCCTCCCAGATGAGCAGGTCGGGGTTCTCGATCCCGTTCGAGGCGGTGGCGAGCGGCGCGGCGGTCTGCCCGACCGCCACGGGCGCGGACAGCCCGTCGGTGGCGGTGACGGGCGGCGCCGTCGCGACGGCCGAGCCCTGCGCCGAGCCCTGCGCGGAGCCCTGGGCGGGGCTCTCGTAGGCGGGGGCGGCCGCGTACCCGGGGGGCTGCGCGTACGCGGCCGCGGCCTCCTGCCCGGACGGGCCGGACCCGCCGGACTGCCCCGCCGCGCCCGGGGCCCCGGGGCCGAGGAACTCGATGCTCTGGATCTCGACCGGCGTCTGGACGTCCACCGCGATGGGCGTCCACTGGACGACCTGTCCCGGCAGGACGGTGGTGACCAGGTCGGGGGTGCCGGGGTGGAGGCTGCCGGCGGCGCTGTCGTCGACGAGCGACAGGTTGCCGTTGTGCAGCGTCCGGTCCGACAGCGCTCCTACGGCGTCCACCAGGACGATGATGCTGACCTTGGGTTTCACGCTCTCTCCCTGCGTTCGGTGGCGGATGGGCGAAGGATCGGGGGCCTTGGGTCGGAGGCCTTGGGTCGGGTGCCTTCAGGTGCGTCGGGTCAGGTGCGGTCGCGGACGAGCGGGACCTTGCCGACCACCGTCCGCTCGATCTCGGCGGACCCGCGCGGGACGAGCAGCAGCCGGAACCCGTACCCGGCCCGCTCGATCGACTCCGGGGTCGCCTCGCGGTCGTTGAACAGCGACAGCGCGCGCGGGAGCGCCGCGGTGAACAGCGGCCGCGCCCCGGCCGGGCCGAGCGCCGCGTCCAGCTCGGCGGTCATCCGCTCGGCGTCGTCCACGGCGGCGAGCAGCACCAGCACCCGGCTCTCGCGGTGGTTGTGGAACTGGATCTCGTGCGCGGCCCGGTCCAGGTCGATGCCCGTCGCGGCGCGCAGCTCGGCGACCAGCGCGGCGTGCGCGAGCACCGCCGAGTACTGGCTGTCGTTGAGGTGCAGGACGTCCCCGGTCCGGCCGGCGAACTCGAACAGGTCGGTGCGCGGGCCCGGGCCGTCCAGCGCGGGGCGGCGGATCATCCGGTCGCCGAGCTTGAGCCGCAGCAGCGGCGTCTCGTGCGCGTGCAGGCGGGTCACGACCAGCTCGCCCTCCGCGCCCTCGGGGACGGCGCGGCCCTGCTCGTCCACGATCTCGACCAGGTGCAGCCCGGGGACGGCCGCCAGCTCGGGACGCGCCGGGTCGAGCTGGAGCCCGACGCACTCGGCCTGGGTGGCGGCGAAGTAGCTCAGGACGGACACGTTCGGGTAGACGGCGCGCAGCTCGTCGCGCTTGCGCTGCGGCAGGAGCCCGCTGCCGTACATCGCGACGCGGAAGCTCTCCCGCGCGGGCAGCGGCATGCCCGCGCCCAGCTCGGGCAGCAGCCCGATGCT
The DNA here is from genome assembly GCF_024172125.1 of Actinomadura rupiterrae. GTDB lineage: Bacteria > Actinomycetota > Actinomycetes > Streptosporangiales > Streptosporangiaceae > Spirillospora > Spirillospora rupiterrae. The sequence continues at coordinate 413,467 of NZ_JAMZEA010000005.1, forward strand.
GCCCGTGATGCCCATCAGGGCCTTCGGGCCGGGGTAGGAGAACATGTGCGCCAGCACCGGCGGCGTCACCGGGCCCGCGCCGATGTAGTTGACGCCCGGCACGCTGGCGAGGACGCCGCCGACCATCGTGCCGCTGCTCCACATCTGGTAGTCGGCGAGCGTGGTGGACAGCCACCGCGGCCCGGGCCCGCGCAGGTGCGGGGCGAGCTGGTAGGCGCCCATGAACGCGCCCGCGATCCGGTAGGTGTCGCTCAGCTCGCGCAGCGAGTACACGACCTCCAGCGGCAGGCCGTCACTGGTGCCGCCGCTCGCGACGACCTGGAACCCGCCGCGCTCGATCGGCACCACCATGCCCGCGCGGGCGCCCATGAGCATGTCCCGCTGGACGGCCTTGTCCGACAGCGGGATCCGCTCCCACTCCGCGAGCGACTCCGGCGCGGACGTGACGCCGAAGTGGTGCAGCCGCTCCCGCCACAGCGGGTTGAGCAGCGCGGTGTTGACGATCTGGCCGAGGCGGCGCAGCACCAGCGCGTCCTGCACCTCGCGCGGCGCCTCGCAGTACGGGACGCCCGCGAGCCGCCCGCACTCGGCCAGCTTCGCGGCGAACGGCGGCAGCGCGGCCACCTCGTCGGCGGACCGCGGCCGCATCTCGCGGTCCGGGATCAGCCGGGCCGCCAGGTCCTCGGCGCTCCCGCCGGGAACCTGCGCGACCGCGGGGTTCAGTGTCGCCGTCACCGGTCCTGCCCTTCCGCCCGGCACGCCCGGGCCTTGCTCGAAGTGGTGGAAAGCTCGTCGCCGCGTGGTGCGGCTCGTCGTCAGGGGGTTCGTCGTCAGGGGGTGGGCGCGGCGTCCGGGGTCTCGGGAGGCGCGCCGGGGGTCGGGAGGCCCGCCTCGCGGAGGGCGCGGCGGCCGGCGGCGCGCGTCTCGGCGATGAGCAGGGCCAGGTGGGACGCGTCGGTGCGGTGGTTCATCACGACCAGCCGCAGCGCCGCGACGCCGTCGATGTCGACCTTGGAGATGAAGAGCCGGCCGTCCGCGCGGACCCGGTCCCGGATCGCGAGCTGGAGCCGGTGCAGGTGCGCGGGGTCGAGACCGGGCGGGCTGTAGCGGAAGCAGAGGATGTTCGCCTCGGGCTGGTGCAGCACGGCGAAGCCCGGCTCGGCGCGCAGCATCCGGTGGGCGAGCCGCGCGGTCGCGCAGAGGTGGTCGATCTTCCGGGCGAACAGCGCCGGGCCGTACATCGCCCAGAGCGTCCACAGCGGCATGATCATCGGGCGCTTGGTGCACTCCAGCGTGCGGTCGCCGCTGTCCAGCGCGCTGTACACGTCGGGCTCGTCGTCGAAGACGTAACTGGCGCGCTGCCGGAACGCGCCGGCGGCGGTCGCGGCGTCCCGGTAGAACAGCAGCGTGCAGGGGGACGGGACGAACAGCATCTTGTGCGCGTCCCAGGTGAGCGAGTCGGCCTGGTCGAGGCCGCGCAGCCGGTGCCGGTGCCGCGCGGACAGCAGCAGGCTCGCGCCGTGCGCCCCGTCCACGTGCAGCCAGATCCCGCGCGGGCGGGTGACCGCGGCCAGCTCGGCGAGCGGGTCGAACGCGCCCATCGAGGTCGTCCCGGCGGACGCGACCAGGCAGAACACGTTCAGCCCGCGCCGCCGCGCGTCGTCCAGGACGGCCCCGGCCCGGTCCGCGCGGATCCGCCCGCGCCGGTCGGCGGGCAGTCGGACGACCTGGTCCTCGCCGATGCCGAGCACCCCGGCCGCGCGGACCACGCTGTAATGTGCCTCGGCGCCGACCGCGATCGCGGGCCGTCCGGCCTCCTGCGCGGCGCCGCGCGTCCAGATCCCCGGGAAGGCGTGGTTGCGGGCGGCCAGCAGGGCGGTGAGGTTGGCCAGCGAGCCGCCGGACGTGGTGACCATGGCGAACCGGTCCGGGTCGAAGCCGACGTAGCGGTTCAGCTCGTCGGCCATGACGCGCTCGGCGACGCTCGGCAGCTGCGCCGCCTCGTAGAACGAGGACGGCTGGTTCACCACGGAGCTGACCAGGTCCACGACGGCGGCGAGCGGGACGACGCCGGAGAACTGGCGGCCCATGTACCCGGGCGAGTGGACCTGGATGCCGGTCCCGATGTAGAGGTCGAGGATCCGGTGCAGCCGGCCCTCGTCGAAGCCGGCGACGCGGTCCCGCTCGGTCGTCATCAGCTCGCGGGCGGTCTTGGCGAGCGCGTCCGGCTCCACGAGGTCCAGCCCGCGGACGGACGGGTCGGCCAGGTGCCGGCGGAGCCGGAGCGCGACCTGCTCGGCGGTGTGCCCGAACAGGTCGGGGTCGAACGCGCCCGCCACCCCGCGTCCCGGCGAATTCCGCGGCTCCCGGCCAAGGGAAACGGAAGCGGTGCGCGAATTCTCCGACGATGAATGCATTGCGGACGACACCATCCCCCGGGCAGTGGGCGGAAATGCGAATCATGCGCATCGTAGACACGCGGCCGAAGTCGGCCGCAAATCGCTGACCGAATGAGGCCGGGGGCGCACATTAAGGCCCTCGTTAACTTCCTTCGCCCGGGGTCCGGCTCCGTAGGAAAAGTGCGGCGTACCACGACGGGAGTAACGCGGGTGAACTCCTGTGACGGATGTGGCGACGATATGGACCAGTCCACGTCCGCGCTGCCGACGGACCGGACCGGCCGTCTCACCGTCCGTATCCGGTTCGGGGGGTTACCGGCTCTCCGGGACGCGTGTTAAGGCGGACCAAAGGGGGCCCGCCGGACACATCCCGGAAAAATTCGGCAAGGCACTTACTGACCAGCAGAAAAGATCCGGGACAGGAACCGGGCCGCACTTTCCTTTTATCTTGATACCGAACGGTATCCGTCCACCGTGCCGGGCGGGTCCGGCCCGGTCCCACACGGAAAGTGACGATCACCGGACGGAGCCGATCCGGCTTTGCGATACCCCTCCCGCGCGGTTCAAACCGATCAGGGTGCGCCGCCTTCAACCGGGCATAACGGAAGCAACCCTCCATCGGAGCATCCGCGGAGATGCCAATGGCGAGAGGCGCGGCGCGCGGTCGTCCGCCCGGGCGGACCGGCGCGGCAGGGCTCCTCGCCGCCGTGTCCGCCCTCCTCGTCCTGCCGCTCGCGCAGGGCTGCGGATCACCGCGCTACACCTACGTGAAGAACTCGGGCGAGCGGACGTACTTCCGGGTCCCCGCCGGATGGAACCGGATCGGCCAGCACGACCTGGACCAGCTGATCGCGGGCGACGACCCGGACTCGGCCGCGGCCCGGATCCGGCCCCGGGTCAGCTGGTCGATCGCCTACGACGCGACGCGCCCGGCCGACGCGTCCCACCTGCTGGGGCTCGGCGGCGAGGAGCAGCCGTTCGTGTACGCGAAGATCCAGCGGATGACCGACCAGGTCCGCGACCAGATCTCGCTGAACCTGCTGCGCGACGCGTTCCTGCCGGTCACCGCGCAGGCCCGGCAGCAGGCCGCGGACGCGGGCCAGCCGCTCGGCGACTTCGAGCTGCTCCGCGACCAGGTCCTGACGCCGGGCGGCGGGCTGCGCGGCGTCCGCTCGGTCTTCAACTACCGACTCGGCCGGCAGCTGCTCCTCCAGACCTTCGACGTCACCACCTACGCCAGCGACGACGGGCACCTGTACGAGCTGGTCATCCGCTGCTCCGCCCGCTGCTACCGGACCCGCTCGGGCGAGCTCGACGCGGTGGCGCGGTCCTTCACGGTGAGGAAACACTGATGATCTTCCGCCGCCCCCGCCGCCGCCCCGCGGCCGGTCCCCCGGAGCCCGCCGACGCCGTCCCACCGGACGACTCGTCCAGCGCGGACGGCTCGCCCAGCGCGGGCGGTTCGTTCGGCGGGGGCGGTTCATCCGGCGCGGACGGCTCGTCCACCGCGGACGGCTCGTCTAGCGCGGGCAATTCGTTCGGCGCGGGCGGCTCGTCCAGCGCGGGCGGCTCGTCCAGCGCGGGCGGCTCGTCCAGCGCGGGCGGCTCGTCCAGCGCGGGCGGCTCATCCGGCGCGGACGGTTCATCCGGCGCGGACGGTTCATCCAGCGCGGACGGTTCATCCAGCGCGGACGGTTCGTTCGGCGCGGGCGGTTCGGAAGATGCGGAGACCGGCGGTTCGCGGACGGTGGTGGTGCGGGCGACGCGGCCGCGGCAGACGTGGTGGGAGCGGGTGCGGTACCTGCTGCTGTTCACCGCGCTGTGGTTCCTGCTCGTGTGGGCGGCGATGGCGGACGACCCGCTGAAGTCGTTCCGGGACGCGGCGCTGATCGAGGAGCGGGCGGCGTGGTGGGTGTTCGCGCTGGCCGGGGTCGAGCTGCTGCGGCAGGCGCACTTCCTCGCCGGCGAGCGCTCGGCGTCCTACCACCGGTTCTGGACGGTCCGGGTCTTCGGCGGTTTCGAGCGTTTCACGCACCGCCGGTTCCGTCCGTGGACGCGGTTCCGGATCTGGCGGGCGGTGCTGGTCCTCGGCTGGGTCGCGGCGTTCGCGCTGGTCGCGGGGAAGATGCTGCACACCTCGCCGGTGGAGGCGCTGTTCCAGATCCCGGCGATCGTCTGGCGGGCGCTGCCGCTGCTGCTGCAAGTGCTGTTCCTGTTCTTCTTCATCGCGATCCAGTTCGTCGGGATGTTCTGGATCCTGTCGCGCGGCGGCGTCGACACCTACATGCCGGACGACATCAAGACGCGGTTCTCGGACGTCTGGGGCCAGGACCACGTCCTCGACCGCGTCCGGGAGAACATCGTGTTCCTGCGGCGTCCGGGCGAGATCGAGGCGCGCGGCGGGTACGTGCCCGGCGGAATCCTGCTCTGGGGGCCGCCCGGAACCGGGAAGACCCTGATGGCCGAGGCGGTCGCGGGCGAGACCGGCCTGCCGTACGTGTTCGTGGACCCCGGCGCGTTCATCCAGATGTTCATGGGCATCGGCATCCTGAAGGTGAAGTCGCTGTTCCGGAAACTGCGGAAACTCGCGCTCCGGTACGGCGGCGTGGTCGTGTTCTTCGACGAGGCCGACTCGCTCGGGCGGCGCGGCGCGCTCGCGCAGATCGGGCCGGGCGGGCGTCCGGCCGGGTCCCGCTCCCCCGCGTTCCAGGCGGCGGGCTGCAACGGGCTGGCGTACCTTTCGTCCGATACGCGCTGGCAACTGGCGCGGGACGCGCTCGGCACGCTCGAAGAGGTCCCGCGCGTCCGCGACCGGTTCGTCATGGGCGGCGGCATGAACAGCGCCGGAAGCGGCGACCCCGGCACGCTCCAGGCGCTGCTCACCGAGCTTTCGGGCTTGAAGAAACCGCGCGGCATCCTCAACCGCTACCTGCGGCGGCTGCTCGGAATGCGCCCGAAGCCCCCGCCGAAATACCGCATCCTCGTGATGATGGCGACGAACATGCCCGAGGCATTGGACGAGGCGCTGCTCCGCCCCGGCCGCATCGACCGGATCTACAAGGTCGGCTACCCGTCCAAGGCCGGCCGCGTCCGCACCTACGAGGGCTACTTCGCGCGCGTCCGGCACGAGCTGACCGCCGAGGAGGTCGACAAGCTCGCGACGATCACGCCGTACGCGACCGGCGCGACCATCAAGGACCTGGTGAACGAGGCGCTGATCACCGCGCTGCGCGCCGACCGCGACGTCATCACCTGGGCGGACGTGATGAAGGCGAAGCAGCTGAAGTCGCTCGGCCCGCCCGAGGGCGTCGAGTACCACGACCGCGAGCGGCACGCCACCGCCGTCCACGAGGCGTGCCACGCCGTCGTCGCCTACCGCGTCCGGCGCCACCTGGAGATCGACATCGCCACCATCGAGAAGGGCGCCGAATACCTCGGGATGGTCGCGTCCATCCCGGTCGAGGACCAGTTCACCCAATGGCGCAGCGAGTACGAGGCCGACATCCTCGTCTCCCTCGCGTCCCTCGCCGGGGAACGCATGTTCTTCGGCGGCGACAGCTCGTCCGGTGTTTCGGGCGACCTCGAATCCGCGACGCGCGTGGCGTCCCTGATGGAGGGCTATTGGGGCATGGGCTCGACGGTCTCGTCCCATGCCGTCTCGACCCAGCTCGGCGTCGGAACTCCGGGCGGACCGAAAGGGGCCAAGGAGGCCGAGCGGGAAATGCGCCGCCAGCTCGCCGACCGCATCGAGGACCATTTGTCGGACCTCCTCGCCCAGGTGGAACGCGTCCTGACCGAGGACCGGAGTGCCGTCCTGGCGGTAGCCCACGCCCTCGAAAGCCACAAGACCCTTCAGGGCGACGACGTTGTTGCCGTGATAGAAACCCGCGAAGGGCGCCTTATAGACGGCCGAATCTACGCCGACCCCGCCTTCCGTGAAGCCCTGGAGACCTACCACCAGGCCGCCGAGACCGCCCACCTTTCGAGAGCCGCCCTGGCCCGCCCGCTACCGTCCCTCCCCGCCTGATCCGGCTAGGCGATCGCCTCGCGGAAGGCGTCGGCATTACGGGCGCACCAGTCGGCGAACGTCAGGGGTTCGCGGCCGAGCAGGCGCTCCACGGTGTCCGTCCGGAACCCGGCGGTGTCCTGGCGCAGGAGCGCGAACCCCTCGATGATCGCGTCGGCCAGGGCCGGCGGCGCCCCGTTCGGGAAGCGCGAAGCGACGGCCTCCTCCAGGCTGGCCACCGGCCTGACCTCGATGTCCAGGCCCGTGGCTTCGGCAAGGACGCCGACCTGCTCGGGAAGCGAGAGCGGCTCGTCCCCGGTGAGGACGAGCTCGCTGCCGAAATGCTCGTCCGACCGCAGGACCAGAGCGGCAACAGCAGCGATATCGGCCGGATCGATGGGCGCATACCGCCCAGGACTGATCGGGTCCGGGACGTAGCGGCCGTCCCGGATGGTGGGCAGCCAGTCGAACGCGTTGGTCATGAACCCGCCGGGTCGCAGGAACGTCGCGGCGATCCCCGAGCCGCGGATCAGCTCCTCCCGCTCGTGGTGCCAGCGCCCCATCGCGGGCATCGGATCACCGAGCACGTTGAACGAGGACAGGTGCACGATATGCCGCACCCCTGCGGACTTGGCCGCGGCAACGGCATTCTCCGCGTGTTCGAGCCCGATCCCGGGCGTGAGCAGGAACAACCGCTCAACCCCCTCGAAGGCCCGCCCCAACGCCGCAGGACTACCAAGATCCGCGACGACCCGCTCAACATGATCGGGCAGCACACCCGCAGCTCCGCGCACCAGCACCCGAAAGCGCACACCCGCCTCGTCCAGCTCGCGGACGAGCTCGCGCCCGACGTTCCCGGTCGCACCGGTGACCAGTAGCATGGGACCTCCATCGTTTACCGGTTAATGATCCGCGAGAACGCTAACCGGTTAACGACTTGCCGTCAACGGAGGCCTCCGGATGCCCGAGTTCCTCGACCTGCACGGCCGGACCTCCAAGGCGGTCCGCGCCGTCGCCGACGCCGCCGTCCGCCGGCACGGCCTGCACCTCGGCCAGGACCACCTGCTCGCCGTCCTGTGGCGGGAGGACGGCCGCACCCCCGGCGAGGCCGCCGCCGCCCTGAACGTCACCACCGCGAACGTCGTCAAGGCCGCCAACCGCATGGAGGCCGCCGGCCTGCTCACCCGCCGCCGCGACCCCAAGGACAACCGCCTCGTCCGCCTCTGGCTCACCGACATCGGCCGCGCCCTCCAGCAACCGATCGAAAAGGAACGCCGGCACATCGAAGACCAGCTCACCGCCGCCCTGACCCCCGCCGAACGCACCACCCTCCTCACCGCCCTGGAAAAGATCCACACCACCGCCACCGCCCTGCTGAACGCCCAAAACCCCCCATCGTCCTGAGCCCTCGGCTCACGCGCCCGAACAGTGCAAACTTCACTCCGGCCCAGCTGCGGCTTGGGGCGGGCGTGTTAGGTGGGATTGGGCGCATTTGCGGAAGTCGGCGACCAGGCGGCTGCGGTCTTCGGCGCGGGTGGCCAGGACGACGTGGCTGGGTTCTACGCCTTCTAGGGGGATGGTCGTGAGGTCGGGGCGGAGGGCCTTGCCGTGGCTTCCGGCGGAGACGGCTACGGCTTCGCCGGCGGCGACCACTTCGAACTTGTCTTCCAGGTGGTCGATGTAGGGGCCGTCAGGGGCGCGGCGGCCGCCGGGGCGCGGTTCCAGGCGCCAGTACGCGTGCCATTCCGGGTCGGCGTCGCGGATTCGGGGGAACGGCTCGTCGGCGATGTCGTCCAGGGTGACCGATTCCTTTCCGGCCAGGCGGTGGTCCTTCGGGACGACCACGACGCGCGGTTCGTCGTACAGGACGGTCACGTGGAGCCGGTCGGTCGGGAACGGGAGGCGGCAGACGACGGCGTCCACCCGGTGGTCGAGGAGCGCCTGGCGCGCCTCGGAGAAGTACAGGTGGACGGGCTGGACGTCGGCGTCCGGGCGCAGCCGCCGCAGTTCCCGGACGGCCGGGGTGACGATCAGGCCCGTCACGTAGCCGACCACGATCCGGCTCGGGCGCGCGGCGGCGTGGGTGCGCGCGACGGCCTGCGCGCCCGAGCGCAGCAGCGCCTTCGCGAGCGGCAGGAACTCCTCGCCCGCCTCGGTGAGGCGGCTGCCCTGCGGGGTGCGGTCGACCAAGCGCGCGCCGAGGTCCCGTTCCAGGCGGCGGATCTGCCGGCTCAGGGACGGTTGAGTGAGGTGCAGCTCGGTGGCAGCGCGGCCGAAGTGGCGGTGCTCGGCGAGGACGGTGAAGCAGCGCACGAGCCGCAGGTCGAGGTCCACCGGGGGTGTCGGGTCGGCCATGCGTTCAGCGTATGTCGGCGGGTGCACTGAACGGTGGCCGATGGTGGCCTTGAGCTGTGGTGATACGTGTTTCGTAATGCGCGTTGCGGAAGTGGAATTGGACACCGCGTGGCGGCCGGACGCACCGTGGGGATACCGGCCGGTCGGCCGGGCACCCACCGGAGTTTCGGGAGTTTCGGCATGCGTGTTTTCGTTACGGGCGCGTCCGGGTTCATCGGCAGCGCCACCGTCCGCGACCTGCTGGGCGCGGGACACGAGGTCGTCGGGCTGGCCCGTTCGGACGACGCCGCGGTCCGGGTCAAGGCCGCGGGGGCCGAGGTGGTGCGCGGTTCGCTCGACGACCTCGACGGGCTGCGGGCGGCGGCCGAGGCGGCGGACGGCGTCGTCCACCTCGCGTTCATTCACGACTTCTCCCGGTACGAGGAGAACGTGAAGACCGACCGGCGCGCGATCGAGGCGATGGGCGAGGCGCTCGCCGGGTCCGGCCGTCCGCTGGTCGTCGCGGCGGGGCTCGCGGGCGCGCCCGGCGTGGTCTCGACGGAGGACAGCCGTTCCGTCCCGGGCGCCTTCAGTTACGCGCGGTTCCAGAACGACGAGGCGACGATCGCGCTGGCGGAGCGCGATGTGCGGACCTCCGTAGTTCGGCTGCCGCCGACCGTGCACGGCGAGGGCGACAAAGGGTTCATTCCAATGGTGATCGGGATCGCCCGGAAGGCTGGTGTCTCGGGCTATCCGGGCGATGGGGCAAACGTGTGGCCGGCCGTGCACCGGCTGGACGCCGCCCGGCTGTTCCGGCTCGCGCTGGAGAGCGCGCCCGCGGGCACGCGGCTGAGCGCCGTGGGCGACCAGGGCGTCCCGATCCGGGAGATCGCCGAGCTCATCGGGCGGCATCTCGGCGTCCCGGCGGCGTCGGTCCCGCCGGACCACTTCGGGTTCCTCGGCGCGCTGCTCGCGTCCGACATTCCGGCCTACAACGCCAAGACCCGCGCGCTGCTCCGCTGGGAGCCGACCCAGCCCGGGCTCATCGCGGATCTGGAAGCGGGGCACTACTTCTCCCCCGCACAGCCCTGACCAGGTGGACGGCGAGGGCGATCCCGGCGGCGATGCTGACGGCGTCCACCCCGGCGGCGACCGCCGGCAACCCGTACGTCTCGTATCCCATCGGACGGAACAGGATCCACGGGATCCGCCACGCGCCCCACCCCGCCATCGAGCCGGACGCGATGAACGCCGTCGCCACCGGAATCCACAGCGGCATGCGCGGTCCGCGCCGGGCGAGGACCCACGCGCTCCAGGCGCCGGCGGTCGCCCAGAACGCGTCCGCGATGCCGAAGACGCGGCCGTTGGCATCCATGTCGCCCTTGAAGTGCGGGTTCGTGGCGATGTCGCCGCCCGCGATCCAGTAGAGGTTCACGGCGGCGACCGCCAGCGCGGCCGCCATCACCGGCCACGGCGGACGGACGGCACGCAGCGCCGAGACGCGCCCGGTCAGCGCGTCCGGCAGCGTTCCCGCAGGTAGATCGGCAGCGCGATGGCCACGCCCGCGCCCATCCCGACGAATCCGATCATGATGAGCAGCATCTCCCAGCCGGGCGCGCTCGTGTCGTCCGTCCCGCCGTCGCTGGAGAGCAGCGACCCGAGGAGGCCGAACGGGAGCGTCGCGACCAGCAGCCCGCCCGCGAGCCAGGAGAACAGCAGCACCGGCGCGGCGGGCAGCCGCAGCCCCCCAGTCGCAGGCGAGCGCGAACCCGAGCCCGATGCCGACCACCGCCATCCCGACCGTGACCACGTTCAGCGCCACCCACCCGCCGGTGCCCGTCCCCTTGACGGGCGACCGCCCGGTGCCGAGCGCGACGGCCACCCAGACGACCTTGACCAGCAGATACATCGCGAGGGTGCCCGCCGCGCCGAATCCGGCCCAGCGCCGCACCACCAGCCGTGCTTCCATGATCGAGATTCTGCGTGCGGGCCCCGGGCCGCGCCCTCCCCCGCGCGGGCCGCTCCCCTCCCCCGCGCGGGTGATCTTCGACGGTCTCGCCGGGCGCGCGGGTCAGAGCGGGCGGTGCATGATGTGGAGGCCGACGTAGCCCTTCTCCGGGTGGCGGAAGCCCTCGGGAAGCGTGCCGATGACGTCGAACCCGAGCGACCGGTACAGCTCGACCGCGCGGACGTTCGTCTCGACGACCGCGTTGAACTGCATCGCCCGGTATCCGGCGGCGCGGGCCCAGCCGAGCGTGTAGTCGCACAGCGCGCGGCCGACGCCGCGTCCGGCGTGGGCGGGGTCGACCATGTAGCTGGCGCTGGCGATATGGGACGCGTTGCCCATGTGGTTCCGGTTCATCTTGGCCGTGCCGAGCACCGTGCCCGCCTCGTCCACGGCGACGACCGTCCGGTCGGGGGCGGGCAGGAGCCACCAGTCCCGGCCCTGCTCCTCGGTCAGGTCGGTCGGGAAGGTGAAGGTGTCGCCCGCGGCCACGATCGCGTGGAAGAACGGCCAGATCGCCGCCCAGTCGTCCGCGACCGCCTCTCTGATCTTCATGCGGGCCAGCATGGCGCGGCGGACCGGGAACGGTCCACCCTTTTCGGACGCCCCGCCCGCACGCCCCGGGACCAGCGCGTATACCGGTCCCGGGGCGTGCCGGGCCTACTTGAGGGCGAGGGAGAAGACGTGGGTGGACGTCGTGGTCGGGAGGGTCACCGCGACGAGCTTCTTACCCGCCGCCAATGGGACCTCATTGGCGAAGAGGTAAACGGCGGTGTTGTCCTTGCCCGCCTGGTTGTTGCGGTAGGGCAGCTTCACCACTTGCGTAGCGCCGAGGCCGCTCGCCGAGCCCCAGTGGGGGAACCCGAAGTATCGGCGCTCGCTCGTGCCGTCCGCATAGTGGAGGGTCACGCCGCCCAGGTCGGGCCCTGCGCCCGAGCCCAGGATCGCCAGAGCCGAACCGGTTCCTGTAAGCGGGACGGTCTGACGGTTAGGACGGACGTTGTCCGGGATTCCCACGCCGGTCGGCCAGGTGAACGTCGCGCCGAGCGCCTTGACCTGCCCGCCGGGCGTGATTCCGGCGGCGGCCAAGGCTTGGTTCGAGAACGACCGCTTGTACCCGTCGAAGTCACCCGGTTTGGTGTTGGAGTCGTCCGTCACGCCGACGTTGTTGTAGGCGGCGGCAAGCGAGGCATAGGGGACGTGGACCTGGCCTCGTGCGCGCACGGTGTAGGTCGTCCCGTGCGCCACGTAGGTCACGTTGGCGGTCAGGTCGTAAGCCTGCGGCGTCGCGTTCGCCGGAGCCTGGACGTGGAAGCTCCCGGCGCCGCGCGGTGTGACCGTCCAGCCGGTCGGTGCGTCCAGCGTGACCTTGGCCGAAGGCGCGTGGCCCTTGACCGCCACCGGGACGTCCACTGCGCCGCCCGGTGCTACGACCGGCTCGGTGCCGATGGACGCCTCGACCGCCGCGTCCTCGGGGTGAAGCCCGCCGACCGCGCTCGCGTCCCGCAAGGTGACCGTGGACGGCCCAGGCGCGCTGACGGAAACCACGCCATCCGCATAGGACCAGGGCGCCGCCTTGCCGTTCACGAGGACGGCCTTGGGACGGCTGCCGGTGTGCACGGTCAGCTCGTACGCGCGCGCGTTCGGCATGCCCGAGTAGGAGCCCTTGGGCGCATCGATACGGACGCGCACGTCGCCTCGTCCGGCCTTGGGCGCGTCCACGGTGTAGGTCTGCGTCGCGTAGGAACCCTTCTCGAACTGACGTGTCGCGCCGTCGTCCTCATAGGCGGTGAAGGACGAGTGGCCCTGCGGGTAGACGTCCAGGCTGAGGCGCGACTTGTCCCGCGTCTGCCAGGACGTGGTGCCCTTCGGCCACATCGGGACGACGGCTCCTGCGCGCACGAAGAGCGGCAGCGTGTCCAGGGGCGCCTTGTAGTGGTCGAGCGTGACCGGGCCCTGGTAGGTGCGGCCCGTCCAGTAGTCGGTCCAGGTTCCCTTGGGCAGGTAGATGCCGTCCCGGCTGGACGCGTCGGCGGTCACGGGCGCGACGAGGAAATCGGTCCCGGAGAGGAACTCCTGACCTGCCTTCCATGCCTGCGGGTCCTTCGGGTACTCCAGGGCCAGCGGACGCGTCGCTCCTACACCGGTGCGATGCGCCTCCGCCGCGAACGTGTACGCGTAGGGCAGCAGCCGTTCGCGTAGCAGCAGGTACTTCCGGTTGATCGACGTATAGGGCTCGCCATAGCGCCACGGCTGCTTGTCGCTGGGCGCCCAGCCGTCCATCGTCATCGCGGCAGGCAGGAACGTCTTCCACTGCAGGTCCCGCGTGTAGGTGTTGGGACCGCCTCGGAAAATGCCGTCCACATCGCCGGTCGTGTAGGCGAGGCCCGACAACGTCGCGCCCTGGTAGGTCGGCACCTGCCAGCGGGAGTACTCATGGCGCCGCTCTGGTCGCCGCTCCACTGGACCCCGCAGCGCTGCGCGCCCGCCCACGACTCCGGCGCCCAGGTGAAACCGCGCGCGTCCGAGTTCGCCTGGATGCCGTCGTAGGCGTCCTGGCAACCGCTCAGCGCGAAGCGGTAGCCGTCGCCGACCCACGCCACGTCCAGCTTCGCGACGCGCTGGCCGGCCTTCACTTGGTCAGCCAACTTACTGAGGCCGTTCTCGGTCCACAGACCGAGCTGCATGTTGCGGCCCTGGAGGCCCTGGGCGGTCTCCTTCAGGTTCTCGTAGTCGCAGCCGTAACCGTCGTTGACGAGCATCCAGCCGTTGGGCATGCCCGCCTGCTTGTAGCCGTCGGCCACTTTCAGCGCGTCGAGCGTGTGCCGCTCGCCGCGGTTGGCGGTGTGCAGGTAGCAGTCCGAATCGCCGAGTTCGAGCCCGTACATCGGCGGCATGAACGGCCGTCCGGTCAGCTCGGTGTACCGGTCGAGCGGCGTCTTCAGGTCGTCCTTCTTAGGCGCGACGAAGTAGAACGCGTCGAACCGGTTCTCCTCGTGCGTCGCCGCCACCGGATTCGTGAACGCATAGGAACCGGGCGCGAACGTGTCGCGCAGGACGCCATAACCGCTGGTGGACGCGTAGTACGGCACCGAGTTCGGATGCCCGCCCTCGTCCCAGTTGTAGTCGACGCCGACCTGCACGGTCTTGCCGCGATGGCTGAACGACCCGTTCTGCTCGCCGCCGCCGACGAACTGCTCGTCCGGGCCCTCGGCCAGCGTCTGCGTCGTGCTCTTGCCGTCCCAGCTCAGCGGCTTGGTCTCGGCCCAGACCAGGCTGCCGTCCGCGCGCCGGACGCTGAACAGCGCCGGATCCTTCCGGACCTCGACGCTGATCTTCCCGGTCCCGATCCGGTAGGACGACCCGTCCTGCCGGAGCCAGGTGCGCGGTTGCGGGTAGTCCTTCTTGACCACGATGTTCGCCGCCGGATCGCCCGGCTTGGACGGCGGGCTTTTCGCCGGGTCGGTGAAGTCCCCGTCAGGCGCGACCCACAGCCGGAACACGTCGTCCCGGAGGAACACGACGCGCACCCGCGCCTTCCCGGCGTCCAGGGTGAAGGTCGCGCCGTCCTGATGGACGCCGGTGACGGCCCCGAGCCCGCCCGCGGCGTCCGCCGCCGCAGCGTTCCCGGACACCGCCGCCAGCCCCGCGGCCGCGACCCCGACCAGCCCCGCCCATTGCGCGATTCTGCGCATAGGCTCATCCCTTCAATCAAGTTCGAGCACTCGATCGGGATATATGGCCACACGGCACCCGGCTTACGCGCGCCGCAGCCCGCGCAACATTCACACCTCTGTTCACACCGGCAGGCAGGCCGGAACCCGGGCGCCGTCAGAGGGGGCGGGTCACGGTGAGTTCCAGTTCGGTGCCTTCGCCCGGAGTGGAGTGGATGGTGACGGTGCCGCCGAGGTCGTGGATGCGGCCCTTGATGGACTGCGCGACGCCCAGGCGGCCGTCCGCCTCGGCGCGTTCGAGGCGGCCGGGCGGGATGCCGGGGCCGTCGTCGCGGACGCTGACGATCACCTCGCCGGTGCCGTCGTCCTCCAGGAGGACCCAGGCGCGCGCGTCGTCGCCGGCGTGGGCGCGGACGTTCGACAGGGCCGCCTCGACCGCCGCCGCCAGCTCGTCCGCGACGTGCTCGGGCAGCAGGACGGGGGTCGCCGGGGTCGCGACGCTCACGCGCGACGAGGCGAGCGCGGTCAGGCGCGTCCGGACGTCGGAGGCGCCCGAGGCCGAGGCGGTGACAGCGGGCAGGTCCGCGGTCACGCGCGGACGCGGGACGGGCGCGTTGGTGATGAGGGAGCGCAGGGCGGCCTCCTGCTCCCCGGCGAGGCGGCCGAGTTCGGCGGCCTCGCCGCCCGCCTCGGCGCCGCGCCGCTGCACCATCGCCAGCACCTGCAGGACCGAGTCGTGGATGTCGCGGGCCAGCCGCTCGCGCTCGCGGGTGGACGCCTCCATCTCGACCGCGCGGGCGAGGCGCGCCTCGGCGTCCACCGCCATCCGGACGACGTGCCCGACCACCAGCCCGGTGAGGAACAGCAGGACGATGTTGCTGAAGGTCGCCGGGCCGGGCGGCGAGTCGTTCAGGGCGTGCACGATGAGGTCCGCCGAGCCGATCACGGCGGCGGCGACCACGCCGAGGCCGCGCCCGCCCGACACGGCCCAGGCGAGCAGCGCGGCGACGACCCAGGCGACCGGGATCGTCGGACGGCCCTGGGCGATGCCGAACGGCGTCTCGACCCACGCGGTGGCCAGGACGGCGGCGAACGCGACCCCCAGGTCGGTGGCGAGCAGCGTCCAGCGCTGCCTGCGCCCGCCGCCGTAGGCGAGGGTGGCGTAGAAGGTCCAGACGACCATGCCGGCGAGCACGATCCAGGACGCGTACGGGCGCTCGTACTTGTCCTGGTTCCACGCGATCACCACCGCGGCGTAGAGCAGCGCCAGGAACCGGTAGACCGCGACCGAGCGCCAGATCGCCGACCCGACCCCCAACGGGCTACTCGTCGTCCGAGGACGGCCGCGGGGTCTTCCCGGCGAGCTCGGCCTTCACGTCGGCGGCGTACCGGTCGACGTACTCCTGGCCGGACAGGTCGGCGATCGCCGCCATGATCTGGTCGGTGACCTTGCGGAGCACCTCCCGGTCGTCCTCCTGGCCGTAGTACTCGGAGAAGTCGAGCGGCCTGCCGAACCGGACGCCGGGACGCGGCCGCAGGTTCGGCAGCGCCTGCCCGGGCGGCATCATCTCGAAGGTGTTGATCATGGCCATCGGGATCACCGGCACCCGGGACGCCAGCGCAAGCCGCGCCACGCCCGTCTTGCCGCGGTACAGCCGGTTGTCGGGGGCGCGGGTGCCCTCGGGGTAGATGCCGAGCAGCTTGCCCTCGCCGAGGATCCGCAGGCCGGTCTGGAGCGCGGCCTCGGCGGCGCTGCCGCCGGTCCGGTCGACCGGCACGACGCCGACGCCCGTGAAGAAGCCCTTGCTGATCAGGCCCTTGATGCCGCGGCCGGTGAAGTACTCCCGCTTGCCGATGAACAGGATCGGCCGCATCAGCGGCAGCGGGCCGAAGAAGTGGTCGGCGAACGACAGGTGGTTGCTCACCAGGAGCGCCGGGCCCCGCTTCGGGACGTTGCGCATGCCGGAGTTCTTCGGCAGCCAGACCAGGTACAGGATCGGTGACAGCACGATCCTCAACAAGATCCAGAACCACAGCATGGCGGCACCTTCCTAGGGGAGATGATGGGACATCTTCCCATCTGAGCGAGGTACTGCCCACACCGCGGGCCCGCTCCGGCCGCCGCTTCGGGCGCGCGGCGGTCCCCGGGGACCGTAGGCTCTGCTGTGGAAGTACAGCAGTACCACAATCGGGTGTGCCCGAGGGCTTGTTCCGGGCGGCGCAGCGAATACCGTGGGACACACGTTTCGGGGTGTCCGGGTGAGCGCCGGCCGGTGGGCTCGTGCACGCGCGAGCGCCCACGCGGACACAGGGTAATGGGGGAGCGGAGGCCGTCATGCCGGTGCCATCGGTCACGCAGGAGTCGAAGGGGACGACCCCGTGAATCGCCGTGGCAATGGCCTGACCGCCGACTCCTACGCCCCGCTGGTGGACCTCGCCCCCCACCTCGCGGACGCGATGCTGGACGCGCTGCGCGAGGCCGGCGTCGCCGCCTACGCCGCCCCGCCGGACCAGCCGTCCGCCGAGGAGGAGCTCGACCGCCTCTACGTGGACGTCGACCTCAAGCACACCGCCGAGGGCATCCTCCGCGTCCACCTCACCCGGCTGCGCGACGCCTCGTCCCGCGGCTCGGACGGCGCGGCCGCCGAAGACCCCTCCCCCGCCGCCGCCGAGGACCCCGCGCCCGACCCGGAGGCCGCCGCCGAGCCGTCCGACGCCGAGCCCGACACCCCCAGCGCCCCCGGCACGGCCGAGCGCGACGAGGCCGCGATCTTCGCCGACCTGGTCGCCAACTTCGACGCCGAGCCCGAGGGCGACCGCGTCCCCTGGCCCGACCAGGAGAACATCCACGAGGACGAGGAGCCGCCCGGCGAGGGCGACGACAGCACCGGCCGCCTCCCCCGCGCCCGCGTGATCAGGGCCGCCGACCTCGACGACGGCGAGGAGATGCCGCGCCCGGACGACGAGGGCCACTACGTCCCGCCGCCCCCGCCGCCGCTCCCCACCGCCGACCCGCTCACCAAGGGCGCCTGGATCGCCCTGGTCGGCGGCCCCCTCTACCTGCTCATCACGGTCGTCCTCAACTGGGACGTCCCCGGCTGGGCCGCCTTCCTCGCCGTCGCCGCCTTCATCGGCGGCTTCGTCACCCTCGTCCTCCGCATGGGCGACGACCCCCGCCCCCCAGACGACGACGGCGCCGTCCTCTGAGTCAGAGTCTCAGGGTGGCTAGGACGGGGCGGTGGTCGGTGGCTTTGGGGTAGTCGGCCAGGAGTTCCGGGGTGGTGGGGACGCCGCAGCCCTGGACGTGGATGCCCTTGTCGGCGAAGACGCCGTCGATGCGGCGGACGGGTTCCATGGCCGAGAACGTGAAGGAGTCGCCGTCCGGGGCGATGGCGTGGGCGTCCTGGAAGCGGGTGGCGAGGCGCCTCCAGGCGGGGCCGTGGGGTTCCTCGTTGATGTCGCCGGTGAGGACGAGCGGGGCCCGGTGGCGGGCCTTCGCGCGTTCCAGGCGGGCCAGGACCTCGCCGACGTGGCGCAGGCGCGGCTCGTCCTCCAGGTCGAGGTGGGTGCTGGCGGCGATGAGGGGCGCGCCGTCCACCTGGAGGACGGCGAGGGCCAGCGCGCGGCGGTGCAGGTCCGGCACCCGGGACAGCAGGGCGAACTCGCGGGCCACGCGCTGGACGTGCGGGGCGGTGAAGACGGCGAGGCCGCAGGCGCGGCGGCCCGCGGCGATGCGCATGCCGCAGGCGCGGGCGAGGCGCCGGCGCTGCCACCACCAGGTCGCGAAGCGCGGCACCTCCTGGAGGCACAGGACGTCCGGACGCAGCGCGCGGACGACCCGCGCGACCGCGTCCGGGTCGTCCCGCAGCGATCTGATGTTGTAGCTGACCACGCGTACCGTGACGGCCACGTCGTTCCCTCCCCCGTGAGCGGACGTCGGTGGGGTTCGAGCGGGGGGCGGGCGGGGGGTCAGAGGCGGGCGAGGTCGGCGGCGCCGACGATGCCCGCGGCCGAGCCCAGCTCGGCGATCTTGATCTGCGGGAGCGGGCGGTGGCCGCGGCCGGTGAGGGCGTTGGCGAACGCCTGCCGGACGGGCTCCAGCAGCAGGTCCCCGGCGTCGGAGAGGCCGCCGCCGATCACGAAGCAGCCCGGGTCGAGGACGGCGGTGAGGTCGGCCAGGCCCTGCCCGGTCCACTGCGCGATGGTGCGGAAGCACTCCAGCGCGGCCGCGTCGCCCTCGCGGGCGGCCTCGGTGACCTGCGGGCCGTTGATGCCCTCGGGCTTGCCGCCGCCGAGCTCCAGCAGCCGCCCGGCCAGGGCCGGGGACACCCGGGCCAGCTCGCGCGCCTCGTAGACCAGCGCGTTCCCGCTGGCGTACTGCTCCCAGCAGCCGCGGTTGCCGCAGCCGCAGCGCCGCCCGTCCGGGACGACCCGGTAGTGCCCGTACTCCGCGCCGACCCCGAACCGGCCGCGGTACAGCTCGCCGTCGATGACCAGGCCCCCGCCGATGCCGGTGCCGAGCGCGACCAGGACCATGAAGTCGTGCCCGCGGCCCGCGCCGTACCGGGCCTCGCCCCAGGCCGTGGCGTTCGCGTCGTTCTCCACCACGACCGGCAGCCCGACCAGGCCCTCGACGATCGCCTTGATCGGCTCGTTCCGCCAGGCCAGGTTCGGCGCGAACATCACGACCGAGCGCGTCTCGTCCACGAACCCGGCGCAGCCGAGCCCGACCGCCGACACATCCTCGAACTTGCCCTTCAGCAGGTCGACGACCTCGGCGATGGTGTCGGCGGTCTCCTTGGGGTTGGTGGACGGGGTGGGCCGCCGCACCTTCTCCAGGATGTTCCCGCGGTCGTCGACCACACCCGCGGCGACCTTCGTCCCGCCCACGTCCACGCCGATGGTCAGGGCCATGAGCGTTTCCCTCCGCCGTTCCTGTTCGCTGTCAACCGACGTCCGTCGCGTCCCGGCCGGACGGATCGCGCGTGCCGGACGCGCCGGACGTCCCCGTCCGGGCCCGGCCCGGGCGGCTCCGCTCGTAGGCGGCCGCGACGTCGAACACCGCCGCCAGCAGCGAGCGCCCGGCCTCCTCCACGTGCCGCCGGAAGTCCGGACCGGTCTCGCGCGCGAGCGCGATCGCCCGGCACACCGGACAGTTCCGGCATTCCGCCGCTCCGGTCGCGATGTGCGGTTCCTCCGCGAGGACGCGCGCCCACACGTCCCCGGCCCCGCGGGCCCGGGCCTCCGAGCGCCCGCGCCCGCCGTCCTGCTTACCCTCGCGGTCGGCGCCCCTACCCTCGGGGACGTCCCTACCCTCGGGGACGCCCTTGCCCTCGGATCCCTCGGGGGCGGCGTCCTTGCCCTCGGGCCGGCTCCGGGCGTCCTCGGGGGTGGTCGCGTCCGCCCAGACGTCCTCGTCCGACCACGGGAGCGTTCCGGACGCGGCGGCGCCGACGGCCTCGCCCACCCGGCGCCGGACGGCGTCGAAGAGCTTGGCGGCCTCGTCGAGGACGTCGCCCGGCTGCTGCTCGGTCATGATGACATCTTCCATCCCTGGTCGGCCGGACGCGGCAGCGGCCCGCGACCGGCGCGTTCTTGACGGCTCAGCGCTCGACGTGCCGCCGCAGCCCCTTGAGGGCCGAGTCGATGATCCGCTTCTCGCCCTTGCGCTTGACCATGCCGATCATCGGGATCCGGACGTCGACGGCGAGCTCGTAGGTGACCTCGGTCTCCCCGGTGCCGGTGTCGTCCAGGGTGTAGGAGCCGTGCAGGCCGGTGACCACCGTGCCCGGCTCGACCAGCTCCCAGTGGACGGCGTCGTCGCCCTCCCAGGTGTAGGCGAGCCCGACCGAGTCGCTGATCGGGCCGCCCTCGAAGGTCATCCGGGCGGTGCGGGCGCGGCCGTCGCCGCCGGTCTCGGTGACCTCGAAGGCGCGGATCCCGCTCGCCCACTCCGGGTAGGCGTCCAGATCGGCGATCACCGCCATGATGTCCGACTTCGCGGCCTTGATCGTGATGGACGAGCTCGTGCGGTCCGCCATGGGCCCCTTCCCTCCGGCTGTCCTTGCCTAGTGCTCCGCCGCACACATCCTCGCGGAGTTTGCGTCAGATCGTCAGTACGTACGGTTTACCGCTGGCCCGGAAATGACCGACATTGATGCATTCGGTCTTGCCGATCCGCATCCGCCGGGCGAGCGGCTGGTGCACGTGCCCGAAGAGCACGTACCGCGGTGACGTGGCGCGGATCGCCTCCAGCACCGCCTCGCTGCCGCGCTCGAACCGCCGCGCGACCGTGTCGTAGAGCAGGTCCGGGACGGCGGGCGGGATGTGGCAGCAGAGCACGTCCACCTCGCCCACCGCGGCGACCTTCGCGGCGAACTCCTCGTCGTCGATCTCGTTCGGCGTGCGGTACACCGTGCGCAGCCCGCCGCCGACGAACCCGAACCGGACGCCGCCGATCTCCGCGACCTCGCCGTCCAGGACGCGGTGCCCGGGCCGCAGGTAGTCCTGCCACATCCGCGGGATGTCGACGTTCCCGTAGGTGAGGTAGGCCGGCGCGGGCATCGCGTCGAACAGCTCGGCGTACTGCTTGCGGACGGCCTTCTCGATGTGCGGCCAGGCGTCCCCGTCCAGCGAGGACCACATCTGCCTGGAGAAGTCGCGCGCCTCGTCGAACCGCTTCGCCGTCCGCAGCGCGATGAAGTGGTCCGCGTTCTCCTGCCCGAACAGGTCGGCGAAGATGCCCCGGCCGTGGTCGGAGTAGTCGATGAACAGGATCAGGTCGCCCAGGCAGACCAGCGCGTCCGCGCCGTCCCCCGCGTTCCGGAGCGCCTCCGCGCGGCCATGGACGTCGCTCACCACATGGATCCGCATGAACCGAGCCTAATAGGCGTCCCGCCATCCGGACACGACGAGGCCCGTCTCGTTGATCACGGTGTCGGACCGATCCCCGACCGAGGTCGCGGCCGGGCCAGGGCGCCGGGCGGTTTCCGCGGCCGGACGGTATCGCCGACAGGTGAAAGACGGACGCGGTACGGCCGGCCCGGTCAGGACGTGGCGGAGGCGACCAGGGCCCGCCATTCGGCGACGAGGGCGGGGTCGAGCGGGGCGTCCCAGGAGCCGCCGGTGCGGACGGCCGTGCCGACGTGGAACGCGCCGATCCCGGCGGCGGCGAGGACGGGGACGTGCTCGCGGCGCAGCCCGCCGCCCGCCATCAGCAGCCGCGCGGACGCGGGTCCCTCGGCGGCGCGGCCGGACAGCACGTCCAGCCCGGACGAGACGCCGCGCGCCGATCCGGCGGTCAGGACCGTGTCGCAGCCCAGCCCGCGGACGACCTCCCACCCGGCGGACGGGTCGGCGGCGTTGTCGAGCGCCCGGTGGAACGTCCAGGGCAGGCCGTCCGGGAGGGCGGCGGCGAGGGCGGAGGCGGAGCGCGCGTCGATCGCGTCGTCCGCGTCGAGGAAGCCGAGGACGAAGCCGTCCGCCCCGGCGTCGGCGAGGTCGGCGGCGGCGCGGCCGAGCCGGTCCAGCTCGGCCTCGGAGGTGCGGAAACCGGCGGCCGCGCGCAGCATCGCCCGGATCGGCAGCGATGTGACCTGCCTCATCTCCGCCACGGTCCGCGGGTCGGGGGTGAGGCCGTCGGCGGCCATGTCGGCGACCACTTCCAGGCGGTCGGCGC
Organism: Actinomadura rupiterrae; assembly: GCF_024172125.1. Lineage (GTDB taxonomy): Bacteria > Actinomycetota > Actinomycetes > Streptosporangiales > Streptosporangiaceae > Spirillospora > Spirillospora rupiterrae. Next base: position 435,563 of record NZ_JAMZEA010000005.1, read on the forward strand.
CGCCCTCGGCCGCGGCGCGCGCGTCGTCCGCGGTCAGCGCGATCACTTCCAGCAGGGCCACCGGGCGCCTCCTCGCGTAGGCTGGGAACGTCCTGGTCAAGCGTAGGGCAAGGGGATTCCGTGCACCGCACCGCCCGCCCCGGCGCCCGCCCTCCCGGGAGCGTGTGGCGACCATCACGCAGCGCGTTTCCCGGTGCCGCGCGGGGCCTGCCGTCCGGTCCGGGCTCGCCGCTACCGACCTGCGCGGAGCCGTAGCTACCATCGAGTAGCAAGAGGTTGTACCGTCGTCCCCGCCTTAAGCCGTGATCAACCGAGGAGTGGCCGTGCGCGAGTTCAGCGTCCCCGCCCTGGTGGAGGTCCCCGACTCCGCCAATCTCACCGACGCGCCATTCGACCGGGCCGCCGCCGAGCCGGGCCGGATCGTCATCCGCCGCCGCGGCGCGGACGGGGCGTGGGCGGCCGTCACGGCGGGCGAGTTCGCCGCGGAGGTGACCGCGCTCGCCAAGGGCCTGGTCGCCGCCGGGGTCGAGCCGGGCGACCGGGTCGCGCTGATGTCCCGCACCCGCTACGAGTGGACGCTGGTCGACTACGCCGTCTGGGCCGTCGGCGGCGTGAGCGTCCCGATCTACGAGACGTCGTCCGCCGAGCAGGTGAAGTGGATCATCGGCGACTCCGGCGCGAAGGCCGTGGTCGCCGAGACCGCCGAGCACGCGGCCACCATCGCCGAGGTCCGGGACGCGCTCCCGGGCCTCGCGCACGTCTGGGGCATCGACGCGGGCGGGCTCGACGAGCTGACCGCCGCCGGCGCGGACGTCCCGGACGCCGAGATCGACAAGCGCCGCCGCGTCCCGGTGGCCGCCGACGTCGCGACCCTCGTCTACACCTCCGGCACCACCGGCCGCCCGAAGGGCTGCGAGCTGACCCACGGGAACCTGGTGCTGACCGCGCGCAACGCGATCCAGGGCGCGCTGTCGGAGGTCACCGTGGACGGGTCGTCCACGCTGCTGTTCCTGCCGCTCGCGCACGTCTTCGCGCGGCTCATCCAGGTCGCGACGATCGAGGGCGGGATCGTCCTCGGGCACAGCGACATCAAGGCCCTGCTGCCGGACCTGGACAGCTTCAAGCCGACGTTCCTGCTCGCCGTCCCCCGGGTGTTCGAGAAGGTCTACAGCGGCGCCGAGCAGAAGGCGATCGCGGGCGGCAAGGGCAAGATCTTCGCGGCCGCCGCCGACACCGCCATCGCCTACAGCAAGGCGCTCTCGGCGGGCGGGCCGGACCTGAAGCTCAAGCTGAAGCACAAGGTCTTCGACGTGCTCGTGTACGGCAAGCTGCGCGCCGCCGTGGGCGGACGGGTGCAGTACGCGGTGTCCGGCGGCGCGGCGCTCGGCGACCGGCTCGGGCACTTCTTCCGCGGCGTCGGCATCACCATCCTGGAGGGCTACGGCCTGACCGAGACCACCGCGCCGATCAGCGTGAACCGGCCGTCCGCGCTGCGGATCGGCACGGTCGGCCAGCCGATCCCGGGCGTGTCGGTGCGGATCGCCGAGGACGGCGAGGTCCTCGCCAAGGGCGTCAACATCCTGCGCGGCTACTGGAACAACGACACCGCGACCAAGGAGGCCGTCGAGGACGGCTGGTTCCACACCGGCGACCTCGGCGAGCTGGACGCCGACGGCTACCTGAAGATCACCGGCCGGAAGAAGGAGATCCTGGTCACGGCCGCGGGCAAGAACGTCGCGCCGGCCCCGCTGGAGGACCGGCTGCGCGCGTGTCCGCTGATCAGCCAGGCGCTCGTGGTCGGCGACGGCCGCAAGTTCATCAGCGCCCTGATCACCCTGGACGAGGAGGCCCTCGTCCCGTGGAAGGCCCAGCACGGCAAGCCCGCCGCGATGACCGTGGAGCAGCTGCGCACCGACCCGGACGTGATCGCCGAGATCGACCGGGCGGTCGCCGAGGCGAACAAGGCCGTGTCGCACGCCGAGGCGATCAAGAAGTACGAGATCCTCGGGGTGGACTTCACCGAGGAGGCCGGGCACATGACCCCGAGCCTCAAGGTCCGCCGGCACGTCGTGATCAAGGACTTCGCCCGCGAGATCGACGCGCTCTACTCCTGACCTGCCCTGCTGCTCCCTGACCCGTACAGCCCGCCCCGTACAGCCTGACCTATACAGCCCGACCCGTACCGCCGCCCGGACGTGAGGAACCGATGCGCGAGACCGACGTCCCCGTCCGGGAGCGGTTCCCCGAGACCGCGAACCTGACCGACACCCCGTTCGACCGGGCCGCCGGCTCTCCCGGCCGCATCGTCGCCCGCCGCCGCGTCCCAGCGGCGGCCCCGACGGCGGGTCCGGCCTCGGCCGCGGGTTCGTCGGCGGCCCCGACGGCGGGTTCGGGTTCGTCGGCGGGTTCGTCCGCCGCGGGCGGCTCGCAGGGCGCGGCGGCTGAGGGCGTGGGGCGTCCGGCGGGCGCGGACGCGTGGGCCGCGGTGACGGCCGGGGAGTTCGCGGACGAGGTGGCGCGGCTGGCCAAGGGCCTGATCGCGGTCGGGGTTGAGCCCGGGGACCGGATCGCGCTGATGTCGCGGACCCGGTACGAGTGGACGGTCCTGGACTACGCGATCTGGGCGGCGGGCGGCGTGACCGTCCCGGTGTACGAGACGTCCTCGCCGGAGCAGCTCGCCTGGATCCTGGGCGACTCGGGCGCGCGCGGGATCTTCGTGGAGACGGCGGAGAACCGCGCGGCCGTGGCGTCCGTCCGGGCCGAGCTGCCCGAGTTGTCGCAGGTCAGCGGCCTCGAACCGGACGATCTGGACCGGCTCGCCGGGTGGGGCGCGGCCGTCACCGACGAGCAGCTGACCGAGCGGCGGCGGTCGCGGCGGGCGTCCGACCTGGCCACGATCGTCTACACGTCCGGGACGACGGGACGGCCGCGCGGCTGCGCGCTGACGCACGCGAACTTCCTGGCCACGGCGCGGAACGTGGTGCTCGCCGGAGTGCCGGAGATCGCCGCGGACGGCGCGTCCACGCTGCTGTTCCTGCCGCTGGCGCACGTGTTCGCGCGGCTGGTGCAGGTCGGCTGCGTGGAGTGCGGGATGGTGCTGGCGCACGGCACGCCGGGTTCGCTGCAGAAGGATCTTGGAACGTTCCAGCCCACCTTCCTGCTCGCCGTGCCACGGGTGTTCGAGAAGGTCTACAACGGCGCGGCGCAGCGGGCCGAGGCGGACGGCAAGGGCCGGATCTTCGCCGCCGCCGCAGACACCGCCGTCGCCTACAGCCAAGCCCTAGACACCGGGCGCGTGCCGCTCGCGCTGAAGGCCCGGCACCGCGTCTTCGACGCGCTCGTCTACCGCAAGCTGCGCGCCGCGATGGGCGGACGGCTCCGGTACGCGATGTCAGGCGGCGCGGCGCTGAACGCCCGGCTCGGCCACTTCTTCCGCGGCATCGGCGTGACGATCATCGAGGGCTACGGCCTCACCGAGACCACCGCGCCGATCGTCGGCAACCGCTTCACCCCCGGCGGCAACCGCATCGGGACGGTCGGACGCCCCTTTCCCGGCACCGGACTCCGGATCGCCGACGACGGCGAGATCCTGGCGCGCGGCGTCAGCATCTTCGAGGGCTACTGGAACGACCCCGACGCCACGGCGCGCGCGCTCGACGGCGGCTGGTTCCACACCGGCGACCTGGGCGAGCTCGACGACGACGGCTACCTGCGCATCACCGGACGCAAGAAGGACATCCTCGTGACGGCCGGCGGCAAGAACGTCGCCCCCGGACCGCTGGAGGACCTGCTCCGCGCCCATCCCCTCATCGACCAGGCCGTGGTCGTGGGCGACGGGCGCAAGTTCATCGGCGCCCTGCTCACCCTCGACGAGGAGGCGCTGCCCGGCTGGCTCGCCACCCGCGGCCGTCCGGTGCCGAGGCTCGGCGACGGCCTCGACCTCGCCGCCCTGCGGGACGACCCCGAGGTGCGGACGGCCCTGGACGCCGCCGTCGCCGAAGCGAACGCGACCGTCTCGCACGCCGAGGCGATCAAGAAGTACCGCGTGCTCGACCGCGCGCTGACCGAGGCCGGCGGCCACCTCACCCCCAGCCTCAAGGTCCGCCGCCACATCGTCACGGCGGCCTTCGCCACCGACATCGAAGCCCTCTACACCTGACGAGCGGCCGGGCGCCCGGTCAGACCAGGGCGGCTACGGCGTCGGCTATGGGGACGTCGCCGTTGACGACTTCGAGGGTCGTGCGGTTCACCTTGGGCTCGGCGAGCAGGGCGGCGATGACGGTGGCGACGTCGTCGCGGGTCACCTCGCCGCGGCCGACCTCGGGTTCGCCGAGGGTGACCAGGCCGGTGCCGTTGTCGTCGGTCAGCCGGCCCGGACGCAGGATCACCCAGTCGAGGTCGCGGCCGCGCAGGTCGTCCTCGGCGGCGGTCTTGGCGGTGATGTAGGCGGCCCAGACGTCGTCGCCGCCCGCGGGCGGCTTGCCCGCGCCCATCGACGAGATCTGGACGAACCGGCGGACACCCGCCTGCTCGGCCGCGTCGGCGAGCACCGCCGAGGCGCCGCGGTCGACGGTGTCCTTGCGGGCGGCGCCGCTGCCGGGGCCCGCGCCCGCCGCGAACACCACCGCGTTCGCGCCGGTGAGCTGGTCGACCAGGTCGTCGCCGGACAGCTTCTCCAGGTCGGCGATCACCGGCCCGGCGCCCGTCTCGCGCACGTCGTCCACCTGTGCGGGGTCGCGGATCAGGCTGAGCACCGCGTCTCCCCGTGCGCTGAGCAGCCGGGCGAGCCGCATGGCGATCTGGCCGTGTCCTCCCGCGATCACGATGTTCATGGCGTCCACACTACGGACCCGCTCCGCCGGACGCCCGCCGCGGGTGCGCCTGTGGATAACCGCGGCGGACGACGGATTCCCAGGTCAGAGGCGGTAGGCGGGGTCAGCAGTTCCGGCCGGAGTTGATGCAGGACGCGGCGCGTCGCATCAGCGCGTCGGGCATGGCGTTCTCGAAGTCCGCGTGGTCGGTGACCGGGTCGTGGCCCTGTTCGGGGAAGGTGTCCACGGCGAACGCGAGCGGACGCGCCGGGAGGTCGTAGGTGAGCGTCATGCGCAGCTGCGGGACGGCCTTGGTCCCCTGCGGGCACGAGCCGGACGCCGCATCAGGGAAGACGACGTGCGTGCGGTGGTTGGCGCTGTCGGTGTTCCGCCCGTCCCAGCAACTGGGGAAATCCAGGATGCGGGTCACGCGGCTGCCGCCAGGACACAGCGGGTACTTGTCCGTGAAGGCGCGATCGGTGAACCCGGTACAGGTCCATTGCGCGCGCGCGTTGGCACCGCCGTTGGTCGCGGCCTTCGCGTCTCCGGTGATGACGCGCATGAAGCGCGGCATGGGGACGACGCTGTCCCGCGCGTTCCCGAGGAACTGCATGCGCGCGGACGCGGGGAGGACGACCCGCCCGACATTGCCGTCCGCCTGGCTCTGCGCGGCCTGGCCCGAGCCGTCCCGCCGGCCGCGCTGCCGCATGACCGGCCAGAAATAGGCGGACTTGTCACCGTTCGAGCAGGTCGTCCCGGCGGCGGCCAGGCTGTCGTCGGTGGAGAAGCCGTCGGTGGACTTGTTGCCGACGTAGTCGTGGATGTGGTGCGCGCCGTTCGAGACGCCGGGCGCGACGATGAAGTTGTCCGGGTTGTGGTGCTGGTCCTGGTTGCGCCCGCAGGGCGAGGTGAACGACCCGCGCGACGCGCGCCTCCCCCGCTGCGGCTGCCGGCGCGGCGGCGCCTGCCGGATGTCCGCGAACTGCCCGGCGTCCGGCCCCTTCTTCACCTGCGAACCGTCCCCGCCACCGCCTCCACCAGCACCCCCGCCGCCACCGCCACCGTTCCGCCCATCGCCCGTCCCGCCGCCGTTCGCGCCGCCGCCGTTCTGGTCGCCGCCGTTCTGGTCGGTGCGGTTGTGGTGGTCGCCGGGGCGATGATCGGCGCGGGCGGACGGTCCGGGCGTCTCGGCGGACGCCGGAGACTCGACCACACTCGCCACCAGAACAAGGGCCGCCACAACGGCGGTAACGCCATTCTTCTTGCGCATGTAAAACCATCCTCTACGGGATACTGAATTCGCTCAGGAAACGGCCTGCCGGGTCACCAGGCCGGTGCTTTCGAGAAGTCGCATGTGCGTGTTGACAAAGGTCATCGCGCGTTCCGCGAAGGCGCGGATCTCGCTGTTCTGCGTCTGCGCGCGAACCTGCGCGATCACCGCGAAGACCTTTCCGTGCGCGGCGCGCAGCCGGAACACGAAATCCCGGTCGTAGTCCGCGCCGAACTTCCCGGACAGCTCCTTCAGCCAGCGCTGCTGGTCGGTGTTGGGCTGGTTCGGCAGGATGACGCCGAGCTTCTGCGCGGTGCCGCGCACGTCGGCGTCCAGCCGCAGGTGCTGCGACATGATCATGTCGCCGACCCGCTTCACCCGGGGGTCGGAGGCCCGCTGCGCGGCCTGCTGGCCCGCGGGCATCTCCCAGAGGCCGGCCTGCCTGACCTTGACCAGCAGGATCCGGTCCTGGGGCGAGAGCGGGCCCCAGCGGGTGCCGACGGTGCCGGTCGCGGGGCCGCCGTCGGACGGGATGCCCGGCGGTGACAGGACGGTCAGCACCGCCGCGGCGACCGCGGTCACCGCGGCGGCGGCCGGGAGGAGCCGGGCGCGTCGCGGCCATCGCGGAATCCGGAGTCCGGACCGGAATCCGGTGCGGCCGTACGGGGTTCTCATTCGCGCTCGCTCCCTTCTTCCTTCAACTCTTGGTACGCAAATGAGCGGGAGGGAGTTCAGCGCCCAGGGAGACAATTCAAGAAAGAGATCCGCCTCCGGTAATGCGCAGCGCGAGGGCCGGGCACATCGCCACGGCGCGCTGCACATCCCGTTCCATCCAAGGGGGAATGTCCGTCCCGAGGATGACCGGGAATCCGTACCGGTCGAGCTGGATGAGTTCCGGGACGAGGTAGGCGCACAGCCCGTGCCCGTCGCAGCGGCTCCAGTCGATCGCGACGCGCGCCTCCTCGCCGGTCGGGACGGGCAGCGGCAGCACCCCGAACGTCGGGCGCCCGCACGTCCCGCCCCAGCGGTGCGTCTCGACGTCCTCCGCGAACGCCTCCAAAGCGGACAGGACGAACCGGGCGGTCCCGTCGGGATGCGAGCACGCGCCGCGCCCGCGCCCGATCCCGGCGGCGCGACGGACGTCGTCCACGACGCCGCCGCCGTCGGCGAGCGCGTGCAGCGCCCGGACGACGTCCGGCAGCCCGAGCCGGCACGGCCCGCACTGCCCGGCGGACTGCGCGGCCAGGTAGGACGCGATCCGGGTGACCTCGCCGAGCGGGCACGTGCCGTCCGCCAGCGGCAGGACGATGCCCGCGCCGACCGTGCCGCCGACCGCGCGCATCCCCCGGCGGGACAGCACGGCGCGCGCGACGTCCGGGGCCGCGAGCCACTGCCCGTGGTACCCGCCGACGAGGACTCCCTGGTCGGCAGGCGTGTCGCAGAAGGCGAGCACCTCCCCGAGCCGGATCCCGAGCGGCGCCTCGACGACCCGGGTCCCGCCGACCGTGAGCAGCGTCGTGCCCGGTTCGTCCGCCGTCCCGACCGCGGCGTACAGGTCGGCGCCGAGCGATGTCAGCACCGCGAGCTGCGCGAACGTCTCGGTGTTGGACAGCAGCGTGGGACACCGGTCCACCCCCGCGTCCGAGGCCCGGACCTTCACACCTGGCGGGACCGGCGTCTCGCCGTTCACCGCCCGCACGACCGCGCCGCTCTCCCCCGACACGAACCGCTCCGCCAGCCGGACGACCCGGGCGGGCATGCGCCGCTCGGCGACCGCCTCCCGCACCGACCGCGCCGCCTCGCCGTCCTCGACCGCGACGACGATCCGCTCGATGCCGAGCGCCGTCGCCGCGATCTGCGCGCCGTCCAGCACCAGGTGCGGCGCGCGGGTGAGCAGGACGCGGTCCTTGGCGCTGCCGGGCTCGCCTTCCGCGCCGTTCACCACGACGACCGCGTCCTCGGCGGGCACCCGCCGCCCGCGCCGCTCCCCCGGCAACACCTCGCCGTGCGGCCGGCCGCCGCCGTGGTCGAGCCGCGCGGCCACGGCGGCGAGCTTGCGCGCGAACGGGAACCCGGCCCCGCCGCGTCCGCGCAGGTCGGCCTGCTCGGCGAGGCGCAGCACCTCGTCCAGTCCGGGTGTCGCGAGCCGTCCGTGCACGGCCTGGTGCCGGTCCAGGTCCAGCCGCTCGAACCGGTCGAACCCCAGCGTCAGCCGGGCCCCGCCGATCGCCCCGACCGTGACCGGCCCGCTCACCGGACCTCCTCGCGCCGCCGCACCACCGGATCCGGCTCCCGCACAGCCCCTCGCACAGCCGTCGCCCCAGGCGTCTCCGCCCGCACGTCCGCCGCCCTCGCTTCGGACGGCGCCTGCGCCGGGTCGTCCGCCGCATGTCTAAGCCGCTCGTCCACCCGCACGGACGCCCGGGACGGTGTGCCATCTGACACGCGCGGACGAACGACGACGATCATCCGCGTCGCCAGGGCCAACGCGACCGCGCCGCCGCACATCATGTACCCGAGCGTCACCCAGGACGCGGCAGGCCGTCCGGCTGTGAGCCCGTGCCAGATCGCGATCGGCCACGACAAGTACGCGACAGCATGCAACGACCGCCACGCCCAGACCGGCAATCCAGTGGCGAACCGGGCGCGCAGCAATCCTGTCACCAAGACAACGGCCATCAGATCGGACGCGAGCGCGCCGAGCCCGACCGGCCCGGCACCGGGCATGACGATCTGCGCGGGCGTGGCGAGACCTGCGAGCACCTTCACCACGATGTGCGCGACGAGGAACGTCACGGCGAGCAGCGAGGCCGCGCGGTGCAGGCCCTGTGCCAGCACCCGGTGCCGGATGCGCAGGACCAGCCGCTCGGTGGCGAGCAGCCCGGACACCACGGCCGCCGTCATCGCGAGCAGGCTGAAGACTCCGGCGTAGAAGTTCATGAAGCGCTGGACGCCGCCGGTCACGACGGCGCCCTGCGGGGTGGCGGCCGCAGCGAGGACGGCCAGGCCGCCCACCAGGGCCGGCAGCCAGGCCCGCAGCGGACCGCGGCGCGGATCGCCGCTGTCGTAGCTCTGCACTGGTCGTACTCCTCTACTTGCTGGGGACGGGCAGCGGCAGGACCGGCCCGTCCTTCGGCGGCGCGGGAGCGGGGGAACGCGTCGGGGCGGAAGGCGCGGCGGGCACCGGCCCGAGGTTGGTCAGGGTCCCGCCGGAGAGCACCTGGTCGGGGCCGCGTTCGGCGAACCCGAGCAGCGGACGGGCCGTCTCGCGCAGCGTCCAGCCGCCGAGCGGGACGCCGTCCAGCGGCATCCGCCGGTCGCCGTGCCACACACCGAAGCGGACCTGCGGACCGGGCGGGGCCATGCCGCCGCAGGGGCGGGCCGTCCCGGTGCGCCCGAGCGGGTCGCCGCGCTGGACGACGCTGCCGTCCCGCAGCGGGACGGTGTCGCGCAGCCCGTCGTAGGCGGTGCCGAGACCGTCCGCGTGGACGATCAGGAGCAGGCCGTCGTCGGTGCCGCAGAAGCGGTAGAGGCGGCCGCCGCCCGCGGCGAGGACGCGGCCGTCGCCGCCGGAGAACGCGAGCCCGTCCAGCGGGCGCGGCGCGGTGCCGCCGTCGGCGGTGTCGAGCGTCCAGGTCCCGCCGATCTTCCAGGGCAGCATCAGCGCGCCCGGACGGACGGCCGCGTCCCCGTCCGAGAACGCGGCGAGGGCCCGCGCCTCGCCGGACGGCATCAGCGCCGCCGGGGAACGCCGGACGAGCCGGGAGAACGCGGACGCCCCGGACAGCGCCGCCGACCAGCGCTCGCCCGTCCAGTGCGCCGCGAAGAATGCCAGCCGCGGGCTCGCCGCCGTGCCCGCGGGCGCCGGGATCGCGGCCGTCCCGAAGGCCCACGTGCCGTCCGGGGAGACGCGGTCGACCAGCACCACCGGCGGCTTGTCGGGGTTCATCCCGAATGCTTCGCGCGCCGCCGCGCCGCGCTGGTCGGTCATGAGCGCGCGCACCTGGTCGGCGAGCACGGCCGTCCCGGGCGGCGCGGTGCCATGCCCGCCGGGCCGGACGGTCGGACGCGGCGAGACGCCACCGTCCGGCGGAGCGCTGCTCCGGGGCGTCCGGCTACTGACCGCGAGCCGCGACCCGGCGGGCCCCTCGCCGCCCAGCGGGGTGCTGTCGAGCAGCGTCCGCTCGGCCACGGCCAGCAACGCCACCCCGACCAGCACCGACACCACCACGGCCCCGACGCTCAACCGCTCCCCGGGGCCTCGACGACGCCGCGCTTTCCCCGCCGCGCTTCGCCGCTTCCCCGCCTGCGCATGGCGCTTCCCAGCAGCGCTTCGCCGACGCGGATCGTCCTGCCGAGGGCGGGTTCGCCTGGGCAGGGGTTCGGTGCGCACGACGGTCGGTAAGCCGTCGGGGACGGTCCGGCGGGAGCCTCGGTCAGCGGCGCGCGTGGGTTCGGGGCGTCCGCCCAGGCGGCGCGGTGTGCGGGTAGACCGGCGCCTGCGGCGGGGTGGTCGGGGACCGCCGGGCGGTTCGGTCCAGAAGGACGACTCGTCGGACGCGGTCGTCCTGGCGGGCTGCCGTCCGGCGGGCTGCCGTGGTTCTCGTCGCGCCATGCCCTCTCCTGCTGGAGGGGCGCGGGCGCAGGGGAACGCCGGATACCGGCCGGTGCCGTGATCGAGACATGCGGGAACGGCCTGGCGGAGGCCCGCTCAAGCCTCCGCCGTTCCCGCCGGGGCGTCCGTTTCGGGCAGCCGCCCCCGTCACTCCCGGAGCATACGCCCCGAGAGCCTCGTTCTTCGGGGATGCCGCCGAATCCGGTGGTTCGGTGCGGCAAGCCCGCTTTGCGCAATCGAATACGTGCCGGAAGCCCGGAATGTTCAGAGGGAGCGGAGGAACGCGGCGGCCAGCGGCGCGGCCACCTTCGGACCGGAGTCGCCTTCCAGGACGAAGACGGAGAACGCCAGGTCGCCCTTGAAGCCGATGAACCAGGCGTGGGACGCGCCGGAGTTGTCGTACTCGGCCGTGCCCGTCTTGCCCGCGGTGCCGGACGGGAGCCCGGCCGAGGCGGCGGTCCCGTTGGTGACGACGCTGCGCATCATCGAGCGGAGGGCGTCCGCGGACGGGACGTCGTGCGGCGCGGGCGGACGGATCTCGCCCGGCTTCAGCATCGACGCGGGCAGCAGTCGCGGCGCGCGCCACGTGCCGTCCTCGACCGCGGCGGCGACGGTCGCCATGAGCAGCGGGGTCGCCTGGACGCGCCCTTGGCCGATGGCGGATTCGGCCAGGTCGGCGCCCGGCTTCACGTCCGGAAAATCCTTGTATCCGCCGCCCGCGCCGGTCATTATGGGCGCGCCGAAACCGTAGGCCTTCGCGGTGTCGGCCAGGCCGCCCGGTCCCAGGCGGTCCACGGCCAGCTTGGCGAAGGTCGTGTTGCAGGACTGGGCGAACGCGTCGGTGAGCGTCGCGTTGCCGACCGCCGAGCCCTCGTGGTTCCGGATCGTCCGCTGCGCGGTGACGACCGTGGCCGGGCAGTCGGCCGGGGACGACGGCGACAGGCCCTTGGCCAGCAGCGCCGCCGCCGTGACGACCTTGAACGTGGAGCCGGGCGGGTAGCTGGAGACGAACGCGCCGCGCCCGCCGAGCCGGTCCGCGACGGCCAGGATCTCCCCCGTGGACGGACGGATCGCCACGATCGCCGCGGCCCTGCCCGACGGCGCCGCCGCCACGGCCCGCTCGGCGGCGGCCTGAACGCGCAGGTCGAGCGTCGTCCGGATCTTCTTGGTCGGATGCCCGCCGAGCACCTTGAGCCGCTGCGCGGGCCGGCTGCCCTGCCGCACCTCGACGGCCCACGCGGTGTCGTCGGGCTCCTCATCGTCGGAGCCGCCGGAGCCGCCGGAGCCGTCCGAGCCGCTGCCGTAGGCGTCGGCCATCGCGGTCACGTAGGGGTCGAGCGAGCCGCCGTCCGGGAGCGGCTTGCCATTCGCCGCGACGAACGCGGCGGGCGGCTGGTGGACGGCCGTCAGCGTCCAGGTGGTCGGCAGCTGCTTGAGACCCGGGTAGAGCGTGTCGGGCGTCCACTGCACCCGCCAGCGGTGGCCGTGCTTGCGCAGGACGAGCGTCGACCGGAACGACCAGTCGCCGTGCCCCGCGAGGTTGCGGGTGATCGTGAAGTCGGCGCGCGCGCCGTCCGAGCCCGTCCGGACGACCGGGTTCGGCGCCAGCGCGACCGACATGACCGAGAGGCCGCTGGTCAGCGACCGGTGCCAGGCGGCGAAGTCGGCGGGCGGGTCGCTGACCAGGCCCCGCATCTTGGACAGGTCGCCGTTCGTCCACGCCGCGAAGTAGGACGCGGCGGTCTTCTCCGGCCCGCCCCCGTCCCGGCCCGCCAGCCTCCAGACCTCGAAACCGCCCACGCCGAGCGCCAGCGCGAGCACTATCACCAGGCACCCGATACCCCGCCTGCCCATCCCGCCTCCCCGTGTCCCGACCCTGGAACGGGATGATCCCGAGTAAAAGATCACATTTCAAGGGTCAAATCGGCGGTCAGTCCATAAGATCGGGCGTCGTCAAGGCCGCCGTCCGGTCGGCGGCCATCCCCCGAAAGGTTCCTCAACCTTGCGTCGAATCCTGCGCGCGGCGGCGCTGCCCGCCGTCGCGTTCTCCCTCTGCGCGGCCCAGGCCGCGCCCGCGCTCGCGGCGTCCGGACCTCCGGCCGCCCCCCGCACCCGGGCCGCCGACACGGCGACCGCCTCGTCCGACCCGGTCTACCTCGTCCACGGCCTCCAGCTGCGCGGCGGCACCGACTGCGCCGCGACCTGGAAGCAGGCGAACGCCGTGCTCCGCTCGTCGGGGTTCACCGGCCCGCTGGTCACCTGGGGCTACTACTCCCACGACACGCACTGCACCCGGCACGAGAGCGGCACGCTGAACACGCCGGTGCTGGAGCTCGGACGCCGCCTCGCCTGGGACGTCTACCAGCGCTACTCCCGGCACGGCGTCCCGGTGCGGGTCGTCGGGCACTCGATGGGCGGGCTGGTCGCGGCCACCGCCCTCGCGGGCGTGAAGGCCCGGCCGCACGGGTCCGGGTCCTGGCCGCCCTACCTGCTGGTCAAGGACGTCGTGACGCTCAGCGCCCCGTTCCGCGGCATCGCCGGGTCCTGCTCGTCGTCCTACCGGCAGTGCCGCGACCTCAAGCCCGGCAGCGCGCTCCAGCTCTGGCTCGCCAGGCAGTCCCTCCAGGGCCGCGGCGGGACGGACTGGACGCTCGTCTCGGCCGCCGAGGACACCCGCGTCCCGTACCGGTCGGCGCTGGCCGCCGCCGCCAAGCACAAGGTCGAGTACCTGTCCGGGCAGGGCATCACGCACTACAACCTGCACCGCCTGGACTCCGGCCACTCCTGGCGGATCAGGTACTCCGACAATGGCGGCGCGTCCTACAAGACGACCCGGCGCGGCCCGTCGCCGCTCCGCTACACCGCCGTCGCGCTGGCCAGTTCCTCGCACTAAGCACGAACCGCGTAACGCGCAGGCACCCCGCACCTGCGCCCGCGCACGAGCAGCACCGCGCGAGCGGCACCGCTGACCCGCACACCTCACACAGCGGCGCCGCACCCGCCCCTCACAACCGCCCCTAGGACAGCAGACTGTCCAGGCGGGCGGACTGCACTTCCCAACGCCATTCGCGTTCCACCCATGCGCGCCCCTTGTCGCCCATCGTGCGCGCGCGCGAAGGGTCCAGCAGGAGATCCGTCAGAGCCGACGCAACGGCCTGTACGGACCGTCCAGGGACCACCAGGCCCGTCTCCCCGTCCAGGACGGCGTCAGGCGCTCCCCCGGAGTCCCCGGCGACGACCGGGAGGCCGGTGGCGGACGCTTCGAGGTACACGATCCCGAGCCCCTCGACGTCCAGCCCCTGGCGCCGCGTCCGGCACGGCATCGCGAAGACGTCCCCGGCGTCGTAGTGCGCGGGCAGCTCCGGCCACGGGACGCTCCCCGTGAACACCACCGAACCGGACACGCCCCGCTCGTCCGCGAGCCGCGTGAGGTCCGCGCGGTACGGGCCGCCGCCGACCAGCAGGAGCGCGGCGTCCGGGACGGCCCGGAGCACCCGCGGCCACGCGTGGATCAGCGCGTCCTGGCCCTTGCGCGGAACCAGGCGCGACACGCAGACCACGACCGGACGGTCCGCCAGGCCGTGCCGCGCGCGCACCTCGGAGCCCCCGGCGCCCGGCCGGAACACCGACTCGTCCACGCCCGGCGCGAGCCGCGCCATCCGGCCCGCGGCGGCCGGGGACAGCGCCCGGGCCATCCGGGACCGGGTGTACTCGCCCAGGTAGGTGAGCGCGTCCACGCCGTCCCCGATCCGGCGCAGCAGGCGCCGCGAGCCCGGCAGCGACGCCCAGCCCGCCTCGTGCCCGTGCGTGATCCCGACGATCCGCCCGGCGCCGGCCCGGCGCAGCGCCGGGGCGAGCAGCCCCAGCGGCGCGGACGCGCCGAACAGCACCGAGTCGCAGCCCTCGCCGCGCAGCAGGTCCACCGCGCGCCGCCGGACGTCCGGGGTCGGCAGCATCAGCGAGGTCGGATGCCGGACGACCGGGAACGGCTGCGCCGCGTCGAACTCCGCAGCGCCCTTCCACGCCGGGGCGTACACCACGACCGAGCCGGGCGGCCGCCGGACGGCGAGGCCGTGCACGAACGCCTGGATCCCGCCGGGCCGGGGCGGGAAGTCGTTGGTCACCACGAGCGTCCTGGTCATCTCCCCGCCAGCATCCCACGCCCCTGGACTGGGAAAAGGACGAGGCCCGTCCCCGGAACCGATCCGGGGACGGGCCTCGCCTGTGGCAACTCTGGTATCAGCGGGCCGGTATCAGTGGCCCAGCTGCTTGGGGCCCGAGCCGCTGCCGACCGCGTGGTCGTCACCGTGCCCGTGCTCCTCGCCGTGCTCCTCGATCGGGATGTCGTCGAAGGTCGCGGCGCGCTGCAGCCGCGAGCGCAGGTGGCCCATCGGGCCCTTCTGGCTCGGGGCCGGGATGCCGTTGGCGTCCGTCGCGGGCGCCTCCGGGCGGGCGTTCTCCTTGGAGAGGATCTTGATGCGCTCCTCCTCCTTGGCGGGCTCGTGCTTCTCGCTGAACCCGCCGTCCGGCGCCATCACGATGATGCCGGCCTCGACGCCGTGCCCGATCACGTCCGCGTCCTTGCGCTGGAGGCCCAGGCAGAACCGCTTGGTGATGATGTAGGCGAGCACCGGCAGGATGAAGACCGCGAACCGGAAGAACCAGGTGGTCGCGAACAGCGACACGTGGAACTTGTCGGCCAGCACGTCGTTCGCGCCCGCCAGCCACAGCACGCCGTAGAAGGTCACGGCGGCCATGCCGATGCCGGTGCGGACCGGGGCGTTGCGCGGCCGGTCGTTGATGTCGTGCCGCCGCCGGTCGCCGGTGACCCACTGCTCGATGAACGGCCAGGCCATCGCGCCGCCGAAGACGATGCCGAGCGGCACCAGCGCCGGGATCAGCACGTTCATGCTGATCGTGTGGCCCGCGATCACCCATTCGGTGCCCTGGCCGGGCATCATGCGCAGCGCGCCCTCGAGGACGCCCATGTACCAGTCGGGCTGGGAGCCCGACGAGATCGCGCCCGGGTCGTACGGCCCGAACTGCCAGATCGGGTTGATCTGGGCGAACGCGCCGAGCAGCGCCAGCACGCCGAAGGTGAACAGGAAGTAGGCGCCCGTCTTGGCCATGAAGACCGGGTAGAACGGGTAGCCGTAGACCTGCTCGTTCGACTGGTTCTTGGACGGCATCGCGGTGTGCTTCTGGTGCCACATGATCATCATGTGCGCGGTCACCAGGCCGAGGATGACGCCCGGGATCAGCAGGATGTGCAGGCTGTACAGGCGCGGGATGAGGTCGCCGTGGTCGCCCGCGGGGAACTCGCCGCCGAACAGGAACATGTACACGTAGGTGCCGACCAGCGGGATCGACTCCGCGACGCCCTGGGTGATGCGCAGGCCGGTGCCGGAGAGCAGGTCGTCCGGCAGCGAGTAGCCGAACAGGCCCTCCAGCATGCCCAGGATGAACATGTTGATGCCGATGAGCCAGTTCAGCTCGCGCGGCTTGCGGTACGCGCCGGTGAAGAAGATCCGGAGCATGTGCGCCAGGATCGACGACATGAACAGGATCGCGGCCCAGTGGTGGATCTGCCGCATGAGCAGGCCGCCGCGCACGTCGAAGGTGATGTGCAGGGCCGAGTTGTACGCGTCCGACATCTGTACACCCTTGAGCTTGGTGTACGAGCCGTTGTAGACGACCTCCTCCATGCTCGGGTGGAACCAGAGCGTGAGGAAGGTGCCGGTCAGCAGCAGGACGA
This sequence comes from Actinomadura rupiterrae, assembly GCF_024172125.1. GTDB lineage: Bacteria > Actinomycetota > Actinomycetes > Streptosporangiales > Streptosporangiaceae > Spirillospora > Spirillospora rupiterrae. The sequence goes on from NZ_JAMZEA010000005.1 coordinate 452,014, forward strand.
TGAACGAGTACAGCGCGATCTCGCCCAGCATGAACGACCAGTGGTCCGGGAAGACCTTCTTGACGTTGCGCTGGAAGAAGTTGGTCGAGCCGAGCCGGTCGTCCAGGAAGTTCAGCGGTCCCGCGACCGCCTTCGGTGCTTGTGCGTCGCTCATCCGCGCTCCCAGAAGCTCGGACCGATCGGCTCGGGGAAGTCGTCGGTGGCGATGAGGTAACCGTCCTCCACGCTCAGCGGAAGCTGCGGCAGCGGACGGTGCGCCGGGCCGAAGACGACCTTCGCGCCGTCGGTGGCGTCGAACGTCGACTGGTGGCACGGGCACAGGATGTGGTGCGTGGTCTGCTCGTACAGGGCCGCCGGGCAGCCCACGTGCGTGCAGATCTTGGAGTACGCCACGACCCCGTTGACGTGCCAGTTCTCCCGGCCCTTGACGGGCTTGAACTGCTCGGCCGGGACGTTGATCAGGATCGTCACGGCCTTGGCGATCTCGTTGGCCGGACGCGCCGACTCCTCGATCCCCTCCGGCAGCACGGTGATCATGCCGCCGGGCGAGTTGAAGTCGGAGACCTTCAGCGGGGCGTTGGTGCCGTCCACCACCAGGCGGACGCCCTTCTTGCCCTCGGCCTTGGCCTTCTTCACGGCGTCGCCCCAGAAGGTGTGGCGGAGCCGCTTCTCCGGCAGCGGGCCGAGGTCGCGCAGCAGCACCAGCGGCGCGAGGCCGAGCGGCGCGGCGGCCAGCAGCAGCGTGCGGCGCAGCAGCGGCCGCTTGGTGATGCCGCTGTCCTCGGCGCCCTCCAGGAAGTCGGCCTCGAACGCCGCGCGGGTCTCCGCGCTGGACGCCATCTCGTGCCGCTCCTGGATGATCGGCTTGCTGGTCATCAGGCGGCGGACCCAGATGGTCACGCCGACCGCGAGGGCCAGCAGGGCGAACGCGAGCGTGCCGCCCAGCCACAGGTTGGACTCGCGGGCCCGGTGGATGCCGTGCATCCCACCGTTCCGGCCGCTCCAGCCGATGTAGTAGGCGATGAACGCCACGCTGGCGGCGAACGCCAGCAGGAAGAACGTCGCGACGACGCGCTCGGCGTTCTTCGCGGCCTTCTCGTCCAGCTCGGCGCCGGCGCCCGCCCTGGCGGGCGAGCCGTCCTCGTCCCTGGCGAGCAGGGTGCGCTCCTCCGCCGGCGACGGCGTGCCCACCACCCGGCCGGCCCCGCCGTCTTCGCGCGGCTCGTCCGAGCCCGCGGTGTGGTTGTTGTCGCTCATGACTTCTTCAGCTTCTTCGGCTTCTTGGCGGTGATCCACATGGCCGCCAGCACCATCAGGCCGACGCCGACCAGCCAGCCGGCCAGGCCCTCCGACACCGGGCCGATGCGGCCGAGGCCGTTGCCGCCCGGGTTGGGCTCCTCACGCGTCTGCACCAGGTAGGTGATGATCGCCTGCTTGTCCTTCGGGGTCAGCGTGGTGTCGTTGAACACCGGCATCGCCTGCGGCCCGGTCATCATCGCCTCGTACATCTGGGTCGGCGTGACGTCCTTCGGGGACAGCGGCGGGGCGTACTTGCCCTGCGTCAGCGCGCCGCCCTGGCCGGTGAAGTTGTGGCACTGGGCGCAGTTGGTGCGGAACAGCTTGCCGCCGAGCGCGACGTCGCCCTTGGTCGGGTCGACCTGGTCGGCCGTCGGGACGGACGGGCCGCCGCCCAGCTGGGCGATGTACTCCCGCAGGTCGGTCAGGTTCTTCTCGGCCTGGGCCTTCTGCTTCTCGGCGGCCTCGCGCTTCTCCGGCTCCGAGTAGTTCGTCTTGATCTCGGTGTCGAAGGCGGGGATCGGCTTCTTGCGCGGCATCTGCGCGCCCGGGTTCATCGCGGGCATGCGGCCCGTGCTGACCTGGAAGTCGACGGATGCGGCGCCCACACCGAGCAGGCTCGGCGCGATCGGCTTGCCCTTGGCGTCCTTGGTGCCCTCGGCGTTGAGGCCGTGGCAGCTGGCGCAGTTCTTGTTGAACAGCTGCCTGCCGTTGGCGAGGTCGGCCTGGGCGTCGGCGGTGCCTGCCGCCTCGGCGCGGTCGGTCTTCGGCGAGAAGCCGGCGTAGAGGCCGGCGATCGCCGCGAGGGCCGCCAGCACGACGGCGTAGCCCGCCCACGGGCGCCGTCGCCATGCGGTGATCCTTTTCACGGAAATCCCCGTTCGGGTCTTGTCGTCGGTGGAGGTCGGACGGATCACTTCAGGTCGAGCAGGTAGATCGTCGCGAACAGGCCGATCCAGACCACGTCCACGAAGTGCCAGTAGTAGGACACGACGATCGCGCTCGTCGCCTGCTCATGGGTCCACCGTTTGGCCGCGTAGGTGCGTCCCAGCACGAACAGGAACGCGATGAGGCCGCCGGTCACGTGGAGTCCGTGGAACCCGGTGGTCAGGTAGAAGACCGACCCGTACGCCGAGGACGACAGCGTCAGGCCGTCCTTGGAGACCAGGTTGGAGTACTCGAAGAGCTGACCCGCCACGAAGTAGGCGCCCATCAGGAACGAGAGGACGTACCACTCGCGCAGGCCCCACTTGCGGAAGTTGAGCAGGCCGCCGGTGCGTCCGACCTTGCCTGCCTCGGCCTTGAACACGCCCATCTGGCACGTCACCGAGGACAGCACCAGGACGGTCGTGTTGAGCGCCGAAAGCGGCAGGTCCAGCTTGGCGCCGGGCCAGGCGTCGTGACCGTGCTGGCCGATCGTCACGGAGCGGATCGTGAAGTACATCGCGAACAGGGCCGCGAAGAACATCAGCTCGGACGACAGCCAGACGATCGTCCCCACGCTTACCAAGTTGGGACGGTTCGCCCGAGCGTGAGGTGTTGTCTCTATCGCGGATGCTGTTGCCACGGGCAGCATTATTACGTCACCCGTTCAGTGACTGACGCATGACCCCCCTTCTGGAGTTCCCGAGCGTGTCACCGGACCCGCCGCGACCCGCCCGTCCCGTCCGTCCATATCCCGCTTCATCAGGGCTTTTCTCCGCCGGGAGCGGACTTCCGGCCCGCCCTCTCGTGCGCGACTCGCCGAACCGGTAACCTGTGCTGCCATGAGCGACGCCCCGGAGGCTCCGATGAAGGTCCTCGTCTACAGCGACGACGCGAAGACGCGCGAGCAGATCCGGCTCGCCATCGGACGCAGGCCGGCCGCCGACCTCCCCAAGGTGGAGTTCGTGGAGATCGCCACCCAGCCCGCCGTGGTGCACCGGCTCGACCAGGGCGACATCGACGTCGTGGTGGTGGACGGCGAGGCGCAGCCCGCGGGCGGCCTCGGCGTGGCCCGGCAGGCCAAGGACGAGGTGTACGACTGCCCGCCGATCCTGGCGGTCATCGCGCGCCGGGACGACGGCTGGCTGGCGACCTGGTCGCGCGCCGACGCCGTGGTCGCGCTGCCGCTCGACCCGATGGCGGTGGCCAAGGCCGTCGCCGACCTGATGCGCTGGCGGGCCGACAACCGCCTTCCCGCACTCTAAGCACCAGCTCGCCGGGGAGGCGGGGGATGTTCCGTCCCCCGGCCCCCACCCGGCCGGACCGGGCGGGAACGCCCCGGCGGCCGCCCCGCAGGACCCGAACCTGGGGGAAACACGCATGGACGCCCGACCCACCGACCCGTCCCTGCCCGCGTCCGGGCAGGGGCCGTCAGCCGCGCCGGGGCAGGCCGCGCCGGCTCCGGCCGCGGCCGGTCCGGCCGCGACGACGTGGCCGGCGCTGCTGAACGCGCTGCTCGACGGCGCCTCGCTGACCAGTGCCGAGACGGCCTGGGCGATGGACCAGATCATGTCCGGCGAGGCCACCGACGTGCAGATCGCCGGGTTCGCCGTGGCGATGCGCGCCAAGGGCGAGACGGTCGCCGAGGTGGCCGGGCTCGCCGAGGGCATGATGGCGCACGCCACCCCGATCAGCGTGCCGGGCCGGTTCGCCGACCTGGTCGGCACCGGCGGCGACCGGGCGCACACGGTGAACATCTCGACCATGGCCGCGATCGTGGCGGCCGCGGCCGGGGTGAAGGTGGTCAAGCACGGCAACCGGGCCGCCTCGTCGTCCTGCGGCGCGGCCGACCTGCTGGAGGGCCTCGGCGTCGCGATCGACCTGCCGCCCGAGGCCACGGCCCGGATCGCCGACGAGATCGGCATCGCGTTCTGCTTCGCGCCGCTGTACCACCCGGCCCTGCGCTACGCGTCCCGGACGCGGCGCGAGCTCGGCACCCCGACGGTGTTCAACTTCCTCGGGCCGCTGACCAACCCGGCGAGCCCGTCCAGCCAGGCCGTGGGCGTGTTCCACCCCCGGATGGCGCCGATCATGGCCGGGGTGTTCGCCGAGCGCGGCTGCTCGTCCCTGGTGTTCCGCGGCGACGACGGGCTGGACGAGCTGACCACGACGGGCACCTCGACCGTCTGGGTGGTCCGGGACGGCGCGGTCACCGAGACCGTGTTCGACCCGTCCGACCTGGGCATCCCCCCGGCGCGTCCGGAGGACCTGCGGGGCGCGGACGCGGCCTACAACGGGAAGGTCGCGCGGCGGCTCCTCGCGGGCGAGACGGGCCCGGTGCGGGACATGGTGCTGCTGAACGCGGCGGCCCTGATCGCCGCCTACGAGGGCGCTCCCCCGGCGGACAAGCTCACCGAGACCCTCCGGGCCGCGTCCGGGCGCGCCGCCGAGGCGGTCGACTCGGGCGCGGCGGCCACGCTGCTGGACCGCTGGGTCGAGGTCTCGCAGGCCGCCCGCTGAGCCCGCCCCTCCGTAACACAAGACCGGCCGTCCGCGCCCTCCCGCGCGGGCGGCCGGTCTTGTTGCGCTTGGGTCACGGTTGTTCAAGTTTGGATTAGTTTGCCGCGGGCCGCTACATGATCATCGGCGAGTTCCCGTTTCCTACGGAGAGGACCCTGCCCGATGCCCGTCTCCAAGGTCCGCGCGTCCGTGTCGGCGGCTGCCGCCGCCGTCCTCGCGCTCACGCTCGCCGCGTCCCCCGCCGATGCCGCGCCCGCTGATCATGCCGCGGGCCCCGCCCGCCTGGCGTCCGGCGTGGACCGGAACGTGCTGCTCTCGAAGGCCCAGCAGCCGCCGGTGGACGAGACCTGGGGCGACAAGCCCTACGTCGACCCGTACTTCGAACCGTCCATCTCCGGGCCGTCCTGCTGGGAGTACGGCAAGGCGACCGGCGCGCTGGACGGCCTGAACGCCCGCTACTCCACCCCGACCTGGTACTACAACTACAACGAGGTCTGGGTCTTCGCCGACAGCGCGCACGCCGCGTCCTTCGAGCAGCGCTGGAAGGACCTGCTCGCCACCTGCGTCCAGCGCAGCGACCCCAACTCGCCCACCCAGGGGACGGTCTACGTCACGGCCGTGAACAAGGTCGGGACGGAGAGCGGCGTGGACGTCTGGCGGCTGACCGCGGGCATCACGCCCTACCCGCCCACGACCCACTGGCAGGTCGCGGTCGTCCGGCAGGGCCGTGCCGTCTACGCCATGGACCTGCTCGACTACCGGCACGGCGAACCGGCCCCGATCCCCTTCGCGGACTCGATCACCGCGATCAAGCAGAAGCTCGCCACCTACTACCCGTGACATGGGAGACGCCCGCCGCGCCCCTGGGAGGGGGCGCGGCGGGCGTCGCCCGGGAGGCTCAGTCGGCGTCCGGGAGGCCCAGGGAGAAGGCGACCTCCAGGTCGTGCTGGGAGTAGGTGCGGAAGGCGATGTGGGTCTCGGTGTCGCGGACGCCCCGGACCTTGTTCAGCCGTCCGGGGATGACGTCGTTCAGGTCGTCGTGCCGCCGGACCCGCACCATGGCCACCAGGTCGTGCCGGCCGGTGACCGAGTAGACCTCGCTGACCCCGTCCAGGGCGGCGATCTCCTCGGCCGCCTCGTGGACGCGGTCCACGTCGGTCTTGATGAACACGAGCGCGGTGACCACAGATCCTCCCGAAACCGTCGTTGCCGTCCGAGCCTATCCAGTGCCCGGCCGGGGTCAGGCGCCCAGCAGGGCCGCGAGTGCCCCCGCCGCCTCCGGATGCCGCTCCACCAGCCCGGACGCCGCACCGGAGGCCGGTGCCGGGGCGGCGGCCTGCCAGGTCGGTTCCAGGCCGAACAGGGCCGCCACGGCGTCGCAGGCGGCCGGGTGGGCGGCCAGCAGCTCCGCGACGGGCCCCGCCGGGACGGACGACCGCCCGGACGGCCCCGGCCCGGGCTCGGGGGCGGCGGCCGTCCACGGCGGCGTCCAGGCGTCCAGGGCCGGGAGGGATCCGGGGAACGTGCGCCCTGCCTCCCTGGTCAGGACCGGGACCAGCTCGGCCGCCTGCTCCCGCAGCGTCATGACCAGCCGCGGCAGCCACGGCAGCAGGACGTGGTCGGGCAGCGTCCCGAACGCCTTGGACATCACCTCCACGACGAACGGCGCGAGCGTCGGGACGGGTTCGAGGGCCTGCACGAACCCGCTGAGGTAGCGCGGGAAAGCGGGCACGACCAGCGGGTTGCCGAGCATCTCGTCGCAGCGGGCGCGCAGCTCGGCCCGGCTGAGCGTGCCGAGCTGGAGCCGCGCCGCCCAGAGCAGCGCGACCTTGCCCGGCAGCTCCGGATGCGCCTGCGCGACCGCGATCTCCAGCTGGGCGTGGTCGCAGCCGAGCGACAGTGCCAGGCTCTCCATCCCGAACAGGAAGCCGAGCATCGCCGCGACCTGCCGGACGCCGGTCTCCTCGTCCGTGAACGCCGTCGGCAGCAGCGTGCAGTAGTGCGCGTAGCCCTCGGTGACGAACTCCTTGCACCAGGCGGGCAGCTCCGGCTCGCTCGCCCGGTAGTGGGCGAGCAGCCGCCGGACGCGCCGCAGCACCTCGGGCGCGTCGTCCACGGTCCGCTCGGCGGCCAGCAACTCGACGGCGCGGGCGCCCAGCTCGTCCACGAACCGGCGGCTCCCGAGCAGGACCAGCGCGTCCTCCACGGCGGCCAGGGCCGTCGAGGCGGTCGCGCCGGACGCCCAGGCGGCCCGGCGGAGCCGCTGCTCCAGGACCTGCTCGATCGTGACGCCCTCGTAGCCGAGCTCGACCAGCCAGCGCTGGTCGCGGCCGAGCGCCAGGTCCCAGCTCTCCTGGACGGACCGCTCCCCCAGCGCCCGCGACCCCATGATCGGGCGGACGGTGCCGTCCGGGAGCAGCCGGCGCAGCATCCACAGCACGTCCGAGCAGGCCCGCAGGTGCGGCTCGGACCGCAGGTCGAGCAGCGCCCGCTGGACGGTCCGCTTGGTCAGGTCGAGGCCGAGCGGTTCGAGCCGGTCCAGGACGTTCTGCGCGAGCGGTGGCAGCGCGTGGTACCCGACCTGCCCGACCCGGTCGCCGCCGAGCAGGATCTCGCACAGCCGCCGGACGTCCCGGCGGCCGGGCACGGCGTCCTTCTCGATGCAGGTGACCGCCGCGTCCTGGAAGTCGTACGGGGTCGGGCGGTTCCGGCCCCGCATCCCGGCCAGCAGGACGGACGTCTCGACGATCGCGATCGCGTCCGCCGTGCTGGCGAGGTAGCCGTTGCGGCGGGCGAGCCGGACGATGTCGACGGACCAGGCGAGCAGCTCCTCCTCGTCCAGCTCGCCCGCTTCGGGCGGGGTGGTGAGGAAGCCGGACAGCCGGTCCTCGGTCGGCCCGGCGCTGATCGGCGCGGCCTTCGGGGACTTGCGGGTCGTCCCCTTCTGCCCGGCCAGCCGGAACGGCGCGACGCCGCTGAGCTTCAGCGCCTTCTGCCAGGTCGCGGCGGCGATCGACACCGACCCCTGGGCCAGCCCGAACTGCGCCTCGATCGCCGAGTGGCTGGACGGGATCAGGCCGTACAGCCAGCGCGTCTTCGTCGGCTCCGCGATCTCGTACGGCGCGTCCGAGCGGGCGCCGAACTGCTCGACCCGGCTGGCGGCGTGGAGCGCGCCGCACACGTACAGCGCGTCCCCGGGCTCGGTGCCGGACGCGGCCATGTGCTGCCGCATCCGGGTCCACATGTACCGCTCGCGCTCCTCGCTGCGGGCCAGGTCGCCGGTGTCGCGCAGCCGCCGGAACAGGCTCCCGACCAGCAGCATCACCTGCCGGTAGGCGTCGTAGCCCGCGCCGCTGAGCGGCTGCTCGACGTACTGGTCCCACCACTCCGACCAGTGCCGGACGCGGCCGTGGTGGAGCAGGTGCTCCTCCAGCTCGGCGAAACCGGGGCGCAGCTCGCCCAGCTCGACGCCGACCGCATCGCCGTGCAGCGCCTCGTCGTCCCCGTCCTCGTCGGGCTCCTCAGCCTCGCCGCCCGAACCGGCACCGGCACCCGAGCCGGAGCCGGACGCCTTGGGCTCGTCGGCCTTCTTGGCCTTCCTGTTCTTCCTGGACGCCGGGTCGTCCTCCTCCCACTGGAAGAGGTGGTCGGTGGACCAGTCGACGGCTACCAGCTCGACATCGGGCGTCTCCAGCGCGTAGGCGATGGCCTGATACTCGGCGGACGCCTCGGTGATCGGCGCGACCACCGACAGCGGCGCCCACTCCTTGTCGAAGCCGTCGATGTCGCTGGCGAACGCCTGGAGCGCCACCGGGAGCCGGCAGTTGCGCAGCTCGTCCAGCAGGGGCCGCATGTCCTCGCACAGTTCGAGGTAGACGACCTTGGGCCGCTTCTCCCGCAGCCGCCGCGCCATCGCCAGCGCGGACGACGGCGAGTGGTGGCAGACCGGGAAGATCTCCAGCTCCTCGGCCAGGGCGCGGTCGACGTCGTCCACCATGCCCGCGAGGATCTCGGCGGCCGCTCCGGGCGCGTCGGCGAAGCGCTCCGCCGCGTCCTGGAGCTGCCCGCGCAGCGCCGCGAACGCGCCGCCGCCGTCGGGTGCGGTCTCGGCTTTCGGCATTGCTCCCTCCCCGGTCGGGGTCCTGGTCACCGGGCGGCTCACGAGAGGGTGGCGATCGCTTCGCGGCCGCCCTCCAGGAAGCCCTTCCACTCGCCGCCCTCCTTCTTGCTGCGGCCCTCGACCACGCCGTGCCAGAACTTGTTCAGGATCGCCAGGTCCTCCGGGCTGCGCCGGGCCAGCGAGCCGACCAGCGAGGACGCCAGGGTGGTCGCGCGGAGCGTGTCGTCCCCGAAGAAGCGGCTGTGCAGGATCGCGTCCTCCAGCACGCCGATCTGCTCGGCGGTGGACAGCGCCGACTCCAGCTTCTCGTCGTCGCTGGTCGCGGCGGCGGCCGCGGTGCGCAGGTCGGCGAAGCTCTGCAGCAGGATGTCCAGCAGCGTGGGCGGGACCTCCAGCTCGATCCGGTGCCGGCGGAGCAGCTCGGTGGTGCGGAACCGGACGATCTCCGCCTCGCTCCTCTTGTTCGTCACGACCGGGATCCGGACGAAGTTGAACCGCCGCTTCAGCGCCGACGACAGGTCGTTCACCCCGCGGTCGCGGCTGTTGGCGGTCGCGATGATCGAGAAGCCGGGCTTGGCGAAGACGGTGTTGTCGTCGTCCAGCTCGGGGATGGAGACGTACTTCTCGGACAGGATGGAGATCAGCGCGTCCTGCACGTCGCTGGTGGAGCGGGTCAGCTCCTCGAACCGGCCGATCACGCCGCGCTCCATCGCGGTCATGATCGGGGACGGGATCATCGACTCCCGGGACTGCCCCTTGGCGATCACCATCGAGACGTTCCAGGAGTACTTGATGTGGTCCTCGGTGGTGCCGGCGGTGCCCTGCACGACCAGCGTCGAGTTCCGCGAGACGGCGGCGGCGAGCAGCTCGGCCAGCCAGCTCTTGCCGGTGCCCGGGTCGCCTATCAGCAGCAGCCCGCGGTCGGACGCGAGGGTGACGATGCTCCGCTCCACGAACGTCCGGTCGCCGAACCACTTCTGCGGGATCTCGCGGTCCAGGCCGTCGCCGCGCTCGGAGCCGAGCACGAACGTGCGGACCATCTTCGGGCTGAGCCGCCAGGAGAACGGCTTGGGCCCGTCGTCCACCGACTCCAGGTAGTCCAGCTCGTCGGCGTACTTGACCTCGGCGGGCGCGCGCAGCATTCCATCGGTCATCTGAAGGCTCCTAGTCGAGGAAGTTCTTGAGTTCGGACACGAGCTTGCGGATCTTTCCGGAGATCACCGGCGTGCCCATCGCCTTGAAGCGCTGCCGGAACCAGGGGTTGACGATCTGGCTCCCGGAGCTGGTCACCGAGCCGACCGGGATTACCTTCACCCCGGACCGGTGCAGCGACTGGAGGCCGTCGAACAGCGGCTGGGAGCGGTCGAACTCGTAGAAGTCCGAGATCCACACCAGCACGGTGTTCCGCGGGTCGCTGATCTTGGGACGGGCCATGTTCAGCGCCACCGGCCCGTCGTTGCCGCCGCCCAGCTTCGTGCGCAGCAGCACCTCGAACGGGTCGTGCACCCAGGGCGTCAGGTCGATCGCGCGGGTGTCGTAGGCGATCAGGTGCACGTCCACCTTCGGCAGCCCGGCGAAGATCGACGCGAGGATGGTGCAGTTGACCATGGAGTCGACCATCGAGCCGGACTGGTCCACCACGACGATCATGCGCGCCGGGGTGGTCCGCTTGGCGGTGTGCCGGTAGAAGAGCCGGTCGACGTAGAGGCGCTCGTCCTCCGGGCTCCAGTTGGTGAGGTTCTTCCAGATCGTCCGTTCGAGGTCGAGGTTGCGGAACACCCGCTTCGGCGGGACGGACCGGTCCGGCGTGCCGGCGCTGGTCTGCTGGACCTGCGTCTTCAGGACCTCGGCGACCTCGTCCACGTAGCGGCGGATCAGCGCCTTGGCGTTGGCGAGCGCCACACCGGACAGGTTCGCCTTGTCGCGCAGCAGCTGCTCGATCAGCGACATGCTCGGGGTGAGCTGCCGGGCGAGCTTCGGGTCGGCGAGCACCTCCCGCAGCCGCATCCGTTTGACCAGGTCGCCCTCGATGTTCGCGAGGATCTTCTCGATGTCCCCGGCGTCGAAGCCGGACCCGCCGGGAGCCGGGCCGAAGCCTCCACCGGAGTGCGGTCCGGGCGCGCCAGCGTCCCCGCCCGGCCCCGATCCGTCCGAGCCTGAGCCTGAGCCGCCCGGGCCTCCGTCCGACGCGCCTGCTCCGGCACCGCCCGCGGACGAGCCGCCTGCGCCCGCGCCTTCGCCGCCTCCGCCGCAGAGGGCTCGGCGGAGGCGGGTGGCGTCGCGCTGCCAGGCGGCGAGCTGCTCGGCCGTGACGTTGCCCTGCCCGGTCTGGAAGACGTTGAGCAGCAGCTTCGAGACGAGCGCGGCGTTGCGGACGGACCGGTCCGACGCCGCTCCTTCGTCGGACGGGCGGGCCGCGAACAGGCCGTCGAACTCCGGCGCGAGGTCGGGAAAGCGCTGGAGGAGGGTGTCCATGGACACACCGGGGTCGAGCAGCGCCGGGGGCAGGCCGACCGCGTCGACCACCGCCACGCCGGCCGACTCCAGGGCCGGCTGCTCCTCGGCGTCGAACATCCGGGCCATCAGCCGCCAGTACAGCGCCTGCCTGCGGTTCTCGTGGGTGCGGTCTTCCTCTGTGGACTCGGTCATTTGCGCAGCAACCGCCCTGCTCGCTCGCGCAGCACCGCGACCGCGTCGCCGGACTTGGCCTGCGCCTTGACGATCTTCGGATCGGTGGGGCCGAGCGCCCACTCGCCGCCGTGCGCGGTGACGGGCTTCTTCTTGACCACCGCCTGCACGGCGAGCGGCCGCAGCGACCAGCCCGCGGCGTCCCAGCGGACGAGCCCGACGCAGGTCGAGGAGGCCCGGACGAGCTCGGGGGTGAGCGGGCCGCTGCCGGGCAGGTTGCCGGTCTCGATCCGCAGCCGGTGGTCGTCCAGGACGAGATCGCCGCCGTCCACGCGGTAGCCCTCCAGCAGGACGGGCTCGGCGATGCGGACCGGGTGCCGCTCCAGCGGCGGGACGGGCGGCGCGGTCGCCTCGTCCAGCTGGAGGCGGGCGGTCGCGAACGGGTCGGCGGACTCGCCGAGGTCGGCCGCGTCCTCGGACCAGAGCAGGTCGCCGCCGGGGAGGAGCGGCATGCCGTCGATCTCCACGGCGCGCTGCCCGGCGAGCGCGGCCAGCAGGACGGGGAAGTCGTCCAGGAGCCGCCAGATCGCGGGCCCGACGATCGTGTCGACCTTCCCGGCCGAGACGCTCGCGCGGACGAGCCGCTTGCCCTCGCCGCTCTCCAGGACGCCGTGGACCTGGATCTGCACGGCGGTCGGATGCTCGTGGACGTCCACGCCGAGCGGCAGCAGCCGCCCCGAAACCGGCTCGGCCCGCCCGCCGGACGCACCGTCCTGCCAGGTCAGGAGCATCGGGCGGGACCACAGGTCGCCCCAGCGGCGGGCCGGGACGCGGGCCATCGTCGCGACCGGGCTGGACGCGCGCAGCTCGGCGGCCAGGCCGTCCATCAGAGCGGCGATACGGCGCGAGCCGGGGTCGGCCAGCAGCGCCTCGACGGTCGGGTCGACCGCCGACACCAGGTCGTGGCCGACGCCGCGCCAGCCGGTGACGGCGACCTCGTGCAGCCAGGACCGGGCTCCGGCCAGCAGGTTTGTGCCACCTGGCGGTTCCGGCGCGGGCTCGTCCCACGCGGCCCGGACGCGTCCCGCGGCGGTGTCGAAGCGGCCGAGCAGGGCGTCGTGGACGGCGCCGAGCAGCGCGGCGCGGCCGGCGGCGAGCAGGCCCAGGCCGTCCTCGGAGGGCGAGCCGCTGCCGGCCTTCGCCGCGGCCTCGGCGATCGCCGGCCCGAGCGGAGCGGCGGACAGCGCCGCGGCGAGGGCTTCGAGCGCGGCGGCCTGCGGTTCCCCGAGCCGTCCGAGGCCGTGGGTCAGGGCGTCGTCGAAGCCGTCGACCAGCGCGGACGCGTCGTCCACACCGTCCGGGAGGCCGTCGGTCAGGGCGGCGAGGTGCATGCTCAGCATCAGCCCACCGCCCCGGCCGGGAACCACTGCATCTCGGGCACCGGCGCGTTGCGCGCCGGCAGCTCCAGGTAGGCCAGGTGGCGCAGGAACCGGTTGAACACGACGGCGGCCGGGGCGCTCTCCTTGCTTCCGTCGCGCAGGCCCGCGTTCAGATCGTCGCCCTCGATGCCGAGGAACTGCCCGACGCGTTCGTTTCCGTATTGCAGTACGGCCTCCGCGACAAGCGACTGGAGATGCTTGCACATATAACCGCCGGTCAGTCCTCCGCACGGTCGGTTGTTGTTGGTGCTGCAGCTGAAGGCGTGCGTTTCGGCGGCAATGGACGAAACGTAAACCCGGGCGATGTCGGAACCGCTCGACACCACGCCCTGAAGGCGTCCGTCGGCCATTTCGACGAAGGGCACCTTCGCCAGTTTCCGCGCCTTGGCGGAGGGCGTCACCCGCACCACGGCGGACCGCTCCCACGCGAGGTCATCCGCGTCCTCGTTCGACATGCCGCAATCATCCCAAGGGGGTACGACAAAATCCGGGAATCGCGGAGGGAGGGCCGGAGGAAATCAGCCCCTGGACAGCGCTGCGATACCGCGCGAGGCTCCGGCGCGGCGCGCCAGGAACGCGAACAGCATGCCGCTCACGAAACCGTAGATATGCGCCACGTAAGCGACGTTGCTCTCTTTGTCCCCGAGCGAGAACCACTGCAGGACGAACCAGTATCCGAGCACCACCCACACGGGCAGCCGGACGAAGATGACCGGCGCCACCCAGCTCACGATCCGGCCGCGCGGGTTCAGTACCAGGTAGGCGCCGAGCACCCCGGCGATCGCCCCGGACGCCCCGATCAGCGGGACGTTGGAGTCCGGCGAGGTGTAGGCGAACCCGTACACCGCGACCAGCCCGAAGAACAGGTAGCTGAGCAGGTATCTCAGCCGCCCCAGCCGGTCCTCCACGCCCATCCCGACGACGAACAGCACCACCAGGTTGCCCAGCAGGTGCAGCCAGCTCGAATGCAGGAACATCGAGGTGAACGCGGACGTCCACGGCGACTTGGTGAAGGTGGACGGCCCGCACTCGTGCGCGATGTTCGCCGGCATCGGCTGCTGCTCGCCGGTCGTCAGCTCCTTCGGGACGGCCCCGTACTCCATGGTGAACTGGGCCGCCTTGCACTGCCGGACCTCGTTCTCGCCGTACCAGGTGGCGAAGTGCGCCATCGGCGTGAGCAGGAACACCAGCACGTTCGCGGCGACCAGCAGGTAGGTCACCCAGGGGACCCGCCGGGCGGGCTGACTGTCGTAGAGGGGCAGTGCCATGTGTGGAGGCGTCCTGATCGGGAGGCGGCGGCTGGTCCGGCGGCTGGCGACGACTATCTCGGGGCCGTGACATTACCGGGCGAGGTGGGCCAAACCCTAACGGTCCGGAAGATCCTGGCGGCCGGGAAGTCCTGGCGGCCCGGGACAGACCTGGCGGTCCGAGGTGGCCTAGGGCCTGTTTCGAAGTGGCCTCGGCCACGCGCGCGAACGCGTGACCAGCGCGGTGCCGCGACGCCGGAGGCGAGCGGCACCGCGCTGATCGCGAAGCGATGCCGCGTTCGCCCAGGCACGGTCACGGAGCGAGCCGCTAGGCGAGCGCAGTGGGCCGTGACTGCGTAAACACAGCCTAGCGGTCCGAGGTGTCCACGGGGGTGTAGGCGTTGTCGATCCAGCCGCGCAGGGACTCCGCGCCGTAGGCGGGGCAGGTCCACTCCCCCTCGACCTCGACCAGCCGGACGCCCGGGGAGTCCATCCAGCGCAGCACGCACTCCATCTCCTCCGCGCCCGTCCCGCCCGCGCCGGTCATCGCGCCCGGCGCGCCGCCCGCGCCCGGCAGGACGGTCTCGGCGGTCGCGATCAGCGCGTCCACGTAGGGGCGGGGCGCGGCGCGCGGCGGGACCGTCCCGGCGGCGGCGAGCCGCCCGTACCGGACCACCGACAGCTCCCAGCCGCCGTCGAACGCCGGACGCGCCGCGACGACCTGCGGCAGTTTGGCGAGCGCGGCGAGCCGCTGGCCGCGCGCCGCCGCCCGGATGAACGCGGCGAGCCGGTCGCGCTGCGCCCCGGCCTCCTCGTACCGGTACACGTCGGCGAGCCGGGCGATGCGCCGCCGCGCCGCCGCCACGACCGGCCGGACGTCGCCGCGCATGACCGCGCGGGCGGCGTCGGCGTGCTCGGCGTACTCGTCCAGGCCCTCGCGGCCGACGCAGGGGGCCCCGCAGCGCCCGATCTCCGCCAGCGCGCACACCCGGGCCTTGCCGCGCTCGACCAGCCGCAGCGTGATCCGCTGCGTGCACTGCCGCAGCGGGATCGCCTCGTGCACGGCCGCCTTCGCCTCCTCGGCCTGCCGGGACGACGACAGCGGGCCGAGGTAGACCGCGCCGTCGTCGCGGGCCTCGCGCACGATCGACAGCCGCGGGAACTGCTCCTGCGTCAGCTTCAGCCAGATCGCCCGCTCGGGGAACTTGGACCGCCGGTTGTAGCGCGGCTTGTGCGCCGCGATGAGGCGCAGCTCGCGGACCTCGGCCTCCAGCCCGGTCGCGCACACGATCGTCCGGACGCGCTCGGCGAGCCCGACCATCTCCCGCGCGCGCCAGCGGGTCTCCGAACCGGTGAAGTACGACCGGACGCGCGTCCGCAGGTCGGTGGACTTGCCGACGTAGAGGATCTCGCCGCCCGCGTCCTCGAACAGGTAGACGCCGGGCGCGCTCGGCACGTTGTCGGCCAGGTGCCGCTTGCGCCGCTGCTCGGGTGTCGGGGCCTTCGCGAAGCCCTTCAGCTCCTCCAGGGACGTCACGCCGAACGACCCGAGCCGCTCGATCAGGCCGTGCAGGACGTCCACGGTGGCCTTGGCGTCGGCGAGCGCGCGGTGGCACGGCTCGGTGGACGTGCGGAAGTACCGGGCGAGCGTGGCGAGCTTGTGGTTGGGCACCTCGTCGCGGGTCATCACGCGGCGCGCGAGGTCGACCGTGTCGACGACGGGGAAGGCGGGCCAGGCGTACTCCAGCTTCGCGCACGCCGCCTTCAGGAACCCGATGTCGAACGGCGCGTTGTGCGCGACGAGCACGCTGCCGCGCGCGAACTCCAGGAACGCCGGGAGCACCCGCTCGATCCGCGGCGCGGCCATCACCATCTGCGTGGTGATGCCGGTGAGCGCCGTGATGAACGGCGGCACCGGGCCGCCGGGGTCGACCAGCGTGCCGAAGTCGCCGAGGTGCTCGCCGCCGCGCACCTTCACCGCGCCGATCTCGGTGATGGCCGACTCGGCGGGCGAGCCGCCGGTCGTCTCCAGGTCGACCACGACGAAGGTGACGTCGGAGAGCGGCGTGCCCAGGTCGTCCAGGGTGCCCTGCACGGGCACGGCCTGCGGCGCCGGCCCGGCCTGCTCCGGGACGGCCTGCCGCGGGACGTCCGGGACGGCGCCCGGCCCGGGTGGCGACGCTTCCGCCGGCAGGGGGACCGACCCGGGTACGTGGTGCGCGGACGTCATGTCGGCGACCGTAGGACATCGCACCGACAGAACACCCGCCGCATCGCACGAACGGAGCATCCGGCGGGCGCGTCGCGGCGGGCGTGGCGGGCTTCGGCTCCGGACGCGGCGGGTCCGGACCGCTAGGCTTGGCCCCGTTCTCCGCCGGTCTCCCCCGGTTGAGGCGGGTGACCTCGGGAAACAGTCTTTCAACAGCGTCCGGCACGAAGGAGCAGATCATCGACAGCGGCCCGGAGGCGGCGGACGGCCCGCCCCGCCCCCTGCCCGAGGCGGTCCGCCAGAACGTGGTGGAGACCGCCGCGGAGCTGCTCGGCGCGCTGCCGCTGGACGAGGTGCCGCCGCCGCTGCGCAGGTTCGCCCGGTTCGAGCGGCGCAAGCGCGCCAAGCTCGCCGGGCAGCACATCGCCGCGCTGCTGGAGCGGGACGAGGCGTTCCGGGCCCGGGTCGCCGAGGCCGAGCGGGAGACCCACCCCGACCTCGCCGCCGCCGTCGCGGACGGTTCGGTCCCGCCCGCCGCCGACCCGGTCCGGGTCGCGGCGATCGGCTACCTGCTCCGCCCGGACGGCTGGAAGGCGCTGGTCGAGAACGCGCGCGCCGAGATCGACCGGTCCGCGTCGCTGACCGAGGGCGAGCGGGCCGAGCGCCGCATCGCCGAGCTGCGCGCCGAGCTCGGCGCCGCCCGCGCCAGCCGCGGCGCCGACCTCGACCGCGCCCGCGGCGAGCTGCGCGACGCCAAGGCCGAGATCGCCGAGCTGCGCCGCAAGCTGCACGAGGCCCGCGCCAAGGCCAAGGCCGAGCGGGACCGCGCCGACGCGCTCGCCGAGCGGACCGAACGGGAGCTGACCGAGGCCCGCGAGGCGCGCGCCGCCGCCGACAAGGAGCTGCGCAAGCTGCGCGCCAAGCTCGACCGCGCCGAGGCGGGCGCCGAGGCCGCCAAGCGCGCCGCGCGCGAGGGCCGCAACATCGACGACGTCCGGCTGCGGATGCTGCTGGACGCGCTCACCGACGCCGCCCAGGGCGTCCGGCGGGAGCTGGCCCTGCCGTCCACGATCGGGCGCCCGGCCGACCTGGTGACCGGCGGCGACGCCGCGCCCCCGCCGCACCGCGCGCTGCCCGGCCGGGCCCTGTCCGACGGCGACCCGCAGCTGCTCGACCGGCTGCTCCAGCTGCCCGGCGTCCACCTGGTCGTGGACGGCTACAACGTCACCAAGACCGGCTACGGCGAGCTGCCGCTGGCCGACCAGCGGTCCCGGATCCTGTCCGGGCTCGGCGGCCTGGCGGCCCAGACCCGCGCCGAGGTCACCTGCGTCTTCGACGGCGCCGAGCTGGACGCGCCGGTCGCCACCGTCGCGCCGCGGGGCGTCCGGGTGCTGTTCAGCCAGCCCGGCCAGACCGCGGACGAGCTGATCGGCGAGATCGTCCGGGCCGAGCCGGGCGGCCGGGCCGTGGTGGTCGTCTCGTCCGACCGGGAGGTCCAGGACGCCGCCCGCCGCGCCGGCGCCCGCCCGGTGCCGTCCCAGCTCCTCCTCCGCCGCCTGGGCCGCTCCTAGCCCCACCGCGGCCGACCTGGGCACTCGTCCGACACGCCCGACAGCGCGTGATCGTTCCGGAGAGTTCTGTCACACCCCCGGCGTAGCGTCGATTGACGTCGGAATCGTCCGAATTTCGGAAGGGAGTGGCGTGGTGTTGATCGAGTGCGGGGAATGCCGGGGGCGTGCGAGCGGCTGCGAGGAATGCGTCGTGTCGGCCCTGCTGGAAGAAAGCCCGGACCAGGCTCCGGAGCAGGTCGTGGCGTACGTGTCGGACGGCATCGTCGAGGAGCGCGTCCCGCTGGACGCCCTGGAGCGGCGGGCCCTGCTGCTCCTCGCGGAGCTGGGCCTGGTGGCGCCGCTGCGCCGGGGGCGCATCCCGCGCGCATCGTGATCATGCAGTGACTCTTGGTGTGCAAAACGGGCGCAACTAGTTCAGATAGTTAGGAATCGGTTGTGACTGGTGTGGCCCCTCGCTAATGTCGTCCGCTGACGTCTTGGACGAGAGGGGCATATCGAACGTGGCCAGTGTTCCCAAGCGTGGCACCACGACGCGCCGTGTGCTGGCGACAGCCTGCCTCGCCGTGGCGACCTCGCTCACCCTCCCCCCGGCCTTCGTCAGCGCCGCCCCTGCCAAGCCCAGCGCCGACGAGGTCAAGAAGAAGCTCACCAAGCTGAACGAGCAGGTCGACCAGGCGGTCCAGCAGTACAACAAGACCCAGGGCGCCCTGAAGGCGGCGAAGAAGAAGCTGGCGGCGGCCAAGAAGGCGGCCGACGACCAGCAGAAGAGCTACGAGGGCCAGCGCAAGCAGATCGCGCAGATGGCCGCCACCGCCTACAAGAACGGGGACACCGACTCGGTCACCGGGTTCGTCTCCGCGGGCAACCCGCAGGTCGTCCTGGACCAGGCCGCGGTGATCGCGCAGCTGTCGCGCAACCGCACCGGCGCCCTCGCCCAGTTCCTCGCCGCCGCCCAGCGCGTGGCGCGGGAGAAGGCCCAGGCGCAGCAGACGCTGGACGACGTGACCGGCAAGCTGAACCAGCTCAAGAGCCAGAAGGCCGACCTGGACAAGCAGGTCAAGGAGCAGCGCAAGCTCCTTGCCAAGCTCGGCGGGCAGGACCCGACCGACAACAACAAGGGCGGCGGCGGCACCTACAACGGCCCCGCCAGCGGCAACGCCCGCACGGCGATCAACTACGCCTACTCCAAGCTCGGCAGCCCGTACGTGTACGGCGCCGACGGGCCGAACTCCTTCGACTGCTCCGGCCTGACCGAGAAGTCGTGGGCGGCGGCGGGCGTCGACATCGGCCGCGACACCTACGCCCAGTGGGGCAACCTGAAGCACGTCAGCCGGAGCGACCTGCAGCCGGGCGACCTGGTGTTCTTCAACAGCCTCGGCCACGTGGGCCTGTACATCGGCAACGGCAAGATGATCCACGCGCCGCACACCGGCACCGTGGTCCAGATCGCCGACATCTCCTCGGGCTACTACCAGTCCAACTTCTACGGGGCCGCCCGCCCGTAGCTGCCGGGGCCGCACGCCCCCGGCAGACGGGGCCGCAGGCCCCAGCAGCAAGGCCTTTCAGGCGGTTTGACGCCGCTGACGCCATCGGTCCAGGTTCCTGACCTGGGCCGATGGCGTTTTTGGAATGATTTGCCTTCTGATTGAAGTTTGCTACCTTGTGGGCACTCGCGGCGCTCTCCAGGCGCCGTCCCAGCCGCGGCGCCCTCCACGTGCCGCGGACCCGGCGGGGACGCCGTCCAGGCGCCGCCGCCCTCAGCGCGACGCATCCCACGCGCCGCGTCCCCCGGCAGGCCCGGCCCGCCCGTGCGCACGCAGAGCAGCGTGCATGGCGCTGAACGCGCGCCACGGCGGATCCAGAACCCGGCCCCTGCCCCAGTGAGGCCCGTCATACCGGGCCCGCTTTTCCCACAATTCACGCCGCTCGTCCGCACGCGGGACATCAGGGTCCCGTCGTCCGGCCCCATCGCGCCTCGGGACGAGTCGGCAGCGCCGAGTCCGCGCTGAGCGCGGAGCCGGGGACCCACCAGCGCACAGCCGTCCCGAACATGTCCGGACGAGCTTGGCGGCGCAGGGGTGAATCGGCGGTCTCGCCCCCAGACACGGCCCGCAAGGGCCTTGGCAAGGGACCTCCGTAGGGCAGCTTCCACGCCCGAACCCGACAGCTAACCCGGTAGGCGTCTGGAAGAAGGAGAAACCCCTGTCCAGCAACGCTGTCAGCAGCAGAGCCCGATGCGTGCGGGTGATCGGCGGCCTCACCGTCGCCACCGCCGTCGCGACCCCGGTCGTCATGGCCGGTCCGACCCCGGCGCACGCCTCGACCGCCAGGCCTGTGGCCACCGTGGTCAAGCAGGCCAAGCACAAGACCTGGGCCCAGCGCGAGGTGCTCGCCCAGAAGGCGCTGAAGTACGCGGCGTCCAAGAAGGGCAAGCCGTACCGCTACGGCGCGGCCGGCCCGAACGCCTTCGACTGCTCCGGGCTCGTCCAGTGGGCCTACCGCAAGGCCGGGGTGCAGCTGCCCCGCGTCACCACCGCGCAGTACCGCGCCGTGCACAACAAGATCGCCTGGAAGAACCTCGCACCCGGTGACCTGGTGTTCTTCAACGGCAAGGGCCATGTGGGCATCGTCTACAAGAAGAAGGGGCGGACGCTCTACATGATCCACGCCCCGCACACCGGCGACCACGTGCGCGTGGTCAAGCTCGACAGCTACCGCAAGAAGACCTTCGCGGGCGCCGTCCGTCCCTACTAGGACGGCCGTCCGCAGGGCCCGGCGGTGGTCCCCCGCCGCCGCCGGGCCTTCCTTCCCCGCTCGCCCTTCCAGCGCGAGCCGTCCCGTCAAGGGACAGTCCATCCAGTACCGAACGCGCCTCGTCTGAGGGCGTTCGCCGCCGAGTCCTCTCCCTCGCACGCCGTCCGCGGCATGCCCGGAGGGAGCCGGGGACCCACTTTCACCGGGGTGAATCGACCGGCCAGGTCGTAGGGCAGCTTCCACGCCCGAACCCGACAGCTAACCCGGTAGGCGGCATGGAAGCCGAGGAGAAACAGTCTTGACTGGCAAGCACCGCAAGAACCCGCTGTTCCTGTCCCTGCGCACCACCGGCGGCCTCGTCGCCGGCGCCGCCGTCGTCGGGACGATCGCCGCGACCGCCGCGCACGCCTCCACCGGCGAGCCGACCGCGGCCAAGCCGTCCGCCGCGTCCATGCGCCTCGCGGACGCCGCCAAGGCCGAGAACACCCTGTCGTTCGCCAAGAAGGCCGCGCCGCGCGAGGTCGCGAACAAGCCCGAGGCCGCGCAGGCCAAGGGCGCCGAGAAGCCCGCCGCGCGGACCAAGGTCCCCACCGCCGCGCAGGCGATCAAGATGGCCACGTCCCAGGTCGGCGTCAGCGAGGACGGCGGCGGCCGGACCAAGTTCCAGCAGTGGTACATGGGCACCGACCGCGCCAAGCAGACCCTCGCCCGCGACGGCGGCTCGCTCGGCGAGTACGCCGCCGCCGAGTGGTGCGACATGTTCGTCTCCTGGGTCGGCCAGCAGGTCGGCTTCACCGACCAGTTCGGCTCGGACGCCTGGACCGTCGCGCACGCCAAGTGGTTCCAGCAGCAGGGCCGCTGGGGCACCGCGCCCAAGCCCGGCGCGATCGTCTTCTTCTCCTGGGGCGGCGGCAAGAGCCTGGACGACATCCAGCACGTCGGCATGGTCATCCAGGACAACGGCGACGGCACGATCAAGACCGTCGAGGGCAACACCGGCGGCGGCGCCGTCGAGGTCAAGACCCGCCCGTCCAGCACGGTCGTCGGCTACGGGTACCCCGACTACTCCAAGTGACGTCCACTCCCGGCCGCGCCCTAGGATCGCCGCATGAGCGACCAGCGGGCCGAGGAGACACCGTCCGCGCCTGACGGCGGCAGCCCCGCCGCCGAGGGCGGCGGACCGCCCCGAGAGCCCGCTTCCGCATCGCGGAGGCGGGCTCTCGGGCTGCTCGCGGCCGGTGGCGCGGCGCTCCTCGCCGCCGGAGGCGGGATCTACGCCCTGACGCGGGACCAGGGTGGCTCGTCGCCGGACGAGCCTTCGGCCTCGCCCGTGGGGACGCCCGACCCGCAGGCTGTGGCGGCCGTGCTGGCCAACCGGGCCCGGGCCGTCCGGGAGCGGAACCGGATCGCCTTCCTCGCCACCGTCGCCGACGCCCCGGCCGCGTTCCAGCAGGCCCAGGCGCGCCTTTTCGACAACCTGCTCAAGATCCCCCTGGACGGCTGGGAGGAACGCCCCGGGCAGCCGCACGGCTCGTCCGGTGTGGTGCAGGTCACGATGCGGTACCGGATCGCGGGCTTCGACGGCGGTCCGGTCGCCCGCACCCGTTACCTGGCCTTCGCGCCCCGCTCCGGCTCCTGGACGATCACCGGGGACGGCTCGTCCGCCCGGCTCGCCGACGACGCCGACATCCTCGACGCGGGCCCGCTCACGGTCGTCCGGAAGGGCCCCGCACTGGTCGTCGGCGACGCGTCCGGGCTGGACGAGATCGCCCGGCGGCTCGCCTCGGCCGTCCCCGCCGTCACAGGCGTCGTCGGGACGTCCTGGGCCCGCCGGGCCGTCGCCCTGGCCCCCGCGGACGCCGCCCTCGCCGGACGCATCGCCGGAGGCGGCCAGGACGTCGCCCAGTTCGCCGCCCTCGCCGTCGTCGCCCCCGGCCCGGACGGCTCCCCCGGCCAGGACCGCATCGTCGTCTCCCCCACGTTCGGGCGCCTCAACGCGCTCGGGCGCGACGTCGTCCTCACCCACGAGCTGACGCACGTCGCCACCGGCGGCGCGCGCGACGGCCGCACCCCGATCTGGCTCATCGAGGGCTTCGCCGACTACGTCGGCTACCGCGGCGCCAAGGTCGCGGTGAAGTCGGCCGCGCGCGAACTGGCCGCCGACGCGTCCGCCGGGCGCCTCCCGGACGCGCTGCCGTCCCGGGCCGACTTCGACGGCGCGTCCGGACGGCTCTCCCAGGCCTACCAGGAGGCGTGGCTCGCCTGCCGGATGGTCGCCGACCGATACGGTGAAGCGACCCTCGTCCGGCTCTACCGGGCGGCCGGGCGCGAGCCCGAGGCCGCCGCGCTGCGCCGGACCCTGGGCCTCTCCCCGGACGCCTTCACCGCCGACTGGCGCGACTACCTCCGCAAGGAGCTCTCATGACCGACGCCACCGCCGACCCGCGGGACCCGTCCGAACCCGTCCCGCCGCCTCCGGAACCCGTGCCTCCGGAGCCCGTGCCGGCAGAACCCGTGCCGGCCCAGGCCCCTGCCCAGGACGGCCCGGAAGGCGACGGGGACAGGGTGCGGGCCGCCTACCGGAGGCCCCGGGTGGCGGCCGCGATCGCCGCGGTGGTGCTGTTCGCGGCCGTCGCGGTGGTGATCGCCGTGACGACGCCCTGGAACCCGCTGCCCGGGAACGTTCCCGGCGGACGGGTCGCCGCCGACCCGGCGCCGGACTTCACGCCCGCCGAGATCCACCGGGCCGCCGCGTTCGACCACGCGCTCAACTGGCCCGCCTACGCGCGGCTGGTCGCCGTCCTCGTGGTGATCCTCGGCCTGGGGTTCAGCCCGCTCGGCGCGCGGCTGCTCGGCCGGCTCACGGCCCGGACGCGCCGGTGGCCGCTGGACGTGCTGATCGGCGCGGTCGCGCTCACCTCGCTGACCTGGCTGGTCTCGATGCCGTTCGCCGCCTGGGGCGAGTCGATCCTCACCGACTACGGCCTGTCCACGCAGAGCTGGCCCAGCTGGCTGGTCGACCAGCTCAAGACCCTCGGCGTCACCTGGATCACCTACACCGTGGCGCTGCTGCTGCTCGTCGGGCTGGTCCGCCGCTTCCCGCGCTACTGGTGGACGGGCGCTGCGGCCGGAGCATGCGTGCTCGTCGTCGCCGCCTCGTTCGCCTACCCGGTCATGGTCGAGCCGCTCTTCAACAAGTTCCACTCGCTGCCCGCCGGGAAGCTGCGCACCGACCTGCTCGACATGGCCCGCAACGACGGCGTCCCGGTGTCGGACGTGCTGGTCGCCGACGCGTCCCGCCGGACGACCTCCCTGAACGCCTACGTGTCCGGGTTCGGCTCCACCCGCCGGATCGTCGTCTACGACACGCTGCTGACCTCGATGTCCACGCCGCGTATCGAGTCGATCGTCGCGCACGAGCTCGGCCACGCCAAGAACGACGACGTGCTGCACGGGACGCTGATCGGGGCGCTCGGCGCGGCGGGCGGCATCTGCCTGCTGTACCTGCTGCTCACCTCGCCCTGGCTGCTGCGCCGAGCCGGGGTCGGCCCGCCCGCCGCGCGCCGTCCGTCGAAGGACGAGGCCGCGCGCGACCCGTCCGTCCGGAACCGGGGAGCGGCCGACCCGCGCGCGCTGGCGCTCGTCCTCGCGCTGATCGCGGTGGCGACGCAGGTCGAGGGGCCGGTGCAGAACCTGGTGAGCCGCCACATCGAGGCCCGCGCCGACGCGCACGCGCTGAACCTCACCCGCGACCCGATGACGTTCGCGACGATGCAGCACGAGCTGTCCGTGCGGAACATCTCGACGCTCACACCGGACGTCCTGGAGACGCAGCTCTGGTCCGACCACCCCACAGGGCCCGAGCGGATCGCGATGGCGCGGGACTGGGCACGGATGCACCACGTCCCGGCGCCGCCCCCGCTCGTCCACCACTGAGGACGCCTGTAGAACAGCGGAAGGGCCGCCCGGATGTCCGGGCGGCCCTTCCGCTGTTCCGATGTCTCCGCAGGTCAGTGGCCTGGACGGGCCGCTCCCTGGGCGGTCGGCGCGGCGCTCGGCGTAGGCGGCGCCTGGCTCGGCCCCGCCTGGGTCGAGGGCGGCGCGCTGTCCGGCGCCACGGGCGAGCTCCCCTGCGGCGAGACGCTCACCGCCTGCTTCAGCGCGCTGCCGGCGACCCACTTGTCCCATGGCAGCTGCCAGAAGCCCCAGCCGTTGTCGGGCTCCAGCTCGCGGGACGTGCCGGTGATGCGCACCGGGTCGCCGCGGTAGGAGAAGTTGTAGAACCAGCGCGCGTCCTCCGGGCTGGCGTTCACGCAGCCGTGGCTGACGTTGCTGTTGCCCTGGTCGCCCACCGACCATGGCGCGCTGTGCACGTACTCGCCGCTGTTGGAGATCCGGACGGCCGCGTAGACCGTCTCCCGGTAGTAGCCGGGGCAGCCCGGCCCGCACCCGGTCGTGGACGAGTCCATGATGACCGGGTCCTCCTTCTCCATGGTCAGGTGCGCGCCGTTGGTGGTGGTGTACTTCTCCTCGCCACCGCGCCCCATGCTCACCGGGATCGTCCGGACGAGCTTCCCGTTCCGCCGCACGTACATCATGTGCGTCGTGGCGGACGCCTTGGTGATGTGCGAGTCCCCGACGCGGAAGTCGGCCTTGACGTCTCTCGCGCCCCACAGGCCCTTGCCAGCGTGGACGCCGCTCAGGTGCGCCTGGAACGACACCTTCGTGTGGGCCGGCCAGTACTCCCGCGTCCGGAACACGAGGGTCTGGTTGTCGAACCAGTGCCAGGCCCCCTGGACCGGCTTGTCCGCCTTGACGTCCATCGCGCGCTCGACGGCCGCGCGGTCGCCGACGTTCTGCTCGAACTTGACCACGATGGGGATGCCGACGCCGACCGTCTCCTTGTCGAACGGCCCCTCCAGCGACCCGTCGATCGTCTTGCTCACCTTCGCGGTACTGAAACCGCTGGTGACCGTCCTGGTCCTGCCGTCCCGGCCTAGCGCCGTCGCGGTGACCGAGTAGTCGGTGCCCGGATCGAGCGTCCAGCGGGACTTCCAGTGGGTCCGGTCGGCGCTCAGCTCGCCTTCGACCGGTTGCCCCTTGTGCGTGACGGTCACGTTCTCGACCGTCCCCTTCTCCGCGGCGACCTGGATCGCCGAGTCCGGCCGCAGCCGGTCCCCGCCGTCCCCCGGCGACACGTTCAGCCGCACCGCGTTCCTGCTCAGGTCCGTCGCGCCGTCCCCGCAGCCCGCCAGCCCCGCGGCGACCAGCGCGCCGCACGCCGCCGTCCGCCCGACCAGCCCCCATGTGGCCGGGCGGCGCCGGCCCGTTCTCACAGCAATGCCGACCCGCACCGTCTGAACCCCCGCATGTCACCGTCCGTATACGATCTTGTCCGCTGAGTGCCGTACCCCGGACGACGCCCAATTATGTAAGGGCCTGTGCCCGCATGACGCGGGCACAGGCCCCTTTGAAGATCGCTTTACCGGATCACTAATCCGGACGGCGCGGACGGCTCAGCCGCCCTCGAAATCAACCGGGAACCAGCCGGGAATCAGCCACAGTCCGGCCGGAGTCCGGCCGGAGTCCGGCCGCGATTCACCCCGCTCAGTGCGCGAAGTGGCCCCGGTAGTACTCGAAGACCAGGCCGATCGTGGAGAGCAGCAGCCCGGCGCCGCCGAGCAGCACCATCCACCAGCCGAACACCATGCCGAGCGACACGGCCGCGGCCGAGCCGCCGATGTACAGCGGCCACCAGGAGTGCGGGCTGAAGAAGCCCAGCTCGCCCGCGGCGTCCGCGACCTCGCCCTCCGGGTCGTCCTCGTACAGCGGGCCGCCGTTGGCGCCTTCGAGGCGGCGGATCGTGAAGTGGATGTAGAACCCGATCAGGCCGGCCAGGCCGATGGCCAGGGCCAGCGCCGTGGTGCCGGTCCAGTCCTTCGACCAGAGCCAGTACACGACGTCGGTGGCGAGGAAGAAGACCGCGCACCCGTAGAACATGAACGCCTGAACGCGCATCGGCTACTCCTCCGTTTCCTTGGCGTGGTCGCCGGCCGGCGCCTCCGCGACCAGCTGGGCGCGGTTCGACATGTTGATCGGCTCGCCCTTGGCGCCGACGTGCGGGTGGTGCAGGTCGAACGCCGGACGCTCGGAACGGATCTTGGGGATCGAGTTGAAGTTGTGCCGCGGCGGCGGGCACGAGGTCGCCCACTCCAGCGAGGAGCCGTAGCCCCACGGGTCGTCCACCTCGACGCGCTTGCCCTTCTTCCACGTGATGTACACGTTGTAGAAGAACGGCAGCATCGAGGCGCCGAGGATGAACGAGAAGATCGAGGAGACCTGGTTCAGCCCGGTGAACTCGCTGGCGTAGTCGGCGTACCGGCGCGGCATGCCCTCGGCGCCCAGCCAGTGCTGCACCAGGAAGGTGCCGTGGAAGCCGATGAACAGCAGCCAGAAGTGGACCTTGCCGAGCCGCTCGTTCAGCATCTTGCCGGTGAACTTCGGCCACCAGAAGTAGAAGCCCGCGAACATCGCGAACACCACGGTGCCGAACACGACGTAGTGGAAGTGCGCCACCACGAAGTAGGAGTCCGACAGCTGGAAGTCCATCGGCGGGGACGCCAGGATGACGCCGGTCAGGCCGCCGAACAGGAAGGTGACCAGGAAGCCCAGCGACCACAGCATCGGCGTCTCGAACGTGAGCTGCCCCCGCCAGATCGTGCCGACCCAGTTGAAGAACTTCACACCGGTCGGGACCGCGATGAGGAACGTCATGAACGAGAAGAACGGCAGCAGCACCTGGCCGGTCACGAACATGTGGTGCGCCCACACCGTGATGGACAGGCCCGCGATGGAGATCGTCGCGAAGACCAGGCCGATATAGCCGAAGACCGGCTTGCGGCTGAACACCGGGAGGATCTCGGTCACGATGCCGAAGAAGGGCAACGCGATGATGTACACCTCGGGATGCCCGAAGAACCAGAACAGGTGCTGCCAGAGCAGCGCGCCGCCGTGCGAGGCGTCGAAGACGTGCGCGCCGAACTTGCGGTCGGCCTCCAGCGCCAGCAGCGCGGCGGCGAGGACCGGGAACGCCAGCAGGACCAGGATCGAGGTCAGCAGGACGTTCCACACGAAGATCGGCATCCGGAACATCGTCATGCCCGGCGCCCGCATGCACAGCACGGTGGTGATGAAGTTGACCGCACCCATGATCGTGCCGAAGCCCGACATGGCCAGGCCCATCACCCACATGTCACCGCCGATGCCCGGCGAGCGGACCGCGTCCGACAGCGGGGAGTAGGCGAACCAGCCGAAGCTGGCCGCGCCGCCCGGGGTCAGGAAGCCCGCGACGGCGATCAGCGAGCCGAACAGGAACAGCCAGTAGGCCAGCATGTTCATGCGCGGGAACGCCACGTCCGGCGCGCCGATCTGCAGCGGCATGATGACGTTGGCGAAGCCCGCGAACAGCGGGGTCGCGAACATCAGCAGCATGATCGTGCCGTGCATGGTGAACAGCTGGTTGAACTGCTCGTTGCTGGTGATCTGCAGGCCCGGCTTGAACAGCTCGGCCCGCATGACCAGCGCCAGCAGGCCGCCGAACAGGAACATGATGAACGACGTGATCAGGTACAGGTACCCGATCTTCTTGTGGTCCGTCGTCGACATCCAGTCGGCGATGATCCGGCCCTTGCGGGTCCTGGACGCGGCGACCGTCGCGGTCGGCGCGTGGCTGATCGCGGTCACTTGACACCCCCCGCCGCCTTGGCCTTCTGGTCGGCCAGCCACGTGTTGTACTGGTCGGGCGAGACCACCCGGAGCTGGAACAGCATCCGGCTGTGGTCCACACCGCAGAGCTCGGCGCAGCGGCCCTCGTAGAGGCCCTGCTTGCGCGCCGTGAACTCGAACTCGTTGGTGTAGCCCGGCATGACGTCCTTCTTGTAGAGGAGCGCCGGCACCCAGAACGAGTGGATGACGTCGTTGGCGTGCAGCCGCACGCGGATCGTCCGGTCCGAGGGGATCACCATGACGGGCTTGGCGCCCGCCGGGGCGTTCGGCGCGACCGGGGTGCCGACCACGGAGGCGACGGTCTGCTCCTGACCGCCCTGCTTCTCCTTGTAGTCGAACTGCCAGCTCCACTGGAAGCCCGTCACGTCAACGGTGACCGCCGGGTTCTTGGTGGTCTTCTCGACGTAGGACTCGTCCCGCGCGGTGAAGTAGAAGAGCACGCCGATGATCACGAACGGCACGGCCGTGTACAGGATTTCGATCGGCATGTTGTAGCGGACCTGCGGCGGCAGGTCGTCGGAGCGCTTGCGGTGGAACAGCACCGCCCAGATGATCAGTCCCCAGACGACGGCCCCGACCGCGAACGCGGCGATCCAGGAGCCCTGCCAGAGCTTCAGCATGCGCTCGGCCTGGTCGCTGATCGGCTCGGGCATGCCCAGGCGGGACGCTCGACCGCTGCACGCGGTCGCGGACAGCGCCAGCAGACCTAGCGCGCCGGCGCTTTTGATTGCGCGGCGACTGCGCACAGGCGTACGCCGCTCCCCAGAGCGGGTCGGACTCACGGAATGCCTTCCCCACGGATGAGAGCCCAGGGAACTCCCGGGCGGTGAGATCAGTTGTCACACGTTTGGGGGACACATTAGCGCGAGGGTCCGCGACTCCCCCGCCGGGGTGCCCGGTTAGCCTTCTGGCGTGGCTCCAGTTCGCGCCGTCCGTCCCGCCGTCCCGCCCGGCCGGACGAGTTTCGCCTGCGCAAGGGTTCCGGCGTGTTCCGGCGGGGGCGGGACGCGATGAGCGGGTACTTCGACGCGGCGTCCACCGAGCCGCTCCATCCGGCCGCCAGGTCCGCCCTGGTCAGCGCCCTGGACTCGGCGTGGGCCGACCCGGCGCGGCTGTACGGCGCGGCGCGCTCGGCCCGGGTGGAGCTCGACCGCGCCCGCGCCCGGGTGGCCGCCGTGCTGGGCGTCCGGCCCGACGAGGTCGCGTTCACCACGTCCGGGACGCAGGCGGTGCAGCTGGGAATCCTCGGCACGCTCCGGTCCCGTCGGCGTGTCGGGCGGCACCTGGTGGTGAGCGCGGTGGAGCACTCCAGCGTCCTGCACGCCGCCGAGGCACACGAGCGGGACGGCGGCGAGGTCACGATCGTCGGGGTGGACGAGACCGGGCGGGTCGATCCGGGCGAGTTCGCGGCGGCGCTGCGTCCGGACACCGCGCTCGCCTGCCTCCAGTCGGCGAACCACGAGGTCGGAACGGTGCAGCCGGTGGCCGAGGCCGCCGAGGCGTGCCGTGCGGCCCGCGTCCCGCTGCTGGTGGACGCGGCGCAGTCGGTCGGCCGGATGCCCGTCCCGTCCGGGTGGTCGCTGCTGACGGCGTCCGCGCACAAGTGGGGCGGGCCGGCCGGCGTGGGGGTCCTGGTCGTCCGGAAGGGCACCCGCTGGCGCTCCCCGCTGCCCGAGGACGAGCGGGAGGGGCGGCGCGTCCCCGGCTTCGAGAACGTCCCCGCGATCGTCGCGGCGGCCGCCGCGCTGGAGGCGTTCGCCGCCGACATGGCCACCGCGGCCCCGGAACTGTCGGACCTGGTCGGCATGATCAGGACCCGGGTGCCGGAGCTGGTGCCCGACGTCCAGGTCGTCGGCGACCCTGAGCGGCGGCTGCCGCACCTGGTCACCTTCTCGTGCCTCTACGTGGAGGGCGAGGCGCTGCTGACCGAACTGGACAGGCTGGGTTTCGCGGTCTCGTCCGGCAGCTCCTGCACGGCCGATACGCTGCGTCCGAGCCATGTGCTGGAGGCGATGGGCGTGATTACCCACGGGAACGTGCGGGTATCGCTGCCGCGGGACGCGGAGCCGTCCGCGGTGGCGCGGTTCCTCGCCGTCCTGCCGGACGCCGTGGCGCGGCTGCGCGCCGCCGCCGGGGTGACCGGCGCATGACACCGAAGTTCACCGCGAGGACGGGAAGGCGGCCGCTCCCATGAGGTTCCGAGGTCGTTCGCGCAAGGACGACGCGCCCCCGCAGGACGCCCCGCCGCCCCCGGCCGCCCCGCCCGGAGCCGCTCCCCCGCTGCTGGTCATCGACGCGCTGGGCCGCAAGTGCCCCATCCCGATCATCATGCTGGCCGAGCGCATCCGCGAGATCCCCGTCGGCCAGATCGTCGCCGTCCTCGCCGACGACCCCGCCGCCCACACCGACGTCCCCGCCTGGTGCCGCATGAAGTCCCAAGAGTTCGTCTGGGAGGAAACCCTCCCCGCAGGCGGCTGGGGCTTCCACATCCGCCGCTCCTACTAAAAGCGGCCCCCACTACAAAGCGCTGCGCCGCGGCCCAGGGGGCCGCGGCGCAGCGCGTAACCAAGCACCTCACGCGTTGCCCTGGGCGGGGGTTGGGGTTAGGTGAGGTGGGGGGTTACGTCGGCGGTGGCGGCTTCGCCGTAGGCGGTGGTGAGGCGGGTGAGGAAGCGGTCCTTGGCGATGGTGTACTCCTGCCCGCCGGGGACCTCCAGGGCGTGCGCGGCGACGAGGTTGCCGACCTGGGCGGCGCGCTCCAGCGGGAGGCCCCAGGCGGTGGCGGTGAGGAAGCCGGCGCGGAACGCGTCGCCGCCGCCGGTGGGGTCGACGACCTTGTCCACGGCGACGCCGGGGACGTGCAGGCCCTCCTCGCCCTTGCGGTCGATGACGGTGCCCTTGGCGCCGAGGGTGGTGATGCGGACGCCGACGCGGGCCAGGATCTCGGCGTCGGACCAGCCGGTCTTCTCCTCGCAGAGGGCCTTCTCGTACTCGTTGGTGAACAGGTACGCGGCGCCGTCGAGGAGGCGGCGGACGTCCGCGCCGTCCATCCGGGCGAGCTGCTGGGACGGGTCGGCGGCGAAGGGGATGCCGCGGGTGCGGCACTCGTCGCTGTGCCGGAGCATGGCCTCCGGGTCGTTCGGGCTGACCAGGACGAGGTCCAGCCCGCCGACGCGGTCGGCGACCGGCTGCAGCTCGATCACGCGGGCCTCGCTCATGGCGCCGGTGTAGAAGCTGGCGATCTGGTTCTGGTCCTGGTCGGTGGTGCACAGGAACCGCGCGGTGTGGTGCAGCTCGGAGATGTGCACCGAGGCGCAGTCGACGCCGTGCCGCTCCAGCCACGAGCGGTAGTCGGCGAAGTCGTCGCCCACCGAGCCGACCAGGTAGGACGTCAGGCCGAGGCTGCCCATGCCGAAGCAGATGTTCGCGGCGACGCCGCCGCGGCGGATCTCCAGCTCGTCCACCAGGAACGAGAGCGACACGCTGTCGAGCTGGTCGGGCATCAGCTGGTCGGTGAAGCGGCCCGGGAAGGTCATCAGATGGTCGGTCGCGATGGAGCCAGTTACGGCGATGCGCACGGCGTCGCTCTCCTCGTGGTGTGGCGTCCGGCTTGTCACCGGCTGTAGGAACCCCAAGAGGCTACTTCCCGGGACGGCCGCGCGCGCAACCGGCGCGGCACGTCCGTCTCGGGACATCCGGGCACGCGAAAAGGGCCGGTGCGGGCTCACCGCCCGTACCGGCCCTCTCCGGATCGTCCTAGTTGAACGAGTCGCCGCAGGCGCAGGAGCCCGAGGCGTTGGGGTTGTCGATCGTGAAGCCCTGCTTCTCGATGGTGTCGACGAAGTCGATGGTGGCGCCGCCCAGGTACGGGGCGCTCATCCGGTCCACGCGGACCGAGAGGCCGTCGAAGTCCTGGACCTGGTCGCCGTCCATCTCGCGCTCGTCGAAGAACAGCTGGTAGATCAGGCCCGAGCAGCCGCCCGGCTGCACGGCGACACGCAGCGCGAGGTCGTCGCGGCCCTCCTGCTCCAGCAGGCCCTTCGCCTTCTCGGCGGCGGCGTCGGTCAGCACCACGCCCTGCTGCGTGGTCTCCTGCGTGGTCTCGCCTGAAACCGTCATGTGGTCAGCTCCCGGGTCTCACTGCGCCGCCGTGGCGACGTTGTCTTCACCTGTCCTGAAGGACGGCCGGCGGATCCGCTCCCGGCGTTTCCGCAGTCTCCTGTTCGTAGGACAACGTACCTCGGCTCATGCCCATTCCTTGCCCGGCAGGTCATTCCCGGGGAGACCTCGCTCACACCCCGGGTCCGCCGGGCCGCGGATGTGCGAGGATTAGTCGTCAGAGCGACGATAAGGCTCCGTCGCAGGAGGGAGCATCCCCGTGACCACCCCAGTACGCGATCTTCCATTGCTGCTGCTCGGCACCGGTTCCGACCCGTCCAGCGAGCGCGGTGTGGACTGTCCCGGCGAGCTGCCGCCCGCGTCCGACCCGGAGCTGGTGGAGCGCGCCCGCGCCGCCAAGGCCGCGCTGGGCGACGGCGTCTTCGTGCTCGGCCACCACTACCAGCGGGACGAGGTGATCGAGTTCGCGGACGTCACCGGCGACTCGTTCAAGCTCGCCCAGCAGGCGGCCGCCCGCCCCGAGGCGCCCCACATCGTGTTCTGCGGCGTGCACTTCATGGCCGAGTCCGCCGACATCCTCACCGCGGCCCACCAGCAGGTGATCCTGCCGGACCTGGCGGCGGGCTGCTCCATGGCCGACATGGCCACCTTCGACCAGGTCGAGGAGTGCTGGGAGGTGCTGGAGGACGCCGGGATCGCCGATGACGTCGTCCCGGTGACCTACATGAACTCCTCCGCCGACATCAAGGCGTTCGTGGGACGGCACGGCGGCGTGGTCTGCACCTCGTCCAACGCCAAGCGCGCGCTGGACTGGGCCTACGCCAAGGGCTCGAAGGTGCTGTTCCTGCCCGACCAGCACCTCGGCCGCAACACCGCCGTCCTGGAGATGGGCCTCTCGCTGGACGACTGCGTCGTCTACAGCCCGCACCGGCCCGAGGGCGGGCTGAGCGGGCAGCAGCTCCGCGACGCCCGGATGATCCTGTGGCGCGGGCACTGCTCGGTGCACGGCCGGTTCAGCCTGGACTCGGTGGAGGACGTCCGGCGGCGCGTCCCCGGCGTGAACGTGCTCGTCCACCCCGAGTGCAAGCACGAGGTCGTCACCAACGCCGACCAGATCGGCTCGACCGAGTACATCATCAAGACGATCGAGAACGCCCCGTCCGGGTCGTCCTGGGCGGTCGGGACCGAGCTGAACCTCGTCCGGCGGCTGGCGAACGCGCATCCGGACAAGAACGTGATGTTCCTCGACAAGACGGTCTGCTTCTGCTCGACCATGAACCGGATCGACCTGCCGCACCTGGTCTGGTCGCTGGAGTCCCTGGTGCGCGGCGAGGTCGTCAACCGGATCGAGGTGGACGCGGAGACCGCGCACTACGCCCGCGCCGCCCTCGACCAGATGCTCGCCCTCCCCTAGCCGACCGGCCCTCTGGCCGGTCGCCCGCCCCCGGGCCGGACGGTCCGGGGCCGGAGCCTCGGGCGGACGGTCCGGAGCCGGGGGTCCTCGGGCGGGCGGTCAGAGGGCGGAGTTCTCGACCCAGCGGACGAGCAGGCCGTGGTCGCCGGCCACGGCCACGGCGGGGTCGTCGATCTTGCGGCGGCCCCAGAGGAACAGGTACAGGTCGGACGCGGGCGCCCGGACGGCGGCGTCCGCGTGGACGTCGTCGGCGGCGCTGGACCGGCGCCAGCCGAAGCGGTCCTTGTCCAGCTCGACCGTCCAGCGGTCGCCGGTGTCGGCGGCGGTGAACGCGAGCGTCTCGCCGTCGCCGCGCAGGTTCTCCACGTTGGGCGCGAACGGCGCCGCGTACGGGAGGTTGACGAGCATCTCGTCCATGCCGTCGGCGGCGGTCTCGGCGTCCAGCGCGACGTCGCGGCCGAGCGTGATGTCCAGGTCGGCGCGGTGGACGATCGTCTCGTACAGCATGCGGCGCGACCAGAACCGGGCATGCTGGTCGCCGCCCCAGGACCACATCTCCGCGTCCGGGTCGGCGTTGCGGAGCGTCTCGATCAGCGCCGCGCCGCCCTCGGTGAACCACGCGTGCTGCTCGCCGTCCGCCTGGGGTGGCTCCCCCGCGAAGTGCCGGGGGCTGCGCGGACGCGCCGCCGCCGTGCGGACCAGGCCCTCGGCCCAGCGGTGCGTGGTGGAGAGGTGCCGCAGCAGGTCCCGGACCGTCCAGCCCGGGCAGGACGGCACGGGCGCGCCCAGCTCGGCCTCCTCCAGCCCCGCCGCGAACGCGGCGACCTCCCGCTCGGTCTCGTCGCAGTACCGCTCGTGCGTCCACATGAGGCGTCCTCCGGGCCGGCGGATCGGATCAGACGGGTTCAGGCGGGGTCAGGCAGGTCAGGCGGGGATCAAGCGGGTCAGGCGGGTTCAGAGGCCGGGGGCGCCCCAGACCGGGAACCAGCGGCCCAGGTCGTCCTCGAACTTCAGGTCGGCGCCCACCGAGCCGCGCGCCTGGATCTCCAGGGCGTTGTCGCGGCGGTCGCCGGGCAGCGGCGCGAACGGGTAGAACGTGCCGCGCTTGTACAGGTAGACCAGCGCGAGGCGCTGCCCGTCCGGGCCCTTGAAGCCGACCAGGGAGCACAGCAGGTGCGGGCCGAAGCCGCCCGCCTCCAGCGTGGCGTTCACCGCGTGCAGGTCGGTGACCAGGCCGGCGACGTCGTCCGGGTCGTGCCGCGACAGCAGCCAGGTGTAGCCGTAGGAATCCTGGCTGACCTCGACCTTCGGCGTGTCGCCCGAGTTCAGCAGCTCCACGGCGTCCTTCTGGAGCTGGGCGAACGCGCCGCCCTCGGCGGCGCGGAAGCAGACCGAGCCGAGGCCGGTCGGGGTGAACCCGGCGGCGGCCTCCAGCGTGACGGCCGCGGTGGTGAGGCCGAACAGCGCGTCCAGGTCCGGCTTGACCGGCTTGGACCGGCCGAGCAGGGCGTCCAGGAACCCCATCACACTCCCCTGCTGAGCTCACCGGAGATCTTGTTGAGCTGGTCGAGCCGCTTCTCCAGCGTCGGGTGCGTGGAGAACAGCTGCGAGACGCTGAAGCCCTTGCCGAACGCCGGGGTGAAGAAGAAGGCGTTGAACGGCTGGGCGGCGCGCAGGTCGTTGGTCGGGATCCGCGCGATCTCGCCGGTGACCTTGGTGAGGGCGCTGGCCAGCGCGGACGGCCGGCCGGTCAGCAGCGCGGCGGCGCGGTCGGCCGACAGCTCGCGGTACCGCGACAGGGCGCGGGTGAGCAGGAAGCTGATCGCGTACGCGACGGCGCTGACCGCCACGACCGCCATCACCATCAGCGCCATGTTGTTGTCGTTGTTGCGCCGGTTGAAGCCGCCCCACAGGCCGAACTCCAGCCCGATCCGGGTCAGCAGCCCGGCGCAGATGCCGAGGAACGACGCGATCGTCATGACCGCGACGTCCCGGTGCGCGACGTGCGCCATCTCGTGCGCGAGGACGCCTTCGAGCTCCACCGGGTCGAGCCGGCGCAGCAGCCCGGTGGTGACGCAGACGACCGAGTTCTTCTGGTTGCGTCCGGTCGCGAAGGCGTTCGGCACGTCGGTGTCGGCGATCGCGACCCGCGGCTTGGGCGCGTCCGACATGGCGCAGATCCGGTCGACCACCCCGTGCAGCTCCGGGGCCTCCTCGGGGGAGACCTCGCGGGCGTGCATCGCGAACTTGGTGATCTTGTCGGAGAAGAAGTACTGCACGAACAGGAAGACCAGCGCGACGGCGAGGCCGATCGCGCCGAGCTTCGGGGAGATCACGAAGAACGCCGTCACGAACGCGACGTAGACCAGCCCCAGCAGGAACATCGTCACGAGCATGCGCGACGTCAGACCCCGGTCGGAGGCGTAACGCGTGCGGGCCATCTCTTCTCTCCCGTCCCCAGTCGTACTCATCGGTACAACGTCCTGGCCCCGGCATTCGTGCCGGGACCGGGACGCCGCCCTAGTCGGGGATGAGCCCCTCGTCGCCGAGCATGGCGCTCACCTCGTCGATGCTGGCGTCGGCCGGAGGCAGGATCAGCTCCGACGGCTCCAGGCTGTCCTCGGGCAGCGTCTTGCCGACCTTGCGGACGCTCTCCAGCAGGCTGTGCAGCGCCTGGCGGAAGGTGTCCTCGTCCCCCGACTCGATCGCCGCCTCCAGGGCGTCGTCGAGCGTGTTCAGCACGGCCAGGTCGGCGTCGGCGACGTCGAGCTGGCCCTCGCCCATGATCCGGACGATCACTGGTGGCCTCCCGGCTGCTGCGGGAACCCGCCCTGCGGCTGGCCCTGCTGGTGCTGCTGCGGGGCCGGGGCGCCCTGCTGCTGGTTGCCGGGGTTCAGCTCCTTCTGCGGCGTGCCCTGGCCCAGCTCGGCCTTCAGCGCCTCCAGCTCGGCGTCGACACCGGGGCCGGAGCCCATCCGGTCGAGCTCGGCCTGGATGTCGTCGCGCGGGCCGGAGAAGTCCTCCAGGGCGCCGGACGCCAGGAGCTCGTCGATCGCCCCGGCGCGGGCCTTCATGTTCTCGGTCTTCTCCTCGGCGCGCTGGATCGCGAGGCCGACGTCGCCCATCTCCTCGGAGATGCCGGAGAACGCCTCGTTGATCTTGGTCTGCGCCTCGGCCGCCGTGTAGGTGGCCTTGATGGTCTCCTTGCGGGTGCGGAACGAGTCGACCTTGGCCTGCAGCCGCTGCGAGGCGAGGGTGAGCTTCTCCTCCTCGCCCTGGAGCTGCTGGTACTGCGCGCGCAGGTCGTTCAGCTGGGAGTCCAGGCCGGAGCGCCGGGTGAGCGCCTCGCGGGCCAGGTCCTCGCGGCCGACCTGGAGGGCCTTGCGGCCCTGGTCGGTCAGCTTGCTCTGCTGCTGCTCCAGCTGGTTGATCTGGAGCTCCAGGCGCTTGCGCGAGGTCGCGACGTCCGCCACGCCCCGCCGGACCTTCTGCAGCATCTCCAGCTGGCGCTGGTAGGAGTAGTCCAGGGTCTCCCGAGGATCTTCCATCCTGTCCAGGGCTTTGTTCGCCTTGGACTTGAAGATCATCGACATTCGCTTCATCACGCTCATCGCGCGGCGCCGGTCCCTTCCTGCTGGCTGGCCCAGTCAATGCTGGGCCCAATGACCACTGCTGGGGTTCTTATCACCCTACGCGTTAACGCGCGAGGCAGCCACGATGTTCGCAGCCGGTAGGGTGAACCACGTGTTCCGACGTCGTACTTCAGAAGCCCCCGAGGCTCCTCCGGAAGTTGTGGCCAAGCCGGGGGGCAAGGGCCGTCCTACGCCCAAGCGCAAGGACGCCGAGAAGCGGCGGCGCCAGCCCATCACCGCGCCGCAGAACCGCAAGGAGGCGTACAAGCGGCTGCGCGACAAGCAGGCGACCGACCGCGCCAAGGCCCGCGACGGCATGGCCAAGGGCGACGAGCGGTACCTCCTCAAGCGCGACAAGGGCCCCGTCCGGCGGATGGCCCGCGACTACGTCGACTCGCGCCGCACGGTCGGCTCGTACCTGATGTACCTGCTGCTGGCGCTGGTCGTGCTGAACTTCATGCCGATCCCGGCCGTCCGGCTGGCGATGCTGTTCGCGCCGCCGGTGCTGCTGCTCGTGGTGTTCGTCGAGGGCCTGCTGCTCGCCCGCGGGGTGAACAAGCTCGCCGCCGAGCACCACCCGGACGAGGACCGCAAGGGCCTCGGGCTCTACGCCGCCATGCGCGCCATGCAGATCCGCCGGCTCCGCGTCCCGGCCCCGCAGGTCCGCATCGGCCAGAAGGACTGGAAGCCCTGAGCCGCCCCGGGGCCCCTGGAGTCCCGGGAGTCCCCGGGCCCCTGGAGTCCCCGGGCCGTCCGTCCGGGCCCCTAAAGTCGGGATCATGGAATTCCGACGGCTCGGCCGCAGCGGCCTGAAGATCAGCGAGATCGCCTACGGCAACTGGCTCACCCACGGCTCCCAGGTCGAGGAGGACGCCGCGCGCGCCTGCGTCGCGGCGGCCCTCGACGAGGGCGTCACCACGTTCGACACCGCCGACGTCTACGCCGGGACGCGGGCGGAGGACGTGCTGGGCCGCGCCCTCAAGGGGCAGCGGCGCGAGGGCCTGGAGATCTTCACGAAGGTGTACTGGCCGACAGGCCCCGGGCAGAACGACCGGGGCCTGTCGCGCAAGCACATCTTCGAGTCGATCCACGGCTCGCTCAAGCGGCTCCAGACCGACTACGTGGACCTCTACCAGGCCCACCGGTTCGACTACGAGACGCCGCTGGAGGAGACCCTCCGCGCGTTCGACGACCTCGTCCGGCAGGGCAAGGTGCTGTACATCGGCGTCTCGGAGTGGCGCGCGGAGGAGATCGAGCGCGCGCTCAAGATCGCGGACGAGATGGGCCTCGACCGGATCGTGTCGAGCCAGCCGCAGTACAACATGCTGTGGCGGGTCATCGAGTCCGAGGTCGTCCCGCTGTGCGAGCGCGAGGGGATCGGCCAGATCGTCTGGTCGCCGATCGCGCAGGGCGCGCTGACCGGCAAGTACCTGCCCGGCCAGGCCGCCCCGGCGGGCTCGCGCGCCACCGACGAGAAGGGCGGCGCGAACATGATCGCCCGCTACCTGGACGACGAGGTGCTGCGCCGCGTCCAGGAGCTCCGCCCGATCGCGGACGAACTGGGCCTGTCCATGGCGCAGCTCGCCATCGCCTGGACGCTCCAGAACCCGAACGTCTCGGCCGCCATCGTCGGCGCGTCGCGTCCCGAGCAGGTCCGCGACAACGTGAAGGCGGCGGGGGTGAAGCTCGAACCGGACGTCCTCGCGCGCATCGACGAGATCATCGCCCCCGTCGTGGAACGCGACCCCTCCCGCACCGTGAGCCCCGCCTCACGCCCGTAGCGCCGCCTCACGCCCGTAACGCGGCCTCGCGCGCGAAGCCGGGGTCGGAGCGGGCGCGCGCGCCGTAGGCGGGGACGGCCCTGCGGTTCGGGGCGCAGGGCCGGCCCGGGGGTCACTCGGGGTCGAGCAGGCTCATCTTGTAGACGGTGTTCTCGCCGTCCAGGAGGACGACCTGGCCGACGCCGCTCTCGCGCAGCTCGCGCCAGTGCTCGCCGAGCCACGTCTCGGCGGCGGCCTGCGTCCCGAACGTCTCCTCCTCGCTCTGCCCGGACGTCCCGGCCTCCCGGCCGTCGTCCTTCTCCAGTCGCCAGCTCCACGTCATCGCCACTGCCCTTCCGCCGCATCGACCAGCCCCGTAGCCGTGAGGGTAACCCGTCGGACTCGGGCGACGCCGGTGAGAGGCGGCCAATAGGGTCGGGGTGGGATGGAGATCGAAGTCATGGGGAGCGGCGGCCCCGCGGGATGGCCCGCGGCGGGGTGCCGGTGCGCGTCGTGCGCCCGGGCCCGGGCCGCGGGGGTGTCGCTGGAGCCGACCGTGGTGCTGATCAACGGGGTGCCCCTGGAGGACTGCCCCCGGCTGGACGTGCCGGGCGGATGGGACGTCCACGTGCCGTTCGGGCACCGCGTGCTGGTCGCGGCGGGTGTCGGGCAGCGGCCGGAGCCCGCGGGCGGGGTCGTGTACGACGCGGTGCTGCTGGACCTGGTCGGCGCGCCCGAGCACCTGGGACGGCTGCGGCGCGAGGGCGCCGTGTCGGACGAGACCGACGTGCGGGCCGTCCACGTGGATCACCGGGTGGGTTCGCCCGCCGAGCTTGAGCGGCGGCTGCGGTACTGGACGGAGCCGTTCGACGGGCCGCACCGGTCGCTGGTCCTCGGCGGGTCGCGGTCGGGCAAGTCGGCCGAGGCCGAGATGCGTCTGGTCGCCCAGCCGTACGTGACGTACGTGGCGACCGGTGTCGGCGACCCGTCCGACGCCGAGTGGACGGCCCGGATCGACGCCCACAGGGAACGGCGCCCGGCCTGGTGGCAAACGCTGGAGACGACCGATCTGGCGGAGGCGCTCGGCTCCGCCTCGGGCTCCGTCCTGGTGGACGGCATCGGCTCGTGGGTCGCGGCGGCCATGGAGCAGGCGGACGCCTGGGACGACCCGTCGCGCGTCCAGGGCCGCTTGGACGAGCTTGTCGAGGCGTGGCGGTCGACGTCCGCCCGCGTGGTCGCGGTCAGCGACGAGGTCGGGATGTCGCTGGTGCCGACGACACGGGTGGGACGGGCCTTCCGCGACGTCCTCGGCACCCTGAACCAGCGCCTCGCCGCCGAGTCGGAGGACGTCGCCCTGGTCGTCGCCGGCCGCGTCCTGGACCTCCCGTGAGCCTGCGGGATTGGGAGGCCGGGGCCCGGCTGGGCGTGACGCTGCTCAGCGTCGTGCCGGTGCGGGCCGAGCGGGTCGACCGGGAGGCGGCGCGGCGGGCGATGGTCCTCGCGCCGGCGGTGGGGCTCATAGTCGGGGGCGCAGGCTCGGTCGTCCTGCTGGTCGCGGGGTGGCTCGGGTTCAGCCGGCTGCTGGGCGCGGCGCTGGCGGTCGCGGTCGGCGCGGCGCTGACGCGGGCGCTGCACCTGGACGGCCTGGCCGACCTCGCGGACGGGCTCGGCAGCCGCAAGCCCGCCGAGGGCGCGCTGGACATCATGAAGAAGTCGGACATCGGGCCGTTCGGCGTGGCGACGCTGGTGCTAACGCTCCTGATCCAGGTGGCGGCGCTGGCGTCGGCCCCGGCGCCGGCCGTGTCCGTGCTGGTGGCGGCGGTGGCCGGGCGGCTCGCGCTGCCGTGGGCGTGCCGGGCCGGGGTCCCGTCGGCGCGTCCGGGCGGGTTGGGGGCGCTCGTCGCCGGATCCGTGCCGGTCAGAGCGGTCGCGGTCGTGTCGGTGGCGGTCCTGGTGGCCGCCGCCGCGTTCGGTTTCGCGACCGACGGGCCCGGCGGGCTCGCGCGGGCGGGCGCGGCGGTCGTGGTGGCGCTCGGGACGGCGCTCGCGACGCTGCGTCACGCCGTCCGGCGGCTCGGCGGGGTCACCGGGGACGTGCTGGGCGCGCTCGTGGAGGCCGCGACGGCGGCCGCCCTGCTCGCGCAGGCCGTCCGCTGAGGGCGGCGCCCGGCCCGAGCTTGATCGATAAGGGCGAAACCGGTCACTCGTAGGACTAACATCGGAGGACGTGACGACCATCAGTCTTGACAGCGCAGTCCTGACCGCCCTCGACGCCGACGCGATCGTCGTCGGCGTCCACCCGGCCGAGGACGGCGTCCGTCCCGCCGGGGCCGACGACATCGACGCCGCCCTCTCCGGCCGGCTGGCCGGTTCCCTGACGGCGCTGGGCGCCACCGGCAAGGCCGGCGAGGTCGTCAAGCTGCCCACGCTGGGCGCCCTGCCCGCCGCCCTGATCGTCGCGGTCGGCCTCGGCGACGCCGCCGACCTGGACGCCGAGGGCCTGCGCCGCGCCGCCGGCGCCGCGCTGCGCGCGCTCGCGGGCAAGACCAAGGTCGCGGTGGCGCTGCCCGCCGCGTCCGCCGCGGACCTGGAGGCCGTCGCGCTGGGCGCGCTGCTCGGCAACTACGGCTTCGCCGCCTACCGCACCTCCGAGAAGCCCGGCCCGGTCGAGGAGATCGTGCTCGTCGGCGCCGGCGACGAGGCCGCGGTGCGCCGCGCCGAGACGCTCTCGTCCGCGATCACCCTGGTCCGCGACCTGGTGAACACCCCGCCGTCCGACCTGTCCCCCGAGGACTTCGCCGAGGTGGCCACCAAGGTCGCCGCCGACGGCGGCCTCGCCATCGAGGTGCTGGACGAGAAGGAGCTGGTGGACGGCGGCTACGGCGGCATCGTCGGCGTCGGCCAGGGCTCGGCGAACCCGCCGCGGCTGGTCCGCCTCTCCTACACCCACCCCGAGGCGGCCAAGACGCTCGCGCTCGTGGGCAAGGGCATCACGTTCGACTCGGGCGGCCTCTCGCTGAAGCCCGCCGAGGGCATGGACTGGATGAAGTCCGACATGGGCGGCGCCGGTGCCGTGCTCGGCGCGCTCGCCGCGATCGCCGCGCTGAAGCCCGCCGTGAACGTCGTCGGCTACCTGGCGCTCGCCGAGAACATGCCGTCCGGCACCGCCCAGCGCCCGTCCGACGTGCTGCGCGTCTACGGCGGCAAGACCGTCGAGGTGCTGAACACCGACGCCGAGGGCCGGCTGGTCATGGCCGACGCGATCGTCCGCTCCGGTGAGGACGCTCCGGACCTGCTCATCGACGTCGCCACGCTGACCGGCGCCCAGCTGGTCGCGCTCGGCACCCGCACCACCGGCGTGATGGCCAACGACGACGACGTCCGCGAGAAGGTCGTCGCGGCGGCCGTCGCCGCGGGCGAGCCGTCCTGGGGCATGCCGCTGCCGGAGGAGCTGCGCAAGGGCCTGGACTCGGCCGTCGCCGACATCGCCAACATCAGCGGCGAGCGCTGGGGCGGCATGCTCGTCGCGGGCGTGTTCCTGAAGGAGTTCGTGCCGGACGGCGTCCGCTGGGCGCACCTCGACATCGCCGGCCCGTCCTACAACAAGGGCGAGCCGTACGGCTACACGCCGAAGGCCGGCACCGGCGCCGCCGTGCGCACGCTGGTCGCGGTCGCCGAGGCGCTGGCGGCCGGCGAGCTCTGACGTTTTTTCCGCCGGGCGGGACCCCGAGCGGTCCCGCCCGGCGTACAAGGGAATAGGTTTTCCCTGACGGCGGGCCGTCACCCCGTCCCGCCGCCGGGTGATCGCGGGCGGCGCACCAGCCGCGTCCGCGAGGGCGCCGGGCACACCTGCCGTAGGCGCGGAAGGCGGAAAGGGAGCGACATTGGCTGACAGCGGCCCCTTCGACATCGTGGTCCTGGGCGGCGGGAGCGGCGGGTACGCCTGCGCGCTGCGCGCGTCCGAGCTCGGCATGCGCGTGGCGCTGGTCGAGCGCGACAAGCTCGGCGGCACCTGCCTGAACCGCGGCTGCATCCCCACCAAGGCGCTGCTGCACGCGGCGGAGGTCGCCGACCAGACGCGCGAGGCGGCGACGTTCGGCATCAAGGCCACCTTCGACGGCATCGACATCGACGGCGTCCAGGCCTACAAGGACAAGATCGTCACCGGCACCGTCAAGGGCCTGTCCGGGCTGATCAGGTCGCGCGGCATCGAGGTCGTCGAGGGCGACGGGCGGCTCGCGTCCCCGACGTCGGTCGAGGTCCGCGCCGCCGACGGCTCCACCCGGACGCTGGAGGGGCGGCACATCGTGCTCGCCACCGGGTCCGTCCCGCGCACCCTGCCCGGCCTGGACGTGGACGGCGACAAGGTCATCTTCAGCGACCACGCGCTCACGCTGGGCCGCGTCCCGTTGTCCGTGGTGATCCTCGGCGGCGGCGTCATCGGCGTCGAGTTCGCGAGCGTGTGGCGCTCGTTCGGCGCCGAGGTCACGATCGTGGAGGCGCTCCCCCACCTGCTGCCGCTGGAGGAGGAGAGCAGCTCCAAGCGGTTGGAGCGCGCCTTCCGCAAGCGCGGCATCAAGTACGAGCTGGGCGTCCGGTTCCAGGGCGTCAAGACCACCGACGCCGGTGTCTCGGTCACGCTGGAGAACGGCAAGACCCTCGACGCGGAGCTGCTGCTCGTCGCGGTCGGCCGC
This sequence comes from Actinomadura rupiterrae, assembly GCF_024172125.1. Classification (GTDB taxonomy): domain Bacteria; phylum Actinomycetota; class Actinomycetes; order Streptosporangiales; family Streptosporangiaceae; genus Spirillospora; species Spirillospora rupiterrae. Next base: position 496,126 of record NZ_JAMZEA010000005.1, read on the forward strand.
GGTCCGGTCTCGTCCGGGCTCGGGTTCGAGGAGGCCGGGATCGCGCTGGAGCGCGGCTTCGTCAAGGTGGACGAGCTGTGCCGCACCGCCGTCCCGACCGTCTCCGCCGTCGGCGACCTGGTCGACACCCCGCAGCTCGCGCACGTCGGCTTCGCCGAGGGCATCCTGGTCGCCGAGCGGCTGGGCGGGCTCGACCCGGCGCCGATCGACTACGAGGGCGTCCCCCGGATCACCTACTCCGACCCCGAGGTGGCCTCCGTCGGCATCACCTCGAAGGTCGCCGCCGAGCGCGGGTACGAGATCGACACCGCGGTCTACGACCTGGCCGGCAACCCCAAGAGCAAGATCCTCGGAACGCAGGGCGAGGTGCGGGTGATCGCCGAGCGCGGCGGCCGCGTGCTGGGCCTGTCCATGGTCGGCGCGCGGGTCGGCGAGCTGGTCACCGAGGGTCAGCTGATCTACAACTGGGAGGCCCTGCCGAGCGAGGTCGCCCAGCTCATCCATCCGCATCCGACCCAGTCCGAGGCGGTCGGCGAGGCGCACCTGATGCTCGCCGGCAAGCCACTGCACGTGCACGGCTGAACCGCCGCGCCGGGAATTTGAGATCTCGAAGGAGTATCTGAGAGCCATGCCGGTCTCCGTCACCATGCCCCAGCTCGGCGAGAGCGTCACCGAGGGCACCGTCACCCGCTGGCTGAAGAAGGAGGGCGAGCGCGTCGAGACCGACGAGCCGCTTCTCGAAGTCTCGACCGACAAGGTCGACACCGAGATCCCCTCTCCCGCGTCCGGCATCCTGACCAGCATCACCGTCGCCGAGGACGAGACCGTCGAGGTCGGCGCCGAGCTCGCCGTCATCGGCGACGAGGGCGACGCCCCGGCGGCCAAGCCCGCGCCGGAGCCCGAGGCCAAGGCCGCGCCCGAGCCGGAGCCGAAGGCCGAGGAGCCGGCCACCCCGGCGCAGCCGCAGTCCCAGCCGCAGGCGCAGGCCCCGCAGGGCCCGCCGCCGTCGTCCTGGCCGCCGCCCGCGCCGCAGCAGCCCGCCGCTCCGGCTCCGGCTCCCGCGCCGTCCGCGCCCGAGCCCGCCCCGGCCGCGCAGGCGCCGTCCGCGCCGTCCGCGCCGTCCGCGCCCGCCCCGTCCCAGGACGGCCAGGGCACCGGCGAGGGCCCGTACGTCACGCCGCTGGTGCGCAAGCTCGCCGCCGAGCACGGCGTCGACCTGAACGCGGTGAAGGGCACCGGCGTCGGTGGCCGGATCCGCAAGCAGGACGTCCTGGAGGCCGCCCGCGCCGCCCGCGAGGCCGCCGCCGCCCCGGCTCCGGCCGCGCCCGCCGCCGCGCCGTCCGGCCAGGCCCGCCCGGCGCCCCCGGCCCCGGTGTCGTTCGCCGCGCCCGCCGAGCAGCTCGCGCTGCGCGGCAAGACCGAGAAGATGTCCCGGATCCGGCAGACCATCGCCCGCCGCATGGTCGAGTCGCTCCAGGTCTCGGCGCAGCTCACCACGGTCGTCGAGGTCGACGTCACCAAGGTCGCGCGGCTGCGCGAGCGGGCGAAGGCCGACTTCGAGGCCCGCGAGGGCGTGAAGCTGTCCTTCATGCCGTTCTTCGCGGTCGCGGCGATCGAGGCGCTCAAGCAGCACCCGAAGCTGAACGCGGTCATCAACGGCGACGAGGTCACCTACCACGACGTGGAGAACCTCGGCTTCGCCGTGGACGTGCCCGAGCGCGGCCTGATGGTCCCGGTCATCCACAACGCGGGCCAGCTGAACCTCGGCGGCCTCGCGCAGCGGATCGCCGACCTCGCCGACCGCACCCGGACCAACCGCGTCAGCCCGGACGAGCTGTCCGGCGGCACCTTCACGCTGACGAACACCGGCAGCCGCGGCGCGCTGTTCGACACCCCGATCCTGAACCAGCCGCAGGTCGGCATGCTCGGCACCGGCGCCGTCGTGAAGCGCCCGGCCGTCATCGACGACCCGGAGCTGGGCGAGGTCATCGCCGTCCGGTCCATCGCCTACCTGGCGCTGACCTACGACCACCGCCTCATCGACGGCGCGGACGCGGCCCGCTTCCTGGGAACCGTCAAGCACCGCCTGGAGGAGGGCAACTTCGAGGCCGAGCTCGGCCTCTGACCTCCGCCTCCGGGCACGCCAGGAGGCACAGCCCTCCGGCAGCCTCCGGGCAGCCCTTCGGCAGCCGAAACCCGCCGTCCGCGTTCCGCGGCGGCGGGTTTCACCGTTTCTCCGTCCCTACCTAGGTTGTATTCCTAACTAGGTGGCCTTATCGTCTAGGTGGCATCGAGCACCACCTAGGGAGCGACCTTGAACGGACCGTCCGCCGCCGGCCCCCGCCCGCAGGCCGCGATCGCGCTGCTGCCGCTCGCGGGCATGTGGACCGCCCTCGGTGTCGTCCTGTTCCACGGGCCGCTCGCCGCGGCCGTCTCGGGGACCGGGGTGCTGCTGGGCGCGGTCGTGGCCTACCGGACGACTTGGAAGGCGGACGCGCCGCAGCGCCACTCGGCCCGTCGTGCCGCCTTCCGCGCCGCGCTGGCCGGCCTCGGCGCGCTCGCGGTCTCCGGAGCCGTCTACGCGGTCGGCGCGTCCACCGGCGGAGGCGACGCGTCCACCACGGCCTCCGGGGTCATCGCTGGGGTCGGCGCGGTCGTGCTGGCCGTCGCGGCCGTCCTCGCGGCGGCCTCTCGCGGCGGGCGCCGCTGATGGCGGCCGACCCGCGCACGAACTGGCTCAAGGGGGTGCTCGACCTGGCCGTCCTGGCGAGCCTGCGGCCCGGCGAGAGCTACGGCTACGAGCTCGCCAAGGCGCTGGACCAGGCGGGCCTCGGGCAGATCAAGGGCGGCACCCTCTACCCGGTCCTGAACCGGCTGGAGGCGGCCGGACTCGTCCAGGCCGAGTTCCGGGCAGCCGAGCGCGGCCCCGGACGCCGCTACTACCGCCTCACGGACGCGGGGCGGACGGCCCTGGACGAGCAGGGCGCGTCCTGGCTGGAGTTCCACGCGGCCGTCCGGGGGCTGCTGACCGGGGGCGAGGCATGAGCGAGCGCTACTTCGACGAGCCGGCAGAAGCGCTGCGGCGACTCGGCGTCGCCGAGGACCGGATCGGGCTGCTGATCGCCGAGCTGTCGGGCCACGTGGCCGAGTCCGGCGCGGATCCGGAGGACGAGTTCGGCCCGGCGGTGCGCTTCGCCGCCGAGTTCGCCGAGAGCGCGGAGGCCGAGGGCGCGCCCGGGCCGGAACCGGGCGCGGAACGCTGGGTGTGGTCGGCGGACGCGTCGGTCGACGAGGCGATGATGAACCGCTTCGGCGCGCAGGGCTGGGAGATCGAGCGAGTCGACCACCTCGGCCGTTTCGTCAGCCACGCGTCCCTGCGGTCAGCTTTTGCGGTCGGAGAGGACGTAGGCGGTGCCTGCCGACAGGGCCGCGACGCTCAGGACGGACGGCCAGGCGCCGATCTTCTTCGCGAGCGGGTGGGAGCCGCCGAAGCCCGCGACGTAGACGGTGAGCAGCGCGGCCGTGCCCTTGGGGCCCGCGGTCTTGCGCCACTCGCGGGCGCAGTACGCCCCGGCGGCCGCCAGGACGGCGCCGCCGAGCGGACGGCGGCGGGTGAAGCGGGCGGCGGCGTAACCGCCGACGAGACCGGTGGCGGCCACGGCCGCGGTGGGGATCTTTGCCATGTCCCGGAGGCTATCGCCGGGCCGGGACGGGCCGGGACCTAGGGTGGGCTCTATGAAGGTCGCGGTCACGGGAGCTTCGGGATTCATCGGTTCGGCCCTCACCGCCTCGCTGGCGGACGACGGGCACGAGGTGGTCCGGCTGGTGCGGCGCGAGCCGTCCGGGCCGGACGAGCGGCGCTGGGAGCCGTCGGGCGGGCCTGTCGATCTTGACGGGGTCGGCGCGGTCGTCCACCTCGCGGGCGCGGGCATCGGCGACCGGCCCTGGACGCCGCGCTACCGCCGGACGCTGCTGCTGAGCCGCGTCCAGGGCACCTCGACGATCGCGCAGGCGGTCGCCGACGCGGGCGTCCCGGTGCTGGTGTCGGGGTCGGCGATCGGCTTCTACGGCGACACGGGCGACCGCGAGGTGGACGAGGACGCGCCGAACGGCACGGGCTTCCTCGCCAACCTCGTCCAGGCCTGGGAGGACGCGGCGGCGCCCGCCTCCCACGCGGGCGCGCGAGTGGCGTTCGCGCGCACCTCGAACGTCCTGGGCGCGGGCGGGGGCCTGCTCGCCAAACTCCTGCCGCTCTACCGGCTCGGCCTGGGCGGACGGCTCGGATCCGGCCACCAGTACTGGTCCTGGATCACCCTCGCGGACGAGGTCGCCGCGCTGCGCTTCCTGATCGACCACGAGCTGTCCGGGCCGGTGAACCTGGCGGCCCCGAACCCGGTGACGAACGCCGAGTTCACCCGCGAGCTGGGCGGCGCGGTGCACCGGCCCACTCCCCTGCCCGTCCCGGCGTTCGCCCTGCGCATGGCGCTGCCGGGGTTCGCGCGGGAGGCGATCCTGCCGGGGCAACGGGTCGTCCCGCGGCGGCTGGCGGAGGCCGGTTTCCGGTTCGCCGACCCCGAACTGGGCGCGGCCTTGCCAAGAATCTTCAAAAACGGGGATCGCGGCCATAGCGACCCGTACCGTGATCGGTGAACGCGATCCACGACGTCCGGGAAGCGCGTCCATGAGGAGGGGGAGCAGATGAGCACGGACGGCCAGCCGCACATCCTCGCGATCGGCGGCGGAAGCTACATCCGGGACGGCCGCGACGGCGTCAGGCCGAGCCCGCTGCTCCGCTACGCCTGCGACCTGACCGGGCAGGACCGGCCGCGGATCTGCTTCCTCGCGACGGCCATGGGCGACCGCCCGGAGGTCGTCGCGCGCTCCTACGCCGCGTTCGGCATGCTGGACGCCGAGGTCAGCCACCTCGCGCTGTTCCCGATGCCGAACGTCGCGAACATGCGCGAGCACCTGCTCTCCCAGGACCTGGTCTACGTCGGCGGCGGCAGCGTCGCGAACCTGATGGCGCTGTGGCGGCTGCACGGCCTGGACGAGATCATGCGCGAGGCGTGGCACGAGGGCGTGGTGCTGTCCGGGCAGAGCGCCGGGGCGCTGTGCTGGCACATGGGCGGCAACACCGACTCGTTCGGGCCGCAGCTCGTGCCGTTCGCGGGCGGCCTCGGGCTGCTGCCCTACTCCTGCGGCGTGCACTACGACAGCGAGCCGCAGCGCCGCCCGCTGCTGCAGAAGCTCGTCGGCGAGGGCGTCCTGCCGGGCGGCTTCGCGGCGGACGAGGACACCGCGCTGCACTACGTCGGCACCGAGTTCGTCCAGGCCGTGACGTTCACCGACGGCAAGGGCGCCTACCGGATCGACGCGGACGGCCCCGGCCGGGTCAAGGAGAGCCGGATCGAGCCCCGGCTCCTGACCCGCGAGTAACGACATAGGCTGGCGGCGTGAGCGATGTTGACGTACGTGCCGCTGCTCCCGTGACCGCCCAGGCGGCCGCTCCCGAAGCCGCCCCGGCGGCCGCTCCCGAGGTCATCTCGGTGGCCGCCCCCGCGACCGACCGCGCGACGCCCGCCGACGCCGGGCGCGGGGCCGGGCGGGGGGCCGCTCCCGAGGGCGAACGGCCCGCGCCGTCGCTGCCGAGCTTCGACATCGACGCGCTGACCGTCGTCCACGCCGGGTTCGGCACCGCGGCGGTGGACTACGAGGCGGGCTGGGAGCTCCAGCGCCGCACCCACGCGCGCCGCGCCGACGGCGAGATCGGCGACACCGTGCTCCTGCTGGAGCACCGGCCGGTCTACACGGCGGGCAAGCGCACCGAGCCGCTGGACCGCCCGTTCGGCGACCCCGGCGCGCCGGTCGTCGAGGTGGACCGCGGCGGCAAGATCACCTGGCACGGTCCGGGCCAGCTGACCGGCTACCCGATCCTGCGGCTGCCCGACCCGGTGGACGTGGTCGCCTACGTCCGGCTGCTGGAGCGCATGATGATGGACGTCTGCGCCGACTTCGGCCTGGAGACGACCACCGTCGAGGGACGCAGCGGCCTCTGGGTGCCCGGCGCCCCGGACCGCAAGATCGGCTCGATCGGCATCCGGGTCTCGCGCGGCGTCACCATGCACGGCTTCATGCTCAACTGCGACTGCGACATGTCGTGGTTCGACCGGATCGTCCCGTGCGGGATCCGGGACGCCGGCTCCACCAGCCTCAGCGCCGAGCTCGGCCGCCCGGTGACGGTCGCCGAGGTCGTCCCGCAGGTCGAGCGCCACCTCGGCACGCTCCTGGGCGCCACCGAGGTCCTGCACCGCACCACGGCCCAGCTCTCCGTCTGAACCCCCGTCCGGGCCGGGCCGCATGCCCGCCCGGACACCGTTCAGCCTCTTGGACGTCCCCGGACGCGCGAATTCGGACAGAGCAGCCGGGTCCGCACGTCCTGTTGCCAGGGTTCGCTTGGCGTCAGGGTTGGCGGATCCGCGCGCTCCGGTGTCAGGGTTGCCGGGTCTGCGCGCTCCGGTGTCAGGGTTGGCGGAGGACCTTGAGGACGGCTTGGCCCTCGCCCGCCGCCGCGCGGAAGAACGCCGTCAGGCGGGCGTAGGCGGGGCGCAGGCGGGCCGCCGGGTCCGGAACCTCGGCGTCCTGGACGCCCGCGGCGATCATCGCAGCGGCGTCCATGCGCTCGGCGAGGGACGCGAAGGGCGTCGCGTCCAGGTGCGCCGCGGCGGCCTTGACCCGCTCGGGCGCGAGGTAGATCACATCGGCGCCGGTCGCGTCCGCGCCGTCCTCGGTGAGCAGGCGGCCGCCGCAGACCACGTCCGCCTCGGGCTGGCGGCCGTCCCAGGCGTCCCCGGTGAGCAGCCAGTGCAGCACCTGCCAGTCGCCGCCGAGATCGAGGGCGCGGCCGTCGTGACCGTCGCCGGGGCCGTCCCCGGCGACCGACGCGGCCGCCATCCGCGCGGGGTCGGTCTCCCCCTCCAGCACGGGCGGCACCCTCAGATACGACAACGCGAGACCCACCACGGCCCTACTCTCCACTTGCGACTGCGTGCGGCGACAGGCTGTCACCTTAAGAGATCCACGGCTACACAGGGTGGAAACGCGCGAATCCGCTTCGGCAGAAGCGCGAATGGGCTATGGCACGGAACCTCGGCCGCCCCTCGGCGCCCAGCCTCGGACGGGTTCGGCACCGAGCATCGGGCAGGCTTCGGCACCGGGCGTCGGGCGGGCTCGGCACCGGGCGTCGGGCGGGCTTCGGTGCGCACCCCTGGGCGGGCTTCGGCGCGGAAACCGGGCGGTTTCGGCGGCGGGGGTCAGGTGAGCTTGCGCACCTTGACGGCGGTGCCGTACGCGGCCATCTCCTGGCCGAGGTCGCCGAGGTCGTTCGCGTCGAACCGCATCGCCAGGACGGCGTCCGCGCCGCGCTCCTGCGCGGCCTCGATGAGCCTGTTCTGGGCCTCGATCCGGCTCTCCGCGAGCATCTTGGTCATGCCCTTGAGCTCGCCGCCGAACATCGACTTCAGGCCCGCGCCGATCTGCGACCCCAGGTGCCGGCTGCGGACGGTCAGCCCGAACACCTCCCCGAGCACCTCGGTCACCTCGTAGCCCGGCAGGTCGTTCATCGTGCTGATCAGCATGGCTCCCCTTCCGTCCGCCGCCGCGCCCCCCTCCTACCCGCCGCGGCCCCGCCCGCAACCCCCGGCGGGACGGGCGAGGTGCGGGGCTTGGAGATCGGGACGTACCCTGTGGGGGTGACGACGGCGACACCCGAGGGGCGCAAGCTCCTCCGCATCGAGGTACGGAACAGCCAGACCCCCATCGAGCGCAAGCCGGACTGGATCAAGACCCGGCTGAAGATGGGCCCGCAGTACCGCGAGCTGACCCAGCTGGTGAAATCCGAGGGTCTGCACACGGTCTGCCAGGAGGCGGGCTGTCCCAACATCTTCGAATGCTGGGAGGACCGCGAGGCCACCTTCCTCATCGGCGGCGACCAGTGCACGCGGCGCTGCGACTTCTGCCAGATCGACACCGGCAAGCCCGCCGAGTTCGACCGGGACGAGCCGCGCCGGGTCGCCGAGTCCGTCGCGACGATGGGCCTGCGGTACGCGACCGTCACCGGCGTCGCCCGCGACGACCTGGAGGACGGCGGGGCCTGGCTGTACGCCGAGACCGTCCGGCAGATCCACGCGGCCGTGCCCGGCTGCGGAGTCGAGCTGCTGATCCCCGACTTCAACGCCGACCCGGACCAGCTCGCCGAGGTGTTCTCCTCGCGGCCCGAGGTGCTGGCGCACAATGTCGAGACCGTCCCGCGGATCTTCAAGCGGATCCGGCCCGGCTTCCGGTACGAGCGGTCGCTCGAAGTGATCACGCGGGCGCGCGAGGACGGCCTGGTCACCAAGTCCAACCTCATCCTCGGCATGGGCGAGACCCGCGAGGAGGTCTCCGAAGCGCTGCGCGACCTGCACGAGGCGGGTTGCGAGCTGATCACGATCACGCAGTACCTGCGCCCGTCGCCGCGGCACCACCCGGTCGAGCGCTGGGTCAAGCCGGAGGAGTTCGTCGAGCTGTCGGCCGAGGCCGAGGAGATCGGGTTCGCCGGGGTCATGTCGGGCCCGCTCGTCCGGTCCAGCTACCGGGCCGGACGGCTCTACAAGCAGGCCGTCGAGGCGCGAGAGCGCTGAGCACGAGCACTATCCTTAGAGACATGTCGAACAAGCCCACGGACGGGGCCCAGGAGCGTCCGGGCCGCCTCAAGCAGATCCGCATGGTCGCCCAGGTGCTCCACCAGGCGAACCCCAAGGCCCTCCCGATCGTGTTCGCCGCCGCGCTCGGGACCCTGGTCGTCGTCGTCGCCATCGGGCTGTTCGTCGGCAGCCTGTGGTTCTTCATCCCGCTGGGCGTGCTCGCGGCGGTCGCGGTCGGCATGATCGTGTTCGGCCAGCTCGCGCAGCGCGCCCAGTACTCGGTGATCGCCGGGCAGCCGGGCGCGGCCGCGGCGGTGCTGAAGAACACCCGCGGCGGCTGGACGGTCACCGAGGCCGTCTCCGGCAACCGCAACCTGGACATGGTGCACCGCGCGGTCGGCCGCCCCGGCGTCGTGATCGTCTCCGAGGGCCCGCGCAGCCGGGTCGGGCCGCTGCTCGGCGCGGAGAAGAAGCGCATCTCGCGCGCCGTCCCGTCCGTCCCGATCTATGACATCCAGGTCGGGGACGAGGAGGGCCAGATCCCGGTGGACAAGCTCCAGCGGCACCTGATGAAGCTCCCCCGCAACCTGACCAAGGCGCAGGTCTCGGACGTCAACAGCCGCCTGTCCGCGCTCCCCCGCGCGATGCAGATGCCGAAGGGCCCCATGCCCAAGGGCGCCCGCATGCCCCGCGGCCCCAAGCCCAAAACCCGCTGAGCCCCTGCACCAACCGAACGGGAGGGCTCCCCACTCGGGGAGCCCTCCCGTTTTCGCATGCCGGTTGGTGCGCACCGCCCGGACCACTCGCCGCAGACGAGACCGACCACTGCCGCGGACGACGCCCACCCGCTCGGCGCACGCAGGACCGATCACTCGGCGCGGGTGACGATCGTCCACTCAGCGCGCACGCTGCCCGACCGGTTGCCGTGCACGCGGTCCGACCGGTTGCCGCGCACGCCGGTCGGTGCGCACGCCGTCCGACCGGTTGCCGCGCACGCCGGTCGGTGCGCACGCCGTCCGACCGGTTGGCGCGCACGCCGTCCGACCGGTTGGCGCGCACGCCGTCCGACCGGTTGGTGCGGACGATGGGCGGCTACTTGGCGCGGACGACGACGGTGTTGGCGGCGCGGTCGTGGAGGCCGCGGTAGTCGCGGTCCCAGATGAGGGCGGGGACGACCAGGACGAGCAGGAACGTCCGGACGAGGCCCCACAGGAAGCCGACCGGGCGGCCGTCCAGCCGGACGACGCGCAGGCCGCAGAGGCGCTTGCCGATGGTGACGCCGAGGGTGGCGGTGAGGAGCCAGACCATGGCGGCGAACACGCCGGTGTTGGCGATCGAGCGGGTCGCGGGGCTCCAGTGCAGCGCCTTGGCGAAAAGGGCGCCGACGAGCGCGGCGACGAGCAGGTCGACGAGCAGCGCGACGATCCGGCGCCCGTAGGTCGCGACGGCCCCGGGCCCCTCCTTGGGCAGCCCGAGCCGGGCCCCCGGGGTGCCGAGGTCGACCCCGGCGGACGCCGCGCCGCCGAGCCACGTCTGGGTCCACCGCGTGCCGGTGGCCTCCCGCTGCTTACCGCTTGCCATGCCCCTACGCTATCCGGTCCCCGGAGCCGTCCGGATGCGGGTCGGCACGGGCGTTCTGACCGGATGTGACCGACATCACCGAGTGACGCTTAACACAGCTGAAACACATGGGACATGGACGGGTAACGGCTCCCTGGGATGGTGCGGAAGCCAAGAGCGCCCCGAAGGAGGCTGAATGTTCAGCAGCGCCAAAGAGGTCCTGGACTTTATCGACCACGAGGGCGTCCGCTTCGTGGACTGCCGGTTCGTGGACCTGCCCGGCAAGATGCAGCACTTCACCTTCCCCGTGGAGAGCTTCGGGGAGGGCGTCTTCACCGAGGGGCTGATGTTCGACGGCTCGTCGGTGCGCGGGTTCCAGGAGATCCACGAGTCCGACATGCTGCTGCTCCCCGACCCGGGGACGGCCGTGCTCGACCCGTTCCGCCAGCACAAGACGCTCATCCTGAACTTCTTCGTGCACGACCCGCTCACCGGCGAGCCGTACAGCCGCGACCCGCGCAACGTCGCGAAGAAGGCGCAGGACTACCTGCGCGGCACCGGCCTCGCCGACACGTGCTACTTCGGCCCCGAGGCCGAGTTCTACATCTTCGACGACGTCCGGTTCGAGACCAAGCAGAACGCGGGCTACTACTACCTCGACTCGGTCGAGGGCGCGTGGAACACCGGCCGCGAGGAGGCCGAGGGCAACCTCGGCGCCAAGCCCCCGTACAAGGGCGGGTACTTCCCCGTCCCGCCGATGGACCACTACACCGACCTGCGGTCGGAGATGGTCGAGCAGCTGCTCCGGTCCGGCATCCACGTCGAGATGCAGCACCACGAGGTCGGCACGGCGGGCCAGGCAGAGATCGACTTCCGCTTCGACACGCTGCTGAAGACCGCCGACAACCTGATGCTCTACAAGTACATCGTCAAGAACGTCGCGCGCGCCGCGGGCAAGACGGTGACCTTCATGCCGAAGCCCATCTTCGGCGACAACGGCTCGGGCATGCACTGCCACCAGTCGCTGTGGAAGGACGGCTCGCCGCTGTTCTACGACGAGGTCGGCTACGCGGGCCTGTCCGACAACGCCCGCTACTACATCGGCGGCCTGCTCCGGCACGCGCCGTCCCTGCTGGCCTTCACCAACCCGACGGTGAACTCCTACCACCGCCTGGTGCCGGGCTTCGAGGCCCCGGTGAACCTGGTCTACTCGCAGCGCAACCGGTCCGCCTGCATCCGCGTGCCGATCACCGGCTCGAACCCGAAGGCCAAGCGCATCGAGTTCCGCGTCCCGGACCCGTCCTGCAACCCGTACCTGGCCTTCTCCGCCATGCTGATGGCCGGCCTGGACGGCATCAAGAACAAGATCGAGCCGGCCGAGCCGGTGGACAAGGACCTCTACGAGCTCCCGCCGGAGGAGGCCCGCGCCATCCCGCAGGTCCCGGGCTCGCTGGAGGCCGTCCTGTCCGCCCTGGAATCCGACCACGACTACCTCCTGGAAGGCGGCGTCTTCACCCCGGACCTCATCGAGACCTACATCTCGATGAAGCACGACTTCGAGATCGACCCCATCCGCCTCCGCCCCCACCCCCACGAGTTCGAGCTCTACTACGACGTCTAAGAACCGCCCCACCCGTCCGGACCGGCGAGACCGATCCGACCGCTGAACCCGGGCTGGCCCGCCCGGCCGCTGGAACGGGCTGGCCTGCTGCCTGCCCGGCCGCTGGACGGCGAGACCCATCCGGCCACCGGAACGGCTTGGCCACCCGGCCGCCGGACGGCGAGGGCCGCCCGGCGCACGGGTCAGGGTGGTCGATCCGGGCGTTGAAGTGGCGTGGTTCGTCTGCTTGGAGCGCCCCCGGGAACTTCTCGGGGGCGCTTCGTGTTGGGATGGGACGGATATTGGAACGATCAAGGAGAACGCCATGGCCGAGGTGCGGGTCGAGCGGACTGCGGACGGCGGGTTCGTCGGGACGAACGGGCGCGGTGCGTCCGTGGCGATCGGGAGCGGCGACGAGGACGGCGTGTTCACACCGGTCGAGCTGCTGCTGACGGCGCTGGCCGGGTGCGAGCTGGTGACCGTGGAGCCGCTGACCGCCAAGCGCGGGCATCAGATGGTGCGCCTCGCCGCGGACGTCAAGGCGGAGAAGATCGAGACCAGCAAGCTGGGCACGATCACCATCACGTACGACGTGGAGCTGCCCGAGGGCGACGAGAAGGCCGCCGAGGTGCTGCAGGCCGTCGCCAAGCGCGTGCACGAGAAGTACTGCACGGTCGGGAACGCCCTCAAGGAGCCGATGACCGTAGAGCAGATCGTCCCCGTCGACTGACCAACCGCGGTGAGGCACCGGGGCAGGTTGCCACGCCGAGCCGCGGTGAGGCACCAGGTAGCAGCGCCTCCCCTCAGCTGAGGTGAGGCACTCAGCCGCGGTCAGACACCCAGCCGCCGTGAGACACCGAGCCGCCGTGAGGCGCCAGGCCCCGATGAGACACCGGGCCGAGGTGAAGCGCTGGGGTGAGTGTGTTCACTTGTGGTGGGTGAATGCTCACTTGTGGTGGGTGGGTGCTCGTTTGGGAGTGCGGACAGGTGGGGTGAGTGAACACTTGTTGGTTGTGAGTGTTCACTCACCCCGGGTGTGGTCAGGTGCAGGTGGTGTTGGGGGGCGGGACCTTGCCGTCGAGGAAGTAGGAGTCGACGGCGTTCACGATGCAGCGGTCGCCGGTGAGGTAGGCGCCGTGGCCCTGGCCCTTGAGGGTGAGCAGGACGGCCCGGCCGCCGATCTCCCTGGTGAGCGCCGGGGCCCAGGCGTACGGGGTGGCCGGGTCGCCCTCGTTGCCGACGACGACGATGGGCGCGGCGGACGGCGCGGAGACCTCCTTCGCCGCGTCGTCCCCCTTGTACGGCCAGCCGCTGCAGCTCAGCAGGCCCCACGCGGCGGACGGCCCGAAGATAGGCGAGGCGTTGCGGAACCGGGGCAGCTCGCGCTTGACGTCCTGGACGGTGTAGCGCTCGGTGGTGTCGGCGCAGCTGATGGCCGTGTAGGCGGCCAGGAGGTTGGAGTAGTGCCCGTTCTCGTCGCGGCCGTTCTGAAGGTCGGCGAGCGTGAGCAAAAGGGTGCCGTCGCCCTTGGCCGCGCGGTCGAGCCCGGCCGCGAGGATCTTCCAGGACGTCTGGTCGTAGAGCGCCGCCGAGACGCCGGTCTCGCCGAGGGACTGGGTGAGCGGCCGCCGCTGCTGGGTGTTCACGGGGTGCGCGTCCAGGCCGTCCAGGAGTTTCTGGACGGACGCGACGACCGCGTTCTTGTCGGTACCCATCGGGCATTGCGCCCGGCCGAGGCCGGCGCAGTACGCGGCGAAGTTGCCCAGGGCGCGCTGGAACGCGGCGGACTGCTGCAGCGCGAGGTCGATCCCGCTGATCTTGGTGTCGACGGCGCCGTCCAGGACGGCCCGCCCGACGTTCCCGGGCAGCTGGTGGGCGTTGTTCGCGCCGAGCCAGGTGCCGTAGGAGATGCCGAAGTAGTGCAGCTTCGCGTCGCCCAGGACGGACCGGATGACGTCCATGTCGCGGGCCGCCGTCAATGTTCCAACGTGCGGAAGAAGTGTGCCGGAGTTGCTGGCGCAGCTCCGCACGTAGGCGGCATCCTCGTCGGTGAGGGCCTTCTCCTCGGACGCGTCGTCCGGGGTGGAGTCGGACGAGGTGAACTTGTCCAGGGCCCGGTCGTCCAGGCAGCGGACGGCGGTGCTGCGGCCGACGCCGCGCGGGTCGAACCCGACCAGGTCGTAGCGCTTGCCGAGGTTCTGGAACTGGCCGGCGGCCTGGCCGAGGGTGTCGGTGCCGCTCGCGCCGGGGCCGCCGAAGTTGAACAGCAGGGAGCCGATGCGGTGGGCGGGGTCGGTCGCGGGGAAGCGGAGCAGGGCGAGGTCGACGGTTCCGCCGCCGGGGTGCGCGTAGTCGAGCGGCACCTTGATCTTGGCGCAGCTCGGCGCGCCCTTCTGGCCGCTGCTGGCGGGCGCGTCGGCGGGCATCCCGGTGCAGGGCGCCCAGGCCGGGCGCTGCCCGGTGATCGAGGCGGGCAGCGCGGCCGCGGTGCCGCCGCCGGACGGACTGGACGGGGACGGCATGGAACTCCCGGCGGAACTCCCCTCAGCGGACGAGGCGCGCCCGCTGCCGGACGGTGTAGCGGCGTCCTTCCCTCCCTTGCATCCGGACAGGCCGAAACCCGCCAGGACGAGGGTGATAACCGCCCCGGCCTGCCTCAGTGGCACCTTCTGCAACATTCGTCCCCCCAGTGGTTCCGCGGGGGGCGATCCATGATCTACCCCTGGGCTCCTATGCTGACTCCCGATCAGGTCGAGTTCGCGCCGCCTGCGGGTGCCAGGGCCCCTCACCCTGAAGTCCGGAATCGCCCGCCGGGACGTACTACTCAAGGCTGAGATGAAGACCATTCGTCGCGGTGATCTCAAACAGGTGGCCGCGCGGCAAAGATAGGTAGCATGGCCCAAACCGCCCCAGCAGCTCCCCGCGGCCAGACCGAGGAGGCCGCCGCCCCGACCGGGCGCGTGCCCAGGCCGCGCCGGGACACGGCGGAAACCCCTCCGTCCGCCGGCCGCCTCACCCGGTTCGCGCGCGTCCTGCGCACCGGCTACTCCACCGCGCCCCCGCTCTGGCGCGAGTTCGTGCTGATCGCCCTGTTCTACTCGGCCTACACGCTGACCCGCATCGTCCTCACCCAGGACGGCACGGGCCCGGCGTTCCAGCACGCGCACGACATCCTCAATCTGGAGCGGACGCTCGGCATAGACATGGAGCTCGACCTCAACCGGTGGCTGCTGGACGTCCACTGGCTGGCCAAGGCCGCGAACCTGTTCTACGCGAGCATGCACTTCGTGGTGACGCTGAGCCTGGTGGTCTGGCTGTACCGGTACCGGCCGTCGGAGTACCGGTGGCTGCGCGCGGCGGTGATGATCGCGACCGGGCTGGCGCTGATCGGATTCTGGCTGTACCCGCTGGCCCCGCCGCGCTTCCTCGGCGGCGCCGGGTTCGTCGACCCGGTGACCGCGCTGCACACCTTCGGCCTGTACTCCGGCGACTCCGCGGGCACGATGACCAACCAGTACGCGGCGATGCCGTCGATGCACGCGGGCTGGTCGCTCTGGTGCGGGTTCGTCCTGGTCCGGCTGGGCACGCAGAAGTGGGTCAAGGCGCTCGGCGTGGTCTACCCGGTCACCACCGTGCTGGTGATCCTCTCGACCGCGAACCACTACATCCTGGACGCGGTGATCGGGATCGCGCTCATCGTGGGCTCGCTCGCCGTGTCCTGGGTGCTGTACCGGCGGACGCCGGAGGTCCTGGTCCGGGCCCGCGCGCGGGTGGGGTCCAGGGTGCGAACGGGTCGAACGAGGGTAATGGTTCGACTTCGGACGGTGGCCGGTGCCGGGTCCGCGGATCGTGTCTGAGATGCTGGGATCATGGCCAGGACGGCGGACCGAGCGGGGACCGGACCGGGCCCGGCCCGGCCGGGCGGCCCGGCGGGGACGGTCGCCAGGCCGCGCCTGTGGTCCGAGCTCGCGATCGTCCTGATCTGCTACTTCGCCTACGAGTTCATCCGCAACCTGGTGCCGACCGAGCGGGCGCTGGCGCTCCAGCACGGCCACGACCTGCTGAACGCCGAGACCAAGATCGGCTTCGACGTCGAGTACTCGCTGAACCGGCTGTTCGTCGACCACGCGTGGATCGCGGTCCCGGCGAACTACTTCTACTCGACGATGCACTTCATCATGACCATCGGCGTCCTGGTGTGGCTGTACTGGCGACATCCCGAGGCCTACCGGGTGAGCCGCAGCGCGCTGTTCATCATGACGCTGATCGGCCTGGCCGGCTTCTGGCTGTACCCGCTGGCCCCGCCACGCATGCTGGCGGGCTTCAACGACACCGTGATCAGCTTCCACACGTGGGGCATCTACGACTCCGGGCCTACCGCATCGGTGTCGAACCAGTACGCGGCGATGCCGTCCATGCACACCGCCTGGTCGATGTGGTGCGCGGCCTCCATCATCCTGATCACCCGGCGCCGCTGGGCCGTCGTCCTGGCCGCGCTCTACCCGGTCGCCACGGTCCTGGTGATCATGGGCACCGCCAACCACTACCTCCTGGACGCCGTGGGCGGCGCGACGGCCTGCGCGCTCGGCCTCGTCCTCGCCTACGGCGGCGCCCGCGTCCTGGTCCTCTGGTTCCGCCGCTCCCCCGGCCGAGAAGCCTGCGGCTAACCCCTGCCTGCACCCGCAGCCCACCCTGGCGCCAGCACGCCGCACACACCCCGGCGCCAGCGCGACGGCCATGCCCTGGCATCAGCGCGTCTGTGCGCGCCCTGGCGTTCGCGCCGGACGCGTCCTGGCGTTAGCCCGCTGCGCTGTACGCGCCCCGGCGCCAGCGCGACGGACGCGTCCTGGCTCAGCGGGGCGTGGGCGACACGGGGTTTGCGCGTCGGGTGCGCCCGGGTGTCAGCGCGTCCGGGCGCGGCCGGGCTCGGACGTAGTGGGCGCGCCTGTTTGGGGCTATGGGAGGTGGGAGAAGCCTTCTGGTTCGCCGTAGAAGGTACGTTCCACTACTGTGCGGGCGCGGCGGGCGTGGCGGCGGTAGTCCTCCAGCATGTCGCCGGCGGTGGGGTAGCCGAGCACCTGCGAGACGGCGCTGCGCTCCAGGTGGTGGTCGGTCGGCAGCAGGTCGGACGGACGGCCCCTGACCAGCACGATCGCGGACCGGATGCGGGTGGCCAGGCGCCAGGCGGCGGCGAGTTCGACGGCGTCGTCGGCGTCCAGCAGGCGGGCGGCGACGGCGGCGTCCAGCGCGGCGAGGGTGCGGGTGGTGCGCAGCGCGGGCGTCTCGTGCGCGTGCCGGAGCTGGACGAGCTGGGCCACCCATTCCACGTCGGAGAGCCCGCCGGGGCCGAGTTTGAGGTGCTGGCGGCGGTCCACGCCGCGCGGCAGCCGCTCGGACTCCATCCGGGCCTTGAGCCGCCGGATCTGCCGGACCGCGTCGTCGTTGACGCCGTCCTCGGGCCAGCGGACGGGGTCGATGACCGCGCGGAACCGCTCGCACAGCGCCGGGTCGCCGATCAGCGGGTCGGCGCGGAGCAGAGCCTGGCTCTCCCAAGGCTCCGACCAGCGGCCGTAGTAGGCCGCGTAGGACGCCAGGCTGCGCACGAGTGGCCCGGCCTTGCCCTCGGGCCGCAGGTCCGGGTCGATCTTGAGCGGCGGGTCCGGGGCGGGCAGCGCGAGCAGCCGCCTCAGCTCCTCGGCGACGGCGTGCGCGGCGGACGCGGCGTCCCGGTCGTCCGCGCCGGGACGGGGGTCGTGCACGAACATCACGTCCGCGTCGCTGCCGTAGCCGAGCTCGTGCCCGCCGAACCGGCCCATCGCGACGATCGCCATGGCGGTCGGCAGCGGCCCGCGCCGCTCCACCTCGATCTTGCCGATCGCGGCCTGGAGCGCGGCCTCCAGCGTCACCGCGGCGATGTCGGTCAGCGCCTCCCCGACCGCGACCGGGTCGAGGTGCCCCAGCAGGTCGGCGACCGACACGCGGAACAGCTCCCGCCGCCGGACGGCCCGAACCGCCGTCACCGCGTCCTCGGCAGAGACGGCGACGGCCGCGGGGCGCGGTGAGGCGGCGGGGCGCGGTGAGGCGGCGGGGCGCGGCGAGGACGCGGTGCGCTGCGAGCCCGTGGTGCGCGGTGAAGCCCCGGTGTTCGGGGATGGCGCGGCGTTCGGGGATGGCGCGGCGTTGGGCGAGGACGCGGTGTTCGGTGAGGCCGTCGTGTCAGGCGACGGCGAGGCGTTCGGCGAGGGCGCGGTGCGCGGCGACGGCGCGGCGCCCGGCGACGGCGCGGCGTTCGGGGACGGCGCGGCATCCGGCGAGGGTGCGGTCTGTGGGGACGGCGCGGCGCTCGGCGGCGGCGCGGCGGGCGGCGAGGACGCGGTGCTCGGGGACGGCGCAGCATTCGGCGACGGAGCAGCGCCCGATGAGGACGCAGCGCCCGGCGACGGAGCAGGGCCCCGCGCGGACGCGGCACCTGGGGACGGCGCAGCACCCGGTGAGGACGCAGCGCCCGGCGACGGCGCGGCGCCCGGCGGCCGCGCGGCATCCGGGGACGGTGTGGTGGTTGGGGAGGGGGTGGGGTTTGGTGGGGGGGCGGTGTGGCGGCGGACGGCGGCTAGGGCTTCGGTGCGGAGGGAGAGGGCGGGGCGCGGTCTTGGTTCGGGTTCGCGGCCCAGCATGGCGACGGCTTCGGGGGCGCGCAGGAGGAGGTCGGTGGCGTACCGGCTGGAGCCGAGGACGTGTGCCATGCGCTCGGCCACGGTCACGTCGTCCCGAAGCAGCCGCAGGTACCAGGGGGTCGTGCCGAGCGCGTCGCTGACCTGCCGGAAGCCGAGGAGCGCCGCGTCCGGGTCGGGCGCGTCGGCGAACCAGCCGAGCATGACCGGAAGCAGCGTCCGCTGGATCGCGGCGCGCCGGGACACGCCGGACGTCAGCGCCTGGATGTGCCGGAGCGCTCCAGCCGGGTCGCGGTAGCCGAGGGCCTCCAGGCGGGCGCGCGCGGCGTCCGGCGTGAGGCGGACCTCCTCCTCGGGCAGCCGCGCCACCGCGCGCAGCAGTGGCCGGTAGAACAGCTTCTCGTGGATGCGCCGGACCTCGCGGGCGTGCCGCCGCCACAGCGCGGTGAACTCCCCCACCGGGTCGGTGCGCAGGCCCAGGGCGCGGCCGAGGCGGCGCAGGTCGGCCGGGTCGTCCGGGACCAGGTGGGTGCGGCGCAGGCGGTGCAGCTGCACCAGGTGCTCGACGCGGCGCAGGAACCGGTACGCAGCGGCCAGCGCGGCGGCGTCGTCGCGTCCGACGTAGCCGCCCTCGGACAGCTCGGCGAGCGCGGTCAGCGTGTCGCGGGCGCGCAGCGACTCGTCCGACCGCCCGTGGACGAGCTGGAGCAGCTGGACGGCGAACTCGACGTCGCGCAGCCCGCCCGGCCCCAGCTTGAGCTGCCGCTCCGCCTCGGCGGTCCGCTGGTTCAGGTCGGCCTCGACGCGGCGGCGCATCGCCTGGACGTCCTCGACGAAGCTCTCGCCCTCGGCGGCCCGCCACACGATCGGGCCGATCGCCTCGGCGTACTGCGCGCCCAGCTCGGCGTCCCCCGCGACCGGACGTGCCTTCAGTAGCGCCTGGAACTCCCAGGTCTTGGCCCAGCGCTCGTAGTAGGCGCGGTGGCTGGCGAGCGTCCGGACCAGCGGGCCGGACTTGCCCTCGGGCCGCAGCGCCGCGTCCACCTCCCACAGCGCGCCCTCGGGGGTGCTGGCCGAGCACGCCCGCATGGTCGCGGCGGCGAGACGGGTGGCGGTGCGCAGCGCGGCGTCCTCCGGACGGCCCTCGCGCGCCTCCGCGACGAAGATCACGTCCACGTCGCTGACGTAGTTCAGCTCGCGCGCGCCGCACTTGCCCATCCCGATCACCGCGAGGCGGCAGTCCGCGTACTCGGGAACCTCCGCGCGGGCGATCGCCATCCCCGCCGTGAGCGCGGCGGACGCCAGGTCGGCGAGCTCGGCCGCGACCTGCGCGACGTCCAGCCTGCCGGTGAGGTCGCATCCGGCGAGCATGAGCACCCGCCTCCGGTAGGCGACCCGAAGGTCCACCAGCGTGTCCGTGGACGCGTCCCGGGCGACGGGCTCGGCCGCGTCCGGATCCGCCCCCACGGCGACCAGGAACTCCCGCCGCGCCTCCAACCCCTCGGCCGAAGTCTCGTCCTGCTCACCCGCACCAGGGACGGCCGGGACCGGCACGTCCAGCGCAACCACGCCCCCCGCGCCCGCGCCCGCGTGCGCGTCCGCCTTGGCGGTCGCGTTGGCGTTGGCGGAGGCGTCCGCGTCCGCGTTGGCGGTCGCGTCCGCGTTCATGCTCGGGTCGGCGACGCTCTCGGCGGGCGCACCCGGAGCCGCGGCGGCCTCGGCGGCATCGCTGCGAGCGGCGGCGTCCGCATCGGCCTCGTCCGGAGCGGCGGCGTCCGCAGCGGCCTCGTCCGGAGGGGCGGGATCCGTGGCGGCGTCGCTCGGGGTGGCGGGGGCGGTTGGGGTGGGGGTTTCGGGCGGGCCTTTTGGGGTTCGGAGGACGCGCCAATGGGACGGGTGCCGGGCGAGGTGGTCGGCCAGGGCGGACGACACGCCGAGGACGGCCAGCAGCCGCTCCCGGACGGCCGGTTCGGTGGCGAGCGCGGTCGCCAGGGCCGCGGCCTCCCCGGCCCGCTCGGCGCCCGCGAGGAGCGGCAGCAGGCCGCGCAGCGCGAGGTCCGGATCGGACGTGGTGCCCAGGTCATCGAGCAGTTCGGCCGTGACCGCGGGCCCCGCCTCGGCCAGCAGCCGCTCGGCCCCTGCCGCGTCGCCGAAGCCGAGCCGGGCCAGTCGGGTCGGCAGCGAGGGGCGGCGGTCGGGTGCGCTCGGCATGCTCACCCGACCACCGTAATCCGCCGGAGCCGTCCGGGTGGGGAGTCCGCGTCGCGATCACGAAACGGCCACGGCGCGAACCGGAGTCGATCTTCGCGCGACCACATACGCGGGGGTGGTGTGCGACCCCCGTCCCACCCCGGAGACAGGAGTTCCGCATGAGAAGACGCACGCTCGCCGCGGCCGGTTCGCTGGCCGCGGGAGCCCTGGTGGCGGGATCCGCCGTCACGCTCGCCGCCCTGGACGGGTCCCATGTGTCGGCGGCGGAGGTCACGGCCGCCACCGGCCACCGTCCCGCCAGGCCCGGCGACCTCGACGGCGACGGGCGCCGCGAGCTGATCCTGCCCAACGGCGGCGGCGCCGGCGTCGGAGGGCACAGCGGCCGGATCATCGTCGTCCCGACCGGACCGCACGGCCCGCTCCCGGCCCAGGCGAACGGCTACACGCGCGGCAGCCTGGGTCTGCCCACGCAGCCGGATTCCAGCGAGTCCTACGGCGACGTCGCCACCAGCGCCGACTTCGACGGCGACGGCTACGCCGACCTCGCCGTGTCCACCTGGGCGCGGGACGAGAAGGTGTCCGGCGCGGTCGTCGTCTACGGCGGACCCAAGGGCCTCACCAACCGGTACGTGAACCTGCGCGGCCCGGTCGTCGGCCAGCTCGTCGCCGCCGACTTCGACGGCGACGGTAAGCAGGACCTCGTCGCCGTGGACAGGGACGTCTCGACCGACGGCTACTTCTACTACCGGATGTACGCGCACCTCGGCGCGGCGGCCGTGAAGCCGGCGGTCGTCCGCGTCACCAAGTCCGTGGAGGAGGACGAGTGGCTGCGCGCCACCGCGGCCGACTTCAACGGCGACGGCAAGGCCGACCTCGCGCTCACCTTCGACTCGTGGGTGGACGAGGGGCCGCGCAAGGCCGGCTTCGGCGAGGTCCGGTACGGCTCGGCGAAGGGCCTCGGCGCGGCGAAGCGCTTCGGCACGACCTGGCCGTACGGGCAGCTCGCCGCCGGGGACGTCAACGGCGACCACCGCGCGGACCTGGTCGTCCGGAAGTACACGGGCCGGGCGGCGGGCCAGATCGCCGTCCTGTACGGCGGGAAGTCCGGGCTGGGCAAGCCCGTCGCGTTCTCCAAGGACACGCCGGGCGTGCCGGGCGCGGGCGCGAAGGGCGACGAGTTCGGGGCGTCCCTCGCGGTCGGCGACGTCAACGGAGACGGCCTGGCGGACGTCGCGGTCGGCTCGCCGGGCACCGTCATCGGCAAGGCCAGGTCCACCGGCGCGGTCTCGGTGCTCTACGGCACGCGCAAGGGCCTCACCGGCAAGGGCGCCCGGTCGGTCAACCTGTCCGTCGCCGGGATGCCCGGCCCCGTCCGCGAGGGCGACGGGTTCGGCGGGGCCGTCGCCCTGCAGGACCTGAACGGCGACGGCAAGGCCGACCTCGTCGTCGGCGCGGACGGCCGTGCCTACCCGCACCACTCGGACGTGTACGGCGCGCTCTACTTCCTGCCCGGCGGCAAGGGCGGCCCGCTCATCAAGGGCATGACCTGGATCAGCCCGTTCACCCTCCGGGTGAAGCACAACCCCGAACTGGGCTCGGGCATCGTCCGCTAGCCCCCGCAGCGGCGGCGGCCAGCCCCTTCACCTGGCCGCCGCTGCCTGCCGGACACCGCCGCTCACCGCTACCGCCCGCCATTCCCACTCACCGCCGCCCGGCCGCCACTGCCGGTAGCCGCCGCCGCGCGCCATGCCGACCGCCGTTGCCGATCGCCGCTGCCTGGCGGGCGCTGTCGGCCGCCGCTGCTGGTCGCGGTTGCCACTCACCGCTGCCATCCGCGGTTGCCGCTCGTCGTTGTCGGTCGCCGCTGCCTGCCGGGCCACCGCTGCCAGCCGCAACTGTCGGCCGCCGCGGTTGGCCGCCGCTGCCTGTAGCCGTTGCCGACCGCCGCTATCGCTTGCCGCAGCCTGGCGGGCGCTGTCGGCTGTCGGTGCCGGTCGGTGGTGCTTGGCGTGGTTGCACGGGCGGCGTTGCGTTGCGGCCCGGGCGTCGTTCTGCCCGGACGGGTCAGAGGATGGCGATG
Organism: Actinomadura rupiterrae; assembly: GCF_024172125.1. Lineage (GTDB taxonomy): Bacteria > Actinomycetota > Actinomycetes > Streptosporangiales > Streptosporangiaceae > Spirillospora > Spirillospora rupiterrae. The sequence goes on from NZ_JAMZEA010000005.1 coordinate 518,929, forward strand.
AGCCGGCGGCGTTCGTACTCGGTGACCTGGCGCTGGTAGTCCTCCCACTCCTGGCGCTTGTTGCGCAGGAAGAAGTCGAACACGTGCTCGCCGAGGACGTCCGCCATCAGCTCGCTGCGCTCCATGGCGTGGATCGCCTCGTCCAGGCTCTGCGGGAGCGGCTCGATGCCCATGGCGCGGCGCTCGGCCGAGGTGAGCGCCCAGACGTCGTCCTCGGCGCCCGGGGGCAGCTCGTAGCCCTCCTCGATGCCCTTCAGGCCGGCGCCGAGGATGGCGGCGAACGCGAGGTAGGGGTTGGCCGCGGTGTCCAGGGAGCGGAACTCGACGCGGGTCGAGTGGCCCTTGGTGGGCTTGTACATCGGGACGCGGATCAGCGCGGACCGGTTGTTGTGGCCCCAGCAGATGTAGGACGGGGCCTCGCCGCCCGCGCCCGCGGAGAAGCCGACGCCGCCCCACAGCCGCTTGTAGGAGTTCACCCACTGGTTGCAGACGGCGGTGATCTCGGCGGAGTGCCGCAGCACGCCCGCGATGAACGCGCGGCCGACCTTGGAGAGCTGGAACTCCGCGCCCGGCTCGTAGAAGGCGTTCTTGTCGCCCTCGAACAGGGACATGTGGGTGTGCATGCCGGAGCCGGGGTGGTCGGTGAACGGCTTGGGCATGAACGAGGCGTACACGCCCTGTTCGAGCGCGACCTCCTTCATGACCAGCCGGAACGTCATGATGTTGTCGGCGGTGGTGAGCGCGTCGGCGTACCGCAGGTCGATCTCCTGCTGGCCGGGGGCGCCCTCGTGGTGGCTGAACTCCACCGAGATGCCCATCGACTCCAGCATCATGATCGCGTTGCGCCGGAAGTCGTGCGCGGCGCTGTGCGGGGTGTGGTCGAAGTAGCCGCCCTGGTCCACCGGCTCGGGCTCGCGGCCGTCCTCGGGCTGGTTCCGGAGCAGGAAGAACTCGATCTCCGGGTGGGTGTAGAAGGTGAAGCCGAGGTCGGCGGCGCGGGCGAGGGCGCGCTTGAGCACGTAGCGCGGGTCGGCGAAGCTCGGCGTGCCGTCCGGCATCAGGATGTCGCAGAACATCCGGGCGGCGCCGGGTGTCTCGCTGCGCCACGGCAGCACCTGGAAGGTGGACGGGTCGGGCTTGGCGATCATGTCGGCCTCGTAGACCCGGGCGAAGCCCTCGATCGCCGAGCCGTCGAAGCCGATGCCCTCGCCGAAGGCGCCCTCCAGCTCGGCGGGCGCGACGGCGACGGACTTCAGGAAGCCCAGCACGTCGGTGAACCACAGCCGGATGAAGCGGATGTCCCGCTCCTCCAGCGTGCGGAGCACGAACTCCTGCTGACGGTCCAAAGCCCTCTCCCTCGTGCGACGCCGTCCCCGGTCGGCGGTGGACGCCGGGTCCGGCACTGTGCAGTATGACCGGCCGCTGTTACCGCGACGTTACGTCACGGTGCACGTCCCGCAGGCGGCCTTCCAGCGGAAACGCCGCCGATGCGAGCGTTGCGGACATGGTGCCCCGCGTCGCCAACTCTGCCATACGGCGGACGAAAGGGCACAGCAGCGTCCCTTCCGCCCGCTCCTTACCGCCCCGACACGCCCACCCTTTGCCCGCCTTTGCTCGGGCTTGGTCGGGCCCCCGGCCCGTTGCCGGGTCGGGGGTCCCTGGACGGCTAGGGCCTGTCTGACAATTCGTGGTGGCGGAGCCACAGGACGAGGCTGGCCAGCAGGACGCCGGATCGGTAGCGGCTGGCCAGCTTGTCGAAACGGGTAGCGATCGCGCGGAACTGCTTGAGCTTGGCGAAGCAGCGTTCCACTACGTTGCGTTGTTTGTAGAGCTGGGTGTCGAAGGTGGGTGGCCGGCCGCCGCGACTGCCCTTGCGGGCCCGGTTGGCCTGCTGATCGCGGGGTTGCGGGATCACCGTGTGGATCCGGCGACGGCGCAGGTAGACGCGGATCCGCCGGGCCGAATACGCCTTGTCACCGATCAGCACGTCCGGGGTGGTGCGGGGGTGCCCGCCGCCGGGCCGTGCGACCCTGACCTGAGCCAGGATCTGCTCCAGCACTACCGAGTCGTGCACGTTCCCGCCGGTGATCAGCACGGCCATCGGCAGGCCACGGCCGTCGACGAGCAGATGCAGCTTGGTGGTCAGGCCGCCTCGCGATCGACCCAGCCCCTGCGCGGCTTGGGTGGTTTGATCATCACCCTGCCTGATCGTCCCCTGCAAGGTCCCCCTTTTCCGGGGCCCCGCCCTTGCGGGCTCCGGCGGCGTGCTGGTGCGCGCGGGCGATGGAGGAGTCGATGCTGAAGGTCCAGTCCACCTGGCCGACCGCGTCGTCCTTGACCTGCAGATGCTCCAGCAGACGGGGCCAGGTGCCGTCCTCGTCCCAGCGTTTCCACCGCTCGTAGCAGGTCTGCCAGGGTCCGTACCGTTCGGGAACATCCCGCCAGGGCGCCCCTGTCCGCAACCGCCACAAGATGCCGTTGAGCACCTGCCGGTGGTCTCGCCACCGACGACCCGGCCCAACCCCCTGCGGCAACAACGGCTCGATCTGCGCCCAGGCCGCATCGGTCAACTCACCACGTCTCACCACAACGATCATCCAACCCCGACCAACCCCGACCAACACGATCTTTTGTCAGACAGGCCCTAGTCCTCCAGTTCGCCGACGCGGGCGGCGGCCGGGTCGAGGACACGGGCGAGGAAGGTGCGGGTGCGGGCGTGCTCCGGGCTCGCGATCACGCGGGCCGGCGGGCCCTGCTCGACCACGGCGCCCTCGTCCATGAACACCACCCGGTCGGCGACCTCGCGGGCGAAGCTCATCTCGTGCGTGACCACGACCATGGTCATGCCCTCGTCCGCGAGCGACCGCATCACGCCGAGGACGTCCCCGACGAGCTCGGGGTCCAGCGCGGACGTCGGCTCGTCGAACAGCATGACGCTCGGGTCCATCGCGAGGGCGCGGGCGATCGCGACGCGCTGCTGCTGCCCGCCCGACAGCTTCTCGGGGTAGGCGTCCACCTTGTCGGCCAGGCCGACCCGCTCCAGGTTGGCGCGGGCGACCCGCTCCGCCTCGGCCTTGTCGCGCTTGAGCACCTTGCGCTGCGCGACCATGACGTTCCCGAGGACGGTCAGGTGCGGGAACAGGTTGAACGACTGGAACACCATCCCGATCCGGCGGCGGGCGGCGTCGATGTCCACGTCCGGGTCGGTCAGCTCCACGCCGTCCACCGCGATCCTCCCGGCGGTCGGCTGCTCCAGCAGGTTCACGCAGCGCAGCAGGGTGGACTTGCCCGAGCCGGACGGCCCGATCACGCACACCACCTCGCCGGACTCGATGTCCAGGTCGATCCCGCGCAGCACCTCCAGCGTCCCGAAGGTCTTCCGGAGTCCCTTGACCTCGATCGCGCTCATCGCCGCCCCCGCCTTCCGGCCGCCGTGCCTCGCGCCGCCGTGCCTCCGGCCGCGCTCGCTGCCGTGCCTCCGGCCGCCGGGCCGCGTGCCGTGCTTTCGGTCGCGTTCATCGGCGGCCTCGCTTCTGGCGCTCCTCCAGCCGCCGGGCGAGGTAGCCCAGCGGGATCGTGATCAGCAGGTAGCAGATGCCCGCCACCACGATCGGCGTGGTGTTGCCCTGCTGGCTGGCCAGGTCGCGCCCGAACTTGGTCAGCTCGCGCTGGGTCAGCGACACGCCGATGAACAGCGCCAGCGAGGAGTCCTTGAACAGCAGCACCAGCTCGTTGGTCAGCGGCGGGATGACCACCCGGAACGCCTGCGGGACGACGATCGTCCGCATCGCCCGGGACTGCGACATGCCGAGCGAGCGGGCCGCCTCGGTCTGGCCGCGCGGCACCGCCTCGATGCCCGCGCGGATGGTCTCGGCCATGTACGCGGCCGACACCAGGCCGAGCGCCACGGCGGCCTGCCCGTACACGCCGCCGGGCAGGTTGCTGCCGGGGAACGCGAGCGGGATGCCGGTGCCCACGAAGATGAAGATCAGCAGTGCCGGGACACCGCGGAAGACCTCGATGTAGGCCATCGCGAACCACCGGTACGGCAGCACCGACGACAGCCGCATCAGCGCCAGCAGCAGGCCGCCGGCCAGGCCGAGCGCGAACCCGGTGACCGTGTAGAGCACCGTGTTGCGCAGCCCGACGGTGATGATGTCGGGGAACAGGCCCTTGGCGACCGACCAGTTGAAGAAGTTCTCGTGCAGCGACCGCCAGTCGGCGAGGGCGACGAGCAGCACGACGGCGATCACGAAGATCCCGTACTCGCCGCCCAGGACCAGCCGCCGGCGCTGCCTTCGGGTCATCCCCCCGCGCCGCGCGGCGGTCCCGGAACCCGCCGCCACGTCAGTGCCCCTCGGGCATCGGACCGATCCACTTCTCGTAGATGGCCTTGTAGGAGCCGTCCGAGCGGGACTGGGCGATGACGCTGTCGATGACGTCCTTCAGGCCGTTGTTCTTGCCCTTGCGGACCGCGAAGCCGTACTGCTCGCCGGTGTTGTAGTTGCCGGCGACGGCGTAGGCGGCGTTCGCCGGGTCCTTCAGCCAGCCCTGGACGACCGGGTAGTCCTCGACGATGACGTCCACCTTGCCGGTGCGCAGGCCGTTCAGCAGCGCCGCCGAGTCGTCGAACGAGACCGAGTCGATCTTGGCGCCGTGCACGAAGTCCTCGCCCGTGGTGGACGCCTGGGTGCCGACCTTCGCCTTCTTCAGGTCGGCCACGGCCGGGAAGGAGGCGCCCTTCTTCGACATCGCGGCCTGGGTGGCCTCGAAGTAGGGCTTGGTGAAGTCGATGAACTTCGCGCGCTCGGGCTTGATCGTCATGCCCGCCGCGGCGACGTCGCACTTCCCGGCGTTCAGGGCCGCGCCGGTCTTGATGGTCTCGAACGGCGTGTCCACGACCTTCTGGGTCACGCCGAGCTTCTTGGCGACCAGGTCCATCAGGTCCACGTCGAAACCGACGACCTTGCCGCCCTTCTCGAACTGGAACGGCGGGTAGGGCAGGTGCGTGCAGGTCGTGAGCTGGCCCTTCGTGACCAGTTTGGCGCCCTGCACGGTCACGCCCTTGTCGCTGCCGCCGCACGCGGACAGGGTGGTGAGCGCCAGCGCCGCGGCCGCCGCCGCCAGCGCGCTGAGCCGCGGAATGCGTGTGGACACGTGATCCTCCAGGGGGTTTCGTGATGCACGTGGAGACGATTTCTACCACGCCCGGAACTGGACGAACCCCCACAACCAGCTTAGGTCGCGGCCGTCAGCGGACGGCGGGCAGGGGCCCGATCCACTTCTGGTAAAGGCGCTGGTAGGAGCCGTCCGCCCGGGCCTGGCCGAGGGTCGCGTCGACGAACCGCAGGAGCGCCGGGGCGGTGTCTTTACTGATCATGAACCCGTACTGCTCGCCGGTGCCGAAACGCCCGCGCGCGGTGAACGCGGCGTTGGCCGGGTCGCGGAGCCAGCGCAGGACGACCGGGTGGTCCTCGACCACGACGTCCACCTGGTGGGTCCGCAGGCCGTTGAGCAGGGCCTCGGGGGTCTTGAACGAGACCGTGTCGAGGTCGGCGTCGCGGAGGTACCGCTCGCCCTGGGTGAGCGCCTGCGTCCCGACCCGAAGGTGCGCCGACTTGAGGGCGTCCGGGCTGGTCAGGGCCGGTCCCTTGCGTCCGACGACGGTCTGGTAGACATCGAAGTACGGCTTGGACAGGCCCACGTCCGAGGCGCGCGACGGCGTGATCGGCACGGCCGCCGCGATGACGTCGCAGCGGCTCGCGCTGAGCGCCGAGCCGGACCGGAGCGGGTCGAACGCCGTCTGCCGGACGCTCACCGGGACGCCGAGCCGCTTGCCGACCAGGCCCATCAGGTCCATGTCGAACCCGACGAAGCGGCCGTTCCGGCGCTCCTCGAACGGCGGGTTCGGGACGTGCGTGCAGACCGTCAGCCGCGAGCGGTCGACCAGCGCGACCCCCTTCACCTCGCCCTCGCGCGTGCCGCATCCGGCGGCGGCGAGGGACGCCGCCAGCACGACGGCGGCTGCCTGCGAGAGGCGGGCAAGGGAACGTCCGGACACGCTCTGCTCCTTGTGCGCAGGGGATCTCGAACGACTATCCCACGCCCCCGGAGCCTCCCACGCCCCGCGCTCGCGCGGCGCGTCCGGCGGGGGCGCCGCCGTTTTCCGAAAATTGACGTGGCGGTCGTCCGGGCGCGGCGACGGTGATCACTAGCGTGGGCCGGGTCGTGGACGTCTCACTGCTGCTCTCGCTGACCGACCGGGTGGCCTCGCTGGCCGCCCCGTCCGGCATGCATCCGGGCGCGTGGCCGCTGGGCGAGCGGCTGGCCGGCTGGACCCGCGCGCACGGCCTGGTGATCGGCGACCCGGACACCTCGCCGCTCGGCCGGGCCCGCTGCGACCGGCTCGCCGCGCGGCTGTTCCGGACCGCGCCGCTGGACCGCGTCGAGCTGTTCGGGCACTGGCTGACCTGGACGTTCGCGCTCGACGACCTCCTCGACCGGCCGCCGCTCGCGGCCAGCGCCACGGCCGTCTGCGAGCTGTACGACGACCTGCTGCGCGCGCTGCGGCGCGGTTCGGCCCGTCCCGGCGCGCGTCCGCTGGAGAGCACGCTGGTGGAGCTGTGGCGGCAGACCGCGCCGAGCATGAGCCCGGCCTGGCGGCGGCGGTTCCTGCTGCACCTGGAGGACCACCGGTCGGGCTGCGCCGAGGAGGCGGTGAACCGGCGCACGGGGACCGTCCCGCCGCCCGACCGGTACGCGGCGGCGCGCCGCCGCGCCTGCGGGCCGCACCTGTTCGACCTGGTGGAGCCGGTGCTCGGCGCCGAGCTGCCGGACCGCGTCCGGGCCGTCCCGGCGTGGACGGCCTTCACCGAGGGCACCGCCGACCTGCTGGCCTGGTGCAACGACCTCGCGTCCTTCCGGCGCGAGCGGCAGGACGACGACGCGCACAACCTCGTCGCGGTGCTGATGCACACCTACGGCTTCGCCGACGCGCAGGCCGCGCACTGGACGGTGGACCGGATCGTGCACCGCGCCGCCGACGTGGCCGCCGCCGCCCGCGTCCTGCCGGACGCCCTGGACCGGCTGGCGCTGCCCGAGGCGGAGCGCTCGGCCGCCGCCCGCGTCACCGCCGTCCTGCTGGACGCGCCGCGCGCGCACCTCGACTGGCTCGTCGAGTCCGGCCGCTACGACCTGTCCCGCCCGTCCGGCGACCAGGACGAGCGCCGCCCCCTCGGCCTCCTCGACGCCCTCGCCTCCCTCCGCTGACCCCCGCGCGCGGCGCTGGTGCGGAGGGGGTCAGTGGATGCGGGCCAGGGTGTCGCCGGCGGGGGTGCGGACGTAGACGACGCGGCGGCCCATGCGGTGGCCGGTGACCAGGTCGCAGGAGCGCAGGACGGCGAGGTGCTGGCTGACCGCGCCCGGCGTTACGCCGAGGCGGCGGGCCAGCTCGGTTGTGGACGACGGCGCGTCCAGCGCGTGCAGGACCTCGGCGCGGACGCGTCCGACCAGCGCCCCGAGCGCCCCCGAGCGGCGCGCCGGGCGCGTCTCCCAGACCGTCGCGACGCCCGACACCGGGTAGCTCAGCATCGCCTGGTACGGCGGCGCGACGACCTGGACGCGCGGCCAGGTGAACACGCTCGGCACGAGCAGCAGGCCCTTGCCGTCCAGGCCGCCGTGGAAGTCCCACGGACGGCCGATGCGCAGCACGCCGTTGTCCCACGTGACCGTCTCGTGCAGGCCGACGAACACGCCCGCCGCGCCGTGCTCGGTGAGCGCGCGCGAGCGGCGCAGCACGTCACCCTCCAGCAGCTCCTGGATGCGGCCCCAGAAGGGCTGGATGGCCACGCGGTGGAAGAGGTCCATCTGCTCGGCGACGGTTTCGAGCGTGGCCTCCGGGTCGGCGCTCAGGCCGCGCTGCACCGGGGGCGCCGGTTCGCGCCTTCCCTGTGGCAGCAGCGGCGTGCCGCGGCTGCCCGACCACAGCAGCTCCTCGACGACGACCTCGCGCGGGGTGGCGAGGATCGTCTCCAGCTCGGCGGCGAAGTCCGGCAGCGGGGTGGACGGCGGCGGCGTGAGGAAGTCGGCGACGTAGCCGGTGGCGGGCACCAGGACGCGCAGCAGCCGCAGGTCGAGCCCTTCGAGCCGGGGCTGGACGGCGCGCAGCCACGGCAGGTGCAGGGCGCGGCGGGACGGGTCGGCGAGCACGCGCAGCGCCCCGACCGCCTCCCAGACCGGCGAGAACGCGAACCGGACGCGGGCCGCGTCGTCCGGGGTGAACACGAACTCGATCATCATCCCCCCGATCCTTTAGCCCAGCCTAAATGAATATCCGGGCGGGCCCGCGGGCCCGAGCATCGAGCCGTGACCACGCTCGACGAATCCCTCGAAGACGCCCCCCTCGCCGCCGTCGGACAAGCCCCCCTCGCCGTCCCCCCGACCCGCCTGCCCGCCTTCCTCGCCAGCCGCATCGGCGGCCTGCCGCGCGCCTTCTGGCTGCTGTGGACGGGCAGCCTCGTCAACCGGCTCGGCACCATGGTCGAGCCGTTCCTCGGCCTCTACCTCACCACCGCGCGCGGCCTGTCGCTCGGGCAGGCGGGCGCCGTGATGGCCGTCCTCGGCGCGGGCTCGCTCGCCGGCCAGTTCCTCGGCGGCACGCTCGCCGACCGCGTCGGACGGCGCCGGACGCTGCTGCTGTCCACGCTCGGCACCGGCGTCGCGATGCTCGCGCTCGGCTACGCCCGCGGCCTGGTCCCCCTGATCGCGGCGGCCGGGCTGCTCGGCGTGCTGATGGACATGTACCGGCCGGCGTCGCAGGCGATGGTCGCCGACCTCGTCCCGGGGGCGGACCGGGCGCGCGCGTTCGGGCTCAACTTCTGGGCGGTGAACCTCGGCTGGGCCGTCGCGATGGCCTCGGCCGGGGCGCTCGCCCACACCGGCTTCACCACCCTGTTCTGGATCGACGCCGCGACCGCCGCGGCGTTCGGGACGCTGGTCTGGCGGGCCGTGCCGGAGACGCGTCCGAAGCGTCCGGCGGACGGGACCGCGGACGGGGGCCCGCGCGGCGGCTTCCTGGACGTGCTGCGCGACCGGGTCATGGTCGGCTTCACGCTCACCGTCGGCCTGTACGTGTTCGTCCTGATGCAGGTGATGACGACGATGCCGATGGCGATGCGCGAGCACGGCCTCGGCGCGGGCACCTACGGCTGGGTCATCGCGCTCAACGGTGTGGTGATCATCACCGTCCAGCCGCTGGTGAACACGTGGCTGGCGCGGCGCGACCACGCGCTGGTGCTGGCCACCGGCATGGCGGTCGTCGCGGTCGGGATCGGCTTCACCGCGCTGGCGACCCGGCCGTGGCAGTACGCGGCCGCCGTCGTCGTGTGGTCGCTGGGCGAGATCGTGGGCGCGGCCGTCCTGCAGGCGATCGTGGCGGGCCTGGCCCCCGAGCACCTGCGCGGACGCTACAGCGGGCTGTACGGGCTGGCCTGGTCGGGCGGGTTCATGCTGGCGCCGCTCGGCGGCACGCAGCTGCTCGGGCTCGGCGGCTCGGCGCTGATGTGGCCGGTCTGCGGGGCGCTCGGGCTCGTCGCGGCGGGCGTCCAGCTGGCGCTCGGCCCGGCGATCCGGCGGCGGACCGCCGTGGAACGGTCCTGACGGCTCCTTGACCGCGGGCCGGTGTTATCGTCATAGTGACGATACCCGGTCGGCGATCGGCCGGCGGCGACCTTCTAGGGTGGATGACGTGGCACAGCTCAGGATCGCGCTCGCGCAGGTGAACCCGACCGTCGGCGACCTCGACGGCAACGCCGGTCTGATCGTCGACTGGACGCGCCGGGCCAGGGACGCGGGCGCGCACCTGGCCGCGTTCCCCGAGATGGCCCTCACCGGCTACCCGGTCGAGGACCTCGCGCTGCGCTCCTCCTTCGTCGAGGCGTCCCGCCGGGCGCTGGAGAACCTCGCGCGGCGGCTGGCCGACGAGGGCCTCGGCGACCTGCCGGTCGTCGTCGGCTACCTGGACCGGCGGACGGTCGACCTCGTCCGGTCCGGGCAGCCCGCCGGGTCCCCGCTGGACGGCGCGGCCTGGCTGCACGGCGGCGAGGTGCTCGCCCGCTCCGCCAAGCACCACCTGCCGAACTACGGCGTGTTCGACGAGTACCGGATCTTCGTCCGCGGCGACACGCTGCCGGTCGTCCGGGTGAACGGCGTGGACGTCGCGACCGTCGTCTGCGAGGACCTGTGGCAGGACGGCGGCCCCGTCAGCGTCACCGGCACCGCCAACGCCGGCCTCCTCCTCGCGATCAACGCGTCCCCCTACGAGCGCGAGAAGGAGGACTTCCGCCTCCAGCTGTGCGCCCGCCGCGCCCGCGAGGCCGGCTGCGCCCTCGCCTACGTCAACATGGTCGGCGGCCAGGACGAGCTGGTCTTCGACGGCGACTCGGTCATCGTCGGCCCGGACGGCTCGCTGCTCGCCCGCGCCCCGCAGTTCACCGACCACCTGCTGGTCGCCGACCTCGCCCTGCCCGCCGCCGACCCGGCGCTGGAGCCCGGCCGCGAGCCGGTCGCCGCCCCCGACGGCACCACGATCACCATCGAGCGGCACGTGCTTTCGTCCGAGCCCGTCCCCGCCTACCCGGTCCGTCCGCAGGAGGTCGCGGGCCGCCTGCCCGACCTCGGCGAGGTGTACGCGGCGCTCGTCACCGGCACCCGCGACTACGTCCGCAAGAACGGCTTCCGGTCGGTCATCCTCGGCCTGTCCGGCGGCATCGACTCGGCGCTGGTCACCACCATCGCGTCCGACGCCATCGGCCCGGACAACGTGCACACCGTCCTGCTGCCGAGCCGCTACTCCACCGAGCACTCGGTCACCGACGCCGAGGAGCTGGTGAAGCGGCAGGGCGTGCACTCCCGCATCGTCCCGATCCGCGGCATGGTGGACGCGTTCGAGGCCGAGCTCGACCTGCACGGCCTCGCGTCCGAGAACCTCCAGGCCCGGATCCGCGCCAACATCTGGATGGGCCTGTCGAACGAGCACGGCCACCTCGTCCTCACCGGCGGCAACAAGAGCGAGCTGGCCACCGGCTACTCCACCCTCTACGGCGACTCCGCGGGCGGCTTCGGCCCCATCAAGGACCTGGTGAAGACCATGGTCTGGGCCCTCGCCCGCTGGCGCAACGAGCAGGTCGGCTCCGACCTGCCCTTCCTGCACCCCTTCGACACCCCGCCGATCCCCGAGGAGATCGTCGTCAAGGAGCCGTCCGCCGAGCTGCGCCCCGACCAGAAGGACTCCGACTCCCTGCCGCCCTACGACGTCCTCGACCCGCTCCTGGTCGACTACGTCGAGCGCGACATGGGCCGCGAGCAGCTCGTCGCCGCCGGCCACGACCCGGACCTCGTCGACCGCGTCATCCGCCTCACCGACCTGGCCGAGTACAAGCGCCGCCAGTACCCCCCGGGCCCCAAGGTCACCCCCAAGAACTTCGGCCGCGACCGCCGCCTCCCCATCACCAACCGCTGGCGCGAAAACCCCTGACAAAAATCGTGGGGTTGTGGAAAGCCGCTCCGCGCCTCCCCACAACCCCACGCGCACAGCCCCCGCCCCCACACGCTGACGGCCGCGGCGCGAACAGAATGCGCCCACGGGCCCGAACCTCCGCGCGCCCTTCAGCGCCACGCGCGCAGAAAAGCCGCGCGGAGCCAGATCACCGCGCGCATGCGGGACACGCGCTCTGCGCGTGGCGCGCACGCGGGATGCGCCCCGCCGGGGCTAGCCTGCGCGCGCGGGCCTTCAGTACCCGCGCGCGTGATGCCGTGTGGAGGCCGCCCAGCGGCCTCCACACGGCATCACGTGTGTGTGGGGGGGTTATTCGCGGTGGTGGTTTTCGCCGGGCCAGGTGGGGATGGGTTCCTCGGATTCGGGGGCCAGGCCCGGGGAGAGCTGCTCGCACCAGACGACCTTGCCCGCCGGGGTGCGGCGGGTGCCCCAGCGGTGGGCGAGCTGGCTGACGACGAGGAGGCCGCGGCCGTTCTCGTCGTCGTCGAGGGCGTGGCGGAGGCGGGGCAGGGCGGCGGAGCGGTCCAGGACTTCGAGGGTGAGGGTGCGCTCCAGCAGGAGGCGCAGCTCGATGCCGCCGGGCGCGTAGCGCAGGGCGTTGGTGACCAGCTCGGACGCGAGCAGCTCGGTGGTGTAGACGAGGTCGTCCAGGTCCCACTCGGCGAGCTTGCTGCTGACCAGGCCGCGGGCGCGGCGGACGGACGCGGGGTCGGTGGGCAGCGGCCAGGACGCCATCCGGTCGGCGGGCATGCGGTGCAGGCGGGCCAGCAGGACGGCGATGTCGTCGCGGTGCTGGTCGGCGTAGACGCCGGCGAGGGTGGCCTTGGCGAGGTCCTCCATCGGGCGGCCGACGGTGTCGGCGGTGAACAGCGACCGCAGCCGGGCGAGGCCGTCGTCGATGTCGCGGCCGCGGTTCTCGACCAGGCCGTCGGTGTAGATGACGAAGACCGAGCCGTCCTCGACGGTGAACTCGCGGGACTCGATGGTCGCGCCGCCGAACACGCCGAGCGGCGGCGCGGGCGGGACGTCGAGGTAGGCGTTCGAGCCGTCCGGGGCGGCGACCAGCGGCGGCAGGTGGCCGGCGGACGCGACCTCCAGCGTGCCGGTGGTCGCGTCGTACACGGCGTAGAGGCAGGTGGCGAAGTGCGGCTCCTGCTCGCCCAGCTCGATCATCAGCTCGTGCATGACGTGCAGCGCGTCGGCGGGCGGCAGCTCCAGGTTCGCGAGCGTGTGCAGCGCGGTGCGCAGGCGCCCCATGGTGACGGCGGCGCGGACGCCGTGCCCAGCGACGTCGCCGACGATGAGCGCGACGCGGGCGCCGGGCAGCGCGATCGACTCGTACCAGTCGCCGCCGACCTCGACGAGCTTGCTGCCGGGCAGGTAGCGGTGCCGCACCTCGACGGACGCGGGCGCCGACAGCCGGTTCGGGAGCAGGCTGCGCTGCAGCGCGAGCGCGGTGGCGCGCTCGCGGGAGAACAGCCGCGCGTTGTCGATGACGATGGCGGCGCGGGCCGCGAACTCCATGCCGATCTCGACGTCGTAGGCGTCGAACCGGCGGTGCCCGGCGACCCGGGTGCAGGCGATGAAGCCGAGCAGGGTGTCGCGCGCGATCATCGGCAGCAGCACCATCGACACCTCGGACAGCAGGTGCCCGACGGGGTTGCGGCGCCACTTCTCGGCGATGTCGCCCGCGTCGCCCTGCCGGACGTGCGGCAGGTGGACGGGGCGGGCGGTGTCGAGCACCTCGCGGTACGGGGTGCCCTCGGGGAAGACCAGCACCTCGCCGACCGGGAACGTCGCGGTCCAGGCGGGGTCGTCGTCCTCGGAGCTGACCGCGATCCGGCGCATCACCGCCGAGCCGGTCTCCTCGTGCACCTCGTCGGCCGCGATCAGGCTCTCCAGGATGAGCACGGACGACACGTTGCAGTAGTGCGGGACGACGACCTCGACGATGCCGCGCGCGGTCTGGTCGAGGTCGAGGGACGCGCCGAACCGGGTGAGCGCGTCGTCCATCAGCGCGCGGCGCATGAGGGACGGGTCCTGGAAGCGGTCGCTGGGCGGCAGCGCCACCCGGACGAACAGCAGCCCGGCGGTGCCGTCGCCGACCATCGGCTGGGCGGTGACGACCGCGTCGACGCCGCGTCCGTCGGCGTGCCGGGCGGCGAGGACGGCGGTGCGCTCCTGCCCGGCGGCGGCGGACTCCAGCAGCCCTTCCAGCTCGGCCTTGGCGTCGTCGGCGACCAGCTCGGTGGCGGGACGGCCGATCAGCTCGGCCGGGTCATGCCCGAGGACGGCCGCGCAGTTGGGGCCGCACTGCACCACCGTCCGGTCGGCGTCGAAGCCGAGCACCAGCGTGCGGGACGGGGAATCGCCGACGGGCGCGTCGCCCCGTGGCGCCATGACGGATCTCACCTGACGCTCCAGTCAGCCGGTCCTGCATCCACTCCCCCAGCCCAGTATGAGGCATGTTCCGGGAGGTTGGGGAGAAGATCACGGACCGCGGGCCGAAAAGGGCATGGAAAAACGGACGTCCCGCTCAATCCGCCGAAATTCCCCGGAGGATGGTGTCCACGACGTGGTCCGCGAAGTCGTCCGGCAGCGGGTCCGGAGGCTTGTGGTAGGCGAACGCGCCGACCAGCATCGCCATGGTCGCCTCAAGGTCGGTGTCGGGCCGCAGCTCGCCGCGCTCGACGCCGCGCCGCAGCACCTCGCGGTAGACGTCGCGGCGCGGGGTGACGACGTCCTGCTTGTAGCGGGCGTACAGCTCGGGGTACTTCTCCGCGCCGCCGACCACGTTCCAGAAGCAGCGGGACGCCTTGAACCCCCGCTCGACCGACATGTGCCGGGCGAGGGTCAGCAGGTCGTCCCGGACGCCGGTGCCGGGCAGCTCGGGCAGCGGGCCCTTGAGCGAGCCCAGCGCCCCGACGATGAGCGCCTCCTTGTTCGGCCAGCGCCGGTAGATGGTCGTCTTGGCGACGCCCGCGCGGGCGGCCACGGCCTCCATCGACACGCCGTCCACGCCGGACTCCTCGGCGAGCAGGTCGATGGTCGCGTCCAGGATCGCCTTCTCGGCGCGCTCGCTGCGCGGCCGTCCGGGGGCGCGGGACGCCCCCGGACGCTGCTCGTCGCGTTCCGCCGGCACGGCGACCGGCTTACTCTCAGTCATCGCGGGTCACATTCTCACACGGTCGCCTGCTTCTTGCCCTCCGCCGAGGGCTCCGCGGCGGACCCGGCCGCCACGGCGACCGGCTCGGCGGAGACCTCGGCTTCGGCGACCGGCTCCGCGGAGAGCTCGGCCTCGGGGGCCGTGCGGCCCGGCATCCAGCGCAGCACGACCAGCGCGCTGAGCAGCGCGATCACCGCGGCGGCACCCGCCGCGACGTGCACGGCGTCGACGAACGCGGCGTCCGCCGGGCCGATCAGGGCGCGGGCGGCCGGCGAGACCGCACCGGCCTGGTGCGCGCCCGCGATCGACTGGCCGACCGCGTCACGCGCGGCCGCCGGCAGCGGGGCGAGCTTGTCGTGCAGGTGCGACCGGTAGACCGAGGAGATCACCGAGCCGAGCACCGCGACGCCGAGCGCCACCGCGACCTGGCGGGCGGTGTTGTTCAGCGCCGAGCCCGCGCCGGCCTTCTCGCGCGGCAGGGCCGACATCACGGCCTCGGTCGCGGGCGGCATGACGTTCGCCATGCCCGCGCCCTGCACGAAGAAGATCACGCCGAGCACCCACAGCGGGGTGTGCACGTCCAGGAACTGGTAGCCGAGCAGCGCGCCCGCGACCGCGACCAGGCCGACGGTGCAGACCCACTTGGCCCCGAACCGGCGCACCATGGACGCGCTGCGCGGGGAGAAGATCAGCTGCGCGACCGCGAACGGCATGACCATCGCGCCGGACTCCAGCGGGCTCAGCCCGCGGACGGACTGCATGTAGAAGTTGGAGAAGAAGAACACGCCGCCGGCGGCGAAGAAGCACAGCGCGATCGCGGCGACCGAGGCCGACAGCCGCGGGTCGCGGAACAGCCGGACGTCGAACGCCGGGTGCTCGGTGCGCGCCTCGTGCCAGACGAACGCGGCGATGACCAGGACGCCGAACGCGATCGGCGCGACGACGTCGAGCGCCGCCCAGTGGCCCTTGTCGCCGCCCCGGATGATGCCGTAGGACAGCGCGACCAGGCCGATGATCGACAGCAGCACGCCGAACGGGTCGAGACCGCCGCGCTCGGGGTTGCGGGACTCGGGCACCAGGAACACGATCGCCGCGGCGCCCGCGACGATGACCGGGACGTTGATCAGGAACACCGAGCCCCACCAGAAGTGGGCCAGCAGCAGGCCGCCGGTGATCGGGCCGATCGCGACGCCGAGGCCGACCGCGCCCGCCCACAGGGCGATGGCGCGCGGGCGCTCCTTGGGCTCAAAGACGTTGGTGATGATGGACAGCGTCTGCGGCATGACCGCCGCGCCGCCGAGACCCATCAGCGCGCGGGCCCAGATCAGCTGGGTCGGGGACTGCGCGTACGCCGAGGCCAGCGAGGCCACGGCGAAGATCGCCATACCGCCGAGCAGCACCCTCTTGCGGCCGAGCCGGTCGCCGAGCACCCCGAAGGTGAACAGCAGGCCGGCGAACACCAGCGTGTAGGAGTTGATCGACCATTCGAGCTGGCTCTGCGTCGCGCCGAGCCCCTCGTGCGGGTCGGCGATGGTCTTGAGGGCGACGTTCAGGATGGTGTTGTCCAGGACCACGACGAGCAGGCTGACCGTCAGCACGCCGAGGACGTACCAGCGTCGCCGCTGGATGGTCTGGGGATCCACGGAACTCCTTGGGGACGGATCGCTATCGGATCTTGCGGAAGGCGGGGGAAGAGATTGCGCTACGGAAGCGTTGCGATATGCAGCGTACGCCGCAGAATTGAGATACGCAACCGTAGCGTTTCGAAACCCCGAGATATTCCCGGCCCACCCCGCGCCGGCCCGCGCCGGACTGCGCCGGACTCCCGGTCGGCCCCTGAACCCCTGGTCAGCCCCTGATCGGCCCGGACGCGACGCGTGCCACACCCCGGCGAGGAATCCCGGGGGGTTCCGTGCCGGTTGTTCTGGTGGGATCATCGGTGACGTCCGGGTACGCCACCGTGGCGCCTCGAGACTGGAGGTACACCGTGTCTTCTGACGTGTCCGCTTCCACGCCGAAGTCCCCCGCAAGCGCCCAGCCGACCGCCCTCTACGGCGGCCAGGGCACCCGCCGGGTGACGGTACGCGACATCGCCGCCGCCAAGGCGCGGCACGAGAAGTGGCCCATGCTCACCGCCTACGACGCCCTCAGCGCGCGCGTCTTCGACGAGGCGGGCATCCCCGTCCTGCTCGTCGGCGACTCGGCCGCGATGGTCGTCTACGGCTACGACTCCACCATCCCCGTCACCGTGGACGACCTGGTCCCGCTCGCGGCCGCCGTCGTGCGGGGCGCCAAGCGGGCGCTGGTCGTCGCCGACCTGCCGTTCGGGTCGTACCAGTCGGGCGTCGCCGAGGCGCTCGCCACCTCGGCCCGGTTCATGAAGGAGGCGAACGTCCAGGCCATCAAGGTCGAGGGCGGGCGCCGGGTGCTCCCGCAGGTCGAGGCGATGGTCGCGGCCGGCATCCCCGTCATGGGCCACCTCGGCCTCACCCCGCAGTCGGTGAACGCCTTCGGCGGCTACCGGGTGCAGGGCCGCGGCGAGGACGGCGAGCAGCTGATGGCCGACGCCAAGGCCCTGGAGGCCGCGGGCGCGTTCTCGGTCGTCCTGGAGTGCGTCCCGGACGAGCTGGCCCGCCGGGTCACCGCCTCGCTGTCCATCCCGACGATCGGGATCGGCGCGGGCGAGGGCACCGACGCGCAGGTCCTGGTCTGGCAGGACATGGCCGGGCTCACCCCGCACACCGCCAAGTTCGTGAAGAAGTACGCCGACCTGTACTCCGTCCTCGGCGACGCGGCGCGCGAGTTCGCCGGCGAGGTCGTCACGGGCGCCTTCCCGACCCCCGAGTACAGCTACAAGTAAGCCCGTCCGAGCAGAACCGGTCGAAGGTCAGGCCCTGTCGGCGCCCGTCTCCGCGCGGGCCCCGGCAGGGCCTGACCCGTTCTCCGGCTCGCGCTGCTCCGGGACGGCGGGCCGCTGCTCCCCGCCCAGCTCCCCGGCGTTCGCCTCGTTGCGGATCTCCTTGTCGAGCGTGTCGACCGCCGCCCGCAGGACGTCCGGGCCAGCGACGTTCATCAGCAGCAGGCCGAGGTTGAGGGCCTTCTGGCCGTCCGACATATCGCTTCCCGCGAGCGCGTCCACGGCGGTGCGCAGGTCGGCCTGGTCCTCGGCCGGGACGTTCTGGAGCAGGCCGAGGCAGTAGGTGGGCAGCGCCAGTTTCGCGCGCGCGAACGACACGTCCGCCATGATGCGGCCGACCTCCAGCGCGCGCCGGCTCGCCTGGACGCGGTCCACGCCCCGGTCGGCGGCGGCGAGCAGCGAGGTCAGCAGGGTGGACGGCCCGACCGCGACGTCCTCGTCCCCGATCCGGACGGTGAACACCGCGCTCCGGAAGATCAGCATCGAGCCGAGGCTGGCGGCCAGCACCTGCGTCGCGCCGAGCATGTCGGGGTTCCGCACCCCGAACTCCCAGTGGAAGGTGCGCAGGAGCAGCAGCGAGCCCGCGCCCGCCGCGCCGTTGATCAGCACGTACGCCCAGGTGCTCGGCACCCGGACGAGCGTGAGCGGGCGGTCCCGGTACCGGCTCACCAGCTCCGCCACACCGACCAGGCACGCGAGCACGACCGTGATGACGTACCCGGTCACCGCACTCCCCCGGTCGCCGTCCGGGCCTGGGCGGGCGCTCCGGTGTCCGGTGCGGGGGCGGTCACCGGTCGGCGGGCGGGGTGAGGCGGACGATCTCGTCGATCTCGCGCTCGACCGTCACCAGTCCACGGTCGCGCAGGCTCTCCACCGCGTCGGCGATCTCCAGCAGGCCGAGCCCGGTGCCGTGCTGCAACTGCTCCAGCGACTGCGGACGACCCGAGTCGGTGAGGCGCGCGAGGATGCGGCGGCACGCCTCCGGCAGGCCGGTCTCGTCCGGATCGCCGTCCCGGAAGGAACTCACGGGACCGCCGCCGGGACCCGCCGCCACGCGCGGCGCGGGACCGCCGTAGCCGGTGTCGAACTGGCGTCCGGGCGGACGCAGGAAGGCGCTCCACGGGTCGGCCGACCGGTTCTGCCTCATCTTCACCTGCCCTGTAGTACGGCGATCATAAGACGCGGCCCGGCCGTCGCGGAACCGCCGGAGCACATCCCAGAATGCCCCCGCGGAACCGCTTCCCGCACGCGCCGGCCGCACGCCGTCCACGCGTCCACGTCAGCACTTCGACGCGGCGGAGTCAGCTACCGCTCCGGTGACTCTCGCGGAATCGGCCGTCCGCGCGGACGCCCTCCGTCCCCTCACACGGAACGTGACCGCAGCAGGGCCTGCGGTCACGTTCCGGTGAGACGGATCAGCGAAGTGCTCAGACGTCGGTGACGCGCAGGCCCGCGTGCGCCTTGTAGCGGCGGTTGATGGAGATCAGGTTGGCGGTGAACGCCTCGATCTGGTGGGCGTTGCGCAGCCGCCCGCCGTACACGCCGCGCATGCCGGGGATGCGCCCGGCGAGGGCCTGGACGGTGTCGGTGGCCTCGCGGTCGTCGCCGAGCACCAGGACGTCCAGCTCCGTCTCGTCCACCTCGGGGTCCAGCAGCAGGACGGCCGACACGTGGTGGAACGCGGCGACGACGCGGACGCCCTCGGTGTTCTGCAGCACGGCGGCGGCCTGCTCGGCGGCGCTGCCCTCCTCCACCGGCAGCGCGTAGGCGCCCTTCTTGTCGAACCCGAGCGGGTTCACGCAGTCCACCACGATCTTGCCCGCGAGGTGCTCGCGCAGCGTCTCCAGCAGCGCCTTGTGGCCCTCGTAGGGGACGGCGACGATCACCACGTCCGCGCCGGACGCGGCCTCGGCGTTCGCCGCGCCCTGGACGCCGAGGTCCGCGCCCAGGTCGGCGGCGGCCTGCGCGGCCCGGTCCGCGCTGCGCGAACCGATCGTGACCTTGTGCCCGGCGAGCGCGAACCGGCGCGCCAGGCCCTTGCCCTGGTCCCCGGTGCCGCCGAGGATCCCGATGCTGAGTCCGGAGACGTCGGGCAGGTCGTGCGGGCTCTTCTTCGGCTGATCAGTCATGTCCCGAGTCTGCCAAACCCGTCCGGCCCGCCCGCGCCCGGACCCTTCGCGGCCGCACGCCCTGCCCCTTCGGCTCCGCCCCACCGGCCCGCGCCCGGACCCTTCGCGGCCGAAACGGCGCGCCCGGCCCCCGGGTTGGGCCACGATGGACGGCATGGACGCCGAGCACGTCATGATGCTGCGCGAGGTGCTGGCCGCGACCGGATGGCTGGAGCGCACCGGGGAGTTCGGCCGGGCCCTGCGCGGCAGCGCGCGCACCCCCGGCGGGCTGCTGCTGGTCGGCACCCCCACGGGCGAGCCGTGGCACCTCGCCGCGCACCTGGACGACGAGAGCAGCCTGAACGCGCTGCCCGGGCTCTCCCCCACGCTCGTCCGCTGGTCCCCGCCGCCGGGCGCGCCCGCGCACCTCGCGGTCGGGCTGGAGCGGCTGGAGGCGGCCGCGCGCGGCGAGACGCTGCTCGTGGTGGCCGAGGACGAGGCGCCCGTCCCGCTGCTGGAGCGGGTGGACGACGCGCGCCGCGTCGGCGCGACGATCCTCGCGATGGACGGCGGCGACCGCGAGCTGCAGGGCCTCGCGCACGAGGCGCTCACGGTTGCGGCGGACGAGCCGCTGGTCACCTTCGACGGCGCGCAGCACCTGGTCAGCGCCGCCGCCGGGCAGGAGACCGGCCGCCCGCGGCGCGGCCTGCGCGACCGCCTCGCCCGCCTGCTGGACTCGGTGACCGGTCCCGTCGTCGAGTGACCCCCTCGATGTCCCGCGCAGGGGTTGACCTGCGATGATCCCGGCATGGCGCTGATCGACCTCACCCACCGCATCACCGCCGGCATGACGACCTACCCCGGGCTCCCCGGCCCGCGGATCTCCGACCACATCTCGCGGGAGGCCACGCGGGAGCGGTTCGGCCCGGACGTGGCGTTCCAGATCGGCGAGATCTCGATGGTCGCCAACACCGGCACCTACCTGGACAGCCCGTTCCACTACCACGGCGACGCCGACGACCTGGCGTCCCTGCCGCTGGAGCGGACCGCCGACCTGCCGGGCCTGGTCGTCGCGCCGCCCGCCGGACGGCGCGGCCTCACCGCCGCCGACCTGGACGGCCTAGACGTCGCGGGCCGCGCCGTCCTCGTCCGCACCGGCTGGGACCGGCACTTCGGGACGCCCGGCTACGCCGCCCCGGACCACCCGTTCGTCGCCGCGGACGCGGTGGACGCCCTGATCGCGGGCGGCGCCGTCCTCGCCGGGATCGACGCCGTCAACATCGACGACATGGCGGATCCGGCGCGTCCGGCGCACACGAGGCTCCTGGCGGCGGGCATCCCGATCGTGGAGCACCTGACCGGGCTGGACCGGCTGCCCGCCGAAGGCTTCCGCTTCCACGCCGCGCCCGCCCCGGTCCAGGGCATGGGCACCTTCCCCGTCCGCGCCTACGCCGTGGTCTGAGCCGTCCGCATCACCCGGAACGCGGGCGGGGCCGGTTCCGGGGACGCGGACGCGGCGTTCTGTTCCGCGGACGCGGCGTTCCGTCCTGCGGACGCGGCGTTCTGGGAGTTGCGGCGGGGGTCAGTCGTCGTCCTGGGCGTCCCATGCCTCGTTGCGGGCGCGGGCCTCTTCGAGGGCGTTGGCGGCCTGCGCCTCGGTCGCGTACGGGCCCATGCGGTCCTTGTCCGGGCAGCCCGGCCCGTGCTCGACGCGCTGGTGCTTCAGGCAGAACCACCACGCGTCGTCGATGTCCTTGCTCGGGGCCATGTCCCCCTCCTTTTCGATCACGTCTCTGGAGTCGTCCCCCGTTACGGCTGACTACACTCGCTGACTATGACGACCCACCTCCTCCGGCCCGGCCACGTCTCGCCCATGCGCAAGGTACCCGCGTCCATCCGACGTCCGGAGTACGTGGGCAAGAAGTCCCCCAAGACGGGCGAGCCGGACGTCAAGACGCCCGAGATCATCGAGCGGATGCGGGTCGCCGGCCGGATCGCGGCGCAGGCGCTGGAGGAGGTCGGCAAGCACGTCCGGCCCGGTGTCACCACCGACGAGCTGGACGTCATCGGGCACGAGTTCATGCTCGACCACGGCGCCTACCCGTCCACGCTCGGCTACCGCGGCTACCCCAAGTCGCTGTGCACCTCGGTCAACGAGGTGATCTGCCACGGCATCCCGGACGACACGGTGCTGCGCGACGGCGACATCGTGAACGTGGACATCACCGCGTTCATCGACGGCGTGCACGGCGACACCGACGCCACGTTCCTGGTGGGCGACGTGGACGAGGAGTCGAGGCTACTGGTCGAGCGGACGCACGAGGCGATGATGCGCGGCATCCGGGCCGTCCGGCCGGGACGGGCGATCAACGTGATCGGGCGGGTCATCGAGTCCTACGCCAAGCGGTTCGGGTACGGCGTCGTGCGCGACTTCACCGGGCACGGCATCGGCACCACGTTCCACTCCGGGCTGGTGATCCCGCACTACGACGACCCGAGCGCCACGACGGTGATCCAGCCCGGCATGACGTTCACGATCGAGCCGATGCTCACCCTCGGCACGCACGAGTGGGACATGTGGCCGGACGGCTGGACCGTCCTCACCAAGGACCGCAGGCGCACGGCGCAGTTCGAGCACACACTTCTGGTGACCGAAGACGGCCACGAGATCCTGACGCTTCCATAACCGAACACCGGGAACCACCGCCAGGACGGGTCGCCGTCCCCCCAGGAATCCGCCGCCGGCCGGGAAGAGCTCCCATATGAACGCTCCAGCGCCGTACGAACCGCCCCGAGTCCCCTCGGACAGCATGCCGCCCGGGCGGGCGGCGCTGAGCGTGACGTGGGCGGCGCTGCCGTTCCTGACGCTGGGGTACGCCACACCCTTCACCTTCGCCGCGGCGGCGCTGTGGCGGCGCAAGATGCACCTGGTGTGGGCGACGGTGGTGTACGGCGGGCTGTTCGCGGGCCTGATGACCGTCGCGCCGGAGATCCCGCGGGACGCCGGGGCGCAGCGCACCGCGGGCGTGGTGATGTTCGTGCTGGCGATCATCGGGTGCGCGCACGCGTTCCTGGTGCGCCGCCAGGTGTTCGACCCGGACGGCCTGTCCGGCATCGGGAACGAGGCGGTCGTCGAGCGGGTCCGCCAGCAGCGGCTGCTGCGCGCCAAGGCCCGCCAGCTGGCCGCGCAGGACCCGGGGCTCGCCCGCGAGCTGCGGATCGGCCGTCCCGACCTGCCCCGGCAGTTCAACGACGGCGGCCTGGTGGACGTCAACCACGCCCCCGCCGAGGCCCTGACCACCCTGCCGGGCATCACGCCCGAGCTGGCCGGACGGATCGAGCGCGTCCGCGCCGACACCGGCGGCTTCGTCTCCGCCGAGGAGCTGTCCGCGCTGGCGGGCCTGCCGCCCGGCATCACCGGCGAACTCGCCGAGTTCGCCGTCTTCATCCGCTGACCTTCGGTCGCGGGCCTTCGGGCGCGTTCTCCGTCGCGTCCGCGTCCGCGTGCCCGGGTCCGCCGTCCCGCCTTCCTGGCCGGGCCGCCTTCCTGGCCGGGCCGCCGTCCGCCCCCGGGGACGGCGGCCGGGTGGCGCGGGTCAGTAGGCGACCGTGATGCGGCGGCGGACGGCCTGGGGCTTCTCCAGCTCGTCCACGAGGGCCACCGCGTAGTCCTCGGCGCTGATCTCGCTGTTGCCCTGGGCGTCGGTGAGAAGCTGGTCGCCGCCGAGGCGGAAGACACCGGTGCGCTCGCCCGGCTGGATCAGCGCGGCGGGCGAGATGTAGGTCCAGTCGAGGTCGTCGGCCTCCTTGCGGACGGCGTCGAGCAGCTCGCCCTGCGCGAGGGCCTCGTTCTTGTAGAGGGCCGGGAACTCCGGCGTGTCCACCAGGCGCTTGCCGGGCGCGACTTCGAGGCTGCCCGCACCGCCGACGATCACGACCCGGCGCACCCCGGCGCGGCGGGCGGCTTCGAGCACGCCGCGGCCGTCCGCGAGCAGCGGCGCGACCGTCTCCGAGCCGTCGCGCGGCGGGGCGACGGCGAGGACGATCGCGTCCTGGCCCTGGGCGAGCCGCGCGATGGCGTCCGCGTCGGCTGCCTGGGCCTTCGCCGTACCGTCCTTGCCGCTGCGGGTCACGCCGGTGACCTCGTGGTGGCGGTTGGCGGCCTCGGCCGCGACCCGCGAGCCGACCATCCCCGTGGCGCCGATGAGCAGGATCTTCATGCTTGTCTCCCTTCGTCGGACTGCACGGTATCCATCGGATACTGGTTACTACAACGATCCATAGGTACCCTTTGGAAACCATGAAGGACTCCCTGCGTCCCGGCGACGCCTTCGACCCGTCCTGCCCGACCCGGCTCGTCCTCGACCGGATCGGCGACAAGTGGTCGGTGCTGATCGTGCTGTCCCTGCTGGACGGCCCACGCCGGTTCACCCAGTTGCGCGACCGGATCGGCGGCGTCACCCCCAAGGTCCTTACCCACACGCTGCGCGGGATGGAACATGACGGGCTGCTCGTCCGCCGGGTGTTCGCCGAGGTCCCGCCGCGGGTGGAGTACGAGCTGACCCCGCTCGGCCACTCGCTGCGGGCGCCCATCCAGGCCGTCACGGACTGGGCCGAGGCGCACGTCGGCCAGGTGATGGCCGCCCGCGACCGGCAGGACGCCGGCCGGGACGCCGAGCAGGGCGCGGCCGCCGGGGCCCGCGGCGTCTCGTGACAGCTCGCCCCGATCCGGTCATGCTGGACTGAGCGGACGGCTCCGACCTTCGGCGCGCCGTCCGCGAAAACGATCATTACCGGGATAGGGTCCCGCCGTACCGATCAAGCCGGACGGACGGGCGGGGATGCGCGCATGATGGGGCACACGCACGCGCTGAGCGGGGCGCTGGCATGGCTGGCGGCCGTACCCCTGCTCAGCCGCACGGACCTGATGCACCAGTACGCGATCCCGCACCTGGACACCAAGCAGCTCGCCGCCGGGACGGTGGTGTGCGCGGGCGCGGCGCTGCTGCCGGACATCGACCACCACAACGGGCGGATCGCCAACACACTCGGCCCGATCTCGCAGCACTTCTGCAAGTGGGTCGGGAAGGCGACCGGCGGGCACCGGCACGGCACGCACTCCATCCTCTTCGCGGTCGCGATGGGCTGGGGCGTGGACTGGCTCGCCACCCACCAGCGCTACGCCTGGTGGGCGGTGCTGTTCATCATCGTCGGCTTCGGGCTGCGCGGCATCGGCCTGGACTTCGAGGGCAAGGAGCCGCAGTCCGCGCTGACCGACTGCGCGCTCGCCGCCATCGCCGTGTGGTGGATGCACGACCTGGACATGAGCTTCGTCGGGTGGGCGATCGGCGTCGGCTGCGTCGCGCACATCATCGGGGACTGCCTGACACCCCAGGGGTGTCCCGTCCTCTGGCCGGTGCCATGGCGCTTCGAGGTGCCCGTCGTGCCGCGGACGGACGGCAAGGTCGAGCACATGGTGATCGTGCCGCTGCTCATCCTCGGGACGGTGATCCTGGCCGTCCGGTCGGCGCTCGGCGAGACGGCCACGCAATGGCTCAACAAGGGCTGACCCCCGGGCCGTGAGGGCCGCGAGGACCGCGGGGGGGTGCGAGGGGCTGGTCAGCGGGGCCGCACGCGGCGCGGAGGGTTCGTCAGCGGGCCATCAGGTCGGCGAACTGGCCGCAGTTGTAGCGGGCCGCGGCCTGCTTCAGCTGCTGGGCGAGCGGACGCGTCGCCGGCGGCGTGGGCTCGCTGCTCTTCCGGGACGTGATGGTGACCGGGTAGTCGAGCCGGACCTCCTTGACGTTGGGCGCCGCGTTCGCCGTGCAGACCACCTGGCCGATGGTGACCCGGGGCCAGTTCACGTCGGCCTGGTCTATGTGGACCGTCAGCACGCCCGCCCCGTCCAGGAACGCGGCGGACAGGCCGACGCTCCTGGGCACGGTCGTCACCAGCCCCTGGCTCGACTCGGTCGAGAGCGGCGGGATGGTGAGCTGCTGGAGGCCGAGGTACGGCTCGTTCAGCAGTCCCGAGCGGCCGGTCCGCACCAGCTTCCCGTCCTTGACCAGGTAGATCGGGACCTCGTTGGGCTGCCCGGTCGGCCGGGGCCCGTCGCCCGCCCCGACGACCTCGGTCGCCCGGACGCCGCACCCGGCCAGCAGCGCAGGCAGGAGGGCCGCCACGGCGGCCGCGGCGAGCCTTCTCATTCCGCCTCCTCCTCGGTCGCCGAGGGCAGCCACAACGTGAAGACCGCCCCGCCCTCCGGGCCGTTGGACACGTCGAGCGTGCCGCCGTGCAGGACGGCGTTCTCGCGCGCGATCGACAGGCCGAGGCCGCTGCCGTCGCTACGCGAGCGGGCCTCCTCCGCCTTGACGAACCGGTTGAAGACGAGCGGCAGCACGTCCTCGGGGATGCCGGGGCCGTTGTCGGTGACGGTCAGCTCGACGCCGTCCCGCTCGGGCCGGTACGCGATGGTGATCGGCGGCTTGCCGTGCCGGACGGCGTTGCCGACCAGGTTCGCGACGATCACGTCCAGCCGCCGCGGGTCCAGCCGGACGACCAGGTCGTCCGGGCCGGTCACGGCGGCCTCGCCGGTCCAGCCGCGGGCGTCCAGGGTGGCGGCGACGGCGTCGGCCAGCAGCACGTCGTCCAGGACGAGCGAGGCCGCGCCCGCGTCGAACCGGCTGATCTCGATCAGGTGCTCGACCAGGTCGCCGAGCCGCCGCGTCTCGGACGCGACCAGCCGCGCCGCCTGGTCGCCGTCGTCGGCGAGCACCTCGGCCATCGCGACCATCGAGGTCAGCGGCGTGCGCAGCTCGTGCGAGACGTCCGCGACGAAGCGCCGGGACGCGGCGTCCTTGGCGCGCAGCTCGCCGACCATCCGCTCCAGCGCCTCGGCCGTCCGGTTGAAGGTGCGGGCGAGGTCGGTCAGCTCGTCCCGGCCGCGCTCGCTGACCCGTGTGGAGAAGTCCCCGGCGCCGAGCGCGCGGGCGGCCCGGCCGAGGCCGCGCACCGGGCGCAGCACGCCGCGCGTGGCGGCCAGCGCCATCGCCACGGCGGCCAGCACGGCCAGCCCGTCCGCGATCATGAGGGCGCGGGTGAAGGACGCGAGCTCCTGCTCCTCGTGCCGCAGGCTGACGGTCATCACGACGAGGATCGGCGCGTCGGTCCCGGCCTCGCGGCCCACCGCCGTGCCGCCGACGAGCAGGTAGGCGTGCCCGTGATGGCGGACGCGCTGGAACACCATCCCGCTCAGCGCCCGCCGGAGGAACGTCTCGCTCACCGGGCCGATCGCCGAGGGTATGCGCGGTGGCCTGCGGTCGCCGCCGACCAGGTCCATGGAAACGGGCTGGGCCCAGATGGTCCGGCCGCGGCCCTCAAGACCGCTGTTGATCTGGGCGGCGACCATGCGGCCGGTCCCGGGCGGCCTGTCGACCGGCACGGAACGCTGGACGACCTGCCGGAACTCGATGAGCTGCGCGTCCTGCGAGCGTTGCAGCAGCGCGCGCCGGACCAGCACGTAGGAGATGCCGGACGCCACGAGCGCCGCGAGCAGGGCGACGGCGAGGAACGCGGCGGTGAGCCGGGTGCGCAACCCCATCGGACGGAGCCGCACGTGCCGGTTCCCCTGCCCGCTCGTCCGCCACGACGGCGACCAGGACGGTGGCCAGGACAGCGGCCAGGACAGCGGGCGGAGCGCCGGTCGGCGCATCCAGCGTCCCGGGGGCGGCGGGCGGCGCGGCGGGTCGGGCGTCATGGGGCGGTGAAGCGGTAGCCGAAGCCGCGGACGGTCTGGATGAGCAGCGGCTCGGCCGGCTCGTCCTCGATCTTGGCGCGGACGCGCTGGACGCAGGCGTCCACGAGCCGCGAGTCGCCGGGGTAGGTGTGCTCCCAGACGGCGGCGAGCAGGTGCTGGCGGGTCATCGCCTGGCCGGGGCGGCGGGTCAGCTCCAGCAGCAGCCGCAGCTCGGTCGGGGTGAGCCGGACGTCCCGGCCGCCCTTGGTGACCTTGAGCGCGGAGCGGTCCACGACCAGGTCGCCGTAGGCGGACCGGTCGGCGTGGGTCTGCTCGGCGCGGCGCAGGACGGCGCGGATCCGGGCGTCCAGGACGCGCGGCTCGACGGGCTTGATGACGTAGTCGTCCGCGCCCGCCTCCAGGCCGAGCACCACGTCGAGGTCGTCGCCGCGGGCGGTGAGCAGGATGACCGGGAGCGTGTCGTCGCGGCGGACGCGGCGGCAGACCTCGATGCCGTCGATGCCGGGCAGCATGACGTCCAGCACGGCGATCTCGGGGCGGCGGGCGCGCAGCGCGTCCAGGCCGTCCTCGCCGGTCGCGCGGGCGGTGACCCGGTGCCCGAGGCGGGTCAGGGCCAGCTCCAGGGCGGCGCGGGCGGACGGGTCGTCTTCCACGAAGAGGATGCTCGCCACCCGACCATTATCCGGGCATTCCGATCAGCACCCGCCGTGTGTCACGAAATCCGGACATCGTGCGAACGGGATCAGGACGGTCCGCCGGGACGTTGGGCTCATGACCCAGGTGATCGCTCCCCCGGTCCCGTCCGCCCCGGTGGCGGCGCGCCGCCGGAACCCGCTGCCGTGGTGGCTGCTGCTCGGCTGCGCCGCGCAGGTCCTGCTGCGGCTCTGGCTGGCGCGCGCCCGGACCGGCACGGCGGCCGACCCGGACGAGACGGGCTACCTGGCCGCCGCCCGCTGGCTGGCCGGAGGGCCCGGCGCGGACCTCTCGCACAACACGTTCTACCAGGCCGGATACCCGCTGCTGCTCGCGCCGCTGCACTGGTTCTCGCATGACCCGGCCACGGTCTACACCGGGGCGATCGCGGTCAACGCGCTGGCCGGAGCGGCGCTGTTCCCGCTCGGGTACGCGGCGCTGCGCCGGTTCGAGGTCGGATGCCGGACGGCGCTGGCGCTGGCGTTCGCGGCGGCGCTGCTGCCCGCGACGACCTTCTTCGGGTTGTTCGCGCTGACCGACGCGATCCTGCCGGCGCTGCTACTCGGCTGGCTGCTGCTGCTCGACCGGTTCGTCCGGACGGGGCGGGCGGCGGACGGCGCGGCGGCGAGCCTGGTGGCCGCCTACGCCTGCTTCACGCACTCGCGCGGCGAGGTGGTGCTCGGCGTCCACGTCCTGGCGCTGCTGGCGACGCGGCGGCGGGCGATGTGGGCCGGGCTCCTTGCGGCGGCGGGCGGGTACCTCGCGACGTCCGCGGTCAACGACGCGCTCCGCAAGGCGCTGTACCCGGACGGCGTCCGCGACATGGCCGGGCTCCTGCACGAGCGGCTGCTGAGCGCGTCCGGGCAGGCGTGGTCGGTCTCGGGGATGCTCGGGCAGGTCTGGTACCTGATCGTCGGGACCTGGGGGCTGGCGGGCATCGGCCTCGCCGCGGCGTTCGCCGCGCTCGGCCGCCGGGAGACGCGGCTCATGGCCGGAGTGCTGCTCGTGACGACGTTCGGTGTCGCGTACGCGTCGGAGGCGGCCCTCGCGGACGAGCACCGCGTCGGGAACTTCGCCTACGGCCGCTACCTCGCGTGCCTGGCGCTGGTGTACGTCCTGATCGCGCTGGCCGTCCTGTTCAGGGCCACGGCGCGGGACGCGCTGCGCGCCGCCGCCGTCGGGGGCCTTATCGCCGCCGGGACGGGCGGGGTGGTGCTCGTCTACGCGGGCGCGCGGCTGCGCACGCATCAGTTCATCGGGTTCGACTTCCCCGAGACGATGTTCCTCACCCAGGACCGGACGGGCCTCCGGCTCGGCCTCGCGACGTTCGCCGCGTTCGGGCTGCTCGCGGCGCTGCTCGCGGTCCGCTGGCTCGGCGGCGCGCGGACGGTCGCGGTCGCTCTCGCCACGGTGAACGTCGCCGCGATGGTCTGGCTCGCCGGCGACGGCGGACGCGTGCGTCCGGCATCACCGCTGCCCGCCGCGTCCGAGCGCGGCGGCGTGGTCACCGACTACGGCGTGCACTGGATGGCGCGGACGAAACTGGTCGTCCCGGTGTGGTGGACGCGGATCGGATGGATCGACGCGCGCCACCAGGGCGCGCCGCGCGGCGTCTGCACGGTCGTCGTGCGGCGCGGGTCGTCCACGACGGCCCTCGACCGGACATGGCCGCACCGCCCCGCGGGATGGCTTCCGCGCGAGGGCGGCGACGGCATGGGCCGCTGGGTCGCCTGGTACGACCCGCGGTGCGGGACCTCCTGACCTCCGGACCGCCTGCTAGAAGCGGGTCACCAGGGCGATGCGGTCGTGGTCGACGAGGAAGCCGTCGGAGACGAAGGTGACCTCGCCGCCGTAGTTCAGCTGGGCCTCGATGAGGTTGTCCACGACGTCGTCGATGACGCCCTCGCCCTCGACCTTGCCGGGACTGGTGTCGTCCAGCGGGTCGATCGTGCCGTCCGACTCGCGGATGCCGGGCACGTAGTAGCCGCGCTCGACCACCAGGTGCTCGCCGCGCCCCTCCTGGACCAGGGGAAGCACGTGCTTGAGCCCGGCGGCGTACCGGCTGATGCCTCGCGCCGCCTCCAGCTCGGTGAGCACCGCGACCTCGCGCAGGTCCTCGTAGGCGTGCATGACGGGCCGGGCCAGCTCCGCCAGGACGGGCCCGGTCGCGTCGTCGTAGCCGCCGTCCACGCGGCCCGCGACGGTGAGCCTGCCGTTGGCCTCCTCGTCGAAGAACGCCTGGTGCTTGGTGACGCCCGCGACGACCACCGGCCGGCGGTCCCGCGCGTTGATCTTCTCCAGCGCCTCGATCGCCTGCCGGGTGAACAGCTTGTACGGGCCGTCCTGGTACCGGCCGCTGCGCGGGGACGCCTTCCCGACGCCCTCCTCGTCGTTCGGCTCCGGGAACATCGGGAAGCCGTCCCGCCTGATCTCGGTGATCCCGTCGCCCCGGCCGTCCCACAGCCGGTTCACCCGGTCCGACAGGACGAGCATCCAGTAGCGGGTGCGGCGGGTGTAGGCGGCGACGAGGTCGCGGGTCGCGAACGTGGTGTCCAGCACCACGCGCTCGTCCACGGTCTGGTCGATCTTGAACGTGTGGACCTCGCCGCCCGGCGCGGCGAACAGCACCAGCCCTTCCGCGGCGTAGGTGAGGTCCACGCCGTCGGCCGCCTCTTCGAGCGTGGCGTAGAGCGCGTCGGCCTCGTGGTTCGGCACCTCCGGGTCGTCCTTGAGGCGGCGCTTCACCTCCGCCAGCAGGTTGCGCAGCCGGATGGGGTCCTGCTTGTTGTCCGGCGTCGTGCGGTGCGTCGGCATGAGCACCGACACCGCCGGATACGAGCGGGGCTTGCGCAGTTGGGACAGAGTGGCAGCGTCCATGATCCCCCGATCGACGTAGTGCTTCGCTGTCTGCCTCTTTTCTAACTAATCGCAGGTAAACGAGGTATAAGCGGCACTCCATCATCGGGTCCCGTCAAGGCCGGGGCAGGGAGTGATCAACTCTCGGTAGCGGCCGGGCGGGTCGCGGTCGGGCCCGTCCCGGACGGGGGAACACCCCCTCCGGGAGGTACGGATGGAGATCAACGGCAGGGTCCGGGCGGGGGCGCTCGTGGCCGCGGGCGCGGTGCTGCTGGCCGCGTGCAGCGCCCCCGACGTCGTCCGGAAGGGCGGCTCCGGTGGGAAGGACGCGGCGATGGCGGGCGCGAAGGCCACGTCCGGCTCACCCGCCCCGTCCGGCTCGTCCGGCTCGTCCGGCCCGTCCAGCGCGCCCGCGACCGTTCCGCCAGGGGACGCCGCCGGGCAGGTCGAAGCGCAGTACGAGAAGGTCGTCGAAACCGTTTTGCCATCTGTTGTGCAAATCACTACCGACTCCGGCGAGGGCTCGGGCGTCGTGTACGACGGCAGCGGCGACATCGTGACCAACGCGCACGTCGTGGCGGGCGCGCGGAAGATCCAGGTCGCCGCCGCGTCCGGCGGTCAGACGCTGGACGCCAAGACGGTCGGCACGTTCGCGCCCGATGACATCGCGGTCGTGAAGGTGAGCGGCGGATCGCTGCGTCCGGCCCGGTTCGGCGACTCCAGCAGGCTCAGGATCGGCCAGATGGTGCTGGCGATGGGCAACCCGCTCGGGCTGTCCGGCAGCGTGACGCAGGGCATCGTGTCGCAGCTCAACCGCGAGGTGTCCACCAAGCGCGAGGGCGCCTTCCCCGGCGCCACCATCGGGGACGCCATCCAGACCAGCGCCGCGATCAACCCCGGCAACTCCGGCGGGGCGCTGGTCACCATGACCGGCGAGGTCATCGGCATCCCGACGGCCGCCGCGTCCGACCCGCAGATGGGCGGCGCCGCGGTCGGCATCGGCTTCGCCACGCCGAGCGCGACCGCGCGGAACATCGCCGACCAGCTCATCAAGGACGGCAAGGTCACCAACTCCGGGCGGGCCGCGCTCGGCGTCACGGTGCGCACGATCATCGACCCGAGCAGCCTCCGGCAGGAGGCCGTGGGCGTGGTCGAGGTCACCCCGGACTCCGGCGCGGACAAGGCCGGGATCCGCCGCGGCGACCTGATCCTCGCGGTCAACGGCGGCCCGACGCCGAACCAGACCGCGCTGGCCGAGGTGCTCGCCAAGCTCAAGCCCGGCGACACCGCCAAGGTCGACGTCCAGGACTCCAGCGGCACCAAGAAGACCGTGAACGTCAAGCTCGGCGAGCTTCCCGGCTCGTGATCGCCTGGCGAGCTGCCCGGCTGCTGAGCGCTCGGCGAGGTGCCCGGCTCGTGAGCGCTTGGCGGGCTGCCCGGCTGCTGAGCGCTTGGCGGGCTGTCCGGCTCTTGGGCTAGGCGCCCGGGGAGATGAAGCCGGTCTCGTAGGCGAGGATGACGGCCTGCGTGCGGTCGCGGGCCTGGAGCTTCGCCAGGACGTTGCCGACGTGCGTCTTCACCGTCTGGGGGCTCACGAACAGCTCGCCCGCGATCTCGGCGTTGGACCGTCCGCGTGCCATCAGCCGCAGGACGTCCGCCTCGCGCTCGGTGAGGCGGCCGTGCCAGTCCGCGCCGTCCGGACCGCCGGCGCCGCCGGGCGCGTGCTCGGCGGCGAGGGCCCGGATCGCGGACGGGAACAGCAGGCTCTCGCCGTGCACCACGGTCCGGATCGCCTGGAGGATCTCCTCCGGGCGGGTGCGCTTGAGCAGGAAGCCGTCCGCGCCCGCCTTGAGCGCGTCGTAGACGTACTCGTCGTTCTCGAACGTGGTCACCACGATGATCTTGGGCGGGTCGCCGCCGCCGGCCAGCAGCCCGCGGGTCGCCTGGATGCCGTCCAGGCGCGGCATCCGGACGTCCATCAGCACCACGTCGGGCCTGGTCCGGGCGACCGCGTCCGGCACCTCCGCGCCGTCGGCCGCCTCCCCCACCACGGTCAGGTCGGGCTCGGCGTTGATGATCGCGGCCAGCCCGGCGCGGATGAGCCGCTCGTCGTCCACGAGGAGAACCTTGGTCGTCACGCCCCGGACATTAGCGGCAATGACACCTCCATGCGCCATTCGCCCTCGTCCGGACCGGCCGCCATGTCTCCCCGCAGAACGGTCACGCGCTCGCGGATGCCGCCGAGGCCGCGCCCGCCGCCGTCCCGGGTCCTGGCGGGCGT
The DNA here is from genome assembly GCF_024172125.1 of Actinomadura rupiterrae. Taxonomy (GTDB): domain Bacteria; phylum Actinomycetota; class Actinomycetes; order Streptosporangiales; family Streptosporangiaceae; genus Spirillospora; species Spirillospora rupiterrae. The sequence continues at coordinate 552,260 of NZ_JAMZEA010000005.1, forward strand.
CCCGCTGAGCGGGTTGGCCACGAGCACGCGCAGCCGGTCGTCCGCGACGGTGATCCGCAGCGTCACCGGGACCTTCCCGGCGTGCCGCAGCGCGTTCGTCAGCCCCTCCTGGACGATCCGGTACGCCTCCCGCGACACCGCCGCCGGGACGCCCGCGACGCCGTCGTCCACGGTGTGGTCGAGCTCGACGCCCGCGATCCTGGTCTGCTCGACGAGCCGGTCCAGGTCGGCGAGCGTCGGCTGCGGCGTCGTCCGGGCCTTGTCCTCGCGGAGCAGCCCGAGCACGTGGTCGAGGTCGGCGAGCGCGGACCGCGCGCACTCCTCGATCGCGCTGAGCGCCTCGCGCGCGAACGCCGGGTCCTGGTCCAGCACCCGGGCCGCCGCGCCCGCCTGGAGCGTCACCACGCTCAGCGCGTGCCCGACCGAGTCGTGCAGCTCGCGGGCCAGCCGGTTGCGCTCGGCGAGCTTGGCCGCGCGCTCCTCCAGCTGGACGACCCGCTCCTCCGGCGTCGGGCCGAGGAAGCGCGGCGCGAGCGCGGCCATCACCCGTCCCGCGATCACGATCAGCCCGAGCAGCGCCACCACGCAGGCCAGCCCGGCGGGCGGCGCGAGCCACTGGTAGGGGCTGTGCTTCCACGCGTACAGCGGGCTGCGCGAGTCCCCGACCACGCTCCCGCCGAGGAACGGGAAGATCAGCAGCACCACGGCGAACGGCGGCAGCGCCAGGCTGGCCGCGCCGATCACCACCCCGACGTGCAGGTGCATGCTGAACCAGGCACCGGTGCCGGCGCGGGCCCGCAGCGTCCGCGCGACGGGGACGTTCATCCCGCCGAGCGGCCCGCCGACCAGCTCCTTGACCGCCGTCCCCTCCATCTGCCGCACCCCGGCGACCAGACCGGTCACGATCGCCGCCGGGACCGGCAGCAGGATCACCGCCGCCCCGCCCCAGAAGCCCTCCAGCGGGGACAGCCCCACCAGCAGCATCAGCAGGAACCAGTACGGCATCAGCAGCGCCGCGCCCATGACCAGATAGGCCCAGCGCCGCCACGTCACGCGGTCCGTCACCGCGCGCAGGAGTGCAACCACCCGACGATCCTTACAGATCCGCCCCCCACCCCGCCTCCCCCGCCCGGGTGGTCCGACAGGCTGATCAGCCCCGCGAGCCCGTCCCCGCGAGGGAGGCACCGCGCGGGCACTGCGGGTCAGCCACCGCGCGGGCGCCGCGGGTCAGCCGCCGCGGGGGCGATCCGGCTCAGCCACCGGGCTGCGCGCGGCCGGGTCAGCCGTCGCGTTCTTCTTCTCGGCGGGCGAGCTTGGCGAGGCGCTCGTTGTAGGCGGCCAGCTCGTCGCCCGCCGCGGAGCTCTCGCCGCGGGCGGCGGCGCGGTCGGCCTGGCGGTCCTCGCGGCGGGCGCGGCGCTGGTCGTCGAAGAACCACTGGAAGGCCAGGAAGATCAGCACGATGAAGGTCGGGATCTCGCCGAAGCCCCACGCGATCGCGCCGCCGGTGTGCTGGTCCTTGAGGATCGAGGTGGCCCAGTCGGGGTGGACGGCGGTGTACCAGGCGTTCGCGATCGGCGCCCCGAGGTTCATCAGCGCGATGCCGAAGAACGCGTGGAACGGCATCGTGACGAACAGCAGGATCAGCCGTCCGGGGTAGGGCAGCTTGTGCGGGGCCGGGTCGACGCCGATCAGCACCCAGTAGAACAGCGACCCGGACGCCAGGAAGTGCACCATCATCGCGATGTGCCCGAGGTGGTTGCGCATCGCGGACTCGAACAGCGGCGTGAAGTACAGCGCGAACGTGGACGCGACGAAGATCACCGTCGCGACGCCGGGATGCGCGACGAACGACACGAACCGCGAGTGCAGCATCGCCGTCAGCCACTCGCGCGGCCCCCGGTCGCCGCGCACCTTCGCGGGCTTCAGCGCGCGCAGCGCCAGCGTCACCGGCGCGCCCACGACCAGGAAGATCGGCGTCAGCATGGACAGCACCATGTGCTGCACCATGTGCACGCTGAACAGGATCGGCGCGTACTTGGCGACACCGGTCTCGGTGACCGCGACGATCGTGAGGAGCCCGACGAACCAGGACACGGTGCGTCCCATGGGCCAGGAGTCGCCGCGCCGCCGCAGCCGGACGACGCCCGCCACGTACACGAAGCCGAGGACGATCACGAGCGCGGCGAAGAAGAAGTCGAACTGCCACAGCGTGGCGAGCCGGGCGGGCGTGACCTCCGGAGGGAGGTCGTAGCCGATCAGGGACTTGATCGAGCTCTCCACCCCGGCGGGCGCGGGCGGCGCGGTGCGCGCGAGCGCGACGGCCAGGCCCATCGTGCCGGCCATCACGGCGGCCTCGACGGCGGCGAACCTCGCGAACGCCCGCTCCTCGCGTCCCTCGATCTTCGGCAGCGTCCGCTCCCGGTGCCACCAGCCGAACCAGCCGAGCACCGCGAACGCGATGATCTTGCCGAGCGCGAGCCGGCCGTAGTCGGTGCTGACCAGCTGGGCCGGGTCGGGCAGCCGGGCGATCACGTTGACCAGCCCGGACGCGCCGACGATCAGGTAGCACCAGAGCGCCATCCGGCTGAACCGGTTCGCCATGACGCCGAGCCGGTCCCGTCCGGCCAGGGCGTGCGCGGCGAGCACGGCAAGCCCGCCGACCCACGGCGCGACTGCCGCGACGTGCAGCGCGACGCCGGTCACCGCGACCGAGTGGTTCGCGGCGGACGCCGAGTGCCCGGTCAGCGGCGCGGGCAGCAGCGCGACCAGGGCCAGCGCGAGCAGCCCGAACGCGGCGGCGGGCGTGGTGGTGGTGCGGGACAGCAGCGCGACCACGACCGTGATCAGCACGACCAGCATCAGCGCGGTGCCCTGCGGCAGCTGCCCGACGTAGGAGCTGAGCTCGCTGCCGGTGACGATGTCGCCGACCGGCTGCCCGAGGACGTCCGAGACGGTGAAGATCAGGTTCGCCGCGGCGGCGGCCGCCCACAGCGCGGCCAGCCAGGACGCGCCGCGCAGGTACCCCATCGCCGCCGCGGACAGGCTCGGCTTGCCGGAGCCGCCCGCGCCGGTCATCGGCAGCAGCGCGGCGGCGGCGATCAGCGTGCCGACGGTCAGCGCGGCGGCCAGGTCCATGACGAGCCGGGAGAACGGCAGCCCCCACCGGGTCAGCATCCCCGCGTCGCCGAGCCCGGGGATGACCTTCTCGGTGACGGCGCCGCCGAGCACGAGCGCCGCGACCAGCGCGGCGACGGCCGCCACCAGCGCGACCAGGGCCGCGCGGACGACCCGGAGGGTGGTTGCGTTCACGGTCTCCTACTCACCGGATGCGGGGTGCCGGCGCTTGGCGCGCGTGACGATGACGACGCCGATGCCGATCCCGACCAGGGCGCCGACCCCGATCATCACCCAGCGGGCCGTCCCTGACGAGGACTTCTTCGCCTCGGCCTTGGGGGCGTTCTCCGAGCTCGTCCCGGCGACCTGCGTACCGGGGGCCGCGGCGGTGGGGTCGGCCGTCGGGGCGTCGGCCCCGCCTGGCAGCCCGCCGTTCGGCTGGCCGCTGCTCGGCTGGCCTCCCTGGCCGCCTTGGGCGGTGAAGGTCAGGTCGGAGTTCTCGATCCGGTGGCCGTCCGCGCCGACGACGGCGTACGCCACGGTGTAGTCGCCGGCGGGGAGCGGCCCGCTGAGCTTCTGCGTCACGGTGGTGCCGCCGTGCTGGGCGTCCCCGGCCTGGAACTGCTTGCCCGCCTTGTCCTTGACCAGGACCTTCGCGAAGCTGATCTGGTCGCTGAAGACCAGCTTCACCTCGGTCACCGAGGCGGCCGTGGCGTCCTTGCCCGGCGTGCTGCTCACCAGCCGGGTGTGCGCCAGGGCCGGGGTGGTCAGCAGCGTGCCGAACGCCGTCGTCAGCACCGTGACCAGTGCGGCGAGCAGGCCGAACCGGCGCGTGATGGAGGTCTTCATGGCGGGCCGGATGTCTCCAGAGTCGATCGGTCGGGGCTCCCCACAGCCTACTGACGCTCCGGAATGACCGTGCTCCGGGGCGTTTTCCCGCCCCGCCCGCCCGCCGTCAGAGGGCGCCCAGCAGGTGGGAGCGGCCGTGCTCGGCGAACTCGTCCTGGACGATCTTGGCGGTCGCCTCGTCCAGGGGCTCGTAGGCGAGCTCGCGGCCCGGGCGCCACCAGACGCCGGGGGCGTTCCAGCGGGCCCTTCGGAGGGGGCGCTTGTTCAGCTTGCCCGTCGCGGTGAGCGGCATGGCGTCCACGAGGCGGACGAACCTCGGGGCCCATTTCGTGCCGAGGTCGGGCTGGGCCTTGAGGAAGGCGGCGAACGCGTCCGGGTCGAAGGGGCGTCCGTCCAGTTCAAGGGCGGCCATGACCTGGTCGCCCGTCCTCGGGTCGGGGACGGGGTAGACCGCGCACATGACGACCGGGTCCCAGCGGGCGAGGACGCGCTCCACGGGCGCGGCGGCGAAGTTCTCGCTGTCCACGCGGAGGCGGTCGGCGGTGCGGCCGGCGAAGTAGAAGTAGCCGTCCTCGTCGCGGTAGCCGAGGTCGCCGCTCCAGTAGAGGCCGCCGCGGAGGCGTTCGGCGTCGGCCTCGGGGTTGTTGTAGTAGCCCTCGAACGCGGCGGCGACGTTGAGGCCGACGATCTCGCCGATGGCCTCGTCCGGGTTGAGCAGGGCGCCGTCGGGGCTCAGTCGCGCTGGCGGGCATTCCCCGCCGGTGTCCGGATCCATGATCGCGACCTCGACGCCGGGATGCGGCAGGCCGAGGGCGTCCGGCGGCGTCTCGGGCGTCCGGTTGAGGGACACCGCGCCCTCGCTGGACCCGTAGCCCTCGATGACCCGGCAGCCGAAGCGCTCGCCGAACCTCGCCATGTCCTGCGCGGACGCCTCGGTCCCGAACGCGGAGCACAGCGTGTTGTTGGCATCGTCCGGGCGCTCGGCCGTCGCGAGGATGTAGGCGAGGGCGCGTCCGACGTAGTTGAAGAACGTGACCCCGTACCGGCGGACGTCCGGCAGGAAGCCCGAGGCGGAGAACCTGCGCCGCATCGCGATCGTCGCGCCCGCGTGGGTCGCCATCGCCAGGTTGATCATGACGGCGTTGCCGTGGAACAGCGGCATCGCCAGGTAGGTGACCGAGTCGCGCTCGATGCCCAGCTGGGCCGCGCGGGCGCCGATGTCAGCAAGCCGCCCCTGCCCGCACACCACAGCCTTTGGCGCACCGGTCGATCCCGAAGTGAACAACAACAGCAGCCGATCGGCCGGCGCAACGTCCGGAACCACTTCAGGCGCATCCTCAACCAGCAGGCCCCGGTAGGCGTCCGAGTCAACGCGATGGACGGGAATGCCGAGGTCAAGCCCGTCCAACAGCGGCGCATGCGCGGCATCGGTAAGGATCGCATCGCAATCCGTATGCCGGATGTCTGCCGCAAGCCCAGCCCCGCGCCGCGTCGGATTAACACCCACAAGCGTGCACCCGGAAAGCGCAGCGGCCCCGATCCAGAACACATACTCCGGAACGTTCTCCAACAACACCCCAAGGTGCCGCGGCCGCCCCACCGGCTCATCACACAGCCTCAGCGCCACCCCCGCCCTGACCCGCGCGGCCCGAACCACGTCATCCCAGCTGTACGCCTCGTCCTCAAAAAGCAACCCAGGACGGACGTCCCCAACACGCGCAAGCAACGTCCCAGCAAACGTGGCGCCCGACACCCCCCGACCGTACCACCAAGCACCCGCTTGGTCAAGAGTTGCCGGGCTAGGAGCAGTTGCAGCAGTCGCCGCAGCCTGAGCAGTCGGAGCAGCAGCAGCCGTCGCAGTCGCAGCCGTCCGAGCAGCCGTCGCAGGCGCGGCAGCACCAGCAGCGGGCGCAGTAGGGCTCGCGCGAGTGCTCGCTCCACTCGGGCTGGTAGACGCCGCATGTGATGCAGACGAGCGTTCCGGTGAGGCACGGGATCGGCCAGCCTGCGCGGGGCGGGCGCGGGCGGGAGCCCGGGTCGCCGCCTCCCGAGAACCAGCCGTTCCCGCCGCCTCCACCTCCGCCACCGCCGCCGCCGTACGGCGGCTGACCTGGAGGCGGGCCGTAACCCTGGCCGTAACCGGGACCGTAGCCGGGCTGTCCCTGTTGGCCGTAGCCGGGCTGGGGCTGCTGGCCGTAGGGGTCCTGGGGGTATTGCTGGCCTTGGCCTTGCGGGTAGGGCTGGCCCTGGGGATAAGGCTGGCCGGCGGGCGGGGGGTACTGGCTCTGGAGGGAATCCAGGGGGTGCGGCGGGGCTTGGGGGTGGGGGGTGGTTGGGGCTTTGCAGGAGTTCTTGTGTTTGTGCTTGCGGCGGGCTTCGGGGTAGGGGTCGAAGACTCGGTCCAGGGAGCGGCGGATCTCGCGGTTGAGGAGGGCGCGGACCAGGTCGGGCTTCTCCATCTCTACGTCCGCGAGGGCCAGGTGCAGGCCGTGCAGGGCGTTCTCGCAGTGGCGGCGGGCCTCGGCGGGGGACGTGCCGGTCGCGAGCAGCGGGTTGAACGCGCCGGACGCGGCGTCCTCGGCGATGTCCTCGACGGCGTCGATCAGGTGCGCGAGGCGTCCGAAGAAGCGTCCGGCCTCCGCGAGGGGCTCGGCGTTGCGCTCGCGGCCGGCGATGACGGCGGTGTGCGCGAAGACGGCGGCGGTCGCGGTCTCGGTGGGCTCGGTCAGCTCCAGCAGCCCGAGCCCGCCCGCGCGCTCCAGGCCGGGCTGGCGGGCGACGGCGTCCCGCAGGACGGACGGGTCGAACCCGAGCGCAGCGCCGGTCGCCTCGCCCGCGGCGTCCCAGCGGTCGGCCATGCGGGTCGCGGCGGCGGCGACGAGCCTGCGCGAGTAGGGGCCGTCCCCGTCCGCGATGTGGTCACGGGTCTTGCCCGCGGCGAGCAGCAGGGACGCGGCGGCGGCGAGGCGCGCGCCGTCCGCCTGGGCCCGGACCACCTGCGCGCCGCGCATCCCGCGCAGCGCGCACGGCCCGGCGGCGCGGCGCGGGGACGTCTCGGGCGCCTGCGCCTCGACCAGCACCGAGACGATCAGCCCGTCGTAGTTGGTGACGAGCCGGGCGGCCTGGCCGTGCTCGCGGCGCAGGGTCAGGCACAGCCCGCACAGGTGCGCCAGCCAGTCGTCGAACAGGCTGCCGCGCAGCACATGGCGGCAGGGCCGCACCACTCCGAACATCCCCGGACCTCCCCCGGCCGTGTCTCGCCGGGCGACATTATGCCGGGATCAGGACATCCGTGATCAATATCCGGAAATCACACTCCGGCGCAGGCCAGGGCGCGGCGGTAGGCGCTGATCCGGGCGTCCGCCGGGGAGCCGTTCTCGGCGAGCAGCTCGGCCAGGTCGAACCAGGTCTGCGCGGCGTGCCGGGACGACTCCATCCGCTCCAGGCAGGCGGACGCGCGGCGCAGCGACGCGGTCGCGCGGTCCTTCTCCCCCAGCCGGACGCGGGCCTCGCCGAGGACGGTCAGCGCGACCGCCGTGGCCCGGCGCGGCGCGTCCCCGAGCAGCTCCAGGGCCTCCTCGGCGTGCGCGACGGCCTCCGCCGGACGGCCCAGCGCGGTCTCGGCGCGGGCCAGCTCGGTCAGGCACCACGCCACGTCCAGCTCGCCGGCGGCGCTGGCGTTGATCTCCGTGCGCACCCGCGCGAGCAGGTCCCGGGCGCGTCCGGCCTGCTCGGGACGGGCGCGCAGGAGCAGCCCGGCGTAGTTCACCCGGAGCCGCGCGAGGTTGCGCAGGTCGCCGTCCGGGGCGCCGTCGATCTCGCCGAACTCGCCGGCGATCTGCAGCGCGCGCTCGGCCAGCTCGACGCCCTCCTCGTACGCGCCGCGGACCTCGGCGACGAACGCGGCCTCCCAGTAGGCGGCGACGCGCGCGGCCGGGCCGGCGCCGCGGTCGGCGCGCTCCACCAGCTGAGCGGCGAGCTGCCGCGCGCGGACGAGGTCGCCGCGCTCGATGAACGCGGCCAGCAGCGCGGCGCCCAGGTGGACGGCCGAGTCGGTGGTGTCGGCGCCGGTCGCGGCGAGCTGGCGCAGCGCGTCCTCGGCGACGCGGACGCCCTCGCTGATGTCGCCGCGCTCGCGCAGGCAGCGGCTCAGCGCGACGTGCACCCGGGTCCACTGGTCGGGGTCGTGCTCGGCGGACGCGCGGGCGCTCAGCGCGCGCAGCTCCTCGATCGCCCGCTCCAGGTCGCCGGCTGCCTCCAGCGCGAGCGCGTGGCCCCAGCGGGCCTGGTGCAGCATGTCCGGCAGCGCGACCGCGTCGGGGCTGGCCAGCACGTCGGCGAACCGGGCGCGGGCCTCGTCCGCCGCGCCGTTGCGCAGCGCGATCTCGGCGTAGTCGAGGGTGACCCGCAGCTCGTCCACCACGTCCTCGCCGACACCGCTGACCAGGTAGGTCGGCGAGCAGCTCAGCTTGGTCGCGAGCAGGTCCACCACGCTCGGCGCGGGCACCCGCTTGTCGCTCTCGATCAGCGAGATGTAGCTGTCGGACAGCTCGGGGTACGCGAGCTGGGCCTGGCTCATGCCCTGCCGGATGCGCAGCGCCCGGATCCGCTGCCCCAGTGTCTCCCGATCCATGTTTCGAACCACCCGCCTGCCAGGTCCCCCTCGCCTCGTGCGCGCGCACGCCGCGTGGAGAAGAAAACGTGTTGATCGTCCAGTGTGCCCGGACTGCGCCCGGTCGGTTCGTGATTCGGCGGATCCGGACCGTCCCGTTCGCACCACGGCAGGCTATAGCGGACAGCAGGGGTCGCGCCGCCCCGGGCAGCGGAAACGTACCGTCCGTATCCCACCTGTGTCCTTCCCGCGCGCCCCTTCGGCCTGGCGGGCGGCTGCTGCTGTACTAGCGGCCATGAGCGTGTCCACCCATGTCCTCGACACCGGCAGCGGGACGCCCGCGGCCGGCGTCCCGGTCCGGCTCGACCTGTACGCCGCGGACTCCTGGCGCCTCGTCCAGGAGGGCGAGACCGACCCCGCGGGCCGCTGGGTCCTGGCACCACCACCCCCGGAAACCACCCCGGCCCCGGCCGCCGCCCCGGTAGCGGACGGCGCCCTCGTAGCGAACGGCACCCGCGCCGAGGACGCGCCGTCCGGCACGGCGTCCGGCACGGAGTCCGGTGTGCCGGTGGTGGACGCGGCGGGCGGGCTCGCTCCGGGGACCTACCGGCTGCGGTTCGGGTCGGGGCGGTACTTCGCCGCGCGGGACGTGGAGTCCTACTACCCGGAGATCACCGTGATCTTCCTCGTCACCGGGCCCGGGCAGCGCCACCACGTCCCGCTCGCGCTCGGCCCGTTCGGCTACTCCACCTACCGGGGGTCCTGACCAGGCCTTATCCGACGCGCCCGGGACCCGGTCAGTGATCCGCCCGTAACACGCCGACGGCTACCCTGTGCAGGCCGCGGACACGCACCGCACGACCGCGCACCGCGAACAGGGACCTGCACTACGGAACCCGCAGCGCGGCACCCGCACCGCGAGGCCGCTCGCACCGCAGGTCCGCCCGCCGTGCGCGCACCGCGCGTCCGCGACCGACAACGTCCAGCCCGATCCCCGCTCCGGAGCCCGCCTGATGTCGCACGCCCGACCCGACGAGACCAGCGACGACACCCCGCCCCCGGGCCCGCGCGGCCCCCTGGACGGCTTCTTCGGGCTCACCGCCCGCGGCACGACCGTCCCGCGCGAGCTGCGCGGCGGCGTGACCACGTTCTTCGCGATGGCCTACATCATCCTGCTGAACCCGATCATCCTCAGCGGGGCCAGGGACATCAACCACGCGCAGCTGTCGCTGCCGCAGCTCACGACGATGACGGCGCTGTCGGCGACGATCGCGACGATCATCATGGGCCTGGTCGGGAACGCGCCCATGGCGGTGGCGTCCGGGCTCGGCATCAACGCGATCGTGGCGTTCCAGGCCGCGCCGGTGATGACCTGGCCGCAGGCGATGGGCCTGGTGGTGCTGGAGGGCGTCGTGATCGTGCTGCTCGCGGTCACCGGCGTCCGCGAACGGATCATGAACGCGATCCCGCTGCCGCTCAAGCACGCGATCGCGGTCGGCATCGGCGCGTTCATCGCGCTCGTCGGGCTCTACGACGCCAAGTTCATCAGCTCCAGCCCGGTGGCCCCGCCGCTCGCGCTCGGCACCGGCGGGAAGCTGATGGGCTGGCCCGCGCTGGTGTTCGCGCTCGCCCTCGGCATCATGATCGTGCTGTACGTGCGGAAGGTCCCGGGCGCGATCCTGATCGGCATCGTCGTCGCGACCGTGGTCGCCGTGATCGTCCAGTCCAACGCGAGCGTGCCGGACGAGAAGTGGGGCGTGGTCGTCCCGGACGTCCCGGACAAGCTGTTCGCCGCCCCCGACTTCGGCCTGCTGTTCAAGGTGGACGTCTTCGGCGGCTTCGGCAAGGCCGGCTTCATCACCGCCCTCGTCGTCCTGTTCACCCTCGTCCTGTCCGGCTTCTTCGACGCGATGGGCACCATCCTCGGCCTCTCGGACGAGGCGGGCCTGGTGAACGAGCGCGGCGAGGTCCCCGGTCTCGGCCGCATCCTGACCGTGGACGGCCTGTCCGCCGCGCTCGGTGGTCTGACCAGCTCGTCCGCCAACACGGTGTTCGTCGAGTCCGCCGCCGGTGTCGGCGAGGGCGCCCGCACCGGCCTGGCCAACATCGCCACCGGCGCCCTGTTCGCCGTCACCCTCTTCCTCACCCCGCTCGCCGCCGTCGTCCCGGCCCAGGCCGCGGCCCCCGCCCTCGTCCTGGTCGGCGCCCTGATGATGACCCAGGCCGCCAAGATCACCTGGGACGACCTGGACATCGCCATCCCGGCCTTCCTCACCATCGCCTTCATGCCTTTCACCTACTCAATCACCACCGGAATAGGTAGCGGGTTGGTCAGCTACGCGGTGATCAAGCTCAGCCGGGGCAAGGCGCGTGAGGTCTCCATCTGGCTCTGGCCGGTCGTGATCCTCTTCCTCGCCTTCTTCGCACTTCACCCGCTCGAAAGCTGGCTCAACGTGAAGTGATCCAGACCGCCGAACGCCCCGTCGAGCCGCTGGCAGGCTCGGCGGGGCGTCCGCGTGTTCGGGCTCAACCGATGGGCGTGGCGTTGCTCCAGACGTGGGCAAGGCTGGCGAGGTAGGTGCTGGCTAGGTCGCCGTCCGTGGTGTGCCGGACGTGCAGGACAGGAGCATCAGACGCGGCGACCCCGTAGGCATGGTTGTTGACGAGGACGTCGTTATCGGCGCGGTAGATCGAGTTGTAGAGCACGGTGTCGTGAAGCCGGATCTCGACGTTCGGAGCATCGCGGAGCGGTTCGTACAAGACGAGGGCGTTGCGGATCTTGGCTGAGAGGGAGTCGCCGACGCGTTCGTCGTCGCCGCGCTCCCGGATGTGCGAGCCGTCCGGGTTGCCGAGGAGGAGGCGGACGAGGACGCCAGCTCGGGCGCGCTCGGCGAGGGCGCGGACGATGCCGGAGTCCTCGGCGAGGAAGAGGCTGGCGTAGGCGAGGATGTCGATCTCGCGGCGGGCACTCTCGAAGTGGCGCAACCAGACGGCGCGAGGGACGGCCCAGCGGTGCGGGTAAGCGCCGAGGATGAGCACGGGCGGGGGCTCGGGTGCCGTGTGCTGGACGGCGAGGTTCGGCCAGATGAGCACCTCGTCGAGGTTGAGCAGTTCGGCGAGGTTCCTGCGGTGGCGCGGGTAGGGGACGCGGCCGTCGATCCAGCGCCGGACGGTCTTGGGGTCGACGCCGAGACGGCGCGCCACCTGGTCATGGGTGAGGCGTGCATCGGCGAGGGCGCTGCGCAACAGGTCGTTCAACGGACCTCCCGGAGCTGGGGCTACGCCCGACGCTAACAGAAGACGTCCCTAGACGTCCCTAGTTGCCGATGGAGACGTCCCGGCGAGCGGACGAACCTCTTGCACAAGCCCGCCGGGTCACCGCCCACGGCGTCCGACCCGGCAAGCTCCCCCATCCGTGACCTGCGACGAGGAGTCGTCATGTCCTTCGACCGGCCGTGCAGCGGAGACCGCTCCGCGCCTCCGACACGTCCCGAGTCCAAGCCGCCCACTCGTGCGAACAGGAGCACTGACGCCGACGACCAGAGGCTTACTGACCTGCGCGAGGAGTTCGGCGGGCACCGCATCTGGCGTTCCCCGCATCGGGACGGCGGCCTCGGATGCTGGGTCGCTTCCTTGCACGACCCGACGCAGGGCGTAGACCCGACGCTCATCTGTGACACCGCCGATCAGTTGCGGGATGCCTTGCTGGAGGAGAGGGAGCGCGCGGCGGGACGAGGTGACCACTAGTGACCGCACTCGGAGCTAACCCGTCCGACAACGGACCGGCGAACTTCGCCACTGCCTACCAGCCGATTCCGGAGCATGAGCCGTTGGCATTCCGCATGCCCCGCGCGCTCGGCAACGCGTGGACGGACATCCAGGCGCGTCGTCACCTCAACCGGCTTGAGCGGCGTCTCAACCGGCTCGGCTGGGAGTCGGCGCGCCGGTACGAGTGCTCTCCTCCGCTGCTGCGGATCTTCTCCGAGGCCGCGCCGCACATCGGAGAGCACCTCGCGGCCGTCCGTGGGCCGGACCGCTGGTCGTACTGGACCAGCACCGGGGCATACCTCGCCGACTGCAAGGATCCGGCCGACGCGGCGCATGCGCTGACCACGCGCCTGGGGCCGTGGTTGGTCGCAGTGCTGACAGCGAAGCCGGTCCAGGACTGATGTCCCGTCCGGCCGGTAGGCATCGCCGGACGCGGCGTCCGGCGTGTGCTCGCACCATGAACGACGCGGCGGGGCGGACGGCGTCCACTGGGATCTCCCACCTCAGCGGACCATCCCGTCCCGTCGCGTCCCCAAGCCCGCTCCCGCCCGTTCACGAGTGGAGCGGCGGCCGCCATCGTCGCAGCCTCGCGCGACGCGTCCTCGGCGCGTTGGTGGACCTGGGATGACACCGGACACCCCCTCCAGGCGGGAGGCTCGGAGCTTCGACTCCGAGCCTCCCGCACGTGTGCCTGACGAACGGGCGAGGACTCCGTGGGGCACCTACAAGCGCATCGCCGTCGTCCTGCGCAACCGGATCACGGACGGGACATACCCACTGGGCTCCCGTCTGCCAGGTGAGCACGCACTGTGTGCGGAGTTCGCGACCACGCGTAACACCGTTCGCCGCGCACTGGAGACGCTCCAGTCCGAGGGGCTGATCGAAGTGCATGCGGGCATGGGCCGGTTTGTCTGCGACCTCGACGCTGGGCAGCGCTCAACCGTCCGTCCGCGCTACAAGCACATCGCCGCTGACCTGCGCGCCCAGATCGAGAACGGTGATCTTCCGCCTGGCACATCTCTACCGAGCGAACGGGAACTGTGTGAGCGCTACGGGTGCGTCCGGTTCACCATCCGGCAGGCTCTTGCTCAGCTGGAGGCCGACGGGCTTGTTGAGGCGATGCAGGGCAGGGGACGTTTCGTGACGTCAAGACGTCCCTAGATGATCCTTTGACGTCCGTGGATGTCCGGACCCGCGCGCCTACCGTCGAGAACATGAACAACACAGCCAAGTGGGCGCGGGAACTCGCGCGGGACCACCTTGAGGCACCGCTCCCGCGCCGATGGGCGCACACTCAGGGCGTAGCGCAACAGGCTCGCAGTCTCGCCCCGATCCTCGGCGAGAGCGCCGACCTCCTCGAAGCCGCCGCTTGGCTGCACGACATCGGCTACGCGCCCGACCTGGTCGTCACCGGCTTCCACCCCCTCGACGGAGCGCGCTACCTCCGCGACGCCCACCATGCCGACGATCACTTGTGTCGCCTTGTCGCCCACCACTCATGCGCCATGATCGAAGCCCGCGAACGCGGCCTCGCCGACGAACTCGCCGAAGAGTTCGGCGCTACGCCTCCCGACCTCACCAAGGCGCTCATCTACTGCGACATGACAACCAGCCCAGACGGTGAACACCTACCGGTTGAGGAGCGGCTCGCCGAGATCCTGTCGCGTTATGGAGACGGACACCTTGTATCCCGCTGGATTGCACAGTCATCTCCAAGCCTGATTGACGCCGTTCACCATGTACGCGAAGAGCTGAACTTGCATCTCTAAGCCAGAGGATCAATGAGGCGGTATGCGAAAATGACACAAACTCGCCCTATTCTTTCGAGGCGGATTTGCGCTTGCGACAATCAGCCACATCAACATAGAGAGTGCAGTCAAACGGCATTTGCAGTTTAACTTTGTCCAAGTATTCCCTCACTTCCTCCGGTTCACGTTCGTGACACATGACAAAATATGTCCCGTGAGTTGTGCCCGCCGACGACATGTACCTAGCCAATTGAACCAACAGGCCATGTTTTATTCCTGAAAGATCATGATCCTTCTTGAACTCGATAATGTTGGACGCGTTCCCCAGCGTCAGAGTGAAATCAGTCGGCCCAGATCCATGGTCGGCGTTAGGTTACACACTTACGCGCAAGGAGCTAAAGGCGAAATTTGCACACAGTCGATACAATGCTTGATGACGAGATTCATGTGCTGGCCTCCCTGCCCCATCATACAGATGCCGCCAAAGTCCATGTTCACGTATGGCATGCTTGAATCGGTCGAAAGAGTCAGCAATTGCGCACTGCAGCATCTCCACGTCGGGAACGCCCTCAAAGGAAACGTGCGGTAGGATTCTATCCAGACTCGCTGGCGCTAGGCCACTCGAAGGTATCGCCCATCGTTCCTCGAGATCTATTACACGCTCTTGGGCGGCAAGCATTGTGAGCATCGGATCGCGATACCCAGCAGCCACGAGATCGAATTTATCGACAGAGGTTCGGCGTCCCAGGACGAGGGAAACGTCATCCTCTTCTCGCATATTTGCGCTAGCCGTACCAGTTATTCGACACTCGGGACGTGTCGCACCGACGATCTCCTCACCGGTCCTTAGGCGTATCCGGGCCCACTGTTGCCCGTCACCAAGTTCGACGTATTGAGTAACTCCGCAGTTGATGAACCAGTCTCCGACTTCTGGAGTTTCGAGACTGATGTCCCTGGCTCCGGTGAGCCGGATCAAATCCCCGACAACAGCACCCGCGATGCTGCTCAGGCGAAGTTCCCTCATGGGAGCCGATGCGTCAAGATTCCAAACACTCTCGAATATTCCTTGACCGAGCAGGGATAGTGCAGACTGTAGAATATTGGCTCGAGCGTAGTATGCTTGAATTCGCAGGTTTGGATCCCCGTGAGCTTCGATCTCATTCCAGGCCATGCTATTCCCGTCAGCAAATAATGGGCTGCCTTGAATGTTCCATGTAATGCGTGAGTCGCATTCTCATCGACCTGTCCATTTTCGCACTCAGGACCTCTTTAGGGGCAATCCAAAGCACGTCGCGGGATTCGGCGCTAGGGCGGGGTGTGCCGCCGGTTGGGCGGGCGGTGAGCAGGATCGAGAACTCTTGCCGGACCTCGTCGTTGCTCGTGTAGTGGATGACGTGTTTGGGGTCGGAGTAGAGGCCGACGAGGCCGGTGATCTCGCAGTCGATGCCGGTTTCTTCTTTGGTTTCGCGGATGGCTGCCTCGGCGATGGACTCGCCGAGGTCGATCGCGCCACCGGGGAGGGCCCAGTTGTCATTGTCGGTGCGGCGGATCATGAGGATCTCGCCCTTGTCGTTGGTGACGACGACGTTGACGGACGGGACGAGGCTGTTGGCTTTGGGGGCGTTCGGGTCGTCGTAGTAGTCGATCCTGCGGCCCATGCTCACGCCTCCGGTGCCAGGGGTTTCGCGCCTTCCCAGACGCGTTCGAAGCTCTCACGGTAGGTGCTGACGATCTCGCCGCCCGGAATCCTGCGCAGGTGCCAGAACGGCGCGTTGTTCGCCGGGACGCCGTAGACGTGCGTGTTGACGAACAACTCGTCATCGGCGAAGTAGATCGAGTTGTAGAGGACCGTGCTGTGAAGCCGGAACTCCACACCCTCGACGGCGCGGAGCGGCTTGTAGAGGGAGATGACGCTACGGACCTTGGCGGGCATGGCCTCGCCGATGCCCTCGTCTGCGCCGCGCTCGGCGACCTGTGACGCTTCGGGGTCTCCGAGGAGGATGCGGATGCGGACGCCGGTTCGGGCCTTGTCGGCTAGGAGGCGTTGGACGCCGCCGTCTTCGGCGAGGAACAGGCCGCTGTAGACCAAGATCCCGATCTCGGTCTGCGCTTCGGTGAAGAGACGTCCCCATGTGTCCCGGGGGACGGCCCAGCGGTGCGGGTAGATCGTCACGATCTCGCTCGTGGACGCCGACGCCACCTGTTCGGTGCTGAGCGCGTTCGGCCACAGGTATGTCTCGTCCACGCCGAGGAACGAAGCCACAGCTAGACGCGTACGCCGGTAAGGCTCGCGGTCCTTGGTCACCCAGCGCTCGACCGTCTTGGGATCGACGCCGACCTCTTCGGCGAGCGCGGCGATCGTGACGCGCTTCTGAAGGAGCGCGGCGCGTAGGCGTTCGTTCGGCATGCACCCGTCCGGGACTGGGACGACTCAAGGACGTCTCAGCCTACGGAGACGTCTTGAACACGTCCAGTCATGTGGTGATCTCGTCCCGCCACCTGGGCGCACTCTCGGTCACGTAAGGCACATCACCGCCCGAGCCGCCCCCGCCGGACACGGGCCTTACGCGAGGGAGCCCCCCCATGTACTACCTCGGAAACACTCTGGACGGCTGGCAGCGCCGTTGCCCCTGCGGCGCGAACGCCACCACCAACTACGGCCAGTGCCGCAAGTGCCGTGCCCGCACCCGCTACGCCGCCAACCGCGCGCGGCGCTTCGGCCGGTTCTTCCGGACGGGACGGTGAGCGTGATGATCCTCGTCCTTGTCGCGATCGTCGCCGTCTTCTTCGCCGGAAGCGTCTGCGGGATCTTCGCGCTCATCGTGCTCGGCATCCACGCCGAGGAGCGCCGCGCCCGCACCACCCACGCCCCCAGCACGGTCGGAACCGTCTCGCGCCGCCTGCTCACCACCCGGACCGGCGAGAAAACGCCGGAAAAGGTCGGTCGATGAGGACGGCCCGGATGCCCCGCGTCATCACGGGACAGTCCTGCACCTGCGGCGCGCGTATCGAGCCCGGTAACCGGCGCTGTCGCAAGTGCCGCGCCCGGGCTCGCTACGCGCGCCGGCGGGAGGGCTCCCGCTACCCCGACCTGTGGAACTGAGGAGGCCGCCTCATGACCGTCACCGTTCCGCTCGTGGTCCTGGTCGGCGCGGCCGTGTGGGTCGCCTGGCGCTACATCGGCCTGCGGGTCTGGCACCTGGTCCTGTGTCTGGTGTTCGGCTTCCTGCTGGCCTCCAGCACCGCCGCGCCCGGCATCAACCGCCTGCTCACCGGACTCGTCCGGATGATCACCACCAAGCACTGACCGCCCCGACTCGAAGGAGGGATGCCCAGTGCCCAACACGCCCCCGTCCAACACGCTCAGCCTCACGGAGGTCCGCGAGAAGAACCGCATCGCCCGAGAGATCATCGCCTACCTCGACGACGCCCTTCCTTCGCTGGCCGAACTGTGGTCGCGCGTCTACGCCGCCCTCGCCGACACCCTCAAGTTGATCGTGGAGATCAACCGCCTCAGCGCCGCCAACCGCATGCTCCGCGAGGACTACGCCAACCTCCTCGCCGCCGCCCGCGCCACCCTGGGCGCGGCCGACGAGGGCACCGACCCCGAACCGCTCTACTACCTGCGCGACGAGGTCACCGCCCAACAGCAGCGCCACCGGGACGACACATGAGCGCTCGCAACGCGCAGATGCGACGACACGCGCGGAAGATGCGCCGCAACGGCCTACAGCCCATGGTCGTCATCGACGCCAACGACCGGCTTCCCGACCTGGTCGCCGTGGTCATCGCGCGGGGCGTGTGGCGCTACCGCTCCGAACTCGCCCCGCCTGCTCTCGCGCTGACGCTGTTCGTGGTGGGCGCGTCGCTTCACGTCGCACACTCGGCGTGGTGGTGGGGCATCCTTGTCGGCACGACGGCCGCGGCATGGCTGGTCGTGCTGTTCGGCGGACGCATCGGACTGTCGCTGCGTGCCGAGCGGTACTACGCCGCAGCCGTTGTCATGGCGGCCGGCGGATGGCTTACGTCCGCCGTGGGCCTCGGTGTGCTGTACGGGCCTCTCCCGCAACTCCTCGCCGTAGAGACAGTCGTCCTCGGCGTCCCGTGGTGGGCGCACCGCAGACGACGCGCACGCGTCCGCGTCGAGCGGCAGCTCTCCGCGTGGCCGGAGATCTCCAAAGACATCGGCCTGCCAGGCTCGCGGCTGCAATCGGCCGTGGTGGACGTCTGGGGATGGCGCGCCCGCTTCGCCCTCGCGCGCGGCCAGACCATCCAGGCCGCGATCGGCAAGATTCCCGCGATCGAGTCCGCTCTCGGCACCTTCCGGGGAGCCGTCCGCGTCCTCCCGACCAGGGACGACAAGGCCAACCGGTTCGAACTCCGCGTCCTCAACATCGATCCGCACGCCGATGCGATCCCGTGGCCTGGGCCAACTGTGTCGAGCATCAACGAGCCCATCGACCTCGGGCCGTTCGAGGACGCCTCACCGTGCCGTGTGCTGTTCGTACGACGTCATGGCCTGTTCGGAGGCGTGGCAGGGTCCGGCAAGAGCGGCGGGATCAATGTCCTCATGGGCAACCTCACCGCCTGCCGGGACGTCGTGATCTGGGGCATCGACCTCAAACGCGGGATGGAGCTACAGCCGTGGGCCTCCTGCATCGACCGCCTCGCCGTCACACCGGAACAGGCCAAAGCGTTG
Source organism: Actinomadura rupiterrae (assembly GCF_024172125.1). Lineage (GTDB taxonomy): Bacteria > Actinomycetota > Actinomycetes > Streptosporangiales > Streptosporangiaceae > Spirillospora > Spirillospora rupiterrae. The sequence goes on from NZ_JAMZEA010000005.1 coordinate 571,051, forward strand.
CTCCAAGACGCCGAAGCGATCCTCGAAGGCCGCGCCGACTCTCTCGCCCGGACCGGAAAGCGCGTGTGGGAGCCGTCCCCGCAGATGCCGGCGCTCGTGATCATCGTGGACGAATACGCCGAACTCGCCGACGACGCACCCGAGGCCGCCTCACACAGCGACTCGATCGCGCGACGCGGACGCGCGGTCGCCGTCCAGCTCGTTGCCGCGACGCAACGTCCGACACAGAAGGCCATGGGACGCGGCGCGGTCCGCTCCCAGATGGACATCCGGGTCAGCTTCCGCGTCCGCGAGAGCAAAGACGTCGATCTCATCCTCGGGCAAGGCATGCTTACCTCGGGATGGCACGCGCACAAGCTCAACGCCCCTGGCAAGTTCCTCCTGTCCGCACCCGAACACGACGTGCCCCGACGCGCCCGTGCCTACCTCCTCACCGACGACGTGGTTCGCGAGACCGCAGCACGGCACGCTCAGTTCCGTCCGGTGCTGGACGAGGTCTCGCAGCGTGCCTTGGAGGAGGCCGCGACGCGCGTCCTGAGCACGACTCAGACGACCGCGGGAACGCATTCGCCTACAGGCGAAGCCGAGGAGCGGGACGGCGCGGAGCAGGCTCTTCGAACCATGCTCGAACACGCACCCGAAGACGGGACGCCCATCGCCCATCTCGTCAGCGGCACGGGCAAGAGCCGAAGGTGGGTTTACTACCAACTCACCAATGAGGCGAACGCCGGACGCGCCGTCCAGGTCAGCCGAGGACGCTGGCGCGCCACCTCCTCCAAAAGCCACCCTCTGTAGTCGTGCACCGGCTAGTGCAATGCACGAACTTCACGCGCGTCTGCACGTAAGGACGCGGATGCACATTGCACATGCACGAACAAGGCGTCCCGAAGCATCACCAAGAGTGACGAGAGGAGGTGATACCCAACGCCGAGACGCTCCCGCCGTGTGCCAAGCCCTCCGGAGTGGGCGGAGCGTCAGATGAAGAACGCTCCCCCGCGCTCCCCCGCGTGGGTCCGCTCCGTGGCGAGGATCTACGGCCTCGAAGTAGCCGAGACCAGCGATGAACGGCAGAGCAGAGATGAACGCACCCGTTGACGAACCGGCGCGAGGCCCGAGGGAATGCTCCTCGGGCCTCGTCAATGCTGCGGAAGGGCTACTCCTCTTCACGCCAAACAGGGTCGATCAGGTCCGGGTCGAACCGCTGTCCGGGCTTCGCCGGGTGGATGACCACAGCCGTCAGGCTCTGCGCGATCGCAGCCTGCCTCTGGTCGAGGGTGAAGTCCGGGTCCTCCCACTTCGCCTCAAGGTCGAGGATCGCCTCGCTCCGCTGAGCCCGTTCCGCCTCATGGCGCTTCTTGTCCGCGCGGAGCGCCCGCTCCTCGCTCTCCAGGCGTTCCAGCATGGGGAAGAACCGCGAACCGGAGATCTGGCGCGCCTCGTAGGCGTCCTGTGCCTCTTTGATCTGGCTCTGAACATCCTTGAGTGCCTGCTCATTGGGCCACGGAGGAAGATCCCCGAGCTTCACGAACTGCCGCCGCTTGTGCTCCGCGATCACGAGGGCGGTGATGTATTCGTCCACCTTGGCAGCGGTGCGCGAACATCCTCCGCACCCGCCATCAGACGTCGAACGGCACGCGTAGACGGCCACCTTGGTGCCCTTTGGGCCCGGTCGGCTACCACCGCGCATCTTCGACGTGCAGCGCCCGCAGCGGATGAACGGCGAGAGAAGGTACTTGTACGGATGCCCGCGTCCGTCTCTCGGGTTCGTGCGCGGATAGTGCTTGAGGACGGCGGAGACCTCTTCGAACTCGTCCACGGTGAAGGGAGCCTCCCACTCACCACGCACGGGGTTGCCGTCCCTGTCCCGGAGCACCTCCCCCAGATACGTCTTGTAGCCGCAGAGCCGGGGGTTGGTGAAGATCTGCTCGACGATCCGCGCCGTCCACTGCCGACCGGTGACCTTCCCGGTAGCGGACGGGATCTGCCGGGCGTTCCACTCCCTCGCCAGTGTGCGGGGCTTCACGCCTGCCACAAGGCGGGGGCGTCCTTCTCGAAGGTGGATCACCTCGTCCTCGCGAAGGCGCTTCTTGTCGGCCTCCCACCCGAACAGCCTGTTCGCACCGCCAGAGTTCCGTCCCTTGAGGGCCGCGCGGCGCTTGCCGGTCGAGATGCGGCGAGAGAGGTTGCGCGACTCAAGGTTCCGTTGGTTGACCTCGTTCCGCGCCATGGCGATGCCCGCGTCGGTGGTGAGATCGAGGTATCCCGTCATCCCGACCACGAGCACGCCGTAGTGCTCCACCAGGTCGATGAGGTCTTCGAGATCGCGCGGATCGCGCATCCCACGGTCGATGTTGGGGAGAGCGAGGGCGTTGTAGGTGCCCCGCCGCAGTTCGGCCATCATCGCGTCCCAGTCGGGCCGGATGACGCGGTAGGCGTACGTCCCGTCCTCCAGCCGGACGCGCTTCTTCTTGAACGCGGACGTGTCGTTCTCCGCGTACTTCGCTCCGATGCGTCCGCCGATGTCGAGTGCGAACGGTTCCAGGTCCTCAAGCTGGTTGGTGACCTGCTCTTCCTCGCCCGTCGCATCCTCGGACTCGCGGGCGAGAGAGCCCAGACCAGTTGATCCGTGTCGATGTCGAGTTCGGGCTGATCTGGGTGATCGCGGTGGTGTTCCTCGTGTACTTCGCGCTGCATCCCGTCCAGGAAGTGCTCGGCGTCAAATAGTGGCGTCCGCGCGTGAGCAGGGGGTAAGGAACTAACGGAACGCTGACCCCCGGCGTGAAAGGCGTGGCTGCCCGTGTCCCTGCCCGAGCCCCCCGGCGAGCCCTCACCGCGCGGCCATGTGCTGCTCGCGCCCGACCGGTTCCGGGGGGCGCTGCCCGCCGTGGAGGTGTCGCGGCGGCTGGCCGCCGGGCTGCGGCTCGCGCGGCCGGACGTGCCGGTCGTGGAGCTGCCGGTGTCCGGCGGCGGGGACGGGACGGCGGAGGCCGCGGTCGCGGCGGGGTTCCGCCGGATCGAGGTGAAGGTGTGCGGGCCGGCCGGGCGGCCCGTCCCCGCGTCGCTGGCGTTCGACGGCCGGTGCGCGGTGGTGGAGGTCGGTGAGGCGGCGGGGCCGCGGCGGCTGCCGGACGGTCCGCCGCGCCCGCTGTCGGCGACCACGGTCGGCGTGGGGCAGCTGATCGCGCACGCGCTGCGGCTCGGGGCGCGGCGGATCGTGCTGTCGGCGGGGGCGTCGGCGGCGCCGGACGGCGGCGCGGGGCTGTTCCAGGGGCTCGGCGGGCGGCTGCTGGACGGCCTGGGGCGCGAGCTGCCGCTCGGCGGGGCCGCGCTGCGCTCGCTGCACGCGCTCGATCTGCGCGGCCTTCCGGACCTTTCCGGCGTCACGATCACGCTCGTCGGCGATACAGGCCGTCCGCTGCTGGGACGGGCGGGGGCGGTCGCGTCCGTCCTGTCGGGCGGGACGGCGCACGAGCTGGGGCGGACGCAGGCGCGGATCCTGGAGGCCGGGCTGCTGCGCTGGGCCGACCTCGCCGAGTCGGTGAGCCGGCGGCGGGCGCGCGAGCTACCGGGCGCGGGCGCGGCGGGCGGCGCGGGGTTCGCGGCGCTGACGCTGCTCGGCGCGACCGTGGAGGCCGGGCCCGGGACGGTCCTGGATCTGATCGACTTCGCGGGCCGGGCGCGCGGCGCGCGGCTGGTGGTGACCGGCGCGGAGGCCATCGACACGGGCACGCTCCGTGGCGGCGTGGCGGCCTCGGTGGCGCGCGCGGCGGCCCGGGCGGGCGTCCCGGCGGTCGCGGTGGCCGGACGGCGGGGGCTGACCGGCGAGCGGCTGCGCCGGGCGCGGATCCAGGCGGTCTACGCGCTCGCCGACATCGACCCGGCGCTGTCCCGGGCGCCCAACACCGCAGGTCCGCTGCTGGAGCGGCTCACCGTGGCGATCGCGGACGAGTGGCTCCCGCCCGTGGGGGCGCGGTTCTGACCCGCCCGGACCGGCCTTTACATACTGTCAGCCGATTCGGGAATGACCATACATACTGGACATGGCACGCAGGTGCCGGCAGACCTCACCCTTGAGGCGTACCAGCTGGTCACAACCTGTCAGCGTTGACGGAGGGCAACATGAAGGTCGGCGTTCCGCGCGAGATCAAGAACCACGAGTACCGCGTCGCCATCACCCCCGCCGGGGTGCACGAGCTGACCCGGAACGGGCACGAGGTGTTCGTCGAGCGCGGCGCCGGCGAGGGCTCGGCGATCCTCGACGACGACTACACCTCGGCCGGGGCGAAGATCCTGGAGAGCGCCGACGAGGTGTGGGCCGAGGGCGACCTGATCCTCAAGGTCAAGGAGCCGATCAAGGCCGAGTACCACCGGATGCGCGACGGCCAGACCCTGTTCACCTACCTGCACCTGGCCGCGTCCCGCGAGTGCACCGAGGCGCTGCTGGACGCCGGCGTCACCGCGATCGCCTACGAGACCGTCCAGCTGCCGGACCGGTCGCTGCCGCTGCTCGCCCCGATGTCGGAGGTCGCGGGACGGCTCGCCCCGCAGGTCGGCGCGTACAACCTGATGAAGTTCAACGGCGGGCGCGGCGTGCTGCCCGGCGGCGTGCCGGGTGTCGCCCCGGCCAAGGTCGTGGTCATCGGCGGCGGCGTGTCCGGGCTGAACGCCGCGCAGATCGCCGTCGGCATGGGCGCGGACGTGACCATCCTGGACGTCAACGTCGACCGGCTCCGGCACATCGACGCGATCTACCAGGGCCGGCTGAAGACCCTGGTCTCCAACGCCTACACGCTCGAAGAGCAGTGCCGGGAGGCCGACCTGGTGATCGGCGCGGTGCTGATCCCCGGCGCGAAGGCCCCGAAGCTGGTCTCCAACCACCTCGTCGCGCACATGAAGTCCGGCTCGGTGCTGGTGGACATCGCGATCGACCAGGGCGGCTGCTTCGAGGACTCCCGTCCGACCACGCACGCCGACCCGACCTTCAAGGTGCACGACTCGGTCTTCTACTGCGTGGCCAACATGCCGGGCTCGGTGCCGAACACCTCCACCTACGCCCTCACCAACGTAACGCTCCCCTACGCGGTCTCCATCGCGAACAAGGGCTGGAAGGACGCCCTGATCGCCGACCGCGCCCTCGCCCTCGGCCTCAACACGCACGCGGGCAGCCTCGTCTACGACCACGTCGCCGAGGCGCACGGCATGAACCACGTGTCCCTGGAGTCCGTCCTCGCCTGACCCGCGGTTCCCGAACCCGCCGCCCTCGTCGGCCCCTAGACCCGACGGCCCTCGTCCGATGCCTCCCCACAGGCGGTGGACGGGGGCCGTCGTCATGTCCGCGCCAGGGCGTGGCCCGGCCTCGGGGCCGGGTCGGGCCGACCCGTAGGGTGTCCCCCATGGGGGAACTGATCATCCTTCGGCACGGTGAGACCGAGTGGAGCCGGGACCGGCGGCACACGGGACGCACCGACATCCCGCTCACCGCCAAGGGCGAGGAGCAGGCACGCGCCCTGGTCCCGGCGCTCGCCGAGCTGCGTCCGGCGCGGGTGGTGGCGAGCCCGGCCGAACGGGCCCAGCGGACGGCCGAGCTGGCCGGCCTCACCGTGGACGAGACCGACGCCGACCTGTGGGAATGGGACTACGGCGGCTACGAGGGCATCACCAGCGCCGAGATCCGCGAGGGCCGTCCCGGCTGGTACCTGTGGGACGACGGCGTGATCCCCGGCGACGCCGAGCATCCGGGCGAGACCGTCGAGCAGGTCGGAAAGCGCGCCGACCGCGTGCTGGAGCGCGTCCGGCCGCTGCTGGCCGAGGGGGACGTCGCCCTGGTCGCGCACGGGCACGTCCTGCGCGTCCTCACCGCGCGGTGGCTCGGCCTGGACCCGACCGAGGGACGCCTTTTCGCGCTGAGCACGGGCACGGTCTCGACGCTCGGCACCGAGCACGAGCGACCGGTCGTCACGTCCTGGAACGTCCCGCCCGCGTAGGCGGCGAGCCTTCCTGGAACGTCCCGCGTTCCTGGCCGTCCCACCTTCCTGGCCGTCCCGCCTGGCCGTCCCGCCTGGCCGTCCAGCCTGGCCGTCCAGCCTTCCTAGGCGTCCGGCAGGGTGCCGGTGCGGAGGCGGCCCAGGAGGGCGCCGAGTTCGGCTTCGGTGGTCGGGTCGTCCCAGAGCCAGACCGGGACGGCGCGCAGCCAGCGGCCGTGCGGGTCGAGCAGCTGCCCGGCCATCTTGACCGGCCAGAGCGTCACCGTGCGGTCGGTGACGCGCAGCTCCGGGAACCGCCGGACGAGCGCCTGCTCGACGGCGTGGATGCCGTCCATCGACCGCAGCCAAACGTTGACCAGCAGGTTGTCGGCGCCGGTCAGCGAGGCGCAGAGCCGGGTCTCGCGCAGCCCGGCGAGCAGCGCCACGATCCGCGCCGCCTCCCCCGCGGGCGCGCTCAGCCACAGGTAGGCGGCGACGGGCCAGCCGGACAGGTCGCGCGCCACCTCGCAGCGGAACGCCAGCCCGCCGTCCGCCTCCATGCGCGCCAGCCGCCGCCGCACCGTGGACGGGCTGAGCCCGGTCCGCGCGGCGAGTTCGGCGACGGAGGCGCGGCAGTCCTGCGCCAGAACGCGCGCCAGTTCGAGGTCGCCGGGACGCATCGGACGAGGTTCGGCCGGACGGTTCGGGCCGTCCCCCAGCAGGATCCGGCGCTGCTCCTCGTTCAGCCGGTCCAGCCGCCACCGGCTGCCCTCGGCGTGCAGGGTCGTCGCGATCTGGGTGCGGGTCGCCGCGACGCCCGGCAGGCGGCCGAGCCGGAACCCGACGTACCGGGCCAGCTCGGCCTGGTCCCGGCAGACCAGGGTGAGCAGCAGGTCGCGGCCGCCGGTGACGTGCTCCAGGTTGAACACGTTCGGGTCCTCCACCAGCGCGGCGGCGACCTCGTGCAGCCGCCCGGGCGCGCAGTCGACCTCGACGAACGCGCTCAGCCAGGTCTGGTCGCCGACGTGCAGCGGGAAGCAGGTGAGCCAGGCCAGCCCGGCGCCGGTCAGCCGGGCCCAGCGGCGCGCGGCGGTCGAGCCGTCCACGCCGAGCGCCGCGCCGATCCGCCGCCAGTCGGCACGCGGCGCGGTCTGGAGCGCGGTGACGAGCAGGTGGTCGAGATCGTCCAGCCGGACGGGCGCGCCTGTGGCGGATGTCGGCAATTGATCACCTGGTTCCGGTGGATTGCTGCGTTCGACGGCCCGGGATGGGCGGTGATCCTCACGATATCGCCATGTCTCTCCTCTCTGACAGCGATGACCTGCGGGAAGACCTCACCGCGCTGCGCCGCGCGCTGCACCGGGAACCGGAGATCGGGCTCGACCTGCCGCGCACCCAGGAGAAGGTGCTCGCCGCCCTGGACGGCCTGCCGCTGGAGATCACGCTCGGCCGCGCGCTGACCTCGGTGACGGCCGTCCTGCGCGGCGGACGGCCCGGTCCCGCCGTGCTGCTGCGCGGGGACATGGACGCGCTGCCCGTCCGCGAGGAGACGGGCCTGGACTACGCGGCGTCCGGCGGCGCCATGCACGCCTGCGGGCACGACCTGCACACCGCCGGCCTGGTCGGCGCGGCGCGCCTGCTCGCCGCCCGGCGCGAGGCGCTCGCCGGGGACGTGGTGTTCATGTTCCAGCCCGGCGAGGAGGGCCTCGGCGGCGCGAAGCTGATGATCGACGAGGGCGTCCTGGACGCGGCCCGGACGCGGGTGATCGGCGCCTACGCGCTGCACGTCTTCTCCAACACGCTGCCGCGCGGCATCGCGGTCAGCCGCCCGGGCCCGATCCTCGCGGCGTCCGACCAGGTGAGCGTGGTGGTGCGGGGTCGCGGCGGGCACGGGTCGTCCCCGCACACCGCCAAGGACCCGGTGCCCGCGCTCTGCGCGATGGTCACCGCGCTCCAGACCATGGTCACCCGCGACCTGGACGCCATGGACCCGGCCGTCGTCACTGTCGGGAGGCTCCGCGCGGGCAGCGCCGGGAACGTCATCCCGGACACCGCGGAGTTCGTCGCGACCGTCCGGTCCTTCTCGGAGGACGCGCACCGCCGCGTCCGCGCGGGGATCGAGCGGGTGGTGCGCGGCATCGCGGACGCGCACGGCGTCGGAGTGGAGATCGACTACGACGAGATGTACCCGGTGACGGTCAACGACGCCGCCGAGGCCGCGTTCGCACTGGACGCGGCGGGCGAGCTGCTCGGCGCGGGCCGCGTGTTCACCGCCCCGCGCCCGGTGGCCGGCTCGGAGGACTTCGCGTTCGTCCTGAACGAGGTGCCGGGCGCCTTCCTCGGCCTCGGCGCCTGCCCGCCGGACATCGACCCGGCGACCGCGCCCATGAACCACTCGGCGCACGCGCGCTTCGACGACGCCGTCCTGCCGGACGCCGCCGCCTTGCTCGCCGACCTGGCCGTCCGCCGCCTCTCCCGCGCCTCCGAAACCCCCACGAACGCGGACGCGGGCACGACCACGGGCGCGAGCGCGGGGGCGGCCACGGACGGGGCCACGAAGGCGGGCGCGGACGCGGGGCGGGCTGCGTGACCGGGGTCCTGCCCCGGTCCGAGGAGGCGGCGGACGGGGAGGCGCCGGGGGCCCGGTCGGTCACCGCCGTGGTCGGGCTGCTGGTGCTGTTCGAGCTGGTCAGCGGCATCCTCCAGACCGGGATCGGGCCGCTGCTGCCAGCGATCGGCGACCGGTTCGCGGTGTCGGACGCGACGGTGAACTGGGTGGTCTCGGTGCAGCTGCTCGCCGCCGCCGTCTGCGTCCCGGCGTTCGGGCGCCTCGGCGACCTGCACGGGCACCGGCGGATGCTGCGGATCGCGCTGGTCTCGGTCGCGGCGGGCTCGGTGATCGTCGCCGCCGCGCCGTCCTTCCCGGTGCTGCTGGCGGGCCGGGTGCTCCAGGGGCCGCTGGCCGCGCTGCTGCCGCTGGAGATCGCGCTCGTCCGGGACCGGCTGCCCACGGACCTCGCCCGGCGCGCGATCGCCCGCCTGGTCGGAGCCCTGACGCTGGGCGGGCTGCTCGGCGGCGTCGGCCTCGCGCTCGCCGACAAGGCGTTCGGGGACGTCCGCATGGCGCTGTGGCTGGCGGCGCTCCTCGCCGTGGTCTGCGTGCCGGTCTCGTTCGTCGCGGTGCCCGAGTCGGCGCGGCGCGCGGACGGCCGGGTGGACTGGCCCGGCGTCGTCCTGCTCAGCCTGTCGATGATCGCGCTGCTGGGCGGGGTGGGCGCGGCCGGACGGTCCGGATGGGGTTCGGCGGCGACGCTGCTGCCCGTCCTGGCGGGGCTGCTCCTGCTCGCGGTGTGGACGGTCGTGGAGCTGCGCGTCCGGGAGCCGCTGGTGGACCTGCGCGCCATGGCCGGACGCCGCGTGGCGCCGGTCTACCTGACCTCGTTCGTGTTCGGCGTGGTGTTCTTCGGCAGCCAGGCCCCGAACGCGACGTTCTTCGCGGCCGATCCGGACCGCGCCGGGTACGGGTTCGGGATGTCCGCGATCGCGATCTCGGCGGCGCTGCTGCCGGGTGTGGTGAGCAGCGTGGCCGGGTCGGCGCTGGCCGCGCGGCTGGCGGGACGGCTCGGATACGGCCGGGTGCTGGTCTGCGCGTACCTGCTGATCGCGGCCGCGTTCGCCGGGTTCGCGCTCGGGCACGGCTCGCTCGGCGTGATGATCGCGTTGTACGTGGTCGCGGGCTTCGGCATCGGCGCGGCGCTGAGCGCGATGCCGACCGTGATCGTCGAGGCGTCCGACCCGTCCCGCTCGGGGGTGGCGACCGCGCTCTACAACAACGTGAAGACGCTCGGCGGGGCGCTGGCGGGCGGGGTGTTCGGGACGCTGCTGGCCTCGTCCGGCGGGAGTTCGGCGCCCGAGGGCCGCTACGTCCTGGTATGGCTGCTGACCGGCGGCTGCGCTCTGATCGCCACCGGCGCGGTCCTGTTCGCCTCGTCCGCCCGCGTCCGCTGACCCCCGTCCGGGCCTGGCGCGCCCCGGGGCGGGAGCCGGCGGGCGCGGGCCGGGGTGGTTCCGGGAGGAGCGGGTAAGATACCCCCTGGGGGGTTTCCCCCGGGGGTATCGTGGCCGAACCCCCGCACCGCCGGCGACTGTGAGGACGACGATGGCGACCAGCGAGACCCCGACCCGCGGCTACACCGCCACCAAGGACCAGCTGCAGACGCGGCTGCGCCGGATCGAGGGCCAGGTGCGCGGGATCGAGCGGATGGTCGAGGACGACCGGTACTGCATCGACATCCTTACGCAGATCAGTGCGATCCAGGCGGCGCTCGACAAGGTGGCGCTCGGGCTGCTCGACGGGCACGTCCGGCACTGCGTCGCCGAGGGCGCGCACGACGGGAAGTCCGACGAGATGAGCACCGAGCTGATGGCCGCCGTCGGCCGCCTCATGCGCCGCGGCTGACCCCCGCCGCGGGCCGCCATGCCCCGCGGCTGGCGCCTCCGCGGGCCGCCATGCGCCGCGGCTGACGCCTCCGCGGGCCGCCATGCGCCGGGGCTGACCCGGCCGCGGGGCGTCTCATAAGCCGCGGCCGCCCCCTCCGCCCCGGCCGGGGCCTCTTGATGTTCACGATTCGGCGTGGTGTGCTGCGAAAACCTTGAACTTCTGCGGGTTTGGGGCGTCCCGGGCCCGGCAAGGGGGCCGCCATGGCTGACGAGCAGCTGACCGGCGCCGAGCGTCCCGGCGCGCCGCCGGACCCGCCGGACGCGCCGGGCGGCGACCGGCTGGACCGCGGCGTCATCGTGCTCGGGCTGGTGGTCGTCTGCGGCACGGTGATGGCGATCCTCGACACCACCATCGTCAACGTGGCGCTCCGCACGCTCGGCGACGACTTCCACGCCGGGCTGTCCACGATCCAGTGGGTCGTCACCGGCTACCTGCTCGCGCTCGCGATGGTGATCCCGCTGACCGGCTGGGCCATCGACCGGTTCGGCGGACGCCGCGTCTGGATGACGTCGATCGCGCTGTTCGTCCTCGGGTCGGCGCTGGCCGGGTCGGCGTGGAACGTGGGCACGCTGATCGCGTTCCGGATCGTGCAGGGCCTCGGCGGCGGCATGCTGATGCCGACCGGGATGGCGATCCTGACCATGGCCGCCGGGCCGCGCCGGATGGGCCGCGTGATGAGCATCGTCGGCGTCCCGATGCTGCTCGGACCGGTGTTCGGGCCGGTCATCGGCGGGTACCTGGTCGAGCGCGCGGACTGGCGGTGGATCTTCTTCGTGAACCTTCCGGTCGGCGCGCTCGCGCTGCTGCTGGCCTGGTGGAAGATCCCCGGCGGACGGCCCCGGGAGGACGGCGCGGCGCTCGACCTGCGCGGCATGCTGCTGCTGTCGCCGGGGTTCGTGCTGCTGATCTACGGGCTGTCCCGGGCGAGCGGAGGCGGCGGGTTCGGCCAGGCGTCCACGATCGCGTGGCTGGCCACCGGGGGCGTGCTCGTCGCGGCGTTCATCGCGCACGCCGCGCTGCGCGGCGACCGGGCGCTGATCGACGTCCGGCTCTACCGGGACCGGACGTACGCGACCGCGTCCGCCGTGGCGTTCCTGGTCGGCACCGTCCTGCTCGGCTCGATGCTGCTGATCCCGCTGTACTACCAGGTCGGACGCGGCGAGGGCGCGCTCGCCGCCGGGCTGCTGATGGCGCCGCAGGGCCTCGGCGCGGCGGTGTCCATGCCGTTCGCCGGGATGCTCACCGACCGCCTCGGCGCGGGACGCGTCGTGCCCGTCGGGGTCGTCGTGCTGACGCTCGGGACCGTCCCGTTCACCCAGGTCCATGCCGATACGTCGTTCTGGCTGCTCGGCGCCGCGATGTTCGTCCGCGGCCTCGGGATCGGCGCGACCATGATGCCGTCCATGTCGGCGGCGGTCGCCACGCTGCGCCGGGACGCCGTCCCGCGCGCGACCAGCGCGCTCAACATCATCGTCCAGCTGGGCGGCTCGTTCGGGACGGCGCTGCTGGCGGTCGTCCTGTCCCGGGAGATCACCGCGCGCATGCCCGCCGCCGCGCGTGGTGCGACGGGCGGACGCGTCGGCGGCGAGATCCCGGAGAAGCTGCGCCCGCTGGTAGCGCCGCATCTCGCCCAGGCGTTCGCCACCACCTTCTGGGTCGCCCTCGCCCTGGGCGCGGCGCTGATCATCCCCGCGCTCCTACTCCCCCACCACGGCAACCGCGCCAGCAACGACGCGCCGCCGCCTGTGGCGTGAGCCGGGCCACGCGGTCACGCCCGAGCGGGACGACGGCCGTATGAGGGGGCAGGTCAGGAGGCGATGTCCCAGGCGGACGGGTCGGATTCGTGTTCGCGGATCAGGGCGCGGGCGCGGCGGGCGTCGGGGCTGTAGCGGTAGCGCTCGGGGACGACCCGGGTCGTCCGGTAGAGGCCCTTGAGGGTCAGGGTCGCGGCCAGGTCGGACGTCGGGAGGCCCGGCAGGCCGTACTTGCGGCGCGCCCAGCGCGGCAGCGTGGAGACGACGAGCAGCCCGACCGCCGGCGCGGCGAGCTTGAGCGGGACGAGCCGGCTCGGCAGGGCCGGGTTGAACATCCGGCGGAAGCCCTCCTTCGCCTCGTCGCACGCCCACACCACGCGGCGCATGTCGGCGTAGTAGTCGCGCATCTCGGCGACGCTGGACGGGACGTCCGCCGGGTCGAGGCCGACGACCTCGGCGGCGAGGCGCTGCTCGTCCACGAACCGGTCGGCGTCGGCGCGGCTCAGCGGGACGCCGGAGCGGCGCGCGACGTCCAGGTAGGAGTCGACCTCGCCCATGTGCACCCAGAGCAGGTTCTCCGGCTCGTCCACGCGGAACTCCTGGCCGGTGCGCATGTCCACGCCGGTGAGCTTGGAGTGCAGCTTGCGGATGCGGCGCCCGACGCGCTCGACCTCCTCGGTCGTCCCCCAGGTGCGGACGCGGACGAACTCGACCGTCCGGCCGAGCCGGGCCCACGCGGTCGCCGGGTCCATCAGCTCGGAGTTCTGGGCGGTGCCCCACATCGAGTGCGGGTGCAGGGCCTGGAGCAGCAGCGCGCGGATCCCGCCGACGATCAGCACCGGCTCGCCCATGACCCGCCAGGTCACCGACTCCGGCCCGAACAGCCCGAAGTCGTCGCCCGGGCCGTCCGGCCCGCCGTCCTGGAAGGCCAGGGCCTCGCCCGGGCCGCCGGCCTCCGAAGCGCGCGCGTCGGTCTCCATCGTCCGCCCCTTCCCGCACGGTTTCCGCGCCCTGCGGCGCCGCTCATGCCCCACGAGGTAACCACGGACGGCGCAGCAAGTACCCACTTATTTCCCGGATATGGCCCGCCTCACACCGCCCGGACGATCACGTGAGCCCCCGAGCCCTGCGTCCCGGAGACGCAGTGCCCGAGGCGTCCCGGGTCAGGCTTCCTCGGGTTCGGGCTCGTTCGGGCCGGTCTGCTCGGCGACCCAGGCGAGGTAATCCATGCTGCCCGCGACGACCGGGGTCGCGACGATCTCCGGGGTGTCATAGGAGTGCTCGTCGGTGATGAGGCTGGCCAGCTCGTCGAACCGGTCGACGGTGGTCTTGAACACCACCATCCACTCCTCCGCCGACTCGATCTCGCCCTCCCACCAGTAGGTGCTGGCGATCGGGCCGATCAGCTGGGCGCAGGCGGCCAGCCGCTCGGCGACGGCGGACCGGGCGAGCTCCGCCGCCTCCGCCCGCGAGTCGGTCGTGGTGGTCACCTGCACATACGCGTCGGCCATGCCCCGTCTCCTTCCCCCGTGGAACCGATCGTAGGCATCGGGGCCCGGATCGGCCTCGCGCCCCGCTGCGGGACGTGGACGCGAGGCGGCCGGGCGTACGGTCGCCGACTCAGTGCTGAGGCCGGACGACCGGACGGCCGCTGGCTCAGCACTGAGGCCGGACGACCGGACGGTCGCGGCGTCAGCGCTGGGGCCGGACGACCGGACGGTCGCTGGCTCAGCGCTGAGGCCGGATGACCGGACGGTCGCTGGCTCAGCGCTGGGGCCGGACGACCAGGGCGCTTCCGCCGTGGCGGCGCACGGGTTCCGCGACGGCCTGGACGAGTCCCGGCGCGAGGAACTCCAGGCCGGTCGCGGCGCCGATCTGGCCGACCGGCGGGCCGGGCCACAGCTGCAACCGGTGCCCGCGAGCCGCGAGTCCCATGCCGTACTTGTCGAGGAATGCCTGTTCCGCGAAGACCTGCGGGGTGTTGCGCTGCGTTGCGCGGGGCGCGGCGAGCGCGTCCGGCAGGCTCATCCCGAGGTCGATCCGGTTCAGCAGGATCTGCAGCACGGTCGTGATGATCGTCGAGCCGCCGGGGGTGCCGACCGCGAGCACCGGACGGCCGTCCTTCAGCACGATCGTCGGGGCCATGCTGCTGCGCGGGCGCTTCTCGGGTCCCGGGACGTTCGGGTCGGCGGGCTGGCCGGGCGCGGGCGGCTGGAAGCTGAAGTCGGTCAGCTCGTTGTTGAGCAGGAAGCCGCGTCCGGGGACGGTCAGGCCGCTGCCGCCGAACTGCTCGATCGACAATGTGTAGGACGCGACGTTCCCCCACCGGTCGGCGACGACCAGGTGCGTGGTCTGCGGGCCCTCGGCGGCGAGTGCACGTGTCGTGTTGCCCGGCGGCTTGCAGGGCGGGTAGTCGCCGTCGGGGTTCCCCGGCGCGACGGGCGCGGGCGCGGCGGCGTCCGGCTTGATGAGGCAGGCACGCTCGCGGGCGTATCCCTGCGACAGCAGCTCCTTCACCGGGACGGTCACCTTGTCGGCGTCGCCGATGTAGCGGCCGCGGTCGGCGTAGGCGAGCTTGGACGCCTCCAGGTAGTAGTGCAGCGCGGTGACCGGGTCCTTGGGGCTGAGGTGGAAGTTGCCGAGGATGTTCAGCGCCTCGCCGACGGTGATCCCGCCGGACGACGAGGGCGCCATCCCGTACACGTCCAGGCCGCGGTACTCCACGTGCGTCGGGTCGCGCCAGACCGGCCTGTAGGCGGGCAGGTCGGCGTCCGCCATCAGTCCGGGCCGGACGTTGCGGGTGGCGGCCGGGTCCTTCGGCGGGTGCTGGACGGTCCGGACGATCTCCTTGCCCAGCTCGCCCCCGTACAGCCAGGACGGCCCGCGCCGCGCCAGCTCCCGGTAGGTCCGCGCGAGGTCGGGGTTGCGGAACGTGGAGCCGACCTGCGGCAGCTTCCCGCCGGGCAGGAACAGGTCCCGCGTCGGGACGATGTCGCGGAACCGCGCCTCGTTCGTGGCGGTCTGGTCCTGGAACTCCTGGTCGACGGTGAAGCCGTGCTCGGCGACGCGGATGGCGGGCTGGAGCAGCGCGGCCATCGAGCGCGAGCCGAACCGGCGGAGCCCGGCGTCCCACTGGGCGACCGTGCCGGGCACGCCGACGGACAGTCCGCTTGTCACGGCCTGGTCGAAGGGCAGCGGCTGGTTCGTGGTCGGGTCGATGAAGGAGGTGTCCTTCATCGCCTTGGGGGCCTTCTCGCGTCCGTCGATCGTGTAGACGCGGCGGGTGCGGGCGTCGTAGTAGGTGAAGTAGCCGCCGCCCCCGATCGCCGACACGTACGGCTCGGTGACGCCGAGGGTCGCGGTGGCGGCGACGGCTGCGTCCATCGCGTTGCCGCCGTGCCGCAGGACTTCCAGGGCGCTGCGGCTCGCGTCCAGGTCGACGGTGGAGACGGCGCCTCCGTAGCCGGTCGCGACGGGCTGCTTGGCGTCCGGCGGGCGGTGCGACGACGGCGGGTCGGCGGCGGCCTGGCCGGGAACGGCCAGCGCGGCGGCGGCGGTGACGGCCGCGGCGACGGCGACACCCCTGCGGCCACTGGACGGACGGCGGAACGGGCTGCTGGACGGGCGGCGGGACAGGCGGCGCGCGCTGCGGCGGGACGGCGCGGGGAACGACACGGGACCTCCTCCGGAACCGGCGTCCCCCAAGGTGCCACCGATCTCCGCCGAGCGCCAGCGTCCCGACCGACCCCGGACGCCCCGCGACAGCCCTTACCTGCAAGGGCTTCCTGAAGATCGGCCGGTCCGGGCGCGGCCGCCCGGGCGGTCGCGGTGGCCTCACCTCGCCACAGCAATCTCATGGAAATCGTTGCGGTTTTACCTGTTCGTGGTGAATTCTTAGGGACTTCAGCAGTGCTGTCTCGCGAACAGCGGCGCGGGTTCAGGCCCTGGGGAAACATCGCCTAAGACCTGGGACTTCGCCATGCCCAACAACATTTTCCGGCGGCTGCCGGTAGAGCGTGCGACCGGTGAGGTGCACGGCGGCCGCCACCGGCTGCGCGTGGTGTACCGCACCCGCGACCTGATCGTGCTCGGCCTCGGCGTCATGGTCGGCTCCGGGATCTTCAAGATCTCCGGGCAGCTGGCCGCGAACACCGCCGGTCCCGCCGTGATCGTCTCGTTCGTGGTGGCCGGGATCGTGTGCCTGCTGGCCGCGCTGTCCTACGCCGAGCTGTCCTCGATCATCCCGGTCGCGGGCAGCGCCTACTCGTTCTCCTACGTCGCGTTCGGCGAGGTGTGGGCGTGGGTGGTGGGCTGGTCGCTGATCCTGGAGCTGCTGCTGGCGGCGTCGGTGATCGCGCGGGCCTGGTCGCTGTTCGCGACGCAGATGCTGCACGACTTCTCGGTGCCGATACCGGGCGCGCTCGGCAGCGTGATCGGGCAGGAGAAGGGCTTCGACGTCTTCGCGCTCGGCATCCTGGTGCTGATCGTCGCGATGCTCGCGATCGGCAGCCGGATGAGCATCCGGACGCTGTGGTTCATGGTGCTGGCGAAGCTCATCGTCATCGTCCTGCTGATCGCGACCGGGCTGAAGTTCTTCGCCCCGCACAACATGACCCCGTTCGTCCCGCCCGCGAAGGCCGCGCCGGACGACAGCGCGCAGACCGTCCTGGACGCGCTGACCGGCGCGATCACCGGCGGCTCCCCGCACGTGTTCGGCATCTGGGGCATCCTCGCCGCGACGCCCGCGATCGTGTTCGCCTACATCGGCTTCGACCTGATCGCGACCGCCGCCGAGGAGACCGACGACGCCCCGCACCGCATCCCGCGCGGCATGATCGCCTCGCTGTGCATCGCGGTGGTGCTGTACATCGGCGTCGCGATCGCGATGCTCGGCATGGTCTCCTACAGCCGCCTCGACCCGGCCAAGCCCGCGCTCAGCACCGCGTTCGGCATGGTCGGCGCCAGCTCCATGGGCAAGATCGTGGACGTCGGCGCGGTGCTCGGCCTCACCACCGTGATCCTGGTGGTGCTGATCAGCCTCACCCGCGTGCTGTTCTCCATGTCCCGGGACGGCCTGCTCCCGCGCGGCATCTCGGCGGTCGGCAAGTACCGCGTCCCGACCCGCGCGACGCTCGTCGCGGGCGCCGCGGCCGTGCTGATGTCGCAGACGCTCAACGTGCTGACGCTGGAGCACATGGTCGTCATCGGGACGATGTTCGCGTTCCTGTTCGTCTCCGCGTCCGTCCTGCGGATGCGCCGCGACCGCCCCGACCTGGCCCGCCCGTTCCGCGTCCCGGCCGCCCGCCTCACCGCGATCGTGACGATCGTCCTGGTCGCGTGGCTGATGCTGAACCTGGAGCTGCGCACCTGGGCCTACTTCGGCATCTGGATGGCCGGCGGCATGGTGCTTTACCTGGTTTATGGACGCCGCCGCAGCCAGCTGAAGCTCCTGCTGGCGCAGCCGCCGCCCGCGCGCATCTCCGTCCCGTACCCGGTCCCTGCGCCCACCGGCGCCCCCATGGCGCCCGGCGTCCCGGGCCCTGGCGCCTCCGGCCCGATGTCGGGCGTCCCGGCTCCGATGCGCGGAACCGCCGGCTACATGCCGGGCGGGCCGGGCGCGAGCAACCCGACGATGGCCGCTCCTCCTCCCCCGGTCGCCCGTCCCTCCTTTGAAACGCCGTACTACGAACGGCAGCAGTACGACCGTCCGGTCTACGACTCGCCGCCGTCGAACGACCCGTTCCAGGTCCCGCCGCAGCGCGCCGCCTACCAGGAGACGTACGGCTCGCAGGCCGGACGCGGCTACTACCAGGACGACGATGACGTCATAGGAATGGGCTACGGCCGCCCCGCCGCCGACCCGCGCTCATCGTCCGACCCGCGCTCGTCCGCGCCGCGCCCGCCGGCCGATCCGCATCCGTCCGGCCGCTATGCAACCGGCAACCAGCCGCACCAAACCGGCGACTACCGAATGCCCCCGCAAGCAACCGGCCCCTACGCCACCCCGTACGATTCCCCGTCCGGACGCCACGCCACGGGCGGCTACCACATGCCGTCCGAGGACGACCGCTACAGCTCCGGCACCGGCCGCCACCGCAGCGGCGACCACCCCCAAACCCCACCGAACGAAGACGACTACCCACCCCAAGGCGGCCGCCACCACCGCTAACGGATCAGGCTCGGCGCCCTCTATAGGACGCCGAGCCTGCCCGGCCTACATCTCAAACCAAACACCCCACCGCCCGGCCGAGCCGTCGCCCGCGATCCACTCGGCCCCAGCAGCCCGCGCCAGCCCAGCCACAATGACCAACCCGCGTCCCGACTCGGCGGAGAAATCGTCCACCCCGAGGGGACGGTTATGGTCCGGAAACCGCGGCGCACCCGCAGCGCCGCCATCGTCGAGAACCTCGACCCGAACCCTCCCGGCGGACGTCCGGACGGTCACGTCAACACCGCCGCCGTCGCGCCCGGACGCCGTGTGCCGCACAGCATTCGTGACGACCTCCGTCACAACAAGGTCCAGGTCATCGACGTCCACGGATTCCATCGGTCCGACCCACTCGCGAACCTGCGCGCGGACGGCCCGGACGTCGAGCTGCCCGTCCCGCTGCCCCGTCACCCTCCGAGTGGTGACGGCATCCCACACCATCACCGCACACCCGCCGCGATCTGATGCGCGGCGTGAGCGGCGCCATCGGCCGCCGCCACATGCCCGCCACCCCAGCAGAACAACCAGGCGCCACTCACAGCTCGCATGCTGAGAACGGCGAGGGCGGTCTCACCGTCCCGCACATAGAGGACGGGCTGACCGTGCGCGGCCAACGCAAGCGAAACCCCGCGCCCGAGCGCGTGCAGTTCCGCCATGAGCCCGACGAACAGCCGCAGCCGCGCGACCGTCCCCTCGCCACCCAGCGGAGGTGGAGCGTCCGCAGGTAGGTTGTCCATGTCCGACTCCTTTCCAGTCGGCCAAGGCCCCGGCAGGTGTGCCCGCACCCGCCGGGGCCGCTCACATGTCGGACGCCATTGAGGACGAGCGTCCGCAGCAGACGCCTGTGACGCCCAGTGCATCGACCACCGCAAGCGAGCGAAGCAATTTCGGCATTCGTCACCACTCGCATCCTTGTCGTGACACTCTGACATCCGACCTACTCGCACCGTAGGTTGCAAGGTGCAGCAGCACAAGCGAGTTGCAGAAACTCCCCGGAAGGATCGTCAGATGGCACCCCGTTCGAGCCCGACGGCCCGCCGTCGCCGACTCGCCACCGTGCTTCGCGGCCTGCGCGAGGAGCGCGGCCTGAGCTGCGCCGAGGTCGCACGCAAGGTGGGCTGGTCCGAGTCGAAGGTCAGCCGCATCGAAACCGGCCGCGTCGGCGTCCGAACGAACGACCTCGACCTGCTCATGGACGCCTACAACCTGGCGGACGACCTGCGCACCGACCTCCAGACCCTCCGCAGGCAGGCCAGCCACCGCGGCTGGTGGGCCTCCTACGCCGACGCCCTCCCCCAGTGGTTCAACAGCTACGTGGGCCTAGAGGACGGCGCGAAGTCCGTGACGATGTACCAGAACCAACTCGTCCCAGGACTCATGCAGACTGAGGGCTACGCCGAAGCCGTCATTCGATCGGCGCGACCGAACATCGCCATCGACGAAGTGGAGCGCCAAGTCGCAGCGCGAGCGACCAGGCAGTCACTGCTCACGCGCCGCGACGCCCTGGAAGCCTGGATCGTCCTCGACGAGGCCGTCCTCCGCCGCAATGTGGGAGGAACCGATGTCATGGGCGCCCAACTCCAGCACCTGCTCGTGCTGGCGGACCTTCCATCCGTGACATTGCAGGTACTGCCGTTCGAGCACGGTGCACATGCATCGATGGGCACCGCATTCAGCTACCTCACCTTCCCCGAGACGGGAGGCACGGGCATCATCTACATCGAGGACCTGACGAGCAGCCAGTACTTGGAGGAGCCGGAGGACATCGAGCGCTATACGCTGGTTATCGACCACCTGAGAGCGTCCGCCCTGTCTCCCGAAGCCTCCACGGCCTTCATCAGGAGCGTCCTGGATGCTCTGCACTGACAGATGGAGAGGGGATCGCGTCATGAACGCGCCGGATCTCATCAACGCCCGGTGGCGCAAGAGCAGCCACAGCAACGGATCGGGCGGCGAATGCGTCGAAGTCGCGTCCGTCCCCACCACCGTCGCCATCCGCGACAGCAAGAACCCGACCGGCCCCGCCATCGCCCTCGCGCCCGCCGACTGGCACCGCCTCGTCCACCAAATCAAGGACGACCAGCACCCCCCGGCCTAGAGGAAGCGCGCATGCCCAACCTCACCAACGCCGTCTGGCGCAAGAGCAGCCACAGCAACGGATCGGGCGGCGCGTGCGTCGAAGTCGCGTCCGTCCCCACCACCGTCGCCATCCGCGACAGCAAGGACCCCTCTGGTCCAGTCATCGCCCTCGCGCCCGCCGACTGGCGCCTCCTCATCCAGCGGCTGTCCCGTACTGCGCAATAAGCGCACCGAGTAGGGGCCTCGATGAACGTTCCAGACCTGTCCTGCGCAGTCTGGCGCACGAGCAAACACAGCCAGCAGAACGGCGAATGCGTTGCGGTCGCCCGTATTCCGGGTTCGCTGGCCGTCCGCGACAGCAAGAACCCGGCCGGCCCCCTCCTCACCTTCGCACTCGCCGACTGGCAACACCTCGTCCAGCAAATCAAGGACGACCAGCACCCTCCCTCCTGGAGAGGATGACGCTATGAAGGCGCCAGGTCTCACCAACTCACGCTGGCGCAAGAGCTCTCATAGCGGTCAGAACGGCAACTGCGTGGAGCTTGCGAACGCAGATCGTTCAGTCGCTGTCCGCGACAGCAAGGCCCCCAGCGGTCCGGTCATCGTGCTGACGCTCGCCGAGTGGGAGTGCCTGATCCGAGGGGTGGGACGCGCGGGGGCGGGTCATGCCTTTGGGGGCATGACGGGGTAGCGATGTTGACCTTGGAATGTAGATCTCGCAAGGCATAGTGTCGCGGGTGATCGCGGGTCGCTACGGGGCCTGGCCCGGTTCGGGGCGTGCGTGGGTGCGGTTTTCGGTCGGCCGCGTTCGGCCTTGGAGGTTCGGTGCCCGTCGGTTATGTGATCCCTGTGGCGATCGTCGCGGTCGGGGCGTTGTCCGCGCTGGCGCCGGTGCGGCGGCCGCGTGCGCTCCAGATGGTGACCTACCATTTCGGGCTTGTCGTCAACGAGATTCCCTTCACGGCCTTCTTCTACTTGCTGTTCCTGCCGACCGTCCTGGCCTTCTCCGAGGGCGACATCGACTCGGTGGGCGGATGGCTCGCCGTCGCCTTCGCCGTCCTGACGGCGGCCGGGCTCGTCCTCATCGGGCGTCGCGGGCTCGGGGACCGGGCGCGGATCGAGCGCGCCATGGACGAAGGGCTCGGCGCGGGATGGCGTGACACCCTAGACGCTGATCTGGCCAAAGGGTTGCGGCGGCGTCCTTCGCTGGCGCGTGTCATGTTCGTGCCGTTCTTCCGGCGCCGGTGGGACGTGCGGCGCGTGGCCAACCTCTCCTACGGCGATGCGGGACGCCGCAACCTCCTGGACGTCTACCACCAGCGTTCACGTCCGGAAGGCGCGCCCGTCCTGATCCATATGCACGGCGGCGAATACCGCCATGGGCACAAGAACAGCCAGTCGCTCCCGCTCCTGCACCACCTGGCGAGCCGCGGCTGGGTGTGCATCAGCGCCAACTACCGTCTGCGCCCGCACGCCCAGCACCCCGACCACCTGATCGACCTCAAGAAGGTGATCGCTTGGGCGCGCGAGCACGCCCACGAGTACGGCGCAGACCCGGCGACGCTGTTCGTGGCGGGCAGCTCGGCTGGCGGGCACATGGCCGCGCTGGCCGCCCTCACCCCGAACGACCCTGAATTCCAGCCGGGCTTCGAGGACGCCGACACCTCCGTATCGGGTGCCATCTACCTGAACGGCTGGTACGGCGACTATTTCGGCCTAGGCCCCGAGTCCTCGCCACTCGGCCACCTCAACGCGGACGCGCCGCCCTTCTTCATCGCACACGGCGACCTGGACCCGCTCGTCCCCGCGGCCGACGCCCGAGACTTCGCCGACCGGCTACGCCGCGCCTCGTCCAACCCCGTCGTCTACGCCGAACTGCGCGGCGGCAACCACGCCTTCGACCTCTACCACTCCTTCCGCTTCGAAGCGGTGGTCGACGCCATCGAATCCTTCACCACCTGGATCCGCTCCCGCGACACAACCCCGTCCTCCCCAGACACCGAGCCACTACAGGCACGCTGACCTACACGACGCGCCGGCTCTCGCAGTCGAGCCAAACGTCCTGCCCTTGCGCCGTGACGGTCAGACCCCAACGGTCGGCGGTGGGACGGCCGAGTTGGTCCCACCAGCGGTGAGCGTCCTCGACCTCCTGCCAGAGGTCGCGCTCACCTGACTGCCGGACGGGAAATTTCTCGGCGCCCGGTTCGACGTCCAAACTGGCCCATGAACGCGACCACGGATCGACCAGCCACACCGTGTAGGCCCGCTCGTCGTGGAAGGCGACGACCAGCTTGCAGTGCGGAACCTTGATGCCGACGGCAAGGGACGCGTCGTACTCACCGAGAACCGTGGACGGATGCGTCTCGGTGAACGAGCGGCGCGCCCCATCCACGTCGCGGACGTGACGTTCCAGCGATGCCCGCTTGCCGCGCTGGTCCCGCAGCCTCATGAACGCCACGTTCCCCACGATCCGGCCCCGCATCACCGCGTCCCGCGACACCTCGAACGACACCAGCGCGCCATTGTGGAAGTCGGTGGTCCATGGCACCAGTACCCGGCCGCCTGGCCGGGTCTGGGCCGCCCACGCGTGCGGGATCCGGTCGGCGGCGACGGTGGCGATCACGCGGTCGAACGGAGCGGACGCCCGATGTCCCAACGCTCCGTCCCCCACCACGACCTGGACGTGGCGCCCCACGTCCGCCAGCACGTGCCGGGCACGCTCGGCCAGCGCAGCATCGACCTCGACCGAGGTCACGCGATCCGCTCCGAGCCGTTCCGCCAGCAGGGCGGCATTCCAGCCGGTGCCTGTGCCGATCTCCAGCACGCTCATCCCGGGCTCGACCTCCAGCGCCGCCAACATCGAGGCCACCACGTCGGGCCGGCTCGCCGAACTGGTGATTTCCCGGCGACCTGCCCCGGCCCTGCCGGAACCCCGTCGTCCACCTGGGTGATCACGAACTCGTTGGCGTAGCACAGCTCCAACCAGGCGGTCTCGTCGTCGGCACGATGGACCGGGAGCAGCCGGTCGCCGTCCTCGACCCACACCGTGTCCGGGACGAACAGGTGCCGAGGCACCGCCTCGAACGCCGGACGCCACTCCGGCACCAGGTCACCTGCTTCAGCCAGCTCGGCGACCAGCCGCGCCGACAATGCTCCCGGGTCGACCACCTACTTGCCCTTCTCGTGCTTGCCCACCGCGAAGCACCTTCCCCCCGGAAGCCCTGCAGGCCATCACGTTAGGGACGGCCAGGGCGCGCACGCAGGCGAGTTGCACGAACTTGCATGCGAAGTCGTTCCTGCGGGGCGGCCGATCCACTCGTCCGTCCGGACGGGCCTGCTTTGGCAGGTGGTGGGTGGGTGGAAAAGGGGAGGCGGGGGGTGGGAGGGGGTTGGCAGGATGGGGGGTTCGTGGGTGGGGTGGTGGGGCGTGGGTAGTGGTGTCAGGTTGATTCGGTCTGGGTCGCTTTCGGATGTTGTGGAGTATGCGTATGCGGCCACGGCGCCTGCGGGGGCTCGGCTGATTTTTCTGGCGGGGGCCTGTCCGTTGGATGAGGACGGGGTCACGGTGGCTGTTGGGGATTACGTGGGGCAGACGGCGAAGGCGATCGAGAACTTGCAGGTCGCTCTGAAGGATGCTGGGGCGTCGTTGCGGGACGTCATCAGTACGCGGGTTCTTGTTGCTTCTACGCGGCAGGCGGATCTGGGGGCGACCTGGCAAGTGGTGCGGGACGCGTTCGGGGAGCATGACGTGCCCAGCACTCTGCTGGGGGTCACCGTGCTCGGGTACGAGGACCAGCTTGTTGAGATCGAGGCCGTCGCGGCTGTGACGGATCCTTCTTGATCAATTGGGCGGGGCCGGGCTACGGTTCGGCGAGTGGATCAGGCGGGAGTTCGTGAGGTCGCCGGGTTGCTCGGCGGGTACGTCCGGGCGGCGCAGGTCTCGCCCGCAGGGCGGGTCGAGCCGGCGTTCCTGGAGGTCCGGGGGCGGTACGAGGCGCTTCTGGACGATGCGCCCGTCACGGCGATGCTCGGGCTCACCGTTCTGCACAGCGTGAAGTTGCTGGCTTACGTCGTCCACGGGACGGAGCGGCGGAGCCGGTTCCTGCGCGAGTGGGAGGTGGGCCGCCTCGGGCCGCTGGAGGAGTTGCCCGATCCTCGGAAGGGCGATGATCCCGTGGTTCGGGAGCTTGCCCTGGAGGTCGTGCGGTGGGAGCGGCGGGCGCTGGAACTTGAGCCGGACGAGAACCTGGCCGCGTTTCTCATCGGGCATGCCCTTTACCGGCTCGGGGACGACGCGGGCGCGCGGGCTGCCTGGGTTGAGGCGCTTCGGGTTGATCCGGGCGATCACGTGGTCGCGGGACTGGTGGCCGGTCTGGACGGGCGTCCCGTGCCGGAGGCCGTCGCGTCGGACGTGTGCCGGTGCGCGCACGGGTTCTTCGTGTTCCGGCACAACACCGTGGCGTCCCATAGCGGGGAGCGGGCGGAGACGTGCTGGGTGGTCAACGACCTGGCCGAGGTTCGCCAGGTCGTCGACGCCTGGGTCGCGGACTACCCGTGGGGGGACGTCCTCGACGAGGAGCTGCTCGGGGACGACGCCGAGGGGTTCGAGGACTACTGGGACCCGGAGTCGGACTCGTTCGATCCGCTGCCTGACGACGAGCTGAGGGTGGAAGTCCATACGCCGGGCGAGCCCGTTTCGGTGCGGCATGTGGATCGGGCGCTGCGGCTCGGGACGGACGACAGTGTCCGGCTGGATTGGACGGAGGTGCCCCTCCCGGAACGGGTCGCGAAGCCGCTGCCTGCCGGACGCGCCGTTCGGTTCGATGGGCGCTGGTACCTCTACGGGGAGAACTTCCACCAGCTGTGAGAAGGCCCCGCCAGCGGGCGGGGCCTTCGATGGCGCTACTTCTTGGCCAGCGGAGCCAGGTTGCTCTGGAGGTCGTCCAGGAGTTTGTTGGCGGCGGTGGGGCCGATGCCGGTCATCCAGATCTCGTCGTCGGCGGGCTTGGTGTGGCCGGCCTTGACTGCGGACAGGCGCTGCCAGAGGGGCCCGGCGGTGACCTTGGCCTGCTCGGTGGCGGCCTTGGCGCCGTAGGCGGCGACGAAGACGAAGTCGCCGTCGGCCTGGTCGATGCGCTCGGGGCTGAGGGGGGCGAAGCGCTTGTCGGACTTGTCCTTCAGCAGCTGCGCGTCCGGACGGCCGAGGCCCGCGTCGTGCAGGACGATGCCGGAGAACGAGTCGGGCCCGTACTGGCGGATCTCGTCCGGCATGAAGCGGATGACGCTGATCTTCAGCTTGGACGGGTCGCCGAGCGACGCGCCGACCTTGCGGGCCCGGTCCTCGTACGCCTTGAGCTTCTGCTCGCCCTCGGCCTTCCTGCCCACGGCCTCGGCGTCCAGGAGGAAGTTCTGCTTCCAGGTGATGCCGACCTGCGCCGTGAAGACGGTCGGGGCGATCTTGGAGAGCTGGGAGTAGTACTTCTCCATCCGGAACTTCGAGCCGAGGATGAGGTCCGGCTTGAGCGCGGCGATGGCCTCGACGTCCGGCTGCTGGGTCGTGCCGACGCTCTTCACCTTGGCGAAGCCGGGCCCGAGGTACTTCGGCATCCCGGCCTTCTGGTCGGGGACGGTCGCGCCGACCGGGGTCAGGCCGAGGGTCGCCAGGGTGTCGAGCTTGTCGGTGTCCAGCACAACGATCTTCTTGGGCGCGTCCGAGACCTTCGCCTCCCCCATCCCGTGCTTCACCACGTGCGTCGCGCCGGACGCGGACGAGCCGCCCGAGCCGCCGCCGCACGCGCTCAGCGCCATGGCCGCGACGGCGGCGGCCGCCAGTCCCTTGACGAGTCTCATCTGTCTCCTTCGTTCAGGCCGGGGCGTCCGGCACGACCATCGGCGCGCCCGTGACCGGGCAGGGGACGACCACGCCGCCGAGGCCGAACACCTCGGACAGGCAGCGGGCGTCCATCACGTCGGCGGGGGCGCCCTGCCGCACGACCGCACCGTCCTTCATGACGACCAGGTGGTCGGCGTAGCGGCACGCCTGGTTCAGGTCGTGCAGGACGGCGGCGACGGTGTGGCCACTGCTTTCCCCCGACCAACCGACCCCGACCGACCTCCCGGCGCCGCGGTTCAGGCGCCGCAGCAGGTCGAGCACCTCGATCTGGTGGGCGAGGTCCAGGTAGGTGGTGGGTTCGTCCAGCAGCAGGGCGTCGGTGTCCTGGGCGAGCGTGAGCGCGATCCAGACGCGCTGGCGCTGGCCGCCGGACAGGGCGTCCACCGGACGGTCCCGGAGCTCGGCGAGGTCGGTGAGCTTCAGCGCGCGCTCGACGGCCTCGGTGTCGGCGGCGCTCCACTGGCGGAACCAGCGCTGGTGCGGCTGGCGCCCGCGCGCGACGAGGTCGGCGACGGTGAGGCCCTCGGGCGTGACCGGCGACTGCGGCAGGACGCCGAGGCGGCGCGCCAGCTCGCGCGTGTTGATGCCGTGCACGTCCGCGCCGTCGATGAGAGCGGCGCCGCCGCGCGGGGCGAGCAGCCGGGCGAGGGTGCGCAGCAGCGTGGACTTGCCGCACGCGTTCGGCCCGATGACCACGGTGAACGCGCCGCCGGGCAGTTCCAGGTCGAGGCCGGACAGGATCGTCCGGTCGCCGTAGCCGACGGTCAGGTCGCGCGCGGCGAGGGTCACCGGCGGGCGCGCGGAGGTTTCGGTCATGCGTTCTTCCTCCGGACGAGCAGCCAGAGCAGGTAGGGGCCGCCGAGCGCGGCGGTGAGCACGCCGACCGGGAGCTGGACGGGCGCGAACGCGGTCCGCGCGATGAGGTCGGCGACGACGGTGAGCAGCGCGCCGGTGAGGGCGGCGCAGAGCAGCGGCGGGCGGTCCGCGCGCAGCAGGCGGCGGGCGAGCTGCGGCGCGGCGAGCGCGACGAAGTCCACCGCCCCGGCCTGCGAGACGGCCAGCGCGGCGAGGACGACGGCGACCGCGCCGAGCAGCAGCCTCCGCGCCCCGACGCGGACGCCGAGCCCGCGCGCGAGGTCGTCGTCCAGCCCGGCGGTGTCGAGCGCGCGGCCCGCCCAGACCAGCACCGGCGAAAGCACCAGCAGCGGGACGAGCAGGGTCAGCGTCTCGCGCTGGCCGAGCCCGGCGAGGCTGCCGGACAGCCAGACGCGGGCGCGCTCGCCGTCCGCCGGGTCCGCGCCGACGATGAAGACCTCGGTGAGGGCCTTGAGGGCGAGCGCGACGGCGATTCCGGACAGGACGAAACGGTTCGCGGTGAGGCCCGTGCGTCCGGCGAAGGCGAAGACGGCGGCCGCTGCGGCGAGCCCGCCGAGCAGCGCGGCCGGGCCGAGCCAGGACGCGCCGAGTCCGAACGTCATCACGGCCGTCGCGGCGAGGCCCGCGCCCTGCGTGACGCCCATGACGTCCGGCCCGGCGAGCGGGTTGCGGGTCACGGCCTGGAGCAGCGCGCCGGACACGCCGAGCAGCGCCCCCACGGCGAGCCCGACCTCGACCCTTGGCAGCCGAAGATCCTGGACGACCAGACTCGCGGGCCCGTCCCCGCCAAGCGCGCGCAGCACGTCCGTAGGCGGAACGAACGTGCTCCCGACCGCCAGCGAAGCCAACGCCGCAACAGCCGTAAGCGCCACAAGAACAAGACCGAAAACCAGCGCGCGCCGCCGGACGGTCACCGCGACCGGCCCAAAGCCGAGCACGAGCGTCCCCGCCGCAGGATGCCGAACAGCCATCATGCGGTCACCGTTCGGGCCCGGCGGACGAGGAGGAGCAGGAATGGGGCGCCTAGCAGGGCTGTCACGACACCCGCGCGGACTTCGGCGGGTGGGACTACCAGGCGGCCCAGGACGTCGGCGACCAGGAGCAGCGTGGGGCCGAGGAGGAGGGAGACGGCGAGGGTCCAGCGGTGGTCGGCGCCGACCAGGGCGCGGGCTAGGTGCGGGACGGCGAGGCCGACGAAGCCGATCGGTCCGGCGGCGGCGACGGCCGCGCCGGTGAGGAGGATCGCGGCGACGGCGGCGCTGAGCCGGACGCGGCCGACGTTGCGGCCGAGGCCGCGCGCCACGTCGTCGCCGAGCGCGAGCGCGTCCAGGCCGCGCGCGGACGCGAACGCGACGAGCACGCCGACCAGGACGAACGGGATGACCCAGGTGGCGACCTGCGGCGGGCGTCCGGCGAGCGAGCCGACCGCCCAGAACCGGAAGGTGTCGAAGGTCTGCTGGTTGACGGTGAGGACGCCGACGACGACGCCGGTGAGCGACGCGTCCAGGGCCGTCCCGGCGAGGGCGAGGGTGACCGGGGACGCGCCGTCGCGGGTCCGCGCGGACAGCGCGTAGACGAACGCGCCCGCGAGCGCCGCGCCGGCGACGCCGAACCAGAGGTAGGACGGCAGCGCGGTCAGCCCGAACACGCTGATCGCGATGACGACGCCGAGCGAGGCGCCGGACGTCACGCCCATGATGCGGGGGTCGGCGAGCGGGTTGCGGGTGAGCGCCTGCATGAGGACGCCCGCGACGGCGAGCGCGGCGCCGGCGGCGAGGCCGACGACCGTGCGCGGCACGCGGAGCGAGCGGACGATGAGGTCCTCGTCGGTGTCGCCGCGGTGGGCCAGCGCGTCCCACACGTGGCCGGGCGGGATGGACCGGCTGCCGAGCGCGAGGCTGGCGAGGACGGCGACGAGGAGGGCGAGCGCGGCGAGCGCCAGCACCGCCGTCCGCCTGCGCAGCATCGCGCCGCTCACCGCCGTTCGATAGGAGAATGGGAAGGTTAGGCAAACCTAACCTTATTGATCCAGGTCGCAGCGTAGAGCACGGCCGCCATTCACCTCAAATCACCCCTGGACGGGCACCGCCCTCGCGCGCTATGTTCTTCTCAAGTCGAGATTGACTCAAAGAGAGAAAGACTCAGAAGGAGAACGATGAGCCCGGTCGAGCCGCCGCAGGACGAGCGCGAGTTCCTCGCCGCCTACGATCCGCGCGCCTACGACCCCGTCTCGGTGACGGTGGACGTGGTCGCGCTGACCGTCCGGGACGGCGGGCTCGACGTCCTGCTGGTGCGGCGCGGCCAGGCCCCGTACGCGGGGATGTGGGCACTGCCGGGCGGTTTCGTCCGGGGTGTGAAGGACGCCGAGGACCTGCCCGCCGCCGCGCGCCGCGAGCTGGCCGAGGAGACCGGCCTCGACCCGGACGAGCAGGGCGGACCGATGGAGCGCCTGCACCTGGAGCAGCTCGCCACCTACGGCACGCCCGGCCGCGACCCCCGGATGCGCGTCATCTCCGTCGCGTACCTGGCGTTCGCCCCCGAACTGCCCGACCCGCGCGCGGGCGGCGACGCCGCCGAGGCCGCCTGGGTCCGGGTGGACGAGCTGGGCCTCAGCGAGGCGGGTGCGCAGCGTCCGGGCACCACGCGCAAGCTCGCGTTCGACCACGCCCGCATCCTCGCGGACGGCCTGGAGCGGGCGCGCGGGAAGCTGGAGTACACGCCGCTCGCCACCGCGTTCTGCCCGCCCGAGTTCACCATCCCCGAGCTGCGCTCGGTCTACGAGACGGTCTGGGGCGAGGAGCTGCACGCGGGCAACTTCCACCGGAAGGTGCTGTCCGTCCCGGGCTTCGTCGAGGCGACCGGCGGCACCGCCGACCGCGAGGGGCGGCGCGGCGGACCGCGCCCCAAGCTCTACCGCGCGGGCGACGCGCGCCTGCTGCACCCCGCCCTGCTGAGGCCCAGCCGGGAGGAGGAGATCAGATGACTCACGAGGACGCGGTGGCCCTGCTGGAGCGCGCCGCATCCCCGCACGACCTGTTCGGCCCGGACGCGGCGGAGGCCGCCCGCCTGTACCGGCGGCTGGCCCGGCTCGTCCACCCGGACGCCACGCTGGACGGCTCGTCCCGGCACTTCGCGCGGCTGTCGGAGCTGTGGCACGCCTACAACGCCGCGAACACCCCGGTCATCGAGGTCGGCGGGCACCGGTACCGGCTCGGCGAGACCGTCGCGAGCGGCGACCTCGCCGAGCTGTACGCCGCCGAGGACGAGAACCTGTACCCCGCCGAGGACGAGCACATCGTCCGCTCCACCAGGGGCCGGAACGCCAGGCGCGACACCAGGGATCGCGACGCCACGCGCGACGCCACACGCGACGCCACGCGCGACGCTCGGCGCGTCGTGCTCAAGATGCCGCGTGACCCGGCCGACAACGACCTCATATCCCGCGAGGAGGAGGCGCTCCGGAAGCTGCGCCGCGACGGCGACCCGAAGTTCCGGGCGTACGCCCCGAAACTGGTCGCCTCGTTCCGGCACCGCGACCCGGACGGCGGCGAGACGCGCCGCGTCAACGTGCTCGCGCCGCTCGACGGGTTCGTCACGTTCGCCGATATCGCCGCCGCCTACCCGGACGGCGTCGACCCGCGCGACGCGGCGTGGATGTGGCGGCGGCTGCTCGTCGCGCTCGGCTTCGCGCACCGCGCGGGCGTCGTGCACGGGGCGGTCGTGCCGGAGCACGTGCTCGTCCATCCGGAGAAGCACGGCCTCGTCCTGGCCGACTGGTGCTACTCGGTCACCCGCTCCGGCGGACGGGTCCCCGCGATGGTCGACCGGCACGCCGGCCTGTACGCGCCCGAGGTCCCCGCCCGCGAGCCCGCCGGCCCCGCGACGGACATGTTCATGGCGTCCCGGTGCGTCGCCCGGCTGATGGGCGACCGCGCCCCGCGAGCGATGCGGGCCTTCGTCAAGGGCTGCACGCTCCCCTCGCCGCAGCGGCGTCCGCGCGACGCCTGGCGGCTGCTCGCCGAACTCGACGAGCTTCTCGACCGGCTTTACGGCCCCCGTACGTTCCGCCCGTTCACCATGCCCGTAGGAGGCAGTCATGGGTAGTGGCAACTGGTCCACCAACGTCTACGACGCCAACCGCGCCTACCAGGCCGCGAACGGCATCAGCGCGTTCGCCTACAGCGACGGGGGCGCGACCTCCGTCCACCCCGACCTCGACCCGAAGGACGCCGGGCTGCGCGAGTCGCGCGACTCCGACGAGCACCCCGAGTCGCTCGCGATCTCGGTGCTGTTCGACGTCACCGGCTCGATGGGCACCGTCCCGCGGACCCTCCAGACGCGGCTGCCCGACCTGCTCGGGCTGCTGCTGCGCAAGGGCTACGTCGCGCACCCGCAGATCATGTTCGGCGCGATCGGCGACGCGCACTGCGACCGCGCGCCGCTGCAGGTCGGGCAGTTCGAGTCCGACAACCGGATGGACGACGACCTGGGCAAGATCCTGCTGGAGGGCGGGGGCGGCGGCCAGATGAAGGAGTCCTACGAGCTGGCCATGTACTTCATGGCCCGGCACACCGCGATCGACTGCTACGAGAAGCGCGGCAAGCGCGGCTACCTGTTCATGATCGGGGACGAGCTGGCCTACCCGGCCGTCCGCAAGTCCCAGGTGCGCGCGCTGATCGGCGACGACCTGCGGGAGGACCTCCCGCTCCCGGCGCTGCTGGACGAGCTGACCCGCGTCTGGGACGTGTACTTCATCATCCCGGACGGCGCGTACCACACCGGCGACGCGCGGCTGCGCGACTTCTGGCGCGAGCAGTTCGGCCAGAACGTCCTCTACCTGGACGACCTGGACGCGGTCTGCGAGACCATCGCGCTCACCGTCGGCCTCGGCGAGGACGCCATCGACCTCGACGAGGGCCTCGCCCACCTGGACGAGTTCGGCTCGGACGCCGGCGCGGCCGTGTCGAAGGCGCTCACCCCGCTGCACCGGAGCCGCGGCTCGGTGGCGGTGTCGGGCGCGCCGTCCGGGCTGCGCGGCAAGGACCGCGACTCGGGCAACCGCAGGCTCTGATCAGGCAAGGAAAGCAACGGGGGTTCGGATGCGGCACGTGATCGTCGTCGACCTCGGGTTCGGCGACGCCGGGAAGGGCACCGTGGTGGACGGGCTCTGCGCGCACGCGGCACGCGCCGCGCGGGAAGCAGGGGCCGGGCCCGTCCACACGGTCGTCCGGTTCAACGGCGGCGCGCAGGCCGCGCACAACGTCGTCGCGCCGGGCGGCCGGCACCACACGTTCGCGCAGTTCGGCTCCGGGACGTTCACCCCCGGCGTCCGGACGCATCTCTCGCGGTTCATGATGGTCGACCCGCTGTCGCTCGCCGCCGAGCACGCGCACCTGCGCGCGCTCGGCGTCCGGGACGCGTTCGACCGCCTCACCGTGAACTGGGACGCGCCGCTCACCACCCCCTACCACCGGGCCGCCAACCGGGCGCGGGAGACCGCGCGCGGCGCGGCCCGGCACGGCTCGTGCGGGATGGGCGTGGGCGAGACCGCCGCGTTCGCGCTCGCCCACCCCGACCTCGCGCCCCGCGCCGGCGACTGCCTCGCGCCCGCCCGCCTCCGCCGCCGCCTCACCGCCGTCCGCGACTGGTATCGCGCCGAGTTCCCCGGCGCCCGCTCCCCCGGCGGCGAGGCCGTGCCGAGCGTGGACGAGTGCATGCCGGTGTTCCTGGCGTTCGGGGCGAGCGTCCGGATCGTGGACGACGGGTACCTGCCGCGCGTCCTGCGTTCGGAGCGGGTCGTGTTCGAGGGCGCGCAGGGCGTCCTGCTGGACGAGTGGCACGGTTTCCACCCGTACACGACGTGGTCGACGACGACGTTCGCGAACGCCGAGGCGCTGCTGGCCGAAGCGGGCGAGGAGGGGTACCGGCTGGGCGTGCTGCGCGCCTACGCGACCCGGCACGGACCCGGCCCGTTCGTGACCGAGGACCCGGCGCTGACCGCCGACCTGCCCGACCCGCACAACGGCACCGGACCGTGGCAGGGCGCGTTCCGCGTCGGGCATCTGGACGCCGTCGCGCTCGACTACGCGCTCCGCGCGGCCGGGGGCGTGGACGGCCTCGCCCTCACCCACCTGGACATCGCCGCACAACGTCCTGACCTGGGGATCTGCCGCGCCTACGCGATGGACGGCGAGACCGTGCGCCGCCTGCCCCTCAACCCGGCGCGCGACCTTGACCGGCAGGCGGCGCTCACCGAACGGCTCCTGAAGGCGCGTCCCCTCGTGGACAAGATGGACGATCCGGTGGCGGCCGTCGAGGACGCGCTCGGCGCGCCGGTCGTCCTCCGCTCGCACGGCCCCACGGCGAACGACAAGACCGGCACGCTGGACGACAGGACCGGCGCAGCGCGCGCCAAGAGCGGCTCGGTGGGCGACAAGTCCGGCACGCCGCACGGGGAGCACCTGAACAGGCTGTGACCTGCGAGGGAGACCTCGATCACCCCACCGTCACGGTTCACCGCGGCGGCCGGGCGGCCGGGCGCGGGATGGCGTCGGATGGTTCCGTCACCCAGTTCCCCTGGAGGCGGCGATGCGACTCCCCCACTGGCCGCCGGCCCGCGACCGCGCGCGGACGCTGGCCGTCCTGGCGCTGGGCGCGACGCTCGCGACCGGCGGCGTCCCGGCGTCCGCGTTCACCGCGACGCCCGAGGACGGGCCCGTCGCCCCCAGCCCCGGATCGCTCATGCCCGGCACTCCGACGGGCGAGTTCCGCACGTCCGGCCAGGCCCCGGGCCCGCAGCTACTCTCCGGCTCGGCCGACGAGCCCGCCACCCTCCAGCGGGACCTCCAGGACGCCCAGGACGTCGTCAACGACTTCTGGCGGCGGCACTGGACGGAGGACTTCGGCGGACATTACGACCCGCCCAGCGTGCTCGGCTCCTACGACGGCGACAACCGCGCCGGAACGCCGAAGTGCGGCGGCCACCCGCTCGAACGCGACAACGCCGCGTACTGCCCGGACGGCGACTTCCTCGCCTGGGACGACCACCTCATGCGCAACGGCTTCGGACGCGGCGACGGCTGGGTCTACATGGTCATCGCGCACGAGTGGGGGCACGCCGTCCAGCACCGGATGCCGTCGTCGCTGGTGTCCGACCGCACCGAGCTGCAGGCCGACTGCCTCGCGGGGGCGGCCCTGCACGGCGCCGCGCGGGACGGCGAGCTGCGCTTCGAGCCGGGCGACACCGACGAGATCGTCGGAGCGTTCCGGCTGATCGGCGACGGCACCCCCTGGACCCGCCCCGGCGACCACGGCACCTCCGCCCAGCGCATCGCCGAGTTCACCCTGGGCGGCACCGGAGGCGTGCACGCCTGCCTCGACTGACCCCCGCCGCCCGGCCTGACTCCCGCCGCCCGGCCTGACCGCCGCCCGCCCCGGACACCGCCGTCGCGTCCTAGGGCTGGACGACCTGGCGGACGACGATCTCGTCCAGCCGGCGCTCGACGATGGCGCCGACCGGCCAGTCGCGGACCAGGGTGCGCAGGCCCGCCGCCTCGTGCTCGGCGTGCGAGCCGTCGTAGCCCTGCTGCCGCAGGCTGCTGCGGATCGCCTCCACGTAGTCGGCCTCGGTGAAGCCGGGCACGTCGCGGACCATGGCGGTGGTGGTGGCGCGGTGCGAGTTGAGCCCGGCGAACGACCGGGCGCAGCCGCAGCCGCCGTCCGGGTCGCCCGCGTCGCGGTCGCAGACCACGCCGATGTGCACGAGCTCGCCCTCCACGCACCAGGCGAAGTCGTTGTCGCGGTAGCCCTGGGTGAGGTTGGTTGCGGTGAGCAGCTTCACTGGCCGACCCCTTCCGTGACCTGCCCACCGTACGACGCCGGTCGGACATTCCACCGGCGAACGGTCGTCGGAGGCGGGCGCCGCCCTTTGGCCGAGGCCCGGGGACGTCCGCCGGCGACAGGAAGAACCGGCAGTGAACCACTTTAAGTCAGGAACCTACCGTGACTCACGAGACCCCCGCGTTTTCCAACAATCCGCAACCGACCATACGTTTCCGGCCGACTTCAGGAGGCTCCGGGCGCCCCTCGCCGGGGACCGAACCAGAGGGCGACCTGGACGAGGACGGCAGCCACCAGTGCGACGGCCGCCCAGGTGAACACGCCGGACACGCCTCCGCCCCCGATGAAGGGGACGAGCAGGACGGCCAGCCCGAGCGAGCCGCCGACGGTGAGCGCGGTCTGCAGGACGCCCGCGGCGACCCCGGCGTACTCGGGCGGTGCGGTGGTCAGCACGATCATGTTCATCGGGACGATCGCCAGCCCGACGCCCGCGCCCATCAGGACGAGCGCGGGCAGCACGTCCGCCGGGTAGCCGCTCGCGCCGTCAAGCCGCGTCAGCCAGAGCACCCCGGCGAGGACGACGACGAGGCCGCCCACCGCACGCGTCCGGAGGTCGAACCGCGCGACGTGCTTGGTGAGCAGCTGGGTGGTGGCGAGCAGCGCGAGCCCGAACGGAAGGATGGCGAGGCCGCTCTCCAGCGCGTTCATGTGCTGCGTGTTCTGCAGGTACTGGACCAGGTAGACGAGGAACCCCGTGAGGACGGCCGCGAGGAGCAGCAGGCTCAGCACGGCCCCGGCCCGCCGCCGTTCGGCGAAGAGCGCGAGCGGGAGGAGCGGCTCGGCCGCGCGCCGGTCGAGGAGGAACAGCGCGGCCCACAGCACCGCCGAGACCGCGAGCAGGACGGCCGTCGACGCCTCGCCCCAACCGCGCTCCGCGGCGTGGACGAGCGAGTACACGGTGGCGGCGAGCGCTCCGGTGGCCAGGACGGCGGACGGGACCCCGAGCGCGCGCGACCGGACGTCCTCGTCGCGGAACCCGAGCACCCGGACGGCCAGCCCCAGCAGCACGAGTCCCACCGGCACGTTCACCAGCAGGCTCCAGCGCCAGTCGCCCGCCCAGGTCAGCAGCCCGCCGAGGACCATCCCGGCGGACGCGCCGAGCCCGGTCACCGTCGAGTAGAGCCCGAACGCGCGCTGCCGCCGCTCGCCCTCGGACAGGGTCGCGAGCAGCGCGAGCCCGGCCGGCCCGGCGAGGGCGGCGCCCGCGCCCTGCCCGACCCGTCCGGCGAGCAGGACCGGCAGGTCCGGCGCGAGCCCCGCCACCAGCGAGGCGGCCACGACGAGCGCCACCCCCGACAGGAACACCCGGCGGTGGCCGAGGACGTCGCCGAGGCGCCCGGCGAGCAGCAGCAGCCCGCCGAACGCGAGCAGGAACCCGTTCGGGACCCACGACGCCGGGGCGACCCCGAGGCCCAGGTCGTCCTGGAGGGCGGGCAGCGCCACGTTCACGACCGTGCCGTCGAGCTGGAGCATGAACTCCGCGCCGACGATCGCGGCCAGGGCCAGGGCCCACGCCCGGTCCCCCGCCGTGCCGGACGCCGTGCTGTCCCGAACCGTCTCGGTGCTCATCGATCCTCCCGGGGATCAACATGAGGCAGCCTCAGCTTAACAGCCGGGCTAAAGTGAGGGTGCCTCGACTTGGATCCGCCCAGCTAAGCTGAGGTAGCCTCACGTTGTCAATACCCGACGTCCCGACGCCCACGGAGGACCGGTGCCCCACCCGCACATCGCCCAGCGTCCGAAGCGCGCCGACGGGCAGCGCAACTACGACGCGATACTCGCCGCCGCCCGCGCCGCGTTCGAGCGCGACGGCGCGGACGCCTCACTGGAGGACATCGCGGCCCGCGCGGACGTGGCGATCGGCACGCTCTACCGGCACTTCCCCAGCCGCGCGTCCCTGGTGGAGGCCGCGACCCGGGACGGCCTGGTCTCGCTGGTGAACCGCGCCGAGGCGCTGGGCGCGGGCGGCGACGCGCTCGGCGCGCTCACGGCCTGGATGGACGACGCGGTGCGGCACTTCAGCACCTTCCGCGGCCTCGTCGGCATCCTCACGCAGAGCATGTACGACGAGGGCACGCCGTCCCACGAGATGTGCGGCGCGATGCACCGGAGCGGCGCCGAGCTGCTGCGCGCGGCGCAGGCGGCCGGCGCGATCCGCCCGGACCTGACCGCGACCGAGCTGTTCGACCTGCTCACCGCCGCCGCCTGGGTCCGCGAGAACGCCACGCCGGACCACGACGGCAGCACCCGCTTCCTGAGCCTCGCCCTCGAAGGGCTGAAGGTGCGGCCCGGCGCGTCCTGACGATCGGGCCCGCCCGGCGTCAGGAGAGGTCGAAGCAGCCGTCGAAGCGCCAGAGGGGGTTGGTGACGTTCGCGCCGTCCGAGGCGGTGAGCGTGGGCGTGCCGTTCAGGTCGGACGGGCCGTCGCCGTCGGCGGTGTAGCAGCCGTTCGCCTGGACGTGCAGCTGGTAGTTCGCGGACGCGGTGATCGCCGGGCCCGCGTTGAACCAGGTCAGCGTGCACGTCCAGTCGTCGCCCGCACCGCGCGTGGACGCGTTCGGGCCCGTCCCCCGGGCGCAGTCGGCGCGGGCCTTGACCGAGGCGACCGCGACCTTCCGTCCGCGCAGCTGCTGCTGCAGGACGTACAGGTTCGCGAAGGTCGGCGCGACGGCGGCGTTGACCCGGTCGCGGGTGACACCGGTCGTGTCGCAACCGGCGGCGCCGAGCAGGGCCAGGGCCGTCACGGCGAGGGCGAGAGTGCGGCGCACGGCGGTCATCCTCCGGTGATGTCGCGGCGGCGGAGCAGCGCGTACGCGCCGCCGACGCACAGGACCAGGTAGCCCGCGCTGACGGCCGCGCCCCACAGCAGCGGGCCGCGGAACGGCGGGTCGGTGAACAGGCCGTGCCAGGCGCCGAACGGCGTGGTGAGCAGCAGCGTCCGGACCGGGACGGGCAGGTCGGCCATCGAGCCGAGCTGCATCAGCAGGCCGATCACGACCGGGCCGCCGATGCCGAGCGCGCCGTTGCGGCCCGCGACCGACAGCAGCAGACCGAGGCCGGTGAAGGCGAGCACCGGCGGCAGCACCGACGCCCAGCTCGCCAGCACCAGCGCGGTGGCGTGGCCGGGCGCGAGCAGCGTGCCGGACAGCCCGACGAGCGGCTGGTGGCCGACCATCAGCACGCCCGCGACCAGGCTGGACGCCCCGAGCAGGACGGTCACGACCACGCCGTAGGTCAGGGCGGCGAGCGTCTTGCCCGCGAAGATCTGCCCGCGCGAGCGGGACCGGGTCAGGATCGTCCGCCAGGTGCCGTGCCGGTCCTCGCAGGCGAAGATGTCCCCGGCGACGACGCTGGTGAGCGCGGGCAGCGCCCACTGCCCGGCGAACCCGAGCACCACGAGCGGGACGGCGAAGCCGCTGTCGTGCACCCAGCGCCCGAACAGCGTGTCCTGCGGCGTCGTGGTCTGCATCTTCAGCGCGGCGACGAACAGAAACGGCGCGAGGACGCAGGCGAGCACGACCAGCCTCGTCCGGACCTGCCGGACGAGCTTGGCCGCCTCCCACCGGTACACGACCAGCGTCCCGCCGCGAACGGCGGCGGCCGGGGCAGGGCGGACGGCCGCACCCGCCGTGTCCAGTGCGGTCATCCCGGCACCTTCTCCAGAGTCGGTTCGGCGGCGGTCGCGGCGTCCGCCGGCCCGCCGCCGGTGAGGTCGAAGAACAGCGACTTCAGCGCGGACGTGCGGAGCGCCAGCGTCCGCACGGCGATCCCGGCGCGGCCGAGCGCGATCACGTACTCGTCCAGCCGCTCCCGCGCGGCCCGCACCGACAGCGCCTCACCGTCCGCCTCGCGAGCGACCACCAGCCCGTCCGAGGACGTGGCGACGTCCAGGGCCTTCTCGTCGTCGGACGTGGTGAGGAGGAACTCGGGGGCCGGGGCGCGGTCGCGGAGCTCGGCCATCGTGCCGTCGAAGGCGGCGCGGCCCGCGTGCATGATGGTGACGTCGTCGCAGAGGCCCTCGACCTCGTCCATGTCGTGGCTGCTCAGCAGCACCGCGACACCGTCGCCGGCGAGCCGCCGCACGAGGGCCGCGACGTCCCGCATGCCGGCCGGGTCGAGGCCGCTGGTCGGCTCGTCCAGGATCAGCAGGCGCGGGTCGCGCAGCAGCGACGCGGCGATGCCGAGCCGCTGCCGCATGCCGACCGAGTAGCCGCCGACCTTGGCCTTCGCCGCGTCGCCGAGCCCGGAGACCTCCAGCGCCGACGCGATCCGGGAGCGGGCGTCGCCGCCGTCCAGGCCCGCGAGGAGTTCGAGGTTGGCGCGTCCGGTCAGGTACGGGTAGAAGCGCGGCGCCTCGACGAACCCGGCGACGCCGTCGCGGGCGCGGGCACCGTGCTCGCCGTGCGTGCGCCCGAACAGCCGGAGGGTCCCGGCGTCCGGGCGGACGAGGCCGAGCAGCATCGACAGCAGCGTCGTCTTCCCGGCGCCGTTGGGTCCGACGAGGCCGTGCACCCGGCCGGGCCCGACCGTGAGGTCGAGCCCGGCCACGGCGACGGCGCCGTCGAAGCGGCGGGCGAGCCCGCGCGCTTCGACGGCCGCCGCCACCGCGGGCGCCTCGGAGGAGGCGTCAGCCATGGTGCGGAACCTGCGCCCGGTTGCGCGGCAGGTCGGTGTCGCCGGTGCTCTGCGGGACGTTCTGCGGGAACCTCGCGAGCACCTCGTCCGGCGTCATGACCTTGGTGTCGCCCGGGTAGGGGCGCTTCCAGCCGGTGCTGGCGTACCAGGTCAGGCGGTTGAACGGGGCGAACGCGAGGTTGTCCTCGGACTTGAAGTCCTGCTTCTGCGACCAGGTCAGCCAGGCCTTCTGCACGGGGTCGCTGACCTGCGCCGCCGACTTGTTCATGGTGTCGAGCGGGATCTGGTTCGGCACCGCCGAGTACGGCGTGAAGTCCGGCTTGTCGGTGAACGCGCCGAACATCGGCACCGCGGCGAGGTCGAGCTGGTTCATCGGCGGCAGGCCGAGGATCTGCTCGATCGTCCGGGTCACGTTGAGCTGGCTGTAGTAGGTGTGGTCGACCGCGCCGCGCTTGGCGTACGGGCTGGCGATCATGGTGACGTTGCGGTGCCCGTCCACGTGGTCGACGCCGTTCTGGGAGTCGTCCTCAATGACGAAGACCGCGCTGTCCTTCCAGAACTTCGAGTGCGAGATCGAGTCGATGATCCGGCCGGTGGCCAGGTCGTTGTCGGCGACCATCGCGGACGGCGTCGGGAAGCCGGGGCTGACGCCGTTGGTGTGATCGTCCATGACCCAGAGCATGTTCAGCGCCGGGAGCTTGCCGCTCTTCTCATAGCCGGCCAAGTCGCGCTGGAAGATGTCGGCGCGGTACTGGTCCGGGATGAGCGTCTGGAACTGCGGGAAGTCCGGCGAGAGAATCTTGCTGAGGGACGGCACGTCGGTCTTGGTGGTGCAGGTGCCCATCGGGATGTGCAGGTCGCCCTGCGCCTTGCCCTCAAGGATCTTGGAGTCCTGGTACCACTGCTGCCACGTGCCGGGGCAGTCCTTGCCGTCCTTGGTGTTGAACCACTCGGCGTACTCGCCCCAGACCTTGGCGTCCAGGCCGTGCGCCCGCGCGTTGTCCCAGAGGAACCCCGACTTGGGGTAGACCATCGCGTCCGGCTGGCCGTAGTCGCGGACGTAGTTGGCGTACGACCGCTCCAGGTAGTCGTTGACGAACCCGGCGTCGAGCCAGGTGTGGCCGGACGCGGAGTTGGTGCCGTCCGAGTACAGGTTGTCGATCAGCGGGAACCGGGACGCGAGCGCGTGCGCGTTCGGCGTGGTCTTCGCGCCGAACTGCGCCAGCTCCGGCTTGCCGTTGCCGCGCGGGTCGTCGCCGAACACCTGGTCGTAGGTCCGGTTCTCGCGGACGATCACGAACACGTGCTTGATCTTGGACGGCGAGCCGGTGCGGACCGGCACGGCGACCGGCGCGGCGCCGCGCGAGCCCTTGCGGTTGCGCTGCCGCAGGCCGTTCCACTGGTTGTTCGCGAACACCTTGGCGGTGTAGGCCGCCATCTCCTTCGGGGACGGCTTGTCGATCAGCCCGACCGTGCCGACGTCGGCGTAGACCTGGCGTCCGGTGGCCGGGTTGGTGCCGGGGCCCTGGCTGATCGTCCGGTCCGGGCCGAGCGCGCCGACGCCGGCCTGGCTCGCGACGACCAGCTTGCCGAGCGCGGCGTCCCAGTGGAGCGTTCCCGGGTACCAGCCGGTCGGGATCAGGCCGTCGAACGCGGGCTCGCGGTGGCCGCCCGCGTACTGGTAGACCGCCACCGCGTTGTCGCGGCCGAGGCTGACCGCCAGGTGCGTGGAGTCGAGGAACTCCAGCGCGTTGGGCGAGCTGCCGTACGGCTGGCCGGGCAGCGGGTTCACGTTGAACGTCCGGGCGACGCGTCCGTGGACGGTGTCGAGCACCGAGACGGTGTCGTCGCTGGAGTTGGTGACCAGCACCTCGCCGCCGTGCGCGAGCAGGCTGGACGGGTCGAGCCCGACCTTGTAGTGCCGCACGACCTTGCCGGACTCGATGTCGACCTCGGAGACGGTGCCGCTGTTCGCGCGGCCGTCGCGGCGGTCGGCGACCACCGGCGAGTCGTAGCTGAGGTTGGTGTGGTCGCCCGCGGTCGGGACGCGCCCGCCCTCGTTGCTGACGAACGCGTGCTGCCCCACGACGACCACGTCACGCGGCGCGACGCCGACCTTGGTGGGCGCGCCGAACGTGTTCGTCGCCGGGTCGAGGACCGCGATCCGGTCCCAGCCGCTGAGCGCGACGACGATGCGCTTGCCGTCCGGGGCCCAGGCGAGGCCGTTCGGGAGGGGCTGCGCGGCGCTGCCGTCCGGACCCTTCGGCACGGACGCGTCGGCCGGGATCGCGACGACGGCGGGCGCGCTGAGCGTGCCGTCCGCCGCGACCGCGAAGCGCAGGATGTTCTTGGACTGGGTGGCCCACAGCGTCCCGCCGTCGCGCGAGTACAGCAGGCCGGTCACGCCGACGTTGCCGCTGCCCGTGCCCTTCGGCGGGGTGTACTGCTGGAGCACCTTGTGGTTCACCAGGTCGACGACGGTGAACAGGCCGCTGCCGGACTTGGTGAGGTCGACGGCGGTCCTGCCGTCGGGGCGGACGGCCAGGTCCATCGGCCGTCCGGACTGCTCGATGCTCACCCCGGCGGGGGTGACGTACTGGTTGTTCGAGGTGAGGACGGAACCGTCCGACTGACGGCCCACCAGGTGGTCGGTCAGCGGCTTGTTCGCGCCCCCGGCGCCGGCCGCGTACGCGGCGGACGACACCGCGAGCACGGCGGCCGCCGTGCCGAGGAGGGGGAGGGGGAGGGACTTCCGGCGCATCAGGGCCTCCGGATCAAGGACGGATTGCCCCGCGAAGGTAGACCCGCCCCCGGCACCCCGGGCGCAACGGGACATGAACCCCCCGTGAACTCCCCCACACGCCGCGGAAGGTGGCAAATCCCCCAGCGGCTCCCGCAGCGGCTCCCGCGGCTCCCGCAGCGGCTCCCGCGGCTGCCGCGGCGGCGGCCGCCTCCAAACGAACGATATTGTCCCTTTGCATGGAGTCGTTGGGACCGGAAGATCCGGAAATGGTCGGCCCTTATCGGGTGACCGGCCGCCTGGGAGCGGGCGGCATGGGCCGCGTGTACCTGGCCGAAACCCCCGCCGGACGCCGGGTCGCGGTCAAGGTGATCCGGTCCGAGCACGCCGCCGACCCGAACTTCCGCGCCCGGTTCGCGCGCGAGGTCGAGGCGGCGCGGAAGGTGAACGACTTCTACACCGCGTCCGTCGTGGACGCCGACCCTGCGGCCGAGGCGCCGTGGATGGCGACCGCCTACGTGCCCGGGCCCTCCCTGCACGCGCTCGTCGCCGATCAGGGCGCGCTGCCGCCCGAACGCGTCCGCGCGCTCGGGGCCGGCCTCGCCGAGGGGCTCGCGGCGATCCACTCGTCCGGGCTGGTGCACCGCGACCTCAAGCCGGGCAACATCATCGTCGCCGAGGACGGCCCGCGCATCATCGACTTCGGCATCGCCCGCGCGCTCGACGCGAGCGCGATGACCGCCACCGGCGCCGTCATCGGCACCCTCGCCTACATGTCCCCCGAGCAGATCGAGGCGGACGAGGTGGGCCCGCCCAGCGACGTGTTCTCGCTCGGCGGCGTGCTCGCCTTCGCCGCGACCGGGCGCGGGCCGTTCGAGGCGTCCAGCCCGGGCGCGATCGTGCACCGCGTCGTCAGCCGCGACCCGGATCTGGACGGCGTCGAACCGTCCCTCGCCGCGGCCCTCGCGCAGTGCCTCGCCAAGGACCCCGCGTCCCGTCCCACCGCCGCCCAACTCCTGGCCGCCCTCCGCACCGACCCGGCCGCGGACACCCCGCAGCCGGTCTCCATCCAACCGTCCCCACCTGCGCGAACCCCGGAAGCCGCCGTCCCCGCGCAAGTCGCGCCCCCTCCCCCTGCCGTGGGGGTGCCGCCCGCTGCGCCCGGGCCCCAGACGATCGAGCGGCAGGGGGCGCCGGCGACGATGCCCGGCGGGCCGGTGCGCCCGCCCGCCGTGCCGCCGCTGCCCGGAGGCCCCGGACGCCCCGGACCGACGCCGCAGCAGGTCAAGCGGCGCGCGGTGCTCGCGGCGATGGCCGGGACGCTGGTCGCGGGCGGCGCGGCCGTCCTCGGCTGGAGCGAGTTCTCAGGCGACGGGGGCGGCGGGGCGCTGCGCGGCGCGACGGGCGCGTTCAAGAAGGCGTCCGGGTTCGGCGAGGGCGATCCGTCCGGGGCGCCGTTCCAGAAGCTGGAGGGCCTGCCGAAGGTCTACGAGTGGCGCTCGACGGTCTTCTCCCCCGATGGGAAGTACCTGGCCGCGGCCGGCTGGACGTCCGGCAACGAGATCGCGATAGCCGTCTACGACAACGCGAACATGAAGCTGCTCTACCAGTTCGGCGGCGGCAAGGACGGCGTGAACGTCCTGGCCTTCGACGCGACCGGCACGGAGCTGGGCGCGGGTTGCGCGGACGGGACGGTCCGGCTCTTCGACATCCGCAACGGCGC
This sequence comes from Actinomadura rupiterrae, assembly GCF_024172125.1. GTDB lineage: Bacteria > Actinomycetota > Actinomycetes > Streptosporangiales > Streptosporangiaceae > Spirillospora > Spirillospora rupiterrae. Next base: position 615,322 of record NZ_JAMZEA010000005.1, read on the forward strand.
GCCCACGCTCACGCTCAAGGGCCCCAAGAACCGCGCGATGGGCCTGACCTTCTCGTTCGGGAACGGGGTCGCCGCCGGGGCCACGGACGGGGGCTGGCTCTGGCGGGACGGGCGCCTGGTGACCCGGCTCGAACGGAAGGCGAAGTACGCGGGCGAGCTGTACTCCGTCGTCTACGACCACAAGACCGAGACCTTGATCACAGCCGGGGCCGACGACAGGCTCCGCTTCTACGACGGCGAGACCGGGAAGTCCAAGGGCGAGGTGGGGACGGTCTCGGCGACCGACCTCGCGGTCTCTCCGGACGGCTCGCTGCTCGCGGTCGCCGAGTACGGGGCCTACGGCGACCAGCGGAACGTCGTCCGGCTGCGGGACCTGAACACCCGGCAGGTGATCGGCGATCTCCAGGGCCACAAGAGCGTGACCAGCGTCGCCTTCTCCGGCGACGGCAAGCGCCTCGTCAGCGCGGGCGACGACGGCGGCGAGAACGGCACGATCCGGATCTGGGACGTGGCGTCCAGGACCGAGCTGAAGAAGCTCACCACGCCCTTCCACTGCATGGACGCGAACCTCGACTGGTCGGGCACCCGGATGATCAGCGGGGGCGCCGCCCAGCCCGTCCTCTGGACCAGCCTCTAGACCCCTCGCACAAGCCCCAGTCCAGGCCGTCAACCAGGCTTTCCCGCCCCCGGCAGCGAAGTCGGGGGAGGTTTTCCGCGCCAGGCGTTGCATGCTCATGCATTGCAGTGCATACTCTTCCTATGTCCAAGGTGCTCTCCTCCCTGCCCGTCGGTGAACGCGTCGGGATCGCCTTCTCCGGCGGTCTCGACACCTCTGTCGCGGTCGCGTGGATGCGCGAGAAGGGCGCCGTGCCCTGCGCGTACACGGCCGAGCTCGGCCAGTACGACGAGCCCGACGTCGCCTCGGTGCCCGGCCGCGCCGCCCTCTACGGCGCGGAGGTCGCGCGCCTGGTCGACTGCCGCGCCGCGCTGGTGGAGGAGGGCCTGGCCGCGCTCGCCTGCGGCGCCTTCCACATCCGCTCCGGCGGCCGCGCCTACTTCAACACCACGCCGCTCGGCCGCGCCGTGACCGGCACCCTGCTGGTCCGCGCGATGCTGGAGGACGGCGTCCAGATCTGGGGCGACGGCTCCACCTTCAAGGGCAACGACATCGAGCGGTTCTACCGCTACGGCCTGCTCGCCAACCCGGCGCTGCGGATCTACAAGCCGTGGCTGGACGCCGCGTTCGTCGGCGAGCTCGGCGGCCGGCAGGAGATGTCGGAGTGGCTGCTGGAGCGCGACCTGCCCTACCGGGCCAGCGCCGAGAAGGCCTACTCCACCGACGCCAACATCTGGGGCGCGACGCACGAGGCCAAGGCCCTGGAGCACCTGGACGCCGGTGTCGAGACGGTCGAGCCGATCATGGGCGTGAAGTTCTGGGACCCGGCCGTCGAGATCCCCGCCGAGGACGTCACCATCGGCTTCGAGCAGGGCCGCCCGGTCACCGTCAACGGCAAGGAGTTCGCCTCCGCCGTGGACCTGGTGCTGGAGGCCAACGCGATCGGCGGGCGGCACGGGCTCGGCATGTCCGACCAGATCGAGAACCGCGTCATCGAGGCCAAGAGCCGCGGCATCTACGAGGCCCCCGGCATGGCGCTGCTGCACGCCGCCTACGAGCGGCTGGTCAACGCCGTCCACAACGAGGACACCATCGCCACCTACCACGCCGAGGGGCGGCGGCTCGGCCGGCTCATGTACGAGGGCCGCTGGCTCGACCCGCAGGCGCTGATGCTCCGCGAGGCGCTCCAGCGGTGGGTCGGCTCGGCGGTGACCGGCGAGGTCACGCTGCGGCTGCGGCGCGGCGAGGACTACTCGGTCCTCAACACCTCCGGCCCGGCGCTCAGCTACCACCCGGACAAGCTGTCCATGGAGCGCACCGAGGACTCGGCGTTCGGCCCGGTGGACCGGATCGGCCAGCTGACCATGCGCAACCTGGACATCGCCGACTCCCGCGCCCGGCTGGAGCAGTACGCCGGGATCGGCGTCGTCGGCGCCGGCCACCCGGCCGCGCTGCACGCCGGCGTCGGCGCGGGCACCGCCCTCATCGGCCCGATGGACGAGGGCGGCGCGGACGCCATCGCCTCGCGCGGCACCGCCCCCGGCGGCGAGGAGCTGCTCGACAGCGCCGCCATGGAGTTCGGCACCGACTAGACCCGCGCGGCCGGCCCGCCCGGGTCGAGCCAGCCGAGGGTGGCGGCGTGCCAGCCGAGCTGCATCCGGGTCTGCACGCGCGCGAGCCCCATCAGGGCGGCGACGCGGCGCTGGACGGTCCGGAGCGAGATCCCGAGCTGCTTGGCCACCGCGTCGTCGGTGTAGCCCGCGAGCAGCAGTTCGAGGAGCCGCGCGTCGGTGCCGTCCAGCGGGCCTCCCGCCGGGACCTCGGGGTCGCCCTCGGTGCTGATCGGGGTGGCCCGCATCCACTCCGCCTCGAACAGCGCGAGCAGCGCGTCCAGCAGGGCGGACTCGTGCACGACGACCGCGCCCGCGCCGTCCGGGCCGGGGGTGGCGAGGATCGGCAGGAACGCGGCCCGCCGGTCCACGATGATCAGCTTCAGCGGGACCTCGCCGGCCAGCCGCACCCGCTCGCCGTCCGGGATCGTCGCGAGCGCCGCCTGGAGCCCGCCCTGCTCCTCCAGCGCGGCGCGCTCGGCCACCACCCGGTACCGGACGCCGCGCCCGAGCGCCTGCTGCTCGGCGGTGTTCTCGGCGGCGCTCACCGCCGTCGCCGGGGCCTTGACGAACGCGAGCACCTCGCTCTCCGCGCCCATCTGGAGCAGCCGGAACCGCTCGGCGACCTGCCGCTGCCCCTGCACGACGTCGATCAGGCCGGAGATGCCGCGCCGCGCGGACGCCGCCTGGTACACCTCCTGCAGCGCGTCGATCTGGAGCTCCGCGCGCTTGATCTCGTTCTGCTGCTCGACCAGCAGCGCGCCGAGCGCGGCGGCGGGCGGCGCGGCGACGAACCGGGCGAGGTCCCGGCTGTCGTGCGAGGCGAGACCGCGCCGCTCCAGCGTGGTCAGCAGAGCGCGAGTCTCGGCGACGGGCAGCCGCAGCCGGACGGCCAGCTCGGCGGCGGACGCGGCGGGGACGGCGATCAGCTCGCGGTAGGCGAACGCCTCGTCGGGGGTCAGTCCGAACACGCGGCCAGCATGGCAGCCCGGATGGCGGGCCCGCGCCAGCGGCGGCATGGCGGGGTGACGGGAACACGCCATGGCGTGGAACCGCCACGATCTCCGTATTGAGGGTGACGGGGCACCGCCATGATCCTCGGGGTGATCACCCGCACCCCGGAGGTACCCCTCATGAGATCTCCCTCCCGCGGCCTCCCGGCAGCCCTGCTGCCGGTGGCGGTCGCACTCGGGGTCGGCGTCGCGTCCCCCGCGCTCGCCGCCGCACCGGCCCTCGCGTCCCCCACCGCCAAGCCCGCGCCCGCTCCGCGCGCGGCAGCCGGCACGGAGGCGTCGGTCACCCTGATCACCGGTGACGTCGTCACCGTCGGCACCGCCTCGGACGGGAGGACGACCGCGACCGTCGCCCCGGCGCCCGGCTCGTCCGGCGGGTCCGAGGTCCAGACGGTCGGGAAGGACACCTACGTCCTTCCCGACGCCGCCAAGCCGCTGCTCGCCCAGGGCCGGCTCGACCGGGAACTGTTCAACGTCAGCAAGCTCGTCCGGTTCGGGTACACGAACGAGTCGGGCACCGGCCTGCCGCTGATCGCGTCGTACGCCGGGCGGGCCGTCCGGTCCGTCCCGGTCGGCGCGGAGCGCAAGCGGGACCTGCCGAGCATCAACGGCGCCGCGCTCCAGGTCGGCAAGGGCCAGGTCGCCGGGTTCTGGGCGTCGCTCGCCCCGGCCGCGAAGGGGGTCGCGCCGCGCGCGCTGTCCGCCGGGATCGGCAAGGTCTGGCTGGACGGCAAGGTCAAGGCGTCCGACGAGGTCAGCAACCCGCAGATCGGCGCGCCCGAGGTGTGGAAGAAGGGCCAGAAGGGCGGCGGCGCGACCGTCGCCGTGCTCGACACCGGCCTGGACGTCACGCACCCGGACATGGCCGGACGCGTCGCCGACGGCAGCACCTCGTTCGTCCCGGGCCAGGGCATCGCCGACAAGGTCGGGCACGGCACGCACGTGTCGTCCACGATCGCCGGGACGGGCGCCGCCTCGGACGGCAGGCAGTCCGGTGTCGCGCCCGAGGCGAAGGTCCTGATGGGCAAGGTGCTCGGCGACGACGGCTACGGCCAGGACTCGTGGATCATCTCCGGGATGGAGTGGGCCGCGTCCAAGGCCCGCGTGGTCAGCATGAGCCTCGGCGACCCGAGCGTCACGGTCGCGGGCGACCCGATGGCGCAGGCCGTCGACAACCTGACCAGGCGGACCGGTTCGCTGTTCGTCATCGCGGCGGGCAACACCGGCGCGTACGGGCCGAGCACGGTCAGCAGCCCCGGCACCGCCGACTCCGCGCTGACCGTCGGGGCCGTGGACGCGAACGACGAGCGCGCCTACTTCTCCAGCTTGGGCCCGCGCGGCGGCGACCACGGCATGAAGCCGGACATCGCCGCGCCCGGCGTGGACATCATCGCGGCCCGGTCCAAGGACTCCCCCGGTTCGGGCTCCTATGTGAAGATGAGCGGCACGTCGATGGCGACGCCGCACGTCGCGGGCGCGGCGGCGATCCTCGCCCAGCAGCACCCGGACTGGAAGGCGCCGCAGATCAAGGCCGCGCTCATGTCCACCTCGACCGAGCTGAAGGGCACGTCCGCGTTCGACATCGGCACCGGACGGCTCTGGCTGCCCGGCGCGGTCGGCGACGTCTCCGCGACCGGCTCGCAGTTCTTCGGCTTCCACGCCTGGCCGCACACCGGCACGGACCCGGTGACGAAGCCGGTCACCTTCACCAACTCCGGTGACAGCGCGCAGACGTTCAAGCTGAGCGCGCACGCGTCCGGCCCGGATGGCAAGGCCGCGGACGGTCTGTTCAAGCTGTCGGCCGGCGAGATCACCGTCCCCGCGCACGGCAGCGCCGACGTGAACGTCACCGCCGACGCGGACGACGCCCCCGGCACCGGCAACTTCACCGGCCAGGTCGAAGCCGCCGGCCCGGACGGCAAGGTCGTCGCGCACACCGCCGTCGGCCTGGTCAAGGAGGACGAGCGGTACAACCTGGACGTCACGCTCAAGGGCCGCGATGGCAAGCCGCTCGGCGGCGACCTTTCGCTGTACCGGTACGGCGACCAGTTCGTCCACCAGATCTCGGCCGACCCGGCGACGGGCGCGGTGCCCGAGCAGCGGCTGGCCCCCGGCGTCTACTCGATCACCGGGTTCGTCGCGGTCCCCGGCGAGCACGGTCCCGGCTCGGCGGGCGTCGCGTTCCTGAGCAACCCCCATCTGAACCTGACCAAGAACACGGCGCTCACGCTGGACGCGGGCAAGGCGGTCAGGCTGACCGTCCGGACGCCGAAGCAGTCGGTCCCGGACTACCGGCGGTTCGGGTCGTTCCATGACTCGGGCATCGGCGGCCAGTACGCGTCGTTCAGCACGTCCTACACCGCTGCGAACGACATGGACGACCTGTACGCCCTGCCCACTGGCAAGGTCGCGGGCGGGACGTACGACTTCGCCGTCCGGTACCGGATGACCAAGCCGTACCTGGACGTCCGTGGCACCGCCGGGATCGGCCGAATCGACCCGCTGTACTTCCGGGGTGCGGTCCGCCTGGACGGCCGGGTCGACCTGCCCGTCGTGTCCGCCGGGAACGGCAGCGCCGACGAGTACAAGGGCGTGGCGGCCAAGGGCGCGGCGGTCGTGATCACCCGTAGCGACAAGGTCGCGCCGACCGACGCGGTGAACGCCGCGCAGGCCGCCGGGGCCGCGTTCCTGCTGGTCGCGAACGACCGTCCGGGGCGGTTCACGAACTACCTGCCGTCCACGCTGCCCGTCGCGTCGGTGACGCAGGCGGAGGGCGCCCGGCTGCTCGCCGGAGCGAAGCGGCACGCGCGGCTGGTCGGCTCGGCCGAGGAGTTCGCGCCGTACAAGTACGACCTGAGCAAGTCGTACCCGGGCGGTATCCCGTCCCGGCTCTCCTGGAGCATCCGAGATGACCGCCTGGCGCGGATCGACGAGCGGTTCGTCGGCGAACCGAAGCAGGTCGCGTTCGAGGCGCGGCTCGACTGCCGCGACTACCAGTGGCCGCCGTGCCTGGGCCCGACCGACCCGCAGGGCCTCGGCCGGACGCGCGTGAGCTACGTGTCCACCGAGCCGGGCAACACCTGGTACGCCGACGCGCAGGACCCGGCGGGCTGGGAGCAGCGCTACGAGCGGCGCTCCTACTCCCCCGGCGCGTCCACGCTGTCCTGGTTCGACCCGGTGACCCGGCCGCGGCTCGGCCAGGGCTACTGGGGACCGGCCCGGACCGGCGACTGGTTCCAGGTGAACGTCCCGACCGACGGCGGCACCCTCACGACGGGCGCCGACGACCGGACGCAGATCGCCTCGCGGCTGTTCCAGAACGGGACGCTGGTCGCGAAGTCCACGTCGCAGGCGATCCAGCGGGACGTCCCGCACGTGGACGGCCCGGCCGCGTACCGCTTCGAGCAGGACACGACCAACGCCGCGCGGCGCTTCTCGACCGCCACGCGCAGCGCGTGGGAGTTCACCTCCACGGGCACCGACGCCAAGGCGATGCTGCCGCTGCTCCAGCTCGGCTACAGCGTCGGCACCGACACGGGCGGCAATGTCCGCGCCGGGTCGAACGGCACGATCGGGATCAGCACCTGGCAGCAGCCGGGGGCGGTCGGCGCGGGCGCGAAGGCCACCGCGGCGACGCTGGAGGTGTCGTTCGACGACGGCGCCACGTGGCAGACCGTCCGGCTCGACCGCCGGGGCGCGTCCTGGACGGGCCGCGTCTCCTTCCCGAGGACGCCCGGCGCGTTCGTCTCGGTCCGCGCGTCCGCCAAGGACCACGCGGGCAACACGGTCAAGCAGGAGGTGATCAGGGCCTTCGGCCTCAAGTGACCGCCTGAACCCTGCCGGGACCCGCCCGGAGCGCTTCGCCGCTCCGAGCGGGTTTCGCCCTTTTCCGGGACGGGCGCCACCGCGTCGGGCAGAATGATCATTTCATTATTTGCGCTTATGCTTAAGTATTGGCAGGCTGAGCGGCACGACCAGCCTCCGACGACGGGGAAGCCACGTGAACGGATCGATCCGATGCTGACCGGGTTCGGCGCGGGCGCGCTGCTGTGCGGCGTGACGCTCGCCGGGGCGCTGGTGGACGGCCTCGGACGCGGCGGTCCCGGGCTGGTGCTCGGCGCGAGCCTGGTCGCCGGGTCGGTGCTGGCCGTGGCGCTGGTGAACGCGCGGCGCGTCCGGCTCGTGCTCCCGATGCCGCCGCTCGCGTACGCCGTCGCGGCGGCCGTGGCGGGACTGCTCGGGGACACCGGGTCGGCGCGCGGCGGGGTGGGCCTCGCGACCGCGGTGAGCCGCTGGCTGAGCGCGGGGTTCGTGGCCATGGCGACGGCGACGCTGCTGGTGGCGGCGGTCGCGATCGTCCGGGCGACGACCGCGCGCTGAACCGGCGCCGCGCGGGATCCGCCGCGCGGGCTTCACCCGACCGCCGACCGAAAGGGGAACCGTGGGACCGTCCACGCACCGGGGCCGTCCGTCCGACGGCGGGCCGTACGGCGGAGCGCACGGCCGCCCGCGCGGAGGGGCGCAGCGCGGGGGCGCGCCCCGCGGGCGGACGGCCGTGCCCGGGCCGACGCGGCGGCGAGCGCCGGGGCGGGCGCCGGGGCAGGACGTCCCTCCTGCGCGCGGGCGGGGACGGCGCGTGCTCGGCGGGCTGGTGTACGCGGTCGCCTGCGCGGCGGCCGCGACGGTCCTGGTGGCGAGCGGGCTGGCCTACTTCGTCCTGGACAACCTGCGCGGCCTCGGCTCGTCCCATGCGATCGGGAACGCCCCGAAGTCGACCGACGGCGCGACGAACATCCTGCTCATCGGGCTCGACTCGCGGAAGGACCAGAACGGCGACCCGCTGCCGAACGCGATCCTGCGGCAGTTGCACGCGGGCAGCGCGCGCGGCGTGAACGAGGAGGGCGTCGGCGGCTACAACACCAACACGCTGATCCTGCTGCACGTCCCGAACGACGGCGGCAAGGCGACCGCGTTCTCCATCCCCCGCGACGACTACGTGGACTACGCCGACGCGGTCGGGCCGCAGCAGCACGGGAAGATCAAGGAGGCCTACGGCGTCACCAAGGCGTTCACCGAGCAGAAGCTGATGGCCCGCGGCGTGCACGACAAGCACGCGCTGGAGCACGACGGGCGCGAGGCGGCCCGCAGGTCCACGATCTCGACCGTCCGGAAGCTGCTCGGCGTCCCGATCGACCACTTCGCCGAGATCAACCTCGCCGGGTTCTACGACCTGGCCACCACGCTCGGCGGCGTGGACGTCTGCCTCAAGCACCCCGTCCAGGACCACTACTCCGGCGCCGACTTCCCCGCCGGACGCCAGCACCTCAACGGCTCGCAGGCGCTCGCTTTCGTCCGGCAGCGGCACGGCCTCCCCAACGGCGACCTCGACCGGACGCACCGGCAGCAGGCGTTCCTGGCATCGGTCACGCACAAGCTCAAGCAGGACGGGATCTTCGGCGACCTCGGCCGGATGCGGGGGCTGCTGAAGGTCGCCAGGAAGGACGTCGTGATGGACGCCGAGTGGGACGTCCTCGGCTTCGCGCAGCAGGCCAGGAGCCTGACCGGCGGGAACGTCGAGTTCCACACGCTGCCCATCGAGGGCTTCGGCACCCGCAACCGGCAGTCGGTGAACCTGGTCGACCCGGACAAGATCCGCGCGATGGTGCACGACACGCTCGACCCGCCCAAGCAGGCGCCCGCGCCGTCCGCCTCGGGCTCCGGCGCGAAGACCACCGTGGACGTGCTGAACGGCGGCGGGCACGCCGGGCTCGCGGCGAAGGTCGCGGGGGCGCTGTCCCAGGGCGGCTACGCGACGGGGAAGGTCGCCAACACCGCGCCGTCCGCGCGGACGACCGTCCGGTACGGCGGGCAGGACGGGGCGGACGGGCCGGACGGAGCGGACGCCAAGAAGATCGCGAAGCTGTTCGGGGTGAAGGCCGTCGCCGATCCGTCGCTTCCGGCGGGGACCGTCCGGGTCGTCCTCGGGCCCGCGGCGGTCGTGCCGTCCCTCGGCGGAGGTGGCGGTTCCGCGCCCAAGCCCACCGCGACGCTGCCGACGACCGGCGCGCAGGGCGGCGCGGTCAAGGGCGGCGGCATCCCGTGCGTGGACTGACGGTTTGACCGTTCCGTTGCTGTGGACACTGGCGGAGACGGGCTGACATGCGAGAACGTGGACGGATGGATGACGAGGCCGCCCCGGACTTCCCGCGCGCCTGGGTCGAGTTCGCCGACCCGGCCGACGCCGAGCAGGTGTTCCGCTGCGACCTGACCTGGCTGACCTCGCGCTGGAACTGCCTGTTCGCGCGCGGCTGCCAGGGCATCGTCCCGGGCCGTCCGGACGACGGGTGCTGCTCGCTCGGCGCGCACTTCAGCGACGACGATGACGAGAAGCGCGTCACCGGGCACGTCGCGCGGCTCACCCCGGACGTCTGGCAGTACCACCGCACCGGCACGCGCGACGGTTTCACCGCGTCCACGCCGGACGGCGGGCGCCGCACCCGCATCCTGAACGGCGCGTGCATCTTCCTGAACCGTCCCGGTTTCAAGGGCGGCGCCGGGTGCGCGCTGCACGCCCAGGCCCTCCGGGACGGGCGCGAACCGCTCGAATACAAGCCGGACGTCTGCTGGCAGCTGCCCATCCGCCGCACCTTCGAGTGGCGGGACCGCCCGGACGACACCCGCGTCCTCATCGTGACGATCACCGAGTACGAGCGGCGGACGTGGGGTCCCGGCGGGCACGGGCTGAACTGGTGGTGCACCAGCGCCCACTCCGCGCACGACGCGCCCGACCCCCTGTACATCACCTACCGCCCGGAACTGGTCGAGCTCATGGGAGAGCCCGCCTACCGAGTCCTGGTCGACATGTGCGAAAGCCGCCTGGCGGCCCCGCTCCCTGTAGCCCCGCACCCCGCCGACCCCAACCTCTAGGCGCCTGTTGCGGCTAGGAGCCCGTTGCGGCGGGCTCCTTCGCGAGGCGCATGGCAAGCAGGGGGAACAGGAGGACGGAGAGCATCGCCGCGCAGACCAGCGCCGCGGCCGTGCTCGTCTTGATCCGGTGGTCCTCCACCCCGATCGTCGTGATGACCACGACCAGCGGCAGCGCGGTCGAGGCCAGCAGGGACAGCGCCCGGCGGCGGGGCCGGTCGAGCGCCTCGTCCCGGCGGCTCACCAGGTAGGTCGGCACGCCCCGGACGACCAGGAAGAGCAGCAGGAAGCCGGGCACCAGCAGCACCGCGCGCGGGTCGTCGGCCAGCGCCGACAGGTCGAGCCGGATCCCGCTCACGACGAAGAAGAACGGCACCAGGAACCCGTACCCGATCCCTTCGAGCTTCGCGTCGACCAGCGACTCCTGCCCGGGCGACAGGTCGCTCGCGCCGAACGCCATCCGCTCGATGACCCCCGCCGCGAACGCGCCGAGCAGCACGTCCAGCCCGAACGAGCCGGCGATCCACAGCATCAGGATCAGCCCGAACATGGTGATCCGGACGGCCATCTGCGCGCTGGTGGACAGCGTCGCGCGCAGCAGCCGCCCCATCCGCGCCGAGCCGTGCTGGCGCACCGCCAGCAGGCCCGCGGCGACCGTGACCAGCGCGAACGCGATCAGCAGCAGGACCGTCCGGCCCGGTTGCGAGCTCGTGAGCAGCAGCGCGACCGCGACGATGGGGCCGAACTCGCCGATCGCCCCGACCGCCATCACCCGCGCCCCGAACGGCGTCGCCACCATGCCCGCGTCGTGCAGGATCGGCAGGATCGTGCCGAGCGCGGTCGTGGTCAGCGCCAGCCCGACGACCATGCCCGCGCCGTGGTCGCCGGTCAGCGCGAGCAGCCCGCCGGCGGCCAGGCCCAGCACGAGCGAGAGCACCCAGCCGGTCAGCCCCTCGCGCAGCGGGCCGCCCCGGATGCGGTCGAACTCGATCTCGTACCCGGCCATGAACATCAGCATGGCCAGGCCGAAGTCGGCGACCGTCCCGATCGCGCCGTGGTCGTTCGCCCAGCCGAGCAGGACCGGCCCGGCCAGCACGCCGAGCAGCAGTTCGAGCACCACCCCCGGCACCGCGACCCAGCGCGCCAGCCGGTCGGCGAGCAGCGGCGCCAGCACCGCCGCCCCGGCGATCACCACCACCGACGTCTGGTCCGCGCCGACCACCCGCCGCCCCCTTCGCAGCCACCGCGCGCCCGCTCCCCGGACGCGGTCACCGGGGAGATTCCCGGCCGGTGATCACGCGACGCGACCGCTCCCCCTTCTTGCCCCACCCTTGGCGGCCCCATGGCGCGCCGCGGAGGGCGCAGGTCGGCTTTCCGAGGGGATGGGGGTGCGGGTCAGCGTTCGGCGCAGACGGGGCAGGGGGCCTCGGTCAGCTTGGACGGCCGGCCGCCGCGGACGTCCCCGCCGAGGCTGATGACGCGCCCGACGCCCAGGCACGCCTGGCAGCCGGGCATGATCTCCGACCCGGGCTGCTCCCACACCGGCGTGTAGGCCCTCCGCGGGGCCGGGTCCGTACCACTGCTCACTTCACTGTCCTCGCCAAGACGTCCCGCTCCACGGCAGAAGAAGCAGGCGAACCGAAACGGCCCCAGTCGCTGCTCCCCGGCTCCGTCGCAGCCGGGGCAGTCCTTCCGGTCACTCACATCCAGCCTGTGCCCTGGCGGCCCCGGGCGGAACCACCGCGGGGGCGAAGGTAGGGAAACCCCTGTTGAGGGGGCCCGGTAGGGTCCGGGGCATGGTGCCCCCTCCTGCCCACGTGGTACGTCCGGCGACGCGCGGGGACCTGCCCGCGGTGCTCGCGCTGCTCGCCGACGAGGAGACCGTCGTCGACCCGGCGTCGGTCGAGGTGACCGCCCGGTACGAGCGGGCGTTCGCGGCGATCGACGCCGACCCGCGCAACGAGCTGCTCGTCATGGCCGAGGAGGGGGACGGCGGGACGGTCGTCGGCTGCCTCCAGCTGACCTACATCCCCGGCCTCGGCAAGGGCGGCGGGGAGCGGGCGCTGGTCGAGGCGGTGCGCATCCGCGCGGACCGGCGCGGCGGCGGGCTCGGCCGGACGCTGATGGAGCACGCGACCGAGCGGGCGCGCGCACGCGGCTGCGTCCTCGTCCAGCTGACCAGCAACAAGAGGCGCCTGGACGCGCACCGGTTCTACGACTCGCTCGGGTTCGAGCGCAGCCACGAGGGCTTCAAGCTCGCGCTGTGAGGGCCGCCCGCGCGCGGCGGCCTTCCCATGATCGCTTGATACCCCTGCCCCCTATAGGTATTGTCGCGGGGCAGCGGGACCGAGCAGAAGGAGCTTGCAGTGGGTACTCATGAGCGCATCGTCGTGGTCGGCGCGTCGCTGGCGGGACTGCGCGCGGCGGTGACGCTGCGCGAGGAGGGGTTCGCGGGCGCGCTCGCGCTCGTCGGCGCGGAGCCGCACCGCCCGTACAACCGGCCTCCGCTCTCCAAGAGCGTGCTGGACGGCGACGACGACGTCAGCCTCCCCGGCGCGGACGCGATCGACGCGGACTGGCTCGGCGGGCGCAGCGCCGTCCGCCTGGACGGCGCCGCCCGGACCGTCGCCCTGGACGACGGCACCGAGCTGCCCTACGACGGCCTGGTGATCGCGACGGGCGCCCGTCCGCGGCGGCTGCCCGAGGAGCAGATGGCGCTGACCGGCGTGCACGTGCTCCGCACCCTCGACGACGCGCTGGAGCTGCGGAAGGCGCTCGCCGACGTCCGCGGGCGGGTGGTCGTGATGGGCGGCGGGTTCGTCGGCGGCGAGGTCGCCTCGTCCGTCCGCGCGGCGGGGCACGAGGTCGCCATCGTGGACGCGGCGGAGCCGATGGTCCGCGTCCTCGGCCGGACGGTCGGCACCTGGCTGGCCGAACACCACCGCGCCAACGGCGTCGAGCTGGTCACCAACACGCGCGTCGCGGGACTCGTCGGCGAGCAGGGCCGGGTGACCGGCGTCCGGCTGGACGGCTCGCGCACGCTGGACGCCGACCTGGTCGTGGTCGGGACGGGCGTCGTGCCGAACACCGAGTGGCTGGAGGGCAGCGGCGTCCACCTGGACGACGGCGTGGTGACCGACGAGCGCCTGTTCGCGCGCGGCCACACCGACATCGTCGCCGCCGGGGACGTGGCGCGCTGGCCGCACGCGCTGTTCGGGGACGAGCCCGTCCGGATCGAGCACTGGTCGAACGCGAACGAGCAGGGCGCGGCGGCGGCGCGGAACCTGCTGCGCGGGCCGTCCGGGGCCGTCCCGTTCGGGCAGGTTCCGGCGCTGGGCACGCGCGTGCACGGCACCCGGATCCAGTACGCGGGCCTCCCGCACCTCGCCGACGCGAGCACCGTCGTCACCGGCGCGCCGGAAGACGGGAAGTTCGCCGTCGCCTTCACCCGCGAGGGTGTCCTCGTGGGCGCGGCGACGGTGAACTTCCCGAAGGAGCTGACCCGGCTGCGCAAGGCGATCGAGGCCGCCGAATCGCTCTAGCCCGTCCGGACGGGCTGGAGTCCGGCCGGGTCAGCGGGCCTCGGCCGGGGCGGCGGCGGGCTCGCTCGCGGCGGGCGCCGGGGAGGAGGCGCGGCGGCGGGGCTGGGCGAGCAGCATGAAGATGAGGACGGCGCCGAACGCGCTGACGGCGGCGAGTCCCCAAAGGCTGACGTGCAGGGCGTGGGTGAAGGCGTCCGCCAGCTGGGCACGGTCGCCGCCGGTCAGGTCCCCGGCGGCGACGCGTCCGGCCAGGTGGTGCAGGACGCGCGTGCCGACCAGGCTGACCAGGACGGCGCCGAAGACCGCGATCACGATGGCCTCGCTGCCGAGGCGCATGGTGTTGAGGAACCCGGACGCCATTCCGGCGCGGTCGGGCTCGACCAGGCTGAGGGCGAGGCCGTCGGCGATGCCGAACAGCAGGCCCGCGGCGGTGCCGATCAGGAGCAGCGGCGGCGCGATCGTCCACGCGGACGAACCGGGCGCGATCACGGTGAGCCAGGCGTCCCCGGCCGCGAACAGCGCCAGCGCGAGCCCGACCATCGCGCGCGGGGACGCGCCGCGCGTGACCAGCGCCCCGCCGACCGGCGGCGCGGCGAGGACGGGCGCGGTGAGCAGCAGCATCACGGTCCCGGCGCGTCCGGCGGACATGCCGCCAGCGCCGACCAGGTAGGTGGGCAGGTAGGTCAGCAGCGTCACGAACCCGAACGTCGTGACGACCGGGACGAGGCAGAGCGCGAGGAACCGGCGGTCCGCGAGCAGGGACAGGTCGAGCAGCGGCGCGGCGGTGCGGGCCTGGAGCAGCCCGAACAGGACGAGCAGCGCGACGCCGCCCACCAGCAGTGCCAGCACGGCCGGGCTCGCCCAGCCCCACTGCGGGCCCTGGACCGCGCCCAGCACCAGCGCGGCGAGCGCGGTGACGAACACGACCGCGCCCCGCGCGTCCATCCGGGGGCGGACCGCGGCGCGCGACTCGGGCACGAACGCGGTGCCCGCCAGCGCGGCGACCAGCATCACGGCGTGCAGCGCGAACGTGGCGCGCCAGCCGAGCCCGCCGACCAGCCAGCCGGACAGCGTCGGACCGAGGGCGAGGCCGAGCCCGGCGGCGCTGCCCATGGCGGCGAACGCGCGGGTCCGCGCGGCGCCGTCGAACGCGGTCGCCAGGATCGCGCCGCCGCTCGCGAACACCCCGGCGCCGCCGAGGCCGGCCACCGCGCGGGTCGCGTCCAGGGCGGCGATGCCGGGCGCGAGCGCGGCGCCGACCGACCCGGCCGCGAACAGGGCCGCGCCCGCCGCGAACACCCTCCGGCGGCCGAAGAGGTCCGCCAGCGACCCCGCGACCAGCAGGAACGCGGCGAAGGTCAGGTTGTAGGCGTTCATCACCCACTGCAGCGGCCCGCCGGACGCGTGCAGCGCCGTGCCGATGCCGGGCAGCGCGACGGCCGCCCCGGAGATCGACATCGGCACCGTGACGAACGCGGCGAGCACCACCGCGAGGGTGATCGCCGGGCGGGACCGCCGGGCGGGTTCGGACGGGCTACTGGTCACTGGGCGCACTCCAGCCGTGATTCGAGGGGCGGCCCGGGATGGCCACCGAGGGGATAGTGCCACTCAGTGGCAAAAGCTGTCAAAGGGCGAATGCGTCCGGGTGGTACGCTGGGCCACGTGCCCGAGGACCTCCGCGACCCGCCCCTCCGCGACCTGCCGCCGCACGCCGTGACGGCGAGCACCCCGCCGCCGCACGACCGGCCGCCGCACGATCAGCCGCTGCGGGAGCTGCCGCTGCGGGAGCGCAAGAAGCTCCAGACCCGCCGCGCCCTCGCCGAGACGGCGCTCCGGCTGTTCGTCGAGCGCGGCTACGACGCGACCACGCTGGACGAGCTGTGCGACGAGGTGGAGGTGTCCAAGCGCACGTTCTTCCGCACCTACCCGTCCAAGGAGGACGTGGCGCTCGCCGCCGACAGCGACCTGTGGTCGGCCTACCTGGACCACGTCGCCACGCTCACCGCCGAGGGCCCGCTGGTGGACCAGCTGCACGCGGCCCTGCACACCACGCTCGACGCGATGGACCCCGACTGGGACCGCCGCTTCCTCGCCGCCCGCGACCTGTGCGACACCGTCCCCGCGCTCCAGGCGCACAGCCTGCGCTACTGCCACGAGACCACGCAGGCGATGATCGCCCGGGTCAGCGCCCTCCGCGCCGTCGCCCCGGACGACGTGCACCTCCGGCTCGCCGTCGAGATCGTCGTCGCCGGCTGGCGCACCGCCGCCCTCACCTGGACGGCCCGCAAGGGCGAAGGCGGCCGCCGCGGGCTGACCGCACTGCTGACCGCCACCTTCGCCGAGCTCTCGGCGACCCTCACCTTCGCGCCCTAGACCTCCTGGTTAGGGGGCTTAGGTCCCCTGGAAGTGGCGGTCAGGGCCCCGTGCCGCGGACGGCCCCGAATCGCAGGATGGAACCCACAGGCCGCCGCACCGGCGGCGGCCGGATCCCGCGAGGAGCGACCGTCATGACCTTCACCGACGAGCAGACCCAGGCCCCCGCCCCGTCCGACCGGAGCCCGTCCGGGCAGCGTCCGGCGGGGCGCGCGGGGACGGTCTCCTGGTTCGGCCCTGACCGTCCGGTGCTGCGCTTCATCACCGCGGCCTGGCTGATCCTCAACATGGTGAACGTGACGGTCTGGGCCGCGGTCTGCGTGACCGGCCTGCACTGGGAGTCGCCGTGGTGGCTGTGGACGTTCGCCCCTCCCGGCGCCGTCCTCGCCGGGCTCTGGTGGCTCACCGACACCAAGCGGTCCTGACGGCGCGCCGGTGCGGCTCACCCCGCCGAGCCGGAACCGAGCCGCACCCTCTTCCCGGCGACGTACAGGAACGCGGCGGCCGCCACCGCAAGGACGACGTGTCCGGCGAGGTTGACCGGACCGGCGGACCCCTGGTCCGGGGTCTGCCCGAAACCCACCCAGACGTAGGTCAGCGTCGCCCCGGCCGCGACCGCGAACACGTGGGCCGTCCCCACCCGCGCGCCCGCGACCAGTGCAGCCCGAGCGCCAGCGCCACCGCCGCGACCACCAGCGCGGCGCTCACACCCCACCAGGTCGGCTGCAGGACCTTCATGAAGACGCTGGTCAGGACGAAGGCCGCCGCGCCCGCGAGCAGCGGGCGCGGAGCGTCCCGGTCCGCGCTGCCGGGCCGCGGCCGGCGGATCCGGAACGCGGCGGCCACGAGCAGCACGACCGCGACGGCCGTCCTGGCGAGCTTCGGCCAGGGCGCCATGAAGTGCGTGTCGGAGTACGTCCCGGCGCCGACCATCACGATGCCCAGGCCGAACAGGGCGACCGTGACGGCCAGCCCGACGCGTCCGAGCCACGGCTCGTCCGCGCGGTCCGGCATCATGCCCTCCATCAGGACGATCGGGACGGTCACGCTCCACACGCCGTGGACGGCCAGCACCGACAGCACGCCGTACACGCCCGTCCCGAGGAACGGCACGTAGGTCACGTAGACCATGTCGTAGTTGCCGGAGTAGTGCGCGTTGAAGATCATCTGATCGAGCAGGCCCTCCTCCAGCAGCGCGTACGCCGCGCCGAGCAGGAGCACCGAGCACCAGCCGCACCCCGTCCGCCGGACCACCTCGCGGATCAGCAGCGTCCCGCCGCCGTACAGCAGCGCCAGCAGCGGCAGCAGCCCGATCGCGTCGATCGAGGTCGCGCCGAGCAGCATCTCCCCGACGACCGGCGACAGGAAGAACAGGCCCACGGCGGGCAGTGCGCGTCTCATACCGGGAACGCTACTGAGCGTAGTCACCCCCGGCAGCGACCGTTGGTCGGACATGGCCCGACCAAAGTCGCTTCTTGGAACCGTCCACGGCATAGCACGGCTACCGCGTCATACCGGCCGGCACCAGCGCCCCCTTCCGGGCACTCCGCGTGGCTCCGAGCCCGCCCGCCAGGCCACCCCCGACACAAACCGCGAGCAGCCCGAGGTACTGCCCCGGAGACCACTCGAACCACAGCCCGCCGGTCATCGACCTCCCCAGCGCGAGCAGCGAGATCATCGCGATCGCCGTGCCGAGCGCCACGCCGACCAGCGTCGCCGCGAGCGACTCCCAGCAGACCGTCCGGACGAGCTGGGCGGGCAGCGCCCCCAGCTGGCGGAGCAGCCGCAGGCCGTCGCGCCGGTCCGCCATCGCCACGGCCGAGGCGTTCACGACGCCGATCACCGTGAACATGACCGCCGACCCGACCATCAGCGGCGCGACCCACGCGGACGGCCCGTGCCGGTGCACGCCCTTGAAAGCGTCCCCGGTGCTCACGCCGAACAGGAACGTGCAGGCCAGCGCCATGGTGAGCATCACGGGCGCGACCATCGACCAGGCGCGTCCGGGCGCCGCCAGCAGCCCCGACCGAGCGAGCCGCCCCGCCCACGGATCGGCGCGAACCAGCACGGCGCCCGCCACCCGGACCAGCCCGTACAACACCGCCGGACCGAGGGCCGCGACACCCGTGCAAAGGATCAACGTCGTCCCGAACACCGTGGCCTCGGCGTCCTTGTAGGGCATCCGCGACATCTCGACCGCCATCCAGAGCCCCGCGGCCAGCGCCACGACCCCGAACCCGGCACGCGGCCACGGCATGATCCGCTTCTGGACGTGCGCCTCCCGCAGCACCTCGACCGGCCGCAGCCGCACTGCCCGCCTCGCCGCGCCCAGCGACCCCATCAGCGTCACCACCGGCCCGACCGCCATCGCCACCACGAACGGCACCGGCGTGACCACCAGCGGAATCCCGCCGGGCGCCAAACCCACACCCCGCACGAACGCCCCGGCGACTCCCGCATACGGAACGGCCAGCACTGAGCCGACAACCCCGGCTACCAGAGCCAACGTCAGCGCCTCGGCGAGCACGAGCCCGCGCATCTGCCGCCCGGTCATCCCGACCGACCGCAGCAACCCCCACGTCCTCCGCCGCCGGGACGCGTGCAACCCCAGCATCCCCGCCACCACGAACACCGCCACGAAGGCCGACACCACCGCCGAAAGGATCAGGATCCCGGTGACCCCGTCCAGCTCCTCCCGAGGCGCGGCCCCCGCCACCAGCAGCGAGTTCCCCCCGACCAGCACCACCGCCGCCACCACTGCGACGAAACAGGCCGCAAACCCCCACCGGTCATGCCAAACATTCCGCCAAGCCAACCGCACCACCAGAAGACCACTCATACAAATGATCTTGACCCGCCCACCCCCCACCCCACTTCGACCATTCAGCCACGCCCACCTCCACCCCCCGAACGACCCACCCCCGACCCATCTCAGGGTCCCCCTGACCCCGCAACCGTGAGCCCGCCCACAAGTCCTTGAACGCGTTCAAAACGGGTCTACGCTGGGATCATGAAGGTGCTGATCCCCGGCGGAACCGGGCAGGTCGGAGCGATCCTGGACCGCGCGCTGACCGCGGCAGGCCACGACGTGACGGTGCTGACCCGCCGCCCGGCCGGACCGCGCCAGGTCGCCTGGGACGGCCGGACGCTCGGCCCCTGGGCGGACGAGTTCGACGGCGCCGACGCGGTCATCAACCTCGCCGGACGCAGTGTCAGCTGCCGCTACACCCCGGCGAACCTCCAGGACATGATGGACTCGCGCGTCCTGTCCACCGAGGGCAGTACGTCTCGTGGGTGCACGACGTCGACTTCGTCCGGTCCGTCCTGTTCCTGCTGGAGCGGGACGACCTGGACGGCCCGGTCAACATCTCCTCGCCGAACCCGCTCCCCCAGCGCGCGTTCATGAGGGAGCTGCGCGGCGCGTGGGGAATGCCGATCGGGCTTCCGGCGACCGCGTGGATGGCCGAGCTCGGGGCGCTCGCGCTGCGCTCCGACACCGAGCTGCTGCTCAAGAACCGCCGGGTCACGCCGGGGCGGCTTGCGGAGGCGGGCTTCACGTTCGAGTACGAGGACTGGGCTGACGCCGCCCGGGATCTCGTGCGGCGCGTTCGGGAGAGGTGAGGGGGGGAAGTGGGACGGTACGTTTCGTAACGATTGGTAAGGTGGGGGTGTGACGGGTGCTTCTGGAGGGGGCGGGGCCGCTCGGCGGGGGGCGCGGTCGCGGCGTGCGATCCTGGACGCCACACTTGAGCTGGCCGCGCGGCGGGGGTACGGGAGCCTGACGATCGAGGCGGTCGCGGCGGCGGCCGGGGTGGGGAAGCCGACGATCTACCGGTGGTGGCCGTCCAAGGGCGCGCTCGCGCTGGACGCGCTGGACGACGCGGTCGGCGACGCGCTCGACTTCCCCGACACCGGCGACGTCGCCGCGGATCTGGCCGCGCAGATCGGGCGGATGGTCGCGCTGTTCGGCGGGGACCTCGGGACGGTGTTCCGGGGCGTGATCGCGGAGGGGCAGAGCTCGCCCGAGATCGCCGCCGCCGTCCGGGACACCGTGCTCGAACCGCGCACCCGGGCCTGCCAGGTCCGGCTGGCCAAGGCCGTCGCGGAGGGTCAGCTCCGCGACGACGTCCCGACGCGCGCGATGGTCGAGATGCTCTACGCGCCGTTCTTCTACCGCGCCCTTCTGGGGACGGACGTGATGACCGTCCGCCAGGTGCCCGAGATCATCGGGCGCGTCCTGGACGGGCTGCGCCCCGCCGCCTGAACCGCGGTCCGCGTCAGCGGGAGCGGCCCCAGAGGAAGGCGCCCGCGCCCATCAGGAGGAGGCTGGCGCCGCAGCACACCGCACGGACACTGTTCCAGGTCGTCCAGCGTCCGGAGTAGTCGGTCCAGACCTTCGTCGCCGCCGCCAGGTCGTGCGGGACCTTCACGTGCGCCAGGTGGTTGTTCATCGGCACGTTGACCGCCGCCGTAGGCAGGAACGCGCCGACGAAGTACACGCCGGCGGCGGCGAAGAACAGCCATGCCGCGTGCTTCTGGTCGAGCATCATCAGCAGGACCCCCGCCACCACCGCGACCACCGGCGCCAGCATGAAGGCGCCCAGGAAGAGCGGGTTCTGGATCTTCTGGTTGATCGCGTTCATCGCCGCGATCGCCGAGGAGGCCCGCGTCGCGTTCAGGCCGGGCATCACCCCGACCGAGAACCCGAAGAACGTCCCCGCCATCCCGGCCGTCATCAGGATCGACAGGCCGGCCGAGGCCGTGGCCAGCTGGAACTTCATGGCACCGCTCCTTGTCCGAATAAAACGAAACGTAACGTTTCGTCGCGAGGACGCTAGCCCCCGCGGCGGTGATCGTCAAGAACGTTACGTATCGTTCTACTTGGTACGCTGCCGGGCGTGAGGGCGACGACGAGCGGCGCGCGATCGCGCGACAGGATCCTGCGGGCGGCCATCGAGCTGTGCGGCGAGCGCAGCTACTCCGCCGTCACCATGGAGGCCGTCGCCGCGCGCGCCGCCGTCGGCAAACCGACCGTCTACCGCTGGTGGCCGTCCAAGGGCGCGCTCCTGCTGGACGCCCTGCTGAGCACGGTCGGCGAAGGGCCGTTCCTCTACCCCGACACCGGCGATCTGCCCGCCGACCTGCGCAGCTGGGCCCGCGCCCTGGTCGACCTCACCCGGGACCCGGCCGTCCGGCGCATCCTCACCGGCGTCCTCGGCTCGGTGCAGCACGACCCGGAGCTGGCCGCCGCCGTCCGGTCGGAGATCTGCGCGGCGCTGTCGCGGCGCAACCTCGAACGCGTCCGCGACGCCGTGGACCGGGGCGAGGTCCCGCCGCTCGACCCCGAGGTTCTGGACGACCTGGTCGCCGCCCCCATCTGGTACTACCTGCTGGTCACCGGCCGTCCCCTGACGCACGAGCGCACCGACCGGCTGGTCGACGCGGCCGTCACCGCCGCCCTCACCCACTGATGCGGCGCGCGTCCCGGGTCGCCGGAGTTCTCGTGTGATCTAATCTGCGCTGCACCCGGGAACCAGGAAGGCGCTCATGGACACTCCGCCGCCCCGCAGCCGGCAGCAGCGCAGCGACGACACGCTCCGGCGGCTCGGCAACGACGTCGATGTCTGGGTCGCGACGGCCGACCCGTCCACCGGGACGCCGTACCTGGTCCCGCTGTCGTTCATGTGGGACGGCACGCACGTGCTGGTGTCGACGCTCGCGGCGAGCCCGACGTCCCGGAACCTGCGGGACGGCGGGAAGGCGCGGCTCGGGTTCGGGCCGACCCGCGACCTCGTCCTGATGGACGCCGTCCTGGAGGAGGCCGTCCCCACCGCCGAGATGCCGGACGAGCTGGCCGACGCGTTCGCGACCAGGGCCGGGTTCGACCCGCGCGAGCAGGACGAGGACTACCTCTACTTCCGCATCCGCCCGAACCGCATCCAGGCGTGGCGCGAGGCCAACGAACTGGCCGGACGCGACCTCATGCGCGACGGCGCATGGCTCACCTGACCTGCGCCTGACGTGAAACGCCGCAGCACCAGCGCGGCATCTCACGCGAGACGTCGCAGAATCGGCGCGGCATCTGGCGTGAAACGTCGCGGCACCGGGCCCCGTGAGGGAGGTCCGGTGCCGCGTTCCGCCGGCTACTACAGGGCCGCCAGGACGTCGTTCGCGATGGCCTCGTCGATGCGTCCGTCCGGCGCGCCGCCGACGCCGATGCCCGCGATCGGGAAGCCCTGGCTGATGACCGGCACGCCGCCGGGCAGCACCAGCGTCCCGGGGAGCTTCTCGATGGTGGCGTTGCCGACCAGCCTGCTCGTCGGCTGGCCGAACGCCACGGCGGTGTACGCCTTCCGCTTCGCGGACTCGAAGGTCTGCGGGCCCGCCTTGACCGTCTTCTCCGACAGGCGGATCACGCCGGACCGCTCCATGATGACCATCGTCACGCGCTGGTTGCCATGCCGCAGCGCCGACCTCACCAGTTCCCGGGCGGCCCGCGCGAGCGCCGAGTTGGACAGCACCTCCTCGGTCACGGTGGTCCGGTGGTGGTCCCGGTGATGTGCGGCGGACGTGCCCGCCGACGCCGGACCGGCGACCGCGAACGTCCCTGCGGCGACGACACCCAGCGCTGTGGCGGCGCCGGCGAGGTGCCTGATGGCCATGCTTCCCCCTGATGTCTCGATCAGTTGATCACAGAAAGTATTCCTGTGAAGCCATAAAGTAACCGCGAGGAATGGTCATCAATGCCCGCAGACGTCCTGGCGCTCCGGCCCCGGCGACGCGGGACGGCGGACGGTACTTTCGGCCGGTTGCCGCCCCGGCGTCCGGTCCTCGATCATGAGGCCATGCGGGAGGGCACGGGTTCGGCGATCTTCTCGGCCTCCCGGACGCGGCTCGCGCCGACCGCCGGGCTCGCCGCGCTGTTCCTGGCGGCCACGGCCGTCCAGGCCGCCGCCATCGGGACGAGCTGGGGCGCGTCCTACTGGCCGTTCGACGCCGCCATGGCGCTGGCCGTCTGCGCACTGTCCCTGCTCACCCACACATCGCGGGGCTTGTGGGCGGCCGGAGGCACGCTGGCAGTGGCGGCCGTCGCGGTTCTCATTGCGCGCGTCCTGCGTCTGCCCGCCGAGCCGAGCCCGGCGATGACGCTCGGCTTGGCCGTCGCGATCGTCCGGGTGGTGCGGACGTTCCCGCCCGTCCCGGCGGGAGTGGTCGCGGGCGGCGGCCTGGCCGTGGCGCTGGGCGGCGAGATCGCCTCCCGGACGTCGTCGGGCGGCTCGTCGGTGGCCAACATGAACCTCATCGGGTGGTTCGTCGCGGTCGTGGCCGGGCTGGCGCTGCGGCGCTCGGCCGCGAGGGCGCAGGCGGCCATGGAGCGGGTGCGGCGGGACGAGCGGCTGGCGCTCGCGCGGGAGATGCACGACGTCGTGGCGCACCACATCGCGAGCATGCTGATCCAGACGCAGGCCGCCCAGATCGTCGCGCGGCGGCGTCCCGAGGACATGCCGCGGACGCTCGCCGGCATCGAGACGGCGGGCGCCGACGCGCTGGCCGCGATGCGCCGCGCCGTCGGCGTGCTCCGCGAAAGCGGGGAGGCCGCGCCGCTCGCGCCCGGCCCCGAGCGCCTGGACGACCTGGTCGGACGCTTCGGCCGGACGGGCCCGCCGGTCCGGCTGCACATGCCCGAGGACGACCGCGACTGGCCGCCCGAGGTGGCCGGGACCGTCTACCGGATCGTCCGGGAGGCGCTGACGAACGTCGCCCGGCACGCGCCCGGCGCCCGCTCGGTCGCGGTGACCGTCCGGCGGGACGGGCCGGAGCTCAACGTCGAGGTCGTGGACGACGCGCCCTCCGCGCGGGCACGCGGACGCGGCGGATACGGCCTGCTCGGCATGCGCGAGCGCGTCGAGGCGCTCGGCGGGACGCTGGCCGCGGGTCCGGAGGAGCACGGCGGCTGGAGCGTCCGGGCCGTCCTGCCCATGCCGGCGGGCGGGGCATGACCATCCGCGTGCTGGTCGCCGACGACCAGGCGATGATCCGCGGCGGGCTGCGGCTCATCCTGGAGGACGAACCGGACATCGAGGTCGTCGCGGAGGCGGCGGACGGTGTCGAGGCGGTCGAGGCCGCCCGGCGGCTGCGCCCGGATGTGTGCCTCGTCGACATCCGCATGCCCCGCCTGGACGGCATCGAGGTCACCCGCGCGCTCGCCGGGCCGGATGTGCGGGACCCGCTGCGCGTCGTCGTGGTCACCACCTTCGACCTGGACGAGTACGTGTACGGGGCGCTGCGCGGCGGCGCGGTCGGGTTCGTCCTCAAGGGCGCCGGGCCCGCGCTGCTCGTCGCGGCCGTCCGCGCCGCGGTCGCCGGGGAGGCGCTGGTGTCGCCGTCGGTGACCGTCCGGCTGCTGCGGCACCTGGCCGAGGCCGTCCGCCCCGCCCCGGACGGCCCGGACGGCCCGCCGCTGACCGAACGCGAGCTGGAGGTCGTCCGGGCCGTCGCGCGCGGACGCACCAACCAGGAGGTCGCGGCCGAGCTGTTCATCTCGCTCAGCACGGTCAAGGGGCACATGGCGAGCGTCCAGTCGAAGCTCGGCCTCCGGAACCGGGTCGAGATCGTCGCGTGGGCGTGGGAGAACCGCCTCGTCACAGGCGCCTGACGCGCTACCCGGCTGGCCGGGCATCCGGCTGGCCCGGTACCCGACCGAAAGTACCGGCCGAAAGTACCGGGTGGACGGCGGGTGAGCGTGCTTTGGGCCGATGGCCGGAGGCGCGGTTCCGGAAAGCATCGGAGGCATGCCTCACGAAGATCTCCGTCCCCCCGTGCTGCAGGCCGAGGGGCTCACCAAACGCTACGGGCGCCGCCGCCGGGCCGCGCTGGACGCCGTCGACCTGACCGTCCCGGCCGACCGGATCATCGGACTGGTCGGGCCGAACGGCGCGGGCAAGTCCACGCTGCTGCACATGGCGTGCGGCCTGATCGAGCCGACGTCCGGGAGCCTGCGCGTGCTCGGTTCGCGTCCGGCGGCGGACGCCGCGCATGTCGCGCGCGTCGGCTTCATGGCGCAGGACGCGCCGGTGTACCGCTCCTTCACCGTGGGCGAGCACCTGCGGCTGGGCGCGAAGCTGAACCCGCGCTGGGACATGGCGTTCGCCGAGCGGCGCGTCCGCGAGGCCGGGCTGGACATGGGTCAGAAGGCGGGCGGGCTGTCCGGCGGCCAGCGCGCGCAGCTCGCGCTGACGGTCGCCGCGGCCAAGCGCCCCGACCTGCTCATCTTCGACGAGCCCGCCGCCGCGCTGGACCCGCTCGCCCGGCAGGCCTTCCTGCACAGCCTGCTGCGGTTCGTCGCCGAGCTGGACGCGAGCGCCGTGCTGTCCTCGCACCTGCTGGAGGACGTCCAGCGCGTCTGCGACCACATCATCGTGCTCAGCGACGCGCGCGTGCAGGTCGCGGGCGACGTCCGGGACCTGCTGGCCCGGCACCGCAAGATGACCGGACCGCCCGGACGGCCGCCCGAGCCGCCGCCCGGCGTCGAGGTGATCGGCGTGGCGCGGGACGACCACGGCAGCCGCACGGTGGTCCGCATCGGCGCCGCCCCCGTGCAGAGCGTCGAGCCCGGCGGTCCGGGGTTGGAGGCGGTCTCGCTCGAAGAGCTCGTCCTCGCCTACATGGCGCGGGCCGAAATGCCGCGTTCCGGTGCATTCCAGGAGGTCTCCCGATGATGTGGCTGAGCTGGCGGCAGTTCCGCCTCCAGGCGCTCGTCGCCGCCGTCGTGCTCGTCCTGGCCGGGGCGTGGCTGCTCTACTTCGGCAACGGCATCCGCGACGCGTACTCCACCGCGCAGGGGCACTGCTCGGCCCGGGGAGGCTGCGCGGGGCCGCTGGCCGAGTTCCAGGCCACCTACCGCGAGGACATGCTGTTCATCGCCGCCGGGCTCGGCCTCGGACTCGCGCTCCTCGGCGCGTTCTGGGGCGCGCCGCTCGTCGCGCGCGAGCTGGAGGCGGGCACGCACCGGCTGGTGTGGAACCAGAGCGTCACGCGCCGCCGCTGGCTCGGCGTCCGGCTCCTGGTCACCGCCCTGGCCGCGATGGCGGCGGCGGGGATCGTCAGCGCCCTGCTGACCTGGGCCGCGCGTCCGGTGGACCAGGTGGCCGCGAACCGGTTCGACACGATCCTCTTCGGCACCCGCGACATCGCGCCCATGGGCTACGCGCTGTTCGCCGTCACCCTCGGCACGGTCATCGGCCTGCTCATCCGCCGGACGCTGCCCGCGATCGCCGTGACGCTCGCCGCGTTCATCGCCGTCCAGTTCCTCGTCCCGAACGTGGTGCGGCCGCACCTCATGCCGTCCAGGACGGAGACCGTGGCGATGCCCGCCGACGCGATCAACCGGGCGAAGTCGCTCGGCAGCATCGGCGGCGGCGCGGTCGTCGGCGGCATCACCCTGCCGGACCAGCGCGGCGCGTGGATCAGCGGCGTCAGCCCGCTGCTGAGGTCCGACGGCCGCCCGCTGAGCGGCGGCCAGTTCAACAAGTGCGTCAACTCCCCGCCCCGGACGGGCGCGGGCGGCACGTTCGGCGACACCGCCGTCTGCCTCGGACGGCTCGACCTGCACATCCGGGTCACCTACCAGCCGGGCGGCCGCTTCTGGACGTTCCAGATCCTGGAGACCGTCGTCTACGTGCTGCTCAGTGCTCTCCTGGCGGCTTTCGGGCTGTGGCGCGTGCGTCACCGCGTGAGCTGAGCCCCTCCTGGATGGCCCGGGCGAGCTCGGCCTGGCCGGTGTAGTGGGCGACGTTCCGGTTGATCCGCGTCGAGGCGCCGCCGTCGTCCGTCCAGGTGGCGATGATCTCGCCGCGCGCGAGGACCTCCTCGCCGTCCGGGCCGTCCGACGGCGCGACCGCGTGGACCCGGGCCGCCAGCCGGACGCTGTCCAGCCGTCCCGGCTCCACGTGCACGAGCACGTGGAAGTCGCGGCTCTCCGCGCCCCAGTCGCCAAGCGGATAGTCGACCACCCGCGGCCCGGCGGGGCGACCTGCCTCCGCGGCCGGGACGGCTGGGCCGCCCGCGCCTGGCTCGGCGGGACGGCCTGCCGGGGTCAGGTCGTGCACCGACGGCGCGACCTGCTTGACGAACTCGACCTCGGCGTTCTGCGGCATGGCCAGCCGGAGCCGCACGCCGGGCCGGGCCTTCCCGCGCACGCGGCGGACGATCTCACCGAGGTCGTCCGCCAAGCCGTTCCGCGCGGAGACGACGATGTCGATGCCGCCTTGCAGCGGTTCGGCGAGGGCGCGCATCTGGCGCACCTCCCAGTCGGTGCCGACGCCCCGGATGTCGAAGGAGAACGCGCCGCTCGCGGCCTCGGCCGCCGCGCGCAGCTCGTCCGGGCCGTCCAGGTCGCCGCGCATGTCCGTGACCAGCACGACGTGCCGGACCGGGGCGGGCCGGACGGCCGGGAGGCTCGCCGCGAACCGCAGCCACAGCCCGAACGCCGCGTGCGGCGCCGGCCGCAGCAGCCGGAGCGCGCGGCGCGCCTCCGCCTTGGCCGCCGGGGTCGCCGCGACGATCCGGGACGTGCGCGGGTACACCATGTCGATGGTCTGCGACCCCTCGATCACCGCGAAGCCGTCGTCCTCGCCGAGCAGGTCCACGGCGTCCGCGACGGCCTCGCGGACGGCCTCCGCCTCGTCGTCCGGGAGGTCCCGCGAGCAGCCGACGACGAACACCACCGAAACCGGCAGGCCGCGGGCCTGCTCCGGCGCGCAGGCGAGCGTGACGATCGCGTGCACGTCCCGGCCGTCCGGCGGGAGGTACTCGTTCTGCATGACCTCCAGGTCCCACCGGGCGTCCGGGAGGGACGCGGCGACCGGCGGCGCCGGGGCCTCGATCCCGACCGCGCGGCCGTCGGCGATCGCGCGGAGCTGCTCGGCGACGGTGGCGGCGTCCGCCGGGCGGTCGCGGCGGTCCTTGGCCAGCAGCGCCAGGACGAGCCGGTCCAGATCGGGCGGCACGCCGTCCCGGAGCGTCCCGGGCGCGGGCGGCGCCGCGGTCAGCTGCCGGTGGATGACCTCCGCCTGGTGGTCGCCCCGGAACGGCGGCCCGCCGGTGAGCATCGCGAACAGGACGCAGCCGAGCGCGTAGAGGTCGGTCCGCCCGTCCACGGGCGAGCCCTCGCACTGCTCGGGGGCCATGTAGGCCGGGGTGCCGGCCATCGTGCTCGGCGCGGCGGCGTCGGCGTCCCGCACCAGCCGGGCCAGCCCGAAGTCGCAGATCTTGACCCGGTCCCCGGGCAGGACCATGAGGTTGCCGGGCTTGACGTCCCGGTGCACGATGTCGCGCTCGTGGGCGGCGGCCAGCGCGTCCGCCACCTGCCCGGCCAGGTGCAGCGCCCGCTCCACCGACAGCCCGCCCGGCGACTCCCGCAGCAGGGCCTGGAGGTCGCGGCCGTCGAGCAGCTCCATGACGTAGAACAGGACGCCGTCGTCCGCGCCCGCGTCGTGCGCGACGGTGATCCCGGGATGCTGCAGCCCGCCGACCGTCCGGCTCTCCAGCTGGAACCGCTCGACCAGCCAGCGGTCGGTGTCCGGGCCCACGAACAGCACCTTCACCGCGACGGACCGTCCGAGCAGCGTGTCGGTGGCCCGCCACACCTCGCCCATTCCGCCGCGTCCCAGCACTTCCCGCAACCGGTACCGTCCGGCAAGAAGTCCGCTTCGCAGGTGAACCTCCCAGCCACGCGAGATCGCCGACCCGGCCCCCATACTGGCACGATGCGCCGCACGGACCCAGTGGACGGATTCCGGCTCGCCTACGACCGCTCGGGCGCCGGTCCCCCGGTCCTGCTGCTGCACGGATGGCCAGGCGACCGGGACGACCACGCCGGCGTCTCTGCGCTGCTGTCCCGCGAGGCGGACGTCGTCGTCCCCGACCTGCGCGGCTTCGGCGACTCCGACACACACGCGGACGGCGCCTACAGCGCCGACGCCTACGGCGCTGACGCCCAGGCCCGCAGCATCATCGGCCTGATCGAGGAACTGGGCCTGGCTCCCCCGGTCATCGGCGGCTACGACATCGGCAGCCGCATCGCCCAGACCGTGGCCCGCGTCCGGCCCGACCTCGTCCGGGCCCTGGTCGTCTCGCCGCCGCTCCCCGGCATCGGCGACCGCGTCCTGACCGCCCAGGACGAGTTCTGGTACCAGGCGTTCCACCAGCTCGACCTGCCCGAAAACCTCATCGACGGCCGTCCCGACGCCGTCCGCACCTACCTGTCCCACTTCTGGTCCCACTGGTCCGGCCCCGACTTCGACCTGCCCGCCGACCGCCTCGACCACCTGGTCGCGGCCTACGCCGCCCCAGGCGCCTTCACCGCCTCGATCGGCTGGTACCGCGCGGGCGCAGGAGCCGTGGCAAGCTCCCTCGCCGAACAGCCGCCCGCCCCAGCCGACCGCATCCGAACCCCGACAACCGTCCTCTGGCCAGACCACGACCCCTTGTTCCCCATCACCTGGTCCGACCGCCTGGACGCCTTCTTCAGCGACGTCCAGCTGAGCCACCTGCAAGGCACCGGCCACTTCACCCCGGTAGAACGCCCCGACGCCGCGATAGCCGGCCACCTCAATCGGAAGTAGAGGACGCGTCCTGTCCTCTACTTCCGGCATGGTGTGCGTGTGCCGTTCGGGGCCGCGTCGGCGCGGCTCATCTTGGAGGAGTGCGTTGACCGTTCTTGACAGCCGTTCCCTCAACCGGGCCACGCTCGCCCGCCAACTTCTACTCGAACGGGCCGATACCTCGGTCGTCGGGGCTGTGGGGCACTTGTGCGGGGTGCAGGCGCAGGAGCCCCAGGAGCCGTTCGTCGGGCTGTGGTCCCGGGTGGCGGGCTTCAAGGCACGCCAGTTGGACGAGGCGCTCAGCGGTCGCGAGGTGGTTCGCACCCATCTGATGCGGCGGACCGTCCACCTGGTCACGGCGGCGGACGCGCTCGCCTGGCGCGCGCGGCATGACGGCATGCTCCGGCAGAAGGTCCTGACCACTTACCGGAACGAGCTGGCCGGAATCGATGTCGAGGAGGTCGCCGCCGCCGGACGTGCGGTCATGGCCGATGGGCAACCGCGCACTATGAGCGAGCTGGTCCGGGCCGTCCAGGATCGGTGGCCTGAGCCGCCTACGCGGGCGCTGGGTGAATTGCTGGTCGCGGCGCTTATCCCTATGATCCAGCTTCCTCCGCGCGGGCTCTGGCAGCAGAGTGCGGGAGTGCGCAATCTGCCGTTGGAGACCTGGCTGGGACGCGAGGTTCCTTCGCTGCCGACTGATGACGGCGACTCGGTCGGGCAGCAATTGCTAAGGCGTTATCTCGCCGCCTACGGTCCGGCCACCGGCTCGGACTTTCGCGCCTGGTGCGGGCTCACCGGGCTTCCCGCGGCCGTCAAGGCCGTCCGGGACGAGCTTGTGGTCTTCCGCGACGAGCGGGGGCGCGAACTCCTCGACCTGCCCGACGCGCCGCGTCCCGATGCCGGCGCTCCGGCGCCCGTGCGGTTCCTGCCGGCCTTCGACAACGCCGTCCTCGGCTACCAGGACCGCAGCCGCATCATCGACGCCGACCACCAGGGGCTGTCCGTCAAGGGCCACCGGATGGTGCTGGTCGACGGACGCGTCACCGCCACCTGGACGGCGCGCGACCGTGTCCTCCGCATCGGCCTTCTGCGGGCACTGACCGTCCCGGAAGAGGAGGCCGTCCGCGCCGAGGCGCACGAGCTGGCCGCCTTCCTGGACCAGGACATCACGGACGTCCGGCTCGACGCCGAAGCCTGACCGCGGCCGATCGGGCGAAGGCGCCGGACCGCGGGCGCGGCCGTCCCACGTTGGGCAAGGTTCGGCCAAGGGCGGCATGGCCGAACTTGACGCGTTCGGGGGCTCTGCGCGTTCGGGGTGGGGGTAAGTCCGGAAAAAGGGGATGGTTGTCGATCACCCACGAGCCAGATTCGGGGGAATCCTGGTGGCCCAATATCACGCTATCGGCGGCACGGCCACGGCCACGCACAAACCGGTGTCCGCCGAACACAAGAAGAGGTCGCTGTTCACGTGGGCCTTCTTCGCCACGCTGGGCAGCTTCCTGTTCGGATATGACACCGGCGTCGTTTCCGGCGCCATTCTGTTCGTCCGCCAGGACTTCCACCTCAACGCTTTCATGCAGGGCGCGGTCGTCAGCGTCCTGCTGCTCAGCGCGGCCGCCACCGCCCCGTTCGCCGGCGACGTCGCCGACCGGTTCGGACGCCGCCAGACCCTCGTCGCCACCGGGGTGATCTTCACCATCGGGCTGCTCATGGCGGCACTGGCGCCCGACGTCTGGGTGCTGCTGCTGGCCCGGCTCATCCTCGGCGCCGGCGTCGGCGCCGCCTCGGCGATCGTGCCGGTCTACCTGTCGGAGATCTCGCCTGCCAAGATCCGCGGCCTGCTCACCTCGTGCCACCAGCTGATGGTCACGATCGGCCTGCTCGTCTCCTACATCGTCGACCTGGCCTTCTCCGGTTCGGGCAACTGGCGGATGATGTTCGGCGTCGGCGTGATCGCGTCGGTCGCGATGGCGCTCGGCATGGCGGGCTCGGCCGAGAGCCCCGCCTGGCTCGCCACCCACGGACGCGTCGAGGACGCCAAGAACGTCCTGCGCAAGCTCTACCCGGAGAGCGAGGTGGACGGGGTCGTCAAGTCGTTCGGCAAGGCGGCGCCGAAATCCGAGAAGCGCAAGAGCTACAAGGATTTGTGGAAGTCGCCCGTCATCCGCCCGGCCCTGGTCATCGGCGTCGGGCTCGCCGCGCTCCAGCAGCTGTCCGGCATCAACACGATCATGTACTACGCGCCGACCATCATGGAGAAGACGGGCCTCAACGCCTCGAACTCGCTCTGGTACTCGATCATCATCGGCGTGGTCAACCTGCTGATGACCCTGGTCGCGCTGAAGCTCACCGACACCCTCGGCCGCCGGCCGCTGCTGATCGCCTCGGCGTCGCTGATGCTCATCGCGACGATCCCGCTCGGCCTGGCGTTCACCGCCCTGCACGGCACCACGTCCAGCATCGCCGCGCTCTGCTCCATCGCCGTCTACATCATGGCGTTCGCCATCGGCCTCGGCCCGATCTTCTGGACGCTCAACTCCGAGATCTACCCGCCCGAGGTGCGCGCCGAGGCCGCCAGCCTCGGCACCATGGTCAACTGGCTCGCCAACTTCCTGGTCAGCCAGACCTTCCTGCCCATGTCCAACGGCATCGGCCAGGGCGAGACCTTCTGGGTGTTCGGCGCGCTCTGCCTGGTCACCCTCATCTTCATCCTGAAGAAGGTCCCCGAGACCAAGGGCAAGACCTACCCGGAGATCGAGAAGGCCATCCAGCAGCACGCGTAAGGCCGGGACGACCCCGGTCACCGTGGAGGCAAAGGCGCGGGCCGCCGTCCGGCGTCCCGCGTCTTTGCGTGCGAACGGAAATTCAGTGCGTGCGAACGGAATTCAGCGGGAACCGGCGGCGGTCAGGGTCAGCGCAATGTCCACGATCATGTCCTCCTGGCCGCCGACCAGGCCGCGGCGACCGGCTTCCATGAGCAGGGTGCGCACATCGATGCCGTAGCGCTCACCGGCGGTTTCGGCATGGCGGAGGAAGCTGGAGTACACCCCGGCATAGCCCAGCGTCAGCGTTTCCCTGTCCACCCGGACCGGACGGTCCTGCAGGGGACGGACGAGGTCGTCGGCCGCGTCCTGAAGGGCGAAGACGTCGCAGCCGTGCTGCCATCGCAGCAGGTCCGCGACCGCGATGAACGCCTCGATCGGCGTGTTCCCGGCACCCGCGCCGTGCCCGGCGAGGGACGCGTCCACGCGGACGGCGCCGTTCTCGACGGCGGTCACCGAGTTGGCGACCGACAGCGAGAGGTTCTCATGCGCGTGAATGCCGATCTCGGTCCCCTCGTCGAGGACGTCGCGGTAGGCACGAACACGCTCGCGCACGCCGTCCATCGTCAGCCGCCCACCGGAGTCGGTGACGTAGACGCAGTGCGCGCCGTAGCCCTCCATCAGTTTCGCCTGGGCGGCCAGCTCAGGGACCGGTGCCATGTGGCTCATCATCAGGAAGCCCGCGACGTCCATGCCCATTTCGCGGGCGGTCGCGATGTGCTGGGCGGCGACGTCCGCCTCGGTGCAGTGGGTCGCGACGCGGACGGACCGGACGCCGAGGTCGTACGCCCTGTGCAGGTCGTCGACCGTGCCGACGCCGGGCAGCAGCAGCGTGGTCAGGCGCGCGCGGTCCACGTTGGCCGCGGCCGCTTCGATCCACGCCCAGTCGCTGTGCGACCCGGGCCCGTAGTTGACCGATCCGCCCGCGAGGCCGTCGCCGTGGGCGACCTCGATGGCGTCCACACCGGCGGCGTCGAGCGCGGCCACGATGCGCCCAACGCTCTCGGGGCTGATCCTGTGCCGGACGGCGTGCATGCCGTCCCGCAGCGTGACGTCCTGGACGAAGAGGGCGGTGGGGCTCATCGGGCGTTCTCCTTCCGCGCCGGAGCCTCGGCCCGCGCCTGCGCGATGCGCTCCGCGACCTGGACCGCGGCCGAGGTCATGATGTCGAGGTTGCCGGCGTATGCGGGCAGGTAGTCCGCGGCTCCCTCGACTTCGAGGAGCACCGAGACGCGGTGGGTCGGGACGGTCGCGGCGTCCTCGGCCAGCAGGGTGTGGACCGGCTCGCCGGGCGCGATCGGGTCGATCTGGACGTCCTGCTTGAGCCGGTAGCCCGGCACGTAGGCCGCGACCTCGGCGACCATCAGCTCGACCGACGCGCGGATCCGGTCGTGGCTCGCGGGATCCGCGGCGTCCACGAGGCAGTAGACCGTGTCGCGCATGATCAGCGGCGGTTCGGCCGGGTTGAGGATGATGACCGCCTTGCCGCGCGCGGCTCCGCCGACGGCCTGGATCGCGTGCGCGGTCGTCTCGGTGAACTCGTCGATGTTGGCCCGCGTCCCCGGGCCCGCGGAGCGGGACGCGATGGACGCGACGATCTCGGCGTACGCGACGGGCGCGACGCGCGAGACGGCCGCCACGATCGGGATGGTGGCCTGGCCGCCGCACGTCACCATGTTCACGACCGGCGCGTCCAGGTGCTCCTTGAGGTTGACCGCGGGCACGACGAACGGGCCGATCGCGGCCGGGGTCAGATCGATCAGCCGCTTGCCCAGCGGCGCGAGCCGGGCGTGGTTCTCCAGGTGCGCCTTCGCCGACCTCGCGTCGAAGACGATGCCGATCTCGTCGAAGCCGGTCATCGCCACCAGCCCCTCGACGCCCTCGTGGGTCACCGGGACGCCCAGGGCGGCCGCCCGCGCGAGCCCGTCGGACGCCGGGTCGATGCCGACCATGGCGGCCGGTTCGAGGAGCCGGGACCGGCGCAGCAGCTTGACGAGCAGGTCGGTCCCGATGTTCCCGGATCCGATGACCGCCACCTTCGTACGGACTCCGTCGCTCAACGCTCTGCCCTTCTGTCGCTCAACGCTCTGCCTTACCTTCGAAGGACGCCGACACATGGCTGAGTCCGGGGATGTGGACGTCGACGACCGCACCCGCGGAGACCGGGCGCATCGGGCCGAGGGCTCCGGAGAGGATCACCTGCCCGGCACGCAGCGGGTCGCCAAAGTCGCGGGCCTGCCGCGCCAGCCACGACAGCGCGTGCAGCGGGTCGCCGAGGCAGGCCCGCCCGGTCCCGGTGGACGCCGTCTCGCCGTCGATCTCCATGCGCATGGTCACCTCGGCGGGCTCCAGCTCGTCCAGGGACCGGCGCTCCTCGCCGAGCACGAACACCCCGCTGGACGCGTTGTCGGCGACGGTGTCGGCGAACGAGATGTCCCAGCCGGCGATCCGGCTGTCGACGACCTCCAGCGCTGGGGCCATCGCCCCGACCGCCCGCCGGCACTGGACGTCGTCCAGCGGCCCGTCGGCGAGGTCGGCGCCGAGGATGAACGCGATCTCGGCCTCCGCCCGCGGCTGGAGCAGGCGCTCGATCGGGATCGCGCCGTCCTGGCCGAAGGCCATGTCGGCGAACAGGACGCCGAAGTCCGGCCGGTCCACGCCGAGCTGCCGCTGGACGGCCTCCGAGGTCGCACCGATCTTCCGGCCGACCACCTCCGCTCCGGGCCCGGCCCGGAGGAGGTTGAATTGCTCCTGGACGCGGTAGGCGGTGTGCACGTCGTCCGGTTCGATGAGGTCCCGCAGGGGCGCGCAGGGACGGCGGGACGCGGCGGCGTCCGCCAACCGCCGCGCCGCTTCGGCGACGACCGTTTCGTCCACCTGGGACGTGACCGGTGACAAGGCGGCCTCCTTTCGTGGCGTACCGTGAGGCGCCGGTCAGTCCACCCCAGCCGTGGCGGCCCGCGCACCACCTCCGGTCCGCTGGATGGACCGGACGCACGAAACGAGGCGCCCATGACCGCAGACTTGGATCCGCGCTCGGTGCTGGGCCGGGTCATGCTGATCCTGGACGCGTTCGGCCCCGAGGACCGCGCCGTCGGCCTGTCCGAGCTGGCCCGGCGGACCGGGCTGCCGAAGGCGACCGTGCACAGGATGTGCCGGGACCTGGTCGCCGCGCGCCTGCTCGCCTCGTCACCGGCGGGGTACGGCCTCGGCCGCGGGCTGTTCGAGCTCGGGCTGCGCGCGTCCGTCGAGCGGACGCTGCTGGAGGTCGCCGTCCCGTTCATGCAGGACCTGTACGCCCGGACCCGCGAGACCGTGCACCTCGGCGTGCGGGACGGCGACGAGGTCGTCTACGTCAGCAAGATCGGCGGCCACCGCCAGGTGCCCGCGCCGTCCCGGGTGGGCGGCCGGATGCCGCTGTACTGCACGGCGATCGGGCGGGTCCTGCTCGCGCATTGCGCACCCGCGACCGTGGAGCGGATCCTGTCCGGTCCCCTGCCCCGGCGGACGCCCCGCACGATCGTCGCGCCGGGCCTGCTGCGCGCCCAGCTGGACCGCGTCCTGCGGGACGGCATCGCGTTCGAGTTCGAGGAGTCCGCGGCCGGGATCGCCTGCGTCGCCGCGCCGATCCTCGGCGCCGACGGCCTGCCGGTCGCCGGGATCTCGGTGACCGGGCCGACGACCCGGTTCCGTCCCGCCGACCACCACGCCCCGGTCCGCGCCGCCGCGTCCGGCGTGCAGTCCATCCTCGCGCGCCGCACCGCGCCGACGCCGTACTGACCCCGCGCCGCACTGACCCCGCGCCGCCTCCGCGCCGCCCCGCGCTGACCCCGCGCCGCCCTGCCCTGACCCCGCGCCGCCCGGCCGTGACCACGCACTGACACGTCGTCGGCTCCCGGTGCCGCTTGACGTCGGGCGAAAGGCGGATTTATCGTTCGATCAATCAATCGATCGAATCTCCGGAAGGGGTCGCTTCCATGCCAACCAGCTCCTTGGCACAGAGCGTTGCCGACCGCCCCGGCGTGCGGACGCGCGTCGTCACGGCCGGCGGGGTGCCGACCAAGGTCCTGACGGCGGGCTCGGGCCGTCCCGTCGTGCTGCTGCACGGATCCGGCCCCGGGGTCTCGGCCGAGGCGAACTGGTCCGGACTGATCCCGGAGCTCGCCCGGGACTTCCAGGTGGTCGCGCCCGACATAGCGGGCTTCGGCGCCTCGGTCGGTCCCGAGGGCACCGCGTACGGGATCAAGCTCTGGGTGCGCCAGCTCGTCGAGCTGCTGGACGCGCTGGAGCTGCCCTCGGCGACCCTGCTGGGCAACAGCTTCGGCGGCGGCCTGTCGCTCGCCGCGGCGCTGCGGCACCCGGACCGGGTGGACGGCCTCGTCCTGCTCGGCACCCCGGTCGGGACGTTCGAGATGACCGAGGGGCTCCGCTCCGGCTGGCACTACGAGCCGGACGAGGCGGAGATGCGCCGGATCCTGACGCTCTTCCCGCACGAGCCCGCCCTGGTCACCGACGCGATGGTCCGGAGCCGGTACGAGGCCAGCGCCCGGCCGGGCGCGCAGGAGGCGTTCCGCCGCCTCATCCCCGAACCCGGCCCTGCGGGCACGCCGGTCCGGGGCGTCCAGGAGGAGTCGCTCCGCACCATCGGGCAGCCGACGCTGATCCTGCACGGCAGGGAGGACCGCGTCATCCCGGTCGAGCTGGCCTGGCGCGCCGCGCGCAACCTGCCGAACGCCGACCTGAAGGTCTTCGCGCAGTGCGGCCACTGGGTGCAGCTGGAGCGGCCCGACGGCTTCCTGCGCGAGGTCCGCGCGTTCCTGGGCGGGTTGTGAGATGAGCCGATCAGGAGTGGACAAGGCGCTCTACGACATCGTCGCCGACCGGCAGGCCCGCGCCGGCTTCCTGTCCGACGCCGACGGGTTCCTCGACCGGTACCGGCTCTCCCCGGAGGAGCGCTGGGCCGTCGGCTACGTGGACCTCCCGGTGCTGCTCGAATGCGGCGCCAACCCGATGCTGCTGTGGGGGATGTGGATGACCTTCGGCGACCGCAGCCTGTCCGGCTACCTCTCCGAGCTGGACGGGAACCGCACCCTCTCCCTCCGGAAGGAGCCCGACCGTGGCTGAGCTGGTGGGCGGCTTCCTCGTGCCGCACGACCCGATGGTCATCACCGATCCGCACGCGCCGTCCGAGGCGGTCCGGGACCGGATCGCCGCGGCGTACGACGAGGTGGCACGGCGGGTCGCGGGCCTCGCCGCGACGACGCTGATCATCATCGGCACCGACCACTACCTGCTCTTCGGCCCCGGCTGCCTGCCGCAGGCGCTGATCGGCAGCGGGGACGTCGAAGGCCCGCTGGAACGCCTCCCCGGCATGCGCCGGCGGCCGTTCCCGGACAACAAGCCCCTCGCCCGCCACCTGGTGGACCACGGGCACCGCACCGGAATCGACTGGGCGGTCGCCGACTCGCTCACCGTCGACCACTCGGTCGCGATCCCCTACTTCCGCATCGGCGCGGACACCGATCTCCCGGTGATCCCGATCTACCTGGCCTGCGGGGTCGAACCGCTCCTGCCGCTCCCCCGGGCCGCGCAGATCGGCGCGAACCTGAAGGACGCCGTCGAGAGCTGGGACGCGGACGAGCGCGTCGTCGTCATCGGCAGCGGCGGCATCAGCCACTGGGTCGGCACCCCCGAGATGGGCCGGGTGAACGAGCGGTTCGACCGGCGGGTGCTCGACCTGGTGACCGCCGGGGACGTGGAGACCCTCGTCTCGTTCAGCGACGACTACATCCGCGAGAACGGCGGCAACGGCGGCCTGGAGATCCGGAACTTCGTCGCCGCCATGGCCGCGCTCGGCCCGTGCGCCGGGGGCGTCATCGCCTACGAGGCCGTCCCGGAATGGATCACCGGCCTCGGCTTCGTCGAACTCGTCCGGGCCGGGACGGGCGACGTCGCCGAGAGGGATGACACCGCCGAAGGGATCGCCTCGTGATCGCCGGGACGTCCGCCGCGGTCGATCTCGGGCCGGTCGGCGCGCTCGACGGCCGCGACATGGTCCGCATGGCTCCGGACGGCTGGCCTCCGCTGCTGGTCTACCGCATCGACGGCGAGATCTACGCGACGTCCGACACCTGCACCCACGCCACCGCGTCGCTGTCGGAGGGCGAGCTGGAAGGGCACACGATCGTCTGCCCGGTGCACTGGGCGGAGTTCGACGTCCGCACCGGGCGCCCGCTGTGCTTCCCGGCGACCCGTCCGCTGGAGACCTTCGCGGTGACGGTCGAGGACGGCCGCATCCACGTGCACAGGAAAAGCAACGGCAACGGAGGTGACGAACGATGAGGACGACCGCGCCGATGGCGCTCGACCTGCGCATGCTGGACGAGGGCCGGCTGCCCCGCGAGATCTTCTGGTCGGAGGAGGTCTACCGGCTCGAACTGGAGCGCGTCTTCGCCCGCGCCTGGGTGTTCGTCGCGCACGAGAGCCAGCTCCCGAAGCCCGGCTCGTTCCTCACCACCAGGATCGGCGAGGACGAGGTGATCGTCGTCCGCAAGCGGGACGGCCGGGTGGCGGCGTTCCTGAACAGCTGCCCGCACCGCGGGAACCGCGTCTGCTCGGCGGAGGCCGGCGAGGCGCGCGGGTTCGTCTGCAACTACCACGGCTGGTCCTTCGGCCTGGACGGGTCGCTGCGCGGCATGCACGAGTCCGGCGCCTACGACCGCGAACCCGGTTTCGACCGGTCGGAGCTGGGCCTCACCCCCGTGGCGCAGCTCGACGGGTACAAGGGCCTGCTGTTCGCGACCTTCGATCCGGACGCGCCCCCGCTCGCCGAGTTCCTCGGCGACTTCAGGTTCTACCTGGACGTCATGCTCGACAACGACCCCGGCGGCACCGAGTTCGCGGGCGGCTGCATCTCGTCGGTCCTCGGCTGCAACTGGAAGCTCGCCGCCGAGAACTTCGCCGGGGACGCGCTGCACGCCGGATGGACGCACGCCTCCGGAGCCGAGGCGATGCTCGGCGGGCCGGTCGCCGCGCTCGGCGACCCGTCCAACGAGAGCTACCACGTCAACGTCAACGGCCACTGCTGGGAGTTCAACCTCGACTCCGTCGGCAACGCGGCCACGATCGGCGACCGGCGCGTCGTGGACTACCTGCGCGAGCACCGGAGCCGGTTCGAGGAGAGGCTCGGTCCGGTGCGGGCGAGGATGGTCGGCTCGGTGAGCTCGGCGAACGTCTTCCCCAACTTCTCGTTCCTGCCCGGCCAGAACACCTTCCGCACCTGGCAGCCGCTCGGCCCGCACAGGACCGAGCTGCGGACGTGGGTCCTGGTGAACCGCGACGCCCCGCAGGAGGTCAAGGACGCCTGGAAGAAGGGCGCGATGCTGACGTTCTCCCCGTCCGGCGTCTTCGAGATGGACGACGGCGAGAACTGGGAAGGGGCCACGCACAGCAACCGGGGGGTCGTGACCCGCCGGCAGCCGCTGCACTACGGGCTCGGCATGGAGAGCCGTATCGACCATCCGGAGCTGCCCGGCAACGTCCACCGCGGGCAGATCAACGACGCCAACCAGCGGGCCTTCTACCGGCAGTGGGCGAAGATGATGAACTCGGCCGGCTGGGACGGCGTCCTGGAAACGGAGGACGCGCGATGACCCCGGCCACGACCCCGGCCACCGTCCTCGAAACGGCCGACCGCGTGGACGCGGGCCTCTATGTCGAGGTGCTGCAGTTCGTGGCGCGCGAGGCGCGGCTCCTGGACGAGGAACGCTATCCCGAATGGCTGGCGCTGTTCACCGAGGACGCCACCTACTGGGTGCCGGGCATCGAGAACCGCAGCCGCCACGACCGCTCCGGAACCCACGCGCCGGAACGCATGGCGTACTTCGACGACACCATCGCCGACCTGCGGCACCGCGTGGACCGCTTCACCGCGCCGACCGCCTGGGCCGAGGACCCGGCCACCCGGCACCTGCACGTCGTCTCCAACGTCGAGGTCGAGGCGGGCGAGGCACCGGACGAGCTGACCGTCCGCTCGGTCTTCGTGAACCACCGCGGCCAGGGGAGCACCGATTCGGCCGTCCTGTACGGGCGGCGGACCGACCGGCTGCGGCGCGTCGAAGGCCGCCTCCGCATCGCCGCGCGCAAGGTCGTGCTGAGCCACGCGACCCTGCCCGCCAAGAACATCAACACCTTCTTCTGATGGGCGGGCAGGAGGACCGGCCGCCAGAACGGCCGGAAGGAACGGCGTCGGGGCGGCTCGAAAGAAAGGCACCGGGACGGCTCGAAGGGCAGGTCGCCCTCGTCACCGGAGGCGGGGACGGCATCGGACGGGCCGTGGTCGAGCGGTACGTGCGCGAGGGCGCGGACGTCGTCGTCCTCGAACGCGACGCCGGGCTCGCCAAGGCGGTGGAGGCCGCGCACCCCGGCCGGGTCGCGGCCCTCGCCGGCGATGTCCGCGATCCCGCCGCGCACGTCGCCGCCACCCAGTGCGGGCTCGACGTGTTCGGGCGGCTGACCGTCTACGTCGGGAACGTCGGCGTGTACGACTACGGCGCGAGGCTCGCGGACCTGGAGCTCACCGAGCTGTCCGGCGCCTTCCACGAGCTGTTCGCCACCAACGTGCTGGGGTACCTGCTCGGCGTCCGGGCGGCGCTGCCCGCGCTGCGCGACGGCGGCGGCTCGGTCATCCTCACCGGCTCGTCCAGCGGGTCGTTCGCCGGGGGCGGCGGCGCGCTGTACGTGGCGTCGAAGCACGCGGTGGTCGGGCTCGTCCGGCAGCTGGCCTACGAGCTGGCACCCGACGTGCGCGTGAACGGCATCGCTCCGGGAGCCACCCGCACTGGCCTGACCGGCGTCGGGGACCTCGGCGGGGACCGCCGCCTGCGCGACGAGCCGCGGTCGCTCGACGGCATCGCCAGGACGGTCCCGCTGGGGTTCGTCAGCGAGCCGGACCACCACGCCGGACTCTACGTCGCGCTGGCCTCCTCCGAGGACACCGGATTCGTCACCGGCGCGGTCTGGGCGAGCGACGGCGGGCTGGAAGTCCGCGGTCGGCGGCATCCCGCCCGTCCGGCCCGAGAGGAGGGACCCCGATGACGCACCCGGACGCCGTGGTCGTCGTGGGCGGCGGCCTGGCCGGCCACACCGCGGTCGCGACGCTGCGCTCGTGCGGCTACCAGGGCCGGATCACGATGGTCACGCGGGAGCCGGAGGCGCCGTACGACCGTCCGCCGCTGTCGAAGGAGCTGCTGTCGGACGCGTCGTTCGAGCCCGCGCTCAACCCGAGGCTCGACTACCTCGACGTCGACCTGCGCACCGCGACCGCCGCGGTCGGGATCCGCCGCGGCGAGGTCCTCACGGAGACCGGGAGCGTCCCCTTCGACGCGGCGGTGCTGGCGCCCGGCCTGCGGGCGCGGCGGCTGCCCGCCGGTCCCGGCGCGCCGCCCGCCCGGGTGCTGCGGACGCTGGACGACGCCGTCCGGCTGCGCGCCGAACTGGTACCGGGGCGGAACGTCCTGATCGCCGGCGCGGGACTGATCGGAGCCGAGGTCGCGACGGCCGCGGCCGCCGCCGGATGCCGGGTCGCCGTCGTCGGTCCCGAGTTCGGGCCCGCCCTGGACGCGGCCCCCGCCGCGGTCCTCGACGCGGTCCGGGGCTGGTACGGCGAGCGCGGGGTCGAGCTGACGATCGGGACCCGCGTCCTGGAGACCACCCCCGCCGGGGTGCTGCTGAGCGACACCGGCTTCCGTCCCGCCGACGTGGTGGTCGCCGCGATCGGCGGGGAGCCGGCGACGTCCTGGCTGCGCGGGATGCAGGTCGTCCTCGACCCGGCGGGCTTCATCAGCACGGACGAGTACCTGCGCACCCCCCTGCCCGGCGTCTACGCGGCGGGCGACGCGGTCGCGTGGCGCTCGTCCCGATACGGAGTCGACATGCACCTCGAACACTGGCACCACGCGGCCGAATCCGCCCAGGTGGCGGCCCGGAACATCCTCGGCAGCGCCGAAACCTACGACCCGCTCCCCTACTTCTGGTCGCACCAGCTCGGGCACAGCCTCCACTACGTGGGACGCCACGATCCCGGCGACACGGCCGACATCAGCCCGGCGGAGACCGGCACAGCCGGGAACAGCACGGCGGGGAACGGCACAGCCGGGAACAGCACGGCCGGGAACGGCACGGCGCGGAACGGCACGGACGCCCGGTCCGGATGGTCGGTGACCTGGACGCGCGGCGGTCGCCCGACGGCCGTGCTGGCGATCGACGCCCCCCACCTCGTCCGCCGGGCCCGCAAGGTGCTCGACGCCGCGACCCAGCCGGAACTCGGTGCCGCGCGATGACGGACCGGCAGGGTTTCGCCGAGCTGGCCGGCGCGCTGCGGATTCCGGTCATGGCGGCGCCGATGTTCCTGGTCTCGGGGACGGAGATGGTCACGGCGGCCGCGCGGGCGGGGATCATCGGCGCGTTCCCCGCCGCCAACGCGCGCACCGTCGACGACCTGGGCGTCATGATCGACGGGATCACCGCCGGGGCGGGCGGCGGCGCGTGGGGGGTCAACCTCATCGTCCACCGCACCTACGACCGGCTCGACACCGAGCTGGCGCTGCTGCGCGAGGCCGCGCCGGCGCTCGTGATCACGGCGCTCGGGTCCCCGCGGCGCGCGCTGGACGCCGTGCACGGCTGGGGCGGGCTGGTGTTCG
The DNA here is from genome assembly GCF_024172125.1 of Actinomadura rupiterrae. GTDB lineage: Bacteria > Actinomycetota > Actinomycetes > Streptosporangiales > Streptosporangiaceae > Spirillospora > Spirillospora rupiterrae. Next base: position 658,529 of record NZ_JAMZEA010000005.1, read on the forward strand.
CCGACATCAGCACCCCGGAGCAGGCCCGCCGGGCCATCGACGCGGGCGCGGACGGCCTGTCCGCCGTCTGCGCGGGAGCCGGCGGGCACACCGGGAGGTACAGCCCCTTCGCGCTGGTCACCGCGATCCGCGAGTTCTGGGACGGGCCGCTGATCGCCGGCGGCGCGGTCTGCTCGGGCGCGGGCGTCCTCGCCATGCGCGTCCTCGGCGCGGACGTCGTGAACGTCGGCACCCGGCTGCTCGCCACGGCGGAGAGCCGCGCGGACGAGGGGCACCGGCAGATGGTGATCGAGGCGGAGATCTCCGACATCACCACCTCGGACACCGTGACCGGCGTCCCCGCGAACTGGCTGAGCGAGAGCCTGCGACGGCACACCGCGGCGGCCGGCTCCGGCGGGGCGGCCGGGATCGACTTCTCGGGTGCGATCGCGGAATCCAAGGCGTGGCGGGACGTGTGGTCGGCCGGCGAGGGCGTCGGGGCGGTCCGCCGTCCGGAGACGATGGCCGAGGCCATAGCCTCGCTCGGTGCCGAGTACGACGCCGCGCTGGCACTCCTGCGGGCCGTCCCGCATGCCGAACCCGAGCGCCGCGCTGCCATGCGGCTGCTCGACCGACCGTCCCTTCCGACCGTTCCGTCCGACCGTCCGTGAGGACTTCGAAAGACCTGTACCTGCTCCACTGGAGGTTGTGGTGGCCGCTGTGAACACCGAGGGCATGCCGGCCGGCGCGGGGCGCGAGCCGTCCGCGAGCATGGTCGAGTGCCTGCGGCGGGCGATGGCCGACGCGCCCGACCGGACGGCGATCGTGTGCGACGACCGGACGATGTCGTACGCGGAGCTGGGCCGCTCGGCGGCGGGCCTGGCGCGCCGGATGTCCGGCGGGGTCGCGGAGGGCCGCGCCGTCGCGCTGCTCATGCCGAACGGACCCGAGCTGTCGGTCTCGGCCTTCGCCGCCTGGATGGCCGGGGCGCAGGTCGCCCTGATGAACCCCGCCTTCACCGACCGCGAGCTGCGGCTCCTCCTCGAACGGTCGGGGGCGAACCTCGTGCTCGCGTCGGCCGGCGCGCCCGAGGAAGCCGGACGCGCCGCCGCGGCGGCCGAGTCACTCGGTCTCGGATTCCTCCTGGTCGGCGAGGGCGACCTATCCCTGGGCGCCTGGCAGGCCGACGCGACGCTCGCCATCTCCGACGACCTGCTGCCGCCCCCGGACCGTCCGGCGACGATGATGTTCACCGGCGGGACGACCGGCGTGCCCAAGGGCGTCGACCACACCCACCGGACGCTGATGCTGACCGTCCAGGGCATGGAGGCGTGCTGGCCGACCCGGCCCGGCGCGGAGGTCTGGCTGAACGTGGCGCCGTCGTTCCACATCTGGGGGCTGCTGATGGGCATCCTCAACCCGGTGTACGGCCAGGCGACGGTGGTGACCTGCCGGCGGTTCAAGCCCGACGCGGTGGCGCTGGCGATCCGCGACCACGGTGTCACCGTCTTCGGCGGCGGCCCGGCCGAGATCTACGCGGGCCTGCTGTCGTCCGAGCACACGGGCCGCGCGAACCTGCGCATGCTGCGCGTCTGCCCCGGCGGCGGTTCGAGGTTCTCCGCCGCGCTGCACGACCGCTGGCTGGACCGGACGGGTGTGCCGATCCGCGAGGCGTTCGGCATGACCGAGCTGGCCCCGATCTCCTGCAACCGGTGGGACGTGCCGCCGCGTCCGGGCTCGGTCGGCCCGCCCGCCGCCTCGGTCGAGGTCCGGGTGGTCGATCTGGAGGACCCGTCCCGGCTCGCGGGCGCGGGCCAGGCGGGCGAGATCCAGGTCCGGGCGCCCCACATGACGATCGGCTACCACGACCCGGCGCAGGGGGACGGCGCGTTCGTCGACGGCTGGCTCAATACCGGCGACATCGGCTATCTCGACGAGGACGGCTACCTCTTCATCGTCGACCGCAGGAAGGACATGATCATCGTCGGCGGGTTCAACGTGTACCCGCGCGAGATCGACGAGACGCTCTGCCGCTACCCGGGAATCGTGGAAGCCGCGACGGTCGGCGTACCGGACGACCGGCGCGGGGAGCGCCCCGTCTCGTTCGTCGTCACCGACCGCGGTAAGGCGCTCGATGAAGCGGCGCTGGCCGCCTATTGCACGGCGAACCTGGCGCACTACAAACAGCCCCGGGCCGTCCGATTGGTGGATCGACTGCCGAGGACGGCCGCGAACAAAATCGACGTGCGGGCACTGCGCACCCTGGCCGCGGAGGAGTGATCCGCGATGTCGCCGCGATCCTGCGGGGTCTTGGTCTCGCTCCGCGGACGCTAGGCTGACATGGTCGACTTCGACGGAACCGATCGCGGGAGGCCGGAACGTGGCTGCGTCGAGTCAGCCCGAAAGGGAATCGGCGTGGGAGGAAAAGCGGCGCCGCATCCTCGACGGCGCCGCCGCCGTCTTCTCGTCCCGCGGGTACGGCAAGGGGACCACCAAGGAGATCGCGGCGCAGCTCGGCCTCAGCCAGCCGTCCATCTACCACTACGTCGGCTCGAAGGCGGACCTGCTGCGCGAGATCGCGCTCCAGGTCGACCGCGACATGACCACCGCGCTGCGCGACGGTCTGGCGGCGGGCACCGATCCGGTCGCGCAGCTGCGGGCGATCATCACCCGCTTCACGGCGGCGGTCATCGCGAACCACCTCACCTTCGCCGTCTACCGGAGCGAGCAGCGGTGGCTCGAACCGGCGGTCGCCGAGGAGGTCCAGCGTGACGAGCGCGAATTCGTCGCCGCCGTCCGCCGGGTCGTCGAAAAGGTCCAGGCGCTCGGAAAGCTGCCGGACGCACCGTCCTCGGTCCTGACCTTCGCGATTCTGAACATGGTCAGCGAAAGCCATCGCTGGTACCACCAGGAAGGCTCGCTCGATCCGGCATCGGTAGCCGAAACCTACTGCGAACTCATCGGCCTTCCGCCGCAGGACTGACCACGGCGGCATTCCACATCGGCGTCAGCATTGCGCGTCATTGATTCGTGGCGCCTGCGCGTCGTTGATTCGTGACAGCAGGGCCAGGAACTGGCGGCGCTGGGCGGCCGTCAGCGGCGCGAGGAACGCCTCCTGGACGCCGTCGACGACCTCGTCCAGCGCGAGAAGCCTTTCGATGCCCGCCGGGGTGATCGTGACGATGTTGCGGCGCCGGTGGGCCGGGTCGACCGAGCGCGCGACCAGGTCGCGCGACTCCAGCTCGTTCAGGGCGGCGGTGACGTCGCTGCGGTCGATGCCCGTCCTGCGGCCGAGGTCGGCCTGGCTCGCGGGGCCCCACTCCTCCAGCGCGGCGAGGAGCCGGTAGTGGTAGCCGCGCAGCCCGTCGCCATGGGCCTCGAATCCGGAGCTCAGCAGCCCCGCGGCGCGCGCCTGCGCCCGGCCGACCTGCCAGGTGGCGCGTCCTTCGATCCGGGCCGGGGCGCGGCAGGTGTCGTGATGGGGCGTGGGCACGTGTCCAGCCTAACAGTTGTGGGTCGGGCCAACATTGCTTATGTTGGCCGTACCAACATCGACAGGCAGGAGCCCCCAGTGAGCACCTCACCGAACAAGCGGGTCGGTCGCGTTCTGATCGTCGGGCGCAGCCCGGGCGTACTCGTAGAAGCCGTCGACATCCTGCGGGCCAGGGGCTACTCCGCGGACGGCACCAACCAGTTCGACCAGGTCCTCGACGACTACGACGTCACCGGACTCGACCTCCTGGTCATCGGCGGCATGGTCCCCACCGAGACGAAGCGCCGCCTGCGCGCGGACGTCTCGGAACGCAACCCGGGCGTGACGATCATCCAGGGCCTGAGCGGAATCGCCGGCCTCCTGGCCGCGCAGGTCCAGGAGGTGGACTCCACCGAACCGCTCGAAGCGGACTACGACGCCGCCCACCGCTCGGTGCGCCTGACACTCGACGCCCCCGCCGACGTCACCATCGACACCTGGTTCGGCACGTTCACCCCGCCGGAACCCAAGAGCACAACCCTGCGCATCTTCGACGGCCGCCTAGACGCGGGCTCCCACATCATCCCCCTTCCTGACCAGGTACCGTCCGAAGCGTCCTTCGGCGCCGTCACGGTCGGACCGTCCACCCGCACATTCACCATCGGCGCAATGCCCGAGTCGGTCACCCGCCTGGTCCCCACCACCTCCACCGACACCCGCCTCCCCCAGGTAACCCCCATCACCACAACCACCAACCGCTTGTAACGCCTCAGCACCGGCTATTGAGGCCGACGCCCATCATCGGGTGGATAAGGGGCATCGCCCCCGGGCGAAGGCGGGAAGGGCGGCAGTGCCCCGTACGAGGACGGCCCCACCGGCAAGGGCGCGGCCTTCCCGGCCTGGTACACCACGAACCCGAGATACAGGAGCCCGCCGCAAGCCACGGCCGCCCCGCCACCCATGGTCAGCGCCGCTTCCAAGTGGTTGTCCGACCGCTGCTCGTCATAGCCGTTCTCGCCGGTCCGGTGGCCGTTGGTGGTGCTCACGCACCGATCCCCCTGCAGCATCTTCTTGCCGCCGCAATCCACCGACTCCTTGTTCAGCTCGTTCCACCCGCCAAGCAGGACGAGGCCACCGAAAAACACCCCGGCGACTCCCGCCATCCCCTTACCTCGAAATACCGAATCCCACCGTGACCCCATTCGCGCGACGCTACCAATCCCTCCCCCACCACACCGCCCACTGGCCAACAACGGCCCCAGCCCACTTGCGCGCGCTGAGCACTTTGCCCATCCGAATGAAGGGGTCAGGAAGCCTGTCGCGCAAGCGACGACCGACCTCGGCGCCTCGATGGTCCTGCACAGCGCGACCAAGTACCTGGGCGGCCACGGCGACGTCTGCCCTGCGCCGTCACCGGCGGCCACCTCGGCGCCCGCGCTCTTCACCCGCGCATAAGCACGGCCCTGGCCACGGGGCCAGGGCCGAAGCAGGGGCTCAGCGGGTGCGCTCGCGATAGGGCGCGAAATCGGGGTTGGACTTGCAGCCGAGGTTCTCGAAGGTGCTGATCTTCGTCTTCGGGTCGGTGTGCGTCAGGTGGTATTTGCAGGCGCCCTTGATGTACCGGCCCTTGACGCCTCCCGGGAGGTCGATCTCCTTGTTCCACAGGTACGGGGACTGGTAGTCGTTCCGGCGCGCGGTGGCATTGACGTCGATGCCGCCGGGCGCGTAGATCTCGTAGACCCAGCCCGTCTTGGCCGCCCCGTAGGTGGCGAACTTCTGCGCCACCCACTTCTCGCAGCTGGTGCTCAGGTGGGCGCTGGTCTGCCCGCCGCCCTTGACGATGTACTCGGCGAGCGGCGTCACCTGGTCGCCCCGCGGGGTGAACCCGTCGTGGAAGATCGCCTCCACGGTCTCCCGCGTGTCCCCCCGCCAGAGCGCGTTAACGTCCTTGCGCCACTGCCAGTGCTCCTTCGCCGCCGCGGACGCGACCGTCCGGGCGATCTGCGGCTCGGTCGTCGTCCGCCACCAGTCCCAGGCCCGATAACTCCTGACCGGCCCACAAGCACTGGTCAGATCGTCCTCCGCGGCCGCCCGCCCAGAGGCCGATACGACCGGCGAGGCATTCGCCGACGAGGCGGCGACTGGGACGACCGAGACGAAACAGGCAGCGGCAACGACCCGCACAGCGGTCTGGAACATGTTGTGAGCCCATCAGTAGATCAGCAGGACGGACTCTTTATAAACGCCCCACCCACCCCCACCCCGGCAACGAAACGCCCACCCATCACTACGAGCGAATTGCCCCCGCACCCCGCCTCAAACCAAGCCATGACCAATGCCAACACACCCAGACAAGTCAGCTACGCACTCCGGCTACGCCCCCACGCTGTGGAGGATGGCTGCTCTACCTGATCCGTCGCCCCGGTCAGCTCATCCATCGCGGGGAGCTCGGGACGGAGCTGCGCCTCGATCCCACGGGCGAGATCCCCCTGGGCAGTGACCGCTGGACAAACGGCGCCGGCGCGTTTGTCCAGATCGCTTGGTTCTGGACAATCCACGGTCCATACATGGGTTACGCCCCAACCAGCAGGGAGATCCCCATGCACAAAATCGGCATCCGCCCCCTTACCAGAACAGGTCTGTTCCTGACCTGCCTCCTCGCGGCAACGGCGACGGCCGGCGTGACAACGGCCCAGGCCGCCAACGGCGGGACCACTCACGAATTCGTCTACCACGCCGCCGGCAACCTGGCGGGCGAGGCTTGGTTCAACAGCGGATCGGCGAACCCCAGCAAAGGTCAGAACTCCTTCACCATCAAGGACCTGTTCTGCGGTGACGGCTGGAGCATCTACGTCAAGTGGGTCGGCAGGAACCCTGACGGCAGCCTCAGCGGCGGAGTCGCCTACCTCCACGGCGACTGCGACCCCGTGGAAAGGTCCCTCTCGGTATCCGGCCCACGCTCGGCGTCCCTTCCGTTCTCCTGGAGCGCCTGCAAATGGGACACCAATCACTTGAGCGCCGACACCTGCGAACCCTGGATCAACACCACCTGGTCCTGACCCGAACGGGTGCAGTTCTCCCTCCACGGGAGAACTGCACCCGCCCCTGCGGGGATGTGGAGAGCCCGGCCGCTTCGGGGCGGCCGGGCAATTGTGGGGGCTATTTCACTGTGTAGGCGTGGTCGATGGTCTGGTCGATGGTGGTGCCTGCGGCGTCGCGGGCGACGGCGCGGAGGGAGACGGGGCCGCGGCTGGGGTTGCGTAGGCGGACGACCCAGTGGTCACCGTCGCGGACCAGCGGTAGCGGGTTCCAATGCGCGCCGTCGTCGAAGGACGCCTTCACGACGAGCGACGTGACCGGGGACGCGGACGATCCTGCCTGGTGCTCGACGCTGACGGGGATGGCGACGTCCTTACCGGCGGGTCCCTGGTTGAGGTCGTTCAGCCAGGGCGAGAAGCGGACGGACAGCAACGGGAGCGGTGTCGTGGCGCTGGTCCCGGCGGAGGTGAACGTCCAGGACGTGTGGACGCCGGTCGTGGCCTGCCAGCGCGGGTCGCCCACCTTGGCGGCGACGTCGAGCCGGTACGCGCCCGGCTCGGCGGGGACCTGGAACGCGCCCTGGCCCGGCTCGGTGTTCTCGCTGACCAGGGCGCCATTGCGGTAGAGGCGGGTCAGTCCGGCGGACGCCTCGGAGTCGGCGTAGTTGCCTCCGGTGTGGTCCGGACCGTCGTCGGTGAACGTCGGGACGTTCACGTCGATGGTGTCCCCCTTGCGGAAGATCCACGCGGGACGGAGGACGCCCTTCAGCGGCGCGGGCGGGGTCGCGAGCCAGGGGCCCATGACGCCCTTGAACATCGTGTCGGTGAACCGGTCCCCCGGACGGTACTCGCGGGACCCGGAGGCCACGTACGGCGCGCCGTCCCCGGCGCCCATCAGGACGCGGCCGTACTTGAGACCGGCGAGCGGCGTGACGTACTCGGTCCGGGTGGTCGGCACGGGGATCTGCTCCCCGAGGTTGCCGAGTTCCACGTCGCCGAAGACGGCGCCGGGCGCCAGGATCGCGTTCCCGGGGGCTCCCGGGGCGCGGTAGGTGACGCGGCCCGCCACGAGGTCCTCGTCCCGGTCGGTGTAGGCCGGGTTGTCCGGAATCCCGCCGACCGTCGGGTGGACGACGTTGTAGCTGTACGGGCTGGTCGCGATCCCGTGCGTCGTGACCGAAACCGGGGCGGTCTCGGTCAGCCGCTTCAGCCGCGGGCCCGCGTCGTTCGAGGCCACCAAGGTCGGCAGCGCCAGCTCACCGGTGTAGGACGGCGCCGTCCCGGCCAGCAGGACGGCTCGTCCACCGGCTTTCGCGACGTTCTGCACCTTCTCGGGAAGCGGGGCGCCGCCTGCGGACGGATCGAGGACGACCAGGGCGCCCGCCGCGTCCTTGAGATCGTCCGGCGTGCCCGCGCCGCCGTTCACCGCCTTGAGATCGAAGACGCCGAGCAGCGGGGGCGAGTCCTGCCCGTCGTCGTCCCTGGCGTAGTTGACGTCCACGGGGAACGGCGATTCGCCACCGGCATCGACCCGGATGTGCGGTTCGGTGAAGACGCCCCGGGCGACGAAGACGAAGTCGGGGGTCGGATCGACGACATCCGCGTAGAACTCGGCACCGTCCGGCAGGAACGTCACGTTGCCGTCGTAGGCGTGGTCCGACCCGGGCGCCGCCTTCACGAACGTCCCGACGGTCCAGACGCCCGCCCTGGCGGTGGACCGGGCGACGCCCACTTTGACGCGGCGGGCACGGCGTCCGTCGAGCGTCAGCGTCTTGTCCCCGTCGATCCGCACGTCCGGTGCGACGAGTTCGAGGCGGGGGTCGTCCGGGCCGCCCGTGCCGGCGAAGGCCGACACCGCGTACCTGCCGGCGGGCAGGCGCGCCTCTTCACCGGCGTGGACGAGCCACGTCCCGAACGCGGGGTCGTCGCGGCTGGTCACGAACGCCGCGGCGGTGACGGGTTCGCCCTGCCGTCCGAGGACGTTGAGCGTGAAAGCGTGATCGGCCGCCGCGGTGGCGGTGCGCCGCAGCGGCGCGGTCGAGCCGCTGAGCCTGAACAGCCGCGGGTCCATCCGGCGCTGGACGGCGTCCGAGGGCAGGACGACCAGGTCGTCGCCATGCCCGGCCTGCTGGAAGGAGACGCGGTCGCGGCCCGGCCCGGGATCGATGCCGACGACCGCGCCGTTCCGGACGCGGACCCGGTCGCCGGTGGGCAGCTTCACCGTCTTCACGCCGGCGCGGACGCCGGACGCGGCCCTGCCCGGCGCGGCCTGGGCGTGGGCTCGGGTTTCGGACAGGGCGGGCGACGCGAGGGGCAAGACGAGACCGGCCGCCAGCAGGGCGGCCTGGGAAAGGCGCTTCACGGAATCCTCGGGCTTTCATTGGTCCAGCCGGTCGCCAGGTAGAGGAGCGTCCCGCTCACCAGGCGCTTGTTCTTGTAGCCCGACGTCGTCTTCGACAGCACCTGGGACGTGCGGGGGTCGATGACGAGCCGGTTGTGGAACCGCCCTGCGGGCGTGGTGAAGTCGAACGCGAGGCCCGTGCCCTTCCGCCCGCGCGAGTCGGTCTGGGGGCCGAGCGACCGCACCCCGGGGACGTCGGCCAGCGCCCGGAAGGCGGCGGCGCGGGTCCCGGGGGTGGTGGGCTGGTCGGTCAGCAGACCGACCAGGGCCTCGGTGACGCTCTCGATGTCCCCCGGCCTGCCGGCGTTGCGTTCGGCGAGGGCCCGGAGAGCCTTCGGTTGGGTCGGCAGTGCCAGCAGCCGGGACAGCGGCGGGTTCTCGCCGAGGACCGAGGTCGCGATCGGCCCGAGTCCCTTCGACTTGAGCAGTTCTCCGGGCTTCTGCCCAGGAGCCGGCTGGGGATCGCGGTAGGCGACCCAGCGCCGCCCGTCGAGAGTGACCCACTCGGCGTCCACGGGCGCGTCCCGGCGGTCGCTGGTGGTCACGACGCGCCAGTACTTCCCGGTGGGCTGCGTCGCGGCGCGTTCGGCGGCGGCGAGCAGGACCGTCCGGCCGGAGTCGTCCGACGCGTGCGGGGCAGGCCGGGTGCTTCCAGTGCCGGTGTTCCCCGGGACCAGCGTGGCGGTGGCGACCACCGCGGCGGCGGCCGCTCCGACAACGGCCAACCCCCAGGCGGGACGGATCCGACGCCGTGGCGCGACCGCGGCGGTCCGGCCGTCCAGGTGGTCGTTCACACGCGCGCGCATGCGCCCGACGGTGCTCGGGTCGGGGTCGGGCAGCGCGTCATGGTAGCGGTGGAGAGGGCGCAGGTCATTCATCGGTCACGGCCTTCAGGGCGGCGCGCAGCTTGCGGCGCGCGCGGTTGACACGGGAGCCGACGGTGCCGGGCGGGACGCCCAGGGCGACGGCGGCCTCGGCGTAGCTGAGCCCGGCGAAGGCGATCAGCGTGAGCGCCGCGCGATCGTCCTTGGACAGCCGGGCCAGGCCGCGGGCGAGCGTCGGGTGCAGCTGCCCGGCGGCCGTCCGGTCGATGACCTGGTCGGCGTGGCCGGGCTCGTCGTCGCGGCGGGCGGTGCGTTCCATCGCACGGTAGAACCGGGTCTCGGCGCGGCGGTGCCGGCTGATCAGGTTGGCCGCGATCCCGTAGAGCCACGGGCGCGCCTCGGAGTGCGCCGGGTCGAAGCGGTGCCGCTGGTCGAAGGCCGCCAGGAACGTGTCGGCCGTGACGTCCTCGGCGGCGGCCGCGCCGAGGCGCGCTGCCGCGTAGCGGTGGATCCGCGCGTGGTACCGGTCGAAGATCAGCGAGAACAGCTCCGGTTCGTCCCGGGACCTCTCGATCACCGACGCGTCGGACTCCGCTTCGCCCGCGACGTCCGCCTCACGGTCGGCGCCGCCGGACGCCGCGCTCCCGCCGGACGCGGTGGCCCCGGCGCTCGCCGCGGGCGGGGGGTGGGTCAGGTGCATGCTCGGATGCCTTCCTTCGGAGAAAGATCATCGCTGATTGCCCGCACGCCCCGCCGATTTCACGACGGCGTCCAGAATGATCAGTGATCCGCATCACACCAGTGGTCGGACGGGCCCGGGGACAGGTCCAGGCGGTGGGCGCACCGATCATGCCCGGCCGGATGAGGCCGTTGACGCTAAAATATACTTTACCTACCTTGTTAGTATGAAATTGCTCTCGGTGTACCGCCGGAGACCGGCGCTCCCCTCAGTGCTGCTGGCGCTCGTACTGCTCGCGGGGGCGGTCTCCGCGGGCCCGCGCCTCAAGGGCCCGTCGGCCTCGGCCGCCACGACGGGGCGACCCAACATCGTCTTCATCCTGACCGATGATCTCAACGAGGACGTCTTCGCCAAGGACGACGGGCTCCAGTCGCTCCTGACCAGCCAGGGCACCACCTTCACCAAGCAGTTCGTCGAACTCTCCCTCTGCTGCCCGTCCCGGACGTCGACGCTGCGCGGGCAGTGCGCCCACAACACCGGGATCTTCACCAACGACGCGGCCACCGGGGGCGGGTTCCAGAGCGTCTACAACAAGGGGCTGGAGAGTTCAACGGTCGCGACCTGGCTCCAGGACGCCGGGTACCGTACCGCGCTTTTCGGCAAGTATCTGAACGGCTACCCCAACGGGGCGCCCAGCAGCACCTACATTCCCCCCGGCTGGACCAGGTGGTTCAGCCCTAATGGCGGAAGCCCCTACAGCGAGTACAACTACGACGTCAACGACAACGGGACGACCGTGCACTACGGCAGCACGGCAGCGGACTACGGCGTCGACGTCATATCCAACAAGCTGTCCGCCTTCATCAAGAACACCACGACCACCTATCCGGACAAGCCCTTCTTCACCTACGTCGCCCCGTTCATCCCGCACGGACCGGCGACCCCGCCGCCCCGCTATGACGGCATCTACCCGAACGCCAAGGCGCCGCGGACGCCGTCGTTCAACGAAGCCGACGTGAGCGACAAGCCGGCCTGGATACGCGACAAGCCGCTGCTCGACCAGACCCAGATCACCAACATCGACAACCTGTACGAGCGGCGCCGGGAATCGCTCCGGTCGGTCACCGACCTGCTCCAGAACACCATCAACACCCTGCAGGCACAGGGCGTCCTGAACAACACCTATATCGTCTTCACCTCCGACAACGGATTCCACCAGGGCCAGCACCGGCTGAACTCCGGCAAGAACACCGCCTACGAGGAAGACCTCAACGTCCCGCTCGTCATCCGCGGACCGGGCGTTCCGGCCGGCGCGACCGTCAACGCCTTCACGCTCAACACCGACTTCGCGCCGACCTTCGCCCAACTGGCCGGCGTGACACCCCCGGATTTCGTCGACGGCCGATCCCTCGTACCGTTCCTCAAGGGGGTCACCCCCACCCCGTGGCGCCTGGCCTTCCTGAACGAGCACGCCGGACCCAGCACACTGAACACCAACACCCAGACCAACCTCCTGGAACCCCAGGACCCCGGCGACGCCCAAGCACTGGCCACCGGCGGCGCCCCCGTCTACGCCAGCCTCCGCGCCAAACCCAACACCCTCGGCATCGCCGACCCCCTCAACTACGTCGCCTACGACACCGGCGAGCACGAGCTGTACGACCTGACCACCGACCCGTACCAGCTCAACAACTCCTACGGCAGCGCGAGCGCCACGCTCAAACGGCGCCTCGACGCCTGGGTCGACACCCTGAAAACCGCCTCCGGCCAGGCACTGCGCACAGCGGAAGAAAACCCCCCGCAATAGCGCCCCCCACCTCCGCACAAAGCTGTCCACCTCGGGACTCCGCCAGGTGAAGCACGGTGCCCCCGTTATGTTTTTCGTGGTCCTGCAAGAGGGCCGCTGGCCTCCGGGCCCGGTATGACTGTTCCCCCCTGTCGAACCGATGACCTGGGGGGTGGTGTCACCGGGCCCGAGAGGTGTCGTCGGAGACGCTGATGAGAGGCCCGACCACCGCCTGGCCGGGCGCAACGCCCGACCGTCCTCGGGCGGCAGGTCTGCATAACGTGGATGCGCGAGTACGACACCGACGCCGAGGCCGGCGTCCGGAACTTCCCTGGGATGGTGGGAGTGGTCAGCACCCAAGACGTGGGCGTGTTCCTCGGTCTGGACGTCGGTAAGAGCTTCCATCACGGGCACGGACTGACACCGTCCGGCAAGAAGGTCTTCGACAAGCAACTGCCCAACAGCGAACCGAAGCTGCGCACGCTGTTGGACAAGCTCACCAGCAAGTTCGGCACCGTCCTGGTGATCGTGGACCAGCCCGCATCGATCGGCGCCCTGCCCCTGGCCGTCGCCCGGGACGCCGGCTGCAGGGTCGCCTACCTGCCCGGCCTGGCGATGCGCAGGATCGCCGACCTGTATCCGGGCGAGGCCAAAACCGACGCACGTGACGCCGCGGTGATCGCAGACGCCGCACGCACCATGCCGCACACCCTGCGGACACTCGAGCTGGCCGACCAGATCACCGCCGAGCTGACCGTGCTGGTCGGGTTCGACCAGGACCTGGCGGCCGAGGCCACCCGCACCAGCAACCGCATCCGCGGCCTGCTCACCCAGTTCCACCCCAGCCTCGAACGCATCCTGGGCCCGCGCCTGGACCACCCCGCCGTCACCTGGCTGCTGGAACGCCACGGCTCCCCGCAGGCTCTACGCAAAGCCGGACGCCGCAGACTGATGGAGACCATCAGACCCAAGGCCCCGCGCATGGCAGCCCGGCTGATCGACGAAGTCTTCGACGCCCTGGACCAGCAGACCGTGATCGTCCCCGGCACCAGCACCCTCGACCTGGTGATCCCCTCACTCGCCCGTTCCCTGGCAGCCGTCCACCAGCAGCGACGGGCTCTTGAAACCGAGATCGAAACCCTGCTGGAGGCCCACCCTCTTTCCCAGGTCCTGACCTCGATGCCCGGAGTCGGAGCCAGGACCGCCGCCGTCCTGCTGGCCACCGTCGGCGACGGCACCAGCTTCCCCACCCCCGGCCACCTGGCCTCCTACGCCGGCCTCGCCCCCGCGACCAAGTCCTCAGGCACCTCGATCACCGGCGAACACGCACCCAGAGGCGGCAACCGGCAACTCAAACGCGCCATGTTCCTCTCCGCCTTCGCCGCCCTCCACGACCCAGCCTCCCGCACCTACTACGACCGCTGCCGCACCCGCGGCAAAACCCACACCCAAGCCCTCCTCCGCCTCGCCAGACACCGCATCAGCGTCCTATTCGCCATGCTCCGCGACGGCACCCACTACGAACACAGACCCCCACGCCCCGCTTGACGAAAGACATAGAGGCACCCCCCTGCGAGGGGGGCACCGTCGCGGCCCGGCAGACAGCGATGGCCGCCATCGGGGAGCGCGGCCGGCCGACCCGTCGAGCACCCACCCGGGCCCAACCCAGCCGCGGTGTACGCACTCCTGGACTTCGCGGGCAGCGGCGGCGCGGCCGACTACGTGACCATCCCCGCGGCCCAGCTGGCCGCCAAGCCCACGACCACCGATCGCGTCGCCGCATCCAGCCTGCCGCTGGCCGCCCTCACCGCCTGGCAGTCCTTCACCGACCACGCCCACCTGGCACCCGGCCGGCAGCCGCACTTTGTCCCTGGCCTCACCGCCCTCGGCCTCAACGTGCTGGATCGCCTCGTCCACCCCTCTGCGCCCGGGCAAGGACGTTTCGCCATGGCCCCTGGCCGGACACGGTGACCGGGGGAACAGGGGTGGGAACGCAACTCCCACCCCCGCGAGCACACAGCGCAGGTCGCTCATGACTTACAGTGATCACACGATGGGAGAAGAACACGACCACCTGATCGCGACGGCCCTCCGGATATTCGCTGAACTCGGGTACGACGGGGTGACGCTGCAAACGATCGTCGACGCGGCGGGCTACGACATCAACGTCGTCCACAGCGTGGCCCGGACCAAGGCGGAGATGTACCTGGCCGTCATGCAGCACGCCGACGACCTCGAACGGAGCGCCCTGGAGGCCGCGCTCGCCCGCTTCACCCCGAGCAAGCAGGGCGTCATCACGCTCGCGGACGCCTACTTGGACTTCTTCGTCGCCCATCCGCACGTCCTGGCGCTGTGGCAGCACCGCTGGATGGGCGACGCCGCCGACCTGCCCGACCTTGAAGAGCGCTACACCCGGTCCCTGTCGGTCCAGATCGCCGGCACTATCAAGGACCTCCTCCCGCCCGACGTCGCACCCGACTACCTGGTCTGGAGCGTGGTCTGGTGCGTCTACGGCTTCCTGTCCGGGGGCGTCATCGGCAGCGGCTCGGACCAAGGGCGCCACCGCCACAGCGACAGCGGCGGCCGCGACCTGGAAGGCTTCCGCACGTTCCTGCACACCATGCTCGACCATCTACTCACGCCGCTGCCCCAGCGTCCGCCTGACACCGGCAGCTCAGGCCGATGACCTGCGGGAAAGCCGTTGCAAGTGGTGTTGGTCGATTGCGCGTCCCTGCACTGAGTGCAACAGTCCCCAGACCACCCCGCCGACTCGGGTCCCTGACCACTGGCCCCGCACCACGCCCGCCGCCGGAGCCGCGGGCCCGCCGACTATCCGCGCCCCCGGCGACGGGCCTCCACCGGCGACGGCTTGGAACCGCTCAACGCCCGAAAGCTCAGCACCGCCTGCGGCAGATTCGCCCCGTCAGGTCCGCACCGGACAGGTCTGCGTGCCACAGGTTCGCGCGGGGTCAGGTGCGCCTCCATCGGGTGCGCGCGTACGCGGCCAGCACGTGGACGATGGTCGGGCGGTCGCGACCGGAATCCTGGGCCAGGCGTTGCAGCGCGTAGATGCCGCCGAGCCGCACCTCGCCCCGGGCCGAGCCGAGCTGTTCGACGGCCTTGGCGTAGCGACCGGTGTCCTGGCCCTGCCTGGTGACGCAAGCGAGGGCCGTTTTGGTGGACGGGCTGGTCGCTGATGCGCTCAAGCTGCCGGGGCACCTGCCCGACCAAGAGCTGGGCGACGCCGCGGCCGGCGCGGGGGGTCTGCTGGCCGACTCCGCCTCCACCGCCGACCTGCCGACAGCGGGCACCGTCGCCACGTTCGCTCCAGTCGCTCGAAGGCGGGTTTCGGGGCGGGGACGGCTCGTGCGGGTGGGCGAGCAGGTGGTGGCGGCTCCGGCTCTCAGCGGCGCGGGCGAGTGCTGGACGGCTCGATGAGGCGATCGTCGGAGAGCCGGGTGCCGGCCTGCTTGACGTGCCTCAGCACGGGTGAGACCTCCATGCTCTGCAGTCCGGTCAGGGACCCGATGCGGTCCGAGGTGAACTCGAACAGTTCGTCGAGGTCCCGGCAGTGTGCGACGGCGTGGATGTTCCAGGGCCCGGAGATGGCCGCGGCGAACGCGATCTCGGGTTCCTGCGCCAGTGCGCGGCCCGCGCTCTTCACCGCCGACGGGTGCACGCGAAGCCAGAGGTTCGCGCGAGCGTGATACCCCATGGCCGCTGCGGCGATCTCGACGTCGATGTGGACGGCGCGGTGCTGGAGCAGAGCGTCAAGGCGTCGCGAGACGCGTCCCGGGGTGAGGTCGGCGGCTGCGGCGAGATCGACGAGGCTGGCGCGGCCGTCCGCGGCGAGCGCATCGAGCATCTTCTCGTCCTCGGGGGTGAGGTGTACGGGCTCGCGAGTGACGACCGGAGACTCGGCGAAGGGGGGCCCGCCGCTCCCCAGCGCCGCCTCCTCATCCGGGGACAGGGTGCCCTGCAGGGCGGACCAGTAGTGGGCGCGGCCTCCGAGGAATTGGCGGAGCATGGCGAAGGCGTTGATGTCGAGCACCGCTGCGGTGCGGGGAAGCCGCTGCCCCAGGAGGTCCTCGCGTTGCTCCCGCGTCCGCGACTGGATCGCGCAGGTGATCTCGCAGCCCGCCGCGCTCAGGGCCACCCAATTCACGTCGTCACGGTCGGCGAGCGCGTCGGCGATCGCCGCGACACTGCCGGGGCGGCAGCGCAGTCGCACCAGCCACCTGCTCTGCCCCAGGGCGCCCGGGTTGACCACGCCGGCCACGCGGATGACGCCGTCGGCGCGCAGGCGGCGATACCGACGGTTGACGGCGCCCTCGGTCAGGCCGAGAGCGGTCGCGATCGCCGCGAACGACGCCCGCGGAGCGATCTGCAGCGCCCGAATGATTCGCACATCGTCAGGCTGCACTGAAGCGGATTCCGTCATGAGCACCCCTTGCCATATCGGTAATCCTACAAACGAGCGCTCGTGGCTCGCCTGCGAGGAAGGCAGGACGGAACACTTGAAGCGCACAGTTGGCAGCGCCCTGTGCCGATCCCGGGGCATCGACGATGCCCGAACGGAGTACAACGCTCGAAGAACGGAGATGACGCTGGATGTCATCGACTGGCACCCAACAACACCCACCGACCGCCCTCATCGTCGGCGCCTCGCGCGGCCTCGGCCACGCGATGGCGGCGGAGTTCCTCGACAGGGGCTGGAACGTCGTCGGCACCGTTCGCGACACCACTGCCCGAACGCCGCTGCACGAACTCGCGGACCACGCCGACGGTCGGGTGACCATCGAGCATCTCGATATCAACGACCCCGACCACCTGCCCCCGCTGCACGAACGTCTGGCGCACCGCCGACTCGACGTGCTCTTCGTCAATGCGGGCACCACCAACAACGAGCAGACGCCCATCGGCGCGGTTCCGACAGCCGACTTCATCGACGTGATGGTCACCAACGCGCTCAGCCCCATGCGCGTGATCGAAGCCCTCGAAGACCTGGTTCCACCGGCGGGACTCCTCGGGGCGATGTCCTCCGGACAGGCCAGCATCACGAACAACACGACCGGAGGCCGCGAGGTCTACCGGGGAAGCAAAGCAGCCCTGAACATGTTCATGCGGAGCTTCGCGGCCCGGCAACCTGAGACGCAGCGGGCCTTCGTCCTCATGGCGCCGGGCTGGATACGCACCGCCCTGGGTGGTCCGGACGCGCCGTTCACCATCGAGGACACCGTCCCCTTGCTCGTGGACGTCCTGCTCTCCCGACTGGGCACGCCCGGCCTGGCCTATCTGGACCGCTTCGGCCAGACCGTCCCTTGGTAACCCCGCGCCGCCTTTCCGGTCGTGGCTTGCCGCTCCCCCGGGGCTCCCGGAAAACCTGGTGTTCCCATGGTGTTCCCATGATCTTGGAAAGTCCAGGCCCGGATCGCGTTTTCGCAGGTCAGGGGGTTTTGATCAGGTAGGGCGGGCGGGACTCGAACCCGCGACCCAGGGATTATGAGTCCCCTGCTCTGACCGGCTGAGCTACCGCCCCTGGAGTCACCCCCGGGTGTGCTGGTGCGGTCTGGGGGCGTGTCGGGGCTCATCTTAGCGGCGGGAGGCGTGGGGCGGCCACCGTAGTCCTCTGGGGTGGGGCGGGATCATACCTCGTGCCGAGTGACGGGGGTGGTGACCGGTCGGTAGGGTCCGGGCTATGTCCAAGGTTGTGCGGCGGTTCGTGGTCGTGGTGGTCGCCCTGCTGGTCGCGGCGGGGTGCAAGGGCGGGGGCGGGTCGAAGGAGACCACGGCCCATTTCGACGCCGCGCAGGTGGTGAAGCAGTCGGCGGACGCGATGGGGAAGGTCACCAGCGTCGGGGTGACGCTGCGGACCGAGGGCGATCCGGGGCTGATGGTGCACGGGGGCGACCTGAAGCTGCTGCGCAACGGGGACGGCGAGGGGACGGTGCAGGTCGCGCAGTCCGGGGCCGTCGGGGAGATGCAGCTGGTCGCGGTCGGTGACTCGGTGTACATCAAGGGCGTGACCGGCAAGAGCTGGCGGAAGGTGCCGAAGCTGCTGGCCGGGACGATGTACGACACCTCGGCGGTGCTCGATCCGGACCGGGGGGTCGCGAAGATGCTGTCGTCGATCTCGGACCCGAAGGCGCAGGCGGAGGAGAAGGTCAACGGCAAGGACTGCTACCGGGTCGGCGGGACGCTGCCCAAGGCGTCCATCGGGAAGATCGTTCCGGGCATCGACAGCGACCTGCCGGGGCAGCTGTGGATCGACAAGGCGTCGCACCGGCTCGTCCAGGTGAAGGGGACGATGCCGAAGGGCGGCTCGGCGACGATCGTGTTCACCGAGTACGACCAGCCCTACAAGATCAGCGCGCCGCAGTGACCGTGACGGCCGGGGCCGCCGAGGTGGCGGCGGACGGCAGGCGGCGGACCGCGATCGGGGTCGGGGCGGCGGTGGTGCTGCTGGCCTCGCTGGACGCGTACGTGATCTCCACGGTGCTGGTCACGATCGTGACCGACCTGAGCCTGCCGGTGAACCGGCTGGAGCGGATCACGCCGGTGATCACCGGGTTCCTGCTCGGGTACGTGGCGGCGATGCCGCTGCTCGGGCAGCTGTCGGACCGGTTCGGGCGGCGGGCCGTCCTGCAGGGGTGCCTGGCGCTGTTCGCGGTCGGGTCGCTGGTCACGGCGCTCGCCGGGGAGTGGCCGGTGCACCTGGACGGCAAGGACGCGATCTGGGCGCTGACGGCCGGACGGGTCGTGCAGGGCGTTGCCGGAGGCGCGCTGCTGCCGGTGACGATGGCGCTCGCCGGGGACCTGTGGCCGGAGCGGAACCGGTCGGTCGTGCTCGGCGCGGTCGGCGCGGCGCAGGAGCTCGGCAGCGTGCTCGGCCCGCTGTACGGGGTGGGCGTCGCGGCGGCGCTGGGCTGGCGCGCGATCTTCTGGATCAACGTCCCGCTGAGCGTGGCGGCGATGGTCGCGGTGTTCTTCACGGTGCCCGGCGGACGGCCGAAGGAGCGGGCTCAGGGCGTGGACGTCGTGGGCGGCGCGCTCCTGGCGCTCGGGCTCGGGCTGCTGGTCGTGGGGCTCTACAACCCGGATCCGCAGCGGTCGGCGCTGCCGCCGTGGGGGTGGGCGCTGCTTCCGGCGGGGCTTGCCGCGCTGGTCGTGTTCGTCCTGTGGGAGATGCGGGCGCGGACGCGGCTGTTCGACCTGTCCGGCGTCCGGCGGGGTCCGCTGCTGGCGACGCTCGGCGTCAGCCTGCTGTCCGGGGCCGCGCTGATGGCCACGCTGGTGGACGTCGTGCTGATGGCGCGCACCCTGCTCGGCAAGGACGACGTGGGCGGCGCGCTGCTGCTCACGCGGTTCCTGGTCGCGCTGCCGATCGCGGCCGTCGGCGGCGGATGGCTCGCGCGCCGGTTCGGTGAGCGGTGGCCGATGGCCGCCGGGATGGCGGTCGCGGCGGTCGGGTTCGTCCTGATCGCGACCTGGCCCCTGGACGCCGTGCACGCCTCGTACGGGCCCGTCCCCCGGGTGGACGCCGACCTGGTGGTCACCGGGCTGGGCCTCGGGCTGGTGATCGCGCCGGTGTCGTCGGCGGTGCTGCGGTTCGTCCCGGCGGCGCGGCACGGGGTCGCGTCGGCGGCGGTGGTCGTCGCGCGGATGATGGGGATGCTGCTCGGCATCGCCGGGCTGTCCGCATGGGGCTTCTACCGGTTCGGCGACCTGACGGCGCACCTGGAGATGCCGCTGCCGTTCGACGAGGGCTTCAAGGAGAAGTTCGCGGCGTACAAGGCGGCGGTGAAGGCGGCGCTGCACACCGAGTACCAGGAGATCTTCTGGATCACCGCGGGGCTGTGCGTGCTCGGCGCGCTCGCCGCACTCGCGGTCCGCCCCGCCCGCGAGGACTGCCCCCACCCCTCAGAAAATGCTCTGAACCCCTAAAGAGCGGCGCGGGGTGAACTGGAGTGCGCACCGGTCCGTCGAATTTAGTAGCCGTGTGACAAGGCGCGTCCGGACGTCACGTTTCCTGCGCGTGAACCTCTTGACATGGTGATCGCAGCGGTGCGAGGTTGACGCAGGGTCACCCGAATGACCGCTTGGTCACCAGGTGTCCCGACCGGCCGCCGGGAGCGCACGGCGACCGCGTCCGCGCACCGTGGGGAGAGAACATGCAGCCTCTCGTCGAGTCCCGGCCCGGCACGACCGTCCGGTCCCGGCTGACCGCGCGCGGGCTGCGCCTGACGGTCGGCCCGCTGCTGTCGGTGTGGCCGCTGACGCACCGCGGCCTGCGTCCGGCGGTCGCGATCGACCTCGCCGCGCCGCTCGCGCTGCCGACGCCGCGCTGGGCGGAGGTCGAGCCGGTGCCGTTCGACGACTTCCGCGCCGAGTGGGTGCGCGCGCCGCACGCCGCGTCCGACCGGGCGGTGCTGTACTTCCACGGCGGCGGGTTCTTCTCCTGCGGGCTGCGCACGCACCGCCGGATGATCGCGCGGATCGCCGCGGCGTCCGGGGCGCCCGTCCTGTCGGTCGCGTACCGGCAGCTGCCGCAGGCTCCGCTCGCGGCCTCCGTCGAGGACTGCGTCAAGGCGTACCGCTGGCTGCTCGGCCAGGGCTACTCCGCGGACCGGATCGTCGTCGCGGGCGACTCGGCGGGCGGGTTCCTCACC
Source organism: Actinomadura rupiterrae (assembly GCF_024172125.1). Classification (GTDB taxonomy): domain Bacteria; phylum Actinomycetota; class Actinomycetes; order Streptosporangiales; family Streptosporangiaceae; genus Spirillospora; species Spirillospora rupiterrae. Next base: position 679,377 of record NZ_JAMZEA010000005.1, read on the forward strand.
TTCGCGGCGACGCTGCGCGCGATGGAGGAGGGGCTGCCGCGCCCGGCGGGGCTGGTCGCGGTCGCGCCGCTCACCGACCTCGACCACACCGCCAAGGTCGAGCACGCCAACGCGCGGTCCGACGCCTACCTGCCGGCGCGCCGCGTCCGGCGGCTCGCGGCGCTGCTCACCGAGGGCGCCGTGGACCCGGCCGCGTCGCCGGTGAACGGTGAGCTGGGCGACCTGCCGCCGACGCTGATCCAGGTCAGCTCCAGCGAGATGCTGCTCCCGGACGCCGAGCTGATGGCCGAGCGCCTCACCGCCGCGGGCGTCCCGTGCCGGTTGCAGGTCTGGGAGAACCAGGTGCACGTCTTCCAGGTGTTCGCCGACCTGGTTCCGGAGGGGCTGGCGGCGCTGCACGAGATCGGCGCGTTCGTCCGCGAGCAGACGATCCCGCGCGCCGTCCCGTCCAGGACGCGCCGTCCGCGCCGCCGCGCACGCTCCGCCGCCGCCTGAGCCCGCACGCGTCGCCCGCTGAACCCGCGCGGCGTGCACTCGAACAACGCCTGGCGCCTATGCCGGTTGGACGGCGTGTCAATGGGAAGCCTCTTACGCACCCCTGGCAGCACAACACGAGAGTGTGAGGCGACGGTGCATCACATGTCCGGGCTCGACGCCAGCTTCTACCTCCTGGAGGACGAGAACACCCCGCTGCACGTGGCGTCGGTGGTGGTGTTCGAGGGCCCCGCGCCGTCCTACGGCGACGTGATCCGGCAGATCGTGGCGCGGCTGCCGCTCGTGCCGCGCTACCGGCAGCGGGTCCGGAGCGTCCCGCTGCACCTCGGACGGCCCGTCTGGGCGGACGACCCGCACTTCAACATCCTGTACCACGTGCGGCACACGGCCGTGCCGGGCCCGGGCACCGACGAGCAGCTGCGCAACCTGGCCGGCCGGGTGCTCGGCCAGCGCCTCGACCCGGACAAGCCGCTGTGGGAGATCTGGCTGGTGGAGGGCCTGGCGGACGACCGCTGGGCGCTGATCGCCAAGGTGCACCACTGCATGGTGGACGGCGTCGCCGGCATGGACCTGGCGACCGTCATGTTCGACCTGTCCCCCGACTACCGCCCGCCGGACGAGCCGCAGCCGTGGACGCCCGCGCCCGAGCCGTCCGCGCTGGACCTGCTCGCGGACGCGGCGCGGCGCGCGGTCACCCGGCCCGTCGCGCAGGGCGTGGACGTGGCGCGCGAGTTCGGCGTCGCGCGGGACCTGCGGCGGATCGGCGCGTTCGCGCTCGGCGCGGGCCGGGCGACGGCCAGGTTCGCGCGCCCGGCGGCGGCGTCGCTGAACGGCCCGATCGGCCCGCACCGCCGCTGGTGCTGGCAGACCGTCCCGCTGGACGAGGTGAAGGCGGTCAAGCGGACCCTCGGCGGGACGGTCAACGACGTCGTCCTCGCCGCGGTGACCGCCGGGTTCCGGGACCTGCTGAACGCGCGCGGCGACCTCGCGCCGGACTCGATCGTCCGGTCGGCGGTGCCGGTGTCGGTCCGCGAGCAGAGCCAGCGCGGCGAGATGAACAACCGCGTCGCGGCCGTGTTCGTGAACCTGCCGGTGGGCGTGCCGGACCCGCTGGAGCGGCTGCGCCGGATCCGCGAGCAGACCGACGACGTGAAGCGCAGCGAGCAGGCGGCGGGCACCCGGACGCTCACCCGCCTCACCGACACCGCCGTCGCCCCGGCGCTGCTGTCGCTCGCGGCGCGGATGCCCGTGCGGCTGCGGCAGGGGCTCGTCCAGACGGTGACGACGAACGTGCCCGGCCCCGACTTCCCGCTGTACGTGATGGGGCGCAGGCTGCTCGAACTGCACCCGTACGTCCCGCTCACCGGCGGGATCCGCGTCGCGACGGCGATCATCTCCTACTGCGGGACGCTCTACTTCGGGATCACCGCCGACTTCGACGCGATGCCCGACGTCGACACCTACGCGAAGGGCGCCGCGGCCGGAGTGGCCGAGCTGCTCGCCCTGGTCCGCGAGGACGGCCCGTCCGGGACATGACCGCAAAACGCCGCCGCCGCCCGCGCGCGGGTGGATCATGACTGCATCCGGACCGTCCATAACCAGGGTGGGTCAGAAATTTTGCCTTGCGGCCCGACCGGCCGGGAAGCCAGTGACGGCAGGGGCTGCGGGCCACGCGACGGGCCTAACGGACCTCCCGAAAACGTATCGGGTCTGTGCCCGGAGCCGCACTCGGGAATATCCTGGCAAAGGATGGCCAAGGGCCTCTTGCCGGGTTCTCCCGGGGAGGTGACGACGATGAGCTGGTTCCGTTCCGGGGCGCGGCGCCACGCCGCCGAGGACGGGGACGCGAGGCAGGCGGCCGGCGCGCGGCTGCGCCGTTGGGCGCGAAGAGCGGGCCTGCTGCCGAGCGAGCTGCGCCGTCCGGTCGACCGGGTCCAGCGCGCCATCGCCTACGTCCTGCTCGGCCTGGTGCTGATCGCGGCGCCGCTGGCCGCGCTGTCCTGCGCGACCTGGTCGTACCGGGCCGGGATGAAGGCGGAGCACGCGGAGCGGTCCGTCCGGTACCACGCGGTAGCGACGGCCGAGGCGATCGGCGTGGGCCCGGCGGGCGACCGGTACGTGCACGAGACGCTGCGCGCGCACTGGACCGCGCCCGACGGCAGCACCCGCGTCGGCGTGCTGACGGCCTGGAAGAACGCCAAGGCGGGCTCGCACCACAGGATCTGGGTCGACCTGCACGGCAACGCCACCACACCGCCGCGCCCGCACGGCCGGACGGTCACCGACACCGTCTACGCCGCGACGGGCGCCGGGCTGGCCGTGGCGCTGCCCGTCTTCGGCGTCTACCTGGCGGTCCGCCGCCGCTGCGACCGCTACCGCGACACCCTGTGGGACGACGACTGGGCCCGCATGGACGCCGACGCCGGCCACAACCGCCCGTCCTGACGCGCGGCGCACTGCGCCGCAAGCCCACCCCGCCGGACGAGCCGATGTGCAAGCGGCTGATCGGGTCCGGCTTGCCCGGATCTCGCCGACTACGACGTCCGGTGACTAGAACTCCGAGGCCCATGCCGCCGAGGGCGGGGACTCGGGTTCGGGGTCGGCCATGATGCGGTCGATGATGCGGTCGAGCGCGGCGAGATCGTCGGCGGGCAGGTCGTACATCGAGGGCGGCGGCGTCTTGAGGATGCGCTCGGCCTCGGCGGCGGCGGCCAGGCCCGGCTCGGTCGCGCGGACGAGCTTGGACCGCCGGTCGGCCGGGTTCGGGATGCGCTCGACGAGCCCGCGCCCGGCCAGGTCGTCCACCACGAGGGTCGTGTAGGGGCGGTCGGTGAGCAGCAGGTCCGCCAGGTCGCGCAGCGCGATCGGGCCGCGCGCCGCGACGCGCCGCAGCGCCTTGATGCGGAAGAAGCTCATGCCGAGCGCCTCGGTCGCCTCCTGCCGCCGGTCGCCGTGCACGCGCAGCAGCACCTGCAGCTTCGTCCACGTCCGGCGGACCGGCTCGTCCTCGGCCGAGCCGGACGTCGCGGACGCGCCGGAGCCGGACGTCCCGGGGGTGGACGGGGTGCTCGTCATGGGGTCCTCACCGGGGTCCTCGGCGTGTCGGTCGCGGTGGCGGCGGCGGTGCGCTCCGCGGTGCGGACGGCGCGCCGTCCGGTCGTGATGGTACCGAGGACCAGCACGGCGGCCGCGCAACCGGCCATGATCCAGTACGCGGGGCGGGCGGCGGCGACGAAGTCCGCGCCCGCGAGCGCCGGACGGCCCCCGCCGCCATGCGCGCCGCCGCCGTGCGCGGTCGAGGCGCCCGCGACGCCGAGGACCGCGCCGAAGACCGCGACGCCGAGGGCCTGCCCGATCTGCCGGCTGGTGGACGCGACGGCGGCGGCGACCCCGGCCTGCGCGCGCGGCATGCCGGAGACGGCGGTGTTGGTGATCGGCGAGTTGACCGTCCCGAACCCGATGCCGAACAGGATGTAGGCGGCGAACAGCGTGGAGTCGCGGGTCTCGCCGTCGAACGCGGCGAACAGCAGGGCGCTGGCCAGCATCGTCGCCCCGGCGATCTGGAGCGGCAGGCGCGGGCCGCGCGACCCGGTGAGCCGTCCGGAGAACGGCGCGACGATCCCGGTCACCGCGGCCATGGGCAGCAGGTAGAGCCCGGCGTGCAGCGCGGTCAGCCCGCGCACGCTCTGCAGGTAGATCGAGTTGAGGAAGAGGAACCCGGCGAGCGCGGAGAACGCGCAGATCGCGATCAGCGTCGCGCCGGAGAACGGCAGACTGCGGAAGAACCGGACGTCGATCAGCGGCTCGGGGACGCGCAGCGCGTGCCGGACGAACAGCGCGAGCGCGAGGGCGGCGGCCGCGGCGCAACCGAGCACCACCGGGGACGTCCAGCCCAGCTCGGCGCCCTCGATGATCGCGTAGGTGAGCGCGCCGAGCGTGACGATCATGAGCAGCTGGCCGGCCGGGTCCGGGCGGCGCGGGTGCGGCGCGCGCGACTCGGGCACGAACAGCCGGGTCAGGACGAGCGCGGCGAGCCCGATCGGCAGGTTCAGCCAGAAGATCGAGCGCCAGCCGACCGAGTCGACCAGGACGCCGCCGACCAGCGGTCCGGCGGCCATGCTGATCCCGACCACGCCGCCCCAGACGCCGATCGCGCGGGCCCGCTCGCGCGGCTCGGTGAAGGTGTTGGTGATGATCGACATGGCCACCGGGTTGAGCATCGACCCGCCGGCCGCCTGCACGACCCGCGCCGCGACCAGCCAGCCGAGGCCGGGCGCGAGGCTGCACAGCAGCGACCCGGCCGTGAACAGGACGAGCCCGAACTGGAAGACGCGGCGGCGGCCGAGCCGGTCCGCGGTCGAGCCGGAGGTGATCATCAGCCCGGCGACCACGATCAGGTAGGCGTCGATCGTCCACTGCAGCCCCGACATCGAGGCGTGGAAGTCGCGCTGCATCGCGGGGATCGCGACGTTGAGGACGGTGTTGTCGATGCTGACCATCAGCAGGCTGAGGCAGCAGATCGCCAGCACGAGCAGCCGGCGCCGGTGGCTGAGCTCGGGCACCCGGGCCTCCATTGGTTGTAGGTCTATAACCGTTGTAACCGTACAACCATTCTGGCCGCTCCGGTCAGGTCAGACTTGCGTGACCTTCACGACATTCCCTGGTGAACCGCTCGAACCGGAACCAGCCGCCGGGGCCGCCGGGACGACCAGGGGTGTCCCGGACTCCGGGTCGTCGATGACGCGGCAGCGCAGGCCGAACACCTCCGCCACCCGGTCCGCGGTGACGACCTCGGCGGGCGGGCCCTCGGCGACGATCCGCCCGTCCCGCATGGCGACCAGGTGGGTGGCGTAGCGGGCGGCCTGGTTCAGGTCGTGCAGGACGGCCACGACCGTGCGGCCCTCGGCGTGCAGCCGCGCGCACAGGTCGAGCACCTCGATCTGGTGCGCGATGTCGAGGAACGTGGTCGGCTCGTCCAGCAGCAGGAGGGACGTCTGCTGGGCGAGGGCCATCGCGATCCACACCCGCTGCCGCTGGCCGCCGGACAGCTCGTCCACGCCCCGGGACGCGAGCGCCGCCACGCCCGTCGCCTCCATCGACTCGGCGACGACCCGCTCGTCCTCGCGCGACCACTGCCGCAGCAGGCCCTGGTGCGGGTACCGGCCGCGCGCGACCAGGTCCGCGACGGTGATGCCCTCCGGCGCGACGGACGACTGCGGGAGCAGGCCGAGCGTCCGCGCGAGCTTGCGCGCGGGCCAGGACGCGATCTTCTCACCGTCCAGTGTCACCGTCCCGGCCGTCGGGCGCAGCACGCGCGCGAGCGCGCGCAGGAGCGTGGACTTCCCGCACGCGTTCGGGCCTACGACGACGGTGAACGACGCGTCCGGGATGGCGACGTCCAGGCCCTCGGCGATGACGCGCCGGTCGTAGGCCAAGGTCAGCCCAGACGCGGCGAGCCTCGGAGCGGCGCTTTCGGCATGCGTCCCGGCGGCCGCGTCCGTGGCCTTCGCGGGGGTCGATGCGCCGGTCTTCGCGGTGATCGATGCGCCGGTCTTCGCGGGGGTCACAGGCGTCCTGCCTTTCGTTCGGTGGAGAGCAGCCAGATCAGGTAGCCGCCGCCGAGCAGGCCGGTGACGACGCCGACGGGGAGCTGGTGGCCGGGGACGAGCCGCTGCCCGGCGAGGTCGGCGGCGGCGAGCATCGCCGCGCCGAGGCACGCGGAGGGCAGCGCGTTCGGTCCGGACGCGCGGGTCAGGCGGCGGGCGGGCTGCGGCGCGGTGAGCGCGACGAACGACACGGGTCCGGCGGCCGCCGCGGCGAGCGCCGCGAGCAGCACGGCCACGGCGAGGAGCAGGCCGCGGACGCGGTCCACCGGGACGCCGAGCGCGCGTGCCGCCTCGTCCCCCATTTCGAGCGTCCGCATCGCGCGCCCGCACGAGACGGTGATGGCGCCCGCTAGCGCGAGCATCACGAGCAGCGGGGCGGCCTGTTTCCAGTCGCGTCCGTCCAGGCTGCCCGTCAGCCACAGGACGGCCCGCGCGGCCTCGGTGATCTGCGCCTTCGTGAGCAGGTAGCCGTTCACGCCGGTGAGGATCGCCGCGATCCCGACGCCCACGAGGACGAGCCGCTGCCCGTGCGCGCCGTTCCGTCCGACCAGCAGGACGATCAGCACGCCGGTCAGCACTCCGCCGATCACCGCGCCCGCCGCGAGCGCGAGGCTGCTCCCGCCCAGCAGGACGATCGCGACCAGCACCCCCATGGTCGACCCTTGCGTGAATCCGAGCAGGTCAGGACTGCCGAGCGGGTTCCGCGCGAGGGACTGGAACAGCGCGCCCGCGAGGCCGAGCGCCGCGCCGACGGCGAGCGCGGTCGCCGCGCGCGGCAGCCGCAGCTGGTTGACGATGAAGTCGGTGGACGCGTCGCCGTGCCCGAAAACGGCGCGCACGACCTCGCCGAAACTCAGCGGGTAGTCGCCGCCGCCGATCGCGAACACGCTCACGACCAGCGCGGCCACCGCGCACGCGGCGCCGACGAGCACCGCCCGCGCGTTCAGCTTGAGCGAGACCCCACCCGTCCTGACCAGCACCACCCCGCGGTTCGCCGCGCCGCCCGCCGCAGCGCCGCCCACCGCCGCGCCGCCCACCGCAGTGCCGTCGGCCGTAGTGCCGCTCGACACGCTGCTCCCGTTCACAGTGCCGCCACCTTCCGGCGCCGGACGAAGAAGAGGAAGAACGGCCCGCCGAGCACGACCGTCAGGACGCCGACCTGCACCTCGCCGGGACGGGCGACGACGCGTCCGACGACGTCCGCCCCGAGCATCAGCACGGGCGCGGCGAGCGCGCTGTACGGGAGGAGGAACCGCAGGTCAGGGCCGGTGATCGCGCGGACGAGGTGCGGCACCATCAGGCCGAGGAACACCACCGGCCCGCACGCGGCGGTCGCCGCGCCGCAGAGCAGCGTGACCGCGGCGATCCCGGTACCGCGCACCAGGGCGGGCCGCGCGCCGAGCGCCCGCGCCGTGTCGTCGCCCATCGCGAGCGCGTTCAGCGGGCGGGCCAGCACGACCGCGAGCACGACGCCGACCAGGACGAACGGCGTGACCTTCTGCACGGTGGAGGTCTGCGCGGCGGCGAGGCTGCCGACCGTCCAGAACCGCATCCGGTCGAGCGAGGCGGTGTCGAGGAGCTGGACGGCGCTGACGTAGGAGTACAGCGCCGCGTTGATCGCCGCTCCGGCGAGCGCGAGCCGCGCCGGGGTCGCGGCGCGCCCGCCGCCGATCCCGTACAGCAGGACGGCCACGGCGCCCGCCCCCGCGAACGCGAACCACACGTACCCGGCGAACGACGTGACGCCGAGGAACGAGATCGCGGTGACGACCGCCGCGGACGCGCCGACGTTGATGCCGAGCAGCCCGGGGTCGGCGAGCGGGTTGCGGGTGAGCGACTGCATCAGCGCCCCGGCGAGGCCGAGCGCCACGCCGACGACGAGCCCGAGCAGCGTGCGCGGCAGCCGCATCTGGTGGACGACCGCGTACGCCTCGGTCCCGGAGTCGGTGAGGCCGCGCCACACCTCGTCCGGCCCGAGCGGGCGCGCCCCGACCGCGAGGCTCAGCGCGAGCACGGCCGCCAGCAGGACGGCGGCGGCGGCGAACCGCCGCGCGCGGGACAGGGGGGGCGGGCTCACGGGCGACTCCTCGACTCCTGGACGGCGGACCGGACACCCGGCCCGGACGGCCGGCGGGCCGGGCCGGCGGGGACCCGGCCATGGCCCTGGACAAAAACTTAGGTTAGGTTAACCTAAGTCCTGCCTATCGGACCGATAGGCGTCCCCCGCAACCCCTGACCTCGGAGAACGCACGACATGACGAACCTCGCCTCCTCCCGCCTGTCCCGGCGCGGCCTGCTCGGCGCGGGCGGCGCGCTCGCCCTCGGCGCCGTCCTCGCCGCGTGCGGCGGAACCAGCGGCGACGCGAAGGGCGCCGACGGCGGCGCGTGGTCCTTCACCGACGACCGGGGCCAGAAGGCCGAGGCGAAGACGCGTCCGCGCCGCGTCGTCGCCTACGTCGGAGCCGCCGCCGCGCTCTGGGACTTCGGCGTGACCGACCGCATCGTCGGCGTGTACGGGCCGGCCAAGCGCAAGGACGGCAGCCGCGACCCGCAGGTGGGCGACGTGGACGTCAGCAAGGTCGAGGTCATCGGCAACGCGTACGGCGAGTTCAACATCGAGAAGTACGCGGCGCTGCGGCCCGAGCTGCTCGTGGACCACATGTTCGTCAAGCCGAACCTGTTCTACGTCCCCGCCGAGAGCAAGGACAAGATCTTCAAGCTGGCGCCGAGCGTCGGGATCCAGGCGGGCGACACCACGCTCACCACGCCCATCGAGCACTACGCCGCGCTCGCCACCGCGCTCGACGCGGACCTGCGCTCCCCCACCAACCTCGCCGCCAAGGACCGCTTCGACAAGGCCGTCGCGTCCCTGCGCCAGGCCGTCGCCGCGAACAAGGGCGTGAAGGTGCTCGCCGCGTCCGCGAGCCCCGACCTCTTCTACGCCTCGTCCCCGGCCAAGAACGCCGACCTGCAGTTCTTCAGGCAGCTGGGCGTCGAGGTCATCGTCCCGTCCAAGATCGACCAGACCGGCTATTTCGAGTCGCTGAGCTGGGAGAACGCCGGCAAGTACAAGGCGGACGTGATCCTGCTGGACGCCCGCACCCAGGCCCTCCAGCCAAAGGACCTCGGGTCCAAGCCGTCCTGGGGCAACCTGCCCGCCGTGAAGGCGAACCAGGTGTTCGGCTGGGACCCCGAGCCCCGCTTCTCCTACGCGGGCTGCGCCCCGATCATCGAGCGGCTCGCCGAGACGATCAAGAACGCGAGGAAGGTGGCCTGATGTTCCGCTTCTTCGACATGCCGGTGCTCCATGCCACGCGCCTCGGCCCGTCCATGGTCCGGATCACCCTCGCCGCGCCCGACGGCTTCGTCTCCGGCGGCCGCGACCAGCGCTTCAAGCTGTTCTTCCCGCACCCGCACCAGGACCGCCCGGTCATGCCGGACGTCCCGGACGACGACTGGTTCGCCGCCTGGCGCGCGCTCGACCCGTCCGAGCGGGCCGTCATGCGCACCTTCACCGTCCGCGCCCAGCGCCCCGGCGAGGTGGACGTCGACTTCGCCCTGCACGGCGACCTCGGCCCCGCCTCCCGCTGGGCGAGCACGGCAGGCCCCGGCGACCGCCTCCTCGCCCTCGGCCCGACCGCCCCCGACAACGGCGGCGTCGAGTTCGCGCCCCCGCCCTCCGCCAGGACGATCCTGATCGCCGGGGACGAATCGGCCCTCCCCGCCATCGGCGCGAACCTGGAGTCCCTGCCGCCCGCCACCACCGCGCACGTCTACGTCCAGATCGCCCACGACGACGACCGCCAGGACCTCCCCCGCGACGTCACCTGGCTCGTCCGGAACCGCGACGAACCGCTGACCGAAGCCGTCCGCAAGGCCCCGCCCGCCGACTACGCCTGGATCGCGGGCGAGGCCGGCGCCGTCCGGACCATGCGCCGCCACCTCGTCAAAGACCGCGGCATGCCCCGCGAGTCCGTCGAGTTCATGGGCTACTGGCGGCAAGGCTCCACCGAGGAGACCCTCCTAGCCGAAACCCTTGCCGGCGCCACCCCCCACACCCCAGAAGACTGACCCTCACCGTCCTCGCGCCGCTCACCCCGAACGAACACCCCAGCGGTAAGCGCCGCGAGGACGACAGTTGTACGGCCGCCCGCCCCCCGGCCCTACCTGGAGGACGGCCCCTGGCGCTCCGGCCACGCGCACGCTAGGCCGGCGAGCGCGGCGAGGACGATGGTCAGCTGGAGTGTCGTCGCGCCCAAAGACGCGATCACCTCCGCGATCCCGTTCCATTTGTCGCGCACGATAGGGCCGCTGGCAAACCACCCGCCCATGCTGGGATTTCCGCCCGTACTCCGGGCGATGAACGTCGGCCGGTTGTCCCAAAGTTCCTGAGCCAGGGGCATCAGCAGCAGGAGCGCTCCGGCCCCTCCCAGTGCCGCCGCCCGAACTCCGGCAAGGCGCCGGACCCGCGCGAACAGCAGCAAGGCCGCGCCCAGCGCGACGGCGATCAGCATGGTGGCGGCGTGTTGCCAGATGCCCCACCAGCCCATTTCCCGATGCAGCGCGGAGAGTCTCTGAGCGGCGTAGTTCGCTCCGATGGCCATCCCGGCCAATCCGGGAAGCGCCACGAGCAGGAGGCGTGGCCGGTTCCGGGTGCTCGCCGAGAACACGCCGGCCATCGCGGCGAGCAGTCCCGCACCGATCGCGGCCATGGTCGACATCTCGCTCCAGCTCGGGCCGCCGTTGTACGCCGCCATGTTCAGCTCGCCGAGCGGGTAGCGGTAGAGGTATCTCACCTCGCCATGCGCATGCCCGTGCCCATCCCCCGGCCAGGACCACGACGTCGCGAGATGGACGAGCTGGGCGAGCGCCGGTGCGATGCAGAGAAGCGCGGCGGAAGTGGTTCGGCGCGCCACGACGGCCACCACCGCGGCACCGAAGACGAGCGCCAGGGCGAGCGGAACCTCCGCGCCTCTGTGCCCGCTCCCCAGCTCCCACCAGAGTCCGTCCGAGGCCAGGACGGAGTGCACGGAGAAGCCGAGGCCGAGGGCGGCGAGGAGTGTTGCGAGGGTGGCGAATGTGGTGGTGAGGAGCCTTGGGGAAGGCATGGGTCATCACGATCCGTGCGCGGGGGAGCGACTGGACGGGCCTTGCGGGCGTCAACGAGATCATGCGGGCGCACCGTAACGCAACGGGGCGGTAGGCAGGGGTTCGCGCGGGTTGCGAAGATCTTGGGATGAGCGTCAGCGATGGTTACCCCTCTCCTCTGCTGGTCGGGCTCGGGCTTGAGCTGCGGGCCTGGACGGATGCCGATCTCGCGGCGATGGTCGCGCTGTTCGACAACCCGCAGTTCGCCCGGTGGACTCCGCTTGCCTCGCCGTTCGACATGGACGCGGCACGCGCCTACCTCGACAAGTCGCGGCGCGAGCGCGCGTCGGGGCGGCTGCTTCAGTTCGCCGTCACCACCGATGGGCGGACGCCGTTGGGCGAGGTCCTGTATGTCCGCAGGACGGACGAGCCGGTCTCGACGGTTGAGATCGCGTATGGGATCGGGCCCGAGCATCAGGGGCAGGGGTTGGCCAGTCGGGCCGTGCGGCTGCTGACGGGGCATGTGCAGGAGGTGCTCGCGCCGGAGCGGGTTGTGCTGAGGATCGCGCCGGACAATCTGCCCAGCCAGGGCGTCGCGCGGTCGGCCGGGTTCCGGCTTACGGACGACGCGCCCGTCCTGCGGCCGCGGCGGGAGGGGCCCGATATCGAGCTGATGACCTGGGTCCATCCCTGAGATTCGGTCTTGTTGGTGGACAGGAGTGGTAAAAGCGCTGGCCAGGGCGCGTCCGCGAGGGTGCGGGGCGAACGAGGATGGGGGGCGTTGGGCGAACTCTCAGGGGGTTTCCATGCATCGCCTGATCTCGACCGTTCTGGCCGCCGGAGTCGTGCTGGCACCGGTGGCCGCGTACGCCGACGAACCGCCGTCGGAGGACGGCAACGGCAAGCTCACCGTGTACCAGCTGGACCGCGACGGGCGGATCCTCACGCAATCGGCGATCGCCGCTCAGGGCGGGCACGGGTGCGTCCGGATCCCGATGGTCGCGAACTCCGTCCGGGAGGTGTTCGACAACGACAGCGGCAGCACCGTCGACATCTACTTCAACGGTGCCTGCAGCGGCATCCCGATCGTGCGCGCGCCGTACGGGTCGAGGGCCAGCATCGGCACCGGGCACCTGGACGCGATGGGCGTCGTCTTCCGCTGACCGCGGACGGGTCCGGGGCCGGCCGCGGTCAGCGGGGTTCAGGCCCGGACCCGCCCGGCGAGAGGCGGAGGGTCGCGGTGGGGACGGCGATCCTCACGATGTGGACGGTCAGCATCGTGCCGCCGCCGCCGAACATGATCGTGCCCTGCGGGCCGGCGTCCCCGGCGCCCATGCCGCCGCCCGTGAACGTCCAGCGCATCGAGACGTGCTCGGGCGTGACGTCGGTGATGACGAGCGGTCCGGCCTCGAAGTGCTGGGCCAGTTCGATCTGGTCGCCCGCGCGCACCCGCACCTCGCACCGGCCCTCGCGGCAGGCCGCGAGGTTCGCGCCGTCCGCCGGGCCGGGCGATGGCGTGCCGGTGGGCGACGGCGTGGTGGACGGGAAGGGCATGGCGAGCGTCTGCGACGTCAGCGGCTGCGGTTGATGGGAGGACTCGTCGCCTCCGCGGCAGCCCGCGACGAGGGTGGTCAGGGACAGCGCGGCGGCGGCCGCGCCGAGGAGCGGTGGTACCCCCATGGCGGCTTCTTCCTTTCGGACCCCTGCCCCACCCCTTCCCCGGGCCCGCGCCGCCCGACACGCCCTGTGACCGTAAGGAAACAAAACCCGACGGACGCCGATCCGACCGAAACCCGACCTGCGGACGGTCCTATGCGGTTTCGGACGACCACTTCGCGAGCGCGGTGAGCCGCTCGCGCTCCTCATCGGTGGACGCGAAGTAGACGACCAGCTCGATGTCCGAGGACGCCGCCGGACGCAGCACGTGGAAGCCGAGCTCGATCGGCCCGATCCCGGGATGGTTGAGTGCCTTCGTCCCGGAGGTCTTCTCCATGACCTGCTGCTGCGGCCACCACTCGGCGAACTCCGGGGACGCGGTGGCGAGGCGTCCGATCAGGTTCTCCATGCGCGCGTCCCCGGGATGCTTGGCGCTCGCGTGGCGGAGCAGCGCGACCTGGCCCTGCGCGCCGGCCTTCCAGTCGGGATAGAGGTCGCGCATCCGCGGATCGGTCAGGACCAGCCACGCCATGTTCCGGTCACGGGGTTGGAGCGCGGAGAAGTCGGTGATCAGCGCCGCGCCGAGCCGGTTCCAGGCCAGCACGTCACGGCACGGGTTCAGCGCGAAGGCCGGCCCGGCGAACGAGTCGACAAGTTCCTGAAGGCCGCGCACGCTCGTCCCGCCGCCGGACGCGGGATGCGCGCGGGTCGGCGGGGCCTTCAGGTTGCGGGCGAGGGCCTGGAGGTGCGCGCGTTCGGTGCCGTCCAGGCCGAGCGCGGTGGCGATGGCGTCGATGACCTGCGCGGACGGCCGGACGCGGCCCTGCTCGACGCGCTGGTAGTGGTCCGGGCTGACCCCGGAGACGATGGCCAGCTCCTCGCGCCGCAGCCCCGGGACGCGCCGTCCGGACGACCGGGGCAGGCCGACCTGCTCGGGTGCGACGCGTCCCCGGTGGTGGCGCAGGAAAGCGGCGAACTCGTCGCGGGGGTCGTCCGGCGTCATGCGTCCACGGTGCCACGCCGCGGCGCCGGGAGGGTGGCCACGGCATGGCCAGGCACGTCCCGGCCTGCCCCTCCGCGCGCGGCGCACCGACCGTGGACGCATGACGATCACGGTGTCCCCGCACGCCAGGTCGGGGCTGTTCGCGCTGGTCGCGGCGAGCACCCTGGCGAACATGTACTACAGCCAGCCGATCCTGGCCTCGCTCGCCGGCTCGCTGCACACGTCGCCGAGCCGGGCCGCGCTGGTCGTCGTGGCCACGCTCGCCGGGAACGGGGCGGCGCAGCTCCTCCTCGTCCCACTGGCCGACCTGGTGGAGCGGCGGCGGCTGGCGCAGATCCTGCTCGGAGTCCAGGCCGCGGCGATGCTGGTCCTCGCCGGATGCCACCAGCTGCCGGTCGCGATCGCGGCGAGCGTGGTGGTCGGGCTGGGCGGCGCGTCCGCGATGGTGCTGCTCTCCTACGCGGCGTCGCTCGTCCCGCTGCACGAGCGCGGCCGCGCGACCGGGACGGTCATGAGCGGCGTCCTGCTGGGGATCCTGTTCTCGCGCAGCATCAGCGGCTTCGTCAGCGGCGCGTTCAGCTGGCGGGTCACGTTCGCGGCCGGGGCGGTGCTGGTCGCGGGGTCGGCCGCCGTCCTGGCGACGTTCCCGGCCTCCCGGGCGGACGAGCCGCCATCGGGCTACCGGCGGCTCCTCGGCTCGGTGCTGGAGATCGCGGCGCGCGACCGGTTCGTCCAGCGGCGGATGCTGGTCGGCGTCCTCGGCTTCGTCTCGTTCAACGTGCTCTGGACGGGCCTGACGCTGCTGCTCTCCGGGCCGTCCTACCGCTTCTCGGACCAGGCGATCGGGCTCTTCGGCATCATCGGCCTGGTCGGGGCGCTGATCGCCAAGAACGCGGGCACCTGGTTCGACCGCGGGCACGGCCCGCTGGTCTCCCGCCTCGGCTGGACGGCCACGGCGGTCGCGTGGGCCGTCTCCGCCGCGTCCGGCGGGGGCGGACGGACAGGTGCGGCCTGCGTGATCCTCGCCGTCGCGCTGCTCGACGCCGGGATGCAGGCGCAGCACATCACCAACCAGTCCACGCTCATCGCGGCGCGACCTGCGCAGACGGCCCGGGTGACGACCGCGTACATGTCCTCGAACGTCTTCGCCGGAGCGGTCGGGGGCGCGCTGGCTTCGGTGCTCTACCCGTCGTTCGGCTGGGACGCGCTCGCGGTGCTCGGCCTGACCTGCAGCGTCCTGGCCCTGCTGCTCCTGCGCACCGACCGCCGGGCTGCGGCGGTGCCGCGCTGAACGGGGGCCGCGAAGCCGGGCAAGGCTTCGCGGCCCGTAAGGGTCAGGTTTCGAGGGCGGAGAGTTCGGCGGTGAGGGCCTTGTCGTGGGCCTCGGCGTCCTCGCGGGCGCGGCGGGGGCTCCAGCGGCCGGTGACGATGAAGACGAACGGCAGGAAGACCGCCTGGCCCGCTACGCAGACCCACCACCACGTCCGCCACTGCTTCGGACCGTCCGCGGCGGCCTTCTGGACGGCCGGACCGTGCTTCTTCAGCGTCGCGAGCTGCGGTTGCGCCTTCTGGACGGTCGCCAGCCCCCCAGCGCCGACCTCCTGCAGGGCGCGCGTCCGGACAGCCGGCGGGACCGATCCCGGCGGGTACTTCGCCAGCTCGGCGAAGAGCTCCGGATGCGCCCGCATGACGGCGAGGGCGGGCGCCGCCTGCGCCTGCGCGGCCTTGACCTCCGCGCTGTGGTCGACCAGCGGCGTCACGGACGTCACGACGGCCGGGATGCACGCGGCGGACGCGGCGACGACGAGCCGCAGCAGCCACCCCCACACGGCGAGGCCGGTCGCGGTCGCGGCCGGGTTGTGCTTCTCGACGGTCTCGGTGAACGCCGCCATCCACGGCGCGTAGGTGAGTCCGCCGAAGACGCCGATCCCGACGAACAGCCAGGCGAAGGTGTAGTAGCCGGTGTGCGGATGGGTCGCGAGCATCGCGAACGTCGCGGTCACCGCGATGGACGCGAGGGCGCCGAACAGCATCAGCGGCTTCCGGACTTTCAGCGCGTCCGAAACCAGGCCGGTCACGACGAGCGCGATCGCGTTGGCGGCCCAGTACCAGTTCGCGAGGCCGTTCGTCCGCTGCTCGCTGTAGCCGAACGTGGCGGAGAAGTAGATCACGAAGTTGCCGACCGCCGCGTAGTAGAGCAGCAGGTAGACGCTGACGGCGAAGGCGGAGCCGACGATGTCCGGGCGGAGCATCTGGCGCCAGTGGCCCTTGAGCGCGTGCTCGGGGTCGATGCCGCGCGCCCGCGCCTCGACCAGCGCGCGGTCGCGCAGGCTGACCATGATCTGGTCGCGCAGCCGCGGCGACAGCTCGCGCAGGCCGAACAGCGCGACCACGAAGACCGCGAGCGCGGTGATCCCGGCGTAGGTCAGCTCGTCCTGCCAGGTGGACGAGCCGAGCGTGTGGCTGGTGACGGTGGTGACGACGAGGCTGCCGACGACCGGTCCCATCGTCCAGTAGCCCATGGCGGTGGCGCGGCCGAGCTGCGGCGAGAAGTCCCTGATCAGCGCGGGTGTCGCGACCAGGACGATGCCCTCGACGAAGCTGAGCGCCGTGAACAGCGCCAGGTAGGTCGCCTTGTTCGGGGAGTGCGGCAGGACGAGCACGACCACCCCGGCGAGGAGCAGGCCGTACACGACCATGTTCGCCCGCCCCCAGCGGTCCGCCAGGCCCGCGACGAGCGAGGCGAACGCGCCCACCGCGTTCCCCACGACCGAGATCGAGATGAAGAACGCGAAGGTCATGCCGTAGTGCGCCATGATCGACGTCGCCACGGCGTACTGGACGTAGAGCAGGTAGTACAGGACGACCGTGGTCGCCACGACGATCGCGAGGTAGGCGTAGCGGCGGGCGGAGTCGGGGTAGCGGGCGAGGTCGCGCCGCCACAGGCGGACGAGCGCGCCCTGCAGCGGGCTGCTGGTCGGCGGCCGTCCGGCGGCGCCGGTGGGTGAGTCGCCGGTGGGTGAGTCGCCGGTGGGTGAGTCGCCGGTGGGTGAGGAGACGGACATCTCAGCTCCCTGGGCTGGAGGTCCCCCGAAACGAACGAAACGGTCCCCGAAGTGCGAGTGCGCAGTCGCCGTGTGGAAGTGCGGTGGTGGAAGTGCGGTCACCGTAAGTCCGGACCCGCGGTGGCGGCAAGGGGTGGGCCGATATTGCATACCAACTGGTCGGTATGGTGATATCGAGCACACATACCGGCCGGTCGGTATCACCGGGAGGGTGGTCGTGATCACCAGCACCATGCAGGACTTCCCGCTCACGGTCGCCGCGCTCATGCGGCACGGGCGGTCGATCTACGCCGACAGCCAGTGCGTGACCTGGGCGGGCGGCGAGGAGCCGGCGCGGCGCGCGGGCTTCGGGGAGATCGCGGACAACGCGGAGCGGCTCGCGGCGGCGCTGACCAGGCTGGGCGTCCAGCCGGGCGACCGCGTGGCGACCTTCGCGTGGAACAACCAGGAGCATTTCGAGGCGTACCTCGCCGTCCCGTCCATGGGCGCGGTGCTGCACACGCTGAACATCCGGCTGTTCCCGGAGCAGCTCGCGCACATCGTCAACCACGCCGAGGACTCGGTGATCATCGTGGACGGCTCGCTCGTCCCGCTGCTCGCCCGGGTCGCCGACCGGATCCCGACCGTCCGGCACGTGATCATGGTCGGGGACGGCGACGCGTCCGCGCTCGGACGGCCCGTCCTGCGGTACTCCGAGCTGCTCGCCGCCGAGGAGCCGGGGTTCGCCTGGCCCGAGCTGGACGAGCGGTCGGCGGCGTCGATGTGCTACACGTCCGGCACGACCGGCGACCCGAAGGGCGTGGTGTACTCGCACCGCTCGACGTTCCTGCACGCGCTCGCGGCGAACTCGTCGTCGCTGGTCGGGCCGCGCGAGGACGACCGGGTGCTCGCGATCGTCCCGATGTTCCACGTGAACGCGTGGGGCCTGCCGTACGCGTCGCTGCTGTCCGGCGCGACCCTGCACATGCCGGACCGGTTCCTGCAGCCCGAGCACCTGACCGCGTTCATCGCGTCCGAGCGGACGACGGTCGCCTCGGCCGTCCCGACCATCTGGCACGCGATCCTCGACTACGGCGACCGGAACGAGATCGACCTGTCGTCGCTGCGGCTCGCCAACTCCGGCGGCGCCGCCGCGCCGCGCTCGCTGCTCGAACGCGCGCGGGACCGCTACGGGCTGCGGATCGTCCAGGGTTGGGGCATGACCGAAACCAGCCCGCTCGGCGGTATGGCGTTCCCGCCGCCGGGTGTCGACCCGGACTCGTCCGAGGACGTCGACTGGCGGATGAAGTCCGGCCGCGTCGCGCCCGGCGTCCAGATGCGGATCACCGACCCCGCGGGCGCCGAGCTGCCGTGGGACGGCGAGTCGGTCGGCGAGATCGAGGTCCGCGGCCCGTGGATCACCGGCTCCTACCACCTGGTGGACGCACCGGAGAAGTTCCACGACGGCTGGCTGCGCACCGGCGACGTCGGCACGATCGACCGGCGCGGCTTCTTCCAGATCACCGACCGGGTGAAGGACGTCATCAAGTCCGGCGGCGAGTGGATCTCGTCCGTCGAGCTGGAGGACCACCTGATGGCGCACCCGGCCGTCGCCGAGGCCGCCGTGATCGGCGTCCCGGACCCGCGCTGGGACGAGCGGCCGCTCGCCTGCGTCGTCCTTCGTCCGGACGCGTCGGCGACGGCCGCCGAGCTGGCCGATTTCCTGCGCGGCCGGATGGCGAAGTGGCAGGTCCCCGAGTACTGGACGTTCCTGGACGAGGTGCCCAAGACGACCGTCGGGAAGTTCGACAAGAAGCCGCTGCGCGCGCGGCACGCCGCGTCCGACCTGAAGATCGAGAAACTCTAGCCGCGGGCTAGGCGCGGGCGGCCAGGAGGCCGTCGAGGAACAGCCCGACGTAGTGCTCGCTGACCTCCTCGGCCTTCAGCCGCCCGCCGGGCCGGTACCACGCGCCGATCTGGTGGACCGTCCCGAAGAAGAAGTTCACCACGATGTCGGCCGGCGTCCCGGCGCGGAACGTCCCGTCGGCCTGCCCCTCCTCGACCAGCGCCCGGAACCGCTCGTGGTACCGGCGCCGCTCGGCGCGGACGGCCGCCTGCCGCTCCGGCGACAGCAGGTGCGTCGACCGGAAGAACACGCGCAGGTCCTCAAGGTTGGCGAACGAGGTGTTCAGCACGTCCACGGCCGCCGCCCGGACCCGCTCCTCCACCGTGCCCGGCCCGTCCGCGATCTGCTCCAGGCGCTTGGTCTGCATGTCCAGCAGCCGGTGGTAGATCTCGTAGAGCAGCTCGTCCTTGGACCCGTAGTAGTGGTACATCGCGCCCTTGGTGACGCCCGCCGCCTCCACGACCTCCTGGACGGACGTCCCCTCGTAGCCCTTCTCGGCGAACAGCCGCGTCGCGACGGCGACCAGCCGATCCTGAAGCGTCACCCGGCCCCGCCTTCCCGGAACAGCGGCAGCAAGCACCTCGCATGGTAGCGCGGGGCCCGTTCACCGCGGGACGGCCACCAGCGCCATCGGCAGCGCCCACCCGCGGAAGTCGACCAGCGGCCGCAGCAGCTGCAGGTGCCCGCCGTGCACGGCCGTCTCGTACTTCCCGCAGAAGTCGCGCCGGTACCCGTCCGCCACCACCTTCTGGCAGGCGACCGGCCCGCCGTCCAGGTTCAGCGCGAGCCGCAGGTCGAGCCCGGCGCGCGGCAGGAACTCCGAGAGCGCCGGCAGCGAGAAGTAGGCGTCCCGCGTCGTCCCCACGATGATCCGCCCGGCGCCGTCCTGCCCGAGGAAGCTCCGGTTGGCCAACCACCGCTCGTCCTTGCCCGCCGTCCGCCCGCGGCCGTCCCCGCCGACCAGTATCGGGTAGGACACCATCGCCTGCCGGGCCCCGTCGAGCGCCCGCCGCCAGTCCGTCCCGGCCAGATCCACCAGCTTCGCGCCGGAGTCCCCCGCCACGAACGCCCCGTGCGCCGCCTGGTAATCCTGCGGCCCGAGCCGCCGCCCGTCACTCACCACAGGCGTGTCCGGAAACCCGTGCCGTCCGAAGTAGCTCCCGTTGACGACCACCGAAGCCCCGGTCGCCTTCATCCACCCGCCGACCCCGCGATCCCCCGCCGGACGGTTCAGCACCCGAAACCGGTACCGCGCCGGATCAACCCTGGTGAGCAGCAACGCGTCCACGTCCTGCCCGCCCACCCGGACCGGCACCTCAGCGACATCCAACCCCCCGGCCACCTGCCGCCACGACACCGCCCCCACCGCATCCGGCGTCCGCCGCCCCGCCAGCGAAACCCGCATCCCCGCAGACAACCGCGAGTCCCCCACCCCCACGTTCACCCACGTAGAGGCCCCCCGTCGCAACATCACATTAACCCCATACCACCCACCCTCCCCATACGCCACGGCCCCCACTCCCACCACGACGAGCACGACCGCCGTCAGCACCGCGACCAACCACCACCAACTCCACCGAACCCGGCCAAGGATCATGCGAGATGAGACGCCGCCGACCTCACCCGAGTTCAGCGCTTGCCTTCGGCGAACGGCCGGGGCCCGCGCCCGGCTGCGGTGCCCTCACTGCTGGCGGGAGTCTTCGAGAATCCCGTTGATCACCGTGTCCGACATCGTCGGCGACTGGGGCTTGACTTCCACGTTCCACACAAAGGTGCCCTTGAGTCCGGTCATGAAGGTCCGGTTCTCAAAGGAGATTCCCCTGAGCAGTGGCATCTCGCGCGAGAGCTCGGTGATCTTGCCGGCATTGGCGTCGACCAGATCCTTATAACCGTGTGCGGTCGCGGCATCGGGCATCTCCACCCAGGAGACGGCGACCAGGACAAGGTCCCGGTCGATCTCGCCGAGCTGCACGAGCCCCCGCGCCATGCCCTTGCACGGATTCGTCCGGAGGAACTCCCGTACCCGCCCCTCAGAGCGCCCTGCACAGTCGGTCCCAAAGCTGATCGAGACCTTCGTGCCGTAATGACTGGCCTCCAACGCAACTCTGGCGCGAGTGATACCCGCTTGCGCGTCCGACGAGAGCGCGCCGCCGACCGCCCGAGGAGCGGCCGGTTTGCCCGCCTTCGGGGTCAGCAGTCCGTCGCCGGCCCAGCTCGCACCGCCGATGACCACCGTGACACTGACGCCGGCTGCGGCAACCTTGCCGGGATTCCTCCGCCAATGCCCCCTCACATACCGTCCATTACGATAGTGCGGGCGCACCCAATGCGACATAGAACTCCCCAGACTTGACGCATGCGGGGTGTCATGAGTCACTATCCGTGCTTTTCTAGCACGCCCTCCAAATGCGCGCCCACTGTCCGGACAGTGTCGAAACTGTAGTTCGTCCACATGCGGCTACCCGGCCGGCTCGCGAACGCTCCCGTGCCGTCAGGAGCGGTGGCGGGTGGCTATCTGGTTGATGAGGGGGGCGAGGAGGATGGCGTTGGGGGTTTCGTGGACGGCGACGGGGAGGGGTTTTTCGCGGCCGTGGACGAAGAGCCAGACGCGGCCGCCGTGGTCCTTCGCGCTCTGGATGGCCGTCCAGGGGAAGGAGTCGCGGCCTACGACTACGCCGCCGGGGTGGACGTGCGCCCGGCGGCTGAAGTCGATGGGCTGGCCGCGCCGGATCCGAGCGTCCATGCGGGCGAGGATGTCGGGTTCGACGCGTTCGCGTAGCAACCGCATCAGCGCGGTCCACGCCTCGGGGTCTTCCTTCTCCTTGTAGCGGCGGTAGAAGTCCGCGTGCACGTCGCCCCGGCTGCGGGACGGGTCCACGCCCGCCTTGAAGTTGTACTGGAAGTTGCCGCGGGTCGGGTCGTTCAGGCCCGAGCTGCCCTGGACCTTGCGCACCACCCAGTGGGACACCCACCGAATGTTCGCGATGGGGATCGTCCGGCCGTTCACGCCGAGGGTGTGCTGGTCGGCCCAGACGTGGAACTTGCGGTATTCCAGGTTGAACTGCGGGCCCCCGGGGGCTTGCGGCGCGTTCGGGGCGGGTTGGGCGTGGTCGGTCCAGACCGTTCCGTCCCACCAGCGGAGGCCGCCCCCGCCGTAGGGATCCGCATACCAACCCGGCTGACTCATGCCACCCTCCAGACGTGCGACGAGGCCGTCACCGTGGTGGTGACGGCCTCGGGCGCTCGCTCTGCGAGCGTGTGGGCTCCCGCGAGTGGACTCGAACCACTAACCTGCCGGTTAACAGCCGGCTGCTCTGCCGATTGAGCTACGCGGGATTGTCCCTGGTCTCCGGGGGTTTCGCCCCCTGGCGACAGGAATACATTAGCGCATCCGGGGAGTGGTTCGCGCATCTGAACCGGGGCGCGGGTGAGGCGTACGCGGGCGGGTATGGGTGGGTCACGGTTCGTGCAGTCCTGTGGGGGTGGGATGAAGTACCGGGTGACGTTCGCGGTCGGGGTCGCGGTGGGGTACGTGCTGGGCACGAGGGCCGGGCGCGAGCGGTACGACCAGATCAGGAAGGCCTCGCAGCGGATGGCCGAGAGCCCTGCGGTGCAGGGGGCCGCGGAGGCGGTGCGGGAACGGGCCTCGGACGCGCGGGAGCGGGTGGCCGGGGCGGCCCGCGAGCGCGGCGGGCCGCTGGCGCGGTTCGCCGGGTCCTCGGACGGCGGCGCCTCGTCGCCGCGGCACGGCGGCGTCGGGCGCGCCGGCGGGATGAGCCGGACCGAGTCGCGGCCGGTCAGCACCCAGGGCGGACGGTCCGGGGTGTCGGGCGGGCAGGGCGGCGAGACGTCCAGCGCCTGGGTCGGGCCCGGGATGGAGGCGGGCCGGGAGGCCGAGGACTTCTAGAGGCCGGTCGAGCGGCGGAGGTCTTCGAGGACCTGCTCGGCCTGGGCGCGCAGGCCGGGGTCGGCGGGGTCGAGGCCGGGGTCGAAGACGAAGGTCCAGCGGACCTCGCCGCCGCCGGGCGGGCGCCGGCCCGCGATGCGGACGCCTCCGCCGCCGGGCAGCTCGGCATGGTGCGAGACGGCGACCGTGGAGGTGACGCGCTCGCGGACGGTCTCGGGCACCGAGCCGGCGTCGGTCAGCCGGACGTGGTGCTCCGGCCCGCCGAGGGTCTCCTGGACGTGCAGCCAGCCGTCCTTCCAGGACGCCTGGTCGACCTGCTCCCAGGGGACGCGGGCCAGGCCGTCCCCGGTCGGGACGTAGAGCGCCCGGGCCGTCGCGACGACGTGCGAGCCGCCGCGGGTGGGGGCGGTGGCGAGGACGCGGTCGCCGCGCGGCAGGTCCAGCGCGGCGCGGACGTCCGCGGGGAGGGCTCGGGTCGACCTGGGGAGGCGCATGATCCCCAGGGTAGTCTCACGCGGCCCGCGGGGCCCTCCTGGCCGCCAGCAGGTCCAGGACGAGACCGGCGGACCAGCTGTAGTCGTGGCTGCCGCGGCCTGTGCCGTCGAACGGGTCGAAGTACTCGCGGAAGCCGGACTGCCGGACGAGCCGGAGCGTGGACCCGTACAGCAGGTCGGCGACGACGGTGAGGCCGTGGCCGAGGGCGCCGTGCCACAGCAGCCAGTTGGTGTTGATCCAGGTGGGGCCGCGCCAGTAGCCGCCGCGGTCGAACGCGGGCGCCTGGATGTCGCAGGTCGGCACGGGGTACCCGGCGGCACCGGCGAAGCGGGCGGACAGCAGCAGGTCGACGGTCTGGCGGACGGCCGCGGACGGCAGGTCCGGGTCGAGGAGCGGGACGAACGCGGCGACCGTGACGACCGGGAGGAGCCGGTCGTCCCGGAGGTCGCGGGCTCGGAAGCAGCCCTGCTCGGTGTCCCAGAGCCGTTCCAGGAGGGCGGTGTGGATGCGGGCCGCCCGGTCCAGGTGGGGACGCGTGTCCGCGCCCAGGAGCGCCGCGATTTCGGCCAGCGCATGTTCGGACGCCAAGTAGACGGCGTTGAACAGCGGGTCCTCTACGGCGAACGGGTGGTCCTCGCGCATGTAGGCGGGGTCGTAGTCGTGCGCGCGCAGGAGGGCGACCAGGTGGACGTACCGGTCGTAGTCCTCGCCTGTAGGGAGGTCGCGCGGCGTCCTGGACGGCGAGTACGCGGCGGGCGGCAGGCGCAGGGCCCCTAGCGGACGGTCCCAGGTAGGGCTGTTGTCCATGCCCGATTCCCACGGATGGCAGATCGCGGCCAAACCCGAGCCCGCCAGGTCGCGCGCCCGGGCCAGGTAGCGGTGCTGGGCGGCCAGGCACGGGTAGAGCCCGCGCAGGAAGTCCAGGCTGCGGATCGCGTCGGACGGCGGCGCGGACGCGTGCAGCCGGAGCGCCGCGAGCGCGTGCAGCGGCGGCTGGGTGAGGCCGGACGTCCGGACGCCGCGCGGCGCGCGGGAGCGGCCGCCGTCGCCGTGCCACAGCTCCGGACCCGGGAAGTAGGCGTGCCGGGCGAGGGTCTCGTTGAAGACCATGTGCGGGAGCAGGCCGTCCGCCCACTGGCCGCGGAACAGCGACAGCAGCTCGCGTTCGGCGCGGTCGCGGCGGTGCCGGGCGAGCCCCATCGCCACGAACGCCGAGTCCAGGCTCCACTGGTGCGGGTACAGGCCCGGGGACGGGACCGTCGCCGTCCCCGTCCAGTTGGCGTCCAGGACCCGTGCCGCGGCCTGCCACAGCGCGGTCTCGTCGCCGGTGAGACGGGAGCTCATGGGTGTCGCATGTCCTCCCGGCCGGTGCGGTTACCGCGATTGTGACCGCTCGGAAGCGTTCCGACGACCCTTTGCGGGGCGTAGCTTGTCTTCGTCCGGAGGGCTCTGTCCGTGATTGACCGCTGTCAGCGGTCGATCATCGAGGCGGGGTCGGCGGGCGCTCCGTCCGCCGCCGCCTCGGGTGTCCCGGCCTCATCCGCGGCCTCGTCGGCGGCCTCGGCCGCGGCCTCGCGCCGGTTGCGGACGACCGAGGACACGAACGACACCAGGATCAGGCCCGCGCCGATGCCGCCGGTCAGCCAGTCGGGCAGCTCGTGCCCGATGCTGATCATCATGCACACCGAGAGCGCGCCGATCGCCCAGTGCGCGCCGTGCTCCAGGTAGACGTACTCGTGCAGGGTGCCCTTGCGGACGAGGTAGACCGTCAGGGACCGGATGTACATCGCGCCGACGCCGAGGCCGAGCGCGATGACGATCGGGTCGGTGCTGATCGCGAACGCGCCGATCACGCCGTCGAACGAGAACGACGCGTCCAGCACCTCCAGGTACAGGAACAGGAAGAATCCGGCCTTGCCGACGGCGAGCGCGGCACTGCTCGGGCCGCCGCGGCGGGCGGGGGCGCCGGGGGCGCCGGCGGCGTCGGCCTCGTCCGCGGTCTCCTCGATGCCGGCGTCGGAGAACATCTCACCCAGGCCGTCCACCAGGATGTAGGTGATCATGCCGAGCACCCCGGCGATCATCACCTCGGCCGGGTCGTCGGCGACCAGCCCGGACACCGCGGCCAGCACGCCGCCGGTGACCACGACGGGCAGCTGGTCGAGCCGTCCGAACCGGGCCAGCGCCGCCTCGACCGGACCGAGCCAGCGCAGCTCCCGGTCCTCGAACACCCAGTTCAGGAACAGCATCAGCAGGAACGCGCCGCCGAACCCGGCGATCATCGGGTAGGCGTCCCGCATGATCGCCTCGTACCGGTGCGGCTCGGACAGCGCCAGGTCGAACGCCCGCAGCGGGCTCAGCTTCGCGGTCAGCGCCACGATGACCAGCGGGAACACCAGGCGCATGCCGAACACCGCGATCGCGATGCCGACGGTCAGGAAGACCTTCTGCCAGAACGGCGCCATCCGGTCGAGGACCTTGGCGTTCACCACGGCGTTGTCGAACGACAGCGAGATCTCCAGGACGGCCAGGATCGCCACCAGGGCGAGCGCTTCCGGGCCCTGGTAGGCCAGCGCGACGAGCAGGGCCACCACCGTGAGGGCGGCGGACCAGCCGAAGGTGCGAAGGATCATGGCCCCGGTTTCCGTGTCGAGGGTCGATAGGGGGTGCGGTTCATCGGGCCGCCAGGCTGCGGGCGGGTCATCGGGCCGCCGGGCCGTGGGCGGGTCATCGGGCCGCCAGGCCGTGGTCGAGGACGATCTCGCGCAGGCCGCCGGGATGGCCGCGGCCCACCGCGCGGAACCGCCAGCCGCCGCCGTGCCGGTCCAGCTCGCCCATCACGACGGCCGTCGCGCCGTCCTGGCCCGCGGGCAGGTCGTAGCGGGCCAGCTCGGCGCCGTCCGGCCGCCGCGCGAGCCGGACGAACACCCCGCCGACCTGGCCGAAGTGCTGGCCGCGGTTGGCCGCGTCGAAGATAGAGACGGGGAAGGCGATGCGGGCGCAGCGCTCCGGGACGGCGGCGAGGTCCACGCCGATGGTCTCGCCCTCGGTATGGACGCCGGCGGTCTCGCCGCCGGCGTGCTTGCCGCTGGCGTGCCTGCCGCCGGCGTGCTTGCCGTGGTGCTCGACCGAGCCGTCCGGGCTGCGCGGGTTGTTGAAGTGGACGAAGTGGTCCTCGGACAGGACGGCACCGGCGCCGTCCAGCATGAGGGCCGAGGCGTCCAGGTCGAAGTCGGCGCGGGACTCCTCCGGCGGCGTCCAGCCGAAACCGACCGAAAGCGCGGACGCAGCGGGTCCGGAAGACGCAGCGGGTCCGGAAGACGCAGCGGGTCCGGAAAGGGGGACGGCGTCGCCACCGGTGAGCGGTGCACCCATGACGGACCACTTCCTCGGAGTCGGCGGACGCGCCGCGAGCGACGGCGGAGCCGGGCCGCACGACGCTCTTGGACGCTCTCGCGATGCTATCCGTTCCCGCGCGGAACGGGTTCGCACGGCCCGTCCCGCCTGTTCCGCCTTCCCCTTACGCGAACAGGGTTTCGCCCCAGTAGCCGCCCTCGCGGACGCCCGGCGGGCAGGCGTAGACGCCCGACCCGACGTGCTGGATGTACTCGTTCATCGCGTCCGTCGCCAGGTTGTTCTGGACGCGGATGAAGCCGGTGCGCGGGTCCCGCTGGAAGGCGATGAAGAACAGGCCCGCGTCGAGGCGGCCGAGGCCGTCCGAGCCGTCGGTGAACGAGTAGCCGCGGCGCAGGATCCGGGTGCCGCCGTTGGAGTCCGGGTGCGCGAGCCGGACGTGCGCGGTCGGCTTCAGCTTGGCGAGGTCGACCTCGTCGTGCTCGCGCCGCTGCCCGGCCGGGGCGCCCTCGTTCTTGTCCCGGCCGATCACGTCCTGCTGCTCGCCGAGGGACGTGCGGTCCCAGGTCTCGATGTGCATCCGGATGCGGCGCGCGACGAGGTAGGTGCCGCCCGCCATCCAGTCCGAACCGTCCGACTTGGACGCCCAGATGTGCTTGTCCAGCGCGGTCGTCTCGGTGCCGGCGACGTTGCGGGTGCCGTCCTTGAAACCGAACATGTTGCGCGGGGTCTGCGCGTCCGGGGTGGTGGAGGACGTCTTGCCGAACCCGAGCTGCGACCAGCGGACCGCGACGACGCCGAACCCGATGCGCGCCAGGTTGCGGATCGCGTGCACCGCGACCTGCGGGTCGTCCGCGCATGCCTGGACGACGATGTCGCCGCCGCAGCGGTTCGGGTCGAGGTTGTCGCCGGGGAACTGCGGCAGGTCGACCAGCGCGGCCGGGCGCTTGGACTTGATGCCGAACCGGTCCTTGCCGTCCTTCTCGAACAGCGTCGGGCCGAAGCCGACGGTCAGCGTCAGCCGGGACGGCGGCAGGCCGAGCGCCTCGCCCGTGTCGTCCGGCGGGGACACCGCGGGGCCGCCGACCGCGCCCGCGCCGACCGGCTTCCCGGCGGTCATGGCGGCGGCCGCGGCGGTCCAGTCCTTCAGCATCCGGACGAGCTTGGCGCGGTCGCTCGTGACGACGTCGAACGCGGCGAAGTGCAGCCGGTCCTGGACGGGCGTCGCGATACCGGCCTGGTGCGGGCCGTGGAACGGCACCGCGGACGTGCTGTCGTTCTTGGTGTCGTCGTCGGTCGCGGACGCGACGCGCTCGATCCCGACACCGGCCGCGGCGCCGACGAGCAGGCTCGCGCCGCCGAAGCCGAGCATCCGCCGCCGGGAGAGCCTCCCGCGCGCCTCGTCGCCGTCCTTCTCCCGACCGTCCTTCGCCTCTTCGGCCCTGGTCACTTGGCCACCACTCCCGCGAGCTTGGACAGGGGCTCGCCGAGGGCGTTCACCGCGTCGGCGAGCGTCTTGCGGTCGTTCGGGCCGACGGTGTCGTAGGAGACGTACCCGTCGCCCTTCCTGTACTTGTCGAGCAGCTTCTCCACGGCGGCGAAGTTGTCGTCGAGGTCCTTGGCGAGCTGCGCGTCCTTCTGCTGGACGACCGGACGGAGCAGGTCGTAGACCTTCTTCGCGCCGTCCACGTTGCCCTTGAAGTCCCAGAGGTCGGTGTGGCTGAACGCCTCCTCCTCACCGGTGACCTTGCCGGTGGCGACCTCGTCGAGCAGCTCCTTCGCGCCGTGCGCCATGTCGTTGACCGGGTCGAGCGTCAGCGTCGCCATCTGGCCCTTGAGGTTCTTCAGGTCGGCCATCAGCCGGTCGGCGTACTGCTCCTTGCCCTTGACCGAGCCGTCCTTCCAGAGCGCCTTCTCCAGCAGGTGCCAGCCGGACCAGTTCGGCTTCTCGGCGGGCTTCAGGTCGGCCTCGCGCGCGTCGACCCGCGGGTCGATGTCGCCGAACTTCTCCGCGACCGGCTCGATCGTCTCCCAGCCCATCCGGGACGGCGCGTAGAGCTCCTTGGCCTTCGCCACGTCGCCCGCCTTGACCGCGTCGGCGAACTTCTGCGTCTTGGCGATCGTCCCGTCCACCTGCGCGAGGACGAACGACTTGTACTCGCCGACCGCCTGGTTCAGGCGCGGGTCGGCCGCCCCGGCGGTGCCGCCCGAGCCGGTGACCTTGATGTCCTGGGTCGGGCCCTTGCCGGTCTGACCCGCGCTGCACAGCGCCTTGTAGTCGCCGGCGGCCAGGTTCACCACGAAGTTGACCGCCGTGCCCGGGCCGATGTTCTCCCGCTCGGCGAGGATCTTGCCGTCCGGGCGGAGGATCTCGAACTCGTTCGCCTGCGAGCCCTTGTTGACCACCCGGAAGGTGATCTTGCCCGCGGGCAGCTCCTTCTTGGCGACCTCGCAGGCGCTGTCGGACGCGGTCACCTTGATCGCGCCGCCGCCGTCCTTCCCGCCACCGTCGTCACCGCCGCCGCAGGCCGCGAGCAGGGACGCCGAGAGGGCGGTGGCGCCCGCGAGGGCGAGGACGGGGGTGGGACGCATGGGGACTCCAGGACGGTCATTGGTTAGGCTTGCCTAAATTAGCTGAACCTAACCAGAGGCCGTCAAGTCGCGCCCCGGACAGTGAGCAAAACCACCCCTCCCCCGATATAAGCCGACGGAGACCGAGATGGTGGAACGAACCGGGTCAGCGTCCGGGGTCGCGGAGGCCGATCGTGAGGTTGCGCGCCGCCATCGGCGGCCCGCCCGGAGCCGGCTCCCCGCCGAACGGCGGCACCGCGCCCTGCTGCTGGTACTGCTGCGGCTGGTTCTGGACGTTCTGGACGGGCTCGACCCACACGGCCGTCCCGTACGCGCACACCTCGTGCCCGCCCCCGTGGCCGAGCGGCACCGCGTCCAGCCGCATCCCCACCACGGCGTTCGCGCCCTTGCGGCGCGCGTCGTCGGCCAGCCGCTCGACGGCCTGGCGCCGCGCGGCGAGCAACCCCGCCGCGGCCTGCTCCCCGGTACCCATCCGGAACGTCCCGCTGGACCCGTCCCCCGGCGCCGCCGCCTGATCTGCCTGGACGGCCACCCCCAGCACCTCACCGAGCATCCCGCGAATCGCGTACCCGGCCAGCGCGTCAGTCGTCACGATCAGCATGGCACGACACGCTACCCCCCTCTTCCGACACAAGCGTCAACTCACCACCTCAACCCACGATTCACCTGTCCTCGGACACCGGTGCGTGCCCGCGCGACGACCGCCCGCGCACAGGCACGAGCGCGGGCACAGGCACGAGCACAGGCGCGGGCGCGGGCACGCCGGACGGGCCGCGCCCTCCTGGGAGGACGCGGCCCGGGGGTGGCGGGTGGGATAAAGGAGCGCTAGTCGAGATATTCGCGGAGCATTTGGGCGCGGGAGGGGTGGCGGAGCTTGGCCAGGGTCTTGGACTCGATCTGCCGGATGCGCTCGCGCGTGACGCCGAACTCCCGGCCGACCTCCTCCAAGGTCCGGGGGTGGCCGTCGGTCAGGCCGAAGCGCAGCTGGATGATGCGCTGCTCCCGTTCCGACAGGGTGCCGAGGATGTCCTCCAGCTGGTCCTGCAGCAGGATGAACGCGGCCGCCTCGATCGGCACGACGGCGTCGGAGTCCTCGATGAAGTCGCCGAGGTCGGAGTCCTCCTCACCGATCGGGGACTGGAGCGACACCGGCTCCTGGGCGATCCGCTGGATCTCCACGACCCGGGTGGCGGTCAGCCCCATCTCCCGGCCGATCTCGTCGGGGATCGGTTCGCGGCCGAGGTCCTGGTGGAGCTGGCGCTGCACGCGCACCAGCTTGTTGATCGTCTCCACCATGTGCACCGGGATCCGGATGGTCCGGGCCTGGTCGGCGATCGCCCTCGTGATCGCCTGGCGGATCCACCAGGTGGCGTAGGTCGAGAACTTGAACCCCTTGGTGTAGTCGAATTTCTCGACGGCGCGGATGAGTCCGAGATTTCCCTCCTGAATCAGGTCGAGGAACAGCATGCCCCGGCCCACATAGCGTTTGGCGATCGAGACGACCAACCGCAGGTTCGCCTCGATCAGACGTTGCTTCGCCCGGATTCCCTCCCGGGAGAGCAGTTCGAGGTCGCACCTCTGCGCCGGGGAGAGGATGGCGGTGTGCGCCAGTTTCTCCTCGGCGAAAAGACCCGCCTCGATCGATTTCGCCAGTTCTACTTCATCTTCTGCCGTGAGGAGCGGAACGCGACCGATCTCTCTCAGGTAGATGCGCACCAGGTCGCTCGTTGGCGCCCGCTTGCCGAGATCTGCCTCGTCTGCTCGCGCGACGTCCTCGGTCTCCTGCGGAGACTCCAGGACCTCGACCCCCTGTTCCGCGAGCATTCGGACGACCCGCTCCAACGAGTCGTCCGGCAAGTCCGAGCGGTCGAGTGCGGCAGCGACGTCATCGACGGTCACACCGCCGCGTTCTCTGCCACGTGCGACGAGGTCCGCCACCTGGTCAACCGATGGCGCCTCGCTTGGCAGCACCGAAGGGCCCACGGGGACAGTCTGCGTTATGGAGGGCCTAGATCACAGGACCCATTTTGCGGTCTCTTGACTTACCGCTATCCAAGCCCGCGCTCCCGCAACACCCGTCTCTGCTGCTCAAGCGCGACAAGATCACCGAAGAGCCGATGGTATTCCTCGGCCTGCTCGGCCGGATTCAGCCGTCCGAGTTTAGATTTGACGTCCGCGATCTGCCGGGTGAGCAGGCGTTCCTGGATTCGGGCCAGCAGTGCGGCGGCATAACGGTCATCCGATTCGGACGCGGACTGTGTCGGCTCGACTCCGAGCATGGTGATCAGGTCTCTGACCTGCGTGTTCGCCGCCTGCTCCAGCAGCCGGGAGATCCACTCGGCCGGATCCGCCGCCGACGCGACCCCGCCGACCGCCCCCACGACACCCCGGACCGTCGCGAACTGGGGCACCAGAAACGCCTCGCCCGGAACCACGTCGAACCCCGGCCCGACCACCGCCGGACGCTGCACTACCAGCTTCAACAGCTCCCGCTCCAGCAGGACGCCGGGGTCGTGCGGGTCGTAGGTCGGCATTTCGGACCGGCCCGAATCCGCGCCCGCCTCGTCCTGCCCCTGGCCCTGCCCGGACGTCCCGTAACCGCCGGACGACCCGGCCGACGCGCCGCCTCCGTTGAAGCCCTGACCGCCGCCGTAACCGCCGCCGTTCCGGCCGCCCGCGCCGTTCCCGTTGCCGTTCGCGCCGCCGCGCTGGCCGTTGCCGCCGCCCTGCCCCGGACGGCCCTGGCCGTTGCGGCGGGCCTGCTCGCGCTGGGACAGGTCGCGGACGCGCTGGAGCACGAAACGCTCGTCCATGATGCCGAGCCACCGGTCGAGGCTGACCGCGTACATCTGCCGGAGCGCCCGGTCCTTGATGCGCGCGACGACCGGCGCGGCCGCGTCGAGCGCGGCGAGCCGCCCCTCGGCCGTGTTCAGGTTGTGCTCGCCGATCCGCGACCGCACGACGAACTCGAACAGCGGCGTGCGCGAGGCCACCAGGTCGCGCACGGCCGCCTCGCCATGGCGGACGCGCAGGTCGCAGGGGTCCAGGCCGTCCGGCTGGACGGCCACGAAGGTCTGCGTGACGAACTTCTGCTCGCCCTCGAACGCGCGCAGCGCGGCCTTCTGCCCGGCCGCGTCGCCGTCGAAGGTGAAGATCACCTCGCCGCGGAACTCGTCCTGGTCCATCAGCAGCCGGCGGAGGATCTTGATGTGCTCGTCCCCGAAGGACGTCCCGCAGGTCGCGACGGCCGTGGGCACGCCGGACAGGTGGCAGGCCATCACGTCGGTGTAGCCCTCGACGACGACCGCCTGCCGGGACCGCGCGATCTCCTTCTTCGCCAGGTCGGCCCCGTACAGGACGTTCGACTTGTGGAAGATCGGCGTCTCGGGGGTGTTCAGGTACTTCGGGCCGTCGTCGTCCTCGTAGAGCTTGCGCGCGCCGAACCCGACGACATCGCCCGACAGGTCGCGGATCGGCCACATCAGGCGGCCGCGGAACCGGTCCATCGGGCCGCGGCGGCCCTCCTTGGCCAGCCCGCCGGCGATCAGCTCGGCATCGGCGAACCCGCGTCCCCGCAGGTGGCGGACGAGGCCCTCCCACTCGCGCGGCGCGAACCCGACCCCGAACCGCTCGGCGTCGGCCGCCTCGAAGCCGCGCCCGGACAGGAACTGCCGCCCGATCATGCCCTCGGGCGCGCGCAGGTTCTCGGCGAAGAACTCGGCCGCCGCCCTGTGCGCCTCGACCAGCCGCGCGCGCTGCCCCTGGTCGCGGCGGGGCTCGAACGCGCCGCCCTCCTCGTACCGGAGCTGGATGCCCGCCTTGGCGGCCAGCCGCTCGACGGCCTCGGTGAAGCCGAGGTGGTCCATCTCCTGGACGAACTTGATGACGTCCCCGCCGGCCCCGCAGCCGAAGCAATACCAGAGGCCACGAGCCGGGGTGACGTTGAACGAGGGCGACTTCTCATCGTGGAACGGGCAAAGGCCCTTGAGGTTGCCCCCGCCCGCGCTCCGCAGCTGGAGGTACTCGCCGATCACGGCGTCGATCGACGATCGCTCCCGTACGAGCGCTATGTCCTCATTGCGAATCCGGCCTGCCACAGCGAACGAGTCTAGGCGCGCGCCCGGACATTCCGCGCCGCTTGCCCGACCTCGCCCACCCCTGGCCGCCCCCGCCATGGAGCAGCCGCCCACAAGGCAGGAGCCTCAGAGCCTGCGCCCAGCTGCCCGCTGCCACCCGACCAGCAGCCGAAACTCCTGTCGAACACCTCGCTCCCTCGGAGGGGGAACGCCTAGCAACGCATGGCCGATCTTGTCACTTCGGTAGACGGGCAACGAGGATGTTGTCTTCCAGAGCCCATTCGCCATGTCCCTCGGGGCTGATACTGAAGAGGTCCTTGCGACCATCGACGGGCCCACGGACATCTCGGACGACCCAGCCCTTACGGCTGAACGCCTTGCTGGACACCTCGAATCGCCGGCGGTGCTCCTCAAGCAGGAAGAACGCTGGGGAAAGATCTTCCGTGACGAAGTGGACCCTGAAGATCGAGCTCGGTAGGCGGCCAGGGAAGCCTTCCCGCACCTGCTCGGTGATCCCATAGGTCCCGATGCCGAGCCGCGTGCTGACCGTCCTGACGTACTCCAGGATCTCCCGCTTGGCGCAGTTGAGCATCACCGTCCCGTCCTTCGCCACATGACCGTCCGCCGCGAGGTATCCGGCCAACCACCCGTACAGATAGGGGACGGACTCCTGCATGGGCGGGAGCGATTTGAAGAACCGTGGCAGGTGGTGCACCAGCAGCTGATGCGGAGCCCTGGTCTCGGTCACGACGCTGTTCGAGAACCACTTGAGCAGAGGCCGGTCTTTCGCCGGGTCCAGCTGCGCCATGCTTCCGGTGCCGTTGAGCGTGCCGTCACCGAACGTGATGCCGTGGGCGATCCCGAAAGGTGAAGGAGTCGTCTGCCGGACACCGTTGCGGGGGAAGACGACCGCGAGCCTGTCCCCCTCTTTCAGGTGACCGGTCGGGACCAGGGCCCTTTGCTTGCGCGACGGGCCCGTTCTCAGGAGCCATGACTGCCCGGGAGCAGCCTGCAAGATCTTGGTCTGCCGATTTCGCCCGACGACCACGCTGAGAACCGGCCCGGCTCCGCAAGGCGCGAAGGTCACATCGTGCCAGCAGGCGTCCCGGCCCAGTACCTGGTGCTGCTTCCCGTCGCACAGCTCGCGAATAGCCCGGCATCCCGCTTTCGTAAGGATCTTGGTGGCTCCTGCCCAGCCGCCGGTCAGGAGTTCCTCGGAGGAACCTGGCCAGGAGCGGCGAGAGGAGGTCGCTTCCGAATACATGTCTGTGACGCTACGACTACCCTCTGACATTCTCCTCTCTCTGAGCAAGGGTTCGCATCCCGGAGAAGATCAGGACGAAGCCGAGGGCCTGGCGCCACCAGCGGATTTCATGTTTCTCCGTCATGTCCCGGACGCTACGAAGCGCTGCCCGCGACGGTCGTCCCCCAGCGCGGCCCGGCCTCGTCCCCCCGTGGGGGACAAAGCCCCCTCCCCCGGCACGATGACCGGTCCGCACCGCCTTCCGTACGCTGCGGGCGTGAGCCTGGGGCGGTGGGGGCGCTGATCGCGAGGTTGATCGGCGGTGGCGGTGGGTCGGGGTGGACGCGTTCGTCGGGTACGCGTCAGCGACGATCGCGATCGGGCCGTCCGACGCCACGGCCTCGGTGTTCCACGGGCCGGTGGTGGTGCGCGTGGCGGCCGTGGTGTGGTTCGCGGCGTTCGCCGGGCGCCGGTTCGCTCCGGTCATCGCGTTATGGGCGGCGGCGGGCGCGACGGTCTCGGTGGCTGTGGCAGGGCATCCGCTGACGAACCTGTCGGCGGCGTCCGCCTTGGCGCTGGCGACGGTCGCGCAGAGTCGTCCTCGTGCGCGCGCGGTGGAGATCGCGGCATTGCCCGTAGCGGCGGTGCTGGCGGCGCTCGCTTCTGTGAGCTTCCCTGCGCTGGTGCTCGGGGCGGTATTGCATGGAGCTTGCTGGTTCGTCGGGGACACGACGCGGGTCATGCGCCTGCGCGAGGAGGAGCGGGCGGCGGCCGTCCGGCGCAGCACGCTGGCCGAGGAGCGGGCGCGGATGGCGCGCGAACTGCACGACGCCGTTGGACATGCCGTGACGGTGATGGTGACGCAGGCGGGCGCGGCCCGGCTCGCGCTGGGCGGCGAGCGCGCCGAGGTGCGGGACGCGCTGCGCCAGGTCGAGCGGTCGGCCGGGAGGCGCTCGCCGACATGGACCGCGTTCTTGGGCTCCTGGACGACGATCCGCCCCCGCTGTCGGAGGTCGTGTGCCGGCTGCTCGGCGGCCTGCCCGGAGGGCTGCGCTCGGAACTGGTCACGAACGGGCCGGTGGACGACGCGGGCCAGGCGGTCGCCTGGGCGGTGCGCCGGATCGTCCAGGAGGCGCTGACCAATGTCGTCCGGCATGCGTCCGCCTCGTGCGTGCGCGTGGAGCTGTCCTACGGGGACGGGATGGAAGTGGTCGTGGTGGACGACGGCGTAACGGCGACGGCCGCCGGGTCGGGGCGCGGCCTGGACGGGATGCGCGACCGGGCCGCCCGGCTCGGCGGCACCTGCGAGGCGGGTCCCGGGCCGTCCGGTGGCTGGCGCGTGGCGGCGCGCTTCCCGGAGGCGGCGTGATCAGGGTCCTGCTGGCGGACGACGAGGAGCTGATGCGCGGCGGCCTGCGGATGATGCTCGGCACCCAGCCGGACATCACGGTCGTCGGCGAGGGCGCCGACGGGGCGCGGGCGGTGCTGATGGCTCGGGAGCTGCGTCCGGACGTGGTGCTCATGGACGTCCGCATGCCGGTGCTGGACGGCGTGGCCGCGACGGCGCGGATCACAGCCGCCGAGGACCCGCCGCGGGTGCTGGTGCTGACGACGTTCGAGCTGGACGAGTACGTGTTCGCGGCGGTGCGCGCGGGCGCAAGCGCGTTCCTGCTGAAGCGGACGGAGCCGGAGACGCTCATCGAGGGCGTCCGGACGGTCGCGGCGGGCGAGGGGCTGCTCGGGCCGTCGGTGACGCGGCGCCTGCTGGCCGAATTCGCGCGTGTCTCCCCCGCGCCGCCTCCGCAAGCCGTGCAGCGCAGGCTGGGCCGGCTCACCGCGCGCGAGAGCGAGGTGCTGGGCCTGGTCGCGCGCGGCCTGTCGAACGCGGAGATCTCGGCGCGCCTGCACATTGGCGAGGTGACGACGAAGGCGCACGTCAGGCGCGTCCTGGCGAAGCTGGAGCTGCGCGACCGGATCCAGGCCGTCGGCTTCGCGCACGACCACGGCCTCGCCTGAAGCGGGGTCAGGTCAGGACGTGGCGGAGGCGGTGAAGGGCTTCGGGGAGGTCGTCCAGGGTGATGGCGCCGTAGCCGAAGACCAGGCCGTTCACCGGGGGCTCGGTGACGGCGAAGTCGGAGAGCGGGAAGAGCGCCACGCCTTCGGCCTCGGCGGCGCGGACGGTCCGGATGTCGGAGGGGCCGGATAGCGTCGCGCTCAGGTGGAGACCGGCCGCGGACGGGATGGGGGTGAGGCGGTCGGCGAAGTCGGCGGCGAGGGCCGCGGCGATGTGCTCGTGGCGCTCCTCGTAGACGCGGCGGGACCGGCGGATGTGGCGGGCGAGGAGCCCCTCGTCGATGAAGCGCGCCAGGGCGGCCTGGACGGGCGGGTCGCCGTGCCAGGACGTGACGTGCCGGGCCATCCGGAGCGCCTCGTGCAGGGCGGGCGGCGCGACCAGGTAGCCGAGCCGCAGCACCGGGCGCATCAGCTTGGAGAAGGTGCCGAGGTAGAGGACGCGCCCGTCCTCGTCCAGGGACTGGAGCGGCTCGACCGGGCGGCCGCCGTAGCGGAACTCGGTGTCGTAGTCGTCCTCGATGACGACGACGTCGCGGCGGCGGGCCCAGTCGAGCAGGGCGCGGCGGCGCGGCAGCGACATCGGCATGCCCATCGGGAACTGGTGGGACGGGGTGAGGTAGACGGCGCGGGCGTCGGGCGGGAGGGCGTCCACGCGCAGGCCCTCGGCGTCCACGGGGACGCCGGTCACGCGCAGGCCCTGCGAGCGGAACAGCGTCGCGGCGGGCGGGTAGCCGGGGTCCTCGACGGCGACGACGTCGCCCGGTTCGAGCAGCACGCGCCCGATCAGGTCGAGCGCCTGCTGGATGCCGGACGTCACGACCACGTCGGACGCGCTCGCCCGGACCGACCGCGACACTCCCGCATGCCGCGCGATCGCCTCGCGCAGCACGGGCAGCCCGGCCGGGTCGCCGATGTCGTAGATCTTGGGACGCAGCTCGCCCGCGACCAGCCGCCGCCACGACTCGTAGGGGAACAGCCGCGTGTCGGGGAGGCCGGCGCGCAGGTCGTACGGGACGTCCCGGAGCCGGTCGGGCCAGGCGCGCAGGCCCGTCCAGACCTCGCGCGGGCGGAGCGGCGACGCGGCGGACGGGCGGCGCGCCGGCGTCGGGACGGCCGACTCGCGGACGAACGTGCCCGCGCCGACGCGCGCCTCCAGGTAGCCCTCGGCGGCGAGCCGCTCGTAGACGACCGAGACGGTGCCGCGCGACACGGCGAGGCGGCGGGCCAGCTCGCGGGTCGGCGGCAGCGCCTCACCCGCGCGCAGCCGCCCGTCCAGGACGGCGTCCCTGAGCTGCCGGTACAGGCTTCCGGTGAGGTCGCGGCGGTCGTCCAGGGTGATGTGCAGCTCCACGCCGCGCAGTCTAGATTGGCCTAGTAAGGCAGGTCGATATTGGCTCTGTACGTGGGCCTTTGAGGGTCCCTACGGTGGACGCATGGACGTGCTGACCGACCTGCTCACCTCGGATTTCCGCGACCTGGACCGCCGGGCGCTCGACTTCTTCGCCTCCCTGACCGCCAAGATCGGGCCCGCCGATCTCGCCCGCCCGACGCCCTGCCCGGACTGGACGCTGTACGGCCTGCTGCGGCACCAGGTCAGCCAGGACATCGGCTTCGCGGCGGCGGCGCGCGGCGAGGGCGGCACCCTCGCGGAGTGGCGGGGCGGCTCGCTCGGCGACGACCCGCACGCGGCGGTCGTCGCGTCCGGTCGGCTGGTCACGGAGGCGTTCGCGGACGACGGCGTCCTGACCCGCGAGTTCGCCCTGCCGGAGGTGCGCGACGGCGGCGCGTTCCCCGGCGCTCTGGCGATCACGTTCCACGTGGTCGACCTGGTCGTGCACGCCTGGGACGTCGCGGCCACGCTCGGCCTCCCCTGGGAGCCGGACGCGGACCTGGTCGAGGCGTCGCTGAAGGTCGCCCAGATCGTCCCGGACGATCCGGAGTCGCGCCGTCCGGGCGAGAGCTTCGGCCCGTCCCTTCCCGCGGACGGCCCCGACCTGCGCGAGCGCCTCCTCCGCATGCTCGGCCGCGACCCGCACTGGCGCCCGGCCTGATCCCGAACCGGCGTCCGACCGGCGACGCTAGTCGTCTTCGGGGACGCCCTTGCCGCTGTAGAAGGAGATCTTCCATTTGA
The DNA here is from genome assembly GCF_024172125.1 of Actinomadura rupiterrae. Classification (GTDB taxonomy): domain Bacteria; phylum Actinomycetota; class Actinomycetes; order Streptosporangiales; family Streptosporangiaceae; genus Spirillospora; species Spirillospora rupiterrae. Next base: position 718,046 of record NZ_JAMZEA010000005.1, read on the forward strand.
TCTTCTTCTGCTGGGCGCGGAGCAGCCGGATCTGCGCCTCGACGCGGCGGTCGTGGTCCTGGAGGAGTTCGAGGCGCTCGGCGAAGGTCTCCTGGCCGCCGCGGGCCAGCTCGGAGTAGCGGAGCATCTCGGCGATGGGCATGCCGGTCTCGCGCAGGCAGCGCAGCATGCCGAGCCAGCTGAGGTCGTCGTCGCTGAACACCCGCCGTCCGGACGCGTTGCGCGCGATCCCGCCCAGCAGGCCGATCTTCTCGTAGTACCGGAGCGTGTCGATGCTGAAACCGCTCTTCTCGGCGGTCTCGGCCGGGGAGTAGGAACTCACCGGGTCAGGATTTCACCTGGAGTCCGCTCCAGGTCAACAGGGGCCCTTGACCTGGAGTGCGCTCCAGGTCCGAGACTCGGAACCATGCGCATCGGACTTCAGGTACCCAGCTTCACCTTCCCCGGCGGCCCCGAGCGGATCGCGCCGGAGTTCGCCCGGATCGCCCGCGACGCCGACCAGGGCGGGCTCGACTCGCTGTGGGTGATGGACCACTTCTTCCAGATCCAGTCGGTCGGCCCCGCCGAGGACCCCATGCTGGAGGGCTACTCGGCGCTCGCCTACGCGGCGGCGCTCACCGAGCGCATCACGCTCGGCACGATGGTGACCGGGGTGAGCTACCGGTCCCCCGGCCTGCTGGTCAAGACCGTCACCACGCTGGACGTGCTGTCCGGCGGGCGCGCCTGGCTCGGTGTCGGCGCGGCGTGGAACGACGAGGAGTCGCGCGGCCTCGGCCTGTACTTCCCGCCGACGGCCGAGCGGTTCGAGCTGCTGGAGGACACGCTCCGGCTCGCCCACCAGATGTGGAAGGGCGACGACGCGCCGTTCCACGGCGCGAAGGTCACCGCGGAGCGCCCGCTGAACTCGCCGCAGTCGGTGCGGCGCCCGCACCCGCCGATCCTGGTCGGCGGCATGGGCGAGAAGAAGACGCTGCGGTTCGTCGCGAAGTACGCCGACGCCTGCAACATCTTCGACGGCGACCAACTCCCGCATAAGCTGGACGTGCTGCGCGAGCACTGCGAGCGCGAGGGCCGGGACTACGCCGAGATCGAGAAGACGTCCCTGACCCTGCTCCCGGACGACGCGTCCCCGGCCCAGGCCCTCGACACGGCCGGACGCCTCGCCGAGGCGGGCATCGACCAGGTGATCTTCTCCCAGCGTCCCGGCACCGACATCGCGGGCGTCCTCTCCGAGGCCCGTTCCCAAGCCGAAAAGATCGTCCCCGCGGGCCGCTGACCTCCGGCCCGCGGCGCCGGGGCTTTAGGGTCGGGGATATGCGTTCGTTCCGCCAGACCGGGACCGTCGTCACCGGCCACCGCTTCCTCGTCCCGCTCGATCACGACGCCCCGGACGGGCCGCGGATCGAGGTGTTCGCCCGCGAGGTCGTCGCGACCGCGCACGCCGGTCGCGGCGACCTGCCGTGGCTGCTGTTCCTTCAGGGCGGGCCGGGGTACGGCGGGCCGCGGTTCGCCGGCCGGGAGGGCTGGCTCGACCGGGCGCTGGAGGACTACCGCGTCCTGCTGCTGGACCAGCGCGGCACCGGGCTGTCCACGCCGGTGACGGCGCGGCGGGTCGCGGCGCTCGGCAAGCCGGAGGAGCAGGCCCGCTACCTGGCCCGGTTCCGCGCCGACTCGATCGTGCTGGATGCCGAGCTGGTCCGGCGCGAGCTGCTCGGCGACGTCCCGTGGACGGTCCTCGGGCAGAGCTTCGGCGGGTTCTGCGCGCACACCTACCTGTCGTTCGCGGCGGAGGGCGTCCGGGAGGCGCTGGTCACGGGCGGGACGCCCGGCCTGACCGCCACCGCCGAGGACGTCTACCGGCGGACGTACCCGCGCGTCGCCGCCAAGAACGCCGCCTTCTACGAGCGCTACCCGGACGACGTGGACCTCGTCCGCGACATCGCGCGCCGCCTCGCGGGGCACGACGAGCGGCTGCCGAACGGGCGCCGCCTCACGGTCGAGGGCTTCCAGTCGCTCGGCCTGATGCTCGGCACCGGGACCGGCGCGGACCGCCTGCACTACCTGCTCGAACTCGCCTTCGCCGACGGCGGGCCCGAGCTGTCGCCGGTCTTCCTGGAGGAGGTCGGGACGCACCTGAGCCACACCGACGCGCCGATCCACATCGTCCTGCACGAGCCGCTCTACGCGCAGGGCGGGCAGTCGACCCGCTGGGCGGCGCAGCGCCTCCGCGCCGAGTTCCCCGAGTTCGCCCCGGACCCGGACGGCCCCGGGCCGCTGCTGTTCACCGGCGAGATGATCTATCCCTGGATGGTCGCGGACGACCCGTCCCTCGCCCCGCTCCGCGAGGCCGCCGACCTGCTCGCCGAGCGCGCCGACTGGCCCGCCCTGTACGACCCGGCCCGGCTGCGCGGCAACGAGGTCCCGGTGTCCGCCGCCGTCTACCACGACGACATGTACGTCGATTTCGGCCTGTCCATGGAGACGATCGGCGCCGTCCCCAACGCACGGGCCTGGGTGACCAACAAGTGGGAGCACGACGGGCTGCGGGTGAGCGGCGGCAAGGTCCTCGACCGCCTGATCCGGATGTCCCGCGGCGAGGCCTGACCGTCAGGTCGCGGGCGTGAGGGCGGCCAGCTTCGGGACGGCGGCCAGGAGGGCCCGGGTGTAGGGGTCCTCGGGCTGGTCGTAGACGGTGTCGACGTCGCCGAGGGTGACGACGCGTCCGGCGCGCATGACCGCGACGCGGTCGCTGACCTGCCGGACCACGGCGAGGTCGTGCGATACGAACAGCAGCGCGAGGTCGCGTTCGGCGCGCAGCTCGGCGAGCAGCGCGAGGATCTGCGCCTGCGTCGAGACGTCCAGGGACGTCACGGGCTCGTCGCAGACCAGCAGGCGCGGGTCCGGCGCGAGCGCGCGGGCGATGCCGACGCGCTGGCGCTGCCCGCCGGAGAATTCGTGCGGGTAGGCGCCGTAGCGGTCCGGGTCGAGTCCGACGCGGTCCATCAGGTCGCGGGCGCGGCGCTCGGCGTCGGGCTCGCCGAGGACGCGCAGCGGGTCGGCGATGCTGTCGCCGACCGTGCGGCGCGGGTTGAGCGAGGCCAGCGGGTCCTGGAACACCATCTGCAGGTCGCGGCGCAGGGGGCGCAGCTCGCGGGCGGGGAGCCGGGTGACGTCGCGTCCGGCGAACTCGATCGTCCCGGCGGACGGCGCGAGCAGCCGGACGATCAGCCGCGCGAGGGTCGTCTTGCCGCTGCCGCTCTCCCCCACGACGCCGAGCACCTCGCCGGGAGCGACCTCCAGAGACACGCCGTCCACGGCCGGAACCACGCGCCGCCGCAATGGCGGTCCGAGCCGGAACTCCCGGCGTAGCCCGCTGATGCGCAGCAGCGATTCCTGGGGACTGTCCGCCTGTTCGGGCGGCGGCGTCCGCGACGTCACCACGGCCGGGCGCGGGGTGTCCAGGCGTGGGACGGCTTCGAGCAGCTCCCGCGTGTAGGCGGCGGACGGCGTGCGCAGGACGGTCTCGACCGGGCCGTGCTCGACGGTCTTCCCGGCGCGCATGACCAGGATGTCGTCGGCGGTCTCGGCGACCACGCCGAAGTCGTGGCTGACCAGCAGCAGCGCCATGCCGGTCTCCTCGCGCAGCTCGTCCAGCAGGGTGAGCAGCCGGGCCTGGACGGTCACGTCGAGGGCGGTGGTCGGCTCGTCCGCGACGAGCACGCGCGGTTCGAGGGCCAGCGCCATCGCGATCAGCGCGCGCTGGACCATGCCGCCGGAGAACTCGTGCGGATGGGCGCGGGCGCGGCGCGACGCGTCCGGGATGCCGACGCGGTCCAGTACCTCGACGGCCTTGGCGGCGGCGGCGCGGCGGGTCGCGCCGGTGTGCACGCGGTAGACCTCGGCGATCTGGTCGCCGACGCGCAGGTAGGGGTCGAGCGAGGACAGCGGGTCCTGGAAGACCATGGCGATCCGGCCGCCGCGCAGCCGCCGCAGCTCGGCGTCGGACGCGGCGAGCACGTCCGTGCCGTCCACCCGGACCTCGCCGGTGACGTCCGCGCCGGTGTGCAGGCGGGACAGGGCGAGCGCGAGGCTGCTCTTGCCGGACCCCGACTCGCCGACCACGCCGAGCGCGCGGCCGGGTTCGAGGTCGAAGGAGACGCCGCCGACCGCCTCGCGGTCGCCGAACCGCACCCGCAGGTCGCGGACGGAGAGGACGGGGGCCGTGGCAGCTTCGCCCACCGGGGTCATGGGGGCTTCGCTCACCGGGGTCATGCGAGCTTCACTCTCGGGTCGATGGCGGCGTGCAGCAGGTCCGCGACGGCGTTGGCGAGCACGACGGCGGTCCCGGCGAGCAGCGTGACGCCGGTGATGACGGGCAGGTCGACGCTGGTCGAGGCCTCGACGGCGAGCTTGCCGATGCCGGGCAGGCCGAACATGCTCTCGGTGAGCATCGCCGACACGATGATCGTGGCGAGCTCCACGGCGGTGATGGTCGCGACCGGGGCGAGCGCGCCGCGCAGCGCGTGCCGCCGGACGACCTGCCGCTCGGGCACGCCGTACGCGCGGAACGTCCGGATGTGGTCCTCGGCGAGCGTCTCCAGCGTGCCCGCGCGGGCGACGCGGGCGAACAGCGCCGCCTCGATGAGCGCCAGCGCGCACCACGGCAGGACGAGGTTGCGCGCCCATTCCGCCGGGTTCTCGGTCAGCGGCACGTAGCTGGGGAACGGCAGCACCTTCAGCCAGGCGCAGAACACCAGCAGCAGGATCAGCCCGATCAGGAACACCGGCGTCGAGAACCCGAGCAGCGTCACGCCGGTGAGCAGGCGCTCCACGAACGTCCCGCGCCGCAGCGCCGACAGCAGTCCCGCGCCGACGCCGAGCACCAGCGCCAGGACGAGCGCGCCGAGCGTCAGCGACGCCGACACCGGCAGCCGGTCCAGCAGCAGGTTCGTCACGGGCTGGTCGGACTGGAACGAGTAGCCGAGGCAGGGCGCGGCGCAATGGTTCACGTCCGGTCCGGACGAGTAGTCGCGGCCGACCACGACACCTTGCAGGAAGTGCCAGTACTGGAGGTAGACCGCCTGGTCGAGGCCGAGCTTGTGCCGGGTGACGACGAGCTGGTCCGGCCCGCAGCGCTTGCCGCACGCGAGCACGGCCGGGTCGCCGGGCATCAGGTAGAACAGGCCGTAGACGATCGCCGACATCACCAGCAGCACCGCGACCGTCGCGAGCAGGCGCCGCACCAGGAACCAGATCACGCGCCCGTCCTTCTCAACGTGGTGCTCATACGCGGGTGCTCCGGGGGTCCAGGGCGCGGCGGACGCCGTCGGCGAACAGGGAGAAGGCCAGCAGGGTCACCAGCAGCAGCCCGCCGGGGACGATCACGTAGGCCGGGTCGGTCTGGAACCAGGTGGTCGAGGTGGAGAGCATCTGCCCCCAGGACGGCGTCGGCGGCCGGACGCCGGCGCCGAGGAACGACAGGCCCGCCTCGCTGACGATGTTGCTCGGCACCTTGAGCGCGGCGAGCACCATGAGCGGCGTGGTCAGGCCGGGCAGGATCTCGCGCAGCGCGATCCGGACGGGCCCGACACCCGCCAGGCGCGCGGCGTCCACGTAATCGCGGGTGCGCAGGGACATCGCCTGCGCGCGGGTGACGCGGGCGACGTTGCCCCAGTTCACGGCCGTGATCGCCAGCGCGACCAGGACGGGCCGGGGCACCGACTGCGGGACGATCGCCAGCAGCGCGAGGGCCAGCAGCAGCGACGGGAACGCGATCGCGATCTCGATCACGCGTCCGGCGACCGCGTCCACCCGGGGGCCGCCGAGCCCGGCGGCGAGGCCGATCGCGATGCCGACGACCAGCTCCAGGGCGGTCGCGGCGAGCGCGACGCCGAGCGAGACGCGGGCGCCGTAGACGATCCGGGCGAACACGTCCCGGCCGGTGCCCGGCTCGACGCCGAGCCAGTGGTCCGCGCCGATCCCGCCGAACGCGCCGTGCGGGACGCCGCCGCGCGCCGAGTCGAGCAGCTGGCTGTGGAAGGTCGTCGCGTCCTGGCCCTCCAGCGCGGTGAGCAGCGGCGCGGCGAGCGCGACCAGGACCAGCAGGCCGACCAGGACGAGCGCGGCGAGGGCGGAGCGGTCGGCGCGGAGCCGCCGCCAGGCCCCGCCGCGCCGGGACGGAACCGGGTCCGTCCCGGCGGCGGGTACCGGCTCCTCGCCGGGGGCGAGTACCGGGTCCGCGCCAGCGGCAAGCTCGCTGTCGAACAGGGTCACGGCGCGGCCGTCACTTCACCGAGACGGACGCGATGTCGTACCAGCCGCGCCACTCGTCCACGTAGGCGTTCTTCACGTCCTTGCCGAACAGCGCGACGGTCTTCGGGTGGTACAGCGGGACGACCAGAGCCTGCTTGCCGATCGTCGCGTCCAGCGCACCCCAGGCGGGCGCGGCCTGCGCGGCGTCGGTGATCGTGTTGATCCGGTCGATCTCCTTGTTCACCGCCGGGTCGTTCAGCTGCGCGAGGTTGAAGTTGCCGCCGCTGGTGATGATCTGCCGGCCATCGAAGATCGGGATGAGGAACGGCCCGCCGGCGGGCCAGTCGGTGCCCCAGGTCTGGAGGCTGAGCGCGGGCTGCGTGGACGGCTTGCCGGTGACGTTGCGGTAGTCGTCGTCGCTGAACGGCTTCGGCTTCACGGTGATCCCGGCCTGCTTCAGCGCGTCCTGGACGGCGGGCGCGACCTTCGGGCCGATGCCGTCGGTGTCGACGTTCGGGTAGGCGAGGTCGACGGTGAGGCCGCTGCCGTATCCGGCCTGAGCGAGCAGCGCCTTGGCCTTGGCCGGGTCGCCGGACTGGCCCGCGGGGAAGTAGTCGTACGGCTGCTGCCCGAACGCCTTGCCGTCCGGCAGGAACGTGGTCGCCGGGGACGCCAGCTCGCTGCCGCCGATCGCGTTGATCACCGACTGCCGGTTGATCGCGTACGCGACGGCCTGCCGGACGCGGACGTCGTTGAACGGCTTCTTGGTGGTGTCGAACGCGAGGTACTTGGTCTCGCCGAACACGCCGCGCGCGACGCGCTTGGCGAGGTTCGGGTCGCCGCCGACGCGGGCGAGCTGCTCGGGTCCGACGGAGGTGTCGGTGGTGATCGCCTTCGCGTCCGCGCCGGACCCGCTGGACAGCCGCTGGTTGATCACCGTCGCGTCCAGCCCGGCGGTCACCTCGATCCGGTCCGGGCAGGCGAGCCGCTGGCCGTCCACCGCGCGCGACCAGGACGGGTTCCGGACGAGCACCAGCTTCTTGCCGACCTCGTACTTCGCGACCCTGTACGGGCCGCTGGAGACGGGCGCGTTCTGGTACTTCACGCCGGTGTCCTTGGCCTTCGGGACGGGCGCGAACTGGGTGGCGGTCGCGAGGTAGGGGAAGTCGCCGTGCGGCGCGCGGAGCTTGAAGACGATCGTCTTGTCGTCCGGCGTCTCGATCGACTTGAGGTCGCCGCCCTTGTACGGGCCCTTGTAGCCGGTGCCGTCCACCAGCCAGTCGTGCAGGTAGGGCGCGCCGCCGGGCAGGTCCGGCGAGAACGAGCGCTCGATGCCGTACTTGACGTCCTTGGACGTGATGGGCGTGCCGTCCTCGAACTTCAGGCCGTCCCGCAGCGTGTACTTCCAGGTCTTGGCGTTGTCGCTGGGCGTACCGAGGTCGGTGGCCAGGTCCGGGACGGGCTTGGTGCCGTCCTGGCCGGGGACGCGCTTGCGCGTGGTGAGCGTCCGGTAGACCAGCGACGGGAGTGCGCCGCCGCCGGAGGTGTAGAGCGTCGCCGGGTCGAACTTGCCGAGCCCGCCCTGGTTCAGCACGGTCAGCGTGCCGCCCTGGCAGGTCTTCGGGTCGAACGCCGCGCCGCCGCCGGAGCCGGAGCCCCCGCCGCAGCCGGCCACGGCGGACGTGGCCGCCAGCAGCGCGGATCCCAGCAGGACGAACGGTCGCAGCCTCATCGGGGGTGCCTCTTTCCGACTTTCCGAGCGTGCGCCCACGGGGGTTCGGGGCGCGCGGCATGACCGTAACCCCGGTTCCGGCGTTTTGCAACTTTCCCTACCTTTTTAGTTGAGTAGCGGCACGGGAAAACCCCTTCCGGATTCCGGAAGGGGTTCGGAGGGGGTCGGGAAGGCGTCCAGGCGTCCAGGCGTCCGCGCGTCAGGCCGCGGCGGGGGTGAACACCCACTTGCGGTACGACCAGTAGCGGAACCACGAGCCGAGGCCGAGCCCGGCGAGCAGGCCGAGGTTGTAGGCGATGCCGCCGTGCAGCTGCAGCGAGTAGTAGACGAAGCCCGTGCAGAGCACCTGGATCAGCATGCCGATGCCGTTGAGCGCGAAAAAGATCACGAACTCGCGGCCGGAGCCGTCGCTGTCGCGGCGGCGGAACGTCCAGTACCGGTTCGCCAGGTAGGACGTCACGGTCGATACCAGGGTCGGGATGACCACGCTGGTGACCGGCGAGCCGCCGAGCCACGCCCGCAGCAGGTTCGCGCCGCCGATCGTGATCACCGTGCCGACGAACCCCACGAAGCCGAAACTGAGCAGTTCGCTCAGGAACGGCCGGTAGGGACGCACGGCCAGGGCCACTTTGTTGGGCCTTGACCGCTGCAAGGTGCTCACTTGCCGGAACATTACCCGACAGGTCCGGATGGATCCCCGCAAGGGTGATCACAGAAGGTCAACGATCGGCCGCCCGCGTCACCCCCGCGAGCAGCGCGATCATGCCCGCCAGCGCCGCCGGGACGGCCAGCGCCCACGGCAGCCCGACCGCCTGCGCGACGAACCCGATCACCGGAGGACCGCCCAGCAGGCCGAGGTAGCCGGTCGCCGTCACCCGCGCTATCCCGTGCGCCGCCGGAATCCCGGGCAGGTTCCCGGCCGCGCTGAACGTGACCGGCGCCACCGCCGCCACGCCAAGCCCGAACAAGGTGAAACCGGCTACAGCCGCCCAGGGCACGCCCGCCGCGAGCCCGCCGGCGAGTCCCGCGCACGCCACCAGCGACCCGGCGCGCAGCACCTTCACGGCTCCGAACCGTCCGACCACGCGGTCTCCGGCGAGGCGTCCGGCGGTCATCGCCACCGCGCACCCCGCGTAGCCGAGCCCGGCGAACCCGGCTCCGGCGCCCAGCGACTCCTTCAGGTAGACGGCGCTCCAGTCCGCCATCGCGCCTTCCCCGACAAAGGAGCAGAGCCCGACGATCCCCAGCAGGGCCAGCAGGACCCCGGCTCCCTTCCCGGACGAGGCCGGAGGAGCCTCCGAACCGTCCTCAGAGGCCGTGACGGGGTCGGAGACGGTCGTGGAGGCGCCTTCGTCCAGCAAGGAATTGGAACGGTCCAGGAGGGCGCGTGCGCCCGCCTGGAGGAGCGCGACGAGCAGCAGGCCCAGCACGCTCAGGTGGACGGCCACGGGCACATGCGCGTGCGCGGCCGCGGACCCGATCACCGCCGCGACCAGCGTCCCGATGCTGTAGACCCCGTGCAGCCCGGACATGATCGGACGTCCGTACCCGCGCTCGACCGCCACGCCCTGGGCGTTCATCGCCACGTCCATGAGGCCGAGGGACGCGCCGAGCAGCACCAGGGCGCCGACCAGCATCGGCAGGTTCAGCGAGAGACCGAGCGCCACCGGGGCGAGCGCGGCGGCCGTCCCGGCCACCAGCACGGTCGTCCGGCTGCCCCACCGTGCGACCGTCCGGCCCGCGACCCGCGTGGCCAGCACCACCCCGACCGGCGAGCCGAGCAGCGCCAGCCCGAGCGTGCCCGCGCCGAGCCCGAGGTGCTCCTTGATCTGCGGGATCCGCGCCACCCACGCCGCCGCGGAGAGCCCGTGCACCAGGAAGGCCACGGTCACCGCGCGGCGCGCGGAACGCAGGTCGGCGCGGGCTCCGGCGGCGAGTGCGGTCACCCCCACACCCTATGACCAAGATCACCCACCATGCCCGCTCTGTCCACTCAGGCCCAGGCCGGCTCGGTGGTCAGGCGAGATCGGCCAGGGGCACCTTGGGGTCGGCCAGGCGGGCGCGGTCGGGGGTGGCGCCGCCGGCGATCAGGGCGCGGAGGTCGTCGGTGACGTCCCAGACGTTGACGTTCATGGCGGCGACCACGCGGCCCGCCTTGAGCCAGAACGCGATGAACTCCAGGGCGTCGGTCTCTCCCCGGTAGACGATCTCGTCGTAGTCGCCGGGCGAAGCCAGGCCCGACATCTCCATGCCGAGCTCGTACTGGTCGGTGAAGAAGTACGGGACCGCGCTGTGCACGGCCTCCTGGCCGAGCATGCCGCGCGCCGCGACCGGTCCGCCGTCCAGGGCGTTCGCCCAGTGCTCCACGCGCACGCGCCGTCCCAGGACGGGGTGGTAGAACGCGGCCACGTCCCCGGCGGCGTAGATGTCCGGATCGGACGTGCGGAGGCTCGCGTCGGTCAGGACGCCGTCGGAGACGTCCAGGCCCGCGTCCTCGGCCAAGCCGGTGTTCGGGCGCGCCCCGATCCCGGCGATGACGACGTCCGCCGGGATCTCCGCCCCGCCGGACGTGACGACCGCCGACACCTGGCCCGCGCCCCAGAAGCCCGCCACGCTCTGGTCGAAGCGCAGGTCCACGCCGTGCCGCCGGTGCAGGCCCGCGAAGACCTCGCCCAGCTCGGGGCCGAGGTGGCGGTGCAGCGGGCCCGGCTCGGGCTCGATGATCGTCACGTCGTTGCCGTACTCGCGGGCCGCCGCGGCCGTCTCCAGCCCGATCCAGCCCGCCCCGGCCACCACCACGCGCCGCCCGCCGGGGGACAGGGCCTCGCGCAGCACCGCGGAGTCGGCCATCGTCCGGAGGTAGTGGATGCCCTGGAGCTTCCCGCCCGGCACCTCCAGCCGGCGCGGGGACGCGCCCGTGGCCAGCAGCAGCCGGTCGTAAGGCAGCCGCTCCCCCGTCGACAGTACGACCTGGTGCTCCACGCGATCGATGGACGTCGCGGACGTCCCCACCCGCAGCTCCACCTGGTTCGCCTCGTACCACTCCGCCGGGTGGACGTGCGCCGACTCCCGCTCGTCCTTCCCCAGCAGGAAGCCCTTGGACAGCGGCGGGCGCTCGTAGGGACGCTCGATCTCCTCCCCCACCAGGACGATCCGGCCGTCGAAGCCCTCGTTCCGCAACGTCTCCGCTGCCTTGGCGCCGGCCAGGCTCGCTCCGACTATGACGAACGTCTGCTGGGGCATGGCGGGTCTCCTTAGCGTGGGCTCCCGGACACGGGCCGTTCTTAACTCACTACGCCGACTCCCCAGGGGAGACAAGGGCGCGGTGCCGCGCCACGGCGGAGGTGTCGGTGAGGGACGCGATCTGGTCGACGACGGCGCGCAGCCGCCCGGCGTCGTCCGGCGCGGCCTCGAACGCCTCGCGGAAGATCGGGTCCAGCGTGCCGGGCGCGCCGGCCGACATCCGGTCGGCCAGGTCGAGGATCAGCTCGCGCTGGCGGGCCCGCTCGGTCTCGTGGCTGATCCACACGTGGTGCGCCGTGATGCCCTTGAGGACGGCGTTCTCCAGCCGCTGCTCGCGCGGGACGATCAGGTCGGCCGCGTACCGGGTGAGCGGACGGTCCCCATAGGCGGCGCGCGTCGCCTGCTCGGCCGCCACGCAGAACCGTCCGATGAGGGAACTGGTGAGGTTCTTCAACGCGGCGAGGGTGCGCATCGAGCCGTCGTAGCGGTCCGGCCAGTACGGCTCGGCGAGCAGGTCCGTGAAGCGCTCCTCCAGCTCGGCGACGTCCGCGGCGACCTGGGAGCCCGCGCAGTACAGCTTGGCGGCCGTCTCGCACACCAGCCGCCGCTCGGCGGGGTCGGCGAGCCGGGCGAAGTCGATGTGCCCGGCGACCAGCGCGTCCTCCAGGTCGTGGACGGAGTAGGCGACGTCGTCGCTCCAGTCCATGACCTGGGCCTCGAAGCACGCGCGGCCCTCGGGGGCGCCCTCGCGCACCCAGCGCGCGTAGCCCAGGTCGTCCGCGTAGATGCCGAACTTCCCGTCCACGGCGTCCGACTGTGGCCACGGGTACTTCATCGCCGCGTCGAGCGCCGCGCGGGTCAGGTTGAGGCCGACACTGCTCCCGTCTTCGGCGAACGACTTCGGTTCCAGCCTGGTCAGGACGCGGAGGCTCTGCGCGTTGCCCTCGAAACCGCCGCAGTCGGCCGCCACGGCGTCCAGGGCGGCCTCGCCGTTGTGGCCGAACGGCGGGTGGCCGATGTCGTGCGACAGGCACGCGGTCTCGACCAGGTCGGGATCGCAGCCCAGGGACTTGCCCAGCTCCCGCCCGACCTGGGCGCACTCCAGCGAGTGGGTCAGCCGGGTGCGCAGGATCTGCACGTTCCCGGACGGTTCGGGCGCGCCCGGCGAGGCGACCTGGGTCTTGGCGGCCAGCCGGCGGAGCGCGGCGCTGTGCAGCACCCGCGCGCGGTCGCGCTCGAAAGCGGTTCGGTCGCGGCGCTTGGGCGGTTCGGGGGCCCGCCGCGCGCGGTCACGGTCGGTGTATACGCTCATCTCCTCCCAGCGTACGCACCCGACCCGGATTCCCGCCGAATCCCCCGTCCCTCCGCGATCTCCCGCCCCCGTCCACCCCCCGATCCCCTTCACCTCCCGATCATCAAGGCCAGGGAACATGACCACCAGGCAGCCAGGGTCCGGCCGATGACCACCACGCTGCGCGCCGTCCTCGCGCTCACCCTCCTCGCCGGCTTCTACCTCCTCGTCGGGCTCGTCATCGCGGTCGCCGTGACCGCCGACGCGCTCTTCCTCATGCACCCCTCGCACCTCGCCGCGCTCAAGGTGGTGATCGTGCTGACCGTGGCGGCGCTCGCCCTGCTGCGCGCGCTGTTCATGGTCGGCCGCGGCAAGGACGGCGCGGACCAGTACGGACGGGCCGTCACCCCCGAGCAGGAGCCGGAGCTGTGGCGCGAGGTCACCGCGCTGGCCGGCGCCGTCGGCACCGCGCCGCCGGACGAGATTCGGATCGTCCCGGACGTGAACGCCGCCGTCATGGAGGAGACGTCCTGGCTCGGCCTGCGCGCCAAGCGCCGCCGGATGTTCGTCGGGCTGCCGCTGCTGAGCCTGCTCACCCGGTCCGAGCTGGCGTCGGTCCTCGGGCACGAGCTGGGCCACTACAGCGGCTCGCACACCCGGCTCGGCCAGCCGACCTACCGGGGTCGGGTCGCGCTGATCAGGGCGATCGGCGGGCTCGGCAACCATCCGGTCATCCAGCGGCTGTTCGTCTGGTACGCCAAGCTGTACTTCCGGATCTCCGAGGCGGTGTCGCGGCGGCAGGAGCTGGAGGCGGACGAGTTCGCCGTCCGGATCGCCGGGCGCCGCGCCGCGTCCGAGGCGCTCACCAAGGTGCACATCGCGGGCGCGGCCTGGAAGGCGTACGGGTCGGAGTACCTGCCGATGATCGGCGCGGCGAAGGCCCGGCCGACCGAGCTGTACGGCGGGCTGCGGCGCCTGCTGGACGGCCAGCGCGACCGGTTCCTCAACGAGGCGAACAGCGCCGAGACCTCCCCGTACGACTCGCACCCGAGCCTGCCGGAGCGGCTCGCCGCGATCTCCCGGCTGGCCGAGAGCCCCGTCCGGGTGGACGACCGGTCCGCGTGGACGGTGCTGCGCGACCCCGCCGGGGCCGAGCGGGCGATCGAGGCCGAGCTCTGGTCGGACGAGGCGCGCGCGCTGCCCGCCGTCCCGTGGGAGGAGCTGACCGCCCGCGCGCTCTACAACGCGGGCAACGCCGAGGCCGTCAGCGACCTGCTGGTGGCGGCGCAGCGGATCAACGGCGCGGCCGAGCCGACCCTCGGCGGGGCGTTCGCCGCCCTCGCCGCCGGGCGGATCCCCGAGCTGGCCGCGGGGCTGCGCGAGCTGGGCTGGCAGGGCAGCGGCGACGACCGCGCCCTGGTCGAGAACGTGCTGGTCCGCGCGGTGCAGGGGGTCCTCGTCGAGACCCGCAAGGCGCGCTGGATCCTGTCCTGGGAGGGTCCGGCCACGCTCCGGGACGCCTCGGGCGCCGAGGTGGACGTCAAGGACCTCGCCGCCCGCGTCGTCGCGGACCCGGCCGCGTCCGGGGAGCTGCGCGCCCTGCTGGAGCGCTACGGCGTCCCGGCGGAGCACCACCCGGCCTTCCTGGCCGCGCGGCAGCCCCCCGCGCAGGCCGCGCAGATAGCGCCGCCCTCTCCGCAGCCACCGCCGCCCCACCCGCAGGCGCCGCCCCACCCGCAGGCGCCGCCGCCCCACCCGCAGGCGCCGCCGCCCCACCCGCAGGCGCCGCCGCCCCACCCGCAGGCGCCGCCGCCCCACCCGGAGGCGCCCGCGCCGCGGTAGGAGGTCAGCGGCTCGGCGGGGTGCTCGGCGTGCCGGTGTTGTCCGGGACGACGCCCTTGATCGTCTCCTCCGGCGTGTGCACGCTCTTGCCGAACAGCACGTAGGACAGGTACCCGCCGGTCTCGCGGACGATGTAGTGGAACTGGGTGTCGCGGGTCTGCACGCTCGGGCCGCTGCGGGTCGGCGAGCCGGCGGGGTCGATGCCGTTGTCCGACGCCATCCGCTTGGCCCGCAGCTCGTGCCACGGGTCGGTGACGATCACGCCGGAGCGCAGCCCGAGCCGCTTGAACTCGGCCCCGACGGCCTTGAGGCTCTGCAGCGTGTCCCGGCCGACCGGGACGGAGATCACCTTGTCGGCCGGCAGGCCGCCCTGCCGGATCAGCCAGCGGCGGCCGGAGTCGCCTTCGGTGAAGTTGTCGCCGGGGGCCTTGCCGCCGACCGTGACGATGCGCGGCGCGACCCCGTGCTGGTAGAGGTCCAGCGCGTGCTGGAGCCGCCACTTCAGGGTCGCCTGCGGGACGCCGTTGTACTGCGCCGCGCCGAGCACGATGATCGCGTCCGAGCGGGGCCGCTCGTCCTGGCGCGCCTGGTACCAGACCCGCAGGCCGACGGTGAGCGGGGTCGCGACGATGATGCCGAGCAGCGCGCCGATCACGCCGACGGTGACGACGAACCAGCGCGGCCGGGGTCTGCGGCGTTTGCGGCCGCGCTTGCGCCCGGTCCCCTCGGCGGGGGTCCGGTCCTCGAACTCGGGCTCGTTCTCCGGCACGTCCAGTTCCATCGTCATCGCACCTGACACGCTAGTTAGACGACGGCGGACACGCGAACGGTTCGCCCGGCCCGTCCGGTAAGAAAACCGGACGGACCGGGCGCATGATCACCGCCTGCCGCTGCGCGCGGTCAGCGGCTGTCGCTGCCGGCCGTCTCGATCGCGGCGCGGCCCGCCTCCAGCCGCGCGACCGGGACGCGGAACGGCGAGCAGGACACGTAGTCGAGCCCGACCTCGTGGCAGAAGTGCACCGAGTCCGGGTCGCCGCCGTGCTCGCCGCAGATGCCGAGCTTCAGGCCCGGGCGTGTCGCGCGGCCCTCCTCGACGGCGATCCGGACGAGCCGCCCGACGCCCTCGCGGTCCAGCGTCTCGAACGGCGACACGCCGAAGATGCCCAGTTCGAGGTAGCGGGAGAAGAACGCGGCCTCCACGTCGTCCCGGGAGAAGCCCCAGGTCATCTGCGTGAGGTCGTTGGTGCCGAAGGAGAAGAACTCGGCCGCCTCGGCGATCTGCCCGGCGGTGAGCGCGGCCCGCGGGACCTCGATCATCGTGCCGATCAGCGCCGGGACGTCCACCCCGGTCCGCGCCGCGACGTCCTTCAGGATGCCCTCGGCCTCCTCGCGGACGGCCTCCAGCTCCTGCACCGCGCCGACGAGCGGGATCATGATCTCCGGGCGCGGGTCGCCGCCCGCGGACCGGCGCGCGGCGGCCGCCTCGGCGATCGCCCTGACCTGCATGCCGAAAAGTCCGGGAATCACCAAACCGAGCCGCACACCGCGCAGTCCGAGCATAGGGTTCTGCTCGTGCAGCCGGGTGACGGCCTCCAGCAGGCGGCGGTCCTGCGGATCGGCGTCCGCGCCGGCCAGCGCCACCTTCACCGACAGCTCGGTGAGGTCGGGGAGGAACTCGTGCAGCGGGGGGTCGATGAGCCGGATCGTCACCGGCAGCCCGTCCATCGCCTCGAAGATCCCCTCGAAGTCCGCGCGCTGCAGCGGCTCCAGGGCGTCCAGGGCGGCCTGCCGCTCGTCGCCGGTCTCGGCGAGGATCAGCTTCTCGACCAGCTGCCGCCGGTCGCCGAGGAACATGTGCTCGGTCCGGCACAGGCCGATGCCCTGCGCGCCGAACCGGCGGGCGCGCGCGGCGTCCTCGGGGTTGTCGGCGTTCGCGCGGACGCTCATCCGGGCCCGGGCGTCCGCGTGAGCCATGACACGGTCCACGGCGACCACCAGCTCGTCGCCGTCGGAAGCGGACAGCCTGCCCTCGAAGTACTGGACGACCGGCGAGTCCTCGACCGGCACCTCGCCCAGGTAGACCGCGCCGCTGGTGCCGTCGATGGAGATCACGTCGCCCTCGGACACGACGACGTCGCCCGGCGCGGTGAACTTCCCGCCCTTGACGTCGACGTCCAGCTCCTCGGCGCCGCAGACGCAGGTCTTGCCCATGCCGCGGGCGACGACGGCGGCGTGCGAGGTCTTGCCGCCGCGGGAGGTGAGGACGCCGCGCGCGGCGACCATGCCCGCCAGGTCGTCGGGGTTGGTCTCGCGCCGGACGAGGATGACGTCCTCGCCGCGCTCGGCGGCGGCCACGGCCGCGTCGCTGGTGAACACGGCCTTGCCGACGGCCGCGCCGGGGGACGCGTTCATGCCCTTGGTCAGCGTCTTGGCGTCCTTCGCGGCGGACGAGTCGAAGCGCGGGAACATCAGGTTGGCGAGCTGGTCGCCGGTGATCCGGGAGGCGGCCTCGTCGGCGTCGATGAGGCCCTGGTCGAGCAGCTGGCAGGCGATGCGGAACGCCGCGGCGGCGGTCCGCTTGCCTACTCGGGTCTGGAGCATCCACAGCCTGCCGCGCTCGATCGTGAACTCGATGTCGCACATGTCGCGGTAGTGGTTCTCCAGCGTCTCCATGATCTCGAGCAGCTGGTCGTAGGAGGTCTTGTCGATCCGCTCCAGCTCGGTGAGCGGGACGGTGTTGCGGATGCCCGCCACGACGTCCTCGCCCTGCGCGTTCTGCAGGTAGTCGCCGTAGACGCCCTGGTGCCCGGACGCGGGGTCGCGGGTGAAGGCGACGCCGGTGCCGGAGTCCATGCCGAGGTTGCCGAAGACCATCGAGCAGATGTTGACCGCGGTGCCGAGGTCGACCGGGATCCGCTCCTGCCGCCGGTACAGGATGGCGCGCGGCGCGTTCCAGGAGTCGAACACGGCGAGCATCGCCAGGTTCATCTGCTCGCGCGGGTCGGTCGGGAAGTCGCGTCCGGTCTCGTCCTTGACGATCTTCTTGAAGGTGCCGACGAGGGTGCGGTAGTCCTCGGCGTCCAGCTCCGCGTCCGTGCTGACGCCCTTGGCGCGCTTGGCGTCCTCCAGGGCGTCCTCGAACAGCTCGCCGTCCAGGTCGAGGACGGTCTTGCCGAACATCTGGATCAGCCGCCGGTAGGAGTCCCAGGCGAACCGCTCGTCGCCCGCCTGGGCCGCCAGGCCCGCGACGGACGCGTCGTTGAGGCCGATGTTGAGGACGGTCTCCATCATCCCGGGCATGGAGAACTTCGCCCCGGACCGGACGCTGACCAGCAGCGGGTCGTCCGGCTGGCCGAGCTTCTTGCCCATCGCCGACTCCAGCGCGGCGAGGTGCTCGTCGATCTCGGTCTCGAGCCCCTCGGGGAGGGTGCCGTGCTCGAGGTAGTGCCTGCAGGACTCGGTCGTGATCGTGAAGCCGGGCGGCACGGGCAGCCCGAGATTGGTCATCTCGGCCAGGTTGGCGCCCTTGCCTCCCAGCAGATCCTTGAGGTCCTTGTTGCCCTCAGTGAAGTCGTACACGAACTTCGGCACGGGGAGCTCCTTCTCGCTCCGGTTCCACCCAACGACAGGGCGGGGTCTCCCCCGCCCGGACCGTCCGCGGTGTCGTACAAGATCGCGTTTGTCCAGGCAGTAGGAGCTTCGCCCTGTTTGCGGGGACTGTACCCGCGGATTCGCCGCTCGCTCGGCGCCCGTCGCCCCGTGGCCCGTTTCCCCAGCTCAGGAGCATTGTAATGGCCTATACCAATAACGACTTAAGACGCCTCCCCGGCAGGAAGCGCCCGATACCCCCGCCGGGGAATCCCACGGCGGCCCCGGCCCGATCCATGGCCGGGCCATTGCCGAAGGGAGGGAATGATGGACCACAGAGGAGGTGAGGCCGTGAGGCCGAAGGTCGCCGGTGGCCGGGCGGGAGAGCCGTTCGCTCCGATCGCCGACTACGGGTTCCTGTCGGACTGCGAGACGACCGCGCTGGTCGCCCCGAGCGGGAACATCGAGTGGATGTGCCTGCCCAAGATGGACTCGCCCAGCGTGTTCGGCTCCATCCTGGACCGCGACGCCGGGTACTTCCGGGTGGGCCCGGCGGGTGTCGAGGTGCCCGCCGCGCAGCGGTACATCCCGGGCACGATGGTCATGGAGACCACCTGGTGGGTGCACGGGGGGTGGATCGTGGTGACCGACGCCCTGCTGATGGGGCCCTGGCACCACGAGACGGAGCGGTCCCACACGCACCGCCGCGCCCCCACCGACTACGACGCCGACCACGTCCTGCTGCGCATGGTGCGCTGCGTGAACGGCCAGGCCCAGGTCCGGCTCGACTGCATGCCGGTGTTCGACTACGGCCAGACCCCGGCCCGCTGGGAGCACTCCGGCGCCGGCTACCACGAGGCCATCGCGCGCGGGAACGGTGTCGCGCTGCGCCTGACGACGGACATGAACGTCGGGTTCGAGGGCTCCCTCGCCACGTCCCGGACGCTGCTCAAGCAGGGCGACGCCCGGTTCGTCGCGCTGTCCTGGAGCGAGCACGAGCCGCCCGCCACCTACGAGGAGGCGCAGGACCGGCTGGTCTGGACCGTCCACCACTGGCAGCACTGGCTGGACCGCGGCCGGTTCCCCGACCACCCCTGGCGCAGCCACCTGCAGCGCAGCGCGCTGACGCTGAAGGGGCTGACGTTCGCGCCGTCCGGGGCGGTCGCGGCGGCGGCGACGACCTCGCTGCCCGAGACGCCCGGCGGCGAGCGCAACTGGGACTACCGCTACACCTGGATCCGCGACTCCACGATGGCCCTGTGGGCGTTCTACACGCTGGGCTACGACTGGGAGGCCAACGACTTCTTCTACTTCATCACCGACGTCGCCGAGGCCGCCGAGGGCAAGCTCCAGATCATGTACGGCCTGGACGGCCGGGAGGAGCTGCCCGAGTCCACGCTGGACCACCTGAGCGGGTACGACGGCGCCCGGCCGGTGCGCATCGGCAACGAGGCGTACGTGCAGAACCAGCACGACGTCTGGGGCGCGATCATCGGGTCGGTCTACATGTTCGTGCGCAAGCGCGACCGGCTGGACGACCGGCTCTGGAAGATCGTGGTGAAGCAGGTCGAGGACGCGCTGGACAACTGGCGGCAGCCGGACGCCGGGATGTGGGAGGTGCGCGGCGAGCCGCAGCACTTCACCTCGTCCAAGATGTTCTGCTGGGTCGCGGCCGACCGCGGCGCGCGGCTCGCCCGCATCCGCGGCGACCACGACCGGGCCCGGCGCTGGCAGGCGGCGGCCGACGAGATCCACGCCGACGTCCTGGCGAACGCGCTGGACGACCGGGGCGTGTTCGTCGCGCACTACGGCGCGGACGCGCTGGACGCCTCGGCACTGCTGATCCCGCTGCTGGGCTTCCTGCCGCCGGACGACAAGCGGGTCCGCGAGACGGTGCTCGCCATCGCCGACGAGCTGTCCGAGGACGACCTGGTGCTGCGGTACCGGGCGAGCGAGACCGACGACGGTTTCGACTCCGAGGAGGGCACCTTCACGATCTGCTCGTTCTGGCTGGTCAGCGCGCTGGTGATGATCGGCGAGGTGGAGCGGGCGAAGGCGCTGTGCGAGAAGCTGCTGAGCTACGCCAGCCCCTTGCAGCTGTACGCCGAGGAGATCGACCCGCACACCGGGCGGCACCTGGGCAACTTCCCGCAGGCGTTCACCCACCTGGCCCTGATCAACGCGGTCATGCAGGTGATCCAGGCCGAGGAGCGGGAGCAGGAGCCCCCGCTGGCCTGACCCGGCCCTGACGGTCGAGGGGCCGGAGCGGACACTACGTCCACTCCGGCCCTTTCCGTTGCCGCTTGCCGCCTGCCGTCAGCCGTTGACGCGGTCGAGCGGGGCGGGCGTCAGGGTCGGGTGCGCGCGCAGGTAGGCGACGAACGCCTCGTGGTCGGCGGGCGCGTTGCGGTACGGGTCGGTGAAGCCGGTCAGCGCCGGGTAGCCGTCCGCGCCGATCAGCATGTAGGCGAGCGCCGCGACGCGGTAGGTGCGGGCGGGGTCGAGCGGCTTGCCGTCGATCAGGACGTCCTTGGCATCGACGCGCTGCCCGTCCGGACGGCTCGCGTCGTACCGGTAGCGGACGTTCGCCGAAACCGCCAGCGGCGCGAACCTGCCCTTCTGCCACTGCTGTTCGAGCGCCTGCCGGATCTTCTCGCCGGTCAGCCCGACGGTGAGGATCGGGTTGCCGTAGCCGTAGGCGCGCCACGCCTCGCCGAAGGTGATCCGGCCGTCGGCGTCCCCGGCGGACGTGCCCTTCGCGACGGGCAGGTCCGCGGCGAGGGCCGTGCTGCCCTGGGCGGGCTTGGTGGCGACGAGGGCGAGGTCGGCGCGTCCGGCGGGGCCGCGGTTCGCCGTCCAGTACTGGACGTCCGCGGCGAGGTCGCCGAGCGTGCTCTCGCCCTGCGGGTTCGCGGCGCGGGTGAAGTCGCCGGTCTGGGTGGCGAGGGGTTCGGCGGCGCGGCGGTTCCCGCGCCCGGTCCAGTAGTCGGCGATCCGCTGGACCTCGCGGTCGGGGGCGATGTCGCGGGTCACCGGGTGGTTGGCGGAGCGGGTCGCGGAACGGTCCACCTCGCCGGTGCGCGGGTCGAGCTTCAGGTCGATCTCGCTGATCAGGCGCCCGTGGTTGAGGCCCTCGATCACCGGGCGCGGGTCCCCCGCGGGGTCGGGCAGCGAGCAGTTGAAGCCCGCGTGCCAGTGGCCGGTGACGATCGCGTCGATGTCCGGGGACGCCTTCCGGGCGAAGTCGATCACCGGCCCGGACGGGTTGGCGCACGCGTTGAACCCGCCGCCGGCCGTCCCGCCGTCGTGCACGTTCGCCACGATCGCGCGGACCCCGCGCCGGCGCAGCTCGGCGGCGTACCGGTCCGCGGTCTCCAGCAGCGGCAGCGAGCGCAGTCCGGGCTGGTAGGACGTGCTGCCGACCGGCGTGTCCGGGACGGTCAGGTCGATGAAGCCGACCGGAATCCGCCTGCCGTTCGCGCCGCGCACCCACTCGATGTTGTAGGGCTTCAGGATGGGCTTTCCTGACCGGGCGTCCACGATGTTGCCCGTGTAGAACGGGAACTTCGCGCCGCGGAACCGGTGGCCGGTCGAGTCGGTGAAGCAGCTGTCGACGTCGCGGACGCCGAAGCAGCGCCCCTTCATCATGTGGTCCTTGAGGTTGGACGCCGAGACGTCCAGCTCGTGGTTGCCGACCGTGGAGAACCGGACACCGAGCTTGTTCAGCACCTCGATCGTGGGTTCGTCGCCGAACGCGTCCACCTCGAACGGCCAGCCGCTGAAGTTGTCACCGGCCGAGAACAGGATCGAGTTGCGCTGCCCGGCGCGGAGCCGCTGCAGGTGGGCGGCGTTGTAGGCGGCGCCGCCGACGGTGAGCCTCGTCCCGTCCGGGAGCTGGACCTGGCCGTTCGCGGCGTCGTTGTAGGGCTGGAGGTAGCCGTGGAAGTCGGTGATCGACAGCAGCTGGACGTCCACCGGCGCGGGCGCGGCGAGGGCCGCCGGGGCCTGGACCGTTCCGATCGCCGTGGCCACCGCCAGCGGGACCGCCAGGGCGGCGGCGGCCCTTCGGGCCCTTCCGAGTCGTGCCGTACGCATGCGCCATGTCCGTTTCGTCGAGTGCGGGGTACGGCACGCAGATGATCATTTCCAGGTGACGCGGACCCCACGGCGGGACCGACGGCGCATGAACAGCCGATCGTGACACCAAGTCACATACGGCCCATTGGGCTTGAAATTGCCCAATCCCCCAACGTAACCCGACTTTGAACATGAGCGAGTGTCACATTCCGGCCATAACAACCTCGGTCAGACTTCTTTTCGGACGAGAGAGATGAAGTTACCTTCGCGTTGCCCACCCCGTAACCGGACAAAGGAGCATCCGGTGGCGCAAATCAGGAAATCGTTCATGCTGGCCGCGGCCGCGGCCGCGCTCGTCGTCGGCTCCGCCACGGCGGCGACGGCGGCCGGGACCGGCATCCACTCCGGCTCGGCGACCGGCCCCCTCTTCGGCGGCAACGTGAAGGGCTCGCTGCTCGGCACGGCCACCGTCAGCACCTCCGTCGGCGGGGGTTCCTGCAACCAGTCCACCATGCTCGGCTCGGTGCACTCCGACGGCACCGCCCTGACGATCAACTCCGCGACGTTCACCAACAACCCCGGGCCGGCCTGCCCGGGCGGCGGCGGCACCGTCACGGTCACCGCGCAGAGCCTGCCGTGGAGCGGCGGGAACGTCACCTACGACGGCGCGCACACCGGCGGCCGGGACGCCACCGTCACCATCGCCGGGTTCAAGGTCCGCGCCGACGCCAGCATCTTCGGCGGCATCACCTGCTACTACGGCGGCAGCGTCACCGCCAACGGCTACAACCCGAACAACCCCAACCGGCCCGACACCACGGTCGCGCAGGCCCAGATCAAGCTGGCCAACGCCACCATCAACAAGATCTCGACCGGCAGCAACTTCCTGTGCCCGTCCACCGCCACGGTGACCGCCGCCTACCAGCTCCAGGGCGAGAGCTCGCCGGGCTCCGGCAACTACAGCCTCCAGCTGTGGGTGGCCGCCTCCTAGTCCCCCCGCCCGCACACCATCGGCGGGCGCGCCCACCCCGCGGCTGAACGCGGGCGCGCCACGCGAAAGGGGCCGTCTCCCCCACGGAGACGGCCCCTCTTCAGCTCGGCGTTCTGCCCGGCGGCTCGGCGCCGCTTCGCGCGGTGGTCTCGTCGGCTAGCAGCCGACGAGCTGCGCGGCGAGGAAAGACTCGACCTGGCCGAGGGAGATGCGCTCCTGACTCATCGTGTCCCGCTCCCGGACGGTCACCGCGTCGTCCTCAAGGGTGTCGAAGTCGACGGTGACGCAGAACGGGGTGCCGATCTCGTCCTGGCGGCGGTAGCGGCGGCCGATCGCGCCCGCGTCGTCGAAGTCGACGTTCCAGTTCTTGCGCAGCCGCGCGGCGAGGTCGCGGGCCTTCGGCGACAGGTCGGTGTTGCGGGACAGCGGCAGCACCGCGACCTTGACCGGGGCGAGCCGCCGGTCGAGCCGCATGACCGTGCGCTTCTCCAGCTTGCCCTTGGCGTTCGGCGCCTCGTCCTCGGCGTAGGCGTCCATCATGAACGTCAGGGTGCAGCGGTCGACGCCCGCCGCGGGCTCGATCACGTACGGGACGAACCGCTCGCCGGCCTCCTGGTCGAAGAACGACAGGTCCTGGCCGGACGCCTTGGCATGCGTGGTCAGGTCGAAGTCGGTGCGGTTCGCGACGCCCTCCAGCTCGCCCCACTCCTTGCCGGAGAAGCCGAACCGGTACTCGATGTCGACGGTCCGCTTGGAGTAGTGGGACAGCTTGTCCTTCGGGTGGTCGAACAGCCGCAGGTTGTCCTTCTTGATGCCGAGGTCGGTGTACCAGGCGAACCGCTCGTCGATCCAGTACTGGTGCCACTCCTCGTCGCTGCCCGGCTTGACGAAGAACTCCATCTCCATCTGCTCGAACTCGCGGGTGCGGAAGATGAAGTTGCCCGGGGTGATCTCATTGCGGAACGACTTGCCGATCTGGCCGATGCCGAACGGGATCTTGCGGCGGGCGGACTGCTGCACGTTCAGGTAGTTGATGAAGATGCCCTGCGCGGTCTCCGGGCGCAGGTAGGCCAGGCCCGACTCGTCCTCGATCGCGCCGAGGTAGGTGCGGAGCATGCCGTTGAACATCTTGGGCTCGGTGAACGCGCCCTTGACACCGCAGTTCGGGCAGGTGACGTCGGCCAGGCCGTTCGCCGGCTCGTGGCCGTGCTTCTCCTCGTAGGCCTCGGTGAGGTGGTCGGCGCGGAACCGCTTGTGGCAGGACTGGCACTCGGTCAGCGGGTCGACGAACTCGCGGACGTGGCCGCTGGCCTCCCAGACCTCGCGGGCCAGGATCACCGAGGAGTCGAGGCCCACCACGTCGTCGCGGCCCTGCACGACCGACTTCCACCACTGGCGCTTGACGTTGTTCTTCAGCTCGACGCCCAGCGGGCCGTAGTCCCAGGAGGAGCGCAGACCGCCGTAGATCTCGCTGGACGGGAACACCAGGCCCCGTCGCTTGCTGAGATTGATGATCGTGTCCATCACGTCGGAACGGCGTGCCATCAGCGTTTCTCCATCCGGCTGGCGGTCGGCGGGATTGTTCGTAGCGCGCCCCGCCGCGCAAGGCGGAAGGGCGGCGAGCGTGATCCCCGTTGGTTCGTGCGCGGCCCATCTGGTGCCCGGGCCGCTTCGTGCTCAGGCTGCTGCGATGCTCACGGAGCGGCGCTCCGGGCAGCCCTCCCCAGCTTAGGGCACCGGTCGCGGCGGCCGAACTCGATATCCCGCCGCCCGATACCAGGCCGAGATGCGGCGGTGCCCGCACGCCGCAAGGCGTCGGTGTCCGCTCAGTAGACGCGGCCGTCCACCACGTTGCTGTCCACGTAGAGGGTCACCCCGCCGTGGCTCTCCCTGTGGTCGCCCCGGTACTGCTTGATCCGGCGATGCGGGGACCACCACCGGTTGGGCAGGACGGAACTGCCGTAGACGCTCGCTTTACCGTCCCAGTGCGCGAACCAGATCGAGCGCGGCTTCACGAAGCCCTTGGCCCAGCCCAGGTCGCGGATGCCGGTGCTCGCCCCGCTGTAGATCCCGGCCGGGTAGTCGCGCGCGCCCAGGGCGAGGGTCCAGGCCTGTAGGAAGCGGAGGACGGCCGTCCGGCAGGGGCCGTGGCTGCGGTACGCCTCCATGTCGTAGTAGATCGGCTTGCTCCGGGGGATGCCGAGCGCGCGCGCACGAGCGACGGCATCGGCCGCCGCGGCCCGGGCGGCCCGCTCGGGCCGCCTGGCGTCGAAGCGGGCGCGGTGCCGGGTGCAGGGCGCCTGCGGCCCGACGTAGGTGGGGATCAGCCGGTACCCCATGGCCCGGACGGCCCGGACCCACCCGGCGTTCAGGTGCGGTTGCGCGCAGCCGCGCGAGACCCCGCCGATGTAGACGTTAGCGACCGAGTAGGCGCTCCGCCAGGCCCGCATGGCCCGCAGGGACGGCGCGGCGCACGCGTCGAACCCGCGTCCGGACGCCCATTCCCGCTGCGGCTCCCGCCTCGTCCGGGCGGCGGCCTGGTCGGCGTACTGGTCCACTTCGGGGAGGACGTAGGCCGGACGCGGCGCCGGGTCGTGCGGCCACTGCGAACCGGGATCACGCGGCCACTGCGAACCGGGGTCGTCGGGCCACTGCGAACCAGGGGCGTGCGGCCACTGGGACTCGGGGTCATGCGTCCAGCCGGCGCTGAGCCGCGTCGAGCGCAGGACGCGCCGGAGGGCGGCCGGATGCTCGCCGTACAGGCCGGTGATCGTCACGCCCGCCTCCGGAAGCGGCACGCGGACGACGCCGTCCCGCCTCGCGGGCAGCGCCATCGACGCCAGCCGGTCCGGCCGGACAGGGCCGGTGCGGCGGATCGTCGAGGGCGAGGCCGCCGCCGGGCCTGGACGCGTTGGCCGGATCAGCACCGCCTCGGCGCCGCCGACCACGCGAGCCGGGCAGGACGACTGCTCCCCCGGCGTCCCGAGGTAGATCGCGCGCCGGTCGAGCCGCACGCAGGCGCCCGGCTCGGCGTCCAGCCGGTGCACCTCCCAGCCCCGCGGCACCGGCACCTCGACACCCCGGTAGACCACCACGCGCCGCCCCGACGAGGCACGGCCCGCGGACGCCTCCGGAGCGCGGGCAACGGCACGCGCCGACCCGGTAGCAGTGCGCTCCAACCCGGTGGCGGTGCGCGCCGACCCGGTGGCGGCGGGTGCCGACGCGGCGGCGGGTGGCGGTGCGTCGGCCGCGCCGGCGGCGGTGGGCGCCGGTACGGCTACGGCGAGGCCCGCGGCCAGCGGCGCGAGTCCCAGCACGACGATCGGCATGGCGGCTGGACGCACGTCGATCCCCTCTCCCCGGTGAGCGCCCGCGGTCGCGGGCCGCGCGCCTCTCATGATCTTCAGGGGGCGCGCGCGGGCGGCGGGGCGCGCCGGGAATTTCCCCGATCTTTGGCCCGGCGTGCTGGGAGGATGGCGGAATGATCGCGATCACCCGGTTCCGGGTCCCGGCCGAGCGCGCCGCGGACTTCACCGCCGAGATGAAGGCCCTGCTGTCCGACCTCGCCGCCGGTCCGGGCCACCGCGCGGGGCGGCTCGCCCGGACCGTGGACGACCCGGAGCTGTGGGCGCTGATCACCGAGTGGGACGGCGCGGGCTACTACCGGCGCGCGCTCGGCGTCACCTCCGTCCGGATGCGGCTTTACCCGCTCGCGGCGATGGCGATCGACGAGCCCGGCGCGTACGAGGAGGTGCTCTGAGGCCGAACCGGTCCGCTCCGGAACGCCTGTTGCGTCCGCCACATCCGTGATGACGGTTTTGACAACCGTTTTCATTTTGTCCAGACTTGGGGTGTGTTCACCAAGCCTGCCGACCGCCGTGCCTCCCGCCCCGCGAGGCGCCGCGCGCTCCCCCTCGTCCCCCTGACCGCCGTCGCCCTCGCCGGGACGCTCGGCCTGACCGCCTGCGGGTCCGGCTCCGCCGGGAGCGGCGGGCGGACCAAGGTCGTCGCGGGCTTCTACCCGATGGCGTGGCTCGCCCAGAAGATCGGCGGTGACCACGTCAAGGTGCAGACGCTGACCAAGCCCGGCGCCGAGCCGCACGACCTGGAGCTCACCCCCCGCCAGATCGCGGACGTGGGGAGCGCCGACCTCACCCTCTACGTCAAGGGCGTCCAGCCCGCCGTGGACGACGCGGTGGCCAAGCGCGCCAAGGGCAAGTCGTTCGACGCGGTGTCCGCCGTCAAGACCCTCCCGGCGCGCGACCTCGGCGAGGAGGGCGAAGGGCACCACACCGACTACGACCCGCACGTCTGGGTCGACCCGGGACGCATGGCCGCCATCGCCAAGGGCGTCGGCGACCACCTCGCCAAGGCCGACTCCAGGAACGCCGCCGACTACCGGACCCGCACGGACGCGCTGGTCAAGCAGCTGAACGACCTCGACACCGCGTTCCAGACCGGCCTGAAGACCTGCAAGCGCAAGACGGTCGTCACCTCGCACGCCGCGTTCGGGTACCTCGCCGACCACTACGGCCTCACCCAGGTCCCGATCGCGGGCGTGGACCCGAACGCCGAACCGTCCCCGAAGCGGCTCGCGCAGCTCGCCGACGAGGTGCGCAAGACCGGCGCGACCACCGTGTTCACCGAGACGCTCGTCAGCCCCAAGGTCGCCCAGACGCTGGCCCGGGAGGCGGGCGTGAAGACCGCCGTGCTCGACCCGGTCGAGGGCGTGAAGCCCGGCTCGTCCGACGACTACCTCTCGGTGCTGCGCCGCGACCTCGACATCCTCCGTCCCGCACTGGAGTGCTCGTGACCCCGCCCCCCTTCGCCATGACCGATGGACCCCCGTTCGCCATGACCGATGGACGTGTTCGCCTGGACGGCCGGGAGGTGCTGTCCGGGATCGACCTGCGGGTCGAGTCCGGTGACGTGCTGGCCCTCACCGGTCCGAACGGGTCCGGCAAGTCCACCCTCGTCCGCGCGCTGCTCGGGCTGCTGCCGCTGAGCGGCGGACGCACCGAGATCTACGGCGCTACGCCCGCCCGGTTCCGGGACTGGGCGCGGATCGGGTACGTCCCGCAGCGGCTGCCCATGGGCGGCGGCGTCCCGGCGACCGTCCGCGAGGTCGTGGCGTCCGGGCGCACCGCCCGGCAGTCCCGCTGGCGCCCCGCGTCGTCCGCCGACCGCGCCGCCGTGGACCGCGCGCTCGAAGCCGTCGGCCTCGCGGACCGCGCGCGCGACTCCGCCCACCTGCTGTCCGGGGGGCAGCAGCAGCGGGTGCTGATCGCCCGCGCGCTGGCCGGCGAGCCCGAGGTCATCGTCATGGACGAGCCGAACGCCGGGGTCGACGCCGACAACCAGCGCGCCCTCGCCCGCACGCTCGGCATGCTCACCGGCGAGGGCCGCACGGTCCTGCTCGTCCTGCACGAGCTCGGCCCGCTGGAGCCGCTGATCACCCGCACCGTCCGGCTGGAGAACGGCCGCATCGCCGCCGAGGCCCGGCTCCGCGGCGCGGACGCGGCGTCCGGACCGGCAGGCGAACCAGCGTCCGGACCGGCGTCCGGACCGGCCGCCGAGGAGACCGCGGGGAGCCTGGCATGAGCAACGTCCTGGCCTACGACTTCATGCGGATCGCGCTGGTCATGGCGGTCCTGATCGGGCTGACAGCCCCGGCGATCGGCACCTTCATCGTGCAGCGCAAGCTGTCGCTGCTCGGCGACGGCATCGGGCACATCGCGCTCACCGGGATCGGGCTCGGGCTGCTCACCGGGACGTCCCCGATCCTCGGCGCGCTGGTCGTGACCGTCCTCGGCGCGCTCGCGATCGAGCTGCTGCGGGCGCGCAGCCGCAGCGGCGGGGACGTCGCGCTCGCGCTGCTGTTCTACGGCGGCCTCGCGGGCGGCGCGCTGCTCACCCAGGCGCAGAGCGGCGGCACCAGCCTCCAGTCCTACCTGTTCGGCTCGATCAGCAGCGTCACGATGGACGACCTGTACCTGGTCGCCGGGCTCGCCGTCGCGGTGCTCGCGATCGTGGCCGTGTTCGGCCGCGACCTGTTCCTGCTCTGCCAGGACGAGGAGCTGGCGCGCGCGGCGGGGCTGCGGGTGCGGTTCCTGTCGGTGCTGATCGCGGTGACCGCCGCGGTCACGGTCGTGATCGCGATGCGCGCGGTCGGGCTGCTGCTGGTCGGCGCGCTGATGATCATCCCGGTGGCGGCGGCGCAGCAGGTGGCCCGGGGCTTCCGTGCCACCATGCTGACCGCGATGGTGATCGGTGTACTGTCGGCGGTGTCGGGGCTGCTGAGCTCGTTCCAGTACGATCTTCAACCGGGTCCGGCGATCGTGCTGCTCGCCCTCGCGGTGTTCCTGGCCGCGGTCGCCGCCGGCGCGGCGCTCCGCCGCCGCCGGGCGGACGCGGCCCGGACGGGGCACGGTGGCGCGGCGGCGCCCGCGGGCCTCCCGCCGCACGCGGCGGGCGTCCCGGCGGACGGCGGTGGCCCGGGCGCGGCCCCGGTCGCGGCGTGCGGACCGGCGGCGGAGGCCGGGGCGTGCGGGCCGGGCGGGACCGCGGCGCGCGGTCCGGAGGGCCGGCACGACGTGGAGGCCGAGGCGGAGGTGCTCGGAAAATGACCAAGGGGGGCACGACGTCCCGGCGGAACGCGGTCCGCGAGGCGCTCTCGGGCAGCGAGCAGTTCCGCAGCGCGCAGGACATCTACGCCGACCTGCGCGCGGACGGCTCGAAGATCGGCCTCACCACGGTCTACCGCGCGCTGCAGGCGCTGTGCGACGCCGGCGAGGTGGACGTGCTGCGCACCTCCGAGGGCGAGGCGGTGTACCGCGCCTGCCGCTCCGAGGAGCACCACCACCACCTGGTCTGCCGCCAGTGCGGCCGGACCGTCGAGGTGGCCGGGCCGGCCGTGGAGCGGTGGGCCGACGCCATCGCCGCCGAGCACGGCTTCAGCGACATCACCCACACCGTGGAGATCTTCGGCCGCTGCGCCGACTGCACCGCCGCCGGCTGACCCGCGCGGCCGTCCGGGTCCGCCGCACGGCGGGACACCTGCCGCCTGGGTGCGGGCACGGGGGCAGGATGCCTGGTCACGGTTGGTGACGGGTGACACCTCGCGAACATCCGTTCCGCTTTCTGTCACTTTTCACCAAGTAAACCGAATACCTCTCATGTCATAAATGTCCCCACGCCACGGCGGGCCCGCCGATCGGGCCCCGGGGGAGCCATGGCGCTCGCATGAGAGGGCGTTCATGAGAAACACCCCCCGCCTGGTGCTCGGCGCCGCACTGCTCGCCGCGCCGGCCACCGCCGTGATCCCCACCGCCGCCTCGGCCGCGCCCGCCCCGACGGCACCCGCGCCCTCCGTCGCCGCGAGCCGCGCGCTCGGCGCAGCCGACGCGCACGCGGGCGACCTGAAGGCGGCGTCGGACCAGAAGTTCAAGGTCGTGGGCGTGGCGGTGGACCGGGACGGGACGTCCCACACCCGCATGGTCCGCACCTTCCGGAACCTGCCCGTGCTCGGCGGCGACGTGGTCGTCCACCAGAGCCGGTCCGGCGCGTACGAGGGGACGAGCGTCACGCTGCGGTCCGCGCCGAGCCCGACCGCGCCGAAGGTGACGGCCGCGAAGGCGAAGAAGGCCGCCGCGGCGAAGCACTACAAGCTGCGCGACGACGGGATGCTGGTCGTGGAGGCGCGCACCGCCGACCACCAGCCGCGGCTCGCCTGGCGGTTCAAGACCGAGGGCAAGAAGGCCGACGGCACGCCGAGCCGCGTCTTCACGTCGGTGGACGCGCTGACCGGCAGGGTGCTGTTCCGCGAGGAGACGATCAAGACGGACGCGGGCGACGGCAAGGGCCTGTACTCCGGGACGGTCCCGCTCCAGCTCACCAGGTCCGGGTCGTCCTACCAGATGAAGGACCCGACGCGCGGCGGCACCTACACCGGCGACGCGCAGAACCAGACCGACTTCTGCATCTTCATCTTCTGCCTCTGGCGCGCCCCCACGAACGTGTTCACCTCGTCCACCACGCACTTCGGCGACGGGACGAACTCCAACCGCGCTTCTGCCGGCGTGGACGCGCAGTACGGCACGGACGAGACCTGGGACTTCTACAAGGAGGTCTTCAACCGCACCGGCATCAAGGGCGACGGCAAGGGCTCGTCCAACCGCGTCCACTATGACAACAAGTACGCGAACGCCTTCTGGGACGACTCCTGCTTCTGCATGACCTACGGCGACGGTGACGGGCAGCAGCTCGCGCCGCTGACCTCGCTGGACGTCGCGGCGCACGAGATGACGCACGGCGTGACGAGCGCGACCGCGAACCTCACCTACAGCGGGGAGTCCGGCGGGCTGAACGAGGCGACCTCCGACATCATGGCGGCGGCCGTCGAGTTCTACGCCAACAACCCGAACGAGACGGGCAACTACCTGGTCGGCGAGCGGATCGTGCTGCCCGGGTTCGGCAAGCCCGCGCTCCGGTTCATGGACAAGCCGAGCAGGGACGGCAAGTCGCCCGACAGCTGGTCCGCGGACCTGAAGAACCTGGACGTGCACTACTCGTCCGGCGTGGCGAACCACTTCTACTACCTGCTGTCCGAGGGCAGCGGCGCCAAGACCATCAACGGCGTCAACTACGACAGCCCGACCTATGACGGCAAGGCGGTCAGCGGGATCGGTCGGGACGCGGCGACGCGCATCTGGTACCGGGCGCTGACCACCTACATGACGTCGAGCACGGACTACAAGGCCGCGCGCACCGCGACGCTGAACGCCGCCAAGGACCTCTTCGGCGCGGGCAGCACGCAGTACAACGCCGTCGCCGCCGCCTGGACGGCCGTGAACGTCAACTAACCGCGGCCTGGACGGCCATGGACGTCAGCCAGCGGCCGTTCGAACGTCTCCGGGGACCGAAGCCCCGTGTCCGCCCCGCCAGGACACGGGGCTTCACCGTCCCCGCCGCCTCACCCTCCTCGCGGCCGCACCGTCCCCCACCGCCGCACCGTCCTCGCGGCCGCAGCGTTCCCGCAGGTGGCGCCCCCATCCGGCACACGGTCACCCGGCAGCACGCGGTGCGCTCGCGCCACGTTTCGCCCTGCAACAAAGACCTTTTCGGCATGGTCCCTCTCGTGACGGACCGGCATAGTGGTCAACTGCGTCAAAACAGACCACCAATGAAATCCTTCCCAGGGGGGACCACATGCTCCTCAACCGCCGCACAAGCCCGCTCCTGCTCACGGCCTGCGCGGCCGTGCTCGCCACCGCCACCGCCTGCGGGTCCGGCAGCTCCGACGCCGGGACGGCGGGCTCCGACTCGTCCCACAAGCCCAGGAAGTCGTCGAGCGGCGGTCCGGGGAACCCCACCGGCGTCCCCACCTCGCACGCGCCCGGCTCGTGCCACGCGTCCAGCACCGACCCCGCCACCACGCACCCGGACCCGAAGTGCACGCCCGGCGCCACCAACCCGGACGTCACGCAGGCCAACATCCACAAGACGGTCTGCGTCGCGGGCTACACCAAGACGATCCGCCCGCCGGTGTCCTACACCAACGCGCTGAAGAAGCAGCAGATCATCGAGTACGGCTACAAGGACACCAGCCCGTCCTCCTACGAGGAGGACCACTTCATCCCGCTCTCCATCGGCGGCAACCCCAAGGACCCGCGCAACCTCTGGCCCGAGCCCGGCAACCCCAACCCCAAGGACCAGGTCGAGTTCAAGCTGTACAAGGCGCTGTGCGCCGGGCAGATCACGCTCGCCGCGGCGCAGAAGGCGATCGTCACCGACTGGACCACCGCCGGGAACCTCGTCCACTGACGGGCCGTTCACGCGCGGTTGGCAGAATCGGGGGCATGGCAACCACTCGAATCGCGAACGCGCACTGGGAAGGCCCGCTCATGGGCGGCCAGGGGACGGTGTCGCTCGACTCGTCCAAGATCGGCACTTACGAGGTCTCCTGGCCGTCCCGGGCCGAGGAGCCCAACGGGCGCACCAGCCCCGAGGAGCTCATCGCGGCCGCGCACTCCACCTGCTACTCGATGGCGCTCTCGCACGGCCTCGCCGGGGCCGGGACGCCGCCGGAGAAGGTGGACACCAAGGCCGAGGTCACCTTCCAGCCCGGTGAGGGCATCACCGGGATCCACCTGACCGTCCGGGCGAGCGTGCCCGGGCTGGCCGCGGCCGACTTCGAGAAGGCCGCGCAGGACGCCAAGGCGAACTGCCCGGTGAGCAAGGCGCTGGCCGGAACGAAGATCACGCTGGACGCGGCGCTCGTCTAGCCCCGCCGAGACCGGTCCCCGCCGCCCGCACGGGCGACGGGGACCGACTCATCCGCCCCGGCCGGACGGACCGCTACATCCGGCCAGAGGCGACGCTCCGCGCAAGCGGTCCGCGGGAGTCGAAGCGGAAGCGCTCGGAGCGTGTCCTTCAGTAATGCGGGTAAAGCCGAAGCGCTCGGTGAGCGCGCCTCATAGCCGCAGCGGTCGGAGAGCCGCTCATGGATGCGGGTGGAGGGGCAGCGGGGCGCTTCCGGCGCAGGCCACCAGGCGCAGCCGCCGCTCCCCGGGCCCGCCCTCGCCGACGTCGCGGACGTCCCGGTGCTGGGTCGCGCGGTTGTCCCAGATCACCACGTCGCCCGGCCGCCACCGCCAGCGGACGGTGTTCTCCAGCGCCGTGACGTGCTCCTGGAAGAGGCGGATCAGCGCGGCCGCGTCCGCCTCGTCGCTGAGCCCCGCGACGCGCCGCGCGTACGCGCCGAGCAGCAGCACCCGCTCCCCCGTCTCGGGGTGGACGGTCACCAGCGGATGGTCGAGGACCCCGTCCGGGCCGGCGTGCTCGATCCACAGCCGGTCGGCGATCTCGCGCAGCTCGACCGGCAGGTGGTCGTAGGCGGCGGCCGTGTTCGCCCAGACGGTGTCGCCGCCGAACGGCGGGACGGTCAGCGCGTGCAGCACCGACACGCCGGGCGGACGCATCGTGTCGCTTCCGTCGGTGTGCCAGCCGCCCGCCGGATCGTCGTCGGCCTCCCAGCTGCCCCGGTGCCAGGGCGCCGCGCAGCCGGAGCGGACGATCGGGGCCGACGGCTCGCCGAACAGCGCGGCCAGCTCCGCCTGCTCGGAAACGCCGAAATCGCCCTGGCCGCGGAGGAACAGCACCTTGTGCCGGAGCAGCGCGCGGCGCAGCAGGCGCGCCGTCTCGTCGTCGAGTCCGCTACACAGCCGGACGCCGGTGACCGCCGCGCCGATCCGTCCGGCGACGGGTTCGACGCGGGCCGCGCGAGCGGCGTGGCGGGCCCGGACGGGACGGGCGGTCGGCAGGTCCAGCAGACGGTACGCCATGGCTTGACGGTAGGCCGCCGTCCCGCAAAAGTCAACCAATCAGGTAGGGATTATCGACTAAGCGCCCACGCCGCACCACGAGAGTGATGCGGCGAACCGCGCGAAAGCGGAGGCAGCGAGCGGACGACCGGACGCAGGCGGACGCGCGGTGGCGGCAGGCGGACGCGCGGTGACGGCGAGCGGGCAGCCGGGCGTCAGGCGGACGGCGCGACCGGGAGCGGGTTCGGCTCGGCCCCGCCGTAGCGGCGGTCGCGGCTCGCGTAGACCTCGCAGGCGTGCCAGAGGTGCCGCCGGTCGAAGTCGGGCCAGAGCGTGTCGAGGAACACCATCTCCGCGTACGCCGACTGCCAGAGCAGGAAGTTCGACGTGCGCTGCTCGCCGGACGAGCGCAGGAACAGGTCGACGTCCGGGATGCCGGGCTCGTCGAGGTACTTCGCGAACGTCTTCTCGCTGATCTTGTCCGGGTTGACCTTGCCGTCCCGGACGTCCCGGGCGAGCTGCGCCGCGGCGTCCACGATCTCGGCGCGGCCCCCGTAGTTCACGCAGAACTGGAGGGTGAGGACGTCGTTGTGGCGGGTCATCGCCTCGGCGTCCTCCAGCTCCTTGATCACGCTGCGCCAGAGCCGCGGCCGCCGCCCGGCCCAGCGCACCCGCACGCCCATCGAGTCCAGCTGGTCGCGGCGGCGGCGGATCACGTCCCGGTTGAAGCCCATCAGGAACCGCACCTCGTCCGGCGACCGCCGCCAGTTCTCGGTGGAGAACGCGTACGCCGACACGTACGGGATGCCCAGCTCGATCGCGCCCATGATCACGTCGAACAGCGAGTCCTCGCCGCGCTTGTGCCCCTCGGTGCGGGGCAGCCCGCGCTGCTTGGCCCAGCGTCCGTTGCCGTCCATCACGATCGCCACGTGCCGGGGCACCAGCTCGGCCGGGATCGCGGGCGGGCGCACCCCGGTCGGGTGCGGGTACGGCGGCTGAACGGCGGCCCTGCTCAAACTGTCTCCCTGTCGGTCGTCCCGCCGCTCCCGGCGGGTTGTTCGGCGTCCCGGCCCCCGGATGCGCCCCGGGCCCCCGGGACATCTCCGGCCCCGGGGAAGTCCCCGGCTCCCGGAACGTCCCTGGCCCCGAGGAAGTCCCTGGCCCCGGAGAGGTCTCCAGCGCCGGAGAGGTCCCCGGCCTCGGGGGTGTCCGGGCCGCGCTCGGGCACGGCGGTGCCGCGCTCGCCGGAGTCGCGTTCGACGTGGCGGAGGGAGCGGATGCCGTGCTCCAGGTGCCACTGGAGGTAGGCGGCCACCAGGCCGCTGCACTCCGTCCTATGCCGCTGCTCGGAGTCGTCGGCGTAGTCCCACTCGCCGCGCAGCAGCGCCAGCATCAGCGCGAACGTCGGCGGCGCGGGCGTGGCGGTGCCGGGCTGCCGGCAGCGGGCGCACATCGCGCCGCCGCCCGCGATGGAGAAGCCGCGCAGCTGGCCGCGGTCGCCGCAGCGGCCGCACTCGTCCAGCGCCGGGGCCCAGCCCGCCACCGACAGCGACCGCAGCAGGAACGCGTCCAGCACCAGGCGCGGGTCGTGCGTGCCGTCCGCCAGCGTGCGCAGGCCGCCGAGCAGCAGCAGGAACTGGCGCAGCGCGGGCTCGCGCTCGGCGGCGGTCAGTTTCTCGGCGGTCTCCAGCATCGCCGTCCCGGCGGTGTACCGCGGGTAGTCGACGACCAGCCGCTCGCCGTACGGCCGGAGCGTCTCGGCCTGGGTGATCAGGTCGAGCGAGCGCCGCTCGTAGAGCTGCAGGTCGACGTGCGTGAACGGCTCCAGCCGCGCCCCGAACCGGGACCGGGTCTTGCGCACCCCCTTGGCCGCCGCGCGGAGCCGGCCGGAGCGCCGGGTCAGCACGGTCACGATGCGATCGGCCTCGCCCAGCTTCTGGGTGCGCAGGACGATGCCTTCGTCGCGGTAGAGGGTCACCCGCCCATTGTCGCCCACGTCCGGACGTGCCCCCGCACGAGATCACCCGATCCGCGCACACTCCGCACATCCCCGGCACGATCGGCGCGCCGAAACGAGATCATTACGCTCCGCGACCGGATTCGGCCGGGCGACGTTGGCCGAAGATGTGGCCCAAGTCACTCCGGGGATGGCAGCGTTGAACCATGAGATGCACCATCGTGCCGCCGCACATCCTCGACCACATGGCCCGCGAGGCCGACGAACCCGAGCTGCGCGAGCTCGCCCGCCGCAGCCTGGTGATCAGCTCCGCCCAGCGCACCGAGCGCCGGGTGCTGCCGGTCGCCGCCCCGTCCGCCACGCAGGACTTCAACCCGAGCCGCACCATCAAGGACGCCGGCCATACCGAGACGCTGCCGGGCAAGACCGTCCGCGCCGAGGGCGCCGGGCCGACCTCCGACGCCACGGTCAACACCGCCTACGACTGGCTCGGCGTGGTGTTCGACTTCTACGAGACCGCCTACCAGCGGGACTCGATCGACGGCGCCGGGCTGCCGATGATCTCCACCGTGCACTACGGCCAGAACTACGACAACGCCTTCTGGAACGGCGAGCAGATGGTCTACGGGGACGGCGACGGCACGCTGTTCACCGCGTTCACAGGCCCGCTCGACGTCACCGGGCACGAGCTCACCCACGGCGTCACCCAGTACACCGCCGCGCTGGAGTACTACGGCCAGTCCGGCGCGCTCAACGAGTCGGTCTCGGACGTGTTCGGCTCGCTGATCAAGCAGTACCACCTCGGCCAGACCGCCGACCAGGCCGACTGGCTGATCGGGCAGGGCCTGCTCGCCAAGAGCGTGCACGGCGTGGCGCTGCGCTCGATGAAGGCGCCCGGCACGGCCTACGACGACCCGCAGCTCGGCAAGGACCCGCAGCCCGCCGACATGGCGCACTACGTCGACACGTACCGTGACAACGGCGGGGTGCACATCAACTCGGGCATCCCGAACCGGGCGTTCTACCTCGCCTCCGCGGCGATCGGCGGGCACGCCTGGGAGAAGGCCGGGAAGATCTGGTACCAGACGCTGACCGGCGGGAAGCTGGCGGCCACGGCGGACTTCGCCGCGTTCGCCGCCGCGACGGTCGAGACCGCCGGGTCGCTGTACGGCGCGTCCGGCGCGGAGGCGTCCGCGGTACGGCAGGCGTGGACGGGGGTAGGCGTCCACGTGTGACCGTGAGATTCTCACCCTGGGTGGGAATCCCGGTCCGCGCGACGAGAGCGGAGGAGACCTTGGTGAAGGTGACGGTGGTCCGAAGCGGCGGTTTCGCCGGGATCGAGCGGCGCGGCCAGGCCGACAGCGCCGACGACCCCCTGCTGGCAGGGCTGGTAGGCCGCGTCGACCTGGCGAAGGTCCCTCCGCCCGGCCGCATCCCCGACCAGTTCGTCTACGACATCGACATCGACGGCCGGGAGGCCGTGGTCGGCGAGGCGCAGCTGACCGGGCCGCTGCGGGAGCTCGTCCACCACGTCCTCGACGGAGGCTGAAGGGGGTTTCCGGGTGCCGACCCCGCGCGGGCGGCACCCGGAAAGCTCTCCTCGACCGGCCGACCGCCGACCGGCCGACCGGACGTCGGTCCGTCCCGGCCCGGACGGCGCGTGCCGTCAGGCGGTGCGGGCGACGCGGTTCACGGCGGACAGCATGGCCTTGAGCGAGGCGGTGACGATGTTGCCGTCGATGCCGACGCCCCAGACGGTGCGGCCGTCCACGTCGCACTCGACGTAGGCGGCGGCGCGCGCGTCGCCGCCCGCGCTGAGCGCGTGCTCGGCGTAGTCCAGCACGCGGACGTTCACGCCGACGGTGGCCAGGGCGTCCTCGAACGCCGAGACCGGGCCGTTCCCGACGCCCTCGATCTCGCGGATCTCGCCGCCGACCCGGACGTCGCAGGACAGCCGGTCCTTCTCGTCCACCCGGGACACCGCGCGGTGCGCGAGCAGGCCGACCCGCGGTCCGTTCGCCAGGAACTCGCGCTCGAAGATCTCCCACATCCGCTCGGCCGTGACCTCGCCGCCCTGGTCGTCGGTGTGCTGCTGGACGACCCGGGAGAACTCGATCTGCAGGCGGCGCGGCAGCTCCAGCGAGTGCTCGGTCTTCATGACGTAGGCGACGCCGCCCTTGCCGGACTGGCTGTTGACCCGGATGACCGCCTCGTACGTCCGGCCCACGTCGTGCGGGTCGATCGGCAGGTACGGGACCTCCCAGGTGAACTCCTCGACCGGGACCCCGGCGGCCGCCGCGTCCCGGCGCAGGTGGTCGAAGCCCTTGTTGATCGCGTCCTGGTGCGAGCCGGAGAACGCGGTGTAGACCAGGTCGCCGCCGTAGGGGTGCCGCTCGTGCACGGGCAGCTGGTTGCAGTACTCGACGGTGCGCCGGATCTCGTCGATGTCGGAGAAGTCGATCATCGGGTCGACGCCCTGGGTGAACAGGTTCAGGCCGAGGGTGACCAGGCAGACGTTGCCGGTGCGCTCGCCGTTGCCGAACAGGCAGCCCTCGATCCGGTCGGCGCCGGCCTGGTAGCCCAGCTCGGCGGCGGCGACGGCGGTGCCGCGGTCGTTGTGCGGGTGCAGCGACAGGATGACCGAGTCGCGGAACGCCAGGTTCCGGTTCATCCACTCGATCTGGTCGGCGTAGACGTTCGGGGTGGCCATCTCGACCGTGGCGGGCAGGTTCACGATGACCTTGCGGTCCGGGGTCGGCTGCCAGACCTCGTTGACGGCGTTGCAGACCTCGACCGCGTACTCCAGCTCGGTGCCGGTGAACGACTCGGGCGAGTACTGGAAGTAGATCTCGGTGTCGCCCGCCTGCTCGGCGAGCTTCTTGCACAGCTTGGCGCCCTCGACCGCGATGGCGGTGATGCCGTCCCTGTCCTGGCCGAACACCACGCGCCGCTGGAGCGTGGACGTCGAGTTGTACAGGTGGACGATCGCCTGCTTGGCGCCGCGGACGGACTCGAAGGTCTTCTCGATCAGCTCGGGCCGCGCCTGCGTCAGCACCTGGATCACCACGTCGTCGGGGATCCGGCCCTCGTCGATGATCTGCCGGACGAAGTCGAAGTCGGTCTGGCTCGCCGCCGGGAAGCCGACCTCGATCTCCTTGTAGCCCATCCGGACCAGCAGCTCGAACATCTGGAGCTTGCGGTGGGAGTCCATCGGGTCGATCAGGGCCTGGTTGCCGTCCCGCAGGTCCACCGCGCACCAGCGCGGCGCCTCGGTGATCACCCGGTCGGGCCAGGTGCGGTCGGTCAGCCTGACCGGTGCGAACGGCTTGTAGCGCTGGAACGGCATGCCGGAGGTGTTCTGCTGCGGATACATCTGGGTGGGCTTCCCTCTGCTCAGTCCTTGCGGTCTGTGCGGCCGACGGTCACGTCAGATTCCCGCAGCGAGGGAGCCGACCTGACTACAGGCCCCCGCTGCGGCCGCTAAGGAGAAGCAGGTCCGCGAACACGGTTGTCAAGCTAACAGATCCCATCCGCAACACGGAAACCACGTCTCGCGATCTGAGATGATCGTTTCTCGCGCGGCTCCTACCAGCGTATTCAGGAAAGCCGTGTCGGGACGAGTACGGAGAGGCATGTCACACAGCCCTCCAGGGCCTCGAACTCGCCGATGTCCACGACCGTGACGCGGAAGCCGTCCGCGGCGAGTAGATCGGCGGTGCGCGGCGCGGATGCGGAGAGCAGCAGGTGGTCCGGGCCGAGCACGACCACGTGCGCGCCGGCCGGCTCGGGCGCGACCCGCAGCCCCGGCAGCGCCGAGGTGTCCAGCCACTCCGGGACGCCGATCAGCGAGCCGTCCGGGAGCGCGGTCATCGCCGACTTCAGGTGCAGCGCGCCCCGCACGTCCACCGGGACGGTCCGGCGCCCGCCGACGAGCCGGGCGAGCTGGCAGATGCCCTCCTCGTTGGTGCGCTCGCCGCGCCCGACGTAGACGGTGTCGCCGGCCGCCAGCACGTCGCCGCCGTCCAGGGTGCCGGGCTCGGTGATCCGCTCGATCCGGAGCCCGAGATCGCGGACGACCGCCTCGGTGCCCGCGACCTCGGCGCGCCGCTCCGGCGCGCCCGGCAGGGCCAGGACGGCGGTGTCCCCGCAGACGACGACGGTGTCCTCGACGAACACCGCGTCGGGCGCATCGTCGGCCTCCGGGACGGCCCGGACGCTCCAGCCCGCCGCGCGCAGCGCCGCCGTGTAGGCGTCGTGCTGGCGGCGGGCGAGCGCCAGGTCCACCGGCCGGCGCTCGATGTGGGTGACGATCCCCTCCGCGAGCCGGGGTCCCGGCCGCCGCACCAGCGCGATCCCTGCGTCCGCCATGCTCTCGCCCCTCCCGGGCCCGTGCGGGCCGTCCCCGCCGTCCGTGCCGCGGCCGGCGGGCGTTCCCTGTGAGGTTAGTGTGCGGCGCTGTGAGGTCAGTGTGCGGCGCCTTCGGTCATGGTGATGACTCCGAGCGCGTGCGCGCGGCTCATGCCGAGGAGCTGGGCGACGCGGTGCAGGGTCTGCCGCTCGGGCTCGTCCAGGGGGCCGTCGGCCAGCCCGATCCGGACGCAGCGGGCGAGGAACCACTCCTTCGCCTCGACGGCCAGGCCGGTCCCGGCCCGCGCGACCTCCTCCTCCAGGAAGGCGTCGCGCAGCTCAAGGTCGGTGTCCACGGCGTCGTCGTCGTAGCCGGGCTCGCCGTAGCCGGTGACGGCCTCGATCGCGCGGGCGCGGCTGCGCTCGTCGTCGGGGTCCCCGGCGCGCAGCACGAGCCCGGCGGCGGCGCGCATCCCGGCGGGCAGCGCGGCGGCGAGCTGCTGGGCGGTCGGGGTGCGCAGCGCCGACACGGCGAACCGGGTCCTGCAGACGCGGCACTCCACCACCTCGCCCAGGCGGCGCAGCGGGACGACCGGGAGGAAGAAGAGGGTGAGCCAGCGGCGGGCGGACCGGCGGCGGTAGGCGCGGTCCCCGCCGCAGCGCGGACAGTGGAAGATCCCCTCACCCGTCGCGCGGAAGAACACCGAAAAGCCGAAAACAAGCAACACCGGTCTCTCCTCCCATAACGGACGCATCCAAACTACCGATCCCCGCCGCCTCCCGCGTCCCGCACGATCAACCGGGCACCCGCCCCCTACGCTGGGCACATGACCGGTGACATGGGACGGCCCGAGTTCCTGCCGCCCGAGGAGGAGCCGCGGGCGCCCGCTCCCGGACCGGGACCGGAACTCCCGGCCCGGCCCGCGCGGCGCCGCCGCGCCGGGACGCTCTGGAGCGTGCTGACCGTACTGTCCGCCGGGACCCTGCTGGTGTCGGCGTTCCTGCCGTGGGCGCGGCTGGAGATGCTCACCGAGCTGCTCGGCGCCACGGTCAGCGACGACCTCGGCTCGGTGGCGGGCATCGAGCTGGACGGCACCATCGTGGTCGTCCCGGTGCTGGCCCTCGCCGCGGCGGCGCTCGCGCTCTGGGGCTCGGTCGGCCGGGACGCCCGGATCGGCTCGCTCGCCGCGCTGCCGGGGGCGCTCGCGCTGGTCGCCTGCGTCCTGTTCGCGCTGCGGCTGGGCCGGGCGAGCGACCACTTCAACGACGACGGCGCGCTGCTCGCGTCCCGCACGCACGCCACGCTCGCCTACGGCTGGTACCTGGGCGTCGCCGCGTCCCTGCTGGTCGTGGGGTTCAGCCTGGCCCGCCCGGTCGCCGTCCGGGCGCGCGGCCGGGTGCGGTCCCGGACGGCCGTCGCCGAGGCCCCCGAGCAGCCCTGACCCGTCCGGACGGCCGGCCCGCCGGCCGCCGGCGGTGGAAGCCGATCAGTCGTAGAAGCCGAGGCGGCGGAGCTGCTTGGGGTCGCGCTGCCAGTCCTTGAGGACCTTGATCCGCAGGTCGAGGAAGACCTTGGTGCCGAGCAGGGCCTCGATCTGCCGCCGGGCGCGCTGCCCGACGTCCTTCAGCCGGGCGCCCTTGTGCCCGATGATGATGCCCTTCTGGCTGTCCCGCTCGACGTAGAGGTGGGCGTAGATGTCGGTGAGGTCCTCGCGGCCCTCGCGCGGGGACATCTCGTCCACGGTGACGGCGATCGAGTGCGGCAGCTCGTCCCGGACGCCCTCCAGCGCGGCCTCGCGGATCAGCTCGGCGACCAGCACCTGCTCCGGCTCGTCGGTCAGGTCGCCCTCGGGGTAGAGCGGGTAGCCCTCCGGCAGGTGGTTGATCAGCAGGTCGCCCACCACGTCCACCTGGAAGCCGTCCTCCGCGGAGCAGGGCACGATGTCGGCGAAGGTCCCCAGCTCCCCGACCGCGAGCAGCTGCCTGGCGACCTGCTCGGGCGTGGCGAGGTCGGTCTTGGTGACGATCGCGACGACCGGCGTCCGCTTCACGTTCGCCAGCTCGCGCGCGATGTACTTGTCGCCGGGGCCGACCGGCTGGTCCGCCGGGACGCAGAAGCCGATCACGTCGACCTCGGTGAGGGTGGACCGGACCAGGCTGTCCAGCCGCTCGCCGAGCAGCGTGCGCGGCTTGTGCAGGCCGGGGGTGTCGACCACGACGAGCTGGGCGTCCGGCCGGTGCACGATGCCCCGGATCGCCCGCCGGGTGGTCTGCGGGCGGCTGCTGGTGATCGCCACCTTCGTCCCCACCAGCGCGTTCATCAGGGTGGACTTGCCGACGTTGGGCCGTCCGACGAAGCAGGCGAACCCGGACCGGAACGGCTCGGGCTGCGGGGTCTCGGCTGGCGATCCTGGCGCTGTCACGTCACCAATTGTCGCCGACGCGGCGCAGCGCCTCGTCCACCGCCGCCCCGGCTCGCGGCGGGACGGCGGTCAGGCGGCGGGGGCGCCCAGGGCGCGGAGCGCGTCGGCGGCGGCGCGCGACCAGTGGTCCACGCCCATCCGCCCGGCGATCGCGGCCGCGTGCCGGTAATGCCCGACGGCCTCGTCCGGACGTCCCAGGAAGGCGGCCAGGTCGCCGAGGGTCTGCGCGATCGGGCCGAGCGTGGCGACCGCGCTCGCTCCCCCGGCGATGTGGTCGGCGTACGGCAGCAGGTCGTCCAGGCAGCGGACGGCGAGGTCGCGGTCGCCGAGCAGGATCGCGCGGCGGGCGCGCAGGGCGGTGACCAGCTCGAAGAAGTAGTCCGGACGGACCGGGCCCGCGTCCGCGACGGCCCGGCGGGCCTCGTCCATGCGCCCGGCCTCGGCGAGGCAGACCGCGAGGACGTCGGCGGTCGCGTTGATGTGCGGCCACCGCTCGGCCATCCACCGGGCGCTGTCGATCATCTCGGCCGCGCGGCCGCGCATGAGCCGCAGGCAGAAGATCCCGAAGAACGTGACACCCTGCTCGCTGGCCCAGATCCCGGTCCGGGAGATGGACTCGCCGACCTCCCAGTAGACACGCTCGGCCTCCTCGTACTCGGCGACGAACGCGTGGCTGAGGGCCCGGTGCCAGCCGCTGATCCGGCGCAGCAGCGGCAGCCCGTACAGGTCGGCGAGCCGCTGGCCCTCGTCGCGGTGCCGGGACGCCTCGTCCTGCCGCAGGTAGGCCATGTGCGACTGCTGGAGCTGGAGGTGCGCGAGGACCTGGTAGGCGCCCAGCTCGTGCTCGGTCGCGAGCTCCAGCAGCTCGGTCGCGGCGGCGTGCCGGTCGTCGCGGCCGGCGGCGTGCCGGAACCCGTTGAGGTAGCAGCCGTTCAGCGCCGCCGCGAGGGTCTCGGGACGGCTCAGCCGCCGTGCGATCGCCAGGGCCTCGCGCGCGGCCCGCGGGCCCTCGTCGCCGAACTCGCCCTCCTGCTCGATCGCGAGCGTGGTCAGCAGGCGGGCGCGCAGCTCGTCCGCGTCGTCCGGCAGGCCGTCCAGGGCCTCGCGGGCGGCGGCCAGCAGGTCGGTGTCGACGCTGCCGTACTCGCGCGGCGTCCAGAGCGTCGGCACGTCGTAGGAGGTGATCGCGCGGGCCAGCAGCTCCATGTCCCCCAGCGCGCGCGCCTCGGCGACGCACCGCGCCCGCC
Source organism: Actinomadura rupiterrae (assembly GCF_024172125.1). Taxonomy (GTDB): domain Bacteria; phylum Actinomycetota; class Actinomycetes; order Streptosporangiales; family Streptosporangiaceae; genus Spirillospora; species Spirillospora rupiterrae. The sequence goes on from NZ_JAMZEA010000005.1 coordinate 762,357, forward strand.
GGGCCCGCGACGGCACAACCGCCCCCGCCAACGCAGCCGCCCGAACACCCCGGATCTCCAACTCCAACCGCTCCCGCGCCCGAACATCCCGTCCGGCGGCGTCGGAGGGCGTGGCGAAGGTTGGGCCGGTGGCGGTGGCCAGGGCGGCGGCGGCGCGCTCCCAGAGTTCGGCGGCCGAGGCGTAGGCGAAGCGGGCCTCGGCGGCGGACGCGGCGAGCGTCGCAAAGCGGACGGCGCGGTCCGGGTCGGTGCCCGCCGCGAGGTAGTGGTGCGCGATCGCGCCGACCTCGCCGGGCGCGTGCCGGACGAGCGCGGCGGCGATCCGCCCGTGCACGCGGGTGCGGCGGGTCGCCGACAGCTCCGCGCTGAGCGTGTCGCGGACGAGCGCGTGCGCGAACCGCATCCGGCCGGGCGCGGGCTCGGTGACCAGCCCGGCGGCGAGACCGGCCTCCACCGCGTCCAGCACGGCGTCCTCGTCCCCGCCGGACAGGTCGGCGAGCACCCGCACGTCGGTCTCCGGCCCGGCGACGGCCGCGTGCCGCAGGACGGTCAGCGCCGGCTCGGGCAGCCGGGCGAAGCGGCGGCGCAGCACGTCCCCGACCCCGGCGGGCACCCCGCGCGCGGCGGCGTCCGGGCCCTCGGCGTCGAGCAGCCGCGCGGTCTCGCGGGCGAAGAACGGGTTCCCGCCGGTCCGCTCGGCGATCACGGCCAGCTCCGACGGGCCGACCTCGGCCGCGCAGGACGCCCGGACCAGCGCGGCGACCTCAGCGTCCGCCAGCCCGGCGAGGTCGAGCCGGACGGGCTCGTACCGGGCCAGCCGGGCGAGCGCGCCCGCCATCCCGTCCGCCTCGGCCGGACGGAACGTCCCCACGGCGAGGACGGGCAGCTCCCGCAGCCGCTCGGGCAGCCGCGACAGCAGGACCAGCGTCTCCTCGTCGGCCCAGTGCAGATCGTCCAGGACGAGCATCAGCGGCCCGCGCGCGGCGAGGTCGGCCAGGTAGTCGCCGACGGCCAGATGCAGGCGGAACCGCCCGGTCGCCGCGTCCATGGCGGTCTCGGAGCCCGCGGCGGACGCCTCGTCCAGCAGGGGCGCGAGCCGCGCGGCGAGGGACGCGTCCGGCGCCTGCCCGGCGGCGAGGATGCGCAGCAACTCCGCCCACGACCACGCCGCGGGCGCTCCCCCACCCTCCTCGGACCGCCCCCAGGCGACCCGCCAGCCGTCCGCCGCGAGCCGCCGCGCCACCCTCTCGACCAGCGCCGTCTTCCCGATCCCCGCCTCGCCGCCGACCAGCGCGACCTGGAACCGGCCCGCCTCGGCCCGCGCGGCGGCCTCCACGAGCCGCGCGCTCTCCTCGTCCCGCCCGACGAACGCCTCCTCGGCGCCCGAAACCAGCCGCAACCGCCCCCGCGCCGGCCGGGCCTCAACGTCCATCGCACCCGGCCGAGTCGCGTCCAGCCAAGCCACACTGCCCCAGGCCACCGCTGACGTGTCCACCCGCGCAACACCCTCACCCACCAACCCCACCCCGTCCGATCCAGGCAGGTCCAACCCAGGCACGTGCGAGCCAGGCGCGTCCGGGCCAGGCGCGTGCGAGCCAGGCGCGTGTGCGGGCACGTCCGGGCGAGGCACGTTCCGGTCGGGCGCGTGCGAACTGGGCGCGTTTGGGGCTGGCCTGTTCGGGCGAGGCGGGTTCGGGGCGTGTGGGGCGGTCAGGTGGGGGGCTTGGGTGAGGATGTCGGCTTCTAGGGGGCGGAGGGTCGGCCCGGGGTCTACGCCGAGCTGGTCGGTGAGGACGTTGCGGGCCCGGCGCAGGGCGCCTAGGGCGTCGCCCTGGCGGCCTGCGCGGTAGAGGGCCAGGGCCAGTAGGCGCCAGGCGTCCTCACGTAGCGGGTTGGCGGCCAGGTGCGCCTCCAGGTCGGGGACGGCCTCGGCCTCGGCGCCCAGGTCCAGCAGGGCCTCCGCGCGCCGTTCGACGGCGAGGCGGTGCAGCTCGTCCAGGCGGGCGGTCTCGGCGGCGGCCCAGGGCAGGTCCGCGAATTCGGCGTAGGCGGGGCCGCGCCACAGGTCCAGTGCTTGTTCGGCGAGTTCGCGTGCCTGGGACGGGTCGTCGGCCTCGCCGGAGCGGTTGACCAGTTCGTCGAAGCTCCACGCGTCCACGGCGGACGTCGGGAGGTGCAGTGCGTAACCGGGCGGGACGGTCACCAGCACGCGCGCGGGCGTACGAGGCGGACGGTCCGGTTCCAGCGCGCGCCGCAGGTGCGAGACGAACGACTGGAGGCCGGCGGCGGCCCGGGGTGGGGCGCCGTCCGGCCACAGCTCGTCCACCAGCCGGTCGGCCGGGACGAGCCGTCCGTGCGCGGCGGCGAGCCGGGCCAGCACGGAGCGCTGCCGCGGACCGCCGAGGTCCACCGGCCCCCCGCGCACCACGGCCTCGAAGGCCCCCAGAACTCGCACCGCCAGCGCCACGGATAAAAGCCTAATAGCCCGACGTACCGGACGTTGATCGCCCCGCACGCCGGGCTCTCGGGCCACTCCGCGTGATCAGGCGGGCACGGGCGTCCGCTCCTCCTCGGCCTCCACCGGGCCGTGCGGGTCGAAGTGCGGCAGGACGCGGGCCAGCGGCTTCGGCAGCCACCAGTTCGCCTTGCCCAGCAGCGCCATCGTCGCGGGCACCAGGACGAGCCGGACGAGCGTCGCGTCCAGCGCCACCGCGACGGCGAGCCCGACGCCCATCTGCTTGACCACCAGGCTCGGGTCGGACGCGAACCCGGCGAACACCGCCACCATGATCAGCGCGGCGCTGGAGATCACCCGTCCGGTGGCGGCGAGCCCGGTGCCGACCGAGCCGCGCGCGTCGCCGGTCCGCAGCCAGTCCTCGCGGACCCGCGAGAGCAGGAACACCTCGTAGTCCATCGACACGCCGAACAGCACCACGAACATCAGCAAGGTGATGAAGCTGGACACCGGCACCGCATGCGGCAGGCCGAGCAGCGACGCGCCCCAACCCCACTGGAACACCGCGACGAGCACGCCGTAGGCCGCGCCGATCGACAGCATGTTCATCGCGGCGGCCTTCAGCGGCGCCAGCACCGACCGGAACACCAGCAGGAGCATGACGAACGAGGTCGCGACGACGACGCCGATCACCGGCCAGAGCCGGTCGTCCAGGCGCCGGTTGAGGTCCACGTAGATCGCGCTGAGGCCGGTGATCTCCGCGCCGTCCGGCAGCGCGTGCGAGCGGAGCCGGTCCACGACACCCGGACCGCGCTTGTCCTGCGGGCCGTAGGCGGGCGTCGCGATGAGCACGGCGGCGCTGCGGTCGGGCGAGAACTCCGGCGGCGCGACGTTCACGACGCCCTCGGTGCGCGCGACGCGCTGCTGGATCGCGGGCAGCTCGGCGGCGTTCACCTTCCGCAGGTCCACGGCGATGAGCAGCGGGCCGTTCGCGCCCGGCCCGTAGCCCTCGGCGAGCAGGTCGTACGCCTGCCGGACGGTGCTGGAGGACGGCTCGCTGCTGGCGTCGCTCGGCCACGTCCGCATCCCGGCGGCGGGCGCGGCGAGGGTGAGCAGGATCACCAGGCTCGCGAGCAGCCACGCCCACGGGTGGCGGCCGACGTGCCCGGCCCAGCGGCGGACGAGCGGCGCGTCGGTGTGCACGACCGCGCCGGCCGCGCGGTCGCGGCGGCGCAGCACCCGGCGTCCGGCCAGGCCGAGGACGGCGGGCAGCAGCGTGAGCGCGGTCAGCACGGTCGCGGCGACCACGATCCCGGTCGCGAAGCCCATCGTCATGAAGACCGGGACGTCCGACAGCAGCAGCCCGCACAGCGCGAGAAGGACGGTGAACCCGGCGAACAGCACGGACATGCCCGCCGTCGCCGTGGCGCGGCCGACCGCCTCGGGCACCGGCAACCCGGCGGCGAGGCCCTCGCGGTGCCGGGTCAGGATGAACAGCGCGTAGTCGATCCCGACGCCGAGCCCGACCATGATCGCGAGCGTCGGCGCGGTCGTGGCGATGTCGGTCACGGCGGCGAGCAGGGTGATCCCGGAGACGCCGACGCCGAGCCCGGCGAGCGCCACCGCGAGCGGTAGCCCGGCCGCCACGACCGACCCGAACGCCAGGAACAGGATCACCAGCGCCGCCACGATGCCGACGCCCTCGCCGACACCGCCGGGCGCCCCGACGTTCTCCGGCAGCTGCCCGCCGAACTCGACCTTGTAGCCGGCCGCCTTCAGGTCCGCGGTCGCGTCCTTCAGCTTGTCCAGGGACGGCGCGGGCTTGAGGTCGGTGACCGGCACGTCGTACCGGACGGTCAGCAGCGACGTCGCGCCATCCTTGCCCAGCGGCGCCGGATCCACGCCCGCGACGTGCGGCAGCGCGCGCAACCTCACCCCGGCGGCCTGCAGCTTCGCCTGGTCCACCTGGCCGGACGGGTTGTGCACCACCACCCGCGCGTCCGCGCCCGACAGCGCCGGGAACCGGTCGGTCAGCAGGTCCGACGCCTGCTGCGCGCCGCTCCCGGAGAGCCGGTAGTTGTCATGTTCGGCGCCGCCGAACGCGGCGGCCAGCCCGGCGAACGCGCCGATCGCGACCAGCCAGACGACGATCATCCGCCAGGGCCGCAGCGCCGCGGCCCTTCCGAGGCGATAGAGCAAACGGGACATTCTCGGCTCCCAGGGGACGTCGCAACTCAACGCCGCCAGGCTGCCGCGCCCCTCTTGCCGCCCACTTGCCAACCACTTGCGACCGAACCGTCCCCACTTGCGGCCCGCTCGCAAGGCGTCCGGACGGAGGCGGGAGGCGGGGCGTCGGTAGGGTGGCGGCGTGAGCGAGCTGAACCCCGAGGACTCCAAGATCATCACGCTGGCCCGGTCGTCGCGGGCCCGCAACGGCGCCGCAGAGGGCGCCGCGGTGCGCGACGAGACCGGCCGCACCTACGTCGCGACCAGCGTCGACCTGCCGTCGCTGAAGCTGTCGGCGCTGCAGGTCGCGGTCGCGATGGCCGTGTCCAGCGGCGCGGAGGACCTGGAGGCCGCCGCGCTCGTCACCGCCGCCGGCACCGCGTCCGAGACGGACGTCGCCGCCGTCCGCGACCTCGGTTCCCAAGCGCCCGTCCTGGTGGCCGGGCCGGACGGGACCGTCCAGACCACCCTCTGATCCGTCCGGGCGCCTAGGGCGTCGGGCTCGGGCTGGGCGCGGCCTTCGGGCGAGGCCTGGGGCTCGGGCTGAGGCTGGGGCCTGGGGTCAGGATGACCTGCCGGTCATGGGCGTCCGCCAGCTTGCGCAGGACGCGCGCCTCTGTGGCCCTCAACTGCTTCTCACCGGCCTCGCTGAACTCGCCCGGCGCGGCCAGGATGAGCAGGTCGCCGTTGGCGCGGGCGAAGATGAGGTCGAGCCCGTAGCGGCTCCCGCCGTCCGGATGGCTGTACCGGACGGCGACCGCGTCCTTCAGCGTCTCCGGGTGGTTCAGGCGCGCGCGTGTGAGGCCGTGCTGGTCGAAGGCGTTGCCGTTCCAGCCGGTGGCGCCCGGGACGCCCATGTCGAGGGTCGGGCAGTTCGCGACCGCGCGCCGCGCCTCGTCCACGCGCCGGGCCGCCTCACCGGACGGCAGGCGCAGCACGTGCTCGACCAGGCTCGCCGCCGGGTCCGCCCGGTAGAACGCCGCGTGCGACTGCGACACGTCCCGCCGCGCCTTGGACGACGCGGAGCTGGCGTCGTCCACCATGCCCAGCAGCCGCGCGCACTCCGGGTCGGACGGCCGCAGACCGCGGAAGACCTGCTGGTCCTCGGCGGGCAGGAACCCCTCCGGGACGTCCGCCTGCCGGATGGCCGCCGACGCCAGCACCGCCGACCCGGCGTTCAGCGCCGCGACCGCCGCACGCGACATTCCGGGACGTCCCGCACCGCACCCGGACGCGGCCAGCGCCACCAGCGCCGAGGCGGCCACCGCACGACCCCATCCAGCGGGACGGACAGCGGGACGTCGGACGGTGCGCGCCATGGAATCCCCCCGAACCCCGTGCCCGCCGGTCGCACGGCGGACGTGACGCGCGAGATCATGCCCGCCCGCCCCCGAGGTTTAACCCCGCCCGCTCACGGTCAGCAGCCTCACTGACACCTACAGCAACCGAGGTTCAAGGGGGTCGCGGGCCCCTGACCTGCGGACGGTCAGGAGCCGTCGGGGGCCAGACCCTCGGGTTCGGGCTTCTCGCGGTGCACCAGGACGGTACCGATCCGGTTCCGGCGGCCGGCCAGCGACTCGGCGCGCAACCGCAGCCCCGCCACCGTCGCCGTCGCGCCCTCGATCGGGACGCGGCCCAGCGCGTACGCGAGCAGCCCGCCGACCGTGTCCACGTCGTCCACGTCGATCTCGACGTCGAACACCTCGGCGAGGTCCTCCACGGGCAGCCGGGACGTGACCCGCGCGGTGTCGCCGTCCAGCCACGCGACCGGCGGGATCTCCACGTCGTACTCGTCGGTGATCTCGCCGACGATCTCCTCCAGGATGTCCTCGATGGTGACCAGCCCGGCGGTGCCGCCGTACTCGTCGATCACGATCGCGACGTGGATCCGGCGGGCCTGCATCTCGCGCAGCAGCTCGTCCACCGGCTTGGAGTCGGGCACGTACGTCGCGGTGCGCATCACCGACTCCACCGAGGTCCCGGCGCGCGCCGCGTCCTCGTGCGTGGCCCGGACGATGTCCTTCAGGTAGGCGATGCCGACGACGTCGTCCTCGTTCTCGCCGACCACCGGGATCCGCGAGAACCCCGAGCGCAGCGCCAGCGACATCGCCTGCCGCAGCGTCTTGTCGCGCTCGATGAACACCATGTCGGTGCGCGGCACCATCACCTCGCGGACGAGCGTGTCGCCCAGCTCGAACACCGAGTGGATCATCTGCCGCTCGTCCGGCTCGATCAGGCTGCGCTGCTCGGCGAGGTCCACCAGGTCGCGCAGCTCCGCCTCGGTCGCGAACGGCCCCTCGCGGAAGCCCTTGCCCGGTGTCAGCGCGTTGCCCAGCAGGATCAGCAGCCGCGGCAGCGGCCCGAACACCCGCGCCACCGGCGGGATCACGGTCGCGCCCGCCAGCGCGAACCGCTCGGCGTGCTGCAGCCCCAGCGTGCGCGGCCCGACGCCGACCGCCACGAAGCTCACCACGATCATCGCGACCGCGGCCGACAGGTACGCCCGCCAGGTCTCGCCCAGCCAGGACACGCACAGGTCCGCCACGATCACGGTCGCGAGCACCTCGCAGCCGATCCGCAGCAGCAGGACCATGTTCACGTACGGCCCCGGATCGGCCACGATCTCGGTCAGCTTCGCCGCGCCGCGGCGGCCCGCTGCGGCCAGCTCGCCCACCCGGTGCCGGGAGATCCGGGCGAACGCCGCCTCGGTGCCCGCCAGCAGCCCGGCCACCACCACCAGGACGACCGCCAGCCCCAGCAGCCATCCCTGCCCGGAGGTCATGTCGCGGAGTTCTTCTCCCGCCAGGACCCGAGCAGCTCGTCCTGGAGCCCGAACATCTCCTTGTGCTCCTCGGGCTCGGCGTGGTCGTACCCGAGCAGGTGCAGGATGCCGTGCGTGGTCAGCAGCTCCAGCTCGGCCGCGGTGGAGTGCCCGGCCTGCTCGGCCTGGCGCTCGGCGACCGCCGGGCACAGCACGACGTCACCGAGCAGCCCCGGGTCGAGCTCGCCGTCGTCGCCGGCGCCTCCGTCCAGCTGGCCGGGCCGCAGCTCGTCCATCGGGAACGACAGCACGTCGGTCGGGCCGGGCTCGTCCATCCACTTGACGTGCAGCTCGGCCATCGCCTCCTCGTCCACCAGCAGGATCGACAGCTCCGCCAGCGGATGCACCCGCATCCCGTCCAGCACGTGCCGCGCCAGGTCCGAGATGGCGCGCTCGTCCACGGGCACGCCGGACTCGTTCAGTACCTCGATGCTCACCGCTCGCTACCGCCCCCGCTTGCGCGACGCGCCCCCGCGCGCCGCCTGCTTGCCCAGCTCCGCCACCCGGGACTCGTCGAACCGGTTGTAGGCGTCCACGATGTCGGTCACCAGCTTGTGCCGGACGACGTCGTGGCTGTTCAGCCGGCAGAAGTGGATGTCGTCGACACCGTCCAGGATGTCCTGGACGACCCGCAGCCCGCTCTGGTGCCCGTTCGGCAGGTCGACCTGCGTGACGTCGCCCGTCACCACCACCTTCGACCCGAACCCCAGCCGCGTGAGGAACATCTTCATCTGCTCGGGCGAGGTGTTCTGCGCCTCGTCCAGAATGATGAACGAGTCATTAAGCGTGCGTCCACGCATGTACGCCAGGGGGGCTACCTCGATGGTGCCGGCGGCCATCAGGCGGGGGATGGAGTCGGGGTCGACCATGTCGTGCAGCGCGTCGTAGAGGGGGCGCAGGTAGGGGTCGATCTTCTCGTAGAGGGTGCCGGGGAGGAACCCGAGCCGCTCGCCCGCCTCGACGGCCGGGCGGGTCAGGATGATCCGGTTGACCTTCTTGTCCTGCAGCGCCTTGACCGCCTTGGCCATGGCCAGGTAGGTCTTGCCGGTGCCCGCCGGGCCGATGCCGAACACGATGGTGTGCTTGTCGATCGCGTCGACGTAGCGCTTCTGGTTCAGCGTCTTCGGGCGGATGGTGCGGCCCCGGCTGGACAGCACGTCCAGCGTCAGGACCTCGGCCGGCCGCTCGTCGGACCCGTTGCGGAGCATGGCGAGGCTGCGCTCGACCGCGTCGGGGGTGAGCTGGGCGCCGCCGTTCAGCAGGTCGATCAGCTCGGCGAACAGGCGGGAGACCAGTTCGGTCTCGGCGGGGGCGCCGGTGACGGTGATCTCGTTGCCGCGGACGTGGATGTCGCTGCGGAACGCCCTCTCGATCACGTGGAGCAACTCGTCCCGGGAGCCGAGCAGGCTCACCATGGAGTGGTCGTCCGGCACCACGATGCGGATCTGGGAGCGCGCGCCGTCCTGCGCGGCGCCGTCGCTGCCCTGGTGTGTTGACTCGACCATCAGCCGGGCCTTGCGGCCTCTCGGACCTGCCTTCTCATCGCCACGGGTATCGCGCGGCCGTCCTTGCGGCGGCCACGCCTCCATGCTACCGACCGCCGCGCGGCATGGCCTCCCCATTTGCCCGGGGTTGCCCGAACGCGCCCCGGAAGGCCGCCCGGAATTGACCGGAAGGTCACCTGGCCCGTCCGGGCGACGGATCGCTATCCGGGGGGCCACTCCAGGCCGCGTCCGCCGAGGACGTGGGCGTGCACGTGGAAGACGGTCTGGCCGGCGTGCGGTCCGGTGTTGAACACGATCCGGTAGCCGGTCTCGTCGACGCCGTCCTCGGCGGCGACCTCGGCGGCGAGGGTGACCACGTCGGCGAGCAGGGCCGGGGAGGCGGCGGCGAGCTCGGCCGCGGTCGGGTGGTGCTCCTTGGGGATCACCAGGACGTGCGTCGGCGCCTGCGGGTTGATGTCGCGGAAGGCCAGCGCCGTGCCGGTCTCCCGGACGACCGTGGCGGGCACCTCCTTGGCGACGATCTTGCAGAACAGGCAGTCCGCCGTGCTCGCTTCCATGCGTCCTCCGTCTCGTGATCCGCGTCCGCATCCTAGCGAGCGGAGCCGCCGGAGCCGAGGACGCGCCCGGCGCGTGCGGGGCAGGAGGCGGCGCGGGATGTACGCGGTGTGCGCTCCGCGGCACCTTGCGTACGCGGCCGCTCCGGCCGATCGGGCGGGCCGAAAACGAGTTTTCCCGCCCCGACCTGCGATGCCGACTGAGACCGTGACCAACGCCACGCGCAGCGGGTAAGGTCCTTGATCGACCCTCGGTGGAACCTTCGGTGGAACGCCCGATTTCGGCGTGCCACTGGACTAGGGTTCCAAGTCAGGCGTTCCCCCCGGCCCGAGTCTGCGAGCCGCGCCTCGACCGGTCGGGTGCGCCCTGTCACGGGCCCGCCCCCGCGACCGCCCGAACCGGGGGTTGGGGGACGGCAAAGGCGGCGGATAGGTGACCGAGGCACAGCAGAAGATGCCCTTTCGTAAACCGGACGACGAGGGTGCGCGTCCCACAGACGTGACCGAGACCCTCGTGGCCAGGGGAACGGCGGGGGCAGTCGCCGTCGCCTGGGACGCCGACCAGGCGGTGACCGCGCTGTACAGCGCCAACTACCGCTCGCTGGTGCGGCTCGCCGCCATGCTCGTCCGGGACGCGGGGACGGCCGAGGAGGTCGTCCAGGACGCGTTCGTCGCGATGCACGGCGGCTGGCGCAGGCTCCGCGACCCCGACAAGGCGCTGTCCTACCTGCGGCAGGCGGTGGTCAACCGGTCGCGCTCGGTGCTGCGGCACCGGGCGGTGGTGGAGAAGTACGCCCCCAAGGGCCTGCCGGACGCGCCCAGCGCGGAGGCCGGCGCCATCGGCGAGCTGGAGCGCTCGGCGGTGGTCGACGCGCTGCACCGGCTCCCGGCGCGGCAGCGCGAGGCGCTGGTGCTCCGCTACTACGCCGATTTGTCCGAAGCGGAGATCGCCGCGACGATGGGCATCTCGAAGGGCGCCGTGAAGAGCCACACGGCGCGCGGGATGGCCGCGTTGCGCAACGTTCTGGAGCAGTTCTCATGACCACGGGCCCGCACGACGAGCACGGCGAGACTCTGCGCCGTGCCCTGCACGCGGAGGCGGAGCTGGTCACGCCCTCGGCGGACGGCCTGGAGCGCATCCGCGCCCGGCTGGCCGAGCGGGAGCGGCGCCGGTTTCCGGGCCGGGCCGGCTGGGAGTGGTTCACCGCGAACTGGACGCGTCCGGTCCTGGCGGTCGGCGCCGCGGTGGCGATCGCGGGCCTTGGGGTGTCGGCGCCCCAGACGTTCGACCTGATCCAGTCCCCGATGGGCAACGACGGGCCGTTCGCCAAGGGCCACCACGGCTCGCAGGGCGGCTCGGGCGCCGGGTCGCTCGACTCGACCGCGCCGACGCCCGGCGCGTCCACGCCGGGGCCCGACCCGTCCGGTTCGGGGCATCCGACGAGCTCGGAGTTCCCGGTGTCGTCCACGGTGTCGCCGACGTGCCCGCCGTCCCCGACGAACGCGCCGGGCACCTCGCCGAGCCACAGCCCGTCCAAGCACCCGGCGGCCGGGAAGACCGGCGCGCCGACATGCCCGACGCACTCGCCGACGCCGAGCGGGTCGGCCACGCCGACGACGCCGAGCACGCCGACGGCCAAGCCGAGCGACTCGCCTCCCCCGCCCGCCAGCTCGCCGCCGCCGACGCACGGCCCGGAGGTCCCCACGTCCAGCGGCTGACCCTCGCACGCACCGAAAGACCCCCGGGCGCCTGCCCGGGGGTCTTCTGCGTTTTCGGGGCCTTCCAGCCCGTTTGAGGGCCCTTGGCGCGCAGGCTTCGCGGCGGCCTTCCAGCCCGTTTTGACGGCCTTGCGACGCGGGTTCGGTGGCCTACCAGCGTCCTGTGGCGGCGAGCAGGACGGACGCGGCGGCGACGCCGGCCGTCGAGGTGCGCAGGACGGTCGGCCCGAGCAGCGTCGGGCGCCCCCCGGCCGCGCTGAGCCGCTCGACCTCCTCGCCGGTGAGGCCGCCCTCGGGCCCGACCACGATGACGATCTCGCCGTCCGCAGGGGGCCGGAGCGCGGTCAGCGGCTCGGCGGCCTCCTCGTGCAGCAGCAGCGCGGCGGACGCGGCGGCGACGCGCTTCTCGACGTCCGCCGTGGACGCCAGGTCGGCGACGGCCGGGAAGTGCGCGCGGCGGGCCTGCTTGGCGGCCTCGCGCGCGGTGGAGCGCCAGCGGCCGAGGGCCTTCTCCCGGCGCTCCGGCTTCCACTGCGTGACGCAGCGCGCGGCCGACCACGGGACGATCTCGTCGACCCCGACCTCGGTCATGGTCTCGACGGCCAGCTCGCCGCGGTCGCCCTTCGGCAGCGCCTGGACGACCACCAGCCGCGGGCTCGGCGCGGGCACCTCGCGCCGGGACAGGACGTCCAGGGTGAGGGACGCCTTGTCCGCCGCGGTCACGACGCACTCGGCGACCAGGCCCGCGCCGTCGGTGAGGTCGACGCGCTCGCCGGTCCGCAGCCGCCGGACGGCCGCCGCGTGCCGGCCTTCCGGACCGTCCAGCAGGACGCTCCCCCCGGCCGCCAGCCGGTCCGCCTCCGCAAGGAACACCGGCGCACTCACCGCGCACCACCCGTCGCGCACAGCACACCGCGGCCGACGCACTGCGCGCCGCCCCTCGGGCGCAGCACGCCGCGGCCCACGGACCGCGCGCCGGGCCTCGTCCGCAGCACGCCGCCGCGCGGGCGCAGCACACTGCGGCCGACGCACCGCGCGCCGGACCTCGTCCGCCGCGCGGCCGTCGTCCGTGCCGGTCGAGCCGTCGTCCGTGCCGGTCGAGCCGTCGTCCGTGCTGGTCGGAGCGTCATCCGTGCTGGTTGAAGACGTCCCGGAGGCGGGAGAACATGCCGCGCTGGCCCGGGGCGAACTTGCCGGGCGGGCGCTCCTCGCCGCGCAGGGTGGCGAGGTTGCGCAGCAGGGCCTCCTGCTCCTCGTCCAGCTTGGTCGGGGTCTCGACGTTGACGTGGATGTGCAGGTCGCCGCGGCCGGACTCGTTCAGGTGCCGGACGCCGCGGCCGTACAGCCGGATCACCTCGCCGGACTGCGTGCCCGGCTTGATGTCGATCTCCTCCGCGCCGTCCAGGGTCTCGACGGTGACGCTGGTGCCGAGCGCGGCGGCGGTCATCGGGATGCCGACCGTGCAGTGCAGGTCGTCGCCCTCCCGCTCGAAGATCGAGTGCGGCTTCTCCACGATCTCCAGGAACAGGTCGCCGGGCGGGCCGCCGCCGGGGCCGACCTCGCCCTCGCCCGCGAGCTGGATGTGGATGCCGTTCTCCACACCGGCCGGGATCTTGACCTTGACCGTGCGCCGGGTGCGGACCCGGCCGTCGCCCGAGCACTCCGGGCAGGGGTGCCGGATCACCGAGCCGAACCCGCCGCACTGCGGGCACGGCCGGGACGTCATGACCTGGCCGAGGAACGACCGCTGCACCTGCTGCACCTCGCCGCGGCCCTGGCACATGTCGCAGGTCTCGGGGTGCGAGCCGGGCGCGGTGCCGTCGCCGTGGCAGGTGTCGCAGACCACCGCGGTGTCGATGGAAAGCTCGCGGGTGGTGCCGAACGCGGTCTCGTTCAGGTCGAGCTCGACCCGGAGCGTCGCGTTGCGGCCGCGGCGCGCGCGCGAGCGAGGGCCGCGCGCGGACGCGGTGCCGAAGAAGGCGTCCATGATGTCGCTGAACGGGAAGCCCGCGCCGAAGCCGCCGGCCCCCGCGCCCGCCGCGCCGCCCGGGGCGAACGGGTCGGCCCCCAGGTCGTACATCTCGCGCTTCTTCGGGTCGGAGAGCACCTCGTAGGCCTGGGTGATCTCCTTGAACTTCTCCTGCGTCTCCGGATCGGGGTTGACGTCGGGGTGCAGCTCGCGGGCGAGCCTCCGGTACGCCTTCTTGATCTCGTCCGGCCCGGCGTCGCGGCGGACGCCGAGGGTCGCGTAGTAGTCGTTGGCCACCTACGACCCCGCCAGGATCTGTCCGACGTAGCGTGCCACTGCCCGTACCGCTCCCATCGTGCCGGGGTAGTCCATCCGTGTCGGCCCGAGTACTCCGAGGCGGGCCAATGTGAGGTCGCCGACGCCGTACCCGGCGGCGACCACGGAGGTCGAACGGAGGCCCTCGTCGGGGTTCTCCGTACCGATCCGAACCGTAACAGTAGAGGAGTCGGCGGACTCGCCGAGCAGCCGCATCAGCACCACCTGCTCCTCCAGGGCCTCCAGGACGTCCCGGAGGCTGCGCGAGAAGTCCATGGCGGCGAGGTTGGCGGCGCCGGCGAAGACGACCTTCTCCTCGTGCTTCTCCACCAGGGTCTCCAGCAGGACCGACAGCACCGCCGCGGCGACGGGCCGCTCCTCCGCGGAGACCTGCTCGGGCAGCTCCGAGACCGCACCCGGGACGTCGCCGAAGGCGAGCCCGTCCAGGCACGTGTTGAGCAGCGCCCGCAGGTGGCCGACCGACTCCTCGGACAGCTCGGCGGGCGTCTCGATCACCCGCTGCTCGACCCGTCCGGTGTTGGTGATCAGGACGAGCAGCACCCGCCCGGTCGCGACCGGCACGAGCTCCACGTGCCGGACCGACGAGCGGGTCAGCGACGGGTACTGCACCACCGCGACCTGCCGGGTCAGCTGCGCGAGCAGCCGGACGGTGCGCCCGACCACGTCGTCGAGGTCGTAGGCGCCCGAGAGGAACGTCTCGATGGCGCGCCGCTCCGCCTTCGACAGCGGCTTGATCGTGGACAGCCGGTCGACGAACAGCCGGTACCCCTTGTCGGTGGGGATCCGGCCGGCGCTGGTGTGCGGCTGGGCGATGTAGCCCTGCTCCTCCAGGACGGCCATGTCGTTGCGGATCGTCGCGGGCGACACGCCGAGGTTGTGCCGGTCCACCAAGGCCTTGGAGCCGACCGGCTCGTTGGTGGAGACGTAGTCCTCGACTATGGCGCGCAGGACCGCGAGTTTCCGGTCGTCGAGCACGTGGTCACCTCCCCTGCCCCCGTACTGGCACTCCATACTTCCGAGTGCCAAGTGTACGGCCCGGAGGGGACATCCCGGATCCGCCCGGGGCACGGTTCCGCGTCAGAGGCCGCCATTCCGTCCTCCTGAGCCCGTCATCGCCGCGCCTCGGACCCATCGCCGCCGCCTCCGGAGTCGGCATCATCGGCCCGGGGGCGGTCGTCGTCGTCCCCGGAGCCGCCATCGTCCTCCCCGGAGTCGGCATTGTCGCCCCCGGAGTCGTTATTGTCGTGCACCGTGCGGAGCAAGGACTACGGTGACGACGTTCTGGCGGGCGACTGGCGGCGGCCCCTCAAGGGCACCATCCCGGAGGTCCCGGCCGAGCCGGGCCTGGTCGCCGAGGACCCGGCGAGCGGGTTCTGCGGCGCGGTCGTCGGCTGCGACAAGTTCGGCGTGACGCTGGAGGACCGGGACGGCCGGCGGCGGATCTTCCCGCTCGCCAAGGCCGGGTTCCTGATCGACGGGCGGCCGGTCACGCTGGTGCGGCCCGGGCCGTCCGCGCCGAAGGGGCCGCTGCGGTCGGCGTCCGGGTCGATCGCGGTCGAGGGGCTGAAGGCGCAGGTCGCCAAGGAGTCCCGGATCTACGTCGAGGGCGCGCACGACGCCGAGCTGGTCGAGAAGATCTGGGGCCACGACCTGCGCGTCGAGGGCGTCGTCGTGGAGTTCCTGGAGGGCGTGGACGACCTGCCCGCGATCGTCGATGAGTTCGCGCCGGACGAGGGCCGCCGGCTCGGTGTGCTGGTCGACCACCTGGTGGCGGGGTCGAAGGAGAGCCGCATCGCCGCGCAGGTCTCGTCGCCGTTCGTCCTGGTCACCGGCCATCCGTTCATCGACATCTGGGAAGCGGTCAAGCCGTCCGCCGTCGGCATCCGGGAGTGGCCGCGGGTGCCGCGCGGCGTCCCCTGGAAGGAGGGCGTGCTGGACGCGCTGGGCTGGCGGATGGAGACCGGCGAGGCGTGGAAGCGCATCCTCGGACGCGTGAACACCTACGCGGACCTCGAACCCGAGCTGCTGGGCCGGGTCGAGGAGCTCATCGATTTCGTGACCGCCCCCTGACGCGCCTTTCCGCAGCACGTTTCATGACCATTGACCCGCACATCTGACGTCTATTTCGTGTTGCGGTCAGTGATGTGTATATAACGCTCTGTAATTTTGCCCTGTGAGCGGAATGCCGCCCTGCAATCGCTCCGTTACTGGTTGCGAGACGTGTTCTTCGTGCACTCGCGTCAGAGGGGGGCACCATGACCGGCCGTCACGGCAACACGCCTACCCGCCACCGCACGCCTGTCCTCGACCGTCCGACCCGCACCTCGCCGGTGCGCGAGACCGCCTTCCGCGAGTCTCCGGTCCGCGAGGCGCCGGTTCCCGACGCACCGATGCACAACACGCCGGTTCCGGAAATGCCGGCCCGCGAAATGGCGGCGCCCGAATCCCCGGTCCGCGAGCGGCCGACGGCGGCGCCCGAGTCGCCGGTCCGCGAGCGGCCGACCTTCGAGGCGCCCGTCTACGACGCGCCGGTCGCCGAGCCTGCGGCGGACGAGCCCTGGACGCACGGTCTCTCCGCCCGCGAGGCCGCGCTGGTCCGGGCCGAGGGCGAGCCCGGCATGCCGCTGCCGCCGCCGGTCACCCACTACGAGCGCGACAAGGCGGGCTGGGCCGAGCTCAGCGGCCTGGTCGGCATGTCCGCCGCGTTCTGCCTGTCCGCCTTCACCTTCGGCCTGCTCTGCCTGGTCACCTGGATCGCGCCGCTGGTGTTCCACACCACGTTCAAGGCGCGCTCGCCGTTCGTCCGCTACCACGCGGCGCAGGCGCTCAACGTCCAGATCTCCGGCCTGGTCGTCGGCCTGGCCGCGATCGCGCTGTCGGCCGCCACGCTCGGCGTCGGCGCCATGCTGGCGGTCCCGATAGCGATGCTCTTCTGGCTCGCCCAGTTCGTGCACGTCATCATCGCGACCACGCGCGCGGACTCCGGCGAGTGGTACGCCATCCCGGCCTTCCTGGCCTGGCCGATCGTCCGGTGACGCGCAACCACCGCGCGTAACACCTGACCCACCCGACCGCGCGCCCCCGGTTCCCCGGGGCCGCGCGGTCGCCGCGTCCGGGCCACCCGGACGGCGCGCCCGGCTCGTCCGTCGGGGCGTCCGGGCCACACGGTCAGCGCGCCCGCGCCACCCGATCGCCGCGCCCGCACCACACGATCGGCGCGCCCGCGCCACCCGATCGGCGCGTACGTGGCCGCAAGGTCGGCGCGTCCTGGTCCGCACGGAGGGCGCGTCCGGGCCACGCGGACGGCGCGTCCGGGTCGTCCGATCGGCGCGCCCGCGCCACACGGTCAGCGCGCCCGGGCCGCGCGGTCAGTGCGTCCGGGCCGCGCGGTCTGTGCAGACGGGGCTGCGCGGTGGGCGCGTCCGGAGCCGCCCGATCGGCGCGTACGTGGCCGCAAGGTCGGCGCGTCCTGGTCCGCACGGACAGCACGCCCGGGCCACGCGGACGGCGCGTCCGGGTCGTCCGATCGGCGCGCCCACGCCACACGGTCAGCGCGCCCGCGCCGCCTGATCGGCGCGCCCGCGCCGCACAGTTAGTGCGTCCGGGCCGCGCGGCCAGTGCAGACGGGGCTGCGCGGTGGGCGCGTCCGGAGCCGCCCGATCGGCGCGTACGTGGCCGCAAGGTCGGCGCGTCCTGGTCCGCACGGACAGCACGCCCGGGCCACGCGGACGGCGCGTCCGGGTCGTCCGATCGGCGCGCCCACGCCACACGGTCAGCGCGCCCGCGCCGCCTGATCGGCGCACAGTTAGTGCGTCCGGGCCGCGCGGCCAGTGCAGACGGGGCTGCGCGGTGGGCGCGTTCGGGGGCGCGCGGTCGGTCCGTTCGGGGCGCGCGGACGGTGCGGACGGGACGGGGCGGTGGTCAGGTGAGGTCGCGGACTACGGCGTCGGCGAGGAGGCGGCCGCGCAGGGTGAGGACGGCGCGGCCGTCGCGGACGGGTTCGAGCAGGCCGTCCGCGACCAGGCTCCGGACGGACCGCTCGTCCAGCAAGTCCACCGGGCAGCCGTCCGCGAGGCGCAGTTCCAGCATGATCCGCTCGATGTGCCGGTCCTCGTCGCCGAGGATCTCGCGCGCGTGCGCGGGAGTGACGCCCTCGGCCAGCCGGGACGCGTAGGCCGCCGGGTGCTTCACGTTCCACCAGCGCGTGCCGCCTACGTGGCTGTGCGCGCCGGGGCCGACCCCCCACCAGTCCGCGCCCGTCCAGTAGAGGACGTTGTGGCGGCACTCGGCATCGGCGTTCCGCGCCCAGTTGGAGATCTCGTACCAGTTCAGGCCGTGCGCGGACAGCAGCTCGTCGGCCATCAGGTAGCGGTCGGCCATCGCGTCGTCGTCCGGCGCGGCCAGCTCGCCGCGCCGGACCTGCGCGGCCAGGCGCGTGCCGTCCTCCACGATCAGCGCGTAGGCCGAGACATGGTCGGGCTCACACGCGAGCGCCGCTTCCAGGGACGCGCGCCAGTCGTCGTCGCTCTCCCCCGGCGTCCCGTAGATCAGGTCCAGGTTGACGTGCTCGAACCCGGCGGCGCGCGTCCATTCGACGACCTGGGGGACGCGTCCGGGCGTGTGCGTGCGGTCGAGCACCTTCAGGACGTGCTCGCGCGCGCTCTGCATGCCGTACGAGACGCGCGTGAACCCGACCTCGCGCAGGCGCGCGAGGTACGCCTCGTCCACGGACTCGGGGTTCGCCTCGGTCGTGACCTCCGCCCCCGCGGCGAGCCCGAACTCCTTGTCGATCGCCTCCAGGACGCGGCCCAGGTCGTCCGGCGAGAGCAGCGTGGGCGTGCCGCCGCCGACGAAGACCGTCTGGACGGGCAGGTCCGCGTCGCCCAGCACCCGGCGGGCCATCCGGACCTCGGCGACCGCGGTCTCCGCGTAGGAGTCGCGGCTCGCGCCGGGGCCGAGCTCGGTGGCCGTGTAGGTGTTGAAGTCGCAGTAGCCACAGCGGGTCACGCAGAACGGCACGTGGACGTAGAACGCGAACGGGCGCTCGCCGAGCCCCGCGAGGGCGCTGCGCGGCAGCGTCCCGTCTGCGGGGACGGGATCTCCGTCGGGAAGGGTCGAGGGCACCCCTCAAGTCTGCCCGGCCCCTGCCCCTGCCCCTGCTCAGACCGTCCGCCACCGCGGCCCCATGATCAAGCCACCGCCCGAACCGCCCCCGCCCGAACCGGGCCAGCGCCGCCCGGCCAGCACCGTCCAGGCAAGCGCCGTCCGGGCCAACGCGGACCAGGCAAGCGCGGTCCAGGCCAACGCAGCCCAGGCGAACGCGGTCCAGGCCAACGCGGACCGGGCCAACGCGGACCGGGCCAACGCGGACCGGGTCAGCGGGAGCCGGGCCAGCGCGGGGCGGGCCAGCGCGGTCCAGGCCAGCGCAGGTCGGGCAAGCCCCGTCCAGGCCAGCGCGGGCCAGGCCAACGCGGGTCGGGGCAGCGCGGTCCAGGCCAGCGCGGGCCAGGTCAGCGGGAGCCGGGCAAGCGCCGTCCAGGCCGGCGCGGGCCAGGCCAGCGCGGACCGGGTCGGCGCGGGGCGGGTCAGCGCGGGCAGGGCGGGCAGGGCGGGGTTAGTGGACGGAGGGGCCGGCTTCGCGGAGCTTGGCGCGGAGCCATTCCGGGATGTGCTCCTCGGTGCGCGGGAAGCGGTCGAAGTCGATGCGGTAGGCGGACGGTCCGAGCGGCGGGGTGAAGTCGGGCTCGCCGTCGTAGTCGAACTCGGCGCTGAACCGCCCGGAGCGCTCGACCGACAGCTTCGCGGTGAACCAGGCGCCCTTGTCGCGCCGGTACATCGCGCGGCGCAGCTCGTCCATCCGGCCGACGGCCTGGCCGGGCGGCATCGCGGTGCGGGTCCGGCCGTCCGGCTCGACGATCTCGAAGGTGGCGCTGTCGATGCCGACCGTCGCGCGGAACTCCAGCCCCAGCCGCTCCCACTCCCCCTCCCCCTGCGCCGCCGACCGCAGCGCGCGGACGGCGCCGTTCACCGCCTCCCGCTCGCGCGGGCTGCGGAGAACCTGCTCGGAGTTGGTCACGGTGGAACCTCCGGACGAGACGGGAGCGGCGGGCACGGCGGACGCGACCCGCGCCCCGGACCGGCCGGGACCTGCGGCGAGACCGTCCAGACGACGGTACCGACATATCGGCCCAGGCCAAGCTCCGCCCGCCGTGTCGCGGCCAACCCGCGCCGCCGGACCGCCGGACAGTCCCGGACATCCCGCCTTGATCACCGCGAAGGCACTCCGCCGCGCCGCACCGGCCCCGAGGGCGGATAGGGTCAGCGGCGTGGGACGGGAACGGGGGCTGGTGCCGGCGCGGGTGACGCTGCGCGGCGACGCGGACGGCTGGAGCTTCACGGTCGTCTCCGAGTGCGGCCGGTCGGACCGCGAGGAGCTGGCCGGGCCCGGCGTGCGCTGGCAGACCGGCGTCCGGCGCGGCGACCGCGAGCCGCCGTGGTGGTCCGGGCACCTCGCCGAGGTCGCGGACGGCCTGCGCGTGCTCGCCGCCCGCCGGCTCACCGACCGGACCTTCGCCGAGCTGGGCGTCGAGGCGGAGGTCTCCTGGTTCGCCGTGCGCGACCCGTTCGAGTGGGAGGGCCTGGTCACGCTGCGCGACCCCGACCCGGCGCGGTTCCCCGGCGAGGTCCCGCCGTTCGTGGTCACCTTCCAGCCCGGCCGCGGCGCCCTGCTGCCGGACGACCACCTGCTGTTCTCCACCGAGGCCGCCGACGCCTGGACGACCCTCGCCTCCGTCGCCGGCCGCGTCGGCACCGATCCGCCGCGGTCGTCCTTCCTATGCGGCTGGTCGGCGCACCGCAGCATCCAGGTCGGGCGCGGCGTCCTGTCGCTGTCCACCCAGACCGGCTCGGACGGCGTGGAGCGGCTCGGCGAGGTCTGCGTCCGGCGCCCGCCCGGCTGGGGCGGCAACCCCGAGCTGCGCCCCCGGCTGGACGGCATCGACCTGCTGGACGAGCCCGCCGCCGACGTCGTCGGCCTGTTCCGGGAGCTCGGCCACGAGATCGTCGAGCACGGGCGGATCGTGAACGTCCCCGCGATGGGCCTCGTCCTGTCCCGCCCGGACGACGCACCGGAGTCCTTCGCCTTCGCCGGGGCGACGCTCATCTTCCCCGAACTCCTCGCCGACGGCTTCCGCTGACCGACCGGTCACCGCTGGTCCGGCGCGGAGCCCGACCGGATCTGCGCGCGGCCCGACCGCGCGGTCGGGCCGAGCTGACCGGGCGGTCATTCTCCGGTTCCCCACGAAGCCGACACGCTTCGGGGACCTTCCTTTCACCGGGCCGCAATCAGCCGCCCTTAGCTTCGCCGCTCATGGACACTCGTCTGCGCCACCTCACCCTCGGCCTCGCGGCGGGCCTCGCCGCCGTCCCCCTGGTCAGCGCCGTCCCGGCGAACGCCGCGTCCGGGCTGGTCCTGGAGCGGTCCGGCCCGGCCCGCTCGGTCTCCTTCACCGCCGCCCGCGACGGCGAGGCGCTGCTCGGCCTGACCGTCGCCGCGCCCGGCGTGTCCTGGGCGCGCAAGGGCGCGGAGGCCGCCCTCGTCGCGGTCTCGGTGGACGGACGGCACGTCACGGACCTGCTCGTCCCGGCCGCCGGCCCGACGCCGCGGACGCTCGGCCTCGGCGGCGTGCGGCACGGCAGGCACAAGGTCACGTTCCGGTTCGCGAAGGGCTCGGCGCCCGCGGCCCGGCGCGTCCTGCTGTCCAAGCCGAAGGTGCGCCAGCCGAAGGACGACCAGCTCGTCCTGCGCCACGCGCCGGTCGTGGTCGGCCGCACGCTCAACGCGACGGGCGGTCCGGGCGGCGACCCGTACCAGAACGCCTACACCGACGCGCCGCTGATCGCCTGGCACGAGACGCGGCCCGCCGCGACCCCCGGCCACAAGATCCTTGAGTACTCGGTGATCTGGAGCAACGAGGACGGCGGCACCGACACGCCCGCGCTGATGGCGCGCTGGGGCCGCACCACCGACATCGAGTGGGTGTACCGGGTCGAGGTGGACGCCGCCGGGAACCGCGTCGCCGACACCGCCGTCTACCAGGCGCCCGAGCACCAGACCCTGAAGTTCACCGGACGGTACGAGGGCGACCACCCGGTCATGCAGACGTGCACGCTGAACAACAACATGTGCGACACGGTCACGCCGGACGCCGAGCTCCGCTTCCTGCTGGACACCACGTCCACCCGGCCGGACGACCGCGCCCGCGAGTACCTCATGGACCAGACCCCCTGGACGTACCGGATCACCGCCCAGGAGATGGACCGCGAAGGCAAGATCGAGAACCCGTCGTCCCCGGACACCCCGGCGGTCGGCGACCTGCGCACCTACCTCTACCTGGAGTTCTCCAAGACCACCGGCGCTCCGACCGGCACCGGCTCCGCGCCCGGTGTCAGCATCGGCGTCCGGCTGAAGAAGGACCCGGCGCGGCTGTACCGCTCCGACCACTCCGTCCCGTCCTGGTCGATCAGCCGGGACGGCTCGCCCGCGACGACCATCGAGCTTCCCGCCGGGACGACCGTCGCCGACATCGCGTCCGTCGAGGCCGTCCGGCAGCCCACCGGCGCCGGTGACAACGGCGCGTCCGCGACCGTGACCGCCATCCGCCGCGGCTTCTTCCTGGACCGCGACTACCTGCCGCAGTCCGGCTCCAGCATCACCTGGACGGGCTCGGTGACGGTCTCCCCGTCCACCCCGACCGCGCAAATCTGGCACTCCTGACCCCCCCGGCGATGCCCCGGCCCTCCACCGGGGCATCGCCCCCGCCGCGCGGGATGCACAAGCGAACGGTCTTCGCGGCCGAAGGGTTTCGCGGTGCCCGGCATTCGCGAGCGGACGAGAACCGGCGGACGGACGGGCCTCGCGCTGCACCACGTCCGCGAGCGGACGAGATTCGCGGACGCACGAGATTCACGGACGCACGAGATTCACGGGCGCACGAGATTCACGGGCGCACGAGTGCGGCGAGCGCACAAGTGCGGCAGGCGCACGAGATCGGCGGGTGGGCGGGGTTACGGTCCGGCTTGGCGGGGGGTGGTGGCGGGGTGGGCGGAACCTTGGCGCGGGCGGGGGCGTCCTATCGGTCGTACACTTCTCGCCTCACCCCTTCGCCGCACCCCGGAGAGGACGCACCGCATGGCCTACGGGCCTCCTCCTCAGCAACCCGGCCCCTGGCAGCAGCCGCAGAACGCCCAGCAATGGCAGCAGGGCGGACGCGACTGGCAGCAGCCGTCCCCGCAGAGCTGGCAGCAGCCCCCCGCAGGGCAGGGCTACCAGCCGCCGCCCGGCCAGGGCTACCAGCAGCAGCCTCCTGCGGGACAGGGCTGGCAGCAGCCGCCCGCCGGAGCCCAGGGCGGATGGCAGGGCGCGCCGCCCGCCAACGCTCCCGCTCCCGCCCCGGAGCCCGAGAACTACGGGGAGATCGGCTACGACGAGACGACGTGGGCGCTGATGGCCTACATCGGGCAGTTCCTCGTCACCATCGTCGCCCCGGCCGTCGTCTACCTCGGCAAGGCGCGGCACCCGTTCGTCCGGCGGCATGCCGCGCAGGGCCTCAACATGGGCATCGCGTCCGTCGCGGTCTGGGCCGTCGGCGGCCTGATCTCCCTGCTGCTCCCGGCCGTCCTGTGGGTGCTGGTGCTGTTCTCGGCGGTCGAGATGGTCTTCCTGGTCTACGCGGCGCGCGCCGCCAACCGCGGCGAGTTCCGCCGGGTGCCGCCGTTCATCGCCTGGCCGCTGGTCAAGTAGCCGGGTCGGGCTCGTCGCCGGGCGGGGCGGGCAGGATGGTCATCGTGCCGGGCTCGCCCGCCTCCTGGTCCAGCCGGACGACCCGGTCGGGGTAGGCGCGGCGCGCGATCTCGACGTCCCGGTCGTCCCACTCGCCGTAGAAGACGGGGCAGCCGCCCCACAGCTCGACCTTCTCCGCGCCGGTCGGCCAGCGGTGGCCGAACGCGTCGATGAGGATCGGGTCCTCGCCGTGCGGCAGGTCGGGGCCGACGCGGCGGCCCGCGCCGTCCGGGCCGGTGGTCGGGTCGGTGGTCGCGGACGCCGGGTCGGGCACGGCGGGGCTCCTTCGGGGGGCGCTGCGGCGGGGCAGCCGGTCGAAGATCTGGTCGGGGGCGAGCTCGATGTCGAACGGGACGGTCAGCTTCGCGGAGCGGCCCCAGGTGACCAGGGCGCGCTCGGCGTACCGGCCGTCCCCGTCCAGCTCGAACACCTGGAACCCGGGCTCGTCGCCGCGCAGGTCGACGATCCAGTAGGCGGCGACGCCGGCGCGCTCGTACAGGTCGCGCTTGGCGCCGAGGTCGGCCGCGCGGGACGCCGCGGAGGCGACCTCCACCGCCAGCAGCGGCGCGCCGCGGATGAACCACAGGTCGCCCTCGGCCTGCTCCTTGCGGAAGACCATCAGGTCGCTGCGCAGCCACGTGTCGTCGGAGAGGCGGGCGCCGAAGCCCGTGAGGGACTCCTGGCCGCCGAGCTGGGCGAGGCCGACCGGGACCACCAGATCGGACACCAGAACCTGGTGCAGGAGGGTGTGCGTCACAACGGACAGTGTCGCCCTCGCGGCACCGCGTCACCACCGCTTTCGCCAAAGCCGCATCACCCGGCGGACAGCCCGGCGCCGCCCACCTGATCCGGCCCGTCCGACGATGCCTTGAGAGCCCGCCGTAACGGCGCGACAGCGGGACGGTCTTGAGGAGCCGCCGCTGCGGCGGGGCAATCTTGAGGACGCGCCGTAACGGAGCGGCCGCTTCCTACAGGGCGGCCGCTTCTCAGCGAGCGGCTACTTCTTGCCCTTGTCGGCGGACGCGGCGGAGTCGCCGGTGGACAGGGCGGCGACGAACGCCTCCTGCGGGACGTCCACCCGGCCGATCGTCTTCATCCGCTTCTTGCCCTCCTTCTGCTTCTCCAGCAGCTTGCGCTTGCGGGAGATGTCGCCGCCGTAGCACTTGGCGAGGACGTCCTTGCGGATGGCGCGGATGTTCTCGCGCGCGATGATGCGCGCGCCGATCGCGGCCTGGATGGGCACCTCGAACTGCTGCCTCGGGATGAGCTCCTTCAGCTTGGAGGTCATCATCAGGCCGTACTCGCGGGACTTGTCCTTGTGCACGATCTGGCTGAACGCGTCGACCGACTCGCCCTGCAGCAGGATGTCGACCTTGACCAGGTCGGCCTGCTGCTCGCCGGCGGGCTCGTAGTCGAGCGAGGCGTAGCCGCGGGTCTTGGATTTCAGCTGGTCGAAGAAGTCGAAGATGATCTCGGCGAGCGGCAGCGTGTAGCGGATCTCGACCCGGTCCTCGGACAGGTAGTCCATGCCGAGCAGCACACCGCGCCGGGACTGGCACAGCTCCATGATCGCGCCGATGTGGTCGGACGGGCTGAGCACGGTCGCCTTCACCACCGGCTCGTACACCGAGTCGATCTTGCCCTCGGGGAACTCGCTGGGGTTGGTGACGGTGTGCTCCGAGCCGTCCTCCATGAGCACCCGGTACACCACGTTCGGCGCGGTGGAGATCAGCGAGAGGTTGAACTCGCGCTCCAGCCGCTCCCGGACGATCTCCATGTGCAGCAGGCCGAGGAAGCCGCAGCGGAACCCGAACCCGAGCGCCGCCGACGTCTCCGGCTCGTACACCAGCGCCGCGTCGTTCAGCCGCAGCTTGTCGAGCGCGTCGCGCAGGTCGGGGTACTGGTCGCCGTCCACCGGGTAGAGGCCGGAGAACACCATGGGCTTCGGGTCCTGGTAGCCGCCGAGCGGGCCGGCGGCGGGCCGGGACGCGCCGGTGACGGTGTCGCCCACGCGCGCCTGCCGGACGTCCTTCACCCCGGTGATCAGGTAGCCGACCTCGCCGACGCCGAGCCCGCCGACCGCCTTCGGCTCGGGCGAGATGACCCCGACCTCCAGCGTCTCGTGCGCCGCGCCGGTCGACATCATCAGCGACTTCTCGCGCCGGGACAGGTGGCCGTCCACGATCCGGACGTAGGTGACGACGCCGCGGTAGGTGTCGTACACCGAGTCGAAGATCAGCGCGCGGGCCGGGCCGTCCGGGTCGCCGACCGGCGCCGGGACGGTCTCGACGATCCGGTTCAGCAGCTCGGCGACGCCCTCGCCGGTCTTGCCGGACACCTTCAGCACGTCGGACGGGTCGCAGCCGATGATCCCGGCCAGCTCCTCGGCGTACTTCTCCGGCTGCGCCGCGGGCAGGTCGATCTTGTTCAGCACCGGGATGAGGTGCAGGTCGGCGTCCAGCGCCAGGTACAGGTTGGCGAGCGTCTGCGCCTCGATGCCCTGCGCCGCGTCCACCAGCAGGACCGCGCCCTCGCACGCCGCCAGCGACCGGGACACCTCGTAGGAGAAGTCCACGTGGCCAGGGGTGTCGATCAGGTTGAGGACGAAGTCGGTGCCGTCCGGGCCGGTCCAGGGCAGCCGGACCGCCTGCGACTTGATCGTGATGCCGCGCTCGCGCTCGATGTCCATCCGGTCGAGGTACTGCGCGCGCATCTGACGCTGGTCGACGACCCCGGTGAGCTGCAGCATCCGGTCGGCCAGGGTGGACTTGCCGTGGTCGATGTGCGCGATGATGCAGAAGTTGCGGATGATCGCGGGGTCGGTCTTGTTGGGCTCAGGTGCGGGCACCGGGATCCGTTCGCAAACTCACTGGTGGACAGGACGTGGCAGACTCTCACTACCGCCTTCCATGGTCCCATGTCCCCGGGGATGCTCGGTGCATCGGCCCCGAGCGCCCTTTTCGGGCGCCGTGGTTTGGGGCGGTGGCGGCGGATTGGTAAGCTGTGCGACTGCGTGTGGCGTAGCGTCGTGCCGAGGGGCACCGTCCGCCCCGTTCAACGTTCGTACAATCTCGGGCGCGCGGTCGTCGCGTGCCGGGAACCAGGATCGCAACCAAGGCTGAGGCACTACGACGTGGCTAACATCAAGTCCCAGATCAAGCGGAACAAGCAGAACGAGAAGGCTCGCCTGCGGAACAAGGCCGTCAAGTCCGAGCTGAAGACGGCGATCCGCAAGTTCCGCGAGGCCGCCGAGGCCGGCGACACCGAGGCCGCCGTCGCCGCGCAGCGCGCCGCCGCCCGCAAGCTCGACAAGGCCGTCAGCAAGGGCGTCATCCACAAGAACCAGGCCGCCAACCGCAAGTCGGCGATCGCCAAGCGCGCCGCCGAGCTGGCCAAGTAAGGCCACCTCCCAGGCACTTCACGACGAGGCCGTAGTCCCACCCGGGACCACGGCCTCGTCGGCGTATGTGAAGGGACGGCGCGGATACGGCGGCGGCTATGGACGAGCGCCGCCTGGTGAAGATCTCGAAGTACCTCGCCAAGCACCTGCGGCACCGTCCGGAGCGGATCGGCCTGTCCCTGAGCGAGGACGGCTGGGCCGACGTGGACGACCTGCTCGCGGCCGCCCGGCGGCACGGCTTCCCGATCACGCGCGCCGAACTGGAGCACGTCGTCGCGGCCAACGACAAGCGGCGCTACGCCTACGACGGCCGCCGGATCCGCGCCAACCAGGGGCATTCGGTGCCGGTGGAGCTGGGTTTGCCGAGCGTCCCGCCGCCGCCCGTCCTCTTCCACGGGACGGTCCGGACGTCACTCGACGCGATCATGGCCGAGGGGCTGCTGCCGATGCGGCGGCACGCCGTCCACCTGTCCTCCGACCGCGCGACCGCCGAGCGCGTCGGCGCGCGCCGCGGCGTTCCGGTCGTCCTGGCCGTCGCCGCCGCCGAGATGGCCGCGGACGGCCACGACTTCCACCTCAGCGAGAACGGCGTGTGGCTCGTGGCCCACGTCCCGCCGCGCTACCTGACCCGCCTTCCGCAAGATCAGCGCGAATCATCCTGAGCGCATCGGCCCAGTTCAGCGGGTTGGGTAGGCCCTCGGGCACCTCGCCGTCCTGCGGCCCGAACAGGTACCGGTACGAGACGACCCCCTCCAGCGCCCGATGCACGCCCCACCGGTCGTCGATCATGTGCGTGATGCCGAGCTCCGCGCAGTGGACGGCCTTCTCCGCCCGTTTACGGCAGAACCGGATCTGGGTGCGCGGCAGCCCGGTCCGTCCGGCGACCCGGTGGTGGTCGAGCCACGCGCGCGTCTTCCGCTCGACCCGCTCGCCGCACTTGGAGATGATCCACACCCGTCCGCCGAACAGCCCGACCAGCTCTTCGAGCGCCTCGAACGCGCCCTCGTTGGGCGGCGAGGCGAGCGCGTCGCGCAGCGTCCCGCCGAGGAACGCGGTGTCCTCGCCCCCTGGGGCCAGCGGCCCGCCTTGAATGACACGTCCGAAATCAACGCCCAGCCTGGGTTCCATGCCTCCGAGCGTCGCAACCCGAGCACTTGAGCAGAACTATTACTTAGCCTTCGCTCTATAGTCCCTTCCTATGAACGGCCCGTCGACGGACGCCCTGACCTCCTTCGCCGTGTTCGCCGCGCACCTCAACTTCACCCGCGCCGCCGAGGCCCTGCACATCTCGCAGCCCGCCCTGCACACCAAGATCCGCAAGCTCTCCGAGGACCTGGGCCGCCCCCTCTACCGGCGCCAGGGCCGGACCCTCGTCCTCACCCCTGACGGCGAGCGCGTCGCCCGCTTCGCCCGCGAAATGGACGACCGGATGTCGTCCTTCCTGTCCGACCTCAACGGGACGTCCCGGGCCCGCGTCCCGGTGCTCGCCGCCGGCGAGGGCGCCTACCTCTACCTGCTGGGCCCCGCGATCCGCCGCCTGCACGCCACCTCCGGCGTCCGGCTCGTCAACGGCGACCGGTCCCGCGTCCTGGCCGCCGTCCGCAGCGGCGCCGCCGACGTCGGGGTCGCCGTCCTGGACGTCCTGCCCGCCGACCTAACCACGACCCCGCTGGCGACGTTCCCCCAGGTCCTGTCCATGCCCGCGGACCACCCGCTCGCCGCCCACCCCACCCTGACGCTGTCCGACCTGGCTGGGACGTCCCTGATCGTCCCGCCGCCGCACGGCCCCCACCGCGCCTCCCTCGAACGCGCCCTGCGCGCCGCCGACATCCCCTGGACCCTCGCCGTCGAAGCATCCGGCTGGCCCCTGATCCTCCACCTGGTAACCCTCGGCGCCGGCCTGGCCGTAGTGAACGGCTGCATCCCCGCCCCGCCCGGCCTGACCCACCGCGAAATCACCGACCTCCCCCCAGTCCGCTACCACACCCTCCACCACCCCGACCGAACGTCCTCCCCGCCCACAACCACCCTCCTCACCGCCCTCCACCCCTGAGCGCTGCACGCGCGTTCCTTGTACCGACCCTGCGGGCGGAGCGATCATCTTGTCCGTGACCCGAGACGGCACCCGGGACTTCAGCGGGCCCCCTTCGCGCCTGGTCGCCTGTCGTGGCGCAAGCAGCTCGTCCGGTCCGGGGGGTGTGGCATTGTTGGGGGGTGCCAGTGGACGCCATCACCCTGATCGTCGGAGACGAGGAGCTGCTCATCGAGCGGGCGGTGGGGGACATCGTCGCCTCGGCCCGCGCGGAGGACCCGGAGACCGAGGTGATCGACCTCGTCCCCTCGGGGATGGAGCCGGGGCGCCTGGCGGAGATGACCTCCCCTTCGCTCTTCGGCGGCGGCAAGGTGCTGGTGCTCCGGTCCGCGCAGGACCTCAACAAGGATCTGGCGGCCGAAGTCCTCAGCTACGTGAAGAATCCCGCGCCGGACGTGGCGCTGGTCGCGGTGCACGCGGGCGGCGCCAAGGGCAAGGCCGTCGCCGACGGCCTGTCCAAGGCCGGCGCCCGCAAGATCGCCTGCCCGAAGATCACCAAGGCCGGTGAGCGGATCGACTTCGTCCGCGCCGAGATCCGCCGCCATGGCGGGAAGATCTCCGCTGACGGGGCGCGCACGCTCGTCGACGCGGTCGGCAACGACCTGCGCGAGCTCGCCGCGGCCTGCAGCCAGCTCGTCGCCGACACCGGCGGCAAGGTCGACGACGCCGCCATCGCCCGGTACTACCGGGGCCGCGCCGAGGTCAGCGGCTTCACCGTCGCCGACAAGGCCATCGAGGGCCACCTCGCGGACGCCCTGGAGCAGCTGCGCTGGGCCCTGGCCACCGGAGTCGCTCCCGTCCTCATCGTCAGCGCCCTCGCCCAGGGCGTGCGGGGTCTGGCCAAGGTGGGCGGCGCCCCCCGGGGAGCGCGCGGCGCCTCCCTGGCCAAGGACCTGGGCATGCCCCCCTGGAAGATCGACCGCGTCCAGCGCCAGCTGCGGGGCTGGTCCGGCGACGGCGTGGCCCGCGCCCTCACTGTCGTGGCCGAAGCGGACGCCCAGGTCAAGGGCGGTGCCGCCGACCCCGCCTATGCTCTCGAAAAGGCCGTGTCCCAGATCGTCCACGCCCGCTCCTCCCGTTAGTGGCGCGCGACGGTGGCCAGCCCCGTCCGCGTCCGGACGACGGCGATGTCTCCCTGCTGGTCGGTGCGGAGCACGCGGATGCCCAGGTGTTGCAGCAGCGCGACCGTCACCGGTGACGGATGCCCGTAATCGTTGTTCTTGCCCACCGAGATCAGGCCGATCGAGGCGTGGGCCGCAGCCAGGAACGCGCGGTGCTGGCTGCGCGAACCATGATGCGGAACCTTGAGCACCTGGACGTGCGGGACGGCTGACACGAGCGCCTGCTGCGCCTCGGTCTCCACATCGCCCGGCAGGAGCGCGCTGAAGCCGGGCCGAGTCGCGACCAGGACGATGCTGGCGTTGTTCATGGTCGTCCCGTCGTCGCCCGGAGTCAGCCGGGGCTTGGACGGCATCGGAGCCAGGACGGACAGCCCGAGATCTCCGATCCGCCACGTCTCGCCCGGAAGCGCGGGACGCATGGGAGTGCGCCCCGTGAACCGCGCCTCGCGACCGAAACCAAGCGGGGTGACCAGTACCAGCCCCACGCGCCTCCCGTGCAGGACGCCCGGCACCCCGTCGATGTGGTCGGCATGCGGATGCGTCAAGACCAGTAAGGGAACCTCGCGAACGCGCAGGCGGCTGAGGCACCCGTCCATCACGTCCGGATCCGGCCCCGCGTCCACGACAACGCCACGTCCCGTGCCCGCGGCCAGGACGAGTCCGTCCCCCTGGCCGACATCACAGGCGACAAGCTGCCACCCGGGCGGCGGCCAACCCGGCGCAAGGACGTGCATGCAGACGACGCCGACCAGGACACCTACGACCGCGGCGGCGAACACCAACCGCAGCCGGGCTGAACGCAGCATCACTACGGTCACGCCAGCCGCCGCGACCAGTCCGAACGCTCCCAGCGCCCCACTCGTCCAGGGCAAGGTGGCATAGGGCAGCGTCGCGGCCGTGCGAGCGACCCAGATGATCCATCGGACTGGGAACTGCGCCGGCCGGAGGATCATCCCCGCCAGCCCGTCCGAGAACGGCGCGACCACGGCGGCCACCGCTCCGAGCAGCGTCGCTGGGGCGACCGCCGGATCGGCGAGCAGGTTCGCAGCGATCGAAACGACGCCAAGCTCCCCAGACATCATCACCAGGATCGGCGCGACCGCCAGCTCGGCCGCCAGCGCAACAGCCAGGGCGTCCGCCACGCGCTCCGGCAACCTCCGTCGCAGCCGCTCCCGCCATGCAGGCGCGAGCACCAGCAACCCGGCCGTAGCAGCGACCGAAAGCGCGAACCCGTACGACCGACTCAGCTCCGGATCGACCAGGACGAGCAACAACACGGCACCCGCCAGAGCAGGCACCCCCTGACGCGGACGCCCCGTAAAGAGCGCAAGCAGTCCCACCGCCGCCATCACCGCAGCCCGGAGCACGCTCGGATCCGGCCGCGCGATGACGACGAACCCCACGACGGCCAGGCCCGCGATCAGCGGAGCACTCCGCCTCCCCACCCCGCACATCCGGCAGAGAGCCAGAACGGCCCCGACCACGATCGCCAGATTGGCGCCGGAAACCACCAGCAGATGGCTCAGCCCAGCCGTGGTGAAGTCGTCCGCAAGGTCCGGATCCAACCGCGATGTGTCCCCCACGACCATCGCAGGCAGGACGCCCCGAACGTCCGGCCGAAGCACGCTTGCCGCGTCCCGAAGCTTCGCCCGAACACCGCTCGCCGCCCGCTGCACCCGCGACGGCCCGCCCACCACGACCGGAGGCCCCCGCACCAGCACCACCGCCGCCAGCAACTCCGCCCGCTTGGACGGTACATACCGCCCGAAACACCGCACCTTCGCGCTCGGAACCAACCGGCTCCACTCCCGTCCCGAAGCAAGCAACAGCACCGGCACCCTCGTCCGCGTCCCCTCGAACGACTCCACACGAGCCCGAACGATCACCACCTCCCGTCCGCCCACCCGCTTCACCTTCGGATCCCCCGCCACCGCAACCACCGCCCCCGCACTCCGATGCGCAAGCCCGGCTTCCCAAACCGGCCCGCCCCGAACCGCCTCCTCCCGAACCCCAACCCCCACTGCCGAAACCGCCACACAAACCAACCCAACCCCCACCCACCCCCCCAAACTCCGACCCCCACCAAGCACCAGCCGACCATCGCCCCGGCCACCCGCCCCCTCACGCCCCACACCTCGATCACGGACAACCTCACCATCCGCACCCCGGCCACAGGCCCCCTCAAATCCCCCACCTCCAGCCAGGGCCCCTTCCAACTCCACGACCCGCCCCCGCTTCACACCGCGCCGCCCCTCCCCACGCCGACCGACCGCCCACACGAGCAGCACGCACCCCACAACCCCGCAGACCCCACCCACCAACGCGCAAACCCACGCGTCGAACCCCAAACAAACAAGCGCCGCACCCCACGCCCCCGCCGCCGGCCCAACAAGCCGCAAATCCTGCTCAACTACCTCCCGCTCGTCCTCTCCCCCATCCCCCCGCTCCGACCGCACCCCGACCTCCCGCATCTCAACCCCTCTCCACCAACCCGACCCCACAAATAAGTCCCGCCCACAACCTCGCCCCCCAACCGGCACCCCCTCCCACCAGCCAGCCACAACCACCAACGCCCTGGAGACCAGACAGCCGCCCCCTCCGCACACCAAGGCGCACAACGCCCTTCCCACCGAGCCGACTTGGCTCGCAAACGCAGGCGTGCGCGCCACACACGCATGGACCACGCGTGCGAGCGCGGCACGCATGAACCGATCGTGCGTTGGCCGGCCAAGCCTGGCGGACGGGCCCGTCCACATGTACGGGCAGCAGGAGCGCCCATCACGCGGGCATGCTCCAAGCGGGCGCGACACCGCGCCTCCGAAGCACCTGGCCAGCCCACCACCGGCCCCCGCCCTGCGCGGATCGCAATACGAGCACGAGTGGCAGGGACGCGCCCGCGCCACAGGTGCGTAGCCAGCAAGGCCACGTCGGGCCTCGCAAACCCGTGCCATCCAGTGCCAAAGCCCACAGCCCACAGCCGCAACACGGCGCGCGCGCCAGGCAGGCGCCCGCGACACCGGCCCGCCCACGCAGACGCACCCAGCCCGTGCATACGCGAAGCAGGGTGCACGAGGCAGGCGTGCACAACTTGAGCATGTGCGAGGCAGGCCTCCGCGAACCAGACGTGCGCGACACGGGCCCGCCCAGGCAGACGCACCCAGCCGGGGCAGGCGCAAGGCACACGGCGGCGAACAAGACTGCGCGACACGCGTTTGCGCGACACGAGCGCGCCCAGCGCAGGCGCACCCAACCCGAGCCTGCGCGAGGCGAGCAGGCAAGCGCGGCACAGGGCGTCCGAAACGCAAGCGTGCGCGAGACAAGCTCGCCCAGGCAAAGGAACCCAGCCCGAGCCTGTGCCGCTCAAACGTGCACGAAGCAGAGGCGCACGGCGCAAGCATGCGCAACAGGGGGCCGTTCCGGCAGGCCCACACAGCCCGCGCATGCGCGAGGCAGGCACGCACGAGGCAAGCAGGCACGACACCGGGCGTCCGCCGCGTCCGGAACACAGGCATGCGGTACAGAGGCCCGCCCCCGCAGCCGCACCAACCCGAGCAGGCGCGAAGCGGGGGTCCGCGAGACAGGCGAGTGCAACACGGCCCGACCCAAGCAGACGCACCCAACCCGAGCCTGTGCGAGCCAAACATGCACGAAGCAGAGGCGCACGGCGCAAGCCTGCGCAAGGGGGGCCGTTCCGGCAGGGCCCACACAACCCGAGCATGCGCGAAGCCGGCACGCACGAGGCAAGCAGGCACGACACTGGACGTCTGCGGCGTCCGCGACACAGGCAGCGCTGCAGAGGCCCGCGCCACGCAGCGGCACCAACCCGAGCATGCGCGAAGCCGGGGGTGCGCGAGACAGGCGTGTGCAACACGGCCCGTCCCAAGCAGGCGCACCCGGCCCGAGTCCGCGCAAGGTAAACGCTCGCGAACCAGACTGCGAGCGATGCATGCGAGACAGACATGCGCGCCACGTGGCGTATGCGAGACAGGCATGCGCAATACGGCAGGCGCGAGGCGACCGTCCGCAATATGCGGGGGTGACACGGCGCGGCCCAGGCAGGCGCGCGCAGCACGGGTAGGCGGGGCGTGCGGGCGGTAGCGGGCGCGGAACCGGCTGGCGTAGGGCGGTGGTGCATCGGGTGTTGGGGCGCTGGCGTGTGAAGTGGGGTCGTGTGCGGAGGCGAGCTGCGGGTGGGGTCGGCTGGTGCCGTTCCGCGCTGTGCTTCGTAGTCGCTCCGTCTTTCACCTTGCTGGCGGTACTGGGGCGGGCGGGTGCGTGTGCCTTCGCCCGGCCGCTTCGTGCGATCTGCACTGGGTTCGTATCCAGGGTCATCGGTGCCTCCAGCGGTTGAGTTCTGGGTTGAGGTGGTCACCTCGGAGTCGGTCTCGTCGGAACCCGGGCGCGATCGGAGTGCTAGCTCGATCGCGCCCGGGTCCGTTCGGCGCAGATTTGGATGAGCGGACCGTGGGACGCAGCGCGGGAGGGGCTAGAGAGCTGGGTGTGGACGTGGCCATAGGAAGTTTTGAGGGCTGGGAGGTGACGTGGGTTGGGTGGTGACTGCTTCGGCTGTTGAGGTGGTTGGCGGCGGGCTCGGAGTTCGGCAGCATGCGTGGGGTCCTGTTCGGGATGGCGGCGTGGGTGTTCCTGAGTGCGGCGCGGTGGTTGTGGTGTCGGAGGTGAAGGTCAGGAGGCGGCGCGGGAAGGACGAACGTTCGGGCTCGTATGTCGTGTACTCGAGTGCTGCAGATGCGGGTTCGGGTGTTGTCGCTTGTGTCTGGCTTGGCGTGAAGCGGATCGGGCCAGGCGGGAGTGCTCGGAATCGGGCGCGTTCGTGCGGGTGGTCGGGCGCGAGCATGGCCTGTCGAGGGGCGATGGCCTGCGCCACTCGACGATGGATCGGATTCAGACAGTGCTAGGGCGGGTGAACGGGGCTCGAATGGGTCTGGGACGCACGCTCTGGATGGGGACGGACGGGCCTGGCACGGGCAGGTCTGGGACGGGCGGGCCTGGGACGGGCGGGCGCGAGCTGGACAGACCTGGCTGAGCTGGCCGGCCCGGACCGGGCTGGACAGGACGGCCCGGACCGGACCGGGTCGGGTGGAACGGGCCGGGACGGACCTGGCCGGGTGGGACGGGCTAGGACGGAACGGGTCGGGACGGAACGGGTCGGGACGGACCTGGCCGGGTGGGACGGGCTAGGACGGAACGGGTCGGGACGGAACGGGTCGGGACGGAACGGGTCGGGACGGAACGGGTCGGGACGGAACGGGTCGGGACGGAACGGGTCGGGGCGGAGCGGGTCGGGGCGGAGCGGGCTGAGCCGGAACTGGCTGGCTGGAGCGTGTTGGACCTGATGAGGACGGTCTCGGAGGAGCGCTTGGGACGGGCGTGGACTTCGGGCAGTTCGGGCATCCGTCCGGCGGAGCCCTGCTGTTGGGGCCCCGCTGCTGCTGCCGTGACGCTCCTACTGGCGTGGCCCTCGTGTTGGCGGGCCCGCTGTTGGTGTGGATATGGAGCGTGCTTGGGCGTCTGGCTGGCGGGGCCTTTACGTGGGCCTCGTCCTCTTCTGGGCGGTGGTGGCGGCGGAGTTCTGGGGGCTCGGTGGAAGCTTCGGGCGCGGGGATGGGACGGGGGCGGGCCTGCGGCCTGAAGTAGGAGGTCATGGACTCTGGGTGGGCTGGTTCGGAGCGGGGTTGGAGTAGTCGGTGGGCGCGGAGTTGGGGTGGCTTGGTTCTGGAGAGATGGTTTGGGCTTTGGTGGCGATGGAGCTGGGTGGGGAGCGTGCGTTGGCGTGGGGCAGTTGGGTGGGTCAGTTTGAGGTTGTTAGTAGGGGTTTTAGGTCGGTTAGGCGGCGGGCTCCTATGCCGGGGACGTCTTGGAGTTGGTCGGTGGTGTGGAAGGGGCCGTGCTGGGTGCGGTAGTCGATGATGCGGCGGGCCAGGACGGGGCCTACTCCGGGGAGTTGGTCCAGTTGGTCGGCGGTTGCGGAGTTCAGGTCCAGGGGGCTTGTCGGTGCGGGGGTTCCTGCTGTGGTGGGCGGGGCCGGGCCTTGGCCTGGGGCTGGGGGCGGCGGGTGGATGCCTACGGCTATCTGTTCGCCGTCGGTGAGTTTGCGGGCCAGGTTCAGGGCACCGGTGTCGGTGCCTGGGCGGATGCCGCCGGCGGCGTTCAGGGCGTCCGCCACTCGGGAGCCGGAGGGCAGGGTCAGGACGCCTGGGCGGTGGACCTTGCCGATCACTTGGACCACCAGCTGAGTGGCGGTGGACGGCTGGGTGGACGTGGTGGAGGCCCGGTCGGCCGACGTGACCGAGAGGGACGGGGCCGTGGCCGCGGATGGCGTCACCGGGTCGGGGCGGGGGCGGGCCATCCAGAGGTAGCCGACGGCGACGAGGATCGCGAGGGCGCCGACGATCAGGAGCGCTCGCGTGCCGCCCAGGCCCGGGTCCAGGCGGTCGTGGTCCAGCAGGGTTCGGGCGCGGGTCACCAGGCGCTTGGCCAGCGGTTCGGAGGTGGCGTTGCGGGTGTTCCGGGAGGTCGGGGCGCGGACGGCTTGCTCGGGTGGGTGTGCTTCGCGGCGCGGGCTGGGAGGGCGGTTCCGGGGGGATGGGGGTTCGGGGGTTTGGGGGGTTGAGCGTAGGTGGGCGGACGGTGGGGGCATCGGGTCGAAAAGGTTCATGCAATTGACGTTAGGAGAGACCGCGAGCGGGGTGCTAGTCGCTCGCCGATCTGTGGATAACTCCCGTTTCTGCTGGTGAGAGAGCTGAGCCTAAGAGGGAATCAAGATCGTCGGGGATGGGCGGTAGATTGCCGGTCATGTCGCGTCTGCTGGGGATTTTCGGGTGCATTCTGGTCTGTCTTGTGGCGGCGGATTCCCGGGCGGGGTCGGAGATCAACTCGGGATCCGCGGCTTGGCGGGCCGGGTTCGCGGCGGCGGAAACCGAGGTCACTCAAACTCCGCAGCAGCCGGGCGGAAGGATTGTGCTCGCCGTTTACGGGTTTACCGGCACCCCTGGGCCCTATGCGCGGTGTGCTGCATTGTTCGAGGTCAAGCACGTCCGGCAGCGCGTTACGGACGTTCCGGTGTGGCCGATGCCGCGCGGTATTCGGCTCGGCAGTAAGGCCGGGAACGCGTACGAAGCGGGTTGGATCGAGCGGTGCCTGCGGCAGCGGCGCTAGGAGAGCTGCGGCGCCACCACCACGCCGAGCATGCCCGGGCCGACGTGTGCGCCTATGACGGGTCCCACTTCGCCTATGTAGACGTCCACCACGTTCGGGATGCGCGCGCGGAGCTCTGCGGCCAAGGCTTCGGCCCGCGAGGACGCCGCGAGGTGCTGGATGCCCAGGTCGACAGGACGGTCAGCAGCCTCGGCCACGGCGAGGTCGGCCAGACGGGCCAGAGCGCGTGACGTGGTGCGCACCTTCTCCAGGGGTTTGACGCGTCCGGACGAGATGCCCAGCAAAGGCTTCACCATGAGCGCGGTGCCGAGCAGGTTGGCAGCGGCTCCGATGCGTCCGCCGCGGCGCAGGTGTTCGAGGTTGTCGACGTAGAAGAGCGATCGCGACAGCTCGGCTCGGCGTTCGGCTGCGGCAACGGCCTCGGCAGGCGCTGTGCCTTGCAGGGCGGCCGCGGCGGCGGAGAGGGCGGCGAAGCCCAGGCCCATGCCGATCGTGCCCGAGTCGACGACGTGGACGGGGACGGGCGAGTCCTCGGCGGCGAAGCGCGCCGCCTCCACCGTCCCGGACATCGAGCCCGAAAGGTGCACCGAGACCACTGCGGACGCGCCCGACTCCGCGGCCGAGGCGTAGACGGCCGAAAAGCGTTCCGGCGACGGACGGGACGTCGTGACCGGATGCCATTCGCGTAGCGCGCGTGCGGTTTCGGCGGTCGTGATGGCGTCCTCGTCGCGGACGTCGCCGCCGACGATGAGTTGCAGTGGGACGACCGTGATGCCGTGCCGGTCTGCGAGGTCCCGGGGAAGGTAGGACGTGGAGTCCGTGACGACCGCTACCGCGCTGCCCATGAGGCTGAGGCTACTCCGACGAGGCCGAACGTTGGTGACCGAATTGTCTCAGACCGTAATGTCCCCGTGCCGAAGCCCCGCGTGCGCGCACGAGAGCGGGGCCAGGCGAGCGGGAGTGAAGAGTGTCAGGGCTGGACGGGAACGCCGCCGCGCCAGACGCGCAGTGCGCGGAGGCCGAAGGCCCAGGCGAACGCGCCCTCGTGGTCGGCGTCCCAGAGGACGATGTCGGCGAGCATGCCGGGCGCGAGGGAGCCGCGGTCGCCGACGCGCAGCGCGGCGGCTCCGCCGAGGGTGGCGGCGCGGAGGGCCTCGGTGACCGACAGGCCGTACATGGCGACGGCGAGGCCGATGACCAGCGGCATGGACGTGATGCCGCACTGGCCGGGGTTGTGGTCGGTGCCGAGGGCGACGGTGACGCCGCGGTCGAGCATCGAGCGCACGGGCGCGGCCGGACGCGAGGAGTTCAGCGCGCTGCCGGGGCAGACGGTCGCCGTAACGCCCGCGTGCGCGAGGGCCTTCACGTCGTCGTCGTTGGCCTGGGTGAGCAGGTCGGCGGACGCGCAGCCGACCTCGGCGGCGACCTGGGCCGCGCCGACGCGCTCGTTGGCGCAGGCGTGCATGCGCGCCTTGAGGCCGCTGCGCTTGCCGGTCAGCAGCAGGATACGCGCCTCTTCGGCGGTGAAGTGGCCCTCGTCGCAGTAGACGTCGATGGAGTCGGCGCCGGCGACGGCCGCGTCGCCGGCCCACTGCCGGACGGCCTCGATGTAGTCGCGGCGGCGGCCGAAGTACTCGGGCGGCAGGATGTGCGCGGCGAGGAAGGTCGCGTGGATGCGCGGCATGGACGGCTCGGACTCCAGCGACCGCAGCATCCGGATGTCGGCGAGCTCGCCGTCGCGGGTGAGGTGGTAGCCGGTCTTGGCCTCGACCGTGGTGGTGCCCGCGAGGATCCACTGCCGGAGCCGCTCGCGGACGCCGTTGCACAGCGTCCAGGGGTCGGTTCCGCGGGTCACGGTGACGGTGGAGTTCACGCCGCCGCCGGCCGCCGCGATGGCCGAGTGGGACGAGCCGCTGGTGCGCATCGCCAGCTCGGCCCAGCGGTTGCCCGCGTAGACCGGGTGCGCGTGCGCGTCGATGAGGCCGGGTGTGACCAGGCCGCCGCCGAGGTTCTCCACGTGGTCGACGTCGACGATGTCGTCGATGATGCCGGGCACGCTCTGCGGGAGGTCGGAGGCCGGCCCCGCCCACACGATGCGGTCGTCGTGGATGAGGACGGCGGCGTTGCTGCAGACGTCGGTGCCCGTCCAGAGACGTCCGATGTTGGTGAGCAGCCTGACCGTCACGGGGTCACCGCCCGGTGGGGGTGGGAACGCCGCGCGGCGTGGGACCTGACGCCATGGACTGGGCCACCTGCTCTCGATACGGGACGCCGACTGGGTGCCGGCGGTTCACCACTGGGGGAAGGGGTGACCGACTGATCACCTTGAGCAACGAGACCGGAGATATCGGTTTCGTCACGGTAGTGCACAGAAGGCCCGGCGGACAACCTTCGCCCGGCCAACGCCGCGCGCCGCCGGAAAGTTCCCCGGTGGACAGGGCGGACACCGGTCCCGGCGCGGCTCATGGACACCCGACAAGCAGGCAAAACCCGCCCAACATCCATTAACCATCCGAATACCGGGACGCACCCCATCGACGCCATCACCCCACCCTTAGTCCTAAGACGGTACGGATTCCGGCAGGCCCGTCAAGCGGAATGGAGAAGCTGTCACCTTACGGCGACCACCGCGACTCCGGAAACGATCAGAGAACGGGCGCGGTCGCGCTCATGGCGCCGCCCGTTCCGATCCGGGTCCGCGCTGCTCGAAAGCCGCTTCCGAAAGCTTCGCCCGAACTCCCACCAGGCCGCAATTACGTCCGCCCGCGCGTCGCGCCCTCATCTGCGGGACGTACCGTCCGGTGTCCGCCGCGTCCAGGAAACGTTCAGACATCCCAGGAAACCTTCAGCTACTCCCAACCCAACTGGCCCTGTCAGGACACCTCGCCGACCACGCCCCCCGCTCCCCCAACCGACCGGCGTCGCCCGCTCCCCCAACCGACCGGCGTCGCCCGCACCCCCAACCAACTGCGCTGCCGCCCGCTCCCCCAACCGACCGCGACGCCCGCTCCCCAGCTGACCGCTACGCGACGCGCCCGGAGCGGCCCTGCCACGCGACGCGCCTGGAGCGGCCCCCACTCCGAGGCTGTCGCTATGGGTGGCCTCCGTGACCGTCGCCTCGTCTCACAACCCCCCAGTAACGCGTTCGGCCCGACGCCGCGCCCCCGGAGGGGTGGCGGCATCGGGCCGGTGTGCGTGGCGGCTAGGCGCTGCTACGCGGGAATCGGGTCCTCGTAGGGGGACAGCTCCCCCGCCAAGTCCTCCGGCACGCGGGCCAGCAGGACCGTGCCCGCCGCCTCGTGCTCCTGCTTGAGGACCTCGCCCCGGTCGTGGACGGCGGCCACCAGGTCGCCGCGCTCGTACGGGAGCAGGACGCGGACCTCGCGCGCGAGCGTGGGGAGGTCGCGCTCGATCGCGGCGCGCAGCTCGTCCAGGCCCTGCCCGGTGTGGGCGGAAACGACGACGCTGTGCGGTTCGCGCCGCTGGAGGCGGGCGATGGCGAGCGGGTCGGCGGCGTCCGCCTTGTTGATCACGATCAGCTCGGGCAGCGAGTCGGCGCCGATCTCGCGGAGCACCTCGCGGACGGAGTCGATCTGCCGTTCCGGGTCGGGGTCGGAGCCGTCCACGACGTGCACGACCAGGTGCGCGTCGGTGACCTCCTCCAGGGTGGACCGGAACGCCTCGACGAGCTGGTGCGGCAGGTGCCGGACGAACCCGACGGTGTCGGCGAGCGTGTAGGCCCGTCCGGACGGGGTGGTGGCGCGCCGGACGGTCGGGTCGAGGGTGGCGAACAGCGCGTCCTCCACCAGCACGCCCGCGCCCGTGAGGCGGTTCAGCAGGGACGACTTGCCCGCGTTGGTGTAGCCGGCGATGGCGACGGCGGGCACCATGTTGCGGCGGCGCTCGCCGCGCTTGGTGTCGCGGGCCTTGGCCATCTCGGCGATCTGGCGGCGCAGCTTGGCCATCCGGGTGCGGATCCGGCGCCGGTCCAGCTCGATCTTGGTCTCACCGGGGCCGCGGCCGCCGATGCCGACGCCGCCCGCGGCGCGGCCGCCGACCTGGCGGGACAGGTTGCCACCCCAGCCGCGCAGTCGCGGCAGCAGGTAGTTGAGCTGGGCCAGCTCGACCTGGGCCTTGCCCTCGCGGCTCTTGGCGTGCTGGGCGAAGATGTCGAGGATGAGGGCCGTCCGGTCGATGACCTTGACCTTGACGATCTCCTCCAGGTGGCGGAGCTGGCTCGGCGCGAGCTCGCCGTCGCAGATGACGGTGTCGGCGCCGGTGGCGATCACCACGTCGCTCAGCTCCTCGGCCTTGCCGGAGCCGATGTAGGTCGCCGCGTCCGGGCGGGTGCGGCGCTGGGTGAGGCCTTCGAGGACCTGGGAGCCGGCGGTCTCGGCGAGCAGCGCCAGCTCGCGCAGCGAGTTCTCGGCGTCCTCGGCGGTGCCCTCGGTCCAGACCCCCACGAGGACGACCCGCTCCAGCCGGAGCCGCCGGTATTCGACCTCGGTGACGTCGTCGAGTTCGGTGGACAGTCCCGCCACACGGCGCAGCGCCCGGCGCTCTTCGAGGTCGAGTTCCCCGGTCATGGGCTCGTCCTCGGCGTCGAGGCCGTCGAAGCCGGTCAGGACATCGTGGTTGCGGTCTTCTTCGAAACGTTCAGTCATAGGCCCTCTGTCAAACGCCGTGGGGCCCCGGTCGATTCCCCACGTCCGCGATCGTCCCATGGGCGGGCGGGCAGGTCACCCCGATTTCCCGGACGCGGAGAGTCATCCCGGCCCAGCACGGGGAGTTATCCGAGGCGCGCGCGGGGAGTTATCTCGGGCGCGCGCGGGGAGGTGTCCCGTGACTATCCCGGGCGCGCGCGGGGAGGTGTCACGAGACGGCCCCCGCTTTGACCCGGATCTGTACCGGCGAGTAGCGTTCTCCACACAACAGAACCGGAATTTCACCATACGAAATCCATGGACGAAGGAAGGGCGGGCACCATGACCGACGGTGTCGAGGTCCGGGGACCTCTGGGCGAGCGCTACGACGAGATCCTCACCCCCGAGGCTCTGGGTCTGCTCGCCACCCTGCAGCGCGAGTTCGGCGCGCGCCGCAAGGAGCTGCTGAAGGCCCGCCAGGAGCGGCAGGAGAAGCTGTCCAGCGGCGGCACGCTGGACTTCCTCCCCGAGACGGCCGAGATCCGCACCGACGACTCCTGGCGCGTGGCCGACCCGGCGCCGGGGCTGCGGGACCGCCGGGTCGAGATCACCGGCCCGACCGACCGGAAGATGACGATCAACGCGCTGAACTCCGGCGCCAAGGTGTGGCTGGCCGACTTCGAGGACGCCAACACCCCGCTGTGGACGAACATGATCGAGGGCCAGCTGAACCTGCGCGACGCCCTCGACCGCACGATCGACTTCACCGACCCCAAGTCCGGCAAGACCTACGCGCTGAAGGACGACGAGGAGCTCGCCACCATCGTCGTGCGCCCGCGCGGCTGGCACATGGAGGAGAAGCACCTCCTGGTCGACGGCGAGCCGATGTCGGGCTCGCTGTTCGACTTCGGCCTGTACTTCTTCCACTCGGCGCGCCGGCAGCTGGCCAAGGGCAAGGGCCCCTACTTCTACCTGCCGAAGATGGAGTCGCACCTGGAGGCCCGCCTCTGGAACGACGCCTTCAACCTGGCCCAGGACACCCTGGAGATCCCGCGCGGCACGATCCGCGCGACCGTGCTGATCGAGACCATCCCGGCCGCGTTCGAGATGGAGGAGATCCTCTACGAGCTACGCGACCACTCCGCGGGCCTGAACGCCGGCCGCTGGGACTACCTGTTCAGCGTGATCAAGAAG
Organism: Actinomadura rupiterrae; assembly: GCF_024172125.1. Taxonomy (GTDB): domain Bacteria; phylum Actinomycetota; class Actinomycetes; order Streptosporangiales; family Streptosporangiaceae; genus Spirillospora; species Spirillospora rupiterrae. Next base: position 805,409 of record NZ_JAMZEA010000005.1, read on the forward strand.
TTCCGCGACCGCGGCGCCGACTTCGTCCTGCCGGAGCGGAACGCGATCACGATGACCGCGCCGTTCATGCGCGCGTACACCGAGCTGCTGGTCCGCACCTGCCACAAGCGCGGCGCGCACGCCATCGGCGGCATGGCCGCGTTCATCCCGTCCCGCAAGGACGCCGAGGTCAACAAGGTCGCGCTGGAGAAGGTCCGGGCCGACAAGACCCGCGAGTCCGGCGACGGCTTCGACGGCTCCTGGGTCGCGCACCCCGACCTTGTCCCGGTCTGCCGCGAGGTCTTCGACGGCGTGCTGGGCGACAAGCCGAACCAGCGCGACCGGCTCCGCGAGGACGTCAAGGTCTCGGCCGCCGACCTGCTCAACATCAAGGCGACGCCGGGCGACATCACCGAGGCCGGCCTGCGCAACAACATCGACGTCGCGCTGCGCTACCTCGCCACCTGGCTCGACGGCGCCGGCGCGGTCGCCATCCACAACCTGATGGAGGACGCGGCGACCGCCGAGATCTCCCGCTCGCAGGTCTGGCAGTGGATCCGCAACGGCGTGAAGCTCAAGGAGGGCGAGACCGTCACGCGCGAGTTGGTCGAGCGCCTGCTGGACGAGGAGCTGGCCAACATCCGCGCGGAGCTGGGCGACGCCTACAACGAGCCCCGCTACAACGAGGCCGTGGCCCTCTTCAAGGAGGTCACCCTGGCGGACGAGTACTCCGAGTTCCTGACGACCCCGGCGTACATCCGCTTCCCGTAAGGGACGGCCTCCTGTAGCAAGCGGTTTCATGGGCTGACAGGTGGTTTCACGGGCGCGGCGGCCTCTCCGGGGCCGCCGCGCCCAGAACCTCCGCCCCCAGGACCTCGCGCCCTGGACCTCCGCGCCCGGGGCCGCGCGCCCCTCGCCCTAGGGAGACGGCATGGCAGACACTCTCCGGGACCTGGCCGAGCGCTGCACGCGCCTGCTCGGCCCCGAGTCGGTCATCTCCGATCCGGTCCGGTTGCGCACGTACGAGTGCGACGGGCTGACGTCCCACCGCGCCTCTCCCGGGCTGGTCGTCCTGCCGGAGACCGCCGAGCAGATCGCGGCCATCGTGCGCGCGTGCGGAGAGGCGGGCGTCCCGTACGTGGCCCGCGGGTCCGGGACGGGCCTGTCCGGTGGGGCGCTCCCCCGGACGGACGGCGTGCTCATCGTGACGGCGAGGATGCGCCGGATCCTCGACATCGACATCCCGAACCAGCGGGCGACCGTGGAGCCGGGCGTCATCAACCTGGACGTGACGCGGGCCGCGCGCCCGCACGGCTACTACTTCGCGCCCGACCCGTCCAGCCAGCAGATCTGCTCGGTCGGCGGGAACGTCGCGGAGAACTCGGGCGGCGCGCACTGCCTGAAGTACGGGTTCACCGCGCACCACATCCTGGCCTGCGAGATCGTCACGCCCGACGGCGAGATCGCGGAGCTGTCCCGGGACGATCCCGGTTTCGACCTGCTCGGGGTGTTCGTCGGCTCGGAGGGCACGCTCGGCATCACGACGAAGATCACCGTGCGGCTGACCCGGCTGCCGGAGACCGTGCGGACGCTGCTGGCGGCGTTCGACACGATCGGGAAGGGCGGCGACGCGGTGTCGGCGATCATCGCGGCGGGGGTGGTGCCGGCCGCGATCGAGATGATGGACGCGCTGTCGATCGAGGCCGCGGAGGCGGCCGTGGCCTGCGGCTATCCGGAGGGCGCGGGCGCGGTCCTGGTGGTCGAGCTGGACGGCCCGGACGCGACCGTCGAGCACCAGTTCGCGCAGGTCGAGCGGCTCTGCCGGGAGGCGGGCGCGTTCGAGATCCGGGTGGCGGCCGACGACACCGAGCGGGCGCTGATCTGGAAGGGGCGCAAGTCCGCGTTCGCCGCGATGGGCCGGATCAGCCCGGCCTACATCGTCCAGGACGGCGTGATCCCGCGCACTTCGCTAGGCGAGGTGCTCGGACGCATCGACGCGCTGAGCCGCGAGTCCGGTGTGCGCGTCGCGAACGTCTTCCATGCCGGGGATGGGAATCTGCATCCGCTCGTGCTTTTCGACGATTCCGTACCGGGCGCGCAGGAGCGGGCGGAGACCGTCTCTGGCGCGATCCTCGATCTGTGCGTCGAGCATGGCGGTTCCATCACGGGGGAGCACGGCGTGGGTGCGGACAAGGCCCGCTACATGCCGCGCATGTTCAGCGACGACGACCTCGACACCATGCAGATGGTCCGGTGCGGCTTCGATCCGGCGGGGCTGTGCAACCCGGGCAAGGTGTTCCCGACGCCGCGGCTGTGCGGGGAGGTTCCGGGCGTCCGGAAAGGGCCGCACCCGCTGGTCGCCGAAGGAAAGGCGGACCTGTTCTGATGCTGCCCCTGGACGCGTTCGCCAAGGTCTGCGCCGACGTCCGCCCTGGTGAGGACGCCGATCAGGTGGACGGCCTGACCCCGCCGGTCGTCGCCGCGCCTGCCACCCTGGACGAGGCGTCGGCGGTGATGCGGACGGCCGCCGAGCATGGTCTGGCCGTCGTCCCGTCCGGAACCGGGAGCAAGCTCGGCTATGGGCGGCCCGTCGAACGCTGCGACGTGCTCGTCACCACGCGCAACCTCGACGGGATCATCAAGCACTCGCCCGGCGACCTCACGCTGCACGTCGAAGCAGGGCTGACATTCGAGGCGCTACGTGAAACCGAGGCGGACGGCTGGGGTCAGCATCTCGCCTTGCGTCCACCCGAAAACGGGACGATCGGCGGTGCGATCGCTACCGATGTCGCCGGTCCGGGCCGTCTCCTCCACGGTTCCGCGCGCGATCTGCTGATCGGGATCACCACCGTCCGCGCGGACGGCACGATCGCGCGCGCAGGAGGCAAGGTCGTCAAGAACGTCGCCGGATACGACCTCGGCAAGCTCTACACGGGTTCCCTGGGCACGCTCGGCCTCATCGTGGACGCGACCTTCCGCATGCACCCGGCGGCCCGCGCCGTGCGCGTGGCGGTCGTCACCGACGATCCCGGACGGGCCGTCCAGGCGGTTCTGCACTCCCAGGTCGTCCCGCGGGCGATCGAGATCGACCGTCCGGCCGGTTCGGACGAGACGACCGTCGCCGTAGAGGCGGAGACCGAAACCCCGGACGAGACGTCCGCGCGCCTGCACGAGCTCCTCGGCGGCACCCCGGCTCCCGAGCCGGATTGGTGGAATCGGCTTCCGGAGGGCGAAGTCCTGGCCGAGATCCGAAGCCTTCCGGCACGCCTCCCGGAAATCATCAAAGCCGTCAAAGACCTGCCTCTGCGCGGCTCGGCCGGGGCCGGACGCCTCTACACCACGCCCGACTACACCACGCCCGACGGCGTGGAAGAGCTGCGCGAGGCACTGAAACCGATCGGCGCGAGGGTCGTCCTCGTGCGCGCGCCCTTGGCCGTCCGCAAGAGCGTGGACGTCTGGGGCCCGCTCCCCACCCTCCCGATCATGCGGCGCGTGAAGGACCAGTTCGACCCCGACCACCGGCTCTCGCCCGGCCGGTTCGCCGAAGGAGTGTGACCGTGACCCGGCCGGACGAACTGCCCGAACCACCCGAACCCGGCACCGAGACCGTCCCCGAGGTTCCGTCCGCCGTCTCCATGGACGACCTGCTGAGCGACTGCGTCCACTGCGGGTTCTGCCTGCCGACCTGCCCGACCTACGTGCTGTGGGGCGAGGAGATGGACTCGCCGCGCGGGCGCATCCACCTCATGCAGCAGCACCGGGAGGGCGCGCCGCTCGGCGACGCGATGGTGCGGCATTTCGACGCCTGCCTGGGGTGCATGGCGTGCGTGACGGCCTGCCCGTCCGGCGTCCAGTACGACAAGCTCATCGAGGTCACCCGCGCCGAGGTCGAGGCCGAGCACCCCCGGACGTGGACGGAACGAGCGGTCCGTGGGGCGATTTTCAGCCTGTTCCCCTACCCGAGGCGCCTGCGCGCCCTGCGCGGCCCGCTACGCGCCTATCAGCGCTCGGGAGTGCCCGCCCTGGTCAGGCGCAGCGGCATCCTGGAGCGCCTCTCCCCGACCCTCGCCGCGATGGAACGGCTCGCACCGCCGTCTCAGAAGGCACCTAGCCTGCCGGAGCGGGTCGCGGCGCGCGGCGGCCGCCGCGCCACGGTCGGGATGCTCACCGGATGCGTCCAGCGCGAGTTCTTCCCCGGCGTGAACGCGGCGACCGCGCGCGTGCTGGCGATGGAGGGCTGCGACGTGCTGATCCCCAAGCGGCAAGGATGCTGCGGGGCGCTGTCGCTGCACTCCGGACGGGCCGGCGAGGCCCGCGCGTTCGCCCGCCGGACGGTCGAGACCTTCGAGGGCGTGGACGTCATCGTGGTCAACTCGGCGGGCTGCGGCTCGGCGATGAAGGAGTACGAGACCCTCCTGGCGGACGACCCCGCCTGGGCGGCCCGGGCTCGTGCGCTCGCGGAGAAGACCCGCGACCTGGCCGAGTTCCTGGTGGAGCTGGGGCCGCGGGCCGAGCGGCATCCGCTTCCGGTGACGGTCGCCTACCACGACGCCTGCCACCTCGCGCACGCGCAGGGGGTGCGGTCGCAGCCGCGCGCGCTGCTGGCGGGCATCCCCGAGCTGACCGTGAAGGAGATCGCCGATCCGGAGGTCTGCTGCGGCTCGGCGGGGACCTATAACCTGCTCCAGCCGGTAGCGGCGGCCGAACTCGGCGACCGCAAGGCCGCGAACGTCGCCGCGACCAGGGCGGACCTCCTGGTGGCCGCGAACCCCGGCTGCTCGCTCCAGATCGCGCAGGCGCTGGAGCGGCAGGGCGCGCCCCTACCGGTCGCGCACACCGCGCAAGTCCTGGACGCGTCGCTGCGCGGGCACCCCGCCGCGACGCTCCTCGCCCGCTGACCCGCACCCTCGCCCACCCCGCGCCAAACGCTTGCTTGTCAGCACCCACCACCCACATCACTCCATGTCAGAGGCGTGACCGACCAGTCATTCACGATCCGGCGTCCGGTATCGTGACTCGCCCCTGAACGCAGGACGGATCCCCCGAGGCTGGCAGATGTCCAACAGCTACCGATCCCACCGGCGCCGCAAGAGGAAGACCGGCACCGGCAAGCTCGGGCTCGCGGGCGCGCTCACCGGCGCGCTCGGAATCGGCGCGGTCGCGGTCGCGATCGTGGCGCTGCGCCCCGACCACCAGGGCACGCCCTCGATGACCGGGACGGGCGGCGAGTCCTCGCAAAGCGCCCCGGCGACCAGCGGCCTGCCTTCCGGCGGCCCCACTTCGGCCCCCGCGCCCAAGACCGGGCACCAACTGAGCTTCACCACGCCCGAGGGGTACGGCTACACGCTGGCCGCCATCCGCTCGGGCACCGACAAGCAGCCCCTGTCGAATAGCAAGCCCCCTGGGGACGGCGAGACGTACGCCTACGCCGAGTACGTCCTCACCAACAACCAGCGGCGTCCCGTACCGCTCGACTTCCCGGCCGACCTGTTCATGCCGCTCGACTCGGTCCCCTCGTCCGCGCGCGAACGGTGCATGCCCCAGCCCGGCATCCCCGACAGCATGTGCACGCTGCCGAACCACAGCGAGGTCACCGCCCGCATTGGCGACGCCAAGGCGCCCTACCAGCAGGACGGCGACACCGTCCTGCCCGCCGGCGGCTCCTACATCGTCCGGGTCGCCTCGGACCTTCCCGTAAGCGCCGACACCCCGCCGCACGATCTGCGGCTGTACGTGTGGGACGCCCGCTTCACCAGCGACCGCAAGGGCGTGGAGATCCCCCTCCCCTAGCCGGCGCCCATCGCCTCCCCAACGAACAGCAAGAAGCCTCCTGTCCGTGGAGAGCGGACAGGAGGCTCTGGCGACACCTTCGCTCAGGCGAGGGCGGGTTCGCGGTCGGTGACGGTCGCGGGGGCCGGGCTGCGGCGGCCGCGCAGCGAGCCGAGGGCGAGCAGCACCAGTCCGCCCAGGCCCCAGGCGAGCAGCACGGCGAGCGGCCTGGTCATCTGCGCGCCGTCGAAGAAGGCCGTGTTCCGCAGCAGCGTGGCGGCCGCACCCGGCGGGAGGTACTGGCCGATCTCGCCCCACGGGCGCGGCAGCAGCTCCGGCGCGGAGGTCGCGGCCGACAGCGGGTTGCCGATGAGCATCATGGTCAGGCCGCCGAGGCCGAGCCCGGGCCGTCCGAGCACGGCCGCCAGGCCCGCGACCGCCGCCGTGCAGGCGAGGACGCCCAGGCCCGCCACCCCCGCGATCTCCAGGTACGAACCGGGCAGCAGCGACAGGCCGTACCGGGCGAGCCATCCCACGGCGAGGCCGCCGAAGACCGCGAACACGACGACTCCGACGAACCGCCACAGCACGGACTGGACGATCATGGTCAGCAGCACCGCGCCGACGATCGCGGACATGACCAGCGGCAGCACCATCGCGCCGAAGCCGGTCCCGCGCGGGTCGTCGTGCGCGGCGGGCACCACGTCCTGGACGGCGGCGGGCGGCGCGGCGTGGCCCGGCGCGTCCGCGGCCCCGCCGGGCTTGGGGAGCGCGGCGGCGAGCTGGCCGAGCTGCTGCGCGAGCACCGGCGACGCGGCGGACGCGACGAGCACGTGCGGCCCGGCCGGCGCGGTCACGATCGCGCCGTACGCCTCGCGGTCGGTGAGGGCCTTGCGGGCGGACGCCTCGTCCGTGCGGACCTTGACGTCGAACATGCCGGGGCGCTCGTGGTCCAGCCGCGAGGCGACCGCGTCCGCGCCGGGTCCGGCGACGACGATCGGCACCTCGCGCGGCGCGATCCGGGCGGACGGCCAGGCGAAGGCCGTGATCATCAGCGCCTGCAGCAGCGCCGCGCCGAGCGCGACGGCGAGGGCGCGCCGGGCGAGGGCGCCGCGACGGGGCCGGGGGGTAGCGGTCATGGCCGCCTCCAATAAAAGCGGACGTTCGTTCTCTTTAACTACCGCAACGGTCGCACCCGGCCGCCGACTTGTCAAGAACGAACGTTCGTTTTAGTTTGGGGCCATGCCCCGAGTGAGCGAAGAGCACCTGGAGCGGCGCCGCCGCCAGATCATCGACGCGGCCCGCGCCTGCTTCATCCGCAAGGGCCTGCACGAGACCTCGATGCAGGACATCTTCGCCGAGTCCGGCCTGTCCGCCGGGGCCGTCTACCGCTACTTCAAAAGCAAGAACGAGATCGTCGACGAGATCGTCTCGACCACCCGGGGCGACCTGCTGAGCGTCCTGTCGGAGCTGGTGGAGGCCGAGCCGCTGCTCGAACCGGACGAGGTGTGCCTGGCGATGTGCACGCACATCCGCGACCTCGCCGAGGGGAACGGCCCCGTCCGCATGGCCCTCCAGGCCTGGGCGCTCGCCGCGCACGACGCCCCCGTGGGCGCGCACGTGCGCGAGACCATGGTCGGCATCCGCGACCTCTGGACGGTCTACGCGCGGCGGCTCGCGGCGGCCGGGCGGCTTTCCGGCGACGTCGATGCCGAGGCGGCGGGCCGGGTATTGTTCGGCCTGTTCCCGGGGTTCATCCTGCAGTACGTCCTCCTCGGGGACGCGACGCCCGAGATCTTCGCGCGCGGCGTCCGGAGCCTCTTCCCCGCGGCCGTCCCGGCGGCCCGGAGCTGACCACCCCTCTCGCCCGGACGCCGCAAAAGCGCTAGAAACTCCTCACACGCCCGACCCGTCCGTCCCCGGACGGGTCACTATGGCGTGGCCATCACCTCGGCGTTTTAACATCTCATTACCTGGGACGCGGGAGAGGCAGTGGGCAGGGTGAGGATCGGGCCGGGCACGCGGGGCGCGGCGCCGGCGGCCGCGGTGGCCGCCGTGCTGCTGGTCGCCGCCTCGCTGCTGCTCGGCCACGGGGTGCCGGGCGACCGGCGGATGGTGTGGTGGCACCCCGAGGTGTTCGTCGCGCTGTCGTGGACACCGATCGGCGCGCTGCTCACCGCGCACCGCGCCGGACGGCGGGTCGGGCTGCTGATGCTCGGCGCCGGGGTCGGCGCGGCGGTCTACGTGCTGTCGCTGAACCTCGCGCCGTTCGCCGAGATCCACCACTGGCCCGGCGCCTGGCTGCCGCGCTGGCTGAGCCACTGGCTGTGGGCGGTCGACACCTACACGCTCACGCTGATCCTGCCGCTGCTGTTCCCGGACGGACGGCTCGTTTCGGCGTGGTTCCGGCCCGTCCTCGGGCTGGCCTGCCTCGTCCCGGTCGTGGTGGCCGTGCACCTGACCGTCGACCCGGGCGCGCGCCGCTTCCACAACGGCGTCTCGGTGTACCCGCTGCAGTCGATCCCGCTGCCGATCGCGGTGCTGATCGTGGCGGCGCTGGCGCTCGTCCTGGTGTCGCTGGCGGTGCGGTTCCGGCGGGCCGCGCCGGACGTGCGGCGGCAGATCGCCTGGGTCGTCTACCCGGGCCTGGCCGCCGAGGCGATCGTCTACATCGGGGAGAGCACCCGGATCGGCGACCCGGTCCGCAACACCGCGATCGTGACCATCCCGGTCTGCGTCGCCATCGCGATCACCCGCTACCGGCTCTACGACATCGACGTGGTGATCAACAAGACCCTGGTGTACGCCGGCCTGGTCGGCGTGATCACCGGCGTGTACTTCACCCTGGTCGGCGCGGTCAGCCTGTTCGCGTCCGGCAACGGCGGGCTCGCGGGCCTGGCGGGCGCGGTCGCGGCGGGCGTGGTCTTCGAGCCCACCCGGCGCCGGCTGCAGCGCGGCGTCGACCGGATGCTGCACCGCGAGCGCGATCCCTACCGCCTCGCCGACCGGCTGCAGCGGCGGTTGCAGACCGCGTCCGACCCGTCCGCGGCGCTGGCCACGGCCGCCTCGGTCGTCCGGGAGGCGCTGCGCGCGTCCGGCGTCGCGATCGAGGTGCTGGACCGGGACGGCAAGCTCGCCGCGCTGGTCGAGGACGGCACCCCGCCGGACCGCCCGCAGCGCGTCCCGCTGATCTGGCACGGCGAGCCGGTCGGCCGGCTGATCTTCGGCGGGGAGCGCGCCCCGGACGCGCGGCTCGCCGGCATCCTCGCCCGCAACCTCGCCGAGCTCGCCAACGCCGCGCGGCTCGCGATGGACGTGCAGCGGTCCCGCGAGCGGATCCTGCGCACCCGCGAGGAGGAGCGCCGCCGGCTGCGCCGCGACCTGCACGACGGCCTCGGCCCGACGCTGGCCAGCCTCGCGATGACCGTGGACGCGGCGCGGATCACGATGCGGTCCGACCCGGAGGCCGCGGACGTGATGCTGGAGCGGCTGCGCAGCACCATGGGCCGCACGATCGGCGAGCTGCGCGACCTGGTCTACGGGCTGCGCCCGCCCGCGCTGGACGACCTCGGCCTCGCCGGGGCGATCCGGGCGCTCGGCGGCGTGGTCGGCAGCGGCGGGCACGGCCCGCACGTGGAGGTGGAGGTCGAGGGCGAGCTCGCGGCGCTCCCGGCGGCGGCCGAGGTCGCGGCGTACCGGATCGTCCAGGAGGCGCTGACCAACGTCTACCGGCATGCGAAGGCGTCGCACGCGCTCGTCCGGCTGGACCTGAGCGGCGATCTCGACGTCACCGTCCGGGACGATGGGGTCGGACTGCCCCGGGACGTCCGGGCCGGGGTGGGTTTGTCGTCGATGCGCGAGCGGGCCGCGGAGCTGGGCGGGACGTGCACCGTCCGCCGCCGTGCCGAGGGCGGGACGCTCGTGCGGGCCCGATTGCCCCTCTCCGGCGCTCCGCCGAGCCTCGCGCCCGCTCCTTCGGAACCCGCCGAGATCGCGCAGGAGAGCCCGCCACGGACACACGCGGACGCCGAACGCCGCTGAGCCGCGCCCACTTGATGATCTGAACGGCCCCGCGATGGCCCCAGCGGAGTGAGGGGCAACGCCCGGACCCTGGGCTCCCGGTTAGGCTCCCCGAGCCGTTCACAGGCCCGCATCCGACCGCGTTCGCGCAGGTCAGGGAAATAAGTTGAGGGCCGGTGACCGCCCCCCGCCAAGAAGGTCGCCACCGGCCCTCGTACACCGCTGCGGTTCCGAGGCTCCCATCCCGGCCCGCGCGGCCTGCACCTTGAGGTGTGCTCGCCACCCGAGGTGTGCAACCAGAAAGTAGGCGACCGGGAGGCCCTTCCGTCAGGGACGGGAGTCCCGACTCACCCGGGACAAAAAATAGTCAGATATGACTAGAGCCAGCCGGGGCGGGTCTCGCCCTCGGCCACCAGCACCGCCGGGCCCGTCAAGTAGCTGGTCCCGGCCTCCAGAGACACCGTAACCCGGCCGCCCGGGACGTCCACCGTCCACTCCCCGGACGGCAGGTCCGACGGGCTCCCGGGGACCGCTCCGCCGAGCGCCGCGGCCACCGCGACGGCCACCGTCCCGGTGCCGCACGAGCGGGTCTCACCCGAACCGCGTTCGTAGACTCGCATCTCCACGTGGCGCTCGCCCAACGGACGGAAGAATTCGACGTTGACGCCCTCGGGGAACACCGCCGGGTCGAAGCCGGGCGCGTGGCACAGGTCGAGGTCGGCGAGCGGGATGTCCACCCGGCAGGCCAGGTGCGGGTTCCCCATCGAGACGCGGACGCCGCCGAACGCCTCCCCCGCCACGGTCGCCTCACCCTCGCCCAGGTAGACCGGGGCGCTCATCTCGACCCGGACGTCCCCGGACGCCCCCAGCGTGACCCGGCGCAGTCCCGCCCGGGTCGCGATGTCCCATTCGCCCGGCTCGGCGAGACCGGCGTCCACCAGGTACCGCGCGAAGACCCGGACGCCGTTCCCGCACATTTCGGCGATGCTGCCGTCGGCGTTCCGGTAGTCCATGAACCACTCGGCGGGCAGCGCCTCCACGGCGGGCTCACCGGCGAGCTTCGTCCGGACGACCCGGAGCACCCCGTCCGCGCCGATCCCCGCGTGCCGGTCGCACAGCCGCGCGACGGCCTCGGCCGTCAGGTCGAGGGCCCCGTCCGGGTCGGGAAGGATGACGAAGTCGTTCTCGGTGCCGTGGCCCTTGATGAAACGCATGGGTTCGATCCTATTGGGCGCTCACAGGAGGCCCAGGGCGCGTTCCACGAGATCGGGGGCGTCGTAGGGCAGCCAGACCACCCGCGGGTCGCGCCGGAACCAGGACTCCTGCCGCCGCGCGAACCGGCGGGTCGCGCGGATCGTCTCGTCCTTCGCCTCGGCCTCGGACCACTCGCCCGCCAGGAACCGCAGGACCTGCGCGTAACCGAGGGCGCGTCCGGCGGTCAGGCCGTCCCGCAGCCCCCGCTTCTCCAGCGCGCGCACCTCGTCGACGAGCCCGGCGTCCCACATCCGCTCGACGCGCAGCGCGATCCGCTCGTCCAGCTCGGGTCGTGGCACCTCCAGGCCGATCTGGACGACCGAGCCGTACCGGTAGCGGTGCTCGGGCAGGGTCGCGGTGAAGGGCCGTCCGGTGATCTCGATGACCTCCAGGGCGCGGACGATCCGCCGCCCGTTGCTGGGCAGGATCGCGTCCGCGGCCTTGGGGTCGAGCTCGCGCAGGCGCGTGTGGAGCGCCCCCGAACCGGCCTCTGCCAGCTCGTCCTCCAACCGGGCCCGGACGGACGGGTCGGTACCCGGGAACTCCATCTCGTCCAGAGCCGCCCGCACGTACAGGCCGGAACCGCCGACGAGGATCGGAACCCGGCCGTGCTCGTGCACGCGCGCGAACGCCTCGGCGCTGAGCCGCTGGAACTCGGCGACGCTCGCGGTGACCGTGACGTCCCAGATGTCGAGCAGGTGGTGCGGCACGCCGCGCATCTCCTCCGCCGTCAGCTTGGCGGTGCCGACGTCCATGCCCCGGTAGAACTGCATCGAGTCGGCGTTCACCGCCTCGCCGGGCAGCCGGAGGGCCAGGTCGACGGCGAGATCGGACTTGCCGGCGGCGGTCGGGCCGACCACGGCGATCACGTCAGGAGAGGTCACGGGCTTAATTCTGGCAACGCAGTGGGTATGGGTCGGACTGTACGGGCGTTCGCGCGCGCGGTCCGCCGTGCCGTGCGGACGTCGCCGGACGAGCTGGGGGAGGTTCTCGATGTCGATCCTCGACAAGGTGAAGGAAATGCTCGGCCAGCACGCCGACAGCGCCAAGAGCGCGGTGGACAAGGCCGGGGACAAGATCGACGAGAAGACGGGCGGCAAGTACGCCGACAAGGTCGACAAGGCCCAGGACCGGGCCAAGCAGTACATCGACAAGCCCGAGGGCCAGGGCCAGGAGGGCCGGCAGGCCTCCGGCCAGGGCCAGGACGCCTCGCAGCAGCCCGGGCAGGGCGAGCAGCAGAACCGCCAGGACGGCGCGTCCGGGGCCTGATCCGGCCTGTCGCCGAAAGAACCGCCCTGACCGGCGGCCAAGCCGCCACAAGCGTCACCAGGGCGTCCCAGCACGGTCTGGGACGCCCTAGACGCATGTCCTAGGAGTCGCGGCCCCTACCCCGCGCCCTTGGGGCCCGCGCGGCGGCAGGCCGTGGGCCCGTTACGGGCAGGTGGAGCAGGCGGACGGTTCCTGGGCCGCAGCCGCGGGACGGCCGATCGACGGCATGCCCAGGGAGACGCCCTTGGCGCCCTCGGGCGCGCCCTGGCGGGCCTCCCAGGCGTCCCCCGCGCGCGTGCGGCGGACGGACGAGGACTTGTCGGCCACGAGGTGGTGCGGCGCGGCGTAGGTGACCTCGACGGTCACCATGTCGCCCGGCCGGACGGGCTCGTCCGGCGCGGCGAAGTGGACGAGCCGGTTGTCGGCGGCGCGCCCGGACAGCCGCCGGGTCGCATCGTCCTTGCGGCCCTCGCCCTCGGCCACCAGGACCTCCAGCGTGCGGCCGAGCTGCTTCTTGTTCTCCGCCCAGGAGATCTCCTCCTGGAGCGCGACCAGCCGCTCGTACCGCTCCTGGACGACCTCCTTGGGGATCTGGCCGTCCATCGTCGCGGCCGGGGTCCCGGGCCGCTTGGAGTACTGGAAGGTGAACGCCGAGGCGAACCGGGCCTCGCGGACGACGTGCAGGGTCTGCTCGAAGTCCTCCTCGGTCTCGCCGGGGAAGCCCACGATGATGTCGGTGGTGATCGCCGCGTCCGGCATGGCGGCGCGGACCTTCTCGATGATCCCGAGGTACCGCTCCTGCCGGTAGGACCGGCGCATCGCCTTCAGGACGGAGTCCGAGCCCGACTGCAGCGGCATGTGCAGGGACGGCACGACGTTCGGCGTCTCGGCCATGGCCGCGATCACATCGTCGGTGAAGTCCTTCGGGTGAGGAGAGGTGAACCGGACGCGCTCCAGCCCCTCTACTCCCCCGCACGCGCGCAGGAGACCCGCGAAGGCGCTCTGCCCGCCCTCGGTCATCGCCTTCACCTCGTCCGGGGCGGACGCGAGCGAACCGAAGCCCGAGCCATAGGCGTTCACGTTCTGCCCCAGCAGGGTGACCTCGATGACGCCGTCGGCGACCAGCGCCTCCACTTCGGCGAGGATCTCGCCGGGACGGCGGTCCTTCTCCTTGCCGCGCAGGGACGGGACGATGCAGAACGTGCAGGTGTTGTTGCAGCCCACCGAGATCGACACCCACGCCGCGTACGGGGACTCGCGGCGGGTGGGCAGCGTCGACGGGAAGGTCACCAGGGACTCTTCGATCTCGACCTGCGCCTCGTCCCGGATGCGGGACCGCTCCAGCAGCACCGGCAGCGCGCCGAGGTTGTGCGTGCCGAACACCACGTCCACCCAGGGGGCGCGCTTGACGATGGTGTCGCGGTCCTTCTGCGCGAGGCAGCCGCCGACGGCGATCTGCATGCCGGGATGGCCGTCCTTCACCGGGCGCAGGTGGCCCAGGTTGCCGTACAGGCGGTTGTCGGCGTTCTCCCGGACGGCGCAGGTGTTGAACACCACGACGTCGGGCTCCCCGCCGTCCGCGCGCACGTAGCCGGCGTCCTCCAGCAGCCCGGACAGCCGCTCGGAGTCGTGGACGTTCATCTGGCACCCGTAGGTACGGATCTCGTACGTGCGGGGACCGGTCTCTGTAGGCGCACTCATGACCGTTCCAGGGTAGTCGGCCGGGCGGGGCGCGCGGCGCCGGCGGGGATGATCACGGTCCGGTCACCGGCCGGTCGCGTTACGGCCGACACACCGGGCCCCACCAGCAACGACGATCATCGCGGGAACCCGTCATCCACGCGGTTACGTGGGCATTCGTGACCGGATCGGTACCGCCACCGGGCTTCCCCGTCGATAAGAGTCACGTAAAGTCCGGGCTCATGGTGGACATCGGCAAGGGAGCTGGTGACGCGGGGAGCTCTGACGACCTGCCCCTCGTCGTGCTCGAAAGCGTCAACAAGCACTTCGGCGAACTGCACGTTCTGAAGGACATCGACCTCTCCGTGAACCGGGGCGAGGTCGTGGTCATCATCGGCCCGTCCGGCGGCGGCAAGTCGACCCTGTGCCGGTCGATCAACCGCCTGGAGCCGATCGACGGCGGGACGATCCGCATCGACGGCAAGAAGCTCCCGGAGGAGGGCCGCGACCTGGCCCGGCTCCGCGCCGACGTCGGCATGGTCTTCCAGTCCTTCAACCTGTTCGCCCACAAGACGATCCTGGAGAACGTCACGCTCGGGCCGATGAAGGTCCGCAAGGTGGGCAAGGCCGAGGCCGAGAAGCACGCGATGGAGCTGCTGGAGCGGGTCGGCATCGGCACCCAGGCCGGCAAGTACCCGGCCCAGCTGTCCGGCGGCCAGCAGCAGCGCGCGGCGATCGCCCGCGCGCTGGCGATGCGGCCGAAGGTGATGCTGTTCGACGAGCCGACCTCCGCGCTGGACCCCGAGATGGTCAAGGAGGTCCTGGACGTCATGACCGACCTGGCCCAGGAGGGCATGACCATGATCGTGGTCACCCACGAGATGGGCTTCGCCCGCCGCGCGGCGCAGAAGGTCGTGTTCATGGCGGACGGCCAGATCGTCGAGGAGAGCACTCCGGACGAGTTCTTCACCAACGCGCGCACCGACCGCGCCAAGGACTTCCTGTCCAAGATCCTCACCCACTGATTCAGGCCTTTGGAGCGGGGGAATCACCCGCTCGGGCCGTCAGGCAACCGCAACCAAAAGGGGACAGAAATGCGCGTACGCAAGTACGGGGTGGCGCTGGCGGTCGTGGCCGCGGCGTCGATGGCCATGTCCGGATGTAGCGCCAAGAAAGAGTCGACGGTCGACGGGAAGAAGACCCTCGTCGTCGGCGTGAAGTCCGACCAGCCGGGCCTCGGCCTGCGTTCCGGCAGCGGCTTCGAGGGCTTCGACGTGGACGTGGCGAACTACATCGCCAAGAAGCTCGGCGCGAAGAAGGTCGAGTTCAAGGAGGCGCGCTCCGCCAACCGCGAGACCTTCCTCCAGAACGGCACCGTCGACATGGTCGTCGCGACCTACTCGATCACCGCCGCCCGGCTGCCCAAGGTGACCTTCGGCGGCCCCTACATCGTCACCCACCAGGACATCATGGTCCGGGCCAACGACACCTCGATCAAGAGCCTGGGCGACCTGAAGGGCAAGAAGCTCTGCGCCGTCCAGGGGTCCAACTCCTGGAAGAACATCACCGACGGCACCAACAAGCAGAACCTCAAGGTCGACGCCAAGACCGTCCCGGTGCAGGGCTACGAGGAGTGCGTCACCAAGCTGAAGAGCGGCTCGGTCGACGCGGTCTCCACGGATGCGACCATCCTCGCCGGGTACGCCGGGCGTGACGCGGGCTCCTTCAAGGTCGTGAACGCGCCGTTCACCGACGAGAAGTACGGCGTCGGCCTCAAGAAGGGCGACAAGAAGGGCTGCGAGGCCGTCAACAACGCGATCTCCGACGCGTACAAGGACGGCTCCATGAAGCAGTACTGGGACAAGTGGTTCGGCAAGAGCGGCCTGCCGTTCGACGCCACCGTGCCGGCCGCCCAGGGTTGCAGCTGACCGGTTGCGGCTGGCCTACGACCCTCCGACCGACCGGGGCCGTCTCTCTCCTGAGAGACGGCCCCGGTCAGGAGATGACGCGCGATGAACTGGGACGTACTTCTCGACTTCAGCCCGTTCTCCAAAAACTGGGACGCGGTTCTCCAGTCGTTCTGGGCGACGATCAAGCTGTCGCTCATGACGGGGATCCTGTCACTGGCGCTGGGGACGCTGCTCGTTTCCATGCGGGTCTCCCCCACGCCGGTGCTGCGTGCGTTCGGGACGTTCTATGTGAACACCTTCCGGAACACGCCGCTGACCCTGATCCTGCTCTTCGCGAGCTTCGGAGTCGGTGACACCCTCGGGCTGAACAAGGTGCTCAACACCTACTGGCTGGCCGTGTTCGGCATGTCCGCCTACACCGCCGCATTCGTCTGCGAGGCGCTGCGCTCCGGGATCAACACCGTTCCGCTCGGGCAGGCCGAGGCGGCGCGGGCGATCGGGCTCACCTTCACCCAGTCCCTGCGAATGATCATCCTGCCGCAGGCGTTCCGCTCGTCGGTGGCGCCGCTCGGCAGCGTGCTCATCGCGATGATGAAGAACACCACGGTCGCGCTGGTGGCGGGATATGTGGAGATGGCGGCGCAGATGAAGCAGATGTTCGAAGAGGACGGGGCGACGCTGCCCATCTTCCTGGGCTTCGCGGTGGGATTCATGGTGCTGACACTGCCCTCGGGACTTCTGGTCTCCTGGCTGAGCAAGCGGCTGGCGGTGGCCCGGTGACGACGACCGCTCCCGAGTCCACTGCCCGCGTGTCCCGCCGGACCCGCCGGAAGGCCGATGCCTCGGTCCTGTTCGACGCACCGGGGCCGAGGGCGAGATTCCGCAACAACATCGTCACCGGCATCGCCGTCCTGGTCTTTCTGGCGCTGCTGTACGTGGTGCTGCGGCGCTTCGACGACAAGGGCCAGTTCGAAGGGAAGCTCTGGAAGCCCTTCGTCAAGGTCGAGACCTGGACCGACTACATCATCCCCGGCCTCGGCGGCACGCTGAAGGCCGCCGCCCTCGCGGCCGTGCTGGCGCTGCTCTTCGGCGTCTTCTTCGGGCTCGGACGCATGTCGGACCACGTCTGGGTGCGGGTCCCCTGCGCCGCGGTCGTCGAGTTCTTCCGCGCCATCCCGCTGCTCCTGCTGATCTTCTTCATCTTCCAGGGCCCTGCCACCATCGCCAACGGGCTCGGTCGTGAGGCGCCGCACATCTCGGAGTTCACAGCGGTCGTCGGCGGCCTGATGCTCTACAACGGCTCCGTGCTGGCGGAGATCTTCCGGTCGGGCATCCAGTCGCTGCCACGCGGCCAGTCCGAGGCCGCCTACGCGCTCGGCCTGCGCAAGAGCGGCGTCATGCGGCTGATCCTCGTCCCGCAGGCCGTGACGGTGATGCTGCCCGCGATCATCAGCCAGCTCGTGGTCCTGCTGAAGGACTCGGCCCTCGGCTACATCATCGCCTACGACGAACTGCTCAACGAGGGCCTGCGCGCCCTCCCGGGCAAGTACGGCAACCTCATCCCTGCCGCCATCGTCATCGCGGTGATCTACATCCTGATGAATCTCGCCCTGGGTCGGCTGGCGACCTACCTGGAGGGCCGCTCGCGCCGAAGCAAGAAGTCGGCCGGCGCACGCCTCGCCCCGGACGCACCGTCCACTCCTGGGATGGGAATGGACCAGGGGCCCGCCGCCAACTGATCCGGCGAACGCCGGGTCGCACACCGGCGCGATGTCGCCACCGAAGGGCGTTCCCGGGAATCCGGGGGCGCCCTTCGGGGTTTTCGGGGGCATGCGCGAGGTGGACGTGGCGGTCGTCGGGGCCGGGCAGGCGGGGTTGTCGGCCGGGTACCAGCTGCGGCGGGACGGGTTGGACTTCGTGATGTTCGACCACTCGCCACGGCCGGGCGGGGCGTGGCAGTACCGGTGGCCGACGTTGACCCTAGGGAAGGCGCACCGGATCGCCGATCTGCCTGGTATGCCGTTGGGGACGCCAGATCCGGCGCGTCCGGCGTCTGACGTCGTGTCGGAGTACTTCGACAAGTACGAGCGCGAGTTCGGGTTGGACGTGCGTAGGCCGGTGGACGTGTCTTCTGTGCGGAACCTGCCGGACGGACGGTTGCAGGTAGCGACGTCCGAGGGCGAGTACGCGGTCCGGTACCTGATCAACGCGTCCGGGACGTGGGAGAAGCCGTTCTGGCCGCGATATGCCGGGATGGAGACGTTCCGGGGCCGCCACCTGCACACGCACGACTACCGGGGGCCGGACGGGTTCGCCCGGAAGCGGGTCGTGGTCGTCGGCGGCGGGGCGTCCGGGGTGCAGGCGCTCCTGGAGATCGCTGAGGTGGCCGCTGAGACGCGCTGGGTGACCCGGCGTGCCCCGGAGTGGGTCGAGGGGCCGTTCGGCGAGGAGCTGGGACGTGCGGCCGTCGCGAGGGTCGACGAGCGGGTCCGGCGCGGGCTGCCGCCCGGGAGCGTCGTTTCGGTCACCGGGCTCATGCTGACGGACGAGGTGAAGGCGGCGCGGGCCTCCGGGGTGCTGCATCGGCTGCCGATGTTCGAGCGCGTCACGCCGTCCGGGGTGGTCTGGGCGGACGGGACGGCCTTCGACGCCGATGTCATCCTGTGGGCGACGGGGTTCCGGGCGTCGCTGGCGCATCTGGCCCCGCTGGGGCTGCGCGGGCCGGGCGGCGGCATCGTCATGGACGGCACCCAGGTCGCGGACGATCCGCGCGTCCACCTTCTGGGATACGGGCCGTCCGCAAGCACGATCGGCGCGAACCGGGCAGGGCGGTCCGCCGCCCGAGCCGTCCGCCGAGCCCTGCGGGACCCGGTCGGAGGCGGACGGACTGGCGCAAACCGGGGCGAAGAACGTCCGGAAACTCCCGGTCGCTCCGGGAGGACGGAGATCTTCCCGGCCGCCTGAGATCTCCCCGCTGAGCGGCTCGTATCTTTCCGGCGGCAACTGCCCCGTCATGGCCCCAACCGATCCCCCGATGCGGGACGATTCGCATATGACCGCTCGTGCGACCCTCCCCTACGGCTCCTGGCCCTCTCCGATCTCCGCCGCCGACGTCGCCCGCGCGCGCCTGCGGATCGGGTTCCCCACCGTGGCGGGCGACGACGTGTGGTGGCAGGAGACCCGGCCCGAGGAGGGTGGCCGGACGACGGTCGTCCACCTCGCCGGGGGCCACCGCGCCGAGCTGCTCCAGGCCCCCTTCGACGCCCGAACGCGCGTGCACGAGTACGGCGGGCGGTCGTACCTGCCGGTGCCGTCCGGCGGCGGTCACGCGATCGTGTTCTCCAACTACGAGGACCAGCGGCTCTACCTGTTCGACCCGGCCGACGTGGAGGAGCCGAAGCCGCGCCCGCTGACGCCGGAGCCGGCCGAGCCGGGCGGGCTGCGCTACGCCGACTACGTGCTCTCCCCCGACGGGACCCAGATCTGGTGCGTCTGCGAGGGCCACACCCCGGACGGCATCCGGCGCGCGATCGTCGGAGTCCCGCTGGACGGGACGGCCGCTGAAGACGCTTCCGCTATCCACGAGCTGGTCACCGGGGCCGATTTCTACGCCTCGCCTACACCGTCCCCCGGGGGCGGGCATCTGGCGTGGGTGCAGTGGAGCCACCCGCGTATGCCGTGGGACGGTACGGAGCTGCGCGTAGCCGCCCTTGAGGACGGCGAGGTCGTCGCACCGCGCACCGTCAAGGGCGGCCTGACCGAATCGGCGCTCGCGCCGCTGTGGGCGAACGACGAGACCCTTTACGTCATCTCCGACTGGCCCGGCTGGTGGAACATCTACCAGGTCGGCCTGCACGGCGAGTCGCCCCAGGCGCTTTACCCGGCCGAGGAAGAGTTCGCTGCGCCGCTATGGACGCTCGGCGGGAAGCCTTACGCGCTCCTGGAGGACGGGCGGCTGGCCGTCCTGCATGGCGAGGGCGACCAGCGGCTCGGCATCTACGACCCGGAGACGCTGGAGCTCACCGATCTCGATCTCCCCTACACCGACTGGCGTCCGGCGCTGTCGGTGTCCGGGTCCACGGTGCTCGGCATCGCGGGCGCGCCCGAGGTGCCGACCTCGGTCGTGAAGGTGGACATCGCGACGGGCAGGGCCGAGAGCCTCCGCCGCGAGCTGGCCGAGCCGCCGAACGCCGCCTACCTGTCGCTGCCGCGCGCCGAGCGCCTGGACGGCAAGTTCGGGCGGGTGGTGCACGCGCTGGTGTTCCCGCCGTCCAACCCCGAGGCCGAGGGCCCGGCCGGCGAGAAGCCGCCGTTCGTGGTGTTCGTGCACGGCGGACCGACCGGACGCGCGTCCAGCACGCTGGACCTGGAGCGGGCGTACTTCACCAGCCGCGGCATCGGCGTCATCGAGGTCAACTACGGCGGTTCGGCCGGTTACGGGCGCGCCTACCGGGAGCGGCTGCGCCGCCAGTGGGGTGTCGTGGACGTCGAGGACGCCGTCGCCGCCGCGCAGGCCCTCATCGACCGCGGCATCGCCGCCCCGAAGCGGATGGCGATCCGCGGCGGCAGCGCGGGCGGCTGGACGACCCTCGCCTCGGTCACCACCACCGACCTGTTCGCCGCCGGGACGTCCTACTTCGGCATCAGCGACCTGGCGTCGTTCGCCGCCGCCACGCACGACTTCGAGTCGCACTACCTGTTCGGGCTGATCGGGCCCCTGCCCGGATTCGAGCGCGCGTACGAGGAGCGGTCGCCGCTCGGGCACGCCGACAAGGCGTCCTGCCCGGTGCTGCTGCTCCAGGGCCTGGACGACCCGATCGTCCCCGCCGACCAGTCCGCCCGGTTCGCCGAGGCGCTGGCCGAGCGGAAGGTGCCGCACGCCTACCTGACGTTCGAGGGCGAGTCGCACGGCTTCCGGCGCGCCGAGACGGTCATCAAGTGCCTGGAGTCCGAGCTGGCCTTCTATGGGGCGACCCTCGGTTTCGAGCCGCACGGCGTCCCGCCCATTGAGCTCGACTAGGCTGTGTTTCAAAGTCCCGGCCCACTGCGCTCGCCTAGCGGCTCGCTCCGTGACCGTGCCTGGGCGAACGCGGCATCGCTTCGCGATCAGCGCGGTGCCGCTCGCCTCCGGCGTCGCGGCACCGCGCTGGTCACGCGTTCGCGCGCGTGGCCGAGGCCACTTCGAAACAGGCCCTAGACGTTTTCCGAAATACGAAACTGCGGCGCGCCCGAGGGCGCGCCGCAGTTTTCTGTGGTTTTCGCTCAGGCGCGGGCGTCGGCCGCCTTGCGGAGGTTGTAGACGTCGCCGTCGAAGTACGGCGAGTAGGACCGCCAGGAGACGCTGCCGCCTTCCTGGTAGCCGCCGATGACGCCGTTGACGTATCCGGTGTGGGACCGGCTGTTGTACCAGAGCAGCCACGGGCTGCCGCTGGTGCCGCCGTAGAAGCCGGTGCAGTCCATGCGGACCTGGTACTTCCACTGCCGGGCGGTGTGGGTCTTGCAGTAGATCGGGCGGTTGCTGCGGCTGGGGTAGCCCGCGACGTTCACCCAGTTGCTCATGCCCTGGTTGATGGCGAGCTTGTTGTAGCCGACGACCTGCTCGATCTTGCGGCCGCCGCGCGGCCACACGCCGATGAACCCGTAGTCGAGGTCCGGGTCGCTGTTGGACGCCCAGCGCCGGTCGACCACCAGCGTCTTCGCCGTCCAGATGCCGTAGGGGCGCTTGCCGCTGTCGAACTTCGGCACGAACGCGACGTTCTTGGCGTAGCCGCCGCCGCGTCCGCCGTGGATGCAGTGCGCCGCGGTGAGCAGCAGGCTCTGCGAGTAGCTGTGGATGACGCTGGCCGTGCAGTAGTGGTTGCCGTTCCCGTTGTTGAAGAACACCGCGCCGAGCGTGGGGATGCCGCCGAACGTGCTGGACTTCGGCACGCTCTGCGCCGTCACGCTCCGCTCGCCCATCTGCGGCCCCACCGCCGAGGGCGCCGTCGGCGCGGCCGCCTTCGGGCCGCCCACCGGGGTAGCCGATGCGAGCCGCTGCGGCGTCCAGTACTTCTCGGCGTCCTGGGCGTCCACCGAGCTGATCTGGAGGCTGGCGGACGTGTCCGCCACCGTGTGCGACTTCGCGTGCCCCTGGCTGATCAGCACCCCGCCCGCGGTGACCGCTGTGACGCCCGTGACCGCAACGACCGCATAGGTAACCCGCATCCGACCCTTTCGCATTCGCCCGAAAATACCGACTCTTCCGTCACGCCACAACGCGAATGATCACTCTGGTCCGAAACTTGGCCGGTGGATCATGATCGTCCGGACGGGAGGACCCGGGATAGACCCGCTGTATGCCGTCATTTGGGGCGCTCCCTCAACGGACGCCCTCCCCGGCGCGGACGGAACGTCCGAAACCCGCTGCGAGCACGGCTCCCGCTGCCGCTCAGGGGTCCGGACGCCCCGGACCGGACCCCTGAGCGGACTGAGTCAGCGGGCGAACTCAGTAGCGCGGGACTCGCGGACGACCGTCACCCGGATCTGGCCGGGATAGGTCAGTTCGTCCTCCACCTGCTTGGCGATGTCGCGCGCGATCACCTGGGCCTGGATGTCGTCCACCGTGTCCGGCCGCACCATCACCCGGATCTCGCGGCCCGCCTGCATGGCGAACACCTTCTCCACGCCCTCGTGCTTCTCCCGGGCGATCTGCTCCAGCCGCTCCAGCCGCTTGACGTACGCCTCCAGCGACTCGCGGCGGGCGCCCGGGCGGCTGCCGCTGATCGCGTCCGCCGCCTGCGTGATGACCGCCTCGACCGTCCGCACCTCGACCTCGTTGTGGTGCGCCTCGATCGCGTGCACGACGTCCTCGTGCTCGCCGTAGCGGCGGGCGATCTCCGCGCCGATCAGCGCGTGGCTGCCCTCCACCTCGTGCGTCAGCGCCTTGCCGATGTCGTGCAGCAGCGTGCCGCGCTTCACCAGGTCCGCCGGGAGCCGCAGCTCGTGCGCCATGATCCCGGCGATGTGCGCCGACTCCACCAGGTGCTTCAGCACGTTCTGCCCGTAGGACGTGCGGTACCGCAACTGCCCGAGCAGCGCGATCAGCTCCGGGTGCATCTCGGTCACGCCCAGCTCGACGAGCGCGTCCTCGCCGGACCGCACGCACAGCTGCTCCACGTCGGCCTTGCTGCGCTCGTACACCTCCTCGATGCGGGACGGGTGGATCCGGCCGTCCAGCACCAGCTTCTCCAGCGTCAGCCGCGCCACCTCCCGGCGCACCGGGTCGAAGCAGCTCAGCAGCACCGCCTCGGGCGTGTCGTCGATGATCAGGTTGACCCCGGTGGTGGACTCGAAGGCGCGGATGTTGCGGCCCTCGCGGCCGATGATCCGGCCCTTCATCTCGTCCCCGGGCAGGTGCAGGACGCTGACCACCGACTCGGCCGTCTGCTCGCTCGCGACCCGCTGGATGGCCAGCGTGACGATCTTGCGGGCGCGCTTGTCGCCCTCCGCCCGGGCGGAGTTCTCGATCTCCCGGGTGATCGGGACGGCCTCCCGCTTGGCCTGGTTCTCGATCGCCGCGACCAGCTCCGCCTTGGCCTGCTCGGCGGTCAGCCCGGCCGCCTGCTCCAGGACGGCGCGGCGCTCGTCGTCCAGCTTCGCCAGCTCCTGCTTGCGGGCCTCCAGGGCCTTCTTGGTCTCGTTCAGGCGGCCGGACCACTCCTCCAGGCGGCGCACCTCGCCGTCCAGGCGCTGCTCGCGCTCGGCCAGGCGGGACTCGCGGCGCTCCAGGTCCTCGCGGAGCGTCCGGAGGTCCTCGCGCAGCTCCCTGGCCTCCTCCTCCAGCTCGGCGCGGGCCGCGCCGGCGTGCTTCTCCGCCTGCTTCTCGGCCTTGGCGAGGATGTCGCGCGCGTCGTCCCGGGCCGTCCGGCGGATCTCGTCCGCCTCGTCCCGCGCGGTGCGGCGGATCTCCTCCGCGCCGTCCCGGGCCCGCTCGGTCTCCTCCGGGTCGGGCCGCCCGGGGGCCGGACCGCCGCCGCCCGGCCGCCGCAACACCACGATCACCAGCGCGACCAGGGCCACCAGCAGCGCCGCGCCGGTCAGCGCCGTACCCATCAGCGCCTCCTCGCGGACGAGACCGGACGGTTGGCCGCAACGCCCCGCCCGCCCCTCATCGCCGGCCTCCGCGTTCCGCGTCTGTCCGCACGCCGGCCACGTCCACCGAGCTGCACCCGGCCGCGTCCACCGGGCTGCTTCCGGTCTCGTCCGCCGGGCTGCACACGGCCGCGTCCGCCGGGCTGCTCCGCCCGGGGACGCGTCGCCGGTCCACGACTATCGACAAACCCACGGCACGCATAATGATCACCGCTATCTGGTCGGGAAGCACCGACACCCCGCCGCCGTCCGGTGCCGGGCAGGGCCGCGGCACGGGTGGCGTCGGGGTGCGCAAGGGGGAAAGCGGCAGGACGGCGACCCGTCCGGCCGCGGGAGAGGGTCCGTCCGGACGGCCGTTCAGGCGACCGGCCGGCGGGCAGGCGAGGCGGCGTCCATCCGCGCGGGCGGGCGGACGGACGGTCCGCATGGCCACTCGCGGGTGGAGTCACGAGGCCGAATCCTTCCTCGCCCGCGGGCCCCTGACGGGGTTCTGGAGCCCTGCCTCGCGAGGACCTACCCGCACCCGGGCGGACCGTCGGGTACACGACAACGCCCAGCCGCCGCCGGTGGCGGCGCCGGGCCGGCCGATCCCGTTCCGGACCGGTTCCGGTCGCTCCCCCTCCTGCCTCTCGCCTGCTAGAACGTGCTCAGTCGTATGGCAATCCGCTGGTGCGCGGAGTAACTCCTCACTGCCGTAACGGTAAGCGGCATCCAGGTAATGAGCAAGGAAACCCGGGGCATTCCGGACACGCGTCGCCAGTCCCCTACCGACGCCCGCCCGCTCACCTGGCGCGACACGGAGGGCACCGGACCGGCCCGGACCTCCCCCGGCGTGTCGCGTCCGAGGTCAGTGGCTGAGGCCGCGCTCGCCCATGTCGATGTCCCACGCGTCCGCGAGGACGATGTCGATCTCGGCGTTCTCGAAGGCGCTCTTCCCGTACCTGCGGTACGCGTCCTCCAGCGACTCGGCCTCGACGTTGTCGTAGTACGTCCGGCCGTCCGCGGTGCGCGTCCGCTTCGAGTAGATCTTCAGCTCTTTCGGGGCGTCCTGCGGTGTTTCATCGCTCATCGCCTCAAACTAGCGCGAGTCGTCCGCCAGCAGCAGCCGGAGCGCGCGCAGGAACCACTCGGCCTCCGCGCCCCCGAGCGGGGCGAGGAACTCGCGCTCCATGCGGCGGCGGGCGTCCTCGGCGCGGCGCAGCAGGTCCTCGCCGCGCTCGGTCAGCGCGACGACGTTCTTGCGCCGGTCGAGCTCGCTGCGGCGGCGCTCGACCAGCCCGTCCCGTTCGAGCCGGTCCACCAGCGCGACCATGGTCGTCCGGTCGACGCCGAGCTTGCCCGCGCCCTCCAGCTGCGAGATCGGCCGGTCCTCGCCGAGCACCGCGAGGACGGCGAGCTCCCGGCCGCTCACGCCGAACGGCTCCAGCGCCCGCGCGGACTCTTCGGCGAGCCGCGCCTGGACGTGTTTCAGCAGGTAGCCGAGGCGTTGGGTGAGCACGTCCCCGGTTGCCCGCGATCCCGATTCCGCCATGCCCGAAAATCTACCTCGCGACAGATCGTCAGATCGACTGACGATCAGCTAGTCTGACGCTCCCCTTCCGATCCAGGAGCACGCGCCCATGACCGAGATCAGGTTCGGCCTCAAGACCAGCCCGGCCCACGTCGGATACGACGACATCCTGCGCGTCTGGGAGGAGGCGGACGACATCCCCGAGATCGCCGACTGCTGGCTCTGGGACCACCTGCTCCCCCCCGCCGGCCCGCGCGACGGCGCGGCCTTCGAGGGCTGGACGCTGCTGTCCGCCCTGGCCGCCCGCACCGAACGCGTCGGGCTCGGCATGCTGGTCACCAACAACCGGATGCGGCGGCCGGCCGTCCTCGGCAAGATCGCCACGACCGTGGACGTCATCTCCGGCGGGCGGCTCATCATGGGCCTCGGCGTCGGCGGCACCCACCAACCGGACGGCGCGGGCGGCGTCGCGGGCCCCAACCCGGCCCTCGCCGAGTACGCCGCCTACGGCCTCCCCCTGGTATCCCCCGGCGAGGGCGTCTCCCGCCTCGCCGAGACCATCGACATCCTCAAGCGCATGTGGACCGAGGACGTCTTCGACTTCGACGGCCCGCACACCACCCTGCGCGGCACCCGCAACAACCCGCGTCCGGTCCGCCCGTCCGGCCCGCCGCTCCTCATCGGCGGCTGGGGCGACCGCGTCCTCGGCCTCGTCGCCGCGCACGCCGACATCTGGAACATTCCGGGCCCGCCACACAACCCGGTCTCCCACATCGCCGAGCGCGCCCGCGTCCTCGACGCCCATTGCGCCGCCATCGGCCGCGACCCCGCCGAGATCACCCGCTCAACGCAGATCCTCGTCTCCTACGACGACCTCCCCGCCGCCCGAGCCACCGTCCGCGCCCTCATCGACATCGGCGTCACCCACATCGTCCTGGGCCTTCGCACCCCCTACCCCCCGAACGCCGCCACCCTCCTAACCAAGCAAGTAATCCACCCCACCCAAACCCCCTAACCCCACCGCCCTAAGCACAATCACCCACGAAGCCCACCCTGCAAACGCAAGCGTGCGGGTACAGAGCGCCTCGCGCGACGCCGCGCACAGAGCGCGGCGCGGCACCCGCATGCGGGAAAAAGCGCGCCACACCCCACCCGGCAGGATGAGCACGCCCGACCCGCGGAGCACAGCACGCCACGCGGGCGGGCGCACCACGCGCCGGCTCATGCGAAGCCCAGCACACAGGCTCGGCAAGCACGAGCAAGGCATACGCGTGCGCGGCGCATGGCATACGCGTGGCATACGCGTGCGCGACGCGTGGCATACGCGTGCGCGACGCCGATAAAGCGCGTGCGCGAAGTGCGGCATACGCATGGGCTAGGGCGCGGCGTACGCATGGGCTAGGTGGGCGCGACGCGGCATCACGCGCGGCGCGCGCATGCCCAGCGCAGCGGGCAAGTCCGGGGGCGAAGCCCAGCGTGTGCACGTCCGCGCGGGCTGTGCGTGCGGGGCGCAGGTGGCTAGGCTGTGTTTCAAAGTCCCGGTCTACTGCGCTCGCCTAGCGGCGCGTTTACGCAGTCCCGGCCCACTCCGCTCGCCTAGCGGCGCGTTTACGCAGTCCCGGCCCACTCCGCTCGCCTAGCGGCTCGCTACGTGACCGTGCCTGGGCGAACGCGGCATCGCTTCGCGATCAACCCGGCTTCGCTCGCCTTCGGCTTCGCTCCGCCGGGTTGGTCACGCGTTCGCGCGCATGGCCGAGACCACTTCGAAACGGGCCCTAGTCGAGGGTCCAGGGTTCGGGGAAGTCTTCGGTGGTTTCGCCTTCGGTTTCCAGGGCGTCTTTCACTACTCGGTAGGCGAGGCCTGCGGGGTAGCCCTTGCGGGCGAGCATGCCGACCAGTCTGCGGACGCGTTTGGTGCGCTCGACGCCGCGGGTCGAGCGCAGCTTGCGCATGACGAGCTCCCGGGCGCGGCGCTCCTCCTGCTCGGAGTCCAGCGACTCGACGGCCTCGCTCACGATCTCGTTGTCCACGCCGCGCTGCCGCAGCTCGGCCGCGAGCGCCCGCCGCCCCAGGCCCCGGCCGGCGTGCCGCGACTGCACCCACGCCTGCGCGAACGCCTCGTCATCGATCAGGCCGACGTCCGTGAACCGTCCGAGCACCCGCTGCGCGACGTCGTCCGGAATCTCCTTGCGCCGCAGCGCCTCCTCCAGCTGGGCGCGGGTGCGCGGCGAGCCCGTCAGCATCCGGAGGCAGATCTCCCTCGCCCGCGCCTCCGGGTCGCCGCCCTGCTCGCGCTCGGACGCGTCCTCCCCCTCCGAGCGCCGCCGCGTCCCCTTGCTCCCTCGACGCTCCCCCGACGCGCCCTTCTCACCCCAGGACGCACCAGAACCACCGAACGCCTTCTTGGTGCCCTTCTTCCCCGAAGCCCGCCGATCACGAGCCCCTCGCCCGCCGGCCTCCGCCGCAGCGCCCTCCGCACCCGATTCGGCATCCGGGCGTGAACCAGTGCCAGCGCTCCGTTCGCCCAGCTCGTCCTCACGGCGCGGCCCGTCCTCACGGCGCGATGCGTCCTCGCCCCGCGGATCGCCCTCGCGCCGCGAATCGGTCCGGCGACCCGGGGCTGCCTCGCGGCGCGGTCCGCCCTCGCCCCGTGGATCGGCCTCGCGCCGCGGGTCGGTCCGGCGGCCCGGGGCTGCCTCGCGGCGCGGTTCGCCCTCGCCCCGCGAATCGGCCTCGCCCCGTGGGTCGGCCTCGCGCCGCGGGTCGGTCCGGCGGCCCGGGGCTGCCTCGCCCCGTGGGTCGGCCTCGCCCCGTGGGTCGGCCTCGCCCCGCAGGTCGGCCTCGCCCCGTGGATCGGTCCGGCGGTCCGGGGCTGCCTCGCGGCGTGGTTCGGTGTCGGGAGGTGCGTCAGGGGCGGCGGCGGGACGCGGTGCCGCCTCGCCTGGATGCGCGGACTCGTCAGAGCGCGGGCGTGTGGTGCGTGGGCTGGGTTTGGACGCGGTTGGGCGGGGTGCGCGCGTGGTTTTGGGCCGCGCCTCGGCGGGCGGCTTCAGGGGAGAGCGGGGCGTCTCGTCTTTGGCCGGAGGCGTGGACGGGACGTCCCACTGGACGCCGGACGCCGCGCCCCACGGGGCGGGCGGTGGTTCGCTCGCCTGGTTCCAGGGGGCGGGTGCGGGCTTGCTGGCCTGGTCCCATGGGACGGGCGGGGGCGTGCTTGGCTGGTTCCAGGGCAGGTCGCTGGGATCCGGGCGTGGCGTGGCGACGTTCCAGGGGAGGGCGGCCTTGTCGCCCGCGTTCTGGTCGTCGCTTGCCGGGCCGGACGGCGTCGGTGCGGGAAGCTGCCGGTTCGTCGGCTCGGGGGTGTCCTGGGCGGCCGCGTCGGATGGTGGCGACTCTTCGGCGGCGGAGGTGACGGGCTCGTCGTCCGCTGGACGGCCCCAAGGGCTCTCGGACGGGGTGGGCCACGGTGGGGTGGTCATGCGCGGCCCTCGGGGACGGCGGCGCCGATGGGGAAGGTCCGCCCACCGGTGGACCGGTGAACGTGGGGGCGCCGCCGCCCTGCATACGAGATCATCGCTCAGTCTCCGTCAGGAGTCACCCGATTCGACGGATTCGTCGTCAGGAATCTCCGGCCTTGGCCTTGGCCGACTTGCGCGGGGCCGGGGCCGCCGCGGCGGCGACGGGCTTGGCGTCGGCCTTGGGGTCGGCGGCCTTGGCGTCGCCGGGCTTGGCCGCCGCGGTCTCGGCGGCCTCCTTGTCGACGCGCGGGCCGACGCCGAGCTTCTCCTTGATCTTCTTCTCGATCTCGTCGGCGGTGTCGGGGTTGCTCTTGAGGTAGTTGCGGGCGTTCTCCTTGCCCTGGCCGAGCTGGTCGCCCTCGTAGGTGTACCAGGCGCCGGACTTGCGCACGAAGCCGTTCTCGACGCCGAGGTCGATCAGGCCGCCCTCGCGCGAGATGCCCTGGCCGTAGAGCAGGTCGAAGTCGGCGACCCGGAAGGGCGGGGCCATCTTGTTCTTGACGACCTTGACCCGGACCCGGTTGCCGACCGCCTCGGTGCCGTCCTTCAGCGTCTCGATGCGGCGGACGTCGAGCCGGACGGAGGCGTAGAACTTCAGCGCGCGGCCACCGGTGGTGGTCTCCGGCGAGCCGAACATGACGCCGACCTTCTCGCGGAGCTGGTTGATGAACAGGACGGTGGTCTTGGTCTGGTTGATCGCACCGGTGAGCTTGCGCAGCGCCTGCGACATCAGCCGGGCCTGGAGGCCCACGTGGCTGTCGCCCATCTCGCCCTCGATCTCGGCGCGCGGCACGAGCGCGGCGACCGAGTCGACGATCACGATGTCGACCGCGCCGGAGCGGATCAGCATGTCGGTGATCTCCAGCGCCTGCTCGCCGGTGTCGGGCTGGGACACCAGCAGGGCGTCGATGTCGACGCCGAGCTTGGCCGCGTACTCGGGGTCGAGCGCGTGCTCGGCGTCGACGAACGCGGCGATGCCGCCCTTCTTCTGGACGCTGGCCACCGCGTGCAGCGCGATGGAGGTCTTGCCGGAGCCTTCGGGGCCGTACACCTCGACCACGCGGCCGCGCGGGAGGCCGCCGATGCCGAGCGCGATGTCGAGGGAGATGGCGCCGGTCGGGATGACCTCGACCGGGACGCGCGCCTCCTCGCCCATCCGCATGACCGAGCCCTTGCCGAACTGCCGCTCGATCTGGGCGAGCGCGGTTTCGAGAGCCTTCTCCCGGTCGTTGGCTGCCATGTCTGCCCCTTGTCTTGGTCGGTCGCCGGGTTCCGCCGGCTCTCGGCTTCACGATGTCGAGGGCGAC
The DNA here is from genome assembly GCF_024172125.1 of Actinomadura rupiterrae. Lineage (GTDB taxonomy): Bacteria > Actinomycetota > Actinomycetes > Streptosporangiales > Streptosporangiaceae > Spirillospora > Spirillospora rupiterrae. The sequence continues at coordinate 835,755 of NZ_JAMZEA010000005.1, forward strand.
GTTACGAGGTGCCTCCGACAGTTTTCGAGCCCTCACCTGAACTGTGGATAACGTCGCTCGCCGGGCACAGCTTACCGAACATCCGTTCGATCATGGACGCGGCTACCGATTCGCCCAGGATTATCCGTGCGCCGGACGGCCCCGACACCGTACGCTGGCGGCGCGGCACACGGAGGCTTCCATCATGACGCTGACCGTTCTGTTCTGCGCCGACCCGCTCCATCCACGGCGCGTTGAGCCCCACTTCTCCCGTGAGGCCGCGGCGGTGCGCGACCATTACGGCGAGATCGGCCTGGTCGACCACGACGCGCTGCGGCGCGGTGACGCCGAGGCCGCCGTCCGCGCCGTCCCGCCGGATCTCGGGCCCGCCTGGTACCGCGGCTGGATGCTCTCCAGCGCCGAGTACGCCGCGCTGGCGGCGGCCCTGAAGAAGCGCGGCACGATCCTGCTGACCCATCCGGAGGACTACCAGCGCGCGCACGAGCTGCCCGGCTGGCACGACACGTTCGCGGGGCTCACCCCCAACAGCGTGTGGCGCGAGCTCTCCCCCGGCCAGGACCCGGGCGATCTGGCCGAGCTCGTGAGGCCGCTGCGCGGCGGGCCGGGCATCGTGAAGGACTACGTCAAGTCCTGCAAGCACGAGTGGGACGAGGCGTGCTTCGTCCCGGACGTCCACGACCTCGCGCGCCTGCGCGCCGTCGTCACCAAGATGATCGCCCTCCAGGAGGACTACCTGGCGGGCGGCGTGGTCGTGCGCGAGTACGAGCGGCTCGACGAGGACGGCGAGGCCCGGGTGTGGTGGGTGGACGGCGAGCCCGCGCTCGTGGGCCCGCATCCCGACACGCCGGGGACGGAGCCGCGGCCGGAGCTGGCGGAGGTCGCGCCGGTCGTCCGGGCGCTGGGCTGCCGGTTCATCACGACCGACCTGGCGCGCCGCGCGGACGGCGCCTGGCGGGTGGTGGAGGTCGGCGACGGCCAGGTGAGCGACCTCCCGGCGACGGTCGATCCCATGGATCTGTACGCTCACCTCCCGGTTCCGGACTGACATGGCGTACTTCCGGATTGACGGGGATGAAACCGTATTCGGTACGGTTTCGTCTCAGCTACGTCTGTAATTTCATCCCCGGTACGCCCGAAACGTCGTCTGGTAAGGACGTGTCCTCGTTGCCCCCTCAGCCGGAACCGCTGCCCCAGGAACAGCCGTCCCCGCAGGAGCCCGCGCGCCAGCCCGGCCGCCGGCTCAGCTCCCGCGCCGTGAAGATCGGCGTGGTGAGCGTCCTGTCCATCGCCGTGACCTCCGCGTGCGGCACCAAGTCCACGACGGCCTGGTGCGTCGACCGGATGGCGCCGCCCACGGGCCTGACCAAGGGCGGCTACAAGGTCGTCTCGGACGCCTACTGCGACAGGCGCGACATCGAGAACGGCACGGTGGGCTACGGCCGGTACTTCTGGTACTACGGCGGCAAGCGCGACCGGTACGGGTACGTACGAGGCGGCAGCTACTCCGCTCCGCGCAGCCACCGGATCAAGTCGAGCACCGGCCACTCGCTGATCCGCGGCGGTTTCGGCGGCCACGGCCGTAGCGGCGGCTGAGATGCGGCGCGAATACGGAGACCCGCGGCCGGACTGGCCCGCGCGCGTGGAGGCGCAGGGGCTCGCCTACCACCGGACGTCGCATCCGGAGCATCTGAAGCGCCCCTACTGGGACGAGTCCGTGCACTACGTCTTCGAGATGGACGAGGTGCTGGCGCTGGAGGAGACCGTCGAGGAGCTGCACCGCATGTGCCTCCAGGCGGTGGAGCACGTCGTCACCACCGGCCGCTACAACGTGCTGGGCATCCCGGACTGGGTGGCGCCGCTGATCGAGGCGTCCTGGCGGCGGCGCGACCCGCACCTGTACGGGCGGTTCGACCTCCGCTACGACGGGACGGGCCCGGCGAAGCTGCTGGAGTACAACGCCGACACCCCCACGTCCCTGGTGGAGAGCTCGATCGTCCAGTGGTACTGGCTGCGGGACGTGCATCCGGGCGACGACCAGTGGAACTCCATCCACGAGCGGCTGCTGGACCGCTGGAAGCAGATCGCGGCGACGCTCCCGGACGGTCCGGCCCACTTCGCCTGGACGAGCGAGGACGAGACCGGCGAGGAGGTCATGACGATCGCGTACCTGCAGGAGACCGCCGACGAGGCGGGCCTGCGCGGCAAGGCGATCGCCATGGAGGACATCGGCTGGGACACCGTCCGGCGGCGGTTCGTCGACATCGAGGCGCGCGAGATCGAGACGCTCTGCAAGCTGTACCCGTGGGAGTGGATCGTCGCCGAGCCGTTCGGCCGGAACATCCCGGGCACGCCGACGCGGTGGATCGAGCCGATCTGGAAGATGATCCTGTCGAACAAGGCGCTGCTGGTGCTGCTCTGGGAGCTGTTCCCCGGCCACCCGAACCTGCTGCCGACCTACCTGAACACGCCCGGGAACCTCACCTCCTACGTGCAGAAGCCGCTGCTGGGGCGCGAGGGCGCGAGCATGCGCATCGTGGCCCCGGACGCGCCGGAGGTCGTCACCGAGGGCGAGTACGGGCGCGAGGGGTTCGTGTTCCAGGAGTTCTGCCCGCTGCCCGAGTTCGACGGGGAGCACCCCGTCCTCGGCGCGTGGATGGTGGAGGACGAGGCCGCGGGCCTCGGCATCCGCGAGACCGCGGGCCTGATCACCGACGACACCTCGTCCTTCGTCCCGCACCGCATCCCGCTGTAGCCCCCTCGCCGCCACCCTTCACACCCGCTGTTACCCCTAGGAGAACCATGACCACGCTCGCCGCCGGCCCCGGCGACGAAAGCCTCGGCCATGTGCTGCTGCACGGCTCCGGCGCGCTGCTCGCGTACGCGGCGGTCGGCCTGGTGCTGTTCGTCGTCGGCTTCTACATGACCGACCTGGCGACGCCCGGCCGGCTGATCCACGTGATCCGCCGGGACCGCAACCCCAACGCCACGCTGCTGGCCTGCGCGTCCACCGTCGGCGTCGGCCTGATCGTGGCCGTGTCGATCTTCGCGGCGGGCGGCGACCTCGCCGAGGGCCTCACCCGGACGCTGGTGTTCGGCCTGGTCGGGATCGTCGCGCAGACGGCCGCGACGATGGCGTTCAACCGGCTCGTCGGGATCAACGTCCGGGAGCTCGCGGACGGCCCGGAGGACCAGCTCGAACCCGCCGCGGTCCTGCTCGCGGTGGCGAACCTGATGATCGGGTTCGTGACGGCCGTCGCGGTCTACTGACCGGCGCGGAAACGGCCCGGTGACGGCGAGTGCCGTCACCGGGCCGTGCCGTTCCACCCGCCGCAGCCGCGATCGTCCGCCGTCCGCGGCCGTGGTTTCTCGTCTACCGCAGGCGCGAGGGGACGTCGAAGGTGGCGACGACGGCCTGCCAGACGGTCTTGGCGGGCACCCCGTCGGCCAGGGCCTGGTCGATCGTGCGCCCGCCGAGCTCGGCCAGGACGTGGTCCTTGGCGACGCTCTCGGCGTATCCCTCGCCGAACTGCTCGTTCATCCGCTGCCAGAAAACTGTGAGACGCACGCGGACACGCTATCCGACGGACTCGTCCAACTCGTCCGGCACGCTCGGGCCCTTGCCCTGGACGTACTGCCTGTGCAGGCCGGTCAGGTAGCGCTCGACGCCTTCGACTACACGGGCGGTCCGGTAGGACGGGAACACGTCGAAAGCGTGCTGCCCGCCTTGCATCTCGGCATAGAGGACGGGTGCGTCCGAGGCGTCCCGGAGCTTCTCCACGAAGCGACGCGCCTCCAGGACGGGGATCAGCGAGTCGTGGCTGCCGTGGATGACGAAGAACGGCGGCGCGTCCGGGCGCAGGTACGTCACAGGGGACGCCTTGGCGAAGGCTTCCCGATCCTCGGCGAAGGACCGTTTCACTACCCGCTTCTGTAGCAGCGCGGTCTTCCCGAAGGGAATCGGCCATGGGCCGGGTTCGAGGAAGTCATAGACGCCGTAGAAGGGCACGGCTCCCTGGACGGACGTGTCCACATCCTCGAAGCCGGGCTGGAACTCCGGGACGTTCGCCGTTAGCGCGACCATCGCCGTCAGGTGGCCGCCCGCGGAACCGCCCGTCACGCAGAGGAAATCGGGGTCTGCCCCGTACTCCTCGGCGTGCTCGCGGTACCAGCGGAGGAAGTGCTTCAGGTCGAGAAGGTGCTCGGGCCACGTCGCGCGCGGGCTCAGCCGGTAGTTGACGTTGAAGCCCACCCATCCCTGGACGGCCATGTGGTTCAGCAGCGGAAGCCCCTGCTCGCGCTTGTCCCCGATGACCCAGGCGCCGCCGTGGATCTCCATAAGGCCGGGACGTAGCCGTCCGTCCTCCTTGGGCCGGTACACGTCCAGTTTCAGGCGCAGGCGTCCTTCCTGGCGGAAGACGACGTTGCGGTCCACCCGGACGCCTCGCCTAGGGATCAGGCACAGCGGCGGTACGACGAGGTGGCTGAGCGGGTAGCGCGGCGCCTTCTGCGGGTCGAGGTCGAGGGGGACGCCACTGTCCCGGAGCGTGACCAGCGTCCGCCGGGACGCCGCGATCGTCCCGGCCGTCAGGGCGACGCCGGCCAGGCCGAGAACCAGGCCGATCCAGCCCGCCCACCCGTCCAGGCCGCCCGCGACGGCCGTCCACACCAGCCCGACGATCTCCAGGACGAGCAGGTGAGGCGCCATCTCGATGGTCAGCCACCCGGCGAAGAAGCTGGGCACGAGCAGTACCGGCTCGCGCCGGGGACGGCGGGCGTTCACGGCCAGCAGCAGGCTCACCGCGCCTACCGCGAGCAGGACGTAGGGCATCGGGGCTCCCGGGGTCGTGGCCTCTCCCCACCTTCCCGCAAGCAATCACTTGCTTACAAGCGCTGCGGAGGTGACCCAGAGCACCCCGGCGCGGTTTTGTCGGACCCGCGAGGCAGGATGGGACGCATGACCGGACTGCCGCACGACAGCACCGCTGACGTGCTGGAACGCTTCTCCCCGGCGACCCGCGCGTGGTTCGCCGGGGCCTTCGCCGCGCCCACCGCCGCCCAGGCGGGGGCGTGGCGGTCCATCGCGGCGGGCGACCCGACGCTCGTGGTCGCGCCGACCGGGTCCGGCAAGACCCTCGCGGCGTTCCTCTGGTCGCTCGACCGGCTGGCGTCCCAGCCGCTCCCGGACGATCCGAAGCACCGCTGCCGGGTGCTCTACGTGTCGCCGCTGAAGGCCCTGGCCGTGGACGTCGAGCGCAACCTGCGCGCGCCCCTGGCCGGCATCCGGCAGGCGGCGCGCCGCCTCGACCTGCCCGAGCCGGACGTGAAGGTCGGCATCCGCTCCGGCGACACCCCGGCCGACGAGCGCCGCCGCCTCGCCACCAAGCCGCCGGACATCCTGATCACCACGCCCGAGTCGCTGTTCCTGCTGCTCACCTCGCAGGCGCGCGAGGCGCTGCGCGGTGTCGAGACGGTGATCATCGACGAGGTGCACGCGGTCGCGGGCACCAAGCGCGGCGCGCACCTGGCGCTGTCGCTCGAACGACTCGACGCGCTGCTCGACCGGCCCGCCCAGCGCATCGGGCTGTCGGCGACGGTCCGTCCTGCGGCGGAGGTCGCGGCGTTCCTGGGCGGCGCGCGGCCCGCGACCGTCGTGCAGCCGCCGTCCGAGAAGGTCTTCGACCTCGACGTCGTCGTCCCGGTCGAGGATCTCGGCGAGATCGCGCAGTTCGTCGACGCCGGGGGCGAGACCGACCCGCGCCAGCGCAGCATCTGGCCGCACGTCGAAGACCGGCTGCTCGACCTCATCGAGGCGCACCGCTCCACGCTGGTGTTCGCCAACTCCCGGCGGCTCGCCGAGCGCCTCTGCGGCCGCCTCAACGAACTCGCCTTCGAGCGCGCCTCGCTCGCGCGCGAGGAGGCCGAGGAATCCGGCGAGCCGCGCCCCATCAGCCCGGACGACATAGAACGCGCCCTGAACCTCGGCGTCCGGCCCGCGCCCACGCGCGGGAGCACGCCGGCGCAGATGATGGCGCAGGCGGGCGCCGCCAAGGGCGTCCCGGCGGAGATCGCGCGGGCGCACCACGGGTCGGTGTCCAAGGAGGAGCGGGCGGGCATCGAGAACGCGCTGAAGGAGGGCCGGCTGCCCGCCGTGGTCGCGACGTCCAGCCTGGAGCTGGGCATCGACATGGGCGCGGTCGACCTGGTCGTCCAGGTGGAGTCGCCGCCGTCGGTGGCCAGCGGCCTGCAGCGGGTCGGCCGCGCGGGGCACCAGGTCGGCGCGGTGTCCAAGGGCGTGATCTTCCCCAAGTACCGGGGCGACCTGGTGCAGACGGCCGTGGTCGCCGAGCGGATGCGCGGCGGCGAGATCGAGGAGCTGCGCTACCCGCGCAACCCGCTCGACGTGCTCGCGCAGCAGATCGTCGCCATGGTCGCGATGGACGAGTGGACGGTCGACGAGCTGGAGGCCGCCGTGAGGCGCGCCGCGCCCTACGCCACGCTCCCCCGCTCCGCGCTGGACGCGACGCTCGACATGCTCGCCGGGCGCTACCCGAGCGACGAGTTCGGCGAGCTGCGCCCCCGCCTGGTGTGGGACAGGGTGACCGGCGTCCTGCGCGACCGCCCGGGCGCGCAGCGGCTCGCGGTCACCAGCGGCGGCACGATCCCCGACCGTGGCCTGTTCGGCGTGTTCCTCGTGGGCGAGAAGTCGTCCCGGGTGGGCGAGCTGGACGAGGAGATGGTCTACGAGTCGCGCGTCGGCGACGTGTTCGTGCTGGGCGCGAGCTCCTGGCGCATCGAGGACATCACGCCCGACCGGGTGCTGGTCTCCCCCGCGCCCGGGCAGCCTGGCAAGCTGCCGTTCTGGCACGGCGACTCGCCGGGCCGCCCGGCCGAGCTGGGCCGGGCCCTCGGCGCGTTCACCCGCGAGCTGGCCGCGCTGCCCGCCGAGAACGCCCGCACGCGCGTGAACGACGCCGGGCTGGACGAGTGGGCCGCCGAGAACCTGGTGTCCTACCTGGGCGAGCAGCGCGAGGCGACCCGGCACGTCCCGGACGACCGGACGATCGTGGTCGAGCGGTTCCGCGACGAGCTGGGCGACTGGCGCATGGTCGTGCACTCGCCGCTCGGCGCGCGCGTGCACGCGCCCTGGGCGCTCGCCATGGCGGGCCGCCTGCGCGAGCGCTACGGCGTCGACGCGCAGGCCATGCACGCCGACGACGGCATCGTCATCCGCATCCCGGACATGGACGACCCGCCCAGCATGGACCTGTGCGCCTTCGACGCCGACGAGATCGAGCGCATCGTGGTGGACGAGCTGGGCGGTTCGGCCCTGTTCGCCGCGCGGTTCCGCGAGTGCGCGGCCCGCTCCCTGCTGCTTCCGCGCCGCCGTCCCGACAAGCGCATGCCGCTGTGGCAGCAGCGCCAACGCGCGGCGCAGCTGCTGGCCGTGGCCGGGAAGTACCCGTCGTTCCCGATCGTCCTGGAGACGATGCGCGAGTGCCTGCAGGACGTGTTCGACGTCCCCGGCCTGGTCCAGCTCATGCGCGACCTGTCCGGACGCAAGGTGCGCATGGTCGAGGTCGAGACGCACGAGCCGTCCCCGTACGCGCGTTCGCTGCTGTTCCACTACGTGGGCGCGTTCATGTACGAGGGCGATTCGCCGCTCGCCGAGCGCCGCGCCCAGGCGCTCGCGCTCGACACCGCGCTGCTGTCGGAGCTGCTCGGCCAGGCCGATCTGCGCGAGCTGCTCGATCCGGAGGTCGTCGCCGACACCGAGCGCGAGCTGCAGCGGCTCGCGGCCGACCGCCGCGCCCACGACCTGGAGGGCGTCGCCGACCTGCTGCGGACGCTGGGGCCGCTCACCACGTCCGAGATCGGGCTGCGGCTGACCGCCCCGCACGATGCCGCGCCCTACGCGACCCGGCTTGAAGAGGAACGGCGGGTCATCCGCGTCCGCATCGCCGGAGAGGAGCGCTGGACCGCGATCGAGGACGCCGGACGGCTCCGCGACGCGCTCGGCGTACCGCTTCCGGTCGGCGTGCCCGAAGCGTTCCTCGAACCTGTGGACGACCCGCTCGGCGACCTGGTCTCCCGGTACGCGCGCACGCACGGGCCGTTCCGCGCCGACGACGTGGCGGCCCGCTTCGGGCTCGGCGCGGCCGTGGCGACCGAGGCGCTGCGCAGGCTCGCCGCCGACGGGCGCGTGGTCGAGGGCGAGTTCCTCCCGGTCGAGGCGGTGACCGGGCCGCTGACGTCCGAATGGTGTGACAGCGGTGTGCTGCGCACGCTGCGGCGCCGTTCCCTCGCGCGCCTGCGCGCGGAGGTCGAGCCGTCGCCGCCGGAGGCGCTCGGCCGGTTCCTGCCCGCCTGGCACGGCATCACCGGCGGCTCGCGGCTGCGCGGCATCGACGCGCTGGTCCAGGCGATCGAGCAGCTCCAGGGCTCGGCCGTCCCGGCGTCGGCGCTGGAGTCGCTGATCCTGCCGTCCCGCGTGCCCGGCTACACGCCCGCGATGCTCGACGAGCTGACCTCGTCCGGCGAGGTGGTCTGGGCGGGTCAGGGCAGCCTCCCCGGCGGGGACGGGTGGGTCTCGCTGTACCTCGCCGAGACCGCGCCGCTGCTGATGCCCGAGCCCGCCGAGATCACCCTCACGCCCGTCCACCAGGCCGTGCTCGACCTGCTGGACGGCGGCGGCGCGCTGTTCTTCCGGATGCTCTCCGACCGGGTGAACCAGCAGGTCACGACCGACGACGCCGACCTGGTCACCGCCATCTGGGACCTGGTCTGGGCGGGCCTGCTCACCAACGACACCCTCGCGCCGCTGCGTGCGGCGCTCGGTTCCGGCCGTCCTGCGCACCGGTCTCGCGGCACTCGGCGGGGGCGTCCGGTGCTGCCGTCCCGTACGGGTCCGCCTACGGTCGCCGGGCGCTGGTGGCCGCTGCCTGAGCGCGAGTCCGCGCCCACGCTGCGCTCCCACGCGCTGGCGGAGGCGCTGCTCGACCGCTACGGCATCGTCATCCGCGGCGCGGTCGCCGCCGAACGCACACCCGGCGGGTTCTCTGCGGTCTACCCCGTGCTGCGCGCGTTCGAGGAGTCCGGGCGCTGCCGACGGGGGTACTTCGTGGAGGGCCTCGGCGCGGCCCAGTTCGCCCTGCCCGGCGCGGTGGACCGGCTTCGCGCCCTCCGCCCGTCCGCGCCTCCCGCCTCCGAGCCGTCCCCTTCGCTGTGGGAGTCCCCAGCGCCAGACCCCTGGGACCAACCGGCCCACGGCGACGGATCAGAGCACGGAAGCCGACCGGCGCACGGGAACGGATCGGCGGGCACGCGTCACGAACGACCCGCTTGGCAAGGCGGCTCGGTCGCTCCGGCCGCGGCCACGCGCAAGAACGATGCAGGCGAACGCGCGCTCGTGCTGGCGGCGGCCGACCCGGCGAACGCCTACGGCGCGGCGCTGCCCTGGCCGGACCGTCCGGACGAGGCGGCGAGCGGCCACAAGCCCGGCCGGAAGGCGGGCGCGCTGGTCGTGCTGGTCGGCGGCCGCCTCGTCCTGTACGTCGAACGCGGCGGCAAGACCCTGCTGACCTGGGACGACGACCCGGCCGTCCTGCAGCCCGCGGTGGACGCGCTGGCCCTCGCCGTGCGGGAGGGCGCGCTCGGCAAGCTGACCGTCGAGCGCGCGGACGGCGAGTCCATCAACGACTCCCCGCTCGCCGCCGCCCTCGAAGCGGCGGGCTTCCACCCGACCCCGCGCGGCCTCCGCCTCCGCTCCTGAGCCCAGCCCCACCCAGGGCCTCCGGCTCCGCCCCTGAGCCGAACCAACCGGGCCTCCGGCTCCGCGCCTACCTCGGCCCGGGGCTTCGCGCCAGGCCCGAGGCCCCGGGGGCGCGGGACCCTGCTCCAGGGGGGCTTCGGGCTACTTCTTGCCCTTGAACATGGAGATGAGGCCCTTCAGGACGCGCTCGTCCATGGAGCCGAACGGGTTGTCGTGGACGAGGTAGGTCCAGGTGGCGGACGGGCGCTGGAGGCCCGCGCCGGCGAGGTCGAGCGTGCCGTCGTCGGCGACCTTGAGGTTCTCGAAGGCCTTGACGGCGGCGGCGCGCGCGTCGGGCAGCAGGCGCTTGCCCGCCGGGACGGCCTCGCTGTTGAACTCGATGAGCGGGTCCAGGCCGCGGCCGAGGGAGCGCAGGTGGATGCCCTCGCGGACGTCGGTGAGGAACGCCAGGTGGTCCGACCAGCGGCGGTCCAGGTGGAACAGGAGCAGCTGGCGGGCGGCGCGGGCGACCTCGTCCGCGCTGGTGAGCTCGATCAGCTCGGTGCGCTTGGCGGCGGCGTCGGCGGCCATCAGGCGGTCGGCGGCGTCGCCGCTCAGCACCCGCTCGCGCTCGGCCAGCAGTTCGGCGCGCTGCAGGCCGATGAGGTGGTTGTAGTGCCAGGTGTTGCGGTGCAGCTCCAGGTCGACGCCCTCGGCGACGCGCTGGGCGTGGCCGACGATCCAGTGCGCCGACTTCGCCTCGACGAGGCCGTCGTCGCGGGCCGGGCCCTTGTACTCCTCGTCCGGGGCGTACCGGGTGACCAGGTCGTCCTGGAGGCTGGTGAAGAACACCGATGCGCCGGGGTCGCCCTGGCGTCCGGCGCGGCCGCGGAGCTGGTCGTCCAGGCGGCTGCTGTGGTAGCGGCCGGTGCCGATCACCAGCAGCCCGCCCGCGTCGACGACCGCCTGGTGGGACGCGGCGGACGGCTCGTCCAGCGGAGCGGTGCCCGGCGCGGCGCCGTCCGGCTCCGGGGTGGGGCCGCCGAGGCGGATGTCGGTGCCGCGCCCGGCGATCTGCGTGGACACGGTGATCGCGCCGGGCGCGCCCGCCCCGGCGATGATCGCCGCCTCCTCGGCGTCGTTCTTGGCGTTCAGCACGATCGGCGCGAACCCGGCGCGGGTCAGGCGGCGGGCCAGCCGCTCGGACTCGGCGACGTCGCCGGTGCCGACCAGGACGGGCCGACCGGCCTCGTGCGCGGCCGCGATCTCCTCGACGACCGCGACCTCCTTGTCGGCGGAGGTGGCGTACAGCCGGTCCGGGCGGTCGTCGCGGACGCACGGCCGGTTCGGCGGGACGACCGCGATGTCCAGGTCGTAGAACTCGCGGAGCTGCCCGGCGACGGCCAGCGCGGTGCCGGTCATGCCGCACCGCACCGGGTACCGGCCGATCAGCTCCTGCACGGTGACCGAGTCGAGGATCTCGCCGCTCGGCGACGCGTCCAGGGCCTCCTTGGCCTCCACGGCCGCCTGCAGGCCGTCCGGCCAGCGCTGGAGCAGCGCGACCCGGCCGCGCGACTCGCTGACCAGCTTCACCGCGCCGTCCCGGACGATGTAGTCCACGTCCCGCTGGAGCAGCACCTCGGCGTGCAGCGCGACGTTCACGGCGGTGAGCACGGCGAGGTTGTCCTGCGCGTACAGGTCGATGCCGCCGAGCGACCGCTCGACCTCGCGCGCGCCCGCCGCGGTGAGCTGGACGTTGCGGGCCTCGGTGTCGGTGCCGTAGTCGCGGCCGGGCCGCAGCCGCCGCACCAGGTCGGCGTAGGACGGGTCGGCCCCGGCCGAGTCGGCCGCCCCGGCGAGGACGAGCGGGACCATCGCCTCGTCCACCAGCACCGAGTCGGCCTCGTCGATCAGCGCGACCTCGGGCGCGGGCAGCACCCGGTCGCCCGCGGACGTGGCGAGCCGGTCCCGCAGCAGGTCGAAGCCGATCTCGCTGACCGGCGCGTAGGTGACGTCGGCGGCGTAGGCGGCGCGGCGCTCCTCCGGCGTGGACGTCTGCCCGACCCACGCCACCGTCACGCCCAGCAGCCCGTACAGCGGGCCCATCCACTCGGCGTCGCGGCGGGCGAGGTAGTCGTTCACCGACATCACGTGGACGCGCCGCCCGCGCAGCGCGTACCCGGCGGCGGCGATCGCCCCGGACAGCGTCTTGCCCTCGCCGGTCGCCATCTCGGCGACCTGCCCGCGCAGCAGCGCGAGGACCCCGGTGAGCTGCACGTCGTACGGCCGCTCCCCCAGCGTCCGCCGCGCCGCCTCCCGCCCGAGCGCGCACAGCTCGGCGAGGTCGATGTCCGCCGCGCCCTTCTTCCCCGTCCCGCCACCGGACGCGCCGCCCGACTTGCCCGCGCCGCCGCCCGACGCGCCGCCCGAGCCCTTCCCGGACGCCTTGTCCGAGCCCTTCCCGGACGGCTTGCCTCCCGTTTCGGCGGCGGCCGAGGCGGGCCGGGGCAGGCGCATGGCCTCGGCCGCGGCGGTCAGCTCGGCGTCGGAGAGGGCGCGGACGCGCTCCTCCCGGCCGGCGGCGTCCGCGACCAGGTCGCGCAGCGGCGCGAGGTCGGCGCTTCCGGGTTTCTGCACCAGCCTTCTCAACCGGTCGCGCAGCGCCATGGCATCCCCCCGAGGTCGGTCACGTGTCTCCCAGCGGTCCCGTCGCAGGGTCCGATCCCATCATGATCCACCCGGCGTCCTCCGCTGAAGGTCTGACCGAGATTCATACCGTGGGTGGATCCGCCATGGGCCGCTCCGGTGAAAGCATTGCGGTAATGGGGTTGCGGTGGCACAGGGATGAAGGACGTCACCGCGGAACGGGGGTTCGCATGACACCGACGGCTCGGTGGGCCGCCGCGCAGCGGCGCAGGCGGCAGGTCATCAACCAGGTCATCATCGACCGGGCGCTGCGCGACCCGCGCCGCCACGAAGAGGCCGAACCGCAGGCCGCGGCCAAGTAACCGCGGGCCGCACCGCGGACGCGGCGAGAAGGCCGCCGCCCGCCACCACGATTCCGCAACGAAGACCATCCTCCAGAGCAGGCGCCGTCGCACCCCCTCCGCGGCGGCGCCTGCATTTTGCCCGCGAGACCCCAGGCCCCCGCCCCGAGCCCCCGGCCCGCGGTCAGGTGGAGAAGACCTCGTCCCGGGCCTGTTCGAGGGCCGCGTGCAGCGCGCCGCGCAGCACCGGGTTGCCGTCGATCTCGGTCACGGCGACGGACGGGCGGGTCGGGCTGAGGCGCCCGACGGCGCGCTCGATGCGCTCGGCCAGGGGACGGCCCCCGGCGCGGCCCAGCTCGCCGGACAGCACCACCAGCCCCGGGTCCAGGACGATGTTGACCGAGGTCACGCCGTAGGAGATGCGGACGGCCAGCTCGTCCAGGAAGTCGCCGCCGCGTGACTCGTCGGCGGCGGCCGCGCGGACGCATTCCACGGCGGTGGCGCCGGGGATGCCGTGCCGGTGGGCCAGGTCGCGGACGGCGTCGGCGCCGACGAGCGAGCCGTAGCCGCCGGCGAGGGCCGGGATGCCCCAGGACGTCGACTCGGTGACGCCCTCCTCGCCGTCCATGGGGGCGCGGCGGGCGGTGCCGAGGGGCAGCGGGGCGCCGGGGACGGGCAGGTAGCCGATCTCGCCCGCGCCGCCGAACCGGCCGCGGATCAGCCGGCCGCCGAGCATGACCGACAGGCCGATGCCGCGGTCGAGCCACATGAGCGCGAAGTCCTCGTGCTCGCGGGCGGCGCCGTAGGCGCGCTCGGCCAGGGCGGCGAGGTTCACGTCGTTCTCGATCACCACCGGGCGGCGCAGGTCGTGCCGCAGCGCCGACAGCACGCCCTCGTGCCAGTGCGGCAGGTCGAAGGCGAACTGGACGTCGCCGGTCACCGGATCGACCACACCGGGCGTCCCGATCACCAGGACGGTTAGCTTCCGCAGCGCGACCTTGGCCGAGCGGGCGGCCTTCACCACGGCGTTGTGGACGGATTTGACGGGATCGCCGCCATTGTTCGGATCGACGGTAACCTGGGCGGCGACACTGCCCGTGATGTCGGCGACGCCCGCGGTGACCCCCTCCGGCCCCACCGACAGGCCCGCGACGTAGGCGGCGTCCGGGACGACGGAGTAGAGGGCGGCGTTCGGGCCGCGCCCGCCCGCCTGCTCCCCCACGACCTCGACCAGCCCGCGCTCCTCCAGCCGGGCCAGCAGCTGGGAGGCGGTGACCTTGGACAACCCGGTCTGGACGCCGATCTGGGCGCGGGTCAGCGGACCGCGCGCGACCAGCAGGTCCAGGGCGGCCCGGTCGTTCAGCTCGCGCAGCAGGCGCGGCGTCCCGGGGCGGCTCTCCATGCTCTGTCGTCCCCTCGAAGTCTCAATCCGCTAACGGGCGGTTTTGTTTAGGAAAGTTTCTTGTTAGTTTACGCGCAAGCGTCCAGCCGTCCCAGCTGAACGGAGCAGGACGCGAGCGTGACACCCCGACTCGCGAGCACCCCCCGCGGCCGGTGTGCGGAAGCACCGGGCATGGCTGGACCCTAAACGGTCCGGCCCCGGTTTCCCGCATCGCGCCGAGAAGTCCCGCCCGCGAGGGGCGGCCGGAAGAAGGAGAACCCCTTGAAGATCGCGAAAATCGCGGCCGTGAGCGCCGCCCTGGCGATCGGGCTGACCGCCTGCGGCGGCGGCGGTGACAAGAAGGACAAGGACTCGGGCGCCGAGCCGGCGAAGCTGACCGCCTGGTTCATGGGCGCGGCCAACAAGGAGGAGGACGGCGTCCTCGCCCAGGCCAAGGCCGACTTCCAGCAGAAGCACCCCAAGACCCAGGTCGAGGTCGTGTACGTCCCGTGGCCGGACGCGACCAAGAAGCTCCAGGACGCCCTGAACACCGGCCAGGGCCCGGACGTCGTCGAGATCGGCAACGACCAGGCCGTCACCTGGGCCGGGCAGAGCGCCCTCGCCGACATCACCGACAAGGTGAACGGCTGGTCCGAGGGCAAGGACCTGGTCAAGGGCTCGCTCGACCTCGGCCAGCTGGACGGCAAGACCTACGCCGTGCCGTGGTACGCCGGTGTCCGGGTCGTCTGGTACCGCAAGGACCTGTTCCAGAAGGACGGCGTGCAGGTCCCCAAGACCTGGGACGAGCTGAAGGCCGCCGCCAAGACCATCCAGGACAAGGAGGGCGGCAAGGTCGACGGCATCGCCGCCCCGTCCGACTTCACCAACGGCTTCGCCAGCTTCCTGTTCGGCGCGGGCGGCGACATCGCCGCCAAGGAGAACGGCAAGTGGGTCGGCAAGCTCGACACCCCCGAGTCCAAGAAGGCCGTCGAGTTCTACACCGGCCTGGTCAAGGACGGCGTCGCGCCCAAGCGCTACATCGGCGTGAACGAGCTGGCGGGCCCGCAGAAGGACTTCGCCAACGGCAAGCTCGGCATGTACATCGACGGCGCCTGGACGCTGCCGCAGATCGAGAAGATCAGCGCCAAGTACACCAAGCAGATGGGCGCGTTCACGATCCCGACGCCGTCCGGCCAGGTCGGCCCGGCGTTCTCGGGCGGCTCGCACCTGGCGGTCTGGCGTGACAGCAAGAGCAAGGGCGTCGCGTTCGACTACCTCAGCTCGGTGGCGAGCAAGAAGAACGCCAAGGCGTTCGCCGACCAGCTGAAGTTCTTCCCGCAGTTCACCGACCTGCTGAAGGACGACTCCTACGCCAAGGACCCGATCCAGGGCCCGGCGTCGCTGCAGATGGCCAACGTCAAGGGCGCGCCGAAGACCCCGAACTGGACCGAGGCGGACCAGAACAAGAAGATCATCCCCACCATGCTCAAGGAGATCATGAACGGGGCGTCGGTGGACTCGGCGGTCGCCAAGGCCAACAAGGCCATGACCGACACGCTCAACCAGAGCTGATCACCCGGCTCACACCGAGCTGATCACCCAGCTCACGCCGAGCTGATCACCCGGCTCACGCCGAGCTGATCACCCGGCTCGCGCCGATCACCGCCAGCCCGGCGGGCCGGGACCGCTGCCCGGCCCGCCGCCAGCGTCCCGGCCGGCGACCGCGTCCGCACACGCGTCGCCGGCCGGGGCCTCCAGAGTCCACGAGGGATAGGCCAGCCCCATGGCGAACACCGCCTCCACGGCGAACACGGCGGCCCCGCGCGCTCCCGGCCGGGCCGCGCCGCCCGGCGCGCGCGGCGACCGCGAGGGCGCGCCGCGCCCGCAGCGCCGCCGCCCGGTCCGGTTCCGTCCGGGCCCGTACCTGCTGATCGCGCCGACCGTCGCGATCATCGCGGCGCTCATCCTCTACCCGATGGGCCAGCTCGTCTGGATGTCGTTCCACAAGATCGGCACCCGCGAGGTCCGCGGCCTGGACCCGGCGCAGAACGTCGGGTTCAAGAACTTCAGCACGGTCCTGGAGGACGACTTCTTCTGGAAGGTCTTCCTCAACACCGTGCTGTCCGCCGCCGCGATGGTGGTGCTCACGCTGATCATCGGCACCCTGGTCGGGCTGCTGCTGAACCGGCTGGGCAAGAAGATGTCGCTGCTGGTGTCGTCCGGCGCGCTGCTCGCGTGGGCGACCCCGGCGATCTCGTCCGCGATCGTCTACAAGTGGCTGTTCACGCCCGGCGGCGGCCTGGTCCCGTGGTTCCTGGACCTGCTGCCCAACTGGCTCGTCGGCGGCGGCTGGGAGGACTACAACTGGTTCTCCGAGCCGCTCAGCACCTACGTGGTGCTGGTGCTGTGCGTGGTCTGGCAGTCGTTCCCGTTCATCGCCGTCTCCGTCCTCGCCGGGCTGAAGAGCGTGCCTAGCGAGCTGTACGAGGCCGCGCGGGTGGACGGCGCGTCCGCCTGGACGACCTTCTGGCAGATCACCTTCCCGCTGCTGAAGCCGGTGTTCATGGTGCTCACCGTGCTGTCGATCATCTGGGACTTCAAGGTGTTCACCCAGCTGTGGTTCCTGGCCGGCGGCACCGCCAACCGGGACTCGTTCAACCTGGCGATGTACGCCTACTCCGAGGCCGTGGCGTTCCCGGCCAAGTACGGGCTGGGCGGCGCGATCGCCCTGGTCCTCACCGCCATCCTGCTGGTGTTCACCGGCTTCTACGTGCGGGTCCTGGTCCGGCAGGGGGAGGTCGCGTGAGCACGTCCGGTACGGGACGGCGCGGCACCCGCGTCGCCCTCAACGCCGCAGGGATCCTGGTCTTCCTGTTCGCCGTCTTCCCCGTCTTCTGGATGGTGTCGTCGGCGTTCAAGACCGACGAGGACATCAACTCCGAGACGCCGCTGCCGGTGCCCGTCCACTGGACGCTGAAGCACTTCAAGGCGGTCATCGACGGGCAGGGCCTGGACTACGGCCTGTTCCACTTCTTCCTGAACAGCGCGATCGTCGCGCTCGCCACCGTCGCCGTGTCGTGCGTGATCTCGGTGCTGGCCGCGTACGCGGTGGCGCGCACCCGGTTCCGCGGGCGCGTCGCGTTCCTGCTGATGCTGCTGATCGTGCAGATGGTGCCGCTGGAGGCGCTGATGCTGCCGCTGATGCTGAACGCGCAGCGGATGCACCTGCTGAACAGCCTGTCCGGCGTGATCGTCGTGTACGTCGGGTCGATGCTGGCGTTCTCGACGCTGATGCTGCGCGGGTTCGTCGCGGCCGTCCCGAAGGACCTGGAGGAGGCCGCGTCCATCGACGGGGCGTCCCGGTTCACCACCTTCTGGCGGATCACCTTCCCGCTGGTCGCGCCGGGCCTGGTCGCCACCAGCATCTTCTCCTTCGTGAACGCGTGGAACGAGTTCGTGATCGCGTTCGCGTTCCTGAAGGACCAGGACAAGTACATGCTCCCGCTGACGCTGTCCTACAGCTTCGGCCGGACGCAGGTGGAGTGGGGCTCGATCATGGCGTCCTCCACCCTGTTCACCATCCCGGTGATGGTCTTCTTCCTGATCGTGCAACGCCGGATGGTGTCCGGCCTGGTAGCGGGGGCGGTCAAGGGATGAGCGAGCGGATCGCGAACGACGAGGTCGGACGGCTCGCGCGAGCGGCCCTGCTGCCCTCCTTCGACGGCGCCACCGCGCCGCGCTGGGTGCTGGACGAGCTGGAGCGCGGCCTCGGCGGCGTCACGCTGTTCGCGCTGAACGGCAACGTGCCGGGGACGCGGGAGCTGGCGGCGCTGACCGCCGAGCTGCGCTCCGCGGGCGCGCCGCTGGTGACCATCGACGAGGAGGGCGGCGACGTCACCCGGCTCGGCGGGCACAAGGAGGGCAGCCCGTACCCGGGGAACGCCGCGCTCGGCGCGGTCGACGACGTCGCGCTGACCCGGCGCGTCTACCGGTCGCTCGGCGCGGAGCTGGGCGCGGTCGGCGTGAACCTGAACTTCGCGCCGTCGGTGGACGTCAACACCGCCGCCGACAACCCGGTGATCGGCACCCGCTCGTTCGGGGCCGACCCGGAGCTGGTGGCGCGGCACGCGGCGGCCGCCGTCGCGGGCACCCAGGAGGCGGGGGTCGCGGCCTGCGCCAAGCACTTCCCCGGTCACGGGGCCACCGTGGAGGACTCGCACCTGGGCGTGCCCGTCGTCGACGCCGACCTGGAGCTGCTGGACCGGCGCGAGCTGGTCCCGTTCCGGGCGGCGATCGCGGCCGGGACCCGGGCGGTGATGACCGCGCACCTCGACCTGCCCGGCATCACCGCCGGGGTCCCGGCCACCCTGTCCCCCGCCGTGATCACCGGGCTGCTCCGCGAGCACCTGGGCTACCAGGGCGTGATCGTGACGGACGCGCTGGACATGAAGGGCGCGAGCGGCGCGATCGGCATCCCCGAGGCGGCCGTCCGGGCGCTGATCGCGGGCGCGGACCTGCTGTGCCTCGGGCCGCGCGAGCACCACGAGACGCTGCTGGCGGTGCTCGCCGCGGTCGAGGGCGCGGTCGCGTCCGGGCGGCTGCCGATCGAGCGGCTCGCGGACGCCGCGGCCCGCACCGGCGCGCTGAAGGACTGGCTGGCCGGGAGCGCTCCCGCCCCGGTGGACCGGGCCGTCGGCCTGGACGCCGCGCGCCGCGCCGTGCGGATCACGGGCGCGCTGCCCGCCTTCCCCGGCGCGCCGCTCGTGGTGGAGCTGGCCGCGAACGGCAACATCGCGGTCGGCCCGACGCCGTGGGGGCTGTCGCCCTGGGCGGCCGACGCCGTCCGGGCGGAGGGGACCCCGGACGAGGCGGGCCACGTGCTGGAACGTGCCACCGGGCGCGGTCTGGTCGTGGTGCTGCGGGACGCGCACCGGCACGCCGGGCAGCGCGCGCTGGCCTCGGCGCTCCTGGCGGCGCGTCCGGACGCGGTGCTGGTCGACATGGGCCTGCCGGTCTGGCGGCCGGAGGGCGCGGTGCACGTCGCGACCTACGGCGCGGCCCAGGCCAACGCCCGCGCCGCCGCCGAGGTCCTCGGCCTCACCAACTGACCCGCGGAGCCCTCAAGGGCGGACGCCGGCCACCGGCGTCCGCCCTCTCCCGTTCCCCGGGGCAGAACCTCGCCCCCGGCCAGAGCCTCGCGCCCGAGCCAGGGCCTTGTTTCCCGGGGCAGAACCGGGGTTTCACGGCCTGTTGCGGGGCCAAAGCCCAACCAGTCCGATCGGCAAGGGATAATACGTTCATGCGATTGTCCGCCCGGGTCGACTACGCGTTGCGCGCCGCCGCGGAGCTGTCGGTGGCCGGGAGTCACCCGGTCACCGCCGTCCAGCTCGCGGAGGCGCAGCAGATCCCTCCCAAGTTCCTGGAGAACATCCTCGGCCAGCTGCGCCGGTCGGGGCTGGTGCGCAGCCAGCGCGGGCCGGAGGGCGGCTACTGGCTGGCCCGGCCGGCCGACCAGATCTCGCTGGCCGACCTCATCCGCGCCATCGACGGGCCGCTGCTCGGCGTCCGGGGCGAGCGTCCCGAGCACGTCGGGTACGAGGGCCCGGCGGCGTCCCTCCAGGAGGTGTGGATCGCGCTGCGCGCCAGCGAGCGCGCCATCCTGGAGCAGGTGACGCTCGCGCACATCGCCGCGGGCAAGCTGCCCGAGCAGGTGCAGAAGCTCACCGAGGACCCGGCCGCCTGGGAGAGCCCCTCCCTCATCTGAGCCGATGCCCGAGGGCGACACGATCTTCCTGGCCGCCCGGCGACTGCGCGACGCGCTCGCCGGGCGGCCGCTCACGCTCTCGGACTTCCGCGTCCCCCGGTACGCCACGCTCGACCTGCGCGGGCGCGTCGTGGACGACGTCGTGCCGCGCGGCAAGCACCTGCTGGCCCGGGTCGAGGGCGGGCTGACCGTGCACACCCACCTGAAGATGGAGGGCGAGTGGCGGATCCGCCCGGCCGGGGCGCCGCCGCGCGACCACCGGGTCCGGCTCGTCCTGGCGAACGCCGAGTGGATGGCCGCCGGGTACTCGCTCGGCACGGTCGAGGTGCTGCCCACCGGCGACGAGGACCAGGCCGTCGGCGGCCTCGGCCCGGATCTGCTCGGTCCCGACTGGGACGCGGCGGAGGCCGTCCGGCGCCTTGCCGCCGACCCGGACCGCGAGATCGGCGTAGCGCTGCTCGACCAGACGCGGCTCGCGGGGATCGGCAACGTCTACAAGTCGGAGATCCTCTTCCTTCGCGGCGTCCACCCGTGGACGCGGGTCGGCGACGTCACCGACCTGGACGGGATGGTCGTCCTGGCCAAGCGGCTGCTGGAGGCCAACAAGCTCCGGCACGGCCACGTCACCACCGGCGACCTGCGTCCCGGACGCCGCAACTGGGTCTACGGACGGGCCGGACGCCCCTGCCTGCGCTGCGGCACCCGGATCCGCCGCGCCGACCAGGACTCGGCCGTCGGCGAGCGCGTCACCTTCTGGTGTCCGCGCTGCCAACCGGAACGCTGACCGTCAGACCTGGTCCGCCGCCTGGAGCGGAGCCGGGGCCGTCGCCGGACGAGGGTTCTCGGCGCGGCGCAGCAGGTTCGTCCCGGCCGTCATCGCCACCGCTCCGAGCCCGGCGACGAGCGCCGCGATCAGCAGCGTGGCCCGCAGGCCGAGGGTTCCGGACACCGCACCGAACGCGAACGGCGCGACCGCCGCGCCGGTGAACAGGCCGAGCTGCACCTGACCGCCCGCTCGGGCGCCCTCGCCGGGCAGCACGCGCAGCACGGCCGCGAACAGGAGTCCCGTCCATCCCCAGCCGCCCGCGACGGTCAGCGCCGCGCCGGCGACGAAGCAGACGGGATTCCCGGCGGCGGTGATCAGCAGGCCCACGCCGCCCGCGAGCATCATCCCCGCCACGATCGCGGGGTTGCGGCGCGGCGCCCTGTCGGCCGCGATACCCGCCACAAGCCGGACGGCCACCGCGAGCAGCCCCGCGACCGACTGCATGATCCCGGCGAGCCCGGTCGACATCCCCGAATGCGTCCCGATCTGGATGAAGTACGACGCCGTGGCGTTCGACCCGATCGTCGCCAGCGCCGCCGCGACCGTCCACAACCCGAGCACCATCCCCACCCCGCCCCCGACTGGCGCGGAGGGCTCGGACGGCGCAGGGCTTGAAGCCGCAGCGGGGGCGGACGTCTCGCGCGAGAAGGGGGTGACGGCGAGGCCGAGGACGGGGCAGACGAGTGCGGCCCAGAGGGCGGCACGCCAGCCGTGCGGGCCCGCGACGAGGCCCGCGAGCAGGCCGGGCAGCAGCGGGCTCACCCCGAGCGCGGCGCTGACCAGCCCGGACGCCAGCGACAGCCGGTGCGCCGGGACGCGGACCGCGATGAACCGCCCGGCGACCGGCTGGGTGAGCGCCGCGCCCGCACCCGCGACCACCAGCGCGCCGCCGAGCACACCCGCGTTCGGGGCCAGCGCCGCGATCACCAGCCCGGCCGCGGCCAGCGCGTTGACCAGCGCCAGCACGACCGACACCGGCAGGCGGGCCGCGATCCGGCGGGCGAAGGGAGCGCCGGCCGCGCTCATCGCGAAGAACCCGCTCAGGGTGAGGCCGAACACCGTCCCGGAGACCGGGAGCCCGTGCTCGACGGGGGTGGCCAGCGCCGCGACGCCGAACACGGGTGTCATCGCGGCGACGGTGGTGAGGACGACGGCCGCCAGGCCCTTCCAGGGAGTCATGAGGCGATCGTCGTCCGGACGGGCCGCCGGACGCCAAGATCCATCGTCATGCCGGATCGGCATTACCGTGGCGGCATGGACGTCTCGACGCGCTCGCTGCGGTACTTCGTCGCCGTCGCGGAGGAGCTGCACTTCACCCGCGCGGCGGAGCGGCTGTACGTGGCGCAGCCCGCGCTGTCCAAGGCCGTCCGGCGGCTGGAGGACGAGCTGGGCACGCCCCTGTTCGTCCGGAACCGGCATTCGGTGGCGCTGACCGAGGCGGGCCGCTCGCTGCTGCCCGTCGCCCGCGCCGCCGTCGAGACGCTGGACGACTGGGAGCGGCGGGCGCGCGCCGAACGCGACGCCGCCGCGCGCGTGCTGCCGATCGGGTACCACTCGGCGATCGAGCCGGGCCTGCTGCGCGGTGTGACCGAGCGGTTCGCCGAGCTGCGTCCGGACCGGCGGATCGATCTCCGCCTGAACGACTGGGACGACCCGGCGGGCACCGTCCTGTCAGGCCGCGACCGCGCCGCGCTGCTCCGCCTTCCGCTGCCGGGCGCGAACCGGCTCGACCACGAGGTCCTCGTCCGGGAGGGCCGCTGCGTCGCGCTTCCAGAGGGCCACCGGCTCGCCGCGCACGAGACCGTCCGCCTGCGCGATCTGCGGGACGAGACGTTCGTGGCGCTGCCCGCCTCGGCCGGTCCGCTGCGCGACTTCTGGCTGGCCGTCGACCGGCTCGGCACGCAGCCGAGGATCGGCGCCGAGGTGCACAACTCCGAGGACTACTTCCAGGCCGTCCAGGCGGGGCGCGGCATCGCGATGCTGTCGGAGATGACGTCCCGCGTGTACCGGCGTCCGGGCGTCGTCTACCGCCCCGTCGTGGACGCGCCTGAAAGCCGGCTCGCCGTCGTCTGGCCGCGCGGGGACACCGATCCCGTCCTCCGCGACTTCGTCCGCGCCTGCCTGGAAGCCGCCTCAGCCTGGTGAGACCGGGACGAAGTGATTGGCCCGGAAAGCGAGGCGATCGGCCTGGAAAGCCCAGAACCCCGCCCGAGACTCCGGGCGGGGTTCTGCAGGGAAAGCGTCAGGACTGGGCCTGGAACATCCAGTGCTGCTTCTCCAGGTCGGCGGTGATGCCGATGAGGAGGTCCTGGGTGACCGGGTCGGGCTCGTCGGTCGCGGCGATCCGCTCGCGGAACCGGGCGATGATCTCGAACAGGGTGCCGGTCACGGCCGCGACGACCTTGTCATCGTCGAGGTAGCCGGACTCCAGCTGCTGGAGCCGGGTGCGGTCGGCGATCGTGCGGGACCGGCCGTCCGGGTTCACGCCGATCGCGACCGCCCGCTCGGCCACGTCGTCCTGCGCCTGCCGGGCCAGGTCGACGATCTCGTCCAGATGCTCGTGGACCACCTTGAACCGGGGTCCGACCAGGTTCCAGTGCGCCTGCTTGGCGTAGAGGGCGAGGTCGACCAGGTCCACGAGCGCGCCCTGCAGGGCCTCGCCCGTCACCTTCTGCGCGGCCTCGGAAAGGGGGCTCTTCACGGCAGCCATCTTGAGCTCCTTCCGCGTCGTTGCGCTGTGTCGCCAGCACTGAGTCGTGACAACAGCACGGAGTCGTTACAACGCGGAAACCTGCCCTGAAATGCCGCTTTCAGTCGTGACACACCGCACAGGCCCGGTCAAGGATCGTCCGCACCGGCCCGGGAGGGAGCGTGGTCGCGGAACGACCGAGCGAAGTCGAACGACTACAGAACGGAGTCGAATATCTGCCGAGCGACGAACAGGCGCGTGCCGACACGCGGTGGGGCGACCGCGGGAACGGTCGCCGTTCCGGGCCACCGTCAGGCGGCCACCATGTCGGCCCGGAACTCGCCCGCGATCTCTTCCGGCGAATCGGGCACCGTGTCGGTGCTGATGCGCTCGTGCTCGGGCGGCGCGCCGGCCATCACCGGCTCGTGCTGCAGCTCGGCCAGCGCCAGCTGGTCGGCCACCTCGCGCAGGACGTGGCTGAGCGGCACCCCGAGGGCTTTGCAGATCGAGGACAGCAGCTCGGAGGACGCCTCCTTCTGCCCACGCTCAACCTCGGACAGGTAGCCCAGCGACACCCGGGCCGCCGCCGACACCTCGCGGAGGGTGCGCCCCTGGCGCAGCCGCAGCGCCCGCAGGACGTCACCGAGCAGGCTGCGAAGCAGGACCATCGTCTCGCTCCCTCCCTCAGTTCGGACCATCTGCCGGTTCCACCGTACCCGCCCGGAGCGCGGCCGTGGCAGACCGTCGATTTCGTGTTCGCTCGGAACGTAACGCTGTAATCAGCCCGACTCTTCCCGATCTTTCTGAGCGTCCCCGGCCGCGGGCTCCGCGTCAAGTCCGATCAGGACGCGACGTAGCAGGTCAAGGGCGTGCACCACGGTCATGCGGCGCAGCACGGCGCGGCTCTCGGCGCCCGATCCGGGCACGGGGAGTCGCGGGCGCGTTACGCGGAACGCATTTCCGGGTCCGGCCACCGCGATATAGACCGTTCCCACAGGTTGGTCATCCTGGGGCTCCGGACCGGCGACACCGGTCACCGCGAGGCCGTAGTCCGCGCCGAGCCGGTCGCGCGCGCCGCCGGCCATCTGCAGGGCCACGTCCGGATGGACGGCGCCCTCGGCGGCCAGCAGGGAGCCGTCCACGCCGAGCAGCCGCTCCTTGAGCACGGTGGCGTACGCCACGACGCCGCCCGCGTACGTGGCGGACGATCCGGGCATCCGGGTCAGCTCCGCGCCGATCAGCCCGCCGGTGAGCGACTCGGCGGTCGCGACCGTCGCGCTCCGCTCGGCCAGCAGCCGGTGGACGACCCGGTCGAGCGACTCGTCGCCCTCGGCGTAGACAGCGTCGCCGAGCAGCTCGCGCACCCGCCCCTCGGCCTCGGCCAGCAGCGCGGCCGGGTCCTCACCGGCGGCGGTGATCCGGACCCGGACCTCCGACGGGTCGGGCAGGTACGCCAGCGTCACGCCGGGCATCTCCTCGACCTCGGCGACCCGCGCGGCGACGACCGACTCCCACACCCCGGCCGTGCGCAGCGTGCGGCGCGCCACGGCGGGCAGCCCGGCGCGCTCGGCCAGCTCGGGCAGGACGATCTCGTCCATGATCGTGCGCATCTCGTACGGCACGCCGGGCAGCGCGTAGACCGGCCCGCCCGGCAGCTCGACCCGCAGGCCGGGCGCGCTGCCCGCGGAGTTCGCGAGGACGCGGGCGCCCTCCGGGACGTCGGCCATGCGCAGCGCCATCGGCTGCAGCTCGGCCCCGGACGCCGCCACCCGCTCGCGCAGCCGGTGCTCCAGCGCCCCCTCCCGGACGAGCGGCACCCCGGCGGCCTTGGCCAGCGCGTCCCGGGTCAGGTCGTCGGACGTCGGGCCGAGGCCGCCGGTGGTGATCACCGCGTCCGCGCGCCCCAGCGCGTCCCGGACGGCCTGGATGATCTCGTCCAGCCCGTCACCCACGACCACGCTCCGCGTGACCTCGACGCCCCGCTCAGCGAGCCGCTGCCCCAGCCAGGCCGCGTTCCCGTTGATCGTGTCGCCGAGCAGCAGCTCGTCCCCGACCGTCAGCAGTTCCACACGCAGCACGGTCGCCCCCTTCCGTCCAGGCAACAACCTACTGCCCGCCGCCGACAGTCCCGCGAGCACCCACACCAGTCACCATCGGCGACTGAATGGACACGTACGGCAACGATGGATCAGCGCGCCGTGGCGGCTTTGCGCAGGCGCCACGCCTGGAAGAGGTAGTCGACGCCGGTCACGACCGTGACGATCAGCGCGGCGGCCATCGCGACCCAAGCGACCGGCTGGACGAACCCCGGCAGTGGCAGGACGTAGAGCCCGATCGCGAGGATCTGGAGCGTCGTCTTGAGCTTGCCACCCTTGCTGGCCGGGATCACCCCGTACCGGATCACCACGAACCGCAGCAGCGTGATCCCGATCTCGCGGACCAGGATGGCGATGGTCACCCACCACCACAGCCGCCCGAGCACCGACAGCGAGATTAGCGCCGCGCCGGTCAGCGCCTTGTCCGCGATCGGGTCGGCGATCTTCCCGAAGTCGGTGACCAGGTTGTACTTGCGCGCCAGGTCACCGTCGATCTTGTCGGTGACCGACGCGGCCGCGAACACCGCGAACGCGGCGAGCCGCCAGGCCGTGGTGTCGCGCAGCAGCAGCCACACGAACACCGGCACCAGCAGGATGCGCACCAGGGTGAGCAGGTTCGCGACGTTGTAGAGGCTGGCGGGCGGCGGGGGCGGCGGCTCGGCCACCGGCCCCGGCGCGCCGGGGGTCATGAGAGTTCCGCCACGAGATCCACGCCGTCGCTGCCGACCACGGTCGCGGTCACGAACTCACCGATCGACAGGCCCTCGCCGCGGACCAGCACCATGCCGTCCACCTCCGGGGCCTGGTGCTCGGCGCGTCCCTCGTAGCCGTCGGCGGTCTTCTCCTCGACCAGCACGGAGATCTCGGTGCCGATCCGGTCCTCGGCGCGCTGCGCGGTCAGCTCCTCGGCCAGCGCCGAGACCTCCTCGACGCGGCGCGCGACCTCGGCGGCGTCGAGCTTGCCGTCCAGCGTCGCGGCCTCGGTGCCGTCCTCGTCGGAGTAGCCGAACACGCCGACCGCGTCGAGCCGCGCGTCGGTGAGGAACGCCATGAGCTCGTCCAGGTCGTCCTCGGTCTCGCCGGGGAAGCCGACGATGAAGTTGGACCGGACGCCCGCCTCGGGGGCCAGCTCGCGGACGCGCCGCAGCAGCTCCAGGAACCGCTCGCGGTCGCCGAAGCGGCGCATCGAGCGCAGCACCGGACCGGCGGCGTGCTGGAAGGACAGGTCGAAGTAGCGGGCGACGCCGGGCGTCTGGCAGAGCACCTCCAGCAGGCCCGGGCGCAGCTCGGCGGGCTGCAGGTAGGACGCGCGGACGCGCTCCACGCCGTCCACGGCGGCCAGCTGCGGCAGCAGCTTCTCCAGCGCGCGCAGGTCGCCCAGGTCCTTGCCGTAGGACGTGGAGTTCTCCGAGACCAGGACCAGCTCGCGGACGTCGTGCCCGGCGAGCCAGCGCGCCTCCTCCAGCACCTCGGCCGGGTTCCGGGACACATAGGCGCCGCGGAACGCCGGGATCGCGCAGAAGGTGCAGCGGCGGTCGCAGCCGGACGCCAGCTTCAGCGGCGCGACCGGTCCCCCGCCGAGGCGGCGGCGCAGCACGCGCGGCCCGGACGCCGGGGCCACGCCGTCCGGAAGGTCCGAAGGCGCGTCCTGGCCGGGCTCCGCGCCGGACGACGCGGCGTCGCCGTGGCCCGGGATCGCCACGGACGCGGCGGATCCGGAGCGCTCGACCGGCGAGATCGGCAGCAGCGTGCGGCGGTCGCGCGGCGTGTGCGCGTCGCGGCGGCGGCCGGCCATCACGTCGTCCAGCCGCTCGCCGATGCCGGCGTAGTCGTCGAAGCTCAGCACCGCGTCGGCCTCGGGCAGCGCCTCGGCCAGCTCCGCGCCGTACCGCTCGGCCATGCACCCGGCGGCGACGACCTTCGCGCCGGAGTCGTGCGCGGCGAGCAGCGTGTCGATGGAGTCCTTCTTGGCCGCGTCGATGAACCCGCAGGTGTTCACCACGACCACGTCGGCGCCGTCGGAGCTGTCGGTGAGGTCCCAGCCCGCGCCCTCGATCCGGGCGGCGAGCTCTTCGGAGTCGACCTCGTTCCGGGCGCATCCGAGCGTGACGAGGGAGACCGTGCGGCGGTTGGACATGCCTCCAAAGGTAACGGGCGCCGGACCCTCCGCGGACCACCGGAGCCCCCGCCGGGACCACCGCGCCGCCTGCCGGAAGCACACCGGGGACGTCCGGCCGGGCCGGCAGAGGCCCACCGCCGCGGGGTCAGGCGGACTGGGTGTCCTGCGGCTTGGGATCGGACGGGGTGAACTTCAGCGTGAGAACGTTCCCGTTCGCGCCCGGCGAGCCGATGTCCCGGCCGTTCACGATCACCCGGACACCGCCGCCGTTGCCGATCACGACGCTGATCACCTTGCGGGCCGACCAGCCGCGCGCGTCGCCGGCCGACAGCGTCCCGCTGAACAGCGACCGGCCCTTGTCGCCCCGGACGTCCACCCAGGTGGACCGGCGCGCCTTCAGCTTGATCTGGACGCCCTTGTGCGGCGTCGCGCTCGGCGAAGGGGTCGCGGTCGGCGGCGGCGTGCTCGGCTTGGGCGCCTCGGGCGTGCCCGCGACCTGCTGGGCGGCGTGGTGCTCGCCACCGCCGCCGCTCACCACCTGGAAGATCCCGTAGCCGACGACCAGGACGAGCGCGAGCGCCATCGCGGCCGTCCAGTTCGGGGAGCGGCGCTCGCGCAGCGGGACCGACGCCTCGGGCTCGAACGCCGCGACGGCCGACACCGGCTGCGGCGCGCCGCCGTGCGTCTCGTCGTACTCCTGGACGAGCGGCTCCGGATCGATCCCGATGACCCGCGCGATGCTGCGGATGTGCCCGCGCGCGTAGAAGTTGCCGCCGCACGGGCTGAAGTCGTCGTGTTCGATCGCGCGGACGACCGTCTCGCGGATCCGGGTGCGCAGGCTCACCTGGGTGAGGGTGAGTCCGGCCCGCTCGCGCTCGCTCGCCAAGGTCTCACCGATGCTCACGCGAGCCTCCCTCAGAGCGCACCATCAGGCGACCAACCCCCATGCCGGTGGTTCCAGTCTAGAAAGCGCCATGCCCCCGGAGCGATAGCCAACACATGGGAAACGGGGCAAGATTTCGCATCATTCCGTCCACGTTCGGGCCATCGACCGCCGCCGTTCACGGCGGGCCCGGCCCGACCACAAGTGGATCATGCTTCGGGCCCGCGGACACGCCGACGCGCAGAACTCGGCCCGCATTTCCGGCGGCCGGCCTGAACACACGAGCGAAACCGGGCGGCCGGACGGCGCGCCGCCTTCGAACGAATCCGCGGACGGCCCGCGCGCCGCGTGTTCGAACGGAGCGCCGGCCGCACGGCCGAAAGGGGCGTCAGCCGCGTGGTCGCAAGGGCACCCGGCCGCGTGGGCGAAAGGGGTGTCAGGAGGCGCCGCGGACGTCGGCGAGGACGCCGGCCAGCTCGTCCGGCTTGACGAGCACGTCGCGGGCCTTGGACCCCTCGCTCGGGCCGACGATGTCCCGGCTCTCCATCAGGTCCATCAGGCGGCCCGCCTTGGCGAACCCGACCCGCAGCTTGCGCTGGAGCATGGACGTCGAGCCGAACTGCGTGGTCACGACGAGCTCGATGGCCTGCACGAGCAGGTCCATGTCGTCGCCGATCTCCTCGTCGATCTCCTTCTTCGGCCCGGTGGGCGCGGCGACGTCCTCCCGGTAGGACGCCTCCATCTGCGCCTTGCAGTGGTCGACGACCGCGTGGATCTCCTTCTCGGAGACGTAGGCGTTCTGCAGCCGCATCGGCTTGGACGCGCCCATCGGCAGGAACAGCGCGTCGCCCTGGCCGACCAGCTTCTCCGCGCCCGGCTGGTCGAGGATGACCCGGCTGTCGGCGAGCGAGGACGTCGCGAACGCCAGCCGGGACGGCACGTTCGCCTTGATCAGGCCGGTCACCACGTCCACCGAGGGGCGCTGGGTGGCCAGCACCAGGTGGATGCCCGCCGCGCGGGCGAGCTGGGTGATCCGGACGACCGAGTCCTCGACGTCGCGGGGGGCGACCATCATCAGGTCGGCCAGCTCGTCGACGATGACCAGCATGTACGGGTAGGGCGTGTAGACCCGCTCGCTGCCGGGCGGCGCGGTGAGCTTGCCCGCGCGGACGGCCTTGTTGAAGTCGTCCACGTGCCGGAAGCCGGACGCGGCGAGGTCGTCGTAGCGCCGGTCCATCTCGCCGACGACCCATTCGAGCGCCTCGGCGGCCTTCTTGGGGTTGGTGATGATCGGCGTGATCAGGTGCGGGATGCCCTGGTACATGGTGAGCTCGACCCGCTTGGGGTCGACCAGGATCATGCGCACCTCATCCGGCGTGGCCCGCATCATGACCGAGGTGATGAGGCCGTTGATGCAGGTCGACTTGCCCGCGCCGGTCGCGCCCGCGATGAGGATGTGCGGCATCTTGGCCAGGTTCGCCACGACCGTGCGGCCCTCGACGTCCTTGCCGAGGCCGACGATCATCGGGTGGTGCTCGTTGGTCGCGGCGGGCGAGCGGAGCACGTCGCCGAGGCTGACGATGTCCTTGTCCACGTTGGGGATCTCGACCCCGATGGCGGACTTGCCGGGGATCGGGGAGATGATCCGGACTTCCGAGGACTTCACCGCGTAGGCGATGTTCTTGGTCAGCGCCGTGATCTTCTCGACCTTCACCGCCGGGCCGAGCTCGATCTCGTACCGGGTGATCGTCGGGCCCCGGGTGAACCCGGTGACCTGCGCGTCGATGTTGAACTGCTCCAGCACCTCGGTGAGCGAGTTGACCACGGTGTCGTTGGCCTTGGTGCGCGGCTTGGCCACGCTGCCGGGACGCAGCGTCGCCGGGTCGGGCAGCTCGTAGATCTCGCCGGACGACGACAGCGGGAGCTGCTCGGTGCGGGACGGCGCGGGGCTCGGGTCCGGGACGTCCGGCGCGTTGCCGGGCGAGACGAGCAGATCGTCCGGGATGTCGTCCTCGACCGGCGGCGGGGGCGGCATCGGGACGTCGTCGGAGCCGAGCGGGTCGGGCCCGAAGATGTCGTCGGCGAGGTCGCCCTTGCGGTTCTTCTTGGCGGTCTCGTCGTCCAGGACGGGCGTGTCGTACGGCCGGGAGTGCTCCCCGACCTCCAGCTCCGCGTCCTCGTCCTTCTTCTTGCGGCGGCGCTTCGGCTTCTCGTCGCCGTCGGCCTCGTCCTCCGGACGCGCCGGGCGGCCCTGCAGCGTCGCCACCGACCACAGCTCGGCGAGCCGGTCTGGGACGCGCGCGATCGGCGTCGCGGTCACCACGAGCAGCCCGAACCCGGACAGCAGGAGCAGCAGCGGCACCGCGACCCACGCCGACAGCGCGGCGCGCACCGGCGCGGCGACCAGCCAGCCGATCACGCCGCCCGCGCCGCGCACCCCGTCCATGTCGTGCGCCGGGGTGGGGCTGCCGGACGCGATGTGGATGATGCCGAGGACGCCGACGCCGAGCGCGGTGAGGCCGATGACGACGCGTCCGGTGTCCTCGTTGTGCTCGGGATGCCGCAGCGTGCGCCACGCGAGGACGGCCAGCACGACCGGCAGCGTCATCGCCAGCACGCCGAGCGCGCCGCGCACGACGCGTTCGAGCGCGACCGTGACCACGCCCTCGGGCGTCCACCAGGTGACCGACGCGAGCACGATCGCGGCGCCGAGCAGCGCGAGGCCGAGCCCGTCGCGGCGGTGCTCCTCGTCCAGCTCGCGCGCGCCGTTGCCGTACGCGCGGAAGATCGACCCGACCGCCACGGCGGCCAGGTGGTAGAGCTTGAACAGCAGCTTGAACAGGCCCAGCACCAGCTGCGGCACCGGATCGGGCTGGCTCGGCTGCTTGCGCGCCGGGGCCCGCTTCGACCCGTTCGCCCGGGGCTTGCGCGGCGCGGGCGGCTTGCCGCCGCCGCTCTTGGCCCCACCGGACCGGGCGCCGCCGCCCTTCCCCGCCGCCCCGCCACCCCCGGAACGCGAGGACGACGACGCGGTCTTCGCTCCCCCGGACGCACGTGTGGCCATGCTGATGAGATTAACCAAGTCCGACCGGGGTTCCCAGGATCGCCCCGGCGTGTCAGTGCGACCCCCGGAATCCCGTTATGTCCCCTGGGACGTCCGGGACCCGCGTCTGGATGCTCCCAGAATGGGAGCCCGCGGGGGGCTAGCGGAGGCTAGCGGGTGGCGGTGAGGGCGTCGCGGAACTCGGCGGCCGTCCGGTAGCGGCGGCTGAGATCGGCCTCCAGCGCGCGCCGCAGCACCGCGACCAGCGGCCCCGGAGCGCCCGGGACGTCCCGCACGGGCGCGCCGCGGCTGCGCAGCAGGTGGGCGACGAGCGCGGCGGCCGGGAGCGCGCGTTCGGGCGCGTGCGGCGGACGGCCCGCCAGCAGCGCGTACAGCGTCGCGCCGAGCGAGTACACGTCCGCCTGCGCGGACGGCGGCGCGTCGTCGAACATCTCCGGGGCCGCGTAGACCGGGGTCATCGCGAGCGTGATCGACACGTCCTGGCCCGGGACGGGCAGCGCGGCGATCCCGAAGTCGGCGAGCGCGACCCGGTGGAACCGGGTCAGCAGCAGGTTCGCGGGCTTGATGTCGCGGTGCAGGACGCTGTGCGCGTGCGCCGCGTCCAGCGCGTCCGCCACCTGGATCCCGATCTCCCGGACGCTCACCGCCGGCATCGGCCCGCGCGTCCGCAGCCCGTCGGACAGCGACCCGCCGGGGCACAGCTCCATGACCAGGTACGGACGCCCGCCGGGGAGCGTCCCGGCGTCGTAGAGCGTCACGACGTTCGGGTGCTCGGAGAGGCGCACGCAGGCGTCCAGCTCCCGCTGGAAGCGGCGCCGGTCGCGCTCGTCCACGATCCGCTGGTGCACCAGCTTGATCGCCACCTCGCGGCCGAGCGCCGTCCGGCGCGCCCGGTAGACCGCCGCGTTGCCGCCCTCCCCGAGCTTCTCGAAGATCTCGTACCCGTCCAGCTCGAACCCGGCCGGTTCCACCCGTTCCGGACGCGCGTCCCAAGGCATCGGCGGCCGAGGCGCCGCCCACGGCACCGAGGGCCCGCGCTCCGGCACCGGCGGTCTCCGCAGCGTGGCGCCGGTCGCATCGAGCTCCGCATCGGCCACCGCGCCCGTGAGGTGAGGCCTGTCGTTCTGCCTTCTGTCCAGCGTGACGTCGGCGACGAGGCAGGTGATGTTGTCCGGGCCGCCGGCCCGCCTGGCCAGCTCGATCAGCTGCTGGACCGCCCTGTCCGGGTCCTGCGCACCGGTCAGCGGAACGTAGATCGTCTCG
Source organism: Actinomadura rupiterrae (assembly GCF_024172125.1). Classification (GTDB taxonomy): domain Bacteria; phylum Actinomycetota; class Actinomycetes; order Streptosporangiales; family Streptosporangiaceae; genus Spirillospora; species Spirillospora rupiterrae. Next base: position 868,575 of record NZ_JAMZEA010000005.1, read on the forward strand.
GGGGTCAGCACCGAGTACAGGCCGTCGGTGCACAGCAGGTAGCGGTCGCCGAGCTGGGCCTCGCGGAGGCTCAGGTCCGGGTCCGGGTCGTCGCTTCCGTCCAGCGAGCGCAGCAGGACCGAGCGCTGCGGGTGGGCGGCGACCTCGCCGTCGGCGATCTGACCCTCGTCCGCCAGCGACTGCGCCACCGTGTGGTCGTGGGTGATCTGGAACAGCTCACCGTTGCGCAGCAGGTAGGCGCGCGAGTTGCCAATGTGGACGAGCGCGAACTGGTTGCCCGACGACAGCATCGCGGTCAGTGTCGCACCCGCGCCCGGCCGGTGCGGACCGGCCAGGCCGTTCACCGCGAGCCCGCGGTTGGCGTACGCGACGGCGTTCTCCAGCGAGCTCAGGAGATCCCTCTGGGGCACCTGCCGGACGTCCAGCTCCCGGAGTGCGGCGATCACCGCCGCGCCCGCGGCGCCCTCCGCGGAGCCGCTGTCGGAGACCGCGAGCAGATGCGGTCCCGCATAGCCGGAATCGGCGTTGACCTCGCGGAGCGTGCCCACGTCCGAACCCACGGCGTACTCGTACGCCACCGCCGAAGCCTCGCGCGCCACTCAGCCCTCCGCCGCCGTCGTCTCCGCACAAAGTAGCGCGCTGCACCCGCCCGCACGAGTGGCTTGTGAAGGCGGTCCGGACGTGCGACGGCCCCGGAACGGGGAGCGTTCCGGGGCCGCCTGCGGCCGGGGCGAGGGTCAGACCTCGACGACGACCGGGATGATCATGGGGCGGCGGCGGTAGTTGTCGCTCACCCACTTGCCGACGGTGCGCCGGATGATCTGGTTGATCTGGTGCTGGTCGTTGACGCCGTTCAGGCCGGCGTCGCGGAGCGCGTCCTCCAGGCGGTCGATGATCTCGTCGAAGTCCTGGTTGACGATGCCCGCGCCGCGGGCGTGGATCTCCGGTCCGGCGACCAGCTTGCCGGAGGTGGAGTCGATCCCGACGACGATGGACACGAAGCCCTCCTCGCCGAGGATCCGGCGGTCCTTCAGCGAGGTCTCGGTGACCTCGCCGACTGACAGCCCGTCC
>NZ_JAMZEA010000006.1 GCF_024172125.1 Actinomadura rupiterrae
CGGGAGTGGCCGACACCCCCGACCAGGTTCAGGGCAGCAGCTGGAACGACTTCACCCTGGTCGCCGCCCAACCGGCCGGCGAGACCGTGCTGTTTGCGGTGAAGAAGTCCACCGGCCAGATCTGGGAGTCCCAACGCCCTTCCGACGGCTCCAAGACCATCGGCATGCCGGGCACCTGGTCGACGAGCCCGCTGAGCGCGCCGTGGGGATCCACCCCGCCCAAACTGATCTACGGTGACGTCAACGCCGCAGGCCAGGTGGAGCTGTGGGCCCAAAACGGCACGACCGTCACGCCCTACCTGCTGTCGGGGACCACCCTGAAGGCGGGCGCAGCGGTCAACCTGTTGACGCCGGGGCACGAGTGGCCGCTGTCGTCGCTCACCGGACCGAGCGCCAGCTGCACCGCCACCGTCTGCACCCCCGACACCCGGGGAGGCACCGATGCCCCGGTCACCGGCGGGGTGACCGTGGACGATGACGAAGTGCTGGGGAAGGTGGCCGACTTCGGCGGCAACGGCTACCTGACGCTGCCGCAGAACCTGCTGCACAGCTCGACCACGCTCACCCTGAGCATGGCTTTTCGCGCCGACCCGGGCAAGCACGGCATCTTGTTCTCCACCGCCACCGCCACGCCGGACAAGCTGCCGGCCGGTTCGATGCCGGTGCTGTACATCGGCAGCGACGGGCGGCTGTACGGCCAGTTCTGGAACGGCTACGTCCGTCCGATGATCTCGCCGCAGCGGGTGGACGACGGCGAATGGCACACCATCACCCTCAGCGGCCAGGGGAGCATCCAGAGCTTCTATCTGGACAACGACATCCGGATCGGGATGGCGGGAAGCGACCAGATCAGCAACGGCGACGCGCTCAACTTCGTCGGCGGCGGCGTGTTCCCGCCCAACACCAGCACCAAGGTGTGGATCAATCCGCCGGTCAAGACCGATGGGGTCACCGCGAGCCAGCCCAGTTACTTCAGCGGGGACATCGCCAATGTCGTCTACTACAACAAGTACCTGAGCAACGACCAGCTCACTCCGTACTGGCAGCCGAGCCCCATGGTCGGTCCGATCACCTCGGCGGTCAACGCGGGCCTGTGCCTGGATGATGCGGGCGGGAAGAAGGCCGACGGCGACGCCGTGCAGATCTACACCTGCAACAACTCCGCAGCGCAGAACTGGTCGATCAACCCCGACGGCTCGGTCCGCATCAACGGCACCACCAAGTGCCTGGCCGTGGCCGGGGGCGCGACCACCAGCGGCGCCAAGGCCATCTTGTGGGAATGCGGTACCCCGCTGCCCACCGGGGCCCAGCTGTGGCACCTGGACTCCAGCGGTCAGATCTGGAACCCGCAGGCCCAGATGTGCCTGGATGACCCGGGTCAGAGCACGACCAGCGGAACGCAATTGCAGATCTACACCTGCAATGAGTCCAAGGCCCAGTACTGGATCATCCCGTAACCGGTGCCCCCAATGGCCCGGGCGGGCGCCGCGCCGTCCGCCCGGGCCTTTATCCCGGCCCTGCTGAGAAAGGAGCGTTGTGGCTGTTGCCAAGCGTGCTGGACGGGCGCTGCTCGGCTGGAGCGGAATCGTGGCCGGTCCTCTGGCCGCTGGGCTTGTTCTGGCGCCGGTCGCCTCCGCCCAGCCCGTGTCGGCGGCGGTCGTGCACAGCATTCCGGCCGGCTTGCCCGCCGCGCCAGCGGCCGCAGCGACCCTCGTGGTGCATTTTGACGCCTTTCCCTCCGGGACCCGCAGCGGGACGACGGTTCCGGTGACGGTCTGGGTCGCCGCCACGGGCGCGATCGCGCACAATGCCAAGGTCGCCCTCTCGGCCGTGCCCGGCGCCTCCCTCGCCGCCACCTGCACCCGCAGCGCCGGCCGGTGCGCGCTGGGCGACCTGGACTCCCGCGGGGTCTCCATCCCTCTGTCGGTCACGGTGCCTGCGCGCACCGCGATCACGCGCCTGCGGCTGTCGGCCCGCGCCACCGCCGACGGGGTCGCCCCCGTCCAAACGAGCGGACTGCTGGTCCTGGCGCCCGCGCCGCGGCCGACCCCCAGCACGCCGCGCGGCACGTCCTCGCACCCTCCGGCCTCCCCACCCCCGGCGCCCTCGTCGCCTTCTGCGTCGTCCTCCGGTACCACGCCGCCGTCGGGCGCGGGTGTGCCGAGCTCTTCCGCATCACCTGTGCCCGAGGCGCCTTCCCCGTCAAGTACGCCCGGCGTTGCGCTGCCGACCATCGCGCCTGCTCCCTCCCCTTCGGCGAACGCCGCCACACCGCCGGTTCTTGCCAAGTCCCGGCTGCGGGGTCGGCGTCCGGTGGCGTCGGCGGGCCTGGTGGGCGGTGCGAGCGTGTGGATGGCGGTGCTGTTGGCGGGGGTGGTGGCGCTTGCCGCCTGGCCGCGGCGACGGCGTCGAGGCAGCGGTGCCGCGCTGCTACCGGCAGCCGGCGCGGTGCGCCCTGCGGGGGATACCGCCGTCGGCTCGGCCTCCCCCGGCGACGAGTCGGCGCCCGGCCGACAGATCGATCTGGCGATCTTCCTGCGGTTCACCGGGTCCCGGCACGGCGGCGAGGAACAGCACCGCACGCGCAGCTGGAAGTTCGTCAAGGTAAACCGTCCTTAACCTTTCCGCCTCGCAGGAGCCATTCAGACAGGCGTGCGCAACGGCGTGTGCACGACGTGTCAACATGCGGTTACTTTGAGCACCTAAATGCCCCTGTTCAAGCACGCTCCTTTTGCCGGTACGCTCTGACCGGCTGTCACCCCGGGCCCCCGCCCCCTGGGTTTGTGTGCACCTGTTAGCTATTTGAGGTTCCTATGCGCAAACCATTGATCGCTGTCGGTGTCGTCGGGGTGGTGGCCGCGCTGGCCGTCGGCGCCGAGCAGGTCCTGACCGGCGGCTCCCACGCGCATGCCGCCGAGCCGGCCCCGCCGCTGCCGTACCACTTCTTCATCGCGCACCGCGCGGCCGGGTCCTACCTGGCGCCGGAGAACACCGCCGCCGCGTTCGAGGCGGGCATCGCCGACCCTGACGCCAACCTGCTGGAATTCGACATCCAGATCCTCAAGGACGGCGGCGCCGGGATCTGGCACGACCTGGCCGTCAACCGGATCACCCCCGAGACCGGGCCGGTCGCCGACCGCACCACCAAGCAGTTCAAGAAGCTGCGGATCGACTCCCACACCTGGTTCGGCGGCGGCGTCCCCGACATGCACCCGCTCATGCTGGACCAGGTGCTGGACCGCTACGCCCGCCGCAAGACGCTGCTGGCCCACCCCAAGGACGCCGCCGCCGCCGACGCGGTGGTCAAGGCGCTGATCAAGCGCGGTCTCACCCGGACCGTGCAGATGCAGACCAACAAGCTGTCGATCGCCGAGAAGGCCAAGAAGGCCGGCGTCACCACCCAGATGGTGATCGGTACCCCCGAGGAGGCGGCCGCCGCCTCGCCTGCCGCGGTCAAGGCCGCTGGTGTCTCCCGTGTCTCGCTCGAATCGTCCCTGCCCGACAGCCTCATCGCCTCCTATGCCAAGGCCGGCCTGATAGTGGCCTGCTTCGACGTCGCCTCCCACACCCGCCGCGACCAGCTGTACCGGATCGGCGTGCGCGGCATCGACTCCGACGATCCGGCCTACATGTCGGGCGATGCCCGCTTCCAAAGCCGCCGCGACCCGTTCGCCCGCGGCACCTACTGGCCCGGATTGCTCGGCCAGACCCAGACCTCGGCCGCCATGACGCAGTGGCAGCGCGGCCGCCTGAGCGGGCCCGACTGGTGGACGATCCCAGGCAATCGCACCTTCTATGCCCGCCAAGGCTGGAACGTCCCGCTCGGCAAGAGCTACACCCTGCACGCCCAGGTGCGCTTCGACACCCTCAGTCCCGACCACGCCGACGACGCCGGCATCGACTTCGCCGCGCCGGTCGACGGCGCCTACACCGCCTCGGTTCCCGGCTATGACGCCCTGCTGCACGAGAACGGGCGTCTGGATCTGTATCGGGTGGATGCTTCGGGCAAGCGGACCCTGCTGAAGTCGACCCGCACCGCCCCCGTGCAGGCCGGACATCCCGCGGACCTGACGATCCATGTCACGCCCAAGGCCATCGCCGTCCAGCGCGGCACCGCCAAACTGCTGGTCGCCGACAGCACCTACCGCGGCCCGAACCTGTATCTCGGCCGCGACGGAGGGCCCGAGGTCTCCTACCGGGATGTGAGCATCTCGTGACGGCAACCTCGCGCCGCCCAGCGCTCTTCGCGCTGGGTAGCGAGGGTGCCGAGTATGCTGCGCACTCAGCAGCAGCCGAGCACCCGGAGGCATCCCCGTGTCGCGCCAGCAGCGTCGAGCTCCCGGCGAACTGGAAGCCCAGATCATGACCATACTCCAGGAGGCCGAGGACGCCCTGGGGGTGAGCGAGGTCCAAGCCAAGCTCGGTGGCGACCTGGCCTACACCACGGTCCAGACGATCCTGGCCCGGATGCTGACCAAGGGTGTCCTGATCCGGCTGCCGAGCGGCCGCGGCCACGTCTACGCCCCGGTCGCCGACCCGTCGGGGCTGGCGGCCCTGCGGATGCGAGAGGTCCTGGACCAGGAACCGGACCGGCGTGAGGTGCTGTCACGGTTCATCGGAGCGCTCTCGGACAAGGACGGGGATATCCTGCGTGACCTCCTCGAACCGCAGTGATCAAATTTGAGTTGATCTCCGTACTCCCCTGGGCGCTGGCGATCGTCGCCTGCCTCACCCATGGGCGACTGGCGCTCCGGCTACCACCCGCAGCCGCCAGCAGGCTGGTGGTCGCGCTCAGCATGACGCTGGCCGTCGCAGGTGCGGTCGGGCTGTCCCTGCTGGCCTTGGACGGCCTGCTCGGCACCCAGCACTTCGACAACCTGACGCATCTGCTGCCCGCCAGCGCTCGCCACGCTCAGACGGCGGGCCCGCTAATGACCTCATTGGCGCTGCTGCTGCTCTCCGCGCAACTCGCCATGACCACCACGGCCGCCTGGCAGGAAGCACGGAAACTCCGGGAGGCGTCCCGAATGATCCGACACCTGGGCACCCGTCAGCGCTATGTCGTCGTGGACTCCCCCAGCGCCGAGGCGTTCGCGATCCCCGGCAGACCCGCCCGAGTGATCATCTCGACCGGGCTCCTGACTGTCCTGGGTGAACGCGAATGCCAGGCCATGCTCGCCCACGAGGAGAGTCACCTGACCCACCGCCACCATCGCTACCGCGCCACCCTCCGGGTCTCCACCGCCGCCCTCCCCCTGCTGTGGCCACTTCGCCGCACACTGGACTTCCTGCTCGAACGCTGGGCCGACGAGGACGCCGCACAAGCGGTCGGTTCGCGGCGCATCATGGCCCGCGCCATCGCCACCTCCGCGCTGGCCGCGCCGAGCGAACCCAGCCTCAACCCGCCCGGATTGGGCTTGGCGTTGAAGGGCGCAGAGCGCGAGGGTGTCGTCCCTCGGCGCGTCCGAGCTCTGCTGGCCCCCTCCCCCGCGCGGCGTCCGTTCCATATAGCGCTGCCCCTCACCCTGATTGCCGGCGCCTTCCTGGCCGATGCGCTCACCGCACATTCGGTGGACCACCTGATTGAGACCACCACCGCCACCACCCCCGCCGACCAAGGGCGAATGCTGGTCCCGAATGTCGACGAAGAACTGCCAACCTGGAGTTCGCGAGCCGCCTTCCCGCCCCGGGGCACCCCTTAATGCTCAGCGGCAATCGGCCAGCCCGCACAGGTACTGATGGGTGCTGACGCGGAGACCAGGGGCGGCAGTGCGGGCCGGGCAGCCAACGATGAAGAACTGCCGAACGTGGCCTACAAAACTCTATGGGGTGTGGCGCACCGCGCCTCCACCTCGCATCCGCTCGGTAGTTTGGAGGTGTGACGGCGCAGCCAGTGGACGACTACGACCCGGATGATCCAGTGGAGATCCTGCGGATCCTGCCGCGAGAGCACCACGCGCAGTTCCGGGCCGAGTACGAAGCCGCTGCCCAGGGTGCCCGGCAGGTCGAGGGGTACCGCAAACTCCACACCCTGTTGCGGCTATGGCGCCTGCGTGCACTGGCCTACTCCGATCCCGGCTATCAGTCTGGACGAGACGCCGCCGCCCGCGCGGCCCGCGACGGCGGGTCCGAAACCGCGATCTCCCTGGACGACCTGGTCACCGACTGGGACGACCGGCTGCGTGATCGCCGCCAGTGAGCTTCCAGGTCAAGTTCGAAGGCAGTGCCCTGCGCCAGCTGCATGGCTTCACCGCCAGCCCCGGCTGGGACCCGTTCCTCGAACGCGTCCTGTGACCGGTCGACGCGCCCTGGGATGCCACTCTGACCGCGCCCGGCGACGATCCGCTCGATCGCGAGACCACCTTCGGTACCGGAAATGGGCTGGCCTCCTTCCGTCTCGACGAGCCCGCGGAACGATCTGGACCTACAACATCGTGTGGCTCGGGCCGACCTGAACGATCAGCGCGAGGCACCGGCATGTCGATACGGTTTCGTGCACCAGTTGGCCTTGCGCTGCGCTGGGACGCGCAGGCGCCAGAGAGCCGGCAGGGCTGCGGGCCGTTCGGCGACCGTGACGTTCTCGCTTGGGACCCTTCATGCTTAGTTGTCGAAGACGGGGTCGACGCTGATGAAGACGGGGTCGACGCTGATGAAGCGACCGAGGGTGGGGTCGTATTCGCGGGCGCCGAGGTGACCTGCGTGACCGCGTGCAGGCGGTGGTCTACGCCTACCGCAACGGCCTAGTGACCTGAGAGCTCCACCACATCCGCGCGAGAAGTGCCTTATCGGTAGCCTCGGTGCCATGAGCTGGCTGCCCGACGATTTCGTCCACCCCGTCCACGTCCCGCTGCCCGGCGGCGCACATCACCTGCGGCCGATCAGGGAGGCCGATACCGAGCTCGACTACCCGGCCGTGATGGGCTCCCGCGAGCGGCTGTGGGACATCTTCGGTCCGGCCTGGGGCTGGCCCAAGGAGACGATGACCTACGAGGAGGACCGCGTGGACCTCCTCCGGCACGAGAAAGAGATCGCTGCGCACCAGTCTTTCAACTATGCGCTGTTCGACGCGATGGAGACCGCCCTCGTCGGCTGCGTCTACATCGACCCGCCCGAGCGGGTCGGCGCCGACGCCGAGATCTCCTGGTGGGTGGTGGACGAACTGGTCGGCAGCGAGGTGGAGCACGCGTTGGACGCGCTAGTGCCACAGTGGATCGCCGCCGACTGGCCGTTCCAGCGGCCTCGCTACCTGGGCCGTGACATCTCCTGGCAGGACTGGCTCGCCTTGCCCCGGCACACCTGACCTCGAACAAGAGCTTCAGCGAATGGGGCCAGGTCTTCGCCGACGAGGTCCTGGCCACCGCCATCCTCGACCGTCTTCTCCATCACTGCGACGTGATTTCGATCAACGGCCCAAGCTACCGACTGAAGAACCGCCTCATGAACATCGAACGAGACACCGACGTGGCCTGAACTGGTGCACACAACTTCGTACAGCACGGCGTTCTCCTCAGCGCACGCGGAAGGCGTTCACCCGGTAGATGGGAAACACCCCGCAGGGCCAGCCGGCGGGGTGTCAGCGTGTGGGGCACGCACCTCCCGAGGCTAGGCACGCGCCTCCCGAGGCTACTCCGCTCACGCAGGATCGCGGGAGTGCGAACCCTGGCGCTCTGGGACATCGACCACAGGCTACTCAGCATCGGAAGCTTGAGCGCAGAGATCTACGCCGAGGTCTTCGAGGACGTCACCGGCCGGCCGCTGGAACAGCTCGCCGACATGACCGGACGGACAGGCCGGGCCGTCCCCGCCGCCCCCTGAAGCTTCACGGCATCACCCCCGATGACTACCTGATCGCCAGATTCGCCGACGCGCTCGGAGCCGCCTTCGACGCCCGCCGGGCCGCGGTGGCCGAGTAGCTGGCCTGTTTGAGCTCGACCACGCGGCAGGCGGTGGGCAGGTAGAGCAGGCTGGCAGGTGGAGGCTGGCGGCTGGCGGCTGGCGGCTTTGGACTGGTCGACGCCGGTTTCGGCGGCGAACAGGATGGTGCGGATCTGGTCGGGGCCGAGTCGAGAGCGGTTGATCGAGTTCGACGAAGACTTCTGCCGACTGAGCTTGTGGTCCGGCTGCTAAGTGCAGCCGGACCACAAGATGCAGGCTACTAGGTCAACGGAGTATGGAGAAATGCACCGCACTGGCAAAGAGCAGCGGGCATGCGAGCGCCAGTACCAGATTAATGGTGCGCCACCGCATCCAGTTTCGGGAGTATGGGGCGGCGGCGGCCAGGATCCAGAAGACCGACCCCGTGACATACCCCAGGATGACCCAGAGTTCGGCGCCGATCCCGGCTCTGGAGCGGTTAGTCAGTGTCCCACAGATGCGGTACTCCAATCCCAGTAGAGGAAGTATGCATATCTGTAGGAGTAGCCAGGGGGCCCAGGCGCGCACGCCTCTAGAATTCACGCTAGTCTGCTCTCGCTTGACGGGTCTTAGATTACATGTGACTGTTGGCGATGCTCCAGAGTGCGTAGATATGGTTACCCCAGATGGCCGCGAAGGACCATTGACCGTAGCCGCCTTCATGGTAGCCGCCGAAAGTCGCTGCTACTACCCAGGAATGGAAATTGTATTTATCATAGTAGACCCAGGGCGAACCGCTGACTCCGGCCTTCATGCCGCTGTCGCCACAATTGACGTCCCAGTAGTAATGTCCGTCGCCGAGCAGGGCCGGGTTCGACCTGCCATTGCAGCGTCGCGGATGCCTGTCGCCGCCAGGATAGCCGACGATGCTCACCCACTGGTCCCGGGGGATCGGGTTCCCGGAGATATTGTATCCGTTGATCCCGTACTTGCTGTAGAGAGTACTTCCGTTTTTGCGCTTCAGGACGACGATCGCCCAGTCACATTGAGGGTTTCCACCTTTTCGACAGTTGTCCAGATAGACTTTCTTGATCCCCCAGACACCGTAAGGTGATTTCTTGTTGTCCCACATAGGGGCGAATACGAACTTAGACCCGAAGTAGCCGTGCGTGTCGAAGCAGTGCGCTGCGGAAAGCACGAGGTTCCAGCCCACCACTATTCCCGAGCAGCCGAGTTTGGTGCCACTTCCATAGGGGAAGTAGAATTTCCCGATCTGCTTGTGGTGTGCTGTGAACGAGAAGGTGCTCTGGGCGGTTATGTCCGGAGGGCCGTCGGTCGGCTCGTCATGGATGGTGTCCTCAGTGACCGCCTCGCTCTCCATCCCCCCGGGTACGAGACCGCTGGCCGCCACATCGGCGTCCATCTGGTCGTCGGCCTCCTGCATCCGCTCCGGGGTCCAGTAGTTCACTTCCTCGGAATCATCGTCGGTGCCCGCGTCGTAGACCTGGGTGACATCTTTCGCTGCCGCAGTGGCCAGGTACCCGCGGATGGTCACGTCAATGTGAACTTCGCCGTCGCTGTGATTGGTCACCATGACTTCGCTGTCCTGCCCGACGTCAGGAGTGTCGAACCCGTTGGTGGTCTGTGCCAATGCATAGCTCACGCTGGGAAGGTTCGGGTCGGGGAGCCCCTTGGGGTAGACCGAGAGGTAGCCGCTGCTGGTGGGCCGCCTGGCGTTGATGTTCACGGCGACGGCGTTCACTTCGAGTCCGGCTGGTGCGCCCTGGACCGCTTTGAAGGTGATCGATTGGTTGGGCTTGACGGCGGCGGTGCTGTTGCCGGGAGTCCCGGTGCCATTGAGCGTGGAGAGAGCGACCACTGGATCGGTGGGGGTCAAGGTGCTGCCGGATCCATCTGCCGTGGAGAAATATCCGCGAAGGGTCACCGACACATCGACTGAGAAGGTTCCGTGGTTGGTGATCTTCAGCGTTCCGGAAGCGGAGAGCTTGGGGATGGCGAAGTTGGTGTTCAGTTCGTCTGGCTCATAGTTCAGTGACGAGATCGACGGGTCGGCCGTGTCGGACGGGTAGACGCTCAGGTATCCGCCTGCGGCTTTGCCGCCGGCCAGGATGTTGAGCGCCACCGCCCCGACAGCGTTGGAGGGGACGTCGTTCTGGCCGGTGATCGGGACGGTCACGGTGGCTCCTGGCTGGAGCGGGGCCACGGCGGAGCCGATCCCGAAGCGGGTGTCGACCAGGTAGGCGGGGTTCACGGCGTGATACTCCTGCCCGGTATTCGCCCCCGCGTCCAGATAGTATCCGCGCGCGCTTACTGTGAAATGAGCGGCGCCGTCCGAGTTGTTGACGATACTGATCTTCCCAGTGCCGGACATCCGGGTGAGATCGAAGCCGGTGGTGGATTGACTGGCCGCGAACGTCAACGTCGAAATCTTGGTGGGCGCGTCCGACGGATAGATGGTCACCCATCCGGACTGGTCGGCCTCGTGAACGTTGATATTCAGCGCGACCGCTGTGATGCCTTTAGCCGGGATGGACCCGACCCCGGCGACGTCGAACGTCAGCGAGGCGTGTGGAGCCAGCTTGGCCCCTTGTGTCGGCCCAGTCGAGGTTCGAGTGTTCAACACCGACAGATGGTCGAGTGGAACGTACTGGCTGGCCGGGCCGGTCTCAGCCCGGGCAGGGGCCGGCGTGGCCAGCAAGCCCGTGACAAGGCCGATCAGCGAGGTGAGCGCAACGGCCATCGCGACCGCGCGCCGGAACCTCGATCGAAAAAGTACCCGCAATTCTTTACTGTCCAATCTTCGGAAGCCCCGCGGCCCGACATGAAGTGTCGCTAGTGACACTGGGTGTCAGGTCGGGCCGCATGGAGCAATGCATCGACTGGCTGTTTGTCGAATGACAGACGCCAGGCTTGAGAGGGGACCGCTGCGATCTCGGTGTTGTTGGCTGCTTTGGCGCACCACGATGGCGCCGCCTGAGCGGAGCGCTGGGCTACGGACGTGGCCCGCCGGACCACCTGGGGGCACGATCACGCGTGCGTTTACCTGTGCGCGCCTATCCCGAGGGTGATGATGTGTGGCCGTGGAGCGCTGTCCATTTCAGATCGCTCCGCCCGGCGTGCGGCCTCGCGCCGGCCATCGAGGTCAGGGAGACGGGTACCCGGCGCCCCGCCGGACGAGGAGAACATCCCGACCGCTCGACCAACGGGTCGGCGTCACGCAAGACCCGCCCGTACGTGCAGCAATCAGCTGCGAGATAGCACGCTCCGCCACTAGGTGAACCTCTACTTCAGCCGCGCCACAGTGCTCGCGGACGTCACTGCGCATGATCCCCGTCAAGCGCAGGAACAGTTATAAGGCAAAGGTAAGCGTTAGGAAAGACCCAGATGCACATAATCTTCACGTATGTCGCGGGAGTAGCCGTACAGACGGGCCTCATCAGGTCGCACGGACACCTTCGGTGGTCGGAGTCGGCAGGCGCCCGCCACGCTCAAACACTGGGCCCGCTGATGTCCTCGCCGGCCCTCCTGCTGCTTACTGCGCAACTGACCACGACCGCGACGACCTCCGGGCAGGAAGCACGAAAGCTTCGGGAGGCATCCCGAATGATCCGGCAGCTGGGTGGCCGCCAGCGGTATGTCGTCGTGGACTGCTTCCAGCACCGAGGCGTTCGCGGTCCACGGCAACCCGCCCGAGTGATCATCTGTACTGGGCTCCTGGCCGTCCTTGGGAACGCGCATGCGAAGGCTATGCTCGCGCACGAGGAGCGTCATCGGCCATCGCCGCCACCTCGACCGGACTGCCCTCCGCATCTCCACCGCCGATCTTCCTCACATGTGGCCGCTTCGCCGCACGCTGGACTTCCCCCGTCCGCGACGCGTGACCCTAGGGAGGGCGACCCTCTGTCATGTCGGCAACGAGCCGGTCGGGGTCGTGCCGATCCAACTCAGCGCCAAGCGTCGATCACTGGTGGCCCGCGCCGCCCACGAGCCTGGTGGCGAGAGGGCGCTCGTGCCCGGCGGTGTAGCGGGCGTCGCGGTCGAGGTCGGCGACGGTTTCCTGAGCGGTGCGTTGGCGGTGGTGCTGCCAGGTCTGGGGGTCGGCGTCGGGGGCAGGTTGGGTGAGGCAGTTGTCCAGGTCGGTGAGTAGTCGCCGGATCTGCAGCGTCTGACCGGCCTGGTGATCGGTGCCGCCGTGATGCAGCCACCATGTCCCGGCGTCGGTGCCGACCAGCAGGAAAGCGGGCAGCCGGTAGGGCAGCCCGGTCAGTGAGGTGATCCGCCAGCACCGGGCCTGCCGCGACGCCAGCCAGTCGTCGAAGTCGGCCAGGGTGGGGACCAGGTGGAGCCGGGCGTGGGTGACGCCGGGGTCGGCCTTGGCCAGGGCGAGAATCGGCATCTCATAGGTCCGTCGCAGCCGGCCCCGGACACGTTCGGCCAGGTCCTGCAGCTCGGCCAGCTCCCCCGCCGACAGCCGGCACAGCGACGGCACGTGTCGGCGAGGCAGGACCACCAGGTGCCCGGGAGTCAGGCCGTCGAAGGCGGGCACGGCCACGCACCGTCGCGACGCGGCGATGATCCGGCTGTGCTCGGCGCCGAGCAGCTGCTGCACCGGGGAGTCAAGCACGGTCGGATCGGCTTCCCGGCACGCCGGGCATGGCCGAGCACGGGCCGCCTTCGCCTCTCTCCCGTCGGCAGGGCCCGGCACCAAAGGCCCCCCATGGCCCGTTGCCGAGAAGTGTGCTTGCCCCCGAGCGGTGTCCGCGCGAGGCCGTGTGGGGGCGGGCCGTGTGGGGGCGGGCCGTGTGGGGGCGGGCCGGGTTCGGGCGATGCCGTTCAGGTGTTGTTGCCGAGTCTGGCGGGGGATCTTGATGCACCCTTCTATGCCTGGTCGGTAAGCGATCAAGGTGATCGAGGGGGCTTCATGCGGCTGCGGGAACTGGCGCGGCGGCTGGCGCGGGCGTGGGAGCCGGTACGGGACTTCCGGCGGTATCTGGCGGCGCGGCTGGTGTCGCAGACGGGTACCTCGATGGCTCCGGTGGCGTTGGCGTTCGCGGTCCTTCAGATCCACGGCGGTGCGGGTGCGCTGGGTGTGGTGCTGGCAGCGAGCATAGTCCCGCAGATGGCGTTGATGTTGATCGGTGGTGCGGTCGCTGACCGGAACCCGCAGGGCCGGATCCTGGTTGCGAGTCATGTGATCTCCGGGGTCAACCAGGTCGTGGTCGTGGTGTTGCTGGTGACCGGGCGTGCGCAGATGTGGCATCTGGTCGCTACGGCGGTGGTGTCTGGCGGGGTCGGGGCGTTCTTCGGCCCTGCGGCTCAGGGGATGGTGAGGCAGCTCGTTGGCAAGGACGCGCTGCGGGAGGCCAACGCGCTGCTGCGGCTGGCGCAGAATGTCGTGAAGGTCTTGTCGCCGGCGGTGGCAGGGGTGCTGATCGGGTGGGCGGGGGCGCAGGCGGCGGTGGGATATGACGCCGCGACGTTCTTCGTCGCGGCGGTGATGCTGTCCCGCTTGCGGGTTCCGTTGACGCCGATCAAGAGCAAGAACATGGTCAGCTCCTTGAGGGAGGGGTGGGCGGATTTCTGGTCGCGCCGCTGGCTGTGGATCATGGTGGGGCAGTCCGCGGTGTGCTGCACGCCCTGGTTGATCGGCTACATGGTGCTGGGGCCCCTGTACGCGCGGGACTTCCTGGGCGGCGCGGCGAGTTGCGGGCTGGTCGCAGGCGGGTTCGCCGCCGGGTTGATCACCGGGTCGGTCGTCGTGCTGGCGCTTCGGCCGCAGCACGTCGCGCTGGTCGCGTGCACCGCGATGGGCCGACCGCGCTGCCGTTGGCCGCTTTGGCGTTGCAGGCCCCGCTGCCGGTCCTGGTGGCGGCGTTCGTCACCGGTGTCGGCCTGGATGTCAGCATCAACAGGTTCGGGACCTACCAGCAGCGCCAGGTGCCGACCGGCCTCCAGGCGCGGACGGCGTCGTACTCGCTGCTGGCCCAGCAGTTGCCGATTCCGCTGGGAAATCTGCTGGCCGGGCCGATGGAGCGCGCGTTCGGCTTGGTTGGGTCGCTGGTCGGGTGCGCGACCGTGATCGTGGCGGTCGCGTGGATGCCGCTGCTCAGCCGGGGGGTTCGGGCGATGGGGCTGCCCGCGCCGGAGCGCGCCGCGCCGGTCGCAGCGCGAGCTGCGGCCGGTGCGGGCGCCGTCACCTGATGATCAGTGGCGGGCGGCGAGGTAGAACGGCCGGGCCTGGGCGACGGCCGCTTCGGCGCTGAGGATGCCGCGGTCGCGTGCCGCAGCGGTCAACTCTCCGCCGGGGTACCGCCGGTCAGGCCCCACCGGGCGGTGAGGTTGGCGCGGATACGGGTGGCGTCAAGGTGGTCGGTGGTTCGGCCGGGCCCGGACGCGGCGGCCTGGTTGACGCGCCATGCGGTGACGGCGGCTCTCGCGCCGGTGTCCAGGTCGATGAGGCCGGCGGCCTCGGCGGGGGTCTCGGGCCAAATGCTGGCTGTGGGGTCCAGGCGGGCCTCCAGGAGGTCCGGGTTTCAGACCATCCTGATGTTGGGTTCCGTCCGGCCTGCCACACATGCGGCTTGGACCGTGGCTGATGGGTTGTTGGAACCAGCGCCACGGGCACCTATTTCGTGGAACCAAGGAATCTGCAGGCCAGGCATAACTTCCTGGCCCTGAGTCGGCGATCCGCCACTCTGCCCGCTGGCCACATCAGGCCAGCGCCCAAGGCGAGCTGACACTTGTCAAGTGATCACGAAAACGATGTAGTTAGCCCTGCGCCTGACGGAGACACAGACAGGCTACTCAGAAAATGACAAACGCGCAGGGAATTATCTTATGCCTCTGGTGAGACCGCGGACTGGCCGGCACCCTGACGTATCCTGATCAAGTTTTCCGGGTCCGCCATTGGCATGCCACAGCCGATCCTGCCTTTCGAATGCCCTGGGCGGGGAAGACTCGCCATGCCCTGGCCGCGAGAACAAGGAGCCATTTCCCACTAAGAGCGAGGCAGCCTCTTTACGCTGGATCGGTCCATACCATTCGAGAAGAATCGCTCACGCCTACTCTGCTTGATGCGGCGTGGCTAGTGGAAAGGAAAGTACAGATGCGCACTTTCAAGTCCCGGTCGGTTCTTAGTCTGGCGTCGGGGATCACCATCCTCGCAGCAACCGTGGCTGGCTCGGCTGGATCCGCCTCGGCCGCGACGCACAGCGGCGCGAGTGCTGTCGACCACCAGATCGCGCGGCAGCTGCGCTCGTTTCCCGGCGGCACGCGGGTGAGCGGGAACCAGATTGCCTACGATGGGGGGTCTGTGGTGCTGGAATTCCCGGCAGCGGGCCAGAAGTCTCTCGCCACGGGCTCGACAAGCCACGGGTGCCCCCTTCCCACCGCCACCCACTACGCGGGGTGGGCATGCTTCTACGACGGAAGCAACTTCTCAGGGACCATCCTCAAATTGGATCTCGCCGTCTGGGCTAACGCAGGGCGCGTTGAATTCTCCAAGTGGGGGTTTGCATACAAGACGTCCTCGTGGGAATTCACTGATGATACTGGTCAGGCGAACGTCTACGGTGGAAGTAACTTCCTATGGAGCACGAGTGGTCCGACGAATTCCGCTTACGTAGGCGCAGCAAACGACAACAAGGCGACGGCCGCTTTCTTGATCTACGATTAGAATCGGCTGGTTCGGCTGATCTCTGCGCGCTCCAGGAGAAGAACCATCCGTTGCGGCGCTTCGGAGCTTGAGGAGCACTAAGCACGGCAGCGGGGTCGATGAGGGTCTAGCAGCTCATCGACCACTACCCGGCCCGCTACTCCATGGGACGGTCCGGAAGCGCGCCCTGGCCGGGCGGGAGGCCGTGCGCCGCTTCCGCCGGGGTCCAGACGCGTTAGAAACACGTTGGCCCCTGCTCGCCAACGTACTCTTGAGTGGTCTACCAGTCCGGGGTCCTCGCCAGTTCTAATGGAATACGTCCTGGGTCTGGGGGTCCTGCTGGAAGGGGGTGGATGCCATGGATTGTCACGCCCTTCCAGCACGCCCTTGAGGTCCGCCCGGTCTCCTCGAGGGCTCGCACAGCGCAGCATCCTGGGCTGGCTCGTCCGGCCCAGGATGCTGCCTGCCAGCTTCTGGTCCCCGGTCTCCTCACAGGAGCAGCCAACGCCGACAGAAGACCAGAAACTCCGCGTCATTCACGACGTAGACCAGCGTCCTGTCCTGATGACCTCCTCGGGTATGACTTCCCTTCGGTGATGAGGCGGTGGTAGTTCGAGCCAAGCACCGCACGACGTCTGTCTGGCGCCAGCCCTCTCGCTCAGGCCAGATCGTGTCTTGCCGGGGGTGGGTCGGCACCGTACGCCGCGTCGCACCTACCAGATCGTCTGGTTGGATCCAGGTGCGCAGCGTGCTCTTGTCGCCTGACAACAGCACCACCGTCTGCGGGTTGCCCGGCCCGAACCCCGGCTGCTCGGATAGCGGACCCGCCGCGGCGCCGGGACGGCCAGCTTGTGCCGGCGACACACGTCCACGCCGACCACTCCCAGGCCGCGCAGCAGTTCCAGGCATACTACGAGCCGATGCACCCGCGCGTCCCGTGCGCCTGGGCCCTGCGTCAGGGTCCTTTCGGCTGAGCTAAATGACCCCGATGCCGGCGGCGACGATGAAGATGAGGTCAGGGCCTGGCGAGTCCGGGCCGGTTCGGGCTGAGTTGTCCGAGCAGGTAGGCGGTGAGTTGTTTAGCGGCGGGCCGGCCGACAGGATCGGCAGGCCCAGCCGATGTCCTCGAAGGCGGGGAACCGCAGGGCCCAGCGGTGGCTGGTGCGCGGTGGAAGGCGCGTGGTGTCGGGGGAGCTGCCCAGGGCGTGTGGCGGCCGGGGCGGCATAGGTGATCGGCGGGGTTGCGGGTCCAGGACCACCATAGGGACGCCCCCGGCGACCACACGTCGCCCGTGTAGTGACCGCGACATGCTCGTCAAAGGTCGGGATCGCCTCGGTGATGCCGGAACGATGGATTGGGCCCGGCCGCCGCAGCGGAAGTGGAGTGGAACTCCTGCGGAGACCGCGGCGGGGAGCTTGGGCGCAGCCAGGTCGATCAGGTGCGTGACGCCTGGTTCGATCAGGACGGGGTCGGGCCGGAGACCGCCGTACGTGCAACCTGCGGTGCGCAGCTCGGCGAGCCCGGAGGCGTCGGCGGACGTGGGGAGCAGGCGGTGTCGCGGCTGGCGGCGCTGTCGTCGCCCCGGTGTGCCGGTTCCAGAGCGTCCCCACCGTGGTGCCCTCCAGCCAGCGCAGCAGCCAGGACCGGGCCTCACCGTTCCGCGGCGCTGGGGGGCGGGATCAGCAGAGCGGAAGGGCCCCATTGCAGGGCGGAATTGCTGCAAAGTGCTCTTAACTGCGGCCGGTAGGCGACTTGAGCCGCGGGATGCAGCAGAGTCACCACCGTTCACCGCCGCAGGGCCTCGATCGGTTCCACGCAGCTGGCACGCCACGCGGGATAGAGGCCAGCGAACAGGCCGGTCCCCGCGCCGACCAGCGGCGCGGGGAAAACCGTCGATGGGTCTAGCACAGGTGTCCATTGCTTGAAAACCGCTGCAAACACCACGATGGCAACTCCAGCGGCGGTTCCTGCTAAGCCGCCGAGCAGGCCCAGGACGGCCGATTCGGACAGGAACTGGGCCACAATGTGGCGGCGATGCGCTCCTAGGGCGCGGCGTAGCCCGATCTCGGGCGTACGTTCCAGCACTGCGACGAGGGTCGTGTTGGCGATGCCGACCGCCCCGGCAAGCAGGCATATTGCGGCCAAAGCCAGGAACAGCGCGGACAAGTCAGTGTTCACTTGATCCTTTAGTTGCCGCGGATCGGGCGGTGCGGTCACTTTGAATCGGTCGGGCTGTTCGGGGCGAATGGCGAGGGGCGCCTGTTTGGCGATGAGCTGCGCGGATCCCAGTCGCGTCTCTATGAGGGCCTTGGGTTGGGAGTCGGCTCGGCCGGAGGGGGTGCCCCACAGGCTAGTGGCAGTCGTGGACGGGATCAGAACCGACAGCAGCACTTCGGGTTGCCGATCGACGTTATCGATGATACCGATAACGGTGACGGGCTGGTCGCCGATGAAAATCGCCGGCTGAGCGTCGAGCCGAGTGATACCGAGCCGCTGCGCGGCCGCTTTGCCGATGACAGCGACTTTCTGCCCAGTGCGTTGGTGGAAGTCATCGAATAGTCTTCCGGCGCTGGTGGTAGCGTGAACGGCCCTCATATATCCGGGTGAGGCGGCCATTACCGCGAGGGCCTCTCCTGTGCCCCGAGTAATTGATGGCGGCCTTGCCGAGACTAGCATTGCTCCATTGGCGTTCTTGGCCGGTGCTCTCCAGTAGAGCCCTGCGTTGACAACGCCGTTGAGACGGGTGAGGCGCTTCTCGGTGTCGGGCGGGAAGCCCGGCCCGGCGATATCGGGGTCCGGCGAGGCATCCTCTACCAGTACTTCGGTTGCCGCCAGGGCGGTGAAGCGTTTGGAGATCTGCCCCGAGGCGGTAGCGGTGAGGCCGAGAACGGAGACGAACGCCGCGATGCCCAGCACTGTGCCGAGGATGGTGAGGCCGGCGCGGCCAGGGCGGGTCAGCATGCCAGCCAGGGCTTCGTCGATCAGGTCACGCGGAGTGAGGCGAGTTGAGGTGAATTCCCGCTTAGCCTGCGCGCGGCGACGCCTTCTTTGCCTGGCGCCGTTATCGCCTTTCGCTCGATCGATCACTCCGCAGCCTCGGTAATGGTCTGTACGGCGCTGACGGCCGTCGACAGCGGGTCGGACTCAGTGAGGTTGCCGTCGCGAATGACCACGCACCGTTGTCCGCGCGCGGCCACGCTCGGGTCATGGGTGACGACCAGGATGGTGAACCCGTCGGCGTGAAGCTCGTCGATCAGCTCGAGCACTTGCGCTGCGGTGGTCGTGTCCAGGTTCCCGGTGGGTTCGTCGCATAGCAGGAGACTGGGCCGGTTCACCAGAGCCCGCGCGATCGCGACGCGCTGCCGCTCCCCCCCAGACAGCTGTCCGGCCTGGGCGTGAACACGGTGCTGCAGGCCGACCAGGCTCAGAGTTCGGGCGGCGAGTTCGGCCCGGCGGCGACGCGAAATCCCCGTGTACAGCATCGCCAGCATCACGTTTTCGATTGCGGTGCGGCGGGCCAGCAGATGGAAGGACTGGAACACAAATCCGATGCGGCGCCCCCGGAGCGAAGTGCGGTCGCGTTCGGAGAGCGCGCCCGTGTCGATGCCGTCCAACCAGTAGGTGCCGCCGCTGGGGCGGTCCAGTAGTCCGGCCACGTTCAGGAAGGTCGACTTGCCCGAGCCGGAGGGGCCGACGACTGTGACGTACTCTCCGGGCATGATGGAAAGCTGCGCAGGCTGCAACGCTGTAACTGGCGGGGGGCCTGGGTAGGTCTTGGTGACCTGAGCGAACTCAATTACCGGGGGGACATTCGCGGGCAGTGCGCGGGAAGGTAGCACGAAGGCGTCCAAATAGAAACAGGATTCTGCAAGAATCAGCGGGAAGAGGCAGCAACGTGTGGCTTCCTGCCAGGACAGCGGGCCCTTCAGTAGCCAGGGTATTCATTTTTCCCCAACGACGACCCGGTCACCTTCGCTGAGTCCGTCACCTTCTACTTCGACGAACCCGCCGCCGGTAGCTCCGGTCGTCACAGCGACGCGCTGCTGCCTGTCCCCCGGCCCCATCTTCATCACCTGCGTGGAACCGTCAGCGGTGGCGTACACCGCCGAGGACGGCACCACCAGGACCTTTCCGTTGGTGGACGCCGTTTCGATAGTGAGCCGCACATCCTGCCCTGCGAGCCTTTCGGGTAGGTTCCGTCCGCCCTCCACAACAACCGGGTACCCCGGGAGGGTGGCCCCCTGGCCCTCGGCACCGCCGTCTTGGAAGGCGCCGATGGACGCGATCCGGCCAGGCAGTGTCAGCCCCGACTCCTCCGAGAGGATCTTCACCAGCTTGCCGCTTGAGACCAGCTTGCGGTCGGCTGCGGATAGGGTGGCCCGCACCGCCAGGTTGCCAGCAGCCAGCGTCACCACGCTGCCCTTCACCTCGTCGCCAAGTCCAGCTTTCACCTCGGTCACCCGAGCCGGAAACTCCGGCACAAACACTACCTCCCCTGCTTTCACCATCGGCGCCTTCCGTGGCGTCGATGGCTTCGGCGTTTTCCCCTTTCTGCCGCCGGCAAGGTCGGCAGGGTCGGGCTCGGGAAGAGTAAGAGTCGGGGAATAGCCTCTGTCGGCGAACAGCCTGCGAACCGCGTCCTGAGTGGAGGGACCATATATCGCTTCGGCCTCGTCAACCGAATAGCCGAGCTCCCGCAGTGCCTTTTGAATCTGCCTTACGTCTGGTCCGTTGGCGCCGGGACGGATGTCGCGATAAGCGGGGATCGCGCCATGCAACGCGATGACGGGTCGTCCTGACACCTCCGCCACCACGGTCCCAGCTTTGATGCGCTGCCCGGACTTCACCGTGCGCCGAGTGATGACCGCCTTGCCCTCCCCTCCTGCTGCTGGGGTCACCTCGATGGTTTTTCCTGGCGAAACGGTGCCGCGCAACACCACAGTGTCGGTCAGTACCCGCCGCTCCACTGCCGCCGTGATCGCCGAAGCCTTCGGAGGGCCTGCGTCGGCGGCGATCTGCTGCGGCGACTTGATCACCGATGACGCGGCGATGCCGACGACACAAACAGCGATAGCAGCCCCGACACCGACCAGCAGGACCCGCCTGGTGCGTGATACCGACGACAGGCCATTCGCTGGCGGTTGCCGCCTTTGGTCGATGTCCAAAGAGGGGGGCGCAGTATCTGGACTGAAGGTGGGACTGCCGGTACCGGTTTCACCGGTGTCAGAAAGGGACATAAGTTGGGTGCAGCCTAACATAGGATTGCGAGAAAAGAGCGGGGACGATCACGCTCCAGCGGCGCGGGCGTTGCTGAGCAATGTCTGATCGTTCTTTTTGGCCTCCACCAGCTGCGGCTCCATCTTGGCAATTATCCGCTTCTGATAGGCCGACTCCACCGCTACCCATACCCCGTACAGGTTGACTTCCGCCCGGCATCCGGCGTCGGCCTTCGCAACGGCGATCTCCGCTCGCGTGGCCGGTCGGCGGTTGATGCCGTCGGCGCCGATCTGTACCCAGCGGGGGTCGACCATCGCTTCCCTGGGGCCCTTGTAGTTGAACCCTTCCTTCTTCATGCAGTTGCTCCATTTGCCGAGCACTGCAACGAACCGGGAGTCAGTCTCGGTCCGTTGGGTCGCCTGAAACGCGAGAAGGCGGGTGTCCAATTTCTTTGTGACGCCCTTGGTGATCTGCTGTTCGGACTCGGCATCGCAGCCGCCCTTGGGAACCGGGATGCCGTTTATGCTGCGGGCATTGCCGAACAAGGCGTCGATCGCCTTCTGCCGATAAGATTCAGGCACTGGCCTGGATTTGCCTTTGCGCGTCTCTTGCACGTCAATCAGATCGTGGTATCCAAGAGTGGACACCAGCGCCGGGTCCAGGTATTTGATGTAGCGATTGCTGGTACGCGCGGGCACCTGCGGTCCGAGATCCGACAGGTACACATTCCCTAGAAACTTCCGGATGCAGGCCTGCGCGGCAGCAAGGCGGCCGCGCTGTACCGTGATCAGGTCGTCATCCGACAGGGTGTATGCGTCGAGTGGGAAGTGGATTTGGCGTCCGTCGAGCTTTTGTACCGCACCTAGGTCGGGCTCCCGCGCATCATCGCCCTTGCTGGCGCCTGGCAGCAGGCTGCACGACGGCACCAGTACGGTCACTGCGACTATCACCGCTGCAGCGGGAGCGGTCCGAAGCTTGCTAACCATTTGTTCTTTCTTGTCAACTACCACAGTCTCAGTGCGGCCCTTATCGCGATCGAAAAGGGCCACACTGGTCACAACTTTGCGGAACGGTCACGAGAAGGCTTGTGCGGCTGAACCATTGCAGGTATACATCTGCTGCTGCTTATCCGTGGCGGCTTGACCGGGGTTGTCGATGCACAAGCTTACATCGGTGCGGGCGGATTTGAAGGCGAAATAACTGCCGCCAAGGGAGTAGGTCCGCCATTGCACATTGGCCTGGTCGACTCTCTGCCAGGCGTCGACCTTGGCACCCGAGCCGCCCCAGCCGTGGTCCTCCATCGTATAATTGGTGTTGGACCACGGGTAGATGTAGAGGCCGTACGATCCTTGCGCCTTGCCCCAATTAGCGTGTGTGTTGTAGCCCCCCTGAGGGTCGAAACCGGTCTGCACTGAGGCACCATTGTAGACCGGGTCGGCATAAACGCCGATGTAGCCCCAGTGCGAGTTGGTATCGCTCGACTTGTTCAGGTAGGTCTCGGCCGAGGCGGCGGTAGCAGCGGTGGCTGCGACTCCTGTGCCGATGAAGGCGACGACTACAGCCCTCAGGACGGTTCTGCGCATGACACTCCGTAAGTTTGGCGACGTTCGCGGCGTGCCGGTGGCCTGTCTGTTTCAGCGGGAGAGGGCAGACAAGCCGACCGGAGGAGGGAGCTGAAGATCAGCGTTAGGTGATCATCGGTAAGGATGCTGGGTCAATAAAGTGCAGTGTCCACATCCGGCCGATTACGGGGCCCCCGGTCGCCGACTGTGCTCACGTCAAGGGGTGGAGGAGGGAACCGGGGCTTGCCGCTTCGAGGAGCTGTCCCGCCATCGGTTCCGTCAAGGCAGGTGGGCATCACCTTGAGGTGGCTCCGTGCGCGTGCAGGAGGACGCGTTGAAGCCTCGGTGCGTCCCTGCGAATGTCGGACGCTCAAGCGGAGCATCGCGGCCGCCGGGCGGGCAGGGCGTCCGCGTCCTCACCGCGCCGGAAGGGGACAGGCGGTCGCCGCCCCGGCCGGAACGAAGCCGGTCTGACCTGCCCAGGTCAGGTCAGCCGGCGACCAGGGACAGTCGGCTTCGGCGATGTCCGACGTCCGTAGGGCACGCAAGTGGCGGGTCGCGATCCGGACAGTCGAAGCGTTCAGGCCACCGTGTGCTGTGCCCACACGCCGTTCCCGCCCGGGTGCTCCGGGCTTCCGCCCCTGCCAAGTCCTGAGCCGGCCAGCGCTGCAGCCCGAGCGACCGGCAGCGGCTGACTGGGAGGAGCGCGGCATCACGCCACCGCCGCCCCGCTGCGGATGTCGAGACACCTCATGGCCCAGTCCGGCTCGGCGAAAGACCGGGCGCACGATCGGCTCGCTGCCCACTTCCTCTGTTCGCTGCCTCTTCGTGCTCACCGCCCGGGCTCGCCGCAAGAGGCGCGTTCAAATCACCCTGCGGGTGGCCGAATGACGACTGAAAACATGCGGCATCGGGCGCTCCATAACCCTTGTGTCCGGTACCGGTCATTCTGACTGTTGAGGTAGAGCTCCCGAAACCGGGCACCAGCCGCTCCAGCAGGTCTTACCGGCGAACCTGCATGCATGCCGTCCCCTTCTGCTGTGACCTAGTTCACCTTGCTGGGCAAGTGCGCGCCCCCAATGATCACGATGACCCGCACCGCCCCCCGAGCCTCAGGAGTGTCGGTTGAGGATCTATCAGCACCGAAGAGCAATGCGGTCCCTGATGTTGGTTTCGGCGCTCGCACTGGTAGCGAGCAGCGCGATGCCCGCAGGGGCCAGCCCCAATCCCTCCCCCCCGCCAACTCGCCCGCAAACCGCAGACGGCAAGCCCGCGGTACCTGAATCACCCGCGGTCCAGCCGAGTCAGCGCACGGCGCTGCTTGGGTCAACCTGGCAGCAGTCGACTGACCGAGCCTGGACCACGATCGGCGACGCGACGGGCTTCCACCTCCTACTCGCAGAGGCCAAGACCGGGTACACCTGGCGAACCGCCGCGACCCTGAAGGTCCCCGGGCTGCAGACCGATCAGTGGATCGGCAACGCCTGCCTGACCGCATCGGGGAAGCACGCGATGGTGGTTTACGCCCCTCGCTCTTTCACCAACACCGCCGAGTTCGCCCGACGCGGCGGCTTCACCGCGATCGTCGACCTGCGAAACGGCGCGGTCCGCAAACTTCCGATCACCGCCAGCCTGGCCTACTTCAACCCCGGCTGCGGCACCGGAGAACAAGCGGTCCTCACGCAGGAAGGCGATGAGGACCTCGGCAAGACGCGCCTCGTCAAGGTCGATACTGACACCGGCGAGATCGGCGCAGGCCTCCAGTTGGGCGGTCAGATCACCTCTGCGGTTCCCACGCCGGACGGGATCGCGGCCGCCGAGGGGTACCGCCTGGTCAAGATCACTGCCAAGGGGCACATGCGGCGTGTAGCCGCGGCCACAAGCGTTCCGGCCCTGCTGCGAGTCGACCGCGAGGGCGGGGTTTCGTACCTGGTCCGCCAAGGTGGCGGCGCGCGAGTACTGCGCACCCTCGGAAGCAAGACCAACGTGCTGGCCGAGGGTACAGCCGGGCAACTCGGCCTCGATCAGGGAAGCGGGGGCCGGGTCTTCATCACTGGGGCACCCAGCAAGGTCGGCCGCCTCCCTGCGGGGATCACCCGGGTGAACTCCCCGGCCTCCGCTGAACTCTCAACCGAGGGCGGCCTGGCGCTCACGTCCGTGGCGACAAAGGGCAACCCCTTCGCTAAGAATGCCGCGCCTGCCTCCGATCCGCGCACGCCGCAGCGAGTCGACATCTCCGCGGTGGCTACCGGCACCGGCAAGAGCGTCTCGTTCGGTGTGGATCCCCAGGCCCGGCTGGCTCCCAAGTACTCCCAGGGGCAGGCGCCGGTCCGCGTGTACGGAGCCCAGAGCGGTGGCACCAGCGGCAGCCGCATCCGCGCCTCTGCGGCCGGTTCGCCCACCGATCCCCGCGACACCGACGGTTGGTGCTCGGTCTCCCGCAACGACGTGCGTGCGATGGCCTATCAGCCGACGCCGCGGCAAGTTGAGTGGGCCGTGGACATGGCAGTCCTGGGCAAGCTGACGCCCTCCCGACCCGACAATTACCGGGGCTTCGGGCTGCCAGCCTTCTCGCCCCAAGGGATGTTCCCTGCCCGCACGGACGTGCACGTGCCCGCGCAAATCCTTTTGGGCATCCTTTCCCAAGAATCCAACCTTTGGCAGGCATCAGGGCACGCATTGTCTGGTGAATACGCCAACCCGTTGACCGGTAGCATCTACGGGTTGCAGCGCGACGACAAGACGGGCGCGTTCAAAGACTGGGTCATCCACTGGGACAAGGCCGACTGCGGCTACGGCATCTCGCAGCTCACCGACGGCATGCGGAAACCCGAGCACAGCGACGGGAAAGCAGTCCTCACCGAAAATGCCCAGAAGGCCGTTGCTTTGGATTATGCGACGAGTATCGCCGCAGGACTACAGCTAGTGCAGGACAAATGGCTCCAGATCGACAGCCTCGGGCTGAAGTTGAACGATGGCGATCCGAACCGGATCGAGAACTGGTTCTTCGCCACCTGGGCATACAACAGCGGCTTTTATCCGCAGGCCGACACCGCCAAGAACAACGGGGCCTGGGGCCTCGGATGGTTCAACAACCCGGCAAATCCTCGCTACCCGGAGCGGCTGCCATTCCTCTACCACAACAGTTGGGCCGATGCAGCCAAGCCGCAGAACTGGCCCTACCCAGAGAAGATCATCGGATTCGCCTCCTACTCGATATCCACCCCTGACGGGCCAGGATTCCGCCCGGCGTGGTGGACTACCGACTCCAACCGTGACGCCGCAACTCCCAAGCCGGACACCTTCTGCAACAGCTCCAACGACTGCGAGCCCGGCGCCGCCTACGTCCCCAACGACCCTGATGTGATCGGTCAGCCAGCAGGACCGTGCGCGCACAAAAACCCGGCGAACGGACTCTACGACCTGCACTGCTACATCCACCAGTCAACCACCTGGAAATCCGACTGCAGCAACACCTGCGGTCACGAACTCAACCGGTTCGAGGACAAGTATCCCGAGCAGCCGGACGGTACGCACTTCCCTCCTCAGTGCGACAAGGCCAAGGGGCTTCCTTCCGGCGCGCTCGTAGTCGATGACATCCCCAATGGAACTCCGATCTACCAATGCGGTACAAGCAGCAGCGCCGGCAGTTTCAACTTCAATTTCGCTGAAGACCCAGCGATGCCTGGCACCTACCCTGGGAAGATCGACCTCCATCAGCTCGGCGGAGGCTACAGCGGGCACTTCTGGTTCGGCCATACCCGCACACTCGGCAACAAACTCAACTTCTCCGGCACCTGGACCCTCGGCCAGTCCATCAATGGCTGGAGCCGCGTGCTGGTCCACCTTCCCGACCACGGCGCGCAGACGCAGCAGGCCAAGTACGAGGTCAACCTCGGGACGGGCTGGGACAGCAAGCACTTCCGGTATATCAACCAAGCGCGCGGGCAGAATTCCTGGGTGTCCATCGGCGTCTACAAGTTCGCGGGAACACCTCAAGTCCGCCTGAGCAATGAGACGCTTGACGGGTACGGTGAGGACGACATCGCCTACGATGCGATTGCGTTCCAGAAGCTCCCTGCAAAGCCGAAGCACATCGTCGCCGCGCTCGGCGACTCCTTCTCCTCCGGAGAAGGAGCGGGATCGTATTATCACGAAACCGATACCAACCATGGCACTCCCCAGTGGAATGCATGCCGACGCAGCACCAACGCCTGGAGCCGGAAGATGACACTGCCCGGCACCAGCAACACGCTTGGCGCGCTGGTAGATAACTGGGACCCTAATGCCGAACTGGGCTTTGTCGCCTGCTCGGGAGCCTGGAACGTCGACGTCAGCGATTGGCGTCCTGAATCGTGGGATAATCCCAGCGTCTACGAGAAGGGGGAAGGACAGTTCCGAGAAGTGTCCCAGTCTGACTCGGGAGTGCTCAACGACGACACAACGCTCGTGACACTCACCATCAGCGGCAACGACGACAACATCTTTATCGACGCGATGAACGACTGCGGAGGCCTCGGGAACTGCGCAGACGGGCTTCTGGATAAGTACAAGCCCAAGGTGGACACAGCGGTTGGCGCACTACGGACCACATTGACGAAGATCCACAAGAATGCACCGAACGCGCAGATCGTGCTCGTGGGCTATCCTGAGCTACTGAGCCGCACGGTGAAATGCTCCGGCTCGCTGTACTTCGACCTCACTGAGACCCAAGCCCTCGGCGATCTCGTCAGGTACGGCGACGGCAAGCAGGGTGAACTCGTCAAGGAGCTTTCGGGTTCCATGAAGATCGCCTACGTTGGGAATGTCGTGGACAAGTTCACTGGGCATTCCGGTTGCGACGATCCGGAGTGGATCAACAAGTTCGTCAATGGCCCCAATGGAGACGGTGACTTCCATAGCGGCGACCGCAGCACTCAGTTCTGTATTTCCAATAGCACTTTCTGCTTCAGCCGGGAGTCCTTCCATCCCAAGGATGCTGGAACCACCGGCTATGCGGAACTGATCACCGCATTCCTCAAGAGCATCAACTATCAAGGGTCCTGATCGCATGAGAAGTGTCGAGCATCCATCTCACGAAGGCTGCGGGGGATGGATGCTCGGCATTCTCCTTCTCGTGATCGCACTGATCATAGGAGTGTTCGCCTACTTCGCTTTCGTCCTGCCTCATCAACTTGACCAGGGGCGCGAAGAGGCCGTCAAAGACAATCTGAATCATGCGGAGCAGACACGGCGGCAACTCGCCGACGCAGCCGCTGACGGCGGTCTTAGTGAGCAAGAGGCAGACTATGCCGTTCGCGCAGGGCGAGGCATGCTGTTGAACTACCGGCCGCTTCCGACCGGTATCACGATTGAGGCTGAGTATATATCTAAGAATGCCAAGGCCGGTGTTGGCGGGGGAGCAATTTCTTGCTTTCGCTTCGTTGGACACGAGCCATTCGGTGCCGACGTCAAGTTCGAGCTGCGCCAGCTGCCAGAGTGCCCGCTGCCGAGTCGGACACCCGCAGCCGGTCCAAAAACGCCGACTAGAAGTTGACCCTCGCCCTGTCGCCGGATGTCCACAACTTGAGCGCGCTGGGCGCTCCGCAAGTCCTGTTCAGGGCTTGTGTGTTGGCTCCATATCCAGTCTGCGTCACGGGGCCGGGTTGACCATCATTCGGGAGCGGTACGTGTGATGTTGCTGCCGTGTCCAGCAATGAAGGTCACTCGGGGCACTGGCTGCGGCGTTGTTGGAGCCCATAAGCCGGTGCATCTCGCCGCCAAGAAGGCAGCTGAGTCAAAATGTCGATCACTGGTGGCCTGCCTTGCTGTCGGCTGGTTCGAGGGGGCGGTCGTCCCCGGCGGTGTAGCGGGCGTCGCGGTCGAGGTCGGCGACGGTTTCCTGAGCGGTGCGTTGGCGGTGGTGCTGCCAGGTCTGGGGGTCGGCGTCGGGAGCAGGTTGGGTGAGGCAGTTGTCCAGTTCGGTGAGTAGCTGCCGGATCTGCAGCGTCCGGCCGGCCTGGTGATCGGTGCCGCCGTGATGCAGCCACCATGGTCCGGCGTCGGTGCCGACCAGCACGAAGGCGGGCAGGCGGTAGGGCAGTCCGGTCAGTGAGGTGATCTGCCAGCACCGGGGCTGCCGTGACGCCAGCCAGTCGACGAGGCCGGCCAGGGTGGGGACCAGGTGGACCCGGGCGTGGGTGACGCCAGGGTCGGCCTTGGCCAATGCGATGACCGGCATCTCGTAGGTTCTCCGCAGCCGGCCCCGGACACGTTCGGCCAGGTCCTGCAGCTCGGCCAGCTCCCCCGCCGACAGCCGGCACAGCGACGGCACGTGTCGGCGAGGCAGGACCACCAGGTGCCCGGGAGTCAGGCCGTCGAAGGCGGGCACGGCCACGCACCGTCGCGACGCGGCGATGATCCGGCTGTGCTCGGCGCCGAGCAGCTGCTGCACCGGGGAGTCAAGCACGGTCGGATCGGCTTCCCGGCACGCCGGGCATGGCCGAGCACGGGCCGCCTTCGCCTCTCTCCCGTCGGCAGGACCCGGCACCGAGACCCCGCTGGCCAGGTGCGGCACACGGTTCCGGGCGTCGTCGGCTCTGGTCATGGCACGGCACTCACTTCGCGATCGGGGATGAGGACAGGAAACGCGTTCGGAGGGCAGAGCCCGCGCGGGCATCTGTTTCGCGGCAGCGCCGTGGTCAGCCCCCCGCAGTGAGGGGATCTTTTGCGTCAGGGATGGGGCGGCTGGATCGGCAGCTGCTGGGGTGGGGAGGTGGTGGTGGCGGACTGGTCGGGTTTGCGGCCTGGTTGGCGGCTGGGTAGGACGCCCTTGGCGATGGCTTGTTGGGTGTGGCCGGCGATGCTGGATTCCGACAGGTTCAGGAGCTGGCCGATCTGCCAGTAGGGCAGGTCGGGGTGGGCGCGGCAGGCGGCGACGACCCGGTCGAAGGAGTCCACCGGCGGGGCGTTGGTGACCGACGGACGCGCGACGTTGGCCTTCTTCAGGTGGTACAAGACGGTGTGCTGGGTGCAGCCCAGCCGTCCCGCGACGGCGCGGGTGCTGTGCAGCTGCCGGTACAGCTCCACCACCTGCCGAGTGTCGATCCCGCGGTGCTGCGGAGGCGCGGCGCGGCGGATCCCGGCGATGCTCAAGATCGTGCCGATGGTGCCGGTCGACAGTCCGCAGCCGCGGGCGATCTGCCCGACGCTGGCGCCGCGCCGATACAGGTCGACGGCATGTTCGGGAGTCCACGGCTCGCCACCTGGGCCGGGGGCGGGGGCGGGCAGGTACCGGCGGATGGCCGCCAGTGCATGGGGCCCGATACCGGAGCGGCGCAGCAGTTGCAGATCGGTTTTGGCCGCCAGGCTCTGCAGGGTGGTGATCCCGGGTTGTCCGGGCCGGTCGGTACTGAGCTGGGAGACCAGGACGTGCCCCTGCCTGTGGTGGCCGAACAGTTGGCCCAGTTCCGGTCCACGGCGGCATGCCGGCAGAGGACATGCCTCGGTCGCCCGGTCGCCTCCGGCGGCTGTGGGCGGGCTCATCAGCGCTGTCCAGTAGCGAGCGGGATATCGCCGAGTCGGGGCATGTTCGGGCTCCCTGTGAAATCGGCTGTTGGGCCGGGCTGCGCGGGCCGTGGGCGCCGGGGACCGTTGTCTTCTGCTGTCCTGGCCGTTGCGGCGGTCCGGCAGGGCGTCGCGGGTGTTGGCGGTGCGGCCGCGGCGTCCGGACACGGGTTGGCCCGGTGAGGATGTCGGCATTCCTCAGCTAGATACGCACTGCCCGGTCGAGGATGCGGCCGACCGGGGCAGGCCGCGTGACGCCCGAAACCGTCATGGGTGGTCGGCGGCTCGGGCGAACTCGTGGGCGGCGGTTGCCAGGAAGTGGATGGCGATGTGGGTGGCGTGGCGGGCCATCTGCAGCGCCTGCCCGGCGGTCTCCAGGTGTTCCTGGACATGGCGGCGGGCCTGCTCATCACCCATCGTCAGGGAGATCCCGCCGAACGCCTGCACCAGCTCGTGCATGGCCTTGGACGTCTCCTCCAGTTTGCCGACCAGCTCACCCATCCGTCGCGGATCGGTCCGCAACTCCTCCCCATGGGTGTAGACGGCCTCGCTCATCGCCGCCAGGTGCTCGGTCAGGGCGTCCAGCTGGGTGTCGATGAGATCCACGCCCGGCCCCTCCTAGTTCACCGACGCCAGCAGCGCCCGCACCCGCTGGTCAAGGTGGAGGGTGAACCCGCCGCGCTCCAGCAGCAGCCTCACCAACGCCCAATGCCGCAGACAGCACCCCGCCGACGACGACGCACGCGTCCGCGCATCCAGCAGCGTGATCCACAAGACCCCGGCGCGGGCGCATCCCTCCTGCAGACAGGGGTGCGGATGGCTGCTCAACAGGACGGACGCGACGTTGGCCGCGCGGCGCGCCTGCTCCGAATCGGTTCGATCGCCGGTCTGCGGTTCAGCGTGGTGCAGACCAGCCGGCGCCTCGGCCTCAGCCTCCGGCGGCAGTCGCCGCACGTCCTTGCGCCGATGCTGAGGCTGAGCTCGGCGCCGTGCCTTCCTGCGATGCACATGCCCTCCTACAGGCCGTCCTCGATACGAAGGGTTGGGTCAGTCGTCGGCGTTCCAGCGCACGGGGCCGTCGGGGCGGGTCGGCGGCTCGGGCTCCGGGGCCCTTGGGGCGGTGGCAGCGAGCACGTCGAGCTTGGCGCGGGCCTGCCGTACCCGCTCCCCCGCCAAGGAGCGCTCCCGCGCCGGCATCCAGGTCGCGCTGCTGCTCGCCCAGCCGCTGTAGACCCGCACCACCGCACGGTTGTAGAGGTCCTCCACCAGCCGGTCATCGTCGCCGTTCACATCGGCCGCCGGATCCGCGCCTCGGCCAACGCTTCCTCGGCAAGCGCCTCCCGCAGGCCGTCGACCGACTCCCGAATGATCGACATGTGCAGTCCGCGAAACAGTTCGCGATCGGTCAACTGCCCACACCGACTGGCGACGTTCAGGGTCCCGTTCCGCGAGCTGAAGATCTCCCAATTCGGGTACTGAGCCGTGAGCTCCTCCAGAGCATTCATGATCTTTCTTTCGATATCCGGACCGCTGGCATCGTGTCTCCGGAAGGTCAGGTGACTCGGCAGGCATCAGATTGCCGAGAGTCGGTTCCGAGGTCTGACGGCCCTTCTCTGGCCGTTTGGAGATCACGACGCCCTCGGACTTGGATGGGTGAATGTGTCCTCCACGATGCGCCTTCTGGAGTTACTCTCGCTACGTTCGCGCAACAGACGCAACAAATTGGAGGGCCGCCGTGATGGCTCCGCCGCCGGACGAATCACCGCAGATCACAGGTTCACTGTGGGACCTGATCGCCGTTCAACTGCGAAGACACCGCAAGGAGCGGGGACTGAGCGGGGAGGCGCTCGGCCGCTTGATCGGGGTCAACCGTTCGACTGTTTCGCGATACGAGTCGGGCAGCCTGAAGCTCCAGGAAGACCACGCCATCAAGATCGATATTGCGTGGCACACCAACTGGCTGTTCACGAATCTCGTGCGCTTCGCCAAAGAGGGCCACGACCGCGAGTGGTTCGCCACGCACCTCATCCTGGAGTCCAAGGCCTCCGAGCTGCGCATCTGGGAGTACGCCTGGATTCCAGGACTCTTCCAGACCGAGGAGTACGCGCGTGCGCTCGTCCGGTCAGCGGGCCTGGAGAACATCGACGCGGAGGTCGCCTCCCGGATGAAGCGCCAGGAACGCCTGGCATGACCGGGCGCCCCAAGCATGTGGGTCATTCTGGATGAGAACGTCATCACGGCGAAGATCGGATCCTCCGAAGTCATGCGCGCCCAGCTCGTCCGGCTGCTGGAGCTGGCAGAACAGCCCAACATCTCCGTCAGGGTCGCTCCGCAGAGTGCGGGCGAGCACATGGGACGGGATGGATCCTTCAAGATCATGACAGTGGACGGAGCCGACTCCGCCTACATCGAAGCCGCCGGAGAAGGGCGCCTTGTCCAGGACGCAACAGATGTACGCTCATACCGAGCACGGTTCGACCGCATCGGAGACGTTGCACTCCCCGTGCGCGCATCGATCGCCCTGATCAGGCAGCTCTTGGAGGACCTTGCATGACTCTCGTGTGGCGCAAGTCCACCTACAGCGGGACCGGTGGCAGCCAGAGCGATTGCGTCGAGGTTGCGAAACTGGCACGCAACCTTGGCATCCGGGACTCCAAGAACGCCGACGGCCCGAGGCTCGTTCTTACACCGGCCGAGCTCGGACAGTTCCTGGCTTCATTGCGCTAGTCCCAGGGTGACTCCCGTTCGCAGATCCACTCCGGCGAACTCAGTCATTGCCCGGTGCGCAGGCGGGTTGGGAGTCTGGTCCGCCAGGTCTGGTCAGGGGCGGCCGAGAGGGCGATGCTCAGGGCGATGCCGTGATCGCTCTGGAGGCCCAGTGGTGGTGAGCTTCAGTCTTTACGACTACCGGATCCACGCCGACCCCTATCCGACCTACGCGCAGCTCCGCACGCATGCACCGGTCTTCCGGAACGAGGACGAGGACTTCTGGGCGCTGTCCCGGCACGCCGACGTCGCCTCCGCGTTCCGGGATCACACGCGATTCTCCAACGCCAACGGCATCCTGCTCGAAGCCGCGATGTGGGGTCCGCAGGCGCACCGGTTCGCCTCGTTTCTGGCGATGGACCCACCGCACCACACCCGCATTCGAGGGTTGGTGGCGCAGGGCTTCACCCCACGCCGTGTGACCCAACTCGAAGAGCAGGTGCGCGCGATCGCCCGCGGCCACTTGGAGCACGCGCTGGCCGATGGAGGACGGTTCGACCTGATCGCCGACTACGCCGTCCTGGTCCCGATGGATGTGATCAGCGAGCTGGCCGGAGTGCCCGCCAGCGACCGGGCTGAGTTGCGACGGCTGGCCGACCTCATCGTTCATCGGGAGGAAGGCATCAAGGACGTCCCGGCCGCGGGAGTGGAGGCGCTCGCCGCGCTGCGACGCTACTTCGGGGAATTGGTGGCCGAGCGGAGGCGGAAGCGCCGTGACGACCTGGCCTCGGCACTGCTGGAGGTCGCCGACGGCGATGATCGTCTCTCCGATGCCGAGATCGTCGGGATCCTGTTCATCCTGGTCGCCGCCGGAAACGAGACCACCACCAATCTCATCGGCAACGCCTGCCACTGCGCTTGGCGCCATCTGGACAAGCCCGCCGATGCCTTTGCGCGCATTCCGGACTGGATCGAGGAGACGCTCCGGTTCAACTCTCCGTCGCTGGGGAACGCCCGCACCGTGCGGGAAGACGTCGCTGTGCACGGCGTCACCATCCCCGCCGGCGCACGGCTGCTGTTGCTGATCGGCTCGGCCAACCGCGACCCCGATGTCTTCCCCCACCCAGACCGCTTCGACCTCGACCGCGACACCAGCTCCAAGATCAGCTTCGGAGTCGGGCGACACTACTGCATCGGAGCCAACCTGGCCCGGCTGGAGGCACGGGTGGCCTTGGAGGAGCTCACCACACGCATCAGCGATCTCGATATCCACCAAGACTCCGCACGGCGCATCCACTCCCCCAACGTCAGCGGGTTCGCCGCGCTCCCGGTCGCCGTAACTCGCTGCTGACGGGCGTCAGGGACGGCGTGCCACGCCCCCGATGAAGCGTGCGTGAGTGGGGTCAGGAAGGTGGTCGGCGGGGTTCGGACGCCACTCGGTCACCCAGACGATGCCCGGAGGCAGGACGTCCAGGCCGCGGAAGAACTCCGCGACCTCCCCAGGATCGCGGGAATGGATCGCCAGGGTCGAGCGGCGGTAGACGCGTTGCGCCGCCTCGTTGACCTCGGGTTTCAGGCCTCCCTTGTAGCCGTGGGAGATCACCGCATGGCTTCCCGGAGCCAGCACGTCGATGAGGTGCCTCACGTGCTCATAAGGCTGGTCGCCGTCGCCGACGAAATGCAGGACGCCCACCAGCAGCAGTCCGAGCGGCTCGCTGAAATCGATCAGCTCGCGCAGTCGGGCATCGGCGAGGATCTCCTCCGGGCAGCGGAGGTCTCCGTGCAGCACCGCCACGCGCGGGTTGGTCTCCAGAAGGGCACGTCCGTGAGCGAGGACGACCGGGTCGTTGTCCACGTACACGACCCGCGCCTCGGCGGCCTCCCCTTGTGCGATCTCGTGCACGTTCCCCTGCGTGGGCAGGCCGGCGCCGATATCGAGGAACTGACTGATCCCGGCCTCGCGGACCAGGAACCGCACCGCGCGAGTCAAGAAGCCACGGTTCGCGCGGGCTGCGGCGGAAGACTCGGGGATGCTTCTCAGGATCTCTTCTGCCGCTGCGCGGTCGGCGGCGTAGTTGTCCTTCCCGCCTAGGAAGTAGTCGTAGATCCGGGCCGACGAAGGCGTCTTGGTGTCGACCACATTGCCTGGAAGCCTCTCGGACTCCGGAAGTTCCCACGGCTTCGGACGGGTCAGTGCCGGATCGTTGCGACAGATCTGGTCTCTCAGTTGCTGCAGCCATGGGCCGGGCTGGAGACCATCTCCCCAGGCGGCTACTGCCGCTTCATACTCTTGAAGGGCCTCATCGGCGCGCCCCGCGCGATACAGTGCCAGCATCAGAAGCCCGCGAAGGTGCTCATTGAGCGGGTCTTCGGCCAGCCAGCGCCGCAATCGCGCAATCATCTGCCGATGGTGCCCTCTCGCCAGGTGCACTTCCGCGAGTTCTTCACGAGCTGACCGCAGCTCGGACATCAACGTTCTTCGAACCACCTTGAAGGACGTCGACTCCGGGAGGTCGCCCGGCGGCTCGTCGCCCCCCAGATCGATCGCCCGCTGGTAGGCGACGATGGCCTCGGCCGGCGCGGAGTCGCGGGTTGCCCGGCCGTGCTCGACGAGTCTGCGGAACTCGGTGAGGTCGAGCCGGTCGTCGGCGTCCAGACGGAGGCGGTATCCGTTCAGCTCGGTCAGGAGCCGTCCTGGGGGTAAGTCCTGGCGGGCCATGTAGACGATCTGTTTGAGGGAGCCAACGAGGTTGGCGCCGTCCTCGTCCCACATGTGGAGGATGAGTGTTGTCGCCGTGACGGCCTGTCCCTCCTCCAGCGCGAGAAGGCTGAGCAGTTGGCGCACTTGAGGGCGTGACAGTTGGAGCATGTCGCCGTCGTCGGTACGAGCTTC
Source organism: Actinomadura rupiterrae (assembly GCF_024172125.1). GTDB lineage: Bacteria > Actinomycetota > Actinomycetes > Streptosporangiales > Streptosporangiaceae > Spirillospora > Spirillospora rupiterrae. The sequence goes on from NZ_JAMZEA010000006.1 coordinate 35,454, forward strand.
GAATCGGCGACCGAGGATTCGAAAGTCCATTATTTCTCCGCTGCCGCGCCCGGCGCTGAGCGCCTCATCGGTTCCGCCCCAGACCGGCCGCCATGAACACCTCTGCCTGCTCACGGAGAGGCGTCGCGTCCGGTGTCCAGTTCTCAACGGCCACGAGCCCAGGGACGATCAGCTCCCAATCTCCGAAGAACGCCCTGATCTCCGGCAGATCTCGTGGGTAGATCTGGGTCGTGCTCGCCGAGTTGTACTCCCGCAGCCCGGCGTCGATGTAGGAGTTGTTCCGCGAGGCGTGCGACAGTGCCAGGTACGAGCCTGGGGCAACAGCATCACGGAGCGTCTGGACGAGGCCGAGTGGTTCGGCGGCGTCCGGGATGAAGTGCACGATCGCGACCAGCAGGATGCCGATCGGTTCGCTGAAGTCGAGCAGGCGTCGGACGTCCGGGTCGTCCAGGATCGCGGCCGGGTCGTTCAGGTCCCCTTGCACCATCGCGGTCTGCTCCCCGGCGGCGAGCAGGGCACGACCGTGGGCGATCACGACCGGGTCGTGGTCGATGTACGCGACGCGGGCGTCCGGATGCTCGGCTTGGGCGACGGTGTGGGTGTTGTTCATCGTCGGCAGCCCGCATCCGATGTCGAGGAACTGGCGGACGCCGCTGCGGCTCATGTGCCGGACCGCGTCGATCAAGAACCTGCGGTTCTGCCGCATGCTCTCGCCGACGCCCGGCATGGCCTCCAACACCGCCTCGGCGTGCGCCCGGTCGACCTCGTAGTAGTTCTTACCGCCGAGCACGTAGTCGTACATCCGCGCGATATTCGGCGATTTGATGTGTTCCTCGGGCAGTGCGGGCATCGTCGTGAGCTCCTCATGCCTTGTCGTGAGGGTTGCTGTCCACGTCGGGCTCGGGCGGTCGTGCCGCACGTCGGCGCCCAGGCAATGAACGGTCGGCGCCCAAGCCAGCGAAGGATCGTTGCATGCGATCTGGCCGGCGAGTCGGCGGAGGGCAGGTCCAAGGAGACTCTGGTCGCCCATCAGCTCGACGGCCTCTCCATGGACCTGAAGCGCTTCGGCCTTGTGGTCAGCGCGGTAGAGCGTGAGCATGAGCATGCCGCGCAACTGCTCGTCGTAACCGTCCTCAGCCAACCACAAACGCAGCTTGGGGATAAGCCGATGGTGCTCCCCCAGCTCTAGTAGAGCCTCGGCGAGGAGTACTCGGGTTTGACGGCGGCGCTCCAGCAGCCCCTGTTCGAGAGTCTCCATGGCGGACGTCATCGGGAGGTCGCCCAAAGGCAGGCTGCCCCAAAGGGCCAAGGCCCGTTCGAGGCTGACGACGATCCCGCGCAGGTCGTGGCGGCGCTTCCGTCCAGCTTGTTCAGTCAGTTGTTCGAAGTCGCGAAGGTCCAGGTAGTCGTCCTTCGCGAGGTGGAGCCTGTAGCCGCCGGCCTCGGTAGACAGACACCGGTTCGGCATGACCTTGCGGGCGGTCAGGACGGCCTGATGTAACGCCTTGGTCGGATTCCTGACCTCCTCCGGCTCCCACATCAGCTCCGCCAACCTGTCCGTCTTCACCAGTCCATCCGGGTGCAGGGCCAGGACGGAGAGGAGCTGCCGAGTCTGCCTCCGCGAGACCGCGATGGCCTCGCCTGCGTCCGTGCGGATGTCGAGCGAGTTGCCAAGGATTCGGTACTCCACCGCCGTCCTCCATCCTTACTGACATCCACTGATGCAATAGGACAACCAATCAGTCAGCGCGAGGAACAGGCAGCTGAACTAGTGGCCAGGTCCGGTCAACGCATTGGGCGTCGTTGTCAGCGGTCCTTCGCGCCGGGAGACGTGACCAGTTGATGACCGCCTATCTCTACCATCGGACGCACCTCTGACGTCGATACCAGTCCAGCTCATCTAGAGCACCGAGGAGCAAGGTGACCGCACATGTCACGCGCACCGACGCTGCTCGCCGCCTGAGCGCTCGCCCGGCAGGCCTCCGGGGAGGCGAAGCAACCAGCGAATGGTCGCTGAACAGGCTTGTTAGGTCACCGTTGGGTCGTTGTGGTCGCCTGGATTGTCGGTCGTGGCCTCCACCGCGGTCGCATCCACGCACGGCACAGCGTCCCGCTCACGAGCACGAGAACCAGGAGGGCGGAGTGGCGATACAGCAGCGATTGCTCTGCACTTTGGCGCTGACCGCGTGCGGACTCGCTCTTTCTGCTACCGCTTGCTCAAAGCCTTCTAGGTCGGCGGTGTCGAGTAGTCCAGTGCCGGTGACGTCCTTTTCAACGGCAGGGAGTTCTTCGCCTGAAGCGGCAGTCCTGGATGCCTACCAGAAGATGTGGAGCACCTATGCCAAGGCGACTGGATCCGCGAACTATCTGAGTCCCGATCTTTCTCGGTATGCCACCGCCGGGGCTCGCGATCTGCTTGTTCGGGCGCTCTACAACTACAAGAAGGAAGGGGTGGTCACCCGAGGGGCACCGGTGAACCATCCCACGGTCGCGCGGCTGGCGACCACTGAGAAGCCTCCGCAGGCGACGGTTCGCGACTGCATGGACAGTTCCCAGTGGCGCCGCTACGACCGCAACGGGAAGCTGATCGACACCACCCCGCCCCGTCCGCGGCTCGTCCGCGCGGAGTTGGCGTCCTACGACGGCTCCTGGAAGACCACCCTCCTCGTAGTGAACAAGGGGGGCACATGTTGAAGCAGTCCATGACGCTCCTCGCCGGTGGCGTGATGAGCGGGCTCGTTCTGACCACTGCGGCATCAGCGGACCCTCCGCCTCCTGACGGACCAGGAGACGACGTTCAATGCCGGAACGGAGGAACTCCCGGTTGCGACGTGTCCGTAGGCAATCACCCTTCTCCTGCGGGCGACCCGCGTAATCCCGGCGGAGGCGAGGGCGGCTCCGGTCCAACCGGGGGCGGCACTGGCGGGGGTGGTGGGTGTCCGGATCCGGCGTCTATCGCGGGGAACGGGGCGTGTAATCAGCAAGTCGGGACTGGGGGCGGGGGCGGCGGGGTGGCTGCTCCCCCGGCGCCGGGGGTGTTGGCGCAGGTGGCGCGGGGGCGGTTTGTGTTGCCGAGTCCGGTGATCCGGTCGTCGCCGCGGCAGGACCTGCTGCAGTTGGTGCACTTGCCGACGTGGCTGTGGATCGATCGGTCGGTGTGGCATCCCTACACGGCGACGGCTTCGGTGCCGGGCGAAAGTGTGACCGCGACCGCGACGCCGGCGCAGGTGGCGTGGGTGACCGGGGACGGCGGGTCGGTGACGTGCCACGGTCCCGGCACCCCCTACGGCCAAAGCGGGAATCCGCAAGCGGCCTCGCCGGACTGCGGGCACACCTTCCAGGTGTCCTCGGCGGGGCAGCCGGGTGAGGCCTACCGGGTGACCGCGACGATCACCTGGGCGATCACGTGGGCGGGCGGTGGGCAGGCCGGGACGCTGCCGCCGTTGACCACTTCGGCGGCTGCCGGGTTCCGGGTCGCTGAAGCGCAAGGACTCGACATCCCACCGGGAGCGTGAGAGCGATGGCCACCTCGTCCACCACATCGTCATCGCTGACACGCGGCCTGGATGGCCGCGGCAGCGATACGGCGGTGAAGGCGCGGTCGCGGCGCAATGGGTCGCTGGTGCTGTTGGGGTTGTTGCTGGTGGTGGGGTGCGGGTTGGCGTTTGCGGTGGTGGTGGCCGATGCCGGGCATCGGCGGCCGGTGGTGATGGTGGTGCGGGCCCTGCCGGCCGGGGCGGTGCTGCGCGCGGGTGATGTTGTGGTGGTGCAGGCGAATGTTCCGGCGGGGGTGCGGGTGGTGCCGGGGTCGCAGCTTGCGGCGGTGGTGGGTCGGCCGGTGGCGGTGCCGCTGGTGGCGCGGAGCTTGCTGTCGCCCGAGGCGGTGGCCGGGTCGGTGTTTCCGCCGGTCGGGCAGAGCGTGTTGGGGGTGGCGTTGAAGGCGGGGCGGTTCCCGCCGGATCTGGTGGCGGGGGCGCGGGTGCGGGCGTTTCGGGTCCCGGCCGGCGACCAGCCGGGGGCCAAACCGGCTGATACCGCCGCGTTGCCGGTCACGACGGGGACGGTGGTGCGGGTGGAGCCGCAGCGCGACGGCGACGGGGCGGTGGTGGAGCTGCAGGTTCCGGCCGATGACATCCCGCAGGTGGCGGCGGTGGCGGCGACCGGCGCGGTGAGTTTGGTGTTGGTGGCGGGCGGCTGAGCGGGCGAGGTGGGATGGGCGTGGCGGTGTTGACGATCGGGTCGGTCAAGGGCTCGCCGGGCGTGACGACGTTGCTGACGGCGTTGGCGGCCACCTGGCCGACGCGGCCGGTGGTGCTGGTCGAGGCCGATCCAGCGGGCGGTGATCTGGCCGCGCAGTGGGAGTTGGGCACCGAACCGGGCCTGGTGGGTTTGGCGGCGGCGGCACGTCGGGCGCCGCGCCCGGATCTGTTCTGGTCGCACGGGCAGCGGGTCGGCGAGGTCACGGTGGTGCCGGCGCCGGTGGGTGCGGGGCAGGCGAGCGCGGCGGTGGCGGCGCTGGCCGCCTCCGGGCTGATCGCGGCGCTGGCCGGTGATCCGCGACCGGTGGTGCTGGTGGATGTCGGGCGGGTGACGCCGGAGTCGGCGGCACTGGGTTTGGTGGCGCAGTCGACGGCGATGCTGGTGATGGCGCGGGCGCAGATGCCGGGGCTGGCGCACCTGAGCAAGCAGTTCACCGCGGTCACCCGGACAGCGCGGCAGGCGGGGGTGGTGCTGGTGGGCGCCGGGGCGTTCCCGGTGCGGGAGGTCGAGGCGGCGCTGCACGTTCCGGTGATCGCGCAGCTGCCCGAGGATCGGCGCGGCGCCGCAGTGCTGGCCTCCGGGCCGTCGGTGCTGCGGCGGGCTGGGCGGGTGCGGCTGGCCGCGCCGCGCGGACACTGGCCGAACGCGTGGCGATCTCCGACGGTTTCCTCGACCCCGACGAGCCGAGCCCCGCATCCACCGGCCGCGCGCATGAGGCGGGCCCAACCGGCGATGAGGCAACGGCGCACCCGCCGGCAGGGGCGGGCGGTGAGGTGGCGGCGGCGCGGGAGGCGGCCAGCCCGCCCAAGGCGTGGCTGGCGTCGCGGCCGATGGCGCCGCAGCGCGCCGCCGTGGTGAGGCGGGTGGGCTGATGGCGGTGGTGAACGGGACCGAGGCGGCGCTGGTGGACTGGGTCCGCTCGCAGGTCGCTGCCAGACTGGCCGCCGCCGGCAGCACGGGCGCCGATGCGCGGGGGCAGATGGAGCTGTGCCAGCGGTCGATCACCGAGGTGCTGGACGGGTATGCCGCGCACGCGTTGCGCAGCGGGCAGGCGCCGCTGGATGAGGCCAGCGAGCAGCGGGTCGCCACGGCGGTGTTCAACAGCCTGTTCGCGCTCGGCGGGTTCCAGCCGCTGCTGGAGGACGAGGCGATCGAGAACATCAACGCCAACGGCTGTGACAACGTGTGGGTCCGCTACGCCGACGGCACCCGCGCGCAGGTCCCACCGGTGGCGCGATCCGACGCCGACCTGGTCGAGTTGTTGCGCACCATCGCTGCCCGCACCGGCATCGAGGAACGCCGCTTCGACCGCGGGGTGCCGCGGTTGTCGGTGCAGTTGCCCGACGGGTCGCGGTTGTTTGCGGTGATGGCGGTGTCGGCGCGTCCGGCGGTGGCGATCCGCCGGCACCGCTACCTGACGGTCACGCTGCGGGACCTGCAGTTGCAGGGCAGCCTGGACCGGCGCCTGGCGGCGTTTTTGGCCGCGCTGGTCAGATCCCGCAAGAACGTGCTGATCTGCGGCGGGACCTCCATCGGCAAGACGACGCTGTTGCGCGCGCTGGCCGCCGAGATCGGCCCGGCCGAGCGGCTGGTCACCATCGAGGACGCCTACGAGCTGGCGCTGGACCGCGACATCGACGCCCACCCCGATGTGGTCGCGTTGCAGGCCCGCGAGGCCAACGTGGAGGGCGAGGGCGAGATCGGCATGGCCGAGCTGGTGCGGTGGGCGCTGCGGATGTCCCCCGACCGGGTCATCGTCGGGGAAGCGCGCGGCGCCGAGGTCGTGCCGATGCTGAACGCGATGTCGCAGGGCAACGACGGGTCGATGGCCACCGTGCACGCCTCCAGCTCCCGCGGCGCGTTCGCGCGGCTGGCCACCTACGCCGCCCAGGCCGCCGAACGCCTGCCGATCGAGGCGACCGCGATGCTGGTCGGCGGCGCGGTGCATTTCGTGGTGCACCTGGACACCGCCCCCGATGGCGCGCGGGTGGTGTCGTCGGTGCTGGAGGTCACCGGCGCCGACGGCCGGCACGTCACCGCCAACGAGGTGTTCCGCCCCGGCCCCGGCCGCCGCGCCGTGCCGGGCGTGCCGGTCCGCGCCGAGACCCTGCAGGAGCTGGAGGCGGTCGAGCTGGACACCCGCGGCTGGTGGACGCCGTGACCGCGCTGGCCGCGCTGCTGGGTGTCGGCGCCGGGCTCGGCCTGCTGGCCATCTGGGGCGGGCTGCGACGGCGCCCGCGGACGCTGCGCCTGCGACCTGGGCGCGGGCTGCTGCCGCGCCGCTCCCCGCTGCGCCTGGTCGCGGTGGTCGGCGCCGGGGTGGTGGCGGCGGCGTTCACGCGCTGGCCGGTCGCGGCGCTGCTGGCGGCCGCGGCCGGCTGGTGGCTGCCCGAGCTGCTGGGTCCCGACCGCGCGTATGCAGCTGCCGTCGCGCGGATCGAGGCGATCGCGTCCTGGACCGAGTCGCTGCGCGACACCCTGGCCTCGGCCGCCGGGCTGGAACAGACCATCATCGCCACCGCACAGGTCGCGCCCGTGCCGATCGCCGTCCCGGTCGCCGAGCTGGCCGCCTGCCTGGAGGGCGGGGCGCGGCTGCCCGACGCCCTGGCCGACTTCGCCGACACTCTCGGCGATGCCACCGCCGACCTGGTGGTGACCGCGCTGACCCTGGCGGTGCGGGCCGAGACCGGCGAGCTCGGGCCGCTGTTGGGGCGGCTGGCGGTCGCCACCCGCGACCAGGCGCAGATGCGGCTGCGGATAGCGGCCGGACGCGCCCGCACCCGCTCCTCGGTGCGGATCATCATCGGCGCCACCCTCGCGATGACGGCCGGGCTGCTGGTGTGGAGCCGCAGCTTCCTGGCCCCCTACACCACCCCGCTGGGACAGATCGCGCTGCTGGCCATCGGCGCCTGCTTCGCCACCGCCTTCGCCTGGCTGCACCGCATGAGCCACATGCCCGCCCCGCCGCGGCTGCTCACCCCGAGGGCACGCACATGACGACCGCGCTGCTGCTCGGGCTGGGCTGCGGTCTCGGCCTGCTGGCGCTCTGGCGCGGGCTACGCCCACCCCGTACGGCACTGGCGGCCCAACTCGCCCGCCTCACCCCAACCGCGCCGCCCCTTCCCGCACCCCCACCCGCCGACGCCGACGGGAGCTGGACGGCGCGGCTGGGGCGACCGCTGGCGCCAGTCCTGGCGGAGCTGGGCCTGCCGACCCGCTCGATGCGCGCCGACCTGGCGGTGCTGGGGCGGGCGCCCGAGCGGCTGCTGGCCGAAAAGGCCGCGACGCCGCTGATCGGGGCGCTGCTGCCGCCCGCACTGTGGTTCCTGCTGACCGCCGGCGGCCTGGCGGTGGCCTGGACGATGCCGCTGTGGGCCTCACTGGCCCTGGCCGCCGCCGGGTTCATCGTCCCGGACCTGGCGCTGCGCAACCAGGCCAACCAGCGCCGGGCCGCCTTCCGGCAAGCGCTGGCGGCCTTCCTGGACCTGGTGGTGATCGGCCTGGCCGGCGGCGCAGGAGTAGAAGCGGCCCTCACCCACGCCGCCACCGCCGGCACCGGCTGGTCGTTCGAGCAGCTCCGCCGCGCCCTGGACACCGCGCAACTCACCCGCCGACCGCCCTGGACCAGCCTGGCCGACCTCGGCCGCCGCCTGCAGATCCCCGAACTGGTCGAGCTGGCCGCCACCGTCACCCTCGCCGGCACCGAAGGCGCCAAGATCCGCACCTCGCTCACCGCCAAAGCCGCCGCCGTCCGCGCCCACCAACTCGCCGACGCCGAAGCCGACGCGCAAGCCGCCACCGAACGCCTGTCCCTACCGCTGGTGCTGCTGTTCGGCGGATTCCTGCTGCTGCTGGGCTACCCCGCCGTCGTCCACGTCCTGACCGCCTTCTAGGAGAAAGGTGCCTCGCATGCCCGAATGGACGATCCTGACCGCCGCGGCCCACCTGCTGCGCGAACGCTGGAGAAGGCTGCGCACCGGCCCGCGCGACGGCGGCTACACCACCGAGACCGTCGTGGTCACCGCGCTGCTGGTCGCCCTGGCCATCGCCGCGGTCGCCCTCATCGCCGGCAAGGTCCGCGCCAAGGCCGGCGGACTGGACCTGGGATGAACCGCCCTCCCCGACCCCGGTTCCGCGCGCGTGCCCGCCGACCTGGCCGGCGATGCGGCCCGGGATGCGGTCCAAGGCGCGGTGAACGCGGGTCGGTGGCCGCCGAAACAGCGGTGGCGATGCCGCTGCTCCTGCTGCTGATCCTGTTGGCGGTGCAGTTCGGGATCTGGGCCCACACCGTGCACGTCGCCCAGGCCACCGCGGCCGAGGCCCTATCGGCCGCGCGCCTGGACGGCGCGACCGCCGCCGACGGCCAGGCCCGCGCCCAGGCCGTCCGCCAGCAGCTCGGCCCGCACACTCTGGCCGACGCCCACATCCAGATCACCCGCGGCCCCGACACCGTCACCGTCCAGGTCACCGGCACCGCACCGCGCGTGGTGCCGCTGCCGTTCCTGCACCTGCCGGTCCGCGCGCACGCCGCCGGACCGGTCGAACGCTTCCGCCCCAACACCGTCCCCACCACCCCCTGACCTGCAAGGAGCGCCTCCGATGCTCCCCCGCCGACGCGCCGTCCCGGACCTGCGCGACCGGGGCTCGGTGGCGGCCGAACTCACCCTGCTCACCCCGCTGCTGATCTGCCTCGTGCTGCTGATCGTCGCCGCCGGACGGCTGGTGTCGGCCCAGCAGAAGGTCACCGACGCCGCCCACCAGGCCGCCCGCGCCGCCTCCACCCAACCCACCCCCGCCAACGCCGAGCACGCCGCCACCAGCGAGGCCCGCGCCGCCCTCGACCGCGAAGCCGTGAGCTGCCGGCAACTCGCCATCGCCACCCACACCGGACAGTTCCACCCCGGCGGGCAGGTCACCGTGACGGTCACCTGCCAGGTCAGCCTCGCGCAACTGACCCTGCTCCAACTCCCCGGCTCCCGGCAGGTCAGCGGAACCTTCACCGCCCCCATCGACCAGTGGCGGAGCCAACCATGACCGCACCTCACCACCACGACCGCAACAGCGACCGCGACGCCGGACGCATCTCGGCGTTCGTGGTGGTGATGAGCGCGGCGCTGGTCCTGGTGGCGGGGCTGGTGCTGGACGGCGGACTGGTGCTGGCCGCCCGCGCCCGGGCCCTGGGCCAAGCCCAAGAGGCCGCCCGCGCCGGCGCCCAGGCCATCGACCTGGCCGCCTACCGGCAGCGCGGCCAGGTCGTGCTGGATCCGGGACGCGCCGAGGCCGCCGCCCGCGCCTACCTCACCGGCGCGGGCGCGACCGGCACCGTCACCGCCACCGGACAGCACGTCACCGTCACCATCACCCGCGTCCAACACCTGCAGATCCTGCCGCTGGTCGGCCTGACCTCCATCACCGTGCACGCCACCGGCACCGCACGGCCCGCCCACGGCATCACCCGGGAACTTCGGTGAACGCCCTGGGACGCCTCGCCCGCGCTGCCGCCGCCCTCCTCACGGCGCTGGCGGCGCTGGCAGCCCCTCCGGCCGCGCTCGCCGCGTTCGTCGGCTGGCCGCTGCCGCACAAGATGCCGACCGCGGCCGCCGCGCGGTCCGCGCTGACCGCACCGCTGAGCGACCGGTTCCTCCTCAACACCGTCGCCTGCCTGGCTTGGGGCCTGTGGGCGCTGTTCGCGCTGGCGCTGCTCACCGAACTGCTCGCGCTGCTGCGCGGCCGGACAGCGCCCCGCCTACCGGGCTTGGGCCCCCTGCAAGCCCTGGCCGCCACCTTGCTGGGCGCCTCCGCGGTCGCGCTCCTTCCCGCTGCGTCCCGGCCCCTTCCCGCGCCCCCGACGGTCGCGGTCGCCGCCGACGGCTACCGCGCCCTGACCGCCCATGCATCCACCGCACCCGCCACACCGTCCCCACGACCCGGCACGGCAGCGCCGGTCCCGGCGCCCGGGTGCCAGACCCACCGGGTGCGGCACGGCGACACCCTGTGGAGCATCGCCGACCATCACCTGGACGATGGCGAACGCTGGCGCGACATCTTCCATCTCAACCACGGACGCCCCCAACCCGACGGCCGCGCCCTCACCGACCCCGACCTGATCCGGCCCGGCTGGGTCCTGCTGCTGCCCACCCCCGCCACGGTCCCAGACCAGCCTGCGCCGCCTCCTCCAGCAAAACCGCCGCCGTCTCCCCCACCGGCAACGTCACCACGTCCGTCGGGCCCACCCGCATCGAGTCCGGCCACCCCGCCCGTCACGCCGCCCTCGTCGGCTCCGAGCCACCCCGACACCCAGGCGCCGCCGCACCCGCCCCACCACAGCAGCACCGACCAGGCCTCCCCCGATCTGCCCGGCGCCTCCGAACCGTCCGAGACAACTCGGCCGCCCGACGCCACCGCACCGCCTGCCGACGAGTCCTCGCCCGCACGGCGCTCGCCGGTCGCGATCTTCCTGCCGTCCGGCACCCTGATCGGGATCGGGCTGGTCACCGCGCTCGCCCTCGCGATCGCCCTCATGCGGCTGCACCGCCGCCGGCACCGCCGCCCCGCGCCGCGCCCCGGCACCCAATCGCCCGAGCCTGACCTCCCGCCCCCGCTGCGCCGCGTCCGCCACACCTACCTGCGGCACGCTGACCCCACCGCCGACCAACCGAACGCCGACGAACCGGACAGCGCCCCAGACGTGCGCGTAGCCCCCCGCTTCCGCGCCCTACCGGCAAGCGACACACCACCCGGAGAGTCCGAGTCCGAACCCCGCCCCGAAGCGATCAACATTGCCGCCGACGGTGACCGCGAACTCCCCGTCCTGCTAGGTGCCGCCGACGGCGTCGGCCTGGTCGGCGACGGCGCCGCGGCCACCGCCCGCGCGCTCATCGTCAGCCTGCTGGCCGACCGCACCCACCACCAGCCCCAGCTCGTGCTGCCGCGCCCCGACGCCGACCACCTGTTCGGCCCCGGCCTCGACACCCTCGATGTCCCCGGCCTCACCATCACCGACCACGCTGCAGCCGCGCTCGACCACCTCGAAGCCGAACTCCTCCACCGCACCCGCCTCCTGGACACCGCCGAATCCGACAACACCCCGCCCCTGGCCGCCTACCGGCACGACCACCCCGACGAGCCGCTCGGCACCGTCCTGCTGGTCACCACCACACCTGACCCCGGCCAGGCCGAACGCGCCGCCTCGATCCTGGCCGCCGGCCGCCCCCTGGCCATCACCGCCGTCTTGCTCGGCCGCTGGCCCCACGGCGGCACCTGCACCATCGACCCCACCGGCCCGGTCATCGCCGCCGACGGCCCCGCCGTCCACCACCTCATCGGCGCCCACGCCTACCAACTCACCACCACCGACGCCCGCGACATGCTCACCACCCTCGCCGCCGCCCACGGCCACCCCGAACCACACGCCCACCCCACCGAAGTAGCACCCGACCAGCCCGCACCGGCCGCAGACCACCCCGACCCCACACCCAACGGACACACCCCCCACCAGCCGCCAGAACCCTCACCCCCGGCACCGGTCCAACTGTCACTGCTCGGCCCGCTCACCCTCACCGCAGGCGGCCACCCCGTCACCAAAGGCCTGCGCCGCAAAAGCCTGGAACTGCTCACCTACCTCGCACTGCATCCCGACGGCGCCACCACCGACACCCTCACCGACGCCCTCTGGCCCGACGCGCCGGCCGACAACGCCGCCAAAAGCCTCTACACCGTCACCGCCAACCTCCGCACCACCCTGCGCACCGCCACCAGCCGCCCCGAAGCCCGCTTCCTCGAACGCGACGGCAACCGCTACATCCTGGACTTCACCCTCATCGACACCGACTACCGCCGCTTCCGCGCCGCCCTGCACACCGCCCACACCACCGCCGACCCCCGCGACCAACGCGCCGCCTACCACCGCGCCATCACCGAAATCCGCGGCACCACCGACACCTGGCCCGCCGCCGAATGGCTCGAGCGCTGGCGCGAAACCCTGCGCCGCGACATCACCGACACCCTCGCCCGCCTCGCCGACCTCCACCGGCCCGACGACCCCGAACACGCCCTCACCCTGCTCCAGCAAGCCCTCCGCCACGACCCCTACGCCGAAGAGCTCTACCGCCGCACCATGCAACTGCAAGCCGACCTCGGCCATCCCGACGCCGCCCTCCACACCTACCGCACCCTCGAAACCCACCTCCTGGACCTCGACACCGAACCCGACAACACCACCCACACCCTCCTCAACACCATCCGCACCGCCCCCCTCGGCCCCCACGTCCGCAGATCAACCCGCATCCCCCATCGGCCAAACGGACACTCCACCTGACCCGGACCGCACTTCCACGCAGCCTGGATCTCGCAACAGAAGCGGCAAGGGCCGGGGCTCCGGCATCTCCGCCCGACAGTGCCGGGCCGGCCGCCGCCCCGTGGCCAACCACACCCCGCGGCGGTGGCTCGCTGAAGGGTCTCGCAACGAACCCCGCTCTCCCAGTCCCTAGGAACCGTCGCCCCGGGTGCTCCATCCACCTCCAGGCGCATCCAGCACCCCCAAAGGGCAAAGGTCCTGGCGACCCAGATTCCACATGTCGCGGTCTCGGTTCCGTGACGTTGAAGTCCTTCTACGACACGTTCGGCCAGAAGAAAGTTCCATGGCATCGCAGCAGTTCGGGGCGATCCGTTCAGATCCTCCTGACCCGCGAATCGCCAGCGCATGCTTCGTCAACGCAGGCGGCATGTGGCCATCACTCATGCCCGATCAGGCAGGTCCTCTTGCTCCTGTTCGATCCCGGACCGACACTGGCCTCAAGGTCGACCGCTGCCATCGTCGGCAAGTGCAGATCGACCCCAGCGCATCGTCGCTGCGGAAGCCACTCCGGGGCACCGAAGCGCTTCATGGGCCCAGCAATGAAGCGGGTCAACCAGCCATCCCCGCAGGCGGGATGACGCCCTGGACTGTGGACCAGGGGGTAACGGACACGCCGAGTTGTCCTGCACCGAAAGGGAAACGGGCAAGTGGCAGCCTCGTTCGACCGGTGAGGCCGACGCTGGCCAGCGGAATCGCGGCCAGCCTTATCTACCTCACCTCAGTAAGCCCAACATGGGCACTCATCCTCGTCACAGTCGTGGCCATCACTCTCATGTGGGGCATCGCGCTCCCGGCAGTGTGGTCGTCCGACGGTGAGCGGCGCGAAGCCGCGCGAGCGACACTCCGACTCGTGCTCACCTGGACGCTTCAGATGATGGAAGCGATCTTGGGCAAACGAAGCTCGCGCGGCTGACACTCCCTCCGATGACCACGCAGCGCGCTCCCCCAAGCTCAGTCCAGGTAGCGCTCGACCGCGTCCATGAACCCATCGACCGGTCACCACCGCCCGCCGCGTTGTTCGATACGCAGGGCGCCCGGGTAGTGGCGCGCTGCTCGGTCTCCCATCCGCATGCGAATGCGCTCGGCAACAGCGTCGAGCAGGAGCTCACGAACGTCGCGGTCGAGCCTTGGGTACGGCGATGTCCTCCTGGCAGCGGACAACGACGTAGCCGAGCAGCGCCATCCAACCTCCGGGACGGAGCACCTCGTGCGCTCGCCGCCAGCCGATCGATGGATCCACCCAGTGCCACACCGACGCGGCCACCAGGACTTCGAAGCGCACACGGCGGTCGTCCCACTCCTCGAACCTTGAGGTCTCGACGGTGACATTGCCGAAGGGGCGAGCCGCCAGCGAGCGAGTGCGGCCATCTCCGCGCCCGGCTGGATCCCGGTCACCGAACATCCGAGCGCTGCGCGGAGTGCTTCAGGATCGACGCACGTGCATCGCAGGCCCCCGATCCGTCCTAGAAGTTTGATCATGGTCATGTTGGGCGGGTGTTGGGTCGCTATGGCGTCATTGAGGCGGAGGCCGGTCGCGGTCTCATCCGGCCGTTGGGCAACGGCCGGACGCACCGACTGCGGCTGCTCCCCGAGCCGGGGGCCTTCCGCGCTCCGCCACTCCCAGGGAGGCCCCCGGCCCGCGTCCAGCCCCTGACAGCCACGAACCCCTTCGACCGGCCTGTGGGCCCCACCCTGGGCCAGCAGCCGCGCGATCGCTAATCCGGAGTCAGCGGCCGCTCGTGCGGCCCTCGGCCTCCAACAACATCGCTCGTCGCCTCACATCAGCGATAAGGCGGCCCATCGGACGGTTCACTCCGAGGGTGAGGTCTGTTAGGACTGCGCCCAGACTCCTCGCGGAGCCCGCCCATGCGGTTCCTGAGGCGGCGTACGGCCTCACGTATCCCCCCGGGGGGCGACCTCGCCATCGGAGTAAGCCTTGACTCAGCGCCAGGGCGGGCCCCGCCCGTCCAGGAGCGAAACCTGGGCTCCGCGAACCCTGACGACTAGATCTCGCGCACGGGCGGTACTGATCCCCAGTTCCCTGCGCAATGACTCGGCCGAGACGGGTCGACCGGTCCGGATCCGGTGGTCCTGGTCGATGGCCCACGCACGGTCCAGCAGACCTGAGTCGGCTTCTGCACTGGTGGACGATGGCTCGTTGCCGTTGGCCGCGGGTGGGCCGTCGCTGGCATCGCACCGGTTTGCCACGTTCGGTTGGGTGATCTCGGGACGTGCCACTGCGGCGCGCTCGGGGGCAGCCTCTGGTCTGACTTCGTGGATCAGGTGCATGAGGCCGGGGCCGACCTCGGACCAGCCGATCAGCAGGAGCGGTCCGACCGCGTCGAAGGCGGCGCGGCCGTAGGCGGACTGGGAGATCGGGCCGGAGATGTTGAGTCCGAGCGTCGCCGCGCCGGAGAAGACCAGGAGGCCACGTGCCGGCCTCAGCTGCCGCGGACGCACGCCTCGCATGATCAGGTAGCGGATGCCGACCAGCAGGCCGACGACCGAGAGGTCGGCGGCGGGGCCGACGAGTGGGGCGATCCAGGTCGGCACGGCCAGCCTGCGGCCGAGCGCCCAGATGTTGCCGAAGCTGAAGGTGAAGCTGAGCCCGGCGATCAGCACCAGGATGACGGTCACCACGCGGCGGGTAACCGCCTCTTCTTTCAGACACGCGTCGGTGAGTTCGGCGGGGCGGTTCACGAGGCGCTCCTGATCTCATGGAATGCAGCCCAGGCATCCTGCTCGTCCTGAGCATCGGTCACAGCACGCGCGCCACACAGGCCAGTGCAGCTGGCCCTGCAGGGACGTGGCCAAGCCGAAGTCGCTGGCAGGGGTGGGGCGAGAACGGATGGCGCTGGTGATGGCGGCGACGGTGCGGCCGAACCGCTTGGACACCGACTCATGGAAGGTGGCGTTGCGCGAGATACCGCCGGCCGGTGACGGGCCCAGCAGATCGATGGATCGGCGGTCTGCCGACGGGCGCTGCTGATCCGTGCGACGCAGCTGAACTGCCCCGGCTCCGGCTCCGGCTCCGGGGCGAGGGAGCGCGCAAAATGTAGCAGCAAGGGGCCGCGGCAGCCCTTGAGGTAGCCCACCCGATGCCGTTCGTCGGCCAGTTGCACCAGTGCGGCGAAATCTCCTGCGGACTTCTCGGATTCGCGGGTCTCGCTGTCGATGCGGAGGCCGCCGATACGCCAGAGGACTTGGCCCGAGGGGTTGGCGCGACATTCGATGCTCGCCACGAGCTTGCCTTCCCGGTCGTGGCTTGCCGCTCCCCAGGGCTCCCGGAAAACCTGGAGTCCCCATGCTGTTCCCATGAGCGTGGAAAGTCCAGGTGGGTGAGCGGAACTCGAACTGTGCCCGCCGCGGGAACGGTGGGCCGGATCTTCGTGTCGAATACCAGCGTCAGGTCGGGAGCCAGCCAACAGGTGCCCCACTCCCCCCACCACACCTGACCGACCAGGCCACAGGCCGTCCGTCACCGCAGGGCACTTCAGCGCATTTACGATCACGCCGTCCGCGAGGCCAACCAGCGCACCGGCCACGAGCGGAATGCAGAGTCCGCGCACAGCGGCGTCGGGTGACAGTTGGGACCGGCTGCTGCACTTCTCGTCAAAGGCCCGGCGCCATGACGGCGACGGGCCACTGCGAGCCGGCGAGGAGAAGCTTGATGCCCAGCGAAGAACGAGACGGCTTCCGGCAGCTCCCGCTGACCCCCTGGGAACGTGCGCAACTGCTCATACTCTTTCGCGAGGCGATCGAGGCAGGAGACATCCCGCCTTGGGCCGACCTCGTCGCCCAGCTTCGAGCACGGCCATCAGTTGAACTCCAGGAAGCCGAGCAGGTCCCTCCATCATCCGGGCTGTGACAGCCCCTCACGGTCCGACAGCTTGGCAAGGGTGCCGACATGTTCGACAGATACCGACTCCGGGCGAAAACCCGGGCCACGGGCCGTTCGCAGGATCGTGACCTTGAACCGTAGAAGCACCAGGAGCCGGTGCCGGCGCTCGACCGAAAGCCCACGCCAGACGGCCGCCGCCGCAGGCCCGGCAACGGCTCGAAGGTCGGCCAGGTCGGGTTCGGTGAGCATGGTCGCCGCTTCCCGTTCAGCCTTGACCAGGCGAGAATCGATCCGGTCGTTGATGCGGCACAGCTGCTCGCGATCGATCTCTCCGCAGGCAAAGGCATCTGCCGCGTCAGCCTTCCGCGCCCGAAGCACAGCGACCTGTTCGGCTGCCTCGGCGGTCTCGGCACCCGCTCTCGCCACCAGGCCCAGAAGGTCAGGCATGGCCAGCAACCGAACTGCCTCGTCCTCCACCTTGGCATCGACGTACTTCACACTGCGGCCGACGTGCTCCCCATCAAGGCAGACGTACAACGACATCTTGGACGATCGTCGGCTCTGCACCCGAAGAATCCCGCCACACACCCCGCAACAACCGACACCGAAGGTCAACAGGTGCCGCCGCTGAGAACTGGTGCGGGCAACACGTCGTTCCGGCCCACCCAGCATCTTGACTACTCGCTCGTGCTTGCTCTGTTCGACGATGGCCGGCCACGCGGCGGGATAATAGGTCTCGTCGGGACGTCCTCGGTGGTAAATCCGCAGGCCGACATTCCCCGGGCGCAGGGCCAGTTTGCGAACAGTGGTGGGTCGCCAGCGGTCGGCTCCGTTGGGTCTGGGCACCCCGCGCGCTGTCAGGTCCTTGGCAATCGACCGCAATGATTCGTCATCCAGCAAGCGATCCACGATTTCGCGGACCACCGCGGCCTGCTCGGGGAACTCAACGTCCCGGAAACCGAGGACGGCACCGTCCGGCCCCGTCTGATACACCCTGCGCCAGCCATAGGCGACAACGCCGTTGGCGCGTCCCTCCTGTGCCCGGTCCAGGGCCGCACGCTGGATACGTTCGCTCTTGACCTCCGATTCCAGGGTGTCGAACTCCCCCAGCACCCCGGCCATGGCACGCCCGTAGGCGGTCGACATGTCGAGCGCCGGCCCCTTCACCGGCGTGACCGACACGTGGTGCCGCTGCAGCACCTCGATCGCCTCCGCGCGCTCCTTGCGATTCCTCCAGAGCCGCGACATGTGGTAGCAGATGATCTGGTCGACCTCGTCGTGCTCGACCGCCGCCAGCACGTCGGCATACCCCGGCCGAGGCTTGCCCTTCAATGCTGAGACGTCGTTGTCGGAGCGCTCGAGTACGACCTTCCAACCAAGACGCGCAGCCAGTTGCTGTCCGTCACGCAACTGGCGGGCGACGCCCCTCTCCAGCTTGAGATCGTCCTCGCTGATCCTGGCGTAGACCGCAGCACGCATCGTCGGCTCCCGCAGCCGAGGCGGGCGTCCCATAGCCCGCTGACCTGGGCTTTTACCCTCAGAGTGTACGCTAGATTCCCCCAGTATTCCCAGGCGGAGTCGGAAACACCTGGGGAGACCCCGGCAGGTTCAAGCAGCTCATGACCGACGTCACCGAGCGCGTCTTCGACCGCCTCCCCGACGAAACCTGGGTCTACCCAGGCCACGGCAACGACACCACCCTAGGCAAGGAACGCCCCAGCATCCCCACCTGGTGGCAACGCGGCTGGTAACCCCCTCCCGACCGAACGGATAGGCGGGGGCTGTGGCGTGGCGTTGCCGGGCGCGGTGGCCGATGAAGACGCCCTCGTCGTACGGGAGGACGCCGTCCTCCGGGACGACCCGACGCCCTGCGTGCCGAAGATGTATCGGTGAAGCCGGTCTCCCCGGCCGGTGGCACCGGCCGGGGAGGTCGGGTGTGGCGGTCAGGAGGCGTTGAGGGCGACGTCGTCGACGACGAAGCTGGTCTGCAGGCTGGAGTCCTCGGTGCCGGAGAAGGACAGGGTGATGGTCTGCCCGGCGAGCGAGGAGACGTTGAAGGTCTTGAGGACGTAGCCGGAGTTGGCATTGAGGTTGGAGTAGGTGGCCAGGGTGGTGCCGCCGGCCTTGACGGTGAGCTTGTCGTAGGCGGTGCCGGTGGTGGTCTCGTTGGTGTCGATGTGCAGGTAGAAGGTGAGCGAGGCCGAGCACCCGGCGGGGATGGTCACGGACTGGGTGAGGGTGTCGGTGTGCGTTGTGCCGTAGCCGTCGAGCCAGGCGAAATGGGTGCCGGAGTGGGCGCTTTCACCCGATCCGTTGGCGGAGATGACACCCGCGGTGGCGCTCCAGGGTGCGGTGCCGCTCTCGAAGCCGCCGTTGCCGACCTTGTTGCCGGGTGAGCTGCAGCCGCCGCCGACGGGGTTGACCGTCCAGGTGAAGGTGGCCGAGCCGGTGGCGTTGGTGGTGTCCTTGGCGGTCACGGTCACGTTGCTGGTTCCGGCCGTGGTGGGGGTTCCGGAGATGAGGCCGGTGCCGGAGTTGATGCTCAGCCCGGCCGGCAGCCCGGTGGCCGAGTAGGTCAGGGTCTGGCCGGGAGCGGAGTCGGTCGCGTGGACCTGGAGGCTGACCGCTGTTCCGACGGTCGAGGTCTGGTTGCCGGGATTGGTGACGGTGACGGTGTTGCCCGTGCTGCCGCCGGAGGCGAAGGCGGTCGTGCCGTTGGGGGTGCCCAGGCCGGTCGGGCCGTCATAGCCGGACGTGCCGGTGCACAGGTAGGACCCGCCGCAGGAGCCGTTGCTGCCGGAGGTGACGTCGTTGAGCGAGCCGGTGTGGGCGTAGGGGTAGGAGGCGGGGTAGGTCCCGGACGCCGGTGCTCCGGCGAGGGCGTAGACGCCG
This sequence comes from Actinomadura rupiterrae, assembly GCF_024172125.1. GTDB lineage: Bacteria > Actinomycetota > Actinomycetes > Streptosporangiales > Streptosporangiaceae > Spirillospora > Spirillospora rupiterrae. Next base: position 54,803 of record NZ_JAMZEA010000006.1, read on the forward strand.
GCGATGACCGGGGCGGAGACGCTGGTGCCGCCGAACACCTGCCAGCCGCTGACCTGGTAGGTGTCGTAGACGGCGACGCCCGTGTTGGGGTCGGCGACGGCGGACACGTCGGCGACGGTGCGCCGGGAGCATCCGGTGTCTTTCTGCCAGGAGGGCTTGCTGTCATAGGCCGAGCAGCCTGATCCCGCGCCGTTCCAGACGGTCTCGCCCCAGCCGCGGGTGCTGCTGTTGCGTGACAGCGAGGTGCCGCCCACCGCCGTGACGTACTGGGAGGCGGCGGGGTACTCCACGCCGTACCCGCTGTCACCGGACGACACGGTGATCGCCACGCCGGGGTGGTTGAAGTAGGAGCTGTCGCTGCTCGGGTCCGAGGAGTCCTCGCTGCCGCCGTAGCTGTTGGACACGTACTTGGCGCCGAGGCTGACGGCGGTGTTGACCGCGGTGCCGAGGTCGCTGGTGCTGGGCTGGCTCGCCTCGACGAGCAGGATGTGGCAGTTGGGGCAGACCGCCGAGACCATGTCGAGGTCGAGGGAGATCTCCTCGGCCCAGCCCGAGTCGGCGGACGGGGGCGTGCTGCCGCCGGTCTGGTTGACCTTCTTGAAGCAGCCGTTGGCGGTGGTGCAGGCAGGCAGGCCGTACTGGCTGCGGTAGGTGGCCAGGTCGGACTCGGCGTTCGGGTCGTCGTAGGCGTCCACGATCGCCACCGTCTGGCCCGACCCCTGGGACGAGGGGAGGGCGTAGGCGCTCTGCAGGTCGGTCGGGCCGTACCCGGAGGGTGCGAGGTTCGCGCGGATGCCCTTGTAGGAGGCAATGTCCGTGCGGACCAGGCTCAGGCAGGCCATCCGGCCGGCGCGGGTCGGTACCGCGCAGGCTCGCCGGACGGCGGCTCCCAGGTGCGAATCGACGGACCTGGGTGCCCGAGCGGTGCCCGCGGCGGAGGCGTGGACGGCGGCAGGGGCGGCGGCCTGGCCGGGGGCCGCCGAGGCGAGTGAACCGGCGGCGAGTGCCAGCGCCGCCATTACCGTGAGGCCCGCTCTCCGTGTGAGCGCGGCCAGGCGAGGGTGGGGGGTCATCGTGCTCCCTCTCGGCAGAGATCAGCACCGCGATCCGTGGTGCTGATCAGGGAACATAACCAGCAATGTCAGGCCGGGCAATACATCATTAACCCGGCAAATTGCGGGATGGTTAAAGGGGGTGTCCTTAATTTCCGAAGGTAAACGCGCGAGGCCGGCGACTCTCCGTTACGCGGGCTCCATACCTGCCGAAATAGAGCGCGCCAGGCTCGCGTCGCCTGAATTCCGGGGGCGGGACGTTAACCTTCGCCCGCATATGCCGGTGCAGCCGATTCGCAAGGAAACCCCGTTGGCGCGTTAACACCGAATCCGCGCCTGACCAAGGTGGCGTTTGGCCCAATATCCTCGGCCCGCTCAGGCAGATCTCGCCAATTCGCCCGGCGAGTTCCGGGCTCGGGTTCCCACACCCCCAAGCCGGGCGTCACCCCCAGCCACTGGTTCAAGGGCAGCGGCATGGTCCACGGCATCCGGCTGCGCGACGGCCGCGCCGACTGGTGCCGCAACCGGTGGGTCTGCACCCCGGCCCTAGACGGCGCCCCGTACATGACCGAGCGCGGCGTCGACCTCACCGCCAGCACCGCCGGCACGCACGTCATCGAACCCGGCAACATGCTGCACGCCGCCAACGCCTACGAGGACGACGGATACCTGCTCACCGTGATCTCCGACCTCAAGCAGGACGCCTCCCGGCTCCTCGTCCTGGACGCCACCGGCCTCGACCGGATCGCCGCGGTCCACCTGCCCCGCCGCGTCACCGGCGGCATCCACGGCTCCTGGATCCCCAATACCGACCGGTAGCCGCACCGCGGGGCGGCCACCAGGCCGCCCCGCCCCCTCGTCCCGGAAACGGTGAACTCAGCGAGGGGCGAGGGTCTTGCAGAGATCCTCGGGATGCCCGCTGAGGTACAGGAGCGTCTTGGTGGTGTGCCCGTCGGCGTGTACCGCCCGGATGGCCGCGTAGTCGCGTTTGCCGATGATGTAGAGATGGTTGGGCGGGTTGTCGCCCTTGTGCAGGGTCACCGCGATCTCGTTGCCGGTCAGGATGGGCGAGGTCGGGTCCGGGTAGCTGAAGTTGGCGTTACCGCTGATCCAGCGGACGACGGTCTTGCCCGTCCAATTGTTGCGCACCCGGATGTTCAGCGGCCCGTAGCCGACGTCGTAAACCGGCTGGCCCGCGTCGTTCGTCCACTCCTCGATCGTCACCTTGTTGACCGGGTCGTCGACATGGACGGGGAACGGGCACACCTCTCCGGCCGCGTAGTCCTCGGGCGGATAGTCCGGGCGCGAGATGACCGGGCCGTTGAAACCCCCGCCGGTCGCCGCGCGCTTCACCGTGTGCCCGCTCGTCGTCGCGTTGGTGTGAAAGGGCTTGAAGGGGATCGGGTGAGCGTCGGCGGTGCCCGCGACCCCGACGGCCGCACCCAGGGTCACGATGGTGACAGCGGCGATGGAACGGAATCTCACGCTTCATACCTCCTCGCTGGTGGTTGCCACCGAAGATTGCCGCTCCGTTTCCTGGACTGCGATGTTTTCAGCCAGGACTGAAACGTTCGCTCCTTCAGGTGCGGCGGCGTGCCAGGAGCCGGTAGCCCAGCGGGGTGACCGAGTGCAGGACCGCTTTTCCGGCCCGCTCGGTGGTGAGCAGCCCGGCCGCCCGCAGCGTTTTGGTGTGCGCGGACACCGACGCCGGGCTGATCTTCAGCTCCCGTGCCAGGTCGCCGGTCGTCCGGGGCTGGGTGGCCAGGGCCAGGACCGCCGCCCGCGTACGTCCCAGGAGCTCCGCGATCGGATCGTCGGCCGGAGCCTCGTCGATGAGCGGCAGGCTGGAAAGCGCCGGGTACACCAGCAGGCGCGACCCGTCCGGACACCACCCCATCAGGACGTGCGCGTTCCAGGACGGCGAGGGGTAGAGGGTCAGCCCGCACCCGGCCAGGTAGACATGGCGATTCCAGATGGCCGGGACCCGCAGAGTGCTCCCCTGCCAGTCCGATCCTGGAACGAGTCCGGCCAGCGCCGCCTTGAGTCCCTGCTCGGCGATGACCTGGCTTCTCCACCCGACGTCACCACGGACTCCCGCGCAGAGACGATCCCAGTTCGCGACCAGAAGGCTCTCGTGCGCCTGCCGCATCGTCCCTTGCAGATGCCGCCAGGCCTCCCGGTCGGACTCCTCCAGCGCCCGAACCCATGGCGTGGTCGCGATGTGGTCGGGCGACACACCCCGGAGCTCGCTGCTGATGACCGGCTTGGTGGTGGACATGACCCTGTCCAACCCCTCCTCGAACCCGTCGGTCGGCGGGTCGATGAAGAGCGGCGCCCTCCCGTTGGGGGCGATGAGCTCGGTGATCTGCAGTGCGGGCCTGGCCGCCTGCCGCCACATCCGGGACCGCCAGGTGGCGAACAGCGGGTCCCGGCGCTGGAGGGTCGCGACCGACAGGCTGAGCTCCACCAACGGCGCCGGCCTGGCCGCGAACCGGGTGAGCAGAAGATCCTCGGCCGTGAAGTGCACGTGAAAGAAAGGCCCGCCCGCCATCGCTCTCCTCTTCAAGGCCCCGGCCGCCCTCACACCCCCCGACACCGTACGCCGAAGATCACAAGAATCACCCGATCCGCCGAGCCTCCCGCCTGGCAGCAACGCGGCTGATGACTGGTCACACGGCGCGTCCTCAGAGGCGCTCGGCGCAGTAGAACTTCATGCCCAGCCTGTCGGGTGAGAGTTGGACGCGGCCTTCGCCCTTGGGGCAGGGGGCGTGTTTCCAGTCTGTGATGTCGAGGACCTTGTACTCCGGGTGCTGCCCGCTTCCCTTGCACGGGACTTCGACGTAGTTGGCGGAGTGCTTGACCAGGCAGTCGCCGACCACAATGACGCCGCCTCCCGAGCCCGGCTGGGAATGGTGGGGCGGACGCAGGTTGCGCAAACAGAAGTAGCCGCTACCACCATCGGGCCGGTTAAGGACGTCGTCGGTTTCAGCAGGGCAATCACTTTGCGCCGAACCGGTGCCATAGGGATTGGTCACCATCCCCAACCCGACCACTTTGGCGACCGCCCGAGCGTCCCCGCAGGGGACCTCGGCCCAGGACGGCTGGCTGGCCAGACAGTCGTTCAGCACGACCAGTCCGAGGTCAGCCTGCGTCTCCGACGCCGTGGGCGTCGGCGTCGAAGACGTCGGCGTGGAGACCTGCGGCGACGCCGGAGCGGCGGAGTGCCCGCCCCCGCATCCGGCGAGCGATCCCATGGTCAAGCACACACCCGCGGCTAAGGTGAACGTTCCGGCATTCATGCGTTGTGACAGCGTCACTGCTCCTCCTACGATCCATTGTCGGCAGCGCGATTCGAGTGACCGGGTCAGGGCTTGACGGCGACTCCGCAAAACAATGGCAGCGTCAGCGTCCGGCCTTGCGGGGCCGGCCAGTCCACGATCGACACCAGGCCCGGCGGAAGCAGCTCCAGCCCGTCGAACATGGCGCGGATCTGCTCCGCCGGACGCGGGAACAGCGGCGATGGCGCGTTGTCATAGGTGGCGTGAATGCGTTCCAGCAAATCCGCGGGCATTCCAGTGGTGGAGGCGTGGGAGATCGCCACGTAACTCCCGGACGGAAGCGCGTCGATGTAGGCACGCAGCAGCGCAGGCAGGTCGGCGTCCGGAATGAAGTGCAGCACCGCGATCATCAGCAGCGCCACCGGCTCGTCCCGCCGGATCAGCGCCCGCGTCCTCGGGTCGTTCAAGATCGACTCGTGGTCGCGCAGGTCGGCGTCGAGGTAGCCGACGCCCTGCTGGTCGCCGAGCAGGGCGTGCGCGTGGGCGTGGGTCATCGGGTCGTTGTCGACGTACACCACCCGCGCGTCCGGGGCGATCCGCTGCGCGACCTGGTGCACGTTCTCCTGGGTCGGCAGGCCCGAGCCGAGGTCGAGGAACTGCCGGATCCCGCGCCCGGCGAGTTCGGCGACCACGCGCACCAGCAGTCTCCGGTTCTCGACCGCCGACACCGGCGCGTCGGGGAAGGCTCGGCTGATCTGGGCGGAGGTCTGCCGGTCGATGGCGTAATGCTGGTCGCCGCCGATCGACAGGTCATAGATCCGGGCAGGGGACGGGCGCGTGGTGTCGACGTACGGCGGGGCGTGTTCCGAAGCCATGCCGAGCATCATGCGTCGCACCCGCACCCGCCACTCCCAGCAAGACCGAATGTGGCCGGATCGGGGTTCGGGGGGACGTGGGGGCCAGGGACGAAGGTCCTGGGGATGGGGGACGTTGGCGGCGGGGAAACGGGGGGTGGGCGGATGACAATGGGGCGCAGAGCGCCCGGGTCCCCGGCCGGACGACTAGGCACCGCGCGGGGCCGCATGGCGGTCCGGCGCCTGATGCAGGGGAGATCCATGTCCTCGGCTCCTCGACGCACGCGGAGGCTCGCGCGGAGCGAGGCGCTGGCGTTGCTGGGGAGCGTGCGGATGGGCCGGGTGGTGTTCACCCACCACGCGCTGCCGGCCATCAGGCCGGTCGACCACGTTCTGGACGATGACGCGATCATCATCCGGTCCGGCTTCGGCGCGGAGATCGTGGGGGTCGCCGGACGGACGCGGGGGACGGTGGTGGCCTACGAGGCGGACGACATCGACCCCGACCTGCTCGTGGGGTGGAGCGTCATCGTCACCGGCACAGCGCGGCTCGTCCGCGATCCGGCGGCGGTCGAGCGGTACCAGGGGATGCTGCGGGCCTGGGTGGACGCCGGGACGGACGAGCTCATCTCGATCTCCCCCGATCTGGTCACCGGCGTCCGGCTCGTCGGCAAGGAGTGCCCTTCTTAGGTCGCTGGGACGACCATGACCGTGCAGGGGGCGTGTTGGAGGACGGCGGCGGCGATGACGCCCGGGCCGTCCGGGCGGGTGCCGCCCAGGCCGCGGTCGCCGACCACCAGGAGGTCGGCGGAGTCGGCGGCTTCGAACAGGGCTTGGCGGGGCGGTTCCAGGAGCAGCGCGGTTTCCACTTGCACCCACGGGTACTGGTCCCGCCACGGCGCCACGGCGCTTTCCAGCTGTTCGCCGAACACGCGCCGGAGTTTGTCCTCGTCCGCGTAGAGCGCGAGGTCGTTGTTCTCGGCGCCGCCGGGCTCCCAGCAACCTTGGACCACTCGCAGCCGCGAGCCCCACAGGGCCGCCTCGCCGAAGGCCAGGCCCAGCGCGGCGATGCCGGCCGCCGAGCCGTCGAATCCCGCGACCACGCGGCGGTGCCGGATGTGCGCGGCGCGCACGACGACCGTGGGCCGCTTGGACTTGGCCGGGACGCGCAGTGCGGTCGAGCCGGGCGGGACCTCGTCCGGCGGATGCGAGCCGACGACGACCAGGGCGGCGTCCCCCGACAGCCCGAGCAGCGCGCTGTAGGCGGGGCCGGACATCAGGCGCTTGCGCACCACCAGGCCGGGGCCGAGCTCCTGCGCCCGCCGGACGCCGTGGTCGAGGAGGTGGTCGCCCATCCGCCGGATGATCGCCGCCGCGCCGTCGTCGATGTAGGTCGCCGGGTACGGCCACCGCCAGGCGTGGCAGAGCGTCAGCGGCAGCCGCCGCAGGATCGCCTCCCGGACGGCCCAGCGCAGGGCCCGGTCGCTTTCGAAGGTCCCGTCGAACCCGACCAGAAGGTGACCACCGGCGTCCATGAACACTCCCTTGACGTCCTGCCACCTTCAGGTTGAGCCGGACGCGCGGGCACGGGCAGGGCCGGGAGTCGTCCATCGTCGGGACCTTTGGCCCGTGCGGCCGGTCCGGGGGCCCTGGAAGGGAGCAGGGCAAGAGGCTTTGGTCCCGACAATCGGGCTCGGCGGCACCTACGCGGGCGGCGCGCGGGCGGGCTAGCGTCGGATGCCTCGGTCGAGGATCCGCAGGACGAGTTCGAGGAGCGTCGATGGGCGACCAGCGGCAGGCCCCCCGCAAGATCGGGGTGTTCCTGGTGGACGACCACGAGGTCGTGCGCCGGGGCGTGGCCGCGCTGCTGGCGGCCGAACCCGACCTGGAGATCGTCGGCGAGGCCGGCACCGCCGGCAGCGCCATCGCCCGCATCCCGGCCGTCCGCCCCGACGTGGCGGTACTGGACGTGCGGCTGCCCGACGGCGACGGGATCACCGTCTGCCGCGAGGTCCGCTCCCGCATGCCCGGCCTCGCCTGCCTGATGCTGACCTCCTTCGACGACGACCAGGCGCTGATGGACGCGGTGATGGCGGGGGCCTCCGGATACGTCCTCAAGCAGATCCACGGATCAGACCTGGTCGGAGCCGTCCGCACCGTCGCCTCCGGGCAGTCGCTCCTCGACCCCCACAGCACCGCCCGCATGCTCGCCCGCATCCGCCGCCGCCAGGGACGCCGCGACCCGCTCGCCGCGCTCACCGACCAGGAGCGCCAGATCCTCGACCTCATCGGCGAGGGACTGACCAACCGGCAGATCGGCGAACGCATGCACCTGGCCGAGAAGACGGTGAAGAACTACGTCTCCAACCTGTTCGGCAAGCTCGGCATGAGCCGCCGCACCCAGGCCGCCGCCTACTCCGCCCAGCTCAAAGCCGCCCGAGCCGAAGACGACCCCTGATACCGGTGGGTGCCAGCCTATGCGTCGTCGTCGGCCGGCAGCGGGACGCGCCAGGTCAGGACGGTGCCGCCGCCCGGGGCGTCGGCGGTTTCGAGGGTGCCGCCGAGGTCCTGGGCGCGGCGCGCCATGTTGCGCAGGCCGCCGCGATGCTCGCCCGGCGCGATGCCCACGCCGTCGTCGGTCACCCGCAGCACGAGTTCGCCGTCGCCGACGTCCACCGACATCTCCGCGCGGTCGGCCTCGGCGTGCCGCGCAACGTTCGACAGCGCCTCCCGGACGACCGCGACCAGGTGGTTGGCGACCTCGTCCGGGACGATCGTGTCGAGCAGACCGTCCAGGCGCACCGAGGGCGCGTAGCCGAGCTGCTCGGTGACGCCGTCCACCAAAACGTGGATGCGGCTGCGCAGGCTGCCTTCGCCCGCGTGGCTCTGCAACGCGAACACGGTCGAGCGGATCTGCCGGACGGTGTCGTCCAGGTCGTCCACCGCGCGCTGCACCCGCACCGCGACCTCCCGCTTCTGCGTGATCTTTATGGCGGCCAGCAGGGTCATCGCGGTCGCGAAAAGCCGCTGGATGACCGTGTCGTGCAGGTCGCGGGCGATCCGGTCGCGGTCCTCCAGCAACGCGACCCGCTCGGCATCGCGACGGCGCTCGGCCAGCTCCAGCGCGACGGCCGCCTGACCGGCGAACGCCTCCAGCAACCGCTGCGTCCCGTCGTCGAAGACGGCGCCCTGCGGTTCGCGCGCCACCATCACCACGCCCCGCGCCGCCGACCCGGTGCCGAGCGGCACCACCAGCAGCGGCCCCACGACCACATCGGCGAACGCGAAACCGGACCGGCCGTCCTCCAACCGCGTGGCGCGTCCCTCGCTGAAGACCCGGCCCGCCACACCCGCGTCCGCGAAGCGCGCACCGGCCAGCTTCCGGGCCTCGCTCCCGTCGGCCGCCACGACCGCGAACTCGTCGCCTTCGGTCTCGGCCAGCGCCACCATCGCCAGCGTCCCGTCGGCCACCTCCCGGACGCGCCGCGCGACCAGCTCGACCACCGGCCCCGCCTCACCACCCGACAGCAACGCCGTGGAGATCTCCGCCGAGGTCTCCAACCACCGCTCGCGCCGCCGCGCCAAGTCATACAACCGCGCGTTCTCGATCGCCACACCCGCCGCCGTCGCCAGCGCCGACACCACGACCTCGTCCTCCTCCTCAAACTCCCGCCCATCACGCTTCTCAGTCAGGTAAAGATTCCCGAACACCTCATCCCGCACCCGAATCGGAACACCCAAAAACCCCCGCATCGGCGGATGACCCGGCGGAAACCCATACGACTCCGGATGCGCACCCAGATCCGGCAACCGCAACGCCTGCGGCTGCTTGATCAACAGACCCAGGATGCCGTGCCCCTCCGGCCAATGCCCGATCGCCCCGATCTCCTGCTCCCCCACCCCGACCGTGATGAACTGCACCAACCGCTCACGGTCCTCCGCGATCACCCCCAGCGCGCCGTACCGGGCGTCCGCCAGCGTCGTCGCCGCCCCCACCAAACGCCGCAGCACCGTCTCCAGATCCAGGTCACTGCCGATCGAGACCACAGCCTCCAGCAGCGCATGCACCCGGTCACGCGTCGCCCGCGCCGCCTCCAACCGCGCCTGCAACTCACTCAGCAGATCGTCCAGCCGCAACTGCGGCAGACTCATCCGCGGCCCCGTCTCGCGGGGCTCGTCGCCGGTGCCCACGCCTCAGTATCCACCGCGAGGGCCGGGACGTCCCGCCGTCGCGAACAGGGCGCGACTCCGCAGGGCTCGTCATCGCGGACGGCGGGGCCGGGAGGTGGCCGGGGGCTTCGCCGCGGCGTAGGTTGGAGGGGCACGTCGTGGGGCGATCGGAAGCTTGGAGCGCAGCCATGGCGAGGACGCGGCCCCGCAGAGGGAACCTTCCGGCGGAGCTGAACGGTTTCGTCGGGCGGCGCCGCGACGTCGCGCAGGCCAGGCGGCTGCTGTCGATGGCCCGGCTGGTCACGCTGACCGGGGTGGCCGGGGTGGGCAAGACCCGGCTCGCGCTGCGCACCGCCTCCGCCGGGGCCCGCGCCTTCACCGCCGGGGTGTGGCTGGTGGACGTGGCGGCGGTGCGCGACGGCGAGCTTCTTGGCGCGGCCGTGGCGGTCGCGCTGGGCGTCCCCGCGCGGGGCTCGCGGTCGCCGGTCGAGGCGGTGGCCGGCTACCTGTCCGGGCGCAAGGCGCTGCTGGTCCTGGACGGCTGCGAGCACCTGCTCGACGACTGCGCCGTCCTCGCCGAGGCGCTGCTCGGCGCGGCCGGGGACCTGACGATCCTCGCGACCAGCCGGGAGCTGCTGGGCGCGTCCGGCGAGCACGCCCTGGTGATCGCGCCGCTGCCCGTGGGCGGACGCGGCGACGGCGACGGGGTCTCCGAGCACGAGGCGGTGGAGCTGTTCGCCGACCGGGCGGTGGCGATGCGGCCCGACTTCGTCCTGACCGAGGAGAACCGGCGGCTGGTGACCCGGGTCTGCACCGTCCTGGACGGGCTGCCGCTCGCGATCGAGCTCGCGGCGGGCAGGCTGGCGGCGATGCCGCTGCCCGAGATCGCGCAGCGGCTGGACGACGACGGCCGGTTCACCGTGCTCACCGCGCGGCGCAGCCCGCGCGAGCACCACCGGACGCTGCACGCGGCGATCGGCTGGAGCCACGAGCTGTGCGACCCGGACGAGAAGCTGCTGTGGGCGCGGCTGTCGGTGTTCGGGCAGGACTTCGACCTCCAGGCCGCCGAGCAGGTCTGCGGCGACCACCGGTTGCACCGCGTCCAGGTGGTCGAGACGCTGGACCGGCTCGTCGCCAAGTCGGTCGTGGTGCGCGAGGACACCGGCCTCGGCGCCTCGTTCCGGCTGCTGGAGAGCATCCGCGCCTACGGCGGCGAGTGGCTGGACCGGCTCGGGGAGAGCGCCGAGCTGCGCCGCCGGCACCGCGACTGGTACCTGTGCGCGGCCTGGACGGCCGAGGCGGCCTGGTCGGGGCCGGACCAGGAGCACTGGGCGCAGCGGTGCCGGCGCGACCTGCCCAACCTGCGCAACGGGTTCGACTACAGCCTCGCCGCGCCCGGCGAGGCGTCGCTCGCCCTGGCGATGGCCGGGTCGCTGTGGTTCCTGTGGGTGGCGTGCGGGCAGATCGGGGCGGGCCGCCGCTGGCTCGACCAGGCCCTGGACGCCGCGCCGGACGAGCCCACCGGCGAGCGGATCAAGGCGCTGTGGGTGGTGGCCTGGATCGCCACGCTGCAAGGCGACATGCGGGCCGCGACCGCGCGCCTGGCGCAATGCCGCGAGCACATGGACCGCGCCGGAGACGAGACGCAGCTGGGGTACTGGCTCCAGTGCTCAGGCCACGTGGCGCTGCTGGGCGACGACTTCCAGGCGGCTTCGGAACTGCTGGAGCAGGCGCTGCTCCAGCACGGTGGGCAGGCGCCGCTCGACCCGGCCGTCCTGCCGACGCAGGTGCTGCTCGCCACGTGCTGGATCATTCAGGACCGGCCGCGGCGGGCGACCGAGCTGATGGCCGCGGCGCGCGAGCTGTCCGACGCGGCGGGCGAGCGGTGGATGCGGTCGCACGCCGACTTCGTCCTCGCGCTGGCCATGCGGCAGAGCGGCGACATGGAGGCCGCCGCCCGGCACGCGGCCGACGCGCTCTGCGTCCAGCGGACCTTCCGGGACGTCGCGGCGATCACCGGGTGCCTGGAGCTGCTGGCCACCGCCCTGTCCTACGACGGCGACCCGCTGAAGGGCGCCCGCCTGCTCGGACATTCCGAACGGCTGCGCGCCACCTTCGGCCTGCCGCATCCCGGATCGGCCGTCCTCGCCGCGTCGCGGCGCGAATGCGAGGAGCGCCTGCGCGCCTCGCTGGGCGACGCCGCCTTCGCGGAGGCGCGCGCGCTCGGCCGCTCGCTCACCCTCGACGAGGCCCTCGCGGACGCGCTGGACGAGCCGTCCAGACCCCGGAGCCGTCCCGCGCCGCGCGACGGGCAGGCCCTCACCGCGCGCCAGCGGCAGGTGGCCGACCTGGTCAACAAGGGGCTCACGAACCGCCAGATAGCGGACAGCCTCGCCATCTCCGCGCCCACCGTCCACGCCCATGTCGAGGCGATCCTGAACCGGCTGAACCTCACCTCGCGCACCCAGATCGCGACCTGGACGCCGGGCTCCGACCACTGGCGCCTGACCACCGACGGCTGACCACCGACGGCTCACGGCCACCCGCCGGACGGTCAGGCCGGCAGCCAGGCGACGACCGGGACGAGCAGCACGAGGCTCGCCACCGCCGCGGTCGCGGTGAGCGGCCGCAGCCTGCGCCATGCCGCGGTCGCCAGAGCGGCGAGGTAGCAGGCGAGGCCGAGGACGACGGCGCCCGGGATCAGCATCTGCTCGCGCCAGCCCCAGGGGGACACGGTCCGGCCGCGGTCCCCGATCGGCTTGGTCGCCCAGACCTTCGCGCCCGGGTCCAGGCGCCCGGGGTCGTCCAGCACGACGGGGTCCCAGGTGGGGCAGCCCGGTTCGTCCTCGCAGGCCATGCCGTCCGCGGCGCTGAACGACCCGGTGCAGCGCCACGTGATCGGCGACGCCATGCCGCAGTGCTGGACGGTGAACCTCCCGCCGTGCCCGCCGGACGCCGTCGTCCGCAGCGCCCAGGGGAGCAGCCACGCGGCGGCGAGCGCCGGCACGGCCGCGACCACGAGAAGAACGAGTGCGATCCTTGCGCGCCGTTGCCCCATCCGCCAGATCGTAACCATTCCGGCAATCAAGTCGTACGCCTACCTGCCGGACGAGAGGGATCCGGTCAGTCGGCCCGCCGCGAGCGCGAACGGCCTCGGGTAGGGGCCGTCCGCGCAGGTCGCGACGTCGGGGTGACTAGAGAGCGGTTCCGTAGTCGCTGCACTCGGGCTGGAAGTTCGGGTCGTCCGGGCCGAGCGCGTTGGCGACGTTCTGGACGGTCGGACCGTCCTCGAACATGCCGATGTGCCCGACCGGGTCGTTCGGGCACTGCTTCTGGATCGTGACGTCGCGGACGTTCGGACCGCTGAGGAACGCGTTCGTGTACGGCGTGACGACGTGGTCGTTGACGGTCTCGATGACGGTGTAGCGCGGGCCGGGGACGGTGTCGCCGTCACCGAAGAGGCCCTTGATGAACGCGGACGAGCTCTGCTGCTGGACGAGCGAGGGGGCGCCGGCGAGGGTGAGCATGAAGTTGGTGAAGCCCAGCACGCCGAGGTTCGTCCCGAGGTCGACCAGCCCGGACAGCGTGGTGCCGTGGTTGCTCGGGGCGATCGCGACGAACCGGCGGACCTTCGCGGCGCCGCCCAGCCGCTTGATGTAGTAGTTCGGCATCATGCCGCCCTGGGAGTGCCCGACGAGGTCGACCTGCGCCGAGCCGGTCGCGGCACGGACCTGGTCGACGAACGCGGCGAGCGTCCGCGCCGAGGTCGGGATGTCGCCCATGCCACCGATCCGTCCCGCCGACAGCGCGGTCATGCCGTAGTTGAACGCGTAGACGCAGTAGCCCGCGTTGGCCAGCGTCGGCGCGACCGTCACCCAGTTCGCCCCAAGGTTGACACCGGTGGCGTGGACGAGGACCACCGGCGTCGGGTGGGCGGCGCTCGGCCTGCAGTCGCCCGTGTTGGCGCCCGCGACCCGGCCGGGGCTGAAGAAGAAGTTGGAGACGGCCTGGCTCAGGTGGCCGACCGGGTACTCGGCGGCCTCGGCCGGCGTCATCACCGACACGGACAGGGTGGCCGCGGTCGCGGTGCCGATCACCGCACGGCGGAGGGACGTCCTTCGGGACTGGGGCATGGGGGGCTCCGGGGGGACGGGGGTGGGGAGCGCCGGCAGTGACCGGCGTCACGTTCCCTGAAGGTAACCCCTTACTTTCCCAGTCACAAGTCACCGACTTGCAAACTTTCCAAGTCGGTGACTTGCCGCGCTCCGCGCACCCCGCGGAGGCGTTGGTAGGTTGGCCGACGTGAGCACATCCCCGGCGCCCGCACCGCCGCGCCGCACGCAGGCCGAGCGCAGCGAGGCCACCCGCGCGGCCCTGCTGGACGCCTGCACCGCCAGCCTCATCGAGCACGGCTGGTCCGGGACGAGCGCGCGCGGCGTGGCCGAGCGCGCCGGGGTCAGCCAGGGCGCGCAGCAGCACCACTTCCCCACCAAGGCCGCGCTGGTAGCCGCCGCCCTGGAGCGGATCGCCCGCGGCCTCATCGAGGCGTCCCGCGAGGAACCGGACCTCACGCTGCCGCCGCGCGAGCGCGCCGCCCGCCTGCTGGACCTGCTGTGGGGCATCCACCACGCGCCGGCCTGGCCCGCCGTCACCGAGATCCTCGCCCTCGCCCGCTTCGCGCCGATCGGCCGACAGCCCACTGACATGCTGCTGTCCGCCACGGACCTCGCGTGCGCCGCTGCGGAGCGGGCCGTGCCCGAGTACGCGCGCGGGACGGGATTCCGCGATGCCGTCCTGTTGAGCCTGGCCACCATGCGCGGCACCGCCCTCGCCGAGCTGCAGGGCGCCGAATCGGCACTCGTGCCGTGGCCCGTCCTGCGCGAGCAGCTCCTCACCGCCTGGGAAGCCTGCGGCGCGCCTACGCGCTAGGGCCGCACTTCAGCTCAGGTCTGATCGGCAGCCTGAGTCGGGTCGGGCGCGTCCGGTTCGATGAGGAAGTCCTGGTGGGTCAGGATCCCGGGGCGGACGACCGTACGGGCGATGGCGGGCAGCAGCTTCTCGCCGCCGGCGACCACGTACAGCGTGCCTTCGGGCAGTCCGGTGATGCGGTACTCGCCCTGGTCGTCCGTCCGGGTGGTCACGAGGCGGTCGCCGTTCTCGGCGGTCACCAGGATCCGGACGCCCGGCAGCCGCCGCGAACCGGACGTCTCGACGCGTCCGTAGAGCTGCGGGTCGGAGCTGCCGATGCGGTGCATGTGGGCGTGCAGGGCGGCCGGTTCGGGCATCTCCAGGAACGGGTCCTCGACGGTGCATTCGAGCTCGGCCGCCGTGACCCGCGCGCCGGTCTCGGCCTCGGACGCGGCGATGCGGCGCCGCTCCAGCAGCCAGCCCGACGTGATGAGCACGATCCCGGCGACGATCCAGCTCGCCAGCACCACCACCGGACGGGTGAGCCGGTGGTCGTCGAAGTAGAAGTGCGACCGCAGCGCATCGATGAGGTTGCCGATCGGCAGCACCGGATGCAGCCAGTGGAAGAACCGCGGCACCATGTAGATCGGAATCGCGCCGCCGCTCGACGGGATCGCCAGCAGGACGAAGATGGTGACCGCGACTCCGGGGAACAGCTGCCGGACGAACGGCACCAGCCCGTACCCCGTCAGCGCGACCGCCTGGCTGAGCATGAAGATGAACAGGATCGCCAGCGGACGGTTCGGGATGCAGTCCATCGCGAGCGCGACGTAGAAGGCGATCACCGAGGCGAGCGCCCCGACCACCACGTAGGTGATGACCTTGCGCGCCCGGCTGAAGCTCGCCGCCCGCAGCATCATCATGACCGTGACATAGGCGGGGATCGTCATCGCCAGGCCCAGGTAGAACAGGCTGGTGCCCATGCCGTCCTTCGGCGCGGTCGGCGCGACGTCCACCACGGTGAGCGCTCGTCCTTGCGCCGCGGCGGCCTTGGTGAAGACCTGCTGGGTCACCAGGCCGATCTCCGCGCCGTTCGCCCCGGCCACGAACAGCGTCGGCCGGGCGGAGTCGGGCCAGTAGGCCGCCACCACCTCGCGGGTGCGGACCGCCCCCACGAGCGCCTGCGGCCTGGCCGGGACGCCCCGGACCGAGAACCACCCCGGAACGCTGCCCTGCAAACCCCGCTGCACCACCTGGACGGCCGGTTCCGGCACGGCCAGCGGCACGTCACGAGGCGTGGGGTTGTGGAACGGCAGCAGGTAGCACATCAGGAACCCGACGAAGAACACCGCGGGGAACCACAGGCTCTCCACCAGCACCTTGGCGGTGTGCACCGCGTCCCGCCACGCCCCGCCCCCGACAGCCGCCTCTGCGCTCACCGGCTCCCCTCCCCCGGATGATCTTCCCCGGGAGATCCCCTACCCCGCTCACCCGCCCGCCACCCGCGGCGGGCATCACCTCGAAACCGCCGACGCCACCCCGAAGCCGCTGGTCAGCCCTGCCCCCGGGCTGCTCGGGGCGGCTGGGGGTCATGCGGTGGGGCGGGCGCCCTGGATGTGGAAGTTGAAGTCGGTGTGACCGACGGCGTTCATCAGGCGCAGCCAGATCGGGAGCAGCATCTCGGTACCGCGGGCGGTGGTGATGTCGCCGAGGTCGATGATGTTGCGCTCCGGCCAGCCGATCGAGACGAGCAGTTCGGTAACCGCCTTCTTGGCGTCCGCGTCGTTGCCGGAGACGAACACGTCGTGCTCGCCCGCGACCCGCGCCGGGTCGACCATGACCGCGCTGTTCATGGTGTTCAGCGTCTTGACGACCCGGGCGCCGGGGAACGCGGCCTGGATCCGCTCGCCGAGGCTGTCGGTGTTGACCGGGTCGAGGACGGGCAGGCCCTCGCCGGAGAAGTCCAGCGGGTTGGCGATGTCCAGCACGACCTTGCCGTCCAGGTTGTCCGCCCCGGCCAGGCCGAGGGCGTCGAGCGCGGCCGCGCCCGAGGTCGCGTTGACGACGGCGTCGGACGAGGAGACCGCGTCGGCGAAGGTGGCGAGCCGCACCTGCGGGTGCTCCGCCTGCCACTGGGCGAACGGCGGGTTGCCCATGGCGTCGCGGCCGGTGCGCGCCAGGGTCGCCTCGGGGTCGCGGGTGCCGATGGCGACCTCGTGGCCGAGCGCGGCGAGCTTCGCGGCGATGGTCCGGCCGACGATGCCGGTCCCGAGTACTGCGTAGCGCATGAGGGGTCCTCTTCAGGATGCGGTGCCGGGCCTCCCCCGGCACTGCGCTAAAACTAAACCGAGCCGTTCGGTATTACAAGCGGGTTGAGCGAGAGCACGGTCACGCTTCGGCGGCAGGGGGCAGCGCGGCGGGTGGGCGGGGGTCAGTTCGCGGTCGGGGAGAGGGCGGCGAGGACGAGGTCGACGGCGGTCTCGGCCCAGCCGGGGCGTCCGCCGCGTCCGGCCATGTAGTCGGCGTAGAAGGGGCCGAGCAGGGCGGAGACGGCGGCCTCGGCGTCCATGTCGGCGCGCACCCGGCCCGCGTCCCGGGCCTGTTCGAGGACGCCGCGCAGGAGCGCCCGGCGCGGCAGGACGGTCCGCTCGCGCAGCAGCGTCAGCAGCTCCGGCGTGTGCGCCTCCTCGACCAGGCAGGTGCCGATCAGGGCCATGCCCCGGACGCGCTCGACGGTGGCCGCGAAGTCCTCCAGGATCGCGACCAGGTCGGACCGGACGTCCCCGGTCAGCGGCGGCGCGTCCATCATCCGCACCGACTCCAGGGCCGCGGTCAGCAGGTCCGCCTTGGTCTTCCAGCGCAGGAACACCGTCGACTTGCTGACACCGGCGGCGGCCGCGACCTGGTCCAGGGTCATCCGGGTGTAGCCGTGGGAGGCGAGCAGCTCCAGCGCGGACCGCAGGATCGCCGCGTCCTTCTCCGCCGACCTGGGCCGTCCCGCGCTTCTCGTCTTCGCGTCACCGCTCATCCCGCCAGGATACGCAGTTAGAAACCGAGTCCCTCGGTATCACTTGCGCCGGCGCTTGGCCGGGGCGCGCTTCGGCTGGGCCTTCTTGCGAGCGGACTGCTGCTTGGAGGCGGACTGCTTGGAGGCGGACTGCTTGGCAGCGGGCTGCTTGGGCGGGCGGGCGGGGGCGTCGCTGGACGTCCGGCCGCGCGAGCTGTTGGGAGTGCGGCCGCGGACGATGCCGATCAGATCTTCCATGCGGTCGGTCGTCGCGTCCTCAAGCCAGGCCAGCCCGACCTGGGACTGGGGTGCGTCGGTCACGGGCCGGTAGGTGAGGTCCTTGCGGTGGTGGAGGCGGGCCAAGGACTGCGGGACCAGCAGCACGCCCGCGTCCGACGCCACCAGCTCGACCGCCGCCGCCGTGGTCGCGGGACGGGTGAAAGCGGGCTCTCCCGGCCGTTCATCCCATTCCAGGACGTCGTCCAGCGGCTCGAACACGTCCTCGTCGGCCAGGTCGGCGAGCTTCACCTCGTCGGCCGCGGCCACCGCGTGCTCCTTCGGCACCACGACGACGGTCGCCTCCACGTACAGCGGGATCATGTGGAGGGCCTCGCGGTCGATCGGCAGCCGCACGAACGCGGCGTCCGCGCCGCCGTTCCGCAGCAGTGGGACGGCCTCGGCGGCGGGCACCTGGATCAGGCGCAGCGGCACCTCCCGCACCCGCTCGTCCCAGATCCTGGCCCATTTCGCGGGCGTCACCCCCGGCGCATACGCCAACCGGAATTCACCCTCGGTCACCGTCCCAGCCTAGCGGCGTCCGGACGGCCCTCTGGCGCTGGCTACCCTTGGGGGCATGAGCACGTCCAAGACGAAGACCCCACAGACCATGAAGCCCGCGACCGCGGCCCGGAAACTGGGGATCCTGCTGTCGGCAGCGCCCGCCGGGTTCCAGGAGGGCGTCGTCTCCCGGGACGAGCTGAACGCGCTGCAGGCCGCCCCGCCGGCCTGGCTCGCCGAGCTGCGCCGCGAGGGCCCGCACCCCAAGCAGGTCGTCGCCGCCAAGCTCCGCGTCTCCACCTCGGGCCTGGCCCGCGGCGGCATCGACGGGCCGCTGACCACCGCCCAGATCGAGGCCCTGAAGGCCGAGAACCCCGAGTGGCTGCAGCGCGAGCAGGCCACCGCGGCCGAGGTCCGCAAGGAGGCCCAGCGCCTGAAGGAGCGTGCCAAGGCCTGATCCCAGGCGCACAGCGCGCCCGAGCCCGACTTTTTTGAGCGGTGACCGTCGCACGACGGTCACCGCTTTCTGTTGTCCGACCCGTTGTCCGGCCCCCGGGAGGACGCGCCGACCAGGAATGTAGTCGGCGTTACCTACTTGACCGCCTACATTCGCGACTTCTAACGTAGGCGGCATGCTGCTGAACGACACCTACACATCGCTCGACGCCGCCCGCCACCTCCACGTCCTCGGGCACTGGGAGCAGGCCGCCGCGCTGCTGGACGAGGACGAGAACGCCGAAGCGCGCGAGCTGAGGGCCGAGATCCTTTACGAGCGCCTCCTGTTCCAGCTGGACGGCCTCGACGCCGCGACCGAGGCGATCGCGGCACTCGATCCGGAAACGCCGCGAGGCCGCATGCTCTCCGCCCGGCTCGCCTACACCCGCGTGCACTTCCAGCTGGACCCGCGACCGGACGATTTCGAAACCGCTGAGGCCGGATACCGCCTCGCGTCCGCCGATCCGAGGACGCACGGCTGGGCCGAGTTCCACTGGGGCGCGCTGGTCGACAACATCCGCGAGGACAAAGCCGCCACGAAGGATCATTACGCCAAGGCTCTCGAAGCCGCCCGCCGGGAGGGCGACTCGATCCTTGAGTCCATCGTGCTCCGGCATACGGCCTGGCACGTGATCGATGAAGGCGGTCGCGAAGAGGGGTTGCACATGCTGCGACGCTCGCTCCATCAGCGCGCCGCCGCGGGCCTGCGTCCGCAGATCGCCGCAGCCCAACTCCTGCTTGCCGGCGAACTCCCCGAGGACGATCCCGAACGCGCCGCCCTCATCGAGACCGCCCAGAGCTTGGCGGACGAACTCGACCTCACCTGGGTGAAATCCGGCCTCGAAAAGCTGTCCGCCTAACCGCGAAACGACGCAGCCGCCAGCGGCCTATGCGCGGGCGGCCTTGCGGCGGGCTCGGTAAGCGGCGACGGTCGTCCGGCTGGCGCACGTGTTGGAGCAGAACCTCCGGCTGTGGTTGCGGGAGTCGTCCACGTAGAAGCGCTCGCACCCGTCCGCTTGGCACCGCCCCACGGTCACGTGGGGATCGCCGCAGATCACATGGGCGAGCGCCGCCGCGCAGCTGCGGCCGAGCCAGGACGCGGGCTCCTCCCCGTCCGGCGCGAAGTGCAGGTGCGTTTCGCCGCCGTGGGTGCTCACGTACATCAGGGGCGGGTACTTCTCCAGAAGCCGGTTGACGGGCTCGACCGGACCTCCGTCCGCCGTGGTCGCGACCGCGTCGCGCAGGAGCGGGAGGAGCTCCGCCAGCGTCCCGGCGTCCGGCTCGGCGATGCGGTGCTGCTCGAAGAACGCCGCCCGCAGCTCGCTCGGCTCGTCCTGGTTGACCAGTTCGACGGCGAGTTTCGCCACGTTGCCTATGTAGGCGACATCACCCATTTGAACACCTACCTCCCGTCGTCCCATCGTAGGCGGGACGACCACGATCACCAACCCCGCCATCCCGAGGAGCCCCCGATGCCGTTCCTGGACCTGGACGCATCCCGACCCGGCCCAGGACACCCGCCACGACTGCCTCATCTGGGTCCACCCCGGTCGTAGGCGGGGACGCGGTGCCGAGCGGCCTACGTAAATTTACCGATTGTGAGGGGTTTTACGCGGTCGTAACCTCGACCGCACTGCGGGACGTGGTCGGCTGGTGGTATCAGCCGCGCCCATGAAAGGCGAGTGGGAGATGACCGAGACCGCCAAGGGCGCCGGCCTGGACTGGCTGATGAACGACCTCGTCCGCCGGACGGCCGGGGCGCGGCACGCGGTGCTGCTCTCCTCCGACGGGCTGCTCATGGCGGGTTCGGCCGGGCTGACGCGGGCCGACGCCGAGCACCTGTCCGCGCTCGGCTCGGCGTACCGGAGCCTGTCGCTCGGCGCCGGGCGCCACTTCGGCCTCGGCGGAGTCCGGCAGACCGTGGTGGAGCTGGAGCACGCCTACGTCCTGATCAGCGAGGCCGGGGCGCGCGCGTGCCTGGCACTGATCGCGGACGAGGACGCCGACCTCGGCCTCGTCGCGTACGAGATGAACAGCGTCGTCCGGCAGGCCGGGCCGCACCTGTCCAGCCGCCCGCGCCCGCCGCACGGCGCCACCGCCGGGACGTCCTGAACGGGGCCGCGATGGACGGGGAGCAGCGCTGGTGGTTCGACGAGGAGGCGGGACCGGTCGCCCGGCCGTACTCCCTGACCGGCGGACGGACCCGCACCGGCGGCATCGAGCTGGACCTCGTCACGCTCGTCGTCGCGATCAGGCCGAAGGTGAACGCCGGACGGGTCGACACCGAGTCGGCGCGGCTGCTGTGGGCCTGCGAGCGTCCGCTGTCGGTGGCGGAGGCCGCGGCGGGCGTCCGGCTGCCGCTGCGCGTCGTCAAGGTCCTGCTGGCCGACCTCATCCAGCAGCACTACATGCTCTACCGGAACGGGTGGCATCCCTCGCCCGTGCCTGACGTCCCGCTCATGCAGAAGGTCCTCGACGGCCTCCGCGCGCTCTGACGACCTCCGCCCCCGCAGGTCGCAGGCGTGACAGCGCCGTCCCGGGGCGGGGGTATCGCTCCGGTTTATGACCTGTTGGCATTACCGCCGGGATGTCCGGGCTGTGACTGTCGAGGGGAACCAACGCCCTGGTGCGCGAGTCCCCGCCCGGTCTCCCCCGGCGCCGGCGGGGACTGGGACTCCCCCGCCCCGGGCGTCACCCCGAACGCCGGGAGACAGGCAGGAACCGGATGAGAACGCGTACCCGGTCCGGCAGGGCTTCCGCGCGGAGGCGGATCGCCTGCGGGATCCTGGGCGTGGTCGCCGCCGCCGCGGTCATGCCGCGGGCCGCCTCGGCGGGCGACCTCACCATCGACCAGCAGGTGCAGGAGCAGGACCAGTGGTGCTGGGTCGCCAGCGGCCTCACCATCGCCCAGTTCTTCGGTAAGGGCGACATCAGCCAGAACGACTTCTGCGCCATCGCGCACGGCTACCCGCAGGGTTCGTACTGCCCGAACGAACCCGGCGAACTGCAGGACGACCAGGCCGCCTTCCAGCAGCTCGGCATGTCGCCCGGCCAGGTCACCGGCGCGCTGAGCTTCGAGGACGTCGCCTCGGAGATCGACGCCCAGCGCCCGATCCAGACCGGCATCTACTGGACGAGCGGCGGCGGGCATTCCCAGGTCATCTACGGCTACGACGCGTCCAGCGAGACCGTCGCGTACGGCGACCCGTGGCCGTCGAGCCCGCGCTACAGCGAGATGGGATACCAGGACTACATCCAGAACTACGAGTTCAGCTGGGCCGAGGCACTGTCCGGTGAGTCCGGAGGAGGTTCACCGCGATGACCAGGCGACTGAACTCGACGACGGCGCGCGCCGGGCTCGGAACCGCTGCGGCGGCCGCATGGGCCTCCCTCGTCCTCGGCGGCGGCCCGGCGCTCGCCGCGCCCAGTGCCGACCCGACGCCCGCCGACCTCGCCGCCGCGCAGAAGGTGGCGGCCGGGCAGGCGACGCACGACCGGCTCGCGTCGTTCTTCGTCCATCTCGACCAGCGCGGTGCCGGGAAGCTCATCACCAAGTCCGCGGACGCGGCCGCCGCCAAGGCCAAGGCGCCCCAGATCACCGGGACGGCCCGGCCGGTGTACACGCTGAACGCCGCGTTCGTGCGCGGCACGGCGGGTGCTCCGGTCGCGACCTTCGCCTACCTGGCCGTCCCGGCGCGATCGGCGTCCGGGCAGCAGGCGAGCGTGTGGCTGACCAAGGGGGCGCACGGCTGGCGCGTCCTCAGCATCACGTCCGGCACCGAGGAGACCACCTACACGTCGTCCGGCACGGGGACGGTCTTCACCGAGCCGCAGATCCACGCCTGGTACCGGCTCGACAAGGGCAAGGTGACCGGGCTCGACAAGGAGGCGCTGACGTCGGTCGGTAAGAGCGGTGTTTCGGTCGCCGCCTACCAGAAGCTCGTGCACACGCGATACGGGGACAAGCTGCCCGGTTCGGCTTACGTGCGCGAGGGCAAGCTCGGCGGCTTCCAGCCGTCGACCGGGGTGCCGCCTGCTCATCGGGACAACGGCTCCGTGCTCGCGTTCACGGCTCTGGGCGGCTGCGGGCTGGTGCTGGCGGCCGGGTCCGCGCTGGTCCTCCGGCGGCGGACGCGGCGTTCCTGAGCGAACGGCCCTCACGGTGGGCGGATCCCCGGACGGACGACGACCCCGTCCGGGGATCCGCTCGCCCCCGCGGCCCCGCCCGCACTCCCCGCAGACGCGCCCGCGCTCCCGGCCGACGCGCCCGCGCCGCCCGCTGGCGCGCCCGCGCTTCCGGCTGACGCGCCCGCGCCGCCCGCTGGCGCGCCCGCGCTTCCG
Source organism: Actinomadura rupiterrae (assembly GCF_024172125.1). Lineage (GTDB taxonomy): Bacteria > Actinomycetota > Actinomycetes > Streptosporangiales > Streptosporangiaceae > Spirillospora > Spirillospora rupiterrae. The sequence goes on from NZ_JAMZEA010000006.1 coordinate 77,685, forward strand.
GCTGACGCGCCTGCGCCGCCCGCCGACGGGCTCGCCGTGAACGGGAGGGCGGGGTGGGCCTCGGGGTGCGCGTCCCACCACTCGGCGTACAGCGAGTGCGCCCGGACGAGCCGCAGGTAAGCCTCACCCAGCGTGTCCAGCAACCGCTGCGCCGCCGCGCCCGCCTCGGGACGCCACATCAGGACGAGCCGCTGCCCCAGCGGGTCCCCCGCGAGGCGGCGGAACACCACGCCCTCGCGCGGGCCGGCCGTCGGCTGGTACACCCCGATCGCGCGTCCGGACCTGATCAGCGACGCCGCGATCTGCCAGTCGGTGGACCAGTACCGCACCCGCGGCTGGAACCCGGCCGCGGCGCACGCCGCCCGGAAGTAGGCGGGCCACGGGCCGTCGTCGAGCGGGTCGTCGATCCAGTCCAGGTCGTCCAGCTCGGCGAGGTCGAGGGTGTCGCGGCGCGCCAGCGGGCTCGCCGAGGACAGCCCGACGAACAGCGGCTCCTTCTCCACCAGGACGAACCGCTCCACATCGCGCGGCGGCGGGTCCGCGCGACCGAGCGGTTCCTGGAAGAGCCCCAGGTCGAGCCCGCCGGACGCGAGCAGCGGCGGGATGCGTCCCGCGCCGGGATCGACGCGCAGGTTCAGCGCGGGGGCCAGCGTTCCCAGGTCGTCCCCGAGGAGCGTCAGCGCCGGGCACGCCTGGATCCCGACGCGCAGGACCTTCGGGCTCGCCCCCTGCCCCTTGCCGAGCGAGGCGTTCAGGTCGTCGATGCACGCGAGCGCGGCGCGCGCCCGCGCCACGACCTCGGCACCGACCGGCGTCGGCCGCACGCCCTCCGGCGACCGCTCGAACAGCCGGACGCCCAGGTTGGCCTCCAGCCGGCGCAGCATCGTGCTCACCGCGGGCTGCGTCAGGCCGAGCCGCGCCGCCGCCTTGGTGATGCTCCCCGCCGACGCGATCGCGTCGATCATCCGGAGGTGGTGCGGGCCCAGTTCCACGCGTCGCTCCTCACAGCGTCGCCCGGCCCCGACGGTGCCCAGATGCTAACTCCGCGACAAAGATTCCGAAATCCCCCAATCCCGGGCCCGCACGGCCTGTGGAGCTTTCCGAGCCCTTCCAGGCGCAACCGATGGGTTGCACTTCGGCTCACCCATGTGCAACCTTGGAGTTGCACGTTAAGGGCGATCCGAAGGAGCCTTCCCATGAACGACGACCGCATCGAGCGCGAGGTCCTGATCGCGGCGCCGCCGGAGCGGGTCTGGGCGCTGGTCAACGAGCCCGGCTTCTGGGCGACCGACGAGGAGGGCGTCCGCGGCCGGACGGTCACCGAGGGCCAGTCGCTGGTGGCGCGGCACTCCGAGCACGGCGACTTCCCGATGCGCGTGGAGAAGATCGACCCGCCGCACTACGTGGCCTACCGCTGGGTGAGCGCGTTCCCCGGCGAGGACTTCCGCGAGGAGATCTCCACGCTCGTCGAGTTCACCCTCGCGCCCGAGGGCGGGGGCACCCGGCTGCGGGTGGTGGAGTCCGGGCTCGCCACGCTGCCGACCTCGGACGACAACCGCCGCAACATCGTCAAGGACCACACCGCGGGCTGGGAGCAGTGCCTGCCCGCGCTCGCCACCCGCGCCGCCCAGGACGCATGACCCTCCGAGATGGACGAACCCTCCAGCCGAACCGGCGCCGCCGGTTCCACCGGCCCGTCCGGCCCGTCCGGCCCGTCCGGCGGCGGCGCGGATCTCGGCACTGAACCCGAGCCCGTCGCCAAGCCTGCCGCCGAGCCCGTCGCCGATGTCGTCGACGGCGTTCTGAACGCGCTGGCCGATCCGACGCGGCGCCGGTTGCTTGACCTGCTCGCCGCGCACGGCCAGGCCACCGCGACGACCCTCGCCGAGGGCCTGCCGATCTCGCGCCAGGCCGTCGTCAAGCACCTCGCGGTGCTGGACGCCGCCGGGCTCGTCCAGGGCGTCCGGGCCGGACGCGAGGTCCGGTACTCGGTCGGCCCCGAGGCCCTGGACACCACGGCCCGCTGGATGGCCGCGCTCGCCTCCGAATGGGACCGCCGCCTGGCCCGGATCAAACGCCTCGCAGAAGCGGCCGAGCACGCCGAGCGCCCTGGCCCGGCGGAGTAGCCCGAACAGCCGGACGGGCCCTGGGGCCGGTCGTCCCTGCTTCGCGGAAAGGAGACTTCTCATGTCGGCTGTTGCGACGTCCCCCGCAACGTCCGCTGCACAATTCACGCCAAGGGAACGGGCGATCCTGCTCGTGCTCCTGGGCGCGGGGTTCATGCTGTCGGTGGACTTCTCGATCCTGAACGTCGCGCTGCCCCGGATCGGCTCCGGCGTCGGCCTGGACGTGACGCAGCTGCCCTGGGTCAACACCGCGTTCGTCCTGCCCGCGGCGGGCTTCACCCTGGTGTGCGGCCGGTTGGCGGACCTGTTCGGACGCCGCAGGATGCTCCTAGCCGGCATGGTGGTGCTGGTGGCGGGGTCGCTGCTCGGCGGCCTGGCCACCAGCCCCGGACCGCTGCTCGCGGGCCGGGTGCTCCAAGGCTTCGCGACCGCGATGACGCTGCCAACGGCGCTGTCCCTGCTGACCACGACCTTCGCTGAAGGCATCCGGCGGGACCGCGTCCTCGGTCTCAACGGCGCGCTGCTGTCGGGCGGCTTCACCGTCGGCGCCCTCGCGGGCGGGACCCTGGTGGGCCTGTTCAGCTGGCGGGCCGCGTTCCTGCTCAACCTCCCGGTGGCCGTCGCCATCATGGCGGCCACGCCGTTCCTCATCGCCGAGTCGCGGGTGTCCGACCGGGTGCGGCTGGACCTGCCCGGCGCGGTCACGGTCAGCGGCGGCCTGCTGGCGGTCGTGTACGCGGTCATCGAGAAGAGCCCGCAGGCGGCGGTCGCGGGGGCGCTGCTGCTCGTCCTGTTCTGGCTGGTCGAACGCCGCTCGTCCGCGCCGCTGGTGGCGCCGCGGATCCTGGTTCCCGCGCTGTTCATCGGGTTCCTCGGCCATGTGCCCGCCATCGTGGCGTTCACCGTGACCGCGACGTCCGGACTCCCCGACGAGGACCAGGGCCTCGCCACCGGCCTCACCTCGATGACGCAGCAGATCGGCCTGACTCTGGGCATCCCGGTCCTGAGCGCCATCGCCGCGACCCGGTCCGCCGAACTCTCCGGCATCCATCTCGCGCTGCTCGCCGACGTGGCGATCAGCCTCGCGAGCGTCGCGCTCGTCTGGACCATGCTGCGTCCCCAAAGGGAAAGGAGAAGTCATGAGCAACCACACCGCCAAGCCGCCAGTCGTTGACCGCGCGACCTTCCAGGAGCGGGTCGACCAGTTGCGCACGCGGGAGAAGGCGCATACCCGGGAAGGCGATGCGATCGCCGCTGAGCGTCGGCGCTTGCCGATGGTCGAGGTGGACGCCGGTATCGAGCTGATCGGGCCCGACGGTTCGGTCACCTTGCTGGACGCGTTCGAAGGGCGCGAGCAGCTCATCGCCTACTACTTCATGTGGAGCCCGGGGCGTCCCGCGTCCGAGCAGTGCGAAGGCTGCACGTTCTACACCGGCCAGGTCGCCCAGCTGGCTCCGCTGCATTCGCGCGACATCACCTTCGCGGTCTTCTCCCAGGGACGGAACACCATCGACAGCGGCGGCGACCCGGAAGCGTCCTATAGGGCGAGCCTGCGCTACCGCGATTTCATGGGCTGGGACATGCCCTGGTACTCGGCACAAGAGTCCCTGGAACGGCTTCTAGGCGACCGCCAACACGGGCTGTTCCATCTGGTGTGCTACCTGCGCGACGGCGACCGCGTTTTCGAGACCTACTGGACGAACCGGCGCGGCGTCGAAGTGCTGGACAACAACTACGCCCTGATGGACCTCACCGCCTACGGGCGCCAGGAGGCGTGGGAGGACACTCCCCCGGGCCGTCCGCAGGACCGGAGCAATACGCGCACCGAGACCGGCTCGCCTGACTGGCGTCCGGTGTCGAAGTGGCCGGGAGGACGGCCCGTCTCGCAATGGCCGCGCATCCAGGCCGGGCACTCCGACGACCTCGGCGATACCGGTTCCGGGCCGTCCGGACGGCCGTCCCACTGTCACTGATTTTGCGCTCTCCGGGCGGCGCGTTGGGCATGGCCCGAGAGCGTGGCGGCTATTTGTCCGGTGACCAGCAGAACGTCCGAGGAGGTGGCCGTGGTCTCCGCGCCGTCCGGACCGTCCGCCGCCTGCGGCGGGACTGATGCGGCATCGCGGCGGTGGCGGTGGCGGTGGCGGTGACGCCGGGCCGCCGCAGGTCCGCGCTGAGCCACTGGACGGTCTCGATCACGGTCGGGGTCCTGGTGTTCGCGCTGGTGGCGTGGACGGTCAGCCTGCCGATGGGCCTGCTGACCGGGATCGTGGCGATGACCGGGCTCTTCGACGTCGTCAGCGCCTCGCGGATCTGGCCGATGACGCCGGAGCGCACGCAGGCGGACGCGCGCCGGGAGGACTTCCGGCCGCTGGTCGAGGAGACGGTCATCGTGACGCAGGCGGTGGTCTGCCTTGTCATGATCATCGTGGTGCTGAGCCTGCACCGCAAGGACGAGCAGGCGCCCGCGGCGGCGCTGGCCCTGGTCGGGATCTTCCTGAGCTGGGCGATGCTGCACCTGATGTACACCGTCCGCTACGCCCACATGTACTACCGCGACCCCATCGGCGGGATCGACTTCAACAACGACGAGCTGCCCCGATACCAGGACTTCCTGTACTTCAGCTACGACCTGGGCATGACCTACCAGGTCTCGGACACCAACGTGTCCACCACGGAGATCCGGTCCGTGGTGCTGCGGCACACGCTGCTGTCCTACGTCTTCGGGACGGTCATCCTCGCCGGGACCATCAACCTCGTAGCGAGCCTCGCCTCAAGCTGACCATCACTGCAGCAGGGGCCGCAGGTACTCACCGGTCCGGCTGTCGGGGGCGGACGCGATGGTGGCGGGCGGGCCTGACGCGACGATCCGTCCGCCGTCGGTGCCACCGCCCGGACCGAGGTCGATCACGTGGTCGGCGCCCGCGACGACGCGGAGGTCGTGCTCGACCACGACGACGGTGGCACCGCCGTCCACCAGGTCGTGCAGGCGGGCCATGAGCAGGTCGGTGTCGTGCGGGTGCAGGCCGGTGGACGGCTCGTCCAGCAGGTAGAACGTGTCGTGCAGGCGGCGCCGCTGCAGCTCGGACGCGAGCTTGATGCGCTGCGCCTCGCCGCCGGACAGCTCGGTCGCGGGCTGCCCGAGCCCCAGGTAGCCGAGGCCGACGTCCTGGAGCGTGGTGAGGGCCCGCAGCACGGCCGGCACGTCGGCGAAGAAGCCCGCGGCCTCGTCCACGGTCAGGCCCAGGACGTCCGCGATGGACAGGTCGCGGTAGGTCACCTCCAGGGTCTCGGGGTTGTAGCGCGCGCCGTGGCAGTCGGGGCAGAGCGTGTAGGTGCTCGGCAGGAACAGCAGTTCCACCGAGACGTGGCCCTCGCCCTCGCAGGTCTCGCAGCGTCCGCCCGGGACGTTGAAGGAGAAGCGGGTCGCGCCGTAACCGCGTTCGCGCGCGCCCTCGGTTCCGGCGAAGAGCTTCCGGACGGTGTCGAACAGGCCGGTGTAGGTGGCCAGGTTGGAACGCGGCGTGCGTCCGATCGGCTGCTGGTCCACCTGGACGACCCGTCCGGGCGCGGCCTCGCCGATCTCCTCCAGCAGGCTGGACTTGCCCGAACCGGACACGCCGGTGATCGCGACGAACACGCCGAGCGGGACGTCCAGGTCGAGGTCCCGCAGGTTGTTGCGCGCGAGGCCGCGCAGTTCCAGCCGTCCGGACGCCTCGTGACCGCGATGTTCCGGGACGATCCGGTCGAACAGGTACCGCCGCGTGAACGAGTCCGGAACGTCGCGGAGCCCGTCCACGGGCCCGCTGTAGAGGATCTCCCCGCCGCGGGTGCCCGCCTCCGGGCCGACGTCGACCACCCAGTCGGCCTCGCGGACGACGTCCAGATCGTGCTCGACCAGGCAGACCGTGTTGCCGGAGTCGCGCAGCCGCCGCAGGATGCGCGAGAGCGACGCCGAGTCGGCCGCGTGCAGGCCGGCGGACGGCTCGTCCAGCACGTAGACGACGCCGAACAGGCCGGACCCGAGCTGGGTCGCGAGCCGGATCCGCTGGAGCTCGCCGCTGGACAGCGTCGGCGCGGCGCGGTCGAGGCTCAGGTACCCGAGCCCCAGCTCCACCAGCGCCGCGACGCGGGTGGCGACGTCGCCGGCGAGCGGGCCGACCGGGCCCGAATCGTCCCGGTACTTCTCCATCAGCGCGCCGAGCGCCCGCATCGGCATCCGGGACAGCTCGACGATGTCGAGGCCCGCGAAGGTGACCGCGAGCGCCTCGGGGGCCAGCTTCCGCCCCCCGCACAGCGGGCAGGTCAGCGTCTCCATGAACTCTTCGGCGCGGTCGCGCGTCCGCTGGCTGGCCGACGTCGCGTACGCCTTGCGCAGCAGCCGGGCCGCGCTGGTGTACTTGCCCTGGTACGTCCGCTGGATCCGGCCGGGCTCGCGGACCGGGTCGACGGTGACGACCGGCTCGTCCTCGGTGAACAGGATCCACTCGCGGTCCTGCTCGGGCAGCTCGCGCCAGGGCCGGTGGATGTCGTACCCGAGCGTGCGCAGGATGTCGCGGAGGTTCTTGCCCTGCCACGCCCGCGGCCAGGACGCGATCGCCCCCTCGTCGATGCTGAGCGACGGGTCCGGGACGAGCGATTCCTCGGTGACCTCGTGGATGACGCCCTGGCCCTCGCACTGCGGGCACGCCCCGATGATCGTGTTCGGGGAGAAGGCGTCCGAGTACAGGATCTCGGCGCCGTCCGGATAGGTTCCGGCGCGGGACATCAGCAGCCGCAGCGAGTTGGAGATCCGGCTGAGCGTCCCGACCGTCGAGCGGCCGGACGGCACCGACCGGCGCTGCGCCAGCGCGACCGCGGGCGGCAGGCCGGTGATCTCGTCCACCTCCGGCACCGGCAGCTGCTGCAGCAGGCGCCGCGCGTACGGCGCGACCGACTCCAGGAACCGGTGCTGCGCCTCGGCGAACACCGTCCCGAACGCCAGCGACGACTTCCCCGACCCCGACACGCCGGTGAACGCCACCAGCCTCCCGCGCGGCAACCGGACGTCCACGTTCCGCAGATTGTGCACCCGCGCCCCGGTGACCTGGATGAACCCGTCGTCTTCCAGGACGATCGCCTCCCCCGAACGCGCCCGCCGTCCCCCGGGCGGGCCCCGGCCCGTCCGCCGGGCCGCGGATCTCCATTGTCCCGGGACGCCGGCCGCGGGAACGCTCCAGGGTCGCCCGGAGGCGGTGATCACCGGAGCATGGGCTGGAGGCGTGGTCAGTGGAGCATGGGCTGGAGGATCGTGCGGGATTCCTCGGGGGTGGCGGCGCGGCCGGCGATCCACGTCCAGATGTCGGACAGGTCGGCGGGGGCGATCTCCATGCCCAGGACGGGCAGGTGGCTGACGCTGAGCCGGTCCGTCCCGGCGAAGGTGCAGACGTCGAAGGGGTAGGCCATGTCCTCGCAGAAGGGGACGTCCTGCGGGACGAGCCGCACGCTGGCGTCCTCGGCCTCGGACAGTTCCAGCAGGTGCCTGACCTGCGCCGACATCGCGTCGGTCCCCCTGCCGAAGTCGGTCAGGGCCCGCTCGTGGATGATCACTTCCAGCCGCCGCGTCCCCCCGGTCGGACGGTGGTTCTGGCGGCTCGACAGCAGGTGCCAGCCCTCGTCCACGTCCCGGTCCGGCTCCAGCTCGGGGAACACCCAGCGGAAGTACTCCTCGCACTGCGCCAGGTCGGGGATCAGCATCACCCCGTAGGTCTGGATGAGCGTCGACTCGGCCTCCACCAGCAGCACGTCCCGGTTCCGCGGCCGCAGCCGCCCCAGGTGCCGCGCCAGCCACGGCGGCGGCTCCGCCAGCCGCCGGGCCAGGTCGATCATCACCTCGGCGGTCTTCGCCGACCGGACGCCGTACCGCTCCAGCAGCCGCTCGACCTGCTCGGGACCGACGAGCGCGAAGCCGGTCTCCATCCGGATCAGCCAGTCCACCTCGCACCCGGCCCGAACCGCGGCCTCGTCATAGGAGAACTCGCAGACCTCCCGGGCCGTCCGCAACATCGACCCCAGCAGCTTCGCCAGAATGCTGGGCTCCTCGCTAGCCATCCTCGCCACGTCCCCATCGTGACCTCCCGGACGTCCCGGCACCGGACGAACAACCGAACAGGCATCACCCTCGCGCAGCGGATCCGTCCGTCAGATGCGCGTTGCGGGCGCCGGCCGGAGGGGTCTGTAAGGTGTCCTGTATGACAGGACAGCGGAGTGGACGGTCGAGCACGTACCGCGAGCGCAACTCGACCGCCGACCGGGCGTTGGACATCCTGAGCCTCTTCGACGACCGGCGGCTCGTGCTGGGCGGCCAGGAGGTCGCCGACGCGCTCGGCGTCGCCCGCTCGACCGCCTACCGGTACCTGCAGAGCCTGGTGTCGTCGGGATTCGTGGAGGAGCAGAAGCCGGCCGGGTACCGGCTCGGGCCGCGGGTGTTCGAGCTGGCGCGGCTGGCGCGCAAGGGGCTCGGGCTGTCGGAGGTCTCGCTGCCGGTGATGGAGGAGCTGAAGGAGTCGGTCGGCGAGACCGTCCTGCTGACGCGCCGGACCGGTTCCGCCGTGGTCTGCCTCGAACGCGTGGAGTCGGACCACTCCGTCCGGATCTCCTACGAGCGCGGGCACGTCCTGCCGGTCAACGCGGGCGCGTCGGCGCTGGCGCTGCTGGCGTGGGCGCCGCCGGAGGAGATCGGGAGGCTGGTCGGGGACGACGACCTCCCGCAGTTCACCGAGACGACGGTGACCGAGACGGGTCCGCTGCTGGAGCGGCTGGAGGCCATCCGGAAGGACGGCTACGCGATCAGCCGGGGCGAGCTCGACGCCGACGTGGTGGGCATCGCGGCCCCCGTCCGGGACGCCGACGGCGATGTGGTCGCGGCGGTCAGCATCGCCGCGCTGTCGCGCCGGTTGCCCCCGGCGAAGGAGCGCAGCGTCATCGTGGCGGTGGTGGCCGCCGCCGAGACCATCGGCGACCAGCTCCGGATGCTCGCCTCCTGAGCCGTCACGGCTTGAGGACGACCCGCCCGACGAGATCGGTGCTGGTCTCCAGCAATGCGTGGGCCTCGGACGCCTGGGCGAGCGGGAAGCGCGCCGCGATGCGGGTGCGGATCCGCCCGCGCGCGAGCAGGTCGAGGGCCGCGAGGGCGTCGCGGTGCCGCGCGCCGCGCACCCCGACGACGGACGGCTCCAGCCGGGTGAGGTCGGACGCGGTGATGGGCAGCGGGCCCGGCTGCCGCTGGTTCCCCGAGGCGGGGCAAAGCGTCCCGCCGAGCCGCAGGACGTCGAGCCCCAGCCGGATCAGCTCGACGTCGCCGGAGTAGTCCACGGCGTGGTCGACGCCGAGGCCGCCGGTCCACTCGCGGATGCGGCGTGCCGCCGCCGGGAGGTCGGAGGTGACGACGACCTCGTCCGGGTCGAGGGCGCGCAGGCCGTCCACCTTGTCGGGGTGGCGGGTGGTGACGGCGACCCGGGCGCCCATGAGCCGGGCGAGCCGGACCGTGGCCTCGCCCATGCCGCCGGACGCGCCGGTGATGAGCAGCGTCTGGCCGAGCGTGAGCCGCAGCCGGTCGTGCAGCAACCGGTGGGACGTGCCGTAGGGCCAGAGCGTGACGGCCGCCTGCTCCAGATCGACGCCGTCCGGGACGGGGAGCCAGAGGTTCTCGTCGCGCACCAGGTAGGCGGCGTACGAGCCGAGCGCCTGGTGGCCGGGGATCTCGATCCCGCCTGACAGGTTCCCGAGCCCGCGCAGCGTCTCGGGCGAGTACGGGTTCTCCGGGTGGACGACCGCGACCACGCGGTCTCCCTCGGCGAACCGCGTGACCGCCGCGCCTGCGGCGACCACGATGCCGGACGCCTCGCGCCCGAGCTGCTGCGGCAGGACGACCGGCTTGCGCCCGGGGTGCCTGGCTCCGGACAGGCCGCCGCTGCGGTACTTCAGGTCCCAGCCGGAGACCGAGGCGGTGTCCACGCGGACGAGGACGTCCGAGGGGCCGAGCGGGTCGAGCGGGTAGTCGTCGTAGCGCAGCTCCTCGGGCCCGCCATGCCGGAAGACCCGAACCGCCTTCGTCGCCAAGGGCACGTCGGCGGTCGTCGCGGGCACGTCGGCGGTCGTCGCGGGCACGTCGGCGGTCGGCGCGGGCTCGGCCATGGCACCCCTCCTTTCACGCGTCCTATATTGCAGGATGCGATCCCTGAAATGCGGACGCTAGCATGGCGCCTCCACGCCCGCCAGGAGTTGGCCTGTATGTCATGTAGCTTCTCCTGCATGACAGGACAGATCGCCCGGTCGGGTGCGTACCGGGACCGGAACTCCACGGCGGACCGAGCGCTCGACATCCTGCAGCTGTTCGAGGACGCGCGCCTGGTCGTCTCGGGCGCGGAGGTCGCCGACCAGCTCGGCGTGGCCCGCTCGACCGCGTACCGGTACCTGCAGAGCCTGGTGGCGTCGGGGTTCGTGGAGGAGCACAAGCCGGCCGGGTACCGCCTCGGCCCGCGGGTGCTCGAACTGGCGCGCCTCGCGCGCAAGGGCCTCGGACTGTCGGAGGTCGCCCGTCCGGTCATGAAGGCCCTGGTCGAGGAGGTCGGGGAGACCGTCCTGCTCACCCGGCGCACCGGGGTGACGGTCGTCTGCCTGGAGCGCGAGGAGGCCGACCACCCGGTGCGGCTCTCCTACGAGCGCGGCCACGTCCTCCCGATCAACGCGGGCGCGGCGGCGCTGGTGCTGCTCGCCTACGCGACACCGGAGGAGGTCTCGACGGCCATCGAACGCGACCCGCTCCCCCGGTTCACCGGCGCGACCGTCACCGAGGCCGCCGCGCTCCACGAGCGCCTCACGGTGATCAGGAAGGAGGGGCTGGCCGTCACGCGCGGCGAGCTGGACCCGGACGTGCTGGGCATCGCCGCGCCGATCCGCGGCGCGAACGAGGCCGTCGTGGCGGCGGTGAGCGTCGCCGCGCTGTCGCACCGCGTGCCGGACGGCCTCGTCCCGGCGGTCGCGGCCAAGGTCAAGGCGGCCGCGGCGGCGATCGGCGACCGCCTGCGCCTGCTGGACTCCTGATCCTCGGCATGATTTTCGCGCCCCCGCCGCCTCCCGCCACCCTCCCGCCGCATCGACGTTTCCCCAGGTCACAGCCACATCCCGTAAGTTAGGACATGTGTTCTTCTTCACAGGACACACCCTCACCAGCCGCTTCGCCCCTTGTGGCACCAAGTGCTCACTTGCATAATTCAGGACCACAATCCCGCAAAGTGGGACACCTTGAGGAGGGGAGGGTCCGATGAGGCTTGGACTTCACGGCCTGGGGAAGCTGTCCACGGCGGTGGCGCTCGCGGCGGTCTTCGGTACGGCCTGCGGGTCGGGCGACGACGGCGCGAAGAAGGCGGGGGCCGACGCCGCCGCCGCGGTCAAGGGCCGCATCGCGAACACCCCGGCGCTGGCTGCCCTCGTCGAGGCCGCGAGGAAGGAGGGCGCGCTCGACCTCACCTGGGGCCTGGACGGCCCGAAGACGGTGAAGAACCTCACCGCGGCGTTCAACACCGCCTACGGCCTGAACCTGAAGGTCACGCTCACCCCGAACCAGAACCTGCCGGCGACCTCGGCCAAGCTCGGCCAGGAGTACAAGGCGAAGTCGCCCGCCTCGTCCGACGCCTACCTCGGCAACGCCGAGCTCTCGTACGGCCTCGGCCCGAAGGGCACCGACGCGCTGGCGAAGGTCGACTGGGAGAAGATCGCGCCCTGGACGAAGGGCCAGGCCAACTCCGACGGGACCGTCCTGCCGCTGCTCGACCTGCTCCCCGGCTTCACCTACAACACGACGCTGATCAAGCCGGACGAGGTGCCGAAGACCTCGGCCGACGTGCTCAAGCTGACCAAGCCGGTCGCCAGCACCCCGTACGCGGCGCAGTTCAACGTCCTCGGCGCCAAGGACGCGATGGGCGTCGACGCGCTGCACACCTACCTGCGGAACTTCAAGGCGGCGGGCTACCTCGGCTGCGGTGAGCTGAGCCGGATCGCGTCCGGCGAGTTCGCGGGGATGTGGATCTCCTGCGGCAAGAACATCGGCGAGGTCTTCGCCGCGCAGGGCGCCCCGATCGAGACCGCGATCCTCAAGGACGCCGCGATCGTCTCGACCCGGTACGCCGGGGTGCCGAAGAACTCGCGGCACCCGAACGCCGCGAAGCTGTTCGTGAGCTGGCTGCTGACGCCCGAGGCGCAGAAGCTCGTGTTCGCCGGGGACCACGCCGACGACAGCCGCCTGCCCGGCAGCCGCACCGCCCAGCAGATCAAGGACTACGAGGCCAAGGGCGTGAAGTTCACCCGCGCCGACTACGAGTTCGCCGCCGGGCACCCCGACCTCTACAGCTCCGCCTTCAAGGGCCAGCTGATCAAGCTGCTGACGAGCAAATGAGCGTCGCCGCAAAGAGCGCACCCCCGGCCGCGCCACCGGCAGCCGCACCGCACCGCCGCCGCGTCCCGACGCTGACCGGCACGCTCGCCGTCGCCATCGCCGTCCCCGCGGCCGCGATCGTCGGGATGCTCGCGCTCGTCGCCTACCTCGGCTTCCGCGAACACGGCGAGCCCGGCGGCGCGCTCACCTTCGCCAACTACCGCGCGCTGTTCGGCGACGCGCAGATCTGGCAGGTCGTCACCAACACGATCGTGTACGTGCTGGTCGCGCTCGCCGTCGCGCTCGTCCTCGGCACCGCGCTCGCGCTGCTGGTCGAGCGCACCGACTTCGGCTGGGAGCGGACGATCAACACCGCGATGGTGCTGCGCATCCTCATCCCCGGCTTCTTCACGGCGATGGGCTGGATCTTCCTGTTCCACCCCCGCATCGGCGCGGTCAACCAGTGGCTCATGGAGGCGTTCGGCCTGTCCAGGGCGCCGGTGAACATCGTGTCGCTGGTCGGGATGGGGTTCGTGGAGGGCCTGGCGCTGTCGGCGCTGGTGTTCGCCATGGTCTCGGGCAGCCTGCGCGGCCTGGACGGTTCGCTGGAGGAGGCGGCGCGCGCGTCCGGCGCGGGCCCGTGGCGGGTGCTGCGGCGGGTCACGCTGCCGCTGGTCTTCCCCGGACTGCTCGGCGCGGGCCTGTTCGCCGGGACGATCGCCGTGTCGTCCCTCGACATCCCGCTGATCATGGGCCTGGCGAACCGGACGTACGTGTTCAGCAGCTACCTGTACGTAGCGACCAACTCGTCCGCAGGACGGCCGGAGTACGGCGTCCCGGCCGCGTTCAGCGCGGTGATGATCGTCCTGGGGCTGGCGTTCAGCCTCTGGTACCAGCGGACGCTCCGCGCCGGACGCAAGTACCAGGTCGTCGCGGGCAAGTCCCGGCGGCCGTCGCAGATCAGGCTCGGCCGCTGGCGATGGGTCGCGTGGCTGCTGGTCGCGGGCTACTTCCTCTGGTCGACGGTCCTGCCGATGCTCATGGTCGTCTGGGTGTCGCTGCTGCCGTTCGTGCAGAAGCCGTCCGCCCAGGCGTTCCAGGTCGTCTCCTTCGACAACTACCGGAACCTCGACTGGGCGTTCGTGCTGCGCGGCCTGGCGACCACGGCGAAGGTGATGGTGCTCGCGCCGACGCTCGCCGTCGTGCTGAGCCTGATGTTCTCCTACGTCGTGGTGAGGGCGCGGACGCGGTTCCGGTACGTGTACGACCTGGTGGCGTTCCTGCCGCAGGCCGTGCCGAGCTCGATCTTCGCGTTCGGCGCGATGACGGCCGCCCTCTACTGGACGAGGGGCTGGTACGGCCTGTACGGCACGCTCGTCCTGATGGTGTGCGTGATGGCGCTCGTCCAGCTGGCGTTCGGGACGCGGATGTTCAACGCCGGCCTGCTGCAGATCCACATCGAGCTGGAGGAGTCGGCGGCCATGTCGGGCGCGTCGACCTGGACGGCCGTCCGCCGGATCACGCTGCCGCTGCTGCGGCCCGTCCTCACCTACACCTGGCTCTGGCTCGCGCTGCTGAGCCTGCGCGACCTCACCGTCCCCGCGCTGCTCGGGTCGAGGGACACCCTCACCCTCTCGGTGGCGTCCTGGACGCTGTTCAACTCCGGCCAGGTCGGGCCGTCGTCGGCGCTGACGCTGCTGATGATCTGCTTCATGGCGCCGGTCGTGGTGCTCTTCCTGCTGCTCACCCGCAAGAACGAAGGAAAGGGCGTCTGATGAGGCCGCTCACGGTCGAAGGACTGCGCAAGGGATTCGCCGACCGCGGCGACACGGTCAAGGCCATCGACGACGTCGGCTTCGACCTGCGGGAGGGCGAGGTCTACACGCTGCTCGGGCCGTCCGGGTGCGGGAAGACCTCCACGCTGCGGGCCATCGCGGGCCTGGAGCGCCCGGACGGCGGCCGGATCACCATCGACGGGACGGTCGTCACCGACGGCCCGCTGTTCACCCCGCCCAACAAGCGCGACATCGGGATGGTGTTCCAGAGCTACGGCATCTGGCCGCACATGACCGTCTTCGCCAACGCCGCCTTCCCGCTCCAGGTCGCGAGGACGCCGAAGAAGGAGATCAAGGAGCGGGTCGAGCGCGCGCTGGCCGCCGTCCACCTGGACGGTTACGAAGGACGCATGTCCACGCAGCTCTCCGGTGGCCAGCAGCAGCGCCTCGCGCTCGCGAGGGCGCTGGTGCGGCGGCCCAAGCTGCTCCTGCTGGACGAGCCGCTGTCCAACCTGGACGCCAAGCTGCGCGCCGCGATGCGCGCGGAGCTGACCAGGCTCCAGCGCGAGATCGGGGTGACGACGCTGCTGGTGACCCACGACCAGGACGAGGCGCTCAGCATGTCCACCCGGATCGCGGTGATGCGGTCGGGACGGATCGTCCAGGAGGGCGCGCCGCGGCAGATCTACCAGCGCCCCGGCTCGCGGTTCGTCGCCGAGTTCGTCGGGACGACCAACTTCCTGGACGGGCGCCGGATCGACGGCAAGCGGGTCGGGACGGCGGCGGGCGAGCTGGAGGTCGCCGGCTGCCCGGACGGTGCGGCGGGCGACGCGGTGTCGCTGGCGGTGCGTCCCGAGGCGCTTGCCCTGCACCTGACCTGTCCGGCTGATACGGCGAACGTGGTCAGGGCCGAGGTCGAGCAGGTCATGTTCGTCGGGCAGAGCGTCGACTGCCTGCTGCGCGTCGCCGACAGCGTCTGGACGACCCGCCAGGACCCCGCGCTGACCGCGCTGCCCGGCGACGAGGTCTGGCTGGAACTGCCCGCCGACCGCATCTCCGTCCTCTCTTAGGCGCGGCTCCTAAGAGCCCTCAGCGCGGCAGACCAAAGGCGCGGTGCCAAGCGCGGCAGACGAAAGGCGCGGTGCGCTTCCTTGCGGCACCGCGCCTTTCGAGCTCGGGCGGCTACTGGACGGGCTGGTAGGCCGGGGTCCCGTCGTCCAGCAGGCGCGCGGCCTCGGCGTAGATCTGCTCGGCGGGCAGGCCGAAGTCGATCGACTTGCGGAACGGCTGCCGGACGTCCTTGTCGAGCCGCAGGTAGACCTCGTTGCGGTTGCCCTCGGGGTCGAAGAAGTAGATCCCGAAGGCGTTGCCGTGGGTCACCTCCTGCTGCACCTCGACGCCCTCGGCCTGGAAGGCGAAGTGGAAGGCGCGGATGTCCTCCAGGGTCTCGACCCGCCAGGAGATCTGGTGCTGCTGCCTGTCCCCGATGGCGGCCGTCCGGCCGGTCTGCAGGACGAACTCGTGGTGCTCCACGTCCGGGCGCGCGCTGAGGAACACGATGCCCAGCTCCGGGTCCTCGTCGGTGACCGTGAGGCCGAGCAGCCGCTCGTAGAAGTCCCGCATGGTGGCCAGGTCGTTGACCCACAGCCCGGTGTGGCCCAGCTCGGCGATCGCCATGACACCCTCCCCTGTTCGAAATTCAGGATTGAGATCCTGTTTAACGAGACGAACGTAACCCATTGACCGCCCCTGCCTCTAGACCTAGTCTGTAGCGAATTACAGGACGGATGACATGATTATCAGGACAAGGAGAGCGCGATGAGGCTCGTCGCCTACCTGGACGACCACGGATCCGAGGCGCTCGGCCGCATCGAGAACGGGACGGTCCGCCGCCTCCGCGGCATCGACCGGATCGACCGGACGACCAGCACGGACGCCCTGCTCGCCGCCGAGACCGAACCGGCGTCCTCGGCGGGGCCAAGCGCCGCCGGGGCCGCGCTGGACGGGCTGACCCTGCTGCCCGTCGCCCGCCCCGGGAAGATCTTCTGCGTCGGCCTGAACTACCGGTCCCACGTCACGGAGACCAAGCGGGAGCTGCCGACCTACCCGGTGCTGTTCCCGAAGTTCGCCTCGAACCTGATCGGCGCCGGGGCCGACATCGTCCTGCCGCCGGAGTCGGAGCAGGTCGACTACGAGGCGGAGCTGGCCGTGGTCATCGGCCGGCCGGGCCGCCGGATCGCGCGGGAGGACGCCCTCGACCACGTCCTCGGCTACACGATCTGCAACGACGTGACCATGCGCGACTTCCAGTACAAGACGCACCAGTGGATGCAGGGCAAGGCCTGGGACGCGTCCACTCCCCTGGGCCCCGTGCTGGTCACCGGCGACGAGATCGACCCCGGCGCGCTCGACATCAGCCTCCGCCTCAACGGCGCGGAGATGCAGGCGTCCGGCACCGATCGGATGATCTTCGACGTCCCGGCGCTGATCGCCGTGACCTCGCAGTTCACGCGGCTCGAACCCGGTGACGTCATCCTCACCGGCACGCCCGGCGGGGTCGGGTTCCGCCGCGACCCGCAGGTGTTCCTCGCGGACGGCGACGTCGTCGAGGTCGAGATCAGCGGCATCGGGACGCTCCGCAACACCGTCCGCGCCGAGAGCTGAGGAGGAGCGATGGACAGCGCCGTCGACGTCCGGATCCTGTGTCCGGGCCAGAACTGGATGGCCATCGGCAGCCTGCTCGCCAACGGCATGGGCGGCTACCGGAGCCCGCTGCCGGACGGCTCGACGATCGCCGCCGTCACCGGCACCCCGCCCGCCCGGCTCGGCATGGACGGTCCCGGACTCGTCGCGCGGGGCCGCTACCACTTCGGGATCACCACCCCGACCTGGGCGCTGCGGATGGCGTGCGAGGGCAAGGGCCCCTACCGCGAACCGCTGCCGCTCCGCGCCGTGGCCGGTTTCGCCCATGACGACCGGCTCGCCCTCGCCGTCCGCGCGGAGACCGGGATCACGAGCCTGCGGCAGATCGCCGCGGCCAAGCCCGCGCTGAACGTCTCGATGCCCGGCCGGGAGATGGGCCACCCCGCCCGCTGGGTCATGGACGAGATCCTCGGCTGGTACGGCTTCTCCCAGGAGGACCTGGAGAGCTGGGGCGGGCGGCTGCTGGACGACCGGCCGCGCTCGCAGAACTCCCCGGACGCGGTCCCCGCCGACCCGTCGTTCGACGCCGTCTTCGACGAGGCGATCATGACGATGCGCTGGCGGAAGCTCACCACCCAGTACGACCTGGCCTTCCTGCCGCTGGACGACGACGTCCTGCGGCGCGCGACCGCGATGGGCATGCCCGCCGGGGTGATCGAGAAGGGGCGGCTGCGCGGGGTCGAGCAGGACGTCCCGACCATCGACTTCTCCGGCTGGGTGCTCTACACCGCCGCCGACGCGCCCGACGAGCTCGTGCGGCTGGCCGTCCGGGCGCTGGACGAGCAGAAGGACACGATCTCGGGCCGCTTCACCGGTCCGACGCGCCCGCTGACCAGCCCGGTGGACATGCGCGAGGTGTGCCGGAACCTGCCCGTCCCGCTGCATCCGGGGGCCGAGGCCTACTACCGCGACAACGGATATCTGGAGGATTGATGGGCCTCGTCCGCGAACGTTTTGAGACCTTCCCCTTCACCGGAGAAGCCCGGATCTTCGACCGGGAGGAGGAACTGCTGCTCGCCGATCCCCTAGCCTTCCCCGATGGCCGCAAACGCGCGCGCGATCACGGACCGGTCGAGGTCGTCCACTTCGACCCGGCCTACGTGCGGCAGCCGTTCGCCCACCCGCGCGGGGTCTACGAGAGCGACTTCCTGCGGCTGGAGTGGCAGACCATGGACAACCGGCAGCCCTTCTACCACCGCAACTGCGACGTGGACGAGCTGTCCTACCAGGTCACCGGGGTCCGGTCGCTGATGACCGACTTCGGCAGCGTGGACCTGGTACCGGGCGACTTCTCCCGGCTTCCGGTCGGCGCGGCGCACGACAACTACGGCCGCGAGGACATCCACCTGCTGTTCTACGTCCCCGCCCCGGTCACCGAGACGCACCCCGCGGACCGGACTTCCGGGGTGGTCATCCCGCCGTTCGACGGCTGGGAGCCCGCCGTGATCAACGAGCTGATCACCGAATGCCTCGGCGGGACGGGGCACGACATCGTCCTGGCGCCGATGGACGAGCGCGTCCTGCTGGAGCAGGCGGCGAGGGAGACCGAGCGGCTGAAGATCCTCCGTCCCGCCGACGTCCCCGGCACCACGTGGCTCTACTCCGGTGCCGACGTGCGCATCGGACGGGTGTTCCACGAGGCGTCGGACGGGCGCGTCTACCGGCGCGTCCGCAACGCCGTGGAGATCCAGTACCAGATCTCCGGCGAGCGGACGCTCGTCACGCAGCGCGGAACGGTCCACCTGGTGCCGGGCGACTTCGTCCAGGTGCCGGTAGGGGTGGCGTTCACGAGCATCCATCGGGAGGCGAGCGCCCACATCGTCCTGAACTCGGCGCGGGAGCTGCCGCGCGTGGCGGACGCGACCGGCTTCGGCGAGCGGCTGCCGGCGAGCGCGATCGAGGCGCTGCGATGACGGCTCTGCCAGGCACGATGCTGGCCGCTCGGGCGCATGACCGGACCGGCGGGCTGGCGCTGGAGAAGATCGCCGTTCCGGAGCCGGGCCCGGAGGACGTCCTGGTGCGGGTGGTTTCGGCCGGTCTGGCGCCGAGCCTGATGAAGCTGCTCGCGCGCGGTTCGTTCAAGCACCTGCCCAGCACGCCGGGCCACGAGATCGCCGGAGTCGTCGAGGCCGCCGGCGCCGAGGCCGATCAGGGCCTGGTCGGGGCCCGGGTGCGGGTGCATCCGGTGCTGTCGTGCGGGGCCTGCCGGCACTGCCGCACCGACCGCGAGCAGATGTGCGGCTCGTCCGCCATGATCGGCCACGGCGCGCACGGGCGCGGGCCCATGCCGCTCTACGAGCGCTACCACGACGGCGGGCTGGCGGAGTACGTCCGCGTCCCGGCCCGGCTGGTCGACCGGCTGCCGGACGCGGTCGGCTTCGACCTCGGCGCCAAGCTCCACGACCTGGGCAACGCCCACCGCGCGCTGACCAGCGCCGGGATGCCGTCCGAGGCGACGCTGGTCATCACCGCCGCGACCGGGACGATGGGGACGGCGACGATCAGGCTCGCCCCGTTCTTCGGCGTGACGCGGCTGGTCCTGGTCGCGCGCTCGGCCGAGCGGCTCCGAGCGGTGCGCGCCCTGAGCACGGTCCCGGTCGAGACCGTCGCGCTGGACACCCTCGATCCGGACTGGCCCGAACAGGACGAGCTGACCGCCCGCCTGCGCGAACTCGCCCCGGACGGCGCCGACGCCGTCATCGACTACCTCCCGCAGGGATCCGGGACGGCGCAGTGCGTCTCCGCCCTCGCGACCGGCGGAGCCCTCGTCCACATGGGCGGCAACCGCACGCCGCTCCCCTTCTCGGCGCGCGACCTCCAGCACCGCTGCTGGCGGATCGTCGGCACGCGCGCCTGCACCCGCTCCGACACCGCCGCCGTCCTCCGCCTGCTCGGTTCGGGCGCCCTGACCGCCGACGAGCTGATCACGCACCGGTTCCCGCTGGCCGAGGTCAACGAGGCGCTCGCGCACCTGGAGAACCGCGACCAGCCCATCTGGATGGCGGTGGTCCAGCCGTGATCGAAGGAAGCGCGCCGAGCCGGCCAGCGAGCCGGCTCGGCGCGCGAGCCGGCAGTACCCCCTCGGAAGGACATCTGAAATGAGCGACTGGCTCACCCTCGCCACGGCGGACGGCCCCATGCGGGTCTTCGCCGCCCGTCCTGCGCGTCCCAGCGGACGGGCTGTCGTCGTGCTGCAAGAGGCGTTCGGCGTGAACGCCCACATCCAGGACATCGCCCGGCGGTTCGCCGAGGCGGGCTACCTCGCGCTGGCCCCCGACCTCTTCCACCGCACCGGGGTGGACGACCTGCCCTACGAACGACACGCCGACGCGTTGGAGATCATCAAGGAGATCGGACCCGAGCGGATCAACACCGACGTCCAAGCCGTCCTGGCACATCTGCGGGAGGACGAAGGCGTCGGGCTGGCGGCCACGGCGATCGTCGGATTCTGCTTCGGCGGACGGGCCGCGTTCACCGCCGCGACCGCGACTCCCGGTCTCGGCGCCGCCGTGGTCTTCTACGGGCCCGGCATCGCCGCCGGGCCGCACGCCGTCCTGGACCGGGCCGGTGCGCTGACCGCGCCCGTCCTGCTGCACGTCGGGGCGGACGATCCGACCATCCCGGCCGAGCAGGTCGCGGCGATCGACAGCGCCCTCGCAGGCGTTGGAATCGGCTTCGAGCAGCACGTATACGCCGAAGCCGGGCACGCGTTCGCGTGCGACGCGCGCCCGCACATGTACCGGGAGCCGGCCGCCGCCCTCGCCTGGGAACGCACGCACGCGTTCCTGGAGAAGCACTTGCAGGAGGCGCGGTGACGAACCCGCCCGTCCTCATCGTCGGCGCCGGACCGGTCGGCCTCACCGCCGCGAGCCTGCTCGCGGCGCGCGGCGTCCCGGTCGTCCTGGTCGAGCGCAACGCCACGACCAGCGACGAGGCCAAGGCCATCAGCCTGGACGACGAGTCGCTGCGCACCTTCCAGGCCGCGGGCCTGGCCGACACGATCCTCGGCGTCGTCGTCCCCGGCACCGGGACCCGCTACTACGACCGCAAGGGCCGCCCCCTCTTCCATGCGCGCGGCCCCGCGCCCTACCGGCTCGGCTACCCGTTCAAGAACCAGTTCGCCCAGCCCGAACTGGAACGCGTCCTGCTCGAAGCGCTCAAGGACGAGGACGTCGACCTGCGCTTCTCCACCGAACTGGTCGCCATCGACGACACCGGCGACGCGGTGACCGTCCACCTGCGCTCGGGCGGGCACGAGGAAACGCTCGACGTGAGCTGGGTGCTCGGCTGCGACGGCGGCCGCAGCACCGTGCGCGAGCTCAAGGGCATCGACATGACCGGCGTCAGCCACAAGGACGTCTGGCTCGTCGCCGACACCCTCGGCGACCACCACGACGAGCGCTACGGCATGCACCTGGGACGTCCGGACCGTCCGACCGTGATCGTCGCCGGGCGCGACGGGCGCTGCCGCTACGAGTTCCGCCTCCGGCCCGGCGAGGGCGCTGCGGGGACGAAACCCGACTTCGCGACCATCGAACGCCTCGTCGGGCGCTACCGGCGCATCACCCCCGAGCAGGTCGAACGCTGTACGAACTACACCTTCAACGGCGTCGTCGCCGACTCCTGGCACGACGGGCGCTGCTTCCTGCTCGGCGACGCCGCGCACATGATGCCGCCCTTCGCCGGCCAGGGCCTCAACTCCGGCGTCCGCGACGCCGTGAACCTCGCCTGGAAGGTCGCCGAGGTGTGGCACGGCCGCGCGCGTCCCGCCCTGCTGGACACCTACGAGGCGGAGCGCCGCCCGCACGCCACCGCGATGGTCCGCTTCTCCGAGCGGCTCGGCGAGGTCGTCATGACTACCGACCGCACCCGGGCCCTCGTCCGGGACACTCTGGTCAGGGCCCTGCTGCTGACGTCCGCCGGGCGCCGCTACCTCAGCGAGATGCGGTTCCGGCCGCGCGCCGTCCACACCGCCGGGCTCGTGACGGGCGACCACCCGCTCACGGGCACGCAGCTGCCGCAACCCCGGGTTCTCGTCCCGCCCGGCCTGCATCCGCGGCTCCTGGACGATGTGCTCGGGCAAGGGCTCGTCCTGCTGGGGGTGAACGTCGGCCCCGATGCCTGGGCGAACGTGCCGTCGGTGCCGCTGACGCAGATCGACGTCGCGCTCGGCGACCGGCTCCCGTCCCCGCGCGACGGACGCCAGGCCATCGCCGACGCGGACGGCCGCCTGGAAGCCGCCCTGGCCCCGGCCGACGGCTGCTTCGTCCTGGTCAAACCCGACCGGTACATCGGCGCCGTCCTGCCACCCGCCCGGCTCAGCCTCCTCGACATCCTGCTGGCACCCCTCCTCGCCACCGATTGAGCCGCTTATCGCGGACGTATCGAAAAGCGCATACATCACCGCAACGGCCGCCCGTCTTCAGTGGTCCCACGGCAGATCGGCGGTCTGGTCCGCCGACCGGAAGGGAGCGGTGATCATGGCTTCGGAATCCGCAGGGGGCATCGGCCGGCGGCGGCTGCTCGGGTGGGGCGGGCTGACGGCGGGCGCGCTGGCGGCCGGTCTCCGGCCCTCGTCCGCGCGGGCCGACGAGGCCGACACCACCGCGATCCCGCCGGACGCCCGTCCCGGCGGGGCCTACGACAAGTACGTGGCGAAACTGGCGGCGGAGGGCAAGTTCTCCGGCGTGGTGATGCTGGCACGCCACGGCCGGACCGTCCTGTCCCGCAGCTACGGCATGGCCGACCGGGAGAAGGGCGTCCGCAACGACGAGAACACCGCGTTCAACCTCAGCTCGGCGGGCAAGCCGTTCGGCGCGGTGGCCATCCTGCAACTGGCGCAGCAGGGCAAGCTGCGCCTGTCGGACACGGTCGGCGCCCACCTCACCGGCTTCGCCCCGGAGATCGCCGACCGGGTGACCCTCCACCACCTGCTCAGCGGCACGTCCGGCCTGAGCAGCCCGGACGAGGACCTGCAGCGCGTCTACCAGAGCCGCGACGAGGTGCACGACTACTGCGAGAAGTGGGCCCGCGAATCCAAAGTGGAGGCGCCGCCCGGCACCCCCACCGACCACGCCGGCGCCGAGGTCGCCATCCCCGCCCTGATCGTCGAGGCCGTGTCCGGCATGCCGTACTGGGACTACGTCGAGCAGAACATCTTCAAGCGCTGCGGCATGACCGGCACGGCGTTCTACACCCGTCCGCAATGGCTCACCGACCAGCACATCGCCCACTCCTACATGCGGCAGTCCGACGGCAGCCTGGTCGACTGCGTCCGCAACCTCGACAAGGGCAGCCTCGACCCGTACCAGCTCGGCAAGAACCCCGGCCGCAACTTCATCGATCCCCCCGGCGACGGCGGCTTCGCCACCGCCCCCGACCTCGTCCGCTTCGCCACCGGCCTCGCCGACGGCACCCTCCTCGACCGCCACTACGCCGAACTCCTCACCGGCCCCAAGATCCCGCACGGCCCCCAGGGCGGCGGCGGTCTCGCCGCAGGCAGCGTCCCCGCCGAAGCGTCCTTCGGCGCCTACTCCGTCCCGGTCAGCATCATCAACGGCCAGTGGCTGATCGAACGCGCCGGCGTCAACCCGGGCAGCGCCGCCAACTGGAACATCTACCCCGACACCGGCTGGGTCGGCATCATCCTCGCCAACACCGACGGCGTCCCCTTCATCGACCTCATCCAACGAGAGACCCAGGCCATCACCGGCCAGAGCTAGCGCAGACCGCGAACGACGTCCCGAAGCGCAGCGACCGCCCCGTCCTGCGCCTCGGCCCCCTCCATCCGCACCGGCGAGTTCAGCGCCGAATACTCGACGCTCACAAGGGCGTTCCCCACCCGCGCCCACGCCTGACCGGTAATCCGCCCTGAAAACCCCGTCCGGGGGGCGGGGCTATTGGACGAGGGTGTCGGCGGGTTTGCGGGCGGTGTGGAGGTCCCAGTAGAGGTGGGCGAGGTCGTCGGGGTGTTTGAGCGGGACGCCTTCGGGGGCGCCTGGCGTGCCGGTGAGCCAAGCACCTATCGCGATGTGGCCAGCGAAGACGCCCTTGCCGTCCAGTGCCGCGTTCAGGTTGAGCACCCAGTTGCGCAGGGCCGCGCCGGCCATGCCGACACCGGCGAACACGGGGACGGGCGTGACCGAGGACGCGCCGGTGGTGAACAGCAGGTTCCGGCACCGGCGTCCAGCATCGCCGGGAGCACCGCGCGCGCCGCGGTGATCGCGCCGCAGCAGACGCTCTCGACCTGCAATCGGAGGTCGTCCGCGGTGACGTCGAGCGCGCCCGTGTCGCATACGGGCCCCACGGCCGGGGCGGAGTAGTGAAAGACATCGACTCCGCCGAACCGCGCTTCCGCGCTGTTCAGTGCGGCTACCAGCGAGGGCCGGCCGGTGACGTCGGCTGGAAATCCGGCTGCGCTGCCTCCCTCGGCTGCAAGCCGATCGGTCAGCTCACCGAGCCGTTCCGGGGACCGCGCGATCAGCGCGACATCGAATCCGTGCGCGCCGAAAACCTTCGCCAGAGAGAGGCCGAGGCGGGAACCTGCGGCTACAAGGGCAATCGTTGGCATGGGAACTCCTACGGATCGGCGATGGCCTCAGCCCACCACCGCCGCCTGCGGAGCGTCCAAGACCGTCCGGGCCACGATCGATAACCTGCGGGTATGGATCGGTTGGAGACCCGGGAGCTGGCCTACTTCCTGGCGGTGGCCGAGGAGCTGCATTTCGGGCGTGCCGCGTCGCGGGTGGGCATCGCGCAGCCCGCATTGTCCAAGGCGATCCGGCGGCTGGAGCGCAGGCTGGGCGTCACGCTGTTCGAGCGGACGAGCCGCACGGTCGCGCTCACCGATGCCGGGCGCGTCCTCACCCGCGAAGCACGTGTCGCGCTGGACGCGGTGTCCGCCGCGGCACTGCGCACGCAGCGCGCCGGGACGCACGAGCCGCGCTTGGTCCTGGCCATGAAGCCCGGCGGCGACGCGGGTCTGCTCCCCGCGATCCTCGCCGCCTACGAACGCGAGCCGGACGCCGTCCCCATCGAGGTCGCTTTCGGCGCCGACGCCGCAGCCATGCTCCGCGAAGGCCAGGCCGACGCGGCCCTCCTGTACGCGCCGCCCGACGACCTGCGCGGCCTGGACGCCGAGCCGCTCCTCACCGAACCCCCGGTCGCCGTCCTCCCCGCGACCCCACCCGCTGGCGCACCGCTCGTCCCTGCGCATGAGCGACCTGGATGCCGAAACCCTGCACCGCAAACCCGACGACCCCCGCGAGATGCGGAGCATGGCCGAGCTCGTGCACCTGATCGCCCTGGGCCGCAAGATCGCCGTCCTCCCCCGCGTCCTCACGACACCCCTGCGCGACGACCTGACCACCATCCCGGTAACCGACCTGGACCCGGTCACCCTCCTCCTGGCCTGGCCCGCTCACGCGACGTCCAGGTCAGTGGCCGCCCTTGCCGGAGCCGCGACGAGCGCGGTGTCCGCCCACGCCTGATGTCCGACGGCGGCGGCCCCGCCGACCGGGGGTCGACGGGGCCGCGAGTGCACGGGTTAGTAGGTGAATTGTTGGATTTGGGTGTCGTAGGGGGCGTAGGTCCAGCCGGTTCGGGTGGCGGGGTCGAGTTGGACGATGTTGTCGGTGGGGCCGTGTTGGGCGTTGAGGAACCCGTTCAGGGTGCGGACGGTCTTGCCGGTCTTGAGGTCGACGACGGCCAGCTGGCTGGTGGGGTTGTTGTCCGGGATGACCATCGCCTGGGAGCCGTAGTAGGTGCGGCCGACCGGGGTCGGGAAGGCGACGACGGCCAGGGAGTGGACGTCGTCCACGGCCAGGCCGAGGGGCTTGCCCAGCCGGACGGGCAGGGCAGTGTCGGAGTTGCCCGTGGCCAGGTCGACCGGGCCGAGTGTGGCGGTCGGGACGAGATTGACGCTGATCGAGTTCGCGAACAGGTTGTAGAGCTTGCCGCCGCCTGTGGCCACGCCGTAGCCGCAGGGGGAGATGGAGCCCGTGTAGGCGACGGTGCCGGCTTCCAGGTCGACGCGGGCGGCCTTGGTGAAGCCGAAGCAGTTGAAGGGGCCCGCCGGGTGGGTCAGGTAGGTCTGGCCCGAGGTCTTGTCGATGCTCAGCAGGCCGTAGGGGGCGCTGTTCCCGGCGAGTGCGAGGGTGACGGGTTTGCCTTGCTTGCCGGTGTTGAGGTCGATCGGGAGGACGGTGTTCTTGTCCGGGGCGTAGAGGAGGAGGGCGGCGCGGGAGCGGGCCGTGTCGACCTGGCCCGTGAGGTAGTAGCCGTCGTCCTCGGAGATGGGCGTGGACGCGACGAGCTTGTCGGTGGCGGTGTCCCAGGTCTCGGCCTGGACCTTCTCGTCGCCCGTGACGTGGATCAGGAGGGTGCGCTGGGCGGTGGCGCCGACGACCTGGTAGTAGGACTGGCCCTGGTCGGACGTGATGACGGCGCCGTAGCGTCCGGTCGCGGTGTTGTAGTGGCGGACTTCGGTGCCGGTCGGTGTGACCAGCGCGGCGACGGAGTGGTCACCGGCGGCGGCGAAGTTGAGGACGCCGGAGCCGGGCGGCGGGGGTCCGTCGTCGAAGGCCAGCGTGGAGACCGGGGACGCCTGCCCGATGACGCGGCCGGAGCGGTCGAGGGCCAGGACGCGGACGCCGTAGTCGACCGAGCCGACCAGGCCGAGGGCGGCCGGGTCCAGCTTCACCGTGCCGTGGGTGCCGTGCAGCACGCGCTGGTAGGCGGACGGGCTGTCCACCCCGTCATGGTCGAGCTGGGTGCCGTTGGCGTTGGTGAACGTGTTGACGGTGCCGTAGAGCGTCGGGCCGGGGGTCGACAGCTCCACCTGGACGCCGCGGGCGCCGTGCACGCCGCGCACGTCGTACTGGACGGTCGTGGACGGCGCAGCGCGAGTGACTTCGGCGGTGTGTCCGGCGACGCCGTTGGCCCCGGTCAGGACGGGCGCTTCAGGACGTTCGGCCGCGGTCCCGCCGGTGACGCGCAGCGGAGCGAACTCGCCGTAGACGGTGAAGCGCGGGTTCGCCGAGTCGAAACCGGACTGGACGGTGCCGATGCCGTAAATCCCGCCGCCGCCCGTGAACGCCGAGGCGGGGATGGTGACGGTGCCCTTCTTGTCGGTCAGCTCCTGGTGCCAGGCGGCGGTGAACACCGGCGCGAGAACCGGGTTCCAGTGGCCGACGGTGGAGACGACCAGCTGCGGCTTGTCGGTGCCCGCGACGCCGGTGAGGTCGTAGGAGACCGTGACCGGCTTGCCCGCGGCGACGGTCGCCGGGGCCTTCGGCGCGAGCGCCTCGGTCGTGGTGCCGTCGCTCGGGCCAACGGTCAGGGTGCGGGTGGTGCTCACGCGGGTGCGGCCGTCTTGCAGGACGCGGTAGGTGACGGTCACCTGCCGGTCGGTCGTGGAGATCAGCGGGAGCCCGGCGGCGGTGAGCATCTGCTCAGGGGTGATCCGGATCGCCGGGGTACGCGAGGTGAAGGTCTGCGAACCGATGTTCAGCGCGTAGGTGGTTCCGGGGCCGGTGCCGGTGACGTCACCGGCGAAGGTGACCGGGCCGTTCAGGCCCTTGCCGTTGCCGCCCGAGGCGCGGTTCCCGAGGTCGATGCGGTTCTGGTCGGTGCCTTCCAGGAAGGAACCGCCGAGCTCGCCGCGGGTGACGCGGTGCGCGACGGCCAGCCGGACGATCTGCGGCGCCGGACGGCCGCGTCCGAGCACCCGCTGCACGGCGGCGGTGACGTCGATCTGCGGGCCGACCTGGAGCGTCCGGTCGATCTGCGGGGGCGTGGGCACGGCCCGTCCGGTGGACGCCAGGATCCGGCGCACCTCGGCCGGGGTGAGGTGGCGTCCGCTGATGCGTCCGGCCTGGAGGACGACGGCGGCCGCGGCGGCGATCTCCGGCGCGGACGCGGACGTCCCGCCGCTCAGCGAGACCGCGACGTCGCTCGCTCCCCCGCCGATCTGGTGCGAGAACGCGAGGATGTTGTCGCTCGGCGCGGACAGGGTGACGCGGCTGCCGAAGCCGGACGAGAACGTGCCCTCGCCGCTGATCCGGGTCTCGGCCGTGGTCGCCGGGCCGTCCGTCCCGCGGGCCAGGATGTCGTCCAGGGTGGTGCCGCCGGCGGCGATCGCGCCGCTGTCGGGCACCCGGCTCGGCGCGGTCGACTCGGCCACGTCGTCGATGCGGGTGGCGCCGCGCTCGTCCCGCGCGAGGTCGGTGGGGGTGCTGCCGCCGTCCGGGCCGACCGCGGCCGGGGTGTAGAGGCGCGTCCCGTCGTTGGACGAGATCGTCACCACCACGCCCTCCCGCACGATGGACGCGACGACCGAGCGGATGTACGGGTCGTCCTCCAGGTAGCGGCCGGGGAAGCCCTCGGTGTCGGTGCCGAAGCCCAGCGAGGCGGTGATGACGTTCGGGCGCGGGCTCTGGTGGGCGGCGGCGAGCAGCGTGCCCGCGAGCTGCGCCATGGTCGGCTGCTCGGGAACCACCAGGCGGTACCCGGCGCCGGGCGCGACGCCGAGCAGGTCGGTGTAGCCGCCGCCGGTCGCGCCGGGACGCTGCCGGTCGTGCGCCAGCGGGGACATCACGCTGAAGTCGAGCAGGACCTCGCCGAGCGAGGCGTCCTGCTCCTTGGTCGATCCGGTCGGGTCGAGGCCGCCCGCCGCCTTCGCGACGTAGGTGGGGATCAGCGGCATCGACGGCAGGTCGAGGTAGCGCTGGCCGTCCTTGATGACCGTGGTCGGACCGTTCCCCTGGACGTAGGCGTCCCCGGCGTCGGCCATGGACTGGTCGGTGAGGTCGCCGATCGACACGTTCGTGACGATCTGCCCCTGCCCGGGCTGCTGGCCGTGCTCCTGGAGCAGCGCGAAGGCGCCCATGGCGTTCACGCCCCCGGAGTTCAGGAACGCCTGCGCGGAGTTGGCGACGGTGTCATTGGCGGGGAGCGCTGAGGGGGCGGCCTGCTTGCGGGTTTTCTGGAACGACTTGAGAGTCGTCTTGGGGAGCGCCGTCCCGCCGGTGTTCATCGTGTTCACATAGCGGTCGGGCTCGGCGAGGGCGACGCCCGGCGCGGTGCGCAGCGAGCGGGCCACGGCCGCGGAGTCCCGCTCGCCGGTCTGGAGCACGTAGGACTGGCCGAGGCCGGTGCCGGTCGCGGCACCGCTCACCAGCGGACGCATCGACTTGGCGCCGAACCGCCGCAGCAGCGTGTTCATCTGCGCGCTGTTGGTCTGGGCGCCGCGCGCGCCGACCTTCGTGCCGGGGACGGGGGCGCCGGTCACGGCCGTCCCGGCGTTCAGGGTGACCAGGACCTGACCGGGGACGACGCCCTGGCGCTGCTTCGGCGGGGTCGCGGGCACCTGCTCGGTGGCCGTCTTCGAAACCCGCGTGGACTTCATGTCCAGGCGCGGTGCCGTGCCTGGCCGCGTGGCCCTGTGCGGGATGGTCGGCGGCGCCTTGGGCGGCTTGGG
Organism: Actinomadura rupiterrae; assembly: GCF_024172125.1. GTDB lineage: Bacteria > Actinomycetota > Actinomycetes > Streptosporangiales > Streptosporangiaceae > Spirillospora > Spirillospora rupiterrae. The sequence continues at coordinate 107,178 of NZ_JAMZEA010000006.1, forward strand.
CGCCGCGGCCTCGGCCGGGAGCGCGACGCCCGCGCCGGCGAGGCACGCCGCGAGGGCTGCCACGAGCCGGACGGCACGGCGGCCCGGGGGACGGACATGGAGCATGGGACACCTTCCGGGAGGGGGACGTCTGGTGCGGGACCATCCCGGAAGATGTCAATCGTGACGTCAGGGGCGCAAGATCAGTCTGATGGCATGATTCCGCCACGTGGCGTCCACCCGCCATGCGCACGACGCCTACGCGGGACGGGGGCATGGATGGAGGGAGTGGGCGATGGGGCTTGAGGTCGTCGGGCTCGATGCGGAGAGGGAGGCGCTCTACACGGCGCTGGTCGCGCGTCCGCGCAGCACGGCGTCAGCGCTGGCCGCCGACTGCGGGCTGAGCGCGAGCCGGGCCGGACGGCTGCTCGCCGCGCTGGTCAGGGACGGGCTGGCGATCCGCTCGGCGGGGCGTCCGCCGACGTTCACCGCGAGCGCCCCGGACGTCGCGGTGACCGCGCTGATCCAGGAGCGCGAGCACCGGCTGGACGCGGCGCGCTCGCTGGTCCACCGGCTGAGCGAGCTGCACCGCGAGGCCCAGCGCATCACCGCGCCCGACCTCGCGGTCGAGTTGCTCAACGGACGCGACGACGTCAGCGCGGCGGTGCGGCGTCTCTACGACGGCGCGCGTCGGCAGGTGCGCACGTTCGACCGTCCGCCGTACATCGACCGTCCGGGCAGCAATCTGGAGCACCAGGTGGAGAGGCAGCGCACGGGCGTGCTCTACCGCGTCCTCTACGACCGGGCGGCGGTCGCCTGGCCGGGACGGCTGCTCAACGACATCCTGCCGAGCGTCCGCAGCGGGGAGCAGGCCCGCGTGCGCGCCGAGCTGCCGCTGAAGCTGCTGATCGCGGACGACCACACCGCGATCATCCCGCTGAGCCTGGCGCCCGGCGGCCACTCGGCCGCCTACCAGGTGCACCACTCCCCCATGCTCACCGCGCTGGGAGCGCTGTTCGAGGCCGAATGGGAGCGGGCGCTGCCGCTGTTCGAGGCGGAACGGGCGCTGCCGCCGTCCGACGCCGTCCAGGAGCCGAACGAGCCGAACGGACCGGACGCGGAGACGCGCGCGCTGCTGGCGCTGCTGGCCTCCGGCGCGACGGACGCGGTGATCGCGCGCACCCAGGGCTGGAGCCAGCGCACCACGCAGCGGCGCATCCACCGGCTGATGACCGATCTCGGTGCCGCGACCCGCTTCCAGGCCGCCGCCCTGGCCGTCCGGCGCGGTTGGCTGTGACCCTTGCGGGGCTCGGCGAGCGGGACCCTAGGGCTGGAGCGGAGCGGCCGAGACGTCGGCGTCCGCGGCGTCCGGGGTTTCGGGCGTTGCGGATTCCGGGACGGTGTCGCTGAGGCCGAGGTTGAGGTGCTCGACGTGGTGGAGCGCCTGGTCGAGCAGGGCGGCCACGTGGTTGTCGTACAGCGCGTACACCACCGAGCGCCCCCGGCGGGTGCCGACCACCAGGCCGAGGTTGCGCAGCAGGCGCAGCTGGTGGGAGCAGGCCGACTGCTCCATGCCGACCTCGGCGGCCAGCTCGGTCGCGGGCAGCGGACCCTCGCGCAGGCGGGCCAGGATGAGCAGCCGCGACGGGGTGGCCAGCGCCTGGAGCGTGGTGGCGACCCGGGCGGCGCCGGCGGCGTCCAGCCGCGTGCGCGGCACGCCTCCGGACGGTTTCGACGCTCCATGACCCATGCGCCCATGCTACGCCGCTCCGATACACATGAATTCTTGTTCATGTGTTCCTGCTATCCTGCTTCGAGCGCCGTGCCGGACGCGGTCGCGGCCGAGGACGGCCGCCCCCGGCCTAGATCCGCTGTTTCCGCACCTGGAGGGCCCTGCCCGATGACCTCGACCTTGTCCCGTCCGGCTCCCGCCGCACCGCGGGAGGACGCGCCGCCGCAGCGGCGTACCCGTGTCCTGGCACTGCCGGAGGCGCGGTGGGCGGCGGCCGCGCTCGTCCTCTTCCTGGCCGGGCTGCCCGTGTACCTGCTGGACGGCCCGTCCTGGGCCTGGGGCGCGCTGTTCGCGGCGACGTACGCCACCGGCGGCTGGGAACCGGGATGGGAGGGGCTGAAGGCCCTGAAGGACCGGACCCTGGACGTCGACCTGCTGATGGTCGTCGCCGCGCTCGGCGCCGCCGCCATCGGTCAGGTGCTGGACGGCGCGCTGCTGATCGTCATCTTCGCCACGTCCGGGGCGCTGGAGGCGGTCGCGACCGCCCGCACGGCCGACTCGGTCCGCGGCCTGCTCGACCTGGCGCCCGCCACCGCGACCCGACTCGCGGACGACGGCACCGAGGACGCCGTCCGGGCAGACCGACTGTCGGTCGGTGACGTCGTCCTGGTGCGTCCGGGCGAGCGGGTGGGCGCCGACGGCCGCGTCCTGGACGGCGCGAGTGAGGTCGACCAGGCGACGATCACCGGCGAGCCGCTGCCGGTCGCCAAGCGCCCCGGGGACGAGGTGTTCGCCGGCACGCTCAACGGGACCGGCGCGCTGCGCGTGAAGGTCGAGCGCGACCCGGCCGACTCGGTGATCGCCCGGATCGTGGCGATGGTCGAGCAGGCGTCCGAGACCAAGGCGCCGACGCAGCTGTTCATCGAGAAGGTCGAGCAGCGCTACAGCGTGGGGATGGTGGCCGCGACGCTGGCCGTCTTCGCCGTCCCGCTCGCCTTCGGAGCCGACCTGACCGCCTCGCTGCTGCGCGCGATGACCTTCATGATCGTCGCTTCGCCGTGCGCGGTCGTGCTCGCCACCATGCCGCCGCTGCTGTCGGCCATCGCCAACGCCGGCCGCCACGGCGTCCTGGTCAAGTCGGCGGTCGTGATGGAACGCCTCGGCCAGGTCGACCAGGTGGCCTTGGACAAGACGGGCACCCTCACCGAAGGCGTCCCGCAGGTCAGCGACGTGTCCCCGCTCCCGTCCTCCGGCTTGGACGAAAACAACCTGCTGGCCCTCGCCGCAGCCGCCGAGGTTCCCAGCGAACACCCGCTGGCCCGCGCCATCGTCGAGGCGGCCCGCGCCCGTGACCTGGACATCCCTGGCGCATCCGACTTCACGTCCGCCCCGGGCACCGGCGTCACCGCCACCGTCAACGGACGCCACATCGCCGTCGGCCGTCCCGCCCGGACCAGCACGCTCATCGAGCAGTTGGAGGAACAAGGCCGGACGGCCGTCCTGGTCGAGATCGACGGCACCTCGGCCGGAGTGCTGGGCATCACCGACCGCCTCCGTCCCGACGCCGCCGCGACCGTCACCGCCCTGACTACCCTCACCGGCACCCGTCCGATCCTGATCACCGGCGACAACCCGCGCGCCGCCGCCCGCCTGGCCGCCGAGGTCGGCATCGAGGACGTCCGCGCGAGCCTGCTCCCGCACGACAAGGTCGCCGCCGTCCAGGACATGGAACGCTCCGGCCGCCGCGTCCTGGTCGTCGGCGACGGAGTCAACGACGCCCCGGCCCTGGCCGCCGCGCACACCGGCCTCGCCATGGGACGAGCCGGATCCGACCTGGCCCTGGAGACCGCCGACGCCGTCATCGTCCGCGACGAACTGGCCACCGTCCCCACCGTCATCGCCCTGTCGCGCCGCGCACGCCGCCTGGTCACGCAGAACCTCGTGATCGCCGCCCTCTTCATCACCGCCCTGGTCATCTGGGACCTGGCCGGAACCCTCCCGCTCCCCCTGGGCGTCGCCGGCCACGAAGGCTCCACCATCCTGGTAGCCCTCAACGGCCTCCGCCTCCTGTCCCCCCGCGCCTGGCGCCACCCCACTCCGTAAGACCCCCGGACGCCCCCGAAAGGCGGCCGCGCGGGGACTCGACAGGACTTGTCGCCTTCGTCAAGATTGTCGTCCACCCCGCCGCGCCCGGCACAGAATGGAGCCCCCCATGCCCGAGGCCGCCCGGGCCAGGCTCAGACCCCGCTCAGGTACCGCACTGGTGGCGGCCCTTCTCCTTTGCGGCGCGCTCGCCGCATGCAACGACAAGCCCTCGCCCAAAGCAGCACCGAGCACCGACGACCCGCTGACCCCCATCGCACTCCCAACCTTGCGCCCGCAGGAGTTCCGCTCGTCCGCCGATCCGCGCACGCTCCTGTCCCCGACACTGCGCGACGACCTGATGCGCAACGCGGACCCGAAGGAGACCAGCTGCCGGCACACGCCGGGCAAGGTCGCCGACACCTGGCAGTGCACCGTGGTGACGCTGTACCCGGGCGGCCGGAGCCGCGACCTGACCTTCATCGACCTGACGGTCCACCTGCCCTTTGTGACGCAGGACGCGACCGCGCGAGCGGCCGACGAGTTCACCTCCGGGGTCAAGAACATGGACCCCCCAGGCCCCCTCCCGTCCCAGCTCAAGTCCCCCGTGCTGGGCGACCAGGCGTACCGGTCGGAGCCCGACCGCGACGAACTCAGGGCGGCGTGGGTCATCTTCCGGCGCCAGAACGTCGTGGCGAGCGTGAGAGTGAGTGAGTTCCGGAGAGGCGCAGGCGGCCCGGAACCGGCGACATACGCTGACCAGCTGAAGAGGGCCCTCCAACTGGCGACCGAACTCTCCCGGGCCGTCCCCCGCCTGCCCCGGCAGTCCTCACCCTAAGCAGCGATCATCTCCAGCAGAGCCGCATGCGTTTCCTGGTCGGCCGCCACGATCAGACCACCCGCACCGGTGTGCACGGGCTGGCCATGGATGCCGGTGACCACACATCCGGCGGCCTGGCACAAAGCGATGCCGCTCGCGAAGTGGACACTGTCCCGCAGATGCCCGTCCGTCACATAAGCGGCCCGTCGCCCGGCCGCGACCCAGGCCACGGTGGACGAGACGACGCGCGGCCGGAACCGCTCAACAAACCGCTCGTCCGCGAGCAACCGAACCGCGCGAAACTCCGGCGCGTTCGGGAAAGGCGGGTCAAGGTTGACGTCCACCAACGACGACTCCGCCGAAGGCGCCAGTTCCTCGTCCTCTCCCCCACATCGGACGTAGGCCCGGCGCCCGTCCGTCCAGAACACCTCGTCGTTGAACGGATCGGCCGACGCCGCCGCAGTCACAGTGTCCCCGACCCGCAGCGCCACGTTCACCGCGACCAGCATGTTCCGGACGGCATAGTTGAGCGTCCCGCACAGCGGATCGACCATCCACCTGCGCTCAGCCTCCCCCGCACCGGTAAGCCCGCTCTCCTCACCCACTACCGCGTCATCAGGACGAGCCGTCCGGATCACCTCAAGGATGGCCTTCTCAGCCTCCAGGTCAGCGGTCGTCGCAAAATCGCCAGCGGACTTCTCGAACCGCGCCAGCGGCTCCCGGTACAGGTCGCGCACCACAGCGCCCCCCGCCCGAGCCGCCGCCAAAGCCAGTTCCGCATCACCCAGATCAACCATCCGCGCACCCTAACCCTGCCCTGATCAGCCAGAGGAAGCGAGGTCACCCGTCCGCCCAGGGGGCCACGCCGCGAGCAGCAACTCCAACTGAGCGGCAGCGACCACCGCATCGTGAGTCACCAGAACCCTGCTCGCTTCGTGCGGCTCAGCCGCACTGCCCGAGTGGACGAGATAGCCGTCCTCACACGTCCGCGCCACGAACGCCGGAGCGATCTGCCCACCAAGCAGGCCTGCCTGCCAGAAGTCCTCCCGGTCGCTCAGGCACAAGAGGGCATGTGACGTGAACGGAAACAGCCTGCAGAGGCTCGTCCGGCGGACGGCCCGAGCCAGCGCGCCCATGTTCGGCGGCACCCATGACGGCCGCCTCGCATCCGAACAGAAGGCGTCCTCCTCGTCGGCCGCCCGTTCGAACCCGTCCCACCACAGCACCAACGCCTCGTCCACGCCCCCATCCAACAGCCGCCGAGAGCACCCTGCCACCGCAAGCTCCGGCCTGCGGGGAACTGTCGGTTGCCTGGGCGGCCGACCAACCGGCCATGGCCTCGCTCTACGCGGAGCTCGCGCACCGGCGGGGCTGGCTGCGACCCGATCGGACGCTGGCCGCTGGTCAATTCGCCGACCTGCGCGAGTCGGTCGCTGGGTGGGCCGCTCAGGATCACACGTGGCAGGACGTGACCGACACGTTCGGCGAACCTTCGGTGCTCTTCGGCCCCACCAGCCCCCTCTACGGAAAGACGCTGGGGTACGTGTCGGAGGATCCCGCCGAGCCAATGATCTTCTTTCATCTCTGGGACGGCATCGACACGGAGGCGAAGGCCGGCGATCGGGCGGCGCGCGATGGGTTGATGCTCGGCGCCGTGCGCTTCGGCGACGCAGTCCTGGACGAGGCGCTGCTCTACACGCCGCAAGGACAACGGCTCCGCGAAGCGTCCGACGTTCCTTCTGTGTGGGACTGATGGCTGCAACGCCAGGGGTCTGAGAGCTTCCGACGTCGCGCCTCATCACCGCAGGCAACATGAGCCGGGGCGGCGGAACGTGGGGGGTGGGGTTGGGCGTTTTTGGGGGGTGCGGGTTTTGGTGGTTGAGGACGATGTGGAGACGGCTCGGGTTGTCGCGGGGTTCTTGCGGCGGGCTCGGATGGCGGTGGACGTGGCGTTCGACGGGGGCGCCGGGTTCGAGTTGGCGATGGTGAACGACTATGACGTGGTCGTGCTGGATCGGGATCTGCCCGGGATGCATGGGGACGAGATGTGCGCGGAGCTTGTCGCGGCCGGGAGGCGGGGGCGGATTCTGATGCTGACGGCCGCGGGGAGCAGTGAGGATTTGGTTGAGGGGCTTGGGGTCGGGGCTGATGACTACCTGGCGAAGCCCTTCGATTTGCCGGTGTTGCAGGCGCGGGTCGGGGCGCTGGCGCGGCGGGCGCATCCGGCGGTGCCGCCGGTGTTGAGGCATGGGGATCTGGTGGTCGATACGGCGCGGCGGGAGGCGTCGCGGGGTGGGCGGGCGCTGCCTCTGAGGCCGAAGGAGTTCGGTGTGCTGGAGTTATTGATGGCGGCGCAGGGGCGTGTGGTCTCGGCCGAGGAGTTGTTCGAGCGGGTCTGGGACGAGGCGGCCGACCCGTTCAGCGGGACGGTGAAGGTGACGGTGAGCCGGCTGCGCGCCAAGCTCGGGGAGCCGCCGGTGATCCGGACGGTGGCCGGCGGCTACCGGATCTGAGCGATGCGGAACACCGTCCGGCTGCGGCTGACGCTCCTGTACGGGGCGATGTTCACGTGCTCGGGCGCCGCACTCATCGCGGTCGTCTACCTGCTGATGTGGCACGGGGTGCTCGGGCCGAACCTGGTGCCGCGGAAGGCGGCCGGTGGTGCGCCCCATGTGAGCACGCTGTCGCCTTCGGCGGCGCAGGCGCTGCATCAGCAGCGGGCCGTCCTGATGCATCAGCTTTTGGTGCGGTCGCTCGTCGCGTTGGCGGGGATGGCGGTGGCGTCGGTCGCGCTGGGCTGGGTCGTCGCGGGGCGTGCGCTGCGGCCCGTCCGGACGATCACGGCGGCGGCGCGGGAGATCTCGGCGACGAGCCTGCACCGGCGGCTGGCCATGGTCGGCCCGAACGATGAGCTGAAGGAACTCGGCGACACCTTCGACGCCTTGCTGAACAGGCTGGAAAGCGCGTTCGGGGCGCAGCGGATGTTCGTCGCGAACGCGTCGCACGAGCTGAGGACGCCACTGACCAGGCAGCGGCTGCTGAGCCAGGACGTCCTGTCCGACCCGGACGCCACGAACGCCGAGCTGCGCGCCGCGCACGAGCGGGTCCTGGTGGCGGGCGCGCAGCAGGAGCGGCTGATCGAGGCGCTGCTGACGCTGGCGCGGGCGCATGCGGGGCTGGACGTCCGGGAGCCGTTCGACCTCGCCCCTCTCGTGCGGGGCGCCGCCGGGCGGCAGACGGCGGTCGTCCTGGACCTCGCCGCCGCGCCGACGACCGGGCATGCGCCGCTCGCCGAACGCCTGATCGCGAACCTGCTGGACAACGCCGTCCGGTACAACGTTCCGGGTGGATACGTGCACGCGACCACGCGGACGGAAGGCGACCGGGCCGTCCTGGTCGTCGCGAATTCCGGGCCTCACGTACCGGACGATGAGGTCGGGCTGCTTTTCGAGCCGTTCCGGCGTTCGACCGCCGGACGGCTCGCGCGGCGGGACGGCCTAGGGCTCGGGCTGTCCATCGTGGCGGCGATCGCGGAGGCGCACGACGCCTGCGTGACGGCTCGTCCCGGGCCTGAAGGCGGCTTGGTGGTGCGGGTGGCGTTCCCGCTCGCGGCAACTGGCGTGTAACCGGCCTGTCCATAGAACGGCTCCTGTGATCCGAGCACGTCCGATCGAGGAGTCTCACATGACGAGTAGACGATGGATTCCGGCCGTGGGTGCTGCCATTGCGGTGCTGGCCGCAACCAGCGCGCCCGCCATGGCTACGCCGGCGGAGGCGACTGCTTGCGTGAAGCAGGGGCCGACGTCGGGGCAGCCGCCGGCGCCCGGTGCGACCACGCTGAGCACGGTGGAGCAGGCGTACCGGTGCTTCCTCGCGCACTCCTACGCGGGTCCGGTGATCGACGACCGGGTGCCGCTGGCGGCGGCGTTCGGCGCGGCGGCCCGCGAGCTGCGCGAAAGGGGCGTGAACGAGCCGGGCGCCGTCCTGCCGCCGCTCACCGGCGACCGGGACCGCGACTGGACGGCCTTCGCCCGCCGCTTCGGCCCGCTCCTGGACGCGCTGCCCGACCGGACCGTCCGGTCCGCGGTGGCGGTCGCGGCGATCAGGGGCATGGCGGCGAGCCTGCACGATGACCACGTCGTGGTCGTCCACCGGACGTCGAACCCGACGCATCCGCCGGGCCACTACAACTGGGGGTTCGGTTTCCGGCCGAGCGAGCTGCCCGAGCCGAACGGCGACACCTCGAAGCTGACCGATCCGCCCTACCTGAGCGACGTCGGCAAGGACACCCCGGCGAGCCGGGCGGGGCTGCGCACCGGGGACGTCCTGCTCGCGCTGAACGGCGTCCCGATGTTCACCAACGGCATCGCCAACGCGGGCCAGTGGAAGTTTCTGGACCAGGGATACCCGCAGGCCACGCCCGTCCGGTTCACCGTGCGGCGGCCGACGACCGGCAAGGATCTGAACGTCACCGTCAAGCCCGGGCTGCTGCCGATCGTCGCGCCGCCGGCGCAGGGCCGCCTGGTCGCCGACGGCATCGCCGAGGTGCCCGTGACGACCTTCCAGCCAGGCGGCGCGCAGCAGGCGCTCACCGCGATCGCCGCGCTGACCGCCAAGTACGGCCATCCCCTGAAGGGGGTCATCCTCGATCTTCGCGACAACGCGGGCGGTATGGACACCGAGGTCTCCAAGCTGCTCGGCGCGTTCGTCCACGGGAAGACGTACTCGTCCTTCTGCGACGTCCGCGGCGCTTGCCGACCGCAGCGGACGGACGACAGCACGCCGCTCCTGAACGCCAAGCTGGTCGCGCTCATCGGCAACGGCTGCGCCTCGGCCTGCGACGCGTTCGCCATGGCGGTGAAGGATCTGCGCCTCGGCACGCTCGTCGGCGACCGCACCCGCGGCGTCGCATCAGGCGGCGCCGATGCCTACAGCCTTGACGACAACGCCACCACGCTCATGATGCCCGCCACCCACGCCCTCGGCGCGAACGGCGAGATCTTCGACGGCATCGGCGTCCCGGCCGACTACCGGCAGCCGCTCACGCCCCTGGACGTCGCGACCGGCAAGGACCCGGCCGTCGCCAAGGCCGTCACCCTCCTGACGCACTAGAGGACGCGGAACGCCCGGTCCCTCCCAGGGACCGGGCGTGCGCGGCGCCCTTCAAGAGCGCGGAGGCTTCAAGCGCGCGGAGCCCTTCAGGAGCGCGGAGGCTGCGGCGTCCTTCAGGAGCGCAGGAAGGTCGCGACCTGGCCCAGGACCTTGGTGTCGGTGAGGTAGTCCATGTGCTTCTCGCAGGCCACCTCGTTGTTCGTCGCCCCGGTCAGCATCGTGCTCTTGTACGGGTTGATGACGCCGTCGCAGGACGAGTACCAGGTCGCGTACGCGGTGTTCCCGGGCGTCTCGTCCCCCGCGGTGATCTGCTGGATGAACGGCGAGCCGGGGAACATCTGGCGGCAGGTCTCCAGCCAAAAGCAGGCGTAGGCGGCGGTCGTGCCGTGGTTGGCGCCGGCCAGCGAGGCGAGGTGGGCGACGTTCGGGGAGCCGTTGAGGACCTTGAGGTACCACAGGCTCACCAGGCCGCCCATGGAGTGGTTGACGATGTCGACCTTGTCCGCGCCGGTCTGGGACTTCACCTGCTGGACGAACGTGTCGAGGCCCTGCGCGTTCTGCTTGTTGTCGCCGTAGGAGTTGTACTCGTAGGCGAAGAGCCGGTCGGCCGGGTAGCCGGCGTTCTGGAAGACGGTGCGGGCGGTCGTCCAGTTCGCGCCGCTGCCCATGAAGCCGTTCACGAACACCACCGGGGCGGGGGTGTCGGCCTTGGCGGCCGTGCCGGTTCCGACCAGGGCGGCCGTGGACGCGAGGGTGGCCACGGCAAGGCGAGCAAAGCGCATGGGGGCTCCAGGGGTGAGACGCCCGGGGACTTCGGGCTGGGGGGTTCATGCTCCGGCCGGGCCCTGGAACCGATCTACGCGGCGGCTTCTACATCGGCGCCGAACTCGTGCGCCCGCGGACAAGAAATCCGGCATATGAAAGTGATCGCTTATGTCTGCTGGGGTGGGACGCCAGGGACCGCCGTCCGGTGGGTGGACGGCGGCCGCGGCTGCGCGTCCCCGAAGGAGCGGAGGCAGGATGGACGAGGCGGGGCGCATCGAGCTGAACGTCACGGGCAAGGACCTGGCCCAGCGCTGCGCGATACTGCGCGCCTACGTGGACGGGATCGCCGACGAGACGTCCGCCGAGATCCTCCGGCGGTTCCCCGTCTACGCCCGGCCGCACGACCCGCGCTACGCCGAGATCCAGCGGCAGGCGACCTTCTGGGTGATCGACCACTTCCTCGCGCTGCTGGCCAAGCCGTCGCTGCCGTCCGCGGACCTGCTGAACTTCTGGCGGGAGCTCGGCCGCGGCGAGGCGCGGGAGGGCCGCAGCCTGGTGCCGATGGCCGAGAGCCTGCGGGTCGGCGCGGGCATCTCCGTCCGCCGGATGACCGAGGAGGCCGACCGCCTCGGCATGGACACCTCGGCGCGGACCATGGCCCAGATCACCGACGCCCTGCTCATCTTCCACAACCACCTCATGGCCGCCGCGGCCGAGGGCCACGCGGAGGAGTCGGGGAGCGCCGGCAACCGGTTCGAGCTCGGCCGGCAGCGGCTCGTCGACCTGCTCGTCTCGGACGACCCGGACGCGGACAAGATCGCGGACCTGGCCCGGGAGCTGCGCTGGCCCGTCCCCCGGACGATCGCGGCGGTCGCGCTGGACCGCGTCCCGGAGAGCGTCTTCCCGCCGGACATCCTGACCGGGTACCACCTGGACGCGCCGTTCCTGTTCGTCCCCGACCCCGAGGGCCCGGGCCGCCGCGCGCTGCTGACCGACCTGCTCGCGGGCCGGATGTGCGCGGTCGGGATCCAGGTGCCGCCGGCCGAGGCGGCCAAGTCCGTCCGGTGGAGCCGCCAGGCGCTCCGGCTGGTGGAGAGCCGGGTGCTGCCGGGCGACCGCCCGGTGTTCGCCGCCGACCACCTCGCGCTGCTGATGCTGATGCAGGACCCGGACCTCGCCGAGCACGCCATCGCCCGCCGGCTCGGCCCGCTGCTCGACGCGCGCGAGTCGACCCGGCTCGACCTCGCGCACACCCTGAACGCCTGCTTCGAGCTGCGCTTCAACGCCACCGAGATCGGGCGCCGCCTGCACCTGCACCCGCAGACCGTCCGCTACCGCATCCGGAACCTGCACGCCCTCTTCGGCGAGCAGCTCGACGACCCGTCCCGCCACCTCGAACTGCACATGCTCCTGACCCTCTGGCTCGCCAAGCAGCGCACCGAGGACGCCGAGGAGGCCCGCCCGCTCCGCATCGTCAGCCGGAAGGCGATGTAGGGGTCAGGGGCGGCGGGCCGTGATGATCCAGGCCCGGGAGTCGAAAAGGACGCCCTCGTCGGTGGCGTGGGCGGCGAGCGTGGCGTGCAGGCGCGCGCGGGCTTCGTCGGCCGCCTCGGGATCGAGGTCGGCCAGGCGGGAGCCGACCGCCCACAGGTGCAGGACGGCGTCGAGCGCGGCGTCGGCGTCCGGGCCGTAGTAGACGGGCTCGTGGACGTCGGTGAACGCGATGTCGGTGAAGCCCGCGGCGGTCAGGATGCCTTCGGTGGCGGCCGGGTCGGCGAGCGAGAACGCGTCGGGGCCGTCGCTCGGGGCGGGCGGCAAGGCGCTGAGGGCCTGGCCGATCGCGGTGGCCCATTCGTTGCGGTCGCCGCCCTGCCAGACCAGCTGCACCAGGCGCCCGCCGGGACGCAGCGCGCGTCGGATGTTGGTGAACGCGGCGACCGGGTCGGCGAAGAACATCGTCCCGAACCTGCTGATGCAGAGGTCGAAGCCCGACGGTTCGAAGCGGTGGGTCTGCGCGTCCGCCTGCTCGTAGGCGACGTTGGACGAGCCGTACCGGCGGGCGCGTTCGAGCATCCGCGCGGACACGTCCACGCCCAGCGCGCTTCCGCCGACGGCGGCGCTCGCGGCCTCGCGGGTCGTCTGGCCCGTCCCGCAGCCGATGTCGAGGACGCGGTCGCCGGGGCCGACGCGGGCGGCGGCGCGGAAGTGCTCGTTGTAGCGGCGCAGTTCGGCGTCGTAGTCGAACGGCTCGTCGCTCGCGGCCGGTCGCGTGCGGGTGTCCTGCTGGTGCTCGGTCATGAGGACGACGCTAGGCCGGCGCCCTCCATCGGAAAAAGCGATAATCCCCGATCAACTCGATCGCCCCCGGCGATATCAACACCGCACGCCGACACTGAAAGCGTCAGCGGTCGAGGGCGTGGTCGATCCAGGTGTCGGCCTGGTCCAGTAGCAGGTGGCCGGCGCCGAGGATGCTGGCGTCGCGCCCCGAGCGGGACGTCGCGATCTGCAGGTTGCGCGTCGCCAGCGGGAGGCAGCGCTGGTAGATGGCGCCGCGGATGGTCGCGACGAGCGGTTCGGCGTTGGACAGGCTGCCGCCGATGACCAGCGCGTCCGGGTTGAAGAAGTTCACCAGCGCGGTGAGCACGTCGCCGATGAGTTGGCCGGCGTTCCGCACCGCGGCCGTCGCCTGCGGGACGCCGTCGGTGACGAGATCGACGATCCGCGCCGGGGAGTCGGCGACGATGCCCTGCGCGGCGAGGGTCGCGGCGAGCGCGGCGCCGCTGGCGTGCGCCTCCAGGCAGTCGGGATGGCCGCACGAGCAGTCGACGGTCGCCTCGGACCGGATCCGCACGTGGCTGATGTCGCCCGCGGCGCCGCGGCCGCGGTGCAGCCGGCCGTCCACGATGACACCGCAGCCGATGCCGCTGCCGAGCTTGATGACCATCAGGTTGTCGAGATCGGGCCAGGACGCGCGGTGCTCGCCGACGGCCATCAGGTTCGCGTCGTTCTCCACCAGGACGGGCAGGCCCGCGTGCGCGGCGGCGAACTCGCGGACGGGGAAGTCGTTCCAGCCGGGCATGCGCGAGGGCGAGACGACCTGGCCGGTGGCCGGGTCGACCGGGCCGGGCATGCCGATGGCGAGGCCGCGGACGGGCACGTCCCGCAGGCCGTGCTCGTGCGCGAGCGCGCGCAGGCTGTCGATGACGGCGGCGAGCGTCGCCTCGGGGCCGACCGCGATGTCGAAGGCGAGGTCGGCGAGCGCGAGCGGCGCGCCGCTCAGGTCGACGGCGGCGAGCCGGGCGTGGTGCGCGCCGAGGTCGGCGACCAGGAAGACGCCCGCGGTCGGCGCGAGCCGCAGCCGCCGCGGGCGGCGCCCGCCGCGGGACGCGCCGGTGCCTCCCTCGGCGAACAGCCCGGCCTCGATGAGCTGCTCGACCCGCAGCGAGACGCTGGACGCGGCGAGCCCGGAAAGGCGGGCCAGCTCGGCCCGCGACTCGGCCTGCCCGGTGGCGACCATGCGCACGAGTGCCGCCGGTCGGTCGTCTCTGCTGTTGCGCACCCCAGATAGATAGCATGCGCCGACTTGGTACAGCAATGCGTTGACTTGCATCGATTTGAAGGTCTAATGTCCCTCTCGACTTCGATTTCGAAGGAAGTTGGATCGAGGATGACCGAATGATCGAGGTTCGCGGCCTGCACAAGCGCTTCGGCGGCCACACCGCCCTGCGCGACGTCGACCTGGACGTGGCGCGCGGCGAGGTGGTCGTGGTGATCGGCCCGTCCGGGTCGGGCAAGTCCACGCTCTGCCGCTGCCTCAACCGGCTGGAGACGCCGGACGCGGGGACGGTCCGCATCGACGGCGAGGAGCTGCCCGAGGAGGGCCGCGCGCTCGCCCGGCTGCGCGCGGACGTCGGGATGGTGTTCCAGTCGTTCAACCTCTTCCAGCACAAGACCGTCCTGCAGAACCTGACGCTCGCGCCGACCCGCGTGCGCGGCCTGCCGCGGGACGAGGCCGAGCGCGACGCCCGCGAGCTGCTGGGCCGCGTCGGGATCGGCACGCAGGCGGACAAGCTGCCCGCGCAGCTGTCCGGCGGGCAGCAGCAGCGCGCGGCGATCGCGCGCGCTCTCGCGATGCGTCCGAAGGCGATGCTGTTCGACGAGCCGACGTCCGCGCTCGACCCGGAGATGGTCGGCGAGGTGCTGGACGTCATGACCGACCTGGCCCGGGACGGGATGACGATGGTCGTCGTCACCCACGAGATGGGGTTCGCCCGCCAGGTCGCCGACCGCGTGGTGTTCATGGCGGACGGCGAGGTCGTCGAGACCGGCACGCCGTCCGCGTTCTTCGACTCCCCCGCCACCGACCGGGCCCGGGACTTCCTGGCCAAGGTCCTCAGCCACTGAGGGGCCTCGGCCACCGGAAGCCACCGCCGGCCCCCGAGCCGCCCAAGCCACCAGACCCCGCCGCCCCCGCCGCACGAAGCGGCTGGAGCGGCGGACCACCCGCCGAACCCCTGAGCTCCCGGCCCGGCTCCACCCCCGGCGCGCCGCCCCCGGCGCGCCAACCGAGAAAGGTTGTTGAACATGGTGCGTACCTCTGCGGGGAAGCGCTGGGCGCTGCCGGTCGCGGTGACGGCGCTGTCGGTGGCGGGCCTGGCGGCCTGCTCCAGCGGCGGCGACTCCGGCTCGGCCGTGCCCGGGTCCGGCGGCGGCAAGCAGGACGACCTGGTCGCCGCGGCGCCGGTCGCGGCGAACCTGCCGGCCGGCTCCACCATGGAGAAGATCAAGAAGCGCGGCGAGCTCATCGTCGGCGGCTCGCTGGACGCGCCGCTGCTGTCCCAGCAGAACCCGGCCAGCAAGAAGGTCGAGGGCCTGGACGCCGACTTCGGCCGGCTGCTCGCCAAGTACATCACCGGCAAGCCGAACGTGAAGATCGTCAACTCGGCGTCGGAGACCCGCGAGGCGCTGCTGTCGAACGGCACGGTCGACGTGGTGTTCCAGACCTACAGCATCACGCCCGAGCGCGCCAAGCAGGTCGCGTTCGCCGGGCCGTACTACAGCTCCGGCCTGGTCATCACCACCAAGAAGGACAAGACGGGCATCGCGACGCCCGCCGATCTGAAGGGCAAGACGGTCATCGCGGGCGCCAACACGCCGGCGATCCCGGCCATCAAGAAGGCCGCCCCGGACGCCAAGATCGTCACCTTCGGCAGCGACCCCGAGTGCGTCCAGGCGCTCAAGCAGGGCCGCGGCGACGCCTACGTCCAGGACGAGGCGGTGCTGCTGGCGACCGCCAAGCAGGACCCGACCATCAAGATCCAGGGCAAGCCGTTCACCAGCGACCCCTACGGCATCGGGCTCAAGCACGGCGACGCGCAGATGAAGCAGTTCGTCAACGACTGGCTGAAGCAGATCCAGGCGTCCGGGCTGTGGGCCAAGGTCTGGAAGAACTCGATCGGGACGGTCGTGGAGGGCGACGCGCCGCAGCCGCCCGCGATCGGCTCCGCGCCGGGCTCCGAGTGATCCGGCCCGCCGAGTAGGAGATCGAGGGGAAGGGGTCCCGCCCCGCCATGAACGTCATCACCGACCATCTCTCCGAGTTCGGCCACGGCCTGCTGCTGACCGCCGAGCTGACGCTGCTGTCGCTCGCCGGCGCTCTCGTGGCCGGGACCGTCGTCGCCTCGATGCGGGTGTCCCCGGTGCGCGTGCTGCGCGCCGCCGGGATGGCCTACGTCGAGGTGCTGCAGAACGTCCCGCTGCTGGTGTGGCTCGTGCTCGCCGTGTTCGGGCTGCCGGAGATCGGGTTGATGACCGGGCTGTTCACCACCTCGGTCGTGGTCATCTCGCTCTACCAGGGCGCGTACACGGCCGAGGCGGTCCGGTCCGGGATCAACGCGGTGCCGGCGGGGCAGGGCGAGGCCGCCCGCGCCCTCGGGCTCACCTTCACCCAGTCGCTGCGGCTGGTCGTCCTGCCGCAGGGACTGCGCACGGTCGTCCAGCCGCTCGGCAACATCGCGATCATGACGCTGATGAACACCGCGATGGCCGCCGCGGTCGGCGTCGTGGAGCTGACCGCCGCGGCGAACCGGGTCAACCTGGCCGAGGCGACGCCGATCTGGATCTTCGTCACGGCGGGCCTGGCGTACATGGCGCTCTCCGGGCTGTTCGGCCTGGTGACCGGCGCCCTGGAACGGAAGTGGGCGATCCTCCGATGAGCACGCCGGAATCCATGAACGCTAAGGCCCGGGAGCGGGTGACGCAGCGATGAGCGCGCCGTCCTCGCGGTTGCTGTTCGACGAGCCCGGGCCGCGCGCCCGGCGCCGCATCCGCATCGCGACCGTCCTGGCCGTGCTGGTCGCCGGCGCGCTGATCGCGCTCGCGCTGCGGCAGTTCGCCGACAACGGCCAGCTGGCCGCCGACCGGTGGCGCCCGTACGGGACGTGGCCGATGTGGCGGTACCTGCTGGAGGGCCTGCGGTCCACCGTGCAGGCGGCCGCCATGGCGATCGCGCTGGCCGGGACCGCGGGCGTCGTGCTCGCGCTCGGCCGGGTCTCGCCGTCCCGGTGGCTGCGCATCCCGGCCGGCGCGTACGTGGAGATCGTCCGGACGGTCCCGGCGCTGCTGCTGGTCTACGTCGTGCTGTTCGCGCTCCCCCGCTACGGCCTGGACCTGCCGCTGTTCTGGAAGCTCGTGGTGCCGCTGTCGGTGTCCAACGCCGCCGCGTTCGCCGAGATCTTCCGGGCCGGCATCCGGTCGGTGGAGCGCGGGCAGCTGGAGGCGGGCCTCGCGCTCGGCCTCACCCGCGGCCGGGCGATGCGGCTGGTCGTCCTGCCGCAGGCCGCGCGGCGGGTGCTGCCGTCGCTGGTCAGCCAGTCCGTGGGCGTCCTGAAGGACACCTCGCTCGGCTTCGTCGTCAGCTACGCCGAGCTGCTCTACAGCGGCAAGGTGCTGGCGAACTACAACCACCTGCTGATCCAGACCTACCTGGTGATCGCGCTGGTGTACCTGGTCATCAACGCGTCGCTGGCCAAGCTCGCGCGGACGCTGGAGGCGCGGCAGCGGACCCGCCCGTCGCGGTCCGTGCGGCAGGCCGTCCCCACGGCACAACCCTGATGAGGAAACCGATGTACGAAGTGCTGGCCGAAGTCGTCCGCAACGGCTTCGTGGAGAGCCGCCACTACGGCAGCGTCGTGGGGATCGCCCCGGACGGGTCCGTCGGCTACGCGCGCGGCGAGGTGGACGAGACCGTCCTGCCGCGCTCGACGACCAAGCCGTTCCAGGCGGTCGCGTGCCTCGCGGCGGGCGCGCCGCTGTCCGGCGAGCGGCTCGCGATCGCCGCGGGCAGCCACACCGGCGAGGACTTCCACGTCAAGGCGGTCGAGGCGATCCTCGCGGACGCCGGTCTCGGCGTGGACGCGCTGCGATGCCCGCCGGACTGGCCGGAGGACGCGCCCACCCGGACGGCGCTGATCAGGGCGGGCGAGAGCGAGTCGCGCGTCCGGATGAACTGCTCGGGCAAGCACGCCGCGATGCTCGCCGCCAGCGCCGCCAACGGCCGGCCGACCGGGAACTACCTCGACCCCGGCCATCCGGTCCAGCGCGAGGTCGCGCGGATCATGGCCGAGGCGGCGGGCGAGGAGCCCTCGCCCGTCGCGGTCGACGGCTGCGGCGCGCCGCTGTTCGGCCTCACCCTGACCGGCCTCGCCCGCGCGATGGTCACCCTCGTCCGCGCGGACGGCCCGTACCGCGCGGTCGCGGACGCCATGCGCGCGCACCCCGAGTACGTCGGCGGAACCGGCCACGCCAACACCGAGTTCATGCGGCTGCTGCCCGGCTGCGTCGCCAAGGGCGGCGCCGAGGGCGTGCTGGTCGCCGCCACCGCGGAGGGCGCCGCCGTCGCCGTGAAGGTCATCGACGGCAGCCCCCGCGCCACCACCGCCATCGCGCTGCGCGCGCTCGCCGCGCTCGGCGCCGACACCGCGGGCGCCGCGCCGCTCGGCGCCGTCCCCGTCCTCGGCGGCGGACGTCCCGTCGGCGAGATCCGCACGACCCCGGAAGGACACCTGTGAGCCCGACCCGCGAGACGAGCCTGACCCACGAGATCTGCATCGACAGCGTCGAGGGCGCCATCGCGGCCGAGAAGGCGGGGGCCGGCCGCGTGGAGCTGTGCGCGGCGCTGTTCGACGGCGGGCTCACGCCCACGCTGGGCACGGTCCGCGCGGCGCTCGCCGCGGTGGCCTCGATCCGGGTGCACGTCATCATCCGCCCGCGCGGCGGCGACTTCATCTTCGACGAGCACGAGATCGCGGCGATGGAGCACGACGTCCGGCTCGTCCGCGAGGCGGGGGCGCACGGCGTCGTGATCGGCGCGCTGACGCCGGCGGGCGAGATCGACCGCCCGGTCACCGAGCGGCTGATGGACGCGGCCGGCGACCTGTCGGTCACCTTCCACCGCGCCTTCGACATGGCCGCCGACCCGTTCGCCGCGCTGGACACGCTGATCGACCTCGGCGTGCACCGCGTCCTCACCTCCGGGCAGGACACCAGCGCGCTGGAGGGCGCGCCGCTGATCGCCGAACTGGTCCGGCGCGCGGGCGACCGGATCGTGATCATGCCCGGCGGCGGGATCACCGATCGGAACGTCGCGCGGGTCGTCGCGGAAACCGGCGCGCGGGAGATCCATTTCGCCGCGCTCGCGCCCGAGGACAGCCCCGCCGTGCACCGCAACCCGTACCCGTTCATGGGCGGTGAGCTGCGCCGACCCGAGTACGAGCGGCTGGTCACCAGCGGCGCCGGAATCGGCGCTGTGATCCGCGCCGCAGGCTGAGGAAACGGCCGGGCAGCCGATATATGATCATTTCTCACGCGCCCGCATATCGCTCGGCAACATGATCGGTAAAGTCCACGAGGGAGGCCGCGCGATGGAAGACGAGCCGCGCCGCGACGACCGCGGCCCCGCCGCCCGCGCCCGGGTGCCGCTGGGCCGGCCCACCGCCGCCCGGATGTACGACGAGGCGCTCGGCGGCAAGGACCACTACGCCGTCGACCGCGAGGCGAACGCCCGGCTGTACGCCGCCATCGGCGAGCGCCGGGTGCGCGACACCGCGATGGAGAACCGCCGGTTCCTCGGCCGCGCGGTGGAGTACCTGGCGCGCGAGTGCGGCGTCCGGCAGTTCCTGGACGTCGGGTCCGGCCTGCCGACGGTGCGCAACACGCACCAGATCGCCAAGGAGGCCGACCCGAGCGCCCGCGTGGTCTACGTGGACATCGACCCGATCGTCGCGGTGCACGGGCGCGCCCTGCTGGCCAACGACGACACCAGGATCGTCACCGCCGACATGCGCGAGCCCGAGACCGTCCTGGACGACCCGGAGCTGAACGAGCTGCTCGACTTCGACGAGCCGGTGGCGGTGCTGTTCGTGGCCGTCTTCCACTTCACCACCGACGAGGACGACCCGGGCCGGATCGTCCGCGCGTTCCGCGAGCGCCAGGCGCCCGGCTCGTACGTGTCGATCTCGCACCTGTGCGCGGACGGCATGAGCGAGCCGGAGCGGCAGGGCTGGTACGACGGCTTCGACGGCGCGACCGTCCCGCTCGTGCTGCGCTCCGAGCCGGAGGTCGCCAAGCTGTTCGACGGGTACGAGCTGGTGGAGCCGGGCCTGGTCCCGCCTTGGCAATGGCGCCCGACCGACGACCTGTCGCCGCGCACCAGGTCCCTGCTCGGCGGCGTGGGCCGTCTGACCTGACAGGACTCGCCGCGACGGGCGTCATCGCAACCGAAACGGTGTCCTGTCCGTCCAAACCGTGATCAAGTAAGGCGACGAGCGGCGGGCGGCGCGCGTGCCGCCTCCGGAGTGCCTCATCACGGGAGCGTGAAGCGCCTTGGTGGACGCGGTTCCAGAGCCGGAGGAGGGCGTCGCGCCCGCGAGCCCGCCGCGCGTGGACGCGGGCGGGCTGCTGCCGGTGGCGGGCCTGCTCGGACGGCTGCTGCGGACCGGGCTGGCGGGCGCCTCGCTGCCCGTCCTGCTCGGAGTGGTCGTGGCGCAGGTCGCCGGCGCCGCGATCGCGCTCGCGCTCATTGGGGACGGCGGATACATCGTCAACGGTCAGCCGCGTCCGTCGTCGGTGTCGTCCGGGCTGGTCGTCGGGCTGTGCGCCGTGCTGGTCGCGCTGCTGGCCGTGCAGGTGTTCGCGGCGAGCGCGGTCAGCGTGATCTCGGCGGGCCTGCTGCTCGGACGGCCGGTCTCGGCGCGGGCGGCGCTCGGGCGCGTGGCGCGCCGCGCGGTCGCCCTGGCGGTCGTCGGGGCGGGGCTCCTGCTGCTGAGCGCCGGGATCGTGGTGGCGTACGCCGTCGCGTGGTCGGCGAGCGGGTTCCGGCTGGTCGGGTTGGTCGTCGCGCTGGCGGGCGTCCTGCTGCTCGGCTGGCTGCTGCTGGTACCGGCCGTCGTGGTGCTGGAGGACGCCGGCCCGCGCCGCGCCCTCGTCCGGACGTGGGAGATCGTGCGGCTGCGGCGGACGCGGACCTCCTGGCATCTCGGCGTCTTCGCCGTCGCGGTTCCGGTGCTGGTGGGGTGGGGGCTCGGCGAGGCTGCGCGGCTTGCCGGGGGCGCTCTCTCTATGGTCCTCGGCGCGGCCGCGTTCGCGGTGGCGGGGATGGTGGCGGTCCTGATGCAGGGCGCGGCTCCGGCGATCATCGCGTTGGACGGCTGGTACTCCGCGTCCGCCGAAGGCAAGGACCAGCGGCGTCCGATGGAGCCGCAGGTCACGGCCGGCATGCTGCCGCCATCGCCCGCGCCGCGGCGAACCCGGCCCGTGGTGGCGGGTGGGCTGCTGGTCGCGGCGGTCGCGCTGCCAGGGCTGCTCCTCCAGGGGCTCCTCACCCTCAACCCGTTCGGCATGCCGAGCGTGACCGACCACGTGGTCAAAGCCGTGAGCGCACAATCGTGGCTGCTGGTGACCGGCGGGGACCGTCCGCTGGTTTTCGCACCGCGCCTCGCCCGGTATTCGGTGCACGCCTGCACCGACCAGCCCTGCACCCGCACCCGGCAGGTCGGCGGTGACCGTTTCCTCCAGCCATGGATGGACGCGGCGGAACTCCCGGACGGCTCGGTCGCGGTCGCCGCGTGGCTCGACGGCAAGGACGAGTCGCTGCGGCTGGTCCGCTGCGACGGCCACAGTTGCCCGACCTTGCAGAACGCCCCGCCGTTGCGGAGCAATCCGCCGCTGACCTCCGGCCTCGCGCGCCACCTGTGGGTCTCCGTGGCCCCTTCCGGTCCGGGCGTCGCGGTCGCGGCGGTGGACCGGAACAAGGCCGCCGGCGGATCGATCGACCTGCACCTCCTGAAGTGCGAGCGCCTCCCCTGCGCGTCCCCGGTCACCGCGGGCGTCGTCACGGTGCCGTCCAATGCGGAGGAGGGGCTTTGGGCGCACCCGCTCGCCGTCGCGACGGGCCGTGGCGGACGTCCCGTGGCCGCCTTCCAGGACCTCGCACGCGGCGACCTCTACTTCGCCGCGTGCACCACCACGTCCTGCCCGGCCACGGCGACGCGCCTGGTCAGCGGCGGTACAGGTGGCGCCCCGTCCGACGAGTTCAGCAGCGCGCGGGACGGCGGCGTGAGCGTTGTCGTCCCGCCCGACGACAGGCCGCTGATCGCCTACCGGGACGGCCATACGGGCACCGCTCGCCTGCTCCGCTGCCGGACGCCCGCGTGCCCGGCGGCCGACCCCATTGGTCTCGGCGACGCCGGGAGCCGTTTCGCGCCGTCGATGGCCCTCGGGCCGGACGGCCTGCCGGTGATCGCCACCTACGGGCCGTCCGGCCACGCGGTGACCGTCATCGCCTGCCGCACCGCGGACTGCGCGCGGCGGACCACGTCCCGGATCGCCGCGAACCGCGGGACCCCCGGCCCGATGGACCTCGCGGTCGGGCGCAACGGCCGTCCGCGGGTCCTCTGGTACGGCCGCTCTCCCGGCGCGGACGGCTTCCGCCTACACCTGACCACCTGCCGCCACGCGCGCTGCGACGCCGGCTGAGTCGAGGGGCTATGACTCCGGGTCGGGGGCGGTTCCTCGTCCTTCGAGGAGGGGTCGCCGCGGGTCCCAGGTCGTGCCGTCGCGGGCGTCGCGGCGGCGGCGCGCGATGCCCGACAGCGCCTCCAGGACGACCCGGTTGGCCAGCGCGGACGTGATGTCCGCGTGGTCATAGGGCGGCGACACCTCCACCACGTCGATCCCGGCGACCGGAAGCTCGTAGGCGATGCGGCGGACGGCGTCCAGGAGCTGCCGCGCCGTGAGGCCGCCCGGCTCGGGCGTGCCGGTCCCCGGTGCGTGGCCGGGATCGCAGACGTCGATGTCGACCGAGAGGAAGACGCCGTCGCACTCGTCCGTCGCGATCGCGAACGCCTCGGTCAGGCACTCGTCCAGGCCGCGCGCGACGATCTCGGTCATCTCGTAGGAGCGCATGCCCTGCCCGGCCATCCACGCGAGCGTCTCCGGGCCCGGCCAGTAGCCGCGGAGGCCGAGCTGGAGGAAGCGGTCGCCGCGCAGCGCGCCGGACTCGATCAGGCGGCGCATCGGCTGCCCGTGGCCGACGAGCGAGCCGAACTCCACGTCGCCCGTGTCGGCGTGCGCGTCGAAGTGGATCATCGAGACGCGGCCCTGGCCGAGGTGCTGGGCGACGCCCGCCGCGTCCGGCCACGCGATCGTGTGGTCGCCGCCCAGGACCAGCGGGATCGCGCCGTTCGCCGTGACCGCGTGGACGGCCTCCTGGAGATCGCGGACGGAGCGCTCGGCGTCGCCCGAGTACATCTCGACGTCGCCGGCGTCGTACACGGTCAGGTCGCCCCGCAGGCCGTCCACCCGGAGCGCGAGGGACGGGCGCGACCCGTCCTGCGGCAGGTAGCAGGTCTGCCGGATGTACTGCGGGCCGAACCGGGTGCCGGGCCGGTGGGACGTGCCGCCGTCGAACGGCGCGCCGAGGATCACCACGTCCGCACCGGCGTAACTGGACGGCTCGGACCAGGTGCAGCGCGGGACGCCGAGGAAGGTGATGTCGGGGCCGAACTGCGGGCCGTACCGTTCCGGCATGAATGCCTCCATGAGTGTCGAAGCCGTCAGCGGACGGCGGTGCGGGCCCGCCGCATGAGCAGGACGTAGAGGG
This sequence comes from Actinomadura rupiterrae, assembly GCF_024172125.1. Taxonomy (GTDB): domain Bacteria; phylum Actinomycetota; class Actinomycetes; order Streptosporangiales; family Streptosporangiaceae; genus Spirillospora; species Spirillospora rupiterrae. The sequence continues at coordinate 130,827 of NZ_JAMZEA010000006.1, forward strand.
CCGCGGAGATCAGCATTCCCGTGGGGAGGGAGAGATCCACCCCGTCCATGGCCTTGGCGATCTCGCCGGTGTAGGCCGTGGTGTGCACGCACTGGGACGCGACGGCGGCGCCCGCGAGCAGGGCGACCGCACCGGCGGGGTTGACTCCGCCGATGTACCAGAACGGTCCGCCGCGGGACTCGACGCCGAGCGCCGGGCCGTCGTAGCGGTTGCGCCGCAGCAGGATGTCGGCTGCGTAGATCGCCATGCTGGGGCCGAGGAGCACGACCATGACCTGCAGCATGTTGTTGACGGTGTCGAGGAAGTTCGAGATCAGCAGCGCGTACAGGGTGAGGGCGAGGCCGAGCGTGCCGTCCAGCGCGACGCTGCGGGAGCGGCGCAGGCGCAGCCCGACCGCCTGGAGGGCGAGGCCGGAGCTGTAGGCCGTCATGGCGTTGTTGGCGATGGTGCCGACGATGACCGAGAGCAGGAACACCGGCTCGAACCAGTCCGGCAGGACCGCCGCCAGCGAGACCTGCGGGTCGGTCATGTCGACGGCGGTGCCCGCGATCGTGCCGAGCGCGGTGAACAGCACCGACGGGACGAACGCGCCCACCGCCGTCCAGCCCGCGACGGCCTTCGCCGAGGTGGTGCGCGGCAGGTAGCGGGAGAAGTCGGCGCTGTTGCTGTAGGACAGCGGCCCGGACGCGACGAGCGCGAGCCCGGCGGTGGCGGCGGCCCAGAGCGCCGATCCGTGCAGCGGGTGCTCCGGGCGGTAGTCCCAGTGCGCGTGCCCGAGGACGTACCAGGCGAGGACGGCGAACGCGGCGGTCAGCGCCCAGGTCATCAGGGGGTACAGCCGCACGATGGTCGCGTGCCCGTAGACGCTGATGGCGAGCGTCGCGACCGCGATCGCCGCGGTCGTCGCGACCTTGACGGGCGTGGTGACGTGCACGCCGAGGTCGCCGAGCAGGGCGAACGCGGCGAGCGCGGCCGCCGCCCAGTTCAGCGCGACGTAGCAGACCGAGACGAACCAGCCGTTGACCAGGACGTTGATCCGGTTGCCCCGGATCCCGTACACCGCCCGCGTGATCACCTCGCTGGGCGCGCCCGCGGCCGGGCCGCTGGCGGCGAGCAGCCCGACCAGCAGCCAGAACGCGTTGCCCGCGACGACCAGCGCGAGCGCCTGCCACAGGCCCAGCCCCATGAGCACCAGCGCGCCGCCGACGACCAGGGCCAGGTAGCTGACGCTCGGCGCGGCCCACACGGCGAACAGCTCGCGCGGGCGGCCGTGGCGCTCGTCGTCGGGGACGTGGTCGATGCCGCGGACCTCGACGCGTCCGGCGCGGTCGGGCGGGGTGGCCGCGCCGCCCGGCGGGGCGTCGTCCAGGGGGTCTGGAATCGTGGATGCCATACGGGCTCCTCCGGGGCTTGTTCTATTGGTCGCATAACCAATAACTTGGGAGGCGTGTTGTCAAGACCACAGCCGAAACGCGTTCGCAAGTCGCCCGAGGAGCGCCGCGCCGAGATCGTCGCGGCCGCCTCGGCGATCGCGCTGGCCGAGGGCCTGGAGTGCGTGACGCTGCGGCGGGTGGCCGACGAGCTGGCCGTCCGGCCCGGGCTGATCAGCCACTACTTCCCGGTCACCGAGGACCTGGTGGCCGAGGCGTTCGGCGACGCGGCGTCGGCGGAGCTGGACGACCTGATCCCGGCCGTCCGGCCCGGGGGCGCGGTGAGCCACCTCGCGCGGTTCTTCGCGCTCACGTCCGGGCCGCGCTACGACGGCATGAGCAGGCTCTGGCTGAACGCCCGGCACCTCAGCCGCTACCGCGACACGCTGCGCGAACGCGTCAACCACCAGGAGTTCCTGTGGCGCGAGCGGCTGGCGGCGCTGCTGCGCGACGGCGACGCCGCCGGGGAGTTCCGCGCGCCCGAACCCGAACTGACCGCCATGCGCGTCCTGGTCGTCATGGACGGCCTGGCCTCGCATGCCAACACCGGCCGCGACGTCCATCCCGACCCCGTCAAGCGGATGGCCGCCGCGACCGCCGAGCGCGAGCTCGGCCTCCCCGAGGGCCGCCTCGCCGCTCCCGTCCCGTCCCCCTCGACGCCGCCCTCGACGCCGCCTCCGGCGTCCCCTTCGACCGCTCCCGCCTGACCTGCCCCACCACCCCACGGAGAGTTCCTTGCAGCCCGACCTCATCCTGCTGTCCGCCCGGCTCCTCGACCCGCTGACCGGCGGCCTCCTCCCGCACACCGCGCTCGCCGCGGGCGGCGGACGGATCACCGCGCTCGGCGACGACCGCGAGATCCGCGCCCTGGCCGGACCGGCGACCACGGTCGTCGACGTCCGCGGGGCCGTCGTCACGCCGGGCCTGGTGGACGGGCACATGCACCCGCTGTCCGGGGCCGAGCGGACGATGGGCGTGGACCTCTCCGGATGCGAGGACCTCGACGCGGTCCGCGCGGCCCTGGCGCGGGAGAAGGCCGCGCTCGTGCCCGGCGCGTGGCTGCGCGGTTGGGGACTCGACCCGAACGCCTTCGGTGACCAGCCGGTCGGCACCGCCGCGATCGGGCCCGTCCTCGCGGACGTGCCCGCCGCGATCGACCTGTTCGACGCGCATTCCATGCTGGCCAGCCCGCGCGCGCTGGAACTCGCGGGCATCGACGGGCCGCGCGGGTTCGCGCAGGCGGCGGAGATCGTGTGCGACGAGGCGGGCCGTCCGACCGGCCTGCTGCTGGAGGACGCGGCGTGCGAGCTGATCGAGGCCGTCATGCCTCGTCCGTCCGCCGAGGAGGTCCGGGAGCGGGCCGCCGGGGTGCTGCGCGCGATGGCGGCGGCGGGACTGACCGGCGCGCACGCGATGGACGCCAACGGCGACAGCCTCGCGCTCTTCGCCGCGCTGGACGAGGCGGGCGAGCTGCCGATGCGGTTCCGCGTCCTGCCCTGGTGCCAGCCCGGCGCGGACGCCGAGGAGGTCGCGGGCCTCGTCCGCCTCCAGGGGACCGGCGGTGAGCTGTGGAAGGTCGCCGGGGTCAAGCTGTTCATGGACGGCACGATCGACAACGGGACGGCGTGGCTCGAACGCCCCGACTGCCACGGCGAGTCCACGCACGCCTTCTGGCCCGACCCGGACGTCTACACCCGGATCATCGCGGAGCTGCACCGGCACGGCGTCCCGACGGCCACCCACGCGATCGGGGACGCGGCCGTCCGGCACGTCCTCGACTCGGTTGAAAAGGCGCAGGCCGAGCGGCCCGGTCCGCGGCACCGGATCGAGCACATCGAGACCGTGCCGGACGGCACCGTGCGCCGGTTCGGCGAGCTCGGGGTCGCCGCGTCCATGCAGCCCACGCACTGCACCGAGTACACCCGCGCCGACCACACCGACAACTGGTCGCGCCGCCTCGGCGAGGAGCGCGCCTCGCACGCGTTCCGCTGCCGCGACCTGTGGGACGCGGGGGCGAGGGTCGTGCTCGGCTCGGACTGGCCGATCGCGCCCTACTCACCCACCGGGATCATGGCGGGCGCGCGGCACCGGCGGCCGAGCCGCGACCTGAGCCGGCCGCCGCACGGGCCGTCCCAGGCCCTCACCCCGCTCCAGGCCCTCCAGGGCTACACGCTCACCCCGGCCTGGGTCGCGGGCGAGGAGGACCGCGCCGGACGGCTCGCGCTCGGCCACCGCGCGGACCTGACCGCCTTCGCCGCGAACCCGCTCACCGTCGCCGACGAGGACCTGGCCGGGCTCCCGGTCGTCCTCACGGTGACCGATGGCCGCCCGACCTTCCGCGCGGACGACCTCTAGCCGGGAAAAGGGGTTGTGCGGCGGGCTAACGTTGTGATCATGGAATTTCGACGGGTGGGGACCAGCGGGCTGCGCATCAGCGAGATCGTCTTCGGCAACTGGCTGACGCTGGACGGCCAGATCGACCGGGACGCGCAGGTCGCGTGCATCAGGGCCGCGCTCGACGCCGGGATCACCACGTTCGACACCGCCGACGTGTACTCCCTGGGCGCCGCCGAGGAGGTGCTCGGGCGCGCCCTGGACGGCGTCCGGCGGTCGTCGGTCGAGATCGCGACCAAGGTGTGCCTGCCGGTCGGCGACGGCCCCAACGACAGGGGGCTGTCGCGCAAGCACGTCACCGAGAGCTGCCACGCCTCGCTGCGCCGCCTCGGCACCGACTACGTGGACCTCTACCAGGCGCACCGGTTCGACGACGAGACCCCGCTTGAGGAGACCATGCGGGCGTTCGCCGACCTCGTGCGCCAGGGGAAGGTGCTGTACGTCGGCGTCTCGGAGTGGACGGCCGAGCAGATCGAGCGCGGCCACGCGCTGGCGGCGGAGATGGGCGTGCCGCTCATCTCCAACCAGCCGCAGTACTCGATGCTGTGGCGCGTCATCGAGGCCGAGGTCGTCCCGGTGTCGGAGCGGCTCGGCCTCGGGCAGATCGTCTTCTCGCCCGTCGCGCAGGGCGTCCTGACCGGCAAGTACCTGCCGGGCGGCGCCGCGCCGGAGGGGTCGCGCGCGACCGACCAGCGCGGCTCCCGGTTCGTCGGCCGGTACATGTCGGACGCGGTGCTGGAGGCCGTCCAGCGGCTGCGCCCGCTCGCCGAGGACGCGGGGCTCACCATGGCGCAGTTCGCCGTCGCGTGGACGCTGCGGAACCCGGCGGTGTCCGGCGCGATCATCGGCGCGTCGCGGCCCGAGCAGGTCGCCGAGAACGCCGCCGCCGCGGGTGTCCGGCTCTCCGACGAGACGATGAAGCGCGTGGACGACGTCCTGGGCGACCTGGTCGAGCGCGACCCGGCCAAGACCGCCGACCTGTTCAACATCATGCCCGCCTGGCGCCGCTGACCTCGGACTCCGACCTCGGGTTTCAAGCCGAGGTCAGCGGCCGTTGAGGAGACGGCCCGAGCTTTAGGATGGCGGCATGACGTCGCGCGCAGGGCTGCCGGGGTGACCGCCGGCGAGGCGCCGGACGACGCGTCCGACGCGGACGGGCCCCGGCGGCGGCCGGGCGGGCGGAGCGAGCGCGTCCGGCGGCAGGTGCTCGAAGCGGTGCAGGCCGAGCTCGCCGAGCGCGGGTACGACGCGCTCACGATGGACGCCGTCGCGGCGCGCGCGGGCGTGCACCGGGCCACGGTCTACCGCCGCTGGCACGACATCGGCGGCCTGCTCGCGGACGTGTTCGACGCGGCGCGCGACGACGACTGGCGGCCCGCCGACACCGGGTCGCTCCAGGGCGACCTGACGGCGCTGAACCTGGAGAGCCAGACGGCGCTGACCGCCCGGCCGCCGCTGGTGTCCGCGCTGATCGCCGCGTCGTTCCGGTCCGACGACGCGGCGCGCGGCGTCCGGAACCTGTGGGAGGACCGGTACGCGCGCTGCGAGGTCATCGTCGCGCGGGCGGTCGGGCGCGGCGAGATCCCGGCCGGTACCGACGCCCGGAGCCTGCTCATCGCGGCCACCGCGCCGGTCTACCACGAGCTGGTCCTGCTGCGCGCGCCCGCCGATCCGGGCCTGCCCGAGCACGCGGCGAGGACGGCCGTGCTCGCGGCGCGCGCCGGTGCGTTCACCGGGCCGGGGACGTCCTGACCGAAAGGCGCGTCCTGCCTCTTGCGCGGCGCCCCGCGCGTACGTGAAACTCTCTCGCATTCGCCGGACACGGAGGTGCGCGATGCGGGTGCGGCTCGACATCATGGCGGGTGCCGTCGTCCTCCTGGACGTCGTCCGGGTCTTCCTGCCGTCCCTGATCACCGTGGTAGGCGACGCCGGGAGCACCCCGGCCGAACTGATCGGCCTGTACGCGCTCGTGTGGTTCCTCGCCGCGTTCGCCGCCGCGCCGTTCGCGCGGATCGGCACGGCCGCGGCCGTCCTGCTGCTGGCCTGCCGGGCGGCGTTGCAGTTCACCGACGGCGGGACGCCGCAGGCCGCGATCTCCAGCATCGGACTCCTCGCAGGGCTGTGCTGGCTGGTCGCGTCGGCCGCGAAGGCGCCCGATGCCCGTCCGGTCGCGAACGGTTTCATCGCCGGGCTTGCGGTGTCGGGCGTGCTGCACGCGGCGCTCGGCGGCATCGACCTGGTGTGGCGGGACGGCGTGTGGCCGTGGCTCGTCCTCGCGCTCGAACTGGCCGCCTTCGCCCTGACCCTGCGTCCCGGCGCCGGCGCGTCCGGAGACCAAGCGCAGGATGCGGGTGCGCTGGGCGGGCGGGTCTGGTGGACGTTCGGACCCGCGCTCCTGCTGTGGGGCCTGTACACGGGCAGCACCTCGCATGCCCAGGCCAGCACGGACGGCGCGACCTGGGCGGCCGTCGTGGTCGCGACCGGCGCGGTGCTCTCGGTCGCGGTCGCCGAACGGCCCGCGTTCTGGACGCGGCATCCCGCGGTGCCCGGCGTCGTGCTCGTCCTGTCGGCGCTCGGGTTCGCCTTCGGGCGCGTCACGGCGGGCGGGATCCACGGCGTCTCCCCCGCCTGGACGCTGTTCGCGCAGGTCGCAGGCCAGTTCGCGCTGGCCGGATGCCTCGGCTGGGCCGCCCGCTCGTCCGGCCGCGACCGGGCCACGAGGCGCGGCCTCGCCACCGCGACCGGGTTCCTGGTCTTCGTCGTGCTGTTCTTCGCCTACTACTCGGCCTATGACCTCGGCATCCCGAACCGCTGGGTGCCGGTGGCGGCGGCCGTCGTCGTCGCGGCGGTCTCGTTCGTCCGCTCGGAGCGGCAGGCGTCATCCGTCCGGTCGGAGCTACAGGCCCAAGAGGGACGGCAGTGGGGCGTGCTCGCCGCCAGTGTGGCGGGCGCGCTGCTCGTTTCGCTCGCCGCGGCCTGGCCGGGCTCGGCGTCCTGGACTCCGGCTCCCGGCGGCGGGCTTCGCGTGGCCGCCTACAACCTGCGCATGGGCTACGGCATGAACGGCACGATGACGGTCGAGAAGCAGGCCAAAGCGCTGCGGTCGCTGCGTCCGCACGTCGTGCTGCTGAGCGAGGTCGACCGCGGCTGGTTCCTCAACGGAGGCCGCGACCAGCTGCGGCTGATCTCCGACCGGCTCGGCCTGAAGCCGCTGTGGGCGCCCGCCGGGGACGAGGTGTGGGGCGACGCGCTGCTCACGGACCTGCCGGTCGTGACCGTCCGGAACCACGTCCTGGTGAAGGGCGGGCCGACCGGCGCCGAGGCGCTGGAGGTCGGCGTCCGCTGGCAGGGACGGACCGTCACGTTCATCGCCACCCATACCCAGCCCCCGGACGGCTGGACCGACCTCGGCCAGGCGACGCAGCTCGCCCGGATTGCGCGGACGGCCGCCGCGACGGGCACCCCGGTCATCCTGGGCGGCGACCTGAACATGCAGCCGAGCGACCGCGCCTTCCAGATCCTCCAAGGCGCCGGCCTGAACGACGCGTTCGCCTCCGTCCGGCCGTTCAAGACGTATCCGGCGGGCCGGAACCCGACCGACCAGCTCGACCACATCTTGACGACGCCGGGGCTGACTGCCCGCGACGCCGTCAAGCTGGCCGTCCCCTACTCCGACCACCTCCCGGTCGCCGTCACCCTGACCGGCGTCCGCTAGCGAACCGTCATCGGACCTCGGACCGGTCAGGCGTTGACCGGGCCGGGGTCGCTGGTGCTCGGACGGCCGTTCTCCAGGTGTCCGGCGTAGCGGCGAAGGTAGGCGCCGGAGCTGATGCTGATGTCGTACCAGCCCTGCGTGTCGGACGCCTTCCAGTGGAAGACGTGCGTGGCGTGCGGGTGCAGCGTGTACTTCTTGGTCTCGCGGGTCCGGTCGTAGGCGTTGGTCGCCGTCACCTCGATCGGGGTGCGGCCGGTGTTGCGGAGCCGGACCATGACGCGGGCCTGCTTGTCGTGCGAGAACTCGGCGACCAGCGGCGTCGCGGTCTCCCCGGCGAACTCGCACAGCGAGCCGTTCGGGCCGTAATAGGCCAGGTGGTAGGCCTTGCCGACCGTCCAGTGGTCGGAGACGGAGTCGCGCGCGGCGACCGCGTACCGGCGGGGCTTGGAGCCGGACGCGAGCCGGTCGTAGACGTAGAACGCCGCGCCCGCCCTGCCCCGGTTGTCGAACTCCAGCGCGAAACGGCCCGCCTTGCCGGGCACCTCGTTGACCAGCAGGTCGTAAGGCAGCGGACGCGCCGGACGCACGCCCTTCTCCTGCGCGGGCATCGCCTGCGGCGTGGACACCTGGTACGGCTTGCCCTTGGACGCGGGCGGCGCCGGCACCGGGAAGGCCACCGGACGCGGGTCCACGCCCTTGGAGAAGTCGAACGCCGAGGTCAGGTCGCCGCAGACCGACCGCCGCCACGGGCTGATGTTGGGCTCGCCGATCCCGAAGCGCTTCTCCAAGAAGCGCAGCACCGAGGTGTGGTCGAAGGTCTCCGAGCACACCCAGCCGCCCCGCGACCAGGGCGAGACGACCAGCATCGGGACGCGCGGGCCGAGCCCGATCGGCTGCTTGCCGCCCGGGTCCGCGCCGGGCACGAGCGGGCCCTTCTCACCGGGGTACTTGTCGAGGTCGATGAACTCGTCGTCCAGGTGGGCGGTCAGCGCGCGGGACAGCACGCCGCCCGCGTCCGGCGCGCTCGCGGACGGCGGCATCGGCGGGACGACGTGGTCGAACAGCCCGTCGTTCTCGTCGTAGTTGATGAGGAAGACCGTCCGGCCCCAGACCTCGGGGTTCGCGGTGAGGGCCTCCAGCACCTTGTTCAGGTAGTAGGCGCCGTGCGTGGACGTCGAGGACGGGTGCTCGGAGTACATCGACGGCGGGACGATCCACGTCACCTGCGGCAGCCGGCCGTTCTTCACGTCGTCGGCGAACTCGGCGAGCGTGTGGGTCGAGGCGCCCTTGTCCGGCAGCGGGCCGGACGCGCCCTCCTGCCGCTGGTACCGGTGGAAGAACTCCAGCGAGTTGTCGGTGAAGTTGTCGGTGGCGTCGCCGGGGATGCCCGTGCCGCCCTGGTACAGCTTCCAGCTGACCCCGGCCTTCTCCAGGCGCTCGGGGTAGGTCGTCCAGGTGTAGCCGTTGGTGCCGTTGCGCTCCCACAGGCCCGGGCCGTTCGGCTTGTCGCCGAGGCGGTTCTGCGCGTCGATCGTGCCCGTCCACAGGTAGATGCGGTTGGGCGCGGTGTCGGCGTGGACGGAGCAGAAGTAGGCGTCGCACACGGTGAACGCCTCGGCGAGGGCCCAGTGGTACTGGATGTCCTGCCGCTGGACGTACCCCATCGTCAGGACGTCCTGCTTCTGGTTCACCCACTCGTCGTAGCGGCCCTCGTTCCAGGCGAGGTGGCCGCTGCTCCAGCCGTGGTTGGTGCCGGGGATGGCCTCGGTGTGCTCCTGCGGGTCCACGTACCAGGGCAGCACCTCGGCGGCGCTGTCGGCGAGGCCGCGCGAGTGGTAGTTGCCCGTGCGGACCTTGGCGGCGGGCTGGTTCCAGACCGGGCGGCCGTTCGGCAGCAGGTGCGGCCGCGGGTCGCCGAAGCCGCGCACCCCGCGCATGGTGCCGAAGTAGTGGTCGAAGCTGCGGTTCTCCTGCATCAGGATGACCACGTGCTCGACGTCCTTGATGGTGCCGGTGCGGCCGAGCGCGGGCATGGCCAGCGCCCTGGACACCGCCGGCGGGAACGCCGTCAGCCCCGCCGCGGCCGTGCCGGCCCCCATCAGCTGCATGAACCGCCGCCTGTCCAGCGTGGCCACCGAACCTCCCACTGCTCGCATTCCGCCCAAACGGAAAGGATCATGGCAGGAACGGACCGCGTCCTCCCAGGTCGGTGCGGCATCCAGGGCGTGAACAGACGGCGGCCGGAGCGTGGCCGCCGCGCCCGGTCCGGCGCGCCGGGGTTTGCCGACTCTTACCTTGCGCAAGGTCGACGATCAAGGCTATCGCCGCAGGTCAGGGGGTAGCGCTAGGGATGGCAACGCGTCAGACAACATGATGGGGGACAGATGAGTTCGTCCAGACGCCAGGAGCCGTCCAGCCGCAAGGACCGGTCGGGGCGCAAGGACCGGTCCGGCCGCAAGCAGCGGTCCGGCGGCGGCGGCGCGCCGTACGACGCCAAGCTCGGCGACCGGTTCGAGACGTTCGACCGGAACCGCGACGGGGCGATCTCCCAGCGGGACTTCGAGCTGATGGCCGACGGCATCCTGCGTGCCTGCGCGCAGAACCCGAAGTCGCCGAAGGGGCGCGCGCTCCAGGACGGGGCCCGCCGCTACTTCGAGGAGCTCGCGCGCATCGCGGACAACGACCGGGACGGCAAGATCAGCCGGGCCGAGTTCCTGGCCGCCGCCCAGGACACGCTGAAGTCGGGGCAGCACGGCTTCGAGAGCTCGCTGCGGCCGTGGGCCGAGGCGGTCATCGCGGTCGCCGACCGCGACGACGACGGCCGGGTCTCGGTCGACGAGTGGACGCAGGTCCTCACCGCCATGGGCGCGGACCGCCAGCAGGCGTCGTCGTCGGCGCGCGGGCTCGACACCGACAGCGACGGCCACATCAGCACGGCCGAACTGCTCGCCGAGGCGCGCCGGTTCTACATCTCGGACGAGCCGGTGGACGTGTTCACGGCTCGATGACCGACGGATGGCAGCCTCCTCGGCCCCTGGTGGCCGGGGAGGCGTCCGGTGCCGGCTCTGCCGGCGCCTGCCCCGCCGGTGCCCGCCCCGAAGGTGCGTGGCCCGCGGGCGCGCGGGCCACGGGCGCGCTGGCCGCAGGAGCGCGGGCCGAGCCGCTCGAAACGGTCGCCCGCTGGGTGCGCGACTACCTGTGCAGCCCCCATCCCGAACTCGGCCGGGCCGGCGCGGTCTGCCCCTACACGCGCAAGGCCCTCGCGGACGGCGGGCTGCTCGGCGCGGTGTGGGCGCGGCGACCGGACGGCCCGGACCAGGTGGCGCGGGTGATGCGCCGCTACCTGGACTGGTTCGTCGCGCGGCGCGGCGGCGACGAAGTGTACCGAGCGCTCCTGGTCGCGTTCCCCCTGGTCACCGAGCACGAGTGGGAGACGGTCATCGAGGGCGCGCAGCAGCGCCTGAAGCCGTCCTTCGTGAAGCACGGCCTGATGGTCGGCGAGTTCCATCCCGGCCCGCCCGCTGCGGCGGGCATCCGCAACCCCGATTTCCGGCCCCTGCGCAGCCCTGTGCCGCTGCTGGCCGTCCGGCCGATGGTCCGCTCGGACCTGCCGTTCCTGGACCAGGCGCCCTGGTCGCTGGACGCCTGGACCGCCCGCTTCGGCTGATCACAACGCCCGGCGAGCGCTGGGACTTGCGGTGTCAGGCTTCGGCGAACTTCTGGACGAAGGCGTCGGCCTGGTCGGCCGCGTGGTGGACGGCGTTGACGAACGGCATCCGGAAGCCGGACGAGATCCCGAGCAGCCAGATCCGCTCGCTGCGTCCGTCCATGCGCAGGCGCAGGTCGGTGTCCAGTTCCGGGGGCGCGGCGGACGGGCCGTCCGACAGCACCAGGGCTCCGTGGCGCATGTGCATGGGTCTGCTGGTGAAGCCGGTGGCGCACACGATCGTGTCGAAACGCTCGGTCCGGCCGTCCGGCCACTGCACGCGGGACGGGCCGTCCAGGCGGCTCGGCGCTCCGGCGCGCACCCTCACCTGCCCGCTGTCGAGCAGGGCCAGTAGCCGTTCGGCATTGCAGAGCGGGAACGCGCCCAGGTAGCGCATGAGCGGGCCGCACGCGCGATGCACGCGCCGCCGCGCGTCGGCGTCCCGGCGCAGCAGCATCGGGTTGGCGATATCGACCAGTTCGACGAGGACGTCCTGCCAGCCGACCTGCCCCCGCCGCGCGAGGCCGATCTCGGCGCGCAGCCGTTCGACCGTCCCGCGCGAGGCGTCGGCGCAGCTCAGCGGGAGGCCGAGGGTCCGCGCGGCGAGCGCCAGGATGCGACGGGTCAGGCGCGGGTCGGCCGGGTCGAGCCTGCCGACCTCCGCCGGGTCGATCCGCACGGCGCCCCGGACGGTCCGGGTGCGGACGGCGGGCAGGTCGCCGGACGGCGAGGCCATCGTCACCCGGTGCCCGTGCCGCGCGAGCAGCAGCGCGGCGTCGATCGCCGACAGCTTCGTCCCCAGCACCAGCACGTTGCCGGACGGCGGCACCGACTCCAGCATCCGCCGCTCCGGGAAGGGGCTCGGCACCACGCCCGGCATGCGGTCCAGACCGTCCGGAACCCGTGGCGGCCCCCATCCCGAACACACCAGCACATCGGTAGCGGACAGGCTCGTGCCGTCATCCAGGACGACCCGGTACCCGTCGTCGTGCCGCTCGACCCGGACGGCCCGCCGCGCGAACCGGCGGTATGCGGCACCGGGACGTCCCGCCCAGAAGTCATGGACGTCCCGCAGGTAGCGCGCGAACTCCCGGCGCGGCGCGAACGCCTCCCGGTCCGAAACCACGCCCCGCGCGGACAGGATTCCGCCGAAATCCCCGGGCGTCCTCGGCACCAGGGACATCAGGTCCGCCGAGGTGTTGCACAGCAGCGCCGCGTCCTCGACCGCGAACGCGGGACTCCCCCCGGCGGGCAGCGGATCCACGACGTCGACCGACGCGTCCGCCCCGGCCCGCGCCAGTGCCGCGAACGCCGCCGTCCCCGCGACTCCCCCGCCGATGATCACCACTCGTCGCCGCACGCCGTCCCCCCGAACCAGCGAAACAACCACCCCCACCGTTTCTATCAACCGCCTCGCAGCCCCCGGCGGGCGGCCGCGCGTTCGCGCTCGGCGTGACGGATCGGGTGGCCGGGCCGCGGGGGCGGGGCGCATGATCGCTGGATGAGGAGATTCCGTTTCGGGTTCAACTTCTTCGAGATCCGCTCGCGCGAGGAGTTCGCGGCGCAGTGCCGGCGGGGCGAGGAGTACGGGTTCGACGTCGCGTTCGTGCCGGACCACCTCGGGTCGCCCGCGCCGTTCCCGACGATGGTCGCGGCGGCGGACGCGACCGAGCGGCTCCGGGTCGGGTCGCTGGTGCTGAACGCGCCGTTCTGGAACCCGCACCTGCTGGCGCGCGAGGTCGCCTCGGTGGACCGGCTCACCGGCGGGCGGCTGGAGCTGGGGCTCGGCGCCGGGCACATGAAGTGGGAGTTCGACGAGGCGGGCATCCCGTGGGAGGGGTTCGCGGCGCGGGCGCGGCGGCTGGAGGAGACGGTCGAGGAGCTAGGCCGCCTGTTCGCCGCGGACCGGTACGAGCAGCGCGCGAAGGTGGACGAACTCTACGACCTGGCGGCGCTCCGGCCCGTCCAGCGCACCGGGTTCGGGGGTTTCGGCCCGCCGCTGCTCATCGGCGGGACGGGTGACCGGGTGCTCCGGATCGCCGCGAAGCACGCGGACACGGTCGCGATCGCGGGCACCTACCAGGTTCCGGGCGCGCCGCCCGGAACGCTGATGCTCGCGACCGCCGAGCAGGCCGCCGAGCGGGTCGCGTTCGTCCGGGAGCAGGCGGGCGAGCGGTTCGCCGGCATCGAGCTGAACGCGCTCGTCCAGCGGGTGATGATCACCGAAGACCGGCGCGGGACGGTGGAGAAGCTCGCCGCGCAGGCCCTCCCGCACATGACCCTGGACGAGGCGCTCGACACCCCGTTCCTGCTGGTCGGTACGGCCGAGCAGATCGCCGAGCAGCTGCGGGAGTCGCGGGAGCGGTTCGGGTTCAGCAACATCACCGTGCACGGGCCGTTCCTGGACGTCCTCGGCCCGGTGCTCGAACGGCTCCTCTAGTCAATTTGTTGATTAGGTGCATGTGCTAGCCTTCGAGGCGCATAGTCAACTCGTTGAGTAGGGGTGAGGTCGTGCATCCGTTCCGGAAGGCCGTCGAGGCGCGCGACGCCGCGGCGCTGGAGGCGCTGCTCGCGGACGACGTGGTGTTCACCAGCCCGGTCGCGTACAAGCCCTACCCCGGCAAGGCGATCACGGCGGCGATCCTGCGCGGCGTGCTGCGCGTTTTCGAGGACTTCCGCTACGTCCGGGAGATCTCCGAGCCGGGCGGCCGCGACCACGCGTTCGTCTTCAAGGCGACCGTGAACGGGCGCGAGGTGCACGGCTGCGACTTCCTGCACCTGGACGAGGACGGGCTGATCGACGAGTTCACCGTCATGGTGCGCCCGCTGTCCGGGGCGAACGCGCTGGCCGAGGCCATGGCCGCGCAGTTCGCCCAGATCGAGCGCGAGGCCCGCGGCGACTGAGCCGCCCGGTTACCGCAGCCAGGAGGCCCGGCGCGTCGCACGCGCCGGGCCTCCGGCGGTCAGCAGGCGCCCTGGTCGACCCACACTCCGGCCTGCCCGCCGGGGACGTCGCCGTAGGACCACCACTTGGCCTTCCAGCTGTGGCTCTGGTAGCTCACGACGGCACCGCCGTTGTAGGCGGTCGTCGCGCTCCACGGCGGAGCCGTGCAGGTGCCCGGCGGGGTCGTGGGCGGGGTGGTCGGCGGCGTGGTCGGCGGGGTCGCGCCCGCGAAGGCCGCGGTGAACTTGGTGAAGTCCCACGCGCCCTGCGCGACGCTGCTGCACGTCCCGGACGTCCGGCCGTTGTTGTCGGGCGGGTTGCACTGCCGGTCGCGGTTGACCGACCAGAACGTGAACCGGCTCAGGTGGTGGCTCGTCGCGTAGTTCAAGACGGCCTGGAAGTCCGCCTGGTAGAAGTACTCGCCCGAGTCCGAGCGCCCGTTCATCCCGGAGAACCCCTCGTGCGCGTACGCGGTGGCGCCGTCCCAGCCGAACGTGCTCATCAGCAGCGAGTGGAAGTTCTCCAGCGCCGAGATCTGCGCGGACGACCCGTTGAAGCCGCCGTCGAACGGCATGATCGCGTAGTTGTCCGGGGTGAAGCCGAGGTTCTTGGCGGTGTTGAGGAGCTGCGTCCCGAACCAGCCGGTGCCCTGGGCCGTCCCGGCGGTGGTCACCGACACGTACAGCCCGGCGTTGTCGCGCTGGAGGATCTGCGCCGCGCCCAGCTCGCGCGAGATCGCCGCGCTGTTCTCGTACTCGGGCTCTTCCAGGTCGAAGTCGATGGCCTTGACCGAGTACTTGGTGATGACCTGCTGGTACGCCGCCGCCGTGGACGCGGCGTCCGGGCAGACCTCACCGAGCTTGGTGCCGTTGTAGCCGCCCGCCGACACCGACACGTCGCCCCCGGCCGTCCGGATCTTGGCGATGACCGCGCCGACGGCGGTGTCGGACGAGACGGGCGCCGTGCCGTCCCAGGCCGGCGCGCACGAGCCGCCGGAGGCCAGGACGAAGGCGAGCTCGAACGACTTCTGCGACGTCGCCGCCATGACCTGCGCCAGGTCGGGCGGATCGTTGTCCAGCGGCATCACGTACGGCGCGGCGCCGTACCAGTTGCGGCCGACGTCGGCGCGCGCGGCGCCGGGCCGCAGCACGACGGCCAGGGCCAGGGCGAGCAGCACGACCGAGAGCGCCCCGAGCGCGCGCAGCAGGCCGGCGCGCGGGAGCAGCGGGGTGGGCGGGGTCATCCGACGGTCCTCCTCGGGACGTCCGAGCGCTCCCCCGCCACGCATCAATAAAGAAGCTTTCCTATTGATACGCCCAAACCCGCCCCTTGTCACCCCCGCGCACCCGCCCCTTGTCACCCCCGCGCACCCGGCCCTTGTCACCCCCGCGGAACCGGCCCCTGTCACCCCCGGAGGCCGGGGTGCTCCCCGGCCTCCGGAAGGCCCCCGCGGCCCGGGCCGGTCAGCCGGTCGGGCGGGCTTCCATCAGGGTCGTGCCGGCCGGGAGCTCCTGGGCGGAGGTGAGCTTGAGGTCGGCGGCCTCGAAGAGCGCGCCGTACTCGGCGTGCGTGCGCTCCTGCCCGGCGTCGAACATGGCGAGCATGCGGATGTCGCCGTCGAGGCCGACGTGGGGGCGGTCCTCGTCGGGAAGGGCGTACTCCAGGACGAGGAGCCGGCCGTCCTGCGGCATCGCCTCGCGGATCCTCCGGAGGATGCGCACCGCGTCCCCGTCCGACCAGTTGTGCAGGACGCTGGCCAGGAAGTAGGCGTCGGCGCCCGCGGGCAGCGGGTCGGCGAAGAAGTCGCCGGTCACGACGTCCACGCTCGCCGGCAGGTACTTGCGGGCGTGCTCGGCCACGTGCGGCAGCTCGAAGAGCGTGCCGCGCAGGTGCGGGTTCGCGGCCATCACCGCGGCGAGGAAGTGGCCCTTGCCGCCGCCGACGTCCACCAGCGTGTCCACGCCGCTGAAGTCGTACAGCGCCGCGACCGCCCGCCGGTGCGGGATGGCCCGGGCGGTCATGTAGTCGTCGAACAGCCGGGACAGCTCCGGACGAGCCGCCACGTGGTCGTAGATCATGCCGTGCTCCTTGACGAACGCGGAGCGGCCCTCGCGCACCGTGTCCCCGAGGTGCCCGTAGCCGTAGCGGAACTCGGGCGACGCGTTCATCTTGACGGCCGCGAGCATCGAGCCCGGCGCGTCCGAGCGGAGCGTCTCGCCGGACGGGGTGAGCGCGTAGCGGCCCGCGCCGTCGGACGCGACGATGCCCATCCCGGCCAGCACGCGCAGCACGCGCGCGAGCCCGGCGGCGTCCGCGCCGCAGCGGGCGGCCAGCTCGGCGGGGGTGAGCGGGCCGTCCATGTGGTCGGCCGCGCCCAGGTCGGCGAAGGCGGCGAGCGAGGCGAACCGGGACAGGCCGCCGATGGCCGTCCAGATCGCGTTCGTCGGCTCGTCGGTCGCCGGTTCGCCGTTCGCCGACTCGCCGTTCGCCGGCTCGCCGGGTTTCGGGAGCGTGGTCACGAGGTACCTCCGGAGGCGTCGTGCCAGGCGAGGACGCGGCGTTCGGCCAGCCCGAACAGGGCGTTCAGCAGGGTGCCGAGCACGCCGAGCAGGACGATCCCGCCCCAGACGCCTGGGTTGTCGAAGTTGCGCTGCTCGTCCAGCAGCTGGAAGCCGATCCCGGAGGTGCTGCCCTTCATCTCCGAGACGACCATGAGGATCAGGGCCAGCGACAGGCTCACCCGCAGCCCCGCGAAGATCTTCGGCGCGGCGGAGGGCAGCAGCACCCGGCCGATCCGCTGCGCGGCCGAGAACCGGAACACCCGGGCGATCTCCAGCTGCGTCGGGTCCACCGAGCGGGCGCCCTCGGCGGAGTTCAGCAGCACCGGCCAGACGATTCCGAACAGGATGGTGCCGAGCTGCATGGACGTGCCGCCGCCGAACAGCGCGAGGAAGAACGGCAGCAGCATGATCGGCGGGATCGCGTAGCCGAAGTGGATCAGCGGCCGGACGTACCCGTACAGCCGCCGCGAGCGGCCGAGCGCGAGACCGCCGAGCACGCCGGCGACCCCGGCGAGGACCCACGCGGTGAGCAGCCGCTCCACGCTGCCGGGCACGTTGTCGAGCGCGCCCGGGCCGAGCCAGAGGTGCGAGGCCGGCCCGCCCAGCCACATCGCGCGCATCGCGTGCACGATCTGCGTCGGCGGCGGGTAGCTGATGTCGTCCGCGCGGCGCGCGAGCACCTCCCACAACACGATCACCAGCGGCACGGGCACGATCCGCAGCGCCAGCCACACGAGCACGCGCACGAGCCGGTTCGGGCGGCGGCGCGCCGGCCTGGCCCGGGTTTCGGTCACGCCAGGGGTTTCGGTCACGTGCGGGTCTCCGGGCCTGCCGCTGGGGACGCGAGGGGATCCGGTCATGCGGCCGCCCTCCGCCAGCGGAACAGGCGGCGCTCCGCCCGGGTGAACAGCACGTCGAACGCCAGGCCGAACAGGCCCGCCCAGACGGCCGCCGCGACGATCATCTCCAGGGCGTCCGCGCTGCCGCCCGCCTGGACGAGGTACACCCCGACCCCGGACGTGCCGCCGTTCACCAGCTCGACGCTGATCGCGAGGATCAGCGCGACGCCGGACGCGACCCGCGCGCCGGTGGCGACGAACGGCGCGACGCTCGGCAGCGCCACCCGCAGCAGCACGGCGAGCCGTCCGAAACCGAAGGTGCGCAGCGTCTGCACGGCGACCGGGTCGACCTCGCGGAGCCCGTAGACGGTGTTGACGAGGATCGGCCAGGTCGCGCCGTAGGCGATGACCACCAGCTTCAGGTGCAGCGCGGCCGGGAAGATCATCATGGCCAGCGGGATCACCGCGACCGACGGGATCGGGCGCAGGAACTCCACGAACGGCCGGGTCGCCGTCCGCACCGCGGGCACCGAGCCGATCAGGAACCCCGCCGGGACGGCGACGGCCAGCGTGAGCAGCATGCCGAGCGCCCACGCGGTGAGCGTCGTCCGGACGTCCCCGAGGAACTCCGAGTCCCCGGCGAGCCGTGCGGCACGTTCCAAAGTGGCCGACGCCAGCGGGACGGTCTTGCGGTCGATGAGTCCGGTGCGTCCGGCGGCCTCGCAGGCGGCGAGGAACACCAGCACGCCGATCGCGCCCCGCACCAGGTCGGGGCTCAGGCGGCGGCGGGGGACCGCGCGGCGGCCCGGGGCGCCCCCGGGCGCGGGGGCCGCCGCCCGCCCCGGCCCGCGGCGCGCGTCGGGCGCGGCGGCGGCCGGGGAGGCGGCGGACGGTACGGGCTGCGGGCTCATCCGGACTGGGTGGCGAGCGCCGCCTTGGCGTCCATGGTCTGCTTCAGGTAGCCGAACCGGACCATCAGGTCGGGCACCCGCTGGATCCGGGTCGGGTTGAGCGTGATCGGGTAGCCGGGCAGCGTGATGATCTTCACCAGCTGCGGGTCGATCTTGGCGTAGCCGGTGATGGTCTGGTTCAGCTCCGGCCGGTTGGACGCCGCGTCCCGCTGGGCCCGGGCGATCGCGCGCTGGAACGCCGCGACCGTGTGCGGGTTCTGCTTGGTGAACTTCTCGCTGACCTCCCAGCCCGCGATAGGCAGGTTGGCGGTCGCGCCGGTCATCGAGTCGGCGATCGTGCGCAGGCCGAGCTTGGCGCGGCCGCCGGTCAGGAACGGCTCGGTGAGCAGGGCCGCGTCCGCCGCGCCCTTCTGCAGCGCGGCGGGCATCTCCGGGAAGGCGAACTCGACGAAGTGCACGTCCTTGGCGTCCACGTCGTTGAGCTTCAGCGTGGAGACGACCGCCAGCTCGGCGACGTTCTTCAGCGTGTTGACCGCGATCCGCTTGCCCTTGAGGTCGGCCACGGACTTGATCGGCGAGTCCTTGGGCACCACGATCGGGAACAGGTCGGGACGCGCCTCGGCGGCGTCCGCGATGACCTTGACCATGGTCCCCTTGTCGCGGGCGAGGAACACCGAGACGTAGTTCGACAGGGTGACGTCGAGCGAGCCGGCCATCAGCCGCTGCGTGCCGATCGCGCCGCCCTGGATCGGCTCGAACTTCACGTTCAGGCCCTCGGCCTTGAAGTAGCCCTTGTTCACCGCGATCGGCACCGCCGCGGAGTCGGCGATCGGGATGATCCCGACCTTGAGGTCGGTCTTCTCCAGGCCGTTCTTGCCGCCGGAGTGCTTGTCGCCGGACCCGCCGCAGGCGGACAGCGCGAGGGCGGCGGCCAGCACGGCCGAAAGTGCGCGAGGGAACCGCATCTATGCTCCAAGCTGGGGGAACGCCGTCGCCGGACGTGCCGGAGGGACGGCGCCGGGCAGGGCGGACAACGAAAACGCGGGTCAGCTTAGTGCCGCCGGTCAGGCTTAAAAGATCAAGAATTGACAACGCCGCCGCGCTCCGAGTTCTGGCCGGAGTCATTCGCACCTATCGGATGTTCCCATTCGCCGGTGGACGGCGCTGACAGATCCGGTCAGACGTCCACTCCCTCGGCGGACACGAAATGGACCGTGCCAATTCGGCGCCGCGGCCGCGATGTCCGCAATGTGTTTCGGTCGCGAAGTTGATGCATTAGGTCGTAACCCCAACCCCGGTCCGCACGGCCTCGCGAGCGCGAGAATCTCTCACAACGCCGAACGGGCGCGTGACCGTCCCCGTGGGACGGCCCGCGCCCGGTCTTCCGATGCGGTGGCCCGCTCCGCCCGGCGCTACCCCGCGCCGGGCCGGACGACCAGCTCCGACAGCCCGTGGAACGTGGACGACGTGCGCCAGCGCGGCTCGGCGTCCACGGGCGTCAGGCCGGGGAACCGCGCGAACAGGCGCGTCAGGGTCTCGGCGGTTTCGAGCCGGGCGAGCGCCGCCCCGAGGCAGTAGTGGTGGCCCGCACCGAACGCCAGATGCGGCACGGGCTCGCGGGCCAGGTCCAGCCGGTCCGGGTCCGGGAAGCGGCGCGGGTCGCGGTTCACCGCGTCCAGGCGGATCACGACCCGCGAACCCGCCGGGACGCGCGTCCCGCCGAGATCGTGGTCGGTGAGCGCGGCGCGTCCGGCGAGCTTGACCGGCGTCTCGGCGCGGAGCAGCTCCTCGACGGCGCGGGCCGGGTCGGCGTGCAGCGCCGCGATCTGCGTCCGGTCGCTCATCAGCGCGAACGCGCCGTTCCCGATGAGGTTCGCGGTCGTCTCGTGCCCGGCCGCCAGCAGCAGGACGCAGGTCGCGACGACCTCTTCGAGACTCAGCTCCGGGATCGCCGCCAGCTCGCTGACGAAGTCGCCGCGCGGATGCTCCCGGCGTTCGAGCAGCAGCGGCAGCAGGAACATCATCACCTCGTTGGACGCCTCCGCGCCGCGCGCGACATCCTCGGCGGTCGGCGCCACCTCCAGCATCCGGA
Organism: Actinomadura rupiterrae; assembly: GCF_024172125.1. Lineage (GTDB taxonomy): Bacteria > Actinomycetota > Actinomycetes > Streptosporangiales > Streptosporangiaceae > Spirillospora > Spirillospora rupiterrae. The sequence continues at coordinate 151,419 of NZ_JAMZEA010000006.1, forward strand.
CGAGCCCCGGCGTCTGGTCGCGGAACACCCGCGCGCCCTCCGCGCCGACGTCGAACAGCTCAGCGATGACCGCGAGCGGGACGAGGTAGGCGACCTCGCTCATCAGATCGGACTCGTCCGCCGGGTCACCGGACGGGCCCTCGGCGAACAGGCCGTCCAGGACGGCGTCGGCGATCGCCGCGACGCGCGGGCGCAGCCGCTCGACCGCGCGCGGTGTGAACGCCGGGCTGAGCAGGCGGCGCAGGCGGGTGTGGTCGGGCGGGTCCATGAACAGCAGCGCGCCGGGCGGGACCTCGAAGGGCCGGTCGGCGAGCGTGCGGGGGTCGCTGCTCCAGCCGGGCTCGCGCAGCACCCGCGCGGCCTCCTCGAAGCCCGACACGACGAAGGCGCCGATGTGGGCGTCCCACGCGACCGGTTCAGCCGAGGCTGCGACCGACATGGCGCTCCCTCCAGAAGTCCTGGTCGAGTTCTCCGTACGGGGTGGCGGGCGGCGCGCCGCGGTCCCACTCGTCGCAGATGCCGCGCCACTCCCCCGTCGCGTGCAGCTCGCCGAGGACGGCGCTCATGCCCATCTCGATCCGGGACAGGAACAGGAAGTCGGCCGGCATCGTGAGCCGCCGCAGCAGCGCCCCGTACGCCCCCGTCGGCGAGAACGCCGCCTGGACGGCCGCCGCGCCCCGGTCCGGCGTGAACGTGTACGGCTGCGGACCGACGAGCGAGTGCAGGTTCGCCTGGAACCAGCTCAGCAGCTCGGCGGGGTCGGGTGCGGCGTCGTCCGGTGGGAAGAAGCCCGCGTCCAGGAGCGCCCGGCTGAACCCGGACGCGTCGCCGTCCACGGTCGCGGTCACCATCGCGCGCATCTGGCCGATCTGCCGCGGCGTGAACCGCTTGACGCAGCCGAAGTCGAGGAACGTGACCGTCCCGTCGTCGTGGAACAGGTAGTTGCCGGGGTGCGGGTCGGCGTGGAAGAGGCCGCGCCGGCGCAGCGAGCCGAGCGTGAAGCGGTAGACGACCTCGCCCCAGCGGTCGCGCAGGTCCTGCTCGGCGGTCAGCGCCTTGGCCCAGCGCATCCCGTCCGCGAACTCCATGGTCAGCACCCGGTCGGCGCACAGCTCCGGCACGACCTCCGGGACGCGAACGAACGGGTGCCCGCGGTAGACCCCGGCGAACTCGGCCTGGTTGGCGGCCTCGGTCCGGTAGTCCAGCTCCTCGCCGATCCGGACGCTCACCTCGGCGGCGAGCGCGCGCATGTCCATCCGGCTCAGGCTCGGCGCCATCGAGCGGGCCAGGCTGAAGAAGCCGACCAGCAGCTCGGTGTTGGACAGGTCGGCGCGGATCGCTGCCTCGACGCCCGGGTACTGCACCTTCACCGCGACGCGTCGGCCGTCCTCCAGCGTCGCCGCGTGCACCTGGCCGATGGACGCGGCGGCGATCGGCTCGCGGGAGAACTCGGCGAACAGCTCCTCCGGCCGCGCGCCCAGCTCCTGCTTCACCATCGCGGCCGCGTCCTCGTACGGCATCGGCGGCGCGCTGTCCTGCAGCCGCGCGAGGGCGGCGCGGTAGACGGGCGCGTAGTCGCCGTCCAGCGCGGGCGCGAAGCTGACGAACGAGAGCAGCTGCCCCGCCTTCATCAGCACGCCCTTCGAGCGGCCGAGCCGCTCGGCGTAGCGTTCGGCGGCCCGTTCGTGGAACGAGGCGTCGCGCCGCCCGCGCAGGGACGCGACCACCGCCTCGCCCGCCGTCCGGCCCGCCGCCCCCAGTAGCGGCGCGGCCCGGGCCACCCGTCCCCGGCGCACCGCGTGCGACCTCTCCTGCTCAGCCATCCAAGAGCCCCAGTCAGTGGACACTGCCGTCGCCTCAGTGTTTACTTAGGCGCATGACGACGTCAACCCCCACCCGGGACCGGATCATCGACGCGGCCATGCGGCTGTTCGGCGAGCAGGGCTACCGCGGAACGAGCGTCGCGCAGATCGAGCGGGCCGCCGGGCTGACCCCCGGCGCGGGCGGCATGTACCACCATTTCCGCACCAAGGAGGCGGTGCTGCGGGCGGGCATCGAGCGCAACCTCAACCGGCTGGACGCGCTGCGCGACATCCGCCGGGTGCTCGGCGACCTCGGCGACCTGCGCGCCGAGCTGACGCTGACCGCGCGCTACGTGCTCACCGAGCTGGACGGCGAGCAGGAGCTGCTGCGCATCATGGTCACCGAGGCGCGCAGCCGCCCGGAGATCGTCGAGGACGCCGTCCGGCAGCTCGTGCACACCACGTTCGCCGAGTTCACCGCGTGGCTGCGGGACAGCGCCGGCGTCCCGGAGGAGCGCGCCGCCGCCGTCGCCTCGGTCGGGCTCGGCGCGCTGTTCTCGTCCCGGATGATGACCGGCCTGCTGCGCGTCACCGCCGTGGGTGTGGACGACGAGACGTTCGTCGCGACCTGGGTCGAGATGATGCACCGCATGCTGAGGCCCGACCCGGCGTAGCGCCGGGCCGGGTCGTCCGCCCGGGCGCTCAGGCGGTGTACACCGCCTCGCCGCCGACGTAGGTGGCCTGGACGCGGGCGTCGGCGATCTCCTCCGGCGGGCCGCTGAGGATGTCGCGGTCCAGCACGACGAGATCGGCGAGGTTGCCGACGCGCAGGCTGCCGGTGTCGTCCAGGCCGTTCACGTGCGCGGACCCGGCGGTGTAGGCGGCGAGGGCGGTGCCCGCGTCGAGCCGCTGCTCGGGCAGGAAGACGCGCTCGTCGGACGAGCCGGGCTCGCGCCGGTTGACCGCGACGTGCAGGCCCGCGAGCGGGTCGGGGCTGCTCACCGGCCAGTCGCTCCCGGCGGCGAGGGTCGCGCCCGCGCGCAGCAGGTCGCCGAACGGGTACTGCCAGGCCGCGCGCTCGGGGCCGAGGAACGGGATGGTCAGCTCGTCCATCTGCGGCTCGTGCGCGGCCCAGAGCGGCTGCATGTTCGCGACCGCGCCGAGCCGGGCGAACCGCGGCACGTCGTCGGGGTGGACGACCTGGAGGTGCGCCAGGTGGTGGCGGGTGCCGAGCCGGCCGTTGGCGGCGCGCGCGGCCTCCACCGCGTCCAGCGCCTCCCGGACGGCCCGGTCGCCCAGCGCGTGGAAGTGCACCTGGAAGCCGAGCGCGTCCAGCTCGGTCACGTACCCGCGCAGCGCCACCGGGTCGACGAAGCTGAGGCCGGAGTTGTCGGTCGCGCAACCGCAGGCGTCCAGGTACGGGCCGGTCATCGCGGCGGTGAAGTTCTCCGCGACGCCGTCCTGCATGATCTTCACGCTGTCCGCGCGGAACCGGCCGTGCCGCAGCCGCGCGCGGGCCTCGACCAGCTCGGGGACCTGCTCGGCGCCGCGCTCCCGGTCCCACCACAGGGCGCCGTTGACCCGCGCGGTGAGGCTGCCGTCGCGCGCCGCCGCCAGGTACGCCGCGTCGTTCCCGCTGAAGGAGCCGAAGCCGCCGACCGCCGCGTCCTGCCAGGCGGTGATGCCGAGCGAGTGCAGGAGCCGCTGCGCGCGCAGCAGCCCGGCGAGCATGTCGGCATCGGTGCGGGCGGGGACGAGCCGTCCGACCAGTTCGGCGGCGCCCTCCTGCAGCACGCCGCTCGGGGTGCCGTCGGGTTCGCGCTCGATCCGTCCGTCCGGCGGGTCGGGCGTCTCGGCGGTCACCCCGGCCAGCTCCAGCGCGCGGGTGTTGCACCAGACCCCGTGGTGGTCGCGGTTGTGCAGGTAGACCGGGCGGTCGGGGACGATCCCGTCCAGCAGCCGCCGGTCCGGCAGACCGCCCGCGAAGCTCTCCATCGACCAGCCGCCGCCGGTGATCCACTCGCGGTCCGGATGCGCCTCGGCGAAGGCCCGCACCGCCTCCAGGTAGCCCGCCACCTCGACCGTCCCGGTCAGGTCGCACTCGCCCAGCTCGACGCCGCCGCTGACGGCGTGCACGTGCGCGTCCTGGAAGCCGGGGATCAGCAGCCGTCCGGCCAGGTCGACGACCTCGGTGCGGGGACCGGCCAGCTCGCGCACCTCGTCGTGCCCGACCGCGACGATCCGCCCGCCGCGCACGGCGAGCGCGGTCGCGCGGCTGCGGGCCGCGTCCACGGTGTGGACCGGTCCGCCTATGAAGATCAGCTCGGCGTGTGTCATGGGTTGCTCCCGTCGGTGGTTCCGTCCGGCGCGCCGCCTCCGGCACCGGACGGCTGACCAGGCAAGCCTGCCAGGCCTTCCAACGTCAATGCTGTTGACATAAGGTGCGGCCATGAGCGAACGCGTCACACCCGAGGATCGGCGGCGCCGCCGGCGGCCGACCAAGCAGGGCACCGTGCTGTCGGAGGACCTCATCGTCGAGACGGCGCTGCGGCTGATCGCGCGGCACGGCGCGGCGGCGCTGACCGTCCGGCGGCTCGGCGCGGCGCTCGGCGCGGACCCGAGCTCGCTGTACCGCTACTTCCGCGACACCGACGACCTGCTGCTCGCCGTCGCCGACGAGCTGATCGGACGCACCCAGGCGGGCTGGGCGCCGACCGGCGAGTGGCGCTCCGACCTGCGCGAGATCGGGCTGCGGATCCACGCGTCCTACCAGGCGCACCCGCAGCTGGCGATGCTCGCCACGCACCGCACGACCGGGCGCGGCAACGAGATGCGGGCGGTGGAGGCGATCCTCGGCGTGCTGCGCACGGCCGGGTTCCCCGACGCCGAGGCGGTCACGCTCTACCACGCCTTCATCGACCACGCGCTCGGCATGGCCGCGCTGGAGGCGGCGTCGATGGCGCTGCCGCCCGCCGCGCGGGACGCCGAGCTCCGGGTCTGGCGCGGGCAGTACACCGAGCTGAGCCCGGACACGCATCCGAACATCGCCGCGACGGCCCAGCTGCTGACCGCCGAGATGCGGCACAGCGCCTACCCGTTCTCGCTCGAACTGCTGCTGGACGCCATGGAGGCGCGCCTTCCCGCGGCCGCCCGCTCTTATGACAACAGTATTGACGGTTGAGGCCGAGAGGACTCTGATGGCCCTCACGCTCGCCGACCGGTCACCGCGTCCGGTCCGTTGTAAGGGGTCGTCCGATGCGCACCTCCCGTCCCTTGGCCGCGCTGGCGCTCGTCGCCGTCGCGGCCGCCGCCTGCGGCGGCGGTTCGAGACCCGCCGGGTCCGGCGCGTTCCAGATCACCAAGGACACCGCGCCCGCCAAGGGCCCGGTCGACACGGTCACCTGGTCGCTGTACGGCGAACCGCTGTCGCTCGACTACGCGTACGCGTTCGACTATCCGCCGAACACCGTGCTCGCCAACGTCTGCGAGCAGTTGCAGCGCATCACGCCGGACCTGAGAGTCGAACCTGGCCTCGCCTCGGCGTCGTCCTCGCCCGACGCCAAGCGCTGGGTGTACACGATCCGTCCGGGCGTGAAGTTCCACGACGGGACGGCGCTGACCGCCGACGACGTGGTGGCCAGCCTGCGGCGGCACCTGGACCCGAAGGTCGGCTCGTCCTGGATCTCGGCCTACATGAACGTCGCGTCCGTCGAGAAGACCGGGCCGATGCAGGTGACCGTCCACCTGACCAAGCCCGACCAGCTGTTCAACGAGGAGATGGGCACCTCCGCCGGGACGGTCGAGAGCGCCGCGACGCTCGCCAGGGAGGGGCGCAACTACGGCACGCCCGACACCGGCGTCAACTGCACCGGCCCGTACAGCCTCGCCCGGTGGCAGAAGGGCCAGGCGATCACGCTCAAGCGGTTCGACGGCTACTGGGACGCCTCGCTGCGCCCCAAGGCCGCCACGATCCGGACCGTCTTCATCCAGGACCCGTCCACGCGGGTGAACTCGCTGCTGTCCGGCGAGGTGGACGGCACCTACTTCCTCCCGTCGTCCGGATTCGCCAAGCTGCGCGCAGCCTCCAATGGGAAGCTGTACTACGGGCCGAACACCACGGCCGTGAGCCTGATCCCGACGAACCTCAAGGGGACGCTCGGGGACGCCCGCGTCCGCAAGGCGCTGTCGATGGCGCTGGACCGGACGGGCATCATCAAGGCCGCCGCCGCGGGCGTCGCCACCCCGGCCAAGGCCCCCGCCGCGATCGGCGCGTGGGGCATCGCGCCCGAGGCGGCCAAGGGCTACTACGCCCAGCTGCCCGACCTCAAGCAGGACGTGACCGCCGCGAAGCAGCTCGTCCAGCAGGCGGGCGCGTCCGGCAAGAAGATCGTCATGACGACCAGCACGGTGTCGCCGGAGGTCGGCGTGATCGCCAACGCCGTCCAGGCCGCCGGACGCGCGATCGGGCTGAGCGTCGAGCTGCGGTCGGTCGCCCCGGACGCTTACACGGCCCTGTTCACCGACGCCAAGTCCCGCACGGGCGTGGACCTGATGATGACGACCTGGTACGACTCCACGCCGGACCCGCTGGAGTTCTACGGCATCCTGCGGACGGGCAACTTCGCCAACTACGGCGGCTACTCCAACCCCGCCTACGACGCGCTCGTGGACCAGGCGAACTCCGAGCCCGCCCCGGCGGCCCGCGCCGCGACCGTCGCGAAGCTCCAGAAGCTCGCCGTGGACGACATGGTCTGGATCCCGCTCTACGAGGTCCCGTACACGCTGTTCCTGAACCGGAAGGTCACCGGCGCGCCGACCGGGATCACCCAGCTGGAGTACCCCTGGGCGGCCAAGCTCGGATCGGCGGGCTGAGGTGGCCCTGTTCCTGCTCAAGCGGCTCGCCGGGATGGTCGCGACGCTCTTCGCGACCGCGCTGGCCGTGTTCGGCTCGATCTACCTCGCGCCCGGCGACCCGGCCGTGTTCCTCATGAAGGGACGGCCCGCCACGCCCGAGACGCTCGCCGCGATCCGCGCGCAGTACCACCTGAACGACCCGTTCGCCGTGCAGTTCGGCAAGTGGCTCGGCGGCGTGCTGACCGGCGACTTCGGCCGCTCGGTGCAATTCCGGCAGGACGTCGGCGGGCTGATCGCCGCGCGGCTGCCGACCACGCTCTGGCTGGTCGCCTACGCGGCGCTGCTGATCCTGGTCGCGGGCCTCGCGGTCGGCGCGGTCGCGGCGCTGCGGCGCGGGGTCGCCGACCGGATCGTCCTGGTCGGGACGGGTGTGGCGACCGCGACACCCGCGTTCGTCGCGGCGATCGGGCTGATCACGGTGTTCTCGGTGAAGCTGCACTGGTTCCCCGCGTTCGGCAACGGCACCGGGTTCGGCGGGCGGATCACCCACCTCACGCTCCCGGCGGTCGCGCTGGCGCTGACGTTCGCGGGCCTGCTCGCCCGCGTCACCCGCTCGTCCATGCTCGAAGCGCTCGCCAGAGAACACGTGGAGGTCGCGCGCTCGCGCGGCGTGCCGGGCGCGACCGTCGTCCGCCGCCACGTGCTGCGCAACAGCCTCGGCCCGATCAGCACGGTCACCGGGACCGTCGTCGCCGGGCTGCTGGTCAGCACCTCGATCGTGGAGACCGCGTTCGGCCTGTCCGGTGTCGGGCAGCTGCTGGTGTCCTCGGTGACCGTGAAGGACTTCCCCGTGGTGCAGGCCGTGTCGCTGCTGGTCGTGTTCGCCTTCGTGCTCGCGAACCTGCTGGTCGACCTGGTCCAGCCGCTCATCGACCCGCGAGTGAAGGGAGCCGCGCGATGACCGCCGTGGCCCTCCGGCGGCGCCGGATGCTGCGCCGGCTGCACGGCGGCGACGCTCTGCAGACCGCCGCGCTGATCGTGCTCGCCGTGATCGTCCTGGTGGCGGCGCTCGCCCCCTGGATCGCGCCGCACGACCCGAACGGGCTGGACCTGTCGGCCGCGCTCGGCGGCGCGTCCGGCGACCACCCGCTCGGCACCGACGAGTCCGGCCGGGACGTGCTGTCCCGGATGATCTACGGCGCGCGCACCGGGCTGCTCGGCCCGCTGGTCGTCGTGGCCGTCTCGACCGTGCTCGGCGCGGTCGTCGGCGTCACCGCCGCGTGGTGCGGAGGCTGGGTGGACGCGCTGCTGTCGCGGGCCATGGACCTGGTGTTCGCGCTGCCCGGCCTGCTGCTCGCGATCGTCCTGGTCGCCGTGTTCGGACCCGGCCTGACCGCGCCGATCGCGGCGATGAGCATCGCCTACGTCCCCTACGTCGGACGGCTCGTGCGCAACGTGGCCGTCCAGGAGGCGACGCGTCCGTACATCCAGTCCTACCGGGTGCAGGGCTGGTCCGGCTGGACGATCTGCCTGCGCCACCTCGCGCCGAACATCGCGCCGCTGGTGCTGGCGCAGTCGGCGATGAACTTCGGCTACTCGCTGATGGACCTGGCCGCGCTCAGCTTCCTCGGCTTCGGCGTGCAGCCGCCGGACTCGGACTGGGGAGCGATGATCAACAACGGCGCGTCCGCGCTGCTGCAGGGCGCGGTGCTGCCCGCGCTCGCGCCCGGCGCGGCCATCGTGGTCGCGGTCGTGGCGTTCGGGATCGTCGGCGAGGGTGTCGCCGACCGCGTCGCCAAGCGGGAGGCGTGATGCGGGAGAGCGCGCTGCTGGAGATCGAGGGGCTGACCGTCCGGCTCGCGTCGGGCGCCGCGCGGCCCGTCCTGGACGGGGTGTCGCTGCGCGTGGCGGAGGGCGAGACCGTCGGGCTCGTCGGCGAGTCCGGATCGGGCAAGTCCGTCACCGGACGGTCCGTGCTCGGGCTGATGCCGGACGGGGCCGAGGTCACCGGGTCCGTCCGGGTCGCCGGACGGGACGTCCTCGCCCTGCCGCCCGCGCGGTTGCGCGAGGTGCGCCGGCGCGAGGTCGCGATGGTGTTCCAGGACCCGCGCGCCTCGATCAACCCGGTCCGGCGCATCGGCGACTTCGTCACCGAGGGGCTGCGCGCGGGCGGCACGCCGATGCGCGCCGCGCTGAAGGCGGCCGAGGAGCTGCTGGAGTCGGTCGGGATCGAGCAGCCGCGCCGCGCGCTGCGCCGGTTCCCGCACGAGTTCTCCGGCGGCATGCTGCAGCGCGTCATGATCGCCGGGGCGCTGGCCGGCGGGCCGCGGCTCCTGCTCGCCGATGAGCCGACCACCGCCCTGGACGTCACCACGCAGGCCGAGGTCATCTCGATCCTCACGCGGCTGCAGGCCGAGCGCGGCACCGGGATGTTGTTCGTGACCCACGACCTGGACCTCGCCGCCGCCGTCTGCGACCGGATCTACGTCATGTACGCGGGACGGATCGTGGAGGAGCAGACCACGGACGGCCTGTTCGCGCACCCCCGGCATCCGTACACCGCCGGTCTGCTCGCCGCGACGCCGCGGCTGGAGTCCGACGAGCCGCCGCGCGGCGTGCCGGGACGTCCGGTGTCGCTCGCCGAGGACCCCGAGGGCTGCGCGTTCGCGGCCCGCTGCCGCTTCGCCGCGCCCGGGTGCGCCGCCGAGCGGCCCCCGCTTCGCCCGGTGGACGGCGTGTCCGTCGCCTGCCTTCGCGCCGAGGAGCTGGTACATGACTGAGCAGCCCGTCCTCGCGGTCGAGGGACTGCGCAAGACGTTCGGCGACCACGCGGCCGTGGACGGCGTGTCGTTCACCGTCCCGCCCGGCGGGAGCCTGGCGATCGTCGGCGAGTCCGGGTCCGGGAAGACCACGACCGCGCGGATGCTGGTCGGGCTGGAGCGGCCGTCCGCCGGGCGCGTCCTGGTCTGCGGGACGGACCGGACGTCCCCGCCGCGCGGCCGGAGATCCCGGCTCGCCCGCGCCCGCGACGTCCAGATGGTCTTCCAGGACCCGTACCTGTCGCTGGACCCGCGGGTGACCGTCGCCGGCGCCGTGGAGGAGCCGCTCCGCCTGCACTTCGACCTGGACCAGGCCGCGCGGCACGCCCGCCGGGACGAGCTGCTGGACCGGGTCGGGCTCGGCGAGCGGGAGGCCGCCGCGCTCCCCCGGCGCCTGTCGGGCGGCCAGCGGCAGCGCGTCGCGCTGGCCCGCGCGCTCGCCGTCGAGCCGAAGGTGCTGGTGCTGGACGAGGCGACGTCCGCGCTGGACGTGTCCATCCAGGCCCAGATCGTCGAGCTGCTGCGGGAGCTGCGGGCCACGCTCGGGGTCGCGTTCGTGTTCGTCAGCCACGACCTGTCGCTGGTCCGGCATGTCGCCGACGACGTGCTCGTGCTGCGCCGGGGGCGGGCCGTCGAGTCGGGGCGGGCCGCCGCCGTCCTCGCCGCGCCCGAGCACCCCTACACCCGGCTGCTGCTCGACTCGGTGCCACGGCGCGGCTGGGACCCGGCCCGCATCGCCGCCGACCGCCGGGCCCTGGCCTGACCCGTCCCGCCTGACCCACCCCGGCGGCTCTGCTCCCCTCCCGAGCCGCAGGGGTGCCGGGCCACCCGGCGCTGGAGCGGCCTCACGCCGGGGTGATCGGGCCGAGCCAGGTGCCGCCGGAGACGTCGAGGGTCTGGCCGGTGACGTAGCGGGCGTCCGGTCCGGCGAGGAAGGCGACGACGTCCGCGACGTCCTCGGGCTCGCCGAGCCGGCCGAGCGCGGTGATCGACTCCAGCGCGGCGACGGCCTCCGGGATGCCGGTGTACCCGGCCGTCATGTCGGTGCGGATCGCGCCGGGCGCGACCGTGTTGACCGTGATCCCGCGCCGTCCCAGCTCGTTGGCGAGGGTCGGGGCGAGCGCCTCCAGCGCGGCCTTGGTCACGGTGTAGCCGATCTGCACCGGCACCGCGACCCGGCTCGCGACCGAGCCCATGTTGACGATCCGGCCGCCGTCGTTCAGCAGCGGCAGCGCGCGCTGGACGACGAAGAACGGCGCGGCGACGTTCACCTTCATCAGCCGGTCGAACTCGCCGCGGGTGAGCGTCGCGGCCGGGCTCGCCGAGCCGATTCCGGCGTTGTTGACCAGGATGTCCAGGCCCCGGCCGTCCAGGGCGGGGACGAGGGCGTCGAAGAGGCGGTCCACCGCGTCGTCCTCGTCGAAGGGCGCCTGGATCGCGACGGCCCGGCCGCCGGCGCGCTCGATGTCGCCGACCGTCCGCTTGGCCGCGTCCGCGTCGGACCCGTAGTGGACGGCCACGAACGCGCCCTCGGCGGCCAGCCGGAGCGCCACCGCCCGCCCGATCCCGCGCGAGCCGCCGGTCACCAGCGCCGTCCTGCCGTTCAGCGTGCCCATGTCGTCCTCCTCGTCAGGGGCCGGAACCCGGTTGCGTTCCGGCGATGAGGAGACAGTGCCGCGGGCCGCTCACCGCGCCCTCACCGCCCGCTCACCGGGCGGCGAAAGCGCGGCTCAGGACGCGGATCAGGAGGGAGTCGGCTCGGCGGCGGGACGGCGGTCCAGGTCGAAGCGCTCCATGATCCGCTCGGAGCCGCTCGCCCAGTTGGTCTTGAGCGCGTCGACCGCGCCCTCGACGTCCCCGGCGAGCAGGCACTCGGCGATCCGCTCGTGCTCGGCGGCCGACCGCTCCAGCACGTCCTGGTCGCCGACGACGACCCGCTCGTAGCGGTGCATGGTGAGCTTCAGCGAGCCGATCATGTCCAGCAGCCGCTCGTTCGGGCAGCCGGAGGTCAGCAGCTCGTGCCACTCGTCGTCGTAGCGTTCGAGGACGGCGTAGGCGGCGCGCTGGTCGGGGAACCCGCGCGCCTCGGCCAGCAGCCGCGGCGCGATCGACACCAGGAACGCCGGGTCGGTCAGCCGCAGCGCCAGGGACTCCATCTCCCGCACGATCGTGCTGAGGTCGAGGAACTCCTTGCGGCTGAGCGGCGCGAACCGGAAGCCCTTGCCGCGCTCGCTGCGGATCACCCCCTCGCGCTCCAGCGCGATCAGCGCCTCGCGCAGCGGGGTGCGGCTGACGCCGAGGTCGGCGGCCATCCGGTTCTCGTTGATCGGCTCGTCCGCGGCGAACTCGCCCCGGCCGAGCCGCTCCAGCAGCTCGTCCTTGATCTGCTCGCGCAGCGGGCGGCGCTCGATCGGCATGCTCTCCCTCTTCCCAGTGCCCGGTTCCGACCGTGCCGGCCGGGCGCGCGGCCACCGCCGTCGGTGCGCGCGCCCGGCCGCGGGCTCACGCCGTGCCCGCGCCGTCCACCGCGAGGACGGCCCCCGACACGAACGCCGCGGCGTCGCCGGCCAGGAACGCCACCGTGCTCGCGATGTCGCGCGGGGTGCCGATCCGGCCGAGCGGACGGTCGGCCGCGTCGGCATAGAACGTCTCGACCGATTCTCCGAGCTGCCGCGCCTCGTCGGCGAGCATCCCGGTGGCCGTGTCGCCCGGGCAGACGCAGTTGACCCGGATGTTCTGCGGTCCGTGGTCGATGGCCATGGCGCGCGTCATGTTGACGACCGCCCCCTTCGACGCACAGTACGATACGGCCTGCGCGCCGCCCCGGATGCCCCAACCGGAGCCGGTGTTGACGATGCTGCCGCCGCCCGCGGCCGCCATCAGCGGGATCGCGTACCGGCTCATCAGCATGATCGACTTGATGTTGACCGCCATCACCAGGTCCCAGTCGTCCTCGGTGATCTCCGACACGGTCGAGCGGCGGATGATCCCGGCGTTGTTGAACAGCACGTCCACCCCGCCGAACGCCTCGCGGGCCAGGCCGATCGCGGCCTCGCAGTCGGCCGCCCTCGACACGTCGCAGCGGGCGAACACGGCGTTCGGGATGGCCTTGGCGGCCTCCTCCCCCGCCTCGGCGTTCAGGTCGGCGAGCACGACGGACGCGCCGAGCTCGGCGAGCAGCTCCGCCGTGGCGCGGCCGATTCCGGACGCCGCCCCGGTCACGACGGCGCGCTTTCCGGTCAGATCAATCATGGGAAGGCTCCTTGCACATGGTCAGGCTCCTTGCACGGGGTAGCGGGCGGTGCGGCCGCGGCCGGTGATCACGGTGCGGTATCCGGCCAGCGCCCGGTCCAGATCGGGGTCTCCGGTGTCGAGCAGCAGGGGACGGCCGCCGAGCGCGGCGAGCTTGGCCTCGGTCGCGACGGCCAGCAGCCGGTCCGGGCGGACGGTGCGCAGCACCTCGGGCGAGATCTGCTGGTTTCCCCGGCCGAGCAGGAAGCCCTGCCCGCCGATCGGGGTGACCGCGATCCAGGTGTCCGGCGTGACGAGCCCGGCCAGCTCGGCGGCGTTGGCGTCGGCGGCCACCAGGCGGCCCTCGCGCAGCACGTTGACGCCCATGACCGGGACGTCCACGCCGAGCGCCGCCGCGACGGCCCGGGTCGTCCCGCCCGGCCCGAGCACGAGCAGGCCGTCGCCGACGCGGGAGGCCAGCTCGGCGGCGATCCCGCCGACGGCGTACGGGTCGGCGGCCGAGCTGCCGACCTTGCGCTGCTGCACGCGGACGGGCGCGTCGGGCACGAGCAGTTGGCCGTAGAGGCGGGCCGAGACGCGGCCGTCGCGGACGGCGTCCTCGTCCAGGTCCATGACCTCGGCCTCGATGAACGAGGTGGCGGCCCGGGCGGCGACCTCCCCGGCCGCGCGCGGTCCGACGCCGAACACCGCCGAGTGCATCTTCACGCCGGTCGGGACGCCGAGGACGGGCACGGACGTCCCCACCGCGTCCAGGACGTCCCGGGCCGTCCCGTCGCCGCCCGCGAACAGCAGCAGGTCCACGTCCGGCGCGAGGGCCTTGGCGGCGGCGACCGTGTCCCCGGCCGTGGACGGGTCGTCCGGGGTGTAGCGGACGTCCGGTTCCAGTCCGGCGGCGCGGACGGCGTCCTCGCCCATCGGTCCGGCGGCGGTCAGGACGACCGGGGCACCGGCCCGGCCCGCCAGCTCGCGGAGCGCGGCCGTCGCGCGCTCGGACGCGCGCGGCACCGCGCCCAGCTCGCGGGCGCGGGCCTGCACGTCCGGGCCGTCGCTGCCCTTGAGGCCGACCCGGCCGCCGAGTCCGGCGACCGGGTTGACCACCAGTCCGTACCTCACTGGCCGAGGATCTTCCGGCGGTACGCGCGCCAGGTGACGGCCCAGGTCTTCGGGTCGTCCAGCGTCGCCTGCCTCACCTGGTGGATGGTGGAGTTGTGCGGCGCGGTCCGGACGGTCTCCGGCTCCTCGTACGCCTCGCGCGCGACCTCGGCGAGGATCGCGGCGTACTCGTCCAGGTCCTGCTTGGAGTAGGACTCGGTGGGCTCCAGCGTCATCGGCTCGGGCACCACGTACGGGTGGTGGCTCGTCCAGTAGTGGGTGCCGAAGTCGGCGGCGCGGACGCCGATCTCCTCGCTGTGCACGCCGGTGTCGCGGTGCAGCTCCTCCCACGAGTACCGCACCTGCTCGATGCGCCGCTTCCCCTCGGCGTAGGGCGCCGACACGCCCCGGATCTCCAGGACCTTCTTCATCAGGTAGTTGTTGTTCAGCACGGCGATCTCCGCGACCTCGCGGAGCCCCTCCGCGCCGAGCGACATGATCCACGCGTAGGCGCGCACGAGGTTCGGCACCACGCCGTAGAACGGGCGGATCTTACCGACGGACTCGGGGCGGTCGTCGTCCAGCCGGTAGCGGGTGCCGTCGAACTCGACGGTCGGCCGGGGCAGGAACGGCACCAGCTTCTCGCTCACGCCGGACGCGCCCGCCGCCGGTCCGCCGCACGCGTGCGGGGTGGAGAAGGTCTTGTGCAGGTTGAAGTGGCACAGGTCGAACCCGGCGTCCCGGGCGCGGGTGATGCCGAGGATGCCGTTGGCGTTCGCCTGGTCGTAGGCGCACAGGCCGCCCGCCTCGTGCACGATGTCCACGAACTCGGCGATCCGGGAGTTGAAGATCCCGGTGTCCTCCGGGTTGGTGATCATCAGCGCCGCAGTGCGCGGGCCGACCGCCGCTTTCAGCGCCTCGATGTCGGGGTAGCCGTCCTTGTCCGGGTACAGGGTGATGACCTTGAACCCGGCGGTCTTGGCGCAGGCCGCGTTGGACGGGTGGGAGAAGATCGTCGTGATGACCTCGTCGCGCTGCTCCAGCTCGCCGCGCGCGGCGAAGTAGGCGCGGATCATCGCGATGTTGGTGTAGATCGCGGCCGACCCGGCGCCGGGCTGCAGCGACACGCGGTCCATGCCGGAGATCTCCGCGAGCATCTTCTCCAGCGTGTGCATGACTTCCAGGACGCCCTGGACGGTCCGCTCGTCCTGCAAGGGGTGCAGCTCGGAGACCCGGTGGTCGCGGACGAACCGGTCGTTGACCTTCGGGCTGTACTTCATCGTGCAGGTGCCCTGGCCGACGTCGATGTTCATGTCGACGCCGAGGTTCTCCTGCGAGAGCCGCAGGTAGTGCCGCAGCACGTGCAGCTGCGACATATCGGGCAGGCCGGGCGCGTCCTTGCGGCGCAGCGCCTCGGGGAGCGTGTCGTCCAGCGGGACCTCGGGCGCGGGGACGGCCACGCCGCGCGCGCCGGGCGTGCCCAGCTCGAAGATCAGCGGCTCGTCCCAGCGGGCCTGGTGGAACCGGCGCAGCGGCGGCTTCGGGGCGATCCGCGCGTCGTCGGTCGAAACGGGTCCGGTGTTCGCGGGGGCGCTCACTTGGCGATCTCCTCCAGCAGGGCGGCGAGGCGGTCGATGTCGTCCTTGGTGTGCACCTCGGTGACGCAGTACAGGGCGTCGCGCTCGGACAGCGCGTGGCCGCCGAACACGCCGCGCTCCAGCAGCGCGTCGTTGACCTCGGCGGCGGTGCGGGAGCCGGTGAAGCGGACGGCGAAGTCGGCGAAGTGCGGCGCGTCCGCGTGCGGGACCTCGACACCGGGGACGGCGGCGAGCCGGGTGATGGCGTAGCGGGTGTTCGCCATGATCGTCTCGCCGACCTCGCGCATGCCCTGCGGGCCCATCAGCGCGAGGTAGACGCCGGCGGCGATGCCGTTGAGCGCGGCGGCCGTGCCGACCCACTCCTTGCCCTCCTCGCGGATCGCGAAGGAGGTGCGCTCGTAGGCGACGTCGCCGAAGCCGTACTCGCCCTCGACCGCCGTCGGCACGACGCCGAACAGCCGGGACGGGAACTCGGCGACCAGCGGCTCGTCGTCGCGGGTGGCGATGAACCCGGCGTTGCCGCCGCCGAAGCTCATGTGCACGCCGAGCGGCTGGACGTCGCCGCAGACGATGTCCGCGCCGTAGGACGCCGGCGGCGCGACGACGCCGAGCGAGATCGGGTTGCAGTTCACGACGTAGAGCGCGCCGGACGCGTGCGCCAGCTCGCCCAGCTCGGGCAGCGCCGGGTCGACGATGCCCAGGTAGGACGGCGCCTCGGCGTAGACGGCCGCGACGTCGCCCTCGGCGAGCGCGGCGCGGACGGCCGCCACGTCGGCGCGTCCGTCCACGACCGGGACGACCACGACGTCGTGGTCCGGCCGCACGTAGTCGCGGATCTTGGACAGCTTGTCGGGCGCGACGGACGAGGCGACGAGCAGGCGGCGCGCGCCGGTGACCCGGCCCGCCATGCGCAGCGCGGTGCCCGCGGCCTGGAAGCCGTCGTAGGTCGGGACGTTCACCACGTCCAGCTCCAGCAGCTCGCCCATGAGCGACTGGTACTCCCACAGCGCCTGGAAGCGGCCGTGGTCCTCGTAGGGCTCGCCGGCGTAGGCGGTGAGGAACTCGGAACGGTCCACCACCTCGTCCACCACGGCGGGCACGTAGTGCTGGTACACGCCGCCGCCTAGGAAGCTCAGGACGTCGCGGGTGCTGGTGTTGCGGCCGAGCAGTCCGCTCATGTGCCGCACCAGCGCGGCCTCCGAGCGCATCGGCGCGGGCAGGTCGAGCGGGCGTCCCAGCCGCAGCCCGGCGGGGACGTCGGCGTAGAAGTCCTCCACCGACTCGGCGCCGACGGCCGCGAGCATCTCGCGCTTCACATCGGGTGCCGCGTTGGGGATGTACGGGTGTGCGAACGGGCCGGTCATGCTCCCCCTCTTGACGAAACATCATCATTCGGTGTGCTGTATACAGCATTCAGCATGCCGGTGTCAGGAGGCAAGGGTGCATACCAACCGGATGAAACGGACACGAAGGTCGGTTCTGCTCGCGGGCGCGATCGCCGCCGCGGTCGCGGTGAGCGGGTGCGCGGCAGGCGGTTCGAGCAGCAAGAAGGCCGCTCCGAGCCTGACCGCCGGGTCGGCCGCCGACATCAAGGGCGACGTCACGGTCTGGTCCTGGGACACCGCCGCGACCGCGCTCAAGCGGCTCGCCCCCGAGTTCGAGAAGCAGCATCCCGGGACGAAGATCAACGTCGTCGACATCGGCTACGACAACGCCTACGACAAGATCACGGTCGGGCTGAAGTCGGGCAAGGGCCTGCCGGACGTCACCACCGTCGAGGGCCCCCGGTTCCAGAGCTTCCTCGGCTCGTTCCCCAACGGGTTCTACGACCTGAGCACGCTCGCCGGGAAGTACAAGGACCAGTTCAACCAGGCCGCGTGGAAGACCGCCACGGACGAGAAGGGCCGGACGCTCGGCCTGCCCTGGGACTCCGGCCCCGTCGGCGTCTTCTACCGCCGCGACCTGTTCCAGAAGGCCGGCGTCGACCCGAACTCGATCAACACCTGGGACGACTACGTCAAGGCCGGCGAGCAGGTCAAGGCCAAGACCGGCACCAAGTTCATCAGCCTCGACCCGGCCGAGGACAACACGTTCTCGATGATGCTCCAGCAGCAGGGGCAAGGCCTGTTCAAGGACGGCAAGGTCGCGGTGAACACGCCGCAGGCCGTCAAGGCGATGACCGTCCTGAAGCAGCTGTCCGACAAGGGCCTGGTCGACTGGGCGCGCGGCTGGGACGCCAACGTCAGCTCGACCAAGACCGGCAAGTCCGCCACGACGCCGCAGGCGGTCTGGTGGGGCGGCACGCTCACCGGCGAGATGAAGGAGATGAGCGGCAAGTGGGGCGTGTTCCCGCTTCCCGCGTTCGAGCAGGGCGGCGTCCGGACGTCCAACAACGGCGGCTCGCTGCTCACCGTCACCTCGCAGACCAAGAACCCGAAGACGGCGTGGGCGTTCACCGAGTTCATGCTCGCCAACACCGCGAACCAGGTCTCGATGCTGAAGAACGAGGGCCTGTTCCCGGCGTTCCTGCCCGCGCTCAAGGACCCGTTCATCGCGCGGCCCGACCCGTACTACGGCGGCCAGGCGGTCAACAAGGTCTTCGCCGACCTGTCCTCGTCCGTCCCGCCGATCGAGTACACCAAGGACGGCGCGAAGGCGCGCGAGCTGGTCTGGACGGCGTTCGCGGGCGTCGCGCTGCGCGGCAAGGACCCGAAGGCGACGCTCGACTCCACGGCCAAGCAGATCGCGGCCGCCACCGGCCGCCAGACCGCCGGATAGCCCATGGCCGCATTGCAGACCGAGCCCGCGAAGCTTGAGAGCGTCCCCGTGGCGGACGCTCCCCGGCCGCGCCGGCGGCGGTTCAGCCTGACCCACTGGTGGTTCACCGGTCCGGCGACCGTCCTGTTCGTGGCGTTCTTCGCCTATCCCCTCGCGGCGAGCCTGTACCAGAGCTTCACCGCCGACCAGGACGGCGCGACCGTCTTCGTCGGCCTCCGCCAGTACCGGCGGATGTTCCAGGACCCGGTGCTCGCCGAGTCGCTGGTCAACACCGCGCTGCTGCTCGTGATCCAGGTCCCGGTGATGATCGGGCTGGCGCTGGTGCTGGCCGGGGTGCTGAACGCGTCCTGGCTGCGGTTCCGCGGCGGGTGGCGGCTGGTGTACTTCCTGCCGGCCGTCACCACCCTGGTCGCGTACTCCGTGGTGTTCCGGGTGCTGCTGAAGACCGACGGCGGCATGGTGAACCAGCTGCTGGACGGGATCGGGATCGGCGCCGTCGACTGGCTGAACAACGCCACCTGGGCGCGGATCTCGCTGGTCCTGTCGATCACCTGGCGGTGGACGGGCTACAACGCGGTGATCCTGCTGGCCGGGCTCCAGGCGATCGGCCGGGAGCAGTACGAGGCGGCGTCGATCGACGGGGCGGGCGCGGTCACCACGTTCGTCCGGGTGATCGTCCCGCAGCTCCGGCCGGTGATCCTGTTCTGCTCGATCACCTCCACGATCGGCACGCTCCAGCTGTTCGACGAGAACTACGTGCTGACCCGCGGCGGGCCGGACAACGCCACGATGACGCCCGTCCTCTACCTCTACAAGGTCGGCTTCGACCAGATGGACTTCGGCTACGCGGCGGCGATCGCCTGGGTGGTCGTGCTGCTCATCGGGCTGATCTCGCTGATCCAGTTCCGGTTCCTGGGAAGGGGGTCGCGGTGAGCCCGCGGATCCTGGGCCGGGCGGGCGCGTACCTGGTGCTGCTGGCCGGGGCCGTCGTCAGCCTCGTCCCGTTCTACTGGATGGCGGTGGCGGCCACGCACGACACCGCCGACCTGTTCAGGTCCCCGCCGCCGTTCATGCCGGGCGGCGCGCTGATGGACAACCTGTCCCGGCTCCAGTCCGAGCACCACTTCGGACGCGTCGTCGCCAACAGCCTCGGCGTCGCGGTCGTCTACACCGTGCTCAGCTCGCTGATCTCGGCGATGTGCGGCTACGGCCTGGCGAAGTACCGGTTCCGCGGCCGGGGCGTGCTGCTCGGCGTGGTGCTCGCGACGATGATGATCCCGATGCAGGTGCTGCTGGTGCCGCTGTTCCAGATGATGGCGAACCTCGGCTGGACCGACACCTACCAGGCGGTCATCCTGCCGTTCCTGGCCAACGCGTTCGGCATCTTCCTGATGCGGCAGGCGTTCCTCGCCTTCCCGGACGAGCTGATCGAGTCCGCCCGCATCGACGGCGCGGGCGACCTGCGGATCTTCTACCAGGTCGTGCTGCCCGGCGTCCGGCCGCAGCTCGGCGCGCTGGTCATCTTCACCTTCACGAGCCAGTGGAACAGCTTCATCTGGCCGCTGCTCATGCTGAACACCGAGGAGAAGTTCACGGTGCCCATCGCCCTCAACCAGATGATCGGGCTGTCGCACGTCGACTACTCGGGCCTGATGCTCGGCTCGTTCGCCGCGACGCTCCCGATCATGGTCGTCTTCTTCGTCTTCCAGCGGCAGTTCGTCGCCGGGCTGCTCGGCGGGGCGGTGAAGGGATGAGCGCCACGGGACGCCTCACGCGGGTGCCGGGGCTGCTGTACGGCGGGGACTACAACCCCGAGCAGTGGCCCGAGGAGGTGTGGGCCGAGGACGCGGCGCTGATGAAGGAGGCCGGGGTCAACCTGGTCACGGTCGGCGTGTTCTCGTGGGCGCGCCTCCAGCCCGGCCCGACTTCCTGGGATTTCGGCTGGCTGGACCGGCTGCTCGATCTGCTGCACGGCCAGGGCATCGCGGTCGATCTGGCCACTGCCACGGCGTCGCCTCCGGC
The DNA here is from genome assembly GCF_024172125.1 of Actinomadura rupiterrae. Classification (GTDB taxonomy): domain Bacteria; phylum Actinomycetota; class Actinomycetes; order Streptosporangiales; family Streptosporangiaceae; genus Spirillospora; species Spirillospora rupiterrae. The sequence goes on from NZ_JAMZEA010000006.1 coordinate 171,636, forward strand.
GTGGCTCGTGCGCGCGCATCCGGACGTCCTGCCGGTGCGGTCGGACGGGGTGCGGTTGGAGTTCGGTTCGCGGCAGCACTACTGCCCGTCCTCGCCGGTGTACCGGGAGGCGGCGGTCACCTTGGCGCGGCGGATCGCCGAGCGGTACCGCGACCATCCGGCGCTGGCGTTGTGGCACATTCACAACGAGTACGGCGACCACGTGACCGAGTGCTTCTGTGCGGAGTCGGCTTCGGACTTCCGTCGCTGGCTGCGCGCGCGGTACGGCTCTCTGGACGTGCTGAACTCGGCGTGGGGGACGGCGTTCTGGTCGCAGCGGTACGGCGCTTGGGAGGAGATCGAGCCGCCGCGCGACGCGCCCGGCCCGGTCAACCCGACGCAGACGCTCGACTGGCGGCGGTTCTGCTCGGACGCGCTGCTCGCCTGCTACCAGGGCGAGAAGGACGTGCTGGACGAGGTCTCCCCCGGCGTCCCGGTGACCACGAACTTCATGTCGATGTTCAAGCCGCTGGACTACTGGGAGTGGGCGTCCCGCGAGGACTTCGTCTCGGACGACGCCTACCCCGACCCGGCCGATCCCGAGGCGCACATCTCGGCCGCGATGAACTACGACCTGATGCGCTCGCTCAAGGGCGGCCGGCCGTGGCTGCTGATGGAGCAGGCGCCGTCGGCGGTCAGCTGGCGTCCGGTGAACGTGCCGAAGCGTCCGGGACTGCACCGGCTGTGGTCGTTGCAGACGGTCGCGCGCGGCGCGGACGGCGTCATGTACTTCCAGTGGCGGGCCTCGCGCGCGGGCGCGGAGAAGTTCCACAGCGCGCTGCTCCCGCACGGCGGAACCTCGTCGCGCGGATGGGCCGAGACCGTCCGGTTCGGTGCCGAGCTGGCGAAGCTGGGCCCGGTCGCGGGGAGCGTTTCCGAGGCTTCTGTCGCGATCGTCCTGTCGTGGGACTCGTGGTGGGCGCTGGAGCAGGAGGACCACCCGTCCACACGGCTGGACCTCAAGGCGCTCGTCTCGTCCTGGTACCGGGAGCTGTGGCTGCGGAACATCGCGGTCGACTTCGTCCCGCCGTCCGCCGATCTCTCGCGGTACAAGGTCGTCCTCGCGCCGAACCTGTACATGCTGCGGTCGGAGGCGGCCGCGCGGCTGACCCGCTTCGTCGCGGACGGCGGCCACCTGGCCTGCGGCTTCTTCTCCGGCATCGTGGACGAGCACGACCACATCCACCTCGGCGGCTACCCCGCCCCGCTGCGCGAGGCGCTGGGCGTCATCGTGGACGAGTTCTGGCCCGTCCCGGACGACGCATCCGTGCCCATCACGGCCGCGGACAACGCATCCGTGCCGGTCAAGGCCGCGGCCGACGCATCCGTGCCGGTCAAGGACGCGGCCGACGCATCCGTGCCCGTCATGGCCGCGGCCGACGCATCCGTGCCGGTCAAGGCCGCGGACGACGCGTCGTTGCCCGTCTCGGGGCCGGGGGCGGCGACGTTGTGGAGCGAGTGGCTGGAGGTCACGACGGCCGAACCCGTCGCGTCCTATGGCGCGGGGCCGCTGGCCGGACGGCCCGCGATCACGCGGAACGCGCACGGGGACGGCGTCGGCTGGTACTTCAGCTGCCACCTGCCGTCCGCGCTCGGCCTGGTGCTGGACGCGGCGGGCGTGCGGCCCGTGCACGAGACGCCGGCGGGCGTGGAGGCGACCCGGCGCGGCCGGCACCTGTTCCTGCTGAACCACGCGGACGCCCCCGCCCGCGTTTCCGGCCTGTCCGGTATTGATCTGCTGTCCGGCGCGACCGTGGAGGGCGAGCTCGAACTCGGCCCCCTCGGCGCGGCGGTCCTCACCCCAGCATCTGAAAGGTGACCATGCGCAAACCCCTGAGCGCCGCCGTCGGTGTCGTCGCTCTCCTCCCCCTGACGGCGGTCCCCGCGCACGCGGGCCCCGCCCACCGCGCCGACTACGCCAACGTGCTGGACCTGCGCGGCACGCCGCCCGCGTCCGAGCCGCCGGAGTTCAACGACATCAACGTGTTCTCCGACCAGGGCGCGTGGCATGCCTACGCCCTGCCGAAGGACCCCTCGACGTACGGCGGCTTCACCGGCCCCCTGTACATCGCGCAGGAGTACCCGTGGTGGCTGAGCAAGGCGTTCAGCCGCATCCGGCTGAGTGAGAACGGCCGTCCGATCAACCTGTCCGGGGCCGCGCCTCAGCTTTCGTCCCTGCCGGGGCTGCTGCGGCAGGTCTACCAGCTGGACGGCCTGAAACTGACGCTGGAGCTGCGTTTCGGCAGCGCCCACACCGCCCTCGTGCGCGCGTACGTGGAGAACACCGGCCGGACGGCCCGGACGATCCAGGTCGGCTGGACCGGTTCGCTGCTGCGTCCCGATGCCGAGCCGATGAAGAGCGCGCCGTCGCTGAAAGCGACCGGGAACGGCGTCCAGGTGGACTTCGCCAAGGTCCGCAAGACCTGGGACTACCTGACCGACGGCACCGAGCGGTTCCAGATCGTCCATGCCGAGCCGGTCCGGACGTCCGTCCAGGGCGACTCGTACACGACCGACCTGGCCCGTCCGCTGACCGTGCGTCCGCGCTCGTCCAGTGCCCTGACCTGGGCGGAGACCTACACCTTCAACGACGCGGAGCGCCGTGCGGAGGCCCCCGCGGTCGCGGGCATGCTCCGCTCGCCCTCGCGCGTGGCCGCGCAGGGCGACGCGCGCTGGTCCGATTACGTGGCGCGCGCGACGCGCGGCGTCCCCGCCGACAGGCGCCGGCTGGCCGTGAAGTCGGTCGAGACGCTGGTGTCGAACTGGCGCGGCCCGGCGGGCGCGATCCGGCACAACGGGATCACGCCGTCCATCACCTACAAGTGGTTCAGCGGCCTGTGGTCCTGGGACACCTGGAAGCAGGCGGTCGGGACGGCGCGGTTCGACCCGTCGCTCGCCCGCGACCAGATCCGCTCGATGTTCGACTACCAGATCACCGGCGCGTCCAAGGACCGCCCGCAGGACGCCGGCATGATCCCGGACGCGATCTTCTACAACACCCCGTCCGAGGGCGGCGGCAACTGGAACGAGCGCAACAGCAAGCCGCCGCTCGCCGCCTGGTCGGTCTGGCAGGTCTACCTCCAGGACCGGGACGCCTCGTTCCTGCGCGAGATGTACCCGAAGCTGGTCGCCTACCACGACTGGTGGTACCGGACGCGCGACCACGACCGCAACGGCCTCGCCGAGTACGGCGCGACGGTCGACCCGGCCAACGCCACCGAAGAGGACCAGCGCCAGGCCGCCGCCTGGGAGAGCGGCATGGACAACGCGCCGCGCTTCGACGCGTCCCTCGGCGTGAGGATGCTGGCGAACACCGACGCGTCCGGGAAGGTCGTCGGCTACTCGGTCAACCAGGAGTCGGTCGACCTCAACGCCTACCTCGCCGCCGAGAAGCACTACCTCTCGCTCATCGCGTCCCGCCTCGGCAAGAAGGCCGACGCCGCCCGGTTCGCCGCCGGGTCCGCCAAGGTCGCGGGTCTCGTGCGCGCGCGTATGTACGACGCGAAGACGGGCTTCTTCTACGACGCGTCCATGGCTTCTGACGGCGGAGGCACGTTGACCGCCCGCGGGCGCGGCATCGAGGGCGCGATCCCGCTCTGGGCCGGCGTCGCCTCCCGCGCGCAGGCCGCCGCCGTCCGCGGCAAGATGGTCGATCCGAACGAGTTCGCTACGAAGGTGCCGTTCCCGACCGTTTCCAAGAGCTCGCCGTACTTCCAGTCGACCAAGTACTGGCGCGGCCCGGTCTGGATCGACCAGGCGTACTTCGCCCTCACCGGCCTCCGCACCTACGGCTACCGCACCGACGCCCGCACCCTCGCCGACCGCCTCCGCACCAACGCGTCCGGCATGCAAGGCGACGGCGCCCTCCACGAGAACTACGACCCGCTCACCGGAGCCCCCCTCAACTCCCCCAACTTCAGCTGGTCCGCCGCCCTCCTCCTAGCCCTGGACGACTGACCCTGAACAGAAACGCGGCCCCACCTTTCCGAATTGGGGCCGCGCTTCTTTTTTTGGACGACCCGTGGGAGCGTGTCAATGGGCAAACGTAATGACAAGTGCCGCTACAGCAACGACCACTGAAAGTACCGCCGAAATCTCAGCGGCAACAGTGAGGCGGGGACGCCGCCCGCTTCTGGGTCGCCCTGAAGACCCCTCAACTGCTGAACTTCGCTCCTCCGGCAAGCCGTCCTGCTTCCGCTTCGGCTCTCCAGGAGGAACATCGGACCACATATCCAATGGTTCGGCTTTGTCGAGCCCGAGGCCCTCTTCCCACCTCGCCATCTTTCTTGCGATCGTCCAATCAAGATAGCGGTCATAGGGCTTACCCAGCAGCGCCCTAAACAACCTCTTGGGCTGATGCCGCTCTTTGGAATCGTCCGGAAGGCCCACCGTATTGGATCTTTCCAACGCCGGAACGCTATGCGCACACGCTATACCGCCAGGCCCGAGATCAGCATGGCCCGCTGCCGAGACCCGGCAACCAACCCAAGCTCGCGCAACACGCGCCATGCGTCGATTAGGTTCGCCTTCATGACGACCGAGGCGGCGGGCGCGCGGATCACCGTACGAGGAGTCTCCCGGCGGCCGATCCTGACGGGGATCAGCCTGGACGTCGGCCCGGGCGGGCTGCTGGCGATCATCGGCGGCAGCGGCGCCGGGAAGACGACCCTGCTGGAGGCGCTGGCCGGGATCCGCCGTCCGGACGCCGGGGAGGTCCTGCGGGAGGGCGCGTTCGGCCCGCCCGGCTTCGTCCCGCAGGACGACATCGTGCACCGCGAACTCCCCCTCGCCCGGACACTCCGGTACGAAGCGCGGCTCCGCCTCCCCGCCGGCACGACCCGCGCCGAGATCGACCGCCGCGTGGAGTGGGTGCTCGCCGCGCTCGACCTGACCGCCAAGTCCGGCCAGCGCGTCGGATGGCTCAGCGGCGGCGAGCGCAAGCGGGCGAGCATCGCGGTCGAGCTGCTGACGCGTCCGCCCGTCCTGTTCCTGGACGAGCCGACCTCGGGCCTCGACCCGGCCACGGCCGCCGAGGTGATGCGCCTGCTCCGCGGTCTCGCCGCGTCCGGAACCACGACCGTCCTGACCACGCACAACCCGCCGGACGTGGAGTTCTGCGACCGGATCGCCGTCCTCTCACCGGACGGCACGCTGGCCTTCACCGGAACCCCGGCCGAAGCGCTGGAACACTTCCGAACACCCACGATCTCCGGCATCTACACAACCCTGAACGGCGCGTCCGCCCTGCGGAACGAACGTCCGACAATGCACGACACGCAGGCTGGCGACACATCCGGCCAACGAATCGGACCGGTGCGCCAATGCGGCCTGCTCGTCCGCCGCACGCTCGACATCCTCGTCCGCAACCGCCTCACCCTGGCGATCCTGGTCGGCTCACCTGTGATGGTGCTGGCGATGTTCGCGCTGCTGTTCAAACCCGGCGCGTTCTCACCCACGCATCCGAACCCCGGCACGACCGTGATGATCCTGTTCTGGATCGCCTTCGGCGGTTTCTTCTTCGGCCTCACGTACGGCCTCCTGCAGATCTGCACCGAGGCCGCCGTCCTGCGCCGCGAACGGCTCGCCGGACTGAGCGCGACCGCCTACGTCCTGTCCAAGGTGGGCGTCCTGCTCCCACTGCTGGTCGCGGTGGACGCGCTGATGCTGGCCGTCCTGCGCGTCCTGGACCGCCTGCCGTCCGCGTCCTGGAGCGCATACGGCGAGGTCATGGTCACCCTGACGCTGTCCTCGGCAGCGGCCCTGACCCTCGGCCTGCTCATCTCGGCAGCGGTCACCGACCCGTCCCAGGCGACCCTCGCGCTCCCGATGCTGTGCTTCCCGCAGGTGCTGTTCGTCGGCGCGATCCTGCCCGTCCCGGTAATGGCTTCCGGCGGCCGCTGGATCAGCTACGCCATGTCGAACCGCTGGGCCTTCGAGGCCCTGGGCCACAGCCTGGGCATCCGCGCCCTCTGGTCATCCGGCGCGTCCCCCCTGGGCCCACCCCTCCTAGCGTCCTACGGCACAACCTTCGACCACGCTCTCTGGCTCGACTGGCTGATCCTCGCAACCCTGACCCTGACCTCCCTAACCAGCGCCATAGCAGTAGTAGCCCACCGCAACCCCCACCTCCCCACCACCCCCTAACCCCAGCCACCCACGCGACCGACGAACGCCAGCGCAGAGCACACCCCGTGGACACCAGCACGAGGCGCGACGGCGCGAAGCGCGACACGGCACCGCGCGGCGGCGCGGGGGGCGGGGTCGGCGCAGCGGGCGCGCCCATGGACGGCGGGGGGCACCGCGCCGGGTTTGGTGGGGGTTCGGGTTTGCGGGTCGGCGGTGGGGAGATGGGCGGGCTGACTTGAACCGCCTCGGGCGATTTATCGTCTTAGGGTGCGCAGGTCCTGGTGTGCCGGAGGTGCCCCTGATGGACGTGTTCGACGAGGTGCGCAAGCGCGAGTTCGCCCGGCTGGACGACACGGGTCAGACCTATCTCGACTTCACCGGGGCGGGCCTCGCACCACGACTGCTGATCGACGGTCATCATGACCGTAACCTGCACGGTGTCTTCGGGAATCCGCATTCGGAGAACCCGTCCTCGCGCGCGTCCACCGATCTCGTGGAGCATGCGCGCGCGGCGGTGCTGCGGTTCTTCAACGCCGATCCCGACGAGTATGCGGTGGTCTTCACGCCGAACGCGACCGGCGCGTGCCGCCTGGTCGGCGAGGCGTACCCGTTCCGGCTGGGGGCGCGGCTGGTGATGCTGCTGGACGACCACAACTCGGTGAACGGCATCCGCGAGTTCGCGAAAGCACGCGGCGCGCACGTCCGGTACGTCCCACTAAGGCCCGGTGACCTGCGGGCGGACGGCGTGCAGGTGCGGGCCGCCCTCCCGCGACGACGGCACTCCCCCAGCCTGTTCGTGTACCCGGCGCAAAGCAACTTCACCGGCGTGCAACACCCGCTGGAATGGATCACGCTCGCGCAGCGGCGCGGATACGACGTCCTCCTGGACGCGGCGGCGTTCGTCCCCGCGAACGAACTCGACCTCGCCGCCGTGAAGCCCGACTTCGTGCCGGTGAGCTGGTACAAGGTGTTCGGCTATCCGACCGGCGTCGGCTGCCTGATCGCGCGGCGCACCGCGCTCGCCCGGCTGCGCCGCCCCTGGTTCGCCGGCGGGACGATCAAGGCGGTCAGCGCACTCGGCGGCTGGCATGTGCTGAGTCCCGACGAGAGCGCTTTCGAGGACGGCACTCTGAACTTCCTCGCCATCCCGGACGTCGCCGAAGGCGTCGAATGGATCGCCGAACTCGGGATGGACCGCATCCACGCGCACGTCACGTCCCTCACCGCGCGGCTCCTGGACGGCCTCGGCGCCCTCCGGCACGGGACGGGCCGTCCGATGATCCGGCTCTACGGGCCGCGCGGCGTCCGACGACGCGGCGGGACGGTCGCCTTCAACGTCCTCGGTGCGGACGGACGCATCGTGGACGAGCGGCTCGTCGCCCGCGACACCGCCGCGCACGGCATCTCCGTCCGGACGGGCTGCTTCTGCAACCCGGGCGCAGGCGAGGCCGCGTTCGGCATCGAGCTGCCACTCCTACGCGCCGCCGCCCGCACCCGCGCCCGCACGCTGGACGAGTACCTGGACCGCCTCGGCCTCCCCACCGGAGGAGCCATCAGAGCGTCCCTCGGCGTCGCCTCCAACACCGCCGACGTGGACCGCCTCCTCCTGTTCCTCGCCGACACCTACCGCGACCGCTCCCCCGCCCCAACCGGCCTAGCCCCCCGCAAACACTGCTAGCCCCCACCCCCACCCCGCCACACCCTCCCCGACTGCTGCCAGTCCCCCAGCCCACCGCCCCCTCCCCCAGGTTGCTGCCAGCTCCCGACCCCGCTACGCCCCCTTGCAAACGCTGAAGCCCCCGTCCCGCTACTCCCTCCCCCAGACGCTGCAAGGCGCCCGCGCCGTTACGCCCTCTTACAAGCGCCGCAAGCTCCCGGCCCCTGCAACCACTCCCAAACGCTGCGAGCCCGTTTCACTACGCCCTCCCCCAAGCAGTGCAAGCTCTCCGTCCTGCCGCGCCCTCCGTCAAACGCTGCAGGCTCTCCGGTTCGCTACACCGTCCCTCAAACGCTGCAGGCCCTTCCGCCCGCCGCACCCTCTCCCAACTGTTACACCCTCTAACAGACGTGAGCCCTCCTACGAGCAGCGTCAACAATCACCGACCGCACCTCACCTTCGCGAAGCCCCCAGACACGGGCGGGATGCCTGGGCGCGGCGGAAAGGGCATGCGGCCCCGTCTCAATGACCTGGGGCGGACGTGGCCCCCGCCTCGGCGGCCCGGAACGGGCGCGGCCCCCATCTCGCTGGCCCGGGACGAATGCACCCCTCATCACGGTGAGCTGGAACGAGCGCGGGCCCCATCCCGCTGGCCCGGGACGAGCGCGGCGCCCGTCGCGGCGTGCTGGGACAAGCGCGGCCCCGTCTCGATGGGCTGGGACGGGCACGCCCCCGCCACGGCGGCCCGGAACGAGCGCGGCGCCCGTCCTCGGTGGGCCGGGACGGGCATGGCCCCCGTCTCGCTGGCCCGGAACGACCGCAGCCCCCGCCTCGGGGGGCTGGGACAAGTGCAGCCCCGTCTCGATGGGCTGGGACGGGCACGCCCCCGCCACGGCGGCCCGGGACGAACGCGACGCCCGTCCTCGGCGGGCTGGGACGGGCGCCGCCCCCGCCTCGCTGGCCCGGGACGAGCGCGGCGCCCGCCTCGGCGTGCCGGGACAAGCGCGGCCCCGTCTCGATGGGCTGGGACGGGCACGCCTCCCGCCACGGCCGCCCGGGACGAGCGCAGCGCCCGTCCTCGGTGGGCCGGGACGAGCGCAGCCCCCGCCTTGGCGGCCCAGAGCGGGCGCGGCTCCCATCTTCGCTGGCCTAGGGCGGACGCGGCCCCCCTCTCGCAGGCCTGGGACGGGCGCCCTCATCTCGGCGGCCCGGGACGAACGCGCCCCCCATCTCGGTGAGCTGGGACGAGCGCGGCCCCCGCCTCGGCGGCCCAGGACGAGCGCGGCTCCCATCTCGGTGGCCCGGGACGGGCGCGGCGCCCGTCTCGGGGGGCTGGGACGGGCGCCGCGGCTGTCTCGGGGGGCGGGGTGGGGGCGCGGGTTGGGGTGGTGGGAGGGCAGCTGCGGGTTGCGGTGGGGGTCAGAGGTGGGCTATGCGGCCCTTTTCGCCGGAGGCCCAGCAGGTGGTTCGGGTGCAGGAGACGGTGTCGAAGCTGCCGGTGTCGAAGCGGGTCCAGGTGCGGCCGTTGTCGCGGGACAGGTCGCTGCCGGTTGGGCCGACGGCCAGGAGGAGGGGGCCGAAGTAGGTGACACCGGAGCGGTACTCGGCGGGCGGGCGCGGGGCGAGGCGCCAGGTGCGGCCGGAGTCGGCGGTGGTCCCGGCGGCGTTCGGGGACGGCTCGCCCTTGCGGTAGTCGCCGCCGACCGCGACGCCGTGCCGGGCGTCCCGGAAGGCGAGTGCGAAGACGCCCTGGGCCGCGCTGCTCGGCAGCGGCGAGTCCACGACCGTCCAGGTGCGGCCGCGGTCGCGGCTGTGGAAGACGCGCGAGTGCGAGCCGCCGCCGGTCGCGATCCAGGCGTCGCGGGCGCCGTGCGAGACCAGGCACTGGCCGCTGGCGGCGAACGCGGCCTCGCCGGGGAGCGCGGCGGGCATGCCGGCGTTCGGGAGGACCTTCCAGCTGCGGCCGCCGTCCGAGGTCGAGATGACCCTGAACTTGCCGTCCACCGGGTCGCTGACCGCGAGGCCGTGCCTGCGGTCGAAGAAGGTCAGGCAGTCGTAGAACGCCTTCGGGTCGTCGTTCTTGAACCCGGTGGTCCAGGTGCGGCCGCCGTCGGACGTCCGGTAGACGCGGGACGCGTCGCCCTCGCCGATGGCCAGCACGACGGCGTGGTCGGCGTCGAACGCCTCGACGTCGCGGAACTCCAGGCCCGCCGCGTCCGCAGGGGCGACCTTGGCCCAGGTGCGGCCGCCGTCCACCGTGCGCAGGACGGTCCCGCCGCTGCCCGCGGCCCAGGCGGTGTGCCGGTCGACGGCCGCCAGGCCGCGGAACCGCGCCTGGACGCCGGTGTCGGTGATCTTCCATCCGAGGTGCGGGGTCCCCGCGTGCGCCGTCCCGCCGAGGCCCGCGGCCAGGGTCGCCGCCGCCAGGCCCGCGATCGGGAGTTTCCGGACGATCTTCCGCGTCAGAGTCATGGCGCGGAAGGTAGCGAAGCGGGATCGCCCCGTCCAGGCCCATGATCGCCGCGAAACCGGGGCCGCGCGGTCGGGTCGGCCGTGTGGACGGTGCTCCCGGCCGCCACTAAGGTGTGCGCTGGACGGCACGCGAGCGGACGGGGGAGGTACGTGGAGGGCACGACGCCACGTCACCGCAGGCTGCTCATGCTCCTGGCGGGCCTGTTCGGGCTCGTCACGACCGTCGCGTCCGCGCTTCCGGGCGGCATGGCCGGCGTGTCGCCGGACAGTTCCGCCACCTCGTCCGGTGTCGCCGGGCAGGAGTGCGCGGCCGCCGGACGGCACGCCCCCGACCAGCACTGCGACCGGCAGCGCGCGGCCCAGCGGAGCGAGGCGCTCCGGGCGGGCGCGGCCTTCTACCACCGGTACTACGCGGCCGTCCTGTCGCGTCACCAGGGGAAGCAGAGCGTCCCAGCGGCCCTGCCCGAGGCGTCGGCCGTCCAGGCCGTCGTGCGGACGGCGGGTCCGGGTCCGGACGCGGCTCCGGCGCGCGGCGTCCGGGCCGTCCTCTCGACGGCTCGTGACCAGCGTCCGCCGTCGGGGGCCTTCGGCGAGACCGACCCCGTTCGCGGACCGCCCTCCAGCACGGATCTGTAGCAGCCCGATTCCCGTCCGCGGCCGCCGAGGAGAGGCGGCGCGGCTTGATCCGTATGGAGCCCCACCGTGCTCACGGCCTTTGCCCGGGCGTTCAGAACCCCGGACCTACGCAAGAAACTGCTCTTCACGATCTTCATGATCGTGGTGTTCCGGATCGGCCAGAACCTGCCGACCCCGAACGTCAACGTCTCCGTCCTGAAGTCCACGGCGGACGCCGCGAAGAAGTCCAACCAGCTTTATGGTCTGGTGGACCTGTTCTCCGGTGGCGCGCTGCTGAAGCTGTCGGTGTTCGCGCTGGGCATCATGCCCTACATCACCGCCTCGATCATCCTGCAGCTGTTGACGGTGGTGATCCCGCGGCTGGAGGCCCTGAAGAAGGAGGGCCAGGCCGGCACCACCAAGATCACCCAGTACACCCGGTACCTGACGGTCGGGTTGGCGATCCTGCAGGGCACCGGGATCGTGGCGATGGCCTCGACCGGGAACCTGTTCCAGGGCAGCTCGGGCGCCGACATCCTGTACAAGACCGGGATCTTCCCGATCATCACGATGGTGATCTGCATGGTCGCGGGCACCGCGGTGATCATGTGGCTGGGTGAGCTGGTCACCGACCGGGGTGTCGGCAACGGCATGTCGATCCTGATCTTCACGCAGGTCGTGGCGGTGTTCCCGTCCCAGTTCTGGTCGATCTACAAGGCCAAGGGCGGGTTCGTGTTCACGCTGGTGATCGTCGTCGGGTTGGCGATCATGGCGGGTGTGGTGTTCGTGGAGCAGGCGCAGCGCCGGATCCCGGTGCAGTACGCCAAGCGGATGGTCGGCCGGCGGATGTACGGCGGGACCTCGACCTACATCCCGCTGAAGGTCAACCAGGCCGGCATCATCCCGGTGATCTTCGCCTCGTCGCTTTTGTACCTGCCGGTGCTGGCGACCCAGCTGTGGCCGAATGTGCACTGGCTGCAGAAGGTCCAGCCGTACCTCAAGCAGGACAACCCGTGGCACATGGCGATCTTCTTCGTCTTCATCATCTTCTTCACCTACTTCTACGTCGCGATCACCTTCAACCCCACTGAAGTCGCCGACAACATGAAGAAGTACGGCGGGTTCATCCCCGGCATCCGCCCCGGACGCCCGACCGCCGAGTACCTCGACTACGTCCTCACCCGCATCACGACGCCCGGCGCGCTCTACCTGGGCTTGGTGGCGCTGATCCCGATGGTCGCGTTCGCGTTGCTGAACGCCACGCAGAACTTCCCCTTCGGCGGGACGAGCATCCTGATCGTCGTCGGCGTCGGACTGGACACGGTGAAGCAGATCGAATCCCAACTCCAGCAGCGCAACTACGAAGGCTTCCTGCGCTAACGCACCAGCCGCCGCGCTTTCCTTCCGCATCCGCCCCGGTCACGGTTCCCCGTGCCGGGGCGGTTTCGTTTCCCTGCGCTCACGACCTACGGCCGAGGCCAGACCGTGCGCGTCTCGCCGCGCGAGGGTCCGGGCGGCGCGGGTACGGCCATGCGACAGCCCGTGGGGCAGACGGTCGGCGCGAATTCCGGAACCGTTCTGGTCTGGCGCTTCCTCGGCGTGGCGGGGCGGTTCATGATGGCGGCGTGACCGCACGACTGGTGGACCGGCTCGACGAGGCCCGGCGGCGGGGATTCGTAGGGCGGCGGGCGGAACTGGCCCGGTTCCGGGCCGTGCTCGCGGGCACGGACGACGCGCGGGTGCTGTTCGTCCACGGCCCGGGCGGGATAGGCAAGACCGCGCTGTTGCGCCAGTTCGCCTGGCTCGCCGGACGCGCCGGACGACGGACCATCTGGCTGGACGGCCGAGAGACACCCGCCGACGCGTCCGCCGTCCTCGCGGCACTTTCGTTAGAACGTTACGGTACCGTTCCGTCCATCAGGGTTGGCGGCCTCGCAGTAGAACGAGACCGCAATGGCTTGCCGTCAGAACGGGTCGGTCCCGTCCCGTCCATTGGCGACGGCGCCGTCATGTCGGATAGAGACGGCGACGGCCTGCCGCTTGGACGGAACGGTGCCGTCCCGTCCGGCATGGACACCAACGTCGCGCCGGGACAGGATGCACGTGCTTCGGGTGGTCGGGACGGGGACGTCCTGCTTGTGGTGGACACCTTTGAGGGGCTGCGGACGCTGGAGCGCTGGCTTCGCGACGAGCTGATCCCGTCGCTGCCCGACCGGTGGATCGTGGCGCTCGCCGACCGGGACCGTCCGTCCGCGGCCTGGCGCGCGGATCCTGGCTGGCGCGAGCTGCTGGCCGACCTCCCGCTGCGCAACCTGGACGCGGACGAAGCGGGCGAACTGCTCGACCGCCGCGGCCTCGCGCCCGGACGGCGGGACGCGGCACTGGCGTTCACCCGCGGCCATCCGCTGGCGTTGGCGCTGGTCGCGGACCTGCCTCCGCGGGACGGTCCGGCGCCCGCCGCAGAACCAGAGGTCCTGGCAACGCTGCTCAAAGCGTTCGTGGACCGCGTCCCCTCACCCGCACACCGACGGGCGCTGGAGACATGCGCGCTGGTCATGACGGTCACCGAACCATTGCTCGCGGCCGTTCTGGATCCAGACGGGCGCGATCCCAGCGTCCCCAGCGATGACAGCGCCCTCACTGGCGCCTTCCGCACACAGCCGGACGCCTACCGCACACATTCCACCGGGTATCCCCCACAACCCGGCAGGCGGCCCGGCGCCGACGACGGACGGGCGGACGCGGCGGCGGTCTTCGAATGGCTGCGCGGCCTGTCGATCGTGGAGCACGGGCCGCGCGGGCTCGTCCCGCACGATCTGGTCCGCGAGGTGCTGGCCGCCGAGCTGGGCTGGCGTGATCCGGCCGGACGCGAGGAGATCCGCGCCCGTGTGGCCGACCACCTGCGGGATCGGCTGCGCAGCGCGCCCCCGGCCATCCGGCAGACGCTCCTGCTCGACCTGGTGTATCTGCATCGCGACCGGTCAGTGCTAGGCCGGTTCCTACCCGGACCTGCGGGTCTGGACGAGGGCCGGTTCGCGGTGACGCCGCCCGCGTCCGGCGACTGGCCTGTCCTGCGCGCCTGGGTCGTCCGGCACGAGGGCGAGGCGTCCGCCGCGTACTTCGACCTTTGGCAGGAGAGGCAGCCGGACGCGTTCCGGGTCGTCCGCGCGGACGGCGGCGACCCGGCTGGATTCTGCACCGTCCTGAAGCTGGAGCAGGTTGCGCCGGGCGAACGCCGCGACGACCCAGCAGTGCTGGGCGCGTTCACCCGACTCACCGGGGACGCCGCACTTCGCGGGGACGAAACAGCCGAGCTCGTCCGATTCTGGATGGCCGCCGACACTCACCAGGCGCTCTCCCCCGTCCAGACGTTCATCACCCTGCACATGGCACGCGCCGCACTGTCCACGCCGTTCCTTGCGGCGACGTTCCTCCCGTTCACCGACCCGGACTTCTGGGCGGACGGCTGCGCGCGACTCGGCTACGAACGCCTGCCCGAGGCGGACTTCGAGGTCGGCGGACGCCACCACGGCGTGTACTGGCACGACTGGCGGCGCGAATCGCCGCTGGCCTGGCTGTCCGGGCTGATCGAGCGCGAGACCGGCGAACCCCTTCCCGCCGCCGGAGCCGAGCCCCTCAGCAGGGTCGCGTTCGCCGAAGCCGTCCGCGAAGCGCTCCGCGGCCTGGGCCGGGCGGACGGCCTGCGCGACAACCCCCTGCTCACGACCTCCCTTGCTCTGCGTCCGGGAATGTCCCCGGAGGCAGCACTACGCTCCGCGATCGAGGACGCCGCCGACGAACTGGCGGCCTCCCCGCGCGACCTCCGCGCCCACCGAGCCCTCCACCACACCTACCTGCGTCCAGCCCCGACCCAACGCGACGCCGCCGAACTCCTGTCACTCCCGACCAGCACCTACCGCCGCCACCTGGCCACCGGCATCGACCGCCTGACCGACCTCCTCTGGCGCCAAGAACAATCCGAACGCCCACCCACCTGAAGCCCTCCGCGGCACGTCCGCCCACCCAACCAACCCAAGGCCCGCGAAGCTTCCTCGCAGAGGAATCCCGCCCCCGGAGCTTCCACGCACGGAAAGCTCACGCCTTCCGTAAGGGCAGCTCACCGCAGGTGATCAGCGCGCTGCGTGCGCTTGGGCAGCGCCGCGCGTGGGCACTGGCGGGGGCGCGAGGTGTGGGGCTTCCGCGCGGGGACGCGCGGTGTGGGGCTTCCGCGCGGGGACGCGCGGTGTGGGCTTTCAGGCGGGGGTGGGGCGCGTCCGGGAGGTCACCAGGCCGGACGGGCGGGCGGGGGCGTGAGGCGTGGGGAAGGCAGGTGCGGGGGTGCGGGGTTTGGAAGGTGCGAGGCGGGGTGGTGAGTGGGGTTAGTTGAACTCGTTGTCGGAGAGGATGAGGAGCTGCTTGACGTAAACGCTGCCTGGGCTGTTGTTGTTCGCGCAGAGTTGGTACTGGCCGGCGCCCAGGAAGGTGCCCAGGGACGTGCGGCCTTCGCCGGTGAAGTCGGTGACGGCGCCGGGTGAGACGGCGACGGTCGTGCCGCCGGTCTTGCGGAGGCGGAAGGTGACGCCGGGGAGGTTCGCGTGCCCCTCGCCGCGCACCTGGTAGGCGGCGTTCTGGTAGACGCAGAGCTGGCCGTTCGCCGCGACCCAGCCATACGCCTGGGACGAGGCGCCGGCGGCGGACGCGGTGAGCAGCGCGGTCGCGGCGGTGGCCGCCGCCAGCGTTCCGACGGCGGCGATTCGCCTGATCTTCATGGGTTGCCCCCTTCACGAGCGGCCCTCGGTTCGGGCCGGACGCGAGGAACGTACGGGCACGGAAGGTTCGGTTTCGAGGCCGTTCCGTGCCCGTTCTCCGTCCGATCAGTGCTCAGAGTGTCCAGCCTCAGCGCGGCGGCGCCCCCAGTCCAGCGGACGGTCAGTGCGAGGAGGTCCGAGCGTCGGTGGGGCCGGGCCCGGGGCCAGCGGACGGTCGGCGGTTCCAGCCTCAGCGGGGTAGGGAGGCGAACCAGCGGACGATCTGGCCCGGGGCGGTGACGTTGGTGCCCAGGTGGAGAGAGCCCTGGTAGAGGGGCCTGCCCAGGTTCTCCACCTGCGGGTTCGCGCCTCGGGTGCGGAGGGACGTGACGCAGTGGTCGGTGTTGAGCGTCGTCGCCTGCTCGTCGGTGTCGGCCCGGTAGAAGCGGACGGGCATGCGGGGCGTCCAGGCGGTGCAGACCTCGCCGTCGGTGCGCAGGGCGGCGGCGAAGCGGCCGGACGGGTGCTGGAGGACGGCCCAGCCGCGCGGGGTCAGCAGGTCGGCGAGGCGGTTCGGCATGCCGCGGAACATCTCCTGGCCGGGTGTCGTGCCGTCGAAGTACTTCTCGACGTGCTCGGCGTACGGGGACTGGAACACCTCCTGCGGTGTCCGGTAGATGCCGCCGTGGATGCGCTGCCAGGACGTCAGCAGGTACGCGACGTAGAGGGTGCTGGACTTGGCGTCGAGCCGGCCGTCCAGCAGGGCGGGCAGTTCGGCGCGGGCGAAGTCGTAGCCGCCGCTGACGGGGGCGACGGCCTTGACGCGGAAGTGCCGGTCGGCGCCGTTCTGCAGGGCGCGGGCCAGGCCGAGCGCGGGTGAGGCGCCCTGCGAGAAGCCGGTGAGCAGGACGTTCCGGTCGAGCGAGTGGCCGGTGCGGGGCGCGAAGGCGCGGGCGGCGCGCAGCATGTCCAGGGAGGCGGACGTTTCGGACGGCACGTCCTTCCAGGGGTGGACGCCCGGGCCCGTCCCGAGCCCGAGGTAGTCGGGTGCGACCGCGGCGTACCCGGCGCCCGCGTAGGTGTAGGCGGGTCCGACCGCCCAGGGGGTGTTGCTGGTGGACGGGGCGTCCGGCTTGTAGCTGGTGGTGCCGTGCGTGTAGGAGACGGCGGTGAGCTTGCCGCGTTTGTCGCGCGGCACGACGAACAGTCCGGACGCGTTGGTAGCACGACCCTTCGTGTCGATCGTCCGGTAGGTCAGGCGGTAGGCGTCCACGCCGCTCCGCACCGGCGAGGCGTCGAAACCGGCCTGGCCGAGCACTTTCCGGACGTCATCGGCGGACAGCGTGCGCAACCGCTCGGCCGAGACGAGCGAGCCGCGCGCCTCGGCGTTCGCGGGGGTGCCGAAGTGCGCGGAGGGCGACGGCCCGGCGGCGAACGAGCCGAGGCCGACGACGGTCGCGCCGGTCAGGGTGAGAGCGGTGATGTTCTTGGTGATCATACGAACAAGCTTCGGCCGGGGCTGTCCGAACGCACATCGCGCGAGCTGGTGAACCCCGGCCTCACCCCTAGGGGTCAGACACGTCCGATGCCGAGGGTGTTCTCGGCGGGCAGCAGGCCGCTGCCGACGGCGGCGACCCAGGCCGGGGTGATCGCCTCGGTGAAGCGTTCGACTCCCCTCTCGCCGAGGACGGTCCAGGGCCGCAGCGCGAGTTCGTCCGTGCGGGCCTCGACGGTCTGGCGGAGGGCGCGTCCCTGTTCGGTGGCGATGCCATCAGCGTCGATCAGCCCGCGCGAGCGCAGGCGTTCGGCGGCGTCCGCCCACTCCTGCTCGCTCCAGCCGCGGCTGTCGAAGGTCGCGCGGCCCGCCGCGCCGATCGCCGCGAAGGAGACGAGGGCCTCGGTCGGGTCGAGGCCGGCGTTGAGCAGGGCCGCGACGTGGCCGTCGCCGCGGTGCTCGCGCAGGCGCGTGGCGGCCTGCCAGAGGACGAGGTGCGGCTCGTCCGCCCAGGGGAGTTCGGCGTTGGCGGCGGCCAGGGGGCGTCCGCCCAGGTCGGCGGCTTCGGCGGCGGTCCGTGCCAGCTCGGCCGCTTCGGCGATTTCGGGTGATCCGAGGTCGTCGCCGAGGAGGGTTCGGTAGGCGGCGTCCATCGCGTGGAGGCGGGCGTCCAGGACGGCGCCGGGCGCGGCGACCCGCCAGGCCGCCGGGACGTGCTCGGCGACCATGGACGGCGCGAAGCTGTAGAACGCCGAGCCGACCGCCTTCGCCCCCGCCGCGCCCAGCGGTGCGGCGCGCCAGGCGAAGTAGGACGGCCAGCGCGTGTCGGTCGCGTAGCCGAGCGCGGCGGCCTCGGCGAACACCTCGGGCGCGTAGTAGAGGACGGCGTGCACGGGCTCGGTGAGGTGCCAGAGCTGCCGGGCGGTGGCGGGCTGGAGCGGCATCAGGGTCCTTCCGTTAACTTGTCACTGACAAGATGCCTCCGGAACCGGGGTCTTGTCAATGGCAAGTTCGAGTGGCGGGACCTCCTGCGGCGCGGGGAACCGGGTCGAGTGCGGGCGAGTGCGGGTCCGCGTCCGGCGGAGTTCGACCGCCGCGTAGGCGAGGAACGCGAACGCCGAGATCAGGTAGCAGTTGGCGACCAGCGTGATCAGGCCGTGGAACCCCCACTCCCGCGAGGTGTTGTCATGCGGCGTCCACCACAGCGGGGACAGGACGAACAGGACGTACACGCACCCCGCCGCCACCCGCCGCCCGTCCCGGACCAGCAGGACCAGCACCGGCAGCACCCACACCCAGTGATGCGCCCACGAGATCGGCGAGACGAGCAGGCCGGTCGTCCCGGTCACGGCCGTCGCGCCCAGCCAGTCCCCGCGCCGGGCCCAGGCGGCCGCGACCGCCAGCCCGAACCCCGCGACCGCGATGGAGACGAGCGGATACCAGCTCTGGACGCGGTCCGGATGGCCGCCGACCATCCGGGAGAGCATGCCGAACGGCGACTGGTTGCTGATGTAGGTCACGCCAACGCGCGAGGTGTCGCGGAACGTCCCCGACCAGTAGACGCGCGAGGCGTCCGGCGCGACGAGCCAGGTTCCCGCGACGGCGGCGGCGAACGTCCCGGCGGCGATGCACGCCGCGCGGATACGTCCGGTCACCAGGAGAAGGACGATGAAAATGCCCGGAGTCAGTTTCACTGCCGTTGCGATGCCGATTCCGAGACCGGCCATCCCGCCGCGCTTGATGGCTCTGATGTCAGCGATGACAAGAGCGAGCAGGAAGAGGTTGACCTGGCCTTCGAAAAAGGTGTGATAGACGGGCGCCAGCGGTATCGCGATAGCGACGATGGCAGCGACCGTGTTCCGTGAGACGGGTCGTCCGGCCAGCTCCAGGATGCCCGCGCACGCCCAGACCAGCGCCGCCAGCGAGGCGAACTGCCAGGCCACGCGCGACGCCGCGAGAGGCAGTTCGGAAAGCGGCGCGCAGAGCAGCGCGAAGAACGGCGTATTGGTGTACCAATGCGCGGCGAGCTGCTCGGTGTAGAGGCGCGTCCCTTCTGTGACGACTCCCCCGCCCAGCCGATAGATACGGAAATCGAGCGAGTCCCAGAGGACGGACCAGACCGCCAGGGCCACGATTTCCACGGCCAGCACGATACGGACGAACATTTTCATGCCGCAAAGATCGCCCGCGCCCACCCGCCGCGTCGTCGGGCCACCGGCCACAATCCGCGCGCCCCGGGTAGCCCGTGGGCGTACGCCCGGCGGCTAATACCCGCGAACGCCGCATCCGGTTACGATCGCGACATGCCCCCCGAGCCCGCTGACCAGCACCCCCACGCGCCACCGGCCCGTCCGGACGCCCGCTGGAGCCGGTCGGACGAGCCGAGCGCACGACGGTCGGGCGAACCGGGCGCACGACGGTCGGACGAGCCGAGCGCACGACCGGACGGTCCGGCGGGGCGGGCGGGTGCGGTCGCGTTCCTGCGGCGCGCCACGATGTCGGTGCTGGCGTGGCTCAGCGTCGTGTTCTTCGCGATGCTGCTGGATCTGGAGCTGCACAGGCAGCCGAGGGAGATCTCCCAGGCGATCATGATTCCGGCCGTGCTGATGGCGGTGCCCGCGCTGCTGCTCCGCCGCCGCACCCCGGCGGTCGTCTTCCTGCTGCTCCTCGGGTGGCTCGTCGCCTTCGCCGAGCACATCACCTGGGGCACCGGCTATACCAAGCTGCTCATCGACGACGTGGCGCTCGCCTACATCGCCCTGCACAGGCCCCGCCGGACGAGGACCATCGCCTGCTCGATCGTCTTCACCGCCCAGTTGGCGGTCGCCGCCGCCCTGCCGCCCGGCCCGGAGAACCAGGTGCAGGCCATCGCCGTGGCGGTGCTCGGGTTCCTCGCGGCGATGACCACGGCGCGGATGATGCGCGAGCGGCGCGAGCACGTCGTCGAGCTTCGCACGCGGGAGACCGAGCGCGCGCTCGCCGCCGAGCGCCTGCGGATCGCCCGCGAGTTGCACGACATGGTCGCGCACAGCATCGGGATCGTGGCGATCCAGGCGGGGGTCGGCGGACGGGTCATCGACACCCAGCCGGACGAGGCGCGCAACGCGCTCGCCGCCATCGAGGCGACCAGCCGCGAGACCCTCGCCGGGCTTCGCCGGATGCTTGTCACGCTGCGGGAATCCGGCGAGGGCAACGGGGAGGACGGTGTCCCGGCGCCCGCACCACTCGAACCGGCGCCGGGCCTGGCCGATCTCGAAAGGCTCGTCGCCGCCACCCGCGACACGGGCCTCCGTGTCGAGGTCCGCTGGGAGGGCGAGCGGCGGCCGCTGCCACCGGAGATCGACCTGTCGGTGTTCCGGATCGTCCAGGAGGCGATGACGAACGTCGTCCGGCACGCGCGCGCCGACCTGTGCCGCGTGACCATCGGATTCGGGGAGGACGAGCTGACCGTCACGGTAAAGGACGACGGGACGGGCGGAACGTCCGGCGACAGCGGCGGCTTCGGCATCGTCGGCATGCGCGAACGGGCGGCCCTGCTGCGCGGCGACCTGACCGCCGGCCCGCATCCCGAAGGCGGCTTCCAGGTCACCGCCCACATCCCCGTCCCACCGCGAACCGCACCCCCGACGCAAGCCCCGTCCTCGACGCAAGCCCCAACCCCGACGCAAGGCCCGTCCCCTGCGCAGGGCCCGTCCTCGACGCAAGGCCCGTCCCCGGCGCAGGCTCCGTACCCGACGCAGGGCCCGTCCCCGACGCAGGTGCCGCCCCCGGCGCAAGCCTCGTCCCCGGCGCAAGACCCGTCCGCGGCGCAAGGCTCGTCCGCGACGCAAAGCGCGTTCTCGGGGCGGGTTCGGGTGGTTCGGTGAGTGGGGCCGACGGGGCGGTCCGTGTGCTGCTGGCCGACGACCAGCCGCTGATCCGCGCCGGGCTTCGGGTGCTCATCGCCGACTGCCCCGATCTCGCGGTCGTCGGCGAGGCGGGCGACGGCGCCGAGGCGGTCCGGCTCGCCGAGGAGCGGCGTCCGGACGTCGTCGTCATGGACATCCGGATGCCGGACATGGACGGCATCGAGGCGACCCGCCGCATCACCCGGGCCGCGACCGCGCGCGTCCTGATGCTGACCACGTTCGACGACGACGAGTACGTCTACGGCGCGCTGCGCGCGGGCGCGAGCGGCTTCCTGGTCAAGGACATGGCGCTGGAGGACATCCTCGCGGCGGTCCGCGTGGTCGCGGCCGGCGAGGCGCTCCTCGCGCCCGGCGTGACCCGCCGCCTGATCGCCGACTTCGCCGCCCGGCCCGAGCCGTCCTCGGCCGGACGCCCGGCCGCGCTGTCCGCGGTGACCGAACGCGAGCGCGAGGTGCTCACCCTGGTGGGACGCGGGCTGTCCAACGCCGAGATCGCCGAGCGGCTCTCCATCAGCGTCGCCACCGCGAAGGCCCACGTCGCGCGGCTGCTCACCAAGCTCGACGCCCGCGACCGCGTCCAGCTCGTCATCATCGCCTACAACGCCGGCCTGGTCGCCCCCTCGACCTGAGCTCGCGGCGGTTCGGGCGGGGAGCTGGGCAAACGGGCGACGGGTCCCGGTTAGGGTCGGAGCGACAGGATCACACCCGACAGGAGGCGGCGAGGATGGCGCAGCAGGTACGCGGGGTCATCGCACCGGGCAAGGGGCAGCCGGTGCGGATCGAGACCATCACGATCCCGGACCCCGGGCCGGGCGAGGCGGTGGTCCAGGTGCAGGCGTGCGGGGTCTGCCATACCGACCTGCACTACCGCGAAGGCGGCATCAACGACGACTTCCCGTTCCTGCTCGGCCACGAGGCCGCCGGGGTGGTCGAGTCGGTCGGCGAGGGGGTCACGGAGGTCGCGCCGGGCGACTTCGTGATCCTGAACTGGCGCGCGGTGTGCGGGCAGTGCCGGGCGTGCCTGCGCGGCCGTCCCTGGTACTGCTTCAACACCCACAACGCCAAGCAGAAGATGACCCTTGAGGACGGGACGGAGCTGTCCCCCGCGCTCGGCATCGGCGCGTTCGCCGACAAGACGCTCGTCGCGGCCGGGCAGTGCACCCGGGTCGATCCGGCGGCGAAGCCCGAGGTGGCGGGGCTGCTGGGCTGCGGGGTCATGGCGGGCCTCGGCGCGGCGATCAACACCGGGAACGTCGGACGCGGGGACAGCGTCGCCGTGATCGGCTGCGGCGGGGTCGGCGCGGCGGCGGTGCTCGGCGCCCGGCTCGCCGGAGCGGCGCGGATCATCGCCGTCGACCTCGACGACCGCAAGCTCGCCACCGCCAAGGAGCTCGGCGCGACGCACGCGGTGAACGGCACGGGCATCGATGTGGTCGAGGCCGTCCAGGAGCTGACCGGCGGGTTCGGCGCGGACGTGGTGATCGACGCGGTCGGCGTCCCGGAGACCTACAGGCAGGCGTTCTACGCCCGCGACCTCGCCGGGACGGTCGTGCTCGTCGGCGTCCCGACGCCCGAGATGACGCTGGAGCTGCCGCTGCTGGACGTGTTCGGGCGCGGCGGTTCGCTCAAGTCGTCCTGGTATGGCGACTGCCTGCCGTCCCGCGACTTCCCGATGCTCATCGACCTGTACCTGCAGGGCCGCCTGGACCTGGGCGCGTTCGTCTCCGAGACCATCCCGCTGGACGGCGTGGAGGCCGCGTTCGAGAAGATGCACCACGGCGACGTGCTGCGCTCGGTGGTGGTGTTCTGATGGCCGCGCGGATCGACCAGGTCGTCACGTCCGGCACGTTCTCCCTGGACGGCGGGACCTGGGAGGTCGACAACAACGTCTGGATCGTCGGGGACGACGAGGAGTGCGTGGTCATCGACGCCGCACATGACGCGGACGCGATCGCCGCGGCCGTCGGCGGCCGGCGGCTCGTCGCGATCGTGTCCACGCACGGGCACGACGACCACATCGACGCCGCGCCCGACCTCGCCGTCCGTACCGGCGCGCCCGTCCTGCTGCATCCGGACGACCTGATGCTGTGGAAGCAGCGGCATCCGGACGCCTCGCCGTCCGGCGAGCTGGCGGACGGCCAGGTGATCGAGGTCGCCGGGACGGAGCTGACCGTCCTGCACACTCCGGGCCATTCCCCCGGCGCGGTCTGCCTGTACGCGCCGTCGCTCGGCACGGTGTTCTCCGGTGACACGCTGTTCCAGGGCGGGCCGGGCGCGACGGGACGGTCCTTCTCGGACTTCCCGACGATCATCACCTCGATCCGGGAGCGGCTGCTGGCGCTGCCGGCCGGGACCGTCGTCCGGACCGGGCATGGCGACAGCACCACGATCGGCGATGAGGCCCCGCACCTGGACGAGTGGATCGCACGCGGCCACTGACCTGGATGTTCGTCTCGACGGCGGCTCCCTGCGCGGCGCCGCCGTCTTGACGAACCCGGGACGGGCCGCCATGGTGCGGCATAGTGTCCGATTGGCGGACGGGCCGGAACGCGCCCCCGCGAACGACCGGTAACGGCGAACATCCGGTGACTTCCGGGAGGTGCGATGCGGGTGCGGCACGGCATGGTCGCGACGCTCGGCTTGCTCGTGCTCGGCCCGCTCGGCGCGGGATGCGGGACGTCCAGCGCGTCCACCGGCAAGTTCGACCCGCAGCAGAACGTCCAGCCGCCCGTGGCGAGCGGCGCTCCCGAGGCCCTCGCGCCGTCCCCGTCCCCGACCGCGAGCACGCCGCCGCCCGCATCGGATCCGATAGCGTCCACTCCGATCGGCAAGCCCGGTTCGTGGCGCGTGACGACCTACTATACGGCCGTCGAGAGCCTGCACGGCGGCGCGATGACGCCCGTGAAGGGCTGCCCGTCGCTCCACTGCTCGAACGGGCACGCGCCGCTCGGCGCCTACCCGTCCGACTTCCTCCGCATCATCCGGACGGAGGGCAGCGGACGCATCACCTCCGGCCCGCAGAAGGGCCGCTTCCTCAACTGGTCGCACAGCACCGGCTACTGGCTGGACGACAGCACCCGCGACCCGGCGGGCCGTCCGCTCAAGGCGTGGGAGTCGGCCGCCGCCGACCGCGACGTCCTGGCCCGAGGCCAGCGCTTCGTGATCACCGACTGCGGCACCGGCGTCCCCGCGGCCGTCTGCGCCCGCTTCCGCCAGGCCCGCTGGACGGTCACCGACCTCTTCCGCCCCGGCTACGGCGGCAAACGCCACGCGGACGTCTACCTCGGCGAAGAAACCGGCCCCGACTTCTCCCGCTACTCCACCACCCTCAACGGCGCCTCCCTAGGCGCCATCTAACGCCCCGCCCGCTTCGGCAACGCCACCTTGAGGACGCACGGCCCAGTTGGAACTGATCGAAGACAGGGACATTCGACTCAGTTGGGACCGATCAACGGCAGGGACATTCAGCCCATTTGATGCTGATCGAGCGCGGAGGCGCTGGGCCTGATCGACGGCGGAGCCGTCCCGCCCAGCCGGGGCCGATCGACAGCGGGGCGTTCGGCACAGTCGGGGCTGATTGACGGGGGCGGCTCAATTGGCCTGACCGACGGTGGAGGCGCCCCGCTCAGCTGGGTCTGATCGACGGCGGAGGCGTTCGGTTCAGTTGGGGCTGAATGAGGACGGAAGAGGCTTTGCTGTTCGGTCCGGGGGGCGTGGGGAGGCGAGCCGGGTCGGGCGGATGCGGCCGCGCAGGAGGATCTCCTCGCCGAGTTCCCAGCGGCCGGCCTCCTCGGGGTCGGCGCTCTCGACGACGGTCGCGGCGGCGAGGACGCGGTCGGGACGTCCCTTGGCCAGGTCGGTGAGGCGGGCGGCCTCGTTCACCGGGTCGCCGATCACGGTGTACTCGAAGCGCTCCTCGGCTCCGATGTGTCCGGCGACGGCCTCGCCCGCGGAGACGCCGACGGCCGCCGACAGGCCGGGGACCTCGTCCTGGAGCCGGGCGGCCAGCTCGCGTCCGGCGGCGAGCGCGCGGCCCGCGGCGCCGGGCAGGTCCAGCGGCGCGCCGAAGATCGCCAGCGCGGCGTCGCCCTCGAACTTGTTGATCCAGCCGCCGTGCCGTCCGACCACCTCGACGACGACGGCGAAGAAGTCGTTCAGCAGCGCGACGACCTCGGTCGGCGGGCGCTCGGCGGCGAGCCGGGTGGACCCGATGACGTCCACGAACAGCACCGCGACCTCGCGCATCTCACCGCCGAGGTCCACGCCGTGCTCCAGCGCGACGCGCGCCGCGTCCTCGCCGACCTGGCGTCCGAACAGGTCCTGGAGCCGCTCGTGCTCGCGCAGCCCGGCCGCCATGTGGTTGAACCCGGCCTGCAGCAGGCCGACCTCGCTGGCGTCGTAGACGGGGACCTCGACGTCCAGGTCACCGCCCCGGATGCGGGCCAGGCCGAGCCGCACCGACTCGACCGGGTCGGCGATCGCGCGCGCCGCGCCGTAGGTGACGCCGAGCCCGACGACCAGGGCCGTCCCGCCGAGCGCGAGCACCGCGACCGCGAACGAGTGCACGGTGACCCGGTTCAGCACGAACGAGCCGACCGCGAGGACGATCAGCCCGAGGATCGGCACCGCGGTGCCGAGCGCCCAGGCCAGCACGGAACGCGCGACGACGCCGGGCAGCCCGGTGCGGCGCGGCGTCCCGGCGCGCAGCGCGGTGGTCACCGAGCGGCGCAGCAGCCGCTCGGCGAGCAGGTAGACGATCGTGCAGGTGGTGAGCCCGCCGAGCAGGCTCGTCAGGCCGAGCTTGACCGCGACCAGCGCGGAGAACGGCAGGTTGATAAGCACCCAGCCGACCGTCCCGACCGCCCAGAGCGTGAGGTGGACGGCCATCAGCCGCAGCGGCCCGTACAGCAGCAGGGCGCGCTCGCGCCGGTCCGGCTCCTCGTGCTTGTCCACCAGGCGGCGGACGCGCCGGAAGAACCGCTCGCCGAGCAGCAGCCCGACCGGCACGGCGAGCACCACGTAGGCGGTGAACACCCAGACGTTGACGGCCTGCATCCGGTGCGGCGACTGGCCGCCCGGATTGGGAACGATCAGCGTGAACACCAGCACCACCAGCGCGCCGCCGAGGTTGGCGAGGCCGGTGGCGAGGGTCACCAGGACGCGGGCCCGGCGGGCGATCTGCGGGCGGGAGTCCTCGGGCCAGCCGTCGATCAGCCGCCGGAGGACGCCGATGGGCGCGCGGGCACGCCGTCCCGCGCCCTCGTCCACCGCATCGCTCCCCACGAAGGTGGAGCGTATCCGGTCGTCCCAGGTGTTCCGTACATCACAGTCGTCCCTCACTGTCCGCCATGGAAATATGACAATCCGGACACAGCGGTATGGCGTTCGCGCCGGGTTGACCGGTCGGTCAGTCAGGGCATCCCTTCAGTCCGGACACACCGCCCATCTCCCCGGAGGTTCCTCATGGGCAAGCCGGCATGGGAGGACGCCGTCGCGTTCGCCGCCGGACTGGCCGCGCTCGTCGCCCCCGACCTGTGGACCGACGGCTACGGCCGCCTGCCGCTCATGGTCCTCGGCGCCCTGCTCATGGTCGCGGGCCTGTACCCGCTCCTCGGCTCGGTCGGCGCCACCGCCTGGACCACCACGGCGTTCGCCCTCCTGATCTTCATCTCCCCCTGGGCCTGGCAGTACGACGCCCACCACCCCGCCGCCTGGACGGCATGGATCGCAGGCGGCGCCGCGACTATCGTCGGCCTGTGGGTCGCCTACCGCGCCCGCACCGCAAAACACTGACCACCGGCGGGGGCCGCCCGCAGGGGAGGCCCACCATGACGCGAACACCCCCCGCCAGGCCCCCCGCCCGCACACCTCCCCCCGCGACCGGCGCACCGCCTCGCTCTCCCGAAGTCCCTGCCTCTGGCGGGGCGGGGCTCGGCGGCTCGGGTGGGAGGCCCGGGCCTGACGCACGGACGCGGATTCTGGACGCGGCCGAGAGGCTGTTCGCGGAGAGCGGGTACGAGGGGACGTCCACGGCGCGGATCGCGCGGAACGCCGAGGTACCCAAAGGGCTGGTGTTCCATTACTTTCCGCAGAAGATGGACGTCCTGGTCACCCTGGTCGCCGAGCGCACCCGGATCGAGCAGACCGCCGACACGGCCGCGCTCGGAGCCGTTCCGGGCGACCCGGCGGGCACCCTGGCCCGGCTGGCACACGGCTTCCCGCTGCACGCCTCCCCCTCGATGCGCCGCATCCTCTTCCGCGAGGCCGACACGCACACGACCGTCCGCGAACGCCTCCGCCTCCTGAACGGCGAGGTCGTCAGGCGCGCCCGCCTGGCCCTCGAACTCGCCCTCCCCGGCGCCCGCGGCGACCAGGCCCGCCTGGAGGTCGCCGCCGCCACCTTCGCAGCCGTCCTCCTCTACCAGGAACACCTGGCCCAGCTAAGCGGCCACCACGTCGACCCCGACGCCGTAGCCGACCTCATAGCCCGAGCCCTAGGCACTTAACCCAACCCGCCGCCTACACGCTGCCCCCTCGACCGTTCGCCACGCGAGCTGGGCACGGGCACGGGCACGCCAACGCAGCCAAGAAGCCCGGCTCCGGCCCAAGGCCACACTCCGAACCCCCGGCTGTTCGCCTTGGCCAGCCCAACATGGCGTTCGGACCCCGACCGTTCACTACCGCCAGCGAGCCCGCCCGCCACCGGGACGTCCTGGCAGCCGAACGCCGTGAACGCGACCGCGTCCGTGGTGAGAGGGCATCCGCTGGGACGGACGGGCGCGCATCGCGGCTTGATCACTCACTGACGTTCAGGCTCGCGCAGTCCGCGACCCCCAGCTCGGACAGCACCGCACTCAACCGCTCCAGTGCCGCACTCGCGTCCGAGCCGTCTGCGATCTCAAGGTCAAGATGGCAGCGACCCATGCCGCTCCCCGCGCCCGTGACCTCGCCGTCGAGCCCGAACTCAACCTCCAGGGCCTCCTCCACCTCGTCACGATCGATCGGCAGGCCCACGAAGACGATCTCAACGAACACCGAGGCCCTCCCTCTCAACGCGGTGAACCATAACGGTCACGGCTCTAGCAACGAGGCGCGCCCGCCTGTCTGAGCGCCCCCGCCCACCTGGCCGGGCGCACCCGCCCACCTGGCCGGGGCCCCCGCCCGCCTGGCTGGGGCGCGCCCGCCCGCCTGGGGCGCTCGCCTACCCGGCCGGGCGCGCCCGCCCGCCTGGCGGGGGGACTCGCCCGCCTGGTTGGGGCGCTCGCCTACCCGATTGGGGCGCCCGCCTACCTAGCTGCGGGCACTCGCCCGCCTAGCTGGGGGCACTCGCCCGCCTGGCCGGGGGCACTCGCCCGCCTGGTTGGGGCGCTCACCTACCTGGCTGGGGCACTCGCCCGCCTGGCTGGGGGCACCCGCCTACCTGGTTGGGGCGCTCACCTACCTGGCTGGGACACTCGCCTACCTGGCTGGGGCGCTCGCCTGCCTGGGTGGGGAGGGGTAGTCGCCCGGGGGGGCGCGGGGGTTCGGGCGTGGGAGGGGTGGCCGGGGGGCGGGGTGGTCTTGGGGAGGGGATGAGCGGGGAGGGTCAGGTTTCTATGGGGGTCAGCATGCGGTGGGGGGTACGGAGGGCTTTGCTTACGGCGTCGTCGCGGAGGCCGGCGGAGGGGCCGGGGTGGATCTCCAGGTCGGCGGGGCGGACGGGGGCGCCGCCGCAGGTCGGGCAGGTGCCGTCCGGGGCGATGCGGGTGCCGCAGTCCGCGTGGACGAACAGCCGGTGGGGGCCGAGCTCGCCGAAGTTCTGCTCGCCCCAGCAGGCGAGGCCGTGGACGACGGGCCAGAGCGAGAGGCCGGCTTCGGTGAGCACGTACTCGTGCCCCTCCTTCGCCAGGACGCCGTGCTCGACCAGCGTGGACAGGCGCGCCGACAGGACGGCGCGGGGCATGTCCAGGTGGACGAGGAAGTCGCTGAACCTGCGGACGCCGTAGAAGGCGTCGCGGACGATCAGCAGCGTCCAGCGCTCGCCGACCACCTCCAGCGCCCGGGCCAGGGTGCAGTCCTGCCCGGTGTAGTCCTTCCCGAGTGCCATGCCGTGCAGGATACCTCCTCGCAGGTTCAATGAACGAACTTCGGCGTGTTAGAGTCACCGGCGGAATGGTTCGTTCATTGAACTTGGAGGCCGCATGACGACGCAGGCGCCCCACGGCTCCCGCCACGAGGCCCGTCCGCCGGGCGCGACGGCGGCACTGGCCCTGCCAGGCGCGGCGACGCTGCTGGGCCTGATGAACTACACCGCGCCGATCGCGACGCTCACCGACACCGCGGACGGGCTGCACGCCGGGACCACCGCGCGGATCTGGGTGATGAGCTCGATCAGCCTCGGTCTCGCCGCCGCCCTGCTGGTGGTCGGCGCGCTCGCGGACGACCACGGACGCCGCCGCGTGTTCGCGCTCGGCGGTGCCCTGCTGGCCCTGTCCAGCATCGGCTGCGCGCTCGCGCCGAACTCGGCCGCCTTCGTGGCCGGACGGATCGTCCAGGGCGTCGCGACGGCGGCCCTGCTCGCCACCGGCCTCGGGATCATCGGCCACACCTTCACCGGGCACGCCCGGGCCCGCGCCGCCGGGATCTGGGGCGCGATGCTCGGCCTCGGCATCGCGCTCGGGCCGATCGCCGCCGCCTGGCTCACCCAGCTGGTCGACTGGCGGCTCTGGTACTGGGTCACGGTCGTGGCGTCCCTGGCCCTCACCGCCGCCTCCCGCGCGCTGCCCGAGTCCCGCGCCGAACTGCGCCGCGGCCTGGACATCCCCGGGCTGATCACCATGGTCGGAGGCGTCTCCGCGCTGCTCTCCGCCGTCACCCTGGGACGCACCGGCTGGACGCGTCCGACCGTCCTGGCCCTGCTGGCCGCCGCGATCGTGCTGCTGATCGCGTTCGTCGCCGTGGAGGCCCGCCGCACCTCCCCCATGCTCGACCTGGGCCTGTTCCGCCGTCCGGCGTTCCTGCTCTCCATCGGCGGTGCGCTGGTCACCGGCCTCGCCGTCATCGGCCTGATGAGCAACCTCGTCACGATCATGGTCAGTGCGCTGCGCCTCTCGCCGCTCGCCGCGTCCTTCGTCCTCGGCATCTGGTCCGGGCTCTCCTACGTCGCCGCCCTCCAGGCCCGGCGCCTCCCCGCGCGCTGGCCCTCGGGCGTCCTGCTCGGCGCCGGCCTGGCCCTCAGCGCGGTCGGCGAACTCGCCATGCTGGGCCTCAGCCCCGGGACGTCCTGGACGCGCCTCATCCCGGGCCTCGTGATCGCCGGGGTCGGCAGCGGCCTTGCCAACGCGATGCTCGCCCGCCTGGCCGTCGACAGCGTCCCGCCGCAGCGCGCCGGCATGGGCTCGGGCGCCAACAACACGGCCCGCTACACCGGCGCCGCCCTGGGTGTCGCGATGGTCTTCGCCATCAACACCAGCTCCGGCACCACGCCTCACGCCGTCACCCACGGCCTGAACCTCTCTCTCATCGTCTCCGCCATCCTGTGCGCGGCGGGCGCCCTCGCGGCCATCCCCCTGAGCCGCCGCGCCGCCAACAGCGCCACTCCGACCACGTCCACGTCCATCACCAGCACCTCCGCAGGCACCACCCCAGCCCCCGCCGCCCGCTGACCAAGCCCACCCCTTCCCCGCTCATCAAGACAGCGGCATCCACGCCCCAGGCCACCAGCAGGCCACCCGGCTCATGGGCTGGCCGACCCAGGTCATCGGCACGCACTGATCGAGCACGAGCCACCCGCCATCAACCCGCCCGACCAAGCCCCCAGCCCGAGCCAAGCCGCCCGCGACTGGCCCCCAGTCCGAGCCGCCACGTCCGAGCCGCTCAAGCCGAGCCGACCGGGACGAGGCACCTGGGCCAAGCCGACCAGGCCAAGCCACACGCGACCGGCCTCCCAGGCCGAGCCGCGCGCGATGGGCGTTCCAGGTCAAGCCGTGCTGCCCTAGACCAGCCGGACGACCTCCTCGCGCAGCGGTGCAAGGGGCAAGCCATCCGAAAGGCGAGGCATGCGGATGGGGCATGCTGAGCGAGCCCTCCAAGCCAGCCGTCGGGGTCGAGCCGTCCCGTGCTGCCCGCTCTGGACCACCCGGACGGCCCCCTCGTCTGGGGCGCGAGGGGCAAGCCATCCGAAAGGCGAAGCATGCGGGGCGGGGCATGTTGAGCCAGGCGTCCTTAACCAGCCGTCCGGGTCGAGCCGTCCCCGTCCTGGCCGCTCGGGACCACCCGCATGGCCTCCTCGCGCAGGGGTGCGAGGGCAAGACCATCCGAGCGGCGAGGCATGCGGGACGGTGCGTGCTGAGCGAGCCGTCCCCAGCCAGCCCACCGGTACGCCCCGTCCGGGACGAGCCACCCGGGCCGAGCCGACCAGGCCAAGCCGCACGCGACTGGCCGACCAGGCCTAGACGTTCGGGTCGAGCCGCGGACGAGCAACCCCTAGCCACCCGTCCAGGACGAGCCGTGCCGAGTGAGCTGTCCGGGGCGAGCCGCCTGGGCCAAGCCGACCAGGCCGCGCCGTGCACAACGGGCCGCCCAGGCCGAGCCGCTCAAACCGAGCCGTACTTAGCCAGCTGTCCGGGATGAGCCGTCCTGGGCGAGCCATCCGAGAGGCGAGCCATGCGGGACGTGGCGTGCTGAGCGAGCTGTCAGGTGGAGTCGCTTGGCCGAGGCGCCTGGCCGAGGGACTGAGGTCTTGGCCCATTCTGTGGTGGCGGAGGGGCTCGCTTCATGATCGGTATCCCAGGGTGCTGATGTGGGTGGCGGCTGCTCGGGCGGGTTCGTCGACGAGAGCCAGGTCCAGGGTCGTCACAGCCTTTCGGTAGTCGGAGAAAACCAGGACTGCCGGGCCCTGGCGGACGACTGCTGCGCGATATTCCACCGGGCCGTCCGTGGGGTGTTGGAGCAGGCTCAGGGAGAGCGCTTCCTCGCCGGACTTCGGGCGGGACAGCCGGAGTTCGGGACCGCAGGCTTGCGCACGGGTGGCGAGGACGGCCATTGCTTGGCGAGCAGCCCGAGCGGTGGGGAAGACGAAGTACTGGGATTGACGGATTTCGCCGCGGCCGTCTGGCCCCAGGTGACGATGCTTGTAGGTCATCGTGAGGTGCTGGACGGTGTCCCTGAAGTCGGGCCCTGCTCCACCGCAACCTGGGACGGACGGCTGGGGTTGAGCGCTCATCGCCCAGTCGCGCTGTAGGTCGGCCGCGCCCTGTTGAGGCGAGAGGTCGGCTGCGGTCAGGGGCCGGACGCCCGGGGCCACGGAGGTCGGATGGTCAGGTGGATGGGCAAGGTCGGCCGTGGCCCAGGTGCCCAGGGACATCGTCAGGGCGACGGCAAGCGCGACGGTGACGCTGGCCGCGCGGATGCGGGTGCGGCGGCGGGCTCGGTGGACGATCTCGGACGCCGCCGGCGCGAGCGTCGCGCCCGCGATGTCGCGGTGCAGGGCGGCGAAGGCGGCGTCGAGATCGACGTCCACGTCACGGAAGACGGCGTCGAACTCGAAGGCGCCGGACGGGGGCCCGTCCGCATGGCCCAGGCTGCCGCTCCCTGAGCCGCTGCAGCCCGGGTCGAGCTGGGGCCAGCTCACGCTGGAGCGGCCCGAGGCGAGACCGTCCAAGTCGAAGCCTCGCCCGTCGGAGCCGCCCACGTCGAGCCCGTCGAGCCCGCCGAGGTCGGAATGGCTCAGGTCGAGACCGTCCGCGTCAGGGGCGTCCGGGCCCGGTCTGTCCAGGTCAGAGCGTCGCCCGTCCGGGCGGGCCAGGCCGGGGCCGTCCACGCCGGGTCGGCCCGGGCCGGAGCGGCGTATCTCGGGGCGGTTCAGGCCCGAGCGTCGCCCCTCGGGGCCCTCCGGGGCGGGGCGATCCGGGGGGCCGGGGCGATCCAGGTCGGAGCGGCTCGGGTCGGGGCGGTCCAGGTCGGGGCCGTCCGTGGCGCGGTGGTTCAGGCCGGGGCGTCGCCCGCCGGGGCCTTCCGCAGTGGGGCCTTCCGTGGCGGGGCTGTCCGTGTCGGGGCGGCTCGGGGCGGGGCGGCTCGGGGCGGGGCGTCGCTCGCCAGGACCCTCCGGGGCAGGGCGATCTGGGTCCGAGCCGTCCGTCTCAGGGCGGCTGGGGGCGGAGCGGCGCGCCTCGGGGCCGTCCAGGACGTGGCGTCGCCCGCCGGGGGCTTCCGGGGCGGAGCGATCCGAGTCGGAGCCGCCTGTGTCGGGGCCGACCTCACTGGGGCGGTCAGGGGCGGAGCGGCGCGCCTCGGGGCGGTTCAGGCCGGGGCGTCGCCCGCCGGGGGCTTCCGAGGCGGGGCGATCCGGGTCGGGGCGGTCCGGGGTGGGGCGGTCCGGGGTGGGGCGGTCCGGGGCGGGGCGGTCCGGGGCGGGGCCGTCTGTGTTGGGGTGGGGCGGGGTGGGGGTTGGGTCAGACACTGCGGGCCTCCTTTGGCTCGGCAGGGTGCGACGGTGAGTCGTCCAGTAGGGCGGCCAGGCGGGTGCGGCCGCGGGAGAGGCGGGCCTTCACGGTGCCGTTGGCGACGCCTTCCACCGCCGCGATCTCGCTGATGGTGTAGCCGCCCATGTGGTGCATGACGAGGGCCCGGCGCTGGGGCTCGGGGAGCTTGGCCAGGGCGGAGACCAGGTAGACGGACGCTCCGTCCGGTGGCGGGACGTCCGGCGGGGGGCCGTGGCGGCGCAGGGCGCGTAAGGCTATGGCGGTGCGGCGCCATCGGCTGGCGGCCAGCCGGTAGGCGACGCGCGCCACCCAGGCGCGCGGGTGGTCGAGATCGCGCACGCGCCCCCACTGGGACCATGCGCGCATGAAGGCTTCTTGTGCGACCTCCTGGGCGTCCGGCCGGTCGCCGGTGCAGGCGTACAGCTCGGCCACCAGGCTCGGGTACGCACCCCGGTAGAACTCGGCGAAACTCGCGTCGTCCTTCGCCACTTCCCCTCCTTCCGTCGGCTCTCGCGGGATACACGCCCCAGGCCGACCGGAGGTTGCAGCGTTACGCCAGTTCCTCGATGAAACTCGCGAGCTGCGTGAGGTTGCGGCACTCGAACATCGGGACGAGTGCGGCATACCGGGACGCGGCGGAGTCGCCGGTGTCCCACTGGGCGCGGGGCTCGGGGTTGAGCCAGTAGGCGTGCCGGGCCCGGTCCACGAGGGTCTCCAGGATGGGCAGGGACAGGTCGCCGTAGTTGGAGCGGGCGTCGCCCAGGACGAGCAGGGACGTCTTGGAGGTGACCGCGTCGCCGTACCTGTCCGCGAAGACCTTGATGGCGTTGCCGTAGTTGGAGCGGCCGGTGATCCAGACGAGGTTCGCCTCGGCGGCCATGCGGGTCATGGCGTCGGCGACGTCGCTGCCGGGGGCGAAGTACTTGGTGATCTCGTCGGTGCCGTCGATGAAGGCGAAGGCGCGGACCTTGGTGAACTGCTCGCGGAGCGCGAAGGTCAGCAGGAGCGTGAAGTGCGCGAAGGCCGACACCGAGTCGCTGGCGTCGCAGAGGATGACCAGCTCGGGCTTGTGCGGGCGGCGCGGACGGTAGCGGGTGGTCAGCGGGACGCCGCCGGTGGCCAGGGAGGCGCGGACGGTCCGGCGGAAGTCCAGCCGCCCGCGGTTGCCGGCCCGCTGCTTCTGGACGAGCCGGGTCGCGAGCCGCCGGGCCAGCGGGTAGACCTCGCGGCGCAGCGCGGCCATCTCGACGCGGCTCGCGCGGTTGAAGTCGAGGTGCTCGATCGGCGGACGCGTCGAGATGCGGGCGGTGCGCTCGACGCCGGTGTCCTCGGCGATGCGGCGGCGGACCTCGGTGGCGACCAGGTCCTGGAAGCGGGAGATGCGCTCGTCGAAGGTGCGGCGGGCGACGCGTTCGGCCATGCCGCCGCCTTCCTGCCCGTTCAGGACGGCGTTGAGGAGGTTCGCCATCAGGGTCTCGGGCGACAGGGCCCGCGTGACACCCGAGGCGAACCACGATTGCTGGCCTTCGGCCTGGCCGTATTCGGCGACGGCGCTGCGCGCGAACTGCCGCAGGCCCGCGTCGTCCCCGTTGAGGAGCAGGTCGAAGAGCGCTTGGCGGCGTTCCTGGACGGCCGGGTCGAGGGGTGGCGGCAGAGGGCGTCCGTCCTCGCCCCTCGTGCGCGCGGGACGCTCGGACGCCGGCACCGAGCCGTCTCCCAAGGCGGCGGGGTACCAGAGGTCGAAAAGGGTGTCGAAGACCGGACGGTGCGTCGGACGCTTCACCACGGTCGCGGCGTAGGCCGCGCGCAAGGACTCGCGGTCCAGGAGGTCCACGGTCTGGAGGGCGCGGACGGCGTCCAGGCCCTCAGCGACCGACACCGGCAAGCCGGCCTCGCGCAGCGCCGCGACGAACGCCGTATGCCGGTCGATCAGCGACGCCATGTCAGGCCTTCAGCTCAAGGAAAAGAGCCATGTCAGCTCTTCAGGCCCAGTTCCTTGCGGGCGCGCTCCTGGTCGGAGACGTGCTTGAGGACGACCCCGAGCGTCCGGTCGACGGCGGATTCGTCCAGGTCGTCCAGGCCGAGGGCGAGCAGGGTGCGCGCCCAGTCGACCGTCTCGGCGATGGACGGCGCCTTCTTGACCTCCAGCGCGCGCAGCGTCCCGACCGTCCGGACGAGCTGGGCGGCGAGTTCGGCCTCGATCCCCGGGACCTGGGCGAGGACGATGTCACGTTCCCGGTCGGCGGCCGGGTAGTCCAGGTGCAGGTAGAGGCAGCGGCGCTTGAGCGCCTCCGACAGCTCGCGCGCCGCGTTGGAGGTGATGAGGACGAACGGCCGCCGCGTCGCCGCGACCGTGCCCAGCTCCGGGATCGTGACCTGGAAGTCCGACAGGACCTCCAGCAGCATGCCCTCCATCTCGACGTCCGCCTTGTCGGCCTCGTCGATCAGCAGGACGGTCGGCCCGGTGCGCCGGATCGCGGCGAGCAGCGGCCGCTCCAGCAGGAAGTCCTCGGAGAAGATGTCGTCGTGAGTCTCCTGCCAGCCCCGGTCGGACGGCGCGGCCTGGATGGCGAGGAGCTGCTTCTTGTAGTTGAACTCGTAGAGCGCGCGTGCCTCGTCCAGCCCTTCGTAGCACTGGAGGCGGATGAGCTCCGCCTCGCACGCGCGCGCGACGGCCTTGGCCAGCTCGGTCTTGCCGACCCCGGCGGGCCCCTCGACCAGGAGCGGCTTCCCTAGCGCCTGCGCCAGGAACACCGTGGTCGCGATGGCCTCGTCGGTGAGGTAGCCGCCCTCGGCGAGCCGCGCCGCGACGTCGTCAGGTGAGGCGAACAGGGCGTGGACCGTCATTCAGTGGCCTTTCGGGGAGGTCGGCTTGCCGCTCGGCGATTTGCCGTCGCCGGGCTTTCCGCTGGGCGACTTGCCGTCGCTGGGCGACTTGTCGTCACCGCTCTTGCCGCCGGACGCCTTGGTGTAGGTCTGCCCAGTGCCCGAGAACGTCATCTTGCCGCCGTCGTCGCTGACGGTCGCGCCCCAGTAGTTGCCGCTCTTGGGGTCGCCGCCCTGCCAGGAGAAGCGGAAGCGCAGTTTGCCCTTCTCGTCCGGGATGGCGAGGCCGCTCCAGAGGGTCTGGCCGTCCTTCCTCCAGACGCCGGAGCCGTCGGTCTTGAACTGGAAGTAGTCCTTGCCCGCGCCGTCCCAGCGTCCGACCAGGGCCTTCACGTCGGCGGGGTCGACCTTGGGCAGCGGCGCGAGCTTGACGGGCGCGTTGTCCCCCGCGCTCTTCGCCTTGTCGCCGCCGCCGCCTCCGCAGCCGCCGAGGACGCCGATGCCGAGGGCCGCGACGAGCGCGGCGCGGCCGAGCCGCGACACGGCGCGTGTCCGCTTGCTCACCTGGACCTCCGGATGATCTCTGGGGGACGGAACCGGCAGTTTACCGGCGGGTAGACCCCGGTGGCGGTCCTCACCCGGAGGAGCCAGCCGAGGGATCGCCCGCCGGGGTGAGGACGGCCCGGGAGGGCCCGTCCTACAACAGGACCATGACCCTTCCACGTGACGACCTCGCCGCCGGTCTCGCCGCCCGCCGCGAGCTCGGGCCCGACTACGACGCGGCGTTCGCCGACGTGATCGCGGCGCGCTTCGAGGAGCACCTCGCGGCCCGCCAGGGCGCCGCGCCGCTCCCCGCCCCGGCGCCGCGGCCGCTCCCCCGCGCCCGCCGGACCGGACGCGACCACTCGCTCACCCTGCTGATCGTCAGCCTGGTGATCTCGGTCCCGCTCACCGCGATCAGCGTGTCGATGGGCGGTCCCGGCGCGGTGACGCTGGTCTGGCTGGCCCTGGTCGTCCTGAACGTGTCGTACATGCACCGCCCCCGGCGCGACTGACCTCCGGGGACGGCGCATCCGACGAGGACGAACGATCCGGCTAGGACGAACGAGAGGTCACTTGCCGGGCTCGGGGTCGCGCGGCAGGCCGAGCAGCCGCTCGCCGATGATGTTCAGCTGCACCTCGGTGGTGCCGCCGTAGATCGTCATCGCGCGGCTGAACAGCATGGCCCGGGCGACGATGCCGGCCTCGGTGAGCGGCACCTCGGTGGCGGCCGTCGCGCCCTGCGAGCCCCAGCAGTAGTCGGCGACCTCCTGGTTGAACTGGACGCCGAGCAGCTTGCGGACGCTGGACTCCGCGCCCGGCTCCACGCCGTTCAGCTGCTTGAGGGTCGTGCGCAGCCCGAGCAGGTCGATGGACTGGCCCTGCGCGACGAGCGCGCCGACCTCGGCCGTCGCGACGGCGTCCAGCTCCTTGCCCTTGAAGAAGTCGAGCAGCTCCGGCACGCCCATGCCGAGGCCGCCGCCGGTCGACAGCGACACCCGCTCGTTGGACAGGGTGTTGCGGGCGACCTGCCAGCCCTGGTCCACCTCGCCGACCACGCAGTCGTCCGGGACGAACACCTCGTCCAGGAACACCTCGTTGAAGATCGCCTCGCCGGTCAGCTCGCGCAGCGGCCGGACGTCCACGCCCTCGGCCTTCATGTCGACCAGGAAGTAGGTGATGCCGTCGTGCTTGGGCGCGTCCGGGTTCGTGCGGGCGATGCAGAAGCCCCACTGCGCGAACTGCGCGACCGACGTCCAGATCTTCTGCCCGGTGAGGCGGAAGCCGCCCTCGACGCGCTCGGCCTTCATCGACAGCGAGGCGAGGTCGGAGCCCGCGCCCGGCTCGGAGAACAGCTGGCACCACACCAGGTCGCCGCGCAGCGTCGGGCGCAGGAAGCGCTCCTTCTGCTCCTCGGTGCCGTAGCGGACGAGCGAGGGCACCAGCCAGGCGCCGATGACCAGGTTCGGGGCCTTGACCTTGGCGGCCTTCAGCTCCTGCTGGATGAGGATCTGCTCGATCGGCCCGGCGCCGCGCCCCCACGGCTCGGGGAAGTGCGGGACGGTCCAGCCGTCGTCGCCCATCCGGCGGTTGCGCTCGCCCTTGTCCTCGATCGCGGCCAGTTCGGCGATCTCGGCGCGGATCCGCTCGCGCAGCGGCTCGGTGTCGTCGGACAGTTCGAGCTCGACCTCGCGGCGGCCGCCGGCCAGCGCCAGCTCGGCGACGCGCGAGGCCCACTGCTTGGACGAGCCGAGCAGCGCCCGCAGGGTCAGGGCGCGGCGCAGGTAGACGTGCGCGTTGTGCTCCCAGGTGAACCCGATACCGCCGAGGATCTGGATGGCGTCGCGGGCCGTCCTCACGCCCGCGTCGGCCGCGATCACGGCGGACACGGCGGCCGCGAACGCCGCTTCGCCGGTGCCCTCGTCCAGCGCGCGGGCGGCGTCCCAGGCGGCGGCGCGGGCCTGCTCGGCGGCGATCAGCATCCGGGCGGCCTTGTGCTTGACGCCCTGGAACTGCCCGATCGGACGGCCGAACTGCTCGCGGACCTTGGCGTAGTCGGCCGCGGTGTCGACCAGCCAGCCGGACAGGCCGGCGGCCTCCGCGCCGAACAGCGCGGCGGCGAGGTCGGCGACGCGGCGCTCGGTCACGCCGTCCAGGACGCGGTCGGCGTCGACCTGCACGCCGTCCGCCTCGACCTTGGCGACTCGCCGGACCTTGTCCAGCGACTCGACCGGCGTGACGGTCAGGGCGGCGGCGTCGACCGCGACCCACTCGTCCCCGGCGGGCAGCACGATCACGTCGGCGAGGGACGCGCCGAGCACCGTGTCGGCCGATCCGGTGACCTTCAGGGCGTCGCCGTCGCGGACGGCGGACAGGTTCCCGCCCAGCGCGACGGCCGCGGTGACCGAGCCGTCCGCGAGGCCGGGCAGCAGCTCGGCGCGGACCTTGGCGTTGCTGGACGCCGCGATCACCGAACTGGCCAGGACGGTCGGCAGGAACGGTCCGGGCGCGGCGGCGCGGCCGAGCTCCTCCAGGACCACCGCGAGCTCCAGCAGGCCGTAGCCCTGCCCGCCCTGCTCCTCCGGCAGGTGCAGGCCGAGCAGCCCCTGCTCGGCGAGGGCCGACCAGAACGGCGGCCGGGTCTCCGCGTCCGCCTCCAGGGCCGCCCGCAGCACGCCCTCGGTGATGTACCGCTCGGCGAAGCCGCGTACCGACTCGGCGAGGGCCTCATGTTCTTCGGTCAACCCGATGGCCATGCGTCACCTTTTCCTCAGACCGCAGATTGACTCCGATTCTAGAACGGAGTTCTGTTGTTTGGCGGCTGTGACCCTACTCTCACCCGTTGCCGGACTCCACCGGCGCACCGGCATCCGCCGCGCCCGAACCCGCCGAATCCGCGGCCTCGCGGGCGTCCTGGCGGCGCTGCGCGACCAGGCTCGCCACGGTGACCGCGGCGAGCGTCCCGACGATCACCGACAGGGACAGCCAGATCGGGACGTCCGGGGCCCAGTCGGCACCGTACTCGTGCAGGGCGTGCAGGACGAGCTTGACGCCGATGAACCCGAGGATGAACGCCAGCCCCTTGCCGAGGTACACCAGCCGCGTCGCGAGGCCCTCCAGCAGGAAGTACAGCTGGACGAGGCCCATCAGCGCGAACGCGTTGGCGGTGAAGACCAGGTACGGCTCGGCGGTGAGGCCGAAGATCGCGGGGATGGAGTCGAGCGCGAACAGCACGTCGGTGCTGCCGATGGCGACCATGACGACCATGAGCGGGGTGACGGTCCAGCGGCCGCCGCTGCGCACCAGCATCCGGTTCCCGGCGTACTCGTCGCGGACGGGGACGACCCGGCGGAACCAGCGCAGCAGCGCGTTCTCCTTGAACTCGGCCTCCTCGTCCTTCTCCCGGGCCAGGCCCCAGGCGGTCCAGATCAGGAACCCGCCGAAGATGAAGAAGACCCAGGTGAACTGGGCGATCGCGGCCGCGCCGACCGCGATGAAGATGCCGCGCAGCACCAGCGCGATGACGATCCCTGCCATCAGGACGGTGTGCTGGGCGTGCCTCGGCACCGCGAACCGGCTGAGGATGACCATGAAGACGAAGAGGTTGTCGACGCTCAGGCTCTTCTCGGTGACGAACCCGCCGAAGTACT
Organism: Actinomadura rupiterrae; assembly: GCF_024172125.1. Taxonomy (GTDB): domain Bacteria; phylum Actinomycetota; class Actinomycetes; order Streptosporangiales; family Streptosporangiaceae; genus Spirillospora; species Spirillospora rupiterrae. The sequence goes on from NZ_JAMZEA010000006.1 coordinate 212,173, forward strand.
GCGCCGCGTACGTCCCGCCGGAGAAGGCCCAGACGCCGAAGCCGAACAGGACGGCGAGCCCGATGTAGACGCAGGACCAGAACGCGGCCCGGCGCGTCGTGAACTCCTTGGTGTCGTCCCGGTTGATCACGAACAGGTCGACGGCGATGACCGCCACGAGGCCGACGAGTGTGAGTGCCCAGACCCACGGGGAGACGTGCATTTCAGGATTCCTCCGGCATGCGAAACTGCCGGAGGTCTCTCCCGCCGGGCACCGAAAGTGCCGGACCGCGGAACCCGGGACGATACCGACCGCCCGTACTGACGGGAACCGCGCGCAGGGATACTCCCCTCCACCTGGTACCAACCGTACATCAGGGGCGGCACATTCCCGTAGCCCTCGCGCAAGGAATCCCCGAAGACTATGGACGCGCGAGATCCTCGTAAAGTTCGGAAAGTTGTGCCACCGCGTCGTTCTCGGTCGGCAGCGCGGTCGCGCGCTGGGCCGCCGCCGCGCCCAGGCGCACCGCGAGCGCCGAGTCGTCCAGGACGCGGCCGACCGCCTTCTCCAGCGCCGTCGCGTCGTCCGGGGGGACGAGCAGGGCGGCGTCGTCGACCATGCCCGGGACGCCGCCGACGCGGGTCGCGACGAGCGGACGCCCCGCCCGCAGGATCTCCTGGACGACCAGCGGCTGCCCCTCCCACACGCTCGGCACCACGGCGACGTCGGCGGCGGCGAACAGTTCCGGGACGTCCGTGCGGCGGCCGAGCAGCCGCACCGGCAGGTTCTCGGCGTCGATCCGGGCGCGCAGGGCCTCCTCCAGCGGACCGTCCCCGGCGATCGCCACGAGCGGCGGCACCGCGCGGCGGGCCCATCCGGCGGACGCGTCCAGCAGCGTCGGCAGGCCCTTCTGGTCGGCCAGACGCGCGACGGTCACGATCAGGGGCCGCTCCCCCACCTCCAGCTCCGCGCGAACCTGTCCGCGCACCTCCGGCCCCGGTAGCGGCCCTCGCGCGGGCGCGGGGACGAGAGCGTGCCCGACGTGGCGCGCGCCCAGCGACCGCATCCGCTCCTCAAGGTCGGGTGAAACGCCTAGGACGACGCTGGCGCCGCGCGCGACGACGCGTTCGAGCGCTCCGTAGATGGCGGCGGTGCGTCCGCCTGCGATGACGGCGTTGTGCAGTGTCACGACGATCGGTGTCGAGCCGCGTCCCATACGCAGTGGGCCGGGCGCAACGCGCGCGCACGAGGCGACGGCTAGCGCGCCCGCGCGTAGACCGTGCGCGTGGACGACATCGGCGTCCCGGAGCAGCCCGCGTAGCCGCGCCACCGCACGGGCGTCGCTCACCGGACGCGGCCGGTCGGCGAGGTCCACCTCAGCGAACCGTGCGCCGACGCCAGTGAACCCGAACAGTTCCTCGGTCGCCGCCGGGCCGAACACCGCGACCCGGGCGCCGCGCTCCACCAGGCCCGCCGCGACGGACCGGACATGCCGTCCGACGCCGCCCGCGCTCGTCCCCAGCACCAGCGCCACGCGCGTCCCGGCCAGCCCCTCCCGCGACCCGGCCTGGCCATCCCCCGCCCAGGACCGTTCAGTCCCCACTACGCACGACCCTCCGGCTCAGGACGGCCCGCAGATCCCGGCCGTCGATCACGAACACCACCGCAACGAACACCACGACCGCGACCAGCGCGGCGAGCACGCCGACGCCCACGTCCATCAGCCGATGCCCGGTGCCGAACCACGACGACAGCGCATACCCGGCCGCCGCACCCGCGCCCCCACCGACAAGACCCGCAAGCAGAACACGTGGCACCCCGTGCAAGGCAGCCGCCCCACGCGCGCGCACGAGCGTCGCCAACAGCAGGACGCCCGCGACCGTCATCCCGACCGTGTTGCCCAACCCCAGCGCCGCCACGACCCACGCCCGATCGACCGTGACGACCAGGACGACATCGACGGCCATCACGACCAGCCAGCCCGTCACCGTCGCGATCGCGCCCATGCGCCCCCGGTGGCAGGCATACAGAACGCGTCCGAGATGCGCGACCAAGCCGTAGCCGACAAGGCCGGGCGCGAATGCCAGCACGGCCCGCGCCATCACGATCCGCTGCTGCGGATCGGACGCGGCGACCTTCCATGTGAACACCGCCGACGCGGGCAGCGCGACGGCAGCCAGCACGGCCGCGCCCGCGCACGAGACGAGGATGACCGCGCGCGTGGTCTGCGCGGTGATGCGGTCGAACTCGGCCCGGTGCTCCTCGTCCGTCCGCGCCGACAGCATCGGGAACGCGCTGGTCGCGATCGGCACCGCCAGGATCGCCCACGGCAGCAGGTAGATCGCCCACGTGTACTGGTACAGGTTCAGCGCGCCGCGCGTCCCCTCGTAGCTCAGCCGGACGACCAGCAGCGCCGACACCTGCTGCGCGGCGACCGTGGCGAGCCCCGCCACCGCGAGCCGGACGACCCGCCGCGCCACCCCGTCCGGGAACCGCAGCGACGGCCGCAGCCCCAGCTTCAGCCGCCACGCGGCGACGCCCGCCGTCGCGGCCATCGCCACGCCGCCCATCGCCGTCCCGATCGCGAGGACCAGCTCGGCCGAGAGCGGCAGCCCCGACAGGTCGTTCTGGTGACCCCGCCCCAGCGGGACGAACACCACGTACGCGACGATCACCACCACGCTCGACACCAGCGGCGCGAGCGCCGGGGCGACGAACCGCCGGTGCGACTGGAGCAGCCCGTACAGCACCACCGCGATCCCGTACATCACCATCTGCGGCGCCATGATCGCGAGCATGTCGCCGCCGACCCGGACGATGTCGGACCGCACGCAGCCGTCCCCGGTGCCGCCGACCAGCAGCTCCATCACCGGACGCGAGGTAACCGCGAGCAGCGCCGACAGCGGCACCATCGCCAGCACCACCCAGGTCAGCAGCGCCGACCCGATCCGCCGCACCTGCTCGGTGTCGCCGCGCTCGGCGGGCCGCGCCAGCACCGGCACCACCATGCTCGCCAGCGCCCCGCCCGCGACGATCTCGTAGACGATGCTCGGGAACTGCGTGGACGTCGAGTACGCCTGCCCGAGGCAGGTCGGCCCGACCGCCTGCGACTGCGCGAACGTCCGCGCGAACCCGGCCAGCCGCGACAGGACGGTCAGCACCCCGATCAGCACCGCCGCCCCGGCCAGCCCGGCGGCGACCTTCCGCCGCCCGGTCAGGCTCACCCCGCACCACCGGAAGCAACGGCAAAGGAGGCTGGGCACGAAGTGGTGGCGGGCATGGGCGGTGGCTGATCCAGTGCGTCGGTGAAGTGGAGTGGAGGGGCGCGGCGGCGCGGGCTAGGCGGGGGCGGGAGGCGTCGCCGGGACGGGCTCGGAGGCCGTCCGGACGGGCTCCGGGGGCCGCCTGCCGAGCATGTCGAGCCGGTTCAGGACCGGGTTGCCCGCGATGACCTTGGTGAAGCTGACGAACTCGCTCGCGCCGTTCAGGCCGACCAGACCGGCGAGGACGGCCAGGCGCGGGCCGAGGGGCAGCCGGGTCGCGGCGAGGCCGAGCAGCGCGCCGAGCGCGTTCGCACCGGTGTCGCCGAGCATCGCGCGCTCGCCCAGGTCTTCGGGGAGCAGCGCGAGGGCGGCCCCGAGCGGCGCGGCGACCACGGCCGAACCGGACGAGGTGAGGGCGAGCGGCGTCCCGGTGAGGAGGCCGACCTTGATGGCGCGGCCCGGGCGCAGGTCGAACAGGTTCATCAGGTTCGCGGACGCGGCGACGATCGCGCCGTTCAGGAGCGTGTCGGCGGCGCGTCCGGTGCGGGTGCGGGCGGGCGAGCCAGCCAGCGCCGCGGCGGCGAGCCCGGTCGCGCCGATGCCGAGGATCTTGACCGCGCCCGTGGTGACCTCGCCCTTGGCCAGCGCGGCCAGGTGGCCCTTGAAGCCCCGCGAGGCCCCCGAGCCGGCCAGGTCGTCGTAGCCGCCGAGGACGCCCGAACCCGCGCCGGCGAGCAGCGCGGCGGCGCGCACCCGCCCGGGGACGCCCGGCGCCAGCAGCCCGGCCGCCGCGGCGCCCGCGGCGAACGCCGGGCCCTCCAGCAGCGTCACGGGCTCGCCGCGGTGGTTGGTGCGGTCCCACAACTCGTTCCCGGACCGTCCGGCGACACCGGGCGGGCGGCGGGTCAGCGCGGTGTAGGCGGCGCGGGTCGCGGCCGCGCCGAGCGCGGCGCCCGCCAGCAGGCGCAGCGCGCGCCGCGGGGACCGGGCTGGGTCAGTGCTCATGAGGGGTCATCCGTTCTTCCCGGCGGCGGGCGGCGGCGACGGCAGGTACCCGCCGTTCGCGCCCGGGCCGACGCCGTACTGCCCGGACTTGCCGCCCAGCTCGTTCTGCAGGGCCAGGATCGCGACCACCTGCCCGGACGCGGTGTCCAGCACGTCCACCGAGGACACCTTCTTGCTCACGCCCGAGTCGTCGCGCAGCGCGGTGATCAGGCCGCCCTGCTGCGCGGCGGTGTTCGGACCGCCCAGCACCGTGCCGCGGTCGGCGGCGTCGAGCTGCGCGGTGAGCGTGACCAGGGCCTTGGTGGCGTCGGCGGTGTCCGGGCCGTACGGGGTGGCGGGCGCGATCACCACCGCGAGTGTCGCATGCTGGCCGGGCTTCCCGCTGGTGGTCACGTAACCCGCCTCGCGGAGGCCGGTCAGGACGCCGGCGCCGGTCGCGTCCTCGCGTCCCGCCTTGGCCGGGTCGTTGGTGACGATCGCGCCGGCGAGCACGGTGCCCGCCTTGGCGTAGGCGTCCGCGCCGGCCGGGAACTCGGTGCCGGCGGGCTTCAGCTGGGTGGCCAGCTCGTCCAGGGTGCGGCTCTGGTCGGGGTCGAGGGCCTTCTTCTGGATCGCGACGCGCCCGGTGACGGTCGCGCCGGCCTTGGTCGCCAGGTCGATGACCTGCGAGACGCCGTCCTCGCCGGCGCCGGGCGTCTCGACCAGCACCAGCGACTGGCCCTTGAGCCGGTTCGCGACGTACTGCGGCCCGGTGGTGGCGGCGAACTGCTCCTCGCCCTTGAGCTGGGCGTCCTGCTTCTGCTGCTTGTGGTACAGGTCCTCGGAGCGCCGGGTGGCCCGGTTCGCCTCCTGCTTGAGCTGGTTGGTCACCGACTGCGACAGGGTCGTGGAGCCCAGCACGATGCCGAGCGCCAGCGCCAGGAAGATCGCGACGATGGAGACGAGGTGGTAGCGGAAGTCGATCACGTGAAGAGTCCGGTCAGCCAGAAGAGGAAGGCGTGCCAGCGGCCGGCCAGCAGGGGGCGGATGACGTCCCCGGCCGGCGACATGAACACGGCGGTGGTCATGGCGATGAACGCCACCAGCACGAGCAGGAGCAGGGACCAGCCCGAGATGCGGCTGCGGTACAGGCGGGAGACGCCCTTGGCGTCCACGAGCTTGCTGCCGACGCGCAGCCGGGTCAGGAACGTGCTGGACATCCCGGCCCGGCCCTTGTCGAAGAACTCCACCATGTTGTAGTGCGTGCCGACCGCGACGATCAGGGTGGCGCCCTTCTCGTCGGCCAGCAGCATGGCGATGTCCTCGCTGGTCGCGGCGGCGGGGAACACCACGGCCTCGCGGCCGAGCTCCTCCACCCGCGCCAGCCCGGGCGCGCGGCCGTCCCGGTAGGCGTGCACGACGATCTCCGCGCCGCTGGTGAGCGCGGCGTCGGACACCGAGTCCATGTCCCCGACGATCATGTCGGGGCGGTAGCCGGCCTCCAGCAGCGCGTCCGCGCCGCCGTCCACCCCGATCAGCACCGGCCGGTACTCCCGGATGTAGGGGCGCAGGGTCGCGATGTCCTCGCGGTAGTGGTAGCCGCGGACGACGATCAGCGCGTGCCGGCCGTCCAGCCGGGTCGCCACGTCCGGGACGCCGACGCCGTCGATGAGCAGGTCGCGTTCGCGCTTGACGTACTCCATCGTGTTGGCGACGAACGCCTCCAGCTGGTGGCCGAGGTTGGCCTTCGCCTCGGTGATGGACGTCCCGACCGTCTCGGCGGTCTGCTCGATGCCCTTGGCGACGACCTCGGCGCCCTTGTGCACGGCGCCGCCGTCCACCCGGACGTCGTCGCCCTCCTTGAGCTTGGTGAAGATCTCGGGACCGACGTCGTCCACCAGCGGGATGCCGGCGTCCAGCAGGATCTGCGGGCCGAGGTTGGGGTACCGCCCCGAGATGGACGGCGCGACGTTCACCACCGCGCCCACCTGGCACGACACCAGTGCCTCGGCGCTGACCCGGTCCAGGTCGACGTGGTCGATCACCGCGATGTCGCCGGGCTGCAGCCGCTTGGTGAGGTTCTTGGTGCGCCGGTCGAGCCGGACGGTCGCGGCCACCCCCGGCCGCCCGTCACCCCGACCGCGGCCGAGCGCGAGCACCCGGCGGGGCCGCTTCTTCGCGGGCCGCACGGGGCTGTCGGTGGTGGGAGACGGGTCGTTCATCGCTTGACATCCTGCCAGAGGGCGGAGGGAGACACCGGTAACGCCGGTCGAGGGGGCGTGTTCGTTCGCGCACTGTCTGTCGCTTTGCGCACCTCGTGGCCCGCAGATGCGCACAAATGATCCTCTGGAACCCTGCACACCTCGGGGTGTCCGGATCAGCGGTCGCGCGCGGCGAGGTCGAGGAGCTCCTCGGCGTGCGCGCGGCCCAGCTCGGAGTCGGCGAGGCCCGCGAGCATCCGGGACAGCTCGCGGACGCGGCCCTCGCGGTCGAGGGCGGTGACGCCGCTGCTGGTCACCAGGCCGTCGCTGGACTTCTCCACCAGCAGGTGCTGGTCGGCGAACGCGGCGACCTGCGGCAGGTGGGTGACGACGATCACCTGCGCGTTGCGGGCCAGCTTGGCGAGCCGGCGCCCGATCTCCACCGCGGCCTTGCCGCCGACCCCCGCGTCGACCTCGTCGAACACGAACGTCGGGACGGGGTCGGCGCCCGCGAACACCACCTCGATCGCCAGCATCACGCGGGACAGCTCGCCGCCGGACGCGCCCTTGTGCAGCGGCAGCGCCGGGGAGCCGGGGTGCGGCGCGAGCTTCACCTCGATCTCGTCCGCGCCGTGCGGGCCGTACTCGCCGGTCGGGGTGACCGCGACCTCGACCCGCGCGTGCGGCATCGCGAGCGCGGACAGCTCCGCCGTCACGGCCTTGGAGAACCGCTCGGACGCCCGCGACCGGACGGCCGTCAGCTCCGCCGCGTCGGTCTCCAGCCGCGCGGTCAGCTCCTCGTGCTCGGCGCGCAGCTCCTCGATGCGGTCGTCGTCGGAGTCCAGCTCGGTGAGCCGCGCGGCGGACGTGCGGGACCACTCCAGCACCTCGTCCACCGACTGCCCGTACTTGCGGACGAGCCCGGTCAGGTCGGCGCGCCGCTCCTGGACGGCCGCCAGCCGCGCCGGGTCGGCGTCCACGGACTCGGCGTAGGCGGCGAGGTCGGTCGCGACGTCCGAGACCAGGTACCCGGCCTCGGCGAGCCGGTCGGCGAGCGCCGCCAGCTCCGGATCGTGCTCCCGGACGGCCTCCAGCGCGTTGCGCGCCGAACCGAGCAGGCTGACCACGTTCGCCGCCTCGAACGCGGCGGCCGGGTCGCCGAGCAGCGACTCGTGCGCGGTGTCGGCGGCGCCGCGCAGCGCGTCGGCGTGGCCGAGGCGCTCCTCCTCGGCCGCCAGCTCGACGTCCTCGCCGGGCTTGGGATCGACCTTCTCGATCTCCTCCAGGCCGAAGCGCAGGATGTCGGCCTCCTGCGCGCGCTCGCGCGAGCGGGTGGTCAGCTCGTCCAGCAGCGCGGTGACCTGGCGGTGCCGCTGGTAGGTGCGGGTGTAGGCGCGCATCGGCTTGGTCAGCGCGGACCCGGCGTACCGGTCCAGCGCGGAGCGCTGCCGGCCCGCCTGCAGCAGCCGCTGCTGGTCGGACTGCCCGTGCACGGCGACCAGGTCGTCCGCCATGTTGATGAGCACGCTCACCGGCACCGACCGGCCGCCGACGTAGGCGCGCGACCGGCCCTCCGACGACACCGAGCGCTGCAGGATCAGCGTGCCGTCGTCCAGCTCGCCGCCCGCCTCCTCGACGCGGTCGACCACCCGTCCGCCGGGGTCGACCACGATCCGGCCCTCGACCGTGGCGCGCTCGGCTCCCGGCCGGACCCGCTGCGGGTCGGCGCGCCCGCCGAACAGCAGGCCGAGGCTGGTGACCACCATGGTCTTGCCCGCGCCGGTCTCGCCGGTGACGACGTTGAACCCGGGCGACAGCTCCAGCACCGCCTCGTCGATCACGCCGAGGCCCTGGATCCGCACCTCGTCGACCATGGGACGCACCCGCGTCACAACCCCTCGCAATCCAGCCCGCTCTCCGCGTCTCGCTGGTGAGATTATCGCCCTTCGACCGCGCCGGTGGAGTGACCGTCCGCCGCGGGGCCCGCGCCGTCGCCCGGCACGCCGCCCGCGCGGTCGCCCGGAACACCGCCGCCACCGGAGGTGCGCGGAGGCTCGCAGCGGGGCGGGCCCGGGCCGTCGACCTGCGGCTCCTTGCCCGGATCGTGGTGCTGGGCGGCCACCCGCGAGCGGCCGCGCCAGCCGGACACCGGAAGGCCGAACTTGGTGACCAGCCGGTCGGTGAACGGCGTCAGATGCAGGCGGGCCAGCCGGACCGGCTCGGCGCCGCGCCGCACCTCGATCCGCGCGCCCGCCGGAAGGTCCAGCGTGCGCGCGCCGTCGCACCACAGCACCGCGCCCGCCGTGTCCGGGAGCACCTCGATCGCGACCGCCGACCGCGGCGACACCACCAGCGGACGGGCGAACAGCGCGTGCGCGCTGATCGGGACGACCAGCATCGCCTCCACCTCCGGCCACACCACCGGGCCGCCCGCCGAGAACGCGTAGGCGGTCGAACCGGTCGGAGTGGCCATCACCACACCGTCGCAGCCCCAGTGGGACAGCGGGCGGCCGTCGATCTCCACGACCAGCTCCAGCATCCGCTGCCGCTCGGCCTTCTCGACGGTCGCCTCGTTCAGCGCCCAGGTGGTGCCCGCGACCGACCCGTTGCGGCGGACGACCACGTCGATCGTCATCCGCTCCTCGACGTCGTAGCGGCGCTCGATCACCCGGTCGACCGTGGTGGCGAGATCCTCGCGCTCGGCCTCGGCGAGGAAGCCGACGTGCCCGAGGTTCACGCCGAGCAGCGGCGCGCCCGCCGGACGCGCCAGGTCGGCGGCGCGCAGCAGCGTGCCGTCGCCGCCGAGGACGATCACGACCTCGACGCCCTCCGCCGCCGCCGGGGTACGCGGCCACACCTCGACCAGGTCCGGGCAGGACAGGTCCTCGGCCTCGCCCTCCAGCGCGCGGACCGCGATGCCCGCCTCGGCGAGGCGGCCGATCACCAGCTGCGCGCTGCGGACGGCCTCGGACCGCCCGGTGTGCGCGACGACCAGCACCGTCCTGTCGCTCATCGCCACCTCTTCAGGGGGACGGACCGCACCGTTGCGGTCCGTGGGGTGTGTGTCACTGGGGTCCTTCCGCGACGGCGCGCTCCAGATCGGCCTCGGCCAGCGGCGGCGCGCCCGCCCGCAGCCACAGGAAGTACTCCACGTTCCCGGACGGCCCGGGCAGCGGCGACGCCGTGACGCCGCGCACGCCCAGGCCGAGGGTCGCGGCATGGGCGGCCACGTCCCGCACCGCCTCGGCGCGCAGCCCGGGGTCGCGCACGACCCCGCCCGCGCCGACGCGGTGCTTGCCGACCTCGAACTGGGGCTTCACCATGATCGCGTAATCGGCGTCCGGCGTCACGCAGCGCTGGATCGGGCCCAGGACCAGTTTCAGCGAGATGAACGACAGGTCGCCGACGACCAGGTTCGGCCGCTCCGCTTCGGGCTGGCCGAGCTGCTCCGGCTCCAGGTCGCGGATGTTGACCCGCTCCAGGACGGTCACCCGGTCGTCGGTGCGCAGCGACCAGGCGATCTGCCCGTAGCCGACGTCGACCGCGTACACGCGCGATGCGCCCGCGCGCAGGAGGACGTCGGTGAAACCGCCGGTGGACGCGCCCGCGTCGAGCGCGACGCGTCCTTTGACGTCGAGTTCCTTGAACGCCTCCAGCGCGCCGGCCAGCTTGTGGCCGCCGCGCGAGACGTAGTCGGGGCCGGACTCGTCCTCTGTGACGAGGATCGCGGCGCCCGCGTCCACCTGCGTGGCCGCCTTGCCCGCGACCTGCCCGGCGACCTTCACCCGGCCGTCCGCGATCAGCTGGCCCGCCTGCTCGCGGGACCGCGCCAGCCCGCGCCGCACCAGCTCGGCGTCCAGCCTGCGCCGGCTCACAGCACCCCGCCCGGCCCGCCCTGCTGCCCTCCGGGCGCGGGCGGACGCTGGAGGGCGCCGGGGCGCGGCATGCCGCCGAGCGACGGGACGGTACCCGTGCCGGTTTCGTTGTCGTGGTCGCCGTCGGCGGAGACCAGCAGCTCCTGGAGCCCCTGGTGGACGTCGGCGAACACCTCGACGTGCGCGGGCACGGGCAGGCCGGCCAGCTCGTCCAGGCGGGCGACGACCGCGTCCACGCGCGGGTCGCCGGACGGCGCGGGCGCGCCGGTCCCCCCGGGCGGCGGCCCCGCGGCCCCGCCGGGCACCGGCCCCCCGGCCTCGTCGGACCTCACCCTTTTACCTCCAAGAAACACCCCGAACAGCGCGCCCCGGGTCGCCCGGGGTCCGGTCAGAACGCTACCGTCCCTGGACGACATCGTTGTCGACCGAACGGGGAACGGCCTGACCATGGCCAACGAGGAGGAGTGCCGCGCCGCGCTCGACAAGATCGCAGAGCGGCTGGCCGAGGTGGACGCCGACAAGCTCGCCCGGCACGTGGTGGAGCGGACGATCAGCTGCCGCGTGCCCGACCTCGGGCTGGCCTTCCGCACCCGCCTGCACGCGGGCGGCCTGGATCCCTTCGAGACCACCGACGATCCGAGGTCGGCGCAGGTCCGGCTCACCGCGAGCAGCGACGACCTGGTGGCGCTCGCCTACGACGAGCTGAACCCGGCCAAGGCCTGGGCGGCCGGCCGGCTCAAGATCGAGGCGAGCATCTTCGACCTGCTCAGGCTCCGCAAGCTCATGTAGCGCCCCCGGTTCAATGGACGGACGGCAGGCCGGACCCCGGCGTCCGGCTCAGTCCGCGGACGGCAGGTCGAGCTTCTCCAGGGCGTCGCACACCGCGTCGGGCCGGACGGTGCCGTCCGTCCGCCAGGACGCGGCGGCCAGCGCGCGCAGCCCGTCGTACGGGTCGCCGCCGCCGTCCAGCGCGATCGTGTCGCCGGTCCAGCGGGCCGTCCAGCCGCCGCAGCGGTCGGCGTCGCCGTCCCGCACGGTCTCGGGATGCGGGACGAGCAGCCCGGTCAGATCCGGCGCGATGTAGGTCGGACGCTGCTTCGGCGGCGCGATGAGGAGACCGAGCGGCTCGGTCACGCCGGTCAGCACGAGCAGGCTGTCGGCGCCGCCGTTGTACGCGCCCTCGATGTCGGTGTCCAGCCGGTCGCCGACCACAAGTGGACGCTCGGCCCCGGTGCGCAGTATGGCCTCCCGGTGCAGCGGGCGCTCCGGCTTGCCGGTCACGATCGGCGCGACACCGGTCGCGGTCCTGATCACGCTCAGCAGCGCGCCGTTGCCCGGCTTCGCCGGTCCGGACTCGCCGGGGATCGTCGTGTCGCCGTTGGACCCGACGAACAGCGCGCCCCGCGCGACCGCCTTCCCGCCCTCGGCGAGCAGCCCGTACCCGAGGTCCGGGCTGAACCCCTGCACGACCGCGGCCGGGTCGTCCGCGGCCACCGACACGGGGCGCAGGCCCTGGTCGTAGAGCGCGACCCGCAGCGCCGACCCGCCGACGACCAGCACCTTCGCGCCGGCGGGCAGCCGCTCGGCGAGCAGCCGCGCCGCCGCCTGCGCGGAGGTGATCACGTCGTCGGGGGCGGCCGGCACGCCGACCTCGCCCAGCAGCGCGACGACCGCCGCCGGCGTCCGCGAGGCGTTGTTGGTCACGAACGCCAGCCGCTGCCCGGCCGCGCGCGCCTTGTCCAGCGACTCCGCCGCCTTCGGCACCGGCCTGCGCCCGACGTACACCACGCCGTCCAGATCAAGCAGCGCGACGTCGTACGCCTCGCTGAGCGGCCTGTCCGAACCCTTCACCGCAGCCCCTTCCACCACCACACCGACAAATCCGTCCCGGCCTCGGCGCCCGCGCCGTCCGGACGCCCCGGTCCGCGCCCGCGCCGTCCGGACGCCCCGGTCCGCGCTCCCGGCGTCCCAGAGCGGCCGTCAGGCCACATCTTCATCCCTGGCGAGCCACTCTTCCGTCCACCTGTGCGTCGCGCGCCTGCCGCGGCGCTCGGCGGAGGGCGGGTTCCATCCCACAGGATGCCGGTCAGCGGCGCGCTTCCAGGGTGGCGCGGGCGTGCCGGAGGGCGTTCGCATAGTCCTTGTTGTCCGGACGCATCGCCACGGCGAGCGCGAGGTGCTCCACCGCGCCGGAGAAGTCGCCGACGCGGCTGAGGGACAGGCCGAGGCCGAACAGCGCGTAGTCCTCGGCCGGGTCCTGCTCGACGATGATGCGGAAGTTCTCGGCGGCCTGCTCGAACAGCCGCGCGCCGAACTGCGCGCGGGCCAGGGCCTCGCGGACGCTGCGCGAGGACGGCTCGGCCTCCGCGGCCCGCGCGAGCAGCTGGACGGCCGCGGCGGCGCTGCCGGACCTCAGCAGCTCCAGGCCCCGGGTGTACCAGTCGTAGACGCCGCCCTCGGGGGCGGCGCGATCCTCTCCGGTCTCGTCCGGTCGCCGCTCCGGCCCGTCACCGCGCATCTGGCCTCCCTCGGACTGCGATCATCTCGACCGTACCCGGCCGCCGGGGGAATCCCCTCCGGCGGTTACCATGCCCACAGTGGAACGAGACCTCCCCTCCGGACCGACGACGACCTCGGAGGAGTTCAGTGCGCGCGTCTTCGGCGCGTCCGGGCCCGCGGCCGGTGCGGGGCTGGAGCTGGCGCCGTTCCGCGGCGTCCGGTTCGACCCGTCCGTGGTCGGCGACCTGGCCACGGTCACCACGCCGCCCTACGACCTCATCGACGACGCCGAGCGGCGGCGGCTGCTGTCGGAGGGCGGGCACAACTTCGTCCGGCTGATCCTGCCCGGCCAGCCCGGCGGCGGGTACCGCGAGGCGGGCGAGACGCTGCGCCGCTGGCTGGACGAGGGCGTGCTCAGCGTCGACGCCGACCCCGCCCTGTACGTCTACGAGGCCGCGGACGGCCCGGCGGTGCTCCAGCGCGGCCTGGTCGGCGCGGTCGGGCTCCGCCCCGAGTCGCAGGGCGTGATCCTCCCGCACGAGGACGTCTACCCCGGCCCGGTCCGCGACCGGCTCGCCCTGATGAGCGAGGCGCGCGCCAACCTGGAGCCGATCTTCCTGATCCACGAGGGCGGCGGCGACGCGGCCCGGATCGTGGACGAGGCCGCCGCGGCGCCCCCGCTCATGGAGTTCACCGCCGCGGACGGCCTGGTGCACCGGATGTGGCGGATCACCGACCCGGTCCGGGTCGCGCGGATCTCCGCCGACCTGCGCGGGCGCCAGGCGCTGATCGCCGACGGCCACCACCGCTACGCCACCTACCGGACGCTCCAGGCCCGCTACCACCGCTCCGGCTTCGGCGACGGCCCGTGGGACCACGGCCTCGCGCTGCTGGTCGACTCGACCCGCTACCCGCCGCGCCTGGGGGCCATCCACCGCGTCCTGCCCGGCCTGCCGCCGCGGCGGGCGCTGGAACGGGCCAAGGGCGTCCTGGACGTCACGTCCCTGCCGGACTCGCTCCCGCTGGCCCTGGAAGCCCTCACGGACGCGGCGGACCGTCCGGCGTTCCTGCTCGGCGGCGGGGACGGCCTGCACCTGCTCACCGACCCCGACCCCGCGCGGCTGGCGGCCGTCATGCCGCCGGACCGCTCCCCGCGCTGGCAGGGCCTCGACACCGCCGTCCTGGACCACCTGCTGATCGCGGGGGTCTGGGGCGTCCCGGAGAACGAGCGCAGCGTCGAGGTCGTCCACGACGATCCCGCCGCCGCGCTCGACCGGGCCCGCCAGGCCGGCGGCACCGCCGTGATCCTCAACCCGATGAGGTTCGAGGACGTCCTGGCCGTCGCGGGCAACGGCGAGCGCGTCCCGCGCAAGTCCACCTCGTTCGGCCCCAAACCGCGCATGGGCATGATCTTCCGCCTCCTGGCGCCGCCCTGACCCGCGGGGTGCGCGGGCGCCGCGCCGGAACCGGTCGGGTACGGTCGGGGCCGTGGGACGACTGATCGACAAGGTGGCGTGGCTGCGGCTCGAACAGGGCCGGGTCCTCGGCGCCCGCTCGCATGGCAAGGACTCCTACTACCTGCCCGGCGGCAAGCGGGAGCCGGGCGAGACCGACGAGCAGACCCTGCTGCGCGAGATCGCCGAGGAGCTGACCGTCGCGCTGGACCCGGCGACGCTGCGGCACGTCGGCACCTGGGAGGCCCAGGCGCACGGCAAGGACGAGGGCACCGTCGTCCGGATGACCTGCTACGCCGCCGACTACGCGGGCGCGCTGGCACCGGCCGCCGAGATCGCCGAGACGCGCTGGCTGCGCTACGCCGACCGCGGGTCCGTCTCCCCGGCCGTCCGGCTGATCTTCGACGACCTGCACGCCGCCGGCGACCTCCGCTGACCGTCCGCCACGCATGGGGACCTGCTCATTGCGCACGAGAACCCGCGCTGAGCGGTCTCGGGAGCCCGCGGGGCCGCGGCGCGACCGGTCTCCGGGGCCGGGGGCTGGAGAAACGGGCCGTCCCGGCGCGATGATCGGGGCATGGACACCAAGACCACGATCACACCGCTGGGCGGCGACGTCTACGAGATCGACACCAGGATGGCGGGCTTCAGCGGCATCACCGCCGGCTACCTGATCCTGTCCGACCGTCCCTGCCTGGTCGAGCCGGGGACGGCCGGGTCCGCGCCGGTCGTGAAGCGCGCCCTGGACGAGCTCGGTGTCGCCGCGTCCGACCTGGCGACCGTCGTGGTCACCCACATCCACCTCGACCACGCCGGGGGCGTCGGCGACATCGCCGAGCTGTACCCGGACGCCGAGGTCGTCGTGCACGAGAAGGGCGCGCGGCACCTCGCCAGCCCGGAACGGCTCATGCGCAGCGCCCGGATGGTCTACGGCGACATGCTCGACACCCTGTTCGGCGAGCTGAAGCCCACCGAGGCCGCCCGCATCCGCGCCGTGGAGGACACCGGCGTGATCGACCTCGGCGGCGGGCGCCGGTTGGAGTCGCACTACTCCCCCGGCCACGCCAAGCACCACGTCGGCCTGGTCGACTCGGCCACCGGCGATCTCTACGTCGGCGACGCCGCCGGGATCTACATCCCCGAGACGGCCGACGTCCGGCCCGCGACGCCGCCGCCGGACTTCGACCTCGACACCGCGCTCGGCTCGCTGGACAAGTTCAAGGCGCTCCAGCCGTCCCGCCTGCTCTTCGCCCACTACGGGCCGGTCACCGAGGTCCAGGACACCCTCGACCGGTCAGCCGAGGAGCTGCGCGTGTGGGTGGACGCCGTCCGCGCCGCGCAGGACGAGAGCCCCGAACTCGACCACGCCGTAGCCATGGTCCGCGACCGCACCGACGACCGCTACAAGATCACCGCCGAGGACGTCGACCCGGACCTGGCCCTCAAGTACGAGATCCTCAACAGCACCGAGAGCAACGTCGCCGGCATCATCCACGCCCTCAACCGGCACGCCTGACTCTTCGGGACGCGAACACCCCGGAAACGCGTGAGCGGGCCCTCCGGCGGATGATCCGTCGGAAGGCCCGCTCACGCGGTTCTTGCTCGTGCTCAGGCTGAGGGGTCGTCCTTGGGCTTCGCCTCGTCAGCCTTCGGGGCGGCGGCGGTCTCGTCGGACGCGTCCTTGGCAGACGCCTCGTCCGCGTCGTCCTCGTCCTCGTCGTCCTCGGCCTCGGGCTCTGCGGGCGGCTCGGCGTTCTCGACCTTCGGCTCCAGGAAGACCGGGGCCGGAGCGGCGGCCGCGTCGGCGACGGCGTCGTCGCCTTCGTAGACCTCCGGTGCGTCCGGCTCCTCCTCGACCCGCGGGTCGTCCTCGACCGGGACCTCGGCGGACGCCTCGTCGACGTCGACCGCCTCGGCCGTCTCCGGCGCGGACTCGGCCTCGCCGTCGGTGATCTCCTCGGTCCCGTCGTCCTCGGTGTCGAGGATGTCCAGGCCTTCGAGCTCGGCGTAGCGCTCGGCCGCGTCGGTCTCGCCGTCGCGGTCGGCCGCCGCCGAGCGGGCGAACCACTCGGAGGCCTCCTCCTCGCGACCGGCATCGACCAGCGCGTCGGCGTAGGCGTAGAACAGGCGCGCCGACCACGGACGCAGCCTGCGGTCGCGCAACTCCGGCACCTGGAGCGTCACCACGGCCGCGTCGAACTGGCCGAGGTCCCGGCGGACGCCGGACTCCACGATCCGCAGCTCGACCGCGCCCATCTGGTCCAGACGCGCCGCCTCCGGCGACTTGATCACGTCCAGTGCCCGCTCCGGACGGCCCAGACCGCGCTCGGCGTCGGCCATCACCGGCAGGTACGCCTCGTCGCCGGCGCCCAGGCGCCGCGCCGCGCGCAGCTCGGCGAGGGCGTCGGCCCACTCGCCCGCCGCGTACGCCGCGAGCCCGGCCGCCTCCCGGACGATCCCGACCCGCGAGGCCAGGCGGCGCGCCGCACGCGCGTGCTTGTACGCCGTCTCCGGGTCGTCCTCGGCCAGCCGGCCGGCCATCACCAGATGCCGAGCCACCCGGGCCGCGAGGTCCTTGGGCAGCGTGCGAAGCTCCTCAAGGGCCTCCTCGTCCAGCTCGGCACCGGTCACATCGTCCGGCAGCACCGGATCGTCGTGCTTCGGCGCCGGACGCTCGCCCTCGTCCCGGCGGTGCGGCGGCCCGTACGACCGGCGCTCGCCGTCCTGCGGACGACGTCCGCCACGGCCCTGGTAGCCACCGCCCCCACGGCGGTCATCCCGGTCGCGGTACCCGCCGGAACGCTCCTCGCGCCCTTGGGAGCCCTCACGACGGTCATCCCGCCCCTGGAACCCGCCACGCCGATCGTCCCGGCCCTGGTAACCGCCACGACGCTCGCCGCCACGGTCCTGGAAGCCACCGCGACGGTCGTCCCGTCCCCGGAAGCCACCACCACGGGCGTCACCGCCACGTCCGCCATCGCGTCCCTGGAAACCGCCACGACGCTCGCCGCCACGGTCCTGGAAGCCACCACGACGCTCGTCCCGGTCCTGAGAACCCGTACCGCGGTCGTCACGTCCCTGGAAGCCACCACGACGGTCATCGCGGCCCTGATAGCCACCACGCCGGTCGTCCCGGTCCTGGGGACCGCCACGGCGGTCGTCGCGGCTCTGGAACCCGCCACGACGATCGTCACGGCCTTGGAACCCGCCGCGTCGGTCATCGCGGCCCTGGTAACCGCCGCGCCCGCCATCGCGTCCCTGGAAACCGCCGGAGCGCTCGCCACGGCCCTGGAAACCACCAGAACGGTCGTCCCGCCCCTGGTATCCCTCGCGGCGGTCATCGCGGCCCTGGAAGCCACCACGACGGTCATCGCGGTCCTGCGGGCCGGTACGGCGATCGTCGCGGCCTTGGAAACCGCCACCACGCCTGTCGTCACGTCCCTGGAACCCACCGCCACGGCGGTCGTCACGTCCCTGGAAGCCGCCGCGCCCGCCATCACGACCCTGGAAGCCGCCACGGCGCTCGCCGCCACGGTCCTCGTAACGGCCGCCGCCACGACGGTCGTCACGGTCGCGGAAGCCGCCGCCGGAACGCTCGTCGCGGTCCTGGCGGAACCCGCCCGGACGCCGATCGCCCTGGGGACGGCCGCCCTGGCGGAAGCCTCCGCCACCGGGCCGGCTGTCTCCGCGCCCCTCGAAGCGCCGACCGCCACGGTCGTCGCTTCCGCCGGAGCGCCGGTCGTCCCTACCGCCACGGTCGTCGCGGTCGCCGAAACGCCGGTCGCCGCGGTCCTCGAAACGACGGCCCTGGCCGCCGCCCTGGAAGCGCCCGCCACCGGGACGGCCCTCGCGGCGGTCATCGCCGCCGGGCCCGCGCCGGTCGTCGGACCCGCGGAACGGACGACCCTGGTCGCGCTCATCGCGCTGCCCGCCCGGCCGGTCCCGCCAGCCGCCGCCCTGGTTGCCCCGGCCACCGGAGAACGAGCCTCCGCGAGAGCCCGGACCACCAGGCCGGCCGCGGTCCCCGCCGAAGCGGCCGCGTTCACCGCCGGAGCGCGGCGCGCCGCCGCGCGACCCGCCGTCACGCCGGGGGCCGTTGCCCCCGAAGCCGCCACGGGCACCGCCCGCACGACGGCCGGGCTCCCCCTGCCCGCCGTTCTTGCTCCGTCGTTCGCGGCCTTCTTCGCCTCGGCCGTCCTCTTCCGCGCTCATCACGTCCGTCACTTCTCGGTACTTCGATGGACCCTTGCAGCCTACTTTGACAGGTCCCATACATGAGTCGAGGGCCGCCCCCGAATCGGGGCGACCCTCGACAATTATAGTCCGGCGGCGTCCTACTCTCCCACACAGTCTCCCATGCAGTACCATCGGCGCTGAGGGGCTTAACTACCGGGTTCGGGATGGGACCGGGTGTTTCCCCCTCGCCATAACCACCGAACGATCAACGCACACACCCGCAGGGTGCGGCAAGTCTCGTCCGAGCCAGGCTCGGTATGTTGTTGTAGCGGAACCCAGTTGTTTTCTGGGAACCACACAGGGACGCGAATCATCTCATTTAACGCAGCGATTGGTTTGAACGCTATGTGTGTTCAAGCCACTCGGCCTATTAGTACCGGTCGACTCCACACGTTACCGCGCTTCCATCCCCGGCCTATCAACCCAATCGTCTCTTGGGGGCCTTACACACCCGAAGGTGTGGGAGAACTCATCTCGAGGAAGGCTTCCCGCTTAGATGCTTTCAGCGGTTATCCCGACCGAACGTAGCCAACCAGCCATGCCCCTGGCGGGACAACTGGCACACCAGAGGTTCGTCCGTCCCGGTCCTCTCGTACTAGGGACAGACCCTCATCAATTCTCCTACGCGCACAGCGGATAGGGACCGAACTGTCTCGCGACGTTCTAAACCCAGCTCGCGTGCCGCTTTAATGGGCGAACAGCCCAACCCTTGGGACCTACTCCAGCCCCAGGATGCGACGAGCCGACATCGAGGTGCCAAACCATCCCGTCGATATGGACTCTTGGGGAAGATCAGCCTGTTATCCCCGGGGTACCTTTTAGCCGTTGAGCGACACCGCTTCCACACGCCGGTGCCGGATCACTAGGCCCTGCTTTCGCACCTGCTCGACCTGTCGGTCTCACAGTCAAGCTCCCTTGTGCCCTTGCACTCACCACCTGATGACCAACCAGGCTGAGGGAACCTTTGGGCGCCTCCGTTACTCTTTAGGAGGCAACCGCCCCAGTTAAACTACCCACCAGGCACTGTCCCCCACCCGGATCCACGGGTGCGGGTTAGACGTCTAAGGCGACCAGAGTGGTATTTCACCAACGACTCCACGAACACTGGCGTGCCCGCTTCACAGTCTCCCACCTATCCTACACAAGACACATCAAACGCCAATGCCAAGCTATAGTGAAGGTCCCGGGGTCTTTCCGTCCTGCTGCGCGAAACGAGCATCTTTACTCGTACTGCAATTTCGCCGGGCCTGTGGTTGAGACAGCGGGGAAGTCGTTACGCCATTCGTGCAGGTCGGAACTTACCCGACAAGGAATTTCGCTACCTTAGGATGGTTATAGTTACCACCGCCGTTTACCGGCGCTTAGATTCTCAGCCTCGAAGTCGAAACTTCTAACCGGTCCTCTTAACGTTCCGGCACCGGGCAGGCGTCAGTCCGTATACAGCGTCTTACGACTTCGCACGGACCTGTGTTTTTAGTAAACAGTCGCTTCCCCCTGGCCTCTGCGACCACCCCCAGCTCACGGTGCAAGACCGGTCACCGGGCATGGTCCCCCTTCTCCCAAAGTTACGGGGGCAATTTGCCGAGTTCCTTAACCACAGTTCACCCGATCGCCTTGGTATTCTCTACCTGACCACCTGAGTCGGTTTAGGGTACGGGCCGCCGGCACACTCACTAGAGGCTTTTCTCGGCAGCATGGGATCACTCACTTCACCAAAAACGGCTCGGCATCACCTCTCACCCTTCACAGACCGCGGATTTGCCTACGGTCCGGGCTACAGGCTTACCCCGGGACAACCATCGCCCGGGCTGAGCTACCCTCCTGCGTCACCCCATCGCTCACCTACTACCGCATCGGGCCCCACGCTCCCCACACGAACAAGCCCGAAGGCTCGTAAGGTGGTTCGGGTGGTTAGCATCAACGGGCTCGGCGTTGGCGCGTACCAGCGGGTACGGGAATATCAACCCGTTGTCCATCGACTACGCCTGTCGGCCTCGCCTTAGGTCCCGACTTACCCTGGGCGGATTAGCCTGCCCCAGGAACCCTTGGTCATCCGGCGCACACGTTTCTCACGTGTGATTCGCTACTCATGCCTGCATTCTCACTCCCACACCCTCCACCGCACGATCACTCGACGGCTTCTTAGGATGCAGGACGCTCCCCTACCCATCCAAGCAGACGCTTGAATGCCACGGCTTCGGCGGTGTGCTTGAGCCCCGCTACATTGTCGGCGCGGAATCACTTGACCAGTGAGCTATTACGCACTCTTTCAAGGATGGCTGCTTCTAAGCCAACCTCCTGGTTGTCACGGCAACTCCACATCCTTTACCACTTAGCACACGCTTAGGGGCCTTAGCCGATGATCTGGGCTGTTTCCCTCTCGACTACGAAGCTTATCCCCCGCAGTCTCACTGCCACGCTCTCACTTACCGGCATTCGGAGTTTGGCTGACGTCAGTAACCTTGTCGGGCCCATCGGCCATCCAGTAGCTCTACCTCCGGCAAGAAACACGCAACGCTGCACCTAAATGCATTTCGGGGAGAACCAGCTATCACGGAGTTTGATTGGCCTTTCACCCCTAACCACAGGTCATCCCCCAGGTTTTCAACCCTGGTGGGTTCGGGCCTCCACACCGTCTTACCGGCGCTTCACCCTGCCCATGGCTAGATCACCCCGCTTCGGGTCTACAGCATGCGACTCAAACGCCCTCTTCAGACTCGCTTTCGCTACGGCTACCCACCACTGGTTAACCTCGCCACACACCATAACTCGCAGGCTCATTCTTCAAAAGGCACGCCATCACGAACACAGAGCCGAAACCCTGTGAGGACGCTCTGACGGCTTGTAGGCACACGGTTTCAGGTACTATTTCACGACCCCTCACCGGGGCACTTTTCACCTTTCCCTCACGGTACTGGTCCGCTATCGGTCATCAGGAAGTATTCAGCCTTACCACGTGGTCGTGGCAGATTCACACGAGATTTCACGGGCCTCGTGCTACTCGGGAACACACCCAGAAGCCACTGGAATTTCGTCTACCGGACTCTCACCGTCTACGGTCGGCCATCCCAAGCCGTTCAACTATCCCAGCAGTTTGTAACTCCTCGTCGAGATGGCAGTCTCAACAGGGTGGTCCCACAACCCCGCACACGCAACCCCTGCCAGGTATCACACGCGCACGGTTTAGGCTCCTCCGCTTTCGCTCACCACTACTCACGGAATCACTATTGTTTTCTCTTCCTGCGGGTACTGAGATGTTTCACTTCCCCGCGTTCCCACCAACCGGCCTATACATTCAACCGGCGGCGACACCCCATGACGAGTGCCAGGTTCCCCCATTCGGAAATCCCCGGATCAAAGTCTGGTTGCCGACTCCCCGAGGCATATCGCAGGCTCCCACGTCCTTCATCGGCTCCTGATGCCAAGGCATCCACCGTATGCCCTTAAAAACTTGAACACACAAAACGATCAAACAAATCGCAACAGAGAACAAAACTCACAAAGGAGTCTCGTTCAGAGATGCTCGCGTCCACTGTGTAGTTCTCAAAAAACAACCGGGCCTACCAGCGCGGCCGAACGGATCCCGTTCGGCCGTCATCCAGTCCCGCAGTCCAGAAGTCCCGGACACTCAACGTGTCCGTTCCTTCAGGACCCAACAGCGTGTCCAGCCTGCCGACCACCCGGGACTCCCGTTCCCCTCCCCTTGCGGGGCGGTACTAGCGAGACCGCATGACCTGCGGACTGAGTAGCCAGTGCTCCACATCTATGAGCAGCCATCCAGCGGACGTGCGCCGCTGATGATGGCCACCGACCATGACCCCAGGTTGCCCCGAGCGTCCTGGCCAGTTGGTGCTCCTTAGAAAGGAGGTGATCCAGCCGCACCTTCCGGTACGGCTACCTTGTTACGACTTCGTCCCAATCGCCGGCCCCACCTTCGACCGCTCCCCCCCTTGCGGGTTGGGCCACGGGCTTCGGGTGTTGCCGACTTTCGTGACGTGACGGGCGGTGTGTACAAGGCCCGGGAACGTATTCACCGCAGCGTTGCTGATCTGCGATTACTAGCGACTCCGACTTCATGGGGTCGAGTTGCAGACCCCAATCCGAACTGAGACCGGCTTTACGGGATTCGCTCCACCTCACGGTATCGCTGCCCTCTGTACCGGCCATTGTAGCATGTTTGCAGCCCAAGACATAAGGGGCATGATGACTTGACGTCATCCCCACCTTCCTCCGAGTTGACCCCGGCGGTCTCCCATGAGTCCCCACCACCCCCGAAGGAGCGTGCTGGCAACATGGAACGAGGGTTGCGCTCGTTGCGGGACTTAACCCAACATCTCACGACACGAGCTGACGACAGCCATGCACCACCTGTCACCCACCCACTAAAGGAACCCCTGTCTCCAGGGGGGCATGGGCGATGTCAAGCCTTGGTAAGGTTCTTCGCGTTGCGTCGAATTAAGCAACATGCTCCGCCGCTTGTGCGGGCCCCCGTCAATTCCTTTGAGTTTTAGCCTTGCGGCCGTACTCCCCAGGCGGGGCGCTTAATGCGTTAGCTACGGCGCGGAATCCGTGGAAGAACCCCACACCTAGCGCCCAACGTTTACGGCGTGGACTACCAGGGTATCTAATCCTGTTCGCTCCCCACGCTTTCGCTCCTCAGCGTCAGTACAGGCCCAGAGCACCGCCTTCGCCACCGGTGTTCCTCCCGATATCTGCGCATTTCACCGCTACACCGGGAATTCCATGCTCCCCTACCTGCCTCTAGCCTGCCCGTATCGAATGCAGACCCACGGTTAAGCCGTGGGCTTTCACACCCGACGCGACAAGCCGCCTACGAGCTCTTTACGCCCAATAATTCCGGACAACGCTTGCGCCCTACGTATTACCGCGGCTGCTGGCACGTAGTTAGCCGGCGCTTCTTCTGCACCTACCGTCACGTTAGCTTCGTCGGTGCTGAAAGGGGTTTACAACCCGAAGGCCGTCATCCCCCACGCGGCGTCGCTGCGTCAGGCTTCCGCCCATTGCGCAATATTCCCCACTGCTGCCTCCCGTAGGAGTCTGGGCCGTGTCTCAGTCCCAGTGTGACCGGTCGCCCTCTCAGGCCGGTTACCCGTCGTCGCCTTGGTAGGCCATCACCCCACCAACAAGCTGATAGGCCGCGAGCCCATCCCCAACCGAAAAACTTTCCACACACATCCCATGCGAGAGTGTGTCGCATCCGGTATTAGACCCAGTTTCCCAGGCTTATCCCAGAGTCAGGGGCAGGTTGCTCACGTGTTACTCACCCGTTCGCCGCTCGAGTACCCCCGAAGGGGCCTTTCCGCTCGACTTGCATGTGTTAAGCACGCCGCCAGCGTTCGTCCTGAGCCAGGATCAAACTCTCCATCAAGGTCCAACGACCACCCAGGGGGCGAACCCCAGGCAGCCAAACCTCATGAAGGATCCGAAGATCCCAGCAAAGCAATCCAAAGGATCGCTTGCCTCAAAGAAATCCCCACCCCGAACCAGAGGCTCGGAGTGCGGGGCGATCAGGCAAACCTGCCTGATCGATAAAGGCACTGGCTTTTAACACGCTGTTGAGTTCTCAAGAAACGGACACCCACGCGCTCCCCCGCAGATCCCTCTGCGGCTTCGCTCCGTGGCGACTCGCTTACTTTATCAGTTCCGTCCGGCTTGTCAATTTCCGGGCGATTCCGATTCCGCGCTTCCCGTCCGCTTTCGCGGCCGTTCTGCGCGGGCCCTGCCATTTCACCAGACCCGCACCGATTCGCAAAATCGGCGCTTTTCCGATGGCGACATCACGCAGGGCATGGCTGAATGCCGCGCCCTGAAGATCGTGATGAGGTTTCCCCCGGTCGGCCGCAGCGTGAACGCGCGTCCTGCATCCCGTGGGGACGAAGAGACAACCTACGTGCCCCGCCGGACGGATGTCAAACCACGCGCCGCGTGGAATACATCCCGTGGTCGCGGCGCTGCCGCGTCCATGGTGACGAGTGATCTTCGGGAGGGGACCGTGGCGGGACGGACGGCGCTGGTGCTGGGCGGGGGCGGTGTAGCGGGCATCGCCTGGGAGGCCGGGGTGCTCGCGGGGCTGGCCGAGGGCGGAGCGGACGTTCTCGGTGCGGACCTCCTCGTGGGGACTTCGGCCGGTTCGGCGGTGGCGGCCCAGGTCGGGACGGGGCTCTCGGCCGGCGAGCTGTACGAGCGGCAGGTCGATCCCGCCCTGCAGAACTACGAGTTCGTCCCGGAGGGGGTTTCGCTTGAGCATGTGTGGGAGGAGATGACCAGGATCCAGGCCGAGTACTCGGACGTCGGCGAGGTCCGGCGCCAGATCGGTGCCGCCGCCCTGGCCACCGAGACCGTCTCGGAGAAGGAGCGGTACGCGGTGGTCGAGGGGCGGCTTCCGGTCCACGAGTGGCCGGAGCGTCCGCTGCAGATCACGGCGGTGAACGCCACGACGGGCGCGCCGGTGGTCTGGACGAAGGACTCCGGTGTGCCGCTGGTGGACGCCGTGGCCGCGAGCTGCGCCGTCCCGGGGATCTGGCCTCCGGTGACGGTCGGTGACGTCCGGTACATCGACGGCGGCATCCGGTCGATCGTGAACGCCGATCTGGCGGCCGGGTTCGACATCGTCCTGGTGGTGGCGCCGCTGGCCGATCCGGCGCTGGACGGCCAGGTGGCGGCGCTGCGGGACGCCGGGGCGGTCGTGGACGTCATCGCCGCGGACGACGCGTCCCTCGCGGCGTTCGGAACGGACCCGCTCTCCCCCGGGACCCGCACGCCGTCCGCCAAGGCCGGCCGGGACCAGGGCCTGGCGGCGGCGTCCACCATCGCCGAGCACTGGGCCGGTGTCTGAACCGGCCCCCACACAGCTGGGCGCGGAACCGCTGGTCAAGTGGCCAGCTGAGCCGACTAATGAAGTGAGCGGGACGGGCCGGTGCGAGGAAGAAAGCGGCCCGTCCCAGCGGTCACGAGGTGGTTTCTTCGAGGATGCGCGTCCAGGCGGCCTGGATGTGGGCGCGTCCCGTCTGCGGGGCGCCGATCGCGATCCGGAGCAGGACGTGCCCGCCGATCTTGGTGTGGCTGAGGAGCAGGTCGCCGGACGCGTTGAGCCGGTGCATCGCGGCGAGCGTGGCGTCGTTGGCCGCCTCGGTGTCCAGGCCTTCCCACAGCGGGCGGAAGCAGACCAGGCCGAACGGGTGGTCGGCGCGGACCTCGAAGCGCGGGTCGGCGCCGATCATCTCGGCGAGCTCGTCGGCGAGGCCGCTCCCGCTGCGGATGTGGTCGCGGAGTCCTTCGGCGCCGTACCAGCGGATGACCGACCAGAGCTTCAGGGCGCGGAAGCGGCGTCCGAGCGGGATCTGCCAGTCGCGGTAGTCGATGACCTCGCCCGAGGTGGAGGCCTGGTTCCGCAGGTACTCGGGGAGGATCGACAGGGCGTCCAGCATGGGGGCGCGGTCGGCCATCCAGAGCAGGGTGCAGTCGAAGTTGGTGAGCAGCCACTTGTGCGGGTTGGTCGAGTAGGACGCGGCGTACTCGGCGAGCCCGTCGTTGATCCAGCGGAACTCGGGGCAGACCGCGGCGACACCCGCATAGGCGGCGTCCACGTGCAGCCAGACGCCGTGTTTGCGGCAGACCTCGCCGATCGCGGGCACGGAGTCGATGGCCGTGGTGGACGTGGTGCCGACGGTCGCGCAGACCATGGCGGGCGTGGCGCCGGACGCGGCGTCGGAGGTGAGGAGCGCGTCGAGGTGGGCCGGGTCCATGGCGAGGGTGTCCGGGTCGACGTCCACGACGCGGACGTTGTTCGCGCCGACTCCGGCGACGCGGGCGGCCTTCTCCAGGGACGAGTGGGTCTGCGAGCTGATGTAGAGGGTGTAGCGGCGGTCGATGCCGTCCCGTCCGGGGGTGCCGCCGCCGGCCTTGTTCAGGGCGGACAGCAGCGCGACGAGGCAGGCGCTTGACGCCGAGTCCTGGATCACGCCGTTGCCGCGGAAGGCGGCGGGCAGGCCGAGCAGGTCGGCCATCCAGTCCGCGACGCGGGTCTCCAGTTCGGTGGCGGCGGGGCTGGTGGCCCACATCATGCCCTGGACGCCCAGCCCGGCCGACAGCAGATCGCCGAGGATGCTCGGGCCGGTGGAGTTGGCCGGGAAGTAGCCGAAGAACGAGGGGTGCTGCCAGTGGGTGATGCCCGGCATGACGTCCCGTTCGAGGTCGGCGAGCAGGCCGTCGAAGCCCTCGCCCTTCTCCGGCGGGCGCTCGGGGAGGGCGGCGAGCAGGTCGCCCGGCTTCGCCTGCGACATCACGGGCCTGGACTCGATCGACTCGTGGTAGTCCGCGATCCAGTCGATGACCTGCTTGCCGTACCGCCGGAACTCCTCCGGTGTCATGTGGCCCGCCACCACACCTCCCCTGCTCGGACGAACGCTGCGCGTGCCCGCCGGATATGCACTGTTTGTGGTCCGGCGGGCGTGCGAAGCATATTCACCCGGCGCGCGGCCTATCCAGCGTCCGGACGGCGGCGGGAGCGAGGGGGTGGCTCAGCAGTTGCCGCTGGTGGGCTTGCCCTGGAACCGGTCGCTGAGGAAGTTGGTCTCGTCCGGCCAGGACATGGGCAGGCCGAGGGCGTGCTCGGCGAAGGGGTAGGTCTGCCAGGTCAGGTTCGTCCCGGCCTTGCACCAGGTCTTGTGCAGCTCGTCGGCCTGCCCGTACGGGACGAGCTCGTCGAGCGCGGCGTGGCCCTGGAAGACCGGCATGGACGGCTTGGTCCCACCGAGCTTGTTCTCCGCGAAGCGGGCGAGCCAGGCCGGGGAGTCCAGGGGGCTCTTGGTGGTGAAGTCGGTGATGTGGCGGAACGCGGTGTTCCCGATCGCGCCGACGCCGTCCGCGCTGAGCAGGCACACGTCCTTGTCGGCGGCGAGCAGCTTGCGGCCCGCGTCGTTCAGGTAGCCGTCCAGCTTCAGCTCGGGGTAGGCGGTGTCGTAGCCGACGGCGGACAGGAACGCCAGGCCCATGCCGAGGCCGCCGTCCAGGGACTTGCCGACCGCGACCAGGTCACCGGGGACGCCGCCCGCGCTCGCGCCCTTGATCTTGAGCTCGGGCGCGTAGGACGCGGCGAGCTGGGCGGCCCAGCCGGTGGACCCGCCGCCCTGCGAGTAGCCCAGCAGCCCGACGGGGGTGTCGGCGGGCAGTCCGGACGACGGAAGCCGCTCGGCGGCGCGGGCCATGTCGAGGACGGCGCGCCCCTCGGACTGCCCGACGGTGTAGGTGTGGATGCCGGGGGTGCCGAGGCCCTCCATGTCGGTGACGGCGACGGCCCAGCCCTTGTTCAGCAGGTCGTTGATGAAGAACTGCTCGTAGTCGAGCCCCTGCGACAGCGTGTAGGACGGGGCGCACTCGTCGCCGATGCCGCGCGTCCCGACCGCGTAGGAGATCAGCGGGCGGGCGCCGCCGCCGGACCACGGCGCCTTGGGCACCAGGACCGTCCCGGAGACGGCGATGTCCTGGCCGGTCGCGTTCACCGACCGGTAGAGCACCTGGGTGGACGTCACGGACGAGGACATCGGGTAGTTCGCGGTGCGGGACCGGATGACGTCGCCGGGACGTCCCGGCGGGAGCGGGGCGGGCGGCTGGTAGAAGGCGTCCTTCTCGGGCGGGACGGAGTCCGCCCGTGCCGTTCCGGCCGGGAGCGCGGCCGTGGCTGCGGCCAGCACGGCCGAGACCACGGCAAGCGCGCGCGGGATTCTCACCTGGACCTCCTCGGGTCCGCCGGACGGCCGGTGCCGACCGGCGTGTGACCCGAAATGTGACAGGAGACACCCGTGCGTCATAGGTGCAAAGTGATGAAAAGCGGCCGGGCCCTGTCAGTCGGCTGACAGGGCCCGGCCGGTGGCGCAGGGACGCGTCAGGACGCGGTGGCGGGCGCCGGTTCCTCGACGGGGGCCGGGGGCCTGCGGGTCAGGACGTTGAACACCAGGTTCAGCAGGATCGCGGTGATGCTGCCCAGGGTGATGCCGCTGTTCAGGATGGCGGCGACGTCGCGCGGCATGTGCTCGCCGAACGCCGGGACCGTGGCCGGGACGAACGCGATCCCGATGCTCACCCCGACGATCAGGGCGTTGCGCTCGTCGCGCAGGTCGGCCTGGGCGAGCGTCTGGATGCCGACGACCGCGACCATGCCGAACATGGTCATGGCCGCGCCGCCCAGCACGTCCGGCGGGATGGACGCGACGTACGCGGCGGCCTTCGGGAACAGGCCGAGGACCATCATGATGAACCCGGCGGCGACCACGACGAACCGGCTGCGGACGCCGGTGAGCCGGACGAGGCCGACGTTCTGCGCGAAGCAGGTGTAGGGGAAGGCGTTGAGCGCGCCGCCGAGGACGGTGGACAGGCCGTCCGCGCGCAGCGCGCGGGTGACGTCGCCGTCGCTGACGGGCTTCCCGACGATCTCGCCGGTGGCCTTGGAGTCGCCGACGGTCTCGACGACGGTGACCAGCATCACCAGCAGCATCGCGACGACCGCGCCGATGTGGAAGGTCGGCGTCCCGTAGTGGAACGGGGTCGTGACGCCGAACCAGTGCGACCGTCCGACCTGGTCGAACGAGCTGTCGCCGAGCGCGTACGACAGGGCCGTCCCGCCGACGAGGCCGAGCAGCACGGCGACGCTGGACAGGAACGGCCGCCGCAGCCGGTAGAGCACGAGGATGAACAGGACCGTTCCACCCGCATAGGCCAGGTGCTTCCAGCTGCCGAACTCGGGCTTGCCCTTGAGCGCCGCGCCGCCGGCGGCGTCGGTGAGCGCGTTCGGGATGAGGAGCAGGCCCATGATCGTCAGCACCGTGCCGGTGACGACCGGCGGGAACAGCCGCAGTACCCGGCCGAGGAACGGCGCGGCGAGGAACATCACGACGCCGGAGGTGATGGTCGCGCCGTAGATCGCGAGCAGCGCGGCGGTGGGGGTGGCCGCGCCCTGCCCGATGGCGATCATCGGGGCGACCGCGGTGAAGGTGACGCCCTGCACGATGGGCAGCCGCACGCCGATCCTCCAGAAGCCCCAGGCCTGGATGATCGTGGCGATGCCGCAGGTGAACAGGTCGGCGTTGATCAGGTACACGAGCTGCTGGGGGGACAGCCCGATGCCGCTCGCCACCAGGATGGGGACGACGACGGCTCCGGCGTAGAACGCCAGGACGTGCTGGAATCCGTAGAGGGCCAGCTTGGGCAGGGGGAGCACCTCGTCCACGGGGTGCTTCCGCGTGCCTTCCTCCGACATGCCTGCCTTGCCTTTCGAGGGGTAGGTAAATGACATGCGTCGGCCCCGGCACAGGGGGGCGGGGGCCGGAGCGGAGAACCTATCGTCAGGGCGCGATGAGCCTGCGGGCGGGGGCCGGTTGACCTGGGCGGATGCCGGACGGATCATGGCGGCATGGAACTG
The DNA here is from genome assembly GCF_024172125.1 of Actinomadura rupiterrae. Classification (GTDB taxonomy): domain Bacteria; phylum Actinomycetota; class Actinomycetes; order Streptosporangiales; family Streptosporangiaceae; genus Spirillospora; species Spirillospora rupiterrae. The sequence goes on from NZ_JAMZEA010000006.1 coordinate 242,102, forward strand.
GAGCAGCCGGAGCGGGACGAGGCGCTCGCCGCCTACGAGGGCCTGGACGCCGACGAGGCCGAGCAGCGGGCCCGGACGCGCGGCTGGACGGCCGTCCGGCGGCTGGAACCGGACTCGATGGTGACGATGGAGTACCGGCAGGGCCGGATCAACTTCACCGTCGAGGGCGCCCGCGTCACCAAGTGCTGGGCAGGCTGAGGACGGGCGACCCGCGCGCGTCCGCAGGCGCCGCCGCCCCGCCGCCGCGCGCTAGGACGGGCGGCGGAGGCCCTCGAAGAGCAGGGAGGCCAGGCCGTCCGCCACGGCGTCGCGGGTCATGCCGCCTTCCGGGCGGTACCACTCGGTGAGGGAGTTGACCGCGCCGAACAGGACGCGTCCGGCGAAGCCCGGCGGTACGTCGTCGCGGACCCCGCCCTCGGCGGCGGCGTGCGCGACCAGGTCGGCGACGCGGTGGTCGAACTCGCGGCGGCGCTCCAGGGCGCGGCGCTCGACCGGGGAGTTGCCGCGCACGCGCAGCAGCAGCGTCACGTAGGGCTGCTCGTCCACCAGGACGCGGACGGCGCCCCGGACGGTCCGCTCCAGCCGCTCGGTGGCGGTGACGGGCCGGTCGAGCTCGGCGTCCAGGACGGCGAACAGCGCGTCCAGGGCGCGGTTAACGGCCAGTTCGAGCAGCTCCTCCTTGCCGGTCACGTGGTGGTAGATCGCGGACTTGGTGATGCCGAGCCGCCGGGACAGCTCCTCCATGCCCGTGCCGTCGTAGCCACGCTCGTTGAAGGCCGCGACGGCGACGTCCAGCAGGGTGGCGCGGTCGTAGCCGGGGCGTCCGCGCCGTCCTCCCGTGACCGGTGGGGTGCTCATGCCCGTCACTGTGACACAGCCTCGGGACCGTTCCCACGCCGGGACAGCTCGCGCGACCTGCCCCGGAACTCGGCGACGACCTCGTCCCCGCGGAGGACCGTGACGTCGTAGACGCCGCTGCGGCCGTACCGGACGCGCTCGCGGGCGACGGCGCGCAGGACGTCCCCGGCGTAGGCGGGCGCGACGAAGGTGATGTCGGCTCCGGCGGCGACGGTGACCGGCCCGTGGCTGTTGCAGGCGCAAGCAAAGGCGGTGTCGGCCAGCAGGAAGACGTAGCCGCCGTGCGCGAGGCCGTGCCCGTTGACCATGGTGTCGGTCACGGTCATCCGCAGGTCGGCGGTGCCGGGGCCGGAGCCGGTCACCTCGATACCCAGGGCGGCGGAGGCCCGGTCGGCGTCCATCATCGCCCGCACCGGGCCATCCTGCGTGTCGGTCATGCCGGGTACCTCCGGGGTGTCTTGCCGTGGACGGGTGCCATCCCCCAGACTAATTACTGAACGAATGGTCGGTAAGGAAGTGGGGCCGATGACGCAGACCGCGACCGGCGCGGGCGCCGAGGCGGGCGAGGACCGCCTCGAAGCGCACTTCGACGGGGTGATCGCGCACGACCGGCGGATCGAGCCGCGCGACTGGATGCCGGACGCCTACCGCAGGACCCTCGTCCGGCAGATCGCGCAGCACGCGCACTCGGAGATCATCGGGATGCAGCCCGAGGGCGCCTGGATCACCCGCGCGCCGTCGCTGCGCCGCAAGGCGATCCTGTTCGCCAAGGTGCAGGACGAGGCGGGCCACGGGCTCTACCTGTACGCGGCCGCCGAGACGCTCGGCGTGGACCGCGCCGACCTGACCCGGCGGCTGATCGAGGGCCGGCAGAAGTACTCGTCGATCTTCAACTACCCGACCCTGTCGTTCGCCGACGTCGGGGTGATCGGCTGGCTGGTGGACGGCGCCGCGATCTGCAACCAGGTGCCGCTGTGCCGCAGCAGCTTCGGCCCGTACGCGCGCGCGATGGTCCGGATCTGCAAGGAGGAGTCGTTCCACCAGCGGCAGGGCTACGAGCTGCTGCTGACCATGATGCGCGGCACCGAGGCGCAGCGCGCGATGGTCCAGGACGCCGTGGACCGCTGGTGGTGGCCGTCGCTGATGATGTTCGGCCCGCCGGACGAGGCGTCCCCGAACTCGGCCCGCTCGATGGCCTGGAAGATCAAGCGGCACAGCAACGACGAGCTGCGGCAGCGGTTCGTGGACATGACCGTCCCGCAGGCGGAGAGGCTCGGCGTCACGCTGCCCGACCCGGAGCTGCGCTGGAACCCCGAGCGCGGGCGGCACGACTTCGGCACCCCGGACTGGGACGAGCTGAAGCGCGTGATCAGCGGGGACGGCCCGTGCAACGAGGAGCGGATCGAGCGCCGCCGGACCGCCCACGAGGACGGGGCGTGGGTCCGCGAGGCCGCGGCAGCCCACGCCGCCAAGCAGGCCGCCAAGCGTGAGAGGAAGGCGTCGTGAAGGACGAGTGGCCGCTGTTCGAGGTGTTCGTCCGCGGCAAGCGCGGGCTGAACCACGTGCACGTCGGGTCGCTGCACGCGGCCGACGAGCGGATGGCGCTGACGCACGCGCGCGACCTGTACACGCGGCGGAACGAGGGCGTGTCGATCTGGGTGGTCCGCTCGTCGGACATCACCGCCTCCACGCCGGACGAGAAGGACCCGTTCTTCCAGCCCAGCGGCGACAAGGTGTACCGGCACCCGACGTTCTACGACATCCCCGACGACGTCCCGCACATCTAGGGAGGCGACGATGCGCGAAGACGACCACGTGTACCTGTCGCTCGCCGAGGAGCAGGACGACGCGCGCTGGGCCTTCGGGACCGGCTTCGAGGACCCCCTGCACGGCGTCGACACGTCCGTCCCGGACGGTGTCGATCCCGCCGAACTGGCCGCGCTGTGCCTGGGGCTGGGTGACGACGCGCTGATCGCCGCGCAGCGGCTGGCGGAGTGGGTCACCCGCGCGCCCGAGCTGGAGGAGGAGGTCGCGCTCGCGAACATCGGCCTCGACCTGCTCGGCCAGGCGCGGCTGCTGCTGACCCGCGCCGGCCAGGTGGACGGCACCGGACGGTCCGAGGACGACCTGGCCTACCTGCGCGAATCCGACGACTTCCGGAACGTCCGGCTCGTGGAGCTGCCGAACGGCGACTTCGCGTTCTCGGTGGCCCGGCTGCTGGTGTTCTCCGCGCACCGGCTCGCGGTGTTCGAGCGGCTCGCCGCCGGGCACGCCGACCCGGTGCTGCGCGCGGTCGCGGCCAAGGGCGTCAAGGAGCTGACCTACCACCGGCAGTACGCGGCCGAGTGGGTCGTCCGCCTCGGGGACGGCACGGACGAGTCGCACCGCCGCATGCAGGAGGGCCTGGACGCGGTCGCGCCGTACATCGAGGAGCTGTACCGGGCAGCGGACGTCCGGGACGAGGTCGGAGCCGTCCTCGCGCAGGTCGCGGACGCGGCGACGCTGAAGCTTCCGGCGGCCGAGTCGCTGGAGGGCGACGGCCGCGCCGGGGACCACACGCCCTGCCTCGCGCCGCTGCTGTTCGAGATGCAGGAAGTCGCGCGGGCCCTCCCGGGAGGCCAGTGGTGACGGCGCGCGCGAGCACGGCGCGGCAGACGACGGCGCGCGAGGTGGCCGAGCGGGTCGTCGATCCGGAGCTGCCGATGCTGACGCTGGCCGACCTCGGCGTCCTGCGGGACGTCGCGGAGGACGCGGACGGCTCGGTGACGGTCGCGCTGACCCCGACCTACAGCGGCTGCCCGGCGATGGCCGAGATGCGCGCGGACGTCGTCCGGTCGCTGCACGAGGCGGGGTTCGCGGACGTGCGGGTCCGGACCGTCCTGGATCCGCCGTGGTCGACGGACTGGATCAGCGCGGACGGCCGCCGGAAGCTGGCCGAGCACGGCGTCTCGCCGCCCGGCGCGGCCCAGCGCGATGCCTCGCCCGGGCCGGTGCCGCTGGTGCTGGGCGCCGTCCGGGAGGCCGTGCCGTGCCCGAACTGCGGGTCGCGCGACACCGCGGAGACGTCCCGGTTCTCGTCCACCGCGTGCAAGGCGCTGTGGCGCTGCCGTTCCTGTTCCGAACCGTTCGAGCACGTCAAGGAGATCTAGGGTGACCTCACCGGCGACCACCGTGCCCGTCCGGCGCCGCCGGACGTTCCACCGGCTGCGCATCGCGGGGATCGAGCGGCTGTGCGCGGACGCGGTGGCCGTCGCGTTCGACGTGCCGCCCGGCCTGGCGGAGGAGTTCGCGTTCCGGCCCGGTCAGGCGCTCACGCTGCGCCGGGTCGAGGACGGCCGGGACGAGCGCCGCTCTTACTCGATCTGCGCACCCGCCGGTGCGCCGCCGCGGATCGGCGTCCGCGAGGTGCCGGGCGGCCTGTTCTCGTCGTGGCTGGTGAACCAGGCGCGCGCGGGCGACGAGGTGGAGGTGATGGGCCCGACCGGCACGTTCACGCCCGATCTCGGCGAGCCCGCCCACCACGTCCTGGTCGCGGCCGGGTCGGGGGTGACGCCGATGCTGTCGATCGCCTCGTCCGCGCTGGCCGCGCACCCTGACACCCATGTCACGCTGCTGTACGGCAACCGGCGCACCGACACGGTGATGTTCACCGAGGACATCGCCGACATCAAGGACCTGCATCCGGCCCGGTTCCAGGTCGCGCACGTCCTGTCGCGGGAGCCGCGCGAGGCCGAGCTGCTGTCCGGACGGCTCGACGCCGACCGGTTCGCAGCGCTCGTCGAGGGCCTGGACCTGCGGGACGCCTCGCACTGGTGGCTCTGCGGCCCGATCGGGATGGTCGAGGACGCCCGCCGCGTCCTGGACGGCCTGGGGGTGCCGGCGGAACGCGTCCACCGCGAGCTGTTCTTCGCCGAGGACGAGCCGATCGCGCCGCTGCGGCACGAAGACGCCGCGCCCGAGGGCCCGGTCAGCCAGGTCACGATCACGCTGGACGGGCGGTCCACGACGGCCGCGCTCCCCCGCGACCGGACCGTCCTGGAGTCGGCCCAGCAGGTCCGGCCCGACCTGCCGTTCGCGTGCAAGGGCGGCGTGTGCGGGACGTGCCGGGCGCAGGTGACGTCCGGGAAGGTGCACATGCGGCGCAACTTCGCGCTCGAACCGGCCGAGGTCGACGCAGGCTACGTGCTGACCTGCCAGTCCTTCGCCGAGACCGACGACGTCACGGTCAACTACGACAACTAAGCTGTGTTTCAAGTCACGGCCCACTGCGCTCGCCTAGCGGCTCGCTCCGTGACCGCGCCTGGGCGAACGCGGCATCGCTTCGCGATCAGCGCGGTGCCGCTCGCCTCCGGCGTCGCGGCACCGCGCTGGTCACGCGTTCGCGCGCATGGCCGAGGCCACTTCGAAACAGGCCCTAGGCCGGTTCGGCCTGCTCGCGGTCGGACAGCCAGTCGAGCAGGCAGTCGTAGACCTGCGGGTGGTTGAGCAGGTCGAAGTGGTGCAGCCGCGGCAGGCGGCGGACGTGCTCGTCGGGGAAGGCCATCCGGCCGTCGTCGCCGGTGTCCCCGCACGCGCTGTCGGGGCGCACCAGGCCGTCCCCGAGCAGGTCGGCCAGCAGCGACTCGGTGCGCGGCGCGACGGTCGCGAGGACGACGAAGTGCCGCGCGCCCTCGTGCAGCGGGACGGGCCGGTGGCCGCCCGCGAGCAGCGTGCCGCGCCGCAGGTCCTTGATGCCGCCGCTGCGCGCGTCGATGACCGCGGCGACGGCGCGCGTCTCGCGCCAGCGGCCGAGCGTGCGGGCGGCGTACTCGGCGCCGCGTTCGAGCGGCGCGCCGAGGTGCGGGCTGCCGAGCGTGACAGTGTCGCGGACGAGCGTCGGCCAGTCGGCTTCGGACTGGGCGAGCGCGCTGCGGATGACCAGGCCGCCCATGGAGTGCCCGACGAGCAGCAGTTCCTCGACCGGGACGGGCCACAGCTCGGTCAGTTCGGTAAGCAGCTCGTCCAGGCGGATGCCGTTGTCGTGGACGCGCAGGCCGGTGTTGTACCGGACGTAGACGGGCGTGTAGAAGAGGTCGTCGCGCAGGCGGCGGCCGAAGGTGACTCCGGGCCGTCCGTAATGCGCGGACGACTTGTAGGACCAGGCGCCCTCGGTCTCGCTCAGGCCATGCAGGAACACCGCGACGCGGCCGGTGGCGTCCGGGTGGGCCTCGGCCATGGCGTCCGGCTCCAGCGGGACGGCCTCGCCGTCGGCGCGAATGGTCATCACGAGCGCGAGTGGGCTTCCGGACCGGTCCAGCTCGTCGCCGCACCAGGCGTTGAGGATTGCCTGCGCGACGCGTCCGCGGGGCGCCTCGTCGACCGAGCCGCCGTCGTCCTCGGCGCGGGTCGCGGCGATGGCTCCGGCGGCGCGTCCACCTGCGGTGAGGGCCGCCGCGACGGACGCGTAGACCGCACCCGCGATGCCGTCGTGCGCCGCGCGGACGGGCGCGGACGCCGGTCCGACCTCGCTGAACACCCGGTCGGCGATGCCTTCGTGGAGGTCCTGGATCCGCGCGGCGACGCCGCCGAGCCCCGCTCCGGCGAGGTCTCCCAGCGCCCGGATCTCGCGTGCCCGCATCGGCTCCTCCTCGCTGTACCGGTCCAGCGTTCAGGAGATTACGGACCCGTCCCGCCGAATGCTTGTCACCGGCTGCCAAGGACGGTGGCCCCGGAGTGACGTGAAGTGCGTCCCGTTACGTGGTCGGTTGAGCACGGCTGGCTTAGCATTGCCCCTTCGACGCGGCGCGGCCGGGAGGGGACGTGGATGGGCGCGATCGTTCTCGGGTCGGCCGTGCCGACGCTGGTCGCCGTGCTCGCGGCGGCGGCGTTCGGCAAGCTCCGCGATCCGCGCGGTTTCGCGCGGGCCGTCTCCGGCTACCGGGTCGTGCCCGCGCGGCTGAGCTCGACCGTTGCCTGGACGGTGATCGCCGCCGAGATCGCCGTGGTGCTGCTGCTCGTCCTGCCGTGGACGCGCCGGGCCGGGGCCGGGCTGTCCGGGGCGCTGTTCGCCGGGTTGCTGGTCGCGCAGGTCTCGGTGCTGCGGCGCGGGCTGCGGGTCGATTGCGGCTGTTTCGGACGTCCCGGGCGGACGACCCTGGTCGGACCGCTGAGCCTGGCTCGCGCGGGCGCGATGCTCGCCCTCTCGGTGATGGCGGCGTTCGCGTCCGGTTCGCCGCTGGCAGGCTTGCCGCTGGCGGGAGTGTACTTGCTGGTCATCGGCGGTTTGGGGCTCGTGCTTCGGCCCGGGCCGGTGCCGGTGCGGGGTTCGGGCGGCGCTGCCGCTCCGCGCGGGCCGCGTGCCGGGGACCGGTTCGTCCTGGGCGGCGAGGCCGCGGCGCCCGGCGAGACGACGCTGTTCGCGCTGGTCGCGCCGACCTGCGGGACGTGCCTGGACGCGCTGCCCGCCTTCGCCGAGGCCGCCGAGCACGTCCGGGTCGTCGTGGTGAGCCCGTCCGGGGAGACCTCCGCGCTGCGCCGCGACGGCCTCCCCTCGAACGTCGATGTGGTCGTCGACCCGGACGTGTTCGACGCGAACGGCTTGCCGCTGCCGCCCTTCGCGGTGCTGACCGACGCGTCCGGGACCGTCCTCACGTCCGGGCGTGCGGACTCTCCGGGACGGCCGGCGGCGCTGCTGCACGCGGCGAGCGCCGCCCTGGCGACCACCACGCCCACTCCCCCAGCAGCCGCATAGCCGCCGGGACGAGCAGGCCGCGCACCACGGTCGCGTCCACGAGCACCGCCAGGATCAGCCCGACCCCGATGACCTGCATGAACACCAGCCGGGACGCGACGAACCCGGCCACCACCACGATCATCAGCAGCGCCGCGCTGGTGATCACCGTCGAGGTCCGGCGGACGGCCAGCGCGATCGCCTCGGCCGGGTCGGCGGCGCGCGCCCGCTCCTCCCGGATCCGGGCGAGCAGGAACACCTCGTAGTCCACGGCCAGGCCGAACGCGATCGCGACGATCAGCACCGGGAAGTTGGCGTCCACCGCGCCGATCGGGGTGAAGCCGAAGACGCCGGAGAGCCATCCGTCCTGGAAGACCAGCTTGATCGCGCCGAACGCCGCCGACAGCGACAGCAGGTTCAGCAGCATCGCCTTGACGGGCAGGACGACCGAGCCGAACGCCCCGAACAGCACCAGGAAGGTCACCAGCGCCACGAACGCCAGCATCCACGGCACCCGCTCGCCGATCATGTGGACGATGTCGACCCGGGACGCGGGCATGCCGGTGAACAGCGCGCGCGTGCCCGGCGGGGACGGCGTCGCACGCAGGTCATGGACGGTCCGGACGGCCTGCCGGGACATCGGGTCGAACGAGTAGCCGAGGCTGATCCGCGCCTGATCGCCGTGCGTGCCGGTGACGGTCGCGCCCTTCACCCCTTCGATGCCTGCGAGCTGGCGGGCGTAGGAGTCCAGGGCGGCTTTCGTGGTGCTGCCTTCGACGACGGCTGTGATCTGCTTGGCAGGGTCGGCGGTGAAGCGGTCGCCCAGCTCGCGGGTGACGACGCGGGCGTCCGCGCCGGTCGGCAGCACCCAGTCGCCCGGACGCGCCCAGTTCACGCCGAGGAACGGCGCGCCGAGCGCCAGCAGCACGGCGACCAGGCCGACCGTGCTGAGCAGCGGCCTGCGCATGACGGCGTGCGCTGCCCGGTACCAGCGGTCGCCGCGCTGCCGGCGTCCGAGGCGGGGCAGCGGGACGCGCAGCGCGTTCACCCGATGCCCGGCGAAGCGCAGCAGAGCGGGCAGGACCGTCAGCGAACCGGCGACGGCGAACGCGACGACGGCCGCGCCCGCGAACCCCATCGAGCTGAGGAACCGGGACGGGAACACCGTGAGCCCCGCGAACGAGACCGCGACGAGCAGGCCGGACACCGCGATCGTCCGGCCTGCCGAGGCGACCGTCCGGGCGACGGCGCCGTCGATGTCGCCGGGATCGCCGGCGGCCAGCTCGTCCCGGAACCGGCTCACCATCAGCAGGCCGTAGTCGATCGCCAGGCCCAGCCCGAGGATGGTGATCACGTTGATCGCGGACCGGGTCACGTCGGTGAACATCATCGTCACCCGGAGCACGGTGAACGAGCCGAGCATGACCAGGCCGCCGACCGCGAGCGGCAGCGACGCGGCGACCAGGCTGCCGAACACCAGCACGAGCAGCACCAGCAGCAGCGGCATCGAGACCGTCTCGGCGCGCGCGACGTCCCGCTGGGCCCGTGCGTTGACCTGCTCGGTCATCGCCGTGACCCCGCCGAACCGTACCTTGGCGCCTGGAGCGGCGAAGCTCGGCTCGATCCGCTTCAGCGCCGCCACGCGCTCGTCGTCCTTGGTCGCGGTGAAACGGACGGTCACGTAGGTGGCGCGCCGGTCGCGGGACACGAAGGCCGGATCGCCGGTGGACCAGTAGGTGCGCAGGTCGGCGATGCCTGCGCGCGGCACGGAGTCCACGGCCTTGCGGATCGCGCTCGCGGCGGGCTCATCGTCCACGCTGCGCGGCCCGGTGTCGTAGAGGACGACCACGTCGGGCGCGTGGCGTCCGAGAGGGCCGGCGAGGACGTGATCGGCCGCCACCGACTCGCTCCCGGGATCGTCGAACCCTGCGCCGCCGGTCAGCGATCCGAACGCGCCGGTCCCCCAGACCCCGGCGAACACCGAGAACGCCACGGCCGCGACCGCGATCCAGCGCCGCCGCCGGGCCGCGAACCGGCCCAGCGCGGCGAACAACGTCTTGTCAGTCATGGCCGCCAGCGTCCCGACCGGCCGGTGATTCGCGCCTCGCCCGAACGGCCCGAACCGCCGCCCGATCGGCCCGCGCCGCAAGGCCACTCGGCCACGCGCGGCGGCCTACCGGCCCGAGCGCGGCGGCCTATCGGTCTGGGCGGGGCGGCCGGGTGGGGTGGGGGCGCGGCCGGGTGGAGGAGGGCGGGTCGTCCGGGCGGAGGAGCGTTCGGGTGGTCCGTCCCGTTTACGCTCATTCCGTGGGTGGAAGCTGGGGACGGGCGCGGGTGGCGCGGCTGCTGGTGGTGGCCTGCGCGATCGGCTACCTGCTGCTGATGCGCGGGCCGGGGCATCCGCACGCCCTGATGGACTGCACGATCGCGGCCGCGTCCCTCGGGGTGCTGCTCGCGGCTTCGCGCTGGCCGCTCGCGGCGGCGTTCGTCCAGCCCGTCCTGCTGGTGCTCGCCGCGCGCTACGGGTCCGGGACGCCGGTCGTGGAGAAGGTCGGCGCGAGCATCGCCGTGTTCGAGGTGACGCTGCGCCGGGACGGACGGTCCGCCGCGCTCGCGCTCACGGCCCTCGCCGCCGGATACACGGCGATGTGGGCCGGCGAGGCGCCGCAGGACATCGCGTCCCTCGCCTACAAGGGCACGGTGATGCTGGCCCTGCCCGTCCTGCTGGCCGCCTACCTGCGGTCGGTGGAGAACGAGGCGCGGGCGGCGCGCGAGCGCGCGGAGGAGGCCGAGCGGCGGCGGGAACTGGCCGAGGAGGCCACTCGGATGGCCGAGCGCACGGCCATCGCCCGCGAGCTGCACGACATCGTGGCCCACCACATGGCCTCGATCGTCCTGCGCGTCGGCGTCGCGCGTCACGTCTTCGGCGAGGCGGCCAAGGACGTCCCGGAGCCGTCGGCGGGCACGGACATGCGTGTCGGGGCGGTGCTGGACGATGTGCACGGCAGCGCCACGACGGCGCTCGCGGATCTGCGGCGGCTGCTCGCGGCGCTGCGCTCCGATCCCGGCCGGGATCTCGGCGCTCTGATGACCGATCCGGGCGACCTGCCCGCAGCGCTCGCCGGGATGGTCGACCGGGCCGAGCGCGCGGGCCTGAAGGTGGACGCGTCGGTCGGCGCGGACCTGACCCGGCTCGATGCGGTGCGGGCCCTGACCGTCCTGCGGCTCGTCCAGGAGGGGATGACGAACGTGGTCAAGCATGCCGGGCCGGGCGCGGCCGTCCGGTTGGAGGTCGCGGCCGACGAGCAGGGACGGGTGCGGGTGGAGCTGGCGAACGACCTGCCCGGCGGCGCGTCCGCGGCGGGGGCCGGGCACGGCCTGCCGGGGATGCGCGAGCGCGTCGAGCTGGCGGGCGGGACGCTGGCGGTCGGACCGTCCGGCGACGGCTGGCGGCTCGCCGCCCTCCTCCCGGGACCGGCCGCGTGACCGCGCCGACGAGTCCGAGCGGGACGGCGAGCGGGACGGCGAGCGGGACGGCGAGCGTGACCGAGAGCGAGGGCGGGAGGGGTGGCGTGATCCGGTTGATGATCGTGGACGACCAGCATCTCGTCCGGTCGGGGCTGCGGATGCTGTGCGAGTCCGCGCCGGACATCGAGGTGGTCGGCGAGGCGGCGGACGGGCACGAGGCGGTGCGGCTGGCCGAGCGGCTCGCGCCGGACCTGATCCTGATGGACCTGCGGATGCCGATGCTGAACGGCACCGCCGCGACCGAGCGGATCCTGCGCGACCGGCCGGCCACGGTCGTGGTCGTCCTGACCACGTTCGACGACGACGACCACCTCTACCCGGCGCTCGCGGCGGGCGCGCGCGGGTTCCTCGCCAAGGACGTCGAGCCCGCGCAGCTGCTGGACGCGGTCCGGCGCGCCGCGGCGGGCGACACCCCGTTCAGCCCGCGCGCCCTGCGCCGCCTCGTCGAGCAGGCCGTCGCCGCCCGCGACGCCCGGACGTCCGGTCCCGAGGCGCCCGCGCCCGACCTCACCGGCCGCGAGCGCGAGGTGCTGGCGCTGGTGGCCGAGGGCCTGGCGAACGCCGAGATCGCGGCGCGGCTGCACCTCGGCGTCACCACGGTCAAGACGCACCTGGCGAGCCTGCTCACCAAGACCGGCTGCCAGAACCGCGTCCAGCTCGCCGTCCACGCCGCCCGACACGACCTGGTCGGCTGACCGGCCCCCGGTCGGCCCGCCCCACCGACCGGAGACCGGCCGCCTCGTCCGGCCGGGCGTCAGACCGGTCCGCCCGGGCGTGCGGTCAGGCCGGGGCGTCGGGGCGGGTCTTGGGGAGGTAGGGCGACCGGCCCCGGAAGCCGGGGCGGAACCGGGGCGGCGCGGCCCCCTCGGCGCCCGCGTACTCGGCGAACCAGGCGCGGTGCTCCAGCTTCTCGTTGAGGATGGCGCGGACCAGGTCGTGCGTGCGGTGGTCGCGCCCGGCGGTCCGCTCGCACAGCCTGCTGTAGGTCTCGACGGCGCGCCGCTCGGCGGCCAGCAGCTCGGCGAGCGGGTCCAGGACGGCCGGGGGCGGCGCGGGCCGGACGAACCCGAACAGGTCGTCCGGCAGCCGCCCCTCCAGCTCGCAGATCCGGGCGGCGAGCGCGTCGAAGTGGTGCCGGTCCTCGGTCCGGACGTCCTGGAGGATCTCCCGCAGCGGGCCGTCGATCCCGGCGAGCGGGTGCGCGGCGAGCACCCCGTACCGGTAGAAGTCGCTCAGCTCGGCGCGGGCGGCGTCGGTGAGGGCGGCGATCAGGGCGGGCACGTCGACGCCGGAGCGCTCGACGATGTCCCTGGCGATGCGGACCATGGTGCCCTTTCCGGTGGCTGCGGACCGCTGGGTCACGTCGCGGCGGGCTCGGCCGGGCCGACGGCCTCGCGGCTCGCCTCGGCCGGCTCGGCGACGGCCCGGTCCTCGGGGTTGAGCAGCAGGAACACCGCGGCGGCGACGGCCGCCCCGGCGAGGTCGGCGAGCAGCCAGATCCAGATCTTGGACCAGGCGAACAGCCCGCCGGACGCGGCGGCGACCGCGACCGCGGGGTTGAACGCGCCGCCGGACAGGCCGCCGACCGCGAACGCCCCGGCCGCGACGGTGAACCCGATCGCCAGGCCGAAGAACCCGTTGCCCGCCTGGTCCCGGCTGGTCGCGACGTTCAGCACGACGTAGGCGAGCGCGAAGGTGAACAGGCCCTCGGCGACCAGCGCGACGCCGATCGCCCGTCCGGACGGCGACAGCGCCGCCACGTGCCCGGGGTTCACCAGGTACTTGGCGGTCAGCGCGCCGAGGATCCCGCCTACGACCTGGACGACCGCGTAGGCGGCGGCGTCCACCGCGCCGATCTTTCCGCGCAGGAACACCGCGAGCGTGACCGCGGGGTTGTAGTGGGCGCCCGAGATGTGGCCGCCCGCGAAGATCATCACCATCAGCTCCGCGCCGATCGCGAGCGGTGCCATGGGCGCCTTGGCGAGCACGGTGCAGCCGATCGTGAGGACGAGGAAGAACGTCCCGATGAACTCCGTCGCGTAACTGCTGTAATTGCGCACGACCGAACCTCCCAGCCGTCCGGGGAAAGACCTGTCCCCGAATGCTGGGACCGCGGAGCCGCCCCGGCCAGCCCGCTGACCAGCAGCGGACCCGATTGAACCGGCGCACCTCCCCATCCGTTTCCCAGGTGAAGCACGCCCGCACAACGAGGTCATCTCCGCATGCCCGAAATCGGCCGGGCCGTCCGCCGGGACCCCATGGCAGCGTTTCGGAAAACCGGATGCCTGGGCCCGTCCGCCCGGACCAGGATGGCGTATGCCTTCCGCACCTGAATCGATCACCGCTCTCTTCGACCAGGCCTGGCAGCGCACCCGCGACCGGCTCTCCGGCCTCACCGACGACGAGTACCTGTGGGAGCCCGTGCCGGACGGCTGGACGCTGCGGCCCGACGCGTCCGGGCGCTGGCTCATCGACGGCGAGGGCGGCGGCGGCCCCGCGCCCGACCCCGTCCCGGTCCCGACGATCGCGTGGCGGATGGGCCATATCGGCCTGACCTTCGTGGACTTCGGCGAGCGCCTGTTCAACGGCCGCAACATCACGCTCGACGACGTGGAGTTCCACGGCACCGCGGACGGGGGCGTCGCCTTCCTGGAGGACGCCTACCACCGCTTCTGGCGGCAGCCCCTGGACGGGCTGGGCGCCGACGACTGGTGGCGGCCCGCCGGGCCCGCGTTCTTCGCCTATGCGGAAAGTCCGGCGATCAACGTCGTGCTGCACGTGCTGGACGAGTTCATCCACCACACGGCCGAAGTAGGGGTGTTGCGGGACCTCTGGGGCCGGGTGGGGCGCGGAGGCTCGTAGGATCGCCAGGGTGGTCGCACCTGCCCGGACCTCGGTCACCGAGGACACCATCGAACGCATCAAGGCGATGATCGCCCGCGGCGAGTTCGCGCCCGGCGAGCGCCTGCCCACCGAGCGCGAGCTGGTGGTGCGGCTCGGCGTGTCGCGCAGCTCGCTGCGCGAGGCGATCCGCGCCCTCACCCTGGTCGGCGTGCTGGAGGCCCGGCAGGGGGACGGCACGTACGTGACCAGCCTCGCGCCGCACCTGCTGCTGGACGCGGTGGCCACGCTGGTCGAGCTGTCGCCGGACGCCACGGCGCTGGAGCTGCTGGCCGTCCGCCGGGTGCTGGAGGCCGCGGCCGCCGCGCAGGCGGCGAGCCGGATCACCGCCGTCGAGCTGGCCGAGCTGGCCCGCTGCCTGGAGGTGATGCGGCACGACCCGCACACCGGGGACGGCGACCTGGACGAGGCGATAGCCGCCGACCTGCGGTTCCACGAGATCATGGTGCGGGCGTCGGGCAACGCGGTGCTCGCCGCGTTCTGCACCGCGCTCGGCAGCCGGACGCTGCGCGCGCGGGTGAAGCGCGGGCGGCTGGAGCGCGGCGTGTTCGGGCAGAGCCTGCACGAGCACGAGGCGATCTACGAGGCGCTGCACGACCGCGACCCGTCCCGCGCCGCCGCGGTCGCCGCCTCGCACATCGCCTCGGTCGAGGCCTTCGTCCGGCACGCCCCGGTGCCCGTGGATTAGTCAGACCAATCTCCCTCCAAGCCCTCAGTCTCTCGCCCTGTAGACCCATGTTCCCACAATTGGTCTGACGAATCTCTTGAGTCCGGCCGTTTCGCGCCGTACGGTGACGCCGTGCGATGCGAAGGAGTGAGGGCATGAGGATCGTCGGCCTGCGGGCCGTTCCGCTGAGCGCCGCCCCCGGGGACCCGCCCCTGGAATGGGTCGGCGGCCGGATCGAGACCTGGGACGCCGCGCTGGTGGAGATCACCACGGCGGACGGGGTGACCGGCGTCGGCGAGGCGGCGCAGGGCATCATGGCCGCCGCCGCGCTGCCGGGGCTGGTCGCGGCGCTGCGGCCGTACGCGGAGGGGCTGGAGTTCGGGCACCCGCGCGAGGTCGGCGACGCGCTGCGGGACCGCACCGCGTTCTGGGCCCGCGGCGGGATCGCCGCCGGCGCGGTCGCGGCGGTCGAGGTCGCCGCGTTCGACGCGATGGGCAAGGCGCTGGGCGTCCCGGCCTACGAGCTGCTCGGGGGGCTGCGCCGGGACCGCGTCGAGGTGTACGCGAGCGGCGGCCTGGGCGTGGACGAGGACCAGGTCGTCGCCTGGGCCCGGGCCATGGAGGCGGACGGCTTCGGCACCGTGAAGTTCCGCGCGATGACCGGCCCGGACCGGACGATCGGCCTGGTCGACAAGGTGCTCGCCGCGCTGCGCCCGGAGACGCGGTTCGTGCTGGACGCCGTGCAGGGCTGCGCCGGGCGGCCGTGGCCCCACCAGGACGTCCTCCGGGTCGGGCGGCACCTGGAGCGCTACGGCCCGCGCTGGTACGAGGAGCCTTGCCGGGCCGAGGACGTCGCCGGCTACACCTCCGTCCGGTCCGCGCTGGACGTCCCGGTGTCGGGGGTGGAGAGCTACTCGACGCGGCAGGAGTTCGAGCGGCTGGTCGAGGCGGACGGCGCGGACGTGCTCCAGCCCGACGTCGGCATGGTCGGCGGCCCGGTCGAGTTCCAGCGGATCGCGCGGCTGGCGCGCGAGGCGGGCCTGGCCTGCGTCCCGCACATCTGGTCGTCCGGCGTGAACCTGATGGCGAGCCTGCACGCGGTGTTCGCCACCGAGGGTGTCGAGCTGGCCGAGCTGTGCACGCTGCCGAACCCGCTGCGCGAGGCGCTGTGCGTCGAGCCGCCGCGCCGGGACGGCTCCTTCCTGCTGCCGCCGTCCGGACCGGGCCTGGGCGTCGCGCTCACCCCGGAGATCGAGCAGAAGTTCCCGTTCCGTCCGGGAGGCGGCCATGTCATCCGCTGAGCCCTCGCCTGCTGAGGCGCCGTCGCCTGCCGGGCGGCTCGGTTTCAGCACCGCGCAGACGTCCGACTCGCTGGACGCGGCGGGCCTGCGCGAGCAGGTCGTCCGCGCGCCGATCCGGCCGCTGCGGCCGGGGTTCCGCGCGGCGGGCCGGGCCCGGACGGTCCGGTTCGGCCCGGCGGAGTCCGCAGGCGACGACCCGTACGACGACATGATCGATTTCATCGACGGGATCCGGCCCGGCGAGCTGGTCGTGGTCGCGGCGGACGGCAGCGACCGGTCGGCGCTGTGGGGCGAGCTGTTCACCGCCGCCGCGCGCGGCCACGGCGCGGCGGGCGTCGTCTGCGACGGCTTCACCCGCGACCACGACCGCGTCCTCGCGCTGGACCTGCCGGTGTTCTCGCGCGGCGCCCTGCCGGTGGACTACCGCGCCCGGCAGCGGGTCGTCGCCGTCCAGGAGCCGGTGACGTGCGGCGGTGTCCGGATCGTCCCCGGTGACCTGGTCGTCGCCGACGACGACGGCGTCGTCCGCGTCCCCGCCGACCGCGAGGCCGAGGTGACCGGCCTGGCGTCGCGGCGCGCCGGTACCGAGGACCGCGTCCTGTCCGCGCTGCTGGACGGTGACTCGCTCCGCGACGTCTGGGAGCGCTTCCGCGTCCTCTGATCTCTCCTCTCCCACCCACCCCCCACCTGGAGGAGTCCGCAATGGCAAGGAGCAAGGCAAGGCGTACGGCAAGGAGCGCGGCACGGAGCCGGCCGCGCTCGGTGATCGCGGCGCTCGCCACCGGCACGCTGGTGACGGCGGTCTGCGCGACCCCGGCGGTCGCGCAGGGCAACGGCGGCGACAACGGCCGGGGCAACGGCCACGGCCGGGGACACAAGGGTCATCACCGGAGCCTGGGCGAACCCGATTACACCCCGACGCCCGAGTCCCTGGCCAAGCACAAGGTCCCGGAATGGTTCGAGGATGCCAAGCTCGGCATCTTCATCACCTGGGGCGCGTACTCGGTCCCGGCGTTCGCGCCGAAGGACGGCAGCGGCAGCAAGTACGCCGAGTGGTACTGGTCCGAGATGAACCGGAAGGACAGCGCCACCCAGAAGTACCACCTCGCCAACTACGGCAAGGACGTCTCCTACGACGACTTCCTGAATCAGTGGAAGGCCGAGAAGTGGAACCCGGACGACTGGATGAAGCTGTTCAAGGCGGGCGGCGCGAAGTACTGGACGCTCGTCGCCAAGCACCATGACGGCATCGCGCTCTGGGACTCCGCCTACACCGACCGCACGACCGTGAAGTACGGCCCGCACCGCGACATCGTGAAGGACCTGGTGGACGCGGACGACAAGGGCGGCTACGGCCTCAAGAAGGGCATCTACTACTCCATGCCGGAGTGGTACAACCCGTCCGAGCCGGTGCAGTGGGGCGGCTGGTTCGGACGCGGTGCGCCGAAGAACCCGTTCACCGGCGAGCCCGTCCCGTACACCGGCGACAGGCCGGTGAAGGACTACGTCATGGACTACCAGTACCCGCAGATGACGGAGGTGGTGAAGAAGTACGACCCGGACGTCATCTGGTGCGACATCGGCGGCGTGAACAACGCCGACCGGTTCATGGCCGACTACTACAACCAGGCCAAGAACCGCGTGAATCCCAAGGAAGTCGCGGTGGACAACCGCTGCGGCAACAAGTCCTACGACTTCACCACGCCGGAGTACAGCGTGGAGAAGGACATCAAGACCGCCAAATGGGAGGCGAGCCGCGGCATCGGGATGTCCTACGGCTACAACGCCCAGGAGACGGCGGCCGACTACCTGACGGCCGACCAGCTCGTCACCAGCTTCGTCGACATCGTCAGCAAGAACGGCAACCTGCTGCTGGACGTCGGCCCGAAGGCGGACGGGACGATCCCCGACCCCCAGGCCGACCGCCTCAAGTCGCTCGGCTCCTGGCTGGCGACCAACGGCGAGGCGGTCTACGGGTCGCGGTACTGGACGCAGGCGGAGGACAGCGGATCGAACGTCCCGGTGCGGTTCGCCACGCAGCCGAACGCGTTCTATGCGACCGCGCTCCAATGGCCCGGAAGCAGCCTGAACCTGACCGCGCCCGTACCGGTGAAGGCCGGGGACGAGGTCCGGCTACTCGGCTACGACAAGCCGCTGGCCTGGACCAAGGACGCGCAAGGCCGTCTGGCGGTCACGATGCCGCCGCAGTCGGCTGTGAAGGCCGAGTCGGCGTACACGTTCCGGATCGCCGCCAAGGGCTACGACGCGTCCCGGGCCACGCTGCTCGGGGTGACACCGTCGGCGACGTCCGCCCACCCGGGTGAGACCAGCCACGTGACGGTGGACCTGGCGAACCGCGGCGACCGGTCCGCGCCGGGCGGAACGCTCAGCATCACCAACCCGTTCGGCGGCGCGCCGATCGTCCGCTCGTACCCGTCGCTCGCGGCGCACGGCCGGACGTCGGTCACCGTGGACGTCCCGGTGCCCGCCGGGACCGCGAGCGGCGACCACAAGCTCGCGGCGACCGCCACGGGCGGGTCCGAGACGTTCACCGCCGCTTCGGTGCTGCACGTCACCGGGCCGATGACGCGGGTGAGCCTGCCGTACACCGATGATGTGATCGCCTCGCCCGACGCTCCGACCGCCGGCGACTTCGGCGACGGCTACGCCTACGCCGGCCAGGAGCTCCCCGCCGCCGGGCCGGTCACGGTCGGGGACGTCCCGTACACCTTCCCGTCCGGTGCGGGGTCGGCCGCCAACGCGCTGGTCACGGCAGGGCAGAAGGTCGCCGTACCGGACGGCGCGTACAGCGGGCTGCACGTGCTGGCGTCGGCGTCCTACGGCCCGGCCGACATCACGGTCACGGCCACCTACACCGACGGCACGACGCGGGACCTGCGGCTCAGTGCCCAGGACTGGATGACCGGCGCGGGCACCACCGCGGCGGCGACGAGCCACCGCTACCACGCGGGGCAGCTCCAGGACGCCGTGACGAAGATCTACTCGCAGGCGCTGCCGCTCGATCCGGGCAAGCACCTGGCATCGCTGACCTTCGGCGGTTCGAGCCAGGGCGGCCACACCCGGGCCGACCTGTTCGCGCTCACGCTGGAGGGCTAGGGCACCGATGCGGTCCGCCCCCGCCGGTCTCCGGCGGGGGCGGACCCGTCTCTCAGGGGCGTGGCGTCAGAGGGCGCGGAGGCGGGCGGCGGCGTCCTCGGGGCGGACGTCGTTGAGGAAGGCGCCGGTTCCGGTCTCGACCGAGGCGAGGTACTTGAGCTTGTCGGCCGTCCGCTGCGGGGTGTAGACCTCGGCCCACAGGTGGGAGCGGTCGCGGGCCGACGGCGGCGCCTGGTGCCAGCCCGCCATGTACGGGACGGCCTGGTCGTAGA
Source organism: Actinomadura rupiterrae (assembly GCF_024172125.1). Taxonomy (GTDB): domain Bacteria; phylum Actinomycetota; class Actinomycetes; order Streptosporangiales; family Streptosporangiaceae; genus Spirillospora; species Spirillospora rupiterrae. The sequence goes on from NZ_JAMZEA010000006.1 coordinate 261,455, forward strand.
GGCGCCCGAACCGTCCGAGGACGTCGGCGTACAGGCCCATCAGCTCGTCCGCCTCGGGCTCGCCGAGCGCGACCAGGTCCGGGACGTGCACGCGCGGGACGATCTGGACCTGGTACGGCCAGCGCGCGGCGTGCGGGACGAACGCGACGAAGTTCGCGGTCTCGGCGACGACCCGCTCGCCGGTCGCCTCGCGCGCGACGATGTCGCAGAGGACGCAGCCGTCCTGCGCGAGGATCCGCTCGGTGCGCGGTGTCAGGTACGGGAAGGCGTAGATCTGGCCGTGCGGGTGGGAGAGCGTCGCGCCGATCTCCGCGCCGCGGTTCTCGAAGATGAACACCTCCGCGACGTCCGGGCGGGCGCCCAGCTCGCGGGTGCGGTCGGTGAAGGCGCGGGCGACGGTCGCGAGCCGCTCGGGCGGGAGGTCCGCGAAGGTCGCGTCGTGGTCGTCGGTGAAGCAGACGACCTCGCAGCGCCCGCCGGCCGGTCCGCCGAGGGACGGGAACCGGTTCTCGAAGATCGCGACGTGGTAGCCGTCCGCCGGGACCTCGCTGTCGGGGTGGCCGGGGCAGAGCGGGCAGGCGGCGCGCGCGGCGGCGTCGGCCTTCGGCAGGAACGTGCGGGTCTGCCGGTGCGCGGCGATCACGACGTGCTCGCCGGTCAGCGGGTCGAACCGCACCTCGGGACGCGGCTCGGACGGCGGCAGCTCGCGCCGGTCGGGCGCGGTGCGGTCCAGGCCCGGCACGTCGTCGAAGTAGATCAGCTCGCGGCCGTCGGCGAGCTTCACCGAGGTGCGGGCGCTGTCGGCCATGGGGTGCTTCCTCACGAGGGTCCGGTGCGGTGGACGGTCGCGCCCGCGTCGGCGAGCGCGGCGAGCTCGGCGGCGGGCGCGGCCGCGTCGGTGAACAGGTGCGCGATGCGTCCAGGCGGGACGGTCTGGAACAGCGCGTCCGCGCCGACCTTGGTGTGGTCGGCGAGCACGACGGGCCGCTCGGCGCACGCCGCTATCGCCCGGTCGGCGGCGGCGACGGCCAGGTGCGGGGTGGACAGGCCGCGCGCGGCGGTCAGCCCGTTCCCGGACAGGAACGCGTGCCGGACCCGGACCGTCCCGAGGAACGCCTCGGTCTCGGCGCCGACCAGCGCGCGGATCGGCCCGCGCAGCGTGCCGCCGGTGAGCACGACCTGCGCGGTGCGCGAGTCTGCGAGCGCCTCGGCGACGGCGAGCGAGTTGGTGATGACGGTGAGGCCGGGCACGGCCGCCAGTCGCAGCGCGAGCTGCCGTGTGGTGGTGCCGGGGCCGATGACGACCGCGTCGTCCGGGCCGACGAGCTCGGCGGCGGCCTCGGCGATGGCGGCCTTCTCGGCGACGGCGACGGCGGCCTTGTCCTGCTGGGTGGGCTCGTGCGCGAGGCCGCCGACGGGCGCGGCGCCGCCCCGGCTGCGGGTGAGCAGGCGGCGCTCCTCCAGGGTGCGCAGGTCGCGGCGGACGGTGGCCTCGGACGCGGACAGCTCCTCGGCGAGCGCCTGCAGCGGCATCGCGCCACGCTCGCGGAGCAGCCGGAGCAGCCGCTCGTGGCGCTCGGCGGCGAAGCGCGGCTGCGTCGCGTCGGTCACGGCTCACCTCCTATCGCTCACTAACGTACCACTTTCGAGCGAAACCGATCAGATGATCTCTCTCGATGAGCACTGCTGAACGAAAATGAGGTATTGCGCACAGTTTCGAGCATCTCTACGCTGCGATCATCCAACCCCACAGCGCCCCGGAGACCGCATGCGCACCCGCCTCCTCCTGACCTTCGGCGTCGCCGCCCTCGGCACGACGGCCCTGACCGCCGCCCCCGCCTCCGCCCTCAGCGGCGCCGCCCATTACGTGGACTGCTCCGCCGCGTCCGATGGGCGCGGCACCGCGCGCTCGCCCTGGAACACGCTCGCGTCCGTCAACGCTCACACCTTCGGACCGGGTGACCGGATCCTGTTCAAGCGCGGCGCGACCTGCACCGGAACGTTCGCCCCGCACGGTTCAGGTCGCCAGGGCGCGCCGATCCGGGCGGACGCCTACGGGCGCGGTCCGGGTCGTCCGGTCATCGGCGGAGCGGGCGCGCCGGACGCGATCGTCCTGCACAACCAGCAGTACTGGGAGGTCCGGAACCTCGAAGCCACCAACACCGCCGCGACGCCCGGCAAGCGGCGCGGCGTCCGGGTGAGCGGCGGCGACGCGGGGACGCTCCGGCACATCGTCCTGTCCGGGCTGGACGTCCACGACGTGAGCGGCGACGACAGCAAGGACGTCGGCGGCTCGGCCGGGATCACCGTCTGGGTCGAGGGCACGGCGACGCCGACCGTCTTCGACGACCTGCGGATCACCGGCAACCGCGTCGCGCACGCCGACCGGTCCGGGATCTTCCTGTTCTCCACCTGGAACCGGTCCGGCTGGGGCGGCGGCGCGAAGGGCGCCTACCACCCGTGGACGCGCGTCGCGGTCAGCGGCAACCGCGTCTCCGACATCGGCGGCGACGGCATCGTGGTCGGCAACGTCAAGGGCGCGGTCGTCGAGCGCAACCGCGTGGACGGCTTCCAGAAGCGGTCGGCCGGCTACAGCGCCGGGCTCTGGACGCACAACTCCGACGACGTCGTCCTGCAGCACAACGAGGTCTCCGGCGGGCACACCACCCGCGACGGCATGGCCTTCGACGTCGACCAGGACGCCTACGGGACGGTCTTCCAGTACAACTACAGCCACGACAACGAGGGCGGCTTCCTGCTGCTCTGCAACGCCGACGGCGCGGTGAGGAACGCGGTCGTCCGCTACAACGTGAGCGTCAACGACCGCTTCCGCGGCGTCGAGAACTGCGGCGGGACGATCGACAGCGCCGCCATCTACAACAACACCTTCTACATCGGTGACGGCGTCTCGCAGAACGTGGTCAACGAGAACAACACCAACCTCCGGAACGTCACCTTCGCCAACAACATCGTCGTGAAGCAGGGGTCCGGGACGGCGGTGTTCAAGCTGCTGTCGGGTGGTTACCGCGTCCAGAACAACCTGCTGAACGGCGTTGCGACGCCGTCCGGAGCAACCGGAACAATCACCGGCGATGCACGGCTCACCGCCCCGGGCGGCACGCGCCCCGCCGACTACCGAATCCGCCCCGGCTCGCCCGCGCAGCGCGCCGGCCTAACGATCGCCAACAACGGCGGCCGCGACTACTTCGGCAACCGCGTCCCACCCACCTGCACCCCCGACGTGGGCGCCCACCAGCTCTCCACCGGCTGCTGACACGCCAAAGGCGGCGGTCCCTTTTGGGGCCGCCGCCTTTGCGGTTGGCTATGCGGAGAACATGCGGAAGTCGTACTCGGTGGGTACTGGACGGTCTGGGTAGACGGCTTCCCATAGCGCGTCTAGCGAGACCTCGCCTTCCTTGAGGTTGTCCACCTCCAGGCCGGCGTCCAGGATCGCGCGCGCACGAGGCAGGTCCCCGGTCGCGACCGCTGCCCTGGCCTCCAGCAACCGGATGCGGCCCAACGCGCGGAGCGGCCCGGTCAGGCCGTCCACTAGGGCGAGCGCGTCGGCTGGACGGTCGGCTTCGAGGAGCAGCGTCAGTGCTTCCACGGCGAACGGGCGCGATTCGGGCAGCAGGCGGTGCGCTTCGATCAGCAGGTCGGGGTTGCCGTCCAGCTGGGCTAGGGCCCTCAGCGTCCAGGGGGTGCGGCGGAGTTCCAGGGAGCGCTGCCAGGCCGTCCGCGCAGCCTCGGGTTCGCCGTCGGCGAGCCGGACGAGCCCGAGGTGGTACAGCGCGTGCCAGTCCTCGGCGTGCTTCTCCAGCAGGTCGCGCCACGCCTGGCCGACGATCGGGGCGGCGGGCGGCTCGCTCGCCGGGAGCGTTCCACTGCTGAGCAGCTCCAGCCAGGGCCGCTGCTCGTCGCCGATCTCACCGGGCGGCAGGCCGGAGTCGGGCAGCTCGGCGCGCGCGGCGACCTCCAGCGCGAGCCATCCCGAACCGTGCGAAAGCGTCCGCTCGGGTGGACCAACGCTGGTCTGGGCTGCTCGCTGCAGGTCGGCGGTGGTGACGAGGCGTTCGAGGGCCTCGGCGGCGGCCGTCCGGGCCTGCTCCCACGGGCCGTGGACGCGTTCGGGGTCGGCCTCCAGCAGGCCGTACGCCTCGGTCCACTCCCAGGTCGTCCGGCCGGGCATCGGCACGTGTTCCAGCTGCGTGCGGGCGAGCCCGGCCTGGATCTCCAGGTAGCGCGCGTCGGGGCCGCTCAGCCACTCCTGCCAGCGCTCGCCGCCTGTGCCCGTCCCCCAGTGGAACAGTTTGCGGCCGCGCAGTCTGGCCGTGGACGCCTGGACGAGCCCCCGCCCCTCGCCGTCCAGCGCGGCGACCCACGGACGGCGTCCGTCCGGGATGTCGAAGAAGTAGTCGGCCGAGCCCTTCACGCGCGTGGTGTAGCTGCGGTCGACGCCGTCCAGTTCGGGGAAGCCGACGCGGCGCAGCGAGCCTTCGTACCCGAAGTAGTAGGCCGCGTCTGCGGGCGCGAGGACGCGCACGTCCGGCGCCTCCGGGACGGCGATGTTCGACCACCAGTAGAGCGGCGTCTCCTCCTCGCACGCGTTCCGGACCCGGACCCGCACGTACAGGACGGGCGATCCGGCGGGCAGCCACGCGTCGATGCACAGCGTCAGCCTGCGCTGCCGCTCGAACTCGTACATGCGCAGCACCGGCGTGCCGTCCTGCGCGGTCACCCGGACGGCGTGCAGCGGCTCGCAGGTCAGCGGCCAGTGCCCGGTCGTGCCGAGGTTCCACTCCACTCCCCCGGCGAGCCACGCATCGCGCAGCGCCAGGTTCGCGGGCTGGACGACGGGGTTGCGGTGCAGCAGCTCGCGTCCGGACGGCCTGTGCACGAGCGACCAGAGCCGTCCGCCGAGGCCGGGCAGGAACGTCGCGGTCAGCACGTCGCTCTCCAGGACCACCGACGGGATCCTCTGGACGGTCCGCCGCCGGTCGTAGCCGTCCTGCCGGGTGTAGGGGAGCATCGTCGGCGGCTTCCCGTAGACCAGCTGCGCGGCCATCTCCGGATCCGCCTCGGCGATCTCGGACGGCGGCGCCGATACCGGGACGGGCCGGTGCACCGAGGGGAGCGTCCCCGCACCCGGCAGGGCGGCGGGGACGCTCAGGGTCTCTTGACGAAGCTCCATCACTTCCCGATGCCCCATCACTTTCCGATGCCCTGTCACTTTCCGATTCCGACGGTCATGCCTTGGATGATGCGCGTGCCGAGCCAGGAGAACAGCGCGACCAGCGGCGCGAGGATGATCGTCATCCCGGCGAACAGCGCGCCCCAGTCCATGCCGCTGAACTGCTGCGACTGGACGAAACCGATCAGCGCGACCGGCAGCGTCCCCTTGTCGCCCTGCATGAGCACGACCGCGAACAGCGTCTCGTTCCAGTTGGCGATGAACTGGAGCAGGAACGCGGTGATCAGCCCGCCGCGCACGACGGGCAGGACGACCTGGACGAACGTCCGCACGCCGGACGCGCCGTCGATCGCGGCGGCCTCCTCCAGGACGCGCGGCACGCTGGCGAAGAAGCCGGTCAGCAGGAACACGGTGAACGGCAGCGCGAGCGCGGTGTAGACGAGGATCAGGCCGGTGTAGCTGTTGGTGAGCTGGACCTTGGCCAGGCCGACGAACAGCGGCACGACCAGCACCTGGCCGGGCACGCCGAGGCCCATGGCGAACACCAGGGTCAGCGCGTTCGACATGCGGTTGCGGCGGCGGACCAGCGCGTACGCGCACGGCGCGGACAGCACGATCGCCAGCACGGACGCCACCGTCGCGACGTAAACGCTGGACAGCGCGGCCTTGGAGAAGCCGCCCTGGTTCCACGCCTTCGCGAAGTTGTGCCAGCGCGGCGAGGTCGGCAGGCCGAACGGGTGCTGGAAGATATCCCTGGTGTCGCGCAGCGCGGTCAGGAACACCCAGGCCAGCAGCAGCAGCGTGACCGCGACCAGGAGCCAGACCAGGCCGCGGCCGACGATCTTCAGCGGCGCGGGCCGCCGCGGGAGGATCTGCACGGGGGGCTCCCTAGAACTGGATGAGGATCTGCACGGTTGTTCCGAGATGCACGGTCGCCCCTAGAACTGGATCGGGTCGCGGCGCATCAGACGGCGCAGCGCGAGGGTGAAGACGGCGACCATGAGCAGGCTGACGATCGCGGCCGCGGCCGCCAGGCCGAGCTTGGGCACCGCGCTCTGCGGGAACGCCGACTGGTACACGTACATCGCCGTCGTCCAGGACTTGACCGACGGGTTGGTGTTGGCGGTGCCGAACAGCAGCACGATCTCGAAGATCTTCACCGACGAGACCGTCCAGAGGACGGCGCAGACCGACACCACGTCCCACGACAGCGGCAGCGTGATGTGCCGGAACTTGCCCCACGCGGACGCGCCCTCCAGCTCGGCCGCCTCGTACAGGTAGGGCGGGATCTGGTCCACGGCGGCCATGATGATCGTGGTGTAGTAGCCGGTCGCCGACCAGATCACGATCGCGGTGATCATGCTGAACGAGTTGTCGGTGGACAGCCACTTCGGCGGGTCGTCCACGCCGGCCCAGCGCAGCGCGGTGTTCACCGGCCCGGACGGGTGGAAGATGAACCCGGCGGACGCGCCGAACACCATCGCGTTCACCAGGCAGGGGAAGAACAGCGCGGAGCGGGCGAACATCCGCCCCCACATCTCGCGCAGCGCCAGCGTCAGCGCGAACGCGATCGCGAACGTGACCAGGCCGCCGACGACCAGGATCGTCAGCGTGTTCTCCAGCGAGGTGTGGAAGGTCGGATCGTCGATGAGGGTCTGGTAGTTGCCGAAGCCCTTCCAGGTCTTCTCCCCCATCCCGTCCCACTTGTACAGGCTGATGTAGGCCGAGTACGCGATCGGGACGAGGAACAGGACGGTGTAGAACAGCAGCGCCGGCGCGGCGAACGGCCAGAACAGCCGGCGCTGCTGGCGCTCCAGCGGGTCGCGTCCCGTCCCGGAACGGCGGGACGCCCCCGCCCGGGACCCACGGGTCCGGGCGGGGGCGGGAACGGTGGCGGTCATCAGCCGGTGGCCTTCACGTAGGTCTCGTGGGCCTTCTTCACGGCCGCGACGAACTGCTCGGGCGTGGACTTGCCGTGCAGCAGGTCGAGCCAGGCCGGGTACAGCACCTTGTCGCCGTAGTCGCCGTCCATGTTGTCCTGCATCGCCCGGGACGGGTTGCTCTGCAGGATCTTCTGGACGTCGGCCAGCTCGGCCGGGGCCGGGATGTCGTCGCGCGGGGTGATGTTCTTCGCCTCGGTGGCGATGCCGGACAGGTTGTCCTTCTTGAGGAAGTCGGCGATGAACTTCTTCGCCGCGTCCGCGTGCTTGGCGCGCTTGGGCACCGAGAACCCGAACATGATCGCGTTCGCCTCGGCCGGGCCGCCCGCCTTGGCGGCCGGGAAGTTGATCGCCGAGAACTTGAACTTGGCCGCGCGCTGGGTGGCGGTCTCGCTGTCGACCCAGGAGCCGTTCAGGAAGAACGCGGCCTTGCCCTGCGCCCAGTTGGTCTCCTGCGCGGGCAGCTTGGACGCGTCGTACCCCTTGAGGAAGTAGCCGCCCTTGACCAGCTTCTCCACGTTCCGCGCGGCGGCGAGCACCGCCGGCGAGTCCCAGCCCGCGCCGGACTTGTCGGTGGAGATCTTGCCGAGGCTGCCGCCCTCGCGCGCCAGCAGGTAGTCCAGCCACAGCGAGCTGGACCAGCCGTCGTCGCCCTCGGTGGTGAAGCACGCCTTGCCCTTGGCCTTGAGCGTGTCGCACAGCTTGACCAGGTCGTCCAGGGTGGCGATCTTGGACGCGCCGGCCAGCGCCGGGTCCGCGCCGTCGTAGTAGAGGTTCGCCGAGACCAGCTCGTAGGGGACGATCCACTTCTTGCCGCCGTCCGGCCCGGCGGGGAGGGTGTCGGTGTACTTGGCGGTGATGACGTCCGAGACCTTCTTGCCCTCGCCCGGCACCTGCGCGTCGTACACCGAGGACAGGTCCGCGGCCTGGCCGTTCTTCACCGTGTTGGAGAAGATCACGTCCGCGCCGTTGTCCCACAGGTCGGGGGCCTGGTTGGCGGCGATCGCGGGACCGATCTTCTTGCGGACGTCCCGGCCCTGCCAGACGATCTTGACCTTGGCGCCGGACTCCTTCTCGTACCGGTCCACGGCGGCCTTGATCACCTTGGCCTGCGGTTCCTCCTGCCGCCACATCGACCAGTAGGTGAACTCACCGCCCTTCCCGCCGCCGTCGCCAGAGCCGCCGCACGCCGCGAGGGCGAGGCCGCCGACGAGGGCCAGGGAGACCAGCCCTGCCGACGCCTTGGTCTTGCGCATGAGATGCACCTTTCCGGGGGTTCGCGTGCGTGAACGGTAAGGCGCAACCGATCAGCAGAGCAAGACCTGCGTGCAAAATGTTGCACGCTTTACCGGTCATAGGTGCATCAGCGCGCAGCCCTCGCGCACCACCCGGCACGCGAGGCCCACGCGTCACAGGGCCTCAGCCCGCGTTGATATTGACCATCCACTCGATCCCGTAGCGGTCGGTGCACATCCCGAACTCGTCGCCCCACACCTGCTTCTCCAGGGGCATCTGGACGGTCCCGCCCTCGCTCAGCCCGTCCCAGTATCGCCGCAGCTCAGCGCCGTCTTCCCCGCTGAGCGAGCAGGTCACGTTGCCCGCGCTACGAGCGGGCATGCCGGGCGCCACGTCCGACGCCATCAGCGTGAACCCCGAGTCGGTCACGAGCATGGCGTGCATGACCCGGTCCTTCAGCGCGGGGTCGTTCTGCCCGAAATCCCCGAACGCCCGAACGTCCAGATCCCCGCCGAAAACCCTGTGGTAAAGCTCCATCGCCTGACGTGCCTGCCCGTCGAACGACAGGTACGGATTGAGACGCGACACCATGTGCTCCTCCTGTCACTGATCGCTACGATCGTCGCAACCAGCCCCCAGGAGAACCACAATCAACCCCCCACCCCCACCCCCCGTTTAAGCAAAACCGCTAGGCAGGGGGTGGCGCTGCGGTAGGGCGTTGGCACGCCGACGCCCGGCGGAAGGCGCGCTTCCGCCGGGCGAGGGTTGTGGGCCGCCGGTCGTGGACCGGCGGGCGTCAGGAGCCGCCTAGGGGGTCTAGGGCGGATATTTGCCAGTGGGCGTTTCGGCGGACGGCGTCTACTGCGAGGACGGCGCCTACGTCGGTGGTTTTGCCTGTGGTGCCGCTGGCGCTGCGCTGGTCGAGGAAGAGCAGGAGGCGGGCGCGGTCGTCCTGGAGGGTGCGGACGGCGGCGTCGGTGACGGTGGTGGTGAGGACGAGCTTCTGGGACGGGCCGTCACGGCGGATGCCCGCGAGCATCGTGTCGTACTGCTTGACGGCCTGGCCGGTGAGGAGGGTCTTGGCGGCCTGGTCGGTCTTGGTGGGGGCGGCGGCGTTGTAGGAGAACAGGGTGTTCGCGGCCTCGCTGATCTGGCCCTTGACCTCGGCGGTCCGGGCGCCGTTGGCGAGGGCGGCGTTGCGGGCGGCGGGGGTGCTGTTCAGCTTGCCGGTCTCGGCGTGCGCCCAGGCGGCGCCGGAGCCGAGGACGATCGTCGCGGCGGCGAGCAGGGCGGGGAGTCGGGGGATGCGCATGGCGACCTCAGCTTCCGACGGGGGCCTGGCCGAGCGCGCTGATCTTCCAGCCGCCGGGCGTGCGGGTGAGTTCGCCGATGAGGCGGCTGCGCTTGACCACCGGGTCGCCCTTGGGCGGCGTCACGGTGATCTGGATGGCGACGATGACGCGCGCGCGGCCCGCGTGCTCGTCCAGCTCGGTGACCGCGCCCTCCAGGACCTTGCCGGTCGTCACCGTCTGCGCCTGCTGCACCTGCTGGGTGAACTGCGTCTTGCCCTGGGCGATGTCGTTGTAGAGGTCGGAGGTCGCCGAGTCCTGCCACGCCTTGAGCGACCGGTCCACCTGCCGGTAATCGAGGGTGTTCAGGTTCTGGATCTCCTGCTCGGCCGTGTTCAGCACCCGGTCGCGCAGCACGGAGTAGTGCCGGGCGTCGTCGTGCGCGGCGGCGTACCAGGTCCACGAAGCCCAGGCGAAGGCGATCGCGGCGATCGCGCACAACGCCGCCGAAACAGGGCGCAGCACGTCCCGGCTTGCGGAGGGCTTCGGAGCGCTCTTCTCGTCGCCCGCCTTCTTCGCGGCAGGCTTCTCGGACTCCTCGGCGGTCTCTGGTTCCGGGGACTGCTCGGTGTCGGGCTTCTCGTCCGGTGGGGATTTTGAGGTGGTTTCGGCGGGCATGGCGGGCTCCGGAGGGTCAGAGGGACTTGAGGACGCTGATGCGCCACTGGCCGTCGTGCAGTTCGGCGGTGACCGCGAGCTGCGCGGGGGCGGGGGTGCCCGCAGGCTGGCCGGCCCGGGTGGCGGTCTGGTCGAGGAAGACCACCAGGTGCGCGGTATGGCCGGTGAGGCTGACCAGCCCGGCCCGGACGACGCGGGTGCGCAACGCGAGGCGCTGCTGCGGGGCCTGCTGCTTCACCACCGAGAACAGGCGCTTGTAGTCGGCGGCGGCGCGTCCGGTCAGGGTGTCGGCGGCGGCGCGTTCGGCGTTCGCGGTGTCGTCGGGGCCGTAGGTGAACACGCGGGCCAGGGCGTCGCTGACGTCCCCGATGGCCTTGGTGGTCGCGTCGGTGTCGAGCAGGGCGCGGTTGGACGAGACGGGCCCGCCGCGCGCGGTGTCGTGCAGCGCGAACAGGCCGCAGCCGGCGAGGGCGAGCACCAGTGCGGCGGCGAGCGTCGCGTAGGGGCGGCGGGGCCTCGTGGCGGGCTCCTCGGTGGTTTCTTCGTCGATGTCGACGATGGAGGTCACGGGGCTCCTTCCTAGCGGGCGCTGACCGGGATCACGGTGAGCGACTGGAGCCGCCAGCCGGCCGGGGTCCGGGCGAGGCCCGCCTCGTAGCGCTTGCGCTGGACGGTCGGGGCGCCGCCGGCGGACGGGGTGAGCGTGATCCGGACGGCGGCGACCAGCCGGGCGGTGCCCGAGCGGGCGTCCAGCGAGGTGACGGCGGCCGCGTCGACGGTCGCGTCGGCGGCCATCCGGCCCTGGACGATCTTCTGCTTGTCGGCCGGGGCCTCGCGCTGGAGCTGGTCGCGCAGCGGGCCGGTGGAGGCGTCCTGCCAGCGCTTGAGGCCGTCGTCGGGACGCGTCCAGTCCATGCTGTTCAGGGCCGCGACCTGCGCGGACCCGACCTTGAGGACGGTGTCGCGGTCCTTGCCGAGGTCGCCGAGCGGCGACCGGTAGGCCTGGTAGAGCGACCAGCCGGACCAGCCGAGGAACACCAGGGCGAGGGCGAGCAGGACGCGGGCGGTCCAGCGCATCAGCGGCCTCCTTGGACGCCGAGGAGTCCGGCCATCCCGGTGGGCGCGCCGGACGGCAGGTTGGGCAGGCCGAGCGCGCCGGGCAGCGTCGGGTCGACCGCGCCGCTCAGCACCGAGCCGGGCCGGGCGGGAGTCGGGACGCCGCCGTCCGGCGCGTTGCCCGGGCCGCGCACGTCCACCCCGGACGAGGCGGGCAGCGCGCAGCGCGCGGCGGTGTTGAGCGGAGGCCCGGACGAGGTGTCCAGGCCGTTGCGGTAGCGGGTGCCCTCGTAGCCGCGGGTGCAGGGCAGCGGCTGGAAGAACGTGGTGACCATGCCGAACTGGAGCCGTCCGTCCTTGATGACCGAGTTGCCCGCGGCGACCGCGCGCGGCGCCTTGACGAGCAGCTCCTCCATGCCGCCCACCCGGGTGACCAGCAGGTCCGAGGTGGTGAGCAGGTTCGCGATCAGCACGCTGAGCTGAGGGTCCACATCGCGGACCAGGCCGGCGAACTGCTCGCTGGCGCCCGGCGCGGCGGCGACGACGCGGCGGAAGTCGCCGTCGGAGTCGCGCAGCTGCCGGGCGAGGAGCCTGGCGTTGCGGCCGAACGACTTCAGCGCGTCCGCCTCCTGGTTCTGCGTGCCGAGGACGGTCTCGCTGTCGGTGATCAGGTCCTTGGTCGGCTGGACGTGCTCGTCGGCGGCGCGGGTGAACGCGCGGCCCTGGTCGAGCAGCGCCTGGAGGTTCTGGCTCTGCCCGTTGAAGGCGAGGCCGAGCTCCTGCACGACCGTGCGCATGTCGTCCAGCGGGACCGATCCGGCGAAGTTGGTCAGGCTCTGCAGCAGGTCCGTGACCGGCGCAGGAGTCGAGGTCGCGGCGCGCGCGATGTGCGAGCCGTTCGCCAGGTACGGGCCGCCGCCGCGGGTCGGGCGCAGGTCGATGTACTCCTCACCGACCGCCGACCGGTTCGCGACGTTGGCGGTCAGGTCGGCGGGGATGCGCGGGGCGTTCTTCTTGATGCGCAGCTCGGCGACCACGCCGTCGTCGGTGAGCCGGATCGGTCCGACGCGTCCGACCGAGACGCCGTGGTAGGTGACGTCGGCGTAGCGGGCCAGGCCGCCCGCCTGGGCGAGCTCCACGTTGACGGTGTAGTAGTCGCGGTAGCCGACGTAGCCGCCGAGCGCGGCGTACTTCACGCCGACGAACGCCAGCGTGACCACCGCGATCACGCAGAAGCCGATGACTTTGACCCGGGTGGCGAGTGTGATCATTACTTCCCCCCGACCGGCGGGACGACCGTGGTGCCGTCCACCGCGGTCACCCTCAGGTAGGTGTTGAGGTAGTCGCCCTTGACCGCGGGCATCACCGAGTCGGTGAACGGATAGGTCAGCAGCACCTGCAGCGCGTTCGGCAGGTCGTCACCGGACTGGGCGAGGCGGCGCAGCGTCGGCTCCAGGGCCTTGAGGTCGGCGACCAGGTCGGCGCGGCTGCGCTGCACCGTGTTCACCGCGACCCCGGACAGCCGGTCGAGGGCCCGGAGCATGTCGACCAGCGCGCCGCGCTGCTGCTCCAGCACCTTCAGGCCGGGCGTCAGGTCATCGATCGCCCGGTTGAGCTGGTCGCGGCGGCCGTTCACGGTCGCCGACAGCCGGTTCAGGCCGTCCAGCGCGTCGGTGATGCCGTTGCGGTTGGCGTTGAGCGTGGAGCTGAGGTGCGCGACCTGGCCGAGCAGGTCCTTGACCTGCGGCTCGTTGCCGTTGAGCGCCTTGTTCAGCTCGGTCGTGATGGTGTGCAGCTGGTTCAGGCCGCCGCCGTTCAGCAGCATCGACAGCGCGCCGAAGACCTCCTCGACCTCCGGGTTCCGGTTCGTCCGGTCCTCGGGGATCGTGGCGCCGTTGCCGAGGCGGCCGGTGGCCGACCCCTGCGGCGGCGGGGCGAGCGCGATGTACTTCTCCCCCAGCAGGCTCGACTGCTTGAGCTGGGCGTAGCTGTTGGCGGGCAGGTTCACGTCGCCGTTGACGACCAGCGTCACCTCGGCGGTCCAGCCGTTCTTCGGCAGGGACACCTTGGTGACGCGGCCGACGGCGACGTCGTTGACCTTCACCGCCGACTGCGGGACCAGGTTCAGCACATTGGAGAACCGGGCCTTGATGGTGAAGGGGTGCGAGCCGACGTCGGCGCCGCCGGGCAGCGGCAGGCTGGTCACGCCGCCGGACGCGCAGCCCGACAGCGTCCCGGCGGCGAGGATCCCGGCCACCACGCGGACGATCATTGGCCGCCTCCGTCCGTCGGTGCCAGCGGCACGGGCGGTGTACTGAGCTCGTTGAGGTCGCCGCGTCCCATCAGCGTCCCGGTCTTCGGGTCGTAGGCGTTGAGGACGTTCCCGACGTTGAGCGCCTGCGCGTCCAGCGCCTCGCCGAGGGACTTGCGCTGGTCCACCAGCAGCTGCGTGATGGTGGCGAGCTTGCCGACGTCGGTGCGGATCAGGTCGCGGTTGTCCTTGATGAACGTCCGGACCTTGGTGAGCGCGTCGGCGAGCTGGTGCAGCGCCGCAGCGAGGGTGTTGCGGTCGGCGGCGAGGTAGCCGGTGACGTCGGCGAGGCTCTGCTCGGCCTGCCGCACCTGGTCGTCGTTGGTGCGGAGCATCCCGGTGAACTTCTGCAGGTTGTCGACCGTGGAGAACAGGTCGCGCTGCGTGCCGTTCAGCGTGCGGGCGGCCTTGCCCAGCTCCTGGACGGTCGTTCCCATCGACTGGCCGTTCCCGGCGAGGTTCGCCGCGCCGGTGTGCAGCGCCTGCCCGAGCACGCCGTTCTTGTTCAGCCCGTTGGGGCCGAGGTCGTTGGCGAGCTTCCCGACCGTCTGGTACAGCGTGTCGATCTCGATCGGCACGCGGGTGCGGTCCTGCGGGATCACCCCGCCGGACCGCATCTTCGTCCCGCCGGTGTAGGCGGGCGCGAGCTGGACGTACCGGTCGGCGACCACGCTCGGCGCGATGACCACCGCGCCCGCGTCGGCCGGGACGTCCACATCCCTGTTCACCCGCAGGACGACCTTCACCCGGGACGGCTCGGGCCGCACCGACTTGATCGTCCCGACCTTGACGCCGAGGACGCGGACGTCCGACCCGGAGTAGACGCCGACCGCCTGCGGGAAGTAGGCGGTCACGTCGTAGCCGGGGGTGCCGAGCGGCACCATGCTCAGCCCGGCGGCGAGCGCGACGGCGACCAGCGCCGACGCCCCCGCGAACAGCACGCGGTTCACGCGCGTGGCGGCCATCAGCTGCCTCCTTGCTTGGGCGGCATGCAGCCCTTCGCCGGGGGCGTGCCGGGCGGCAGGTAGTTCTTGGGGACGACCCCGCACAGGTACCCGTCCATCCAGCGGCCGTTGCCGAGCGCGTTGCCGAGCAGCCGGGTGTAGGGGCCGGCGAGCGCGAGCGCCCGGTCGAGGTCGGCCTTGTTGCGCTCCAGCAGCGTGGTGACCTTCTCCAGGGAGCGCAGCGCCGGGGCGAGCTGCGCCTGGTTGTCGTCGACCAGCCCGGACAGCTGCTCCGACAGGTTCTGCGTCCCGACGAGCAGGCCGTGCACCGCGTCGCGGCGGCGGCTGAGCTCACCGAGCAGCAGGTTGCCGTCGCGCAGCAGGGTCTGGATCTGCTGGGTCTGGCCGGCCATCGTGCCGGAGAACCTGTTCGCCGACTGGAGCAGCTCGCGCAGCTGCGCGTCCCGCTTCGAGACGGTCTTGGAGAAGGCCGTGACGCCGGTCAGCGCCGTGCGGATCGCGGGCGGCGTGTTCTGGAACGTCCCCGACAGGCTCTGCAGGCTCTGCGCCAGCTTCGCCGAGTCGAGCTGCTGGAGCGACCCGCTGAGGTCGTCGAACGCCTCGGTGACGTCGTACGGCGCCATCGTCCGGTCCGAGCCGATCACGGCGGACGGCCGCTGCGGACGGCTCCCCAGCGGGTCCAGGGCCAGGTACTTGTCGCCCAGCACCGTCTTGATCGCGATCGCGGCGGTGCTGGCGTCGCCGACCCAGGTGTGCCGGACGCGGAAGGAGACCCGCACCTTGCCCAGGTGCAGCTTCACGCTCTGCACCGTGCCGACCTTCACCCCCGCGACCCGCACCTCGTTGTCGGGACGCAGCCCCGCGGCCTCGCTGAAGTCGGCCGTGTAGGTCGTCCCGCCGCCGATGACCGGCAGGTTCTGGGCCTGGAACGCGGCCGCGCAGACGATCACGAACAGCGTCATGCCGACCAGGTACACCAGGATCGGGTTCCGGTCCCGGACGGGCTTGAACAGCGGCTTGTGGCGGCTCATCCGCGGCACCTCGCCTCGGTCAGCGGGATCCCGGTCGGCGGCGGCCGGTGCGAGTCGTCGTACTGCTTGTAGGAGACGCCCGAGAGCCTCGCCTCGCACATGTACAGGTTCATCCAGGACCCGTACGAGCCGAGGCGCGTGAGGGTCGCCGTCTTGGTGGGCAGCATCCGGAGGAACCTCTCGACGGTGCCGGAGTTGTCGGCCAGGTTCTTCGACAGCGCCCCGAGCTTGTCGATGTCCGCGCGCAGCGGCTGCCGGCCCTCGCCCAGCAGGCCCGCCGTGCTGTTGGTCAGGTCGTCCAGGGCGCTGACCGCGTCCCCGATCGCCTGCCGGTCCGACGCCAGGCCGGAGACGAGCTTGCGCAGCGTGGTGACCAGGTCGACCAGGCGTCCGGACCGTCCGTTCAGGTCGGACAGGACGGCGTTCAGGTTCGTGACGACCTCGCCGATCACCTGGTCGCGGTTCGCGATCGTCTTGGTGAGCGACCCGACCGTGGTGAGCAGCGTCTCCATCGTCGGGCCCTCGCCCTGGAACACCTTGACCAGCGAGTCGGCGAGCTTGTTCACATCGCCCGGCGACAGCGCCTGCATCAGCGGCCGGAACCCGTTGAACAGCTGGGTCAGGTCGAGCGCGGGCCGGGTGCGGTCCAGCGGGATCGTCGAGCCGGGCTTCAGCTCGCCCGTCCCGCCGGCGCCCCGGTCCAGCTCGACGTACCGCTGGCCGACCAGGTTCAGGTACTTGATCGTCGCGGTCGCGGTGAGCGGGACGCTGCGCCCGTGCTCGACGGAGAACGTCACCAGCGCCACGCGCCGGTCGGTGACCGAAACGTGGTTCACCCGTCCGATCTGGACGCCCGCGACCCGGACGCTGTCGCCCGACCGCAGCCCGGACGCGTCGCTGAACCGGGCCTTGTAGGAGTCGGTCGCGCCGACCTGCGTCTGCGCGATGCTCACCGCCAGGACCGCGGTCGCCAGGCCGGTGAAGGCCGTGAACAGCAGCGACTTGACCAGCGGCTTCATCATGCTGCGCGACTTCATCGCACGGTCACCTGCCGTCCTCGGTAGACCGGGCCGAGCAGCACGCTGCTCCAGTCCGGCAGGTTGCCCGGCACCTCGTCCAGGCCGGGCGCGACGAGCTCGTTGACCAGCTCGTTCTCCTCCGGCGAGTTCGGCAGCCCGAGCCCGCCGCGGCGCACCGACGCGGTCCGCGCCGTCGCGCCCTTGTACGGGACGGGGTAGCAGTTCGGGCCGTCCTTGGCGGTGAAGCGCGGCGCGTCCTTGCCCGGCTTGTACCAGCCCTTCGACTGGACGGTCGTGACGTCCACCCGCAGGCCCGGCGTCTTGGTGCCCTTGCCGACGGCCTGGTCCATGAGCGGGATGAAGTCGTTCAGCATCCGCAGCATGCAGGGGAACTCGGGCGAGTACTTCGCCATCACCTGGAGGCTCGGCTTGCTGTCCACGCTCAGCCGGATGATGTTGGCCGAGTTCTCCTTCAGGAAGTCGTACATGTCCTGGGACGCCGACGTCACCGACGAGTACACCGTGCTCAGCCCGGCCTGCTGGTCGACGAGCGTGCGGCTGGTGTAGGTCGCGTCGTCCATCGCCTGGAGGATGTCCGGGACGGCCTCGGTGTAGTTCTGCGTGACCTTCGCCAGCTCGGTGATGTCCCTGCTGAGCGTCGGCACGGTCGGGTTCATCTTCTTCAGGTAGGCGTCCAGCTCGACCATCGTCTGGCCGATCTGCGTCCCGCGCCCGCTGAGGGCCTGCGAGATCGCGCTGAGCGTGACCGACAGGTCGGCGGGCCGGACGGCGGTGAGCAGCGGCAGCATCTTGTCCATGACCTGCTGCAGCTCGATCGCGTTGGACGAGCGGTCCTGGCTGATCACGTCCCCGGCGCGGAGCCGGCGCGGCCCCGGCGACGCGGGCGGGATCAGCGCCACGAACCGCTGCCCGAACAGCGTCGTCGGCATCATCTGCGCGGTGACGTCCGCGGGCACCAGGTGCAGCTTGTCCGGCTGGATCGCCAGCGTCAGCGTCGCCCCCGCCCCGGTCGCGTGGATCTTCCGGACCTCGCCGATCGGCACCCCGCGCAGCTTCACGTCCGCGTACGGGTGCAGGCCGTTCCCGGTGCTGGCGGTGTGCAGCGTCACGGTCGCGACGGTCGTGAACTTCTTGTCGTAGACCGCGACCGACAGCGCCACCAGCAGCGCCGGGACGAGCAGGAACACCACTCCCGCCAGGCGCCGCTTCACGACCTCGGCGTTCTCGCTGGGCCTTCGCCGCTGCCCGCCTCGGCGTATCATCCCGCCACCTTCACCGTGGTCGTCGTCCCCCAGACGGCCAGGCTCATGAAGAAGTCGGTCAGGCCGATGAGCAGGATCGACGTGCGGACGGCCTTGCCGACCGCCTGCCCCACCCCCGCCGGGCCGCCGCGCGCGCGGAACCCGTAGTAGCAGTGCGACAGGATCACCATCACGCTGAACACGAACACCTTGAGGAACGACAGCAGCACGTCGATCGGTGACAGGAACAGCCCGAAGTAGTGGTCGTAGGTGCCCGCCGACTGCCCGTTGAACAGCACCGTGACCAGGCGCGCCGAGACGTACGACGACACCAGCCCGATCCCGTACAGCGGGATGATCGCGACCGTGCCCGCGACGATCCGGGTCGTGACGAGGTACGGGAGGCTGGGGATGCCCATCACCTCCAGCGCGTCCACCTCCTCGTTGATCCGCATCGCGCCGAGCTGCGCGGTGAAGCCCGCGCCCACGGTCGCCGACAGCGCCAGGCCGGAGACCAGCGGCGCGATCTCGCGGGTGTTGGCGTAGGCGGAGGCGAACCCGGTGAACGCGGCCGACCCGATCTGCTGCAGCGCCGAGTAGCCCTGCATGCCGACCACCACGCCGGTGGCCAGGGTCATCGCGATCATGACGCCGAGGGTGCCGCCGACCACGCCGAGGCCGCCGCTGCCGAACGCCACCTCGGCGAGCAGCCGCTGCACCTCCTTGAGGTAGCGGCGGATCGCGCGCGGCGTCCACAGCAGCGCCTTCAGGTAGAAGACGAGCTGGTCACCGGGCTGGTCGAGCCAGGCGAAAAGGCGGCCCGGGCTGGCCAGCGTGCGGCGGAAGGAGCTCGGGAGGAGCGCCATTCACCCTCCCTTCGGCGGGATGATCTGGAGGTAGACGGCGGTGATGATCATGTTGACGACGAACAGCACCAGGAACGCGAAGACCACCGACTGGTTCACCGCGTCCCCGACGCCCTTGGGCCCCTTGCCGGGGTTCAGGCCGAGGTAGGACGCCACGACCCCGGCGACGAAGCCGAAGATCAGCGCCTTGAACTCGCCCACGTACAGGTCCGGGAGCTGGGCGAGCGCGGAGAAGCTCGCCATGTACGCGCCCGGCGTCCCGTCCTGGAGGAACACGTTGAAGAAGTAGCCCGCGGCGACGCCGACGACCGAGACCAGCCCGTTCAGCAGGAACGCGACCGCCATGCAGGCGACCACGCGCGGCACGACCAGCCGCTCGACCGGGGAGACGCCGAGCACCTTCATGGCGTCGATCTCCTCGCGGATCGTCCGGGATCCCATGTCGGCGCACATCGCCGACCCGGCCACCCCGGACACCAGCAGCGCCACCACCATCGGGCTGGCCTGCTGGATGATCACCAGCACGCTCGCCGCGCCGGTGAACGACTCCGCGCCGAGCTGCTGGATCAGCGACCCGACCTGCAGCGACGTCACCGCGCCGAACGGCACCGACACCAGCGACGCCGGCAGGATCGTGACGCTCGCGATGAACCAGAACTGGTCCACGAACTCGCGGAACTGGAACCGCGTCCGGAACAGCAGCCCGATCACCGTCGCGCCGAGCTGGAACACCTGCCCGATCGTCCGCATGGCGTTCACCGGGAACGCCATCGCCCGGGCGATCACAGCTTGTTGGCCTTGCAGCTGGGGGCGTCGTCGAACGCGGAGTTCAGCTTCGCGTTGGTGCGGAGGTCCTTGACGGGGCCCTGGTAGGTGGTGAACCGGGACATCGCCGGGCTCGCCTTCGCGACCGCCTTCTGGAAGCCGACGACGTTGTTCACCGGGGCCTTGCCGACGTCCGTGCGGACCCCGGTGACGGCGGTCTGCGCGGACCGGAGATTGCTCATCGCCAGGTCGTAGGTCTTGCCGCCGTTGTCGACCGGCGGGAGCCCCGCGCCCTTGAGCGCCAGCTCGACCCGCTGGAGCCGCAGGTTCAGGCTGTCCAGGAAGTTCAGGTAGCCGGTCTTGACGACCTTGGCGTTCTTGCCGTTCCCGAAGTTCGGCAGCGGCAGCTTGTTCTGGCCGACGGTGTCGCAGACCTTGGCCGCCCAGGCCGTCGCCTTGGAGTTCTTGTCGCCGCCGCCGCCGCACCCCGCGGCCGAGGCGGCGAGGACCGCCGCCGCGGCGGCGGTGGCGAGGAGCCGGCGTGTCGCTTGGCGTGTCATGAGGACGCTCCTTGTGGGGTGGTGGGACAGTTCGAGCTCGCGGGCACGCCGTTGAGCCGGTCGGTCAGGAAGGCGAGCGCGTCGGCGTTGCCGCGTCCGACGAGGGTGATGTGGGACAGGCCGTCCCAGGGCTTCCAGGTGAGCTTCACGCCGAGCGCGCAGTACTTGTCGCGGAGCCGCGACGCCTGCGGGTAGGCCACGATCTCGTCGGTCGTCGAGTGGTACTGGTAGACCGGCACCTTGATCGCCGCCGAACCGAGCCGGTTCTCCTTGGCATGCGTGAGCCAGGCGGAGTCACCCAGGGGGCTGTTGGTGAAGTAGTCGTCCACGGACTTGCTCTGGAAATTCAGGAGCAACTCCAACGTGCAGGAGTCCCCTTCGAGCTGCTGGCGAGCCTGCTTGCCCGCATCGCTCAGGACGTTGTCGAACTGGACGTCCGGGTAGGCGTTGTGCAGTCCGAGCAGGGCGTAGAACAGGAAGCCGAACGCCTTCGAGCCGTCCAGGGCGAGCGCGACCGAGACGATGTCGCCGGGCACTCCCCCGGCGGTGATGCCCTGGAGGTTCAGTTCGGGGGCGTAGGCCGGCTGCAGTTCGCCCGCCCACATCGCCGCGCCGCCGCCCTGCGAGTACCCGTGGACGAGCACCTTGGCGTCCTTGCTGAGCTTCGCCTCGGGGAGCCGCTGCGCCGCGCGGACGGCATCGAGGACGGCATGGCCTTCGTCGCGTCCGGTGATGTAGGTCGTCGTCGGGTTCGCGTGGTAGCCCGGGTAGTCCGGGACGGCGACGGCCCAGTTGCGCTTGAGCAGCTCGTTCAGCATCGCCTGCTCGTAGAAGATGCCGCCGTCGATCATCTTGGACGGCGCGCAGCGGAACGCCGGACCGGACGTGCCGGGCGCCATCGCGACGATCGGCATCGTCGCCGGGTCGGCGCCCTTCGGGACCAGGATCGTGCCGGTCTCGGCGATCAACTGGTCGTGGGTGTCCTTCGACAGGTACATCACCTGCCAGGCGTCGGCGAGCGACCGCGCGGTCGGCGGACCGGCCTTGGCCGGACGGGCCCGGATGACGTCGCCGGGCTGGCCCGCGGGAACCGGGCTCGGCGGGGTGTAGAACGCGTCGCCGGGCGGTCCGGGGTCCGTTCCGGCCGGGAGGCCGCGCGCTTCGCTCGGGAGCCGGGCTTCGTGGGCGAACGCGCCCGGCGCGAAGACGACCAAGGCGAGCGCGGCGAGGACGGCCAGGGCAGACGCGACGATCGTCCGGAACGTCCCGGCGCGGAGCAGGTCGTCGTGCGGGCGGGTCACTGCGTCCTCCCGTTCAGGGGCGTGACGGTCACGGTCGGCTGCGTCACCGGGGAGCCAGCGAGGCTGATCGTGTTGCCCAGCCCGCTGATCAGGGGGCTGATCAGGTCGTTCAGCGCTCCGCATCCGGTGAGTGCGGGAAGGGCGTAGGTACCGGTGAGGTCGCCGCCCGCGGTCCGGCTGAAGTTCGGGGAGGTGAGCGCGATGTTGGCGGGTGCGCTCGTGTGGCAGTCCGTCCCGCCGCCGAGTTCGAGGCCGAACACCTTCACCGAGGGGACCGAGATGTCCGTCTTGGCGTCGGCGGTGAGCTTGCCGTCGGCGGCGAGCGTCCCGGTCGCGGGCCCGGCCGGTTGGAAGGCCAGGTCGGCGGACGCCGGGATGAGGCCGAGGAGTGCGACGGCGGCGGTCGCCGGGTTGAGCATCAGCTCGCCGGTGAAGGTTCCGGCGTCCTGGAAGGCCGGTTTGAACGATCCGGTGAGCGGCGCGACCGCGCCGGTCGTCTTCAGGGTCGTGGTGCCCTTGAGGGCGAAGCCCTTGTCCGCGTCGGCGGCCGGCACGATCTCGGGCTCGGCGAGGACGTTGTTCTGGCCGGGGTCCTGCGTGCACTCCGACTCGAAGGTCAGCAGGCCGGTCTCGGTGCCGTCCGCGAGCTTCGGGTCGAGCGTCAGCAGCAGGTCGCCGACCACAATCTTCGCGTGGCCCGGTTCGTCGAAGGTGAGCGAGGGGGTCGAACCGTCCGCCTTGACCGGGAATTCGCCCGAGTCGGGAATCGGCGTGCTCGCGATCGGCAGGAACGCGCGGACCTTGAGCCCGTTCGGGTAGCCAGGCGCTACGACACTGGCATAGGCGGTCGCGGTGCCCTCGATCTTGGCCGCGTAGACCGCGCGGAGCCCGCGCGTCGCGGCCGCGTTCACCAGCGACACCGAGGAGATCGTGAACCTGGGGGTCGGCTCGCCGACCTTGATCGTTTTTGGGATGTCGGCCTTGACGTCCACCTTCACGGGCTGGGACCCGATGAGGGGGTAGTTGCAGTGGTAGTTCAGCGTCAGCGAGACCTGGTCGGCCCGCGCGGGGGTCGCAGGGGCCACGGCGGGCAGCATCGCCACCGTCGCCAGGGCGGCCGCCCCGAGGAGTCGCTCGATCATGGTTCTCGCTTCCGTCCGATGTCAGGAAGGGGGCCGGTCGCCGGGTGCGGGGGGACCCCCGCCGCCGCAGGTGGGTGCGGCGGCGGGGGCTCTGCCGGGATCGGCTACCGGAGCGGGGCTCAGCCCGCCTTGGTGAGCTTGACCGCGACGGTGTTGCCGGGCCCGGCGGTCAGGGCGCTGATCAGCGAGTTGAGCATTCCGCACCCGCTGACCGACGGAAGGGTGTAGGTGCCGGTGAGGTTGCCACCGGACGCCTGGTTGAAGTCGGTCGACTTCAGGGTGATGTCGGCCGGGGCGGTCGTCTGGCAGGTGGTCCCGCCGCCGACCTCGAAGCCGAACACCTTCACCGAGGGCAGCTTGACGATCATCTTGGAGTTGGACGTCAGGCTGCTGCCGGACAGCGTGCCGGTGGTCTGGCCCTGCTGGGCGAAGTCCACGTCGGCGGTCGCTGGGATGAAGCCGAGCAGCTGGAAGGTGCCGCTCGTCTTGTTCAGCGTCAGGGAACCCGTGAACTTCCCGGAGGAGTCCACGTCGCCCTGGATGCCGCCGGTGAGCTTCACGGTGCCGTTGGCGGCCTTGACGAACGACGAGCCAGCCAGGGTGTAGGCGAACTTGCCACCCGGGTTGCCGTTGCCGCCTGTGGTGAACTCGAAGGTCGCCGGCTTGGACTTGCCGAACTTGTTCACCGCGACGATCGAGACGGTGTACTTGGTGTTCGCCGTCAGACCGGTGATCGTGTCCTGGGGCACCTTGACCGTGTCGGTCTTGCCGTTGACGGTCACCTCGTACGAGTCCGCACCGCTCGACGGGTTCCACTTGATCGTGGCCGAGGTGGCGTCCGGCGCGCTCGCCAGCACGATGCCGGTGACGTCCGCCGGCGGGTTGCCGGGCTCGTCCGGCGTGGTCACATCGACCGTGACGGGCGAGGACTGGCCCGCGTCGTTCACCGAGACGACACCGAAGGTGTACTTCGTGCTCGGCTTGAGGCCGGTGACGCTGTACTTGGTGTCGGTGACGTTCTCAGCGATCTTGGTGGAGCCGTTGTAGATCGTGTAGGACTTCGCGTCCTTGCCCGCGGTCCACTTGAGGTTGACTCCGGTGGTGGTCGGGGTGCCGTCCACCGCCAGGCCGGTCACCGGCTGCGGCAGCGGGATGGGCGTGGTGCCCGTGGACGCCTCGATCGAGGCGGGGTCGGACTTGCCGTTCACGTTCACGGCGTAGACGGTGATCGTGTACTTGGTCACAGGCGTGAGGCCGGAGACGGTGTACTTGGTGTCGGTGATGTTGTCCGCGACCTTCGTGCCGTTGACGTCGACCTCGTAGGACGTCGCGTCGGTGGACGGGTTCCACGTCACCGGAATCGTGGTGTCGGTCGGGCCGTTGGCAGCGAGCCCGGTGACCGCCGCGGGCGGGGGCTTGGGCGCGTCTGCCGTGGTGACCTCAACGGTCGTCGGGTCGGCCTTGCCGTCCTTGTTCACCGCGACCACACCGAAGGTGTACTTCGTGCTCGGCTGGAGGCCGGTGACGGTGAAGTTGGTGGCGGCGGTCTCGGTCACCTTGGTCGAACCGTTGTAGACCTCGTAGGAGGTGGCGTTCGCCGACGGGTCCCACTTGAGGTCGACCTTGTCGGTGCCCGGTGTGCCGGTCAGCCCGGTGACCTTCGCGGGGGGCTGGGGCTGGGTGCCGGAGGTGGTGGCGTCCACGGTCGCCGGGTCGGACTTGCCGCCGTCCGAGTAGACGGCGACGACACCGAGGGTGTACTTGGTCGACGCGCTCAGACCGGAGACGGTGTAGCTCGTGGTGCCGGCGGGGACGTCGGCGACCTTGGTCGAGCCGTTGTAGACCTCGTAGCCGGTGGGCGTCGCGCCCGACGGGGCCGTCCAGCTCAGTGGAACGGTCGTGTCGGTGGGCGTGCCCGCCGTCAGACCGGTCACTGCCGGGTGCGGAACCGTCGTGTTGTCCACGATGTCGAACGAGGCGATCGTGTTCTGCTGCCCCGCGTCCTGGACGCAGGTCTTGGTGAAGGTGCCGATGTCGGGCTGCGGCGAGCCGTCGGCGAGCCGCGGCGTCATCGTCAGCACGATGTCGTTGACCTTGAGGTAGCCCTTGCCCTTGGTCTTGAAGACCATCTTGGGGGCGTCGCCCTCGGCCGGGATCTCAAGATGCCCGGTCGCGGGGATCGAGGTCTTGGCGATCGGCAGGTTGACATAGGCCTTCAGGCCGTTGTCCGGGTAGCCCGTGATCTCCGGGACGATCAGCGTCGACGTGGCCTTGGCGGACCCCTCGATGGTGGCCGGGGCCGGGTCGAGCGCGTTGAGCCCCTCGACGGTGCCGTCGTCGGTGGTGCTGATCGACTTGATGTGGATCGGCGGAGCGTAGTCGCCGACCTTGACCGTGGCCGGGTAGTCGATCGTCGCCTTGACCGACAGTGGGTGCTTGCCGATCAGGGGGTACGGGCACATGTAGGTGAGTGTGATCTCATGCGGGTTCGACGGGTACGTCGGGTTCCCGTACTCGGTCGGTCCCGTGACCGGCTTGTCGACCGGGTCCGGCTTGGGTGGCTTCGGGGTCTTGCCGTCGTCGACGTAGAACTGCTTCAGCACGTTGTGCTGGCCGGGCTTCTGGAAGCAGTTCACGGTCAGCGTGCCGAGCGCCGTCGGGTTGCCCGCGGCGTCCTTCGGCGTGACGGTGAGCGTCAGGTTGCCGACGTTGATGGCGCCCCAGCCCGCGGTGTCGAACTCCAGCGCCGGGGTCTTGCCCGCCGCGTTCACCGAGAACGGCCCCGAGGCCGGAACGTTCGCCTTGTCCAGCGTGACCGTGGTGTTGGCACCGACGCCGTTCGGGTAGTCGGGCGAGTACACCTTGGCCTGGGCCTTGGCGCTGCCCTCGATCGTGGTCGCACCCATGGTGTTGAGACCGAAGGTCGTGTCCGCGCCGATGGTCGAGACGGCCTTGATGTTGAACGCCGGGTTCTGCACGCCGGCGGTCGTGGTGTCCGGGATGTCGGACGAGATGTCGACATGCACGTCCTGCATGCCGATCAGCGGGTAGTCGCAGCGGTAGTCCAGCGACAGCTGCGGCGTGTCCGCCGAGGCCGGGGTAGAGGTCGCGAACGCGACAAGCCCGGTCGCGACCGTCGCCGCGGCGGCGATCACCGCCGTGGCTCTACTTCTGTGGCGTTTCACCTGCTGCCTCTCATGGGGAGGAGGGAACTCTGGGGTGGTTCTGGGAGCAGGGGCGCGTGGACCCGTCCCCACCACCGGGCGGGGGCGCCGGCGGGGACGGACCGCGTCACGCGCGGAGAGGTATCGGGGCCTCAGGCCCCTGGTGCGAAGCCGGCGGTCAGGCCGACGGCGTGAGGTTGGCGTCGATCGTGTTGCCGGAGCCCGCGGTGAAGATGCTCAGAATCCCGTTCAGCGGGCCGCAGTTCACGATGTCCGAGATGGTGTAGTTCGACGCCTTGTAGGGGCCGCCCACCTTCGGGTTGAAGAACTGGCCCGGCGTGGAGAACATGTCGATCGCCGACGGCTTGCTGGACTGGCACTGGTCGCCGCCGCCCAGCGGGATACCCATCAGGCTCATCAGCGGGAGCTTGATGTACATCGTCGAGGTGGTCTTGATCTCGCCGTTGGAGTAGGTTCCGACGGTCTGGCCCACCTGGGCGAAGTCCACCGTGGCGTCCACGGGCAGGAAGCCGAGGATGTTCATCTTGCCGGTGGCCTTCTTCAGCGTCAGGTCACCGGTGATCGCACCGGTCGCACCGTCCACCTTGACACCGATGTTGCCGTCGAGCGGCATGTTGCCGTTCGGCGACTTGATGAACGAGTTGCCCTTGAGGTTGAGGGCGTAGCTCAGCTGGCCGGGACTCACCGGCGCACCCGTGTACGGGAAGTACGAGGGCGCCGTGATCGGGGACGGCAGCGTCTGGTCACCGTCGACGACCTGGCCGCTGGCGACCGTCGCGTCCTGGCCCGCGTCCATGGTGCAGGGCGCCTTGAAGGTGCCCATCGCGCCGGGAGTGCCGTCCTTCTTCTTGAGAAGGACGTTCAGGTTCATGTCACCGAGCTTGGCGGTGATCTGCCCGGCCGAGTCGAAGGAGATGCCGGGGGCTTCGCCGTAGCCCTTGATCTGGAAGGATCCAGAGGACGGGATCTGGGTCGGCTCCAGCGCGTTCTTGGTGGAGACGCTGACCCCGTTGGGGTAGCCGGGGCCGACGACCTGCGCCTTGGCCTCGGCCGAGCCCTCGATGGTCGCGCCGTCCACCGCGTTCAGGCCCGAGGTGGTCTCATCGCCCAGCGTGGCCGTCCAGGTGAACTGGATCTTGCCGGTGTTCTGGCTGACGCCCAGCTTCTCCGGGATGTTGGTGTTGATCGCGACCTTGAGCGGCCGCTTCCCGATCAGCGGGTAGGTACACGTGTAGTTGAACGTGTGCGTGCTGGCCAGCGCCGGCGAAGCCGGGGCCGCCGAAGCGGTTCCGGCGCCGAGCGCCCCGGCGAGGCCGACAACGACCCCGGCGGAGGCGCCGATTGCGGCTCCCTTGCGGAGCGCCCGAGACTTGCTGCTCACTCGTTACCTCTCAGTTACGACCAGATGCGTGATGCGCATCGACGGATTTCCACCCCCGATTCGAGCTCACCTCCGGATTTGCGTTCGGCACGGTGTTTCACGCCCGTAAACTACGCTCCGGATGTGGCGTCGTTCTCAGACCCGCCTGACAAACTTTCCGGGTATCTCGCTCACTTGGTTCCAATACCCTTGAGGATGTCTCCGGCGCATTTGCGCGCGGCCGCCGCCTCCTTGTCGCTGAGCGGGCGGCCGGTCGGGGGAATCGGCTTGACGCCTGCCTTCGTCAGGCAGGCGTCCAGCTTGCGCTTGGCCTCGGCCGATTTCTTCACGGCGTCCGGCGCGGTCGTCACTCGGTTCGTCGGCGCAACGTTTCCGCTGCTCGGAGCGGTCGCACCGGCTGACGGCGCGGGTGCCCCAGAGGAGGCGGGCGGTGACGCGCTGTCCTTGCTCCCACCACAGCCCGCGGCACCGAAAAGCACCGCCGCCCCGAATGCCACAGCGATTACTCGCCGCATTCCAGCGTTCACTATTCGCTCCTTTTCAGCGCTCGGGATCGACCGGCGGACAGTCCTCCGACTCGGCCTTGCAGATGGGTCCCTGGCGAATCTTCAGCAAGTTCCCAGGGCCAGAGATGGCGTGGTTGAACAGCCGGTTCATGTTCTCCCCGACACCGCATCCGGAGAAATTCGGGATGGCAACCGTCCCGGTGAGGCGTCCGCCTTCGAGAATGTCCTTGAAGTCGGCGGCCTTGGCGGTCAGCACGACGTTCATCGGCTTGCCGCTCTGACAGCGGGGACCGACGTTGACCGGCGCACCGTTCGCCCTCGCGTCGGAGATCCGCACCCGGACGGTCGTGGTGGCGGTGACGTTGTAGCCGTCGCCCGTGTAGTCGCCGTGCATCGTGCCGTCGCCGATCTGGTCGAGCTCCATCGTCGCGGTCGTCGGCATGAACCCGAAGGTCAGGAACGTGGTCTTCGACCGGAGCGGCCTGACGAACCGGAACCGCGCGTCGATGTACTTCTGCTCGACGGTCTTGAACGCGACGTTCGCGAACACCGGATCCTGCTTGGGATCGTTGACGATCGCCGCGCCGTCCAGCTTGTTCACGTTGTTGAAGCCCGCCATGTACAGGCAGCCGTGCGAGGACAGGTCGGCCGGCGCACCGTGGTAGTCACCGCACCCCTTGGGCGGCCCTTTGCCGGTATGCACGGTGATCGCGTTGGACGGCTGCGACACGTTCCCCGCCGCGTCCCTGGCCACCACAGTGAACGTGTAGGTGCTGAGCGGAGTAAGCCCCTGCACCCAACCCCACGGTTCATCCGTCGGATCGACGGTCGCCACTACCTTGGCACCGCTGTAGATGTCGTACGCGGTGACCCCGACGTTGTCGGTGGACGCCGTCCATTCGAGCCGCGCCCAGGTCCCACCGACCAGCGGTTTGGGCGGGTTGCCGTCCGTCGGAACCCGCAGCCCTGTCGGGGCGGTCGGCGGGACCTTCTCCCGGATGTCCGCGCCGATCTGCACGATCGTCGGATCGCTCGCCGGTGACAGGTTGTCAGCCAGGTCTCGTGCCTTCACCGTGAAGGTGTGCGGCCCGGCGGTCAGGTTCTGGACCGTCACGATCGAGTTGCCGTCGTAGGTGTCGGCGACTTTGGTCGTTCCGTCGTAGATCTTGTAGCCCTGCACCCCGACGTCATCGGTCGAAGGCGTCCACGCCAGAGTCGCTTGCGTCGGTCCCTGGGAGACGGCGACCGGCGCGCCCGGCTTGGTCGGCGGGACGGCGTCCGACGCGACGACCTTGAATGCCGCCAGCACGTTCGACCCGCTCGTCTGCGTGCAGTTGACACTGAAGTCCTTGCCAAGGTCGGTGAGACTGCCATCTGCTTTCAACAGCAGTGGCGCGAGGGTCAGCGAGGTCAGTTCGATCCTGCCTTCGCCTGGATCGTCGGATTCGAAGCTCGGGGCGGTGCCGTTCGCTTGTACGCGGAAGCCGCCGCCAGGCGGGACCTTCGTCTTCACCATCGACGCGGAACTCTTGATGTGCACCTGCTGTGATGGCAGGACGACCGTCGCCTTGGCAAGCGCGGTGCCTTCGATCGTCGCGGCATCCTGGGCCCGCAATCCGGTAGTGGTCTTCGAGCTGACAGTGGCGATCGTGTCGAAGCGCGTGTAGTTGCTGAAGTTCGTGCCGGCCACGATGACCTTCGGCACGTTGAGCTTGATGCGGACCGACAGGTCCTGCTTGCCGATGAGGGGGTAGTCGCAGCTGAAGCCGAGCGTCACGCCGTCGGGGGCGGCGAGTTTGGGGCCGGGGGTCTGGGCGGACGCGGGGTCGGGGCGTCCGGCGGACAGGACGGTGAGGAGCGCGCCGAGCAGCACGGCCGCTACGAGTGCGGCGCGGCCTCGCCGCGCGGGGATGCTCGTGACTCTCATGCTGTGTGGGCCGCCTTCCGTTGAGCGCCCGGGGCGTCCGCGGGCTGCCGTCCGCGGGACGCCGCCGCG
The DNA here is from genome assembly GCF_024172125.1 of Actinomadura rupiterrae. Lineage (GTDB taxonomy): Bacteria > Actinomycetota > Actinomycetes > Streptosporangiales > Streptosporangiaceae > Spirillospora > Spirillospora rupiterrae. Next base: position 291,135 of record NZ_JAMZEA010000006.1, read on the forward strand.
TGTGCGGCCGCCCGTGGGCTGCCGGACACAATAGGAAGGCGATTAACCTCTGCGTAATACCCGGTACAAGCATTTGACGCCGGATGAGCAGATCCCGTCCGGCGGTTGTCACCGAGTGCTTACCTCGCCCTTTGTCTGCAGGTGACAAGGTCCCCGGAAACGTTGTCAGCGGACGCCAGAACCGCGTTCATACGCGTGCACCGGATCGTCCCGGCGGGCCGGCAGGACGGGTGGACGGGTGTTTTCTGTGAGCGGGACGCACATTCGGCGGGTGCTGTTTGGCAGCCGTTGAGTATGGGATCGGCCACGGCTGTTCTAGCTTCGGGGCAGTCCCGGACCGCGGCGGGACGGCGCGCAGGGGTCCCCGCTCGGCGTGTCCCGCCCTCATCCGCGGTCCCGTGCCGCACTCGGCGCACCGGCTCGATCCCGCTCCCCGCGGCCCCCCGCGGGAGCGGGGCGGGAGGGGCCGGTCGCCGACGGCGAGGAGGTTTACCGATGACGCAGACGCTCGACCACCAGGAAGGACGGGTCCCGGCGGGGCCGGTGCCGCCGCTTCCGCGCGAGCTCGCCATCATGATGCGGCCGGAGCTGCCCAGCCTCACCGACGAGATCATCGGCGAGATCCGACGGCACATCCCCGAGTACGCCGGCCCGATCGACAGCCCGTACGGGCAGGTCCTGCGGGCCAGCGTGGAACGCCAGCTGTCGGTGTTCGTGGACCGCGTCGAGGGCGGCCACCCCGGGCGCGCCCGGTCGGGAGACGAGGACGCGTGCCGGCGGCTCGGCGAGCTGGAGGCGCGCGAGGGCCGCAGCATGGAGTGCCTCCAGGCCGCGTTCCGGATCAGCGGCCAGACCGCCTGGCGGCGGATCATGAAGGTGGCGCCCAAGCACGAGGTGTCGCCCGCCGTCATGGCCCGGCTCGCGGACGCGGTGTTCGACCATATGGACCGGCTCGCCGCGCTCGCGCTGGACGGGTACGTCCAGGCCAAGCGCAGCCCGGCGGCGGTCACCGAGGAGCGCCGGCGCAGGCTGCTGCGGCTGCTGCTGGACCGTCCGCCGGCGTCCCCGGCCGCGGTCCGGGAGCTGGCCTCGGCGGCCGGCTGGACCGTCCCGCAGGAGGTCGTGCTGGTCGCGATCCAGCCGCGCGGGCGGTGCGTGCGCGGCGCGCTGGACGGCGACGTCCTCACCGACCTGGACGACCCGGCGCCGCACCTGCTGTTCCCCGGGCCGGTGACGCCGGGGCGGCTGGCGATGCTGCGCGCGGCGATCCCCGAGCACCGGGCGGCGGTGGGGCTGCCGGTCGTGCCGTCCCGCGCGTCCGACTCGCTGCGCTGGGCGCGGCAGGCGCTCGCCCTCGCGGCCCGGGACGTCCTGACGGCCGGACCGCTGGTGCAGTGCGAGGAGCACCTGTCCACGCTGTGGCTCCTGTCGGACGTCCAGCTGCTCGACCAGCTCGCGCGGCGGCAGCTCGCGCCGTTCGACGGGCTCACCCCGGCGCAGGCGGACCGGCTCACCGAGACGCTGCGGGAGTGGCTGGTCACGCGCGGGACGGCGGCCGAGATCGCCGAGCGGCTGCACGTCCACCCGCAGACCGTCCGGTACCGGATGCGGCAGCTCGAACGCATCCTCGGCGACCGTTTGCGCGACCCCGACAGCCGCTTCGGGATCGAGGTCGTCCTGCGCGCGATGCGCTACCGCCGCCACCCGTCCGAGTAGTGCTCGCGGCCTTGCGGCGCGCGTCCGGTGACAATTCCGAACGCGCGCCGCAAAGGCTGTAAGCGATTGGTTATAGAACGGTCCGGAACCGGTTGCCGCCGGTTCCGCCGCATGATCCCATCCAAGTCATTCCCCGGCATCGGACACTTGCCGGGACGCCTGGGAGAACCCGCGAGGGGGCTCGGAAAGACGGGCGGGACGCCCGCGGAGATTGGCGGAGACAATGCGCGTTCCTCGAAGCGCCCGGGTCGCCGGCCCGGTCCTGGTGATAGGCCTCGGAACGGCCTGGGTCATTCCGGTCGCGGTGATCGGGCACGGGCACGGCGCCCACCACCCGGGCTCCGGCCGGACGCCCATGGCCCGGTTCAGCGGCGTCGGCGAACCGGTGTCCGACAGCCCGACGCCCACCCCCACGCCGACCGCCTCGTCCCCGACCCGCTCGGAGACGCCGACGCCGACCCCCACGGCCACCAAGACGACGACCCCGACGCCCACGCACTCGCACACCTCGGACCCGCCCGGGCGGCCCTCGTCGCCCCCGCACACCCGGCCCGCGCATCCGACGCTGTCGGTGAGCGTGCAGGTGTCGTCGTCCTCGGTCGCGGCGGGCGGGGTGCTGGTCGCGACCGTCCGGGTCAGCGCCTCGGGCGGGACCGCGGAGAACACGGTCGTGCACATCTCCGCGCCGGGCGCCACGGTCTCGCCGTCCACGGCGCCGCTCGGCTCGGTGCGCGGCCCGCGGTCGGCGTTCACGCAGATCATCGTCCCGTCGGGCGCCCCGTCCGGGACGATCACGGTGACGGCCTCGGCGTCGGCGAGCTACGCGTCCTCGGCGTCCGACTCGGCGAGCTTCTCGGTCACCGGACCCAACTCGTCGGCGCCGCCGAGCTACAACGGGAACCTGCCGACGGTGCCGCCCGGGACGACGCTGCCTCCGGGCACGACGCCGTCCAACCAGGTGGCCCTGCCGCAGGTGGCCGCGCCGCCGGTCGCCCCGCCGCAGATCGCGCCGGGCTCGCTCGCCCAGCCCAGCGCCGCGCTGGCGCTGCGCTCGTCGGTCACGCCGGACCACGGCAACCTGACGTCCACCCAGGCCGCATGGCTGGCCGCGCTGGCCTGCTCCTGCGGGTTCTCCCTCCTCAGACTGCGGCTGACCCGCCGTGACGGGCGCTCCGGGCGCCGGGTCGGCCGCGTCCAGGTCACCGTCCCGAAGGAGCCGGTGACCATGGACAAGAAGCCCGTGCCCGCGGCGAAGAGGACCGCCAGGGCCAAGCCGGCGCCGGCCGGCAGCTGACCACCCCCCGAACGTCCCGCCGGAATCCTCCGGCGGGACGTTCGTGTTGTCACTCCCCTTCGTCTGACGTCGTCGCGAGCCACGCCCGCAGCACCATGTGCAGCTCCAGCTGGACGGACGGCTCGTGCAGCACGGGCCCGAACAGGTCCTCCAGCTTCCGCAGCCGATACCGGACGGTCTGCGCGTGCAGGCTCAGCCGGGACGCCACGACCGTCGCGTTGAACCGGCACTCGATCAGCGCCAGCAGCGTCTCGGCGAGCACCCGCCGCAGCGCGGGCCGGACCTTCCGCAGCGGCGCGAGCCGCCGATCGGCGACCAGCTCGACCAGGTCCCGCTCGCCCGTCATCACCAATAGCGGCATGTGCTCGGTCGCGACGACCAGCTTCTCGCCGTCGATCACACCCTTGACCGTGAGCCCCAGCGCCCGCCGCGCCCACCGCAGCGACCGCGCCACCTGATGCGGCCCGACCGCCGGGCCCACCGCGGCGACCCACCCATCAAGGCCCGTCTCCAACTGATGCCGCCGCCCGGGCCCCTCGGGGTCGGGCATGATCACGCACGCGTCGTCCAGATGCAGCCCGACCAACGCGTCCGGCGGCAGTGCAGGCCGCTGAGCCGGGTCCTTCCCCCGCGCCAAGGCGACCGCCGCAACCCGCTGCGGCAACGCCCACCCGGCCCTGGCCGCCACGTCCCGCAACTCACCCGCCTCGGGCTCATCGGTCAGCAGCAGATCGATCAGCCTCCGCCGCCGCCCTTCCCGCTCCCCCTCGGCCCGCGCCTGAGCCTCCGCGTGCCCCTCGGCGACGACCTCAGCGATCCGATCCGTATAGGCGAAAACCTCCCGGGCGATGTACCCGATCTCGCTGACGTTCCCGCCGAGCCCCAGCCGCTCCGCCTGCTCGGTGAGCCGCCCGATCGCGATCCCGGCCCCGATCCGCACCGAGGCCTGCCACATGTCCAGCGACCGCCCCTCCCGCGCCTCCCCGGCCCCCAGCTCCCGGAAGTACGCCACCACCTCGTCCGACGAGACGTCCCGCTCCCCCATCAGATCGACGAAGTGCCCGATCAGCTCCTGGACGGCCTTGACCACCGCCAGCTCGTACCGCGGATCGTGCGTCCGCCCGTACTGCGGGATCTCCCGGCGGATGCTCTCCGCCGCCTCTCCCGCGATCGCCGGCACGTAGGGCCGCAGCTCCACCGCCGCGTCCCCCAGCCGCCTCCGCTGCCCGGCAGACAGCCCGGAGAAGTCCGCCAGCCTGGACATGCCCACCACCTCCGACACGAGCCACGAACGCATCAGGGATCGACAAACCTACCCAAGCGTAACCTTCAACCCTCCGCACCACACCCTGAATCCCAGGACCCACGTCCCGACTTCCAGACCACCCACCAATGCGCGAACACCCCCCGACATGCGCTAGAGTTCTTCCTGCCGGGAACGCCGCAAGGCCAGTCGGCAAGGGGCGATTAGCTCAGTGGGAGAGCGCTTCGTTCACACCGAAGAGGTCACTGGTTCGAACCCAGTATCGCCCACCGCCTAGTCAGAGGCCGTTTTCCTCAATCGAGGGAAGCGGCCTCTTTCGCGTCCATGCGTGCCTGGTGCGTGATCATTTGTTTTTCGCCGTCCCGTGCGTGCCGGTACGGGTGTTGAACGCCTAACGCGGGACGGCCTCGCGCCGTAGCCTGGGGTTGTCGAGACACCCAGGAGGTGCGAGGCCGATGCACGATGAGATTACCATCGGTGCCCGTCTCAGGGCCCTACGTCGCTGGCGCGGACTCACCCTGGACGAACTCGGCGGACTCGCGGGACTCGACAAGAGCTTTCTGTCCCGTGCCGAACGCGGGCAGAGGAGCCTGGACCGCCGGTCCCACATCGCCGCCCTCGCCACTGCGCTCCAGGTGTCGGAGCATGAGCTAGTCGGCGGACCGCACCTCACCTCCGACCCGCTCCAGTCCGAGCCGCACCGGTACATCCCGCCGCTGAGGGTCGCACTGGAGACCAACGGCTACCACTCCGAGCCGGTCGTCGAGCGCGCCCGCCCGCTGCCCGACCTCGCCGCGCTGATGGCGGGCAAGGTGGAGACCGAGCGTCGCCGCTACAACTACCTGGAGGTCGGCAAATACCTGCCGGACCTCATCGACGAGCTGCACTGGCACGCCCACTCCCCCGCCGACGAGGCCGCGCACCGGCTCGCCCTGGCGACGCTGGTCGAGGCGTACATGTGCGCGGCCGGGATGGCGCGCTCGCTCCAGCACCCCGACCTCGGGCACATCGCCGCGATGCGTGCCGACGAGACGGCCGTGCTCCTGGACGACCCGATCGCGCGCGGCAAGGCCGGGTTCGCGCTGCTCCGCCCGAACGCCAGCAACTGGCCTCGCATCCAATCGCTGACCGAGCGCGCCGTGGACCGGCTCGACCCGCACATCCGCGACGACCGGGACGTTCCCGTGCTCGGGATGCTGACGCTGTCCGCAGCGCTCGCGTCCGCTGCGAGCCGCGACCACGCGGCGGCCGACCACTGGCTGGAGGTCGCGGCCGACCTCGCCACCCGCGTTCCGGACGACCTGGACGGCAACTGGCAGGCGTTCAGCGCGACCAACGTCGCGATCTGGTACGTCACCGTGGGCGTCGAGGCGGGCAAGGCGGGCAGCGAGGTCACCGGGCTCGCGGCCAAGGTGGACGAGGCGAAGCTCGACGCGCACCTCGGCCGCAAGACCTGCTTCCTCGCCGACGTGGGCCGGGGCGTGGCCCGCGACCCGAAGCGGCGGGACGAGGCGATCGGATGGCTGCGGCGCTCGGAGCAGGTCGCGCCGCAGAGGTTCCGCAACGACAGCAAAGTCCGGGAGACCATCGGGGTCATGCTGGAGCAGGCGCGCATCGCCTCCCAGGGCCGTGAGCTGCGCGGAATGGCCGCGCGGATGGGCGTCCCACACTGATCGCATAGCCGTCGGTTGCCGCTTGTTGGCGGCGAGTTGCCACCTGGCAACTCCGTGGCGCACGTCACACCTACCGTCGGGGCATGGAAGAGACCGACCCCAAGGCAGCTCTGCTGGAGCTGGCGACGGAACTCATCTCCTACGGCTGGTACGCCGACCTCCGCAGCGACGTCCACGGTGACGTCCTGCGCGTGGCCAACCCGAACGTGTCCCAGCTCAACGACCGCGTCATCGTCCGCGAGGGCGCGTTCCGCTGGCCGTGGGGCAACGCGATCGGCGGGCTCGACGACGTCGAGGCCGTCGCGGCGCGGATCCGGCACGTGCTGCGCGAGGTCGGGTCCGCATGAGCGTGGGGGTGGACGGGCGCGGCGCGGTCCCGGCCGCCCTCACATCACGCCGCGCGGCCCGTGCCAGGGAAAGCACGGCCGCGCGGTCCGGATCGGTGCGGGTTGACCGCCGCACCGAGGGGGGAAGTGGCGGCCCGCTCCCCGCCTTGGCGGGCCGCCACGCCACCCACCAGGAGGTGGGCCATGGCCGAGGATGAGCTTCCGCCCAGGTTCCGGCCCGAGAACATGTCGCGGGACCGTCGCCTCGCCCTCCAGCTCGCGGCCTACCGTCGGCTGATGGACGAGATCGTGCCCGAGTCCCAGTACTGGCTGCTCAACCGGCGCGAGAACCCCGAGAACATCCGCGTCTACGGCAGCATCGTCGAGCGCGCGGCGGCGCGCACCCGCGCGGAACAGCAGATGGCCAAAGCCCAGTCGGCCGAGGCGGCCAGGCGCGCCAAGGGCACGGCCTGACGATCACCGCTCAGACACCCGCGACCCGCAGGAATCATCCGCACTGACTGCGGGTCGCGGGCAACTACCCGACCCCACTGGACACGGCCATGAGGAACCTCAACCCCGTCTCCGCCGTCCGCAGGAGGCTGGCCCGGCGCATCAGGCAGGGCAGCCCGGCACCAGCCGCACGCCAGCAGCAGAGCAGCGGCTACGTCCGGCTCGGCGGTGGCCTGTCGCTGGCCGCGCTCGCCGCGATCACCGCCGTCATCTCCTATCAGCACGGGCTGGACGTCACCCACCGGACCGGCAGCCACGGCTGGGTGGCCTACCTGGTGCCGCTGGTGGCCGACCTCATGATTTTCGGGTCGTCGCTGGCCCTCCTGGACGCCGCGCAGCACGGCATGCGCAGGCCACGCCTCGCGGTCACGTCGCTGGCCTTCGGGATCTTGTCCACGGTGGCCATGAACGTGGCATCCGGCTGGCACGTCGGGCGCGGAAGCGCGCTGGTCAGCGCACTGGCACCGGTGGCACTGGTGCTGTCCTACGAGACGCTGATGGGCATGGTCCGCCGGGCCCGCGAAGGCGGCCCCGCTCCGGCCGACGATGGCAGCAGCGAGCCAGTGGCACGCTGCCCGCACGGGGTGGCGTCCACCGGCGAGGACGCGGCGCTGACGGCGTTCCTGCACCAGCGCGACTGCTCGGAGGAGAGGCCGTCCATCAGGCAGGTGGCCCAGGCGTTCGCGGTGAACCGGAACCGGCTGTCGGAGATGGTCCGCGAACACGGCGAGCGCGGCGCACAGGAACCTGACGGCGAGCCGGGCGTTCCGCCCGAGATCAACGGGCGTGTGCCAGTCATGGCCGGTCGGGACGCGTCGTGAGCCAGCTCAAGAACTCGCGAGATCCTCCGCCTGCCGCACCGCGCAACCCGTCCCGTCCCTGATCCCGGGGGCGGGATACACCCATGGGAGAACCTATGCACACCCAGAGCAGCTACCCCATCCGGCCGCCCAACAGCACGGCGGCCGAGCCCCGGCAGCAGCCGCAGCAGTACCCGACCGCGCAGTTCCCCGCCCAGGACAGCGGCCGGACGCTCATCCTGATCATCGCCGTGTTCGCGGTGGTGATGGCGTGGAAGCGCCACAAGACGACGCGCGTCCCGATCGTCGCCGCGCTGATCGTCGGGCTGATCCTGGCCGGAAGCGTGTTCGGGCCGACCGCGCTCCAGACCATCAGCAACACCGGCGGCCAGGTGCAGAACGCGGTCAACGGCATCCAGGGGCCCGGCTACAGCAACAACCCCAACACCGGCAACGGGAACGGCGGCGGGGGCACTCCGTAGGGCCGAAACGGGGCGGGCGCACGTCCGTGACCCTGTTCCGGCCCTGTTCCCGCCCCCTTCCCGGAGCCGTTCTCAGGCCCTTCCCGGCCTGTTCCCAGGCCCTTCCCACCCCTGTTCCCGCTCACGAAACCGCAGGCCAGGAGATGGACACCACTACCCGCACCGAGAACCGCGCCGAATGGCGCGCCCGGCTGAGGATTTGGGACCGCCTGCCCGCCGGCCGAACGGGCGAAGCGCGCGCCCGTCTCGGACGCGGCTACCAGCGCGCGACCGCGCAGCTCCCCGAGTGGCTCCAGGCGTCCGACCTGGACGAGGCGGAGCTGACCCGCCGCGCCAAAGACCGGCTCATCGACCGGTCCCGGCAGCGCCGCGACGCGCACATCGAGGCCGAGCGGCAGCGCCGCGCCGACTACGGGCACGGCTACCGGCCCGACCCGCCGCCTCCGGTCGAGACCAACCCGACCCCGACGAGCGGGGAGGTCGCCTCCGAGCGGCGGCGAGCGCGGATGGCGCGGTGGGGCTGCCTGGTGCTCGGGTCGCTGCTGCTGCCGCAGGTCGCGGTCCAGGTTCCGCTGCTGCTGCTGGTGCTGCCGGTGGCGGTGGCCGCCTACCTGTGGTGGACCGGCGCGGAGCAGCCGGAGCCGCCCGCGACCGCGGCGACCGCCGACCTGCCGCCGGGGCCGCCCGCCGTCCGGGCGCCGAAGACCGGCACGGCGCTGGACCTGCTGCACGCCGGGGCGGCCAGCCGCGACGACGGCACCGACGCCGAACGCACCAGCGGCATCCTGGACAAGGTGCTGGCCGAGCACAAGGTGGACGCCCGCGTCACCGGGCACGTGCGCGGCCCGACCATCACCCGGTACCTGCTCACCCTCGGGCCGGGCGTGCGCGGCAGCAAGGTCGCGGCGCTGGCCGACGACATCGGGCGGGCGATGGAGTGCGAGCATCCGCCGTGGGTCGGTGCGGCGCGCGGCGATGACCGGCTCGCGGTGGAGCTGCCGAACCGGGTGCGGGACATGGTGATGGTCGGGGACGTCCTGCGGGGCCTGGACTTGGCGGGCGCGGGTCCGCTGACGGTGGCGCTGGGCCGGGACGTGGACGGGACGCCGGTGGGCTGCGACCTGACGGCGATGCCGCACCTGATGGTCGGCGGCGCGACCGGCAGCGGGAAGTCGGTGTTCCTGAACTCGTTGATCTGCGGGCCGCTGGTGCGCGGGATCCCGCCGGAAGTACTGCGGATGATCCTCATCGACCCCAAGCGGGTGGAGCTGGCCGCCTACCGACCTATCCCGCACCTGCTCCGCCCGATCATCACCGAGGCCGCCGACGCGGTGGAGGCGCTGGCGTGGCTGGCGCGCGAGGGCGGCGAGATGGACCGCCGCTATGAGGTACTTGCCGCCAACGGCTGCAAGCACATCGACGGCTACAACACCAAGGTCAGGAACGGCACGGTGCGGACCCTGCACGGCCAGGCCGCGCAGCTCATGCCGTATCTCCTGGTCGTGCTGGACGAACTCGCCGACCTGATCATCATCGCCCGCGAAGACGTCGAGACGCACGTGGTGCGGATCATGCAGCTCGCCCGCGCCGCCGGGATCCACCTGGTGGTGGCGACCCAGCGCCCGTCCGTGGACGTGGTCACCGGGCTCATCAAGGCGAACATGCCGTCCCGGCTGGCATTCGCGACGTCCTCGCTGGCCGACTCCCGCGTCATCCTCGACCAGGGCGGCGCGGAGAAGCTGATCGGCGCGGGCGACGCCCTGTACCGGCCGATGGGCGCGGGCAGCGCACGCAGACTCCAGGCAGCGATGATCACCGATGAGGAGATCGCCGCCGTCGTCGCCCGCGCGACCGGCACAACCACCGAGGCTCCGCCCGCCGACCCGCCCGGACCCGACCCCGCGCCCGCCGGCCCCGCCGACGAGCTGCTGGCCACGGCCGCGCGACTGGTCGTCGAAGCGCGCGCCGCCTCGACGTCGATGCTGCGCCGCGAGCTGCGGATCCGGCACGGCCGCGCCGCCGCGCTCATGTCCGCCCTCCAGGCCGCCGGGGTCGTCGGGCCCGCCGACGGCACCGCGCCCCGCGCCGTCCTGGCCACCCGCGCCGACCTGCCCGTGATCCTCGCCCGACTGGAGACCCGATGAGCGACACCGACCTGGACCCGTCCCGCATCCCCGAGCTGCTGGAAGCCTGCGACGAGCTGGGCAGGCACGCCCCGAGCCTGTACTTCGTCCTGTCCGCGCTCGGCTCGGTCGCGTCGATCTGCGAGGACAACGTCCCGGCGATCTGGGAGGAGACCTCCGAGCTGCGCCGGGGCGAGCGCGTCACGGCCATCCACATCATCGGCCTCGGGCACCGGGTGCTCCGCGACGTGCTCGCCGAGATCGAGATGAGCGGCGCGAATTCCGAGGCGATGGGGGCGCTGGAGGAGGCGACGGAGATGTGCGGGGAGCTGTCGGAGCGGCTCGCCGAGGCCGCCGCGTACATGCGCACCGCCCCGGCCCGCTCCTAGGAGGCCCGATGCACCTGATGTGCGCGGCCTGCATCCGCGAGGGCCTGGACCCGGTCGGCGGCTGGAACGGTGCCCGCGTCGCGTTGACCGTCCTCGGCGGTGAGGCGCTGTGCCGCGGGCACCTGCCCGGCCTTGAGTGTCAGCGGCCCGGCATAGCATGTCCGGGTGATGACCCCCGACCCCTTGATCAACCTTGACCGGGCCCGGCGACGTCTGCGCGCGGCCGAGGCGCGGCTGTCCGCGCTCGCCGCCGAGATCGCCGACCCGATGGACCTCACCGAGCGCCAGCAGGCGGCATGGGACGCGGCGTGGTCGGCCCGGCGCGAGGCGCTCTCTGCGATCCGGGAGTGCCTCGGGGAGTGGACGACGGCCGCCTGAGACAGGCAACCACCGCCCGCCAGCGTCCGCCTGGCGGGCGGTCGCGTGTCCGCATCCTGCCGGACGGCCGCCCGGACGCGCGGCGCTGTCTACCGTGGTGGACACCCCTCATCACGGGAGTCCCCATGCAGCACCCCGCCCGCCTCGCTACCGCCCTCGCCGCCGCCGTCGCCTTGGCGGCCTGCCAGAGCCCGGACCGGGCCGCCGACCCCACCATCGCTCCGCCCACGCAGGGCAGCGGCCCCGCGAAGGTGCAGCACAGTGTCGTGTACGAGGTCACCGGGACCGTGAAGACCGCTGACCTCATCTACGCCACACCGTCCGGGACGGAGAAGCTGCCCGGCGCGAAGCTCCCGTGGCGCAAGCAGCTCGCGGGCGGGGCCGGTCAGTTCCTCATGGTGAACGTCTCCAGCTACAGCACGAGCGGCTCGGTCGCCTGCACGATCACGGTGGACGGGAAGGTCGTGAAGCAGGCCGCGTCGTCCAAGGAGGCGGTCGTCGCATTCTGCGACTACGCGACGCCGAGCTAGGCTCGCACGCCCACGCGTCCCGCGAAGGCGCGCAGCCCGGGCAGCGAACCCCGGCGGTCGGCGCGCAGCAGGTCCTGGACCATGCGGCGGACGGGCGGCCGGTGCCGGACCTCATCCGGTGCGATCCGCTCCACGCGTCGCAGCACCCGGTAGCAGGCGTCAGGCTTGCCCCACTGGTGGTAGGCGCGGGCGACGTCCACACCGAGCCGCCCCTCCCGCTCCCGGGTCGGCAGCTTCACGCCGCGCAGGCGCTGCGCGTGCTCGATCGCGGTGCCGTTGTCGCCGAGGACTTGGGCGATGCTGACCTGGTAGAGGGTCACGTTCGAGGGGCCGAACGCCGTCCAGCGGTGGTTGGCGTCCGCTCCGAGGCGCTGCGCCGTGTCGGCGGCCTCGGCGATGTAGTCGCGGGCGGAGTGCCGGTCGCCGTCCACCGCAGCGGTGTAGGCCGCGATCTGGAGCAGGTTCCCGTACATCGACAGGTGCTCATCGCTCGGGTCGCCGGTCGGCTGAAGCTCGTGGGCTGCGGCCAGCAGCAGCCGCTGGGCCTGCGCACGCTGGCCGGTGCGGCGCATGACGACCGCGACCGCACGGCGGGCGTCAGCGAGCGTCAGCGGGTCGCCGCCTGCCGCGGCGGCCTGGACGGCCCGGTCGGCGGTGACTCCGGCGAGCCGGTCGTCGTTGTGCTTGAGCAGCAGAGCGTTCGCCGCGAGGTACACATCGGCGAGAATCGCGTTCGCACGCTCGGTCTGCCCGTGGGGCGCGTGCTCACGCGTGGCCGTGGCGGTCGCGACCAGGGCAGGCAGTGCCTGGGTGAGCGCGTCGTAGTGGGCGGCCTGGAACTGGTCGCGGGCGCGCCGCGCGGCCGTCTCCAGCCGGTCCAAGGAGACGGGCGCGGTACGGGCGGGCTCGTACAGGACCCGGTCGAGGTCGAAACACTGGTCGGCGAGGGCGTTGCGCGGCAGACCCAGGGTGGCGGCTCCGGCCAGGCCGGCGCTCGCGGCCAGCAGTTCGCGTCGTCGCACAGGGTCCTCCTCGGTAGCACCGCGGTCACCGGGCACCACATTAGGCCCCGATGGCGTGCCGAGTCCCTCGTCTGCACCGGCAGATTCTTCCTCGGCCGGGAGGAGCCCGAAAACGGTGGGTGAGACGTTCAGCGCCGTCGCGAATCGCCGGAGAATACCGACATCGGCCAGAGGTGCGAGGTCGCGTTCGAGCCGGGAGAGGCGCGAGGCGGAGTAGCCGCAGCGGCGGCCGAGTTCGGCGAGGGTGAGCCCCTCGGCCTGCCGAAGGATCCGCACGACCCGCCCGTACTGCTGGTGCGCGATCGCCTCGCGGAGAGAGGACGTCGTCCACACCGGATGATGAGGATCCACCACACCACCGCCTACTTGTGGGCGTAAGGCTCCGTGCACCGAACGTAGGTCCGTTCGCAGGTGAGTTCCAGCCCGTTTGCCGAATCCGCAAACGATGTGCGGCCCGCGCACATCCCCCTCCCTACCCGCGCGGATCGGCGGCGTACTGGGAGGCACATCGGCCCGCACCAGCGGGCCGCAGCATCGGTCGAGGAGCAACCATGACCGCTACGGCAAGCCCCACCGCCCCGCTGCCCTTCCCGCTCCAGCGTGAGATCACCGTTCCGGCGGCGCTGGCCCCCGACATCCCCGGCCTGGTCTACGACCACGTCAGGGGCTTCAACACCATCGGCGGCAAGGCGATCGACCCGGTCCGGCTCGGCACCTGGACGACCACCTACAACACCGCGGGCAATGACAACAAGAGCGACGAGGAATCCAAGTGACGTCGGGTCGCACGGTGCTGGTCGTCACGGCCCGCGACGACCACACCTCCGACCTCATCGTCCAGCGGCTCCGCGACCACCATCCGGACGTCGGTGTCGTCCGCATCGACCCCGCCGACGACACCTACCCCCTGGAGATGGCCGTCGAGCTGCACGGTGACCGGTGGGAGGGCACCATCTCCCAGGGCCCCGTCCGCCTCGACCTGTCGCGGGTCGGCGCGGTCCTGTGGCGGTGGGCGTGGGATCCCCAGGGGCATCCAGGCATCGGCGACGAGCTGGCTCGGGCGTGGGCCGCGCAGGAGGACGCCGCGGCGCTCCTGGGGACCCTCAAGGCCCTGCCCGCGTTCTGGGTGAACCATCCGGACGCTGCGGCCAGCGCTGTCCCGAAACCGGTCCAGCTCCGTGTCGCCGTCGCATGCGGGTTCGCCGTCCCGCGGACGCTCGTCACCACATCCGGCTCCGCCGTGGCCGGGTGGGCTCGGCGGCACTCCATCGAGGAGCAGACGCTGAACAAGGCGTGGCATTGCCAGGGCCTCCGTGACGGCGGCATGGTCCCAGCCGAGCGCATAGAGGTCGCCGGACTGCCTGGGGAGTTGCTCGTTGCCTCGATGTTCCAGCACCTCATCCAGGGTGCTCACGTCCGACTCACCGCGGTTCGGGACCAGCTGTTCGCCTGCGAGATCCGCGGGACCACCCGAACCGACTGGCGGCCCGAGCAACAGCAGGCCGAGTTCCTCCCGCTGGAGGTGCCTGTGAGCGTCCGGGCGCACGTCCGGAGCTTCATGATGCGGTTCGGGCTCAACTACGGCGCGTTCGACTTCGTCGCGGCCGAAGGCGGAACGTGGTGGTTCCTGGAGTGCAACCCGACCGGCCAGTACGGATTCGTGGAGCTGAAGACCGGTCAGCCGATCACGGCGGCCCTGGCTGCCGTGCTGGCTTCGGAGGCGGTGAAGGATCGCCCCGAAGCTCGCCCCGAAGCAGCGCTCGCAATGGCAGGCTGAGACCATGCAAACCCCGTCGTTCGAGGAGTTCCTCCTCTCGGCTCAGCTCGACGCCCAGTTCAGCGTTGCGGGCGTGCAAGCTGGGGCCGGGTGCTGGAAAGGCGAGTGGCTGTACGCGCTCAAGCGGGGCGACGGCCCCGGCACGGTGCACGTCATGCAGGACGCGGCGAGCGCCCTCCGGGCAGTCTCGAAGGCACTCGCAGGGACCCTGGAAAAGATCTGAGCACGCGAAACGCCCCGTCACCGCCGAAGCGGTGACGGGGCGTCGTGCCGGTCCGGCTTCCCCACCGGCCAACCGGGTCAGGCTATGTCACCTCGGCGTATGCCTCGCGAGCCACCCGCCCGCGAAGGTGAGCCCAGCGACGATCAGCGCCGTGACCGCCGCCTGGAGCGGCTCGGCCAGCCCGGACAGCCCCGGCAGGACGTGAACGACCCAGCCGACGATGAACGCGGCCACCAGCGCCGCCGACGACGCAGCCACCACCTTGCCCTCGACCTTGCTATCGATCGGTTCGGACATCACGGCCTCCTCAAGTGATCGGCGCGGTCCACGCCGCGCGCCACGTCGCCGGGCCGACAATGCCGTCCACTTCCAGGCGCTTCTCGGTCTGGAAGCTCCGGCACACCGCTGACGACTCCGGCCCGTACGCGCCGTCCACGGCCAGATGCCAGCCCCGGCGGCTCATCTGCTGCTGCCACGTCCGGACGTCGCCGCCCGTCATGATCGGCGGCTGCCGGAGGTACCGGCCGGGCCACGGCGGCGCGACCGGCGGCGGCGGGGACGGCGTGCCCGCGTAGGCCGGGTAGCCGTAGCCCGCGATGCCGCTCGTGCGGACGCGCCGCCGCACCATGTCCTCGGTGTTGCCCTCGATCGAGACGATCGAGCCGTCCGCCCTGAGCGCCTCGACGACGCCGACGTGATCGATCGCAGAGAGGTCCCGCGAGCCGCCCCAGTCGAAGAACACGATCGCGCCGACGCGCGGCACCTCTCCCCAGCGGCCGTGTTCCTTGAACCACTGCGCGTGCGACGGCGTGTAGGCGAACCGGCCCACCGCAGGCAGGCAGCCCGCACGGTCGGCGCACCAGGCCAGGAAGATGTCGCACCACGGAACATCGCCGAGCCCGTACCAGTCGGTGAACTTGTTGTGGTTGCTGCCCGGCGGATGCTCGCCCTGCCCCAGCTCGCCGCGCGCGACGGTCAGGAGATCCTCAGCGCTCCCGGTCATCGGCCACCTCCGGGTCGGACTCGACGACGCTGCCCGGCGTCTGCGGGACGTCCTGCCGCCCGTCCCACGGATGCACGGGTGCCCCGTCCTTCGGCTCGGGCGGGATCGGCTCATCGGCCATGGAGACCTCCTCGGTCAGGGCGGCGGTGTACGCGTCGAGCCGCCGGTACTTCTCCTCGACGTCATGGCCGTCCCACTCGGCCGCCGCGCCGACGGGGACGTGGTGGAACAGATCCAAGTCGCGCGGAGCGATGTGCCAGGAGACCTGGCCGGTCGGCAGGGTCACGTAGAGGACAGGCCAGTCCGGGGCCTCCTCATCGGCATTCGGCACCATCACCGCCGGGTAGAGCGCGGCGAGGTGGGCGACCAGGTGATGCCGCTCGCGGTAGACGCCGTCCAGCGGTTCGGTCACGGTGGCTCCTTACCGGTGCAGGTCCACGCTCCGCCGCTCAGCTTGTCCGGTGGCGTGCAGTAGACGGTGGACGGCGCGGGCCCCGGCGACCCGGATGGGCCCGGCTCACCGGGAGGCCCCTGCGGTCCGGACGGTCCGACCGGACCGGGCGTCCCGTCGCGCCCGCTGGGCCCGTCCCGGCCCGGCACACCGCTCGCACCCGGCGACCCGGCCGGGCCACGCGAACCGGCCGGGCCTGCCGAGCCCGCCCGGCCGGGAGAGCCGCTGGAACCCGGAGCCCCGGACGAGCCCGGCCCGCCCGGCGGGCCGGCCGAACCGGAAGGGCCCGGAGCTGGCGACACCGACGGCACCCCGCCGAGGTCGCGGACCTGCCGGGAAAGGGTGTCCACCTGCCGCTCCAGCCGCGCCCGGTCGGCGCGGGTCTGGCCGATCAGCGCCGCCAGGTAGGTCGCCCCGACCACCAGCAGCAGGACACCGACCAGGACGAGCACGTCGCGCACCCGCACATCTGGCCGCATCAGTGACCGCCCTTGAAGAGGTAGGTGATGATCACGGCGGCGACGACGGACGACACGGCCGCGCCGATCGCCGCGTAGATCGCGGTCCGGGCGGTGTTCCGGGCGTTCTCCAGCTCGCGTTCGAGCCGGGCGATCCGGGTGTCCTGCGCGGCCTCGTTGGCGAGGTACACCTCGCGCAGGACGTACTGCGCGAGCTGGGTCGCGATGGCCTGGAAGTCGTCGCGAACGTCCCGCCGGAAGTCCTCGATCTTGCGGGAGAGTTCACCGAGACCCGGCTCATCCGCCACAGCGCCCCTGCCGGATCTCCAGGGCGGCCACCGCTACCCCTTCTTCACGTTCGGGGCCGGAGCGGCGGCGGCGTCGGCGATCTGCGTGGCGAGCTGCCAGGACGCGACCTGGTCCAGCTCTAGGCGGCAGGAGTTGTCGGCCGAGTTGTACTCGGTCGCGACCACACGCCAAACGGTGCCGTTGTGCTCGGGCGGCGGCGCGGTGGTGCCGTGCGAGAAGTCGTTGATACGCCCGGACGGCAGCAGGTCGGTGATGCGGATCAGCTTGCCGGGGCGGATCTCCCACGGCTGCACCATGCGGCTCGCGCCGGTCCAGGAGTTGACGCCCTTGTCGTAGAACGGGATCGGGCGGCGCACCGTCAGGGTCCCGGCGTTGCGGACCTTGCCGTAGCGCTGGAGGATGCCGAGCATTTCCGTGAGCGGGGTGTCGGGGTCGGTCGGCTCTTCGCGGATAACGGTGATCGCGCGCGTCAGCTTCGCCCAGTCCAGCTCCGGGACGGCATCGGACTCTGGCAGCACTTCGGTGAGCCCGGAGTTCGCCGAGTCCCAGTCCGCGCTGTCGGTGAACTTGTAGAACATCTCGTTGCGCAGGTCCGACCCGTTGGGCTGCTCTTCCAGCCCGTCCGCGGAGGTCGCCTGGTAGCCCCAAGAGGCCGGCCAGGTCGCCCACTCGAACCGGAACCCGTTGATGTTCTGGTCATTGTTCTGGTCAGTGGCCCCGTAGCGGCTCTCCCACAGGGCCCAGTAGGCGGTCGGCTCGGCGGCCACCATGTCGTTCAGGATGTCGGCGGCGGTCGCGCCGTCGAAGTAGGTCAGGTGAGTCCACGTGCGGGCCGAGGTGTAGTCGATCCAGATGTCGGAGGCCCGCACCTGCCCGGTATCGCTGCCCCACGGTTGGAACCAGCCCCCGACCAGCAGCCGTCCCACCACGTCCTCGACGATCTGCGGCAAGGTGACGTAGTCGGTGGTGTAGTTCGATGAGGCGGTCAGGGAGTTGCCGTAGCGATCCATTCGCACGGCGTAGACGTGCGGACGGCTGATCCGGCCGAGAACCGCGTCCGGCGGCGTGATGTAGGCACCCGAGCCGGAGCCCTTGCCCATGTTGATGCGCATGACCCAGCCGTCGTTGCACGAGATGCCGCCGGTCGGGTTGTAGTGATCGTAGGCCGCACCGATGTACCTGGTGTGCCTGATGTTCTGGGTGTAATTGGTGGCGTCGATGTCGATGGCGCTCGTGCTGTACCCGGAGATCACGTCAACCGAGTTCCACAGGTTGACCGCCGTGCCGGATCCTCCGCTGGCGCTGGTGGCACCGACCCCGGAGAAGGTGATGTCGTAGCGGGCGACGAACTGCTCGCACTCCTGGCCGCGCCGCCAGTCCAGCGCCGTGTAGAGCGTGCCGAGGGCAAAGGAATAGCCACCGGCCCAGCGGATCTCAATGGTCTGCCCGACGGTGTCCACGCTGGCTTGCCACCAGGACGTCTTGCGTGGCACCCACGACTGAACGTCGCTGTCGGCGTACCAAATCGGCCGCTGCACATCGGACGCGGCGACCATCGCCCCGAGGCAGCCGACCTCCCACGTGTCGTCGGCGCTGTTGCGCTTGGGGTCCTCGATCCGCCCCTCCCAGACGATCGAGGCATCCCTCAAGTCCACGATCTGGACCCGGTTGAACAGCCGCACCACCCGCTCGAACGCGCCGGCGTCGGTGTCGTACAGGTAGCCGGTCGCCCCAGCAAGGATCGCGGGCCGGTGCAGCCTGATCGTCGCGCTCGCGAACCCTCCGGGGACGACACTGCGGAAGGTGATGTCCTGCACGGCATTGGTGACCCAGATGTCCCAGGCGTCCTGGTAGTTGTTGATGATCCTGACGCCGAGGGGGACGGGGATGCTCACGGCGCGACCTCCCGCCAGCGCGGCCAGTACGACACCTCGACGCTCTTGGTGTTGGTGATCGTGCCGGTGTCGGTGAGCAGATACCAGCGGTTCGTCACGCCCGGCACCAGCACCGGCAAGCCACCGATCCGGGGGACGAGCCCGCCCGCATTGTCGATCATCCGGTTGGAGGGCGTCGCCCCGAACGGGCTCGTACCGGCGGCCATGCAGTAGGTGGTGTCGTTCGGGCCGTCCAAGATCAGGTAGCCGCTGGAGGCGGCCTGGTACACCGCGCACAGCCGCTCATCGGCGGGCAGCAAGTACAGGTAGTCCATGTCCAGGCTGGCGGTACCCGAGGCACGAGACACCTGGAGGCCGAACTGAGAGGTGGCGTAACCGGCGGCCAGTGCGCTGTAGCCGATCGAGACCGGCGTGGCCAGCGACGGCGGGAACTCCATCACGCCCAGGTCGATGAGCTGGAAGGTGCCGTTGGTGATGGTGGCGGTCACCGTCGGCCCGGAGGAGGTGTCGTTGCCGAGCTGCTGGAAGCGGAACTGGTAGGTCGAGGTGGTCGCGGCGGCAGCGACGGACGCACGCAGCAGGACCCGGTACCGGCCGCGTAGCGCCTCGGCCGAGGTCGCGGACGGAAGCGTGGTGTACGTCAGCCGCGTGGTCATCCCCGTGGCCGTCGCGAAGGTGGTGGTGGCCGCCTTGTTCCCGCTCCCGGAGAACGACGCGGTACCCGCGGTCGCCGTGGTGTCGGTGCCCATCGTGCCCGACTCGGCCTGCGCGAAGAGGGTCACTGCGCCGGGGTTGTTCGTGGTTCGCTGCGCCAGGAACATGCTCGTCCCTGCCGCAAGACTGCCGAGCCGGACGAACGCGGGGCTCGGCGCGTCGCCGAGGATCCCCGTCATGTCGATGCGGCTCGGGTTGCTCCCTGCGGCCGGGTCGTTGGTCACGGTGACCGCCGCCAGGTCTACGCGCGTGCCGATCGCGAACGGCTCGGCGAGGACCGAGGCGTTGATCCGCCACGCCTGGCCGGGGATGAACTGGTTGTCCAGGGTGAAGGTGTCGGAGCGCAGCGTCCGGAAGAAGACCGGATTGCTGCCGAGGTCGGGCTTGTACATCAGCAGGTTGGACGGCTTGGCGACCTCCCGCTCGAACGCCTTGAGCTGCGTGTACCGGTCCGCCTCGGTGATGCCGGAGAGCTGGAGGGTGAACCGCAGCTCGCGCAGGTCGTAGGCGGCGCTGGTGAGGAACCCGCCGTCCGACATGGCGTTCGTGACGATCGAGCGCCGCAGCGACGGCGGCGAGACGTCGAAGCCCTCGCGCAGCGTGGCCCAGGTGTTCCCATCGTTCATGTCCAGCAGCACCGTCGGGCTGGCGATCGGCTGGTCCACGAACTTCCATGCGGCGACCACTTACCCGGTCCTCCTGCGCTGTTCGGTCGCCCGCCCCGTGTACCGCGAGACGGTGTCGGACACCAGCCGCCCGTCCAGGTAGGCTGCGCCGACGCCCTGACGCCGCATCGCCTCGGTGAGCGCGGCGGCCATCCGCGCGTAGTCGGTGCCGGGCTGGCGGCGCGCAGCGGCCCGCGCGGTGCCCGGCGGTGTCGGGGTGCTCCACCCGTAGCCGGGCGTGCCGGGCGCGACGGCAGCGGCCTCGGCCAGACCACGCGCAGCCCTGCTGACCAGCTCGCGGCTGCTGTTCATGCCGAGCGCGAGCCCCTGGCCCAGATTGACGCCGAACCCGTGGAAGAGGGTGGACGGCGAAGCGATCCCGAGGACGCTGCGGACCGGGCCGGGGATGATGTCGTGGACGAGCCGCATCACGGCGTTGTAGATCCACTGGGCCATCGACGCCAGCCCGTTCCACAGGCCGATCATGACGTTCCGGCCGGAGTTGTAGAGCAGCTTGCCGAGGTCGCCCAGCGACCGCAGGATCAGGCCGGGCACGCGTGCGACCTGCCCGAGTAGCCAGTTGACCTGGTTCACGGCGGCCTTGGCCATCCCGGCGAACCAGCCGCCGACCTTGGACGCCAGGTTGCCGAGCGCGGACAGGTTGGCCATGAAGCGGCCGGGGATGCCCTTGATCCAGTTGACGATCGCGTTCCACACAGCGACCGTCGTGTCCCTGATCTGCGTCCAGTGCTTGATCACCTGGCCGTAGATCGTCCAGTTGAGGAAGAGCTGCCAGATGAACCCGGCGATCTTCTTGATCCAGTCCCAGACGAACTGCCACGCCTGAACCGTCCAGCTCTTGATCTTGTTCCAGTTCATGACGATCAGCACGACGATCGCGACGACGGCGGCGATGACCAGCGCGATCGGGCCCATGGCGATCAGCCAAGCGGCGGCCATCCGCACCGCGTTGGCCATCGCCTGGACGCCCATCAGGATCCACCCGCCGACGACCCTCGCCGCGACGATGGCAAAGGTCGCGGCGGCCTTGGCTCCCTCGGCCACGGCCGCCGCCGACGCCCTGGCGAACGCCGCCACCGCCTTGGCCGACTCCGCGACAGCGTGAGCCCCGACCACCGCCCAGGAAGCGATGATCCGGCCCGTCGAGGCCGCCGCCGAGGCCGCCATCTTCCCGGCCGAGACCGCGAAGCTCCCGGCCGCCTTCCCGACCTTGGCGGCCATCCCTCCGGCCGCGTCGCCGCCCTTGAAGAACGCCTTCCCTACCAGCCCCAGTCCCGAGACCAGCGGCGCGACCTTCGTGCCGACCAGCCCGGCGAGGATCGTCCACGCCAGGAACTTCGACAGGACGCCCTGGACCGGCTGCGGGAGCTTGGAGAACGCGGTGGCGAGCTGCACGATCACCGGCAGGACGCTCGGGAGGATCTGCATGAGGTTCTGGAGGGTCTGCCCCAGCAGGCGGAAGGTGTCCCCGAGCTTCTCCTTGCCCTCCGCCGAATGCGTCCAGGCCGCGAACTTGGCCGTGAGCTGCACGATGCTGTTCAGCAAGGTGCCCGCACCGCTGCTGGCCGCGCCGAAGATGCCCAGCAGCGCCGAGCCGAGGTTCACCACGATCCGCCAGAGCTGCCCGAGGACGACCACGGCGGCGCTCATCCAGCGGGTGGCCTGCCCGCCCACGGCGATCCGCGACAGCCACAGCCCAGCCTTGGTCATCGCCTCGCCGAGCGCGTTCCCGATCCGCCCGAAGCTCCCAAGAAACACGTTCGCGAGGTCGCGGAAGCCGCGCAGCAGCACCGGGACGCCGCGCCCCACGCCGTCGATGGCCCGCGCCACGTTCGCGAACAGCCGCTGGAGGAACGAGATCGTCGCCGACTCGCGCAGCACGCCGAGGACCCGCGCACCGAGACGGCCCCACGCGGCGGCGACCTGCGCGACACCGGTCGTCAACGGCCCGCGCAAGTCCTGCGCCAGCCCCTTCGCCGCGCCCTTCATCGGCTCGAACAATGCCTGCTGCGCGATCGCCTGGAGCCCGCCGAACGTCTTGCCCAGCTCCCCGACCACCGACCGCGCAGCGGGCGGCAACGCCTTCAGCTGCTCATTGAACTTCTTGGCATCCCCGGTGATCGCCGACCCCAGCACCTCGCCGACGCCGGACAGGCCGAGTTTCAGCGGCAGCAGCGCCGCCGCCGCGCCCGCCGCCGCGCTCGGCACCGCGCCGAGCACCCCGACGGCCGGCGCCAGCGCGGTGACGAGCTGCACCGCCGACCCGGCCAGCACCGCCAGCCCCGCCGAGCGGGAAAGGTTCTGGAGCGCCTCGGCGTGCTTCTCCAGGTCGCCGATCTCCTTCTTGACCCGCTCGACGCCCGCGCGGACCTCGGCGTCGTGCACGCCGATGCGGATGATCAAGTTGCGGATGGTCGCCAACGCCCACCCCCATCACTGGTCCCAGTCGGGCAGGAAGTCGGCGGGCGTGAACGGCTCGGACTTCTCATCGCGGTTGCCGTTGGCGATCGTCGCGGCGATGATCGCCGCCTGGTAGTCGCCGCGGTCGGGGCCGAGCGGGCCGGCCACCCGCTCGTAGGCGGACCACTCGGCCAGCTCGCGGGCGTCGATGGTCGCCAGCAGGCGACCGACGGTCATGCCCAGATGCGCGGCCAGCCGGAACGCTAGGCGTCGATCTGGGCGCTTCCGAAACCCTCGGCCAGCTCCTCCACGTCGCTCTCGCTCAGTCCGGACAGCCGCTGCGCGGCGTCGAACACCCGCTGGAGCGCGCTCGCGGACTTGCTGCCGAGCTTGATGACGTCCGCGGGCTCGAACACCAGCTGGCCGTCGGAGTCCACGACCGTGATCGCCACCAGCCGGGCGCGGAGGTTCCGCGCGTTGACCCGCTGCTGCCCGCCCGCCTGGATCAGGGTCTTGCCCTCGAACTCGTCCCGCTCCGCGCCGGACAGCGACCGGACGCGGACCTGCCCGCCCCACTCGGGGACGTCCACCACCTCGTACCGGCGGTCCTCTGCGGCGAGGATGGCCGCCTTGTCCAGCAGGCTCACGGGATCACCACGTCCTGGGCGGGCACGGCGGTGATCGCGAACTCGATCGGGACCGTCGCCGGATCGGAGCCCTTGGTGCTGCGCTCCTTGCCCACCGACGCCACCCGGACCGGGAACACATCGCACTTGCGCCCGGTCACGTCGCCGCCGTCCAGCCAGATCACGAACCCGTTGGTGTCGAGCGGCATCAACGTCCGCGCGTCGCTGCCCGTCGAGTCGGCATAGAACGTCAGCGAGGAGTCCTTGGCGTCCGTCCGGCCGGGGATCTTGGCGGTGAAACGGGAGTCCATGGTGGGCGCGTCCACGACGTCGCTCGACACCATCCAGCCCTTGTTGTCCGCCAGCTCTCCGGTGACGTCGATCGCCGCGTTCAGCTCCGCGCGCGTCGGCGCGGACTTGTTGGCGATCGAGGTGGCCCAGTAGACCTTGGTGGTGCCGGGGTTGATGTACCGCGACGACGCGGTGATCGGGGTGGCAGGCATCAGGACTCCCGTCGGGTGCTGCGGCGGCGCGGCGCGGGCCCGCCGGTCTCGGGTGCGTCTTCGGCGGCGAGGGAGTCGGGCGGCGGTTCGTCGTCCGGCACGTCCACCGCGTCGGCGAGCGCGTCCACCGGCACCCACCCCGCCGCCCCCCAGATCGGCACGGCCGAGGCGGGCACCTCGGCGGCGTCGGCCAGGTCCGGGTGCCGCATCCACACGGTGGTGCTCATGACGTCGGGACCCGCACGACCAGGACCGTCACACCGGACGTCGCCGAGTAGGTGATGTTCGCGCGCCCGGTCGAGGTGTTCTTGTACGGGAAGTCGGTCAGCGGGATGCAGTGCTCGCCGGTGGTCGCGGCGACGCTGAACGTGCGGTTGGCGACGGTCAGGTCCCCGTCCACCAGTCCCGGCACAGCGAGCGTGACCGTGACGGCCGAGCCGCTCGTGTTCTTGACCAGCAGGAACATCCCGCCGCCGGTCGCGCAGTCGTCACCGCCCGCCGAAGCGGCCGTGAACAGCGTGTCGATGCGGGTCGCCTGCTTGGGCACGACGTTGGTAGTGAGCGCGGCCATTGGCCCCCTCCTGAGTGATCGGTCAGCGGAAACCCGCCGCACGGGTCGCCTTGTCCACGGCCTCGGCGATCTGCCGCTCAGCCGCGTCGCCCTTGGCCTCCAGCGCGGGCGCAAGGAACGGGCGGGCGCGCTGCGCCACCCACGTCTTCCGGTGGCCGTACACCGGGTGCCGGAAGGTCCCGTCCCGGCCGCCGTGCTCGAACGGGCGCGCGTGCGGCGCGACCTTCCGGTTCACCACCACCGAGACCCCAGCGCTCCTCCCGGTCAGCCCCACCCGGACCTTGATCGCCGCTGGGATGCGGGTGGACCACGACGCGCGCGCCTGCGCGTCCTCGGCGACGATCCGCCCCGCTGTGCGCAGGCCCGGCCGCAGCGCACGCTTCAGCTCCGGTGGGATCTTGCCGAGGTCGTGCACCAGCTTGCGGACCTCATCGGACATCGCTCACCTGCCTGCGAAAGCGTCCACCGAGACGCTGAATTTCACGGTCGCGAGCGCGCCCTCGGCGGTCTGCTCCGGGATCAGCTCCTCGGTGGCCAGCCGCGCACGCAGCACCAGGCCGCCGAGGGTCGGGTCGCGTGCCAGCTCGGCATCGACCGCGTCCACCAGGGCGTAGGCGCGGTCCCGTACGGCCTTGGCGTCGCGCTCGTGCCCCTTCCAGCAGGAGGCGACGCACGCCACCGTGTAGGACTCCCGGTCCGGCGTGACCGCCATCTGCTCCGGGCTCAGCATCGAGACCACCACCGCCTCGCCGGGTGTGCCCGTGAACCCGATGCACACCGTGTCCGGCGGTTCGACGTCCACCGGCTGCCCGTCGGTCACCTGCACACCCGGCAGCGCCAGGCCCACCCGCTGCACGAGGGCGTCCAGGACGGCGGGCACCGTCGAGACGCTCACGCGATCCCGCCGACCGGCTCGTTCAGCAGCTCCAGGGCGCGGCGCGGGATGCTGTAGGAATAGCGCGGGTCGTAGTCCTCGCTGCCGGACTGGAACGGGCCGCGCTGCGGGCCGCGCTGGGTCTCCCACATGTGCGCCGTGATGATCAGGCACGCCTCGCGCCAGGCGGGTTTCACTGCTGTACGGCCCGCGACGTAGGTCACGGTCACGTTCTGGATGCCGAACAGCCAGAGCTGCGGGAAGTCGGCCGCTACCCGCCGGAGCACGCCGGACTCGGCGTCCACCAGGTAGTCGGCGGGCGTCAGCGTCGTCCCGGACTCGACCACCGACACGATCGACAGCACCGGTGTGCGTGTCAGCAGCAGCGACGACCCGACCAGGCCCCCGTAGGTGTCGGTGAAGGTCCGGCGGACGATCGCACCGACGTAGTGCTCGACGACATCGGTCGCGGCGCGGAGCATGTCCTGCACCTCGCCGTCCTGGCTGGTGTCGTCCGCCGCGATCCGCAGCTCGGCCTTGGTCTCGGCCAGGGAGACGAGCTGCCCCGGGTCGGTGGCGAGCACCTCGAACACGTCCGTCCACGCGCCCGCGTTGCTGCCGGTGGCCAGCCAGCGGACCACGTGCCGCCCGGACAGCGTGGTCGGGTAGTCGTAGTTGTAGACGCCCGTCGAGGCCGCAGACACCGTGGTAGGACCGGCCGCCGTCCCGTCCGGCAGAGTGATCGTGACCGTAACGGAGCCCGCATTGGCGAGCGCGCCGGTCGCGTCCCGGATCGTCACCGACAGCGGGACGACCTCGCCCAGGTCATAGCTCACGAGCCACCTCTCATCGCCGGTCCCATCCGCGCCTGCCCCGCCACCGTCGAGCCGGACCGTGCCGCGCCGGTCGTGGTCGCCCCGGACCGGGCGGCGCCTCCGACGAGCGGCCCGGTCCGCGCCGCGCCGCCGAACGCCGCACCGGACCGGTCCCGGCCCGCCACCGAGCCGCGCGTCGGCGCGGCCACCGCCACGCCCTGCAAGGGCAGCGGCAGGAACACACCAGTCCGCGCCGGACCGGTACGGGCCCGGCGACCGCACACCCGGCCGGGCGGCAGCGCCTGCGGACCCGGCGGAAGCGGCGGCGGGAACGGCACCGCGAGGAACCGGCCGTGCCGCACCGGACTCGTGCGCGGACGCCGCGCCCCGAGCCTGGCCGGGTAGGACGGCGGCACCGCCGGGACGAGCCCGAACCGGCCGCGCCTGACCGAGCCGAGGCGCAGGCGGCGCCCCACCACGGCGGCGGGCACGGGCGGGGTCGCCTGCTGGACCACGCCCGGGACAGGCGCGTACCGGCCGCGCCTCGGCGCGGGCGGCCTCGGCCGACGACCCAGCAGGCCGGCGGGAGCGATGGGCGGCGGTGCGGGCGGGACCGCGCCGACCAGCGGTGTCGGCGCGAAGTGGCCGCGCCTGGTCGCGTGCGGCTTGGCGCGGCGTCCCGCGACCGCGCCGGGCGTCCAGGTCGGCACCGCCGAAACCGCACCTGCCAGCGGCACGGGCGCGAACCGGCCGCGCCGGGGCGACAGCGACCGCACACGCCGTCCGGTCACGGCGGACCGCGGCGGGTCCGCAGGCTGAACCGGCGGAGCAACGACCGGCACCGGGAGGAACGCGCCGCGCCGGACGGGCGGCCGGGCCCGATGCCCGGTCAGCCACGGCGGCGGCCACGCGGGCGGAACGGCAGGCGCGACCGCGGGCGGAATGACGAGGAACCGCCCCCGCCGCGCTCCCCCGGTCCGCGCCCGCCGCGCGACCTGCGACGGCGGGGCGAGTGCTGGCGGGACAGTCGGGGCGACGGCGACCGGGACCGCCAGGAAGTCACCGCGCCGGATCGTCCCTGCCCGGGGCCGCCTGGCCGTCAGCCACAGCGGCGCTAGCGCGGGCGGGGTGACTGTAGCGGCGGCGGGCGGCAGCTTGAGGAACTGCCCGCGCCGTAGTCCCGCCGTCCGTACCGGCCGCCGCACCCCCCAGGACGGCGGCACCGGCACGGACGGCGGGACGGTCTGGATCCGGCCACGACGCGGGCAGGGCGCGGGGCGACGCGCCTGCCGCACCATCGGCGGCGGTACCCCGGGGACGGAGGCCGCGCTCGGCGGCGGTACCTGCCAGATGGCTCCGCGCCGCGACCGGACGTTACGGGCCTGCCTCGCCACGGGCCCTCCCGACGGTCAGGCGTTCGCTGCCTCAGCGCAGGCGGCCCCTACTCCTCAAATTCCGCACTCAGCACAAGCTTGTGCGAGGCGGGGAGCGCGTTGTCACGGTTGATGAACACCAGGCCGTTGGCGGTGCCAGCCGACACCACCAGCTCCTCCAGCAGCTCCCACGGCAGGTCCGCACCCGATTGGGAGTTGAACGCCGCGCGGAACATGTCGGCGGTACCGAGCGTCGGCGGCGTCGAGTAGGCGGTGTTCCACACCGATCCGGCCGCCGCCGTGTTCGGGTCGAGCTTCACCGGCGTCATCCCGGCCGTCGGCGTGGTGCCCGCCGTGGTGACGCGGTTGATGCCCACGACGAGCTGCTGGCTGGTGGGCGTGCTGGCACCGGCCACCACGCCGAGCGTGACCCGACGGAGCTTGTAGCCGTTGTTCGCCGAGGCCATCAGCCAGGCGAAACCCGTGTCCACGGCCAGCGCCGCCGCGGACTCGACCTGCACGGAGTAGCGGGCCATGTCATCCCTCTCAGAAGAACCCGGTGTACTGCGAAAGCGGTTTGATCGGCCCGCTGGCCGTGGCGGCGGCCTTGACCTCGATGCCCGCCAGGACCCATGTCTGCGGAGTCGGCGCGGACAGGCCCATCGTCTGCGAGCCCGCGGTCGCGGCGCTCTGGTAGGCGTAGTAGGCCACCATGTTGTTCCCGACATGGCCGTCCTGGAGCCCGTCCTCGGTCGCGCTGGACAGGTAGGCGCGGGTACTCGGGTCCTTGTCGGAGGCGTCGGCGGACGTCCAGGACACGACCGAGTTCGCGGCCGTCGTGGTCAGGGTCGTCGAGCACGTGCCCGTCCCGGAGGTGGTCGCGTTGACCGCCGGAGACGCCGCGAGCGTCGCCCCGGACCACCGCTCGACCACCATCGAGTGCCATGAGGTCGCCGACGGCGTGGAGGACACCGTCATGTTCACCGGCGACCCGGAGACCACCGCCGTGTAGATCCCGCACCAGTTGTTGAACCCGCCGGGCGCGACGATGTTCCTGGACGTGAACGTCTGGGAACCGCCGGTCGGTGCGCCCATCGAGACGGCGGTGTCCCACGTCGCGAGCTTCACCACGAGCACCTCGCCGTTCGACGGAGTGAAGGTGGTCGTGGTCAGGGTCGTGGTGTTGCTGGCGTTGGCGTAGACCGCGTACGACGTGACCAGCGACGGGGCCATCTACTTACTGCGCGTGGACGCCTTCGGCGCGGTCGCCTTCTCCTCGTCCTTGCCGCGCGTCTCGACGGGCTCGGCCATGCCCTGCGCGCACAGCATCGCGCCCTCGACGTCGGGCAGCTCGATCTCGCCGCCGGGCGCCGGCCACTCCTGCCCGTCGCGCGTCCCGGAGATCTGGTGCTTCATGACCACTCGCATCTTGCCTCCTTCGGGTGCCGGGCCCGGTCGGGGTCCCGGGCCCGGCACGTCGTTGCTGGTGAGGACCACTGTCAGCTCGCGCCCCCGGCGAACACCTTGATCGCCCCGGTGGTGTCCACGACGTCGCCGTCGCCGCGCAGGATCGCGCGGAACGTGACGAGGTCCGAGCTAAAGGCGAAGTCGTCGCTGCGCTCGAACCGCAGGGTCTCCACCATGCGGATGAAGTACTGCGAGAAGTCGCCGAACGCGACGCTCTTGGCGGACAGGCCCACGGCGGGCATCGCCGGGTCGGTGAACAGCGGCTTGCCCAGGACCGTGTCGGGGTTGCCTGCGGTCAGGGCGGGCTGCCAGAGGTACTCGCCGTACGCGTCCTTGATCTTGCGGAGGGTCGCGACGGACGCGTCCTTCATCAGCCACGCGCACGACGGGCTGTTCCGGTACGGGTAGATCACGCTGTAGAACAAGTCGATCAGGTTGTCGGCCGTGTATGCGCCGCCGACGCCCGTGCCGCCGGTCACTCCCGTCGTCGAGGCCGTGACCACCCCGTTCGGCTGGTTGGTGCCGGTACCGGTGACCAGGTGCGCGCCGATCCCGTTGCCGAGCGCCCGCCCGGCCTGCATCGCGAGGTAGCCGGTCAGGTCGATCGAGGTGTCGTTGAGCAGTTCGTGCGAGATCTGGATCAGGAACCCGTACTTGAACGCGTCCAGGGTGACCTGGCCGAACGTGGGCTCGTTCGCGGCGAGGGTGGCCGCCTCCGCCACGATCGACGCGTTCGCGCTGTGCGCCGTGGTCTTGGGGACCTGGATCGACTCGCCGGTCGCGGTCCGCAGGATCGTCGCGCCGATCGACAGCATGCCGCTGACCTCGATCAAATGCGCGATCAGGCGGTTGTAGAAGCTGGTCTTGACCGTGTTCGCGCCCGCCGCCGCCGTCAGCTTCGACAGCGTCCGCAGGTCGGTGCTGCGCTCCTCCGCCGTCGGACGGATGTCCAGCGCCCGGCCACCGGACGCACCGGACAGCCACGAACGGAGCTGCTCATCCGCGCTCTTGTCCTCCGGCGCCTTACGGCCCTCGGCGACCGGCTGGTCCAGCAGCGCCCGGAACGTCTCCTCCGACTCCTTGGCGCGCTCCTCGGCCTCCTGGAGCTTCTTGACGCGCTCGTCGATGGCGTCGATCTCGCTGTTCAGCCGGAGCCAGGTCTCCTGCTCCTCGGCGCTGAAGTCCCGCTTCTGCTCGGCGACGCTGTCGGCCAGCGCCTTGGCCTCTTCCCAGGTCTTGAGCCGCTTCTCGTGCAGGCTCTTGATGAATGAACGACTCAACGCCATCTCCGTTTCAGAGATCTGAACTGGACGTTGAGGTGGGTTGCGCCCTGCCTCCGCGGCAGATATCCGGCTGCCGGGCCGGTCTTCCTGGTCCGCGAGCGGTGGGTTGCGCCCTGCCGCTCGCGATCCGTCAAGGCAGCGGGTACGGGGGCCTCTGCTTGGCGGCGAGGGCGACCATCGCCGCCCGGACCTCACCGCCTGCCTCGCCCTGTCCTGCGCTGCGCATCCCGGCCATCGCCAGCAGCGATTCCGGGGGGTCCTCGGTGAGCTGGTCGCGGTAGAGGCTGATCAGCGTCTTGGCCGCCGCCGTCCGCTGCGCGTCGGAGATGCCCGTGACCGCGCCGAGGCCGTGCCCACCGGCCGCCGCGTGCACCCCGTTCCGGTTCAGGTCGCCATCCGGCTCGCGCACCGGCAGCTTGTAGCGGCCCTTGGAGTCCTCCGCGCCCTCACCGGTGTCGATCAGGCAGGCGCGCCGCCACTGGGCGATGTCGTAGTCGGCCGGGGTGAAGTTGGACCAGGGCTCGTCCGAGACCGTCTCGCGTACCTCGGTCCCGCCCTCGACATTCCCGAGCGCCGCCTCGGCGGCCTGCCGGGCGATCTCCTGGAGCTTCTCGTCGGGCGTGTTCCGGTTGACGTGCATGTCGATGACCGTCGCGGGCGGGTGAGCAAAGAACCTGCGCAGCTCGTTGGCGGCGGCGGCCTGGAGCACCTCGTCCGGGTCCGCGCCGACCTGCGCGGCCAGCGACCGCAGGCCGGTGCTGGTGTCGGGGTAGGCCGGCGAGTTCACCGGCGCGACGTCCACCAGGGCCCCGCTCACCAGGGTCCGCAGCGGGAAGCCCTGCTCAGTCTGGGCCCACTCGTCCTCGAAGGTCCGGAACGCGAAGCTGCTCTGCCGCACGTCGCCGCGCTGCACCAGCTCCACCACGTCGGCGCGGCTGGACGGCGGCACGACGGTGTAGTCCAGGCCGGTGGCGTCCACGGCCAGGCGCAGTGTCCCGGCGGCCGTGGTGCCCAGCAGCATGTTGTCGGAGTGGTTGTAGCGGGCCATGACGCCAGGCCAGCCGTCCGCCTGGCTCTTGGCGAAGAAACGCGGCTCGATCTGCTCAACGAAACCGCCCAGGTTCTGCGAGAGGCGCATGAACTTGGCGGCGTACCCGCCGATCTGCTGCGGGGCGTCCGGCTCGGCGCGGACCTCCACCAGGCCGCGCGTGTACCGGCGCTCGACGTCGTTCACAGCGTCCCTCCCGGGGCGGTCGCGGGCTGTGCGGTGGGTTGGGAGGTAGCGGGCACAGGCGGCGTGAACGATGAGCCCTCGCCGTTCGGCAGCGGCGGCCGGTCCTCCAGCGCGCGGACCTCGTCCCGGCTCATCCAGCCGTCGGCGAGCGCCAGGTGGTGCGCCTGGTAGCGGCTCAGCAGGTCCGCGCGGATGATGCTGTCCACGTTGAACTTCACGAAGTGCGGCGAGGCGAGGAGCCCGCTGATCGCCGTCTCCAGCTTCACCAGCCACGGGCGCAAGGTGTGCCGGACGAAGTTCAGCGAGTCCTGCTCGACCGTGCTGTAGGTCAGGCTCTTGCCGACCTCGCCGCCCATCATCTGCGGCGGAATCCCGTAGATGCTCGCGATCTGCGTCGCGTTCATCTTCAAGGTCGCGAGGAACTGGCTCTCCTCAGCGGGAACCGAGATCGGCGTGTACTCCAGTCCCCCGCCCATCACCACCGGCTCGCGCGCCTCGGCCGCGGCGCGGAACCGCTGCTTGAGCGCCTTGGCGTCGGCCTGCTCCAGCCGGTTCTCCGACGTCAGGATCGCGGCCGGAGTGCTGCCGTTCTGGAACCAGTCCCGCCCGAAGCTCTGCGCGTAGATTCCGGTCTCGATCGTCGTCCGGTACGCCATGATCGGCGAGAGGCCGAGGACCCGGCCCGGCAGCGTGTAGCCGGGGATGTGCACCAGCAGCGAGGCGTCCAGCGGACGCCCCCGGAAGAACCACTGCGGACGCTCATCGGTCCGGTCGTGCAGGATCTCCACGTCGTCCGGGTGCAGCCACTCGATCTGCGACGGCCCACCGTTCCCGCCCACGACCGTGATCAGGCCGTAGGCGTTCCCGCGCAGCGTCAGCGACGTCATGGCCCGGTGCACCCAGTCGTAGACCGTCCCGTACTGCGTGGGGTCACGGATCAGCGCCGGGTCGGTGATCGGCATACGGACGTCGCCGACCTGCCGGAACGTCTGGAGCGGCAGCGAGGCCACCGAGTCCGACAGCAGCCGCGTCGCGGCGAACACCGGCACCAGCGTGAGCGCGGTGTCCATGCTGGTCACCGCCGTCAGGCGCTGGTCCGCGCCCGAGCCCCAGACCTGCTGGAACGAGATCGTGCGCGCCTCGCCCGGCGGCGATTCGGCGCGCCGACGCCACGGCCACCTCATCGCGCCAGCCCTCCGAGCGCCGTCGCGATCTGCCGGAACGCCGCATCCATCAGTGCGCAGGTCCACTGACCCGGCCCGACCTCGGCCATCGGCTCCTGGCAGCAGGGGCACAGCGGACGCCCCTGCCCGTCGAGCCCGACCCGGCTCCAGGAGCCGACCTCGGCCGCTCGAAGGTCGCTCACCGCACGCCCTCCCTCACCCAGGCCACCGTGCCGCCGCCTCACTCCAGGTAGAGGACGAGTTCGGAGGTGCCGGACTCGCGGTGCACGAAGATCCCGCTCGCGAACTCCACCGACAGCGGCCCCAGGAGCTTGGACTCGGACGCGGCGAGCTTCACCAGCACCCGCGCCGGGTCGCCGGTGGTCGTCCCATCGCGCATCACCAGCGCCGCGGCGGCGGGCGTGCCCGCGTTCTCCCGCACCGAGACACCGACCAGCGTGAACGGGCCCGTCACCGCCTGGACGTTCGCCGTGCCCGACGCCACCACGACCGACCTGGCCATCAGGCCCCCTCACCACACGTTCTCCATCACGTTGACCGCCCCCGCCTTGGCCCCGAACTTGCTCCGCCCCCAGGCGGCGAGCGTCACCGCCACCAGCGGCGAGATGTCCACCGCCGACGAGCGCCGCGACCACGCCCACGCATCGCCCAGCGACCGCCGGACGGCCCCGGCCACCGCCTCGTCAAGGGCCCGCTGTCCCGCGTGCCGCAGCGTCGGCGGGCCATCCTGGGGCCGTGCGGCATCGATGAAACCCCCGCACGCCTGCGTCAGGTCCCGCATGGACGGCTTGGTCACCGCGACGCCCGCGGCCTCCAGGTCCGGGATCAGCGAACCCGCCGGCCCGGCCGCGTCGATCACCACCGCGCACGGCCCCCACCGCTCGCACATCTCCACCAGGCGCGGCACCACCCACCCGGTACCGCGCCGGTGCTCGGCGACCTCCACCAGCGTCAGACCCTCGCGCCGACCTGCCACCCCGATCGACGCGTGCGACCGCTCGGGCGTCACGTCCACCGAGAACGCCACCGGCGCCATCAGGTCTGGATCCGGCAGCGTCGCCACCAGGTCCATCCAGGCGTCCCGGCCGAGGACGAGCCATTGGTCCGGGGCCGCGTCCGGCCACTGGTTCAGATAGGCGCGCCGGAACTCCGGCAGCTTCATCGACTCGAAGTCGGCCCGCACCGCCGCCTCGGTGACCGTGTGCCCGAGCGCGGGCATGCACTCCCACCATGTCGCCGGGTCGGCCGGGTCGGCGTCGTTCGGGGCCGACCACTCGAAGTAGGCGACCGCGGAGTGTCCACCGGCCTCGCAGCGCCTGCGGCCCGCGTCCACCTTCCCGCGCAGGAACACCGACCGCATCGTGCCCGCCGTCGAGATCACGACCTGCTGCGGTTGCGGACGAGTGATCATGGCGGGCTTGAACGCCTGCTCCAGCCGGTCGTCCTCCTGCGCGAACGCCTCGTCGATGACGCCGAGGTCGAGCGTCTCGCCGTGCCCCGCCTTCTCGGTGTTGGAGGTCAGGCCGTGGATCGACCCGTTGCGCCAGCGGAACGCCTCCTGGCCGAGCTGCCTGCGCACCCGGTACAGCGACCGCAGCGGCGACGCCTCCAGCGCGACCAGATGCTCGTCCTCCCACTTCTTGCGGGCCGCCCCGCGCGTCTGCGCCGAGTACAGGATGTTCTGCCGCGACCCGAACCCCAGCGCCCGGTGCACCATCAGCGCCAGCAGCAGCGTCGTCTTCCCGGACTGGCGCGGGACCGTGAGGACCACCTCGCGGTAGGCCAGCAGGCCCGTCACCGGATCGACTTCGAGGATCACGTCCGCGACGTGCCGCTGCCACGGCATCAGCGGCGTCCCGAGCGTCTCGGCGATCTCGGCTGCCCGCGCCCCGAGCGTCGGGCGGTCACTCCTGGGCGTCCCCCACCGGGGAGGACAGGTGCGCAACGAGGTCAGCAAGGGCGTCCGAGTCACCATCGCCCCCCGCGTCGGCCAGCGCCTCCAACGTGGACCGCAGCTCCCGCGCGACCGCCGCCGTGGCCATCCCGGCGTCGTTGTCGAGCTTGCGGGCCAGCACCCGGGACAGCGCGGTCAGGCCCTCGTGCAGCGGCGAGACCTCCTCCAGGCCGGCCAGCGTCCGCGAGACCGCCGACTCGACCTCGCCCGGCTCTTGCTGATCGGCCACTGGTCCACCTCGTCCGGCAGGCTGCTGCGAGCCGCGTTCCCGGCGGGGTCCCCCCGGTCGGGCTGCACACACGAAAAAGTTGATGGCGGCGGGTCAGACCGACCGAAGATCAAAAAGCCGCTGACCTGCGAAAACGTGGCGACTGATCGTTGATCACGCCGCTGACCTGCGGCGATGTCACCAGCGGCTCGGCTGGGGCGGGGACCATGCCCGCCGTGGTGCTGGCTTGCCCCGTCGCTGGCGGTTGCCCTTGATCGCTCCGGCTCGGACGTTGCACGCGGCGTGCGCGAGGCCCCGGTAGCCGCTGCGGTCGTCCTCATGGTCGAGGTGGAGCGCCTGGTCGGGGTACATCGGGTGGCCGCATCGGGTGCAGGGCTGGCCGGGGCAGGCGGCGAGGTCGGCGAGGAGCTGGCGGCGGAGGGTCTGGTGTGCGGTGCCGTAGCCGCGTGCGGTGGTGCTGCCGGGGTCGGTGCTGCGCTTGCTCACGCTGGCCTCCCGGTCTCAGTCGTCGGCGTGCCAGCTGGTGATCGGCGGGACGTTCATCGCCGCGCGGAGGTCGTTGATGTGGGCGATCAGTTCGGGCGCGGGGTGGTACCACTCGCGCCGCTTGGCGCGCTGTGCGGCGAACCGCTCGTGCGTGGCCTGTTCGAGGTCCCGGTCGCCGGGGGTGACGGCGAGGATGGCGGTCAGGTCGGAGGTGAACGCGCGGCGGCGGGTCTTGAGGTTGCCGCTGTGGCCGATCTTGATGAGGTCGCCGTCGCGGATGAAGTAGACGACGGGGCCGAGGGCGGCGAACGCCTCGCTGATGCGCCGCTTGCGAGTGGCCTCGGGGTCGCCCTCGTAGCTGCGGTTGACGTTGATGGCGAACTGGTGCCTGCCCTTAATGTGGGCCATAGCTCGACTCCGTAGTAGTCGGCTCGGCCCCGGGATCGTGGACGCGATCGCCGGGGCGCTTTGCTGGGGGAATGAGAGAAGCCCGCGAGCTGTCGCTCAAGCGGGCTTCGTTTGAACCTCGGCTTGCGCCGGGCTGAGGCCATACCTCGGATGGCTTACATGCGGCAGCGTTGCACACCTCTGACCTGCGACGCAACCTCGGCTCTCGCTGCAAAGGGCGTGTCGCACCGGTATGCGCCGCAATGCGCCCTTTCATCCGCACGTGGGGGTCGCGGTCGGTACGGGTGTCGGGGTGGGGCTCGGGCGCGCGGTGACGGTCACGGTGACCGTGACGGTCACGGTCGGCGCGGGTGTCCCGGTCGGGGTCGGGGTGGTCGGGGCAGGGCTCGGGGTGGTGGGCTGCGGGGCGGGTGCGCGGGCGGCGAGCGGGGTGGCCGGGCACGGCGTCTTCGGCATGGTGGGGCGGACGGTCGGTGCGGCCGGTGCAGTGGGCAGGTTGGGGTTCGCGGGTGCGGGTGCGGGCTTGGGGACGGGCGCGGCGGACGGCGCGGGCGCGGGCGCGGCGGACTTCGGGGTCTTGGTAGCGGTCGGAATCTCGCTCGGGGTCCATGCGGGCGCGGTGGGCGGTGGCGTATAGACGGACGGGTCCAGCACGCGCGGCGCGGCGACCTTCGGGGGGGTGGCGGGGTGGGCGTGCCCGCCGGACGGCCACCACAGGTAGGCGGCGGTGCCGCAGACGGCGGTGAGGGTGAGCACGGCGGCGGCGGCTTTGATGCCCTTGCGGGCCGGACGCTCGGCGGCGGGCTCGGCGGTGGGCTTCGCGGGGTCGGTCGGCGTGGTCCGGGGGGTCTTGCGCAGGGGCCGGGGGGTGGGCATGGCGCGCTCCTGAGAAGGCCCGAGGGACCGGGCGGGTGCGGAGGTGCCCGGTCCCTCGGGGGTCGGGTGGGTCAGCCGGTCTGGACTCCGCCGCCGACAAGGCGCATGAGGCGGCGGTGCGCGCGGGTCTTGACGTCGTCGTCGGTGCCCTCCAGCGCGGCGGTCGCGCGGGCGATCTCCTCGGTCATGGACTTGCCGGGGCGGCGCGGCGCGACGTGGTCCAGGTAGTCGGTGATCGTCCGCTCGGCGGCGTAGGCGGTCCGTCCGGCGCGCTCGGCCTCGGTCCGGTACATCGCGTGCAGGGTGTCGCGGCGGCGGGTGTCGTTGGTCCGGGTCCGCTGGGGGTCGTCGGCGCTGGCCGGTTCCCACAGGTCGGAGATCACCCGGTCGAACTCGTTCACCGCGAGGTCGGTGCGGGCGAGCGCGGTCTCCTCGGCCCCGAACCGGGCGGCGTAGGCGCTGGTAAGGCCGAGCGTGCGGCGGGCCTCCTCCAGCCGGTCCAGCGCGCGGGAGGTGTGCCGGATGGTCCAGCGGTACTGCGCGTCGCGGACCGCGAACCGCTCGGTGTTGGCGCAGACCGGCCGCCACGGCGTCACCACGGTCTGCGCGGTGCTGGTCCCGTCGTGGCTGTTGATCGCGACCAGGAACAGCTCGATCGTGTCGTCGAGGCCGCCCGGGTCGATCGTGACGGCCTGCGGGACGCGCATCGAGACGAACACCTTGCGGCCGTCGCGCAGCGATCCGGCGGACTCCCAGACCACGCCCTGCTGACCTACCAGGTCTTCCAGGAAGCGGAACAGGCTGCGGTTCTGGATCTCGCGGTACTTCCCGCCGACCACGCCGAGCGGCGCGTGGGTGTCGTCGCGGACGGTGACGTAGGCGTCGGGGACGGTCCGGATCTCGCCGTCCACGCTGTAGCGGACGCTGCGGCGCTCCACCTGCCAGGCGATCCCGGCGAGGCGCAGCACCTCATCGATGTCGCTGATCCCGCCGGGGATGATCTGGCCGAGGCCGTGCCAGGCGGGGACGGCGCTGTAGAGGGCGGCGTCGCCGGTGCCGGTGAGGTCCAGGCCGTGCTGCGGCAGGATCAGGCCGCCCTGGTTCACCAGGATCTCGCCGTTGTCGTACGAGCCCGGGTCGGTGACCCGGTAGCGGCCGTTGCCGACCGGGGTGAGCTTGCCGGACGCGACCCGCTGGTCCCAGGCGGCTTGGCGGGCGCGGGCGGTGTCGATCTGGGTGGAGCGCTCGGCGGCGAACGCCTCGTTGATGTTGCTGGACACGGTGTCCTCCCGATGGGGGGTGAGATACGACGTGCCCTTCCGGGGCTTGAACCCGGATGCCTGCCGGTAGGGCGTGTGAGTCAGGGGACGACGGGCAGGTCGGGGGTCCAGCGGGCGGCGTCGCCGCTGAACCCGTCCGGGTCCACCTCGGCGATCTCAGCGCGGATGCGCTCCTCCGCCGTGTACTCGGCGATCTCGGCGGCGGTCAGGGGCGTGATCGAGGTGGGCCGCACGTGCCGGATGAGGGTGCCCGCTCCGACGGGGGCCAGGTGGTAGCGGCAGGTGCCAGCCCGGTTGTCGAGGCAGGTCCCGGAGATCTCGTAGACGCCGTGCCGGTCTTCGAGCGAGCCGTGGTAGCGGACGAGGACACCGAAGCCGAGCGGGTTGATCATCACGGGACTCCTCACGGGTAGATCGGGCAATCGGGGGTCCAGCGGGCGGCGTCGCTGTAGTAGCCGGTCGGCTGAATCCGGGCGATCTCCTCCCGGATGCGGGTGAGCGCGTCGCGGGCGGGGCGGTCCAGCAGGAGCGGGCCGCGCAGCAGGTCGGCCGACACGATGCGGTCAAGGCGGAAGGTGCGCGGCTCCTCCGACAGCCGGTCCATGGCGCGGACCAGCAGGTGCCCCGCGCGGGTGGTCTCCACCGCGTACGGCTCGATGATGCGGAGCGTGGAGACGCCCTCGGCGTCGGAGTAGGCGATCAGGACCGGGCGCTCGAATTCGGCCGCGCGGATCATGAGGGCCTGGTTGGCGAACAGTGCGGCGGCACTGGGGGGCGCGATGGGCGTCATCGCAGGTCACCTGCCTTGCTGGACTACCTCAATCGTCCGCTTAACCTTGCGGACTGTCAACCTTTTTCGGACGGCCAATCCTTGACAGTGCGCAAGCTCGGCAGGGACCATGAGCGCAGGCGCGGCAGCGCGGCTGACCAGCGACAGCGAGGAGGGCGGCGGATGCCGCGATGGAGCGTGCGAGTGGACCTCGCCACCGAGGCCGACGACGAACGCGCCCGAGCACTGGCCGCAGAGCTGGCAGACATCCTCGGCAGGCTCGCCGTTCACACCAGTCCCAGCAGTGGGACGGCCGACCGGGTGTCGGCGCTACTGGCCGTCGAGGCGGCCACACTGCGCGCCGCCCAGGAGCACGCGCGCCACGAGATCGCGGCAGCTCTGCGCGAGCACCGCGGGGAGGTGGTCGGGATGGACACCCGGCTCTGGGACGAGACGCACACCGCACGGGACGCGCCCGAACTCATGGGCGTCCAGGAGATCGTCGAGGCGATCGGCGGGAACTCCCCGCAGGAAAGGATCTCGCGGCAGCGCGTCCACCAGATCGTCAAGCGCGCGGACTTCCCCGCGCCGGTCGCGCGACTGGCGTCCGGGTCGGTGTGGCTCGGCTCCGACGTCCGGCGCTTCCTCGCCACCTGGGAGCGTCGCGCGGGCAGGCCGCCCAAGCGCGAGCCATGACCGCCGGCGGCATCCCGCCTACGATGGAGGCGGCCCCTTGGGGCCGAGGTTCGGGCCGGTGGGAGTGCCGCGAGCATGCCGCGCGCGTGTTCGTTCCCACCGGCCCCCTGGGCACGCGAGAAGGGCCCCGGACGGTGATCGTCCGGGGCCCTTGGTGCGGGTCAGTTCAGCGACGGCGGCGGGACGGGCGGCATCGGCTCACGCCCGTGGATCATCTCGTGTGCGGTGAGCGCCTGCCCCATCGCCTGCCGCATGAGGACCATCGCGACCTCCTCGCGATAGGCGGTGCCGAGCGCGCGCAGGTGAAGCAGCGTGTCGAAGGCGGCGAGCCAGAACATGATCGACCCGTGGAGCACCTGCCCGATTTCGGACACGTCCCCCTCGGCTCCGTACAGCTCACCGGCGGCGCGGGCGGCGGCGTCCATCGCGGTCCCGATCGGGTCGCCGGACAGGTCGTCCGCAGCGCCCCCGAGCGGCGGCAGGCTGATCGGCTCGGGCAGGCAGCGCAGCGTCTTGGCGATGCCCTCGTACGCGGCGGTCCAGCGCCCGATCAGTTGCTCCATGCGTTCCGGTTCCATCGTGGGCCCCTTTCGTGGGCGGCCGAGGTTGTGATCCGCCGGGGCCGGAGGTGCCGACTCCGATTCCCGGCAATTCCACACTACGCCGCTGGCCGAAAATTGTGGAGAGATAAAGCTGGAAAGGCTGGCCAGAATGCGCCAAGATCTGCGCGGCTAAACGCGTGGATCATTCAGCAGCACGAATTCCCCGAGCGTGTACTCGCGGTCGGCGACCTGCGTCCACGTCGCGGCGAACCGCCTGCCCGGAAGCTCACCGACGGGAATTCCGGCATCACCGGCGATCACGGCGGACGGCATTCTGACCTCGCGGTCGTCGCGCGCGGGAACGACCACGATGGCGTCGTCCCCGACGGTCAGCAGTACGAGCACCTCGACGCGTTCGGAATGGCTCATGCCGCCTCCACTTTCGCGATCTCGTCATGGCGGTAGGCGAACCGTCCTCCGCCCGCCGTGATGATGGTCAGCCCGCGCTCGCCCTGCCCGGCGAACTCGCCCACGACCGGCCCCGGCACCGCCCACGGGTTGAGGGTGAGCCGCACGCGCCGTCCCTTGAGATGCTCGCGGTCCGGGACGCTCATCCCGCCATCCTGCCCTGCCGCGCGGCCAGGTACCGGGAGACCGACCCGAGGTCGTACCAGACGGACCCGCCCCGCTCCTCGCTGCGGATGTGCCCGCGGTGCGCCCACGACCGGATCGTGGACGCCGTGACCTGCTGGCCGTACGAGCGCAGCGCGTAGGTCTGCACGCGCTCGGCCGTCACCATCCGCCCCGCGATCGTGTCCCGCAGGTACGGCGCGGCCTCCTGCGGACCGCACCGCGAGCACCGGGCCTCCCACGCCTCGGCCCGGGTCAGCACCATGGAGACGGTGCCCGTGCAGCGCTGCCCGTCCTCATCCGCGCTCCGGCACCGCTCCCCCGTCGCCAGACGGCGGACCGGATCCAGCAGCGAGCGGGCACGGCGGACCAGCTCGGCGAACACCGGCGGAGACTCGGCGGCGGCGGGCAGGGTCGCCGCGATCCAGTCCACCTGGTGGGCCAGCAGCTCGGCCACGGCGCGGACGGTGGACTCGGGCAGGGTGAGGCCGCGCGCGTCGGCGACGTGCAGGGCCCACCAGATCAGGTCGTGGCGGATCTGGTCCCGGTGGCCGGCGACGGCGGGATTGATCGGGAGCGGATGGCCGGAGGAACCGGTGACACGCTGCCCCGCCCCTCCGGTGACAGCCAGGGCCTCGGCGAGCGCGTCGTACAGGCGCGGCAGCGCGTCGAGGTCGAAGCGCAGGTCGTAGTAGCACCGGGCGCACAACCGGAGCGCGGGCAGGGCGCGGCGCTCGTCGTCGCCGTGGTCGGTCACGCACAGGTCGTTTGTCGTCATCGAGCTTCCTCGAAGTGGACTTGGGGGCGAGCCCAGCGGATGCCCACGCCGCGACCGCGCCACATGAACGCCATGCCGATCGTCACGCCCCGGAAGGGCGTTCCGGGGATCGCGCCGTAACGGTTCCAGGCCGCGAGAGGATGCGGTCTGGCAGGACGCAGGAAGTCGATACGGGGTCTGACGAATCGGCGGCTCCACACCTCGACTTGCTCGTTCACCTGTCCTCCCTCATGCCGCGCGTGG
Organism: Actinomadura rupiterrae; assembly: GCF_024172125.1. GTDB lineage: Bacteria > Actinomycetota > Actinomycetes > Streptosporangiales > Streptosporangiaceae > Spirillospora > Spirillospora rupiterrae. The sequence goes on from NZ_JAMZEA010000006.1 coordinate 332,382, forward strand.
CCAGCCGGTGCAGGCCGGTGACGAGTTCGACGGCCGCCATCACCGCCAGGGCGGCGGGCCACGCGAGCCCGCCGAAGATCTCAAACTCGTCGTTGCGCCCGTCCAACCAGCGGACGCCGACCCAGGCCAGGAGTCGCATCATGGCGGCGGCCACGGCGAGGTAGGCGACCGCTCCGGCGATGGCCAGCAGCGCGTTCACGCCCGGCCTCGCACGTCGCCGATGATGAGGCCGATGGAGGGGGTCACGGCGTCTCCGTGGGGTCTGTGCCGGGGCAGATGAACGGGTAAGGCAGGTCGCGGCGTCCGGTGCACGCCGGGCAGTCCTCGGCGTTGGCGCCCGTAACGTGTGCGGGGAACGGCATGCCATCGAATCGGCGGCCGAACTGCTCCTCGGGGGCGTCACTGGCGTGCGGATGCCCGTGGCGGTCGAAGCAGACGATGCGGTTGACCAGGCGGGTGGGTCGCGGGGCGGGCGGGTCGTGGCGTTCGGGGTGGGCCGACAGCAGCCGGACCAGGGCACGGCAGACGCGGTCGATCACTGGGGCTCCTCCGAGACGGGTTCGAGGGCGGCGAGGATCTCGCGGCGCGCGACGTACAGAGGCCAGTCCTCGGGCTCGACGGCATCGGCCTCGGTTGCGGGCCATGTGCCGACCAGTTCGCGGACACGGTCGGCGGCGGCTTCGGCGCGCTCCGCGCGGTCGCGGAGCCTGTCGAGCTGGCAGCGGAAACACCAGTCGGCGCAGCCGTGCCCGAAGTCGGCGTGCGCGTCCGGGAACCCCTCCAGCAGCCGGTCGAGGGTGGCGACCTTCGCTTCGAGGTAGGCGGTGCGCTCGCAGGCGCGGTCGAGGACGGGCTGCACGATCCGCATCGCCGCGTCGGTCTGGGTTTCGATGCTGAACCCGTCGCGGTCGATAGCGTCGCGGAGCCGGGCGCGCAGGTCGTCGTCCGGGTCCACGACCGCGACCACCAAGGCACGCCCGCACGCCTCGGCGATCTTCTCGGCCCACTTCAGCGACAGGTGCGCCTTGCCGATCAGCATCTGAGACAGGTGCTTTTGGGAGACGCCGATCTCCTCGGCGACGGTGATCTGCGCGCGCCCGGCGGCGGTGATGGCGTCTTGGAGATCGTGGCCGAGTCGCTCCGCCGCGTTCACGTGTCGCCTCCGGCGATGCGGGCGGCGCGGGTCTCCCTCGGCAGGACGGTGGCGGTGAGCCGCCCGGCGCGGACCTCCTGCCGTTCGGCGGAGGCCAGGGGCCGGACGGGGCTCCCCCGGTGACCGCACGCGCAGTCGGGCGACAGGCATCCCTCGTGGTCGCGGCGCTGGCATCTGGCGCAGATCACGCGTCCTCCTCCGTCCGGGCGAGGACGTCGGCAACGGTCAGACCGTTCACAACCAGCTTCGCCGCGTGCTCGCGGGCCAGGTCGAGGGCGTCGGCAAGCGTGAACAGGTGGGCGTCCCGCCACGCGCCGAACGCGGCTTCGTAGGCCGCGCGGTCGGCCTCGGTCTCGGGCTCGTACCAGCCGAACGGGCCCTCGTAGCCAGGCGACCACTTCCCATCGCCGCCGAGCATCAGCAGGCCGTGCGACACCGACCACCGCTCGCCGCCCTGGTACTCGACCGAGATCGTGAACGCGACGGCGTCCGGGTGGCCCTCGGGCAGGCGCGAGGCGGTGAAGCGGGCGGCGCAGACCCGGACGGCGGGGTCAGGTGGCATCGCGGGTCTCCAGGGCGGTGGGGCGGTCGGTGAGGCGCGGCGGCCAGTACAGGCCCGGCAGGTGCGGGTCGTGCGTCATGCGGGCGCGCCGCCAGCGGCCGGCGTGCAGGTGTTCGCGCCACTGGCGTGCCATCGGCGTTTCGGTCATCGGGGGTCCCTGGTGTCGGGGTGCTGAGGAGCTGCGAGGTACTCGGGCCCGGCCGGGGCGCGTTCGGTTTCCTGGCGGCGTTCGCGCAGAGCGGCGCGCGCCTCGGCGGCGCGGCGGTGGGCGAGGTCGGGGTCACGCGGCCCGGACGCGATGACCGCCTCGGCCGGACGCGGCACCGGACGCCAGCCCTCCTCGCACATGGCGGCGATGAACGCGGCGGCCCACGCGTCCGGGTCGGCGAGCGCGGCGACGTGCGCCACGCGGCGGGACAGCTCGCGCGTGGCGGCGTCCACGGCGCGCTGAAGCTCGGGGTCGCGGTCGGTCACGGTTCCTCCGGGACGAAGCGCGGCGGCCACTCCCCCGGCCCGCCGAGCGGGCCGCGCGGCACCGCCCCGGCTGGGAGGACGCCGTAGCCGGTATGGCAGGACTCACCGGTGTGCCACCAGGCCCCGGACGGGCCGCGCTCGCCGGGGCCTCCGCAGAACGAGCAGTGGCCGGGCTTCATGACCTGGGCACGGCTGGGTTCGGTCACGTGATCACCTCGACGGGTTCCAGACGTTCGAGGCGGCCCCGGATGAGGCACGGGTGGCCCGCACCGCCGTTCCAGCAGAAGATGCAGTTGAGCTGGCCTTCGATCAGAAGCGGGACGTGATCGTCGCAGAGCCGCATGGCGAAGACGTGCTCGTGCACGCATCCGCCGGTGCCGCGGTGGGTCGCTGGCGCGAAACACCGGCGGCCGTCCGACGTGGCGCTCTGGCACGGGCCCGTCATGACGGGCCTCGCCCGGCGCGCGCCGCCTCGTTGCCGGGGGTTCCGTGACCGCGCGGGATGCCCAGCGCGCGGCAGCAGTGCGCGCAGCGAGGGCGACTGAGCCGCGAGAACAGGCCGGGCCACGCCATGACCGTCGTGACGCCACAGCGGGCCGTAAGCGTCAGCTCGTTAAGGCGGAGCGCCTCGCAGGCGTCCTCGTCGTCGGGGTCAGGCGCTGTGGCGGGGACGGCGTGCAGCCGGTTCCGCGCCGCGAAGGTCGTTAGCCACCAGTGGCCGTGGTTGTCGGCCGTGGGCATCGCGGTCACGTCGGCTCCTCGGCCGCGATCTCCAGCAGCACGGCCGCGTGGCAGTGGTCGGGCTGTCCGGGCTCGGGCAGCGGGCACCAGCAGGCGAGGTCGTGGCCGGCCAGCTCGCGGCGGACGTCCTCCACGTCGAAGTCGAGGCGGCCGTCGAGCAAGTCCTCGCGGTACCGGCGGGCGGCGACGCCGCGCGCCTCGCCGGGCGCGCACCAGACCTCCTGGTGCCACTGGTTCCGGACCGTCCGGCTGCTGACGGCGCGCCAGGGGTTGCCCCACTTGGTACCGCGTCCGACGTAGATCGCTCCCTCGGCCAGGCGCGAACCGCGCGTGCGTTTCCGCTGGATGCGCTTCGCGCTCACGTGTGCTCCCGGCGGTCGTCGAGGTCGGGGATGTGCTGGCCGGTCGCGGCGTGGTACTGCCGGTCGCAGTAGGCCAGCTGGTCGCGGAGCAGCTTCTGTTCGGCGCGCAGGGCGCGGACCATGCGGCGGCGGGCGCGCTCGTCGAGCACGCGGCACCACCAGGCGTCGAGACGATCGATGATCATGCGGTGTCCTCTCGGAGCGGATGGCATTCAGGGCAGCGGGCCACGCGGCCGTCGTCGAGTTCGATCTGGCGTTTCACGTCGTCGCTGCACTGGCCGCACCACGGCGGCACGGCGCGCCCGGCCGGACCCGTGGGTCCGGTCCGGCCGGGCGCGCCGCGCGCTCGGGGCCGGTCCCCGGCCCCGCTTCCTTCGGGGCGGGGCGGGGACGGGGCATCGTCTTGAGACGCGTCTATAGACGCGTCTCTGTCCACAGGTTTTTCCACAGGGCCGTTCTTGCGCTTGTCCAACCAGCGACGCTGCCGCTCGGCCTTGGCGACTCGGCCCTTCTCTACCTTCGAGCGGGACGGCTGGAACTCCAGGTAGTCGTGGATGAGCCAGCCGCCGTCCACCCGACGCCAGAGTCCCGACCTGCACAGCTCATCGACGAACTTGTCCGGCCGCCGCATCCTTGCCACCATGCGCAGCTCTGCTGCCGAGATCCGACCATCGGTCAGATTCCTAGCGGACCAGCAGATGGCTGACACGTGGAGCCGGAAGGCGGCGTCCGACAATCCGTCGATTTTGCGGTGGATCGGGAACTGGTCATCGAAGCGGACCCAGGGCACCTACGGCCTCCTTCCTGTGCTGTCAGGGGGCACTCGGCCCGGCTATCGGGCTGTCGGGTACTCGTCGGGCAGCGTCATGCCGGGGCGGCCGTTGACGAGGTTGGGCTTGAGGTGGACCTTGCAGCCCGCCTTACGGGCCTGCGCGACGATCCGCGCGACCCACTCCAGCGGCGGCGCGAACGCCGGGACGGCGCCGTCCGGCTGCCGGGTCCCGGTCTGCGCGCCGATCACCACCCAGTCGAAGACGCTGAGGTCGGTGAACTCCAGCGGCTCACGCAGCGGCTCCAGGGACAGCCACTTCACCGCCCCGCCGTCGAGGTGCCGGAACGCGTCCTCGGCGATCCGGACGCGCTTCTGCTCGTCCACTGAGGTGCCGACCCATGCCGTGGGCGGCAGGTCCAGGCCGACGTAGCGGGCGGGGAACTTGGTGAGCAGGATGTACTGCCACCAGGGCGCGCCCGCCATCGCCTCGTGCACGGCCGTGATCCACTCGTCCGGCACCCACCGGCCGTACAGGTCGGCCATGGAGCACACGAACACCCGCTGCCACGCCGGGTCGCCCTGGTGCCTGGCCGGGACGCTGGTGTTGACCGGGGCGGCGAGCCGCTCCTCGTGGAACAGCGGCGTGAACCCGGCGGGAAAGGCGTTCGGGAACCGCGTGGCGATCGCACGCGCGTAGCAGTAGTCGCACCCGTGCAGGCAGCCGGTGACCGGGTTCCAGCTCCACTTCGCCCACGAGATCCCGGCGCCGGTCTGCGGGGTGAACTTGGCCTTCCCGGACGGCCTCGGGTAGGCGACCTCCCGACCGTCGTGGGTGCGCAGGGTCACCAGTGTGCGGGCCATCACGCTCCTCCTTCTGCGGCGTCCGTGCCGCGTGCGGACCGCAGAAGGTCGCGGTCGGGTGGGGTGAGGTAGGCGGCGTGCAGCGTCCTGATCAGCCGCCGCATCAGCTCCACCACGCTGGGGTCGCCCGGCGGGTCGGGGCGGGCGCGCTCGGCCTCCAGCAGCCGGATCCGCGCGTCGAGTTCGTCGGTCATCGCTGCCGCCGGTACTGCTGCTTGGCCTTGTACTCGCACTTCTTGCACGCCGAGGCCCGGCCGTCGCGGGTGGTCTTGTTGCGGTAGAACTCGTCCAGCGCCTTGAATTCGCCGCAGCGGGTGCACTCCTTGAGGTCGATCGGGGCGGGCACCGCCTCCTGCGGCTCGGCCTCGGCCCCGGTCCGTCCCATCGCCCGGCGCACGGCGCGGCGCTCCAGCTCGGTCAGGCCGCCGATCATCCCGCCGGGGTCGGGGTGGGCGTAGGTGCCCAGCCCCAGCCCCCAGGCGCGGCACGGCCGCCAGACGGGGCATCGTGCGCACAGGGCGCGGGCGAGTTTCACTCCCGCCGTGCTGGTGGCCTCCAGGAGCTGCGGATGGTCCCGGCACAGGCCGCGCAGGTCCCAGTCGCCCATGCCCGGCGGGGCCTGAGTGACGGCGACGGTGCCGGGAACTGCGGGGTCCGTCATGCGGTGGCCTCCTTCCGGGGCCGGCCGACGCCCGGCTCGCCGGGCTCCCACCGGTAGGTGGTGCGCCAGTAGACGCCGATGCGGCAGGCGGCGGACCAGCGGGACAGTTCCGCGGCGCGCGCCGCGAGGTAGGCGCGGCGCAGGTCCCTGTGCTCGTCGCACCACCGCCGGAAGGTGGCAGACGCCACGCAGTCGGCATGCGCGCACACCGGAGGCGGAGTGGGCGGGGCGATGTGGCGGCGGACGGTCTGCGGGGTGACGCCGACGCGCGTGGCGACCTCCTCGACCGACAGGCCGCCCTCGATCAGCCAGGCGCAGTCCTCGCGGATCGCTGCCGTCCGGGCCCGGCCTCTTCGCGGGGCGGGTGGATCGGCCTCGGGGTCGGCACCGGCGCGGTACCAGCGGAAGTAGCAGGCACTGCACCATCCGCGTTGGGGCCTGCCCGGACACGGCTCGCCGCAGTTGCCGCAGGCAGGCCGATCGCCAGGCGCGCGGCGAAGGGTGCCCACCCCGGCCGCTCCCCTCGCTGCGGCGGCCGGGGTGGGGTCTGTGAAGGCGGCGGTCACGAGGCCGTCCAGCCATCGGGTAGCCGGTAGCGGCCGGTCCTGCGCCACTCCCGTTTGCACGCGGCGTGCGCCTTGCGGCAGGCGTCGCAGAGCGGCTGGCCGCGGCGTCGGTGCCGCATGATGGCGGCGGGCGTGCCGCACGGCTTCAGCGGGCGGGTCACGTTGCCTCCTCGCCGGGTTCGGACGGCGGAGGGCGCAGGCCGCCCTCGCGCACGGCGGCCGCAGCCCGCCGCGCGTCGATCTCGCCGAGGCCGTCGCGCCGGACCCGCTCGACGCGCTCGCGCGCCTCTGCCCAGCAGATGGCGGCGACGGCGGTGGCCAGCGCGGCGAGCGGGATCAGGGACAGCAGCGTCGTCATGAAGCGCCGCCCGTCCGGACCGGCATGATGATCGCGTTGAAGCCGTCCGGGCCATGGAGCACCACCGGCTTGTGCGCCGTGAGGAACGAGATCCTGATCGGTTCGACGATGTGCCCGCGAGCCGTGATGGCCCGGGAGACCCTCGCCATGAAGTGCGGGCTGAGGTGCACCTCGTGCGCGTAGGTCTTGGGGTCGATCTCGGACCAGCCGTCGAGCATCTTCTGGTAGTCGGGGAAGCCGTCGAACTCGGGCGGCGTGAAGGTGATCGAGGTCTCGAACTCCTCGAACTCGCCGAGGAACCGGGCGGTGACGCGGCCCTCGACGCGAGCGAAGGAGACCATGCCCATGACGGGCTTGCGGGCCGTGCCCTTGGGAACCATCGTCAGCAGGCGGCGCGCGATATGCGCCGGGATGAGCAGGCCGTACGGCTCGCCGGTGACCTTCACGTGCTCCCAGTACAGGGTGTACCGGTCGGTCGCGGCGAACTCGATACCGTCATCGATCACCTTGACCTGCACGTTCTCTAGCGCGGGCCACGTGCCGGTGCGATCGGTGAAGGCAAGCGCAGTCGTGAGCGCGCGCCGCAGAACGATCGCCTCGATGGTGAACTCGGTCGGCTCGGTCATGCCGCGTGTCCCTTCAGGTGGCGGGCAGGGTAGGTGTCGCGGCGGGCCAGCCACAGCGCCCACGCGGCGCGCAGGCGGCCGACCCGGACGGGCTCACGCATCGCTCTCACCGCCGTCCTCGGGTGCGGGATGAAACCGGCCGGCGGGCGGCTCACCCCCGTCCGGGGTGGTCGTCTCGGGCAGCTCGCGGGAGGCCCCGGCGGTGTGGATCGCCTCGGCGCGCTGGGTCTCGTCGGCGTAGCCGAGCGCGGCGGCGGCGTGGCAGACGCACTCGCAGCCGTCGCCGGTGCACATGCCGTGCGCGCCGTGCGCGCACGGGTCCTCGTCCGCGAGCGTCGGCGGCACCTGCGCCGGTGCCTGGGTACCGGGCAGGAGCGCGGCGGGGATGGTGAGGTGCTCCTCACCCGCCAGCAGCACGGCCATGCGCAGGTAGCGGCGGGCGTCGTCGCGGGCGGTGGTGAGTTCGCGGCCGAGGTCGGCGTGCCGGCCGCGCAGTTCGCCGAGGGCCTTCTCGTACTGCGCGATTTCGGGGTCGATCAGTGCCTGAGCGGCGGTGATCTCGGCGCACCGGTCGTGGCGGCCCTGCGCGGCGCGGAGGGCTTCGAGGATCGGGGTGGGGAGGGGTTCAGTCATCGTCGGTCTCCTGGCTGCGGGCCAGCTCGGTCCGGTAGAGGGCGTCGTACTCGGCGGCGTGGCGCTCTGCCAGCGCCTTCAGCGCCCGGTGCCGTGCGCTGCCGGTGGGCCTGATGTAGGCGGCGTTGGCCTGGCGGCACGGCTCGCAGGGCTGCTCACCGCGCCGCTTGTGGCGCTTGTAGGCGGCGCGCGTGCCGCAGGGCTGCAAGGTGCGGCTCACCGGGACTCCTGGTCGGCCGGGGGGTTCATGCGGCGCGCCTCGGCGGCGAGTTCGGCGGCCAGCAGCGGCGCGTACCGCTCCGGCAGGGTCCGCGCCAGCTCGGCCATGGCGCGTCTGCGGGAGCGCTGGTAGACCCCTCCGCTCCGGCTGGTGACGCCATCGGCGGCGAAGTGCTCGGCCTCCAGCCGCGCGAACATCTCCGGGAAGGTGCGCGCCAGCCTGGTCAACGCGCGGTTGCGGGCGCGCTGGTAGCCGCCGCGCTTGGCGTAGACGTAGGCGGACTTGGCTTTGCGGCACGCTTCGTCGATCGGCTGGCCGTGGCGTCGGTGGCGCTCATAGGCGGCGCGGGTGCCGCACGGCCGCAGGTCGCTGCTCATCGGGGCTCCTGGCGGGTGGCGACGGGGTGCGCCTCGGCGGCGAGTTCGGCGGCCAGCAGGTCGGCGTATTCGGTGGGCAGCAGCCGGGCCAGCTCGGACTTGGCGCGGCGGTGGGCCCGCTGGTAGGCCGGGCCACTGCGGGTGGTGACGCCGTCGGCGGCGAACTCGCGGATCTCCAGGGCTGCGAACGCGTCCGGATGCGCGTGGGCGAGCCGGGTCAGCGCACGGGTGCGTGCGCGCTGCGCTTCGCCGTGTCTGGCGTAGGTGTGGGCGCTGTTGACCTTCCGGCAGGCGTCGCACGGCCGTTCGCCATGCCTGATGTGCCGCTGGTAGCCGGACGTGGTGCCGCACGGGGCGCTCACGATGCCGCCTCCTTGTCCAGAAGATCGGCCAGCACCGCCCGGTACTCGGCGTCGTAGATGCGGGCCAGCTCGTACTTGGCGCTCATGTAGGTGGCCGTGGGGGGCTGGGACGGGGAGCGCCGCCGCTCGGCGGACAGCAGCGCGTCGAACTCGGCCCGGTGCCGGTCGCGGACCACGTTGCGCGCGCGAGCCGCGACCACCCGGTTCCCGGGATGGGCCATCGAGTAGTCGGCGTTCGCCCGACGGCACTCCGCGCAGGGCTCCTCGCCGTAGTACAGGTGCCGGGCATAGGCCGCGCGGGTGCCGCACGGCTGGAGCGGGCTCACCGGGACACCTCCTTCGCCAGCCGCGCCCGGTGCTTGGCCAGCAGCCCGGCGAACTCGCCGGGGTGCAGCGAGGCCAGCCGCGTCCCGGCCCGGCCGCTGGCCCGCCGGAGGCTGTCCTCCCCCGCGTCGGGCTCGCTCGCCAGTTCCTCGGCCCGCAGCGCCAGGAAGGTGTCCCAGTGCAGCCGGGCCAGCTCCCACTTGGCGCGCCCGCGCGGCTTGTTCGCCGTGTTGATGGCCGCCAGGCACTCCCGGCACGGATCCTCGCCGTGGTAGAGGTGCCTGCTGTAAGCGGCGACCGTGCCGCAGGGCTTCAGCGGGGCGGTCACGGCGCACCGTCCTCGGGGACGATGCTGCCGCCGTAGGACATCAGCGCGTTGTATTTGGCCATGCTCGCCTCGGAGATCGCGATCACCTCGTAGGCGACCGGTCCCCACGTCCGCTTCGCGCGGTAGTGCGACGTCCCGGTGGGCGTGGTGCCGAGCAACTCGGCCACCCGGTCCACCTCAGCGCGCTGGTCGGCGTCCGATCCGTCCGCGTGCACCACCAGCTCCGCGCGGCCCGGGAGCGGCACCTCGCCGTGCGCGTCGAGGTAGTCCGCAGCCTCGCGAAGGGCCTCGGTGAACGCCTTGCGTCCGTTCGGGTCCTGCATCACGCCGCCTCCGTCCGGTCGAGCGGGCGGCGGCGGACCTGCGCCCACACGCCCAGCGCCGTGCCCCGATAGCTGGCCAGGACGTAGCAGTTGGTCCACGCCGTCACGCCGTCGTCGGCGTCCACCCGGACGACCGCCCGGTGCAGGAACTCGGCGTAGTCGCAGATCGCCGTGAGCGCGTCATTGCCGGACGCGCGGACGACCCCGAACATCTCGCCGGTGTCGGTGATCTCCCACTTGGCGGCAGGGAGGCCGATCTCCAGCAGGTGCGCGAGGGTGAGCGCGGCGCAGATCTGCCGCCCTCGCGGGCTGGTCTTCTCGATGTACAACTGGTGCACGGCCGTTTCTCCCTTCGTGGTGCGGCCGTCGCCGCCGCTCCGGCCGTCATCCGGGGCGGCGGCCCGTAGGTACGGGCGGCGTGGGGCCGAGCACGGGACACCCGGCCCCACGCCGGTCATGAGGCGTCCCGAGGGCCCGGCGGGACGTCCGGCTCGCCCCGGTCGTGCCGCCGGAGCGGCACCAGGTCCGGGACCGGGATGGGACGGCGGGGCAGGCGGCCGAGCACCTGGTCGGCGCGCGCCACCGCCTCGACCGTGCTGGCCGGGTCGTGGATGATCGCGTCGCTGATGGCCAGGGCGATCAGGGCGTGGGCGATGCTGGCGAGCCACTCGCCCTCGTCGGCGCGGAACTCCGCCTCGCGGATGTGGGGCCACGGGTCAGCGCTCACCGATCTTCACCCCCTTCTCCCGCGCGATGATCAGCGCGGACATCTCCAGCAGCGCCCCGGCATGCCGCCCGAACGCGATCTCGTCCTCGGGAGCCGCTGCCAGCAGCGCATCCCACTGCTCCTCGTCGTCGGCGGCGCGCGCGGCGAGCATCCGGCCCGCCCACACCACCTCGGGCCGCGTCACCTCGTCCGGGCCGGTGATGGCTCCGTCGCCGTCCACGGCCTGCCACGAGATCGCGACCGGTGTGCCGGGGACGATCCCGGAGACGTGGATGGCGGTGTCGCACAGCGCCAGCAGCGCCCGATCCACACCGTCGGGCCCGCACTCGTCCCCGACCTGCTGGAGGAGCCGCATCGCGCGGTGCCAGTCGCTCGCCAGGGCGGCGGTCAGGCTCGCGGAGGTGAGCGCCAAGGCGTCGTGCTGGTTGTTCGGCAGCCGGTCCATCAGGCACCGCCCGCCCGCTCGGCACCGACACGGCGGACCAGCGCGCCGATCTCTTCGTCGTCGCCGTGCTCGTTCACGACCTGCGCGGCGGCCATCCGGTGCTGGGACAGCTCGTAGTAGATCTGCCGGAGCCGCTGCACCGACGTCGCCGGGTCCAGGGCCTCGTCCCGGTAGTCCACCGCCGTCCGGACGGGAGCCTCACCGCGCTCGATCTTGACCGCGTCGGTGTCGGGGTCGCCCGTCGGCACCTGCGCGGCGGTCAGCAGCAGCACGCGCTGCGCGACCGACTGAGCCTTCGCGGTGCCCTTGTCGCTGCTGTCCAGGGCCTCGCCCGCCGACTGGAGAAGGTGCGGCAGGCAGTCCCCGCGCGGCCCCATCACCAGCCAGGACACGGTGACCGTGGTCTCCTTGGACGGCTTGTTCTGGGAGGTGCGGACGTCGCGGTAGTGCGCCTCGACCTCGACCGGCAGGACCAGAACGCCGTGCTTACGCAGCACGGGCCCGAAGGCGTTCACGGTCCGGTCGATACCTCGGAAGGAGTACGCGCCGGGGCCGGTGTACTCGTTGCCCTCGCCGCCTTTGCCGATCTTGCGGACGTCGGCCATCACGCGCGACCACGCGACATGCACGGGCACCGGCTCGGGGCCGTCCGGTCCGGGCTCGGGGATGTCCACCTCGGGCAGCGGCGCGGCCGAGGCCGAGATGCCCGAGCCGCCGAGCGGCGGAGTGGCCGCGTCGGAGACCGGCTCACCGCTCGCGAGCCGGGCGGCGTTCTCACGCAGAGACGGAGACATCGATGTCCTCCTCGGTCAGCCGCCGTTCGCGGGCGATCGACAGGCGGCGGTAGGGTGCCTCGGTCACGCAGTCGGCGTACGCGGCGGGGTGCAGCTCGGCGAGCCGGTCGAGATCGACGTTCGAGCGGGTCAGCGGATCGCCGTCGCGGGTGACGGCGTCCAGCGAGTAGGCGGCCACGGTCTGGTCGTAGAGCACGGCGGCCTCGGCGCTGTCCAGCAGCTCCACCAGCCGCGCCTTCGCTCGCGCCTTGGCCTTCTTCGCGCGGCCCTCTGCGAGCCGCTGCGTCTCGTACTCCAGGAGCGCTTCGGTGGCGTCGGCGGCGGCCTGCCCGTCGAGCCGGGCGATGCCGTCGCGGTCGGGGTGCAGCCGGTCGTACAGGTCGAGGACGGCGTCGGGGTCCTCGGCACCGCTCAGCGGCGGCACCCGCCCGGCGAGCACGTGCTCGTGCCAGAACCGATCGACCGCGGTCACGATGTCGGCGATCAAGTCGGTGTGGTCGGCGCGGCGCACGGCGTACTGCCGGAAGTCGTTGCCGCCGATCCGGCACGCGACGTGCACGTGATCCATGCCGGTGACGTGGATCTGCCAGAGCACCTGCGCGAGGACGTCGTCGGGGACCGAGCGCCTCCACTTGCCGGCCAGCCACGCGGACCGGTGCTTGACCTCCAGCGCGCACCGGTCGGGCAGGTGCCGGTCGAGCGGGCACTCGGTGACGAGCCGGTCGAGGGTGCAGCCGCGATGGGTGGCGTCCTTGCGGGCGATGAGGCCGATCCGGCGGACGACGGACCTGTTGCGGCGGGCCCACTCGCGCGCCGTGGTCTCCTCGTCCAGGCTGCCCCACAGGGCCGCCTCGCCCGCGTCCTCCTCCAGGGGCAGCATGCCGCGCTTGTCGTAGTAGACGGCCTGCGGCGTGCCGCGCGGGGCCACGCCGAGGATGGCGGCGACGTCGGAGGAGCCGATCAGCGACCGGCGCTCGGCCAGCCACACGGCGCGGTCCGCCGAGGCGGGGACGATCAGCCGGTACGGGACGCTCATTCGGGGTCCTTGGTCGGGGCGAGTGCGGGGTGGCCGACGGCGATCAGCCCGGAGGCCAGGGCGGCAGCGAGGTAGCGGCAGTGCCCGCGCGACTCGGCGTCGTCCAGGCGGGGCGCGGTCACCGCGAGCGCGGTGACGATCAGCGCGACGTCGGCCGGGGCGAGGCCGTCGATGCGGGCGCTCATCCCTGCCCCCGCTCGCGGCGGCGCTGGGCCCTGGCCTTGCGCCGGTACCGGTCCTTCGCGCGCTTGGCGGCCCGGTCGCTGGTGGCCCCGCCGAGCCGGATCGCGTCGTACTCGGGCCAGCGGTCGGGGTTGAGCGCGATGTCCGGGTCGGCCCCGTAGAGGGCGGTGAAGGCGCGGCAGAAGACGCACATCACGCCTCCCCGCGCTCGGTGTCGCGGCGGGCGGCGGCGCGGTGTGCGGCCTCGGAGCCGAGGGTGACGAGCGCGTAGCCGCACCACCGGCACTCCACCCGCCCGCGCGCCCGGACGGCCCGGGACTGCCGCCGGGTCAGGCGGGCCACCCGGTGGCGGCGCGGGCCCATGCACACCCGGGGCGCGTCGGCGGGCAGCCGCGCCAGGTCCACCAGCGTGAGCACGAGGGCGGCGAGCCGGACGACGGCGCGCGGCAGGGCTGTCACAGGACCACCACCCCGATCCGGCGCAGCGTCAGCACGACCGCCTCCAGCACCGCCGACACATACCGGCCGGTCTCGCCGTCCGGGATCGCGGCGGCCAGCGCGTTCCACTGCTCCAGGTCGCGGGCGGCGCGCGCGGCGAGCATCCGGCCCGCCCACACCACCTCGGGCCGCCAGCGCGGCTCGCCCGCGAACCCGATGTGGCCGCTGTCGGCGTCGCGGAAGACGAGCGCGACCTGCTGGCCGGGCGGCAGGCCCATCGCCTCCAGGAGCGTGTCGGCCCAGCTCAGCATCGCGGTCACGACCCCGGCTGCTCCGTGTTCGGTGACGAGCCGCTCGGTCGCCGCCCGTGCCCGACCGGTGTCGTACTCGATGGCCGCGATCAAGGTCTCGGCGGCCAGTTCGTGCACGCGGTCGAGTTCCGGGCGGTTCATGAGGCACCGTCCCTCGGCAGCGGCTCGGCGGAGATCATGCCGAGTGCCTGGTCGAGGGTCAGGCCCAGCTCGCCCGCCTGCTGCGTCGCGAGCATCCGGTCGGCCGAGTCCCGCAGCTGCCCGGCGGCGACCCGGTCGGCCAGCACCATCGCCGTGACCGCGCGGCGGTGCTCCATCGGCCCGCGCGGCAGCCACGACACGATCCAGCGGCCCCGGTAGCGGCGCGCCATGTGGCGGGAGGTGTCGGACGACAGCCACGCCTCTTCAATACGGACGGTCATGCCCCGGCCCCCCGCGCGTCTTCGGCCTCGGCCGCGCAGCGCAGCGCCGCCGTGACCTCCTCCTGGGTGCGGTCCGGGTGGTCGTTCCAGCCCTGCCCGACGACGTCCAGCAGGTCGCCGTCCAGGTCCAGGCTCAGCCAGTCGGCCAGCGCCACCGCGGCGACGTAGGCCGGGTCCGTCGGCACGTCCTCCCAGTCGTAGAAGCTTGTGCTGAAGTCGGTCCTGTTCCCGGCTCCGATGTTGATCGCGGCGAGCACGCACACCGGGCAGGTGTCGCGGGTCCACCCGGCGGCCTTCCGCTCCAGCGGGTCGGGGAACCAGGTGCCCTGGTGCCAGCCGCGCGTCTCGATCACCTCGGCGGCGCGCAGCAGGATCTCGGAGGTTCTCACCGGCCCGCCTCCCGTTCGGTCGCGGCGGTCTCGCGCAGCGCGGCGAGCACGTCCTCTTCGGTGCGCGCGTCGGAGTCGTTCCAGTTGAGGAGCCTGGAGTCCACGGCGTCGTCGCCGTCCAGGTCCAGGTGCCGGGCCAGAGCCTCCAGCGGCGCGTCCGATCCAAAGCGCTTCGGCGTCCCGGTCTCCGCACAGTTGAGCGCGCCGATGAGGCAGCAGGGACGGCGGTCCAGCGGCTCCGACATCCCCGGCGAGTACAGGAAGCCCTTGATCCACCCGTACTTGCTCAGGTGGTCGGCAGCCCGGTCGAGAATCGTCGAGGTCTTCACCGGCCCTCCCCCCGCTCTTCCTCAGCGGTCTCGCGGAGGGCGGCGAGCACCTCGGCCATGGTCCGATAGGCGTCGTCGTTCCACCCGGCCAGCGAGAAGGCCGAGAAGTCCCCGGCGAGCACCAGGTGCCGGACGAGCGCCTCGCGCGGCGCGCCCGAGCCGTCGGCGAGCGGGTTGCCGGTCTCGGCGACGTTCAGCGCGCCGACCAGGCAGCACGCGCGCCGCTCGATCGGCCCGCGCGCCCACAGCTCGTAGTGGTGGTTCTGGATCCAGCCGTAGGTCTCCAGGTGCTCGGCGGCCTTGTCGAGGATCTGCGAGGTCAGCACGGAGCCACCTCGCTCTCGACCAGCACCGTCGCCGCGCGGAGCAGGTCGGCGAGACCGGTGCGGCCGGTCAGGTCCATCAGCGGGATCAGGATGGGCAGGTCCCCGGCGGACGCCTCGGTGATCCCGTTGCCGAACAGCGGGCTGCCCAGCAGGTCCAGGATCAGCAGCAGCACGCAGGTCGCCGCGCCGGACGGGGCGCGGGTCAGCCGGACCGAGACACCGTGGGCCTCACCGACCTTGATGTGGTGGCAGGTCGTGTACCGGTGGTCGGCGGTGCACCAGGTCGGGCACGTCTCGCGGGTCGCGGGCTCCTGCGGCGGGGCCGTACTCTGGGTCACGTCCTTCTCCTTTTCTGAAGGCTTCGGAAGGGCTTGGGCTCGTCGGCCGTGCTGGGCCGACGGGCCCGTTTGCGTCAGGAGTCCTCGCCGAACTTGCCGAGGAAGTCGTCGTCGTCGGGGAGGGCGCTCAGCGGCCACGAGGCGGCCAGCGCGACGGGGTAGTAGCCAGCGGTGAGGTTCGTGTGCTTGGCGGTACCGCGACCGGCGAACCTGCCGCGCGAGTGCGAGTGGTCCTGGAAGCCCCGGTAGACCTCGAAGGTCTCGGCGTCCAGGTCGATGACGTAGCCCCACTCGGCGAACAGGCTGTCCAGCGGGAACTCGGAGGCGTCCTCGATCACCCCGGCGTCGAGGATCGCGTGCGGGTCGCCCTGCGTCTCGCGCAGCAGGACGTACCAGTCGTCCAGGCGGCGGCTGGAGACGCCGGTGTCGGCGTACCTGGCCAGCCGCTCGATGTCCTCGGCGGTCGGCTTCTCGTCCGGACCGACCACGCGCAGGGCCGTCACCCGCTCGCGGACGGCGTCCAGGCTGTCGCGCGCGGCGCGCAGCCAGCCGAGGACCTGGATGCCCACGCCGCCGGGGTAGCTGTCGCTGTGGTTGTAGGTGGTCTTCTCGACGCCATCGGCGGCGAAGGTGATGAAGCCTCGGGTGCCCACGTCAGGGCTCCTTGCGATTGGAGGGTCAGGCGGACTTCTTGCGCGCCGACCGGGTGCGGGCGGCGATGAACTTCTCGATGGCGTCGTCGGATACGCGGGTCTTGGGGGCGCGGGCCCCGGTGGGTGCCGCGTCGGTCGCGGCGAGGTCACCAGCGGCGATCAGGCGGTACACGGTGGCTCGCGAGACGCCGAGGATCGTCGCGGTCTCGCTGATGAGGTGCAGGCGCGGACGCGGGCTGCTCACGCCGACCGCTCCCCCGGCTCGTCGTGCGACTCCAGCAGCGCCCGGAGGTCCTCGGCTTGGTAGATGTCCACCGGCTGGAGCTTGAGCGCGCGGGCCCAGGCGGCGCGGAGCCGGGTGCTGGGCTTTCTGCGTCCCACCTCAAGGTTCGACAGGGACGCCTTGGTGGTCCTGCCCCCCTCTATGACGATCCGGTCGGCGAGTTGTTCGAGCGTGAGGCCGTGCGCTTCACGGAGGGCCCGGAGCGTCACCATCGGCGGGGTTCGCTTCATGAATGCAAACTTACGTCAACTAGCGTCGCCTTGCCTAGAGCCAGACGGCGTTAGTTTGCGCCAAGTTCCTTACTAGATGGCGTTAGTTGCCTTCCATGGCTTTCTGACCTGCCGATACGTTGCCGAGTGTTGTCTGGCGTTGTCGCCTCGGATAGGCCACGATGGGGGCCATGGCCGACCAGGAGACCGCGCGTGAGCGACTTGCGCGGCTGATGGACGAGCGCCGCTCCGAACTCCGACGCACCTGGGCCGAAGTCGCCAACGAGGCGGGGATCACCCGCCAGGGACTGAGCCGCCTGCGCGCGGGGACCGGACTGATCCGGTCCACCACCAAGCGCGGGCTGGAGGACGCCCTGCGCTGGCAGCCTCGGTCGATCGACCGCATCCTGGCCGGCGGCTACCCCGACCCGATCCCGGAGGGCGCGAGCGAGGACGAGTTCACCCGCCTGGACCGGATGTACGAGGCGTGGCGGCGGTCGGTGGACGCCGAGGACGACCAGGACCGCACTCGCGGCCATGTGCTGCGGGAGCTGCTGGAGTCCTGGGGCGACCGCGACCGGGACACCGGATGACAGGTCAGGGGGTGGAAACTTTCCGCGCCAACTGTTGGCGTTAGATTCTTTGCCCCGATTCGGACACGTCGAAAGCCGCCGAGGTAGCCGTCAGGTAAGCGGCACATGAGAAGGATCTTGACTGCTGTCGCATCGCCTACCAGGCGAAACTCCCGCCGAGCCCCGGGATTTCAGATACCGAGGAGACTTAGGGGTTACGAGGGCATGACGCACCGACACATAATCGGGTTCCCGCTTCCGATCCCGTCGCGGATCGGGCCGCCCCACAACCACATCGGGTTAGCGCTCTCTCAACGCCGAGACCTCGCGTTCAGCTCCCTGCCCAGAGAGCCTCCCGGATCACGGACAAACAGGGAGCCCCACCCGTGTCCCCCCACGACCAGACCGCGCATGGCCAGGACCCGAACTCCGGCCAGCCGCCCTACGACCACCCCCATCCCGACCCCATGACCCAGCTCGGCGTGAAGCTCCACATCGCCGTGGTCGTCACCGTCCTCGCCGTCCTTCTCGCCCTGACCGTCCTGGCGCTGTCGGGCGGCGAGGACCCGTGGCTGACCGTCGCCCTCGCCTGCTTCCTCGGCGCGGCGGTCGGCGGCGCATACGCCGGGACGCTCGACGCCACCCGGTCGGTGCTGTGCCTGGCGACCCGCCAGCACGCCGACACCCTGCGACTCCTGGGGACCACCCGCGAGGCGATCGAGTCGCTCCTGGACCGCGTCGAGCTGCTGGAGGACCGCCAGCGCTCCACCGCCGGCAAGCTCGCCGACGTCCTCTCCGATCAGCTCCGGCAGCGCCGGACGGGATAGGAGGCCCGATGGCCTCGTACAGGAAACTCCCCAGCGGCCTGTGGCAGGCCACCGTCTACATGCCCAACGGCCGCCGCACGACCGAGACCGACAAGCTCAAATCCGTCGTCAAGGAATGGGCCGGGGACCTCGAAATGCGGTACAAGCGCGGCGAGCAGTTCGACCCCCGCGCGGGGCGGATCACGGTGAAGGAGTGGCGCGAGCGGGTGGTGGCCTCGCGGCACCTGGAGGCGCCGACCATCCGCAAGCACGCGTCGATCTGGCGGACGCACTGCGAGGAGGAGTGGGCGGACTGGCCGATGAACGCGGTCGCCCGCCAGGAGGCGCAGGAGTGGGTGAACCGGCTCCGGTCCACCAGGCGTGCGCGGCACAAGGGCCGCGCCACGGGCGACGCCGACGCGGACGTGCCGTTCCTCTCCGCGGCGACCGTGCACGAGGCGGTGTTCCTGATGACCAGCCTGTACAAGGCTGGCATGAACGCCCACCCGCCGATCATCACGCGGAACCCGTTCGCGGCACTGGACCTGCCGAGGATCGAGCCGCAGCCGGTCCAGTTCTACGAGCGGGAGGAGGCGCGGGCCCTCTACGAGGCGGCCGGGAGATCCAGCCGCCGGGCGCGGCTGCTGATCGAGCTGGGCATGGACGTGGGCCTGCGGCCGGGCGAGATCTACGGCCTGCACACCGACCGGATGGACTGGAAGCGCAACCTGATCGAGGTCACCCGCGTGATGACCCGTGACGGGCTGCGCGAGTACCCCAAGTCCAGGATGAGTCACCGGACCGTCCCGGCGCGCAAGGAGCTGATGGAGCAGATCGCCAAGGAACTGGGCGCGGGCCGCAAGTGGGCGGGCGCGTGCACCTGCCGGAAGGTGCTGCCGGACGGGACCACGCTGCCCGGGAAGGGCCCGTGCAAGGGGCTGGTGTTCCCCGCGCCCGGCGGCGGCCCGATCGACGACGGGAACTTCCGGGACCGCGTCTGGAACCCGGCGGTGGCGGCGGCCGGAATCCGCCGCTTCCCCCCGAAGATCATGCGGCATACGGCGGCGTCGCACCTGGTGCAGGACGGCGTTCCGCTGTACGAGGTGCAGCACCTTCTGGGGCACGAGTCGCCCGCGACGACGCAGAAGTACGCGCACCTCGCGCCGGACGCACATGAGAAGATCCGGGACTCGTGGAAGCGCCGGGAAGGCTCATGATCGTGCGTGCGTCGTGCGTGATCGCGATGGAACACGCTGAGACGCGCTGAGACACTCTGAGACGGAATCGGCAGGTCAGGCCGAAGGTGGCCGCGCTGACCTGGGGCTCCTTGATCCTTCACACCGAAGAGGTCACTGGTTCGAACCCAGTATCGCCCACCCCGTTCTTCCTGGTCAGAGCCCAGATCATTTCCGAATGGTCTGGGCTTGACGCTTTTCGGGGCCGTTTTGGGAGACGATTGGGAGATCGTCTTCTCCCGCTTCGCCAGGAGCCGGTCCAGCAGCGGCACCAGGGAGCGCCGCGACAGCGCGGCGCGCTGGTCCAGGGCCTGCTTCCAGCGGCGTTCCAGCGCCTTGCGTAGCCGGGCGCGCATCTGCCGGGAGATGTGGGTGTACAGGTCCTGGATGCCGCCGAGTTCGTGCCCCATCCGCTCGGCCGACAGCACCCGGGCGATCTCGTCCTCGGCCATCCAGGTCTGGTGCGCGTGCCGCAGCCCGTGCGGCACCAGTCCGGTAGCCACGACACCAGCGCCAGCCCGACTCGGCGTAGCGGACCACGCCGCGGCCTTCGGGCGGTGCGAAGGGCCGTCCCGGTTCGGCATACGTCCAGGCCGGGGTGAGCGGAGCGCCGGGCCAGCCGGTGGTGGCATCGGCCAGTACCGGTCGGGCCGGCCAGGGCCGCTTGCCGGCCTGCCCGGGGTAGGTCCCGTCGGCTGCCGGATGCCAGTAGCGGCGCGCGAAGTTGGACCGGCGCGGATGCCGTCCCTCTCGGGTCAGGAACAGGTAGCGGCCGTTGCCGGGACTGTCCCCCAGGCACGCCCGCGGCCGGCCCGGGCAGCTGCAGCGCCGCCCCGCGGTGGCGGCCAGGTGCGCGGTCAGCAGGCGCTCCAGGAACGGCGGCAGGTCCACCAGTCGGCTGCTGTCGTCCTTGGGCGGGACGCGCAGGAACCGTCCGGCCAGCTCGCGCAGCTGCCAGTCCAGCCGAATGCCCCCCTCCTCCAGGTCGGCCTCCTCCAGCCCGATCGCCTCGCCCCAGCGCATCCCGGTCCAGGCGATGGTGACCACCAGCAGGAACTCCTCATCCCGCCCCGACATCAGCGCGCACCGCTCGGCCACCAGCAGCGCCTGCAGCGGGGTGCACCACTGGCGCTTCACCGAGCGGGCCCGCGCGCGCCGCCGGGTCCGCACCCGGCCGCGACCGCGTCCCTTGGCCGCGGGATTGGCGATGATGAGGTCGGCATCCAGGGCGTCCCCCAGGATCGTGCGCAGCAGCGAGCGCGCATCGCCGGCGGTGCGCGCGGCGTAGGGCCGGCCGCCCCGCTTGGGGGTCCACCGGATCCCCAACTCCCAGCGCGCGATCTCCTCGCGCGTCTGCTGCGCGGCCTCCTTTCCTCCCGCCATCGACGCCAGCGTGCGCTCCCCGAACGCGGGCAGGATGTGGTGGTCGAGCAGGTACCGGTTGCGCGCCAGGGTGGTGTCTTCGACGTCCTGGACCGTCCACCACCGCTCGGTGAACGCCTTCAGAGTGACCTCCCCCCAGCGCGGGTCGCGCCATGTCCCGGCCCGCACCGCGGCCTCCTGGTCCTCGCCCCACTCCTCAGCGGCGGTCTTGGTCAGGAACGGCAGCCCGGCATCGTCGGTGCTCGCCGATCCCCAGCTCCGGTCGGGTCGCCTGAAGCGGGCGCGCCAACACTTCCCGCGTTTTTCGGCGTAGGCCATCTTGTCTCCCTGGCGGTTCAGACGGGGATGGGTCAGTGCCGCCGACGCGGCGACCGGACGCGCGCCGCGCCGCGAGGGGCTCGCTTCCCCGAGGCCACGATGGCGGCGAGGTCGGCTTCGCTGAAGCGCAGGTGCTTGCCCACAAAGGTGCAGGGGATCAGCCGGGCGCCGGCCTTCTTCCGCAACCAGGACTCCGGCACCTGCAGCAGTTCGGCCGCCGCGGCCGGGGTGTACAAGCGCAGCGCGGTCATCGCCGCCACCGAGACCCCGCACTCGTCAGAGCCCCCAGCCGTGACCAGCGACGATACGCCTCGTCCAGCCAGGACACCGACGAATCGGCTGAACCTGCCTGGTCCGCATCGGCCCGCTTCGCTCTTTCCATAGGTGCCTCCAGAGCCCACGGCGCTTCCCAGCCAAGCGCAGGCACCCCACAGCCACCCAACACGTCCCCCAACCGCGCGCGATAGGCCGAACCGACGGCCTGCTCAGCAAGGTCGGCCTCACCAGCATCCACATGCACGTGGTCAGCCTGGATCTGTGAGGCGGCCTTCTCCGGCATCCGCCCCCGCGAGGCTTCCAACAGCCACCCCACGCGCCTGGATGGAGGGAGCGTCACCTCGCTACTGCCGAGTGCTGAGATCGCTGCGTCGGTCCGGGGACAGGCACGTCCAGCCGCCAGGGCCCGCACCTTGACACAGTAAGGTGACGGCCTGACCTGCCGGGCTCGGCTGCAGACGCAGTGGCCCACACACGCTCTGACAGACGTCCAACGGCGCCAACATCCGGTGAATCCGGTCACGAGGGTCTTCTGGGTCCATCGAGCACCTCTGTGCTCAGGGCGGCGGCGTTGCCTGGCGGGATGAAGGGCGTGCTGGGCTCGCCCCTTCCGGGCGCCGCCAACGCCCGGAGCGCGGGGCCCCGAGAACGAGGTTCTCGTGTGCCGCGCACCGCCCGTGGCCTGATCGAGCCAGTTCGCCCCTCGCCCGTAGTCATGGAAGTTCCGAGCGAGCACCGTAGCGAGTGGGCTCAGGCGCCCAACAGCGCTCCCGCAGGCATCGTGAGCCGCCGATTCTCGCCAGTCCACTGTGATGGGCGCGTCCAAAGAAGGCACTCCACAAGAGAAGAAGAGGGATCGTCGATGAAACGCATCATCGCCGCACTGGCGGCAGCGACGTCGACCGCTGCCACGCTCCTAGCCGGTGGCGCGACCGCACCCCAAGCCAACGCCGCCGACCACCACGCCCAGCCCAACCTCGCCACGACCGTCCGTGCGGGCGGCGAGGATAAGTTCGGCTGCCCGTTGGGCGATGTGTGCTTCATTTCGGCGTACGAGCCGTGGGACGTCACCAACTCCTGGTACCGCTATGGCGTCTACAACCTGTCCGGCATTTACGGCGAGTACGGCGTGGACAACAACCAGACTGGTGGCGCGCACGTCGATCTGTGCATCCAGTACAACGGCGGCGAGTGCTATCCCGGGCCTGCCGCCGGCTCCTACTGGTGGGGTGACTTGACGCCGGTGAACTCGATCCGGCTTCGTCCGTAATGCGCTTGCGCCGTCTCGCCCAGCTCCTCGACCGCTCCAGCGCACATAGCCGACGGCCTCAGCTGGCAATCCACTGAAACCGTGCCGGTCCGATGGGAGGGTCGGAGCTTTCTATGCTTTGCGCGCGTGAACCGGGCCAACAGGCGCAACCGACGCGGACGGCCGGCTTCAAGGAAGACGCTCAACACACATAGCCGCTGTCCTGCGGCCGCCGCGCCCTACGGCAGGGAGGTCAGCTCAGGGACATGGACTGACTTGATGGCAGATGTAGACCGGGTTGTTGTTGGCGTCGCCCAGGATGAGGCTCTGCGGGTCGTTGGCCGCGGCCAGGTGGAGGTTGCCATCGCCGCCGGAGATGAAGGGCCCGTCCTGCATCACGTTGCCGCTGTTGTCGCAGCGGAACTCGCGGCCCATGGCGGCCAGGTTGATGTTGCCCTCGGCATGGGCGGTGGCATCCAGGATGGCATTGTGGGTACGCTCGGCCATCGCGGTCTTCCGGACCGCCCCCACCCGCACAGCGAGCATCGAAACAAGCCTGGGCCGGAGAGCTGCAGACAGACTCCTTGGGAGATCGGCCTCCCGAACCGTAAGAGATCCACCGCAACATCCCAAAAGGCATCTCCACTCCATCGCTCCTGCGGGCACCGCGCGGCACTGGCTGCGGCGGATGGGTTGGCCGCAGCCGCCTTGGCCGCCGCGTCCCGAACGGCAGGCGCCTGCGACCCACCGCGCTACATCAGCTCCGCCCGGTGCAGAAAGGTGGGCCCGGGCGGCAGGCACGGCGGGACGTACGTCAGTTAGTCCTCGTGGTGACGTCCACGTCGATCTCCAAGGGATGAAGATCCCAAACTCCAAGATGCTTCCCCTACCGGCGGCGGCCTGCCCTCGGCGGCCGAGCCGACCGTTTTTTTCCGCAGAGCCATCCAACAGCGGCTCAACGGCGGCATAACGGCACGCCAGCGCAGAGGCCCTTGACGGGCGATGTGGGTTGGGAGCGTGACGGTGAGAGGTCGTGGGCGGTGGGCGTGTTGGGGCGCTGTTGGGTGGGCCTGGCTTCATCGAGGCATGCGTGGTTTCGAGGACGAACGAGTCTTGGGCCGGCACCGGGTCGGTGAGGTGGCTGGGTGCGGGGCGCTGGATCTGATCGCGGCGGCGTTCGCGGTGTTGGCCGGATCGGAGCGGGCGCCGGTGCTGCCGGGTGTGGCTGAGTCGGCGTTGCTGGTGCAGCCGCTGTCGTTGGATCAGGTGCGGCGGGAGTTGCTGGATCCGGTGCGGCGGGAGTTGCTGGATCCGGTGGTGGGGTGCTTGGTGCGCGAGAGGATCTGGCGCGAGCTGGCGCTGCAGGTCCGGTCGGGCGACCCGGTGTGGCTGGTGGGGGCGTTGGGGGTGGCCGAGCCGCGGCTGCGGCGGATCGCCGCGCACCTGGTCGACGGCATCGACGCTGGGGGTTTGCGGGCGCAAGTGGAGCCCGCAGTAGTGACTGGGCTGGTCTCCGGGTTGCGGCTGACGGATCTGGAACGGCGGCACCTGGAGGCGCGACTGTTGTGGTCGGCGCACCGGGCAGGGGCGTCGCGGTTGTGCAGCGCGCTCGGCGGCGAGCCGGGGGCGGCTGAGGTGATGGTGCGGGTGTTTCGGCGGCTGGTCCCCGAGGAGACCTCGGTGGCGCCGTTGCTGGAGTGAGCAGGGCTTTTCAAGGGCTAGGCCGCGGGGTCGTCGGCGCCATCGCGTCCGGGTCTTCTTCGCCCTCCCACCACCGGAGGAGGCCCGGGGCCCCGCGGCCCGCTGGAAGGCAGCGCGATGTCGGCCCGGAAGGAGACGTGGCCATGCGGATGCTGAAGGCGGTGGCGCCGCTGGTGGTGCTGTTGCAGAAGGTCGTGGGGCAATGACCTCTTATCGGGACGGGTCTTGCGCGGTCAGCGGCCTGGTCGCCATCGTGCTGATGGCGGGCGTGGTCGTCCTCGGTGCCGCAGCTCCTGTCGCCGCGGCGGTTGCCGCCGCCGACTGATCGCTGCCGGTGGGTGGGCGGCCACGTGACTGGACTATGAAGCCAGTGAGGCCGCAATCTCTTTGGCGGTCGGCCGGTCGGCGGGGTCGGCGGCCAGGCAGGCCGTGATGATCTCCTCGAGAACGCGGAACGGCCAGGATCGGGCGGTGGCCGGGGCGCGGTGGAGGGCGGCGATGTTGGCCAGTTGCCCAGGGCGGCCGGTGGCGGAGTCGGTGTAGGTGATCGGTGGGGTTCGGGTCCAGGACCACCACAGGGAGGCTCCCAGGGACCAGATGTCGGCCTGCGGGGTGGCGGTGATGTGCTCCTCGGATGCCAGGATCGCTGCGGCGATCTCGGGGGCGGTGGTGTGGGCCAGGCCGCCGCGGTGCACATAGGGCGGGACGGCCACCGCCGGGTGCTGCGCGCAGGCTAGGTCGATCAGGTGCGTGCGGTCGCCTTCGAACAGGACATGATCGGGCTGGAGGTCGCCGTGGGCCCATCCGGCGGCGTGCAGCTCGGCGAGCGCGACGGCCGCATCGCGGGTGCAGGCGAGGGCATGGCTGCGGGTGGCCTGGCTGTCGCTGCGGTGTGCCGGTTCCAGGGCGCACCACAGGGTGGCGCCGTCGATCCAGCGCAGCAGCAGCCACGACCGGTCGCCGTCGGGGCCGTGGTCGTCGCCGTCCCAGCCGTGGTCGCGGTAGAACTCGGTGCCCAGCAGCTTGAGGATCTCGCCTTCACGAGCCGCCATCAGCCCATCGGTGATCTTCAGGGCGAGGTCGCCGATCCGGTAGACGGTGGTGCCGCGCCGGTCGTGCAGGAGCTTGGCCTGGTCGGTGTCGAGCCCGAGGTGGGTGATGAGGCGGTCCACGCTTGAGCCCCTTCGGCCACGACGTCACTGGAGTGACCAGTGTGCCGTGCCCGGCGGGGGCTCGGTGTGGGAACCTGCCGAGACGCGGGGCGCGCCCCCGGCGCCGCGGAGACTGCGGGGGCGCGGGTCTGGCGGCGGTCAGGCCGCCTGAGCGGACGGTGGGGCCGCCGTCCAGTGGGTGACGGTGATGTCGTCCATCGGGATGCCGAGGTCGGCGTAGATGCGGGTGTGCATGCGCCCGAGCCAGGCGTCGCGGCGCTCGGCGAAGAACGCGGCGTCGAACCAGGCGACGCCCAGGATCACGGTGCCGCCGCCGTCGGGGTTGCCGGACTCGGGCTCGAACCAGGTGCATTCCCAGTCCCAGAGCATCTGCTCTTCGGGGCGGGACCGCAGCCGCTCGTCGGAGGCGCGCAGCGCCTCGATGCACCGCTGGGCGACCTCGGCGTTCGGGCAGTAGTAGGTGCAGCCGCTCTTGGCGATCGGGACCTTCCCGGCCAGGCGGACCGGGTCGGCGTCCGAGCCGGTGAGCACCCGGATTCGGGTGACCTGCTCAGTTGCGGGGACCTCAGCCCCTGGGCGACGGCTATGCCTGCCTGATCCGCGACCTCACTGAACAGCTCACCACCGCCCAGGACGATCGACGGCTCGGCGAGCTCGCCCGTGCGTCCTGCGGTGCTGGTGGCGGGTGTGTTGGTGTCAGGCGTTGTCGTCGTGGGTGTCGACGGCGCCGGCGAGGGCGCGGACGAGTGGGTTGGGGTTGGGGGTGTGCCAGGCGAAGGCCCATCGGATGGGCGGGGCGTCGCGGACGGGGATGTAGACCAGGTCGGGTCGGGGGTAGAAGCCGGCGGCCTCGGCGGTCGCGGCGGCGACGGCCTGTCCGGCGCTCACGGCCTTGAGTTGGTCTTCCCAGTCGGAGACGGCCGGGCCGCGCGCGATCAGGCGCCCGGACGGGGTGCGGAAGGGCTGGAACGCCTCCTCCATGGACGCCGGGATCGGCGACCGGTGTGCCATGAAGGTCAGGTCGCCGTAGTCCTCCAGGCTGAGCGATTCGCGGTCAGCGTAGGGGTGGCCGGTGGCCATGACCACCACGATCGGTGAGGTGTGGGTGATCGGGCCGACGGTGATGTCGGGTTCGCGGACCGGCAGCCACAGGTGCGCCACGTCGATCTCCCCAGAGCGCAGCGGCGTGAGCGGGTCGACGGCGTTGAGCTCGCGGTGCACGAGCCGGACGGCGGGGTGCCGGGCGCGGAACCGGTCGACGATCTCCCGGATCTGCCAGCCCTCCGGTCCCATGCTGCCCAGCGTCAGCGCGCCCGGGACCTCATGGGCGGCTGCGGCCTCTTCGATCCCGTCGATGATCTGCCGGTAGGCGGGCTGGAGGGTCTGGTAGAGCCGTCCGCCGGCCGGGGTGAGGCGGACCGTGCGGGAGGTGCGTTCGAACAGCGGCCCGCCGACGCGCCGCTCGGCCTTCTTGATCGCCTGGCTGACCCGGGACGGGGTGACGTGCAGCCGCTCGGCGGTCCGCCCGAAATGCAGCTCCTCGGCCAGCGCCAAAAAGATCTCGATGTCCCGAAGCTCCATTGCCCTCCCTTCGCCAACGCACCGCCCGGTCGGAGACCTTCCGGTCAACGTGAACCTATCGGTTAACGGTTCATGGCCGAGATCGCTGTTGTTCGGCAGCCGTCCGCCCGCCAGCCTGATGACACGCGCTCACGACGATCGGCCAGGCGCGGGCCTGGTCGCCGGGCAGCGAATCGGACAACTGATAGAGGTCAGAGCCATGAACGACAACAGCGTCACCGGCATCCGCGGCGAGCTTCACAACGACGGCCGCAGGCTGTCCTACCTGGACTTCGGCGGCCCCGGCCGGCCGCTGCTGGCCCTACACGGCCACCTCTACGAAGCCGACACCTGGACGCCGCTGGCCCAAGCGCTCGCGCCCCAGTGGCGGATCATCGCCCCCGACCAGCGCGGACACGGCGACTCCGACCGGGCCGCCTCCTACACCCGCGACGACTACGTCAACGACGCCATCGCCGTCCTGGACCACCTCGGGATCCAGCAGGCCGTGACGCTGGGGCACTCCGGCGGCGGCATCACCGCCTTCCAGATCGCCGCCCGCCACCCCGACCGCGTCACCGCGATCGTCAACATCGAGGGTCCGGTCTGCGACCTGGACGACGGCCCCAGCGCCCTGTCGTTCGTACTGGGCATGCCCTACACCGCCCCCGACCGCCAAACCCTGCTGGACGCCATCGGTCCGCTGGCCCCCATCCTCGGCGACAAACTGCGCCCCACTCCGGGCGGCGGCTGGCGCCTGCCCTTCCACCCCCAGGACACCATCACCTCCGAACAAGCAACCCACGGCGACCACTGGGCCGACTGGACCGCCACCACCTGCCCCGCCCTGTTCGTCCTGGCCAACAACAGCCAGGTCCTCACCCCCGAGCAAGGCAAGGACTACGTGACCGGCCGTCCCAACACCGACCTGGCCGAACTCGACGGCGACCACTTCGCCTACGCCACCGACCCCCAAGGCTTCGCCACCGCCGTCAAGGGCTTCCTCGCCTCCCTGCAAACTGCCTGAATCCGAACTGACGATCAGGTTGACCAGGTCCCTCGGGCACGACTCATCACCGAGCGAGCCCCGCACCCATTCGCCCGGCGGAGGGTCTTCGGCGTGGTGCCCAAGCTCGCGACCGAGGGGAGCTGCGTGAGCGCGCTGTTGGTCATCGCTGGATCGTGCAGTTGCACATCGTCTGCCGACCCCCGAGCCGGCGCCTGTGGTGGGCACGGTGGCGGTCGTCACAGGTGGGGCAGTACGTCCGAGGTGGCGCCGACTTCGGCGATCTTGGGGAGGATGCGGGTGAGGGCGTTGGTGCGGGCCTGCGGGTCGGGGTCGGTCATGGCGTCGTGGACGCAGTGAGGTTGCAGCGGCGCTGGTGGGCGTCGCGGGCGGTGGACTCGACTCCGATGCTGCTGGCGATCCCGGCCAACACGATCCCGGTGACGCCGAGGCGCTGGAGCCGGTGGTCCAGGTCGGTGCCGTGGCAGGCGCTCCAGCGGTGCTTGGTGATCAGAATGCCGCCGGGCCGAAGCTCGCTGGATTTGACCTGCACGTCGGGCGGGATCGGTTGAGGAGCTTTACCTCGCCGTTCGAACTCAAACATTGGTGCTCCTATGCTGCCGCCGCTTCCGGACGCCAGGCCCGGTAGGTCGGCGGCGCCCCGTCCGGAGCGGCCCGTGCTGGTGGGGCTCAGTCGCCGACCTGGCCGGTGGGCGGTGCGGCGTCGAGGCCGGCGAGCAGGTCGCGCAGCAGGTCGGCGAGCTGGTCGCGGCGCTCGGGCGACAGGTGGCCGATCAGCCGGTCCTCGGCC
Source organism: Actinomadura rupiterrae (assembly GCF_024172125.1). Classification (GTDB taxonomy): domain Bacteria; phylum Actinomycetota; class Actinomycetes; order Streptosporangiales; family Streptosporangiaceae; genus Spirillospora; species Spirillospora rupiterrae. Next base: position 361,057 of record NZ_JAMZEA010000006.1, read on the forward strand.
GCGAGCAGGTCGGCGACCACGCGGTCAAGGAGCGCGCCTCCCGCCGGGGTGAGCGTGACGGCGCGGGCGTGGTAGCCGGAACCTGTGGTGGTCCGCTCGACCAACCCCGCCTGCGCCGCCCGCTCCACCCGCTGGGTGATCGCACCGCGCGTCACCATGCACGCCTCGGCCAGCTCGCCCGGACTCATCCGGTAGGGCGCGCCGGCGCGGCGGAGCGTGGAGAGCAGGTCGAGCGTCGCGACGTCCACGCCCAGGGCGGCCAGCAGGCGGCGGCGCTCGTCCCCGAACACCTTCGCCGCCCACCAGATCCGGGTGATCACTCCGATCGACTCCACCGGGACGCCCGGCAGCTCCCGCCGCCAGGCGGCGGCGATGGCGTCCGCCCGGTCCGGTGCGGCGCCGCTGGCGCGCCCCGGCGGGTCAGCGGCCACGCTCGGCTCCGCCGTTCACCTGGATGATCTGCGCCGTGATGTGTCCCGCGCCGGGCGAGGCGAGCCAGTGAACGGTCTCGGCGACGTCCTGCGGCGTCCCGGCGCGTCCGGTGTGGGTCTGCCCGACGAGCATCGCGCGGCGCTCCTCCTCCAGCGTGCCGCCGAAGAACTCGGTGTCGTCGATGAAGCCCGGCGCGACCACGTTCACCGTGATGCCGCGCGGCCCGAGCGCGGCGGCGAGGTCGCCGGAGTAGGGGTGCAGCGCCGCCTTCATCGGTCCGTAGGAGCTGCCGCCCGACCCGCGCAGCGCCGCGATCGAGGTGAGGAACACCACGCGGCCGGACGGGTTGAGAAGGTCCCGCAGCGCCTCGGTGGGCAGCACCGCGGTCAGCACGTTGGCCCGGAAGTTGCCCGTCCAGCGCGCCGCGACGTCGCCTCCACCGTCCCCGTGCCGTTCGACATTGCCGCCGGCGTTGTTGACCAGCACGTCGATGCCGCCGAACCGCTCGGCCAACTCGTCCCGCACGCGCTCGACGTCGGCCGGTTCGCTCAGGTCGGCGCGCAAGGCGGTGCCGCCGATCTCCTTGGCCGCCCGCTCCAGGACCTCTGCCCGGCGGCCGATGACGACCACCTGGTCACCGTCCGCCGCGAACCGCCGCGCCACCGCCCGGCCGATACCGGTCCCTCCGCCGCTCACCACGACCGTCCGTGCCATGACCGAACCTCCCATGAGTTTAGACCTAAACTCACTCTACTCCCTGCCCGCGACCCTCCGCCGGAACAGCGCTCCTCTCGGCCCCACCTGCCCTCAAGCCACTCGGGTCTGGTCGCCTGCCAGGCGCCCCCCTGCAACCGCCCATCCGTGACGGATTTCCTGCCGCCTACGCAGGACGACCCTCCTCGGGCGGCCAGGGGCAATGGCCGAACTCCTCGGCACATGAACACGCCCTTGAACGCCTCGGACATCTTCTTCACCCGCGGCGGCATCGAGACCATTCGGGCGACGGCGCCGACCGTGACGGACGGAGGAGGTCACGGACGGCGCGGCGCGCCACCTCATTGATCTTCTCGGCGTCCTTGGTGTCCAGCGCGGGTGAGGTACGGATGCCGAATATGACGGAAGGCGGGGCGGGGAGTCCCGGGACGACGGTCAGCTTGTCGGGGATGCGGCCGATGACCGGCAGGAGAGTGACGCCGAGACCGGCGCGGGCGGCGGCGTGGACGCCCGTCAGATCGGGTGCCTCGGCGGTGATGTGGTGGCCGATCCTCTCCGCTGCCAGCGTGTCGAGGGCGCCGGTGCGCAGGCCGCACTGATGGTCGAACAGCACCAGAGGGAGGAGTGCCGCCTCGGGTGGCCGCCAGTCGGCTGCGGCCAGCCACCGGCAAGCGATCGCGTGCGGATCGTGCGGATCGCGGGTGATGCCTTCCAGCACGATCGCCACGTCGAGCTGCTGCCGGGCGACCGAGGCGCGTAGCTGAGCGCTGCGGCCGATACGGAACTGGATGTCCCGTTCAGGGAAGGCCCGGCGGAGCTCGTGGATCAGGTCGGGCAGCAACTCGTCCGCGGCGTGGTCCATCGACCCGACGGTGATCGTCCGGGGCCGATGCCGGTCGAAGCGCGCGAGGGCGGTGTCGTGGGCATCCAGGATGGCACGGGCGTGGACCAGGAACTCCTCGCCGTCAGGGGTGAACCTGATGCCGCGTCCGTCTCGTTCGATCAGGGGTCGGCCGATCGCGTCCTCCAGCCGCTGCACATGCCGACTGACCGCGGCCTGGGTGAGATGGAGCGCATGGGCGGCGCGGTGGAACCCACCGCACGCAGAAACCGCGACAAGGCTGCGAAGTGGGGTGATGTCGAGTACGGGCGCCATCCGATCAGGATATCGATACCGATCTGGAATCGATAATGAAACGGAATCAATGTTGGACCGGAGAGGGCCTGGGATCCGATAGTGATCTGGTGTCCACAACAGCCTCCGCTCCCGCCCGGCCGGTCCGTCCGGCTCTCGTCCTAGCAATCTGCTGTCTCAGCCTGCTGATCGTGGGCCTGGATAACACGATCGTCACCATCGCCCTGCCTCGGATGCGCGCCGACCTGCATGCACCGTTGTCCCTGTCGCAGTGGACAGTCGACTCCTACCAGCTGGTGCTGGGCGCGTTGCTCCTCACGGCGGGGTCGCTCGCCGACCGGTGGGGCCGGCGCCGCATCCTGCAGTCCGGACTGGCGATCTTCACGTTGGCGTCCCTGCTGTGCAGCATGGTGCCGAATGCGCAATGCCTGGTGGCGTCCCGCGTGCTGCAGGCCATCGGTGGATCAATGATGAACCCGGTCGCCATGGCGATCGTCTCGCAGGTCTTCCCGGACCCGGACCGCAGGGCGCGCGCGTTCGGCATCTGGAGCGGCGTGTACGGGCTGAGCATGGCTCTCGGCCCGATCCTCGGCGGAATTCTGGTCGGCACCATCGGGTGGCGATCGATCTTCTGGATCAATGTCCCCATCGGGTTGCTCGCCATCGGTCTCGCGGCGCGCTATGTGCCCGAGTCCCGAGGGGATCGGCCTCGCCGAGCCGACCTCGTCGGCCAGTTGCTGGTCGTGACGGTGCTCACCACGCTGACGTACGCGATCATCAACGGTCGCACGCAGGGATGGGCATCGCCGAGCATCCTCGGCCTGATCGTCCTCGCTCTCGTCTGCGGTGCCGGGCTCATCGTCTGGGAGTCACATCACCCCGAGCCGCTGATCGATCCACGGTTCTTCGGCAGCCTCCCCTTCGCCGGGGCCGTCGCCATGGCGCTCGTGGGGATGGCCGCTGCAGGCGGATACCTCTGGGTCATGACGTTCTACCTGCAGGATGCCCGCGGGCTCAGCGCCACTATCGCTGGGCTGCTGATGCTGCCACTCGCGCTGACAGTCCTGCTGGTCGCGCCCCTGTCCGGCCGACTCGCCGCCCGGTACGGTGCGCGAATGCCCCTGGCTATCAGCGGTGCCGCTCTCATGGTGGCCGCTCTGCTGCTGACCGTCCTGTCCGCCGATACCCCAGCCTGGCTGCTGCTGGCCTCCTTCCTATGCTTCGGGCTCGGCTTCGGCATGCTCAACGCGCCGATCACCGCGACGGCCGTCTCTGGCATGCCACTCTCCCAGGCCGGTGTCGCATCCGCTGTGGCCTCGACCGGACGCCAGGTCGGCCAGGCCCTGGGCGTCGCCATCGTCGGCGCGGTCGTCGTGGCGCACCTGTCCACTGACCCCCGCGCGTCCTTGCCCGCAGCCAGCCGTCCCGGCTGGTGGATCATCGCCGCCGGCGGGGCCATGGGGGTGCTTATAGCGTTCCTCGCGACCGGGAAGGTCGCCCACCGAACGGCCGACCGCACGGCCGCGCGCCTGCTGTCGTCGCACCAGGCCACCCCGCTGGCGCCCGGCATGGCAGCGCCTCCTGAACAAGTCATCGCACCGTCCCGGCTCCCAGCCGCGGGCACTGCCGACGCCTTGGGCGGTCCCGTCCGGCCTGACGGAAATGGTCAGGCGGCCGGGGTGTAGACCTGGTTGATCACGCCTGCGCTGAAGGTCTCGGCAGAGGTCAGCCGCAGTTCGATGCTGTCGAGGTTGTCGAACCAGCGGGCGCCCTTGCCGATGATGACCGGGTGGACGAACAGTTGCAGCCGGTCCAGAAGGCCCTCCTTGAGCAGTGACCGGACGAGGGTGAGGCTGCCGGTCACCGCGATGTCTTCGCCCTCGGAGGCCTTGAGCGCTTGGAGCCTGCCCGGCACATCACCGCTGATGATGTCGGTGTTGTTCCAGGTGGCTTCGGTCAGGGTGTTGGTGACGACGTACTTCTTCTGGTTGTTCATGAAGTCGGCGAACTCGTCCTTGCTGGAGGGCCAGTAGGCCGCGAACTGCTCGTATTGGACGCGACCCAGCAGCATCGCGTCCGAGGTCGCCATGGCCGCACCGACGGCATCGCCCATCTCATCGTTGAAGTAGGGGAAATGCCAGGTGTCGGGCGCCTCGGCCACACCGTCCAGCGAAACGAACAGGCTCGCGATGATCTTACGCACCAGATACTCCTCAGGCAGGGTTGATCCCTGGCCGGAACGGCCGGGGTGGATGAACGAGCCGGGAATCCTCTCCCGGTCCCGTCACGGTTGAGTTGTGTACCGAGCGGACGGTACCGATCAGCCACTGGCCGACACCGCCCAGCACCCCGCGTCGGGCCGTCGCAGATCGGCTGCGAGCCGCCAGATGTCGTCGGGTGTCAAGGACGGTCGATCAGCTCGCCGACGTGAAGGGTCGCGGTGAGCAGCTCGGGATCGCCGGTGCGGTCGTAGGACTCGACAGCAGTGTCGGCGAACTTCAGGACGTGCTCGTCGCCGTGTTCGGCTGCCCGCTGGAGCGCCTCCTCACGGGCCGGCTCGGGATAGCGCCGGATGATCTCCGAGCACGGGGCCGACCGGAGCGGGGCGTACGTCGCGACGACCGCCACCACCGCGGCCCAGGCCGCCGCGAGACTCGGCAACCACTGCTCGGTCGGCAACACCGGCAGCACGTGCCGCACGCCGTTGGGCGCGGTAGCGGCGTGGGCCAGCAGGACCGGGGAGCCGTGGCCGAGCCCGAGGTAGGCCTTGGCGGCGCTGTCGACCAGTGACTCCAACCGCGCCGGGACCTCATCGGCGGACGCGGCGGGTTCCAGCGCGCGCAGGCTCGCGGTCCAACCGGGGCTGCCCTCGAGCCGGTCGAGCCGGTGGGCGATGAAGCCGCTCCGGTCTTTGAGCCGGGTAACGGCCGGCAGGGCCTGTCGCGGCGTGAGTGTTCCCTCCGGCGCGACCATCCCGGCGAGCTCGCGGTAGCGCGCCGCCCAGAACGCCAGCCCGTGGGCCAGTTCGTCGAGGGTCTGATGCGCCGGGGTGACAGGGGTGGCGCGCAGTGAGCGCACCGCGTGGCTGACCCGGATCACGCCGTGGGTCGAGCCGGCCACGATCCCGGGCAGCAGCCGCGGCCACCACTCGGCGAGCACCTCTGGCCATGGGCGCTCGGTCAGCTCGTGCCGGAAGTAGGCGGCCCAGTCGGGCAGCCGTCGTGCCTGACCCAGCGCGGCGCGCCACTCGCCGGGCCGAATGGCCGCGCTCGCGTCGGGCAGCTCCGCCAGGCGGCCTACGTAGCGGTCGAGCCAGCGGTCGATGTTGATGTCGAGCTCCCGCCGGACCATGACCTCCACGGCCATCGGCCCGTGATTGGTCAGCCCGTGGTTTCCCTCCTCGTCGCCGCCGAACTCCGGCCCGTAGGCGTGGAGTCGTTCGTATGCTGCGGGCAGGGCCTGTGTCATCGATTCGCGGGCATGGCGCCGCCGGGGACGACGATGTGGCCGCGGTGGCCGCGATCGGCCTGCCTGGGCCAAAGCGGTAGGGACGACGTGCTCCGGCAGTTGTTTGAGGACGGTGAAGTCCTCCACGTCCGGCCGCAACGGTGAAACAGAGTGCGCATCTTCGATCCTGATCTTTGGTCCGAGCGAACGTCCTCAGTCTCCGGCGGAGTCAATGCATACGGCCACGATTAGGCTCAGGCCTAATCGAAGGGCGGCGCGCATGATCCACCTACACCTCACAGCGATCGATTTGACCCGTATACGCTTCGCCGCCTCGCCCCTCAAAGAGACCGTCGCCAGCCTCCGTACGCTGGCCGCCGGCAAGCAGGGTCCGCACCTGCACCGTCCTTGGATCGAGGGGTTCGCCGAGCGAGCCGACCGGCTGCGCAAGCGTGACCTCGACCTGCTGCGGGCGGTGGTGCGCCCGGAGGGCTACATCCCCGACTTCCTGGTGCCACCGCAGGGTCGCCGCTCGGCGACCTTCGCGGACGCGCTCGCGCAGGTCGCCGACGCCGATCCGGAGATCGTCGCGCAGGAGCTGGCGCACCTGGCGACCCACCGGCTCGCCCAGCAAAGACCGGGCCGCCAAGAGCGGCGAGCCCTGCTCCAGGCGCTGGTAGATCGGCCCGACGCAGGCATCGGCCCCATCACCGAAGCGCTCGAGGCGTATCACCGGGTCGCGATCGCCCCGCACTGGCCGCGAATCGAAGCGTTGCTCAACGACGACATCGCCTATCGACTCGATGCCCTGGCCGACGGTGGCGTCGATCGAATGATGAGCAACCTCCACCCGTCGGTAACGTTCGACGAGCAGACACTAAAGATCGTCAAATACTACGAAGGCCAAGCCGACTGCGGCGGGCGCGGCCTGCTCCTCGTACCCTGCGCCTTCGCCTGGCCGGACGTCCTGGTACGGACCGCGCAACCAGAACCACCCAGCGTCTCCTACTCCCCCCGTGGCCTCGGCCGGCTCTGGGAGACCCACCCTGAGCAGCCCGGCTCGGCGCTCGCCGGCGTCCTCGGACAAACCCGGGCCGCCCTCCTGGCCCAGCTCGACCTGCCGATGTCGACCAGTCACGCCTCCACCCAGATGGCCCTCTCCGCGCCGACACTCAGCGTGCACCTCCAGGCACTGCGGGCCGCCGGGCTGCTCACCTCTCGCCGGGCGGGCCGACAGGTGCTCTACTCACGAACCGAACTCGGCGACCGACTGCTCAGCCAGGCAGGCCGACCCCTCGAAGCCTAACGACGTGGTGCGAATGAGGGTTTGGGACGGCTTTGCCTGGAGCGGCCGTCCTAACCAGGGTTAATTGGTGATGGCGGGTGTGGTGTTCAGGGTGGGGCCGGTGATGGCCGGGCAGCCGTCGATCACGTCGGGGTGGTGCTGGATCACCTTGAGCCGGTGCTTGATCACGCCGGCCAGATGGTCCAGATCGGTGGCCGGGAAATTGGTCATGGACCGTTGCAGCAGCGACCACACGCTCTCGGCCTGGTTGAGCTCGGGGCGTAGGCCGGCAGTGGAACACCGTCAGCCAGTCGGCGTGGGCGCCGATGAACGCCCGCGTCGCCGCTGAGTGATGAACTCCCAGGTTGTCCCCGGACCAGCACAATCTTCCCGCCGGGCAGTTGCTGGTGGGCACCGTTCAGCATGCTCTGTACGCGGCCAGGGTGAAGGCGGCGCATTCGGCCTTGCGGCGCCGGTAGCGAATCCATTTTGGCGGCACCCAGCGAATGGGGCCTCAGCGCCGGCCTGGTGGAGTCACTCGAAGAGATGACCAGAACAGAAGGACTTCGCTCGGTCGGCCTGACCTTCGACTGGGCCGCCAGCCACCCCCGTCCGAAGGTGGGCACCGAGCCGGTCGTCCTGGACCAGAGCGCAGCCGCTTTGCTGTCCAAAGTGAGAGAAAGACTCATCCGTCGCGAAGAACCACCTCACCACGAGACCCTCGTCGGTCATGTCCGCAGCCTCGTACGCGACGACGGCGACGAAGACGAGGCCGGAACGATCACTCTGACCGCAGACGTGCGAGGACAGGTACGCAACGTACGAATGACCCTCACCAGCACCGCCCACGAATGGGCGATCATCGCCTACCGCTCAAAAGTCCCACTCGTGGTGAGCGGCGACCTCGTCTTCGAACGCCGCACCTGGCAACTGAAGAACCCCCAGGTGGACAGCAGCTTCCTGGAGCACCTGCAACAATCACCGCCCCAATGAACAACACCGCCTGGCCGCCCAACAACGACAGGCCATCGTCTGCCGCCGCCAAGACCGACCGCACATGCACGCAGCCACGGCGCGACCCTCAGCTCCCCCACGCAGATGCCGTCGCGAGTCTGCGCACTTCTCCCCAGCTCGACATGGCCCTAGAGCCCATCGGAACCGCGCCAGACCTCCAAGGAAGCATCGCCCCCCGCCTTACGGAACATGCCGCCACGACAGAGGACAATGGAACGGCCGCCCCACCGTGCCGAACTCTGTGGGATCCCCGTGACCGCCGACCGAACCGGCGACTTCGGTGTCGCCGTCGTCGTGCTCAGCTCCGCGGGCCAGGTACTGCTGCACCTGCGTGATGACGATCCTGAGATCGCCTGGCCCGGGCACTGGTCGCTGATCAGCGGGCTGGCCGAGCCGGGCGAGACGCCGCTGCAGGCGATGGAGCGGGAGTTGGCCGAGGAAACCGGCCTGGCCCTGCCCCTGACCCAGCAACTGGAGTACCCACCCGGTCCCGACGGCGGCGGGGTCGTGGTCTTCACCGCCCGGTGGGACGGAGACGCCGCAGCACTCCCGCTGACCGAAGGCGTCCGGCTGCAATGGCATCCCCCGGACGCGGTCAAAGTCCTGCGGGTCCCGCCCTGGGTACACCACGCCGTTCTGGCATTGACCCTGCGCGAGGGCCCAACCGCCAGTTAGCCGCCGACGACGTTCAATTCGACGTGGTGGATGCCGCTGCCGAGCGCGTTGGCCAGAAGACGGGTTCGCCGTTGACCTCCCACGTCCGGCCATCCCATTCGAGGGGGCGGCCGCGGTGACGTCAGCGTCGCCGTCAAGTAGACCTGCGGCTTCGCGGCGACCCGTCGAGGAAGGGACGGAAGCTGATACGGCGGGCAACAACATGCTGAGATGCACCGCTTGTGACTGGCACCAGCACGAGGTGGACGTAGCTGCGAAGTGGTGCTCTTGAGCAAAAGCTGGCGGGCGACGCCGTGCGCCGGACCGGAGCCCCCCGAAGACGTAGAGAAGGCTCTCACCCGGTACCGCTGCATCGGCCGTCACAAGCGAGTCACTGAGGCGTCGACAAACGTCGGGCTGTCGGAGCTGCCCTTTAGTCTGATCGCGAATCGCGAGTGATCAGAGGGTGAAGATGGGAACGTGGGGTGCCGGCCCCTTTGGGAACGACACGGCCGCTGACTTTGCCGGCGACTTGGATGACCTACCGGAGCAGGATCGTCCGGCAGCGATCCGAGACGCGTTGAGCGCGGCGGTGGCAGAAGGCGAGTATCTGGGGGTGGCCACTGGAGACACCGCCGTCGCGGCAGCGGCGATCGTGGCCGCGCAGTGTGCTGGTGGTCCGCCGATCGCCACCGCCTACGGTCCGAAGGAGGCGATCCCGCCCCTGCCGGCGGATCTGCGCTCCTTGGCGGTCCAAGCGCTCGACCGGGTCGTTGGTGAGAACTCAGAGTCCGCGGCGTTGTGGACCCATGTTGGCGGCCAGGACTGGCGTGAGCAGATCCACCGGTTGAGAGAGGCGCTGTCGGACGCTTCTCTGTAGAGGTCAGTTCGGCCGGTCTCGGCGGGCGGCGGGGTCGGCGCTGATGTCCAGGACGACAGCGATCTCGTCCCAAGTGGCTCCTGCGGCGCGGTCGGCTGCGACCGCCGCCGCCAGGACGGCGCGGGCGATGAGTGGCAGTGCGGCGGTGATGTATCCGGCGATCGGGCCGGTCCTCCAGCCGGTTTGCTGGACGGGATGAGCCAGGTCTTCGGCGCGGGCGTCGAGCGCGAGTTCGCCTGCGGCAAGGGCGAGGTGTTCGGCCTGGTCGCGTCGACCACCGGGGCTGCAGCGGCGCGGCGCAGGGCGCGACCGTCGGGGCCGGTCAGGCCTCTGGCGGTCACCGGTCCAGGAACTCCGGCAGTCGGCGTCGCCCGAGACGGTACAGGTAGGCAGGTCTGGGTGGGCGCGGTAGCGGCGGGGTGCCGAGTCAGTCCTGTGTTCCAGTAATCCAGCGAGCTGCCCACGGGCCACTTCCACGGGCCCCTCGAATGCTCCAATGTGACTTGAGTCACATTATGCGAGGATCTGAGCCTCGCCGGACATGTAGGGGCGAAGAGGAGGCCGGTGGTGAATCGCGAGGAGCAGTTCACTGAGATCTTCCAGAGCCACTACGAAACGGTGTGGCGGTACAGCGCTCGAAGAGTGGGCAGCGATCTCGCCTTTGATGTCGTAGGCGAGACGTTCTTGGTCGCTTGGCGGCGGTGCGGTGAGGTGCCGTCCCGCGAGGCTGAAGTGTTGCCATGGCTGCTTGGCGTGGCCCGCAAGGTCGTGGCCAACGAGCAGCGCCGACAACGCCGCGGAGACCGTCTGCTTGCCAAGCTCGGCCACCTGTTGGGGGCCTCGGCTCCCGCCTACGGCATCACCTCGGGTGCGCAGACCGCGGTATCCGACACCGCGACAGCCATGCAGAGCCTGTCCGGGAGAGACCAAGAAGCCCTCCAACTGGTCGGCTGGGACGGTCTGAGCATCAGCGAGGCAGCACGTGTGGTCGGTTGCTCCCCCACGGCGATGGCCAACCGGGTTCACCGAGCGCGCCGGAGACTGCAGGCTGCGGTGACCAAAGCGCGTGGCGGAGGCGAACCCTCTGCCGGACAAGGCGTGGCGCGGGGCCGAGAAGGAGTGGCATATGAAAGCCAATGAGGACTTGGACTTGGTGGCGAGCTGCGACCCGCTGACGGCTGACGAGCTCGACGCCCCGGCCCGTCGGGAGCGCGCCGTCCGCGCTCACGACCTTCTGAACGGGATCCTTGCCGCACAGCGCCCCCCGGCTCAGCCGGACGCGGCGGCGAACTCCTCGCCCTCGATGAGCCGGCGCCGAGTCCTGGTGGCCGGTGCGGGCGCGACAGCAGCAGCTGCAGCGGCCGCGCTCGTCCTGGCCAACTCGAACCAGACAAGCCGGGACAAGTACATCGCGACTCCGCGGCTGTTGAACTATCAGCTGGCAGCCGGCGGCACGCCGCCGCCGCCGGACGCTCTGCCGCCGGCGGAGCCCGTCCTGCTGAAACTCGCCGAGGCGGCCGAGCATCAAGGCGACATCGCAGAAGGAGCCGCGGGCAAAACCGCCTACACCAAGAACCGGGACTGGTATCTCAACGTCTCGGTGCAGGACCGGAAAGGATCCGCCGAGGTTGCGGAGGAGGCCAACCAGCGGTTCTGGGCTCCCGATGGCACCCGCCGCACGATCACGCAACGGCCGGGCAGGGCCCTCACCGATACACGCTCCAAGGGCCCACGCCCCCGGTGGCTAGATCCCGGCCTCAGCGCCCGGCAACTCGAACACCTGTTGCTCGCCGGACCGGCTCAAGGCGGAACGGCCGGGTACCGGCTCATGGGCGCGATCACGCGGCTTCATCAAGACGAGGTGATCAGCTCCCGATCCGCGGCGGCCATGTGGCACATGCTCGCCAGCCAACCAACCATACGGTCGCTGGGACGAGTTCGGGACCGCGCCGGCCGCACCGGGCAGGCCGTCACCGCCGACGCGGACTTCGGTGGCAAGTGGTCTCAACGCCGCGTCCTGATCATCGATCCCGCCACAGGCAGGCTGCTGGCATCGGAGGACTTCTACCTCAAAAAGCCGAGGCTTCTGATGGTCCATCAGAACGCGGTGTCCGAATACCACATCTACCTTGACCGGCGATGGGTGACCGACGTCGAATCAGCCCCCTAGCAAGAGGTCGCCGCCACCCACAGGGAAGATGCCCGCCTCAGCAGCGCTGCATCCGCTGAGGAACAGGGCATGGCATCCAGGTTCGGCTCGGCGAGCGGCCTCCCACGGAGATCAGCTCGTCGGGGCCCCCGAGGCCGATACTCGTTCTGGTGGCGTCCGTAGGGAATCCACCACAGGACGATCCGTCCGGACACCTCGAAGTCGGCGACGAACGCCAATTCTGTATCTCCTACTGACACCAAAACCAGTCCGGGTCGCACCGACGACAGCCGAACCACTAGGGCCTGTTTCGAAGTCAGGTGAGCCAGTCGTTGATGGCGGCGATGTGGATGGTGGCCTCATAGCGGGCGGCGAGCTTGTCGTAGCGGGTGGCCACGGCGCGGTGGCGTTTGAGGCGGTTGATGCCGCATTCCACCGCGTACCGGTTGCGGTAGTCGTCGGGGTCGAACTTGGTCGTCGACAGCTGACCACAGGCTCACCTTGCCGACCGTGAGCCCGGCGGGCGTCATGCCAACGCGTGCTCCTGCTCGTGCGTGCTGAACATGCCCTGACGGGCGGTGCCACTGATGCGGTTCATGGGCACGCCTGGGGAGTTGGCGGTTTCAACACGAGGTTGCAGCCTCACTCTCAACAGGCCCGCGACCACTCGCTGCCAAAGTGGGTAGCTTGCGATGGCTGGCGATAGGAGTTTCGACCGTCGGCTCTAGTCCAAGCACCCGCCGCCAGGCGCGGCGCAGGGAAGCAGGGGCCGTCATGCCACGTTCTCGCGCTTCTCTTCGGCGATTGCGGGTGCTGCCTGGCCCTGGACCGCTTTGCGGGCCGAAGAAAACTGGCCGGCCCGCGCCAAAATCGCTGGTGCCGCCAGACCTGAGGCCAGTGCGGCGTACGGGCCGTTGATCTGGTGGCCAAGAGCGAAGACCGTTGCTGTACCGGCCCCAACTCCGGTTCGGATCACAAGTAGCCAAGCGGTTGCGGGCAAGTCGACATACTTCCAGACCGAGGGCGGCCTGTTCTTGACCTTGCCGCTGGTGTCCCGCCGAGCGCGCTGCCAGGCATTGAGGTAGTTCAACAGCGATATCACCTCGACCAGCGCCCCACCCGCGCCGCCCAACAGCAAGCATTCCGACAACGCCATCCCTTGACGCTAAGCCTGTCGTTTACCCTCCCGGCCAACGCGTGTCCCAGGTGTGCGTGGGTCAGCGTTCTGATGGGGGACTTGGCCAGAGCTGAAAAAGGTAGCGTTCTTGGCCTCTGAGGTCCTCGGTTGCTTGCTCGGCTTCGTCGCCATCGAGGTCGTGGGTCTCAAGCCATCTTTCCCTGATGCCGGCACGCCCCCAGCCGGAGACACGGACCTTGTAGGTCCCGGGAGGCACGGCGAAAAAGTCAGGTCTTGGCCCGGCTGCGACGGCGTCGTAGGTCAAAGATCCCGTGGGGAAGTGCAACTCGATCGTCGTGGTGACTTCGGGATCTTGCGCCGCCGGGGGCTCGGCGGTCCAGTGCTCAAGGCGGACGTCCAGACCGAGAAAGTCCATCACCACGCCGACCAGCACGGCGGACCTTCCCACGCCCAGCCACTCTGTTCCGGGGACCGGCGCTCGGAGGTCGGCATCGGTCAGGGCCTGCCGGTCGCAGATCCCGAACATCTGGTGATCGGCGGCCCCGTTGGGATCGGCTGTTGAATCCACGAGTTCTGACATGCTTTGTGATCGTATGAGATGTCATCTCATCCCGGCGTCGTAGTGACTATCTGTCGACGGATAGCAGGTGGTGGCGATCGTGGCGTGGTGTGTCACCGTGCTTGATGGGGGCCGTCGTCTCATCTTCGGATCGACCGGAAGCGCGGTGAGGAGGCGGTGGCTGTATGGAGTCTGCAGTGGCATGCGGCCGAGGGGTCGCAATGGAGCCCCGCGGCACTGCCGCGAATGAGGAGAGGACCAGCCGGTGGGCATCTACGTCTCGGTCAGAGGATGGCTGGAATGCGACAAACAGCAGCTCGGCGCGATCCACACGATCATCGCGGCGCACGACGACGGTCACTACTCCGGCGGCTGGGGGACGCCGCGGCAACACATCAACTGGACCTACTACGTCTTCTACGGCGCTGACATCCGCGAGTCGGCAATAGATGCGTTCCAGGAGCAGATAAGCGAGATCGCGCAGCTCCCGGCCTCCGACCCCGACGGCGACCGGGTCACCGGCCTGTTCTTCGCCACCCACGAGATCAACGGCATGGCCGAATGGCAGATCCGCGACGGTCAGGTCTCCATCACACCCGGCGACGACCGCTACCGCTACCTCGACGCCTAGCGAGCCGACGCATTCAGACAGGTGTGAAAGCTGACGTCTCCAGAGACGGTCTTCCAAGACGACCTGGTGTGCACCTACCGGGAGAAACCGTGGGAAGGCTGAAGCCTCCCATCGGCGAAAGGAATCTCCGCCGCAACAGCCAGGACCTCTCCGCCCGCCGTCCCGCACTGCCCTGGCTGCGGCGCGCCGGTCGCCGCCGCCACCTGCGTGCCCTGCTGACCCTACTGGCCGAGGCCGGCGACTCCCCAGAGGCCCCGATCCCGATCGCAATCGAAAAGCAGCACGGGCTCTTGGTGGCCAGCCTGCGCGCCACCGGCCGCCGAGTGTTCGCCATCAACCCTTATGCGGTCTCGCGCTATCGCGGACGCCATAGCGCCTCGAACAAAAAGTCCGACGAGCAGGACGCGATGGCCTTGGCCAATATCTTGCGCACCGACATGGTCGCGCACCGTCCCCTGCCCGCCGACTCCGACCTGGCCCGCGCGATCACCGTGCTGGCCCGCGCCCAGCAGGACGCGGTCTGGGACCGCATTCAACTCGGCCAGGGCATCCGTGCGGTGCTGCACGACTACTACGCCGCCACTCTGGAGGCATTCGCCCATCTGCGCAACGGCGGCATTACCAAGGCCGAGGCCCGCGTCCTGCTGGCCCTGGCGCCCACCCCGAGGCGCGCCACCACCCTCACCCGCGGCCAGATCCGTGCGGCGCTCAAACGCGCGGGCCGAGCCCGCCAGGTCGAGCAGGACGTTGGACGCCTGTGCCAGATCTTCCGCGCGTACCACACGCGCCTGCCTGACCTGGTCGAACAAGCCATGGGCCGCCAGCTCACCTCGCTGCTGGCCCAGCTCGAAGCCGCATGCGCCGCCGAACAGGACCTGGCCGCCGCCGTTGAGGAGGCTTTCACTCAGCACCCCGACGCCCAGACCATCACCAATTTCCCCGGCGTCGGCCCGCTGGTCGGGCCCGCATCCTGGCCGAACTCGGCGACGACCGCACTCGCTTCGCCGACGCCCGCGGCCTGAAGGCCTATGCCGGATCAGCACCGGTCACCCGCGCCAGCGGCCGATCCCGGCAGGTCATCAACCGCCAAGTGAAGAACGACCGCCTGGCCGCCACCGGCTACGTCTGGGCCTTCGCCTGCCCGCGTCCCTCGCCAGGAGCCCGCGCCCACTACGACCGCCGCCGCACCACCGGCGACACCCACACCGCCGTGCCGAGCGCCAAGCCCTTCGGTCCCGGCTCGCCAGTTGTCCTCCATGGAGAACGCCCGGCAGCGCGGCATCGTCTTCGGGAAGCTGCTCAACAACCTGTTTGCCCTGGACGGCCTCACGCATCACCGCGATGGGTCACGTCGTCCGCTGGGTTTGATGGCAGTCCGGCATCGGTCAGCTCCTCCCACGCCTGATCGGCGACCGCGCCAGCGGGCCGCTGTTCCTCGCCGTCCGGCGCGCTGCACCCGTCCGGCCCCCGTTACCGGGCGGGGCCGACTGTCCAATCAAAACGTCGAGTCTGTCAGCGGGACGAACCCGGTAGCTCCCCTTAAGCTGCTGGACCGTATCGGCACCAACTGGACCTCGATGGCGGTCACGGTGCCAGCCGAGGCCGCCCCTGGGGAGATCCGGCTCCCGGATGCCCGGGATCTGCCAGAAGATGCTTTCGGCCACCTTGCGGCAGCTCATCGCCGATGGCCTGGTCCGGCGCAGAGTCGAGGCGACCGTCACCTCAAGTCCCTACCGGCTCACCGAACACGGCCTGTCGCTGGAGTCCCCGCTTGCTGCCACCAGCGACCGCACCGGGTGCCGAGCAGCATGGCCCGACACCACGAGCGTTCTGGGCCGCTGCGCCATCGACACCCGCCGTGCCGTGATCGTCGGGTAGAAGGAAATCGATCGGCTGAAGCGCGGGCGGACGGCACGTCGGTGTTGTTGCTGTCTTGTCAGCCGTCGGCGAGGCGCTGGATGGTGGTGCTCAGCCAGGTGTGGAGCTCGGCGGAGTCGCCGAGCTCGGATCGCAGGACCCGGCGGCGGGTGGAGACGCCCAAGACGAAAGCGTCGATCGCCGCGGCCCGGTTGCGGGCCTCGGCGTCGTCCAGACCGCTGTCGCGCAGGTAGCGGTGCAGCGGTTCGAGCGAATTGGCGTCGAGGAAGGCCGCCAGCGCCTGCGCGGCCTGCGGGCGTTCGCCCGATGCGCGTTGCAGCACCAGCAGCGGATCCTCCTCGGACGCGCTGAACCAGCGCTGGACGATGCTCGCCGCCAGGCGTGCGCCGAGTGCGGAGCGGTCGCCGTCAATGGAGCCGGACACCGGGATCTTCACCTGGGTCGCGGCCAGGAAGAGGCCGTCCTTGCCGCCGAAATAGCGCGTGATGAGATTGGGCGACACCCCGGCCGCGTCGGCCACACCTTTGACCGTGGTCGCAGCGTACCCATACCGGGCGAACTGGCGTTGCGCGTTCTCCAGGATCCGCTGCCTGGTGGCGGTGGCGTTGCGCGAGCTCATGTGTACGAGCATACACCCAGTATGTGTACGCTGATACACATGATGGACGAGCTACGGGAACGACTCCTGCGGACGCGGCACGTCACGACGCCATGGTGCGGCGACCGCGCGCGCGGCCTCGGCGGCCTTCTCCTTGACGACCTCCTCGAACGCTGGGCGGACGGGTACGACTGGGATGTGCACGAGCGCCGCATCGGCGAACTCCCCTGGGTCACGGTGGGGGCGGCGGGCACTGAGCTGCGGGTGATCCATCAGCGATCCGCCGATCCTGGCGCCCCGGTCGTGGTGCTGTTGCATGGCTGGCCGGACTCGGTGCTGCGCTTCGAGCGCGTCCTGCCGTTGCTCACCGACATGCACGTGGTGGTTCCCGCGCTGCCGGGCTTCCCGTTCGCGCCCCCGCTCACCACGCCCGGCATGTCGGCCAACAGGATCGCCGGGATCGTCGCGGACGCACTCGAACAACTCGGCTACCCGCGGTACGCGCTGTCCGGCGGCGACGTGGGCGGCACTGTCGCGGAGATCCTCGCGGCCGAACACCCGGACCGGGTCGCCGCCCTGCACCTCACCAACATCGCGCCGCTGCGCGCGCTCACCGCGGACCCGGCCGAGCTCGAACCCGAGGCGGCGGCCTACCTCGACCGGGCGGCGCGCTGGTTCCGGGCCGACGGCGGGTACATCGCCGAGCAGTCGACCCGGCCCAACACCCTCGCCGTCGCCCTCGGCGACTCACCCGCCGGCCTGGCCGCCTGGATCGTCGAGAAACTCCTGGCCTGGTCCGACGGGTCGGCGTTCACCATCGACGAACTGCTCACCTGGGTCACCGCCTACTGGGTCACCGGCACGATCGGGACCTCTTTCGCCACCTACACCGAACCCGCCACCCTCTCCGGCCGGATCGACACCCCCACCGTGCTGTCGATCTTCCCCGGCGATACCAAGCCCGAGCCGCGAAGCTACGCCGAAGCCTTCCTCAACATCCGCGACTACGTGGAACACCCCTCCGGCGGCCACTTCGCAGCCTGGGAACAACCCCGGGCATACACCGCCGACCTCCGCCGCGCAGTCAACCTGGGCGGCTGAAACAGAACCCGCCGATCCCTTGCGGCTGGAGGATGAGGCCTTGCGGCTCAGCCGTTGGTCAGTACGACCTTGCCTCGGGGGTGGGCGCTGGTCAGAGCTTCGAAGGCGGCGGCGGCCTCGGAGAAGGGGAAGGTCAGGCCGACCTGGGGGCGGAGGGTTCCGGCATCGACGAGGCGGGCCAGCTCGGTGAGCTGAGCCTGGTCCGGCGTGACGATGAAGTAGTCACCGCGGACACCGTGGGCCTCGGCCGCACCGTCTGGGGGCGGGGTGGCGACCGCGACGAGGATGCCCCCGCCGCGGATGACCTGCCACGAACGGTCCAGAACCGGGCCGCCGACGGTGTCCAGGACGACGTCGACCGGCTCCACGTGGGCCTCCCACGCGGTGCGGTAGTCCAGGACCAGCGAGGCGCCCAGGCTCCGGACGTAGTCGGCGTCGTTGGAGGACGCCGTCGCGACGACCTCAGCGCCCAACGCCGCCGCGAGCTGCACTCCGTAGTTGCCGACCCCGCCCGCGCCGCCGTGCACGAGCACCCGCTGCCCGGTCTTCAGGTGGGCGTGGTCGGTGAGGGCCTGCCATGCGGTCAGCGCGGCGAGCGGCAGGCTGGCCGCCGCCACATGATCCACGCTGGTCGGCTTCACGGCGAGTCGAGCCGCCGGTACAGGCACGTAGTCGGCCGCGCCGCCGCTGCCGTTGAAGTCCAGCAGCGCGTACACCTGGTCGCCTGGGGCGAACCCCGCCGCGTCCGCGCCGGCCTCGGCCACCACACCGGAGATCTCAAAGGACGGGACGGCCGGCCACTTCTGCGGCCAGGTCAGCTCGTCTCGGGTGATGGCCGCCGCCCGGACCCCGACGAGCACCTCGCCAGGCCCCGGCACCGGCCGGGGCACGCTGGCATAGCTGAAGGACTGGCCTGACTGTTGCGCGAGAACTGCGTGCATGGTGATGGTGCCCCTTCGGTACGCGCTCCACCTGCGCTGGTGGGAGTGATGGCCCCCCATTGTGGAGGTAGGCGCACGCCGTGCGGCAGAGGCAAATGTCACCGGCCAGCGGTGGCGTTCATCATCAGATACCGGCGATGTCTGGCATCTGATGGAGGCCAGGCGAAGGGGCGAGGTGGGTGACCCGCGTCGCCGAGGCCCGGGCGCCGAGGCCCGGGCGCCATGGCCCGGGCGCCATGGCCCGCTCCGGCACCGCTACCCAGGCAACCTGACGTCGTTGCTGAGGCCGTATCAGGCAGGAGCGGCAGGGCGGCGCCTGACGACCGTTCTCCTTGATCGTTCGTCGGCGCTGTCCCTATCCTGATGCAGGCGGAGCGGGCGGGGGCAGCAATGGCGCAGGAGTCGGCCGATCGGCTGGTGCGGCTGACCACCGCCGCGGTCATCACCTGGAACGTCGCCCTGGCGGTCAAGTGCCTGTATCCGACCGTGATGTCGCCCGTCGTCCCCGGCCGGGCGGCCATCGCGATCGCCGCCACCGCCCTGTACCTGCCGCTGTACATCGCCTTGGTGAACGGGACGATCCGGGGGATCGGTCCGCGCAGGAGCGGCTGGCTGCTGGCGGGCGTCGCGGTGGTGATCATGGCCGCGATGCCGTTCGCCGGGGCCAACTGGCCGCTCGCCGTGACGGTCCTGGTCGGGCTGGCGCTGGTGGTCATCCCGCCTCCGTGGTCGCTGGGGGTGGTCGCCGCGCTGACCGCCGTCGCGGTGCTGGCCACTGTCGCCTGGACCCGGGTGCCCGCCGGTGCCGCTCGGGCCGACTTCGCGGTGCGCGGGATCGCGGTCTTCGCAGCCCTGAATACCCTCTGGTGGGGGATCTCGCTGGCCGTGCTGGTGTGGCTCGCGCGGATCCTCCGTCAGGTTCAGGCCGCCCGCCGGGAGCTCGCCCTGCGGGCCGCCGTCGCCGAGCGCAGCCGCATCGATGCCGAGCTGACTGGCACGATCGGCTCCGCCCTGGACCGGATCGTCGCCGATAGCCAGGCCGCGGCGCGAGCCGCACCTGATGATCCAGAGGCCGCGGCCCAGGCGCTGCGTGCGGTGACCGGCAGGTCGCGAGCCGCCCTCCTGCAAGCCCGCCGGATGCTGAGCGGGTACCGAAACGTGTCGCTGGAGGCCGAACTGCAGGCTGCCGCGGCCTTGCTGTCGGCAGGTGGTATCCGGGCGGAGGTCGTCCTGCCCGATTCGGGGCTTCCGGCGCGGATGCCGCAGGAGGTTCGGGCGAGTCTTCGCCCGGTGGTGGCCCGGGCGTTGGCCGACCCGGCCCTGCGGGAATGCGCTCTGACGGTCCAGGCGGGGGCCGAGGGCGGCCTGGCGGTCCGGCTCATCGACCGGACGGCCCGGGGGTGAGCACGACCCCGTGGCCGCCCGGGCGGCCACGCCGCATGATGGCCATGGCCACCGTCGCGATGGGGCTGGTCAGCCCGGTGTTCACGATCGTGGGCACGCCCGGCGAACCCTCCCGCGGGGTGGTCCTGCCGGCGTTGCTCGGCCTTGCTCTGGTCACGCTGCAGCTGCGCCACAGCCTCGCCGCCGCCCGGGGCGAACGGCCACCGGGCTGGCCGTGGAGCCTGGCGGGCCTCGCCGTCGTGGTGTACGCGCCGCTGCCGTTCTACACCTACAACTGGGCGGCCGCGCAGGCGCTGATGGTCGCCTCGGTGGCGATGCTGCTGCGGGGGCGGCCGGCCATCGTGGCCGCCGCCGTGCTGGCCTTGGGCACGGCGGTCTGGGCGTCCGCATGGGCAGCAGTGCTGGGGAGTCCTGTCACCTGGATCGTCTTCGAGGCCGGCTGGTGGGGGTTGTCGATACCGATGGGGTCGGCGGCGCTGTACGGTCTGGCGCGCCTGACCCGGGCGGTCGGCGAACTGCGGGCCGCGCACACCGAACTGGCCGAGCTGGCGATCGCGCAGGAACGCCTGCGGATCTCCCGCGACGTGCACGACCTGATCGGGCAGAGCCTGTCGGCGGTCTCCCTGCGCGGCGACCTCGCCCTCCGCCTGCTGGAGACCGACCCCAAGGCGGCCCAGAGCGAGGTGGCGACCCTCACCGCCGTGGCGCGGGCGGCTCTGCGCGACCTTGCCACCGTGTCCCAGGACGGCACCGGTGTCGATCTGGACACCGAGGCCGCCGGCGCCCGGACGCTGCTGGCCGCGGCGGGCGCCGAGGTGCGGATCGTGATCGACGTCGACGGGCTGCCGGCCGTGGCCAGGACCGTGTACGGCTGGGCGCTGCGGGAGGGCGTGACCAACGTCCTGCGGCACAGCGCGGCCGAGAACTGCTCGATCATCGCGGCGCCGACCCGGCTTGAGATCATCAACGACGGAGTGGACCCGGCGTCCTCGACGCCCCCGGGCGGTGGCCTGACCGGGCTGGCCGAACGGGTCCGGGCCCTGTCCGGGAGGGTGACCGCCGGACCTCTGCCGGGCGGCCGGTTCCGGTTGCGCGTCGATCTGCCCGAGGAGCCCACGTGATCCGCGTACTCATCGCCGAGGACATGCACATGATCCGCGGCGCGCTCACCGCCCTGCTCGGCCTGGAAGACGACATCGAGGTCATCGCCGAACTCGACCGCGGCGACCAGATCGTCGAAACCGCGCTGCGCACCCGGCCCGACGTGGCCGTCATCGACATCGGGCTGCCGGGACTGGACGGCCTGACCGCCGCCGAGCAGCTCCACCAGGTCATGCCCGAGTGCCGGACCCTGGTGCTCACCGGTCTGACCCGTCCGGGCAATCTGCTGCGCGCGCTGAAAGCGCATGTGCGGGGTTTCATCGCCAAAGACGCCCCGCCCGAGCAGCTGGCCGCCGGAATCAGGCGGATCGCCGCAGGCGACCGCGTCCTGGACCCCGACCTGCTCGCCGCGGCCCTGGAAACCGGGGCAAGCCCGCTCACGGCCCGGGAGACCGACGTGCTCAGACAGGCCGACAGCGGAATATCCACCGAGCAGATCGCGGCCGCGCTGTCCCTGTCGCCGGCCACCGTACGCAACTATCTGTCCTACGCGATCACCAAGATCGGCGCACGCAACCGGATCGACGCCATCCGCATCGCCCGCGAGGCCGGCTGGCTCTAGGCAGGACGGCGTCAGCCCGGCGGGTGGGCTTGGCCGGGCCGACGCGTCGTGCGGCTACAGCCCGGCGATGAACTCCCGTAGGGCGGTGCCGATCTGGTCAGCCGAGTCTTCCTGGACGTAGTGAATGCCGGCCACCTTCACCTCGCGCTGGTTGGGCCAGGTCCGGGCGAACTCCAGGGCCCGTCCGACCAGGA
The DNA here is from genome assembly GCF_024172125.1 of Actinomadura rupiterrae. Classification (GTDB taxonomy): domain Bacteria; phylum Actinomycetota; class Actinomycetes; order Streptosporangiales; family Streptosporangiaceae; genus Spirillospora; species Spirillospora rupiterrae. Next base: position 382,934 of record NZ_JAMZEA010000006.1, read on the forward strand.
TTGCTCCCGGCTCGGCCGAGACCAGCAGTTTGGGCACCGGTGAGCGGCTCAGCCACCCGCCGTACTCCTCCACGACCGCCGCCACGTCGGCCGGGTCGCCGTCGATCGGCAGCTCGCGGGGGAACAGCAGGGTGGGCATGCGGGATTCGCGCGTCGGGAAAGGCGCGCGGTAGGCGTCCATCTCCTCATGCGAGAGTTGGCGCAGCACGCTCTTGGGCAGGACGGTCTCGATGAAGAAGTTCTCCTCCAGGCAGAGCCGTTCGCCCTCCGGGGAGCGCATGGCACGAAACAGCGTGTCGCGCCCTTGGGGGAAGTCCGCCCACAGCCGCGGCTGGACGATGGCTTCCATGTAGGCGATGGTGTGCAGGCGTTCGGCGTGTCTGCGTCCCCAGTGGAAGCCCAGCGCCGACCCCCAGTCGTGCAGCACCAGGCTGACCGGGCCGTCGGGGACGACCGCGTCGAACCAGGCGTCCAGATGGCGGACGTGGTCGAAGAACCGGTAGCCGCCACCGGTGATGGGCCCGGAGGCGCCCATGCCGGCCAGGTCGGGCGCCAGGACCCGGTGCCGGTCCGACACGTACGGGATGATGTTGCGCCACAGATAGGACGAGGTCGGATTGCCGTGCAGGAACACCACCGTCCCGGCCCCGTCCTCGGGGCCGGTGTCGACGTAGCTCATGTAGGTGTCCAGCACGTCGACCGTCTTACGGGGATGCGGGTCCGCAGCGGTACCTGCCTGCTGGGGGACGTGCGTGGTCATGGTGATGCCGTCCTTCCGTACGTGCTCCACCTGCGCTGGTGGGAGTGATGGCCCCCAGCGTGAAGGCCGACGCACGCCGTACGGCAGAGGCAAATGTCACCGGTCAGCCGTGGCGTTCATCATCGGATACCGGTCACGGATCAGCAGGGCGTGGTGGCGGCGAGGTCGCTGGTTCGAAGCCGGAGCCCCTCGGACAAGCAGGTCGAAGGCCGGTTCCGATTGAGGAACCGGCCTTCGACTGCCCGGAAGCGAGGGGGCAAAGGGGAGCGACTTCCTGGTGGGTTCGTATCACCGTCGGCGCTCTCGCCCATCACTGAGGGTGGTGGGGTTAGGGGGTTGTTTCGGCCAGTGCGGCTTCGTCCAGGACTTTGGCGATCCATTCTGTTAAAGGCATCTGCGCGGCTTCGGCTGCTTGGGTCCAACGGTCTTTGCGGGTCGTGTCCAGGTTCACGATGACCGTCGTGGAGGCGTCTGGTTCGCCGGACGATTCCGGAGCAGGGAACTCGCGAGCCTGGCGGAGTTCCTTACGGAGGCGCCGGGTCGACCATTTCTCTTTTTCGGCGCGGTCCATCCACCGTTCCTGCTCCGCTTCCGGAAGTGCCGCGATCTCGGCGTGGTGCTGCAGGCTGAGGGCGTCGCGCCGGCGGGACGGAGGGAACCGGCGGGCGACCCACGCATAGTTGCGCAGCGTCTGGTAGTCGAGGCCGGTCTCCTGGATGACCAGGCGGTACCGGTCGGGGAACCTCTTCTCCCCGTACACCAGCCAGTCCCCCAGCCACCAGACCGACGAGTTGGTGATCAGCTTGAGGTTGCGCCCGATGTGCAGCCAGGACTCGAAATTGAGGTCGGCCGGCATCCGCAGTTCGACCCGCCGCGCCTGAATGCGCTCGTCACCCGCGACCGCGCGCGGCGACCATCCTGTACTGGACCTGCGCCCTTCCATGAGACTGTTCCGTGTCAAAGCAACGCTCCGTTTCCCCATTTGGCGAGGACGGCGGGCGCGGTCGACCGACGCGCCCCGGAGAAGCGACGGCGTCCCCCCATCGATCCGCATTTCCGACCTCGTTGACACGAGAGGAAGCATGCAAGACGCGATCGTGGAAGTCCACTGATCATTTCACGAAGTGACCATGAAGAATTCACGGTCACGGGGAGTGCTCCCGGCGGTGCGGGGCGCCACCCCCGCGGCCCGAGCCCCAAGCAACTCGGGTTGACAGGCAACAGGAGTCAACTTAACTTGCTCTCATGTCGGGTGTGGAGATTCCCGTTTCGGGGGACGCCGCGGACGAGCTCGCGGCGGTGGTGGCGCTGCGGAAGCTCGCCGACCGCCTTGAGGACTCAGCCATCGAGAAGGCCATGCGGACGGGCTGGAGCTGGCTGGAGGTCGCCGAGGCGCTGGGGGTGACGCGCCAGGCGGTGCACAAGAAGCACGCCAGGCGGCTCATCGACGCGGGCGTCAAGCTCCGGAGAAGGAGATGACGCCGCGCGCGTTCACGCGTCCCGCCGCCCGACCGGTCCCAGGAGTCCTCGAAGCAGCAGGCAGCCGTGAAACAGGACGCCCCGATTGATGGCCGCCGCGCTCCCTGCGCCCGTCCGCGCCCCTGCTCGTGGCGGCAGCGCCCCGGCGCCGGTGCGGTAGGCCCCGTTCCTCGCCGCCGCACGGCCGGCCCGGGCCGCGATCCGCCGCCGGTGCCCTTTCGCTCCGGAGCCGCTTGGCGACGGAACGCTCCATCCACCCCGCGCGGCCTCGCTCGGCCGTCCCCACCGCGAGCCCGCCCCGACCACTGCCCGGTCCGGCATCCGCGCGCCGCGCACTGCGCGCTGCACGCCGACGCCCTTCACCGACGTCCCCTGCCACCCCGCGAACGCCCCCCGTCCCGTTCCGTCACCCCGCTCAGAACCGCATGACCGCCTGGCGTTTCTTTCCACTCGAAGGACGCACACATGCCTGCCCTGAAAGTCCTTATCGCCGAGAAACAGCACATGATCCGCGGAGCGTTCGTCGCGCTGCTCGAAGCCGAACCCGATCTGAGCGTGGTGGCCAGCGTGGACCGCGGCGACCTGGTCATTCCCGCTGCCCGGGAATGCCGGCCGGATGTCGCCGTCCTCGACCTGGAGACGCCGAACATCGACGGGCTCACCGCCGCGAAGCTGCTGCACGGCTCGCTCCCCTCCTGCCGGACGATCATCCTCGCCGGGCTGGCGCGCCCGGGCGTGCTGCGCCGCGCGCTCTCCGCCCCGGCCGTCGGCTTCCTGCTCAAGACGGCACCGGCCGAGCGCCTGCCCGAGGCCGTGCGCGAGGTGGCCTCCGGGCACCGCATCATGGACCCGCACCTGGTCGTGGCCGCGCTGAACGCCGGCGAGAGCCCGCTGTCGTCCAGGGAGTCGCAGGTCCTCATGTACGTCGCCCAGGGCGCGGAGCCCAACGAGATCGCCTCGGCGCTCCAACTGTCCGTCGGGACGATACGGAACTACCTGACCACGGTCGTCACCAAACTGAACGCCCGCAACAAGGTGGACGCCGTCCGTATCGCCACCGAGACTGGCTGGATACCGTCGACCTGGATTCCGCGGCCATGACCGCGCGGGAGCACGGCGTCCGGGGCGCCGGGCGCTTGCGCGTGCCCGGTCGCCGGGCGCTTGCGCGTGCCCGCGACGGCGCACGGATGATCTGATCGCACCTGCTCCCCGCTAAGGCGCCTCCGGCCACCGCCGTGGCCGGGGGACGCCCGGGACGCACACCCCCTCCCCGCCCCGGCGAGCGCCGCCCGCTCTGTCCCGTCACCGGGACATGACGTGCGGCACCGGAGCCAGTAAGCAATCTAGGTTGACAGCCGTCGTTAGTCAACTATGGTTGCTTAAGTATCCGGCGCCCGGCCGTCCGCGTCCCCCTGCCGGGGCTCGGCGACCGCGCGCCACACGGTCCACGCGACCTGACGGGTCCCGCCGCGCGGGGCCCGGGCGAGGAGGCCCTGGAATGAGCATGTTCGGCAGCTACCTGGCCACGGTGATGGAACTGGCGGCGGGTGAGGCCCAGGAAGCCGGCTCGGCCACGATCGAGGCCGAGCACCTGCTGCTGGCGGTGGCCTCGGAGCGGCGGGGCACCGCGCACAAGGTGCTGCGGGAGGCGGGGCTGGACCGGCAGACGATCCAGCGGGCGCTGGAGCGCGAGTTCACCCACAGCCTCAGCACGGCCGGGGTGACGGTGGAGGGCGGGGAGCTCCCGCCGCCGAAGCGCGCCGCCAAGCGCCCGTCCCAGCTCGGCACCTCGGCCAAGCTCGCCCTGGAGCGCGGGGTGACGGCGGCCAGCGACAAGCAGGACCTCCAGCCGGCGCACCTGCTGCTGGGGATCCTCCAGGCCAGGGTCGGGCCGGTGCCGCGCGCGCTGGGCCTGACCGGGCTCGATCGCGAGGACCTCGTGCGACGCCTCCAGCGGGCCATCGCCGGGGACGGATGACCGGCGGACGCGCGAGGGAAGGAACGACGATGACGACCGACGCCCCCGTGGTGCTGGACGTGGACGGACTCCGGATGCGCTACGGCGACAAGGAGGTCCTCAAGGACGTGGCGTTCCGGATCCGCCGGGGCGAGGTGGTGGCGCTGCTCGGCCCCAACGGGGCGGGCAAGACCACGACCATCGAGATCCTGGAGGGCTTCCGGATGCGCTCCGACGGACGGGTCGCGGTGCTCGGCACCGACCCCGCCCACGGCGACGAGCGCTGGCGGGCCCGGGTGGGGATCGTGCTGCAGTCCTGGCGCGACCACGGCAAGTGGCGGGTGCGCCAGCTCCTCGCCCACCTGGGGTACTACTACTCCCCCTACGGCACCGGCGAGACCACCAGGCCCTGGGACGTGGACGAGCTGATCGGGCTGGTCGGCTTGCAGGAGCACGCCGAGAAGCCGGTCCGGATGCTGTCGGGCGGGCAGCGGCGCCGCCTGGACGTCGCCATCGGCCTGGTCGGACGCCCCGAGGTGCTGTTCCTCGACGAGCCCACGGCCGGGTTCGACCCGGTGGCCCGGCGCGAGTTCCACGCCCTGATGCTGGAGCTGGCCGCCACCGGCACCACCACGATCGTGCTCACCACCCACGACCTGTACGAGGCCGACAAGCTCGCCGGGCGCATCATGATCCTCAACGGCGGGCGCATCGTCGCCGACGGCACCGCCGAGGAGCTGGCGCAGCAGATCGTCGGCCAGGACGAGGTGCACTGGACGCTCGACGGCCAGCCCTACATCCGCTCGGTCCCCGACTCCACCGGCTTCGTCTACGACCTCTTCCAGCGGCACGGCAGGGACGTCCGCAACCTGGAGGTGCGCCGGTCCTCGCTGGAGGACACCTACCTGTCCCTCGTCCGGCGCGCCGAGAGCGAGCCCGAGACACCGCCCGGGAGCGACGGCACCGAAGAGCGGACCCGTACCGGGAGAGAGGCCCTGAAGTGAACTCCACCGCTGTGGCGCTGCGCGCGGGACTGGCCCGCGGGATGATCGAGTTCCGCCAGTCGGTCACCGGTCCCGAACTGCTCGGCCACCTGCTGTGGCCGGTGGCCACCCTGGTCGCGGTCTTCTTCCTGCGCCACCGGCAGTTCCAGCACACCGGCTTCAAGCTGGGCACGCTCATCATGCCGAGCGTGCTCGGCATGTTCACCTGCTTCGGCGCGGTCCTGCTGATCCAGCAGCTCACGGCGGAGCGGGAAGACGGCACGCTGCTGCGCGCCAAGGCCGTGCCCAACGGAATCCGCGGCTACTTCCTCGGCAAGCTCGTGACCACGTCGGCCACGATCGTCGGCTACCTGGTGATCCTGATGGTGCCGGGGCTCTTCATGGTCACCGGGCTGGAGGCCGGCCGCGCCGGGTCCTGGGCGACCTTCGCCTGGGTGCTGCTGCTCGGCCTGGTCGCCACCCAGTCCATCGGCGCGATGCTCGGCTCCCTGATCGCCAGCCCGCGCGGCGCGGGCTACCTGTCCATCCTGGTGATGGGCCTGATCTCGATCTCCGGCATCTTCTACCCGATCACCGCGCTGCCCGGCTGGCTCCAGGCGACGGCGCAGGTGTTCCCCATCTACTGGCTTGGCCTGGGGATGCGCTCGGCGCTGCTGCCGCACTCCATGGCCGCGGTCGAGCTCGGCCACTCCTGGCGGCACCTGGAGACGCTCGGCGTCCTCGGCGCGTGGGCGCTGGTAGGCGTGATCGTCGCCCCGATCGTCCTCTCCCGCATGGCGCGCAAGGAATCCGGCTCGCGCGTCGCCGAACGGCGAGCGAAACTCCTCCAACGCGTCGGCTGACGCGACTCGGGACCGAAGCCGAGTTACCGGACGGCGGCGCCCTCGACAAATTCCTTGACGGGATTTACCGTGTGCTGCGCGACCTTGATCGGCGCGCGGAAACGGTGAAGGGGGCGTCGCATGTTCGTTCCTTGCTTTTATCGGGAGCCGGAGGCATCGTGGACGGTGGATCTGGTGCGGCGGAATCCGCTGGCCCAATTGGCGAGCAGCGGAGCCGACGGTGATCCGCCGTATGTCACGCACGTTCCCATCATTGTCGATCCCGAACTGTCCGAAGACCTGGAGGATCTGACCGGCACCACCCTCTGGGGCCACATGAACCGGGCGAACCCGCACTGGGCGGCCCTGGTCGACGGCAGCCGCGTCGTAGCGACGTTCACGGGTCCGCACGGCTACGTGTCGCCGACCGTGTACGGGACGACGCCGGCGGCCCCCACCTGGAACTTCACCGCCGTGCACGTGCACGGGACGGTGCGGAAGGTCGGCTCCGACGAAGAGACCCTGGAAACCGTGACGGCCACCGTGCGAACCTTTGAAGAACGCTTCGGCGCGGAGTGGGCGATGCGGGATTCCCTCGACTACTTCCGGCGGATCCTGGTCGGCGTCGGCGCGTACAGAATCGACGTTTCGCGCGTGGACGGAATGTTCAAACTCAGCCAGGAGCAGTCGCCGGACGTCCGCGAGCGGGTGCGGCGGTCCTTCGCCGAACGCGACACCACCCACCACCGGGACATCGCCGCGCTGATGGGCCGCCTTACCCCGAACGGCGACCACTGAATTCCCGCTGAATTCGCATTGAGAACCGGGAACGGGACGTGTCCTGTCGCCAGGACACGCACCGTCCGCGTTCCCGGCGGTCGAAGTTACCGCCGGTCGAAATTCCCGCCGGTCGAAACGATGAGGAATCCATGCCGCCCATGCCCTTTTCGCTCGTCTGCCTTCCGTTCGCCGGCAGCGGGGCCGGGTTCTACCGCGCCTGGCCCAGCCCTACCGCGTCCGGCATCGCCGTCCTCCCGGTGCAGCTGCCGGGTCGCGAGGAGCTGTTCTCTGAGGAACCGTTCACCGACGTGGCGGAGGCCGCCGCCGCGCTCGTGCCGCAGGTCGTCCGGCTCACCCGCGACGTCCCCCGCTTCGCGCTGTTCGGCCACAGCCTCGGAGCCGTCCTGAGCTACGAGATCGCCCGCGAACTGGAGCGGCGCGGGCATCCCGGCCTGGCGCACCTCTACGTGAGCGGATCCCCCGGGCCGTGGACGGGACGCGACAGCAGGGCGACGGGGCTCGCCGACGACGAGTTCCTGAGCCGGGTCCAGGAGTTCGCCGGGTTCCGCCACGAGGCCCTGGACGACCCGGACCTCCGGGAGCTCCTGCTGCCCGTGCTCCGGGCGGACGTCGCGATGCACGAGAACTACAAGCCGTCCTCGTCGGACCCCCTCCGGACGCCGATCACCGCGTTGCGCGGCACGGACGACGCCCTCGTCAGCCGGGACCACGCCCGCCAGTGGGCGGACGCCACCCGGGGCGGCTTCCGGTACCTCGAACTACCGGGCGGACACATGTACCTGACCGGCGCGCCCGGCGCGCTCCTCGACGCGATCGCCGACGACTGAGGCCGCAGCCGGCCGAGACGGGAGCCGCCGCCATGACGCTGAAGGGCAAGACCGCCGTGATCACGGGCGCGGCGCGCGGGATCGGCCGCGCGTGCGCCGTCCGGTTCGCCCGCGAGGGCGCGGACCTGGTGCTCCTCGACATCGCCGCCGATTTGCCCGGCGTCGGCTACCCGCTCGGCAGCCGAGACCAGCTCGACCACACCGCCGAGCTGTGCGAGCGTGAGGGCGCGGCCGTGCTGGCGGCCCCGCTCGACGTGCGCGACCCGGCCGGGGTGGACGCGGCGGTCGCCGCCGCGCTCGACCGCTTCCACGGCATCGACGTGCTGGTCAACAACGCGGGCATCGCCGCGCCCTCGGGCCGGGCCGTGCACGAGATCGGCGAGCCCGACTGGGCGCTCATGCTGGACGTCGACCTCTCCGGCGCCTGGCGGATGATCAAGGCCGTCGCGCCGGGCATGGTCGAGCGGCGGTCCGGCAGCGTGATCAACCTGTCGTCCACGGCGGGGCTGGTCGGCTACCGCAACTTCAGCGCCTATGTGGCCGCCAAGCACGGGCTCGTCGGGCTGACCCGGGCGGCGGCGCTGGACTACGCGCCGCACCGGGTGCGGGTCAACGCGCTGTGCCCCGGCTCGGTCCGCGACGACCCGCTGGTGGAGGGCCGGATGCTGGTGGAGATCGCGCGCTCCCTCGACCTGCCCGCCGCCGGCCACGAGGAGATCTTCCTGCGCGACCAGCCGACGAACGCGCTCATCGAGCCCACCGCCGTGGCGGGCGCCGCGGCCTGGCTGGCGGGCGACGACGCATGGCAGATGACGGGCGCGGTGCTGACCGTCGACGGCGGCTTCACCAGCAGGTGACCGCACGCGACCGCCACCATCACCGGTAAGGGGCTGGACAATGGGGATGACCACCGAAACATCACCGGACGCCGCCGGGCGGGTCGCGTTCCTCACCCCGCCTACGCCCGCACAGCTCCGTCGCGGGACGAGCCCTCCGGCGGAGGCCGCGTGGGGGTGGGCCTGCCACAGCCTCATCGTGCGGACGCGGGACCCGGCGCCCGTCGAGTTCGTCCGCTCCCGGACTTCAGGGTGGCGGCTTTGGGAGACGGCCGTTCCCGCGCCGCACGGTTCCGCGGCGGCGCGCGAGCGGCTCGGCCGGGAGGCGCTGCGGCCGGTCCGCGGCGACGGCTGCCCGGTCCGCGCCGTCCTGCTCCGGTACGCGGACGGCGTGGCGGATCTGGTGCTCGTCGCCGTCCGCCGATGGGTGCCGCGCGCCGCTTTGGAGCAGATCGCCGATCTCGTTCTGCTCGGGCAGGACCCGGACGTTCCCGCGTCCCCAGGCGAACCTCCGCCGGCCCGGCACGCCTGGCCGACGGTCGGCTGGGGTCTCGGCGATCCGCAACGGGACGGGATCGTCGGTACCCGGTCGCTCGCGGCGCACGGCCTGCCCGCCGACAGCCGGGAGATCCTCACGGGCGCCCTCGCGCTCACCCTGGCTCGCTACACCGGTGAAGCGACGGTCGAGGTCGGACGGGCGGACACCGACACGCCGCGATGGGAACCGGAACGCGTACGCGTGCAGATCGACGAGGACGAGGGTCCGGCGGCCCTCCTCGCCGGATTCGACGTCCTCACCGCCGCGCCCCCGCAGCAGGCCGTGCCCCCTGTCGGCCTGCTGACGACGAGCGGATCGCCCGACCGGACCTACCTCCCGTCCCTGCGCCCGGTCTTCCCGCTCACCCTGCACGCCGCGACCGACCCCACCGGGACCACCGAACTGACCTGCTGGTTCGACGAGGGATCGGTGTGCCCCGATGTCGCCGCGACGTTCTGCGCGGCGGTCGAGAGCGCGGCCGCGCACCTCGCGTCGGCCCCGGCCGTCCCGGCCCTGTCCGACATACCGCTCCTGGCACCGGACGAGACGGCGCGGATCTTGCGGCTGGGCGGCGCGGACGTGCGCCTCGACGTCCCTCCAGAGCGCATCGACCGGCGCTTCGAGAAGGTGGCCCGCCGCCTCCCCGACGCGGTGGCGCTGGCCGACGAGAACGAGGAGGTGACCTACCGGCAGCTCGACGAGCGCGCGGAACGGGTCGCCGCCGGGCTGCGCGAGCTGGGCGCGGCCCCGGACGACCTGGTCGGCCTCTGCCTGGACCGCGACACTGCGCTGGTCATCGCGATGCTCGGCATCCTCAAGGCGGGCTGCGCCTACGTCCCGATGGACGCCACCTATCCCCCCGACCGCCTGCGGTACATCGCCGAGGACGCCCGGTTGCGCCTGGTCATCGGCGCCCCCGAACGGTTCCCCTCCTTGGACGGCGTCGAAGTCGTCGAACCCCGCGAGGTGGACCGCCGGGGCGCTCGCGCCCAGGACGCCGCCTCAGAACGGCCGTCGAGACGGCCACGGCCCGGCTCCCCGGACAGCGCCGCCTACGTCATCTACACCTCCGGATCGACCGGCCGCCCGAAGGGCGTGGTCGTACCGCACCGGAACGTCGCCGCGCTGCTGGACGCCACCAGCGGCGACTTCGCGCTGGGCCCCGAGGACGTCTGGACGCTCTTCCACTCCAGCGCCTTCGACTTCTCCGTCTGGGAGATCTGGGGCTGCCTGCTGACCGGCGGGCGGCTCGTCGTCGTCCCGTACTGGACCGCACGCGACCCCGACGCGTTCCACCGGCTCCTGGCGGAACGGAAGGTCACCGTGCTCAACCAGACCCCCTCGGCGTTCTCCCAGCTCGTGCGCGCGGATCAGACGGCGCACGCGGTCCGGACGGCCGGCGCGGACCGGACGGCGCACGCGGCGCTGTCGGTACGGCTGCTGGTCTTCGGTGGCGAACCGCTGGACGTCAACCTGCTCACCCCCTGGTTCGCGCGGTACTCCCCCAGCCGCTGCCGCGTGGTGAACATGTTCGGCATCACCGAGACGACGGTGCACGTGACCGCGCAGACGGTCACCCCGGCGGACGTGGCGGCCGGGTCCCGCTCGGTCGGCCGTCCGCTGCCGGGGTGGTCGGTCTCGGTGCGCGACACGCGGGGCCGGGTGCTGCCGCCGGGAGCCGCCGGTGAGATCCACGTCGCGGGCGCGGGCGTGGCCAGCGGCTACCTGCGGCGTCCCGGCCTGACGGCGCGGCGCTTCGCCGTCGAGCCCGGCACCGGGGTGCGGCGCTACCGCAGCGGGGACCGGGGACGGCTCCGGCCGGACGGGCGCCTCGACCACCTCGGCCGGCTGGACGACCAGGTGAAGATCCGCGGCCACCGCGTCGAGCTGGACGAGATCAGGTCCGTGCTGGCCGCCCACCCCGCCGTGCGCGCCGCGCTCGTGGTGGTCGGCGCGGCGGAGGGGGACGCGGCCGAGCAGCGGCTCGACGGGTACGTGGTGCTCGACCGGCCGGACGGCGCCCCGGCCGTCCTCGACGTCACACGGGCCGTCCTCGACGAGGCGCGCCGCATCCTGCCCCCGTACATGGTCCCGGCCACGCTCACCGCGGTCCCCGAGATCCCGCTCACCCCCAACGGGAAGCCCGACACGGCCCGGCTCCCCGCGCCGACCGCCCTGGCCCGTCCGCACTCGGCCGGGCCCGTTCCCGACGCCGCTCCCCCGCCGGAGGATGGGGCCGAGCCCGACGGGCTGGCCGCGGAGATCCTGGACATCTGGCGGCGGCAGCTGCGGACCGAGGTGACCGCGAGCGACAACTTCTTCGAGCTGGGCGGCAACTCGCTGCTGGTGATCCGCGTCCTCACCGCGATGCGCGAGCGCGGGCTGCCCGCCGTCACCCCGCGCGACTTCTACACCCACTCGACCGCCGACCGGTTCATCCGGTTCGTCGGCGAGAAGCGGGACGCGTCCGCCGGGGACGCGCCCGCCCGCGACGGCGGCGGGGACCGACCTCCGCCGCGTAACCCGGCCGACGAGTCCGCGACCGCATCCCATGGAAGGAACCGACCCGGTCATGCGCGTTGACGAGTGGAACGTCCATCCCCACCACGTCTGGATCAAGGGGGGTCGCCCCGAGAAGGTCGTCGACTACGACGACGAGCTCAAGATGTGGAACATCTACGGCTACCCGGAGGCCGTCGAGGCGCTCACCAACCCGAAGGTCTTCTCCAACGACGCCGGGCGGCTGGACCCCATCGACCTCGACCCGGACATCTGCGCAGGCGACTTCGCCCAGATGGACCCGCCGCAGCACCGCAAGGTGCGCGGGCTGGCCGACCACGCGTTCCTGCCGGACCTGATGACGTCCCTCGAACCGCGGGTCATCCGGCTCATCCACGAGCTGGTGGACGACCTGGCGGACCGGGACCGGTTCGACCTGGTCAAGGACTTCGCCACGCCGCTGCCGCTGACCGTGATCGGCGAGCTGCTCGGCATCCCCCGCTCGGACCTGCACCTGTTCCACGCGTGGATGCACCGGATGCTGGACGACACGGGCGACTTCGAGCCGCCCGAGGCCGTGCTGGACCAGGAGGAGGCGCTGAAGGCCGGGTTCGCCCTGCTCTACGAGATGCGCGACTACTGGGGCGGGCTCGCCGCCGAGCGCCGCCGGACGCCGCGCGAGGACCTCATCAGCCACCTGGTGCACGCGGAGGTGGAGGGCGAGCGGCTGACCGACTCGGAGGTCTTCAACATCTGCAACCGGCTGCTGATCAACGGGCACCACACCACGTCCATCCTGATCGGCAACACGATGCTGTGCCTGGACGCCTTCCCCGACCAGGCGGAGCGGGTGCGCGCGGACCGCTCGCTGGTGCCGAGCCTGGTCGAGGAGTGCCTGCGGTTCTTCTCCCCGATCGCGGCGGTCGGGCGGTGCACCAACGTCGATGTGGAGGTGGCCGGCACCGTCATCCCCAAGGACCAGGTCGTCATGGTGTGGACCGGTGCGGCCAACCACGACGAGCGCCAGTTCGAGAACCCGCACCGGCTCGACGCGGGACGGACGCCGAACGCGCACCTGGGGTTCGGCCGCGGCGTCCACTTCTGCATCGGCAGGAGGCTGGCCCGGATGCAGGGCCGCGCCGCGGTGGACATCCTGCTGGACCGGCTTCCGGGGCTGCGCACCGACCCCGACAACCCGCCGACCTTCTACCGGATCGCCGACGCGGGCGGCGTGGACGGGCTGCCCGTCCTGGTCGCATGACCCGCCCGGACCAGGCTCCACGGACACCGGAACCAGGCTCCAGGGACACCGGACGGGCTCCAGGGACAGGAGAGGCCATGACATCGGTAGTGCACAAATGGAACGTCCACCCGGACCACGGCTGGCTGCGCGGGAAGCGGCCGGACGCGCCGGTGCAATTCGACGAGGAGCAGGGGCTCTGGAACGTCTACGGCCACGCCGAGTGCCGGCGCATGCTCAATGACCACGAGACGTTCTCGTCCAACACCGCTCGGCTGCTCCCGGTGACCGTAGAGGCGGCGCTGCTGGAAGGCGACCTGTCCCAGATGGACCCGCCCGCCCACCGCGACTACCGCAGGCTGCTCAGCCCGGCCTTCACCCCGCGGCGCCTGGCCGCCCTGGAGGAGCGGGTCGCGGCGCTCACCGGCGAGCTGCTGGACGCGATGGACGGCCGGTCCGAGATCGAGGCCGTCGCCGACCTGGCCTACCCCCTGCCGGTGATCGTCATCGCCGAGCTGCTCGGCGTCCCGCCGTCCGACCGGGAGATGTTCCGCGGGTGGGCGGACGACGTCATCGAGAGCTTCAGCGGCTTCTCCGCGCTCGACGAGGAGGAGGGCGGGAACGACATCCGTGAGGGCACCGAGCGGATGCGCCCGCTGCTGTCGTACCTGGCCGGGCACCTCGCCGAGCGGCGCCGCCACCCCCGGGAGGACCTGCTCACCGAGCTGGCCCTGGCGGAGGCCGGCGGCCGGCGGCTCACCGACAACGAGGCGGTGAACATCGCCAACATCCTGCTGATCACCGGCCACATCACCACCTCGATGATCCTCGGCAACACCGTGCTGTGCCTGGACGCCGATCCCGAGCAGGCCGCGCGGGTGCGCGCGGACCGCTCGCTGGTGCCGGGCGCGGTCGAGGAGGCGCTGCGGGTGCTGCCGCCGGCGGCGGTCCTGACCCGGGCGACCAACGCCGACTGCGAGATCGCCGGGCAGCGGATTCCGAAGGACCAGCTGGTGTTCCTCTGGCTCGGCGCGGCCAACCGCGACCCGAGCGTCTTCGCGGCCCCCGAGGTCTTCGATCCCGGCCGCGACCCCAACCCGCATTTCGGGTTCGGCGGCGGGATCCACTTCTGCATCGGCGCGGGGCTGGCCCGGATCGAGGCGCGGTACGCCCTCAACGGCCTGCTGGACCGCTTCCCCGCGCTGCGCGCCGTCCCGGACGACCCGCCCGTCTTCTTCGAGACGCCCGACATGGTCGGCGTCCGCAAGCTCCCCCTCCACACCGTGTGACATCGAAGAGGAGCACGTCTTCATGGACGCGCAGTCGCTGCACCAGATGATGTACGGCCACATCCCAGCCCAGATCCTCTATGCCACCGCCGAGCTGGGTGTCGCGGACGCCCTGGCGGACGGCCCTCTCGACTGCGCGGACGTCGCCGGGCGGACCGCGACCGAGGTCCGGACGCTGCGCAGGCTCCTCCGCGCCCTGGTCGGGCTCGGCGTGGTCGAGCAGTTCGGCGCCGACCGCTTCGGGCTCACCGAGACCGGCGGGCTGCTGCGGTCCGACGCGCCCGGTTCGGTCCGCGACGATCTGCTGCTGTCGGTGACGCCGGAGCTGTGGCGGGCCTGGGGTTCGCTCGCACGCTCCGTCCGCGACGGGCGAGCGCCCCGCGACCCCGCCACCGGGCTGACGGCCCACCAGGCGGCGCTGCGGGACCCGGAGACGGCGGCGCGCTACCGCGCCGCCATGGCCCGCGCCGGCCGCGAGTTCGCGGCCGGGATCGCCGAGGTCTACGACTTCACCCGCTTCGGAACGCTCGCCGACCTGGGCGGTGACGAGGGCGTCCTGCTCGCGGAGATCCTCTCCGCCAACCCCGGCTTGAAGGGCGTCCTGCACGACGTCCCGGAGTCGTTCGACCGCGTTCGGGCGACCATGGAGGCGGCCGGTACCGAAGACCGCTGCGAGCTCGCCGCCCGCGCTCCCGACGAGCCGCCGGGGCGCGGAGCCGACGCCTACCTGCTCAACCACCTCCTCCACGACCGCGACGACGACGCGGCGACCGCCCTCCTGCGCGGCTGCCGGACGGCCCTGGCGGCAGACGCCGTGCTGCTGGTGGTGGAGACGGTCATGCCGCCGGTCCTCACCCCCGGCGACTCGGCCACCTACGGGATGACCGATCTGAACACCATGGTCCACAGCGGCGGCCGCGAGCGTACGGCCGAGGAGTACCGCGCGCTGCTCGCGGCGGCGGGCTTCGCGCTCACCGCCGTGACCGACGTGCCGACCGTCGGGGGCCTGCCGTCCTACAGCGTGATCGAGGCGGCCCCCGCCGCGCGGCCGGCGTGACGAGGGACGAGATGGAGTACCGGATTCTGGGGCCGTCGAGGTCCGGGACGAGGGCGCCGAGGTCCCGCTGGCCGGTCCCAAGCAGCGCACCGTCCTCGCCGCCCGGCCCGCGCCCTCAGCGGTCACGGGTGCGGCCAGGCGCTGTAGCGCCGCAGACCGTAGAGCAGCGGCCGGCGGCCGGTCCGGTTGACGACCTCGCGGACCTCACCGAACACCACGACGTGGTCGCCGACCGGAAGGCGCATGCCCGCCCGGCAGTCGGCGACCGCGTGCGCGTCCTCGGGCAGGTGCGGGCCCGCCGCGCCGTCCCCCAGGTGCCACCCGACCCGGTCGAACCGGTGCGGGTCGCCGGACGCGAACAGCTCCGCGGTGGCCTGGGCGCCGTCGTCCAGCAGGTTGACGGCGAACTCGCCCCGGCGGACGACCGCGTCCAGCGTCGGGCTCCCGCTCCGCAGGCAGACCAGCAGCGTGGGCGGGTCCATCGTCACGCTGCACACCGACGAGCAGGTCATGCCCCAGGGCCGGCCGGCGAGGTCCAGCGCGGTGACGATCGCGACGCCGGTAGGGAACCCGCGCATCATCGCCCGGAAGCCCTCGCGGCCGCCCGGGCCGGCCGGCCGGGCGAGCCCGCCGGCCGGGCCGGGAGGCTCGGCCGGCCGGGCCGGCCCGGGCAGCGAGGCCAGGTGCTCGTCAGGCATCTCGATCACGCATGGCGGCGAGGTACTCGTGGTGCGTGGGCAGGGTGTCCGCCAACCGGGCGGCCCGGTCGCGGATGGCGCCGAACTCCTTGGCCGCGGCGGCCGGGTCCGACAGCGCGAGCGCCGGCGACGGGCGGGGCCGGATCGCGCCGGTCCCGAGCAGGATGCACATGTAGGAGTACGGCGGCAGCCCGTGGTAGTACGGGAAGATCGTCTCGCTGTCGGGCAGCCCCGCCTTCCAGCGCTCCAGCCGCCCGGCCAGCGCGTCCGGGACGACCCGGGTCTTGGTGTCGCGCCAGTACTGGGTGTCCGCGCGCGCCGCGCCCTGGTAGTGCAGGACGAGGAACTCGCGCACGCCGTCCATCACGTGCGCGACGGCGTCGTTGTACCGCTCGCGCGCCCTCGGGTCCCAGTCGGGGCCGGGGAAGTACTTCACCAGCTGCTCGATCGCATGGTGGATGAAGAAGATCCCGGTCGACTCCAGCGGCTCGACGAACCCGCTGGCCAGCCCGATCGCGACGCAGTTGTTCTTCCACGACTGCCCGCTGCGGCCGATCCGCATGCGGATGTGGTTGGCCTCGGCGTCGGCCGCTTCCGGGCCGACGAACTCGCGCAGGGTGCGTTCGGCCTCCTCCGGCGAGATGTAGTCGCGCGCGTAGACGTAGCCGGTGCCGATCCGGCTGAACAGCGGGATCGTCCAGATCCAGCCCGCCTCCTGTGCCGTGGCGACGGTGCACGGGCGCATGGCGGTCTTCGCCATGTCGAGCGGCACCTGCAGCGCCACCGCGCTGTCGTTGGGCAGGGTGTCCTGGTAGGAGATGAACGGGACCTCAAGCGCCTTGTTCAGCAGCAGGCCGCGGAACCCGGTGCAGTCCACGAACAGGTCGCCGTGCAGCTCCCCGTGCTCGGCGGTGACGACGTGGTCGATCCAGCCGCGCTCGTCGAGCCGCACGTCCCGCACCTCGTCGATGATGTGGCGCACGCCGCGGTCCACCGCGTAACCGGTGAGGAACTTCGCGAGCAGCGCCGCCTCGAAGTGGTAGGCGTAGGGGAACTGCGTCTTGCCCTGGTGTTCGGACATGGTCAGCCCGACGGGCTCCTCCGCGGCGTTCGGCTCGCGGTTGACCAGCGTGCCGTCCAGGTGCCGGGGGCTGCGGCCGGCATCGCACAGGGACGGCATCACGAAGCAGTCCTGGTCGAACCGGTCGCCCGGGCCGTCCTGGAGCCACCAGTCCGCCAGCGGGAACCCGCCGACCGACCGGATCTGCTCGAACGGGTGGTAGAAGTAGTGCCCCGGACGCCGCCAGTCCTCGAACCGGACGCCGAGCTTGTAGGTCGCGTTGCAGAACGGCATCCACTCCTCCTCGCGCAGGTCGAGGAACTCGAAGAAGTGGCGGATGTCGCTGAAGGTCGCCTCGCCGACCCCGATGGTGCCGATCCTGCCGGACTCGACGAGGGTGATCCGCAGCCGGTCGGCGAACGCCGCCTTCAGGTACGCGGCGGTCATCCAGCCCGCGGTGCCGCCTCCGACGATGACGACGTGGTCGGGGTTCCGCTCGGTCACTTGGCCTCCTCAAGGTCGGCGGCCATCGCCTCGCGCAGGCTGCGCGGCCGCATGTCGGTCCAGTTCCGCTCGATGTGCTCCAGGCACGCGGCCCGGTCGGCCCCGCCGTAGGCGACCCGCCAGCCGTCCGGGACGGAGGCGAAGGTCGGCCACAGGGAGTGCTGGTCCTCGTCGTTCACCAGGACGTAGAACTCGCCGTCCTCGGCATCGAACGGGTTGGTGCTCATACGCGGACTCCGTTCCGCTTCTCGGCGGCCGCGCGGGCCGCGATGGATCCGACGATCTCGCCGCTGCGGGTCGCCAGGTTCGACAGCAGCGACGACGACAGCCCGTGCGTGTCCTCGGTCCCGCCCTGCAGGTAGATCCCGCAGCGGACGTCGTCGCCGGTGACCACCCGGTAGTCCCGCTCGACCCGCAGCCGCCCGGCGGCGTCGCGGGCGCAGCGTCCGGCCAGCTCGCCGAGGACCCGGCCGGGGTCCATCGGGTCGTATCCGGTAGCGCAGACCAGCAGGTCGACGTCCAGGTCCCGGGACCTGTCGGAGGCGGTCGAGTGCACGGTGACGCGGGTCTCCCCCGCGACGGACTTGGCGTGGGTGACGCGGGACAGGTTGAGGAAGCGCAGCCGTCCGGTCCCGGACAGCTCGTCGTCGTAGGCGCGCCGGTAAAGCTCCTTGGCCACGTCGCCGTCGACGACCGAGTAGTTGGTGCCCGCGTGGTACCGCCAGAACGCGGTCCGCGCCTCGGCGGAGCCGTGGTAGTAGTCGTCGACCGCCGCCGGGTCGAACACCTGGTTGGCGAAGGGGGTGTCGTCGGCGACGGTGTAGCCGTAGGACGGCAGGATCGCGTAGACGGTCGCCTCCGGCAGCGCGTCGTACAGGAACTTGACGACCTCGGCGGCGCTCTGCCCCGCTCCGGCGACGGCCACCCGCCGCAGCGAGCGGGGGTCCAGCCGGCGGAAGCGGTGGAGGAACTCCGCGGCGTGGAAGACGGACTCGTCGGGTTCCATCCCCGCGGGCATCCGCGGCACCAGGCCCGTGGAGATGACCAGGTTGCGGGCGTCCACCGACCGCGTCCCGCCCGGGGCCCGGGGGTCGCGCACCTCGACGCGCAGGCGGTCCACCGGCCCCGGCCGCCGGTCCGGGACGGCCCGCACGGCGGTCACCTCCGCGCCGTAGTCGACCCGGTGCGCGACCCTCGCCGCCGCCCATTCGAGGTAGTCGTGGAACTCCCGCCGGGTCGGGAAGAAGTCCTGGTTGTTCACGAACCGGACCAGCCGTCCCCGCTCGTGCAGGTAGGAGACGAAGCTGAACGGCGACACGGGGTTGCGGAAGGTGACCAGGTCCTTCAGGAAGGAGACCTGCATCTTCGCCGAGGGGACCAGCATCCCGCGGTGCCAGCCGAGCGCGGGCTGCCGCTCGAGGAACAGGGCGCTGAGCGGTTCCTCGCTCTCCTCCAGCGCGATCGCCAGCGAGAGGTTGGAGGGGCCGAACCCGATGCCCACCACGTCGTACAGTTCACTCTCGTCCATTCGAGCACTCCCTCGGTGACGGCCTGTTGTTCTCGGTGCCTCTCACGACCACGGCGTCGCGCCGCCGGCGGCGAGGTGCCGCCCGACGATCCGGCAGATCTCGGCGGCGGGTCCGGGGAGGTGCAGGTCCCCGTGCGCGGACTGGATGTCGTGCTGGTGCAGGGTCCCCTCCACGTGCGGGCGCCACAGCCCGGCGAACGACCCCCCGGGCTTGGGCACCGCGTCGAAGAGCAGCGCGTCGCCGCGGAAGACCGGCGAGTCGAAGCCGGGCGCGAGGCGCGTGTAGTTGGTGATCACCGCTACGGCGCCGTCCACGAAGGCGCTGTAGTCGCCGGAGCCGGCGGCGTCGGTGAGGTGCGCGGCGAAGTAGTCGCGGATCTCCGCCTCGGTGGGCGGACGCTCCTCGGCGAGGCGTCCGCCGGGAACGCTGTCCAGCAGCGCCAGCAGGCCCACCTCGTTCCCGAGGCGCTGGAGTTCGGCGGCCACCGCGTGCGCCAGGGTGCCGCCGCCGGAGAGCCCGAGCAGGTGGAACGGCCCTTCGGGCTGGACGCGCAGGATCTCGGCGACGTAGTCGGCGACCATCTCCCCGATGGACGCGGGCAGCGGGGCCGAGCCGTCGAACCCCTTGGCCTGGACGCCGTAGACGGGCCGGTCCGCGGGCAAGGACCCGGCGAGTCCCAGGTACGGCCAGCAGAGCCCGCCGCCCGGGTGGATCCACCACAGCGGCTCCCGTTCGCCTCCGGCCCTGAGAGTCAGCACCGGCCCGAACGGGTCCTCAGCCCCGGCCCGGTCGTCGGCCCCGGCCCGGTCGTCGGCGGCCCCGGCCTGGTCGGCGGCCCCGGCCTGGTCGTCGGCGCCCGCTGCCAGACGCGCGGCGAGCCCGGCGACGGTCGGGGCCTGGAACACCGTCCGCATCGGCACCTCGACGCCGAGGACCGTGCGCACCCGGTTGACGATCCGGGCGGCCAGCAGGGAGTCCCCGCCCAGGGCGAAGAAGTCGTCGTCGGCCCCGACCCGGTCGAGCCCGAGCACCTCGGCGAACAGCCCGCACAGGATGCGCTCGCGCGCCGTGCGCGGCGCGCGTCCGGCCGCGGCCCCCGACAGGTCCGGGAGCGGCAGGGCACGCCGGTCGACCTTCGCGCTCGGCGTCAGCGGGATCGCGTCCACCGGTGTCAGCGCGGCGGGCATCATGTGCTCGGGCAGGCGCTCGCGCAGGTGCCGGCGGAGCGCCCCGACCAGGCCGCCGTCCGGCGCGGACGCGGCGTCCCCGGCGGGGACCACGTAGCCGACCAGGCGCGGGTCGCCGAGCCGGTCGTCCACGAACACCGCCGCCCGGCCGACCGCCGGGTGCTCCAGCAGGCGGCTCTCGACCTCCCCCGGCTCGATCCGGAACCCGCGGACCTTGACCTGGTCGTCGGTGCGGCCGTGGAACACCAGGTCGCCCTCCGGGGTGAGCCGGACGAGGTCGCCGGTCCGGTACATGCGCGCGCCGGGCGGCCCCGCCGGGCAGGCCACGAAGCGCTGCGCGGTGAGGTCCGCGCGGCCCACGTAGCCGCGCGCGACCCCGGCCCCGGCGACGTACAGCTCCCCGGCGACGCCGGGAGGCACCGGACGCAGCGCGCCGTCGAGCACCAGCAGCCGGAGGCCCGGGATCGTCCGCCCGATCGGCGCGGCGCCGGCGTCAGCGCCGAGCGGCGCGCTCATGGTGGCGGCGGCGGTCGTCTCCGTCTGCCCGTAGACGTTCACCATCCGGCGGCCGGGCGCCCACGCGGCGACCGTCTCCGCCGGGACCGCCTCGCCGCCGGTCACCAGCGTCCGCACGGTGGGCAGCGACGCGGGGTCCAGCAGCTCCAGCACCGGCGGCGGGATCATGGCGTGGGTGGTCCGCGCCTCGGTGATCGTCCGGGCCAGCACGGGCCCGGGCACCAGGTCGGCGCTGTCGGCCATGACCACGCCGGCGCCCGAGAAGAGCGCGGTGAACAGCTCGCAGAGCGACACGTCGAAGCTCGGCGAGGCCAGCTGCAGCATCCGCGACCCGGCGGTGACGCCGAGCCGCCGGGCGTGCGCGGCGGCCAGCGCGCCCACCCCGCGGTGGGTGACCGCGACGCCCTTGGGCCGTCCGGTCGAGCCGGAGGTGTACAGGACGTAGGCCAGGCCGTCCAGGTCCGCGGCGGGCCCGATCGTGGCGCGCCCGGCGGGCGGCTCGTCGGAAGCGGGCAGCGGCTCGTCCACCCGCAGCATCGGCACCGCGCACGCGGACAGCGCCGGGCACGCGGACAGCACCTCGGCGCCGTCCGCGTCCGCGATCGCCAACCCGGCCCCGGAGTCCGAGACCATGTAGTCGATCCGCTCCGCCGGATAGGAGTGGTCGACCGGAAGGTACGCCGCGCCCGCCTTGGCCACGGCGAGCAGCGCGACCACCAGGTCCGGGGACCGCCGCACCGCCACCGCCACCACGGTCTCCGGCCGCGCGCCGCGGCGGACCAGCTCGCCCGCCAGCCGGTCCGACCGGACGTCGAGATCCTTGTAGGTCAGCTCGCTTCCGCCGAACACCACCGCGACGGCATCGGGGGTCGCGGTCGCCTGGGCCGTGAACAGCTCGGCGATGGTCCCCTGCGGCGCCGGCTCGGCCGTGGCGTCGAGATGGGCCAGGGCGCGCTCCCGCTCCGGGTCGTCCGGGACGTCCAGAGTGCCGACCGGCACCTCCGGATCGTCGGCCACCTGCCGCAGCACCCGTTCCAGGAGTGCGGCAGAGCGGGCCGCGACCGTGCCGTCGAGCGCGGTCTCGCGGTACTGGACGGTGACCTGGAGGTGGGGCGCGGCGGCGGCCGCCATGCCGAGCGGGTAGTGGGTGGCGGTGAGCGCGCTGACCCCGGTGACCGAGATCCCGGCGGCGGAGTTCGCCGCGCCGATCCCGGCGGTGTCGATCGGGAACGACTCGAACACCGCCGCCGTGTCGAACAGGACGGGAAGCCCGGTGGACCGCTGGATCTCGGTGAGCCCGTGGTGGTGGTGCTCCAGCAGCGCGCTCTGGCGTCGCTGGAGGTCGGCCAGCACGCCGCCGAGGGTGCTCCACGGCGTGCACCGCACCCGCATCGGGACGGTGTTGACGAACATGCCGACCATGGACTCCGCGTCCGCAAGCTCCGGCGGACGGCCGGACACCGTCGTGCCGAACAGCACGTCCTGCCGTCCGGTCAGGGCGCCCAGGACGATGCCCCAGCAGCCCTGGACCAAGGTGCTGAGCGTGATGCCGAGCTCGGCCGCGCGCCGGGGCAGGCCGGCGGCCACCTCCGGTGGGAGCGGGACGTCGAGCACGGTGACGTCGTCCGGGTCGGTCTCCGGTCCGGCGCCGGGGGCGATGAGGGTGGGTTCGTCCACGCCGTCAAGCTCGTCCGCCCAGGCGCGCGCGGACTCGTCCGAGTCCCGCCCCGACAGCCAACCGAGGAAGTCCTTGTAGCGGGCCGCCCGTGGCAGCGCCGACGGGCCGCCGCCGTCGTCGTCCGCTCCGTACAGCTGCATCAGGTCCCGCGTCAGCAGGGGCAGCGACCATCCGTCGAACAGCAGGTGGTGCGCGGTCAGGACGAGTTCGGCGCTCTCCTCGCCGGTCAGGACCAGCGCCAACCGCAGCATCGGCGGGACCGCCGGGTCGAAGGGCTCGTCCCGGTCGGCGGCCAGCGCCCGTTCCAGCTCCGCGGCCCGGCCGTCCTCGTCCAGGGCGCGCAGGTCGATCACCTGCCACGGCAGGACGAGCCCGTCCACGACCAGCTGGACCCAGCGGCCGGACGCCGCACCGACGAACGCCGCGCGCAGGGCGGCGTGCCGGTCCAGCAGGGCCTGTCCCGCGGCGCGCATCCGCTCGGGATCGACCTTGCCGCTCAGGTGGAGGACCAGCTGCATGTGGTACGGGTCCCGGCCGGCGCCGGTCAGCATCGACTGGAACAGCAGGCCCAACTGGAGCGGGGTCGGCGGCCAGACGTCCGCGAGTCCCAGGTAGCGCCGCTCCCACGCCTCGATCTCGTTCTGCCGGACGTCGACCAGCGGCACGTCCGACGGGGTGAGCCCGCCTGCCTCCGGCGCGGCGACGTGCTGCGCGATCTCCTCCAGCGCGGCGCACCACAGGTCGGCCAGCTCGGTGACCTCCGCCTGCGCCAGCACGCCGGACGGGAACCCGAACCGGGCGCTGAGCCGCGGGCCGTCCGCGGTGTCGGAGACGAACGCGTTGACCTCCAGTGCCGACGTCACCGGCAGGTCGGGGTCGAACCGCACTGCCAGGTCGGCGGCGTCGGCCGACTCGCTCCACCCCAGGCCCCGGAGGGTCTCGGGCATGTCGGCCGCCGAGAACCGGCCGAGGTAGTTGAAGGTCACCTGGCCGGCCGGACGGACCGACAGCTCGGCGCGCGCCTCGTCGTTCAGGTAGCGCAGCAGCCCGTATCCCAGGCCCTTGTCGGGAAGGCCGCGCAGCCGCTCCTTGACCGCCTTGACCAGCTCCCCCACCCCAGGTCCCCTGGTCGGGACCTCGACTCGGAAGGGGAACACGCTGGTGAACCAGCCGATCGTGCGGGACAGGTCGGCTCCCGGCAGCGGCGCGTCCTCGCGGCCGTGGCCTTCGAGCCGCAGCAGGACGGACGGCTCGTCCACTCCGCGCGCCCGCCGCCAACGTGCGATCGCCAGGGCCAGCCCGGCGAGCAGCCCCTCGGCCACCCCGCAGCGGTAGGCCGCCGGAAGCCGCGCCAGCAGGGCTTGCGTGGCGTCGGGCGCGAGCCGGGTCTCGACGGTGTCGAGGGTGGCCTGCACGTCGAGGGCGGGGTCGAGCGGCCGCGCGCCGACCAGCGGGTCCGCGCCGTCCAGCATGGACCGCCACATCGGCAGTTCCGCGACGCGGCCGGGCGAGACCGCCTCGTCGCGCAGCGCGTGCGCCCAATGCCGGAAGGACCTGGGGACGGGAGCGGGCCGGGGGTCGGCCCCCGTCCGGACGGCCTGCCAGGCGGCGGCGAGGTCGGGCAGCAGGATGCGCCACGACACCCCGTCCACGACCAGGTGGTGCAGGACGATCAGAAGCCGGTCGCTTCCGAGCCGGTCGCGTTCGAGCCGGTCGCGTTCGAGCCGGACGAACTGCGCCATCACTCCGGCGGACGGGTCCAGGCGGCCGACTGCGGCATCCAGCTCCCGCTGCGGATCGGAGGGGGCTGTCCCGGCGGCGTTGCGGAGCAGCGTCCGGACGTCCACCGATCCCGGTGGCGCCACTCGCAGGCCGTCTGCCTCCAGGCGGGCGCGCAGCAGGTCGTGATGGTCCACGATCGCCGCGAGCGTGGCGACCAGGCCGGCGTCGTCGATGCCGTCCGGGAGGTCCACCATGGTCGCCATCGCGAACCGGTCGATGTTCCGGCGCGCCGGACCGGCCTGTTCCAGCAGGTGCCGCGCCATGGGCGGCAGCGGCATCCAGTCCTGGTCGCCGCCCGGTTCCGGCCGGGGGGCCTTCCGCTCGGCCGCGGCCTGGCCGGACCGGTCCCGGGCCTTCGCGGCCAGCTGGGCGACCGTCCGCAACTCGAAGATGTCGCGCGGCGTGATCTCGACGCCTCGGGCCAGCGCCCGCGAGACGACCTGGAGCGAGCGGATGCTGTCACCGCCCAGAAGGAAGTAGTCGTCGTCGATCCCGACGCGTTCCAGCCCGAGGACCTCGGCGAGGACCGCGGCGAGCGCCGTCTCCGCCTCCGTGCGCGGGGCCCGGTACTCGGCGCCCGCGGCCGGCGGCTCGGGGAGCGCGGCGCGGTCGACCGTCCCGTCCGGCGCCTCGGGCAGCCGGGCCAGGAACACGAACGCCGACGGCACGGCGTGCGCGGGCAGCCGTGCGGAGAGGAAGTCGCGCAGCTCGGGCGCCGCGACACCGCCGGTGAAGGACAGGGTGGACTCGGTGTGCGCCGGCCCTTCCGGCTCCAGGTAGGCGACCAGCCTCCGGCTGCCATGCCCCTCGTGCACGACCACCGCCGCGCGCGCGACACCGGAGTGCTCGGTCAGTGCCGCCTCCACCTCGGCCAGTTCGGTCCGGAGCCCGCGGATCGTCGCGCCCTCCCGGTCGGTGGCCACGGCATGCGTCGCGACCTGCGGCGGGCCGATCGGCGCGTCTGGGTCGTTCACGGCCCCGCGCAGCGTCTGGACGAACCGGTCCGCCAGGTCCTCCACCGTGGACCGGTCGAACAGGTCGGTGGCGTACTCGATGCCGCCCACCACGCCGCGCTCCGGGACGTCGGCCAGGAGGAACGTCAGGTCGAGCTTGGACGTGTGGGTGGCGACCGTCTTCAGGGACGCGTGCAGACCGTCCATGTCGAAGGTCTCGGGCGCACCGTGCTGCCAGGCGAACATGACCTGGAAGAGGGGGTGGTAGGCCGTGGAGCGCTCGGGGTTGAGCAGTTCCACCAGGCGCTCGAACGGGACGTCCTGGCGGTCGTAGGCGGCCAGCGCGCGGTCCCGCACCTGGTGGAGCACCCGGGCGAAGGTGGGCTCGCCGGACATCCGGACCCGGAGCACCCAGGTGTTGACGAAGAACCCGACCAGCTCGGCCAGGGAGTCGTCGGTGCGTCCGGCGATCGGCGAGCCGATCGCGAGGTCGTCGCCGCCGCCGGCCTCGCGCAGCATCAGCACGAGTGCCGCTTGGAGCACCATAGGCACCGTCGCGCCTTGCGAGGCGGCCAGTTCCCCGATCGCGGCCACCAGCTCGGGATCGAGGGCGAGGTCCACCAGGTCACCGTGGTGACCGGCCACCGGCGGACGGGGGCGGTCGGACGGCAGCGGCATCGGCTGCGGGAGACCGGCGAGCTCGTCCCGCCAGTAGGCGAGCTGGGCGGCGAGCACGCTGTCCGGATCGTCCGCCTCGCCGAGCAGCTCCCGCTGCCAGAGCGCGTAGTCGGCGTACTGCACCGGCAGCTCCGGCCAGTCCGGCGGCGAGCCGCGCCGCCGGGCGGCGTAGGCCGCGCCCAGGTCGCGCATCAGCGGCGTGATGGACTCGCCGTCCCCGGCGATGTGGTGGATCAGCAGCAGGAGGACGTGGTGCTCCTCGTCCTCGCGCAGGAGCCGCGCCCGCACCGGTATCTCCGCCGCCAGGTCGAAGCGGTGGGCGGCGCCCTCGGCCACCGCGGCCGGCACGTCGGCCGGGGAGACGTCGGCCACGGGGATTTCCAACGACACCTGTTCCATCGGCAGGATCCGCTGGAACGGGACGCCATCCTCGTCCTCGGCGACCACCGTGCGCAGGCTCTCGTGCCGGGCCACCAGGTCGCGCAGCGCCGACCGGAGGGCCGGGACGTCCAGCCGGCCGGTCAGCCGCAGCACGACCGGCAGGTTGTAGGTGGCGGACGGGCCCTCGAAGCGCGCCGCGAACCACAGCCGCCGCTGGGCGAACGACAGCGGGACGCTCTCCGGGCGCGTCGCGGCCCGGCGCATGACCGGGCGTCCGGACGGCGCGGCGGGCAGGTGGCGCGCCAGCTCCGCGACGGTCGGCGCGTCGAACACCGCGCGGATCGGGACCTCCACGCCGAGCTCCGCGCGGATCCGGCCGACCAGGCGGGTGGCGAGTAGCGAGTGCCCGCCCAGCGCGCCGAAGGGATCGTCGACGCCGACGCGCTCCACCCCGAGCACCTCGGCGAACAGCCGGCAGAGCGCCTCCTCGCGCGGCGTGCGCGGACCGCGGAACCCGCGTTCGCCGCCGGCGGCTTCGGGCGCGGGCAGCGCGCGACGGTCGAGTTTGCCGTTCGCGTTCACCGGTAGCGCGTCGAGCACCACGAACGCCATCGGGACCATGTAGTGCGGCAGGCGCTCCGCCGCATGGTCGCGCACCCGGTCCACGAAGTCCCGGGGGTTGTGACGCCACCGCTCGCCGTCAGCTTTACCGGGCTGCACGGCATCCTGGGACACCGCCGCCTCGGGGCGGCGGGCGTGCACGGAGTACATCCCGGTGCCCGCCAGGTCGTCGGCGGCCTCGACGGTGACGCGCAGTCCCCGGTCCTCCAGCAGCTCGACGACGACGCCGAGGCGGCCGTCGATGTCGTGCACCTCCACCACGACCTGCCGGATGATCGGCCAGTGCGCGGGCTCGATGCCGAGCAGGACGTCCAGCTCGCTCTTCTCCGCGTCGATCTTCAGCAGGTCGATCGCGGTGATGCCGTGGCGGCGGATCTCCTGGGAGAGCGTCCGCACCTCGACCCCGACCTGCTCGGCGCGCAGCCGCTCGGTCAGCAGCTCGTCGAGCAGCCCGTCCTGGGCTCCGTCGCCAGCGCCGCCGTCCGGGCCGCCGTCCGGGCCGCTGCCGGGCGCCGCGTCGTCGCGTCCGTCGCGGGCGCGCTCGTTGCGCAGGACCTGCCGGAGCATGTCGCGTTCCTCGCGCTCGTCGGCGAACCGCCCGGACAGCAGCGACATCTCCGGGTAGTAGGTGAACTCCGCCTCGCCCGGCTCCCGGCCGAGCCCGCACGCGGTGACGACCGCGTCGAGACCGTGCAGCTCCGCGTTCAGCCGGAACATGCCGGCCAGTTCGGGGATCGGCTCGAACGCGTAGATCCGGCAGTCCGGGCGCCGGTGCCCGGCCCACAGCGAGAACATGCCGACGTGGCCGCCGACGTCCACCACGCAGGCGGACTCCGGCAGCGCGAGCCCCGCCCGCGCGTACTCGCCGCGCACGAAGATCTCGTCGTACAGGAACGCGGTGTTCGACCGGTTCCGCGCGCAGACGACCATGCCGTTGGGCAGCTCGTGCAATTCCCGGTCGGCGAGCCGCCCTTCCCGGCGCAGCCGCGACAGGTTGGCCACCGGCCCGGCCGCCTCGCGGTCGGGCACCAGGTAGGCGACCAGCTGCTCGCCGCCGGCGGCGACCGGACGGGCGACCACCGCGGTCCTCGCGACCCCGGGATGCGCGCCGAGCACGCCCTCGATCTCGCCGGGCTCGATCCGCTGGCCCCGGAGCTTGATCTGCTGGTCGGTCCGGCCGAGGTACTCGATCTCCCCCCGCCGGTTCCACCGGACCACGTCGCCGGTCCGGTACATCCGCGCGCCCGGGGGGCCGTGGCGGTCGGCGACGAACCGGTCCGCGGTCAGTCCGGGACGGCCGGTGTAGCCGCGGGCGAGCTGGTCGCCCGCCAGGTACAGCTCGCCCGGCACGCCGGGCGGGACGGGCATGAGCCGCGCGTCGAGGACGTAGGTGCGCGTGTTCCACACCGGACGGCCGATGGTGACCGGCCCCTCCCCCGGGAGCGGGCACCGGGCGGCGGTGACGTCGACCGCGGCCTCGGTCGGCCCGTAGAGGTTGTGCAGCGGCGCGTCGAGCACCGCGTAGTACTCGTCGCGGAGGTGGCCGGGCAGTTCCTCGCCGCTGCAGATGACCGCGCGCAGGATCGTGCAGCCGGTCGCCGCCGGTTCCCGCAGGAAGTCCCGCAGCATCGTCGGGACGAAGTGGGTGATGGTCACCCCGGCGCGCTGGATCAGCTCCGCCAGGTAGGCGGGGTCGCGGTGGCCGTCCGGCCTCGCCACCACCAGCGCCGCCCCGGCGGTGAACGGCAGGAACAGTTCCCAGACCGACACGTCGAAGCCGAGCGGGGTCTTCTGCAGGATGCGGTCGTCCGGGCCCACCGCGTAGTGGTCGCGCATCCACAGCAGGCGGTTCACGATCGCCCTGTGCTCGACCATGACACCTTTGGGACGTCCCGTCGATCCGGAGGTGTACAGCACGTACGCCGGATGGGCGGGCGTGGCCCGCGCTCTGCCGGGGTCGGCGCTGTGGACGTCCGTGTCGTGGACGTCGGTGCCCGTTTCGCCGTCCACCGCGCCGGAGGCGTCGAGCACGATCCGCTCGGTTCCGGCGTCCTCGGGCGTGCCGGGAGCCGCGACGGTCACGGACGGCCGGGCGTCGGCATACAGGAACGCGATGCGCTCGCTCCCCTGGTCCGGATCGATCGGCAGGTAGGCCGCGCCCGCCTTCTGGATCGCCAGCAGAGCGACCAGCAGTCCGACCGACCGGGGCAGCCGCACGGCCACCACCCGCTCCGGGCCCGCCCCGAGGACCACCAGGCGGCGGGCGAGCCGGTCGGCCCGCCGGTTCAGCTCGGCGTAGCACACCGACACGTCCTCGAACACCACGGCGACCGCATCGGGTGTCCGTGCCGCCTGGGCCTCGAACAGCTCCGCGATCGTGGTGGCCGGGACCGTCCGCGCGGTGTCGATCCACCGGCCGAGGACCGCTTCGCGCTCGTCCGAGCCGAGGACGTCGATGTCGCCGACCCGCACGCGCGGGTCGGCGGCGAGCCGCGCGAGCACCCGCCGGAACCGGTCGCCGATGGCGGTCACGGTCGCGGCGTCCAGCGCGTGCCGCTGGTACTGGAGGGTGAGCCGGAGGTGCGGGTCGGCGTCGGCGACGACCGCCAGCGGGTAGTGGGACGCGGCATACGGGGTCAGCCCGGTGATCCTCACGCCCGCGGCGGTGTGGGCCTCGCTGAGCCCGACGTGGTCGATCGGGAACGACTCGAAGGCCACCACGGTGTCGAACAGCGCCGGCAGGCCGGCGTCCCGCTGGATGTCGGCGAGCCCGTGGTGGTGGTGGTCCAGCAGCGCGGCCTGGCGGTCCTGGAGATCGGTCAGCAGATCGGCGAACGAGGCTCCGGCCGGGCAGCGCACCCGGACCGGAAGGGTGTTGACGAACAGCCCGACCATCGCGTCCACGCCGCTCAGCTCGGGCGGACGGCCCGACACGGTCGCGCCGAACACGACCTCCTCCCGGCCGGTGAGCCGCCCGAGCAGGAACGCCCAGGCGCCCTGGACCAGCGTGTTGAGGGTGACGCCCAGCTCGGCGGACCGGCGCGCCAGCTCCCCGGACAGCTCCGGCGGCAGCGGGACGCGCAGATCGGCGACGTCCTCGGCGTCCGGGCCGGGCTCGGCGGCGTCCGGGACGAGCAGGGTGGGCTCGTCGATCCCGCGCAGTTCCTCGGCCCAGGCGCGGGCCGCCGCCGCGTGGTCCTGCCGCGACCGCCAGGCGAGGAAGTCCCGGTAGCCGCGCACGCGTGGCAGGGCCGAGGCGTCGCCCTCGGCGGCGTAGAGCCGCAGCAGGTCCCGCATCAGCAGCGGGATCGACCAGCCGTCGAGCAGGACGTGGTGCGCGGTGCAGACCAGCTCGGCGCGGCCGGGCTCCATGGCCAGCAGCGCCATCCGCAGCAGCGGGGGCGCGGCGGGGTCGAACCCGCGGGCGCGGTCGCGGGCCAGGAACCGCCCGAGCCGCTCCTCGCGCCGCCGGGGGTCGAGGCCGCCGAGGTCCTCGTAGCGCCACGGGATCTCCACCCGCTTCGGGACGACCTGCACCCGGTCCCCGGTCGCGTCCGCCGCGAACCCGGCGCGCAGGTTCGGGTGGCGGTCGAGCAGGGCCCGTCCGGCCGCGCGCATCCGGTCCGGGTCGACCTCCCCTTCCAGGTGGAACACCAGCTGGACGTGGTAGGAGGAGGACTCCGACAGCGACGAGTGGAACAGCAGGCCCGACTGGAGCGGCGTCAGCGGCCACACGTCCGCGAGGCCCCCGTGGCGTTCCTCCCAGCGCTCCAGTTCGGCCTGGTCCACCGCCACGAGCGGGACGTCCGACGGCGTCAGGCCGCCGGCGCCGGGCTGCTCGGCGTGCCGGGCCAGCGCCTCCAGCGCGGCGCACCACAGCTCGCCCAGCTCCCGGACGTCCTCGCCGGTCAGCAGGCCGGTGGGGAAGCCGAGCCGGGCGGTCAGGCGGGGCCCGTCCGCGGTGTCGGCGACGAGGGCGTTGATCTCCAGGGCGGCCATGGCGGGCATGTCCGGGTCCGGGTCGGCGACGGTCTCCACCGTGTCGGCGGCCTGCGTCCAGCCGAGTCCGCGCAGCTGCTCCGGCATGTCGGCGGCGGTGTACCGGCCGAGGTAGTTGAAGGCGATCTGCCCGGCGGAGTACTTCCGCAGCACAGCCGCCGTCTCGGGGTTGAGGTGGCGGAGCAGCCCGTAGCCGATCCCCCGGTCGGGGACGGCCCGCAAGTGCTCCTTGACCCGTTTCATCACGGTCGCGGCGGCGGGGCCGCCGGCGAACGCGTCGTCCAGGTCCGCTCCGGCGACGTCCAGGCGCACCGGGAACAGGCTGGTGAACCAGCCGACGGTGCGGGACAGGTCCGCGCCGGGCACCACGTCCTCCTCGCGCCCGTGGCCTTCGAGCCGGACCAGGGTGGACGGCTCGTCGGTCCCCCGCCTGCCCCGCCAGCGGGTGACGGCGAGGGCGAGCGCGGCGAGCAGGCCGGTGTCGGCCCCGCACCGGTAGGCCGCCGGAAGGCGCGTCAGCAGCGACTCGGTGACCCCGGCCGGGAGTCTCAGCCAGTGGTGCTCGACGGTCGCCTGGACGTCCACCGCCGGGTCCAGGGGACGGGATCCCAGCAGCGGGTCCGGGCCGTCCACGATCGAGCGCCACAGCGGCAGCTCGGCCGTCCGCGCGTCGTCGGCGGCGGCTTCGACGAGCGCGTGCGCCCAGCGCCGCGCCGAGGTCGCCACCGGCTCCAGCTCGGGCCGCCGGCCCGCCCGCACCTGCCGCCACGCGGCGGCCAGGTCGGGCAGCAGGATCCGCCACGACACCCCGTCCACCACCAGGTGGTGCAGGACGATCAGCAACCGGCCCGGGCCCGCGGCGGCGTCGAACCACACGAACCGCGCCATCACCCCGGCCCGCGGATCGAGCAGCCCGGTGGCGGCGTCCAGCTCCGCGGCGGCCGACTCCTTCCAGGCCGCGTCCCACCGGCCGTCGCAGGCGACCCGGTGGACGAGCCCGTCCGCCTGCACCGAACCGGGCGGCCCGACCCGCAGGCCGCCGCCGTCCTCGGAGTCCAGGCGGGCGCGCAGGACGTCGTGCCGGTCCAGCACCGCGGTGAGCGTGGCGACCAGCCCGGCCCGGTCGATGCCGTCCGGCAGCTCCACGGCCATGGACATGGAGAACCGGTCGTAGCCGCCGCCCAGCTCCAGCAGGTAGCGGGCGATCGGCGGCAGCGGCATCCAGCCGACCCCGCCGCCGTCCAGCTCGGCCAGCGCGGGCGTCTCCGCGCCCGGGCCGGGCCGGTCGGCCAGCGCGTCGGCCAGCCCGGCCACGGTCCGCCGGACGAAGATCTCCCGCGGCGTGATCTCGACGCCCCGCGCGCGGGCCCGCGACACCACCTGGATCGAGCGGATGCTGTCGCCGCCGACCGCGAAGAAGTCGTCGTCGATCCCGACCCGCTCCATGCCCAGGACGTCGGCGTACGCCGACGCGAGGACCTCCTCGACGGCCGTGCGGGGCGCCCGGTACGCGCCGCCGGTCCACTCCGGATCGGGGAGCGCGGACCGGTCCGGTTTGCCGTTCGGTGTCAGCGGCAGCCGGTCCAGCACCACCAGCGCCGAGGGGACCATGTACTCCGGGAGCCGGTCGGACACGAACCGGCGCAGCTCCCCGACGTCCACCCCGGCGGACAGGTCGACGGTGACCTCGCCCCGTCCACCGCCCGCGCCTTCGCCGGGTCCCCCGTCCGCGCCGACGCCGGGCCCGCCATCCGCGCCATTGCCAGGTCCTCCGTCCTCGGCGCCGCCTTCGGGACGGGCCGGAACCACATAGCCCACCAGCCGCTCGCCGGAACCGCGTCCCGGACGCGCCACCACGAGCGCCCGGGTCACACCCGGATGGGCGGTGAGCGCCGCCTCCACCTCGCCGGGCTCGATCCGGAACCCGCGCACCTTCAGCTGCTGGTCGCCGCGGCCGGCGTACTCCAGCTGGCCGTCGCGGTTCCACCGGGCCAGGTCGCCGGTGCGGTACATCCGCGCCCCGGGCGGACCGAACGGATCGGCCACGAACCGTTCCGCCGTCATCCCGGCGCGGCCGTGGTAGCCCCGGCCGATCGCGCCGCCGACGTACAGCTCGCCGACCACGCCCGCGGGCACCGGGGCCAGGCCGGGGCCGAGCACGTAGGCGCGCATGTTCCCCAGCGGAACGCCCACGGGCGTGCTGCCGGGGCCGGCCCAGCCGTCCCCGGACGGCACGGCGAAGGCCGAAGCGTAGAAGGTCTCGCTCTGCCCGTAGGCGTTGACGACCCGCGCGCCCGGCATCACCTCGCGGACCCGCCGCACCAGCGACGCGGGCAGCGCCTCGCCCGCCAGGACGACCACGTTGGCGGTGACCTTGCCGGACACCTGGTCCAGCAGCTCCGACAGCACCGAGGGGACGGTGCTCAGCACCGTCCCGGACCAGCCGTCCCGCTCCCCCAGCTCCAGCACGTTGCCGACGACCTCGACGGTCCCGCCGGTCGCCAGCGTGGTGAACGTCTCGAACACCGACACGTCGAAGTTGATCGAGGTCCCGGCCAGCGTCCGGCCCGCCGGCCGCGCCCCGACCGACGCCGCCAGCCGCAGCACGCCGTTGACCACGTTGCGGTGCGTGATGGCCACGCCCTTGGGGGTCCCGGTGGTCCCGGAGGTGTACATCACGTACGCCAGGTGGTCGTGCCGCAGCGGGCAGACGCGCTCGTCGTCGGTCAGGTCGCCGGCCGGCCCGCTGGTGAGGTCGAGGGCGTCCAGGCGCAGCAGCGGGACCGCGGAGTCCGGCAGCACCCCGGCGGTCGCCGCGTCGGTGACGATCAGCTCCGGCCCGGCCCCGGACAGCACCGCTTCGAGGCGGCGGCTCGGGTACTGGGGGTCGATCGGCACGTAGCCCGCACCGGACTTCAGGATGCCCAGCATCGCCACGACCAGGTCCTCCGAGCGCGGCAGCGCCAGCCCGACCAGCCGCTCGGGCCCCGCGCCGCGCCGGACCAGCTCGCGCGCCAGCCGGTTGGCGCGCGCGTTGAGCCGGCCGTAGGTGAGCGACCGCGTCCCGAACACGACCGCCACGGCGTCCGGGTCGGCGGTGACCTGCCGCTCGACCAGGTCCGCGATGGTCAGCCCGGGGGTCGGCTGGGCGGTGTCGTTGAACTCGCGCAGCAGCCGGCGACGCTCGGACTCCTCCAGCAGGTCCAGCGCGCCGATCGGACGGCGCGGGTCGGCCACGAGCCGGTGCAGCGCGCGCGTGAACCGGGCCGCGGCACCCTCGGCGGTGTCCCGGTCGAACAGGTCGGTCGCATATTCGAGCGTGCAGCGCAGCCCGCCGCCGGGCAGGGTCGCGGCGTTGAGCTCCAGGTCGAACTTCGCGGTCGGCGTCGGCACCCCGCGCAGGGTCGCCCGCAGGCCCGGCAGGTCGAGGTCGATCCGGTCCTCGCCCTGCCAGGTGAACATGACCTGGAACAGCGGGTGGTAGGCGGTGGACCGGTCGGGGTTGAGCAGTTCCACCAGGCGCTCGAACGGCGCGTCCTGGTTGTCGTAGGCGGCCAGCGCCTTCTCCCGGACCCGTTCCAGCACCCGGTCGAACGACGGGTTCCCCGACAGGTCGACGCGCAGGACCCAGGTGTTGACGAAGAAGCCGACGAGTTCGGTGAGGTCCTCGTCGGGACGGCCCGCGATGGTGGAGCCGAGCGCGACGTCCTCACCGGCGCCGAGCTGGTACAGCAGGACCGCCAGGACCGCCTGCAGCACCATGGGGACCGACATGCTCCGGTCTCCCGCCAGCCTCTCGACCCGCGCCAGCGTCTCGGCATCGATGTCGAACCGCACCGCGTCGCCGCGATGGGACGCCTCGGGCGGACGCGGCCGGTCGGCGGGCAACCGGGTCGGCTGCGGGATCCCCGCCAGCTCCTGGCGCCAGTACTCCAGCTGGGTGGCCAGCACGCTGGACGGGTCGGACTCGTCCCCGAGCAGCTCGTCCTGCCAGAGCGTGTAGTCCACGTACCGGACCGGAAGCGGAGGCCACTCCGGCGCGGAGCCGCGCAGCCGCGCCGTGTAGGCCTGGGTCAGGTCCCGGGCCAGCGGTGCCATCGACTGCCCGTCCGCGGCGATGTGGTGGATCACCAGCACCAGCCGGTGGTCGGTGGGGCCGCACCGGATCAGCCACGCCCGCACGGGGATGTCGGACGCGAGGTCGAACGGCCGCTCCGCCAGCTCCGTAGCCACTGCGTCGGCCTGCGCGGGGTCGGCGTCCACGATCGGGACGTCCAGGCGCGCCGCCTCCTCCTCGGGGAGCACCCGCTGGAACGGCACGCCCGCCTCGTCCTCGACGATCAGCGTGCGCAGGCTGTCGTGCCGCGCCACGACGTCGCGGAGCGCCGCGGTCAGCGCGGCCCGGTCCAGCGCGCCGGTCAGCCGCAGGACGAACGGAAGGTGGTAAGTGGCCGACGGCCCCTCGAACCGGTCGATGAACCACAACCGGCGCTGCGCGTACGACAACTGGATCATTCGGCGCTCCCACTCATCCGGCGCAACGGGGGCCTGCTCGTCCTCCTCGGCCCCACCCTGGTCGACAGGCGCGCGACGGTCGGCGCCTCGAAGATCGTCCGCACGGACACCTCGATCCCGAGCCTCCGGCGGATCCGGCTGGACAGCCGGGTGGCCAGCAGCGAGTTGCCGCCCAACGCGAAGAAGTCGTCCTCGATGCCGACCCGCTCCCGCTCCAGCACCTCGGCGACCAGGCCGCACAGGGCCTCCTCGTGAGCGGTGCGGGGCGCCCGGTAGGCGGCGCCGGTGAGCACCGGCTCGGGGAGCGCCGCCCGGTCGAGCTTCCCGTTCGGCATGAGCGGCAGCCGGTCGAGGGCGACGAACGCCGCGGGCACCATGAAGGCGGGCAGGCGCTCGGCGACGAACGTGCGCAGCTCCTCCGCGTCAGGGCCGAGTGCTCCTGTGGCGGTGTAGTAGCCCACCAGCTGCTCGGACCCGGCGAGGGCTTCTGCTGCGTGCACGGTCACCACGGCCCGGCCCACTCCGGGATGGGCGGTCAGGGCGGCCTCCACCTCGGCCGGTTCGATCCGGACCCCGCGCACCTTCAGCTGGGCGTCGCCCCGCCCGACGTACTCCAGCGGGCCGTCGTTCCGCCGGCGGCCCAGATCGCCGGTGCGGAACATCCGGGAACCCGGAGGGCCGAAGGGATCGGCGACGAAGCGCTCGGCCGTCAGTCCCGGGCGCCCCCGGTAGCCGCGGCTCACCGTGGCGCCCGCGACGTAGATCTCGCCGACCACGCCAGGGGGCACGGGTGCGAGCCCGTCGCCCAGCACGTACGTCCGGACGTTCTCCAGCGGCGATCCGATCGGCACACTCGCCCCGCCAGCCCCGCCCGCCCCGCCCGCCTCCACCGCGCACGCATCGTCCACGGGGTTCACGGTGTGGGCGGTCGCATAGAACGTCTCGGTCTGCCCGTAGGCGTTCACGACGCGGATGCCGGGGACCGCGGTGCGGGCGCGCGCCGTCAGCCATGCGGGCAACGGCTCCCCCGCGAACACCACGGCGTCGGCCTTCACCGCCTCCTCGCTCTGCTCCAGCAGCTCGGCGAACGCGGAGGGCACCGCGCTGAGCACGCCGCCGGACCAGCCGTCGCGCGCGCACAGCGCCAGCACGTCCCGGACGATCTCGACGGTCCCCCCGGCGCACAGCGTGGCGAACAGCTCGAACACCGACACGTCGAAGTTCACCGAGGCCCCGGCGAACAGCCGCGTGCCCTCCTGGATGTCGAGGCGAGCGGCCAGGCCGGGAAGGCAGCTGGTCACGTTGCGGTGCGTGACGGCCACGCCCTTCGGTGTCCCGGTGGACCCGGAGGTGTACATCAGGTAGGCCAGGTTGTCCGGTCCGGGCGCCGCAGGCGGTTCGGCAGAAGCGGCGGAGGCGGTGGCTCCCTGCTCCATCACCTCGTCCAGGCGGAGGCGCGGAGCGGTCCCGTCCGGGACGACCGCCTGCGTGGTCTCGTCCACCAGCACGAGGGCCGGGTCGGCGTCGGCGACGACGAACTCCAGGCGGCGGCTCGGGTGGGCCGGATCGATCGGCAGGTACGCCGCGCCGCTGCGCAGCACGCCCAGCAAGGCGACGACCAGGTCCGCCGAGCGCGGCAGGGCCACCGCGACGATCCGCTCCGGGCCGGCCCCGAGCCGGCCGAGGCCGCGCGCCAGCCGGTCGGCGCGCTCGTCGAGTTCGCGGTAGGTCATCGCCTCGCCGCCTGCCTCCACCGCGACGGCCGTGGGCGTCGCTTTCGCCTGGCGTCGGAAGAGGCGCGGAAGGGTGGCCTCGGACGGTTCGGCTGCCGGACCGTCGAGTCGCCTCAGCAGCTCCTCCCGTTCGGCAGGTTCGAGGACGTCAGTGGCCCCCACCGGCCTGCCGGGCTCGTCCACCAGGGTCCGTAGCAGGCGCCCGAAACGCGCCGCGATGTCGTCGGCGGCCTCCGGGCCGAACGTGCTGCGCCTGTACTGCAGCGCCAGCCGGAGGTGCGTGTCGGCATCCGCCAGGGCCAGCACAGTGAGCGGGTAGTGGGTGGTCGTGAACGGGCGGAGACCCGTGACCGTGATCCCGGTGTCCCTGCTCGCCCTGGCGATGCCCGCGCGGTCCATCGGGAAGGACTCGAACGCGATGAAGGTGTCGAACAGCCGGTCCAGCCCGGCCAGCCGGTGGATCTCGGTCAGGCCGTGGTGATGGTGGTCCAGGAGCGCGCTCTGCCGCTCCTGCAGCGCGAGGAGGAGGTCGGCGAAGCCGTCGCCCGGGTCGAACCGGACGCGGACGGGCAAGGTGTTCAGGAACAGCCCGACGATGCCGTCCACTCCGGGAACGGCGGGTGGACGGCCCGCCACGGTCGCGCCGAACACCACGTCGCGGCGGCCGGTGAGATGGCCCAGCAGAACGCCCCACGCGCCCTGCACCACGGTGTTGACGGTGACGCCGAGCTCGGCCGCGCGGTCGGCCACCGCACGGGCCGTCGCCGCCTCCAGCGGGACGGTGACCTGCCCGACCCCGGCGCCGTCGTCCGCGGGGGCCTCGCGGGGCGCGACGAGCGTCGGGCCGTCCAGGCCGCGCAGCTCGTCCGCCCACACCCGGGCGGCCTCGGCGCGGTCCTGGCCGGACAGCCAGGCCAGGAAGGCGCGGTAGTCGCGCGCGGGCGGCAGCGCCGAGGTGTCCGCGCCCGCCGCGTACAGCCGCAGCAGATCCTGCGTCATCAGCGGGATCGACCAGCCGTCGAAAAGGGCGTGGTGGGCGGTCAGGACGAGCTCGGACCGGTCGGCGCCCAGCTCGACCAGGGACAGGCGCAGCATCGGCGGCTCGGACGGGTCGAAGTGGTCGCTCAGGTCGGCGGCCAGGAACCGCTTCAGCTCGGCGTCCCGGTCCGGTTCGCGAAGGCCGCTCAGGTCCGCGTGCCGCCACGGCAGTTCGACGCCCTCGACGACGAGCTGCACCAGGTCGCCGCGGGCGTCCGGGACGAAGGCGGTGCGGAGGGCGGCGTGCCGGTCCAGGAGCGCCTGCCCGGCGGCCCGCAGCCGCTCCGGGTCCGGTCGCCCGGACAGGTGCAGGACGTACTGGACGTGGTACGGGTCGAAGTCCGAGTCGTTCAGCAGGGAGTGGAACAGCAGTCCCGACTGGAGGGAGGTCGGCGGCCACACGTCCACCAGGCCCGGGTAGCGCTGTTCCCACGCCTCCAGCTCGTCCTGGGTGACGGAGACGAGCGGGACGTCCGAGGGCGTCAGCCCGCCCGCGCCGGGTTGCGTCGCATGGCGGACGATCCCCTCCAGCGCGGCGCACCACAGATCGGCGATCTCCTGCACCTCGGCCGGGGAGAGCACGCCGGTCGGCGCGCCGAACAGGGCGCCCAGCCGCGGCCCGTCCGGTCCGTCGGTGACGGCGGCGTTGATGTCCAGCTCCGACAGCGCGGGCATGCGCGCGTCGTGCGCGGCGTCCAGCTCGGCGAACTCGGCGAACTCCGCCAGCTCCGAGGTCGGGGTCCAGCCCGTCCCGGCCAGCTCCCCGGGCATGTCGGCGGCCGAGAGCCGGCCGAGGTAGTTGAAGCCGATCTGGCCGACCGGCCGCCCGCGCAGCCGTTCGGCCGTCTCGGGGTTGAGGTGGCGGAGCAGGCCGTAGCCCATGCCCTTGTCGGGCACCGCACGCAGCCGCTCCTTGACCGCCTTGACCGCCGCCCCGGCGGCGGGGCCGCCCGCGAAGGCGTCGTCCAGGTCGATCCCGGTCAGGTCCAGTCGCATCGGGAACACGCTGGTGAACCAGCCGACGGTCCGGGACAGGTCCGCGCCGGGAACCACGTCCTCCTCGCGGCCGTGTCCTTCGAGCCGGATCAGCGTGGACGGCTCGTCCACGCCCCGGCCGCGCCGCCACCGCGCGACCGCCAGGGCCAGCGCCGCGAGGAGACCGTCGTTGACGCCGCCCCGGAAGGCCGCCGGGACGGTGGTCAGCAGCGCGTCGGTCACCCGCGCGGACAGCCGTGCCCACGCCTTGTGCACGGTCGGCATCACGTCCACGGCCGGGTCCAGCGGGCGGGCGCCGAGCATCGGGTCCGGGCCGTCCACGATCGAGAGCCACAGCGGCAGCTCGGCGACGCGTTCGGGGGCGGCCGCCGCCTCGACCAGCCCGCGCGCCCAGCGCCGCACCGAGGTGTTCACGGGCGGCAGGTCGGGTTCCGCTCCGGCGCGGACCGCGGCCCACGCGGCGGCCAGGTCGGAGGTCAGGATCCGCCAGGACACGCCGTCGACCACCATGTGGTGCACGGCCACCAGGAGGCGGCCCGGCCCGTCGCCGGCGTCGAACCAGACGAACTGCGCCACCGTGCCGGCCGCGGCGTCCAGCCGTCCGGCGGCGGCGTCCAGTTCCTCCAGCAGCAGATCGTGCCAGGACGGCTCGTCCCACCGTCCGGAGCAGGGGACGCGCCGGACGAGCGAGGCGGCGTCCACCGAGCCTGGCGGTTCGGCGCGCATGCCCGCGCCGTCGCCGGTCAGCAGGCGGGCGCGGAGCATGTCGTGCCGGTCCAGGACCGCGCTCACGGTGGCGGTCAGTCCGGCGCGGTCGATGCCGGCGGGCAGCTCGACGACGAGCGCCTGGAGGAACCGGTCGAACCCGGCGCCCGATTCGAGGATCCACCGCGCCACCGGCATCAGCGGCATCCACCCGACGCCGCCGCCGTCGAGTTCGGCGAGGACGGGCGGCGGGGTCTCGCCGGACCCGGCCGCGGCGGCGACCGCCGCCACCGTCCGGTGCTCGAAGATCTGCCGGGTGCCGACCTCGACGCCGCGTCCCCGCGCCCGCGCCACGACCTGGATCGACTGGATGCTGTCGCCGCCGAGGGCGAAGAAGTCGTCGTCAATCCCGACCCGAGCCCGGCCGAGGACCTCGGCGAACAGCGCGGCCAGCACGCGCTCGGCCGGCGTGCGCGGCGCCCGGTAGGGCCGGCCGCCGCGCTCCGGGCGGGGCAGCGCGTCGCGGTCCAGCTTGCCGTTCGGAGTCAGCGGGAGCCGGTCCAGCACCGTGATCACCGCGGGCACCATGAACTCCGGCAGCCGCTCGGCCGCGAAGGCGCGCAGCTCCCGGGCCACGAGCCCCGAGTCGATGAGGATGTCGCCGTCGCCGGCGCCCCAGCCGGTATCGCCGTCCGCGACCGGCACCACGTACCCGACCAGCTGCCTGTCCCTGCCGTCGTGGTCCGCCTGGGCGACCACGGCCGCCTGCGCCACGGCCGGATGCGCCAGCAGGGTCGCCTGGATCTCGCCGGGCTCGATCCGGAACCCGCGGATCTTGACCTGCTCGTCGGCGCGGCCGAGGTACATCAGCTCGCCGTCCGCCGCGCGCGCCGCCACGTCGCCGGTCCGGTACATCAGGTCACCGGGCGGACCGAACGGGCAGGCGACGAACCGCTCCGCGGTCTGCCCGGGCCGGTTCAGGTAGCCGCGCGCCAACCCGGCGCCCGCCAGGTACAGCTCACCAGGCTCGCCGGGCGGAACCAGACGCAGCCGCTCGTCCAGGACGTAGCCGCGCAGGAAGTCCATCGGACGGCCGATCGGGACCTCCGCGTCGATGTCCTCGGTAGGCCGCACCCGGTGGCAGGTGGAGAACGCCGTGGTCTCGGTCGGGCCGTAGCCGTTGAAGAGGATGAGGTCGGGGCAGGCCGCCAGGGCCCGCTGGGCGGCCCGCGGCAGCATGCGCTCGCCGCCGACCCACAGCTCCTGGAGCCCGGCCAGGCACCGGGCGTCCTCCTCCACCAGCACGTTGAACAGCGCGGGCGTGAGGAACGCCGCGGTGAGGCGGTGCTCGACCACCAGGCGCGCCAGCACCTCGGGCGTGAGGTCGAGCTCGGGTGCGATGACGACCCGGCCGCCGTTCAGCAGCGGCACCCACAGCTCGTACACCGACGCGTCGAAGGCCACGGGCGCGTGGGTCAGCACGCACGCCTGGGTGCCGTCGCCGTAGCGCCGGTCCAGCGCGAGCCCGACGACGTCGCGGTGGGTGGCGGCGATCCCCTTGGGCACGCCGGTCGAGCCGGAGGTGTAGATCACGTACGCCAGCCGGTCCGGGTGCTCGACCGGGGCGGGATCCGGCGGCGCGTCCACGCGGCCGGCGCGTCGGGACGCGGCGGGCCAGGCCGAGGCGGGCTGGGACTCGGCGGGCTGGGGTGCGACCTCCTCCAAGGTGAGGCGCGGGCACCCGCCGGGCAGGGCCGCCGCCTCCCCCGCGCCGGTCAGCACCAGTGCCGGACGCGCGTCGTCCAACATGAACTCCAGCCGCTCGGCCGGGTAGTCGGGATCCACCGGCACGTACGCAGCACCGGCCTTCAGCACCCCCAGCATCGCGACCAGCAGCTCGGGCGAGCGCGGCACGACCACGCCGACCAGGGACTCCGGTCCCACCCCGCGCCGGGCCAGCGCCCGCGCCAAGTGGGCCGACCACGTGTCGAGCTGCCGGTAGGTCAGGGAACGCTCGCCATCGGTCACCGCGACGGCGTCCGGTCGACGCGCGGCCCACCGCCCGAACAGTTCGGGAACGGTCATGTCCGGGGCCGGTCCGGCACCCCGCGACACTTCCCGCGACCGGTCGTGTTCCGCCATTTCACGCACGTGGGTCTCCAGAGGACGAATGGATCGCGAAAACCGCCATGCCGAACGCACGATGACGTCGGATCTGGGACGGGAAATCGTCATACAGGCCGCGTCCTGCTGCCCCGCGACCGATCACCACCTTCAACTCTCCGCGCTTTGCGGTCAAGGTCGTCCCGCCTTTTCCAGCGCCATTCCCCGCTCCGCCGCTGTCCCGGCGACAGGACAGCCGGACCCGCTTGACGCCACTCGGCGAAAGGAGATCCACTCGGTTGTCGGCATACCGAGGAGCTGAGCGGAATGACGCATGTGAACGGCGGCGGCGACCGGCGGGACGACGCGGAGTGGCGGGTGGAGGTCGACGCGTCCACCTGCATCGGCTCGGGCATGTGCGAGAGCCTCGCGCCCGCCGCCTTCCGGCTCGCCGGCGCGCGGTCACGGCCGACGCGCGACCGGACGCGTCCGGACCGGGACGTGCTCGACGCGGCCGAGGCCTGCCCGGTGGAGGCGATCCTCGTCCGCGGTGCGGCCACCGGGGAGATTCTGGCCCCTGACATCGAGCGACGCCGCCGGTAACGGCTTCGGCGGACGGCGGGCGAAGCCGAAAAAAAATAGAAACCCCATGGATATCCGCGGTGGCATATGCCTAACGTTCCGGGAGAGGCTTCGACCAGCTCGGGTTTCACGGTCATCGGCACGCTTGTTTCCCGGTCATCGACAGGTGGCCGTCCGCCGGCGACGGCGATTTCATGCGGTCACGCGGAGAAGTGCGACACGGCGAACGCGAACGGTTCGGCCACGAGTAGGGTTGGAAGGTCAATCGGAATGAAGCAGCATGAGCATGTCGCCGAATCCGAGCCCATCACCGAGCGAATCGCGGGATGGGCGCGCAGGCGGCCGGACCTGCCTGCGGTCACGCACGGCGAACGAAGTCTGGGCTACGCCGAGCTGTACGGGAGCGCCGCCGCGCTCGCCTCCCGGCTCCGCGCCCGCGGCGTCGGGCGCGACACGCTGGTGCCGCTGTGGCTGGACCGCTCGCCCGAGCTCGTGGTGAGCGCCCTGGCGGTGCTGCTGGCCGGCGGCGCCTACGTCGGCATGGACACCGGCGAGCCGCCCGCCCGCGCCGGAGCGATCCTCGCCGACTGCGACGCCCCGGTGATCCTCACGACGCGGGCGCTCGCCGACCGGCTGCCGCCCGGCTCGCCCCCGGAGATCCTGGTCGACCTTGCCGCGGCACACGAGCCGACCGCCCTATCCGCGGCACACGAGCCGACCGAGCTACCCGCGTCGGACGACGCGACGGGCAAACCGGGCACCGCCGGTGGCGGCGACCTCTGCTACGTGACCTTCACCTCCGGCTCGACCGGCCGCCCCAAGGGCGTCCTGGTGGAGCACCGGGGTGTGGCCGACCTCGTCTCCTGGTACGTCGACACCTTCCGGGTGGCCCCCGGAGACCGGATGCCGCAGATCGCGCGCCCGTCGTTCGACGGGTGGGCGCTGGAGGTCTGGCCGTGCCTGGCCGGGGGCGCGACCCTGTGCATCGCCGAACGGCGGCTTCCCGACTCCCCGGACGACTTCGTCGACTGGCTAAGCGATCAGCGCGTGTCGGTGGCGTTCTTCACCACCGCGCTGGCGGTGCGGCTGCTGCAAGCCTCGTGGGATGGCCGTGGCGGATCGATGCGGGTGATGCTGCTCGGCGGTGAGAAGCTGCACGCGCCGCCGGCGGTGCACCCGCCGTTCCGGCTGTTCCACGTGTACAGGCCGACCGAGGCCACGATGCTGGCCACCTGCGGCGAGATCGAGCCCGGCGCC
Organism: Actinomadura rupiterrae; assembly: GCF_024172125.1. Taxonomy (GTDB): domain Bacteria; phylum Actinomycetota; class Actinomycetes; order Streptosporangiales; family Streptosporangiaceae; genus Spirillospora; species Spirillospora rupiterrae. Next base: position 426,557 of record NZ_JAMZEA010000006.1, read on the forward strand.
GACCGCGCGGTGCCGCCTCCCATCGGCCGTCCGCTGCCGGGCCTGACCGCGCACGTCCTGGACGAGCGGTTGCGTCCGGTGGCCGAGGGCGAGCCCGGCGAGCTGCACCTGAGCGGGACGGCCGTGGCCCGCGGCTACCTGAACCGGCCCGAGCAGACCGCGCGGAGCTTCCGCGACGACCCGTTCGCCGGCCGTCCCGGCGTCCGCATGTACGCCACCGGGGACCTGGTGAAGCGCCTGCCCGACGGGCGGCTGGCGTTCCTCGGCCGCACCGACGACCAGGTGAAGGTCCGCGGCTTCCGGATCGAACCCGGCGAGATCGAGAGCGCCCTGCTCGCCGTCCCCGGCGTCGCCCGCGCGGCCGTGGTGGCGCCCGAGCCCGAGGACGGGGAGACGCGGCGCCTCGTCGGGTACTGGGTCGCGGCCGAGGCGGACGCCCCGCCCGACGCCCGGACGCTGCGCGACCGCCTCGCCGCGGCGCTCCCGCAGTACATGGTCCCGCACGCGCTGGTCCGGCTGGACTCGCTGCCGCTCACCCCGCACGGCAAGACCGACCGGCGGGCCCTGGCCGCCCGGCCGCTCCCGGCGCCGTCCGCCGGCCGGACACCGCCCGGCGACGCGTCCGCCGGCGAGGAGGCCGCCGGCTTCGGCCCGACCGAGCGCCTGCTGGCCGAGCTGTGGGGCCGGGTCCTCGGGCAGCGGCCGACCAGCAGGGACGACAGCTTCTTCGATCTCGGCGGCGACTCCCTGCTGGCGATGCGGCTCGCCGCCGAGGCCAAGCGGCACGACCTGCACTTCGGCGCCGAGGACATGTTCGAGACCGACATCCTCGGCGAGCTGGCCGAGCTGCTGGACGAACGGGCCGGACGCGGCACCGCGGTGGCCGCCGCGACGGCCCCTGCCACCACGACGGGGGCGTCCCGGTGAGCGCGCGCACCCGCGTGGCGATGGTGGAGGTCCCGCTCTACCCGAACACGCTGCCCCTCGTGTCCGGCTACCTGCAGGCGTACGCCACCCGGGACGCCGCGATCGCACGGAGCCACGACTTCGTCATCCATTCGCGCCCGGTGGGCCATCCGGCCGAGAAGCTGGTGGCGGAGCTGGTCGCGCTCGATGCCGACGTCTACGCGATGAGCTGCTACCTGTGGAACATGCGGCGGTTCCAGACCGTCCTGGACGAGCTGCTGAAGGCCCGTCCCGAGGCCCGCTTCATCCTCGGCGGCCCGCAGGTGATGGACCACATCGCCGACTACGTGGCTCCCGGGCAGGAGAACGTGACCGTCGCGAACGGGGAGGGCGAGACCACCTTCGCCGCCTACCTGGAGCAGCTCGCGCGCCCCGAACCGGACCTGCGCCAGGTGCCCGGCGTGAGCTTCTGGCAGGACGGGACGCTGGTCACCACCGACAAGCCGGACCGGCTGCGCGACCTGGACGAGATCCCCTCGCCGTTCGCCGCCGGGATCTTCGACGGGGCGGACTACACCTTCGCCGTCGTGGAGACCAACCGGGGCTGCCCCTTCCGCTGCACCTACTGCTACTGGGGCGCCGCGACGAACGACAAGATCCACCGCTGGGGGCTCGACCGGGTCAAGCGCGACCTCACCTGGATCAGCGAGCACGGCGTCGAGAGCGTGTTCCTGGCCGACGCGAACTGGGGCGCGCTGCCCCGCGACGTCGAGCTGACCCGGCACCTGGTCGCGTGCCGGGAACGCACCGGCTACCCGCTGATGGTCAACATGCAGGCGGCCAAGAACCGGCCCGACCGGGTCACCGAGATCACCGAGATCCTCGTCGACGGCGGCATGCTGACCAGCCAGCCGGTCTCGCTGCAGACCGTGTCGCCGCAGGCGCTGCGGATGGTGGACAGGGCCAACATCAAGGAGTCCACCTACGTCGAGCTGCAGCGCAAGCTGCACGACAAGCAGATCAGCTCCTACACCGAGCTGATCTGGCCGCTCCCCGGGGAGACGCTGGACTCCTTCCGCGCCGGGATCGGGCGGCTGTGCCGGTCCGAGGCGGGCACGGTGGTCGTCTACCCCCAGCTCCTGCTACGGAACACCCCGATGGAGCGGCAGCGCGAGCAGTTGGGGATCGACACCGTGCGGGTCGCCGACGACGCGTCCGAGGCGGACCTGGTGGTCGGCACCAAGTGGGTGGACCGGGAGGAGTACGAGGAGGGCGTGTGGTTCTACTACGCCGTCATCACCCTGTACAACGCCCGCGCCCTCTACCACACCGCCGGTTACCTGGACGCGTCGGGCGCCTGCGACCACACCGCGTTCCTCACCGCGGCGGTGCGCTGGTTCCAGGAGCACACCGAGAACCCGCTGTGCCGCTTCTTCGCGCACTCGATCGCCGAGATGGACCAGTACGACCTCAACAACGTGGGCAAGGCCCTGCACCTGGCGATGCACCACCACCGGGCCGAGCTGGACACGCTGCTGATGGACTTCCTCCGGAACTCCCCCTGGTGGCGGGACCCGGTGGTGCGCGCCCTCGCCGAGATCGACCTGCTGGCCCGGCCGTACATCTACCGGGAGCCGGTGGCGCTGCCGCCCGTCCCGCTCCACGAGACGTCGGCCGAGCAGCTCGACCGCTACCGCGTGGAGGTCCGGATGCCCCTGTCCGTCCTGCCGCACCTGCGCGTTTCCGACCTGCCGGTTCCGGAGACCGGCGAGACGGCACTGCTGCGCCTGGACCATCGCGGACGCCGCAAGATGCCCTATCCGCGGCACCGCAGCATCGAGCACAACGCCGCGTACTGCCAGGCGATGATGAACCGGCTCCACGACATCATGCCGACGTGGACGGCGCCGACGCCGGTGGAGGCGCGCGATGCGCGATGAGATCCTCACGGACGAGCACCGGGCGTTCCGCGAGACGGTCCGCGCGTTCATCGAGAAGGAGATCTCCCCCCACTACCCGCGCTGGGAGGAGGAGGGCGCGGTCGACCGCGAGGTCTGGCGGGCCGCCGGGGCGGCGGGTCTCCTCGGCATGGACGTCCCCGAGGAGTACGGCGGCGGGGGCTCCACCGACTACCGGTTCCACGCCGTCCTGGCGGAGGAGCTGGCCCGCGCGGGCGCCTACGCGCCCTGCCTGCCGCTGCACAACGAGATCGTCGGCCCCTACCTGCGCACCCTGGCGACCCCGGAGCAGAAGGCGCGCTGGCTCCCCGGCTTCTGCGACGGCTCCCTGGTCACCGCCATCGCGATCACCGAGCCGGACGCCGGCAGCGACATCGGCGCCATGCGGACCGGCGCCGTCCGCGACGGGGACCGCTGGCTGCTCAACGGCGCCAAGACGTTCATCTCCAACGGCCACACCGCCGACCTGTTCCTCACGGTCGCGCGCACCCCGCCGGAGCGGGGCGGGACCCGGACCGCGTCCGCGAGCCTGTTCGTCGTGGAAGCCGACCGCGCCGGGTTCAGCCGCGGCCGCCGGATCGACAAGATCGGCATGAGCGCCCTCGACACCGCCGAGCTGTTCTTCCAGGACGTCGCGGTCCCCGCGGAGAACCTGCTGGGCGCCCCGGGACGCGCGTTCGGCCACCTCATGCGCAACCTTCCGCAGGAGCGCCTGTGGATCGCCGTCTCCGCGCTCGCCGCCGCCGAACGGGTCTTCGAGGACACCCTGGACTACTGCCGCGAACGCACCGTCTTCGGCCGGCCGATCGCGCGGCACCAGTACAACCGCTTCGTCCTCGCCGAGCTCGCCACCTCGCTCGCCGTGGCGCGCAGCCACTGCGACCGCGCCGTGCTCGCGCACACCGAGGGACGCCTCAGCGGCGAGGACGCGGCGATGGTCAAGTGGTGGAACACCGAGCTGTGCCAGAACGTCGTCAACCGCTGCCTGCAGCTGCACGGCGGGAACGGCGTCGTCCGCGGCTACCCCGTGGCCCGCGCCTACCTCGACACGAGGGTGCAGACGATCTACGGCGGCACCACCGAGGTCATGAAAGAGATCATCGCCCAGTCGCTGGTCTGAGCCCCGCCGACCGGCGGCCGAACCCCGCCGGCCGGCGGCCGACTCCGTTGGGAGCGCACTTCCGTCATGGCGCGATCGCATCCCTGGTACCTCGTGCTCCGGCGGTGCCCGGACCCGCGGCTCACGCTCTACGGCCTGCACTGCGCGGGCGGCGGGCCGTCCATGTTCCGGACGTGGGCGGACCACCTCCCCGAGGGCGTCGAGCTGCGCGCGGTGCGGCTGCCGGGTCGTCCCGGACGGCACCGGGAGGAGCCCTTCACCGACGTCGACCGGGCTGTAGAGGCGCTCTTGGACGGCCTCGGTCCCGAACTCGGCGGACGCTACGTCCTCGCCGGGCACAGCATGGGTGCGATGCTGGCCTACCGGCTGACGCACGAGCTGCGGCGGCGCGGCGCTCCCCTGCCGGTCCTGCTCGCGGTCATGTCGTGGCCGCCGCGCGGCGCCGCGCGGCGGGTCATGCCCGACCCGGACGACGACACGGCGTTCGCGTCCGACCTGCGCAGGATCGGCGGCGTCCCGGACGAGCTGTTCGCCGATCCGGTCATGCTGGAGCGCAGCCTTCCGGTGGTGCGGGCCGACTTCCGCCTCTGCCGCGGGTACGCCTACCGGGCTGTCGCCCCGCTGGACGTGCCGGTCATCGCCTTCAACGGCGACGCCGACACCGTGACACCACCCGGGACGCTGCGGGACTGGCACGCCGAGACCACCGACTTCCGCGGCCTGCACCTGTTCCCCGGCGGCCACTTCTTCCTCAACGACCACGCCCCCGCGCTCATCGACCTGATCGTCGAGGCGGCCGGGCACGCGGTCCCGCGGTGACCGCCGCCATGGCGGCCGGTACAGCGGCCCGCATGGCGGCCGTGGAACCGCTCGGCCGGGCCGGGCACGTGCTCGCCGCGTTGGGAGCCGTGCTGCTCGTCGCCGCAGCGGGCCGGTACGCCGCGCGCCGGAGCCGCCAGCCGGAGGTCATCGGCGAACTCGCCGCCGGGCTGCTCGCCGGCCCTGCCGTCCTGTGGCTGGCCGGCCGGCACGGCCTGGACATGCTGCTGCCGCGCGGGGTGCTCGCCGCGCTCAAGTTGGTGGGCGAGGCGGGACTGGTGCTGTTCCTGTGCGGCCTGGCGCACAAGCTGCGCACCGGGCCGTCCGCACCGGACCGGCGCACGGTGACGCGGGTGGTGGTGGGCGCGCTGCTACCGGCTCAGGCGGCGGGCGTCCTGCTCGCCGCCCTGGTGCTGGCTACCGGTGATCCCGCCGTGCGCGGCACCGCGCCGACCGGCGCGTTCGTCCTGATGCTCGCGGTCACCCTGTCGATCACCGCCGTGCCGGTGCTGGCCCGGATCCTGCTCGACCGCGGCCTCGCCGACACCCCGGTGGGCCGGGTCTCCCTGGCGTCGGGCATCGTGATCGACGCGCTGTCCTGGCCGCTGCTCACCGTCGCGATCGGGCTGGCGTCGGGATCCCGCTCGGGCTTCCTGCGGGCGATGGCGGTGCTGGCCTGCGGCCTCGCGGTGACGGTGCTGCTGCGCCGGGTCCTGGGCGGCGCGGCGGGGGACGCCTTGTGCCGGCGGGCTCCCCGGCTGGCGGCGCCGCTGATCGGCATCGTCGCCGTGGCCCTGGCGTGCGCCACCGAACGGCTCGGGCTGACGGCGATCGTCGGCGCGGCCCTGGCCGGGCTGGCGGTGCCGGCCGCCAAGCCGTGGAGCGCCGCGCTGGGCTCGGTGACGGCGGCGGGCCGGTCGCTGGTCCCGGTGTACTTCGTGGTCAGCGGCGTGGGCGCGGTCACGGCCGGGTTCGCCGCCGCCTCGCCCGCGCTCGTCCTCGCGGCGGTGGCGCTCGGCGTGGCGGGCAAGACGCTCGGCGGCTACGCGGGCGCGCGGCTCGGCGCGCAGTCGCGCTGGGACGCGCTGCGGGTCGGCGCGCTGATGAACACCCGCGGGCTCACCGAACTCATCGTGCTGCAGGCGGGCCGCAGCGCCGGGATCATCACGCCCGCGCTGTTCGCCGCGCTGGTCGTCATGGCGCTCGCGACCACCGCGATGACCGGACCGGCCCTCGCCCTGCTCGACCGCGCCGAGATGCGCCACCGGCCGCCTCCCGCCCGCCGCCGTCCGGACGCAGCGCTGCCGGACGGTGCGCTGCCGGACGCAGCGCTGTCCGACGGTGCGCTGCCGGACGGATCGCTGCTGGACGGACACACGACCCCGGAGTGACGAAATGATCGTTCTGAACGCCGACGACGTCCGCGCCCTGTACCCGATGAAGGAGTCGATCGAGGCCATGCGCGCCGCGCTCGGCCTGTTCAGCGCGCGGAAGGTCGTCCAGCCGCAGCGGCTCATGCTGCGTACCGGCGCCGACGCGTACGCGGTGATGCCGTCCTACGTGCCCGCCTCGGCCGACGTCCCGGACGCCGGTTTCGGCATCAAGATCGTCGCGATCAAACCCGGCAACCCCCGGCTCGGCCTGCCGCTGAACGCGGGGCTCGTCCTGGTCTTCGACGACCGGACCGGCCGTCCGGAGGCCCTGATGGACGGCACCGTCATCACCGCCGTCCGCACCGCCGCCGTCTCCGCGGTCGCGACCGACCTGCTCGCCCGCCCCGACGCGGACACCCTCGCCGTCCTCGGCGCCGGTGTCCAGGCCCGCAGCCACCTGGAGGCGATGGCCGCGGTCCGCCCGCTGACCCGCGCGACGGTCTGGTCCCGCGACGCGGCGAAGGCGCGCGCCTTCGCCGCGTCGCTCGACGGCCTCCCGTTCCCCGTCTCCGCGGCGTCCTCGGTCGCCGCTGCCACCGCAGACGCCGCGATCATCTGCACCGTGACCGGCAGCGCGGAACCCGTCCTGGCGGAGGCGCACGTCGCTCCCGGCACGCACATCAACGCGGTCGGCTCGTCCTTCCCCGACAAGCGCGAGCTGACCGGTGGGCTGGTCGCGCGCTGCTCGATCTTCGTGGACGGCCTGGACGCCGCCCTGGCCGAGGCGGGCGACCTCCGCGTCCCCATCGAACAGGGCCTGCTGGCGCCGCGGGACATCCGGGGGGAGGTGGGCGACATCCTGCTGGGCCGGATCACCGGACGCGCGCAGGCCGACGAGACGACCCTGTTCAAGTCGCTGGGCCTGGCCGTCGAGGACGCGCTCTCCGGCCTGCGCATCGCGCGCAGGGCCCGCGAACTCCACGTCGGCCAGGAGATCCCCTTCCCCTAGACCGCCCCCGACGCCCGGTAGCCGCGTCCGGGGACGCCGGCGCGCCCGTCCGACCACGGCGTGGCTCGGCGCTCGTGTTCTGGTCACTGGCTAGTACTTGACGTTATCTAGTACCTGCGACAGTCTGGGTGCTGTGACCTCCAGCCATGATCCGCAACTGCTCAAAGGTGTCCTGTCGCTACTGCTGCTGCACCTGCTGGCAGAGGAGGAGTCGTACGGGTACGAGGTGGCCCAGCGCCTGCAGGCCGCCGGCTTCGCCGACGTCCTGGAGGGCACGGTCTACCCCGCGCTGGCCCGCCTTGAGCGGGAGGGACGGCTGGCCACCCGGCTGGTCGCGTCCAGCAGCGGGCCCGCGCGCAAGTACTACCGGCTCACCGCGGCCGGGCACCAAGCCCTGGCCGACGGAACCGCCGGCTGGAGCCGGCACGTCGCCAGTGTCGACGCCGTCCTGAACCGGCCGCTGTCGGCAACTCCCCCCACAGCACCGCAGAGAGGTTCCTGACATGCCTCAGCACACCGTCACCTGGCTCGATCGGCTGCGCATCGAGTGGGTCGTCTGGTCGCTCGACCAGCGCCTCTACGACCTGCACCCGCGGGTCCGCGTCGCCCGGCGGCGCGAGGTCCGCGCCAACCTGCTGGAGGCGGCGATGGAGGTCGGCGCGGCGGAGGCGGTGCGCCGGATCGGCAACGCCCGGACCCTCGCGGAGGGCTTCCGGGCCGCCGAACGTGGCGATGGCCCCCGCTACTCCTGGATCGCCGCGACGACCTTCCTACTCACCGCCCCGCTGCTGTTCAACTTCTTCCTCGACGAGGCCGCGAAGGCCTACCAGCAGGCGATCACCGCCACCAGCCCGCACTCGGACGGCACCTACATCTGGAGCGGCATCGCCTGGCTGCAAAGCTCGGTCACCATCGTCGTCCACCATGGCGAGGCCACCCGCAGCGGCGGAGCCTGGACGCCCCTCGACTACGTCCTGCTGCTGGTCGGCGCGATCGCCTGCGGCCGCCTTTGGCGGGCCCTCCCCCGCCGCAGTAACACAGCCGCCTGATAACGGCACGGCCTGTGGTGTGGAGGCCGTGCTGCCGACCGACGGGATGGTCTACCTCCGGACCAGCATCGGAATCGGCGCGCTGACACACAGCCACTGAAGCGTCCGAATAGAACGTCGCTTATTGGGTGTGGTGGCCCAGGTGGCGTAGGGCGGCGTTGAGGCAGTGCTGGAGGTGGCCGGCGTCGGGGGCGATGGCGGTGAGGAGCACTCCCGGGCCGGGAAGCGGCGTGATGACGCCTTGGGCCGGTGGGGTGTCGAGGTGGTGGGGCTCGGGTGGGTGGTCTTCGTAGGCGGGGTCGATGATGAGGAGCTGGCCGGTGGCGCGGTTGCCGGCGAGGACGGCGGGGCCGTCCCAGCCCTGGGCGCCGGGGCCGTAGGTGTTGTGCTGGTCCAGGAGCGTCCGGCCGTCGCGGCGCAGGGTGATGCGGGTGCTGAGGCGCCCTGGGGGTTCGTGGGGCCGTCCGAGGATCTGCTGCTCGCTCAGGACGAGGCGGGCGGTGGGGGCCAGGTCGATGCGGATGCGTTGGCGCAGGTCGCTTCCGGCGGCGGAGATGAGGGGTTCGGGTAGCCAGTGCAGGCGTGCGTGGTCGGCCACGCGCAGGGTCAGGTCGTGGGTGGCGTGGACGGGGACGGGCCCGGGCAGCGCGATGGTGGCGGCGGCGGTGATGACGTGCAGGTCGGCGCCGGGGCCGACGGTGACCTCGGTGTGCAGGCGGTCGCCGTTGTGCGGGGCGCTCATGGTGTTCAGGACGCAGACGCGTGCCTGGGTGCCGCGCGAGCGCAGGCGGCGCAGGGAGAACGGGCCGTCGCCGTCCAGGAGCGGAAGGTCGGTGGCGCCGCCGGCCGACTCGGCGGTGATGCGGGCGGTGGCATGCAGGCCGTAGGCGCCGTGCGGGGTCGGGGCGGTGTCCGGCGGAGGGTGGACGGGGGGCGCCGCAGTCATGCGCGGTTGGTGTGGTCGGCGAGGCGAGCGTGGTCGGCGGGGCGGGCTTGGTCGGCGAGGTGGGCGTGGTCGGCGAGGCGGGCGCGGATCCAGTCGGCGACGGGGTCGATGCCCTGGTCGGTCCTGATGCTGGTGAGGATGACGGGCAGGGTGCCGCGGGCGGCCCTGGCGTCGCGTTCCATCGCGTCCAGGTCGGCGCCGACGTGCGGGGCGAGATCGGTCTTGTTGATGATCAGGAGGTCGGCGGTGGTGACGCCGGGGCCGCCCTTGCGGGGGATGTCGTCGCCCCCGGCGGTGTCGATGATGAAGATCTGGTGGTCGACCAGGCCCTTGGAGAAGGTGGCGGTGAGGTTGTCGCCGCCGGATTCGATCAGGACCAGGTCGAGGGGGTCGAGGCGTTCCTGGAGGTCTTCGACGGCTTCGAGGTTGGCGGAGATGTCGTCGCGGATGGCGGTGTGCGGGCAGGCGCCGGTCTCCACGGCGGTGATCCGTTCGTCGGGCAGCACCGCCTGGCGGCGCAGGGCCTCGGCGTCCTCGCGCGTGTAGATGTCGTTGGTGATGACGGCGATGGACAGGGTGTCGCGCAGCCGCCTGCACAGCGCGGCGACGGTGGCGGTCTTGCCCGACCCCACCGGCCCGCCCAGCCCGATGCGCACGGGACGGCGGCGTCCGCCGGAGAGGGCGGCAGCGGAAGGGGGGATGAGGTCGGCGTGGACCGGGTCGGTGTGGTGCAGGTGCATGGCGCCTTCCAAAGTGGCGGTCCGGATGGGCGGACAAGCAGGGACGTGTCAGCTGGCGAACAGGCGCACCGGCCAGGTCGCGTGCTGTTCGGCGGTGATGTCCAGCAGCGGCGCGGACGCGGCGGGGAGTGCGTCGACGCCGTCCACCGGTAGTCGCGCGGCGTGCTCGCTGGCCTGGGCAGCGGTGTGTTCGATGGCGCCGCTGAGGCGGGCCAGGACGGCGGTGGCCTGGAAGGGGTCCAGGCCCAGCAGGCGGACCGCGGCGTTCACCGGCCCGCAGACGCTGTCGTAGGCGGCGGCTTGGGCGGCGTCCTGCGGGGACAGACCGGCGGTGCGCGCGACCAGGCCGAGCACGACGGGATGATGCGCACCCGCCGGACGCGCCGCCGCGAGCCGGTCCAGGTCAGGGCTGGGCCAGACGGCGCGGGCGGCGCGCATCAGCTGCCGGCCGAGCCTGCGCGCGACCTGGCGCAGCGCCGGGGAGGGGGTGCGGGCGTCGGCGGCGTCGTCCAGGAGGAGCGGGTCGTGCCCGCTCGCCGCCGCGGCGGCCAGGGCCGCGGCGACCAGGCCGGCGGTGGAGAGGCGTCCCCGGCAGAACTCCTCCAGGGACGCGGTGTCGTGGACGCGCCCGGCCGCGATGGCGGCCTCGGCCCCGCCGGAGTGCGCGTGGCCTCCGGCGGGGAAGCGCCCGTCACTCAAGATCAGCAAGGACACCGGGCTCACCATGCCTCCAGGACGACGGGGACCGACACGGGTCAGAAGAGTCAGAAGAGTCAGAACAGGAAGTACCGCTGGGCCATCGGGAGCTCGTCGCGGTACTCCGGGGCGACGGTTTCCTGGCCGACCTGCACGCTGACGTCTCCGGTCCGGTCGTCCTGACGGCTGGCCCCGCCGCTGCCCTCGACCGTGACGGTGAAGCTGTCGGGGTCGACGTCGATGCGCGGCAGGGCGTCGTTCTCGCGCATGTCGGCCTTACCCAGGCCGCGCGTGCTGGTGATCTCCTCGAACGGTTTGTGCAGCCCGGGGACCTCGCCGTCGAACCATCCGGAGACGAAGTTGACCGAGTTCCCGCCGGGCGCGCGCCCGAGCGCGCCGAACATGCGGCGCGGCAGGACCGGCTGCGGGGTCGGGATGGAGGCGTTGGCGTCACCGACCTGCGCGTAGGCGATCTGCCCTCCCTTGATCACCAGGTAGGGCTTGACGCCGAAGAACGCCGGTTCCCACAGCACCAGGTCGGCGAGCTTGCCGGTCTCCACCGAGCCGACCTTGTGGCCGATGCCGTGGGCGATGGCCGGGTTGATGGTGTACTTGGCGACGTAGCGGCGGGCCCGCAGGTTGTCGGCGGCCCCGTCGCCGTCCAGCGGGCCGCGCTGCCGCTTCATCACGTGCGCGGTCTGCCAGGTCCGCAGGATCACCTCGCCGATGCGTCCCATCGCCTGGGCGTCGGACGACATGATCGAGATGGCGCCCATGTCGTGCAGCACGTCCTCGGCGGCCATCGTGGACGGCCGGATCCGCGAGTCGGCGAAGGCCAGGTCCTCGGTGACCTTCGGGTTGAGGTGGTGGCAGACCATCAGCATGTCGATGTGCTCGGTCACGGTGTTGACCGTCAGCGGGCGGGTCGGGTTGGTGGAGGCGGGCAGCACCCTGGGGTGGGACGCCATCTCGATCATGTCCGGGGCGTGTCCGCCGCCCGCGCCCTCCACGTGGAAGGCGTGGACGCAGCGGTCGCCGACGGCCTCCAGCGTGCTCTGCAGGAAACCGGCCTCGTTCAGCGTGTCGGCGTGGATCGCCAGCTGCGCGCCGGATTCCTCGCACACCTCCAGGCAGGCGTTGAGGACGGCCGGGGTGGCGCCCCAGTCCTCGTGCACCTTGAACCCGAGGACGCCCGCGCGCAGCTGGTCGCGCATGGACTCCTTGGACATCGTGGCGCCCTGGCCGAGCAGCCCGATGTTGACCGGGGAGCCGTCCAGCGCGGCCAGCAGCGAGGCGACGTGCCACCGTCCCGGTGTGACCGTGGTGGCCTTGCTCCCCTCGGCCGGGCCCGTCCCGCCGCCGATGAGCGTGGTGACGCCGGACCCGAGCGCCACGTCGAGCTGCTCGGGGCAGATGAAGTGGACGTGGGTGTCCACCCCGCCGGCGGTGAGGATCTTGCCGTTGCCTGCGACGATCTCGGTCTCCGGACCGATCACGATGTCGGTGGCGACCGGGTGGTCGTCATGGCGCCGGTTCATCGTCTCGGGGTTGTAGGCCTTCCCCAGCGCGACGATGTGCCCGTCCCGCAGCGCCACGTCGGCCTTGACGACCCCCCAGTGGTCCAGGACCACCACGCCGGTGATCACGGTGTCGGGAGCGCCGTCGGCGCGCGCCACCCGGGACTGGCCCATCGACTCGCGGATCACCTTGCCGCCGCCGAACACCACCTCGTCGCCGCTGTGCCCCGGACCGCCCGCCCAGTCCTCACTGACCTCGATCCGCAGGTCGGTGTCGGCGAGCCGGATCCGGTCGCCGGTGGTCGGCCCGTACAGGTCGGCGTACTCGGCGCGCTCCAGCCGCGGACGGCCTCCATCCGGCTCAGTCATCCAGCGCGCCCCCGACCGTCCCGCGCAGCCCCGCCACGACCCGCTCGCCCTGCAACGGGACGAGATCGACCTCGACGCGGCACCCCGTCTCGAAGCGCCGCGACTTGCCGGCGGGGATGTTCAGGCGCTTGCCGTAGGCGCACCCGCGGTCGGGCTCGGCGTCCGCGGCCCCCGGCACCGGACGGATCTCCAGCGCCGGATTCACCTCGTAGAAGTGGTAGTGCGAGCCGACCTGCACCGCCCGGTCCCCGCTGTTGCGGACCTCGACCCGCGTCACCGGCAGCCCCTCGTTGATCAGCACCGGCTCGGCCGCGTGCTCGACATGGCCGGGCCCTGCGACGTCGTCCCGGGCGGGGATGGGGTCGGTGATGGTCACCAGCTTGGTGCCGTCCGGGAACGTCGCCTCCACCTGGACCGTCTCGATCATCTCCGGGACGCCCTCCATCACGTCCTCGCGGGTGAGCACGCCCCGCCCCGACGACATCAGCTCCCGCACCGTCCTGCCGTCCCTGGCCCCCTCCAGCACATGGACGGTCAGCAGCGCCATCGCCTCGGGATAGTTCAGCCGCAGCCCCCGGGCCCGCCGCTTGGCGGCCACCTCGGCGGCCACATGGATCAGCAGCCGCTCCTGCTCGTGATGGGTCAGATGCACGATCGTCCTCCTCCAGCCCACCCGCGGACACCCCGCCGGGTCCCCCACGAGGCGAGCGTCACCGGCGTCCCCGGGCCCGCTTCGAACTCCACCACCCCAACGCGGCTCCTCGCTCACGAACTCCCACAGAAAGCAAGAAGACCGGAGCCCGCCGCAAATGAATTACACAAATAGAGTGTTAAAAGCATGTAACGGCCGCGTTTAACCTGCAAGACGCTTTTTGCATACCCGCCTCGAAGCCCGCGATGACAGCGACAGCCAGTGCCGTTTCGCTGCACTCAGGCGCCGTCTATGGGGGTGTCGTCAGAGGTAGTCCCGCCAGAACGGCACGGTGGCTTGGGGCGCCCAGTCCTCGGGATGCTCGGGACGGGGTCCTTCGAACTCCTGGTTGATGTAGTCGAGCAGGTCAGCGCCGTAATAGATGATGTCGCTGCCCCACATCGACAAGACCGGGTGGCCGAAGCCGCCGTGACCTGCGGGCAAGAACCTATGCCCGTAGACGGGAACCATCCTCGGCACCCCATCCAGCTGCGACCGCGCCAGGTCAACGGCCGCTTCGCCGGAATCCGGCCGCTCGCCCCAGGCATCTTGCCAATGCCCGTGCTCGACGTCCCGAAGCAGGGCGTCGATCGGCCAGTCAAGGCGCTGGCGAAGTTCGTCGGGGTCGCCGTTGCGCCAGTCCGGCCATGGCCTCTCCCACGCGTAACCAACGCCCGGCTCCTCTTCCCGTGGTTCGTGGACCGGCAGGCCCGCAGCGAGGAAGGCCCGGTGGTCGTCGGCGAACTCGAACCCGTACTCGCGCTCGATGCGAGCGACCTCTGCGTCGGTCAGGCCTGCCTCGATCACGCAGCAGCCAAGTTGGGCCAAGCGATGCGCGGCCAACCTTCCGAGCTGAGCCCCTCCTTCGGCGATCACGCCCGAACCGTACCGCGGCCGCCCCAGCAGAACCGATCGCTACAGGGACGCTTGTGAATCAGGTGGAGGGAACTGCGGGACGCCCCTTGCCCCCGCCAGATCGGCGCCGCGCGCCTCGCGCAGGTCCGCGCCGGACAGGTCCGCACTGCTCAGGTCCGCGCCGTGCAGGTTCGCGTTGCGCATGGCCGCGCGGCGCAGGTTCGTGCCGATCAGGTCGGCACCGCTCAGATCGGCGTCGGCCAGATCCGTGCTCGTCAGGTTCGCGTCGTTCAGATATGCGCCACTCAGATCCGCGCTGGCCAGTTTCGCGCCGCTGAGGTCCGCGCCACGCAGATCCGCGCCGCGCATACTCGCATGGCTCAGGCTTGCGCCGCGCAGGTTCGCGCCGCTCAACACTGCGCGGCTCAGGTCCGCGCCGCGCAATGTGGCATCGCGCAGATCCGCGGTGAGCAGGGTGGCGTCGCGCAGATCGATGATGGCGTGGTCGGGGTCGCGACGTCCCAGGACGGTAAGGGCGGCCTGCAGGTCGGGCCGCAGGCGACCGACCGCATCGGGGTCGTCCTGGAGATGGTCGGGTGCGACAGGCGCGTTGGCGTCGTTGTCGTGGGAGTGCTCGCGGACGAACGCGGCCAGCACCTCGACGATGGTGGGGTGGTCGCGGGCGGAGTCGGCGGCGATGCGTTCAAGGGCGTAGATGCCGCCGATGCGGATGTCGAGCCTGTCGGAGCCGATCTGCTCGATGGCCTTGGTGTACCGCTCGGTCACCTGTCCCTGCTCGGTCAGTTCGGCCGTCTGGCGGGCCGCCTGCTCGCTGTGGGCTAGGGCGCGGCGGGCAGTGGTGGCGTTGTGCGCGGTGTAGTAGATCGCCACCGTGGCCAGCACCCCGGTCAGCACGCCCAGAGCCTGACCGCGGATGGAGCTGAGCGCGTCCGCCCGGTCCTTGGCTGACAGGTCCTTGTCGTGAATGCCGTCGAGATGGTGCAGCACCCACGCCGCGCCCGGCCCGGCCACCACCCACACCGCGCCCACCACCGCCACGGCCGCCAACAGCCCGCCGACGGCCGTGGCCACCACGGGAAGGCGCGCTCTCCACCACGGTCGGGTCGTCGCCTCCGCCGGATCGCCAGCGCCAGGCTGTCGCATCATCGCCACGTTTCTGAGACGCCCGGCACGGGTCGCACGGATGCACCCGCCGAGAGATCGTTTCCTCGAACGCTGGGGCATCTGGGCAGCGTCCCCGTGGAGTGGCGTCGGACGGCGGGGCGGCGTAGGTGAACCGGAGTTCGGTCCGGGACGTGCCTTGCAGTGACCGCCGCGACACCAGGGGAGATCATGCGAGTTCAGCGCATTGTCGGCGCCTCATTGGTGGCGGGTCTGATCGGAGTAGGCGGGATCGTCCTGGCCGACGGCGCTGCCGCCTCCGACCTGACCTGTCATGACACCGCCGGACGCTCGTACCTGCCGGGAGATCAGGTCAGCGTCGGAGGACGCGTTCTGGAATGCCGGCTCGGGCAGACCGCCGACGGGAGTTCCGCCTGGGTGGACATCGGTCCGGCCCTCGAAGGCTGGGCGCCGCCGTCCCACAACCCGCCCGCGCCGCTGGAACCCTGACCGGAGCCGTAATGAAGGTGCGACTCCGGCGGGACGAGTCCGCCGGAGTCGCTTTGGTTCGTCAGGTGATGGTGAGGACGGCCTTTCCCTGGATAGTGCGGTCCTGGAGCGCGGTGATGGCCTCGGGGAGCTGCGTCCAGTCCTTGACCAGGCCGAGTTCCGGCTTCACTTTGCCGGACGCGACGAGGTCGACCAGCAGTCGCAGATCGGGTCCGGCGGGCTGGGGCTGCGCGTAGGACAGGTAGCTGAGCAGGCGGGCGCCCTCGTGGCCGCCGACGAAGTCGTAGATGTCGATCCCGGTCTTCTCGCCGCTGCTGGTGCCGAGGAGGACGACCGTGCCGTCCGGAGCGATCTTGGTGATCGCACCGGCGAGTTCCTGCCCGCCGACCGACTCCAGGACGAGCTCGAACGTGCCGGTCGCGTCCGCCACGTCGGGCACGACGGCGGCCGCTCCGATCCGGGTCAGCCGATCCGCGGCGTCCGGACGGGCGACGGCCGTCACCTCCGCACCGCTCAACGCGGCCAGCGCGACCTGGAATCCGCCGACACCGCCGCCGGCGCCCGTGACCAGGACCCGGCGGCCCAGGACGCTGCCGCCCAAGCGCAACGTCCGCAATGCCGTCAGCCCTGCCATGGGGAGCGACGCGGCCTGCTCCATCTCGACCGCGTCCGGCACCGTGGCCAGGCGCGATGTCGGCACGGCGGCCAGCTCCGCCCAGCCGCCCTCGTCGACGATCGCCACCACGCGATCGCCGTGCTTCGGCCCGGTCCCGTCGGCGGCGGCCTCGACCACGACGCCGGCGACGTCCTGGCCCGGACGCCAGTCCTGCTTCCGGCGCGCGAGCAGCGCCAGCTCACCGCGGTTGATCGAGAACGCGCGGACGGCGACCAGCGCCTCGTCCTCGCGCGGCGCGGGATCGGGCACTTCGCGAATGACCGTTCCATCCGGGGTGTTCACCACTGATCTCATGCGCTGTATTCCACGCCGGGGAATCCACCGGCATCAACGCGATGTTGCGATGTGCAGGTATCAGGATCGGTGATCGATGCGGGGTGTCCGTGGAACTGCGCCAGCTCGAATACTTCGTCGCCGTCGCCGAGGAACTCCACTTCGGGCGCGCGGCCGAGCGCCTGCACGTCGGGCAGCCCGCGGTGAGCCAGCAACTCGCCCGGCTCGAACGCGAACTCGGCGTCGAGCTGGTCGAACGCACCTCCCGCCGCGTGCGGCTGACCGCAGCGGGCCACCGCCTGCTGCCCGCCTCCCGGACGGCCCTCCTCGCCATCGACCGGCTGCGTGACCTCGCCCGCGAACCGGCCGACCAGGTGACCGGCACGCTTCGCCTCGGCACGAGCGAAGGGCTCGGCGAAAGGCTCGACCGCGTCCTGGAACAACTGTCGCGCGTCGCGCCTCGACTACAGATCCAACTGGTAAGCCTGCCTTTCTCCCAGCGAATCGCCGCCGTCCGCGAAGAACGGCTCGACGCGGCCTTCGTCCGGCCCGCGATCACCGACCCTGATGGGAACCTCGAACAATTCCCGGTCTGGACCGAACCGCTCGTCGCGGCCCTCCCAGCGACTCACCCTTTGGCCGCTCGTCCGGCGATCCAGCTCAAGCAGATCGCGCGGCTGCCCTTGCGTCTGACGGCCCGCGAGACGAACCCGCGATTCCACGACCTCATCACCACGGGCCTGGAACGCGCCGGCATCGAGCCGTCCTGGGGCAACCCGATCGACGCGGTACACGACGCACTAAGCGAAATCGGATCAGGCGCCCCGGCCTGGAGCGTGCTTTACGCATCCGCCGCCGAACAACTCTCCATCCGGCGCATCGCCTTCCGCAGGCTGGACCTGCCCCACGCCCAAACCGCACTCATCACCAAGGCAGGTCACGGCCCCGCCCTGAAAACCCTGATCGACACCTGCCTCGCCGTCGCCTGAACCACCGCAGGAATTCCGCTTCGAAAACGCCCCACTATCGGTTACGGGTGAACAGCTGCGACGTCGCGCTGTGCAAGTCGTTCAGGGCGGCCAGCGCATGACGTGCAAGCCCGTCCACGTCATCGTCCTTGCTCTCGGACCACTGGGCGTAGCCCCGCTTGAACGCGAGGACGCCCAGCTCGGCGGCGAGGTGCGCGACCGCGTCCGGAACCCCGCGGGCAACGAGCGCGGTCGTCATCGCGGCCACAAGCCCGACGCTCTTGAGGGCGTCCCGCTCCTGGAGCTTGGTGCTGACCGCAACGGCCGCCTTGATCCGGACGCCGAGCTCCTGGTTGCCCGGCCCCGGCGGTCCTGTTCCGCCTCGCCCTGGAGTCCGCGCCCGGCGGGACGGTGTGGCACGCGGTCGCCGACGAGGGCGATGCGGTACCGGACATCACGCAGGTCATCGGCCAGCGACTCGGACGCCCCGGGAGGTGACGTGGTGTCGCTGGTTGATGCGGTAGGTGGGAGCGGTCGGTATGGGGACTCTGTGGGGGGCGGCTCTTCCGTACTGGTCGGTAGTGGATCATGCTCGGGCCGTTCGTGATCACCCCCCACCGAAGGAAGCCACGCATGAGACGCAACGGCATCGTGCCCGCCGGGCACCGCAGACCACGGTTCGGGCAGAGGATCGGGGTCGTGGCCACCGGTGTGGCGCTCGTCCTGTCCGGGACGGGCGTGGCTCAGGCGGCGCAGGCGGAACGGTCCAAGCCCGCGGCGCCGCGCTGGGAGGCGGTGGGGCCGGACTCGCTTGGCGGGTCGCTGGGGCTGTCGGCGTCCAAGCCCAACGAGATCGCCGTCATGACGGACGCGCCGCAGCTGCTCTGGCTGTCGGACGATCGCGGCGGGCACTGGCGGCTGCGCGACACGGTGCCGCGGACGGGCGGGGCGGCGCGCGCGTTCGTCGTCGATCCGCGCGACTCGCGGCGCATGTACCTGCTGGTGTCCAAGCAGGTGGGGTTCGGGGTCTACGAGGGGTGGCTGCTGCGCAGCACCGACCGGGGCGCGAGCTGGAAGACGCTGCGCCACGACACCAAGGACGGGCCGCTCCAGCTCGCCGTGTCCGGGCGGACGGTCGTCACCGAGGGCCTCGACACGATCGGGGTCAGCACCGACGGCGGCGACCACTGGCGGCAGATCGCGCGGCCGTGGGCGCGCGGTTCGATGGCGGCTCCGATGCTCAGGCACCAGCTCGCCCTGGTCGGCGGCGACCTGTTCGCCACGACGGTCTCCCCCGGGCAGGACCTTTGGGTCATCAAGGGGATCGGCGGGGCGTCGCCGGTGCCGCAGCGGCTCGGGAAGCCGGGGCGGCAGGCGGTGGACGAGGTCGCCGCGACGCGGTGGGGCGTGGTGGTGACGGCGGGGCACGCGCTGTACGGCACGTCCGACCGCGGGAGGACCTGGCGCCTGCTGCTGGGTGACAAGGCCGACTACCTCTACGGGCCGCAGATCTTCGGCGACCAGGTGTTCGTGACCACCGCCGGCAAGGTCTACGCGAGCCGGGACCGGGGCCGCACCTTCGCGCATTGGAACGTGCCGATCTCCGGTCAGGGCGTGGGCGAGGTCGCGCCGATGCCGGGCAAGCCGGGCACGACGCTGGTGTCGGACGGCTACCACGGCGTGTTCACCACCACCAACGGCCGCACCTACCGGCCGCTCGGGGTGCCGAGCGAGACCGCCGCGCACCTGGTCACGACCCGCGACCGGCAAGGCCGCACGCTGCTGGTCTCCGCCGGGATCTGGGACCTGTTCCACACGCCGCTGCCCACCGGCCGGGTCACCCCCGCCACCCGCCGCTGGACCCGCGTCACCTCCGACCAGCTGCACGCCCACCCGAGGATCGCGGTGTCGTCGCGCTCGCCCCGGACGGTGTGGCGTGCCGAGGAGAACGGCCTGTCCACCGGGATCTACCGCAGCGGCGACGGCGCCGTGACCTGGTCCAAGCCGGCCTTCATCAACGACGGCGGCGCGCCGTTCGACCTGCTCGTCCACCCGGCCGACCCGCGCCGGGTGTCGGTGCTGTTCCACTCGCTCGACGGCTGGGGCATCCGCGGCACCGACGACGAGGGCGCGACGTGGTGGACGGCCCAGCTCCCCGACGCGCCGTACACCTCCCTGGCCGGGGACCCGCGCGACCCGCGGCGCGTGTGGCTGGGCAGCCGCAAGGGCCTGCTGCGCTCGGACGACGGCGGACGGACGTTCACGTCGGTCAGCGGCGCTGCCACCGCCCAGGTGTTCGTCGACCCCCGCGACCCGCGGCGCGTCCTGGCCGGGGAGTCCGAGCTGCGGCTGAGCACCGACGGCGGAGCGCACTTCCGGACCGTCCAGCCGAGTGCGAACGGCATCCTGAAGCAGGTGGTCGCCGACCCGCGCCGTCCGCGGACGCTGTACGCCGCCTGGTCCGGCAACGCGCGCACCGGCGTGTGGCGCAGCGACGACGCCGGAGCCACCTGGCACGACATCAGCCGCGGCCTGGTGAGCCCGTCCACCTCGTCCCTCACCGTCAGCCCGGACGGCCGCTGGCTGTTCGCAGGGACGAACTTCACCGGAGTCCAGCGCCTCCGCCTCAACTAGGCGAGCCGGGCGGGCGGCGGCGCGAGCGTTGTCCCCCGTGCGAGCTACCTGAAGGTGTCCACCACGCGGTGATGATTCCGGATGCGGTCGGTCCCTAGCGTTCTCGGGGTGATCGCGGCCCTACGCGGAGTTCGCGTGAACGGTCATCAGGTCGTCCGCCGGAGGAATCGATGTTCCGCAAGATGAAGTCGTCCGCTGTGATCGCGGTGTGCTGCGCCGTCGCCGCCGCCGGGCTCGCCGGGTGCAAGGACGGGGACGACCGGGATCCGCTCGCCGCCGGCAATGGGAAAGGCGACGTGGAAGCCTTCACCGGAACCAAGAAGATCGGCATCGGTGGCAAGGCGGTGAACGTCTCCTGCTCGGGGACGGCGGCGAAGCGCTCGCCCGTCGTGGTCCTGCTGCACGGAGGCGGCGACGGGCTGGACAAGATGGCCGCGCTGCAGAAGTCGCTGAGCAAGCAGCACCGGGTCTGCTCCTACGACCGGCTCGGTGCCGGCGGAAGCGCCCAACCGGACGGTCCGCAGGATTTCGCCGCCACTGGCAAAGTCCTGACCGGGGTGCTGGCCCGGTTGGCCGGCAATGCCCCGGTCGTGCTGGCCGGGCACTCGCTCGGCGGGCTGATCGCCGCCCGGTACGCGCCCGAGCACCGCGACAAGGTGAAGGGGCTGGTCCTGATGGACGCGACCCCGGCCACGATGATCGCCGACATCAGCAGGGTGATCCCCGCGTCCGCCACCGGGCCCGCGGCCCAGGTCCGCGCGCAGAACCTGGCGATCTTCCAGGGCCAGAACCCGGAGAAGCTGGTCATCGTGGACGGGAAGGTCGGCTCGGCCGGGGACATTCCGGTGGAGGTGCTCAAGCACGGCAAGCAGTACCTCGGGGCGATCCCCACCTACGGGCCGCGGCTGGAGCAGGCCTGGTCGGCGGGGCAGCGCAGGTGGCTCGGGCTGTCCGGCCGCAGCCGGCTGACCACCGCCGCCGGCAGCGGGCACTACATCTACCTGGAGCGCCCGGACCTGGTGGTGTCGGCGGTCCAGGAGGTCACCGCGCAGGCCGCCCGTTGACGGGCTCCCCTCGCCCGGTGATCGACTTTCGCGGGGTGGTCGGCCGGTGGCGGCGCTCCGGCGTCATCGTCCGCGATCTTCCGGCGGCGCTGCTGCTGTTCGCGGGGTCGCTGCTCCCGGCGTTGCACGGCCACGGGACCAGGCTCGGCGACGTTCCGGAACGCCCGCTGGACGCCCTGGCAGTGGCGGCGGTCGCGCTGGAGTGCCTGCCACTTGCGGTTCGCCGTCGGTGGCCGACCGCCTGCCTGGCGCTGGTATCGGCCGGTTTCGCCCTCGACCAGTTGCGCGGGTACCACGAGCTTGCCGGGACGGGCCTGGCGCTCGCGATGGTGAGTTCGGGCGCCCATCTGGAACGGCATCGGCGCGCCACGTTGGTCGTCCTGGCGGTGGCGTTCGTGCCCTTGGCGGTCGCGCTGGACCGTCCGGGCGGCAGCGAGCGCCCCGCCGGTTACGCGATGTTCCTCGTGGCGCTGGCGCTCGCGTGGGGAGTCGGGGCCTGGTGGCGCTCGGCCCGGACGGCCGAAGCCGAACGCCGCCACCGGGTGGCCGAGGCGAGCCGCGCCGCCGAACGCGCCCGCATCGCCCGCGAGCTCCACGACGTCGTCACCCACCACGTCACGGCGATGGTCGTCCAGGCCGAGGCGGCCCGCTACCTGACCGCCGCACCCGACCGGCTCGACACGGCGCTGGACGCCATCACCGGCACCGGCCGGCGGGCCATCAGCGACCTGCGCCACCTGCTCGACCTGCTCGATCCCGACCACGAGGACGGGACGGCCCCGCCGCCGGGCGACCTGGGCGCGCTCGTCGAGCAGACGCGGCAGGCCGGCCAGCCGGTGGAGTTCACTCAGGAGGGCGAACCGGCCGCGCCGTCGGGCAGCGCCGAGTCGGTCGCGTTCAGGGTCGTCCAGGAGGCCCTGACGAACGCGCTCAAGCACGCGCACGGCAGCCCCACCGTGGTCGAGGTCCGCTTCGGCGAACGGGAGATCAGCGTGGCGGTCGGCACGGACGGACCGGGCACAAGAACCGCGTCGCCCGGAGCGGATGGACCGAGAGCACGGACCGCGGCGGTCGGCGGAAGTGGTCGCGGCCTGGCCGGGCTCCGCGACCGGGTCGAGGCCCTGGGCGGCGAGTTCGGCGCCGGAGCGCGGGCGGGCGGCGGTTTCGCCGTCCGGGCGCGCATCCCGGCGGGGAGCCCGTCGTGACCGTCCCGGTCCGCGTCCTGGTCTGCGACGACCAGGCGCTGGTCCGCACCGGCTTCGCCACCATCATCGACGCCCAGCCCGACCTGGAGGTGGTGGGCGAGTGCGGGGACGGGCGCGCCGCGGTCGAGCTGGCCCGCCGCCTGACCCCGGACATCGTCGTGATGGACGTGCGGATGCCGGTGCTCGACGGCATCGCGGCCACCCGCCTGCTTGCCGGGGCGGGGGTTGCCGATCCGGTCAAGGTTCTCGTGGTGACGACGTTCAACCTGGACGCCTACGTGTACGAGGCGCTGCGCGCGGGCGCGAGCGGGTTCCTGCTGAAGGACGCTCCGCCCGCCCAGCTCCTTCACGGCATCCGCACGGTCGCGTCCGGCGCGGCGCTGCTCGCGCCCGAGGTGACGCGGCGGCTCGTCGGAAGGTACGCGGCGCGGATCCGGCCCGCCGAAAGCGGCTCCGACCGCGTCCCGCTGACCCCTCGGGAGCTGGAGGTGCTGCGCCTCATCGCCGACGGCCTGTCCAACGGCGAGATCGCCGCGGCGCTGACCCTCAGCCCCGAGACCGTCAAGACCTACGTCTCGCGCATCCTCACCAAGCTCGACCTCCGCGACCGCGTCCAGGCCGTCGTCTACGCCTACCGCAACGGCCTCGCCACCTGACCACCCGGGCCGTGATGCCGCGTCCCGCGTCCCGCGTCCCGCGTCCGCGGCCGCTGACGTTGGACGCCCTGGAGGCGAGCCTCTCCCCCGGCCAACTTGCCCGCCTCGACGCGGCCGGCGCGATCGACCTCGGCCTCAGTCCGGCTGCGGTGCGTACTGCGCGATGCCGTGGCCGAGAGACCAGTTCTCCGGCGGCACTTCCACGAGGTTGATGAACACGTCTTCGGGGCGCACGCCGGGGTTCGCCTGCAAGTGTTCGACGATGCGCAGGTAGAACGCCTTCTTCTGGGCGAGGTCGCGCGTGTTGTTGGCGGTGATCCGGATGATGACCGCCTCGTCGCTCCGCTCGACGCCGCAGTAGGTGGGGCTGACGTCGAAGGTGCTCGCGTCGTGCTCGGTGATCGTCATGAAGCGGTCGTCCTCCGGCACGTCGAAGGTCTCGCGCATGGCGCGGTAGACGCCGTCGAAGAGGGCCTGGTGGTACTCGGCGGACTTGCCGCGCCGCAATGACACTTGGACCAAGGGCATGGTCGGGCTCCGTTCCTCCGGACGGTCCGGAGCCTAGCCAGCCCTTGATCAGTCAAAAAAGTGATCTTAGGATATTTCAGCCATGAAGTTCTCCAATGATCGGTGCGACGATGAAGATGCTCGCCCTGGACGCCGTGCAGGCCTTCGTCCTGACCGCCGAGTTGAAGAGCTTCACGCGCGCCGCGGAGGCGATGGACTCCACGCAGTCCGCCGTGAGCCTGAAGATCAAGCGCCTGGAGGACGTCCTGGGCCGCCGCCTGCTGGACCGTTCGCCCCGCCTGGTCCGCCTGTCGCCGGACGGCGCCGCGTTCCTCGGGCCCGCACGTGAACTGCTGGCCGCCCACGCGGATGCCCTCGGCTCGTTCGGCGTCCAGCGGCAGCGCCTGTCGATCGGCATCAGCGACCACGTCATCGGCGCCGAACTGCCCTACCTCCTGCGCCGGCTCGGGCAGGCGGAGCCGGACCTGACGCTGCAGGTGAGCGTCGGCAGCTCATGGGAGCTTCTCGACCAGTTCGACGGCGATGCGCTGGACGCGGTCATCGTGCTGCGCCACGAGGGCCGCCGCACCGACGGTGAAGTCCTGTTCGAGGAGTCCTTCGGCTGGATGGCCTCGTCCGACTTCCAGCACCGCTCGGGCGAACCTCTGCGTCTCGCCCTGCAGGCCGAGTCGTGCCACGTCCACCAGATGGCGGCGACCGCGCTGGACGAAGCGGGCATCGCGTGGCAGGCGGTGTTCGTCGGCGGCGGCATCGCGACCATCGGCGCCGCCGCCGCAGCGGGCTTGGCCGTGGCAGCACTCAGCCCCCGCGTCGCCCCGCCCGGCACCATCGACATGGGCGAAACACTCGGACTCCCCCGGCTGCCCACCCGAAGCGTCGTCCTGCAATCACGTCCGTCCGAACCGGCCGTTCGCAGGGCGCTGCGCACGTTCGCCTCCGCCCTGCGCGCCACGGCGGGGCACTGACCGCATCCGCGGATCAGGGGTTGTCGGGGGGCGGGGTGCGGAGGGCACCGATCATGGCGGCGACCTGGGTGCGGGAGTTGAAGCCGAGCTTGGTCAGGATGTGGTCGACGTGGGCGTCGGCCGTGCGCTTGGAGATGACGAGCCGCTCGGCGATCTTGCGGTTGCTGAGGCCCTGGGCGATCAGGTGCGCCACCTCGCGTTCGCGGCGGGTGAGGGGCCGAGCGGGCTGCCGTCCTCGTCCGGCGGGGCGGGTGGACGGGCCTTGGGCGCGTGGGCCCGGGCGAGGTCGGCGAGCACCTGGACGGGCAGGTTCGCGCCGCGCGCGTAGTGCCGCTCGAACTGCTCGGCGCCGAGGCTGCTGACCAGGATGTTCTCGTTGGCGGTGTGCAGGGCGTTCAGCGCGGCCTCGCCCCACAGCAGGCTGCCGACCTTCTTCCACAGCCGTCCCGAACCGCCCATCAGCAGCGCGGCCAACTCGTGCTCGCGGCCCGCGGCGGCGATCCAGGACAGGTACTCGAAGGTCGCGGCGATGCTCATGATGGTGTCCTGCTCGACGAGCGAGGGCAGGACGGCGCGGGCCTGCTCGCGCGCCTCGTCGAGCCTTCCGAGGACGAAGAGCGACAGCACCTGCATGGTCCGCAGGCTGTTGCGCGACCAGCGTTCCTCGGGGATGGGCTCCAGCAGGGCCAGGCCCCGTTCCACCTCGTCCAGCGCCCCCGTGGGGTCGCCGTGCCCACCGCGCACGCCGGCGGCGGCCATGTGGCCGGTCGCCAGGACGAAACGGTCCCCTGTCTCGGCGGCGAGGGCGCAGACGTCGGCGAACAGGGGCAGTGCGTCGGTGGTGGGTTCGAACAGGACGGTCGCGTGGGCCCGGGCGTGGATCGCGCGGCCGCGCAGCCGGTCGTCGTCGAGCCGCTCGGCGACCGCGGCCAGCCGGACGATGTCGTCCTGCACCGCCGGGTCGGTCTGCAGCACGCCGAAGTAGCAGCTGTAGAAGAGGGCGTGGCCGTACTCGGCGGTGTGCTCGGGTTCGGCGGACATGGCCTTGTCGAGCCAGCGCCTGGCCTCGGTCAGCCGGCTCCGGCTGAGCCACATCCCCCACAGGCCGTTGACGAGCCGCAGCGCGGCCTGGCCGCCCGGGTGCTCGGCGGCGAAGTCGAGCGCGACCCGGAAGTTGTCCAGGTCGGCGGCGAGGCGGCGGTCCCAGAGGACCTGCTGGTCGCTCAGCCACTCGCCGCCCGCCCGGACCGCCACGCGCAGGTAGAACTCCTGGTGCCGGCGCGCGTAGGTCTCGGCCCGTCCGCCGAGCCGTTCGGCGCCGAACTCGCGGAGGGTGTCGAGCATGCGGTACCGGTCGCCGTCGGGGTCGTCCAGGAACTGCACCACCGACTTGTCGACCAGGCTCTCCAGCAGGTCGATCACGTCCAGGCCGTCCAGCTCCCCGCCGGCGCACACCTCCTCGACGGCCGCCATGGTGAACCCGCCGGCGAAGACCGACAGCCGCGCCCACAGCTCCCGCTCCGGATCCGAGCACAGCTGGTACGTCCACTCGATCGTGGCGCGGAGCGTCTGGTGCCTGGCGTGCAGCGCCCGGGTGCCGGCCAGGAACCGGAACCGGTCGCCGAAGCGCTGCAGGATCTGCTCCAGCCCCATCGTCCGCATCCGCACCGCGGCCAGCTCGATGGCCAGCGGGATGCCGTCCAGCCGGCGGCAGAGCGCGATCACCTCGGCCCGGTTGTCGTCGTTCATGGCGAACGTGGGACGCGCCGCCCGCGCCCGCGCCACGAACAGCGCCACCGCGTCGTTGCCCTCCTCGGTGGACTCGGCGTCGGGGGCGGGCATCGGAGGCACCACCAGCACGTGCTCGCCGGGCAGCGCCACCGCCTGCCTGCTCGTCAGCAGCAGCACCAGGTGGGCCGAGTTGCGGACGAGGATCTCGGCGAACGCCGCGATCGCCTCCACCAGATGCTCGCAGGTGTCCAGCACCAGCAGCGCCCGCCGCTCGGCGAAGTACTCGATCAGCTGCTCGATCACCGGCCGCGCGCTGCTCTGCGGCAGCCCCAGCGCGGAGAGCACGGTGTGCGGCAGGAACTCCGGGTTCCGCAACCCGCTCAGCTCGACGATGGCGACCCCGTCAGGGAAGGCGTCCTGCTGCTGCCCGACCACCCGCAACGCGATCCGCGTCTTGCCGATCCCGCCGGGCCCGGTCACCGTGACGATCCGCGCCCGCGTGAGCGCGTCGCCGACCGCCCGCAGCTCGTCCGCCCGCCCGATGAACCCGGTCGGCTCGTTGCGCGTCCCGAGCTTCGTCCATCCCCACTCGTCCATCCGCCCGCCCTCGTCCGGTAGGACCGCAGCCCCCTCCAGATGAGCACTCATGGTAAAGGCGCCCACACACCCAGCAAAGCCTTTCACCAACACCCGCCCAGGGACGTCTCGGGTCCCGGTCGGGACGCCCGCGGACGATGCGGAGAGCGATGTGGGGGAGTTTGTTCTTGGAATTGGGGGTGGGGTTGCTGGTTCGTGGTTCGGGGCGGCCTAGCGTCTAGGTGTCCGGTGTCGTCCGGCAGGCTGGGAGAGGGAAGCATGCGCGTCGCCGTCACCACACCGACGGGGAACGTCGGCCGTCACGTCGTGGCCATGCTGGTTCGGGCGGGGGTGCGGCCGCGGGTGCTGCTGCGCGAGCCGGCGCGGTTGGATCCGGCGCTGCGGGGCCAGGTGGACGCCTTCCAGGTGGACCAGTACGACGCGGATGCGGTGGTGGCGGCCACCAAGGGTGTTGATGTGCTGTTCTGGGTGGATCCGCCGTCCGGGAGTCCGGATCCGCTGGCTGATTATGCGAGCGCGACCAGCAGTGTCGTGCGGGCCGTCACGGACAACCACATCGGGCGGGTGGTGTTCCAGAGCAGCGTCGGCGCCGAGAAGCGCCATGGCGCCGGTGAGATCGACGGCCTGGCGAACACCGAGGTCGCCCTGGACGCTCTCGGCATCGACGTCACGCATCTGCGGTGCGGTTACTTCTTCACGAACCTGGAGCTACAACTTCCTGCGCTGCGGGCCGGGCTCCTTCAGGTGAACCTTCCTCTCGATTTTCCGATGGCGTGGGTGGCGCCGAGGGACATCGCCGAGGTGGCGACGACGCGGTTGCTGTCTTCGGAGTGGTCCGGGCGCTGCGTGCGGGCCGTCCACGGGCCCGCGGACCTGACGTGGCGGCAGGTCGCCGCGATCCTCACCGCCGCCACGTGCCGGCAGATCGACGTCGAGGAGATCAGCGACGACGCGATGCGCGGGTTGCTGCGGCAGGCGGGGATGGCGGACGGCCAGGTCGAGGCCGTCCTCGCGATGTCGACCGGGCTGCGAGAGGACTTCGTGCCCGAGCAGCCCCGGACCGTCGAGTCGACCACGCCGACCGCGCTGGGCGGCTGGGTTTACGACCACCTCCGCCGCCAGATCGCCGACCTGGACTAGCTCAGCCCGCCGGCTCGCGGCGCCGGGCGATCAGCGGGACGGCGGTGGCCGTCCCGGACAGCAGCCCGGCCCCGAGGGTGAGCAGCACCAGGGACGGGACGTCCGCCGGGTCGCCAGTGCCGAGCGCAGAGCCGAGCGCGTTGCGGAACGCGACGGCGAGCTGGATCGCGACGCATCCGACGACCACGGACAGCTCCGCGGTACGGCGGGCGGACGTGCGGGGTGGACGGGCGATGAAGCCGCCGATCAGGTTGCTGAGCCAGCAGAACGCGAGGTAGGCCGCCGTCTCGACGGCCAGCGCCCAGGCGATCAGCAGCGGGTCCGTCCAGCCCTCCCCGCCGGCGAGCGCGCCGACGAGACCGAGCGCGACCAGGGCGCTCAACCCGAGGAAGACGCCCATCGCGTGCCGGCGCACCCAGGCGGCGTTGTCGTCGGTCGTCCAGCGCCGCAGTGCGGGAACCCGCCCGCAGATCCAGACGACGTCGCCGAGCCAGTCGTGCCGCCATTGCGCGGCCGATCCGCGCGGACGGCGTTGGCGTGCCAGCAGGACCGTCACGACGAGTGCGGCCGCTGTTGCTACGGCGAGTCCGCTGATCAGGACGGCCGTCCAGCGGTTCCATATCGCGGCGTGCGCTCCGACGGCCACGGCTGCCGCTTCGGCGAGCAGGGTGACCCATATGAGCGCCGTCATCGTCCAGGTCGCGCGCAGCATCTGGTGCGCGCGGTCGGGACCGCCTGGCGCCCGCCAGGCGAGCATCCGCAACGTGATGACGCCGGCGAGCATCGGCACGGCGAAGATCGCGAACGACACGAAGACGTCGTAGGGGTCGTCCTGCCAGGGGCTGGTCGCTCTGACCGCCTTGTCCTGGGACGCCAGGAGGCTGAGCGCCTCGAACAGGCCCGCCGTTCCCAGCGCCGCCCGGATCGCCGTGAGTGCCGCCCGTCCGGTCCCGCTTCTGCGTTCCACGGCCGTCATGGTACGCGGAACGTAGTACGCGTCAAGTAGCAACGAGGCGCGTAGTATCGTTCCCGGTGGGAGGCCCACGTCCATGCACAGCAACGACGCGCAGATGCTCGTGCTCACCGTCCTCGCGGACGGGCCGCTGCACGGCTACGCGATCAACACCGCGATCCAGGAGCTCACCGGCAGCCGCCTCGGCCCCGGCAGCCTCTACGGCGCGCTGTCCCGGCTCGAAGCGCGCGCCCTCATCCGGCCCGCGGGCGCGGAGGCGGACGCCTCGCCGCGCGAGCGGCACCGCACCATGGAGATCACCGACGCCGGCCGGGACGCGCTGCGCGCCGAGCTCGAACAGATGAACCGCATCGCCCGCGCGGGGTTGCGCGCGCTCGGGATCAACCCGGCATGAACGCCGCCGCCCTGATCGTCGGCCTCTACCCGCCCGCGGTCCGCGACCGCTGGGGGCCCGGCATCCGGGACGAACTGGACGCCGCTGGCCTCCGCTCCTGGCCCGACGCGATCATCGGGGCCGTCCGGCTCTGGCTCCGTCCGAGCACGTGGCCCGAAACGTCGACGGGCCAGACCCGGCGCGTGGCCGCCGTCGCCCTCTTCGCGGTCACCTCGGCCACCATGCTGATGCTGCGCGCGGTCGAACCGTCGCCCGCGTTGACCGCCGACACCCGGCACATCGCCACGAGCCTCTGGCTCATCCCCACCCTGCTCGGCATCGCCCTGGCCGCGCCGCTCCCGCCACTGCGATGGTCCGCGCTGCGCCGCCTGACCGCCGTCGCGATCCGCGCCCTCGCCGGTCCTGCCGCCGCGCTCGCGGCCATGGTCCTGCTCGCCAACTCCGGTGTGCTCAAGCAGACGTCGGGCCTCACCGACGTCCTTCTCGTCTCGTACTACTGGGGCACGCTCGCGTTCGGGGCGGTCGCCGCCTGCGTCCTCGTGGGCCGCGTCGCCGGCGCCGCCGTCCTTCCGTCCAGACGCCGCCTCGGCACCGCGCTCGTCCTGCTCGGAACGGGCCTCGCGTCCGCCGCGCTCCAGAACGCCATGGCGTGCGTCAAGTCCGGTTCCGTCACTCCTTCATTCGCCGCCACCATCGCCCTGGCGCTCCTGGCCGCCGCCACCATCACCGCCGGCCAGGACCTCCGTCCTCACCGCACCTGAGCCTCAGAGGACGACGAACACCTCGTGGAACAGGCCCGTGCACGGCTCCTCCACGATCGGCGCCCCGTCGTGCAGGAGGCCGCCCTTCACGTCCAGGCACTTGTCGGCGAAGGTGGTGATCTTGCCGACGAGGCCGAGCGGTCCGATGCGGAAGCGCTGGTTCACTTGCCCGTTGCAGCGGTACTGGATGAGGTTCGTGCCGTCGGCGGCCGATCCTCCCGAGACGTCCAGGCACTTGCCCGCGAAGGTGCGGAACTCCACCTCGCCGGCGCCGACCGGGCGGAGCACGAAGCGCTGGTTGTCCTGGCCGTTGCAGTGGTACTGGATGATCCTGGCGTGGTCGGCGAAGGACTCGTTCTTCACGTCCAGGCACTTGTTGGCGAAGGTGCGGATGGTGACGCCCACCTGGGCGTGGGCCGCCGGCGAACCGAGCGCGACCGCGGCGGCCGCGGCGAGGGCGGCGGCGGGCAGACCGGTCGCCATCAGGGCGGACGAGCGTTTCATGGCAACTCCTCTGGGTCGGAACTTCCGAGAAGATCTTCCCCAAGTGAATACTCTGCGTAACTCTTCGACGACATGGAGTCGCGGATCGCGAGAAAGCGCCATCCCGTCCCGCTCCCCGGCGGGGTTCCCTGGACGGGGCCGGTTGTGTAGGTTCCGAATCGGATTCTAGAGCGATCGGGAGGCGCGGACGTGGCCGAGGACCTGTGGAGCACGCCCGAGCGGGTGGCGCTGCGCAAGATGGTGCGGGACTTCACCGAGCGCGAGGTGCTCCCCGACCTGGACGCCTGGGAGGAGGCCGGCGAGCTGCCGCGGTCGCTGCACCGCCGGGCCGCCGAGGCGGGACTGCTCGGCGTCGGGTTCCCCGAGGCGGACGGCGGGCAGGGCGGCGACCTCATAGACGGGCTGATCGTCACCGAGGAGATGCTCCTCGCGGGCGGCTCGGGCGGGCTGATCGCGTCGCTGTTCACGCACGGCATCGCGATCCCGCACATCGTGCTGTCCGGCGACCGGGACCTGATCGACCGGTTCGCCGCCCCGACGCTCGCCGGGGAGAAGATCGGCGCGCTCGGCATCACCGAGCCGGACGCCGGATCGGACGTCGCGGGCCTGCGCACCACGGCCGTCCGCGACGGCGACTCCTACATCGTGAACGGGTCGAAGCTGTACATCACCTCCGGCGTCCGCGCCGACTTCGTGACGACGGCCGTGCGGACCGGCGGCCCCGGGTTCGGCGGCATCTCGCTGCTCGTCATCGAGAAGGGCACGCCCGGCTTCACCGTGTCGCGGTCGCTGCGGAAGATGGGCTGGCTCTGCTCCGACACCGCCGAGCTGTCGTTCGACGACGTCCGCGTCCCGGCGGCCAACCTCGTCGGGGAGGAGAACAGCGGGTTCGTGCAGATCGTCCAGAACTTCGTCGCCGAGCGGCTGTCCCTCGCCGTCCAGGCGTACGCGCACGCGCAGCGCTGCCTCGACCTGACGGTGCAGTGGGTGCACGACCGCGAGACCTTCGGCCGCCCGCTCGCGTCGCGCCAGCTCGTCCGGCACAAGATCGCCGAGATGGCCCGGCAGGTGGACGTCGCGCGCGTCTACACCCGCCACGTCGCGAACCGGCACGCGGCGGGCGAGGACGTGTTCACCGAGATGGCCTTCGCCAAGAACACCGCGGTCGCGGCCTGCGAGTACGTCGTCAACGAGGCGGTGCAGCTGCACGGCGGCATGGGCTACCTGCGCGAGTCGGAGGTCGAGCGCCACTACCGCGACATCCGCATCCTCGGCATCGGCGGCGGCACCAACGAGATCATGAACGAGATCGCCGCCAAGCGCCTCGGCCTCTAGAGCGCCCGCTCGAACACCATCCGGTCCACCCCGGGCCCGTCGTAGCCCGCGACGGGCCCGGTGACCGTAAAGCCCATCGCGGTGTGGAACGCGATCGACCCCTCGTTCTGCGGCGAAGTGATCGCCCTGACCGCCGTCCGCCCGTCGGACGCGGCGAGGTCGAAGAACCGGCGGTAGAGGTCCCGGGCGAGGCCGCGGCCGCGTGCCCGCGGCGCGACGCCGACGAAGTGGATGTAGGCGTGCGCGGGTTCGGACGGCGACAGGAACCCGACCAGGAAGCCGGCCGTCCCCTCGGCGTCCTCGGCCACCAGGCTCGTCCGGTGGAAGTGGTCCAGGAACAGCCGGGGCAGGACGGAGGCGATGGGACGCCCCCACCATCCGTCCACCACGCCGATGATCTGGTCGTAGTCCCCCGGCTCCGCCTGCCGCACCCGCGTTTCCATGATCGCGAACCTACAGCGCGGGGCGGCGGTCCACCTGCGTGGGTGCGAAGGACGCGACGAGGGCGGGGTCGTTGAAGGAGGTGATGCGGGAGATGCGGTCTCCGATCAGCGAGAGGACCTGGACGCCGTACGGGAGATCGGCGCCGCCGGGGGTGAGCCGGTGGATGACCAGGGCGGGCTGGCCGTTGGCGCGGGTCGGGGTCAGACGCCACAGGTTCGGGCGGAGGACGCGGGCGGAGAGGAAGCCGACGACGGCGTCCCGGCCGGTGAACCACGTCGGGATCGGCGGCATCTCCATCTCGACGTCGGCGCGGAGCAGCCGCACCAGGGCGTCGGGGTCGGCGTCGCTGAACGCGCGGACGTAGCCGTCGAGGAGCGCGCGGAGGACGGGTTCGTCCGGCTCGGTCAGCTCGTCCTCGACGGGACCGGCCTCGGCGAGGCGGGTGCGGGCGCGGCGCAGGGCGCTGTCGACGGCGGCCGGAGTGGTGTCCAGGATCGCGGCGACCTCGGCCGTGCGGAACGCCAGCACGTCCCGCAGGGTCAGGACGGCGCGCTGCCGGGCAGGCAGGAGCTGGAGCGCGGCGACGAACGCCAGCCGCACCCCGGTCCGGCCCGCCACGACCGCGGCGGGGTCGCCGATGCCGAGCCGCGCGTCCGGCGCGGGCTCCAGCCACGGGACCGACGGCTCGCGCCCGGCGATGCCCGCCCGGTGGTCCTCGGCGGGCGCGCCGAGCCCGGACGGCAGCGGCCGCCGGGCCCGCCCCTCCAGCGCGGTCAGGCACGCCATCGTCGCGATCTTGTACAGCCAGCGGCGCAGCGAGGAGCGGCCCTCGAACCCGTCGAACGACCGCCAGGCCCGCAGGTAGGTCTCCTGCACCAGGTCCTCGGCGTCGTGGATCGAGCCGAGCATCCGGTAGCAGTGCGCCAGCAGCTCCCGCCGGTAGGGCTCGGCCTGGACGGCGAACTCGGCGTGCGAGGGCATCCCTTTTTCCCCTTAACTCGGTCGGTTCGCCTCAGTCGATCGCGTGGAGGCCGGATCCGTCGACGGTGTACTCCGGTCCGCTGCCCGCGTCGTCCGCCAGCTGCAGGACGGCCGCCGCGACCAGGTCCGGCGTCAGGACCGGTCCCAGCTTCTCGACGAACACCTCCCGGCTCAACCCCGAACGTGCGGCGTAGGCGTCCACCCCGACCGACCCCACCCCGCTCGGGGACAGGCCGGGCAGAAGGGACACGAAGCGGATGCCGAGGCCGCCGCGTTCCGACTCGTCCGCCCCGTACTGCCGGATGTAGCGGACGGCCGCCTTCGCGCTCGCGTAGCCGCCACTGAGCGGCGACCCGCCGATCGCCGCGCCGCTCGACACCTCGACGACCACGCTTCCCGGCGCGAGCGGCGCGAGGAGCGCCGCCTTCGTCCAGGTGAACGCGTGCCGGGTGTCGTTGTGCCAGTTGATGCTGAACGACTCCCAGGTCTGCTCCTGCACGGGCGCCACGTGCGGCACGGCGCCCGCGTTCAGCACGAGCAGGCCGGGCCGGTGCTCGGCGAGGACGCGCCGCGCGAGCCCCTCGTCGGTGGCGTCGCCGACGAGCGGTGTGAAGTTGTCGCCGAACTCCTCCGCCGCGGAACGGAGGTCCTGCTCGCCCCGGGCGATCCCGACGACGGCGACACCGCGCGCGGCGAGCGCTCCGGCCACGGCCCGTCCGAAACCCCGGCTGGCGCCGGTGACGACGGCGCTCGTGAACTGATCGGCCATCAGGCCCTCCCACGTCTTGCGAATCGGTCCGCATCAAGACCCGGGACCGGGCCGGAATCCGTCGCGCGACGATGTGACCTGCATCACATGTGCGTCGCCGCGGTGGAGAACGACCCGGCGGTCCGGGACGACCCGGCGGGGTACATGGCATTCGTCGTCAGGGAACTACCAATTCCGATCGATCGGCGTTATGTTCCGTCATGAAGTGGGTCCGGGGAGGAGCTCCCATCTCTCTCCGGTGCGCGGTCGCGAGGAGGGTGGCCTCGGTTCCGCGCCACTCCTCGAACAGATCCGCCACGGACGCGAAGCTCGATCCGCCACCGACGCGGAGCTCCGGCCCGGAACCTTCCCGCCCCTGGTCCCAGGCCGGAACCGCCCGCTGCGGTGTTCCACCGCGCGGGCCCCCGGCGCCCCGGGTGACGGCCTCCCCCCACGGCCCTCGGGGCGCCGGACCGTGCGCGCGCCCCACGACGCCGGTGTCCTCCCTCACCATGCTCCGGTCCGGACGCCCTGACAACGGTCCCGCGCGCTTGCAACGGTCCCGCGGGCCGACAGCGACCGCCGGCACGGCGACGCCTTGTGACCGGTCGCGCTCGCCGGCGGCCGCGTCCCAGGTCAGAGCCGCGGCCGGCTACGGCTTGCGACCTACTCCGCAGTACGCGTCGACCTCTCCGCGCTCGCCGGACGGGTCGGGCCGCCAGCGCTGGAGCGGGACAACGCCCGGCTCGATCACGTCCAGGCCCGTGAAGAACGCCCGGATCTGGTCCGGATGCCGCAACCGGTAGGGCACCGCGCCGGTCTCGTCATAGCCCTGCTGCGCCTCGACGAACGCCTGGTCGGTCGCCGTCCCGTCGTACAGCACCAGGTAGCTGCCGGACGGCAGCGGCTCCAGCAGCTGCGCGACGATCGACCGCGCCTCCGCGTCGTCGTCGACGTGCCCGAGGATGCCCATCAGCATCAGCGCGACCGGACGGGTCAGGTCCAGATGCTCGCCCGCACGCGCGGCGATGCCCTTCGGGTCGTGCAGGTCGGCGTCGATGTAGTGCGTCGCGCCTTCGGGACGGCTGGTCAGCAGCGCCCGCGCGTGCACGAGGACGAGCGGGTCGTTGTCCACGTACACGATGTGGCTGTCAGGCGCGACGTCCTGCGCGACCTCGTGGGTGTTCCCCTCGGTCGGCAGGCCGGTGCCGACGTCCAGGAACTGCCGGACGCCGCGCTCCCCCGCCAGGTGCCGGACGGCCCTGCCGAGGAACGCGCGCGACGCCCGCGCCAGATCCTCGATCGCCGGGTAGACGGCGGTGTAGGCGTCGCCGGCCGCCTGGTCCACCGGGAAGTTGTCCTTGCCGCCCAGCCAGTAGTTCCAGATGCGGGCCGAATGCGGGACCGTCGTGTCGATGTCGCCCATCAGGTCCCTCTCGGCCGCCGCCAGGATCTCCTGCTCGTCACCGGTCATGATCCGCCTCCTCGTGCGTCCATCACAGCAGAGGCGAACCCCCGGCGGGACGCGCTCCGATGGCTGAACCCGGTCACCCCGGTCACCCCAGTCGGCCGGTCGGCCGGTCACCCGGTCGCCCCGGGGCGGTGCCGGGGCGTGCCGTCCGGGCCCGCGAGCATCGCGCGCAGCAGCGGCAGCGTCCGCTCCGGCGGGCACGCCTTGATCAGCAGCCGGCCGTGCTGCGCGACGAAGTGCGAGATGACGGCCGGGTCCTCGGGGTAGACCTCCGTCCCGGGCTGCTCGACGCGCACCAGGTCGGGACGGTCCCGGTCGGGGAACCTCATCACCGTGACCGCGCCGTCCGCGACCGCCGATCCGGCGTCCTCGTCCGCGAGGACCTGCACGGTCACGCCCGGACGCCCCGCCATCCCGATCAGGTGCCGCAGCTGCGCGCGCCGCGCCGCCGCGTCCCCGACGTCCAGCGCCAGCGCGCGCCGCGTGATGATCGCCCACAGCCTCGGCGGACGCGCCCGGTACAGGACGTCCTGCCGGAACGCCAGCAGCTCGACCCGCCGCCGCAACCGGTCGGGGTCGATGTCGGGGGTGTCGCACAGGATCAGATGCCGCGCGTAGTCGGCGGAAAGCAGCAGGTCAGGGATGCGGGCGGGTGCGAACACCCGGATGTCGGCAAGCTCGGGCTCCAGCGTCAGGTACAGCCCGGAATGCGCCGGGACGACGTCGTCATAGGGACGCCACCACGCACGGCGTCCGCGGACGGCGGCCTCGGCGAGCACCTCGCCCGCGCTCCGGCGCCGTCCGGACGACGGCCTTTCCGGCGTTTCGGTGACCGTGGACGTCCGCGATGCGGTCGCCCGCCGCGTGGTCGCCAGGCGTCCCGGCGTGCGGCGCAGGGACGAGCCGCGCGCGGCACGCCGCAGCGGCGGAGGACGATCGGCGTCCGACGAAGGACGAGGCGTCCGGGACGCGCGAGAAACCGCGGACCCCGCCCCGGGTTCGGACTCGTCCTCACCCTCGGAGTCGTCCCCGGTCTCCGCCTCGGCCCGCGCCCCGGACTCGGACCTGGCCGGGACGCGGCGGTCGTAGAGGTCGCGCAGCTCGTCCAGCGGCACCATCGCGGACACGTCCAGGCCCTTGTCGAGCGCGTGCGCGTAGATCACCGCCCACACCGACTCGACCTTCTCCCGGCGCGGCGGCCGCGCCGGGACCAGGTTGAACAGGTCGCTGAGCGTCGAGCGCGGCACGCCGACGACCGCGACACCGTGCACCCGGCGGCCTTCCAGCCGGCGGGACAGCCGGTCCAGGGTGTTCAGGGTGGGCCTGCCCGCGAGGCGCAGGTTGCGCCGCAGGGCCTCGACGGCCGCACCGCAGGGGTGGCCGTGGCGTTCGGGAGCGGACATTCGCCGGTCCATTCGGGGGAGACGGGCGGGCGCAGGCCCATGCTCTCACCCGCCCCGCCGGCCCTCCCGGTCACATGACACATTCGCAACGGCGGTCCGCCGGTGATCTGCGGATACCGGCGGCATCCGGAAACGCCGCGATCAACTGTCCGGGATTGCCCGAATGCTGCGATTCGCACCCGGGTGATGCCGCAGGGTGAGTGGCGACGGTTTCCGCTCACTGCCCGGATCGGAGGTCCGCCGTTGCACCCCGCGCCCCTCACCGAGGACCCGGCACCACCCTGCCGTCCCGCCTCGGCCGACGAGGAACTGATAGCACTGTCGCTGGTCACCCTGTGGGCCATGCGGACGGGACGGACGCCACCGCCCGTCCCCTACAACGCGCTGCCCGCCGCCGAGCTGATCGACTTCTGGGCCGACCCGCACATGACCGGTCCCGCTCCCCCGGACCCGTAGACCTCGGCGGACGCGCAGAGTCCGCACGCGAGCCCCACGGAGACGTCGAGCCCCCGAAGACGTGGTGTCAGGAGGCCGCTTCGAGGCGGGGGGCCTTGCGGTAGGCGTCGGCGAGGTCCTGGATCGGGAGGCCGAGGACCTCGCTGAGGCTCGCGATCGTCCCGAACGCGGGGCTCGGCAGCCGGCCCGTCTCGATCTTGCGCAGCGTCTCCGGGGACATGCCCGCCGCGCGCGCGACCGAGCCGAGATCGCGGTCCGCCCGCGCCTCGCGCAGCAGCCTGCCGAGGCGGCGACCTGCCTCGATCTGTTCGGGGGTGAGCGGATTGCGGACCACGACACCAGGGTACGGTTGGTATTTAAATACCGCAAGGTGGTAGGTTGGTATTATTATACCGGCGACCACGAAGGCACCCATGATCGAGCTGAAGACGCCCGCCGAGATCGAGCGGATGCACACCACCGGGCGGTTCGTCGCCCGGATCCTCACCGAGCTGGGCGAGATCGCCGACGTGGGCGTCAACCTGCTCGACCTGGAGCAGCGCGCCCGCGACCTCATCCGCGAACGCGGCGCCAAGTCCTGCTACTGGGACTACGCCCCGTCCTTCGGCAACGGCCCCTTCCGCAACGTCATCTGCCTGTCGGTGAACGACGCCGTCCTGCACGGGCTGCCGCACGACTACACGCTGCGCGACGGCGACGTCCTCAGCATGGACATCGCCGTCGGCATCGACGGCTGGGTCGCCGACTCCGCGCGCACCATCATCGTCGGCACCCCGGCGGACGAGGACGTCCGGCTCGTCCGCGCCACCGAGGAGGCGCTCGACGCCGCCATCGCCACCGCCACGCCCGGAAACCGCCTCGGCGACGTCTCCGCCGCGATCGAAGCCGTCGCCACCGGCTACGGATACCCCGTCAACACCGAGTTCGGCGGGCACGGCCTCGGCCGCACCATGCACGAGGACCCGCACGTCCCCAACCGGGGACGCCCCGGACGCGGCCTCAAGCTCCGGCCCGGCATGACCCTCGCGCTCGAACCCTGGTTCGCCCGCACCACCGACCGCATCGTCTACGACCCCGACGGCTGGACGATCCGCTCCGCCGACGGCTCCCGCACCGCGCACTCCGAGCACACCATCGCGATCACCGAAGGCGAGCCGCTCGTCCTCACCCGCCGCCTCCCCGACCACGCCGACGCCGAAACCGGCACCGTCCCGGCCTGACCACCGACGAACACGACGCGAGACGCCCCGGCCTGATGCCGGCGCCGAAGCGAACGCGGCGCCGGCATCAAGCCGAGGTCAAAGGCCAGGCGGTCAGTTGGTGCGGCCGGTCGCCAGGTGCGGCCCCAGGTAGCCGATATAGATCAGGCCGGTCTTGTCGGTGTCATCGAAGAAGTGCAGGCGCGGCGCCGGCGGCTTGCAGCGTTCGAGCTTGATGTGCGCCGTGAAGCAGGCCCGCCCGGACGGATGCGTCGCCGGACGCACCGGGAACATCCGCGCCTGCCGGAACTTCTCCTGGTGCTCCACCCGGTCCGACTCCGCCAGCGCGATGATGTTCGCGCTGATCATCGCGCCGGGCGCACCCGACCGGACGAACGCCAGCAGGTCCGCCAGGTGCGGGCCCGGCGGCGCCCCGGCCCGGCGGGCCCGCTGCTTGGCCCGCGCGTAGGCGTCCAGCGTGGTCAGCGCGTCCCGCGCCTTGCGCCGCCACGACGCCGCCTTCGGATGCGGATCGAGCGCGGCGGCGACCGACGCGTCCAGGTCCTCCAGCAGCAGCAGCGAGTACCGCGCGGCGCACTCGGCGATCAGCGCCTCGAACGACCCCGGCACCCGGTCCACCGCCGCGGCCGGAGGCGGCGCCGCCGCGACCGCCGGCGCCACGTCGGCGAGCCGCGCCGCCAGCACCCCCCGGTCCCGGACCGCCGCGTCCCGCTCGGCCTCCGCGTCGTCCAGCGCCTCGGCGAACAGGTCCCGCTCGGTCAGCGCCTCGGCGAGCTGCCGGGTGAGGTGGTCGGCGTGCTGCTCGGCCAGCGCCCGCGCCTGCTGCGCCGCCGACGCCTCGTCCCGCAGCAGCGTCAGCTGCGTCCGGGCGCGGCGCTCGGTGTCGGCGAGCACCGACTCCAGCTCGCTCAGCCGGGACCGCAACCGGTCCGCCTCCGACGGCACGGCCTCGGCGGACGGCGGCTCGACCGCCGGCGGCGGCACCACCGGACGCGGACGGCGCGGCAGGACCTCGTCCAGCAGCCCCGCCGCCTCGGCCGCGACACCGCACGGCGCCTCCCCGCACCGCGCGGTCAGCGCGTCGTCCAGCAGCGCGGTCAGCAGCCCGTGCCGGTCGCGGACGGCCGCGCGGGTGAAGGTCGTGTCGTCCTCCGGACTCCCGGACGGCCCGAAATACCGCGCGCCGCCCACCGGGATCGCCCGCTCGGGCATCAGCCCGGCCAGCACCCGGCGGCCCGGCTCGATCACCACCGCCACGCTCAGCAGCCCCGGCCAGTGCACCCGGAACAGCGTGTCGATGCTGGCCAGCGCCTTGCGCGAGTCGAGCGAGACCACCAGCACGCCGATGCTGCGCTCGGCGTGCTCCAGGCTGCCCGCGACCAGCACGAGCCGCTCGTCCTCGGCCGCCTCGTCCGGCGGGACGCCGTCCAGCGGGAACAGCTTGAGCGGCTCGCCGGTCACCGGCAGGCCGCCCGAGTCGCAGATGTGCTGCCGGTCGATGCCGAGGCGCACGCA
Organism: Actinomadura rupiterrae; assembly: GCF_024172125.1. Lineage (GTDB taxonomy): Bacteria > Actinomycetota > Actinomycetes > Streptosporangiales > Streptosporangiaceae > Spirillospora > Spirillospora rupiterrae. The sequence continues at coordinate 466,879 of NZ_JAMZEA010000006.1, forward strand.
CGGCGGCACCGCCCGGTGTGTCCAGCCGCGCTCGGCGTGCGCGGCCACTCCCCATTCCACCAGGCCGCGCGGGGAGTCGCGCAGCACGATCGCGGCCCGCACCGCGCCCGCCACCGGGTCGCTCCAGCGGGCCGTGGTGCGTGCGACAAGCCGGGGCGCGCCCGCCCCTTCGTCCTCCTCTCGGTCGAACCGCCACGGCCGTATGCCCGCGTCGTCGCCGGGGAGCGGCGAGCGGGGCGGCGGTAGCGGGAGTGTCGCGGCGCGCGAGCCGAGCAGCCGGCTTTGCGGCAGCCCGGCGCCGCGCGGCGCGCACGCCTGGAGCACGTCGGTCCGCGCCGCGCCCGTCCCGAACGCCTCGAACAGGGCGTCGGCGAACGTGCGCGTGGCGCGGCGCGGACCGGCGTCGGCGATGCCGCGCATCCAGATCACCCCGGCGCAGGCGGGGTCTGCGGGGTAGTCGATCACGGTGTGCTTCCCTCTCGTCACGGGTTCCGCACACCCCTATCAAAACCCAACCGGCCCCTCGGCTCCGGCGAACGGCGTATGTCGCCGTTCTGTGCGCTTTCCGACCGCTCTCCTTTACATAGTAAGATCCGTCCGGAAGCAGGTCCCGGACGGATCTCGGTGAGTGCGAAGAGCCCGCGTGGACGTTTCAGCCGTGCGGGAAGTCCTGGGTGTCGGTGCGGACGGGATGCGGCCCCGTCTCGCCCTGCGTGCCGCCCCGCCGCCGCGCGGTCGCGTGGCCGAACAGCGAGTAGTCCACGATCTCCGGGATCACGCGCGGCGCGTCCACGACGACGTCGGAGAACAGGTGCACGACCCCGCACGCCACGACGCCGACGGCGACGACCGCCGCGCCGATCCAGAACATCACCCAGAGCGGCCCGAGGCACAGCCCGATGCCGCCGACCGCGAACCCGACGAACACGATCGTGACGGCCACCCACGAGCTCGGCCGGCCCGCATGGGACCCGGGCATGGAGTCGTGCTCCACGCCCGCGACGCCCCCGGGCTTCCCCGTCGCCGGTTTTGACTCTGACATGACGCAACCCCCCCGGTCTCCGAGGGATCTTCCCTCCCGGTCGCCGTGCGTAACCATGGACGGCGCGGCGGACCGGCCCTAACATCGCTCCGTGCTTCTCTCTGGTGCCCTGCATTACTTCCGCGTCCTGCCCGAGCAGTGGCCGCAGCGCCTCGCGATGCTGCGCGCGATGGGCCTGGACACGGTCGAGACCTACCTCGCCTGGAACCTGCACGAGCCCGAGCCGGGTCGCTTCGACTTCGAGGGGCGCGCCGACATCGGCCGGTTCCTCGACCTCGCGGCCGAGGCGGGGCTCGACGCGATCGTCCGGCCCGGCCCGTACATCTGCGCCGAATGGGACAACGGCGGCCTGCCGTCGTGGCTGCTGGCCGACCGGTCCGCGCGGCTGCGCTGCCACGACCCGGTGTACCTCGGCCATGTCGCGCGGTTCTTCGACGCCGTCCTGCCGCCGGTCGTGGAGCGGCAGCGGACGCGCGGCGGCAACGTGGTGATGGTGCAGGTCGAGAACGAGTACGGCTCGTTCGGCACCGACCGCCGCTACCTGGAATGGGTGCGCGACGCGCTGCTCGAACGCGGCGTGGACGTCCCGCTGGTGACCTCCGACGGCCCGACCGACCACATGCTGACCGGCGGCAGCGTCCCCGGCGCGGCGGCGACGGCGAACTTCGGGTCCGACCCCGAGACCGCGTTCGCGACGCTCGCCCGGTACCGCCCGGACGATCCGCCGATGTGCATGGAGTTCTGGAACGGCTGGTTCGACCACTGGGGCGACCGGCACGTCACCCGCGACGCGTCCGACGCGGCGGACGTCCTGGAGCGCATCCTCGCGGCGGGCGCGTCGGTGAACCTGTACATGGCCCACGGCGGAACGAACTTCGGCACGTCGGCGGGCGCGAACCTCGGCGGGGACGAGTCGACCGGCGCGTACCAGCCGACCGTCACGTCCTACGACTACGACGCGCCGATCGACGAGCGGGGCGCGCCGACCGCGAAGTTCCACGCGTTCCGCGAGGTGCTGGCGAAGTACCAGCAGCGGGAGATCCCCGAACCGGAACCGCTGCCGCCGCTCCTGCCCGCCGGGACCGTCCGGCTGGACGAGACGCTCCGCCTGCTGGACGTCCCGCCCGCCTCTGTCGCCGAGTCCGCCGAGCCGCCGACGTTCGAGGAGCTGGGCCTGCACCACGGCCTGGTGCGGTACACGGCCGAGATCCCGGGCCCGCGCAAGCCGTACGACCTGCACCTGGACGGCCTGGCCGACCGCGCGCACGTGTACGTGGACGGCACGCTCGCCGCCGTGTTGGAACGCTCCGGCGAGACGTCCGTGCCGGTCGAGGTGGCGGGTGAGAGCGCGTCGCTGGAGATCCTCGTCGAGTCGATGGGACGGGTGAACTACGGCCCGCGGATCGGCGACCGCAAGGGGCTGGTCGGCGGCGTCCGGCACGAGCGCCAGTTCCTGCACGGATGGACGGCCGCGACCTACCCCGTGGACGACATCTCCGCCCTGCCATGGGGCGTTCCGGACACCGCCGGGCGCGGGCCCGTGTTCCACCGCGGCGTCCTCACCGTCGAGGAACCCCGCGACGGCTACCTCGCGCTGCCCGGCTGGACGAAGGGCTACGCCTGGATCAACGGGTTCTGCCTCGGCCGCTACTGGGACCGCGGGCCGCAGCGCACGCTGTACCTGCCGTGGCCGCTGCTCCGCCCCGGCGACAACGAGCTGGTCGTCCTGGAACTGGACGGCGTCGCCGAGCCGGTCGCCGAGATCAGGACCGAGCCGGAACTCTGACGCGCGAGCCGCGCGAGCCGCGCGGGCGTCCCGGCCCGCGCGGCAGTCCGGCTACAGCAGGTCGACCAAAGCCTCGATCTCGGTTTCGGTCGTGGCGAAATTGGTGATGCACGCGCGGAGAGCGGGGCGTCCCGCGAGGCGCGTGGTCGAGATCCATGCCCGGCCGCTGCGGACGACGCGGTCAGCGACGGCTTCGAGGTCGTCGGCCGTGGCGTCCGGGCGGGTGAAGCAGACGACGGGCAGCGGGGACGGCGCGACGATCGTCCAGCCGGCCTCGTCTAGGCGGTTCCGGAGCACGTCCCCGAGGGCGGTCTGGTGCTCGATGAGGTCGGCGTATCCGGTGCGTCCGGCGGTCGCGAGGGTGAGGAACAGCTTCACGCCCATCGCGCGGCGCGACCACTGCACCGAGCTGGCATAGGGATCGACGGTTTCGGGCAGTTCGTCCGGCATGTAGGCCGTGTGGACGGAGAACGCCTCGCGCAGCCCGGACGCGTCGCGGGTCAGGAAGGTGCCCGCCCCCATCGGCATCGCGAGCCATTTGTGCGCGTCGAGCGTGACCGAATCGGCCCGTTCGATGCCGTCCAGCAGCGGGCGCAGCCGGTCCGAGAGCGCGACCGCGCCCGCCCACGCGGCGTCCGCGTGGAAGGACAGGCCCTCGGCTGCGGCGAGGCCGACCAGTTCGGGAAGCGGGTCGATGATGCCCGCGCTGGTCGTTCCGGCCGTCCCGACCAGCAGGAACGGCAGGTGGCCGTCGCGCCGGTCGCGGGCGATGAGGTCGACGGCCGCCGCGACGTCCATCCGCAGATCCGAACCCACTGGGACGAGCCGGACGGCGTCCCGCCCGAGCCCGCACATGTGCGCGATCTTCAGCCAGGCCAGGTGGCTCTCGGCGCTGGCGTACAGGACCGGACGGCCGGGCAGGGCGCGGAGCCCGTCGCGTCCGGCCGCGGGGAAGGCGCGGGTGAGCGCGAGCAGCACGCCGGTCAGGTTCGCCTCGGCCCCGCCGGTGGTGAAGCTCCCGGCGGTCGCCTCCGGCTGCCAGCCGAGCCGTCCGCCGAGGAAGCCGAGCACGTGCCGCTCGATCTCGGCGGCGGCGGGCGCGTGCGACCAGGCGGCGAGCTGCGGGTTGAACGCGGCGGTCAGCGCCTCGCCGAGCACGCCCATCAGCGCGGGCGCCGGGTTGAACAGGCCGAAGTAGGACGGGTGGGAGGTGTGCACGATGCCGTCCCGGAGCATCCGGGCGGTCTCGGCGAGCAGGCCGAACGGGTCGGCGCCGTCCTCGAAGTCGAACCGCTTGAGCGCGACGCGCAGCGCCTCCGGCGTGGTCTCGGGCGTGACGGGCAGCCCGGGCAGCTCGTCCAGGTGCTCCTGGACGAGCCCGGTGAGCGCGTCGAACAGCATCCGCCGCTGGTCGTGATCGGCCGCGAAGGCCGTGCCTGGAGTGCTCATGGCCCGGAAGCTACCGCGCACGTTTCCGCACCTTGCAGACAAGATTCAAAGCAGATCAGCATTTCTGCTTTGGATTTCAAGGTAACGTCCGACCATGACCTTGGACGCGACCGACTGGCGGATCCTCGCCGAGCTGCAGGAGGACGCCCGGATCAGCTTCACCGAACTCGGCCGGCGGGTGTCGCTGACGTCCCCGGCGGTCGCCGAGCGCGTCCGCCGGCTGCAGGAGCGCGGCGTGATCGAGGGGTTCGCCGCGCGGGTGAACCTGGAGGCGGTCGGGCTGCCGATCCTGGCGTTCGTGCGGGTGAAGTTCCCGGGCAGCGACCACCGCGAGTACGTGGCGCGGATGCGGTCGGTGCCCGAGGTGGTCGAGTGCCACCACGTCACCGGCGAGGACTGCTTCATCGCCAAGGTCGCCGCACGGTCCATGCGGCACCTGGAGGAGGCGGTCGCGGGCCTCGCCCGGTTCGGCACGACCGCCACGACCGTCGTCTACTCGACCACGGTCGCGGACCGCCCGGTCACGCCCGCGCTGCTCGGCGGGCCGGTCTCGGCGGAATCATGAGCCGCGTTTGACCTGGCCCGGACCCCGGCGCGGGCATGAATCGATCATGGGCATTCCGGCGCGGCGCGCATCGCTTCCAGTCATCGGCCACACCACCTCCCGGCCACCTTCCTCCGGGTCCTCCTTCGGGTTTCCCAACTCCGGGCCTCCGGCCTGCGAGCCTCCTGTTTCCAGGCCCCCGACCGTCCGGCCGCGGTCCTCCCGACCATCGGATCCCCCGTCATCCGACGCGCGGACGACGGTACTCACGGCGATGTCCGGGACGGCCCGCGACGGCGCGAGGGCACGCGGGGGGTGGCGTCCGTGAACCCCGTCTTCTCCCCCGACATCGCGATCGACCTCGGCTCCCGCAGCGTCCGGGTGCACGTGCGCGGCCGCGGCGGGATCGTCTCGCAGCCGCCGCTGCTGGCGACCTGCGCGCACACCGGCAAGATGCTGGCCGCCGGCGAGTCGGCCGCCGAGATGCGGCGGCGCGCGCTGCCGTGGGTGCGGTTCGAGCGGCCGTTCGAGGCGGGCATCCCGCTCGACACCGAGCCCGCGGCGCGGCTGCTGCGCCGGCTGGTGCGGATCGCGCAGGGCCGCCGCCCGTACCTGGTGAAGCCGCGGCTGGCGGTGGCCGTCCCGACCACGCTGACCGACGTGCAGGAGCGGGCCGTCCGGGAGGTGCTGTACTCGATCGGCACCCGGCAGGCGTACCTGGTGCCGACCCCGATGGCCGCCGCGCTCGGCGCGGACCTGCCGGTGGACGGCTCGCAGGCGACCATGGTCGTGGACGTCGGCGCGACCGCGACCAGCGTCGCGGTGCTCGCCTGCGGCGGGCTGATCTGCGCGCACCACTCCCGGGCGGGCGGCAACGACCTGTCCAAGGCGATCGCCGCGCTGGTCCGGCGCCGCGACGGGCTGCTCATCGCCGAGCAGACCGCCGAGGAGGCCAAGCTCTCGGTCGGCGCGCTGCGCCCGCGCGGCCGCCAGCGCAGCCGCCGGATCGTCGTGCACGGCCGCCAGCTGGCGACCGGGCTGCCCGGCACGACCGTGCTGTCGGCGGTCGACGTGGAGCGGGCCGTCGCGGGCCCGCTGGAGGAGCTGATCGCGACGGTCCGGACGGCGCTCGCGCTGTGCCCGCCGGAGCTGTCGGCCGACATCATCCCGACCGGCATGCTGCTCACCGGCGGCGGGGCGCGGCTGAAGGGGCTGCCCGCGGTGCTGCGCGAGGCGACCGGGCTGCCGGTCCGGATCGCCGAGGACTCCGAGGACGCCGTGATCAACGGCGTGGCCCGCTACCTGGAGATCATGCCCGCGTCGCTGCGCCGCGCCCGCGCGGGGTCGCCGCGCCTGGTCTGGCCCGGCGCCCGGCCCGCCTGGCTCCCCGCCTCCTGATCACCGGGTTCCCGGAGGCCCCGCGGCCCACGTGCGGGCGCGGCGGGTGAGGGCGGTGACCATGTCCGGCGTCCAGGGGGCGGACGGATCCGGCGGGCGGGCCGCCGGATCGATGCTCAGGACGTCCTTGACCTGGGCGGACAGGCCCAGAGGCGCGGCCAGCCCGGCCGGTGCGCGCAGCGCGTTCCAGTCGCGGGCGAGGTCGCGTCCGGACGGGTCGCCGAGGTCGGTGGCGGTGAGCGCGGCGATGACGACGCCGGTCAGCGCGGACAGGTGGTTGCTGCCGCGCGCCGCTCCGGCGAGGGCGCGGGCGAGGTGCGGGCGCGCCTCGTCCGGACGGCCCAGGCGGCGCAGCGACTCGGCGAGCAGCGCGCGCAGCGGGAACGTCGCCGCGTAGCCGCCGGGGTAGGCGGCGTCGAGCGCGGCGATGGCGGCGTCCAGCTCGCGGCGGGCGGCGTCCGGGGCGCCCTCGGCGAGCAGGCGCAGCGCGACCGTCCAGGCGAGGCGCTGCGGATGCGTCGCCGGGCCGCGCAGCGCGTGCCGGTCGCGCAGCCGGTCCTCCCAGCGGCGGGCCTCGTCGAGGTCGCCGCGTTCGAGCGCGAGCAGGCAGCGGGTCCGGACGGCGACCACCCGGGCCATCACCGGCGCGCCCGTCCCGTCGGCGGTCGCGTCGAACCGGTCCAGCAGCGGGACGGCCAGGTCGGGTCGGCCCCACTCGGTGAGGCCGCCCGCCGCGCGGGTGCGGCCCTCGGCGAGGTCGCGGGGGTCCAGGCCGTCCAGGATGGCCTGGTAGCCGGTCAGCGCGCTCGGGTCGGCGGTGCGGAACAGGCACTCCATCAGCGTGATCGGCGCGTCGCCGTGCCCGGTCGGGCAGCTGCGCGGCAGGTCGGCGAGGTTGGCGCGCAGCAGCCCGGCGGCCTCGGCGAACTCGCCGCGCCAGATGTGCATCGTGGCGCGGGTGTAGGCGATCGCGGGCCGCATCGGCGGGGGCGCGGACGCGGCGGCGCGGCTCGTCCAGCGCTCGAACTCGCCGAGGTGGGTGACCTCCAGCACCCAGAACAGGCCGAGCATGTGCGTCAGCTCGACGGCCTGCGCGGCGCGCCCGGCGGTGTGGCCGTGGCCGAGTGCGGCCCGCAGGTTGCCGACCTCGGGCGCGAGCGCGCGCAGACCTTCGATCTGCTCGTCGGGCGGCCGGGCGTGGACGGCGCGGGCCCGGTCGAGCCAGTACGCCAGGTGCCGGTCGCGCAGCGCACCCGTCTCGCCGCGCTCGTCCAGCCGGTCGCGGGCGTAGTCGCGGACGGTCTCCAGCAGCCGGAACCTTGGCGCGTCGCCGGTCCGGTAGGGCTGCACGAGCGAGTCGTCGACCAGGGTGGCGAGGAGGGCCGGGACCCGGCGATCCGGCAGGTCCGGGCCCGCGCAGACCTGGCGGGCGGCGTCTGCGGTGAACCCGTCGTGGAACACCGACAGGCGTGCGAGCAGCGTGCGGGCCGGGTCGTCCAGCAGCCGGTAGGACCAGTCGATCGTGGCGGTGAGCGTGCGGTGCCGGGGCTCGGCCGCCGAACCGCCTGCCGACAGTAGGCCCAGGTCGTCCTCCAGGCGGTCCGCCAGCTCCGCCGGGCCGAACGCGCGCAGGCGGGCGGCGGCGAGTTCGAGCGCGAGGGGCAGGCCGTCCACGGCGCGGCAGACGCGGCCCGCAGCGCCGGGCGCGGCGTCCAGGTCCACGCCCGGCGCGGCCTCGGCGGCGCGCCGCGCGAACAGCCGGACGGCGTCGGTGACCTCGTCCGCGGCGGGCACCTCCAGCGGGGCGAGGGGCCGGACGACCTCGCCCGGCACGCCGAGGGGACGCCGCCCGGTCACCAGGATCCGCAGGCCGGGGCAGGCGGGGACGAGCCGGGCGACGAGCCGCGCGCAGGGTTCGGCCAGATGCTCGCAGTTGTCCAGCACCAGCAGCCGCTCGCCGTCGCGAAGCCGCTCCTCCACACCGCGCCAGGCCGCTTCTCCATGCCCGCCGACGTCGAGCAGCGCGGCCAGCTCGGCGAGCACGTCGTCCTCGCGGGACAGGTGAGCGAGCGCGAGGACCGCGACCCCGCCGGACGGCGCGGCCCGCGCGGCGACCCGCAGCGCGACCGTGGTCTTGCCGACGCCGCCGGGCCCGGTGACCGTGACCAGACGCCGCGTCCGGACGGTCCGGACGAGGTCGGCGACCACCGGATCGCGCCCGATGACCTCCGCGACCGGGCTGCGCGGCCCGCGCCACGGCGGCGTCTCGGCCGGGACCTCGGCCAGGTCGAGCGCGGGATCGCCGGTCAGCACGGCCCGGTGCGCCGCGCGCAGCGCGGGCGACGGATCGAGGCCGAGTTCGCTCGCGAGCCGGGTCCGGGCGTCCTGGTAGACCTGGAGGGCTTCGGCGCGCCGTCCGGCCCGGTAGAGCGCGACCATGAGCTGCGCCGCCGGGCGCTCGCGCAGCGGCTGCCCGCGGACGAGCGCGCGCAGCTCCGGGATCAGGCGCTCGTGCCGGCCGAGCGCCAGCTCCGCCTCGACGTGCTCCTCGACCGCGGTCAGGCGCAGCTCGTCCAGGCGGAGCGCCTCGTCTTGGAGCCAGGCCGGGTCGCCCCGACCGGAGTAGGCCGGGTCGCCCTGGCCGGAGTAGGCCGCGCCGCGCCACAGGCCGAGCGCCTCGGCGAGCAGCGCCCCGCGCCGCCTCGGGTCGCCGGACTCGCGCGCCCGGACGACCAGGTCCTCGAAGCGCAGCGCGTCGATCTCCTCGGTGGCCGCGGTCAGCCGGTAGCCGGTGCCGTCCCGGACGATCCGGGACGGGTCGTCCAGCGCGCGGCGCAGCTGGTGCACGTAGACCTGGAGGTTCTTGCGCGCGGACGGCGGCGGTCCGTCCGGCCAGAGCCCGTCGGTGAGCCGGTCGTCGGTGACCGTGCGGTTCGCCGCGGCCAGCAGCATGAGCAGCAGCGTCCGCGGGCGGCCGGCGCCGAGGGCCACCGGGCGCTCCCCGTCGAGCGCCTCCAGCGAACCCAGGACCCGGAACATCACAGCAGGCGTTATACCCGTCCTGTACCGGGCGCGGGGAGTCTGTTCCGGCAATCCCATCGCATCGGAGGTGCCTGTTGTTCGAGTCGAGGAGCGCCGGGCGGCGGGCCGCGGCGGTCGCCGCCGGTGCCGCCTGCGGGGCGGGACTGCTGTGCGCCGGGCCGTCCGCGTCGGCCGCCGCCCGCAGGGAGTGGCGGCCCTACAGCGCCAAGCCGTTCGTGGACGTCGGGGTGTGCTCGTTCACCGTGCGCGGCGACATCGTCCGCGACGAGGAGGAGGTGCGCACGCTCTCCACCTACCCGAATGGCAAGGTCAAGTGGGAGGAGTTCCGCGGGCCGCTGGTCGTCCGGTTCACCGGCAACGGGCACTCGGTCGTCCGCGACGTGTCCGGGTACGCCTGGTTCCACTACCTGAAGGACGGCACCCTGCACGGACGGCTCGACGGCGGTCTCAGCATCCGCGTGAAGCAGGGCAACGCCGGCTACCCGGCGGGCGACTACATCATCCACGGCCGCTTCACGATCGTGGTGAAGGCGGACGGGAACCGCATCATCCACCCGGGGCACGCGACGGTCGAGAACCTCTGCGACACCCTCGCCTGAGCACCGGAGGACCCGCCTGACCACCGGGGGAGCCTGCCTGACCACTGGAGAACAGGGGACGGGCCCGGGTCCTTGTGGCGGAGGACCCGGGCCCGGGCTTTTCCGGCCGCGCTCAGCCGAGCTGGCGGCCCACGCGGTGCGAGCCGGCCGGCTCGCCGAGCTTGCGCAGCCGGAACGCCGCGCCGATGCTCATCGCGCCCATCACGATCGCGAACAGCCCGATCATCCAGACCACGGCGAGCGCGCCGGACGCCGGCCAGATGAACAGCAGGACGCCCAGGATCGCCGACACCACGCCGGACACGCCGAGCAGCCAGGCGTCGTCGACCAGCTTCCGCAGCCGGAACGCGCCGACGATCTGCAGCACGCCGACGACCAGCGCCCAGGCCGCGATCAGCATGAGCAGCACCAGCGCGGTCGCGCCCGGCCAGGCGAAGGCCATCACGCCGAGCAGGATGCCGCAGACGCCCGCGACCGCCAGCCACGCGCGCGACTCGCCCTCGACGCCGGTGAACGCGCCGGCCAGCGAGAACACGCCGTCCACCAGCGCGTACGCGCCGAACAGGACGGTGAGCGCCCAGACCGTGATGCCCGGCCAGAACAGGGCGAGGACCCCGAACAGAACCGCGACCGCGCCCCTGACGAGCAGGACCCACCAGTGGCGGCTGAGTTGACCATTCATGTCGAGAGACTGTCCGCGCCGGGCTGCGGCGAACACCATCCCCGCACCCCGAGTGGGCAAAATCCCCCGAACACCCCGGCGCGCTCCCCGCTCCCGCGGCGTTCAGGCCGTTCGGGCCGCCGTTCACGCGGCGCCGCCGCCGGTGCCGAGCAGGTGGCCGGCGAGGTAAGTGACGGCCATCGCGACCAGGCCGCCGAGGACGTTGCGGAGCACGGCGCGCCCGGCCGGCGCGTTCCCGAGCCGCGCGCTCGTCCAGCCGCACACCGTCAGCCCGGCGGCGACCGCGACGACGGTGACCGGGACGCGCGCCTGCGGCGGCGGCAGCACGATCGCGAGCAGCGGCAGCAGCGCGCCGAGCGTGAACGCGACGAAGCTGGCCAGCGCCGCGTGCCAGGGGTTGGTCAGCTCGTCGGGATCGACCCCGGCCTCGACCTCGGCGTGCGCCGACAGCGGGTCGCGGGCGGTCAGCTCCACCGCGACCTGCCGGGCCAGGTCGCGGGAGAGGCCCTTGTCCACGTACGCCTGGGTCAGCTCGTCGAGCTCGGCGTCCGGGTCGTCGCTGAGCTCGCGCTTCTCGGTCGCCAGGAACGCCTGCTCGGTGTCGCGCTGGGTGCTGACCGACACGTACTCCCCCGCCGCCATCGACAGCGACCCGGCGAGCAGCCCGGACAGGCCCGCGAGCAGCAGCGTGCCCTCCGCGGTCGTCGCGCCGGCGACGCCGACCACGATCCCGGCGGTCGACACGATGCCGTCGTTCGCGCCGAGCACCCCGGCGCGCAGCCAGTTCAACCGGCCGCTGAAGCTCTCGTTCTCCACACGTCCTCCGTCAGCCCGCGGGATCCTCGGCGGCGGGGCCCGGCGCCTTGGCCGTCCGTCCCGCGACCTGCACGGTGGACCGCGTCAGGGACGAGCCGACCAGCACGCCGAGCGCGATCGCCACGACCGTGACCATCGCGTTCACCAGGGTGGCCAGCCCGGTGGCCGCGTCGCTGGTGCCGCTGACCAGGTCCGACACCCCGGTCAGCCCGAGCGCGCCCGGCACCAGCAGCCAGAACGCGGGCAGGAAGCTGACCTGCGCGGGCGGACCGCCGGGCCGCCCCTGCACCGCGAACGCGGCGGGCGACAGGACCGCGCCGCCCAGGAACGCGCCGAGCAGCGTGCTCCCGAACGAGTTGCCCGCCAGCTGGACGGCCCACACCACGTACATCACCAGCAGCAGCCACAGCAGCGACTTCGCCGGGCCCGCCGCGTTCAGGTACATGCCCAGCCCGAGCACGGCGACGCCGAGCACCGGGGCCCAGCCGCCGAGCGCCTCGACGTGCCGGCCCGGGTGCCCCTCCCCGGCGAGCTGCAGCCCGGCGGCGATGCCGAACGCGAGCAGCATGAGCTTCATCAGGGCCGCCACCAGCCGGGACGCGCCGGACACCGTCGCGCCGCCCGCCAGCTCGATGGTCGCGATCGTCAGCGCCGCGCCGGGCAGGAAGGTGACCAGCGCGGGCACCAGCAGCTGGCTGGTGTCGCCCGAGGCGAACGGCCCGGACAGCTCGCCCGCGACGATCGTCACCGCCATCGCCGCCACCACCGGCAGGCTCGGCGCGAGCCCGGACCAGCGGTGCGCCACCAGCCGGAGCGCCCCGGCCACGGCGCCGAGCACGAGGTAGCCGACGATCGCGCTCGGCACGGGGTTGCGGATCAGGCCGAGGCCGAGCGTCATCAGCACGGTCGCGGCGATCGTCGCCCACGGCGCGAACCGGGGCGGGGACGCGAGGATCTTCTCCAGCCGCGCCTCGCCCTCCACCGGCGACATCCGGGACCGCTCGGCCTCGTCGACCAGGTCGTACAGCCGCCCGATCTGGTCGAGCCGCAGGTCGCCGCCCAGGATGGGCGCGAAGTCGACGGCGGAGTCCTCGCCCTCGCCCACCCGGACCCACAGCCCGGTCGGCAGGATGATGAACTTCACGCCGGGCGCGTCGTACCGGTTCGCCAGGTCGACCAGCTTCTCGGCGATGCGGTTGACCGCGTCGCCGCTGCGGCACAGCGCCACGCCGATGTCGCGCAGGAACACCACGAGCTCGCGGGACGGCGGCGGCGGTCCCGTCGCCTCCGGCTCGTCCCCGACCCGGCCGCGACGGAGCAGCGCCCACACCGAGACCCTCCGGTGCGGGCGCCGGTCGCCGTGCCCGTCCCGGCCCATCTCCCCGATCAGCCGGCGCCCGGTCCGTCCCGGTCCGCGGGCGCGGAGGAGGACGGGCCGGTGGGCGGGTTCTGCGACATGGTCGAGTCGGCCGACGGCGGCATGTCGGGCGACGGCGACGGATCAGGCGACGGCGACGGATGCGGCGAACCGGACGGGTTCGGCGAAGGCGACGGCGACGGCTTGAGCCGCTCCGACGCGTCCGATGCGGACGAGGCGGACGAGCCGGACGAGCCGGACGACGGCGGGGTGGCGGGGCCGGTTCCGGCGGGCGGCATCGGCATCGCGCCCGAGCCGTTGCCCGACGAACCGCCGGCACCGCCGGACGAGCCGGACTTCTCGCCGCTGCGGTCGACGCGGTAGTCGAGGCCGCCGTCCACGTAGTCCACGATGGCCTTGTCGCCCTCCTTCAGCTCGCCGCTCAGCAGCATGCGGGAGAGCTGGTTGTCGACCTGGCGCTGGACGGTCCGCCGCAGCGGCCGCGCGCCGAACTCGGGCTGGTAGCCCTGCTCGGCGAGATTCTCCTTGGCGGACGAGGTGACGTCGAGCCCGACGTCCTGGCCCTTGAGCTTCTGCCGGGTGTTCTCCAGCAGCAGGTCGACGATCTGGAGCAGCTCGCCCCGGTCGAGCCGGTCGAAGATGACGACCTCGTCGATCCGGTTGAGCAGCTCGGGCCGCAGCGTGTGCTGGAGCAGGTCCATGAGCTTGTCGCGCAGGTCGTCCTCGCTGCCGGTGTTGTCCAGGATCAGCTGCGCGCCGATGTTGCTCGTCATGATGACGAGGGTGTTGGAGAAGTCGACCGTGCGGCCCTGCCCGTCGGTGAGCCGCCCGTCGTCGAGCACCTGGAGCAGGATGTTCATCACGTCCGGGTGCGCCTTCTCGATCTCGTCGAAGAGGACCACGCTGTGCGGGCGGCGCCGGACGGCCTCGGTGAGCTGCCCCGCCTCGTCGTAGCCGACGTACCCGGGAGGCGCGCCGACCAGCCGGGCGACGGTGTGCTTCTCCTGGTACTCCGACATGTCGATGCGGATCATGTGGTCCACGCCGCCGAACAGCACGTCGGCGAGGGCGCGCGCCAGCTCGGTCTTGCCGACGCCGGTCGGGCCGAGGAACAGGAAGCTGCCGATCGGCCGGTTCGGGTCGGACAGGCCCGCGCGGGACCGGCGGACCGCCTCGGCGACCGCGTCCACCGCCTTGTCCTGGCCGATGACGCGCTCGTGCAGGTGCTCCTCCAGCCGCAGCAGCCGGTCCCGCTCCTCCTCGGTGAGCTGCGCGACCGGGATGCCGGTGCGGCGGGACACGACCTCGGCGATGTCGGTGGCGGTGACCTCGGGCGCGTTGGCGTACCCGTGCCGGGCGTTCTCCAGCTGCGGCCGCAGCCGGTCGATCTCGGCGGTCAGCTCCTTGGCCCGGTCGTAGTCCTCGCCGGACACGGCCTGGTCCTTGTCCCGGTGCAGCCGGTCGAGGCGGTCCTCCAGCTCGCGGACGTCGTCGGCGGGCACCGCCGAGCGCAGCCGGACCCGCGCGGACGCCTGGTCCATCAGGTCGATCGCCTTGTCCGGCAGGAACCGGTCGGAGATGTACCGGTCGGACATGGTCGCGGCGGCGTCCAGCGCGTCGTCGGTGATCTTCACCTGGTGGTGCGCCTCGTAGGCGTCCCGCAGCCCGGCGAGGATCTCCACGGTCTGCTCGACGGTCGGCTCGGCGACCAGCACCGGCTGGAACCGGCGCTCCAGCGCGGCGTCCTTCTCGATGTTCTTGCGGTACTCGTCGATCGTGGTCGCCGCGACGACGTGCAGCTCGCCGCGCGCCAGGGCGGGCTTGAGGATGTTCGCGGCGTCCATGCCGCCCTCGGCCGAGCCCGCGCCGACCAGGGTGTGCACCTCGTCGATGAAGATGATCAGGTTGTCGGAGTCGGCCCGGATCTCGTCGATGACCTTCTTGATCCGCTCCTCGAACTCGCCGCGGTACTTGGACCCGGCGACCATGCCGGTCAGGTCGAGCGCGACGACCCGCTTGCCCTTCAGCGTGTCGGGGACGCTGCCGTTCACGATCCGCTGGGCGATGCCCTCCACGATCGCGGTCTTGCCGACGCCGGGCTCGCCGATCAGGCACGGGTTGTTCTTGGTCCGCCGGGACAGCACCTCGACGGCCTGCTCGATCTCGTCCTCGCGGCCGACGACCGCGTCCAGGTTGCCCTGCCGGGCCTCCTCGGTGAGGTCGCGGCCGTACTCGTCCAGGGTGGGCGTCTCGCCGCCGCCGCGCTGCGCCTTGCCACCCGCCGCCATCCCGCCGGACGGGCCGGACCGCTGCTGCTCACCGGCCAGCGCCTCCCGGAGGTCGTCCACCGTCACGCCCTGCGAGGACAGCAGCTTGGCGGACGCGGCGTCCGGGTTGGCGGCGAGGGCGAGCACGAGGTGCTCGGGCCCGATGTAGGACGACCCGAGCGCGCTGGAGATCCGCTGCGCGTCCAGCAGGGCGCGCTTGGCGGACGGGGTGAACGTGGACGGCGGGGAGCCGGGCGACCCGCCGAGGGCCTCGTCGATCGCCTTGGTCAGGCCGTCCGGGTCGGCGCCGGCCGAACGCAGCAGCGTCCGCGCGGGGTCGGCCTGCGCGGCGGCGTTCAGCATGTCGAGGGTGTCGATGTCGGCGGCGCCGCGCTCGCTCGCGTCCTGGACGGCGCGCACCAGCAGCTCGCGGCCCTGCTCGCTGAGCAGCCGGCCGACGTCCACCCGCTGCACCCCCGGCCGGGAGGGCGGCCAGGACTCACCCCCGAAGATCCGGTTGCTCATCAGGTCGAACCCCCGGAAGGGGTCGTCGAAGAACGATCCGAACGGCGAGTTGGTCACGTGGGTCCCCCTTGAACGGCATCAAGGGGCTCGTTTCCGGTGCGGACACGGCATAAGACCAGGTCGCGCTAGTGCTTGGGTAAACAGCCGACATCCCCCTACGGACCAGGACAAACGCCGCGCGAGAGCGGCCCATCCGTCCCGCGAGGCGCGGCGGTCAGTCCTGCGAGGCGCCGCGGCGGGCGCTCTTGGCCCGGGTCTTCTCCAGGGCCTTCTCCTTGGCCTTGTCGGCGGCGGCGCGCGCCTTGTGCAGCGCGTGCCGCGCCCACGCGAACTCGGTAGCGAGGATCGCCAGCCCGAGGACGATGCCGAGGATGCCGGGGCCGGGCGTGACCATCATGACGACGCCGACCGCGAGGACGGCCACGCCGACGACCAGCACGCCGCCGCGCCACGCCAGGTGCGTCGCGCGGTTGCGGCGGGCGCGGGCCTGGAACCGCTCCAGCCGGGTGGGCCGATCATTTTCCGAGTCAATAGCCACGCTTTTACCCAAGGTTGGGGGGCGATGGTCATTAAGCGCATCATGCCCCGTTTTTACGGTGCAGGCGGGCCCTCTCGATCGTGGCACGACCGACCGGGCGCCATCATGGGAACACAACGATCCAGCCGGGCGAAATGATCCAATTGCCCAGGTCAAAGGCCGGTTGTCGGTACGTGATTTTGATCACAGCCCCGGCGGGTCGCGGAATGTTCCCACAACTCGGCCCAGTTACGCGTCATAGATCGCGGGGACATCCGTGAGAGGAGTGAAGTTCCCACCCAACGCCCGCCGCACCGCGGGACCGACGTCAGAAGGAATGGCCATGAACAGCAGCAGCACCACCGTCTCAGCAGAGCTGGGCCTTCGCCTCGTCGTCCCCGACCGCACGACCGTCCCCCTGCTCGCCGGCCTCTCCTACGCGGCCGACGACCCCTACGCGATCCGCATGGCCTTCTACGTCGGCGACGACGAGCCGGTCGAGTGGATCTTCGCGCGCGAGCTGCTCACCGTCGGCATCGTGCGCCGGGTCGGGGACGGCGACGTGGAGGTCTGGCCTTCGGCCGACGACGACGACACCCTCGACATCGCGCTCAGCTCGCCGTTCGGCGACGCGCTGTTCGAGGCCCCGCTCAGCCCGCTCGCGGACTTCCTGCACCGCACCTACCAGGTGGTGCCGGCCGGCCAGGAGCCGCGCTTCATCGACATCGACGCGGAGCTCGCCACGCTGCTCTGGTCGTCCTGACGGGCGCCGGACGGTTCCGGGACGCTCCCCCGGACGGTCCGGCACGCGCCGCACGGCGTCCGCCCCGCGCGCCCGTCGCGCCCGCGGCGGGACTTCACTCCCCAGGTTCCCCGCCCTCACCGGCCGCGTCCGCGGCCGGTCCGCCGGTCAGCTCGGTCAGCCGCGCCACCTGGCGCATCTTGTTCATCGCGTCGAGCGCGGCGACCTTGTAGGACTCGGCGAGGGTCGGATAGTTGAAGACCGCGTTGACCAGGTAGTCCACGGTGCCGCCGCAGCCCATCACGGTCTGCCCGATGTGCACCAGCTCGGTGGCGCCGGTGCCGAACACGTGCACGCCGAGCAGCGACCGGTCGTCCGGGGACACCAGCAGCTTGAGCATCCCGTAGGAGTCCCCGATGATCTGGCCGCGGGCCAGCTCGCGGTACCGGGACACTCCGACCTCGAAGGGGATCTTCGCCTCGGTCAGCTCGTCCTCGGTGCGCCCGACAAAGCTGATCTCCGGGATGGTGTAGATCCCGATCGGCTGCTGCTCCGACATCCGGGCGACCGGCTCGCCGCAGGCGTGGTGCGCGGCGAGCCGGCCCTGCTCCATCGAGGTCGCGGCGAGGGACGGGAAGCCGATCACGTCGCCGACCGCGTAGATGTGCGGGACCTCGGTGGCGTAGTCGCCGTCCACCCGGATCCGGCCGCGGTCGTCGGCGGCCAGCCCGGCGTCGCCGAGGTTCAGCCGGTCGGACGTGCCGATCCGGCCCGCCGAGTACATCACCGTGTCGGCCGGGATGCGCTTGCCGCTCTCCAGCACGGCGATCGCGGCCCGGCCGCGCCGCTCGACCGCCGCGACGGCCTCCCGGAACCGGAAGGTGACCGCCAGGTCGCGCAGGTGGTACTTGAGCGCCTCGACGATCTCCAGGTCGCAGAACTCCAGCATCCGCTCGCGCCGCTCGACCACGGTGACCTTGGTGCCGAGCGCGGCGAACATCGAGGCGTACTCGATCCCGATCACGCCCGCGCCGACCACCACCATCGACCGCGGGATCCGCTCCAGGTGGATGATCCCGTCGGAGTCGATCACGGTCCGGTCGTCGAAGGCGACCGAGTCCGGACGCGCCGGGCGGGTGCCGGTGGCGATCACGATCCGCTCCGCGCTGACCTTGGTCTCCCGGCCCGCCGCCTCGGCCGTCGCGGCGGAGGTCACGCCGACCGTGTGCGGGTCGAGGAAGCGGCCGGTGCCGGGCAGCACGGTCACGTGGTTGCGGGCGAGCTGGCTGCGGACGACGTCGATCTCGCGGCCGACCACGTGCCGGGTGCGCATCCCGAGGTCGGCGACGGTGATGTCCTCCTTGACCCGGTAGCTCTGCCCGTACAGCTCGCGCTGGCTGAGCCCGGTCAGGTACAGCACCGCCTCGCGCAGCGTCTTGGACGGGATCGTCCCGGTGTTGATGCAGACTCCGCCGATCATGTCCCTGCGGTCCACGACCGCCACCCGGCGGCCGAGCTTCGCCGCCGCGATGGCGGCGCGCTGCCCGCCGGGACCCGACCCGAGCACGAGGATGTCGAAGTCGAACACGCCCCCAGTGTGACGAAGGCCGCAGGTTTCCATAAGGCCCGGCTTGGAAGGATTTTCAGGCTGGGGGTCTTCCGATCGGGAGGACTTCCGATCGAGAGGACTTCCGGTCGGGGGGACTGCCGGACTGGACCGGGACGAGCGGGGGTAGGCCGTGGGCATGCGGATGCTGGGCATCGACATCGGCGGATCGGGCATCAAGGGCGCCCCGGTCGACCTCGGCACCGGCGAGCTGACCGCCGACCGGATGCGGATCGCGACACCCGACCCGTCCCGTCCGACGGCGGTCGCGGGCGCGGTCGCGCAGGTCGTCGAGCACTTCGCCTGGGACGGCCCGGTCGGGGTGACCTTCCCCGGCGTGGTGGTCAACGGGACGACGATGACCGCCGCGAACGTCGACCACGGCTGGATCGGGACGGACGCGGCGGCGCTGTTCGCCCGGGTCACCGGGCGGCGCGTGACCGTCCTCAACGACGCCGACGCCGCCGGGGTCGCCGAGATGGCGCACGGCGCGGGCCGCGGCCACCCGGGCACGGTCGTCATGCTGACCCTCGGGACGGGCATCGGCAGCGCGCTGTTCATCGACGGCGCGCTCGTGCCGAACACCGAGTTCGGGCACATCGAGATCCGCGGCAAGGACGCCGAGAAGCGCGCGTCGGCGAAGGTCCGCGAGGAGAAGGAGCTCAGCTGGCACCACTGGGCCGAGCGGCTGAGCGAGTACCTGGCGCGGCTGGAGGGCCTGATCAGCCCTGGGCTGATCATCCTCGGCGGGGGCGTGAGCCGGAAGGCGGACCGGTTCGTCCCGCTGATCGAGGGCGTGCGGGCGCCGATCGTGCCCGCCGCCCTGATCAACAACGCCGGGATCGTCGGCGCCGCGATGGCCGCCGCGAAGACCGCCGCGCCGTCCCCCGCCCGCCAGGCCCCGGCCCCCAAGCCCTGAGCCGGGGACCGGGGCGGCAGTCGTCGGCCCGGGGCGCTCGGTCTCAGCCGAGGGCGATCGTGGCGATCTCCCAGGGGCGCAGCGGCAGCGCGCAGCGTCCGGTCGAGGCCTCCAGCGGCCCGGTCGGACGGCCCGCCAGGTCTCGGCGCGTCGCCGAGGTGAAGTCGCCGGTCACGACCGCCTCGGACGGCTCGGGCAGCTCGTTCACCACGCGCAGTTCGAGCATCCCGTCGCGGCGGCGCAGCGACGACAGGACCACGCCGTCGCCGCTCACCCGCACGCCCGTCCGCGGCTCGGGCGGCGGCGCCTCCTCGCGCGCCGTGCCGCGCACCGCCTTCACCTCGTGCCCGAACAGCTCGGCCGCCGCGATCACCTCGGGGCCGGGCCGGTCGCCGTCGTAGCGCATCAGCGCCAGCTCGACGACCTGGCGGCCGAGGCACTGGGCGTCCGGGGTGAAGACCTGCGGCCCGGCCGGTTCCTCCCGCAGCCCGTTGTCGTCGCGCGAGAGCATCTCCACCGAGCGCAGCAGCGTCAGCGCCAGCTCGGTCCCGTCGTTCACGACCTCGTACTCGGTGACGTGCCGGAGCAGCACCGCGAGCCCGCCGGCCGCGACGAACGCGTGCGCGGAGAACGTCGGGATCGGGAACTCGCCATGCCCGCCCTCGCCGGTCAGGCCGCGTTCGGCGACCGCGAACTGGCCCTCGCCGAACGACCGGTCCGCCCGGCGCGGGAGCGGCAGGTGAAGCCGGACGCGGTGGTCGCGGCACGGGTTGTCGAACGCGATGGTCATCCGCGTGAACGGCTCGTCCGCGTGAACCTCCGCGAGCGTGTGCACCGCGACCCGGGCGGTCGCGGTGGAGCGCGCGTCAGCGTCGGCTTCGAGCGGCCACGCGTACTCGCGGTCGAGCGCGACGGACGCGACGACCGGCCCGTCCTCGCGGACCTGGACGTGCTCGGTCTCCGGCTCGTCCACCAGGACGTCGCTCTTCGGCGGCGCGTAGTTGTAGGTGTCGCCGGTGTCGCCGCCGTCCACGATCCGTCCCAGGTCGCGGATGCCGGTGAGGTCGTTCACCGGACGGTCGTCCTCGATCCGCGCCGGGTGCCGCGGCTGGACGGACGCCGACCGGACCGTGGCGCAGCCGAGCGCCGGGACCTCCACCAGCACCGGCTCGCCGACCCGGACGACCCCGCGGCGCCGCACCGGCGACGGGTTGACGACCAGGTGGTCACCCCGGTCGACCGACGCGGCGAGACGGCCCGTGACCAGGTCGAACACGGCGTGGCCGAGCTGCTCGGCCTCGGCCATCCGGGCCGCGACCTGCTGCGCGGTGGCGTCGCTGCCGCAGCCGGTGACCGAGTCGTGGCAGCTGACCTCGATGAGCTTGCGCCAGGCCAGCTCCAGGAACCGGTCGGCCGAGCCGTCCGGGAGCCAGAGCGCGGCGAGCGGCTCGGCGTAGCGCGTGACGCGGCGCTCGGCAGCGCCCATCGCCGCCTTCAGCGGTATACGCACGGAGAAGACGCCGGGCAGGATGTTCGCGCGCGCGTGCGAGCGCATCTCGCCTTCCACCACCGGTAGGCCGTCGAGCGACGCGTCGGTGAGGAACTCACCGAGCGTCGCCAGCCGCATGGGCATCGACGCGTTCTCGACCTGTTCCGCCAGGTCGGCGGCGGGCGCGGTGTGGTCCGATCCGTACATGGCGAGCGACGGACCACCCTCGGGACGCCACTGGCGCAGCCATGCCGCCACGTCCTCGGCGCGGTCCTCGTGCAGCCCTTCGTCGTCGAACATGTGGACGGCGTTGCCGTAGCCGCCGGGCAGGTACTCAGTCCGGACGCGCGAACCGTCCGGGGCCTGCCAGGCGAACGCGTGGGTCGTGATCCGCTCCGGGACGCCCCGCCACACGCAGGCCCGGTCGATCCCGAAGCCGGCGAGGATCTGCGGCATCTGCGCGATGTGCCCGAACATGTCGGGCAGGTAGCCGATCCGCATGGCGCCGCCGAGGGCGTCCGCGCGGCGCAGCCCTAGCTCCAGGTTCCGCACGATCGTCTCGCCGGAGCACAGGAACTCGTCCATGAGGATCTGCCAGGGGCCGACCGCGAGCCGCCCGTCACGGACGAGCCGCGCCACCAGCTCGGCGCGCTCGGGCCTGATCTCCAGGTAGTCGTCCACGGCGGCCATCTGGCCGTCCAGGGTGAACCGCAGCCGGGGATCGCGGTCCATCCGGTCGAGCACGTCGTCCAGCAGGCCGACCAGCTTCAGCCGGAACCGCTGGAACGGCAGGTACCACTCGCGGTCCCAGTGCGTGTGCGGGACCACCACGAGCGCCTCGTCATTCAACCGCATAGCGCGATCACCTCGTTCCTGTCCGTTTCGAGGCGGTGTGTTCCGGTCTCGGTGGCGGCGAGCACCACCCGGTCGCCGCGGACGGCCGTGCGCCGCCCGTCCGGCGCGCACAGCACGCTCCCGTCCGCGCCGAGCGCGTGCAGCTCGTCGCCGACGCGCAGCAGGAGCGGGCCGGAGCGGCCGTTGGTGACGGCGGTGCGTCCGGCCGCGATCGCGGCGACGACCGCCTCCGGCGAGCCGTCCTCGGCGAGCACCCACGTGGTCGGCTCGCCGAGCGTCTTGTGCTGCGCGGGGTCGTGGAAGTCGCTGCCGCCGAGCGCGACCGTGTCGTCCCGCCAGAGCGCGGCCCACGCGAGCGGCGCGCCCCACGTCCTGTCCCACCAGGACGAATGCCACAGCTCGACGTGCCGCGCGCGCTTCCCGGGCGGGACGGGATGCCGCCACGCGCAGTCGCCGGAGAGCGGATGGTTGATCGACAGGACACCGCCGGGCGCGTCCCACTCGGCCGCCGGGCGCCGGAAGTCGATCCAGCCGGTGTCGCCGAACGCGTTGGCGTGCCCGTAGTCGGTCGTGACCTCCTGCCCCGGCACCAGGACGATCCCGGCGTGCTTCGACGCACCGGGCAGTTCCGAATGGTGGCTGACGGTGTTGTGGTCGGTGACGGCGAGGAAGTCCAGCCCCTCCCGCACGGCGAGATCGGCCAGCTCGGGGACGGTCAGCGTCCCGTCGCTGTGCACGGTGTGCGCGTGCAGGTCACCGGCCAACCACCGCATCCCGGACGGCTCGGGCAGGCCGCCCCGCCGCGCCGGACGGTCCGGAACAGCAGGCGGCGACGGTGTCTCGGGGCGCTCCGGCGCACGATCGGTGAGTTCGACCGTCACCTCGTACGGGACGCCTTCGGGCGGGATGCGGTGCAGCCGCAACCACACCTGCCACTCCCCCGGCTCCAGCTCGCCCGGCAGGTAGCCGGGCGTCGCCCAGCCGGCGGCGATCGTGTAGGTGTCGCGCGCGCCGCCCGACCAGCCGCGGAACCCGCCCGGCCCGCCGCAGCCGAGGTCGATCACCCCGGCCTCGAAGCGCAGCCGGACGGTCAGCGCGGCCGTCCCGGGCGGCACCTCGAAGGACAGCTCGCGCATGATCCGTTCGAGCCGGTCCTCCAGCGTCCAGACGCCCTCGAACCGGATCATGCCGCCGCCGTCACGTCGTTCTGCATCAGGTCCCCTTCGCGGTAGAGCAGTGCACGGCCGGGGCGCGGAGCCGCCCAGCCCTCGCCGCCCGGTTCGGGTTCGGCGTCCTCCGGGACGACGACGTGCACGAGCACGCCGTCCCCGGTCTCCAGGGTCACCAGTGAGCTGGTACCCAGGTTCTCCACCACGACGACCCTTCCGTGGAACGCCTCGTCCACGGGTGTCGGCGAGAAGTCCAGGTACTCGGGCCGGACGCCGTAGACGACCTGTTCGCCGTCGTCCACATGCACCGGTGGGCGCAGGCGCGCTCCGGCCGCCTCGACCAGGCCGCCGGTGACGCGCGCGTCCACGAGGTTCATCGGCGTCGAGCCGATGAACGACGCGACGAACAGGTTCGCGGGCCGCCGGAACACCTCCGCCGGCGTCCCGACCTGCCGGATGCGGCCGGCCTCCATGACCGCGATCCGGTCGGCCATGGCGAGCGCCTCGGCCTGGTCGTGCGTGACGAACAGCGTCGTCACGCCCAGCTCGTGCTGCAGCTTCTTCAGGAACGTGCGGGCTTCGAGGCGGAGCCGCGCGTCCAGGTTCGACAGCGGCTCGTCCAGCAGGAACACCTTCGGACGGGCCGCCATCGCGCGGGCGAGCGCGACCCGCTGCTGCTGGCCGCCGCTCAGCTCCGCCGGACGCCGCTCCAGCAGGTCCGACAGGCCGAGCGAGGACGCGACGGCCGCCGCCGCCGCGCGCCTGTCGCCCTTGCCGACCTTCTTGATGCGGAGTGGATAGGCGATGTTGTCGGCGACGGTCATGTGCGGGAAGAGCGCGTAGTCCTGGAACACCATCCCGACGTCACGGAGGCCCGGCGGCAGCCGCGTCACGTCGCGGTCGCCGATCCGGACCGTCCCGGACGTCGCGGACTCCAGCCCGGCGATCGTCCGCAGCAGGGTGGTCTTCCCGCAGCCGGACGGCCCGAGCAGCGCGAAGAACGCGCCGTCCGGGACGTCCAGGTCCAGGCCGTCCACCGCCCGGACGCCGCCGGGGTAGTCCTTGGTCAGCGCGCTCAGCCCGACACCGGCCGGCTCGCGTCGATCACCGGTCACCGCTTGATCCCTCCGTGGAAGCGGAACCCGTACCGGCGGCTGACCAGCAGGTACATCGCCACAACGGGCACCGAGTAGAGCAGCGAGAAGGTGGAGATCAGGGCCAGGTCCGGCTGGCCGCCCTCGGTGTAGAAGGTGTACATGATCACCGACGCGGGGGCCTTGTCCGGATCGCGCAGCAGCAGGAACGGCATCAGGAAGTCGCCCCACACCTGCGCGACCGTCCAGATCCCGACCATCGCCAGCCCCGGCCGGATCACCGGGACGACCACGTGCCGCAGCGTCTGCAGCGGCGAGGCCCCGAACACCCGCGCGGCCTCCTCGTAGGACGCGGGGGTGGCGTCGGTGAAGTCCTTGAGCAGGAAGATCGCGGTCGGCAGCAGCCCGCCGGACAGCACCAGCACCACACCCAGGTGCGAGTCGACCAGGTGCAGCTGGGTGGCCAGCAGGAAGATCGGCACCATCGCGGCCGTGCCGGTGATGATGGACGACAGCAGGAGCAGCAGGTAGAGCAGCACGTCCCGGCCGGGCAGCCGGACCCGGCTGAGCGCGTAGGCGGCGAGCGCCGCGAACACCACTACGACCAGCGCCGTCCCGGCCGCGAGGATCACCGAGTTGCGCAGCGACCTCAGCGCGTACGGGTCGTCCATCAGGACGCGGAAGTTCTCCAGCGTGAAGCTCGGCAGCGACACGTTGATCTTCGGGTCCGCGTTGAACGGCGCGCTCGCCAGCCACAGCATCGGCAGCGCGAAGAACGCCAGCACGAGCGACACGAACGTGGTCGCGGCGATCCGCCGCAGCGCCGTCCTCATGCGCGCCCCCTCGGGGGTTCCGGGCTCATGTGCGCCTCCTTCGGAGGGCCTGGAGGTAGGCGAAGGCGATGAGCAGGTTGATCAGCAGCATGACCAGGGAGATCGCGGCGCCGAAGCCGAGCCGCCCCTCGCCGAGCGCGGTCCGGTACACGTAGGCGGACATGACCTCCGAGCGGTTCTCCGGGCCGCCCGCGGTGATCAGGAACGGGGTGAAGTCGTTGAACGTCCACAGGCTGACCAGCAGCAGGCTCGTCAGCACGTGCCTGCGGATCTTCGGCAGCACCGCGTCCCGCAGCGTCTGCCAGGTGGACGCGCCGGCCAGCCGCGCCGTCTCCAGGTGCGACGGCGGAACGTTCCCAAGGGCGGCGGTGTAGAGCATCATCGAGAACGCCGTGCCCCGCCAGATGTTGAACACGATGACGCAGGCCATCGGATGGTCGAGCAGCCAGGCCGTGCCGGGCGTGCCGAGCATCGCGTTGAGCGTCCCGCCGTCCCGGTCGAGCAGCGCGAGCCACAGGAACGCCACCACCGATCCGGGCAGGATCCAGCAGAGCAGCACGAGCGCCTCGACCGTCCGGCGGACGGCCGCCGGGCGCTCGCGCATCACCCACGCGATCGCGAAGCCGAGGACGGTCTGCCCGAGCACCGCCGATCCCCCGACGAACTCCAGCGTCAGCCACAGCGAGTTGTGGAACCGCCCGTCCGCGACGACATCGGTGTAGTTCTTGGCGCCGAGGAAGTGCGGATGCGTCGCCGCGAGGCCGGTCAGCCGGTAGTCGGTAACGCCCAGGTACAGCGTCCACAGCGCCGGGAACACCAGGAACACGACGATGAGGACGAGCGCCGGGGCGACGAACGCGGCCGCGCGCCGCCGCCCCAGCCCCACGACGTCGACCGCGGCGCTCCGGGTGGGCTCAGCCCGCGTTGACGTGTCCGGGGCCACCGACGATCCCCTCCAGCTTCTTGGTGTACTGCGCCGCCGCGTCGTCCGGGCCGTGCCCTGCCACCACGCTCGCCGTCGCCTCCTCCAGCGCCGTCGAGACCTGCGTGTACGCCGCGAGCCCCGGCCGGAACAGCGTGATCGGCAGCACCTTCTGCGCGACGAACGTCAGGAACGGGTCGCTCTTCAGCGCTTCGGCGTTCACGTCGTTCCGGGACGTCACCTCGGGGTTCCCGGCGATGCGCGCCTTCATCGCGTCCGCGCTGTTCAGGTAGGTCAGCAGGTCGAACGCCTGCTGCGGGTACCTGGTGTGCGGGTTGACCGCGGCGACCGACCCGCCGGACATGCTGACGAACGACTGCCCTCTCACCCCCTTGCCGGGAGCCATCGCCGGAATCAGGGCGTACCCGACGGACTGGTCGCGGTCGGCCATCTTGGCGATGCCGTCCTTCGGGTTCAGCACCGCGCGCCAGAAGTAGACGCCCTCCAGCAGGACGCCGATCTTGTTGGACGCGAACTCCTCGAACGACTTGTCCCGCCCCTTCGCCTCCTCCTGGAGCTTGCGGTCGCCGAGCCCGCCCGGTCCGTAGAGCTGCTGGTAGAGGCCGAGGACCTGCTTCATCGCCGGGCCGCCGCCGGTCCACTTGCCGCCGGAGTAGATCTCCGCGCCGGCGCCCGCGAGCAGCGGCAGCACGCCCTGCGTGGTGGTCGCCTCGCCCATCGCCGTGCCCGCGTTGATCTGGAGCGGCGTGACGCCGGGGAGCTTCTTCAGCGCCCGTCCTGCGGCGAGGATGTCGTTCCAGCTCGTCGGCTGCCAGTTGGCCGGTAGCCCTGCCTGCGCGAGCAGCTTCTTGTTGTAGAAGAGCACGCGCCCGTCCGTGCTGGGCGGGATGCCGTACCGCTTGAGTTGGAACGCTCCCAACTGCTGGACCGACGGGCTGATCTGGGACCAGCCGTCCCAGGAGTCCGCCCGCGGCCCGACCACGTCGGTGAGCGGCTTGATGTACCCCGCCTGCGCGAACTCGCCGACCCAGATCCCGTCCAGGCTGACGATGTCGGCCCCGGCCTTGGACTTCAGGTCGAGCGCGGTCTTGGTCTTGTACGCCTCGTCGTCCACGCCGTAGCCGTGGTAGACGACCTTGACGTGCAGGCCCTTGGCCTTCTCCGCCGCGACGAAGCCGGGGATGACGGTCTTGGTGACCCACTCCGCCTCGGCGCTGTTCTTGCCGCCGACGATGGCGTTGCGGGCGATCGTGAGGGTGAACGTCTTGGCCTTGGCGTTGCGCTGCGGATCGGTCGAGGACGAGCCGCCGCCGCAGGACGACAGGGCCGCGCCCGCCATCAGCACGGCGAGCGCGGCCGGAAGCGCCGGGCCGGAGCGGAACGGGTTGCGGCGGAAGGCGGGTCGGAGCGGTGAGCCTGGTCGGAGGAGTGAGCCGGGTCGGAGTGGGAGTCGGGCCGCTGCGGGCCGTCCGGGGATGTCCACGGTGACCTCCAAAAGGGCGTCACCGCTAACGTGACCGATGAGTCGAACGGCGTAAAGACCTATTCGATCATCGATTCGCCCGCCCGGCCGATCATGCGGTCCGAGCGCGGGCGATCACGCGGCCGCTGCGGCCGGTGCGCGGGCGATCACGCGGCCGGTGTGGCCGGCGCGCGGGCGATCATGCGGCCGGCGCGCGGGCGGTCACGGGTCGGTCTGCTCGGCCGAGCGCGCGGCGAAGGCCTCCATGGCCTTGCGGGTCACCGGTCCGGGCGCCGCTCGCAGGACGGTGTCGTCGACCTTCCTGATCGGCTGGACGTTCCTGGTCGTGGACGTCAGGAAGGCCTCCTCCGCCCGGTACAGCTCGGAGATCGGCACATCGCCCTCGACGCCGCCGCACCATTCGAGCACCAGCTCGCGGGTGATGCCCGCCAGGCAGCCGGCCTCCAGGGTCGGGGTGACCAGCTCGCCGTCCAGCACGACGAAGACGTTCGTGCCGGTGCCCTCGCACAGGTTCCCGGCGAGGTTGGCGAAGACCGCCTCGCCGCCGCCGCGCTCCTTGGCGTAGGCCAGCGACAGCGCGTTCTCGGCGTAGGACGTCGTCTTGAGACCGGCCAGCGCGCCGTGCTCGTTCCGCTTCCACGGCACCACGACCACGTCGGCGGTCTCCGCGAACGGCTTCTGCTCGGCCACGATGATCGTCGCCGTCGTGCCCTCCGTGCCGCGCTCGGAGCCGAGCGGCCCAACCCCGGAGGTGTAGGTGATCCGGATGCGGGCGAGCGGCATGTCCGGCGCGGTCTCCAGCGTCGCGCGGACGCCCTCGGCGAGCGCGGCCTCGTCCGGCGCGGGCAGGCCGAGCCCGGCGGCCGACCGCGCCAGCCGCCGCAGGTGCCGGGTCAGCGCGAACGGCTCCCCGTCCACGACCTTGACCGTCTCGAACACGCCGTCCCCGACCAGGACGCCGTGGTCGAACACCGACACCGACGCCTCATCGGGATCCAGCAGGGCCCCGTCGACCCAGACCTTCGCCCGCTCACCGCTCACCTGACGCCACCTCCAGCAGCCGAGCCGCCTTCAGCTCGGTCTCCCGCCATTCTCCCAGCGGGTCGGATCCCCAGGTGATCCCGGCCCCCGTCCCGAACTTCAGCAGGCCGTCCTCGGCCCAGAACGTCCGGATCCCGACGGCGAGCGCGCCGCGTCCGGCGTCCGCGTCCACCCAGCCGACGGCTCCGCAGTACGGGCCGCGCGGCACGGGCTCCAGCTCGTCCAGCAGGACCAGCGCGCTCTGCTTCGGCGCCCCCGTAACCGACCCGGGCGGGAACGTCGCCTCGATCAGCTCCGGCCAGCCCGCCCCCGGCTCCAGCTCGGCCTTCACCGTGGACACCAGGTGCACCAGCCCCGGGTGCTCCTCCAGTTCGAGCAGCCCGGGGACCTCGACCGTCCCCACCGCCGCGACCCGTCCGAGGTCGTTCCGGACGAGATCGACGATCATGACGTTCTCGGCGCGGTCCTTGTGCAGCAGCTCGGCCTCGGTGCGCGCGGTCCCCTTGATCGGCTTGGACGTGACCGTCCGGCCGTCCCGCGCGAGGTACAGCTCGGGCGACGCGGACGCGAGCGCCATCCCCGGCAGGCTCGCCGTCATCGCGTACGGCGCCGGGTTCCCCCTGGCCAGCCGCGTGCCGAGGCCGGCGATCTCGGCGTCCCCGGCCAGCGGCGCGGACAGCACCCGGCACAGGTTCGCCTGGTAGACGACGCCGTCCGCGATCGCCGCCCGGATCCGCTCGACGCCCCGCATGTACTCGTCCTGGTCCAGCGACGACCGCCACTCCCCGGGCGCGCGCCACGACCCGTCCGGATGCGGTGCCTCGCGCACGTCCTCGAACCGCGCGCAGGTGATCTTGCCCTCGTAGCTCACGACGACCGCCCACCAGCCGCGCCCGTCCAGCGCCGCCGGGTCGCTGGTCACCTCCGCGAGCCCGGTCGCCAGCATCCCTCCGACGTGCACGAACATGCCCCCAGTCTGCCGCCCGCCCGCCGGGCGCGGCACCCTGGGCCCGGCGCTCGCGGCAGGCCCTCAGCTGAGGACGCAGCCGAAGGAGTCGGCGAGGCCGCTGAGCCCCGCGCCGGTCACCGTGAGGGCGCGGCGCTCGCGGCCCCGCTCGAACCAGCCCAGCTCGATCAACCGGCTGGTCAGAGCCGCGCCGAGCGCGCCGTTGAGGTGCGGGCGGCGTTCCGTCCAGTCCAGGCAGGCCCCGGCGAACCTGCGCCGCCTCCGCCGCAGCGCGGGCAGGTCGAGCCCGATCTCCTCGAACCGGTGCTCACCCTTCTCCGTCGCCTCGTACGGGACGCCCGTCTCGACCGGACGCCCGCCGTCCGGCTCGATCATGCCGCCGTCCACCAGCGCGGCGAACAGCGCCACCCCAGCCTCGCCGGCGAGGTGGTCGTAGCAGGTCCGAGCCGTGTGCAGCCTTCGCGCCAGCTGCGACTGGCGCAGGCCCCGCACCTCGACGTCCGGGCTGATCCGGCTGAGCGCCTCGATCACCGCGGCGACCTCGTCCCCGGCGAGCCGGTAGTACCGGTGCCGGCCCTGCGCCACCACGCTGACCAGGCCGCCGTCCAGCAGCTTCGCCAGGTGCGCGCTCGCCGTCTGCGGGCTCACCCCGGCCGTCCGGGCCAGCTCCCCGGCCGCCAGCGGGCGCCCGTCCAGCAGCGCCGTCAGCATCGCCGCCCGCGCCCGGTCGGCCATCAGCGCCGCCACCGGGGCGATGTCGGAGTCATACGCCAAGCTCATGCCCCCGAGCCTAAGCGCCGGACACTTCGACCCCCATCGAACCGTCCCTGCATGATCTGTCGGCGTCCCCGGGAGGCCCGGGGGCACCGTCGCGTGTTCCGGAGGCGTCCTGCCGTAATCCGGTTTGGGGAAGCGGCGCTGACGCGCTAGTGTTCTCTCTGTCGCCGGGGGAACCCGGAGGGCACGCGGAAGTGGCTCAGGGGTAGAGCATCACCTTGCCAAGGTGAGGGTCGCGGGTTCAAATCCCGTCTTCCGCTCTGAGAGGCCTCGCACGGCCTCGCTCTGGTGGAGTGGCCGAGAGGCGAGGCAACGGCCTGCAAAGCCGTGTACACGGGTTCAAATCCCGTCTCCACCTCTTCGGGCGATTAGCTCAGTGGGAGAGCGCTACCTTGACACGGTAGAGGTCACTGGTTCAATCCCAGTATCGCCCACGTGGCGGGCCACCATGGTCGGCGCTCCGCGCCTTCCAGGGTGGCCCGCAATGCTTTCCTGGGGGACGACCCCCAGACCCCCGATGTGGGGGCTCCGCCCCCACGCCCCCCCTGCCGGCTCAGCAATGCGCGTTCGTGCTGGCGCTGCTGGCTCAGGGATGCGCATTCGTGCTGGTTGCGGCGGTAGCGTTTGGGACGTGAGCGCCACTCTTGTTGCTAAGGAACTTGCCGCGGGGCACGGGGACCGGGTTCTGTTCTCCGGGCTTGACTTGGTCGTGGCTCCCGGGGACGTCGTGGGGCTGGTCGGGGCCAACGGGGCGGGGAAGTCGTCGTTGCTGCGGCTCCTCGCCGGGGTGGACGCGCCGGAGGGCGGTTCGGTACGGCTCAGCCCGCCCAACGCGCTGGTCGGGTACCTGCCCCAGGAGCCTGAGCGGCGTCCGGGCGAGACCGTCGAGGACTTCCTCGGACGCCGGACGGGTGTGACGCAGGCTCAGGCCGAGCTCGACGCGGCGACCCAGGGCCTGGTCGACGAGGTCCCGGGCGCGGACGACGCGTACGCCGAGGCGCTGGAGCGGTGGCTCGCGCTCGGCGGTGCCGATCTTTCCGACCGGGCGGGCGAGGTGGCGGCCGAACTCGGGCTGAAGGTCTCGCTCGACCGTCCGATGACGGCCCTGTCAGGCGGGCAGGCGGCGCGGGCGGGCCTGGCGTCGCTGCTGCTGAGCCGGTACGACGTGTTCCTGCTG
Organism: Actinomadura rupiterrae; assembly: GCF_024172125.1. GTDB lineage: Bacteria > Actinomycetota > Actinomycetes > Streptosporangiales > Streptosporangiaceae > Spirillospora > Spirillospora rupiterrae. Next base: position 498,019 of record NZ_JAMZEA010000006.1, read on the forward strand.
GACGAGCCCACCAACGACCTGGATCTCGACGGGCTGGAGCGGCTGGAGCGGTTCGTCTCCGAACTGCGGGCCGGGACCGTCCTGGTGAGCCATGACCGCGAGTTCCTGACCCGGACGGTCACCGCCGTCCTGGAGCTGGACCTCGCGCAGCAGCAGGTCAACGCATACGGCGGCGGGTACCAGGCGTACCTCGCCGAGCGGGAGGTCGCGCGGCGGCACGCGCGGGCCGACTACGAGGAGTACGCCGACAAGCTGTCCTCGCTCAAGGACCGGGCGCAGACGCAGCGCGCGTGGATGGACAAGGGCGTCAAGAACGCGCGCCGGAAGGCGAGCGACAACGACAAGATCGGGCGGAAGTTCCGGTCCGAGGCGAGCGAGAAGCAGGCGGCGAAGGCGCGGCAGACCGAGAAGGCCATCGAGCGGCTGGAGGTCGTCGCCGAACCGCGCAAGGAGTGGGAGCTGCGGATGGAGATCGCCGCGGCTCCGCGTTCGGGCGCGGTCGCGGCCACGCTGCGCGGCGCGGTCGTGCGGCACGGCTCGTTCACGCTCGGCCCGGTGGACCTGGAGATCAGCTGGGCCGACCGGGTCGCGATCACGGGGGCGAACGGCGCGGGCAAGACGACCCTGCTGAGCGCCCTGCTGGGCCGCGTCCCGGTGGACGAGGGCCACGCGTCGCTCGGACCGGGTGTCCTGGTCGGCGAGATCGACCAGGCGCGCGGGCTGTTCCTCGGGGACGACGCGCTGCTCGACGCGTTCGGCGCGGCCGTCCCGGAGATGACGGCCGCCGACGTCCGGACGCTCCTCGCGAAGTTCGGGCTGCGCGCCGACCACGTCCTCCGACCGGCCGGAACCCTCTCCCCCGGCGAACGCACCCGGGCCGCCCTGGCCCTGCTCCAGGCCAAGGGCGTCAACCTCCTCGTCCTGGACGAGCCGACCAACCACCTGGACCTTCCGGCGATCGAGCAACTGGAATCCGCACTCGACTCCTACTCCGGCACGCTCCTGCTCGTCACGCACGACCGCCGAATGCTCGACGCCGTCCGCACCACCCGCCGCCTCCAAGTCGAAAACGGCAAAATCGTCGAACTCTGACCCGCCGTGCGACGCGCACCGCCTGCCGCAGCAACCCGGCGCCTGAACCGGACGCTCCTAGAGCCTGTGCAGGCAGCCGCTCATGATGCAGCCCTCCGTGCGAGCCGTGCTCACGGACGGGTCGCCCGCGCAGCAAGACGAAGGATCCGGGTAGGGGACTCGCCGTTCGGCCAGATCGAGAGCCGATCGGCGGGCCACGCGTAGCTGGGCAGGCCGTCCTGATGGAGGTCGGCGACCCGCGGCTCGTCCAGCGACGCCGCGGAGAAGTGGTACAGCTCGGCAGAGCGCTGGTTGATCACCCCGTAGTCGAGCAGCCGGGGCAGCCCTCCCGCCGCATGGACGAGCGACTCGGCAGACAGTCCCACCAGCGGATACCGCTCCGGGAAACCCCGACGCAGATCGAGAAAGAACCCGACCGTCCCCTTGCGCGGATCCCCCAGCAGAGGACCGAGCCGCGCGAGCGGCCCAAGCGCCAATTTCGGCCGTGCGACCATCGCATGCGTATAAAGAACGCGCACGAGCGCGACGTTCATCATGAACCGCTCGGCAGGCAACTCCGCCAAGGCCAACGGCAGGTTTTCCAGATACCCCGCCACAACGCTGGCGTTATGCGCGCGGTACCAGGCCGCCGGCGACGGCCTGTGCAGAAACCGCTGCCACAGCACCACACGCGGATTGGACGACGGCGTCCCGTCCAGCAGAACGGCCTCGGTCTTGTCGCGAAGCAGGTGCTCGTTCACCGCACGCCACCAGGGACTCCCCGGCGGGTCGGCATCCGGCGGATTGAGCACCCCGCGCGCGATCGTCCACCGGAGAAAGCTCAGCTCAGCCCGTCCATACGCGGCATGCCGCCCCTGGTAGAACTCCGCCGCAAGGCGCAACCGCCCAGCCACCGCCCCCTCCCGGACGGCCCGAACCCTGGCGGCCGCCTCCACCGCAGCCCCTCTGTCTCCCACTCCCCCAGTCTGACAAACCCCGCCCCCTCCAACCCCCCACCGCGCTCCTCCCAAAGCCCCGACGGCCCCCAATCCCACCCACGCCCCCGACGACCGGCAGCACACCAAGCAACCCCGCCCATCCCCAGCCCGCGACCTCAAACACCATTTCCGCGTTCGCTGGGACGCCCCACGACGCGACCCCAGATACCGCCTCGCGCGCACTCTGAACACACGCACGCGAATGCCACCCTCCAGCACAGGCTCGTAGCGCCGCAGGAGCCGACCTCGCACCCGACCCTTCGGCGCGCTCAGGCACCGCGCCACGCACGCGACTCGGACGTACCCCCTCCCAACCGCCGCCTGCGGACGGTGCCCACAAGCGCCGTCATCACCCGACCCTCCAACATCAGCGCCACCGCACGCGCGGCCCACCTAACCTCTCCAAGCGCCGCCCGGACGGTGCCCACACGCGCGAACGCCACCCTCCCAAGCACGGCCCCGCACCACATCACCCCGCGGAGCCCGACATCACGCCCGCCGCTCAGGCATCACGTCCCGCCCTCGAACATCACCGCCACAGACGCGTCTCACTTACCTCCTCCCACGCGCCGCCCCGGACGGTGCCCAGGCGCGAGCTCGGACTGTGCTAGCGCGCGCTCGGTCCACGCCTCCGTGCTGGCTCCGACATCGCCCCGCGCTTGGGCGTCGCGCCCCGCGTGTTGGGCGTCGCGCCACGCAAGGCGGCTCGGACATTGCCCCACTTGCCGGGCGTCGCGCCCCGCGCGTTGGGCGTCATCGTTACGCAAGGCGGCTCGGATGTTGCCTCGCTCGCCGGGTTGGGAGGCTGGCGCGCTTTGGGTTCGGAACGCGCGCTCGCGTATGGGGAGCTCAGGGTGAGCTGCTGACTTGGTCGAGCGGGGCGACGGCGGCTGGTCCTGGGGGTGAGTGGTTTGAGCGGGACGGACGCCGTTGCTGTGGGGGGTCATCGGTCTCTTCTTGCGCGGGGGTGAACGCTCGCTCGTCGGGCGGTGTCGGGGGTGGGGTTGGCGGGGTGGACGGGGCGGGATTCGGGTGAGGGGTTTTCGGGGTTTTGTTCTTTGGCATTCGGGTCTTGTTCTTCCGCTCGTGCCCCATACGTGGCGATACTCCTCACGCTGTTGCGGTGGATGGAGGGAGTCACATGGGCATCGACGACCTGACACGGCGCGGGTTCCTCGCGGGGACGGCGGGGGCGGCCGCGGTGTTGGCGGCGGGCGGGGCCGAGGGCGAGGCGTCGGCGTCCACGCGCGCGCCCGTGGCGGCGCTGCCTGCACCGGAGAAGTCGGGCATCGACCACATCGTCGTCGTGATGATGGAGAACCGCTCCTTCGACCACTACCTCGGCTGGCTGCCGGGCGCGGACGGCAAGCAGGAGGGGCTGACCTTCACCGACGCCAAAGGCGAGGCGCACTCGACGCACCACCTGACGGTGCCGTGGGGATGCGGCTTCAACGACCCCGACCACTCGTACGCGGGCGGGCGCACCGAGTACAACGGCGGCAAGTGCGACGGCTGGCTGCGCGCCGGGGAGAACGACGTGTTCTCCATCGGCTACTTCAAGGGGCCGGACCTCGGCTTCCACGGGCACGCCGCGCGGGACTGGACGGTCTGCGACCGCTACTTCCCGGCGGTCATGTCGTCCACGTTCCCGAACCGGATCTTCCAGCACGCGGCGCAGACGGACCGGACGTCCAACACGTTCACGATCTCGCAGCTCACCACCATCTGGGACCGGTTGAAGGAGAAGCGCGTCTCCTGTCGCTACTACTTCAGCGACGTGCCGTTCACCGCGCTCTGGGGCCTGAAGCACCTGGACGTCAGCCGCAACATCGCCGAGTTCTACGCGGACGCGAAGGCCGGACGGCTCCCGGCCGTCAGCTTCGTCGAGCCCGGCTTCCTCGGCGAGGCGCTGCCCGGCATGTCCGAGGACGAGCACCCGCTCGCCGACATCCGGCTCGGCCAGCACTTCCTGAACAACGTCTACACGGCCGTCACCACCTCCCCGAACTGGCCGCGCACCCTCTTCGTGATCAACTACGACGAGTGGGGCGGCTTCTTCGACCACGTCCCGCCGCCGGCCGGGCCGGACCCGCGCCCGGACCTCGGCACCGGGCTGCGCGGCTTCCGCGTCCCGTGCCTGCTGATCTCCCCGCGCGCCCGGCGGCGCTCGATCGCGCACGAGGTCTACGACCACACCTCCGTCCTCAAGGCCATCGAGTGGCGCTGGGGCCTGAAGCCGCTCTCGGTCCGGGACGCCGCCGCCCGCAACATCGCCGAGGTGCTCGACTTCCACGCCAAGCCGAACCTGCACGCCCCGCAGTACAAGGTCCCGCGCCCGGACACCCGCGGATGCCTGGAACCCCATCCCCACACCGGCGACGACTGGCACGACCTGGCCGCCTACGCCACCCGCCACGGCTTCGCCTCCAAACCCCGCCACTAGGGCCTGTCTGACAAAAGATCGTGTTGGTCGGGGTTGGTCGGGGTTGGATGATCGTTGTGGTGAGACGTGGTGAGTTGACCGATGCGGCCTGGGCGCAGATCGAGCCGTTGTTGCCGCAGGGGGTTGGGCCGGGTCGTCGGTGGCGAGACCACCGGCAGGTGCTCAACGGCATCTTGTGGCGGTTGCGGACAGGGGCGCCCTGGCGGGATGTTCCCGAACGGTACGGACCCTGGCAGACCTGCTACGAGCGGTGGAAACGCTGGGACGAGGACGGCACCTGGCCCCGTCTGCTGGAGCATCTGCAGGTCAAGGACGACGCGGTCGGCCAGGTGGACTGGACCTTCAGCATCGACTCCTCCATCGCCCGCGCGCACCAGCACGCCGCCGGAGCCCGCAAGGGCGGGGCCCCGGAAAAGGGGGACCTTGCAGGGGACGATCAGGCAGGGTGATGATCAAACCACCCAAGCCGCGCAGGGGCTGGGTCGATCGCGAGGCGGCCTGACCACCAAGCTGCATCTGCTCGTCGACGGCCGTGGCCTGCCGATGGCCGTGCTGATCACCGGCGGGAACGTGCACGACTCGGTAGTGCTGGAGCAGATCCTGGCTCAGGTCAGGGTCGCACGGCCCGGCGGCGGGCACCCCCGCACCACCCCGGACGTGCTGATCGGTGACAAGGCGTATTCGGCCCGGCGGATCCGCGTCTACCTGCGCCGTCGCCGGATCCACACGGTGATCCCGCAACCCCGCGATCAGCAGGCCAACCGGGCCCGCAAGGGCAGTCGCGGCGGCCGGCCACCCACCTTCGACACCCAGCTCTACAAACAACGCAACGTAGTGGAACGCTGCTTCGCCAAGCTCAAGCAGTTCCGCGCGATCGCTACCCGTTTCGACAAGCTGGCCAGCCGCTACCGATCCGGCGTCCTGCTGGCCAGCCTCGTCCTGTGGCTCCGCCACCACGAATTGTCAGACAGGCCCTAACCCACCACCCCAAACCTCCCGACCCCGACTCCCGCACCCCCCGGTCCCGGCCCCGCCCCCGCCCCGGGGCCCGCCCCGGGACCCACGCCATGGCCTCCGGCCCCCGGGTTCCAGCCCCGGGTTCCGGCCCGCGGATTCCGGCCCCCGGGTTCCAGCCCGCGGATTCCAGCCCGCGGATTCCGGCCCCCGGATTCCGGCCCGTGGATTCCAGCTCCGGGTTCCGGCCCGCGGGTTCCGGCTCCGGGTTCCCGGTCCCAGTCCTGGCTAGGGGACGCCTTGCCTGAGTGCGGCTCCGTTCCGCCGGGGCCCGGAGGTGGGCCCCGGCATGCCTCGGGCGCCCGTCCCGGGCCGGTGTGGGTCCAGAGGCGCGGCCTCCCGGGCACAGCAGAGCTCTGCGCGGGCCAGGAGGAGCGGGCGCCCCACCCGGACGTGGCGTCGTTCGGGCGGGCTAGCGGGGGCTGGGGCACCTGGCGACATGGCTGATCAGCTCGCTCCGATGTCACACGCACTCGGAATCCACGCTAAAGTTTCCTTGTCGCCGCGAGGGACCGGCCCGAAAGGGAAGGCACCGAGCAGCACACGCGGAAGTGGCTCAGGGGTAGAGCATCACCTTGCCAAGGTGAGGGTCGCGGGTTCAAATCCCGTCTTCCGCTCTCCGGACCGCCCTGCTGGGCGGACGTTCCGGGCGATTAGCTCAGTGGGAGAGCGCTACCTTGACACGGTAGAGGTCACTGGTTCAATCCCAGTATCGCCCACCACGAAAAGGCCCCGTTTTCGGGGCCTTTTTCATGCCCCGGACCCGAAAGGATCACCTCTCCTCCTGGCGTGTCCGCCGTTTCGCGGTGCCTGTCGGCGCCGCTCCCTAAGATCATTTGGCATGGCCGCTCCCCTCACCCGCAGTTCCTGCCCTTCCGGGCATCTGTACGACTTCGATCTGGTCACCGTGGACGGGCGCCCGCTCGTCGTCGGAACCCCCGACCGTGATCACCGCGCCTTCACCTGGGACCCCGCCCGGGACATCTGGACGGAGCACACCCTCGCCAATCCCTGGTTCCACGATGAGGACGGCGACTACACCGAGATCACCTCGCTCGCCGCCGCGGTCGTGGACGGCAGGATCGTGATCGCCGGCGGCGGTGACCACCAGGGCTTCGCCCAGTGGGACCTGGAATCCGGCGCGGTCAGGCTGCACGCCCTGGACGGCGGGGTCGCTTCGGCGACCGCGGTCGACTTCGCCGGCCAGAGCCTCTTTGTCTACGGAGGAACGTCCGAGACGGCCGTCCAGGTGTGGGAGCCGACGGTGCCCAGGACCGGCGAATCGGCCGATCCGGGAGACCAGCCCTTCCCCCGCATCCTCCGGGTCGAGATCTGGGAGCTGTCCTCCCGCTCGCTGAGCGCCAGTGCCGTCGCGGGCGGCATGATCGACGATCAGCGCGTCGTCGTGGGCGGCGATCGCAGCGGCGGCGTGCTCCTGTGGGACATCGACGGCCGGCATCCCACCGCCCGGCTCGACGTGGACGGCGCGACACCGAAGGTCTTCGCCCTCGTGGACGTGGACGGCCGCGCGCACGTCGTGGCCGGCGGCGAACGGCTCATGCTCGGCGACCCGTCCACCCGCGAGTGGGTCGCCGCGGCCACACCCGAGGACACCGCGGCCACGCTCAGGGACAACGCGGCCACGCCCGGGGACGGCGCGGCCGCGCTCGGGGACGGGGCGGCCACGCCCGGGGACGGGGCGGCCGCGCTCGGGGACGGGGCGATCTCGTGCCTCACCGCAGCCGTCGTGAATGGTCGTCCGATCGCCGTGACCGGCTCGGAGGGCGGCAAGGTCCATGCCTGGGACCTGGCCGGCCGCAGGCTCGTCAGCCGCCAGGTGGGCGAGCACTCCCGCAGCGTGGACGGCGTCGCCATCACCGAGCTGGACGGACGTCCAGTGGTCATCAGCAACAGCCGCCGCGACGCGATCTGCGTCTGGCAACTGGCACCATGACACGCCCCGCATCAACACGGCTTCGTTGATCGGACGGCGGTCGCCGAAGGCTCGACGTCGGTCAAGGCGCGGCATCGGCGATGACCTTCCTGACATGGGACGCGGCCTCCGGGGCGAGGTCGATGGGGCGATGCACCATGGAGTTGTCCGCCGCCGTCGTGACCTTGTGGCCCGACTTCTCCATGGACGCGCGCAGCGCCCCGGTCGCGAGGTTCAGGAGCATCGCGCCCCGGACGGCGGGGCCCGCCACCTGGTTCTCCTCGAAGTCCTCGGCGAGGCGGCGGAACCCCCCGGCCCTGTCGAGCGGCGGGAGTTCGACCGCACCCGAAACCCGCGCGAGCTGCTCGTCCCACCGATCGTCCCATCGTGACCAGCGCCACCCCTCCCAGGCTCCGGAGGCGATGTCGAGGATCTGGTCGAGCGTGCCGGTCGTCCAGACCCCGGCCTCGCGGGACTCCAGGTCCAGGTGGACACCGGACGTCGGGAAGCGGGCGCAGGACGACACGGGCGTCCACCTGTCCAGGACGTCGAGAAGCCCTTCCGGCCCGTGCTCGATGACGTTCGCGCACCACGACCCGGGCGTGTAGGCCCGCACCACCCCTCCCCCGCCACGCGCCGCGCCTCTCCCGTCATGCGCCGCGCCTGCTTCGCCTTGAGCCGCGCCTTCGCCGTTTGGCGCCGCGCCTTCGCCGTTTGGCGCCGTACCCTCGCCGTTCCGCGCCGTACCCTCGCCGTTCCGCGTCGTGCCCTCGCCGTTCCGCGTCGTGCCCTCGCCGTTCCGCGTCGTGCCCTCGCCGTTGCGCGGGGCCGGGATTGGGGCGTCGGCCTCGGCAGGCTTCCCAGGCTCCCGGGGGTCGTCGCCGGACGGGCGGTGTCCGGTGATGGTGATCAGGCAGGCGGGTTCGGTCTCGTCGGCCGGGGTCATGCCCATCGGGGTGAGGGGCAGCTCGCGCGGGAGCGGCTCGTCCGGCGAGCGGCCCGGGAACGAGAAGTTCCGGAAGGCGCGCTCGAACTCGCCGACCGTCCGCAGATCGTCCGGCACCTTGAGGGTGCGGCGGGCGCGGACGGAGGCAGGGTCCTCCCCTACCGCGGCCACGATGTCGCCGAGGCCGTCGTAGGCCCACTCGACACGCCAGCCCGCCCAGGTGCGGGACAGCACGGCGAGCGCGGCGGCGCGGTGCGCGGCGTCGTGCACCCAGCCGAACCACAGCAGCCGCCGCCGGTCGTGGTCGATCAACGCCGCCCCGCTGCACATGGCGTCGTCGATCCAGCCGCCCGTCTCGGCCTGGAGCCCCGCGAACCGGGTCGCCTCGGCCGGGCCGGGCAGTAAGTCGGACACCATCGAGGCGCCGCCCCACTGCGAGTAGTACCGCTTCCAGGCTCCGGCCTGCTTGATCACGTAATGCGCTCGATCTCCCATGCCACGCACAGTAGTCGTTCGATTGCAGTGCGCTGACCCTGTCGAGAGGTTCTCGTGCCTCTTTCTTGGCCGCATCCGGCCAACCGACCAGTTGGGTCAAGGCGTCGCGGGGAAGGGGTGGCCAGCGGCCGGGGGACCGACCATCCTTCGGTGGAGGACGTCCAGCAGGAGGAGAGGACATGGCGGGAATCACCCAGCGGTCAGCGAAGGAGCCCCTGCTTAAGACGCGGTTCCTGTCCCACGGGACGCTGGAGGTGGTGGACCTCCAGGCGTCCCGGCGGTTCTACGAGGAGGTCCTCGGGCTGGAGGTGATCCAGCACGCTCCGATCGCGCTGATGGTGCGGCTCGGCGGCGACCACGTGTACGTGTGCGTCGAGACGCCGAAGGCCGCGCAGCACGAGATGCCGCTGCTCGGGCACAACGGGATCGACCTCGGGAGCCGCGAGGAGGTGGACGAGGCGCACGCGAAGATCTCGGCCGTCCGGGACGAGTACGGCATCCGGAAGATGACCAAACCGGTCGAGCAGCACGGGACCTACGCGTTCTACCTCCAGGACCTCGACGGCAACTGGTGGGAGATCTGCCACCTGCCCGACCGCGGCTACGCGTTCCGCTTCCGCGACGCCCGGCACGACCTGACCGGTCGCGACGTGTCGAAGGACGAGGCCGAGCGCGTCTTCAAGAAGGGCCTAGAGGAAATCGGCTGACCGGAGGCCGCCCCGCGGACGTTTCGTCTCGTCCTTGAACGCCTTGGCAAGGTGCGCGAGTCCTGCCTGAACGCGCTCGGTCGGGATGGCGCCGTAGCCGAGGACGACGCCTTGCAGCGAAACCTCATCGCCGTACTTCGCCAGGCTCTGAGCAGCAACGCCCCGCTCCCCGGCCCTGGCCAGCACCGACGGGATGTCGACTGAAACGTCCGGCTTGAGCACTGCGCACAAGTGGAGCCCAGCGGTCGAGGGGACGGGATCGAGCCACGCCGCGAGATCGCCCGCCAGCGCCTCAGCTATAAGTTCGTGGCGGGCGGCATAGGTACGTGTGGCCTTCCGGACATGCCGCGCCAGCTCCCCCGAGTCGATGAACCGGGCGAGCGCCGCCTGCGTGACGGGCTCGCCATGCCAGTCGGAGAGCCGTTTGGCCGCGCACAGCGCCGGACGCAGCGAGGCGGGCGCGACGAGGAACCCGACGCGCAGCATCGGCAGCAGGGTCTTCGAGAACGTCCCGACGTAGAGGACGCGTCCGGCGCGGTCGAGGCTGTGCAGCGGGTCGAGCGGACGGTCGGAGAAGCGGAACTCGCTGTCGTAGTCGTCCTCGACGATCACGGCGTCATGGCGTCCGGCCCAGTCGAGCAGCGCCGCCCGGCGCGCCAGCGACATCGGCGTGCCCAGCGGGAACTGGTGCGAGGGCGTCACATGCACCAGACGGGCACCGTCCGGAAGCGCCTCCACCTCAAGCCCCTCGCGATCAACCGGAACGGGCACGACACGCGCACCGAGCGACCGAAACAGATCGCGCACCGGCGGATACCCCGGATCCTCCACGGCCACGATGTCACCCGGCTCGACCAGGACGCGTCCGATGAGATCGAACGCCTGCTGAGCGCCCTGAGTCACCACCACGTCGTCGCCCCGCGCGCGCACGGACCGCGACAGGCCAGTAGACCGAGCGATCGCCTCGCGCAATCCATGGTGTCCAGCGGGGGCTCCGTAACCAGCGGTCCGGATCGTCGACGCGCGCCACTCCGCCGCTAGCAGCCGCCTCCAAACCGGTAGCGGAAACAGCGCCGCATCAGGCTTCCCCATACGAAAGTCATAGGTCGGCGCCTCGGCATCGTCCGACGCTTCGACAAGCCCGTCCCAGACCGGGCGCGGCCGAATCGCACCTTCCGGGACGTCCCGGACGTGCCCCACTGGCGCCTGCCCCACGTACGTACCGGACCCGACGCGCGCCACAAGCAGCCCCTCGGCGGTCAGCCGCTCATAAGCCGCGGAGACGGTGTTGCGCGAAACGTTCAGCCGACGGGCCAGCTCCCGCGTCGGCGGCAAACGCTCGCCAGGACGCAGGCGCCCGTCCAGGATCGCGTCCAGAAGCTGCCGGTGGATGCGGGACGCGAAGTCCCCCGGACCGTCCAGGCTGATGTGCAGGTCGATCGCGATTGGCCCATCGGGGTAGGGGAGAATTGGCACTACTGCGCGCCAATCGTAGAGCGTTGACTGGGGATCAACGAAACCTGAACGACCTTGGAGCGCCCCCTTGACCACCGTCGACATGTGGTTCGACCCCAAATGCCCGTGGGCCTGGAACACCTCGCGCTGGCTGCTGGAGGTGGAACGCGTCCGCGACGTGGAGGTGCGCTTCCACGTCATGAGCCTCTGGCTCCTGAACGACGGCCGCGAGGTGGACGACTGGTACCGGAACTGGCTGGCCGACACCCTCGGCCCCGTCCGCGTGGCGATCGCCGCCGAGCAGAAGTACGGCCCGTCCGTCCTGCGCGACCTCTACGACGCGCTCGGCAACCGCATCCACCACGACAAGACGCCGATCGGCCGCGACCTCTATGTGAGCGCCCTGACCGAGCTCGGCCTGGACCCCGGCCTAGCCGACGCCGCCGACTCCCCCGAGCACGACGAGGCCCTACGCGCGAGCCACCACGCCGGCCTCGACCCGGTAGGCGAGGACCTCGGCACCCCCTCCATCCACGTCCCGGGCCCGGACGGCAAGGTCAACGCCTTCTTCGGCCCCGTCGTCACCCCCGTCCCCCGAGGCGAGGACGCCGGCCGCCTCTGGGACGGCGTCCTCCTCGTGACAGCCGCCCCCGGCTTCTACGAACTGAAACGAGGCCGCACCGAATCCCCCAGAGTCAACTGACCCGCTCCCTGACAACACGGGGGCGGGCCCGTTCCGGGGGGGGAACGGGCCCGCGAGGGGTAGGGGTCAGTGGGCGGGGACGGTGTCGGTCGGCTGGGTCTCGGCGGCGGGGGCCTTGTCCTTGGGGGCGGAGCCGCGGAGGGGGACCTCCTTGATGAACCAGGCGGTGACGAAGGCGAGGGCGGCGAGGATGGCGCCGCCGATGGCGACGCCGTGGAGGCCGCTGGTGACGCCGGCCTCGAAGGCGTTGCGGATGTTCGCCGGGAGGGTGTGCAGCATGGCCGGGGTGATGTGGGCGCCGCCGGAGGCGATGCGGTGGCCGGCCGCCGCGCCGAGCTGGTCGGACGCGACGCTCTCCAGGCGGTGGGTGTAGATCGAGCCGAGGAGCGCGACGCCCAGGGAGCCGCCGATGGTGCGGAAGAGGGTGACCGCGCCGCTGGCCGCGCCCATGTCGCGCAGCTCGACGCTGTTCTGCGTGACCAGCATGCTGATCTGCATGATGAAGCCCATGCCCAGGCCGACGCCCAGGGTCAGCATGGAGCTGGTCGCGGTGGAGGTGTGGACGGTCAGCATGAGCAGGACGAGCATGCCGCCGGTGAGGACGGCGCCGCCGATGATCGGGTAGATGCGGTAGCGGCCGTTGCGGGTGATGAGCTGGCCGGTGGTCAGCATCACCACGAGCATGCCGAACATCAGCGGGAGCAGCAGCAGGCCGCTGTTGGTCGGGGACGCGCCCTGGACGTTCTGCATGTACTGCGGCAGGAAGTTCACCGCGCCGAACATCGCGGCGCCGACCAGGAAGCTGAGGATCTGCGCGGCGGTGAAGTTGCGGCTGCGGAACAGGCGCATCGGCAGGATCGGCTCGGGGACGCGGTTCTCGGCGAACACGAACGCGACCAGGGCGACGACGCCGACGACGCCGAGCGCGATGATCTGGACCGAGGCCCAGGGGTACTCGCTGCCGCCCCAGCTGGCGACCAGGGTGATGCAGACGACGCCGATGGTCAGCAGGGCCGCGCCGATGAAGTCGATCTTGGCCTTGAGGCGGCGCGAGTGCAGGTGCATGCCGAAGCCGGTGACCAGCAGGGCGACCGCGCCGATCGGGACGTTCACGTAGAAGGCCCAGCGCCAGCTGAAGTGGTCGGTGAGGAAGCCGCCGAGCAGCGGGCCGCCGACGAACGCGACCGGCATCATGCCGCCGATCATGCCCTGGAACTTGCCGCGCTCGCGCGGCGGGACCAGGTCGCCGATGATCGCCATCGCGCCGACCATCAGGCCGCCCGCGCCGAGCCCCTGCAGCGCGCGGAACCCGATCAGCTCGTTCATGTTCTGCGCGAGGCCGGACAGCATCGAGCCGGCCAGGAACAGCACGATGGACGACATGAACATGCCCTTGCGGCCGTACAGGTCGCCGAGCTTGCCCCAGATCGGGGTCGCGGCCGCGGCCGCCAGCGCGTAGGCGGTGACGACCCACGAGAGGTGGGCGAGCCCGCCGAGGTCACCGACGATGGTCGGCAGCGCGGTGCCGACGATCAGGTTGTCCAGCATCGCCAGGAACATGCCGAGCATGAGCCCGAAGATGCCGATGTAGATCTGGCGCTGGCTGTTGGCACCGCTCTCCCCGGCGGTCCCCGCCGCCGGGGCCGCTCCCGGCCCGCCCGCGGCGGGCGGCGCGGCCTGCCCGTTTGCTGCCTGCGACATCGCTAGTCTCCCCTGGAGGACGGATTCTCACTTACTTGCCGTCCGGCTAGTTTGCTTACCTGTCGTACGGTAAGCTCTCAACTAGCCGGTCGTCAAGTAAGTTTGGGGTATTGGAGAGATCATGGGCGGACGACGAGGCGACACCCGGGAGCAGATCCGCAAGGTCGCCCTGGAGCTGTTCGCCGAGCAGGGGTACGAGAAGACCTCGCTGCGCGAGATCGCCGAGCGGCTCGGGGTGACCAAGGCCGCCCTCTACTACCACTTCAAGACCAAGGAGGACATCGTCTCCAGCCTGTTCGCCGAGGTCGGCGAGAAGGTGGACGAGCTGCTGGCCTGGGCGGCGTCCGAGCCGATGACGCAGGCCCGCCGGGTGGAGATCCTGGACCGCTACGCCGAGATCGTCCGCGGGCCGGCCGGCGACCTGATGCGCTTCATGTCCCAGAACCAGCAGGAGATCCGCGACCTCAAGCCCGGCGAGGAGGCGCGCGAGCGGTTCCGCCGCCTCGCCCGCGTGCTGGGGAACGAGCAGGACCCGGTCGCCGACCAGCTCCGCGCCCGGCTGTCCATCATGTCCCTGCACATGAGCGTGTTCCTGATGGGCGACATGGACATCTCCGACGACCAGCGCCACGAGGCCGCCCTGCAGATCGCCAAGGAACTGCTCAGCGGGCGTCCGAACAACGAGAAGTCCGCGAACTGAAACCGCTTAGGAGCGGAGGCCGACGACCTGAGCGTCCTCACTGGCGGAGGCTGACGATCTGGGTCATGCCCTCGTCCTGGATGGCCTGCGGGGGCGGGCGCCGGACGCTGTCGCTGATCCGGACCAGGACGGCGATCAGGATCCAGTTCGCCATCAGGGACGAGCCGCCCTGCGTCATGAACGGCGTGGTGATGCCCGCGAACGGGATGAGGCCGGTGACACCGCCGACGATGACGAACAGCTGGAGCGCGAAGACGAACGCGACGCCGCCCGCGAGCAGCCGGTTGAAGGCGTCCTTGGCGGCGACCGCGATCCGGAAGCCGCGCTGCACCAGCAGCAGGTAGACGGTCAGCACGGCCATCGCGCCGGTGAGGCCGAGCTCCTCGCCGAGCGAGGTGAAGATCTCGTCGCTGAACGCCAGCGGTGTCAGGAACGGGCGGCCCTGGCCGAGGCCCGTGCCGAGCATCCCGCCCTGGCCCATCGCGAACAGGCCCTGTTCGAGTTGCGAGCTGTCGGAGTACTGGCCGCCCATCGCGCGGCAGTCCGCGATCGGGTGCGCGTGCCCGACGCCGAACTCGCGCAGGATGTGGCCGTTCCTGAGCTGGCAGCCGCCGTTGAAGTAGGGCCCGGGGTCCTTCCAGATCTCGACCCGCTGCACCAGGTGCTCCAGCGGGCCGTGCACGGCGACGCCGAGGTAGTAGACCGACAGCGAGCCGACCGCGAACAGCAGGACGCCGATGAGGACGTACCCGCCGCGTCCGGTGCCGAGGTAGAGCATGCAGACCAGCAGCCCGAAGAACAGCAGCTGGAAGCCGAAGTCGTTCTGGATCAGCAGCACCCCGATGCTGACCAGCCAGATCACCACGATCGGCATCAGGTGCCGGGCGCGCGGCAGCGCGACCGGGCCGACCTTGCGCCCGGTCACGGCCATCGCCTGGCCGTTCTTGGCCAGGTAGCCCGCGAACAGGGTGATCAGCGCGAGCTTGGAGAACTCGGCGGGCTGCACCGAGAACGGGCCGAGCCTGATCCACACCCGCGCGCCGTTGATGTTCGCCCCGATGCCCGGGACGATCGGCAGCACCAGGAAAAGCAGCCCCGCGAGGCCCAGCGTGTAGTGGTAGCGGCGCAGCGTCCGCGGGTCGCGCAGGAGCAGGACGAACACGGCGAACAGGCCGAGCGAGAGGGCCGTCCAGAGGAGCTGGCCCGCGACGTTCGCGCCCGCCCCGTACGGGACGTAGTGGCCGCCGGGATGGTCGTGCTCGTACTGGAGCCTGCCCTGGAGGTAGTCGGCGGCGGTGGTCTGGTCGATCCGGTAGATGACCGCCAGGCCGATGCCGTTGAGCAGCATCGCGCACGGGACGAGCAGCGGGTCGGCGTGCGGGGCCCAGCGCCAGACCACGCCGTAGGCGACCAGGGACAGCGCGACGATCGCCGCGCCGTAGCCGAACAGCGAGCTGGGCAGCCTGCCGTCCCGGGCGAGCCCGATCTGGGCGAACGCGGTGACGGTCACGACCAGCGCGAAGACCAGCAGCGCCAGGGACGCGGCGCGGCGCGGGCCGGGGAAGCGGAACGGCGGCGGCGCGCCGCCGGGCGCGGTCACGCGGTCGCCTCGGAGGCGGATCGGGGAGGACGCACCCCCAGATGTTTGCACAGTTGCGCAACGAATAAATAGGATGGACGCATTCGGGGTGCGGCGCGCCGCGGACGCCGGCCCCTGAGCATCGGCGTCCGCGCCGCGCCGCCGGCCCCGGCGCGGAACCACCGTCCGGACCCCTCGTGACCGGGCCCGGACGGTCGGCCGCCCCGCGCGCCTTAGGCGGCGCGGTCCGGGGCGGCCGCTGAGCGGCCCCGGCCCCGGAGGACCACCCGATCCGTCCTCCGGGGCCGGGGTCACGGACGCGGGCCACCCGCGCCGTCCGGCCGACCGGTCCCACCATCCCGGTCGGCCGGACGGGTCATCGGCGCGCCAGGCGGGGGCGGGCCGTCCAGCCGTGGCGGCCGCCGGTGAAGGCCAGCCGGACCCAGCCGTGCCGGGAGGCGCACGCACCGTCCACCCGCGCGCCGGGACGCAGCCGGGCCACCACGCGGTACCGCACACCGGGCCCAGACCGAACCTTCGCCATACCGCCGGGCCCGGACCGAACCTTCGCCATACCAGCGGGAGCGGTCCGGACCTTCGCCATACCGCGGTCCCCGGATCGGGCCTTCGGCATGCTGTTGGGCGCGGATCGGGGCTTCGGCATGCTGTTGGGCGCGGATCGGGGCTTCGGTATGCTCCCCCGCTGCGCGCTGCCCACGACGCGGTAGTGGCAGGTTCGCGATGGGACGGTCCGGGCGGTCGTGTGGGCGTCCTCGTGTCCCGGGGCCACCATCGAGAACGTGATCAGAGGGACGGCCACGGCGGCGGCCTGCCAGGTCGTCATGGGAACCCCCCGCGTGCTCGTGCGCCAAGTCGGTTCGCCTAGCGAGTTGACCAAGTGCAGCACGGGCCGGGTGGGGCCTCAAGGAAGCCGAAGGTCACCCGGGGGATATGTAGCGCCACAGAGAGTGGTATTTCGGCAGGTAGATAAGCCCCCGGCGGACGCGTCCGAACCGCCGGGGGCATGCGTCACTCACCGTGTCGCCAGCCGCTCGCGAACCCGCATCACCGCAGCTCAGTGCACTCGGGTGGTGGTGCGGGCGGTCGGCTCGGCGTGCTCCTCGTGGACGAACCGGCTCCCGCGCAGCAGCGAGGCGACCGCCGCGACGACCGACATCGCGATGGCGAGCGAGAACACGATCACCAGCCCGTGGTGGAACGGTCCGGCGATGAGGTGCGGGAAGTAGGAGCGCCCGGTCAGCTCGGCGGCGTCCTTGGGCGGCAGGCCGGCGAGCACGCCGCCCTGCCCGAGCAGGCTGCCGATCGGGTTGTAGCCGAGGAACGCGGCGAACAGCGTGCCGACCGGCGGCAGGCTCGCCACGTGGTCCGCGGCCGACGGCGGGACGCCGTGCGCGGTGAGCCCGCCGGACAGCGTGCCCGGCAGCCGGTCCGCCAGCCCCGCGATCATCAGCGAGAAGAACACCCCGATCGACAGCACCATCCCGGCGTTCATGAAGGTGGCGCGCATCCCGGACGCCACGCCGCGCTGGTCCGCCGGGACCGAGTTCATGATCGCGGTGGTGTTGGGCGCGGCGAACAGCCCGGAGCCGAGCCCGCTCAGGAAGATCAGCAGCGCGAACAGCCAGTACGGGAAGTCGGTCGGGATCAGCAGCAGCCCCGCGAACCCGGCCCCGGACAGCAGCAGCCCGCCGGACGCGAACGCCCGCGCGCCGTGCCGGTCCGACAGGTGCCCCGACAGCGGCCCGGCGACCAGGAACCCGAGGGTCAGCGGGAGCAGGTAGATCCCGGCCCACAGCGGGGTGTCGGCGTAGTCGTAGCCGTGCAGCGGCAGCCAGATGCCCTGCAGCCAGATGATCAGCATGAACTGCATGCCGCCGCGCGAGACCGCGGCGAGCAGCCCGGCGGCGTTGCCCGCGGCGAACGCGCGGATCCGGAACAGCCCGAGCCGGAACATCGGCTCGGCGACCCGCGTCTCGACCGCGCAGAACGCGCCGAGCAGCGCGATCCCGCCGATGATCCCGGCGAGCACCCACGGGTTCGTCCAGCCCATGACGTGGCCGCCGTAGGGCTGGATGCCGTAGGTGATGGCGGCGAGCAGCGCGGTCAGCCCGGCCGCGAAGGTGAGGTTGCCGAGCCAGTCGATGCTGATCCTCGTGGCGCGGGTCCGGGTCTCGACCAGGCTGCGGTAGGCCCAGACCGTCCCGAGGACACCGATCGGCGCGGACGCGAAGAACACCAGCCGCCAGTTCACCTCGCTGAGCAGGCCGCCCGCGACCAGGCCGAGGAAGCTCCCGGCGATGCCGGCGACCTGGTTGACGCCCATCGCCATGCCGCGCCGGCCGGCCGGGAACGCGTCGGTGAGGATGGCGGCGGAGTTGGCCATCAGCATCGCGCCGCCGACGCCCTGGAAGATCCGCCAGCCGATCAGCCAGACCGCTCCCCCGCCGCCCTGGAACGGGTCGAGCGCGAGCACGAGCGTGCCGACCGTGAACACCGCGAACCCGGCGTTGTACATCCGGACGCGGCCGAACAGGTCGCCGAGCCGGCCGAGCGTCACGACCAGGACGGCCGACACGAGCATGTAGCCCATCAGGATCCACAGCAGGTAGCTGACGTTGCCCGGCTGGAGCGGGTCCAGGTGGATCCCGCGGAAGATCGCGGGCAGCGAGATGATGACGATGGACGAGTTGACCGTGGCCAGCAGCATGCCGAGCGTGGTGTTGCTCAGCGCGATCCACGAGTAGCGGCTGGACGTGCGGGCGGCGGTGCCCAACGCGAGACCTCCGGGACGGGGACGGGAGACGGAACCGGCGTGAGACGGAGACGGGGGACGGAACCGGCGTGAGAGCGGGGACGGGCGCGACCAGATAGTTTCTTACGCTAACTAACCTACGTCGAAAGGGTGGCATCCGTCACGTCCGGGTAGGAAGGCCGCGAAGGAGGCGCACCCCGTGACCGACGTCGCCCTCGCCCGGGATCTGGCCGACGCCGTCCTGCTCGCGGCGGGCCGCCCGCGCCGCGTCCTCGCCCCGCCCGGGCCCGGCGCCGCGTCCCGCGTCCGCGCGGACTGCGCGCTGCGCGCCGGACCGTCCGCGCGCGTCCGGATGCGGCTGCGGTTCCTGCACGTCCAGGCCCGCCGGGTCGAGCCGGACGGCGTCCCGGACGGCAGCGGCGTCGCCCTGCACGCCGGGGACGAGGCCGTCCCCGAGGAGCTCGATCCGGAGTACGCGCTCGCCGACCTGCTCGCCGCGGAACGCACCCTGGCCCGGGTCGTCCCGGCGCGGCGGATGGTCGAGCCGCTCCTGCGCGGACGCGTCGTCCGCAGCCGCTGGCCCATCCACGTCCTCATGCGCACGCGCGCGTCCGGCGGCGAGGGCGGCGGAGTGACGCGGCTGATCGTGGAGGTCCGGAACGTCACCGACTGGCCGCACTCGCTCGGCCCGGACGAGGCGCTGCGCCGCTCGCTGCTCGTCCCGCACCTGATCGTCGCGCTGGACGGCGGCGTCTTCGTCCGCACGGGCGACGCCCCGACCGCAGGCAACGGCATACCGAGCCAACCGTCCGCCCCGGGAGCGCCGGGAGAGCCAACAGGCGAGGCGATCCGGCGGGACGTGCTGTGGCCGGTGGTGGTCGCGGACGATCTACTGCTCGCCTCACCCGTCCCGCTTCCCGACCGCCCCGGCACCCCGATCGCCGGTTAGTCCAGGCGCCCGCCGGCCGCCGACCGCGCCTGCGCACAGCCCGGTTGACCTGGAGCGCGCTCCAGGTGATGGGATTTGTACATGACCGAATCTCACGTCACCCTCATCACCGGTGGCGGCACCGGAATCGGTGCGGCCACCGCCAAGGAGCTGCTCGCGTCCGGACGGAAGGTCGCCATCACCGGCCGCCGGCAGGACCGCCTCGACCAGGTGGCCAAGGAGCTCGGCGAACCCGAGGGCCTGCTCACGATCGCGGGCGACGCGGCCGACTACGGGCACGTCGAGGAGGCCGTCCGGGCGACGATCGACCGGTTCGGCAGGCTGGACGCCGTCGTCGCGAACGCGGGCCACGCCAAGGGCCGTTCCGTGGCGGACTCCGACCCCGACGACATGCGCGAGATGGTGCTGACCAACGTGCTCGGCCCGGCGTACCTGATCCGGGCGGCGCTGCCCGCGCTGACCGAGGCCAAGGGCCGGATCGTGATCGTCGGCAGCGTCGCGGGGTTCGTGCCCACGCCCGGCAACTTCTACGGCGCGACGAAGTGGGCGATGACGGGCCTGGCGGAGAACACCCGCCGGCTGGTGTCGTCCGACGGCGTGGGCGTCACGCTGATCGCGCCGGGCGCGACCGAGTCGGAGTTCTGGGACCACGTCGGCACGCCCGACTACCCGCACATGCTCACCTCCGAGGACATCGGGCGGGCCATCGTGTGGGCGGTGGCCCAGCCCTACGGAGTGGACGTGAACACGCTGGTCGTCCGTCCGATCGGGCAGGCCAACTAGCGCCCGGCCTTCGGAAACGGCAGCCGACGCAGATCTTCCGGTGAGCAGGGTCTGACCGCGCGACTACAGATCGTGACGCTCCGCCTTTGGATCATTGACGCAGTGTGTTCAGTCCGCCGTTGCGTCGTTGACGGGAGAGCAATGCGTCGGCTGCTGTTGTGTGCAGTGCTGTTAATGATCCTCGGACTGATGTCCGCCGTCCCGGGGGACGCCTACCCGAGCGCGTCGGACGTCGGCGGACGTGACGTGCCCGCAGGGCTGGAGGTGAAACTCTCCGCGCCGCGTCCGGTCGTCCCGGTCGGCGAGCCGGTGGTGTGGCGCCTCTCGGAGACCAACGCCACGGGACGCCCGCTGCCCCGGCTCGACGTGATCGACGTCCTGCCGTTCCGGGGCGACGGGCGCACCCCGCCGACGAGCTTCCACGGGACCCGCAGGCTGGTCGGGCCGGTCCCGCCGCACCCCGGCGACGTGATCACCTACACCCGCGCGGACGCGCGGGCGCTCAGCGCCGATCCCGGCGACGGCACGGGCGCGCCGCGGCCGCGGAGGCGGTCGGAGACGCGCTGGTGCTTCCCGCACGAGTTCAAGCGGCCCGGCTGCCCGCGCGCGTACGCGGAGGCGACCGCGTTCCGGATCGTGTCGGGGCGGCCGCTGCCGTCCCGGGCGACCCTGACGCACACGGTGACGCTGAGCACGCCGGGCGCGCGCGGCCGGGACGTCTACACCGACCGGTTCGCGGCGCGCGCGGCCGAGCTGTCCCTGCGCGTCCGGTCGTCGGACGTGGCGGTCCGGCTCCAGGCCCGTCCGCCGAAGCTCCAGGTCGTCAAGACCGCCGACCGGGCGTCCGTGCGCCAGGGCGGGCGCGTCCGGTACAAGGTCGTGATCAGCAACGTGGGCCAGGTGGCGGTGCCGAACGCGGCGTTCAGCGACGACCTCGCCCGCGAGCTGACCGGCGCGCGCTACGGCAAGGACGCCAAGGCCACCGCCGGTACGGTCGCCTACAGCCGACCGGAACTGAAGTGGCAGGGGAGCCTCGCGCCCGGGGCCTCCGTCACGGTCACCTACACGGTGACCGCGATGAAGAACGGCAAGCCGGGCAAGCTGCTCGACTACGTCACCGCGCCCTACAGCAACTGCCAGCGGTGGCCGGTCGAGGACCGCTGCAAGGTCACCGTCTACAAGCTGCCCCGCGGACGGGTGAAGGACCAGCACCACTGACGTGGAGGACCGGGACACTGACGTGGAGGAGCGGGACCACTGACCCGGCGCCGCGCCTACTCCTTGAAGAGCAGGCTCTCGAACGGGACGGGCTCGTCGAACGGATCGGGCTTGGCGGCGGGGACGCGTCCGGTGATCGTGCCGGCCAGTTCCCGCCCGGCCTTGCCGATGCGGTCGGCGAGCTCGCCGCTCCCCCAGTCCTCGGTCGCCGCGTACACGACGGTCGGCTGGGTCGCGGCGCGCAGGTAGGCGAACAGCGGGCGCATGGCGAAGTCGATCGCGAGCGAGTGCCGGGGCGTCCCGCCGGTCGCGCCGAGCAGCGTCGGCGTGTCCTCGATCGCGTCCTTGTCCAGGACGTCGAAGAACGTCTTGAACAGGCCGCTGTAGGACGCCTGGAACACCGGGGTCACGGCGATCAGGCCGTCCGCGCCGGAGACCGCCTCGACGGCGCCCTTCAGCTCCCCGGCCGGGAACCCGCTGATCAGGTTGTTCACCAGGTCGTGGCCGAGGACGCGCAGCTCCACGACCTCCACGACCGCCTCGTCGCCCCGCTCGCGCAGGGCCTCGGCGGTCGCCTGGGCCAGCCGGTCGGCGAGCATCCTGGTCGAGGACGGCTCGCGCAGGCCGGCCGAGACGACCGCCAGGCTGCGGGTGGTCATCGCGCGGCCTCCTCCTTCTTCTCCGCCTCGGTCCCTGCGGCCTTGGCGGCGGCGAGCAGGGAGCCGTGGGTCGGCGCGTCCGGGACGTGCGCGGGACGCCCGATCGCGAACTCCTTGCGCAGCACCGGGACGACCTCCTCGCCGAGGATGTCGATCTGCTCCATGACCTGCTCCTCGGGAAGGCCGAGGTCCAGGGTGAACAGCTGCCGCTGGTAGTCGCCGATCGCGTCGCGGAAGCCGAGCGTCCGCTCGATGACCTGCTCGGGCGTGCCGACGGTCAGCGGCGTCGTCTTCATCGTCTCCTCAAGGGACGGCCCGTTCGCGTACACGTAGGACGTGTCGAAGTAGGGCCGGAACTCGCGGATCGCGTCCTCGGCCTTGGGCCGCATGTAGACCTGGCCGCCGAGGCCGACGATCGCCTGGTCCGCGGCACCGTGGCCGTAGTGCTCGTAGCGCCGCCGGTAGAGGCCGACCATGCGCTGGACGTGCTCCATGGGCCAGAAGATGTTGTTGTGGAAGAAGCCGTCGCCGTAGTAGGCCGCCTGCTCGGCGATCTCGGGGCTGCGGATGGAGCCGTGCCACACGAACGGCGGGACGCCGTCCAGCGGACGCGGCGTGGCGGTGAAGCCCTGCAGCGGCGTGCGGTGCTGCCCCTTCCAGTCCACGACGTCCTCGCGCCACAGGCGGTGCAGCAGGTGGTAGTTCTCGATCGCGAGGTCGAGGCCGTCGCGGATGTCCTTGCCGAACCAGGGGTAGACGGGGGCGGTGTTGCCGCGTCCCATCATCAGGTCCACCCGGCCCTCGGCGAGGTGCTGGAGCATCGCGTAGTCCTCGGCGATCTTCACCGGGTCGTTGGTGGTGATCAGCGTGGTCGCGGTGGACAGCACCAGCCGCTCGGTCTGGGCCGCGATGTACCCGAGCAGGGTGGTCGGCGACGACGGCACGAACGGCGGGTTGTGGTGCTCGCCGGTCGCGAAGACGTCCAGGCCGACCTCCTCGGCCCGGCGCGCCATCCGGACCATCATCCGGATCTTGTCGCGCTCGCTCTGCACCCGCCCGGTGGCGGGGTCGGTCGAGACCTGGCCGACCGAGAAGATCCCGAACTGCATCATCACGGCTCCATTTAGTAGAAGGTTCAACTACCTTAGCGGAGCGGCGGCCCGCGTTATTCCACCCCCTGCTCAGGAGCGCTCCACAGGGCCTTCCGACACGGGCCAGACTTCCGGGACAGGCCAGGCTTCCGGGACGGGCCGGGCGTCGAGGTCGAGGGCCTGGAACAGCCACCGGTGCGCCCGGCTGATCACGTGCGGGCCGCCGGTAACGGCCTCGGTGAGCGTCCAGTAGCGGACCATGCGGGGCTCCTGGTCACCGCGCAGGTCCTCGACGAGCCGGTCGCGGAAGCCGGGGGGGTCGCGCTCGGACCGTCCGGCGGCGTGCGCGGCGACGAACAGGTCGAGCTCAGGCCCCGGGCGCGGCGGCGCCCCCGAAAGGATCAGCGGTTCCGTGCGCGCGCACGCTTCGACCAGGCCGTTCAGCAGGGTCGGCTCGTCCTTCACCTTCGCTGTGTTGGCGACGCTCCGCGCGCGCAGCCGGGCCCGCAGCGTCCGGTCCCCGGCGAGCTCGACCAGCCCGGCGTACGCCACGACCTGGTCGGGCGTCGGCTCGGACGGCGGCGGAGGCGCGGCCATCGCCAGGAAGGAGTCGAGGTAGGGCCCGGGGTCCAGCGCCACGGCGAGGCTCCGCCAGAACTCGGTCAGCACGCAGTGCGCGGCGGGCCCGTCGGCGACGGCCGCGAGCAGGTCGAGGCGCGCGGCGCGTCCCGCCGGGTTGGCCGCCTCGGCGGCGCGCAGGGCGGCGCTGCGCCAGGCGAGCGCGGCCAGCTCGGCGTCCACCGCGGCCCGCTCGCGCGCGATCGCCTCGCCGAGGTCGTCCTCCCCCGCCAGGACGGACCGGATCGCGGGCAGGCCCATGCCGAGCGCGCGCAGCCGCCGGACGGTCCGGAGCCGCTCCACCGCGTCCGGGCCGAACCGCCGGTGCCCGCCGCCGCTGCGCACGGGCGACAGCAGGCCCTCGTCGCAGTAGAAGCGGACGGTCCGCACCGGGACACCGGCCCGCCGGGACAGCTCCCCGATGCCCAGCGACGCGTCCGGCGGCGTGACCTGGGTCACAGACACTTGAACCTCCAGCCGACTGGAGTTCCTACGGTACGGGTATCGGTTCCGGCACGGCAGGAAGGCTTCTCATGGACATCCCACCCCAGGACAGGCTCGCCGAGGCGCTGGTGCTGCACGCCGCCGCGTTCGGCCGGAAGGCAGCCGGCGGCGACCCCGCCGCGACCGTGCCGACCTGTCCGGACTGGACGCTGCGCCAGCTGGTCGAGCACATCGGCGGCGCGCTGCCCGCGATGGCCGAGCTGGTCGAGACGGGCGCGCGCGAGCCGATCCCGCAGTCCGTCCCGGACGGTATGGGCCCCGACCTCTGGGAGGCGTGGCTGTCCGGCGGCGCGGACCGGCTGGTCGCGGCGGTCGAGGCGGCGGACGGCCCGGTCTGGAGCCCGCTCGGCGAGGACGTGCCCGCCGCGTTCTGGCTGCGGCGGCTGCTGCACGACACGACCGTCCACCACGCGGACGCCGCGATCACCGTCGGCGCGGAGTGGACGATCGACCCCGACCTCGCCGCGGACGGGATCGCCGAGGGGCTCGCGCTCGTCGCCTCGCCGGCCGTCGCCGGGATGAACCCGAGGATCGCGCAGCTCCGCGGGTCCGGCGAGACACTTCTGTGGCGTCCGGAGGAGGCTGACCTGCCCGCCTGGCTGGTCACCCGCACTCCGGACGGCCCGCGCGTGACCGAGGCGGCCCACGACACGGACGCGGACGTGACCGTAAGCGCCGCGGCCGCGGACCTGTTCCTGCTGCTCAGCCGCCGGATCACGGCGGACGACCCGGGCGTGAAGGTCGACGGCGACCGGGCGCTGCTCGACCACTGGACGTCGCTGACCGCGTTCGGCTGACCGGCGACCGCCGCGCGGCGGGGGCGCGGGGATAGCGTGGGGCCAGAGATCGTTTTCTGAGGTTCCAGGAGGCGCCCATGTCCCCGTCCCCCGCCCCCGGCTCGCCCTCGCACGCGGACACCGGCACCCCGCCCCGAACGGACACCGGCAGCCCCTCGGCCTCGGACTCCGGCAGCGCTTCGGCAGCGGGCACCGGCAGCGCTTCGGCAGCGCGACCCGGCACCGGCCCGGCATTGCGCGCGGACGCGGCGGACCTCCGGGACGAGCTGGTGCGCCTGCGCCGCGACCTGCACCGCGAGCCGGAGCTGGGCCTGGACCTCCCGCGCACGCAGGAGAAGGTGCTCGCCGCGCTGGACGGCCTGCCGCTGGAGGTCTCCACCGGCGAGCGCCTCAGCTCCGTCACCGCCGTGCTGCGCGGCGCGCGTCCCGGCCCGACCGTCCTGCTGCGCGGTGACATGGACGCGCTGCCCGTCACCGAACGCGGCGACGCCGACGTGGTCTCGCAGGTGCCGGGGCGGATGCACGCGTGCGGGCACGACCTGCACACCACCATGCTCGCCGGGGCGGCGCGGCTGCTCGCGGGCCGCCGCGACGCGCTCGCCGGGAATGTGGTCTTCATGTTCCAGCCGGGCGAGGAGGGCCTCGGCGGCGCCCGGATCATGATCGACGAAGGCGTGCTGGACGCGTCGGGGGAGCGTCCGGTCGCCGCCTACGCGCTGCACGTGCTGTCGTCGAGCGCGCCGTCCGGGCTGTTCGTGTCGCGCGGCGGCCCGATGCTCTCGGCCGCCGACCGGTTGCGGGTGACCGTCCGGGGGCGGGGCGGGCACGGCTCGATGCCGCACCTGTCCAACGATCCGCTCCCGGCCGCGTGCGAGATGGTCAACGCCTTGCAAACGCTCGTGACGCGCCGCTTCGACGCGTTCGACCCGGTAGTGCTAACTATCGGGACGTTCCATGCAGGCACGAGCGACAACGTCATCCCGGACGAGGTGAAGTTCGCCGGGACCGTCCGCTCGTTCTCCCGGCGCGCGCACGAGGAACTGGCCGAACGCTGCGTCCGGCTCGTGCGTGCGATAGCGGACGCCCACGAGCTCGAAGCGGACGTCGAGTACGTGCAGGACTACCCGGTCACGGTCAACAGCGAGGCCGAGGCCGCGTTCGTCGGCGAGACCGTCCGGGAGGCGTTCGGCGAGGAGCGGTACTTCGAGTCGCCGCGTCCGCTGCCCGCGTCCGAGGACTTCTCGTTCGTGTGCGACGAGGTGCCGTCGGCGTTCGTGGCGCTCGGGGCGTGCCCGCCCGGCCTGGACCCGGCGAAAGCCGCGTTCAACCACTCCCCCGAGGCCGTCTTCGACGACGCCGTCCTCCCCGACGGCGCCGCCCTCTACGCCGAACTCGCCACCCGCCGCCTAGCCGCCGGCTGACGACGAACATGCGCGGGCTGACGGGCCCGCGCCTAACACCCGCAACCAACCAGCGGCCCATCCAACGCCCGCAACCCCACTGGTCCCTCCGCGCGCGGGCGCGGTCAGGTGTTGCGGGTGTACCAGGCGGCGATCTCGGCGCGGGACGAGGCGGAGAGCTTGGCGAGGATGTGCTCGACGTGCGAGTCGGCGGTGCGCTTGGCGATGACGAGGCGGTCGGCGATCTCGCGGTTGGTCAGGCCCTGCGCGACCAGCTCGGCGATCTCCCACTCGCGCGGGCTGAGGGTGGAGCGGGAGCGCGCGGCCGGGACGTCGGCGGAGGCGGCGCGGCGCTCGCCGGTCGCCTCCGCGACGACGGTGTCCAGGTCCATCCGGCCGCCCTCGTCGGCCGCCGCGTGGTACGCCTCGTCGCCGAGCTCGGCCCGGACGCCGTCCTTGACCACGCCGACGAGCGCCGTATAGGTCGGGCCGAAAAGCACCGCGCCGCTGTCTTCGTACTGGCGCCGGGCCGCGCCGAACAGCACCGCCGCTCCCTTCGGCTCCTCGGTCGAGGCGAGGCAGCTCGCGACGACCTCCAGGCACAGTGCGAGGCCGAGCCGGTTGTCGATCTCGGCCATCGTGCGCAGCCCGTCGCGTCCGGCGGTGAGGCCCTCCGCCGGGGAGCCCAGGAGCAGCAGCGCCAGGCAGTGCAGCGCCCGCGCGTACGCGTGCCCCCACACGTTGCCGTTCCGCTCGGTCTCGGCCTTCATCCGGACGGCGATGTCGCGCGTCGCGTCGACCTCGCCCAGCGCGGCGTGCGCGACGCCGGCCAGCAGCGGCACGATCGACGCGATGACCTCGCCCGGACGCGCCTCGGCCAGCAGTCGTTCGGCCTCGGCGAGCAGAGCGCACCCGCGTGTCGGGTCGCCTTCTTGGAGCGCGACGCAGCCTTCCGCCGCACGCGCGTAGCCGAGCCCGCCGAGGTCTCCGTCCGGGGGCGTCCGCTCTTCGACGACGGCGGCGAGCTCGCGCGCGCCAGGCAGGTCGCGCTGGAACACCGCCAGCAGCGCCGCCAGCCCGCCCGCCTCCACCCAGGCCGCCGTGTCGCCGATGGGGCGGGCGTCCAGCATGCGGCGCACCCAGTGCCGCGCCTCGCCGATGCGTCCGCGCAGGCAGAGCAGGCGGCCGTTGGCGATGAGGCTGGCGAGGAGCGGCCCGTCCGGCAGCGTGCGCAGGCCCCACTCGTGGACGCTGCGGATCGCGCTCTCCTCGCGCGCGTGCCATTCCAGCCAGTGCCGCTGGCGCGGCCCGCCCAGCTCGTCGCCGGCGCGGCGCAGCGTCTCGCCGAACCAGTCGAACGCGCGGACGCGCATCCGCTCGGACTCGCCGAGTTCCTCAAGCCGTTCGGCGCCGTATTCGCGCAGCGTGTCGAGCATGCGGTAGCGGACGCGGCCGTCACGTTCCACGCGCTGCACGATGGACTTGGCCAGCAGCCCCGAGACCAGGTCGAACACGGCCACCGCGGGCAGCCGCTCGTCGCCGCAGACGTGCTCGGCGGTCTCCAGGTCGAAGTCGGCGGCGAGCACCGACAGCCGCGCCCACAGCAGCCGCTCGTCCGGGGAGCACAGCTCGTGGCTCCAGTCGATCGCCGAGCGCAGCGTCTGGTGCCGCTGCAGCGAGGTGCGGCGGCCGCGGACCTCCAGCGCGCGGCTGTCGAGCCGCTCCAGGATCTGCCGCGGCGACAGCGCGCGCACCTGCACGGCGGCCAGCTCGATCGCCAGCGGGATGCCGTCCAGGCGGCGGCACAGCAGCGCGACCGCCTCGCGCTCGTCGCCGACCGCGGTCCAGCCGGGCACGACGGCGGACGCGCGGTCGGTGAACAGCGCCACCGCGCCCGCGCCCGCGTCGGCGCCGGGCGCGGCCTCCTCGCCGGGGACCGGGCTCGGCAGCGGCGCGACGACCAGGGTGTGCTCGCCCGCGATGTCGAGCGGCTGCCGGCTGGTGGCGAGGACGCGCAGGTCGGGAGCGGCGCTGAGGATCGTCTCGGCGAGCATCGCGCACGGGTCGATCTGGTGCTCGCAGGTGTCGAACACCAGCAGCCCCGGACGGCGCGCGAGGAACTCGATCGTCGCGTCGAGCGGCTCGGCGCCCTGGTCGGGCAGGCCGAGCGCGTCCGCGACGACCCGGGCGACCAGGCCCGGCTCGGGCGCGGCGGTCAGGTCGACGAACCAGACCCCGTCGGGGGGCCCGGCGGCGCGCGCGGCGCGGATCGCGAGCCGGGTCTTGCCGACCCCGCCCGGGCCGGTGAGCGTGACCAGCCTGCACCGGCCGAGCAGGCGGTCGATCTCGGCGAGTTCCTCGCGGCGGCCGACGAAGCTGGTCATCTCGGCCGGGAGGCGTCCCGGCCGATGGTGCAGTGTGCTGAGCGACACTGGGCGCCTCTTCCCACCGGCGCGCCGGCCGGTGACGGATGGGGGGACGTCGGTCGCATCGTACCCTCTCCGGCACGCCATGCAACCGTTCCGTCACCCCTAGTTCCGGCTCGTCCGAATCCCGTGGTCGGGGCGTGTGAAGGGGGCGCCGCGGGGGCCCGCGAGCGCCCGGTGTGACTACCGGGACCCGCCCGTCCGGGCCAGCGGAGCGGGGCCGTCCAGGGCAGTGAAGCGGAACCGTCCGGCCAGCGGAGCGGAACCTCCGGGCCAGCGGAGCGGGACCGTTCGGGTCAGCGGGGCGGGAGGAGCAGGCGTCCGGTGCGCAGGCCCTTGGCGGTGTTGACGCCCGCGGCCAGCCAGCCGATCGCGAGCAGGACGTACAAAGCGACCGCGACCCCCGTCATCGCGTCCAGGCCGGTCGCGCGGGCCAGCGAGGACGCGCCGGTCACGCACGTGCCGACGGGGAAGGTGAACGCCCACCAGGTCATCGCGAACGGCATCCCGGACGCGAGCGCGCGGCGGTTCGCGGCGAGGCACAGCACCAGCCAGACCAGCGCGAACCCGATGACCGGCACCCCGTACAGGACGCCGAAGACGTGCATCGCCCTCGCGTACTCGGGCGCGGCCAGCGGAGCCGCGCCGCCGAGCGCGCCGGCCGCCGTCGTGGACTGGCCGAGCGGGCCGAGCACCAGGAACAGCGTCGGGGTGAGCGTGACCGGGGCGAGCTTGTCGTGCGCGATCCGGTGCCAGACGACCGGGAGCAGCAGCATCGTCAGCATCAGGCTCGCGCCGAACATCGCGTAGCAGCCGTAGAGCATGGTCTCGCGCGCCTGCCCGTGCGGAAGGTGCGGGATGAGCGCGGGTCCGGTCGAGGCGGCGACCATCGGCGCGACGACGGGCAGCAGCCAGGTCGGGTTCGCGCTCCCCTGGCGGATCTCGTGCCGGGTGGCCATGAGGTACGGGATGCCGAACGCGACGAGCAGCGAGTAGACCGTCCCGGCCGTCCACAGGATCCAGTCGGCGGTAACGGCCGCGGGCTCGCCGAGGACGCCCCGTCCGACCGTGAGCGTGCCCGCGCCGACCGCGAGCAGCGCCATCGGCGGGCAGCCGTAGAAGACCGCGGTCGCGGGGTTCTCGAACAGCATCGCGCGCGCTTCGGTCCGGTACCGGACGAAGTGGACGGCCCGGGCGGCCATCAGCGCCAGCAGCATCACCAGCCCGAGCGCCCAGAACGCGACGGCGGCCTGGTGCAGGCCCGGGACGTCCACGGGCAGCGCGTTGGCGCCGTTCGCCATGATCGCCGTGCCCATGACGGCGGCGTACCAGTTCGGCCCGAGGTGCCGGAAGGCCTCGGCCGGACGGCCCAGCTCCCCCAGCACGATCCGCTGCGGCGGTGCGACGGTGATCCCCATGACGTCCAGGCTGGCCGCCGACGGAAACGATCACTAGTGGTCACGGCCCTATGAGGCCATAAGCCACGGTTATGGCTGGGGTTAGGATGGGATCATGCCGCTGTCCCACCGCGTCCCCGACCTGGCCGCCCTGGAGCTGCTGCTCGCGGTGGTCCGGCTGGGCAGCGTGGGGCGCGCGGCGGGCGAGCTCGGCGTGACCCAGCCCGCCGCGTCCGCGCGGATCCGGTCGATGGAGCGGCAGCTCGGCATGCCGCTGCTGGAGCGCTCGCCGCGCGGGTCGCGGCCGACCGAGGCGGGCGCGCTCGTCGCCGAGTGGGCCCAGCAGGTGGTGGACGCGGCGCACGCGCTGGACGCCGGTGTCGAGGCGCTGCGGGAGAAGCGCGAGGGCAAGTTGCGCCTGGTCGCCAGCCTGACCGTCGCCGAATACCTGATGCCGGGCTGGCTGGTGGCGTTGCGCGAGGCGCGTCCGGACACCGCGGTGACCTTGCGGGCGGCCAACTCGACCGCTGTGGCCGAGCTCGTGCGCGCGGGGGAAGCGGACCTCGGGTTCGTGGAGGGAGCGCGCAAACCCACCGGTCTGAGCGGTGCCGTCGTGGCCAATGACCGTCTCGTCGTGGTTGTCGCGCCCCGGCATCCGTGGGCGCGGCGCAAATCCGGGATCACGCCGGAGGAGCTGGCCACGACGCCGCTGATCCTGCGCGAGGAGGGGTCCGGGACGCGCGAGGTCCTCGATCGGGCGCTCGCGGCGCACGGCGGGGCGGCCGCGCCGATGCTCCAGCTCGCGTCCACCACGGCGCTCAAGGGGTCGGCGGTGTCGGGCGCCGGGCCGGTCGTGGTGAGCGAGCTGGCCGTCGCCGACGAGCTGGCGCGGGGACGCCTGGTGGAGGTGCCGGTGCGGGAGCTGGATCTGTCGCGCCCGCTGCGGGCGGTCTGGCCTGCGGGAACCCGCCCTACCGGCCCGGCCCGCGACCTGCTGTCCCTCTGCCGGAGCCCGTCCGCAGCGTCCTAGCCTGGGCGTTGCGGGCCGCGTGGCGGGTCAGGCGGCCTGGACGAACTGGATCTCCAGCTGGATGGCGATGCTGTCGCCGAGGACCATCTTGTCGCCCTGGAGCGGGATGTTGAACTCGATCCCGAAGTCGCGGCGGCTGATCTCGGTGGTCGCGGTGAAGCCCGCGCGGACGCCGCCCCACGGGTCCTCGCTGACGCCGTGGTACTCGGCCAGCAGCCGGACGGGCCGGGTGACGCCGCGGACGGCCAGCTCGCCGTCCACGTGGAAGCGGGGCGTGCGGGCGCGGCGGCCGACCGTGGCGCGCTCCACGCCGGTGGAGGTGAAGGTCATCCGCGGGTGCCGCTCGACGTCGAGGAAGTCCGGGGAGCGGACGTGCGCGTCCCGGTCGGCGTTGCGGGTGTCGAGGGAGGCGAGCTGGATCTCCGCGCGCGCGGACGAGCCGAACGGGTCGTCCGCGATGTGCGCCTCGCCGGCGAAGTCGGGGAAGCTCCCGCGCACGGTGGTCATCAGGTGCCGGACGGTGAAGGTGATCTCGGAATGGGCGGGGTCGATCGTCCAGCGACCGGCCACCAATCCGGGCGCCATGGCATCCAGCGTCAACATTCCCCCAAATGTCTACATTTCACGCGGCGCACGCGAATCTACCGCAGAACACCCAGGGCGGGGGCGCAACGTGACCGCGCCCACCTGCGCGGTTACCGGTCCCGGCCGCATGTCCGTGCCCGTCCCGGCCGCGTGTCCGTGCCCGTCCCGGCCGCATGTCCTCCCGATGTTCGGGAAGGACCAGGAACGTGATCGGACAACATGTGCTGGCCGGGTACGCGACCGGCGCGGGCGGCCGCGACGCGCTGCGGCTCGCCCTGGCCGTGGTGGCCCACACCGGCGGCCGGCTGACGGTCGCGCACGTCCACCCGCCGGACCGTCCGGCCGCCGCGGGCGAGGCCCTGACCGTCCTGAAGCAGGCCGAGGAGCTGCTCGACGAGGCCGCGCCGGGGCTCGGCGCCGACTACGTCGCGCAGGAGGCGCGCGGGGTGGGGCGCGGGCTGTCCACGCTGGCCAGCCGGACGGGCGCGGACCTGATCGTGATCGGCTCGCCGGAGGGCGGCGCGCACGGCCGGGTCGCGATCGGCGCCGCCGCCGACAACCTGCTGCACGCGTCCCACGAGGCCGTCATGGTCACCCCGGCAGGCTACGAACCACCCGAGAAGCTGGGCCGCCTCACCCTGTCCTACGTCCGGCGCCCCCAGGCGGACGAGGCGGTCCAGCGGACCGCGCAGGCCGCGGTCGCCCTGGACGTCCCGCTGCGGCTGATCACGCTCGCGGTCGGGGACGACGAGCCGCGCGGACGGCTCCGCGACGATCTGGCCCTGGCCATCCGCTTCGCGCAGGAGTCGTCCGGGCTGCCCGCCGAGCAGGTGACGGCCGAGGTGGCGGAGGGCGACGACGTGGCGGACGCCTTGGCGGACGTCCCGTGGCCCGAGGGGGAACTACTCGTTCTGGCTAGTTCTGAGGATGCGTCCGCCCACCAGGTCTTCCTAGGCGAGATGGCCCTCAAGGTGCTGCGGGCGGCTTCCTGCCCGGTTGCGGTGCTCCCGAGGGGCTACTCCTGAACTAGTCATCGCCGCCGCGATCCGGATAGCCCAGGATGACCGTTTCACCCCGGACGACTTGCGGCCCCGAATTTACCTTCGCTACATTCCGTCGAGATCGTTACGTGACCTTGGAGCGTCATGGACCCCATCGGCGGAAAGCTGCTCGACGTCGCCCGGAAGCAGGTCGGCTACCAGGCGAAGGACGACGGCTACTCCAAGTACGGGGAGTGGTACCGCACGTCGGTCGACGGCGACCACGACTCGTACTTCTCGACCGCGCCCTGGTGCGACATGTTCCTCGCCTGGGCCGCCCAGCAGGCAGGGGTCGCGGATCAAGTCGGCCAGTTCGCCTCGACGATCGACCACGCCAAGTGGTTCGAGAAGCAGGGCGCGTTCGGCCACAAGCCCGAACCAGGCGCCCTGGTCTTCTTCGACTGGTCGGGCAGCGGCGACGTCGACCAGATCGACCACGTCGGGCTCGTCGAGTCGGTCGACGGCGACTGCC
Source organism: Actinomadura rupiterrae (assembly GCF_024172125.1). Taxonomy (GTDB): domain Bacteria; phylum Actinomycetota; class Actinomycetes; order Streptosporangiales; family Streptosporangiaceae; genus Spirillospora; species Spirillospora rupiterrae. Next base: position 531,506 of record NZ_JAMZEA010000006.1, read on the forward strand.
TGCACACGATCGAGGGCAACACCGACGGGGGCCAGCTCATCCGGCACACCCGGTGCGACGACGGGATGGTCGTCGGCTACGGCTACCCCGGCAAGGTCAAGGGCGCGGAGAAGTACGCGCCCAAGCACGCCGGCCCCCCGGCGCCGGTGCAGCGCATCGGGGCCGCTCAGGACGCGGCCGTCCCGGCGGCCCGGCACGTCCCGGCCCCGGCTCCGGCCTCGCACGACACGAACCTGCCCTCGCAGGAGGTCGTGATGGGCGGCGTCCTGGCGCTCATCCTCTGCGGGACGGTCGCGCTGACGGCCGGGAAGGCCGCCGCCGCGCGCGCCGCCGAGATGACGCCCGACCGCGCGCCCATCCGCGTCCGCAAGCGCGGCAAGCACCACCGCCCGGCCGCCCCGGTCGCGCTCCCCGCGGACGTCTCCCCCGCCGACCTGGTGGCCGCGACCACCGAGACCACGGTCATGCCCGCGCTCTCCCTCGCGGCCGCGCACGAGGCCGAGGACCGCGAGTTCTGGGGCCGCATCGCCCACCTCAAGGAGGACGAGGACCTGGCGTTCTGGGACGACCTGCACGCCGAGTCCACCCTGACCTCCACCCTCTCCCGCACCCTGGCCGCCGCCACCGACTGACCCTTCCGGCGCGGACGTGAGGCACGCCGCGTGCCATCGAGTAGGCATCGCCTTCAGAGTTCCGCTAAAGTTAACGACGTCGCCGGGGCCCACCCGGAGGACGCGCGGAAGTGGCTCAGTGGTAGAGCATCACCTTGCCAAGGTGAGGGTCGCGGGTTCGAATCCCGTCTTCCGCTCTGAGAGGCCGTTCGCCGGTCTCGCTCTGGTGGAGTGGCCGAGAGGCGAGGCAACGGCCTGCAAAGCCGTGTACACGGGTTCAAATCCCGTCTCCACCTCTGCGCCGTGCACGCTTGGCAAGCGCACGAGGCATCCCTCGCAAGAGCCCGGGCGATTAGCTCAGTGGGAGAGCGCTACCTTGACACGGTAGAGGTCACTGGTTCAATCCCAGTATCGCCCACCACGAACCCCAGGTCTGACCTGGGGTTTTCTCATTTACCCCACCGGTTCTGCGCCCGCACCGCGAGCGGCGCGAACACGATCAGCAGCCCGGCCGACCACAGCAGCACGGTGATCACGGGATGCTCCAGCGGCCAGGCCGGATGCGCCGTCCGGACGCCGGGATTGCCGAAGAGGACGCGCGCGGCGGCCGTGATCGCGCTCACCGGGTTCCAGTCGCAGACGAGCCGCAGCCACGCGGGCATCCCGCCCGTCGGGACGAACGCGTTGGACAGCATCGTCACCGGCAGGAACAGCGGCACCAGCTGGCCCGCGAGCTGCTCGTCGCGCACCACCAGGCCCAGGTAGGCGCCGAGCCAGCTCAGCGCGTACCGCACCAGGACGATCAGCAGGAACGCCGCGGCCGTGAGGGCCACGCCCCGGTGCGGCCGCCAGCCGACCAGCAGGCCCGTCCCGACCATGACCGCCAGGAGCGGCAGGCCGACGAGGGCGTCCGCGCCGGTCTGCCCGAACGGGACGGCCAGGCGCGCCATCGGCATCGAGCGGAAGCGGTCCATCACGCCCCGGGACGCGTCGGCGGCCATCCGCGTCATGACGCCTTGGGCGGAGGTGAAGACCACCATCGCGAACAGTCCGGGCATCAGGTACTCGCGGTAGTCGCCGCCGCCCGGCACGGCGATCGCGCTGCCGAAGACGTAGCCGAACAGCACGACCATGACCACGGGGAAGGCCAGCGCCGCGATGATCTGCCCAGGTTCGGCCCAGAGGCGGCCGATTTCGCGCCCGATCAGGGTCAGCCCGTCGCTGAGCAGGTCCCGCCCGTCGCCGAGCAGGGCTCGCCCGGCTGCGGGCACGTTGCGCGCTGTGGCGGTCGTCATGCGGACTCCTTCTGGGCGGTGAGGCGGAGGAAGACCTCGTCGAGGGTGGGGCGGCGCAGGCGGATGTCGGCCGCGGCGACGCCGGCGCGGTCCAGCTCGCGGACGATGTCGGCGAGGCGGTGGCCGCCGGGCAGCGGCACGCTGAGCCGGTCGCGGCCCGTCATCGCGGGGTCGGTCCCGGCCAGGCCGTGCAGGACGACCGCGGCCGGGCGGAGCCCGGACGGATCTTCCAGGACGACGTCGAGCCGGTCCCCGATTGCGGCCTTCAGCTCGTCGGGCGTGCCGCGCGCGATCACCCGCCCGCGGTCGATGACGGCGATGTCGTCGGCCAGCTGGTCGGCCTCGTCCAGGTACTGGGTGGTGAGCAGGACGGTCGTGCCGTCGCCTACGAGGGCGCGGACGGCGCCCCAGATCTCGGCGCGTCCGCGCGGGTCGAGGCCGGTGGTCGGCTCGTCCAGGAAGAGCACCTTGGGACGCCGCAGGAGGCAGGTGATCAGGTCGAGCCGGCGGCGCATCCCGCCGGAGTAGCCGGCGACGCGGCGGTCGGCGGCGTCCGCGAGGCCGAAGCGGTCGAGCAGCTCGTCCGCGCGGGTGCGCGCCTCGCGGCGGGGCAGGTGGTGGAGGCGCCCGAACATGCGCAGGTTGGCGCGTCCGGTGAGCTTCTCGTCGACGGCGGCGTACTGGCCCGCGAGGCCGATCCGCTCGCGCACCTTCCGGGCGTCGCGGACGACGTCGTACCCGGCGACGGCCGCGCGTCCCGCATCGGGATCGGACAGGGTGGCCAGGATCCGGACGGCCGTCGTCTTGCCCGCGCCGTTCGGTCCGAGCAGGCCGCAGACCGTGCCCCTCGGCACGCTCAGGTCGAGTCCGCGCAGCGCGCGGGTGCCGCCGAAGGCCTTGTGCAGGCCCTCGGCGACGACGATCGGATCGGGCATGGATCCTCCACTGGGTATGCTGTACGCAGAAAGTGAGGCTAGTTACCGGGTACGGCGTACGCAAGACGTTCCGCGAAATTTCTGGGTACTGCGTACGCAACTGGAGGGAGAGCGAGCGGTGCCGGACGCCGAGTACACCAACATCTGGATGCGTCCCGAACGCCCGGCGCGCGGGCCGAAACCCGCCTACAGCCGCGACCAGATCACCGAGGCGGCGATCCGGATCGCCGACGCCGAGGGGCTGGAGGCCGCGACCATGCGGCGCATCGCCACCGAGATCGGCGCGGGCGCGATGTCGCTCTACCGCTACGTCCCGAGCCGCGACGACCTGCTCGAACTGACCGCCGACCGGCTGATGGGCGAGATCGACCTGGACGGCGTCCCGTCCGGCGACTGGCGTGCCGACCTGACCCGCTACGCCGACGGGCTGCGCGCGATGTGGCTGCGCCACCCGTGGATCGCGGGCGTGAACCGCTCGCTCCCAGGTTTCGGCCCCAACCAGCTGCAGCTGATCGAGCGGGTGATGGGCGTGCTCGACCCGCACGTTCCGGTCGACGAGAACCTGGCGTTGATGGCCATCCTGAACGGCTACGTCGAGGGCGCCGCGCGCGACGAGGTCACCACGGCCGAGGAGATCCGCCGCAGCGGCCTCAGCGAGGACGCGTGGGCGGCGCGCGACCTGCCCTACATCCAGCGCCTCGTGGAGAGCGGCCGCTACCCGGTCTTCACCAAGATCGCGATGGACGCGCGCCAGCCGCGGATGAGCCGCGACGAGCAGTTCCGCCACGGCCTGGCGCGCGTCCTCGACTGCATCGAAGCCGCCCTCCCCACCCCGTCCGCCTAGCCTGTGTTTCAAAGTCCCGGCCCACTGCGCTCGCCTAGCGGCGTGTTTACGCAGTCCCGGCGCACTGCGCTCGCCTAGCGGCTCGCTCCGTGACCGTGCCTGGGCGAACGCGGCATCGCTTCGCGATCAGCGCGGTGCCGCTCGCCTCCGGCGTCGCGGCACCGCGCTGGTCACGCGTTCGCGCGCATAGCCGAGGCCACTTCGAAACAAGCCCTAGCCCCGCGCGCGCCCGCTCGGACGCCGGAGCACAGCCGCATAAGGTTTGCGTGCTGGAGCGCAGGGCGGACGGCTGGTCGGGACGCGTTGGATCGGCGCTCAGCCTGGGACGCGTTGGATCGGCGCTCAGCCTGGGACGCGTCGGATTGGCGCTCAGTCCATGCCTGAGCGCGGGGTCAGGGCGCGGCCGGGGCCGCGTTCAGGGCGCCGTTGAGGAAGACGTCGATGGCGGCCTCGATGGGGAGGGTTGTCTCGCCGACCGGGCGGGACCGGCTGAAGGCGAGGCCCATGAACATCGCGGCGATCTGGTCCGGCGGGAGGCGCAGGGCGTCGCGCTCGGGCTCGAAGAGCTCGGCGATCGCTTCGAGGGTGCGCTCCATGGCCGCGCCGCGGTCGAGGCCCGCTTCGGCCTGCGCGCCGCCGCCGTGGGCGCCGCGCTCCTTGCGTCCGGTGGCGAACAGGGCGCCGATGACCATGCCCATGCGGGCGAGGTAGGCGTCGATCGCCGCGACGGCCTCGGTGAGCCGCTCGGCGAGCGGGCGCTCCAGGGAGATCTCGCCGATCTCGTTCAGCACGTGGTCGTTGCGCAGCACCTCGGCCACGCAGGCGTCGAGCAGCGCGTCCTTGTCGGCGAAGACGCGGAAGATCGTCGCCTCGCCGATGCCGGCGGCGCGGGCGATCTGGCCGGTGGTGACGGCGGTGCCGTGCTCGGCGACCAGCGGCAGCGCGGTCCGCACGATCATCTCCCTGCGCTCCTCGGGGCTCATGCCGGGGGCCCTGCGGCGGGTGGGTGTGGTCTCCATGCCGACCAGAGTACGGAGTGAGCACTCACTCCGTCAAGCTCGGAGTGAGTGCTCACTCCGGCATATTTCCCTACTTTTTTGGTTGACATTGTTGGACGTGCTGCGTACGGTCGGTGGCGTGACCAGGACGTACGCGCTCACCAGCCGCCGCGACGTGGACTTCTGCCGCGTCGCCGCCGCCCTCTGTCGCCACTGAGCCGTCCCACTCCCCCTTCTCCGCGGACCACGACCGTCCACTCCTCGTCGGACCGGACCGTCCGTTCCGTCGACCAGACCGTCCGTTCGCCTCTCCCCGGATCGAAGCCGTCCGCATGCCCGCGGGACGGTCCGCTGCGATCTGCCCGAACTACCCCGAATCGAGGGACAGCCATGTCTTCATCCCTGCTCACGTCCGTCGCCGAGACGCCCGCCGCCGACGCGTCCACCGCCGTGGAGGTGTCGCCCGTGGCCGGGCGCATCGGCGCGGTGGTGTCCGGCGTCCGCCTCGGCGGCGACCTGCCGGACGACGCCGTCGCCGGGATCCGCGCGGCGCTCCTGGCGCACAAGGTCGTCTTCTTCCGCGGCCAGGACCACCTGGACGGCGAGGGCCAGGCCGCGTTCGCGCGGCGGCTCGGCGCGCTGACCACCGCGCACCCGACCGTCCCCGGCCTGGACGGCAACGACCGCATCCTCGACCTGGACTACTCCGGCGGCGCGGGCGGAGCCGAGCACTGGCACACCGACGTGACGTTCGTGGACGCGCCGCCCGCCGCGTCCGTGCTGCGCGCGGTCACGATCCCCCCGCACGGCGGCGACACCAGCTGGGCGAACACGGCCGCCGCCTACGACACGCTGCCCGCCGAGCTGCGCGACCTCGCCGACAAGCTGTGGGCGCTGCACAGCAACCGGTTCGACTACGTCGCCGCCGCGCACCCGCAGACCGAGGAGGGACGCAGGCGCGCGGAGGTGTTCAGCTCCGTGACGTACGAGACCGAGCACCCGGTCGTCCGCGTCCATCCGGAGACGGGCGAGCGGACGCTGCTGCTCGGCGGGTTCGCGCGGTCGCTGGTCGGGTTCCCGCCGCAGCAGTCGGCGGCGCTCATCAAGCTGTTCCAGGAGCACATCACCCGGTTGGAGAACACCGTCCGCTGGACGTGGGCGGAGGGCGACCTCGCCATCTGGGACAACCGCGCCACGCAGCACCGCGTGGTGAACGACTTCGGCGACCAGGCGCGGCGGCTCCAGCGCATCACGGTCGTCGGTGACGTTCCGGTGTCGGTGGACGGGCGTCCCAGCGTTTCGCGCAGCGGCGACGCAAGCGCCTACAACGGCCACGCGGGCTGACCGATGACGACCATCACCACCCCGCGGGGCACCGCCACGGAGGAATCCGTGGCGGGCCCGTCGCCCGCGCGCACGAGGCCGCGCATTCGAGGCAGGACCGTTCCGCGCGGCGTGCGCAGGCTGCTCGGTCCGCTGCTGTTCCTGGCGGCGTGGCAGATCGCGTCGTCCACCGGGCTGCTCGACGCCCAGACGCTCGCCGGGCCTTCGGTCGTGGCGAAGACCGGCTGGCATCTCGTCCAGGACGGGACGCTCGGCCACCACCTATGGGTGTCGCTGCGGCGCGCGCTCGCCGGGCTGGTGCTCGGCGTGCTGGCCGGACTGGTGATCGCGCTGGTCTCCGGCCTGTTCCGGCTGGGCGAGGACGTTCTGGACGGGACGATGCAGATCCTCCGGTCGATCCCGATCCTGGCGCTGACCCCGCTCGCGATCCTGTGGTTCGGGATCGGCGAGGAAGTGAAGATCATCCTGGTCGCGCTGGGCTGCGCGTTCCCGGTCTACATCAACACCCACGCGGCGATCCGCGGCGTGGACCCGCGGTTCGCCGAGCTGGCCCGGACGCTGCGCATCGGGCGGATCGGGCTTGTCCGGCGGGTGGTGCTGCCCGGTGCGCTGCCCGGGTTCTTCGTCGGGCTGCGCTTCTCGGTCACCATCGCCTGGCTGGTGCTGGTGGTCAGCGAGCAGATCAACGCCGACAGCGGGATCGGCTTCCTGATGACGCAGGCGCGCGAGTTCTCCCAGACCGACGTGATCGTGGTCGGGCTGGCGGTCTACGCCGTCCTCGGCCTGGTGTCGAACGGGCTGGTCAGCGTGGTGGAGAGGAGGGCGCTGCGATGGCGACCGAGCTTCGAGGGCAACTAGCGGCGGGTGCCGCGACCACCGTTCGCGGGCTTGTGCGGGCGTTCGGTGAGCGGACGGTCCTGGACGGGATCGATCTGACGATCCGTCCCGGCGAGTTCGTCGCGCTACTGGGACGCAGTGGCTCGGGCAAGAGCACGCTGCTGCGCATCCTGGCCGGGCTGGACAACGGTGCCGGCGGCAAGGTGGACGTGCCATCGCGTAATGCCGTGGTGTTCCAGGACGCTCGGCTACTGCCGTGGTCCCGCGTCCTGGACAACGTGGTGCTCGGCCTAGGGCGTTCCGAGCGTGGACGTGGCGAACGCGCGCTGGAGGAGGTCGGGCTGGCCAAGCACGCGCGCGCTTGGCCGTCCACCCTGTCGGGCGGCGAGGCGCAACGGGCGGCACTGGCGCGCGCCCTCGTGCGCGAGCCCGAGCTACTGCTCCTGGACGAACCGTTCGGCGCGCTCGACGCGCTCACGCGTCTCCGGATGCATGCGCTTCTGCGCGAACTGGTTGCGCGGCACCGTCCGTCGGTGCTGCTGGTCACGCATGACGTGGACGAGGCGATCGTGCTGGCCGACCGGGTTCTCGTCCTCACCGATGGCCGCATCTCCCTGGACGCACGAGTGGACGTCCCGCATCCGCGCAGACGCCACGACGGGGAGTTCGCCTCGTTGCGCGCGCGCCTGCTCGCGGAACTGGGCGTCCAGGACGACAGCGACGCCTCCGTTAATGATGCCCTGGCGAGCGACGGCGTTAGTGAGGCCCTGGCGAGCGACGGCTCGGATTCCGAACCCGACACGGACAGCCCCGAGCCAAACACGGACAGCTCCGGGCCCAACACAGACAGCTCCGAAACCGATACGCACGGCCCCGAAACCGATACGAGCACTTCCGAAAACGATACGGACAGCGAGAAGCAGACATGAGAAAGACCCTGACCGCGCTCGGCGTCGCCTCGACCGTGGCCGTGGCGGCGACCGCCTGCGGCACCTCCGACGCCAGCTCGGAGAACACGCTCCGGGTGGGCAGCCTCGGCGCGACCGAGAAGGCGCTGTTCCTGGCGGCGGGGCAGGACAAGGGCGCCTCGTACAAGATCAAGTGGAGCACCTTCCCGGCCGGGCCGCAGCTGGTCGAGGCGGAGAAGGCGGGCGCGGTGGACGTGGGCCTCGCCGCGAGCACGCCGTCCATCTTCGCCCAGGCGTCCGGTGCGCCCATCAAGACGATCGCCGTACTGAAGCCCAAGAATCCGGCGCTGTCCTCCCAGGCGATCCTCGTTCCCAAGGACTCCCCTATCAAGACGGTCGCCGACCTTAAGGGCAAGAAGGTCGCCGTAACGCAGGGCACGATCCTGCAGTACCTGCTCATCAAGGCGCTCGCGAAGAACGGCCTGTCCTACAAGGACGTGAAGCCGGTCAACCTCCAGATCCCGGATGCGCTGAGCGCTTTCAAGCGCGGCGACGTGGACGCCTGGTCGACCATCGATCCGTATCGTGCGCAGGCGGAAGGGCAGGTCGGCGCGCGCGCTATCGAAACGGGAGCGGGCTATGGCGTGGGCGCGTTCTACTCGATCGCCCGCAAGAAGGCCGTGGAAGACGCCAAGCTGGGGCCGGCGCTCAAGGATTTCGTGAAGCGGACGGCTAAGGCTCATGCGTGGGCCGTAGCCAATCCCGATGCCTGGGCGGCCGCCTACAGCAAGGCCAACAACGTCCCCTTGCCACTGGCCAAGGCGCTGCTGGGCAGAAGCTCGGCCGTCGAGACGCAGATCAACGATTCCGTCATCGCCGACCAGCAGGCCCAGGCGGACGCCTACTTCCAGTTGGGGCTGCTACCGCGCAAGCTCGACGTCCACGAGGAGTTCGACTCCCGCTTCAACGGGGAGTTCGCGTCGTGACTTCTGAGACCCGCCGTGAGACTCGGCGCTACCCTGGCCACGGAGCGGAGGTCGGGCGGACCGTCGCCGACTCCCCTCCCCTGGTGGCCGGAGGGTTCGGCTCCCGAGGGCGCGCCCAACGTCGTGATCGTCCTGCTGGACGACATGGGCTATTCCGACATCGGCCCGTTCGGCGCGGAGATCGAGACGCCGACGCTCGACCGGCTCGCCGAGCGCGGCCTGCGGCTGACCAACTACCACACCAATCCGCTGTGCTCGCCGTCCCGCGCGGCGCTTCTGACCGGGTTGAACCCGCACCGCGCCGGATTCGGCTTCGTCGCTAACGCCGACCCCGGTTTCCCTGGCTACACCTTCGAAATCGCCGACGACGTGCCGACACTCGCCGAGACCCTGCGCGGGGGCGGGTATGCGACGTTCGCCATAGGAAAGTGGCACCTCACCAAGGACGCCACTATGAACGACGGCGCCGCCCGGTCGTCCTGGCCCACACAGCGCGGTTTCGATCGCTTCTACGGGATTCTTGAGGGCCTGACGAGTCTGCATCACCCGCATCGGCTCGTCCGAGACAACTCGCCGGTCGAGGTCGATTCCTACCCGGACGGCTACTACCTGACCGACGACCTCACGGACGAGGCGATCGGGCTCCTCAAGGGCTTGCGCGCCAACTCGCGTAAGCCGTTCTTCCTGTACTTCGCGCATCCGGCGGTGCACGGGCCGCTGCAAGCGAAACCCTCCGACATTGCGAAGTACCGGGGACGGTACGACGGCGGTTGGGACGCCCTACGGGACGAACGCTTCGCACGCCAGATCGCGAACGGCCTCTTCCCGGAGGGGACGGCCCTACCGCCGCGCAACAGCGAGCAGTTCCTGGACGTCCCCGCTTGGGACTCGCTATCGGAGAAGGACCGGGACCTGTTCGTCCGCTACCAGGAGGTCTACTCCGCGATGGTGGACAACGTGGACCAGAACCTCGGGCGCCTACTGGCCACCATCGAAGCGCTGGGCGAGCTGGACAACACCATCGTCATCTTCACGTCCGACAACGGTGGGACGGGCGAAGGCGGCATCCGCGGGACGCGAAGCTACTTCGCCCAGTTCCTCTCCAGGGTCGGCCTACCGGACGACTGGGAAACGGACGTGGCGCGCGATCCGGAACTCATCGGTGGGCCCCGCACCATGGTCCACTATCCGCGTGGTTGGGGAATGTCGTCGAACACGCCGTTCCGCCTCTACAAGGGGCAGACACATGCGGGCGGCGTACGCGTTCCGTTCGTCATCTCGTGGCCGCGCGGGCTGGCGGACGAGGCGGGCGGCGTTCGCACCCAGTTCCAGTACGTCACGGACGTCCTGCCTACGCTCTTGGATCTGACAGGTGTTTCGCGCGCGTCCACTGGGGTGAAGTCGCTGGACGGCGTCAGCTTCGTCGCGCCGCTACGGGACGCGTCGGCACTGAGCACTCACCCGGAGCAGTACGCGGAGATGACGGGTAACCGCGCTTACTACCGGGACGGCTGGAAACTGGTCACTCTGCATCGTCCGGGGCGTCCGCATGACGAGGACCCATGGGAGCTGTACGACCTCCGTACCGACCCCACAGAAACCAACGACCTGGCCGCCGAGCACCCGGATCTGGTGAAGGAACTGGCTGCCGCCTGGGAAGAGGCCGCCTGGCAGAACCAGGTGTTCCCCTTGGACGACGGCACCGGCTACCTATGGACGGCTCGCCCCGCTTCGGAGGACGCCTTCCGCGAACCGGTCACGTTGCTTCCCGGGACTCCGCATTTGGAGCGCTACCGCTCGGCCCGCCTGGTCGCCTTCCGCGATTTCGAGGTGGACATCCGCCTCACGCACGAGGCCGATACGGCCGGAGTGCTGTTCGCGCACGGCGACCAAGGCGGCGGCTACAACCTCTACATCGAGGACGGTCATCTCTGGTTCGCCTACAACGAGTACGGCGTCCTCTACGAGGTAGACCTGGGAACGCTACCCGCCGGACCACACTCCCTCACCGTTTCGGCCACCGCGCTAGAGGGATACCGCTGGGATTTCGCCATCACCGTGGACGGCACCTTGGCCGGACGCCTGGGCGACGTCCGAATGCTCATCGGCATGGCCCCGATGCAAGGCATCGACGTAGGGATCGACCGCCGCTCCCCCGTTTCCTGGCCTCTCTACGAGCGCTACGGAGCCTTCCCCTACACGGGCTCGCTCGAATCCGTCACCTACCGGCCGGGCGCACCCGCGTCCTACGACCCGCAGGAGGTGCTGGCTGCCCTGCGCGCAGCAGCGGCCGCCTACGAGTGACATAGGGCGTGACCTGCCGTTCTTGAAAGTTATCCACAGTTTCGGCGTCGACTTTTCCCGGGTGTGCCGGGCGGCCCACGATGGTCCGTGAGCCCGAACCGGCACACCAGAAAGGATCAGTCATGCACGGAGGATTTCCGGGGATCGGCATCAGCACGCTGATCTACGGCGCGGTCTGGATCACCACGACCACCACCCGCGCCCTCACCCACTTGCGGGCCACCCGATGACCGCCGCCGCCCTCCCGGCGACCGCCATCACGCCGCTCACCGCCGAGCCGCCCGCGAGCTTCGCCACACCACCGAATGCCACCTCGACGCCAACGACCATCACCACCCCATCGGCAACCGGCATCACGCCGCCTGCCAACGTTCCCCTGACGGTCACCGTCATCGTCCCGGCCCATGACGAGGAGGCGGGCCTCCCCGCCACGCTGGAGTCGCTGCACCGGCAGACCGTCCCGCCCGTCCAGATCATCGTGGTCGACGACGGGTCCACCGACCGCACCGGCGAGGTCGCCCGCGCCCACGGCGCGACCGTCCTGCGCCCCGACCGCCGCCTGGGCAGCAAGGCCCGCGCGCAGAACCACGCGCTCCCCCACTGCGAGGGCGACCTGATCCTCGCCGTGGACGCCGACACCGTCCTCGCCCCCGACTACATCGAACGCGTCCGCCCGGTGTTCGCCGACCCGGCCGTGGCGATCGCGGCGGGCAACGTCCAGACCCGCTTCACCCGCACCCTCTGGGAACGCGGCCGCTCGGTGGAGTACCTGTTCGGCTTCCACTTCCAGCGGCCCATCCAGCAGGGCGCCGCGAGCCCGATGGTCTGCTCCGGCTGCTGCTCGGCCTTCCGCCGCGACGTCCTGACCGCGTCCGGCGGCTTCCCGGAGCGCACCATCGTCGAGGACATGGACGCCACCTGGACGTGGCAGATCGAGGGCCGCCGCGCCGTCTACGTCCCCGGCGCCGTCGCCTGGGCCGCCGACCCCGAGACCCTGCCCTTCCTGCGCCGCCAGGTCTGGCGCTGGATGTCGGGGTTCTTCCAGAACGTCCGCATGCACCTGCGTCCGATGGTGCTCCGCAAGCCGATGCTCGCGCTCTGGGTCGTCCTCGCCGTCCTGGAGATCCTGCTGGCCCCGTTGTGGTGGCTGACGCCCGTCCTTCTCACGATGGCCTGGCACATCCCGCCCGCCATCGCCGTCACCTGGTGGCTGGCCAGCGAGTTACCGCTGCTCATCGCCACACTCCTCTACGCCGCCCGAAAACGCGGCCTCCCGCCCCTCCAGGTCCTTGCCAACCTGCCGTGCCTCTATCCGATCCGCGCGGTCAACACGTACTACGCCTGGAAGGCCATGATCGTAGAACTGCTCCTGGTCCCCCTGGGCCTGGCCACCGGCCTCACCACCTACCACAAGGGCCGCTAGCGAGGAGGAACCGTGCCCATCCCCGTCCACGTCCGCCCGATGACCCCGGCCGACGCTCCCGACGTCCTAGCGATCTACCAGGCGGGCCTCGACACCGGCAACGCCAGCTTCGAAACCACCGCTCCCACCTGGGAGGCCTTCGACAAGGCCAAACTCCCGGACCACCACCACGTGGCCGCAGACGCGATCACCGACAAGCCCCTGGGCTGGGTCGCCGTCTCCCCGGTATCGCCTCGCGCCGTCTACGCGGGCGTCGTGGAGCACAGCATCTACGTCGACCCGTCCCACCAGGGCCGCGGCATCGCCGCATCACTCCTCGACACCCTCATCCAGTCCACCGAGGCCGCAGGCATCTGGACGCTCCAGTCCGGCATCTTCCCCGAGAACACCGCCAGCCTCCGCCTCCACCACAACGCCGGCTTCCGCACAGTCGGCACCCGCCACCGCATAGCCCGCCACCACGGCCAGTGGCGAGACGTCATCCTCCTGGAACGCCGCAGCGAAAGGACCGGCACATGACCCCCAGCAGACCGCCCGTCCCAACTCCACTAGATCACTCATCAACCCCGCAAAAGCCCCGCCCACCGCCAACAACCCCGAGCCCTCGACCGCACCAAACTCTCACCGCACCGGCAGACCCTAGTTGCCCAATCTGCCTAGGAGGGAGTGACCTCCGGCGAAGTAACCGGCGGACTGGACGGACCCGACGGACGGGAGACCCGAACGTAGCTGGGCTTGCCCGGAAGGTTCTGGTGGATGACGACGCGTGTCGGCGCGCCTTCGGCCACCAGCCATAGCGCGAGGGTGCAGTTCGCCCCCTTGGCGAATTCCTTGTGCGCGCAGTCCTCGGCGGCGACGGAGACGCCATCGCTCTCAGCAACGATGTTGCCGATGCGCAGCGGCACGTCTCCGGTGCTCTTGAGAGTGACCGTCTTCAAGCACCCCTGCCCCCGGCCGACGCACGTCAGCTCCACACTGTCAGGGGACACCTCGATGCCGGGCTCTTTGCCGCTCTCAGTAAGAACGGACCCGCCCGACTTCCCGGACGAGTGCCCGCTCCCCTTCGCTTCCCCCGGAAGCGGCAGGTTCTTGGGCTTCTCGCCTGAGACCACATAGGTGACGGAGAAGCCGCCGTAGGCGATGGCCAGGCCGATGGCCGCCGCCAGGACGGCCCCGTAAAGCCTGACCGCATGGAACGGCCCGGCCGTCGCAATGAGAGGAGGAATCGCCGCCCCGAGAATCGTCGCAAGCAGCGCCCCAACCGGCGGCGCACCCGCCGTGCTCGCCAGCAGCGTCGTCAGAACCGATCCGCAGACGGCGGTGGCCACGGCCACCACCACCGGCCGCAAGCTCTGCGCCTCGGACGCGGCCCCTTGCCGAGTGCCGGCCATCGCCACCTACCCCATCCCAGCCACCAACAAATCGCCTGCTTGGACGGGTCTCTACCACCCCCAGTTCGAGATCACCCCGTCCACACCCGGACACCCGCAACCCCGCAATCCACCGAACTTCCCACCAATGGAGAGCCCACCCCACCACCACCCAGCCACACCAAACCCCGACCGCCAAGAAGGCGACCAGAATCCACGCACGCCCAAGAACCCCAGCAGGTACAAGGCCATGCGTGTACAAGCCCATGCGTACAAGGCGACACGCATGCAAGACAACGCGCGTAAACAGGCGCACGCGTTCGAACGCACGCGTCACGCCAGCACAAGGGCGCGCGCAGAGGCCGAACACAAGAGCACCCGCGCAAAGCCCCACGCACACCAGACGCGGGCACAAGCCCAAGCACCTAGGAGGCCCCGAACGCACAAGAACACGTGAACACAAAGGAGGTATCTCTCTAGGTGTGGAAAGTGATCTTGTTGGGGAGCAAGTGATCAGTGGGCGAAGCGCCCACGTTCTTCGGGGGGGAGAACCACACGTCATGTCTGTGATCGATGGTGTCGACGGCACCACCTCGACCACCGTAAGTGATCTTCCGGCTACCGTGTTGGAGGTGGGTGAGTCCGAGCAGGAAACGGTGCGTCGTCCGATCCGGGAGCTGATGGACGATCGGCTGCTGGATGAGTTGCTGGCCAGGTCCCGGGACCAGGACGGCGGGCTGCGGCTGACCGGTGAGGGCTCGATGCTGGGTGATCTGGTCAAGGCCGTCCTGGAGCGGGCGTTGGAGGCCGAGCTGACCGCGCATCTGGGCTATGACCGGCATGTGCAGGGCGCGGGCGCGGTGGCGGGCAACGCCCGGAACGGGAAGATCCGCAAGACGGTGCAGACCGGGGTCGGGCCGGTTCAGGTGGCGGTGCCGCGGGACCGGGCCGGCAGCTTCGAGCCGATGCTGGTGCCCAAACGCGCCGGGCGCGTCTCCGGCGGCCTGGACGACATGGTCATCAGCCTGTACGCGCACGGCATGACGGTCCGTGACATCGTCCACCACCTCGACCAGGTGTATGGGACCCGGCTCAGTCCCGAGACCGTCTCCCGGATCACCGAGCAGGTGATGGAGGAGGTCAAGTCCTGGCAGCGCCGCCCGCTCGACCCCGTCTATGCCGTGGTGTTCCTGGACGCGATCGTGGTGAAAGTCCGCGACAACCACGTCGTGCACAACAAGCCGGCGTACCTGGCAGTCGGGATCGACACCGACGGCGACAAGCACGTGCTGGGCATCTGGGTGCCCAAGGCCGCCGACGGCCCGGTCGGAGAAGGCGCCGGGTTCTGGCGCGGTGTCGTCACCGACCTGCGCAACCGTGGAGTCACCGACATCCTGATCGCCTGCTGCGACGGGCTGGGCGGGTTCGAGGACGCCATCACCGCGGCCTTCCCCCACGCCACCGTCCAGACCTGCGTGGTCCACCTGATCCGCAACGCACTGCGGCCGGTCCCACGCAAGGACCGCGCCGCGGTCGCGGCCGAACTGAAGAAGGTCTACACCGCCGTCGACGCCGACGCCGCGTTCGACGCCCTGGCCACCCTGGCCACCAGCGAGCTGGGAAAACGCTACCCGCAGGCGGTGAAAGTGTGGGAGACGGCCTGGGAACAGGTCACCCCGTTCCTGGCCTTCACACCCGCAGTCCGCCGATTGCTCTACACCACCAACAGCATCGAGTCACTGAACTACCAACTCCGCAAGGTCACCAAGGCCCGCGGCCACTTCCCGACCGACGACGCAGTCGTCAAACTGCTGTGGCTGGCCATCGTCAACATCGAGGACAAACGCGCCCGCGAACGCGCCGCCAAACGAGCCAACGGCGACAAGCATCCCTTCCAACCCGCCCGACTCGTCGAGGGCACCAAAACCTACGGCTGGCCCGAAGCACTCAACGAACTCGCCCAGGCCTACCCGGGCCGCATCCGGTAAACACAACCAGACCCACCACAAGATCATCTTTACACACCTCGAGTTACAAGCTCAACACAAAGGCGCGGCCAACCCCAAGCGCACACGAGACACGGACCTGCACCAGGACGCGCGTGGGCAACGACGCGCGTGGACACGGACACGTCGGAAGGTGAGGCAACGCCGTCGCCCGCGGACGCGTCCCCCTTCCAGGACGCAGGGCCAGTAGAGCAGGCGCCGCAGACTGAGCAAGCGCGGCCGATCGCGAACGCGCCGAAGGGCGAAGTCGCGCTGAAGGCTGAGTTCGCGCTGACGGGGTCGAGGACTACGTCAACGCAGGCGTGCGCTCGGTCCAGCACCAACAAGGCGAGGAGGCAACGACGGCGGGGGACAGCGCGTCGCGAGCACGGCAAGGCGTGGCACGGCGGGGCGGGGCATAGCGGGGGGCATGGCACGGCGCGGCATGGCAGGGCAGGCATGGCGTGGAAGCCTCTGGCCAGGCCAGCGGCAGGCGTGTTGAGGCCAGCCGGTATTGCGGCAGGGCAGGATGGCGCTAGCGAGATCACGCGGGGCGCGGTGGCGCGGATTTGGCGGGGTGGTGGCGGTCGGCGGCAGTCGGCCCGGGTAGGTGAAAGGTTCTGCTCGTTGGAGGACGGGCGCAGGCACTAACTAATGGGGGGTGGTGGTCATGGCGTTGCCTCAGCCGGAGGACTTGTCGTCGCTTGTTCTTCGGGCCGATTTCAGTGATGACGCCAAGTGGCGGGAGCTCCAAGAGGCCATCGAGAGGGAGGAGAGTGGGGAGGGTGATGGGACCTTTGTGAGTGATCGTGCTTACGAGGGGGTGACCGTCCAAGCGCTGGTGGAGGAGGACGCCGCCGCTGATGAGGAGGAGAAGGTGACGTACCTGTTCCTCGCTGACGCGGTGACGATGGCGGACGCCGAGCATTTGCTGTTGGCGGTCGATCTCTTCGAGGAGCCCGGCAGGACGTTCCGGGTGCCTCCGCGCTGGTTTCCCGGCATCTCGGCGAACCTGTCCATCGCCAACATGGATTTCGCGGAGTTCGCCGACGACGTGGACGCGGCCGGAGTCTTCCGCGGATTCAAGGACGGCTAGGGCCCGACCACGGAAGGGGACGTGCGTGCCAGAGCCGACAGGGCGCCGCCAGCTTTCGCGGATGTCTCAAGGGGGCCGTTCGCGGATGTCTGAAGAGGCCGGGAGGGTTGAAAACAGGTGGGAGTGACCGTCCCCCACAGCGGGCCGTCCACCCCGGTGAGTCGTCCACCACAGCGGAGAGCACCGTGCGGCAGCCACTCCGTGCAAAGACCAGCGTGTGCGGCGGGTATTTAGCGCAGCTGGCATGCAGTGCGGCGGACGCCCTGCGCGCTTGCCGCCTCTGCACGATGGAGGTGCTGGGCAGCGCCAGTACCGTGCGGTCGGCGACCTTGCGTTAGGCACCCTGCGCGGGCGCTCGGTGCGCGGCAGTACCTCGCACGGGCCCCTGCACGGCGGACGCGCTGCACGAAGCGGGTACAGCGCGCGGCGGACGCCCTGCGCGGATGCCCCCTGCGCGAAGGAACGTCCTGCGCGGGACGTCCTGTGCCAGCGGATGTAGTAGGGCGAACATGTTGTGCGGGTGCCATCCCACCGGACGACGTCCCGTGCCACAAGCGCGCGCGATGGGTGCCCCAACACGCCGGTGCCCTGCGCCGGTGCCGCCCACCTCAAGGGGCGTCCTGCGCCAGTGCGCATAGCGCCGTGGACGTGCTGCGCGGGTGCGCCAGGCCGCCGGACGAACGTCTTGTGCCAACGGGTGCAGTGCGGCCGACGTGCTGCGCGGGTGCGCCAGCCCGCGGAACGGACGTCCCGTGCCACGCAAGCGCGTGCGATGGGTGCCCCAACACGCCGGTGCCCTGCGCCGGTGCCGCCCACCTCAAGGGGCGTCCTGCGCCAGTGCGCATAGCGCCGTGGACGTGCTGCGCGGGTGCGCCAGGCCGCCGGACGAACGTCTTGTGCCAACGGGTGCAGTGCGGCCGACGTGCTGCGCGGGTGCGCCAGCCCGCGGAACGGACGTCCCGTGCCACGCAAGCGCGCGCGATGGGTGCCCCAACACGCCGGTGCCCTACGCGGGTGCCGCCCACCTCAAGCGGCGTCCTGTGCCAGTGCGCATGGCGCTGGGGACGTGCTGCGCGGGTGCACCAGCCCGCGAGACGGACGTCCCGTGCCACACGAGGGCAGCGCGACAGGCACTCCAAGCACCAAGCGCCCTGCATAGGTGCCCTCTGCGCAACAGACGTCCAGTGCCGGCGGGTGTAGTGCGGCCGACGTGCTGCGCGGGTCCGTCAGCCCGCGGGACAGACGTCCCGTGCCACACGAGCGCGTGCCATGGGTGCCCTAACACGCCGGTGCCCTGCGGGGGTGCCGCCCCTGCGCAAGGGGCGTCCTGCGCCAGTGCGCGTAGCGCCGCGGGCCCGCTGCGCACGTGCGCCATCCCGCGGGACGGACGTCCAGTGCCGCGTGAGTGCAGTCCAAGGTCGCCCTCCACGCCCGGGTGCTCTGCGCGGGTACCGCTCTGGGCGACGGACGTTCTGTGCCAGCGGGTGGCAGCGCGGCCGACGTGCTGCGCGGGTGCGTCATCTCGTGGGGCGGCGGCTCTGCCGCACGAGTGCAGCGCGATGGGCGGTCTACGCGGCAGGTGCCTGCGGGTGTCACCCTGCGCGACGGACGTTCTGTGCCGCGTGGGTGCGGGTTGAGGGTACTGCGCGGCGGACGGGCTGCGCGGGTGCCGTCCTCCAGGGCGGAGGTCTTGTGCCACGTGGGTGCTGTGCGGCAGAAGTGCTGAGCGGCGGGGTGCTGTGTGGTGGGTGGGTGTTGCTTGTGGAGGGGGCTTTGGTGGGGCAGGGCTGGACGGTATTCGGGTTGGGGTGGTGCGGGGCGTTTTCGGAGAGGCGTTGGGGGATGGGGTGGGAAATTGACGGGTTGGTGTCAGGTTGTGGGGGTTGGGGTGGTCTTGTGGGGGTGGGGGTCTTTAGGTTGGGGCGCGGTCTTGTGGAAGTGGGGCGGGGATGGGTGTTGTCGCGGGGTTGTACACGTATCCGATCAAGGGGTGCGCGGGGGTCGCCTTGAGCGAGGTGGAGCTGACGGAGGCCGGGGTGGCTGATGACCGCAGCTTCATGGTGGTCGGGGAGGACGGGGTGTTCCGGAGCCAGCGGCGGGATCCGCGGCTGGCGGTCGTGCGGCCCGAGGTCGGTGAGGGTGGGAAGCGGCTGAGCTTGCGGGCGCATGGGGTGGAGACGCTGCACGTCGATGTCGATCTGGACGGGGCGCGGCGGGAGGTGATGCTGTTCGGGACGCCCTTTCGGGGGATTGATCAGGGGGACGACGCGGCGGAGTGGATGAGCACGGTGCTCGGCAAGCCGAGTCGGCTGGTGCGGGTGCCGCCTGAGCATGATCGGGTGACTGACGGGTTGACGCCCGGGACGTCCGGTTATGCGGACAGCAGTGCGGTGCACATGGTGTCGCGGGCGAGCCTTGATGAGTTGAACGGGCGGCTTGAGGGAGCGGGGCTGCCGATGAGTCGGTTTCGGCCGAACATCGTCGTTGAGGGGTGGGATGTGCCGCACCGGGAGGATCTCGCTCGGCGGGTGTCCCTTGGGGATGCGGAGTTGGGGTACACCAAGCTCGCCATCCGGTGCGCCGTCACGACGATCGACCAGGTCGGCGGGCACAAGGCGGGGCATGAGCCGCTCCGGACGCTCGCCTCGTACCGCCGGGCGGCGGCGGGAGGCGTGGCGTTCGGGGCGAAGTTCTCGGTGGTGCGTACCGGGCGGCTCGCGCTTGGTATGGAGATCGTCGTGACGGCTTGGGGAGATTCGGAGCTCACCGTCAGAGGGTGAGGCGGGCCTCGACACCTGCTAGACCTGCGTCGCGCATTCCCGGGTCGTCGGTTGCCAGGGCGCGGGTCACTTCGTGCCAGGGGCCTAGCTTGTGCCAGAGGAGGCCGCGGGCTCGGAGGGCAGGGGTGACGCCGTAGGCGGTCGCCAGGGCTGCGGCGAAGTCGGGCGGGGTGCCGTGGAGGGTCCACGCCAGGTCGATCGCGGGGTCGCCGGCGTGGGCGTCGCCGAAGTCGATGACGCCCGAGAGGTCGCCGTTGCTGGTCAGGACGTGTTCGGGGCCGAGGTCGCCGTGGACGACGGTGGTCGTGACGCGTTGTTCTAGCGCGTCCAGGAGCGCGGTGGCGCGGGTCTTCTCAGGGAGGAGCGGGAGCACCCGGGCGCGGAAGAGGGCCAGGTCTTCGGCGAACTCGTCGTGGATGTCACGCAGGCCGTGCGCCCTGGCCTGGTCGAGGGGCGTGTCGTGGAGGGCGCGCAGGAACAGGCCG
Source organism: Actinomadura rupiterrae (assembly GCF_024172125.1). GTDB lineage: Bacteria > Actinomycetota > Actinomycetes > Streptosporangiales > Streptosporangiaceae > Spirillospora > Spirillospora rupiterrae. The sequence continues at coordinate 551,707 of NZ_JAMZEA010000006.1, forward strand.
AGGTCGCGGCCTTGCTCCGCCGTCGGAGATTCGAGCGGGTCCCCGGGGACCAGGCGGTGGCGGACGACCAGCGGGTCGTCCGAGACCAGTTCGGGGACCGGCACCGGCAGCGGTAGGCGGGGAGCCAGCCAGGGCAGGAGGCGGATCTCGGCCAGCAGGCGGACGTGGACGTCCGGGCGGCGCGGGACGCGTTCGACCCAGCCGTCCGTGAGCGTCGCCTGACTGTCCCAGCCTCCGTCGAAGTCGTTCATTGGGGTTGCAGGCCGGGGCGGCCGATCGTCGGGCCCTGCATCCGCATCGAGCGGTTGAGCGTGGTGGTCAGGGCGATGGCGAGGGTGAGGAGGGAGAGCAGCAGGACGGTCGTTCGCGGTGCGGTCGCGGAGAGGAGGTAGCCGCCCAGGAGTTGGCCCAGCGGCATGGAGCCCCAACTGGTCAGGAGGACGACGCTCTTCACCCGGCCGAGGAGGTGGTCCGGAATCACCTGGTACTGGTAGCCGACGACAACCACGTTCCAGAGGGGACCGGCGATCGCCATGCAGGCGATGATAGCGGCCAGTTCGTAGGGGCTGGTGGCCAGCGCCAGGAGGGGGGCGGTGGTGGCCCAGATCCAGGCGACGGTGATGGCGACCGTCCTGGAGGAGAACAGGGCCGGGAGGTGCGGGGCGATCAGGGCGCCGAGCAGCCCGCCGGCGCCGAAGCAGCCGAGGACCAGGCCGGTCCCGGCGCTGCCCGCGCCCAGGTCGCGGGACAGGACGATCAGGGCGAGGATCAGCGCCTGGAACATCAGGTTCACGGCGGACGACAGGACCACGCTCGTCCGGACGAACGGCTCGTGCCACAGCCAGCGCAGGCCGGTGCGGATCTCACCGGCCAGGTCGCGGAGCCGCGGCGGGGCGGACGGCCGGCGCGGTTCGGTGCGGATGCCGAGGACGGTGCCCAGCGAGATCAGGTAGGACGCGGCGTCGGCCAGGAAGGGCAGCGAGTGGGCGACGCCGAAGAGCAGGCCGCCGAGCGGGGAGCCGGTCAGGGCGGCGCTGCGGCTCTTGGTCTCCTGCCTGGCCAGGGCCTCGGTGAGGCGCTCGGCCGGGACGATCGCCGGCAGCAGGGCGCGTTGCGCGACGCTGCAGAACACGAAGCACGAGCCCGACACGAAAGCGGCGGCGAGGATGTGCGGCAGCGTGACCGCGTGCAGCACCAGCGCGACGGCGAGGCCGCCCAGCGCGGCGAACTGGCCGATCTCGGCGAAGATCATGACGCGGCGCCGGTCCCAGCGGTCCACCAGGGCCCCGGCGGGCAGGTAGAGCAGGAAGTACGGCAGCGTCGCGGCGAAGCCGGCCAGTCCCGCCCGGGCCGGCGAGCCGGTGAGCGACAGGACGAGCAGCGGGAACGCCACCGAGGTCATGCGGGTGCCGATCTCGGAGAAGGTCTGCCCCGTCCAGAGGAGGACGAAGTTCCGGTTCCGCCAGAGAGATCCCGTCCGCATCCCTCAAGATCACCCCCGTTCCCGCCCACCGTCAACCCCGGCCGGCGCGTCCGGTTGCCGGGGTGGGGGGTGGGTAGGTCGTGATCGGTGGCGGTTGGGAATGTCCAGGTGAGATGGGTGGAGGGGACTCCGCGGGCGGTTCGGGTGTTCGGGGCTCGGACCCACAATCTGAAGGACATCGACGTCGATGTCCCGCTGTGGTCGTGGGTGGCGGTGACCGGGTTGTCCGGGTCCGGCAAGTCGTCGCTGGCGATGGACGTCCTGTACGCGGAGGGGTACCAGCGGCTTCTGGACGGTCTGGCCACCTACACGCGGCGGCGGATCGGGCAGGCGGGGAGGCCGGACGTCGACCGGATCGAGTTCCTGCCGGCGACGCTGGCGCTGCGGCAGCGGCCGCCGCTGCCGGGGCGGCGCAGCACGGTCGGGACGATGAGCGAGGCGCTGAACGTGCTGCGGCTGATGGTGTCGCGGCTCGGGTCGCACGTGTGCCCGCGCGGGCATCGGCTGCCACCGTCGCTGGACGCGAGCATGGGCGAGTGGCGGACGTGCCCGGAGGACGGCGAGCGGTTCAAGATCCCGAGTGCGGAGTCGTTCGCGTTCAACTCCGAGGGGGCGTGCCCGCGCTGCGACGGGCTCGGGGTGATCGACGAGATCGACGACGACGCGCTGATCCCGGATCCCAGCCTCAGCATCGACGAGGGGGCGGTGCGGTCGTGGCGGCTGGCGGCGCGCGGCTGGATGCCGAGGGTCGCGCGGGCGATGGGCGTCCGGACGGACGTGCCGTTCGAGGACCTGTCCGCAAAGGAGAGGCAGACCGTCCTGGACGGCCCGCCGGAGAAGCGGCCGATCATCGTGACGACCAAGGCCGGACGGGGCGCGGAGATCAACGCGCTCTTCGAGAACGCGCGGGCGGCCGTCCGGAACTCGATGGAGAGCGCGTCCACCGAGAAGGGACGGGCCCGGCTGACCCGGTTCTTCCGGACGCACGTCTGCCCGGCTTGCCATGGTTCGCGGCTGCGTCCGGAGGCGCTGACCAGCCTGCTCGACGGGCGGAACATCGCCGAACTCAGCGCGCTCACCCTGGACGACGTGGCCCGGTTCGCGGAGGGTCTGACCGAACGGCTCCCGAGCGAGATGCGCGGCCTGTCCGAGCGGCTGACCGGCGAGTTCGAGCGCGCCCTGACCCCGCTGCGCGATCTCGGCCTCGGCTACCTCACGCTCGACCGCGCGGGCGACACGCTCTCGACCGGCGAGCGGCAGCGCATCCAGCTCACCTCGACGTTGCAGACGCGCTCGACCGGCATGCTGTACGTGCTGGACGAGCCGTCCGTCGGGCTGCATCCGGCGAACGCGGCGGGCCTGGTGAACGTGGTGCGGGCGCTGGTCGGCAACGGCAACTCGGTGGTGATGGTCGACCACGAGGTGGACCTCATCCGGCACGCCGACCACCTGATCGAGATGGGTCCGGGCGCGGGGCGCGCGGGCGGGACCGTGGTCGTCCAGGGCACGGCGGACGATCTGGAGGCCGAGCCCGAATCGGTCACCGGGCCCTATCTCGCCCGGCGCGTCGACCTCTGCGTGAGGGAGCCGCGACCGGTCGGCAGCGATCCGCAGATCACGGTGGGCGTCAGCGACTTCTACACGCTGCACGACGTCACGGCGCACTTTCCGCTTGAGCGGCTGACGCTGGTGACGGGCGTTTCGGGCGCGGGCAAGACGGCGCTCGTGCTGGACAGCCTCGTCCCGGCACTGCGCGCCGAACTGGAGGACCGGCCGCTGCCCGAGCATGTCGGCAAGCTCGACCGGCAGGGTGTGCGGCGGATCGTGGAGGTCGACTCGACCCCGGTCGGCAAGAACGCGCGCTCGACCCCGGCGACCTACAGCGGCGCGTTCGACGCCGTCCGGCGGATGTTCGCCGACACGCCCGAGGCGCGGCGGCGCGGCTGGGACGCGGGGCATTTCTCCTACAACGTGAAGTCCGGCCAGTGCCCGACCTGCGAGGGTCTCGGCACGGTGTCCCTGGACGTCCAGTACCTCCCGGACATGAGCGTGACCTGCCCGACCTGCCACGGGACGCGCTACAAACCCGAGATCCTCGAAGTGAAGGCGGACGGCCTGTCGGTCGCGGACGTCCTCGCCCTGACCGTCGCGGACGGCGCCGACCGGTTCGCGGACAATAGCGCCATCGCGACACCGCTGCGCGCGCTGGCCGAGGTCGGGCTCGGCTACCTGTGCCTGGGCGAGCCGACGCCCGTCCTGTCCGGGGGCGAGGCGCAGCGGATGCGGCTGGCGAGCGGCCTGCACCGCCCGCAGCGGCACACCCTCTACGTCTTCGACGAGCCGACGACCGGCCTGCACCCGCGCGACGTCCGCACCCTGCTCGGCGTCCTCGACCGGCTGCTGGACGCGGGCGCGACGATCATCGCGATAGACCACGACCTGGACCTGATCGCCAACGCCGACCACGTGGTCGACCTCGGCCCCGGCGGCGGCCCGCAGGGCGGACGCGTCGTCGCGTCCGGCTCCCCCGCCGAGATCACGCAGGCCCCGGACTCCCTCACCGGCCACTACCTGCGCCTCCACCTCCAAGACACCCCGACCGGCTGAAGCCCCGTCCCTCGACCCCGCCGGTTGGCGATCGTGCCAGGCCGGATCGAACCGCGGTTCAGGGCGCCTCGAAAGCGGCACGGGCCAGGCGGTGTTTCAGGCTGCCCGTCCGGGTGAGTGGACTCGGCCAGCAGGTAGAGCGTGATGCCCCGTTCCGCGGGTAGCGGGTAGCGGGTAGCGGTGAACGGGCCTGCGTTCGCGCGGTGGTCCGCGGTGGCCCGGGCGCGCGCGGAAAGCGCGGTGAAGCGGGGACCGGTGGTGAGTAGGTTGACGATCATGAAACTGACGAAGTACGGGCACGCGTGCGTGCGGCTGGAGAAGGACGGCCGGTCCCTGGTGATCGACCCGGGCGAGCTGACCCTGGAGGGCGCCGCGACCGCCGGCGTGGACGCGGTGCTGATCACGCACGAGCATGCCGACCACTACAGCCTCGGCAGGCTCTGGGGCATCCCCGAGGTGTACGCCTCCCCCGGAATCGTCCGGATCCTGGAGGATCTGGACGATTTTCGCGAGCTGGACCACGACAACATCCACGCCGTCCGCGAGGGCGACACCTTCGAGGTGGCCGGGTTCAACGTCCGGGTGTTCGGCGAGAAGCACCACCTGAGCAACCTCGACGTCCCGCCCGTGGACAACGTCGGGTTCCTCATCGATGACGAGGTGTTCCATCCGGGCGACGCGCTGACCAGGGTGGACGTCCCGACGCTGCTCGTCCCGGGGCAGGCGCCGTGGCTGACCGCCCCGATGACGGCGGCGTACCTGCGCGCGGTCCGGCCGGAGCGGGCGTTCGCGATCCATGACGGCCTGGTGAACAAGTGGGGCCTGGAGGTCATGGAACGGGTGCTGGCGATGGAGTCCGAGCGGGCCGGACGCCCGTACCGGCGAATGGAGATCGCCGAGAGCGTCGAACTGTAGGGCCTCAGCGCGGCCGAGCATGGTGTGAGCGCGGAACTGTAGAACAGCTTGGTGTAGTTGCGGGGTCGGCTCTGCCCGAGCTTGGGAAGCGCTCCCTGCATGAGCAGTGTGGAAAGGGACGTCCAGGCGGGGCGGCTCCGCGGGTGCTGGCACGGTGGCGCGGCGCGGTTCCTCGGCATCCCGTACGGGCGTCCGCTCACGGGCGCGGCGCGGTTCGCGGCGCCGGACACGGCCGTGGGCTGGGACGGGGTCTTCGACGCGACGGCCTTCGGGCCCTCCCCGCCGCAGCCGGCCGACGCGTCCTGCCCGCCGAACCCGCCCTTCTCGGACCCGGACGACTACCTCCGCGTCAACGTGTGGACGCCCGATCCCGACGCGGCCGGGCTGCCGGTGCTCGTGTGGGTGCATGGCGGCGGGTACGTCTCGGGCACGTCCGCCGACCCGTCCTTCGAGGGGACCGGGCTGTCCCGGGACGCGGACGTCGTGCTCGTCTCGATGAACTACCGCTTGGGCATGGACGGGTTCGCGCTGCTGGAGGGCGCGCCGGCGAACCGCGCGCTGCTCGACCAGGAGGCCGCGCTGCGCTGGGTGCGCGACAACATCGCCGCGTTCGGCGGCGACCCTGGCAATGTGACCCTTTACGGGCAGTCGGCGGGCGCGGGATGCGTCGCGGCGCTGGTCACGAGGCCGTCCGCGCGCGACCTGTTCCGGCGGGTGATCCTCGGCAGCGTGCCGAACTCCTACCAGTCGGTCGAGCGCGCGCGGCAGGTGGCGGCGGACATCGCGGGCCGCGTCGGCGCACGCCCGACCGCAGAGGATCTCGCGCGCATTCCGGCGGACGCCCTGGTCAAGGCCGTCGCCACCGATCCCGCGCAGAACGTCCCTGCGCCTGTCCTGGACGGCGAGGTGCTCGCCACCGACCCGTGGACGGCGTTCGGCGACGGCGCGCTCGACGGCGTCCCGCTCATGATCGGCCACACCCGGGACGAGTACCGGCTGTTCGTCGCCCGCGCCGGACTGCTCGGTGCCATCACCGCCGACGAGGCCGGAGACGCGCTGAGCACGCTCGCGCCCGGCGGCCCCGACTCCTACTGGAAGGCCTACCCCGACGCCGATCCGGAAGAGCTGTACTGCCTGGTCATCGGCGACGCGCTGTTCCGCATGGGGACGTACCGGCTCGCCGAGCTGCACCAGGGGCCGACCTACCTGTACGAGCTGGGGCTGACCGTGCCCGCGCGGGACGGAGCGCTCGGCGCGCCGCACTGCGCCGACATCCCGCTCATTTTCGACGTGTACGACGCGGGTCTCGGGATCGAGCTGTACAACGGGGAGCCGACGTGCGCGATGCGCGAGCTGGGGGCGCTGATGCGCCGCTCCTGGGGCGACTTCGCGCGGGACGGCGATCCGGGGTGGCTGCCGTTCGACCGCGACCGCCGCCTCACGCGGTCCTTCAACGGGCAGGTTTCGGAGGTCCGCTATCCCGAGGAGGCGTCCCGCCGGATCTGGTCCGACGTCCGCTTCGGCTCCCTCCCAGGCTCCACACCACGGCCGGACGGCTCCTGAGCCCAGCCGGACGGCCTCCGAGTTCGACCGGACGTCTTCTGAGTCTAGCCGGGCGCGTTCTGGGCCTCGCGGGTGCGGGCGAGGAGGGCTTCGATGCCGTCGAGGTGCAGGCGGAGGCCGAACTCGAAGAGCTCGTCCAGGTCGGCCAGGGTCGTCGCGCCCGGTGGGAGGGTGGCGGCGAGCGTGCGGAAGCGGCCGCCGGCGAACAGGTCGGTGTGCAGGGCGCTGTCGGCCGACATCCGCTCGCTCCCGGTGATGCCGGTGTCGTGCTCGGCCTGCACCTCCAGCGCGTTGCTGGCGGCGATGCCGCCGACGTAGCCGTCCAGGGCGAGGACGGTGTGGAGCATGTCGTGGGCGCTCAGCCCGAGCCCGTCGAGCGCGCGCAGCTCCCAGTCGACCATCCGGACGCCGCTCGGTACGGCGGGCGGGCGGACGATCGAGTTGTGCATGATCGCGGTCAGCCAGGGGTGGCGGCGGTACGCGCGCCACTGGATGTGAGCGGACAGTTCGAGCTTCGCGCGCCAGCCGGGCGGGCCGGGTTCGGGCGGGGGCTCCTCGCCGAACGCGACGTCCGCCATGAGCCGCAGCAGCTCGTCCTTGTCCGGGATGTACCGGTAGAGCGACATCGGGCCGACGCCGAGGTGCGCGGCGAGGCGGCGCATCGTGAGCGCGGTGAGGCCGTCCCGGTCCGCGAGGACGATCGCCGCCCTGACCACGACGTCCCGTGTCGAGCCTGGTGAAACGCCGATGGACGACGCTCCGGGCACGAGCCCGTCAGGTTCGAGGGGTTCCGGGGCCCGGTCGGCGACGAGGGTTCCGCCGCCCGGGACGGTGCGGACCCAGCCCTGCTCGCGCAGCACGCCGAGCGCTTTGGCGGCCGTCGCCATCGCGACACCGTGCTCCCGGACGATCTGCCGGGTGGACGGGACGCGCCGTCCTGCGGGCAGCTCCCCCGCCACGATCCGCTCCCTGATCGAGGCCGCGATACGCAGGTAGGGAGGCGTCGAACCCGTCATGTGCCGCGCCTCCACCGTTCTAGTCCGCTCACGCGCTTCCGGCCACCGTACTAGTACAGACATCCATGACGGACGCCTGAATGCACTGAATTCAACCGGATCGCCTTGGGCGGCCCGGTCGCGCGTCGATACATTGTACGCACCGTACTAGAGGAGCTTCGGGGAGCTGCACATGCCGCATGACGAAAGGGCGAGGTCGCGTCGCGAGGTGCTGGGCGGGACGGCGGCGCTCGCGGGGGCGGCGCTGTTCGCCTCCGCAAGCGCCACCGCCGCCGCTGCCGCCACCCCAGCGGGCCCAGCGGCTCGGCGCGGCAAGGACGAGGCGTTCGCGCTCACGCACGTCACCTTGATCGATGCGACCGGAGCACCGCCGCAGAACGACATGACCGTCCTCGTGCGCGGACGAACGATCGCGGCCATCGGGAAGACCGGCGCGCTCGCTGTCCCGGCAGACGCGAAGGTTCTGGATCTGACCGGCCGGTTCGTCATCCCGGGGCTGGTGGAGTCGCACGTGCACAGCGCCGGTCCGGAGGCGGTGGTGCCGCCGCTGTACGCGCTGACCGGCGTGACGACCGTCCGGGAGATGCGCGGCGAGTCCGTCCACCACCGGTGGCGGGACAGGATCGCGAGCGGCGCGCTGCTCGGCCCGAGGTGGATCATCGGCAGCCCGATCATCGACGGCCGGCCGTCGCTGCACACGTCCGACACGGGCTCGCTGATCGAGGTCGCGGACGCCGCCGGGGCCCGCGCGGCGGTGCGGCGGGTGAAGCGCGAGGGCGCCGACTTCGTGAAGGTCTACTCGCGGCTGACCCGCGCGGCGTACTTCGCGATCGCGGACGAAGCGCGCCGCCAGGGCATTCCGTACACCGGCCACTGCCCGGACCCGGTCACGATCGCCGAGGCCGTCCGCGCCGGGCACCGGACCCTGGAGCACATGGACGCCGTGCTGCTGGCGACGTCATCGCGCGAGGCGGAGATCCGGCGCGGCATGGCGGCGATCACCACCGACGCCTCGCAGGACACGTTCCACCGCTATCACGCCTGGTACCAGCAGGTTTACCCGCTGGAGCACATCGCCGTGCGCAGTTTCGATCCGCAACGGACGGACGCGCTCTTCGACGACCTGCGGCGGCATGCGCGTGCGGTCGTCCCGACGCTCCGCGTCCACCAAACGCTCGAAACACCGGAGACGAACCGGAAGACCGACGAGTGGCGGTACCTGCCGTCCGGTATGACCGGCTGGTGGGCCGATGTCACCGAGGTGATGACCGGCGGGCGCTCCCCGGAGCAGGCCGCCCGGATCAGGGAGATCTTCGAGCACCGCAAGGCGCTCGTCGGGCGCATGCATCGAGCCGGGGTCCAGGTTCTCGCCGGAACCGACACCGGCAATCCGTACCTCGTCCCGGGTTTCGCGCTGCACGAGGAGCTGGAACTCCTTGTGCAATCGGGCCTCACGCCGATGCAGGCGCTCCAGGCGGCCACAAACCGGCCCGCCCAAGCCTTCGGCATGGACGCCGAGGTGGGAACGGTCGAGCCGGGCAAGCGCGCCGATCTCGTCGTCCTCGATGCCGACCCGCTTGCGGACATCCGCAACACGCGCCGGATCGATGCGCTGGTCGTCAACGGCCGCCTGATCACCTCGGACGAGCGGGCCCGCCTCCTCGCGGACGTCGAGCAAGCCGCCCGGTCGGATCAGTCGCAGACCACGGCGATGGCTGCCGGGTGCGCGTGCGCGAAACACCCGTCCCACGCCTAGCGAGTACCGAGTCCCACGCCTACCGAACGCGAGGGCCCACGCCTAGCGAACGTGGAGGCGCACGCCTAGCGAAGATGACGGGCCGTTCGCCGTCCCTTGACCTTCCGCCCGGACATATTCGGGTATTTCCCCTCAAGGTGATCCGTCGCCGAGTGGAGGGAGCCGCTCATGCGGGTGTTCGTCACGGGCGCGTCCGGATGGATCGGATCGGCGCTCGTGCCCGAGCTGCTCGGGGCCGGGCACAAGGTCATGGGCCTCGCCAGGTCGGACGCCACGGCCGCCGCCGTCGCCGGGGCGGGCGCCGAACCGGTGCGCGGGGACCTGTCCCATCCCGACACCCTGCGGGCCGCCGCCACCGAGGCGGACGGGGTGATTCACCTGGCGTTCGACCACGATTTCTCCCGGTTCGGGGAGGCGGTCAGGACGGACGCGCACGTCATCGAGACGCTGTGCGGGGCGCTCGCGTACACGGGCAAGGCGCTGGTCGTGACGTCCGGGACGCCCGCCGTGCCGGGGCACGTGGCGACCGAGCGCTACGAGTCCCTGCCCGACTCGCCCGGAGGGGCGCGGGACGCGAACGCCCGGATCGCCCTCGCCGCCTCCGACCGGGGCGTCCGGTCGTCCGTCGTGCGGCTGCCCCGGTCGGTGCACGGCCCGGGCGACCGGCACGGGTTCGTCGCGCGCATGATCGACCTCGCCCGGCAGAAGCGCGTGTCCGGGCAGGTCAGGGACGGGTCGGCGCGCTGGCCTGCCGTCCACGTCATGGACGCGGCGCGGCTGTACCGGCTGGCGCTCGAAGGCGCCCTGGCCGGTTCGGTACTGCACGCGGTCGGCGACGAGGGCGTGCCGACTCATGACATCGCCGAGGTGATCGGCCGGCATCTGAACGTGCCGGTCGAGTCCCTTCCGGTCGAGGACTTCGGGTTCCTCGGCCAGCTCCTGGCGACCGACCAGCCCGCCTCGGCCACCGTGACCCGCGACCTCCTGGACTGGCGGCCGACGCACCCCGGGCTCATCGACGACATGGAGAAGGGCCACTATTTCGACGCCTGACCAGCCCGGTCAGTAGCCGGAGCCCTCCGCCGCGGCGGCAGGAGCGCGGCCTTCGAGGCGTCCTTCCAGGTCGGCGAGGATCGTGGCCGTCGCGGTCGCGCCGAACCGCGTCGCGCCGAGGCGGTGCATCTCCAGCAGGGCATCCAGGCTGCGGACGCCGCCGGCGGCCTTGACCTCGACGTCCGGGCCGACGGTGCGGCGCATCAGCGCGATGTCGGCGGGTGTCGCGCCGGTCGGCGCGAAGCCGGTGCTGGTCTTGACGAACGCGGCGCCCGCGGCCTCGGCGGCGCGGCATCCCTCGATCTTCTGGCGCTCGTCCAGGTAGGCGTTCTCCAGGATCACCTTCACCGGACGGCCGCGCGCGGCGGTCACGACGGCCGCGATCTCGTTCTGGACGAACTCGGTGTCGCCCTCCTTGAGGCGCCCGACGTTGACGACCATGTCGATCTCGTCCGCGCCGCGCCCGACCAGTTCGGCCGTCTCGTAGGCCTTCACCTCCGTGGTCGTGTCGCCGTGCGGGAAGCCGACGACGGTGCCGACCGCGACGCCGCTCCCCCGCAGGGTTTCGGCCGCCAGCGCGACGTCCGCCGGACGGACGCAGACCGAGGCCGTCCGGTAGGCGAGCGCGGTCTCCAACCCGGCCTCGACCTCGGCGGACGTGAGGTCCGGGCGGAGCAGCGAGTGGTCGATCATCCCGGCGACCTGCGCGGGGGTGGGGAGGGGACCGTCCCAGACGGGGGTTTCGGTGGGCATTCCGGGGGCTCCTTCGGAGTAAGCTGTCTATACAGCCTATACAGGTCGGTGCGGTCCTCGGAACGGGCAGACTGGGACGGCCGCTCCCGCCCCGGCGGCGCCCGTACGACCGGTGAGGAACGATGGCCGTATCACGACCGCTCTACGAGCGCATCGAGAAGCAGCTGCGCCGCCGCCTGGACGCCGCCGCCGAGGGGGACCCGTTCCCGTCGGAGACGCGGCTGGCGCAGGAGTTCGACGTGTCCCGGATGACCGTGCGCGCGGCGCTGGCCGGGCTGGAGCGTGACGGGCTGCTCGAACGCGTCCCGGGCAAGGGCACGTTCGTGCGCCGTCCGGCCACGTCCCGTCCGGTGGGGACGCTCCTCAGCTTCCACGACCAGGCTTTGACACTCGGGCGGACGCCCCGGTCGTCCGTCCTCGAAGCGGGATTGCGCGCGGCCACCCCGGAGGAGGCTTCAGCGCTGGGCCATCAGCGGGTCGTCGCCGTCCGCCGCACGCGCTTCCTGGGCGAGGAGGCGGTCGCCATCGAGGACGCGGCCTTTCCGGATTCGCTGAGCGCCGTGCTGGACGCCGACATCGAGACGGCCTCGCTGCACCAGGCGTTGCGCCAGCTCGGATTCGAGCCGACCGCCGGCACGTCCTTCCTCACCGCGCGCATCGCGGGGGACGACGCCGTCCACCTAGGCGTCCCGCCCGAAACCCCGCTATTGGTCGAGACCCGGACCATCGTCGATCAGCATGGCGCCCCGCTGGAGCATTCGACCAGCGCATACGTCGCCGAGCGCTACAACCTCAAGGTCGACTTCACGATCGTCCGGTAGCGGAGTGCGTCGGCGACGATTCAAGGCTCCACCGATCGCCGACGACCGTGATGACCTGGTCATCGTTGATGGAGACGAAACGGCCGGAAGCGTCCGCTGCGAGGCGGTCGTGGCGTTCAGCGCGTCCTCGGTTCCGGTGGGCCAGGACGATGAACGGGACGAGCCCCATCCCGGCCGTGCCGTCCGGCCGTCCGGGATCATCCAGATCCTCGAACGTTCGCAGGTCAGGCCCGGCAAGCGCGGCCCCGGCCGAGATCCCGGCGTACGCGAGTCGGCCTTCGCGCACAGCTTCGGCCGCCAGCTGGGCGAACCCGCTGCGCTGGGCGTGTTCGAGCAGGAACATCGCAAATCCGCCGCAGACGAAGACGACCTGGGCTCGATCGAGGGCCTGGCGGACGTCCTGCCGCGAGGCGTGCTCCAGGTCGAGCCGCTCGACCTCAAGCCCCTCCGCCCGGAGCAGGTCGTCCGCGACCTGGACGTAGGGCGCGGACGGCAGCGGAGTGGCCGCCGTAGGGATCAGCAGCGCGCGGCGCGGTTCGCCGGGCAACCCGTCCAGCCACGACGGCAGCGCTCCCAGCCCGGCCGACCCGAGGAACAACCGCTGCGGCATCGGCGTCCTTTCTCGTGGTCCCTGACCTGCCGAGATTACTGCCAAACTCGTTCAAGGAAGTCGGCGATGAGCGGGGCGATCTCCGGGAGGTGCGTTTCGAGGGCGAAGTGGCCGGTGTCGAAGAGGTGAAGTTCGGCATCCGGAACGTCGTCCAGGTAGGCGTGGGCGCCGGGCGCGGGGAAGAACGGGTCGTTCGCGCCCCAGGTGATCAGCGTCGGCGGGGTGTGCTTGCGCAGCCAGCCTTGCCAGTGGCCGTAGCGCTCGACGTTGGAGTGGTAGTCGAAGGCCAGCGCGATCTGGGCTTCCTTGCGTCCGGGGAGGTCGAGGAAGTGCCGGTCGAGCGTCCATGAGCCGGGGTCGATGACCTGGGGGTCGGTGACGCCGGTCTCGTACTGGCCGCGCGTGCCGTCGAGGGTGAGCAGGTTTCGGATGGCCTGCTCGGCGTCCGGGTTCTCGGGCTTGAGGGCGATGAAGTCGCGCGCGCCGTCCGAGAGTCCGGCCTCGTAGGCGTTGCCATTCTGGACGACCAGCCCGGCGATCCACTCGGGGTGCCTTTCGGCCAGCCGGAACCCGACCGGAGCACCGAAGTCGAACACGTACATGACGAAGCGCCGCAACCCGAGCCCCTGGACGAACCCTTCGGTGACGTCGGCAAGCCGGTCGAAGGTGTAGGTGAAGTCGGCAGGCGCCTCGGTGTGCCCGAACCCCGGGTAGTCGGGCGCGATGAGGCGGTAGCGCGACCCGAGGACGTCGATCAGCCGCCGGAACTGGTGCGAGCCCGATGGGAACCCGTGCAGCAGAAGCAGGACGGGCGCGTCGTCCCGCTCAGGCAGCGACTCCCGGTAGAACACACGCACACCGTCCACGTCCAAGTACCGATGGACGACGCGAGCAACCTCGGAGTACGTCATCTCTAATGCCTTTCAGCGAGAATGATGCGTTAGTTATAGCGAGCGACGACCTAACGCGTCAACACCGAGATGTAGCATTAGCCCATGGACGACGCCGCCCCACTGACCGGCGAGCCCCTGGCCCTGGACCTGGTCAACACCCTCACCGCCGCGGGCGACCTACTGGCCACCCCCGACGACCTGCGCAAATGGCAGCAACTCCAGGCCGACCGCCTCCCGGATGCCCCGCCCGAGGACGCCCTGGACGCCGTCCGGACCGTCCGCGAACACACGAAGCGCGCCCTTGACCGCGTCCGCGAAGGCAAGCGCCCAGACCCAGCGGACCTGGACGCGCTGAACGACGCCCAGCTCGCAGCACCGGCGATCAAGGCGCTGACCTGGGATGGCAAAGCTCTCATCGCAGCGAACCGCCGAACCGGCCCACCCGCATCCCGCCTAGCCGCACACCTCGCAGAGGCGGCGACCGAGCTGCTCGCCGACCCGGCGGTCACCAAGATCCGCCAATGCGAGGCGGACGACTGCGTGATGCTGTTCCTGCCCGCCCACCCGCGCCGCCGCTGGTGCTCCCCAGCCCGCTGCGGCAACCGCGTCCGCGTGGCCCGCCACTACCAGCGCCACAAGCTCGACGAGAAGGACCCCGCACAATGACCGACCACGACACAACCGCGCTGGACGACCCGGTGGCCGAGTCACTGCGCGGAACTCACGCGCACCTAGCCGGACGCCGCCCGCTTGAGCACATCCAGCAACCCGGCGAACTCCCCCAAGCTCACCCGGAGATGCCCGCCCGCCACGTCCTTCGAGTCCCGAACCCCCACTCCGGACCCAAGACGCCCCAGCTCAACACAGTGCTCGTCGTTCGCGCCGCCGGTGTATGAGCTCTTCCGCCAGTGCATCACTCAGCCCTCCGGCCGCACCTGCCTGATGCGCTCCACGAGGCCGCCGAACTCAGCCACGGTCAAGCTCAAGTGGCCGACACTGGGATTCTTGGAGTCTCGAAGTCCAACGGTCGCGGCAAGCCTGCCCAGTTCGATGCACTGCTCATCGTCCGCGCCACCACTGTACGAGCTCTTCCGCCAAGCAACCATCATGAGTACCGCTCCAAGTACTGGCCAATGATCTCTTTCGAGCCGTCTACGGACGCCGCCATACAGCCGACGCGATCGACCTTAACCGACAGATCGCGAACCTCGCCAGGGCTCTCGATCATGCGGCCACCATTCTGAGCTCCCGCGTACGCGATATCGCGTCCGTCCAACCTGATCACCTGAACTGACCCGTCGACCCCCAAGTGAGCCCCCGCAGAGAACGGAACCACGCGAAGGATGACGCCCGGGAGTTCCGCCAGGTAGAGCAGGTGCTCCATCTGGGCTTTCATGACCTCGCGACCGCCGACCTGCCGCGCGAGGACACTCTCATCCACCAGCGCCCAGATCTCCAGCTCCTCCTTTTCGACGCGCTCAAGGAACATCTTCTTGCGCGCCACACGCCGCTGCATCGAGGCCTCATAGTCCTTGGGGCTGCCCGCCTTCACGTAGCCCCAGGAGTAATCGTCGGTCTGGAGCGCGATCGGGATCACCTGGCCGTGCCACATCCAGATCATGTTCGCCTGCTCCTCGTACTTCGCGATCTGCTTGCCCCAGTCCGGGTCGTGGGCCATGCGGGCGAACCAGAGCATCACGCGGAAGAGGACGCCGGTGCCGTAGTGCTCGTCCAGGAGCTTCATCTGATCGTCCTGGGGCCTGCGCCTGCCGGCCTCCATATTGGAAACAGTCGAGCGGGCCAGACCCATGATCTTGCCGCACTGGGTGAGGGACAAGCCTTCCTTCTCGCGCCAGAAGCGCTGAGTGTGCGCGAGGAAATGCCACATTGAGATCTTGGGGTCGAGTTCGTCGCGCACGATCGGCATGGCAACCCTCCTGTTTCCAGAATCTCCGTCAACACCACGACCTTAGAACGGCGGGGTCACTCTTGGGGCGTGAAATCAGACATTGGATCCTTGAGTGGGACGCGGGGGACGGCGGTGACGGGGGACCTGGTCCTGTCCATGCTGGGCTCACCTGCGGCGGCGGGGCTGGCGCGGACGATGGCGGCGGAGCGGCTTCGCAAATGGGGGCATTTTCACCTGAACGACGATGTCGCCCTTATCGTCGCCGAATTGGTGGCGAACGCGGCGGAGGCGACGCCGCGGGCGGAAATCCGGTTCCAGCTCAGCCGGGACGGATACGGGATCGTGATCGCGGTGTGGGATTCCAGCGCCGCGCTGCCCGTCGCGAAGCCGGTGGTGGAAATGTCGCTGGACGATCTCGACATTTCCGAGGAATCATTCGACGCCAACGGTGGGTGGGGGCTGCCGATCGTGGCGGCGCTCTCGTCCGCGTGCGGCTGTACCGCCGATCCGGCCGGCGGGAAGTGGATCTGGGCGCGGCTTACGCCGTGACCTCGGGGACGGCGTCGGCCAAGGCGCGGATCAGGGGGTCGTTGTTACCCGCGCGCCAGGCGAAGGCCCAGCGGACGGGCGGCGCGTCGCGGACGGGCAGGTAGACCACGTTGGGCCAGGGGTAGAACCTGGCGGCCTCGGCCGGGCAGACGACGACCGCTTCACCGGCGGTGGCCGCCTTGAGCTGGTCGTCCCAGGACGACACGACCGGGCCGCGGGCGACGGGCCGTCCCGACGGGGTGCGGAACGGCTGGAACGCCTCCTCCATGGACGCCGGGATCGGCGAGCGGTGCGCCATGAGCGTCAGGTCGCCGAAGTCCTCCAGGCAGAGCGCCTCCCGGCCGGCGAAGGGGTGGGTGGCGGCCATCCCGACGACGACCGGCGACGTGTGCGTGATCGGGCCGACCGTGATGTCGGGTTCGCGGACCGGCAGCCACAGGTGCGCGACGTCGGTCTCGCCCGAGCGCAGCGGTGTCAGCGGGTCGATGGGGTTGAGGTCCAGGTGGACGAGCCGGACGGCCGGGTGCCGCTCGCGGAACCGGTCCACGATCCCCGCGACCATCCAGCCCTGCGGCCCCATGCTGCCGAACGTGAGCGTCCCCTGGACGTCGCGGACGGACGCCGTGACCTCCTCGATCCCCTCGACGATCTGCCGGTAGGCGGGCCGGAGCGTCCGGTAGAGGCGCTCGCCCACGGGTGTGAGCCGGACCGTCCGGGAAGTGCGCTCGAACAGCGGCGCGCCGATCCGCCGCTCCTGCTTCTTGATCACGTGGCTGACGCGGGACGGGGTGATGCGCAGGCGCTCGGCGGTGCGGCCGAAGTGCAGTTCCTCGGCGAGGGTCAGGAAGATCTCGATGTCGCGCAGTTCCACGGTCATTCCTCGCCGGCGTGGTCCACGAGCAGGTCCACGAAGGCCGTGGCGGACGGCGACTGACCGGTGCCCGGCCACACGACGCCGTAGTCAAGGGTCGGCCCGTCCTTGAACGGGACGAACGCGATGCCGGGACGGTCGTGGTAGCGGGAGGCGCGCGTCGCGACGATCGTGGCGCCGAGCCCGGCGGCGACCAGCGCGGGAACCTCGGACCAGAACTCGTAGACCGGCCCGGCGGGGACGGGGCGTCCCATCGGCGTGTGCGTGGGCAGGTGCAGGTCCACCAGGAACTTCGGGAGGTCCTTCCCGCCGGGCCTGATCAGCGGCGCTTCGGCCAGGTCTTCCAGGGACACCTGCTCGCGGCGGGCCAGGGGGTGGTCGGCCGGGACCATCAGCGCCCGCGGCTCGCTCAGCAGGACCGGGCCGTCCGTGACCCCGGGGACGCGCAGGGGAAGCTCGCCGAGCTGGAGGTCCAGCTCGCCGCGACGCAGCGGGCCGAAGAGGTCGTCGAACCGGGTCTCCTGGATCCGGACGGCCGCGTCGGCGTACCGGTCGCGGAAGACCGCGGCCGCGCGGTAGGCCAGGTCGGCGCACCACGGGGTGGTGTAGCCGACGCGCAGGGTGCCGGTGATGCCGCGCGCCTCGGCGACGGCCCGGTCCACGGCCTGCTGGATCTGGAGGTGCGCGGGCAGCAGGTCGTCGCGGAGCCGCTCCCCCAGCCGGGTCAGCCGGACGGTGCGGGAGGTGCGCTCGAACAGCGGCCCGCCGATGCGCCGCTCCGCCTTCTTGATCGCATGGCTGACGCGGGACGGCGTCACGCGCAGGCGCTCGGCCGTCCGGCCGAAGTGCAGCTCCTCGGCCAGCGCCAAGAAGATCTCGATGTCCCGAAGCTCCATGAACCCCCCAGGATCGTGAACCTACTGGTCATCGCTGCGTTGACCAAACGCGCATCGATGACCGTCCGGGCAACGCAGCCTTGCCGACATCGGCGTTGTTCCGGCGCGTCCGGGCCGACAGCCTGTTATCCGGCGCCCCCGGCGAGCCGCCGGAACCGGCGCCCCACCGGCCGCGCGGGCCGGACTGCGACTGCGGAGAGGACGATGAGCGAAGAGATTCGTCGGCAACCGGCGGAGCCTGCGTGGCGGCCGTGACGCGGGGCCTTGAAGGGGCCCGGGCGCTGCGGGTGCGGGTGCGGGTCGCGCGCGTCCGGCCGGAGCGGGAGGAACCGGACGGGCTGCGCGTCCTGGCGTGGCATGCGCTGGTCGCCGCGTCCACGGCGCTGGACACGCCGGGCGCCGCACCGGCATCACCCGCGCGCTTCCACGCCTGCCTGAACTCCAAGGCCACGCTCGTCTGGACGGCGACCCGCGCGGGACGCGTCGTCGGGCTGGCGATGCTGCGCCTGCCCGCCGCCTCGGGCACCGGGCGCGCGCAGGTGCACGTCCATCCGGATCACCGCCGCCGGGGTGTCGGCGGCAGGCTGGTGGACACCCTGATCACCGAGGCGCGCGCCCGCGACCTGCACGGCGTGATCGTGACGGTGCCCGCGGACGGGTCCGGCGACGCCCTCTGCGTCAAGCGTGGCCTGGTCCGGCTCCGGACCCTGCACCACCTGCTGCTGTCGCTGCGCGACGTGCATCCCGGCTGGCTGGACGAGATGGCCGCGGTCGAGCATCCGGGTTACCGGCTGACCGAAACGGCCCAGATCATGCCGCCCGGCCGCGACACGCTGTCCGGTGACGTGCTGCTGACCGTCGCCGCCGAGCACGGGCGGAAGGTCGTCGGGTGCACGGAGGTGGTGGTCCCGGCGGGCGGCGGGACGCGCGCGACCCAGTTCGACCAGCTTCCCGGCGACGGCCACCGCCTGGGCCTGGACCTGTGGGTCAAGGCGGCCATGCTGCGCCTGCTCTACGGCCGGTACCCCCAGGTCACCCAGGTCGTGACGGACAATCCGGAACACGACGCCGAGCTGCTCGACGTCAACCGCCACCTCGGGTTCCGGATGCACCACCGCGTCCACGAGTACCGCCTGGACCTCGGCGCGGACTGACCGGAACGATCTCGGGGAGGTCAGTCCGCCAGCGGCAGGAGGTCGGGGCCGTCCGCCTCGGCGGCGAGGGTGACGATGCGGAGCAGGTCGGCGAGCTGGCGGCGCTGCTCCGGCGTCAGCGCGGCGAGGAGGACGTGCTCGCCGGACGAGCGGTCCTCGTACACCGCCTCCCAGGCGTCCAGGGCCTTGCGGGTCAGGCGGACGAACAGCCGGCGGCGGTCGTCCGGGTCGGGGATGCGCTCCACGTAGCCGTCGCGTTCGAGGCGTTCGAGGCGGTTGGTGAGCGTCGCCGGGCGGACGTCCAGGACGCCGGCGAGCCAGGTCGGACAGGCCTGGTAGGGGGTTCCGGTCGTCCGCAGCCACCAGATCACGTCGTACTGCCAGTCGCGCAGGCCGTGCTCGGCGAGGGCCTCCTCCCGCTCGTGGCGCAGCCGCCGCACGACGGCCTGCATCCGGGTCACCGCGCCCTCGACGTCCGGGTCGAGGCCGGGCAGCTCCCGGGTCCAGAACGCGATGTGCCGGTCGATGGAGTCCTGTGCCATGGCCCAGACCCTACCGATTCGAATATTTCCATAACGAATCAAGTACGGTGGCAGGCCGGATGATCTTGGCCGGTTAGGCTGCGGCTCCCCCTGAACGAGAAGGAGAGCCATGCGAGCTCCTGTGCTGCTGACCGGGACCGTCGCCGCGACGGCCCTGCTCGGCGTCCCGGCGGCGGAGGCCGCGTCCTGGACGTCCCAGAGCGGCGCCACCTACCAGTTCTGCACCGACGCGAAGTCCTCCAACCAGGTCAAGTACTGGACGTGCATCCAGTACGCGGCGGGACACGCCAAGGCGCGGGTCGTGGTGAAGGTCAAGACGTCCGCCAAGCGCGCGGTCAAGGCCACCCCCTACCTGAGGGTGCCGGGCAGGTCGCACAACATCAGTACCGGGACCTGCTCCGCGACGCTGGCGAGCGGCGCGAGCAAGCAGTGCTCCACGGGATGGCTCAGCGCCAACCGGATCCTCCAGGACGGCAACGCGGCGGTGTGGGTCTCCGGGCACCGCGTCCCGGACCAGGTCACGCGCGGCACGCACCTGTCGGCCAAGAAGCAGGAGAACTCGGCGAAGTACTGCGGCCCGGCGTCCGTGCAGGCGGCGCTGTGGACGATGAAGGGCTCCGCGCCGTCCCAGGACACCCTGGCGAGCAGTAGCAACCTGCAGACGAACCGGTACGGGTTCACCTACCCGGGGCGCCTCGCGGGCGTGCTGAACAAGTACAAGCCGAGCTCGGTGGGCAAGTACTCGCTGTACGACTTCGGGCCGGTCGGGCAGTCCACGGAGCTGGCGTTCAAGCAGATCCACCGGTCGATCAGCGCGGGCCAGCCCGTGGTGTACCTGGTCGACCCGTCGAAGCTGCCCTGGTCGAGCAACCCGACCGGGACCAAGGTGCGGCACTACATCCTGCTGTACGGCTTCGCCGCCCGGAAGACCACGTCCGACACCAACCTCAACGGCGGGCTGCTCGTGGACCACTTCGCCGCCTGGGACCCGGCCCACGGCGACGTGCACAACATCACGGTCACGCAGCTGATCCACGCCTCCACGGCGTCGCAGTACATCGACGACGACCTGGTGTTCGCCGCGAAGTGACGCGGGCGCCGGAAGGCCGACCCCTCGGGGCCGGGTGCCGTGCGCACCCGGCCCCGAGGGGCAAATAATACGGTTTCGAATATTTCCATTCCGTAGTACCGTCGCCTCCCGTCAGCCCCGACGACGAGGAGGACCGCCATGCCGCTTTGGCCCGATGACCTGGCCGGACAGGTTCACGAGCACGTCTTCGACAGCGCCCTGCTGCGCGGCAACCCGCTCGGCGACCCGCACGAGCGGCCGCTGTGGGTCTACACGCCGCCCGGCTACGACGACGACCCCGAACGGCGCTACCCGACCGTGTACATGCTGATCGGCTTCACCGGTCAGGTGCGGTTCTGGGGCAACAAGCCCGCCGCCTACCGCGAGTCCGTGCCGGTGACCACCGACCGGCTGTTCGCGCGCGGCGAGGCGCCGCCCGCGATCCTGGTGTTCGTCGACGCGTTCACGCTGTACGGCGGCAGCCAGTACATCGACTCGCGCGGGACCGGCCGCTACCACTCGTACCTGTGCGACGAGGTCGTCCCGTGGGTGGACGCGCATTACCGGACGCTCGCCTCGCGCGACCACCGCGGCATCGCGGGCAAGTCGAGCGGCGGGCTCGGCGCGTCCATCACCTCGATGATGCGCCCCGACCTGTTCGGCGCGTTCGCGACGCACTCGGGCGACTCGCTGTCGGAGGCGCAGTACACGCCGCACTTCTACAAGGCCGTCCGCGACCTGCGCGCCTACGACGCCGACATCTTCGCGTGGTGGAAGGACTTCCGGTCGCGCGTGGCGTTCACCAAGGACGAGGACATGCGGCTGCTGGAGATCCTCGGTGTTTCGGCCTGCTTCTCGCCCGCCGAGGACGGCACGCCCGTGCTGCCGTTCGACCCGGTGACGGGCCGGCTGCGTCCGGACGAGTGGCAGCGCTGGCTCGACTGGGACCCGGTGCGGATGGCTCCCGCGCACGCGGACGCGCTGCGCTCGATGCGCGGCATCTGGATCGACGCGGGCGTCCGCGACGAATGGTTCCTGGACCTGGGCGCGACCGCGTTCCGCCAGGCCGTCGCGGACGCTGGCGTGCCGGACGACGCCGTCCGGTTCGAGCTGTTCAACGGCGGTCACATGGCGATCGAGTACCGGCAGCCGCCCGCGATCGCCTGGCTCTCCGGCGTCCTCTCGGACTAGCGGACTAACGGCGGCGGGTTAGCGGCGCGAGACGGTTCGGGTCACGCCTGCCGCCACAGTGGACACCAGAATCCAGCCGACGGCGACCAGCACGTAGGAGAACCACTGCTGCAGGCCCTTCGGGTTGAAGGCGTACTTCTGCCCGAGCGTCACCAGCGGCAGCATCAGGTCGAGCGTGTAGACGAACGGGTTGAAGTGCGGAGCCTCGTCCTTCTTCAGCGGAGCGGGGTGATGCAGGGCGAAGACGGTCGTGCCTATGGCGAGGAAGAAGGCCACCCATGCGGCGGCGAGCCAGGGCCGGTAGCCATAGCCGACCGTCACGTCCTGGACGAGGCCCCAAGCGCGCGCGACGGGCGACTTGAACTGGCGCTGATGCCGTTCCCGCTCATAGAGGATGCGTTGCGCCTGCGACTGCATCCCTAGGCGGACGTACATCTGCGCCAGCTGGTCGCATGCCTGCGGTCGCTGGTCCAGAGGCAGACGTTCCACCCAGGCGAGGCGTTCGCGGGCGGACAGGGCCGGTTGCAGCGTCTCGTATACGAGTCCGTCCGTGCTCAGCGCCTCCGGCCATTTCTCGGGAAGGTCGCGCAGGACGGTCAGCCGGGCGCCGTTGAGGACCACCCGGCCCTCGGCGGCGTCCGGAAGCAGGACGAGTTCGGTCGCCCGCGCCCCGGAGAGGTCGAGCGCCGTGCCGCCAGGGCACCGGACGTCGATTCCGGTCAGGTCGATACCAAGCCGGAACCGGCTGTCCACGAGCCGGATCTCGCGGTCGGCGACGACTTCGAGCAGGCGGATGCTGGAGGCCACCTCGTTCCGGGTGAACCGGAAAGCGACGTCGTCGGGCGCGCCGCGCAGCCGCATCTTGCTCGCGAGGACGCTGCCGCCGAGGCCGCTGTTGCTGATCCGGATCTCACCCTCGGCCCGCAGGTCGCTGAGCCGGAGCGTGCCGCCGATCTCGCCGTTCTCCATGTCCAGGCACATGCCGTTCCGCCCTGGACGCAGGTCGGCGTTGATCAGGCTGAACTCCCCGGCGACGCGCGTGCCGCGCAACCGGATCTCGCCGTCGCGGACGCGCAGCCGCGGCGCGTCGAGGTGGCCGATGGACGCGCGGTCGAGATGCAGGGCGGTGCGTCCCGTGCCGGTCAGGTCCGCGTCGGCGAGGTGCAGGCCCGCATCGAGGGTCACGCCGGTCAGCCTGAACTCGCCCTTGACGGTCAGGCCGTTCTCGCACCAGAACGCGCCGGTGACGTGGGCGCGGGCCGCGCTCAGCGCGAAACCGCCGGGATTGCTCAGCCGCGCGCGGGGCAGCAGCAGCGGGCCGCGGATCTCCGCGCTGCGCAGGCGGAACTCCCCGTCGGTCACCAGCCGGGTGCCCTCAAGGCCCTCGCCGAAGCTCGCGTTGTCGATGTCGAGCACGACCGCGCCGGGGTTCTCCAGGCGGGCGCGGGACAGCTCGAACAGGCCGGTCACGCGCGCGCCGCGCAGCACGACCGGACCGTCCGCCACCAGGTCGGGGCAGCCGAGGTCGCCGCGCACCGACACGCCCTCGCCGTCGAGCGCGGCGCCGTGCTCCGACCGGCCGAGGGTCGCGCCGTGCAGGCGGAGGCCGCCGCCGATCTCGGCCTGGTCGACGCGGATGCCGCGCTCGATCCGGGTGCCGCGCAGGTCGAGCACGCCGTCGATCCGCGCCCGCGGCGCCTTGAGCTGGCGCAGGCGGCTGCCGACGAGGCGGACCGTCCGGGTGGTGGCCTCGGCCAGCCGCACCGTCCCCTCGAAGACGCAGTTCTCGCAGACCAGCGCGACGCCGACGGTCGCGCCCATCAGGTCCAGCGGTCCGGTGACCGTCGCGCCGCGCAGCCGGATCGCGGCGAGACCTCCCGGTTCGGCCTCCCGCGCGCCGAGCAGCAGGGCCCGGACGACCTCGGCGCGGACGGTCCGGCCGGCCTTGTCGGCGGCCTTGTCGGCGGCTTTCGCCAGGTCCGTCCAGGCCCCGGTCGGGAAGGCGTCCCAGAGGAGTTGCTCGGCGTCGGTCAGGTCGTCGGGCTCCACCTGATCATTCTGGGACCGCCGGGCCGTCCGGGCCAGGGCCGTCCGCGAACTCGTCGGCCGGGGCGGTCTCACTCGGGAACAGGATGGGGCTGAGCAGGTAGCGATCGCGGCCGGGTCCGGCCTGGTGCTTGAGGTGCGGGACGATCGCGGCGCGCAGGTCGGCGAGCAGCGCGGCCAGCTCGTCCGGGCTGAGCCAGAGCGCGTGCTGCCGGTACCCGACCGGATCGGACGCCGGGTCGGAGCCGTCGCGGTCCAGGTAGGCGTCGAACTCAGCGGCCAAGGCGGCGAGCGCGGCGGTGAACGCGGCGCGGTGCTCGTCCGGCGACAGCGCGGCGGCCTCGGCCGGGTCGACGTCCGCGCGCTCGCGGCTGAGCCGGTACCGGCGCTCGACCGCGCCGCGCACGCGCCGCTCGTCCGCGACCTCCAGCACTCCCCCGGCGGCGAGCGCCTCCACGTGCCGGTACACGGTCGCCTTGGAGACGTCCGGGACCAGCTCGGCGAGCCGCGAGGTCGGCAGGACGCGCCCGCCGCGCAGCGCGTGCACGATCCGCAGCCGGACGGGATGGGCGAAGAGTTCCAGGGTGCGCACGGGACGAATGCTCTCACACATGCTACCTTTCTCAAACATGAGAACAGATGAGTGGACCCCTCCGCCCTACGCCGCTCCGGACGCCTTCAAGGAGCAGGACGTCACGCTCGGCTCGGTCGGCGGTTCGCTGGTAGTGCCGCACGCCGGAGGCGACGTCGGCGTGGTGCTGCTGAGCGGCGGCGGACCGTTCGACCGCGACGGAACGGCCGGACCGAACAAGCCGCTGAAGGACCTCGCCTGGGGGTTGGCCGCTCGCGGGGTCGCGTCCGTGCGCTTCGACAAGCCGTCCGGGCAGGCCGCGACCATGGCGGACGAGTACGTGCCGTTCGCCGCCGAAGCCGTCCGGCAACTCCGCGAGCTGGTGAAACGCGTCTTCGTCGTCGGACACAGCATGGGCGGCAAGGTCGCCCCGCGCGTCGCGAGCGCAGTCGGCGTGGACGGGCTGGTTCTGCTCGCCACCGATGCCGAGCCGATGCATCGCGCGGCGGTGCGGGTGTCGCGGCATCTGGCGGCGCTCGATCCCGCCTACGCCGAGTTCGCCGCGCAGATCGAGCGCCAGGTCGCGGCACTGGAGTCGCTCGCGCCGGACACGCCGTCCGCCGACCTGCCGTTCGGGTTCCCCGCGTCCTACTGGCGTGATCTGCTCGACTACGACCCGGTTGAAGCGGCAGGGGCGCTCGGCGTGCCGCTGCTCATCGCGCAGGGCGGGCGCGACTACCAGGTCACCGTCGCCGACGACCTCTCCCGCTGGCAGACCGCCCTGAAGGGACGGTCGGATGTGACGTTCCGGGTCTACGAGTCCGACGACCACATGTTCTTCCCGGGCTCCGGCCCGTCCCTCCCCTCCGACTACCTGCAGCCGCAGCATGTAGACCCGGCCGTCATCGAAGACGTGGCCGCCTGGCTGCTCGCGCACTGAGCGTTGTCGGCGCGAGGCGTTTCAGAGGTGTTGGGTGGTGGCGAAGGCGAGTTTTGCGGGGTTGAGGACCATGTGGAGGGCGCTGACTCGGGCGCCGTCCGTTTCTACGACGGCGACTAGGAGCACGATGTCGCGGGCGTGGACGATGAAGCCTGGGGCGCCGTTGACCTCCGTGAGGTCGAAGGCGATCTCGGCGGGGTCGAGGTCGGGGAGGCCGCCCGGCCA
Source organism: Actinomadura rupiterrae (assembly GCF_024172125.1). Taxonomy (GTDB): domain Bacteria; phylum Actinomycetota; class Actinomycetes; order Streptosporangiales; family Streptosporangiaceae; genus Spirillospora; species Spirillospora rupiterrae. The sequence continues at coordinate 577,140 of NZ_JAMZEA010000006.1, forward strand.
GCGGGAGCCGTCGCGAATCCGGTCCATGAGGCCGAGCAGGTAGCGGGCGAAGCGCTCGCGGCCCTGCACGGGGCGGCGCGCGGCGGTGCGCCCGCCGCCGTCCGCCCAGGCCGTGGCGTCCTCGGCGAGCAGCCGGACGAGGCCGTCCAGGTCGCCGGTCGAGGCGGCGGCGAGGAAGCGCTCGACGATCCGCCCGCGCCGCGCGGCGTCGGCCTCGAACCGCTTGCGGCGCTCGCCGACGTGGGCGCGGGCGCGGTGGTGCAGCTGGCGCGCGTGCGCCTCGTCCACGTCCAGGATGTCGGCGATCTCCCGGTACGGCAGGCCGAACGCCTCGCGCAGCACGAACACCGCGCGCTGCGGCGGCGACAGCGTCTCCAGCAGCACCAGGACACCCATCGACACCGACTCGCGCTGCTCCACGGTCTCCAGCGGGCCGAGCGCGCCGCCGCCCGTGACCACCGGCTCGGGCAGCCAGGGGCCGGGGTACCGCTCGCGGGTCGCGCGGGCGAGCGCGAGCCGGCTCAGGCACAGGTTCGTGACGACCTTGGTGAGCCACGCGGCAGGGGTCTCGATCTGCTCCCGGTCGGCGCGGTCCCAGCGCAGGTAGGCGTCCTGGACGGCGTCCTCGGCCTCCGCGGCCGAGCCGAGCAGCCGGTAGGCGAGCCCGAACAGCCGCCCGCGGGACCGCTCGAACTCCAGCGCCGCGTCCTGCTTCGGATGGGTCCGCGGCGCTTCGTCCATGGGCCGAGTATCCAACTCGTTCAAATTTAAACTACAGTGGGGGCATGGCCACCATGCCCACGATCTACCTCAGCCACGGCGCGCCGCCGCTCGCCGACGACCCGGTCTGGCCCGGCGAGCTGGCGGCGTGGGCCGCCGGCCTGCCGCAGCCCGAGGCCGTCCTCATGGTCTCCGCGCACTGGGAGGACGCGCCCGTCACCGTCGGCGCGACCTCGCCCGTCCCGCTGGTGTACGACTTCTGGGGGTTCCCGGAGAAGTACTACCAGGTCACCTACCCCGCACCCGGCGCGCCGGAGCTGGCCGCGAAGGTGCGCGGGCTGCTCGGGCCGTCCGTCCACGAAGCGCCGGAACGCGGCCTCGACCACGGCGCGTACGTCCCGCTGAAGGAGATGTACCCGGACGCGGACGTCCCGGTCCTCCAGATGTCGATGCCGACGCTCGACCCGTCCGAGCTGTACGACCTCGGCCGCCGGCTCGCGCCGCTCCGGGACGAGGGCGTGCTGATCGTCGGCAGCGGGTTCTTCACGCACAATCTACGCGCCCTCGACCCGACCGGCGGGGTCGCGGCCGCGACGGCCGAGTTCGACGAGTGGGGCCGCCGCGCGCTCGACGCGCACGACGTGGACGCGCTGCTCGACTTCCAGCACAAGGCCCCGGCGCCGGACTTCGCGCATCCGCGCACCGAGCACTTCGCGCCGCTGTTCGTCACGCTCGGCGCGGCGTCCGCGCAGAGCGAGGACGCCACCAGCCAGCCGATCGACGGCTACTGGCTCGGCATGGCGAAGCGGTCCGTGCAGTTCGGCTGAGCCTTATCCGGGCAGGCCGTAGACGCGGCGGGCGTTGCCTGCCGCGATCAGCTCGGTGAGTCGGGACGCGTCGGACGGCGTCCACGATCCCTCGGTCACGCCCGCGTCCATGATCTGGGCGAGCGCGCGCCGGAACAGGACGGCCGCCAAGTGGTAGAACTCGGCGAGGCCGTACGCATCGGACGAGTAGAGCACCTTGCCGAACGGGGCCAGTTCGAGCAGCTCGTCCAGCAGAACGGGCGCGCGGTCGCCGACGCCGTGCAGGGCGAGGCCGACGTCCGCGTACACGTTCGGGAAGACCTGCGCGAGGTATCCGGCGCTGCGATGGAACGGGTAGTTGTGCAGGAGCAGCACCGGCGTGCCCGTTGTGGTCAGCTCGCGGAGGAGGTCGGTGAGCAGGAGCGGGTCGCCTCGCCTGAGATCGGCGTCCGCGTCGCCGTATCCGACATGGAACTGGATCGGCAGGCGCAGGTCTGAGGCACACCAGATCAGGAACCGGTGCAGTACCGGGTCGTCCACGCGCGGTCGGCTTTGGCGGAGGAGTCCTGCGGCGGCGGCCGTGACTTCGCGGTCGGTGGGGCGTTCGCCTTGCAGGGCGAGACCGGCTCGGTAAGCGGCGATCGACTTGACGCCTACCGCGTTGCGGGTGCGGTCGGCGAGGGCCTCGCGGAACGCGTCGGGGAAAGCGTCCGCGCTTGCTGTGGTTGCGGCAACCTGCTCGGCCAGGGACTCCAGGCGGACGATCTCGTGCGCCCGCGCGTTCGCCAAGGCGCCCAGTTCGTCCGGGGCGAGCAGCGCGTCCGGGTTGAAGCCGGTGTCGACGCAGAGGGCCGCCAACCCGGCGGACGCCAGGAAGCGCCGGTTGACCTCGGCGAAGCCGAGCTCGGCGCGGCGCGCGAGGTACTCGTCCGGCGTCACGCGCGGTGGGAGGTCGAGCACGGGCGCGCACCAGCGCCGGACGGCCAGCCCGACACGCGTGTCGAAGAGGCTGGCGCCGGGCGGTGGCGCGTCCGCCTCGGTGAGCAGCGCCTCGAACGACGCGCGGTCGAGATCGCGACGCACCACCCCATGGCAGTGATGGTCGACCAGCAGCGGAATGTCGTCGCGCACCCGCGCCTCCCTCGTCATGCCGTCAGGACGACCCTACGATGCGTAATTGCGGGTCGAGGGGTCGAGCGACGGGAGCAGACCGTGGAGCGGAACGACGGGGGATCGGGACGGCGGGCGTTCGAGCCGCTGGACGCGGCCGGACGGGAGCGCCTCGCGGCCCATGCCGCCCGGCTCGTCCCCGGCCTGGAGGACGTCGCCGGGGTAGCGCTGACCTGGGTGGACACCAGCGGGATCACGCGGACCAAGACCGTCCCGGTGGCGCGGCTGGAGCACGCGGCGGCGTGGGGCGTCGGCATGTCGCCGGTCTTCGACGCCTTCCTGCTGGACGACTCGATCGTGTCCGGGCAGTACGCGGGAGGCCCGGTCGGGGACCTGCGGCTGCACCCGGATCTCGACCGGCTCGTCCGCATGGCGGCGCTGCCCGGCTGGGCCTGGGCGCCCGCGAACCGGTACACGCAGGAAGGGCATGTCCACCCGCTGGACACCCGCGCCGCGCTCGCGCGCGAGGTCGAACGGCTCGCGGACCTCGGCTGGTCGGTGCGCGCGGCGTTCGAGATCGAATGGGCGCTGTCGGACGACGAGGGCGACGGCTTCACCCCGGCCTGCAACGGACCCGCGTACGGGATGACCCGCCTGACCGAGCTGTCCCAGTACCTCCGCGACCTCCTCAACGCGCTCGCCGAGACGGGCGTCTCCGTCGACCAGCTGCATCCGGAGTACGCGCCGGGCCAGTACGAGCTGTCGGTCGCGGCCGAGGACCCGGTCGGCGCGGCGGACACCGCCGTCCTCGTCCGGGAGACGATCCGCGCGGTGTCGTTCGACCACGGCATGGTCGCGTCCTTCTCCCCCAAGGTGCTCGCCGACTCGGTGGGCAACGGCGGGCACGTCCACCTCAGCCTGTGGCGGGAGGACCCGGCGGAGGGCCCGGTGAACGCGATGTCCGGCGGGCACGAGATGTTCGGGCTGACCGGCGAGGGCGAGGCGTTCACCGCCGGGATCCTGGCGCGGCTGCCCGCGCTGCTCGCGGTCGGCGCACCCGCCGTCGCGAGCTACCTGCGGCTCGTCCCGTCGCACTGGGCGGGCGTGTACGGCTGCTGGGGCCTGGAGAACCGGGAGGCGGCGATCCGGCTGGTCACCGGCGCGCTCGGCGACCGCGCCCGGGCCGCCAACATCGAGGTGAAGTGCTTCGACGAGGCCGCCAACCCCTACCTCGCGCTCGCCGCGCTGCTCGCCGCCGGACGCGCCGGGCTCGCCGCGAAGGCGGTGCTGCCCGAGCCGATGGCGGCCGACCCCGCCTCCCTGTCGGACGCCGAGCGCGCCGACCTCGGCATCGAGCGCCTGCCGGACTCGCTGGCGGACGCCGTCGCGGCGTTCGAGGCGGACGAGGCGCTCGCCGAGGCGCTCGGGCCGGAGATCGTCGACACGGTCGCGGCCGTCCGGCGCGGTGAGATCGAGCTGTTCGCGGACGCGACGCCGGAGGAGATCACCGAATCCACCCGATGGCGCCACTGAGCGCAACTTTTTTCGCGCGCCCTGACCAGCAGGACTCTCCGGACGACAGGGGTAGATGGGGCTCTCTTAACAATCTGGACACCACTCGGTGACCTGGGGACGGCAGGCTCTCGACGGTTTCAGCCGCCACGCAAGCGTCGGCGGTTCCGACGAGTTCAGGAGTCGACGTGTCCCTCCACGCCGTCCGAGTCTCCGCGGCCGCCTTCGGCGCGGCCGCCCTGCTGGCCGGGTCCTGGGCCGGCACCGCGCAGGCCGCCCCCGCGCAGCCCTGGGTGTCCGGCGCCAAGATCTGCCACGCTTCCAGCCTGAACCCGGCCACGTCGCGGCCGGACCCCAAGTGCCAGCCGGGCGCGACCAACCCGGCCGTCACGCAGGCGACGATCCACAAGACCATCTGCGTGCCGGGCTACTCCAAGAAGATCCGCCCGCCGGTGTCCTACACCAACGCGCTCAAGCGGCAGCAGATCAAGGAGTACGGCTACCGCAACACCAGCCCCTCGGCGTACGAGGAGGACCACCTCATCCCGCTGAGCCTCGGCGGCGCGCCCCGCGACCCCAAGAACCTCTGGCCCGAGCCGGGCGGCTCCCCCAACCCCAAGGACAGCATCGAGTTCAAGCTCTACAAGGCGGTCTGCTCCGGCAAGGTCACCCTGCGCGCCGCGCAGAAGGCGATCGCCACCAACTGGACCACCGCCGGCCGCCTCCTCGGCCGCCACTGACCCACACAGCGCTTTCCGGGCCGGTCCCCCTCCTTCCGGGGGACGGCCCTCGCGTTTCCCCGCGCCGCCCGCGATCCGGACGGGACGCCCCCGGACGACGGATCGGGACGCCGCGCGACGGAACGGGACGCCCTGGGCGACGGAAACGGGACGTCCCGCGCGACGGGCACAGTGCCTCCCGCGCGACGGGCACGGCGCCTCCCAGGCGACGGGCACGGCGCCTCCCAGGCGACGGGCACGGCGCCTCCCGGGCAACGGGCACGGTGGCTCGCGGGCGACAGGATCGGGACGTCGCGGGCAACGGGATCAGGGCGTCCCGAGCCACGGGGACAGGGCGTCCCGGGCAACGGGGTCGGGGCCTTCCGCGCGGCGGGATAATGTCGGAGCCGAGCCAGAGCCGACACGACAGGCAGGTCCCCGCGCGCCATGAAGATCACCGGATACCGCAGCCACGGCGTGGCGGCCGCGGTCGCGCTGGTGAACGCCGTGACCGTCCCGGACGGCGACGACGGCCCGAACGCGCTGCGCGACATCCTGCGCGTCCACGGGTTCGTCTGGCAGGACTTCGACCCGGCGACCGCCGCCGAGTTCCGCGCCTGGGGACGCGAGCTGCGCCCGTTCTTCGAGGCGTCCGGGCTGCCCGCGGCCGTCGCCGTCCTCAACGGGCTGCTGGAGCGGACGCCGACGCACCCGCACCTGTCCGACCACGACGGCCTCGGCCTGCACCTCCACCACGCACCGCCGTCCGCGAAGCTCCCGCTCCGGTTCCGCGCGACGACGCTGATGCACCTCTCCGAACTCGTCTGCGCCTACGGCATCGGACGCACCGGAGTCTGCGCCGCCCCCGACTGCGACCGCGTCTACGCCGACACCTCCCGCGCGGGCCGCCGCCGCTACTGCTCGGAAACCTGCGCGAACCGCACCAACGTCGCCGCCTTCCGAGCCCGCCGCCGCTCCCCCACCTGACGCCGGTTTCCGGCTGGTCGAGGTTCCGGGCTAGCCGAGCGTGACTTCCCGCCCCTCGTCGGCGACCAGGATCTCCCCGTCGAACTCTTCGCGGGCGGCGGCGGCCGCTGCGGCGCGGTCGTTGCCCACGATGCCGGCCCGATCAGCCCACCGGCAGCGGCGTGATCAGTGCGCCGGCAGCATCTCGATGACCGAGCGGGTGCCTGCCGGGGCGATCTGGCCGACGCGGAGGCCGGCTTCGGCGGCCAGATCGCGCAGCTGGTCGATGCCGCGTTCCCGGCCGCGGACGTAGCAGAGCATGCGCAGGTCGCCCTGGGTGTCCGAAACGCCGCTCAGATGGTCGCCGAGGTGGTCGACGACCAGCACCTTGCCGGTGTCCGACGCCGCTTCGGCGCAGCGGCGGAGGATGCTCAGCGCCTGCGGGTCGTCCCAGTCGTGCAGGACGCCGGAGAGCACGTAGCCGCCGGCCCCCGCCGGGAGTTCGTCGAAGAAGCTCCCGACCGTCGCATCGGCGCGATCGGACAGCCCTGCCGCAGCGAACGCCTGCTGGGCGCGCGCCACCGGGCCTTCCAGATCGAGGACCGTTCCGCGCAGGCCCTCGTGAGCGCGCAGGATGGCGATGAGCATGCTCCCGTTGCCGCCGCCCACATCGACCACGTGCCGGAGTGATCCCCACGGGTACGCCTCCGCCACCAGCGGCGCCTCGGCCACCAGGCGGGACCCCATCAGGGCGTCGAAGGACGCCGCCAACTTGGCGTCGGCCGACAGGTCCTCCCAGAACGGCCGTCCGAAGAACCGGGGGAACGCGGGCCGGCCGGTGCGGACGGTGTGGAGCAGCTCGACGAACGAGAGCTCGGCGCGTCCGACCGCACCCTCCAGGTCCAGCCAGGGCCGGACGCCGAGCGGGTCGTCGTCCTGGAGCTGCTCGCCCAGCTTGGTCAGGCCGAACGTGCCGTCCGACGAGCGCGTGAACACCCCGACCGCGACCAGGTGCTCCATCACGCGCCGCAGGGCGTCCTGGTCGGCGTCCACCACCTCGACCAGCGCCTCGACGGACGCGCGGCCGCTTGCGATGTGGTCCGCCAGCCGCAGGGTCGCCGCCACCCGGACGGCCATCGGCGTGACGAGATCGGCCGCCGCCCAGATCCCCCCGCCCCACTCCTCGACACCCGCACCCATGTCGCCTCCCCGCGTCCGCTCACCAGATCCACCCCGATCAACCGGCACATACCCACCCGGCCACCGTCCCAGCCGCGCGGAACACCCCCGCCGATCCCGGTCGCCCGCGGCCCGCCGACCGCCCGGAGACTGTGCCGCACCTCACCGCCGACCTGGTTGTACGGGCTCGTATAACAGGTCTAGATTCGTCGTTATACGGGCCCGTATAACGACGGAAGAAAGCGAACCACGCCAGAAGACGGAGAGCGCCCATGAGACTTCCCCTTGAGGCCCACACCGACCGGCCGTGGCGGATCCACGAGATCGCGCCGGACTTCCTGGTCGAGGACGTGTGGTCGTACCGCACCCCCGGCGCCGGACCGGACGACTTCCCGCAGATGATCGCCGCGCTGGACGCCCTCGGCGGGCTGGACAACCCGAAGCAGCACCCCGCGGTGCGCTTCCTGTTCGCGGTGCGCTGGAAGCTCGGCGCCCTGCTCGGCTGGGACAAGCCCAAGACCGGCCTCGCCGGACGCGTCCGCTCCCTGGTGGAGCGCCTCCCGGACGACCTGCGCCAGGACGATGCCGGAGCCCCGGTCACCGGCACCCCGTTCACGCGGGTGTACGAGATCGGCAACGAGTACGCGATGGAACTGGCCAACAAGACCGTCCACACCGTCTGCCACCTGAGCTGGGTGCAGGGCGACGACGGCGACTACGAGCTGCACATGGCGGCGCTCGTCAAGCCGAACGACACGTTCGGACGGCTCTACATGGGCTTCATCAAGCCGTTCCGCTACCTCATCGTCTACCCCATCATGACCCGCCAATGGGAACGCGCCTGGCGCGACCGCCCCACCCCGTCACCCACCCCGCCCCCGAACACGAACCTGGACGCGATGCCGGACAAGGCCCCGAACGCGACCCCGGCCCCGGGCACGGGCACGGGCACGACCCTGGACGCGGCGCCGGACACGGCCCCGAGCGCGACCCCGGACACAGGCGCGGACACGGGCACGGGCACGGGCGCCCGGGTCGGTTGAGGATCCGGCCGACGACTCCGAGGAGGGCGGCGTGAGCGCGCCGAGATGGGACTTGAACGTCGTGCAGAGCGGGCCTTCTGACGCGCCCGCGGTGGTGCTCCTGCACGGCATGTTCGGCTCGACCGCATGGTGGGACCGGGTGCTGCCCGCGTTGCGGGACCGGCACGTGGTACGCGTGGACCTGCTCGGGCACGGCCGGTCCGCGAAACCGGTGGACGGGTACGGAGTCGCCGAGCAGGCACGCGAGGTCGCAGCCATGCTCGACCGCATCGGGGTACGGAACGCGACCGTCATCGGGCATTCGTTCGGCGGCTTCGTCGGCACGGCGCTGGCGGAGCAGCGGCCCGATCTGGTCTCGGCGATCGCGCTCATCGGGACCCCGGCGCGGTCGTCCTGGTTCACCGGCGACGGTCTCAGCCATCTCCTCCTCTCTACGCCCCTGGTGGGACGACTGCTCTGGCGGCTACGGACCGAAGGGCTCGTCCGCGCCGGGTTGCGCAGGGAGTTCAGGGGCCAGGAACTCCCGGAACCGATCGTCGCGGACATGCTCGGCGTGACCTACCGCTGCTGCGCCGCGACGTTCCAGGCCGGGTTCGCGTTCTGCCGGCCGCGCTCGGTGCCCGACCGCCTCATCGAACTCGGCCTCCCCACGCTGGTGGTGTTCGGCTCGCGTGAACTGCGCTGGCAACCGTCCAAAGCCGAGGGCTACCGCCGCGTCCCGTACGGACGGGTCGAGATACTCGACGGCCTCGGCCACACGCCCATGCTGGAGTACCCCGACGCCATCGCACCCCTCCTCCACGAGTTCACCACCACCCCACCCGACGCCATCGCCCACAGGTCATGGCGGGAGGTGGATGAGGCGGTGGGCCAGGGCGGTGTGGCGGCGGCCGGCGGAGGTGGTGCGGACGGCGGCGGCGAGGGCCCGGCGGGAGCCGGTGAGGACGACGAGCTTCTTGGCCCGGGTGATGGCGGTGTAGAGGAGGTTGCGTTGCAGCATCATCCATGAGCTGGTGGTCAGGGGGATGACGACGGCGGGGTACTCGCTGCCCTGGCTGCGGTGGATGGTGATGGCGTAGGCGTGGGTCAGCTCGTCGAGTTCGTCGAAGGAGTAGTCGATGTCCTCGTCCTCGTCGGTGCGGACGGTGAGGGTGTGCTCCTCGGGAGAGACGGCGGTGACGACGCCGACCGTGCCGTTGAAGACGCCCGCCTCGCCCTTGTCGTAGTTGTTGCGCAGCTGGGTGACCTTGTCGCCGGGGCGGAAGACGCGGCCGCCGTAGCGGCGTTCGGGAACGGAGTCCTGGTGGGGGGTCAGGGCGTCCTGGAGGAGGTTGTTGAGCGCGCCCGCTCCGGCGGGGCCGCGGTGCATGGGGGCGAGCACCTGGACGTCGCGGCGGGCGTCGAGGTCGAACTTGGCGGGGATGCGGTTGACGACGACGTCCACGGTGAGGGCGGCGGTCTCCTCGGAGTCGTCGCAGGGGAACAGGAAGAAGTCGGGGTAGCCGCGGGTGTGCGGGTGGTCGCCGGCGTTGACGCGGTGGGCGTTGACGACGATGCCGGACTGCTGCGCCTGGCGGAAGATCTTGGTGAGCCGGACGCGGGGGACGGCCTCGTCCGCGGCGAGCAGGTCGGCGAGGACCTCCCCGGCGCCGACGGACGGGAGCTGGTCGACGTCGCCGACCAGCAGCAGGTGCGCGCCGGGCGGGACGGCCTTGACCAGCTTGTTCGCCAGGATCAGGTCGACCATCGAGCACTCGTCGACGACGACCAGATCGGTGTCGAGGGGGTTGTCCTGGTCGAACTTGGCGTCGCCGCCCGGCTGGAGCTGGAGCAGCCGGTGCACGGTGGCGGCCTCGTGGCCGGTCAGCTCGGCGAGCCGCTTGGCGGCGCGGCCGGTCGGGGCGACGAGGGTGATCCTGGCCTTCTTGGCGGCGGCCAGCTCGACGACGGAGCGGACGGTGAAGCTCTTGCCGCAGCCCGGGCCGCCGGTGAGGACGGCGACCTTCTCGGTGAGCGCGAGCCGGACGGCCTGCTCCTGCTCGGGGGCCAGCTCGGTGCCGGTGCGTTCGCGCAGCCAGGTCAGGGCCTTCGTCCAATCGACGTTCGCGAAGGCGGAGAGGCGGTCCTTCGGGACGTTGAGGAGGGTGCGCAGGCCGCGCGCGAGCGAGCGCTCGGCCCGGTGGAACGGGACGAGGTAGACGGCCGGCACGTCGTTGACACGCTCGCGGACGACGCCCTCGTCGGCGGCCAGCTCGTCCAGGGCGGGGACGATGAGCTCGCGCGGGACGTCGAGGATCTTCTCGGCGGCGGTGACGAGGTTGGGCTCGGGCAGGTAGCAGTGGCCCTGGTCGGCGGCCTCGGACAGGGTGTACTGGAGGCCGGCCTTGATGCGCTCGGGGCTGTCGTGCGGGATGCCGACGGCCTGCGCGATGGTGTCGGCGGTCCTGAAGCCGATGCCCCAGACGTCGGCGGCGAGCCGGTACGGCTCGCGGCGGACGGTGCCGATCGACGCGTCGCCGTACTGCTTGTAGATGCGGACGGCCAGGGAGGTGGAGACGCCGACGCCCTGCAGGAAGAGCATCACCTCCTTGATGGCCTTCTGCTCCTCCCAGGCGGCGGCGATGCGCGCGGTGCGGCGCTTGCCGAGGCCGTGCACCTCGACCAGCCGGGCGGGCTCCTCCTCGATCACGCGCAGGATGTCGGTGCCGAAGTGGGAGACCATGCGGTCGGCCATCACCGGGCCGATCCCCTTGATCATGCCGGAGCCCAGGTAGCGGCGGATGCCCTGCACGGTCGCGGGCAGCACGGTGGTGTAGGAGTCGGCCTCGAACTGCCGGCCGTACTTGGGGTGCGAGCGCCACCGGCCGGTCATCCGGATGCTCTCGCCGACCTGCGCGCCGAGCAGCGCGCCGACGACGGTGAGCAGGTCGCCGCCGGACTTCTCGGTGGCGACGCGCGCGACCGTGTAGCCGGTGTCGTCGTTGGCATAGGTGATCCGTTCGAGCACCGCCTCAAGGACCACCGGTTTGGGGGGAACTGCCGCCTGGTTCGTCACGGAACCCATCCTTCCGGACCCGCCCCCGGCCCGAAACCGAAACCCGTTCTGGGGATAACTTCGCCGTTCGTCTAGGCGAGGGCCACGCTCCGGCCGGGATGGCCGCATCCGGCGAAATCCGGCGAACGATCTAGATCTTTGAGTGATCGCGACGTACGGTCCGGGCGCACCCGTACCACGAGTACCGGGAGGTATCGCTGGTGTTCCGCTCCCGAACCCTGGCCGTCGCGGCAGGCCTCGCCACCGCGGTCCCGCTCGTCGCCGCCGCACCGGCGGCGGGCCGAAGCCCCGCCCCCATCCCCGGATTCACCGCCAGGTCGTCGGCCTGGCAGCGCGCGTACGAGCAGGCGTTCAGCGCGATCCCGTCCGCCTCCAACGCGCGGCGCCTCGACGCCGAACTCGCCGAGGAGCCCGCCCTCGCCGGGACGACCGGCGACTGGCAACGGGTCGAACGCATCGTCCGCGAGCTGCGTTCCTATGGCCTTCGTCCGGAGGTGAAGACTTACTACACCTACCTGTCGCGACCCAAGCGCATCAGTGTCGAGATGACCGCTCCGCAACTGCGCGTCCTGCCGGTGAAGGAGAAGAAGCAGCCCTGGCAGAAGTTCTACGACGACGTCATCCCCGGCTACAACGGGCTCTCGCCCAACGGCAACGTCGAGGGCGAGGTCGTCTACGCGAACTACGGCCGTCCCCAGGATTTCGCGCTACTGGCCAAGAACGGCATCTCGCTGAAGGGCAAAATCGCGCTCGTCCGCTACGGGCAGGTGTTCCGGGGCGTGAAGCCGCGCGAAGCCGCCAAGGCGGGCGCCAAGGCCGTCATCATCTACTCGGATCCCGCCAACGACGGCTTCACACGCGGACCGGTGTACCCGAACGGCCCGTGGCGAGCCGCGGACGGCATCCAGCGCGGCAGCGTCGCCCAGATCATGAACGCCGCGGGAGACCCGCTCACGCCGGGATGGCCTTCGACGAAGCACGCCCGCAGGCTGAAGCCTTCGCAGGCGCCGATGCTGCAAGGGCTCATTCCGACCACGCCGATTTCCTACGGCGCGGCCGAACCGCTCCTGCGCGCGCTGAGCGGAGCCCAGGTACCGAAGGAATGGCAAGGCGGACTACCCTTCCCCTACCGCTTCGGCCCTGGCGGCACGCGCGTCCACCTGGACATCCAGAGCAACTTCATCACGACACCCATCTGGGACGTGACGGTACGCATCCCCGGAGCGAAGCGCCCTGACCAAGAGGTCCTCCTAGGCGGCCACCATGACGCCTGGACGTACGGGTCGCTCGACAACCTGTCCGGTACAGAGAACGTGCTGCAGGTGGGGCGCGCCCTCGGAAAGCTCCTCAAGCAAGGATGGCGCCCCAACCGGACGATCGTCCTCGCCACCTGGGACGGCGAGGAGTACGGCACCTACGGCAGCACCGAGTACGCCGAGGACCACGAGCGCCAGCTCCGCAACGCGGTCGCCTACGTGAACATGGACATCGCCGCCGGATCGGAGTTCGGCCCCTCGGCGACGCCCGCGCTCGACCAGAGCATCATCGACGCGTCCAAGGAAGTCCGCTGGCCCGGCACCAAGGGCACGCTCTACGACGCCTGGAAGCAGCAGAACGACGGGCAGACCCCGATCGACCGGATCGGCGGCGGTTCGGACTTCCAGGCGTTCTTCCAGCGGTACGGGGTGCCCGCCATGGACCTCGGCGCGGGCAGCCCCGGATCGTCCGGGAACTACCACTGCGCCTGCGACGACTTCTACTCGACCGAGCACTTCAGCGATCCGACGTGGGAGTACCACGCGGCCATGAGCAGGCTCGCGGGCATCGCGACGCTGCGCCTGGCCAACGCCGACGTCATCGCGATGCGCTACCAGCCGTACGCCACCGAGACCGTGGGCTACCTGAACGATTTCACGGCCCAGCAGAAGCAGAAGCTCGGCAAGGTCGTGGTGGACGTGTCGCGTGACGTCAAGCAGGCGCAGGCGTGGGAACGGGCCGCGCAGGTGCTCCAGGCCAAGGCCGACGCGGCGCTGGGCAAGGGCGACACCGCCGCGTTCCGCCGTCTCAACGACCGCCTCATACGCGCGGAACGGGACCTGCTCACCCACGCGGGGCTGCCGACACGGCCTTGGTACCGGCATCAGATCTACGCGCCTGGCGCGGACACCGGCTATGCCACGCAGCGACTGCCGGGGCTGAACGACGCCCTGTTCCTGCAGCACGACCCGGGCATCGCGCAGGCGTACGAGGCACGCCTTTACGCCAGCCTGCAAGCCGCCACCCGGACACTCACCCTCTAAGGACGGCCATGAAGTCCATGTACGCAATCGGAGGCAGCGTTCTGCTCGGCACGGCCACGCTCATCGCGGTGGTCCCCGCGAACGCCGGGAGCGGGCCGTCCATCGGCAAGGAGGCGTTCGGGAAGCTCGCCGACGGAACCCGGGTGGACCGTTACACGCTCCGGAACGCGCACGGGATGCGCGTCCGGATCCTGACCTACGGCGGCATCATCCAGACGCTGGACGTCCCGGACCGCAGGGGGCGCGACGCCAACGTCGCCTTGGGCTTCGCCACGCTGAAGGACTACGTCGACAAGAACGGCGGCCCGTACTTCGGCGCGCTCATCGGACGCTATGCGAACCGCATAGCGAAGGGCCGGTTCAGCCTGGACGGCAAGACGTACCAGCTGCCCGTCAACAACGGGCCGAACAGCCTGCACGGCGGTATCAAGGGCTTCAACACGAAGGTGTGGAAGGCCGCGGTCGTCAAGGGCAAGGGCACCGTGGGCCTACGGCTCACCTACGTCAGCAAGAACGGCGAGGAAGGCTACCCGGGGACGCTCACGACGACCGTGACCTACACGCTCGGCACCGGGAACCAGCTCCGGCTGGACTACCGGGCCGCGACCGACAAGGCCACCATCGTCAACCTGACGAACCACTCGTACTTCAACCTCGCTGGGGAGGGCACGGGCGACGCCTACGGGCACCGGCTCCAGGTGAACGCCGCGCGCTTCACTCCCACCGACAGCACGCAGATCCCTACCGGAAAGCTCGCGTCGGTCAAGGGAACCCCCTTCGACTTCACGCGCCCGCACACCATCGGTGAGCGCATCCGCGACAACGACCCGCAGCTCCTCATCGGCCATGGCTACGACCACAACTTCGTACTGAACCAGCACCGGCCAGGCGAACTCGTCCTGGCGGCCACGGTCACCGAGCCGCGCTCCGGGCGCGTCCTACGGCTCAGCACCACGCAACCCGGCGTCCAGCTCTACACGGGCAACTTCCTGGACGGCACCCTCGTGGGCACGAGCGGCCACGCGTACCGGCAAGGGGACGCGCTGGCGCTGGAGACGCAGCACTTCCCCGACTCCCCCAACCACCCGAACTTCCCGTCCACGGTCCTGCGTCCTGGGCAGACGTTCACCTCGACGACGGTCTACGCCTTCTCAACAAGCCGCTGATATCCGAAGGAGGGGGCGGGGCCTTGCGCGCCTCAGTCCCCTCCTTCGACCATCGCTTCCAGCGTTTCCAGAGCTGTGTGGCGGGGCTTCCAGTGCAGTTCACGACGGGCCTTGGACGTGTCCATGAGCATGGGATGGCGAACGGCGTGAATCCATTCGGCCTGCGACGGGACATAGGGCAGCAGGTCGACCAGCTCGGATGTCAAAGAGACGACCTCCGGCGGGACCGGGACCGCATAGGCGCCTATGGCACGGGCCAGGTCCCGGACGGAGATGTCACCGTCGCCGGCGATGTTGTAGGCACCTGGCGGCCCATGGCCGCAGACCGCGGCCACCAAAGCGGAAGCCACGTCATCGTGGTGGACGAGCTGGAAATGCAAACCAGGATCAGGGAGAAACGGCCGCACCCCTGGAACCGCGCCCAGGAACCGTCGTACTGGCTCTGGCAGGCTGTCGCCCAGTTTCTCCCAAGGGAGGTTTCTCAGCAGGATCGTGGCCTCGGGCCCTGCGACAATGCTCGGGCGCAGGACGTAGACGTCCAGATCCGCGTCATCGGTCAGCTCGCGTAGAACCTTCTCGCAGGCGGCCTTCTGCGCCGAGTAGTAGTGCTCGGACGAGCCTCGCGGAAGCGCTTCCTCCGTAAGCGGTATGGCGTTGTCCTTGTGGTAACCGTAGGCCGCCACCGACGACGTGTAGACGAGGCGGCCCGGACGTTCAGCCGCGACCGTGGCGGCGAAGACATTGCGGCTGCCGGCCAGATTGACGCGTTCGCTCTCCCCACGCGAGCCGAGAATGATGTAGGCGAGGTGGACGACCACATCGGCCGAGGCGACCAGGGCGTCCACGGCCGCGCGGTCGAGGATGTCACCCTGGCGGTACTCGGTCTTGCGCCAGCCGTGGTCGGCGGGGTCGAACGGACGGCGGGCCATGCCCAGCACCCGGTCCACGCGGTCGTCGGCCTCCAGGGCGCGAACCGCCGCCATTCCTATCTCGCCGGTCGGTCCGGTTACCGCGACCGTCAGAGCCATGGGGGAATCCCTTCAAGGAGGGTCAACGAGACAGGGTCACTGAGACAGGGACGGTGTCCTTCCCGCCGCGATTTCCATGACGCCGGTCTCGGTCGCCAAGGCCGTGACCAGGCGGGCCGGAGTGACGTCGAAGGCGGGGTTGTGTGCGCGGGCGCCTGGAGGAACCACCGGGGTGCCGGTACTGGCCAGGACTTCGGCGGACGGGCGTTCCTCGATGGGGATGCCCGCGCCATCTGGAGTGGTCAGGTCAATCGTGCTCCAGGGGGCGGCGACAAGGAAAGGGATGCCGGCGGCCGCGCACGCCAGGGCGACCCCCAACGTGCCGACCTTGTTGGCAGTGTCGCCATTTGCTGCTATGCGGTCGGCCCCGACGATCGCCGCGTCTACAAGACCTCGCAGGATCGTGCTGGCAGCAGCACTATCCGGCTGGACGTAGTAGGGCACACCCACCTGGGCGAGTTCCCAGGCCGTGAGGCGGGAACCCTGGAGTAGCGGACGGGTCTCATCGACATAGACGACGTCCATGCGATTGCGGATATGCAGTTCGCGAACGACTCCCAGGGCCGTCCCCCACCCTGCCGTAGCCAAAGCACCTGCATTGCAGTGGGTGAGCAGTCGGAGCGGCCGGTCGCCCAGGCGGCGGGTCAGCCAATCGGCGCCGTGCCGTCCGATCGTGCGATTTCCTTCGACCTCCTCGTCCAGCAGGGCCACCGCTTCGGTCAGGACTGCGTCAGCGCCCTTGTCCACCAGTGGACGAACCCGGTCGACGCCTGCCGCGAGGTTGACCGCCGTTGGACGGGCCTCGCGGATACGCGAGATCGCGGATTCCAGGGCAGACGCGTCCCACCCCTCCCGGACGCCCTGCCGCACCGCCAGGACCACCCCGAAGGCGCCCGCGACGCCCAGAGCGGGCGCGCCGCGCACGACGAGCCGCCGGATCGCGTCGACCAGCTCGTCCACCTCGACGATGTCCCGGTACTCCAGGCGCGCGGGCAGGAGGGTCTGGTCGACGAGGCGCAGGGCGCCGCCGGTCCACGCAACGGGAGCGATATCTGCCGTCATGGCCCAATAATCTCCCGAGTCGGCCGCGGTGTTGTGTTAGGCCTAGGGCATGTTTGCCCGTTATGGGGCCGCGGCGGCCTACTTCACCGGGGCGCTCAGCGCGCGCACGGCGGACGAGATGTCGGCTCCGGCGCTGCTGCTGCTCGGCATGGCGGTGCTGGGGTCGGAGCGTCCGGCGTCGCTGCTGTTCGCCGCTCTCACGGTGGCGTCCGCGGTGGGCGGGCCGCTGCTCGGCACGCTCATGGACCGCGCCACGCGTCCCGGAAGGCTCCTTGCCCTCGCCCTAGCGGCGTATGCGGCGGGCCTAGCGCTGGTGACGGCGCTCCTAGGACATCTGGCCCTGGCCATAGCAGCGGCTCTCGTCACCGGTCTTCTGGCCCCTTCGCTCTCAGGCGCCTGGACGGCACGGCTGGCAGACGTCCTTCCCGAGAAACACCTGGCGCGCGGCCACTCCCTGGACGCGGCGACCTACAACGTGGCCGCGCTGGCAGGCCCGGCGGCCGCGGGGCTCATCACCGGGATCGATGCCTACTGGGCCATGGCGGCGACCATCGGAATGCTGGTCCTGGCCGTCCCGGCCGCGCTGGCACTCCCCCGCCAGGAGCCGCGCGCTACGGCCACGTCCTTCACCGCCGACCTCAGAGCCGGTTTCTCCGCCATCGTGCGCGCGCCCGGGTTGCGGCGGGTCACGGCGGCGTCGATGGTCGCGTTCCTCGGCACCGGGATGCTGATCGTGTCGTGTCCGCCTCTCGGCGAACGCCACCTCGGTGGGGCCGGGCACGGCGGCCTGCTGCTGTCGCTGCTCGCCGCCGGCGCGATGGCCACCGCCACCATTTCGGCACGGTGGCCACCGAAACGCGGCCCGGAGAGCGTGTTCGCCCTGTCCGCCCTGTGCATCGCCGTTGGGCTGGCCATGCTCGCCTTCGCGCCCAACGCGGCCGTGCTGGTCGTGGCGGCGGTCCTCGCGGGGGCGGGCGAGGGCCCGCAACTGGCGGCGGTGTTCGACATCCGGCACCGGGAGGCGCCGGTCCGGCTGCGCGGGCAGGTGTTCACCACCGGCGCGAGCCTGAAAATCACCGCGGGGGCCGTGGGAGCGGCGCTGGCGGGCGCCCTTCCCCTGACGCTCGCCCTCGCGCTGGCCGCCGCCACTCAACTCCTGGCGGCCGCCATGCTCATGGGGTCAGGACGCGCACGGGCGCGCCCGCGAGGAACGCCTCGATGTCTTCAACGGCCTCAGAGAAGTACCCCCGGTAGTTATCCCGGGTGACATAGCCGAGGTGGGGCGTGGCCAGGAGGTTCGGCAGCGTCCGGTACCCGTGGCCCTCGGGGAGCGGCTCGATGTCGTAGACGTCCACTCCTGCGCCCGCGATACCGCCCTCGCGCAACGCGGCGGCGAGCGCGTCCTGGTCCACGATGGACGACCGGGACGTGTTGATCAGGTACGCCGAGGGGCGCATCAGCTCCAGTTCCCGCGCGCCCAGGAGCCCGCGCGTGCCGTCGTTCGGCTTCACGTGGACGGTCACGAAATCGCTGGTCTCCAGCAGCTCGTCCAGGGTGTCCAGGCGGCGCGCCCCGGCCTCGGCCGCGCGCTCGGCGGTGAGGTTCGGGCTCCAGGCGACCACGTCCATGCCGAAGGCGGCGCCGACCCGGGCCACCTGGGTGCCGATGCGGCCGAGCCCGACCACGCCCAGCCGCCGTCCGAAGAGGTCGGTGCCGAGCGTCTGCTGCCACGGGCCGCCGGTCCGCAGCGCGGTGTTCTCGGTGACCAGGTGGCGGGCCAGCCCCAGCAGCAGGGCCCAGGTCAGCTCGACGGTCGGGTGGGTGGCGCTGGCCGTGCCGCACACCGTCACGCCGTGCCGCTCGGCCGCCGCCAGGTCGATCGAGGCGTTCCGCATGCCGCTGGTGACCAACAGGCGCAGCTTCGGCAGCCGCGAGAGCAGGTCCTCCCGGAAGGGCGTGCGCTCGCGCATCGCCACCACGATCTCGCAGTCGCCGATCTGCTCGGCGAGCCGCGCGGGGTCGGGCTCGTGCGCGTGCAGGAACCGGACGTCCACGTTCGGCGCAAGGCGGGACCAGTCCGCCGAAGACTCCGCAACGCCCTGGAAATCGTCGATCACAGCACATTCGATCTTCATTCCCGGCACTCTATCCGGCCCCTCCCGAACAACTTCTGACCTGGGGTAACTTGACAACAGTCGAACTCGTGTTCGACATTGACGAGGTGGCGAGCGCAGGGGAGGAACCGTGGCGGACGCGTCGGCGGCCCCCAGTCTCCCGCCGCATGCCGCGCTGCGGGACCAGCTCGTCCGCGCGGGCGCGCAGGGCGGGCAAGGGGTGCCGGTGCTGCCCGCGCTGCGGACGCTCCTGCCCGGCGGGCTCCGGGCGGGTTCGGTCGTCGGACTGGACGGCTCCGGAGCGGCCTCGCTGGGCGTCGCCCTGGTCGCCGGAGCGTCCGCCGACGCCGGTCCGCAGGCCGAAAGCGCGCCGGCGAACGGGTGGAGCGCGGTCGTCGGCGTCCCCGAGTTCGGGGTGCTCGCCGCGTGCGGCATGGGCGCCGACCCGCGCCGCCTGCTCCTGGTGGACGATCCGGCTGAGCGCTGGCCCGATGTCGTCGCGGCGCTGGTGGAAGCCGTGAGCCTGGTCCTGGTGAGGCCGCCCGAGCGTCCCGCGCCCGCGGTCGTCCGGCGCCTGACGGCCCTCGCTCGCAAGCACGGGAGCGTTCTCACGCTGACCGGTCCCGCTGTGCAGACCTGGCCGGGCATAAGGCTGAAGCTCGCCGTGACCGAATCCGAATGGGAGGGCCTGGGCGATGGCCACGGCGTCCTGGGCGGACGTCGTGCGCACGTGGTCGCGCAAGGCCATGACGCTCCGGGAGCCGGACGCCGCGAATGGCTGTGGCTGCCCAACGCCGAAGGCAAGGTCGAACCGGCCGAGGCCCCGCGCGCCCGCACGAGCGGCCGTCCTGTGCTGGAGGTCGTGCCCGGTGTCAGGAGCATGCCCGATGCCAGGAGCGGGCCCGACGTCAGGAGCGGGCCCGACGTCAGGAGCGGGCCCGATGCCAGGAGTACCGCGTCATGAGCCGGGTCCTGGTGGTGTGGTGCCCGGACTGGCCCGCGACGGCGGTCGGCATCGAGGCGTCCGTGCCCGGGGCCGTGGTGGACGGAGGCCGGATCGCGGCCTGCACCTCGGCCGCACGGGCCGAAGGCGTCAAGCGAGGGCAGCGCGTCCGCGACGCGCAGCGGCGCTGCCCTGACCTCCTCGTGCGCCCGCGCGACTTCGACGCCGAAGGCCGCATGTTCCTCGCGGTCGCGGCGGCCGTCAGCGAGCTGACGCCCAGGGTCGAGGTCGTCCGGCCGGGTCTTTGCGCGGTTCCGGCCAGGGGCCCGGCGACGTTCTACGGCGGCGAGGAGGCGGCCCGCGTCCTGCTCCAGGACGCGGTGGTCGAGGCGGGCTTCGACTGCGGCGTGGGCGTCGCGGACGGCCTGTTCGCGGCCGAGCTGGCCGCGCGCGTGCAAGGCGGCGTGGTCGTCCCGCCCGGCGGCGCGGCCGCGTTCCTCGCGCCCTACTCGATGTCGGTCCTGGACCGTCCCGAGCTGGCCGACCTGCTCGGCCGGCTCGGCATCCGCACGCTCGGCGACTTCGCGGCGCTGCCCGCCGGGCACGTCGCGGGCCGGTTCGGCGCGGACGGCGCGCTCGCGCACCGGCTGGCGCGCGGTGAGCCGCCCCGTCCGGTCGCGCCGACCGCCGCCTCGGCCGACCTGACCGTCCGCGCCGACTTCGACCCGCCCGCCCAGTCCGAGGAGGTGACCTTCGCCGCCAAGCGGCTGGCGGCCGAGCTGCACGAGACGCTCGCCGAGCAGGGCCGCGAGTGCGTGCGGCTGTCGGTCGAGATCGGCCTGGCGGACGGCCACGTCCTGCAGCGGCTCTGGCGGCACGACGGGTCGCTCTCGACGCTCGCTGTAGCCGAACGCGTCCGCTGGCAGCTTTCGGCATGGCGCACCGACGCGCCTGGCCATGACGAGGACGCCGTGTGGGGCGGCGTGGTCTGGCTGGAGCTCACCCCCGACCAGCTCGTGCCCGCGGTAGGCAGCCAGGACGCGCTGTGGGGGCAGAGCGGCGTGGACGAGCGCGTCTCGCGCGCCACCGACCGGATCCAGGCGCTCCTGGGGCACGGCGGCGTCGCGCGCCCGCTGCTGGTGGACGGCCGCGGGCCCGGCGAGCAGGTGATCAAGGTCCCGGTCGGCGACCTGCCGCCGCGCGAGATCCCGGACGGCCCGTGGCCCGGCCGCGTCCCCGCACCCGCGCCCGCCGTCGTCCCGGCCGAGCCCCTGCCCGCCGCCGTGACCGGCCCGGACGGCGCTGAGGTGCGCGTGTCGGCGCGTTGCGCGGTCTCGGCACCTCCGGCATGGGTCGCGGTCGGCGAGGCCCGCTCCGAGGCCGTGACGGGCTGGACCGGTCCCTGGCCGGTCGCCGAGCGCTGGTGGGAGCCCGAGCGGGCCCGCCGCCGCGCGCGGTTCCAGGTCACGACGGCCGCGGGCGCCGCGTACCTGCTGGCCGTCGAGGGCGGCCGCTGGCACGTGGAGGCGGCCTATGAGTAACTGGTTCAACCCGCCCGTCCCGTGGTCCGAGCTGGAGAAACGGCTCACCTGGAACGGCGGCGCGCGCCCGGCCCCGCGCGAGGAGAAGAAAAAGCCCCCGCCGAAGCCGTCAGGGCCGGAGAAGCCGGGGATCGAGTGGGCCGAGCTGCACTGCCACACCTCGTTCAGCTTCCTGGACGGGGCCAGCGATCCGACGCGGCTCGTGGAGGAGGCCACGCGCCTGGGCGTAGGGACGATGGCCGTAACCGATCACGACGGGATGTACGGGGTCGTGCGGTTCTCCCAGGCCGCCCGTGAAGCGGGCATCAAGACCGTCTTCGGGGCCGAGCTGAGCCTGGACATCGAGACCCCGCGCGCAGGAGAGACCGATCCCGCCGGACGGCACCTGCTCGTGCTCGCGCGCGACCCGTCCGGCTACGCGAAGCTGTGCTCGGCCATCACGACGGCGCAGCTCGAAGGCGGCCAGAAGGGACGGCCGGTCTACGACCTGGAAGATCTCGCGCACGCGCACGAGGGCAGCTGGGCCGTGCTCACCGGATGCCGCAAGGGCCCGGTTCCGGCGGCGCTCGCCGAGGGCGGTCCCGAGGCGGCCGCGCGGGAGCTCCGGCGCATGATCGGGATGTTCGGGCGGGAGAACGTCTTCGTCGAGCTGATCGACCACGACCAGCCCGGCGACGACGTCCGCAACGACGCGCTCTTCGCGCTCGCGCAGGAGGTCGGCGCACAGGTGGTGGCGTCCAACAACGTGCACTTCGCCGCGCCCGGAGCCGAAGCCCGCCTAGCCGAGACGATGGCGGCCGTCAGGGCGCGCCGCGCACTGGACGACATGGTCGGCTGGCTTCCCGCGAGCGGGACGGCGCACCTGCGCAGTGGCGTGGAGATGGCCGCGCGCCTGGCCCGCTTCCCGGGCGTCTTCGAACGGACGGTCGCCCTGGGCGCGGAGTGCGAGTTCGACTTTTCCGTGGTCGCCCCCAAGCTGCCTGACTGGCCCCTCGAAGAAGGCGAAACGGAAGCCAGCCACCTACGGAGACTGGTCGCGCAGGGCGCTCTGGAACGTTACGGCCCGCCCGACAACGAGAACATGCCCGGCGCCTACGCGCAGATCGCGAAAGAGCTCGACATCATCGAGGGCCTGGGTTTCCCCGGCTACTTCCTGATCGTCCGCGACATCGTGGCGTTCTGCGAGCAAGAGAACATCCTGTGCCAGGGACGGGGTTCCGCAGCGAACTCGGCCGTTTGCTACGCGCTCGGTATCACCGGGGTGGACGCCGTGAGGCACGGCCTGCTGTTCGAGCGTTTCCTCTCACCCGGACGCGACGGCCCACCCGACATCGACCTCGACATCGAGCATCGCCGCCGCGAAGAGGTCATCCAGTACGTCTACGACAAGTACGGGCGCGCGTGCACGGCACAGGTCGCGAACGTCATCAGCTACCGGCCGCGGATGGCCGTCCGGGACGCGGCACGTGCCCTCGGCCACTCCCCCGGCCAGCAGGACGCGTGGTCCCGTGGCATCGACCCGCGCGAGCCGGTCGGTTCGGAGACGCAGGTGCCGGAACCTGTCCGCGACCTTGCGCACCGGATGCTCAAGCTGCCACGCCACCTCGGCATCCACTCCGGTGGCATGGTCATCGCCGACCGTCCCGTGGGCGAGGTCTGCCCCATCGAGTGGGCATCGATGGAGAAGCGCAGCGTCCTGCAATGGGACAAGGACGATTGCGCGGCGGCCGGGCTGGTGAAGTTCGACCTGCTGGGCCTGGGCATGCTGGCGGCCCTGCACGACTGCTTCGACCTCGTGCGCGAGCACTACGGCCAAAGCTACGGCCTGCAATCCATGCCACCGGAAGACTCCGACGTCTACGACATGCTCTGCGACGCGGACACGGTCGGGGTCTTCCAGGTCGAGTCGCGCGCGCAGATGTCCGCGCTCCCGCGCCTGCGCCCGCGTCGCTTCTACGACCTGGTCGTGCAGGTGTCGCTCATCCGGCCAGGGCCGATCCAGGGCGGCTCGGTCCATCCGTACCTGCGGAGGCGTAAGGGACTTGAGCCGCCCACGTGTCCGCACCCGCTGATGGAGGGCGCGCTCGCACGCACGCTAGGCGTTCCGCTGTTCCAGGAGCAGATGATGGAGCTGGCCATAGCGTGCGCCGGATTCACACCCGCCGAAGCCGATCAGCTACGGCAGGCGATGGGTTCCAAGCGCGCACCCGAACGCGTCGAGCGGCTCCGCGAACGCCTCATGCGCGGGATGGCCGAGCGCGGAATCCCGGACGACATCGCCGAAGACGTCTACCAGAAGATCCTCGGCTTCACCGGCTATGGCTTCCCCGAATCGCACGCCCAGAGCTTCGCCCACCTCGTGTACGCGAGCGCGTACCTGAAACGGCACCATCCGGCCGCGTTCACGGCCGCCATCATCCGCAACCAGCCGATGGGCTTCTACAGCACGAACTCACTACTGGCCGACGCGAAACGGCACGGCATCACCGTTCGCGGCGTGGACGTCAATGCCAGCGACCTGCACACGACCCTCGAAGAGCCCGTCGCACCCACGCGCGCGCACAAGCACGCGCCGTCCACCCCACAGCCCGCCATCCGGGTCGGTCTGGCCAGCGTCCGCGATCTGGGCACCGCTACGGCCGAGGCCATCGCAGCCGGACGTCCCTACCGGGACATGGAAGACCTCGCACGCCGCGTCACACTTTCGGCGGCGGCGCTAGAGGCACTGGCGACGGCAGGCGCGTTCGGGTGTTTCGGCTTGTCCCGCCGCGAGGCGCTATGGGCGGCGGGCGCGCTCGCAGGGAACAGCCAGAACGCCATGGAAGGGGTCACGCCAGGGACCGTCGCGCCTCCCCTGCCCGCGATGACGCCGATCGAGGAGACGCTCGCCGACCTCTGGGCGACCGGCATCGCGCACACCCATCCCATGACGCACGTGCGCGAGGCGCTCGACGAACTCGGCGCGCTCTCGTCCGCGAGCCTGACCGAGCGGCCCGGCGACACGAACGTGGTCGTCGCGGGGCTCGTGACGCACCGGCAGCGGCCCCCTACGGCGGGCGGCATGGTGTTCATGACGCTGGAGGACGAGACCGGCGTGATCAACGTGGTCTGCCCGCCGCCGGTGTTCGCCCGGCACCGCGCCCTGGCCGTGGACTCCCAGGCCCTGCTGGTCAACGGGCGGCTCGAACGCGTGGACGGCGTCGCCAACGTCCGCGCGACCCGGCTCCGCAGGCTGCCCGTCCCGGGCCGCGTCCGCTCCCGCGACTTCCACTGACGCCGAGCCGGGCCACCCGCCGGGTCAGCCGCCGGAGAAGCGCTCCCCCGGACGGACGTGCCGGGCGGCGAGCAGGTCGGACACGGTCGCCGGCGTGTACCCCTGGGCCTTCAGACGCGCGATGATCTGCGGCACGGCGTCCACGGTCGTCCCGTAGATGTCGTGCATGAGGACCACCCCGCCCGGGCGCGCGCCCGCCACGGCGCGGTCGGCGACGGCCGAGGCGTCCCGGTCGCGCCAGTCCAGGGTGTCGGCGTTCCACAGCGCCTGGACGAGCCCGAGCGAGCGCGCGACGTCCGAGACGACCCCGTTGGACGCGCCGTAAGGCGGCCGCAGCAGCACCGGCGCCTGGCCGGTGATCTGCCGGAGGACGTCCTGCGTCTCCTGGATCTGCGCGTGCACCTGGATCGGCGGAAGCCGGGTCAGGTCGCGGTGGTCCTGCGAGTGGTCGCCGATCTCGTGCCCCTCCGCGGCCTCGCGGCGGACCAGTTCCGGATAGGCGGCGGCGTTCGTCCCAACCACGAAGAACGTCACTCGTACGCCCGCGCGGTTCAGCTCGTCCAGCAGGCGGGGCGTGTCGGGGCCGGGACCGTCGTCGAAGGTCAGCGCCACGCATTTCGCGACAGCGCAGTTGGGAGCGTCGGCGGGCGTGCGCGCACCCTCCGGCCCACCCGGCCCGGGAGCGTCCGCGCCGAGCGCGAGCCGGGGCCGCGGTGTGAGGGACGCGGCGCGGGCGCGGCGGCCGAAGTCCGACAGCAACGGCTCGAACGCGGACGCGGGCAGCGCCACCGCGACGCGGCCGGGCGCGGCCGGGGCAACCGAGTGGTCGCTGAACTCCACGACCAGGTCGCCGTCGTCGTTGAACGCCATGGACGCGAAGGTCTCAGGGGTCGGGGTGACGCGGGCGGGGTCGGCCTTCGCCACGATGCGCGCGCGCACGAGATCGGCCAGGCGTTTCAGGCCAGACGGGCCGTCCACCAGGCCGTCCGACCCGACCGCCTGTCCGGTACGGCCGTCGTACCAGTACGTGCGGCGCGACTCGCCCGCGTCCGCGCCCTGCGAACTCCACCCGGTGAGCCGGACGCCGACGATGTCCCCGGACGCGGCGGTCAGCGTCCACTGCACGTTCAGTTCCGGGACGGACGCGCCGGGCGCGGCAGACGTGCCGGGCGCGGCGGCGAGGGCGCTCGCCGCCGCGCGTCTGTAGGGGGCGGCCAGCTCGTCCACGGCCTCGGCGAGCCGCTCGGTCAGCGGCCGCGCGCCGGGCACGGCCGGGTAGGCGGTGTAGAGGCGGTGCCGCGCGTCCTCCTCGCTACGGGCGACCGTCTCCAGCCCGGGCACGGACGCGACGTCCACGGCGTGCGGCTGGGTCGTGTCGGACGCGGTCGGGCGGGCCCAGCGGTCGTCGCCACCGCATCCCGACGCCGCGCCCAGCAGCAGGCCCGCCGCGAGCGCGGCCGCGGCCCCACGCCATCGCGCCGGTCGCACGCCACCCCCACCGAATAATTCCGACGAATCAGACAGATCGGCAGGCTATGGCGGCGATCGCCGCCGCGGGAGGGCATCCGGACAGCCATGAACGAGGTTTGCCCCAGTCCCCTTTCCGCTTTACCTCCACTTGGCCTGCACTTGGCTCTGGCCCTACCAGTCGGGGCTCTGTCATCGTGTGACGGTCGGGGGAGTCCGCGGGGGCGGGCGCGGTTGAGGGACACAGGGTGATGACCATGGCGGGGCGGCCGCTGGGACCGGACGACCCGGTGCGCGTCGGCGCGTACCGGATCGAGTCCAAGATCGGCGAGGGCGGGATGGGCGCGGTCTACCTGGGCCGCGCCCCGGCCGAGGACGGCGGGGACGGCCGCCGCGTCGCGGTCAAGGTCGTCCGGCCGGAGCTCGCCGGCGACCCGGCGTTCCTCGCCCGCTTCCACGACGAGGCCGTCAACGCCGAGCGGGTCGCCTCGTTCTGCACCGCGCAGGTGCTGGAGCACGGCCGCGACCTCGGCCTGGCGTACCTGGTCACCGAGTACATCGAGGGCCCGTCGCTGCTCCAGCACATGAACCGGAGCGGCCCGCTCAGCCCCGGCATGCTGCACGGCGTCGCGGTCGGGGTGGCCGCCGCGCTGGTCGCGATCCACTCGTCCGGGCTGGTGCACCGCGACCTCAAGCCGAGCAACGTGCTGCTGTCGATCACCGGCCCGCGCGTGATCGACTTCGGTATCGCCCGCGCGCTGGACGTCGCGGTCTCGCACACCCGCACCGGCCAGGTCGTCGGCACGCCCGGTTACATCGCGCCCGAGCAGGTCCTCGCGCACGAGGTGACCCCGGCGGTGGACGTGTTCGCCTGGGGCTGCCTGGTCGCCTACGCCGCCAGCGGGCACAACCCCTTCGGGCAGGGCTCGTTCGAGATCATGATCGCCCGGTCGCTGCACGGCGAGCCGGACCTGACCGCGCTCACCACCCAGCCGCTGGCCGGGCTGGTCCGGCGCGCGCTCGCCAAGGAGCCGAAGCACCGGCCGAGCGCGCAGGAGCTGCTGCTCGGGCTGGTCGGCGGCGCGTCCGACGCGGCCGTGTCGACGACGCTGAACGAGGCCTGGAACGAACCGGTTCCGCCGGGCCCGTCCGGAGACGTCCGGATGGTCCCAGCCCCCACCCCCGCCCCCACCCCGGCGGGGCCCGGGTACACCGAGGACGTCCCGAACGAGCCGCCCGCGCGTCCGGCGAACGGCAACACGCACCCGCCCACCGAAGCCGCGGCGGCCCACCCACAGGCCGCAGCCGCCCACCAGCAAAGCCCGCCGCCACTGCCCGCGGCGTTCCAGCAGCATGGCGCGCAAGCGCCGCCTGCAGCGGCCCACCAGCACGGCGCGCAAGCGCCGCCCGCGGCGGCCCACCAGCACGGCGCGCCGGCGCCGCCCGCCAACACGGGCCCGGGCGTCATCCCATGGACCGAGCCCGGACGGCACGAACGTCCGAAAAGCCGCCGGACGCCCATCCTGGTAGCGGCCGGAGTCGCGGCGGTCGTGGCCGCGGGCGGAGGCGGCGCGCTGCTCGTGAACTCGATGCACGGGACCAAGACCAACTCGTCCGGCACCAACGGGCCGTACGGGCCGTCCGGCGGCCCGGCCGCGGCGGCGAACACGGCGGGCCTCCCGGGTGACGCGATGCTCGTCCGGCAGGACACCGCGCCCGGCTGGCCGCAGAGCTGCCACGCCCGGATCGCCCGGTACTCGACGTCCATGGGTTCGTCCGTCGCGGGAGTGACGTCGGGAAGCTGCGACATGCTGCCCGAATACTCGCCCGACCACACGAAGTTCGCCTTCACCCGCAAGACGGGCAGCGGCTACGAGGTCTGGACGGCCAATGCGGCCGGCGGCGGTGAGGCCAAGGTCACCGACAAGATCACCGGCGGACGCGTCGCCTGGTCACCGGACGGCCGCCAGCTCGCCTACATAGGCAAGGACGACAACGGCGTCACGCAGCTCTACACAATTCCGGCCTCCGGCGGCAAGGCCGCCCAGCTCACGACGGACGGCTACGCCAAGGACGACCCGGCGTGGTCGTCCACCGGGTACCTGGCGTTCTGGTCCAAGCGGTCCGGCGCCGAGCAGATCTACGTGATCAAACCCGACCGGCCCGAGCAGTGGGTGCAGATCACCAACGGGACGGAGCCGTCCGTCGATCCCGCCTGGTCACCGGACGGCAGGCGCATCGTCTTCACGCGCGGCGCCTACCCGTCCGGCCAGATCTGGATCGCGGCCTCCAACGGCGCGAACGCGCAGGTCCTCAGCCGCACCGGCGAGCACGAGATGGACCCGGTGTGGTCCCGCGACGGCAAGTGGGTCGCCTTCACTCGCGGGACCTACGCGTCGCCAACGGTCTGGGCGGTGCGCGAGAACGGGTACGACATGCGCAGGATCAGCCCGCAGGGGTCGTCTCTCGCTCATCCGGCCTGGTGACCTCGGCCGGGCGCGCCAGCCGGCTCGGCCACCACATGAGCCGGCCGACGTCCAGGTTCAGCGCCGTGACCAGCACCGACCGGACGATGAAGGTGTCCAGCAGGACGCCGAACGCGACGGTGAAGCCGAGCGCGGTGACGAACACCAGCGGCAGCGAGCCGAGCGCCGCGAACGTCCCGGCGAGCACCGCGCCCGCCGAGGTGATCACGCCGCCGGTCGCGGACAGGCCGATGAGCGCGCCGCGCTGCGTGCCGTGCCGCTTGGCCTCCTCGTGCACGCGCGTCATGAGGAAGATGTTGTAGTCGGTACCGAGCGCCACCAGGAAGACGAACGTCCATAGCGGGAACGACTGGTCCACCCCGGCGAACCCGAAGGCGAACTTGAACAGGACCGCGCTCACGCCGAGCGCCGCCGTGTAGGACAGCACGACCGTCAGCACCAGCAGCACCGGCGCGACGACGGCCCGCAGCAGCGCCATGAGGATGGCGACCACGACCACCAGGACGATCGGGATGACGAGCCACTGGTCGTGCCGGGACGCCTTGCTGACGTCGTAGGTGAACGCCGATCCGCCGCCGACCTTCGCGTCCGCGCCCTTCACGTCGTGCACGGCCGTCCGGGTCCGGTTGAGCGCCGTGAACGCGGCGCCGCTGTCGGAACGGGCCGTGAGCGTGCCCTCCATGTAGGCGAGGCCGCCCTTGGCCGCTCCGACCTGGTGGACGTTGACGACGCCCGGCACCTGCGCGGCGGCCGCCTGCACCTGCGGCTGCTGCGCCGCGTTCGCGACGATCACCAGCGGCGAGCCGGTGCCGGCCGGGAAGTGCCGGGTCAGCGCCTCCTCGCCGGTGACCGAGTCGGGCTTGCCGGCGCTGAACGCGTCCTTGTTGGCGACCGGCCCGGTGTGCAGCCAGAGCAGCCCGCAGGACAGGACGGCCAGGACGACCGCCGTGCCGATCCAGGTGATGCGCGGGCGCACCGAGATCCGCGTCCCGACGCGGGCCCACAGGCCGCGCTCGGTCGGCTCGGGCGTGCCGTACTTCGGACGGACCGGCCAGAACACCCAGCGGCCGAGCGCGACCAGGACCGCGGGCAGCAGCGTGACCTCGGCGAGCAGCGCGACACCCAC
Organism: Actinomadura rupiterrae; assembly: GCF_024172125.1. GTDB lineage: Bacteria > Actinomycetota > Actinomycetes > Streptosporangiales > Streptosporangiaceae > Spirillospora > Spirillospora rupiterrae. Next base: position 606,757 of record NZ_JAMZEA010000006.1, read on the forward strand.
GCCGACGGCCATCACCGGGCCCATGCTCTTGGTCGAGTTCAGCTCGGCGGCGAGCAGCACCAGCATGCTGATCGCGACCGTGGTGCCGCTCGCGATGATCGCCGGTCCGGCCCGGTGCAGCGCGATCGCCATCGCCTCGTGCCGGTCCTCGTGCCGCCGCAGCTCCTCCCGGTAGCGGGCGACGAGCAGCAGCGCGTAGTCGGTGCCCGCGCCGAACACCAGCACGGTCAGGATGAACGTGGACTGCCCGTTGACGGTCAGCCCGGCGTGCTTGGCGAGCAGGTACACCACCCCCTGCGCGGCCTGCAGGGCGAAGACCACGCAGAGCAGCGGCATCATCCACAGGATCGGGCTGCGGTAGGTGATGAGCAGGATCAGGATCACGATCGCGGCGGTGATCAGCAGCAGCGTCTTGTCGAAGCCGCTGAACACGTTGCCGAAGTCGCCGCCGTACCCGGCCGGGCCGGTGACGTGCGCGGACAGCCCGGGCGGGTCCCCGTGCTGGGTGATCTTGCGGAAGTCCTTCACCCCGGCGCCGAGCAGGTCCCAGCCGGACGTGCCGATCTTCACGTTCACGATCGTCTGCAGGGCGTGCCCGTCCTTGGACGGCGTCGGCCCCAGCACGGACGGGACGATCGGCTTGCGCGCCTCGCCCTTCAGCTTGCCGGTGACCGCCTTCAGCGCGGCCGCGTCGGCCGTCGCCTTGTCCCTGTCGGCCTGGGTGATCGTGCCGTCCCGGCGCTCGTACACCACGACCGCGGGGTACTGGTCGGTCGCCACGAACGGCTTGGACCGGTTGTAGACCTCGGTCGCCTCGGCGTTCTTCGGCAGCCACGACGACGCGTCGTTCTTCTGCACGTGGACGAGCTTGGCCGCGAGCGGCGCCGTGATGCCCACGACGACCACCCAGAGGACGATGACCGCCCACTTCGTCCAGCGTCCGCACGGCAGCCTGGAGATCCTGTTCGCGCCCGACATGGCACCCCTCGATGAACGTGGTTCCGCCCGGTCTCCGATCTCCAGTCCAACCCGGCCGGTCACGCACGGTCAAGACATGTCGCGTTATTCAAAAGAACGGCAAAGTTCTATGTCACAGGGACGCAGGTAGCCCGGTGTGACGCGTCCGGATGCGGCCAGTGATGAACCCGAGCCCCACCACCCCCGTGCGATGTGCTTCACGGGGGCCGACACGCGCGCCACCGGGCGAGGCCCGCGGCGTGCGGCGGGCCTCGCTGGAACGGTCCGGGGCCGGGTCAGCCGGTGATCATGTCGAGGCGGCGGAGGATGACGCCCTCGCGCAGCGCCCACGGGCACACTTCGAGGACGCGCAGCCCGAACAGGTCCATCGCGGCGTCCGCGACGACGGCGCCCGCGGGCAGCAGCTCGGCGCGCCGCTCGGACACGCCCGGCAGCGCGGCGCGCTCGGCGGCGGGCATCCGGGCGAGCTTGTCCACCCACTCGGTGAGGTCGGCGTGCCGCAGCGTGCGCCGCACGAACGGCCCCTCCGAGGACGGCGCGGCGCCGGTGATCCGGGCCAGCTGCCGGAAGGTCTTGGACGTGGCGACCGCGTGGTCCGGCGGCCCGTAGCGGGAGATCTCCCCCACCCGGCGGGCGATCTCGGCGCGGACGTGCCGGCGCAGCTCGCGCACCCGCTCGGCGGACGGCGGGTCGGACTCGAACCGGTCGCGGGTCAGCCGGCTCACGCCGAGCGGCAGCGAGATCGCGACGTCCGGCTCCTCGTCGATGCCGGCCGCCAGCTCCAGCGAGCCGCCGCCGATGTCCATCACCAGCAGCCGCCCGGACGACCAGCCGAACCAGCGGCGCACCGCGAGGAAGGTCAGCCGCGCCTCCTCCGGGCCGGGCAGCACCTGGATGTCCACCCCGGTCGACTCGCGCAGCCGGGCCAGCACCTCGGCGCCGTTGGCCGCCTCCCGGACGGCCGAGGTCGCGAAGGCGACCAGGTCCTCCACGCCCTTGTCCTCGGCGATGCGCAGCGCGTCCAGGACGAACGAGCGCAGCCGCGCCTCGCCCTCCTCGGTCAGCCGGTCGCCGTCGAGGTGGGCGGCGAGCCGCATCTCCTCTTTGTGGGAGAAGGCGGGCAGGGGTCGGGCCCCCCGGTGGGCGTCCACCACGAGCAGATGCACCGTGTTGGAGCCCACGTCCAGCACACCGAGTCGCATGAACGAACGCTATAGGGACCGGACAGCCGATACCGAATCAGGCACCGAACGCTATCGGTCGCGTCGCCGCACTTCCCGGCTCCGCCGCCCTGCCCCACCGCCCTGCTCCTCCGAGCCGGTCGGCCCTCCCCGGCTCAGTCGTCGTGCTTCTCCTCGGTCAGCGCGTCGACGCAGACGGCGACGGCCAGCACGAGCGGGATGTCGTAGCCGTCGACGATGTCCACCGCGTAGGTGTCGCGGACCCGGAACCACTTCTTCGAGATCAGCGCGACCGGGCCCTGGCCCTCGTCGCCCTCGATGCCGTACTCCTTGTCGAGCAGGTCGCCGCGGACCGTCCACTCGCCGCCGCCCTCGTGGTCGACCTTGAGGTGGTCGCGCAGCAGCGTGAAGTGCTTCTTGTGCACGGTCGCGATCTTGTCGCCGCCGCGCTCGATCACCATGGCGTCGTGCACGCTCATCAGCTTCTTGCGGATGACCGCCACGACCTCGCCCTCGCGGGTCTTCAGCTCGAACGTCTGCCGGATCCGCAGCGCCTTGCCGTCCACGAGGAAGGCCTTCTCGCCGTGCTCGTCCTCGACCCAGAAATCCTCGCCGATCCCGAACACCCGGTCGCGAATGAGGAACTTCATGCCCGCCTTGCCTCCGTCCCCGCGGCGGAGGGGTTCGCCGCTACGGCTACCGTGGCGGACGTGAGTGAGGACACGCAACCCGGGGCCCGGTGGCGGGTGCCGCTGCCGCAGACCGTCCTGAAGTTCGCGGCGACGGCCGTACTGGCGGTGTCGGCGCCCTTCTACGCCACCGACGTGCAGGCCCTCCTGCTGATCGGGGTCGCGGTGGCGGGCGGCGCGGTCTTCGCGCTGCGGGACGTGCTCGCTCCGGTCCGGCTGGAGGCGGACGCCAGGGGCCTGACGGCCGTCCGCGGCTACGCCCGCAAGGTGCGGATCGGCTGGCAGGACGTCGTGGCGATCCGGGTGGACGAGCGGAAGCGGCTGCTCGGCAAGACCGTCCTGCTGGAGATCGAGACCGCCGACGACCTGATCATGCTGAGCCGGTTCGACCTCGGCGCGGACGTCCGGGACGTCGCCGAGACCCTGGCCGAAATGGAGCCCCACCCCACGGCTTAGGGTCACCTAACATTCGGATCAGACACCGCCGACCGAATCGAGGACGCCCGACCGTGCGAGACAGCTTCTGGGGCATGCCGCTGTGGCTGGGCGTGCTGGTCGCCGTACTGATCATCTTCGTGCGCGGCCAGGTCTACTACTGGATCGGACGCGGCGTGGGGCCGCGCGTGTACACCTCCCGCGTCGGGCGGCGGATCGGCGAGGAACGGCTGCGAAGGGTCGAGGCGACGGTCGCGCGGCGCGGGCTCCTCGCGGTCGTCGCCGCGCACTGGATCGCCGGGGTCCGGCACGCGATCCCGATCATGGCCGGGGTGTCGAGGATGCCGCTGCCACGGTTCACGCTGGCGTCCGCGATCGGCGCGGCCCTGTGGACGCCGCCCTGGGTGGTCGGCGGCTACGCGGTCGTCTGGGGCTGGTTGAAGGTGTTCCGTGAGTCCCCGCTGCTCGCGGCCGGCCTGACCGTCCTGCTGGCCGCCGTCGTCGCCTCGCTGGTGGTCTGGCGGCGACGCGCGAGAACGTCCCGCGCAAAAAACGCCACGCAGAACGCCGCGCAGAACGCCGCGGAGGCGGCCCCGGACGAAGCCGGAACCGCCTCCGCGGGCGTTGCCGTCGATCAGGAGGGCAGCTCGTCGCCCTCCGCCGGGTAGGAGGACTGCGCGCCCTCCCCCAGCACGGCCGCCGCGCCGACGCGGGCCGCGAACCGGGCCGCGGTCTCCAGGTCGTCGCCGCGCGCGAGCCGCAGGCAGAGGGCGGCGGTGAAGGCGTCCCCGGCCCCGGTCGTGTCGACCGGCTCGACCCGCGGCGACGGGACGGACGCGGTGCCGTCGGGGGTGCCGACGAGCGCGCCGTCGGGGCCGCGGGTGATCACGACCGACTTCGGGCCGAGCTCCAGCAGCGCCGTGGCGAGCGTCTCCGGCTCGTCGGACGCCTCGCGCCCCGGCAGCAGGAACGCGGCCTCGTGCTCGTTGACCACCAGCGGGTCGGCGAGCGCGAGCAGGTCGGACGGGACGGCCACCGCGGGCGACAGGTTGAGCACCACGCGCGCCCCGGCGTCCGCCGCCGCGCGGGCGGCGCACACCACGGTCGGTTGCGGGATCTCCAGCTGGAGCGACACGACCTTCGCCGCGCCGATCACGTCCCGGGCGGCGAGGACGTCGTGCTCGGTGAGCCGCCCGTTCGCGCCCGGCGACACGATGATGCTGTTGTCGCTGTCCGGGCCGACCGTGATCAGCGCGACCCCGGACGGCCCCTCCGACACCAGCAGGCGGGACACGTCCACCCCGGCGGCGTCGAGCGCGCCGCGCAGCAGCGTGCCGTGGCCGTCGTCGCCGGTGCGGGCGAGGATGGCGACCCGGCCGCCGAGCCGGCCGGCGGCGACGGCCTGGTTCGCGCCCTTGCCGCCGGGCAGCGTGGCGAGGTCGGACCCGAGCACCGTCTCGCCCGGCCCGGGCCGCCGGTCGACCCGGACGACCAGGTCGGCGTTCACCGACCCCACCACGACCACCTCGTGCGCCATCGCTCCCCCTCGCTCAGCCCGTGAACCCGTCAGCCCGTGATCTCGCTCAGCCCGTGAACTGGTCGGCGTTGGCGCGCGTCGCGACCTTCACCGGCACCGCGTTCGTCGGATCGATCTTCTCACCGCGGGCCGCCTTCACCGCGCTCCGCACGGCCATCTGGCCGAGCAGCCGGGGCTGCTGGGCGACGGTCGCGGTGAGCGTGCCGTCCTTGACGGCCTTGATGCCGTCCGGCGTGCCGTCGAAGCCGACGACCTTGACCTGCGCGCCCGCCTTGGAGCCGAGCGCCTTGATCGCGCCGAGCGCCATCTCGTCGTTCTCGGCGAACACGCCGTTCACGTCGGGGTGCGACTGGAGCAGGTTGGTCATGACGTCCAGGCCCTTGGTCCGGTCGAAGTCGGCGGGCTGCTTGGCCACGACCTGGATGCCCGGGTACTGCGCGATGCCCGCCAGGAAGCCCTGGCCGCGCTCGCGGGACGCCGAGGTGCCCGGCTGGCCCTGGATGATCACGATCTTGCCGTGCCCGCCGAGCGAGTCGGCGAGGGCCTTGGCCGCGTCCTTGCCGCCCGCGATGTTGTCGGACGCCACGAACTGCGCCAGCTTCGCCTTGTTCACGGTGCGGTCGGCGGCGACGACCGGGATGTCCGCCCGGTTCGCTGCCTGGACGGCCGGAGCCGCGGCATCGGAGTCGACCGGGTTGATGACGATCGCCTTCATGCCCTGGCTGCTGTAGTTCTGCACCTGGTTGACCTGCTGCGACGCGTCGTTCTGCGCGTCCTGGACGGTCAGCGAGACGCCCTCCTTGCGGGCCTCCTCCTGCGCGCCGTCCCGGAACTGGACGAAGAACGGGTTGTTCAGCGTCGAGACCGACAGGCCGATCTTGATGTTCTTGTGCGCACCGCCCGCGACGCCGGAGCCCGACCTGTCACCGGTGGACGCGACGCCGACCGCGATCGCGACGACCGCCGCCAGCGCGACGATCCCCCCGGCCCACGCCTTGCGGGACGACAGGTTCAGCCCCCGCCGCCGGACGGTGTCCAGCAGGACGGCCAGCGCGATCACGACACCGATCACGACCTGCTGCCAGAACGCCGAGACCGAGAGCAGGTTCAGCCCGTTGCGCAGGACGGCGAGGATCAGCGCGCCGACCAGGGTGCCGAACGCGCGGCCCTTGCCGCCCGCCAGGCTCGCGCCGCCGATGACGACGGCGGCGATGGCGTCCAGCTCGTAGCCGTTGGCGGCCTGCGGCTGCGCCGAGGCGAGCCGGGAGGCGAGCACGACGCCCGCGACGGCCGCGAACGCGCCGGACAGGGCGTAGGTGGCGAGCTTCTGCCGGTCCACCCGGATGCCGGACAGCCGCGCGGCCTCCTCGTTGCCGCCGATCGCGTACATCGCGCGCCCGGAGTAGGTGCGCGCCAGGATGACGGCGGTGAGCACGCCCATCGCGAGCATGACCAGCACGGGCACTGGCAGGTACTTGCCGATCGTGTCGCCGAGGTGGGTGACGGCGGACGGCAGCGGAATCGGGCTGCCGTCGGAGATCACCAGCGCCAGGCCGCGCGCCACGCCGAGCATCGCGAGCGTCGCGATGAACGGCGGCAGCTGCCCGTAGGTGATCAGCAGGCCGTTCACGAGCCCGGCGGCGATACCGACCAGGATCGCCAGGACGAGCGCTATCGGCCAGGGCACGCCGTGGTCGGTGGCCGTCCAGGCGAGCACGACGGCGGAGAGCGCGGCGACCGCGCCCACCGACAGGTCGATGCCGCCGGTGACGATGACGAAGGTGACGCCGAACGCGAGGATGGCGGTCACGGCCGCCTGGACGCCCACGTTCAGCAGGTTGGTGACGGTCAGGAAGTCGCCGGACATCAGGGCCAGGACGACGACCAGCACGACCAGGCCGGCCAGCGCCCCGTTCTCCCCGAGGAAGCGCCGGACGGCGCCCGGCGTGTCGTTGCTCTGCCGCGTCGCGCGCGGCGTGGTGGTGCTCATGACTGTGCGTCCTTCTGGGAGTTCTCCGGAGCGCTCGCCACGGCGAGCGCCATCACCGCGTCCTGGGTGGCCTCGGCCGCGGGCAGCTCGCCCGCGATCCGGCCGCGGGCCATCACCAGCACCCGGTCGCTCATCCCCAGCACCTCGGGCAGGTCGCTGGAGATCATCAGGACGGCCCGGCCGGCCGCGGTGAGCCGGTTGATCAGCTGGTAGATCTCGACCTTCGCGCCGACGTCGACACCGCGGGTCGGCTCGTCCAGGACGAGCACCCGGGCGTCGGCGAGCAGCCACTTGCCGATGACGACCTTCTGCTGGTTGCCGCCGGACAGCGTGCGGACCTCCTGGCCGAGGCCGCTCATCCGCACGCCGAGGCGGTCCGCCATCCCGGCCGCCTCGGCCCGGTGCTTGGAGCGTTCCACCAGGCCGCCGCGGCTGTCCGCGCCGAGGGTGACCAGGCCGAGGTTCTCGCCGACGTCCGCGCCGAGCACCAGGCCCTGGCCCTTGCGGTCCTCGGGGACCAGGCCGAGCCCCGCCTCGCGGGCCGCGTGGACCGACCCGGCCGGCAGCCGCTCGCCGTCCACGACGACCTCGCCGGTGTCGTAGCGGTCCGCGCCGAACAGCGCCCGCGCGACCTCGGTCCGCCCCGCGCCGACCAGCCCGGCCAGGCCCACGACCTCACCGGCCCGGACCTCGAACGAGACGTCCTCGAAGACGCCCGCGCGTCCAAGGCCCCTGACCTGGAGCAGGACGGGTCCCGGCTCGGTGCGCTCGCGCGGGTACTGCTGCTCGATCGAGCGGCCGACCATCAGCCGGACCAGCTCGCGCTCGGCGGTGTCCGCCGGGACCTCGCCGACCGAGCGGCCGTCGCGCAGCACCGTCACCCGGTCCCCGACGCGCGGGATCTCCTCCAGGTGGTGGGTGATGAACACGACCGCGACGCCCTGGCCGCGCAGCGTGCGGACGATCTCGAACAGCCGGTCCACCTCGCCGGTGGTCAGCACGGCGGTCGGCTCGTCCATGATCAGGATGCGCGCGTCCAGGCCGAGCGCCTTGGCGATCTCGACCATCTGCGCGCGGGCGATGCCGAGGTCGCCCATCCGGGCGGTCGGCTCGACGTCCACGCCGACGCGGGCGAGCAGCTCGCGCGCCCGCGCGTTCATCGCCCGCTTGTCGACCAGTCCGAACCGGCGTGGCGGGCGGCCGAGGAACAGGTTCTCGGCGACGGTCAGCTCGGGGACGAGGTTGAACTCCTGGTAGATCGTCGCGATGCCGAGCGCCGCGGCGTCCTGCGCCGACCGGATCCGCACCGGCTCGCCGTCCACCTCGATCGTGCCCTCGTCCGGACGGTGCGCGCCGGAAAGGGTCTTGATCAGCGTGCTCTTCCCGGCGCCGTTCTCGCCGAGCAGCACGTGCACCTCGCCCGGACGCAGGTCGAAGTCGACCCCGTCCAGTGCCTGCACGCCGGGGAACCCCTTGCGCAGGCCCCGCACGCGCAGGATCTCCCCGGATTCCAGGGTGCTCATGCGGTCACGCTCCCTTCGTCGTTCGTTCCGTCCCCGTGGCCTGTGTCGCGTGCGTCCGGATGTCGTCGCGTCATGGGCTCGCCGCACGAGCCGCGGACGACCAGCCGCGCGCGGAGCGTGACCTGCTCGACCTCGCGCCCTTCCACCCGGTCGGTCAGGGCGCGCACGGCGCTCCTGCCCAGTTCCTGGACGGGCTGGGCGATCGCGGTCAGCGGCGGGTCGAGATGCGGGAACCAGGGCACGTCGTCGTAGGAGGCGAGCGCGACGTCCCCCGGGATGGACAGCCCGCGCGCGCGGATCTCGTCCAGCGCGCCGAGGGCCATCAGGTTGTCCCCGGCGACCACGGCGTCCGGCGGTTCGGGCAGGTCGAGCAGGCGGGCGAGCGCGGCGCGCCCGCTCGCCGCCTGGAAGTCGCCCGCCTCCAGGTACTCGGGCCGCACCGGCTGCCCCCGGCGGGCGAGCGCGGCGGCGAACGCGTCGGTGCGCTCGCGGCCGGTGGACAGGATCGCGGGGCCGGACACGAACGCCAGGCGCCGGCGGCCCAGCCGCAGCAGGTGGCCGACCAGCTCGTCGATCGCGTCCGCGCCGTCCGCCCGGACGGTCGGGACGTCGAGGCCGGGCAGCGTGCGGTCCAGGAACACCACCGGCGTCCCGGACGCGACGGTGTCGCGGACCAGCGGCGTCACCTCGGCGGTGGGGCACAGCAGCAGGCCGTCCACGCGGCGCTCCAGCAGGGTGCGCACGTAGTCGTCCTGGCGGTCCGGCCGCTCGTCGGCGTTGCCGATCACGACCGCGTACCCGGCGGCGCGCGCCTCGTCCTCGACGGCGCGCGCCAGCTCGGTGAAGAACGGGTTGAGGATGTCGCCGATGACCAGCCCGATCGTGCCGGTCGCCGCGGTGCGCAGCGACCGCGCGACCGCGTTGCGCCGGTACCCGAGCCGCTCGACGGCGGCCAGCACGCGGGCCCGGCTCTCCGCCGACACCGTCGCGCTGTCGTTCAGCACGCGCGAGACCGTGGCGACCGAGACCCCGGCCACGCGCGCCACGTCCTTGACGCTCGCTTTGCCCTCCGCCAAGGCCCGCACCCCCTCCCGAGTCGATATAATCGTTTACATCCTGCCGTGTAAACGATTACACCACTCCTCTTCTTCCCGCAAAACCCCAAAGATCTACTTACCGTCCGGCCGCGGGCCGGTACCGCTCGGCGAACAGCCGCGCCGTCAGCTCGCCGCGGCTGGAGACGCCGACCTTGGCGAACACCGCCTTGAGGTGGCCGCGCACCGTGTGCGGCGAGATCACCAGAGCCTCCGCGACCGGCCCGGTGGACAGCCCGCGCGCGACGAACTGGGCGACCTGGAGCTCGCGCGGGGTCAGCCCGTACGCCTCGGCGATCATGACGCCCAGGTCGGCGGCGGACGCCGGCTCGATCACCAGCGCGACCGGCCCGGGCGTGCCGTCCGGGCCGTCCAGGCAGGACGCGTGGCACACCAGCCACCGGCCGTCCGTGGTCCGGACCCGCGTGCGCGCGGCCCCTTCGCGCTCGCGGCCCCGCGCGACCGCCCGCGCCTGGAGCGCCGCGCCGACCGCCCAGATCGGCAGCCGCAGCCCGAGGCGGGACGGCACGAGCGGCCCGTCCGGCAGGACGTCCAGGTACGCGCGGGCCTCGGCGTTGGCCGAGGTCGCCTCGCCGCGCTCGTCGAACAGCACCAGCCCCGGCCCGGAAGGCCCGGACGCCCCGGCAGCCCCGTCCGGACGGGACGACCCGACAGCCCCGTCCGGACGGGCGAAGCCTCGCAACCGCCTCGCCAGCGGGCCCGACAACCCGGCCAGCAGCGCCACATCGGACGGCCCGAACTCCTCGGCCCGGCCCGTCCGGAACAGGCTGACCAGGCCCCACGGCCGGTTCCCGATCCGCAGCACGGCGCGCAGCTCGTCGTGGACTCCCTGGTCGCCGAGCACGGCCCGGAACCGCGCGCTGCGCGCGGGCGCCCCGCCGGTCGCGGCCCGCAACCCGGCCGCCGGGACGCCCGCCCGGGCGAGGTCGCGGAAGGGCAGGACGTTCTCGTCCAGCAGCTCGCTCTCCCAGTAGGCGGCGCACCGGTCGCCGCCGCCGAGGCCCTCGACCAGCATCGGCGCGGTGACCAGCCCGGTCTCGGGGTCGCTCGCCGTCCAGACGGCGGCGTCGAAGCGCAGCAGCGGCCGCAGCCGGGACGACACGCGCCCGAACAGGTCGAGCGGGCCCGCGGCGCGTGCGGCGGCGCGTTCGGCCGCCGCGGCGGCAGGACTCGGATCGGACGGCATGATGATCAGCCTGCCCGGCCCGTGCCCGCGCCACCACCCCCCGAACGAGGGGGTGCGGCGCGCGCGGGACACCCCGGGCGGGGCGTACCGGCGCGCCGCGACGGCCGCGAGGCTCGACGCACGGTCCGAGCGAGGCTGAGAGGAACGACAATGCGAATCGCGATCATCGGAGCGGGCCCGGCGGCCGTCGGGCTGCTGGACGCCCTGGCCCGATCTGGCGAAGGGCACGACATCACGGTCTTCGACCCGTCGCCGCACCCCTGGCGGGGGCGGCCGTACGCGGCCGATCTGGACAGCGTCCTGGTGAACGTCCCGCCCATGCTGATGTCGGTGCGGCACGACGACCGCGAGCACTACGCGACCTGGCTGGGCGAGCGCGGCGCGCGGTTCTTCGATCCGCTGATGGGCGCGCCGCTGGTCCCGCGCGCCATGTACGGCGAGTACCTGGAGGAGACCGCCGGGAAGGCGATGGCCGGCGGGAACGTCCGGCTGGTGCCCGAACGGGTCGTCGGAACGACGCGTGACCTGCGGGTTCGCACCGAGGGCGGGCGCGAGTACCAGGCTGATCGCGTCGTGCTCTGCGTCGGTTCCGGAACCCCGGGCGATCCGTACGGGCTGGACGGGGCGCCGGGATACATCGGCGACCCGTACCCGCTGGCCCGGACCTTGGAAGGCGTCGGCGCGGACGCGTCCGTGGTGATCATCGGGAGCCGGCTGACCGCCGTGGACGTCGCCGTCTCGCTGGGCGCGCGCGGGCACGCCGGGCCGATCTCGCTGGTGTCGCGCGGCGGCATGCTGCCGCATGTCTGGCAGCGGCCGGGCGGCTATCAGCCCAAATACCTCAATGCGGACGCGGTCCGGGTGATGGGTGCGGACGTCACGCTCGCCAAGCTGCACGACCTGTTCCGCGCCGAACTGGAGGAAATCGGCGAGGACATCGGTGAGATCGAGGCCGATCTGCGGGCCGCCCTCACCGATGATCCAGGACTGCGGCTGCGCCGCCAGGTGGACCTCGTGGACACGCCCTTGCAGGCCCGGCGGCTCCTCCAGCAGGCGTGCCACAACGTCATGCCGCACGCCTGGCCGCTGCTGCCCGAATCGGACCGGGCGACGCTGCGGAGGCACTCGCGGCTGGCGGTCTCGCTGGCGTCGCCGATGGTCCCGGTGAACGGCGTGCGCATGGCGGAACTCTTCGAGTCGGGGCAGCTCGACTCGGTGGGCGGCGTCAAGGAGATCGTCGCGGCGCCGTCCGGGTTCGACGTGCGGTGTGAGGGCGGGACGCGGCACGCGGAAGTGGTCGTGAACGCCGTGAACCCTCCGCCCGGGTCCGTGCCGAAGGCCGCCGTCGGGCTCGTTGAGGCGCTGCTCGGCGCCGGGCTGGCGGCGACGCATCCGGACGGCGGGATCGTGCCGTCCGATCCGCGCGTGCATGTGGTCGGCGATCTGCATGGCGGACGGCCGTTCCTGACCTCGGGCATCCCCGAGGTGGTGAACACGGCCGCGAACGCCGCTCGCGCGCTTACGCAGGGGTGAGGGTGGCGAGGTCGACCGACTCGGAGAGGTCGGCGACGCTCGCGTACCAGCCGCGGCCGACCGGGCGTCCTTCGCGGGTGACCAGGAAGGCCGAGTCGGCGTCGGCCGGGACGCCCGCGAAGTCGGCCCAGGCGCGGTGCGAGCCGTCCAGCGGGACGGCCGTGACGCGCAGACCGTCCGGACCTGTCCATTCCTCCATGCACGCTATGCTACTGATCCAGTACATAGAGTCATGATTCGGGGGTTGACCGGACGGCCCGGGCCGGTCGATGATCGGCGGATCCCCTGGGAGGTTCGCCATGGCGGGTCCGGAAGCGTCGCCCACGGCGCGGGTGGCGGAGGCGTCCGACGTCGATCGGATCGCGGCCGTCCTCGCGCGCGCGTTCGAGGACGACCCGGTGTGGAGCTGGATGCTGCCGGACGAGGCGTCCCGGCCCAGGCGGCTGGCGGCGGCCTTCACGATCCTGCTCCGCGAGGTCCACCTGGGCCACGGCGCGAGCGAGCACGCCGGGCGGTTCGCCGACATCGAGGCCGCCGCGCTCTGGGATCCGCCGGGCAGCTGGCGGGTGCCGCTGACCGCGCAGGCGCGCCAGGCCATTCCGCTCATGCGCGCGTTCGGGACGCGCCTGCCCGCGGCGATGCGGGCGCTCGGGCGCGTCGAGGGCGAGCATCCGAAGGAACCGCACTGGTACCTGGCGTTCCTCGGCACCGACCCGCAGGCGCAGGGCAACGGCCTCGGGACGGTCCTGCTGCGTTCGCGCCTCGCCCGCTGCGACGAGGCGCGGATGCCCGCGTATCTGGAGTCGTCCAAGGAGAGCAACGTCCCGTACTACGAGAAGTTCGGGTTCCGCGTGACGAAGGAACTCCAGATGCCGGGCAAAGGGGCCCCGCCGGTGTGGCTCATGTGGCGGGACCCCGAAGCCGGCTAGTCAGCGGCGGTCAGGAGCGCTCGCCGAGGAAGTCCTGGCGGGCGCGGTAGGCGGTGTCGGAGTTGTCGCTGAACATGCCGTCGATGCCCGCCTTGAAGTACGCCTCATACTCCTTGAACACGTTCCCGTAGTCACCGGGCTTGGTGCCGTTGCGCAGGTCGGTCGGCAGGAACTGGTTCTCGTTGCGGAAGGTGTACGGGACGACCTTGAGCCCCGCGCGGTGCGCGTCGGCGACGAGTGGACCGGGGGTGCCGAGCGAGCCGTCCGCCTTCGGCGGGATGACGAGGGTCTTCTCCGGACCGATCCAGTCCGCGTATTCACGCACGGTCTTCAGGCCCGCGGGCTTGGTCATGTCGGCGAAGGTCGGGCCGGAGCCGGTCGCGGTCGTGTCGTACGGCGAGCCGGTGTTGGAGATGCACTGGAGCACGGTCACGTGCGGCAGCGCGCGGTGCAGGATCCGCAGGCTGGACGGCTCGAACGACTGGACGACCGTCCGGCCGCCCTGGTCGAAGTGGTTGCGCTTCAGCGTGGCGATGAGGGTGTTCTCCAGCGGCAGCCCGATCGACCGGAAGTAGGTCGGGTGCTTGGTCTCGGGCACGATCCCGATCTTGCGGTGGTACTCGCGGGTGAACCGCTTGGCCAGGTCGATGACCTCCTGGAGGGTCAGCACCTGGTAGCGGCCGTTGTAGAGGGTGTTGTGCTGCCGGATGTCGGGCAGCCGCTCGGCGGCGCGCAGCGTCTTCAGCTCGGCGAGGGTGAAGTCCTCGGTGAACCAGCCGGTGATCTTCGTGCCGTCGACCGTCTTGGTGGTCTTGCGGTTCGCGAACTCCGGGTGGGACGCGACGTCGGTCGTGCCGCCGATCTCGTTCTCGTGCCGGACGACGAGCTGGCCGTCCTTGGTCGGCACCAGGTCGGGCTCGATGAAGTCCGCGCCCATACGGACGGCCAGCTCGTAGGAGCCCTCGGTGTGCTCGGGGCGGTAGCCGGGCGCGCCGCGGTGGCCGAGGATCAGCGGTCCGCGGGCGGCGGTCAGGGCGGGGGCGGCCTCGGCGGACGGGCCGGGCGCCGGGGACGCGGCCGGCAGCGTCGCGGCGGCGAGGGCGGCGACCGGCGCCAGCACCGCCGCGGCGGCGAGGACTCGGGCTCGACGGATCATCGGGTCGGGCTCCCTTCGGGGGACGCGCGGGGAGGTGTCGCGGGACGTCCGCGGGTCCGCGCGTCGGGGTCGCCCGGAAGGTACCGGCCGGAGAGGGGCCGGGCCCGGAACCGGCCGGTGACGGCCGGGCCAACCTTGCCCGCCCGGCGGATGAACGCGGACGGGGCGCACGAGAACACCCCGTCCGCCACCAGGCCGGACGGGGTGCCTCCACCCGCGCGTCAGCCCATCCAGTCGAAGGTGGCCGGGTCGGGGCCGATCCGCTTGTTCTGGTTCATCCGCGCGATCGCGTCCATGTCGTCCTCGGTCAGCTCGAAGTCGAACACGTCGAAGTTCTCCGCGATCCGGGACGGCGTGACCGACTTCGGGATGACGATGTTGCCGAGCTGGATGTGCCAGCGGAGCACCACCTGCGCCGCGGTCTTGCCGTGCGCGGCGCCGATCCCGGCGAGCGCGGGCTCGTCCAGCAGGCCCTTGCCCTGGCCGAGCGGGCTCCACGCCTCGGTGCGGATGTCGTGCGCGGCGTTGAAGGCGCGCAGCTCGCCCTGCTGGAAGTAGGGGTGCAGCTCGATCTGGTTCACCACCGGCTTGACGTCGGTCTCGGCGAACAGCCGCTCCAGCGCGCCGACGGTGAAGTTGGAGACGCCGATCGCGCGGATCCGGCCGTCCTTGTAGAGCTTCTCGAAGGCCCGCCAGGTGTCCAGGTAGGTGCCGCGCGACGGCATCGGCCAGTGGATCAGGTACAGGTCCAGGACGTCCAGGCCGAGCCGCTCCATGCTGGCCTCGAAGGCGCGCAGCGTGGAGTCGTGGCCCTGGTCGGCGTTCCAGAGCTTGGTGGTGACGAACAGCTCGTCCCGGGACAGGCCGGACTCGCTCAGCGCGCGCCCGGTGCCGGTCTCGTTCTCGTACGCCTGCGCCGTGTCGATGCTCCGGTAGCCGGTGGTCAGCGCGGTGCCGACGGCCTTCTCGGCCTCGTCGTCGGCGACCTGCCAGACCCCGAAGCCGAGCTGCGGCATCTCGACGCCGTTGTTGAGCCGAACGTTCGGTACGGTCACGGTTCCCCCAGTTCTGTGCGCGTGACGGTCGGTTCTCTGCGCGTGACGGTTCCGCGCGTGGCGCTTCCTCGCGCGTGGCGGTTCTCCGCGCGTCCGTCTCCCTGCCGTTCTATCCGACCCCCGGATCATGCCCGGAAGGCGGGCCCCGGAAAGATGTCGGGGTTTACCACGATGTGACGCACCTGAGCGGCTTGGCACGATCGAAAGACCCGCCACCCCGTACAGGAGCCCCGCCATGTCCGCCACCGTGCGTTCGAGCAACGTGCCCCCAGGTTTCCGCCTGCCTCCCGCGGCCCAGGTCGCCTGGCTGATGGCCGATCCGCTGGGCTTCTACGAGGCGGGCCGGCGCCGGTTCGGGCCGGTCTTCAGCCTGCGCTACCCGGGGCTGCCGCCCGAGGTCTGCGTCGCGACCGCCGAGCTGGCCGAGGAGGTCTTCGCCACCGACGGCGGGCCGGGCCGCGCGGGCGAGATGCGGCGCGCGTTCATCGGCCCGCTGGTCGGCGAGCAGTCGCTTCTCTGCCTGGACGGCGAGCCGTGGTGGCGGCACCGCCGCCTGGTCAGCCCGCCGCTGCACGGCCGCGCGGTCGCCGCCTGGCGGGACCGGATCGCCGACATCGCCGCCGCCGAGGCGGCGCGCTGGCCGGTCGGCACGGCCATGCCCGTACGGCCCGCGATGGAACGCATCACCCTCGAGGTCATCATGCGGGTGGTGTTCGGCATCGAGGACGCGCGGCGGCTCGGCGCGCTGCGCACGCTGCTCCCCCGGCTGATGCGCCTCGCCGGTTCGGCCGCGCTCGTCCGGATCCCGCCGAACGCCCGCGAGCGCGCGCTCAGCTCGCCGCTGCTGCTGCGCGCGGGCGCGCTGCCCACCACCCGCTACGTCCGCGCCCGGGACGAGGTGGACGCGATCCTCTACGACGAGATCGCGCGCCGCCGCGCCGAGCCCTGCGCCGAGGCCGCGGACGTGCTGTCGCAGCTGGTCGCCTCACGGGACGAGGACGGCGAGCCGCTCACCGCCCGGGAGATCCGGGACGAGCTGATGACGCTGCTGGTCGCCGGGCACGAGACCACCGCGACCGCGCTGACCTGGACGTTCGAGCGGCTCGTCCGGACACCATCGGCGATGGACGCGCTGGTCGCCGACATCGCCGCCGGGACGCAGGCGGCGCGCGGCGAGACGTCCTACCTGGACGCGGTCGTCAAGGAGGGCCTGCGCGCGCGTCCGGTCGTGCTCGGCGCGCCGCGGCTGCTGGACGAGACGGCGAAGGTCGGCGGCTACGAGATCCCGGCGGGCTGGTACCTGTCGGCGTCGGTGCCGCTGGTACTGAGCGACCCGGAGGCGTTCCCGTCGCCGGAGGTGTTCCGTCCGGAACGTTTCATCGTGGGGGAATCGTCGGCCGAGGACGTCGCGCGCGCGAACCGCTCGTGGATCCCGTTCGGCGGCGGCCGCCGCTACTGCGCGGGCGCTCAGCTCGCCCTGCTGGAGATGCGCGTCGTCCTCGCGGAAGTGCTACGCCGCGTGACGCTCATGGCGGCCAATCCGGAGGACGAGAAGCGGCGGCTCAAGAACGTCACGCTCGCGCCCGCCAAGTCCGGCCTGGTCATCGCCTATCCACGGGCGGGCGCCGCCGCCGCGTGACCGCGTTCGCGACGTCGACAGGAAGATGACGACTCGGGCACGGTCCACTTCAGACGGTTGACACCCGTGCCCCGAAGACGGTTGATAGCACTGTGCCGATCGGGCGGGTTCCGATCACTCGAACCGACCGTCCACTCGGTAGAGTGGCCCCCGCGATCGACGCATTTCGCGACAAAGGTACCAACACGGCGTATCGACCGCCTGTCTCTGGTGGGGTGTGGACATGGATGGTCGTACGGACCAGCAGCGCGCGGAGCGCCCGCGCCCGGCCGGGCACAGTCCGGGCCGCCCGGCGGCGGGGCAGGGTCCGGACGAGCGGGGCGCCGAGCGGCCCGGGCAGGTCCCGCTGGTCGGCCGGCGGGACGTCCTCGGCCTCCTGGAGGAGGGCCTCGACCAGGCCGCGGCCGGCGTGTTCCGGTTCGTCGCGCTCGCCGGCGAGCCCGGCGCGGGCAAGACCCGGCTGCTCGGCGAGCTGACCGCCGGGGCCTCCTCGCGCAAGCTCGCCGTGTCCTCCGGGCGCGCCGCCGAGTTCGAGCAGGAGATGCCGTTCGGCGCCGTCGTGGACGCGCTCGACGACCACCTGGAAGAGCACCTTCCCGACCTCGGCCCCGCGACCGTGAAGCTGCTGGTGCCGGTGTTCCCCGCGCTCGCCGCCGTCGTGCAGGGCACGATGCCGACGCTCACCGGCAACACCCCCGTCGCCCGCTACCAGCTGTACCGCGCGGTGCGCCGGCTGCTGGAGCAGCTCGCCGCCGAGGACGGCCTCGTCCTCATCCTGGACGACGTGCACTGGGCCGACGAGGCGACGATCGAGCTGCTCGACTACCTCGTCCGGCATCCGCCTCGCGCGCGCGTGATGATCGCGGTCGCGTTCCGTCCGGCGCAGGCGTCCGCGCGGCTCGCGGCGCTCGTCGAGGCGTCGGTGCAGGGCGGCTGCGGGGACCGCGTGCACGTCCGGCCGCTTTCGGAGGACGAGGTCGCGCAGCTGCTCGGCCCGAACGTGACCGCCACCCGCTGCCGCGAGCTGTTCGAGGCCAGCGGCGGCAACCCGTTCTACCTGGAGGCGCTCGCGCGCAGCGACGAGCCGCTCGCCGAGGGGCCGCAGGAGGGCGACCTGCCCCCGGCCGTGCGGGCCGCGCTGCAGATGGAGCTGACCGGCCTGTCCGCGGACGCGCTGCGCGTGGCGCAGGGCGCGGCCGTCGCGGCCGACGAGTTCGCCCCGGCGCTGGCCGCCGTCGCCGCCGAGGTGACCGAGCACGTCGCGCTGTCCGCGCTGGACGAGCTGGTCGCGCGGGACATCGTCCGGCCGAGCGCGGAGCGGTTCCGGTTCCGGCACCCGCTGGTCCGGCACGCGGTCTACGGATCCGCGGCGGCGGGCTGGCGGCTCGCCGCGCACGGCCGGATCGCGGGCTACCTGGCCGAGATCGGCGCGCCCGCCGCCGTCCGGGCGCGGCACGTCGAGCGGTCCGGACGCGTCGGGGACCGCCCCGCGATCGCCACGCTCGTCGAGGCCGGGCGCGCGTACGCGACGCAGGCGCCGGTGACGGCCGCGCACTGGCTGAAGGCGGCGCTGCGGCTGATGCCGGAGAACGCGCCCGCCGACAAGGGCCTGCCGTCCCGCCTTGACCTGCTGATGGAGCTCGCGCAGGTGCAGTCGGTCGGCGGCGCGCTCGCCGAGGGCCGCGAGACCGCCCGCACGCTGCTGCGGCTGCTGCCGAACGACGCCTACGACCGGCGCGCGAAGGCCGCCCGGCTCGCCGCGCTGATGGAACGCCAGCTGGACCGTCCGCACGAGGCCCGCTCGCTGCTGCTGGACGAGCTGCGCAACATGCCAGACCCGCGCTCGCCCGCCGCGATCCCGCTGCGCATGCGGCTGGTCGCCGAACGGACGATGCGGCTGGAGTTCCGCGCCGCGCAGGCCGTCCTGGACCTGATGCCGGACGACTCCGACGACTGGGAACCGAGCCTTAAAGTCGCGGTCGCGGCGCTGCGCCCGATGCCCGCGTTCGCCGGCGGACGCGTCGCCGACGCGCTCCGCTACGCCGAGGTCGCCGACCGGCTGCTGCACACCGCGCCGAACGAGCACCTCGCCGACTGGATGGACGCGATCGCCTGGCTGTGCTGGGCCGAGACGATGCTCGGCCGCTACCAGACCGCCGCCCGGCACTTCGAGCGCGCGCTCGACGTCGCCCGCGACACCGGCCAGCTGTACGTGGTCACCAACCTGCTCGCCGGGCTCGCCCGCTCCTACGGGACGCTGGGGAACCTCGCGCAGGCCGCGTCCGCCGCCGAGGACTCGGTGGAGGAGGCGCGGCTGGTGGCGTCCGGGCAGCAGATGGTGTTCGGGCTCACCCAGCAGAGCCTGGTCGCGACCTGGTCCGGCCGCGAGGAGACCGCGCTGCGGCAGGCCGACGAGGCCGTCGCGGTCGGCGCCGGCATCGGCGAGTGGTGGGGCTCGATGGCGCACTACGCGCGGGCGATGGCGCTGTTCGGCCTCGGCCGCCAGGACGAGGGTGTCGCGGCCGTCATGAAGGCGACCAACGGCTTCGACTCGCCGACCCTCGACCAGCGCACGCTGCTGTCCTGCGCCGAGACGCTCGCGCAGGTCGAGGCGGGCCGCGGGCACCACGACGCCGCGCTGCAGTGGGCCGAGCGCGCCCAGCTCATGCGCCTGGACGGCGTCGACTCCAACAATGCGCTCGCCGACCTCGCCCGCGCGCACGCGCTGCAGGGCACCGACCCCGGCGAGGCCGCGCGCGCCGCGATCACCGCCGCCGAGGCGCTGGAGGCGGCCGGGCAGCGGGTGGACGCCGGCCGCGCCCGGCTCCGCGCCGGGACCGCGCTCGCCGAGGCCGGCGACCGCAAGGCCGCCCGCGACCACCTGCGCGTCGCCGCCGACACCTTCCAGGCGTGCGGGGCGCGCACGCTGCACGGGCAGGCCGCCCGGGAGCAGCGCCGGGCCGGTGTCCGGGTGCCCGCCCCCGGCGGCCGCGGCTCCGGCCCGGGCGGGCTGTCCAAGCGCGAGTTCGAGGTCGCCTCGCTCGTCGCCGAGGGCTACACCAACTCGCAGATCGCCGAGCGCCTGTTCGTCAGCGTCCGGACGGTCGAGACACACCTTTCGCACATCTTCGCCAAGCTCGGCGTCACTTCGCGGGTGGGCGTGGTGAGCGCCCTGAACCGGGGCGAACCCGGGCAGGACTGAGCCCGCCCGCCGACGATCGGACGTTCGATCACCCGGGCGTCCAAACCGGACGGGCGTCGCGTGCGTCCCACAGAAGACGAGTCGAGTACGGACCGGACGCGATGGGCTCGGATCCGGCACCTTGTGTCAGTGCCGCCGGAGCCGGGCGTGCGGGACAAGTCAGGGTTTCCCACGATGCCGCCGGCAGCGGGTCGGCAGCATCATTCTTGCGGGCGAACACGGAGGCGAGGATGACGCAGACGACGATTCCGCGGCGGACGCTGGAGGGTGTCAGGGACGCCGAGGTCACGGTGTACCCGTTCGCGACCGAGGACGGCCTCGGGCTGGAGCTCACCCGGTTCGAGCGCGCCGCGTGCGACGACGTCGTGCTGCTCGTCCACGGCCTCACCTCCGCCAGCGACGTGTACATCATGCCGGAGCACCAGAACCTCGCCACGCACCTGCTGGACGCCGGGTACACCGACGTGTGGGCGCTGGACTTCCGGATGAGCGGCCGGTTCCCGTACGACACCGAGACGCACCGGTACACCCTGGACGACATCGCGCTCTACGACTTCCCGGCGGCGCTGGAGGTGATCCGCCGACAGATCGGGGGCCGGCGGCTGCACGTCATCGCGCACTGCCTGGGCTCGGTGTCGTTCACGATGGCGCTGTTCGCCGGGACCGTCACCGGCATCACCAGCCTGACCTGCAACAGCGTCTCACTGACGCCGCGGGTGCCGAGGTTCTCCAAGCTGAAGCTGTCGTTCGGGCCGTCCGTGCTGGAGTACGTCCTCGGTCTGCCGTTCCTCGACCCGAGGTTCGGCGAGGCCCCCGCGTTCACCCGCGGCTGGATGCTGTCGCGGCTGGTGTCGCTGTTCCACCGCGAGTGCGACGTGCGCGCCTGCCACATGCAGAGCTTCCAGTGGGGCGCGGGCAAGCCCGCGATGTACCAGCACGAGAACCTGCTGCCCGTCACGCACGACCGGGTCGCCGACATCTGCTGCGCGTCCGGGCTGCACTACTACCGGCACGTCCGCAAGATGGTCGACGCCGGGCACTCGGTGAGGTACGCGCCGAACGACCCCGAGTACGCGCGGCTGCCCGAGGACTACCTGGCGAACGCCGCGGACGTGACGACGCCGCTGCTGCTGCTCGCGCCGGAGAAGAACCGGGTCTTCACCGACTCCAACATCCACTTCCACAAGATCCTGGAGCGGGTCGCGCCCGGCCGGCACGAGCTGGCGGTGCTGCCCGGCTACGGGCATCTGGACCCGCTCATCGGCAAGAACTCCCACCTCGACGTGTTCCCCCGCATCGTCGACTTCCTCAAGCGGCACTCCGCCTAGGCCGACCGGCCTGGCGGGGCGCCCGGCGTCCGGACAGCGAGAACAGAGCAGGAGCATTCGCATGGAGCAGGTCGACGCGGTCGTCGTCGGCTCGGGATTCGGCGGGTCGGTCAGCGCGTACCGGCTGGCCGAGGCCGGCCGGTCGGTGGTGCTGCTGGAGCGCGGCCGACCGTACCCGCCCGGCAGCTTCCCCCGCTCCCCCGCCGAGATGGGCCGGGCGTTCTGGGATCCCGCCGCGGGCCTGTACGGCATGTACGACGTGTGGCGCTTCGACGGCTGCGACTCGGTCGTGTCGGCCGGCCTCGGCGGCGGCTCGCTGATCTACGCCAACGTGCTGCTCCGCAAGGACGAGCGCTGGTTCGTGCACGAGGAGATGCCGGACGGCACCTACGAGTCCTGGCCGCTCGGCCGCGCGGACCTGGACCCGCACTACGACGCGGTCGAGAAGATGATGGACCCGCGGCCGTTCCCGCTGGGCCGCCCGCCGTTCGACAACACGCCGAAGGCGCACGCCATGCAGGACGCGGCGGCCGAGCTCGGCCTGGACGTGACGCTGCCGCCGCTCGCGGTGCGGTTCTCCGCCGAGCCCGGCGGGCAGCCCGCGGTGGGCCTGCCGATCGCCGAGCCGTCCTACGGCAACATCCACGGCGTGCCGCGCCGTACCTGCAACCTGTGCGGCGAGTGCGACATCGGCTGCAACGACGGCTCGAAGAACACCCTCGACCACACCTACCTGTCGGCGGCGAAGCACCACGGCGCCGACATCCGCATCGGGCACGAGGTGAAGGCGGTCCGGCCGCGTCCGGGCGGCGGGTACGAGGTCGACTACGTCGTCCACGACATGGAGACGAAGTCGCGGAAGCCGCCGGTCCGGACGATCGGGTGCGACCGGCTGATCCTGTCGGCCGGGACGTACGGGACGTCCCACATCCTGCTGAAGTCGCGGGCGGCCCTGCCGAACCTGAGCGGCGCGCTCGGCACCCGGTTCAGCGGCAACGGCGACCTGCTGACGTTCCTGCTGAAGGCCAAGGACCGCAACCGGGTCCGCCCGCTGGACGCCGCGCGCGGCCCGGTCATCACCAGCGCGATCCGGCTGCCGGACGAGGTGGACGGCGTGCCCGGCGCGGGCCGCGGCGCCTACATCCAGGACGGCGGCTACCCCGGCTTCGTCGACTGGGCGATCCAGGGCCTGGACGTGCCCGGCTCGATCGAGCGGATGGTGAAGTTCCTCGCCGAGCGGTTCCTGGACTTCTTCAAGGACGTCCCGGACACGCACCTGTCCGCCGAGCTGTCGGAGCTGGTCGGCAGCGGCTCGCTCACGGTCAGCTCGCTGCCGCTGCTCGGCATGGGCCGCGACGTCCCCGATGGGCGCCTCGACCTGGACCGGCACGGCCGGCTCTACGCCGACTGGACGACCAAGACCAGCGAGGCGTACTTCGAGCGGGTCCGCAAGACGATGCAGAGCATCGCCGACGTGCTGGGCGCCGAGTACGCCGACAACCCGATGTGGTTCCGCAAGCGGATCATCACCGTCCACCCGCTCGGCGGCGCGCCGATGGGCCGGCACTCGGACGTGGGCGTGTGCGACTCGTACGGCGAGGTGTACGGCCATCCCGGCCTGTATGTCGCGGACGGTTCGGTCATGCCGGGACCGGTCGGGCCGAACCCGTCGCTGACGATCGCGGCGTTCGCGGACCGGATGAGCACGCGCCTGCTGGAGACGAGCGCCCCGGTGTCGGCGTCGGCCGCCGTGTCGGTGTCGGCCTCCGGGGCCGCCACGATCGGCGTCGCGAGCGTGGGGGTCTCGACCGTCACGGAATCGGGCGCCGCGGAGTCGGGCGCCACCGCGTCAGGTGCGGTGGAGTCGGGCGTCAGGGTCGCGGGCGCCGCCGTCTTCGGCGTGGCCGTGACGGGCGCGGCGGTGGCCGCGTCCGGCGGCGCGTCCATGAGCTCGGGGGCCGGGCCTGCCACTTCGGCCGGCCCGCAGCAAGGGGCGGGTAGCGGCAGTGCGTACGCCCGCGAAGCGGGGACGCCGGCGGGCCACGGGGACCGGTCCCGGCACGGCGGCGGGCGTACGTCACTGTCGTTCACCGAGCAGATGAAGGGCCACATCACCTTCGGCACGCCGGACCCGCGCTCGGGCGAGGTGGACGAGAACCGCGAGCCGTTCGCGTTCCGGCTGACCATCACCGCCGAGGACGTGCACCGGTTCCTCGCCGAGCCCGAGCACGAGGCGGGCGCCGAGGGCTGGATCGAGGCGGCGGGATGCGGCGGGCGGCGGCCCGTCCGGCAGGGCTGGTTCAACCTGTTCGCGCCGACCGGCGAGGAGCAGCGCCGGGTGATGCGCTACCGGCTGTTCTTCACCGACGACGGCGGCCGCGACCTCACCCTGACCGGCGAGAAGAACGTCCTGCACGGCCCGCCGACGCGGATCTGGCCCGACACGTCCACGCTGTACACGAGGCTGCTCGCCGGGCACGTGCGGCCCGAGGACGACCCGGACGCCGAGGTCGTCGGCGCGGGCGTGCTGCACATCCAGCTGACCGACTTCGCGCGGCAGCTCACCACCTTCCGCACCGGCGGGCCGCGCGGCACGACGGCGCTGGTGGAGTTCGGCCGGTTCTTCGCCGGCGAGCTCTGGGAGGTCTACGGCCCCGACCTCACCTGACCGGGGCCCCACGAACGCGCGGGACGGAGGAACTGCGGGGTGCCTCCGTCCCGCGCCCTTTTCTTTGGGGGCGCGCCCGGGGCCCAGGGCTCAGGCGAGGCGGGCTCGGTAGACGGCGCGGGCCGCTTCGAGCAGGTTGACATGGTCGGCGAGCCGGTCGTCGCCGGTGAGCCGCGCGCGCTTGCGGATCATGCGTTCCAGGCCGTCCAGGTAGTCCAGGCACCAGCGGACGTCCTCCGCGCGGGCGACGTGGCGTCCGGCGACGTGCAGGTGGACCGGGCTGGTCTGCGCGTAGACGCCCGCATGGTGCATCGATCGGGGGTGCCGGGGGCCGGTCGCGACGGCGATCACGTAGGTCGGCTCGGGCACGGCGAGCCGGACGGTCAGCTCGTCCGGCGGCCCCTCGGCGAGGACACCGTCCGCGGACAGCAGCCGGACGGTCCCGACCTCCTCGCCGACGACGCGGGCCGAGACCCTGACGGCCTCGCCGGGCGCGGGCAGGTCGATCGTGTCGCCGGGACCGTGGCCGTCCACGTCGAGTTCGAGCCAGGGGCCGGTGGTGGCGAAGGTCCGTCCGCGCCGGACCGCCTCGGCGAAGGACGCGGCGGACAGCTCGCCGTCGATGCGGGCGTAGACACGTTCCCAGCCGGGCGGGCTGGACTGGTTGCCGCGCCGGGTGAACGAGATCTGCGTGTCGCTCCCGGCGGTGACGGCCAGCCGGTTCCCCGCCCCGACGAGCCGCCGGTACACGCGCGCGGTCGCGTGGATGTCGGAGTGGTTCAGGACGTCCAGGCTGTGGACGAGGCCGAGCGCGGCGTCCGCGACGATCTCGCGGGCCGAGCAGTTGCGGCCGTCGGAGAGCGCCTCGCTGGGCGGCCCGTCCTCGCTGACGGGGACGTGGAAGGGGTGGCTGTAGCCGACGATCGCGCCGAGCGCGGCGAGCCGCCGGATGCCCTCGGCGTTCGGCGGCCAGTCGTCGGTGCCGAGGAAGCCCGTGTGGTACAGCTCGGGCGGGCCGTCCATGCCGAAGGCGTAGAGGTGTCCGAGCAGGTCGTTGCGGTACTCGACGCCGAGGCGCGCGATGTGCGAGGGAGCCGACCAGGGCGCGTCGCGTCCGGCCCAGTGCTCCAGCGCCTCGCGGTCGTAGACCCGGACGGACGAGACGTTCCCGGCGACGAGGTTGAGGACGTGCAGGTCCTCGCCCTGCTGGATCGCGGCGGCCTGCTCCGGTGTGCCGACGCTGTTCCCGGCCCAGTTCATATGGACGTGCATGTCGCCGCCGTACCAGCCTCGCGCGGCGGCGTCGTAGCGGCGGCGCGGTGTCAGCTCGACGGTCAGGTCCTCGCCGGGCGACGGCTCGACGCGGATCTCGACGATCTCGTACTCGGCGCCGCGCCCGACCCGGACCGTGAGGGGCTCGGCCGGGACGTCCACCACGAGGTCGTCGCCATGGAAGTACGGCTGGCCGTGCGCGTCGTGCCGGTCGGGCTCGTCCTGCGGGTACCAGCCGTGGCCGTCGTCGCCGACGACCGTCCAGCGGCAGGGCATGCCCGCGTGCAGGCGCAGCCGCGCGGCGGCGGCCTCGCGGGTGAGGGCGTCGAGCGGGACGGACGCGTCGTCCACCACGATCCGGCTGTCGCTCGCGATCGGCACGAGGCGCGCGCCGCGCGGCTTCAGGTCGTGCACGGCGCCGTCGATCTCGACGCGGACGATCTCGTCGCGGGACGAGTCGAGCAGCAGCATGGTCGCGTGCGGCGGCCGTCCCGCGAAGACCGGGCGCGGACGCGCCTCCACCCGCGCGCCGCCTTGCGTGAGGCGCAGCGCCGCGAGGTTGTCAGTCAGCTCGCCGTCCAGGACGTCCCGGAGCATTTCCGGCATGTCGATCGCGTTCAGCGCCGCCTCGATGTGCGGGCCGGTCGGCTCCTCGGCGCGCTCGACGGCCTTGAGGAACCAGGCGACGAAGAACTCCCGCTCGTCCGGCACGTACGGCGCGACCTCCAGCTGCCGGACGTAGTGGATCGGATCCTCGCCCCACGTGGGGCCGTGCGCGGCGAGCAGCTCCCGGTAGTCCGCCAGCGCCTGCCGCACCGCCTCGGGCAGGTCGAACCCGTCCCGCGTGCACTCTCCGCACATCCCGGCCTCCCAGCGTCGGCCCCCCGCACGCCGCCAGCCTGGCACGCGCCGGCGCCGAGGCGAGCGCTGAGCACCTGACCGCTTACGGACGGGCAGGAGAACGTCCCCCGCAGCGCACAATCCTCACCCCGCACCCCTCCGCCGGTTCAGAATCCCCCAGCCGCCACGGGTCAGCGGGCTCGGCGCCCGGCGGGCGCGGCGGGCAGCGGGGTCGGTGGGTACGGGGTGGGGGTGGTCAGGAATGGGCGCGGGCGCGGAAGGCGGCGGTCTTGACGCGGTTCTGGCAGGCGGTCGAGCAGTAGCGGCGGGTGCCGTTGCGGGAGGCATCCACGTAGACGCGGTCGCATGCGGGCGCGGTGCAGACGCCGAGCCGGTCGTAAAGCTCCCCGCCGAGCACGACGGCGAGGCCGGTCGCGCACGGGCCGCCCCAGTCGGAGGTGACGCCGCCGCCCACGCCGTGGAAGTGCAGGTGCCAGGGCTCGCCGTCGTGCCGGGCGAGGCGCGGGCGCGCGGCGGTGTCGTCCAGCATGCGGTTGACGAGCGCCGCCGCGCCGTCGATGTCGCCCGCCGCGACGGCCTCGAAGACCTCGCGCAGGCGCAGTGCGACGGCGCCGAGCTCGTCCAGCTCGGCCTCGGTGAAGACCGAGTGGTCGCTCGCGCCGCCCCATACGGCGCGCGCCGCGTCGGCGCGCTCGTCCGGGTCCTCGGGCGGCCGGTAGGGGCGGCCGCGGCGCTCGCCGGGGGTCAGCGCGTTGACGAGCCCGACGGCGGCGGCGACCACCCGATCCGCGTGACTGTTGAAGTCCACCTGACCAGCACATTCCCTCGGGACGCGGACGTGACCGCTAAAAGCCTACACGGCAGTCACCCAGGCCCGGCGGGGCGCTCCTGCTAGCCGAGCGGCTGGCCGTAGACGCGCTCGACGGGCAGGCGGACGACGAGGCGCTGGTCGCGGACCATGGCGCGCCGGTAGTCGTCCCAGTCCGGGTGCTCGCCCTGGACGGCGCGGTAGACGTCGATCAGCTCCTCGACGGCGGCGTCGTGCTCGTCGGCCGCGACGTCCGACAGCTCGGCGGTGCCCTCCGCGACCGTCCAGGCCCAGCCGTCCGGGCTGGTGACGTGCAGGCTCGCGCGCGGATCGCGGCGCAGGTTGCGGGCCTTGGCCCGGTCGGCGGTGACCGAGATCCGGACCAGGTCGCGGTCCGTGTCGTAGTGGTAGTTGATGTTGGAGAGCTGGGGACGGCCATCCCTCTTCAGCGTCGCCAGCACGCCCAGCTTGCTCTGGGCCAGCAGCTTGCGCAGCCCCGCCTCGTCCGGCCATGCCTGCCTCCGTCGTCGGTCGGCGTCCGTCCCATCATGTCCTGACGATCGGAAGAACCCGCGGACCCGCCCCGCGCTTCCCGGCGCGGGGCGGGGATTTCCGGCCACCGGTGTCAGTTGAGGTCGTCGCCCCGGCCGCCGACCCCGGTGAGCAGGCTCAGGTCCGTGAGCCGGACGGGCGGGTCGCCCTCGGCGGCCCGGGCCGGGCGCTCCCGGAGCGGCCGGACGGTCCCCGGCTCCGGCGGCCGGACGAGCAGGTGCCCGCGGAACACCGCGCCCTTGGCGGTGACGCGGACCGGCTCGAACGCCGACGCGGGCAGCGAGCAGAAGCCCGACCGGACCACGTCGGCGAACATCGCGTCCGACACCACGACGGCCAGGTCGCGGCGCGGGTCGTCCAGCAGGCGGCGCAGCGGCGTCGAGTCGAGCAGCCGCTGCACCACGACCGGCGCGTCCCCGGCGGGTCCGAACGGGCCGGGTGTCAGCGTGCCGTGGTGCAGCGCGAGCCGCACCCGCAGCCGCCAGCCGCCGCGCGCGGGGCCGGGCCGTCCGGTGGTGTCGCGGGCGGCGTTCACCTCGCGCAGCGCGGCGTCGAAGCCGAGCACGAAGTCGCCCGCCACCACGGCCGGGGCGGTCCCGGCGGGCAGCATGGCCAGCTCGCCGTCCCCGCCGACCTGCTCGATCCAGTCGGCGCGGCGCAGCCCGGCGGCGGCCGCCGCCCGGTCGAGCACCGCGGCCAGGTCGTGCTGAGCCGCGAGCTGCTGCCGCGCGGTCAGCCTGCTGTAGCCCTGGATGTCCACGGCGAGCAGCAGTCGGTAGACGAGGTCTTCCTCCAGGTTCACGGCCATCTCGCCTTCGTTCCTCCGAGCGCGTGGGGCGGTCGCCCACAGTCGCTCCACGCTGGAGTGATTGTCGCCTTCGATGGAGGAGCGCTGTGACGTGGGGGATGCGTGGCGCCTCCGCTCTCTTCTGATGCCGTCGTCGGCGGATAGGACGGACCGACAAGCCCGCCCGAGCCGCGAGGTAACCAGGCCCTATCCGACCGGTAAGTATCCGAGTCCGATTGAACCTGGTCCGCGCATTCTCGCGTACTGCCTGCCGACGCGTCACCCCCGTTTGTCACCGGCGCCTCGCGGGTCCCCGCCGTCCGCGCGGAACCGGTGGTCCCCGTTCCGCGTCCCGCCGGAGAAGCCGATGGCCCACCGCACCCCCAGCACCGTCCCGCGCCCCCGCGACCGCCGTCCCGTCCAGCACGCCGCGCGCGGCCGGCCCGCTCCCGCGCATGCCGGCACCGGGTGCTCGGACGCCGGTCCGGGGGCGTGGAGCTGGTTTCACTCGGGGCGGCCGGAGGGCGCGGTGGACGAGCAGGTGATCGTCACCGAGCTGTACCGGGTCTACGGGCGTCCGCTGCTGTCGCTGGTGCTGCGGCTGACCGGCGGCGACCGGCACTGGGCCGAGGACGTCGTCCAGGAGACGATGATCCGCGCCTGGCGCAGCGCGGGGCAGCTCGACGAGAACGCGGCGTCGCTGCTGCCCTGGCTCGCCACGGTCGCGCGCCGGATCGTCATCGACGACCAGCGCCGCCGCAACGCGCGCCCGCGCGAGGCGGGGGACGGCCCGCTCGCCCTGCTGCGCGCCCCGGACGGCCTGGACGACATGCTCCGCTCGGTCGTCCTGTCCGACGCGCTGTCGGCGCTGTCGCCCGCGCACCGGGAGGTGCTGACCGAGACGTTCTTCCGCGACCGGTCGGTGAACGAGGCCGCCGAGGTGCTCGGCATCCCGGTCGGAACGGTCAAATCCCGCGTCTACTACGCCCTGCGCGCCCTCCGCGTCGCGCTGGACGAGCGCGGCGTCACCCCGTGAGCGGCGGACGCGCCTGCGGCAGGCCAAGTGGCGCGGCCCGTGACAGGCGGGGTGGCACGGCCCGTGACAGGCGGGGTGGCGCGGCCCGTGGCAGGCCGGGTGGCGCGGCCCGTGGCAGGCCGGGTGGCGCGGCCCGTGGCAGGCCGGGTGGCGCGGCCCGTGGCAGGCCGGGTGGCAGGCGGGTTACCGGGCGGTACCGTCCGGGTCATACGCTGGGGCCGTGAGCGCGACCCGACCCGTCCAGGGACCCCGACTGCTGCTGCCCGGCCTGCGCGAGGTGTACGAGGTGTTCGTCCGCGCGGCGGACGAGCTGCCCGCGCTGGGCTCCGCGCTGCCCGCCGAGGTGTGGGTGTCGGCGCAGCTCGGCACGCTGGAGGCCGCCGCCCCGCACGCCGAGGGCCGCCGCGCCGCGCTCGGCGACCTGGTCACCTCGCTGCGCGCCGCGGGCACCCCCGGCGCGCGGGCGTTCCTGCGCGGGCTCGCCGCGATCGGCCCGGCCGAGGTGCGCCGGGTCGCCGCGAAGGCCGCGGACGCGATGGGCGCCGCCGAGCCGTCCTGGACCGCCGCCCTCGGCTCGGTCACGCCGAGCCAGGTCTGGCTGATCCAGGAAGGCCCCCTCGACGGCGACCGCTTCGTCTGCGAGTTCCGCTACCCGGACGGCCGCGACCTGCACGCCATCGCCGTCCGGCTGAGCTACGGGGACGCGCCAAGCGAGATCGTCCCGGTCGGGGACGTCCCGGCGCTCATGACCGCCGCGCGCCAGGCCATGCAGGCCGAGCTGTGCACCGTCCAGCCGTTCTCGCCCGCCGCGGTGGGCGAGCGCCTGCGCGCCGCGCTGAGCGGCGCCCGGACGATCCCGGACGACTGCTACCCGGCGCTCGCCCTGGCCCGCCACCGGCTCTCGCTCCTCCCCTGACCCTCAATCGGCCTAAATCCTCAGCCGACACTGACCTTCAGCTGAGCCGCCGGTACCGGCGGACGGCGAGGGGCAGCGTGACCGCCGTGATCACGAGCGGCCAGGCGAGCGCGAGCAGGAGCGCGTGCTCGCCGGGCCAGGAGTGGGCCTCCCATCCGGGCTGGCCGAACAGGTCGCGGCACGCCGTGACCGTCGCCGACAGCGGGTTCCACTCGGCGATCGCGCCCAGCCAGTCCGGCATCGTGGCGGGGTCGACCATCGCGCTGGACAGGAACCCGACCGGCCAGACCAGCACCTGGATCACCATCACCGACTCCGGGCCCTTGGCGAGCAGGCCGAGCCAGACACCCGCCCACACCAGCGCGGCGCGCAGCAGGAGCAGCAGCCCGAACCCGGCCAGCGCCCGGCCGGCCCCCTCGTGCCAGCGCCAGCCGACCGCCAGCCCGCAGACGATCATGACGGCGAGCGCGAGCGCCGCGTCCACCAGGTCGGCGGCGCAGCGGCCGGCGACCGGCGCGGACGCCGACAGCGGCAGCGCGCGGAACCGGTCGGTGATGCCGCGCGAGGCGTCCGCGGCGATCGCCGTGAACGTGTTCTCCAGGCCGAACGCCATGGTCAGGGCGAACATCCCCGGCATGATGAACTCGCGGTAGTCCCCGCCCGGCGCGTCCATCTGGCCGCCGAACAGGTAGCCCATCATCAGCACGAGCATCACCGGGAAGGCGAGCGCGGCGACCAGGGCGCCCGGCCTCCGCATCCGGCGCTCCAGCTCCCGGACGGTCATCGTCCAGGCGTCCAGTACCGTCCAGCGCAGCGTCGCCGCGGTCATCGCAGGGCCTCCTCGGGCTTCTCGGAACGGTCGGTGAGGCGCAGGAACACCTCGTCGAGGGTCGGGCGGCGGACGCCGATGTCGGCGACGGCGACGCGCGCGTCCTCCAGGGCGCGCAGCGTCTCCGACAGCGCGGCGACCCGGTCGGTGACCGGCACGGACACCCGCAGCGCGTCCTCGTCCGCGTCGGGCCGGGCCCCGGCGGCGCGCTCCACGGCGGCGGACGCGGCGGCCAGGTCGCCGGGATCGGCGATCACCACGTCCAGGCGGTCGCCGCCGAGCTCGGCCTTCAGGTCGTCCGGCGTCCCGGACGCGATCACTCTGCCGTGGTCGATCACCGACACGGCGTCCGCGAGCCGGTCGGCCTCCTCCAGGTACTGCGTCGTGAGCAGGACGGTCGTGCCGCTCCCCGCCAGATCCCGGACGGTCCGCCAGACCTCGGCGCGGGCGCGCGGGTCGAGGCCGGTGGTCGGCTCGTCCAGGAAGAGCACCTCGGGGGCGAGCAGCATCCCGGCGGCGAGGTCGAGGCGGCGGCGCATCCCGCCGGAGTAGGTCCCGGCGGGACGGTCCGCCGCCTCGGCGAGGCCGAACGAGTCGAGCAGCTCGTCCGCGCGGCGGCGGGCGGCGCGGCGGGACAGGTGGGCGAGCCGTCCGAACATCACCAGGTTGCGGCGCCCGGTCAGCACCTCGTCCACGGCCGTGTGCTGGCCGACCAGCCCGATGCGCGTGCGCACGAGGGCCGCCTCGCGGACGACGTCGTGCCCGGCGACCTCGGCCCGGCCGCCGTCCGGGCGGGCGAGCGTGGCGAGGATCCGGACGGTCGTCGACTTGCCCGCCCCGTTCGGGCCGAGCAGCCCGTGCACGGTCCCGGCGCGGACCTCCAGGTCGAGCCCGTCCAGCGCCGCGGTCTCGCCGAAGCGCTTCCGCAGCCCCTCGATCACCACATTCATCGGACCTCCAACTCTGTACGGCGTACAGAACTACTCTGCCACACTTTTCCGTACGCCGTACAAAGTTTTTCCTCCCGAAGGCGTCGTTCTGCGAGGATGGGGAGGGTGACGACCGAGTACACCGGTGCCGGCGATCCGCGCCGCAGCCTGGAGCTGCTCTGGGGCGTGCAGGACGAGCCGGACCGGCTGCGCCGCGGGCCGCGCCCGAAGCTGACCGCCGCGCAGATCGTCGGGCGCGCCCTGGAGATCGCCGACGCGGACGGCCTGGACGCCGTCTCGATCCGCCGGATCGCCGACGACCTCGGCGTCTCCCCGATGTCGATCTACACCTACGTGCCGGGCAAGGCCGAGCTGCTCGACGCCATGCTCGACCGCACGGTGGGCGAGATCGTCCCGCCCGGCGACGAGCCGCCCGGATGGCGCGAGCGGGTCACCCACGTCGCGCGCGAGAACTGGCGGATCTACCACCGGCACCCGTGGCTGCTGCAGGTCGCGACCGCCCGCCCGCCGCTCGGCCCGCATCTGCTCGACAAGTACGAGAACGAGCTGCGCACGGTCGAGGGCCTCGGCCTCACCGACATCGAGATGGACTCGGCCATCGCCCTGATCAACGGCCTCGCCGAGAGCGCCGCGCGGACGTCGGTGAACCGCGCCCAGGCCGAGCGCCGCAGCGGCCTCACCGACGAGCAGTGGTGGGAGGCGACCGCGCCCTTCCTGGAGAAGCACGCCGACCCGGCCCGCTACCCCCTCGGCACCCGCGTCGGCACGGCGGCGAGCGAGGCGTACGGCTCGGCGGTCGGGCCCGAGCAATCCTTCGAGTTCGGCCTCGCCCGCATCCTGGACGGTATCGAGGTCCTGATCGCCTCCCGCCGCACCTAGCCCCCGTTCAGCGGGGCAGGTCAGCGACGGCCGGTGAGGTGTTCAGCGGCGGGGGTTGGCGCGGCGGGTCGGGGCGGCCTGGGTCGGGTCGTCCGGCCAGGGGTGGCGCGGGTAGCGTCCGCGCAGCTCGGCCCGGACGGCCTTGTACCCGTCGCGCCAGAACGAGGCCAGGTCGGACGTCACGGCGGCCGGACGCCCCGCCGGTGAGAGCAGGTGCACCACGAGCGGGACGCGGCCGCCGGCGATGCGCGGCGCCTCGTCCCAGCCGACAAGCTCCTGGAGCTTGACCGCAAGCACGGGGTGGTCGCCCGAGTAGTCCACGCGGACGCGCGAGCCGGACGGCACCTCCACCCGTTCGGGCGCGAGGTCGTCCAGCCGCGCGGCGCATTCCCAGGGCAGCGACCCGCGCAGCGCCGCGACCACGTCGATCTTCGCCAGGTCGGCGCGCCGCCGCGCCCCGGACGCGGCGATCCAGGCCCCGGCCTGCTCGGCCAGCGCCGCGTCGTCCATGGCGGGCCAAGGTTCGCCCAGCTCGCGGTGCAGGAACGCGAGCCGCTCGCGCAGTGCGTTCGCCGCCTCGCTCCACCGGAGCAGCGCCGCTCCCTCGGTCCGGAGTCCTTCTTGCAGCGCCGCGCGCAGGAGGTCCGGGTCGGGATCGCGGAGCGGGCGCGCCGCCAGCTCGATCGCGCCGAGCCGCTCGACCCGCCGCGCGACGACGTCCCCGTCCCGCCAGGCCACCTCCTCGCCGGCGCGCAGGAGCGGCCCGGCGGCCTTCCGGGCGATGTCCTCGTCGATCACCACGGCCTGCCGCACGCGGGCCGACGCCGCCCCGGCCGGACGGTCCGCCACCGCTACCGCCAGCCACTCGGCCCGTGCCGCGCTCAGCGCGGACGCGTCGAGCAGATCGGCCCCGGTCCCCGACGCCATCAGGTACCCGCTCCCCCGCCGCCGGGCCACGCGTTCCGGAAACGCCAGGCCGACCACGAGGCCCGCGACCGAATCGTCCCCCTGGACCCGAGGGTTCGCGCGGGGCGCCGCTTCCGGCGGCTGGACGGCCCTCTGGAGGCGCTGGGCCTCCTCTCGCCAGCGGGCGGCGTGCGCATCGGCGGGCGGTCCTTCGCGGCGGAGGCGCCGCCAGACCGCCGTCAGATCGTCGGACGCGCCGGGCGGCGGCGGTTCGCTGAGCAGCGCGACGACCTGCGCGGCCGGACGCGCGCCCACGGCGGACGCGCCGTCCAGCAACGCGCGGGCGAGGCGCGGATGGACGCCGACGCCCGCGAGCCGCCCGCCCCGATCGGTCACGCGGCCGTCCGCGTCGGTCGCGCCGAGCGCGGTCAGGGTCGCTCGGGCCGCCGACAGTGCGGCCTCGGGCGGCGGGTCGAGCAGCGCCAGGCCGCTCGCCGACGGATCGCCCCAGCAGGCGGCCTGGAGCGCGAACGCGGTGAGGTCGGCGAGCTCGATCTCCGGACGCGGACGGGCCGCCAGCCGGTCCTGCTCGGCCTGCGTCCAGCAGCGGTAGACCGCGCCGGGGGCCTCGCGTCCGGCGCGCTGGTCGGCGGCGGCGCGCGAGACCCGGACGGTCACCAGCGCGCCGAGCCCGCGCGCGTGGTCGGTGCGCGGCTCGCGGACCAGCCCGGCGTCCACGACGATCCGGACGCCCGGGACGGTCAGGCTCGACTCGGCCACCGAGGTCGCCAGGACCACGCGGCGCCGGCCGCCGGCCGGGGCGAGCACGGCGTCCTGGACGGCTGCGGGCGCCTGCCCGTGCACCTGGAGGACATCCGCACCCAGCCCGCCGAGCATCCCGGCGACGCGGGCGATCTCGCCGACGCCGGGCAGGAAGCAGAGCACGTCGCCGCCGCGCTCGTCCAGCGCCCGCCGGACGGTCCCGGCGACGTGCGCGAGCAGCGCGGGATCGACGCGCATGCCGTGAGGCGGCCTGACGGGACGCTCCGGCGGCGCCCACACCACGTCCACGGGATGCAGGACGGCCTCGGCCTCGACGACCGGGGCAGGCGTGCCGTCCTCGCGGCCGAGCAGGTCGGCCCACGGGCCGGTGTCGGCGGTAGCGGACGCCGCGACGATCCGCAGGTCGGGACGGAGCGTGGCCCGGACGTCCAGGAGGAACGCGAGCGTGGTGTCGGCGTCCAGATGCCGTTCGTGGCATTCGTCCAGGATGACCGTGCCGATGCCGTCCAGCTCCGGGTCGTCCTGGAGCCACTGGAGCAGCACGCCCGTCGTCAGGACCTCCACCGCCTCACCGCGCCGCCGCTCGCCGCGGATCGTCAGGCCGACGCGCCCGCCGACCTTCTCGCCCAGCAGCCATGCCATGCGCCGCGCGGCGGCCCGGGCGGCGAGGCGGCGCGGTTCGAGGACGACGACCCGTCCGGCCTGCGGTTTCGCGTCCTCGATCAGCCCGGCCAGGGCGAGCGGGACGTACGTGGTCTTGCCGGTGCCGGGCGGAGCCGCGAGGACGGCGACGCCGCGCTCGTCCAGCGCCCGGAGCAGGGCGGGGACGACGTGCCGGACGGGCAGTCCGGCGAGGGCGGCGCGGCGGTCGGCGTGCATCCGTCCAGTGTGGCGGGCCCCGCCGAGCGCCGCGAACCGGCTCGGCGCGGGGCCTGCCGAGCGCCGCGAACCGGCTCGGCGCGCGCCCTTCCGCGGGCGGCGGGCCGGGCCGCGGCGGGTTTCACGGAGCGCCGCGAACCGGGCACCCAGCGCCGACTGTGAGCAGGATCACGCCCGCGAAACAGGACCCGAGCCTTGCGGCGATAGTTTCACCGAGCATTTCGCCATTCCCCGGTAGAACGTTCTAAACCCAAGGTCAAGAGCCGACAGGAGAACCTACGGCAGAAGTTCCCCGACGCAATATCTCTTGCACTTCGGTAGCGAATCCGCCTCACTTCCCTCACCCGGTGAAGGGCTGTCGCAATCTCCCGGGTATCTCCATAATCGGTGTCGTCACCGCAGGTGTGAGGGAGGGGACGGCGATGGGCGGCAGCTCCATCTATCTTCGCGACAGGACGGCGTTCACCGGTGGTACCCCGCAGGCCGTGTACGCGGAGCTCTGGGAACGCGGACGAAAGACCCGGCTACGGAACCGCATCATATTCGCCGTGCTGACGCTCATTCTGTGCGGCGCCCTCGTGAACGCCGTGTTCGGAATCATGACGGCCGTCCTGGTGACAGTTCTGGACTTCTACTTCCACTGGCGCGGCTACAACGCCTCCAGCGTGTGGCGGCGCGGGCTGCGCGGCGAGCACCGCACCGACCGGCTGCTCCGGCACACCCTGGAGCGGCGCGGGCACCGCGTGATCCACGCGCGGACCGTCCCGGGCCACGAGCAGGCCGACGAGATCCTCGTCGGGCCAGGCGGGGTCTGGCTGATCCACAACGAGGCGTGGCATCCCGACACCGAGATCGCCCCGTACGGCGGCAAGCTGTTCGTGGACGGCCGCACCCAGTCCAAGCTCATGGCACGGCTGACCGGCTCCGCCGAGACCGTCGCGCGGCTGCTCAGCGAGGAGACCGGCGAGGAGGTGACCGTCCGGCCGCTGCTGATCGTGCACGGCGGACGGCTCGCCCGCGCCCCCTTCGAGGCCGACGGCGTCGTCTTCGCGACGCCGCTGCGGATGCTGCGATGGATCCGCAGGAACCCCACCGCCGACCACTCCGCCGAGCAGGTGGAGACGCTCGCCCGCGCCGCCGTCCACGCGCTGCCTATCGGCCGCCGCACGATGACCGCCGCGTGAGGCGCGGGTGAGCCACCGCCGCCCGGAGGCCGCCGGACCCCGTCCGGACGGCCCCGGCGAGGACCCCGGGGAGGGGGTTCGCGGTGTGCGGGGCGGCCGCTTCGACCCGGACGACCTCCCGGGTCGGGCCGCTCCGCGCGCCGCCCACACCGCCCCGAAGGCGCCGCTGGACGCGCGTCCGCCGTCCGGCCCCCAGGTGTCAGGCGGTGTGGGGAGCGTCCTCGGACGAGTCGGAGGACGCAGCGACACCCGCGGCGGCGGTGCCGTCCGTCCGGGAGGTGCGCCGCAGCCAGACGAGCCCGATGACCGGCAGGACGAGCGGCACGAACCCGTAGCCGCGCCCGAACCCGGACCATACGGTCGCGTCCGGGAACGCGGACGCGTCGACGAGGCTGAGCGTCCCGACGACGAGCACGCCGAGCAGTTCCACCGAGCACGCGGCGACGGCGATCCGCCGGGACGTCCGGCCGCCGAGCGCCAGCGCCACCGTCGCCAGGACGTAGATGACCGCGGCGACGGCCGACAGCAGGTAGGCGACCGGGGCCTCGGAGAACTTGGTGCCGATCTGCACCCCGGCACGCGCGCCGGCCGCCAGCGCGAACAGCGCGTAGACGGCGACGAGCAGCCGCCCCGGCCCGCTCCGCGTGGTCGCTCCAGGACGCTCAGGCATGGGTCCCCGTCCAGATCTGGTTCATACGGACGATCATGATCGCGACGGCCAGGCAGGCCACGACGATCACGCCGGGCCCGTAGCGGGACCGTTCGAGCAGCCCCCACCCCGCGCCCGCGGGCGGGATCAGCAGGATCGCGAGCAGGTAGCCGACGAACGTCGCCGAGCTGTGCGGCCCCTCGCCGCCCGACAGCTTCAAGAACCCGACCACGGCCTGCGTGACCAGCAGGACCTCGAGCACCCCGAGCGCGACCAGGTGCGGCACCTGCATCGCCTGGTCCCGCCAGGCCGTCCACAGGCTGTACGCGGCGGCGAGCAGGGACACCGCGATGATCGCGTAGCCCAAGGTGGTCGTCATAGACCCCCAAGAGTACTACGCGCTGTAGAACTTCCCGCCGGGCCGCGTCCCCTTCAGGGGGGTTCGAGGCGGCCCGTTCAGGGGGGTTCGAGGCGGCCCGCCCGAACGTGGGATCATGTCCGCTGTGAAGGTGCTGGAGTGGCTGAACCTGACCCGGCACGGTGAGAGCACCGCCAACGTCGCCTGGCGCACCGCGCACGAGCGCGGCGCGGAGGAGAGCGGCATCACCGAGCGCGACGCGGACGTCCCGCTGTCGGAGCTCGGCCGCGCCCAGGCCGAGGGCCTCGGCCGCTGGCTCGCCGCCCGGCCCACCGACGAGCGCCCTACGCTGGTCTACTCGTCCCCGTTCCGGCGCGCGCTCGACACCGCCCGGATCGCGCTCGCCCAGACCCCGTTCGACCTGCCCGTCCAGATCGACGAGCGGCTCCGCG
Source organism: Actinomadura rupiterrae (assembly GCF_024172125.1). Taxonomy (GTDB): domain Bacteria; phylum Actinomycetota; class Actinomycetes; order Streptosporangiales; family Streptosporangiaceae; genus Spirillospora; species Spirillospora rupiterrae. The sequence goes on from NZ_JAMZEA010000006.1 coordinate 645,002, forward strand.
ACCGCGACCAGGGCATCCTGGAGGGACTCACCGGAGCGGGCATCAAGCGCCGGCACCCCGAGGAGTTCGAGCGCAAGCTCAAGCTCGGCAAGTTCTACTACCGCCCGCCCGCCGGCGAGTCCTGGGCCGACCTGGCGCTGCGCCTGCGCTCCTTCTACCGCGATCTGACCGTGGACGCGGCGGGCAAGCGCGTCCTGGTCGTCGCGCACGACGCCATCGTGGTCACCACCCGCTACCTGGTCGAGGGCCTCACCGAGCAGGAGGTCCTGGAGATCGAGAAGGACCCGATCGCCAACGCCTCCATGACCCGCTGGCGCCGCGGCGGCGACCGCCTCACCCCCGTCGTCTACAACGACGTAGCCCACCTCTCCGAAATGTCCCCCGCCACCTGACCCTCCCCGGACCGGTCAGGGCCTCCGCAGGACTGGGCCACAGGTCCGGCGGGCGAGCCATAGGTCCCGCAGAGTCGGGCCACAGGTTCCGCGGGTTCAGGCACGCGTTCCGGGGATTCGGTCAGGGCGGGTAGCAGCGGGCGGCGGCGGTGATGCGGCGCGGGTCGTCCGGCGGGAGGATCTGGACGAGCCGCTCGTGCACCTCCAGGTCGCCGCGGCCCGGGTCGGACTGGGCGAAGCGCCAGAGCGCCTCGGCGTCGTCGCGGTCCAGGAGCTGGCGGCGGATGCGTCCGGTGAGCTCGTCGCGCTCGGCGCGGATCGCCGGGGAGTCCGACGACGGCAGCAGCTCGCCGTGGAAGAGCCGCGCGGCGGTCGCGACGTCCCCCTCGTCCAGGAGCCGCCGGACGACCAGGAAGTCGGCCTCCACCCGGCAGCCGATCCGGTAGGGCTTGGCGCGGACCATCCCGCCGAGCCTGTCGCGCAACCGGTGGATCTCCGCGCGGACCGTCACCGGGCTGCCCTCGTCGCCGTACAGGTAGGCGGTCAGCCGGTCCCCGCTGAGGCCGCCGGGATGCATCGCCAGCAGCGCGAGGATCTCCGCGTGGCGCAGCGACAGCGGCAGCCGCCGCGCGTCCAGTCTCGCGGACGGACGCGCCGCCCCGAGCAGGCTCAAGGTCAGGGACGGCGGCGCGGCGCGCTGAACTCCCGCGAACCCGCCCGAAGCGCCCGCCGACTGCGGACGCAGCAGGAACACCTCGCCGAGCGGTTCGGCGAGCGCGCGCGAACCGTCCGGGAGGGTGAGCAGGTCGCCGGGCAGCGGCATGGGCGCGTCCAGGCGGCGTCCGCGCCAGTCCGCTGGACCGCCCGCGAGGACGCGTCCGGTCGCGGTCAGCAGGATCCCGGCCTTGCCCGCATGCCGCGCGTACCGCTCGCGCAACCGCTCGTCGCGGCGCGCGACGTCCAGTTCGAGCCGCGCCTCGGCCAGCCGCGCCGCCGCCGTGACCAGCGACGCCGCCGCCGAGGGCAGCCGCCGGACGGTCGCCGCGACGTCCACGCAGCCGACGATCTCGCCGGTGTCCGGATCGGTGACCGGCGCGCCCGCGCCCGACCAGCGGTGCAGCACCAGCGCGAGGTGCTCGGTCGAGTAGACGAACTGCGGACGCCCGGTCGCGAGCGTCGTCCCGATGCCGTTGGTGCCGACCGAGCCCTCCGCCCAGCACGCGCCCTCCAGCAGCCCGACCCGGTCCGCCTCCCGCAGCGCGTCGGACGGGCCGTCCCGCCACAGCGCGTGCCCGGACGCGTCGGTGACCACGAACAGGTGCTCGGCCGGATCGAGCACGGCGCGCAGCGTGTCCAGATGCGGACCGAGCGGATGCACGGCCCGCAGGTCGGCCACCGTCCGCGCGTCGAACACCACCGGCGCGCCTTCGAGCCGCGTGTCCACCTCCGCCGCACGGCACCGCCGCCACGACTCCCCGATCACAGGACGGACGGTCCGGAACGCCCCGTTCGCGAGCACCACCCGCCCCGGAACCTGCGCCGTGGCCGGTTCGGAGGCCCGGCGGTTCCGCGCCCCGACCGGTTCGATCCGGACGCGGCAGGCGTGCGGCGGCCGCGCCGCCGAGCGCTCCGCCATGGAACCCCCTGGGATCGGGAACCTCCGACGTCATGAGAATCGGCCCGGACGTCCCCCGACGCAACCTCTTCCTCAAAACGCGTAGGGCGCCGGGGTCGCAACGTGACTGCAACGTCGCGTCCCCTACTCTGCCTGACCATCGGACAGCGGCCCCACCGCTCCGAGCACCTTCGGGGGGGAGGTACACGGAAGCGGCGGGGCCGCCCCTCCGCGCCGCCGAAACCGCGACGGAAGGGCCGCAGGCAAGGGGCGGCCCCGGCCCTTCCGCTCGCCACCCCAAACTCACTCCCCCTCCACCCTGGTACCGCCGCAAACCGGGCGCATGGTTGTGGCGCGGGCCCGGTGCATCGCTGCGGCGTGGGCCGGGAGTATCGTTGCGGCGGCGTGGGCCGGGCGTGCGGGGTGTGGGGCGGCAGGACATTGGCCCCTGCTTCGGCTGAGGACGGCTCTTGCCGTTCCGTCTCGGCTGCGGGGCGGGTGGCGGGACCGGTCCGGGGCTCGGGCGGGCAGAATGCGGGCATGACCGAAACCTCCAAGAGCGCCGCCGGGCGGGTCGTCGTCGTGACCGGCGCGAACGGCGCGGCGGGACGGGCCGTGGTGGAACGGCTGGCCGCGGACGGCGCGACCGTCGTCGCCGCCGGACGCTCCGTCCGGCAGTGGGACTCCCCGCGGATCGTCCCGGCCGCCGCAGACCTGCTCGACGCGGACACCACCCGCGCCTTCGCGGACGGGGTGCTCGCCGAGCACGGACGCGTCGACGGGCTGATCCACCTCGTCGGCGGCTGGCGCGGCGCGCCGTCCTTCCCCGGGACCGACCTCGCCGACTGGGCCTTCCTGCACGACCAGGTCGTCCGGACGCTCCAGCACACCACGCTCGCCTTCCACGACGCGCTGAGCGCCGCGCCGTCCGGGCGCTTCGCGATGGTGTCGCAACCTGCGGCCCAGCACCCGGACGCGGGCTCGGCCGCCTACGGCGCCGCCAAAGCCGCCGCCGAAACATGGACCCTCGCCATGGCCGCCTCCTTCGCCAAGACCGCCCAGGCCGACGGCACCGCGAACACCGAGGCCGCGCCGAAGACCAGCGCCGCGAAGGTCGCTGGCACCGGGGGCGCGGCGACGATTCTGGTCGTCAACGCGCTGGTCACCGAGCCCAAGCCGGGACTCACGCACGTGGACGACCTCGCCGCGACCGTCGCCGGCCTCTGGGACCGGCCCGCATCTGACCTGAACGGGAACCGCATTGAGCTCTTCTGACCTCCGCGACGTCCACCACGGCTTCGGCAGCGACAACCACGCGGGCGTCCATCCCGAGGTGATGGCGGCGCTGGCCGAGGCGAACACCGGATACCAGCTCGCCTACGGCTCGGACGAGTGGACCGAGCGCCTCGACGACATCGCCCGGCGCCATTTCGGTCCGCGTGCCGAGGCGTTTCCGGTCTTCAACGGGACGGGCGCGAACGTGGTCGGCCTGCAGGCGATGTGCGAGCGCTGGAGCTCGGTGATCTGCGCCGAGCACGCCCACATCAACCAGGACGAATGCGGCGCGTCCGAGCACGTCGGCGGGTTGAAGCTGATCCCGATTCCGGCGGAGAACGGGAAGCTGACGCCGGAAGCGGTCGCCGAGCGCGCGACAGGCTTCGGCAACATCCAGCGCTCCCAGCCCGCCGTCCTGTCCATCACGCAGGCCACCGAAGCGGGCACCGTCTACACGCCGGACGAGATCGCGGCGCTCGCCTCGTGCGCGCACGAGCGCGGCATGCACCTGCACATGGACGGCGCCCGCCTCGCGAACGCGGCGGTCTCCCTTGACGTCCCGCTAGCCGCGATCACCACCGACGTAGGTGTGGACGTCCTGTCCTTCGGCGGCACCAAGAACGGGATGATGCTGGGCGAGATGGTCGTCGTCCTCAACCCGGACGCCGTGCACGGCATGGCCTACCTGCGGAAGTCGAGCATGCAGCTCGCTTCCAAGATGCGCTTCCTGTCGGCGCAGTTCGTCGCCCTGCTGGGCGGCGACCTGTGGGAACGCAACGCGCGGCATGCCAACGCGATGGCGCGCCTGCTGGCCGACCGTGTCCGGGACGTCCCGGAGGTCGAGATCGTCCACCCGGTCGAGGCGAACGCCGTGTTCGCGCGCCTTCCCGAGAAGGCCGCCGAACGCCTGCGCGGACGCTTCTTCTACCACGGCGACCCGACCTCGGAAGTCCGCTGGATGTGCGCATTCGACACCACCGAAGCCGACGTCAACGCTTTCGTCGCCGCCCTCCGCGAATCCCTGGAGTCCTGACCACGCCCCCCAAGCGAGCGCTCGATTGGCAGTGCGGGTTATCGTGTTCCCGAACTCGATTCGGCATCTGGAGGCGAGCCCGATGGCCAACCGCACCTTCGTCGTCGGCGTGGGCATGACCAAGTTCGAGAAGCCCGGCTCCCGCGAGTGGGAGTACCCCGACATGGCCAAGGAGGCGGTCGGCAAAGCACTCGCCGACGCCGGCGTCGCGTACGGCACGATCGAGCAGGCGTACGCGGGGTCGGTGTACGGCGCGATGGGCCAGCGCGCCCTCTACGAGGTCGGCATGACCGGAATCCCGGTGATGACCGTCTCCAACGCGTGCGCCACCGGGTCCAGCGCGCTCTACCTTGCACGGCAGTCGGTGCGCGGCGGGCTCGCCGACTGCGTCCTCGCGCTCGGCATGGAGAAGATGCAGAAGGGCTCGCTCGGCGCCGGCGTCGGCAAGTCGTCCGTCACCATCATCGACCACCACCTGCGCTCCATGACCGCCGGACGCCCCTGGGAGCTGGACAAGGCGCCCATGCCGCAGATGTTCGGCAACGCCGGACGCGAGCACATGGAGAAGTACGGTTCCGCGCCCGAGCACTACGCGTGGATCGGCTGGAAGAACCACAAGCACTCGGCCAACAACCCGTACGCGCAGTTCCAGACCGAGTACTCCCTGGACGACGTGAAGAACGCGCCGATGATCTTCGACCCGCTGACCAAGCTCCAGTGCTCCCCCACCTCGGACGGCGCGGCCGCCGCCGTCGTCGCGTCCGAGCGCTTCGTGGACGAGCACGACCTCTGGGACCAGGCCGTCGAGATCGCCGGACACCACATCGCGAGCGACACCGCCGAATCCTTCGAGGACAACTCGTCCATCCAGGTCGTCGGCTTCGGCTGCACCCAGCGCGCCGCCGCCCGCGCAATGGCCGAGGCCGAGGTCTCCATCGACGACGTGGATGTCATCGAACTCCACGACTGCTTCAGCGCCAACGAACTCATCACCTACGAGGCCCTCGGCATGGCCCCGATCGGCGAGGGCCACAAACTCGTGGACGCCGCCGACACCACCTACGGCGGACGCTGGGTCGTCAATCCGTCCGGCGGCCTCATCTCCAAGGGCCACCCCCTGGGCGCCACCGGCCTGGCCCAGTGCGCCGAACTCACCTGGCAACTCCGCGGCAAAGCCGACGCCCGCCAGGTCCCCGCCGCCCGCGTAGCCCTCCAGCACAACATCGGCCTAGGCAGCGCCTGCGCCGTAGCCATCTACAAACCCGCCTCATAACCCCCCAAGCCCGGCCAGACCGCGTGCCGTCCGGCCCCCGACCCCCTCGCCGGACGGCACGCCCCCGCCCCCCCCTCAACATCCACCGCGCCCGCCCGACCGCGCACAAAACCCCACAGCCCCAAAGCGCCAGACCACCCGAACGCAAGAGCCCTCCGCAAGACACTCGCCCCCCAGGCACACGACACAGCAGACACGAAACACCGCAGGCGAGGCGCGGAACACAGCGATCAGGACACACCGAACCAACGCGAACCTGAAACACAGCGGCAGAACCGCGCACCGAACCCCCAGGCAGGCTGGACGTGGACGCAATGAGCGGCACACGTTGACCAGCTCGCCAACGAAGCCCAGCGCCGGGGCTGCGCGCGGGCGCGGCAGACAGCCCCGGCGCGGGACACAGCGGGCGAGACGCGACGTCGGGGTCAGGCGGAGACTGCGGAGGCGCCGACCGCACACGGATCGCCGCATGCAGGCCGGGCGCGGACGCAGTGAGCGGACCACAGCGGAAAGGCTCAGGCGCGTGACGCGGCGGCGGAACCGCCCGCGATACCTCGCAGGCAGCCGGGCGCGGATGAAATGAGCGGCACACGCTGAACGACTCGGGAGTGGAACCCGGCGGCGGGACTCCACTCGGGGCGCGGCAGGCAGGCCCGGCGCGAGACGCAGTAGGCGGACTCGGCCGTGAAGTGCACCGCTGGACCATGCACAGAACGCCGCAGCAGGCCGAGCGCGGCTGGCCAGCCGGGGCGTGAAAGCACGGCGGCGGAACCGTGCTCGGAACCCCACACGCAGACCCGATGCGGGACGTGGTGAGCAGGACGCAGCAGACGGGACGCCGGAGGCGAGGTCAGGCGCGGAGCGCGACGGCGCCACCATGCAGGGAACACCGCAGGCTGGCCAGGCGCTGGACGCAGAAGGCCGACCCAGCGGGCGCGCTCGGGCCCGGCGCTCGGCGCCGGGACCGCGCGGGCGTGGCAGGCAGGCTCGGCGCGAGGCGCAACCCCAGGGGGGACGCAGCGGGCGGGCACGCGCGTGAGCACCGTAGTGGAACTGCACGCGGAATGCTGCATGCAGGGCAAACGCGGGATGTAGCGGGCGGGCTCGGATATTGAGCCCAGCGCCGGAGCCGCACGCGGTGCGGCAGGCGGGCCCGGCGCGGGACACAGTGAACGGGACGCAGGCGGCGGGCTCGGGCGTGAAGCGCAGCAGCGAACGACGCGCGGGACGCGGTGGGCGGACACGGCGCGCAGACACGGTAGGCGGACACGGCGCGCAGACGCGGTGCGCGGACACGGCGCGCGGACACGGCGCGCGGACACGGCGCGCGGACACGGCGCGCGGACACGGCGCGCGGACACGGCGCGCGGACACGGCGCGCGGACACGGCGCGCGGACACGGCGCGGACACGGCGCGCGGACACGGCGCGCGGACACGGCGCGCGGACACGGCGCGCGGACACGGCGCGCGGACACGGCGCGCGGACACGGCGCGCGGACACGGCGCGCGGACACGGCGCGCGGACACGGCGCGCGGACACGGCGCGCGGACACGGCGCGCGGCCGCGGTGGGCGGACGCGGTGGGCGGGGGTGGGGCGTGGCGGTGGGTGGGTGGGGGCGCGGTTTGTGGGGGATGGGGTTGGCGGGGTGTGAGACGGATGTTGACTTTTGTCTCATGGGGGCGCAGGGTGGTAAGTGCACGATTACGTGGAGGCGCCCATGCCTGGCCCGTTCGGTCTCGGAGCCGCTGAAACTCCTTCCTTGTTGCAGCGTTATGCCGGTGATCTGAGGTCGTTGCTGCCCGGGGCGGCGGCTGGGCTGTTGCAGTTGATGCATCCGGGGATCGGTGCGGGGGTGTCGGAGCACTCGGCGTTCTTTGATGCGCCGTTCGACCGGATCCACAGGTCGGTGCCGCAGATCTGGGCGACGATCCTCGCGCCGGACGGGCCGGAGCGCGCGCGGGTCATACGGGACCTGCACCGCGCGATCGGCGGCGTGGACGAGCAGGCCCGGCGCTACCACGCGCTCGAACCGGAGACCTTCTGGTGGGCGCATGCGACGTTCACCTGGGAGATCTTCAAATCGGTCGAGGCGTTCCATCCGGAGACGCTCACGGCCGAGGACCGCGAACGTCTCTATGCCGAGACCGTCGCCTGGTACTCGCGGTACGGCGTGAGCATGCGGCCCGTGCCGGCCGACCACGCGGCGTTCCGCTCGAAGTTCTGGCACGTCTGCGCCGAGCGCCTCGAACTCACGCCGGCCGCCGCGCGGGCGCTGGAGATCGCGCAGTACGGATCGGACACGGTCACGCTGATGCCGGTCGGCGGCGCGGTGATCGAGCGTGCCGGACGGCTCGTCGCCGAACGGCCGCTGCGGCTGATCACCTTCGGCTGCCTGCCGCCGATCGTGCGGGACCGCTTCGACATCCCGTGGACGGCCCTGGACCAGGCGCGGTTCTCGGCGCTCGCGCTCGCCCACCGGCAGGGCTACCGGATGGTGCCCAGCGGCCTCAACCAGCGCGCCTTGCGCGGCATGCTCCGCTACATCGGCGCACAAACCCGCGAAGACCGGTACCAACCCGCCGCGTGAGCCCCCTTTCCGGCGATCAACTCCAACCGGCAGCCACCGTTTTCCAAAAGTGAATCCAGCGGCCGCATAAATGTCACCGAAACCGCCGACAACAACAGTGTGGAGAACATTGCCGCCGGCGCCGGACCCGCGGCGCCCGCCGGGCTCCCCGCCCTCGCCGGTGACGCCGTCCCCGGTCCCGGCGCAGTGGTCGCCCTGGCCGTCCGGGCACGCGCGGCCGTCGCCGGCTCCCGCCGGATCCGCGTCGCCCTCGCTCTCATTCCCCTTGCCTCGATCATCACCGCGCTGATTCTCACGCAGGGCGTACGGCACGCGCTCAATGCGTTCGTCGCGCTGGGTGATGCCCGTTGGGAATTCCTGCCTCCTCTCGCGCTCCTCGCCGTTCTGCATTACGTTTTCGCCGCCGTCGCCCTGCGCGGCGCATCCGGCAGGCCGCTCCCGCTGCGGCGGACGACGCTCACCCAGTTCACCGCGGCCGCCGCGAACCGCGTCACGCCGGGCGGCCTCGGTGCGGCGGCGGTCAACACCCGCTACCTGGTGACGCGCGGGATGCCCTTCGCCAACGCCCTGGTCGCGGTCGCCGTGCTGCAGGCCGCGGGCGTCCCCGCGGACCTGCTGCTGATGGCCGGCGCCCTCGCCCTGGGCGGCGGCAACTCCCTCAATCCGCACCTCCTCTCACCGCTGGCCCTGCTGCTCATCCCCATGGCACTGGTCGTGCTGCCCGTCGCACTTCGTTGGGGCCGCCGCGTCGTGCGCTCGCCCGCGGTCGTCCGCGCCCTGAACGGCCTCACCGACCTGTGCCGGCGCCCGACGGATCTGGCCCTGACCCTGTCCTGCTCGGCCGGGACCACGCTCGCGATGGCCGTGTCCTTCGCGCTCAGCGTCCAGGCCATTCCCGGCACCATGACCGGGCTCGAAGACACCCTCCCTCTCATCACCGCCTACCTGCTCGGCGCCGCCGCGGGCGCGGCCATCCCCCTCCCCGGCAGCATGGGCACCACCGAGGCCGCGCTCGTGACGGCCCTCGCCGCGCTGAACACCCCCACGACCCCCGCCCTCCAGGCCGTCCTCCTCTTCCGAGCCATCACCTACTGGGCCCCGGTCCCCCTCGGCCTCCTCGCCTATCGGACGCTTCGCCTACCCGCTCCCGTCCCCGTCCCCGCCTGACCAGGTCCCGTCACCCGCCCCCCGCCTGACCAGCCCCGTCCCCGCCCCGTCCGACCAGGCACCGTCTCCGGGCTGCGCATGACTAGGTCAGCAGGTCGCCGCCTGACCAGTGCAGGGGTGCCGCCTGGCCGGTGCGGGGACGAGGTGCACTCGTCGGGTGGGCGCGGACGCAGGGTGCTCCGTCTGGTCGGCGCGAGTGCCCTTTGGACGGAGGGCGGTGGCCGGTCAGGGACAAAGCGTGTGTTTGAGACGTTCATCCCAACGTCACATGAGCCCGACGCTCTCCCTCCGGCCGGACGACCCTGGAGCCGCCCTGTGCAGCTGCACGCTGACAACACCCCCTTTGAGATCCGACCTGCGCGTCCCGGAGATGGAGCGGGAGTCGCGCGGGCCTGGCAGGACTTCGCGGACTACTACATCGAGCTGGCGCCCGACGCGTTCAAGGCGCCCGAACCGGACGGTCTGACCGACTACCTGGAAGGCAAGCTGCTGAGCACGGACGACGACAGCTTCGTTCGTGTCGCCGCTCACGAGGACGAGGCGGTCGGCTTTGTGCACGCCGTGTTCCACCAGCCTCACAAGGACGCCGCCTATCAGCTCAGCAAAGACATCGCCATACCCCGGGTCTTCGTCAACGCCTTGGCCCTACAGCGTCGGCACTGGCGAGGCGGTGCAGGGACCGCGCTGATGAAGGCCACGGAGGAATGGGCGAACAGCCGCGGCGCCGACCTCCTCGCTCTGGAGACCTTCGCGGCCAGCCCCATCTCCGTTCCCTTCTACGAGAACCGGATGGGCTACCGCCGCCACACCATCACGTTCACCAAGGCCCTCCCTTAGCGGTCGGAGCGCGGGCGCGGGCGCGGCGAGCCAGGGGGTTGCGGAGGCGGGCCAGGTGGGTGGCCAGGCGGTCCATGGTGCGGTCGTCGGGGTGCCAGCCGTGGTCCAGGAGGGCGGTGAGGAGGGCCTCCAAGTAGGGCGCCGGGTACGGGAGGACGTCCTTGGTGACGGGGATGATCTGCCAGCCCCGGGCGCGGAGCCAGCGGCGGCGGTGGTCGTCGTGGGCGCGGGCCCGCCGGCCGGTGTGGTGGCGCTCGCCGTCGTATTCGAGGCCGACGCGCCACTGCTCGTACCCGAGGTCGATGTAGAGCCGCTCGCCGTGGGGACCGGGGACGGGGATCTGCGTACTCGGCCGAGGGAAGCCCGCCCGGATCAGCAGAACCCTGGTCCAGCTTTCGCCCGGGGACGCCGCGCCTCGGTCGCTCAGGCGGAAGACCTCGGCGAGACGGCTTCCGGGGTAGCCGGGGAGACTCTTGGCCATAGCGCGCAGGTCGGGTTCGGGGATACCGCTGCGGAGGAACTGGTCGAGCGCCGCGACCGCTTCGAGGCGAGGGAGCCAGCGGGCGCAGTCGAGCGCCGTGCGCGTGCGCGTCGTCAACCGGACGTCGTGGTGCGTGGTGACGTGCTCGGACGGCAGGAGCGCCCAGCGCGGGTCGGGAGGCGTGTCGGGCGGCGCCGGTTCGGCAAGGATCAGGTCGAGATCCCATTCGTTCGGGCGGGCGCCGGGCGCCAAGACGTCGATCCCCCAGATCCAGGCGGCCGTGCGGCGTGCGATCACGGCTCCCGCGGGGAGGATGTCGGCGAGGCGGCCCGGACGGCCGTCGGCCAGCGGGCGGATCTTGTGGTCGGACGCTTTCGTCCAGGTCAGAGTGGTCATGCCTCAAGGTTCGCGGCTGCCACCCGCCCGACGAAAGCCGGCCGCCGAACTGTGGATAACTATCGCGTCGAGGAGGTTCTCCCATGCTGATCGAGCATCGAGGCCAACGTCCTGTAGTGCCGTCCTCCGCATACGTGGCTCCGACAGCGGTGCTATGCGGAGCGGTCACGCTCGGGCAGAACGCTCGCGTGCTCCACGGAGCGGTACTGAGCGCCGAGGACGGTGAGGTGACCGTAGGAGCGGACGTCGTCGTGATGGAGAACGCCCTCGTGCGCGGGCGCGAGGGCCATCCGGCGCGCATCGGGGACTCGGTACTGGTCGGCCCGCACGCTCACGTCAACGGAGCCGTCGTTGAAGACGAGGCGTTTCTTGCTACCGGAACCTCGGTCTTTCCCGGCGCAGTGGTTGGAACCGGTGCCGAGATGCGCATCAACAGCGTCCTGCATGTCGGATCGCATCTGCAGCCCGGGACGGTCGTCCCGATCGGGTGGGTCGCGGTAGGAGTGCCTGCTCGGCTGTTCGCTCCAGATCGGCATGACGAGATCTGGGAGGTGCAGCGGGAGATGGATTTCCCGGGCGTCGTCTACGGGGTGTCCCGGGACGCGTCCATGCGCGAGGTCATGGCCCGGCAGGTCGCGTTCTTCGGGGAACATCGCAATGACCGGGTGGTCGAGGGGCCGGGGACTTAAGTTGGGTTGGAAGGTGGCGGAAGGCAAGGGTGGGAGTCCGGCCCGGCCCGCACGCGGGCGTGGCGCCGCAGGCGTGGACTTGCGGGGCCGGCGGCCGGCGGCCGGAGGATGGCGGGGAGGTGACGGAGATGATGGCGAAAGGTACGCGGCAGGCGCTGCACGGCGTCGCCGAGATGGTCCTCGCGGGGCCTCAGTTCCGGACGAGCGGGTCGATCGAGCTGACCGTGAGGGACGGCGGTTTCGGGACGGTGGCGAGACCCCTCCTGCGCGTGCGCGGGACGGAGCTGGTCGTGGACGAGCGGGCCATCCCGATGAACGGCCTGACGTTCACGCAGCTGGCCGCGGCCGCGGACGTCGAGGCGGGCCGTCCGGAAGGCGTGTACAAGGAAGGCAGCGGGCTCACCCCGGACGACACCATCGGCATAGACGCGGGCGAGGCGGCCATCATCGAGCGCGCCTTCGCGTGGGGCATGGAGGCTCTCGTCAGGCTGGACCCGAACGAGCGTCCGATCCTGTGGCCCGAACACTTCGACATCGCCATCACTGTGGACGAGGTCAACTACGGCGTGTCCCCCGGTGATGAGTACCTGTCCGAGCCGTACGCGTATGCCGGCCCCTGGCGCACGCGCGTTGGGGCGTTCTGGAACGCGCCTTTCGGAGCGGCACGTCCGCTGCGTCTGCTGCCGGGCGCGACAGCAGTTCACGACTTCTTCAGCGAGGCGCGTACCCGGGTGGCGTCCGACCCCGTGCGCGAGCCTTAAACCCACGCGCACGAGGACGGGCGTTTGCGCACGTGCGAGGCCGTAGGCGCGTGTGCAGGGCGATTGCGCGCGCTAGGCCGGTGACGCGCACGCTAGGCCGTTGACGCGCGTGCGGGGCGCTGGCCGCGCACGCTGGGCCGTTGACGCGCGCGCCATCCCGTTCGCGCACGTACGGGACGTTCGCACGCGTTCGGGACGCTTGCGCGCGTGCGGGGGGGCGTTGCCTAGGCGGGGGCGATCAGCTCGTACAGGTTGCCGGACGGGTCTGGGAAGTAGACGCCGCGTCCGCCCAGCGGTGAATGCTCGTCGACCTTGCCGTTCGTGTAGCTTCCCGGTCCGTCGCCGTGCGGCAGCTCGTGCGCGCGCAGGTACGCGACGGCTGCGTCGAACGTTGCGGCGTCCACGTCGAAGGCCAGGTGATGGCCCGCAGCATCGGGAACCGTCATGAAGTCGAGCGTCAGTTCCTCGTTGATGGGCAGAGGCGCGAAATGCTTGGCGACGGGGTGGAGACCGGCGTACTCCAAGCCGAGGATGTCGGCGAGGTAGCGCGCGGCGGCCTCGTTGTCGGCGGCGGGGACGATCGTGTGGTTGAGCCTGATGGTCACTTCGGTCCTCCAGCGACGATGACGGCGGTGACGGCAGTGGCGGCGATGGTGGTGCGCCTTCCCCTCCACGCTACGGAGTGAGTACTCACTCCGTCAAGCCCACGGGGCGGCATACCGTCCGATCGGCCACCAGGCTGCTGATAACGTTGCAGATCACGCGTGCGCTGAGCGAAGTCCGGTGAGACCCCGGCGCTGTCCCGCAACTGTGATGGCCTCCCCCGAGGCCGAGCCAGGTCGCCTTGCCGCACGCCGACGATTTCGACCTCGCGGTAGGGCCGGTCCGTCACGGGCGGGCCGCATGCCCGCCGCGTGCCTTGGAGGCAGGCTGTGAGACCCGTCCGCGCGCTCGGCGCGTCCCTTGTGATCGGCGCGCTGGCGCTGGCGTCCGCCTGCGGCGGCTCCGGCGACTCCGGCAAGGACGAGGGCAAGGGCGGCGCCTCGGGCGGCGGCCCGGTCGTCGTCCAGGCGTCCAACGGGAGCGTCACCGTCCCGGCGACGCCGAAGCGCATCGTGTCGCTCTCCCCCACGCACACCGAGACGCTGTTCGCGATCGGCGCCGGCAAGCAGGTGACAGCCGTGGACGAGCTGTCCAACTACCCGGCTAACGCGCCGCGCACCAAGCTGAGCGGGTTCAAGCCGAACGCCGAGGCGGTCATCGCGGCCAAGCCCGACCTGGTCGTCCTGTCGAACGACATGGACGGCATCGTCGACGCGCTGACCAAGGTGAAGATCCCGGTCCTGCTCGAACCCGCCGCGACCAAGCTGGACGAGGCGTACGACGAGATCCAGGACCTCGGCAAGGCCACCGGGCACACCGCTGAGGCGTCCAAGCTCACGGAGCAGATGCGCACCGGCATCCAGCAGACGGTAGCGACCGCTAGCAAGGCCGCGGGCGACCGCAAGCTCAGCTACTACCACGAGCTCGACAACGAGCTGCACACGGTGACCTCGAAGACCTTCATCGGCCAGGTCTACGGCCTGTTCGGCCTGCAGAACATCGCGGACGGCGCGGACAAGGCGGCCGGCGGCTACCCGCAGCTGTCGCAGGAGTACCTGCTGCGCCGCGACCCGGACCTGATCCTGCTCGCCGACACCAAGTGCTGCGGCCAGTCCGGCGTGGTCGTCGGCAAGCGTCCCGGCTGGTCCGCGCTGACCGCGGTGAAGAAGCAGGACACGGTCGAACTGGACGACGACATCGCGTCCCGCTGGGGCCCGCGCCTGCCCGACTTCGTCAAGGCCATCGCCGCCGCCGTGCAGAAGGCGTCGGCCTCGAAGTGACGTCCGCCGGCCCCCGTTCGCGGCTCCGCGGGCTCGCCGCCCGCCCCCGCCGCGAACGGCGGGCGCGGCGGGAGCAGCGGGCGCGGTTGCGGGCGGTTCAGCTGGTGGTCGCGCTGGTGGCGCTGGGCGCGTCGATACTGGGCGCGCTGCTCGTGGGGGCCGCCGGCCTGCCGGTTTCCGGGGTGCTGAAGGCGCTCGCCGACACGGTCCCGTTCGTCCATCTCGATTCGGGGCTCAGCGTCGTCGAGCACAACGTGCTGTTCGAGCTGCGGTTGCCGCGCGTCCTGATGGCGGCGCTGGTCGGAGGGCTGCTCGCCATCGCGGGAGCCGGATACCAGGGGGTATTCCGCAACCCGCTCGCCGATCCGTACCTGCTCGGCGCGGCCGCCGGGGCCGGGGTGGGCGCGACGCTGGCGATCGTCGCTTTCTCCAGCGCGCCGGACTTCGCGGTCCCCGTCGCGGCGTTCACCGGCGCTATCACCGGCGTGCTGCTGGCCTACGGCCTCGGCCAGGTCGCGTCGCGCGGCGGAAGCGGAGGCGGCGGGACGGGCACGCTCGTGCTCGCGGGCGTCGCGGTGGCGAACTTCCTGTCGGCGGTCCAGACGTTCCTGCAGCAGGCGAACTCCCAGCAGCTCCAGCGGATCTTCGCGTGGGTCCTCGGCGGCGTCGGCACCGCCGACTGGGGACAGCTGCGGATGGTCGCGCCGTACGCGCTGATAGCCGTCGTCGTGCTACTCACTCACGGCCGCTTGCTCGACGTCCTCGCCGTCGGCGACGAGGAGGCGGCGACGCTCGGGATGTCAGCGGCGCGAGTGCGCTTCCTGGTTCTCCTCGCCGCGTCGCTTGCCACCGCTTGCGCCGTCGCGGTCAGCGGGCTGATCGCGTTCGTCGGGATCGTCGTCCCGCACCTGGTGAGGCGGCTCGCGGGCGGCTCGTACCGGATCGTCCTGCCGCTGTCGCTGCTCGTGGGGGGCGCTTTCCTCGAACTCGCCGACCTGGTCGCGCGGACGGTGGTCGCGCCCGCCGAACTCCCGCTCGGCGTGGTGACCGCGTTCGTCGGCGGCCCGTTCTTCGTCCTGGTCCTCCGCGCGACGCGGCGGCAGGTGGACGTATGACGCGCCAAGCATCCCAGCCCCGGACGCGTCGGCGGGCGGCCCGATGACGGTTCTGGTGCGCGGGCTGGACGTCGAGCTAGGCGGGCGGCGCGTCCTGCGGTCGGTGTCCATGGAGGTCGAAGGCGGCTCGTGGACGGCGGTCATCGGCCCGAACGGGGCCGGGAAGTCGACGCTGCTGCGCGCCGTGCTGGGCCTCCGTGACGGGCAGGGCATGATCGCGGTCTCCGGACGGGACGTCCGGTCGATGCGGCCGCGCCAGCGCGCCCGACTGGTCGCCTACGCCCCGCAGAGTCCGCGCCTGCCGGCCGGGATGACGGTGTTCGATTACGCCCTTCTCGGACGTTCCCCCTACATCCCGCACTTCGGACGGGAGACCGCGCATGACCGGTCGGTCACGGCCGAGGTCCTGGAGCGGCTCGACCTCGCGGACCTGGCGGCGCGGACGCTCGACCAGCTCTCGGGCGGCGAGCGGCAGCGGGTCGTCCTGGCGCGGGCGCTGGCGCAGCAGACGCCCGTCCTGCTCCTGGACGAGCCGACCACCGCGCTCGACATCGGCCACCAGCAGCAGGTCATGGAGCTGGTCGACCGGCTGCGCCTGGCGGACGGCCTGACCGTCGTCTCGACCATCCACGACCTGACGCTCGCCGCGCAGTACGCCGACCGGCTGGAGCTTCTTTCGGACGGCCGCGTCGCCGCTTCCGGTCCGCCCGCGGACGTGCTGACCCGGGACACCATAGCGGCCCATTTCGACGCGAACGTCAGCGTGTCCCATGATGCGGAGGGGCGTCCGCTGCTGGCGCTGGAACGTCCGGTCCGTCCTGGTGAAGGGGCTGCGCAGTGAGTCCCGGCCGAAGGAGCGGCGGAGTGAGCGTCCCTGGCAAAGGAGCGGCGGAGTGAGCGTCCCTGGCAAAGGAGCGGCGGAGTGAGAGTCGACCTGCACTGGCGCGAGGAGGACGGCGCGCGCTTGGCCGCGACGGTCTGGCATCCCGGGGACGGCTACCGGATGATCTCGTCGGCGATGCTCGGCGGCGGGCTCACGTCCGCCCGCTGGGTGCTGAACGCGCAGGTCGCGGGCGGGTACTCGCGCATGGACCCGGTCGACCACCTGCACGAGCTCGCCGCCGCGTACGGCCTGGACGGCCCCGGCGTCGGGATGCTGACAGCGGCCTCGGTCGAGCGGACGCAGCATGCGGACGACGGCGGTGTCGAGGTGTCGGCGACGGTCGGGCTGCGCGTGCCGACGTGGGCCGCCGCGCCCGCCGATGCGGACGACCCGGAACTCGCCCCGATCCGCCTGGACGGCGCCGTCCTCCGGCCCGGAACGATCAACATCGTGGTCGCGGTTCCCGTCCCGCTGTCGGACGCCGCGCTGGTCAACGCCGTGATCACCGCGACCGAGGCCAAGTCGCAGGCGATGCTGGAGGCGGGCTACGCCGGGACGGGCACCGCGTCGGACGCGATCTGCGTGGCCACGCCCGAAACCCCGGGCGAGGCGGAGCCCTTCGCCGGACCGCGCTCGGTCTGGGGCGCGCGGATCGCCCGGGCCGTCCATGAAGCGGTGCTGTCCGGAGCGCATGACTACACGCGCCTGCTCGCGGCCCGCAGGGATTCGACAGAGTAGACCCCGGTCGGCGGCTCGGGATCCGGTAGGACGAGCGTCGGAACAGGGTCTTCCTCACGCCAACCCGAAGGGCGCTCGCGTTCGGCAACAAGGGCGGATACGGCGATGCGGAGTTCTTCCAGGACTTGCGAAAGCTCCCCGACAAGCTGTTCCGCTCGCTCTGGCGTAACCAAGGGGACGGTCTCGGGCTCGCTCATGCCTCGGGCTGTCTCAGGCACGCTCACGCCACTGGCGGTCTCAGGCACGCTCATGCCTCTAGCAGTCTCAGGCACGCTCATGCCTCTGGCGGTGTTGGGCTGGCTCATGCCTCTGGTACGCAGGACACGACCCGATGCGTTCGACATCGGGCGAACGGTTCCAGCGGCCTAGCGAAAGACGAACACAGCCTCCAAGCGCCTAGCGCGACGTTCCGAAGGGCAAAGCCGGAGTCATCCCTTGAGGTAGGACTCGCGCAGGCGCGACCGGCTCAGCTTCCCTGAAGGCGTGCGCGGGAGTTTCGTTCGGAACTCGATCCGCCGCGGGTGCTTCAAGCGGGCGAGGAGCGGCTCGCAATGCGCCAGCAGGTCGGCGACGAGCGACGCATCCGGTTCGTGGCCGGGAGCGGGCTCGACGAGGGCGATGGGCTGCTGCCCCCACTCCTCGTCCGGGACGCCGATCACCGCGACGTCCGCGACTGCCGGATGCCGGAGCAGGGCCGCCTCGATCTCCGCCGGGTACAGGTTCACGCCGCCCGAGATGATGAGGTCGGTCCGCCGGTCGCTCATGTGGACGAACCCGTCCTCGTCCAGGTATCCCAGGTCACCCGGGGTGTAGAGGTCGCCGTGGTGCGCGGCGGCGGTCTTGTCCGGATCGTCGTGGTACTCGAAGCCGAGCGTGCCGCCGCGCACGTAGATCATTCCGGTCTCGCCGGCCGGCAGCTCACGACCGTCCTCGTCCAGGATCTTGACCTCGACGCCGTCGAGCGGGCGTCCGACCGTGCCGGGATGGGCGAGCCACTCCTCGGGCCGCGCGAGCACGACCGCGCCGCTTTCGGTCGAGCCGTAGTACTCCCAGAGCACCGGCCCCAACCAGTCCATCATGGCCTGCTTGGTGTGAACGGCCACGGGCGCGGCGCTGTGGAAGACCTGCTGCAGGGACGACGTGTCGTACCGGTTCCGGACGTCCTCGGGGAGGCCGAGCAGCCGGTGGAACATCGTCGGGACCATGAAGGTGTTGGTGACCCGGTAGTCCTGGACGAGCCGCAACGCGCTTTCCGGCTCGAAGCGCGGCGGGACCACGACGGCGTGCCCGAAAATCAGCGCCACCATCGCGTGCGCGCAGGGGGCCGAGTGGTAGAGCGGCCCGAGGACGAGGTGCACGCCGTCGCCGGGCGTGAAGTCCAGGTCCCGGCCGACGGTCTGCCTGAGCAGGTCGAACACCGGTTCCGGCGGCAGGTCCAGCAGGGGGCGCTGGACGCCTTTCGGCCGCCCCGTCGTCCCCGACGTGTAGAACATGATGGAGCCCATCCGCCGCTCGTCCGGCGGGGTTTCGGACGCGTCGCCCAGCCATTCCGGCGCGTCCACGCTGAGCAGCGCGGACGGCGCGACACCAGCCTCACCGGCCGCGACCTGGACTGTTCCGGCCAGCGCGTCCTCGGTGATGACCGCGCCCGCGCCGCTGTCGGTGAGGATGTAGGCGATCTCTGGCTTGGTCAGATGCCGGCTGACCGGGACGAAGTAGAGCCCGTTCTGCATCGCCGCGAACAGCGCGACGAGGAATTCCGGACGGTTTCCGAGGACGGTCGCAACCGTGTCGCCGGGCCGCAGACCGAGCCGGCGCAGGACGGCCGAGCAGCGGTTCACGCGCCCGTGCAGCTGTCCGTAACTGAGCGGCCCTCCGGGCCCGAGGACGGCCGGACGGTCCGGATCCCGGTCCGCGATCTCGTAGAAGCTGACGCCGTCGACACCCATGCGCGCCTCCTCACCCGTCCGCGGACCCCCGCGCGGACTCCTCGTCCAGCCGGGCAGGCCGCGCGAACCGGGCAGGCCGGGCGGTGTGCGGGCCGCGCGGCCCCTCGGTCTCCATCGACCTACGGCCCGGCAATGAAGTCAAGCCTTCACCCCCATTCCCGTCGAGCCGGAACAAGCGACCGATCATGGACGCCCGATTCCGGCCCGCGGCGGCGGCCCGCTCACTACGCTGGGAGCGATTCGGCGACAGCGAGCGGTGACTGGCAGCGTGGTGACCGAACAGACCGGGAGCGCCCCACCCCCGGACGAGCACGGCCCGGCGGCCCCGGACGGGAGCCGGACCCCGGACGAGAGCCGCACGCCCCTGCGGCGGCTGACCGAGGTCATGGCGTTCGAACTCTGCTCGTCCATCCTGGTCGGCCTGCTCGTGACCGTTTTCCATGGGTATTTCTGGCTCAACTCGGTCGTCACGCTCGCGGTGCTCGCAGCGGTCTCGATGCTGCTCTGGCGGTCCCGTCCCGATCTGGTGCACAACGTCCTCGCAGGCGCCTCGTCGACGCTGCTGTGGATGGCGAAGGGGCTGGCGTGCCTGCTCCTGGGCGCGGCGGCGATGGTCCTGGTGCTGCTGGCGGTGCTCGGCGTGAAGGCGCTGCGCGACGCGGCCCAGCCGTGCGGGCAGCCGCTCGAACTGCGCGTGATGTCCGCGCCGGAGATGCTGACGCCGCTGCGCGCGGCGGCAGCCGAGTTCGTGGCCGACCGGAAGGACGACGGATGCCGCCGTTACTCGGTCACGGTCGTCCCGGAACCTGGGCCGGTCTCGCTCTACGACGCGTTCAGCCGCCTCTGGCGGCGCAACGACACGGGCGATGACCAGCAGCTCCTCGGCCCGCAGCCGGACGTGTGGATCCCGGTGAGCAGCGCCGAGCTCGACTTCGTCCCGCACGGCGGCCAAGGCGCCGGAACCCACGGGAGCGGCGGCGATCCGCGTTTCCGGTCGTACCGCTCGCTCGGCACCTCGCCGATGGTCCTCGCCCTGTTCCCCAAGGCGAACGCGGCCGTCGCGAGCCCCTACAGCGCGCCGCTGAAGGCGAACGCGGGCGCCTTGCTGAAGCAGATCTCCCAGGCGGGAGTGAAACTGCGCGGTATCGCCCGTCCCGTTCCGGACACGTCGGCCGCCGCGCTTGAGGTCACGCCCGCGCTGTACGAGGCGCAGGCCGGATCGTCCCCAGGCGCGGCCGAGAAGTTCGCCAGCCCGTCCGATCTGGTTGCCCCCGACGCGGTGACACTTCTGTGTCGCTTCCGGGCCCAGGCGTCCCAGGGCCTCGAACCGCCATCGGACGTCGCGGTGGCCGTCCCCGAGCAGGTGCTCGCGGACTACGACGCCGGACGCGCCCTCGGCGACCGTTGCGGACCGTCCGATCCCTCGTCCGGCCCGAGCGCGCGGTGGCGGCTGTACCCGTACTACGCGGTCGACCTGCCGACCATGGACTACCCGTTCGTCCAGCTCACCTGGCGCGGGCAGGACACCCGGGCGCGCAGCGCCGCGATCGGCGACCTGCGTTCCTGGCTGACCGCGCATCCGCTCAGCAAGCAGGGGCTCCGCGACGACGGTGGCGAGATCCCCGCGCCGCCTGAGGGCGATTCCGCGCATCTCTACCTCTCCCGGCTCCAGGGCATGGCCGGCGAGCGGGCCGTGCCGCCGTACGTCCAGCTCAGGGGCGCTCCGCCGGTGCAGAGCGCGCTGGACCGGCTCGCCGCCGCCCGCCCGAAGGTCGCCGCAGCGCTGATGCTGGACGTCTCGGGCTCGATGGACCAGGCCGCCGGATCCGCACCGTCCAGACCGGCGGCTGCCACGGCGAGCGGTCCGGCGACCGGAGGCACCCGCCTCACCCGCGCCGTGACGTTCCTGCAGAGCTTCGTGGACCAGCTCCAGGGCTCCGACCGCGTCGGCCTCCAGGTGTTCTCGTCGGCGGCCGATCCGCGCAATCCGGCGACGTTCGGGAACGTCCCGCCGCGCGACGCGCAGGCCGACCAGAAGGACCAGGTCGGCAACCAGCTCCAGGCCGTCACGACGACCGGCGGCGACCTGGCGCTGCGCACCGCGATCGCCGCCGCGAACCTCTCCAGCGGCAGGCAGGACCTCATCCTGGTCACCGACGGCGAGAGCGCGGGCAGCAACCCCGACACGTCCGGGCTGGCCGCCTGGCTCAGCGGACCGTTCCGCGCGGCCAACCCGAACCTGCGCCTCACCGTCGTCCTCACTGGCCCGGCCAGCTGCGACACCGCGCACATCAGGCAGCTCACGTCCGCAATGGGTTCCGGACGCGGCCGGTGCGTCGCGCTCACCGGCGCACCCGAGCAGGAACAGGCCGCCCAACTCCTCTCGGGGCTGCGATGACGACCGAAGACGACGACCGCAACCGTCCCGCCCGTCCCCCGTCCCGAGACGGCGACCCACCCGAAACACCAAGCTCGCCCGAAAATCCGACCCCGCCCGAAGCACAAAGCTCGCCCGAGGTTCCGCGGCCTCGCACCCCTCCGCCCCCGTCGCGCGCGCACGAGGGGAAGCAGCATGGGACGCATTTCTCGCGCCGAGCGGTGTTGCTGTTCGCCTCGGTAGGCGCGCTCGCCGTTCTCGCGGCGGCGTTGGTGTCGCAGATCCATCCGAGCGTCCCGTACCACGCGCTGGCCGCCGACTGCGGACGCGACGACCTCGTCATCGCAGGCGGGACGGACGTGAGCCTCAAGGCGCAGCGGCGCGCGCTCGTCAAGCAGTGGAACGCCTCGTCCTATCCGGACGGCCGTCCGCACCGGCACGCGCGCCTGGTCGAGGTGTCCGACTCGACCGACCTGCAGCACAGCCAGCTCGCGGCGGTCGCGCAGTCCGGCGGCTGCGGCTACGACGTCCTGATCATGGACAACACCTGGACGGCCCAGTTCGCGCAGGCCGGGTACCTCAAGGAGCTGGACGGCCTGTCTGACAAGGCCGACATCATCCCCGCCGCGCTGCGCACCGGCCAGTGGCAAGGGAAGCAGTACGCCGTGCCGTTCAACCTGGACGTCGGCCTGCTCTACTACCGCGAGGGCACCACGCCGCCCGCGAACTGGTCCGATCTACTCGACCAGGGCTACGACGCACAGCTCGCCGACTACGAGGGCCTGACCGTCAACGTCCTGGAGGACGTGTGGAGCGACGGCGCCGCCGACGTCCTCACCGGTAACGCGCGCGCGGACGAGAAGGCCCTCAAGAACCGCGTCTTCCCGGCCATCAGCCGCCTCGCCCCTAGAGTGCAGGGCCCGTTGAAGGCTTCGCGCCAGTTCCAGGAGCAGGACGCCATCAACGCCTTCGCTAGCGGCGACAAGCTGATGCGCAACTGGCCCTATGCGTTCTCGTCGCTCGCGACCGAGCCTCGTATGCGCGCGAGTGGCGACCGCCTGCTGTTCCATGTGGCGGCGCTTCCCGGATACACCGTCTTGGGCGGCCAGAACCTCGCGGTCTCGGCCCACTCCCCCAACCCCGGCCCGAGCGCCGATCTGGTGCGCTTCCTCTCCGGGACGGACGCTCAGCGCCAGCTGTTCTCCTGCGGCGGTTTCGCCCCTGCCCGGTACTCGGCGCTCGGCCTGACCCCCGATCGCCATGCCCCCGGGGACGTCCAGGCGAAGTCGTGCTCGACCCTGATGGGCCGTCCGCCCGCGCCCGGTGATCCGGACCTGCCGAACCAGCAGCAGCTCACCGAGCTCGGCCAGGCCATCGTGACGGCCCTCGGGCGCGCCCGGCCGCGTCCGGTGACCGAGCACTACCCGACCTTCTCGGCGACGTTCCGGGAGTGCGCGTCCAAGATCTTCGACGGCACGACGGCAGACGCCGGAACCTTCGCCCACGACGTCGCCGAGGCCCTGAAAGGCCGCCCGTCCAGCTGCTGACGGGGCCTCAGCAGACCAGGGCGGCGCGTCCCATCGTGTGGAGCAGCTCGGCCATGGCCGGACGATCGAGCCCGGCCGCGCTGTACGGAGTCGAGTTGAGCAGCCCGAAGCAGGCGTGGACGGCCGCCCGGATCCGGGGTTCCGGCTCGTCCGGACGCAGTCGGCGCAGCACCCCGACCCACTCCTCCACGTAACCGCGCTGGACGCGCCGGACCTGGTGGCGCTGCGGTTCGGGCACGTTGTCCAGCTCGCGCTCGTGCACGGTGATCAAGGCCGGGTTGTCGAGTGCGAAGGAGATGTGCCAGTCGAGTAGGGCGTCCAGGGCCGCGGACGGGTCGGGCGCGGCGGCCCGGCGGACGCCCTCGGCGCGCAGCCGCTCGCTGATGTCGACGAGCATCTCGGCGAGCACGGCCTCCTTGCCCCGGAAGTGCCGGTAGAGGGCCGGTCCGGTGAGGCCGAGGGCGCGCCCGAGGTCGCCGATGGAGGTGCCGTGGAAGCCGCGCCGGGCGAACAGCTCGGCGGCCGCGGCGAGGATCTCGGCCCTGCGCGGGTTCGCCGTGCTCACGTCGGTCATGATGGGAGTGTAGACGAATCTTGTTAATGAGCGTTAACATCGCACTTGTTAACGAGCATTAACTGTCGACGAGGACGGGTGATGACCGGGTGAGCGGGAGCGGAAGCGCATCCTGGCCGGTGCTGGGCACGCGTGCCGATCCGGGGGGCGAGGCCTACAAGGCGAGCGCCGCGCACAACGAGGCGCTGGCCGCCGAGCTGCGCGACCGGCTGGAGGCGGCCGGGCGCGGCGGGCCGGAGCGGGCCCGGGAGCGGCACGTCAAGCGCGGCAAGCTGCTGCCCCGCGACCGGGTGGACACGCTGCTCGACCCCGGCTCGCCGTTCCTGGAGCTGTCCCCGCTCGCCGCGACCGGCATGTACGGGGACGACGCGCCGGGCGCCGGGATCATCACCGGCGTCGGCCGGATCTCCGGGCGCGAGTGCGTGGTCGTGGCCAACGACGCGACCGTCAAGGGCGGCACGTACTACCCGATGACGGTCAAGAAGCACCTGCGCGCGCAGGAGGTCGCCCTCCACAACCGGCTGCCCTGCGTGTACCTGGTCGACTCCGGTGGCGCGTTCCTGCCGAAGCAGGACGAGGTGTTCCCCGACCGCGAGCACTTCGGCCGCATCTTCTACAACCAGGCGACCATGTCCGGGCGCGGCATCCCGCAGATCGCGGCGGTGCTCGGGTCCTGCACGGCGGGCGGCGCGTACGTCCCGGCGATGAGCGACGAGGCGGTGATCGTCCGGAACCAGGGGACGATCTTCCTCGGCGGCCCGCCGCTGGTGAAGGCCGCGACCGGCGAGGTCGTCACGGCCGAGGAGCTGGGCGGCGGCGAGCTGCACTCGCGGATCTCCGGCGTCACCGACCACCTCGCCGAGAACGACGCGCACGCGCTGTCGATCGTCCGCAGCATCGTCGGGACGCTCGGCCCGCGCGCGCCGCGCCCGTGGGAGACCGCCGCGCCGGCCGAGCCGCTGTACCCGGCGGACGAGCTGTACGGCGTCGTCCCGCCGGACGCCCGCACCCCCTACGACGTGCGCGAGGTCATCGCCCGCGTGGTGGACGGGTCGCGGTTCCAGGAGTTCAAGAAGGAGTTCGGGACGACCCTGGTCACCGGCTTCGCGCACATCCACGGCCACCCGGTCGGGATCATCGCCAACAACGGCATCCTGTTCGCCGAGTCGGCGCAGAAGGGCGCGCACTTCATCGAGCTGTGCGACCAGCGCAGCATCCCGCTGGTGTTCCTGCAGAACATCACCGGCTTCATGGTCGGCCGCGAGTACGAGGCGGGCGGCATCGCCAAGCACGGCGCCAAGATGGTCACGGCTGTCTCGTGCGCGCGCGTACCGAAGTTCACCGTCGTCATCGGCGGCTCGTTCGGCGCGGGCAACTACGCGATGTGCGGCCGGGCGTACTCGCCGCGCTTCCTGTGGATGTGGCCGAACGCGCGGATCTCGGTGATGGGCGGCGAGCAGGCCGCGAGCGTGCTGGCGACCGTCCGGCGCGACCAGCTCGGCGACGCGTGGTCCGCCGAGGCGGAGGAGGAGTTCAAGGCTCCGATCCGCGCGCAGTACGAGGACCAGGGCAATCCGTACTACTCCACGGCGCGGCTGTGGGACGACGGCGTCATCGACCCGCGCGACACGCGCCGCGTGCTGGGGCTGGCGCTGTCGGCCGCGGCGAACGCGCCGCTGGAGCCGGTCGGCTACGGCGTCTTCCGGATGTGAGGGGCGAGATGTTCGAGAGCGTTCTGGTCGCCAACCGGGGTGAGATCGCCGTCCGGGTGTTCCGCACCGCGCGGCGCCTCGGGCTGCGCACCATCGCGGTCCACACGGCGGGCGACACCTTCCACACCGCCGAGGCGGACGAGGCCGTCGAGATCCCGTCCTACCTGTCGATCGAGGCCGTGCTGGACGCGGCGCGCTTGACGGGCGCGTCGGCGGTCCACCCGGGCTACGGGTTCCTCGCGGAGAACACCGCCTTCGCGCGCGCGTGCGAGGACGCCGAGGTCGTCTTCATCGGACCGCCCGCGTCGGCGATCGACGCGATGGGCGACAAGATCCGCGCTAAGCAGACCGTCGCGGCGGCCGGCGTCCCGGTCGTCCCCGGACGGGACGAACCGGGCCTGTCGGACGCCGAGCTGATGGCCGCCGCGCTGGAGGTCGGGCTCCCGGTGCTGCTCAAGCCGTCCGCGGGCGGCGGCGGCAAGGGCATGCGGCTCGTCCGGACGGCCGCGGAGCTGCCGGAGGCGATCGCGTCCGCGCGGCGCGAGGCGAGCACGTCCTTCGGGGACGACACGCTGCTCGCCGAGCGGTTCATCGAGAACCCGCGGCATATCGAGATCCAGGTCTTCGCCGACACGCAAGGGAACGCCGTCCACCTGGGCGAGCGCGAGTGCTCGCTCCAGCGCCGGCACCAGAAGATCATTGAAGAGGCGCCATCGCCGCTGCTGACGCCGGACGCGCGGGCGCGGATGGGCGAGAGCGCTGTCGCGGCGGCGCGCGCGGTCGGCTACGTCGGCGCGGGCACGGTCGAGTACATCGTCTCGGCGGACCGTCCGGACGAGTACTTCTTCATGGAGATGAACACCCGGCTCCAGGTCGAGCACCCGGTGACCGAGCTGGTCACCGGACTTGACCTGGTCGAACTCCAGCTGCGCGTCGCGTCCGGCGAGCCGCTGCCGTTCGACCAGTCCGGGGTCTCCCTGAACGGCCACGCGATCGAGGCCCGCATCTACGCCGAGGACCCGGCGCGCGGCTTCCTGCCGACCGGCGGGCGCGTCCTCGTGCTGGACTCCGGTTCGGACGCCCGTGTCGACTCCGGTATCGAGGTCGGGACGGTCGTCGGCGGCTCGTTCGACCCGATGCTGTCCAAGGTCATCGTGCACGGCTCCGACCGCGAGGCCGCGCTGACCGCGCTCGACCGGGCGCTCGGCGCGTACGACCTGCTCGGCGTCACGACGAACGTGGCGTTCCTGCGCAGGCTGCTGACCGCGCCGTCCGTCGTGTCCGGCGATCTGGACACCGGGCTGGTCGAGCGGTCCATGGACGAGCTGACCGACGGCCTGCGCGACCTCCCAGCCGAGGTGCTGGCCACCGCCGCGCTGGAGCGCATGCTCGCTCTCGAAGGCGACGGCACCAACCCGTGGGCCATCCCGGACGGCTGGCGCCCCGGACGTTCCGCCTGGACGCCCTGGCTCATCACTCCGGCCGGTTCCGATCCGGTCGAGGTGCGCGTCCAGGGACGGGCCTCGTCCGCGCGCGTGTCCGTCGGCGATGCGCCGCCGGTCGCCGCGTCGCTTCGCCGGGACGGTCCGAACCTGGTCGTCACCTACGACGGCCGGACGACCCGCTACTCGTGCGCGCGCGACGGCATCACCCTGTGGCTCGGACGCGGCGGACGCACCTGGGCCCTCGCCGAGCACGAGCGCGCCGAGAGCACGGGCGCGGTCGCCGTCACCGGCGACGGCGTCCTGCGGAGCCCGATGCCCGGAACCGTCCTCGCCGTCAAGGCGGCCGAGGGCGACAAGGTCGAGGAGGGCCAGCCGCTCGTCGTCGTCGAGGCGATGAAGATGGAGCACACCGTCACCGCGCCGTGCGCCGGCCTGGTGGCGTCCCTGCCGGTCCGCGCCGGGTCCCAGGTCGCCCTGGACGAGGTGCTGGCCGTGATCGAGTCGGAGGACTGAGCGTCATGCGCGTACCGCTCGACGGGCTTCCCGAGCGCGTCACCGTCTACGAGGTCGGCCCGCGCGACGGGCTGCAGAACGAGAAGTCGATCGTCCCGGTCGATGTGAAGGCCGAGTTCATCACCCGCCTGGCGGACGCCGGGCTGACCACGATCGAGACCACCTCGTTCGTCCATCCCAAGTGGGTGCCGCAGCTCGCCGACGCCGAGGACCTGCTCGGCGTGCTGCCCCGCTCCCCTGACCTGCGCTACCCCGTGCTCGTGCCGAACGAGCGCGGGCTCGACCGGGCGCTCGCCAACGGTGTCACCGAGATCGCGATCTTCGGCTCGGCCACCGAGACGTTCGCCCGCCGGAACCTGAACCGCACGGTCGACGAGTCCCTCGCGATGTTCGAGCCGGTCGTCCGGCGCGCCCGCGACGAGGGCCTGTGGGTCCGCGCGTACGTGTCGATGGTGTGCGGCGACCCGTGGGAGGGCGACGTCCCGCTCGCGCAGGTCGCGTCCGTCGCGCGCCGCATGATGGACCTCGGCTGCTCGGCCCTCAGCCTCGGCGACACGATCGGCGTCGGCACGCCCGGCCAGGTCACCGCGCTGATCGGCGAGGTCGTCGGGGCCGGCATCCCGCTCGACCGGATCGGCGTCCACTTCCACGACACCTACGGCCAGGCCCTGGCGAACACGCTCGCCGCGCTGCGCGCCGGGGTCACCGTCGTGGACGCGTCGGCGGGCGGCCTCGGCGGCTGCCCGTACGCCGAGTCCGCCACCGGCAACCTCGCCACCGAGGACCTGGTCTGGATGCTCGACGGCCTCGGCGTCGAGACCGGCGTCGACGTGCGCAAGCTCGCCGCAACGAGCCTCTGGATGGCCGAGAGGCTCGGCCGCCCGTCCCCGTCCCGCGTCGTCCAGGCGCTCGCGCCCAAGGAGTAACCGATGATCGACTTCACCCTGCCCGACGAGCAGGAAGAGCTGCGCCGCACCGTCGAGCGCTTCGCCCGCGAGACCGTCGCCCCGGTGATCGGCGACCTGTACGAGCGCGGCGAGTTCCCGTACGAGATCGTCTCCGGGATGGGCAAGATGGGCCTGTTCGGCCTGCCGTTCCCCGAGGAGTACGGCGGCATGGGCGGCGACTACTTCGCCCTCTGCCTCGCCCTGGAGGAACTCGCGCGGGTCGACTCGTCCGTCGCGATCACCCTTGAGGCCGGCGTGTCGCTCGGCGCCATGCCGATCTACCGCTTCGGCACCGAGGAGCAGAAGCGCGAGTGGCTGCCGAAGCTCACCTCGGGCGAGCGTCTGGCGGCGTTCGGCCTGACCGAGCCGGGCGGCGGCTCGGACGTCCCCGGCGGCATGCGCACCACCGCCCGCCTCGACGGCGACCACTGGGTGATCAACGGGTCCAAGGCGTTCATCACCAACTCCGGCACCGACATCACCGCGTTCGTGACCGTCACCGCGTTCACCGGCGAGAACGAGATCTCCACGATCATCGTCCCGAACGGCACCCCGGGCTTCACCGTCGGCCGCAAGTACTCCAAGGTCGGCTGGTCGGCGTCCGACACCCGCGAGCTGTCCTTCGACGACGTCCGCGTCCCGGCGGCGAACCTGGTCGGCGAGCGCGGCCGCGGCTACGCCCAGTTCCTGCGCATCCTGGACGAGGGCCGCATCGCCATCGCGGCGCTGTCGGTCGGCCTCGCCCAGGGCTGCGTGGACGAGTGCCTGCGCTACGTCCGCGAGCGCGAGGCGTTCGGCCGCGAGATCGGCCGCTACCAGGCCATGCAGTTCAAGATCGCCGACATGGAGACGCGCGCCCACACGGCCCGCCTCGCCTACTACGCGGCGGCCGCGAAGATGCTCAAGGGCGAGCCCTTCAAGAAGGAGGCCGCGATCGCCAAGCTCGTGGCGTCCAACGCCGCCATGGACAACTCGCGCGACGCCACGCAGATCTTCGGCGGCTACGGCTTCATGAACGAGTACGCCGTCGGCCGCTTCTACCGCGACGCCAAGATCCTGGAAGTCGGCGAGGGCACCAGCGAAGTCCAGCGGATGCTCATCGCCCGAGCCCTCGGCCTCCCCGCGTCCTTCTAGGGGTTCGTAGGGTTTTCATAGGGTTCCCACCCCTCACGTCGGGTCGGCTCGGCGGGCGATACTTGCCGGATGTCCGTCGAGTTGGCCGCCGTGGGGGTGGGGAGGTCCGTCGCGAAGCTCGTGCTCGGGCGGATGCTCTCCGGGCGCAACGCGCGGATCGACCGGTCGGCCGAGCTGGTCGAGCTGATCAAGGTCGGGTACGCGGACGAGCTGAAGCGGCGCAAGGCGGTGTCGCAGTTCGAGGACATCGCCACGTCCGTCGCCGACCGGCTGCTGAAGTTCTGCCGCGCCGAGTACCGCGGCCTAACGGACAACGACCGCGAAGCCGTGCTGGGGCAGGTCGTTCTGACTCTGGACCGTGCCGACCTGTCCGATGCGGCCTTCCTAGCGGACGATGCCGATGCGGTGAAACTGGCCCGTCGGCTACGGAAGTCGCTGCCTGCGCGTCAGGCGTCGTTCCAGCTGGGTGAGGCGGGGGCGCGGCTATACGAAGTCGTGCTGGACGAGTGTTGCGACTGTTTGGCGCGAGTTCTGACGCATCTCCCGCAGTTCGCTCCGCGCGCTTCGGCGGAGACGCTTGCGCGGCTGACCGGCTTGGCGGAGCAGGTGGAGACGCTGCTGGCTCGTATGCCCGCGCGTTCGCTGACCGCTCCTGAAGGTGTGGGCGAGGACGAGGAGTTCACGCGCCGGTACCTGTCGTCGCTGAGCGAGACGCTCGACACGCTTGAGTTGTTCGGCGTCCGGTTCGAGCGTCTGACCCGGCCCAGGACGAGCCTGAGCGTCGCGTACATCAGTCTTAACGTCTCCCAGGATGCCGATAAGCCCCGGCATCGTCAGGAGCCCGTAGCGCGCTCTGAGTGGCGCGAGGAGCGTCCTGGCGGGACGGTCCGGATCGAGACCGCGCTCAAGGACCATCGGCTTCTCCTCGTGCGCGCGGAGGCCGGGGGCGGCAAGAGCACTCTGCTTCGCTGGCTCGCCATTGCGGCTGCGCGCGGTTCGTTCTCTGATGAGCTGGCCGACTGGCGCGGTCTGGTTCCATTCCTCATCAAACTGCGCAGCCATGCGGGCAGGAAGCTGCCGGGCCCGGAAGAGTTCCTCGACGACACCGCCGGGAACCTCGCCGGGCTGATGCCTCGCGGCTGGGCGCATCGCGTCCTGCTCTCCGGACGTGCGCTGGTCCTCGTGGACGGCGTGGACGAGATCACCGGGTCGCAGCGCCAGGCCGTCCGGGAGTGGGTGGGACGGCTCGTCAACGACTTCCCGGGCATCCGGGTCATCGTGACGTCGCGTCCGGCCGCTGCGGCGGGCGATTGGCTCCGCGCCGAGGGATTCGGGACGGCGTTCCTGGAGCAGCTCAGCCCCGCCGACCTGCGCGAGCTCATCAACCACTGGCACACGGCCGTCCGCGACTGCGACGACCTCCCGTGCGAACCGGAACGCCTGCCCGGGTACGAGGCACGGCTACTGGCCCGTTTCGAGGCCGCGCCACATCTGCGAACCCTCGCATCCACTCCCCTGCTCGCGGCCATGCTCTGCGCCCTGAACCTGGACCGCGAATCGCTCCCGCGCGACCGGATGGGCCTCTACGCGGCAGCGCTCGAACTGCTCCTGGAGACCCGGGACGCCAAGCGCGGCATCCCGAGCTCCCACGCGGTCTCGCTGGAGCAGGACCAGAAGATCCGAATCCTGCGCGACCTGGCCTGGAGCCTGTCCACGAGCAACCGGGTCGAACTGCCGAAGGCGATGGTCGAGCGCCTCATCGCGGAGCGGCTCGCCGCGATGCCCAAGGTCGAGGCGGACGCGTCGGACGTCCTCGACGCCCTGCTCCAGCGCAGCGGCGTCCTGCGCGAGCCGGTTCCAGGACGCATCGACTTCGTGCACCGGACCGTCCAGGAGTACCTGACCGCCCAGCACGCCGCCGACATCGGCGATATCGACCTGCTCGTCCGGGAGGCGCACCGCGACCAGTGGCGCGAGACCGTCATCATGGCGGCCGGCCACGCCAACGAGCCGCTCCGCCGCGACCTGATCACCGGCCTCCTCGCCCGCATCGACACCGAACCGCGCAAGGCCCGCCGCCTGAGACTGCTGCTGGTCGCCTGCCTGGAAACCCTCCCGGCCATCCCCCTCGACCTGCGCTCCGAGTTCGACCGGTGCCTGAAGGAACTCGCGCCGCCGCGCGACGAGGCCGCCGCCCGCTCCCTGGCGACCGCCGGTGAAGCCGTCCTCGACGCGTTCCCCGAGAGCATCGAGGGCCTGTCCACGATGGTCGCGCAGGCCACGGTCAAGGCGGCCTGGCTGATCAACGGCCCCAAGGCGCTGGAGGCCCTCGGCCGGTACGCCACCGCCCCGCACTGGGAAGTGATCAACGAGCTGAACGGCGCCTGGCGCTACTTCGACAGCGCCGAGTTCGCCGACCGCGTGGTGCGGCGCATGCCCGCCGGGACGACGGTACGCGTCGACAGCCGGGAGCAGCTGGAAGCGCTCCACGGCATCCCGCCCCGGCAGAGCCTGAGCGTCGACGTCGGGGACGGCACTGAGGTCGATCTCCTCCGCTACCACTCCGCGTCGCTCGTCGAGCTTCTCCTTTACGGCCCGCCCGCTGTGCCGGTCGATCCCGACCGCCTGCCCGAGATGCCGGACCTCGAACGCTTCACCCTGGGCGCCGGTATCCCTGTGGCATCGCTCGACTTCCTCGACAAGATGCCGAAACTCCAGCACCTCCACCTGTGGAACTGCACGGCGCTCACCGACTACTCGCCGCTGCGGCGGTACGGGGACCTGCAAGAACTCCGGCTCCAGGGCGCCCATGCCCTCCAGGACCCGGCGCAGCTCCCTCCACTCGGCGCGGTCATGAACCTCGGGCTGGGAGGGATCCGCTCCGAAGAGGTCGCCCGGTACGCCGTCGCCGCGTCGCCGGAGCTCCGGTGGCTCGACCTGAGCGACTGCGCCTGGCTGCGGGACCTGGACTTCCTCGACGGGCTCCCGATCATCCGTCTCGACCTCGACGGCTGCGACCGGTTCTCCGACTTCGGCCGGTTCGCCACCCTCCCGAAGCTCGCCGTCCTGAGCCTGGAGGGGACGCCGGTCACCGGGCTGGACTGGGCTCGCGGCCTCGACCGGCTGATCAGCCTGTGGCTCCGGCGGTGCCCCGACCTCGGCGACCTCGCGCCGCTGGCGTCACTGCCGCGGTTGCAGGACCTCTACATCGGCTCCAGCGGCGGGCCACCTCTCGACTTCACGCCGCTCGCGGCCAACCGCGGACTGACCGTGCACGTCGCGGACGGACAGCAGGTCATCGGGGGGAAGGCGCTGGGGCGGCGGTTGAAGAAGTGGCACGCGCGATGAGTTTTGGACAGCGGTCCGGTCTGTACGGGTGCGTGGGGCGTTGAGGGTGTCCGTGGGGGTGAGTGTGGTGTGTAGCGAAGGTCACACTCGCCTTGAGCCTCCCGGGTGCCCCGGTACGGGGTGAGCTGCCAGAAGTGTCGGACGTCGCTGGAATACTCCGGGAACCATCCGGGTTAAATGGTTCGCGAAAGTGTCAGTGACTGCACTATTTTGGCGCGGTCGTTCCCCCGGACCACCCCGTGATCCGTTCTGGCTGCCCGTGCGCGCGGGCCCTACGATTGGAAGATTCACTTGACCGCTCCCGCGTCTCCGCAGACGACGGACGGCCCTCCCGAGGCGGCGGCCTCCGGCGGTGGTCTTGATCGCGGCGTGCTCGCGGTGGCCATGGTCGTCGTGCTGGGCGCGATCATGTCCATCCTGGACGTGACCGTCGTCAACGTCGCACTGCGTCATCTCTCCGAAAGCTTCAACACCGACCTGGCCACGATCCAGTGGGTGGCGACCGGCTACACGCTGGCCCTCGCCACGGTCATCCCCGTCACCGGCTGGGCCGCCTCGCGGTTCGGCACCAAGCGGCTGTACATCATCTCGATCGTGCTGTTCGTGCTGGGCTCCGCGCTCGCCGGCACCGCGTGGGACGCCCCGTCCCTGATCGCGTTCCGGGTGCTGCAGGGCCTCGGCGGCGGCATGATCATGCCCGCCGGCATGACGATCCTGACCCAGGCCGCCGGCCCGAAGCGGGTCGGCCAGGTCATGAGCATCGTCGGCATCCCGATGCTGCTCGGCCCGATCCTCGGCCCGATCCTCGGCGGCTACCTGGTGGACGACGTGTCCTGGCGGTGGATCTTCTACATCAACGTGCCGATCGGCATCGTCGCGGTGTTCCTCGCGTCCCGCATCCTGAAGAAGGACCAGCCCGGCCAGGGCGAGAAGCTGGACCTGCTCGGCCTGGTCCTGCTGTCCCCGGGCCTCGCCGCGCTGATCTACGGCCTGGCGACCGGCGCCGAGAAGAACGACTTCGGCCGCCCGGACGTGCTGGTCACCGTGATCGGCGGCGCCGTGCTGGTGCTGCTGTTCGCCGCGCACGCGCTCAGCAGGCGCAACACCTCGCCGCTGATCGACCTGCGGCTGTTCAAGCGCCGCTCGGTGGCCGCGGCCGCCGGCACGATGGTGCTGTTCGCCTGCGCGTTCTTCGGCGCGATGCTGATCCTGCCGCTGTACTACCAGACGATCCGCCACCAGAACGCGCTGCACGCCGGCCTGCTGCTGGCCCCGCAGGGCCTCGGCGCGATGGTCACCATGCCGGTCGGCGGCAAGCTGACCGACAAGCTCGGCGCGGGCAAGGTCGTCCTGGTCGGCCTGGTCACCGTGGTGGTCGGCGTGGCGGGCTTCGCCTCGCAGATCAGCGTCGACTCGTCCTACTGGGGCCTCGGCGTCGCGCTGTTCGTGATGGGCATGGGCATGGGCATGACGATGATGCCGACCATGTCCGCCGCGATGGCGACGCTGGAGCACGCCGAGGTGCCGCGCGCGAGCACCGCGCTGAACATCATCCAGCAGGTCGCCGGCTCGGTCGGCACCGCGTTCATCGCCGTCCTGCTCGCGACCCAGCTGAAGGACCAGGGGCTGCCCTCGGGCGGTGACCAGGCCCAGCAGGCCGCGGCGCTGGCGAAGCTGCCGAAGGAGGTCCTGGCGCAGGTCCCGCACAAGATGGCGGACGCGTTCCAGACCACCTACTGGTGGTCGGCGGCGCTGATCCTCCTGGCGTTCCTGCCGGCGCTGTTCCTGCCGCGCCACAAGCCGGAGGAGCCGACGTCGGACGTCCAGGTGCCGATGCACTGACGCTTGGCCCGCTCGCACGGACGCCCCGGGTTCCGGTCCCCCTCACATGGGCCGGACCCCGGGGCGTTCCGTGTTGTCAGCCCAGTTCGGGGACGCGCGTTTACGAATCCCGTCGGTGGCTAGCCCGCGGTCGGGGTCCGGTCCTTCCAGTACTCGTCCTTAAGCAGGCGCTTGAAGAGCTTGCCCGTCGGGTGGCGCGGCAGCTCTGCGCGGAAGTCGACCGAGCGCGGGCACTTGTAGTGGGCGAGCCGGTCGCGGCAGTAGGCGATCAGCTCGGCCTCCAGCTCCGGCCCGGCGGCGGCGGGGTCGACGGGCTGGACGACCGCCTTGACGGCCTCGCCCATCTCCTCGTCCGGGACGCCGATGACGGCCACGTCGGCCACGGCCGGATGGACGGCCAGGACGTTCTCCGCCTCCTGCGGGTAGATGTTCACGCCACCGCTGATGATCATGTACGAGCGGCGGTCGGTGAGGTACAGGAAGCCGTCGCCATCGACGTGGCCGACGTCGCCCAGGGTCGTCCAGCCGTGGCCCCACGGGTCGCGGGACGCGCCGGTCTTCGCGGGGTCGCCGTGGTACTCGAACGACGGGCCTTCACCGAAGTAGAGCGTGCCGTTCTCGCCGGGCGGCAGCTCGTTGCCGTCCTCGTCGCATACGTGCACTTCACCGAGCAGCGGACGGCCGACCGTCCCCTTGTGCGCGAGCCAGTCGGTCGGGCTCGCATAGACGAAGCAGTTGCCCTCGGTCGCCGCGTAGTACTCGTGGAGAATCGGCCCCCACCAGTCGAGCATCCGCTCCTTGACCGGAACGGGGCACGGCGCCGCGGCGTGGACGGCGTGCCGCAGCGATGACAGGTCGTACCGCTCGCGGACATCGTCCGCGAGCTTCAGCATCCGGATGAACATCGTCGGCACCCACTGGCTGTGCGTCACGCCGTACCGCTCGATCGCGGCGAGTGCCGCCTCCGGATCGAACTTCTCCATCACGACGACGGTCGAACCACAGCGATGGAAGTTGAGGCTGTAGCGGAGCGGCGCGGCGTGGTACAGCGGCGCGGGCGACAGGTACACCGAGTCGGCGTCCGGCTGGAACAGCAGGTTGATGAGCTGGAACAGCGCGCTCGGAGTGCCCATCGGAGCGAGCGTCAGCGGCGGCTTGACGCCTTTCGGACGTCCCGTGGTACCGGACGAGTAGAGCATGTCCGCGCCTTCGCACTCGTCCGGAAGCGGCGTCGGCGCATGCTCGGCGACGCGTTCCTCGTAGGAGTCGAAGCCGGGCGCGGTGCCGTCCAGCATCAGCCTCAGCCGGAGGCCGGGCAGCCGCTCGGGCGGGACGGCGGCGGCGCGGTCGGCGAGCGCGGCGCTGGTGATGAACGCCTTGGCCTCGCAGTTCTCCACGATGTAGGCCAGCTCGTCGGGCTGAAGCCGGGAGCTCACGGCGGTGTAGTAGAGGCCGGAGCGCTGCGCGGCCCACGCGACCGCGAGGAACAGCGGATGGTTCTCCAGCATGAAGGCGATGTGGTCGCCGGGGCGCAGGCCGGCGGCGGCGAGGAGGCGGGCGAGCCGGTTGGACGCCTCGTCCAGCTCCCGGAAGGTGACGACCCGCCCGGAGCCCGCCATGATCACGGCGGGCTTGCCGGGTGTCCGCTCGGCGATCTGCCCCAGGTGCATGGCACCGCACGGTACCCGGACCGGACGTCGATTGGAATGCGATTCGGTAAGTGGACGGATGCCCACCGCCCGGACGACCGGGTGGCCGCTCGGGCGGAGATGCGGTGCGGTCGCCCGCAGGACCGGGTGGCCGCTCGGGCGGAGACGCGGTGCGGTCGCCCGGAGGACCAGGCGGCCGCTCAGGCGGAGACGCGGTCGATCGCCCTGGCGGCCGGGTGGCCGGTCGGGCATGGTCGCGGACGGTCAGACGAGCATGTGGTCGAAGTCGCCGTCCTTGGCGCCTCCGACGAATGCCTCCACTTCCGCGCGCGTGTACACGAGGATCGGTCCCTCCGGGTAGCGGGAGTTGCGGACCGCGATGTCCCCCGTGGGCAGCTCCGCGAGTTCGACGCAGTTGCCGTTCGGATTGCTGCGGCGGCTCTTCATCCAGACGAGCCGGTCGCTCCAGACGGTCGGCTCTTCGCCGTCCATCGTGTGCCCCCTTGCTGGAGTTCGTGGCCCGTCCTGACGGACGGACCGGCGTGTCCCCGCTCCCGGTACCGACCGGGCCCCGCGAGCGATGATACGAAATGCACGTGCATCTGGTTGTGCGTATGGCCATGCATTCGTGCTTGCAAACGGTCTTGCATCTGCACGACGTGAGGAGCAAGATAGCGAACGCTCCCACCCGTTCCGTCCGCACGCCCCTGGGGTTGCCAATGTTCGTTGACCAGGCCGACGACCTCGCGGCTACCGTCGAGCGGGGCCGGCGGCCCCTGGACCTGCCGTACGCCTCGCCCGACTTCGGCGCGCCGGACGGCGCCGCCGGCGGGGACACGATCTCCTCGCTGCCCGGCCATGGAGATGGCACCACCTCGTCAGGGTTCGCCGGCCTCTGGCCGACACCGCACGAGGGCAGCCCGCGCACCGCGCGGACGATCCTGCCCGCCGACCCGACCGCACCCCGCGCGGCCCGCGCGTTCGCCTGCGAGACGGTCGCCGGCTGGGGCCTGCCCGGGGACGCCTCCGACGTCCTGGTGGCGGTCTCCGAGCTCGTGACCAACGCGCTCCGCCACGGCATGGAGACATCCGTAAATCAGGTTCAGTCTCGTCCGATACAGCTGGTCCTGCTCGGCCACCCGCGCCGCCTGGTCATCACGGTGACCGACCCGGGCGGCAGCAGGCCCGCCGTCGCGCGCGCCGAGGACGCCTTCAGCGAGGACGGCCGCGGTCTCCTCGTCGTCGCCGGAGTCAGCGACGCTTGGGGCTGGGCCCCGCTCAGCACGGGCGGCAAGGCCGTCTGGGCCGCCTTCGACCTGACCTCCTGAACCCCGGAACGGACCGCACCGAAACGCTGACCGCCCGGACCACACCTCCCGGTCCCGTGGCCTGACAAGGACGTGCCCTCCCCTACCCGGACGGCACGTCCCAAACAAGCGGCAGCTCAACGAGTAAGCCCCGAGTCAGACCAGTCAACCCCGCCCACCCCGAGTCAACCCCACCCACCGCACAAGACCTCTCGCTGCACGCGGACGTGCTTGCGCGCGCCCCTGCACGCGGACTGCCCGGCGCGCGGATGGCTCGGCGCCCGGTCGGGCTTGTGTACGGACAGCCCTGCGCGCGGGCGGGCTTGCGCGCGTGCAGAAGGCCTGGCACCTGCGGAGGGTCGGCGCGACGGGTGGGGGTTAGACGGCTTCGCGGGCCATGGCGGTGGGCGGGGGCGGCTCTTCCAGGGCGGTGAGGAAGTCGTGGGCCCAGCGGTCCACGTCGTGCTCCAGGACGCGGCGGCGCATGGCGCGCATGCGGCGGCCCTGCTCGGACGGGTGGTCGCGCAGGGCGTCCAGGAGCGCCTGCTTCAGGCCGTCGATGTCGTACGGGTTGACCTGGTAGGCGCGCTTGAGCTCGGCCGCGGCGCCCGCGAACTCGCTGAGGACCAGCGCGCCGCCGAGGTCCTCGCGGCAGGCGACGTACTCCTTGGCGACCAGGTTCATGCCGTCCCGCAGCGGCGTGACGACCATGACGTCCGCGGCGAGGAACAGGGCCGCGAGCTCGGCGCGGTCGTAGGAGGTGTGCAGGTACTGGATGACCGGCGTGCCGAGCTCGCCGTGCTCGCCGTTGATGTGCCCGACCTGCTGCTCGATCTGGTCGCGGAGCAGCTGGTACTGCTCGACGCGCTCGCGGCTGGGCGTGGCGATCTGGATGAAGGTCGCCTCGCCGGGGCGCAGCTCGCCGTCGCGGAACAGCTCGCCGAACGCCTCCAGGCGTTGGGTGATGCCCTTGGTGTAGTCGAGCCGGTCCACGCCGAGCAGCAGGCGGGCGTCGCCGAAGTCCTCGCGGATCTCGGCGGCGCGGCGGCGGACGCCCTCGTCGGCGCTGAGCCGGCGCAGCTCCTCGGCGTCCACGGGGATCGGGAAGGCGCGGGCGCGGACGGTCCGGCCGTCCCAGAAGACGTCCTGCTTGAAGGTGCGGGCGTCGAGCAGGCGGCGGCACAGCCGGACGAAGTTCTGCGCGGCGCCGGGCAGCTGGAAGCCGACCAGGTCGGCGCCGAGCAGCCCTTCGAGGATCTGCCGGCGCCACGGCAGCTGCCAGAACAGCTCCAGCGGCGGGAACGGGATGTGCAGGAAGAACCCGATGCGCAGGTCGGGACGCAGGCGCCGGAGCATCGCGGGGACGAGCTGGAGCTGGTAGTCCTGGACCCAGACGACCCCGTCCTTGCCCGCGACCTCGGCGGCGACGTCGGCGAAGCGCTGGTTGACGCGCACGTAGGCGTCCCACATGGAGCGGTCGTAGACGGGCGGCGCGATGACGTCGTGGTAGAGCGGCCAGAGAGTCGCGTTGGAGAAGCCCTCGTAGTAGAGCTCGACATCCTCGGCCGTCTGCACGACCGGGACGAGCGACATGCCGTCCTCCTCGAACGGCTCCAGCCGCTCGTCGGGGGATCCGGCCCAGCCGATCCAGGTTCCGTGCCTGCGGCGCATCAGCGGCGCGATGGCGCTGACCAGCCCGCCCGGACTCCGCCTCCAGGACGGCTCGCCGTTCTCCCCGACGACCCGGTCCACGGGAAGGCGGTTGGCCACCACAACGAAGTCACTTGCGCCCGACACCCCAGGACCCTGCCTTTCCAGCGATGCGTGTGCGTGATCAACTGAGCGTGCGTGATCGACTGAGCCCTACCCGCCCCAGCGCGGGCCACGCGGGATCATGATCACGAGATCGCATCATACGGGGCGCGACCTGGCCGTTCTTCGCAGGACACGACAAGAGCCCGGATCCGCGTCCCCGCTCACCGGATCCGGGCTCATTTCCGGTCGGTCCCGCCGGGCCTTTCGGCCGGGGACCGTCGGCGCGCTTTCGGTCGGGTCCCGTCCGCGGGCGCCCGCACACGCCCTCGGACGGGTCGGGGCCTCGGCCTCCGTCGCCGTCGGCTCAGGTTCGGAGCTGACTCGGCGGCTTCGGCCCCTGGCCGGATCAGACTCCGACCGCGCGCCGGCCGTCGGCGGCCTGCTCCCTCCTCAGGCCGCCGCCGAGCAGCGCGTCCAGCGAGACGCGCCCCGGGCCGGCGAAAGCGACGAGCAAGGACAGGACGGCCAGGACGAGCACGTACTCGTAGCCGCCCTTGTCGGAGAAGAAGCCGTGGTCGGCGTGGGCGAACCAGAGCGCGCCCGCCATGTCGCCGAACAGCAGCAGGCCGACGAGCGGGGTCAGGACGCCGACGATGAGCAGCACGCCGCCCGCCAGCTCCACCCAGGTGGCGTAGCTCGCGGCGAGGCCGGGCAGCGGGATGCCCATGCCGTCGAACATCTTGGTGACGGTGGCGTGGCCGTACTTGTGGAACTTCTGCCAGCCGTGCGCGACGAACACCACGCCGAGCACGAGGCGGCCGAGCAGCAGCGCGGCGTCGGTCAGCGCGGGGAATCTTCGGGACAGGTACACGGGGAGCTCCTTCGCGGGGTCGTGCGGGGAAACCTGGCGGGGGACGAACGACGGATCGTTCAGAGGCGAACGACAGATCGTTCAAAACTGTACTAACACCGTTGGCGGGATGATTCAAATCTGAACCGAATAGAATCGGATTCATGTTCCACCCCGACCGTCCCGACCGTCCCGGCCAGCCGGGCGCCGCCGCTCTCGACCGGACCGAGGGCAGCGGCCCTCTCGAACCCGCCGAACTACGTGCCTGGAAAGGATTCCTCGCCGCGTCGCACCTGCTGGAGCAGGAGATCGAGCGGCAGCTCAAGGCGGACGGCGAGCTGTCCCACGCCGACTTCGAGATCCTGGTCACGCTGCGCGGCGCGGACGACCGGCGGCTGCGGATGACCGAGCTGGCGCGCCGCGCGATGGTCTCCAAGAGCCGGCTGACCTACCAGGTCACGCAGCTGGAGCAGCGCGGCCTGGTGCGCCGGACGCCCTGCCCGAGCGACCGGCGCGCCGTCTGGGCCCAGCTCACCGGCGAGGGCGAGGAGCGGCTCGCGCGGGTCCGGCCGGGGCACCGGCGGGTCGTCCGGGAGCACCTGATCGGCCTTCTTTCCGACGAGGAGCTGGACGTCCTCGGGACGGCGCTCACCCGGGTCGCCGACAGGCTCCGCGAGTCCGGCGGCTGACGCCGAACAGAACTCTCTTTTCGCTCGAACGGGAACGTTCCGCCCCGTCCACGGTGTCGGTGGACGTCCCTTACTGCGCCAGCGAGATGACCTCGGCGCCCGGCAGCGCGGCGAGGGACTTGCCGGGGACGAGGATCTTCGAGCCGCGCACTCCCCCGCCGATCACGACCTCGGCGGCGTCGGCGACCGCCGCGTCCACCAGGACGGGCCAGTCGGAGGGCAGGCCGATCGGGGTGATCCCGCCGTACTCCATGCCGGTCAGGGACGTCGCCTCGGCCATCGGCGCGAAGGACGCCTTGCGCGCGCCCAGGTGCTTGCGGACGACGCCGTTCACGTCCGCCCGGTCGGTCGCCAGGATCATGCACGCCGCGTAGCCCACCTCGCCGCCGCGCTTGGCCGCCACGACCACGCAGTTCGCGCTGATCTCCAGCGGCACGCCGTAGCGCTCGCAGAACGCGGCGGTGTCGGCCAGTTCCGGGTCGATCTCGGCGACCCGCGCGCCCGGCACGTCCGCGACGGCCGCCGCGACGGGCCCGGCCAGCAGGTCGGGCCGCTCGGTCGCCGGAACCCAGTCGAGCCTGTCCGTCATGCGATCTCCTCCGTCGTCGGTCTGTGCGGGGGCGTTCAATGGTGCGCCGGTCGCCAACCTGCCATGATCCGCGGCCGTCCGGGGGTCAGGCCCCGAGGTAGCGCAGGACGGCCAGGACGCGGCGGCTGTACCCGGACGACTCCCCCAGCCCCAGCTTGCCGAAGATCGCGTTGGCGTGCTTCTCGACGGCGCTCTGCGACACGTGCAGGCGTCCGGCGATCGTGGCGTTGGAGAGGCCCTCGGCCATCGCGGCCAGGACGTCCCGCTCGCGCGGGGTGAGCGCGGCGAGGGGGTCGGCGCGCTCGCGGTCCGCGCCCGCGAGCAGCCGCCGGACGACCTCCGGGTCGAACGCCGCGCCGCCCGCGTGCACCCGGTCGAGCGCGTCGAGGAACTCGTCCACCTGCGCGACCCGGTCCTTCAGCAGGTAGCCGACGCCGTTCGCGCTGGACGTCAGCAGCTCGGTCGCGAACCGCCGCTCCACGTACTGCGACAGGACGAGCACTCCCACTTCGGGACGTGTCCGGCGCAGTTCCAGCGCGGCGCGGAGGCCCTCGTCGGTGTGCGTGGGCGGCATCCGGACGTCCACGACGACCACATCGGGTGGGTTTGCTTCGACGGCTTCGAGGAGGGCTTCGGCGTCGCCGACCGCCGCGACGACCTCATGCCCCTCCTCGGCGAGCAGCCTGACCAGGCCCTCGCGGAGCAGCGCGGAATCCTCCGCCAGCATCACCCGCACCGGAACCCCTTCGACGCCGTCACCCGCATGGCAGCTCGGCGGTGATCTCGGTGGGGCCGCCAGGCGGGCTGAGCACGGTGACCGTGCCGTCCAGGGCCTCCGCGCGGCGGGCGAGACCGCGCAGCCCGCCGCCGGACGGGTCGGCGCCGCCGGTTCCGTCATCGATGATCGTCACCGACAGGATTCTGCCGTGCCGCGCGACCCGGACCGACACGCGCGTCGCGCCGGAATGCTTCGCCGCGTTCGTCACCGCCTCGCAGACCACGAAGTACGCGGCCGTCTCGACCTCGCGGGGCGGACGGTCCGGGCCGTCCAGCCGGACGTCGAGGTCGACCGGCAGCGGCGCGCGTTCGGCGACCGCCTCCAGCGCCGCGCCGAGCCCCTCGGAGTCGAGCGCGGACGGGAACACCCGCCAGGACGTCTCCCGCAGGTCCGCGAGCGCGAGACGGGACGCGTCGTGCGCCTGTTCCAGCAGGTCACGGGCGCGGTCAGGGTCGTCCGCGCGGCGCGCCCGGCCGATCAGCATGCCGAGCGCGACGAGCCGCTGCTGGACGCCGTCGTGCAGGTCGCGCTCGATGCGGCGGCGCTCGTCGTCCACGGCGGCGACGACCTCGGCGCGGCTCGCCGCCAGCTCCTCGACGCGTCGGCGGTAGACCTCCAGGGGGTCCGGGCCGAGGAACCTCGCCGCGATCCGGCGCTCCATCGCCGCGACGCCGACCAGGCCCTGCGCGGCGAGGAACGCCAGCACCGCCCCGGCGACCGCGAAGTAGGCGACGATCACCGGCGAGGGCGGGATGGCGTCCAGGTTCTCCCTGGTGATCCACCATCCGACGGCCAGGCGCGCCCCGGTCACGACTCCGAGCCCGCACAGCCCGAGGATCACGCCGCCGAGCAGACCGACCGGTGCCCGCGCGAGCAGGTAGCCCGCCGCGCGGCGCCGGTCGATGGTGATCGCAGGAATTTCCGCGTTGAAGAAGGCGCCGATGCGGCGCCGCTCCAGGTCAGCGCCCGCCCTGGCGGCGCGCTCGTCCAGCAGCGCCGGCGCCAGGACCAGCGTCAGGACGCCCGTCACGGCCCCGAGCACCAGCCCAGCAACGCCACGCACCAAAACCCGCCCCGCCGCTCGCCCTGGCCCTCGTCCCGAAGCGGCCTCTGACGCTCGCCCTGAAGCGGGCCCTGACGCTCTTCCCGAAGGGGACCCCGGCGCTCGTCCCGAAGCGGACCCCGGCCCGGGTTCCGCTGGCCGTGCCGACGCTTGTTCGGCCATGGCTCGCGCCGGGGCTCGTTCGGCTGTCACTCGTTCGCCTTCCGGGTCAGCGTCGATGCCTTGGGGGCGGGAAGTCGTGGTTTCCGGTCCGGCCGGATCGTCCCTGCGGCCCATGGTCGTGGTAGTCGTAGCGGCCGAGGTCGGGGC
Source organism: Actinomadura rupiterrae (assembly GCF_024172125.1). Taxonomy (GTDB): domain Bacteria; phylum Actinomycetota; class Actinomycetes; order Streptosporangiales; family Streptosporangiaceae; genus Spirillospora; species Spirillospora rupiterrae. Next base: position 688,507 of record NZ_JAMZEA010000006.1, read on the forward strand.
GCGGGATGTCCGGCCTGGTGACCCCACTTGCGCCTGCGGATCTGCGGTTCTGCCGTCCCCGGATGATACGGACGGCCAGAAACACGACCATGGCCAGCACGACGACCGCCAGGACGGCCTTGGAGTAGACGCCCACGGAATCCTCGACGACATGCCAGTTGTCGCCGAGCCAGTATCCGGCCAGCACGAAAACGGTGTTCCACAGGGCGCTGCCGAGCGTGGTGAGCAGCAGGAACGGCCCGAGCGGCATCCGCTCCACCCCGGCCGGGACGGAGATCAGGCTGCGGAAGATCGGGATCATCCGGCCGAAGAACACCGCCTTCGCGCCGTGCCGGGCGAACCACGCCTCGGTGCGGTCCAGGTCGTCCAGCTTGACCAGCGGCAGCCAGGCCGCGACGGCCCGCACCCGGTCGCGGCCGATCGCGCCGCCGATGCCGTAGAGCGCCAGCGCTCCCACCACCGAGCCGAGCGTCGTCCAGATCAGCGCCGCGATCAGGCTCATCTCGCCGCGCGCCGCCGTGAACCCCGCCAGCGGCAGGATCACCTCGCTCGGCAGCGGCGGGAACAGGTTCTCCAGCGCGATCGCGATGCCCGCGCCGGGCGCGCCGAGGCGTTCCATCAGGTCCGTGGCCCAGCCGGTGACGCCCCCGGCGTCACCACCGCCGGCCGCCGCGACCACCGTCCATCCCGTCGTTTCCATCATGATCGCCACGCTATGGACAACGATTTCGGCCCACCATGAGGTCCACCGTCCCCTTTCGTCCGGTTCCCCGGAGCCCCCACCCTCCGGAAAACCCCACCCCACCCCTCACCCCTCGGCAGGCCGCGCCGCCCCCGCACCAACCCTCGCCAGGACGCGCCCGCACCGCGCAAACCGCTCATCGACCTGCCTCGGCAGCACGTGACCACCCGCGCGACCGCTGCCAGTCAGGCAGCAGGACGAGACCCGACCACGCGGCCGCTGCGCGTCAACCCTCGGCAGGACACGACCGGACGACGCGGCCAACGCCCATCAGGCCCCGACGAGACGGTGCTGCCACTACGCGTCAGGCACCGGCGGGAGGTGACCCGACTGCGTGGCCGCTGCCCGTCAACCCTCGGCAGGCGCGCGGTCTGCGCGGCGGCTGCGCGTTAGGCGTCGGCGGGGCGGGACGGGGCTGCGCGGCGGCAGCGCGTCAACCCTCGACAGGGCGTGGCCGGACGGCGCTTGGCTGTGCGTTAGGCGTCGGCGGGGCGGGAGCGGAGGGCGCGGCGGCTCTGGGGCAGCCGGTCCACGAACCGGCCGAGCCGTTCGGCGGTGCCTTGGAGCGGGCTGACCGTGGCGTTCAGGGTGTCGATCGCGTCCCGCATGTCGACGATCGACTCGGCGAGCGGCTTCAGGCCGTCCACCGTCTGGGCGAGCGGTCCCACGGTGTCGCTGAGCTGTTCGAGGACGGGCACGACGCGGCCCAGCTCGCGCAGGTCGTCCATGGCGGTGGCGAGTTCCTCCAGGACGGGCGCGACGGCGGCGAGCCGTTCCAGGTCGGCAGCGACGGCCGGGATCTGCTCGGCGGCGTCGGCGAGGCGGCCCAGCTCGTCCGCCGCGACCCCGATCCGGTGCAGCTCGTGCGCGGCCTCGCCGATCGCCCGCAGGGACGAGGCGGACTCGGCGAGGGACTCCAGGCTGACCGCCGCGTCCGCCAGCCGCTCCAGCGAAGCGGCGAGTCCCGGCAGCACCGCGATCGCGTCCCCCAGCGAGCCGACCACGCGTCCGGTGGCGTTCGAGACCGTCAGCACTCCCCCGGCCACACGCCCACCAACCAGCAGGACACGGGCGGCGCCAGCCCCCGCGATCTCGGCTGCACGCCCCGCCACACCTGCGGTCACCGCCTCGGACGCGCGACCCACCGTCCCGGCGGACGTGGCCGCGATCTCGACGGCGCGCCCTGCCACACCTGCGGTAGCGGACGAGCGCCCCACCGGCCCGGCGGACGTCGTCGCGATCTCGGCGGCACGTCCGGCCGCACCCGCGGCCGCGCGGCCAGAGGCGCGGCCTGCCGTCCCAGCGGACGTGGCCGCGGGCTCGTCGGTGCGGCTGGCCGCACTCACGGTTGCGGTCTCGGACGCTCGGCCTGCCGGCCCGGTGGACGTCGTCGCGGTCTCGGCGGTGCGCTCGGCGGCACCCGCGCTCGTCGCCTCGGACTCGCGGCCCGCTGTCCCGGCGGGCGTGGTCGTGGTCTCAGCAGGGTGCCCTGCTGGCCCCTCGGGTGGGTGGTTTGCAGGGCTCAGGGCGCGGGCGGCGGTTGCGGTGCTGAGCTCGGCGGCGCGGAAGGCGAGGTCCGCGGCGGTGTCGGCGGACGCGGCGAGCGCGCCGGCGGCCCGGCGTGCCCCGCCGCGGACGATCCCGCTGATCAGGGGCAACGCGCCTCGCGAGGGCGCGGGCGGGCGCTGCGGACCCGGCATGTGGCCTCCTCCGAACGATCTGCACTGATTGTGCCGTGTGGGGGGTTATGGACCAAGACGTACGGGGTTTCGGACATCGGCCGCCCAAGATCGCATTTGAGGTGCCGAGGTGATCGACTTTTCCGATAACACTCTTTCCGATAGCGTTCGCTCGGCTTTGTGAGGTGAATTCATGATCCGACTTCCCCGCGGCACGATCATGAAAGGATTCCGCGATGGTCTTGGCCGTGATCGTGATTGCCGGCCTGCTGGCGCTGCTGGCCTCGCTGCGGCGTGCCGCACCCCGCCCGCGCCCCTCCGCGGCGCCGGAGGAGTCGGCTCCGGAGGGACATCCGGAGTCCCTGACGGCCGAGCTGGAGCCGGGCGCCGAGGAGTACCTCGCCTGGCTCGCCGACCACCACTGGCCCGCCGACGACTACCTCGACCTGGAGCAGCAGTGGCGGCACGAGCTCGGCCTGCTCGACCTCACCGAGGTCCCGCACTGCCCGAGCTGCCTGCTCCGCCGCGAGGACGTGTGGCCCTGCCCGCGCTGCGGCGCGCTGCTGCACTCCTCCTGCGGCCACGGGATGCGCCGCCGCCCGGTGGCCCAGCCCTACCACGCGCTCGGCCTCGGCGACGAGCCCGAGGCGGTGATCGCCGAGTGGATCTGCACGGGCTGCGCCTCGGTGGTGGGCCTCGATGTGGAGAACGACTCCGATCCCCTTTCCTGAACGATCAATACGGGAAGGTAAAGAGTTAGCCAAGAACGGCCGTTTCGGCTTCTGGCGATCATTAATTCTCCGTGTCCGGAACCGGGCCGTCCGGTGGCGACCCGGGGTCCCCGGTGTTCGATTCCCGCCCCAGCGGCCCCACCCGCACCGGAATCGCGGTGAGGTGTCCCATTCCGGCGAGTTTCTCCAGGTCATCGGGGTCGGGCGAGGCGAGGGCGTTGACGTTCGCGCCGCCGGCGGCGTTCGCCACGCGCCAGCCGCCGCCCTCGTGGCCCCACCCGTGGGGAACGACCACAACACCGGGCGTGACATCGTCCGTAATCAGGACGGGCAGCCGGATGCTCCCGTGCGCTGAGGCGATCTCGCACAGCGTGCCGTCCGCGAGGCCGTAGCGGGACGCGTCGGACGGGCTGATCCGGGCGGCATGCGTACGCGTGCGCATGAGGGACGGCGCGTTGTGCATCCACGAGTTGTGCGAGCGCGGTTCGCGCAGGCCGATCAGGCGGAGCGGGAGATCGGCAGGTGGTGGCGGCGCGTTCCGCAGCCGCTCGATCTCGGTGACGATCTCGTCCGGAGCGAGGTGGACGCGCCGGTCCCGGTGCGTCACACGGCGGCGGAGCCGTCCGGTCGGCTGGTGATCGCCGAGGACGATCCCGTGCGGGTTCCGCTGAAGTTTCCGGAGGCTCAGCCCACCCGGCCTGAGTCCGAACCAGTCGCCGTGCGCGCTCGCCCGGAGCAGCGCGTCCACCATCGCGCGGGGCGAGGGCCGCAGGCCGAGGCGGTGGGCGAGCCGCTGCGGGGCCAGCGCGCCGATGCCGAGCCGCATCCTTCCGGCAAGTTCGTCGATCACCTCCCACTCCTGGCGCGCCTCGCCGCGCGGCGGGACGACCGCCTCGGTCCAGGTGACGTAGGGCGTGAGGTAGTTCTGCAGGAAGGGCAGCGGGAAGTCCTCGCGTTCGAGGAAGGTCGTCGCGGGCAGGACGTAGTCCGCCTTGCGGCCGGTCTCGCTGACGTAGAGGTCGATGCAGACGAGCAGGTCGAGCTCGTCCAGGGCGGCGTCGAGCGCCGTCGCGCCGGGGACCGACAGCACCGGGTTGCCCGCCGAGACGATCAGCGCGCGCAGCCTTCCGGGGCCCGGCGTGGTGATCTCCCTGGCCATGATCCCGGCGGGGAAGGTGCCGAGGACGTCCGGGAAGCCGCCGATCCGCGAGCGCGTGCGGCCGTAGGTGCCGAGTCCGGAAAGTTTGACGATCTCGTCCACCGGCAGCGGCGACTCGCCGAAGATCGCGCCGCCCGGCCGGTCGAGGTTGCCCGTCACGGCGTTCACCGCGTCGATGAGGAACGCGACCAGGGTGGCGTGCCGGCCGAGGCAGGTGCCCGTCCGGCCGTAGACGACGGCGCGCGGCGCCTTGGCCAGGTCGTGCGCGAGGCTTCTTGCCACGTCCGCTGGAACGCCGCTGTTCGGGGCCGTCCGCTCGGGCGGAAAATCGCGGACGAGCCCTCGCAGCGCCGCGAGTCCGCGCGCCTGCCGGACGCACGTGTCGATGTCGGCCAGACCGTCCTCGAAGATCACGTTGAGCAGGGAGAGCAGCAGCCACGCGTCGCCGTCCGGGGCGATCGGCAGGTGCTCGAAGGCGCGCGCGGTCTCGGTGCGGCGCGGATCGCCGACGACGACGCGTCCGCCCCGCTTCACGACCCCGTGCAGCCGCTCCCGGATGCGCGGCACGCTGACCAGGCTGCCGTGCGAGACGAGCGGGTTCGCGCCGAGTATCAGCAGGAAATCGGTCCGCTCGATATCGGGCAGCGGGACAAGGTGCGGCGCGCCATAAAGCAGGGCACTCGCGGCGAACCGGCTGTTCGTGTCCTGAGAGCCCGCCGAGTACAAATGAGGCGAACCGAGCGCGCGCATGAATCCGTTGAGCCACAGCGGATGCGAGTACGAGAACGTCGCCGGGTTGCCGAAGTACCAGCCGATCGAGTCGCCGCCGTGCTCGCGGCGCAGCGCGTTCAGCCGCCGCGCGATGTCGCCGAGCGCCTCGTCCCAGGTCACGCGCTCGAACCCGCCGTCCGGGCGGCGCCGCAGCGGATGGACGACCCGGTCCGGGTCGTTCTGCACCTCGGTCATCGCGATGCCCTTGGGGCACGCGAACCCCCGCGACAGCGGATGCTCGCGGTCGGCGCGAATACCGGTCAGCACTCCGTCCTCGACCGTCGCCGTCAGGCCGCAGAGCGGCTCGCAGATCCGGCAGTAAGTGACTGCTTTCGCCATGGGACCGATTCTGCCTCGCTTCACTCCTCCGCGGCGTTGTACCGGACGAGATATCTCGCGAACCGGTCCAGATCGCCGTCCGACCAGTCGCGCAACCGCTCGGTGATCGCCTCGTGCCGGCGCTGGACGGCCTCGTCCAGCAGCTCGCGCCCGGCCTCGGTCGGCGCGAGCCGCTGGCCTCTGGCGTGCGCGGGATCGGGATGCCGCTCGACCAGCCCGAGCCGTTCGAGCGCCGCGACCTGCCGGCTGACCGTGGACTTGTCGAGCAGGAAGTAGTCGGCGAGATCGACGGCGCGGCACCCGCCGGACTCGTTCAGGTGGCTGAGCAGGCTGTACGCGACGAGCGAGAGATCCGGATGGGTGCGCCCGGCGACCGCCCGCGCGCGCCTGGCCAGCGCGGTCAGCTCCCAGCGGATCGTCTCCAGCGCATCGTCGCGACCGTGTCCGTCATCACGTGGTCCCACCGCATCCATAGTTGTATATTACAACTAATCGAGGTTGTATTTTGCAACTCACCCGGATGGGAGGACCATGACGAGCCCCGGCGACACCCGCGCCACCCTGCGCCATCTCTTCGGCCACCTGTTCGTCCCGCTGATCATGTGCATCGGGATGGGCTTCGCGTACCTCGGCGCGTTCCACAAGCCGGAGCCGCACGAACTCCGCGTCGCGGTCGTCGGCGGCGGCGCGCCCGCCCAGGTGCTCGCGCAGACCATCAAGGACAAGGCGGGCGACGCCCTCGACGTCCGGACCGTCCCGTCCCGCGAGGCCGCCGTCGCCCAGCTGAAGGACCAGAAGATCTTCGGCGCCTACGAGCCCGGCACCCCCGAACTGCTGGTCGCCACCGCGGGGTCCGACACCACCGCGACCGCCGTCCAGAAGATCTTCACCGACGTCGCGTCCGCCCAGCACGCCCCGCTGAAGGTCACCGACGTCGCCCCGCCGGCCAAGGGCGACCCCACCGCGCAGGGCCTGTTCTTCCTGCTCGTCGCGCTCAGCATCGGCTCCTACACCTCGGTCGCCGCGATCGGCGGCGCCGGCGCGCCCCTTCCGATGCGCATCCGCACCCTCATCGCCCTCGGCACCGCCACGATCGTGAGCGCCATCGGCACCCTCTTCGCCGGCCCGGTCTTCCACCTCGTGGACCGCGACCTGCCCGCCCTGTTCGGTATGTCCTTCCTCTACACAAGCGGCATCCTGCTGATCGGCGTCGGCCTGCACACCTTCCTCAAGCGCTTCACGATGCTGGCGATGATGGTCCTGTTCGTCATGCTGAACTTCACCACCGCCGGCGGCGTCTTCCGCCCCGAGCTCCAGAACGGCTTCTTCGCCTCCCTGCACTCCTTCTGGACGGGCGCCGGCTTCGTCGAAGGCATCCGCAGCCTCCTCTACTTCGACCACCACAACCTGGGCGCCCACATCCTCACCCTCGCCCTGTGGCTCGCCGCGGGCGCCGCCCTGGTCGGCATAGCCGCCCTCTACGAATCCCGCACCCGCATACCAGCACCCCTCCACGAAGAGCTCGAACAAGAACTGGAAGAGGCCGTCCCCGCCTGACCACCCGCACTCAGCCCCCGAGCAGCCGCCCGGGGGCCGTTCCAACTCAGGTGAAACTCCGCGAAGATCCCTCCCCGCACGCGGCATGTCGCCCCGACGTCCGATAGGTGCGTCTAGTAGCGTTCAACTGTTTTGCTCCTTACGCCACACCGGGAAGGACGGCAGGGGTTGACCGCAGCACTGGTCCTGGCAGCACTCGCCACCCTCTTCGCCACGATCTGCCTGCCCCGCCTCCTGCGCGCCATGCCCTCCCGAACCCCCAGAACCCCACCCGTCTACCCCGAGTCCATGACCGCCGAACTGGACCCGGGCGACGAGGAGTACCTCGCCTGGCTGGCCGACCACCTCTGGCCCGAAGACGAATACCTAGAAGAAAACCCCAGCCCCCGAGACGAATCCGACGGCGGCCCCATCCCCGCCTAACCCACCCGGGCTCACCTGTACGGCCCGTGCACCGTCTCGTCTCGCGTTGGACGGCGAACAATTCGTCGCACCCTCCCCGGCCAACCGGCAGTAACTCTTAGGCGTCGAATCTGTCAGGGGTGCACTTACCCGGCCCTCACACGCACCGGGGACGGCAGGAGTACAGGTGATCGAGGATGGGCGGACGCCGACCCAGGCGGCGAGCGCGCAACTGCACCGAAGACTCCGCTGCTCCGGTCCTGACAAGCGCATGGCTCTGAGTCCCCGCCCCCCAACGCACCGCGGCCCTTCTTGGGAGACTCCATGCTTCCGCATGACCCTCACAACCCGTCGCCCTACTTCCCCGCAGCGCCGACGGGTTGGCACTACAACCCTCCGCCCAACTGGCCCGCCCCTCCACGGGGGTGGAGGCCGCCCCCAGGCTGGCGCCCCGATCCTTCCTGGCCGGCACCTCCTCCGAACTGGCAGTTCTGGCTCCCGGACGCTCCACCCTCAGTGTCGCCGCAACCTCGGTCGGCGCCGCCGCCCGCCAGCCCTGCTCCTACTTCCGGGCTGTACGCAGGGCAGCGGATCAAGGCGGCGAAGCTCGATTCGCTCCTCGGCCAACTCCGGCTCTACCTGGACCAGGACGAGACCATCCGGGCCATCGCAACGACCTCGAAGATGCGTCCCGCGTTGACCCATCTGGTGCTGACGGACCGGAGGGTCACGGGTTACAGCACGTCCGATGTCGCCCGCGTCGGCCTGAAGCTCAACGTCGGCCTCACCGAGATCGCGTCCGTGGAGGTGAGGTCGTCCTTCGCCCACCCATCCACGTTGCTGCTGCACCGGCGCCACGGCGATGTCATCGACTGCGGCGACCTGCCCGCGGCCGATTCGGCGGCGTTCTCCCGCCTGCTGTCGGCAACGGCATCCGCCGCTGGCGAGGCCGGCGCTCCGACCATGCCTCCGGAAACACCTCACCACACTCCTCCGGCTCCCTTGCCGTCACAGCCGGTACCGCAGGCGCCTCTGCCGGTACCTCCGGCGCGGACCGGACGGGCGCCGGTCTTCGGGAGGAAGCAGCAGCGAATCGAGGAGTTGGAGGCCGAGAACGTCGGCTTGAAGCAGGAACTGGCCAGGCTCGGGGCACTCGAGGCATGGCAGATCTCCGCGGAGCTTGAGCGGCTCCAAGGCGAGGCCGCAGGGCTGCATCGGCAGATCGCCGAGCGAACGGCGGAACTGGCGCGCGTACGCCAAGCCATCGTTGAGACCGAGGACGTCGCGCTCCTGCAGGAGGCCGGTGTCTACGAGTACCGGCATCCGCTGGCCGACGCGGTCGCCTACAAGGCCGAACTCGCCCAGCTGAAGGACACCGTCAAGGCGATGGCCAGAGCCGACCGCGCTGTCGTCGGCAGCACCGACTGGACCGTCAACGGCTCGGCCGCGCAGGGCCGCAAGATGGTGCGGGAGCACTCCAAGCTCATGCTGCGCGCGTTCAACGCCGAGGCCGACAACCTCGTCCGGACGATGCGTCCGTACAAGCTCCAGTCCGCCATCGACCGGCTGGACAAGTCCGCCCAGACCATCGAACGCCTCGGCAAGACGATGAACATCAGGGTCAGCGCCGACTATTCGGGGCTTCGTCGCCGAGAGCTCGAACTGACCGCCGACTACCTTGCGAAGGTCGAGGAGGAGAAGGAACGCGTCCGGGCGGAACGGGAGCATCAGCGCGAAGAGGAGAAACTTCAGCGCGAGTTGGAGCGAGAGAAGGCTCGCTTGCAGAAAGAGCGCTCACACGTCGTCTCCGTTCTCGAGCGCCTTCGCGCACAGGAGGGCCACGCCGACCAGACGGCCGTGGCGGACATGGAGGCGAAGCTTGCGGATGTGGAGGCGGCCATATCCAGCGTGGAGAGCCGCGAGGCGAACGTCCGCGCGGGTTACGTGTATGTCATCTCCAACATCGGCGCCTTCGGCGAGAGGATGGTCAAGATCGGGCTCACCCGGCGGCTGGAGCCGATGGACCGGGTCCGGGAGCTCGGCGACGCTTCGGTGCCGTTCCGCTTCGACGTGCACGCGCTCATCTTCAGCGAGGACGCCGTCGGGCTGGAGAACCGGCTGCACCACGAGTTCGCCGAGCGGCGGGTCAACAGGGTGAACAACCGGCGGGAGTTCTTCTTCGCCACGCCCGCCGAGGTCCGCGAGGCGCTGGAACGCATCGCCGGGAGCCACCTGCTGGAGTACTCGGAGGTCCCGGAGGCCTTGGAATGGCGCGCGAGTGAGTCGCAGCGCGGCGCCGAGTCAGCGTGAGCGGGGCTGGATTCTGACAACGGGTCACACTCCTGTAAAGGGCGTCACTTCTGCCACTGTGGCGTGGTTTCGTGGCGGTCTCCGGCACGCTCGACGCGAGGTGAGGTGTCCGATGGGGTTGCGGGACGTCCTGCTGGAGCGGTTGGCGGCGGCCGGGCTGGCTGAAGCGGTCGGCCGCTGGGTGCTCGATGCGTTCGACGCCGGGACGCCCCCGGGGTGGTCTGAGGACTCCGAGGCGAGCGGCGGGCGCGCGTTCCTGAAGAGCATCACCGTCTCCGGGTTCCGCGGGATCGGTGCGAAGACGTCGCTGGGCTTCACCCCGGGGCCCGGTCTCACGCTGGTCGTCGGGCGGAACGGTTCGGGCAAGTCGAGCTTCGCCGAAGGGGCGGAGATCGCGCTGACCGCGACGAACGCGCGGTGGCAGGGGCTGTCGGTCGTCTGGAAGGACGGCTGGCGGAACCTGCACGTGGACGAGCCGCCCTCCGTGACCCTGTCCGTCCAGGTGGACGGGGAGGACGGCGGCACCACCATCAGGCGGTCCTGGACCGGCCCGAAGGTCGAGGACTCCGCATGCGAGGTGTTCAGGCCGGGGCGCGGCGCGTGCGAGCTGGAGGACCTGGGCTGGTCGGAGGCGCTGGCCACCCACCGGCCGTTCCTCTCGTACAGCGAGCTGGGCAAGATGCTGACCAGCGGGCCGAAGGGCATCCACGACTCGATCGCGGGCATCCTCGGGCTGGAGCGGCTCACGCTCGCCGAGAGCCGGCTCAACGACGTCCGCAAGGAGCTGGAGGGCGAGGCCAAGGCGGTCAAGGCGGAGAAGGACGCGCTCTGCGACGTCCTCGGCGAGGTCGAGGATCCGCGCGCGGCGTCGGCGCTGGCCCTGCTCACCGCCCGCACGCCCGATTTCGGAGCGGTCGAGGCGCTGGCGGTGGTCGGCCCAGGTTCGGACCCCGATCTGGCCGAGTTACGGAAGCTCGCCGCGTTGCGCGGACCGTCCGTGGGGGACGCGGCGGCGGCGTTGCGGCAGGCGGCGGAAAGGGTGGCTTCACTCCGCGGCGGGACGGCCGACGACGCCCGCAGGCTCGCCGATCTCCTCGCCCTGGCTCTCGATCGTCAGGACGGCGACGCGCGCTGTCCGGTGTGCGCGACTGAGGACGTCCTCGACGCTGCCCTGGACGGAACGGACCGGCGCCGAGATCGTCCGGCTGCGTTCGCTCGCCGCTGAGGCCGACGCAGCGCGAGAGTCGCTGCGGACGGCGGTGGAGGCGGCTCGGCTGTTGATGGCCCCGCCGCCTCCCGAGGCCGCGGTCGAGCCCTCGGTGTCAGCGGCCTGGGAGAGGTGGACGACCGGTCGCGACATCACCGACCCGTCTGAGTTGGCCGACCACCTCGAAGATGCCGGGCGCGCGCTAGCCGAGGTCTGCGACAAAGCCCGATCCGCAGCGTCCGCCCGCCTGGACGCTTTGGAGGACCGCTGGCGTCCTCTGGCCTCCCGCCTCTCCGCCTGGCTTCCTCGCGCACGCGCCGTCCAGGAGTCCGCCCCGGCGCTGCGCGCGGTGAAGGCGGCGCGCAAGTGGCTCACCGACACGGCCAACGACCTGCGCAACGAGGCGCTGCGTCCGTTCGCGGAGCAGTCCGCGCACATCTGGAACGAGCTGCGCCAGGAGAGCAACGTCACGCTAGGGACGATCACTCTCGCGGGCACGGGCCTGCAGAAGCGCGCCGACCTCGACGTGCACGTGGACGGCACGGAGACCTCGGCGCTCGGCGTGATGAGCCAGGGCGAGCTGCACTCGCTCGCGCTGGCGGTCTTCCTGCCGCGCGCGCTCGCGCCGCGCACCCCGTTCGGTTTCGTCATCATCGACGATCCCGTGCAGTCGATGGATCCGGCAAAGGTGGACGGCCTGGCCAAGGTGCTGTCCGTCGTCGCCGCGCATCGCCAGGTCATCGTGTTCACTCATGACACGCGCCTACGCGAATCGGTGTTCCGGCTCCAACTCCCCGCAACCGTCATGGAAGTGACGCGCGGCGAACGTTCCCTCGTGCGCGTGCGCAAGGTAGAGGACGAGGTTTCACGTGCCCTCGCGGACGCCCGCGCCGTCGCGGCCAGCGTGGAGCTCCCGCCCGACGCCGCGTTCATGGTCGCGTCCGGCCTCTGCCGTACCGCGCTCGAAGCCGCCTGCGTGGAGGTCTACCGGCGCGGACGGCTCTCCACGGGCATTCCGCATACCGAGGTCGAAGCCGCGCTCCGCGACGCCCGGACGCTCTCCGACCTCGTCTCCCTGGCCGCTTTCGGCGAACGCCGCCGCCGCGACGACGTCCAGGCCCAGCTGGAACGGATCGGGCCCTGGGCCGTCCAGGCTTACCGGATGTGCAACAGGGGCGTCCATGGCGCTCCGTCCGCCGCCGATCTCAACGGTTTCGTCCGGCACGTGGACCGCCTGACGCGGAGGATCCGCGATGAATGGTGACGAGCTGGCGTCACTGGCCGATCGGATCATGCGCCACGAAGTGTCCGTCGCTGAAGGCATCTCAGCCCGCATGGTCACCTTCCTACTGCGCCTGGCCCTGGAACGCGAGCTGGACGACTTCTGGAAGCGCAGCGGAATACCCGCCATGGCCCGCAATCCGATGCGCGCCCAGCTCCTCTGCCTAGGCGGCCTACTCAGCCCCGGCAAAACGGGCCTGGCCCGAAGCCTCTGGGGCCAGCTCAGCCAGGCATGCCACTACCACACCTACGAGCTCTCCCCCAGCGCAGCGGAACTCCGCCGCTGGCATACCGAACTGGCGCAGCTGACCTATGCCCTCCGGTCCGTCCGATCCGAGGCGTACTAGCCTGGCGCGGTGCAGAGCATCGAGGAGTTGGCGGAACGGCTGCGGGAGTTCGCCGCGGAGCGGGACTGGGAGCAGTTCCACACGCCGAAGAACCTGGCGATGGCCCTCTCGGGCGAGGTCGGCGAGCTGGTCGCCGAGTTCCAATGGCTCACGCCGGAGCAGAGCGCGCGGGTCATGGACGACCCGGAGGCCGGCGCCCGCGTCCGAGCCGAGCTGGGCGACGTCTTCGCCTACCTGACCCGCCTGGCCGACATCCTCGGCATCGACCTGCTGGAAGCGACGGCCGACAAGATGGCCGAGGGCGCCCTGCGCTACGACGCCGAGACCTACCGAGGCTCAGCCCGCAAAGCCCCTCCCCTTCACCACCCCTGAACGTCAGTGATCGTCGATAATCTCTTCCCGTAAGCGTTAGCGGCCCGACGGGCTTCCACCGGCCGTCCTCCGGGACGGCCGGCGGACACGCTCCCACGCCGCACGAGGACTTCGTGCTGCCTGGGAGTTGGACCCTTGACGGTCGTCCGTCACACCGCCGAGTCGCTGCTTTCCCCGGTCGAGCGGCACTTCGCCGACGTCATCGCCGAGCAGTTGAGAATGCGCGACGGCCTCACCGTTTCGGACTCGGAGAGGCGCGCCTGGCGGCGCAGCCTGCCGGTCCTCGCCGAGGATCTGCTCGCGGCGGGCCTCGGCCAGGTCGAGATGCTCATCGAGTACCGGCTGCCGCTCACCAGCAAGCGCGCCGACGTCGTCCTCGCGGGCGTGGACCGCCGCACCGGCGGCGACCTCTACGTCGTCGTGGAGCTCAAGCAGTGGAGCCATGTCGAGGTCTGGGACGAGGACCCGCGCAAGGTGCTCGTCAACACCATGGGCGACCGGCCCAAGCTGCACCCGTCCCTCCAGGCCGAGGGGTACACCCGGTACCTTTTCGACTTCCTGACCGTCCTGGCGGAGCATCCGGACGCGGTCCACGCCGTCGCCTACCTCCACAACGCGGCCCGCGGCGACGTCGCCGACCTGTACGACACCGTCACCGACCAGCGCACGCGGCTGTTCACGCAGACGACGCGGGGCGGGTTCGTCGACTACCTGCGCGACCTGTTCGCGCCGGAGCCCGGACGCGGCGCCGCGGACCGGCTGCTGTCGAGCGAGGTCCGGCCGTCCAGGCAGCTGCTCAAGGTCGCGGCGGCCGAGATCAAGGAGCGTGAGCAGTTCGTCCTGCTGGACGAGCAGCGCCTCGCCTACGAAATCGTCATGCACGAGGTTGACAAGGCGCGCCGCTCGGACCACAAGACCGTCGTGGTGATCACGGGCGGCCCGGGCAGCGGCAAGTCCGTCATCGCGCTGTCGCTGCTGGGCGAGCTGTCCAGGCGCGGCGTCTCGGCCCTGCACGCCACCGGGTCGCGGTCCTTCACCCAGACGATGCGGCGGCACGTGGCCAAGGGCTCGACCCGGACCAAGGCCATGTTCAAGTACTTCAACAACTTCATGGAAGCGGAGAAGAACGCCCTCGACGTCCTGATCTGCGACGAGGCGCACCGCATCCGGAAGGTCTCAGCGAACCAGTACACGCCCGCCCGGCTCCGTACCGGCCGTCCCCAGGTCGAAGAGCTGATCGACGCGGCGCGCGTCCCGGTCTTCCTGCTCGACGGCCAGCAGAACGTCCGTCCGGGCGAGATGGGGACGCTGGACGAGATCCGGACGCACGCCGAGTCCAAGGGGCTCGACGTCATCCACGTCTCGCTCGACGAGCAGTTCCGCTGCGGCGGCAGCCGCAAGTACGAGGAATGGGTCCTGAAACTGCTCGGCCTCCACGACGCCGCGCCCGAGCCATGGGACGGCGACGACGGTTTCGAAGTCTCGCTCGCCGACTCCCCTTTCGAGCTGGAAAGCGTCCTCAACGAGCATCTCAAGGCCGGCTACTCCGCACGGATGACGGCCGGTTTCTGCTGGCCATGGAGCGATCCCCGCAAGGGCCCCGGCCAGTACGAGCCCGCTCTGGTCCCCGACGTCCAGATCGGCGAATGGCGCCGTCCGTGGAACGTCAAAGGCGACCGCGCGATCGGCGACGCCCCGCCGAGCGAACTGTGGGCGACCAATCCCGGCGGCTTCGACCAGGTCGGCTGCGTCTACACCGCGCAAGGCTTCGAATACGACTGGAACGGCGTCATCATCGGCCCCGACCTCGTCTACCGCGACGGCCGCCTGATCACGCGCCGCGCCGAAAGCCGCGACCCCGCCCTCAAGCCGAAGACCGTCACCGACACCGACGCTGACACCCTCATCCGCAACACCTACAAGGTCCTCCTCACCCGAGGCATGGTCGGCACCCTCATCTACTCGGTCGACCCCGAAACCCAGACCTACCTAACCACCCTCCTCCCCTAACACCCGCACCAAACCCACCCCCCACCGGGCTTCCGGAGACGCGCCAACAAGGCGCTGCGGGAACAGTCCGGGGGTCGAGCCGTACGCGGTGTCTGAAGGGACTGTCAATTTTTCGGTGTAAGTCGATCTTGGATGGGTTAGTTGTTCCTGGTCAGGCGGCCGTCGAAGTGGATGTCGAAGGCGTTGAGGGCCGGCTTCCAGCGGCGGACCCAGGCGCCACGGCCTTTGCCGGTGGGGTCCAGTCCCATGAGCGCCATGTAGAGGCATTTCATCGCGGCCTGCTCGGTCGGGAAGTGGCCGCGGGCGCTCACGGCCCGGCGGAGCCGGGCGTTGATGGACTCGATCGCGTTCGTGGTGGCGATGACCTTGCGGATCTCGACGTCGAAGGCCAGGAATGGCACGAACTCGGCCCAGGCGTTGGTCCACAACCTGACGATCGCGGGATACTTGCGCTCCCACTTCTCGGAGAACTCGGCGAACCGGTCGAACGCCGCGGCCTCGGTCGGGGCGGTGTAGACGGGCTTGAGATCCTTGGCGAGTTTCGACCAGTCCTGCCTGCCGGCATAGGCGAAGCTGTTGCGCAGCAGATGAACCACGCAGGTCTGCACCACGGTCTGCGGCCAGACCGCAGCAACCGAGTCAGGCAGCCCCTTCAGCCCATCACAGACCAGCATCAGGACGTCCTTGACACCGCGGTTCTTCAACTCGGTGAGGACACGCAGCCAGTACTTGGCGCCCTCACCGTCACCGTGCTCACCGGCCCACAGCCCGAGGAAGTCGCGCTGCCCGTCGACCGTGACGCCCAGGGCGAGGTAGATGGGGCGGTTGGCGACCTGGCCGTCCCGGATCTTCACCCGCAACGCGTCGATGAACACCACCGGATACACCTCGTCCAGCGGACGCGACTGCCACTCGGCCATGCCCTCCAGCACCCGGTCGGTGATCGCCGAGATGGTGTCCTTCGACACCGACGCGCCATACACCTCGGCCAGATGCGCCGAGATCTCACCCGTCGTGAGCCCCTTCGCGCTGAGCGACAACACCATGCCGTCGATCCCGTCCAACCGCCGCTGCCGCTTCCGCACGATCTGCGGCTCGAACGAGGCGTCCCGGTCCCGCGGCACCTCGATCTGGACCGGACCCGCCTCGGTCAGCACCGTCTTGGACCGCTTCCCGTTCCGGGAGTTCCCACTGCCGCGACCAGCGGCATCGTTTTTGGCATAGCCCAGATGAGCGTCCAGCTCGCCCTCAAGCGAAGACTCCAGCACCAGCTTGGTCAGCTGCTGCAGCAACCCACCCTCACCCGACACCGGCAGACCCTGCGCCTGCAACTGCGCCACCAGATCAGCAACCTGCCCAGCCACAGCCGAAGGCACCTCACCAGCGGACTCACCGCCATCAACCGGCTTGCTCACGTTCGTCACAGGTGTCTCCTACACCTCAGGAGTTACACCGAAATTTCTACAGTCCCTGTCTGAAAGCTGTGGGATCGACGGGTGGCTGAGGCGTCGATCCCACAGCGCTTGGGGCGGTCAGGAGGCGAGGTGGGTGGCGAAGGTGGCGCCGGTTTCGAGGTCGTCCAGGTGGACGGGGATGGGGTCTATGCCGAGTGCGGCGAGGAGTTTCGCGGTGGGGACCTTGTAGCGCCGGCCCAGCCGGAGGACTTCGCAGGGGTAGGCGTCGCGGTGGACGAGGCGGTAGGCGGTGTTGCGGCCCACGCCGAAGGCCCGTCCCGCCGTGATGAGGTCGACGACCGTGGGGAGCTGGAAGATCTCCGGGAAGGTGATCGGAGGCGTGTGTCCGCGGCGGGGAACGAACCTCGGCAGGGGTGGGTCGGGGTGGTTCATGCGGCGCGGGTGGGACGGTTGCTGGCCTGGCGGCGGGGTCGGGCAGGTTCGGTCGGGTCGGCGTTGTCCAGGCGGAGGTAGCCGGCCAGGCGGTGTTCGGCGCGGGCGCGGCGGCGCTGGCAGGTGTTGTAGTGGAGGCCCATCTGGGTCGCGATGGCTCCCAGGCGTTCGCCTTCGATGCGCGTGCGTCCGATGAGGGCGGCCTCGGGAGCGCTGAGGATCCCGTCGTGGACGGCGTCGGCGAGGGAGTCGGTGTGGAGGTCGCCCAGGAACCCGACGACCACTTCGGCGTCGATCTCTTCGGCGTCCGCGCCCGTCGAGCGGTGCGCTCTTCTTGCGGCCCGGCGGAGGCCCGGCAGCATCATCCAGAGTGCGGCGAGCTGCCAGATTCCGCGATGCCGCTGGGCAAGGCCTACGAGCTGGGTCCAGACCGCGTCACGGACCGCCGGTTCCTCGGCCGGATTCAGGATGATCTCGCGGGCGCGATCGAGCGGGAGTTCGGCGCCGCTCCCGGACTCGACCGTGAGCGCGGACGCCTGGGGTTCTTGCGCGAATCGGGCCTCGATCGCGTCGAAGACTCGACCGCCGCGTACGCAGGACAAAGCAGACCCCTTTCGGTCTGGAACCTGGGACCAGATCATGGCGCGGCAGCTGGTTTCATTGAGCGACCATGAAGCTCTCCGGTGAGGTGCGAATTCACCAGGAACTAGGGGGATATGGCTATTAGCTACCACAGGCGAACCCGCTATGTCCTGCATAGTGACTAGTCAGTCGGAAGCGAGCATGCCGGTAATTCGGTAGACTGCTCCAACTTGACCTTTTTGCTGGATTCATCCGCATCTGTCGACTGGAGGGGCCGTGGCCGGCGCGCGACGTCAGGTGTTCGCACGGGTCCCCGTGGGCAACGGGGCCGGCGTCTGGACGACCGCCCCAGCCGCGCAGACGGTGCTGGTCGTGGTGCACTCGGTGACCTCACTGGGCCGGTTGCTGGACCTGCTGGCCGTTCTTGAGGACGACTTTCGGGTGCAGGTCGTGTTCGCGCGGATTCCGGCGTCCGCATTCGACGACGGGGTTGACGATTTCCTGCGCGACATCGGTGCGCGGGTCATTCCGTGGGAGCAGGCCGTGCGGGAGTCGTTCGATCTGGCCTTGAGCGCGTCGAGCAGTGGGGATCTGCATCTGGTTTCGGCGCCGCTTATTGTCATGCCGCATGGAATTGGTTATAATAAATACCTGAAAACGGAAAACGGAAAACGGAAAACGGAAAACGGTCTACGGGCTTGGGGCGGAGCAGCTGGTTCGGGGTGGGTGCGTGGTTCCGGATGTTCTGGTGCTGTCGCATGGGGAGCAGCTCGTTCGACTGAAGGAGTCGTGCGCTGAGTCCGTGCCGCGGGCCCTGGTGGCAGGGGATATCTGCTACGACCGGATCGCTGCCAGTTCGGGGTGGCGGCGGGTTTATCGGGAGCGGCTCGGGGTTCGGGACGGTCAGCGGCTTGTCGTTGTTTCGTCCACGTGGGGGCGCACTTCGCTGCTGGGGGCCGATCCGTTGTTCGTTGGGCGGCTGTTGAGTGAGCTGCCTGTGGACGAGTACCGGGTCGCGGCTGTGGTGCATCCGAATGTGTGGCATGGGCATGGGGCCTGGCAGGTGCGGTCGTGGCTGGCGGATTGCCGGCGGGCCGGGTTGTTGTTGATTCCGCCTCGGGAGGGGTGGCGGGCGGCGCTTGTGGCGGCGGATTGCGTGGTCGGGGATCACGGGTCCGTGACGTTGTACGGGGCGGCTTTGGGGCGGCCTACGGTTCTTGCTTCTTATGACGAGGACGACATTGCGCCTGGGACGGCCATGGAGGTGCTGGCCGATGTGGTGCCGCGGATTCGGTCCGGGGAGCCGTTGCGGGCGCAGGTCGAGGCTGCAATCAGGGCGCATGATCCGGCTTTGGGTGAGATGTTCGCCGGGCTGGCGGTGGAGCGGCGGGGCGAGGCCGCTGGTGTGCTTCGGCGGGCTATGTACGGGTTGATGGGGTTGGCTGAGCCGGAGTGGGCGGCGGGGGTCCGGCCGGTTCCGCCTGCCGAGGCCGAGCGTCCTGATTGGGGATTTGTCGGACCTGGGGTCCTGGTTGCCACGTGTGAGGCTGATGGGCGCATTGAGCGGACGCCGTTGATAGGAGAGCGGATGTCCGCGGCTGGTCACTTGGTGGTGGAGGACGACTGCACTGATGTGCGGGCGCGTGGATTCGCGGGTGTTCTGGTGCGCCGGGAGGGGCGCCCTGGGCCGATGGCGGGGTTGGCGGCTGAGCGGGTGTTCGCCCAACTGCCGACGTGTTCCGTTGTCGCGGACGTGGATGAGCACGGATGCGTGGTCTGGCTACGGGATGGGACGTCCTTGGAACTTCGTGCTGATGTCCCGGATTTCGCTGTGTTGGGGTCGCTGGCCTACAGGCAGCCCATGCCGAAGCGGTTGCGGCTGGGAGATCGCGTCATCGACGTGGATGTCAGTTGAGTTCTTCGCGTAGGCGGGCTGCTCGTTCGCTGTGGACGCGGTCGTATGCGGCGATCGCCTCCGCGCGGTACGTCGCCCTATCGGCGGGGTCTGCGAAGCGGGAGAGGGCTTCCAGGATTTCGGCCTGCTGGTAGGGACGGTCTTCGTCCCGCATGATTTCCAGGGCGGCGGTAAGCGCGGCGACGGCTTCGGTGGGACGGCCTGCGTGGCCTTGGGCTTGGCCGAGGGTGAAGAGGGTGCGGCCCTGGTTGTAGTGGTCGGGCTTGAGGTCGCCCTTGCTGTCGCGGACGTTGACGAAGCGCTGGCCGGCATCCTGGGCGAAGGCTATGGCGGACGTCCAATCGCCTAGGCCAAGTGAGATGCGTGCTAGGTGGTGCAGGTTGATGGCGACGCCGCGTGGGCGGTTGTGCTGTTCCTCTAGGGAACGTGCTCGTTCCACGTAGGGGCGCGCTTCGGTGTAGTCGCCGGCGTCCAGGTAGGCGCGGCCCATGAACTCTTCGGCTGTGGCCAGGTTGAGTGGGTCGCCTGTGTCAAGAGCTGCGTCGCGGGCTCTGGCCAAGACCGAGCGAGCGGCGGCGAACTGACGCGTTTCGTAGTAGGCGCGGCCTAGTTGAGTCGTTAGGCGGAACAGCCAGCGCGGGTCGTCCAGCGCTTCTGCTGCTTCCAGGCCCCGTTCCAGGACGGGGATGAAGGTTCCATAGGGACGGGATGACAGTTGCAATGCCCACTGGGCTTCGCATAGCTGCACTGTCAGGTCGTGCCAGCCGCGGTCGAACGACGCATAGGCGGCGGCGCAGAGATTCGGGTGTTCGAGTTGAAGCCAGTTCAGGGCGCGGCGCTTGGTGCCGAACGGAGATGCCCCGAGCGCGTCGTAGACCGTCCCGAATACAGGGCGGTAGGGGTTCGCCGTGCGGTCGGCAGCGGCCGCGGTCGTCAGGTACCACTCGATGGCTCGTCGGACGGCCGCGTCCCGCTCGGCTTCGGAGAGGCGTTCCGACGCGATGGCGTGCGCGTGGCGGCGGATGCGGTCCGGCATGTGGAAGCGGTCGTTCTCGCTTCGCAGCAGCTGGTGGTCCGTGAGAATCTCCAGGACGTCCAGAGCAGAGTCTTCGTCGGTGCCCAGGAGCGCCGCGGCGGCGGCCGGGACGAAGGAGACGGGCCCGGCGGTCGTCCCGAAACGGTCGTCAGCGGCGGGATGCAGGCCGAGCATGGCGAAACCGATCTGGGCGTCCTGCGGGAGCGACTCGTACGCGCCCTCCCCCAGCGTCACGATCACACTGTTCCCGGCGAGATCGCGCCGCAACCGGCGGACGGCCGCACCGACACCTCGCCTACCGGCCTGCAGTTGCGCAGCGGCGAGACGCAGGGTTTCGGGGTGTCCTTCACACAGGCGCAGGAGGTCCTCTACGGCGTCGGGCTCGGCGTCTATGGGATCGGGGCCCACAACGGTACGCAGGAGTTCGCGACCGGCCCAGTCTTCCAATTCGCTAAGGGGCAGGTCTTCGCACCCGTGCGCGCGCAGGAGCGGGACGGGGTCGCGGTCGGTGATGGCGATGACCATGGATGTATTGGAAGGCGGCAAGAACGGCGCGAGTTGCCCTGGAAGCTCGATCCCGTTCAGTACGAGCAGCACCCGTTTGGCAGCCGTCGCGCGCAACCAGAGCGGAATCGCGCCTTCGCTAAGGATGGCGTCCTCCGGGACGCCGCTGGCACGGAGAAGTGGCGCGAGCAGGTCGTCCGGTGAGGGAGCGCCCCGTCCGCCTACGCTCGGCAGGTCCAGGAAGAAGCGTCCGTCGGGAAAGTCGTCGGCGTGGTCGTGCGCCCAGCGCAGGGCCAGCGAGCGGCGTCCGATGCCCGAAAGCCCGCGCATGAGGACGATCGCCGGAACGCCTGGCTCGCGTGGCCGTTCCCACGTCTCGTCCAGGAACCGCACCTGCGGAACACGGTCGACGAAGGGCGCCGGCGCGGCCGGGAGGGTGAACCTCGTAAGCGCACTGTCCAGGCGCGTGCCGTAGTTGTTGACGATGGTGTCCGCGCGGGCGACCATCACCACCTTGTCGGCGTTGCCATGGAAAACGTTGTCGGTGGACGCACCCATGAGCCCTCGAAGCCTCCGCCTCTGGCGACCGTCCCCCCGAACCCGCCCAGTCTGCCAAACCCCGTCACGCGCGCGCATGAGGAACGATCAGCGAATTCGATCTGCGGGCTCGCCAGGGTGGGGGGCTTATACGGGAGGATTGGGGCATGGAGTTCGGTGTGTTGGGGCCGGTCGAGGTGCGGGTCGGCGAGGAGAGCGTGGCTGTGGGCGGGCCTCGTGTGCGCGCGCTGCTGGGCATGCTGGCGCTTTCGGCCGGGCGGGTGGTGACCACCGAGCACCTGATCGACGGGCTGTACGGGGATGAGGCGCCGTCCGGGGCGGTCAACGCATTGCAGTCGCAGGTGTCGCGGCTGCGGCGGGGGCTGGGGGACGCGTCGCTGGTGGAGGGGCATGCGGCGGGGTACCGGCTGAACGTCCCTGAGACGTGGGTGGACGCGTTGCGGTTCGCCGAGCTAGCTCGGGACGGGCGGCGGGCGTTGGGCGGCGGAGAGGCCGCCTGGGCGGTCGAGCTGCTGGAGGAGGCGCTCGGGCTGTGGCGCGGGCCTGCTTTGGCGGACGTCCGGGAAGCGCCTTTTGCGGAGGGGCAGGCCGCGCGGCTGGAGGAGGCCCGGGTCGCGGCCGTGGAGGATCTGGCTGAGGCTCAGGTGGCGGCCGGTATGCCGGGTGCTGCGGTTGAGCGGCTTCGGCTGGTTGTTGAGGCCCATCCGCTACGCGAGCGCGCACGAGGGCTTCTCATGCGCGCGCTGTACGGGACGGGGCGGCAGGCCGAGGCGCTGGAGGCGTATGAGAACGCGCGGCAGGTTTTGGCGGATGAGCTGGGGACCGACCCGTCCAGCGAGCTTGCCGACCTGCACGTGGCAATCCTGCGCGGTGACCTAGAGAAACCGGCACCGAAGGCCGAATCGGTGGACTCAGGGAGCAAAGCCGAGGTCGACGGGTCTGTTCGGACGATTCCGTCGCAGTTGACGAGCTTCGTGGGCCGGGACGACGAGTTGCGGCGCATCGGGGAAATGCTGGCGAACGGGCGGCTTGTAACGCTGCTCGGTCCGGGTGGGGCGGGCAAGACACGGTTGGCAGTGGAGGCCGCGTCGCGGCAGGAGGGCGAGGTCTGCTTCGTCGAGCTGGCGGCGGCCGGAACGCCGGGGGAAGTGGCTCCGGCGGTCGTCGGAGCGCTGGGGATGCGGCGGGCCGAGCAGGTCGCTGATCCTGTGGAGCGGCTGGTGGCGGGGCTCGGGGACCGGCGGATCCTGCTCGTCCTGGACAACTGCGAGCAGGTCGTGGAAGAGGTCGCGCGGCTCGCGCACAGGTTGCTGACGTCCTGCCCAGGGTTGCGTGTACTGACGACCAGCCGCGAGGGGCTCGGCGTGACGGGCGAGGTGTTGTGCCCGATCCCGCCGCTTCCGTTGCCTCCGGAGGACGCGGGCGCGCACGAGGCGGCGGAGTTCGCGGCGGTGAAACTGTTCGCGGAGCGCGCGGCGGCCGTCCGTCCCGGATTCGTGGTGGACGAGGAGAACGCGGCCGACGTCCGGCGGATCTGCGCGGCGCTGGACGGCCTGCCGCTCGCGATCGAGCTGGCGGCGGCGCGGCTGCGTTCGCTGCCCGTAGCCGAGGTCGCGGCGCGGCTGGACGACCGGTTCCGCCTGCTGTCGCGGGGGAACCGCGCCGCCGCGCCCCGGCACCAGACGCTCCGCGCGGTCGTCGGGTGGAGCTGGGACCTGCTGGACGAGGAGGAGCGCGTCCTCGCCCGGCGGCTGTCGGTGTTCAACGGCGGCTGGACGCGCGAGACGGCCGAGGCCGTCTGCGGGGTTCCGGACGCCGAGGAGCTGCTCGAAGGGCTCGCGGACAAGTCGCTCGTCCGGACGTCCGACGGCGTCCGGTTCCAGATGCTCCAGACGATCCGCGCGTTCTGCGCCGAGCGGCTGCACGAGGCGGGCGAGGCGTCCGAAATGCAGGTCGCGCACGTCCGCTACTTCCTCGACCTGGCCGAGCGCGCCGACGTCGAGCTGCGCGGGCACCGCCAGCTGGAGTGGCTGGCGCGGCTGACCGACGAGCACGCCAACCTGCACACGGCCCTGCGGCTCGCGGTCCGGAGCGACAGGCGGAGCGCGATGCAGCTGGTCGCGGCGCTGTCCTGGTACTGGTGGCTGCGCGGGCGGGTCGACGCCGCGCCGCTCATCCGCGAGCTGCTGGACCTGGTCGGCGAGGACGTTCCCGCCGACCTGGACGAGGAGTACGTCCTGTGCGTCACCAACGCGGTGACGGCAGGGGCGTCCGGCCCTCGCGCGACGGCGTGGCTCGAACGGGCGTCCGCGCTGGTGGACGGCATCGACCACCGGCTGCGGCGGCCGTCGATGATGGTGGTCTGGGCGCTCACCGCAGGACCGGATCCGAACGATATGCCCGACTACGCGGTCTGGGTCGGCGACGATCCGTGGACGCAGGCGCTGATCAAGATGAGCGACGGCTACATGCTGCAGTTCCGCGGCAGGCTGGCCGAGGCGGAGGCCTCCTGCGCCGCCGCCGTCGAGGGCTTCCGCGCGCTCGGCGACCGCTGGGGCGTCGCGAACTCCCTCGACCCGCAGGCGTACATCGCCGACCGGCTCGGCGACCGCGAACGCGCGCTGACGCTACTGAACGAGGCGCTGACCCTTACGCGCGAACTCGGCGCCTTGGAAGACACGGCCGATCTGCTGTCCCGGCGTGGGGAGGTCCACATTCGCAGTGGTGACTTCGTGTCCGCGCGCGCGGATTTGGAGGCGGCGAAGGAGTTGAGCCTCCGTGCGGGCACTCCGGACAAGACGGCGGCCGTCTACCACGGTCTCGGGCAGATCGCTCGGCTCAGCGGCGATATCGCTGAGGCGCGGCGACTTTTCGAGACGTCGCTGTATGGATTCGTGTCCGAGCGCTTCCTAGCTATAGCCACGCGGGCCGCCGCAGTGGTCGGCCTTGGCTGGATCGCCGAGGCGGAAGGCGACCTCGTGCGCGCGCGTGAACTGCATCGCCAGGGGCTGACGCTGGCCTTCGACCATCCCATCTTCATGCACAGGGCTGAGGCTGCTCTCGGCTTGGCGGGCGTTGCACTGGGTGAGGGCAACGCCGAGCAGGCGGCGCTTCTCATAGGCGCCGCTACTGCGCTGGCCGGCGTCCTGCCTTCACGCGATCCCGACCTGGTGCGGATCGAATCGGGCGTCCGCGCGGCGATCGGCGACTCCGCCTACGAGAAGCACTACGAGCGAGGCGCAGCCCTCTCCCCCGACGCCGCCAAGGCCACCGCGCTCGCCGACTAGCCCGGACACGCCTCTCCAGCGCCCGTCCTCGCGCGCGCCTGGCGTTCTCGTCCACGTGTCCGGCGTTCTCGTCCACGTACCCGACTTCCTCGTCCACGCGCCTGGCGTACTCGTCCACGCGCCTGGCGTACTCGTCCACGCGCCTGGCGTACTCGTGCGCGCGCCTGGCGTCCTCGTGTGCGCCTCGTGTGCGTGCGCACCGGGGGTGGTGCGTGGTTGGTGCGTGGGCGGTGCGCGGGGTGGCCGAGAGTCCGGGGCATGGAAATCACCAACGCCCGCAAGTGGGGCACCTTCGCGGTATGCGCCCTGGTGGCGATCGTGCCGAACATCGACCTGACGGCGCTGAACCAGGCCGTCCCCAAGCTGTCGGCGGATCTGCGGCCGTCGGCGACGCAGATCCTGTGGATCGCGGACGCGTACGGGTTCGTGCTGGCCGGGCTGCTGATCACGATGGGTGTGATCGGGGACCGGATCGGGCACAAGCGGCTGCTGATGATCGGCGTCTCGGTGTTCGCGGTGGCGTCGGCCGCGACCGCGTACGCGCCGTCCGCGGAGTGGCTGATCGCGGCGCGGGCCGTGCTGGGCGCGGCCGGGGCGACGCTCATGCCGTCCGGGCTGTCGCTGGTGCGGCGGGTGTTCACCGAACCCAAGGAGCGGACGATGGCGGTCGGCCTGTTCATGGGGGTCGGCGGCCTGGCGGTCGGGCTCGGGCCGGTGATCGGCGGCGCGCTGCTGGACGACTTCTGGTGGGGCTCGGTGTTCCTGATCAACGTGCCGGTGATGCTGGTCGCGCTGGTCGCGGGGCTGCTGGTGCTGCCGGAGTCGCGGAACCCGAACCCGGGGCGGCTGGACGTGGTGAGCGTGCCGCTGTCGGTGGCCGGCGTCCTCGGCGTGGTCTACGCGATCAAGGAGGCGGCGGCGCACGGGGTCGCGCACGCCCGGATCGGCATCGCGGCAGGTGTCGGACTCGTCGCTCTGGTCTGGTTCGTCCGGCGCCAGCTGAAGGTCGGGCACCCGCTGATCGACATGCGGCTGTTCCGCCGCGCGGCGTTCGCCGGCTCGGTCGTGACGAACCTGTTCGCGATGTTCGCCCTGGTCGCGCAGTCGCTGATCTTCTCGATCTTCTTCCAGATGGTGTACGGCTGGTCCCCGCTGCGGTCCGGATTGGCCGGGCTGCCCGGCGCGGTCGCCGCGATGGTCGGCGGCGCGGCGCTCGCCCCGCCGCTGATCAACGCGATCGGACGGGCCCGGACCGTCGCCGCCGGGCTGGCGCTGTCCACCGCCGCGTTCGCCGCGTTCACGCTGGTGGACGCCGGGACCGCCTACTGGGTGCTGGTCCTGCCGATGGCGATGTCCGGCGTCGGGATGGGCATGGCGCTGACGGTCACCGGCGACACCGTCCTCGCCTCGGTGCCGAAGGACCGGTCGGGCGCCGCGTCCGCGATCTCCGAGACGGCGACCGAGCTGGGCGGAGCGCTCGGCATGGCGATCCTGGGCAGCGTCCTCACCGCGGTCTACCGCGACCGGATCTCCGTCCCGCAGGGGGTCGCCGGTCCGGCCGGGCACGCCGTCCGGGACTCGCTGCCCGCGGCGCTCCAGGTCGCGTCGCAGCTGCCCGCCCGGCTCGGCGCCCAGGTCACGGACCTGGCCCGGAACGCCTACGTGGACGGCATGCACGCCGCGCTCCTGTGCAGCGCGGGGTTCGCGGCGCTGGTCGCGGGGGCCGCGCTGGTGACGCTCCGGTCCGTCCCGAAGGTCATCGAGGAGGAGGGAGCGGACGAGCCGGAGCTTGAAACCGCCCGCTGACCTGGTCTGCCCCGGATGCCTCCGCCCGTCCGGCCCGCTTCGGCGGGCCGTCGGCGTTCCGGCCGCTTGGAAAAGTGATATCACTTTGCTAGATTGATGCCATAGCCGAGGAGGAGCCATGGAAGCAGCACAGGTCGAGATGCCCCGCCCGAAGGTCGCCGAGCGGCCCGCGCGGGACATGAGCGGATGGCCGATGGCGGGGCTCGCCCTGCTGCTGGTCCTGGCGGGCGTCGCCGCGTTCGTCGGGGGCGTCGCGTCCCACGGCGCGGGCTCGGTCGCCGCGGTCGTCGTCGGAGTGCTCGCCTTCCTCGCGGGGGTCGTCGTCGCGGCGGGCCTCACGGCGGTCGCGCCGGGCGAGGCGCGGGTGCTCCAGCTGCTCGGCCGGTACAGCGGGACGGTCCGGACGGACGGCCTGCGCTGGGTGAACCCGATCACCGCGCGGCGCCGGGTGTCCACCCGGATCCGCAACCACGAGACGGGCCAGGCGAAGGTGAACGACCTGGACGGCAACCCGATCGACATCTCGGCGGTCGTCGTCTGGCAGGTCGAGGACACCGCGCGCGCCGTCTTCGAGGTGGACGACTTCGTGGAGTTCGTGGCGTTCCAGACCGAAGCGGCCGTCCGGCACATCGCGGGCAGCTTCCCGTACGACGCGTCCGACCGGACGTCGCTGCGCGAGAACGCCGACGAGATCACCGGGCAGCTGTCGGCGGAGATCGCGCTGCGCGTGTCGTCCGCCGGAGTGAAGATCGTCGAGTCCCGGATCACCCGGCTCGCGTACGCGCCGGAGATCGCCCAGGCGATGCTGCGCCGGCAGCAGGCGGGCGCGGTCGTCGCGGCCCGGCAGCGCATCGTGGACGGCGCGGTCGGCATGGTCCAGCAGGCGCTGACCAAGCTCGACGAGGAGAACGTGGTGGACCTGGACGAGGAGCGCAAGGCCGCGATGGTCAGCAACCTGCTGGTGGTGCTCTGCGCCGACCGCGACGCCCAGCCGGTCGTGAACACCGGGTCCCTCTACCAGTAGCCCGTGGCCACCGAACGCAAGAAGGTCCTGCTGCGCCTCGACCCCGCCGTGCACGACGCGCTGGCGCGGTGGGCGGGTGACGAGCTGCGCAGCACCAACGCCCAGATCGAGTTCCTGCTCCGGCGCGCTCTCGCGGAAGCGGGCCGGATGCCGAAGGACGCGAGCCGGATGCGCCGCCCGGGCCGTCCGTCCAAGGACACTGGGGACGGCGACGACGGCGACAGCGGCGCGGACGGCCGTTCCGTTACGGACGGGCGTGACGTTGCGGACGGTCGTGAGGGTGCGACCGAAATGGTAAGCGGCGAGACGGATGGCGGTGGCGGCACCGCCGAAACGGCCGGGGCCCCCGAGGCGGACCGGCCCGGAGAGTAGAGGTCGAGTCACATGGTCGAGATCCCGGAAACCCTGCCCCAGCGAATGTTCCTGCTGGCCTACGACACGCGGCGGCAGCGCCTGGCGCTGCGCGGCGCGCGGCTCGGGCTCGTCCTGCGGGCCGCCGCGCTCACCGAGCTCTACCTGGACGGACGGCTCGGCGAGGAGCGCGGGAAGCCCGTCGTCGGGACGGACGGCCCGGACCCGTACGGGCTCATCGCGCAGATCGGCGCCTCGCGACCGCGGCCTTGGCAGCACTGGGTGCGCAAGGACGCGCGGAAGATGGTCCGGACCGTCCGGGACGAGCTGGACGAGGGCGGCTGGATCCGGCTGCGTCCGCGCCGCGTCTTGCTGTTCTTCCCCGCGACGGGGATCGAGGTCCGGGACACGCGCGTGGTGAAGGCGCTGGCGCGCGGGGCGTCCTCGGCGCTGCAGGGGCGTCCGGTCGCGCACGTGAACAGCCTGGACGCGGCGGCGGTCGCGCTGGCCGCGGCGGGCGAGGTCCGCACGGTGGTGCCGCGGTCCGAAACCCGTCGGCGGCGTGCCCGGATCGCCGAGCTGACGGCCCGGAGCGGCCCCGCGGCGCCCGGCCTGCGCAAAGCGGTCCGCCAGCAACGCGCCTCCGCAGCCAGCGCCAGCGGCTGACCCCGCTGAGCTTTCAGGCGTCGGTCCGTCCTCAACGAACCGCAGAACAGCCAGGGCCGAGGTCCGCGGGGATTCGCGCCAGCACGCATTGTCGGGAGCGGCGGCGCGGCCTGCTAGGGAGCGCGAGCGCGAGGAGCACCCGGCACGCCCGACAGGCGCAAGGAGCGAAGCCGCTAGGCAGAGCAGGCGCAAGGAGCGAGGCCGGTAGGCAGAGCAGGCGCGAGGCGCGAGCCGGTAGGAACAGCGGGCGCAAGGCGCGAGCCGGTAGGAACAGCGGGCGCAAGGCGCGAGCCGGTAGGAACAGCGGGCGCAAGGCGCGAGCCGGTAGGAACAGCGGGCGCAAGGCGCGAGCCGGTAGGCGCGGCAGCCGCGACGAGCGAGGCCCGGCAGGTACCACGGGCGCGGGACGTGAGCCCGGCATGCGCAGCGGGGGCGTGCAGGCCGGGTCGGCGTAGGGCCGCTACCGCGTGACTCTCGGACTCGGAGCGTTGGCAAGTGCGGGATCCTACAAAATCCCGACGGGTCGGTTTGTATTGGCCCGGCAGGGCAGGCGTTCGCGGGCAGAACCTAGCGTTTCGGGCATGGACCCCGAACGCCTGATCTATCCCCTCACGAAGTACGTCTTCCTCGGACCCGCGCTGCGGGTGGCGTTCCGGCCGAAGGTGACGGGGTCGGAGCACGTGCCGCGGTCGGGGCCGCTGATCCTCGCGGCCAACCACCTGGCGGTGATGGACTCGTTCATCGTGCCCCTGGTGGTCCCGCGCCAGGTGTTCTTCCTCGGCAAGCAGGAGTACTTCACGCGGCCGGGCAGGCTCGGGAGGGCGCAGGCCGCGTTCTTCCGCAGCGTCGGCGCGATCTCCGTGGACCGTTCGGGCGGGCGCGCCGTGATCGCCGCGATGGACGCCTCGGCGGCCGTGCTGGAGCGCGGGGACGCGTTCGCGATCCATCCCGAGGGCACCCGCTCCCCGGACGGACGCCTGTACCGGGGCCGCATGGGCGTGGGCCGGCTGGCGCTTCGGACGGGCGCGCCCGTGGTTCCGGTCGGGATCATCGGGACCGACCGCCTCCAGCCGCGCGGTCAGGCCCTTCCGAAACCGGGGCGAGTGGAGGTCCGTTTCGGGGAGCCGCTGGAATTCACCGGGGCGGAACGCGACCGGGAGGCCGTCCGATACGCCACCGACCAGGTCATGCAGGCCATCCAGAAGCTGTCCGGCCAGGAGTACGTGGACTCGTACGCGCCCGTTCCCGGGCAGGACTGAGGACCGGATATTCGCTCGCGGACGGCGTTCGCCCGCCGTTACGGTGCCGTGCATGGAGGATTTCGGACGCTACCTGAACGTGGTCGACGTCGAGGCCACCTGCTGGGAGGGCCGCCGACCCCAAGACCAGGTCAGCGAGATCATCGAGATCGGCCTCTGCGTGGTGGACCTCCTCGCGCGCGAGCGCGTTGAGAAGCACCGCATACTCGTCCGTCCGGAACGGTCGCGCGTGAGCGAGTTCTGTACGCAACTGACCGGCCTCACTCAGGACGAGGTGGACACCGGCATCTCATTCCCGGAAGCGTGCGCGCTGCTGGAACGGGAGCATTCCGCTCATACGCGCACGTGGGCGAGCTGGGGCGACTACGACCGCAAGCAGTTCGAGCGCCAGACGGCGTCCGTAGGCGTTCGCTATCCGTTCGGCCGTCGGCATGTGAACACGAAGGCCCTCTGGTCGGAGGCGCACGGACTACGGCGCAAACTCGGAATGGCGGGCGCGCTGGAGCACGCCGGACTTCCCCTGGAGGGACGCCACCACAGCGGAGCCGACGACGCATGGAACATCGCCGCTTTGGTGCTCCGCCTTGTCCAGCGCGACGACTGGCCTACTGGACCTCGTCCAGGAGCACCCGCCCCACGTTCTTCCTAACGCCTCACCCCTGCGCACCGCGTCGCCAGGCGGCCGGGAAGGCCGTCCCACACAAGGTGTGGGACCTGCACAGGCAGCGGCTCTGTCCTTATGTCGGCATCGCGCGCGCTTGGGAGCCTGCGCGTGCGGCAGACGCGGGAGCCGTGTACGCGGCCGGGTCGGATTTATCCCTGCGGCGGTTTTGGTCCCGTGTAACGGGCGGTTTGGGTCTGAGCAGGCGGCAGGTTTGGGACCCGTGTATAGGGCACGCCTCTACTGACCGATACGTCCGGCGAGCGCTCGGGAGGCGTTGAGGACGTGGAGATCACCTTGGACCTGCGGTTGCCGCGGGACAGCACGAGCGTTCCGGCGGCGCGGCGGCTGCTCGACGCGTCCCTGGGCGTGCTGGGGGTGGACGAGCCCATCCGCGGCGACATCGAGCTGATGCTGACCGAGGCGTGCACGAACGTGATCCGGCACGCGCAGGCGGGCGACGACTTCACCGTGCGGGTGTCCATCCTGGACACGCGCTGCGTCATCCGGGTCATCGACTCCGGCCGCGGCATCGATTCGCGGACCGTCGCGACGGCGGAGGAGCCTGCGGCGCTCACCGCCGAGTCCGGCCGGGGCCTGCAGATCATGCGCGCGCTGGCGGACGACGTGCGCTTCCGGAACTTTCCCGACAGCGGGTCCTTGGTGGCGCTGGAGAAACACCTGATTTACCGCCAGGACAGCCTGGGCAGCCGCATGTCCCTTCCGGTCTGGTCCCTGGGCGAGCATCCGGACGGCCATAGGCTGCGAAGCATGAACGAAGCCGACGACGCCGAACTCCAGGAGTTCGCGACCCGCCTGTATGCCATGGCCCGGACGGGGCGGACGGACGAACTCGTCCCGTACATCGAGTCCGGCGTCCCGGTGAACCTCAGCAACGAGAAGGGCGACACGTTGCTGATGCTCGCCGCCTACCACGGGCACGCCGACACCGTCCGCGCGCTACTGGAACGAGGCGCCGATCCCGAGCGGGCCAACGACCGGGGGCAGCGTCCTATGGCGGGGGCGGTTTTCAAGAAGGAGCCCGAGGTCGTTCGCGTGCTGCTGGAGGCGGACGCGGATCCTTGGGCGGGCAGTCCGTCCGCTGTGGAGACGGCCAAGATGTTCGGTCACCACGACCTGCTGAGCCTGTTCGAGGAAGCCGCGGAGTCGCGCGCCTCCCGATCGTGAAGCCGCAGGGGCCCGTTTTCTGGGGCTGACCTGGAGTGACGAAAAGTTATCCACAGATCACACTCCGACTTTGCCCGTCTCTGCCCGGTCGGCAGGATGGATGCACCGGCGCTCGTCCGAGGGCGGCGCCGGTGCGAATCCGATCGGTCGTCGGGATCAGCCCGGCGCCCGTGCCGAGCGAAGGGTGAACAGGGCGATGAGCAAGGCGATGGCGCCGAAGCAGGCACCGGTGACGAAGGTCGCCGCGAATCCGTCGAGTGAGGCGTGCCGGTCGGTGCCGGCGGTGGCGTCGAAGACGGTCACCATGATCGATGTGCCGATCGTGGCGCCCGACCACAGCACGGTCTGCGCCACGCCGGCGGCCGCGCCGGAGTCCTCGGGGCGCACGCTGCCCAGGATGACCACGTTCAGCGGCATCACGGTCAGACCGGCTCCCCCGCCGTACAGCAGGAACGGGCCGAGCAGACCGGTCGCGTACCCCTGATGCGGGTCGATCGCGGTCAGCCAGAGCATGGCCGTGGTCATCAGGAAGGCACCGGTCATGACCAGCGTCCGGCCGCCGAACCGTCCGAGCAGGCGCGGTGCGAAGCGCAGCACGACGAACTGCGTGCCGACGATCGGCAGGAACGCGGCGCCCGCCTTCAACGGCCCGTACCCGAGGTTCTGCTGGAAGTACTGCGTCAAGAAGAAGAAGCCGCCGAACATCCCGCCGACCAGGGTCGCGAGTGAGATGAACGCGCCCGCGCGCAGGCGGTCCGTAAGCAGCCTCAGCGGGACGAGCGGATTCGGCACGCGCTCCTCGGCCAGCACGAACGCGACGAACAGGACGACCGCGGCGCCGAGCGGCGCCAGCATGAGCGTGTCGTGCCAGCCGTCCGATCCCGCCCGGATGAGCCCGAACACCAGGGCGGTCAGCCCGAGCGTGCCCAGCACCGCTCCGGCGAAGTCGAACCCGCTCGAACGGCGCGGCGTCTCCGGGAGCACCCGGGGCGCGGCGAGAAGGATCACCACACCGATGGGAAGGTTGATGAAGAACACCAGGCGCCACGACGACAGGTCCGTGAGCAGGCCGCCGAGCAGCATGCCCAGCGCGCCGCCCACACCGGTCACGGCGGACGAGACGCCGAGCGCCCGCACCCGTGCGGTGCCGCTGAACAGCGTCGCGATCAGCACCATGGCGCTCGGCGCGGCGAGGGCCGCGCCGACCCCCTGGAGCGCGCGGGCGGAGATCAGTATCCAGCCGTCCGACGCGACGCCGCCGAGCAGCGAGGCGAGCGTGAACACCGAGATCCCGGCGCAGAACGCGCGCCGGCGCCCGATGATGTCGCCCGACCGTCCGCCGAGCAGAAGCAGTCCGCCGAAGGCGAGGGTGTACGCGTTCTGCACCCAGGCGAGCCCGCCCGTGGACAGGTCGAGCGCCCCGCGGATGTCGGGAAGGGCGATGGTGACGACGGAGGAGTCGACCCCGACCATCAGCTGGCAGCCGACGATGACCGCGAGCACGAGGCCGGAATGACGGGGGGATGAGGCGGACGGCTGCGCCGGGGAGGCCGCGAGGCCCTCCCCCGCACGCACCCGTCCACCCGGAACAGTCGACAAGGCGACCTCCAAGGACCAGAATTTAAGGAACGCCAGAGTTCACTAAGCGCCGAACGTACCACCCACGTCCCGAAAAGTGAACGCCAACGTTCACTATTTCCACGCCACAGACCACCCCCAGCGAGGACCCCATGACCCCCACACCACCGGCTCCCCCCACCCACTCCCCGCCCAAAGCCCCTGGCCACCCCACGAACGACCGCCCGCCTTAAGCCATGCCACACACGCCAAGCCGCCTCCGCACCGCACTCTCCGCACCACATCCGCCGCGCTACACCCGCCGCGCCACATCCGCCGCGCTGCACCCTCCGCTCCGCCCCCGCCGCACCACACCCGCCGCACCACACCCGCCGCGCCACATCCTCTGCATCGCATCTGCCGAGCCACATCCGCCGCTCCGCATATGCCGCACCGCACCCGGCGCGGATCCCCCCACCACGCCCCGCCCCCGCCCGCGCGGAGGGCGCCGACCGGGTGATGGGACGTGCGGCTGAAGTAACCTGCGATTCTGCGGGTTCCGCCCAAGGGGACGGGGGCGTCGCCGGACTCCAGCACGGCGTCCGGCTACGCCGTCGCGCCGGATTGGCCGGGCGGCAGGGCTTGGAGTGTGGCGGAACGGAGAGCGGAAGCGATGAGCACGCCAACGCGGCGACGGGGTGAGGCCCTGGAGAGCGCGATCTTGATCGCCGCGCTCGACCAACTGGCCGAGGTGGGTTGCCGCCGTCTGACCATGGAGGGCGTCGCCGCCGCCGCGCACACCGGCAAGGCCGCGCTCTACCGCCGCTGGTCGAGCCGCGAGGAGCTGATCGCGGACGCGCTCCAGCACGTCCTGCCGGTGCCGGCGGAGGTCCCCGTCCACGACAACATCCGCGACGACCTCATGGAGTTGATGCGCTGCTACCGGGACGCAGTGAAAGCCACCCGGGGCACTGCGTTCCAAATCCTCAAAGAGGACGGCGAGCAGTCCAGCAGCCTGATGCGGGATGTCATCCGGGAGCGGGTGACGACTCCGCTCAAGGAACGGCTGCTGGACGCGCTGGAGCGAGGTGTGAAGCGCGGCGACGTCCGCCCGTCCGCCGCCATGCCCATGTGCGCCGAGATCGGCCCCGCAATGGTCATGTACCGCTGCACCCTCGGCTCACCGGACGTCCCCGACGAGTTCCTCACCGAACTCGTCGACAACGTCCTCCTCCCCGCCGTCACACCCTGACCCACCAGGCCCGAAATCCCAAGCCAACCCCCTTGAAAGGAGACCGTCCACCAGGGCCCTTATCGACCGTCCCCCACCTCCGACGACACCAGCCCCCTCGCCTCACCCCCCAGCGCAACCGTCGTGGCCGGGCTCCGGGCCCACTTGTCCCAGGCATGTACCAAACACCCGCGCCTCCCACCCCCAGTGACACGCACGTTCCACACACGGTGACGTGGGCGCGTCGCCCGCGATGACCGGGCCCTCGCGCACGCGGTGACGTCGGCACTCTCGCAAGCGGTGACGTGCGCACCGTTTCGCGCGATCACGTCGGCACGCTTGCACGCAATGACGTGCGCACCGTCGCACGCGACGACGGAGGCCCTCGCACGCGGTGACATGGGCACCCTCACACGCGATGACGTCGGCGCCCGCGCACGCAGTGACGTCGGCGCCCGCGCACGCAGTGACGTCGGCACCCGCGCACGCGCTGACGTAGGCAGCCTCCCGCGCGATGGCGTAGGCACCCTCCCGCGCAGTGACGTCGGCGCCCTTGATGACGTGCGCAGCGTTTCGCGCGATCACGTGGGCGCTCTCGCACGCGGTGACGTAGGCGGCGTTCGTTCGGCTCGGGCTGGGCGGGGTGGGCGGGGTTAGTCGGTGAGGTGGGGGGTGGGGGGTGTGGAGTCAGGGAGGAGGAGTTTGCGGGTTGGTGGGGGCATTTCTATGGATTCGAGGCGGAAGCGGCGGTGGAGGCGCTTGACGAACTCGTGCTTGATGCGGAACTGGTCGCCGAACTCGCCGGTGCGGAGGATGACGGTGAAGTGGATGCGGGAGTCGGCGAAGGTGTGGAAGCGGACGACGGGCAGGGCGTCCTTGACGGCGCCCTCGACCTCGGACATCACCTCGTGGCCGACGTCGACGACGACCTTCTCGACGTGGTCGAGGTCGCTGTCGTACGCGCAGCTCGCCTGGATGAGCAGGGACATGTCCTGCGCGGGGCGGTGGTAGTTGGTGAGGATCGTCTTGGAGAACGTGGCGTTCGGGATGACCTCGATGTTGTCCGAGAGGGTGCGGATGGAGGTGTTGCGCCAGTTGATGTCGACGACGTAGCCCTCCTGGCCGCTGCTGAGCTTGATGTAGTCGCCGGGCTCCATCGTCCGGGACGCCAGGACGTGCACGCCGGCGAAGAGGTTGGCGAGCGTGTCCTGGAGGGCGAGGGCCACGGCCAGGCCGCCGACACCGAGGGCGCCGAGCAGCGGTGTGATGGACACGCCGAGGCTCTGCAGCATCACCAGGACGCCGACGCCGAGCACGACGACCTTGCTGATGTTGGTGAAGATGCTCACGTTGGCGGCGGTGCCCTGCCGGATCAGCGCGACGGAGGCGATGATCCCGGCGGTCAGGCGGGCCAGCGCCAGGGAGACGACCAGGACGGTCACGGCGGTCAGGACGCGGCCGGTAGCGACGAGCGTCCCCCTGTGCAGGTTCAGCATGTTGGCCGCGATCCAGGCGCCGCCGAGCAGGCAGAGCGGGACCGCGAGGTCGTAGACCAGGCGAGCGGCCAGGTCGTCCCA
Organism: Actinomadura rupiterrae; assembly: GCF_024172125.1. Taxonomy (GTDB): domain Bacteria; phylum Actinomycetota; class Actinomycetes; order Streptosporangiales; family Streptosporangiaceae; genus Spirillospora; species Spirillospora rupiterrae. The sequence goes on from NZ_JAMZEA010000006.1 coordinate 724,463, forward strand.
TGCCCAGCGGGTGTCCCCCGCGCGGGCCGTGAGGCGCTTGGCGAACAAGCGCAGCCCGACGGCCAGCACCAGGGCGGCCACCATGACCCCCGCCGCGATGATGATCGGTTCCCAACCCGGCCAGCCAGTCATGCTCCGGCACCCTCCACACACTACGGACCTTCCAGACAAAGCATCGATCGTAGCTCCGTCCGAACCCCCATTCCGGGCCAACGGGACATGAGGGTCTCGCCACAGCGAGGAGGCTGTGGCGAGATCGCCGGTACAGGGGATTACGATCGTGAGAGTGGTAGGTACGGGGATGTTGCGCCGCCTGGGGGTCACGGCGCTCGGACTGCGGAACGGCCCTCACAAAGTCGAGGTCACCCGGGACCTGGAGGTCCCGACACGCGACGGCCTGACGCTGCTCGCCGACCGTTACGCGCCCGTGGACGTGGACCGTCCGCCGACGATCCTGGTGCGCTCGCCGTACGGGCGGCGCGGGCCGTTCGGCCTGATGTGCGGGCAGACGTTCGCGTCGCACGGGTTCCAGGCCGTGGTGCAGAGCGTCCGGGGCGGGTTCGGGTCCGGCGGCGTGTTCGAACCGCTCGACGAGCGCGAGGACGGCCTCGCCACCATCGAGTGGCTGAAGCAGCAGCCGTGGTTCGGCGGCACGTTCGCGATGCACGGGCCCAGCTACCTCGGCTACGTGCAGTGGGCGGTCGCCGCCGAGGCCGGGCCGGAGCTGCGGGCCCTCTCCATGCAGGTCACCGCCTCGTCCTTCCGGGACGCGGTGAACGTCGGCGGCACCTTCGCGCTGGAGGCGGCGCTGACCTGGGTCGACCTCACCGCCCGCATGAAGACCCCGCTGTCCGGGGTCACCACCGGGATCATGTCGCCGCGGCGCGCGCGCCGGGCGGCGCTGTCCGGCAAGCCGCTGGCCGAGCTGGACGTCCTCGCGACCGGCGAGCAGCAGAAGTTCTTCCAGGACCTGCTCACCCACGGCCCCGACACGCCGTTCTGGGACCGCCGCGACTTCACGCGGACGGTGTCGGAGGTGTCCGCGCCGGTCAACATGATCGGCGGCTGGTACGACATCTTCCTGCCCTGGCAGATCAAGGACTACGCGGCCCTGCGCGCCGGCGGGCACCACCCGTACCTGACCATCGGCCCCTGGTTCCACGCCGACGGCCGGATGATGCGCGGCTCGGTCGGCGAGTCCCTGAACTGGTTCCGCGCGCATCTGCTGGACGACCCGTCCGAACTGCGCGAGATGCCCGTCCGGCTCTTCGTCACGGGCGCGAACGAGTGGCACGAGTTCCCCGACTGGCCCGTCCCTGGGATGTGCGAGGAGCGCTGGCACCTGCACCCGGACGGCGGCCTGTCCCCGGACGAGCCGCCCGAGTCCGAGCCCGACCGGTACCGCTACGACCCCGAGCACCCGACGCCCTTCCTCGGCGGCCCGACGCTGCTCGGCGACAACCACCCCGTCGCCGACCAGGCCCGCCTGGAGCGCCGCCGCGACGTCCTCACCTTCACCTCGGCCGAGCTGGACGAGGACGTGGAGATCATCGGCCCGGTCTCGGCCGACCTGTGGATCCGCTCCGACCGCGACCACACCGACTTCGTCGTCCGCCTCTGCGACGTGGACGAGGAGGGCGTCTCGGTCAACCTCTGCGAGGGCATGCGCCGCCTCGTCCCCGGCACCCCGAACCCGGACGACGACGGCATCCGCCGCATCACGGTCGAACTCTGGCCCGCCGGCCACCGCTTCCGCCGCGGCCACCGCATCCGCCTCCAGGTCTGCAGCGGCGCCTACCCCCGCGTCTCCCGCAACCCCGGCACCGGCGCCCCCATCGGTACCGCCACCGACTACCTCACCGCCGACCAGGAAATCTTCCACACCCCCCTCCACCCCTCGGCCATCCTCCTCCCCCGCGTCCAACTCCCCCCACCCCCACCCCCACCCGACCCCACCAACCCCGCCACCCGCCTATAGCCCCACCCACGCACACCAACAGAGCCCCGAACGCAGAAAGCAGCCCCGCCCGAACACAACGCCCGCACCGACGCGCAGGACACGACACAAAGGCGGCGCGCGTCCGCAGCGCAGCACACGCCACGAACACGCGCCTGCCTCGTACACAGCGCGCCGCCCACGACCGGCCCCACGTCCTCAGCCCGCACAACACGGATCAGCGCGCCACACAAACGCGCAGACACAGGGCCAGACACGGACGCTTGCGACGCGACAGTGACGCAGCGCACGACACGGACGCGCGCTCGGCCCGGCCGCAACGCAGCGCACCCAAGCCCGCCACGAACTCAGCCCGCGCAGCTGAGATCAGCGCGCGACACAAGCACCCATGCCTCAGCGCAGACACAGGGGCCCGCCACGGAGCGCGGGACGCAAGGCGGTCGCGGCACTCGTTCCGAACGCAGCACGGCACAACAGCGCGGCACGGAGGCGCGGCACGGAGGCGCGGCACGGACGCGCGGCACGGACGCGGCAGCGCCGCGGCACAAACGCAGGTCAAGGCGCAGACGCGGTGCTCGGGCTCCGGGACGGCGTTGTCAGCCGCAACGTCCAGGCCGCGCGAACGCGCCCCGCCGCACTGAGGCAGCGCACCTTTACGCTCGGCATGGACGCAGGGCACAACATGGGCATGGCGATGGGCATGGCGCGCGGCCCTAGAGGCGCGCAGGCCGCAGCGCAGAAGCAGGACGAGGCTCGCACGGACAGCACGAGCCTGGCGCACACCGCCCGGGCGTGGCGCGATGTGGGCATGGCGCACAGCATGGGCACTGGGGTCGCCGCGCCGAAGGCAGGGGCGGCACGGCGGCACTCACTGCAAGGAGACATCGCGCCGCGAACGCGCCGTGCGGCCGCAGCGCACGGCACGCGCGCTTGGCGCGCGACCCAGCCCGCGCAGCATGGCATGAGCGCGCGAAACGAGCGTGCAGGCCGCGCGCGCAGGCCGCGAGCGCAGACATACGGCCCGGAACGGACGCGTGGGATGCGCGGCGGTCGCGGTGGTTTGTTCCGCACACAGCGCGGCACAACGGTGCGGCACGGGCGTGGCAGCGCTGTCGCACGGCCGCGGGGCACGGCGCGGACGCGGGGCATGGGCTTCGAGGCCGCGGGGCGTTGCGCGCGACATGGACGTCCAGGCCGCCGCGTGAACGCGCCCCGCCGTACGAAGGCAGCGCACCTTGTGCGCTGCGGCACGGGCGCGGGGCGCAACGTGGGCGTGGCGCGGCACTAGGGGCGCGCAGGATGCCGCGCAGGAGTAGGGCGAGGCTTGTGCTGGACGGCGCGGGCCTGGCACAGGCCGCACGGGGCTGGCGCACGCCATGGGAATGCGCGCAGGTCGCAAAGCCAAGGGCTCAGCGGTACGGATACGCTGCGCCGCTGTAGGTGCCCCGACGCAAGCGCGCCGTACAGGCGTAGCGCACACAGCGGACTAGGTGCGCATCTGGCGTAGTGCGTAGAGGGCCTGGTGCGCAGCATGGGTAGCGAGCCGCTGCGCGCGGAGGTAGGGCGCGGCTCCACGCGGGGCGGGGGGTGTGGATGCGGGGCGGTGGGATGGTTAGAGGGTTCTTAGGGTGGCTAGGGCTCGGTCGGCGTGGGTGTTCATGCGGACTTCGGATTTGATGATTTCCAGGATGCGGCGGTCTTGGGCTATGACGAAGGTCTGGCGGCGGGTGGGGGCCAGGGCGAAGCCTCGTTTGACGCCGAAGGCGGAGCGGACGGTGCCGTCGGGGTCGGAGAGGAGGGGGTAGCCGAGGGAGTGCTTCTCGGCGAACTCGTGCTGCTTGGAGGGGGCGTCGCCGCTGATGCCGATGGGGCGGGCGCCGAGGTCGGCGAGTTCTTCGGCGACGTCGCGGAAGTGGCAGGCCTCTGCGGTGCAGCCGGGTGAGAGGGCGGCCGGGTAGAAGAACAGCACGACGGGGCCGTCCTTCAGCAGGTCGGTGAGGCGGCGCGGGGCGCCGGTCTCGTCGGGGAGTTCGAAGTCCTCTACCACGTCTCCGACGTTCATGGCCGAACCGTACCAAGCGCGCCGGGGCGGGACATCAGGTAGGCGGTGACTTGTCGCGGCGACCAGCCGTGGGAGGCGTGCAGGCCGCCGGCGAGCATGGCGAGGTAGGCGGCGGACGGGGGGTTCAGGGCGGCTTCGGCGGCGGTGTGCGGGGCGGTGAAGGTGAGCATGGGGTGTCCGTCCAGGTCACCGGGGTTCAGGACGGTCTCGTAGCGGCCCGGGCCGAGGGTCTGGCGGCCGGTGGCGAGGGCTGGTGAGAGGTCGAGGTCGGCGGTGGGGGCGCGGCGCATCTCCTGGGCGAGGACGTCGCTGAACTGGCCCGTCGTCAGCAGGTAGGCGCGGGCGGGGGCGAGGCCGGGCAGGGACGGGTCGTAGAAGGCGACGCCGCCGCCCCAGACGGGGGAGGTCTGGGCGAAGTAGATCCCGCCGGGGAGCAGGACGGGGCGGTCGGCGGCGGGCGGGCGCGGGTCGCGGCAGCCGGTGTAGGTGCGCGCGGCGCCCGCCGGACGGCCGCCCGCCAGGTAGCAGAGGAAGCGGTCGCGGTGCAGGTTGGAGCCGTAGGCGACGTACCAGAGCATCACCGGGTCATTGTCGTGCGGGGTCGGCGACCCGTGCCATGAACAGCGGTTCTCCGGACTTTCCATCCCGGACGACGACGAGGTAGGGCCGGTCGAACACGACGGTGATCTTGTAGCTGGGCGCGGGCGCGGCGAGGGCGGTGATGCCGGTTCCGGTGGCGGCGGCGCCCTCGGTGCCCTTCTCGTCGATGTCCAGGGTGGCGGCGTGCTGCACGAAGGCGATCTTGCCCGCCTTCGGCGAGATGCCGCGCAGGTCGGCGGAGTCGGAGAACGCGATGCCCATGCCGAGCTTGGTGAGCAGCGGTGTCAGCTCGCGGCGGGACGAGAGGTCCACCTTGGGCATGGTCACGTCCACGTCGGTACCGGTGGAGAGCGCGCCGGTCAGGCGGTCGAACGTCGCGCCGGTCAGGGACGGGCAGCCCTGGGACGCCGCGTCGGGGAGCAGCGCGGTCATGCGGAGCCTGCCGCCGGCGTAGGGGAGGTCGACGGCCTGCCATCCGGCGCTGCGGGCGTAGCCGAAGCGGCTCTTGGCGTTCATGAGCTGCACCTGGACGGACCGTCCGCCCGAGGCGGTGAAGCGGCCCGGTGAGGCGTGCCCGAACCTGGTCTGCCATTCGGCCTTGAGATGGACGGCGTCGGTGAGCACCCATCCGGTATCGGACCTGAGCTGGCCGGGCGGAAGCAGCTCGGGAATCTTGCCGCCGGTGTCCTTCTTGATCTGAGCGTTGATCGTCTTGCGCGCCCCGTCCGGATCGGCGGCGATGTCGAGGGTCTTCAGGCCCGCGTCGTAGCCGGTGGCGAGCTTGTCGAGGTAGCCCTTGTCGGTCGGGACGCCGGAGTCCGCCCAGATCTGGTCGGCGAACCTCGCGGTCACCTTCTTGTTGCCGAGCGAGCGCATCTCGTTCGTCCGGGCGCGGAGGCCGGGCAGGAGGTCGCCGGACGGGAGGTGCAGGGTGCGGGCCATCGCGACGGCGGTCCGGCCGCGCGCGCCCTGCTGGACCATGCCGAGGCTGGACGCGATGCTGCTCGGCGACAGCACGATGTTGGCGTTCGGGTCGGTCCCGCACCAGGCGGAGAGCAGTCCGAAACCGAACGCGGTGTCGGCGCGTCCGAGCGGCCGGGGGTCTCCGGGCGCGACGCCGGTCACGGCGCCGCGCAGCTCGTGCGCCTTCGGCCCCTGGTCGCCGCAGGCCGCGACGCCGGTGGTGAGCGCCGCCATGCAGGCCACGGCGGCGAGAGAGCGGGGAGTCGGCATGCCGATAGGACGGCGTCCCGGCCTGCGGGGTTCCGCCGGATTGGCGAAAAATGCACCCGGAAAGTAAGCGGTTCGGTACGCGGCCCGATCAAAAAATGTCCCAATGGATGGCCGGAAGAAGTCAAGGCCCGTCCGGGCGGGACGGGGACATCGAGGAGATGGCCGGGCTTTCCGCTGGTCAGGGCACGGAAGCCGGATGGGAGCGCCTTGCCCAATGGGAGGGTGCGGAAGGGTGAGGAGCGCGTCCCCTCAGCGCCACTTTCACCGCGGGACGCGGCGGCGCACGTTTGCGGGCGGCGGCGATCGGGGACTATGGTCACCGTGACCGGCTGAATGCGGGTGGGGACGGAAAGCCCCCCACCGATTCCCGTCAAGGGCGCGTTCGCGGCGGTCGTAGCGTTCTCTAGGTGTCTAAGACGCAGATACCTCCCGGTTCCCCCTGTGCTGACCCGGAGGTCCCCAATGCGTCGGTCCCTGAACATCGCCCTCGTTTCCGCTTCCGACTTCACCGGCGACCGCTCCCAGGTCTCTCATGTCCGCGAGCTCGCCCGCGCCCTGGGCCGTCCCGAGGACGAGGGCGGGGCCGGGCACCGCGTCTCGGTGTTCGGACGCCGCTGCTCCCCCGACGCCAACGCGCGCACCCGGCTCGCGTCCGGCGCCACGCTCTTCAACCTGGCGGTCGGCCCGGCGCGGCCGCTTTCCGACGACCAGTTGCTCGGCCACGTGCGCGAGCTCACCGACGAGCTGCGCCGCCGCTGGTCGGGCGCCGGACGGCCGGACGTCGTGCACGGGCACGGCTGGATCGGCGGCCTCGCCGCCTGCGCCGTCGCCCGCGAGCTGGGCATCCCGTTCGCGCAGACCTTCCACGGCCTGGCAGCCACCGAGACCCGCGCCGGACGGTCCGTGCACCCCTCGCGGGCCCGCCTGGAGCGTGCCATCGGCCGCGGCGCGGACGTCGTGCTCGCCCGCTGCACCGAGGAGGCCGCGGTCGCGGTCCGGCTGGGCGTGCCGCGCCGCGCGGTCCGGATCACCCCGCCCGGCGTGGACGTGGAGCTGTTCTCCGAGGTCGGCCCGGCGATGCCGCGCGGCGACCGGGAGCGGCTCACGGTGGTGTCGCGGGACCTGGAGGACGGCTCGGCCGAGACCGCGATCCGCGCGCTGCAGCACGTCCCGGACGCCGAGCTGACCGTCGCCGGCGGCCCGGACCGGGAGGAGCTGGAGAACGACGCGTCGGTGCACCGGCTGACCGTCCTGGCCAAGGAGCTGCACGTGTCCGACCGGGTGATCTTCCTCGGCCGGGTGCCGCGCCGCTCGCTCCCCCGGCTGCTGCGCACCACCCGGATCGCGCTCGGCCTGGCCCCGGCGCAGCCCGCGCCGACCGCCACGCTGGAGGCCATGGCCTGCGGCGTCCCGGCGGTCGTGACGCCGAGCGGCACCAACGCCGACGCCGTGCTCGACTCGATCACCGGGCTGCACGTCCCGGCGGGGCGTCCGCGGCAGATCGGGCTGGCCGTCCGCGGCCTGCTCGCCGAGGAGACCACGCGGCGCGGCTACGCCATCGCCGCCGCCGACCGCGCCCGGTCCCGGCACAGCTGGGAGCGCATCGCCGACGAGACCGAGCGGGTCTACCTGACCATCGCGCCGGAGCCCGAGACGCTTCCCGACCCGGACCAGGACCCGGACGAGGCCCCCGAGACGCCCGAGCCGACCCGGATTCCGGCCCCGACGCCCGAGCCGGGCCGCAAGCCCGAGCCGGAGACCGAGCCCGCGCCCTCGGGGAGCATCGCCCGCGCGCTGGCCGAGACCGACAGCGACCTGGTCGCGTCCCTGACCTGACCTGACCTGACCCGCCCTGATCCGGGCACAGTCGCCCGGTGTGGCAGCTCGTAACGAGATGGTCACAGAATGGCCTGCCGAGCCGCTTCTCTCTCCCGTCCGGCGGCTCGGTCGGATCCGGCCCCCGGCCCAGTTTTGGGCCGGGGGCCGGGCCGCCCCTCCTTGCCACATCGCCCGCCGCACCTGGCCGCGAGACCCGCCTGCCGCATCCGCCCGCCGGGCCCGCTCTGCCAGTCCGCTTTGCCTGCCCCACCTACGCTGGGACGCGATTAACCAGGATGGTTTGTCCTGGTCCGGTGGCATACTGTGGCGATCGTCTGGGAGGTGCGACCAAGGGTGCTGATCGGCAGGAAGGCGCAGTTCGGCTCGCTCACCGCGGCGTTGGAGCGCGCCAAGGCCGGGCACGCCGGGGTCGTGCTGGTGGGCGGGGACGCCGGGGTGGGCAAGACCCACCTGGTGGCCGAGCTCACCGCGGCCGCGCGGGAGCGCGGGTTCGCCGTGCTGACCGGCCAGTGCGCCGCGCTCGGCGAGTCGATGCCGTACCTGCCGCTGGCGGACGCCCTGTGGACGGCCCTGCGCGACCCGCACTCCGCCGCGGACGAGCGGGCCGCCCTCGAAGAGGCCCTCGCCGGGCGTCCGGTGCTGCGCAGGCTGCTCCCGGACGGCGAGGGAGCCCCGGACGAGGCGTCTGACCTCGGCCGCCAGCAGCTGCTCGGCGCGACGCTGGCGCTGCTCGGCGAGCTGGGCGGGCAGCGCCCGGTGCTGCTCGTCCTGGAGGACCTGCACTGGGCCGACCGGTCGACGCGGAACCTGCTGGTGTTCCTGAGCCGGGTGCTCCAGCGCGAGCGGGTCTGCCTGGTCGGCACCTACCGGACCGACGACCTGCACCGGCGTCATCCGCTGCGTCCGGTCGTCGCCGAGCTGCTGCGGCTGCCGAACGTGACGGCGGTCGAGCTGAAGCCGTTCCGGCCGGGCGAGACCGCCGAGTACCTGACGTCCCTCGGGACGGGCCGCAAACCGCCCGCCGACCTGGTCGAGCGCGTGCACCGGAGGTCGGAGGGCAACCCGTTCTACGCGGCCGAGCTGTTCGCGGCCGTGGACGACGACGAGCTGCCGTCCGCGCTGGCCGACCTGCTGCTCGCGCGGGTGGAGCGGCTGTCGGAGGACGCCCAGCACGTCGTCCGGGTCGCGGCCGTCGCCGGGCGGAGGGTGGACGACGAACTGCTCCGCCGCGTGTCCGGCCTGTCGGAGGACACGGCCGGCGAGGCGCTGCGCGAGATGGTGTCGCACCAGCTGCTCGTGCCGAGCGGCATGGCCGGGTACGCGTTCCGGCACGCGCTGCTGCGCGAGGCCGTGTACGGCGACCTGCTGCCGGGCGAGCGCACCCGCCTGCACCGCGCGTTCGCGGCCCAGTTCCTTGAGGCGCTGTCGCCCACCGAGGCACCGGTCCCGGAAGGGAACCGGACGCCACGCGCGGCCGCCGAACTCGCCTACCACTCGATGGCGGCGCACGACCTGCCGACGGCGTTCGCCGCGTCCGTCCGGGCGGGCCAGGCCGCGGAGCGCATGGGCGCGCCGGACGAGGCGCACGAGCACTACGACCGCGCGCTGTCGCTGTGGGACAGCGTGCCGGACGCCGAGGAGTCCGCCGGGATGAGCCGGGTGGACCTGGAGTGGTCCGCGGTCCGGTCGTCGGCGCGGGCCGGTGAGCTGCGGCGGGCCGTCCAGCGGCTGCGCCGGCTGCTGACGCTGATCGATCCGGATAACAAGGCGCTCGGAGCGGAGGTCCGCGAGCGGCTGGCGTACTACCTGCACGAGCTCGACCGGCTGGACGAGTCGCGCGCGATGGCGCAGGAGGCGCTCGACCTCACGCCCGTCGAGCCGCCCACTCCCGCGCGGGCGCGCGTACTGGCGACCTACGTCCGGACGCTGCTGGGCACGCCCGAGCGGTACGACGAGGTCCCGGCGATGGCGGAGGAGACGCTGCGCGTGGCGCGCGCGGCGGACGTGCCGTCCGCCGAGGCCGCCGCGCTGATCTCGCTGGGCCTGTACATCGAGGCGACGCGCGGGCCGGGGCCGGAGGTGACGCGGGCGTACTCCGACGCCGTCCGGCTGGCGCGGGCGTCGTCGAACATGCAGGTGGCGCTGCGCGCGTTCTACACCGAGGCGCGGCTGCCGTACGAGATGGGCGAGCTGGCGAAGGCGCGCGAGCTGGCGGACGAGGCCGTCCGGTTCACCCTGGACAACGGGCTCGACTGGGCGACGTACGGCATCAACCTGCGGTTCCTGCAGTTCCTTATCGCCTACACCGAGGGCGACTGGGAGCGCGCGGGGCAGATCGCGGACGGCTTCGGCATCCGGGTGGCGCGCGACGTGGAGGCGATCGTCTCCGCGTACGCGCTGTTCCTGGACGTGGCGCAGGGCAGCGCGTGCGCGACGCAGCGGCTCCAGTGGATCGAGCCGCTGTGGGACGGCGACCAGTGGCTCATCTACGTCGCGCGCGGTCTCGCGGCCGAGCAGCGGATGTGGGAGGGCGACGACGCCGGTGCGCTGGAGCACGTCGCGACGGTGCTGGCGCACTGCGGGCCGGCCAACACCGGGGTGATCCGGATCGTGGCGGTCGGGTTGTGGGCGCACGCCGACCGGGCCGTCCGGGCGCGCCGCACCGGGGACGCGGCCGCCGAGGCCGCGGCCCGCGCCGCCGCCGACGACCTTCTGGCGAGGGCCCGGTTCGCGGCCACGCACACCCCCGACGGCCAGCACGACGCGTGGATGGGCGCCGAGGGGCACGCCTGGCTGGCGCGCGCCGAGGCCGAGTGGCGCCGCGCTCATGGCACCGACGAGCCGCGGCACTGGCGGGCCGTCCGGGACCTGTTCGACTACGGCTTCGTCTACGAGGTCGCGCGCTCGCGCTGGCGGCTGGCCGAGTCGCTCGCCGAGCGCGGCGACCGGGACGCCGCCGCGGCCGAGTGGCGCGCCGGCATCGCCGACGCCGAGCGGCTCGGCGCGCGGCCGCTGCTGCGCGTCCTGCACGACCTGGGCTCGCGGGCCCGGCTCTCCGAGGACCGCGCCCGCGCCACCGCCGGCGCGGGCGGGAACGGCGGGCCGCTGAGCGCGCTCACCTCGCGCGAGCGCGAGGTGCTGAAGCTGGTCGCCAAGGGCATGGGCAACAAGGAGATCGCGGCGACGCTGTTCATCTCGCCGAAGACGGCGAGCGTGCACGTCTCGAACATCCTCGCCAAGCTGAACGTCACCAGCCGCACCCAGGCCGCCGCCCTGGCCCACCGCGAGAACCTCTGACCGCCACCGCCTCCGGCCAGGAGCAGGGGAAGGCGATCTGGGTCTGCCGGGGACGGCGGACGAGCTGGAACGAGCTATGGCCTCGCCTCAAGCACCTGGGTTGACCAGGCCGCGGCCGGCGATCAAGGGGAGGTCCATGGCGGTCAGCAGGCCGGGCGGGGACGCGATGACGGCCGGGACGGCGTTCACGATCCGCATCGCGGTGGCCTTCAGCCCGGCCGTGTTGTGGTCGCCGTCCGAGCCGAGCAGCCGCAGGTCGAGGGTGTAGTTGGGCTCGCCGGTGATCTCGACGCGGTAGCAGCCCTGCCCGGACGGCTGGGGCCAGTCGGGGGCGAGGTCGTCGCGCAGCCGGGTGACGTGTTCGAGGACGATGACGGGCCGTCCGCCGGACATGCCGCGCACCTCGAAGCGCAAGGCGGCGGCCGTGCCCTTCTCGATCGTGCCGGAGGCGATCTCGAACGTCTCGGGGGCGGGCAGCCGGACGTACTGCTCCTCCATCTCGTCCAGCTCGACGTCGAGGGCGGCGGCGAGCTGGCGGACCACGCTCCCCCAGCCCATCCCGAGGACGCCGGGGAGCAGCAGCATCGGCGTGTCGTCGAGCGGGCGGCCGAAGCCCATGATGTCGAACAGGACGGTGCCCTGGTCGTAGGTGGCGTAGTTGAGGATCTCCATGCAGCGGACCTGGTCGATCCGCTCGCTGATCCCCGACAGCGCGATCGGCAGGACGTCGTTGGCGAACCCCGGGTCGATGCCGTTGACGAACAGCGACGCGCCGCCCTCGGCCGCCGCGGCGCGGATCGGCGCGATCATCTCGTCCGGGATGACCTGGTCGGGGAACTGGAGGAACACCGGGCTCGCGGACACGATGTCCACGCCGGTGCGCAGCAGCCGGGCGAGGTCGTCCAAGGCCTCCTGGAGGCGGACGTCGGCCATGCACGTGTAGACGAGGCAGTCGACGCCGCGCGCGAGGATCTCGGCCTCGTCGGTGGACGCGGCGACGCCGACCGGGCCGAGCCCGCACAGCTCGCCCGCGTCGCGTCCGGCCTTGGCGTCCGTGGACGTCCAGACGCCGACGAGTTCGAGGTCGGGGCGGGCGAGGATGCCCGCGAGGGCGTGCCGTCCGACGTTGCCGGTGCCCCACAGGGCGACGCGGTGGGTCATGGTCGTTCCTCCGGTGCGAGCGTCACAGGTCGGGCAGGCCGAGGTCGAGGTTGGGCACGTCGGTGCCGCCGTCCACGCGCAGGACGGTCCCGGTGACGTACCCGGCGGCGGGCGAGGCGAGGTAGAGCACGGACGCGGCCACCTCCTCGGGGTCGCCGATGCGGCGCAGCGGCGTGTTCGCCTCCATCCGCGTCCGCAGCTCGTCGTTGGTCATGACGATGTCCAGCGCGGACGTCGCGACCGATCCGACGGCGATCGCGTTCACGCGGATGCGCGGCGCGAGGTCGGTGGCGGCGAGACGCGTGTAGTGGACGAGCGCGGCCTTCGCGGTCCCGTAGGCGAGGAAGCCGCGCCCGGCCATGCGTCCCATCGCGGAGGCGATGTTCACGACCGCTCCCCCGCCTGCCGCGAGCATGTGCGGGACGGCGGCGCGGGTCAGCGCGTGCGCGCCCGAGACGTTGAACCGGAACGCCTCTTCCAGCTCGTCGGTGCCGGTGTCGAGGAAGGCGGCGGGCATGGTGCCGCCGACGTTGTTGACGACGATGTCGAGCCGTCCGAACGCGTCGGCGGCGCGGGCGGCGAGGTCGGCGGACGCGGCGGGGTCGGAGAGGTCGGCCGGGACGACCAGGGCGCGCCGCCCGGCTGCCTCGATCTCGGCGGCGACCTTGCGCAGCTGCTCTTCGGTGCGGGCGGCGAGGACGACGTCGGCGCCGGCCTGCGCGAGCGCGACGGCGGAGGACGCGCCGATGCCGCGCCCGGCGCCGGTGACGACGGCGACGCGGCCGTCGATGCGGAAGCGGTCCCAGATCACCCCCCAACCCCAGCACGAACGAGAACGTGTTTCAATGCGCTCTCGGCGCCTTACAGCGGATTTGGCGGTGAAAGTCGGGACTTTGGCATCATCCTGATGTACACCGGAATCATCACCCTGTCGCGCCGGAGGTGGTTCCGATGTCCCGTCGCCGAACCCGGTACCGCGTCCCCACCCGCTGCCCGACGGGCAAGGTCCGCTTCAGGGACCGCATCGCCGCCACCCTGGCCCTGGCCACGATCCAGCGCCAGGGCCGCCCGGACCGGGACAAGACCGAGATCCGCGCCTACCGCTGCCCGACCTGCTCCGGCTGGCACCTCACCTCGCAGCGCCCCCGCGTCGGCCGCTGAGCGGCAGCCCCGCGACCGCGGCGTGAGGCGGTTCACGGGAGCAGGGCTGAAACCTGTTCCACGACGCCGGCGGCCTGCCGCAGGCCCTCCTTGTAGACCGCGTTCCAGCGGGTGCGGTCGCCGAGGTCCGGGCCGTACGCCTCCACAGTGGCGGCGTCCGGGTGGATCCGCAGGTCGGCGCCGCCGTCCGGGCCGGGCATCAGGTGCCCCATCGGCTCGATGAGGATCAGCGTGCCCGCGCCCTCGGCGAGGTGGACGTTCGATCCGCCGCCGAACGCGCCGTCGATGTACTCGCGCCCGCCGATCCCGACCGGGTGGACCGCGCCCGGCGCGGCGCTGCTGGACGCCATCGCGGCGGGCAGCGGGACGCCGCTGTCGCGCGTCCAGACGACGGGCTCGCCCGCGTCGGCGTCCACGGCGGTGATGAGCAGCCGCGCGTCCGGCCACTCGGCCGAACCGGCGATCCACTCCATCGACCTCATGTGCCGTTCTGGCGGCATCGCGACGACCTCGCGCGCCAGCGCGGCGACCTTGCGCAGCGACTCGCGCGGGTCGGCGCCGGGCGCGTTCAGGATCTCGAAGACGCGCGGCATCGCGGTCGGGTCGCCGACCCGCTCGCCGGGCGGGACCTCGGCCACCTCGTCCAGGTCGCGGCCGTGCGCGAACGCGGCGCCCGCGATCGCGCCCGCCGAGGTGCCGACGATGAGATCGGCGCGGGCGAGGTCGGCGCCGGCGCGCCGCAGGCCGTTGCCGAGGCCGAGCAGCCAGGCCGTCCCGATCGGGCCGCCGGGGCCGAGGACGAGCGCGACATCAGTGGAGGTCGTCATGTTCCCAACCTAGAGAGCGCCCCGGGGAGGGGGTATCGGACTTTGGGCCTCGGGCCGAGGACCGGGCCTCAGCCGAGGAAGTCGTAGGACGTCCCGGCCCCGGCCTCCTGCGCCGCCTGGTAGGCCGCCCAGGACAGGGCGAGGTCCTGCCAGGGCAGGCCGACCGGGGCGTAGACGGTGACCTCCTCGTCCCGGACGCGCCCGGGGACCTCGCCGCGCAGCAGGTCGCCGAGCGTCCCGGCGGCGTGCCGCACCGACAGGCCCGCCGCGGCGAGCACGCCCATCTCGACCGCGAGCGGCACGTCGTCCACCACGACGCGGGCGCGTTCGAGCAGGTCGGGGGCGAGTTCGGTCTTGCCGGGCTCGTCCGCGCCGAGCGAGGTCAGGTGGGTGCCGGGCGCGATGTCGGCGGCGTGCAGCAGCGGCCGCCGCGCCCAGGTCGCGGCGATCACGACGTCCGCGCCGGCCACGGCCTCGCGCGGGTCGTCCGCGGTGCCGGACGGGACGCCGAGCCGGGCGCCGTGCGCCTCGGCGAACGCGGCGGCGCGGCCCGCGTCCAGGTCGGTGACCGTGAGGCCGGTGACGGGCCGGAGCGTGCCAAGTCCGCGCAGCACCAGGTCGGACTGGGCGCCCGCGCCGACCACGGCGACCCGTCCGCCCGCGCGGCGGGCGAGCGCGTCGGTGCCGAGCGCGGCGGCGAGGCCGGTGCGCCAGGCGGTGACGGTCGCCGAGTCGAGCAGCGCGAGCAGCGCGCCGGACTCCAGGTCGTGCAGGCAGACCACGCCGCGCAGCGCGGGCCGGGACGCCGGGAACTTGGCGTTGACCTTGACCGTGTACGCGGGGACGCCGGCGACCAGGCCGGGGATCAGCGCGGTCGCGCTGCCGGTGCCGGGCAGCGGGGTCACCACGCGGCGCGCGGCGACCTCGCCCGGCCCGGCCGTGAACCCGGCGCGCAGGGCGGCGAGGACCGCGGCCGGGTCGAGGAGGCGTTCCAGGTCGGAGCGGTTCAGCAGCAGCGTCACGGGGCTATTGTCCCAGTTCGCCGGGCTATTCGGGGCGGCGCCGCGCGGAGGTGAGGGAATCCCAGTCGTTCAGCCAGTCCCGGCCGAGCTCGTCGACGAACGATCCGGGCGGCGGCTGGACGCGGTGCTCGGCGAGCCACTCCCCCGGCCGCCGCATGGACGGCCGGACGCCGCCGCCGCTCGGCATGAGCTGCGGCAGGATCGGCGCGGGCAGCGCCTTCGGCGACCCGCCCTCGGCGGCCAGCTCGCCCTGGTCCTTCTCCTCGGCCATGCCGATCGGGCCCTCGCGGCGCGCGTTGAAGAACTGGTTCACCGCCGGGTGCGTGCTGGACAGGATCATCTCGCGCGGCCCGAACATCACCAGGCCGCGCCGGAACAGCAGGCCGAGGTTGTCGGGCAGCACCCGGGCCGTGCCGATGTCGTGCGTGACGATCAGGAACGTCGCGCCCATCTCGGCGTTGAGGTCGACGAACAGCTGGTTCAGGTACGCCGTCCGGACGGGGTCCAGCCCGGAGTCGGGCTCGTCGGCGAGGATCACCTCGGGGTCGAGCACGAGCGCGCGGGCGAGCCCGGCGCGCTTCTTCATGCCGCCGGAGATCTCGCCGGGCAGCTTGTCGTCGGAGCCGGTCAGCCCGACCATGTCCATCTTCTCCAGCACGATCCGCCGGATCTCGGCCTCGCCCTTGCGGGTGTGCTCGCGCAACGGGAAGGCGATGTTGTCGAAGATGTTCATCGAGCCGAACAGGGCGCCGTCCTGGAACAGCACGCCGAACCGGCGGCGCACCTCGTACAGCTCGTCCTCGCGGACGCGGGGGACGTCGCGGCCGTCCACGTAGACGTGGCCGCGGTCCGGGCGCAGCAGCCCGACCAGGTTCTTCAGGAAGACCGACTTGCCCGTGCCGGACGGCCCGAGCAGCGCGGAGATCTCCCCGGCGGGGATGGTGAGGCTGACGTCCTCCCACACCACCTGCCGTCCGAACGACTTCTTGAGCCCTTCCACCCGGATCTCGATGCCCATGGCCACTCCCGCGGGCGGAGGCCGGGGGCGGGGTGGTTCCCGCGGCCTGCTGCCGCCCCCCGCCGCTTCGACGATACGTCGGGGCGGGTCCGGCGCGAAGGCCGGCGGCAGGCCGCTGTTGGACAGCACATCCAACGCCGGAGGGGTTTCGGCCATCGGGCCACCATGCCCGAAATATGGGTTCGGACGCGCACCCAATGTGCCAACGAGTCGGCGGTTCTTCGGCAACTTCTCGGGTTCCGTTCAGTCAGGTCGATCACCAAGCTCGGGGATGACCTCCGGCGCGCCATTAGGGGCGCGCCCAATCCCCTCTGGAGGCCCAGTGAGAATCCGTCACACCCGCGTGCGCGGACCGGTCGTGCTCGGCACGGCCCTCGGCCTGACGGCGGCCACCCTCGCCGCCGTCCCGGCCATCGCGACCGCGGCCCCCGGGAAGGCCGCCCGACCGGCGACGCCTTCCCCGCAGGTCGCCCTGGCCAAGGCGAACCTCGCCAAGGCCGCCCTGGCCAAGGGCCTGTCCACCAAGCTCGGCGGAGCCACCGCCGGGTCCTACGTGGACGACGCGACCGGCAAGCTCGTGGTCACCGTGACCAGCGCGAACGCGGCCAAGGCCGTGCGCGCGGCGGGAGCGGAACCCCGGAAGGTCGCCCGGTCCGGCGGCGACCTGAAGAAGGTCATGGCCGCGCTGAGGCGGGATGCGAGCATCCCGGGCACGGCGTGGGCCGCGGACCCGAAGGCCGACCAGGTCGTCCTGTCGGTCGACAGGACGGTCACCGGCAGCAAGCTGGCCAAGGTCAAGAAGGCCGCGCAGAAGCACGGCGCGGCGGTCCGCCTCTCGCACGTCAGCGGCAAGTTCCGGCCGCTGACCGCGGGCGGCGAGGCCATCTGGACCAGCGGCGGCCGCTGCTCCCTCGGGTTCAACGTCAAGAAGGGCTCGGACTACTACTTCCTGACGGCGGGGCACTGCACCGCCATCGGCAAGTCGTGGTCGGCCGACCAGGGCGGCTCCAAGCCGCTCGGGGACACCGTGGACGGGACCTTCCCCGGAAACGACTTCGGCCTGGTCAAGTACGCGAGCGCGCCGTCCGACACCAAGGGCGTCGTGAGCCTGTACTCCAAGGGCGAGCAGGACATCACCGGCGCCGGCGACGCGGTGGTCGGGCAGACCGTCAGCCGCAGCGGCAGCACCACCCAGGTGCACGACGGCAAGGTGACCGCGCTCGACCAGACGGTGAACTACCAGGAGGGGTCGGTCTCCGGCCTCATCCAGACCACCGTCTGCGCCGAGCCGGGCGACAGCGGCGGCTCGCTGTTCGCCGGGGACAAGGCCGTCGGCCTGACCTCCGGCGGCAGCGGCGACTGCACCTCCGGCGGGGAGACCTTCTTCCAGCCGGTCGGCCCGGCGCTGAGCCACTTCGGCGTCGAGCTGTACTGACGTCCCCTGGCACGTCGCGCGGCACGCCACGTCGCGCGACACGCCAGGTAGCGCGAGAGACCAGGCAGTGCGAGAGGCCAGGTAGCGCGACGCGCCACGTCGCGCGACATGCGAGCAGCGCCACATGCCACGTAGCGCGCTGCAGCTCGTAGCTCCGAGCGAGGGTGCGGTGTCCCGGCGGCCGACGGGGCGCCGCACTCGGCCCGACTACAAGTGTCAAACCAGTAGCCATGCCCGGTTTCGCCGATTTATCCCGAACGTTTTTCGCCAACTCCCGCGGTCCGAGATAAGCATGATCGTCCCTAGGCGCGCGGCCCGCCGCCAACGGATGCTCGGCTCACTCCGGGTGCGTCGCCCAGGACGCATCCGAACCCCCCGGGAGGCTCCCCGTGCGTACCCCGCACCCGCGTACCCGCACTGCCCTGACCGTGTCCGCCGCCGCGCTCCTCACCACCGCCGTCACCGTCCCGGCCGCGCAGGCGCAGCCGACCGCCCCCGCCGACGCCCAGCAGGTCATGGCCGCGCTCCAGCGCGACGCGTCCGTCCCCGGCACCGCCTGGGGCGCCGACCGCACCGGCAAGGTCGTGCTGTCGATCGACAGCACCGTCACCGGCGCCAAGCTCGCCAAGGTCAAGGCCGCCGCCGCCAAGCAGGGCAAGGCCGTCCGGATCGAGCGGGTGGCCGGGGCGTTCCACCTGTACACCGCCGGCGGCGACGCGATCTACACCGGCCAGTACCGCTGCTCGCTCGGCTTCAACGTCAAGAAGAGCGGCGCCTACTACTTCCTGACCGCCGGGCACTGCACGAACCTCGGCTCCACCTGGTACTCCAACTCCTCGCACACCGCCGTGCTCGGCACGACGGCGGGCAGCAGCTTCCCGGGCCACGACTACGGCATCGTGAAGTACTCCTCCACCCCGACCGACACGCAGGGCGGCGTGGACCTCTACCCCGGCTTCCGCGACATCACCTCCGCGGCCACCCCGTCCGTCGGGCAGACCGTGTACCGCAGCGGCAGCACCACGCACGTCCACTCCGGCACGGTCACCGCGCTCAACCAGACCGTCAACTACGCCGAGGGCACCGTCCGCGGCCTGATCAGGACGACCGTGTGCGCCGAGCCGGGCGACAGCGGCGGCTCGCTGTTCGCCGGCAACACCGCGCTCGGCCTGACCTCCGGCGGCAGCGGCAACTGCTCCTCCGGCGGGACGACCTTCTTCCAGCCCGTCACCGCCGCGCTCAGCGCGTTCGGCGCGTCCGTCTACTAAACCCAGCCGGTTAGCCGGCCCCTTGGGCCACCTGCCCCGGTCAGTTCCCCGGTCGGACGGGTCATACCGTCCGGCCGGGGAACAGGGACTCCCGGCGGACGATGCGGCCGTCGCGGAACAGGTGCCAGTCGGTGAAGCGCAGGTCGACCGGCGAGCCGTCCCGCAGCCGCCCGGCGAAGCCGCCGCGCACCGCGACCCACTCGTCGCCGGGCAGCACCTGGTCGAGCCGGTGCGCGCCGGACGCGATCACCCGCTCGTCCCGGTAGAAGCGGCGCAGCGCGTCGATCCCGACGATGGTCGGGGTGCCCTGGCGCTCGTAGACGATCTCGTCGTGGAACAGCGCGAGCATGTCGTCCAGCCGGTCGGCGTCGACCAGCTCGTAGTAGGTCCGGACGAGCTTCTCCAGTTCGGATCCGGCCATCACGCCCTCCTCGGGGGTTCCGGTTCAGTGCCCAGACGCGGGGACCTGCAGCCGGGTCAGCACCTCGCGGACCACCGCGTCCCGCTCCTGCTGCAGGTAGAAGTGGCCGCCGGGGAGCACCTTCAGCGCGAAGTCCGCGGTGGTGGTGTCGCGCCAGCGTCCGGCCTGCTCGACGGGGACGTCCCGGTCGGCGTCGCCGACGAGCGCGGTGACCGGAACGTCCAGCTTCGGCGCGTCCGCGGCCGGTTCGTACGCCTCGACCAGCGCGAAGTCGTTGCGGACGTACGGCAGGACGAGTTCCCGCAGCTCGGGATCGGTCAGGGCGTCGGCGTCGGACCCGCCTAGCGCGACCATCTCGGCCACCACGCCGTCGTCGTCCAGCGTGGAGATCGTCCGCCGCGCGTCCTGCCAGCCCTGCGGGGCACGCGCGCCCGAAACGAACAGGTGCGCGGGCGGCAGGCCGCGTTCCTGCATGAGCAGCGCGGTCTCGTAGGCGACCAGCGCGCCCATGCTGTGTCCGAAAAGCACGGCCGGACGGTCCGCGTGCTGCGCGAGCGCGCCGGCGATCAGCTTCGCGAGCCGCCGCGCGTCCGGGATCAGGGCGTCGCCGATCCGGTCGGCGCGTCCGGGGTACTGGACGGCGTGCAGCTCGACGGCCGGGCCGACCGCCTCGGCCCAGCTCCGGTAGAACACCGCCGAGCCGCCCGCGTGCGGGAAGCAGAACAGGCGCAGCGGCGCCCAGGGACGGCCGGTCACGCAGCGGAACCAGGTCATGGGACGAGATCCTCGACTTCCTCGGTGACGTCGGATGCGGCGAGGCGGGGGTCGTGCGGCAGCGGCCAGGGGGCCACGCGCGGGTCGGGGACGACCTTGGGCCCGGTGGACGCGGCGGCGACGGTGAAGCCCCGCCGCCGGTAGTTGGCGATCGCGTTCGGATGGTCCAGCGTGCTGGTGCGCAGCCACACTCGGGTCGCGGGCCCGGACCGCTCGGCCCACAGCCTGCCGCGCTGCCAGGCGCGCCGGGTGCACTGCTCGACGAGGTAGCCGCCGTAGCGGCGGCCGACGAACGCCGGGGTGAGGCCGACCAGGTGGATCTCGGTGTCGCCGCCGGGCTGCGCCTCGATCTCGAAGTACCCGGCGACGGTGCCCTCGGCCATGACGATCCAGGTGGACAGCTCGGGGCGGTCCACCCAGCGGGCCCAGTCCGCGTGCGACCAGCCGAACCGGTCGGTCCAGCAGACCCGCGCGCCGACCGCCGCGTAGAGCGCGCGGTTGACGTCCGGCGACGGCACCCGGGCGAGGGTGAAGGTCATCTCGACGGACGGGAGCGGCGCGGGCCGCAGCCCGGAGGGGTCGCGCATCTCCATCGTCCACTCGGTGACCGCCGGGACCTCGACCGCCCCGAAAAGCGGGCCGGGGTCGGGGGCCGGGTCAGCCACCCATGGCCTCCACCAGGCTGCTCGGGCGCATGTCGGTCCAGTTCGCCTCGACGTAGGCGACGCAGGCGGCGCGGGTGTCGGCCTGCTTGGCGACCGTCCAGCCTGCGGGGACCTCGGCGAACGACGGCCAGAGCGAGTGCTGGCCCTCGCCGTTCACCAGCACGAGGAACGTGCCGTCGGGGTCCTCGAACGGGTTGGTCATGGGGTGGTCCTTCCTGCCGGGTTGTGGGGAGTGGTGCCTGTCTGGCCGCTGGGGGTCGCGTCGAGCGCGGCGGCGAGCACGGGGCCCATCGCGGCGACCGGTCCGGGGTCCATCAGGGCGTGGTGCTCGGCGTCCACGGGGTGCTCGGTGATCGTGCCGTCCACGACCGGGCCCCAGTGCGCGAGCGGCTCGGGCGCGCCCGCCGGACGGTCCCGGAGCGCGGTGAAGAACAGCAGGTCGCCGCGGAACCGGCCGGGCGTGTACAGCTCGGCCTGCCGGATGCCCGCCTGGTAGGCGCGGAACACGCGGACGAGGTCGTCCTCGCCGAGGGTGGACAGCGCGTCGCCGCGCGCCGCGAGCAGCTCCATGATCTTCCGGACGTCGGGCTCGCCCCCGGAGATCACCGCCGCCGGATCGACGCCGATCGCGCCGAGCACCTCGGGCAGGACGTCGCGCTCGGCGGAGTCGAGATCCTGGCCGTGGTAGGAGTCGATCAGCGCGAGCAGCGCGACCTCCTCGCCGCCCTGTTGCAGCAGGCAGGCCGCCTCGAAGGCGATGAGCCCGCCGAGCGACCAGCCCGCCAGGTGGTAGGGCCCGTGCGGCTGGACGGTCCGGATCAGCTCGGCGTAGTCGGCGGCCATCGCGGCGACGTCCGCGGCCGGTTCCGCCCCCGTGAAGACCCGCGACTGCAGGCCGTAAACCGGCCGGTCGGCGGGCAGGTGCGCCTGGAACTGCATGTAACCCCAGGCCAGGCCGCCCGCCGGGTGGACGAAGAACAGCGGCGGATGCGATCCGGTAGCGCGGATCGGCAGCAGCGGCTGGAACCCGAGGGACGCGTCGTCGTCCGTCCGGCGGACGAGCTTCTCCACGGTCTGGTGGGTGAACACGTCGCGCGGGGTCAGCTCGACACCGGCCTGCTTGGCCCGGCTTGCCAGCTTCAGCGCGGTGACGCTGTCGCCGCCGAGGTCGAAGAACGACACGTCCGCGCCGACCCGTTCGAGGCCGAGGACGTCGGCGAACACCGCGCAGAGGATCTCCTCGTCGGGGCCGGCGGGCGCGCGTCCGGCGGCGGCCTCGGCGAAGTCCGGGACGGGCAGGGCGCGCCGGTCGAGCTTGCCGTTCGGGCCGAGCGGCAGCGTGTCGAGCACGACGATCGCGGACGGCACCATGTACTCGGGCAGCCGCGCGGCGACCGCCCGGCGCAGCGCGGCGGTGTCGAGAGTCGTCCCGGCGGCCGGGACGACGTAGCCGACCAGCCGCTTCACGCCCCCGTCCCGGTGCACGAGGACGGCGACGTGCGCGACGTCCGGCTCGGCGGCCAGCGCGGTCTCGATCTCGCCCAGCTCGATCCGGAAACCGCGGATCTTCACCTGGAAGTCGACCCGGTCGACGTAC
The DNA here is from genome assembly GCF_024172125.1 of Actinomadura rupiterrae. Lineage (GTDB taxonomy): Bacteria > Actinomycetota > Actinomycetes > Streptosporangiales > Streptosporangiaceae > Spirillospora > Spirillospora rupiterrae. Next base: position 746,800 of record NZ_JAMZEA010000006.1, read on the forward strand.
TCCAGCGTGCCGTCGGTGCGCCATCGGACCAGGTCGCCCGTCCGGTACATGCGGGTTCCGGGCGGGCCGAAGGGGTCGGCGACCCAGCGCTCGGCGGTCAGCGCGGGCCGGTGCAGGTAGCCGCGCCCGACGCCGGAGCCCGCGATGTACGCCTCGCCGGTGACGCCGGGCGGGACGGGCCGCAGCGCCTCGTCCAGCACGTACAGCTGCATGTCGGCGATCGGACGGCCGAGGACCGGCGCGTTCTCGGCCGGGTCGGCGAGCGGCGCGCGCATCCCGACGATCGTGGTGTAGGTCGTGCATTCGGTCGGGCCGTAAACGTTGCCGACCTCGGTGTCCGGGCAGGCGGCGAGGACCTTCCGCATGGCGGTGACCGAGCCGGCCTCGCCGCCGGTCAGCACCTCGCGGAGCCCGGCGAACGCCCCGGGCCGCTCCTCGGCGACCAGGTTGAACAGCGTCGTCGTGATGAAGATCCCGGTGACGCCGCCCTCAGCGACGAGGCGTTCCAGCTCGGCGGCGTCGACGCGTCCGGGGGGCGCGAGCACGGCCGTCCCGCCCGCGAGCAGCGGCACCCACAGCTCGTAGGTGGACGCGTCGAACGCGTGCGGCGAGTGGACGAGGACCCGGTCGTGCGCGCCGGTCCGCATGACCGGCTCGGTGGCGAGGTCCACGACGTTCCGGTGGGTGAGCATCGCGCCCTTGGGCAGCCCGGTCGAGCCGGACGTGAACATCACGTACGCGACCTGCTCGGTGTGGACGTCCACGCCGGGGTCGGTGTCCGGCTGGGACGCGAGGGCGGTGTCGCGGTCGATGACGATGATCTCGGCGTCGGTGTCCAGGCCCTCGACGCGCTGCAGCATCGCCGAGTCGACCAGCAGGACGGGCGCGTTGACCTCGGCGACCGCCCACTGCACGCGGTCCTGCGGGTAGCTGTGGTGGATCGGCGCGTACGCGCCGCCCGCCTTGAGGATGCCGAGGGTCGCTACGACGACGTCCGCCGAACGCTCGACGAGCATCGCCACGCGCGTCTCGCGCTCGACGCCTCGCGCGCGCAGGAGATGCGCGAGGCGGTTGGCGCGCCGGTTCAGCTCGCTGTAGGAGACGCTGCCGTCCGGCGTGCGGAGGGCTTCGCGGTCGGGGTCGGCTTCGGCGAGGGCGGCGATGCGTCCGGTGATGGTCTCCGGGACGCGCCCGACGGACTCGCCCTGCCACTCGCCGAACAGCTTCCGGCGCTCGTCCTCGGACAGGATGTCGATGCGCGCGAGGGGCACTTCGGGCCGGTGCGCGATCGCGTCGAGCACGCGCAGCAGCCGTTCCATGATCGTCTCGGCCTGGGCGGCGGTGAACAGGTCGGCGCGGTGGTCGAGGCGCAGCGACAGCCGCTCGCCCGGGACGGCCGCGAGCGCGAGCGGGTAGTGCGAGGCGTCGTAGCCGCCGGCGCCGTGCAGCGTCAGCCCGCCGAGGTCGGCCCCGGCGGCCTCGGGGTCGAACGGGTAGTTCTCCAGCACGGTCATCGTGTCGAAGAGCGGGCCGATGCCGGAGATGCGCTGGATGTCGGTCAGGCCGAGGTGGTGGTGCGGCAGCAGGTCGGCCTGCTCGCCCTGGAGGTTCGCGAGCGCCCGCGCGACCGTGTCCCGCGCGCCGACCCGGACGCGGACCGGGAGCGTGTTGATGAACAGGCCGATCATCTGCTCGACGCCCGGCAGGTCGGCCGGACGCCCCGAAACGGCCGCGCCGAACGTCACGTCGTCGCGTCCGGTGAGGCGGCCGAGCAGGATCCCCCAGGCCAGCTGCAGGACGGTGTTGAGCGTGACGTTGTGCGCGCGGGCCCGCTCGGCGAGGGCCTTGGTGAGTTCGGGGTCGAGTTCGCGCCGGACGCGGCCGGGCTCGGCATGGTCGGGCGGTTCGGACGCGCCGGGGGCGACGAGCGTCGGCTCGCCGACACCGGACAGCGCGCTGTGCCACGCCTTCTCCGCGGCCTCGCGGTCCTGCTTGGCGAGCCAGGCGAGGTAGTTCTTGTACGGCGTGACGCGCGGCAGGCCGCTGTCGTCTCCCCTGGTCAGGTACAGCGTGAACAGCTCGGTCTGGAGGATCGGGGTCGACCAGCCGTCCAGCAGGATGTGGTGGTTCGTGAAGACGAGGCGGTGCCGGTCGTCCGCGAGCTTCACCAGGACGAACCGGAGCAGCGGCGGCTTGGCCAGGTCGAACGGGCGGGCCCGCTCGCGATCGGCGACGGCCGCCGCCTCGGCCTCGGCGTCCGGGTGCGCGGTGAGGTCGATCTCCTCCCACGGCGTCCGCACCTCGCGGACGATCACCTGGACGGGCGTGCCCTCCTTGCGCTGCCGGAACGCCGCCCGGAGGTTCGCGTGCCGGCGCAGCAGCGCCGCTGCGGCTGCCTTCAGCGCGGCGGCGTCGAGCGCCCCGCGCAGCTCGACGACGACCTGCGCGGTGTAGACGTCGGCATCCGCGTCGGCATAGCGGGCGTGGAAGAACAGGCCCTGCTGCAGCGGCGACAGCGGCCAGACGTCCTGGAGCTGCGACGGCTTCTTCTGCTCGCCGCTCGGGCGGGGTTCGGCGCTCAATCCAGCTCCCAGTCGGAAAGGTCCAGCTCGGCGGCCAGCTCGTCGATCTCGTCCTGGTCGATCTCCACCAGGGACAGGTCGGACGGGGTGAACCCGCCGCCCGCGCCCTCGGTCACGTGCGCCACCAGCCCGCGCAGCGCGGCGGTCCAGCGGTCGGCGAGCACCGCGATGCGCTCCTCCTCGAACAGGCCGCCCGCGTACGTCCAGGTCGCCGACAGCACCGGCCCGGACGGCAGGTCGCGGGTGTGCGCGTTCACCTCGACGGCGTGGACGAGGCCGAGCGCGTCATCCTGGCCTCCGGCGAGCGCCGCATTGTCGTCCGGGCCGGCGGGCGACCAGTCGGCATCGTCCTCGGTGGCGGCCGTCCGGCCGAGGTAGTTGAACGCGATCTGCGGCGTCTCGCGGTCCGCGTTCTCGCCGGTCAGGAGGCCGAAACCGATGCCGTTGTCCGGGATGCGGCGGAGCTGCTCCTTGACCCGCTTGAGCGCGTCGCCGACCGCCTCGCCGCCACTCTCGACCTCCGTCCAGGCGGGCGCGCCCGCGTCGAGCGCGACGGGGAAGATCGACGTGAACCAGCCGACCGTCCGGGACAGGTCCACGCCGGGGACGATCTCCTCGCGGCCGTGCCCTTCGAGATCGACGAGGACGCCTGTCTCTGCGCCGTCGCGCCAGTCGGCGACGGCGAGCGCGAGCGCGGTGAGCAGCACGTCGTTCGCGCGGGCGTGGAACGCGGCAGGCACATCGGTAAGCAGCGGCCCCGTCACGTCGGCGGGCAGCTCTACCGTCAGGTGCCGCGCGGAGCCGAAGGTGTCGATCGCCGGGTCGAGCTTCCGGTCGGCGAGCGCCGGGTCGCCGGTCGCCTCGATCTCGCGCCAGAGATCTGCCTCTTGGGCGCGTTCGGGGCTGACGGCCTCGGCGGTGAGCTTCTGCGCCCAGCGCCGGAACGACGTCGGGACGGGCTCCAGCTCGGCTCCCGCCCAGGCCGCGACCAGGTCCGGCAGGACGATCCGCCAGGACACGCCGTCCACGACCAGGTGATGCGCCGTGACGAGCAGCCGTCCGCGCCGGTCGGGCCCGGCGTCGAACCAGACCGCCTGGACCATGACGCCTTCGCTCGGGGCGAGCCGCTGCCGTGCGCTCAGGGATTCCTTGTGCAGGACGGTCCGGAACGTCGCGTCGTCCAGGCCCTCGACGTCCACGCGGCGGACGAGCTGCCCCGCGTCCACGGAACCTCGCTCGGGAACCTCGAACACGCCGTCCGCCGCGCGCAGGCGGAGCATGTCGTGGTGGTCGAGGACGGTCTGGAGGGCCGCCGTCAGGCGTCCCAGGCCGAGATCGGGCGGGACGACCAGGAGCATCCGCTGGCTGTAGTCGGCGGTCGGACCGTACAGGCGGCCGAACCAGCGCATGATCGGCGTCGGCGGGATCGTCCCGAGCGCCGCGCCGGGCGCTTCGACCTCCGCCTGCTCCCCCTTGCCTACCGGCTGCGCGACGGCGGCCAGCTCGGCGACAGTCTGATGTTGGAAGACGTCGCGCGGCGAGATGGCGAGACCCTGTTGGCGGGCGCGGGAGACGAGCTGGATCGCGATGATCGAGTCGCCGCCGAGGTCGAAGAACCCGTCGTCGATGCCGACCTTCTGGAGGCCGAGCACCTCCGCGAACAGCGCGGCAAGGGTCTCTTCTTCTGCCGTTCGGGGAGCGCGGGAGTCGGCCTTCGCCTGGAAGTCCGGGTCCGGGAGAGCCTTGCGGTCGAGCTTGCCGTTCGAGGTCAGCGGCAGCGCGCAGAGCGTCACGACCGTCGCCGGGACCATGTGCTGCGGGAGCGCCGCGCTGACGAACCGCCGCAGGTCAGCGGCGTCGAGTGTCATGCCGGGCGTCGCCGGGACGGCGTAGGCGATCAGCTTCTCGTCGCGGACGACCACGGCCGCGTCGGTCACGTCTTCGTGTCGGACGAGGGCGGATTCGATCTCGCCCAGCTCGATCCGGAAACCGCGCAACTGGACCTGCTGGTCAGCGCGGCCGAGGTATTCGAGCGTTCCGTCCTTGCGCCATCGTCCCAGGTCACCCGTGCGGTACATGCGCTCGCCGGACTTCCCGAACGGATCGGCCACGAACCGCTCCGCCGTCAGGTCTGGGCGGTTCAGGTAGCCGCGCGCCAGACCGGCGCCCGCGACATACATTTCGCCGACCACACCGGCTGGGACGGGCTGGAGCCGCTCGTCCAGCACGTAAACCTTCAGGTCGGGGATGCCGACGCCGATGATGCTGCCGGGCGCCGTGGCGGCGTAAACGCGATCGAGCGCGACGTACGAGACGTGGACGGTCGTCTCGGTGATCCCGTACATGTTGACCAGCGTCGGCGCGTCGTCCGGGTGGCGGCTGTACCAGTCGTCGAGACGGCCGAGTTCGAGTGCCTCGCCGCCGAAGATGACGTACCGCAGCGCCAGATCGGTGCCCGGGTTGTCCCGGTCGGCGGCCATGAGCTGGTAGAACGCCGACGGCGTCTGATTCAGAACCGTGACCCGCTCGGACGCGAGAAGCTTCAAGAACTCATCAGGCGAACGCGAGGTCAGGTACGGCACGACGACGAGACGGCCGCCGTACAGGAGCGATCCCCACAGCTCCCAGACGGTGAAGTCGAACGCGTAGGAGTGGAACAGCGTCCAGACGTCGTCCGGGCCGAACGAGAACCACGCTTCCGTGGAACGCAACAGCCGCACCACGTTCTGATGCGGAACGACAACGCCCTTCGGACGGCCCGTCGAACCGGACGTGTAGATCACATACGCCGGGTTATCCGGCGAGACCGACACGTCCAGGTTCTCGGACGAGTACTCGCCATCGACCTCAACACCGGTCACGGTCAGGACGGGAGCGGCGTCCTCGACCATGTAGGCGATCCGGTCCGCCGGGTAGTCCGGGTCGATCGGAACGTAGGCGGCGCCCGTCTTGAGGACGGCGAGTACGCCGATGACCAGGTCAGCAGACCGCGGCAGTTCGAGCGCGACGAAGCTCTCCGGGCCCGCGCCCTGCGCGGCGAGGTGCCGGGCCAGGCGGTTCGCCGCCGCATTGACCTCGGCATACGTCCATGAACGCCCATCGAACGACACCGCCACCGCATCAGGACGAGCAGCCGCCTGCGCCTCGAACAACGCAGGAATCGTCGCCCGCTCGGCCACCGGAGCCGAGCCGCCCGCCCACTTGCGCAGGATCGTGCGGCGTTCGGAGCGGTCGAGGATCTCGGCGGCGGCGATCGGCTCGTCCGGGGCGTCCACGAACTCGCGCAGCAGCCGTTCGAACCGCGCGGCCAGCGAGGACGCCGTGTCGGGGTCGAAGAGGTCGAGCGCGTACTCCAGCCCGGCCGAGATCCCGGCCGGGGCGCCGGACGCGTCGGTGAGTTCTTGCAGGTAGAGCGAGAGGTCGTACTTGGCGGTGCCGAGCGGGAGGTCCACCGGGCCGCCGGTGAGGCCGTCGAGTTCGAGCGTCGCTTCCGGGTTGTTCTGGAAGGACAGCGCGACCTGGAACAGCGGGTGCCGGGCCATCGATCGTGCCGGGTTCAGCACCTCGACGAGCCGCTCGAACGGGACGTCCTGATGGGCGTACGCGCCCAGATCGGTCTCGCGCACGCGCGCGACCAGCTCGCGGAACGACGGGTTCCCGGACGTGTCGGTCCGCAGCACGAGCATGTTGACGAACATGCCGACGAGATCGTCCAGGGCTTCGTCCGTCCGGCCCGCGATCGGGGAACCGATCGGGATGTCCGAACCGGCGCCGAGCCGAGTGAGCAGCGCGGCGAACGCGGCCTGCATGACCATGAACAGGCTCGCGCCGGATTCGCGAGCCAGCCCGAGCAGCGCGCCGTGCAGGCCGGAATCCAACTCGAACGTGAACGTGCCGCCCCGGTAGGACGCCTCGGCAGGTCGCGGACGATCAGCAGGAAGCGCAAGCTCCTCCGGCAGCCTGTCCAGCGCCGCCTTCCAGTACGCGATCTGCTCCGCGACCAGCGAGGACGGGTCGTCCTCCGAACCGAGAAGCGAGCGCTGCCAAAGCGTGTAGTCCGCGTACTGCACCGGCAGCGGCGACCACGACGGCGCCTCCCCCGAAATCCGCGAGACGTAGGCCAGAAGCACATCGCGTGCGAGCGGAGCCATCGACCATCCGTCGCCCGCAATGTGGTGCATGACCAGCAGCACCACGTGCTCGTCGGGCGCGAGCCGGAACAGCGCGGCGCGCAGCGGCGGCTCGGCGGACAGGTCGAAGCCCTGCCCGACGATCGCGGCCAGCGCGAGCGGCAGCGCGGACGGGGATGTGTCGGTGATCGGCATGCGCGGGCGGGCGGCTGCCGGGTCCAGGACCAGCTGGCGGGGCGTGCCCGCGACGTCCGGGAAGATCGTCCGGAGGGACTCGTGCCGGGTGACGGCGTCGGCCAGCGCCGCTTCCAGCGCGGACGGGTCGAGCGGGCCCTGGAGCCGCAGCGCGACGGGCATGTTGAACGTCGCGGACGGCCCGTCGAACCGGTTGAGGAACCAGAGCCGCTGCTGCGCGTACGAGAGCGGCAGGACGTCCGGACGATCTGCCGAAACCAGCGCAGGACGCGCAGCACCGGAGGCGCTGGCCAGCCGCGCCGAAAGCCCGGCGACGGTCGGCGCCTCGAACAGGGCGCGGACGGGCAGCTCCACGCCGAGCGCCGTGCGGATCCGGCTGACCAGGCGGGTCGCGGTGAGCGAGTCGCCGCCCAGCTCGAAGAACCCGTCGTCCACGCCGATCCGCGCGACGCCGAGAACCTCGGCGAACAGCCCGCAGAGGATCTCCTCCTGCGGCGAGCGCGGCGCGCGCCCGGACCCGGCGGAGGCGGCCTCCGGTGCGGGCAGCGCGCGCTTGTCGACCTTGCCGTTCACGGTCAGCGGCAGCGCGTCCAGGACGGTCAGCGACGGAACCATGTAGTCGGGAAGGTGCGCGGCTGCATGGCGGCGCAGCGCGGCGACATCGACCGTCGCGGGCACGACGTACGCAGCGAGCCGCTTGCCGCCCGGGGCGTCGGCGTCCTCGCGGACGACGGCGACGGCCTGCCCGACGCCATCGAACCGGGCCAGCACGTTCTCGATCTCGCCGAGTTCCACCCGGAAGCCGCGGATCTTGACCTGGTCGTCGGCGCGGCCGAGGAACTCGATCGTGCCGCCGGAGGTCCAGCGTGCGAGGTCGCCCGTCCGGTACATGCGCGCGCCCGGCTCGGGGGCGAAAGGGTCGGCGACGAACCGCTCGGCGGTCAGGGCCGTCCGGTTGAGGTAGCCGCGGGCGAGCTGGACGCCCGCCAAGTACAGCTCGCCGGGGACGCCGACCGGCGCGGGCTGGAGCGCGGCGTCGAGCACGTAGGCACGGGCGCCGGGGTGCGGGCCGCCGACCGTGGGCCGGGGCGCGTCCGCGACGACCACGCTCATGGTGTCGACGGACGCCTCGGTCGGGCCGTAGAAGTTCCGGACGGTCACGCCGTCGAGGCCCCGCAGGTCGTCCCAGAGCGCGTCGCTGATCGCCTCGCCGCCGATGAGCAGCTGCGACGGGCGGTGCTCGCCGTCCAGGAGCCCGGCCTCGCGGAGCGACTGGAAATGCGAGGGCGTGGTGTTGACCAGGTCGATCCGGTGGCCCGCGATGTAGGACGCGAACGCCTCCACGTCGCGCCGGTCGGTGTCGCCGATCAGGTGCAGCTCGTGGCCGTGGAACATCCACAGCAGGCCCATCCACGAGGTGTCGAACGAGAACGACGCGAGGTGCGCGAACCGCATCCGCCGCCCGGCCTCGGCCTCCGCCGGCTCGAAGAACCGGACGCGGTGCGCGTCGTAGTAGTTCAGGATTCCGGCGTGCGGGACGACGACGCCCTTGGGACTTCCCGTCGAACCGGACGTGTAGATGACGTAGGCCGCGTTCGCCGGGGAGATCGCCCGCCAAGGGTCGGTCGAGGGGCGGTCGGCCGAGAACGCCCCATGCTCAAGCGTGAGCGTGAGGACGGGGTTCGCGTCCTCCAGCATGGAGGCGATGCGGTCGACCGGGTATTCGGGATCGACCGGGACGTAGGCCGCGCCCGACTTCAGGACGCCGAGGATCGCGACGACGATCTCGGGCGTCCGGGGCAGGACGAGCGCTACGCGGTCCTCCGGGCCGATCCCCCGCGCGATCAGCTCGTGCGCGAGCCGGTTCGCGCGCTCGTTCAGCTGCGCATACGTCAGCGATTGACCGCACCAGACCAGCGCGACGTCGTCTGGTGTGCGGGCGGCCTGCGCTTCGAACAGGTCGATGACCGTGCCCGGACGCGGCGTCACGGCCGTGTCGTTCCAGGCGGCGATGCGGGCCGTCTCGTCGTCCCCGGCCAGGTCGAACGCGCCGATCAGGCGCTCGGGGTCGTCGGCGAACCGTTCCAGGACGCGCCGGACGCGCCCGAGCAGCGCGTCGGCGACGTCCTGCGTGTAGACGTCGGGCCGGTAGTGCAGGCGCAGCGCCATCCGGTCCGGTCCGGGCGCGGCGACCAGCGACAGCGGGAAGTGCGTCGCGTCGTAGGCGTCGGCACCGGCGATCCGGACGCCGTTCAGCGAGCCGTCCATGCTCGCCGGGTCGAACGGGTAGTTCTCCAGCACCGTCATGGTGTCGAAGAGCGGCCCGGCCTGCCCGGCCGCGCGCTGGATGTCGGTGAGGCCGAGGTGGTGGTGCGGGAGAAGCTCGGTCTGCTCCTCCTGGAGCCGCTCGACGAGCGCGCCGAACGGCTCGTCCTGGCGGAACCTGACCCGCACGGGGAGCGTGTTGATGAACAGGCCGATCATCTGCTCGACACCAGGCAGCTCCGGCGGACGGCCCGAGGCCGTCGAGCCGAACGCCACGTCGTCGCGGCCGAGCATCCGGCCCAGGACGATCCCCCACGCCGCTTGCAGGACGGTGTTGAGCGTCGCGTTGTGGCGGCGCGCGACCCGCGTCAGCTTCCGGGTGAAGCGCTCCTCCAGCTCGGTGACGGCGCTGCCCGGCGGGACGGGACGGCGTCCGGCGGCCTCGGGCGCGACGAGGGACGGCTCGTCCAGCCCGGACAGCGCCTTCTGCCAGGCGACCTCGGCGGCGGCGCGGTCCTGCTTCGCGAGCCAGGCCAGGTAGTTCTTGTACGGGGTGACGCGCGGGAAGCCGGTGTCGTCGCCGCCCTGCACGTAGAGCAGGAACAGTTCGGTCGCCAGGACGGGCGTGGACCAGCCGTCCAGCAGGATGTGGTGGTTCGTCAGGATCAGCCGGTGCCGCTCCGGCCCGCGCCGCACCAGGACGAACCGCAGCAGCGGCGGATCGGTCAGCGGGAAGGGCCGCAGCCGCTCGCGCGCGACGATCGCGTCCGCTTCGGCATCGTCCGCCGCGTCCGCTTCCTCCCACGGCAGATCGACCGAGCGCGGGATCACCTGGACGGGTTTGGACAGGTCCTCGTGCCAGAACGCCGCGCGCAGGTTGGCATGGCGGCGCAGCAGCGCCTCGGCGGACCGGCGCAGCGCGGCGGCGTCGAGCGGACCGTCCAGGTCGAGGACGAGCTGCGCGGTGTAGACGTCGGCCGCCGCGTCGTCCAGGACGGCGTGGAAGAAGAACCCCTGCTGCAACGGCGACAGCGGCAGGATGTCCTCAAGGTCCCCCCGGTTCACTGCCTGTTCCTCCACGCCTCTTGCAGGGTGTCGATCTCGCTCTGGTCCAGGTCGACCAGCAGGTCGGACGCGGTGAAACCGCCCGCCTCGCCGGACGCCGCGTGCGCGACCAGGCCGCGCAGCGCCGCGAACCACGTCTCGGCCAGGTCCCGGACGTCGCCCGCGTCGAGCAGGCCGTCGGGGAAGGACCACACGGCGGTCAGCTCCGGCCCGGACGGCAGGTCGCGGGTGACGGCGTTGACCTCCAGCGCGTGCGCCATCGGCATCCGCGGGTCCTCGCCGGCGGGCAGCTCCTCGGGCGCGATCGTCCAGTCGCCGTCGCCGCCGGACTCGACCCGGCCCAGGTAGTTGAACGCGAGCTGCGCGGGCGGCAGCTCGGCCAGCTCGTCCGCCTGGTCGGCGTCGCCGCAGTACCGCAGCAGGCCGTAACCCAGGCCGCTGCCGCCCGGAACCGCGCGGAGCTGCTCCTTGACCTTCTTCAGCGCCGTCCCGACGACCGGTCCGCCGCGCTCGATCTCGGCCCAGTCAGTGGTGCCGGGGTCGAGCCGGACGGGATGGATCGCGGTGAACCAGCCGGCCGTCCGGGACAGGTCCACGCCGGGAACGGCGTCCTCGCGTCCGTGGCCTTCGAGGTCGATCAGCACGCCGCCGGTCGTGCGCCCGCCGCGCCGCCTGCGCCAGTGCGTCACGGCCAGCGCGAGCCCGGTCAGCAGGACGTCGTTGACGCGCCCGTGGTAGGCGGCCGGGACGTCGGTGAGCAGCGGCCTCGTCACCTCGGCGGGCAGCGTCAGCCGGACCGACGCGGCGCGCGCGGCGATGTCCACGCGCGGGTCGAGCGGCCGGTCGGCGAGATCCTGCTTCGGGCCGTCCGCGATGTCGAGCCAGTCGTCCAGGTCGCCGGTCACGGACGGGTCGGACGCGGCCGCGGTGAGCTTGCGCGCCCAGCCGCGGAACGACGTCGGGACGGGCTCCAGCTCCACTCCCGCCCAGGCGGCGACCAGGTCCGGCAGGACGATCCGCCAGGACACGCCGTCCACGACCAGGTGGTGCAGGACGACCAGCAGCCGCCCGCGCTCCTCGCCCGCGTCCAGCCAGACGAGCCGCGCGACCTCGCCGCGCGCCGGGTCGAGCGCGTCGCGCGCGGCGGCGGCCTGCTCGGCGGCGATCTTCTGGAGCTTGTCGGCGTCCAGGCCCGCGACGTCCACGCGGGAGACCAGGTCGGCCGCGTTGACGCTCCCCTCGGGACGGACGACCGGCCGCCAGTCGTCCCCGTCCACGTCGAGCGTCAGGCGGAGCATGTCGTGGTGGTCGAGGACGGTCCGGAGGGCCGCCGTCAGCCGGTCCAGGCCCAGGTCGGGCGGTGTGACCAGGAGCGTCGCCTGGTGGAACCCGGAGATCAGCGAGGCGTCTCCGCCGACCCGCTCGCGCAGCCAGCCGACGATCGGCGTCACCGGGACCGGCCCGGTTCCGGCTCCGGACTCCTCGACCTCGACGCGCTCGTCCTCGCCTACCGGCTGCGCGACGGCGGCCAGCTCGGCGACGGTCTGGTGCTGGAAGACGTCGCGCGGCGAGATGGCGAGACCCTGTTGGCGGGCACGGGAGACGAGCTGGATCGCGATGATCGAGTCGCCGCCGAGGTCGAAGAACCCGTCGTCGATCCCGGCCTTCGGGAGGTTCAGGACTTCCGCGAACAGCGCGGCGAGGGCCTCTTCCTCGGGCGTGCGGGGCGCGCGAGAGTCCGGCTTGGCCTGGAAGTCGGGGTCGGGAAGCGCCTTGCGGTCGAGCTTGCCGTTGACGGTCAGCGGCAGCGCGTCCAGGGTGACGACGGTCGCCGGGACCATGTGGTCCGGGAGCGTTGCATTCACGAACCGCCGCAGGTCGGCGGCGTCAAGCGTCGTGCCGGGCGCGGCCGGGACGGCGTAGGCGATCAGCTTCTCGTCCCGGACGACCACGGCCGCGTCCTTGACGTCCTCGTTCCGGGCGAGGGCCGCCTCGATCTCGCCCAACTCGATCCGGAAACCGCGGAGCTGAACCTGCTGGTCGGAACGGCCGAGGTATTCGAGACGGCCGTCGTTCAGCCAGCGTCCGATGTCGCCGGTGCGGTACATGCGCGCGCCGGGTTCGCGGCTGAACGGATCGGCGATGAAGCGTTCGGCGGTGAGGGCCGGCCGTTTCAGGTAGCCGCGCGCCAAGCCCGCGCCCGCGACGTACAGCTCGCCGACCACACCGGCCGGGACGGGCTGGAGCCGCTCATCGAGCACGTAAACGCGCAGGTCAGGGATGCCGACGCCGATGATGCTGCCCGGCGCGGTCGCCGCGTAGGCCCGATCGAGTTCGATGTACGAGACGTGGACGGTCGTCTCCGTGATCCCGTACATGTTGACCAGCGTCGGAGCGTTCTCCGCGTGACGGCTGTACCAGTCGTCGAGACGGCCGAGTTCGAGTGCCTCGCCGCCGAAAATGACGTACCGCAGCGCCAGATCGGTGCCCGGGTTGTCCCGGTCAGCGGCCATGAGCTGGTAGAACGCCGACGGTGTCTGGTTCAGAACCGTGACCCGCTCGGCCGCCAGCAGCTTCAGGAACTCATCCGGCGAACGCGAGGTCAGATACGGAACGACGACGAGACGGCCGCCGTGCAGCAGCGATCCCCACAGCTCCCAGACGGTGAAGTCGAACGCGTAGGAGTGGAACAGCGTCCAGACATCGTCCGGGCCGAAGGAGAACCACGCTTCCGTGGAACGCAGCAGCCGCACCACGTTCTGATGCGGAACGACCACACCCTTCGGACGGCCCGTCGAACCGGACGTGTAGATCACATACGCCGGGTTGTCCGGCGAGATCGCGACATCCAGGTTCTCGGACGAGTGGTCCCCGTCGACCTCGATGCTGCTGAGGGTCAGGACAGGCGAAGCGTCCTCGACCATGTAGGCGATTCGGTCGGCCGGGTAGTCCGGGTCGATCGGAACGTAGGCCGCGCCGGTCTTCAGGACGGCCAAGATCGCGATCACCAGGTCGGCCGAGCGCGGGAACGACAGCGCGACGAACTGCTCCGGGCCGACGCCCTGCGCGGCCAGGTGACGGGCGAGGCGGTTCGCTGCCGCGTTGACCTCGGCATACGTCCACGAACGACCCTCGAACGACACCGCCACGGCATCAGGACGAGCAGCCGCCTGCGCCTCGAACAACGCAGGAATCGTCGCCCGCTCGGCCACCGGAGCCGAGCCGCCTGCCCAGGTGTCCAGGATCGTGCGGCGTTCGGCCGGGTCGAGCACGTCGACCTCGCCGACGCGGGCGTCCGGGGTGGCGAGAAGCTCGGTGAGGAAGCGGGAGAAGCGGGACGCCAGCGTGGCGGCGGTCGCCGGGTCGTACAGGTCGAGCGCGAACTCCAGCTCGCCGTCGATTCCGGCCGGGGAGCCGTCCGCGGCGGTCCTCTCGGTCAGCACCATGAGCAGGTCGAACCGGGAGACGCCGGCGTTGAGCGGTTCGGGCGCGGCGGTGAAGCCGGGCAGCTCGATCCGCGCCTCCGGGTTGTTCTGGAAGGTCAGCCCGACCTGGAACAGCGGGTGGCGGCCCAGGTGGCGCGGCGGGTTCAGCACTTCGACGAGCCGCTCGAACGGGACGTCCTGATGGGCATACGCACCCAAGTCGGTCTCGCGGACGCGCCCGACCAGCTCGCGGAACGACGGGTTCCCGGACGTGTCGGTCCGGAAGACGAGCATGTTGACGAACATGCCGACCAGATCGTCCAGAGCCTCGTCGGTCCGGCCCGCGATGGGCGAGCCGATCGGGACGTCCGTCCCGGCGCCGAGGCGCGAGAGCAGCGCGGCGAACGCGGCCTGCGCGACCATGAAGGGGCTCGCCCCGGTCGAGCGGGCCAGGCCGAGCAGCGCTTCGTGCGTCGCAGGCGGCAGGGTGAAGCGGGTCGTCCCGCCCCGGTAGGACGCCTCGGCAGGCCGCGGACGGTCAGCAGGAAGCGACAGCTCCTCCGGCAGACCGGCCAGCGCCGCCTTCCAGTACGCGATCTGCCCCGCGACCAGCGAGGACGGGTCGTCCTCCGAGCCGAGCAGTTCCCGCATCCAGAGCGTGTAATCGGCGTACTGCACGGGCAGCGGAGCCCACGAGGGCGCATCCCCGGAAACCCGCGACGCGTATGCCGTCAGCAAGTCGCGCGCGAGCGGAGCCATCGACCAGCCATCACCCGCGATGTGGTGCATCAGCAGCAGCACCACGTGCTCGTCGGGCGCGAGCCGGAACAGCGAGGCCCGCAGCGGAGCCTCGGCCGAGATGTCGAAGGCGTGCCCGGCGGCCATCCCCAGCCGGAGAGGCAGCTCGGCTTCGGTCGTCTCCACGACCACCAGCTCAGGCGTCGCGTCCTCAACGGCAAGAACATGCTGGCGCGGAACGCCATCGACGTCCGGCAGGACGGTCCGCAGCGACTCGTGCCGTCCGACGACGTCCGCAAGGGCAAGACGCAGCACCGACTCGTCCAGTGCGCCCTGGATCCGCAGCGCAACAGGCATGTTGTACGTCGCGGACGGCCCCTCGAACCGGTTCAGGAACCAGAGCCGCTGCTGACCGTAAGACAGAGGCACGATCTCCGGACGCGGTCGGCGGACGAGCGCGGCCCGGGACGGCTCGCCGTCCCCCGAACCGATCCGGGCGGCGAGCGCCTCGACGGTCGGGTGCTCGAACAGCGCCCGCACGGGCAGCTCGGCGCCGAGCGCCCGCCGCACCCGGCTGACCACGCGCATCGCGATGAGCGAGTCGCCGCCGAGGTCGAAGAAGTCGTCGTCGAGCCCGGCGCGGTCCACGCCGAGCAGCTCGGCGAAGATCGCGGCGACGGCGGTCTCTCGGCCGTCGCGCGGCGCCCGGTACTCGCGCAGCGGGACGGTCAGCACCGGTTTGGGCAGCGCCTTGGTGTCGACCTTGCCGTTCGGGGTGAGCGGCAGCTCGTCCATGATCACCACGGCGGCCGGGACCATCGACTCGGGCAGATGCTCGCGGACGTGCGCGCGCAGCTCCTCCGGGTCGAGGGTCGCGCCGGGCGCGGCCACGACGTACGCGACGAGCTTCTTGACCGGCGCGACGGCCGAGCGCGTCGCGGCGGCCAGGGAAGCGGACGGCCCCTGCGCTGCGAGGGCGCCGAACGCCGAGCGCAGCGAAGCGGCATCGTCGCCGGTCAGATCGAGAGTCCCGACCGGGGCGTCCGGCGTCTCGGCGAGCGCCCGGACGAGCCCGACCAGCTGCGCGACCAGGCGCTCGGCCGTGGCGCGGTCGAACACGTCGGCCCGGAACCCGAGCCGGAGCTGGAGTTCGGCACCCGGAACGGCGTCGAGCGTGAGCGGGTAGTGCGTGGAGTCGAGCAGGTCAGCGCCGGCGAGCCGGGTGCCCGCGCCGATCTCCGCGCCGATCAGGGACGCGTCGAGCGGGTAGTTCTCGAACACCGTCATGGTGTCGAAGAGCGCGGGCACGCCCGCGAGCCGGTGCAGGTCGCCGAGGCCGTGGTGGTGGAACGGGATCAGCTCGGCCTGCTCGCCCTGGAGCCGGGCGAGCAGCGCGGCGGCGGTCTCAGCGTCGTCCAGCCGGACCCGGACGGGCAGCGTGTTGATGAACAGGCCGACCATCCGCTCGACGCCGGGCAGGTCCATCGGACGGCCCGAGACGGTCGCGCCGAACACCACGTCATCGCGTCCGAGCAGGCGGGCGAGGAGCAGTCCCCAGGCGGCCTGGACGACGGTGTTGGCGGTGACGCCGAGGCGGCGCGCGGTCCCGGCGACGGCCTCGGACAGCTCCGCGCCGAGCGGGACGCGGATCTTCTCCGGCAGTCCGGGCGGGGTGTCGGGCGCGCCGGGCGCGACGAGGGTCCCGCCGGGCAGGCCGTCCAGGGCCTTGGACCAGGCGGTGTCTGCGTCGGCGCGGTCCTGCCGGACGAGCCAGCCGAGGTAGTCCTTGTAGTCGGGCGCGCGCGGCGGGAGCTCGCCGGTGTAGAGGGCGAGCAGCTCGCCCGCGAGGGACGGCATGGACCAGCCGTCCAGGACGATGTGGTGGAAGGTGAGCAGCAGCCGGTACCGGCGCTCCCCCAGCGTGACCAGCGTGAACCGCAGCAACGGCGGACGGGTGAGGTCGAACCTGCGCTTCCGCTCGACGTCCATCAGGGCGGGCAGCGAGGCGTCGTCGGCGACGACCTCGCGCCACAGCTCGTCGCCGGACACCACACCGAGCACGGCCTGGACGGGCTCCCCCGCGACGGTCTGCGTGAACGCCGTGCGCAGCGACGGGTGCCGCGCGGGCAGCTCGAACGCGGCGTCCCGGAGGGCCTCGATGTCCAGGTCGCCGTCGAAGTCAAGGACGAGCTGGCCGGTGTAGACGTCGGTCGCGGACGCATCGAGCAGCGCGTGGAAGTAGAGGCCCTGCTGGAGCGGCGCGAGCGGCCACACGTCGGCGAGGTCGGGGAAGGTCCGGTCGAGTTCGGCGACGTCGGCGCGGTCCACGGCGACGAGCGGGAAGTCGGACGGGGTGTGCCCGGCGTCGCCGGCGGCGGCGAGGTCGCGCAGCGCGGTGAACCAGGCGTCGGCGAGCGCGCGGACGGCGGTCTCGCCGAGGATGCCGTCCGCCCAGGTCCAGGTGACCGACAGCTCGCCGAAGGCGGCGGGGGCGATGGCGTCGATGGCGAGGGCGTGGCCGAGCGGCATCGCATCGTCCGCGCCGCCGGACACCGACGCGACGCTCCAGTCCCCGTCGCCGGTCTCCATCCGGCCGAGGTAGTTGAAGACGATCTTCGGGCAGGGCAGCGCGGCCAGCTCGGCGCGGGCGTCCTCGTGCAGGTGGCGGAGCAGGCCGAAGCCGATGCCGCTGTCCGGGATCGCGCGGAGCCGCTCCTTGGTCTCGCGCAGGTCGGCGGACGCGTCGAGCCGCACCGGGTACTTGCTGGTGAACCAGCCGACCGTGCGGGACAGGTCGACACCCGGGAACAGATCCTCGCGGCCGTGGCCCTCCAGGTCGAGCAGCACTGGGCTGGCGTCGCCGCGCCAGGCCGCGACGGCGCGGGCGAGGCCGGTGAGCAGCACGTCGGTCGGACGGCCGTGGATCGCGGCGGGCACGGTCGTCAGGACGGCGCGGGTGGTCGCGGCGTCGAGGTTGACCGTGAGGGAGCGGGCGGTGGCGTGCGTGTCGCGGGCCGGGTCGAGCGGCCGGTTGCCGAGCGGAACGTCCGGGCCGTCGAGGATGCCGCGCCACAGCGGCAGCTCGCCGATGCGGTCGGCGGCCTCGGCGGTCAGGCGCAGGGCCCAGTCGCGGAACGGCGTCCCCGCCGGGTCGGGGTCCGCGCCAGCCCAGGCGGTGACGAGGTCGGGCAGCAGGATGCGCCAGGACACGCCGTCCACGACGAGGTGGTGGACGACGACGAGGAGGCGTCCGGGGTCGTCCCCGGCGTCGAGCCAGACGAGCTGGACGTTCACGCCGGACGCCGGGTCGAGCCGGTCGGGGGCGATGGCCAGCTCGGCCTCGGCGACCTGGTCGGGGTTCATGCCCTGGACGTCCGTGCGGCGGACGAGCCCGGAGGCGTCCGGCGCGGCGGCCGGGATCGCCAGGGAGCCGTCCTCGGCGAGGGTCATCCGGAGCGCGTCATGCTTCTCCAGCAGGACGCCGAGCGCCCGCGCGAGCGCGTCCTCGCCCAGGTGGGGCGGGGTGCGCAGCACGACGCTCTGGTGGAAACCGGCCACCGGCCCGCCCAGCTCCCGCAGCCAGTGCATGATCGGCGTCGCCGGGACGTCGCCGACCGGCTCGGCGGCGGGGGCGGTGTCCGGTTCGGCGGCGGTCGCGACGGCGGCCAGCTCGTCCACGGTCGGGCGCTGGAACACATCGCGCGGCGACAGCGCGATCCCGGCCGCGCGGGCCCGGGACACCAGCCGCATCGCGATGATCGAGTCGCCGCCGAGGTCGAAGAACCCGTCGTCCAGGCCGACCCGGTCCACGTCCAGGACCTCGGCGAACAGCGCGGCGAGGGTGGTCTCGACCGGGGTGCGCGGCGCGCGGAACGGGCGGTCGCCCGCCACCGGCTCCGGCGCGGGCAGCGCGCGGACGTCGAGCTTGCCGTTGCCGGTGAGCGGCAGCGTCGGCAGGACGAGCACCGCGCCCGGGACCATGTAGTCGGGCAGCGCGTCCGCGACGAACCGCCGCAGTCCGGCCGGGTCGGGCTCGGCGTCCCCGGCGGCGACGACGTAGCCGACCAGGCGCTTGGCGCCGGGCTTGTCCTCACGGGCGACCACGGCGGCGTGCGCGACGTCCGGATGGGCGGCGAGCGCGGCCTCGATCTCGCCCAGCTCGATCCGGAACCCGCGGATCTTGACCTGCTGGTCGGCGCGGTCCAGGTACTCCAGGGTGCCGTCCGGGCGAAGCCGGACCAGGTCGCCGGTCCGGTACATGCGGTCGCCGGGCGGCCCGAACGGGCAGGCGACGAACGCGGCGGCGGTCAGGCCGGGCCGCTCGATGTAGCCGCGCGCGACGCCCGCGCCCGCGACGTACAGCTCGCCGGGCACCCCGACCGGGACGGGCCGCAGCGCGCGGTCCAGCACGTACAGGCGGGTGTCGTCCAGTGCCGAGCCGATCGGGACGGACAGGTCGTCCGCCGAGACCGCGCCGCGCGTGTCGTAGAGGGTCGTGTAGGTGGTGACCTCGGTCGGGCCGTAGGCGTTGAGGACGGCCGTGTCCGGGCAGGCGTCCAGGACGCGCGCGATCGCGGAGGCGGACGCGGCCTCGCCGCCCAGCTCCAGCGTCCGCAGCGGCGCGAACACGGCCGGGCGCTCGGCCGCGACCAGGTTGAACAGGGACGTCGTGGCGAACAGGTGGGTGATGCCCGCGTCCCGGACCGTCCGGTCCAGGGTGTCGGCGTCGATCATGCCGGGCGCGGCGACGACGACCGTCGCGCCGCCGAGCAGCGGCCGCCACATCTCCAGCGTGGACGCGTCGAACGCGTGCGCCGAGTGCAGCAGCATCCGGTCGCCGGGGACGAGCCGGGTGCGGGAGTCGGTCGCGTAGTCGACCACGGCGCGGTGGCTGACGCCGACGCCCTTCGGCAGGCCCGTGGAGCCGGAGGTGAAGATCCCGTAGGCCAGCTGGTCCGGGTGGACGGCCGCGAAGGCGGCTTCGGGCGCGGCTTCGGGCGCGTCTTCCGCCGGGTCGTCCAGGTTGAGGAGGGTGATCCCGGCGGTGGGCGCGTCGGCGAGCCACGGGTTGCGGTCGAGCATCGCGCGGTCGGTGATCAGGACGGTCGCGCCCGTGTCGCGCATCAGCCACGCCACCCGGTCGGCCGGGAAGGAGTGGTGGACGGGCACGTAGTGGCCGCCGGCCTTCAGGATCGCCAGGGACGACTCGACGATCGCGGGCGACCGGTCCAGCAGCGTCGCGACCGGGGTCTCGGGGCCGACGCCGAGCGCGGCGAGCCGGTGCGCGAGCCGGTCGGTGCGGGCGGCCAGCTCGGCGTAGCCGAGGCGGAACGAGCCGTCGGCCGTCTCCAGGGCGGGCGCGTCGGGCGCGTCGGCGACCCGCTCCGCGAAGATCTCGGTGATGGTGGCGGCGGGACGTCCGGTCTCGGGCCCGTTCCAGCGGGTGAGGACGGCCTCGCGCTCGCCGTCCGACAGCAGCGGCAGGTCGCCGATCCGGGTGGCGGGGTCGGCGGCGGCCAGCGTGCGCAGGAACCGGACGTGCCGCTCGTGGTGCGCGGCGATCTCCTCGGACGAGTACAGCGCCGGGTGGCCGTCCAGGTCGATGCGGGTGCCGCGCCCGTCCAGGCCGTCGTGGATGTTGAACGCGATGTCCTCGGTCAGGCCGAGCGCGAGGGCGTGCGCGGTGGCGAGGCTGCCCGCGAAGTCCGCCGTGTAGTCGAACGGCATGATGTTGACGATCGCGCCGTACAGGCGCCGCCCGTCGGCGAGCAGGCCCAGGTCGCGGCGCAGGTCCTCGACCCGGTAGCGCTGGTGCCGCAGCGCCCGCGCGGTCGCCCGGGACACCGAGCGGGTCAGTTCCTCGACGGACAGGTCCGGGTCGACGGTCACCCGCAGCGGGACGATGTTGGACATCATCGTCGGCGTCGTCCGGGCCAGCTCGGTGGTGCGGCCGGTGACCGCGAGGCCGAGCACGACCTCCTCGGTGCCGGTGACGCGGGCCATGTACGCGGCGGTCGCGGCGATCGCCATGCCGGGCGTGGCGGTGCGCAGGCGGCGGGCGCCGGCGGCCAGCTCCGAGCTGACCGCCGCGTCCAGGGTGGTGGTGCTGCGCAGGAAGTCCATCGTCGGCGGCGCGGTCCGCGAGGTGAAGGTCACGACCTCGGGCAGGTCGGCGAACCGCTCCGTCCAGTAGGCGCGGTCCTGCGCGAACCGCTCGGACTCGCGGTAGGCGGCGTCCTCGGCGAGCAGCGCGCGGAAGTCGCCGCGCTCGCGCGGCTCGTACTCGCCGCCCGCGACCAGCAGGTTGTACAGCTCGGCCATCCGGGCGTTGACCATGGACCCGGCGAAGCCGTCGACCGCGACGTGGTGCGCGCGCAGGTACCAGCGGTGCAGCTCGGGGCCGAGGCGCAGCACCCGCAGCGTGTAGAGGAAGTCGCCGTACAGGTCCATCGGGGTGGCCATGTCGGCGCGGATCCAGGCGTCGGCCGCCTCGCGCGGGTCGGGCTCGGCCGAGAAGTCGAGCGTGGGAATGTCGGCGTGCGCGTCCTCGGCAATGGTCTGGAACGGCAGCCCGTCGCGTTCGGCCAAGCGGATCTGCATACCCGGGAACTCGTGCGTCGCCAGACGCCCGATGCGTTCGAACAGCGCCGGTTCGAGCGGCCCCTCGATCTCGATGTACTGCGCGATGCAGATCGGCACCTCGGGATTCAGCTGCTGGGCGTACCAGACGCTCTGCTGCGCGGCCGAAAGAGGAACGAACTCGCTGGGGGACATTCAGTGGAACTTTCCCGGTCGAAGGGGGTCGGCGCTCCCCGGGCGGCACGGACGCACGCCCATGCCGGGAAGCCACGCGAATGCGAAAAGCGTTGAAACAACAAAACCGTCGGGTGGCGCCGTTCCCCTTTCCCCCAGCCCCTTCGGAACGTCTCGCCCGGCCGCGCGCCCGGCCGTGGCGGGACACGTCTGTCACCGGGAGCCCCGACCGCGTGTCCGGACGGGAGCGCCGCTGCTTTCGCCCGGTGCCGAGGACCCCTCGACCCGCACCTCTACTCAGGAGTAGCAGGGGCTCAGTTAACCAGCCCGTCACATGCCCCGCAATCCCCCCGAAAGCATAACTTGACCACTGCAATCACTAACCAAGGTGACAAAACTCCGCCGCTGAGCGTTCGCTGGGTGAACGCGGACGCGCGGGATGTGACAATGGTTCACGACCGAAACGAGCCGGGGCGACTACCCCGAGTAATCGAACTCGTGGACCACGACCGCCGCCGCGCCCACCCCCGGATGGCGCTGGAGCACCGCCTCGATCTCGCCCAGCTCCATCCGCACCCCGGCGATCTTCACCTGCCGGTCGACCCGGCCGAGGTACTGCAGGACGGGCCGGTCCTCGCCGCCGGCGCCCGCCGGGAGCAGCTTCACCGCGTCGCCGGTCCGGTAGAGCCGGCCCGTGGGCGACTCCTCGGACGGGCTCCGGGGGCCCGCGGACGGGTTCCGGGAGTGGTCGGACGGGTCGCGGAAGTCCTCGAACGGGTCCTGGAAGAAGGCGGCGCGGGTGCGGTCGGGGTCGCCGAGGTAGCCGCGTCCGACGCAGATCCCGCCGACGAACAGCTCGCCGACCTCGTCCACGTCGCAGGCCGCCCAGGTGCCGTCGGCCTCGCGGCGCAGCACGTACAGCCGCGAGTTGATGATCGGCGTGCGATCGGCAGCCGGAGAAGCTCCAGGTCAGGGCCGGTGACGGCGTGGTGGGTGACGTCGTCGGAGCACTCGGTCGGGCGTAGGTCGTTCGTGTGAGGTCGTCCCACGGCTCAGCCCTCCTCAGCGGCCGGATCGACGGCGGTCGGGTCGACGCCGCCGAGCGCGGCGCGCACCTTGCGCCGCGCCCGGTTCAGCCGCGACCGGACGGTGCCGACGGGGATGTCAAGAGCGCGCGCGACCTCCTCGTAGGACAGGTCGCCCCACGCCACCAGCAGCAGGACGTCGCGGTCCCGGCGCGGCAGCGCGGCCAGCGCCGCCGCGAGCGCGGTGCGCGACTCCCAGGCCGCCACGCCCGCGGCGACCCGCTCGGCGGGGCCGTCGTCCGGACCGTCCACGGGGCTGCGGCGCAGCGCCCGGTAGTGCGCGGCCTCGCGGCGGTGGTGCCGCGCCATGATCTTGGTGACGATGCCGAACAGCCAGGGCCGCGCGTCCGGCTGGGCCAGGTCGTAGCGGTGCCGGCCGCCGAACGCGGCGAGGAACGTGTCGCCGACCAGGTCCTCGCGGTCTCCGGGCCGAGCCGGCGGGACACGTAGCGGTAACAGCATCCCGGCATAGCGGTCGAACAGCGCGGCGAACGCCTCCGGATCGTCGTGCGACCGGCGGATCAGCTCCGCGTCGTCCGCCGTCACGGCGGGCGGGGCGGTCATCGTGGACACCACGGCCTTCCCGGGGGTAGTCGGGCCTGATTTCGACGGTGTCTTGCCGTTCCGGGCGGCCCGGGTTCGCGATTTCAAGATCACCAATTGATAACGAAGTGAACTTTCCGGATAACCTGCGCATCTTTCCAGATGAGCGCGGGGACTCGAACGGGGGTTCCGGTCCGCCTACGACCGCGCACTTCAGCTTTCCCGGGGCTAGCAGGAGGACGCGGCGTGACGGACGACGCCCAGAACCGGCCGGACGAGACCGAGCCGGCCAGGTCGGAGACGATCGAGTTCGCCGTACCCGCCCGTCCGGAGCCCCCGGCCGAAACCGACGCCGAGCCTAAGCCCGATTCAACGTCGAGAAGCCGAGCGCGGAGCCGGTCGAGAAGCCTGCCGGGGAACCGGTCGAGGGGCCTGGCGGGGAGCCGGTCGAGAGGCCGGAGCCGGAGAAGGGCTCGCGCGAGTCGGGCGCGCATCCCGTCCAGGCGTCCAAGTCGTCCGGGCAGTGGACGGTCGCGCTCCCCAAGGCGGCCGAGGGCGAACCGTTCCGCTCGGCGTCCCCGACGGTCGAGGACAAGCTCCCACCGTCCGCAAGCCGGACGCCCCGAAGCCCGAGGCCCCCAAGGCGGAGCCTCCTGCGCCCGCGCGGGAGAAGCACGACCAGGACGCCCCACGCACCAGCGGCCCGCACCCGACAACGCCCCACACCAGCGGCTCCCACCCGTCCACCCCAGGACGGGGTGGCGACACCCCCCGCACCAGCGGCACCCATCCCACGACTGCCGGCCACCAGCCGAACGCCCCGCGGCAGGCCCCGCCCCAGCCCGGCGCGCCCCAGCAGGGCACGCCCCAGACGAGCGGCCAGCACCCGAACGCCCCGCGCCCGCCCGAGCAGCAGGCCCCGCGCGCGCACGAGCAGCAGCAGGTCGCCCCTCGGTCCAGCGGCCAGCACCAGGCGGCGCCTCGGACCAGCGGCCAGCACCCCGTCGCGCCCCAGACGAACGGCCAGCCCCCGGCCACGCCCCGGACGAGCGGGCAGCACCCAGCCACGCCCCGAACCAGTGGGCAGCACCAGGTGCCGCCTCGGACGAGCGGACCGCATCAGGCCGGGCCCTCGGCGCCCTCCCCGGCGTCCGCCGGGCCTGCAGGGCCTGGTCCGGCTCCGGCCGGGCCGCTGGGGAGTGTGGATCGGCCGATCGTGCCGCGGTTCAGCGCTCAGGCGCAGGCCGAGGCGCAGGCGCGCGCCCAGGCCCAGGCGCAGACCTGGGACGCCGACGTCACCCGCATGGACGCGCCGCTGAACCCGTCCCAGTTCGCCGTGGCGGCCCAGCCGCAGGCGCAGCCCCAAGCGCAGGCACCCCGGACGGACGCGCCCGCGTACGAGGAGGAGCCGAAGCGCGGCAAGCGCGGGCTCGTGATCGGGCTTGTGGCCGTCCTCGTCCTGGTCGCCGGTGTGGTGGCCGGGCAGCTCGTGCGGCCGGTGCCGGAGCCGTCCCTGGCGCTGTCGATGTCCGCGTCCAGCCACACGTTCGGCGGGCAGAAGCCGAGCCTGCCGTGGCCGAACGCCGGGCAGGCGACCGTGTACGTGGACGGCCTGGGCACGATGGGCTCGTCCGGCGCGGCGACGCCGACGCCCACGGCCAGCGTCGCCAAGGTCATGACGGCGTACGTGGTCCTGCACGACAAGGCGCTGCGCAGCGGCGAGGACGGGCCGTCGTTCACGGTCACGCCGCAGGGCGCGGCCGAGGTCGCGGACCGCAAGAAGCGCGGCGAGTCGCTGCTCGGCATCACGCCGAACCAGCGGCTCACCGAGCGCAAGGCCCTCGAAGCGCTGCTGGTCATCTCCGCGAACGACGTCGCGCACGAGCTGGCCCGCTGGGACGCAGGCTCGGACCAGGCGTTCGTCCAGAAGATGAACGAGGCGGCGCGCTCGCTCGGCATGACCAGCACCACCTACACCGACCCGAGCGGCTACGACTCGGCGACCGTCAGCACGGCCGCCGACCAGGTCAAGCTGCTGCGCGCGGCGATGCGGCTGCCCGGCTTCGCCGAGTCGGTCGCGCTGCGCGAGTTCGTGCCGGACGGCGGCGGCAAGCCGCGCAACGCGGGCAACATCCTGCTCGGGCAGTACGGCGTGGTCGGCGGCAAGACCGGCTACACCGACAAGGCCGGCGGCAACTTCGTGTTCGCCGCGCGCCGCCAGGTCGGCGGGGTGGAGACGCTGATCCTCGGCGCGGTCATGAACCAGCCGTCGCCGAGCGCGATGGGCGCGATCTCCGCCGCGCAGCCGCTGGTCGCCGCTGCCGGAAACGCCCTGGTCGCCGCGACGGTCGCGCCGTCCGGGAGCCGCGTCGCGCAGGTGGACGACGGCCTCGGCGGCCACACCCCGCTGCGCGCGGCCAAGCCCGTCACCGTCGTCGGCTGGCCCGGCCTGACCGTCCCGTACGGCGTCGCCGGCAACCCACCCGGCTCCGCCCCCCAGAACGCCAAGGTCGGCACCCTGACGGCCGGTTCAGCCCGCATCCCGCTAACACTGGACCGCCCCCTACACAAGCCGTCCATCGTCCAGCGCCTCCTCCGCCTCGGCTAGCGGGTGCGGGTGGAGGGGGTGGCGAGGGCGGCTGCTGCACCTAGGCCTAGGTAGATCAGGCCGGTGGCGTAGCGCTGGCGGCGGCGGAACACCGGGCGTGCGCGGAGCCAGCTGCCGATCGAGCCGGCTGCGACCGCGTACACGGTGTCGCTGAGCAGGCCGATCGCACCGACGGTCAGGCCCATGACGGCGATCTGGAGCGGGACGGCGCCTGCCGCGCGGTCTACGAACTGCGGCAGGAAGGCCAGGAAGAACAGCACGACCTTCGGTTTGAACAGGTTGACGAGCAGGCCGTCCAGGAAGACGCGGCGCAGCGAGGCGGGCGCGACGCGGACCTCGCTCAGCTCGTCGCGGGACCGCAGCGTCCGGACGGCGAGGTACAGCAGGTAGGCCGCGCCCGCGTAGCGCAGCACGGAGAACGCGGTCGCGGACGCGGCGATCAGCGCCGACAGCCCGGCCGCCGCGAGCGCGACGTGCACCAGCGTCGCGCACTCCACGCCCAGCGCGGAGACGACGCCTGCGCGGCGTCCGTCCGCGATGCTGCGCGTGACGATGTAGAGGTGGTTCGGGCCGGGGATGGCGATCAGGGTGGTCGCCGCCAGCAGGAACAGCCACGGGTTGCTCATCCCGGCACCGTAGGGCGCGCTCGTGCGCGCGCGACAGGACCAATCAGCCGGACACTCCGTGGACCACGCTCAGGACGCGGCCTGGGCCTCGGTCGCGAGGGCTCCGGCCAGGACGAGCCGTCCGGACGTCCGGACCATGTAGGTGACCTCTTCGAGCGGCCGCCGCAGCGAGGTCAGCGCGACCAGCGCGGCGAGCAGCGTGTGGCCGAGGACGATCTCGACCGCGTCCCGGTCGGGCACCGGGTCGCCGATCGCCGCGGACAGCCGGTCCCGGACGAACAGGAACAGCACCGTCCGGGCGTCCTCGACCGACGGGTCGTCCGAGGTGACGGCCTGGATGATCGCCGAGGTGAGGGTCAGCTCACCGGACGCGATCTCCACGATCCGCTCCAGCAGCGAGGTGAGCCGCTCGGTGGGGGTGTCGCCGACGGCGAGCGCGTCGATGTCGGCGGTCACCCGGTGCGCCCAGGCCGCGGCGACCTCGGTGAGCAGGTGGTCCTTGGTCGCGAAGTACCGGTACACCGTGGCGCGGGCCACGCCGGCGCGGTCGGCGACGTCGTGCATCGTGACGGCTCCGTAGCCGCCCTCGTCCGCCAGCTCGCGCGCGGCCTCCAGCAGCCGCTCCCGGCGGGCCTGCTGGTCCTTCGTCAACGTCCTGGTGACGGTGATCCGGACGCCGCCACTCACACTGCCGCTCAACGCGCCTCCTCGGGATGACGCTCCCATTGTCCCGCAGATCCGCCTGTCCCACGGGGCGCGCGTTCGAATCGAGACCCTCGGTCACGGCTTTCGCAGTCGGAAGCGGAGCGGTCAGTCACGGGTTTCGCAGTCGGAAGCGGAGGCGGTCAGTCACGGCTTTCGTAGTCGGGCAGCAGAGGCGGTCAGTCACGGGTTTCGTAGTCGGGCAGTGGAGGCAGCTCGCCGGACGCGAGCGCGGCGGCGCGGGCGGCGAGCCCGGGCCGGTACGCGTCATGCGTCAGCACCAGGAACCGCTGCGTCCGGACGGCGTCCACGACCTGCTCCGCGACCGCTTCCGGCGCGATCCCGGCCGCGACGGTGTCCGCGATGACCTGCTCGACGAACGCCTGGTCGTCGGACGGCTCGGTCCGCGCCGACGCCGGACGGTTGCGTTCCGACTGATGGATGCGGGGTGGCGACCCCGCCCGGGCACAGGACCGAGGCGCGCAGCCGGGAGCCGGAGACGACCAGCTCGTGCCCGAGGCACTCGGTCGCGGCGTAGGCGGCGAACTTCGAGACGGAGTACGGGCCGGAGAACGGCGCGGCGAACAGGCCCGCGACGGACGAGGTGGTCACGATGTGCCCCTCGTCGCCGCCCTCGATCATCCGCGGGACGAACGCCTGGATCCCGTGCAGCACGCCCCAGAAGTTGACCTGGAGCGCCCACGCGAAGTCGCGCGCGGGACGCGACCAGATCTGGCAGCCGTTGAAGACCCCCGCGTTGTTGCACAGCACGTGGACGGCCCCGAAGCCGTCGAAGGACGCGGTCGGCGAAGGCGTGCACGGCCTCCTCGTCGCCCACGTCCACGACCTGCGCGATCACCTTCCGTACCGCGTGCGGCGAGGGAGCGGCGGACGGCGTCCAGCGCGTCCTTCTCGATGTCGGCGATCGCGAGGCGCATGCCCTCGGCCGCGAACCGCTCCGCGAGCGCGCGGCCGATGCCGCTGCCCGCGCCGGTCACGACGGCGACGCGCCCGTCGAAATCCTCCACCTGGCCTCCCCGGTGAGCGGAACTCTGACCTACCAATCGCTTGGTTCGGACGTTTAGCCTAGCCTCACGTCTCATTCCATCACCCGGGCCGCTCTGGGAGGCGCGATGGCATCGCTGGAAGGCACGTCCGCACTGGTCACCGGGGGAGGCAGCGGCATCGGCCTCGCCTGCGCCCGCCGGCTCGCCGCCGACGGCGCGCGCGTCACGGTCTGCGGCCGGACCGAGGCCAAGCTGAAACGAGCCGGCCTGCCGTACGCCGTCGCCGACGTCACCGACGAGGACGCGATCGCCGCCGCGGTCGAGCAGGCCGCGCGGGACGCCCCGCTGCGCGCGGTCGTGCACAGCGCGGGCGGCTCGACCTCGATCGGCCCGATCCAGGGGCTCGACGCGGACGCCTGGCGCCGGACGTTCGAGCTGAACGCGACCGGCACGATGCTCACGCTCAAGCACGCGCCGGCGGATGGCGCGCGACGGCGGCGGCGCGTTCGTCGCGATCTCGTCCATCGCGTCGTCCAACACCCACCGGTGGTTCGGCGCGTACGGGCCGTCCAAGGCGGCCGTCGACCACCTCGTCAGGCTCGCGGCGGACGAGCTGGGCGGCGCGGGCGTCCGCGTGAACGGCATCCGGCCCGGGCTCGTCCGCACCGAACTGGTCGCGGGCATCGCCGACGCCGGGCCGATCCTGGACGACTACCTCGCCTGCATGCCGATCTCCCGCACCGGCGAGCCCGAGGACATCGCCGAGGCCGCGCGGTTCCTCGCGGGGCCGAGTCGTCCTGGATCACCGGCCAGGTCATCAACGTGGACGGCGGCCACCACCTGCGGCGCGGCCCCGACTACCGCGCCATGTTCGAGCCCATGTTCGGCCCCGAGGCACTCCGCGGCGCCCCCGAGGCACCGCGCGAAGACCCCGAAGCACCGCGCGGAGGTCTCGAAGCACAACGCGGAGGTCCCGAGGAACTGTGCGGAGGTCTCGAGGCACTGCACGGAGGTCTCGAGGCACTGCACGAAGACACCGAGGCACAGCGCGGAGACGCCGAGCACTACGCCGAGGTTCCGAGGCAACTGCGCGGGGAGGCACCATGAACGATCTCGTCATCAGGGGACGCGCTGGTCGTCGACGGGACGGGCCGCGCCGCCGCGCGCGGCCGACGTCGCCGCGGCCGACGGGAGGATCACCGAGGTCGGGACGGTCTCCGGCCGCGCCCGGCGCACGGTCGACGCGGGCGGCGCGGCCCTCACGCCCGGCTTCGTGGGACGTCCACACGCACTACGACGGGCAGGCGACCTGGGATCCGGTGCTCGCGCCGTCCTCCCTGCACGGCGTGACGACCGCCGTCATGGGCAAACTGCGGCGTCGGGTTCGCGCCCGCCCAGCCGCACCGGCGCGACTGGCTGATCGGGCTGATGGAGGGCGTGGAGGACATTCCCGGGCAGCGCGCTCGCCGAGGGCATCGCGTGGGAGTGGGAGTCCTTCCCCGAGTTCCTGGACGCGCTGGGCCGCCGCGCCTTCACGATGGACCTCGGCACGCAGGTGCCGCACGGCGCCGTCCGCGCGTACGTGATGGGCGAGCGCGGAGCGCGCAACGAACCCGCGGACGCCGCCGACATCGCCGCGATGAAGGCGATCGTGAAGGAGGGCGTCGCGGCGGGCGCGCTCGGCTTACTCCACATCGCGGACGCTCACGCACAAGGCCATCGACGGCGAGTACGTGCCGGGCACCTTCGCCGCCGAGGACGAGCTGTTCGGCATAGGCGAAGCCCTGCCGCGAGCTCGGACGCGGCGTGTACGAGTTGGCTCCCGCAGGAGCGGCGGGGCGAGGACGTGAACGCGCCCGCGCAGGAGGTCGCCTGGATGCGGCGGCTCTCCAAGCCATCGGACGGCCCGTCTCGTTCGCTCTCCTACAGATCGATGCCGTCCCGGAGTTGTGGCGCGAACTCTTGGAAATGTCCGCGTCCGATGCCGAGGCGATGCTGTTCCCACAGGTCGCGTCCCGTCCGTTCGGGATGCTCATCTGCCTTGACTCGCTCCATGCGTTCGGCGACCACCCGTCCTATGTGGAGATGGCACTACTGCCGAGGGCCGAACGCGTCGCGCGCATGAGGGACCCCGAGATGAAGGCTCGGATCCTGGCCGAACGTCCGGAACAGGAGGACATCCTCGCCGCGATGGTCCGCGGCTTCCCCGAGCGGCTGTTCCCCCTGGCGGAACGCAACCCCGACTACGAGCCGCACCCCGACACGTCCGTTGCAGCACGCGCCGCAGCATCCGGACGCGACCCTATGGAGCTGCTCTATGACGAGCTGCTGGAGGACGACGGACGCAACGTCCTGATGATGCCGCTACTCAACTACTCCGATTTCAACCTGGACGCACAGCGCGAAATGCTGACGCACCCGCGCGCCGTCCTCGGCCTAGGCGACGGCGGCGCGCACTGCGGTTTCATCTGCGACGCGTCCCTGCCCACGACGATGCTGAGCCACTGGGCGCGGGACCGGAGCCGCGGCGAGCGCCTGCCCGTCGAGCACGTCGTCCGATGATGACCCGCGACACCGCCCGCCTGTACGGGCTGGCCGACCGCGGTGTCATCGCGCCCGGCATGCGGGCCGACCTCAACCTCATCGATCTGGACACCGTCGCGTTGCGGCGTCCCGAGGTGCGGTACGACCTGCCCGCCGGGGGCCGCCGCATCGTCCAGCGGGCGGACGGGTACCTCGCCACCTTCGTCCGCGGCGTCCAGACCTTCGCGGACGGCGAACCCACCGGCGAGCTTCCCGGACGGCTCGTCCGAGGCGGCCTCGCGGGCCGAGGCGGCCGGTCATGAACGCGGACCGAGCGGACCGAGGAGGCCGGTCATGAACGTGGACCGAGCAGACCGAGGAGGCCGGGCATGAACGTGGACCTGCTCGACGGCGAGATGTACGCGACCGACCCCTGGTCGGTTTACAAGTGGCTGCGCGCGGAGGCGCCGGTCTACCACGACGAGGCGAACGGGCTGTGGGGCGTGTCCCCGGCACGCCGACGTCTTCGCCGTCGAACGCGACCCGAAGTTGTGGCGGAACGGCGGCGGGGTACCCGGCCGCAGCTCGCCTCCGACCCGTCCATGATCGGAGTGGACGACCCGGAGCACGCCCAGCGCCGCCGCCTGGTCTACCAGCGGTTCACCCCGCGCGGCGTGGCCCGCTACGCGGACCGGATCCGCGCGACCGCCGTGGACTGCATCGAGAACGCCCTCGACCAGGGCACATCGGACGCCGTGGAGACGCTCGCCGCGCCCCTGCCCGCCCGCGTGATCGGCTGGCTGCTCGGCTTCCCCGAGGAGGCGTGGCCGAAGCTCGCGCACTGTCGGCGACGGCCGTCTACGCGGGCGGCGGGCAGCGCTACGTCACGCACGAGGCGACCGTCGCCGTCGGCGAGTTCGCCATGGCCGTCCTGGAGATGGCCCGGGACCGCCGCGAATGCCCGACCTCCGACCTGCTCACCCTCTGGGCGAACGCGGGCGGCGGCTGCCCCCGCTACGACGACGAGCACCTCGCGCACGAGGCGCTGCTCCTGCTCGTCGGCGGCGCGGAGACGACCCGGACGGTGATCGCGACCGCGATCGACGCGCTCATCCGGCACCCGGACCAGTGGCGGCTGCTGCGCGAGGACCCCGGCCTGATCCCCGGCGCGGTCGAGGAGTTCGTCCGGTGGACGACGCCGATCCTCAACATGTGCCGCACTGCGGACCGCGACGCCGAGATCGCCGGCGTGACCGTCCCGGCCGGGCAGCAGGTCGTCCTCATGTACGGCTCGGCGAACCGCGACGAGGCGGTGTTCGACCGTCCGGACGAGCTGGACGTCACCCGCCCGCCAGGCGACCACGTCGCGTTCGGTTTCGGCCCCCACTTCTGCCTCGGCGCGTCCCTGGCCCGGCTCGAACTGCGAATCTTCTTCGAGGAGTTCGTGGCCCGGGTGGGATCGGCCGCGCATGCCGACCTCGAAGGCCCGCGCATCCTCCGCAACGCCTTCGTCCGCGGCGTAACCACCTTCCCAATCACCCTCCAGCGACGAACCTAGCCATGCGCCGACCAGACGACCGCCAGACGGCGGGCCGGACGGCTGCCGCCAGACGCCGGTCAGGCGACGACGTCCAGACGTCGACGATGCTCGGCCCACTGAAGCGAGTGCCGAATGGCATCGCCGATCGTGAACTCCGGCCTCCAGCCGAGAACCTCCCAAGCCTTAGCCGGATCCACGAACGCCCCGACCACGTCCCCCGGCCGCGCCGCCGCCTCCTCCACAACCAACCCGTCCCCGACGACCGCCCGAAACGCCTCGACCAACTCCCGAACGGTCGTCCCGTCCCCAGTCCCCAAATTCACAACCTGATAAGCAGCACCAGGCGTACTCGCGGCCGGGGCGCCGGCCAAGCGTGCGGGTGAGGCCACGGCATCGGACGCAGGCAGAGCACCAGCCGGACCTGCGGACGGGGCACCGGCCAGGCGCGCGGGCGGAGTTCCGGCGGCGGGCGGGACGATCGCGTCGAAACGTTCCACGGCGGTGACGAAGGCGCGCGCGATGTCCCAGACGTGGATGTAGTCGCGGATGGCCGTCCCGTCGCGGGTCGGCCACTCCACACCCGTGATCTTGAACGGCACGCCCGTCTCGTACGACTCGATCATCTTGCCGAGCGCATGCGTGGGCTTCCCCGACTGCAGGCCCGTGCGCATCTTCGGGTCCGCGCCGATCGGGTTCAGGTAGCGCAGCGACACCACGCGCAGCCCGTAGGCCCCGGCCAGGTCGCGCAGCGCCGCCTCCGCCATCGCCTTCGAGCGCGTATAGGGGTTGCGCGGGTCGAGCTCGGACGCCTCGGTGACCGACAGGTCCGGGGACGGCCGGTACATGCCCGCCGTGGACGCGAACACCATCCGGTCGCAGTGGTTGCGCCGCAGGTGCTCGGCGAACTCCAGCGTCCGCGTGAGGTTCACGCGGTAGTAGCGGGACGGGTCGCGCACCGAGTCCGGCACGACGATCAGCGCCGCGCAGTGCACCGCGGCGGCGATGTCCGGATGCTCGGCGAAGATCCGGTCCACCAGCACGCCGTCCCCGATGTCGCCGCGGTAGAAGACCTTCCCGGCCGTGAACTCCGTCCGTCCGGTGACCAGGCTGTCGAGCACGACCGGCGTGGCGCCGCGCTCGGCGAAGGCCGACGCGATCGTGCTCCCGATGAACCCCGCTCCCCCTGTGATCAGCACTTTCACTGCGGTCACCCCTAACCGATCGTGCTCCCCGTGGCTCGGTACGGACAGAATCCGCAAGCCTCCTCGCAGGGTCAACGCCGCGTTAACCAACTGACCAGCACCGGACGCCCCGTCCCCCACCACGTTTCGCCGCCCCCAAACCCCAACGCCCCCGCGCCCGCACCCACGCGCGCGCAACCCACCCCCCACCCAACACCCCATCCCACAAGCACCCCCTCTTCACTCAAGTAACACCCTCTAACAAACCCAACCCCCCTTCACACAAACTTCAATATCTCACAACCACACCACCCCCTAACAAAACACTTGCCCCTCACCCCCACACCGCCCCTTCACCCACGCCCCCAGCCCTCACTCATCGGCCAAGGCCTGCGTATGCGCGAGCCCACAAGCTCGCACTGCCGCCTCGCACAGGCGCTGGAGACTGCGCACACGCCGAGGGCCTCACACGCGCTCGGGCCTCGCGCATGCGCGGTGCCTCACACACGTGCGGAGGCCCACGTGCCCAGGCCGCGCACGCGCTGGGCCTTGCACACGCACCGGGGGGCTTGCTTACGTGCCGGGGGCACGCGCTCGCAGGGCCTCGCACGTCCGCCGGGCCTCACATGTCCGCCGGCCTCACACGCGCGCCGGGGGCTCGCGCACGCGCGGGGCCTCACACACGTCGGGACGGCACAGAGGCGCCCGCCCAAGCTCGCACCAAAACCTCACACACGCGCCAGGCCGCACATGTACTGGGGCCTCACACACACGCCGGAACATCACACACGCGCCGGGCTTGCGTACGCGCCGGGGCCTGCACACGCTGGATCCTTGCGCACGTACTGGCGCTTTCGCTCGCGCGGGGACCCTCACGCACGCGCCCAAGCCGCGCACGCGCTGGGGGCTTGCACACACCAGGCCTCTCACGCGCGCGGGGCCTTGCGCGCCCGCCGAGGCCTCACGTACGTGCTGAGGACGCGCGCAAGCGCTCGGGCCCGCACACGCGCAGTGCCTCGCGTTCACGCGCCCGGGCCTCACGCCCGCTCCGGCCTCGCGCTGAAGCTTGCGCACACGCCGGAGCCTCACACACACCCGGACCTCGCGGAGCGGGCGCGTAGACGCCGGAGCCTCACACATGCCCGGGGCCTCACGCTCGTGCCAGG